>OY970064.1:0-5456889 GCA_963705265.1 uncultured Acidobacteriaceae bacterium
GCGCTCGCGGTTCCGCTGCGCGTCGGTGCGCGGTTTTCGAGGGGCAATCTTCTGATTCTTGGCGGGCATAAAAAAAGTTGCAACCGGAGAGTATCTCCGGTTATCTTATCTACTGATTCGGAGACACTCTCCGTTTTATTAGGAACGCGACGGCTTGTCAAGAGCGCTTTCGCCACGGTCTTCGATCTCCAAGTTTGAGAGGCGAATCTTATGGACGCATCCGCTTTCAATCCACGGTTGACGAAGTCCAATCGTGATTTCACGACTCCGGGTTGTCGCGACTTCGCGACGATGGCAGAGCGCGAGTTGTCGGCATTCTTTAGGGCCGTGACTAAATTGTTCGGCTCGGAACAGGCGGCGATGTCTGCCGAGGATTGGCTAATCGAACTGAGCGAGAGCGACCGCCTTCCGTCTTCGATTCGCGAATGGCGTGCGATCACTGCGAAGGCTTCGAGCCGGCTCGCCAGCCGAGTGAACGCTTCGTCCCTTTTGACGGAAGTACAGAGTGTTTAGGAGGAAACAATATGCCAGCAATATCGGAAGTCTTTGGAGCAGCCTCAACCACGGACGATGTTTTAACGGGAATAAACCTTAGCGGCAAACGGATTCTTGTCACCGGCGTTTCCGCCGGGCTTGGAATTGAAACTGTGCAGTCACTTGCCACCCATGGCGCGCACGTTGTGGGGGGTGCGCGGGATTTGACCAAGGCTGAGGCCGCGACCACACAGTTGCGTAAGGACGCTACGGCTAACGGTGGCAGTTTCGAGTTGATCGAAGTCGATTTGGCCAATCTCAAAAGCGTGCGGGAATGCGCCGACAAACTGCTGGCGAAAGCGGAACCTTTCGACGTCATCATCGCCAATGCCGGCGTGATGGCAACAAAGTTCGGTAAGACGGCCGACGGTTTTGAGATGCAGTTCGGCACGAATCATCTGGGCCACTTTGTTCTGGTTAACAGCATTGCATCGCTCATTCGAACTGGAGGGCGGTTGATCAATGTGTCGTCTGCGGGTCATCGTTATTCCAACGTCGACCTCGACGATCCCAACTTTGAACGAACGGAATACGATCCGTTCGTTTCTTATGGCAGGTCGAAAACCGCGAACATCCTCTTCGCGGTTGCCTTCGATAAGCGACATCGGGAACGTGGCGTGCGCGCCGCGGCCGTACACCCGGGCATCATCGAAACGGAATTAGTTCGCCATTTGAGCCCAAGCTGGCTGCAGGCGAGAGTCGACCAGATCAATCAGCAACTCGCCGCCGCGGGCAAGCCGCCTTTGCAGAGGAAGAGTGTGGCACAAGGCGCCGCAACTTCAGTATGGGCCGGCGTGGTCGCTCCGGCAGACGAGATCGGAGGCAGGTATTGCGAGAACTGCCACGTCGCCGAGATCGTGCCGGATGAAGTTCCCACGAGTTCCATGGTTGAAGGAGTCCGCAGTTACGCGGTTGATGCGAAAACGGCTGAGGCGCTCTGGAAGAAGAGTGAAGAAATGGTGGGAGAGTGTTTCTTGCTCCGCTCTTTAAGCAAGGAGTAAACAGCATCGGGAGGAACAGAATGATTGAACAGATGAATATCGCGGGGAGCTTCACACTGCCTGGCACTTCAATAACAGTAAATCGCTTGGGCTACGGAGCCATGCAACTTGCGGGGCGAGATGGCAGCAAATTGGTATGGGGGCCTCCTCGAAATGTCGACGAAGCGATTGCCGTACTGCAAGAAGCTGTTGCGAATGGAGTGAACCACATCGACACGGCGGATTTTTATGGTCCGCACATCACAAATCAGATCATACGAAGAGCGCTGTCTCCGTATCCCGACGATCTCGTAATCGTCACCAAAGTCAGCGCTCGGCGCGGCGAGGATGGGTCATGGATTCCGGCTTTTTCGAGCGAGGAATTGACTGCGCAAGTTCACGACAATCTTCGCAACCTGGGAGTGGATGTGCTGGATGTAGTTAACCTGCGCAGCATGTTCAGCATTCACGAACCAGCGGAGGGTTCGATGGAGGCTCCGCTCACCGTTTTGGCCGAACTCCAGCAGAAGGCGCTGATCCGGCATATCGGGGTGAGTAATGTCACGCCCGCTCAGGTCGCAGAAGCGCGGGGGATCGTGCCGATTGTGTGCGTACAGAATCACTACAACCTGGTGCATCGAGCCGATGACGCGCTCATCGATGATCTCGCTCGCGACGGTATTTCGTACGTGCCGTTCTTCCCGCTCGGTGGTTTTACGCCACTGCAGTCAGCAGAGTTGTCTGATATCGCCGCGAGCCTCGGTGCTACGCCGATGCAGGTTGCACTGGCCTGGCTTCTACATCGCTCACCCAACATCCTGCTGATTCCGGGAACGTCTTCCCGCAAGCATCTTCGGGAGAATCTCCAGGCCGCGGCGCTGGGCATTCCTTCTGAAGTACTTGCCAACCTTAACTCAATCGGTAAACCAGAAAAGGAGTTTTAATATGCGTATTTTCGTTACGGGTGCGACAGGTTTTATAGGTACTCCGACTGTGAAAGAACTGATCTCTGCCGGACATAAAGTCCTAGGCATGGCTCATTCGGATGCGGGAGTAAAATCTTTAGCCGCTATCGGTGCGGATGTCCATCGCGGTTCGCTCGAAGACCTCGATAGCTTGCGCAAGGGAGCCGCCGCTTCGGAGGCGGTCATCCATCTTGGATTCGTTCACGACTTCTCAAAATTTCAAGAAAACTGCGAGATCGACAGACGCGCCATCGAAGCTCTGGCCTCCGTGCTGGTCGGTTCCAATCGGCCTCTCATTGTCACATCGGGACTAGCTGGATTGGCCGCTCCTGGCCAGCTTACAACCGAAGACAATGTCATTCCGTCGGACTTCCCATTTCCACGTGTTTCGGAACAGACGGCTCTTAGTCTGGTTGCCAAGGGCGTAAATGCTTCGGTCGTACGTCTTCCCCAGGTTCACGACACGAATAAGGCGGGTCTTGTCACCTATCTAATCGCTTTGGCGCGGGAAAAAGGTGTGTCTGCCTATGTAGGGGAGGGACGCAACCGTTGGGCAGCAGCCCATGTTCTGGATGTGGCACATCTCTACAGGCTTGCACTGGAAAAGCACGAGACTGGAGCAAAGTATCACGCCGTTGCCGAAGAAGGCGTGGCTCTGCGGGATATCGCAGAAACAATTGGCAAAGGATTGAAAGTGGCTGTGACCTCCCTATCGCCAGAAGAGGCGCAGGCTCATTTTGGGTGGTTGAGCGTATTCGCCGGCAACGATCTTGCCGCCTCAGGCGCCCAGACACGGCAAAAACTTGGGTGGAACCCGGCCCGTCCCGGCCTGATTGCAGATCTTGAGCGCATGCGGTACCCCGACGTCCTGGCTACAGTCGCATCTTGAGCGGCAGACGTTGCCTATTTGAAATGAATGAAGGAGGTCGTCATGCAGGACAAACGCATCGCCCTGGTCACCGGGGCCAATCAAGGAGTGGGATTTCAGGTCGCAAAGGCACTCGTGACAAACGGCGTCACTGTGCTGGTCGGGTCGCGCAACTTTGAGCGGGGCGAGGCTGCGGCCAAAGATATCGGGCCTGGCGCCATCGCGCTCCAACTGGACGTGACGGATCGAGTCTCGATCGCCACCGCGGCGGAACGCATCCGCAAGGAATTCGGCCGCCTCGATCTGCTGGTTAACAACGTGCCGGGCCAGTCTCGGGACTGCATTCTTCGGAACAAAAACTGAACGCTATCGACGGTCTAAACGTTCTGCACCAATCTGGAAATACCGCGCTAGCCGCTACAATGTCCGCTCTCATAAGAACTCCTCTTCTTGGGCCAACGTCTGAACATCAATCGCCGCGCGGCGCTAGTAGCGACGCTAGCAATCGTGTCGCTTTCATTTAGAAACCGACGCGTTTCAAAAACAAAGTCCTCCTCGCCGACATCGCCTTACTCGGACAGGAACATCGAGACATGGCGGACGAAGAGCTCCGGGTACATGTGGTGTGCTCCGTGATTGGAGTCGGGGTAGATGATCAGCTGCGCATTCGGCATGTTCTGCTGCATGATGAAAGAGTTCACCGTGGGCATGATCACGTCGTTACTGCCGTTCACGACGAGGGTTGGCTGCTTGATCGTCTTCAGATAGTCGTAGGATCCCTTTTGCTGGACGCCCCATTTCCCCATCGCTTCGACCTGGGCGGGCGACACTTTGTCGTTCACTTCAGGATCGCGCCCAACCTGACGAAGATGCGTGCGCTTCAGGAACTCGCGTCCCGCCGCCTGGCCCGCTACGGACGGACTGAATTTGACCGCGAGCCAGACATTCTCGGGCGGATCGTAGGTGGCACCAAAGAGCCGCCCTGCAGCTTGGGTCAGCAACTCCATTCCCTGACCGCCACGCGGACCTGTACCATCGACGATCAATCTGCGAATGAGATCGGGCGCCTGCAAAGTGATTTCCTGCGCGACCATGCCGCCGATCGAGAAGCCAAGTACGTCAACTTGCTTCAGGCCCAGCGCCTTGATGAAGCCGATGGCGTTAGCGCCCATCCGCTCGAACGTCGTCGGGACCTCGCCGGAGCTGCTGGATACGCCGGCGTTGTTGAACAGGATCACCTCACGGTCGCGAGCGAGGCCATCCGTCACCGTCGGGTCCCAATAATCCATTGTGCCGATGTAGTGCTGGTTGAAGACGATAGGCACACCGCCGGTCTTGCCGAATCGGCGATAGGCGAAGCGGATTCCGTTAGCCTCAACGAACTGTGTTGGCGCGGTCTGGTGAGTATGAATCATTGTGGTCGCTCCCTTTATCATTTAGTTGGCACCGCATCGGATACGAGCGCTAGAGCTGCTTTCGCGCAGTCGATGTCGTTCTGCACTGTGGGCGCACCGCTCAGCCCGATCGCCCCGACAACTTCTCCGTTCACCTTAATGGGAAACCCTCCACCCCACGCCGCCATACGAGCAAGCGTCGGGATGCCGGCCAAAAGCGACGGGTCGCTCTGGATAAAGTTGAAAAACTCCTGCGTGGAGACGCCGAACAGAGCTGTGTATGCCTTGTTCTGGGCCATCTCAGTGGTAGGGATCGGGGCGCCATCCATCCGGCCAAAGGCCTTGAGATTGCCGCCCTCGTCGAGAATCGCTACGTTCTCGCTAACGCCAAGTTCTCTGGCTTTCGCCACCGCTGCATCCACCATTTTCTGTGCTAGCTCATAAGAGATGCTGTGTTTCTTCACCACGTTCGGCATTGGACACCTTCCTCCACTTGATATGTAATGCGTGTCTTCGGACCTGCCTATTTACCTCAATGCCTGGAGTTGCAACGTGACTTCGTGCGCGTCGGTTCAGGCATTCATTCCGCCGTCCACGGTGAGATTCGCCCCGGTAATGTACGAGGCCTCCGGACCGGCCACAAACGCCACCATCGCGGCGATCTCATCCACACGCCCGTAACGATCGAGCGCTGTGGCGGCCTTCTGCGGCACCGCCCAATCACCCGAGGCGGGATTTAAATCCGTGTCGATCGGGCCCGGCTGGACGTTGTTGACCGTGATGCCCCGGCTCCCCAGCTCTCTGGAAAGCGCCTGAGTGAACATCTTGACGGCTCCCTTCGTGGCCGCGTAGGGCACAAGCCCGGGAGCAACGGCACGCTCGCCCACTGCCGAACCGATCATGATGATGCGACCACCCTCATTCATGTGCTTCAGCGCCGCCTGCGTCGCTACGAATACGCCGCGGACGTTGATGTCGAGCACGCGATCCATCTCTTCCAGCGTGCTATCGACGAACGGTTTCGGAATGGCCGTGCCGGCATTGTTCACAAGGATGTCGAGCTGGCCGAATGTCGCAACGGTCTTTTCGACCGCGGCTTTGCCGGCGTCGGCATCCGCGGCGTCCGCCTGAATAGCGATCGCCTTCCCGCCGGCGCGTTCGATGGCTTTGACGACGGCCACAGCCGCGTCGGCACCCTTCGTGTATGTAATGGCTACCTTCGCTCCGTCGGCAGCCAGACGCCTAGCGATAGCAGCACCAATGCCGCGCGAGCCGCCAGTGATGAGTGCAATCTTTCCTTCCAATTTCTTTGACATTGTCTATCTCCTTGAATTAGACATATGCTCATCAGGCATGAGCCAAATCTTATTGCTCGCCCAAAGCATCCCAATCACTACATTGGATTACGCAATTAGCCAGTAGTAGCGCACTTGAAGCATACTTTGTTAGGCTTGGTGGCAATGCTTCACAAGCATGGGGGTTGGAAATGGAATTACGACACCTGCGTTATTTCGTTGCGGTCGCCGAAACCGAGAGTCTGACCTTGGCGGCAAAGTCTAAATTGCACACCTCGCAACCTTCGCTCAGTCGCCAGCTCCGAGACCTTGAGGAAGAAATTGGCGCCCAACTCATGACGCGCACAGCTCGTGGCGTCGCGCTGACACCGGCGGGTCGAGCCTTTCTCGATCACGCGCGCGGGGTTCTATTGCAGGTTGATGCGGGAGTCGAAGCTGCACGCCGAGCCGTTCATCCGGCCAAGCCCTGCTTCTCGATGGGCTTTCTGACCGGACACGAATTGACCTGGATGCCCGAAGCCTTGCGTATCCTGCGCGACGAGCTGCCGAACATTGACGTGATGATATCGAGTCAATATTCCCCGCTACTTGCTGAGGGCCTTTCGAAAGGAAAAATCGATGCCGCTTTTCTTCGAAAGGAACGAGCGATGCCAGACCTGGCGTTCCGTCTTCTCGTGAAGGAGCCTTTGGTGGTGATCTTGCCTAGTGACCACCGTCTCGCCGCGCTTAAAGCGATCAGTCCGAAGGACCTGGCAGGCGAAACATTCGTGATTGTGTCTCATACGGCTCCTGTACTGCGTGCGGTCATCGACAATTACCTGAGGCGATCGGGAATCAATATCACGCCAGCTCACGAGACGGACCACGTCACCATGGGAATTTCCTTAATAATGTCGACCCGCGGAGTAGGGCTGTTACCTGCTTACGCACAGAACTTTCTCCCTGCGTCTGTAACGAGCCGCCCTCTGAAAGGGGAGTCGCCAACTGTCGATCTCGTCCTCGGCTACAGAAAGTCGAACCAGTCTCCAATCCTCAAGCTTTTGCTTTCAAGATTGGACGAGTTGGTCGCTCGTGCGTCGAAGAAGATCCGCTAAAGCTCTCAATGCATCGCAGGGATCGGCTGAATTTGCCGATTCGACGGACTTCTCACATATCCAATCGTTAGTACCGATAAACGCAGTTGTTGGTGATTGTCGGACGCCGACTCCCCGATTGTCCGGGACGCGAGAGGAACCATGTCGATAAATCTGATCTACCGTTAATCATCAATGTTCACCGAGCCCATAATTTCCAATCGTCTTGTTAAACAGAGAGTAGACGGTTCTCCTGCAAGCCATTGAATTGGCGTCCCCGGCGGGATTTGAACCCGCGTTTGCGCCGTGAAAGGGCGCTGACAGACTGGATCACGTTGTAATTACAAGGCAGCGGTCGCAACGCAACGCCCTGTAAGGAACAGCTAAGAACCCTAAAGAACGAGCTACCATTGTACCGTTCTTGTACCGCGAGTCTTGAACCAAAACTCTAAAAAAAGGTGATCTGGCGATCTTGGCAACGAAGCACAGAGACGATTTCGAGCCGCACTGGCAACATGAAAAGGACTGGCTCTGCATCGTCGAATTCTTGCCCACCGATAGTCCAGAAGCTCGGCTCTTTGCCGCCGACATCATCGGGTACCTGGTCGGATATGCGAATCTCACGAACACGCGATCGTTGGCTCTCCTCGGCGATCCTGACGCCGGTGCTTACGAGCTTCTATTTTCCTTTTCGTCTCCCGAGGAGAAAAACGAGTTCCTGAATTTGGTCCGTTCAAATGAGGACATGGGGAAGGACTACATCGTTGAGCTTACGCCGCCCACCACCGAAGAAATCAAGAATGCTCGTCCACTCGCAACCGTGCTACCCCAGGATGTCCTCACCCATGTCATCCTGATCGCTCGGTGAGCGACCATTAGAAGAGAGGCCTTCCAACCAGCGATGCGAGCGAAACTTTCGGCACCGCCGGCAAGGGCTCGCCTGCCAGTCGTTTTTTCGTCAGCCTGCCGAGGAAATCTGCGAAAGGCGCAATATCCTCGCCGACGCTCGCTTTTTCGAGAGCGTTCACGTAGGCATTGCGGTCGATTACCGGAATGACCGTCCACGGGTATCCGCCCGACGCCATCATCGTGTTCATCAGGAAGCGCCCGACGCGACCGTTGCCATCCATATAAGGATGGATATAGACGAAAATGAAGTGCCCGAGCACCACGCGGACAGCTGGATGCGGCTCTTCGCGCAGAAGGTCGAAGATCGCCGGCATGGCGTCCCTCACCGCGTCCCGGTTCAGCGGCACATGCATCGACTTGCGAATATAGACCTGGCCGTTGCGGTAGCCCGCGAGATCGGCGGGCTTCAGCAGGCCGACAGTGACGCTCGGCGCGAACAGCTCTCGATACCACGTGCCGAGGTCCGCGTCCGCGACCTCTCCCGAATTTTCCCCCTTCAGGATTTTTGAGAGACTTTTCTGCACGGCTTGAAACGCCTGCCAGTAGCCGCGCGCCGCCATGGCGTTCCGCTGATCGCGATCGCCCTCGTCAGCTTCCGGGTTCCACCGCCCCCCGCGGACGCGCTCGATAAGCTCTGGTGTGACGCCGTAACCTTCGATCGACAGCGAATGATAGGCGTCGTTGACATAGGCGTCATTGACGCGCTTGAGGTACGCCTCGATATTGCGCGGCAGGCCCGGCGCTTTTGGGAAGCGTTCGATGACCGGCTCGCGCATTTTCTGCCAGAGCAACCGCAGCCTGTTTACGTAAGGAGAGGTTTCGCGGGCTCCGATGACCAGGGACGGCTTGTCGGTGAAGGGATCGTTCTCGCGCACGGCGTAATCGGCCGCCGCCATCGCTTTCACGATATCGTCTGCGATGCGGTCGCGTCCGGTGTTGCGGAAGGCCCCGGCCAAACGTCCGGCGATCACCGTGTGACCGCCCTCAAGGAGTCGGCGGAGAAGGCCGGAGGCGTCCCGGATCATCGGCAACACCGCGCGGACATCCGTCGCGTTGTTCGAAAAATAGTTGGGGGAGCACGCGATCAGTGCTGATTCCACCGAGAACAGCCGCAGGCCGGCCTCTTCCTTCCGATCCGCCACACCCGGCGGCGCGATGCGAAGCTCCAGCATGGACGTGCCATGCGGGAGTTTGGTGACCTTGTTGCCCGCGCGCGCCGACCGCGCAGCGAGCTGGCCGGGCACGGTCCAGTTGCCGGCATGAAGCGAAAGCGATTGCTCCGGCGACAGGCACCAGCGCGCGCCGAAACGCGCTTCGAGATACGCGGCGCAGAAACGCCAGAATGATGCGTACCAGGCCGTGCTATCGCCTTTCACTTCGTCCGGGCGGCTCGGGATATACCAGCCCTTGATGACTTCCTGCAGGAAGCCGTTGCGCAGGAGGCGCTCCCGGTGCGTGCGTGACAGGTCGCGCGCCCGGATCGCCCCAGCCCCTTCCGCGATCTGAAGGTTCCGCAGGATTTCGAGGGACTGCGCGAGTTTTTCAGGGGGTCTGGCCATAGCCGGGTTCCTTCAGGCTTGGTACTTCTATTATCCGATTGCGTTGTTCGTTATTTATACTAAGACGCTGTGTGTTTATTATCCTAATGCGTTGTACCATGTTTATCTTATTGTGTCGAGAGAGGATTTCGACCCGCTTGGAAGTGCGGCCCCGCAGCGTGGATGTGGCCAAGTGTGCCGATGGCTACTAGTGTGCGAGGCAGAAGCACACGGCTGAATGTAAAGCCACCCTACGGGAACAGGATCGCGTCTTTCGGGTCCGCAAGCACGGAGAGAATCTTCTCCGCTACCTTCTCAACCAACTTCGGTCCCCAGAAGGGATCATCCTTGTCGTAGTAGATGGCGCGAACGTGGCGGAGATCGAACGGTACATCTTCCTCATTGGCCTTGGCGCAGATGAGGACCACAGGCTTGTGCAGTGCGTGAGCAAGACCGAGTTCGTACAGCACGTTCGCATTGCGGCCCGTAAGCTCTGCCAACAAGACGCGGGCAGAGGTGATGCCCTTCCATATCTGATCAATGATTTTGCCTGTGCCGTAAATGTCCGAGTCGGCGCGGTCGGGTTTCAGCTTTGCCTTCTCAATCGCGGGTTTATAGAGGCTGTCAGGCGTTGAGCGTCTTGTCGTTCTCGCCGGCGCGACTCCGCTGCAGGTCGCGGCTCAAGTACGGCGTCAGGTCGCCGCCCTCGCCGATCAGCTTCTTCAACGCGAGGTAGTCCGTCGCGTGCTGGCCGATGCTCTGACTCCGGAACTCGCGAGACTCATGCACGACCCTCGGCCGGCGCGGCACACTTCGCCTCCGCGCGTTCAGGAACGCGATGGTGTTCTGCTCCAACGTGGATGTCGCGGAGTATCGCAGACCCAACTTCGGCGCCTCCGCCTCGATGAAATCCAGCCAGTCGTCTCTTAGATTCACTCGGATCATTGGCTTCGGTACGAGACCGAAGTTTGTCTTCAGGCTGATTCAGCGACCGTCGCTTCCTCACGGAGCCGGACTTGCTCCAGAACGAAGCGATGCAGCTCGGTTGCAGAGGCAACGAACCCATCGTAGATTTCGCGCAGCCGGGCAAACTCGACGAAGCTATCCGGGTCATCGAACGTATGTACGTTTCTCTTGAGCATGACTGGGGCGAACTTCTTTTCTTCCCCCTCGACGCTAACTGCGACCCATGGTGCGGTTTGGTGAAAGAAAAGCTTTCTATTTTCCCTGAGCTCGGCGATCCATCTCGTGTCGATGTCGCTGGCCGAGAGGATCGCCTGAAGGTCGGCTTCCGTCACAGCCTTGCCAAACAGAGTGCGCAAGAGCTCGGGGAGAAACTTGCCCATGATCTCGTACAGCGACCGGGTCTCGAAGATGAACGAGTCCATGTCCAGCAGCAGTTCGTACGGCAGTTCCTTGTCTTTCAGCGTGAAGGCTCCGCCCTTCGCCAGCGACCACTCGACCTGTGGAAGGTCCGCGTTCAGTTCGCCGCGAAGATTGGAAACTTGACGGTTCAGACGCCGGATGCAGAGGCCGAGCATGTGCATCCGCGTCGTGATCGCAAAGCCCAGTTCCATCAGCGGCGTGTCAGACCAGGCCTCGAAGGCCTTACGCAGTTGTGGGTCGGGGCTGTTGAGCAGCCGCGTCATGATCGTCAGTACCCAGCTATTCTCGGGCACGTAGTTGATGTGAAAGTGTTGAACGGCCATGCCTCTATTTTACGGGATGTTTCGGTCTACACTGGATCATGCTTGATCTCTATACCCGAGTCGAGGTTCCAGCCAGCGAGTCCGATGCGCAGGAACCATAAAACGGGTTAAGCTTTCGGGCCTCGAACAACTTTCTGGACCTCCTCGCCCATTCTCCACCTATCCATCAGATATGCGATGCCCTGCGGGCCGCCATTCGAGAAGGAGAACTTCGGAGGCCACTGTACGGTCGGCTTCTGTATTGGCCAAATCTGAACAAGTGAGTCGTTCCAGTTGCCCATCTTGCACGGTAGCTCAGGTATCTCGATATTTTCTTTCTCCACATGCACAGAGACAGCCTGTGTGACGAAGTGACCCGCCACGATGGTCGTGACTGAGCCCATTCCGATGCGCTCTTTTTGCGGATTGAAGAGGGCAAAATCCGTGCCGAAATTGCCTAGGTGCGCGCCAACAATCCTGGCGATCCATATCAGCGTGCGCGGCGGAATTTCGTGGCTGGCCCGCATTTTCACATGCTCATCACGGCCGTAAAACTGGTTTGCAGCCGCCCTGCCTTTCATGGAATCGCTGACCATTGCTGTCTTGACGGACCATGCCGCTACTGACTTTTGCTGTACTTCGTCGAGCGGTGTCGCGATGTCCTGCAACATACTCCCGATGGTTGGGATATTCTCGGATTCAAGTTTACTCATCCAGCCGTTGTTACAGACGCCACAAACCGTTTTAACGGTGATTTCCGGATTTGGAATGACCTTTTTTCCCGAGCCCCCGAGTTGAAAGTTAAGGGCTCCGAAATCTTTGCGTTCATGCATCCATTTTGGCCAGAGATGCTCTTTGCTTCCCGAGTTGTTATCGCAGAATATGCATTGAATCGGCATAAGGCTATGGAAAGACATCGCATTGAGGCATTTTATTGATAGCTGGCAGTGCGGGCGTGCTCCATCCCATGAGAGCGCGCCGTAGCGGAACTGACTTAGGGGAACGGATGGTTTGCTCAGGCCGCCTTAAGGGAAAACGCGGCGCCTTGCTCCCATTGCTGGAGCATGCGCTTGCCTATCTCACTGAATTCCGCGTGCGCTTCAATGTAGGCGTGCAGTTCCTTTGAGGTGTCCGCCATCGCAGCTTCTATGCGTTCGAGTATCTGCCGGACGCGGGCAGGAGTGCCTCCCATGCGCGTCTCGCCCAGTCGCTGCAGTTCCTTCGCGCTCGCCCATTTCGTTGTGCCGTTTAGGGTCAGCGCCATGCTGTCCTTCGGCAGATAGACGGAGGTGGTCACAAGATCATAGACGGGTGCGAGTCTCGCTTCTCCCTGAACGTCGTCGTAAACAATTCCAAAGTTCTTGAGATGTGCATCGCCGTTGCGAAGCGCACAGTTCATGGCAATCAGGACGAACAGCTTTTCCATGTCCTCGCCCATATGCGTCGAGTTTGCAAACTGTCCGAATCGCTTCATGACCGAGGTCTCATAGCTGCCTCGATATTTCTCGTCGGTCCTGCGGCCGTTCAGCACGCAGAAATCCTCAACTCCGCGATAGGTCCCGTCCATGCGCAGGTCGAACCGGTCAATGACCAGCACCATGCCGTCCTCGGCCAGGCGGTAGGGGGGCACGTCGAGTCCGTATTTGCGCGCCACGGTGAGGCAAAAATACTCGTTGGCCGCCAGTTGCGGATATTCGTTGGCCTCCCACATCTTCACGATGTGGGTCGCGCCTTTGTAGCTTTGCGAGAGTCGGTGTCCCGTATGCTCCATCTCGGCGAAAGCCTTTTCGTCGCGCACGAGGATCTTGGGTTGCACGCCGCTGATCCCGGAAAAGGACGCGAATTTCTCCAGCAGGTAGCGGAAGAGATCGCCGCCGCGCCTGCGTTCGAGAATTTCGTCCACCGACTGGAAAGGCACGTCCTCGTGCAGATGTTCCTTGTCGCCGGTGTAGCGGATACGTCCGATCTGCGAGCGGCCGACAATGGACAGCAAGTCGAATTCGTCGAAGGTGCCGGTGGCTTTCGCAAAGGCAAGGCGGAGCCGCTCTCGCAGTACGCCTTCGGGCAGGTTCATCTCGAAAACCGGAAGCAGGCCGAAGGGCACGGTCCACGACTCAAGCCTCAACGGCATCGTGACCGAGACCGCGCGCGTAGGCGGAGCGCCGGGGGGGTAAACAAATGTGCTGCCGCGCTCGCCGTGACGATCGAGTAGTCCCGCCTCAGCGGCGTCTGTCCAGACCTTGATCATCCCGTCCTTCTTCCATGAGTTCTTCAAGCGTCGGCCGGCCCGCACTTGCTTCCTGAAGTTTCAACTCCAGCCCGAGCGCCGTGAGAATATTGGTAATCTTGGAATATCCGAGTTCGCCCAGCCGTCCGTTCTCCAGCGCGTCGAGGGTGGATAGTCCGACCCTTGCCTTCTTTGCAAGCGCGGGCTGCGTCAGCCCTCGCGCTTTGCGCTTGTTGGCGATCTGCTCGCCTAGTTCTGACAGAGGTAGCACACACCTAATATATAAGGTTTTACGAACAATACAACCAAATAACCTAATATACTCGGCCAAAGATCCCGATACCGGGGGGAGCGAGGCAAGCCTGATTTCGGGGGAGCGGCCGACAGCCGTTGCCTGCGCTCATTCTTCTTCCTGCAAGTATTCGAATTCTTCCGCCATCACGTCTTTACCCGAGCGAACCACATTGATGGCAGCGGCGTTGAGCGAGTTTTTGACGTGCACCCCGTAATATTTCTCGATCATTCCGACACTCGTGCGACAGTTCTTAGCGATTTGATAGATGTTCGCTCCCTCCATCAACCGCATGCTGATATACGTGTGCCGTAGGCTGTACGCCGTACGTGGTCGGCCGTCTCTGTCGAACCGAAGATTCTCCTCCTCAGTGATGGTCTTGAAGAGCTCGCTCTGCCATTTCGGAAAAATAAGGTCGGTCGGTTCGGGCGTGCGCCACTCCTCCCCCCGGACATCAGAATTGCCGGACACTTCGATGGGGGCAGGTGCTCTGTCAACGCGCCTCGGACGGAGCCTGCTTCTAAGTCGCTCAAATGGAGTCACTGCATCGGGCATACTCTTGCAATATCCGAATCCCCGTTTTCCGCGCACTTCAATCTCAAGAATTGTCTCGCCCGAAGGCTCGTCGTCAACGATCTCGACATCACGGAACTCCAGGCGCCGTGCCTCATCAGGCCGCAGCCCGGTATTGCCCGCGAAGAGGACATAATCATGCAGTTGCTGCGCTTCCCATTTAAAGCCCTTTTTCTTTGGCTCTAGTGCGCGTTTTCGAGTCGCTTCACAGAGTTTCTCGTATTCTTCTGGCGAAAACCATGCCCGGTAGGAGACTTTCGATGATCGCCGGTAGGGCTCAGAGAAATCTGGAAGCCGGTCGAGCCATCCGTGGCACAGCGCGGTCTTCAAGGTCTGGCGCAGCGTCACGATTTCGTGGTGCATGGTGCTGTGTGCCGGCGGCTTGCCGCGTTTCGCAATTGCTTGTTGGTGTCTGTGAACTCGATAATCGACGATTTTTCCCGTGGTGATCTTCGAGATGTCCATGTTTCCGAAGAAGGGCACCCTTCTGCACACCTAATCTTCCAGCCACAAGACGAATACGCGGCTTTTCGATTCGTTCCATTTGCTTCAACGCATAGACGTGGAAGCCTAGGCCAAACGCTTTAAGCGCCGCTTCTAACCGCTTCACTGCATACTCTTGTTCCGACCGGTCAAGACTCTCGTAGTCCACGCCGGAAATACTGAGGACCATTCCTACATCGCCGCTCTTGGTGAGGAAGGTCGTCTCATTCCAGAAGCCATAGAGGTTGATGTGGTCGTTGAGAGCCGCGCTCTCTTTCCACGGCTTGATGACTTTGTCGAGACGCAGCATCACAAGACTCCTACATGTGGGACTTGCTGTTTCGCAGCGTCGTAGCGCAATTTGTAGCGTTCAGACTTTGCGAGAATGCGGATAAACGCTGGATCGCTGTTCGTTACCCAATGACCGAAAGCAAAACCGCCAATGAACACGGCGATGCCGGCCAAGATGGAGTTGAAGAGATTGAAGGCTCCCACCGCGCCGACGCAGACGAAGTAGAACAGAGTGCGCTCGACGCCCAGATAGGTGAGCGGCTTATGCATGCTCTTGAAGACTCGATTCGTGCGATGTTTTTGATCTGTGTTGTTTGGCATAAGGAACTCGTTCAGCATCGATTGAACTTAGCGGGTAGGGCCTGCTATACGCCCCAAAGCCAACTCAGGACGTTTACGGCGAGAACGGCAATCCCGGTTCCGGCGGCGACACCGGCCAAGGCCTTCTTTGCGCCGGGTTCCCCGTGGGCGAAGCCATAGCCGCCGATCACGATCGCCACTAGGCTTGCAACTTTTGCGATGGTGCCGGTGAAAAGACTTTGGATAGCGGTGAAGCCCGTGTCGAAGGGCGAACCCTGTGCCAGCGCCGCCACAGGAATGAGGAAGAACAGGGCAAGAACAACTGTGCTTGGACGCACACGCTTCGACTGAAGAAGGCATCCGATTTGGCGGATGGAATGAGCTCGCGACCAACAGGGCATTTGCACCTCCCGCAGCACCTAAATCGGCTGCTTGTGGCGCAAACGTAACGCTGCTCAAACAACATGTCCAACAACTTCTCGTCAATCTGTTATTCCTGGGAGGAATAACAGATGGACATGGTGTCGCGACCAAGTAATTCGCGCCGCTCGGCCCGATACTTTCGGTGAAGAATTTTCCTCAGCAAGCGATTCAGCGGCAAATACGACTCGGACGCCCGCTTACGGAAACCGTCTAGTTAGGCATCCGTGAGACGCAGCTGTGACGGCGGGTCCGTAGTCGGTCCCTTCGCAAAACGGCGCCCAAGTGCCTGCCGATGAAGCAGATGAGACTGTCGTTGTCAGCTTGTTCGGGCCGTCTGTAGCGCCGGTTCCGCATCCGCGAAGTGATTTGCTCAACGAAGTGTGAGGTGACAAATCAGTTTGCCGCTGTCTGATATTCCCGGCAGGAATATCACGCGGACGAGAAGTTGTTGGACACGGCTGAAGGAATCGATCAAATTGGCTAGCACTGTCCGTCGGCGCGAACTCAACGAAGCGGACGGACCACGGTTGTGGAGAAGAGGTCTTTATGTCAGCCCGGCGCAATCTGATCACTCCAAGTGAGTTGTCATGCTCGGCTTCGAGAGGCGCCCGTCAGTCAGCAACACGCTCCTCGCTTTTCTCAACATGCACCCAAAAACTGCGGGCACCATGTAGGCACTATGTAGCATGATTC
Source organism: uncultured Acidobacteriaceae bacterium (assembly GCA_963705265.1). Taxonomy (GTDB): domain Bacteria; phylum Acidobacteriota; class Terriglobia; order Terriglobales; family Acidobacteriaceae; genus Acidiflorens. Next base: position 16,527 of record OY970064.1, read on the forward strand.
CAGGCACCCAATCCGTCTGGCTCACCGCCCGTGAGGCCGCGCTATACGTCCGCGTATCGCACCGCACTATCCTAGAATGGGCCAAGACCGGCCGCATACCCGCCCACCGTCTCAGCGGCACCGACCGTATTACATGGCGTTTCCGTGCTGAAGAGTTGGACGGTGTTATGATGGCCGCGCCATCTGCCGCAGAGAATGGAGAGTCATTCAATGCGACGGGAAAGTAAAAGCACAACCGGTTCTGTGGTCAAGGACCGGCGTAGTAAGAAGTGGCAGTTCTTTTGGTGGGCCGATGGCCGACGCCACAGCAAGACGCTAGGCCATTTTCCAACCAAGAAACAGGCGTGGGATGCAGCTCAAATCTTCCGGGTTACTCCACTGCCCCAACCGCAACCGTCCAGTGCGCCCACCGTGGCTGCGCTGGTAGAACGCTACCGAGCTGAGCGAATGCCAAAGCGATTCAGCACAAGGCGCAGCTACGAGTCTTGGCTTAAGTGCCACGTAGTGCCGCGTTGGGGTGCGCAGCCGATCACCGCTGTACAACCCAGGGATGTGGAGCTTTGGTTAGCTTCCCTTCCCCTTGCGCCGAAGTCCAAAGCCGAAGTCCGCGCTTCGTTGGGCCGACTGTGGGACTTCGCCATGTGGTCCAACTGTGTCCCTGTGCAACGCAACCCGATGTCACTGGTCAAGGTGCGCGGCGCATCCAAGCGACTAACGAAGCCGCGAAGCTTGACCGCGGAAGAGTTTCAGCAGTTCGTTGTTCAACTGCGGGAACCATTCCGCACCGTAGCGGTGCTTTGCGTTTCGCTGGGTCTGCGTATCAGTGAATGTCTTGCGCTGAAATGGTCCGATGTCGATTGGCTCAACGGTGCGCTGCTAGTTCAACGCGGCATCGTCATTGGGCGAGTTGACGAGACAAAAACCGAAGGGTCACAGCGGGCGTTGACTCTTGCCCCAGAGATTCTAGCTGCACTGAAGAACTGGAAAACGTCAACGCAATTCGGCACGGCTGACGATTGGGTCTTTGCTTCCCCATCGCAGCTTGGCCGGTTGCCGTGGTCTTATCCCTGGACGGAGAAGCTATTTCAGGACGCGGCTACCGCTGCCGGTCTTGAGACGTTTGGGACCCACACGTTGCGCCACAGCTACCGCAGTTGGCTAGACGCAGTGGGGACAACGATAGCGGTACAACAAAAGCTCATGCGTCACTCGGACATCCGAACAACGATGAACGTTTACGGCACTGTGGTGACGGATGAAATGGCTACCGCATCGGGGAAAGTAGCCCGCTTGGTAGTCAACGGCACGGGAAGCGGCACGGAACCCACTTCAAGTCATTGAAAATATGGCGGAGAGAGTGGGATTCGAACCCTGCCCCGCTCAATCGCTTCCATAACTTGTAGATTATACGTTGCCACGGATGCCAAAGTCACCACCCTCGCCGCGCACCCTTGCACGCTATTGCACGCTGGCAAGGTCGGTACCTAACATAAGCCTTGATGGTCGGGCTGCTCATTTATGCCGCGAAAGGATGCAAGCCTGCAGCTGTTTTGGCCGATAGCCTTGAACAGCCGGAGCCACGAGGCAGAGTGCGGAATGCAGGGGGGACCCTAAACAAGCGGCTCTCGCACCCGATAGCCGATTAATCTGCTATCGACCTATTGCAAGTGGGCGCGGGCAACCTGTCGAGTCGCGCTATCGATGGACATCCCCTCGACACCTCCCTTCTCTACCTTGAATACGCAGCGATACTGCCAGAGGCAAAAGCCGCATATCGACGGTGGAGCCCCAACTCCACGACCTGCGCCATAGCGAAAACGTGTCGAATTCTGCCGCCACCACCCCAGTTCGTCCCGAGCGCACCGCCGAAAACCATAACAGCCTTGCAGCAACGAAAGCCGAAGCAGGGACGAACACGTCTTACGGCCGGAAGCGTTTGATGACAGGAACTAAGACGAAGCGACGTGCCAAAGTAACGACCGTTCTTTCAGAGGGAAGGATCTTGCGAAAGACCGCTCTGACAGCGGCTAACTGCAGAGCACATTGACCTGTGGAGTTTTCTCTCGGATTTCTCTCTTGACACTTCGGGGACATTACTCTATTTTTCACGAAACCTACTTACACTGACTGAGCAGTTTGAGGCCCGCAATCTAAGCTGGCAGCGAAGAGTATGGTTGCCCGCAGTGCAAGTGCATCACGAGAGGGCTCGGTAAAGTTCCAGGGAATCCTTTGTGTTTCCCTGCAACAAGGCATTGCGGCACGTGCTCGCCTGAATTCACAACTCGACCAGGAGTTCAGATTCAGGCTTGGAGTCGGCCTATCGACACCAGGAGAGCTTTTGGAGTCTCACATCTACGATTCATCCGGAAGCGGGTAGACTTCCTCTGCAGCTCTAGAGGTCGATGCGCTTACCGTCTCCGTGATTAAGCACTTGTTGCCACAGAACAGTTCGACTTACTAACGGTTGTTGATTGTCTTAGTGAGATTGGATGCACCTTCGAAGCTGTCAAAGCAGTTTGAGGGGGATATCTTGACACACTCGACACAAATAACACGGCGTCTCGTTGGGATCATTGTCTTGTGTGGGGTTCTTTCGCGCGCAGCCGAATATTACTAGCCTCTCACCAACATCGAAAGCGGTAGGAGAGTCAGTGACGATCACGGGGACAAATTTCGGATCGATGCAGGGCACTAGCACGGTGACGTTCAATGGGCGTGACGGCAACTCCGACGAGTTGGAGTGACCCCAGCATCACGGTGCCAGTACCGACCGGGGCAGCGGCAGGCGATGTGGTGGTAACAGTAGACGGAGTGGCAAATGGCAGGGAGCCTCGTTGGGATCATTCTCCTGTGTGGGGTTCTTTCGCGCGCGTCGTTGGCACAGCCGAATATTACTAGCCTCTCACTGACATTGGGGACCGTCAGCGCGTCTAATCTGCCCCCGGAATCCGTTCACGGGATGATGCGACAAGTCACAAAAAACACCCTAATATAGTAAGTCGCAGAAAGAAATAAATAGCCTTAGTGTGTAGCTATCGATGAGTTACTTTGTGTTATGAGAGACAAGGAGTTTCCGATGAACCAATCTATCAAGTGCGAGCAATCAACTGCTATCGTGACGCCGACTACATGGCCGAGGAACACACCCTCAGGAGGGCAGCTCCGTGGACGCGAAGCACCGCGCTACCTGCGCGATTCAAGCCAAGGAGCAACTTACGCAGAACCTTACCTTGATGGCGGCGTGGCGAATCCTCCAATGGCCCGACCGCCGATACGATGCATCGGGTGTGGATAAATATTTCACTGGATAAATATTTCACTTGACACCGATGAGCAGGTTCTCTAGTCTTGCGCCCACGGTTGATTCGAGGGGGCCAACCGGAAACCATATGGAGGTGGGCCAATGGCTCGCTTCGTAGTCGGTGTGCCCCTAATTCTGTTCTTGGCATCTGTAGCATTCGCTCAGAATCCTCCGCCAAGCAGCCCTCAAGCGGTTTCCCTGGCGTCCCAGTCGATGTCTGCGCTGACCGGCGGGAACGCTATCAGCGATGTAACGTTGACCGGCAGTGTCACCTGGTCAGGCGAAGCCGTTCAGGAGTCTGGCACAGGTACTCTGCTCGCATCCGGCACAGGCGAAAGCCGGATGAACATTGTTTTTCCAGCGGGAACATGGACAGAGATTCGTGATACCTCTACGGGTGTGGCCCTTGGGCAGTGGCTTGCCCCAAATGGCGCATCTAGCTTATTCGCATTCCAAAACTGCGTGACGGATGCGGTGTGGTTCTTCCCCGTGCTGGGGTCTCTTGCGGCGGGCCCGAACGTCGTTCTTAGCTATGCCGGCCAAGAAACTCGGAACGGTGGTGAAGCGGTCCAGCATATTCAGTCCTACATATACCAATCGAATTCGATTGTACAGCAGTGGAGCACGATGGATTTTTACCTCGATGCAACCACGCTGTTGCCTGTCGCCGTCACATTCAATGCTCATCCGGATAACTCTGCAACCGCGAATCTTCTCGTCGAGGTTGATTTCTCGAACTATCAGACAATGAACGGCGTCATGGTGCCAAGCCGGATTCAGAGATCGCTACAGGGGAATGTACTCGTAGCTATAACTATTACTGGGGCCTCCTTTAATACAGGTCTGCCGCTTTCGGATTTCACCATCAACTGAACCTGAGCGATTACACGAGGAGAAGATCGTGAAACTTCATTCATGGCTTGCCGTAATCTTCATCATGCTTGGTACCGGGGTTGCGTCAGCGCAGGTAGCGACCGGCACGCCAACTTTCGGGAGTTTTGGCGGAGGGCCGTTTGATACCGTGAATTTGGGTAATCTGAATGTTCATTTTGCCGTGCCCATTTACAGCAGGCCTGGAAGGGGCGGTTCATTTTCATACAATTTGGCATACGACAGCTCCCTGTGGACGCCCGCCGTGGTCTCCGGAAGCACCATCTGGCAGCCGGAGCCCAACTGGGGCTGGCAGGGACAAACTGAAGTGTCCACCAAACAAAGCCGCTAAGCTGTCTCGCTTACGGGGGTTCTGGTTCTGCGCCTAGTACGGTCTATGCTGGTTTCGTGTATCGCGATAAAATCGGCGTCGCTCATAGGTTCGCTGGGTTTGTAACTTTCAATGGATGTGAAGGAACGGGCACGTCGAATAGCGCGACGGCTACGGATGGATCTGGATACACACTTCACGCGAGTGCGGGCGCGATCTCGGCTAGTGCTTACATTACGACGACTGGTGGAAAAACAATTAAGCCTCCCCTCAACACGCAGACCGGCGTAGGGTCGTTTACCGATCAAAACGGGAACGAGATTACGGTGAACACTAGCAACCAATTCTTCGACACTCTTTCCAGCACCACACCAGCGCTGACTGTTAGCGGAAGCGGTACCCCTGCAAGCCCGACTAAGTTACAGTACACGGCTCCTTCGGGTGGCAGTGCCACCTACAGCTTGAATTACACGCAGTATACTGTGCAAACAAATTTCGGATTCAGCGGAATCGCCGAGTATGGCCCCTTGAGCAATGCTCTTGTGACGGGCATCACGCTTCCCGACGGAACCAGCTATGCTTTTACTTATGAATCGACCCCCGGTTCGTGCACGCCCGTCTTAGGAACGTCGAGTTGTGTAACGGGGAGAATTGCGTCAGTAAAACTGCCGACTGGCGGAGAAGTGACCTATGTCTACACCGGCGGAACAAACGGCACTGGGATTTACGGTGACGGCTCTGCATCTGGACTCAATCGAACACTTAACCCTGGCGGTGAATGGCAATATTCGCGCTCGCTAATTACAGGAACTCCCGGCCCTGGATCGACATGGACGACAACAGTAATCGATCCGAATAGTAACTACACAGTAATCAACGCTGCCGAAGACGGCGTTACCACAGAACCCACATACTTTTTTTACGAAACTCAGCGACAGATTTATCAGGGAAGCGTGTCGTCAAGCAATCTCTTGGTGACGAGCATCAAATGCTATAATGCAAATTATGCTAGTTGTGCCACCGCCAGCGTTAGCTCGCCCATAACGCAGATAGATTCTTACCGGCAACTTCCAAACTCCAGCACTCGCCTCTCAGAAGTCTTATACAACAGCTATCAATTGGTTACCGATGACAAGGAGTACAACTATGGAGTCACGTTGGGTGCAGCGCCCTCCGCAACGTATCTTGTTCGAGAAACAGCCGTTGCATATGCTGTCCTGACCAATGGAATTGTCAACAAGCCTTCGTCAGTGAAAGTCTATGACTGGACCAGTGGTTCAGCAGTGACCTTGGCATCTTCGAGCTATACCTACGACCAAGGAACGCCTACGGCCACGTCGGGGACGCCGCAGCATGTTGCCATTACGGGGTCGCGTGGAAATCTGACCACAGCAACGACCTCAACGAGTAGCACGTCATCGCTCTCAGGGACTTACTCCTACTACGATACAGGAAACGTAGATATTGCCACGGACATTAATGGCAGTACGACCACGACCTACGCCTACAGCTCAACTGCAGCGTCGTGTGGAAATTCATTTCCTACTGGTGTGACCACATCTGGGTCGGGTGTGAATCTCTCCACATCGACTGTCTGGAACTGTGTCGGAGGAACTGCAACTCAGTCAACCGACCCGAACGGCAACACAGTTACATCCAATTACACCGACCCCGACTTCTGGCGTCCCGCGAACGTCTATGACCAGGAAAACAATGAAACAACGCTTAACTATATTGGTGAGACGGCCATGGAAGCCGCTCTGCAGAACTTCAACAGCGGCAGCTCTGTTTCGGATTCACGACTCACGGTGGATGGCTTCGGGCGATCTATTTTGACTCAACGCTTGCAGGGCCCCGGTGCGACGAATTATGACACGGTTGAGACGGACTACAACAACTTAGGCCAGCTTTCTCGTTCCACAATGCCCTTTAGCGCGACAGCGGGTACGACTGATTCTTCGGCTCCCGGAGTTAACACTGCGTACGACGCGCTCGGTCGCGTGCTTACGTCTACTGACGCAGATGGAGGAACCACTTCCTACACATATACGAACAACGATGTGCTGCAAAAGGTCAGTGGAGTACAGGCATTTCAAAAGCAGCTCGAATATGATGGTTTGGGACGGCTGACTTCTGTCTGCGAAATATCGTCCACGCTTCCTGGGTATGGAACTTGTGGTCAATCCAATGCCAAGACCGGCTTGTGGACAAAATACACCTACGATGCCCTCGGCCATCTCCTCACCGTCACCCAGAATGCGCAGGCCTCGACAGGCCATCAGACTCGCTCTTTCGCCTATGATTGGCTGGGTCGCATGACTTCAGAATCCAACCCAGAGACAGGCAATAGCGGTGCGAACGGCACCATCACATACACTTGGGATTCGATTTCACCATGTGGCGATGGCACGAATCACGTCTTCGCTGGCGACCTAGTTCAGAAGAAGGACAATGCAGGGAATCTCACGTGTTATTCGTACGATGCGCTACATCGCGTCGTAAAAGCGGGTAACAGTAGCGTTACTAACACGATTATCCGAACTTTCACTTATGACTCAAAGAGTTCATACCCCACTGGCGTAAGTGTAATCAACAGCAAGACACACATGGTGGAAGCAACGACGTTCAACACCTCGAACCTAAGTGCTTTTGTCACCGACGAATTCTTTAGCTATTCCCCACGCGGCGAACTAACGGATGTTTACGAAGCCACTCCGCACTCAGGCTCAGGAGTTTACTATCACACGGTCGCCGCATACTGGCCCACGGGTGCTCTAAAGTCTTTAGGAGGCATTCCCAGTGTGCCTACAATTTACTATGGAGCGAGCAACGGGTCAGGCCTCGACGGCGAAGGGCGATACACTCAGGTTACGGCTGCTTCCGGGACAAATCCGGTTTCGAGCGTCACCTACTCGCCCACCAGTACAACTAATCCACTGGGTGCGCTGACTGAAGTCACGTTTGGCTCGGCGGACAGTGATAGCTTCACCTACGATCCCAATACAGGAAGGATGTCTACCTATACTTTTTCCGTAAACACCAAGACCAACGTGGGCACCTTAACATGGAACCCCAACGGTACGCTCGAAACGCTGGCAATTGTCGACAATATCCCCGGCACGAGTGACACGCAGACATGCAGCTACCAGTATGATGATGTGCAACGAGTTTTCTCGGCCACTTGCGGATCAATCTGGACCCAGAACTTCAGCTACGATTCTTTCGGTAACATTACCAAGAGCGGCAGTTCCGCCTTTGCTCCTGTCTATTCACCCACCACGAATCAGTTCACGTCGATTCCCGGCGTGACCATCAGCTATGATGCGAACGGTAACCTGCTGACCGACAATCTGAACACCTACACTTGGGACCCATTCTGGGGCAATATGCTCACCGTTTCCACAGGAGCAACGACGGTGACATCCACGTATGACGCCCTCGGACGAATGGTCGAGAACAACGCTGGGGGCACCTACACAGAATTCATCTACGGCCCCACGGGGGCGAAGCTCGCTAAGGCTAATGGAACAACTCTGATCAAGGCTTTCGTTGCTCTGCCAGGCGGAGGAAAAGCGATCTACAATTCCTCGGGCACGCTCGCATACTATCGCCACTCCGACTGGTTGGGCAGCTCACGACTAAGTTCGACGCAAGCTCGGGCGTTGTATTCGAGTTCGGCCTATGCCCCGTTCGGCGAGCAGTACGCTGCCTCGGGCACCGCAGATGCTTCTTTCACTGGACAGGATCAGGATACCGTCAGCACACTGTATGACTTTCCTGCTCGTCGCCAAAGTCCCAGCCAAGGTCGCTGGATCTCGCCCGATCCGGCGGGTCGTGGAGCAGTGATATTGGCGAATCCTCAGTCTTGGAACCGCTATGCCTATGTGTTAAACAACCCACTCGCTCTGACCGATCCAGCAGGTCTGTCCGCCCGTCATCGTCGCGGACACGCTGCGGACGAGCCTTGTTCTGAAGATCCAGACTCTCGCGGGCGCGCGATGGTATGTATGCCGGGTGATGGCGATGACGGTGGAGGTGGCGACGACGGTGGTAATGATGATGATGACGACAACACCACGCCCCCGGACAATACATGCGACGCTGCCTGCCAACTCCAAGATGAGATCAATCAGGCTGCACAGGAAGATATATACGCATTGAGCGACACAGGATGTGCTCAGGCTGTAGATGGCGGGTCTCCAGCGGCTGCGGCCACACTCGGATCACCGGACGGGGCCAATCCCCTTGAGACAACAATAACGACCGGGGATCAACCAACCACTACGCAAAACGGTGTGACATTTGCCACGGCGGCGACTACTGACGGTACACCTATAAATCTTCCCGATTCCGGTGTTCCAAGTGGTTTATACGGGCCGCCGGTAACCATTGCCATCAATACGAACCCCTCTTCATTATTTCAGCAAGCAATTCCAGGTTATAGCATTCAACTCACGCAGGCGATCTATCTAATGCATGAGGTGGCGCACGCTGCATCGTTGAATGGACTCTCGTCGGTCGTGGTGGACGACAGCACGGCAGCAACAGGAGGGAGTCAACAAGGCAGCGTCGTTTTGTCTACACAAAACACTGCCGCTATTGCTGACGCCTGCTATCCCCAGGGTGACTTCGGAGGAAACCAAGGCCCAAGCACGAGTGATCCGCCACAAACCGATGTGCCAGCTGCTAGGGGCGCGGTAAAACACTTCTGAGAGGGGGCGAATACTGGCAGCAGGGTTTGAAGGACGTGAAGTAAAATTGACCAACATAAGGAGGGACAATGCCGGTGTGCCTCATTAAGTCTGCGGCTATAATGACCTTCGCGCTTTTACTGTTCTGCACCATTTTGCCAGGACAAGCCGTGATTCCCACGACTCAACATGCGACATTCCATGTGCAAGGAACGATTAGCGTCCTCGGGAAGATCGGCGAAGCCAACAGTCCCGGCATACCTGGGGCCGAAGTGCAATTCCGAAGCGAGCAGATGAACAAGAGTGTGAGTGCCGACGACAAAGGGTTCTACCAGCTAGATCTACCGGTCGGTACTTACTCCATGACTGCGCAATTTTCTGGACATCCACTCCTCCGCGAATACCGACGGCCGCCATTCCGGGTAACCTCACCGACGACAATTACTTTGGATGGCACGCTTTATCTTGCAAGGACAAACTGCGACATGGGTCCCATCTACAAGCCGGGGGAATCGAGAAATCCGCCAAGCCCGGAGCAGCGGACGGAGGCGGAAAAGGACCTTTGCGGGGGCGAGGATGTTTTGCCAATCCCATCGGAGAACGGTGTACAGCTCCAACTTTACGTTCGTTATCAGAGACGATCTAGCACCGATCGGGGACGGGTCTACAACAGCGGTACCGTCGCTATCGGTTACGAGGTTCCCGTCGTTGTGGAGTTCAACCTATTCACCTTGGTAGCGAAGGAAGTTATCTACGATATTCAACGTGGGACGCTAGAGGCAAATGGCAATGTTGTCACGGTGAACGAATCGGGAGCGAGACAGCGTGCCGATTCAATGACGCTTAAGATCGAAAACGGCCAAGCTATCCAGCTTCAATAGGAACATTTCGGGAATGTATTGGCCCCTACCTATCGCGTCCGAGAGCATCATTTGCTAATGAAAGCCACGCGCATTAGGGAGTGCTCGGGCCTCGGTTCGGTTCCGCATTGACCTGAAGCAGGATTCGGTATCGAAGCCAAGCGCACACTGCGTGTTGCACGTAGTCAATTCGGACTTCAGATGAGTCGAGAGCTCTATTAGCGAAGGCCCCCGGCATGCCGCCGGAGTAAGGTCCCGAGCCAATCTGCATCCGCAGAAGAAATGCAACGCCTCGGGCGGCGACTGCTTCGATTTTCATCCTTAGGCCATCCTTTGGTAGAAATTCCAACGCAGCGAGTAGCCCCTCAAGACGAGTCGCCACCGGAGCGGTACTACCTACTTCGTCGAAAGCTCCGTCCATACCCACAGCATTCGAGCCTCTAAATTGTTCGTGGAGAATCGAATTGCAAATCTGAATGGCGTGATTGACGAGTCCTTCGCGCGAAGACCCTGGACATGAGTTCTGCTCACAATATTGAAGCAGTCTCGCCGATGCGATCAGCGCCCAGTGATCGGCGGGAACCGTGGGTAGTCCAGCACGGCTCCGTGCGAGAAAGGACAGTGCGTTGCCTGCGGCGATGAGCCAGTTCCTGGAGTGATCGGTTTCGTACAGAGTGATGAATCCCAAGGCCGCTTCGCCCGGATAATAGAGGCTCTCAAAGTCCTGGACCGGCCCACTCTTCTCCCGATACTTGCTGATGAAGCTGCCGTCGTCCTTCTGGAGGAATAGCAGAAATCGGCCCAGCGATTGTAGTTCTTCGAGCGGCACTGCTTTGGGGTCCACGCGCTTTACTTCGGCTAGCGCCACTAAACCAAGGCCAGTTGCTCCCAACTCAGCATCGCGGTGCCGAGACTCGGATTGCCGAGCCAGAGGTTCTGACCAAACGACCAACTGGCCTGGACGCACACCTGGCCCGATATAATTCTGGCGCAGAAACGCCGCCGCGCGAACCATCGCGTCCACCGCTTGCTGGTCGTGCTGGGAGCGGTTCAGCATCGCAAGAGAGTACATCGCGCCTGCGTGCCGCACGATGTCATACGAATTGCTTTTCTTCCCGGTGTTGATGTCGATCTCGTATATAAACTTCCCGTCTGGGCCACAAGTACGCTCCAGATAGCCGGCAGAAAGCGCAATGGCTTGATTGATCTGAGCTCGAGTCGACGACGGAGCCGCGGGTAGGCTTGCGCCCGAGTATTCAGGGTGTTTGGAAGCAGGCAGCGGGACGACCATCTGCGCGGCTACGAAGAAAAGAAACAGTAGTTGGCAATAGGACTGAATCAATCTGCTTCTGCTACACAAGCGCGTCCACATAGTTGGTCGTCCATCGCTCTTTACGCATGACAAGTGTAATGATTTTGAGGTTGTGGGAACACCCAAATCCATCGCATTTCACAGACTTTAACCAGCAGCCCGCAACATCTTCAACGTCAATCCGTTGGAAATAGCCATGGGTATACACTGCAGCGACAAAAATCCCGGCATTCGAAGCGTTCCCTATTATCTGGCCGTCCTCTTAGCTCACATATATCCTCTCCCAGTTCGCGCAGCATTTTGCAGGTTTCAACACACTTACATTGCGCTAAGCGCTGACGGATTTTGCTTATCTGTATTTCTATTTTTTTCTCTGACTAATACGTCCTCCAAGACTGGCGCAACCAAGAGGAACCGAGAAAGGGTTGCCGAGAGTGTGCTCTCACAGCCTGAATATCGCGGTTGTCGAGGTGAGAATAGCCGCGAGGCGGCGCGTTGCGTGCTTCTCGACTTAAGCCGGGGCGGCAGAATCAAATTCATTTTTATCCGCTACGATGAAAACCAGCGCAATGTCGTATGCAAGGAATCACTAAAGAGTTGTCTGGAAGTAAAGCTGATCCGAAATAACACCTGCGGTACGGACGCAATGAGCCGCAAATCTGAGCTGTAATCCCGGTCCCTTCCGCAGCGCTTTCCGTTCCCGATCCCGTGCCTTAATCCAGATCTGATTCGCCCGCGCTTTGGGGTGTCGATCCGCTGCTGCTCGGCTGCCCGGAAGCGACGCGATTGCGATGCGGTTAGTGGTAGCACGAACGTGGCGGATTGCTGCTTCCGGAGGCCGATACGGCGCCGGTTGCGGTGGGATGGGGTGTGGGAACGGGCAAAGTCAAGAGCTGCGCCGCCTACGGCGTCGGGAGGAGAGGGTGACACGTCATCCCCGATTGGGAGCTGCAGGGATACCTTGGTAGCTCGTTAGATACTTATTGAAAACAGGCGAGTTACTGAACGGCGGAAACTAATGGGTTCCCGCAGGGCGCTCTACGGCGCTCTGTGCGTAAACGTGTTGATTCATCAAGGGTTACGCAGGATGCGGATTCTGAGGCGTTATTGCCACGCACGCGGCACCCGGTGCGGGTCCGAGCTTTGTCCGGCGTCTATCCGGCCGTGGTCTGAGGTCCGAAGGGCTACTCTCGCGACAAACTCCGAGCAAGGTTCACGATGGAATACGACCGGGACAATGGGCGGTTTTGGTGACTGTGAAAGGCGTGCAGCAAGCCCGCAAGCTGTCCGAGAAACCCCCACAAAAACGAACCCGGAGCGCGTCAGCAGCAGGTTTCGTCGCGACAGTACCCGAGCCATTCCGAAGCGGGAAAAAGGTACGGGCGCGGATCACAACCTGTCAAGCCCCGTTCCGCAAAAAAACGCGGAACGCCTGGCGGCTGCGCTTCGCTCCGGGGCGTTGACAGGCCGCGCCCGCGCCCGTAAAGGCCCTCCCGCTATGTTCGGAATGCCTCTCTCTGCCCCAGCCGGGGCAACCCTTTCGGAGCGGCGATCCGCGTCCCGCAAAGAACTTTCTAGCATCGTGCAGCTTAACAAAACGGCGTTCAGTCTCCGGCCTTCACAGAGCACGCTCAGGACGGCGAGCAGCTTTCTCACGAGACTCGATCCTGTGCCGCTATTTGGTTTGCTCGCGCACCACAGACAATGTGTTATAGACTGCGCAAAATGTCGCATACGCCGAGTAGATCAAGCACGAGAAAAGCCGGCGAGTTCCTGGGGATATTGCGTGCCAATCCCGGCGCTTTCCATCCGGAAAGAACCATGGTTCCCCTTGGCTTTCATCGGCGTTCAAGGCGGTCGATTGTCGCCCTATGTCGGTTTTCTGCAGCTCTTCCAGCGATTCGTTCTTGTGACACGGTATGAGCGTGAATTACCGCCCCTTCATAGGTACTATTTGTTCGCTTATTACGCTTGTTTAGAGAGGCAAAACCAACCCAGTTCGACGCCCAGGTAGAGTGGATGTTCAGGACAGCTCCGGGCCAGAAACGCGCACAGATCAATGACGGCGGATATGCCCTTGGCGACGGATGGAGGGCTTGGCTGTGATCTTCGTTTTGACTGTGCCGACGCCCACCTTATAAGGACAACTTGGCGGGCCTCATATTGAGGTCCCATACGCCAGTTGCAAGGGTTGCATCGGTTTCGGACCTTGAGCGGAATTGGAAGGCGGATCAGTGCCGCATCTGGGTCAACTGGACTCGCAAGAAGGCCACTTCAATTGATCCAGAAGCCGCCTGCTAAAAACGGGTCAACTAGAGCCGGATTCCATCGCAATGCCGAAGCCAATCATATCCTTTTAGCAGTGAAATCGGCCGCGATTTAGCAGTGAAATCGGCCGCGATATTAAACCTCATACGGCGACTGTCTCGCCACTCTGCGCCGCAGTTCAGCCAGCGGATTCGGATCCGCAACCAGAGGTGAAGACACCACCTTCCAGATTTCCGAAGAAGCCCGTCAAAGGCGGCCTAACTATCCGGGATCACTGAGGCAAAGGACGAGGGATAAGAAGTCCGAACGGCCGGGACAAATCACAGTGATCGACTGAGTCGATCGGCGCTCCAATCGCAAGATACCCAATCTCAATTGATGGCGCTTATGTGTTCCGTTTGCACGACACCAAATAGCGACCTTGAAGACTGTCAAGCGCACGCGTAAAGCGCAGGTCAGTGTGCTTGATAAGATGGTATAACTCGCCTCCAACTTTCCTTTCTGTCCTGTCAGATACTCTCTGTCTATCTTCCTCTACTAAGCCTCGCGACTAACATCTTTTCCGGCTTCCAACGAGCAGCGTCGATAGATACCGATGCCCAGCGTTTTAACCTTGCTTTTACCCTCGATAAACACTGCCGTTAAGCGTGCTTCCGTGTAGCCGAGTTGGGTCGCTATTGTAAGTCGAATAACTAGCGCAACGGCGATATAAGTACATAAACATACGTTTTCCACTGCCCAGCGTTTTAACCTTGCTTTTACCCTCGATAAACACTGCCGTTGAGCGTGCTTCCGTGTAGCCGAGTTGGGTCGCTATTGTAAGTCGAATAACTAGCGCAACGGCGATATAAGTACATAAACATACGTTTTCCACATAGACACACCTTGAATAATACAGCAACAAATAATAAAACAGTGAGCATCTCTCGCGAGGCTTAGTTAGTCTAAGTCAGAAAACAGAGCGAGGTATTACCGCGCTCGTTGCAAAGTTGAATCGCATGTTGACCATCTCCAAAGCATTATCGGCAATGCAGGCGCGAACATACCATGCGCGTGAATTTGTGTCGGAGACGCAAAACTACTGGAGCCGTGACGCGCAGGTGCACAGCGAGTGGCAGGGGAGGCTTGCCCAGGAGTGGGGACTGCGTGATTCCGTTGGTGCCGAGGAATTTGCTCGATTGAGCGAAGGACAGCATCCAGAAAGCGGCGCGCAACTCGTCAAGCACCAGCCTGCAAAGACCTACGACAACGAGTACGGCAAGAAAATCACCAGCGTCGAACATCGCGCCGGGTGGGACGCGACATTCTCAGCGCCGAAATCCGTTTCTCTCACCGCGCTTGTCGGCGGCGATGAGCGTGTGCGGCAGGCACACCGTGAAAGTGTCCGCATGGCACTTGGCGAATTTGAGCGGTATACCCAGGCGCGCATCGGCAATGTCCACGCGCCGGAGACGACGGCCAAGTTTATTGCCGCCACCTTCGAGCATGACACTGCCCGTCCGGTGGATGGCTACGCTGCGCCCCAACTTCATACTCATGCGGTCATCTTCAATATGACCGAGCGCGAGAACGGCCAGACGCGGGCGCTTCAGGAGCGAAGCCTTTTCCAATCGCAGCAGTATGCGACCAGTGTGTACCGTTCAGAACTTGCCATACGTCTGCAGGGGTTGGGCTACGAGGTCGAACGCGGCAAGCATGGCCAGCCGGAGATTAAGGGCTACACGCAGGAATATCTCGATGCATCCAGTCCAAGGCGAGAACAGATCAAGCGGCACTTGCAGGAGATTGGAAGAGAAGGCGCGGGCGCGGCACAGGTTGCCGCCCATCGCACGCGGGACAGCAAAGAGATTCATTCCCCGAAAGAGGTGCTGCAGCGGCATCGCGAACTGGCCGCACAACACGGCAATCTGGCGGATCGGGTTGTAGCCCAGGCGCGCGAACACACACAGATTCGTGCACCGCACTCGAACAAGACCGAACTTCAGCCTGAACGACAGGCCGTAACCTATGCCCGCAATCATGTCTTCGAGCGCTCTGCCGTGCAGGATGAACGAAGCATCTTGCAGGCGGCAATCAGCCGTAGCATGTCGCAAGCAACCTACGAACAAGTACGAGATGAATTCGCGCAGCGAGTCCAGCGTGGAGAGTTCGTTGTCGTTGGCCCTGCCGGGGGACGTGCTGCGCCGCTCTATACGACTGCTGAGATGGTCCGCATGGAGCAGGAGATCATTGGACGTATGCAGGGTGGTAATCAGCGCACCTACAACGATCCGATGTTGGTTTCAGCTCCACTGCGCATCGCAATCGAGAACCGCCATCCGGAGCTGAGTCCGGCGCAACGCGAGGTGGTCGACGACATCTTTGTGAGCCGCGAGAAGATCGTCGGCTTAGATGGAGTCGCCGGTGCAGGCAAGACAACGACCTTGGCGGTAATCCGGGAAGGAGCGGAATCCGAAGGCTATAAGGTCGAAGGCTTCGCTCCCACCTCTCGCGCTGCACAGAAGCTGGCCGAGGCAGGTATCGACACCTCAACCCTTCAACGGCATCTTGCACGGGGAGAGCAGCCGGACACAGGTGAGAAGAGGTTCTATGTGCTCGACGAATCTTCACTAGCTTCGACTCGCCAGATCCACGAGTTCATGGAACGGCTTCATGCGAGAGACCGAGTTTTGCTGGTAGGCGACACGCGGCAGCATGAAGCGGTCGAAGCTGGTCGGCCTTTCGCGCAGCTTCAGGAAGCCGGAATGCGGACGATGAGGCTCGAAGAGATTGTGCGCCAGAAAGACCCGGAACTGAAGCAGGCCGTCGAGCAATTGGCTCGTGGTCAGGTTGGCGCGGCGATCGATGGCCTTGATCGGCAGGGCCGAGTGCATGAAGTAAAAGGGTACGAGGAGCGCATCTCGGCCATCGCGCGCGAGTATGCCAAGTCGCCTGAGAGCACGCTCGTAGTATCGCCCGACAATCGGTCGCGCGCGGAAATCAATCAGCGCATTCATGCCGAGTTGCAATCGCGCGGCATTGTAAGGAGAGACGAGCACTCCGCCCAAACGCTGGTGCCACGGCAGGAAATGACCGGCGCAGATCGTTCTTGGGCGCAGCAATACCAGGTTGACGACGTTCTGCGCTACTCGCGGGGTTCGCGGGAGACCGGCATTGCGAAGGGCGATTACACGCGAGTCAAAAGTATCGACGCGCAAAACAATCTGCTCACGGTGCTGCGTGCAGACGGAAGTGAAACGACCTATGACCCTCGTCGCCAGATGGGCATCTCGGTGTACCGCAAGCAGGGGAAGACTTTCTCGGTTGGTGACCGAATCCAGTTCACCGCCCCCAATCATGAATTGAAGATTGCGAACCGTGACCTGGGTACAGTGGAAAACATCGCGCCGGACGGAACAATGCGGCTGAAGCTCGATGACGGGCGCAGCATGGACTACGAGCCTCAGCGTCATCCGCATCTCGACCACGGCTACGCCGTCACCAGCTATTCCAGCCAAGGACAAACAGCCGACCGCGTTCTTATCCACGTGGATACGGAACTTGCGGCGAAAGACTTGCTCAATAGCCGCATGGCGTATGTTTCTGTTTCGCGCGGACAATTGGACGCGCAGATTTTCACAAACAGCCGCGAAAAGCTGTCGCAGGCTCTTGGGCACGATGTCTCGCACCAGAGCGCACATAAGGCAGAGCAGGCGATTGCACCAATGCAGCATCAGGAGGCTGCCAGGTCACAGCAGCCAGAGAAGGATCTTGGTATGGGCATAGGTTTGGGCTTCTGATCTTGAACAGCAATCGACGATTGTTTCACTTGGGAAGGCACCGATGAGCGCAGAGCCACTTGGTAAAAAACCAATCCAGAACACCAGCCAGGCGACACTTGCTCTGGAGCGGCGTTATTTGGCCGCTAACGATAGCTTCGCCGAAAAGCACTATCGCGTTAGCGACCTCGCGGAACTGTGGGGTTTGGGCAGGGAGACGGTGCGAAAGCTCGTCAAGGACGATCCGGGCGTCATCAAAATCAGGATGGGACGCAAGCGGGCGCACACGGTTTACAGCGTGCCTGAATCCGCTGTGCGGCGCATTCATACGCGGTTGCTGATGGGAGCCTAAAGTAGGATGGTGAAATTCTCCTGTCACCCCTTCGCGGGTTTCGGCATAGCAATAACATTCGGCTTTGGTTTCGGCTTCGTATTGAAAGCCGCTTTGAGTACCGCCGTCAATCGCTCCTGACGTTCGGGAATCCATGCGGCGTAATATTTCCTCACGATCTGCTCGGTGTTGCCCAGCAACTCCGCCACGTCGCGCACAGTGACGCCGGGGCGCTCAAGCAAAATTCTTGCGAAGGTATGACGGAAACGATGCGGCGTCGGCTTGTCCTTCCACGGCCCGCACAGTTCCCAGAGTTTATTCAGCTTGCGCCGCCACAAATCGGTGATGACGTTCATGTCGGTTGTGCTGTGCTCCCCGAAGATATACGGGCCTGTCTCAAGGGCGCGGGCGCGAATGCGTTGCTGCAACCATTCGGGAACCCAGGTGTAAACGTGCGTGTGCGCCTTGGTGGTCCTGAGTTGGATGGTGCCGTCTGGCCGCATCCGGTCGATATGAAACGTGCTCACGTCGGAAATCCGCAAGCCGGTATATACCGACACCGAAATAAAATCCGCTATGTCCTGCCCTTTCCATCGGGTGCGGTGTTGGGCATAGGGGCCTCGCTCTTTGCGTTGTTTGGTCGCTTTGGAAAATTGGATCTCGCGTTTCCCGTATTTTGTATCGCAGGCGTCATACATGCGGCGGAGTTCTTCATCGGAGAACGGTAATTTCTGTTCGCTGCGCGGGTCGTTATACTGTCCGCGCTGGTTCTTCACCATGCGGGCCGGATTGCGCGGCGTCCATTCATTCGCGTGGCAAAACTCAAAGAAGGTTTTGACGACGCTCATGTTTTTAGCGGTGGTGCTCGGCAACACCCCCCACGACGCGCGAAACTCCCGCACGTCGATAGGCGTCCACTGGTCGATAGCGGCATAGCCCTTGGCATCCGAGAAGCCCCGTAATTGCTTCAGGACGAATTTATAGTTCCGTTGGGTGTTCGGGGCCGTGTGTTCCTCGAACTCGGCTGTAAACGCGGCTATTGCACGAATTACGCTAATTCGTTCGGGTCCGGGGTTCGTGGCGGGAAGCGTTAAGGGCATTTCGATCTTGTCCTGGCCGTCCCAAGAGCCGGACTGTTGCAGCGAAGCAACAATGGACTTGGCTTCGTCCCAATCGGCGGTGCCGGTTTGTCTGCGGTTGAACTTCCCGCCGAGCGTGCCGGATACGTGGATCAGGCACGCGCATTTTTTCCAGCCTCGCCGTCCCTCTTCAAACTGGCCGGTGCGGGCGTCTTCGGGATGCGAGCCTTCACATTCCTTGCGGTGGCGGCGATAGAGGTTGAGGGCCATGCAACATTGGATGCACGTTGCACGCCATTGCACGCTGAAACAGTGTGGCCCTCGTAAACTAATGAAAATAAACTGGCGGAGAGAGTGGGATTCGAACCCACGTTACCCTTTCGAGTAAACACGCTTTCCAAGCGTGCGCCTTCAGCCACTCGGCCATCTCTCCGTCGCCGTGCGAAGTTATTGCTTTGATTCTAACAGCGTCCCAGATTGCCCGTGCAGTGCATGTCCCTTAACTTCGGCTTCACTCAGGGTCCATCTAAGTATTGGGAGCTGGCGCGAATCAATAATATCGAGTCCATGCACACGGAGATGGACCGGCAATCAGTTTCGCAACACAGAATTGTACTAGAAGAAAAGATCAGGAACGGGAACCCGAAGCAGCGGCCGCGGCGTTGGGAGTGTCGGGCGCCGCCGGAGCGTGCCCGTTCGTTGGTTGGACTGCTGGTTTGGCCTGCCCCACGCCCTCAACCACGCGGTGATTTAAGCAATAGAGCGCGAGTTCGAGACGGTCAGCCACTCCCAGCTTGTCATAGACTTTACGGAGATAATTCTTGACTACCTGTTCGGTGGTGCCCACCCGCAGAGCAATCTCTTTGTTCTTCATCCCCTGAGTCACACAGGAAACAATGAGCGATTCTTTGGGAGTAAGTGAAACCTTGGGACGCGACCCGGCAGGGCGCAAGCCTTGCGTGCGATACGCTTGCAGCACCCAGGCAACGGCGCGGCTTTCGAGCCAGGGTTCACCTTGAGAGACTTTGCGCAGGCATTCCACCAGCATTTCCGGCTCAACCTCGCGCGAAACAACACCGTGCGCGCCTCGCCGAAACAAGTCGAGCGTCATCTCCTGGTCGGGCTCTTGCAGCACGACCACCAAACGACAACTCGCGCTTTGCCGGAGAAGATCGGAAACAGCATCGGCAGGATTTGAAGCCAGCGCCGCCTCGAAGATCACAATATCGGCGGAAAATTTTTGGATGGCAGCAATGGTCTGATCGAGGCTTTCAGCTTGGCCAACAACTCGGACGTCATCCTCGAGCGCAAAGATCTTGCGCAGCCCAGCACGAAAGATGGCCTGGCTATCCGCCACTATTACGCGAATCGTGCCTTTACCGTCCTCCAGTTGAATGCCTTCGCCGGGCTCGACACTCACCGAATTGCCCATCGAGGTGCTAACCGAAGTGCTGCCCATCTATCCTCTTTTCGAGTCTTACTGGCCACGCCTTCTCTGCCCGGCCGAACTTCCACAACCGAACTCACAACGCCGAACTCACAACGCCGAACTATGCAAACTACTTGCGCTCAAAACGGTACTCGTCAATCACCACACCGACTCCGCGTCTGCTACCATCCGCAAAACTCCGCACTACTCGTCCGCGACAATCCACCTGAACGTCGGATTCCGCCCCCACCACATCGGCAGGAAGAGAGATCGTAAAATCGACTGCCGATCCTACAGGTACATCGGCATCCATACGAAATAGGACACCATTGGCGGAAATATTTTCGGTCTCAATCGTCTTTCCAATTAATCCCGACTGACCCGAAATTTCAGACTGCGGTACTCCCGACTGACTAACTGCCGACTTAAATGCCACGGGCAGTTTGATCGGAAAGCGCGGCGCACCTTGCACGTCCGAATAACCCCTTCGATTTTTGCTGACATCTCCGACGCTTCCCTTGGCGGTTTCAGACACGTTTGCGACGACCTTTCTTCCGGTTGTTGCCGTGCACCACTGCCACTGAGCATGTGCACATTTCAGGGCGAGATTACACCCCCGCATCAGCAATGCAAAGTTACGTAGGTCATGGAACAATTGCGGCGAAGTGCCACTAGTACAGGGACTTAGGGGCGTAGTCGAGCATTCAGCCGTCAGCCATCAGCTCTCAGGTCATTCGATTTCTTAATGAAGCAAGCTTGGAAGCAGGGGTGAACCGACGGCTGACGGTTGATGGCTGAATGCTCAGAACTTCGTCGCTTCCGTAAAGTTAAACTCCCTCACCTTCATAGCCGGCACTACCATGTCGAAGGATTCCTCTCCGCAAGCGCGCACCGGAACGCTCATCGCTTCGACATTGGATAGCATCGAGATCAGGCTTTGGTTAAAACGGAAGTTGCGCACACCGGACTGAATCTTACCGTTCTCGATCAAGAAAGTACCGTCGCGGGTCATGCCGGTCACGATCTTCTCGTAGGGATCGACTTCACGGATGTACCACAAGCGTGTAACCAGCACTCCACGCTCAGTCGAGGCAATCATCTCCGCCACGCTTTGCGGATTCGCAGTCGCGCCAAACACAATGTTCATCGGCATCTCACCCGCCTCGTTCGGGAGAGGAAATCCATGGCCGGTAGGTTCGACCAACCCGACCTTGGCGACATACTCCGAATTCTTCATCTTCTGTGCCGTGGCACGCGCATAGACCACGCGTTTGACCACTCCGTTCTCCACCAATTGCACGCGTTGGCGCCGCATGCCCTCGCCATCGAACGGCGACCCCGACTGCAAAGGATGCGCATAGTCATCGCAGATGTTGATGTTCTCGCCAAACAGTTGCGTGCCGATCCGGTCGTTCAAAAACGAACGCTGGTCAAGAATCGCCACACCGCTGAAATCCCAGAACATGAATCCGACAATGTCGAGGACCGCAGCCGGCTCCAGAATCACCGTGTACTTACCCGGAGCAATTTCCTTGGGATGAGCCGACTCCACCGCCTTTTGTGCGGCCGTCTCCGCTAATCGTTCAGGATCGAGATTTCGCACATCAGGAGAATTCGATTTCTGCCAGCCAGAAGAATCAGGAGCCAGCATGGTGATGGAAACCTCGGCTAATGTCTGATGATGCCAATTCGACAACCCACGAGAGTTGAAAATTCCTTCGCGCGATTCGGAGGTTGAGTAGATCCCAGCGGTCGTCAGCTTATGGGAATCCGCAACGGATACGATGCGCTGAGCCACTTCAGCGCGATCCGCGGGAGTAATCGCCGCCGTCTGCTCAAAGAATCGAGGTGACGGAGCGACGGACGCCTCGCCCGTCATACCATTGGCTTCCAGGTTATCTGGCATCGGCAGCAAATCCGGATCCGCCACCTGCACTCGCGCCAGTTTCTCCGAAGCAACAACCGCTCGCCGCAAGCTCTCATCATCAAACTGATTAGCATTAGCGCGCGCCGTCTGCCCCGCAAAATTCGTGCGGACCGAAACCACGGAGTTCTCTTCCTCCACATTCTGATGAATGGTGTTGTTGGCGAACCGGGTCAGGGCGAAGCAGGAACTCGTAAAAACAGCTTCGACTTCGTCCGCGGACGAGAAGCGTCGAATGCGGTCGAAAATATCGGCGGCTTGTTCTCGCGTAAGCAATTTCTTGATTTCTCTAGGTCTCTGCGTCTCCGCGGTGAACTAGCTTCCTCTATATGCCGATCCAACGCGAATATTTCGAAACCGCGCCGGACTAGCGCCGTGTCCCGTGCCCACGACCTGCTGCGGCTGCCCCTTGCCGCAATTGGGAGTTCCCCACAAAGTCCACTCATCCCGTGAACAAATCGCATCCATCGAATTCCAAAATTCCGTCGTGATCCCGGAGTATGAAGGATTTTTCAGCATCCGTACTCGCTTGCCATTCTTAATCTCCCAAGCAATCTCGCATCCGAACTGAAAGTTGTAGCGTTTGTCGTCAATCGACCACGACTTATTGGTCTCCATATAAATGCCATCATCGGTCGATGCAATAAGCTGTTCCAAACTCAGCGGCTTTTCTCCCGGAAGGATGCTGATATTGGTCATGCGAATCATGGGCAGCCGGTTCCAACCTTCAGCGCGCAACGTTCCGCCCGATCGCACCGCTCCAATCGTGTGCGCAGTCTCGCGCGAACTCAGATATCCCGTGAAGCGCCCATTCGTAATAATCGGCGTCGACTGTGCCGCCACACCTTCATCGTCATAAGCAAAGGTCCCGAGGCCCGGCCCATGCTCCTGCCGAGCATCGGCGACGACATTCACGAGTTCGCTGCCATATCGCAGATTGCCTAATTTCTCGAGCGTAAGAAAAGACGTCCCCGCAAAATTTGCCTCCATACCCAGCACGCGATCCAGCTCAATCGGATGTCCGACGGATTCGTGGATCTGCAAACCCAGCTGCGATCCGTCCAGAATAATCGTGGCCGTACCTTCCGGACATTGATCCGCGTGATGCAGCGCGACTGCTTCTTCCGCCACGCGCCGGGCGTTCTCCACCAACTTCATTTCCTCAATCAGCTCATAGCCGCGGTTCTGCCATTGCCCGCCGAACGAATTCGGATACGACCGTTTCTGAATCTCCGAACCGGCAAACGCATACGCCGTATAGCCCGCGCCAGTCGAATATTTTGTCTGGTGGATATCCGAGCCTTCGGAAGAAAGAAACCACGATTCTTCACACTGAAAATTCATTCCAGTCTCGGCGAGGGTGACACCGATCACAGCGCGTAGCTCCGCGTCAACCTTCAGCAGAAGATCAAGATTCTGTTCCGCAGAGGTCGTGAAAGGATCGATCTTGTGGGGAGTGGTCCACTCCGCCACCGCCGCCGGTTCAGGAGCCAGTCGAACATCTTCGCGCTTCACCCGCGCTGAGGCCTTCGCAATTTCAGCCGCCCGCGCAGCCGCCGCTTCCACCGCCGCTCGACTCAAATCCGCGGACGCGGCAAACCCCCAAGCGCCATCCGCGATCACGCGCACGCCAATCCCAAGCGACTCCGACTCCGAGGTGTGACCGACGCGTCCGCTCTTAGTGGTCAGCGAGCGATTCCGGATCGCCACCACGCGTGCATCGGCATAAGTCACTCCGCGCCGGAATGCAGCGTCCAGCGCGAGTTGGGCGGCAGACTTCATTTTCAGATCCGGAATTTAACCTACCACGACCGCCAACCGCTAAATAGAAATGTCAAACTTGCTGCTCAAAACACCCTGTCATCCCGAGCGCCGTGCGTCCGAGCGAAGCGACCAAGCGCAAGTCGAGGGACATTGTTTCCCCAGGCATCTTCCGTCAAGGCAGGAGAGATTTTATCGTAACCCTGGCGCAGCCACCGCTAAGGGAGCACCTTTGCGCGAAACGTCGACAAGAAAACGGCCAGCCTGCAGATGATCTCCGCTCGATTTATCTCCGTCGGCCTCAGCCCCCCCGGGATCAGTCCAGAGCGCACCCACATCCACCTTGTCCGATCCCGCCGCCATCTTCGTCGGCTGGCGCTTCTGTTTATCGACGTAAGCTTTGATCACTTGCGTAGCTAAACGCGCCGCCAATCGCCCGTGCTCGCCGCCTTCGAACAATACACAAACAATTACGTCCGGATTGCGTCGCGGCGTGAATCCCACAAACCATCCGTTCTGAGCGAGATCGGCGTTGTTCTGGTGCTTCGCCCGCACGGCCAGCGAAACGATCTGCGCCGATCCAGTTTTTCCCGCGATATCGATTCCCGGAATGTGCGCTGATGGAGCCGTGCCTTCCGGCAACAATACTCGTCCCATGGCATCAGTGATGGTGTTCCACCCAGTCGGATCGATCGGGACATTTGTGACCTCGCTATAGTGCGTGGTCTGAACAAACCCAGTTGGCAGGTTCGTAGGATTAATCACGTGCGGCACCATCATCCGGCCATCCATAGAAATGGCGCTCACGGCGCGCATCAGTTGCACAGGCGTAATCGCAATCGCACCTTGACCGATGCCCACGGAAATCGTCTCTCCGGCAAACCATTTCTGATGGAAGTTGTGAATTTTCCATTCTTCCGAAGGCATCACGCCGCTGACTTCGTTGGGCAGGTCGATACCGGTCTTCTGCCCCAACCCTAAAGCAGTGGCGTATTTTGCAATGCGGTCAATGCCTAGTTTTTCCGCCAGCGTATAAAAGAAAACGTCGCAGGATTGATAAATCGCTCTCGTTATATCGACTGCGCCGTGGCCGCTTTTCACCCAGCATCCAAAGCGCCGGCCGTAGAACGTTGCACCTCCAGTGCAATTTACATGGAGGGTCTGGGCAATCCCTTCCTGCCAACCAGCGGTCGCCATAATGATCTTGAACGTCGAGCCGGGGGCGAGCTGCGCCTGGATCGCTTTGTTCAGCAGCGGCTTATCAGGATCATTCACCAGCTTGTCCCACTCGTTGCGTGAGATCTTCACCGCAAAATCGTTGGGATCGAAAGTCGGACGGCTCACCATCGCCAGGATTTCCCCTGTGTGCGGATCCATCGCGACAATCGCGCCGTTCTTGCCTTCGATTGCCTCTTCCGCGGCAATCTGCAAATCCAAATCGAGAGTCAGCTTCAGTTGTTTGCCGGGCTCCGCTGGCGTTTCGTCAAGACGTCCGACCTCGCGTCCGTGGCTATTCACGATCGCGCGTCGCGACCCGTTCTTGCCCATGAGGATGTCGTTGTATTGCTTCTCCACACCGCTCACACCCACCACATCGCCGGGCGTGTAGAGCTCAAACTGCGGCTGGTTGAGCATGTCTTCCGTTACTTCGCCGACATAGCCAATCAGGTGCGCCATAAATCCATTACGCGGATAGAGGCGCCGATGCGCCATGATGGTTTCAAGTTCCGGAAGTTCGTTCTTATGCGCCTCGATAAACGCCAGTTCGTCGGGCGTAATATCCTCTTTCAGGAAAATCGGCTGATACTGTGGCGCCGACGCAAAGTGTTTAATGCGCTGTCGCACTTCGTCGGGATTCAAATGCAGCCCCTTGGCGATGGCATTTGCGTCAGCGTTTAGATCGCGCGTGGAATCACGCAGCAACAACGCAGAAAACGAGGGATAGTTGTCGACGATTATGCGGCCTTCGCGATCCAGAATTTTGCCGCGCGGCGCCAGGATTGGCACTGTGCGAACGCGATTCTGCTCGGCCAGTTGCGCGTACTTTCCGCTCTGCATCACCTGCAGCTTCCACAAACCGTACGCGAGCAACAGGAAAATAAACAGCACAACATACTGCACGGCGGTGAGCCGGAGAGCCGAAACTTTTTCTTCGCGGCCGAACATCAATCCTCAGTTCTGCAATTCCGGTGGCTTCTGTAATCCTCAACCTGTCGGCAGGCGTGGCTTTCAACCTCAACAAGAGGTCGGCAACTGCGATCAGGCATGAAAGCTACCGGCAACGTTAACCATATTCTAACTCGCGGCACGTCTTGACTGAAATTGCGACCGAAACGAAAGT
Organism: uncultured Acidobacteriaceae bacterium; assembly: GCA_963705265.1. Taxonomy (GTDB): domain Bacteria; phylum Acidobacteriota; class Terriglobia; order Terriglobales; family Acidobacteriaceae; genus Acidiflorens. Next base: position 42,783 of record OY970064.1, read on the forward strand.
TTCCTACTCGAATACTGGTGGCTGGTTTGGATCGAATCCTCTCTAGAGTCCGCTGAAAAAGCACGGTTCTTTTCAGGACATCGCTTTACCGATACGTTCTCGATCACATGCAGCTTTAGGGGCTGAAATCGGGATCCGAATTTTCAACAAACTGTCTATCTCGTACAAAGAAGATAAAGGCGATCCAGCGGCCATGTACAACCGTGAATTGATTTAGACACCCCCTCGGGGCAACAATACTGAAGAGACTTACGTCTTAATTACTTACGGCTACCCATTTTCCAGCTAAAGGATTAATGCAGATTCGCAGCTTCATCATCGCTTACGCGCTAGTTCTCGCCATTCTGTTGTTCGCCGACCGGCGACCGGGCTCCACCCAGCAGAATCGCTATTCGCATGTGGTCGACTTGACCGACGGACAAAATGCTCCGACATTGCGGACCACAGCCCCGGAATCGAAGACCCATATCATTGCGCCCGGAGCTCTCATTCCCGGAACCTGGTCTGCCGGACAAATTCCGCCTGAGCGGCTCATCGCTCCACTGGTCGTTATGGATTTAAACGCAGCACCCGAGAGCAGCCAGCAGATATCTCTCGACGATATTGCCGCATGGGAATCGCACCACGGCATGATTCCACAAGGAGCGGTTGTGGCCATTCGCCGAGCAGGTGGACGCAAGACTCTGTCACTCCCTATCGCGCGCGATGCAGCCGAGTTTCTCATCGATGCCCGCTACACCATCGGCTTTGCCGTCGAGACGCCCGTAAACTTCACCTCCGACCGCACGCTGGCGCAGCAACTCGCCCTTCACGGAAGCTATGTAGTCGAAGGAGCCGCGCATTTTACCTCACTGCCATCGACCGGATCACTCGTAATCGTGGCGCCGGCGAAGAACAAGAAACCCGGCGAAGTTCCAGTCCGTGTGCTCGCCATGGTCCGCTAGTCACTGAACGGTTGTCCCCTTAGATCGTCCAGTTGCAGTTTTTCTGCATCACCCTTCACCCCGCAGTCATCTAGTTCTCGGGAGGAACCTTCATGTCTGATCCGCGCTATCCAATCGGGAAATTTTCCTACTCTGATCCGTTGACGGCCGAACAGAAGCAGCAATATCTGTCCGACATCGAGCAGACTCCTGCGCGTTTGCGCGCTTCGCTGCGCGGGCTTTCGGACCAACAACTGGACACTCCCTATCGTGAAGGCGGCTGGACGCCGCGCCAGGTCGCGCATCACGTCGCCGACAGCCATATGAATTCGTACATTCGTTTCAAGCTGGCGCTCACCGAAGAGGAACCTACCATCAAGCCCTATGCAGAAAATCTCTGGGCTGAGCTGCCCGAAGCCAAGCAAGCTCCGATTGAAATGTCCCTGGCATTGCTCGATTCTCTACACCAGCGTTGGGTGCTGATGCTCCGCGAGTTCACCGACACGGAATGGAGACGTACGTTCCGGCATCCGCAGATGGGCCCCATGTCGCTTGAAAAAACTCTCGCCCTCTATTCCTGGCACGGACACCATCACGTCGCGCATATTACAAGTTTGCGCGAAAAAATGGGCTGGTAAAAGCGCAGTCGGTGGCAGTCAGCAGTCAATATTCAATATCCATCGTTTGTAAGGCTGGCCTGAATGCTGACGGCTGACCTAAGGCAACCCCACCTTCCAAACTAAATAACTAGCCACCTCGCGCATCACCGCTGCGAACCTGTCCCACAAATGACGCGGACGCGACTCCGGCCTGGGCGCCAACTCCACTTGCACGCCTTCGTGTTCAAGCAGCGCGCGAATGCGAAATACGTGATACGAATCGCTCACCGCAATGCAGCTGTGCATGCCGTTCGCGCGCATGATATTGGCCACTCGCGCCGCCGACTGCGCCGTATCGGAGCCTTGCGTCTCCGCAATCAGAGCCTGCTCCGGAACACCGCGCCGCAGTAGATAGTCCCGGCCAACGCCGCCCTCGCTGAAATCCGGGTCCTGCGCCGATCCGCCGGTCGTGATCACCACCGGCGCCATTCCCTGCTGAAACAGTTCATATCCGTGATCAAGGCGCGCCCGAAAGACAGGCGAAGGATGCCCCACATATTCGGCCGCTCCGAAAACAACAATCACGTCGGCTTTTTTTGTGGGTAGTTCGGCGGAGGCGCGCACGATGCGCGACCCGGTAACGCCGAGAAATAATAACAGCGCTCCCACCATTGCCAAAAGAAGAAGCGCCCAAGGGCGTATCCAAAAAGATTTTTCTGCGTTAGATGGATCTCGCTTAGATGGATTAGTGTCCTCGGCCATCTCGATGCTGACTTAGTGCTGCCCTCTCAAGACAAGGCTTCGACAATATCCTTGGCCGGGATCGCGCCTTCACGCAGAATTTGCCAGGTACCGTCGTCTCTGAAGTGGACGATCGTCGATGAGATTGTCCGTGGAGACTTTCCCCCATCCACGATCATCGAGATACGATCTTCCAACTGCTCGCGGACCTGTTCAGCCGTCGTGCATTCCGTCGCTCCACTCAGGTTGGCCGATGTCGCCGTGATGGGAATTTTCACCGCCCGCACCACCGCCAGCGGAATCTCAGCCGCTGGTACACGGAGCGCAACATTCCCGGTATTCGCAGTTACCTTCAGTGGCAGATGCGATGCCGCCGGCACAATCATAGTCAGCGGTCCAGGCCAGAAACGCCGCGCCAGTAAATGGAAATCATCCGGCAAAGGACGCGCAAATTCCTCCGCCTGATCCACGTGCTCAATCAGCAACGAGAGTGGTTTATGCCGCAAACGCGATTTAATCTCATAGACTCGTTCCACCGCGCGCAGGTTGAACGGGTCCGCCGCCAGGCCATAGAACGTATCAGTTGGCATCCCCAACACCTGCCCGGCCTGAATCTGTTCGGCGGCATACTTGATCAACGAAGTTTCGGGCGTTACCGCATGAATTTTAAGGATTTCCGCGCGCACTCTGGTCCCTTCTAATTATCGGCGTGAACATTGTCTGCATAAACATTGTTCGCGTAAACAATGAAATGTACCATACATCCTGATCTTGGAACCAACTCATGAAGCAAGACGCGAAGACGGCGCAAACTCAAACTCAAGGCGACCGTTTGCGCCCTGTCGCCGGCCGTCACAACCAGCGCTTGAAGGAATTGCGCATGGCGTTCCACCGCGCCGCACTGACTGAGCGGGGCGAATGTGCCATCGAAGGTGTCAAAATCATCGAAGAAGCATTGCGCAGCGGCCAGCATTTGGAGAGCATATTCTTCAGCGAATCAGCCCGCCCACTCGCCGAAAAACTTCTACCCCAGATCAACTCCCGCACCGAAGCGCTCCTAGTGCCAAATGCGCTCTTCAAATCGATCGTCCCGAGCGAGACACCCCAGGGCGTGGCGGCCTTGGTCAAAATACGTGCTTTTTCGTCCAATGAGTTGTTAGACCGCTCGACTGTCGGCCCGTTAATAGTCGCCGCAGGCCTGCAGGACCCCGGCAATCTCGGCACAATCCTGCGCTCCGCCGAAGCCTTTGGAGCCGCCGGAATTTTTCTTACTGAAGGAACCGTCAGCCCCTACAACTCAAAAGTCCTGCGAGGTTCAGCAGGATCCATCCTTCGCCTACCCGTCGTGCGGATCACTTCCGCCGAATTGATTCCCCTGCTGCGCGCTCAAGGCGCCCGCCTGCTCGCAACGTCTTCGCACCGGGGGACTCCGCTACCCAAGATTTCATGGACTTTGCCGCTAGCGATCTTCATAGGCAACGAAGGCGCAGGTCTGTCCTCCGATTTAACCAGTCAAATGGACGAAACCCTCATGATTCCGCAAGCCGCGCACGTAGAATCGCTCAACGCTGGAGTAGCCGCCAGCATCGTACTCTACGAAGCCACAAGAAATCGGAAATGACATCAGTCGGTTTTCTCCGTGACTCTGTGGTGAAATGGTCTTGTGAATTTATTCCAGTCCACCCCGCCGGAAGACTCGATCTCGCCAGGCGCACGCCCCTTGGCCGATCGTATGCGCCCGCGCACCCTCGACGAGTTCGTGGGACAGGAGCACTTAGTCGGCCCCGGCAAACCCCTGCGTGTGCAAATCGAGCGCGACGACCCCACCTCGATGATCTTCTGGGGCCCGCCGGGCACCGGCAAAACAACCCTCGCCAAAATCATTGCCCGCATCACCAAGGCTGACTTTATCGAATTTTCCGCCGTCCTCGCCGGCATCAAAGAAATCAAGCAGGTCATGAGTGATGCCGACCGCGCCCGCCAATACGGCACGCGCACCATCGTCTTCGTCGACGAAATTCATCGCTTCAACAAAGCGCAGCAGGATGCCTTTCTCCCGCACGTTGAGAAAGGCAGCATTCGCCTGATCGGGGCCACCACTGAAAATCCATCCTTTGAAATCAATTCCGCCCTGCTCTCGCGCTGCCGTGTTTATGTGCTGAAGCCCTTAACCGAAGATCAGATTGTCGTACTGCTCCAACGCGCACTCACGGATAACGAGCGTGGCCTAGGCCAGATGCATCTCGAAGCCTCGGACGATGCCCTCCGCAAAATTGCCGCCTACTCCAGTGGCGATGCCCGCAGCGGCTACAACGTTCTCGAAGTGGCCGCATCGCTCGCGCAACAGGCCGGCACAAATACTCTTTCCGAAGCCACCATCCAGGAAGCCGTCCAGAAGCGTATCCTCCTCTACGACAAAAGCGGCGAAGAGCATTACAACATCATCTCCGCGCTCCACAAATCAGTCCGCAACAGCGATCCCGACGCCGCACTCTACTGGCTAGCTCGCATGTTAGAAGCCGGAGAAGATCCTCTATACATCGCACGTCGCGTGGTCCGCATGGCAGTCGAAGACATCGGACTAGCCGAACCGAACACCCTCGCCTTATGCATGGCCGCTCGCGATGCCGTCGATTTCATTGGAATGCCTGAAGGCAATCTCGCCCTGGCGCAAGCGGTCGTCTATCTCTCAATCGCACCCAAATCCAACGCCCTCTACACTGCGTACACCGCAGTTCTGCAAGATGTCGAACAAACCGCCGCGGAATCCGTCCCTCTGCACCTGCGTAACGCGCCCACCGGTCTGATGAAAGGTCTGGGCTACGGCAAGGACTATCAATACGCTCACGACACCAAAGAAAAGGTTGCGGACATGCAATGCCTGCCGGACAGCCTGCGCGACCGTTTCTACTACCGCCCCACGAATGAAGGAGTAGAAAAGCGGATTCGCGAACGCTTGGAAGAAATCAAAAGGCTCAAGCAGCCGGCATCCGGCCGCACATCAAGTCCCACCCAAAATCGAACCACAGGCCGAACAAAAAGAGAATCTGAAACCTGACTTTTGGGATCTCATACAACAAGTAGTTTGCAATTGATCAGCAGGAGGATTTTGTTGTGTCCACCACCCCGCTCACGGATTTTAGTGCGTCCGGCCAGCTTCCGCCCGACGTGCCGGCACTCAGGATCGCCGAACTGGTGCGCCTGCAAAAGTTCGCGCAACGGATCACCTCCACTCTCGATATTGAAGAGCTAGTCCCGCGCATCGTCGATGAGGTCGCATCGTCGCTCGGCTGCGTCGAAATCAACATTTATCTCCGCGATCCCGAGCACTCTGAGTTCGTACTAGCGGGCGTCCGCGGCTGCACCCTCCATGGCAAGGGTCATCGCCTCAAGCTGGGCGACGGAATGGTCGGACACGTCGCCACCACTGGCAAGATGCACTATGCTCCCGACGTTACTCTCGACCCCTATTACGTGGCCTGCGAGCCCGATACCCGCTCCGAAGTCGCTATCCCGCTGCAACGCGAGGGCGATCTGGTCGGAGTTTTCACCGCGTCCCATTGCGATCTCAACGCTTTCTGCCCCGATCAACTAAGGCTGTTGCAAGGGTTGTGCGCCCACGTCGCCGTTGCAGTCCACAACGCTCGTCGCTTTGGCAGCGAACGCGAGCAACGTGAGCGCATGAGCCGCGAGGCCGAAGAAGCGCGTTCCATTCAGCAGGCTCTATTACCGCGCACCGCTCCTCTCATCCCAGGTTTCCGCGTCTCCGGACTCTCGATTCCAGCCGGGTCGGTCGGTGGCGACTGGTATGACTTCATCCAGCTACCCGATGGACGCTGGGGTTTCGTTCTAGCCGATGTTTCCGGCAAGGGCACGGCGGCCGCGCTGCTCATGTCGGCCACCCGCGGCATGTTGCGTTCGCTCGCGCAAACCGGCTCTGGACCCGGCGACGTTTTGACGCGTCTCAACAACATGATGATTGAGGATTTCCCCAATGGCCGCTTCGTCACCATGGTCTACGCCGAACTCGATCCATCAAGCCGCGTTCTCCGAATCGCGAACGCCGGCCACCTGGCGCCCCTGCTGGTCGAGCCTTCCGGACACCGCTGGATCAATCATGAACACGGTTTGCCGCTAGGAATTTCCGCTAGCAAATTTTCGCAGACCGAAGTCACGCTCGGCGAGCACTCGCGCATCGCGTTCTATTCCGACGGAATCACCGAGGCGGAGGTCGATTCCGGCGAAGAATACGGAGCAGAGCGACTCCTCGCCCAGATGCAATCACCCGACGTTACGCTGGACGGTCTACTCGCAGATGTGAGGAAATTTGCCAATGGAACCGGCCTGCGCGACGACGCTACCGTGATCTTGGTGAGTTCGCGGAAGGCACAATAACGAAGGCGCAATAAATAATAGTGGCGCATACAATTCTGCAGATCAGAGAGTGTTCTTCTTTAGCCAAGCTAGCGAGCGATTGAAATAAGCACGAACATTTGTCGATAGATGCCTTGCCCACTCGGAGTTGTCTTCCCCACGTTCGGCAGCAAATTTTGCTAGTGCATAGCCGTAGACTTCCTCGGGGAGGTAGCCCAGCGTTTGCATCGACCACCCACCTCGCCTCTCTTCCTGATATTGCCTGAATCGCGCGGCACAGTTGGCCGTGAAGATGCCGAAGCCAAGATAAACCGTCAACAAGTCTGTCATCGGCTCGTGGTCTGGTGTATTTCGGTCCATAAGTCCGTCGCCAAGAAGGATAACGTGACCGACCTCGTGTGCTGCGGTTGCCACTAGCGAGAGGGGATCCTTAAGCAACGTGCTTTTTAAGGCGACCACAACGCGGCTCTCTTCATTCTCCACTTCTCTATCGCCTCCTTCTGCTGCGTGTATATAGAGACCGGCAGCTGATTTTCCCGGGTTGCCTCGCCAAGACGGCAAAATTTTGCGGAGTTGCTCGGTTTCGTCAGGGAAGATTTCAAGGTCGATGCGGGCATGGTCTATCTGCATGAAAGCGCACACTCGGCAAAAAAGCTTCTCGGCCGCAGCAGGACTCCCATCATAGGGATCAGGAAAATGTTCCGCGGCAGGGAGTACTACCGTAGCTTGTAACATTCGATGTTTTCCCAGCATCGACTTCAAACGATTGAAGCCTTCGTTCACCCATTGGCGATCCTCTTCGCAGATAGGCAATTTTGGAGAGAAACCTAGCATTGGAATTGGCTTGTACGTTCATGACGCTCACGGCTGACCCGCAACACGCTACCCGAATCGCGCCCGGTGTTCCTTCAAAACACACCGGTCCATCACCACAAAAATTCCAGCCTTTCGCGCCTTCTCCGCCGCGCGTTCGTTAACCACATCTTCCTGCATCCAGATCGCCGGAATTTTCAATTGGATCGCCTGCTCCACAATCTCATCCACGAACTCCGCCCGCCGGAACACGTCCACCAGATCAATCTTCTGGGCTACTTCAAGCGGAATTTCAAGCAACGACGGATAAGCCTTTTCTCCAAGCGCCTCCGTAATCTGCGGATTTACAGGAATAATCTTGTACCCCGCCGCTTGCATGTAAGCCGAAACCCCGTGGCTAGGCCGCATCGGACTTTCCGACAATCCCACCACGGCGATTGTCTTCGCCCCCGATAACAATTCGTAAATAGGATCCGATTGCTCCAAATAGTGAGGCCCCTTCAGCCCTTTTTGGTGGTCTTCTGTCGAAACATCCGCAGCGCTACTTTGCGAATCGTATCTGAAACCTCTTTGTTCCCAGACAGATTCTTCAAATCGTGAACCATCAGGTTCTTCATCAAGCTCAACGAGAGATCAAGCGGAGTCCGCGGGTTTTGCACCAGGTTCCGCGTGATGTTGTAGTTTTTGGCAAATTTCCTCTTCATCGGAATCGCGCGCAACACCGCCTCCAGCACATTCTTCTGCAAGGCAATTTTTTCCACTTCCGAATCCGAAATCTTCGGCGAATCCAGCACCGCGATCGATACCAGTTTCGTGGAGTCGCGTATCAGGATCGCCCGCTCTTCCTTATTACCACGCATCGCCAGCATGATCCGGCCTCTGATATCGAGTTTTGAAATTTTCTGCAATGAGCTGTCGCGCTTTTCGTCGCCCAGTAGCGCCTTTCTCGCCTTGTCAGCAATTACAGCAGCAGACGCCGACTTTGGAGCCGTCGCCACCGCTGACTTCCCCGCTGCACTTTGCGTCGGGTCCGGACTTGCACTCGCGCTCACAGGAATCTGCGCCGCGACTTCCCCACTCTCCCCGCTTCCCGCATCTTCAACCAAAATTCCTATCGCATGGAACGGTTCGTTTTTCACCGCTTCCAACTCGACGGCATTCTCCTCCAGAAATTTTGCGATTGTCGTTTCGATCACTTCGTCGGGCGCGTCCGCATCGGTCGTAGCCGTTGCCGCCGACGCTTCCAAAGCGGTCAGCTTCGTACCGACTTCGGCAAGTTCATTCGGACGTAGATTGGCATTCGATTGCAAAGCCTGTAACAACCGCGGTGAATTCATCACCCGCGCACTGGCCAACAACACCTCTACAATCGAGCGCGCACCAGAGACAGCAAGTTGGTCTAGCGATTCTTCTGCGACAGCAGGATTCTCGGCCAGCGCCGGAAGTAAACAAGTCCTCAAATTCTCCGGCGAAACGAAATATCCCAGTACCTCGGCACTCGTCTTCGGATCGCCCGCCGCCGCCGCGCTCGACTTTTCATCCCAACCGGCCAGAGTAAGTCGTGCCTGCTCGCCAAATAATTTGTGATGAAGTCCCAGATAGACCAGAATCTCGATCATCTCGTCGGCTGGCACCGAAAGTGCTCCACGCGCCGCCGACTGCATAAGGTTCGATGGAACCTGTGAATTGCGGATCATGTCAAGCATTCGGGCCATCGTTAATCTCCCGGAACTGCGACAGCTTTCTTCTTCGCGGATTCTTTCGTTGACTTTCTCGACGAGCCGGGATTCTTGCCCACCGCCCGCTCCAACTCCCCAACCGCCAGCGCGAGCTCGCGCGTAATCCGATTCGGGTTGCGCCGCTGATATTCATCGCTCAGCGCGCGATAGTACCAGAGCGTACCTTCCTTTTTACCCGAGAACCGTGCCCAGATCGCCTCGCCATGCTGCCGGTAGTCCGACAAAATCGTGCGGACATTGTGCAGTTTGTCAGAGGCCGAAACCAACCGCGTATCGACGTCAGCGTGCCTCACCTCGCGCAGATAATCTTTCTTCCGCTCCACCCACTCCCGCTTCGGCTCGCCAAATGAATCCGTGCAACCCTCCACAATTTTCGCCACGCGCGGCCCAAATCGCCTGCGGATTTCCCGCAGCCTCGGCATCCCGCCGCAATCTTCGACCACATCATGTAGCAGCGCGGCAATCGCCAGATCTTCGTCACCGCCAGCCTCCAGCACCAGCGACGCCACCGCCATCAGGTGAGAAAGATAAGGCACAGCCGTCTGCTTCCGAGTCTGCCCCTCGTGCTTCTCCGCCGCATACCTAAAAGCCCGCTGCAGGCGCGGTCCAAGATGAGGCGGCCGGAGATGTCTGCCAGTTTTCGTCAATGGCTCTAACCTCGATCCATGAACAATGTTCGCGAACGATCCCGCCGCAGTCCTTCCTGACAGCTGACCGCTGACGGCTACCAGCTAGCTCCACTTCTCCCCGCGCCGCATCCGCAAATAAGCCTGCATCAACGGCCGCAGATCCCCGTCAATCACCCGATCCACATCGCCAATTTCCAGTTTCGTGCGATGGTCCTTGATCATCCGATATGGCTGCAGCACATACGACCGGATCTGCGATCCAAAATCAATATCCAATTTCGAATCTTCAATCTTCTTGGTAACCTCACGCTTCTTCTCCAACTCGAATTCGTAAAGCTTCGAGCGCAGCATGCTCATCGCCTTCTCTTTATTCTTGTGCTGCGAACGTTCGTTTTGGCAATTCGCCACCAGACCGGTTGGAATATGTGTGATCCGCACCGCCGAATCAGTAGTATTCACATGCTGTCCGCCTTTACCGCTGGAGCGGTAAGTATCGACTCGGATGTCATCCGGCTTGATATTGACCTCAATGCTCTCGTCAATCTCCGGAGAAACGTACACGCTGGCAAACGACGTATGCCGTCGCTTTGCCTGATCAAAGGGAGAAATTCGCACCAGCCGATGCACTCCAATCTCGCTGCTCAAGTAACCAAACGCATACTGGCCAATCACCGAAAATGTCGCCGATTTGATTCCCGCCTCTTCTCCCGGCTGGTAGTCATACATCTCCGTCTTGAATCCCTGCCGCTCCGCCCAGCGCAGATACATGCGCAAAAGCATCTCCGCCCAGTCCTGCGACTCGGTCCCACCCGCTCCCGGATGAATAGTAACGATCGCATTCAGCTCGTCGGTCTCTCCCGAAAGCAACGTCTCGGTTTCAACCCGGTCAACCAACTCGCGCAAAGAATCCAGGTCGCGCTGCAAATCGGCAGCGACGTTCTCACCTTCACGCGCCAGATCGAAATAGGCGGCAATGTCATCAGTCCGGCGCGCCAAATCGCCTTCCAGCGACAATGAGCTTTCCAGGCGCTTCCGTTCGCGCATCACCTGCTGAGATTTTTCAGGATTTGACCACAGATTCGGATCCGACGCCTGCTTTTCTATTTCGGCAAACTGCTGTCGCAGTTTACCGACGTCAAAGATACTCCCGCAGGTCGTGAACCTTGGTCTTTAAAGAAGTGTATTGCTGCTCCAGCTCATCTAACATAGCTTTTTACTCACCACACTGTCGTTAGTTGTTCGCGGCTAGTCGTCATCATCTTTTTACGAACGACTAACGGCCGCCGACCATTGACCGATCACTAGCGCTCCCACAGAAATTATCGCACACAGATACGCGAACCAATCCCCGTGTCGCGTGTAGAACATGGTTCCCGAAATCAACGCATAGGGCGCAGCCAGCGCAGTCCGCACCTTGCGCGGAATCGTCGCCACAATCCTTCCATACGGATCAATCGATGCCGTCTTCCCCGTATTCGTATCCGACAACAGCCACCGATCGTTTTCGATTGCCCGCATTCGTGTTTGCTGCAGATGCTGCGCCCATGCGCCGCTGTCGCCGTACCAGCCATCGTTCGAAATATTCAACAAAACCTGCGCGCCCGCAAGCGGGCCCTGCCGAACTTCGTCAGGAAAAATCGATTCATAGCATATAAATGTCCCCAATCGCGTAGGATGAGTCGCGCCGCTAGCATCCAGCGAAGCATGCGACGCCCCCTGCTGAAACTCTCCCACTTCTTTAGTCAGCCCTCCGGCAAACGAAAACAGAGAGGGAAACGGTAAATACTCGCCGAACGGCACCAAGTGCACTTTGTCATACCGTCCAACCCACTCGCCCTCAGGACTAATCACAACCGCGGAGTTGAAAATCTGCGAGTTCCCCCCTCCGCTGTGCATCATGGGTGTGATTCCAATCGACCCCGTTACTACCCACGTCCCCGACTGTTGCGCCAATGCGCTCATAGCATCACGAAACAGCGGATCATTCGTATAGAACGGCGCAGGCGACTCCGGCCACACAATCAAGTCATAATGCTGATTCGCTTGTTCCCCCGTTGGATGCAGACTCAGAGCCGTCAAATCTCGCAACGTGTCATGAAAATATCTCGTCGTCCACATCGAACTTTCGAGGATCGGAATGTTCGGCTGCACCAAGAGCGCCGTATGATCCGCCGCAACCATGGGAGGATCAAGTAACTGCCCCGCCTGCAGGATCAAAGCTCCCACGCACGCCGCGGTCAGCAGCCACTTCCGCCGCTCTTTGGGAGCCAGAAACGCCGCGGCAAAAACGCTGTTCACCAACACGATTTCAAACGACAGCCCGTAAACACCGACCAGAGTAGCAATCCGCGTTAGCGCGAAATTTCCCGTTTGCGAGTATCCCAGCAACTCCCATGGAAACCCCGTAATCTGCGTCCGGGCCAACTCCACAGCCACCCAAAGAAACGGAACCGCAACCAGCCCACGCTGGATCGACGCGCCCGACCCCGCTTGTTTTGGCCTGTATCCAACTACCAGCGCCAGCAGCAGCCCAAACATTCCGTGATAAAGCCCGACATACATACAGAACAAAAGCAGCGCCAGAGCGGCAGCCAAAATCGGCAACCCGCCGTAACGGTGCATAGTGTCGAAAATCCAATAGCATGTCCCGGCAAACCAAAGAATTCCGCAGAGGTAACCAAGCAAAAATCCCTGCCAAGGCGAAGCCGGAAGCAACCGCCCGGCATCAAGGCGTCCGTCCAGTTGTAATTGCAGAGTCTCGGGAGTCCGTGTCCGCAAGATCGCAACAATCAGCGGCATCACTGCAATCCAAGAGAGCCAGTAAAGATTCGGCAGCGGAAAAATAACGATCTGCAGCCCCGCCGAGAGCAGAACCAAACGCCAGACGCTAAAGGGGATTCGTCGCACAGGCCAGCATAGCAAATCGCTATAACAAATCGTCGTCGCCAGACATCGATCAGCACGCCGGCATCTCAAAATTGGTCATCCAGCCTCATTTCAAATAACATAGTCAACCTATGGGTCACCTGATCGTCACGATCTTGGTAAGGATTCTCGAAAGCATGTTCGTGGTCGGCGCCATCGGTTCCGTCGTCGTCCTCGTGCTCAGCGGGATCGAAGACCTCAAGCTACTCTTTGGCATGGAGGAAGAAAACCACTCCTAGCCGCCATGTCATCTCCAATCCAACCTACGTCACCGTCAAATCGTGTCCGCATCGTTGTCGCCACCTCGGTGATGCTCACCTTCATCTCGTATTGGCGCGCCGCCGCCATCGTATTAAACGACCTTGCCTCATCCGCCTTTTATGCCTGCGGAATCGCCGAGCAGGCCGTCGGAAAATCCGCGCCCTGGTTCATCGTCGCGGTCATGCTCTTTTCGTTCGCTGTGCGCGCCGTCTATGTGGAGAGTTGCTCCATGTTCGTCCGCGGCGGCGTCTATCGTGTGGTCAAAGAAGCGTTGGGCGGAACCTTGGCCAAGCTGAGCGTCTCTGCCCTGATGTTCGATTACATCCTCACCGGCCCGATCTCCGGAGTGTCGGCCGGCCAGTACATCGTCGGCCTCATCAACGAAACTTTTATCACCGCCGACATACATGGTTGGATTCCTCGCGCCGTCCACAATCTCTACAACGGCACGCCGCACTTCAACGTCAATTTGACCTCGGTAGTCTTCGCTCTCGCGGTCACGATTTATTACTGGTGGGAAAACACCAAGGGCATTCAGGAGTCCAGCGAAAAAGCGCTTCGCGTTATGCAGATCACCACCGTAATGGTCGTGATCTTGCTCGCATGGTCGGCGCTCACTCTTTTCAAGTCGGGATACAATCCCGTTCCGCTCCCCACTCCTCAGAATCTCCATTTCTCCAAGGAATCTCTGGGCTTTCTCCGTCACAGCTTTCCCGAGCAGAGTCTGGCCAAAATGTTCGGGCTGCTCGGAATCATGATTGCCTTCGGCCACTCCGTGCTCGCGATGAGTGGTGAAGAATCGTTGGCCCAGGTCAATCGTGAACTGGCTCATCCCAAACTCAAGAATCTGAAAAAGGCCGCGATCGTCATCGCCATCTACAGCTTCGTTTTTACCGGCTTGTCCGCGCTCTTGTCCGTCATGCTCATTCCGGACGCTGTCCGCGTCCCGGTTTACAAGGACAATCTCATCTCCGGCCTCGCCATGTACATGTGGGGACCCGAGATATTGCGTCTCATCTTCCGCGGTTTTGTCGTAGTCGTCGGATTCCTCATTCTCTCCGGTGCCGTCAACACTGCCATCATTGGCTCCAATGGCGTCCTCAACCGCGTATCCGAAGATGGAGTCCTCGCCGACTGGTTCCGCTTTCCCCATCGCAAATATGGCACCAGTTCACGCATCATCAATCTGGTCGTCGCGCTGCAAGTCCTTACCATCCTCGCCAGCCGCGGCGATGTCTACGTGCTCGGCGAAGCCTACGCCTTCGGAGTGATCTGGAGTTTCACCTTCAACAGCCTGGCCATGCTCGTCCTGCGGTTTAAGTACAAAGGCGTGCGTGGATGGAAAGTTCCTCCCAACATCACGATCGCAGGACACGAACTGCCCATCGGCCTAGTCTCTGTTTTCCTCGTCCTTCTCGCCACAGCGCTAGTCAACCTGGCAACCAAGTCCGTCGCGACCGTCGCCGGTGTTTCATTCTCAGTGGTTTTCTTCGTCATCTTCACGGCCTCCGAACACGCCAACCGGAAAAAATACGCACTCGCCAAAGAGCAAATGAAAGATCACTTTCAACTGCTGCAAAGCGACACGGTCGAACGCGGCTCTCTCGGTATCCGCGCCGGCAACGTGCTCGTGCCAGTGCGCGACTACAACACTCTGCATCATCTCCGCTGGGTGCTGGAGCATACTAACCTGCGCGAGCAGGACGTAGTTGTGATGACCGCACGCGTCAGCCAGTTCGGAAGCGCCGCTTACGGCCTTTCCACCGAGCAGATTTTCAGCGATTACGAGCAGACGCTGTTCACCCGCGCTGTCTCTATCGCCGAAAGCTTCGGTAAGAAGATATCGCTTCTCGTAGTTCCCGCTCGCGACCCCTGGTCGGCCGTTGCGCAAACCGCTCACAACCTCGAGTCTTCTGCCGTAGTTGCTGGACTCTCCAGCACCACAACCAGCGCCGAGCAGGCATTCGCGCTAGGCAGTGCATGGGAAGCTATACCCGAGCCTAAACAACAGTTCGTTCTTCAAATCGTTCGCCCGGATAGCACCGTCGACACTTTCCGCATCGGTCCGCACACACCCACCATGAAGAATGAGGACGTCGTCCTGCTTCATCGTTTGTGGTTGAATGTCACCCGGGAACCGGGTCTGGAAAACGTGCACCATCACGACGTTCTGACCGAAGCTCTTACCCGCTTCGCCCGCGACTTCGGCGCTCACGCTCACGACGAAATAGTAAAAGAATTACGCCGTCACAGCGCCGATGGCCCCATGCCCGCCCGTCGCATAGCCGATCAAATTGCCACCGTTCAGCCCGAACCAACTCGCTCCGATCAAGACGAAGGCCCCTACAGTCCCAAAGAATAAGAGTCAGTGGAACGACGGGCGCCCTCTCCCGTCCAAAGCAGATGCTGATATCAGCGCAAGCCGACCGTGGCGTCGCGCAAGACTCTCCTCACTTCACCTTCGGAGAATCCTCATCCGCAGCCTTCTGATCGTCGCCGTGAATCACCATATCGTCTTCCGCATAGAATGACCGGTGTTCGCTGTCCATCTGCTTAGGCGTCATCGTCAGGACAAACCCATCTTTGTGCACACGGAAGCTGACCGTGTAATCTCCCCGATCCGTACTTTGCGCCATGCGTTTGGTGAACGATCCCGTGCCAGCCAGCGTCGCCAGCGAATCCGCAAACTTGTCATGCCGCTTCTGATATTCGTGTTGTGCGCGGAGCAGTGTTCGCATATAAGCCAGCGCCTGCGCCTCTGATTCTGACCGCGCCGGATCACCCTTAAACTTCGGCTGATAAGCCCCTGAAGGTTGCGTAGTAGTTTGCACTGACGTCGGAGCCTGCGCCAACGCCAGACCCCCACCCATTACGCCACCCATCAGAATCCCCGCACAAAACCGCATCATTCGCTTTAGGATCACAGCCAAACCTCCGTTCTATGCCTGACCTTAGGGGTTACCCCCGTAATTTGTCTCCATCAGCAATCGTTTCAATTCTTTGCTGCTTCAGGCAAGCTTAAACAGGATGCAATCCTAACAGGGAAACCTTAATGAAAGCTGCCGTCGCCAGAAAGCCGTTGATACGCATCGCCGTAGTGGAGAGCGATCCACTGCGCTTCGTAGGATTCCGGGCCCTCTTTGATACCGAGCAAGATCTGGAGCTGGTCTCCGCCTCGCTAGCCGACCTCGCCCAGTTGCAGGCCATCGATTTAGTCCTGCTAGGCAATCGCGGCGGCCAGAACCTCTACGACATTATGGCCAGCATGAAGGCCGTGCGTCCCGACCTGCGCATCATCGTAACCGGCTCCGGCATGGACGATGAAAGTGTTCTAAAAGCCATCGCCGCCGGCGCCAAAGGCTATGTAGACGAAGCCGCCTCGCCAGCCGAGTTCATCCAGGCTCTTCGCATAGTTCACCAAGGCTCCGTGTGGGCGCCACGCCGCGTACTCTCAACTTTCATCGAGCGCGTAAGCGCATCCCCCGGCAGAATCTTCCCTGCAGGCCGCATCACCTTCACCGACCGCGAAAAAGAAGTTCTGGAGATGCTCGTAGCCGGCCGCTCCAACAAAGAAATCGGCTCAGCCCTCGGAATCGAAGAGCGCACCGTAAAAGCCCACGTAGCGAAACTGATGCGCAAGGTAGGAGTGCAAAATCGAATCGCGCTCTCAGTCCACGCCATCACGCATTCGCTGGTGACGGCGAAGTAGCCTTTAGTAAGCTGCGGAGAGCTCAGATTTCGCACCCGTTTGTGTGCCGCGGATTTTGAGTGGCGCAGCAGCCTACTGCGATCTCAGGCCTGTTTTTGGTGCGGCTTTTAGACGTTATCAGTTCAGGACCATCTGGTGGTTCTTGCTTTTGGCCTGCATCTCATCAAACTCCTTGAAGAGATTAATGCCACTTTGCCTTTCAATGCCGGGTTCGGACAGTAGAGCAGTCAGAGTTGAGGCATCGACGGAGGCGTGACAATTCCTAGGCCCAAAGCACTTGACCAACCCATAAATGCTGGCGACCGCTACGTTGCCCTTGTCTTCTTCGCAAATCATTTGCACCGAAATCACGGCATCCATTTTTCCGTTGTCGCTCAAGTCAGGCACTAATTCGTACTTCTTCGAGTCCTGGAGTGCCTCTTTGAACGCCGACAGGATCACTGACCCCGATTTCAAGATGCAGTTCGTCTTCAAAAACACCGGCTTCATTTGGTCGCTGGCGTGCGCGGCTTGCGAAGCAAAAATGACGGAAAAAATCAGGAGCAATGTTCTCATCGTGACGGCCTCCCTCTCGTCCCCCCGATCGAGGGGACGCATGGGCCACAATCATACTCGTAATTCAGCGGAGCCAACATTGTTATGGAATCATCACACTCACTGACCAAGTCCTGAGCGTAATCCCGGTTACCAAAGTACAGTGACCCCAGTAATCTTGTCCCCTTTTTCCACCTGCCCCATACTCTCCTCACCTACCACAGAACCTGGGAGACGGGGCTGGAAACGGAGATTAGGGTCGCCGATTTCAGCCCCGCATTTTTTTGCCCCCGGTCGAACCGCCAATTAAAATCCACTGCCCTGAGCGCGGTCAGAAGCCAAAGAGGGTTTTCCTGATAGCTGATGGCTGAACGCTGACGGCTGTTAACCCCGACTCACCCTGATCACTCCCGGCTATCCTCCATTCCGCACCCTGCATCGAATAGAATCATAGCTAGTAAACACGACAATAGATTCCATACTCCGATCCCAGGTGAGGCTTGATGCGCAATTCCCTCGTTCTGTCGTTGCTTTTCTGTTTCCTGACTTCCATTCTTTCCGCCGCTCAAGATACCAAGACTGACGTCGCCACCGCTCCCGAGCCCGATACCAAAGCCTCTGGACGCGTCGAGGCCGCCGGCACCGTACTAGACGAAATCCAGGCCGCTCCGGACAAAGGTATCCCGCAAGAGGTGCTGGGCTCGGCCGAATGCGTAGCCGTAGTTCCCTCCCTTCTCAACGGAGGATTCGTCTTCGGCGGCCGCTACGGCAAAGGCGTCGCTAGTTGCCGCACCGAAAAAGGCTGGAGCGCGCCCGCCTTCTTCACCATCGGAGGCGGCAGCTTCGGCCTCCAGATTGGCGGCCAAGCCACCGATCTGGTCATGCTCATCATGAATAAAGGTGGCATGGATAATCTGCTCTCCAGCCAGTTCAAACTCGGAGCCGATGCCAGCGCCGCCGCCGGTCCCGTCGGTCGCCACGCCGCCGCCGACACCGATTGGAAGATGCGAGCCCAGGTCCTGACCTACTCCCGCTCCCGCGGCCTCTTCGCCGGACTCGAACTCTCCGGCGCCGTCATCAAGCAGGACAAAGACAGCACCCGCGAATTCTACGGCCGCATGGTGCCCTTCAAAACCTCTCTCAAAGGAGAAGTCCCGGCTCCCAAAACCGCATACCCCTTCCTGAGCTCTCTAGCGAAGTGGGCGCAGGAAGCAGCAAAGTAAAACTGGCGTCATAAACGGTTGGGAAGGGCACGGCTTCAGCCGTGCCGCCCGAAGCCAACAACTATGCGGGCTTTAGCCCCTGAGGTTCGCCCACCTTGCAAGTGGACGCCTCACCCCCTACACTCCGGCACAGTGCGAGAACGCATCGAGTTCGCCTTAGTCTGGCCCTGGATCAAAATCCTCGGCTTGCTCCCCCGTCCCATAGCGCGTGCCATCGGCATCACCCTCGGCTTAACCGTCTACGCCGTTCACGGACGCCTGCGCCGTGTCGGCCTGCGCAACCTCGCTCTCGCGTTCCCCGAGATGTCCGACCGCGAACGCCGCCGTCTTCTTCGCGGAGAATTTATCTCCCTGGGACGCCAGCTAGCCGAAGTCTGTCTCTTCCCTCGCTACACCCGCGAAAATATCTCGCGCACCGTTGTCTACGACGGCTTCGAAAACTATGAAAACGCCTACAAGCGTGGCAAAGGCGTCCTCTTTCTCACCGGACACCTGGGAGCCTGGGAACTCTCCGCCTTCGCCCACTCGCTAAACGGTCATCCCTTATCGATCGTCATGCGCTCGCTGGACAATCCCTACATCGACGCATTCCTCCAGAGCTACCGCACCATGCACGGCAACCGCACCGTAGACAAAGATGATTTCGTCCGCGGCCTGCTCTCCGCTATGCGCAATGGAGAAACCGTAGGCATTCTCATGGACACGAACATGACCCCGCCGCAAGGCGTGTTCGTGGATTTCTTCGGCATCCCCGCATGCACTGCCAGCGGCCTAGCCCGCATAGCCCTGCGCACCGACGCAGCCGTAGTCCCCGGCTTCACCGTCTGGGATGCGAAGCTAGGCAAATACATCCTGCGCTTCGATCCTGCCGTAGAATTAATCCGCACCAACGATAACGAAGCCGACATCGTAGCCAACACCGCAAAATTCACCAAAGTCATAGAAAGCGTAATCCGCCAATATCCCGACCAATGGCTCTGGGTCCATCGCCGCTGGAAAACGCGTCCAGCAGGTCAACCACCGCTATATTAGCCAGTGTGCTCATGTGGGAACGGGGCTCTGCCCCGGCCAAAATAAATTTATGGAGAGACGGGCGCCCTCGCCCGTCCAAACTGAGCTCAGCAGATTCGTATCAGGGTATCGCTTTAGCGATACCGAAACCCACGAAATCAGATGCCCTTTTAGGGGCTTGGCGCGTAGCAGACATCCCCACGTTGTAAACACCCACCCCCGAAAGCGACAATAGACACCCATGAAGCGAACTCTGCGCGATCTAGTCGAAAAACTCAACTGCCATCTCCTCGGAGACAGCTCCATCACCGTCGCCACAGTCTCAAGCCCGCAATCCGCCACCAGCACCAGCCTGGTTTTTGTGGAGGATCCCCAGCACCTCGACACCGCGCTCCGTTCGTCCGCCGCCGCAATCATCGTAGGAGATTTCGCCGCCGGCAACTTCGCAGCCAGCGCCTCCAAGCCGCTTCTGATTTCCGCGCAGCCGCGCCTGACCTTCGCCCGAGCCGCAAAACTGCTCCGCGATCAGGATCTCACTCGCATCATTCATCCCTCCGCCATAGTTTCCGCGTCTGCCGAAATAGGCACGAACGTGGCCATCGGCACACGCACAGTTCTAGGAGAACACGTACAAGTCGGCGATGAAACCACCATCGGCGCTGGCTCAGTAATCGGCGACAACGTAATCATCGGAAGCCATTGCCGCATTGATCCCAGCGTCACCATCTACGCAGGCACAACTCTAGGCGACCGTGTAATCGTGCAGGCAGGAGCAGTGCTAGGCAGCGAAGGCTTCGGCTACGTCCGCGATTCCAAAACCGGACGCTATGAGCAATTCCCGCAAATCGGGCGCCTGATAATCGAAGACGATGTAGAGATCGGAGCCAACTCCACGATCGATCGAGGCGCGCTGGACGAAACCAGAATCCGCCAAGGCGCAAAGATCGACAATTTAGTACACATAGGCCACAACGTCCAGATCGGAGAAAACGTAGTAATCGCCGCCCAAACCGGCCTCTCCGGCAGCGCCATCGTCGAAAATAATGTGATCATCGGCGGCCAAGTCGGCATAGCGGATCACGTCCGCATCGAAGAAGGAACAATTTTAGGAGCACAAAGCGGCATTCCAACCAAGAAGGTAATTCGCGGCAAAGGACTCATTTTCTGGGGAACTCCAGCCCGTCCAATCAAGGAGTATCTTAAGGAGTTGGCGTTTTTATCCAGGTCAGCCAAGAAACAACGCTGAACGCCAAGAGAATTTCGAGTAGAGACGCGGCTGGCCGCTTCTAAGCAGCACCTTGAAAGCTAGGGGTCAAGAGCCGTCACCCATGCCCATCCTAATCATCGGCGGACACACCCGCAGCGTCGGCAAAACCAGCGTAGTTGCCGGTCTAATCGCTGCTCTGCGCACCTTCCACTGGACCGCCCTAAAAATTACGCAATACGGACACGGCGTCTGTTCCGCCAACGGAGAAGCCTGCGACTGCGCCACCGCCGACCACTCCTTCGCCGTGTCCGAAGAAAGAGACCGTTCCGGCGAATCCGACACTTCGCGCTTCTTAGTTGCTGGAGCCGATCATTCCTGGTGGGTTCGCACCCAGCAAGGCCATCTCGCGGAAGCTATGCCCCGGATCCGCAAAATTCTCGCCACCACACAAAACGCCATCATCGAATCCAACAGCATCCTGCGCTTCATGAAGCCGGATCTTTATCTAACTGTGCTCGATCCAGCAACCGCCGACTTCAAAACCTCTGCACAAACATTCCTCGACCGAGCCGATGCAGTCCTGCTGCACTCCGGCGACACGAAACAGCCAGCCTGGAAACAAGTCTCACTGAAACCCGTAATCGACCGCCCCACATTCGCGATCCAACCGCCAAATTATGCAACGCCGGAAGTAGTAGAGTTCGTCCGCACCCGCTTATCCTTGTCATCCTGAGCGAAGCGAAGGACCTCACCTTCTCCAAATTTGTCATCCTGAGCGGAGTAAGGATTCCCGCGAAGCGGGAGTCCTGGCGCAGTCGAGGGACCCCTCGCATCTCAATTGCCCAACCGGCTCATCGGGGAGTTCTCAAGACGAGTTCTCAAGGCTCCTTGCCGCTACCGACAGGTCTTACTGGCGGGGCTTGCCCGCCCTACGTATACATCCCAATCACCCGCTCAATCGCGCGCCGGCACACCGCACAAAACTTGTCATACCGTGTGAACATGATGCAGTCCACCTCCGGACGGTAAGAGCCCTTAGCCTCATAGTTCGCGCCTTCAAACGCTCCAACCTTCCCCGCATACTTCTGCGCGCCGAGCATCTCGTCTTCCTTGGCACGCTCTTTTCGAAAAAGTTCATCCATCTCCGCTTCAGGCCTTCCCGCCGCCCGCAACTCGCGTCGCTGTCGCTGGATCTCCCCCTCAAAGCGGTCAAACTCATCCTTCCACTTCAAATTAACGGGATCGAGCAGCGCCGTCACATTTGGCTCCCACGGCTCTGTCTTCTTCTCCGGCGGCAGGTACGCTACAGCCGAAGCAGCAAATCCACCTTGTTCGCCGGATTGCCATCTTCTGTAACTCCAGCAACGCTCCCGGCGACGGTGGACGCGACCGATCCACAGATTCACTCTTCGGATCAACCACCGTCTTCCAAACTTCTTTCCAGGATGGGCTCGCGCTGTCGCCACGTTCTTTCAGCGATACTTCAACGACTGCTTCAGGATTCGGAAATCGCAGCGACTCCGAAAACGTCCGATTCCCGTGGAGCGCTTCATCCGTTGTCTTCCACTCACCAAATACGGAATTGAATCCACGCGAGTACAGCAGCTTGCCACTCGCCCGCTCCCGCACTTCAAACAGATAGTTGCCCAGCTGACTCTCATCGATAGATTTATTGAGATTTCCCGGCCACGCCAGCGGCTCCAGCACCACCCGATCCAGGCTGAACCACTCTTCGTGAGAATTTCCCGTGTGGTAATAATCAATGCGCAGGGTGTGTGGTGTGGCAGGACTTCCAGCAAAACTCGCATCAAGACTGAAGAAGAAAACTAGGAGAGAGACAACAGCGAGGCCGAGCGTTCGTTTCATGCACGGAATTGTAGCTCACGATCTTGTTGCTTAGGATCCCGGCGTCCCCGGCTTGATCTCGACCGCCTTGTCGTTTTCAAAGCTAACCACGATCGGTTTTCCCGCGTTCGGATAATGCAAAGTTCGCGATCCGTAATCACCCGAACCTTCCGGAACTCCCATCCCAATCGCGAAACTGGCCTGCAGTTCGCTCATGCCCGGTTGCACTTCATGAGCATCGATCTTCTGCCACACATCCGCTGGCCAATGCTTATAAAGATCGCGAGGATCCTCAATAAAGAAAATGTCGGCAGCCCGCAGTTTGAAATCACCATCCTTCTGCGCCCCAATCGGCACCGCATAAGCCTTGCCCTCGAGCGAAAAACAAGCCATCACCTGTTTAATCCCCGGCGCCTGCGGAGCTACATCAGTCACCACATCTTGAATCGCAAGCTTCTGCAATGGCGCCAGCGTTCCCGCCTCGTGCGCGAAATCCGTCTTGTGCCGCGCCGAGTTGTAAGGATAGTAAGTGAGCTGATCGCCATACTTCACCCAAACCGGCTGCGCCATCAACTGCTCCCGTGCCGACTTCAGATCGTAAGCATGAAGTTTCTTAGGCGTGACGTAATAGTCTGCATTCAGAGCTCGTTCTTGCTTGGGCGCCGCATCCTCTTTCCTCGTCTCGTGCCGCTCATAAACCACGTAAGCCGCGCGCCCGCCCGCAATGACGATAGCGATCACCAGGAAGACTTGTAGTTTTTTCTGAAACTCCGGGTCAATAGCCATGATCTAATAAGCGTATCCTTGATTTGAAGTTAATGATTTTGTTCCCAATCACCAGACGACAATCAGTTAACATAAAACACAAGCCTCAAAGGAAACTCATGCCTATCGTCCAAGATGATGTTCTGAACGCACTCAAGCAATGCTACGATCCCGAAATCCCCGTCAACATCGTCGATCTCGGGCTAATCTATGAAATCCGCTTCGAAGACGTCCCAGAAAATCAGCAAGACGTCACCGTTGATATGACCCTGACCGCCCAAGGCTGTCCCGAGCACGTCAACATCAGCGCCCAGGTAAAATCACGCGTCGAGCAACTCCCCGGCGTCCGCAATGCCAGCGTCAACGTCATCTGGGAACCCGCATGGACTCCCGAGCGCCTAAGCCCCGAAGCCCGCAAACAACTCGGAATCGAGTAACACCCGAACTATTTTTACGTTCCCGCAACTCCCGCCTGAAAACATTGTCATCCTGAGCGGAGCGAAGGACCTCATGCCCCAGATGCGTCGCTCAGGGGATTAACGTCAGTACTCGCCCAACTCCTCAAACGCCCGAGCTGCGCGCTTATCCGCCAGTTCTTCAATCTTGCTCCCAATCTTCATCGCCAGATCTAAGAACCGCGTTCCCTGCCGAACGTACGAAGGCAGCTCCTCACGAATCCGCACAAACTGCTCCGGATACTCCGATGCCAGCACCGCCAGCCCCACGCTTCCCACCAGCACCGCCGCCGGACGTCTCCCCTTCAGCGCCAACATTGCCGCCGTCCCCGCCGTCCCCGCGATCACAACCCGTTTCCAGTTCTCCATGTCATCTCCTCACGTCACTCGTCTGACCGAGACTATCTTTTCCCTGCAGGATTCTAAACCACCACCATGCTTTATACTGCCGCCGACCGTGAATCCGATGAATAAGAATCAACGAATATCTATGATGCAATTTCACAGACTTCCGTTTCTCGCCGCACTCGTTGCACTTTTGTCCGCCGCCACTCTCGCCCCAGCCCAAGCCAAGCCCCGAGCCCGCGATCTAGGCGTCCCCTTCGACGGAACCCCGGGCCCAAATAATGCCATCACCGACGTCAAAGGCGTAGAAGTCGGGCACACCACACTCATCTCCGGCAGCGGCAAACTAAAAGTTGGAGAAGGCCCAGTCCGCACCGGCGTCACCGCCATTCTTCCCCGCGGACACCGCTCCAACGACGCCGTCTTCGGCGGCTGGTTCACCCTCAACGGCAATGGAGAGATGACCGGCACCACATGGCTAGAAGACTCCGGCTTTCTCGACGGCCCCGTCATGATCACCAACACCCACAGCGTAGGGGTAGTCCGTGACGCCGTTATCGCCTGGAAAGTAAAACGCAACGAGCCCGACATGGAAGGCTACTGGTGGTCCTTGCCCGTCGTAGCCGAAACCTGGGACGGCTATCTCAGCGACATCAACGGATTCCACGTAAAGCCCGAAGACGCCTTCCATGCATTAGATACCGCGCACGACGGTCCGGTAGAAGAAGGCAATGTCGGCGGCGGAACCGGCATGATCTGTAACGAATTCAAAGGAGGAATAGGAACGTCTTCCCGCGTTTCAAACGCAAACGCCGGCGGTTACACCGTAGGTGTGTTAGTGCAGTGTAACTACGGTCGTCGCGACCAACTGCGCATCGCCGGAGTTCCCGTAGGCAAGGAAATTCCCGAGCATCCCGCTTATGGAGAAGACGTAGGTTCGATCATCATTGTTATAGCAACCGACGCGCCCCTTATCCCGACTCAGTTAAAGCGCCTGGCTCGCAAAGCTTCTCTGGGATTAGGCCGCGATGGCAGTTACTCTGGCGACGGCTCCGGCGACATCTTCATAGCCTTCTCCACCGCAAATCCTGGCGCTGCATCTCCCAATGGAGTCCACGACCTGAAAATGTTACCCAATGACAGCCTGGATCCACTGTTTCTTGCCACCGTCCAGGCCACTGAAGAGGCCATAGTCAACGCCATGATCGCCGCCGAAACCATGACCGGCATCGACAACCATACCGTAATAGCCCTGCCCCACGACCGCCTGCGCGAGGTCCTAAAAAAATACAACCGCCTAGAGAAGTAGGCTTGTTCAGTTTCTTAGTGTGGGGACGGGCACCTCGCCCGTCCAGCCGAGCACAGTAGGGGCTAACGGTGCATTCAGCGAAATAGTTTCGCTCTATTGTTACCTTCGCTGCCCGACCATCGCGTATAGCCTGCTACCTGCGGGGGGACTACAATTCAAGCAGTGAAAGCCTACAAAATCCAGCGGATTAAGAGCGGCATGAAGTTCACCTGTGTGCATTGTGCCCACAGCGTCAGCACATTGGATTTCGATGCGAAGGTCGGGAACCTCCGCACCCAGGCCGCAACTGCGATCAACGCTCACGCAACCCAAGCCCACCATGAGCCAATGTTGATTTCTCCCCAAGATGGACAACAGCGCACCTGGCGCTAGCCGCCTCTACTCCTTTACCGCCTTATCCGTAATCTCCAACCCTTTATCAATAATCGCGAACGCCTCGCGCAGCTGCTGCTCGTTGATGCACAGCGGAGGATTGGTGTAGAACGTATTCCAGCGCACAAGAGTATAGAGCCCGTTCTCCCTGAAGAACTTACCGAGCGCAACCATCTCATCGGACGTTCCGTTAAACGGAGCCATCGGCTGCCGAGTCTTACTGTCCCGAACGAGCTCGACAATACCGAAAAGTCCGATGGACCTTACCGCCCCAACCGACCGATGTTTAGCCTGTAACCCCGCACCCAGCGTCTTCATAATCGCGCCCATCTTGCGCGCATTCTCAATCAGGTTATCTTCCTCATAGACTTTAATAGTAGCCAGCGCCGTCGCGCATCCCATGGGATGACTGTTGTAAGTAAGTCCTCCATAGAACACTTTATCGTCAAAATACTTCGCGATATGTCGCCGCATACCGACCGCGCCCAGCGGAATGTAACTCGATGTAAGTCCCTTCGCCATGCAAATCAGGTCGGGAACAACCTTCCAGTGATCAACCGCAAACCACTCCCCCGTGCGTCCAAAGCCCGACATTACTTCATCGGCGACCATCAAAATCCCATACTTGTTGCACAGTTTGCGCACGCCTTCCATATATCCATCAGGCGGCACAAGAATGCCATTCGTCCCCGTCACAATTTCCAGAAAGAAGGCCGCAATCGTCTGCGGACCTTCCAACTGAATAATCTCTTCGATCATGGCCAGTGAAGTTTCCGCGGACTCCCATCCGCGTTCAATCCCGTGATACGGATCGAGCACCCGCACCACGCCCGGAATGCCCGGCTCCGCGGCCCATCGCCGAGGATCACCCGTAAGGCTTATAGCGCCAGCCGTCGCACCATGATACGAGCGATAACGCGCGAGAATCTTGTGTCGTCCAGTGAAGGAGCGCGCAATCTTGATGGCATTTTCGTTCGCTTCCGCGCCCCCGTTCGTAAAAAAGAATGTGTCAATATCTCCTGGAGTAATCTCCGCCAGCTTTGCTCCCAGCCGCGCCCGCGGCTCAGTAGCCATAAACGGATTGGCATAGGCCAGAGTCGACGCCTGCTCCGTAATAGCCTGGATCACGCGCTCATCCCCATGCCCAATGTTCACCGACATCAATTGACTGTTGAAATCGATGAAGCGCTTCCCTTCCGGAGTCCAAAAATAAATGCCTTTGGCTCGAGCAACCGGGATAGGATCGACCTTGGATTGCGCCGACCACTCAAACAATGTGTGTTTCTTCGTGAGATCGACGATCTCCTGTCCGGTCATGGCCGGAACCGCAGTTGCTGTAGTCATAGAATTTTTCGACCTGTCCAAAACTTACTCTAGAACTTCCGCGAGTGCTCCTTAGCCCAGCGCTCCACCACAATCTTCTTCTCGGTGTAGAACTCGATCGCGTCCCGTCCCTGCGCATGCATAATGCCGAAGAAACTGTCCTTCCAGCCGCTGAACGGAAAATAGGCCATCGGCGCAGCCACTCCAATGTTAATGCCGATATTTCCCGCCGGAGTTTCGTGACGAAAACGCCGCGCCGCCGATCCACTCGACGTAAACAATGACGCCTGATTACCAAACGGACTGCGAGCAACGATCTCCATCGCGTCGTCCATATCACGAGCATGAACCAGACTGAGCACCGGCCCAAAAATTTCCGTGTTCGTGAGTTCACTGCTGGCAGGAACGCCATCCAGCACAGTCGGCTTCACAAAATTTCCCGCTTCGTACTTAGCAACCCTGGGATTGCGGCCGTCAATCATGACCTTCGCCCCGTCCCGCGCGCCAACGCCAATCAAATTCTGCACCCGCTCTTTACTCTGCCGCGTGATCACCGGACCCATCTGCACACCCTCGTCGAGCCCATTGCCCACTCGCAAATTCGCCGCGGATTCCGTGATCGAATCGCGAAATGTTTTCTGCGCGTCGCCAACAGTAACTGCGACCGAAACTGCAAGGCACCGCTGTCCCGCGCACCCAAAAGCGGAATCGGAAATTATCTGTGTAGCCATCTCCATATCAGCATCCGGAAGTACGATGACGTAATTCTTCGCCCCACCCTGGCATTGTGCCCGTTTACCATTCGCGCCCGCGCGCGCATAAATATAGCGTGCCACCGGAGTCGAACCAACAAAGCTGATCGCTCTCACCGACGGATGATCGATCAGCGTATCGACGGCAACCTTGCTGCCGTTGACCAGATTCACGACACCCTTGGGAAGTCCCGTCCTCTCGATCAACTCAAAAGCAAACTTCATGGTCAGCGGCACGCGCTCCGACGGCTTCACGATCAACGTATTGCCGCAGGCAATCGCGTAAGGCAGAAACCAGAACGGAATCATCCCCGGAAAATTAAACGCTGTAATCGCCGCCACCACTCCCAGCGGCTGCCGGATCATCGTCTCATCAATTCCGCGCGCCACATCTTCCAGGTTGTAACCCTGCATCATCGTAGGAATGCCACAAGCAACCTCGACATTCTCAATCGACCGCCGCATCTCCGCTTTCGCTTCGGCAAAAGTCTTGCCATTCTCCTGCGAGATGATGCGCCCGAAATCGTCAATGTGTTCTTCCAGGAGCATCTTGAGTTTGAAAAGCGGCTGGATACGATCTTCAGCCGGAGTACGCCGCCATTCCGGAAAAGCAGCCTGCGCCGCATCAATCGCCCGCGTAACCTCGGCAGCATCGGCAATCGGAACCCGGCCCAAAACTTCGGTTGTAGCGGGATTCACGACATCTTGCCATTCGGAAGATTCCGATTCGATCCACTCGCCGTTAATAAATTGGGGAATTTTGGTGATGGGAGGTGCGGCTACGGTCATATCGATCTACCTTTCGCAATCGCGAAGAATAACAATCAGGGTCGCACAGCGCATCTCAAATTACGTGAGCTGCGCCGTCAATGCGGCTCTCTTTTCGGCGACATGGGCCAGCGCGCCTTCGAGCACATCCATCGCCTCATCCATCTGCGCATCAGTAACGACCAGCGGCATCAGCAGGCGGATCACATTGCCGTAAGATCCAGCAGTGATCAGCACCATCCCATGTTCATAACAATATTGTGACACTTGTTTGGTCTCTTCGTCAGCAGGCTCGCGCGTCGCCTTCGAGCGTACTAATTCAAGCGCCTGCATCGCACCAAGCCCTCGAACATCGCCAATCAATTCCCATTGCGCTTGCCATTTCGCTGCACGCTTGCGGAAACGTTCGCCCAATGAATTAGCGCGTGCGCAGAGATCTTCCTTTTCTACCGTCTCGAGCACCGCCAGTGCCGCTTCGCACGCTACCGGATTCCCCGAAAATGTGCCGCCCAATTGACCGACGTCAGGTGCATCCATAATTTCGGCGCGCCCCGTAACCGCGGCCATTGGCAGCCCGCCAGTAAGAGACTTTGCCATCGTGACCAGATCGGGATCGAGTCCTACCTGTTCACAAGCAAACATTGAGCCCGTGCGGGCAAATCCGGTCTGCACTTCGTCGGCAATCAAAAGAATGCCGTACTTGCGGCAAATCGCACTGAGCGTCGGATAAAATTCTGCCGGAGGCGTAACAAATCCCCCTTCACCAAGGATAGGCTCAACAATCACCGCCGCCACCGACTCTGCCGCCACCACTCGCTTGAATGTATCTTCAATATGTCGCGCACAGTAAACATCGCACGACGGATACTTCATCGAATAAGAGCAGCGATAGCAATATGCATAAGGAATGCGATACACATCGCTAGGAAAAGGTTCAAATCCCGCTTTATAGGGATGCGGCTTGCTGGTGACGGCCATTGCCATATAAGTGCGGCCATGAAAAGCGTCTTCAAAGCTGATGATCGCAGGCCTCTTCGTGTAGGAGCGTGCGATCTTGATCGCATTCTCGGTCGCCTCCGCACCAGTATTCACAAGTAAAGTTTTTTTCGGCCCGCTGACCGGCACCAGAGCATTCAACTTCTCGCAGACAGCGATGTAGCTCTCGTAAGGCAACACGTTAAAGCTGGTGTGCAGAAAACGATCCAACTGACTGCGCACCGCGTCAACCACGGCCGGAGCGCGATGTCCTGTGTTGAGACATCCAATGCCGCCAGCAAAATCAAGCATCCGATTGCCGTCAACATCTTCGATAATCGCTCCTTCAGCCTTGGCAATAAAAATCGGAGTAGCGTGATAGGCCGCCCGAACCACCGCCGCAGTGCGTCGTTTCATCAGTGCCTGCGAACGCGGCCCAGGAATTGATGTGCGCAGTTGAATAGTAGACATAAGTCAAATCTCAGCCCCAGCTTGTAAGTTATCGGTTATCGGCAGATCCGCACTAAGTTGGTCCCACTGGCCACCGACCACTGTCTCTCAGTACCAGCCGATCGGAGCTTCATTAAGGTTGATATAAACCTGCTTGGTCTCGAGATATTCTTCGATACCCCACGGCCCGAGTTCGCGGCCAAAGCCTGATTGCTTATAGCCTCCCCACGGAGCTTCCACGTAAGTCGGCTGCATGTGATTCACCCAAACAATCCCGACCCGCAGAGCCTTCACAGCCCGCATGGCCTTGAAAATATCGCGCGTCCAAACCGCAGCGGCCAATCCGTAAGGCGAGTCGTTAGCAATCTTCAACGCGTCTTTCTCATCATCGAATGGAATCACCGCTGCAACCGGGCCAAAGATCTCTTCGCGAGCGATGCGAGCGCTGTTGTCGATATCGTAGAAAATAGTGGGTTGAACATAGTAGCCCCTGGCGAACTTATCAGCCCGGCCGCCACCGGCGGCTAACTTCGCTTCTTTCTTACCGATCTCGAGATAAGAGCAGACGCGATCATATTGCTCTTTTGAAACCAGAGCTCCC
Organism: uncultured Acidobacteriaceae bacterium; assembly: GCA_963705265.1. Taxonomy (GTDB): domain Bacteria; phylum Acidobacteriota; class Terriglobia; order Terriglobales; family Acidobacteriaceae; genus Acidiflorens. The sequence goes on from OY970064.1 coordinate 73,431, forward strand.
ATCTTTGTTTCGCGCTCTAGCGGTGGACCAATCTTGATCTTCTTCGCTTTCTCGGCCATCGCCTCTACAAACTTGCTATAGATCGACTTCTGCACCAAAATGCGACTTCCAGCCGAGCAGACTTCTCCCTGATTGATAAAAACTCCGAACAGCGCTCCGTCAATCGCGGCTTCAAAATCAGCATCTGCAAAAAAAATGTTGGGCGACTTGCCCCCCAGTTCAAGCGTCACCCGCTTGACCGTATCGGCAGCCTCTTTCACAATAATTTTGCCGACGGCAGCTGAGCCGGTAAAAGCAATCTTGTTCACATCTGGATGCTTCACCAGTGGCGAACCCACGCTCTCGCCGAATCCGGTAACCACGTTGACGACGCCTTTCGGCAGACCAACCTCGTCGAACCACTTCGCAAGTTCAAGCACTGTAAGAGGCGTTTGCTCAGCTGGTTTGAGCACACAAGTGCAACCCGCCGCCAGAGCCGGAGCCAGTTTCCAAGCGGCCATCGTCAGCGGATAATTCCACGGAATAATCTGCCCGGCAACGCCCATCGGCTCTTTCAGTGATAGGCTCATCGCATTGTCAGGAACAGGATTCACATAACCAACAACCTTTGTAGCCAACCCGCCGTAATATTCAAAACAAGTAGCTACGTCATTAATATCGAACTCCGCCTCAACAATTGGCTTGCCCGAATTCCGGCATTCCAACTCTGCGAGCATGGCCAAATTCTGACGAACTTTATCGGCAAGGCGAAACAGAACGCGCCCACGCTCCTGCGCCGTAGTCGTCGCCCACGGACCCTCCTCAAACGCCGCCTTGGCAGCCGCGACCGCACGATTCACGTCATCCGCGTTTCCATCGGGAACTTGTGCAATCACCTCTTCAGTAGACGGATCGTAAACAGGAAACGTCTTGGCCGACCTACTCGCCACCCACTCCCCGTTGATCAGCATCGAGTAAGTCTTAACTTCGGTTGTCACTCCACCCGGCATAACTCCTCCATCCATTACTCGACTACGGCAGCCATTGGCGCTTTCATTCGACCGTAAACAAAAAAGAAAAACGCGGCCAGCACCAGAAAAAACAACGAGAACCCGAACATCTTCGCTTCATACAGCCAGACCGACGTAATCTGCTTAGCCGGAAAGAACGCGAGAACAATGCCAAGCGCCGTAGTCACGAATCCGCAGAACCCCGACACAATCAGCGTGCCGCGGCTATAACGCCCGCCAGACAAGTCGCATCCAAAGGCAAACTTCAGCAGCGCTGCAAACACATACAGAAACGGCACCAGTTGCAGCACTACCGCCAGCGACAGCATGGTCTGGAACGCTTCCTGCACCCCGCCTGAAGCGTAGAAATTGATGACGATCAACACCAGTGACACAATTGCCTGCACGATCAGCGCCGCATAAGGCGTCCGATATTTCGGATGAACCTTGCCCAGCCAGGACGGCATATAGGAATCAAGTCCAGCCACAAAAGGAATGCGCGCCGAGCCGCCCATCCACGCCGAACCGATTCCCGCAATCGAGAGACTCAGCATCACCGCAAACGGAGTGATAATCCACGCCACTCCAACCTTGCCAGCCATATGGCTGACCGCCTGCACAATGCCCTGCAACACGCTAATGTCGTTTTTCCCGATCGCAATCAGCAGCGTCAGCGTCGCTCCAATATAAAGGAGCCCCGAAATCATCCCGCCCCACGCCACTGCGCCTGGCAGCGTTTTTTGCGGGTCCTTAATTTCGTCGCCCATCACCGAAGCCAGTTCAAGCCCAACCAAGCCAAAACAAATCACGCCGAACGAATTCAGCACAAACCTGGGTTCTGCAGGAATTCGAAAATCAGAAGCCGTCACAGTCGTGCCAAAACGCGACCAGACCGTGACTCCCAGACCGATCAGAACCGCCGCTGCCACAAACGTCCCGATGGCACCCAGGTTGTTAAGCCACTTTCCAACTCCCAAGCCAACGATATTCAAGACCGTCAGCAGTGCAAGCAGCGCAACAGAAGCGGCCATCGCAAAGTTCTTGTTATCGGCGAGCGCGGCGTGGCCCGAACCCATGGCAAATACCGACACTCCGACGAAATACAACATCACCGTCGGAACGTAGAGCATGTTATTAGTCCAATAACACCAGCCGGAGAGAAAGCCGTGGAAGTCGCCAAAGACTTCCTTCGCCCATAAGTACACGCCGCCTTCACCAGGATAGCGATGCGCGAGTTCGATCACTGCGATCCCCTGCGGCCAGAAGAACAGAAGCAGTGAAATAATCCAAAGCCAGACAGTGACACCGCCGTTAGCAGCGATGCTCGGAACAACATTAAGATTGAATACGGCAACGACAAACAGCAACACCAAGTCAAAACGCCCCAAAACACGCTTTAAGTCCGGATGTTTGTTGTCATTGCTAGTAGACAAGTTACTCCTGCCGCTGAAACAATAGCCGAGTTTGTAGTGGAGTGCCGGGCGTCTCCGCCCGGCTACCATGGCGCTGAACGAACGAGACGCCGGTCCCTCCACCGTAGATTCACTGCCGTAGAGTCACAAGGTTCGCGGCACTAATGTGCCGCAACCGCTCCCAGCCGCTCCTGCTGCGCGACCGCAAGAGATTCTGCTATGTCGGCAAATGCTGCCAGGTGCTGATCAATGTCGGCCTCTGTATGCTGCACAGAAATCGTCCACTGCTCGTCCCACCAGTAAGGCTGGCACATCACGCCACGATTCACCATGGCAAACCAGTAATGCCGCCATAGATCAACGTCAATCGCCAGCCAGTCGCGGTAGTTGCGAATCTCCTGCGGATACAACATCAGCACACCATTCGCGCCAGCACTCGCTATGTAACCCTGCAGACCAACTTTAGCGACGGTCTTCTTATATCCATCGACAAGCTTGTTACTAAGCTTATCGATAATCGTGTAGTTATCACGAGTCAGCACCTCGCGGAAAGTCGCGATCCCCGCAGCCATCGATATCGGATTCGTATTGTAAGTGCCACCGTGAAAAACTTTGTGATCGGCAATCAAATTCATCACGTTCTTATGCGCTCCGAAAGCCGCCAACGGGAATCCACCACCGATCGACTTAGCCACGCAGATCATATCCGGCGTTACGCCAAAGTATTCCGAAGCCCCACCCCAGCAGAGCTTCGCGCCCGTCTTGACCTCATCAAAGATCAGCAGCGCGCCATTCTTGTCGCAGAGTTTGCGTAAGCCCTCCAGAAATCCCTTCTGCGGCATACACAAGCCAACATTCATCATGATCGGCTCAAGAATAATCGCCGCAATCTCATTTGGATTCTCTTTAAACCGCCGCTCCACCGTCTCCAGATCGTTAAACGTCGAAATCAGAACGTTAGCGATGCTGGCCTTAGGCACACCCGCTCCCCCCGACACCGGCTTCGGATTCTTGATATCCCCGAAATCATCCTTCGGAGGATGCGGCTTCACACTAACCAGCGCCGCATCGTGCAGCCCGTGATAACCACCCTCAAACTTGATAATCTTGTCGCGTCCCGTAGCCGCGCGCGCCAAACGAATCGTGTGCATCGTTGCTTCGGTCCCACTATTTCCAAAGCGGCACATCTCCACCGGAAAGCGCGTGCAGATCTCTTCCGCCAACTCCCACTCCATGTTATGCGGCATGCCGTAAGCAGTGCCCTTGCGCAGACGCCCTTCGACCGCCTTAATCACCGCGGGATGCGAATGGCCAGCCATGAGCGTGCCAAAACATAAGTTGTGGTCAAGATATTCGTTGCCATCGAGATCGCGGAACTTGCTGCCCGACGCCTCCGACACAAAAATCGGATAAGGATCATAAGCGCGATAGTTACTAGCCACGCCCAGAGGCAGGCGCTTCAGGTTCTTCTTATGCGCTTCGGCGGACTTCGGAGTACGGCGCTCGAACGTGTCGAGCTCTTTTTGCAATGCGGGGTACATCGTGATCTCCAATAAGACTCAGGCCGAGTAGGCCATTAGATTGGGCCCGGACGGATGACCCGCCCGGGTATCGGACATTTCTATTCTATTCTCAAGCTAGAAATAAAACTTCAATGCAAACTGCGCCAGACGCGGATCTTTGACCTGCGTCACCTGACCAAACTGAGAACCATCTGTGCTGTTACCGTCTGGGTTATAGAACTGCGTGTGGTTGAAAAGATTGAACAACTCCGCTCGAAATTCGAAGTGCGAACGCTCGTTGACCGGAATATTCTTAATAAAAGAGATATCCGTGTCGCTGATTCCCGGCCCGCAGCAGATCGTGCGCGGAGCAGTACCCACTCGACCCAACAGGCTTGGATCGTAGCAGCCATACACAATCTGCGCCGTGCAGTTGACGATCCCGTTTGTTCCGTTCGGAGCGACAGTCGCGTTTTCGGTAAAACTATTCTGATTAAAATAGTAGTTCTGATTGGTCTGCGGGTGAAGCGTTTGGAAAGGCCCAATCTTATCGGGTTCACCTGGATATTCAAAATCGGCGCTGTTCATCAGCTCGTTGTCGGCGTCCGAGGTAATGCGAATCGGGAATCCCGTCTGATAGGTTATAATCCCCGAGACCGCCCACCCATCAACCACCTTACCTACAAAGCCGCTATACTTCGGCACCGGTAACTCCCAGTAATAACTAAGGACAAAGCGATGTCGTGCATCAAACAGCGAGCGTGCGTAGTTATTGGCGCCAGGGAGCGGATTCAGTATCCCTTCAAAGCTGGAGGCATCGTCAATGGACTTGCTGTAAGTGTATGCTGCGCTAAATTGAAGTCCGTGGGCAAAACGTTTATCCGCAGAAATTTGCAATGAGTTATACGACGAACTGGCAATCGTGTCCTGGGCAAAGATGCCTGTAAACACCGGGACTCCATCGGCCGGACACCCGACGCCGGTCGTTGGATTGCATTGCGGAGAAGAAGCTGGGCGGAGACCGACAAAATTCAGCGTTTGCCCTGTCCCCGGAACCACCGTTCCATTTGGAAGATGGAAGTTGAAGCCGTTGGGCACGGTGACGTCGAATGGCGCGTCCTCAGCAAACGGGCCGCAAGTAACCTGGTCGCCAAAACCGTCGGTAACATTGGCAGGATTCGCGTTTGCGATGGTTATGATGTCGAGACAACTCTGTGGCTGCGAGTAATTAATATCATGCGTCGCCAGCAGACGATGCCCTTGCGATCCGACGTAGCCGATTTCCACCTTCATGTCTTTTGTCAACTCGCGCTGGATCGTTAAGTTATACTGCGCGGAATACTGCGTACGCATATGCGGCTGAAAATCGCCGAACAAATCAATGGGCTCGAATAGTCCCCAATCCTGAGCTGTCCCGCGCTTAGGAGTAATCACTCCATTGAACGGATTGGGATATGTGGTACCGGTTTGTGTCACAGGATTGTAGTCTTGCCCAGCAAAAGGCAGATTAAATTGCGTCTCGGAGAGGGTTGTGCTACCTCCAAAGGGTGGCTCAGCGCCGAACTGCGCCAACACCAATTGCTCCATCGGGTTATAGAAAAGTCCCCAGCCCGCACGAATACTGGTCTTGCCTGAGCTACCCGGACTCCACGCAATCCCGATGCGGGGCGCAAACGCCTTGTAATAAGTCTGGGTCATACCCGGAGGAACACCAGCGTCTCCTGGAACCACCAATCCAATGGCATCTTGCGATGTGCAATCGGTATAAGCGGTATTTGCGCACGGAAATACAGTCGACGATTGTCCTGGACGAAAAGTCTCCACATGCTGTGATACGTCCGCCAACGGTGTGTTCAACTCCCAGCGCAGCCCGTAGTTTAAGGTAAGATTTGGTCTTATCTTCCAGCTGTCCTGCGCGAACAAGTAGAACCCTGTGTTGCGTACTGCCTCGCTCTGGGCCGAGCCTTGTCCGTATGAATCCGGAAGCCCCAATAGATAATTCGGGTATAGATCATTTGCACCCACATCGTTCGGGCCGCCCCCGTAATAGCTGAACTCTCCATTCACGTTGTAGTAATAGAACTGGTTAAACTGCTGCCGGCGGATATCCGTGCCAAACTTGAGGGTGTGGTTACCTGAAACTTTTGTCAGACTGTCTGCCCATTGAAACGAATTCCCGGTCTGTGGAAGCTCTCCTTCAAAATCATTGCCGATGGAAAATCCTCCCGAAACCCCGATAAAAGGAAGTCCCTCTCGGTTAGCGTTAAGCCCTGGATGAATGCCGTACAGACTCCCATTAGGATCCATGGAACCGTCACCGTAGAAACAAGGTGGTGCCCCAGTCACGCCGGTGAGCCAAGAGGGAGCCGGAGGGCACGAATTCTGCACCAGTTCGGTATTCGCCGGATGCTGAAACGTCTGTTGCCCTTCGCGGTTGTAATTGAACCGGAACTCATTCACCGTGCTGTTGTTAATTGTGAAAGTGTGAGTAATGTTCCACTGCTGGAAGCGTTCCGCGACAATGTCTCCAAATCCAGGAAGATTGGCACCCGCAAGCTCGAAATTGGCGAAAGGATTCAGCGTCCGATCATCTTGAAAATAGTAATAGACGCTAAGGTTTTGTTTGTCATTGATTCTGTGGTCGATCTTCACCGTGAACTGGTCCCCGCGTATCGCTTCGGTCGGGACGGTGCTGATCAAAGATCCATCGTTTGGTGCCTGCGGAACAAATTGCAACAGATCAACCGCCGTGGGGTCCATGCATGCAAGCGGGATCAGACTGGTGGGGAAGACGGGCGGAAGTGGGTATTGTTGGCTGCTAGCTCCGTACGGCGCACCATCTTGAAGTGTCGCAGAAGGACCGTTAACCGCGTAATTGGCCGCCTGGCAACCAGGTCTGTTCGACAGTAGAGCCGAGTTGTTCAATACACCGGCGAACGATCCCGGAGAATTCACATCGGAAAAATCCGAAACGATTTGCCCATTCACAACGTTAGTTGGAGACGGGGTGTCCTGCGAACTGGGCACAGTAACAGCCGGCGATGGGATGCCTTGGCGAATGCGTCTCCCTTCATAGGATGTAAAGAAGAATGTTCGTCCCTTCTTGATCGGTCCCCCAAAAGTACCGCCAAACTGGTTTTGATTGAACTGCGGCTTATCGCAATTAAGACCTTCTGCCGCCGTAAGACAATATTCATTAGCATTGAGCACCTTGTTGCGAAAGAACTCATAGGCACTCCCATGCAAATCATTGGTCCCTGACTTTGTCACCACGTTCACAACCGATCCAGAATTACGCCCGTATTCAGCATCAAACGTGTTGGTAAGAACGCGAAACTCTTCAATACTGTCTGGCGACGGCTGCACCGTCGGGAGATTGGCAAACAGATCATTGGCGTCGCCGCCATTGACGCTGAAATTGTTCGACCGTCCGCGGCCGCCATTCACCGAGACCGCACCAGCGTTGTCGCTTCCATAAATAAGTGAATTGCTGGAACCGACGGTCGACATCACGCCAGGCTGCAATTGCAGAAGTTGATAGGTGTCTCGAGTATTAAGTGGCAAGTTCGAGACCTGCTGAGCGCCCATCACCGCACCCAATTGCGTGCTCGTAGTATCGACTAGCGGCGCCTCGGAGGTCACTTCGACGGTCTCTTTCGTCGCGCCAATCTGCAACACAGAGTTGACGGTGACGACCTGGTTGAGATCGACGTTCACGCCACGCTGCAGATTCTTCTTGAAGCCAGTAAGGTCAAAATCCATGCGATAGGTGCCGACCGGAACTTGCGGGAAGCCGTAGTCGCCGTTGGCATTTGTAGCAGTCTCGTTACTCACGCCGGTGGCTTCGTTGGTGAGCGTGACTTTCACTCCCGAGAGCACCGCGCCGCTCGGGTCGGCAACCCGGCCGAGGATGCGGCCACCGGTTCCTTGGGCGGATAGAAGTGCAGAGCAGATCAGGCACAGGCTCAGTAGCGCGCTCGAGAAGATGAACCAGCTAGGTGTCCGGAACTGTTTTGGCAACGGCTGTTTTGACGACGGCATCGAGCAGATCCTCCAGATCTTCGGGGGCAAACTTGTTAGATCCGATTCAGCTTGCACGCAATACAAACCTTGCTATAATCGCGCAAGGTTATTGACTTCGACGCCCTCTGTCAAGCGGAAAAGTGCATTCCCACGGCGCGACCGGTAGAGACACTCGGAAATCGTCTTTTGTCTTTCGAAACCAATGTCGAACGACGCCAAGGTCTATCTCAAAATCGGTGACGTGGCCCGTTTGGTGGGGATCTCTCCGTCGGCAATCCGAGGATGGGAAGCACTCGGGCTGACGCGTCCTCACCGCACCGAAAGCCGGTATCGTCTTTACACCAACGACGACGTGCGCCTGCTGAAAAAAGCGCGCTATTTGCGTAAGGTTCGCGGATTGAATGCCGCTGCCATCGTGCAAATGTTGAAGCGCGAGGGCGCCATCAAACCGACTGCCAGCAACGGCACTCCAGAAACGACAATCGGCCCACGCCTGCGCCGCTTGCGTACCAAACACGGACGCAGCCTCGCCCAAGTCGCCTCCGCCGCCGGAATTTCGATCGGTTTCCTCAGCGCCCTTGAACGATCGCAGATGAGCGCCTCCGTCGGCACACTGCGCAGGCTAGCACGCTACTACCGCACTAACATCCTCGATTTTTTCGATGCCACCGAACTGAATACTCGATTGGTGCGTCCGCTCAAGCGCAAAGTGCTCGAAGCCGGTCCAGGCGTGCGTATGGAGTTGCTAGCCTGGGGCAATAAGGTAATGGAGCCGCACCTCTTTCGTATTAAGCCAGCAGCAGGGAGTGGCGAATCCTATGCCCACGAAGGCGAAGAATTCTTGTTCGTGCTGCGAGGCGAGTTGAAGATCGCGCTTGACGGCGAGGAGTACCATCTGAAACGCGGCGACAGTTTCTATTTTGAAAGCGCGACACCACATCACTGGAAAAATCCCGGACGGAGCGAAACCTGGCTGCTATGGGTCAACACTCCGCCAACATTCTAGTGGTAGGGAACAACTCTACGTTGCACTTGGCTTTGGTGGCGCAACGCTTTACCGCTGTGATAACTACATTGATTTGAATGCGGCTTTAGCCGCTGACGTCCGATCGCAGGGAGAGAACAAAAAATGTCGCGCAAATTAATGCTCGCGCTATTCGCCGTCCTTCTCATCATCTTCTGTGGATCCTGCGCGGAAAAAACTCCCACCCTCAACTTGCTGGTGTGGGAAGGCTACGCCGATCCCTCATACGTCAAGGCTTTCGAAGAAGCAAATCATTGCAAAGTCTCCGCCTCCTACATGGGATCGAGCGACGAACTAGTCGCCAAACTCCGCGGCGGCAGCGCGGGCAACTACGACGTGATCTCCCCGTCCAGCGACGTGGCCACGATGATCGCAACCAGCGGTCTTGTTGCTCCTCTTGACCTTGGTAAACTGCCCAGCTATGGCCAACTCTCACCCCAACTCACTTCCCTGCCTCTCGTTCGCGTGAAGGGAGATGTCTACGGCGTGCCTTTTATGTGGGGTCCCGATCCAATGATTTACGACACCACCGCATTCTCTCAGCCTCCCGAAAGCTGGAACGTCATGTGGGATTCGAAACTAAAAGGAAAAGTTTCCGTTTGGGACGATCTTTCCACCGTCTATATGGCGGCGCAGCTCCTCGGCTACGACAAGCCCGACCCAAGTCATCTTTATAACCTCACCGATGAAGAGCTCGACGCAGTAAAAAAGAAACTCATCGAATTGAAACCGAATATTCGCAAGATGTGGTCCACTGGCGGCGAACTCACCAACCTCTTTCAGAACCACGAAGTGGTAATCGCCATGGGTTGGCCGCTGATGACCAACCAGCTTCGCAAAAGCAATTTCCCCGTGGGCGAGACCATTCCTAAAGAAAACACCACTGGATGGATCGATCACCTCATGATCACCGCTGGCAGCGAGAATAAGGATCTAGCCTACAAATTTCTGGAGTTCATGATCGAGGCGCAGACCCAGAAAAAGGTCACCGATATTACTGGATACACGCCAGCAAACCCGCGCGCCGCGCAGTACATGACACCCGAAGAACAGAAGAACCTCCATCTGGACGATGTAGACAATTACCAGAAGCGCCTATATTTCTGGCAAAATGTTCCGCGCCGAGCCAAATACAACGAAATCTGGAACGAAGTAAAAGCAACGCAATAATGCCAGTATCGCCGCGGGCATTTACCCGCGAAAAGTTACAGCACCAAAACGATAGCCATGGCAACAACGCAAGAATCCGCAATAGCAGGCAGCACGAAACCGACATCCACTTCCCTGCTCTCAATCCGCAACGTAGCCAAGAATTTCGGCAAAAACATCGTCCTGCGAGACATCTCACTGGAAATCGCCGAAGGCGAATTCCTAACCATCCTCGGCGAGAGCGGCTCAGGAAAAACCACGCTGCTCAGAATCCTAGCCGGCTTCGAGCAATCCACCGCCGGAGAAGTCTGGATGCAAGGCGAGCGCCTCGACACTCAACCTCCCTATCGCCGACGCGTGAACACCGTTTTCCAAAGCTACGCCCTGTTCCCGCACATGACGGTCGAGCAAAACGTAGGCTATGGATTAGCCATCGCCAAGCGTCCCACCGCTGAAATTGAATCGCGAGTGACGGAAGCGCTGGCCAAAGTAAAGATGTCTGCATACGCCAAATCCAAGCCTTCAAAGATCAGCGGAGGCCAGCAGCAGCGCATCGCGCTGGCCCGCGCGCTGGTGAATCGTCCACGTCTGCTACTACTTGACGAACCACTCTCCGCGCTCGACGCCAATCTACGTCGCCAGATGCAAGTCGAACTGAAAGCCCTCCAGCGCGAAGTAGGAATCACCTTCATCTTCGTCACCCACGATCAGGAGGAAGCGATGGTCATGTCCGATCGCATCGCATTGCTGCGCTCCGGCGAACTAGAGCAAGTCGCCAGCCCGCGCGAAATCTACAACCGTCCCGCAACCTCCTACACCGCGCAATTCATCGGACACACAAATTTATTGCAAGCCGATATTCACCAAGGCACCGCGATGTGCGACCGGCTCGCATGGCCGACCGACCTGCCCAATGGATCCGCTCTTTTCTCATTGCGTCCGGAATGCATTCGGCTTGCAAAGATCGCGCCGCCAATAATCGCTCCCGCAAAAACCGCGTCGCAGTCCACTCCAAAGATTTCGTCGACTATCCGTTTTCGCGCCAAGCTTCGCGACCAGGCTTTCCACGGAGCCACCGACCTTCTACGCGTCGAAACCGACGGAGGATTGATCCTGACCATCCGTACAGCCAACCGCGATCTCCCCAATTCCAAAGCCCCGCTCGAATTCGAATTCGATGCCGCCGACGCCATCCCCGTCCGCGAGACGAGTCTTGGCTCCCAATCACTTGCCTCTAAGTCAGAGGACAAACGCTGATGTTCTCTCGCGCCTACCGCACCGCCATCACCGTCCCGCCGTTAGTCTGGGTTGCGGTATTTCTGCTCGTGCCTTACCTGCTGATGTTCTGCTACAGCTTCTGGTCCGTCTCCGATTCAGGAACCATCATCCACTCCTGGAATCTGGATAACTATCACGAGCTTTTAACCAAGCCCGTCTACTGGCAAACGCTGCTGCGCTCCATGTGGATCGCTGCCCGCGTCACCTTCTTCTCCATGTTATTAGGTTATCCGCTAGCCTATTTCCTCTCCTTCTACGCCGGAGCAAAAAAAGACCTCTACTATCAGTTAGTGATCATCCCGCTGTGGGTGAGTTACTTAGTGCGCGCCTACGCCTGGAAAACAATCCTTGGCACCGACGGAGTTCTCAACACATCTCTTCAATATCTTCACCTGGCCAGTCATCCGCTGGATTTCCTGCTCTATAGTCCATTCGCGGTCGTGCTTACATTGACGCACATCTATACACCATTCACATTCTTGCCCATTTACGCGTCGCTAGAACACATTCCGCGCAACCTGGTAGAAGCCTCGCACGATCTCGGAGCCACGCCGCAGCAAACTTTCTGGCGAGTGATCTTCCCGCTCTCCATCCCAGGAGTGCTGGCTGGAGCAACCTTCGCCTTCGTCCTAAGCCTGGGAGATTTCCTAGCGCCACTCTTACTAGGAGGCCCGAGCGGCATCATGATCTCGAACATAGTAGTAAGTCTCTTCGGAGCCGCCTATAACTGGCCGCTGGGAGCCGCTATCTCGCTCTGCATGTTAGCGCTGGTGCTGGCCCTGATCTTTTTCTCCGAAAGATTGGAAAACAAGTGGAGCTTCCAATGAGTCCAATCCGTGTCATCCTGAGCGGAGCAAGCACTTCACGAAGTGAAGCGCTTGCGGAGTCGAAGGACCCCTACGTCTCTCTCCCCCTCCGCGGTTACCGCAAGGCATTCGCACCGTGCCCGGAGTCAAACAGATGAAGGTGAATTACAATCCGCGTCTCCTAACCCTTCACGCCCTGGCCGTCTTCGCCTTCCTCTATCTCCCAATCGCCGTCCTCATCCTCTATTCCTTCAACGGACAGGGCGTAGGAGGCTTTCCCCCGCGCGACCTGACCCTGAACTGGTACCGCATCCTGTTCAACGACGCGGCCATCTGGGATTCCGTCCTAAACAGCCTGCTAGTGGCCGCGGCCGCCATGCTCATCGCTCTGCTCTTTGGAATCCCTGCGGCGCTAGCGTTAGATCGCGCTCAATTCCCCGGCAAAGCTCTATTCCGCCGCTTGGTTTTATTGCCACTAATTCTCCCCGGCATAATCACCGGCCTATCACTGCTAATGCTCTTCCGAGTGACAGAGGTAAAACTAAGCCTGTTAACCATCATCTTGGGACACGGCACCGCGCTAATCTCCGTAGCCACCACCGAAGTCTTCGCCGGATTGCAAAAACTAAACCGCGCTCAAGAAGAAGCCTCGCTAGACTTGGGAGCGACTTACTGGCAAACCTTCTGGCGCATCACCGTCCCCAACCTGAAGCTCTCCATCATCGGAGCCGCGCTCCTGATCTTCACCCTATCCATGGACGAAATCGCCGTAAGCTTCTTCCTGATCGGCCGCGACAACACTCTTCCGCTAGAAATCTGGGGACGGCTGCGGCGAGGTATTACTCCGGAGATCAACGCCATTTCGACCATCATCTTTCTGTTTTCGCTGTTCGCGATCGTATTTTGGTATCGGCTGCGGACGCGCGCGGAAGTGACTTTGTAATTCTGGCGCGGAGTTAGTAGAGCGATTTACTTTGAAACTGTTGTTGGTTCAGGCTCTGGATCGCCGTCGCGGGCGCCGCTGCTGGCAGGCTTGAATGCTTCCGGGCTGCGACTTATCAGGGCCAGATGGCGGAGTGGCTGCCCCCTGGACAGCAGCGGGAACCTCCAGATCATTTTGCGAAGCATTTTGCGGACTATTCTTTTGGCTTTTCTGCTGGATTCTGTCGTCGTTCAATCGGCCCAGATTCGAGGATGCGACCTGCAAGGCGTAGAGGAGAATCCCGGCTCGTTTGGTTTCGATTCGCTTCTGCAGCAAGCGTTCGCAAACCTGGGTGATCGCCCCCTGGATCGAGGTGGCGTCGTCAAGCAGGGGCAGATCGAAGTAAACCGGATTAAGGTCGATCGAGTTGCTGATATCGATCCGGGGCGAGCCGCAAACCTCGTGGTAGTGGCAATACTTTTTGTCGCGGAGTGCGAGGGACTTGCAGGGCGTTCCATCGTCCTTTATCTGCTCGCAAACGATTTCGGAATATTTGCTGGAATAAGATGACATTAAGATTGGCTCCTGTTGGGTATTGGCTTTCGGATGTAATTGAACATCTCTTTGGCGACGTGTACGTGGTACCCCCCACCCCCCTACCCCCCACCCCCCCTAGTATCGTTGTTATAAACAGGAGAGATGTCATTTATATAAACAAATTGGGTTGGTTCGGAATAGGCAAATGGGCGAATCCGCGAGAACGTCGATTTATCGTCAATTTATCGTCGATTTATCAAAGATTGCCGAAGGTAGTTTTTCGGCAGTTGTGGAACCGTCTCTGGAGACGGGCAGAATTCTGGATGCTCCACTCTGGGGAATGATGGCAGAGTTTGGGAGCGGGTGTCTGTGATGGGGGTACATACAATTTGTGATGAAAAAAGAGCGGAAGCACGGCGCGACTGAAGTGCATTGGTTTGAAGTCGATCTTGTGGACAGGGCTGCCAAGACTCCGCGTTATGGCTCACAGGCTGGTATTCAAATTTGGGGGGATTTTAGATGCAATCGAGGCGTTGGAACACAAAACCCTCGATGAGCGTTGTGGGGATGTTACGCCAACCGAGTTTTGCAACGATAGCGGCTGCCCGAATCGAATTGGTGGTGCTATTCCTTGCTCACTTTGGCAAAATCGCTAACCGTCTCGAACTGTGCCGGGATGGCAACCTTACCGGTCTTATCGATGAAACCCCACTTTCCGCCAATACTGACGGGGGCTAATTGTTCGGAGAAACTTCCAGCATTCTCGAACTGCGTCGGGATGACAACCTTACCGGTCTTGTCAATAAAACCCCATTTCATGCCGCTTTCAACCGCAGCTAGCTGCTCAGAGAAATCCCTAACGCCTTCAAACTGCGCGAGGATGACAACCTTTCCCGTTTTATCGATGAAACCCCATTTGCCCTTTATATTGACAGATGCTAGTTGTTCGGAAAAACCTCCGGCATTGTCGAGCTGCGCGATGATCACCTTACCGGTCTTGTCGATGAAACCCATTTTGCCGTCAATCTTGACGGCAGCCAGTCCTTCGGAAAAATTAGAGGTCCCATCGAAGCGCGGCGGGATTACCACCTTACCGGTCTTGTCGATGAAACCCATTTTATCGCCGATCCATACTGCTGCCCGTTGATCGAAAAAGGATCCAGCATCTTCGAATTTTGGAGCGATAACTACTCTGCCAGTCTTGTCGATATAGCCTGTCTTGCCGCCGATGATGACCGCTGCTAGTTGCTCGGAAAAATCCGAGTCGATGCCTTCAAATTGCGCGATGACTTTCCCGCTCTTGTCAATGAAGCTCTGTTTGCCCTCGATAATAACCATAGCTCGTTGTTCGTAGAAAGAGCGGGCGCCCTCGAATTGCGCGGGGATGATCGTCTTTCCCGTTTTGTCTATGAAACCTGCTTTGCCACCGGATGTGACGGAAGCTAGGCCTTCGGAGAAATTACTGGCCTGCTCAAATTGCATCGGGATCACTACCGCGCCCGTTTGATCGATGAAGCCCCATTTGCCGCCGATCTCCACCCTAGCCAGTGCTTCTACCTCTTGAGTCGAACTGCTGGCCGTTTGACTTAGGCATACACCTACGCAGATGACCATCAAACCAATACAGGCAACGAGCGAATGTTTCATAGAGCGTTTCTCTCTACAATTGTTTGCGGCATGATACCACTGCTGAAATGATCTAAAAACTCTGAGACTGAGCTGTTTACAGCGCATACCCTTTCTTGCTAAACAGCAAGATAGCCTCAAAAGCTATTACGCTCAAAGTCCCTGCTACGGGCTGATGGTGGCGACCCGGTCCGACGGCGTGATGTGCGGGGTCCAAGTCATGGCTATTACAACTGAAGTCGACCCCTTCGCGTTTGTTAGTGGGATGGATCTTTCCGCAGCGCTGAAGCGCTGCGCCACCCAAAATGAACCGCGGCATCGACTTTTTCGACCGCGGCGAATTGCGGATCCCTCACTTCGTTCGGGATGACAAATCATATGATGACAAATCATATAAGAAGAAACTCTGGCCATCTCGCCCACATGGATGCTCAGAAGTGAAAAATCAGATCGCTAGCCGCCGTAAGCTGATTCTGCTTGCGTCCGTTGTCGTAGGCTTTCTGATCCCACGCTCGCTCGAAACGCAGCTCGGGACGCAATTGAATCGTCGAGCCCCACCAATGGCACCACATGATTGTGTTCTCTGAGTATTTGGTTGCGTAGCCAGTGCGCTGTCCTTTTTTATCGTCGAGAAAATCGCTGCGGAATGATAGAAAGTTGTGCACTGAAAGTTCCTTCTGCAAAAAATTCACCACCGCATATTCAGGAGCAGTGCAACGCTGCTCTCCCGCCAAACAGTAAGCAGGATTCGTGCCCAGTTCCGGCTTGATGTTGCCGCCGAGCGCTGGCACATCGCGCTCATACATGTACCAGGATTCGGTTGCCATGTGCCACGTCTTCGAAAATTTGTGATACCAAGTCGCGTCGTACTGTTGCAGATTGTTGTATGCGTACTTGGCATCGTTGATCCCGTTGGCGCAGACATAGAGATTGTCGTTCACAGAAGAGGTTGTATAGCTCACGCAAACCGTGCCCGAAGGCTTCGCGTCCGAAGTCCAAGGAGCAACGTCATGGCCTGCGGTAATTCCCAGTTGCGTCAGCCAGTGGTCGTTGAGCTTCACCGTCGCCATCAAACCTGTGTCGGTAAAAGGATCGATGGCATAGAGCAGCGAGTGGCTGAAGATGTAGTTATTCGGCGCAAGCTGCGCCTCGATTCCAGGAACGGAGATGAAACGGCCAAGCCTGAGATTCATCCCCTGCGCGACTTGCGGAATATAGAGATCCACATATTCGAGCGTTGGGTCAAATCCGTACTGACGATGATCGTCGAGCAACTGGCTGCTGCCATAGCCCTTGCCGGTCGTAAAGCGATAGTCGGTACCGAAGAGAGCGGTTAAGTGGTATCCCCAGTCGACGTGATCCTGTTGCACGGAATCAGGCAAGCGCTCAGCGTACAGAACGAATTGATTTAACTCGAAGCGGTTGGAGTAGACATCGTTGGCCTCAGGCGCATTGCTGTCTTTGGAGGTGCTGAAGTTGAGTGTGGGATCAAGCCATCCGTAGAGTTTGGTGCGGCTCTTGGCGCCATTGATGGCAGTCATCAGCGGATAGCTGTTGCCGTCAGGCTCTCCGATTACTGGCGAACCGCCGTAAGACCAGTCGGAGTTGGGAAACGGCGGCGAATCTAACGGCGAAGGAAGGCCTCGCCTAGTTGGAGTCGAAGTCGGCGTAGCGGCCGCAGAAGTTGGCGCTGGTGGCGACCAATCCGCGCGGTAGAAGTCGGCCCAGCGGGCGAAGAATGATTTTGCTGGAGTGTCGCTCGCATGAGGAACGCTCTGATTCGAAGCGTTGGGCAATGGAGAATTATCTCCAGAGGGTTGTTGAGCGCGGCAAAGAATGCACGCTAACACGCTCGCAAATAGAAGGATGAAGTTTCGGCGGCGGAAATTGTCTTTCGAGCACATGAAATGATGTGAGAGATAAGTCTACAGGCTCCCAGTCGCCCCGAATCCGGCGCGACCGATCCCTACACTTCATGTTTTGCGATCATTTTTCGACACGGCAGAGCGGTATCTCCCAGGAGGTGAAAGATACCGCTCGCCGAGCGGGTTGCTCATCTTATTCCACGTTCTATTCCACGTTGGCCAAGTCTGCGTTGATGGTAACGATATCGGCTCCCAGATCCATTCCGTCCGTGCCTTTGTTTTTGTAAGGGCTGCTCGGGAGAAGCTCATAGTCTCCACCATCGCCGTTGTTGAAGTTGGTGAAATCGACGTCTTCGACGGTTTGGGGAAACATATTGCCCTTTGGCCACGCAGAGGGTGGAAACGAAGGCGGCGAGGCAATCAGACCGTTGTTTGTGAAAGTGGCAGTGGTGAAGCATTTACTAATGGTGGTCAACGGCACGTCTTTGACGGCACAACTGCTTCTGCCTCCCGTGTTCCATACCGGATAGCGAGCGGTGATCAGCAGATTGTTGGTGAAGACCAATCCATACATGGACGCAGTCTTGGCGCCATCTCCGATGAACATCATGTTACCGGTTGGATCGGGGAAACCTGTGATGTGATTGATGGTGACCGTATTGAGCGGGTTCTTTGGCCATTTGTTCATGATCATGACGACAGCGCCGTCGCCTACGTATTTTTGGATGCTGATGTCATCGAGAACCACGTCATGAATGCTCCAGCGCGTACCCGCTAGCGCGGGCGCTCCATTCTTGCCATTGCCGGAAAGAGCAGTTGCCATCTGAATTCCGCCGCCGGCGTGCGACAGGTATGAATAGCGGATCGTGATATCCGTCACCTGACACTTAGGGCAGATGTTACTGTGCCCACTATGTTGGTTCTTCGGCGTGAGCAGAATGCTATCGCCGCTCTGACTAAAGCCGCCCCAAACGTTTTCCATGAGATTGGAATCGACCAGGACGCGCACCGCGTTCTTCAGTTCCAAATGATTCTTAACAATGAAGGGATGGCCGTTCGCTCCGCCGACAAATGGTGTGTTGCCGGGCTTCCACTGCCAGGGCTTCCAGAAATGATTGCCCAGAATTTCGATATCGGTCGGGGTCGCGGTGGCGCCGCCTCCGCCGAACATGATGCCCTCGCCGGAGGCTTCCAGAAAGTTGTCTTGAATCAGGAAGGGACCGTCTTGAGTATCGCTTATGCCCCCGCCGATGGCTTGCGCATCGGTGCAAGCGCCGGTAATCGCTATGCAGTGGAAATCGCTGAAATAAGAGTCGACGACAGCCGCGTTGGTCATGCCATTCAAGCTCACCCCGTTGTGAGTTTCATCCTGGAGCCCGCCATGCAACCAGGAGCGATCGACCACGATGTGATCGGCGGTGCCCTGAGCGGTCATCAGCGCTGCGGGCCCTTGAGTTCCGGTGGGTCGCGTGATTTGAAGGCCGATGAAGCGATAGAAATTCGCTCCGGGTGCAAATTGGAATGGACCATTGCCCACAATTTCCATCTGCACCGTCGCCATCACGTTCTGCGGATTTGTGCAGCTATATTGCGGACGCCCGACGAGCGTCGCGACTCCGGCATAACAAGGTGTGGCTCGGGTTCCCTCTGGCGGCAGAGCGCTGTCTGGAGAACTGGTGCGGATCCAGATCCAATTGTCGATGTTACAGTTCTTGGCTGGCACGATGAACTGGCCACTGAAGGTTGCGCCCGCCTGGAGCTCGATTATGTCGCCGCATTGAGCGTTGTTCAACGCAGATTGCAGATCGCCGCCGGCATTGACGCTGATAATCGACCCCGGCGCGGGAGTGTCGCTCATGGCACTGGCGACGGTCGCAATCGGCAATTCTGCCGGGCCATCATAAGCGCCGGGCTTCGCTTTCGCCTTCGCCATCGACAACGATGCCGTCATCAGCATGATTACGAGCAGGAATATCGAAACGGTTGAGCACTTCGGAAATACAGCGGAAAATAAGGAATGAATAAAGGGATGAATAGTTGAAGAAGAATTGCGCGCCTGAAAAGTTGCGATCGTTCGTATTGCGATTGCCATTGTAGAACCTCTACGCACAGAATGGGGGATTTCAATAAAATCCTTGCGGAAAATGTATCGGAGTTGGTTGAGCTCCCCTAGATGTCAGAAGTTCATTTAAAACTCGTTAGTACATGCGTATTTCCCGAAGTGAAAATTAACGCGGTTGAAACATTCGAGCGTGTTGCGAAAATGAACGGTTTAATTTTTTGCGCTGAGTTCTATGGATTTCGAGTTTGACTATCCCTACGTTTGTTTCGCGCGACAACTGCGAACCTCGCGGCCATAGTAAAGTAGTAGTAAGCCCTATTTTGCTGGCCTGAGGAGTTTTCGATCTGAATCCGAGTATTCGCAACATCGCTATCATTGCCCACGTGGATCACGGCAAGACCACGCTGGTTGACGCCATGCTTCGCCAAAGCGGCACCTTCCGCGACAACGAGACCGTCGCCGAGCGTGTTATGGACTCGAACGATCTCGAGCGCGAGCGCGGCATCACGATTCTTGCCAAGAACACGGCCGTGTTTTATGCCGGCACAAAAATTAATATTGTCGACACGCCTGGCCACTCCGATTTCGGCGGCGAAGTGGAACGCGCGCTCAAGATGGTTGATGGCGTCATGCTGCTGGTCGATGCCAGCGAAGGCCCGCTGCCGCAGACGCGTTACGTGCTGAGCAAGGCGCTTGAGGCTAACCTCAAGCCGATTCTGGTCATTAATAAGATCGATCGCCCCGATGCTCGTCCGCAGGAAGTTCTTAACGAGGTTTACGACCTCTTTATTGATCTCGACGCCAAGGAAGATCAGCTCGACTTCCCCGTCCTTTATACGAACGCCAAGGCCGGAACGGCCGCTGTGCATCAAGGAGCTGCGGGCGAAGATCTTCGTCCCTTGTTCGAGGCAATCGTTGACACGATTCCAGCTCCGCAAGGTGACAAAGATGGACCGCTGCAGATTCTGGTGGCGAATCTTGATTACAGCGACTACCTGGGCCGTTTGGCCATAGCCCGGGTTTTTTCCGGGACGATGAAGACTGGCGAAGACGTTGCGATCGCCAAGCGCGACGGGACATTTCACAAAACGAAAATCACCAAGCTTTTTAGCTTCTCGGGCCTTAAGCGCACCGACATTACTGAAACTTCGCTGGGCGACATCATTGCCGTGGCCGGCGTTGAAGGCATCACGATTGGCGAAACGATTACCGACGCGGAGAATCCCTCGCCGCTGCCGCCCATCATTATTGACGAGCCTACGATTGCGATGCTGTTTACGATCAACACCTCTCCGTTTTGCGGACGCGAAGGGACTTACGTTACTTCGCGGAACCTGCGCGAGCGGCTGGATAAAGAGTTGCTCACCAATGTCTCTTTGCGCATGGAAGAGACGGGCAGCACTGATTCGTTCAAGGTTCTGGGGCGTGGCGAATTGCAGCTCTCGATTCTGATTGAGATGATGCGCCGCGAAGGCTACGAGTTGATGGTCGGCAAACCGGAGATCGTCACCAAGCGCATAGACGGCAAACTTATGGAGCCCGTCGAGCACCTCACCGTCGACATTCCCGAAGAATTCGTTGGCGTGGTCATGGAACATGTCGGCTCGCGCAAAGGCGAAGTCGCCAACATGCATAATCACGGCTATGGACGCGTGCGCGTAGAATTCCGCGTTCCCAGCCGCGGTTTGATTGGACTGCGTAGTACCCTGCTCACCGACACGCGCGGCACGATCGTCATGAACGCGCTTTTTGATGGATACATCGAGTGGCAGGGGGAGATTCCGCATCGTCCTACGGGCGCGCTGATTGCCGATCGCGCCGGAGTGACTACTTCCCATGCTCTCTACAATATTCAGGAGCGTGGCACACTCTTCGCCGGGCCCGGTATCGACGTTTATGAAGGCATGATCGTAGGCGAGAACGCCAAAGAAACGGATCTCGATGTCAACATCGTCCGCGAGAAAAAACTGACTAACATGCGGGCTTCAACGTCCGACGTGGCGATTCGGCTCGTCCCTTATAAGAATCTCAATCTTGAACAGGCGATTGAATTCATCGCCGACGACGAATTTGTCGAGGTCACACCGAAGGCTCTGCGGCTGCGTAAAAAAGTTTTGCAGGCAAACCGACGGAAACGATCGATGGCCGAGGTCGAAGGCTGAGAAAGCTCTCAGCCGTCAGCCGTCAGCCATCAGCCGTCAGCCGTCAGGAAAAGCACTGCCAGATCCTCCCAGCTCTGCTGCGATGGCGAGAACGCCAGGTTATGATCCGATTTAGCTGAAAGCTGCCATTCATTCGAAGTATGCTCAACGACGCGGTGGACAAGAAGAAATTTCGCATGTTCGTCATCCCGTGCAGTTGCGGCGCCAGCTTTGCTGTTGCCGAGGATTACGACCGCAAGGGAATGCACATCCGCAGTTTTATTCCTTGCCCCAAGTGTGGCAAGCGTCACGATCCGCGCAATCGCTTATTGACCCTCGATTATCAGGATGAGCGATTTTGGAAGGTCGGCGGCTGTTGAGGCGTCGGCGGGAGACGAGAGGGACTTTCGCATACCCCTCTTCTCACGCGCAAGTAAGCACCTTAATCGGGCAGTCCGTGCCGCATAGCTGCGCATTGGGATGCAGAGGTTTCTTCGTAAAATAATTTGCCGGATTGGTCGGTGCAGAAAACCCGAATCCCAGTCCTGCCAGGATTAGTTGGAACTGCAGTTACGCCGTAATGAGTGACGATTCCGTCCGCATCTGGGGCGCAGCCGACAACGGCAAACTTAAATCCGCTCCACTCGCCCGCGAGGAGAGCCGCTATAGGGTCATACGGATCGACTCGCTTTTCGTTTGATCGAAGTAGCGGCAGCTCGCATGCAAAGCCCTTGTCAGGGTGTTCCGCAGCATACTGACTTTCTAGGGCATTGATCTTACGAAGGCTTGCCACGGCGGCAGATTCGTTTTTGGCCACTCCGAAATATCGATCAACAAACGTAGGGGAAAATACCAGCAGAACTGCAAACAAAACCACGAAGAAAATCAGAAGTTTTGTCCAGAGCCTCCATCCCTTCATGTTACGTTGCTCAAGACCAATAGATATTCTGTTCATGGTCCGTTTTCGATAACCACGACGATTCTACCTTATGAAGTCCACCACTCTTGT
This sequence comes from uncultured Acidobacteriaceae bacterium, assembly GCA_963705265.1. Taxonomy (GTDB): domain Bacteria; phylum Acidobacteriota; class Terriglobia; order Terriglobales; family Acidobacteriaceae; genus Acidiflorens. Next base: position 95,776 of record OY970064.1, read on the forward strand.
GTAGTCGGCTAGTCGGAAACACGCCAGTTGCCAACGGTTGAGGCGCTCACGGCGACGTTGTACACTTGCAGCAGTGCGCCCGTAGCTCAGCTGGATAGAGCGGCAGCCTCCGGAGCTGTAGGTCGGGAGTTCGAATCTCTCCGGGCGCACCAGTCCTCCCGTATCACCCTCTTGTCGTCAGATCCTTCGCTCCGCTCACGCACGAAAAATGGCTCAATTTTTTCTGCACCAGCAGACACAAAAACAAGGCCGGGCGCGAACGCCCGGCGCTCCACTTGTTATCGTTTACGGGGCTCTATTTACTGAGCGCCTAGCAGGACTTCCGTCTCTGTTACAAACTTGCCGCGCACGATGCCGATACGAACCTTTCCGGTTTTGCCGGCCAGTTCGGCGGCCAGTTCCATTGGCGTTCGAACGGGTTTGCCGTCCACGGAGGTGATCAGGTCGCCCACGTGCAGGGACGCCATCTCAGCAACGCCTCCGGGCTCGATCTGCAATATTCTCGCTCCAGCAAATTCCTGGGGCGCAGCCAGAATGCCCAGCGGATGGACCGACATACCGTGGGCGGCAGGCGCTGCGTTCTTCGATGTCGGAGCTGGCGCAGTCGTGGATTGACCCTGCGCGGTTTGCGTCTCCGAAGGTTCGCCCTCAGCAGGAGCAGTCTGAGTCTTGTGCCAGGGCCGAATCCAGGAGCGATGAGTCTTGGGCTGTTCCGGCTGAGGCTCAGCCGGAGGTGGTGTAGGAGGAGCGGGTTGAGGCTTGGAGAAAGTCGGACCCGTCTGACCGCCGAATCGATAAGCAAATCCGGCCGCGACACGGAAGGTGGTCTGGGCGTTAGCGCCGTCATCGGCCAGGTGATTGGTGTATACAACATCGGCCGGCCCGAGCTGAAATCCGAAGTGGCGACTGAACCAATAATCAAGGCCCACGCCCGCTACCAACGACACAGAAGTATCGGAAACTGTGCTGTCGGAAGTTCCCAGCATAGTCGCGCTATCACGACCCACCAGGCCATGGACAAAGAGTGTCGTCTTGTCGGTGCGACTGCCAAACGTGTAACGCGGCCCAAACATGTAAGAGAAATTGCTGCAGCTCACACTGGAAACGCCACCGCAATCGTTGATCGAATGGTGGCTGAAGTCTGCCTCAACAGAAAGATGATGGAACAATCCGACGGTGCCGGAGAATCCGAAGCCGTTCAGCGTCAGATTCTCATGGGGCGTGACCGTGCTCAATGGTTGGTTAAACCTGATGTACGAGTAGCCGCCGAAGATATCGATTGCCGGAATGTTGTTTTGAGCGGAAGCGATGCCTACAAGGAAGAAAGCTGCCAGAGCGAAGTGAACTAATTTTCCCATTTCCTTTTATTCTGTCTCCAAAGAGATGCAAAAATGGCACAACCAAGTTGTACCGAATAGACCGATAACACGATCCGATCGGGGCCACACGAACCGGGAATGATACCGCCTCCGGGCCGGACTGGTTTCACGTCAAACAATTGAGCAGCATTAGGGCAAACGGTGATTATCATTGTCGCGCCGAGAAAAGGCAAATCGGATGAGCCAATGATTCGCTTCCCGGCTCGCATCCACGGGTCACACAAGGTGGTTAGTTTCCCATTTTAAAACGATTTCTCTGGAAATCGTCACACCCGTCCCGCCCATCCGTCACAGCAAATTTCGCAGCTCAAAGGTACGCTGCAACCGTTGCCACAGACGGGACCAGATAAAGTCTTGCGCAACTAATTTCACAATCTCAAGAACGAAAGGAGACTTCCCATGTTCGCTCGTATCCTTGAGTTCGTCCCGCTAACGGAGGAAAAAGACGAATTCTTGCGGGTGGTAAAAAAAGACGTTCTTCCCATTCTTAGAAAGCAGAATGGCTTCCTCGAAATTCTTCCGCTGGTTCCCGAGAGCAAGGGCGAAAAAATGCTTGCGGTCACTCTTTGGACTGACAAGAAGCAGTTCGAGCGCGATGAACCAGTATGGTTCCCCCGGGTCGAGCAGATTCTCCAGCCGTATCTGAGCACGCCCTCGACGCGTAAGGTGTACACACTGGAAACTGCGCTTTGCCAGCAACTTGAAAAAGCACTGACTGCCTAAATTTGAAAACGGTGGAGTAACTTGAGGCCGGGGCTTCCCAATTGCCTCGGCCTTTTTTTCGCCCTTCCTGAATTGCCTCCGATCGTGAACTTTTGTTCTCAATCCTGCTCGTGGAACCTTTGGTAACCCTGCATTTTCTCTAAAGTCATTCCGTGGTCCGCCGATGAAGTCTGTGGGGCGCAAAAAAAGACCTGCTTGTGAAGTAACCGCGAAGCCCCTCGGGAGATGAGTTATGTCGACAGCGGCAGTTTCCAGTCCTTCAATTTTTCAGGAAATCCAGAGTTTCTATCAGAGTCGTCAGGCTGATCTTAAGCAGCTTGGCAGTGATCTTCAGAGTGGAGATCTGAGCGACGCTCAGCAGGCCTACAATGCGCTGGCCGCACTCGGGCAAAATGGTCCATTCGCCAATTCGGAACCTTTTTCCAAATCGGGCACGGCTCAAGCTTTCGAAAGCATCGGCCAGGCCCTGCAATCCGGCGACTTGGCGGGAGCACAGGCAGCCTTTGCTGCGCTTACCAGCAGCCGAAATACGTCTGCAACTTCATCGCAGGCGGCCGCAGTGGTGAGCCTCACCAGCACGCAGCCGACTGCCGCGGCCGATGATGCGTCTTCGATTTATCAGCAACTGCAAGCCTATCGGCAGCAGCGGCAAGCGGATGTTATCCAGCTTGGACAGGATCTTCAGGCCGGCAATCTGACCGCTGCCCAAACCGATTTCAACACCCTGACTACGCTCGGACAGAGCGGCCCGAACAAGAACGGACAACCATTTGAACAAGCCGATCGCGCCCAGGATTTCCAGACGATTGGCCAAGCGCTGCAGACGGGCAATCTCTCGCTGGCGCAGTCCGCCTTCGCCAGTCTTACGGGAAAATTCAGCGTACAAAGCCAGCAGGCTCAGGGCGCCATTTCAGCCTATAATTCCAATTCCACTTCGAATCCCAACGCTGCTGAGATCGTCATCAACCTTGGTAGCGCAGCCAATGTGGCCGCTCCTAGTGCTTCGGCGTCTGCAACGGCGCCGTCAATCGGACCGGCGACTCCGGAGGTGGTGATCAACATTGGCGAGGGCAGTAATTCTTCATCCCCATCCTCTGGCGCTTCCGAGATCGTTATTAATTTGGGAGCCGCGTCCAGCGCCAGCGCCTCGAGCACATCGACAACGCCCGAACTCGTGATCAATCTTGGCGAGAGCAGCGGGGCGGCGTCTGGTGCTTCTTCTTCGGCAGCTTCTTTAGCAAATCCCGAAGAGATCACAATCAATCTCGGCGGCAATTCAGGAGCGCAGATCACGCTGAACGATAATGTCGATGGAGCTCAGGGACAGAATGGAAACTCCGTCGAGCAGGTGATTAACTTCAATCCTCAGAATGGTAATAACGAGCTCATTTTGAACTTGCTCAATGCTTCGTCGACGAGCTCGACTCAAACATCCAACAACGCGCTGAGCGTGAGCGCGTAGGTTGAAAAGTCGAATTCCGATGTTCAGCCCCTAAAGGGGCGTCTGATTCTTGACGATTTGCGGTATCGCTAAAGCGATACCCTGATACGAAGGGCGACATTTGGCGCATGACATTTGTGGCACAGCTGAAGACTTATTGTCTCTTAGTCCTCTGAACTCTCGCCCAATCGCTTGACTGTAGCTCGCTCGCGCGCCGCATCCATCTTTCTTCCTAGCTTGGTAAAGGCCTCGGCCAGAAACATGTGCGGCTCGGGGGCTTTCGGTTCGAGCATAGCTGCCTTCTTCAGTCTGGGCAGCGCGGCTTTGGGATCTCCCGTGATCACTAGAATCCGTCCCAGCAGCAGGTTGGTTCCGTAGTGATCGGGTTCTACTTCGAGCACCTTTTTGCATTCCTCGATGGCCTCTGGCATTCGACCTGTCTGGGCATAGGCGACTGCTAACATGCGATGCGCCTCTTCGAACTGCGGCAGGCGGGCCACTACGATCTCCAATTCTCCTGCCGCTCCGTCAAAATCCTTCGTTTCGACTAATGCCGCTGCCAATTGGAAATGTGGAGTGGTCATCTCTGGACGCATCTGTACGGCTTTTCGCAAGGGCGGAACCGCCTGCGGGAACTGCTTCAAACTCACGAAGCATTGCCCGAGTTGAGCATAGGCAAGAGCCGTGTCAGGGTCCTGGACGATCAGTTGCTGTAACAGAGGCACAGCTTCCTGGTAATGATGATCTTCGATCAGTAAGAAGGCGCGGTGGTTTAGGTTGGCAATCTCGACTTTGTCCTTCGGATCCTCACCCATATCTTTCGCGCCCGCACGCGAAGCGTTGCGATCGGTGGCGACGTAGCCGAGCGCCGCGAGTTTCTCCTGGGCTGCCGGATCAAGCACGACTTGGGGCGCTTCCCTGGCACTGCTGGTTTTCTGCCGGAAGGCATCGAGCTGGCTGGCGAGCGTACTCGTTACTGCGGTCGATGAAGAAGATAGGTTGTGTTGCGCGTTCGGATCCGACGACTGGTCGTAGAGTTCCTGCCGCGGGGCTTTGATGTAAAGATACTTTCCGGTGCGCTGTGAGCGCAACGGACTCCATCCATAGGAGCGCTGCGGGTAGTCGGTTTCCGCGTAGGCTGGACGATCCGGCGCGGCTGTCTCCGAAGCAGCGGAGGCGGGGTTTCCAGCAGATACTTGTTTCGGGGTCATTAGACTGAGCAGCGATTGACCCTGTACCTCCGCTGGAACCGGAATTCCCACGGCCTGCAAAATTGTTGGCAACACGTCTACCAACTCGACCCGGTTCTCAATGCGCTTGCCGGTGGAATGACTATCGGGTGAATCGGCATTCGGTAGTTTAATCACGAGTGGCACGTGGATGGTTTCGTCGTAGAGAAAGATTCCGTGGGTATCTTCGCCGTGATCGCCAAGGGCTTCACCATGATCCGCCATCAGCGCGATTACGGCACCTTTATATAGGTCGCGCTCACGCAATTGAGTTAGGAACGTTCCTACCGCGGAATCGGCATAGGCAATCTCACCATCGTAGAGAGCAGAGGCGTACTTGGTCTTATAAGGCTCCGGAGGGTCATAGGGATCGTGCGCATCGTAGAGATGTACCCATATAAAAAACGGGCCCTGCGGATGCTGATCTAACCACGCCAGAGCATGCGCCACGACTTCGGCGCCGCGGCGCTCCGAGGAATGATAACGATCTTCTTCCGGACGCATCTGGTGAAAGCCGGCATCATAGGTATCGAAACCACGTTCAAAGCCGCGAGCAAAGCCAGCTTGCGGATCGAGAACCATGGCGGCAACAAATGCGGCAGTATGATAACCGCGGCTACGCAGAATCTCCGGCGCATAGGGCAACTCCGGCGCCAAGGGGACTTGGAAATCGTTCACCAGATGAAACTGCGGATAGGTTCCGGTGAGAATGCTGGCGTGTGAGGGTGCCGTCAACGGAGCCTGCGAATAGGCGTGGGTGAATATAGAGGAATCGCGGGCCAGCGTGTCCAGGTTCGGCGTCAGTCCTAGCTTCGAGCCCAGGAATCCCATGCGATCGGCTCGGGTGGTATCGACCGTGATCAGGATGACATTGGGAGATGTCGGCGCAGGAGGCACCGGAGCCGACAGAGCGCTCGCGGTCAACCAAATCATCAAGCTAAGAAGGACCACCAACCGACGAATCGCTGGCATAGAAATAATCGTCATCTTGTTAGGCAGTCCATCTTAGAACCGAACAGTGGGGGAGATCGCCTTAGCAGTTTGCTCAAAGATTCGAATACCGATGTCCAGGCCCCCTAAAGGGGCCTCCGTTTCTAACGGCTTATGGTATCGCTAAAGCGATGCCCTGATACGAAGCACGACTTTTTTCACGGCCAATCAAGCGATGCTCTGATACGAAACCCGAGTTTCGCTGACGGTTACGGTTCGCTTGGTCCCGTTTCGTTTGGCTCGGGACCGCTTAGCCCTGGCCCGTTCTCTGTCAGACTTTTGACCAAATTGCGTTCCCTCTCCGCGTCTTCATTGCGCCCCAGCTTGGTGTAGACATCAATCAGAGTTACGTGCGGGTCAGGCGAATGAGGACGAAGCGAAGCGGCCTTCAGCAGCGGGGGCACAGCACCCGACGCGTCGCCGGAACGCATGAGCACCCGTCCGAGAATCAGGTTGGTTCCGTACTGTTCGGGCAGGGAGGCGAGCACGGTTTCGCATTCCTTGATGGCTTGCGGCAAGCGGTTGGTCCGGGCGTAGGCAATCTCCAGGAAGATATGGGACTTCAACGATCCCGGCATCTTCGCCAGGACCTGCTCAAATTCCGGCACCGCTGCCTCGTAATCTTGGGCAGCCATTAACACCTTACCGAGTTCGTAGTGCGCATCGACCGAATCGGGGTCCAACTCGACCGCCTTGCGCCTCGCCTTTATGGCCTCGGGGTAGTTCTTCAGTTCAGTCTCTGCCCCGCCCAGTTTCGCATAGGGAATCCACATATTCGGTTCTTTGGCGATGACTTGCTGAAGCACGAGAATGGCTTCTTCGATGCGTTGTGACTCCAGGAGGAAGTTGGCTTGCCCCATCATGTTGCCAATTTCGATCTTGTCCTTGGGATCGGCGCCCAGGCCCATGGCAGCATCTGGCGGCGGAACATTTCTTGCCATATAACCGAGGGCAGCCAGCTTCTCCTGTGCTTCGGGGTCGTTCGCCGAACTGGGCGCTTCTCCCGTTTTGCTCGTCTTTTGCCGGAAGGAATCCAATTGCCTTTGCAACGTATCAGCCACGGCCTTGGAAGTGGTGGATAGGTCGTGCTCCGCTTTTGGATCTGCTGCCAAGTCATAGAGCTCCCGGCGCGGCGCCTCGACAAATAGATATTTATCAGTGCGCAGTGAGCGCACGGCACTCCATCCATAGGCGCGGACCCCGTACTCGGTCTCCGCATACAAAGGCCGGACTGAGGAGTAAGCCGGTGCATTCTCCCCAGCGGAAGGCGGGTCCGGGCTCATAAGATCGACCAGCGATTCTCCCTGTATTTCTTTTGGAACCTCGATGCCTGCTGTCTGTAAAATTGTGGGCAGCACATCCACCAGTCCAACGTGATTCTCGATTCGCTTCCCGGCAAGATGGTCTTGCGGCAGCTTCAACAACAGGGGCACGTGGATGGTTGCGTCATAGAGAAAGAATCCATGGAATCTTTCCCCGTGATCTCCGAGCGATTCTCCGTGATCGGACATCATGGCAATCACCGAGTTTTCGAAGAGTCCGTTCGCACGCAAATAGCTGAACAGCTTCCCCAGAGCGAAATCCGAGTAGGCAATCTCGCCATCGTAGGGCGCGGACTTGTACTGGCTCGCGAAAGGTTCGGGTGCTTCATAGGGATAGTGCGGATCGTAAAGATGCACCCAGATGAAGAAAGGTCCGGCTGGACGTTTGCTCAACCAAGTGAGAGCATGCTCTACCACCACGGTCGCGCGGCGGTCGGTGGAAGTGTAATGGTCCTCTCCGGGAGCCGGCAGGTGGTAGCCACCGTCGTAGAAGTCGAATCCACGGTCAAGGCCAACGCCGAGCCCCTGGGACGGATCGAGAACGATCGAGCCAACAAAGGCCGCAGTGTGATATCCGTTGGCCTTGAGAATTGCCGGGGCAAAGGGTAGGTCGCTCGACAGAGGCACCTGGAAATCCTGGACCTGGTGAAACTGCGGATATGTACCGGTGAGGATGGTGGCGTGGGACGGGGCCGTGAACGGGGCTTGGGAGTAGGCGTGCGTGAAAACCACGGAGCGGCTAGCCACTGCATCCAGATTTGGCGTCAGCCCGCGCTGTGAGCCCAGGAATCCCATTCGATCAGCGCGCGTCGTATCCACCGTGATCAGAACGATATTGGGAGGGGCGCCGGCCGCCAGTGCTCCAGCGGTCAAGCAGACAGCACACACCAACTGACGGATCAAAGACACTTTTAAGATTTTATCACGCAACATTTTTGGGACATTTTGGATCAGTTTTGAGGGGCGCCGGCAGGTGGAGCTGCGGCCGGTTTCTTGGCTCCCGGGGCCTTAGGACCTACCCGATGGGTAAATTCAAGGGATGATTGGCAAGAGTTCGGATAAATAAAGAGTGTAGGATCCTGCGGCCCCAGGACCACATTCTTGTAGTGAATCACCGGGTCGTGTTTGGAGGGACGTAGAAATTCTATTTTTACGGGAAAACCTTGCAGATCCTCTGCCTCCCAGAATCTCAGTTTAATGACTCTTGCTTGTTTCGGCGAAGTGAGAGTGACGTCTTCGATCTTGCAAGAATGACCATCCATCGTCTCCTGTCCTGTGACAGTGCGGTCGGTCACGGTGTAGCCGGGTCTTTTCGAAGAAAATGGGGCGGTGCGGAAGTAAGGGTTGCCGTCACGCATGCATCCCGTGGCTGAGACCCCAAACGATTCGAGAGTGTCGAGGTTGGTGACTAAGTAGTTATGTCCTTCGTTCCCCGATGCTCTCATCAGGTTGCCAGACCGGTAAATATAGGCTTCGCGGTCATCCCCGTTCATCACGCTCCCGACCATCACAGCGGAAAATTCCGGGAAGGCATCCAGCGGAAATTGGAGATTTGCGGACGGCGCTGCAGCAGCCTGCCCAGCCGCTGGCTGTTCCTTCGGGGCTTGATCTTGCGAGGGTTGAGAATCTTGCGCGCTCAGTTGCGCCGTGAGACAGCAGGTGAACAATATGACTGCGAGCAACCGTACCATTTTTCCCATTTCCCCTAAACAAAGCTGCGACGGCAGTGACGATCTACAACTGCGTCTCTGAAGAATACAGAAAAAAGGCCACGCTGTGAATCAGCGTGGCCCGTCTTAAACCAACAAGAGCAAAGCAAGTTATTTGTTGGTGATGGTCTTGGTCTTGGTCTGCGACTGGTGAGCAGCGCCCGCAGCCGAAGTGGTCAGGACTTTCTTGCCGCCCGCGTTTTCCGGAATTGACGCCGACAGGTAGCCATAGTTTCCCAGGAACTCGTAGCCGTCAAAGCCGATGTAGCCAGCCCAACCAAACTTCTTCAGAATCTTGCTGGGTTTGGTAAGGGTGACAACATACCACTGCTCGCCAGTGTAGCTTCCGTAGATGGCGTCGATGGTGTTGTCAGCGAATGCATAGGCGGAACCCACAACCGGTGAAACAGCGGAGGCTGGGACGCTAATCTTCAAGCCTACCATTGTGCCGTTATTGGCAAGGCCGCAAGGAGAATTGTTGTCAGTTCCCTGGGCGTAGAAATTGTCGTAACCACCCCAGCTGATCTGTTCGTAGTTGCAATAGAGTCCCAAGTCACCAGCGGTGGCATAGCCAAGGACGGCCGAGCCCTGGGCGAACGCCGCGCTGCATGCGAGAACAACGAGAGTGATAACTACTAGACTTTTCAGTTTCAAAGGAATTCCTCCTGGAAGTTTGTTCGCAATTTTTGAAGGTTGAACAACCCGAGCTCGATGCAGACTCTACTGGGAGTAATCTCCGCACCGACTGGTGCAGCTTAGCGCATTCAAAATCTAAGTCAAGTCAATAAACGATTTCTAGCGGAAAAAAATTTTGGGAAGATAAAAACTTTGCGCTCTTGCCGCAAAAGATCGACGTGCAAAAGAAGACGATTTCGCAAGCTCTGAGAAGGATGTTTAGAACGTGATGCGAACTCCGAACTCCATTTGCCGGGGAGCTCCGTTCGCATACGTGCCCGAACCAGCCAGAACCCGATCCAGCCGCTGGGTGCAGATCGATGCGGAAGTACCGCAATGTCCTCCTGAACTGGAGTTGTTCAGAGAAGTACCAGGTGAGCCATCCAACACACCGCTCAACTGATTCCCAGGGCCGCCGAAATTGGCCCAGTTGAAGATGTTAAACGTAGAGATGACCGGCTCTACGATCGTGTGTTCTCCGACGTGCAGCGGCCAGCTGAGGCGCAGATCCATGGTCTTCAGCCAGGTTGCAGATGCCGCATTTGGCGGAAGCCCTTGGACGAGAGGAGAATAAGCTCCGAGCGCCAATAGTTGCTGGCCGCTGAACAAACCGCTATTCACAAGCGTTTGACCTGCAGGGGTCAATTTCCCGGCGAAAGTTGAGTTGTAGAAGGAGATGGCCTTGGTCAAATTGGTGTTGTCGTATTTCCCTGTGCTTCCGAGAATCGTCTCCGGCAAAAGATCGCCCACCGTACCGTCTCCGGTGACGTCGCTGCGAAAGATTTCACCGGCTACTCCGCCGCCGTTTTGCTGCGGAATGTAGGCGGTCAGCGGAAGAGGCGACGCCACATGCGCGATCATTGAAAACTTTATGCCATGCGGGAATTCCGCGGTCGGAGCAAAGGTAAACTGGTGGGTTCGATCGAGGCCCGAGGCACCCCAATAGCCAAGGTGCGGACGGTTATAGTCTTCCGCCGGATTCAGCGTGGAATAATCTCCTCCACTGCCATTGGGTTGGGCCAGGTTGCTGCGATAGCGGGACAGCGTGTAAGAGATCGCGATATCGAACTGACGCACATGCCGCTCCGGGCTCAAAACGCTCGAACCTCTATACGCCAGATGTATGCCTTCGTACCGTGAGGTTCCGCTCGGAAAGTACATGACGTTCGATCCCACCAACGGATTGGCTCCGCCGAACGCTGCCTGCTGCTTGCCTAATACGGAGCACGGAAACGGTCCGCAGAACGCATTCGACGAATCGAGACCATTGTGGGCGAAATCCGTAATGCTCGCTCCTGTCACTGTGGACAGGTAGCAACTCACGGCAGTCTGGGAACTACCGCCAGCAGATACCGCCTGAGGGCACGCTGCCGACGCCGGGTTCGCGGCCAGAGTCGTATTGATCGCCGACAACTCCGCCGCATAGGTATTCAGCAATGGGTTCTGGTTGTTACCATCCGTCAGGTAGTTGGAGCCTCCGACGTGGTTCGTGTCAATGCCCAGCGGGAACTGGGTGCCGATCTCACGCACGTAGTCGGCGGAGAACACGCCACGCTCTCCGAGCTGATGTTGAATTCCAGCGCTCACGTGGACGACACGGGGCGTCTTGAAACCCGGCGCCAGCAGTCCTCCGAAATTTCCCAGGCTATTGTTCAGCGAGTACACATTTGGGCCGCTGGTCACTGCCGACTGGGCCGCCATGAATTGCGACTGTAGATCCTGAATTGCCGTCGAAACTGCGACTGGGCCTTGCGTTCCCGTCACCGTGGCACCGATCGGCTCGCCGCAAATCTGAGTGGCGATATCGAGCCCATCGCTCTGGTTCACAATTGCTGCATTCGGAAACAGCACTGATCCGGTCGGACATAGCGTCAAGCTGCGGTTGTATTGTCCATTCGACAGACGGTTGATGCGATCCTGATAGGTATTCTGCAGCAGAAAATTGTCGTAAAACATTCCGCCCGTCGCGCGTAACACGGTCCGTCCGTTGTGTCCCGGATCGAATGCCAAGCCGATTTGAGGAGCAAAATTAAAATTGGGCTGATTAATCCTCGTGCCCAGGGACTGGAATTCATTCTGGATAGGAGTATGCGGAAGCAAGCCGAATTGATTAAGAATCAAGCCCGATGTGCACGGTGGATTGGGCACGATCGACAGGTTGATCGACGAACATTGCAACGGCGCCAGATCGCTGTCCGTGCGTCCGGTGTCGCGTACGTAACTTACCCCCACGGTAATGTTGAGACTCGGGATGACGTTGAACTTATCCGCCAGATAACCTTCGACCCGAGTGTCAGAATGTCCGCCAGTTGGCCGGCCGAATGCAGAGTTCTCGCTGAAATTTCCCAGACCGTTGAAAATCGTGACCGTGCCGACGGGGTAGTTGAGCGGATTGGCCGCTCCTCCGTCCAAGGGATTCGCATTGAGGGCGTTGATAACGTCGATTCCATTCGAACTTGTTATCGAGGGCCCTTCGTTTCCCGGAGAATAAAAATCTCCCTGCGCGATGCGATGAATCGCCGCTCCGAATCGTACCGTGTGAATTACCTTATAAACAATGCTGCTGTCATAACGCCCGAAGAGATCGCTTTGATCGGTCCGGCGAGGGCCTGCGATGCTCGGTCCCAGCACATACGATCCGATCTGCATGTGGAAGGGAGCTGCCGCCAGAATTGTCGAATCGCCGAGGGCGGGATTGATCGAGTTCTCCATCTTCTGATAGCCAAAACGCGCGCTGTTTATAAATCGTCCGTGGTTCCAATCCAATCCAAACACCGCGGCCGGGACATGGATCTGATTGCGAAAATTCGACAGGCTGTCCGATGGCCCGATCTCGTTTGCGTCGTCGTAGGTGAGGCGTGCGAATCCCTTCATTTCGTCGCTGAAGTTGTAATCCAGCCGCGCGGTCAACATGTTCTCGCGAAAATATGCCGATTGCAGGCTAGGCTGATTCGTCGCAGGATATCCCAGCATGATCGGCAAAGTACCGTCCTGCTTGGTGCGCTCCCCTGCGATGAACAGAAACGCTTTGTCTTTGATCACCGATCCGCCCGCCCCAAATCCATAGTGCTGGCGGCTGTAATCGCTGGGTCCGGACGGAAAACCCGCCATGCCAAGGAACTGTTCACGCAGATTTCCGAAGACATCGCCATGCCACTCGTCTCCGCCTGAGCGCGTCGTGACCCGTACTGCTCCGGTTGCATTGAGTGACTGGAAGACTTCCGGCGTAGCTTGAGTGATGGTCACATCATGCACCGCATCGGCTGGCAAGTTAATCGTGGATGCGCCCTTGGTCTCATCCATCACCTCGACTTCATCCATGTCGAAGTGCGTCGTTCGTCCGGGCTGGGCATTGATCGAGAGCGACTGGGTTCCGCTCTTGCCCGGACCAAATATGCTTCCATCGACGACCTGCACACCCGTCACGAGTTCTGCGGGGTTTAGATAATTCCGTCCGTTCAATGGCAACCGGTCGATATCGTCGCCTGGGTATTTGCTCTCCAGGCGCGCGGGCCCGGGATTGATCCAATCCAGCCTGAAATCCGATGCAACCGACGTTCCTGCAATTACGCTGACGTTTCTTTCGACCGGTAGCAAGTCTCGGGCGACGACCCGGACCGCGTAATTTCCCGGAGGCACTGGTTCGGTCACATACTTCCCTTCAGCGTCGGTGCGGACCATGGCCTTGATGTCGGTCGCCTGGGAGCTGTAGAAAACACGCGCTCCCGGTACAGGGGTACCATCTTCATTGAGCACGGTACCCTGGATAGTGCCGCTGGTCGGATTTTCCGAGGTCATTTCCTGCGCCCGTGATGAAATCGTGAGCGCAGTAAAGAGCAATAGGCCGATGGGCAGAGAACGACGAACGTACAAGCCAAACCAATCAAACAAAGTGAATCTCCTGGGGGCAGAACCTCAAGTAGAACCTGGAAGCGATTCCGCGTCTAAGGATCCTTGTAGTTTTGCACTGCAACGTTTTTCACTGAAATCGAATAAGACAGTTTACTAGATGCGCCCACTTCCCCGGCGTGATGTACGCGTTTTTGTCCCTTAGAATGTTCCCTTATGGGTGTAATATCCGGCGCGATAGTGCGACTGATAAGGACCTCCAGCCGGCGCGTTCGTGAGGTCTACCCGCAATTGACGGAATTCCGAGCTCGAATAATGTTGTGAGGGATAATACGCCAGCAAATACTGCGTTCGTAATTCGTCGCTGATCCTCTTGAACGCGTCATCCAGTTGCACCGACGAGGTGGCGTAGTAATACTTACCGCCAGTATCGGATGAAATCTGAATCAGCGCGTGTTCGCCACCCGTGTCTCGTCCCGCATCGGCTTCGATGGGCACGATGATGATGCTATAGATGATCGCTTCCGACTCCTGCGCCGCGCGTAGGGCCTGCAGGTAGTTCATCTGGCTCATGGTGTCCCCACCGTCGGTGATTACCACCATCACTTTTCTTCCCTGCCGCCGGTTTAGCGCCTGCGATCCCAGATAAATCGCGTCGTAGAGCGCTGTTGCGGCGCCATTGCGCGGGTGGTCGATGCCCTCGTCGATCTTCTTTAGATCGGAGGTGAACGGAACCATTTGGCTTACAGTCTCGCTGAATTTGTAGACTGCCAGTCCATCCTGCGGCCTAATAATCGTATGCACAAACTTGCGCGCCGAGGTCAGCTCCAGCGGCAGGTCTTTTCTGGTGCTCAGGCTCGTATCCACGGCCAGCACAATTGAGAGCGGCAATGCCGATTCTTTATCGAAGATCGCGATCTTCTGCTCTTTGCCGTCTTCTTTCAAAATAAAATTTTCTTTCTGAAGATTTGCCACCGGTGCACCGCGATCATCGGTCACAGTCACGAACACGTTTACCAACTTTACGTCGACTTTGATCGTCGTCTCCGGTTCTTCCGCCATCAATCCGACATTGGCACAGAGGATGGAGACGCAAATAATTGCGATGTAAATTGATAGATCTTGTTCGATTCGGTTCATTTGAGAGTCAGTCATTTGGATGCAGGCTCTTCACTCGTCGTGCCTCCTGGCCGTCGAATTTCTTCAGGAAAAGCCTCCCCATCCGCCCATACTGCGCCATCTTCGAAGTATTCTTTTTTCCAGATGGGCACGGTTTTCTTCAGGGTGTCGATGATCCAGCGGCAGGCGTCAAAGGCCACGCCGCGGTGCGCCGCCGCCACAGCAATCAAGACACTCGTCTCTCCAATCTCAAGCCGCCCCAAGCGATGGACGATTGAGACTCCCCGCACGTCGAAACGCTCGCGGGCCTGCACGGCCAGCGAGCCTATTTGTTTGATAGCCATCGCTTCGTAGGCTTCGTAATCCAGGTAGAGCGTGCGCCGTCCTCGCGTGTTGTCTCGCACTACGCCATCGAAGACCACCACTGCGCCGTCCGCGGGTTGTTTCAACCTCGCTACTACAGGTTCCGGATCAATCCGTTCGCGGACGATACGGAGTTCGCCGGAAATTTCGTCCTTATTCCCAGACCCACCGCTCACAGGCGGCAGCAGTCCAACTTCATCGCCATCGTGCAGGGTGCGATCTACTTCCGAATATTCCTGATTCACGGAAATCGCCAGCGATGGGATCATCGCTTCAAGCTGCGGAGCGCTGCGCGAATAATAAGACAATATTTCCCGCACGCGCGCACCTTCGGGCAGATCGACTGCCTCGCCGGTCCGCCCGAACACGTCCTTCAATACTCCGAAAAAAAGTACGTCAATCTTCATCAGGCCAATCTCATCAGGCACGTGTCATCACACCAATCTCAACGGGTTATTAGACCGCATAGTGAATCATACGAGAGTGCATCATACGATGGACTGAAGGGTGTCAGGGACCGTCGAGTCTGCTTGGCCGGGCGCGAGGACGCCCGGCGCTCCAGCGGCAGACTCGGCCTTCCAAATTAGGCCGTAGTGTAGAGCGCCCGCATCCAAAGGGGCGTGTCCCTCCGAGTGGCATTTGCAGCTCGATATAGCCTAGCGCGCTCAACCCATCCGTTTAATTCGATTACCTCCGTAATCGTGCAATAGGTCACTTTCCCGCATAGGCTTGTTGCACTGCTCCATATACCGAGAGGAGGCTGTTATCGCTAACGCCGCTCCAACTGACGCCAGTCGCAGCGCGTCCGCTCGGTCTTTTCTCCATAGCCTCAATATTCTGATCAAGTACACACGGCTTTATGGAGTAACTCATAAGCGCACCGAGGGTCAATTCCAGACTGCATGGAACGAACTCAAGCAAGCCGTGCCTAAAAGCGGTGACACTGGTTTTCTGCTTGGCGTCGCTGATAACAAACTTCTTCTCGATGGCATTCCGCTCGAAACCGGGCAAGCCGAGCGCAGTTTCGCGCAATTGCTGACGGCCGCCGGACTCTCCAGCATTCTTTTCTCGAATAAGGTTACGCTCGACGACTTTACCCGCCTGGTCCGCGCCTTTGCCATGGGTGGTTCCAAGGCGCAGGATTTCGCCAAACAACTTAAGGAAACCATCGGCGACAACAAGGATTCGTCGATCCGCATTAATGAAGTCAAGTTTGTTGCGGCCGATCCGACCACCGGCGAGTTTTCTATGGCGGCCCAAATCGCCGCGCAGGCTCTTGGGCCAGAATTTAAGCACTGGCTGAATGATCCGCAAAAGCTTCTGCAGTTGATTGCTGCTGCCCAGGGAGCAAGTAATGGCGCTTCGGGCGCGCCCGGCAGTGCGCCGATCGGCGCGGTTCCTACCGTTCCGATTCCGGGCGGCATTGTCATGGGCGCTGGTGGAACCTCCGCCGGAACGTCTGGCGGAACATGGACCGGTGGTGTCGTTCCTTTACAGGAAGAAGAAGTCATCCAAACGATTCGCCTGCTCACACATTTTGGCCAGGCGATGCAGGATCCCAACTCTTCTCCGGAAAATCTGCAAGCCGAGCTCGGCAAGGCTCCCGAAGGCGCCAAAGTCAATCTCGCGCAGTTGCTCGAAAGTCTTGCAGCGCAAACTACTCTGAACAACAATAACGAGAACAGCGATACTCCGCTGCTGATGAAGGCTGCAGAGAGTATGGCCATCAAGTTTGCGCTCGACCGCTACCAGCGCGGCGAGGTCAAGGTTAACGCCGTCCACGACATGATGGAGCACATGAGCCGGCAGATGGACACGCTCCGTCAGATCCTGCGCGTCCAGGAAGACAAGATGTCGAAGGCCGGTATCCTGGTCGACTCGCACGCCGACATTCTCGATCGCATGTTTTGGGCTGAGATTCCGGAAGCCGGGAAGAAGAGCGTTCTGCTTTCGAGTGAAGCCGCCTGCGTGCCGCCGCGCAACATCCGCCAGTTCGTCGAAATCCTTTTTGAACGCGACGACAACGAGATTGCCGCCAAAATTCTTACCAACTACTCCAGTGGACTCGATGCCAAGGATGCCGAGCCGCGCCGCAAGACTGCAACCGGATTGGCACAACTCGCCGACCTCTACGCCGACGGATCCGATGAAGTCATGCCCAACACCCTCGCCCTGATTGGCGAGAAGTTGGCAAAAGAAAATGACCCCGAAATCCAGAGCCTGCTGGCCGCCGCCTTCGCCCGCTTCGGACAAGAGGCCTGCACTCGCAGAAAATATAAAGCCATTGCCGAACTTTGCTATTCGCTCGAAAGCGTGGCTAAGCAACGGCCCGCCCTGGTGCAAGATCTTCGCTCTCGCGTTGGCATCGAAAACCGCCTGCCCGAGATGATCGAAGAGGCCATCAACGCCGATCAGGTGCCTGAGGATCTGATTAACGTTCTGCAACAGCTTCCCAGACATTCCGTGGAACACCTCGCGGACCGCTTCTTCCGCGCGCAGAAACGCGTCGAATGCGACCGCATTGTCGAGCTCGTCGGCGAGCTCGGACAACCGGGTATTGACGATCTGCGCGACATTCTGCGCACCAGCCAACCCCGCCAAGCAGCCTCCACCGTGGGCCTGTTGAGCCGCCTTTCGGTCACTTCGCTGTTGGAGCTATTGCCCTCGCGCATGGGCGAGTTCAACCGTTTTTATCAGGACGTTATCGTTCGCCAGATCGCGTATGGTGCTGCGGCCGACCGTGGCCGTACCCTGCTCGAACTTCTCGAACTGCTGGACTCGCTAATTCTGCCCGAGGCCATCGATGAGATCGGCATGAGCCAGGATCGCAGCGCCAGTTCCAGCCTGATCGCGCTCGCCACTGCCGGTGAAAATCAAAATCGTCCGCCGTTTGTGCAACTGAAAGCCGTAGAGTCACTCGGCCGCTTGCGTGAGATCGAAGCCGTTCCGGTTCTGCGCACGATCGTCGAGGACAAGAAACTTTTCGGCTATAGCCAGCACCGCGAATTGAGAATCGCCGCGATTCAAGCTTTGTCTAAGATTGATCCGCGCTACGGCACGCAGGCTCTTGCCGATAGCGGCCTTGAGGCCGGCGAACTCGCCATCGCGCCGCTTGATTCCGGCCCGGGATGTCCCTGGGTCCGCCAGCGCCGCTATGAACGCATCATCTTGCCGCGCACACTCTCCGCCACGCTTTCCAGTTCATGGGGAAAGTCGAACATCATCATGCGCGAGATGAGCCTCGGCGGCGGCATGGGAACGCGCAACGACAATCTTCGTGTCGGCTCCGAAGCCCACGTCGAAATCTCTCTCGGCGTGAAAAAAATCCGTGGCGAGGTTCTCCTCCGACGCGCTCGCGTCAATGAAATTGGCTTCGAGTTCGTCAGCATGGACCTCGACAGCCGCTATCGCCTCCGCCGCATCCTGGTCGAGGCCCTGCAAAAAGTCCCCGACAATCGCGCAGCCAACTGGGATGGCGAACGGAAAGTCTAGAGCCAAGTCTCAGGTGTTAGGTCTCAGGCATTAGGAAGAGCAAACCCCTCACAAGAATCATCGTAGAGACGCGGCTTGCCGCGTCTGCCCGCGGCTAACACTCCCGCTTCGACCCAACTTCGGCAAAAGAAAAAGCCTCTGCATCCGCAGAGGCCTCTTCAACCGGGTTCAAGCCACGTTCAAAAAATCACGAACTCCCTTACACCACTTTTACGAAAATAATCAAGAACGTGAAAAGTACCAGCGACTCGATGAACGCGAGACCGACAATCAGGAACACCATAATTCCTGGACGCGCCGCCGGGTTGCGCCCGAGGGCTTCGCATGCCGCAGAAGCGACTTTTCCCTGGCCCAGTGCGGCCAATCCAGCCGCCAATGCAATCGCAAAACCGGAGGTCAGCGCCACCCAATTGGTGCCCGCAACCGCTCCAGTCGTGCCTTGCGCAAACGCCGGCACCGCTATCACCGACGCGATCATCATCATGAACATCAACATCCCAAATTTCCGCATTGTTCTTCTCCTTATAAATTGCCGCCAGTGGGTGGTTGACGCCGTACTTTAAAGCCGACGCCCTCACGCTGGAGCAGGTGCCAGGCACCAGGTCTCAGGTCGCAGGAAAAATCGTTGTTGAATTTCCTGAAACCTGACACCTAAGACCTGAGTCCTAGTTCTAGTGCTCTTGCCCGGTTGCTTCACCTAGATACACGGAGGCCAGGAGTACGAAAATGTATGTCTGAACCAGCGATACGAAAACGTGTAACCCCTCTAACCCGACCGGAACCACCAGCGGTACCAGTGAAAAGAAGACCAGCGTGACCATTTCCCCGGCGAACATGTTGGCGTAAAGACGGATCGTCAGTGACATGAGACGAGCGAGGTGGCTGAAGATTTCGATCGGAAACAACAGGATAGGCAAGCCTAAACGCATGACCAGGGGCATGTCCTTGTCCTGCGGCCCCATGAAGTGCTTCAAATAACCAATCGGTCCATTCGTTTTAACACCCTGGTAGTTGTAGTAAACCCAGGTCAGCAGTGCGCATCCCAGGGGAACAATCGCTACCGCGGTCGGCGATTCCAGCCCCGGAATCAGACCGATCAGGTTGCAGGACAGAATGAACATACCCAGCGTAACGAGGTAGGGCACGTATTTCGAGGAATGATGTCCGATCACCTCATCGGCCATGTTGGCGATAAATTCGTGGATGCTCTCCATCGAATGCTGGAGAGCGCCCGGACGTTCGACCGAAAGCCTGGAGCGTACGGCAATAAAAAATATCGTGAGCAGCAGAACTACCAGCAGTTCCATGGCAAAGCTGTTGGAGATGGGAGCCGCAGGATGCTTGGGGTGAATGTGCAGGGCCTCTAGCAACGCCAGCACCGGCCGGCCGAACAGACGATTTAGGAGTGCGGTAAAAACCAGTTGTTCCATTTTTAGAATTTGCGATTCAGATTTCGTTACTTATTTAGGATTTCCAGCCAGCCTACGACGTCCGCCGAAAGGCCGTATATCCTTGCCAGACCGCCTCTACCATCAGGGCCGCTACCGGAACGCATAACCCCCATAAAAAGCCACGAAAAGCCGGGGAAGAACTCTTGAATATAACATAGGTAACAACCGCCACCAACCCATAGCGCAGCAGGAAGCGCAGGACGATGAACCTGCCCTTTTCCCGGCTGTTGTGGTTGACGATGCGGTCGGCAAGTCCTTCGACGCCGCGCTTCAGCGAATGGAAATTAACATAGGAAACCGCTGCTCCGAAGATAAACCCAATTAATCCCGGCCAACGGTAGAACCAGAACGCTGGCACCAGCAGCAGAACGCCAACCACCAATATGTTGCGCAGTACGCGGGGGATGATGCGATCAAAGGCCAGGTTCTCATCGTGACTCTCCGGCGACTCGAGATGCGCAGGCTCATTCATTTTCTCATCTTTAACGGTTTCGACTTAATAACTCTTTAACGGTTTCGACTTAATAACTTTCAGATCGCAAAATTTTCAGATCTTAGATCTCGATCTCAATTCTGATCTTTGTTAGCGCGGATCGCGATGCGGATCATCTGCCAAAATCCGACGACCGCGCCAAACAGGAGCCCGGCCAGATAGATCCACTTGGTATGCAGCCAATAATCCGCGAGTTTGCCCAGAAAAAATCCGAGTAAAACGGATGCCGGAATAATGAACCCTATCTCGGAATAGCGCGCGAGCGAGACCAGAGTGCCTTTTTTCTTTGAGGCTGAAGTCGCGTTGGACTCGAGGCTGGGCTTCTCAGGCATTTGAAAGGATTCTAAACTCGGAATCAAAGTTTCGAATAGCGCATCGGTAACACCGAATTGTCAGTGCCGGGCGGCCTGAAAGCTCTCCACCAAATCCCTTATGCGCACCGCATCGGCTTTGCGATGGCCATGACTCACGATGGGATCGGTGCCTCCAGTCGACTCAATCACGATGTCCGACCAAAGGATTCCCGTAGAAATCTTTACCGAAGCGACTTGCGAAATTGAAATACTTTCTTCGTTGCTGCCGAACAGACGCCGCTTGACACGACTCACGCGCAGCGTGTTCACCACAATGCGCGTCGGAAAAAAAAGATTCCCTTTGGTCCAGCGGCTCGCGCTGAAGGTCTCCTCTGACGCTGCGGGATTTTCATCTGCAGAGCTCATAAGAATGGAAACGATACTAACGCCGAACCGGCTCACCTTCAAGGACGCTTAACCGACGCACAAAGCTGAAAAGTTGAACCGACAAGACTCTTCCTATGAACTAAGTCACAGGCCATGATCGGGGAAAACGAAAATCTGGCGTGCCAGGTCCGAGGCTAGCGTCTCTTGACGGTAAAGCGTTGCCAGCAGGCCGCCCTTCCAAACCAACAGATCGGCGTTGCGTTCTGCGAACTCCTCCCAAGTTAAGGTACAGCCAGCACGGGCAATGCGCTCGCGAATTAAAAGCAGATAGGCCCAGGTGATGGTTTCATGATAGAGCTGCGCTTTCCCCTGCGCCGCGGCGAAACGTTGCAGCGCGGCGGAAAATTTCTCCAGCGCTTCGAGGGCTGGGTAATGACGCAGATATTCGAATGCCAGCCGAACGTGGTCGGCGTGATGGAAATTCTCGGCAGCGGTAGCTCCAGATTCGAATTGTGTTATCAGTTCATTGCCCGTCATGTTCACTTCGTATCTTCACTTCGTAGCCTCACTTCGTAGCCTCACTTCGTAGCCGGGGTCGTTTTCATCGCGCGTCGTTTGATCTCAGTCAGGCGATGGCTGGCGCCGGCGTCGAGATCGAGGGCGTAGAACTTTTTCAGATCGCGGATACGCTTGAGCGATTCGGCGCTAAAAGATATCTTGCCATCGAAGGCGTGCAGCACGATGCCTTCAAGCAAATCTCCTAGGGACATATCGTGATATTCGGCAAGCGCCTTGAGAACTTTGAGGAGGCGCTTTTCCATGCGGACGCCGGTCTGGACGCGCTCGATGAGGAATTTCGGCTCGTTTATCATGGTACTAATGTACCAAGATACAGATATGATGGCAACGGATCGGTGTTCGCTGAGACGCGGCAAGCCGCGTCTCTACCTATGTTCATCTGAGATCGCTGCTATGAGAAAATGGACACAAAGTTGCGAAAGTTACGCTCGGAGGTCGCACGACATGTGCCGCAATATCAAGACTCTGTTCAACTTCGATCCGCCCGTCACCGACGATGAAGTTCGAGCCGCATCGCTTCAATTCGTGAGAAAAATTACTGGCTTCAACAAGCCGTCGAAGGCCAATGAGGCCGCGTTCCTGGCGGCCATCGATGAGATCGCCGGCATCTCGGCTCGTCTGCTGCATTCGCTTGACACGACCGCTCCGCCAAAGAATCGGGAAGAAGAAGCTGCGAAGGCGAAAGCTCGCGCGGCGGAGAGATTCGGGGCTGAGGGTTAGATCTCGGTGCGGTCTTTGGCGTAGGAGCCTTACTCGGCGTTCTTCCACTTCATCTGATAAATCTGGGTCACACTGCTATCGTTCGGCGCAGCGATGTTACCTTCTGGGGTGATGGATACGAAATCTTGCACGCCGTATAGGAATGGGTTCAACCCGGTAAACTTCGTGAATAACCCCCACTTCCCGTCTGGCACCGTCAGCCGGTAAATTCCCATTTGCTCCCCGGTTGCGACTTCCTCGGGACCGCGCATCAAATAAAGTGACTTCGAATCCGGCGCCCACACAAAAAAACCCCAATCGTGTTCAAAAACCTTCAACTGTTTCCATTGTTTTGTCTTGACGGAATAAACGGCCAGGCTCTTCGGTGGATTCTGAATTCCGGCAAGGTATTGCCCGTCGGGCGACCACAAGGGCGCATAGTAGCCATCTGATCCCGGCATGGTCGACACCTTTCTTGTCTCCAGATCGAGAATACGAATGCGCAGGTGCCCCTGGATTGGGTAATCGTTAAAGTAGATGGACTTCCCGTCCGGCGACCAGCTCGGTAGCACCTCCGTGAAGCCCTCTGACGTCAGCTTTTCTGGTGCACCACTATCGACGCTGACGCGATACAGCTCATGCCAGTCGCTATACGCGATCCACTTGCTATCCGGCGACCACGTGGGCATTTGCGAAAAAATATCTGTGAGTTGCAACTTATCGCTACCGTCGATCTTGCACCGCCACAGATAGCCTCTCGGGTAATCCGTGTATGCCATCCATTTCCGGTCTGGTGAGACCACAAGCTGCGTCGCGGGTAGCCCTCCCAGATACGGCAAAAATCGCTTTTCCTTTTCGTCATAAAAGTGCAAGGTTCCCTGGGCCAAGCGCCCCACAACGAACATCCCGTTGCCATCCCGGCTCGGTGCCATTGCAGTCACTTCGGGTTGGCCCGGCGTCAATCGCACCGCGGACGGCTTGCTCCAAAACTCGTACCACCGGGGCTCTAAATATTCGTAGAGAATGTTGGATCCATCTCTGAACGAGCTGAAAACAAAATGCTTCCCACCTGGCGTCCAGATTCCGTTGAACATAGGGGCGTCTTCTGGCCAGTGCCGAGGAAGCGGAAGAAGATGTGCATTACTGCCGTCTACATTCAGCTCCCAGATTTTCGTAACATCGTCTTCCAGCGTGCTTCTGGACACGGTTACCCGAATTTTCCTGGAGTCCGGAGAAAAAACGGGATTACCCGGCACCATATGGTGAGTGTTCCAGATTTCCTTTACGTTTTGTCCGTCGGCGTCACACACATAGACCGACTCCTTTTCATTAAATGCAATCAGCTTCCCGTCTGGGGAATAACTTGCGCCGCGCGCCGTGATATTTCCCAACCGCTTCGCCGCACCTCCCAGGACCGGCATCGTCCATATGGTTCCACGCTGTGTTTCGTCGTTCAGATCGCTCCGCAGCAGCAGAAACTCAGAGCTATCGGGGGAAATATCCAGGATGCCCATGTCGCCGATCGCGGCGCGGAGAGGCGCCGTGGTTCCCCCCTTCACGGACATTTCGATGGGATTGTGTCCGCTGACGAAATAAATTCGAGATCCGTCGGTGAAGATCGTGGACGTTTTGGTTTCGCTCGAAAAGGTAAGCTGCTCCATCGGCAGCGGAGCAGAATCGGCGGGTGTGCTGCGCCCAGTAAGCGCAAACCATGCGGCGCCACAGATGCAAACCACAACCGCGGCCCCAATCCAGATCCACTTCTTCGACCTCCCTTTCTGTGCAGGCACTGCCGGCAATCCAGTCTGCGACCGTTCCGTCTCCTTCTTCATCAGCCGGCGCAAATCCACCATCAATTCATGCGCGGTCTGATAACGATCTTCCCGATCCTTCTCCAGCGTCTTCACAACGATTCGCTGGAGTTCTTCGGGCATATCGGGATTCAGCTCGCGAATCGGGATTGGCTCTTTGTGCAGAATCTTGCCGATGATGGTTGCGGGAGATTCTCCGGGGAATGCTCGCTTACCGGTCGCCATCTCATAAAGCAGAATCCCAAAAGAAAAAATATCGCTCCGCGCATCAATGTCCTTGTCCTGCGCCTGTTCCGGAGACATGTATGCTACGGTCCCAACAATCGCGCCGCGTTCCGTGATCGAAGCTGAAACGGTTGGTGACTCGTCGACTAGCGTGTGGTCCGGAATCGCGCGTTTTGCCAAGCCGAAGTCGGCCAGCTTCACATCACCACGACTTGTTACGAATATGTTCGATGGCTTGATATCCCTGTGGACAATTCCATGCTTGTGCGCAATATCGAGCGCTGCGGCGATTTGCATCGCGTAATCCAGCAACGTCTCGAGCGGCAGCGGGCGCGATCCAATCTTCAGCTCCAGCGTCTGCCCTTCGAGCAGTTCCATGGCGATGAAGGTCTGGCCGTCCTGCTCGCCGATGTCATAAACAGTACAGATGTTGTGGTGATTTAGCGCTGATGCCGCCCGCGCCTCGCGCTGAAAACGCGCCTGCGCATGGGCATCCCGCTGTCCTTCAGGTGGGAGAAACTTCAGGGCCACGAAACGTCCCAGCCGGGTGTCCTCGGCCCTATACACCACGCCATTTCCTCCAGCGCCCAACTTCTCGACAATGCGGTATCGCGATGCCGTGGGCTGGTTGTCGGATGGTGTCTGTGAGTCCTCCATTCTCGGCGTATCTTAGGAGTATCGATTATGCAAGTCAATCAAGGGGTTCAGCGCCTGTCCGTTCGTCAATTCACGCAGGCTCCTTTCTTTTCTCATACATTGTGCGTCCGCCCCCGCGTGGGCGCGGGTTATTTATAATCGTTTGCTTCCAGTCTTTAACTTTTACTGGGCAAGGACACTCATTGTCACTCGACGAAAATATTTATGAAATCCGGCGCGAGAAGCTGAAGAAGATTGAAGCTCTCGGGCATCCGGTTTATCCGCGCAAGTTTAATTACAGCCATACCGTGGCACAGATCCGAGACCAGTATGACGGGCAGACGACGGAGGAGTTGGAATCCCCGCGAGTAACGGTGCGGGTTGCAGGACGGATTATGGCGATCCGATTGATGGGCAAGGCCGGATTCGCGCACTTGCAACAGGATGGGCAACGGCTGCAGATCTATGTCAAGAAAGATGCCATTGGCGAAGCGGGCTATGAACTTTGGAAGCTGCTTGACCTGGGCGACCACATCGGAGTCCGCGGATATTTGTTTCGCACGCGCACGGGCGAACTTAGCGTTCATGCCGAGGAGTTGACGTTTTTGGCAAAAGACCTCCTGCCTTTGCCGGAGAAATTTCACGGCCTTACAGATGTTGAGTTGCGCTATCGGCAGCGCTATCTCGATCTGGTGATGAATCCGGAAGTGCGCGAAGTGTTTTTAAAGCGCAGTAAGCTTACGCAATCTTTGCGGCGGTATTTTGATGGCCAAGGATTCATGGAAGTTGAGACGCCGATGATGCATCCGATTGCGGGTGGAGCGGTGGCTCGTCCATTTAAGACGCATCACAACACTTTGGATATGGATCTGTTTCTGCGGATCGCTCCAGAACTTTATCTGAAGCGGCTGACGGTGGGCGGATTTGATCGCGTGTATGAGATCAATCGAAACTTCCGCAATGAGGGGCTGGGCTGGAGATGGAATCCGGAGTTCACGATGCTTGAGGCTTACCAGGCTTACACGGACTATCTCGGCATCCTGGACACGACGCAGGGAGCGATTGAGCAGGCGGTAAAAGATGTTACTGGCGGGAGTAAGACGAAGTGGGGTGAGCACGAGATTGATTGGTCGCACGCTAATTGGCGGCGCATGACTATGCGGGAGGCGATTGTGCATTTCTGGCCGGAGAAGGCTGGCGCGAAACCTGAGCGTAACGATTTTGCGGGACGTGAGTCGGTCGAGGCACTAGTCGAACGGGTACGTGGCGCCGGAGTTAGTTTGAAATATGATGCAGCGGCTCCCGTGGGTAAGACGATCGCGGCCATCTTCGAAGCGGTCGCCGAAGAACACTTGATGCAGCCGACGATTATTTATGAATTTCCTACGGCGGTGTCTCCGCTGTCGAAGCAGAAGCCTGACGAGCCGGATTGGACGGAGCGCTTTGAGATGTTTGCAGGGCAGATGGAGATCGCCAACGGCTTCAGCGAATTGAATGATCCTGTGGATCAGCGGCAGCGCTTTGAAGGGCAATTACAAGAACGCGAGCGAGGCGACGACGAGGCCCATCAGATGGATGAGAACTATATCAATGCATTGAGTTATGGTATGCCTCCAGCGGGAGGCGTTGGGTTGGGAGTGGACCGACTGGCGATGTTACTCACTGATTCGCATACTATTCGCGATGTGATCTTATTTCCTTTGCTGCGGCCGGAAAAGCAGGCGGACGCGGAGGGTGCTGAGAGCGAAGAGAACAAATAAGGCTGGGGCGGGATTTGCCGACTGGCTCTACATTATTTGTGGTGAATACATTTGTGTCGAAGCCGGCATTTCGCGGACAGGAATGTCCGCGCCACACGGGCTGTGTCGGACGCACTCCAAGATGCAACAAAAAATATCCTGGCTGCCATCCCCCGATAGCAGCCAGGACTTCTTTGGGCGAACGAACCTCAGCTTTGATCCCCTGATCGCGACTGAGAAACTGCTTCCAGGAACGCATCGGAATGATGCGCATTAATGACTACTATACCGATAGACATTATATTAATCAAGACCAATTTAAGGCGATTTGAAGGATATTGAAGCTTCCTGATAGTGGTACGTTGGAACCCTTGGTGCTGGCAGTGGGGGGGAGGTCCTTCGCTGCGCTCAGGATGACAACATTTGTGTGAGGCTAGCGCTGGTCTAGCATGTGCACGGTTTCCATGATGGTGTCACCGACAATCTCCAGGCTCTTGGGGCTTAATTTATCCATGGTGTCTTGCGCGGTGTGGTGGAAGACGTTGTTGTATCCGTAATCGAGGTCAATTACATCGGCGCTGGGAACTCCGCGTTTGACGAAGGGCAGGTGATCATCTTCGATGGGGCCTTGTCGGGCGTAAAAATGGGACTGATAGCCTTCACGCTCGGCGGCAGCGTGAATCATGTCGAGCAGCCAAGGAGTGCTGTTGGTGTCGCGATCGATATTCAGGTCGGCATCGCCGATCATGTCCATCACCATTAGCGCTTTGATTTTTTTTAGGGTGCCATCGTGTTCCCACTTTTCGGCTAGGTGGCGAGTGCCGTAAAGACTGTCGGCGTCGGACCAGGTTTTGACGGCTTCTTCGCCATCGGTCCAGACCAGCCAGACGCTGTAGCCATCGCGCTTTTTTCCCGGTTCGCTTTTTCCCGATTCCCTGCTGCGCAACTGATTGGCAAATTCGAGCAGGATGGCGGTAGAAGATCCGCCGTCGTTGGCGCCGACGTATCCGATATCGCGCAGCGGGTAGTTGGTGTCGTAATGGCCCATGATGACGATGATGCCGTCTTTGGTGCCGGGAAATTTCGCAATGATATTCCGGACGGGAAATTTTCCTTCGATGGTATCGGCGGTGAAGACGTCGTCTTCTATCTGGTCACCTTTCAAGTGGTCGACAATGTAGCGTTCTAATTTCTTGTGGTTTTCGCTGCCCATGTAGCGCGGTCCGAAGGCGGCAACTTCGCGGGTGTATTCGAAGGCGCGCTTGGCATCGATATGCGGGAGCGGTGCGTTGTCGGGAGCCCAGGGTTGGGGCGGCGTTGATGTCGCGGCTACGGGATCGGGATTGGGTACGGCACTGGCCGAGGCGGAGGCCGAATTGGGCGAATTACCTTTAGCACAGGCCACTGTGGTCGTTACGCTCGCCGCCAGGAGCAAAGCCAAGCAAGGTCTTAACCACAGGGGGCGCGGAGAGCGCGGGGGCGCACAGGGGAAGGCTGAAACAATTCTCGTGATTGCTGCTGGTTTCGTCTTCATCGTTTCTGGTGATTTCAATAGTTAAGAATTCTTCTCCGCACGCTTCTTGCGCTGGTCGGGATGGACCATCCAGGCGATGGCGATGCTCATGACATATAACGCCAACATGGGCGCGGCGAAGATGCACATGTTCAGAATATCGGGAGTGGGTGTGACAATGGCTGCGACTACGAAGATTCCTAGAATGGCGTAGCGGATATTGCGCCACATCCAACCGGCGGTGACGATCCCCATAAGTGCCAGGAAAAATACGACGATTGGCATTTCGAAAATTACGCCCAAACCGACGATGATGGTCAGGAATAGAGAGCTGTATTCACTGAGCGTGATCATCGGCTGAAAATCTTTGCCGAAGCCAATGAGAAAGACGAGCGCCCGAGGTAGCGCTATTTTGTAGCCGAAATATCCTCCGGCCATGAACAGAGCTATGGTCGAAGCCATGAAGGGCATGACATAGCGTTTTTCATTGCGATAGAGTCCCGGTGAAATGAAGCACCAGATCTGATAGAGGACAAATGGCGAGGCGATGAACAGACCGGCCATGCCGGCGACTTTCAAATACAGATTGAAAGGCTCTGTCGGATTCAGGAAGACGAGTTTCGCGGCGAGGCCTTCGCGCTGGAGCGCCTCGGTGATCGGCCGCTGGATGATGGCATAGATATTCTCGGCGTATTTCCAAGAGAAGCCACATCCGATCGCGATGGCGATGATGGAATAGATAAGCCGCTTGCGCAATTCCTCGAGGTGGTCGAGGAAGCCCATGGTGGGCATTTGCTCTTTGTCAGGGGCATTCACGGATGAAGACGCGGCCAGTTCAGGCATCAGGAGCCGCTTTCGGAGCAGTCGATGCCTCATGGACCAAGGGCTGCTGAACCGAAGACTCATGGACTGCGGCGGATTCGGCAGCAGCGGCTTTGACAGCAGCGGCTTCGGCGGCGGCATCCTCGGCGGCTTCCAGCTGTTCTGGACGCGGCGGATTAAAGATGCGATTAGCTAGCGATCCTAGAGGGGCCTGCAGCGGGGGCAGGATTTGTTGCCGAGGATTGCTCTTGCCGCTGGAATTATCAAGAGAATTGATTTCGGATTCGATCTGCGAGCGGAATTCATTGGATGCGCGGCGGAACTCGCCGAGAAAGCGCGCGACCTGGCGTCCGATCTCGGGCATTTTCTTGGGGCCGAAAAGGATCAGCGCCAGAAAAAAAATAAAGATCATCTCGCCGGAGAAGCCGCCAAAGCCCATGCCTCTATCATAATGCGGGATGGGCGAAGCCGGCCACTCAGGAGAGTCCGCGGACAAGAAATTTACAACTGCCTCGCTAGAAGTTAACTGTGGCCAGAGCCGGGAAACAGGAGGTCCTTCGCTTCGCTCAGGATGACAACTTAGCTGATGAATTATGGCGAGTGCTATCGCTTCCCTTAGCGGCCGCCGAAGGTGTATCCGACGGAAACGCCTAAGCGGGCGATACGGCCCGAGAAAAACTCAGCGTTGTCTTTGACGAAATAAAGATGCCCTTCGGGGCGGATAAAGAAATTGCCTCTGGGATAGAACTTAACGCCGCCTCCGATATGCCCGGCAAGGTGATTGACGGAGGAGTGGTCGGTGCAGATATAGAAGTCGCAGTTCAAGTTCTGACTGTAGAAGCGAGTGCTGAGAGCGCCAAAACCTCCCTGGAGTTCGAGGTAGGTATGGTTGGCTATCTTGGGTGCGTAAACGGCATTCACGTCAAAAAAGATCGGACGATAAGGCTGATAACCTCCCCATTCGCCTTGGGAGGCTTTCCAGTAGACTTCGCCTCCGATGGCGATGTGATGGAAGACTTGCACGTCACCACTGACGCCGGGATAAGCGCCTCCATTGAGTGATGGCAGCTGGTTGCTGCCGCCCTGGGTGGGACCGGGAGACTCCAACGTACTGAGGCCGATAGCAAGATCGGCCTTCTGCGCCTGGGCGAAATTCGAGAAAACCGACAAGGCGACGCCGACAAAAGTCAAGAGTATGACAACACGTGCGATCTGTTTCAATCAAACCTCTCCGATGAATAGGGGATTCAGCACTTTAGATGCAAGTTTAAACGCAGATGCTCTAGCTCCATCATAATACGAGCGAAGCGGGCCGCCGAGGAATGGAAGCAGACAATAAATAACTTGGCAGGCAGCGAGGATGCGCGATGGCGAAGGACCTTGCCGTGTAAGGGCTGGTGAACATGAGGTCCTTCGCTGCGCTCAGGATGACAAGCTTAAGGGAGTGGCTAGTGTCTTCCGAAGGTGTAGCCGATCGACGCGCCCACGCGAGTGGAGTACGAAGAGCTGAACAGTTGGTTGTTGGCAACAAGATAGACTTTGGCCTCCGGACGGATGAAGAAACCGCCGTAGGGATAGAACTTGACGCCGGCGCCGAAGTCTCCCATGAAGTGTTTGTCGCTCGAATAATTGGTGTTGTAGCCGTTACCGCAGCCGTTACAGTATTGACGGGTGTCCATTGCGCCAATGCCCGCCGAAAGCTCGAGATAAGTATGGCTGGCTAGTTTTGGCGCGTAAATCCCGTTGAAGTCCAAAAAGAGCGGTCGATAGGGGATGGGGCCGTAAAACCCGCTGTTGTAGACACTCTGGCTTGCTTTCCAGAAGATTTCGCCGCCGAGGCCGAAATTGTGCCAG
The DNA here is from genome assembly GCA_963705265.1 of uncultured Acidobacteriaceae bacterium. Taxonomy (GTDB): domain Bacteria; phylum Acidobacteriota; class Terriglobia; order Terriglobales; family Acidobacteriaceae; genus Acidiflorens. The sequence goes on from OY970064.1 coordinate 126,569, forward strand.
AGAAGTACATCGCCGCTAAAGCCGGTATAGGCGCCGCCGGTGAGCGAAGGGCCATTCGAATTGGCCTCGGGTGCTAACACTGTGCTAACTCCGAAAGCCACGTCAACTTTCTGGGCTTGCGCAAAACTTGAGAACGCCACCACGGTAGCGCACACAAACGTCAAGAGGATGGCAATACGTGTCTGTTTCAATCGAACCTCCGGTGCAATGTTTTGTTTAACAAAATGGTTTAACGAGTTTGGATGCAGGTTGAGCGCATGGCGCTGCCGCGACGAGAGAGATTTACACGAATTTACGACGCCTGGAAGACCATGAACCGTTGGGTGTTACCGAAACACCGAAAGGGGAACCGCGGAAGTACATACCTGGCAGCGAGATACAGCAGGGCCAGACTGTGGGGCGAATATTTAGCGAACATCACTAGTTTCTTCTTTTTCTCTAATTATTCCCTTTGTTTATCTTGAAGTCCAAGCGTATTAATACGCCAACAGAATACGCAAGTCGCGCAGATTATTTCCAGTGGGTCCTGTGATGAGAGCGTCGCCTAATCCGTCAAAAAAAGGATAAGCATTGAAGGTGGAAAGAGCGTGGCGCACCGGTTGGGCGCCTTCGGCACGATTGAGCGTACTGCCATCGACGACGGCGCCAGCTGCAAGACTATTGCCGTCAATTCCATCGGTACCGGCGCTCAACACGGTGATGTTTTCTCCCGCAATTGCTTCGGCGCAGGCTAGGGCGAACTGCTGATTGCGTCCGCCGATACCTCCGTTGCGGACGGTTACAGTCACTTCTCCGCCGGAGATCAGGCAGACGCGGGAGACTTTATTTCGCAATTCGCACAGGCGATTGAGCAAGTAGGCGGCGGCTTGGTCATAGGGCTGATCGTCGCAGGAGTTATCGACTTCTACGGCGAAACCGGCGCGAGTAGCAGCCGCGACGGCTTCATCGATGGCTACCTTATTGGAGAGCACGGTCCACCAGCGCGCACGGACGAAGGCGGGATCATCGGATTTTGGCGTCTCGTCAAGGGCATGCTGGCGGAAAAGATCGGCGACGGAATCGGGAAATTGCTCGACGAGATTGTATTTGGCGGCTATGCGTTCGCAGTCGTGAACGGAAGTGCGATCCGGCATAGTGGGACCGGAGGCGAGCGCGTCAGGTGTATCGTCGGGCACATCCGAAACCAAAATCGACACCTGCTGGGCGGGATAGGCAGCTTGGGCAAGGCGTCCACCTTTGACGGCGGAGAGATGCTTGCGGATAGCGTTGATGTCGGCAATGGGCGCGCCGGAATGGACGAGCGCGCGATAGGTAGCGGCTAGATGGGGGAGTGAGATTTCGTCGTCTTTCAAACTCACGACTGGTTTTTCCACGATGGAGGAGCCTCCACCGGAGATCATGAAGATGACTAGCGAAGCGGAGTTGAGAGACCTCAGCGAGTTAAGAATAGCGCTGGCGGCTTGGATGGATTCGGCAGTGGGTGTGGGATGTCCGCCGCGAAAATAGCGGAAACCGCGGACTTGATTGGTGGGCTCGACCGGCGACGCGACTATACCTTCCAGACTGCTTCCCACTTGGACTTCGAGAGCGGCGGCCATGGTATGCGCGGCCTTTCCGATGGAGACTACGAATACGCGATTGTAGGAATCGAGATCGTGCAGGTCGTCTCCGATGCGGAGGACACGGCGCTCGCAATGTATGTCGCGCGCGAAGGCGTTTTCTATGGAAGCATTCTTCAGCGCGGTGGTGAAAATTTCGCGGGCGACTTCGCGCATGCGCGCGAATTGGAGCTCGCGGGCGGGAGTCAGATCTAACATGGACGGGATTATAGAGACAGTTGCTGGTTGCCAAAAGTCATCGCAGAAATACGCAAAGGCATTTCGGCATGTGACATCAGAGCTATAATCTGTCGGATTCGGAAGTTTCTTTCGATGCACATCCCGCGCCTTCTGATTCTCCCGTTGCTGGTTTCGGTATACGTCGCGCAGCCGTTGCCTGGTAATGCACGACTGCTCCAGAGACACAGCTACATATGTAGTGAGACTTGGCCGGTCGCAGTCCCCCCGTGGATGAAGAATCTTTTTCCTCGTCCTGTCGTTTTCCAACAATCACCAACAACTGCCTTTCCCCAAGACGAAAGTACACTGACACGGATTGCTACTCCCCCGGAATTTCGACCCCACGATTTCACGATGGTGGATGCGAGCGGAACAATTTTGTTTCGAGTACCGGGCGGGTCACTTTTGTGCTACGGCATTCATAGTGATGCGCAGGGAAGATTTCACTAACCATTTAGGCGCACCCTGCAGACCGTTCCCGGGTAGCTGGGTTTGGATGTGGATTGGTCGTCATTCGTTATCAGACGGCCAATGTCTCGCGGGTCCACTCTTCTATGGCTATGCGCATCTCTTTTAGTCTTCCTTCAAAGAAATGATCTCCAGCTTCGATGCGCACTAGCTTTTTCGGATCGGCAAAAGTGTTGACTAGCGCTTCGAGTTTGCCTATTGGACCAAACTGATCGCGCGATCCGCTGACGAAGAGTTTGGGCTTGGTGCAGGCTCGCAGAAATTCGAATTCGTAGATCCGGCCTTCGATGGGGACAGCGGGCAAGCCTAAAGCGATGAGAGCTGGCACGCGTGGGTCGTCATAGGCGGCGCGCAGTCCCACTGCAGCTCCGAATGAAAACCCTGCAAAGATGATGGGAAGATTGAATTCCGTTTCGAGCCAGTCTAGGGCTTTGCGTACATCTTCTACTTCTCCGACTCCGCTGGCGTGTTCGCCTTCGCTCAGGCCGGTGCCGCGGAAGTTGAAGCGGAGCACGGGGAATCCGAAGCTATTGAGCGCTTTCATGGCGTGGAAGACGACTTTGTTGTGCAGCGTTCCACCAAAGAGGGGATGGGGATGGCAGACGATGGCGGCGTGGGTTGCGTTGGGCGATCCGGCATTGAGGAGAGCTTCCAGGCGTCCGGCGGGACCGGCGAGGAATAGCGAGCGGATGCTGAGGGATTCAGTCGGCACGAAATTAGGGTACAACAATTGCGAAGGAGCGATGGCGTCTCGCCGGCCCTTGTACCGCGCGGTTCCCTGCGCGTCCGGTTATGACAGTAGCCGGGCGGGGACGTCCGGCGCTCCACCGAGAATCTGTTACGCTTTTCCTGCATGGAATTATTTGCGCTTACCCGGCGGCTGATCGATATCGAATCCATAACTCCGAATGAGAGTGCGGTGGGAGATTTTCTTTGCTCCGAACTGAAGCGGCGCGGATTCGACGCTCGGAAAATGTCGGTTGAGGGCGTGCGGGCAAACGTACTGGCTACCTGGCCGGGGCATGATCGTGCGGAGATCGTTTTCTCCACCCATATGGATACCGTGCCCCCGTTCATTGCATCGTCCGAAGATGGCGAGCGCATTTATGGGCGCGGGGCCTGCGACGCCAAAGGGATTATCGCGGCACAGATTGTGGCTGCGGAGAAGTTACGCGGGATGGACGTTTTCGTCGGATTGCTATTTCTAGTCGGCGAAGAGCGAGACTCGATTGGCGCGAAGTTGGCTAACGAGCATCCGATCGGCGCGCGCTTCATGATTAACGGCGAGCCGACAGAAAATAAACTGGCTCTAGCAAGTAAGGGCGCATTGCATGTAGAGGTGGTGGCACGCGGGAAGATGGCACACTCGGCGTATCCAGAGCTGGGCGAGTCGGCGATCGACAAGCTGGTGGAAGCGCTGCACCGGCTGCATGTGATGAAGCTTCCCGAGGATGCCGAGGTTGGCGCGTGCACAAAAAACGTTGGATCAATTCAAGGCGGACGCGCGCCGAATGTGATTCCTGATTTTGCCAAGGCTGATCTTTTCTATCGTCTGGTGGGTCCGACGGACGCGCTGCGACGTGAGATTACGGAGGCTGTGGGCGAATTGGCGGAAGTTCACTTCACTCGTGAGACTCCGTTTCTGCGGCTTCGGACGCTGGACGGGTTGCCGACGATGGTCGCGGCCTTCACTACGGATATTCCTTCGCTGCCCAATTGGGGCGAACCGCTGCTGCTGGGGCCGGGCTCGATTCACGTGGCACATACAACGGGCGAGTTTGTGGAGAAGGCGCAACTGGTGGAGGCGGTGGAGATTTATTGTTCTATGGTGAAAAAGCTGGGCGCGCAGCGGTCAGCATAGCCGTTCACGATTTGTCTGCCCGATTTAGGCTACGGGCCGGTGGAAATGAGATGCCCTACCGATTTTTTTCCGCAACCCGTACGGTGCTTATTCTCATCCCATAGCGACTAGAATTAATTAAAGAACGCATAATGGGACCAAGGATCCCCCGAGATGGCTAGAATCGGGTTTCCGAGCTTTATTTTGATGATGGCGATCTGTGTTATGTGGAGATCGGAGACCGCTCGCGGAAATCTGCCATGGCCAGCTGTGAAGAAAGAATCGATGCATCTGCGCCTGGTGGCTCTGGCTTGGAATCATCCTCGTTCGTCTTTTTTTGGGGGCGAAGAAATTTTTATTGCGGAAAAAGCATTAACCAAGGACGAAACGCGCTTAGTAAAACTTGTGTATACGTTTCTCCCCTACCAACCGCGGCTGTCTGATGAAGGTCTCGACTATTCCACTTTGCACGAATTGCGGGCAGTGAGAGATCCGCAGTGTGACGAGACGCTGGCTCAAATCACAACGGGGCAGATGGGAGACTGGCGACAGATGCAGTCGCAGATCAAATACTCGACCGGCGCGCCTCCGCTGGATATGTCTCGGCACAGAACTCCCCTGCCCTGCTACGTAACGAATACCGAGGACTACACCAGACCGATTCACGACGAATCAGCACCCCAACTGGCCCCCCCGCCTACTTTGACTCCGCGTCCCTAGTCAAAGCTCTTTGTGCTGGGGACGGCTCCGATTGAATTCGCTTCGCGAAATTCATGCTCGCCCCGCACTCTCTTCGCGGCCACGCTAAACTAGGCGGATGACAGACTCTTCCCACAACGCCCTGGCACGCGCTTCTTCCTCCTACCTGCGATCGGCGATGCATCAGCCAATTCAGTGGCATGAATTTGGGGAGGAGGCTTTTGCTGCGGCTCGTGCGGCGAACAAGCCGATGCTCTTGGACATAGGGGCGGTCTGGTGCCACTGGTGTCATGTGATGGATCGCGAGTCTTATGACGATGCCGAGGTGGCGGCGATCGTTAATGAGCATTACATCGCGGTGAAGGTGGATCGTGATGAGCGTCCCGATATTGACAGCCGATATCAGTTGGCGGTGAGTTCGCTCACGGGGCAGGGTGGATGGCCGCTTACCGCGTTTCTTACTCCGGATGGCAAACCGTTTTATGGAGGGACTTACTTTCCTCCGACGGATGGCTATGGGCGGCCTAGTTTTAAGCGCGTGCTGCTTTCGATTGCCGCGGCTTTTCGCGACAAGAATGCCGATGTGATGGAGCAGGCGCAGATGGTTGAGAGTGCGATTGCGCGGGCGGAGTCTTTTTCAGGTAGCAGCAAGGTGTCGCCCAGTGTGATTGACGCAATTTTGGAATCGGCGCGAAAGATGTTTGACGAGGTTAACGGCGGATTTGGAGGTGCACCGAAATTTCCGCATCCGGCGGCGCTGGATCTGGTGATGGATCAGTATTCGCGGACGACTCAAGCGGGCAGTCCGGACGAGGAGCTGGGAACTATTTTTGTCCACACGCTGGCAAAGATGGCGAGGGGCGGCGTGTATGACCAGCTCGCGGGCGGGTTCCATCGTTATTCGGTGGACGAGCGTTGGATCGTGCCGCACTTCGAGAAGATGTGTTACGACAACTCGGAGTTGCTGAAGAATTATGTACACGCTTATCAGGCGACGGGAGATGAATTCTTTGCCGGCGTAGCGCGGGACATTATCCGCTGGATGGATGAATGGCTTAGCGACCGCGCCCATGGCGGTTTTTATGCTTCGCAGGATGCCGACTATTCGATGGATGACGATGGCGATTATTTCACCTGGACTTTGGAAGAGACCAAGGCTGTGCTGACCTCGGATGAGTTGGCGGTGGCGACACTTTACTACGACATTCAGGAAGTCGGGGACATGCATCATAATCCGGCGAAGAATGTGCTCCACGTTTCTTCTTCGGTGGAAGAAATTGCGCGGCGGCTGAATGTTTCGGAGGAACGGGCAAGGGCGTTTTTGGCGTCGGCTCAGAAGAAAATGTACACGGCCCGGTTGCTGCGTCCTACGCCTTATGTGGATAAGACGATTTATGTGGGCTGGAATGCTATGTGCGTTTCGGCTTATCTGGAAGCGGCCAAGGTGCTCGATCTAGCGCAGGCTCGCCAGTTTGCTTTGCGGTCGCTCGACCGACTGCTGGCGGAAGGATGGAATGCCCAGTCAACTTCAACATCAAAGCCAACAGCAACAACAGCGGGCGAGGGCGCCCGCTCCACACTTCGACATGTGATTGCTTACTCTGATCCTAATTCGGAGCGGCGCGACATTGCCGGTGTGCTGGATGACTATGCTTTTGCGGCGATTGCTTGCCTTGACGCTTACGAAGCTACGGCCGATTTGAGCTACTTTCGCTTTGCGCGGTCGATCGGGGACGCGATGGTAGCGGAGTTTTTCGATGCAGCAGCTGGCGGATTTTTTGATACTCGCGTGGCGACACACGGTACTTCGAACGAGAACAACACACTTGGCATTCTGGGGACACGGCGCAAGCCGTTTCAAGACTCGCCTACCCCGGCGGGAAATTCGGCGGCGGCGATTGCTCTGCTCCGTCTGCATGATTACGCCAACGCCGGAGTGGACAACCAAGGAGCGGACAAAAATGTGTCCTATCGCGACCATGCTGAGCAGACGCTTGAACTGTACGCCGGAGTGGCGGGGCAGCACGGGATTTTTGCCGCGACTTACGGACTGGCGGTGGCGCGTTACATCCAACCGCATACTCTGGTGGCGATTGTCGGGAAAGATGATGTGGCTGCTGAGTTGTACTGGGCGGCGGTGCGTCCGCTGGGCTTGGGTACAGCAGTTCTTCGATTGGATGCCGATAAGGCTGTCGCACAGAATCTGCCTCCGGCTTTGGCAGAAACGATTCCGAATCTTCCGGCGCTGCATGGGGGACGATCGTTTGCCGTGGTGTGCTCGGGGTTCACTTGCCAGCCGCCGATTTTCGATGCTGTGGAACTGACGCGCGCGATGGTGTCGCGGGTTCGTCCGGCGGCTTGAAAGCTGCTGTTATCGCCGTGTTGCGCACGCACCTTCCCAGTGATGAAAAAATCCTGAAAGGCATGGTACTCCATCACCTTGTTTTAGACCTCATCTTGTTGTTTACACCTCACTTTGTGGATCCTGAGGACCCCCGTTCGTGGTAGTAAGGGGTAGTGCTTGGTGTGTACGTGGCAAGATTGTGCGGCACAAGTTTCTGGCCTCTGAAGTTCCCTGCCCTGATTGCCGATGAAACTGGAAGGCGGCGTGTCTGGCCATGCTTTCCAATCTTCTTGATAACCCGAAGCTGTTCCGGCATGTCGTGGAAGACTTGCCGGTAGGTATTTACATCGTTGACCAGGATGGGCTGATCCGCTTTTGGAACCATGGCGCTGAACACCTTACAGGACATCTTTCACATGAAGTCGTGGGGCATGTCTTCGAAGAGGTTGTGCGGGCCTGCGACCGCCTGGGCAACAGTTTGAGCGTCGAGCACTGTCCGGTGACGATGACTCTCAGCCATCGGCAAGTGCAGCAATGCACCGCTTTCTACCTGCACAAAAATGGACACAGGACGGCGGTTCGAATCCGCACCCATCCGGTATTGGAATACGGCGACGCAATTGGGGGTGCGACAGTTCTGTTTGAAGAGGCGTTTGCTTACTGCGAAGAATCGGGCGGCCCAGCCAGGTATGGATGCTTGGACGCGATGACAGGAATTCCTTCTCCTCGTCTGACGCGAGCCGTGCTCAATGAGTGCATGGCCGGCTTGGAGGAATCTCATACCGGCTTTGGGCTACTGCGCATACGGGTGCTGGGGCTGGAGGAATTTCGCTCCAAACACGGTCCGCAGTCGGTGACACCGTTTATGCGTACTGCAGCGCACACGTTGCGACACACTCTGGACGCGGAAAATTTTCTTGGATGCTGGGAAAAAAACGAATTCCTGGTCGTACTGCCCTCGGAGAGCCCGATGTTAGTGGCAATGAAGGCTGAAATCTTGTGGAATCTGCTGCGACATTCGGAGGTGTTGTGGTGGGGGGACCGTTTTCTAATTGATGCAGAGGTGGCTTACTCGGTGGCCACCCCGGGCAACAATCTGGAAACGCTACTGCGGGAGATGAAGGTTTCGCACTCGAAGGGAATGGCGAACGCAGTAGCCGCTGGCATTGCCAACAATTCTGGACTCAAGCGAGGATGATGCTCCATGTTTTCGATCATTGGGATCGTGGTTGTTTTCGGCTGCATCGCGGCGGCCTACTTGATGGAGCATGGAAACATCAAGGTGCTGATGCAGCCAGCGGAGCTGATCATCATCGCCGGCGCGGCGCTGGGTACGGTGCTGATCTCGAATCCGGTCCACACGCTGAGGCAGATGATCAGCGGGCTCATTGGTGCGTTTGGATCATCGAAGTACGGCACACAGCGCTACATCGATTGCCTGAAAATGATGTACGAACTGTTGCAAAAGGCACGCAAAGAAGGTCTAGTGGCGCTAGAGACCGACATTGAAGATCCAGAGAAGAGTCCGCTGTTTTCGAAATATGCAGATTTTGTGAAGGATCACCATGCCGTGGCTTTCGTCTGCGACACGATGCGTATGGCGGTGAGTGGGGGAGTGGAAGTATTCGATCTGGATCAGATGCTGGAAGCGGACATGGAAGTGCATCACCATGAAGCTGGAGAGCCGGTGGCAGCCTTGAGCACGATGGCGGACTCTCTGCCAGGACTGGGCATTGTGGCAGCCGTTTTGGGAGTGGTAATCACGATGGGTGCGCTCGGCGGACCTCCTGAAGAAATTGGCAAGAAAGTAGCGGCGGCTTTGGTAGGAACTTTTCTAGGAATTCTGCTGTGCTACGGACTGGTGGGGCCATTGGCTGCACGCATGGGCAAGATCGCGGAAGAGCAACACGCATTCATGATGGTGTTACGAGTGACCATGATTGCTTTTCTGAAAGGTGTTGCTCCCATCATGTCGGTTGAGATTGGGCGTCGCACGGTGCCGGGGTATGTGCGACCTTCGTTCAAAGCGGTCGAAGAGGCTTGCCGAGGCGCGAAGGAAACACCGGCAGCAGCAGCGGCGACGGCGGGATAAGAGGCTCATGCCGACTCCTCCCATTATCATCATCAAGAAAAAAGGCGCACATGGCGGGCATCACGGCGGCGCATGGAAGGTCGCCTATGCGGACTTCGTCACGGCCATGATGGCCCTGTTCATCGTCCTGTGGTTGATGAGCAGCAGCAGTAAGCAGACGCAGGTGGCGATCAGCGGTTACTTCAAAGATCCGAGCGGAAAAGCGAAGGAGGTCGGGAGCACGATGACCGGAACCGGCCAAAATCTTCCGCTGACAAAAAAGGAGGATATGGCGAAGCTCAAGGCCCAGTTAGAACAAAGTATCCAGAAGATGAACGACCTGGATAAGCTCAATAAGAATATCGAGATCACCATAACCTCCGAAGGCCTGCGCATTGAGTTACTGGAATCGGCGAAAGGAACGTTCTTTGAGAGCGGGAGTGCCACACTTAACAAGAGTGGGCAAGAGATCGTCGCACTGCTAGCGGCGGAATTAGGCAAAGTCCCGAACCATATTTCAGTAGAGGGACACACCGATGCCACACCATTCTCTGGAAAGAATATCTACAGCAATTGGGAACTGTCTTCCGATCGGGCAAATGCGGCGCGACGATTGATGCAGCAGGCGGGATTTCGCACCGATCAGGTCTCGCAAGTAAGGGGCTTTGCGGACCAACGCCTGCGCAATGCAAAGGATCCGTTCGACCCATCGAATCGACGCATATCGATTATTGTGCAGTACCTCAACAATAATGCGGATGGAGCGGGATCTGCTGCTGAAGATACGAGAGAATCGGTCGAAGGGAAACCGTCAGCGGCGGGTGCGACGGCGAAACCCGAGAGTGCAGGGGAAAAAGACGTGAAGTAAAAAAAAGAGGCTGGCCACTGAGGCCAGCCCGGAAAATTGCCTTCGTCGTGCAAAGACTTACGTCATCTTACTTAATGTTTTGCAATTTAGTTTTTTACAACTCGTGCGATTACGCATCGCACATCGGACGACTGGGAGGACATAGCGGTATCGGTCCCGATGGAGCTGGAGCTTTCGGAACCGAAGCATACGCAAATGTACCTACCAGACCTACCAACAGCAGTAACGCCCTGAGCGAACGTTTCATGGTTTTACTTTCTCCTTAGGGTCTGCCGGAGGCTGGCACCTAACTGCCGACCTACAGCGTGGTGGATTATACACACCCTTCCAACATTGTGATTAAAGAGAGGTTACTACGGCGCTCAGACTGGTAGGACCACTTAGGCAGTGTGCCGAAAATTCGTGGGGCCGTCCGGCAGGCAAATAAACTGTGTTTACGCTGGTTTCTTAAAGTATTGGTTTGAATCGAATCGCTTCGGATTGGGGCTCTACAGGAGGGGTTGCGGCGTGACAAAATATACTCTTGACAAGGTTTTTGTACCGTGCTGTTTTTTGGGGCAGCGAGAGCTATGAGCGCGTCTTAAAGCCAGCTGCTGCGGAACTGGCTCGGGGTAGATCAGGTGGACGATTGAGCGGGAGACGACCCTCCGCAGCTTCCAGATTGGAGCTTCGCGAGAAGGCGCGCTCTACCATCCCTTCGAACATGGGAATCAGTGAATCGGAAGGCAGCGGATGTTGAAGATCGGCCAATCCCTGCTCCCAACGCTGGGTCTGCAAGTGATTGACGGCTGGTTCGCGCACCGCTTTGCGCGAGAGCGAATAACCGAACCAAATAAAAATGGCCAGTACGTATGTCACCATGTTGATCGCGTTGAGGATATGCTGTTTGACAAAACCTCCCGAATTCAACGCAAACAGGAGCAATTCCACACTGGCGAAAAGTCCGAAGCCGAGAGAGATCCCGAAGCTGACCTGCTTCCACGATGCTCCCAGAAAACGCGAGAAGAGCAGCAAGAAGAGAATAAGGCCAACCTGCACGATGCGTACGGACCGCTGCAGAGTAGTAACGGCGTGCACCAGCGGACTCTGGTCGTAAGAATTCGAGAAAGCAACCACCACCGAAACCAGGAGCATCACCACTCCTGCCCATTTGAAGAGCAGTGTGCCCAAATCTTTTAGCGTGTGATAGGGGCGAAACACGTCAAGAAAAATCTCGTGAATCACTTTGAAACCGAGAACCGCGTTGACTGCTTCTCCCAGCCAAAAAGGCGTGAAATATAGGTTGTAGTTGCCGGTGCTATAAAGCGGAAAGATAACGGCAAAGTTCGCAACCTGCACCAGGAGGAACACAAAAAAGACCGGGAACTGCTTGTGCAACTTGCGACGCCATAAGACCACGGCGAGCACCGATTGCAGGATCGGTTGTGCGCACCATAAAAGAAGAACGCCGATATGGCTGTGCCAAGTCATGGAGAAGGAGGCGAAGCACCACCCGAACGCGCTTCAACCCTCACCCCACATCCTCAGGCAGATTGCCCTATCGGGTCAACCTACTTAGGTAACCTTAGTAACCATTACCCTCCGGCCGGCCAGCTTCAGCCTGAACACAAGCACAGAGGGGCAGGGTCTAACCGGCATCGGGTGAGGAGTGCAAATAGGCACGCATCATACGCATTTCGTCGTCTTTTTCATCGAGATCGTGCAGCAGCAAATCACGCAAAGAAACGACGCCCTTCAGTTCGCGTCCGGCGCAGACTGGCAAATGTCTGAAACCATGGCGCTTCATCAGAGTCAGGCAGGTTTCCACGCGCTCGGACGGCGCAACGGTTAGTGGATCTTCGGTCATAACCTGGCTGACCAGGGTACGGGATGGGTCTTTGCCTCCGACTACCACACGGTTCATCAAATCGCGCTCGGAGAAAATACCGGCGAGCTTGCCGTCTTCCAAAACCGGCACGGCACCGATGTTGTGTTCCACCATCATTCTGGAGACTTCGAGCACGGTCTGTTGTGCGTCGGCGAATATGGTGACTTGGTTTCTGAGCAGATCACAGATCAACATTTGCACCTCCTATGGACTGCGCCGGACGACTCGGCCGGCGAACAGTGTCAAAATCGTCCTCAATGCATAGACGAATGCGTAGACGAAGGAAGCAGAACCGTTTTCTATCTGGACCCGGGGCGGAGTATATGCCGAAAACCATGCAGCGGGAAGAAAAAAATCAGGGAAAGCGTTGAGCTGAAGCAGTTGAGGACCCGTATTTTCCCAAAATGAAATTAGCCGCTTCGAGTTTCGCCCAAAGAAATGACGTAAGATCTGGCGGCTAGAGCAGTGGGCATTTCAGACTTGGCGCGGGCAGTAACAATGAGATTGTAATCGTCGCTGGCACGCAGTCGACTGAACACAGGGGTCGCCTCTTGCGGATCGACCAACGCCAGGTAACGCAGAAAAGTAAATACGTCTTCGGTTGGCTCCAATCCCGGCGCAACGAAAGAGACTTCAACATCTTCGTGATGAAAATGCCATCCCAGTGAGGCCGCGAGACGTATTCCTCGTTCATAAACCTCGGGGGCCAGGACTCCTGGTGGGGGGTTGTCAAAGACGATGCGAAGCTTGCGTTCATCCTCGCGGCTGAACTCACGCACTTTCAGCGCACCGGTGCGGGCCGTGGCTTTCCAGTCCACATGACGAGCGGAGTCATCGGGCATGCAATCGCGGATTAGGTAAAGGTCATTGCCTCGGCCGCTTACAAAGGCCTCGAATTCGCCGGTGACCATGGGAAGGACTTCGAGGAACTGGTCGGCCGAATCGACGATGGGGAATACGATAACTTCGCGAGCCAGGTTGATACGTCGCGTCTTCATCAGGAAGGAAAAAGGAAAGCGTGTGGCCAGGCCAAAGTTTTTTTCGCAGTAACGACCGCGGGCGGGGAATTTTATCTCTAGATCGGCGCGGAGTTCTTGTCCGGGAGCGAGGAAAGGAAAATAAACGGATTCTTGCAGGATGGGTTTTTCTGCCTCCTCGCGCACACGACGCAGGCGGCGATCGGGCAGGCGGAGCCATTGGTTCTGGGGCGCACGATTGCGCGGCAAGCCGAGCGTGTAGGGCTCCCACTGCCAACGGTCTTTAATCCTAACTTTGCGCTTAGCGGGAACCACGCGCACGGAAAATGAGGGCAGCCACGAACTGCTGTTGCGCAAGAGCAAGCGCGCCAGCATAGGCCGCGCGGCAAAAACGTGTTCAGGCAAGTGGACATCAAGTTCGAGACTACGAAGGACGAATGCTGAGGCGACGCCTGACACTAGAATGGCCGACAACAACGCGGCGACCACAACGTACAGCAGATTGTTTCCGGTGTTAATAGCGGCGATTCCGATCACGACACTGATGAGGATGTAGATCAAGCCGGCGCGGGTAACGTCGTAGTCCATCGCTTCGCGAACCCGGCTGGCGACCACTCGCCGCGCCAGGTAAGGCACTGTGGTCAATCCGACGAAGGCGGCCAGCAATAGCGCCGTGGACGCCAGAATGATGGTTCCCCAGAGGTTGCCGGACTCGCCCAATATGGTGGAGAAGAGCGCTGCGCCGAAAGCCAGCCCTAATCCGAAGATGGCCAGCAGGAATCGCACCCAGACCTGCGAAAGTCCCAGCGGAAGGCGGGACACAGCCGAGGGTGGGCTGGTTTGTGTGCGTTCGGAAATTACGTTGTTGATCAGGCTGCTCTCCGGTGCCGTGGGATGCCTCTGCCAGCATATGACGACGGGGCGTCGAGTGGAAGTGACCGAAGAAACCTTGGCCGGAGAGGCAGAGCTGGCGAAGCGAAACTAGGTCGGTTCATTAATTGGGGAAATCGCCTGTTTTCAACAGTTGACTTGACGCTCGCGCTCGGGCACAGTTGCGCCATGATCCGGATCGTATCTCTTCTCCTATCGTTCGCATTGGCCTCCAGCCAAACTCTACTTGCGACGGATCGCACATTGGCTGCCGAAGGCGACTATGTTGCGCAGACAAAGACTGGCGACAAGCCCCTGTCGCACTGGCAGCTTTGGCGCCTAAGCAATGGCGACTATGAGGTCGTGGACACGAGTATTAAGAATGCATCATCCGTTCAGATATTTCGCTTCGATCGTCAGTTCTTGCCGATCGGATACACCAAGAAATTCGGGCCGATTTCGATGCCGCAAGTTCCGAACTTGCCGACGATTTCCGGTCAGACGGTTTCCTGTCAGTACGGGAGCAGCCAACTAAACTGCGCTGCAGAATCATCCGAGGGCCATAAATCTGCCGCGGCGATTGCGGCCAAGCCTCCTTACGTCTTCATCGGCGAGTTCTACGACCTAGATTTCGCATGGTTCATGACAGGTGTCCTCCGCCTAGCTTCGCGCAACGGTGCCAGAGCAGGCGTCGTAAATGTCTATGCGATGACCAACGGGGCCAAAGCCGCTGACATCGGCCTGAACTCCGACACCCCCATGAAAATCGTCTTTATCGGCGAGGAGACAGTGCAGGTAATGGGCGAAACCCAGGTGGTAAAGAAATACGGAGGGGGACCACACCAACAACAAATGCTGTTGGTTACCTCGCAGGGTTTGGTTGCTAAAGTAATCGACTCTTCAACTGCCGGATTCGCCTTTGCGATGAGCAACTATAAGGAATATGAGCCTTGGGGGCCGATTCGTTGATTGGCGAAATATCGCCATTTCACCCACAACTCCAGCACAGGGGACCGGGTGTCAACCGTTTTGCAGTTGAAGGCGTCTTCGATGTCTCCACCACAAAACCAGAATCACCACCACCGCGACAATCAGGAACGCAATATTGAAGCGCCGCATGGTCTTAAATAGACCGTGCGAATGTTGACCGAAGAAATATCCTGCGCTGGCGACGGCGGTAACCCACAGAGCCGCGCCCATGAAATTGAAAAATGCAAATTTCCGCCAGTGCATACGGAGCACGCCGGCCAGCGGTCCAGCAAAAACTCGGAGACCGACGACGAAGCGGGCGAAGAAGACGGCGGCTGCGCCATAGCGGGCAAACAGATCTTCACCTTTTTGCAATTTCGCCGGTGAAATTCTAAATGCGTTCAGATAACGATCGAGCAGCGGACGGCCTCCGAAGTGGCCGAGGGCATAGCCTACGTTGTCGCCGAGCGTGGCGGCACAGGTGGCGACCACGATGATCCATCCGAGATGAAGTTGATGTTCGGAGTAGGCGAGAAAACTTGCCAGCAAGAGCGTGCTCTCACCGGGGACAGGGATGCCGGCATTCTCGCAGAGTAAAGCCAGAGCCACGGCCCAGTAACCGTAGTCCACGACGAAGGTGCGTAACGAGTGAAAAATCGTGGGATGCATGAATTGAAAGAAGACAAGTATCGCAGATTCGCAAGTCTGTGGTTGGTGGAGCTTCGGGCACCTCGCTGGCGGCCACCTCCTGGACGGGCGAGGACGCCCGTCGCTCCACTAAGTGACTGATTATGCGACTAGCGTCAGTCCTGTTTCGTTATCGAAGTACGGTGAGGAAGTCGAGGAGCGCACGGTTGAAATCCTCGGGCGCCTCTTCATAAGGCAGGTGGCCGACACCGTCGAACGCGACCAAGCGCGCATCCCGAAAATTGCGGCGCAGCGGCTCGGCGGATTGAAAATGAACCGCGCCGTCCTTCGTCCCCCACATGAGCAGAGTTGGATAATTGCGAATCTTCGGGAGCGCCGTTTCCAGTTCCGCGAGGTCAGCCGTCCAATTCTTTACTATGCGCGCTCCGTGACGCATTGCGTGATTCTTGACCACTGGCATCCGATAGCCTTCAAGAGAATCTGGCGGAATTTTTGATGCGTCTCCGAACATGCGGCTCAGCCACAGGTAGTCGAGCGAGCGCCAGCGCTCGATCGTGTTGCGGAAGAGCATGGAACCGAAGGCGCTCCCGAGAAATGGCGCAAGTCGCTTGCCATGCGCCGACCAGGGGTTGATGGGTGCCACCAGAACCAGACGCCGCAGGCGTGGATCATTTCGTTCCTCGCAAACCGCTGCCACCATAATGGCCACGCCGCCGCCGTGAGAGGTACCCAGCAGGTCGAAGTCTTGAATGCCTAACTCATCCGTAAACTGCAGGATGCGCTCGGCGGTTGCGCGCAGGGTGCAGGCCATGCCTTCATTTGCCGTCGAAAATCCTGCACCCAGATTGTCGACGGCATACACGGTCGCATGTGGGGCCAGTGCCGGGATGGCGAATCTCCAGGAAAAGGAATAGCCGAGCAAGCCGTGAAGCAGGATTATCGGTGGTCCGGATCCGGCTTTTAGATAGTGCATGCGGCCGTCGGGGAGGTCGAGCCAGCGCTCCTCAACCTGAGGACGAATCTGATCTTGCTGATCTGATGAGACTCCAATTGACGCCGTTCCCGCGCCGGTGTGAGGCTCGTCATGGGCGACGAAAACTTTTTTCGGTGGTGGCGTTCTGGCGGGCAACGAAATTCTCGCTGAGAGGTTCTTACTGATTGATATCGCCTCTAATGCTTTGGGGGAGCTGACATCTGGCTCCCCTTCTTTTTTGGTGGCACCCCGACCGCCGGAGACGGGGCAAGCCCCGTCTCTACCCTAGATTTGCTGTGTTGCTAGCGGCTGGAACCTGGCTCTGCGCCTTTTTTCGCTTCTTACCTAACAGCTTCTTCAAGACTCTTATGCCTCTGTCTACATGCTTTTCTTCCAGTAAGAACGGAGGCAGGAAGCGCAGGACTGTGTCCTGCGTCACATTGAAGAGCACGCCCTCGGTCAGTCCTTGCTCCACTAGTGGCCGCGCGGGAATGTCGAGCACGAGACCTTGAATGAATCCTCGGCCACGGACTTCTTTCGTCGCGGCATACTTATCGACTAATTCCTGCAATTGCTGACGCAGATATCCGCCAACCTTGACAACATTTTCTAGCAAATGCTCTTCTTCGACAATTGCCAGATATTCGAGGCCTACGCGGCAGGCAAGCGGACCTCCGCCAAAAGTTGTGCCGTGCTGTCCAGGCGAAATCGCGGAGGCGAAGTGTTCTTTCGACAAAAAGGCACCGAGCGGCACGCCAGCCGCGATAGGCTTGGCGATGGTGACGATGTCGGGAACCACACCGAAGCTCTGGAAAGCGAACAGCTTGCCTGTGCGTCCGAGGCCGCACTGGATCTCGTCGAAGATGAGCGCGGCGTGGTGATGGTCGGCAAGCGTTCGGCAGGCGAGCAGGAATTCCTCGGAACACTCGAGGATCCCGCCTTCACCAAAGATGGGCTCGAGCACAATCGCGCAGGTATTGGCACTGACCGCGGCGTGCAGCGCTTCGAGGTTGTTCTGTTCCACGAAGGTCACATCTTCGAGCATCGGCTCAAAGCCCTTGCGATATTTTTCCTGGCCGGTAAGTGACATCGCGCCAAAGGTACGTCCGTGGTACGAACCTTGTAGCGCCACCAGTTGAGACTTCTCGGTGCCACCTGCCTTGTGTCCGGCAAGACGCGCTAGTTTGATAGCACCCTCCATCGCCTCGGTGCCGCTGTTTGAAAAGAAGACGCGATCGAGGCCCGAAAGCCGGCACAGGCGTTCGGCTAGTTGCCCCTGATATTCGTTGTAATAGAGATTCGAAACGTGAATAAGCCGGCCCGCCTGTTCGCGGATCGTCTTCACGATGCGAGGATGAGCGTGTCCCAGCGCATTTACGCCCAGCCCGGCTACGAAATCGAGATACTTCTTACCCTCGAAATCGTGGAGGAAAACGCCTTTGCCACGCTCGAAAGCGACGGGATATCGGTTATAGGTGGGAAGAAGAAAGCGCTTTTCAAGATCGGCGATCTGCTCTAGGCGGGACATGGATTTATTGTAAATCCAGCCACGATCGGGATGCTGGCGGCGGTCGGAGACGGGGCAAGCCCCGTCTCTACTTGAAATTTTCAGGCGTTGCCACGGGTCTTCGGGGGATCTGCCCTAGGATTTTCCGGGTCCAAACCAGCTGCGGTCATTATGGCGCGCCCCAACTCCTCGGGGGAAACCGCGAATCCTTCCGCAAGCGGCTGATCACCGGCGTCTTCCTTGGCTCCAGGCGCTACGAAGCGATAGCCCCTTCCTACAACGGTCTGCAGGTAGTGTGGTTCGTTAGGGTCGTCCGCCAGGGCGCGGCGGATCTTGCGGATCGCTGTATTGATGCCCTGTTCGACATCGACGAATACATCTTTGCTCCACAGCTCAGCGGAGATCTGCTCGCGCGTGACCAATTGGCCTCTCTTATCGACCAGAAACATGAGCAATTGCAGCGGCAGACCTTCGAGGCGAACCGCGCTTCCACTGCGGTAGAGCTGAAAACGAGCGTAATCCAGCTCAAAATCGTCGAAACGGATTTTCTTGTCGGGCAAACAGAACTCCTGGGGCACAAGGGAGACGCGGCAAGCCGCGTCTACACCGGTGTGAATCGATTGTACGAAATTCTGTTCTGCCGGGCTTGCTGTGTCAAGCACTAGACAATAAATTTCTTCAGATCAGTTCAGACTGGTTCAGACGCGCTCCATGGACGTTTCTACCGATCGGGCGCAAGATCACACTCACTTGCGGGATTTGCTCACTTCTTCTCGGGGGAGGGCAAGTGAGCCCAGTAAGTTGGGGGGTTCGGGAAACAGGGAAGGTTCTCGAACCCCTCAAATATCAACCGAAGGGTTTGGGCACCTCACCTTACTTCACGACAGAAACACACTAACCACAAAATCCGCTATCTACCTCACTTTCAAGGCTGAATCCAGCACCCAAACCCGCTTCCCGCCCCACTCTATGACATCCCGAAATACAGAAGCTACCTTCCATTATTCATAGCCTCCATTCCAGATCGTCTCTATAATTGTGGAAGTGGCTGTGTAACTGCGACTTAGAGGCACCGAGTTGGATTGGATCATGGCAGTGAAGTTGCATATGCCTGATTGGCGACGAACGCCTGGCCACGCTGTCGCCGTCGTCCCAGTCCAAGAATCGCGGAGTGAATCGCGAACTGGGTCCGAAATTATGAACCGTGAATTTGAGGCTCGGTTTACCGCGATCCTACTGTTTCTCCTGACAGTGGCTGCAGTTTTGCTCGCCGGTTTCAACTACAAAATCGAACACCAGTCAGCGATCCCCTACGACGGGGCGTGGTGGATGGAGGAGAACGGCCATCTGGTGGCGGATCGATTGGAGGCGAACGGTCCAGCAGAGCGGGCGGGCATCCGGAGCGGTGACAAAGTGGTCAGCGTCAATGGCCGCGCCGTAGACACCTTAGCGGAGGTGACCCGGCAGCTTTATTATTCCGGCGTCTGGTCAAAAGCGACGTATTCGCTGATTCGCGGCTCGGTTCCGCTCGATGTGGAAGTAGTTCTGGTGCCAGCCGAGCGCTCCATGAACGATTGGTTGCGGCTGATTGCCCTCATTTACCTGAGCATTGGGCTTTATGTGCTGTTGCGGCGTTGGACGGCTGTCGGTTCCACGCACTTTTACATTTTTTGTTTAGTGTCGTTTGTTTTCTACTCACTGCACTACACCGGTAAGTTCAATGCTTTTGATTGGACCGTCTTCTGGACCAATGAAGTGGCGTGGCTGCTGCAGCCGGCCTTGTTCCTGCACTTTGTATTGACCTTCCCGGAACGGCGGGAGTTCGTAAACAAGCATCGCTGGGCTATCCCGCTGCTCTACCTGCCGGGAACGGTACTGCTTGGGATTCAGGTGCTGTCATTGCAGTTCCTGAAAGCCAGCGCTTCCCTTCTATTTAATCTCAACCGGATCCATTGGGCTTATCTAACCGTTTTCTTCGTCTCGGCCGCGGCCGTTCTGTGGAATAACTACCGGCAGGCCACGACTCCAATTCTGCGCCAGCAGCTCAAGTGGATTACGCGCGGCACCATCCTCGCCATAACGCCGTTCACACTGTTTTACGTTCTACCGTATCTGTTTGGAGTAATGCCTTCGCTCACCATGAAGGTGTCGGTGTTATCGCTGGGATTACTGCCCCTGACTTTCGGATATGCCATTTTCCGCTACCGGTTGATGGATGTGGATCTGATCTTCAAGCGCGGCATGGCTTACACGCTCGCTGCGGCGGCCATCGTAGCGTTGTACTTCGCTAGCGTGGCCGCTATCGCAGAGTTAGTCCACACGCGTATTCCGAGTTCGGGACCTTACGGGTTGATGGTGGCCGTGGTGGTAACCGCGCTACTGTTTGATCCAGTGCGGAAGTGGATTCAGGAAAAGCTGGACAAGTTTTTCTTTCGGACCGGTTACGACTATCGGCGCACGCTGATCGAGTTCGGACGCGAATTAAGTTCGGAGACCGATCTCGACAAAATGCTCTCCGCGCTGGTGGACCGATTAGCACGCACGCTGCTGGTGGATCGTGTTGCGATTTTTCTTGCAAACAGCGACTCTTCGCGTTTTGAGATGTCAAAATCATTCGGGATCGCGCACGTCACCGGTCTCGACCTTTCGTTCCTCGCCAAGCCGCGAATCGAGGACGCGGTTGGACATGTTTTCTTCGAGAATACACGCCAGTTACCGCGGGAAAATGCCACGGCACAAGAAGCCATTGGACGCCTCGATCTGAATTACTACATTCCCTGCCACGCACGGCAAAAGACCATCGCTTTCCTGGGACTGGGCAAGACCATGCAGGGCGACTTTCTCTCCAGCGAAGATGTCGAGCTGCTTGAAGCACTGGCGGGATATATCGGCATTGCGATCCAGAACGGGCGCTTGTATGCGTCGCTCGAGCAAAAGGTGAGCGAGTATGAACGGCTTAAGGATTTCAACGAGAACATCGTCGAATCCATCAACGTCGGCGTGATGGCTGTGGATTTACAGGACCGCATCGAGTCCTGGAATTCGCAGATGGAGGTCATGTATGCGCAGCCGCGTTGGCAGGTGGTGGGACGTTCGTTGAGTGAAGTCTTTCCGTCCTCGTTCGCCGAGGAATTCTACCGCGTCCGGCAGAATCCGGGCATTCACAATCTTTACAAGTTCCGCTTGATAACTCCCACCGGCGAATCCCGCGTTGTGAACGTTGCCATGGCACCGCTGGTCACCCGCAAGTTCAACGTGGTGGGCCGACTGGTGATCATGGACGACATCACTGAGAGGATCGAACTGGAAGTCCAGCTCACCCAAGCCGACAAACTTTCTTCGATTGGACTGCTGGCGGCTGGGGTTGCGCACGAAGTGAATACGCCGCTGGCGGTAATCTCCTCTTACACGCAAATGTTGGCGAAGCAGTTGCAATCGGATCCGCAGAAAGCGGGGTTGCTCGACAAAATCACCAAGCAGACGTTCCGTGCGTCAGAGATCGTTAACAATCTGCTGAATTTCTCCCGCACTACCGGCGCGGAATTGACGGAAATCAGTCTGAACAAGGTAATTGCGGACACGCTGGCGCTGCTTGAGCACCAATTCAAAGTGGCGCACATCGAGGTGCAATCCGAGCTCTACGAGAATCTTCCCTTGATTCAGGGCAACGCTGGACGCCTGCAACAAGTGTTTCTGAATCTATTTCTGAACGCTAAAGACGCAATGGCTGGCGGCGGAGTCCTGAACGTAGCGACGCTAAACGGAGAATTTGTTAGTGTGCGCGTCTCCGACACCGGCTCGGGTATCGCACAGGAAAACATTCAACGCATCTACGACCCGTTTTTCACTACCAAGACCGCACCCACGGAAGGCCAGAATCGCGGCACCGGTCTTGGGCTTTCAGTCACTTACGGCATCATCCAGGAACACGCGGGCAATATTCGCGTTGAGAGCCGCCCGGGCGAAGGCACCACCTTCACCCTGGATTTCCCCTTGATTTCGTCCAGGAAGGCCATCCATGTCTGAGTTATTGATGTCTGAACCAACAACCATCACACGCCGAAACACACCGCCGGAAAACACCTTGCCCAGTGCAGGCAGAATTCTCATCATTGACGACGAAGCGGAAATCCGCGAATCGCTCGAGACTCTCCTTCAACTCGAGGGTTATACCGTCGTCGTTGCGGGCAGCGGCCGCGAGGGTCTGACGGAAATTGGGCAGCGTACCTTTGACGTCGTTCTGCTCGACCTCGCGCTGCCCGACAAGCACGGCCTAGACGTGCTCTCTGAGATTCGACTGCAGCATCCGCAGCAGGCAGTGATCATGATTACCGCCTACGGAACGGTGGAGAACGCGGTTCGCGCCATGCAGTCCGGCGCCACCAACTTCATTCAGAAACCGTGGGACAACGAGAAGTTGCTAGCTGACGTGCGTGCTGCCGTCGCTCGCCAAAAGGCGGAAGAAGAAAATATTCAATTGAAACGCGCGCTTAAGCAGCGCTACAACTTTGAGCACATCGTGGGTAAGAGCGAGCCCATGCTGAAGATTTTCGATCTGGTCGCGCAGGTCGCGCCGAGCCGATCCACGGTACTGCTGCAGGGTGAAAGCGGCACGGGCAAGGAACTTATTGCCAAGGCGATTCATCTGCACTCCACCCGGCGCGACCGTCCGTTTGTGCCGGTCAACTCCGGTTCCACGCCGCCTGATCTGCTCGAGTCGACACTTTTTGGACACGTCAAAGGCGCGTTTACCAGCGCCGTCACGGCGAAGAAAGGACTGTTCGAAGTTGCCGACCGGGGAACGCTCTTTCTCGACGAGATCGGCACCATGAGTATGGATACGCAAAGCAAGATTTTGCGTGTTCTGCAAGAACGCAAGTTCATGCATCTGGGTGGCGTGCAGGAAATTCAGGCGGATGTCCGCATCATCGCCGCCACCAACGTGGATCTCCGTCAGATGGTCCGCGAAGGCAGGTTCCGCGAGGATCTGTTCTACCGCCTCAATGTCATCAGTATCGACCTGCCGCCGTTGCGGCAACGGCGTGAAGATATTCCATTGTTGGTTCAACACTTCTTGCAGAAGTATTCCGAAGAAAACGAGCGGCCTCGGCGGCGTATTAGTACCGAGGCATTGCGGCCGCTGGTCAGCTACTCGTGGCCGGGTAACGTCCGCGAACTGGAGAACACCATCGAGCGTGCCGTAGTGCTCTCCTCCGACAGCGATATTGGACTCGATCTGCTGCCGGATCACATCGTGGGACGGGGCAGCTCGGTTCCGACTTTGGATGCAAATTCCGGGGCGACACTGTTCGGCATTATGGAAGACTGCGAACGGCGGATCATCATCGACATGCTGGAGAAGTGCAGCTGGAACCAGACCGAAGCGGCAGAACGCTTCCATGTGCCACTCTCCACGCTGAATCAGAAAATCAAACGGCTGGCCATTGAGATCAAGAAGAAAAGCCGGGAGTAACGGATTCATTCTTTCTCCAGAAAACGGCCATGCTTCCGGCAAGTCGGACACGCGAGAGACCGAGCCGGATAGGCGCTGCACGCGAAGACGAGGCTAGCCTCGTTTCTACTACAGGTCGTCGTGCCGCATCTTTACGGGAAATATGAGTCTGCTATAGTTCCTTGAGCAGAGATTCCCCGACCAGACGTTTCCCGGGTATACATGGCGTTCGAACTCGAACTGATTTCGCCCATTGAAGTCGCCAAAGATTTCGCCCTGGCAGTTCAGGAATACACCCTGCTCTCGGCGCAATCCGTCGCGAATTTCTTTCGCCGTCCTCTGTACATGGGTGACATGTTGCAGCAAGCGGACCTAATCGGCGTGGGTTCCCTGCCCATAGTAGTTCTCACAGGACTTTCGGTCGGCGCGTTGCTGGCGTTGAACTCGGCCAGCACCTTGCAACAATTCGGCGGCATTTCGCTCATCGGCCGGCTCGTCTCGATCGGCATGGTTACGGAGCTGGGTCCGCTCATCACGGGACTGATGGTAGCTGGCCGGAACGCCTCCGGCATGGCCAGCGAACTGGGTTCGATGATCGTGACCGAACAAATCGATGCCATGCGCGCCTTGGGCACCGATCCTACGAAGAAGCTGGTTACGCCGCGCATTGGCGCAACAGCCTTCATGCTGTTTTTCTTAACCATCATCGCCGACTTGCTTGGGCTGATCGGCGGCTATGCTGTCGCCCACCTGATCTTCGGGGTCGACACGCAGCAGTATTGGACCACGACTTGGCAGATTCTTGTCTTCCGCGACGTTTTCACCGGGCTGATCAAACCGGTGCTGTTTGGGTTCATCATCGCCACCGTGGGCTGCTATTACGGCATGTCGACGCAGGGCGGGACACAAGGAGTGGGACGCTCGACCACTCAGGCCGTAGTCGCTTCTTCCGTGCTGATCCTAGTGATGGATTTCTTCGTTACGAAGTTGATTTTCGCGGTTTTTGGTTACAGATAGATCATGTCAGCGCCTACTTTGCCCGTTGAAGATTCGGCTGTCGCGGTTGTAAATCCCTCCGGCTATGCGATCGAGTTCGACAATGTTTGCATAGCATTCGATGAAAAAGTTGTGCTGAATGGCATTTCTTTTCGGTTGCCACACGGCGAAACCAAAGCGGTATTTGGCGTCGCCGGATCGGGCAAGAGCACTCTGCTGAAACTTGCCATCGGGCTGCTGCGGCCCGACAGTGGCCGCATCTTTGTGCTGGGAGAAGAAATCACGCACATGTCAGAGCAGGAACTCTTCGAGCTCCGGCGGCGCGTCGGTATCGTCTTTCAGGAAAGCGCACTCTTCGATTCGCTCAAAGTTTACGAGAACGTCGGTTTCCGCCTGGCCGAAGAAAAAGTTCCCGCTGATGAAATCGAGCGGCGCGTGCGTGAGGTGCTTCGTTTCGTGGAACTGGAACGGACCTACGACATGTATCCCTCCGAACTTTCCGGTGGCATGCGGCGTCGCGTCGCCATTGCACGCGCCATCATTACCGATCCCGAGGTGCTGCTCTACGACTCGCCCACTGGCGGACTCGATCCAGTAACTTCGAACACGATCGTCGAACTCATTGTTAAACAGCGCGATGTCTACAAGACCAGCTCTCTTATGGTGACTCACCGTTTGCAGGATGCCTTCACCATGGCCACACATTATTTCGACAAGGCGGCCAACAAGATGGTCGCTCTTCCCAGAGGCCAGCGTTGCGAGGTGCCTTTGAGTTTTCTGATTCTGCGCGACGGCAAGGTGATTTTTGATGGCGATGCTCATCAGCTCGCCACCTCGCGCGACGAGTACATTCGCGAATACATTTCCTAAAATAGCTGTCAACGATTAGTCTTCAGTAAAAGCGGGGCCTTTCGATTTTTCCTCGGTAGATTTTTCAACGGTCTTTCTTTCGTGGCTCTTGCCCGGCAATGCGGCCGGATTCTCATGCACGCGCTCTCGGAATCCGCCTTTCATGCCTCTTGCAAGGCCGATTTTGGATTCGCCGAATTTGTCACGCAGGTGATCAACAGCGGCCAGCGCTTTCTGCCAGCGCTGTTGCTGCGATGGCTCCAGCAAATCGAGTTGCGCGGAGCCCGATTCGAAATTCGATGCTTGGACGCCCAGCAATCGCACCGGCGCGCCCGCTTTCCAGTTGCCGAAAAATAGACGTCGAATCTGCTCAAAAATCTGGTTATCCATCTGCGTCGGCTGCTCCAACGAATGCGCTCGGGTGATGGTAGTGAAATCCTTGTAGCGCAACTTCAGTTGAAGAGTACCCGCGAAATATCCGCCTTCGCGCAGCCGCCGTCCTACCATCTCACTGAGGCGCATCAGCGTGGACTGCAAGCGCTCGGCATCGCCGGTATCCTCATCGAACGTATGCTCGTGGCTGATCGACTTCGGATCGACACTTTCGCCTACCTCGTTGTCGAACCATCCACCAGCATCTTCGCCACGTGATTTCCCTGCCAGCGCCAGACCCCATTTTCCGAAGCGATGTTCAAGATCCTGATCTTCGAGGCGCGCAAGGTCGCCGACTTTCTGAATGCCGATGGCGTGCAGTTTTTGTTCCATCACTTTGCCGACTCCGGGAATATCGCCGACCGCGAGCGGCGCGAGAAACTTCGCTTCCTGTCCGGGTAGCACCCAGAGAACTCCATTCGGCTTCGCTTTTGCGGAGGAGACTTTGGCAATTAGACGAGATGTGCCAATCCCAATCGAACAGTTTAATTGCGTGGCCGACTTCATCTCCGCATGTAGCCGGTTCGCGGACTGGAGCGGCCGCCCGTGCAGGCGCTCGGTTCCGGTCATGTCGAGATAGGCTTCATCCACCGAAGCCATCTCGACCAATGGGGAAAAGTGGCCGAGCACCTCGTGCACCTTCGCCGAATACTCACGATAGCGTTCGGGATGTCCGTTAACAAAAATCGCCTGCGGACAGAGTTTCGCTGCGGTCCGCAGCGGCATGGCCGAGTGCACGCCGAACTTCCGCGCCGCATAGGATGCGGCTGAGACCACTCCGCGTTCGTCGCGCTGTCCGCCGACCACTACCGGCTTGCCTTTCAGCGATGGATCAAATAATTCTTCGACCGAGACGAAGAAGGCGTCCATATCGACGTGAAAGATGGTGCGTAGCGAGGTGCTCATCGGAGTCAGAGTGCAGGGTGTCTTGGAAAGTGTACCGCGAGAGCGGTTGAGCCTGGCTCCTGATCGCCGACACCTTAACTTCTGGGACTTCCGTATTCTCGCTGGCTCGCGAATCTTTCGTCGCAATACGACTGGCTAACCTAGCACCGGCTCTTTTTTGAGTTCCGATGCCGCGGCGGCTTCTGCACTCCGCAGATGTCGCACACGGTCGTAGACTTTGCCGTACTCGCGGGCTGATGCGCCCCAGGAAAAATCGCGGCTCATTCCGTTTCGCATCAGGATCTGCCAGGACGAGGGATCCTGATAGGCGAGCAATGCTTGCTTGATGGTCGCGAGCAGGGCTTCGCCGTTGTAGTCGGTGAACTTGAAGCCTGTGCCCTTGCCGGTACGCGCGTCCCAGGGTTCGATGGTGTCGTCGAGACCGCCGGTGGCTCGCACGATGGGAACAGTTCCATACTTCAGGCTGTAAATCTGATTCAGGCCGCACGGTTCGTAGCGGGAGGGCATGAGGAACATGTCGGCTCCGGCTTCGATTTTGTGGGCGACGGCATTGTCGAACGCGACCTTGGCCACAAACTTGTTGGGGAATTGTTTGTTGAGCCGCTGAAACATTTCTTCGTAAAGCTTGTCTCCGGAGCCAAGCACGAGCATGATCATTTCTTCGCGGGCCACGCGATCGATGACCTGCGCGATCAGGTCGAAACCTTTTTGCGCGGCGAATCTGGAGACGATGCCGATTACAGGGATTTTGGAATTCGCGGCGGCGGTGAGTCCGAAGGTGTTCAGCAAATCCTGTTTGCACTTCTGCTTGCCTGCCAGATCCTGCGGTGAATATTTCGCGACTATGAATCTATCGGTCTGCGGGCTCCACTCGTCATAATCCACTCCGTTCAGGATGCCGGTTACGGTCGCGGCGCGGTTACGCAGCACACCTTCCAGGCCAAAGCCGTATTCGGTAGTCTGAATTTCCTGACTATATTTTTTGCTGACCGTCGTTACATAGTCGGAAAGCACGAGCGCGCCTTTCAGAAAATTTACCTGACCGAAAAATTCCATCTTCGAAATGGTAAGCAAGTCCCAGGGCAGCATCAGTAGCGGCAGAGTGTCGGGTGGGAACAGCCCCTGGTATCCCATGTTGTGGATGGTGAAAACAGTGCCGACCTCACGAAAGGCGGGATCTTCGGCATAGAGCGTGCGCAGCATGACGGGCACGAGCGCGGACTGCCAGTCGTGGCAGTGGAAGACGTGCGGCACCCCTAGAATTTTGGAAGCTTCGATTACTGCCCGTGAAAACAGGGCGAAGCGCTCGGCATTATCCGGATAGTCGCCTGCCGGTGTTCCATAGAGCGCGTCGCGGTCGAAGTATGGCGGATATTCCACAAAATAAAATCGCACGCCGGCGCTGGTTCCGGCCGTCACTACAGAACAGAAACGATACTTGTCGTCAAAAGGAATCGTGATGCTGCGCACTACCGTCTGCGGATCGACCAGTTTTGTTTGGCGGTAGCGTGGAACATATACGCTTACCTGATGCCCGAGAGCAGCCAGGGCGCGCGGGAGGGCGCCTACTACGTCAGCGAGTCCGCCAGTTTTGGAAAAGGGAACACACTCGGATGCGGCGAAAGCGATATGCATTGCGGAGAAGCCTCCTGAGCCAGAACTCGATATGCCTCGCTCACGTTATGATTAAGTTTCTGTAGAAAAAGAACTCCGCCAGTCTAAAGCCGGAAAGAAAGAGGGTCAACGTGCCCAAGGGCGCTACGTTACAAACGAGTTCACGCAAGCCCAAGATGGGACAGCATTTTCTGGCGAGCGACGCGGCAGCTGTGCGCATTGTGGAGGCGCTGGGCGATGTGTCGGACGCGACGGTGCTTGAAATTGGCCCGGGCCGTGGCGCGATTACCGATTTACTTGCTCGAAAGGCGCGACGATTGATTGCGGTGGAACTGGACCGCGTCATGTCGGCGCAGCTGCGGATGAAATTCAACATGCACTCCAATGTTGAAATCATCGAAGCTGACATTCTGACAATCGAACTGGATACGGTTTTTGGCGCGAAGCCAGGAAGCTTACGTACAGGTCTGAACTTCGCACCCGAGCCAGCGCGTGTGATTGGCAATCTGCCGTATTACATTACCTCCGATATTTTGTTGCGGCTGTTTGAATATCATCGTTACTTTTCGACCATTGTCATCATGGTGCAGAAGGAGGTTGCCGATCGTCTGGCGGCTTCGGCCGGAGGGCGCGACTACGGCTTGCTTTCGGCGACGGCACAATTGTATGGACGTGTCGAGCAACTCTTCACGCTTCCGCCCGCGGCTTTCGATCCTCCTCCTAAGGTTCATTCGAGCGTGATTCGGATCACGATTAAACCTAAACTGGAGGCGCTGCGGGTTCCAGAAGCGGAGTTCATTGCTTTCTTGAAGCTGTGCTTTGGGCAGAAACGGAAGACTCTCTGGAATAATTTGAAGACACAGTACGATGAAGATGTGCTCCGGGCCGCTCTGGCGAAAAGCGGCGTGAAGCCTGCGATTCGGGCTGAAGCGCTGCCCCTGGAACGGACGGCTGCTTTGTTTCGCGCACTTAGCGACGGTGGTTCTTAGCTTTCGCCGCGTGGCATTTTCACTGGCCAACTTTTCGCGGGGCGAGGGCGCCCGCGCCACACGGGTTGCTACGCACGAGCTTTTCATGACTTCTTCTGTTCGAGCTCCCGCCGTTGCCGGACGATTTTATCCGGGCCACGCTGATGAGTTATTGCGCGCGGTTCGCAGATTTACTTCCCCGGCCGATAGTGGCCGCGTTGCTGCCATCGGATGTATTGCTCCGCACGCAGGATACATTTACTCCGGCGCTGTCGCAGGTGCTGTGTACTCACGCTTGGAAATTCCCGAATGCTGCGTGATTCTCTGCCCTAATCACACCGGCAAAGGACGTCCACTGGCGGTCATCGCCAATACGACTTGGCAGACTCCACTGGGCGAGGTCGCGGCTGATGCGGAACTGGGTGCGCTGTTGCTAAGCCGCTTCTCTGCTCTCCAAGAAGACAGTACCGCTCATCGCGGCGAACATGCTATCGAAGTTCAGCTTCCTTTTCTGCAGGCTCTGCAGCCGAATTTACGGATTGTCCCAATCGCCGTGGGTACGAGCGACTTTGACGTGCTTCGCGGATTGGGCGAAGCGCTTGCGGATGTGATTGCCAGTCGTTATGAGGCAGATCGCTCTGAAAAAGGCCACGAGAAAGTATTGATCATCGCGTCCAGCGACATGAACCACTATGAGTCCGACGCGGTCACTCGCGTCAAAGACCGCAAGGCCATCGAACGCGTGCTGGCCCTGGACGCGCGGGGACTTTGGGAGGTGGTAATGAATGAAGACATTAGCATGTGCGGGTTTGGGCCGACGGTTGTCATGCTCAAGGCGGCAAATCTTCTGGGAGCAAGTTCGGCCACGCTGATCAAGTACGCCACTTCGGGCGAAGTTTCCGGCGACTACGATTCAGTGGTTGGGTATGCGGGAATCATTGTGGAATGAGTCACCGCACCACCATCACCAACTTCGCAGGGACATTATTCTCGGGTAGTGCGGGAGACGCGCGAGCCCGGTCTCTACCTATGAAGAAGTTTGGACGCGTCGACTTTTAGTGCGTGCCAGTGCGGTCCAGCAAGCGTTGGGCTCGGGCTCGGGTTACGTTCATCACGGATTGGTCGGCGATGATTTGATCTAGAATCGGCTGAATAGCCGTGATCTCGACCAATTCATTCGTATGAGCCATATTTTCCATGCGTTTAAGCTCCTCATCCATCGCGAGCTTTTGATAGTGGTGATCGTATTGGAGGCGGTGTCCGAATTCGAGCGTGGCTGAGAGGCTTTGCATCAGTCCGGTAAGGTCTTGTACCGCAGGAATCGGGGAATAGTTATAGGTCGACTCACCGTTACGCTGAGCGTCTTTGTAGCTGAGCGTTTTTTTCCCTGTAAAGGCTAAGCCCTTATGATGGGAGTCGACATCCTTTTTGAAATAGCTGGCCTTGGCGGCCAGATCGAAAATTTTCTGACGCGTCTCTGAGGCCACGGCGAAATCAAAGTCGAAATTGTCGGTCTCATCGGAATCGGCGGATAGATGTCCACTCGACTGATAATGGGCTGAGCCATCGGAAGGAATGCGAATCGAATAATGCTCCGGCTGAGACTCAGGAAAATCGATTGTGAAGGTGACGGCGGGCGTGGCTTCGGTTTGCGCGTAAGCGAGGAACGAAGAAAAGATCAACAGACAGACAATTTGAAATGAACGAGGCATGCGCCGCTTAATCATTGTGGATAGCGGCGAGTAGTGTCAAGGGCGGGAGTCGATCTCAGAAACGCCTTGGTGGGCTCGTGCGAGCGCTGCCTGGTGTGGGATCCTTCGGCTCCCCGGGAAGATTCGCAAAAGCGAATCTTCCCGCAGCGCTCA
The DNA here is from genome assembly GCA_963705265.1 of uncultured Acidobacteriaceae bacterium. GTDB lineage: Bacteria > Acidobacteriota > Terriglobia > Terriglobales > Acidobacteriaceae > Acidiflorens. The sequence continues at coordinate 157,590 of OY970064.1, forward strand.
TGATGACAGCTTAACTAAGTCTGCCCTTACTTGCAGGTTGCGGTATAGCCCAACATGTTGGTTTCGGTGACGTAGATGATGCCTGAGATCAGGCCGTTGTTGTTGATGCCTCCGGTCATGGTGTATTTCGCGCCGGAATAGACGACGTTCTCGAAGGCATCATTTTCGTAGATGAAGCCGAAGTCTTTATCGGCGGAAAGGTGGTTGCCGACGATCACTCCAGAATTGTTGACTCCGGTCAGAACAGTTCCGTACTTGGAGTTCGGGTAGTCGATTTTTGTGAAGGTTCCATTCTGCCAGGAATAGCCATAGCTGACGGCGCCACTGGCGTAGGATCCAACGACCTCACCACTGTTACTGATGGCCAAGGCATAGGTTACCTGCGCATTCGGATAGGCGATGACCGTGTAGTTGCCATTCACCAGCATGAATCCCTTGATCAAGGATGCGCTGGCGCTGAAGCTGCCTACCGAGTCTCCCAGTTGATTGACGTCAAACAGCCAGGTGTTCGAGGCCTTGGGATAATTGACGACGGATAGCTTGCTGCCTTGCAGAAGAAATCCATGAACGTTTTCAGGGTTTGCGCTGTCCTGGTAGAAACCGGCGTTGTCACCGCTGCCGTTGCGTCCGTACAACCATGTGCTTGATGACTTCGGGGCGGTGTACTCGGTAAAAGCGCCGCCGGCGGAGCGCGTGAAAGCCACATATTGCTGTGTCTTGGTGTCGACCAACTGGCCCACGACTGTGCCATCGTCGCTCACTCCCTCCACCTGGCTGAAGGAATATCCCGAGGGAGCCGAGAATGTGTCGAAGGTGCAGGACGCGGTTTTGGCGGCGTGCATGAAGGACGTTTGCAGGAGCAGGGTGACGATGACAGCTGGAACTAGACGGGGAAGGTTCATTGGAATTAGGTCCTCCTGAGTCTCTAGACTCAGCGTAATTTTTTCCGCGCTGGCTCCCTCAAGTGCAAGGGCAGCGGCAAAATTTCAAGTGCGTAGGTTCAGGATAGCTTGAGAATCGACCGGAGTCAGCGTGGGTTGCACTAACGAGTGTCACAGTGCGCAGAGGTCTCAGGACTAGGCCGGGAGTAACTTGACGCGGACCTCCGGGTCAGCGGGCAGCGCTCTGGCGTTCGTGTGTGGCGGCGGTGTGCAGATGGCAGATGGCGATGGCCAGGGCATCGGCGGCGTCCGCGGGCTCGGGAATCTGATCGAGATTTAGAAGGCGCGTCACCATTTGCTGGACCTGATGTTTTTCAGCCCGGCCGTATCCGACGACGGCTGACTTGATGGAAAGAGGCGAGTATTCGGCGACCTCCAATCCGGCGGAAGCGGCAGCCAGCATGGCAACTCCGCGCACCTGCCCGAGTTTTAATGCAGATTTCACATTGGTGGCATAGAAGACATCTTCGATGGCTACGCGATCGGGGCGATGCTGGAGGATGAGCTCCTGTAGACCGATCGAGATACGCGACAGGCGCGTGGGCATAGGGTCGCGCGGTGAAAGTTTAATGGCTCCGCAGATGATGCAGACAAGGCGGTCGCTCTTCGGAGCACCGTTGCGGCTCTCGCAGAGCAGGTCGACTACGCCGTATCCGGTGTACTCTGTGCCGCAGTCGATGCCGAGGACGCGCATGAGGGAAGTGTAGCAGGAGAGCCGTCAGCTATCAGCCGTCAGCCATCAGCCGCTTGCCGTCAACTGCACGTTACCAGTTCTTGGCCTCAACAGCACTTTGGCCTGCGCGATTTGGATTGCTCGTTTTCCTGACGGAAAACAGCGTAGGCGTTCGGTGAGGATTCTTGGTGGTTGCGATCCAGAAAACGTTGGTAGGCGGATTCGTCGAAAATTTCCTTCAGGACAGCTACGGACGTCGCAAATAAACCTGTGAACGAACCGACGATTACTGCCAAAACCTTATTGGGTCTTGCCTTGTCTATCCTTGCTGCTGGCATTTCGCGGACAAGAATGTCCGCGCCACATGGTCTTTTGATCATGCTTGCTCCTCTACTGCCAATTTTGTCATCACGAATGGGGTTTCTTTGGTGACGGCCGTCTTGCTTCCGGAAAGTACTCGTAGGCACTCCACCGTCGATTCGATCAGGATCATCGTCACCATTACCACCAAGGCTCCGGTAACGGTGGCATCGAGGTGATCATTGAAGATCAGTCTGGGATTGCCTCCGCTAGCGGCTAGTTGACTGGCGTGGGCTAGAAAACCAATTCGCGGATTGGGGTCGAGAATCTTGTGCCACGATGCGGTGAAGGTCACGGCCACCAGCCAGAACAGAGGGATCAGAGTGACAAACGCATAGCGCGCTCGTCCTACTCTCACTTTTGCTCGCGCCATCTTCACGATAATGGTGGTGGCCACGCACAGTGCGACCGTCGCCAGTAATTGATTGCAAATGCCGAAGAGCGGCCAGAGGGAATTAATTCCTCCTAGTGGATCTTTGATGCCTTGCCAGAGGAAATTCCCCCAGGCGGCTACGACTATTGCGCTGGTCAGAAGAATTGATGGATACCAACTGGTGCGGCCTAGCGGCTTCCAGATATGGCCTAGCGCATCCTGCAGCATGAAACGGCCGACGCGAGTGCCGGCATCAAGAATGGTCAGGATGAAGAGCGCTTCAAACATGATGGCGAAGTGATACCACAGGGCCATGACAGCTTGTCCGCCGAGAGTGTTGGAGAAAATTTGCGCCATGCCTACAGCAAAGGCGGGCGCGCCGCCGGTGCGGTTGAACAAGGTCTGCTCGCCGACCGCATGGGCCAGAGTTGCCATTTGCGCGGCGGTGACCGGGAATCCCCACACGCTGATGGCGGTAGCGGCCGCTTCCGGCGCCTGGCCGACGATGCCGGCTGGACTGTTGATGGCGAAGTAGACTCCGGGTTGCAGCACTGAGGCCGCGATCATGGCCATGACGGCGACCATCGACTCAGCCATCATGCCGCCGTAGCCGACCAGTCGCGTTTCTTTCTCGCAGCGGATTAGCTTGGGAGTGGTGCCGCTCGAAATTAGGGAGTGGAATCCGCTAATCGCGCCGCAGGCAATGGTTATAAATGCGAAGGGAAATATTTTCCCTGCGAATATGGGGCCGGTGCCGTCGGCAAAGCGCGTCAGCGGCGGCATGTGCAGGGATGGGCGGAGCAGAACGATGCCGACTGCCAGTAAAGAAATGGTGCCTAGCTTCACGAAGGTGCTCAGATAATCCCGGGGCGCGAGCAAGAGCCAGACGGGCAGCGCAGAGGCGGCGAATCCATAGACGATGATGAGAATGGCCAGCGTAGGAGCCGTTAGGGTGAAGACTGCGGCCCATGTGGGCGCTTGCGAAACCCACTGACCTCCGACGATGGCGGCGAGGACGAGGACAAATCCCAGCATCGACGTTTCGAGAACTTTGCCGGGACGGATGCGGCGCAGATAGACGCCCATCAACACCGCGATGGGCATGGTCATGGCGATCGTGAACGTTCCCCAGGGGCTCGACTTGAGGGCGTTGACTACGATGAGCGCAGTCACGGCGAGCAGAATCACGATGATGCTAAGGACGGCGAGATAGGCTACAACTCCGCCTACACGTCCGATTTCGGATTTTGCCATTTCGGTGAGCGACTTGCCGTCGCGGCGGATGGAGAGCAGAAGAATTACGAAATCCTGCACGCAGCCGGCTAGCACAGCGCCAGCGATGATCCAGAGCGTGCCGGGAAGGTAGCCGAATTGTGCAGCTAAGACAGGGCCGACGAGCGGTCCGGGGCCGGCGATGGCGGCGAAGTGGTGTCCGAAGACGACCCACTTGTTGGTGGGAACGAAGTCACGGCCATTGTCGAGACGCTCGGCTGGCGTCGCGCGCAGAGGATCGAGCACCAGCACTTTGGCCGAAATAAAACTGCTGTAGAAACGATAGCCGACGGCATAGGTGCAAACAGCGGCGATGACCAGCCACAGAGCATTGATCTGTTCACCGCGATGGAATGCGATGGTGGCGAGTGCCAGCGCTCCCAGCAGGCTGACGGCAATCCAGAGAAGAACGCGCAAGACTTTCGGCATGAGGGTCGGGTTCCGTGGTCGTGTCGATCGAAGAGTGTCCGGCGGCAAGTATTGTGGCGAAAAAGCCGCGGAGGCGCAAGCGGCGATTCGATTTCACATTTTTTGAGTCCGAGTGTGAGTGGAAACCAGCGTGATAACCTAATACGTTCCGTCTCACCGAAACAAGCGTACGGCGGAGCGACCCCGGGGCGGATTCATACTCGCAATAGATTCAACTTAGGAGCAGACGATGAAGATTGGAATGCTGACGGGCGGAGGCGACTGTCCCGGACTGAATGCAGTGATTCGAGCCGTGGTGCGGAAGGGCACGTTTCACTATCAAGACACGTTCTTGGGCTTCATCGAGGGCTGGCGCGGACTGCTCGAAGACAAGACGACGCCACTCGACCTCAATGTGGTCGCTGACATCCTGACCCGCGGCGGAACCATTCTGCGCACTTCGAGGACGAATCCGGCGAAACGCCCTGACGGACTGGAGAATTGCGCACGGAACCTGAAGGCGCACGGTTGCGATGCACTCATAGCCATTGGTGGTGATGACACGCTCTCGGTCGCGAAGAAGCTTTTCGACAACGGAATCAAAGTGGTGGGCGTACCGAAGACGATCGACAACGATCTCTCCGGCACCGATTTTACTTTCGGCTTCGACACGGCCGTAAATATCGCTACCGAGGCGATCGACCGCGTACATACTACGGCGGAGGCGCACAATCGCGTCATCGTGGTGGAAGTGATGGGACGCGATTCGGGTTGGATCGCTACTTATAGCGGCATTGCGGGCGGCGCGGACGTCATCCTGATTCCTGAAGTGCCTTTCGATATCGATGAGGTTTCTGAATTAATTCGGCAGCAGCATGCTCGCGGAAAGTATTTCAGCATCGTGGTGACTGCGGAAGGCGCGAAATTTGCTGGCGACAACGCGACTTCAGCAGCAGGCGTGGATGAATTCGGACACGCCCGGTTAGGCGGCATCGGAGCGCTAGTAGCGAGCGAGATCGAAAAACGAACCGGCTACGAATCAAGAGCAGCGGTGCTTGGGCACGTCCAGCGCGGCGGCACACCCAGCGCTTTCGACCGCGTGCTGGCGACACGCTATGGACTGGGCGCGATCGACATGGTACATCGCGGCGAGTTCGGCCACATGGCCGCGCTGCGCGGAAATAAGATTATTTCCATTCCGCTGGCGGAAGCGCTGGCTGCGAACCGTAAGGTGGATAAGGAAATTCTGGATGCCGCAACCGGCATTCTTGACAAGCTCGAAGGCAAAGGTAAGAAAGCCTCCTGAGCTCGGAAGCCTACAACCGGCGCATCATGCCGAGCGGGCTCGGCAGAAGCTAGAACCAGAACGGGTTTTGCTTGGCACGGGCGCGGGTTTAGGGGCATACTAACTGAGCACTCCCCCGAAACCGGATTTAGTTTCACGGATTCTCTCCGTGCCCATGTTTCAGGACGAAACCCAACCCGAGAGCCACCTGGAACGATCGACGCCGCTCCCGGCGCAACCCGCATTGCCGGATTCGGAAGTCCAGCGCAAGCGCATGCTCATTGCGCTGGGGATATTACTGGCGGCATTGGTAGCGGTGGTTCTGAAAGATTGGGATTTCTGGTTTCCGCCAAGCCCTGAAGCGCAGGAAGCGGCGTTTCGGAGCAAGAACAAGAGCACGATCGCTCCGACGATGAGTGCGCCAGCGGCTCCGGCGCACGAACGCAAGGCCAAGTCTGCGGCGCCTGCTACACCTACAACCGAACCTCCCTTTTCGGCCACCACCGAGCGCGCCGCGCTGCCTCCTCTGGAAGTGGAAGTCGTCGCTGGAAACCATCGCATCAACGTGCCTGCGAGAAATAGCGCTATTCATCTGGACGTGGACTCAGGCGCGACATCATCCGCATCCGGTTCTGTATCTGGCGCCACCACATCAACTCCGAATGCGCCCGTCAATGCTGGCGATCGCGTCCAGCTGTCACCGCAAACCACACAGAATGTGACCGTTTCTGTGCCGCCGGATTATCCCTTGCTGGCGCGGCAGATGAAGGTGCAGGGTGCGGTCAGTTTGCAGGCGTTGATCTCGAAAGATGGCACGATCCAGGAGCTGCAGATTCTCAGCGGACCTGGAATTCTGGCGGCGGCAGCTCGCGAGGCGGTCATGCAATGGCACTTCAAGCCATTCCTGCAAAACGGGCAGCCGGTGGAAACTCGGGCCCGCATCACGGTGAACTTCACCATTTCTACGAATTAAGTTTCTACGAATTAAGTTTGCCCAGGTGGCGCGGACTCCCCTGTCCGGGAAAGCGTGCGGCGAATTGCACTCGTGGTGATGAGTAAACAATACAAAAACAACTTCAACGACCGCAGACAGGAGTGTCCGCGCTAAACAAAATTAAACGGGCGTCCGGATTCTTTCGAATCCAGGACGCCCGGGCAGCCCTCCCCCAGAACTGCTCAATGGGAATGTAAGACCAAGAGACAAATCTGAAAATGGCACGCGGGTGCCAAACTTGTCCCCCCAAAGTGCCAGCTTGTAAATTGCAGATTACAAAGCCTAAACTAAGGTCCCAACCGGGGTTGGTGCGCCCCAGATTTACTCCAAAAACACCATCGCTGCGGGCGCCGATCCGATGGAAAAAGGCGCGCCTCCAATGATGCTGGGAGCGCCGTTCGCCACACCGGTATAGGCCGAAATGCCGTTTCCCGATTGACTTCCGGTATAGAGATAGTTGCCGATCGGATCGATGACAGCGAACAGTCCGCCTGCGGATAGACTGAACGGCGAGCCCGCCACTCCGACCAATTGACCGGTGTCATGAGTGATGGAGAAACACCAGATGGAGTAGCTCGTTCCTGCAGTCACAGCGTAAACAAATCCTCCGGGAGCGACGGTGAGCGCGGTCGGGCCGTTGCCATTCGTTGCAGCAAAGGGCGAACCCTGCATCAGGGTTAGCGCGCCGGTGGTGGAATCGATGTTGAAACCGGAGATGTTGCCGATGGTCGATGAATATGGAGGAAGGTTCGTTGCCGAAGGATTTGCTACGTACAGGAACTGGTCAGTTGTGTCGATTGCGAGGGCGGCGGCTCCTGCTCCTGAAATTAGCGGAGATCCAGGAACCTGAGTGAGTGCTCCGCTCGTCGTCGAAAACGAAAAGCCGGTGACCATACCGATAGCCGTATTGGTCACGTAAACGAAATCACCGGAATGGGTGAACTGAATCGCAGTGGGATTCTTATTCGCGGGGAAAGGCGAACCTGCGACTTCCGTCAAAGCGCCACTTCCGGAATCCATCGTATAAACGGAAACGTCGCCGCCCGACCCGTTGCTGCCGAACACATTTGTCACCAACAAATAGGTGCCTGTGGGATCAATTGTGACCGCAGTCGGACCGTTACCGGATGGCACGGCGGTGTTTAGAGTTAAGAGCCCGGCGGTGCCGACGTTGAAAATCGAGATCGTGTTGGCGCGGGTATTGGCCACATAAAGAAATTTTTTCGACGGGTGCAAGGCCAAGCCCCGGGGCGTAACGTTCTGCGTTGGTGGCGTTTTCGGCCCCACCGTGATGGTGCCAGTTGCGCCGTTGATGTTCAGCACAAGCACAGAACCATCCGCTGGCAGCGTTACGAACGCGCTATGGTTAGGCGACGAGGCGCCAACGCTCTCGTTGTTGATGCAGGAAAGCGTGGTCCCGGCCAGCACGATGACCGCAGCCGGAAGAACCCACCGAAAACAAGTTTGACCTACCAGCGCGGCACGCGCCGCCCTTAAAAAGCTCATTTGCGAACCTGCTCCTAATATCCAAAAGGTGAGGATCAATAAGATTGTATTCACTATCGTGCATGAGAAGGCGGGAACTACGCAACTCCGCGCCCGACCCAACTCGACGCAATTCTTCAAGATGCAGCGTTCTTAGGATGCAACCTTAAGAGTCGAGCCCGTTGGTTTGGATGCGCTGGGAGAGTCCCGAAGCTGTGTTGGCTGGCAAAAATGTGCGCCGGAGGCCGCGGATACTTCGTTGCTGGATGTGTTCTAATTGTCAGAGTTAAGGTTGCAGAGTTTTCTGGTGTAAAAGACCTGGTGTAAAGATCTGGTCTAAAGACTACCTCGTGATCGACATCCACTGCCACATTCTGCCCGAAGTTGACGATGGCCCCAAGTCCTGGGAGGTAGCCATCGAAATGTGCCGCATGGCGGCGGCGGACGGCATTACCCATATCGTAGCCACGCCGCATGCTAATGATCGCTATGTCTACGATCGCGCCTATCTTTCTGGGCTTCTCGATCAGTTGCGGGACCAGCTTCGGGACGGCTTGCAGGAGAAAACGGTCCCCGCGCTGCAATTCAGCCTGGGCTGCGATTTCCATCTATCTTTCGAAAACCTGGAACGCGTGCTGGAGCAGCCGCACACCTACACGATTGGCGAAACGAACTACCTGCTGATCGAGCTCAGCAATTTCAGTGTCCCTGCCCAGCTCTCCGAGTGCTTCACTCGCCTCGGAGATCGCGGGCTTACCCCGATCCTTACCCATCCCGAGCGGAATCCGATCCTGCAGCAGACGCCGCAACGGATCTTAGAATGGGCGGAGCAGGGCTGCCTGATTCAGGTCACGGGATCGGCGCTGACGGGTTTTTGGGGAGAGCGTCCCGAAATTGTCGCGCGCTGGCTGCTCGATCGCTCCGCCGTCCACATTCTGGCAACGGATGCGCACGAGACAAAGCGCCGAATTCCGAATCTTTCCGCGGCTCGCAATGTGGCGGAAAAAGTAGTGGGTGCGGAGTATGCCAATGCGTTAGTCGAGGACAACCCAGGCGCCATCGTCGTAGGAATGCCGATTCCCTACTGCCCGCGGCCGGTGCTCGATTAGACGCACTGAAACGGGATCCTCACCGACGGGTCGCCCATTCAAGCCGTCCTTTGGCTTGAGTGGGGATGTCCCCCCGCTGGACGAACTCTCTTGCGGTTCGATGAGCAGGAGATGAACATGCTCTGGCATGACTACATACCCGTAAACCTGAAGCTGCGCCGCACGCGCTCCAGAGCTGACTCGAAGATTCGTCGGTTTTCGTCGGTGGTAAGCAAACAGCGGCGATGGTAGCAGCAAAGTGACAAAATGATTTTGACCGCTGTCATCCCTGCAGGTGACCAATATCTAGAACGGAATCTTCACTTCATTACCCGGAACACTCGTAAAGGCCACAGAGGTTATGATTCTTTGTGTTTGAGACTACAAACCTGACGTGAGGACTGACATGAGAATGAGAAGACGGCTGTTCTTTCCCGCCCTGCTTTTTGTTCTAACGCTTCAGGCAGCGTCTGCGTCCGGCCAGCAACTGACCGTTCAAGCCGAAGGTGGCAAGGCGACTGTTTTGGCGCGAGCTGACGTCGAAGCTTTGCCGCACGTCAAGGTCACCACCTCTGTCTCTGGATCAGCTACAACGTTTGAGGGCGTTCCGCTCAGAGCCGTGTTGGAAAAAGCTATAGTCGGATTTGGAGAAACCCTCAAGGGAAAGCGGATGGCCTCATGTTTGTTGGTGGAAGCGGCCGATGGCTATCGCGTGGTATTTGCGCTGCCCGAACTGGATCCGGCGTTCACTGACAAGCAGATTGTTCTCGCGTTCTTGAAAGATGGGAAGCCCATGGATGACAAAGAAGGACCGTATCGTATTGTGATCCCCGATGAGAAAAGAATGGCGCGCTGGGCACGGCAGGTGACGACATTGAAGATTGTTGAGGTGCAGTAGTTGCAGACTTCATTGTGCGGCCAAGACTGTCTAACATGAGGTCCTTCGCTGCGCTCAGGATGACAAGGGCATAGAGGGGCGATGTAATAGTCCTCCATCACGGGATCGGCAGAGGTTCGGGTTCAGCGGAACCGTCGGCGCGGGCGTCGGAGGCTCCGTAGTTTACGTTGGCCTTCGAGTCGTGCATCACAGCTTGTCCGCGACCCATGGCAGTGGAATATTCGCGGCGCACATCGAGTTGATGGCCCATCGCGGAAAGTTTTTGCCGCACTTCCGGCGACACTCGCGACTCGATCACAACATTGCACCCGCGCTTTGGGCTGACGGTGAAACGGGCATTCTCCATGGCAGCCTGAATATTCATGCCGTAATCGACCACGTTGGAGACGAATTGCGCGTGGGCCAGCGGCTGGTTCGCTCCTCCCATGATTCCGAAGCCGATGTGCTGATCGCCGTGTTCCATGAAGGCGGGAATAATGGTGTGGAACGGGCGCTTGCGCGGAGCGAGAGCATTCGGAGAGGCTGGATCAAGCGAAAACAGGGCGCCGCGATCTTGCAGCACGAATCCCATACCGCGCACTGCAACGCCCGAGCCGAACGCCTCGTAATTGCTTTGAATCAACGAGACGATGTTGCCCTCGCGATCGACGACCGAGAGATAAGTCGTGTCACTCATGGGCGGCGCGCCGGCTGCGACATCGCAATTGGCTTTCAAGGGATCGATAAGTTTTGCGCGTTCTTGCGCGTATTCTTTCGACAGAATTCCATGCACCGGAATCCTCGCAAATTTCGGATCGCCGTTGTAGCGCCCAAGATCCGCATAGGCCAGCTTCATGGCTTCAATCTTTTTGTGCAGTTCGACGACGCTGAGCGGGCCATCGGGAGAAGGCGTAGTCGTCTCCATAATATTGAGCATCTCGAGGGCTGCCATTCCCTGGCCATTGGGAGGAAGTTCGTAGACCGTCCAGCCGCGATAGGTCGTCGAAATCGGCTCGATCCATTCTGGCGAAAACTCAGCCAGATCACCTGCTGTCATCGTTCCACTCAGGCTCTGTGACGTGCTCAGAATCGCATGCGCTATTTCACCTTTGTAAAAAGCGTCTGGTCCGTTCTGCGCTACCAGACGCAAGGCTTTCGCGAGATCGCGATTCTGAAATACTTGTCCCACTGACGGAGGCTTGCCATTGGGCAGATAGAGGCGCTGCGCTTCGGCATCTTGCGAGAGCCAGTCTGCCGAACCGCTCCAATAGCCTGCAATAATTTCTGGAACCGGATAACCCTCGTCGGCGTAAAAAATCGCAGAGTGGAAAAGATCTTTCCATGCCAGGTGTCCGAAGCGCTCGTGCAGCGCGTGCCAACCCGCGACCGCGCCTGGAACGGTTACGGAATCGATACCCGCGGTAGGCATAGAGGTCGCGCCTTTCGCCTTCAGGTGCTCGATAGTTAGAGTGCGCGGCGCCCATCCGCTGGAGTTGAGACCGTACAGTTTGCCCGTTTTGGCGTCCCAGTAAATGGCAAAGAGATCGCCACCCATACCGTTCATCATGGGTTCGGTCACGCCTAGGACAGCGTTTGCTGCTATGGCTGCATCGACGGCTGAGCCTCCACGCGCGAGGATTTGCGCGCCAGCTGCCGATGCCTGAACGTGGCTGGTGGCGACGATGCCATAGCGGGTGATGACCATCGAGCGGGCCGATGAGCGATCTTGTGCACACATAGAAGACGTGAATAACAGAAGAATGAGTATGTTTCGAAGCGACATGTTTATGTTATCCCTGGGCGTGTCTACTATACAGAAATAGATTTGAAACTGATTCCTTGCTAGACTCCGACGCTAGATTCTTGATTTCGCTATGTCGATCTCTGCCACGGTCGAACCTGTTGTTAACAAGCGCGTCCGCATCGAATCGATTGACGTGGTTCGCGGCGTCATCATGATCCTCATGGCGATCGACCACACGCGCGATTTCTTCGGCGTTCCCGGCGCAAATCCCACTAACCTGGCCAGCACTACCGTGCCGCTATTTTTTACGCGCTGGATTACCCACTTCTGCGCGCCGGTTTTCTTTCTGCTCACCGGGACAGGCGCGTACCTTGCGCTGCGTAAGAAATCTGAACGTGAGTTGTCGCGATTCCTGTTCACACGCGGCCTCTGGCTCATCTTTCTGGAACTGGTGGTGACGCGCGGTTTCGGGTGGCAGTTCAATTTCGACTATCACGTGACGATGCTCTTCATTTTATGGGCGCTGGGCTGGGCGATGATCGTTTTGTCGGTGCTGGTTTACCTGCCTACCTCTGTCGTGGCGACGTTCGGCGTTGTGATGATTGCAACCCACAACTTGTTGGACTCGGTTGAATCTTCGAACCCGTTTTGGACCATTTTGCATTCGCCGAATTTTATCTTGAACCATCCCGGGCATATTGTCTTTGTGCCCTATGCGCTGATTCCATGGGTTGGAGTCACGGCGGCGGGGTATGGACTGGGACAGATCTATGGCAACAGCTGGCCATCGACTCGTCGCAAAACTTTCTTGCTGACTCTGGGCATCGGCCTGACTGCGGGCTTCTTCATTTTGCGTGCGGTCAATCTGTATGGCGATCCGCGGCCGTGGGCTTCGCAGAAATCCGCGGCCTTCACGGTGCTCTCATTTCTGAATACCACGAAATATCCACCATCGCTGTTGTTTTTGCTGATGACGCTTGGCCCCGCGCTTCTTTTCTTATGGGCGGTTGACGCCAAAACGCCTCGATGGCTGCAGCCCGCGCTCACTATTGGCAAAGTCCCAATGTTTTACTACCTGCTGCACATCCCGTTGATTCATCTGATTGCAATCGCGGTTTGTTATGCCCGCTACGGGCAGGTGCATTGGATGTTCGAGTCGCCGACCATCGGCCAGTTCCCATTTACTCCGCCACCGGGGTGGGGATTCTCTTTGCCGATTATCTATCTGGTATGGGCTTGCGTCGTACTGATGCTTTATCCGCTGTGCCGGTGGTTCGCGGGCTTGAAGCAACGCCGCAACGATGCCTGGCTCAGTTATTTTTAGCGTTTTTAAAGTGGAAGATCGTTGGCTAATGGAGTTACTGCTGAGGAATATTGTTTTCTGGCGGAGCCGATTTTGTCGTCGGCTTCGGACCGCCGGCAGCCGGTGAACTCGACGTTGTCATTGCGCTTTCGGGATTGAGAAGGTGATCGGAGCTGGGGCCTAACCCAAGTTTAATTAGAGCTCGAGCATCCGGAGTCGTCTTCGACTGCCATCCCTGGTCGGCTTGATAACGCTGCATGGCGGCTTGCGTGGTGTTGTCCCAAGTTCCTGAAGGCTCGCCCTGCATGTAGTGCTCGCGGATTAGGGCTGTCTGAATCTGGCGGGCGCGATCCGAATCGATTGCCTGCTGGCCGTGTTTCTTCGCGACTGTCTTGCCATGGGCAGTCTTACTCTTCCGCGCGGAGGGGTGAGCGGAGGCGGGATGAGTCCCTGGCTTGCTAGCCGATGTTTTATGCTTCGTCGTTGGCTTGCTGGTTGTATGACCGGGGGCGTGAGTCGTCGTGCTGGGCTTTGCTTGCGGGAGTGGTGCTGTGGACGTCGGCGTTGACTTCGCTGACGGAGTTGATGTTTCTGTCTGCGCAATGGCCGACGCGCCCGCGAGCAGGCAGAGTAGGACGCAAAGACCCACCCTTTGCCTTTGCCACTGCCGAATTATGCCAGACCATTGCATCTGATTTGCTTTGGAAACGCTGTTTCCGGCGTCTCCTGGCGCAGAGTTAGACGGGGCAGGCCCCGCCTCTACTATTGAATTTGGTGCAACAAAAAACCGGCGAAACCAGCCCACCTTAATAGTCCCCGATATGAGGATAGTGTGCCAGTCTCGCCGGATTGTATAACGGTTACGGAAGTGTGCCTGCCAGGAAAATCGTTCCATCCTGCGCCCTTGCGCCTCGGGGGCGCACCAGGAACACCACATCCTGCCCGCTCTTCAGCGAAGACTCAATCTTCGTAAAGTCGTCGGGATTGTTTACAGGTTGCTTATTCACTTCTAGGACCACATCGCCGCGATTTAGCCCGAGATCTTCGGCGAATGATCCTTGCTTCACGTCTGATACGACTACTCCCTTGCCCGCGGTGATATTCATGCGATCGGCCAAGTCGGGAGTAATGCTGCGAACCGTAACTCCAAACTTGCTGGCCTTAGGTGCCTCTTCGTTCTGGTTTTCGTCGTCCTCGCCCAGACGGGAAGCAAACAGCTTCGAGCGATCGGCGATAGTCACTGTCGCCTCTTGCTTTTTGCCGTTGCGCACAAAAGCGACCTTCGCCTTCGAGCCCGGTTTGCGAGAGGCGATGTCGGCCACCAGATCGTCGCCACTCTTCACTTCCCTGCCATCCACGGATGTGATGGTGTCGCCGATCTTCAGCCCCGCTTCGTCAGCTGGGCTGCCGGATACGACGTTCGATACAGTTACACCCGATCCATAAATGTGCGCGATGGCCGGATTCGGTTGGGCAGAGAACTCAATGCCGATGGAGCCACGTGCAACTCTGTGATCAGGCCCGATCAACTGATTGTAGACCGTTGCGACGGTGTTCGAAGGCATGGCGAATCCAACGCCCGCGTAAGAACTCGTCTCGGTGAGAATCGCGGTATTGATGCCGACGACTTCGCCCGCCATATTCACTAGTGGACCACCCGAATTGCCCGGGTTAATCGCGGCGTCGGTTTGAATAAAGGATTGGAACTGCCGGCCGGGAACGATGTTGCGTCCCTTAGCGGACACGATGCCAGCCGTCACCGTTTCTTCGAGACCGAAAGGAGTGCCGATGGCTAGCACCCAGTCTCCTACTTGCATGCCGTCGGAGTTCCCGAGCTTAGCTGCGGGCAAGGGATGATCGACCTCAATCTTAATTACTGCCAGGTCAGTCTCCTGGTCCATGCCGACCAACTTGGCATCGTGGCCCGGAAAAGCTGGGTTATCATCCTGCAACTTCACACGAATGCGATCGGCCTTCTCGACTACGTGCCGGTTGGTTACGATGTAACCTTTAGAATCGACGATTACGCCAGAACCTAGTGAACGCTGGCGGATGGTGCTGGCGTCGGAACCGCCCTGGCCACCTTGTCCTCCAAAGAACTTGTCGAAGAAATCCTGGAACTGGTTATCGTCTTCACCGCCCTGATCGTCCTGATCGGGATCGGGACGCACGGATCGCCCTCGGCGGCGCGGATTCTTAATGGTCGATTCGGTGTTGATATTCACTACGCTCGGCTCGAGTTGCTTGGAAATCTGCGAGAAGGCGTTGGAGAGTTGCTGCGGAGCGGGGATGGTGAGCGGCGTCGCATCCGAGGACTTCTGGCCTTCTTTGCCTTTCACTCCAGAAGAGACAACCGTGCCAATCAGAATTCCAACCGTGAGTGTCGCGAGAATCGTAAATGTATAGGCCCAACGGTGAGCCTTGAGACGAATCCAAAAAGCGCTTTCGCGCGAATCCATTTAGTTCCTCCTAAAAGTGCCTAATTTTCTATTATACCTTCGGCCCAGACAGGGGTCGGCAGGAAGGCTATCAAATGATTAGACGCAGAAAACGGAGTTGGCGTTAGCCGCAAGTTCTAGAGATTCAGCGTCATCAGCGCCAGGAACAGTCCGGTGTAGCCGGCGATGATCAGCAAAACCAGCAGTACGCCAAAACTCAGGGCGTTGAATAGTCCCCAGGGTTTCTGGACGGCGCCCGTGGCGAGCTTCCACAGTCCGAAGCTGCCCACGAGCGCGCAGATCGGCAAGATGAACATCCCAATCACCCGGCCATGCGCTATCTGGGGAAACACGATCAAGAACGTCACGGCAGGAAGGAAGGTCAGAGCTGGAATAATGGCCAGCGGTGCGCCGATCATGAACGCACGTTCCCGCTCTTTCGCAGTCATGGCGAATGCTGAATTTGGACGGGGCTCTATTTCGCCTCGTAGACGGTCTTACCGCCGACCACTGTGCGCAGAACTCTCGTGTCCTGCATTTTCGGCGGCAGGGCGGCGGTGATGTCCTGATCGAGAACGATAAAGTCGGCCAGCATACCTGGCTCCAGCTTGCCTTTTTGTTTTTCGGCGAATTCGGCAAAAGCTGAACCTGTGGTGTAGGCTGCGATCGTTTGTTCGATGTTTAGTTTCTGCTCAGGATAGTAAGTTTTCTTTCCGTCTTCGCTGGTACGGGTGAGCGCCGCGTAGATGCCACGAAATGGCGAGACTGGTTCGACCGGATAATCCGTGCCGAACGCCACCGTCACCCCACGCCGAAGAAATTCGGCCCATGCATATGAGTGCGCGGCGCGCTTCGGTCCCAGACGCGATTCGGCCCAATTCATATCCGTGAGCACATGGCTCGGCTGCATGGACGCGATCACTTTGAGTTCCTTGAAACGCAAAATCTGTTGCGGCGTGGTGACCTGGGCGTGCTCGATTCGAAGCCGGTAATCGGCGCCGCCGTCGACCGCTTTCACCTTGGCTTCTTTTGCCGCCTTCTCTGCCTCGGCATATGCGTCGAGCGCCATCTGTATGCCTTTGTCGCCGATGGCGTGGAAGCCAATCTGATATCCAGCCAGCACTCGCTCCTTGGTCATGGCGTTCAGCTTGGCTGCATCGTATTGCGGTATCCCACTATTTTTTGGATCGTCGCTGTAGGGCTCTAGTAACGCGGCAGTCTTTGAACCTAGCGAACCATCCATGAAGCCTTTTAGCATTCCCGTGTGCAGCATATTGTCGGACGCGGGATGCGAGTTGCGCTTGTTGTTCAGCAGGTCGATCGGATCATCAAACGTCAGCCACTCCGAGATCCTGGCGGTCAGCTTTCCGTCGTGCTCGATTTCTTCATAAATCTGAAAATTTTCCCAGTCCGAATAATCCTGAGCAGAGGTGACGCCATGGCTCGCCAGATCGGCCAAAGCCAACTCGATGGCTTGACGCCGCTTTTCGTGCGTTGGCTTGGGAATTACCGACTGAACTAATTCCTGTGCCTTCTCGCGCAGAATGCCGTTCGGTGTACCGGCTTCATCGCGATCGATCTTTCCACCATCCGGATTGCGGCTGGCGACAGTGACGCTGGCCAGTTGCAGGGCGCGTGTGTTGGCCACGCCGATATGTCCGTCGACCCGTGCGAGATAGACAGGGTGTTTCTCGCAGGCTTCGTCCACATCCCAGCGCGTGGGTGGAACCTGGACCGGCCACATAGTCTCATCCCAACCTTCACCGAGGACCCAATCTCCAGCCTCGGCTGTTTCGCACTTGGCATGTACGCGATCGCGGAACTCATCGAGCGTCTTGACGCCCACCAGATTCACGTTCATCTTCTCAAGGCCAGCGCTGGCCAGATGCAGGTGAGCGTCGTTGAATCCGGGCATAACGAAGTGACCATCGAGATCAATTATCTTCGTATCCGGTCCCTTCAATTTCATGATGTCGACGCGCGTGCCTACCGCGAGGATATGATCGCCCACAATGGCAATCGCTTCTGAGCGTTTCCCCGCCCCCAACGAAGCATTCGGATCGACTACTCCGGTGTAGATATTGCCATGGGTAAAGATCACATCCGCTTTCTGCTTCGGAGTGCTGGGCTGGGTTGTCGTTTGAGAAGCCGTTTGAGTCGTTGGTTGAGCAGTGGTTTGAGAATTCGGGGTTGAGGCGCCGCTCTGCGCCGACCCGCCAGACGCCGCGGCTAATAAAATAATCAGAGCAAATCGCGTCATCATTCTCCTACTCCCGATAGTGCCAGCATTGTAAGCAGAATGCGCCTTAGTCCTAGCTCCCGTCCATTGCAGTCGAACCATTCTTGCAACGTGTGCGCGCCGCCTCCAGAGCCGCCGCCACCGATGGCGATGGCCTCGCGGCCGAGCGATAGCGGGATATTGGCGTCGGTTGAGGCGCGCTGCACCTGCGCTGTATTGCCCAACTGCGCATCCACGGCTCGAATTACTTTCAACAGCCGCGCATTGGGTGAGAGTTCGCCCGCGGGACGATTTCCGATTTCGACGATTTCGCTCTGAACGGCTTGCGGGCGGCGCGTTCCCTGCTGAGCAGAGGCCTTATTTTCGGAAGCAACTGCGTGGTCGATGGCGACACGCAGCGCTCGCTCCAGCCGGTCGATCTCCGACTTCGAGGTGGAACGAAGATCGACGCGAATACTGGCGGATTCAGGAATCGAATTGACGGACGTGCCGCCTCGAATCACACCGACATTAAAGGTTGTTTTCGGCGAGGCCGGCACCTGAGTTCGACTGAATACCTCGACGGCACGGGAGAGCACAATAATCGGATTGGGTGCGCCGAAATCACTCCATGAATGGCCGCCTGGACCACGCACGATCACTTCAAAGCGACGGCTGCCCAGCGCCTCGGCAACTACGGTGTCAGCCCCGGCACCGTCGACGACCACACTATAGGCGATTGCATCACGCCAGCGTGGCGTGGCAAAAACGTGCCGCATGCCGCGGAGGTCGCCTTCGCCCTCTTCGCCGACGTTCCCGATAAACACGAACGGCAGCGCGTGCGAAATTCGCGTACTCCTCAACACGCTTGCAATGGCCAACATCGCGGCAATACCAGCACCGTTGTCGGAGACGCCCGGGCCATACAACCGGCTGCCCAGCTGCCGAATATTTAATGGCGTTGCCGCGGGAAAGACCGTATCAATATGTGCGCTGAGCGCGACAAAAAGGCTTCCATAGCCGGGGCGGATACCGAAGACGTTGCCGACTTCATCCACTTGTACGTCGTTCAGGTCGAGCTCGTGAAAACGGTCGGCCAGCCATGCGCCGCGCGCGGCCTCGCCGAATGGAGGGGCGGCCACTCGCGTCGCCTCCATCTGCCACAACGCGAATTGTGATTCCTGGGAGCGGAATTTCTCGAACGCGGCGCGCACTGCTGGCGAACCGGCGAGACGTGCCACTTCCTCTTGCACGGGGGGATACAAATCAGAAGCTGCCACGAGAGGAATCGTCTCCATCCTTTGCGCCTATCTTATAACGTCGAGACGGAGTCATGGGGTGAAGACGGCATCTCAATTGTCCAGCAGTCTGGTGGCTGGGCCGGGACGCCCGGCGCGCCACTGGCAACCCCCGAGTTTTGATAGACTGTGGGTCTATTCTTCCCTACCCCGTCACTAGGTATTAAATCGTAAGGAGGTATCGCCGTGAAACCCCAGACCCTCAAAATTATCGGTATTGTGGTCGCCGCGTTAATCGTGGTCGTCATTGCGCTTCCGTTTCTGGTGAACGTCAATAGTTTCCGTCCCGAGATTGAGTCGAACCTGAGCACGGCTTTGGGACGCTCCGTGAAGATCGGAGATTTAAGCCTCGCCCTATTCTCTGGCAGTGTAGCGGCAAATCAGCTCTCCATTGCGGACGATCCTAAGTTCAGCAATTCCCCTTTTATCCAGGCAAAATCGCTGAAAGTAGGCGTCGAATTGATGCCGCTTATTTTCAGCAAAAAACTCAATGTAACTGATCTGACCATCGAGGATCCTCAGATTAGTTTGCTGCGCAACCGCGACGGCGTCTGGAATTTCTCTTCGCTCGGCAACCAATCGGCGCAACCAGCCACTCCGACTGAAAAGAAATCGGGCGCACCGGCGAACGTGAGCGTGGCCAAACTCGATTTGACCGACGGAACCGTCAGCGTCGGATCCATGACCGGAGCACGCAAGCCGATTGTCTACGATAAGGTCAATATTACGATGCGCAATTTTTCGTTTACCAGCGCGTTTCCCGTGATTGCTTCTATAGGATTGCCTGGCGGCGGCAGCTTGAAGATTGACGGAACGGCCGGTCCGATCAATTCGACCGATACCACGCTTACGCCGGTGCAAGCGAAGATCGAGATGAAGAAACTCGATCTTGCCCAGTCCGCTCTGGTTGATCCGACGCTGGGTATCACGGGCTCGGCCGATTTCGATGGCGCCGTGACTTCTGACGGCAGCATTGCGAAGGCCAATGGCACCTTGAAAGCGACTTCGTTGAAGCTGGTTCCGAAAGGATCTCCGGCGACAGTGCCCGTACAGGTTGTATTCACCGAGGAGCACGATCTAAAGCACGAGTCCGGGAAGATTGTGCAGGGCGATGTCACGATCGGTAAAGCGCTCGCGAAACTCACTGGAACCTATGATCTGAAAGGCGATGTCACGTCGATCCATACGCAACTGAATGGACAATCCATGCCGGTTGACGACCTCGAAGCGATGCTGCCCGCACTGGGGGTGGTTCTTCCAACAGGCTCGCAACTGAAGGGCGGCACGCTTGCGCTCGAGATCAATTCCAATGGTCCGCTGGACAAGCTCGTTTCCACGGGCTGGGTAAAGATGAGTAATTCTTCGCTGGCCGGTTTCAATCTCGGCTCCAAACTATCGTCGCTATCGGCCGTCACAGGCAAGCAGCCGGGGACGGGAAATGACACCGTCATCGAAAATCTGAGCTCCGATGTGCAATATGGGCCCGCGGGTGCGCGCCTGGACAAGCTGAACGTGGTGATTCCTTCACTGGGAACGGTTACGGGAGCCGGCACGGTGAGCCCCAGCAATGCGCTCGACTTCAAGGTGGTGGCGAATCTCGCAGGCATCGGCGCGGGGCTTACTAAGGTTGCAGGGGCTGGATCTGGCGGCATCCCGATAGCGATTGGGGGCACCACATCGAACCCGACCTTCACTCCAGATATGAAAGGGATGGTGAGCGGCCAGCTCAAGGGCATCGTGAATGGAGGCAAGAGCATCGGTGGGTTAGGCGGACACCTGGTGAAGAAGCCCTTTTAGGGCAGGATGGGCTTCCAGCGTTTGCATGCCTTCCAGAATTGTGGCGATTACAATCTCGTTTCCTACTACTGTGTTGATCATCAGGTGATAGAGGGAGCGCTTTGGCCAGTCGGCATTGAAGTAGTGTTTGATGTAGGCCATGCGCTCCTTGTCGACGTTCTCCACCAGGTCCTCGGCCTCTTCATGGCTCTTGCCCATCTCGAGCACACGGCGGATTTTTTCGTCGTGCGGAGCATAGGTAAAAACGCGGAAAGTATCTTCACGGTCGCGCAGAAAAAATGGAGCACCACGGCCAACGATCACCGCGTTTCCTTCTTCTGCAATTGTCTGCATGATTTCTTCCACCATGGCCATCATGCGGTCGGTATCGAATGCGTGAGCCTCGGTCAGAGCCATGCCGCGTTCGTAGCTGCCACGCCAGAAGGTTTTGGCTAAGCGATAGAGGCGGCTGTCGACGCGTTCATCGCACAAGGCTACTGCCGATTCCGTCACTTGAGCGCGCTTGGCGATCTCACAGGTAAGCTGATGGTCCCAGAGCTTCCATCCCAGGTGGCGCGCTAGTTCGCAGGCGATGCCTCCGCCTCCACTGCCAAATTCCCGTTCCAAAGTAACGATGCGAATCATCGCACCCCCTTCAATGGACGGCCATCAGTGAACCATAATTGCGAAGCGGGGTCAATAATTGTTGGTCAATAATTCTCAGTCAACTATGGTTGTTCAATGCGCTACGATCTCGCCTCCCGGCTTGGTCTTCTTGATCAGGAACACGCAAGGAATTAAACAAGCGATCACAATCCCCAGCAGCCAGAAATTGTCGATGTAGGCGAGCATGGTGGCTTGCCGAATCACATTGGCCTGCACCATGGCATAAGCCTGTTGGAGCGCGGTTCCGGGGCCGGAGCCGCCGCCTGAAAAAACGCCGGTCATACCTTGCAGCCGCGACTGAAACTCCGGATTAGCGGCGTTCAGATTCTCCACGAGGCGGACCTGGTGAAATTGTGTGCGCCTCGCCAATAGAGTGGTGACTACAGAAATTCCGACACTGCCTCCAATATTGCGAGCGAGGTTCATCAATCCGGACGCGGCATTGTTCTTATCACGCGGCAGCGAAGAATACGCGGTGGTGTTGATGGGCACGAAGAGGAACGCGAGGCCCAGCGCCTGGAAAGCGCGGGCCAACGTCACTGTGCGGAAATCCGCGCCCAGATCGAAGTTCGTCATATGGAAGAGTGAAAACGAAAGCATCGATAAACCAAACATCATCAGATAGCGCGGGTTATACCGGGAGAGCAGAAACCCGACGATAGGCATGGCTATCATGATCGTGAAACCGCCAGGCATCAGCGCCAACCCAGCGCGTTCGGCGGTGTAGCCCAACAGCGTCTGCATGAAGAGAGGCAACAGCAGCGTGCTGCCGAGCAGGGCAAATCCAAGCATGAACATGAGGAAGTTCGCGGTCGCGAAGCTGCGCTCGCGAAATAAATGCAGGTCGATGATGGGGTCTTTTTGGTGCCACTCCCAGAAAATGACGAAGATCAGCGATGCCGCTGAGATCACAGTCAGCCAGATGATGAAGTGCGATTCGAACCAGTCGTCGCGTTGTCCTTTGTCCAGAATTACCTGTAGTGTTCCCAAGCCAAGCGCGACGAAACCGAGTCCAGTGTAGTCAATGTGGGTTTCTTTCAGCTTGCGGCGTTTGAAATAGGGAGGGTCTTGAATAAGCCGCGACGTCAGCAAGAGCGAGAGAATCCCAACTGGAATATTGATGAAGAAAATCCAACGCCAGGTGAAGTTGTCGGTGATCCAGCCTCCCAGCGTCGGGCCGATTGCCGGAGCCATTACCACCGCGATGCCATAAACAGCAAATGCCATGCCGCGCTTGGCGGGAGCAAAGGTATCGGCGAGGATCGCCTGTTCGCTCGGTTGCAAGCCTCCGCCGCCCACTCCCTGAAGAACGCGGAATAAGATCAGCATGGGGAGGTTGGGCGCGAATCCGCACAGGGCTGAACTGATAGTGAACACTGCGACGCAGCTCATGTAAAAACGCTTGCGTCCCATAAGCGAAGACAGCCAGCCGCTGAGCGGCAGCACGATGGCGTTCGAGACAAGATACGACGTCAGTATCCATGTGCTCTCGTCCTGGCCGGCCGAAAGACTGCCCGCGATATGCGGCAGCGACACGTTGGCGATGCTGGTATCGAGCACCTCCATGAACGTGGCCAGCGTCACTGTGAGAGCAATGATCCAGGGATTAACCGCTGGCCGCCATGCGGCGGCGTCATTCATTGTGACGGAAGCGGCGCCCATTATTTATTTCGATCCATTTATTTTGTTTATGATTTGTTTGTCGATCTTATTTATCTATCTTATTTGTCAGTCTTATTTATCGACCTTACTTATCAATCCAGACCTTCGGTACGACCGACATTCCCGGCCGGAGTTCATGTCCCTTGGTCTCGCCCTTGTCGAACATAATCTTCACCGGAATGCGCTGCACCACTTTGACGTAGTTGCCGGTGGCATTCTCGGGCGGCAACAGGCTGAAGCGCGCTCCGCTGGCTCCGGCAATGGAATCGACATGCCCCTTATAAGTCTTGCCGGTCGCATCGACGGCAATGTCAGCCGGCAAACCAGGTTTCATGTTCCGAAGCTGCGTCTCCTTAAAGTTAGCTGTGACCCAAAGATCACCCTCCCCGAGCGGAATGATCTTCATCATCTCCTGGCCGGGTTGCACGTTTTGACCAACCTCGACGGTGCGATTGCTCACGGCTCCGCTGACAGGCGCAATCACTTTCGTGTATAGGAGGTTCAGTTCCGCCTGATCCAGCGCGGCCTTTTTTTGATTAGCAAAGGCTTGTGCAGATTCGGCGCGGGCACGGATGGCTCGCATGGTCTGCGGCGCCGTACCGGCATTACGAAGATCGGCATTGGCCTGCTGGAGTTTGCTCCGCGCCTGTTCGATTTGTGCCGCATAAGCGTCGGCGTTGGCGCGCGCTGCATTCAGAGTTGCGGCGGCCGCCTGAGCGCTGGCGATGGCTTGATCGTACTGCTGCTGCGAGATTTCCTGTTTGTCGATCAGCATCTTGTAGCGGACAAGATCATTCTGGGCTTTGGTATTGTTGGCATCCGCTTCGGCAATCTGTGCTTTGGCCGCGTCCAACTGCTGGCGGGCCGATGTGATTCCAGCCTGCGCCCCGCTCACACCGGCCTGAGCGCCACTTACCTGACTCGAAGTGTTCACGTTGGTGATCGGGACGTTGATACCAGCGACTGATGCCTGCGCCTCGGCATCGGCATATTCAGCGCGGGCTTGCGCCACCGCGACCTGGTAGTCGGCAGGATCGATTTCCACCAGCACAGTTCCCTTTTCCACGTACTGGTTGTCTTGCACATTAAGAGTCAGCACATGTCCGCTGACGCGCGCGCTTACCGAGTTCACATGGCCGTCAACCTGGGCGTCGTCAGTGGATTCGTAGCTTGCCAGGTAGCGCCAGAGGAAGAAGACGCCAATCAAAATCAGGAGGCTGGAGACAATGAGTCCTACCCTAGTATGCGGGTGGCTCAAGAGCGCGCCGCGCCGCTGATAGCTAGCTTCGCTGTCAGGCTGAGGCGATGAAGATTGCGACGGACGCGCGTCCGCTTGCGGTTTGGCCTCAGCTGCAACGCCGTTACTTGGTTCCATAGTTTACTTCCCTCTCAAGTATTCACGAACGCCCTCTTCAGCACGTCCAAGGGCGCGGGCAAAAGAAACTTTCGCGAGGTTGTTCAAATACAGGCTGGAGATCAGACTTTCGTGTGCCGTCGCCACTGCTTCCTGCGCTTGAACCACTTCGAGGTTATCTGTGACTCCAGCGGAAAAGCGATCTTGCGACTGAGTGAGAGCCTGGTCCGCGAGATTCACTGAACTCTGCGCGACTTCGACCTGATCGGCGGACGACTTGAGATCGAGCAGCGCATTGTGGACATCCTGATCGATCTGAGCGCGCACGTCAGCCATCTGCGCCTGCGCCTGCCGCAGGCTGGAGTCCGCCTTCAACACATCCGCGTGGACTTTGCCACCCTGAAAAATTGGAATGTTTACCGTACCGGAGACTAAATATGTTGGCAGCACGTCCCCGGGCGCCGCGCCGATTTCACCGAAGTCGGCCGCCAGGTCGAAGCTGGGAAAATATCCGGCAGTGGCCGCGCTACGCTCTAATTGTGCGGCAACCAGACGATCATGGGCTGCTTTGTAATCGGAGCGAAAAGAATAGGCGCGCTGCACGCTAGTTTCGAGATCAGGAATCGGAAAAGGCCTGTACGGAGATTTGTCAGCCAATTCGAACTCCTGGCGCGGCGCTAATCCAATCACGCGTGCCAGCGAGATTTTCTGCTTGGCGAAATCGTTCACCGCCGCGATCAACTGTTGTTGTCGTGATTGATATTCGACCTGCGCCCGGAGCGTATCGATGGCCGGCGCGACCCCGGCCTGCTGTTGCGCGACCGCCTTGTCATAGAGAGCCTTCGCGGTTTCGACTTGCGCTTGCGCAGTTTCCACGCGTGCCGCTCCGGCAATCGCTTGCAGATAGGCATTGCCGGTCGCGAGCACGACCAGATCGCGCGCATCCTTCAAGTTGTATTGGGCAACACCTTCACCGACCACCGAAGAACGGTATTTCTGAACCGACTTCCAGTCAAAGTGCTGGGTCGCCGAGACACGTGCGTCGAAGTAGGAGAAAGGCCCGATCACCGAAGGAATACCGGGAATGAGCGATCCTCTAAGTCCTAACGCCACGAGGCTTTCTTTCTCCGCGACCTCTTGTACGTCGCCGTTTACATTCGGCAGCAGGGCACTGAGCTGCTGCCACTTCTCTCCCCGAGCCTCGATGGTGTTGTACTGCGACAAAAGGCCGGCCAGGTTCTGGCGCAAAGCTCGCCCGATGGCATCACTGAAGGTCAGCGAAAGGACGCCAGGGATTGGCTTATCTTCGGGCACACTGCCGAGCACCGGGTTCTGCGCAGAAGTTTGCACCTGATTGGGAATGCCGGCCGAATTTGTAACCGGACTGGGTGGTGGCGAACTGGAGCTGGATGTACCTGAACTCGAGTTCGAACTCTGGGCGTAAAGCGCCGCTGGAAAGACAACGGTTGCAACGAGTAGGACAAAGGACAAAATGAAGGCAGGAAAGCGCAGCGATGGGCGGGGGTTACAGTCAGCCGAAAGCATGGAACCGGAATTCTCTCCTGACAAGAAAAAAATCATAAGTCTTTTGGACTCCTTTGTATGATATCCGATGCAAATTGTTGAGCCGATTTACGATGCGATCTCCCACGGGTCTGGTTTGCGTGTGGACAAACTCCTGAGACAGTGACCTTGGTCATCTTGTGTAACCTCCCCCCTCAGTTCAATCTATGAGGGCGAGTGAAGCTGCTTTCCTGCGAGCCGCAGCGTGCGCCAGGAAAGCCCTGCGTACGAGTGAAAACGAAGTCCTAAAGAATGAGCGAAGCCACGAAACTGTCGCCCAAGGGATCGGACTGGACCCGCCTACTCACAGATCCCGATCTGGTCAGCCACCTGGGGAAACTCCTCCAGACCTATCGCGAGGTCCCTGCGGAACAACGTGAGGCTGCACTATTGCTTGCGATGCGCGAGATTAAAGACGCTGCCGTCAAAGCGCGCGCGACGCACACTAATGTAACTACTGCCGCCGTTCCGGCGCCGCCTGCCGAACTTCATCATCCTGAACCAGTGGATCAAACACCGCCCTTCGAACCGGATCTATTCACTCCGCAAGAGTCCGATCGCCGCCGTTTTCAGCGGATCAAGTGCTATGTGGCTGTCGAAATTCACATCGAGGGAGTAGAACAACCGGTCTGGGGCAATCTGGCCAACGTGAGCCGAGGAGGGTGCCTGGTTGAAACTGCCAGCGCCGTGCCTCCGGGCAAGGCACTGGAAATCGGATTGTGGGTGGCTAGCGGCAAGATCTGGGTGAAAGGCGTCATCATCAGCGGAATCGCGACCCGCAGCACGCCATCGTTTGGCGTTCGCGTGAAATTCTCCGAAGCTGAGCTATCGGCAAAAGAACACCTGCGTGAATTTCTTAAGTTCGTCGAGAGCACCGCCCGCAAGTCGCAGAACGGCAAAGCCTACGTAGCGCAATTAAAGAACTAAGCGAAAATGAGCAAGGTTCGGCTGGGATTTAGCATTTTCGTTCTTGCGATATTTTCGGTGTACGCATTTCACACACAGAATCGGCGTTCGCTTCAGTCCGATCCGGCGGTTACGCTTGCGCTTACCTCAGCTCCGACGGAGGCACAGCCTCTTATCGGTGCGCTGGAACAGTATCACCTCGCGCGTGGAGTGTATCCAAGGTCGGTCAAGGAGCTGCCAAAGAATCATCTCTGGGGAAAGTATCTATACCAAATCACGCCGCTCAATGCCGTATATAAGTCTTTAGATTGCCAGCAGAGGGTGCGGGATCTGATGGGCTGGCAAACTGCGGAAAAGAGACAGCAAATGCAAGAAGTTCAGGACGAATGCCTGCTGGGGTATTCACAGTTTGTCTTAGAGACGCAAGTGCAGCCTTCGGATCGGCAGATGTTTGTTTTTGTCGAGTTCGCATCGGCGAATCCCCAATGGGATATCGATTGATGCTCTAGTGGCAGCCGTGGACCAAGCCACTGTTATGAAGACTTAATGAAGTTACGAGACGAGAACAGGCAATAAAAGTCCTCGTCATGGCTGAAATAAGGGGAACTTAACGGGGCTCTCACGTTTGCCGCCAGCAACTTTTTCCCCGGTTGGGGGTTAATTTCCAATGAGGCCACTCCGGATGGAAATGCCTGGGCGCGGACCCCGTTTGCTGGTAGCAGCCACTTTGCTGGTGGCTGCCAGCCTAACCACGCAGTTTGCCCTGGGCCGAAAGAAAGATACGCCCCCCGCGGCAATGCCTATGGACGCGCAGAAGCGCGCCGTCCACGCCCTGAACCGGCTGACATTCGGTCCGCGACCCGGTGACGTGGAACGTGTTGCCCAGATCGGCGTGGATAAGTGGATCGACCTTCAACTTCATCCCGATAAAATTGACGACTCGGCGCTTGACGCCAGACTGGCTCCGTTCCGTACGCTGAATATGGGAACGAAAGAAATCGTCGAAAATTTTCCTCCCGAACAAGTAATCCGGCAGATTGCCGACGGCAAAGCATCGATGCCTCGCGATCCCACCAAGCGCGCCGTGTATGAGGCGCAACTCCAGCGCTATGAAGACAAGAAGGAGCGCAAACAGGATGCGGCGAGAGGCAACGCCGCAACCGCCGCTGGGCAGGACGCTTCGGCGGCGGGGAATGACTCCAATAACAATGCCGATGGCAGCAAAGACGATGGTGGCAAGCCAGACGATCCAGATCAAATGCAACGCCGCGAGAAACGCAGGATTGCGAATCTCAAGGCTCAGGAACTGCTTGATCTGCCCGCCGATGAGCGCATGAAACAAATTCTGCAAATGTCGCCTGAAGAGCAGCGGGCTCTAGCCTCCACCAGGGGCGCGAAGGGCGACGCGCTGACGGATGGTATGTCCCCGAAGCAAAAAGAAACGGTAATGGCGCTCAACAATCCTCAGCAGGTTGTGGTCAATGAGTTGATGCAGGCCAAGCTGCTACGCGCGATTTATAGCGAACGGCAACTCGATGAAGTGATGACCGACTTCTGGTTCAACCACTTCAACGTGTTCATCAACAAAGGCGCCGACCGTTATCTACTGACCAGCTATGAACGCGATGCGATCCGTCCGCATGTGCTCGGAAAATTCGAAGACTTGCTGGTGGCAACCGCGAAGAGTCCCGCAATGATGTTTTATCTCGATAACTGGTTGAGCGTCGGCCCGAACTCGGAAATCGCGCTCGGCATCACAACGCATCGCTATGGCTACGGTCCGCAGAATCGTCCGCGAAAAGGCAAGCAGGCCAGCGGCCTGAATGAAAACTACGGCCGCGAGTTGATGGAGTTGCACACCCTCAGCGTAAATGGCGGCTACTCGCAAAAAGACGTGACCGAAGTTGCGAAGGTATTTACCGGATGGACGCTGGAGCAGCCGAAAAAAGGCGGTGACTTTCACTTCGAACCGCGCATGCATGAGCCCGGAGACAAAATCGTCCTCGGACATCGCATCAAATCAAACGGCGAGCAGGAAGGACTGGAAGTACTGCACCTGCTGGCGCACAATCCAAGGACGGCACATTTCATCTCGCAAAAATTGGCCGTGCGTTTTGTCAGCGACAATCCACCGCACGCGCTGGTTGATCGCATGACAGAAACTTTCTTAAAAAAGGATGGCGACATTCGAGAAGTCTTGCGCGCCATGTTCAAGTCGCCTGAGTTTTGGTCTCCGGACACCTATCGCGCCAAAGTAAAAACGCCGCTCGAGTTCGTAATCTCTTCTGTACGCGCCAGTGGTGCGGAGGTCGATGACGGGCGCGCGCTGGTCGCGACGCTCAACAATATGGGCATGCCCCTGTATGGAATGATGCCGCCGACGGGCTACTCGATGAAAGCCGATACCTGGGTGAACTCTTCGGCGCTCCTAGGACGCATGAATTTCGCTCTCGGCCTGGCAAGTGGAAAAGTAAAAGGAGTCAAAGTCGATTCCGCGATTCTCGATATGAGAACTGCGGCCGGTACCACGGTCGGAACGATGGATCCGCTGCAAGCGCTCGCGACCCTGGAAAATTCATTATTGGCGGGCGAAATTTCGAAGCAAACGCACGACACCATCAGCAAGCAATTGGACGACCCGACGATCAGCCAGCGAAAGTTGGATGACCCAAAGCGTCCACCAAACATAGCCGCGATCACAGGATTAATTCTGGGATCGCCAGAGTTTCAGAGAAGGTAGCTATCAGCCCAGTCGTTATCTTGAATCGTAGCTCGCGCTCGATTTGAGCTGAGTGACTGATGGCTGATGGCTGAAAGCTGATTCTAATGTCCATCACTCGACGCATTTTTCTTCGCAACGGCGCGCTGGCTGTTGTTGGCACGACCGCTCTTCCGAGTTTCCTGACGCGCGCGGCTTTTGGAGCAGTCGACCCCGGCATTCGCAATAAGCGCCTAGTCGTGATCTTTCAGCGCGGCGCGGCCGACGGCCTCAACATCGTTGTGCCGCACGGAGAGCCGAGTTACTACGCCATGCGGCCGACAATCAACATCCCGAAGAAATCCGTGCTCGACCTTGACGGCTTTTTTGGATTGCATCCGGCGATGGCATCATTTCAGCCGCTGTGGAACCAGAAGCATCTGGCAATCGTTCATGCCGCTGGATCGCCCGATCCTACGCGCTCGCACTTCGATGCCCAGGATTTCATGGAATCCGGTACGCCCGGCATAAAGGTCACCGACGACGGCTGGCTGAACCGCGCGCTGCGAGACTTTCCACCCGACAAGTCGGCATTTCGTGCCATTGCACTGGGACCCTCGCTGCCGCGTATTCTCTCCGGCAAGGAACCTGCGGTCGCGGTCAATAATCTCAACGATTTTTCTGTTGGCGGAAAAAGTCCGAACGCAGCCACGATGTCGAACACCTTCGAAGCCATGTACGACCACTCGGTCGACACCGTATTGCATGGCACTGGACAGGAAACGTTCGACGCGGTCAAGACACTCAAGGCCGCCGATCCCGCGCACTACACGCCCGCAGCCAACGCAAATTATCCCAAGGGACGTTTCGGCGACAGCCTAAAGCAGCTAGCGCAACTGATCAAAGCCAACCTTGGAGTGCAAGTGGCGTTTGCCGATATCGGCGGCTGGGATCATCACGTCAACGAAGGCAGCACTCAGGGACAGATCGCCAACGTGCTCGGCGATTTCTCGCAATCGATCTCCGCGTTCTGGACCGACCTCGGCGATCTCGGAGAAGACACGGTAGTAGTGACCATGTCCGAATTCGGACGGACGGCTCGTGAAAATGGAAATCGCGGCACCGACCACGGCCATGCCAACGTAATGTTCGTCCTCGGTGGACCAGTAAGAGGTGGCAACGTCTACGGTCGCTGGCCGGGGCTCGATCAGTCGCAACTCTACGAAGGACGCGATCTGGCGATCACGACAGACTTCAGAACGGTGCTTAGCGAAGTCGTGTCGCAGTATCTGGGGAACAAAGATTTGAGGACGGTGTTTCCGGGATTTGAAGGGCAACCGGGGCAGTTCGTGAAATTCCTGGGCTAGAAAGTTTGCTGAGAAACTCTGGTCTCGTATCAGAGTATCGCCTTAGCGATACCGTAACTTCCTTGAAATCGGAAGCCCGTTTTAGGGGCTGCGTAGCGTAAATCCATCTTTTCAGCCAGATGTAAAGCCGCTGAAATCCTTACCGCTTGCGGTTTCCCCGAGCAGAGCATCCCATGGGTATCGCTTCACGTCAATCAATCGACCGGAGGGGGACAACAGGTGAAACGTTTTCAGAGGTTATTGGATGTTCGCAACAATTTCCGCAATCTCAACAAAGAAGCCGCCATCGACTCCATGCGAAACGTCCTGGCTGTACTGGGATTGGGTTTAATTATCGGGGATTTTGCCACCATGCGTCTGCCGTACGTGATTCCCGGCATCGCTCTGTTAATCGCAGTCTGGTACGCCGACTATCTGCGTCATGACCTGCCCGCTGCGCCCGTCGTCAATGTTCCAGAAAGCGCTGTCCCGGAGAAAAAGGAACAGAGTTTAAGCGAATCGCGCTTAATCGATCCGAGCTCGATCGACCCACTCGATCAGCTTGGTAGAGCCTCGTAAGGATCATGGAAAACGAGCGACAATCTCTACGGCCGCTGCCCCGGCCTGGGCCGACCGCAGATCTACGAAGGCCGCGGCCTGGCCGTCGCCACGTTTTCCGAGGTCTGTTGCCCATGTACTTCGAGACTACCTCGCTTAGCACCATTCGGAAGTCGTTGGCAGAAGTCCTTAAGGGATTTCGATCAGCACATCCCCGCCCTCAATCTTCACCGGATACACCGCAATCTTCGCGCCGGGCCCGGCTCCGCCTGTTTTTGGATCCCATGCCCAGCCGTGCCAAGGGCAGATCACCTTGCCGCCTTCGATTACACCCTGGCCGAGCGGGCCTCCGCGATGGAGACAGATGTTATCCAAGGCGCTGATCTCGCCGCTAACGTTCGCGACGCAGATGGTCTTGTCGCCGCAGGGGAATTCTTTGGCCTCATTGTTGGCGGGCAGGTCGGATTCAGAACCTAGTCTCACGAACATAACATTCAGTATCCGGCATGGGCGCCAAACTCGCTAGTAGCATCGGTGCGCCGCACACTTCCCTCGTAATCCTCATCTTCCTTGCTGCGAACTAACCAAAGCTGAACTGTCGCGTCTAACCCGCCACGGAGGCAGTTATGAAGCAGGAACGAGGACAAGGACGCAGGCAACAACGAAGAGCGCCAATCTCGCAGGCCATGATGTTGGCAGCAATGTCAGCATTTTTCTTGATCTCCAACGCCGCTCTGGGCTCCGATCAGAACGGCAAGCTGACCGAGGAGTTTCACCAAGCCTATCCATTTTCTGCGCAGGGCCGCATTCAAATTGAGAATATTAACGGCGCTGTCCATATTAGTGGTTGGGATCGGAATGAAATCAAAGTGGACGCGGTGAAGAGTGCTTGGTCGAAGGAGCGTCTCGACGAAGCAAAAATCGAAGTTCACGCCGACCAGAACGACTTCGCGATTCGCACGGATTATCCCGATCACGATCGCACCTTTAATTTCGGAAGTGACGACGAGCGTCACAATCCGGCGAGCGTGGAATACACGATCACTGTGCCTCGACAGGCGCGGCTCGATGAAATCAAGCTGGTCAACGGACGGCTCGATGTGAAGGATGTATCCGGTGAGGTCAATGCTTCTTGCGTAAATGGTCGAATTCAAATCAGCAATCTGCAAGGCCCTGCGAAGCTCGATACTGTAAATGGAGAGCTCGATGCCACCGTCGATCAGCTGCCGTCTTCGGAGTTGAAATTGTCGTCGGTGAACGGCAAGTTGCGCGTCACCCTGCCCTCGGACGCAAAGGCCGAACTCAAAGCCAGCACTGTCTCGGGAAACATCTCAGACGATTTCGGGTTGCCGGTCACACGCCACCAATATGTAGGCCGAAGTTTGCACGGCCAGTTGGCAGGAGGTGGAACGCTGGTGAAGCTCTCGAATGTGAACGGCGCAATTGAGATTCGTCATGCTAGTGACAATCGTCCGCTGAGCCCGGTACAAAATCTCGAACGCGAGCGCAGCCGCGACGGTGACAACGACAAGGACGACGACGAGATCTAACACAGCCTTCTGGCGTTATCTAGTTGGTTGGGGATTCTGAACGGCTTCGTCGCCATCAGCAGCAATGCGCCTATGCGTTTGAAAGATTTCAGGTCGTCGAGCGAATGGAATGAAGTCGTTTGGTAATTATCCGGCGTGGGTGTGTCGTCGGGGACAAGTGCGTACTCCGCGTTTTCAAAGCCGTGTTTCGTTAACAGGCTGACATACTCCGCCGCTGAACGAATATGCACCGGCACTTTCAACTTCGGCACCCATTGCAGCGAATACGGATTATCTTTGTAGAGGTTGATCAGGATAAACAACCGTCCCTGTGGCGCCATGACGCGAAAAAGCTCGTCCAACGCTTGATCTTGATCGGGATAGTAGTAAAACGATTCCACCGAAAGCACTTTGTCAAAGAAATTTTCTTCCGACGGAATCTGCGAAGCAGATCCAACGACGAACGTGACATTGTCGAACTCTTTGGAACTGACTCGCGCTTGCCGGATCATCTCATCGGAAATATCGACGCCAACCACCTCGCTTGAGTTCTGCGGATCTTTGCCAGCCCTGCGCGCCAGCAGGCGCGTCGCCCAACCTGATCCACAGCCTAGATCGAGAATGTGATCATCGGAATGCAGATCCATGCGGCGAATCGTTTTTTCGGTGATGTCGAGGTGATGGCCTTCCATCTTTTCGCCTTCGCCGTTATCGGCCCAGCGATTGAACTCCTGCTGGAGGAGAACTTCGGAAGATAGCTCTTTGTCGACGCTCATGATATTTCTCCAACCGCCCTGGCAGCTCATTCCGCGATCTTGCGCAACTCCTCGAAGAATGTCGGATACGATACCCCCGCGGCATCCGCACCGTAAATAATTGTCTCGCCTTCGGCTCGGAGCGCGGCCACGGCGAAAGCCATGGCTATACGGTGATCGCCGAATGAATCCAGTTCTGCGCCATGCAGATGCTGGGCGCCGGGAATCCGCATTCCATCCGGGCGCTCTTCGACCTCTGCGCCCATTTTCCGAAGATTGGTGGCGACGGCCGCGATCCGGTCCGACTCTTTCACCCGTAACTCTTTGGCATCGCGCACTTCTAATCCGCCTTCGGAATAAGGCGCGACCGCTGCCAACACCGGGATCTCGTCAATCAATGCGGCCGTATCGGCGCCAGTGATTACGGTTCCCTTCCACGCTGCTCCCCGCGCCTCTATCGTTCCTACCAGTTCGCCTTGATGTTCTTCCAGATGCGCAACCGAGACTTTCAATCCCATCTGCAGCAGGATATCGAGCAGCCGTGCTCGCGTTGGGTTCATCAGAATTCCCGGCAAAGTGATCTGCGATTCTGGAAATAACGCCGCTGCACAAAGAAAAAATGCGGCGCTCGAAAGATCGCCGGGCACATGCGCCTCAATCGCGCGCAGTTGCTGTCCTCCTAGAATTCGCGATGCATTGCCTTTGCGCTCGACCTCCGCTCCAAAAGCTCGAAGTGCGATTTCGCCGTGATCACGCGTGCGAATCGGCTCTTCGACTATCGTCTCACCGTCGGCAAAGAGTCCTGCGAATAACACGCACGATTTCACCTGTGCGCTCGCCACTTCCGGCTTGTAGTGAATCGGCTTTAGAGGGCCTCCGTGAATTTTGAGCGGAGGCCGTCCACTATGCGTGGCCTCGATCTTCGCGCCCATTTCGAGAAGTGGCTTGATGATGCGGGCCATCGGTCGCCGCGAGAGCGATTCATCTCCGAACAACTGGCTGGTAAAAGGCTGGCCGGCGAGAATGCCGCTCAACATGCGCATGGTCGAGCCGGAGTTTCCGCAATCGAGCGCCTCCGTCGGAGCCTTCAACTGCGAGCCTATTCCGCGGACTTCAACCGCTCCGCCGCCTATCGTTCCATCGCCAATCTCCCCATCACCGTCTTCGCTTTGCAGTGGCTTCCACTCGCTGCCGAGTTTTGCCACGCAATCGAGGGTGCTGGCGCAGTCGCGCGCCGCGGAAAAATTCTGGAAACGGCTCGTGCCCTCGGCAATCGCCGCCAGCATGGCGTACCGATGCGAGATGGATTTGTCTCCGGGAATGCGAATGACGCCGCGCACCTCGCGTGCGGGACGAACGATGACGTTCGAATCGTCTTGCTTTGAATCAGCCTTGGAATCATGAGGCATGAATTTAATATAGCGAAGATTTCGGATGCGGGGAGACGCAGAGAAAGAGATCGCCGTGAAAAGGGGCGTCACTGGCCGATCGCTAAGTTCGATCGCCAAGGGTCGAGCGTCTCCGGCGAAACGGTTACCGCCTTATTCTTTGACATCTACTGGCTCAGGCGCGGTCAGGCAACTTCTGTAAAAATGTACTCGTGCTGGCCATCACGGATTACCAGCACACGCTTGCCAGCACGATTACCCACCACGAATTCGAATCCGTCATTGGTTGGATCGATAGTGATAAACGAGATTGTGCCATCGTCATTTTTTCGCGATGCTACCGTACTTTTCCACTCGCCGAAATCGAACGTGGTAACTCCATTTTGGCTTGATACAGCAAGTTCACCCAGTTCCTTGCTGGAATAGCGCTTGGCCAAACCAGATACCAGCGATGGATCGGCAGGCACTACAAGGCGCTCCCGTTCTTTCGCGAGGGCTGCTTTATAGCGTGCTGCGCTGGCCGCAACGTCGGCGACGGCTTCGGGTTTCCCGTCAAAAACGACTTCCTGCAAACGGCGGCGGAAAGGCCCCAGAAGCATGCCGCCGTTATCCGAATTGGTGAGCAGCACGGCGCCGATGCCGGAGTCCGGAAGAAAATAAATGTCAGTCTTAAATCCAGCCATACTGCCGCCGTGATGCACGATGGGAACGCCATAGGTTTTGTCCACTATCAGACCCATGCCATATGTCTGATCTTCGCCGACGGCAACTTGCGGCGCACGGCGCATCAGGAGATTTTTTGACGAAACCAGCTGCTTGCCGTTGGGCAATTTACCTTGCGCCAGCTCAAGTTGCACATAGCGGATGAGATCGCCCGACGAAGTCCAAACGCCACCAGCGGGACGCGCCGAAACGATCGAGTAATTGAATGCCATGTCGGCCACGGCAGGTTTGCCATCTATATCGTCACCGTGCGGGCTGGCATGATTGCCGGCGAGGGCACGCGCATAATCGAAGGTCGTCGACTTCATTCCCAGCGGATCGAAGATCTTTTTCTGCATCGCCTCGTCATAAGCAGCGCCGAGTTCCTTGTCCGGATACACCAAATGTGCGCCGATGTATCCCGCAGCCGCTGCCATCAAGTTGCTGTACTGGAAAACTTCGCCAAACTTGCTGGTCGGTTGCATGGTTCCGAGCAAAGCGAGCGTCGATTCCGGCGTCGCATTTTTGAACTCGAATATCCATTCCAGATCCTGCCGAGGAAGCCCGGTACAGGCGCAGATCAGATTCTTGACGAGAACTTTTTTCGTGGTATCGGCATCGCCAAGTTTGAAGCTCGGGTAAACGTCAGTCACCGGTTCATCCCATTTCAACTTTTTCTCGTCGACAAGCTCTGACAAAAGTAAGGTTGTCATTCCTTTTGTGTTCGACGCCGCCATGAACAGCGTATTCTCATCCACTTTCTCAGGCTTGCCGAGCTCGCGCACGCCGAATCCACCCTCATACACGACCTTGCCGCCGTCGACGAGCGCCATCGAGACGCCGGGGATGGCGAGTTCTTGCATGGAGGTTTCGACAAACAATTGGAGCTGCGCGATATGCGCGGCATCCAGGGGCTGCGCCTTGCGTCCGGCAAAAGATTCGCGCGCGTAGCCCTTTGGACGCAGGCTTTGAATGATCAGTGAAATGGGTGCGTCCCGTTTTTCGAGCGTCGGTTCGCTTGCGTCCAGAATAAGGACGGTCCACGCGCTGCCCGCGCGATAGGCGACTGCCTGAATAGCAACGCGCTCGTTCGGAGAGGTCTCGTAGTCGAATACTTGACGTTCTTCCCATCCGTTGCGCGCGGGACGGGGCGTGACCAGCTTTTGCGGCCACTTCTTATCAGGCTTGTAAGCCGCCCAAGCGGCGGCGACCGCAGCGCTGGCATCGGCAGCCTGTGAGTCGAAAATCACGACGTGCGAATCTGGTTCGGGAGGAGCAAGGATGACCATGTTCTTGCCCGTAGCGATCGACCATCCGGCAGGCACCGTGAACGTCGCTCCGCCTGGAGTTTCGCGCGGCGTGTCCGCTGCTACC
The DNA here is from genome assembly GCA_963705265.1 of uncultured Acidobacteriaceae bacterium. Taxonomy (GTDB): domain Bacteria; phylum Acidobacteriota; class Terriglobia; order Terriglobales; family Acidobacteriaceae; genus Acidiflorens. Next base: position 194,624 of record OY970064.1, read on the forward strand.
CGCTGCTCACCTGCGGAATTTGATGCTGCCGCCTGCGGCGATGGCGACGCATTGAAGGCAGAAGGATGGGCGGCAGACGATGCTCTCTGCTCAAAGACCGTGAATGCCAGGAGTAACAATAGAGCGGTTCGACGCGTTGACATGTAATTCACCCCACTCGGGAAGATACGGACAATTGCGGAAACTAAAGATACACGCAGCTTGACTCGGCTGTAAAACGTTCACGAGAAAGACAACGGAGCTACCGACGATCCTTTCGGGCGGAATGCGCTAATTAGCATAGGCGTAAAATCGATCGGCCAGATGATTCACTCGAACGAGTGATGATGAAAAAGGCTGCGCTCGGAATTTTCCTGGGAGCGATTTTATCGATACACTGCGCTGTGGCTCAGCCTCCCAGAAACTCACCGATGGTCCCCTCGCCGAGCGCTGCTCCGCCGGTCGTTGTCCCGCCAATCGTTGTCCCGCCAATCGTTGTTCCGCCCGATTCCGAAATACGCCAGATTCTCATTGATCGGATCGATAAGGAGTGGCAGAGTGTCGGCATTGTTGTCGGCGTCATCGAGCCTGCGGCCTATTTCAGCGCTACGTCGTCCAGAAACTGGCGAAGAATTGTGCCGACTGCTTCCGGTTGCTCCCAGGGTGCGTAGTGTCCTGCTTTCGGGATCACTTTCAACTGGCTGCCTGTTATGTTCTGACGCATCAATTCGCCGTCGGCTACGGTGGAGAGCACATCTTCTTCTCCGATCATAATCAGCGTGGGGATGTTGACGGTTTTCAAATCCGCGACCGAGTCGGGACGCGCTGCCGTGCCTTGCTGCACTTGGCTGATATCTTCGGCAGACATTTTGCGCATCATGGCGCGCGCTCCTTCGACTAAATCCGGGCGCATGTTTATCGTCGTGCGCCCGATCAGCCTCGGGATCATGGATTCGAGGAACGATTCAGTTCCCTGCTCGAGGACCATATCTGCGGCCTTCAGCCGATTTGACCGAGCTTCAGGAGTGTCGGCCTGAGGACGCGTGTCGCAGAGTACGAGCGAGGTAACGCGGGTGCGAAATCTCCGCCAGAACTCAAACAGGATATAGCCGCCGATGGAACATCCGATGAACGCAGCCTTGCCGATACCAGCGGCATCGAGTACGCGGGCCACGTCGCTGGCGTGCTTTGACATAAGCGCCGGACCTTCGCCGGCTTCGGAGTCTCCATGGCCGCGCAGATCGAGAAGTATCAAGCGGTAGCGGGAGTCGAGCGCGGCGGCTATCGGATTCCAGAATTCGTGGTCACACGGAAAAGGATGAAGAAGAACAACCGGCGGGCCGTCGCCGCGAATTTCATAAAAGATTTCGGCGTCGTCGCTGCGCAGGCGTTCCATAGAGGGGAATTATATGTCGAGCGCAGCTAGGAATTTGGAGTAGCGATGGGCATCTCCCGACCACTACCAACTTTGACGGGCGAGGACGCCCGTCGCTCCATTGGCCGTTCCATTCGTAAGATTCGACCTAGCTTGTGACTGGTTGCTGCGATGTCGCTACCGGCAGCAGGAGTGGCTCTTCTGGAATGATGATCCATCCCAGGACATAGGCCACGATGCCGGGGAAAATTCCGCAGACCAGCGTGATGAAAAACCAAAGGATGCGCACAAGCGACACATCTAGTTCGAGATAGTGGGCCAGTCCGGCGCATACGCCTCCGATTTTTCTATCCGAGCGGGAGCGCATCAACTTCTTCGGCGTGGGGATGATTCCGACTACGTTGCCGCAGTGAGAGCAGTAACGACCGTCCTCAGCGATGATCTTGCCACAGGCGTTGCAATACATGGGCGTCTCTCCCTGGTTATAGGATACGACGATGGCGGAGAAAAGGTTCCACAGGCGAGTGAGCCATTTGAGTCATTGGGATATTGTGGCGGACCCTACTACTCCCGGTAGGCGGATCGAATTCTCTTCTGGGCGATGTCGGCTACCGCACTGGTGGAGTTTGCAGCAATCACCGCCTCATATTTTTTTACTGCCAGGTCGCGTTTTTGGAGCTGGTCATACATTTCTCCCGCTCCGAGATTTGCTTTTTGGAGTAACTCGGGATCGGCATTTGTAACTTCGCCTACCATCTCATAAGCCGTCGCCGCAGCCTGATAGTTTTTCTCGCTGCGGAGCAAGTCGCCGAGCCCGATGGCGGCCACTTCGTAGTGTAGATTGCCGTACTTGCCCTCGCGGCCGTTCTGCCAGACGCGGCGATATTGTTCCTCAGCCTCTCCATTCTTGCCGGATACACGCAGCAAATTCGCCTCTTCCAGCGGCAGTAAATAGTCGCGCGGAAAGCGCTGACCGATCGTGTTTGCAATCTGTAGGGCGTTGTCGTAACGATGTTCACGGCGCAGAAAGACCATGAGCACAATTCCGGCATCGACGCTGGTTTCGCCATTGCCATGGTAGGCATCGTTCAGATACTGGAGCCCCTTATCTTTATCGCCACTCAATCCAGCGAGCGACACGGCCATGCGGACGGTAAATGAGAGGCTTCCCATGACGTAGTTGTGGGCTCCGACAACGAGTTTGGCGTCGGTATAGTGCGGGTCCAACTCCAACACCCGTTCGTGATCGTGTCGCGCTCCGACGGCATTGCGCAGAGCGGAAAACCAGGCGCGCTCGATCAGTGCAGTGTAGAGAGCAAATTGTCCCCGAGTCACACCCCGGGCATAGAGCATGTCCACGTCATTTGGATTGCGGACCAGTGCGGCGTCTTCGAGCTTCTCTGCCTGATCGACCAACTGGCGGATTCGCGCCTTTTGCGCAGGATCAGCGGGGCGGTGCGCTTGTCCAATGAAGCTGTCGTTCGAGTATTCGCCAGTGTTCATTGCGCCCATGCGATATAGCTCCCGTATCAGAATCGCAGAAAGCAGGTGATTGACGGCGAAGGGATCGTTTGGATGCCGCCCGAGGATCTTCTCGAAATCCAGGACGGCCGCGTCGTAATCGAGGTTGTAATAGTGCTCAAAAGCCGCCTGATTTAAAGGATCGACAGGACGAAATGCGTTCGGCGTAGTGTCAGCGGCCAGACAATCCGGAGCCAGGCAGATTTGGGCAAGAATCAGCAGAATGACGGCGAAAACGAGGCGATGCCGGAGGAGGAATAAAACCACGCTTCCTCAGTTTACCCGATTAGAGTTCTGTCTGAAGATTCGTTTAGACATACGACGTGGATGCCTGGGACTGTTAGCGGGTCCGGTTAGCTTACCTTAGTAAGAGCTGATGGCCGCCGGGAACCAAAGCCGGTACGTCCGCAGCCCGACGTAGTTAGGGCAGAATGGGAAATTCGGGCTTGAGTCGCGTAATTCTTGCCCTGCGAAGCGGCCACACTCCCCTTGGCTCGCTCATAACTATTGTCTTTGCAGTGGCTTGCTTTGGTTATTCGTTTGCGTTCTAAAAAGAATCGTAACAGAGCTCCTTATGGCAGAAGCGGTGGATCAAGTTCAACACGAATTTTGGCGTGCGCCTGTCCCAGCCTCCGAGGCTGTCTCCTCCGGACGAAGTTCCACCTGCCATTGCGGCACCGAATTCATTGTCAGCTCACTTTACTGCCATGCGTGTGGTGCCAGCCGTCCCGAGTTGACCGCACACACGCTTGATGTCCCGGGCTTGGCGGAGATCTCCGCGTTAGGCAAACGACTCGGGCTTACGACCCCGGCTGTCGTCGCCTTCCTGGTTGGCGCACTTTGCCTGGTAGGAGCGCTGGCGGTTAGCGTGTTCTTCAGCGTCCGCACCGTTCTTGACTGGCAGGCAATTCAGCTGTGGCGAATCGAGTGGCTATTGGCGTCCATTGCAGCTTTCGTCGCCGGGTTACTGCTTAAGAAATAGCTTTTGGCCGTCGAAAAGCCCCGGACCAAACCTCACATTCTTTCCATATTCACATTCCGCCGTGGAACCGCCCGAAATAGTGAGCAAGATTTAGCGACATCACCAGCATGCCCGTCCCGAAGACGAGGACATGTTGCGTCTTGCGCAGTTCGAAGTTCCCTACCCGGCACACCAGCAGATAGCTGACAGCGAGGTTGAAGAGTCCCCACAGAGCATTGACCGTCGAAGACGACAAGCCTACCCCAGGCGGGTTGGCGAAGGGACTCTGGAAGGCATGACCTGATACCCCATTTCCCAAGTGGGGGAGCGCATTCGCAAGGAAAATGCCCCCGAAGAAGTATGCCAAATAGTGATACCAGTGCATGATCGTCTCCATTTCTGGAATTCTATTCTCCCGCGTTTCTAGGGAAAGGTACATTCAGTTTCGCGAATGGACGTGTTCTGCTTCCGATACAACGGTGCTCGTGCGGCGTTGCTGGCTCATGCGGTACAGATGATGCAATGGCCCCATTCCTTTGCCCAGGGGATGAGCATTCGCAATTGCAGCCGAGACATAGACTTTGGCCAGAAGGACGGCTTCCGGCAGTCCGCGCCCGTGCGCCAGGTGGCAGGCTAGAGCGGTAGAGAACGCGCATCCTGTACCGTGAGTGGAATTCGAGCGCTGACGGTCGGCTTTGAAGACTTCGGTTTGTGTGCCTCGGCCGACCGTGAAACTAAGGAGGTCAATCGCCTTTTCCGGTTGGTTCCCCGCAGTGTGGCCACCGGGAGCATCGCCTCCAGTGATTACGAGGTTCGCCGCTCCTAGCGCATGCAGACGACTCGCGGCCTCGCGCATCTGGTCGAGGTTTGTGACCGCAATGCCGGTAAGAATGCTGGCTTCTTCGAGGTTAGGTGTGACTAACTCCGCAAGCGGTAGGAGTCTTTCAATCAACAACCGGATACCGAGCGGGTCCAACAAGTCGGCTCCTGAACTCGACTTTAGGATCGGATCCAATACCACGTGAGGCAGCTTTGCCTGGCTAAGAAAGTCCGCCACAACGGTGACCACCTGCTCATTCCCCAACATTCCAATGTGAACCGCGTCGATGGTCACGTCGGCATGTAGCTCCTGCAAGGTCTCAGCGACAATTTCTGGATTAATGCCCACAACCCGCCGCACTCCGCGCGTGGACTGGACCGTCAAAGCTGTGATGCAGGAAACGCCGTAGCATTCGTGAGCAGCAATCGTCTTAATGTCGGCTGTAATTCCAGCCCCCGAGGAGGGATCGAAGCCGGCGATTGTCAGCACTACGGGCGGAGTTGCAGTCATGAGGTCACTCTAAACCGAAAGTGCAATCGGAGGAACAGCACTTCCGTGTGTTCTCGGTTGGATGGGATCGAGACTTTAGAACGACAATGGCCAGTCAAGCGCTCTTGATTTTTGCTGGCTGAGGATCACTGATTAGTTAACGGGTACTCCCCTTAACGCATTGATTATAAATAATTTACTGCCATGCCTTCGTAAGTCTAACATTCGATAGAGAATTGCAAATATTCTTAGAAATGCGGAATCGCATAGTAACTTAATAGTTATCAACAGGCATTGACTGCTTTCAATGACATACGAAGAAAAGTCCATAGATTTCATGGGGCTAAGTGATTGATTAATTACCACTTAGTTAATTCAACCCTAGGGTATTTCATTGACACACCCTCTCTGCCTCGGTAGCATCATAGGATTGCTCGTTTGATGAAAGGAGCAGACGACCAGACAACGACTTTCCACGATGAGAGGTAACTGAATGCGACGACGTTTAGCCGAAAGCCTGGCAGTGATTTTATCCATCGCCAGTTTAGGAGTCGGAGCCGCATCCGGGCCAAGCAGCCTGGAAGCCGCAAAGGTCACACAGCCACCGGTTACTGAAACCGTAGGGCACAACACTCGAAAATCGAAGGCCTATCAAGTAGGAACCGCGTCCTGGTATGGAGAACAGTTCCAGGGTAAGCAGACAGCCAGCGGAGAGCCCTTCGACATGCGCGATTTCACAGCCGCTCATCCCAGCCTGCCGCTGGGCACATTCGTCAAAGTCACGAACTTGAAGAATGGCAAAGCGGTAATCGTGCGAATCAATGATCGGGGTCCTGTAGTCGACGGCCGGATCATCGACCTTTCCTACAATGCCGCCCGCGTGCTGGGCTTCAAGGATCGCGGTCTGCAACGGGTCCGCTTGGACCTGTATCGGTCCTCTGCGAATAACGGTTCGAACCACGAACCAACTGACCGCCAAATGACGATGGCGATGCTGCATCCCGTAGCCAAGCTCTTCTAAAACCGATACACTCGGGCAACGAGCTTGCCAAAATGGACCCGCGCCAGCGTCTCATCGTTGCCCTCGATGTATCTACGGCCACGGCCGCCCGGAAGATCGTGGCGGCCGTCGGCGACTCTGCCTTCACCTATAAAGTTGGCATGCAGCTCTACACTGCCGAAGGCCCTTCGATCGTCCGAGAACTGGTGAGCTCCGGACACCGTGTCTTTCTCGACCTCAAGCATCACGACATCCCAAACACGACCGGAGCGGCCGTGCGCGAGGCCGCTCAGCTCGGCGTGAGCATGCTGACCGTGCATGCCTCCGGTGGTGGAAAGATGCTGCGAGCCGCAGTTGAGGCTGCGGCAAGCAAGCCCGATCTGCTGGTTCTGGGGGTCACGGTGCTGACCAGCTTGGACGAGGTCGAGCTCGGCAAGATTGGCTTCCGCGGAGGGGTACTGGAGCAGGTTCTGAGATTGGCAGCCCTCGCGCTTTCAAACGGATGCCAGGGAGTGGTCGCTTCCGCACAGGAGGCCGGCGCTCTGCGCGAAGAGTTTGGCGGCGATTTCACGATTGTGACTCCGGGCGTGCGTCTGGCTGGCACCGGCCCCAACGATCAGGCGCGCATCGTTACTCCCGGAGAAGCGATTGCTGCTGGAGCCTCGCATATCGTGGTCGGGCGTCCCATTACCGAGGCCTCGGACCCTGCTACGGAAGCGCGCGCGATCTTGGGACAGATTGGCTAGAGCTAAAGGTCTCGGGTCTCAGGTCTCGCGACCAACATCAAGAGTTTTTCTTATCTCCTCAAACGGTGGCGCGGTTAATCCAGAAGTCTTTTCTTTCTAAGTGCATTTTCTTGCGAACACATCACCATACATGATTTCAATGGGTAGCGCTGCGAGTGCAGTTTCAATCTCTGAGTGGTCAACCCATCGATCAAGTTCGAAGCGCGATCGCTCTTCAATTACATAATTAAATTGGAACTTCTCCAGTAACTCGATGCAAGATTGGGTCACTGTCAGGCTTCCTGGAACAAATTCAAAACTTACCATTTCCGGACAAAATGACATCGAGGCAAGTATCTCGGCGTCATAACCCTCGGCATCAATCTTGACGTAGGTCGGAACTCCATAACTCTGTGCAATCAAATCGAGCGTCTTTACCACCACGCGCACCGAGCCCTGCCATTGGGCCTTCATGGAAGCAGCCCATTCTGCGGAGAGTGTACTCATGTCGTCTCGATCGGCGAGATGCAAGTCCGCAAAGCCCTCTGTGCGCCCGAGAGCGCATGCCTCCAGCACGACGCTACTTCCGAATCGCTTCCTAAGAATTCCTTGGTTGCGCGGATCAGGCTCAATCGCTACGACGTTCGCACCAATCGCGAGCAGAGCTTCGGAATAATTACCGAGATTCGCGCCCACGTCAAAGACAAGGTCGCCCGGATGGACGAAGGAAGAGTAAAAAACGCGACGGTCCCTCCGTCGAACAATCGCATCTCGATCAAACAATTGTTGATAGAGAAAGCGGGTAGGTCGGTAAATCGGAAGGCTGACAAGCAATTCGCGGATGCGTGCGGCATTTGGCATCGCGACAGTTCACACGAATCGAAGTTAATCGGCAATGGCACCTTTGAGCTAGTACGCGTAAGGAATGCTACCTGTTGGTCTGCATCAGCGTGTTCTCAGAAAAAAACAAAAAGCGCGACAAATTGCCGCGCCTCTTTTATCCGTCGTGATTTTATTGAAAAGTGAGAACTGGGAATTAACTTCCTACAGTTTCTCGAAGAATTCGCAGCCCGAGCACGAAATATAGATTCCGCCCGGCACGCCCCGCTCGCGATCTTTCATCCGCTTCACAATGCGGGTTTCCTTGCCGCACTTGGGGCATGCGGTCGATTTCGTGGTGTCCATGACCTTCTTCCGGTCGGCTGTCTTTGCAATTTTCGCCATTTACTCTTTCTCCTGACAGGAATGTGCCGTCAGCCGTAAGCCGCGGTTCTACCTGGAAATTGGGGAGTATTGTTCTTGGATGGTCAACCTTGGATGACCCAACCCGCGCGGACGCGGTGCACTTGTACTCGCCTCTAGAATCTTACACGAATTATCCCTGGACGGTGGAATCGCAGTCTTGTGGAGCGACGTGCGTCTCGCCCTTCCACGTTGCTCCATCTCACGAATAGGGCGGGGATACCCGGCACTCCAGTAACAAAAAGCCCCGCATCTCTGCGGGGCTGGTTCATCAACGTTGACGTTCTTACTTGCCGATGCCTTTCAGACTCGAGGTCTGCGGGCTGCCGACGGCGCTATCGGCCACACTCAACGTTCCTGTCCTCGTGCCCGTTGCGGTCGGCGTGAACACCACGCTGATCGTGCAAGCGGTCTTGGCGGCCAGGTTCGTTCCGCATGTCGTCGTCGAGACGGCGAAGTCTCCCGTCGTCGAGATCGCGATGCTGGTCAGCGCCACGGTCTGTTCGTTGGTCAGAGTGAATACCTTCGCCGGACTGCTTACCCCGACTTTTTCCGCGGTGAACGTTGCACTAACAGGTGTCAGTTTGGCTTGAGCAGTCCCCGTACCAGACAGTGCCACCGTCTGCGGACTGTTCGAAGCGTTGTCGGTGAGCGTCAGGGTACCTGTGCGCGCCCCGAGTTGGGTCGGAGTAAAGGTAACCTTGATGATGCAGCTCTTGCCCACGGCTAGGGTGCTCCCGCAAGGCTTGGTGCTTGTCGCCTGCGCGAAATCACCGCTAACGGTGATACCGCTGATGTTCAGCGTTCCAGTCCCGGAGTTAGTGACCGTGACCGATTTTGCAGCCGCCGTTGCGCCCACTACGACGTTGCCCCACGCCAGCGAAGTTGCTGAGAGAGTCACAACTGGACTGCCCGAGGCAGCGGTCACGGTGAGAGAGACCGTGGTCGTCTCGGTCAGGCTTCCCGACACGCCGGTGATGGTTACGGTGGATGTCCCGGTAGCAGCAGAGGCGCTAGCCGTCAGGGTCAAGGTGCTGGTGGATGTAGTCGGATTCGTGCTGAATCCCGACGTCACGCCACTCGGCAGACCGGAAGCAGACAACGTGACGCTGCCAGTAAAGCCATTCACCGGAGTAACGGTGATCGTACTCGTGCCGCTGTTGCCCTGGCTGATGGTTACGGTGGAGGGCGTGGCAGACAACGTGAAACCCGGCTGTTGACCGCCAGAATTAGCCAGCGCGTTGATCAGAGCAGCGCCAGTCGGACTGCCCCAGCCGGTCGCCAAATCGTAGCCGACAGTTGTGGGATAGCCGTTACTGCCGCTGGTGATGTCGTGGAAGTCGGTGTTGTAGTTTGATCCGACACCAATGTTATAGATCGCAGGATTAATAAATCCAAGCGTCGGATTGCCATTGGCTACTGCCTGTTGATTGATGAGAGCCATGAAGCCGGCCCACATGGGTGCGGCAAAGCTGGTTCCGCCCAAGCCGGTCTTGCAGGCGCCTTGATCAGAACAATAGTAGAAATCAAAGTTGGATTCTGCGGAGACGTCTGGGCCGTTCCGGTAAACTGTGGAGCCCTCATTGGCCGCAGTGATCACGCCTGGAAGCTGCTGCCAAGCTGGAATCAGAAAGTTTTTCCCTTCAAAGTAGCCGCCGCCGCCGTCGACCCATGCAGTCTCCGAACTCCAGGGACCACCGGCGCCATCGGTGACTAGATCAGTGCCGCCAACTGCCGTGACATACTGAGAAAGCGAAGGCCAGGTAGGCTCGCCGAACGTGGAATATTTCCCGCTATCGCCGGCTGCTTGAAAGAAATTCTGACCCTGCGCCGCAAACTTTTCGAAATAGGTGTCATCAGCGCCAATGTTCGGTGTCCATGTCCACGAAGAGCTCAATTGCGCATCCAGCGGACTATGGGTAGACATCGAGCTCAGCATGGCGGTATCGCTGGCGCCCACATACACATAGAGAGTCGTCAAGGCGGGAGCCATGGAGATCGACTGAGTCATATCGATAATCTGCTCGGTGTCGTCGCAGCCACCATCGGCTTCGGTGCAACTCAAGCTGCTTCCATCCGTGGATATACCAACGACCGGGACATTGTCTTGTTGCCCAACATTCTTGAAATAAGTGTTCAGATCGGCGATATCGTATCCGAGGTACTCCAACAACCCCAGCGTCTGGCCGGTGCCGTTGAGAGATCCGTTTCCGTAGTAGGCTGCCCTCATATCGCTGCCACAATACGAATTTCCTGGACAGGAGCCGCTAATTTCGGACTTTACCTGTAGGTTGCTCTTGACATACAAGGGACGCGGAATCGAGTAGTTGTCCAAACCTGTGATGTGCCACAGCTGGAACGGCAGATCAACTGTGGGCTCGCGATCTGGAGCAAAGAAAGTGCGATTTTCCGTAGGATGCTGGTAGACATTCAGAGCGATATGGAAGGCTTTCTCGACAACTGCGACGGGCGCCTTGAACTGGACGTCCATAGCATCGCGGGAACCACCGAGCACCGTGAACCCGTTTGCCTTCGCGAAACCAAGCAGGGCATCATAATCTTCCTGGCTGGGACCAAAGCGCGCGGTGAATTCCTGCGGCGTCACGAAGTGACGATAAGAAGGACTGGACGGATCGTAGACTTCTTGCAGAAAGTTTTCCAACTCTGGCTGGTGGCGCAGCGCCAGAACGATATCGAAGTGCAGGGATTGAGTCGCGGGGAGCTTTCCTACAAGTTGCGCTTTGCCATTGAGAGTCACTTCACGCACATGAGGCGTCAACAGAGTTTGCGATTGTGCTTGGCAGAGGACATTCACGCCCGACACCAGCGCGACGACGGTGAGCAAGAATACGCTAAATCTTCGAATCACGGTTTCTCCTTGATGGGGTACAAAGTCCTGGAAGATCTTCCTGGTGCGCAGCATGACACCAGAGCCTAAGTACTGATGTGGTCAACATGGACTGACTGAAACGAGATCTCCGCCGGGGCAGGCGAGAAAAGTCTCTAGTGGGCCGAAGTATATACCCAGTTTCGCGGACGCAACAACGAAAATATGTGCTGCACAGCTACTCCGTTGTATCCACGGAATCATGTTATCGCCGAATGCAAACTTATATGCAACTTATGTGCAACCACATAGCAAACTCGGCTGCGACTCGAGAGCAACAGCCTAAGCACTGGACCAACGGATCGGTATCGAAGTACAAAAAAAGGCGGGACCGAAGTCCCGCCTGCCTGTTCAGTTTCCTGGTTAGGGCCATTCTTTGTCAGAGCTATTTGCCGGTTCCCGATAGAGCGACACTCTGCGGACTATTAGCGGCATTGTCCGTGATCGTCACAGCCCCCGTGCGCGTTCCGGTTTTGGTTGGTGTGAAGGTCACTGTGATAATGCAGTTGCCGCCGGCCACGACTGTGCTACCGCAGGCTGTTTTTGCGCTCCCCGCTCCAATCGCAAAGTCGCCGCTGGCCACGATACTGGTGAGGTCAAGCGTGCCGGTGCCCGTGTTGGAGAGAGTCACTTTTTTCGCGCTACCCTTCACGCCCACGGCAACTTTGTTCCAGGTCAGCGAGGTTGGTGAGAGGCTAACCGTTGGACTACCCCCACCGCCGCCACTTCCCGCAAGCGCGTTGATCAAGCTCGCGTTTGGGCTTCCCCAGCCAGTAGCCAAGTCGTAGCCGGTTACTGCCGGATAGCCGTTATTGCCACTGGTGATGTCATGGAAATCAGCGCTATAGCCTGCCGCAAGACCCAGCGGATAGATGGTCGGATTAATGAAGCCGAGGGCGGGATTGCCGTTGATGGCCGCCTGTTGATTGACGAGAGCCATGTAACCAGCCCACATCGGCGTTGCAAAGCTGGTTCCGCCCCAGCCTGTTTGACAAGCCTCTTGATCGGCGCAGGTGTAAAAATCAAAATCGGCTTCTGCCGAAACATCCGGAGAATTCCGCAAAGTTTTGGAACCTTTATTCGCTGTGGTGATCACTCCCGTGAGCTGCTGCCACGAGGGAATCGGAATGGCGTCCGGCGTATAGTAGCCGCCGCCACTATCAACCCAGGCGGTTTCAGAACTCCAAGGGCCGCCCGCGCTTTTTACCTGCAGGTCGGTGCCGCCAACTACGATGGCATGTGCATCATCCCCAGGGAAAACGTACGAGGAACCGTTGTTATATGCACCATCGTCGCCCGCTGCTTGAAAATAACTTTGGCCCTGCGCCGCCATTTTCTCAAAGTAGGGATCGTCGGTACTGGGATCGGAGGGCTCCCAAGTCCACGAAGAACCTATTTGTCCGACGAGCGGAGAATGTGTGGACATGGAACCAAGCATGGCAGTGTCCGTGGATCCAACGAATACATAGAGGTCGTTCAAGCCCGGTGCCATGGAAATTGCCTGAGTCATATCAAGGATCTGTTCCCGATCGTCACAGCCATCCGCGTTGAGGCAGCTGAGGCTGGTTCCATCGGTGGAAATGCCAACGACCGGGACATTATTGACTTGCCCCGCGTTCTTGAAATAAGTCTTCAAGTCGGCGATGTCGTATCCAGCAAACTCGAGCAGTCCGAGGGTCTGGCCCGCGCCGGTGAGAGATCCACTTCCGTAGTAGGCCGCGCGCATGTCGCTGCCGCAATAGGAGCCTCCGGGACAAGAACCCTTAACGGCATTGGACTTTGCCTTCAGATTTCTGTGCCCGAGCGCAGGACGCGGAATCGAATAGTTGTCCAATCCCGTGATGTGCCAGAGCTGGAACGGCAGGTTCACCGTAGGCTCGCGATCGGGAGCAAAGAAAGTGCGATTTTCCGTGGGGTGCTGGTAGACGCCCAAGGTCACATGGAAAGCTTTCTCTACGCTCGCGACTGTGCCTTTGAGCTGCACGTCAAAAGCATCGCGGGAACCACCAACCACCGTAAAACCGCTGGCTTTCGCGAAGGCAATGACGGCGTTGTAATCTTCCTGGCTGGGACCAAAGCGCTCGGTAAATTCCGGCACGGTCACATAATGACGGTATTCAGAACTGGAAGGATCGTAGAGCTCCTGCAGGAAGTTTTCCAACTCCGGCTGGTGACGGAGCCCTAGAACGATGTCGAAGTGCATGGACTGCGATGCGGGAAGACGCCCAACAGACAGCGCTTGACCGTTAACGGTGGTTTCGCGTACATGACGCGTCAGAAGAGTTTGCGACTCTGCCTGGCAGACGGCACTCAGGCCCGACAACAACACAATGACGGTGAGCAGGAATAAATTCGATCTTTGAATATTCGATCTTTGAATCACGATTTCTCCTTGAAGTAGGTAAAGCGGTCTGGAAGATCTTTTGTGCGCGGCACGGCACCAGAAGCTAGGTTTTGAATCTGGCGAACGTGACTGAACGGAAACACCCCAAAACCTCACCGGGGCAGGCGAGGGAACTTTCTATTGGGCTGAAGTATATACCCGGTTTTGCGGCAGGAACAACGGAAATGATTGCCGCAAGACTACTCATTTGTACATGCGGAATCTTTATGATCTTTTGAACAGAACTTCTATGCACCTTATGTGCAGCAGAGTGGGCGGCACACAGACAACATTTGGTGCCGAGCCATGATAGTGGCGCGTGCATGGGCTGATTGGCCGAGTCGGAAAAACATACTGCTTAAAGTCACAACCGCAGTGTGAGCAATGCCCTTTGCAGAAGCTCCTGCCTCAGGCACAGTGAGCCAGCGAAACTTCTATAGGTGATTCCATGAAATGGACGACGCATATTTTTGTTTTGATGGCATCAGCCCTTTGTCTGGGGTCTGCCACTTCCCTTCCAGAACAGTCCTTGCGCGAAGCTTCGCAGGCTTCCGGACTGCTCATCGGCACAGCGGTAAGGCCGGCACATCTTTCCGAGACGGAGTATGCATCTACTCTCGCGCGCGAATTCAATATGGTCGAGCCGGAAGACGTTCTCAAATGGGAAACGATACATCCGGAGCGGCAGGCTTTCGATTTTTCGCAGGGCGATCAGGTTATGGATTTCGCAACCCGGCACAACATGAAGGTTCGCGGTCACACACTGGTATGGCATCAGCAGAATCCAAAATGGTTGACGGAAGGAAAATACACCTCCACCGAGCTGGCACAAATTCTGGAGCAACATATTAAGACAGTGGTCGGCCATTACCGCGGCAAAATCTTCGCGTGGGACGTGGTCAACGAGGCCTTCGACGAGTTGCATCCGGGAGAGCTGCGCAGCACGATCTGGCGCGACCAGCCCGGAATCGGTCTGGCGACGATTGGCACGTCTTATATTGAACGTTGCTTCCGCTGGGCGCACGAGGCCGATCCGCAAGCTCTGCTGTTTTACAACGAGGCTGAGGCGGAGGCCGTCAATCCCAAGTCGGATGCGATCTATGACATGGTTCGCGATTTCCGGCAGCGGGGCGTTCCCATCGATGGCGTGGGATTTCAAATGCACGTCGCGCATCAGCACGCCGATGTCGCATCCATTTCTGCCAATATCAAACGCTTCACCGCTCTCGGAGTTCAGGTCCAAATCACCGAGTTGGACGTCGCCTTGCCGGTCAATGCCCAGGGCAATGCTCGTCCCGAAGATCTGCAACTTCAGGCAGACATCTATCGTCAGATTGCCAGCGTTTGTTTGGCTTATCCCGGATGCACAGCGATTCAAACCTGGGGATTCACGGATAAATATTCGTGGATCGGATCGCACTCGAAGCAGACGCAAGGCGCGGCGCTGCTGTTCGACCGGAACTACCAGCCTAAGCCCGCGTATGATGCGCTGCGAAATGCGGTGGCCGCGGGGCGACCCTAGTCGTTCGTCGTTGGTCGCTAACTTTTGGCGGACAAGTACCCGCACTCTTGCTGGCGTGGCGAACGTTAAACGACCAGCGACAACGACCAACGACTCTCTTCCCTACGGTTCTATAATGGCATCAATCCTTGGCCGCACCGAATCCAATTCGCGATGAACCCAAAACTTCCGGCCGCCGAAAAGCTGTAGCCGCGCTGGCGATTGGCGCCTTTGTGCTGCTCGCTATCTTAGTTCTGCAAGCCTCGTTCAATCTGAAGTTCATCAGCCCTGACACCAATCAGGAACTTCTGTTTTTTTTCGGACTGACCGGCCTCATCTTCTTCGCCTTTGTCGCGTTGACGGTCGTTCTCGGTCGGAATTTGCTGAAACTCTATGCTGAGAGGCGTCAAGGCGTAGCCGGCTCAAAGTTCCGGACGCGATTGGTAGTCGTCAGCCTGCTGCTATCGTTTTTGCCCGTGATTGCAATGTTCTGGTTCTCCTACGGGCTGATGAATCGTTCCATCGACAAATGGTTTTCACAGCCGGTTGAAGAAGTCCGAGCAGATACGGCCGCGATGTCGGCCCTGCTCTACGATTACGCTGGGCAGAATGCGACATCCGAAGCCCAATCGATTGTGCAGTCAGGAGAATTTACCCGAGCTTTTGCCAGTGGGGATTTCTCTGAGGCCACTGAAGAACTTCGGGAACATATCCCAACACTGCAGGGAGGATTCGTCCTGGCGTTGGCGAGCGGCGATGCGGTGGCCAGTGTAAATACCCCTGCCCTCTGGACCAAAATGAAGGACCACTTTCCGTTGCAGCCGGCATTGCGCGGAGAGCATCCTCATTTTCAGTGGGGTCCGACAGATTATATTGTCGCGGCATCTCAGCTCAAAGATGGCGCTGTGCTCGTCGCTATGCCTCTGCCGCCAAAGTTTTCTGAAACCGTCAAACAGATTCAGGAGAGCCAGAAGCGATACATTGAGCTGGCAGCAAAACGAAAATTGTTTCGACGTACTTACATCGGATTTCTGTTGCTGTTAACTGTCGTAGTTCTGTTCGCTTCGACCTGGCTCGCTCTCCTGCTTTCGAAGTTGGTCAACCGCCCGGTGGCGGCGTTGGCGGCGGGTACAGAGGCTATTTCCAAAGGTCAACTGGACTACCGCGTCGATATCCGCGCCACTGACGAACTGGCTGAACTAGTTCAGTCTTTCAACAGTATGGCGGAACAACTCGAATCCAGCCGGCACCAGATTGAAGCCTCCGGCCGCGACGTCGGCGCTGCGAACCAGGCGCTTGAGAGAAGACGCCAATACATCGAAACGGTCTTGGAGAGCCTTCCAACGGGAGTCATTTCGATTGACGCGGCGCGGAGAGTGACGCTCGCAAACGCTGCTTTCTCGCGAATGTTCTATCTCGAGCGAAGCGAGTATGTGAGTCCGGCGACGTTGATCAACCAGCCACTACACGATGTGATGCCGGCCGATGTGCTCGCAGATCTGGAGCCGCTTCTCCGTCGTGCGGATCGCATGGGCATTACAGCGGCCAATATGGAGCTTGCCCTTCCTCGAGCCCAGTTAAATGTGGCCGTCACTGTCTCCGCACTAAGTCATGCAGCCGAGGGTCTAGGATACGTGCTCGTATTTGAGGATCTTTCGGACCTGTTGCGCGCGCAGAAACAGGCAGCTTGGCGCGAGGTTGCACGACGTGTAGCGCATGAGATCAAGAATCCGCTAACCCCGATCGCGCTTTCCGCCGAGCGCATTCATCGCCATTTGACGCGGGGCGGCACCACCCCCGACGGAGCATCGCTTGAGATAATCCGGACTTGCGCTGTAACCATCGAGCATGCTGTCGAGACCGTGCGCGCACTGGTGGATGAATTTTCAGTCCTGGCGCGTTTTCCCGCCTCCCGACCTCAACCGGCAAGCTTGAACAATTTGGTGGAAAGCGCGCTCATCATGTTCAATGGGCGCCTGGATGGCATTCGCGTGCGGACGGAACTGGCACACGATCTGCCATCCGTAATGGCAGACCCAGAAGCGATTAAGCGCGCGGTTGCGAACCTGGTAGATAACGCCGCCGAGGCAATGCAGGACGTGAGCTTGAAAGAGATCACAATTTCGACCTCGTTGGTGGCAAGCCGCGACGCCGTCGAACTTGTGGTCTCCGATACCGGGCAAGGAGTTTCACGCGACGTGAAGGAACGGTTATTCCTGCCCTATTTTTCGACCAAGCAACGCGGCACCGGACTCGGTCTGGCAATTGTAAGCAGAATTGTTGAGGACCACCGGGGCTCAATCCGCATAGAAGAGAATAAACCAGTCGGCAGTCGCTTCGTGATCGAATTGCCGGTGGCCGTTGAGACGATCAGCGCTCCGGCAGCAAGCTAGGAGGTTGTTAAGCTAACGATTGAAATTGGGGAGAGAGTCGTTAGTTGCTGGTCGTCAGTCGTTCGCGTTCTCTCTATACCGTGGAAAGCAGGCCTATGCCTGCCAACGACCAGGACGAAACGACCGCCGGATAAGATTAAACCATGGCACACATCCTCATCGTCGACGACGAATCCAGTATCCGCGAATCGCTGCGCGGCATCCTCGAAGATGAGGGTTACAAAACCAGCGTCAGCCCGAGCGGAGAAGATTGCCTCGAACTACTCCGCAAGAGCAGCTTCGATCTGATCCTGTTGGATGTATGGCTCACCGGCATGGATGGGCTCGAAGTGCTGGAGAGGATCCGCGAGATGGAGAAGCCGCCCGAGGTCATCATGATCTCAGGCCATGGGACCATCGAGACGGCCGTGCGGGCCACCAAGCTTGGCGCCTACGATTTTGCTGAAAAACCACTCTCGCTCGAGAAGATGCTCATCCTGGTGAAGAACGCAATCGAATCCCGGCGTTTGCGACATGAGAATCTCGACCTGCGAAAGCAACTGCAAGCGAAGAGCGTAATCGTTGGAGACAGCGTCCCAATGAAGGCACTCCGCCAGCAGATTGCGCTGATGGCACCCACAAACGGACGTGTGCTGATCTATGGCGAATCGGGTACTGGCAAAGAGCTGGTTGCGCATGCCATCCACACTCAGAGCCCGCGGAAAGATGAAATGTTTGTCGAAGTAAACTGCGCCGCGATTCCCGAAGACCTGATCGACAGCGAATTGTTCGGCCACGTTAAGTCGTCGTTCCCAGGAGCGACAGCAGACAAAGAAGGCAAGTTTCAGAAAGCCGATCGCGGAACATTATTTCTGGATGAAGTCGGCGACATGAGCCTGAAGACGCAGTCGAAAGTATTGCGCACGCTGGAACAGCAGCGCTTCATCCCGGTGGGCAGCGACGATCCCGTTACGGTGGATGTGCGAGTGATTGCTTCCACCAACAAAGATTTGGAAGAAGAAATCGATAAGGGAAATTTTCGTGAGGATTTGTTTTACCGTCTGAATGTGGTTCCATTCGTGGTGCCGCCGCTCCGCGAGCGCAAGGAAGACATTCCTTTATTTGCGCGATACTTCCTAAAAGAATTCGCATCAGCGTACGGCCGACGTCCACGAGAGATCACCGACGATGCCATTGACGCCTTAATGCGCTATGCCTGGCCTGGAAATGTCCGCGAATTGCGCAATGTGATCGAGCGCATCGTGATCATGAATCCCACCACTTCGCGGTTCGAACGCAAGCATCTTCCACCACTGGTACATCGCGATGGCAGCAGACGAGTGGCGGGCAGCGAAGGTTCCACGCTGCATCAGGCACGAGCGGCTTATGAGCGCGACTACATTCTCAAAAAGTTGGACGAGAATCATGGCAACGTTAGCCGCACTGCGGAAGTTCTTGGGCTAGAGCGAAGCCATCTGTATCGCAAAATGAAAAGTTTAGGGATCGCGGCAAAAGAGTGAGGCCAGCGGTCAGACATCAGCCCTAAGGAAATCCAAACTTCTACTGGGCGCGACTCCGACAGCTAATACCTGACCGATGAAACCTATCTCTTCAACATGTGGATCTCGGTCCCGTTCTTGTGAAACTTGACTTCATCCATCAACTGATTGATCAGGTAAATGCCGCGGCCATGATTGGCATAAATATTTTCCCCCTGGCAGGGGTCGGCAATTTTGCTGGGATCAAAACCTGGGCCGGGATCGCGCACCACAATCAGGATGCCATGCTTATCGTCGCAAGCCACATCGCATTCAACAATCTTTGACGGATCGTTTTTCGCTCCATGCACGACGGCATTGGCCAGAGCTTCGGTTAATGCAAGTTCGATATCGTCTTCACGTCCGGGAGCGCAATTCATCTCTCGCACCACACGCATCACACTACGGACGACCGGGTCTACCGCATCGCGATCCGCAGCCAGCGTGATACTGAGCTTGAGGTTGAGCTTGTCGGCGTCGAAGTTACACGATGGTGCCGACTGCTTTGATTGTTCCGTTTGTTTCGAGGATGTTGAGGAAGAATCTTCCATAACAGCTGCGGGCTTCGCTTCTAACCTTCCTCTAACTAAGATGCAGAATGGCGCTGACAGATTCTAGGGGCTTAGCGCACCAGATGCAAACTTTATTTGGGTCATATACAACCGTACTCTTGTTACTTCTGCGGGTTACGACGGTCAGTGCAAGCTTATAACCGCATGAAAACCCTTGGCTCATTGACCGCTGCGCTACGATGCTTCGTCATGATTTGTAATTCGGATTGGGTCAAACTTCACGACTCCGGATCTGGAGTGCCTCCGATCTGCTGTAGTTGTCGGCGCCAATCGAGTTCTTCCACGAAGTTTCGCGAGTCGCGCCAGCCCGCTTTGATCTTGACGAAGAGTTCAAGAAAGACCCTAGTTCCAACCATCTTCTCGATGTCGAGGCGGGCCGCAGTTCCAATTTTCTTAAGCATCTGGCCGCCTCTGCCGAGCAGAATGGCTTTTTGCCCCTCGCGTTCGCAAAAGATCACAGCGGCGATTCGCGTCATCCTCGGGCTTTCTTCGAATTGCTCGATCATGACTGAGACCGCGTGCGGCACCTCTTCATGCGTCTGCATAAGAACGTGCTCGCGGATCAACTCCGCCGCCATGAAGCGCACCGGCTGATCGGTGATCTGATCCTCGGGAAAATAGCGCGGACCGTTGGGCAACGCTTTGAGCACGCATGCCAGCAATTCGTCGAGACCTTTCTTTTTCAGAGCGGAGATGGGGACGATCTCCTTGAAATCGTGCAGCTTTTGAAACTGCGCGATCAGCGGCAGCAGTTTGCTCTTGTCGGCAAGCAAGTCAATTTTATTGAGCAGCAGAAAAACGGGAGTGCCCGCTTTTTTTGCCAACTCGAGAACTGAGTCATCGTCAGCGTCCCATTTCTTTTTCGCATCCACGATCATCAATATGAGTTCGCAGCCTTCGAGCGCCTCGCGCACCTCAGACATCATCTTGCGTCCGAGCGAGGAGCCGGAACGATGAACTCCAGGCGTATCGATAAGAATAATTTGCCCAGCTTCGCGTCCCTTTTGCTTGGGAACATTGATGATGCCAAGAATGCGGTTGCGCGTGGTCTGAGGCTTCGGAGAAATGATGGCCAGCTTCTCACCGACCAGAGCATTCAACAGCGTGCTCTTGCCCGCATTGGGACGGCCGAGAATGCAAACGAATCCGGAATGGAAGGACATCTTTGAATAGGGTACTAGGTTTTTCGGGTCGGAGCACCAGTCTGATGCGAGATCGCGGTGTGTTTGTAACGAAAATCGAATCGACTTCACCATCATGAAGGCGGGCAGGAAAGCTTCACGAGGCTTCGGCCAGGAACGCAGATTCTTGAGCTGAATTCAGACAATCTTCAGACGCTCTCCATTGCCTCGAACCGCGACCTGCCGCAATGTGGCGGCCTGGGCGGGTCCATCAGGCAAACGCCCGACCGGATGGCAAACCATCGGCTGTTTTTGGCTTTTCGTTTCGCGCCTGCAACGGCTTCATCGTTTCGCTGCCCCGTCCAAGGGTTGGGCGCTCGCATGCGATTTTTCGCACCTTATTGCGGGCTTCACGAAATCAGGGTGCCGTGCGAAAAAAATTATGCATGGAGAAGAACTTATATGAAAGCGATACAGCGGATGTTCCGAACTCTCGCTTCAAAACGTCGCTCTCGACTGACGGCCGCGCAACCGGCTTTGCTGGCTGTTTGTAGTTTGCTGTTGCTGCTCACAGGCTGTGAATGGCCCATGTACAGGCAGGGCCCGGGCAGG
This sequence comes from uncultured Acidobacteriaceae bacterium, assembly GCA_963705265.1. Taxonomy (GTDB): domain Bacteria; phylum Acidobacteriota; class Terriglobia; order Terriglobales; family Acidobacteriaceae; genus Acidiflorens. The sequence continues at coordinate 215,722 of OY970064.1, forward strand.
ACGGGACAAAGCGGTGTCAACACCAGTTCTAACGCGGGAAAACTGCAGTGGAGCTATAGCAACGGATTGGGTCAAAACCAGGTTCCCTATGGCCCGGTGATCGGAGCAACGCCATCGACGGGCGGTATTTATCTAGGGGATGAGTTCGGAACCGTTTACTCCGTCACTACCAGCGGCAAACTAGCCTGGTCGACGCCCACGGGAGGCATTGGCGCTACGCCCAGCGCTGTGGGCATGGATTTGAGCGTTTACGCGATGCAAATCGGCGGAAGCCTTTACGATGTCACCTCGACCGGTGTTAATTGGACCTTCTCGCCCCCGAACGGTCTCAGTCCGGCGAATCTGGCAACGGCCAACGACGGCAGCGGCACCATTTACACGGGCAATCAGTGCGGAGTGTTCTACGCGCTCAATCCGAATGGGACGACGAAATGGGCGTACAGCGGTTTCGCCAAGGATTGTGATACAGGCAACGCCGGCGCTCCGACAATTTCTCCCGCAGTCGGGCCGGATGGAACGATCTACTCCGGCGTCAATTACGGATTTAATGCCGGGGGCGTGCTGTTTGCCCTGAGTCCTAGTGGCAGCCTGCTTTGGAGTTCGAAAACCTATGCCGGTACGCCCGCGGTGTCGGACAATGGCACCATCTACGTCCTGGGCCTGGGTGGAGGTCAACTCTATGCGCTGAATTCGAGCGGCACTCTGCAATGGCAGGTGAATGCTCCGAATGGAGGAGAGTTCACTCTTCCCGCGATCGCTTCGGATGGCTCGATTTACGTCGGCACCGCGGGGGAGGGACTTATGCGGATCAGCGCCGCCGGTGCCGTCATCTGGAACACGACGCCCGCTGGCATTTCCTATTTCTTTGCACCAGCGACCATCGGCGGCGATGGCACGGTCTACATTGTCGGCGATGCTAACAACGGCGCGGCTACGCTGCTCGCTGTGAATCCGAGCAGCACGGTGAAGTGGTCGAATTCCAATTTGTGCGACAGCGCTTCTGGAGTCTTCGACGCCGACGATGAGCCCGTAATCGGATTCGACGGTACGATCTATCTGATTCTGGATGGTTTTGCTGGCGACGTGGCTTCGTGTCCGTTGCAGGCGTTTCACTGAGCGCTCTAGACTGAACGCGGGCACAATGCGAATGTGGAGCTGAGGATTGTTTACACCTAGCGGAGCGCACTGCGCGCCTTGGAAAAGTCGCCCGTGCCGCTCCGCCAATTGCTGGCCAGTGTTCCGAGCGCCCAACAGAACGCGAGAATCAGAAACACGCTGCTGCCAGGAAGATGCTCGCTATGGGCGTAGAGCGCGCTCAATGTGGGAGTCACCGCGGAAGACGTAACTCCCGCACACCACATGATCGCTTTGCTCATGGGAGCGGCTTTCTGCATCGAGACCTTTTCGGTCTGCACTCCAAAGAACGGCATATGCTCAAACAGCCAGCGCAGGCCAGAGGGATAACCTGTGGGATTGCCGGTCCCTCCGATGGTGTAGAAAGCGAAGCGGATGCCGAGAAGTCTTCCGACCGCCCAGTGAGCTATGCCATGGCAGCAAAAATAGAGGAAGATCCAAGCGACCAGCATAGCGCTGATGGCAGCGTATTTTGAATGTATGGATCGCGCCAGATCTAGCGAGAGGCAAGCGGATACGAGGCCGGCGATTTGGTATGTATTTCCTGCACCGATTGAAAGACGAGTGAACATCTTTCGTTGCGGGGATGATTTGGAGATATTCACGTTCCGTGTGTTTAGCCGCCCCCCGAAAGCGCAAAACGGCGGTCTGCCTTTTTCTCAAATCAATTTCATCTGCTTCGGCGCAGCCGTAGTGATGCGCACGCGTTCCACGCGGCGGTCTGTAGAGTCGAGTACTTCAAATTTCAAGCCTTCGTCTTCGATGACTTCGCCTTTTTTCGGTATGCGTCCGGCAATTTCGCTGACCAGGCCAGCAATGGTAGAGGATTCGTGGCCTTCGGGGCGCATGCCGAAGAGTTCATCGAGACGATCCACATCCATGTTGCCAGGGACGATGTAGGAGTGGTCGCTTTCCTGCACGACCTGCGCCTTTTCGTGCTCATCGCCGATTTCACCGACGATCTCCTCTACTAAATCTTCAATAGTCACCAGACCGGCTACGCCCCCGTATTCATCCACGACAATTGCCATGCGGATGTTACTGCGTTGCATCTCGCGCAGCAGATCACTTACTAACTTGCTCTCGGGGACGAAGTAAACATCTTTCCGCATTAATGTTGCAACGGTGCGCGTGTGCGCCTCGGAGTCGGGCACTTGCAAAACATCCTGCGTGTAGAGAATGCCTTTAATGTTGTGGATGGAGCCGTCATACACGGGGACGCGAGAGAATGGCTTGACTCTCAGTAACTCGACGATCTGCTCGACCGTATAATCCGTGGGAACAGCAACCATCTCCGGCCGGGGCTTCATCGCCTCGCGGACGGTCTTGCCGCTGAATTCGACGACGGACTGGATCAGGTCGCGGTCGCCTTCCTGGATGATCCCTTCCTCTTGTCCAGCTTCAATCAGGGCGTCGACAGCTTCGGAGGAAGTTTCAGGCTGCGCGTCAGCGTGCTCACGAGTCAATGCAGCAACCGATTGGCAGAATCCGAGTACCAGCGTCACCGGCAATACCAGGTAGATGAGGACGCGCAAGAGCAGGGTCCAGTGATTGAGCCAGCGTCCACTGGATCGCGAGAAAAAGACGAACGGCAGCAGGCGGTTGAAAATGATAATGATCAGGATCAGGCTGAGCGTAGCTTCGAGAACTTCGTAGACACTCCAGGCGCGATCGCGAAAAACGGTGAAGCCGACAATCATGGCTATAGCCGCCGTGACCAGTTGCGTCAGAATCGCCATCGACAGCGAGGCGCGCGCGCGAGTCACTCCGAGCCGCGGCTCGACAATCTGCTCGAAAGCGTCGATGTTGTCCTGAAAATCGCGCGAGAGGAATTTGCCGATCTCCTGATAGAGGCGGTCGACGTACGATACCAGCGTCAGCAAGCCGAAGAGCAGTGCTAGCGCTATGCTGACGCCGATCATGCACGCTTCCTTATCGCCCGTTCAATTAATCCCAGTGGAAGGCGCAGTTTTGCACGCAACTGTTTTTCGCGTCTGGCCATCTGCCCATTGTCGCACTCGTGATCGTAGCCGCGCAGATGCAGCACTCCGTGCAGCACTAAAATCTTAACTTCCTCGGCGGGCGAGTGTCCCAGGGCCCGCGCATTTTGCGACGCGATCTCTGCCGAGATGGCGATTTCTCCTGCAACTTTTTTTTGAGCATCGGGCTCGGCGGGAAATGAAAGCACGTCGGTAGGCTTGTCTTTCCCGCGAAAACGCCGGTTCAGGGACTTCATTTCGGCGCTTGAAGTTAGCAGCACGTTGACAGTGCCTTTCAATCCCACGGCCTGGCGCGCGCGCGCCAGGAAACGATCCAACGCCAACTGGGTCAGATCTGGGACCCGCTTTTGAAAGATGACCAACCTGCTTTCTCTCCTCCGAAGCAACGACTAAAGACCAGCGACTAAAGACCAAGGCACAAAGCAATGTGGCGCGGCAAAAGTGCCCGCGCCACAAGTTCTACTAATTAATTGCGCACGTGTGGTTCTTCTGCCGGTGCCGGCAGAGTCACCGCCTGCGGAGCTACAGGCTTCGGTTCCAACAGCGACAGCTGTTGCTCCGCCAGTCGCGCTTTGTGCTCGTCATAGGCGCGAATAATCCTCTGCACCAGGTGATGACGCACCACGTCGCTCTCGTCGAAGTGTACAAAGGCCAGGCCGTTTACGCCCTGCAGAATGTCGACGGCTTCAATCAGTCCGCTGCGGCGCGCGCTGGGCAAATCGATTTGGGTGACATCGCCGGTAATCACAGCTTTCGAACCAAAACCCAGCCGAGTGACGAACATCTTCATCTGCTCCGAGGTTGTGTTCTGGGCCTCGTCGAGGATGACGAATGAATCGTTCAATGTGCGTCCGCGCATGAAGGCAATGGGCGCGATCTCAATGACATTTTTTTCGAGATAGCGTTCGACCCGTTCGGGTTCCAGCATGTCGAAGAGCGCGTCATACAAAGGACGCAGATAAGGATCGATTTTCTCCTGCAGCGTGCCGGGCAGATAGCCAAGATGTTCGCCAGCTTCGACTGCCGGCCGCGCCAGAATAATGCGGTTAACCTGCTTATTCAGCAGCGCCGAGATGGCCATGGCCACAGCGAGATAAGTTTTGCCGGTTCCGGCGGGGCCGACTCCGAAGACCATGTCATGATGCTCGATGGCCTCAAGATAGCGACGCTGATTGGGGCTTTTTGGCTGAACGGTGCGACGTCCAAAAGAACGCTGACGTCCGGCCTCGGCCAGTCCGCGCAGAGTCGCATTGGGGTCGCTGACCACTACGCGCAACATGCTGCTCAGGTCGCCGTTGACGAACTGGTGCCCGGTCTTCCGCAGATGTTCGTAGTCGGCGAATAATTGTTCGGCGCGAGCCACGTCGCGGGGCGCACCTTCGAGTTCAATACGATCCGAGCGCAGATCGATATTGATGTTCAGGCCATCTTCAAGCACGTGGAGATTTTCATCGCGTGTGCCGAACAGGGCCTCGATATTAGAGCTGAGTTCAATATTTTTTTTCATCTTTTTTAGGATGGGATTAACGCGCCGCCTCCAGCAGCCGGACTGGGCTCACTCGTTGTTGCAAGGTTTGCGAAATATGTAGCAAACTTCGCAGCAGATATCAGATGTCGTTTCGCAGGATGGGTTGTACCGTCATTTTTTGCACGCAAATAGCTAAGGGAAGAAGTGGAACAGACCGGATTGCGCACCCCGGTTACGGGGCGGTCACCAACCATTTGAAACCAGCGTAGCGCGGGCGGGCGGGGGAGTCAAATGGGAGGAGAAGCGGCTAGGCTAGACGACCGCATACGAGCTGCCAACTGGCACACAAAGATGCTCGACGCTTGATGCGGCACCCGTTACACGCTTTCGCTTCTGGCTTCCGGCACGCCGGCCCAAACTGCGCGATCCTTAGCCCAAGCCCGCAGCTCGTCAATCTCCTCCGCGCGCGTGACCGACAGCGGCACCGTTGACGACAGTGCGCTGAGCAGGTCTTCTGTGGTTAGTTCTCGCCTGGTTGCAGACGTAGAGACGGGGCTAGCCCCGTTTCTACTGAAAGCCTGATAAAGGGCCGTTTGCACCGCCGATTCGATTTCTGCTCCGGAGAAGCCCTTGGCCGCGACCGCGACTCGATCCAGATCGTAGTCGGCAGGATTCCGTTTACGTTTCGTTAGTTGGATCGCGAAGATTTGTTTGCGCTCTGCCTCGCTGGGAAGATCGACGAAAAAGAGTTCATCGAAGCGTCCCTTACGAATCAGCTCCGGAGGCAGCACAGTTACGTTGTTGCAGGTGGCGGCTACGAAAACGGCGGGCTTGCGCTCTTGCATCCAGGAAAGAAACGATGCCAGCAATCGCGATGAAACGCCCGCATCCGCAGAGGCGGAATCGGCACCGCTTCCGGCAAAAACTTTTTCCAACTCATCGATCCACAACACACAAGGAGCCAATCCCTCGGCAACTTTGAATACTTTCTGAATTCGTTTTTCCGTCTCGCCAATGAACTTGTCGTAAATTGCAGCGGTGTCGAACTTCACTAGAGGAATCTTCCATTCCCCGGCGATAGCTCGCGCGCACAGACTCTTGCCGCATCCCTGCACTCCGAGAATGATGACTCCCTTCGGAGGATCGAGGCCGAACTGCAAGGCCTGCGCGTCCCAGGAATTTCTTCGTTGCGCGAGCCAGCTTTTCAGATTCTCCAGTCCGCCTACGCTCGCCAGGTCGTTGCTGGCATCCACGAACTCCAGCATCTCGGAGCGCTTGAGCAGAGCCTTCTTCGCTTCCAGAATATCGGTAATACAATCCGCCGAGAGGGCATACCGCGCCACCACAGCTTGCGAGATCGCTCTTTCCGCTTCCTCTTCGGTCAGACCGAGCAGACTCGCCGCCAGAGTATCGAGTCCCGCGGCATCAAGTTTTCTTTGCACGGTATGAGTCTTGCCGATGCGGACGAGAGTCTCGTCCACGATCAGCCGCAGCCGTTGACGATCCGGAAGCGGCAAGTCGAAGAATTCAACTAAGCCAGCTAGTTCCGGAGGAATCACGACGCGGGGTCCGGTGATGACAACCGTTCTTCTGTTTGCAGAAAACTTCTGCGCCACATCACGCAGTCTTCGTATTACGACCGCGTCCTCCAGGTGTCGATGAAAATCTTTGAGTATGAAGGTGGCCTCGATCGACACAGCCTCCAGGTTTCCCAGCATCTGCGCCGGATCTTGACTGTTATAAATCGCCTTGGAGTTCTGCTCGGCGTCGGTTCGATGAGCATAGTCATAGCCACCAGGTGGCAACGCGTTTTCGAACTGCAGTTCTGTCGAGTTAGTCCCGGAGCGCGCCAGACCGCTGGCGATCGTCCACTCAAAAGTGGCAAGGTTCAGGTCGGTGCAAGCCACACGAACCATCCGCACTGCGCGCAGTTCTTCCACCGTCTCCATCACGATGATGGGCGTGGAGGAGTTGATGAGGACCTTAAGACGGTCGAGTGGACTTGCCGGTAAATTCATATCTATTTGACCCGACGCAACTTGCTCCCGTAGAATCATAGCTTCGGTTCCCACCGGAAATATCTTCCTAGTGCAATCTAGGACAACGAAGGTAATCAAGAGGCATGGCAAATCATTTTTCGGCGCTGAAACGCGCCCGTCAGACTGAGAAGCGAACCGCCCGCAACCGGGCCAATACATCCCAACTGCGCACCGCTCTTCGCACGCTGCGCGAGAGCCTCGAAAAGGGCGACAAGGCCGCCGCAGGCCAGACTTATCGGGCAACCGTGTCGGCTCTCGATAAGGCCATCCAGAAGGGTGTTTTGCACGAAAACACAGCCTCGCGTTACAAGTCACGGCTGTCGGCTCGCCTGAACGCGCTGAAGTAAAAGGGCTGGGAGTCCTGTTGCGCGCCACCTGCCGTCCGTTAAAAACCGCACCCCGACAAAGAGAGCGTTCGTGCGGTTATTTGTACGGGTAACGGCTTGACAGCAGAAAGTCGCGGGCAGATGATTTAGATGGATGGCCGATTCAAGAATCGTGCCGGCTCCTGGAGTTTGGGATGACACAGATTTCACATACCGCTGACAATCCGAATGGACGCTTTTCCTTATCTAGTGGGAACGCGTTGTTTAGCCTGATCGACCGGCACCGCAAGATCGTACTCTCGAGTCCGTTTATTCTGGCTGCGGCGCTTGTAATTATCCATATGCTCGGTGGAAGCGAAGTTCGGCAGGTACTGGACTTCATGTCGCCAGGTCACATACTCGGACACTAGCTCGGACAGCAGCTTAAACACTACCTTGAACCGCTAAGTTCGACGCCAAATGAAAAACTCCCAATTGTTCTGGTGGGGCTGTTTTGGTGCGGTCCTGCCCGAACTTCTCCGCTTTTTCAAGCTCGTGGCCGCAGGACAGCCTCTCCCAGACCTCAATTGGCCGCTCTATGCCGGATTGTTTTTTCTTTTCGTAGTAGCCGCTGGCCCATTTACCGTGGCGTGGAAGCCGGAAAGCGCATTCAAAGCGATCTGGGTGGGCGCGTCGTTCCCCACTTTGGTCGCTACGCTTATCCAGGTGGCCCCCACCCACTCGTGATAACAAACCGCCTGTCCCTCATTTAATTGTGCTTGACTGCCCTCTTTGATTTGCTATACTTAGGCGTTCTCCGGGACATTAAAGCAGTTTCTGCCGGTCCCTTCGAACCTCCGCCCGTGTTGTGGCATCTCCTTAAGAATTGAGCAACTTTCGGGTGAGGCGGGGCATCTATTTGAGTGGATTCTTGCAAATCCCTTAGAACCTGATTCCTTTGAACTTTGATTCCTTTGAATCTGGCCCAAATTGCAAGTTTGGCTCATCGTAGGCGACCATCCCAGCGGGGATGACGGGATTAGCGGCCTAAATTATTCATGTTGAAGGAGAAAGACTTAAATGCGTTCTGATCGTGTATTTGACGCTCTACATACTTTGCGGAATCGGTATATGCTTTGCCAGCTTGCCTCCAAGGCAACGCGCAAGTTTCACAAGCCGAATACCCGCATCCAGGAAACCATGAATCAGGTGTTTGACAAGATCGCCGATGCAGAACGTCACGACATCCTGAGCGAACCCGAGAACTTTGCCGAAGCACAACGGCGAGCTGCTTAAAGCGGCTCCGCCGTGTGCCCGCACGGCGGCAAAGCAATCCATCCCCGCGAGAGAAAAAGAAAATCCCTCCCGAAGAAAAACCCACATAGGTACATATGACCATTGCTGAACTGAAAGAAAAAAATATTACCGAGCTGACCAAGATCGCCCGATCTCTGGAACTGCCCGGCGCCAGCGGCCTCCGCAAGCAAGATCTCATCTTCAAGATCCTCCAGGCGCAAAGTGAAAAAGAAGGACACATCTTCGCCGAAGGTGTTTTGGAGATCCTTCCCGACGGCTACGGCTTCCTGCGCTCGCCCGACTACAACTATTTACCCGGGCCCGACGACATCTACGTGTCGCCATCGCAGATCCGCAAGTTCGACCTGAAAACCGGCGACACCATCAGCGGACAAGTTCGCCCACCACACGAGGGCGAGAAGTATTTCGCGCTGGTCAAGATCGAGGCGGTCAACTTTGAGTCGCCGGACGAAGCCCGCAACAAGATTTTGTTCGACAACCTGACGCCGCTGTATCCGCAGGAACGTCTGAAACTCGAAACCACGCGCGACAATATCAGCGCACGCGTCATGGATCTGCTGACACCGCTGGGTAAGGGACAGCGCGGCCTAATCGTCTCCCCACCCCGCGCCGGCAAAACCATGCTGCTGCAGAATGTCGCCAACTCCATCACCACTAATCACCCTGAAGTTGTGTTGATGGTCCTGTTGATCGACGAGCGCCCCGAAGAAGTCACGGACATGCAACGGTCAGTAAAAGGTGAGGTAATCTCCTCCACCTTCGACGAGCCCGCCGCCCGCCACGTACAAGTCGCGGAAATGGTAATCGAAAAAGCGAAAAGATTAGTCGAGCACAAGCGCGACGTGGTCATTCTGCTGGATTCCATCACGCGCCTGGCGCGCGCCTACAACACCATCGTCCCACCCTCGGGCAAAGTGCTCTCCGGCGGCGTAGATTCCAACGCCTTGCAGCGCCCCAAGCGTTTCTTCGGATCAGCCCGCAACATCGAAGAAGGCGGCTCGCTAACCATTATCGCGACCGCGCTAATCGACACCGGTTCCCGCATGGACGACGTGATCTTCGAAGAATTCAAAGGCACCGGCAACTCAGAAATCATCCTCGACCGCAAGCTGGTCGATAAGCGAACCTTCCCAGCCATCGATATTCAGCGTTCCGGCACGCGTAAAGAAGAGCTGCTGATTCCGAAAGAAGATTTGCAGCGTATCTGGGTTCTGCGAAAAGTGCTGAACCCGCTGTCGCCAGTGGAAGCTATGGAGCTCCTAATCGAGCGCCTGGCCAAAGCGGGGACTAACAGCGAGTTCCTAGCTAAGATGAGCCAACTGTAAATCACGTAGGGGCGGACGCATTCGTCCGCCCCCTCTGATTTGCATCCACACGCCCGTTACGAGGAATTGCGATGCCGAGACCGGCGCAAGGGACGGGACTTATCTGCTTTGAACCACCCTTGCACTCTCAGATCGATACCCCGAGTGGATAGCTGTGCCAGTAGGGCCGGAGCAAGAGATAACTCGAAGCATTTGTCTCCTTCCTCCCATTGTGGCGATATCTCGTGGTTCAGAATCAACTCCACCTCTCCATTTCCTACCATGAACTCAGTCCAGAATGTCGAGTTCTTTTCGAGGAACAAAACAACTTTGGTCAACGCGCGCCCATACTCGGAAGCATAGTTGCCCTTTTGCAAACAGGCGCAGAAACGCGTCCATTCGCAGACGATTTAAGGAACTTCTGACCAACTGCATAAGAGAATTCAGGCTTCAGCGATAAGGCCTTTGAGATGTCCGTCGGCTTATATGAGGGATGGCGCAGAACTATCTTGATGTTGAATGGGTCTTTCGTTTTCTTCATTGGCGATTGGGCTCTCTAACGCATCAGTACGATGAGCATTATTTCTGTTCGCTGAGCGCGAAATTTACTTTAATCTGCGTCTCCACTGCCACAGCATTTCCGTTCAGCATGTAGGGCCGGTATTTCCATTGCTTCACCGCTTCCAACGCCGCCGGAGCCAGCATCGGATGCCCCGAAATAAGTTCGAGGCTTTCGACCTCGCCCATCTTGCTGATCAGCGCCTTCATCACCACGGTGCCCTGGATTCTCGCACTGCGCGCCAAGTCAGGATAAGTCGCCGCCACCTTGGTGACGAGGAGCCCTTCAGAGACCCCATAAGAAACACGGACTCGTCCAGCAATTTCCGATGTTCCAGAAGCCGAGTAACTTTGAGGAGAAGCGCCAGCGCCAAGACCGCCAATATTAGGAACCTTCTGCTCAACAATCTCGCCCCGAGCGAAGCAAGCCGCCTTCCCATCGGCGGAGGCGCGCACCGTGCCACTTTCATCGGCGCAAAATGCCCGCTGGCCCGAGCCCTGTACCACAGGCTCAGCCGCGATGCGATAGTGGGAATTACCGTGCGCACTATCGCCGGAAGCATCGCACCCCGAAATGGTGAAGACGTAGCCGTTCTTCTTGCCGCTGGCTAACTGCGCATCCCAAAGATAGGCGCGCTTTTTAGCGCCCGCTTCGCCGCCGCCTCCCAGTGCGGGAAGCGTGCACGCAAATCCACCTTGCGCGGCCTGATACATCCTCTCGGCATTAATCACCGAACGCATCGACCAAAGCGCCATCTGTTCATTCTGGCGGAGCTGATGTTCTTCCATCCCCTTCAGAAAAACTGGATCCTCCAGAGGAAAATGAAAATTCGCATCCACCTGGCTCAACCGCCAAACCTGGGATTCCATCTTCATCGCAAAGCTGAGCCGAACAATTATGGGAAGAAGAGCTTCTTCCTTTCCGTCTTTAAACATATGCGGAACCAGTTCAATATGATCCTCGTCGCCCGCCAGGTCATCCTTTTCGACGGTCAAGACTAATTTTTCGAAAAATCCGCCAGCTGGTTCCTCGAAGGTCATAAACGTCGAGCCCGCCTCGAAGGTCTTAAGTTTCGCCCGTCCGGTCTTGGCCTGCTCCGCCAGCCCTGAGAACAACCCTCGAACGTTCTGACCATTCGTTCCTTCGATTTTCTCAAAGCTTTGGCGCGTAACATCAGGAAGATGCTTTTCAACATGGTTCGGCGCTTCACCAAAAAACATTTCAATTAGCGCTTGGCGCGCAGTCTGTGGAGGAGCGGCCTGCGACGGCGCCGTTTGCGCGCCAACAGAAGACGAGACTATGATTGCGCACACAAAAGCAATACTAGATAAAGGCCGCATTTCAGGTCCTCCAGAAGAAGTGAGCTTAACGGAAACGGATCTGCCACTTACACTGGCGAAGTATAACGCGGTTTGTCTTTTGTAATATTACGGAAATAACTGCCGAGTGTGCGGATTATCACAGCCTCAGCAGGGGTGATACCGGCTGCATACCACCGAACTCTTTTGTCGCTCACCAATTTTTCCTCACATCCAGCCTGTGATCACCATCACAGACATCCAGCGAACCATGCAAGAAAATGAAGATTGATTAGCCCAGGCAGAAGTGTGTCCGTCCCAAGAGACGGATGCCGCACAGAAGCCATTGCCGGCGCTCTTTGATAATCTAAATAGCACGAACTAAATAGTACGAGCAGTCTTCACCGCTTCCGATTTTCAGGACCCAATAAAATACTTCACCCGCTAAGTCCTTAATTTATGAATATTTTGGAGTTAAATCCTTATTCTTTAATACTTTAGCGCGAATTGGGGGGGGGGGGGGGGGGGGGGGGGGGGGGGTACCAACCCCATACAGCAAGCTCCCAATCAAGCGGCGAAATTTCTGATGTATGCATAAGTCAAAAACGCCATCCAGTTACACTGGATGGCGTTGTTCTAACTCATTTTGTAAGTGGATCGCAGTAAGTGATCGAACCTAACTTACTCCGAACTAATCCGCATCCCGTAGAACGACCGGTACACAAAGAAGACGGAAACCACGAAGAACGCAAGCGCCAGGATGTGCGTCAGGTTGGTGCCCTGGTCGCGAGTTAGCGAGACGGCTAACTCGACTGCCAGTAGTCCGAACAGCGTGGTGAATTTGATCACCGGATTCATGGCCACCGAAGACGTATCTTTGAACGGATCGCCCACCGTATCGCCGATCACGGTCGCGTCGTGCAGAGGAGTGCCTTTTTGTTTGAGTTTAGTTTCGACAATCTTCTTGGCGTTGTCCCACGCAGCGCCGGCATTCGCCATGAAGATTGCCTGGTAGAGACCGAAGATCGCAATCGAGATCAGGTAGCCAATGAAGAAAAACGGTTCGATGAAAGCGAAGGTCAGCGTCCCGAAGAAAACGGCGAGGAAGATGTTGAACATACCTTTTTGCGCGTACTTAGTGCAGATCTCAACGACTTTTTTACTGTCTGCCACAGACGCTTTAGTCGCGCCATCGAGCTTGATGTTCGCTTTAATAAATTCGACTGCGCGATACGCTCCAGTAGTAACGGCCTGCGTGGATGCGCCGGTAAACCAATAAATCATGGCGCCGCCGGTAATCAGGCCAAGGAAGAATGGAGCGTGCAGCAGTGAGAGCTTTTCGACGTTCGACGTCAGCCCGTTGGTCAGCGCCATGATAATCGAGAAGATCATCGTAGTCGCGCCTACCACAGCAGTTCCAATCAGCACCGGTTTCGCAGTCGCCTTGAAAGTGTTGCCCGCACCATCGTTTTCTTCGAGCAAATCCTTGGCGTGTTCAAAATTTACGTCGATGTTGAAGTCTTTTTTGAGTTCCGCCTTAATGTTCGGCACCTGCTCGATCAGCGAAAGTTCATAAACAGACTGCGCATTATCAGTAACCGGACCGTAAGAATCGACGGCGATTGTCACTGGACCCATGCCGAGGAATCCGAATGCAACTAACCCGAAAGCAAACACAGGCGCGGCAATCATAGTGGCGGCTACGCTCAGTCCCATCAGGCTGAAGAAGTAGGCGACTGACATGAGAGCGACCATCGTAAGCCCCAACCAATACGCGGAAAAATTTCCAGCGACGAAACCAGAGAGGATTCCGAGCGAAGCGCCACCTTCTTTTGCTGACGTGACCACTTCATTGACGTGGCGCGATTCCACCGAGGTGAAAGCCTTGACCAACTCTGGAATCACCGCTCCCGCAAGCGTTCCGCAGGAGATGATCGAAGCCAGCTTCCACCACTGCGAAGTGTCGCCACCGAGACTGGGAATGATGAGATAAGAGACAAAATAAGTGGCAATGATCGAAACAATTGAAGTGATCCAGACCAGGGATGTAAGCGGAGTTTCGAAATTCATTTTGTCAGCATTGCCAAAGCGGCCCTTCGCAATCGCGCTGTTGATGAAATAGGCCAATGCGCTGGCAATCAGCATCATGATGCGCATCACGAAGATCCAAACCAGCAACTGCACCTGGATCGACGGATCTTTCACGCCGAGCAAAATGAAAGTAATGAGCGCGACGCCAGTGACGCCATACGTTTCGAAGCCATCAGCAGACGGTCCAACGGAATCGCCAGCATTGTCACCCGTGCAATCGGCGATGACGCCCGGATTCCGAGCATCGTCCTCTTTAATTTTGAAGACGATCTTCATCAGGTCAGCGCCGATATCGGCGATCTTGGTGAAGATGCCGCCTGCGATGCGCAGTGCTGCTGCGCCTAAAGATTCGCCGATTGCGAATCCGATGAAACATGGGCCAGCATAATCGCCCGGTACGAAGAGCAGAATGAAGAGCATGATCAGCAATTCGACCGAGATCAACATCATTCCAATCGACATTCCGGCCTCGAGCGGAATCTGATAAACCGGATACGGTTTGCCAGGAAGAGAGGCGAACGCGGTACGCGAATTGGCGAAGGTGTTGACGCGAATCCCAAACCACGCGACACCGTAGCTGCCCGCGATTCCGACCAGACTGAATACCAGAATGATCACAACCCGTGGAATTTCAAAATGCCGCAACACACCGAAATAGAGGACGATAATGGCGGCAATGAAGGCCCACAATAGCATCAGGAATTTGCCCTGCGTAATCAGGTAGGTCTTGCAGGTTTCGTAAATCAGTTCCGAGATTTCGCGCATAGAACGATGCACGGGCAAATTCTTCAGCCGCATGAAGATGGCCATGCCGAAGCCGAGTCCGAATACGCAGAACAGGAGCCCGATCATCAACAGGTTATGTCCGTTCATGCCGAGAAACGAAACAGAAGATAGGTCGGGCAATTTCAGAGCCGCCTCGCCGCCCGATTCGTCAGTTTGTGCCAGCGCTTGACCGACGGCTAGAAGAAAAGCAGCAAGGACTGCCGAAGTTTTGGCAAAGCGCCTGTTCGCGAAGCATCCTTTTGCAAGCCAGCGTCCTGCAGACGCAAGATTGGCGTTCCAAGTGCGCATTAAAATCCTCCTAAGAATCATATTTCAGGGGTCACGACGTGTCCGATCACGCTTCCACCGCCAGGCATATAAGAAAGAGGATTGCCGATTTGGCCGCGTCGGAAAATCTGCGCAGGCGGCAATGTAGCCTCAAAGTCAGGCTACGCAGCCCCCACACAAAACAGTCGTTTATAGCACCTTGCTGGAAGTCGGGTCAATGACTAGATATTTGGGCAGGGCATTTGCCCCACCAGAATTGGGCTGCTTCCGTATAATTGAACATCTGTTATGCCAGCCTCCCTCGACTCCATTGTCGCCGCCACGCGCCAGCAGCTATCTTTGCGGATGCAGGTCTCCGACAGGCGGGCGCTGGAACAGGCGGCGGCGGCACACATTCCGCGAGGATTTCGGAAGAGCCTGCGCCGAGTTGCGCGGGACGGAATCGCAGTCATTGCAGAATTAAAAAAAGCCTCGCCTTCAAAAGGCTTGATTCGTGCGGACTTCAGGCCGTCCGAACTGGCGCGCGGACTGGAGCAGGCGGGTGCGGCGGCACTTTCGGTGCTAACCGACGAACAATTTTTTCAAGGCTCGCTGGATTACTTGCGCCTAGCTTCGGCCAGCAGTTCTCTTCCCTGCTTACGAAAGGATTTCATCGTCGACGAAATTCAGATCGTGGAAGCCAAGGCCAATTGCGCCGACGCCATCCTGCTGATCGTCGCGGCGCTTGAGCAGAAAGAACTAGTAGCGCTAACGAGAGTTGCGCAGGCACAAGGACTCGACGTTTTGTGCGAAGCTCATGACGAAGAAGAATTAGAGCGCGCGCTCGATGCCGGCTGTAACCTGATTGGCATCAATAGCCGCAATCTGCGAACTTTTGAAGTCGATCTCGAAAACGCTTTCCGGCTTGTGGAGAAAATTCCCGCTACATGCGTCCGTGTGGCCGAGAGTGGCATCCAATCCGGCTCCGACATAGCGCGTCTTCGATCCGCCGGCTACGAGGCGTACCTCATCGGCGAATCGCTAATGAAAGCGCAGCAGCCTGGCGATGCCCTGACAAGGTTAATAGAGGAGGCGAGAGTTGTGGTCAATCGCTAGTTGTTTTATCAAGTAACTGATCTCTGAAGGCTGTTTTTATGACTTGGGTTAAAATCTGCGGCATCACGAACCTCGACGACGCGCGCATCGCCATCGAAGCGGGTGCGAATGCGTTGGGCTTCGTGTTTTATCCCAAGAGCTCGCGATATGTAACGCTAGAAACCGCGCGCTCGATCGTGGCAGACTTACCTCAGCAAATAGGAAAGGTCGGTGTCTTCGTTAACGAGACGGTGGATCAGGTCCGCGACATCGCTAAGGAAGTAGGTCTCACCGCTGTGCAATTACACGGCGAAGAGAGCACTGAATTCAGCCGCACGCTCTTTCAGAAGTTGGCAAACGGATCTGGCCGCCCCACAATTTTCCGGAGCTACTCTGCAAAAGTTTTCGACGTGCCCGCGGGACAGTCCGTGGGATGGGATCCCGTGGCCGTCGGACTGGTGGAACCCGACGAAGCCTATAAGGGCAAACGCGTACACAAAATCCACGTTGCTGAGAACGGCGATCTCTTTCTGGAGACGCACGGTTTCCGCACCGGCGTGATTTCCGGCGTGTTGCTCGATTCTTCGACCGCACAAAGACGTGGCGGCACGGGAGAGGCTTTTGACTGGGAGCGCGTGCAGCCGTGGGCGGGAATCATCAACAGCATCAGCAAGCTGATTGTCGCCGGCGGATTACATCCGGGTAATGTGCAGGAGGCGATTCACCTGCTGCATCCGTGGGGTGTGGACGTTTCGACCGGCGTCGAACGCGAACCGGGTAAGAAAGATCCCCGAAAAGTCCGCGCTTTTATTCGGGCTGTGCGAGCGATGGAAGAGGCTGCTTGATGACAACGGCGACAGTAACCAAAAAAGCTCGCTGGGGAGGCGGGAAGGGTTCGAAAAGAGCCGCTGCTGTTGGCCGCTTTGGCGTCTACGGCGGACGCTATGTTCCGGAAACCCTGATGGCCGCTCTGGACGAACTTGAGCGCGAATATGAGAAGGCAAAGCGCGACCGCAAATTTCAGCAGCGCCTCGACCTATTGCTGAAAACTTACGCGGGACGACCGACGCCTCTGTTCTACGCACGCCGTCTGACTGCAAAACTTGGCGGCGCGAAAATTTATCTCAAGCGTGAAGACCTGCTTCACACGGGGGCGCACAAAATTAACAATTGCCTTGGCCAGGCATTGCTCGTTGAACGCATGGGCAAGCATCGCGTCATCGCGGAAACTGGTGCTGGTCAGCATGGCGTTGCTACGGCCACTGCGTGTTCGCTACTCGGCTTCGAGTGCGTGGTCTACATGGGCACCGAGGACATGCGACGGCAGGAACTCAATGTCTTCCGCATGAGGTTGCTGGGCGCGGAAGTTCGTGGTGTCGATTCCGGTTCGCGCACCCTCAAAGATGCCATCAACGAAGCCATGCGCGACTGGGTCACCAATGTGCGCACCACGCATTACCTGCTCGGCAGCGTCCTCGGAGCGCATCCGTATCCGACCATGGTGCGCGATTTTCACCGCGTCATCGGACGCGAAGCCCGCGCTCAGATCCGCAAAGCTGAGGGTAAACTTCCGAATGCCATCATCGCCTGCGTCGGTGGCGGATCAAACTCTATCGGTATCTTCTACGACTTTTTGAAAGATGAGAAAGTTGAGCTCATCGGCGTCGAAGCTGGCGGCCGAGGCGAAGCTCTGGGCGAGCACGCTGCTCGCTTCTGTGGCGGGTTTCCAGGCGTTTTGCAGGGAACTTATTCTTACGTGCTGCAGGATGCTGCCGGGCAGATTGCGCTTACCCACTCGGTTTCGGCTGGTCTCGACTATCCGTCGATCGGTCCTGAACACGCCATGCTGAAAGATTCTGGTCGCGCCGAGTATGTTCCTGCCTCCGACGCCGAGGCACTTGAGGCGACCATGGTGTTGGCGCGGACGGAAGGCATTATCCCTGCATTGGAATCGGCCCACGCCGTTGCGGAAGTTATTAAGCGCGCTCCGAAGATGAAGAAGTCGGACGTGGTGATCGTCAATATCTCGGGGCGTGGGGATAAGGATGTCGGAATTTTGCGGGAGAATCTGAAGCTGGATTGATTCCCAGCCGACATTCAACCATGCCCTTTCATTTCGAAAATAAGCCTTCGCTGATCGCCTATGTGACCTGCGGTGACCCCGAACTCGAAACAACCCGCGAGGTCATCCTCGCCGCCATCGACGCTGGTGCGAGCGTGATTGAACTCGGTGTCCCTTTCAGCGATCCACTTGCGGATGGCCCCGTCATTCAGCGCGCCAGCGAGCGAGCGCTCAAGCACGGAACTTCGCTCCAACAAGTGCTTACACTGGCCTCTGAAATCCGCGAGCATTCGCAGTCCGTCGGTCTCGTGATCTTCTCCTACTTGAATCCGATTTTGCGCATGGGTCTCGCAAAGTTCTGTCAGGTAGCACGTCTCGCCGGGGTTGACGGAACGCTGATTACCGATCTGCCCGTCGAAGAATCTGCCGAGTATCTGCATGAGGCTCGCAAGAACGATCTCGCAACCATTTTTCTGGCTGCGCCCACGTCAACCGATCAGCGATTGAAGCTGATTGCGGAGGTTTCAACTGGATTTATTTATGCGATTTCGCGGACGGGCGTCACCGGCGCTCGGCAGCAAATGACCGGAGATGCCAAGACTTTGGTTAAGCGCATCCGCCGTTTTACAAAACTTCCTATAGCAGTCGGGTTCGGGATTTCGACTTCCGAGCAGTTCGGTGAGGTCGGCAAATTTGCGGAAGGCGCAGTGGTCGGGAGCGCTATCGTCCACGCGATTGAACAAAATCCCGGACGAGAAGCCGCGACTGTGGCAGAATTTGTAAGGCAGCTTTCAGCCGTCAGCCGTCAGCCATCAGCACGGCGTGTCCGGTGATGAATCTGGCGAAATCGAATTCGCGGGTCTGCCCCTTCAATTTCCTGCATAATAGTTAAACTGACGGCTGATAGCTGATGACCGAAAGCTCTATGGACATTTCCGATTGGCGCAAGAAAATCGATGAACTGGATCGCAAACTGGCGGCGCTGCTCAACGAACGCGCGGCTGCAGCTGTCGAAATTGGGCGTTTGAAACGCAATACCAGCTTGCCCGTGTATGAGCCTGACCGCGAGCGAGCCGTCATTGAGAATGTCCAACGCAGCAGCGCAGGGCCGCTTTCGGAACGCGATTTGGCGCAGATTTACGAGCGAATCATGGATGTAATGCGCAGCATTCAGAAGCACGAAATCGTTCCAGAAATCGCTTCCGAGGCTGAGAAGACGGTCGTTAGCGCGACTACGGATGCAAAGCCAGAGAACGATTTGAAACTCAAGATACGAGGGCCAGCCCACGAACGGCGCAAGCGTTAGTTTTATTTCTTAGCGTCCAGCGACCAAAGGCGAACGAGACACTCATGATTGTTGCAATGCAGGATTCGGCCAGTGAAGATCAGATTCAGCATGTAATCGATCGACTGGTTCGTCTAGGATTCGAAATCCACCGCTCGACTGGAGCCCGTCAGACGGTTCTCGGCGGAGTCGGCGTCCCTCACGATTTTGACACGCGCGTTGTTGAAATTCTGCCCGGAGTACAGGAAGTTCACCGCATCACTTCACCCTATAAGTTGGCGGGCCGAAGCTTTCGTCCTGAAGGCACGGTGGTCAAGTTTGCCAACGGGATTGAAATTGGCGGTAAGAAAATCGTCGTCATGGCCGGGCCTTGCTCGGTCGAGTCGCGCGATCAATTGTTCGCCGTCGCCGAACAAATCGCTAAAGCTGGAGCACGCGTTCTGCGAGGTGGCGCTTTTAAGCCACGATCGTCTCCTTATTCATTTCAAGGACTTGGCGTTGAGGGTTTGAAATTGATGCGCCAGGCGGGTGATCGTTTCAAGTTGCTTGTGATCAGCGAAGTGATGGAGATCTCCCAGATTGAGCTGATGCTGCCTTATATCGATATCTTTCAGGTAGGCGCGCGCAACATGCAGAACTTCAATTTGCTGCGCGAACTGGGCAAAGTCCGCAAACCCGTACTGCTCAAGCGTGGCATCGCCGCCACTTTTGAAGAGCTCCTGTGCTCTGCTGAATATGTGCTCGCGGGCGGCAACTATGAACTGATCCTTTGCGAACGCGGCATTCGCACTTTCGAAACTTACACACGCAACACCATGGACATTTCCGCGATCCCGATCATCCATAAACTCTCGCACCTGCCCATGACTGCTGATCCTTCACACGGCACTGGACGACGCGACAAAGTGGCTCCGATGGCACGCGCATCGGTCGCTGCTGGCGCCGACGCTATGCTTATCGAGGTTCATCACGACCCCGATAAAGCTCTCTCCGACGGCGCGCAGTCGCTTTATCCAGAACAGTTTGCCAAGCTGATGAGCGAACTTCGCTTGATCGCGACTGCCGTGGGACGCGAGATCGCGTAAACATAATTTGTATTTGAGATTGGCTATCGTCGTTGAAAGGCCAGTTCACAAATTACCAATTACAAATGCCTTTCAAACAAGTCACCATCATCGGAACCGGCTTGGTCGGTGGCTCACTGGGCCTTGCGCTCAAGAAGCGACGTCTTGCTGGGCGAATTATCGGGTGCGATCGCGCCCCGGTGTTGGAGCGGGCACAGGATTGCGGTGCCATCGACGCTGGAAGCGGCAATGCCGCCGACGCCGTACGCGGCAGCGATTTGGTGGTGCTGGCAACACCCGTCATTCCAATTCTCGATCTCATCGGAAGACTCGGTCCGAGCCTGCCTCCCAAAATACTCGTGACTGACGTCGGCAGCACGAAAGCGGAAATTGTCCAGCGGGCGACGAAATCTTTCGGACGAAACGCAGGGCAAAAATTCCTCGCCGGCCATCCTATGGCGGGCAAAGAGCACGCTGGTGTAGAGTTTGCCGATGCCGATCTTTTCGAGGGTGCAGCTTGGCTGTTCACGCCGCTTCCCGGTCAGAACGTTCACGCTGGACCGTGCGGAGAATTTATCCAATGCGCGGAAAAGATGGGCGCCAAAATAGCCGTCATCGACCCTGCCGATCATGATCGTTTCTGCGCGTGGATCAGCCATTTGCCGCAGATGGTCTCCACCGCTCTGGCCGCTGCGCTGGTCGATGAATTCGGACCTGACGCTCCCGTGCTGGATATTGGCGGGAGAGCCTTGCGCGAGATGACCCGCATTTCTGGCAGTCCATATTCGATGTGGCGCGATGTTGCCATTACCAATCGCGAGAACATCAGTGACGCGTTGCAGAAGCTGGAGCAGCGACTGGCGCATATCCGGGAGAATTTGGATTCACGAGAGCTGGCGGCGGAATTTGAGCGGGCGCACCAACTGCGCAAGAACAAACCATCCCTTCCGCCGAAAGCATCGCGACCGCAGCGATAAAACATCCACCACGGAGGCACAGAGACACAGAGGATATCATTTCTTGTTTTTCTCCGTGCCTCTGCGCCTCCGTGGTGGATTTAGATTTGAGTATCTCAAGTGGGATGAAATTCCTATAGAATTCTTCTGCTATGCACAAAGTTGTCGCGAGCGCAGAAGAGGCAATCCAGGACGTATTTGACCGAGCCACGATCATGGTGGGCGGCTTTGGCTTGTGCGGTATGCCTGAGAACCTGATCCGCGCCCTCGCCCACAAAGGCGTCAAGAACCTCACTACCATCAGCAATAACGCAGGCGTCGATGGGCTAGGAGTCGGACTGCTTCTTGCGAACGGGCAGATCCGACGGCACATCGGAACCTACGTCGGTGAAAATAAGTTGCTGGAGCAGATGGTGCTGAATGGCACGGTGCAGCTTGACCTCGTTCCACAAGGAACGTTTGCCGAACGAATTCGCGCCGGGGGTGCTGGAATTCCTGCGTTCTTCACACCCACGGGCGTAGGAACGGTGGTCGCCGAGGGCAAAGAAGCGCGCGAGTTCGACGGCCGCACTTACATTATGGAGCGTCCTTTAAAGGCCGACTTTGCCTTCGTTAAGGCCTGGAAGGGCGATCGCTGGGGGAACCTCGTCTACCGCAAAACTGCGCGCAATTTCAATCCCATGATGGCGACCGCTGCCAAGATCACTATCGCCGAAGTCGAACACCTGGTCGAACCGGGCGAGTTAGATCCCGATATGGTTCATACGCCTAGCGTTTTCGTGAAACGAATTTTTCAGGGACAGCTTTTTGAAAAGCGAATTGAGAAACGAACCGTGACAAAATCCGCAGTGAGTCGTTAGCAATATGCCTACAGACGCAAAACCCTCCAAAAATCTCGATAAACGCGAACTTATCGTGAAGCGCATCGCCCGCGAATTGCGCGACGGATTTTACGTCAATCTCGGCATTGGCTTGCCGACGCTGATTGCCAACTATGTTCCGCCGGGCATGGACGTGATTCTGCAATCCGAGAATGGGATGCTCGGCATTGGTCCGTATCCGCTCGAAGGCTCCGAAGATGCTGATTTGATCAATGCGGGAAAGGAAACGGTCAGTGAGATGGCGGGCACCGCGTACTTTTCGAGCGCCGATTCTTTCGCGATGATTCGCGGCGGACATGTTGACCTCAGCGTGCTGGGCGCAATGGAGGTCGACGAACTTGGCAATCTGGCGAATTGGATGATCCCTGGGAAAATGGTCAAAGGCATGGGGGGCGCTATGGATCTGGTTGCGGGTGCGCGACGCGTGATTATCGCCATGGAGCATGCAACCAAAGACGGGCAGCCGAAAATTTTGAAGAAATGCACGCTACCGCTTACCGGCGTGAAGGTCGTCGATACGATCGTCACTGAGATGGCCTACATACGAGTCACGGCGGAGGGCTTGTTGCTAGAAGAGATTGCGCCCGGCTTGACGGTGGAGGATGTCCAGAAAGCGACCGAAGCAGAGTTGCGGATCAATCCGAAGCTGAAGACTATGTAGACACTGTGCTCATCAGTCGATCCGATTCCAAATACACTGATACTTCCGTAATCGCAGACAAAATCCCTAAATGACGAATCTACATAGATGGGTTCTCCGGAAACCATCGGAATAACTGGCACCTACGACTACCGTTTGGTCACCTTGTCGGTACTCCTTGCGATGGGCGCATCTTATGCGGCTCTGGACCTGGCAGGCCGCGTAACGGCAACGCGACGTTGGACGCGGTGGTTCTGGTTGGTAGGCGGCGCTGCGGCCATGGGTATGGGCATATGGGCCATGCACTATATCGGCATGCTCGCCTTCACCATGCAGATGCCAGTCTGGTATGACCTCCCGATCGTCGGCTTATCACTGCTGGCAGCGATCCTGGCCTCGGCCATAGCGCTCTTCATTGTCAGCCGAAAAACCATGGGAGTCTGGCAGGAAATCGTTGGCAGTGTGGCCATGGGGAGTGGGATCGCTGCCATGCACTACATCGGGATGGCGGCCATGCGAGTGCCAGCACGGATCGGTTATAACCCTAAAATTGTCACCATATCCGTTGTGTTGGCAGTCGTGATTTCTTTCGTTGCGCTGAAGCTCGCGTTCGACATTCGAAACGAGAAGCACACCAGCCGGCGAAAGATAGTCAGCGCGCTCGTAATGGGAAGCGCGATTCCCCTGATGCACTACACGAGTATGGCCGCCGCCAGATTTTATCCATCTGATCAAATCCCGGATCTCTCCTATGCCGTGACTATCTCGCGTCTGGGCATCGCCGCCATCGGCATCACCAGCGTCTTGGTACTGATTCTGACAATCGCTACCGCATTTCTCGATCGTTTGCTTGATGCCCAGAAAGAAACGCTGAATGTGTCTCGTGAGAGTGAAGCACATTTTCGCATGCTGGCGGAGGCAATTCCGCAGATGATCTGGACGGCACTCCCAAGCGGCGAAACAGACTATATGAACAATCGGTGGTACGAGTACACCGGCCTGGATCCAACCCCGGCCAACCTTCGAAATTGGGGATCGACCCTTCATCCGGAAGACCTAGCGTTGTGCGTGCAGAAGTGGGAGCAGTCGGTTCAGACCGGGGAAACTTTTGAAATCGAGTACCGGATGCGGCGAGGCGCCGACGGCTCTTATCGCTGGCACCTGGTCCGGGCAGTCCCAATTAGAGACTCGAAAGGAAGCGTGGTGAAGTGGTTCGGAACAGCCACGGATATTGAGGATCAGAAGCACAATCAAGAAACACTTGAAGATCAAATCAGAGAAAGAACTGGCGAAGTGGTGGCGGCCAACGCGCAGTTACATCGCGAAATGCTGGAACGGGAGCAAGCGCAGGACGAACTCAACCACCAGAACATGATTATGGTCGCAGAATTGACGAAGCGCTCTGCCCGGGGAGTTCTCTTAGCAAAAATGGGGAAATTGCTGCAAAGCTCATGCAATATGGGCGAGGCCATCTCGATCGTTGTGGGCCTTGCGCCAAAGATTTTTCCCGAGTTCCGTGGTTCTTTGATTCTGTTGAACGCCTCCCACAGCCTGCTCGAAGTCGCAGGCACCTGGGCGAACTGCGAACTCCCGAATGCGCCGAGCTTTGATGTGGACTCGTGTTGGGCTCTCCGAACCGGGCAAAGACATTTTGTTGAGGCAGATGACCAGACGGCTCGATGCGGTCATGCCAGTGGCACAAAAAACTCATACTTGTGCATCCCCATCATGGCTCAGGGCGGAGCGGCTGGCATTCTGCATCTTCAGTCGATGGCGAGCACGAAGGAACCCTTTGAATCCGAACTCTTAATCACTGGCTCGTTTGCCGAACAAGTTGGGCTTTCGATTTCGAACTTGCGCTTGCAGGAAGCTTTGAGGCAGCAGTCGACCCGGGATGTACTTACCGGACTGTTCAACCGCCGCTATTTGGAGGAGAGTCTCGAACGCGAGATCAAACGCGCTGCGAGAGGGGATCAAAACGTGGCGGTTGTAATGTTCGACTTAGACCACTTCAAAACTTTTAACGATACTTTCGGGCACGAGGCTGGCGACAAGGTGCTGCGTGAGCTGGGCGCATTCTTGTCGAAGAATTTGCGGGCGGAAGACATCCCATGCAGGTTTGGAGGAGAAGAGTTTGTCCTGATTTTGCCAGGTGCGAATTGCCAGGGTGCAGCATCTCGGGCTGAACGGCTGCGAAGCGGGGTGAAAGAACTCAATGTAACGCACCAGGGCAGGTCGGTCGGAGTTATTTCAATCTCGATCGGCGTCGCAGCCTTCCCTGCACACGGCCTGTTGGTCACGGAGTTGATCGCGACCGCCGATGGGGCACTCTACAAAGCGAAAAGAGAGGGTAGGGACCGAGTTGTCGTGGCGGGGATGCCGGAAAGCGCGATCACTGCTGCCGGTGCCGCAGGGAGCGGCTAATCTTAAAGTACGGAATCCCGTCCCGCGATCAGACTCGCGAAAGTCTAAATGGCGCAGTAAGCAGGCGCGCGGGCAGCATCACTGCGGCCCAGACCAAGGCAAGCACTCCGTGGACGGCGATGCCTACCACGCGGAAGGGCAGCAAGAGCAACCATACGATGGGATAAAGTATCAGCGCCAGCAAGGCCACGGGCCAGCACAGCACGAACAGAAAACACCACAGCAGGAACGCAATCATGGCAGATACCTCCCTCAATTATCATACGCAGACGGAGCGAAAAAGTTCGCAGAAATTGGCGGGTGGCAGTCGCGCCCGGGTGGGAGGCGGATCGTGCCGTGTCCCGGCGTGAACCGGTCAGGATTTCAGCGCGGTTAGATATTTTTGAAGGAATTGCAGGCTTCTTGGGCCCGCATCTTGCCAGGTCTCAGCCTCAAATCCGTGCCCAGCTCCGGGGTAGATTTTGATTTCGTGGGGAATTCCCTTCTTCTCCAATAACTTCTGCAACTGGTAGGCTTCTTCAACGGGGACAGTCGAGTCGGCTTCGCCGTGCAGGATCAGCACGGGGCAGAGACGCCGCATGAAGAGCTTCATCTCTTTGGGCATGCCTCCGAAGAACTCGACCACGACTTTCACACGTGGATCGATGGCAGAGATAGCAAGCGAGAGATAAGCTCCGAGCGAAAAGCCCAGCAGCGCGATGCGTTCGCGATCGACTTGAGGCTGCGTTTCAACGAAGCTCGTTGCATCCCAGAGCGTTTTCATCCAGAGCGGAAAATTGCGGAGGATTGTCGCCTTGTCTGCCGATTCGGTACCAGTGCGGTCGAAATAATGCAGCAGGTAAACAGCGAAACCTTGAGCGGCTAGCGTGCTGGCGTAGCGCTCCATGCCGGAGACATTGCCACCCGCGCCGTAGAGCGCGATTACGGCGGGAGTTGGGCTGGGCATCTCGGGTAGGTAGGCATCGAGACGGATAGGCTTGCCTCCGCTCTGGAAGGTGACCTGCGATTGTGCGATTGGCAGCATCAGAAAATCTGGATTAGCGCCTGGGATTTGGTCCTGCCAGTGGAGACGCGACAAGCCGCATCTCTACCAATAAGTTTTGTGCGCCAGCTCGCCCAGTGACTCCTTATACGGAGCGCGGGCTATGCCGTGCTCGGTGATTATGGCCGTCACGTATTTTGCGGGGGTAACGTCAAATGCCGGGTTCTCGATCTCGACTCCGTTGGGAACCATTTGCTTACCGGCTATGTGCGTTACTTCTTTTTTGTTGCGCTGTTCTATGGGAATCTTGCTGCCGTCTGGCGTTTCCAGATCGACGGTTGAAATCGGCGCGGCCACGTAGAACGGAATGCCGTGCTCCTTGGCAAGGATGGCCACGGTGTAGGTGCCGACTTTGTTGGCTACGTCTCCATTGGCGGCGATGCGGTCGGCACCCACGACTATGGCTCCGATTTTGCCTTGCTGCATCATGACTCCGGCCATGTTGTCGGAGATGACGGTAGTGGGAATACCGTCTTTCATCAACTCCCATGCGGTAAGGCGCGAACCTTGCAAAAAGGGACGCGTTTCATCGGCATACACGTGAATCTTCTTGCCTGCTTCCACGGCGGCGCGGATTACTCCCAGCGCGGTGCCGTATCCAGCGGTGGCGAGAGCTCCGGCGTTGCAGTGGGTGAGGACTCCTCCACTTGAGGGCATCAGCGTGGCTCCGTGACGTCCCATGGCATGGTTAGCGGCGATATCTTCGGCATGCATTCGCTGGGATTCTTCGATTAGCCTTTGCTGGATTTGGGCTATGGAGCGTGAGCTGAGGGATTCGAATTTTTCCTTCATCCGGCGAATAGCCCAAAACAAATTTACAGCGGTGGGGCGCGTCTGACGGATGGCTTCGCAGATCTGATCAAAATCTTTCTTGAGATCGGCAGCGTTCTCAGCTTTAGAATTTTTGACACCGAGTGCAATGCCCATGGCGGCGGCGACGCCAATGGCAGGCGCTCCACGGACTACCATGTTGCGGATCACGTCGGCGACCTGCTGGTGGGTGGTACAGGTTACGTAAACTTCTTCGGTGGGCAGCTTCGTCTGGTCGATGAAGACTACGCCGTTGGGGGTCCATTCCAGGGTCTGGATCATAGGTCGTTCGTTGGTGCTAGTTGCGTGCGGAGGGGTACCCCCTCCCTCTCGGTCCATTAGAATCAGGACTTTCGGGAGTGTTTCTCTTCAAAGTATTGAGCAGATGGTAGATAGAGTCAAAGTATTGATAACAAGCAGGTTATATCTCTGCTTCAATTCCTTCCAAAGCTATTCCGGACTGTCAGTTCAGTGTTCATTATAGCGCGCGATGTCAACCGGCCGTGTCAGTTGCGCGCTACAGCTAGGTGCTTTTTCCTCACATCGTTCGCGGTAAAGATCGAGATGAACATAGCCGGTGCGGCTGCTTTTTCTACGTTCGGACGGCCGTTTGCATCTTGGCGCTCGACCAGACACATCGCTCCTACTACTTCGAAGCCGTACTCGCGGGCGGTTTCGATAGCTTGCACCGTAGATGAGCCGGTGGTGCATACGTCGTCTACGATCACAACCCTCGCGCCTTTTTCGCGGAAGCCTTCGATGCGCTGGCCGGTGCCGTGTTGTTTCTCAGCTTTACGCACGAGGAATCCGTTCAGAGTGCCGCTGGTCACAGCGACGGCGACGACTATGGGATCAGCTCCCATGGTGAGTCCGCCGATGGCGTCTGCCTTCCAGCCTTGTTCGCGGATTTCGTCGAGGAAAACCTGGCCGACGAGCTGTGCTCCTCGAGCATCGAGCGTAGTGGTACGGCAGTCGATGTAATAGTCGCTAGTGCCACCGGAGGAGAGCTTGAATTCTCCCAAGCGAAATGACTTGTGGGCCAGCAGTTTTAAGAGCTCTTGTCGTGCGGTGGACATGAATTTCTAATTTAACAGCAGTTGCCAGTTGCCGGTAGCCAGTCGCTCGTGAGGCAACCCGGATTGAACTGCGAACCGGCTACTGGCCGCTGAGTTTCTCCAGATGCCGGAATCCATCGGTAGCGAAGAACATGGCTACGGTAATAGTTCCGTTATAAGCCATATGGATGAGTACTCCAGCGGCCACGGAATCTGTTTTGGCTCGCACTATAGTCAGCGCCAGACCTACGAAGAAGATGACCAGCACTGGCCCCCAGGCAAACCCTAGTTGCGCGCCATGGAGCAGGGCGAAAGCTAACGCGGTCAGGAAGACGGAAATCGGAACGCCTATGCCGCGCGCGAGCACGGGATAAAGAAAACCGCGGAAAAAAAGTTCTTCCATAAGGGGCGCGAGGGTAACACTTAGAACACTGAGCGCCCAGGCTTCGGCAGACGTTTGGAAAAAGCTATCGATTGGCAGCTCTTTTGGGATGGGCAGGAAATGGGCCAATCCCTGCAACGCTACTGAAAGCACGAAACCTGCCACAACGTAGACGGCAATGTTCGAAGGCCAATTCCAGTGGATGGCGGCGAGAAAATCTGGACGTCTGCGCTCGCGCGTAACCAGAATATACATGTAGGCCAGAATAAGAAGGTAGGCCAAGCATTGTCCGGCGACGACGACTAGCGGAACGCGAGCGATCTCGCCGAGATGCGTGTGCGGGTACATGGTCACGCGAGCGACCAGCAGCACGACAAATACGCCGACGAAGAGAGCAACGATGGCTAGGAATATGAGGCGGAGAACATCCCAGCCATTCCATGCTGGGTCATTAGACGGCGAATGATTCGAAGTTGGAGCGTTTGAGGCCGAATCAGTCCACTTCAGATCAGTTGGCGTGGGATCGGGCGGCACGAGGGTGATGAGTTCCGTCGACTGGCTATCGGCGAGGCGATCGACGGCTGCGCGTAATCTAGAGTCGCTACGACCTGAGATGTCTGCCGAGACTTGCTCTGCCAGGTCGGGCGAGGACGCCCGTCGCTCCACTAACGGATCCGCTGACTCCGGAGTTCGTGCTGAACTTTCAGGATCGTCAGACGAAAGGTTCACGCCCGTTCTCCTGTGCCGGTGGGCGCGAGCACGGTTGCCGAGCTATTTCTTGCTGGCTCACCTTTTACCGAGCCGTTCTTCGACGAACCATTCTTCGGCAAGCCATTGAAATACGCAGTCAGCGCCTGGCCAGTATAGGATTTTTTCACTCGCGCGACCTGTTCTGGTGTGCCTTGAGCCACGATACGTCCGCCATCTTCTCCGCCCTCGGGGCCGAGATCGAGGATCCAATCGGCGTTGCGAATTACGTCGAGATTGTGCTCGATGATGATGACCGTGTTTCCGAGATCGGTTAGACGGTGCAGAACATCGAGCAATTTACGCACATCGTCGAAATGCAGTCCGGTCGTCGGCTCATCCAGCAGATAAAGAGTCTTGCCGGTTTGGCGCTTGCTGAGTTCGCGGGCCAGCTTAATACGTTGCGCCTCTCCGCCGGAGAGAGTGACGGCGGATTGACCGAGGTGGATGTATCCCAGGCCAACATCGACCAGCGTTTGCAGCTTTTGTTTGACTTGCGGGATGTTTTCGAGAATCTGGAGAACATCCGATACCGGCATTTCGAGCAGGTCGGCGATGGAATGGCCGTTGTAGTGAACCGACAGTGTCTCGTGGTTGTAACGGCGTCCGCCACAGACTTCGCACTGCACGTAAACGTCGGGCAGAAAGTTCATTTCGATGCGGCGCTGGCCTTCGCCCTGGCAAGCTTCGCAGCGTCCGCCAGCCACGTTGAAAGAGAAGCGTCCGGGTTTGTATCCGCGCTCGCGGGATTCGGGCAGCATAGCGTAGAGATCACGAACCGCAGCGAAGATGCCGGTATAGGTTGCGGGATTGGAGCGCGGCGTTCGACCGATGGGCGACTGATCGATACGAATGACTTTATCGATGAGCTCGGCTCCGGTGATGGCTTTGTGGCTGCCCGCTTCTTCGCGGGAACGATAGAGCTGCTTGGCGAGAGCACGGTACAGAATGTCATTGACGAGGGTTGACTTGCCGGAGCCGGAAACGCCGGTCACGACTGTCATTACTCCGAGGGGAAAAACTACGTCGAAATTCTTTAGATTGTTCTCACGCGCACCGAATACAGTCACGGCCTTGCCATTCGGGCTGCGCCGCTGCGGCAGCATCGCAATCTGGTGGCGTCCAGCGATATAGGCGCCGGTGAGGGACGCAGTCGAAGCCATAATTTCAGCAGGTGTCCCACTTGCGACGAGTTCACCTCCGTGACGGCCAGCGCCGGGGCCTAGATCGATGACGTAGTCGGCACGGCGAATGGTTTCCTCATCATGCTCGACCACCAGAACCGTATTGCCGAGATCGCGCAAATTTTCCAGCGCGGCTAGAAGACGGCCGTTGTCACGGTGGTGCAAACCGATGGAAGGCTCGTCTAGCACGTAGAGGACGCCGCGGAGCTTCGATCCGATCTGCGTGGCTAGGCGGATGCGCTGGCCTTCCCCACCGGAAAGTGTTGCGGCTGAGCGGCCGAGCGACAGATAGCCTAGCCCTACGTCGTGCAGGAATTGCAGGCGTTCTGTGATCTCGTGCGCAATGCGTCCGGCGATGGTCAGTTCCCTGCCCGTCAATTTTATTTTGCGCGCCGCATCGAGCGCGCGCGCGATAGGAAGGCTCGTGAAATCGGCAATGGACATGCCGTTTACTTTGACGGCCAGACTTTCCGGACGGAGGCGTTTGCCATGGCATACCGAACATTCGGTGGCCGACATGAAATCGAGCAGATATTCGCGGTAGGTATCAGACGTGGAGGATTCGAGATTCTGCTTGAGGTGGCCGAGAATTCCGAGAAAACCTGTCTTGCCCCCGCGCTGCGGTTCGCCGTTGAGCAGCAGGTTTTGAATCTTGTCGGGAAATTTTTCGAATGGCGTCGCCAGGTTGAATCCGTAGGCTTGGACAAGCAACTGTATGCTGCGCACTAAATTCTGCGACGCTGATCCGGGGCCAAGACCTCCGTCTAGTATCGGCTTCGACCAGTCGACGATGACTTTGGCCGCATCAAGATCGTAGCGGCTTCCGAGACCATGGCACTCGGGGCAAGCTCCATAGGAACTGTTGAACGAAAACGAACGCGGCTCAAGTTGGGGAACACTGATGCCGCAATCGGGGCACGCGAGGCGCGAGGAATAGAGGGTTTCGTCTCCATTGACGACAGCGATCAGCACGAGACCGCCGCCCAGTTTCATGGCCAGCGCGACCGATTGTTCGAGGCGGGTTTCGATTCCGGGCTTCACCAACAGGCGATCGATGACGACTTCTATGGTGTGATTCTTGCGCTTGTCGAGTGCCAGATCGTCCTCAAGATTGACCAGTTCACCATCGACGCGGGCGCGGGAAAAGCCGTGCTGAATGAGCTTCTCCATTTCTTTTTTGAATTCGCCTTTGCGGCCGCGAACGATCGGGGCCATGATCATGACTCGGTCATCAGGCGTTAGCGCCATGACGCGCTGCACGATCTGCTCGGCAGATTGCCGCGTGATAGGCTTGCCGCAATTTGGGCAATGTGGCACCCCAATCGACGAGTAGAGCAGGCGCAGGTAATCGTAAATCTCGGTGATAGTCCCAACCGTAGATCGCGGGCTGCGGCTGGTGGTTTTCTGCTCGATGGAAATCGATGGACTGAGGCCGTCGATGGAATCGACGTCTGGGCGCTCCATCTGGTCGAGAAATTGGCGGGCATAGGCGGAAAGCGTTTCGACGTATCTTCGCTGCCCTTCGGCATAAATTGTGTCGAAAGCGAGCGAGGATTTGCCGGATCCGCTCAGACCGGTAATGACCGTCAAGGTATTACGAGGAATCTCGACGTCAATATTCTTCAGGTTGTGTTGGCGCGCGCCGCGCACCGAAATCCTGGTGATGGCCATTTACGCAATACTTAATGGACTTCCGTAACGTGGACGGGTCCTAAGAAATGTTGGAGAGTGGAGATACGCAGTCCGATTCCCGTATCTTAGTTGTTAACAGCGGCGGGGGTCAAATGCGGATAGAGTTAAATATTTGCAGCCGCACGATTCATTGGTGGTTGCCAGCAAGGGCCGTCAACGTGAACGCACTTTTTATAGTTTTCCTGGTTAGCAGTACCGCAATCTTAAGCGTGATGCTCGGTGTTTTCGGCGCCTATTGCGTGATCCACGCAGTATTGGTTGCTTTTAACCCTTCTCGACCATCTAATTTCCTGCGAGTGTTAGTACCCAATCAAAGCCAAGCTAGCGGCGATTAATCGCTCTGCTGCAATCTCTCCCAAAATGTCACACAATACGGCGCCACTGCGTCCCGTTTCAACTTTATGTCTGCCCCATTAGGCTACTGCGGAGGCGGCTGTACTGGAGTGTCATTGGGCGGCATAGCGCCGGGCTGCTGTGGTTTGCGTAGCATCTCCAGAATCTGTTCCGGCGTCTTCGGCCCAGCGTTGGGCTGATTTCCATTCGGATCCTGGCCGTTCGTGGCATTCGCATCGGGTTGTTGGGGTTGCGCCTGGTCGTCGGCATTATCGTCGGTATTATCGGAATCGTCGTCTTTATCGTCACCGTCAGCATTCGCCGCTTGTCCCGCCGCGGGCTGTCCAGGCTGCCGCAATGCGACGATCTGCGGGTTGAACGGCTGTGGACGGGCAAGGTTGTTGTTGCCAGGTGTCCCACCCGAATCGTTCTGGTACACGTTCGCGGCCGTCTGAGTCTCTCCCGGCAACGAAGGCTTTGCCATCAACATAACGCTCGAAACTGCCGCGGGATCGGAGCTCGAACCGAGCATCACATAATCGAACGAAGAGCCATTGAGTAATCGGGCCAGAACATCCCGGGGCGCACCCGGTCCGAGGGACACAATTACTCGCTCGTTTGCGCCCGAGCCCGGAGGAATTTCTATGGAAGCGCCGGTAAGCTTGCGCACATCGCGCAGGATTTCGCCTAATGTAGAATTCTGAGCCGAGATGGTTAGCAAACCACCCTGATAGCTGACTTTTGCGGGAGTGGGCGGAATCTGGTCCATGGGTAACTGACTCAGCGGGCCGCTCGGCAGCGGCGGAAGGACCAGTGGTTTTTGAGCTTTATGGGATTTGTGGTGCGGGTGCGCGTGCGTCGGAGCATTGGCCGGAGCTGTTGTCTGGGCTTTTATCTGAGCATCGGGTTGGGCTTTTGGCAGGTCAGCGGCCGGAGCGACCGCAGTCTGCGCAATAAGGACGGGAGATACCAGCAAGATCCCCAAGGCCATCCATCTGCATGTACGCGGCATCACAAGGTCGCCCCATTTCGTCAAGCGGCTAACTGAGCCCATTGGCAATTTTACCACCGCTTGTAGAACGCAGGAGCGCCATATTCTTGCGTCTGGGCCAATGTTTTGATGACGAAAGACCGATGGAGATATAGGCTAAGTGGGCATAGGACTGTAGTTGGCTCTGAGAACGCGAAAACGCCACGGGAGGCTTCCTGCTTGAGTACTCCTTCGAAACGCACCGTCCAGAATCAAGGGCGCTGGAATCAATTGCCGGGCCAGCGCTGGCTGCGGCTTCTGCTGATGGGAGCATTTTTATACGGAGCGTCTGCCAATGCTCAGACCTGCCAAACCTCGGTGGACATGAGTGCCGATGTACAAGCGGCGCTGAAGACCACGGCGCAGCACTACTTCGAGATGGCGGCCCACGGCGACACTGCGGCTCTGAAGCAGAATTCCATAGCTTCGGTGGCCTCCAGTTTTGGCGGAATCGAAGCCGTGGTCAAAGAAAATCAGGCGATATTTTCTGGCGCCAAGACAACGATTCGGCCGTCCTTTTTGCTGATTGCCGATGGCCCGGAACCCCTGGCTCGCGCCGAGTTTCTCTGCGGCGTTTTTGGGAAAACGGGTCAGACGGAGAATAGTGCCGTATTTGTCTTGCCAAATCTTCCGCCTGGCAAGTACGGCGTCACCATTCTCGACGTAAATTCCGGCCAAGCTGCCAGCACTCTAACTTTCATCCTGCAACAAGCCGGCACCGAGTGGAAACTGGGTGGTTTATATGTACGATCTTCGCAGGCCTCTGGGCACGATGCGACATGGTTCATCCAGCGTGCCCGCGATTTCAAAGCTAAATCGAAGAATCGGGATGCCTGGTTGTATTACCGCGAGGCGATTGCTCTTTCGATTCCTGTGGACTTCATGAGTACGCTGTTTACCGACAAACTCTATGAGGAGGTCCAGTCCACACAACCGGCCGATCTGCCGGCTAATGGAAGTACTGTGGATCTAACCGCCAATGGTAAGGTCTATCATCTGACGGAAATCTTTCCGCTGGCTGTGGGGAATGATCTCGACGTGGTCGTAAAGTACCAATACCCCGATGTATCGGATACTGCGCGCACATTCCAGGAAAATATGACATTGATCAAGGCACTGGTGGCGAAGTTTCCGGAACTTCACGAAGCGTTCGCCGGAGTGGTAGCGCGAGCTGTCGAACCCTCGGGCCGCGACTATGGATCGCTGCTAGCGATGAAGGACATCAAGTAGTGTGGGGTGGTTGCCTTCACTGTCCCGCAGGACTAGTATTTTTTTAGCCTTTTCAGTTCAATGAACTTCTCTCACTCAACATCGTTTTAAGGAGGATGTATGGGAATCGCAGTTTCCCCGATACAGATTGATTCGCGGGTTAGCGACTTCATTGGCAAGCCGCGCAAAATGCTGATCGACGGCAAGTGGGTAAATGCCGCGTCGGGCAAAACTTTCCCAACCTACAACCCAGCTACCGGCGAAGTTCTGGCGCAAGTCGCAGAAGGCGATCGGCAGGACATTGATGCTGCCGTACAAGCTGCCCGGCGAGCGTTTGACAGCGGCCCCTGGTCGCGTCTGACGGCCTCTGAACGCGGGAAACTGGTGTGGAAACTGGCCGACGTGTTGGAAGAACACCTCGAAGAATTCGCGACCCTGGAAACACTTGATAATGGCAAGCCGCTCACCGTGGCGCGCGCCGCCGATGTTCCGCTGGCCGTTGATATGTTCCGCTACATGGCGGGATGGGCGACCAAGCTCGAAGGCACAACCATTCCACTCTCCGTGCCGTACACGCCTGGCGCGAGCTATCACGCCTACACATTACGCGAGCCGGTCGGCGTCGTTGGCCAGATTATCCCGTGGAATTTCCCCTTGCTGATGGCGGCGTGGAAGCTTGCGCCTGCGCTAGCCTCTGGATGCACGGTGGTGTTGAAACCGGCCGAGCAGACACCACTCTCCGCGCTGCGCTTGGGCGAACTGATAATGGAAGCTGGATTCCCGGACGGCGTGGTCAATATCGTCCCTGGATATGGCGAGACCGCTGGCGCAGCTCTGGCGGCGCACGATCTGGTCGACAAAATTGCGTTTACTGGATCGACGGAGGTGGGCAAGCTGATTGTCCACGCGGCCACCGGAAATCTGAAAAAAGTTTCGCTCGAACTCGGTGGCAAATCCCCGAATGTTGTATTCAAGGATGCGGATCTGGATGTGGCGATCGGTGGCGCCGCGAGCGCCATTTTCTTCAATCACGGACAATGCTGCTGCGCCGGTTCGCGTCTCTACGTCGAGCGTCCGGTTTTTGATCGCGTGGTGGAAGGCGTGGCCGCGAAAGCGAAAAAAATTCGGGTTGGATCTGGCATGGAGCCGGACACGACGATGGGACCGCTCGTTTCCGAAGAGCAATTGCAGCGGGTATGCAACTATCTCGAGATTGGCCTGTCCGAAGGCGCGACCGCAATGGCCGGAGGAAAGAAACTCGGCGACAAGGGATATTTTGTCGAGCCCACCGTGCTGGTGAATACGAAAGACAACATGCGGGTGGTGCAGGAAGAAATTTTTGGCCCAGTGGTAGCGGCAATTCCTTTTGACGATCCGGATGAACTTACGCCACGCGCCAATGACTCGATCTATGGTCTAGCAGCAGGAATCTGGACCAAGGACATTTCAAAGGCACACCGACTGGCGGCCTCTCTGCGCGCCGGAACGGTGTGGATCAACTGCTACAACATCTTCGACGCGGCACTGCCCTTCGGCGGTTACAAGCAGTCCGGGTGGGGACGCGAGATGGGCAAAGACGTTCTCGCGCTCTACACGCAAACCAAGTCGGTGTGCGCACGGCTGTAATGTTGTAATAACGATTACGGAATGAGACGGTGGAGAGAGACGGGAGCCGTGCCCGACTCTTCTCCGCCGTTCTTTATTTGAGAGGATGGTGTGCCAAGAATTTTGGAGGCGCGGGTGAGAATCGAACTCACGATAGAGGTTTTGCAGACCTCGGCCTTACCACTTGGCGACCGCGCCGAACACTTCCACTAACGATACCCTAAAACGAAAAGCCCTCGCAGGCGCAGGGCTTCAAGAACTGGAGCGGGAGACGGGGATTGAACCCGCGACTTCGACCTTGGCAAGGTCGCACTCTACCGCTGAGTTACTCCCGCTCGCTGTTTCATTTTACAGCACTTGTGTATTGAGTGCCAAATTCTGGTTTTTGCTAAAGCGGATAACGACTTCTGCGCACAAGCCTACTGCCGACTAGCTGCGATCAGCGATACCGCTCGCGGGCGGCCAGTACGATGAGTCCAGCGGCAACCAGCAAGAGCGAGATTACGGTCAACGTCCGGGTCAACCGCTTGTTGTGAGATTGCCTTTGGACGAGTGGCAGATTCACCAGCGCGCTCGCAATCGACGCAAATACTGTTGCCACGCCAGCCACATCCGGAGACAGCTTGCCATGAATCGCCATGGTCGCGGCCGCAGCCGTGGTACTAGCGCTGCTAACCGTTCCACCGAGCAGACTCAACGCCAGAAAACCAAATCTGCCGAGGTACCGCGCGCCGATCGTACCGATTATCTCCATTAGTACGAAAAGCGCGCCCAGAGTAAGTACATGCCGCAAAGAGACGGGTGAGTCCAGGTGCAAACTCTTAACCGGGTCCGTGCTGCGGTCGCGCGCCCTCCAGGCAAATATCGCTGCTCCGGCCGTCATGACCAGCAGCGGCCACATCGCAACCGACACCGACCCGGGCGCGAAGATAGCCAGAATCACAAGATTGCGCACGAACATAGCGACTGATGTAAGGAGGATAAGAGCAACCGCTTTGTTGTTCACCTCCGCACTGCCCGGTTCTGATTCATCTCTTAAGACCGTTCGCGACAATTCCGCAGCCGTCGCCGTACTATTTACCAAACCGCCGAGAACCGCTGTGTAATACAAGCCACGACTGCTGAATATTCGCAATAAGACATAGTTAGCGAAGCCGAGCCCCGCAACAATAATCACAATCAGCCACGATTGTCTTGGGTTCAGCAGATGCCAGCTGTCGATGAACCGGTTAGGCAGAATCGGATAAATTACGAATCCAAGCAGCCCGAGCAGCACCGCGCCTCGGATTTCCGATAATTTCAAGTCTCCCGCGAAACGCTTCAACTCCGTTTTCCACGCCAGCAACATGACCATCAAAATGGCGGAAGCGATGGGAGTAAAAAAGTGGCCGAGGCCGGCCAGCATGCCCAAAATAAATGTAACGATCAATGCCACCGAAGTTGTCATTTCCAGCGAGCGATCCACGAGCAGACTTCGGCCATTCATGAACGCGACCAAAACAAGTATGCCCACCAGACAGATTGCGGCCAGTTGCACGGAAATGAGAACGGAGAGACAACCCAGAAGAGCGGTAATTGAAAACGTTCGAACGCCAACGTCTTTTTGCGACCACTGACGTTCCAAGCCAACCAGCAAACCAATGCCGAGTGCGATCGCAATTTTAGTTGCAACCTCGAACGGCGGGAAGATCATTTGAAGAATGTTACACCCGCCGGGCGAGCGAAAAAGGCAAACAATATGCACACGATCAAGGACTGCCTACAGATCTTCAAGCCATCTCAACCTACGCCTAATACTGCTTTCCCGCTGGCGCCTGGCTGGCAGTGATCTGGTTGCGGACGTCCCAAAGATCTTTGTAGAACCAGCTTTCCATACGTTGTTGCAGGACTTCCACGGGCGTTCCCATAGTCCCGACGACCCGGCCTCCGATAACGCGTTCGGCGAGTTTGAGATGGTGAAAGCGGAAAATCTGCATGCGCTCGTCGAAGTCGAGCAGCCTCTCGGCAACATCGTGCAGGCCGAAGAATTCTTCGTGACGGCGATAGAGGTCACCCGCAGTCACACCGGCGGCAGCGAGTTGCTCATTAAAGGCTTTGCCGAGGCGCGGGCCAATGTGGAGCAGCGAAAGAAATCCTGGAGAGTCGAGGCCGCTCCCGTGCCCGAGGCCAGCTCGAATGAGGTGATAGTCGTAGGGACTAATGGTCTCCAGAATGTGGAGTAAGCCGATAGTAGGCTCGATCAGTGAAATCGCCCGCCGGATCAGGCGCGTCGAATTGCCGTAATCGGCGTGCTCTAGCGCCTCGATGGCGCGGTCGAGTTCGAAGGCTGCTCCCTTCATCAACAATTCTGAACTCTGATGCACAACCAGAAAAGTCATTTCGTCTTTGTGCAGCAGTTCTTCGGGAGACTTCTGCAAGGCAAGCAACTCGTCGGTGTGCAGATAGCGTTCGTAGTCGGTCGCTCCCTTGCCAGGAAGAATTGGTTTCGTGAATTCGTCGCGATGTGCCATATAAAACTGCTATATAAACTTGTGCGTTATGAGGATTGCGAACGTTCGGCTGGAAGATGCGGCGCCCACTGCGGATCTTCATCCGGTGAAACGATCTGGCCGTCGCGCATGTGGACGATGCGGTCGCCATACGCAGCCGCCTCGGGATTGTGTGTGATCATGAGCACGGTTTGTCCCAGATCTTTATTCGACTGGCGTAGCATGTCGAGAACGATCCCGGAACTTTTCGAATCAAGATTGCCCGTGGGTTCGTCTGCGAGCACAATGGCTGGCCGGTTGATGAGAGCACGCGCCAGTGCGACTCTCTGTTGCTCGCCACCGGAAAGCTCATTCGGCCGATGGTCGAGCCGTTGCGCGATGCCGAGCATCTCGGTGATTTTTTTGAAGTACGCCGGATCGGGCTTGCCCAAGCCAGCAATGTCGACGGCAATTTCTATATTCGAGCGCGCGCTAAGTGTAGGCAACAGGTTAAATTTCTGGAAGACGAATCCGATCTTGCTCTTGCGCAACCGCGTGCGCTCCCCATCGGAGAGCGTGGCAAAATTCACGCCGTCAATAGTGACACTTCCCGAGTCCGCGCGGGTTAGTCCACCTAGCATATAAAAAAGTGTGGACTTACCGCTGCCCGACGGGCCAACAACCGTTACGAACTCACCTTTTTGAACACTGAAAGAGATCCCGCGCAAGGCAGGCACATCCACCTTGCCCACCCGATAAGTTTTGCACACTTCCCTAGCTTCGATGAAGGCCTGCATCCAGAGAAAACCATATCACAGGATGAAGCGCGCTTGATTCAATGCTGCGCACCGGCTCACGCCACGGTTGCGTGTTGCACGTCAGTGCGCGAGCGGAGTTCAATCTGCCGCTTCGGTCCGCGTTTGCGCACCAATAACAGGCGAATACGTTCCAGCAGCTCCGCGGGCTCATACATTCCCTTGGGCAGAAACAGATCGGCGAGCGTTTCACGTTCGTAAATCTTGACTCGGCCGGAAATCAGCACAACCGGAGTTTGCGGAGAAAGGTTTTTGATTTCTGCAATCAGCCGCGAACCATCTACACCCGGCATGATCAGGTCTGTAAGCACCAGATCAATACCGCCGCGGCGGAAGGCATCGAGAGCCTGTTCACCATTGTTGCAGGCAATCACCCGGTAGCCCCGCGTTTCCAGCAGGATTTTGCGGATGGAGAGTGCCTGTTCGTTATCGTCCACACAGAGAATCTTTTTTTTGGGCTTCATTGATCTAACCGGGAGACTGTCGTCACAATTTTTTTCTGAATTCGATACCTGATTTCTTTTTTGAGAACCGGAGCGAAGTGAATGCTAAACAGAATCTCGGAATCGGTAAAGTAGCGCGCTCGCCAATGGCACTCTGGTGCTTGGCAAGATCGTGCCATTCGTCTAAGAACCGCGACTGACGCAGCGTTTTGATTCATTCGATCGTGAGTGTGACTTCGCCGCGGAGAACTTCTACACAATTTCCACCGACACGCACATTGGCAACATGGTTATCACCGTGATGATCGACCTTAGTCGCGCGCACAAAAATGTTGCTCGGGCGGTGCACTTCGAGCCCTTGCTCGATCAAAACCTGCTCATCGCTGGCGGTGACGCCGTGCGCGACCATCCAGGCTGCGCAGCATCCAGCGGCGGACCCGGTCGCGGGATCATCTCCGTTGTAAAAAATCATGCGAGCGTGAAGCCGGGCTTTAGGATCGACAGTCTCCCGGCAAACAAAATAAAAGAATTTTCCGCCGCTGCGCGCGAGATATTCAGAAGCGCGGTTGATGTCGAGGCGAAGATTCTGGAGTGTCTTTAGCGAGCGCAGCATGGCGATGGTGAAAGGAACGCCGGTAGATACAGTTTGAATAGGCGCAAAGTCGTCAAAATCAGAGATATTTAAGCCGACGAGACGCCCGACATCACTCACGTCGTGGATCGCGCCGAATTCCGGGTTCCTCTGCGTCATTTCTCCGAAAACGGGTTGCCCTGATTCTTGAGAGAAGCGAACGGGTACAGGGCCGACGTCAAGGTCCAGGAGAACTTCAGAAGCGTCGGTCTGGCCACGCAGAACGAACGCGGTGCCAAGCGTAGGATGTCCTGCGAAGGGCAACTCTTCCTGCACAGTGAAGATGCGCACACGAACTCCGCGAATCTTTTCGGCAGCGGCGTCCCCGGGAAGAATGAAAGTAGTTTCCGCGAGATTGGTTTCTCGCGCTAGAGCCTGCATCTGCTCGGTGCTGAGGCCATTGCCATCCAGAAAAACCGCCAGCGCGTTGCCGGTGAGAACCCGATCGGTGAACACATCGACCTGCACCATGTTTAATCGGATCGTGTTCAATCGGACCATGGAAACTCTCCTATGGGCAGCCGTACTTGAAATTTTATCGCGCTGAGTATTCTCGGGCACTAAAGCGCGATTCCAATTTGATGCGGTAACATATCTCGCAGGTACAAGTCTGATTCCGGTTGACGGCTCGATGACAACTCGATAGTCTATTCCCTACTAATATTATAGGGTTTGCACACGACGACCATCAATTCAGGAAACAACACGAGGAAAGAACATGTCTTTACGCATCAATTCCGAGGCTCCCAACTTTACGGCCGAAACCACGCAAGGCACGATCAACTTTCACGAATGGATCGGCGACGGCTGGGCGATTCTGTTTTCGCACCCCAAGGATTTCACTCCCGTATGCACGACTGAACTAGGCTACATGGCCGGCCTGCAGCCTGAATTTGCCAAGCGCAACACAAAAATCATCGGGTTGAGTGTCGATCCTGTGACCAGTCACGGCAAGTGGGCTGCCGATATTGAAGAGACCCAGGGTCACAAAGTCACCTATCCCATGATCGGCGACACGGAACTTAAAATTGCGAAGCTCTACGACATGCTGCCCGCCGAGGCCGGAACCTCCAGCGAAGGCCGCAC
Organism: uncultured Acidobacteriaceae bacterium; assembly: GCA_963705265.1. Classification (GTDB taxonomy): domain Bacteria; phylum Acidobacteriota; class Terriglobia; order Terriglobales; family Acidobacteriaceae; genus Acidiflorens. The sequence goes on from OY970064.1 coordinate 257,208, forward strand.
AGCGGCCGACAATGCTACCGTGCGCACCGTATTCGTGATTGGCCCAGACAAAAAAATTAAACTCATGCTGATCTACCCCATGAGCAGCGGCCGGAATTTCGACGAGGTTCTACGCGTACTGGATTCGATCCAACTCTCCGCCAAGCACAGCATTGCCACGCCGGTGAACTGGAAGCCAGGTGATGACGTGATCATTCCCACGTCAGTGTCAGAAGAGCAGGCCAAGCAGAAATATCCCGGCGGCTTTAAGACTTTGAAACCCTATCTGCGAGTAGTGGCGCAACCGAAGTAGTTCGTGTTACGTTCGCAGACAACCAGGGTTGCAATCATGGATAAGAAGGAACCTGCCGGACGAACGCCTCTCTCTATAGAAATAGGAAAGTTTTTGTTTGTAGTTGTCATGGTAGTTTTGTTCCTGCTCCTGGCCCAAAGCATGGTGCATCACCGCTTCTTTAGAGGCGGTTCGCAAGACCGGAACGACTCCTTCAGCCCATAGGTGACGATTCTGCTTGTACTTGTTTCTCGACTTCGGTTGAATATCCTTACAGTTCGTGGCGGATTGATCGGTTACTGGGCATGCCCGCCAAGACATACCTCCGCAACGGACTGAAACGAACAACTTCTTGGCGACTTGTCGAGGAAGCGCATGCGGTCCGGTGATCGTCCCGGTCTTCAAATCGAGTAAAATACGTGTTTTCTTGGGCTTACCGACGATGATCGCGCATACGGCGCACTAAGAATCAATAATTTGAATCAGACCGTGCCAGTAGAATTACCAGTAAGTTTTTCAACATGCAGGCGTATTCGGAATACGTCGGGAATCAACACACACACACACACACGCCGTAAATTCACACTGCCTTCTTAGCAATACTTGAGCATCTCAGCCTTCAAATCTCGCAGCGCGGGCAGAACCTGTTGCGTGAACTCTGTAGTTGAGGGATAACGTCCGTAGTAACGAGCGCGAGTCGAGATGTTTTTCAACTCGCAATACTGGTTATAGACAGTCATGGTCTCAGTGTGTTGCACCATGTTGTTGTCGCGCGTTCGGTGGTCGGCAGAGTGTTTCGAACGAGTACTGAAGAAGGCTTCGACGTAGTGCAGGGCAGCGTAAAAGGCAGCGGTGGACGCCCACCCTCGGGTGGGACCGCCGGAAAGGTTAAGGCCACCGAAAAATTGCTCGTTGTCTTGAGCAACTGTGAGATGTTCATTCTTCCTAGGCACGTTTAAATTCGAGCGGAATATCCGAAACCATGTCTTCTGGTGCCACACCCTCGGGCAAGTCAACCACGTAAAAATCGAAGTGAAGCCCTTCAAGCTGCTTCATGATTGTCTTCTGCACCTCGTAGACCTGGTGGCGCGCCTGGGGGGTCCACTCCCTTATCATGATCCAGACGTGTAGAACATCTGCACTGTCGCCTGCGAGGACCGCCTGGACCTGATCTAGCCTTGCAAAACTGTCTGACACAAACTTGCTAACCGGCTGAGGAGTCTTGTTCATTCCAGAGAAGGAGATCAGGCTATAAAAGCTGATCGCCTTTGCCAGTTCTCCGGTAGTCTCGCCACCTAGAGACACCGGCACCGAACGCGCGTGAGAACTATCAATTGGGATGGTCTGAGTCTGTTCTTGCTCGTTTGGACAAATCATTGTTGCCTCCGTAGCGGCTCGGCAGGGCTGACGTGCACTACTTGCGATGCCTGGATCATGTACACCGGATCACCTTTCGCATCCCACACATCCAGAAGTCTAGACACTTCGGTCACAACAGCCTTGACCTTAAGCGTGCTTCCATCGTGCAGTATGTAAGTGCTCCACTGTTCTTTGTCAGATTCAAAATCCACGGTCTCTGCGATAACCTCGCGACCCTGAAAGTTAATCTTCCGCTGATTTGGCATCTCCGCCCTCGCCAGTATGAAATTATCGACTCATTCTGATGCAGCTTTAGCCCAAGGCAACTGAGAATAATACACTCTCGTAACCAATCTGGCACTGGGGCGAACTCAACCGGGGAAGGGAGCTAGAAGAACCACCGTAAACTCGCCCAAGAGTACCCTCAAACCCTACGATTGTAAAGCTCTGATGGTAGGTGACCTGCTCCTGGGAACCTCACTACTCATCATGGATCAATTCAGGTCACGCGGACTTCTTCTCCACCAACCCAGCAATCCACCCATCAAGGTCAGCACGACGGAAGCGCACTGATGTGCGAATACGAAGGCTTGGCAGCGGGTTCACACTGTCCTTTGCCAACTCGTAGACCTGTCTCTTGCTGAGTCTCAACATTGCTGCAACTTCTGTGGCAGTTAAGATGTCATTCATATTATTTACTCCCTGTGTTTGAAAACTTCTTTTCACGCAGCGCCTGGTAGTACCGCTGATGTCCTTCCCTCCGCGCCTTCAGGTGTGAGGCTGAGAGCTTCCTGACACCGGGCTTTTTATAACCCAGAGCGGCCCGCGCCATTGCTAACAGCGCCTTTAATTTCGCCTTTGCTCTCTTTTTGCGCCGTCGCCTGATTTTTTTACGCTTCCAGGCGTGGTATCGAGCGAGCTTCACTTCCAACGGTACGAGGCGCGGCATTACACGACCAGTGCCGGTGCTTCACCATCGGTGATGGGGTTGACGTTCATCGCCGCCACAAGCGTTTGTGGTTTGATCCACCAGTTACGCACCAATATCATTTTCACATCCTGTTCTATCCCCACCTGGGAAGTGAAGCCCCTTAAAGGGTGGGGAGTTTACCAAAACACAACACGTTGTTTCGCAAGTGATGGTGTAGAAACCCGCCCACACCACCACGGCCTCATTACAGTGGTGCCGCGATGGGTAGCAAGGTGCCGGATTCGATCTTGAATGCACCTGACTCATTGGGTGATGCTGTCGGCGGGTTGACACTTGGTGGAGGTGCCGCACTGTTAGCAAGTGAAACAGCGGCCCCCGCGTTGCGATACATGGCAAGTGAGTGGGGCGCACCAGCAGTGAAGGCCCTTCAGGCCGCTGCTGACGCTCATCCTCTTGTCGCCAAGGTCATTGCTCACGGTCTAGCGGATGCTGGCTTGATGGGTGTGGCGAAGTACATGAAGATTTTCGGGAAGTAACAGATCGGGCAACCTCAATCAATCCACCACCGGCAAGCATCACAAAAATCGCTTGTGCAACTGTTGCGTTGAAGAGAAACACCAAGACAAAACCCACCAAGATGAAACCGAGAGCGAGTTGCAGTTTGTTTTTCATGTGACGCCTCCTATGGGTAAAGGTGATGGGGGAGGGTGGTTGTTAGGCGTGGGCAGCTTGCGCGGCCAAGGCGGGCGTTGCTCCCCACAGTTCTTCCTCTGCTAGAAAGTCTTTTGTCAGTGTGGGCAGTTCGACTCCGGCACGAAGCAGGTGGTAGCTCACGCAACTCGGAATGTCACCGGCCAGGAAATCGGCTCTCACCGGCTCAACGTTGCTGATGCGGCATTCTGCGCGGTACGCCTGGTAAGCTGCTTTCTGCTCGATTGACATTTTCATTGTGTAGACGCTCCCAACGTCTACTGACATATTCTCTCGAAAGCCGAAAGCTGTAAATATCACGTCTGTACCCAACTTTTTACGGTACTTAAACTTTGAGTAACATTGAATTCGAGCGATGTTAGAAAATAACATTACTTGTTAAGCGCAAGTCTCTCATCTAACAACTGAATACCTTCGGCAAGTGCAGATCGTTTGGTTTTGATGTAGTGCCTCATCGTTGTACTCAAGTCGAGATGACAAAGAGCCTGTTGCGCGGCGATGGGGTTGCCTGTTAGCTCGGTGAGAATCGTACCGGCCCCACGGCGGAAGGCGTACAGACCCTTCCAGGCTTTCTTCCCAATGGCCGGTCTGAGCACACCAACAACGTAATCCCTGATGTTGATGGGGTCACCGACCTGGTTAGAAAACACCCACCCATCACCAGGCTCACCGCACTGCTCATGCCAAGCCTTGAAAAGACCAATCACCATTTTCAACATCGGCAGTTGGACATCAACACCCGTCTTCGTGGTTCCGAGATGGCCCCTCACATATGCCTGGTGCAATCGCAGCTTGCCCGCCTTCAGGTTCACATCTTCCCAACACAGAGCAACAATCTCGCTCGGTCGCAGCCCCATTAGACCTGCTAGGCAGACGATGAGTTGCGCGTCAATGCGGGTCAGCTTGGTGTTAACGATGTCCATCAACTCGGTGAGGGTGTAGTCCGCACCATCCTTCGGCTTGGGTGGTTTAATTTTGGTCTTCACGTTGCGCCACGGATTTTCGCTCAACAGCCCATCATTGATTGCGTGGGTGAAGATGCCCGATGCGAGGCTGCGAACGTGGGCCAAGGTGCGCTGCCCGTATTTGAGAGCAACAAGCTCATTAAGCAACTTGTTGCCGTGATGGGGCTGATACTCATGGAACGTGCGCCCGGTGAAGTGCTCCTTCAAGAACTGTTCCCAAATTTGTTGGTACCCTGCAACCGTGCTCGGTTTCAGACCCTCTTTAACCGTGGGAAGGTATGTGTGCTCCCAATATTCGGTGATGAGCGGTTCTGAGGTTGGTTGCGGTGTGGGTCTGCGGGTGGTGACCATATGCTCATCACGCAGTGCGAGCACCGAAGGCGCTGTTATGCTGTAGTGGGTTTCATCGCGGTCACAGAGTTTATGAGACACACGCTTCTTCCCATCACCAAGGTTTGCGAAGTAGCGCACGAAGAAGCTGCCGCTGGCCTCATAGATCGTGCCGCGCTGGTAGTTGCTTTTCATGCACCGATTCTACTGCCAGTAGAACTGCCAGTAAATAGCACGAAGGTAACAGGTGTTAATCGATTTAAATTGTTTGTTATGAATTAGATACGGAAGCGCATGCGGTCCGGTGATCGTCCCGGTCTTCAAAACCGGCGGGCGGCATCTTCGATGTCGCCGGTGTGTTCGACTCACACACGCTTCCGCCAAAACAAAGGACTTAACTGGCTTCGCGCTCTGCCTGCGCTCTGTTAAGTGCCAACCTGGCCACTTTCGAGGCAGCGCGGACCATTTCATCAATCACCACATCGCCGTAGGTGTTCATCGTTGTCCGAATATCCGCGTGTCGCATCAACTTCTGTTGAACGGCAATCGGAGTCCCCACCGCGTCGAGCCATGAATTCAGCTCCACGTGCACGCCAGCTTCCAGAGTGCATCGTTTGCTGAACTCAGCTCCAAGTCCAGCGCGAGCGCCCCGCGCCCACGAATTTGGGCACTCATCCGCATGTTAGTAGTTAATCAAGCGCTCTAATGGGTGCCCCGTTCCCTTCTCCCCGCCTCTCTTTAACCATACTTTTCTTGCGCCTATAAGATCGCTTGCTCCGTTGCACCGTGCGGTCTCGGAATCTGATGCGGCCGACATCTGCGCCGGCGAAGTTGCTCGCAGACGAGTCACGGATCGAAGGGGATGAGCCAGCCCCAATTCATAAGAGTCGTAAAGAGATGTATAGTGTGTGGCAATGATTTCGAGACTTCACGTTCTCTGTTCGGCCCTACTGTTCCTACCATCTATTCTCGCTGCTCAAACCCCTGCGGAAGCTGCTCAACAATACACGACTGCTCATCGGCCCAAATTGACGCAAGAGTTCAGCGAATTCCTCACCATTCCAAATGTCGCCGCTGATCCTGCGAATCTCCAGCGCAACGCAGGCCTGCTTGTTGCGGAGCTTAAAAAGCGAAGTTTCGAATCTCGTCTGCTATCGATCGCGGGAGCGCCGCCTGTCGTTTACGGACAAATTACTGTTCCAGGAGCGCAACACACTATCGTCTTCTATGCGCATTACGACGGCCAGCCAGTTACTCCGTCAGAGTGGGACGGCGGTTCTCCTTTCACACCGGTGATTCGGGAAGTTGATGGCGAGCCGCGCATCTATGCCAGGTCGGCCGGGGATGACAAGGCCGCCATCTTTGCCCAGCTGACGGCACTGGATGCACTGCGAGCGGCCAAAATTCCTTTGCGGGCGAATGTTCGCTTCGTATGGGAGGGTGAGGAAGAGGCTGGATCGCCGCACTTGGAGCAGATCCTCGATGCCAACCGGGATTTAGTCCACGGCGACGTCTGGCTGGTATGCGATGGGCCGGTCGATCAGAGCGGGAACCAGACCGTTGTCTTCGGAGCGCGAGGTGATGCCCACCTAGAGGTCACTATCTACGGTCCACATCATGGCTTGCACAGTGGTCATTATGGGAATTGGGCTCCGAATCCTGCGATGATGTTGGCCCAATTGCTAGCTGGGATGAAAGATGAAAACGGCCGTGTGTTAGTGCCGCATTTTTACGACGGAATTGCGCCGCTGACGAAAACTGAAAACGAAGCGCTGGCCCGAGCACCGGTCAACGATCAAATGCTGATGAGCTCATTTTGGCTCGGGCATATCGATGGCTCTGGAAAACATTTGCTCGACCTCATCAACCAGCCCTCTTTGAACATAAACGGACTCTCCTCTGGCCAGACTGGGGCCCGTGCCACCAATGTAATCCCGCCAACTGCTACCGCTGACTTGGACCTTCGACTCGTGGTGGGTATCGATTGGCGTGAACAGCAGGCGCGCGTGGTCGACTATATTCGATCGAGCGGATATTTTGTTGTGGAGAGTGAGCCCACGCGCGAGACCCTAACAGGTCATTCCAAGGTTGCGATGGTCGTATGCGACCAGGCAGGCTATAACGCGGTGCGCACCCCCATGGACTTAACAATTGCACGTGAAGTCATTCGAGCGGTGGAGAGTGCGCGCGGTACGGTGATACTTTTGCCCACTATGGGCGGGAGTGTTCCTTTGGGAGCGATGGAACGTGCGGCGCAAACCCGCACCATCACGGTACCGATTGCCAACTACGACGACAATCAACACGCCGCCAATGAGAACCTTCGACTACAGAATCTATGGAACGGGGTGGAGACTATGGCCGCCCTACTAGAGATGGAATAAGCAAGAGCGGCTACCTCTACAGAGTACCTTTCTCTGTAAAGAAAAATAGAGTCCCATTTGGACTACATCGCTTACGGCAAATGCCCAGCGATCACAAATCAATCACGAGGCGATAGCGACTTAAATTCCGTCTGCCTTCGGAAACACCGTTGGTCGATTCCCGGAAGGCCAAGAGTTGAACCAACTTACTGGTTGAGACTTACCTCCAAGCTAGAGTGGTGACGGAATTTGACTTTAATGGCACCGACGCCGCTATATCTGCGAGCCGCAGTTCAATCGTCCTAGCAGAGCCGGGATTGGATACGACAAGAACCCGTTGGCCGTCTGGATTTTCCACAGCAACGTGCTCCAATTCGGAAACCGCGCTCTCAGAATCAAAACGGCGAGCTCCACGACGCATGAGTCGTGCGTAGTGCGCGAAAGCCCAGTATTGTCCGCTCCTGGTGATCTCTCGTGTCTGCGAGTTGATCGTTACCACACCACCACAAGGAAAGGGTCCGATGTTAGGCTTTCCATGTTCGTCAAGCGCCAGATTCCATGACGTGATGGAGCGGCACCAGTTGTTCAGTACTCCGCTGAAAGTTCCTGCCCACTTACACCAGTCTGTTAAGTAATTAGGATCCGTGTAGTCCGGGCCACCTTCCGTCCAATGCATCTCCGCGTCCGGATAAATATCGTGGACCTTACTTATCATTTCGGGAGTGCCATAGTAGCCGTGCCAGGCAACTGCATTGGAGTACTTACGAAGTTTTGTGTCTTGCAGTGTGCATACGGCACGACCCCACAAATTGTAGTTATGGTCCAACACCCAGATCTTAGTTGGTACCCCGCTGCTCTCCAAGAGCGGGCCAAGGTGTTTGCTTACAAATTCAATCTCGGATTCCTGTGGCCAGATGCAAGCTGGCATTCTGCCATCTTGATCGGTATCCACTTCATTCTGCGAAGTTAGAGCCTGCACTGGGACGCCTTCGGCGGCATAACCCTGTAGAAACTTCAGATAGTATTGTGCGTAGACCGGCAGGTAATGCTTGCGCATAGCGCCGCCCAACATCGTGCCATTAAACTTCATCCAGCCCGGCGGACTCCAAGGAGTTGAAAACAGGAATAGGTCGGGATTCGCCTGACGCGCCTGGCGTAGCACCGGGAGAATATATTCGCGGTCATGCTCAATTGAAAATCTGGTTAGATCCGGATCGGGCTCGCCATCGTCGAAGCTGTAAACCTTTGTTGAGTAATCGCTCGATCCAACGCAAATGCGGCCAACGCTCAGCCCTATCTCTGACGGATGAAAAAGCTCGTGGAACAGTTTCTCCCTCTCAGGAGGCGAGAGTCGATTGAACGTGTAGCAAGTAGCGTCAGTAAATGCGCCTCCGAATCCCAATATCTCTTGGAATTTCGTGCTAGGGTTTAGCCGGATCTGATCGGTTGTGGCTGTGCCGCCTGCGGGACGCCAAGTGGATCGAGGAGCAGCGGCAAAACGTTCATCGCCAGAGGTGACCCAAATAGAAATTTCCGGGCTATTAATCGACGGTTCGCTAACGGGCACAGGCCCCGTTGTTGTTGCGGATGCAGGCCGGGCCCCGTCCGGAACAACCACTGCCGCTAATCCTAGAGCGGATATTCCGAGAAAACTTCGTCGCGAAGTTTGATTTGGCATAAGATTCTCCCCTGACTCAAAGCATTTGCTGCGCCCCAGCAGTATTAGTTCTTCGGTTGCGCTGGTTTAATCCGTTCCGAAGAAACTAGCCCCTCGCCTTCTTTCACATCATCGAAATGGTCGGCAGCCAGATTAGTTAAGGTTTCGATCTTTCCCGTTGGCCAGAAAATTTCGAGTTTGTCGACGCGTTCCCTTGCACCAAGACCAAAATGTATTCGGAGATCATTCTGGGAGAGATAGCTGCCCCCACTTAGTACCTCAGCTGTCTGCACCAGCTCTCCAGCGGTTGCCCTTACGCGCGTGTTCAAAGCGAGTCGATTGGTCTTTGTGCCCACTAATTCAATACTGATCCAATGATTTGAAGGACTGCCTTGGGTACGAAGAATCGTAGGCCCGCCTTTCAAGTTTTCTATAACAATATCGATCCGACCATCGTTAAACAGGTCGCCGGTTGCCACTCCGCGACTCACTCGGGGGAGTTGAAGGGCCGGACCGACAAGCTTGCTTATATCCTTGAACTTGCCGTTCCGCTGATTTAAGAAGAGCAGCGCCGGCTCCAGGTATCTTGCTCCCGCCTCGCCTGTATCGACTTGCGGATAAACATGGCCATTCACCATAAAAAGATCTATCCACCCGTCGTTGTCGAAGTCGAAGAACGAATCGCCCCAGCCGACATAGTGGATGGTGCTCGGAGCAATTCCGGAGGGAAAAGAAACATCGGAAAAATTCATCTCTCCGAGATTCTGGAACAGTGCCGTGTATTCATCGCTGAAATGAGTCACTACGATTGAAGGGTGTCCTGTGTGTTTGTAATCGCCGAGAGCAACACCCATGTTGGCCTGTTCATTCCCGTCCTGACTGACCGCAACTCCCGCGGAGAATCCGATCTCGGTAAAGTGGCCATTTCCCTCGTTCTTGTAGAGATAATTTCTTCCGGCGTCATTAGCCAGGAAAAGGTCGGGATGTCCGTCGCCGTCGAAGTCGGACCACACGGCTGTCAATCCAAAAGAATTCAGTGAGTCAGCAATCCCGGTCTTCTTAGATACATCCGTGAATGTGCCGTCTCCATTGTTGTGGTAAAGGTTGGACGGAGATCCCTTTAGTCCTCTGGGACCGCACTGGACAGCAATTCCTCGAAATTTACAGGTTGGACTGGAACCGAATGCCGGAAGATCATCCAGATTCAAATTCACATAGTGCGACACGAATAGATCCGGCCAGCCGTCGCCATCGTAGTCGCCGAAAGCGGCTCCCGTGGCCCATCCTGAGTCACTGCTTAGGCCAGCTTGCCTGGTGATATCGGTGAATGTTCCATCGCCGTTGTTGCGATAGAGCACCACTCCCCCGAAGCAAGTTACCAGCAGATCTGGCCAGCCATCATTGTTATAGTCTCCGACAACAGCTCCCATTGCCCAGCACGGGAATCCCACACCCGCCTTATCCGTGACATCCGTGAAAGTTCCATCGTGATTGTTGTGGTAAAGGGCGCTTCGCGACTTCCTTCCGGCGAGCGCCATCTCCACGCTCTGAGCGTTGGTGAAGTAGATATCGGGCCATCCATCGCGATCATAATCGATAAGAGCGACGCCGCCGCTCATCGACTCCACGATGTATTTCTGCTCCGGACTCGAAAGATGATCAAACTTGATGCCGGTTGAATCGGTAATGTCAACTAATTGAGGTAGCACGTTATCTGAAGGAGTCGCCACATTTGACTTGCTTTCGGACGTATCAGGCTTAGGTTGTCTAATTTGGGAAAATAAGTAAGAAGATTGGAGACAAACGAATAGGATCAGCGAGGCCGCCCAGACGGCAGTCGTTGCGCGGAAACCCGAACGTTCCGATGGTCCTGGCAAGATTAGGATCCGCTCTTTTTCAGCGTCCTTTATAAATGGTTCGGACAGAGTACAACGAACTCCGTGCAAGAACGAACAGAGTTTTGCCGTCGCTGCCCCCGAACAATAGTTGTGAAGGCCGCTCTGGAATCTCTATAGTATCGATCAAATCTCCCGAGGGGCTATACACGAATACCTGACCCGCGGCGATATACACGTTGCCCTTTGCGTCTACGGTCACACTTTCTCCACCCTGTTCGGTGAAGAGCTTCAAATTTGAGATTGCCCCATCGACACCAACCGCGCCGACGTAGGTCTTCTCTCCGGATTCATCGGAAATGTAATATGGCTGGCCCGCAACCGCCGGCGCCAGTCCAAAAGCTCGCAGCGTGTCATTGAACTTTGAGCCATAGTAGAGTTCCCCGCTCACAAAGTCTTCTCCCGCAGGAAAGAAAGCTGTTCCGTCAGGAGAGACAAACTGGTAAAGCCGCTTTGCGGAAATGTCCTCGAGAAAGTCGTTTTCGTTTCTCCAATAATCAACGGGCAGAACGGGTGTTATTCCTGGGCGTGAGACGGCCGACGCAGCTTTCAGTATTGTAATGTCGTCACCCTGCGCGTCGGGCCTGAAGCTATACACGATTCCCTTTCCCGCATATGAAATTACTATCAGATCTCCGGCCCTATCAAAGAACAGCTGCACGGGGTCCAGCGGATTATCGCGAACCTTCGACAACTGGCGAGTAGCAGCGGACCAACAATAGATGGTTTGGCGATGGGCATCCACGAAGTAAACATCTCCTGAGGCGTCAACCGCTCCACCAGAAATATTGAAAAAGCCGCTCGCGACTTTCTCCACCTTCGCATCCAATGGGAGAACTGGAGAAGGTTCTTTCGGGCGGATTGGTGGCTCACGACCGGACATTGTCAACCAGGCAAATTCGCGCTGGCGTATTTCCATGTTGTGAGTTTGATCGTAGACTGTGTTGTCGAAGGAGACTTTGCTGTCGCTATAACAATGGACGTTGCGAAATCGTATGTTACTGGAATTTGTAACTGCGATCGCATGGGGGAAGGGCTGATAGCTGCTTACGACGCGATACATGTGTAAGTTCGCGAAGGTGATGTTGCTCGAATTCCGGATGTCGAGGGGCAGAGCGAACCCGCCCTCACCGCGCTCTTCTTCCGTTTGGAGTGCATAGATTTGCCAGTTGGAAGCATGATCCAGAACTACCTCGTTGCGGACGTGATGCTCGCTCGACAGTTGGTAAATTCGTCCTTCGGTTGAAGTATTCGAGATGTATAAGCCCGCTTGCGCGAACGTGCTGGGGGTCCAGATATCAAGGAAAGTGCCCCCACCTGTGATCCATAGGCTTGGATACTGCCCATCCCAGCGGCGATTTAGATTCGAGTCGGCGCTATGCGTATTGTTATAAATTTCTCTCCAGATTTTATTGCTTTCCGCCGCAGTGGCGTTGAGATCAATCGTGCCGTGGCCTCCCAAGAAACGAACATCGTTCATCATTGAATCCTTGCCCGCCATCCACTTCGCGGCCACTGCTCGCGGATTGATGCCATTGGTATACAGGCCGATGCCGGTAACGATATTTGTCCCATCTTTTGGAGTTTCGAGCAATGGCTTAGGACTGCCTACTCCTTGAAAAGCTGGGGTTGAATCGGTAAGCAATATTCGCGTGACGCTCGGATGCAGGCCGATGAGAACTGTATCTGGCCTCAGCGTGATGGTGTCTGTCACGCGGTACTGGCCGGACGGCAAGTAGATGGCATGATTCTGGGCGATGGCTTTTTGAAAAGCTAAGGTATCGTCGGTGACACCGTCGCCAATTGCGCCAAGCGAACGGACATTGACCCAGGTGTCAATCGGTGGCAGATCCAAGATGTCGGATTTGACCGCTGTAGGCAATGCACTCAATGGTGCTGCCTCATATTCATCACGGATCGCTGGCACGCTACCTACGTCCTCATAGTTAAGCCCGTGAGAGAAAGTCTTCACTTCGTATATTTCAGCCGGAGCTGCTACGCGCTTTCCGTTCTCACGATACGCCGCAAGAACGGGAACGTCCCGGCAGACGAGGTTCTCCACGTTGATCTCGGTACGGGCATTCTTCTCATTACTGATAATTATGGCGGGACTGCTAACGTTTTCCATACGTCCGTCTTTTACCCAAAGTTCATCGGAGTATTCTGGATCGATGGAAATCGCGGTGGGAACATTCTTGAATTGCGGCCTAATCAGAGTCAACCCAGCTTCATGCTCGCGAATCGCTGATTCGCGCTGTCCCTCAAACGTAGCGTCGACTATCGTAAATTGCCATCCGGGCGCAGGCTTGCGGGTCCAAATGCCGTACTTGCCACCATAGAAATGCACGTCTTGAACGACGTTGCCACCGTCGTGTATGCCCGCTAATCCCGAGCCGATGTGAAAATCCATGTGAGCCAGAAAACAATGTTGGGCATAGTGAGCACGTATGCCGACAGCGCCAGGATTTCCGTCTTGAATTTCAATGTCGATATTGCTGATTGCGGAATAGAAAGTACCTGGGTTTGCATCTGGCGGAGTTGCATTTGCAGCGGGACGGCCACCGGCAAAGAAAAACATATATGCGGGTCCTTGCTGGAAACCCGGCGTATTCGCCCCGAGTACAAATGTGGGTCGTGTGGCCCCAAATCCGATCAACCGGATGCCCGGCCAGATATAAACCGTTTTAGTCAATCTGTAATGACCGGACGGAATGAAGAGAATGCCCTGGTTCGTCTTTTCCTGAATCTGATTAATGGCCTGCTGTAAAACGGATGTGTCATCCGCGACTCCGTCACCCTTCACGAGAAAATTATCCGGCGTTAGGTAGACTGCTTTCGTATCGTTCAGGCGGGCCGGATAATACGAGGATGCGAACAGTGGAAAAGCGATTAGCAGCGTTGCAGCAATAAGAAATGTTTTCATCGTTTCGATCCGATGTGAGGCCTAGCTATCTTTTAGGATGACTATCTTCGTCGTCCGTAGTTTGATCCCGATGTAAGTCGCCATAAACCGCGCGAAGTTTTTCTTTCATTTGTTTGTACTTCTGATATTCCTCTAATTCGTGTTTGGCTTCCGCGGTGCGTCCAGTCTGCCGATAAATCGTACTCAAGCGAAAGTGGGCAACGGCACTGGTGGGGTCGAGTTGGAGAGCGTGCTGCAAAAGCGATTCAGCTTTTTCCGGTTGATCCATCGACATGAGAACCTTCGCTAACCCGATGCTGGCTTCGGGATCATCCGGTCGCAGTTGTACAGCCCTGGTGTAATGCTTATCGGCAGCGTCCAAATCATTGGCTCGAGTAGCAATGTCACCAAGCCTGCATTCCGATTGTGCATCCAACGGATTGGCTGCCAGAGCCGCTTTGTACTCGCTTTCGGCTTCTTGGTTACCCTCTGGTGTCCCCAAGGTGCTGAGCATATCGGCTAGCTCAAAATGTAACCCTGGCAGCTGCGGATCGAGCTTGAGCGCGGCTCGATAGTTCTCGATGGCTTCCGCAGTGTTGCCGCGTTTCGCTAACTCATGCGCTATCGCCTGATGCATTCGGGCAGAGTTCGGATCCACTACAGACAAGCTCAGGAGGGATTCGTCGGCAAGATTGGAATAGATTCGGTAAGCGGTGTAGAGAATAACTTCGTCCGTAGGTTCCAGCTTGCGAAGAATACTAACTGTTGCCGCCGCCTTATCAAGGTCGCCCGTGCCGGAATAGAGTTCGATTAGTTCCATGCCGGCCTCAACGCGAATCTTCTTCTCGGGCAGATTAGGAAACGTCTTCTCTAAATCGCGGCGGGCCGTTTCAATGTCGCCAGTTCGCCGTTCACTCATGCCCAGAAGAGCCTGCGTCTTCCACAAAGTAGGGCGCAGCTTCAGTGCGGCCCGAAGCTCTGGAATCGCGTCCGCGTATGCCCCCTGGAAGAACAACACCGCGCCGAGGTTGCCGTGGGCATCCACATTATTTGGATCCAGAGCAATGATGGCTCTAAATTCCGGCACCGCCAAATCGGACCTGTTTTCCTTCAAGTATTCCGCAGCCTTATGGCTGTGGGATTCGATTTGCTGCTGGCGGCCAGGGCCAGTTTCAGAGAAGCACGATAGCGAGCCAAGCAAGAGAACCGCCCAAGACAAGACGACGACTTCTATTGTTCTCATGTCAGGATTGTACGGTGGACGAGCCGCGTCTTAGAATCTCGATGGTTCTCAGAACCTAGCGCTCGATTGCGTTTACAAAAAGAAGAGGACGGCCGGACAAACCGTCCTCTCTTCGGGAGAGCCGCGTCGTTTAGAAAGTTATTTTTGCGCTAAGTTGACCGCTGCGGGCGGCAACGGCGACGCCATTCCCCAGGGTTGCTTCGTTGATCTCCCCGAAATTACTTCCGCCAAACGATTGGCCCGGAATGTTAAGGCTCGGATGGTTAAAGACGTTAACCCAGTCTGATCGCAGCTCCAAACGAACCCGTTCTCCGAAGCTAAAGGCCTTAGCGAACGATAGGTTAAAGACAGTCAGGCGCGGCCCCCGCAGCGAATTTCTGCCTTCATCGCCGAACGCGAAGGGAAGACCCGAGCCCGCAGTCCATGCGTTGGCAAAAGCCGCCGTGTTAAACCATTCACTGGGACCCCGATTGCTGACGTGCGTGGAGGCTATAACATTGGGAAACCAATTACATCCGTTGTTGACATCGCCGCCGGTGGCGGTGCCTCCGTCATTGGTGGCGCAACCGGTAATATTCTGATTCGAATTAACGTTGTTGACTACGGTGAATGGACTACCACTCTGGGTGATCATGGTTCCGGCGATCCTCCATCCGCCAACCGCCTCGTCAGCCCATGTATGGCCGTTCAAATAGGGTTTTCCCTTACCGAATGGTAACTCGTAAGAAACATAGCCCTTGTAAGCGTTCGGGATGTCGAAGTTCGAATTGCCGTAACTGGCCGATGGGTTATTACCTACTTGCCAATACTGCGTCCCGCCGCGGCTGCCCCATCCACCGGAATCTTGATCATCAAGGAAATGTGACCAGACATAGTTGAAGCTGAAGAGTAAGCCATTGGAGAATTGCCTCGTGATCGCGGTTTGCAGGGAATTGTAGTTCGAAGTGCCGTTGTAATTAAATCCGCTGAGGTTTCCCCAATATTGGAATGGACGGTCAGCTTGAATCAGCGCGGCGGCTGCCCCTACCGCGGCCAAACCATCTGGAGTGGTTATTTGATTGAGATCTGTCCCCGTTTCCAGATGCGAGCCGTGGCTTCCCGCGTAGGTAATAGACGCCATGTAGTTACGTCCAAATTGGTGCTCCACGCCCAACTGCCATTGATTTATTTGCCCCGGATGAACATCGTAGGGGACGTAGGTCTGGCTTGACGGGGTTGTGACGTTGAGGTATTGCGAAACATTCTTGGCATTCGGCGAGCCCACCACATAATTCAGCACTGGGGCAGCGGCAGCGGCAGTCGCGGAGAGAGAAACCAGCGGATTGGGGCCGCTGCCCGAGTTCGGGTCCGTGCTGTTACCCTGACTGGTTGAGAGGGCTCCAAAGCCAGCTCCGTTGCCGTAGACATCCTGACTAAAGTTGTATGTATACATTCCGAACCCGGCCCTTACTACCGTATCGTTATTTAGAGACCAGGCAAAACCGATGCGGGGAAGGAAGATGTCGCGAACTGGCTTCTGCAACGAGTTTCGATTGTCCTGAGGAGCAAACCACAGGGAGCCTAAAGAGCCGTTGGCTGCACCGCAAGGAGTACCCTGACTATCAACACTACACACAAGCGTTAAATTTGGATCAAACCCGCCCAGACTATTATTGACCTCCGTGAATCCAGTGGTAGCGACGTAGCGTAGGCCAAGGTTCAACGTCAAATTGGGACGAAGCTTGAAGTCATCTTGGACGAAGAGCTGCGGGCTTTTCAGTCGCTGGTATGAGGTCGATTGGTTTTTCGCTTGCCAGTTTTGGACGTCGCCCAGCAGAAAATCGGCAAGGCCGGCTCCCGTCGAATTCGCTGGGGCGCCATTTTGCGCGGTGTAGTTCCCGGTGAAGGTGAATTGGCCGGCATCAACGTTTCCCCAAGGCGTTGTATTACCCAGGCCCATCAATACCTCGACGCCGAAATGCAGGATGTGTCTGCCACGGATTAACGTCAAGACATCCGACGGATCATAAAGATGCTCAATATAGATGGCGTTGGTGCCAGGGGCCAATTGACCGCAACAAGTACCGCCTCCGTTGTTGATGTTTATCGTCGGGAAAAGGTCCGCTTTGGCATATTGCAAACCTAAGGCGCTCTCCGCATTAAAGCCGATGGTATAGGGAACGAACCAGTTGCCTTGCTTGGTATAGGCCATGCGGAGTTCGTTTACCATTGTCGGGCTGATTTCCGAGGTGACGGTAGCCTGTGCGTTGTACCCGTCGATATCTCCAGTAAAACAATCGAGCGGGCATGGGAATGGCCCGCCCTTATTGACCGCGGGGTTGTCTTTCTGGCTGATGGAGAAACGAATGCTGTTTTTCGGTGAGAAATTGTAGTCGAGACGCCCAAAATATCTGAGGTTCGGGTTGGGCGCCGGCAGAACAGTACTGAAATTATTTGTGAGCGCTCCCGGTGCGCCCGTATTGGGGAGAGGGTAATAGCTTAGTATCTTCGCTGCCACGGGATCTATACGGTTCGCCGGAATCGCGTTTACGCCAGCAAGCGTTCCAGTGTTCTCCTGCGCGAATGAGAGCCGAGTACAACCTGGAGTACCACAACTTGCAGGATCATAGAGCGTTGGAAGGCCGGCTGCACTGAAATCGAAGGCACCCGGATAAGCCGTCCCCTGACCGATCTCGGCAAGCGTCGGAGTGTTGGTTAAAGTGGCAGAGGCCGCGGTATTGTTATGGATCCTGTCACGGACAAAAAAGAAGAACAATTTGTTCTTGATGATTGGTCCACCGGTGGAGCCGCCCCACTGATCGTAACGTAAAAGTGATGCTTGTTGGGGAACTCCGTTAACAGCGAAATAGGGGGCGGCGTTCAGGAAATTGTTCTGAAAATACTCGTAAGCCGACCCGTGAAAGCTGTTGGTTCCACTCTTGGTGATCTGGTTGAACACCGCACCACCAATGCCATACTCCGCTGAGAACGAAGAGGTTGTAATCTGGACTTCCTGGATGGCCTCAAACAACGTGTTGTCCACGTTGTTACTGACGGGCAATTGCACTACACCGCCATCTTGGAGGTAGTTGGCATAGTTCGGCAGGTTGCCGTTAATGGAGACGGCGTCTCCGGCGTTGTAAGCGCCGCTGCCCTCCGACATGGGCATAGTGGGACTGCTGGAGCCTCCCGGGAGAAGGATATTGAAGTTCGCCCAATCGTTGCCGGTAATTCCGGCGCCGATCTGAGGTAACTCCTGAATGGTTTTCGCTTCGAGAATTGACCCTAGATGGGTGGTTTCGGTCTCCAGGAGCGGGACGCCGCCTGCTTCTACGTTGATCGTTTCCGATACTGAGCCAACATCTAAGCTGGCATTTTCTGTGATCGTGTCGACTTGCAGTCCGACGGGGCCGATCACAACCGTCTTGAAGCCCTTGGCGGTGACGGTGATTTTGTAGTTGCCAGCGGGGGTCGAAACGGTATCGTAGATTCCGTCGTCGTTGGTGATGAAATCCTGGGTCACTCCGGTATCGATGTTTGTGATGGTAACTGTCGCACCTGGGACGACGGCTCCCGCCGCCGTTACTGTGCCACGAATCTCACCGGTATTCCTGCTCTGTGAAAATGCCGGTACGGCGATCCCAAGCAAACAAGAAAACGCTAGTGCACAGCGGACGAAACGCGTCATGGAGTCTCTCCCAAGCTAGAAGTCGATCCCGTCATCAGAGACGGGAGTTCTTCGGATCACACACATCGGAAGCGCGAGAAATATCGATCTTTTACTGGCTTTTACGGCTAATGCTTTTGCGCTATTCCCGATTCGTGAAGATTAAGCTCCTTTGGTCTCATCCTTGTCAAGATAAAAATAACGATATTCTAAGATAGAAACACAATATGATATCCGGAATTTAAAATACAAAAATATCGATATTCTAAAAGCTGGATAGCTCACGATATGAGTTTTGGGAGGATGCTCCGGGAATATCGATATTCTGTGAAAACGACACAACATTCCGGCGTTTCGGACTTGGGTCCTATTTCATTTCTGATGTACAATCCGGAGTCCGGTAACGGTAACGGAAAGGGAAACGAAGCGCTGCTAACACTGGGGCAAAGAGTTCGGCGAAGGTATCTACCTCATGAAGTCGCTTAAGAAAAAAGCGAGCCGGAAGATAAAGCCAGCCGTAACGTTGAGGTCAGTTGCAGAACTTGTCGGCCTCACAGCCAGCACAGTTTCGGCCGTTCTGAACAGCTCTTCGGCTTCGCATTCCGTCCCTGAGCGCACAAAAAAAAGAATTCTGGCCGCCGCTCGTGCTCTTGACTATCGACCGAATTTCTTCGCGCGTTCCCTTCGAGTCAAACGCACCTACATGATTGGCGTGATTCTGGCAGAGATCGGCGACGCCTACGGTTCCATCGTCGTGAGCGGCATCGAGCGTTTTCTTCGAGAGCAGAATGTTTTCTTTCTTACGGTGTCTCACCGCCATGACAAGAAACTGCTGGATACCTATTCGAACGTGCTTCGAGAACGAGGGGTCGAAGGTTTCATCACACTGGACACTTTCCTAACAGAAGAACCACCTTTACCGACTGTCGCTGTGGCGGGGCATCGCCGGATTAAGGGCGTTACCAATATTGTTTTGGATCACCACCGCGCCGCCTCGTTGGCGCTCACTCATCTAGTTGAGCTGGGCCACGAAAAAATTGCCTTCATGAAGGGATCGAAGCTGAGCGCGGACTCTGACGACCGCTGGAACGCGATCTGCGAAGTTGCCGCGAAGATGGGAGTTCGCATGCGGCCGGAGTTGATTATCGAGCTTAAGGGAGATGATCCTTCTCCGAACCTGGGTTACCCGTTTGCCCAGCAATTGCTCGAGCGCAAGCAGCCTTTTACTGCCCTGTTTGCATACAACGACATTTCTGCTATAGGGTCCATCTATGCTTTTAGCGAAGCAGGCCTGCGTGTACCAGATGATATTTCAGTGGTGGGCTTCGATGACATTCAAAGCGCTGCCTACATTACGCCGTCCCTCACGACAGTAAGACAACCTCTACTAAAAATGGGAGAAATCGCGGCCCGCGCCTTGCTTGACCGAATCAACGGACGGATGAAATACGTTCCGGAGATTGCTATCGAGCCCGAGTTGGTGGTGCGCAGATCCACCGCATCTGTGCGGATTGGATAAAGATGGTCTCTTGTTTTGGCAATCCTCAACGGGGCATAAGCCGGAAAAAAAGGGCCTGCTTGGCTACAGGTTCTACTTTCGCCTCTAGCGCAACCATCTGAGCCTGACTTAACGGGGTGAAGGAACGTGCGAGTTCCACGCATTCCTCGACCTGGGCGACTGAGTCACACCCGATAATTGCCGTACTGATGGGTAATGAGAGAGTGTAGAAGAAGGTTTCCTGCTTCGTCAGCGTACCGGGAACTGTAGTGATTGCGCCTCTACCCTCCCATGAGTGTTTTTGTTCTTCCACAGGCGGTGGAGTCCAACTCGAAAGAATGCGGCCCCGTGCCATCACCTTCATCCCGATAATCCCCATCTGTTTCTCGACGGCCAGCGGAAGAAGATCCTTTTCAAAACTGTAATAATATTTGTCTGCTGCGTTGACGCCCATCAGGACGGTGTCAAAGGGAAAGCGGTTGATGCATTCGATGAGTGCTTCGGGACGGAAGCGTCCAGTGACGCCCAGATGGCGCACCATTTTCTGATCGCGCGCTTGGACCAGGGCTTCTATCGCACCGCCTTTGCCGAATATCTGATCAATGTCTTCGTGAATTCCAACATCATGCAGTTGCCATGCGTCAATGTGATCGGTATCCAGCAGCTTGAGAGACACGTCGAGGTTTTTAAGCGCGGCATCGCGGGTTCGCTCTTTCGTCTTGGTTGCGATAAAAACGTGGTCCCGGCTGCCCTTGAGACCTTTTCCAAGATAATGTTCACTCCACCTTTCAGGTCCACCATAAATGGCGGAGGTATCGAAATAATTCACTCCTAACTCGAGTGCGCGTTGGATCATCGGCAGGGCAAAGCTTTCGTTGTTGGCCTTCTCTAGTGCACCCTGCCCACCGAGGCCAAAAATCCCGACCCGGAATCCTGTCTTACCGAGGTTACGCGTCGGCATCATGTCCTGTATGGCCTTTGCCGCAGCAGGACTGTTTTCGGTTGACGTCGCCTCGCCCGATGCGGACGTAGCAATTACTCCCGAGGATAGACTGGCTGCCAGAGATGCTGCCCCTGTCTTGAGGAAACCGCGGCGGTTCTGGTTACTGGCATCCTGCGGTGTGTCACTCGTTTTCATGTGCGTCGCTCCAAGTCATGCGAAATAGAATAGCGATTTTCTTGGGAACTAATTGATCGTGCGAGTATATTTTTCTCTTTGCGCGGCAGTCAATCTTTTGTCTTTTTTATTTCACTTCTCATCGCGTTTGCGTAGTCGGTTTCACAATCGGTTGAGAGCATCCGATTTTTATTCATGGTACCGATCAGTACTCCGGAGATCGGTGCTCAGGAGAGATGAAGAATGAGTCGTCGAATATTTTCCGTTTGCTTCGTGGCCGCATTGATGTCCCCGACAATTGTGTTTTCCCAATCATTCTTGAGCCAATATAAAGGCTTGCCTTATCACGACACCCGCTACGGTGGCGGTCCACAAAAAATACCGGGAAAGGTCTTGTGTGCTTACTATGACTTGGGCGGCGAGGGAGTCGCGTATCACGACACCGATCCACAGAATCACGGCAGCGGAGAGTTGAATCCGGCTGATGGGACCTATCTCAACGAATTTCGTATCCATGAGGGAGTGGATACTTCATACACAAAGTTTCAGCGGAAGCCAGATCCGATTGACGACAATCCCTTCGACAAAACCGTGCCTCCGGCGGACCTGCCCTATGTTGGCTGGACCGAGCCCGGAGAGTGGTTCAACGTCACAGTGGAT
The DNA here is from genome assembly GCA_963705265.1 of uncultured Acidobacteriaceae bacterium. GTDB lineage: Bacteria > Acidobacteriota > Terriglobia > Terriglobales > Acidobacteriaceae > Acidiflorens. The sequence goes on from OY970064.1 coordinate 278,756, forward strand.
GTGACACGGTCGGGCACATACGCGGCCGATTTCCTTTACACATCGAATCGTGGCGGCAAAATATCAGTCGATGTGAATGGAAAGGACGCGACCGGATCTCTGCAGATCATCACAACAAATGATCCTGCAGACCCGCTTGCCTGGCGTCAATGGCACCATTGGAATCTGGCGTCGCAATTTTTCAAAATTCCTCTCAGCAAAGGCAAGAACGTTCTCACCATACACATATTGACGAACGGGAACATGAATCTGGCTTATTTCGACTTCAAACCGGTTCGCAGATGAAACGAAACCTGTCAGCGATTCAACTTAGTGTCACACGTAGACCCGCCACATGCGGAACAGCGACGGAGCACTTGCCCTGCTTGAGTTTGGTCGTTCTTAGTTGACGTTGTGATGTGCACTTCGCGGCTGTCTAGTGCCGGTGCGTGCAATGTCTTGGTTTGCACTACTCCACTCGCATCGCGACCCCAATCGAGTTCCACCTAAAGGTCTACTGCCGCATCCTTATTCAGAATGATCACGAATGTTTGCCCTCCAGGCAGTTTCACGGCGTACGCCGTCGCATTGACTCCTGCAGCCTGCAGCTTCATTAAAAAGTCAGTCGTCAAAAAAGTGTTGCGCCACACTGAACGAGCCCGCAAACTTCAGTCCGTGCGCGACTAGCTCCAACACATAGCCTGAGCCAAATGTCGCAACCGGTGTATCTCGATCGTAGCGAAGACGCACCGAGCGGAGCACGTAACCGTTGTTAACAGGGCGATTTCCACACATTGAAAATTGGCCTGAGGGGGTCGGTGAGTGTAACGGCGATTATTCGTCAACGCGCCGAGGCGCCGCTTCTCTCCACTGCATAAGCCGAGTCTCAAGGGAACAGGTTAGAAGAATAGAGACAGTCGGTAAGCAACAATCCCGCGGCCAACGAGGTCCTCGTTACGAAGGTAAATTGACCCGGATTACTGCCAGTGCCATGATCCCCCCAGGTGCTTCGGTGCTCATAATCTCGGTCCTAGAGCGACCTTCCGCCTCGGGAAATTGCTTCATGCGGGTTTTGCCTCGTTTTTTCGCCGGAGTTTCTTTTGTTCTCATCGTCCTGACGCTCGGTGTTGTGCAGGCGCAGAACAAGGAAATCACAATCGGATTTTCCATCGAAGCCACTAAAGGCGAGCGCTGGCAGACCGACCTCGACGAATTTCAGCAGCGCGCTCACGAACTCGGAGGTGCCGTCGTGACCCGCTCCGCCAATGGCGACGACGACCTGCAGTTTCGCCAGATCGAGGAACTTCTCAACGGCGGCATCGACGTCCTCGTTTTTCTTCCGCACGATACCAGCAAGGCACGGCGCATTGTGGAAGCCGCGCACGCGAAACATATCCCAGTGATCAGTTATGACCGCTTGGCCAGTGCGGCGGTTGATCTTTACGTCGGATTCGATCTCTTCTCGGTCGGACTCGAGCAGGCGCAAAGCCTGGTCGATCGTGCGCCCAAAGGCAACTACCTGTTGTTGGGAGGCTCACCGCTCGACGCCAACTCGAAGGTCGTTCGCGCCGGACAGATGAAAGTGCTGCAGCCCTTCATTGATCGCGGCGACATCCATCCCGTTGCCGATGTCTGGGTGCCGGAGTGGAGTGCCACTGAGGCTTACATCATGGTTACGAAAGAACTGAACGAACTCAAGGCCGCTCCCGCAGCGATTGTTGCCTCCAATGACGCAATTGCTGGCGGCGCAATCCAGGCGCTCGAAGACAAGGGCTGGTCTGGCAGAGTACTGGTCTCGGGTCAGGACGCCGATCTCGCCGCCATCGAGAGAATTTTCGACGGCTCTCAATTGATGACCGTCTATAAGCCGGTCAGGAATGAGGCGAGGGCCGCGGCTGAAGCCGCGATGCAACTCGCGCGTCACGAAGACGTGGAGGGCAGGGCGGAGGTGCCGAACGGGATGCTGATGACAAAAGCGATCCTGCTGACGCCGATCTGTGTCACTCAGGAAAACGCGAAGCAGACCGTGCTCAAAGACGGATTTCAAAAGCTGGAAATCGTCAAGCAAGGGCTACCCAAAGACAAGCAGGCACAGTTGGACAGACCATAACACGGCGCGTGTCAGGCTGGCCCAGGAATCCTTAAAATCGCCTCAGCGAAACCGACAACAATCCTCATGGGAGCAGACAATCACTCCAACGTAAACTCAAGATGCAGATACCGGACCCAAAGGTCCGGAAACCTGTGAGTTCCCAGCCCCTCTAACCCTGTCGTGATTTTCGATGTTCCAAACTTACACTTTCCGGTTTCCTCAACGCATAAGTGCCGCAATGTCCCTGACATTACGGTTGAGTTTCCGTTCCAGAGACGGGGATCTCCTCCAGTGCGCCGGCCACGTTAAGGTTATTGGTCGTCAGTCTTACGTCCTCTCTCAACACCTTCGACGTTTTGGAACCCAGCGGGGTCACAGGACTGAAATCGATGGTCAGCGCACACGTGCTGGCAGTTGCCAGCGGGGTGCTCGCTGCGCATTCGACAGTCTTGCGGGACGCCTTGCCTTGCGGAAAGTCCGCCGGATAGGTCAGGGCGGAAAACTGTAGCACCGCGTTGCCGATGTTCTCGACCTGCAGCGCCTTTGGACTATCTGCGCTTGTCGAGCCGATCTGCGTGGAATCATACTTCAACGACGGCGCATCCGCTCGATCTATTCTCATCACCTGTTTATTGTAGGTGTTGGCGATATAGAGGTTGCCGAGTTCGTCGATGGCGACACCATCCGGGACGTTCAATCCGCCGATCATCGTAGTCTGTACTCCGCTTGGTGTTACCTCGTACAGCGAGTCAGTGCCTGAATCGGTTATATAGAGGTTCCCGGCTGCGTCCAAGGCTACCGCTGCGGGGCTGGTGAGCTTGGCACTAATCGTAGTCTGCTTGCCTTCCGATGTTATTTTGTACACCGCTGCATTGTAGGTATCGGCGACGTATAGATTCCCGCTTGCGTCTACGGCCACACCCGCAGGGGTGTTGTATCCTCCGCCGACGGTGGTCTGCTTGCCGCTCGGCGTTATCTTGAATACCGCATCCACGAAGGGGTCGCTCACATACACGTCGCCCGCTCCGTCTACGGCCACGCCAGACGGCCAGTCGAAGCCGCTCCCTATCATCGTCTGTATACCATCCGGCGTTACTTTGAATACCGCCGGGTACTGGCTATCGGCGATGTACACGTTGCCCGCTCCATCTACAGCCACGCTTTGAGGAACGTCAAGTCCACTACCGACTGTGGTCTGTGTACCGCTCGGCGTTACCTTGAACACTTCCTGAAGGCCAATGTCGCTGACGTACACGTTACCTGCTCCGTCCACGGCCACGCCTAGCGGGCTAATCAACTTGCTGCCCACCGTGGTCTGGGTACCACCGGGTCCAAAGACCACCTGCGGTCCGATGCCAACACCAAAAACCGGCACTGTGGCGAGTACTGTGCCGGTGTTTTTGCCACGCGAATAAAACACCACAGCACCCCGACGCAGGCCGGTCGCCAAGGGCGTGAAGCTGACATTCACCACGCAGTCGGTGGCCGTGGCATAAGTTGTTGCCTTACAAGTGCTCTTATTAGCAGCGAAAAAATCCTGGTCCGCAATACCGGTTGTCAACACTGCGATGCTACCCACTTTCGTGCCTGCTTCAATTGTGAAAGGCAACGAAACGGTTGCGCTGGACGATCCGACTGGCTGCGAGCCAACATTCACGCTCGGTTGTTTTCCGTTGAAGTTCACCTGAGCCTGCACCACGATGGGCGACAACAGGCAGGCCAAGGCCAGAAGAAACGAGCCAAGCTGCATCCGCCGGAACAGCAGCGGACAGAGAGGAAGTGCAATTGATGGCGTCATCGAAATCTCCAGGGTTCTTGAAATTGTGAACAGCAGTTGTTGAAAGATCGGTTGCTGGCCGTCGGTGTTGAACATCAACTTCCGGACGCAACCACTTCGTAAGGCCGCATCATTTCGTTGTCTTCGTGCTCCAGGTTGTGACAATGCCAGACATAGCGTCCCGGATAGCCGCCGAAGGGCACGATGATCCGGGTTACCGTCTGCCCGTTGACGCGAACCGTGTCCTTCCAGCCCATTTCGTTTGGGTCGGGAGGTGTGGGCGAATCCCTGTATCGCAGCTTGCCAGTGCTCATATACTGGAAGGCGTCGAACTGGCGACGATCGAGAATCTGAAACCGCACCATGTGCAAGTGGATGGGGTGTACGTCGTCGGTAAGGTTCGCGAATTCCCAGATTTCAGTGGTATCCAGCACAGGTCTCTCCGTGATGGGCATGTGCCACCGCGTCTTGTTTAGCAACATCCCATTGGAAGCGGACATTCCCTTTTTCAGCTCGTCTAAAGTGAAAAACCGCGTCTTCACCGCGGCAGATTCCGCGATACGCGGCACGGGACGTAGTGTGGCCGGTAAAACGCTCGGGTCGGAGACCGGTGGCGCACTCACACGAAACTGCATGAGCGTGAAGGCCTCGTCAGAGAACAAGACCTCTGTACCGGGATGTGGTCCGAAGTCGATAACCAGATCGACTCGCTCCGCTGGTGCTAGCAGGATGCGTGATACTTGGACCGGTGCAGGGAGCAATCCTTGGTCAGTGCCGATCTGGTGGACCTCGACGCCCTCGGGGAAAGACAGCCGATACATACGGCCATTCGAAGCATTCAAAACACGAAATCGATATTTGCGCGGCTCCACTTCGAGATAAGGAAAAATCTTGCCGTTGACCAAGGGCACCTCACCTAAAACCTCCGGTATCCAAGGATGAGCGGGATCGGCAGAAACCGGATACCTCAGCTGGCCATCGAGACCGAGATGACGATCGAAAAGCACGAGAGGGACTTCGTATTTGCCTTCGGGCAACTGCAATTGTTGCTCCGCCTTGTCACGGATCACGTGCAGGCCAAATAGCCCGCCGTAGATGTTCAGACGGTTGATGCCCATCGCATGGTCGTGGTACCAGAGTTGGGCTGCGTCCTGCTGATTGGGATAGTAGTAGGTGCGCGATTGACCGGGAACGTACCAATCTTCGGGATATCCATCGCTTTCAGGAGGTGTCTTACCACCGTGCAGATGCACGACGCTCCGCACCTCGGGGGTGCCGCGCTCTGCACCATGCAATGAATAATCGATGGGGAGGAGATGTTTGGTCGGCAATTGATTAACCCACTCAACAAACAATCCCTGTTCGCTCCGCGTGTCGAACATCACGCCGGGGACTGAACCGCCGTAAGACCATAGGTTGGTCGGCGGAAGATCACGATGAAGTTTGGTGGTGATCGAACACATTGGCACTCGATAGAACGGCGCTCGTTCAGCCGGCTTACCCGGCACAGCACGATTGCCCTGCGGCTGCGCAACCATAGGAAGAGGCAGCGGATCGACGAAGCGCGCCAAACTGTTTGGATCGAGGGTAGGTGCTAAGGGCGTCGCCTCGCCTCGCATGGTATGGAAGAAAACCCGCGATGCGATTGCGGCGGCGGCAATCGAAGATTGGTGAATAAATGCTCGACGAGTATTCAGACTATCAATCCCCACCATGCAAAGCTTTTTTCGACGGATGATCGCAGGATACTTGTGGTTATTCAGTGAATCCGGCGCTTTCTTGTGAGCAAGCGCCGGATCCCCAATTGGTTTGACCCGCAGAGGCGTGAAGATATCTCGAAAGCGACGCGCCCTGCGGCTTACTTCTGTCATGCCTCATTGAAACAAATCGCTTAGGTCGGCTGTTTTCGGGTCAGCGGCATTTCCGAGCAGCGGACCTACGCCGAAAATCTCTTCGATCGTTTTCAGTGTGGAGCTATGGTCGTAGTGAATAGTATTGCTGTAAGCCGTCTTGCCTCCACCTTTCGCAAAAGGTGAAAGCAGGAACATGCCGATCGGGCCGTCGGCAGACTTGCCACTGTCTTCGGCCTCATCCCAGATGATGAATATCGCGCCGCCGTCTCTGTACGCCTTTGACTGGAGAATCATCGGCACATTTTGCTTAAGCCATGTATCCGATCGCAATGTATTGTCTGCGGGTTCACTTGGGTCGCAAGGAGAAACACCCTCATGTCCGTCATGGCACAGGTTTGGAGTAACGAGATTGAGTTGCGCAGTCGTGTGGTCGGCCAGATCGGTCGAAAGCTGATAATAAGGCACAACATGCGATAGACATTCTGGTGACTGTGGGTTCAGACCGTCGTTGACATCATTGAAGTACACAGGGGCAAGGTGGTTAACGTCAAGAAAGCTAAAGTCAAGCGGGCAGGAGGCGAACACGGGACTCCCAAAGTCAGGCTCCGCGTATGCCCTCCAGGAAATACCAGCATCTTCAAGAAGCTTCGTCAGGTGCTTTTGAGTGAACAGCTGAGGCTGACCCGGTTGGGTATCGCTCAGGACACCGAAGTTAGTTCCTGCTTCAAGCCACAAATAATTCGGCTGGCTGGGATGGTTCCCCGGCGGATTGAAATACTGCTCCGGGTGCGCCGACGTTTTGAGTAGCGGCCCGTTGATATACGGGGCCAGTGGATTATCTTTGATATCCGGGTCGCCAAAGGAGGCACCGGCGTCGTCACCCGTCCAGTTGTGATTTTCCATCATTATTACCCAGACGGTTTTCACTTTGCTCATTTGTGCCAGCGCACACACGGGCATCACGATAAGCAAAGACAGGACAGTCAAAACCACTCTCGCATGTTTCATGGGCACCTCATCGAAAATGTCGTTCTACAAGTTTCAGTCAGCTCGTGATCCCCGGTTCTCGGATCGAATCAGAACCTTTGAGCTCTTGTGGAACGAAGCATACGACGTGATTGTCAACGACAAATTAAGCGCGGGTGAATTTTGGGTTTCGCGGCAAAAGCAGGACGAGGCGCGATTGCGGTCCTGGCAAACCTCGACCCGGAGACCGCCGGCCACGCCTATGATTTCATTGCCGCGCGCCTGCCGAAGGATTAGTAGCTTTTGGAAGCCAGCCAGTGAGTGAAATGATTCCATAACAATGTCGGCTCCCACGCCCGAGTAAGTTGGTGGTGCTAAAGCCAAGCAACAGGCTCGGGAGAAAGGAGCCGAACATGATGGATCACCGGGAGAGCGGAGCGGTTTCAGTGTGGCAAGAATATCGCGAGCTATCTGGGGCTGGTGCCGCCCCAAAACTACTTGACACTGCCGACATTGTTAGAGACGTGATTTATCAACAGCCGCACAGCTCAAAGAGTAAAATCCGCAAAATGGATGCAGTCTGCAATGCTCGTGAGGCATCTAGGCGCAGCACCAGGGGAACTCTCGCGCCTTGGTGGCACAGCGCACTCGTGCTGGCAGCTTTAGGGGTATTGTCGGTGGCTGCCGGATACCAGAAGGGAGTTCCGAACGCACATATTCCGGGCCTCAGTTCCAAGCTCTCCGGCTATCTCACAATTTTCTTGGCGGAGTGGTTCCTTAGTATTGCTGATTTGGCTGGCACTCCGACGGCGCGGGCTTACAATCGGCAGGTTGGTTTCCGGAAGCTGGGAAACACTCGCCAGTTTCTTAAGAGATCTGGGACTTGCTGTTGGATTTGTTGTCGCATCATTGCAGTTGAACAAGGTTTGAGCTTTCTGCTTCATGCCAACTCCGACACCGGCCTTGAACGCATCATGCCCAAGACGGCTTTGGAACTTGCGGTGTACCTGATCATCGCGGCGACCGGTGGATTTTGTGAAGAACTCATCTTCCGCGGATACTTGATGCTGCAATTTAGCGCCTGGACTGGCAGCAGCGCGGCAGGCCTGATCAGTCAGGGCATACTTTTCGGCCTGGGTCACGCCTACTATGGTTGGAAACTCATGCTCATCATGATGCTGCATGGATCGTTGCTTGAATTGCTCACCTACTGGCGTAAGAGCCTGCGTCCGGCGATGCTGGCGCACGGGCTACTAACCGTGGCTTAGCGGCCAAATGGTGTCATCCAGGACTCACTAAGCTGTTGTAACTACGTTGCTGTGATGTTTCGACTCACACACGCTTCCGCCAAAACAAATGACATTCGAACCACACATACCGTTTCGCATGCCGTGGACGGCTAGTCCCACTTTCGATGTGCACTACTGTCGTCTTCTTCCACAAGGCGCTGTTTGAGCGGCGCGACCAGCGAACGCTGAAACGCCGGTTGCTTGGTAAGAGCCAGTTGCAGCGCGGCTGCGTAGTAAGGGCGAGCCTCTCCTCGTCTGCCGAGCGCATCCAGCACGCTGCCCATCTGTGCGTTCACTTCGGCCGAGTCGGGGGCGAGAGCTACAGCTTGTTGTGCTTCCTGGAGTGCTTCGGGCAATCTCTTGCCGGCGAGAAACACACCTGCCTTTTGTGCGTGAGCCAACGCGGCCGCAAGTGGGAGCTTGAAGCGTCCTTCGTACACAAAGACACTGGAATCGATTGCATCGGCAGGCTTCAAGGTTTTGAACTGCTCATATGGATTGAGTGGAGGCGGGCCGAATTCGAATCCCGTGAGATTAACCGCGCTGATGAACACGGGACCATCGATTGCCGGAGTAGCGTCGGAAAGCGTGCCCAGCCAAATTGATTCTATGGTCGGAAGCAGCTTGCATGGGATCTTGTAATAGTCGTAGTCGATCACGCCGGTTCCGAAGTAAACGAACCAGCAGTTTTTTATGTGTCGCTCGTCGGTGTATCGCTTCACGGCATGCAATTGTTGCGCCCAGTCCGCACTCGAATCGCTCACATACCTCCAGACGTTCTTTGGGCCACCGAAGGCTTCGTTGGCATAGCCGATGCAGTTGGGGAATGCGCGCGTTACCGAGATTGCCTGAAAGACCAGCAGCAGTACAACCGCATACCGCCAGCGGCGGTTGTTCCTAATCAGCACAGAGACCGCGCCCGCGATCAGGATCGCAAGAAAAATGTAGACGGGTAGGATGTGGCGAATGCCGATGTTCATTCCGCCCTTCATCGACACAGCCAGATAAATGAGCGGAGGGATCAGCAGAAACAGGACCTCGCGCTTCTTTTGCAGCCGTCCGCTCGCGATCACCCAGATGCTAATCGCCAGCAGGATCAGGAATGTGAGACTCGATTTCACCAGCATGGCTACTGGAAAGTAAAACCAGACGGCATGCGGGTAGGATTTGCCGAAGAGGTAGCTGTTGAAGTCGTCGGCGCTGATTAACACGTGCGCAAAGCCGTAAATATAAGACTCGGGGAGCAAGTGGAAACGGGCGAATTCGTGAAGAACTTTGGCTTGCGTAGGGCTTGGAACTCCGGCAAGTTGCGCCTCCATCGGAGGATTCAACTGCAACCCGTTCCCGCGCGCCGCATAGCGGAAGCCATAGGCCGCCCACAATATTGCAATTGATATGAGGCCGATGATCACCAGGGCCGTAGCATAGCGAGCGGCGCGTTTACCCATAGCGGCTTCACCCACCGTGTGTTCATGCGAAGAAAGTGGTGATCCGCTGTCCGCCGACTCTCGCCGGAATATCTCGATGCTCGCGAGAATCAAGAGCATAGGGAAGACAAGGACCGTGCTGTGCTTGGACGCCAATGCCAGTCCTACGGCAACCCCAGTAATCATCAGCCGGCCCGTAGATGGCAATCGCACATAGCGGTAGAACGCATAGATCGATGCCAGTAAAAAGCAGGATTGCGCCGCATCCGTGGTTACCAGCGCTCCGTGAGCGAGCAGGGTTGGATCGAACACCAGAAGTCCAAGCACAAGGAAGCCTGCGGTGGTGTTGAACATTTCTCGCGTCGCGAGAAACGCGATCACCAGCAATAGAAGCGTGAAGATGGAGGCCGCCATCTGCGCGCGAAACACGATTTTGTCGGCGTCGTTGTGAAAGATGAAATCTCTTCCACCGAGGACTGCCTGTAACCGGAAAGGACGATCCTGAATCTCTGGAACGTTCAGTTGCATAGGAAGCAAAGGCAGAGTGGCAACAAACTTGACGAGTGGCGGATGCTCGGGATTCAAGCCAAAGTCGCCGCGCCACGACATGTATCCGGAATAGATATGGTCGGGCTCATCCCAGGTAATGGTGTTAGCGCGCGCGATCAGTGCCAGGTGAATGGCGAAGAACAGAAGAAACCCAACCACGCCGACCACCATCCACAACCGGCGAGAGTCACCGTGTATTGAAATCAATGCCTATACCTCACGAAAAAAATTCAAAAGACCAACCTTCAACAAGAGCTGAGTCTGTCGACATGAGCCCACGCTGTCGCGCTTATGCAGCCCCGCGCACGACTACGGAAGCAAGCCGGAGTTTCACCAAGTTGAAGACATAAAAAACTCGGCGCGGAACACAAACTAAATTATGGCAGATTTATTCGCGGGGGTAGTTTTGCAATAGCCGGACGGAGCTCCGGCCCGCATTACCATCCTGTGCATTTTAGGCGTTCGGACTAAGACACGTTTGACGGGTTGAGTCCGGAGCTCGCGCCAACACCTTTGGTATGCGCCAACTTTCGAAACGTAGTCTTGAGGGGGACACAGTCTTTGGTCTGTTGCTCCCTTGTGTTGAGCGGCTGCGGCATCCTTGGAGTACGGGCTGATGCAATGGCCTCCCGAACTGCCCCGCGGCCGCTCCCGTTGAGGCCGGCTACGTCCCGCTTCCCGTCAGCGCGATTCCCTGAACGCTGCTGAGGGCCGAGTCTTTGATCGATAATGTGCCGGTTCGAGTACCCGTCGCTGTGGGCGAGAAGGTCACGTTGATGGTGCAGCTCTTGCCAACCGCGAGTTTGGCGGGGCAATCATTCGTTTCTGCAAAGTCTCCAGTGATGGTAATGCTGGTGACTTTTAGCGGCGTTGCTCCAGGATTACTTACCGTTACCACCTGCGCGGCACTGGTGGTTCCCACCTTTCGTGCCGCGAAGGTAAGGCTGTCGGGCGTCAATCCGATCAGTGGCTCGTTCAGCAGTACGGTCGCGGAACCTGTATCGCCACCCGTCGTTCCGTTACCCATGGCCAGATCCAAGCCGCCGTCGCCGTTGAAATCCGCGGCCACGATCCCGTACGGCAACGGAGCTGAGGTCAGCGTTATCCCGGGGCCGAACGTCCCGTTGCCAAGTCCTGGCAAGATGGTGACGAACCCGAAGGCGCTGTCTGCGCTCGCGATTGAGACCGCCAGATCCAGATTGCCGTCATTGTTGAAGTCGCCGACGACTACTCCGTTGGCATTGTTCAGCGTGTCGTAGGGCACAGCTTTTTGAAACGTTCCGTCGCCGTTTCCTAACAAGACCTCGATTCCGCCGAACGCGCTATCCGTTGCCACTGCCAGGTCGATTTTGCCGTTTCCTCGGAAGCTGCCGGCCGCGAGCGTCAGGGGCGCACCGCCTCCTGCCGCAGCGTAATCCACTTTCGGAAGGAACGTGCCCGAGCCGTCGGCTTTGTTGATAAGAATCGAGACCGTGCCGCTGCTCCGGTTGGCAACCGCGATATCCGGCCAGCCGTCCCCATTGAAATCGCCGACGGTTACGCCGTACGGTGAACTTCCTGTCGTGTAGGTGGCGAAGGTGGGAAAAGTGCCCGTCCCATTGCCAAGAAGGACAGATACAGTGTTTTGCGATCCATTGGTGGCCACGATATCAAGATTGCCATCTTTGTTGAAATCGCCCACCGCGAGGCCATCACTGATGCCATTAATGGAGTATTGCGTGTAAGTGGGGAACGTCCCCGTGCCGGAATTGAGCAGCACAGTAATGACGCCAGTGCCGTTGCCATTCGCTACCGCGATGTCAGGTTTGTGATCGTTGTTGAAATCGCCGGCGACTACGGCGACAGCACCAGTCGGCAGCGGATAGGATACAAACGGCTTGAAGGTTCCGTTGCCTTTGTTCATCAAAATAGAAATCTCGTACGGGTATGCAAATGTAATCGGAACAATCAGGTCTGGCTTGCCGTTTCCGGTGAGGTCCGCGGCTGCAATTCCGCTGTAAGCTCCGGTAACGTTTTCATTGCCTACGCTGTAATCGGTGCGGGCGGCAAACATGTCTTTGCCATTACTCAACAGTACCGAGATAGTGGCGATCGTTGCTCCGAATGGAGCGCCATCGTCCGCAGTAACTAAGTCAACTTTCCCGTCGCCGTTGAAATCGGCAGCGGCTATGCCACTCGGACCATAGTTGGTGCCGAACGGGACTGCTGCTTTCAGCGTTCCCGACCCAGTGCCCGGCAAAATGGAAACCATGGTTCCCGCGTTAGTGACGGCAACATCAAGTTTGCCGTCGCCGTTGAAGTCCCCCAACGCAACGTCATCCACACCCGCAGGAACAGGATAAGCCTTCGCGGCCTTAAAAGTTCCGTTGCCATTCGAGATCAGTACCACGACTTCGCCTTCAGCCTGGCAACCCGCGACAATGTCGAGCCTGCGATTATCGCTGAGGGCGCCCGCCGCGAGACTGATGCAGCTAGCGGCAATCGCTGTGGAGTTGTCCTTGTGGGTCTGAAATGTTCCGTCGCCATTGCCGAGCAGCACCGAGATAGTCTCGCTCTCCGCGTTAGTAGTCGCCAGGTCGACCTTTCCGTCGCTATTGAAGTCGCCCGCGATCACCATCCGCGGGTCGGGCGCCGTGGCGTAGCCGACCGGCGGTTCGAACGTTCCGTTGCCGTTGCCGAGCATGATATCAACGCCCGGTATCGTAGATTCGTTATCGGAGACGGCAACGTCGAGTTTGCCATCGCCATTGAAATCGCCGACCGCAATGCTGCCGCCCTGGAAGCCGGCAGTAGTGGGCGTGAATGGCTTGAAGGTTCCATCGCCGTTTCCCAAAAGCACCGCGACTTTGGCAGGGTCAAAGCCGTAGACGACGACAATGTCGAGTTTGCCGTCGTTATTAAAATCGCCCACGGCGATACCGGCCACCGCTCCGCCCACCGGATAATCGACGTGAGTGGCAAATGTTCCATTTCCATTGCCCAGCAATACGGAGACGGTATTCGCCGTGTCGTCATTGCCGGTGACCACGTCCATGAGGCCATCGCCGTTGAAATCGCCCACGGCCAGCACTGACGGGCCTGTCCCTGTAGCGAAATCGGCGCGGTTGAAGATAAAGGTCTGGGCAGAAATCAGCGGCGTGGCTACTACGGCCAGCAGCGCGACGACAATCACCATCAGCGTTGCGTTTGTCCGGAGAACTCTGATCTCGCATGATCTGGTTGCGAATGAATGATGCGCGAAGTTGGTCATTATCCTGCTCCTCATTTCGAAGTCTTCTATTTCAAGTCGTTTTCAAGTCTCTGGTGCGATGCCCGCGACCGCTGTTCTAGTGCAGCTCTGGAATATGCGGATAGTTCACAGGCTTATAGATCTCAGTCACGGTTTTCTTCGCAGACACCTGAACCACGGCGCCGCCGACCTCAGATCCCCCGCCGGCGATTTCCAGTTTTGGATTCGTCACCCCCAGGTTGATTCCCGAGAAAAACGTGCCAACGGTGCCGGGAATGCTGAGCAACGTGTAGCTGTAGGACGCCGAGGCCGGCATTTTCGTCGCGGCGTTTGCTGCTTGCGCAGTCCGCGAACCTGCGCGTTGGCCAGGCAGCCTCGGCAAAGCTGCAACCTGCGCCCCACTCACAGATGCGCTGAGGAGCACGCACAGCAGAGCCGTCGATACTGCGATCTGTTTCAAAGTTTGCCTGTTCATAAAATCCCCCCTAAGAAATTTTGGCTTGCCTTTACGCTGCTGCTAATGCTCCAAGGGCACTTCTATTTTTGCGATGCGAACTGCAAGTTCGCCCGCTCAGGTTGAGAGATGTCTACTTCTGGTTGATTTCCGGTTTGCTGGTTTGTGCGGACGGGAGTGTGGGCGCCGGCGCGACCATCGGATGCATCGGGCGCGGCGTTGCCATCATCGGCAAGGGTATTGGTTTCGCCAGCGAACGCAACGCGGGCATTGGACGCGGCACCACCGGCCTTGCCTGTTGCGCGGGCAGCGGGTGTTGTCTCAACCGCTCCGTCAGGTCTTCGAGGCGGACGTTCTCATAACCCACCCGCTTCACCATGATGCGGTAGTCGAAGGCAATGCTCGAAACTCCGCCGCCTTGTTCATGCACCTCGAACGAAGTTGCCGTCTTGTGGCTGACGTACAACCCTTTGGAGTCGCCGTTCGGTGTGAGGAATACGTGATACTCAACTCCGGCATTCACGGTTTGCGCGAATGCGGCATCGAGCTGAATGCGGACGGAACCATTCGAGAGTTGTCCGGAGCCGGCATCCTCGAGCCAGTTCTCGGCGGATTGCATGGCGTAAATGGCGGTCTGCTTGCCATCAACCTGCTGCACCACCCCAGAAATAACTCCCGTACACGTCAGATTGGCCGAAGTATCGATGGTGCAATGGCGCGTGCCACTATAGGTATTGGGAGAACTCGTCTGAAAAACCGGGTTGTGGGTTTGCGACGTGTCATTTGCGGCGACCATCGTCGGATAGTCGCCGGTGCTATCGTTGTTTTGTGCATACAGAGCATTTGCCGCGTTCGCATATACAAGAGCGCCGGTACCCGAACTGCTCTGGGCGAGAATCGCGGTGCCGGTGTCACTTTGCGTGAAAGTGCCATAAGCTCCGCTTGTACCGTTGGCAAAGACACCCAAGCCGCTAGCAAAGCTGCCTTGCCCATACACGCCGACGTACTCTGCGCTCGAACCATAGACGCCATAGCCATCAGTGCTCGAGCCGTAAACACCATAGCCGCCCGTGCTCGCGCCAGAAACGCCGGAGCCTGTTCCGGAAGTGTCTTGGCCGCTTACGCCGTACTCGGCGCCAGAACCATAAACACCGGTGCCGCCTGTGCTGGAGCCGACGACGCCGTAGCCGACTCCTGGGCTCACGCCATAAACGCCATTGCCGTTGCCGGCGCTTGTATTGTCGCTGCCATAAACCCCGAAAGAGCCGCTTCCGTATACGCCGAAGCCCGTAGCAGCCGATGCCGAACCATATACCCCAGCTACTACCCCAATACCGATGGAAGCAGTATCTGTGGAGCTGGTGGAGGTTGCGAGAATTGTTTTGCCCGCGGATGTCGCCGTGATGGTTCCATTTACAGTCTGGTTTCCCGTGAATGTGTTGGCAGCGCCAAGCTGCGCGTAACTCGAATTGAGCGCGCTCGTATTTAAATTCAGGGTGACGTTGCCGCTGGTCCCCCCGCCGGTCAGGTCGGTTCCCGCCGTTACGCCGGTGATGGTTCCAGTCCCTTTTGCAGTCGTGCAAGCCCATGCGGTGCCGTTCCACTCGAGCACCTGACCGCTGGTGCAGGTATTCGTCAGAGAAAGAGCGAGCGTGCCATTCGTGCCGCCGCCCGTCAGTCCGCTGCCGCTGGCTGTCGTGATGCCGGTCAGCGTGCCTCCGCCAGCGAACACAATGTCGAGCTCTGGAGCGTGGCTGGTGGTCGTGCTCTCCTTGCTGTCGAAGGTCGCATGGAAGGTGCTGTTGGCAACCAGCGCTATGCCGTTGTTGGTCTCCGTTTCGTTAAGCCACGCCTGCAGCGCGGAGGTGACGTTGACCAGAATGTATTGATTCTTTTCTGCCGCGGTAACCGCGATGCTCGAAGCGATGGCCGTGCCCAACGGAGGAGCGTTGCTCGCGTCGATCGTACTTTCCGTCCACGCACCGTTGACATAGTCCACGTTAAAGCTTCCGGCCGTGGTCACAGAATTCACGTACAGCTTCAACGTGGCTTGGCTGACCACCGAACCCGCAGGAATCGACGCCAGGTTGAACTGAATGTAGCTGACGTCGGCGGCGGCATCGACGGTGATCTGCGTGGTGGCGCCGTAGTTGGTGGTCGAAGCGGCGGTGTTGGTATAGGAGTCCCCAAGTGGCGTGATCTGGCTGTAGCCGGCCGTAGCAGCCAGCAGCGTCAAGGTGAGCAGCCACATCATGCGGAACTGCAAAGTGAGATTTTTCATGGCAATCATTTTTCCCCATTTGTTTTCTGGTCTGTTCAGAACTTCTGTCTCCGACTCTCGTCCTGCCGTTCTTGCCGAATCGCTTTGTCTTCCAGCTCAAGCCGTCTTGCCTGCATCTCGATCTTCAACACTCATTTGGAAGTGCCATCCGCCGGTAGATCGCCTTCCAAAATCTTGCCCGGCGAAGGCGAAGCCTTCTCGGACTTTGCCTTCCCCGGCACAATCTGTCCGCAGAGCGGGCAGTGATCCAGTCCCGTCGCACCCCCCATGAGAAGGGTCATCCCCTGCCGTTCGACCGTCACTTCAGTCCGAACCATGCGGTTCGTGCGACCGGAAGTGTCAGAACGGAAGAAGCTTGCCCGTCCGTATAGCCACTGGTAAATTCGGTGCACGCGACCTCGCTTGTTCAGGCTGCGAATCTTGCCGCAGTCCCACAAAGAAGGCCAGTGACGCCTCATGACAAGTCTTGACAAGTTCTGAATCGGGGCGAAGTCAATGAAAACAGAAGGAATATTTCAATTCGGGGAATTTCAGGTCGACGTCCTGACGCGCACCCTGCGTCGCCAGGATCAGATCGTCACCCTCAATCGTCGCGCTTTTGACGTGCTTGTATATCTGGTGCAGAACCCGGGAAAGGCTCTGACCCGCGACGAATTGCTAAAGAATGTCTGGTCCGATACATTCGTCGACGAAAACAGTCTCGCGCAAAGTGTCTCCGTCCTGCGGCGTGCGCTTGAGGAAAAACCCGGCGATAACAGTTACATCGTCACCCTGCCAGGTCGTGGGTATCAGTTCATTTCGCCAGTAACGGTTGTTTCGCAGGAGGCATTGAGCGTCATCGCCCCCGATGCCATCAGCAATACTTCCAAGGGGGTCCTGCTCCAGCGGGAAACAATTCGAACCAGCGTCATCACGGAAGAAAAAGAACAGCTCAGCTTGCCAGCTTCCCGGAATCGAGCAGTCAGACTAATAGTGTTTTTGGCTGTGGCTGCGATTTTGGTTGCGGGCGTTTACGGATGGCGCGAACTCCGCCGAGCGCCGGCCCTGACGCACTCCGCGGCGCGGAGTTCGACAGAATCGGCCCCTGCAGCGCGCCGCTCCGTCGCGGTTCTCGGTTTTCGCAATCTGTCAGGCCATCCAGAAGAAGGCTGGGTGTCCACAGCCTTAACGGAAATGTTAAGCACCGAACTGGAGGCAGGGGAAAAACTTCGCCTAGTTTCCGGCGAAGACGTGGCGCGCATCAAGCTTGATCTCCCTATGGGCGACACCGACAGCCTCTCCAGAGACACGCTGGCACGCCTACACAAAGACCTCGATAGCGATCTGATTGTCCTTGGCTCCTACACCGTCCTCGGTGAAAAACCTGCAACTCGGATCCGGCTTGACCTGCGTCTGCAAGATACTGTCGCCGAGGAGACGGTCGCTGACGTCGCGGTGGTTGGCGGCGAGGCCGACCTGTTTGACATGGTGTCGCAGGCGGGTTCCCGGCTGCGCGAAAAACTCGGCGTGGAAGCGGTTTCTCCCGTCGAGGCAGTAAGTATTCGCGCCTCTTTGCCTTCCGACCGCGATGCCGCCCGCTTCTACTCGGAGGGTCTCGCCCGGCTACGCGTATGGGATGCCCCCCAAGCTCGCGACCTTCTGCAGCAGGCTACTGCCGCCGATCCAAAATTTTCCTTAGCGCACTCCGCTCTGGCCGAAGCCTGGTCGCGATTGGGTTACCCCAAGAAAGCGCAACAGGAAGCGCGGCAGGCATATGAATTGTCAGCCAATCTCTCTCGCGAGGAGAAGATGGTGGTGGAAGGCCGCTATCGTTTAATCAGTTATGAAAATGAGAAAGCGATCCAGGTCTATCGGAGTCTCTTCACATTGTTTCCCGACAATATTGACTATGGTCTCCGGCTGGCATGGGCGCAGACGCGCGGAGGCAAAGGGCATGATGCTCTGGCCACAATCGAACTGCTGCGCAAGCTTGCGTCTCCCGCTTCTGGCGATCCTCGTATTGAGTTGCAGGAGGCATGGGCGTGGGATGCAATGGACGATTTTAAACAGCAAGAACAGCCTCTGGATCGAGCCGTGGAGAAGGCGAGGGCGCAGAGATCGCGGTTGATGCTGGCATTAGCGCTGGAAAGCCAGTGTTGGCTCTACTTTAATTCCGGGCAGTCGCAGAATGCAGTTCCGGCCTGCCGCGAGGCGAGAGACATTTTCGCTGCGGCTGGCGACCGTCAGGACGAAGCGAATTCTTTGCGGGCATGGGCAGATGCGATCGCTCGCACGGACGCACCTGAATCCATCCGTCTATATCACGAAGCCCAAGCCATCTTTACCCAGAATGGATCCAAACGTGGCGTCGCTGACGTACTCAATAACCTCGGCAACTTGTATGAATCGCTGGGCGATCCTGACACCGCTGAGAAAATGCAGCGCCAGGCCCTCCCCATCTATCGGCTCCTCGACGACAAGCGGGATCAGGCTTCAACAGTCGGGAATATCGCCAATGAACGAATCGAGCGGGGAGATCTGCGAGGTGCCATCCGGCTGGATGAAGAGAGTCTGCAGCTAGCCCGTGAAGTGGCGAATACAGGACTTGCCGCCTTCGCGACTAGCAACCTGGCAGTCGTCCACCAATTGCAGGGCAGCTTGGCAGAGGCAAAGCAGGAATTCGAACAAGCTATCGCGATCTGGGAGAAAACCGGCGACCAGGGTTCTTCTGCTTCTGCGATGCTCAGTTTGGGAGGGGTGCTACTCGCGCAAGGCGATTTTTCTGGCGCTCGCAAGACGTACGAGCAGGCATTGACGATACGGACAACGTCCGGCGACAAGCTGGGCATGGCTGAGGTCCAGCTCGGCCTCGCTGATCTGTCGCTGGAAGAGGCACGTTCTGCCGCCGAACAAGCAGTGGCGATGCGGCAGGTCATCAAGGTTTTTCAGACGCAGAAAGCCCGCGATGACGAAATCCAGGCTTGGTGCGTACTTGCCCGTGCGCTGCTCGCTCAGGGTAAAGCAGCCGAGTCGGAAGACGCGATGCAACATGCGCGATCCCTGGCGGCCAAGAGCCAGAATCCGAATACGCGTTGGCAGACTGCCATCACTGCAGCGCGTATTGAGACCGCTGGAAACAATCATGCCCACTCCGCGGCCGCTGCCGCAACACGCAAGGAGTTGGCCACCATCATCACGAAGTCGCGAGAGTTGGGCTATCTGGGCGTCGAACTTGATGCGCGTCTCGCGCTCGCTGAAATCGAAATGAAGTCGGGACAAACGACGGTTGGACGCGCCCACCTGGCTGCGATCGAGACGGACGCCAAAACCAGAGGCTACAACCTCATTGCCCGCAAAGCGGCCACCGCTCGAGGCTGAGCTTTTCCGCTCAACCCAGAAAAAAACGGCCTCGCGCGATGGAGCAATTACATCACGATATTTGCACACGCCAAAGACTATGATAAGACGGACGTGCGTCACTATAAAATTCGTGGACCGTCTGACCCTTAGGAGTCAGTGGATCCTGCCAGAGCGTCACGGATCTCGAGACTAAAAGTTGACGTTGTGCCTGTTCCGTAGTTGCTCGGTGACCAGTCTCAACCATCGAGCTTTACTCATCGGTCCTTGTATCGGTCCTTCTATCGGCCCTTGACAATCCTCAGCCTGTCCAGCAAAATGGCGAAAGAAAAGCGAACAAACAATGCCAGCCGCCAGCCTGCTGCGTTCTCAGATTGAAGCTCGACTCCATTCGGCTTTCGCCGTCTACAGACGACCTGAGCACAAGAGTATTCGGACAGGAATCTCCCAGATTGACGATCTACACGGGGGGGTTCCAGTCGGTGCTCTGACAGAGATTTGCGGGAGTAGTTGGGCCTCATCCGGCAAGACATCCGTACTCGTTTCTTTGTTAGCAAATGCTTCTCAAAATCACTTCTGTGCTCTGGTAGATGCAAGCGATGTGTTCGACCCGACCCAGACAGAAACGACAGGATTGAACCTGTCGCGTTTGCTCTGGGTGCGGTGCGGGAAAAGTCAGTCCAGGTTGAAGCCACTCGAACAGGCATTCAAGGTGACCGACATGCTTCTTCAGAGTGGTGGTTTTGGTTTGATTGTTGTGGACCTGGGCAGCATCGCAGAGCGGTTTGTTCGCCATGTCCCGCTCAGCTCTTGGTTCCGGTTCAGCCGTGTCGTCGAGAAGCAAGCGACTGCATTAGTCTTTGTCGAGCAACAACATCATGCGGCAAGTTGTGCTGGACTTGTATTGAAAATGACAACTGATCCGGCGACCTTCTCAGGGAAATTGATTACGAAGTTTAATCTCAAGGCCGAAATCGTGAGGACACGGGAAAGAAAACCGGCTCAATCTGCAACAGACTTCTCATTGAAAACTCTCTGGGCCTGACTATGTTTGCCTGCCTATTCGCTCCCGATTTCTCCGTACAAGCCGCTTGCAGGATGGAGCCACACACACGGCGAAAGTTGAAGCAATCCCCGATAGTCGTTCTTGACGGACCCGCGAATCTGCTGAAAGTTGTTGCTGTCAACGATGCGGCACGAACTATTGGCATTCAAATTGGCATGACGAAGTTGCAGGCAGAGACCGGTGGAGTATCCCTGCGAAAGCGTTCGGTTGCGAATGAAGATACGGCGCAAGGGGTACTGCTGGACTGTGGCTGGGCTTTTTCCCCGTGTGTTGAATCGACAGGTTTGGGCACTGTCATTGTTGATCTCACTGGAACGGAGAAACTATTTGGTTCTCTGGAGAACACTGCAAGCAAGATTATTCGTCATGCAGCGGGGTTCGGCTTTGAACTGCGTCTCGGGATTGCAGCTAATCCTGAGACAGCGATGTTTGCGGCCCATGGTTATTCCGGTGTCACGATCATTCCCGAGGGTGTCGAAGCTAGATGGCTTGCACCTCTCGCTGTCGATATACTTCCGGTTTCTCCAGATATTCTAGACATTCTGAAGGCCTGGGGAATCCATACGCTGCGAGCCCTGGCTGCACTGCCGCCAATCGCATTGACTGAACGGCTGGGACAAGAAGGTCTCCAGCTGCAAAGGCTCGCCCGTGGGCAAACGCACAGACTGTTGGTGCCTATGGAGCCAACGGGAGACTTAATTGAAGCTTTTGAATTTGAAGATCCTGTTGAAACTCTGGAATCGTTGACTTTTATTCTGAATCGGCTTCTCCAACAAGCCTGCATCCGTCTGGTTTCGCGGGCGCTTGCCACAAATCAATTTGAAATTGCACTCGACCTCGAAGCGAGGCAGGCCAAGACTGGGGAATTGACTGAACATTATGAACGCGTCTGGAAATTGCCTCTCCCCATTCAAGATGGACGTGTTCTCTTCCGCCTGGCGTGTCTTGATCTAGAGAAGAACACCTTTTCAGCGCCCATCAAAAAGATCACCGTCAGGGTGACACCCGTTCAACCTCGCAGTGTCCAGCACGGACTTTTTGCACCGGTATCACCTGAAACCGAACAGCTCGAAATCACCTTGGCGCGGATTCGGGGTCTGGTAGGCAATACAGATGAAAACGGCACATCGTGCGTTGGCTCCCCGGCAATCCTTGATTCTCATCGACCCGACAGTTTTGCGGTCACCCCTTTTTCGAGCCAGACAAAGATAGGAAATGCACTTCGGGTCACGACATCTATTTTGGCTCTGCGAGTTTTTCGTCCGGCGCTGGAAGCCTCGGTCGAAACAGCACAGGATAAACCGCACTGCGTTTCAATAAGACAGAAACGCCTTCGTGTCCTGGCAGCTTCCGGCCCGTGGTGCAACTCCGGTCATTGGTGGAATGACTCAGCGTGGTCACGCGACGAATGGGATGTCGCCTTAAAGACGTGGGAAGGCGTCGGCTACTACCGACTCTATCTCGACAAGATTCGCAAGCAATGGTTTGTGGAAGGCATGTTCGACTAGTGGCCTATGCAATATGTCGAACTTCATGCCCGTTCTGCGTTCACATTCTTGGAAGGCGCATCTCTACCGGAATGGCTTGCCTCTGTGTGCGCGAAATACCAGATGCCTGCAATGGCACTCTTAGATCGAAACGGAGTGTACGGTTCTCCACGATTTCACATCGCAGCAAAAAGATACAAGATCAAAGCGCACATTGGAGCAGAAGTCAGCGTCACAGGACACGGAAACTGCCCGGTCCTGGTCGAGTCCCGCACAGGATACCAAAACCTCTGTCGTTTACTGACCACAGCCAAGCTCCGCACTGACAAGAAGGCAATTGCGACAGTCACCCTGAAAGAATTGCAGAGTCACTCCGAAGGTCTAGTCTGTCTCTCTGGCGATGAAAACGGTCCGTTAGCTCATGCACTACAAGAGGGCGGTGTAATTGCAGCACGTCGATTGCTGCAACAACTGACTTCTATTTTTGGTCGAGAGAATCTCTACGTAGAATTGCAGCGCCATTTCAACCGCTTCCAAGAGTTTCGAAATCAAGCGGCAGTCACGCTCGCAAGAGAACTGCATCTGCCGTTGTTGGCTACCAATGGCGTTTGCTACGGCGTTCCGAAAGAGCGCGAGATTGCTGACGCGTTTACATGTATCAAATATAAACGTCGGCTGGACACGGCTGGCCGTCTTCTATCCCAAAACTCCCATCGTTACATAAAGGACGCTGTGAAGATGACGCATATCTTCGCCGATCTCCCTGAAGCCGTTAATAACACTGTTGAACTCTCTTCTCGATTGAAGTTCTCACTAGAAAAACTGGGATACGAATTTCCCCGTTATCCCGTTCCTGACGGCGAAACGATGAACTCATTCTTGTACAAGCAAGTGTGGGAAGGAGCGAAATGTCGCTATCAACCTGTGACCGAGCTTGTGCGCGAACAACTGGGGCGCGAACTCGCTTTGATCGCAAAGCTCGACTTGGCAGGATATTTCCTGATCGTCTGGGACATCATCCGCTTCTGCGGCCGCAACGGAATTCTCGTACAGGGACGTGGTTCAGCTGCGAACAGCGCAGTTTGTTATTCACTCGGAATCACAGCCGTGGACCCAATCAGTATGGAGTTGCTGTTCGAGCGATTTCTGTCAGATGCGCGGGGGGAGTGGCCGGATATTGATTTGGATTTACCCAGTGGTAATCAGCGGGAACAGGTCATTCAATACGTCTACGATCTATACGGCAAACGTGGTGCGGCCATGACAGCCAATGTCTGTACCTATCGCGGGCGTTCCGCCGCAAGAGAGATGGGCAAGGTGCTCGGCTTCGATGAAGATTCTTTATCCCGGCTGTCAAAGATTGTCGGTGCTTGGGAATGGAAAGACCCGGAAGAAACTCTTGAGAAGCAATCCACAAAAGTCGGCCTCGATATTCGTCATCCACAGATTGCCCTCTATGTTGATCTTTGCCAGCGAGTGCAAGACCTGCCCCGCCATCTCAGCCAGCACTCGGGCGGTATGGTCATCTGCCAGGGACAGTTGGATTCCGTCGTGCCTCTTGAGCCTGCGACCATGCCCGGTAGAGTCGTTGTCCAGTGGGACAAAGACGACTGCGCTGCACTCGGTCTCATCAAAGTCGATTTGCTTGGACTAGGCATGATGGCCGTTCTCAAAGATTCGATAGAGTTGATCCGAGAACATTACAAAGAGGAAGTTGACCTCGCGCACCTTCCGCAAGACACACCCGATGTCTACAAGACAATTCAGAGAGCAGACACGGTAGGCATGTTCCAGATTGAGAGCCGAGCTCAGATGGCCTCTCTGCCGCGTAACAATCCGACACGCTTTTACGATCTTGTGACGCAAGTTGCTCTGATTCGCCCTGGCCCCATTACCGGGAAGATGACCAATCCATATTTAAATCGGCGGTTGAATAAGGAAGCGGTCAGTTATCCGCATCCTTCATTAGAACCCGTGTTGAAGAGAACTCTCGGCGTGCCGCTATTCCAAGAGCAACTATTGAAGATGGCGATGGTGTGTGCGAATTTCAGCGGCGGGGAAGCTGAAGAACTGCGACGTGCCCTGGGCAGCAAACGATCACGGGAGCGCATGAAGGAGATTGAAACCAAGCTGCGAGCGGGTATGAAAGAAAACCATTTCCCGAAGAAAACGCAGGACGAAATTGTGCAGTTCATCGCTTCGTTTGCACTCTATGGCTTTCCTGAATCTCATGCTGCCAGTTTCGCTCTGATTGCCTATGCCAGTGCATTTTTGAAGGTGCGTTATTTGGCGGCATTCACCGCTGCTCTGCTCAACAACTACCCGATGGGTTTTTATCATCCTTCAACCATTGTCAAGGATGCCCAGCGACACGGCTTGAGAGTGAAGCCCGTAGATGTAACCTGCTCCAGCTGGGATTGCACTATCGAGCATGACAAGAGTCAATCGCTCAGACTCGGATTCCGATATGTCAAAGGTTTGAAGAGAGTGGCAGCCGATGCCGTCATCGCAGAGCGGGAGAGACGACCATTTCAATCTATTTCCGATCTCGGGTCACGCGTCCCTCAACTCTCGAAAGCAGAGTTCAAAACCTTGGCACAAATCGGCGCATTGAACAACATCGAAAAGAAAAACGGCATTCATCGCCGCGATGCCCTCTGGCAATCGCAAAAGGCTGCTCAACCTGTCGGACCGTTGTTCTCAGGCATTTTTGAATCTGACATCCCGTCTCCCTTACAACAGATGAGTATGACCGAGCGGCTCGTTGCGGACTACAGAGGTACAGGTTTGAGCGTGGATCATCACCCTCTTTTTTATCGACGTAAGGAATTGCAGCAGACCGGCGTCAGGACGGCCGTGGAACTAGCACACATGAGGGACGGAGAGAACGTTCGCATAGCAGGACAGGTCATTACTCGGCAAAGACCGGGGACGGCTCACGGCTTCATCTTTCTCAGCCTCGAAGATGAGACAGGAATCGCCAATGCCATCATCACTCCGGCTTTTTACGCAGAAAATACAATGACTGTCTTGCATGAACGCTTTGTTTTCATTGAGGGGGTTTTGCAGAATAAGGACAACGTGGTTCACGTCAGAGCGGAAAAGATCATGCCATTAGCGGTTCTCGACATTCCGACTCATGCCCGAAACTTCCATTGACCACAACGAAATATTCGTCGGCAACAATCTCCCGATTGGAGCATTGTGCTATCGCGGGCTCAGTTATCCGCCCAATAGAAAACTTCAAGCGCTCTTCAAAAGAGTACTTTGGGGACTCACGTAGACTCCAATCTGCTTCAGCATTCCTAACTGATCCCAATTGTCCCAACCCTCGACGATCTTTTTATCGACGATGCGAGCGATACTCATCCCGCTAATTCGCACAGACTTGCCGGTGGCGGCTATTCCGAGATCACCTCCGTTATGTGTCATCGAAGCCGACCATCGCACCACGACCCTATCTTTCGTTCCGAACGCATCTTCCACCTTGATGTTGATATCGGGAAAAGCACCGCGAATACGTTTCACAAAGGGCACAAACTCTTCTGGCCCATGAAGTTCGCGGCCATCCTCAAGTTCACCGATCCCAATGGCATCAGGAGCAAGGAGTTCTTGAATCGTCTCGGTTCTACCTTCATTCCATACTTCCTTGAACCAACGACGCATTAACTCTACATTCTCTTTGGCTGGCATAGGCGTACCTCCTTAAATGGGAACAACCGAGGCCCAAAAACTTACGAGGTCGTTATCTTATGATCAGAACAGGAATGGGGTACATTCTACACCTGAATATTCGTCACGGTCGTGGGAGGAATTTCGTTTTACTGAGCCTCTCTTATACGACTTCTCTACATCTTCGGCTAAAGTATTAGCCGATGAGATTTACTTTCTGCGCCATGTTCCTGTTCTTCACGACGAGTGCTGCTGCCCAGAACACAGGTGAGTTCGACATTAAAGCGGCTCAGCGGTTCGCCAACCTTGCTCTTGCGTGCGTCCACAGAGAGTACCCAAATCACATCAGCCACACGTTGAATAGTGATGCGGATGTCGCCCCACCCCGGAAACTGACACCAGCGTTTTATGGCTGCTACGACTGGCATTCTTCGGTACACGGGCATTGGCTCCTCGTTCGTCTGGTGAGAACATTTCCAGACGCCCCATTTGTGCAACCCGCTCGCGAGGCACTGCGGCAGAGTCTCACCGCGGAAAATCTCGCGCAGGAGGCGACATATCTCCGAGGGGAAGGACGATCCAGTTTTGAGCGCCCTTATGGACTGGCATGGCTTCTTCAATTGGTTGCGGAATTACGCGAGTGGGACGATCCGCAGGCCAGAGAGATGGCGAATAATCTGCATCCGCTTGAGGAGGCCGCACTAGAGCGGCTAAAGAACTGGCTGCCCAAACTCTCCAACCCCGTGCGGATCGGCGAACACGACCAAACCGCTTTCGCGCTTGGTCTGATTCTCGATTATGCACACCGCAATGGCGATCAGAAGTTCGCAGAATTAATCGTGTCCAGAGCCAATCAGTTCTACCTCAACGACAAGAACTGCCCGCTGGCATATGAGCCCTCCGGCGAGGATTTCCTGTCACCATGCCTCGCCGAAGCAGACCTAATGCGCCGCGTGCTGCCGAGCCCAGAGTTTGCAGGCTGGCTCCGAACGTTCATGCCTCAAATGTCCACGTCGGGAACCGGCAAATGGTTGCAGCCGGTTGTGTCGCCCGATCCAAGCGATCCCAAGCTTGCACACTTAGATGGCCTCAATCTCAGCCGAGCGTGGATGCTCCAGGGAATCGCTGCTGGCTTACCGAAAAGCGACGAGCGGTTAGCGTCGATCAGGGCGACAGCCGAGGCGCACAGTAAGGCCGGGCTGGCGACTGTGACGGGCGAACACTATGAAGGTGGTCACTGGCTGGGTAGCTTTGCTGTCTACCTGGTGACAAAGCGAGGGATTTCAGGCTAGTTGACGCTTTAGTTGACTGCTCCGCGCCTCTTCTTAGATGATTGTGACGCATGGACGTTGAACGTATCATTGACGACATTGAGCAGTTGCAGGAAATGTTCGAAGCGCCGGACATTAGGCCGCTCAGTGCAAGCGATCTTTCGGCTGCGAACCGCAGGCATGACGAACTGCTGGCGCACAGTCCGTGGTTTCAGCTTTGGCAGCGGTATGGCGTCTGTTGCCGAACCGAGTCTCCGGCAATCCATCTAGGTGAAACTGAGCGCTAGACTTGCTCGGGTAGCGACGATCTATACTAGTCGGATGAGCAAGCACCTCGAATCGCTATATCAGAATCTTCTCAACGGCAAGCTCCCCCATAACCTAAGTTGGAGCGAGGCTGTTGAACTGGTCGATCATCTGGGAGAGGTCGAACCGCATGGAGACGACGAGTTTGTGTTCCTCGTCGGCAGCCAACGTGCCTTTTTCAAAAAGCCGCATACCCATGATCTCGGCGTGGAAGAAGTTTCTCGGCTACGTAAATTCTTGAAAGAAGCCGAAGCATCTGTGCATAAATCAGGTGCGCATGTACAAGACCCGGCCCGGCCCAGCCGTATGATTGTCGTCATCGACCACCACGCCGCCCATGTTTACCAAGATTTAGGTGGAAGTCGTCCGGCAGACGAACACAAGGAGCAACCTTACGATCCCTTCCATTTCCATCACCATCTGATTCATCGAAAGGAAGCTCACTACCGTGGCGAGCGCGTACCCGAAGAGGATTCGTTTTATGAGGAAATCGCGAAAGATATTACTCCGGCAAATGAAATCATCCTCATCGGTCACGCTGCTGGAAAAAGCAACGCCGCCGACTTCTTGAAAGAATATTTGAAGACCCATCATTCCGAGGTTTCTCGACGGGTCATCGCTACCGAAAACGCGGACCTCTCGGCGGTAACTGAGCCTGAAATTGAAGCTCTAGCAAAGCGGCACATGATCGCAGCAGCCTAACAACTAGGTTCCAACGACGGCATAAGCGAATCGTTACGGCTGTGCGCTTGTTTACAGCACCGTCATACTCGCGGCTACTTGCGTTCCTTATCCTTAGCGTCTTCCGTCGGCGCTGCTACGCCCGGCATCACCTTGAGAGGAGCCGAGCGCTGTTCTTCTAGTTCCGGATGAGGCAGCGGCTTGCGTGGCAGCATTTGGTCGCGCATGGCAGTGTTGTATACGAAGATCGCCTCCACGGTTGCTGCTTGTGCCAAGTCGCCAGGCTGCAAGCGTTCGTACGTATCCATGTTTGAATGATGCGTGCGCGAGCCGTAGTCGAGGTTATCCTGAATGAACTGGAAGCCTGGGATGCCGACCGCATCGAACGATTCGTGGTCGGTGCCGCCTGTGTTCCGCATGGAGATGGTGGTGACGCCAAGATCTTTCAGCGGCTCCATCCACTGCGCAAAAATTGGCGACTCAGCGGCGTTCTTCTGCAAATAAATCCCCAGGATTTTTCCGGTGCCGTTGTCCACGTTGAAATAGCCAGAAATCTTCGGCTGTTCCGGTTTAAGGACAATCGGACCGGCTGGTTTGCGCATGTACTCAGGCTTCTCCAATTCCTCAGGAGCGGTTGAGAGCGGCACATATCCAAAATGCTGCTTCACGTAGCCCACCGAACCGAAAAGTCCCTGCTCTTCGCCCGTCCAGAGGCCAATGCGGATGGTGCGCCGCGGCTTGACCTGTAGCGCGTTTAGAATCCGCATGACTTCCATCGCCACCACAGTGCCGGCGCCATTGTCGGTTGCGCCAGTTGCCGACGCCCACGAATCGAGATGGCCACCTACCATCACCACCTCATCTTTTAGCTGGGGGTCTGTACCCGGAATTTCGGCGATGGTATCGAAACCGTGCTCGTGGTCTCCGAAGAATTTGACATCGACGTTCATCTCGATGCTGACCGGGACGTTGGCTTTGAGCAAACGATAGACACGTCCATAGTTTTCGATGGCCGCCACCACCACAGGAAGTGGGTTAGCGTGATCGCGCTGATAACTGAGCCGGTTCAAGCTCGCGCCATTGTCGTCGAAAATGGTACCGCCGGAGCCGCCGTTGTCGCGCCCATCGCGGCTGGGAAGAATCACAGCCACCACGTGCTCCGCGACGAAAAACTTGCCGGTTTTCTCCAGAAGGGCTCGCCGCTTCATGAGGTCCCGAAGTCTGTCAGGCGAAGACTGCGACTTTTCCAGAGGAAAATCGGCGATCTTAGCGAGATCCTTGTCGTCTGTTCGGATGAACAATGGCTTGTCCACTGGATTGACCTCGCGCATATCTCCGAGCAGAACAATTTTGCCGGCCAGCTTGCCTTTGTATTTGTCGAAATCTTTTTCATCCTTGATATCAACCCAAATGGCTTGGCCATTCACTGCTCCGTTGGTGGAAGGCGACCAGGGCGCGGCCTGGGCGATGAACACAGCCGTGTCCGGCGATGACATCCGCACCCAGGTGTTGAGCTGCTGCCAGCCCATGCCGAACTCACCCCAATCTTCGAGATGGGCATTGCTGCAACCCATCGCTGTCAATTGATCGCGCGTCCATTCGTTAGCTTTTTGCAAATTGGGAGAGCCGGTAAGGCGCGGGCCAATGCCATCTGCCAAAGCGGATGCGAAATCCATCACATGCGAGTGAGTAATGCCCTCGTCACGAATACGCTGATACATCGTGTAGTCGATATTTTCTTTGGCAGGCTGCGGCAGCTCGTAGGAAGGCTTGTCAGCATCGGCCGCTGTTTTCTGCTTGTCTTTATTCTTCTCGGTGTTCTTTTCGGCGGCAAAGGCTGAGAGTGGCAGGCTAAAACAGAGTAACAACGCAAATCTGACCCTGAAAGGGTTCTGGAATCGCATCTATTCGGTCTCCCTCGGAAAAAGCTCCAAAGCAGAGTAGCAGATATGCGATGAACTCAATAGCAGTTTGGTGCACGTTGAACGCGGCAATTTTGGGTTGACTGAAAGATGTGTTTTGTTGTTCGAGGATCACATAAAAAAGGCAGTGAGAAGCGCAATTCGCGCATCTCACTGCTGGGGTAAGTGTTGCTATGTTACGTTGCTACGCTGGGGCAAGAATCCAGCGAAGCCTTACCGCCCATGTCCACCGCCGCGTCCGCCGCCGTGTGATCCGCCCCCGCCGCCGTGCGAAGATCCGCCACCATGGCTGCTTGGCGCTGAATGGCCGCCGCCGTAACTCGGAGCGGAATGACCACCACCATAGCTCGGAGCCGAACGTCCCCCGTAACTTGGGGCCGAGCGTCCGCCATAAGCTCCTCCACCGTAAGCTCCACCACCATAAGAGCGCTGCGTCACAATGGGCTGCCTCATGTTGAGTGGCGGACGCGACGATCCGCCGTATCCACGGCTTGCTGAGCCATAGCCACTTGAACCATAGCTACGGCCCTCGGAAGCTGAGCCACGGGACGAACCGTACGAACCACGATCTTCTCCGCGGCCAGCCGACTCGCCCGATCTAGCTGACTCTGCCGATCTGGACGATTCCGCCGACGATCGCGTGGGCATCGGAGAAAATTTCTGCCATCCGCCGCTACTACTGCTCCCACCTTCACGGGCTCCGGTCGAACCGCCTGCGCTGCCGGGTCGAGCTGTTGAGTTCGGATTGGCATGCGTCTCCGCACTCCTATCAGCACCTCTGTCTGCACTTCTCTCCGCACTCTGGTTGGAGTGCTGAAACCCATTGTTCGAGCCTGCGTTTCCAGTTCTCGCACCGCCGCCCTCGCGGCCGTCTTCAGCGGACCTGACATTGGACGCCGTCGTGCTATGGGTCGAGAAGAAGTGCTGGTTCTGTGACACATTGTGAGTCGTCGATGCAGCCGCTGCTCGTCCGCTAGCGGAGAAGCTCTCGCGACTCGGACTCACGGGCAATCTGCCGGTACTGAAACGCGCATTCTGGAATTGCGAATGCGTCATCGCCTGAGCGCTCATGTGGCCGGTTCCGAAGTCTCTACCCGAGACGGTCGTCCCGCCACGGAAGCTCGCATCATGCATTGCCAGGTTCACGTTTGAAAATCGCGATCCGGCGCGCAGCGGAGCAAAGCCGCCACGATTGTATGCGCCGAAATGAGCGTAGCCGTAACCGCCGCCCCACCGTCCCCACCAGGGATGGAAAAAGTCACCAGGTCCAAGCGGAAGCCAGCCGATCGAGCCCCAGCCAAAACCAATGCCGATTCCGAATCCACCGCCGAAGCCAAAGAAGGAAACATAAGCGGGCGCCCAAATCGGACGATAGTACGGGTATCCGTACGCTGGACCAGGCCACCATCCCCACCCGCCATTGAGGTACATCCAGCGCCCGTAGTGATATGGAGCCCAGCCCCAGGAATCATGTGAAACCCAGGTCCATCCCCAATAAGGTTCGTACACCCAGCGCCCGTCGCGATATGGAGCCCAGCCCGGGGCCACATTTGGCCGCCACACTGGACCGTAATCCGGAACTTCCGACCAGGTGCCATGAGCGTCGAGATCTTCTGTGCCCACGTAGTAGTCGTTGGTCTGTCGGCGCGAAATCGAGTTGCGGATCATGTTGTCGCGATCGGTATTCCACTGATCAAAGTCATCGCGGCTAGGAGCCTCGCCGATCTTGTATTGTTCGTCCGCGCCAGTGCCCTGAATGGTAATGAACTGGCCGGCCGCCACACGCGTGCCACCTTGTGGAGTCGTTACGGCTATTTCGCCTTTGCGAACGAGAACTTCCGTGTGATCGTCGGCAGTAACCAGAATTCGAAAGCTGGATTCGCGGCGCTCCGTCTTGATGGCAACGTTTGGCGTATCGATTTCAGCGTCCGCATCGCTGTTTCTGAAAACGGTATAGTTCGCCATACCATGTCCAAGTTGAATTTGGATTTGCGAACGCGTGAGCTGCACGATATTAGCTTGCGAATGCTCCGCGAGCCGGAGCATGTTGGCATAGTCAAGCTGAACTTCCGTGCGCGCCTTGTCGCCAGTCGAAACACGGTCACCGGGAAGGACAGGAGCGTTCAGCGCAGCCGCGGACCAGTCTTTCGAATCACCACGCTGCGTAGAGACATCACCGTGAATCAGACTGATGCGTGCAACCCCGTTTTTCTCCTCGGGAGCCGGCAGGTTGGAAGTCGGAGCGCCAGGCCCAGCGTCATTGGGGCCTCCCGCGGGGCCTTGATCCATTGAACCTTGATTCATCGAGCCCTGATTCATGGAATCCTGATCGCTCGAACCTTGGCTCATGGAACCCTGATCATTAGGACCCTGCATTGGGATGTTTGGCGACGGCTTTGCTTCTTGATCCGGTACCTGATCGTCCTGATTCTGGGCTATGACGGCTCCGGGAATTGCGATCATTAATCCTAAAATTGCCGCTATCAATTTGAACTTCATTAAGTACTCCGCCTCACTTGGGAAACGAACTTTGCTTCGGAGAGTGCATGCAGCGTGCCAATGCCGAGCGCGGGGCCGAGACCCAATTAACTATTTTATTTTCAGATTTTTACAAGAGACTTAATGGCGGCGCCTTTCAGCATTTCCCCGCCCTTCGGTGGCCCGATTCCACCAGAGTGGTGGTTTTCGGCCAGGCCCGACCGTCAAGATCAGGAGCAAGAATCACTCTCGCGAACGGGTGATGGCTCGGACCAAATTTCACATAGATTTCACGCCTGGAGCTATTTGCTATTGATCTCACATCAGCGCTCGACAATGACGCGCGATCTGTAGTTCTTCTTGTGCTGGGACAATCTGGATTTTGTCTCCAGTGAGGCCAAGGAATTCGAGATTATCTGCAACCGCCGACCGAATTTGATTGCTGTGCTCTCCGATGCCGCCGGTAAAAACAAGAAGATCCAGCCCGCCGAGTAGAGCAGCGTAAGCACCGATTACCTTGCGAACAGAAACGGCAAAGACATTCAGCGCAAGCGCGGCACGTGGATCGTTGGACCGGACGCGCTCCTCCAGCGCCTTCACATCGCTTTCGCCGGAAGAAAGACCAAAAAGTCCGCTCTGATGATTGAATATGTCTTCGAGTTCGGCGGCGTTCAGTTTCTCCGTACGCAAAAGATAGAGGAAAATGCCGGGATCGAGATCGCCACAACGAGTACCCATCGGAATGCCTCCGGTCGGAGTGAGGCCCATGGTGGTGTCGATTGAAACTCGGTCGCGAAGGGCGCAGAGGCTCGCTCCATTCCCGAGGTGCGCAAAGATGGCGCGTTCGGGAAGCTGATCTCCAAAATGATGCACGAGCGACTCGTAAGATAGACCGTGGAAACCGTAACGCCGAATGCCTGCATCGTAATAGCGTTGCGGAAGTGGCAGATGAGATGCCACTTCCGGCATGGTGCGATGAAAAGCATCGTCAAAACAGGCGTAATGCTTCGCCTCAGGAAAAATGGACTGTGCGGCGTCGATGAGCGCCAAAGCCTGCGGGATGTGTAACGGCGCGAAATGTGTGGCGGCGCGAAGCTCATCCAACACCTGCGTCGTGATGAGTTGGTGCGTGCGCAGTTTTGGCCCGCCATGCACAACGCGATGTCCTACCGCTACCGGCGTGCTGTGAATATGCTCTCGGATTGCCCCGGCAATGGCCGTAAGCGCATCGCTTTGGGATTGGTGGACATCAGCGCGCTGCACCAGCGTTTTTCCACTGGCAGAACTAATCTGCAAAGTGCCATCGTCACGTCCAATACCTGCCGCGTTTCCAGTTAACAGCGGCTGTTCGTCGCCAGCGCCGCGATAGTAGATGCCGAACTTCAGCGAAGACGAGCCGCTGTTAAGGGCAAGCACCAGATCGTCTTTTCTCGCGGAGTCTTCCGTCATGTCTTGCCTCGCCACGTCTTGCCTTGCGACGTCTAAGTTGGCCACGTCCAGTGGCGAATCTCTTCTTTATCGATGCCTTCGGCGTGAGCGTAATTAATGCTATCGATGATCTGATTCTTCAACCATTCTTTGACATGCGCTCCACTAGGATGCAGTCGCGGAACACGGTCAATCACATCGATAGCCAAATTGAAACGATCGACCTGGTTGAGGATGGCGAGTTCAAGTGGGGTGTTGATGTTGCCTTTTTCCTTGTATCCGCGCACATGAATGTTGTCATGATTTTTTCGGCGGTAGCTAAGTTTGTGGATGAGCGCGGCATAGGAATGGAAGTTGAAGATCACCGGCTTGTCGGTGGTGAAAAGTGAGTCGAAGTCGCGGTCGGAAAGTCCGTGCGGATGCTCCGTCTCTGGCATGAGACGGAAGAGGTCGACGACGTTTACAAACCTAATCTTCAAATCGGGGAAATGCTCCTTGAGAATCGCCACGGCGGCAACGGCCTCCATGGTCGCGATATCGCCTGCGCAAGCCATCACTACGTCGGGTTCCACGCCATCGTCCGTAGAAACCCAATCCCAGATGCCGATGCCCTTCGTGCAGTGAGTTATCGCGTCCTCCATATTGAGATACTGCAGATGGTCCTGCTTGTCCGCGACAATGACGTTGACGTAATCGCGCGAGCGCAGACAATGATCGGTCACGCTAAGCAGGCAATTTGCATCGGGAGGCAAATAGATCCGGACCACATCACGACTCTTATTCGTGACTACGTCAAGAAATCCGGGATCTTGATGGGTGAAGCCGTTGTGATCCTGACGCCAGACAAGAGATGTGATGAGGATATTGATGGACGGTACGGGAGCGCGCCAGTCGATCTCCTTCTTTGATTTCTCGAGCCATTTCGCGTGCTGATTGAACATCGAATCGATTACGTGAACAAAGGCCTCATAGGTGGAGAAGAAGCCATGACGGCCCGTGAGAACGTAACCTTCAAACCAGCCCTCAAGCGTATGTTCGCTAAGCATCTCCATAACGCGTCCTGCGATGTCGAGTTCGCCACCGTCTGCGTCTTCTGGTTTGTATTCGGCGAGCCATGTTTTCTTCGATGCGGCATAGATAGCCGTGAGCCTGTTAGAGGCGGTCTCATCCGGCCCAAAGACACGGAAGGATTTCATATTGCGGCGCATCACCTCCGCAAGAAAGTGCGCGAGTACGTCGGTCGGTGGAGCATAGATCGTGCCCGAAGCTTTCACCTTAACTGCGTAGTCGCGCAAATCGGGCAGTTCCAGCTCTTTGCGCAGCAGTCCACCGTTCGCGTGCGGATTAGCAGAGATGCGGCGCGGGCCCGTGGGAGCCATTTCCTGCAACTCCGGCATAAGGGTTCCGGCACTATCGAATAGCTCTTCTGGCTTGTAGCTGCGCATCCAATCTTCGACAATTTTCAGACTGCGCTTATTCGTAACCGGATCGGATACGGGAACCTGGTGCGCCCGCCAGAAGTCTTCGACCTTATGGCCGTCCACTTCTTTT
This sequence comes from uncultured Acidobacteriaceae bacterium, assembly GCA_963705265.1. Taxonomy (GTDB): domain Bacteria; phylum Acidobacteriota; class Terriglobia; order Terriglobales; family Acidobacteriaceae; genus Acidiflorens. The sequence continues at coordinate 313,850 of OY970064.1, forward strand.
GGTCCCGTCCATCCTTTCGGCGAACGGAGTACGATCATGGGCCAGCATGGGCGCTTGCTGTCGCCAGTAGAACGGGCGTGCTGCTGCAGCGAACGAATCTCGACGATGCACCGCTCCAGAGTGGAAGCCATTTTCTGATGCATTTCAGAAGGATCATTGCCTTCCACAAAATAGGGTTTGTGCCCGTATCCGGTGAGCAACGCCTCCAATTCTTCATGCGGAATGCGCGCGAGGATGCTGGGATTCGCGATTTTGTAGCCGTTAAGATGCAAGACTGGCAAGACGGCCCCATCGCGGATGGGATTCAGGAATTTGTTTGAATGCCATGACGTTGCCAGCGGACCGGTTTCTGCCTCCCCATCGCCAACCGCGACGGCGACGATGAGATCGGGATTGTCGAACGCCGCGCCATACGCATGCGAGATTGAGTAACCGAGCTCTCCGCCCTCATGAATGGAACCAGGTGTCTCCGGCGTGCAGTGCGAACCGATTCCTCCGGGAAACGAGAACTGCTGGAAGAACTTGAGCATGCCCGCTTCGTCGCGGCTCTTGTCTGGATAAATTTCGGAGTAGTAGCCCTCGAGATAGCAATTGGAAAGCGTGGCTGGCGCGCCATGCCCTGGACCGGAGATATAAATTACATCCAAGTCATATTTCTTGATGAGTCGATTCAGGTGGACCCAAATAAAGGATTGGCCCGGGTCGGAGCCCCAATGGCCAAGGAGCCGATTCTTGATATGCTCCGGCTTCAGTGGCTCACGGAGAAGAGGATTCGCGCGAAGATAAATCATACCCGCCGAGAGATAGTTGCAAGCTCGCCAGTAGGCATCGATCTTTCTCAACTCTTCTGGCGAGAGGGGCGTCAGAACTTCGGTTGTGCCAGCCACAGATTTTCTCCTGAGAAGAGCTGCGTTCTAAACTGCGCTCAGATCAAGGCGTCGAACGCTCAATGCTCCTCCCCTACAGCCTAAACTTTTTCGGCAGAAGAAAACATCTCCTGGGAAAGGTTGACAATCTGTTAATAATCGCCGACGGCATGCCCTCGCTTACTCCGCTTCATTGTCGTCAATTCCAATCTTCGACAAGCGATAGCGTAGCGCGTTACGCGACAGCCCCAGCAGACGCGCAGCTTGTGATTTATTTCCGCTAGCCCGCTTGAGGGCTTCTCGGATCATTTCGTCTTCCCATTGGTCTAGCGTCATACCGTCCGGAAGAAAACGTTCAGACGAAGCGTTGTTGCGATTGCGCGGCGAATCGAGTTGTATATCGCCGATTTCTAATTGCTTCCCTGTGGCGAGCGCACAGGCGCGTTCAATAACATTCTGCAGTTCGCGCACATTGCCCGGCCAATAATGACCGGCAAGAAGCTGCATGGCAGCGGACGAGATGCCGGTGATTTTGTCCGCTCTCCCGGAATCTTTGACGAAGCGCGCCAAGAACAGGTTTGCTAATCCCGCAATATCTTCTTTGTGTTCACGCAGCGGAGGAATATCAATTGGGACTACATTGAGTCGATAGTAGAGGTCTTCACGAAACGTTCCATCTTCGAGCGCAGCGCGTAAATCCCGATTAGTAGCAGCAATTAAACGAACGTCAACTTTAATAGTGCGCGTGCCGCCCAGGCGCTCGAACTCGCGCTCCTGCAGCACGCGGAGAAGCTTAACCTGCGTCGCGGCCGGCACGTCTCCGATTTCGTCGAGGAAGAGCGTACCTTTGTCAGCCAGTTCGAACTTGCCGGGCTTGCTGGCGACGGCTCCAGTGAAAGCTCCTTTTTCATAGCCGAAAAGTTCACTCTCCAAAAGATTTTCAGGGATGGCGGTGCTATTGATCTTGACGAAAGGACCGGCAGCACGTCGCGATTTTTCGTGGATGGCGCGGGCGATGAGATCTTTGCCCACTCCGCTCTCGCCTCCGAGAAGAACGGTGGAGTTGGTAGGCGCAACCCGCTCAACAGTGGCCAGCACTTCCTGCATTTTGGGACTGATCGCGACGATATTGGGGTGGCTGTATTTTTGTCCGAGGGCCTCTCGAAGCGAACGATTCTCTTCGCGCAGGCGGGAGTGATCGAGTTCCTTGTGCACCACCATCCGGATTTCAGCAAGCGAAAACGGCTTGAGGATGTAGTCGCTCGCGCCTGCTTTCATCGCCTCCACCGCGGTTTCAACCGATCCGAATGCAGTCATTACCACGATGGGCAACGCCGGATTTTGCTGCTTTGCAGTTTGCAGAAATTCCAGCCCGCTGATCCCGGGAAGTTTCAGATCGGTGAGAACAAGGTGGACAGGTTCCGAAGCAAGCAGCTTTAAACCAGTTTCGGCATCGCCAGCGGAGAGCGTCTTGAAACCGTCGTCGCCAAGGTTCAGCTCGATCAGCCGCCGCATCTTGGCTTCGTCTTCGATGATGAGAATGGTTGGCATAGAATTAATCTGGTTAGCCAGTGTGGGGACGATAGGTCTCGCCGGTCCAAGCCGAACGCAGCTCGGCGGTTGCCTGCGGCTCAACCGCTTCTTCGAGCGGAAAGAATATCGTAAATACCGCGCCGCCTCCTCTGGCGTTCTCGACATGGATCGACCCGTGATGACCGTCCACGATCTTCGAAACGATGGAGAGACCAAGCCCCACCCCGGTTTTCTTCGTAGTCACAAAGGGATTGAAAATTTCTTCGCGCAACTCTTCCGGGACACCGGGGCCATTGTCGGCCAGGCGCAGTTCCACTCCTTCCCGATCGTTCTTCATAGCGCGGTGAACCTCAACAAGCAACGTTCCGCTCTGGTTGTTATCCTGCATAGCCTCGTAAGCGTTTTGCACAAGATTGAGAAAGGCTTGCTCACACAGGCTCTCATCGAGTGGAACGAGCGGCAATCCGCTGGAATAGTGGCACTCAACGCGCACGGGCTTGCTCGTTTCTTGATTGCCCGCAAAGCGCGCGGCGACAACCTGCAAGACGCGATCAAGAAGACCGATCAGATCCGCCGGATGCGGCTGCGCATGCAGAGGACGAGCAAAGTCGAGAAACTCTGTGACTAGGGCGCTGAGTCGATTGACCTCGGTCGAAATATAACCAGCCAATTCACGAGCAAGTTCGTCAGAGGCCTGCAATTTCTGAGTCAGCATTTCAGCCGAGCCCTTGATGACGCCGAGCGGGTTGCGAATTTCATGAGCTAATCCTGCAGAGAGTTGTCCGAGAGCCGCGAGGCGTTCAGAGCGCCGCGCTTCGGCCTGCGCCTGTTCGAGGCGGCGATTGGTTTCGGCCAGGCGTTCGGCGAGTTCCCGGTATAACTGAGTTTGATGTTGACTCTGCTGCGCAAAGCGATTGACGACCATGGCCGCAAGGAAGAAAAACAGGATGCGCAGCGCGAGGAGGCCGAAAGCCTCAGGAGTCAAGTCGTATTCCTGCATTGCGGGATAGAGATACGAGCAGTAGGCTGCGGACGCAAGCAGCGTCCAGAGCAGCGTAAGCAGCGGACCACAGTAGAGTGCGGCGGTGACGACCGGAAGATAATAAATGGGATAGTAATTGCTGTTGATTCCGATTTCACCGGTGTGGTCGATAAGCAGGGTCGCCAGGACAATCTTGAGCAGAATGACATAGGCAACGCCCCGCTTGGGGAAGTGGGAGACTAACTTTGTCTCCAGTAGTTGGACAATTCCAATGGCGAGAAGAATTAATTGTTTGTGCCATTCGAACTGTGGCGGAAGCACGGCCAGCCCAACGAGGAAGATGAGCCAAATTGTGAGCCAAGCCGCATCGAGACGGTTAAACCGCCGAGACTCGGGATCGACAATGGAGAGCGAAGGTGCCACGCAGCTTCCATCCAACCGCACAAAGCCCTCCGGCGTCAATTGGACTGTGGCTTCTTCGGGTGGAGCGCCGGACGTGCTCGGCCGGCGTTACTCCTCGATTGCGCTCACGGAGCAATTGTGAAGCACCCGTTGATAGAGGTCATCACACTAGCCGCGCGCATAAGGATTTCCAATGACGAACATAAATAGTTTCGATACCGTAAATGACGACACAGCGACTATTGTTATGATGCGGTTGTCGAATCGAGATAAAAGATTCACTAGCTTGCAAACACCAGGGCGGACAATGCTCCCTGGGAACGGACGACAATGACGAAGGTCGAAGCGATTATTCAGGTCTCAAAGCTGGATGCCGTGAAAGATGCACTACACGAGGTAGGCGTCGAAGGTATGACCGTTTTTGAAGCCAGAGGACACGGCCGCCAAAAAGGACACACAGAATTTTACCGAGGACGCGAGTACACCGTGGACCTGATTCCGAAGGTGAAACTCGAGATCGTGCTGGCCGACGAAATGGTCGAGAAGGTGGTGCAAGCAATCACAACCGCCGCACGTACCGGCAAGATCGGCGACGGAAAAATTTTTCTTTCGCGTATCGATGAAGCGATTCGGATTCGCAATGACGAGCGCGGCGATAACGTACTATAGATCGACGAATTTCGAGACGGCAGATCGCGGAAGCTAAACGCTTCGGGAGACTGTGATCGGAATGACCACCGGTGCCGCCGTCCGCAGCGAGTTGAGAAACCTGTACATCAGCGAAACCACTGCAATCGCGCAGGAGTTTTCTGTTACAGGTGACGGGCGCGCGGCAGTCGCCAAACGCACCTCGCTGGTCGATTCGATCGTCCACCGTCTCTGGAACGAAATCATCGTTGGCTCTCAGCCTGCTACCGTCAATCCTGGGTCGAGTAATCCTGGATCCGTCCCCGATTCGGGTCCAAAAACTTTCGCGTTGGTGGCGACCGGTGGCTTCGGGCGCGGATGGCTTTTTCCCCACTCCGATATTGACCTGCTGTTTCTGCACGGCGGCGGTAGCTCCGAAAATGACTTCAAAGATTCCATACGGCACTTTTCGCAAGAGTTATGGGACCTTCGGTTGAAGCTCAGTCCAGCCACTCGCAGTTTGGCGGAGTGCGAAAAGTTGGATCCAAACAACGTCGAGTTTGCTATCTCGCTGCTCGACTGCCGTTGCCTGGCTGGAGATCGCGAACTCTTTTCGCGGCTGCGTGAAAAAGCTATTCCTCGCCTGGTCGGCCGCGAGTGCCACAACTTGATTCAGAACCTGGGCGAGATTACGCGCGCTCGTCATCATAAATTTGGCAACACTGTCTTTCACCTGGAACCAAACGTTAAAGATGGACCCGGCGGTTTGCGCGATTACAGCGTCGCCAACTGGCTCGCCTTAATTTCCGCAATGGAAAAATTGAAGCTGTGGCCGGATACGAATGCTCTCCTGCCCGCTTTTTCGCGGCGAGCGCTCGACGCAGCGCTTGATTTCCAAATGTCCGTGCGTTGTTTTCTGCATTTCCGCCACGGTCGTCACGACAACACGCTCACCTGGGAAGCACAGGACGAAGCGACGGCAAGAAAGATCGGCACAAGCGATGTGGAAATCACCAACGCAGCCGATTGGATGCGCGTCTATTTCAGCCATGTGCGCGGCGTGCATCGCGTCTGCACCCAACTATTGGAGGAGATTCCCGCGGCCTGGTCGTCGTTGCACCGGCAGTTCCAAGGCTGGCGATCGCGAGTTGCGAGTGACGATTTTTCGGTAGTGGATGGCTTGATATTTCTGCAACAACCCGGTGGGCTGCGCGATCCGGAAATGCTTTTGCGGCTTTTTCACTTTATGGCGGAACATGGCCTGAAGCTGAGCACAACCACTGAATACAAAGTAGAGCAGGCGTTACCGGCGCTCGCAGCAACGCCTCCGCGGGGCGCCGAGTTGTGGCTTTACTTGCAGGAGACGCTGGTGCAGCCTCATGCCGCTGACGCTTTGCGAGCCATGAACGCGCTTCGTCTCCTGACGCTGTTGCTGCCGGAGCTGAAGGGAATAGAGGCGCTCGTGGTGCGCGATTTTTATCATCGCTACACCGTCGATGAGCATTCGTTTTTGGCGATCGACAATTTGCATCGCCTGAAGGAATCAAAATCAGAATGGGATAAGCGATTCGCTGAGTTGCAGAGTGAACTCGAACAACCAGAACTGCTTTACCTCGCTTTGCTGCTGCATGATTCGGGCAAGGCTACTCGGAGCGACAATCACGTTGAGCTTAGCCTGCAACTCACCAACAGTTGTGTGGAGCGCCTGGACCTCGATCCGGCAGATCGCGAGACGGTGCGCTACCTGGTGGCGAGCCATTTGGAGATGTCGGCGGCGATGCGGCGCGACGTATTCGATCCAGCGAACGTGAAATCGTTCGCGGAAAAAGTCGGAGTTCCAGAACGGCTGAAAATGCTGTGCCTGATGACTTACGCCGATATCAAAGCCGTGAACCCGGAGGCAATGACACCGTGGAAAGCGGATAACTTATGGCAACTATATATTGCGTGCGCAAATTATTTGAGCCGGAGTGCAGACGACCGCGTACACACCGGCGGTGACGTGGCGAATCTGGCGCACCTGCGTTCGCTGGCCCCGGTCGCGGGAAAAAAGATCAATATTTTTCTCGAAGGATTGCCGCAACGATATTTGCGCATTCACGGCGCGACCGACGTTCTGGCACACGCCGAAATGGCCGCCCGACTGGGACAGGACGGAGTCCAACTAAGTTTGAAGCAAATTCGTCATTGGTATGAACTGACGTTGATCACCACCGACCGGCCTTTCCTGTTCGCGTCGGTTTCCGGAGCATTAGCCGCATGGGGAATGAACATCGTCAAAGCCAACGCGTTCTCGAATGCCGCGGGCATGGTGGTAGACACTTTCTATTTCACCGATCGCTTTCGAACATTGGAGATGAATTTGCAGGAATGGGAGCGATTGAAGAAAAGTATCGCGTCTGTGGTCAAAGGAGAAGCCGACGTGGCGCGCATGTTGCGCGACCGTTTGAAATCGGAGAAGTCCGATAGCACCAAGATCAAGATCGCCACACAAATTGAATTCGATGATGGCTGTTCGGCAAACAGCACCCTGGTACAGGTTTTGACTCAGGATCGCCCCGGCCTGCTCTACAAAATGTGCTCTCTGGTCTCAAAACACGAGTGCAACATTGAAATTGCGCTGATCGAAACCGAAGGGCAGATGGCGATTGACGTTCTGTATCTCACGTCGGGCGGAGCAAAGTTAAACGCAGAGCGACAATCAGTATTGGGGAAAGCGCTGCGTGACGAACTCGAGCCGAAATAATTGTTACTTCTTTTCAGCTATTTCGCGATCCGCGTAATATCCCTCTCTGGTTTGCACAGTCATGTCTTTTTTCTTCACCGCTAATGTGACGTGGTGATAACCAGTGGAAGTGCTCTCTTTGTCGGGCGTGTAGCCCATGATGTACTGAGTTCGCAGTTCCTCGACAATGCTCGAGTAGATCTGGTCCACGGGTTCTTTCTTGGTTGCTTCAAAAAAACGTCCACCCGTTTCTTTAGAAATCCGCTGAAGAATTTTCTTGCCGTCGGTCCGTGGGCTCTCAGAAGGGCGCTGGCCACCTCGACCTCCACCGCCGCCGCCCGGATACCCACCTCCGCCACCGGGCCAGCCTCCACCACCTCCGGGCCAACCACCTCCGCCGCCTCGGCCCATTCCTCGACCCGGCTGTTGGCCCTCATTGCGGCGAGGTTCCGCGAAATAAATGGAGTAGACAACAGTATCAGCCCGTTGTGCGGCCTCAATCGCACCGTCCAGATAGGTTTTGCTGCCGCGATCGACGCCGTCTGAAAGAATGACCAATGCTTTCCGGCCCTGCTGCTTCTTCATTAATTCGTTCGACGCCAAGAACACAGCGTCGTAAAGCTGTGTGCCTCCGCCATGATGAGAGCCCGAGTCCCCTGAGTCATTAGGATCGTTCGATCTCTCGCGGTCCGACGGCGTCTTCAGCAGGTCGAGTGCCGCTTGCAGCTTTTGATGTGATGAAGTCAAGTCCTGCAGCAGTTCTACTTCATAATCAAAGTGAACAAGGAATGCTTTGTCTTTCTCTTGTGCCAACATCTGATCGAAAAAACTGCGGCTCGCATTCCGCTCCGCGTCGAGAACGGTCGTTTGACTCCGGCTGGTATCGACAAGCAGGCCAAGCGTGAGCGGGAGATTCGTATCTTGTGAAAAATATTTTATGTTCTGTGCACGGCCGTCTTCCTGCAGCGTGAAATCGTCCTTGGTGAGGTCGCGGACGATCTTGCCATGCTTGTCGCGAACCGTAACCGGCAGCGTAACTACCTTGACATCGACGGCGATAGTGGTCGCGGGATCCTCAGCCCGCAGCGACGGCACAAATCCGGGAAGAACTATCAACATGGAGGTTAGCAGATAGGCAATCGGCCTCCATAGACACAACGTCCATGAAGGTGCCAGTTTCACGGTAGCTTCTGCACCATGAATCTCTCCACGAGTTTTTCCATCAAGCCATGATCTACAAGGCCGAGACTCATTCACTGCACACCCTCCGTTTAGCGTGCTTCGTTATCGCTTATTTCATACCTATATGTCACGTCTAGCGATGAATCTTACCGGCGTTGAATCTGCATAAGAAAATTGAGTAGACCGTCAGACTCGCACCCGCCCAACTGGGGAAGGCGACCGTCAACCAGTATAAGAGACCGGCCGTCACCGACTGAGACGGATTTTCGACGCCGGATTCTTCGGCAGACATAAGCCATTCTCTGCGATCATCAGTATTCTCGCGACTTTCCCGGCAACTAGACTGTTATCGCAGTTACTGCCTGACGCATAACAAAACAATTCGCATTGAGATAGAGATACCGGGCTGACTAGTGGATGCGCGGTAGCCAAGTCGAAGTTGCCAACGTCATGTAAAAGCCAGGTCAATGCCGGGTAAAACTTCGTAAAGGCTAGATATGGTGCGTTTGGCGATGCTAAAGTTAAAGATGATGCGAACCCTCTGGCAAAGGAAGCGACACGTGTGTCTTCGTGAGGATCGCGTGCTCTCGGTAACGGCCGCTCTCATGTTATTTATGATCGCTCCAATGCTGATAGTTCCGATTTTGACGAGTCCCGGCTACCTGTTAGCGCAAGACAAGTCAGCCAGCGGTTCGGGCGGCGCACAAGTCGCCAAAGCCGTTGGGACGATCAAGAGCATTCAGCCGGATTCGATCACAATCGCATCCGAATCTGGTGGCGAGGTCACGGCAAAGCTCGCGGACTCAACGAAGATTCTCCGCGTTCCGCCGGGAGAAAAGGATCTAAAGAACGCAACCACCCTGCAAGCGCAAGACCTACAGAGTGGAGATCGCGTGCTGATTCGCGGCCAGGCGTCGACTAGCGACGCACACACGATCGCCGCGCTCTCGGTGATCGTGATGAAGCAGGCCGATGTGACGGCCAAGCAGCAGCACGACCGCGACGACTGGCAGAAGCGAGGCGTGGGCGGCTTGGTTACAAACGTGGACGCCTCAACAGGCACCATCACAATTTCATCCGCTGGCGTGGGGACAACACGTAATATCGCTGTCCACGTGGCGAAAGGCACGATCCTCCGCCGCTACGCTCCTGACTCCGTGAACTTCGATGATGCGAAGCCGGCGCCAATCGATCAAATCAAAGCAGGAGATCAGTTGCGCGCCCGTGGTACTCGCAGCGTGGATGGAAGCGAACTAACCGCCGAGGAAGTGGTCACCGGATCGTTCCGTAATATTGCGGGAACCATCAAGGCGATCGATTCAGCCAGCAACACGATAACCGTACAGGATGCGATCAGTAAGAGCGCGGTCGTGGTGAAGGTGACATCCGACTCACAAATGAAAAAGCTGCCGCCGGAAATGGCGCAACGCATTGCCACGCGCCTAAAAGGCACAGCGGGCGGCGGGAGCGGAGGTCAAGCGGGCGCTAACGATCAAGGACAGAGCCAGAATACGGGCAGGGGGCAAGGACCTGGAGTGACGCCAGGTGCTGGCGGAGCGCGCCCCGGTACAGATTCGCAAGTGCACGGTCCTTCCGGCGCACCCAGCGGAAATGGTCCTCCAGATTTGCAGCGTATGCTAAGCCGCCTGCCCAATAGCACGCTGGCGGATCTGCAAAAAGGCGATGCTGTGATGATCGTCTCGACGACGGGCGGAAACTCAGACGCTGTAACCGCGATTACGCTGCTGGCGGGGGTGGAACCCATCCTGACCGCGGCGCCAAATCGAAGCGCATCCTCGCTGCTCTCGCCCTGGTCGCTGGGCGCCACCGGCGGAGAAGGTGAAGCCGCCCAGTAGAAAACAAATCTCAATCAATGTTCTGAATCACGTTTCAATCAACCGATCTGCCTGGAAAGAATAGGGTGTGTGTTGAAGTATTTATTAGTCTTCATTCTGGCAATTCTAATTTTTGTGGTGCCGCAGGCGCCTGCGCAGTCATCAACCGCGCAATCACCGGCAACTACCGGAACCTTGCGCGGACAAGTGACAGATCCCTCAGGCGCAGTGGTTTCGAATGCAGCGATCGCTATCCTCACATCCGGAGGAACAACGCATTCCGCCACAACCAACAAAACCGGTAACTACGAGATCGGAAATCTGCCGCCGGGCAAATATACCGTCACAGCGAACGCTCAGGGATTCGCTGTTTTTGTGCAGAACGATGTGGACGTGGCCGCCGGCCAGACCGCCCAATTCAATATTCCTCTCGACATCAACGTGGAGCAGCAAAAGGTCAACGTTCAGGCAGAAGGACCAACCCTCGACGTCAATCCCGCAAACAACGCAAGTGCCATTGTGCTGAGTGGAAAAGACCTCGAGGCCCTCCCAGACGATCCCGACGAGTTGCAAGCCGACCTCGAAGCATTGGCTGGACCTTCAGCTGGTCCCGACGGCGGCCAGCTCTACATCGATGGATTCACCGCCGGCCAGCTTCCTCCGAAATCGTCGATTCGCGAAATTCGCATCAATCAGAATCCCTTCTCCGCCGAATACGACAAGCTCGGTTACGGACGAATCGAAATCTTCACCAAACCGGGCACCGACAAGTTTCATGGACAGCTCTCGATCGTCGGAAATGATTCAGGACTGAATACGCAAAATCCGTTCCTCGGAGACACTCCGGAAGAACCCTATTATTCCGTAATCTACATGGGAAATGTCGGCGGCCCGATCAACAAAAAGGCATCGTTTTTCGTGGACGTACAGCACCGCGACATTAATGAAATTGCCGTCATCAATACCCAAGCGCTCAACTCCAGCCTGGAACCGTTTCAATTAATCGAAGACGTACCCAACCCGCGCACCCGCACCAATCTCAGTCCGCGCATCGACTATCAGCTCACAACCAGTAATTCGATCACTGGCCGCTATCAGTATTACCGTGACTCCGAGCAGAATGACGACGTCGGAAATACGGTGTTGCCTGAAGCTGGCGTTAATTCCCTTGAAACAGAGCACACCGTCCAAATCACCGATACGCAGATTCTGGGAACGAAGATGATCAACGAAACCCGCTTCCAGTATCTGCGCGACAATAGCCAACAGACTCCGGTGAATAGTCAGTTGCAGACTTTGCCGCCTGGATTTACTACCAACGCTTCCATCACGGTGATCGGAGCATTTACCGGTGGCCGCTCCAGTTCTGGAGCCCAGACCGACTATCAGGATCATTACGAACTGCAAAATTACACGTCGATCGCGCAAGGCAAGCACTTCGTGAAATTCGGAGGGCGGTTGCGGGTGGTGCACGAAGTTAATACCTCGGCCGCAGGATTCAATGGCGGCTTCACATTCCCAAGCATTGACGCGTACGCAACCGCTGTGCAGGCACTAGCAGCAGGTGCCGCTCAGACTCAGGGAGCGAATCAGTTTACCCTCGACGCGACGACTAGCGGAGCTGTCCCGACCGTCCCAGTCACGGTAGCGGACGCCGGATTGTATGTACAAGACGACTGGAAGGTGCGTCCTAACGTCACGCTCAGTGGCGGGTTGCGCTTTGAAACACAGAACGCAATTCATGATCATGCTGACTGGGGCCCACGCCTCAGCTTCGCCTGGGGTCTGGGCGGAGGCGGAAAAACTGCTCCGAAGACAGTGCTGCGTGGCGGCTTTGGCTTGTTCTACACTCGCTTCAGTCAAAGTTTGGTATTGAATGCCGACCGTTTGAACGGCGTAACCCAGCAGCAGTATGCGGTGTCATGCCCCTCCTCGCAACCGCCGCCATGCAGCAACATAAACTTTTTCCCGTTTGTTCCAACTGCGAGTAACTTGCCGGCGGAAACCCTCTCTCCCATCTATCAGATCTCTCCTGTATTGCATGCTCCCTATATCATGCAAACCGCATTTAGCATGGAGCGGCAGATCACTAAAATTGCCAATCTTACACTTACTTATTTGAACGCTCGCGGCGTACATCAACTTATGTCGCTCGTTGGGAATGCCCCGCAACCAGACCCGCCTCTCTATCCATTCTCGGGACTCACAGATCCCATCTTTCAATACACGTCTGCTGGGGTCTTCCGCCAGAATCAACTGATCGCCAATTTCAATGTTCGCGCCGGATCCAAGGTCTCATTATTCGGTTATTATTCGCTGAATTACGCGAACAGCGACCCTATCGGTTCCACCAGCAACGGTACATTTTCAAATAACTTTCCGTCAGATCAGTACGACGTGAAACTGGACTACGGGCGAGCTTCATTTGCGATACGGGATCGTGTATTTTTCGGAGGAACGATTGGACTACCATATGCGTTTCGTCTAAGTCCGTTCATGATCTTCAATTCTGGCACACCCTACAACGTAACCGTCGGCCAGGACTTAGCCAATGACTTGCAGTTCAATGTCCGCCCGGCTTTCGCCACCGATGTTACAGGCTCGTGTCTTTCACCCACCCAAGCTTGCCATTATGTGGTCCCAACCACGCCAAGTTCGCAAATTCCCATCAACTACCTGACGGGCCCATCCAACTTCACACTGAATCTGCGGCTGGCAAAAAGTTTTGGCTTCGGGCCAGAACTTGGCAAAAATGCGGCGCAGAGCGGTGGGGGAGCAGGTGGTGGGGGCCCGCGTATGGGGAGCGGTCCAGGCGGTGGCAGTTTTGGACGTGGTGGACCTGGTGGAATGTTCGGCGGGGGCCCGGCAACTACGCGACGCTACAATCTGACCTTCAGCGTCAACGCACGTAACGTTCTGAATAGGGTGAACGCTGCAACTCCGGTCGGGGTCCTCAGTTCACCCAATTTCGGACAGTCCATTGCCCTGGCCGGTGGCCCGTTCTCAACCGGTGCGGCCAATCGCAAAATCGAATTGCAGGCAATGTTCAACTTCTAATGATTCGGCGCCGCCTCTAAGTGGAGTAGTCGGCGTTGATCCGCACATACTCAGCGGTAAGGTCGGTGGTGAGAAATCGCACCGCGTGCCGTCCGCGCCCAAGCTGCACACGAATATCGCAGACAGGCTGCGCAAGAGCACGGTGAGCTTTTTTCTCGTTGAACGCGTAGCCAACACCGTTGCGGCATACTCTCTGGCTGCCAATAAACATCTGGATGCGCCTTGGATCAATGGGCAAACCGCATCTGCCGACTGCCGCAAGAATGCGCCCCCAATTTGGATCTGCGCCAGCCCAGGCCGTCTTCACGAGCATGGAGTGGGCAATCGTCCGCGCCACCACTAGCGCTTCTTCCCTGCTCTGCGCCTGCTCGACGAACAAACGGATCACGTGCTGCACGCCTTCCCCATCGCTGATGATCTGCTCGGCCAGTGATTGGCACACCTCGCTCAGGGCGGCAGAAAAACTCTTTCGGATGTGAGCATCTTTCAATCGAGCGCCACTGGCGCCGCTAGCGAGCAACAAAACCGTGTCGTTAGTCGAAGTGTCGCCGTCAATGGACATGCAATTGAATGACTCATCGCAGGCCTCGCGTAGAAGCGGCTGCAGTTCACGCGAACTCGCACTAGCGTCGGTGAACAGATACACGAGCATGGTCGCAAGCTGCGGATGAATCATGCCCGCGCCTTTGGCAATCCCCAGAATGGTGATTTCTTTTGAGGCGCCTTTTAAGGACGTTCGAAAGCGTGCGGATGCAATCTTAGGCCGCGTGTCGGTGGTCATGATAGCGTGTGTAAAGGCAAGCACGCCGCTCCGGCTGGCAGTGCGCGCAGCGATAAGGTCCGGCAATTTCGCGCGGATTTTTTCTACCGGCAGGCGAACTCCAATGATGCCGGTGGAGGATGGGAAAATTTCGGTAGCGGACACACCGAACAATTTTCCAGCTTCGCGACAAACTTGCTCGCAGGCCTGAATACCCGCCCGCCCGGTGGCGCAATTGGCGTTTCCAGAATTCACAACGACCGCTCGAACACGGCCGCCTGTCGCGGACAGCGACGCGCGCCCTACGTCAACGGGAGCAGCAACGACTCGGTTCTTCGTGAACATGGCCGCCGCGCTCGCGCCTTCCGCAGCTTCCACTAGCGCGAGGTCCGGCCGACCGCTGACTTTAATGCCAGCAGCCAGGGCGGCAAACGAAAACCCCAAAGGCAGCCGAATTTTCTCCGGAGAACTGCGTAACTTGGTCATGCCTGAATCTTCAACCAGTTTTTCGGCGGCGGCAAAATCGCGAAGGCAGGCGCCTTGCCACGAATCATAGCAATTTCATCGCAGCGATAAAGCCGTGGGCATTGATAACAGTCTTTGTGAATCTTGTCGGGAAGATCCTGATGCGCCGCGGTTGTAAATCCCATTCGCGAGAAAAATTCCGGGATGCGAGTGAATAAACACACGCAACTGACCTTATGTTTTTCCGCCTGCGCCAGAAGAGCCTTAACCAGACGCCTGCCCCCTCCATTACTTTGGCTCGACGGGTCGACAGTAATAGAACGAATCTCTGCCAGATGCACGCCATAGAGGTGGAGAGCGCCGCATCCAATAATTCGTCTGTCATGCTCCAGCACGATAAAATCGCGCACGTTCTCGCAGATCTCGGCCAGCGAGCGCGGCAGCAAAGTGCCGTCGCCGGAGTAAGCCGCGATGAGAGCGTGAATCTGCTCCGCATCGGGCAAGACCGCTTCACGCGTGCGCATGGATCTCCTCACCGTGCGCGGAAGCTAACCTCTTTTTTTTCGTGGATTTGTCCGTGCGCTTGTTTCCGGATTCGGAATGCTTATGCAACGCCGCGTCCAGCGCCTTGACTAGCTGATCCACGTGCTTCTTCTGAATGATGTAAGGCGCCAGAAAACGCAGCACAGTTTCGTGTGTGCGATTGATGATAATGCCTTCCTGCAGCAGTTCCTTGGCCACCGCTTTCGCCAGTTCAGGCGAATCCAAATCCACGGCCTGCATCAGCCCAATGCCTCGAACATCCTGTATCGATTTGTGCTTTCTGTCCAACGCTTCGAGCGCCGCGTGAAAATATTCGCCGAGCGAGCGTACGTGTTTCAGCAACTTCTTTTCTTCGCGCAAGAACTCAATAGCAACAGCACAGGCCAGCGGCCCTCCGCCAAAAGTAGTGCCGTGCATACCAGGATGCATGCAACTCGCGACCCGTTCCGTGGTAAGAATGGCACCCAGCGGCAAGCCGCACGCCAAAGGTTTGGCAACCGTGACTACATCCGGCAACACGTCATAGTGCTGATAGGCAAAGTGGCGTCCAGTGCGACCCAGGCCCGATTGAATCTCGTCGAGCACCAGCAACGCGCCGCTTTGTTTCGTCAAGCGCGAAGCAAGTTCAAGAAACTCCCGATCGACTGGACAAATCCCGCCCTCACCCTGAATGGTCTCGATACACACCGCGCAGACGCTGGAATCGAATTTTCGTTGCAGGTCATCCAAGTCATTGAACTTTACGAAAGTCACGCCCGGCAATAACGGAACAAACGGAGCACGATATTTCGGCTGACCAGTGGTAGCTAGCGCGCCAAAGGTGCGTCCATGAAATGAATTCTCCATGGCAAGAATGCGCGTTTTTGGCTTGCTGCCGTTCGTATTGTTCTTTTGCGCAAAGGCGCGGGCAAGCTTAAGCGCCCCCTCCCAAGCCTCAGTCCCGCTGTTGCAAAAAAACGCGCGGTCGAGTCCGGAGATTTGCGTCAGCATCAGCGCGAGTTCCGCTTGATACTCGTGGAAGAAGAGATTCGAAACGTGAATCAACCGCCCTGCCTGACGCTTGATCGCCGATTGGACTGCTGGGTGATTGTGGCCGAGCGCATTGACTCCAATTCCACTCAGGAAATCCAAGTATCGCTTGCCCTGGGAGTCCCAGAGATACACGCCGCGCCCGCGAACAAAAAGTATAGGCTGGCGCTCGTAGGTCGGAAGCAAAAGCTTCGCTTCCATGCGGGAGACAGAAGCAAGGCTCATGCCCTCAGCACCTCGGTGCCACACTCCAGCTTGGTGAAATAAAACAAGGGCAGCATTTCCACTTGCGCCGCAGGAAGGATGCGCACGCGCCCCACGCCCGATTTCAGAGCCTGTGTGCAGGCTTCGAGCTTGGGCATCATGCCGCCGCTGACAACCAACTCGTCAATGAGCCCCGCTACCTGCTTGGTATCCAAACGAGCCATCACCGAACCATCGGCTTGTTTTACTCCAGGCACATCGGTGAGAAAAATCAGCGCATCGGCTTCGCACGCGATAGCGCAAGCAGCGGCCATCTGGTCGGCGTTCACATTGTAATATTGGCCGTCGCCTCCTAGGGCAAGCGATGAAAGCACAGGAATTCCACCCTCGGCCCAGATAGCCTTAAGCCACCGCGGTTCAGAAAAGCAAATTTCTCCGACAAACCCTAAATCGTATTCCGCGTCCTGTTTCTTCCGGGCACGGAATACGCCGCCATCCCCGCCACAAAGACCGATGGCCGGTTGTCCCGCAGCCGCAATCGCCGCCACCAAGCTTTTGTTCACAATGCCCGCGAGCACCATCAACGCAACATCGCGCGTCTCGGCATCGGTCACGCGTAGACCGTGAACGAAGTCACTTTTCTTTCCGAGGAGTTCCAGAGTGCGCGTCAGTGCACTGCCTCCCCCGTGGACCACCGCGACTTGGTGGCCATCTTGCGAAAGTTGCACCACCGCTTGCGCGCATTTCTGAAGGCTGGATTTATCCTCCAACGCCTTGCCACCGATCTTGACGACTATTTTCATTTTTATTGCAGTCCTTCCGCTTCGTGCCAACCATACATAAGGTTCATGTTCTGCACGGCTTGACCGGCTGCGCCTTTGAGTAAATTGTCGAGGCAAGAAACAACGATGAGTCTGCGGCCATCGCGTGCGAGGCAGAATCCCAGGTCACAGTAGTTGGTGTGCACTGAGAATTGAATTTCCGGAAGACTCGATGCGGGAAAAATGCGGACCCACCCTTTGCCTTTATAGAAATCGCTAAAACAATTTTGTACTTTGTCCGCCGTCATTTCGCTTTTCAGGTACACATAAATCGTCGACAGAATCCCGCGTGGAATGGGCAATAGATGCGGCGTGAAGGTCAGCTGGCCCGAATTAAGCGCCAGTTGTTCGAGTATCTCGCCGGTGTGTCGGTGTCCGAAGACCGAGTAAGCAGAAAAATTATCAGCCACCGACACAAAGTGAGTACGTGCCGTCGGTTCTTTACCGGCTCCCGATACGCCCGATTTCGAATCCGAGATGATGCCGCGATCGCAATCTACAGCACCGGCAGATAGCAAGGGCGCCAGCGCCAGAATGACTGAGGTCGCATAGCAGCCGGGATTCGCTACCAGAGCAGACGCTCGGATCTCGTCAGAATTCAATTCAGGTAGACCATACACGGCTCGCTCAGTCAGCTCCGCCGCTGTCTTTGCATCAACATCTTTGAAACCATAGATGGCACGATGCTGTTCTTGCTTCAGCCGCCAAGCTCCGCTCAGATCGACAATTCTTAGCCCGCGCGCAATTGCCTCGGGAACAAGTTCACGAGAAACGGCATGTGGTGTCGCTAGAAACAATAGCTCCACCCCGTGCTGCTTTAGCACGGACCATGAAAACGGCTCGAAGGCGGCAACGCGCGGCATTCCGGCGCCGTACCCGCTCGACTCCTCCGTCTCCGCACGTCGCCGCAAAAGCAGCGGCGTATCAGTCCGCGGATGACGGCCGAGCAGGCGCGCGACTTCGAGTCCGGAATATCCGGTTGCGCCGAGCACCGCGGTTTTAAGTTTCGCCGTCATCGAAATTTATTCAAGATCCCTGTTTACCAAGTTTACTTATGCTGCCCCGATGCTTCGTTGCCCCAATTTTTACTATTGAGGCATATTTATCCATTATTATGCATAAATATTCATCTATCTTAAATGCTCTGGCTGAACTGTCAAGCTTTTCTGATGACTGCAAGAAGAAATTTCTATTGGACTCCGCCGAGCATGGGCATTTAGTGTGAGGGCGATTGTGCGCGAACTGGAGACTTGCGAATACATTTCATGCTGCATTTCACGCCGTGCGTCCCGACACCGCAGTATTCGGTGAGAATCTTCTACCGTATAAAAACAGGAGCAACCCCATGAAGAAGCGAATGGAGAGGCGCGGGCTGCGCCGGTCGTTATTGTCATTTTCACCACCTTTATTAACATCGCCTGTATCCTTATTGCGTTTTGTTCTCTCCCTTTTGCTCGCCGCCGTAATCATCGCGGCATTGGCCACGCCTTGTCTCGCCGACGATGCACCCAAGTCAGATCCATCAGGCATTGCGACCGGCGACCGGACTACAGTCGTGGACGGATCCGGCAATTCTTTTGTCGTTTCCGAGCCTACCGACAAATCTGCTCCCGACTACGCCGCTAACAAGAAGGCATATGACGACTATCAGGCGCAGGTGGCGAAAGAACCGCTTGCCGTGAAGCTCGCTGACAGCGTTGGGCACGTCCGCGTCGCCACCAACTTTGCCTGGACATTGAATACGGGATACCTCGTCCTCTTCATGCAGGCAGGTTTCGCCCTGCTGACATGTGGACTGGTGCGAAAGAAGAATGTAGCCCACTTGATGATGCTGAATTTCGCCGCCTACGTATTCGCGTTTCTTGCTTACTACGCCGTTGGATACGCATTTCAGTTTGGAGCGATCGCCATCAATGCCGCGCCAACCAACTTGGGCGGCATCCCGATGCTCAACAAATTTTTGATTGGCAGCGGCCAGTGGGGGTTCGTAGGTGGTAAAGGATTTTTTCTTACTGGCCCGGCTTACGACAGCGCCAGCAACTGCCTGACCCTATTCGAAGTTGTGTTCATGGAGACTGCTGGTTACATAATCGTGGGTGCCATCTGTGAGCGGATCACCTTCTGGGCATTTCTGCTCTGTGAACTATTCATCGGAGCGATTCTCTATCCGATCTCCGGCTGCTGGACGTGGGGAGGCGGCTGGCTCTCGCAAGTTGGATCGACATTGAATCTTGGTCACGGTTATGTCGATTTTGCGGGATCGACTGTAGTGCACGCGGTGGGCGGCTTTGCCGCGATGGCTCTCGCCATTATTCTCGGTCCACGTCTGGGCAAATACGGACCGGGAGGAAAGATCCGCGTCTTCCCTGCTCACAACATCGTGTACGTCGTGACAGGAACTTTTATTCTGCTCTTCGGCTGGATGGGATTCAATCCCGGATCGACTCTCGGCGCGACCGATCTCCGAATTTCAGTAGTTGCTGTGAATACGAACCTTGCCGCGGTTGCGGGCTCAGCCGCCGCGATGCTGTTGTGGTATTTCCTGTTCGGCAAGCCGGATATCACGATGGCGTGCAATGGCATGCTTGCAGGGTTGGTCGCCATCACGGCTCCGTGCGCTTTTGTATCGCCGACCTCGTCGGTCGTGATTGGCATACTGGCGGGACTACTGGTGTGCGGCGGAGTAATCTTCAACGACCGCGTGCTCAAAATCGATGACCCCTGCGGTGCTATTTCCGTCCACGGTTATTGTGGGTGGCTCGGTGCAGTCAGCGTGGGTATATTCGCCGACGGCGCTTATGGCGCTGGCTGGAATGGCGTGGGTGCAACTTCCTACCTGGGCCACGCTGGCCAAGGCGTCACCGGCTTGCTCCACGGAGACATGCGCCAGTTCGCGTGCCAGCTTATGGGAGCAACTCTATATGCGCTCTGGGCCTTCGGCGCAACTTATGTTGTTTTCTGGTGTGTCAACAAAGTAAAAAGCATGCGCGTGTCGGCCGAGGTGGAAGAAGAAGGGCTTGATGTTCCTGAGTTTGGGATGCCAGCATATCCCGAAGACGCGGTCGTTCCGGCCTCATACTGATTCAGGCCTGGTTCCCGCTCTCGTCGAAGTATTCGGAGGGGTATCGGACTCGCGAACTCCGCGTCTTACAGTCGTGGCCTCAGGTCACTCGATGTGCCGCCCGCCGCTGGAACGTAGCAATTAAGCGTGTAGTCCATCACCATGCGATCGGCGTTAAAGCGCCAGCCGAGAGTGCGAATGGTGCGCTTCATGCGTTGAATCCAGCCGCGTGGAAGGCCGTCGTGATCGCGCTGATAGTAAAGAGGAATCACTTCTTCGCGAAGCACTCGCATTAGATCATCTCCATCGCGGGTGTCGTGAACATTCATGTCAGAGTGAGTTCTGCCGTTTCCGATGGCGAAGCCGTTGAGTCCGTCATAGGCTTCCGCCCACCATCCGTCGAGCACCGAGAGGTTCAATCCACCGTTCAGAACGACTTTCTGGCCGCTCGTTCCCGAGGCTTCAAGCGGTCGCCGCGGATTGTTCAGCCAGACGTCGACACCTTGCGTTAGATGGCGGCCAACGTTGATGTCGTAGTCTTCGACGAAGACAAATTTGTCGGAAAACTGCGGGTCGCGCATCAACTGCGCAATTTGTTGCAAAACACGCTTACCCGGTTCGTCGAGAGGATGTGCCTTGCCGGCAAACACAAACTGCACCGGGCGTTTTGGATCATTGACCATGCTCGCGATTTTTTCGATATCGGCCAAGATCAGATTTGCACGCTTATAAGTGGCAAAACGACGCGCAAAGCCGATGGTCAATGCATCGGGACTGAGAGTACGTTCCAGTTGTTGCAGCACTGAGCGCGGTTCGTCGCGGCGTGCAGCCTGTTTAACGGCGCGACGGCGCACAAATTCGATCATTCGCGACTTCAGGTTGAAATGCGTCTCCCAAAGCTCGCCGTCGTCGACGTTATCGATCCCTTCCCATATCTTGGCCTCGCTGCTGCGCAGATGCCAACCCGTACCGAGATGGCGATCATAAAGACGAAACATCTGCGGAGCTAGCCACGTGGGGACATGCACACCGTTGGTTATGTGTCCAATGGGAACCGCGTCTTCCTGTTTGCCCGGCGAAAGTCCAGTCCACATGGCGCGCGAGACTTCACCGTGTAAAGAGGAAACAGCATTGGCGCGGCGCGAGAGCTTCAAGCCAAGCACGGTCATGCAGAAACGCTCGTCACTGTCGGGATTTTCCCGCCCCAGCGCCATAAAACCTTCACGCGACAAACCGAGAGCTTCGCGTATAGGACCGAGGTGCTCTTCGATCAGATCGGAATCAAAGCGATCGTGCCCGGCAGGCACCGGCGTATGCGTGGTAAAAACCACCTCACGCGCCACACGCGGCACAGCTTTGTCGAAGCTGATACCTTCTTCTTCCATGCGCTGGCGAATCGCTTCGAGAACCGCAAATCCGCTGTGCCCTTCATTGAGATGAAGAACTCCGGGTGTAATGCCTAGCGCTTTCAGAGCACGCAGTCCGCCGACGCCGAGAAGCAATTCCTGATGCACGCGAACTCGCCCGTCGCCTCCGTATAACCGCGAGGTCATCTCGCGATCTTCGGGAGTATTGCCTTCCACGTCGGAGTCCAGAAGAAACAACTCGCAACGGCCCACCTTCACGCGCCAAACTTTGGCGTAGATCGGACCATGGCGGGTATCGACCTGTACCTGAACCGGTCTGCCGTTTTTCCCAATGGCCGTCTCCATCGCCAGTTGATTGACATCGGTTTCGAGATACTCTTCATGTTGCCAACCATCGCGATCGAGGCGCTGGCGGAAATATCCCTGGCCATAAAACAGGCCCACTCCGACCAGAGGAATGCCGAGATCGGAGGCGCTCTTAATGTGATCGCCGGCCAGAACTCCAAGTCCGCCGGAATAAATCGGCAGAGATTCGTGCACACCAAATTCGGCGGAGAAATAAGCCACTGGACGGGGCCGCAAGATACCGGCTCGGCGGGCACCCCAGGTGCGCTCCGCATCCTGGTACTCGCGCAGGCGACGATAGGTATAGTTGATCCGGCTGTGCAGTATAAGTTCCGCGGCGCGCGCTTCGAGTTTGGCAAGAGGATACTCGTTCAGCAATGCGACAGGATTGTGATTGAGCTGCCTCCAGCGCAAAGGATCGAGATCGCGGAACAAAGAAGCTGAATCGTTATCCCAGCTCCACCACATATTGCGAGCCAGCGCCCAGAGACGCTCCTGAGCCGGAGCTATGAAACGATCGAGTGTGCGCGCTTCGCTCACCACGGGCGCAACCCGTTTCGCAGCCTCCGTGAGCTGACGTATTTCATTCTCCGGAAAGACTCGCGCCTCTAAAGTCTGAATCACCAGAACGCCTTGCAACACGCCGCGATCGATGATCGGAACTCCGAGAAACGATTGGTAATCATCCTCGCCAGCTTCAACGAAATACTTGAAGCGGGGATGATTCTTGACCTGTTCGACGGCTACCGGGCGAACTTGTTCCGCGACCAGACCAGCGAGCCCCTCACTGACTGCCATGCGCAACTTGCCAATGCAGTCACGCCGCAGCCCGAGCGTTGCAGCTAAGACAAGATTGGCGCGGTCAGGCTCCAGCAAATATGCCGAGCAGACGTCGGTGCCAAACCGTCTGGCAATCAATGCCACCACGTTCATCAAAGTCTCGGCAGGCTTACCCGGCTCCGCCGCCAAACTAGCAATTTCTTCCCAGGTCAACACGTAGCTGGCATCGAGAGAGCAGGCGGCGTGGTCTTGATCCTGAATGATTTCGTCCGGTCGATCCAATCTTGTCTCCATTTGCTCCAATTCTTTTAGGTCACGCAGCCGGTCAAGCAACAACCGGCAGCGACGCGAAGACGGTCGGAACCCACCATCCTCCTAGTCATTCTATCGGTTGAAAACCGAACCGCTCCACATTGCCAGCGGAGTTGTTGATTACCTCGGTGCGCACTGGATGGGCATATTTCGTCTTGCGTTCTCCCATTACCACACTACTCCCAAGATAAAACTTTAGTGTCCGGGTTGAGGCAAGTCCAATTCGATTTGTTTATGCGAAGGATTAGCTCGACGCCAATCACCGATCGTCACCGTCAGCCTATATTCTCAATTTACGGTGCGAGAAATGAGAGCACTTCTACCTATAGAGGTTTACTGAGCCAGTTCGGTCTGCGCTTAATCCTCATGTTCGACGCTGACGAAAAGATTGGTCGCCCGGCAGAACATCGCTGATAGTTGTTTCCGCCAGCGACTAGAGGAGCCTAAAAGCCGTTAGCTGTCCTTGCGGTAGAGGAGATTGCGCATCGCCTGTCGCCGTTCTTCATTCAAGGCCTTGCGTTCGCCGGCGTCCACGCCCGGCTTGTTTACAGCCTCGGCGGGTTCAGGTTCGCTGCACTCTGGGCAGCGGTTAGCAAAGCCAGGTTTATCTGGCTTCAGCTCAAACTCTTCTGAGCACACGGAGCAGACTCGGATAGGAAATGCCATCGCGCTAACATGATACAACTCACAAGCAATAATCGTTGAGTCTAAGGAGCGTTTGGTAGTGGTGCAGTTTGAATCGGTTTTGAAAGGGCACGGCTTCAGCCGTGCCGCAAGCATCGTATCTTCATTGCGGCTTTAGCCGCTGAGGGACGGCAATTTTCAAACTGCACCACTACCGAGCGTTTGCGCTCACAACCGTTGTTGGTGCAATGGCGGTTTATCGCCAACGATGATGTCATAATTGACCGCTCATGAACGAAAGTTCCCCAGCAAGTGACCTATTCTGTGCGACCACGCTGCTCGAACAAGGGCACCGAGAAGAAGGACTTCAAGCACTCTCGTCGATATTGGTGAAGTATGAAGAGTGGCTGAAGACGGTCGAGGGTCGACCTTTGTATGAAGCCGTTCAGGTTCAGAGGGCGTTCTCACTGATGCAGTTACAAAAGAATTCGGAAGCCAAGCCACTGCTAGAAGAGGCGACAAAATTCGACCTTGATGAGGAGGTTCGGAGCGACGTTCATTGTCATCTCGCTCGCTGCTATCACGAACTCGCCCTCTATGCTCTCGCAAGAGAGCAGTTCGAGCGTGCGAATGCGTTCGGCGTGAGCGAACAATGGCAAGCTGTATTTCACTATTACTACGGGTACACCTTATACGAATTGAAGGAATTTCAACGAGCGAAACGTGAATTTATCCTCTGCTTACAGTCCGGTTCGTCCGGCCCAGAAAGCGCCTTGCGATATTCAATGCTTGCAGCAACAAGTCGCAAACTCGGCGAACATTCCGAGGCCGCAGCTTTTGAAGAACGAGCGAAGTCGCTCAAGCTGTAACTATTGTTAACAGGCTATAACACTAGCTAAGTCAGAAAACTGCGCGCTGCACCCCACCCGCCAGGAGTTCGAGTGGAGCACAGCGCGTTACGGGCCTACTTGTCACCCGTTATCTTTCCCCGTTATCCCTGCGAAGGATGCAACACGCGGAACGTGCTGCCGCCCTGCGACCACACCAGCACCAGCGCATCCTGACCGTTCGGCACACTGGATAGCACCTGTGCCACGTCAGCCGCGGATTTCACCGAGTGCCGATTCACTTCCATGATGACGTCCCCACGCTGCAAACCAGCATTATCGGCGGGACTGCCAGGTTTGACGTCCTCAACAACCGCACCGTGAACTGACGGTTGCACTTGCACTTCGTTCCGGACGTCTGGAGTCAAGTCGGCGAGACTCAGCCCCCAGCGCCCTTTTCCATGCTCGCCATTGGCCGTCTCTGTGCCTTTGTCGCCGCTGAGTGTTTCGAGCGTTACCGCGACACTGGTTGGCTTGCTGTCCCGCACCACTTCCAGATGGATCGTGTCCCCCGGCCGTTTTTGCCCGACAATCATTTGCAACTGTCCCGCGTCGGTCACCGGTTTGCCGTCGATTTCAGTAACCACGTCTCCCGTGCGTAGACCGGCTTTGGCTCCGGGCGCGTCGGGCTGAACATCGCTGATCAACGCTCCCTCGGCTTTGTTCATCTGGAAAAACTTTGCATTATCGGGAGTTACATCGGAGATCTGAATTCCGATAAACGCATGCGTCACCTTGCCGTCCCGAATCAATGTCTCGACCGTAGGCTGAACGATCTGAGTAGGAATCGCGAAGCCCATTCCGGAGAATGATCCCGAAGATGAAATCAGGAACGTATTGATCCCGATGAGTTCGCCGCGAGCATCCACCAGCGCTCCACCCGAGTTTCCTGGATTGATAGCCGCATCGGTCTGGATGAATTCACCCGGCTTGCGCCGATCACTTGCATCCGGATTGGGACGATTCAACGCGCTGATAATGCCGCGCGTCACCGTGAAGCGGTATCCGTACGGATTCCCGAAGGCGAGCACCGTCTGTCCGGGGTGGAGACTAGCCGAGTTACCGAACGGCACGCTCGGCAAGTTGGTTCCATTCACCTTGATGACTGCAAGGTCGGTCAGCGGATCCGCACCTACCAACTTCGCCGGCAGAACGTCGCGATTGCTCATGGTGACGCGAATATCGACGGCTCCTTCGATCACGTGATTGTTAGTAACGATGTATCCGTCGGGAGAGATGATCACGCCGCTGCCCAAGCCGTGTTCGATGCGGTTCTGAGGCTGCGACGGCATGTTGAATTGACGCCCGAAGGGCGCATCTTGACCGAAGCCTGGGCCAAAGAATTGCTGCATGTCGGGCATACCTTCCGCACCGGCCTGCTGTGCATTGCCCTTCGAAGTTACTGTGACGTTCACGACCGCCGGCGTCACTCGCGCCGCCAGAGTTTCCATAGCGCGGTCGAGAGTGAGCAACGCCCCGACACTGTTGTCATCCAGCGCCGGCGCAGCCGGAGCCGGTTCGGCTGCCTTGGCCGACTTCGTAAAGTTGAGTGTTGCGAGTGATCCCACGACCGCTATGGCGAGCAGAGCCACTGCCAGACGCTTGGTCACGATTGCTTTAGCTGCTGATTTAAAACGTTCCTTCCACATCATTCTTGTTTCTCCTTTTGCAACTAATTATGTAGTTGTTCGTTACAAAAAATTTTGCCCTAAATTGAATTGGCCACAGGCACTTTCGCCGAGTGGTTAAGCCGCGTGCTTAGCAACGTCACTCGCCACACCTGTACGCTCCACACCGATGAATCGTCCGTCACGAACTGCGTGGTTTCAATAAAAACAACCGTGCGAAATTGCGGCACAATTTCCCGACTCGCACTTGTTCTCATCATCACTGCGGGAACTTGCGGCCCGTTCGATCGGGCAGCCAAGATTGGCGTACCAACCAACGGATGTTGTGCTGACTTATGCCCCAAAACACGAGTAGAAACAACTTTGGGGCTCGCTGGTCCCGACGATCCCGAAGACGACGATTCGCTCATTCGGAACGAAGCCGGAATTACCGCCGCTCCGACGGACGACGCCTGCACAGAAGAGTCGACCGAAGACTGGCTGAGCGTGGCCGTATTCGCATGAGCTGAATTCGTCAGCGGCGCGCGATTAAACGCGACGAACTGAGGTGTGTGCGGCACAGCGATCAAACAGAGCATCGAAAAGACGCCGACCATCCCCAACGCTGGCTTCCAAATCCGAGTCGCCACTGGCCGATTCGTATCGAGGATCTGCGCCAGCCGCAGCGAAGCCTCGTGAGCTCGATGAACCGCCGCTTGCGCCATCGACCATCCCCTATGCGCCAGACTCTTTTCCAACAATGAAACCAAACAAGTGGCATATCCCCGCGGATTAGCCGTCTCGGCAAGTACCGCGTCGTCGCAAGCCATCTCGCGTTCCACCGAGAGCCGGTTCTCAATCCACCACACCGCTGGATGAAAAAAGAATAGAGCGCGAACAATCTTTTGAATGAGATTGGTCCAGTCATCCCAACGCCGCAGATGCGCGAATTCATGCAGCAAGATCACATTGAGATCGTTCGATGGCAATTCTCGCAATGTCCAGGCCGGCAGAACGATGGTCCGCTTCCAAAAACCAATAGCAGCTGGCACACGCACCTGCTCGGAGGTCGCGATCGTTACTGACTTCCATATTGATGGCATCGACTTCGAAGCGCTGATTGTCTCGACCGTCTTCCGCACCGCCGGGTCGAGATCCGCGGCAACAATAGGAATGCAACTCTGGTGCAGCTTTCGCAAGCGCCATAGCCCGGTCAGCAACCGCGCCATGCCTATGCTCGACCCCAGGACCCAGAAGATAAATACAAAAAGTGCCCAGTGACCAGGAACGGAAATCGCGGGCCGTATGTCGGCCCAATCAAGAGGTCTGAATCTAAAACCTCCGAACATGGGCAGCGCAGCGATGGCTATCAACGCCAGGAACCAGACTGCAAATCGTGTTCCCGAATTTTGTTTTCGCAAGACGCGCAGCAATACCCAGGCGAAAAACGCGATTAATAAGCCTTCCGGAAGCGCGTTGAGGATGCGCTCGACCGAAATCCCAGCGACAGTTTGTATGAGAAGCCAGTTCATTTCGCGCCGCCCCGATCGGTGTTTAGATCCAGCATCTCCCGTAGACGGCCGATTTCCTCCGCCCCGATCCCTTGGTCCTCAAGGACATTCAAGACAAGTTGCTCATGCGAATTCTTGAAAAAGCGGCTCACCAGATGCCTGATCTCCGAGCGCGTCGCCTCCTGCTTTCCCACCAACGGCGTGTACACATGCGCCCGTCCATCCTTTAGATGTTTCAAATACCCTTTTCTCTCCAGAACGCGGATGGTGGTCAAAACAGAGTTGTAAGCCAGAACAGGTTTTTCAGCAATAGAATCAAGCACTTGCTGGACCGTGCCCGACCCCTTTCCCCAGAGCACATTCATGATCCGCAGCTCGGCTTCGGTCAAAGTTCCCGATTGTCTCGGCGGCATCTGTGCTTCTCCTGATCCTTAGACGTATGACTGAATAAAAAGTAACTAATTCTTTAGTTGCAAACAAAAAGCGGCGGGTTGTATCGAATGGGACAGCTGGATATATCGGCGATTGCTTTGATTAAAAAAAACTACTTCTCAGGCACTTCCAGCAGGAGAACACCATTCACCGGCAGTTCCAGCTTAATCGAACCCTTGGAGAGTCGAAGACTCTGAGCAGAGTCAGCATCTGCAACGCGATTCAATTCGCTTACTTGCTTTTGTGTCGGATATCGCGGAGTCCCCATGCTTTTGTAAGCCGCAAGCGTATTTCCATGCTCGGAGTCGGCACGGCTCACGCGTACCCGGCTGTTCGGGGCTACGCCGTGAATCTCAAATTCGACGCTCCGCTCACTTCCTTTTTTGTCCGGATCCACCAAATTCCAAGCAACGATAGCCAGCGAACCATCGCGGCGTCGAGTAACCAGAACCTCGGGAGAATCCTGCGCAATCCTCTCCTGCCCGAGCTTATGCAGCAGAGCGAACGCCGTATAACTCGGTTTCTTGATTCCACCCAATGCGATCAAACCAAAACTTCCGTCAAAAGGTTCGTGGCCCGGCCCATTTTCTTCAAAGACATCATCGAACGTCCAGAACGACATCATATTCACCAGACCATCGCATTGCCGGATATCGTCCGCAAGCGCCGCACCAACATAGGTCGTATCCCTCGCATTGAGCGGGCCAAATGACGGGACATTCCACTCCGTCCACATCAATGGCAGTCCGGGTCGCGCCGAGGCCGCAATCTGATCGTGCACTTTCTTGATCGCTCGACAAGCCCTCTGGTCCATAGGAAGGTCGGCAGGAATGCCAGCATTCGTGCCAAACAGATCCTGCACAGTATCGTCGGCATAACCGTGACTGGAAATAAAGTCAGTGGGAACATTTTGAGCGGCAGCATGCGCAATAAACGCGTCAACCCAGTGCGCGGACGACGTTGCAGGCCCTCCAACGCGCAAACGCGGACTTACTGACTTCAGCGCGCGCGCCGTGTGGTCATACAACTCGAAGTACGTAGCTTGCTTGGGATCGCCAGTCCAGAAATCAATATTCGGTTCGTTCCAGACTTCAAAGTACCACTGCGCCACTTCGTCAATGCCATAGCGATCGACCAGGTGCTGGGCCAAAGTGCGAATCATGTCGTCCCATTTTTTGTAATCCTTCGGAGGCGACACGATCTGCTTGTACCAGAACGGATGCACATCCTGGCGCAGCGCGAGTTTCTTCGGCATGAAGCTAATCTCGACAAAAGGTCGCACACCGTTCGCCAGCAATCCGTCATAGATCTGATCTACATAAGAAAAGTTGTAGATCGGATGCCCCTGCTCGTCTTCGTCATAAACGCCAACTTCATCATGCAGGATGTTATGAAATCGAACGTAGCTGAACTCGGTAACTTTCTTGACCTCCCGAAGATCGCTGCGGTAACCCTCCCGTAACGAAAGAATGGCGCGTCCCGACCCGAACGTCTGTTCCCAAAAATGTGGGAACGGATGTCCCGGCGCATGGGCGTCGATAACGATTGTTTCAGGCGGGGTCTGAGCCTGTCCTGCCACGGCCACTAACGCCAGCCCTGCAAAAATCCCAAGGATGCTACGAGACAATTTCATAGATTTGTCCGACGGTGAAATTTCGAGCCTGGCCTGAAGAGCACTCAACTAAATCGCGTTAGTAGACCGTCAACGGTCTGTATGAAATACGTTTTTACCAACGATGTCAAGGGTGGGAAACAAACAGCCCCGCGATCTTAGCTTGCCCCTGCCATTTCGTTGTGCGAGACTGCGCTGCGTGACCGCCAAGAAGAAAAGATCAAGCAGCGAGAGCACCAGCGGAATCGGTGAAGCATCGGGAACAGGCCGAGCATCTGGAGCCAGCCGCTCCGGCCGAAAAGTCGTCAGTTTGAAAAAGCTGGCCGAGCACCTCGGACTTTCGCCAGCCACCGTCTCCCTGGTCATCAACCGGTCAAGCGTTGCCGACTCCATCCCGCAGGCAACCAAAGACCGCATCTTCGCCGCTGCTCGCAAGTTCAAGTATCGTGCGAACTTCTTTGCCCGCTCCTTACGCACTCAGCGTAGCTTCACCATCGGAGTAATGGTCCCCGAAGTGAGCGACGGATATTCAGCCTCCGTGATGAGTGGAGTAGAAGATCATCTCCTGCAAGAGGGATATTTCTACTTCGTAGCCAGCCACCGTCACCGCGCCGATCTGATCGACGAATACCCGCGCATGTTCCTCGAGCGCTCAGTCGACGGCCTGATCGCCGTCGACACTCCCTGGCACTTCAATCTATCCGTGCCCGTCGTCACCGTCTCCGGACACAACGACGTTAAGGGTGTAACCAACATTGTCCTCAACCATCAGCGTGCCGCCGAGGTCGCGCTAAAGCATCTCGTCCACCTCGGTCACCGCCAGATCGCATTCATCAAAGGACAGGAGTTCAGCTCCGATACCGAAGTCCGCTGGGCCAACATCGAGCGCGTAGCCAATCATCTCGGCCTCACGATTAATCCCCACCTGGTGACGCAACTGGAAGGCGATTCACCCTCGCCTGAACTCGGATACGAAGCGACCAAGAAGTTGCTGGTCGCGAAAAAATCCTTTTCCGCGCTTTTTGCCTTTAATGACATTTCGGCCATGGGCGCGATTCGCGCG
Source organism: uncultured Acidobacteriaceae bacterium (assembly GCA_963705265.1). GTDB lineage: Bacteria > Acidobacteriota > Terriglobia > Terriglobales > Acidobacteriaceae > Acidiflorens. Next base: position 344,482 of record OY970064.1, read on the forward strand.
CTCCGCGAATCGGGCTTGCATGTTCCCGAAGACGTATCGGTTATTGGATTCGACGACATTCAAAGTGCCGCGTTCCAAAATCCGGCCTTGACCACAGTTCGCCAACCACTGCGCGAAATGGGACGAGCCGCCGCTGAAATCCTCTTGAAACGGATTAACCGTCCCGGTTCCGAACTTCACGACCAACACATAGTAGAACCGGAATTGATAATACGGGAAACCACATCCATAGCCCGGCCGGGAAGACCCGTTTCGGGCAAACGAAAGCATCCATAATCAACGAAGCATATCTGCAATCAGCGAGGCATATCTGCCGAAGCAAGCTGCATCCTGAAAACAAGATGCGGATACAAACATCCAAAGCCGTTATCGTTTTCCATATCAATCTCCAAATTCCCATAGACTCCAGCGCACGAAATCACGCCTCCACCTCAAGGAATCGCGTTTCAAATTGATACTCATCTGTTTAAATTTCTGTGCACCATGGGGATGCGGAGAATATGCGAGGAGCAGTTTACTAAATCGCTTTTTCACTGATTTAGTAAAATTTGGTGCACAAATTGCACCGTCCAAGAGTTTGCGTTACGAACAAGCACTTTTCGACTGAGGAGAATTCATGAGGCGTTCGAGTTTGGCAGTCCACGTCGCACTGCTGATCGTCAGCATCGTTGCATCCACCGCGTTGCTCCAGGCCCAGTACCGAACCTCCATTCAGGGAGTAGTCACCGATCCCACCGGCGCAGTAGTCTCAGGAGCCACCCTCACTCTGACCAATCCCGCAACCGGAGAAAAGCAGGTCCGCACCAGCGATAGTGACGGTGTCTTCAACTTTAACGCCCTTGCCGCCGCCGCAATCTTCCGGCTGGACGTGGAAAAGACCGGTTTCCAGAAAAAAACCCTCGACAAGGTCGAATTGGTTCCTGACCAGGCCAACGCTCTCAACGTCGTGCTCGAGATCGGAGCTCAAGCGACGACCGTCAACGTTGACGCCTCGTCGCTGCCCGCGCTCGATACTGAAAGCGCTTCGGTTAACGGAGTCGTCACCGATAACGAGATCCAGCACCTGCCATCCTTCGGCCGCGACGTTACCAAACTTACGCAACTGGCTCCCGGCATGTTCAACGATGGTTCGCAAGCCGGCGGTGGCGGCCAATACACTCTTCCTGGTACGCAGAGTCAACCCACGTCTTCGGGTGGAGCGACTGGGATCTTCGCGACCGAAAATCTTGTTCAGGGTTATTCCAACGGCAACCAGGCTCAGAACACCGGCGTTTCGATTGACGGTATCAGCACTACCAGCGCCGTCTGGGGCGGGGCAACGGTTATCACCCCTTCTGAAGACTCCGTCAACGATGTGAAAATTGTCACCAACAGTTACGACGCCGAGGATGGTCGCTTCACAGGCGCCCAAGTTCAGATCACTTCCAAAAGCGGTACCAACAACTACCACGGCAGCCTCTTCTTCACCACTCACCAGCCGAACCTGAACGCCTACCAGCCGTTTTTCGGCGTGGGCACTAGATCAGTGCGGGACAATAGCAAGTTCAACCAATTCGGCGGCAGTGTCGGCGGTCCCATTTGGAAGAATAAGATCTTCGCCTTCTTCAATTATGAGACTGTGCGTGAGCCCAATGCGAATTCTATCGGTACCGGATGGTACGATACTCCGCAGTTTGATGCCCTGACGCCAGCCGGGCCCATAGCAACGAGTTATCTCGGCTTCCCGGGGAATGGTGTGGTTAATCTTGGCCTTGTGCCGAATACCACTTGCGGGAGCGCCGGCCTGCTCGAAGGTGTAAATTGTGCAACCGTAGCGGGCGGGCTCAATCTCGGCACGCCATTAACCACCGGGGTGGGTACCCAGGATCTGGGGTGGACGGAGCCTGGCAATCCTGGCTGCGGCGGCGCTGGCACAGGCTGCGGAACGCCGGGTAGCCCCCTAGGTACAACGCCAGATATTGCGGACTACATAACGTCGAATCCGACCACCTTTAATGCAGCGCAGTACAACGGCCGTCTTGATGTCGATGCCACCGCCAAGGATCGGATTGGTTTCGCCATCTACTGGGTTCCTCTGACATCCAGTAGACTCAACGGCAATCGTGCCTACGACGTCTTGCATCACAGCCAGACCAATGATGCGTTTTCCGTCATCTGGAACCACACGTTCTCGCCGACCTTGCTCAATGAACTTCGCGCAAATGCTGCTGGGTGGCGCTATAACGAGGTCGCAGACAACCCGCAGTCGCCGGTTGGATTTCCCGTGGACGACATCGGTCAAATCGGCAGTATCACGCCGGAACAATTCGGACCCAGTGTTGGCAACATACTCAATCAGTGGACTTACAGCTACAAAGACGTCGCTACCAAAATTTTTGGACGCCATACCATAAAGTTTGGCGGTGAGGCTACTCGTCTGTTTTACCTGCAAGAGCAAACTTATAACGGCGTTCCCAACTATAGCTTCTATAACATGTGGGACTTCCTGAATGATGCGCCGCATAGCGAGGGCGGGGGCTTCGATCCTACTACCGGTATACCTACTACGTTGCGCCAGGACGACCGCGAAAACCTCATCGGTTTCTTTGGCCAGGATGATATTAAGCTAAGACCGAACCTCACCATCAATCTCGGATTGCGTTGGTCTTATTTTGGCCCGCTGTCTTCCAAGCAGAACAACATGTATCGAGCCACACCGGGGCCCGGTGCGGCCTATCTAACAGGCTTGACCGTCAGCAAGGGAGATTCCTGGAACGCACAGAAAGATAACTTGGGTCCTGAAATTGGTTTTGCATGGAGCCCGAGTAAGTTTAACAGTCGGCTCGTGTTCCGCGGCGGTTACGGTCTGAACTATAACCAGGAAGAGATTGCGATCTCGGCCAATATCGACCAGAATCCGGGGCTGGTGGTATTTCCGGGTTTTACCTCCCCGTCCCCCTCAGCGATTAATCCTGGAATTTACTACGCCCTTTCCAACAGCCCGACCAACCTTTACGGCTATCCAGCGAACCCGAACACGCAATCCCCTTTAGGTCCCAATGGGTTGCCGACCACCGGCTCGACCGGCGTCGAAATCTTTCCTAACACCCTTCCCACGATGCGGACTCATCATTACTCCTTTGATATGCAATACGATCTCGGCCACCAGTACGTAATGTCACTGGGATATCAGGGAAGCTTATCGCGAAACATCTTCTTTCACGAGAACCCACAGGCAGTACCTGCAGTGCAAGGTGACGCACTGAATCCGCAAATCAACGGGAACGACTACTGGGCCGTAAATGGCCGCGGCAATTACAACGCTATGCTCGCAGAAGTGAAGCATCAGTTCTCTCACCAGTTCATGGCCGATGCTCAATACACATGGTCGAGGAGCATGGACACCAGCTCCGCGCCCTATTCCGAGCAGCCCTATCCATACGATCCCACCCTCAGTTACGGCCGCTCCGACTATAACGTCACCAATGCATTCAAAGTGTTTGGTATGTGGCAACCAACGTTTTTCCGAGGCGGCAACAGTTGGGTCGACAAAATCGCGGGCGGATGGTCGCTTAGTGGTATCTTCAACTGGCACTCCGGATTTCCATGGAGTCCCATGGTAAGCGTCCAAGGCGGAAATCTCTATTGTGGAACCTGCGGCTATTCCAGTTTGTTTCCTGCAGCTTATCTGGGCGGGGCTGGACAAAGCACAAGCAATGTAGCTTTTGAACAAACCGCAGCGGGTCCCAGCCAGAACTTCCCAAACGGCGGCGCGGCTTATTTCTCAACGCCGACTTATACCCCTTTCAACTGCACCCCCCCTGTCACGTGCGGTGGAACCTCGCTTCCTCAGAATCCTGGCGTTTATCGTAACTCGCTCACAGTTCCAGGATACAAGGACGTGGATTTGACGATCTCCAAGGGCTTTGGCCTGCCGAAAATGCCGGTACTCGGTGAAAATGCAAGGTTCGAACTCCGGATGGATGCCTTCAACGTCTTCAACAATTTGAACTTGAGCCCGGGTAGCATCTCGAACAACATTGCTAGTTCGAACTTCGGCACGATTTCAAGTGCCCTTGCTGCTCGTGTTCTATCGCTGGGCGCGCGCTTCAGCTTCTAACCCTCGTCGCGACATCACTGAGGCGCACTCATATTCCGAGTGCGCCTTTTTCTTCGTCGCTCGTCTTCTGTATTCGTCACAAATTCGTCGTCCACTCGTCACTGACTTTCAACAAAGCAAGTGAGAGAATAATGATTGCAAGATTAGCGTGGCGCCAGGAAATATTCCTTCGCGAGGGCTCTTTGACAACAGAAAGACAACCGCAATATCAGACACAAGTGGAGCGCCGGGCGTCCCCGCTCGGCCACGAAAACCCCAGCAAAACGAAGACCCTTGCCAGCTAAGCCCTTAGTTACGAATATTTGGAGTTAACTCCTTACCCATCAATACTTTATGGCAAATTGGGGGGGGGGGGGGGGGGGGGGGGGGGGGGGGGACAAAACCCTTTCCACCAAAGGCTATCTCGGCTTCAAAACAAATTCGATCAAGAGCGACTTAAGATCAGTCACGACCGCCGGCAGCGCAGAGAACGAAGCTGCACTCAGCATCGCACTATTTCGGTTTTTCGGAGGGCGCTATCTGAACCTGAATGGCGTGAATGTTGTCAGACTTCGAGGTATCCACTGTGATTACTCCAAAGCTGCCGTTCGCATCACGCACCTGAATGGTGCGCGTAGCCAGCCCTCCGGAAGCAACTGGTCGCACGGTGTCCGTGGTCAGCACAGTCACTTGAAGACCCGAGTCCGGATCGCCAGCATTTCGCTGTTCCACTTGCTGTTCGGTAGTTTGCTGACCAGTCGAACTAGTGTGCTGAGCCGTGGTTGCGCGCTCAACCAGATGCAAGCTCCCATCTGGAACCGCTCCGGGAACATCGACCGAATAGGTCTCCACCGTTTTGCGATTTTCTCCAGCAACTTTCATGTCCAAGCTAACGGTATGAGAGATTTCACCAAGCTTGCCTTCAGAATCGGGGACCGAAACCCGTTCGTCGATTCTGCGACTATCACCTTCTTGTGTGGTCGTAGTATGACGTATTTCGCCGACTTGCCAGCTACCAGCGCCATCGGGAAGCAGAGTTGTTTTTTGAGATTCAACCGTGCCGTTCGCCTCTCGTTCACGGCGTTCTTGCACCTTCACAGACGGAACCAGACCACCGTTGATGCTTGGGAGCAGCACCGTGGTTTTGGTTTCCTCCACATTCGGATTTACCTTTGTCGTCTCCTCAATCTGACGCCGAATCAGCTGAAGGTTGCCGTTAACATCGGTGCTTGAAGTGGAACGAACTACATTTGAACCACCTCCACTCAGAGTGTGCTGATCTTCTTCTAGAACCTGCACCAGCGTTTTCACACCATCGCCATCTCGATCGAATGTGCGAGTGGTGGTTCGCACCGTGTCAGCATCAACTTGCACCGTTTCTTTTTCAATGTCCTGATAGGGTTCGTAAGTTCCATCTGATCCGAGGCGCTGGACCGACTGCTTGTCTACAGTACGATTGCCGCTCTGGGTATGGCTTTCGATGGTTCGCGTGGGTTCTACGTTGGCGCTTTGCGACTCGGTTGCGGCCGTCCAGGATTTGTTCGCTTCGTCCGTTTGGGAATCGGAGGTCTGTCCCCAAAGTGCGGCGCCAGAACCAACGCCAAAGCAAAGATATGCCGCGATTGCCAGCACCATGAACTGGATCAAGTGCATAACACGGCACCACAGACGATAACCGTCCTTACCTGAACCGTCGCTTGTCAACTGGTCATGTTCGTACCGTTCGGAAACATCCGGGGTCGGCATATCTGTATTTTCTCCCTGCGGACATTAAGGTGTCCAGCGAACAGGCAGCCAGACAAGCCTCGGCTCTGCGCCAACTCCAGTTTTCAGTACTTTCGTAACTCTGAGTTGGGCCGTCGCTGGCGGTATTCTAAGTTCGATTCTCCCCTTAGTTGTTGGCTAATTCCATATTTAGGGTGTTGTGCGGCTTATCACCGCGAGGCGACCGTAATGGCGACGATGTTTGGCCGTTTTGAAATTCAGAGTGAACTTTCCAAGTCAGACACCGCCTTGATTTATAAGGCGACGGACACGGAAACCAATCAGGTTGTGGCGCTCAAGACGCAGAGCCTCGAGCCGCTCGGCGAGCGCTCGGAAGCGTTTGTCGAGACGCTGATCGCCGAGGGCGAGAACACGCGCAATCTCGCGGGACAGAATATTGTCCTGCTGTATGGCGCAGGCGAGATGGACGGCCAATTCTGCGCGGCGATGGAGTACATCCAGGGCAATAGCGTTGCCACGATGCTGGCACGCAAGGAAGGCTTCTCCATCTGGGACCTGCTCGACATTACACGCCAACTTTGCGCTGGCCTGGAACATGCCGCCTCGAATGATGTCGTCCACCATTCGCTCGAGCCCTCGAAGATCATGGTGCAGTGGGATGGAATGGTCAAGATACTCGGCTATGGTATCTCCAACATGAGTTTGATTGGCGCGGAATTGGGAAATGGTTTGGGACGGCTGATGCCTTACTGCTCTCCCGAACAAATCCGCGGAGAAGCGATCGATCTGCGCTCGAACCTGTTTACTGTGGGCGCAATCCTTTATGAGATGGTGGTTAGCCGGAAGGCTTTTGATGCCGAGGATCCTGTCGCGCTAGTGAGTCAGATAGAGAATGAGATGCCTCCGGTCCCGTCTTCGGTAAACGCGAAGATTCATCCTGCGGTCAGTGCGCTGATCATGAAGGCGCTGGCAAAAGATCCAACCGAGCGTTATCAAAGCGCGCGCGAACTGGTGGAGGATCTGGAGAAGTGCAAGGAAAATAACAAGAAAGCTGGATCTGATTCTAAGAAACCCGCCGCAGCGAAGGTGACCGTAGATTCCGCGGCCCGCGCGGCGGCCGCTAGCAAGTTTGTTTCGGCAGGCTCAAACGCAGCCAAGCCAGCACCGCCTGCCCAGTCGGCCGCGCCACGGCCTGCTTCACCTAAATCGGCCGCGCCGATTTCTCCGCAAGTCAATGCGCCAATCTCGTCGCAGACGAGTCCTTCTACGGCGGAAACCAGAGTCGCTGCGGCGGCTGCGGGTGCAGCGACCGGAGCCCGCGCGATTGGTGTGTCGAGCGTGAATTCCGATCCGAATTCTGGCTCGCGGTTTGCGAATGAGGTTGCAAACGAATTCGAAGTAAGCGCTCCCGAATCTCAGACTTTGCCCGAGGCCGTTTCATCGGTAGCAGCAGTGGAGCCGGAAGCCCCAGAAGCCGAGGAGCAGTCGCCCCGCGTTCCAGTCGATCCGATGATGTCCCAGCCACCGGCGAGCCCATCCGGCACGAGCTTTTCGGACCTGGCAGAGATGCCTCCACTCAAAGAGCCTGTATTCACGCCTCCTCCACCTCCCGAGCCGGCTGAGTCGTCACGCTCGGTGGATCAGGTATATCCAGGCAAGTCTCAAGGCAAATCCCTCGGGAAAGACGAAAAGCCAAAAATCCAGCCGCGCGAAGTTGCACAAAAGGCGTTTACGGAAATAGCCACCGTTCCGCCTCGGCTGATGCTTTACGCGATTTTGGGTGCGGTTGGCCTGATCCTCTTGGTTTCGATCGTAATCTTCTTTCATGTTCGCTCGGAAGACGATGGTTCGACAGCTGCGCCGCAGCCAACAAAAACCGTCACAGCGAGTCCAGCTCAGCCCGTTGCCCAAGCTCCGGTAGCGACACCAACCCAGGCTCCGGCCCAGACACCCGCTCCGGCGGTCGCGCCCCTTACGGAACCTCAACCGAACCTCACGGTACGGCAGGTCGAAAAACGCAGCTCGAAGAGTTCTCGACGGGCGCCCACTCCCGCACCCGTGCCGGTCGTGATTCCAGGACAGGCCGCGATCGATTCCAGTCCACAAGGCGCACAGTTTCAAGTCGATGGAAAAAGCGATCCCTCATGGGTCACACCATTTAGTTTGATCGGTCTCAGTCCCGGAAAGCACGTCATCTCCGCGAGCAAATCTGGCTATTCGTCCGAAATACGGTCGGTCGATGTTGCTGCAGGCAGTAAGTTGTCGCTGGTCCTTCATTTGACGCCGATGAATGCGCTGGTAGTGGCGAACAGCACACCTCCCGGTGCCGAAATCATCATCGACGGCAAGCCGACAGGACGAGTGACGCCGGCACAGTTTGCCATCGAAAAGGGAAACCACACCGTTCTGTTGCGCAAACAGGGGTTTCTCGATGAGACCGTTAACGCGGATCTCGGTCCCGCTCAGAATTTTCAGTATTCGCCCGCGCTGAGGGCGCTGGGCAACACTGAAGACATGAAGACCGTCGGCAAGTTCAACAAGCTCTTTGGACACAGCGGTGACAGCTCGGCGGGCATGGGCTCCATCAGCGTCCACACCCAGCCTAAGGGCGCGCAGGTCGCGATTAACCAGCATGTCCTGGATAAGTTAGCGCCGGTCGATGTCATGGTCGGACCAGGGAACTATATTGTGGATATCACGCTGACTGGTTTCAAGCCCATCCACAAAGTCGTTAACGTCGATAAGGGTGGCAAGGTCGCAATCGACGACATTTTGGAGCGGCAGTAAACGGCGTTCGGCGAATCGGATGCGAGGCTCCGGCGCTCCCTTCTGGCGTGGCCCGCGATGGTAAATAACGATAGCGATGAAATAATCCGTACGGCAGACCTTATTGGGTGTACGCTGTAGCCAACGACTTCCGGTCGCCCGTTACTTGCAGGCGCGGACTTCGGCCGTGAAACAGAAACGTAAATCAATTCATAAGTCCTCGATTCAGGCGCACGCAAAATAGGCCACGGCAAGAAGGGTTGATATTGTGTCATCGCACCCTACGTCGAGTACGTTAAGTCCAGACTTCTTGTTGGGCCTTCGCGGAATAAAATCACTTCAGCGTTTCCCTAACGGTGGGATTCTGTTTCGACAGGGTTCTGCGGCAACCGGCATTTATTTAGTTGAGCGTGGCGAAGTCTGCATTTTGTTACCGACGGGTCACAACCAAAGCCAGATTCTGGAAGTCCTGGGTCCGGGAGCCGTGCTCGGGTTAAGTGAAAGTATGACTGGGGAAAATTATCGCATCACGGCTGAAGCAACCGGCCAAACGTCGCTGGCTTTCATTCCCCGTGAGGCGTTCCTAGATTTCTTGCGTGATCACGTGGATTCTTGCATGCAGGTGGTGCGCCTCTTAAGCGAAGACTTGCACGGACTTTACCACAAGTTCCGCAGCATCAGTGCTCATCCTGGGCGTCCCCGCCACCGGCCATTGGATGAGCTACTGAGTTAGAAGAGACTTGGCCCGCCAAGTCTCAGGTTTCCTCACCCGATAAGTCACATGCTGGCGTAAGCAGTCCCAGCGGCAGTTCCCGGGGGGCTGAAAGCTTAGACCTTAAGACCTTCTCCACTGATTTGTTTGAAGCTTCACTAGTTCGCCTTGAAGTTGATCGTGATCTGTGTTTGGATTTCAACCGGTTGGCCGTCGAGGTAGTAGGGCTTATATCTCCACTGGCGGACAGCTTCGAGCGCAGCGTGTCCAAGAATCGGGTCTCCGCTAAGAACCTTCGGGTTTATGACGCTTCCCTCTTTGTTGACCGTGGCTTCAATCTGCACCGATCCCTGGGCGTGAACGGCCAGCGCGGCTTGCGGATACTGCGGTTGTACTTTCTTGATTAGGAGACCCTGCGATACACCTTGCGAAATTCTTAGCGTAGCCAGCGAGGGCTTCGGAAGGTTCGCCCCTGCCGAGGACATCAGACCGCTCAAGCTACTGTCATTAGTGGATACACCGGCAAGCGCAGGCGCAGACTCTTCGCCTTGTGTCTGCATTTGTGGCTTCGCATCCGCAGGGTTCGTCTTTACGAGTATGGGTGCCGCATTGGGTTTCTTTGTGGCCGGTTCAGCATCGGCAGCAATGCGAATTGCTGGAGAATTGCCGACGTCGGTCGTTGACTTATTCAATAGTTTGTTTAGCAGTGTTGATGCGGGCGTTTTGGAGGCTGTAGGTTGAGTCGTCGTACTCGCCTGATCGACGGTGATCGTTGGAGACGAAGATGCCGGGGAAGTCACTGCGGAAGACGTGGGTCCCAGGGCAGGAGGTGGTAGCTGCTCCGAGGGCGCGCTCGCGGACTGAGGAGCGGCATTCTTAGCGGAACGGTCCATTTTCCCGAAAGTTACATACCCGAGCGCTGCCAGAGCCAGGGCAGCTGCTGCCGCGATCGCGATCTTCTTGTTACCACTAGATCCGCCGGAATCTTCTTCTCCTAGCGCGCCGAATGTGGGCGCGTCGGAAGTACCTAGCGAACCGAACGTGGGAGTGGCCCCGTAAGCAGCATCTTGTGACGGCTTGAGCGCGGACGGAATAGCGGATGGTGAATTAGCGAGTGATGGACTAGCGGGTTCGAGTTCGACAATCTTGTTTTCCGCTGATGCCGGTGCGGCCGCTTCTTTAGCAGGAGCTGTCGCCGCTGCTGATCCCGAGACCGACGTCACGGCAGGACTGGTATTTTGGGCAGGCACGGACGAAGATACAAGGTCCGAGGTGAATGAGTCTTTCCTGACCGCTTCGCTCTTGGCAACACTCGAGGCGATGGGTTGCTGGGCTTCCAGAACCGGTTCGGGAGCGCTCGCAGTGCGGTTGTGTGCGGCAGGTACGAATTCATTCAGAGGGTTGTCGTCGACTTCTGACGGAGAATCTAGTGAAACATCTGCCGACGCTGCGATTGCCGTCGTCGGAGTTTCAAGTTCAGGTCGCTGGCTGAGGCTTGACGGCGGAGCAATCGTTGCCGCACTTCGATTAGCAGGTTGAGAATTACGTTCGGATGGAGGCGCGGTTCTTACCGGAATCGGCATGGCAGGCGCGCTGGTTGGGGCGGCTCCGGCAGCATCGGAATTTTTTCGCAGGAGTCCGCGCGCCACCCGAAGCGTTCCCTTTGCCTGCTCGACGTTGATCGGCTTGGTGAGCACCAGGTTGGCGCCGATGCGATAGGCTTTGGCTACGCCCGCTTGTCCTTCAACCAGGGCGATTGCCAGCGAGCTCTGATTCGAGCCGGAATTTCTGGCACTCTTGAAGAGCAGAGATGCGTTCTGTTCGTTCTCGCAATCAACAACGATGGCATCATAGCGCTGCGTCATCAATTTCTTGACTGCGGCAAAAGGCTCATGAACCGGTTCGATGGTGAAGTCCAGTTCGCTGAAGACCTGGCTGACAACCCGAGCCAGTTTTTCCTCAGGACAGAAGAGTAGAGCTTGGTAACCCATGATGAGGCCATCCTAGGTAATACGGTGGGTACCAGCAAGTTACGGGGGTAATTGAGTTACGGTTTATCGGGCGATCAGACCTTCTAAATGTGGCAATTGTACCTCGTCCGAATTTACGAGTACTGAAAGGCAAGCGTGCGGAAAATCAAGATTGTTGAAGATCAAGGGTGCTGAAAATCGATGATCACGATAGTCTGAAAGGACTGGACCTTTCCGTCGCGTAGGTAGGGCCGATAGCGCCACTGCTTTACCGCCTGAATGGCGGCAGCGGCCAAGGTAGCGTCTCCCTCTACCAAGCGCACGCCGTCGACTTTACCCGCTTCATCGACGACTTCCTTCAGGACAATGGTTCCTTGCGCTGCCGAGCTTGCCTCTGCAGGATATTTCGGAGGAACGCTGTGAGACAGCCGTTTTTCCGCACCTTTGGAAGAAAGAATGACCGCGCTGCTCTCACCGGGCAGCGGAGCGCTCGACAGCGTCGCGCCAAGGACGTCCTTCTTGCTGTTCTTGGTATCGTTCGGCTTGTTGTCAGTGGCCTTGGTCAGGACTGGCGCGGCCGTGGGTGTCGCTGCGGAAGTAGGGGTAGCAGTTGTCTTTCCGGGAACCCCTGCCGGCTGGGTGGCAGCGTTCGCATCGGCAGTCATTGTTGGTGAATTTGTGGCTGGAGCTGTCGAAGAAGTGGCGGCGGAATCCGGGGTGGTTGGTGGTATCTGATTCAGATCAGTAGGCGATTCTGAGACCGTCGCCGGGGTTGTGGCAGAAGTCGGTTGAGCCAACGGCTTCGGAGCATTTGATGCCGATGGCAGGTTCTGCTGCGTATGTTCTATTCCAGCCAGGACAAGCACGCGATCAATCTGTGGCTCGGCAATCTCTCGGAATCCCGGCTGATAGGTCCATGCAGCATAGAACCCAGCACATGCAAGCAAAAGTACGAATAGTGCGATCATCGTGCCGCGTGGCTTCTGCCGGTTTTGCTGGTAAGAAAAGACGGGAGCGAAAACCTGAGCTGGCGGTTGCGCCGGCGTTTTCGGCTCGGAACTCTTAGTTTGGTCTTCTGCGATTTCAGAGAATTCCGATGCTTCCAGTTCGGTTCTTTCCAGTTCTGCGAGAACAGGGTCATCGGAAGGTATGACCGGGGCCGAGGATTTCGACTTTACCGAAACAGGGGCAGCCAAAGATGGCTCTGACGACGGCAAAGACGATGCCGGAAAGGATGAGGGCTTCGGATTCAATTTTGGAGCCAAGTTTGGACCAACAGCTGGCGCAGCGATTTCGTCGACGGCGGAATTCATGCTCATCGTCGGAGCTGCCGCGTCTGAAGCGGCGGCTGAAACAGATGCTGCTGCGAAGCTTGGGGCAGGCTCAGCGAAGCTTGTCAGTTGGGAAGAAGCGCCTCCCGCAGCCGCTCCCTGCGCACGCGCTTCACCAACGACTGTGGCAGTCGTGGCCGTTCTGGCAAGCGGCGGCACGGGGATATTTTCATTCGACGGGACGTCTTTTCGCACTCGGCCTACGGCGGTGCGAATCGTGGTCCGGGCCTGGTCCTTCGCGACCGGCTTGGTCAGAATGAGTTCCGCGCCCAGGCGAAAAGCAGTGGGCAGGCCGGCACGTCCATCGACAATGGCGATGGGAACCGGGTTATTTCCATTTTTTCCGCGGCGGCAAACGTCAAAGATCAGCTTAGCGGCGGGCAGGTTTTCGCAATCGACTAATACCAGGTCGAAACTCTGCGAGTTGAGTTTTTGAGCAGCGGACACACCGTCGAGGGGCCGCTCGCAAGTTACTGACATCTCTTCTAGAACGCCAGTAATCGCACTTACGGCTTGGTCATCCGGCGACAACAGCAGAGCATGGGGCATGGCTCTCCCATGCTAGGAACCGACACCGAAAGCCGCAAGTTACGTGGGTAAGCAGGGCGGCCACTATAGTTTCAGGAGTGTTTCAAGATCGGGTCTGTTTCTGACCGAAAGCCGACTCTGGAGGAGGATAAACCATGGAGTCGCTGAAGGCTGATTTATCCGCGGGAGCGAAATCGGGGAAGGGTAGGTTTTTTTGAGCGCGCCATTCCGCGACTTGCCGTTCGGCAGCGGCCGTCTTCTCTTTGTCGAGTCCGGGATCGCGCGAGAGATAGAGAGTCTGCGAAGGCAAGGCTAAGCCGCTGCCCGATTGCTGGATGATATCCAGGATATGCAGAAGCAGGTCTTCGCGGATGGCCGTAAATTCCGCGAAATCGCGGGTGAGCACGTAGCTGAAAATTTCGAGCGTCAGAGCACTGGCGTCGAAGCTCGCGAAGCGGATGCGGGCGCTGCCGCTTTCAACCTTCGGATGCTCGTACAACAGGCGGCGGATTTCGGCCAGTATGTAGCGCAATTGATCAGACGAAGTTTCGCAGCGCAATCCGAGCGTCGGATTAAAGAGAATCTTGTCGCGCCGGGTGAGATTTTCGATGTTCATGGTGGCGAGCGCGCCGTTGGGAATGGAAAGCTGCGTGCGCTCGGTGGTGCGAATGCGGGTGGAGCGCAGGCTAATGTCTTCCACCGTTCCAACGCGGTCACCGAAGCGGCAACTGTCGCCGACGCGAATCACTTCATCGGCGAGAACGGAAATTCCGCCGAAAAGATTTTCCAGGGTTTTTTGGGCAGCGAACGCGATCGCGATGCCGCCGATACCGAGGCCGGCGAGCACGGTGGTCAGGTTAAAGCCGATAATGCTCAGGATGAACAGGACTCCAAGAATCACGACCAGCGCTTTGAGCAGCCGCTCGCCCAGCACCATCAGGGTTTCGGTACCAAGACGGCCTCCGCTGACGGCGCGAAGGCGGAGACGCTGCATGGTGACGCTGGTGACGCGGAGCAGAAACCAGAAGAAGCCAATGCTAACCAGAACCGCGATGATGCGGTGGTAATAAAGACGGGTGAGCAGAGGGAGTCCGAGGTAGTTGCAAATTATGCGGTGAGCGATCGCGCTGAACGATACCAGCAGCGGTGAGGACATGCGGCTGTAAGTGTGCAGATTGGGGCGCTTTTTGAACTTGAGCCAGAGGCGTCGCGGAATTGCGAGCAGCAGAACGATGCCCCATCCAAAGACGAGTGCCAGCGGGATGGCGGCGAAGAGACCTAGCCATTGCCAGAGCGGCATTCCGAGAAAAACGTTTTGCACCAGGCTTTGCGGGAGTTTGTTTTCGACCTGGTGAGCTTCAAGATTGTCATATAGCTCGGGGACTCTGCTCAGCGTGTCGGACGAGAAAAGCCAGACTTTTCCAGAATTTGGATCGGCAGTTCGGACGAGGACCACGGGAACATCTGCGTCTCCGTTGGAAAAGACTCCGATGGTTTGCAGATCGGTGGCGCCGAACTCTGGGCTGCCTTCGCGATTCGTGCTAAGCCGCCCGAGTCTACCCACGAAAGAACGGTCCATGAGCACTTTCAATTTCTCGGCCAGGTCAGCTCCCTGCGACTGCCGGTGCGCGGCGCTCATTTGCAGATAATCGGCGGCGCTTTTGTAGCTTCCGTTTTGTGCGGCTTGTAGAAATCCGAGGACCGCTCCTGAAGGTGTATCTCGTCCTAGTGGGTCGGGGGATACTGCCGTCGGCTCCTGAGTCCCTCCTCCACCCTTAAGCAAGGTGCTTACGGACTGGGCCATTAACCCATGAGTCGAAAGACATACGACAAGAACCAGCAGCGCCAATTTTTTCATCGAGATTCCATGAGCTGAGTGCCATACCGAGCGAAGTAGAGGATGTATGTTTTACTGACGCCGTTGAGATACATGAGGTCCTTCGCTTCGCTCAGGATGACAGCGTGACGCAGGCCGTCGACTACCTCTTGGGACGATAAATGTCGGTGGCTTGTCCGTAGAAAACTTCCGCCGCTTCCATCATCGTCTCCGAGAGCGTGGGGTGTGGATGGATGGTCATACCCACATCGGCCGCCAACGCACACATTTCGATAGCCAGCACACCTTCGGCGATGAGATCTCCGGCACCTACCCCCACGATGCCGACTCCCAGAACGCGCTCAGTCTTCGGATCGATAATCAATTTGGTAAGGCCTTCAGGACGATCGAGCGTGACGGCGCGGCCCGATGCGGCCCATGGGAACTTGGCCACGGCGATCTCGCGTCCCTGTTCTTTGGCCTGCGTTTCGGTGAGTCCGGCCCAGGCGATTTCAGGATCGGTGAAGACGACGGCAGGAATTGCGTTTGGTTCGAAAGCAACTTTGTGGCCCGCGATGGCTTCGACTGCGGTACGGCCCTCATGCATTGCCTTGTGAGCGAGCATGGGTTCACCAGCGACATCTCCGATGGCGTAAATCGTTGGATCAGCGGTCTGGCGCTGTCCGTTGATTTCGATGAATCCCTTGGCATTGACTTTGACCTTCGTCTGATCGAGGCCGGGGATCTCGGAATTCGGGCGGCGTCCTACGGACATCAGCACGCGATCGAAGAGCTGCTCTTTTTCTTTTACGTTTGGGCCATCGAGCGTTACTCGGATGCCGGTCTTCTCGTCCTTGAGCGATTTGACGGTCGTATTGAGAAGGATTGATGAGAAAAGTTTTTCCAGGCGCTTGTGCAGAGGTAGCACCAGGTCGCGGTCGGCTCCGGGGAGCAAGCCGGACAACATTTCTACGCAGGTCACCTTGGTGCCGAGCGTGGCGTAGACCGAACCTAGTTCTAATCCGATGTAGCCGCCGCCGATGACGAGCAGCGTCTTTGGAACGTCGGGCAGATCGAGCGCGCTGGTTGAATCCATGAGGCGCGTGCTGTCGAGTTTCAGGCTTGGAACGACGGTGGGACGCGATCCGGTGGCGATGATGATGCGGTCGAAGGTGAGATTCTCCTCGTTGTTATTATTGCCGCTGCCAACCGTTTTGGTGACCTTCAAAGTGGTCGAATTCACGAACGCCGCTTTGCCCGAGACGAACTCGACTTTGCGCTGCTTCGAGAGCTGGCCTAGTCCGCCGGTCAGTTTGTTGACGACGCCAGATTTCCAATCGCGAAGCTTATTGAGGTCAATTTTCGGCTCGGCGAATTCAATGCCCCAGTTTTTTGCCTGCTCAGCTTCTTCGAGCAACTTGGCCACATGCAGCAGGGCCTTGGACGGGATGCAGCCACGATAGAGGCAGACGCCGCCGGGGTTTACTTCCGGATCGATCAGCGTAACTTTCATGCCCAGGTCGGCGGCGAGGAAGGCGGCAGCGTATCCGCCGGGACCGCCACCGATTACGGCTACACGAAGATTCGATGAGTTCGTCATTATTTATCCTTGATGAGTTTTCTGCATCTACCTAACGAAAAGTTATGCCTATTTTTTTCGCGAAAATGTCGCCCAGCTAAATGCTAATTCTTCTTCCCAACTCTTTCGCATGAGATCTTCGAACTCCCTGAAACCCTGTGATATTGCTGCAACATTGTCGGCAGTCGGGGATTCCGGCAGTTCGTACAGTAATCGGTGCCGAAGGTTCTTCAAGCCATTCTTTCTGCGGTAATGCCAATTCGATTTTTCTTGAAATTTCAGCGTGCTCGCGATCAACGCAATTGCGCCAGGTACTGCGGCGAAGAGCCCTGCTTGCTTCGCCGTCAAGTATCCTGAAATTCCCCCGAGAGCAGCAGCCGCACTCGCCGCCAATGCCAAAAGCATGAACGCAAACGCTGTCCAATGATTTACGACGTCTCGGAGATGGTCATAGGAGATACCAGAATCCAACTCTTCCGTTAGGTCGGTAATTCTCTTCTTGACTTCGTCGCTGGGAGGCATCAGCAACCACCTTTCTTTCAGCCGAAAAGGGCTTTCGTAACCTAGATCTCCTTCCTCAGAGATTTCATAGCTCGGGATTTTATCTACCCCTGCACCGACAGCAAGAACGGCTGCTCGAAGGCTTCCGCGATCCAGCGCAAGAAACGCGCGGCGTCGGCTCCGTCGATCAACCGGTGATCGTACGAGAGGGAGAGCGGCAGAATCAAGCGCGGCTCGAATTTGTTGTTCACCCACTCCGGCTCCATGCGCGAACGCGAGAGGCCTAGAATCGCGACTTCGGGATGATTCACGATGGGAGAAAATCCGGTGCCGCCGATTCCGCCTAAATTAGTGATGGTGAATGTGCCTCCTCCCATTTCGTCGGGAGTGAGTTTCTTGTCGCGCGCTTTCTTCGAGAGCTGCGTCATCTCCGCCGCTAGCTCGACGATATTTTTCTTGTCTACGTCGCGAATGACCGGAACCAGCAGGCCGCGATCGGTGTCTACCGCGACGCCGATGTTGATGTACTGCTTGTAAATAATTTCTTCCTTCCCCATATCGATGGAGGCATTGAATTGGGGAAATACTTTTAGTGCCGACGCGCAGACTTTGAGCGCAATAGCCGTCACTGTCATCTTGCCGCCAGCTTCTTCGGCTCGCGGCGCGAAGCGGGCGCGAAGCTGTTCTAGTTCGGTGATGTCGGCGCGGTCTTGCTGCGTGACATGTGGAATCGTGTTCCACGCTTCACGCAGATGCTCGGCGGTTTTGCGGCGCACGCCGCGCATCGAAACACGCTCGATTTTTCCCCACTTCGAGAAGTCGGGAAGTTCGGGTTCGGCGAAACTTCCGCGTGGAGTTTGTGCTGTCGCAGCTGCGGCCACGAGAGCATTCTTGGCACACAGTTTGACGTCGTCTTCACTGATGCGGCCGCCGGGGCCGCTGCCCTGGACGCTATGAATGTCGACTCCGATTTCGCGCGCCAGGCGCCGGACATGCGGAGCGGCCGGCACAGGGTCGCGATGTTCCGTGCCCGCAACTTTTCCCAGTTGCTCGGGCATGCTGAATTCCGGTTTCGTAACTTGCGGCCGATCGGGCGGCAGAGCCTGTTCTTCGGACTTACCTTCGGCCTTTATTGCCAGTTGAAAGGAGAGCCGCGCAGCTTGCTGTCCTGAGATGTGTTCAACCGGCTCGTGCTTGCGAGCAGGTTCGGCCGGTGCGACAACACCACTCTCAAGAGTGAAGATGACCTCGCCAACTCTGACCTTCTGACCTTCCTTGACTTTGATGTCGCGCACAACTCCGCTGACCGTCGACGGAACTTCGACGACGGCTTTATCAGTTTCCAGTTCCATGACGGGTTGGCCTTCGGTGACGGCCGCACCCGGCGAGATCATCAGGCGCACCAGATCGCCGGAGTCGATGTTTTCTCCCAGTTCCGGCATTTTGAATTCGGTCGGCGCGCTGACGGCGGGCTTTCGTCTGTCGACTTGGGGTGTTGTGGCAGACGCGGGCTGTACCGGCGCTTTCGAAACTGGCGGCGTGGACGCCGGTGCGGCGGAAGTTGAAGTCGGAGCTTCGGGTGGTACAGGAGTCTTTGGACTGGCAGCCGCCTGCGCGGACGGTTTTTCTTTTGGCGTTTCTTTTTTGGTTTCTTCTTTCGATACGGTGGTGGTCGCAGAACCGCTGCCGTTTTCGACGGTAAAAATAACTTGTCCTACACGCAGCTTGTCGCCTTCTTTTACGCGGATTTCTCCGACGGTGCCGGTTACCGATGACGGTACTTCGACGACGGCTTTGTCGGTCTCGAGCTCCATCACCGGCTCGCCTTCGGCGATGTTGCCGCCGGGCTTGATCATCAAGCGGACCAGATCACCGCTCTCGATATTCTCGCCCAGCTCGGGCAGCTTAAATTCCGTTGCCATTCTTTCCTTATCCTTAATCTTGCGCTTGCGCGGTCATGGACGGGCGAGGACGCCCGTCTCTCCACTAACTGATTGCCGGGTTGCGTTTTTCCGAATCGATGCCGAGATCGCGGATTGCTTTTTCCAGAAGTTTCGCGCTGATGGCTTCATTGCCATTCTTTTTTGCGTCCTTCTTATTGTTATTGTCTTTTTCGCTGGGCTCTTCGTTTGCCAGTGCATGCAGCGCGGCCAGCACGATGTGTTTCGCGTCCACTTCGAAAAAATCTCGCAGAGATGCACGATTCTCGCTGCGTCCGAAACCGTCCGTACCGAGCGATACCAGCTTGCCCGGAACCCACTGCGAGATACTTTCCGGTAGCACCTTCATGTAATCCGATGCGGCGATGAACGGGCCAGATGCGCCCTTCAGCGTCCGGGTAACGTAGGGTACTTTTGCTTTCTGCGCGGGATGCAGCATGTTCCAGCGCGCGCAGTCGTTCGCCTCGCGATAGAGTTCCTTGTAACTGGTAACGCTCCACACGTCGACCGCGACGCCGTAGTCTTTTTCGAGGATCGCCTGCGCCTTGAGCACCTCGAACATGATTGCGCCACTGCCCAGCAGCTGCGCTCGCAGCTTGGCATCTTTCTTTTCTGAAGTTTTGTAGCGGTACAAGCCTTTGATGATGCCTTCGCGAATGCCGGGCTGGTCGGGCATTTCGGGCATGGGCAGCGGCTCGTTGCCGACCGTCAGGTAATAGAAAATGGATTCGCCATCGACATACATACGCTTGATGCCATCCTGGATGATGACAGCGATCTCATAGGCGAAGGCCGGATCATAAGCAAGAAGGTTCGGCACCGGCAGAGCGAGGACATGGCTGTGCCCATCCTGATGTTGCAGTCCTTCGCCAGCCAGTGTAGTTCGACCGGCTGTGCCTCCCATGAGGAAGCCTCGACAGCGCATGTCGGCGGCGAGCCAGATCAGGTCGCCGATGCGTTGCAGTCCAAACATCGAGTAATAAATAAAGAAGGGAATCGTGTTGATGCCGTGATTGGCATAGGCGGTGCCGGCGGCGATGAAGGAGCACATCGATCCCGCTTCGGTGATGCCTTCTTCGAGGATCTGCCCGTTCTTCGCCTCCTTATAGTAGAGGAGGGTGTCCATATCAACCGGCTCATAGAGTTGGCCGACGCTCGAATAGATACCCACCTGGCGAAAGAGCGCTTCCATGCCAAAAGTACGTGCCTCATCCGGAACTACCGGCACGATGAGCGGTCCGACTTCAGGATCGCGCAACAGCTTGGAAAGCATTCTCACAAAGACCATGGTGGTAGACGCTTCGCGGCCTTCCGTGCCTTTGTAGAACTCCTCAAATAGCGATTCGGAAACCGGCTTCAGCGGCGTGGCGCGCACTTTGCGCACCGGCATGTAGCCGCCTAATTGTTTTCGACGCTCCTGCATGTACTTGATTTCCACACTGTCGTCGGCGGGACGATAGAAAGGAGCATTGTGAATTTCGTTGTCTGGAATCGGAATGCCGAAACGCGAGCGGAAAATTTGCAACTCATCGTCATTCAGTTTTTTCTGCTGGTGAGTGATGTTCTTGCCTTCACCCGCTTCGCCCAGTCCGTAGCCTTTAATGGTCTTGGCTAGAATGATGGTCGGCGATCCGGTGTGATCGACCGCTGCACGGTACGCCGCATGGACCTTGATGGGGTCGTGGCCTCCGAGTCGCATACGCGAGAGTTGCTCGTCGGAAAGGTGCTCGACCATCTTCAGCAGACGGGGATCCGTGCCAAAAAAGTTCTGCCGGAAATAAGCTCCGCTTTCTACAAAATATTTCTGGTACTGCCCGTCGGTGATCTCGCCCATGCGCCGGACGAGCAGGCCATCGCGATCGGACTGAATCAACGAATCCCAATCTCCACCCCAGATGACCTTGATGACGTTCCATCCCGCGCCGCGGAAGATCGCTTCCAGTTCCTGAATGATCTTGCCGTTGCCGCGAACAGGTCCGTCGAGACGCTGCAGATTGCAGTTGACTACGAAAATCAGGTTGTCGAGGCGTTCCCGCGAAGCTAGCGTAATTGAGCCCAGAGATTCCGGCTCGTCCATTTCGCCGTCACCGAGGAATGCCCAAACTTTGCCGCCAGTTGAAGTTTTCAGTCCGCGATTCTCCAAATATTTAATGAAGCGCGCGTGATAGATCGCCTGAATGGGGCCGAGTCCCATCGACACCGTGGGAAATTCCCAGAAGTCGGGCATGAGCCATGGATGAGGATAGGAAGACAAGCCTCCGCCCGGTTTCAACTCGCGGCGGAAGTTCTCCAGCTTCTCTTTGGAAATGCGGCCTTCCAGATACGCGCGAGCATAAATTCCAGGGGCTGCGTGTCCCTGAAAATAAACCACGTCGCGGTCGCCCGATTCTGTCGCGGCGTGAAAAAAGTGATTGAATGCAACTTCATAGAGCGTGGCCGCCGACGCGAATGTGGAGATGTGCCCGCCGATTCCTTCTTGAAGTTTATTAGCACGAACCACCATTGCCATGGCGTTCCAGCGCACCAGGCTCTTGATGCGGCGCTCCATGTCCTGGCTGCCAGGAAATGGAGGCTGCGTTCTTGAGGAGATCGTATTCTGGTATGGAGTCGTTGCCGTGAAGGGAAGGTTCACTCCAGCGGCACGGCGCGCGTGCAGCGCCAGTTGTTGCAGAAGCCGGCCCGCACGCTCTGCTCCGCCTTGCGAAAGTACGTAGTCGAGAGAGTCCAGCCACTCCCGCGTTTCCAGGACTTCGATTCCGTTTGTATGTTGCGTCTCAGCCACTATGACCTCACTAATAAAATTGGAACCCTTTATCATAAGCAATCGCCGGAAATTTTGCTGAAGAAGACAGTCGTCTTGTTGATCGATGGTTGTTTGTCGCGGGCATCCGCAAGCCAGGTTGCGAACGACTATCGGCTATCGACTAACGACCAGAAGCTACTCCAGCGTAACCGACTTGACCAGGTTACGCGGACGATCCACATCAAGGCCGCGCTTGGCAGCGACATAATAGGCAAACAACTGGAGAGGAACAATTTCAAGAATCGGCGAGAGCAACTCTGGCGCCGCAGGAATGAAGATGGTGTGATTTGCAAGCTTCGGAATGATGTTATCGCCTTCGGTAGCCAGCGCGATCACAGTCCCGCCTTGTTTCTTGAACCCTTCCATATTGCTGACGTTTTTTTCGTAACGCATCACGGAACCTGCATCGTTGCGATCGCAGGTTGCAATCATGACGAGCGGCAAGCGGAAATCAATCAGTGCGTTCGGTCCGTGCTTGGCTTCCCCGGTCGGATAACCCTCCGCGTGAATATAAGAGACCTCTTTCAGCTTGAGAGCTCCATCCATCGCGATCGGGTAGTGGATGGCGCGGCCGAGAAACATGAAATCGTCCACACGATAGTAGAGTTCGGCTAGCTTCTCGACTTGCTCGGCTCCCGCCAGGATTGTCTCCGTCTTCTCAGGAAGCGCGAGCAGTTCGCGAATGTAGTGCTGCGCCAATGTCTTTGCAACTTTTTCTTTGATTTCGCCCAGATACAACGCGAACAAAAATAAACAGGCCATCTGCGCTGTAAACGCCTTGGTCGATGCGATACTGATCTCTGGGCCGGCGTGTGTATAGATAAAACCATCGGCTTCGCGTGCAATCGTCGAGCCTTCAACATTGGAAATTGCAATGGTGCGTGATCCCTTCTGACGAGCTTCGCGCTGCGATGCGGTGGTGTCGGCGGTTTCTCCCGATTGCGTAATAAAGATGCTGAGCTCGCCCCGCCCAATCATCGGATTGCGGTATTCAAACTCACTCGCGTAGTCCACATCGACCGGCACAGCAGCCAACTCCTGCATCATGTACTGGCCTGTCATCCCGGCATGGCGACTGGTTCCTGAAGCCACGATGTTGATTCGCCGCAAAGCGCGCAGTTCCTCGCGCGAAATATGAATTTCGTCCAGATGAACCAACCCATTGGCCAGCGAAACGCGTGGCTCAATAGTTCGCCGCAAAGCATCGGGCTGCTCAAAAATTTCTCGAATCAGATGATGTGGAAATTTGCGCGTCTCAGCCATTACTCTCCTTCAGTGATTGTGCTCAATTCCATGCGCCCAATTCAACGTGCTTAGCTTTAGAAAGTCACTTGGAGCATTCCATGCCGCCGATGAAAGTCCGCAGCACTTCCCCTTCGCGGTTCAGGACCACGAAATCCGCGTCAGCTCCCACCGCGAGTACACCTTTATTCTCCACATGACCGACCCGCGCTGGGTTTCGGCTGGCGGCCGCGACCGCATCGGTCAAATTCCACTCCGCAAAGCGCGCCAGATTTCTTACTGCGCGGTCCATGCTCAAAACGCTTCCAGCCAGCCTGCCGTCGATTGTGCATTTGCCATCGCAGACCTCTACTTCGAAAGATCCAAGGTGGTAGCGGCCGTCGGGCATTCCGGTCGCCGCCGTAGCATCAGTGATGAGGACGGTTCGCTCCAATCCTTTGGTCTCGGCAACGATCTTGACGATTGCCGGATCGAGATGCACGCCATCGACGATGATGTCGGCACTTACTCGATCATCCGTGAGGACAGCGCCCAAAATACCGGGACTGCGGTGATCGAGCGGACGCATAGCGTTGAAAGTATGTGTGGCGTGCGTCGCTCCCGCTAAGATTCCACGTTCAGTCGTGTCAAAATCGGCGTCGGAATGTCCCAGGCTAACGCAAACGCTGCGCCGCGCCGCTTCGGCGATAACTTCGAGTGCGGACTCGAGCTCAGGAGCAATCGTCATCATCCGAATTCGGCCTCGTGCCGCCTGCCACAACCGTTCGAACAAAGGCAACGTGGGAGCCAGCAAATCCTCCGGCGGATGCACGCCGCGCCGAGCATGGCTTATAAACGGCCCTTCAATATGAATTCCGAGCGGAAGCGCTCGATCCTTGTGATCGGCGTTTTTTTCCTCGCGATTTTCGATGGCATCCGCCAGCCGTTCGAGCGCACGCAAAGTCTTATCCATTGGAGCAGTGACGGTTGTCGGAAAATAACTCGTGACCCCGTGCCGCGCCAACATTTGCTCAATCGCAGGCAGCGCTTCGGCACTGTCGTCCATGACGTCATACCCGGCATTACCGTGAATGTGAAGATCCACGTAACCCGGGGCTATGATGCCATCGCCAAAATCAGAAATGGCAACTCCGGGCGGAGGTTCCCCGCGGCTCCGATCAAAAATTGCGACGACGCGTCCGTGCTCAACGAGCACAACCGGATGCTCGATAGTGTCAGTCGGAGTGAACAGTCTTCCAGCAGTGAAAGCCAGCATAGAAACGTTTTAATAGAGGCAAAAACGACGACCTATGGATAACTATGACAAGATTGTAGCAGTCTTTCCGCACGCTGCCGGGGGCGGGACGGCCAAGTCGTGAGCCAACGTCAGTCTGCGGCGGGCCAGCAAATCGCTAGAGCACAGAATGCTATACTGTGAGGGTTCGAGCCACCGCCTAGTTCCCGTGGTGGCCGTCAAGCAGTCGTCAGTCGGGGAGTGGCTCAGCCTGGTAGAGCACCTGGTTCGGGACCAGGGGGTCGGAGGTTCAAATCCTCTCTCCCCGACCAATCTTTCTCTCGTTCTCTCAAGCGTTTAGGCTGCTATTTGTACTTCAGTTTTTTCGCTGCTTTTCGGTACATTCGGTACAACTGAAGGTAATTCGAAGCCGAATCCGCACTTCTCTGCCCACAGTTTTCGGAACTGAACATCCTCTTTGATTTTGTCGTAGAGGTCGCTCATCGAATTCCCCGCGTGTGCCATCCAATAATTCCGGAGCCCTTCTGGACACTCGGTCTTGTTCCGCAGGTACGTGATCCTGAAGCGACGGAACGCATGGTTTCCAGCTTTATGCGTACCATTGAACTGGTTCACATAGTTCAATTGCTTCAGTGCTGGGTGCAAGTGGCGGCGGATTATGTTCGTGGGCGAGATGGGCTTTCCCAATCGAGTGCAGAAGAGGAAGCCCTTGCCCCGAAATGTCTTTCTTCTCGATCCAAAATGTCTCTTGGCGCTGGGACACTTACTGCGCGATCCATGGTTCAAAATGTCTCGCGTCACTTGGTAATGAAACTCACGAATCCACGGCGACTGACACGGGATCATCAATGGCATGCTCAATCGCAGTCCTTGACAAGCGAATCTCACGCTTCACGTCCAGGCGGCATTCTTCGCAGAAGGTGTTAACCGCGTGCGACGAATTCGTTGGCTTCGCAAGATGTTCTTCAAAGCAGGCCACGATGTCTTCCTCGGGAAGATGATCCATCGCCAAGCTCAAGACGGATTTGTATTCTCCCGCAAAGACGTAGCCGCTCATCTCGTAGAACCGAAAGATAAGCGCTTCCAGCGGGCTGGCATTCCCGTACTTGGCCTTGAGTACGTCATAGAAGCGGCTGAATCCGTAGCGGCCGTCTTGCCTATTTTGAGGCTTCCAGCGATCGATGAAATTCGTCCAGTCGCTGAGAATGACCTCCTCGGGGAGATTGGATTGGCGCAGTATTTTGATCTGATAATCCAAGAACTTCTGCTTGCCTCCGCTCAGCGCATACATCTTGCGGTAGTCCAGATCAGTGCCCTGAATGTGGATCGTATTCTGTGGAAGTGGACTTCGATCCGGACCTGATGCCCGATCCGTACTTCAGCTTATGCGGACACTGCGGCTGGGAGCGACAAGAGAAGGGGAAGAACTAACAGTTGATTCCCTCATTATTTATTTGACGGGAGAGGCATCACTTGAAGCAAGTGCAACATAATTTTCGTATGTAAGTCGGTCGCGTCGGTACCTTATTGCGATCCGTCCTCCTTGGCCGTACCCTCGAAGTATGGCACGGAGGTCATTGATGGTGTAGAGATAGTGCCCGTCAAGAGTGATAATCACATCACCGGGCTTTATGTCGATATTGTCTGCGGGCCCTTTGGGCTGGACACCCGAGATTTCAAGTCCGTTGTGTTTCACTGTCGGATTGCCAACGAACCAAATGCCGATTCGAGCTTCCTCCGTCGTACCCTCTGACGAATTGACTGGCGGGGCAGAGTCGCCAATGGTTGAAGCCGCTCTGTTCTGGACGGCTGGCGGGGCGGCCCCCGCAGTGGCTACAGCTTCGATGGGGGTTGAGTCCAAAGCAGATTTCTGGGCAGGCGCGGCACGCGTCGTCAAATCTTGTTGCGGTTGCCTGTGGAGGATGGCTTTGCAAGCATCGTCAGTGTTTCCACCAACTGTTCTGGCGACACCAGAAAAAATTATGTCGCCGTCCCTATTAATGACAAGTATCTGATCGGGCTTGTGGATCAACTTTCCCCCAAGAAATAACCTAGTCGTCGGAGCCCAGTTCATAGTAACTATGAAATCCGCCTTCTCTTTGTTGACTGTCGGAGTTACATCGGGACACCGTTGCAGAAAAGTTTTTGCCAGCTCCATAAATTGGTTGTGGCCAGCAGAATCAAGGCGGGGCACTGTATGGTCAACCCCCGGAACAGTTTTATACCCAGCACCAGCCTCAAGGAACACGTAGGTTTGAGCGAGCGCAGAAGACGCGAGCAGCAGAAAAGACAACACAATAAGTTTCATATCTAGACACCGATGCGTTGCTAGGGGCCGGATTGTACAGCCTGAGGCGGTGAAACCCCGACATCCTAAGATCTCGCTGCAAAGCTATACAACGGAACTAATGGCAACTAAGCGGGCGCAAGGAGATCCACGACTTACCCAACCATCACCGCAAGCTGATCGTTATAGCAATAGATGAGAAGCGTGGGAAGGCCACGATTGTGCCATCGCGCTGTTCAGCATCAATCGCTATCCTTCGTATTGATTCGCGTGGGAGAACAAAACACGAATATGCTAAGATCGGTTGGTATGGCGCGGCGGACCGGATCGGGAAAAATCGGAGGCTCTCAATGAGTGAAATCGCGATTTATCGCCAACTACAACTTACTGCTACCGAGTGAAGGAGACGTGAAATAGAATTTCGCGCATGGAGAGGTAGACGTAAATAGGTGTTTGCACTCAAAACCCAACCAGATCGCACACAGCTACCTGTACGGGATCGTTATCCCACCCTTCTTCGCACCCTGAGACGCACGTCGCTATCGCTGCATCGGCAGTCGATGGACAGGTGGAAATCATCGGTCCTCGCGACTTTGACCTGCCGTTGCTTACCACGGTCAGAATGACATCATCCTTTACGCTCATTGAAATTACAAAAATCTAAAAGAACAACC
The DNA here is from genome assembly GCA_963705265.1 of uncultured Acidobacteriaceae bacterium. Lineage (GTDB taxonomy): Bacteria > Acidobacteriota > Terriglobia > Terriglobales > Acidobacteriaceae > Acidiflorens. The sequence continues at coordinate 371,668 of OY970064.1, forward strand.
CCGCTCAACACGAAGCTTGAGCGGGGTCCTGAACGCAAGAGCTATCGTTGTTAAGTTCGCAGTATCAGTTCACAGTAAATGTCTGTGTGCTGGCTGCGTCTCCATTTGGCGTGATGACATTGACTTTGCCGGTTTTGGCTCCCGCTGGCACGGTGGCGTGGATCAGAGTCGTGTTCAGGACTGTAAATGTGGCCTTTACGCCGCCGAAGGTTACTTTCGTTGTGCCGGTGAAACCTCCGCCGACAATCCCAACCACTGTACCGGGCGTGCCACTGGATGGATCAAGATTCGTGATCTCGGGTTGGATATGGATCGCCATCTGTGTTTCGATCTGCTTACCCGTGGTTAGGGTGGCAACAACGGGCCCGTCCAAAGCGGCCTCAGGCACGGTGGCATTAATATTCGTGTCGGAACCGATTTGAAACTGTGCTGCGACGCCGCCGAAGGTGATGCTGCTTACTGCTGCTAGGCCGTCTCCGAGAATTTCCACCGGCTGTCCTGGCTTGACCCAGACAGGCCCTGCGATGATGAGAATCGGAATCGGACCGGAAGGCGAGAGCCGATAGAATACTCCCTCGTCATTCACGCCCCCACCTCCGGTTGCTCCGTACAGCGAACCGTTTGTGTGTTCCACGAGCGCGTACGCGGAGTCTGCCCCGGGTACAGATCCGGCGTCGCCGGAGAAATCAAAGAGCTTGGTAAATGTTCCACTGGATGAAATTTCAAAAATCGTGCCGTTCGAATTCGCACCGCCGACACCTGTTGTTCCATAGAAGTGCATGCCGTCAGGAGTGGGCAGCAAGCCACCGTCGGGGGCAGCACCATCGGTGTTTGCATGAGTGAGAGGGTCCTGCGCCGTGAAGGTATGCAGATTCGTGATGGCTCCGGAGAGAGTTAATTTAAAAATCACGCCCGTGCTGTTGGCGCCGCCAAATACAGTCGATCCGTAGAGAGAGCCATCGGCGCCTTGCACTAAAGGAGCGCCAGGATTCGCGCCATCTGTACCGGAAAAAGCATGTACGAGCTTGACGTTTCCGCTGGTAGAGAGGCGAAAGACGTTGCCGTCGGAATACACCCCCGTAGCCCCAAACGTCGTCCCATACAGATATCCATCTGCTCCCAGCAGCAGGGCCGTCTGCGCGTTGTCCAAAATTGGATTGATTGCCGTAATCTGCGCGTATTTTCCCGCCGGCAGCGTGATTCGGTACGCAGTGCCCGCCCCGGTTGTGCCATAAAGGCTTTTGTCCCTGGCTTGCACCGGAGGCGCAAACGGAACGCCGCCATCCTTCCCTTTTTGAAATTGATGGAGCACGGTTAGAGTGCCGGAGGGTGTGATACGGAATACCGTACCTTCGCCTTTGGCGCCTCCCGATGAAGTCGTGCCGTAAAAATTGCCATCCGAGGCGAGAGTTAGGCCATTCAGAGGGTCTTTTCCTGTGGTGCCGTCAAACGAATAGATATCGGTGTAAGTCCCGCTCGGCGTGATCTTGTAAACCGTGCCATCGCCGTGAGCGCCACCCGAGGATGCAGTGCCGTAAAAGTTACCGTCCGGTCCTTGTGTCAAGCCACGGGGTCCACAACCAGTCGTCGTAAAGCAGCTGGAATATTCGTAGAGATCGGTATAGCTGAACTGGGCGTGCAGCGGAACGGCGGCAAAGGTCAGCAGTAGAGCGCAAGCGATCGCTAGCGCGGTCGAGAGATTGTTTTTATTGAAAAATGTGCGGGATTTCATAGGGGCGACTCCTCTGGGGATTGACGGTAGATCTCGTCTCGGCTGCGTTGCATACGAGACGGGGCGATCGATGGGAAGAGGAAGGCCATCCGCGACGATTCAGGATGGCAAGCAATCCAGCGAACCCAGGCCATAGTGCGCCAGATTGCCGGAAATGTCGATGGAGAGCGACTGAATCGGTCTGAACTGATCTGAAGAAAATTACTCGTAGAAACGATTGTTGGTGCGGGTGAGAACCAGTATTCAGTTCTCGCCCGATGTCAACATTCAGTTATCCTCCCCGCGTAGGTTGACGAATCCGTGACTGTCCTTTTTGGTTAGTTGTTGTTAACAGATATTTGAGTAAGTCTGTCAATAGATTTTCTATCTCCGTGCATGAACTTGTTCACAGGGTATCCACAAAGATTTCACAGGATTGTCCCACCTGCGATCGCAACCAGCGGTGAGTTTCGTTTGGCGAGCGTCGTGAGATATCGGCTCTCGTCATACGCCACCCGATCTTTCCAGCATCGGAAAACGATGCGAATCCAATTGAAGGCCAACCCCCGCACTACCGCGTGGTGTCCCTTGGTTCGCTTCCGCTGTTGTTGGTAGTAACTTCGCGCCCATTGCGAGTGGGCGATGGAATGGCCCGCCCATTCGTGAAAGCTCTGTCGCAAAAACTTCGGACAGGCCCAACGAAAATGTACCGACTTCTGTTTCCCACTCTGTTCCGTTACCGGCGCTGATCCCGCTGTGGGCTTGCACCTCCGCGCGGATACCTGCTTTCGCAAGCAGGAGGTGGAGATCATGCGCTGCCTGATCGAATGTGTCGAACTCCGGTCCCGGATCGCTCCACGCATATCCAGCACGGTCATAGGTGCAGATTCGCGTAAGCCGCGAAACCCCCAATTTGGACGAGGTCGCCTTTTCGGTACAACTGAGCGAGAGAAAAATCAGCTTTCCGGCTCCTAAGCGACACCAGCCAAAGCATTTAGAGTTTGTACTGCGATGGTTCGGGACCAGGGGGTCGGAGGTTCAAATCCTCTATCCCCCACCAATCTTCAAACCTTCCATTGGTTTAGCCGAGTTTTCTTCAATTCACTGCAGGTCACATCTAACTACATTGGAACAGCCCCGCGACGTACGCTTGTTGCGCGGCCTGTGCCCACCTCAACATTAAGAAGCTCAAGGTTGAGCAGAGAATTCTACCCACGTTCACAATTGAAGACGTTCAGAGTTTGCGAAGGACCGGCCGAAAGGTTTTTGTCCGGCGCGAGCCTTCCATATCGCAGTTGCAGCTTGTTCGGCGGCGACCTGGGCGCGTGGCAATTTGTCTTTGTAGATGATTAACGTCATAGACGTTCTGGACCATCAAAACGCATTCTTCTGATTGAACATTAAATCCATACGAGGCTCACGCTGCCTGTTTACGTGCATTTTCGAGAATCTGGCGGAGGCGATTTCCAACCGTGAGATCTTCTCCTGCTTGCAAGGTCATCGAAATAATTTGCAACTGATTGGGATGGGCCTCATGTTTTTGCTTAGGGTCATCGCCTTCACGGACAGCTGGAACCAGGCTCGGATTAGTATGCGTCAGTACCTCGATGCGCGGTTCGCCCTCCCGCAGGTGTTGGTCGCATTCAGCCACCGTCAGCCCAAACTGTTTTTCATCCCACGCGACCGTCAGGGTCGGATAGCTGTTGCCATCTTCAGGAATTTTTATGGAGGTTGCAACTCCCGGGACGGTTTGAACTAACTTTTCGATCCGTTCCACTCGGCTCCGCCATTCTTTGTTCAAGGCATCGAGATCCGCGTGCGACCAATAGTCAAGCGCCGCCAGTATGCCGATAATCTCTTCTTTACCTACCTTCATTGCCCGGCACACGGCACCTTCCCACGGATTGTTATTTGCCAAAGCCGCATCGATCAAATCTTTCCGGCCCAACAGTATCCCGGAACACTGCGGGCCCGAAAGACCCTTGCCGCCGCTGAAACAATAAAGATCAACCCCGATTTTTGCGTAACGCGAAAGATTATCAAACGGAGGAATGCCTGCTGCATCGTCCAGTAACAGAGGAACTCCTGCCTTCTTTGTGATCTCCAGCGCCTTCACAAGGCGGTCGTCGCGCCAGGTTGTGTAGACCATTGCGGTTTGACCATTCATGGCCGCCGACAAGTCTTCCACTGCATGGGCGAGCACCAATTTGCCTCCTGCCAACCGGATGGCGTTATCGAAGGCGCTGCGGCCTCCCAGCATCACCACCTCGTGCTTCAAGCCGGTGGTATCGGGTAATTGCCAAACATTCCTGGGATCGGAGCCAGCGATGCAAGCCGCAGTGGCGACCGCCATCGCGCCTGCCGATCCCGATGTCACCATTCCAGATTCCGCTCCGGACAATTCCGCAAGCCGCTTCCCTGCCCCGCGCTGCAGTTCGAACATGTCCACAAAATGCTGGGATGCGTCTTCGACTGCGCGCCTTACCTCCGGCAGTTCGAGTGACCCGCTCAGATATGTCCACGTTCCTCGCGCGTTAATAAATGGCCGGACTCCAAGGCGGGTATAAACGTCCGATGAAATTGGCTTGCCCACCGTGGCAGCCACCGCGCTCGCAACACTGCGCGAGGCGATGGTGGCAAATAGAGGCGCGGCTGCCATGAATTTCATGAAAGATCGGCGGTTGTTCACGCTAGGTCCATGTTCAAACAAGACAATTCTCCTTGTTTCTGTCGCGGCAAAACGGATTGGCCCAACCCCGTAAATCAACCATCAAGGCAATGCGAAACTAAACAAATCGTCACCCGAAGCGATGGCCACGTATTGTTTGCCGCTCACCGAATAACTCATGGGAGACGCGTGGAATGTCTGCCCGGTGTTAAAGTGCCATAAAGATTTACCCGTCATCGCGTCGACCGCTTCGAAAGACTCGGCATCATCGGCAAAGAACACCAACCCCGATGCGGTGGTCATCACTCCGCCCCAGGAATGCGAATCTCCCTCTTGCGGATAACGCCAGGTAAAACTGTTTTTATCGAGGTCAAAAGCCAGCAATTCTTTTTTTCCCCGGTCCTTGGAATCATGCGTGGTTCCAGTTGAGTAATAATTGCTGCCTTCGGCAAACACCGCTGGCTTTTTAAAGTAGGTTGAGCAGATATTGAATGCCGACAAATAAAATTGGTGCGTGAATTCGCTGTAGGAGGGGGAAAACCAGTTGGTTCCTCCAATGTCGCCCGGACAAATGAGTGTGCCATCGCTCGTTGGCTGTAGGCCCGAGACTATTGGTCGGCCGTTCGCGTCAATTCCCTTCGCCCAATTTAATCTCACTGCAAACTGGGTCGCCGACAAAAACTTGCCGTCGGCACGATCAAGAACATAAAGGTATCCGTTCCGGTTTGCCTCGACTAGAAGCCTTCTGGGCGTTCCCTGATAAACCCTATCGATCAGAACCGGCGTTTCGACTCCGTCGTAGTCATACAGGTCATGTGGGGTGAATTGGAAATACCATTTTAATTTCCCGTTATCCGGATCGATCGCCAGTAGGCACGCCGTGTAAAGGTCGTCTCCAGGACGAACATCGCCATCGTAGTCCGGACCAGCATTGCCCGTGCCCCAATAGACGGTATTTAATTCCGGATCATAGGTGCCTGGCATCCATGTCGTGCCGCCTCCATGCAGATAGGAATCTCCCGGCCAGCTTGAGGAACCAAACTCTCCAGGACCCGGAATTGTCCAGAGTCGCCATACCAACTTTCCGCTAGTCGCGTCGTATGCCGCAAGGAAACCGCGCACTCCGGAATCGCCACCGGAAGTGCCCACCAAAACTTTGTCCTTAATGATTAGCGGAACGCTTGTCGCTCCGTAATTTTTGTTCCAATCGGCATAGGCGATATCCCACAGCAAGTGCCCGGATCGTGCATCCAGACAAACTAAGTGAGCATTGTCGGTTTCCGTATATAAACGCGTTCCTAACAATGCGACGCCCCGGTTGATATGACCGGCGGCGTCATCAATCAGTCCACTGGATACTGGACGCGAATAATGCCAAAGCGTGCGTCCGTTCGTTGAATTGAGCGCGTACACATCATTGGAGGCAGTGATGTACATCACGCCATCTACGACGACCGGAGTGACTTCAAGCTTGCTGGAATTTCTACTATGGAATACCCACTCCGCACGAAGCTGCCCAACATTCTCGGGAGTGATTTGCGTCAGACTGCTGAAGCGCCTTCCGGTGTAATCTCCATTGTAAGAAGGCCAATTCTCGTTAATCGTATGGGAGAGTAACTGCGCTGGTTGCACGCCCAGGTTCGCTGTCTGACCACCACTCCGGCCGACCGCACAGATAAACAATATTAATAATAATAAAGAGCAGCAAACGATCAAACTCCGTGGACGTCGCATATTCACAATCATCAAACTCAGCGGTCTCCGTTGTCCGGAGTAATGTCCGGGGTGACGAATACTTCTCCGAGAGATCCCCGGTCAACATCGTTACCGTCAATCAGATGTAGCGATACTCGCGCCACGTCCTTAGCAGCTGCGATGGGTTGGTGAAGTTCCACTTCATCCTGCGGATTCACGGATTGAAGTGAAACGTGGCCTGTCCCGAGACCGCCCGTGTCATAGAGATATGCCACCAATTTTCCCGGAAAGAAAACGCCGAAGCTGCCGCTGAGGTTTATGTTTCCGCCATCTCTGGTGGCGACCAACGGACGACCGATCAAACCAGCGTCAGTGACAGTGTGAAAGTCGCGCCCCATTCGAGAGGGAAACCAAGCTGTGTCCATGGCATAGATCTCTCCCGGCGCTAACGTCACCATGGGACTATTAAGTTCCGCCTCCATGTAATACGGAGTCTCTTCGAGATTCTTCGAGCGGAGGTATGGCACGCCCTCCTTATCTAGTTCGACCGTAGGTCCGTTCTTGTAAAAAATAACAGACGCTTTTCCCGGATACTCCGCTCCTTCTACGTAGCCATGTCGCTCGACCATCGCATACCGATTTGAACCGTCAACAATTGCGAGCCAGCCAGCCGTGGAATCGATCCACACCTCGCTTTCCAGATATCGCCAATTTATGCGGAACAAGCCGTCTTTCACGCTGTAAGACGGATCGTTCGCGAGTCCATCCCGAGCGTGATATCCGAGTAAATAAGAAGAATGAGGATTTACTGGAGTGAATGCCCAGAAGTCGTGATTATATTTGCTCGGATCCTTTGCGTCGGACAAATCGTATTGCGAAACCGACTGCACTGACCAGGTGATCGAATGGCCGGTGAAATTTCTGGTGATGGCATGGAAAAAGATTTCCGGAGAATCAGCTCCAATACTGATTTCTCTTGTGTATTGCAATCCTGTGGGCGGATCAGGAAGACCTTCCAAACGCACTGTGCATTTTTCCTTCTGCGACACAATGGAAAAAGCGTAAGGCCCATCGTCCAGCTCGGTAGAAGCTCCCTGCCAATGTTGCTCGTCGTCGTTGCCCTCGGGCAACGGCCAAATCTTGTCGCCTCCGTAGTTGATCCAGCGGCCCGCCGCTTCTGCAGGAGAAATATACTTTCCTTTGAACTGTGGGTTAACAAATAAGTAGGGATGCCCGTTAAACGCGACTTGCATCAACCGGCCGCCTAGTTGCGGTACAAACGTCAATCGTAACCAATCATTCGTTACTTCCTGCGCTTGCCAGCCATCGAACGCCACCGAACGAATTCGGCATGGAGAATGTGAGGCCGCTGTTGAGCTCTGCGCGATCGCCACGGATGTCATGACGCTAAGAGTTAAAGCCACCCTGAGACCATATAATTTCACTTCTCAATGCCTCCAATGGTTGACGCTCCCGGATTCTTACGCGGCCTTAGATCTGGCCGCAGTCAACAGTTGGCGCAGTCTTTTACCCACAATAATGTCCTCGCCGGGCTTCAAGGTCATCGAAATGATCTGAAGCTTATCTTCCCTGCCAGGCCTCTCGGCATGCTCGTGAGGAATCCTGCCCAGAACGTCACTTGGGTTGTTATTGCTCATCACAGCTATGCTTGGTGTGCCGTCGAGCAACTCCTTCACGCAGTCTTGGGTACTATAGCCCCACGCTTTCTGGTCCCATGAGATATTCAGAGTGGGATATTGGTTCTCCATGGTTGGCGTAAAGATCTTGGTCTGGACACCCGGAACTGTCCCGGCGAGTGTAGCGATGCGTTCAACGCGGCTGGTCCATTCTTTGTTTAGCGCCGGCATGTCCATATGAAAAAGGGTCTCGACTGCGGCGAGGCATCCCATGATTTCCTCTTTGCCAACTTTCATGGGACGACAGACGGCCCCCTCCCAAGGACTTGTGTTCGCAAGAGCAGCCTCGATCAGATCTTTGCGCCCAAGCAGAACTCCAGTCGACTGCGGTCCGCATAATCCCTTACCGCCGCTCACCGTATATAAATCGCAACCCATCTTGGCGAATAAGCGGATGTTTTCCACTGGAGGAATGCCGTCGGCGGCATCCATGAAAATGGGAACGCCTCGGCTCTTAGCAATTGCAATCTCCTTGGACAACTCTTCGGGCTGCGAACCGGTGTAAATCATTGCGGTATTACTGGTGATCGCGTTTTGCATCTGCTCGGATGAATCTACAACTACCAGTTTCCCGCCTGCGAGCCGAATGGCGCTGTCGAACGGGCTACGGCCGCCTACCATCACCACTTCATGCTTCAGGCCAGTCGTGTCGGGCAATTGCCAGATTGCTTTCGGGTCCGTTCCTGCAAGGCATGCTGCTGTGCCTGAGGCAATAGCGGCGGCGGCTCCAGAGGTGATCATGCCAGACTCGGCGCCGGTCAACACACCCAGCCGTTTTCCAACCGCTTGCTGGAGCTCGAATATATTCACATAGTGCTGGGAGGCTGCCTCCTGAGCTGCTTTCACTTCGGGTAATTCCAGTGTAGCGCTCAAGTAGGTCCAGGTGCCCCGTCCGTTAATCACCGGCTTCACACCCAGCCGAGTGTAGATGTTGTCGGTGGAATCCTTGGCGACTTCTGCCCAGCCTGTTCCAAACGCCTGCTGGATGCCGACTTGCGCGAGCAGTGGGAAAGCAGATATCCATTTAACAAATGCCCTACGTTCCATTGGTCACCCTCAATGTTTCTGCGTTCGAACCGCGATAAACGAAATTTGCTCGGCAGCCTCAGCCATCGCATCTGCATTCTGTTGCAAAGTACTTCGCGCGGGAAACTTATCTTTAAAGAACTTTCCATAAAGCTTATCCATCCGGCCCGAGTCTTGAATGTCCCGCAGATAAACTGTGGAAGATACGACATCGGCAAAAGTCATGTCAGCTTCCTGAAGGCCATCCAGAAGGTTGCGCATGGATTGTCGCAACTGCAATTCAAAATCTGGCGTCACGATTCCCTGGTCTGGAATGAACCCATCTTTGGCGGAGAGATAAAAGGTGTCGCCGTAGAGAACGCCAGGACTGGCAGTCGGGCTCGGCGGCATATTCTTGGGGCGGACAGCCTTGCGCTTAGAGAGATCAGCGCCTGCAATGCAACTGAAGACCACATGATGATCATTCGGAAGATCCGCGACTTGAATGGTCCCGCGTCCCGGCGTGTTCCCAAATTCGAAATACGTCTTATAAACCTTGCCCATCACGTCGTATTTGCCGCCAACGCTCATGTAGGGGTTCACCCACACAACATTTTTCATGCTCATGTTGACTGCCTTCAGAATTGCAGCAACGTTATCGAGAGCCTGCTTGGTCTCTGCAGAAAAATCTGCTGATGGTTTGCCGGTCAGCGGGTCGGTCCCTCCTTGAGCCGACACGTATAAGACATCATCCGCTTGTATCGCTGGCGGATCTGTGTGTGGTCCCTGTGGCCATCCCTGGGGCCAGATGGCGTGTCGCTGGCTGGTATTTTGGACGGCGATACAATTGATTTCAACACTCTCTCCGTCAGGAAGCGCTGAAACCACCAGGACAGTTCGTGCCGGAGGATTCGGGCCAATCGACTTCCAATAGACATCGTTCATCGCATCAATGTCATGCGCCTTGGTCAGATAGATGTTCATCCAAACAACGTTGCCAAAGTCCATTCCAGCTTGGTGCAGGACGCTCTGCACGTTTTTCAGCGACTGTCCTACTTGTTGTTGAAAGTCACTCGCCAATGTGCCGGCTGAATTCTGGCCGCCTTGACCGGAGATGTATAGAGTTCCGTTCGCGAGAATGCCCGGACTAAAGGTGCCAGTGGCCTTACCGGCGCCGGGCACACTTACCGTGGTGGACTGGGCAAAAAGATTTGTCCCGAGCGCAAGAGCGAATGACCACAGAAGAACAAGTGAACCACGTCTGAATATGGCGCTCATTGAACCTCCATCACACGCAATATTCCTCATAAATACGGAACAAATCCGTGGGCCTTGGTGTGAATCTTGTACACCGAAGTTCCGGCCGTAATGTAAAGCGTCGAATAATCCGCGTCGCCCCACGCAAGATTTGCCGGTTGTTCCGGAACTACGATGGTTCCGAGATGAACCCCTTGCGGATTCCACACCCAGATTCCATGTGGACCGACGACATACAGATTCCCTTCTGTGTCGACCTTCATCCCGTCCGGCACGCCATCTTTTGGTCCCGCGGTTTCATCGCTAAAAATTCGCCCGTTCGCGACGGTACCGTCCGACTGAAAGTCGTAGACGCGGATGTTCCGTTGCGTGGAATCATCGACATACAATTTCTTTCCATCCGGCGAAAATGCAAGTCCGTTTGGCTCGGTCAAATCTTTGGTCAGTAATTGCACTTGGCCGTCTTTACTGATTCGATAGACGCCTTTGAAGGGAATTTCCTGTTTCTGCCCGGCAGGTAGATCAGAAATTGGATCGGTGAAATAGATCGCGCCATCCGGACCAAGGACAACATCGTTCGGGCTGTTGAGCCGTTTTCCTTGATAGTGATCCGCAAGAATTTCGTAGCTCTTACCGTCAAGCGATATCCGGATGACCGCACGCAAGACACTGGCGCAATCCAAAAGACGCTGCTGCTTGTCATAAGTATTGCCGTCCGGATCGCCGAGAGCCATCACTTCCTGCTTTTTCCCGTCAGGGAGAATCACCCGAAAAAGCTGGTTCGTGACTTCATCACTGACCCAGAGATATCCAGCCTTGTCCCAGACCGGGCCCTCCGTAAAACCAAAACCGGAGGCAACCATTGCCAGTTGCGTGTTGTGGTCAATCAGGTTCCAGAAAGAAGGCGATAGCCCCTCCAACCTAAACGCAGCTTTGGGAGTTTGAGACTGAGCGACTGGATGCAGAATGCCGCACAGGAGTGCCATTGCACATATTGAAAGTGTCTTTCTACGCAGGCGTGATAAGACCAATGTGTACAGCCTCCTATGAAAACAGCTAAAAAACTTCTTCTGCGGCCGCGAACAATTCAATCTCTGTCGAAATCGTCGTCGCGTGATCTTGAAGGCTGCGCGGTGACATGGCTGGCGTTCTCGCTCCCAACACTGAGTATGTAGGAGACGAGATCGTTCAGTTCGTTGCGATTGAGGGTTGAGCCGTAATTGTCCGGCATCAGAGAATGCGCTTCCAGGTCAACCTGTTGTAAATCAGATTTCTGAAAAAACTTAAAAGCTCCGTCGCGGGTTTGCAGCGCAATAGAAAAATTATCGCTGCTTCTAACAATTCCCATAGTTTTTTCCCCGGCAAGAGTCACCACGGTGGCGATATGGGATCGCTCCGTCAACTTGTTTTCAGGATCGGTGATCACGGCGTAAATTTGCTCTGCGGACTCATGCGATCCATAAAGAGAAAGATCTCTTGCAATAAAACCGCCCTTCCCGTTAGCCATGTGACAGGTAGAGCATTCCGCTTTTCCGAAGAAGAGTAATTCTCCCGCATGCTTGTCCCCAGGAAGCTTTAGCGGCGCACTCTTGCCCTGCAGAAACCGCAAATAATGAACGATGGCTTTTACCTCTTCTGGGGGCAAAGCATCAAAGGCTGGCATACCCATGTCGGGGATTCCATGTCGGATAACTCCTGTCAAATCATTGACCGACAACTGCAGTACTTCAGAAGCCGTCGCCAGGTCAGGTGCACGCACTCCGCCGCGGGCGTCCGCCCCATGACACGCGCCGCAATTCGTTGTAAAAAGAGCGCGTCCTTCGACAGGACTTGGAGACGCGGCCGATTGACTCGCACCGGCCGTTCGCTGCGCATCCACTGGAGTAAGAAACAATAGCGACCCAGTTACTAGCAGGCTGGAGATGACTCGCCATTGACACTGTATTTGCAAAATACCTATTTCCCAAAACAACTACGCGCTCACTGCCCCTCTAGCAGATGGATAAGACGGTGGTCCGCTCAGGATACATTTGCTGTGAAAGTTCATGCGCGATGAAGTATCCATTTATCCCACTCGCGACAGGCTTGTCAACGTTTATTTTCGTTTGCTTTCGTTTTATTACGTTTTCTCGATATTTGAGTTTTCGGGGAGTGCTCTTCTCCGAGCTTTCTCTCGAACGACTGCTCGTTCGGAAACGGCATGAAAGTTATTTTCGTTTTACCGCGATGGCGGAGATTTCAATTCGGGCATTGTTGACGAGAGCTGCAACCTGAATCGTCGCGCGAGCAGGCTTGGGATCGGGCAGCACATCTTTGTAAATCTTGTTCATGTCCCCGAACTCATGAATGTCGGCAAGATAGACAGTAACGCTTACAATGTCTTTCAATTCGAACCCTGCGGCTTTGAGAACTTTCTGGATATTGGCGAGCGCCGCGGTCGTCTCTGGGCCGATGCCTCCCGCAACAACTTTGCCAGTCTCGTCCTCGCCCTCCTGGCCTGCGATGTAAAGAGTCTTCCCGGCCACGACGCCATCGCTGAATGGAAGGCCCTTGGCGGACGATAGATTCACCGCTTTTCGTTCCTCGGCATGACTCGATCGCGCTCCCATACCCGTGACGCAAAGTAACGCAACCGCGCATGTGAACAAGTGGAGAATTTTCGTCTGCATAATGGTTTTCATTTTTCCGTTCCCCTTCGTGATGAATGGATTGACTCTTCCACGTAATGAAAAACAATGTTAGAGTCTGCGCACATATATACATTGGAGAGGACGAAATGAACAAGTTTCGCGACCTGGTGAAGTCCCACACCATGGCGGCATCTGCGCTATCCATTGGCATTTTGTCCGCAGTTTTGTGCGGCGCCGCGCTGCTGCGGGCGCAATCATCTGCCGGAAGCTCCACTGCGCAGTTCGACAACAAACAGTCCGACAACAATTTGATTGCCGATTTCCGTCGCGTGGAAGTGGCTTCGGTCTCGGATGCGCTGGAGCAATTGACCGGTCAACGCATGTATATGAGTCACCGTATGCATCCGATCTTCACCACCAAGTTTGCTGGTTTCGCCCGAACAGTGCTGCTTAAGAAAGACGAAGGCAATACCGACCCCGCGGCGTTGAGCGGAATGCTGACGGCGATTGATCAGGGCTCCGCCGATTCCGTTTATGTCATGGTGGTCGAAGACGGAGAGGACATTGCGGGGATCGGCGGGCTGATGGGTACCGCCATGGCGGCGCGTGGTTATGCCGGAGCCGTAATTGATGGCGGAGTTCGCGACGTTGCGTATTTGCGCAAGATCGCGTTCCCAGTGTATTCGACCGGCATTGTGCCATCGACATCCGTGCACCACTACAAATTTGGAGGATCGCAAATTCCGGTGACCTGCGATGGAGTAATGGTCAATGCGGGAGACATTGTGGTCGCAGACAGCGACGGAGTCGTGGTGGTTCCCAGGACAAAGGCCCAGGAAACGCTCGCCCTCGCGCAACAAATGGATTTCAAAGAGCACTCGATGTATGCCGTGATCGAACAATTGAAATCGATCACCGAGGCGGTCAAGAAGTTTGGCAGACTGTGAGGCAAGAAAGCCATCCACAAACCGCCTTATGAATTTCAGGAGAAGAAATATGAATTTAACTGTTACTCGCCGAACGTTTGGTGCGCAGTTCGCCTCCATACTTTCCGCTTTAGGAGTTACCGCAACCGTTCTGCCCAAACGCAGCATGGCGCAAAGTTTTCCCACGAAGGATGTGGGCGGAATCCGTAAGCTCGACGCCGAAGGTAAACCAGCCAGTGAGAAAGAAGTCATCGTACCGGTGGTCGTCCACAACGGAATCATTTATGTCTCAGGCGTAGGCGCGCACGATTCTCGCGACTCTAAGGACTGGACTATTGAATCTCATACCAGCATGGTCATGGACAAGATCAAAAAGATGGTGGAAATTGGCGGCGGAACCGTCGACAGCATTCTGCAATTGAATGTCTACCTCGTAAAAATCGAACACTGGGATGGGATGCATAAGGTGTTTTCAACTTATTTTCCACACGGCGGCCCGGCGCGTACGACGGTCGCGGTCGCCGCCCTGCCAGGAGATTCGCTGGTGGAAATCAATTGCATCGCCGCAGTGATCAAGTAGCAGTGATCGAGTAAACGAGGAACAAATCTCATGGGACTGACTTCAAAGTGGAATCGACGTGGGTTTCTCGGCACCGTAGGAACGATCGCTGGCTCCATACTGGCTCCGGGCAGATTGTTTTCCATGAACCGTCAGTCCGCTCGCCCAGGCGGCCGGGTAACTGGCTTTGGACAGACCGGCAATCCTTTTGAAGAACTGGGTCTCACAACGGTTATCAATTGTGTGGGAACCATGACGGTGTTAGGCGGTTCCCTTCCCCACCCGGAGCTCGAAGCGGTGATGAGCATGGCCGGGCGCCACTTCGTCAGCATCAACGATCTGGAAGGTGCGGCGGGCAATCGCATCGCCGAAATGCTCAAGTTGCCAGAAGGTTACACAGCACTAGTGACATCCGGCGCAGCCGCCGCGATTCAATCGGGACTGGCGGGAATTCTCACGGGCGGAAATGAGGCTTTCATCCGGCAATTGCCCGATCTCACGGGGATGAAGTCGGAGGTGATCATTCAGAAGTCGCATCGCAATCCCTTTGATCACCAGTTGAGATCGACTGGAATCAAACTCATCGAGATCGAAACCGTCGACCAGCTCCGCGCCGCGGTGAACGAGCGCACGGCAATGATGCACTTCACTAACTTCGCGAACGCCGTGGGGCAAATCAAAGTAGAGGAGTGGGTCAAGTTGGCGAAGCAATACAAAATCCCCTGCATGAACGATGCTGCAGCCGATACGCCTCCAGTTTCTCATCTGTGGGATTACGCCAACATGGGCTTCGACCTGGTTACGTTCAGCGGCGGCAAGGCGATTCGCGGCCCTCAATGCGCCGGCCTGTTGATCGGCCGCAAGGATCTGGTGGCCAATGCCCTGGCGAACAACTGTCCGAACGAAGATACATTGGGCCGCAGCCAGAAGGTTGGCAAAGAAGAAATCGTTGGCATGGTGAAGGCTCTCGAACTTTTTCTAGCCGAAGATCATGACGCTCTGACCAAAGAATGGCAGGGCCGGCTGGAGTTAATTTCGCGCGAAGTCACGAAAGTTCCGGGGGTCACTACATCTTTCTTTGTTCCCGACATCGCTAATCACGTGCCTCACATGAGCATCGTATGGGATCAAGCCCATATCTCATTGACGCCCGAGCAGGCATCCATACTATTGAGAAAATCGAAGCCAGCGATTGCACTGGGAGCCGGCGAAGATCGGCCGGGGCTCGCCATGAACTCGTTCATGCTTCAACCGGGCGAAGACAAAATTGTCGCCGCACAAATCTCACAACTCTTACGCGAACACGCTGCGTAAAGTGAACAATACCCACATCGGACTTAGGAGAATCTTTGCCGCTCACGAAGCTTACTGGTTCATCCAATCAAATGGAGCCAACTGTGACCGCTGTCAGAACGAGCTATGTGCGTTGGCTTCTGGTGTTCTGGCTGTTTGTCCTCAGTGGCGTGTCTTTTCTCGACAGGGTAAACATTTCCATTGCAGGCGGATCCATCGCCGACGCCTATCATCTCAGCGACGTGCAATTGGGCAAAGTGTTCAGCGCAATGCTCGTCGGTTACGCGCTTTTTCAAACCGTCGGCGGGAGGCTGGCAGACCGATTCGGACCGCGCCGCGTGCTGGCCGCCGGCGTGATGTGGTGGGGAATTTTCACTGGCTTGACCGCAATGGTTCCTGCAAACATTGCCGGCGCGCTGTTCATTTTTATTGCGGTCCGTTTTCTTCTGGGAGCCGGCGAATCCGTGATCTATCCCTCCGCCAACCAATTCATTGCTCGCTGGATCCCGGTAACAGAGCGTGGCATCGCGAATGGTTGGATCTTCGCCGGGGTGGGCGCCGGTTCCTTAATTGCGCCATTGCTCGTAACCCACATTATGCTTCGTTATGGCTGGCGATCGTCGTTCTGGGTATGCGCCATCATCGGATTCGCGGCTGGCGCAGTGTGGTACGTTGCTGCCCGCGACACGCCTGAGAGCCATGCGGGGGTTTCTACCTCGGAGTTAGCGCTGATCCGTTCCGGGCTGACACAATCCGATTCGCAATCTGAATCCAAAAACGATCCGAAATCGCTGATGCCCTGGGGCCGTGTCCTGCAGAGTAAAGAGGTCTGGGCGTTAACTGTGAGCTATTTCTGCTATGGCTATGTGGCATGGATTTTCTTTAGCTGGTTCTATCGCTATCTCGCTAAAGTCCGCGGCCTGGATTTGAAAGCGAGCGCGTTTTATACCATGCTTCCGTTTGCGGCCATGCTCGTGGGATGCCTCTTAGGCGGAGTGATTAACGACCGGCTCACAAAATGGAAAGGGCCGCGGATCGGACGCTGTGGTCTGGCTTTAGTAGCGCTCGTTATCGCCGGGGCTTTTATTGCTCTAGGCTCACAAGTTCAAAGCGCACGGCTGGCCAGCTTTGTGCTAGCTGGTGGGGCGGGCGCGCTGTATCTGTCGCAGAGTTCGTTCTGGTCGGTGACGGCCGATATTGCCGGCGAGTCTTCGGGCTCGGTTTCCGCCGTCATGAATATGGGGTGTCAGCTTGGAGCCGCGCTGACAGCATCTCTTACTCCGTGGATCGCTGATCGCCTCGGTTGGACAACTTCATTTCTCGTTGCAGCCGCATTATGCTTGGTGAGCGCCGCAAGTTGGCTCATGGTCGATCCGTCACGACAGCTCACGCTGGCGACCCGGCGAGAATAGACGCAAATTCCAGTTTTCTCCTGCGATAAATGTGATGGACTCAACAAGCGCGATATTGGTGGTTGTGGGCTGCGTTTGGCCTACCCGGCATGATCTTTTCTCCTCTCATGCGTCGTAGAAAACGTTAGGGACTTAATTTCTTGATCCATTTATGGATCCGGAAGCCCTTGCTAAAACCACTTCGGGGAGCCATCCGTGTTGCGTAGTTTCAGTGACATACGATCGGATAGAAAAACAGGTAGAATGAGCCCCGATGTCAATTCGATTCAGGTTCCCACTCAAGTGCCCGTCACCACTTCCAGTTCTTCGCTGCGCGTCAGCCGATTGCGCAGCGAGCGGTAGAAGCCCGAGATGTGGGCCTCAAATTCGAACAAGCTCATGTCGGCGGTGATGTGGACGCGCGGCAGGGCGAAGCGATTGATCTTCTCCCCATTGATCTTCGCGGCAACGATCTTCGCGCCAAACCCTCCGCCAGTATTCATAAAGGCGCAGCGGAAACCGGCTTGCTCCGCCAACCGCACTTCTCGTCCAGTGACAGCAGCGGCATTACCGAAGGGATAGCCAAAGGCCCACACGTTCTTCCCTAGCGCTGTCTCAAGAACATTACGGCTCTCGGAGATTTCATGCCAAGCCAGTTCCTCGGATGCCTGCGCGAGGATCGGATGGGAGAGAGAATGGGCACCGATACTCATTCCCGCAGCAGCCAGTTGCCGTAACCCGGCAACATCAAGCGTGAGAAATCTGGCAGCGATAGTCGAGTCTTGAACGTATCGCTCTCTCCAGTTCTCCGCAAGCTTAAGCTGGCCTCGGATTTGATCGAGGAATCTGCGCCGGCTTTGTTTGTCGAACTGCGAAAGCTTTTCGACCAGCTTCCACCACGATGCGTGTCGCACGCTCGGCGTGATTGGGCCGACGCTAACGCCTGCTTCGGGGAGGCCAATAGCAATGGGTTCGCTGGTGTCTAACAACATCAGGTAGAGTTCCTCATACCAGAGCATGGACGGCGTTTCATCGGCGGACGCGCCCGTGGCGAAGAAAAGACAGCGCAGGCCAAACTCCTCCAGTATCGGAAGCATTTCTGTGACGGTGTTCCGCAGGGCATCGTCGCAAGTCAGCAAGATCGAACGCGGAGGAAGTGTCATCTTCTCTTCAGACCAACGGAGAAAGTCTTGGGGCGTGATCACGCGGTAGTGTTTTCTTAAAAGCTCAAGCTGGCGTCGTAGGGAATCCGCACTAACCAGGTTGCCGTCCAAACCCTGATTCCTAATTTCATATCCGGCCGGGAATACTCCATGATAAGTCACGACTGCTGGACCAGATCCAACCGCGTAGCGAAGGTATCCAGTGCGAGACAGGACGGGATAGACGATATGCTTCAGAGCAGGACTAACAAATCTCATGGATTGCCTTGCAGGTTTTCGCAAAATTGTACCGCACAATGCAGTCTCTTGCCGTGGATTACGAGGCGATTCAACGCGCATTCTTGGTTCAGCTAATAGCCGGAATCGCCGTCGAGTAATTGGAAACTCACAGGAAAGGCGTGGTCCAAAACGTTCGTAGGGTCGTGGATGGCAATGGGCTCTTTGTACTGGCACCAGTAACCATTCCAGACGAGCGCTTGACTAAGAATGGGAAATGTAGCGAGTGCGCGAACGCGACATACTTTCGAGTCGAGTTGGGCGGCCCGCGTAACCGCTGCACAGGCGAGATTCCAGTCTTTCGCATCTGCGGAATCGACAACGAGGTCGAGTAGCCGGGCTTCCCACTCCGCTCTTCCGAAGATGAAATAGCCCATAAGCTGTCCCTGCCGCCGCAGCAGAAATCTTCGTATTTCAAGGTTAGGACACTTCAGCAGATGGTTCAAGTCCGCGAGAGTCCGCTGGCAAAAAGTCCACGCGCTTCTTCTGCTGTTCAATAAGGGCAAGACCGAATCATCAAATTCATCGATTGGAGTGAAATCCCATCCCGCAATTGCCGAGCTGTGATTCCGCGCCGGATGTGCCAATCCGTGCAGTAACCGCAGAGTCGATCTTCGAGTAAAGGGGCGCGTTCGAAATTCACCCCATGGGCGCAGCCATGCAGCATAAGTCGGAACTTCTCCTACAAGGCGGAAGCCGATTCGAGGAACGATGAGACGTGTCGCGGGTGCGCCACCAATGATGAAAGAAGTGGGGGCCATTTCCATAAGCTTGCGAAATAAGCGTATTCCCACCCCTGGCGTGGATCGGTCGGCGGCCCAGTCCATCATAGTCAAGCTGTTTACCATTGTTCCATCCGGTAGATGGAAGGTTACCGGGCAAATACCGCAATGCGCGACGATCTTTCCATCTCTTTCGAGGAGATAACTGCGGTTGCCTTGCCGTTCGGGGGCCGGGGACAGATACTTCCACTCCAGCGATTGGGTGTCGGCATGGCAATCTGACGCGTCAAACTGGTACACGCGGCGCAAAAACATCGCGAGTGCGGGGAGGTCCTGGTGTTCGGTCTCTCTGATAGCTGCGATCATGACGGTCAATTCATCACGCCAGGCACGAGGTTACCGCTCCGAGGCATTTCTCACAGTTGCCCACCCGACAAGATGATGGTCTGTCCGGTGATAAAGGAGGCGTTTTTCGAAAAGAGAAAGCGGATGGCTCCAAGCACATCTGCGATTTCACAGATGCGTCCGAGGGGGACGGCAGCCCGTGCGGTCAGCCGTTGCCGTTCGTTCGCCTGCGCATTCATGCCAACCGATAAAAACGAGGGACAAACGGCGTTAATTGTGATCTGCTTGAGAGCGAGTTCCGGTGCGAGCAGCTTTACGGTGTGCTCCAGCGCTACCTTAGCGAGCGAGTATGCCGCCGTATTAAGAGACGGCTTCTGCGTGCCTGCGGTCGAGCCAAGAACGACCAGCCGCGCTCCGCCATTTTCGCTTTTGTTGGCCAGCAGTCGAGCCAGTTCGATGGTGCGATAAACAGCGAACGAAATCTGCTGTTCGAGTGCCTGATGAGAAACGGTGAGCAGTCCGCCCCCCAAAAGCCCTGGCCAGGCCGCGTGCACAATCCCACTAAGGCGATGACTACCCAGCATGTCCTCTAGATGCGATATGGATTCGGGTTCCGAAAGGTCGACTTTGAGCTGCCGGACCCGCGGATTCTCAATCAGGTCAGCGTGGAGTGGACGTCGATTTACGACTGCCATGACCGAGCAATCACGCGCAAGTTCCTTAACAAGATATGAACCAATTCCCCCGGAAGCCCCGGTTATCAGCACGCCCCCCGAACCGATAGCAACTCGGGGAGCCGGCTCATTCGGAACAAGAGTTGCTGAAGTGTCTACCGCTTCGTGGCAAGTGAAACCCACGTGAATCTGACTCGCAGTGGCTCCACTGGGCAATTCTGCAACCACCACCTTTAGATTGCCTCGAGCATTCGCGGGATCCCACGCTGTAATTTCGCCTCGAACAGAGACCCGGCAGGGAAAGTAGAGAGGACGGACAAACTGGGCATTGTAGGAAACGAGGAAGCTGTTTCTCCCAGGCAAGTGCATGCCCGCCATTGCCGAAGCTAGTGCGACTTGGAAAGCACCGTGAACCACCGGAGCGCCTAGCTTGGTTGAGCGAGCGTATTCGACATCCGTATGCAGCGGATTCATGTCGCCGCTGTTCCGCGCGAATTGTGCGACATCCGCCGCACTGATATCCCGCTCAAACTCCGCAGTCAGGCCGACACGAAGGGCCGCAGCGAATCGCACAACAGCCTCACGAAGTTCCATGGTTGGTCTTCAGGTGTTCCGTATTCAGATAGTCCAGGATCAGATCAAAGGAAACCAGTTCCGGTAAGACATCGTAATCAAGTTTCACCCGAAACTCCTCCTCGATCACGTTGGCCAGAATTATAGCTGCCATGGAATCCCATGCGGCTACGGAGGAAGAACTCGCGGAATACACCAGGGAAGCTTCGAGGTCGGGAAATACAAGTAAAAAGCACTGGGCAAGACGTTGACGAAGATCATTCATGGGAAACTTCAACTTCATGGTACAACGTGGGGCATTTATCCAGAAAAGCCGCGCGGGAAATCGAGAAAGGCCCGTCGGGCTGTTTACCAAGGAATGAAGTCAAATACTCTCGCATGTATCCGTTCCGAGTGGTCGGGGAGAATTCGAACGTGATTTCCCGCACGGAGAATCTGTCTAGAATCGTCTTGAGACACTGGTATTCGATTCGGCGGCCAAAGGCTCGACAGCTCATGACCCATGTCTTCACGGTCATTTCTGTCTGACTGACCTGACCGGCAAGCATCGCGATTACACCGAGTGGTCCGTACTTGTCGCGGTAGATCGCGTTTACTACAAAGGCGCTCGATCCTGAGAAACTGTCCCGCCATTCGGCCTCGCTGTATCGATTTCCGTTCAGGTTGAATTGGTTTGCCTTGTTGACGAGTTCAAGGGTACGGGGATTCTTGATTGCCGTGAAGTCGAAAGCAATCTTGGCTTCCGCGTCGCGCAGAAAATTCTCCTGGGAGACGATAGGACTTCGTACGGCTTCGCGAAAAATGCTTCCGGAGCGCAGGCTTTCACGCCGCAGGGTGTCCTCGTGGGTTATGGTTTGCTTCGCAAACATATCCCGCAACTGGAAAAGCAAGCCGTAGACATTCGCGTGATCCTGCCCGTCAAATCGAAGGCATTCCATCTCCGGATGCGCCGCCTTCACTTCTGCCAGTTCGCTGGGACTGTCATCGACGAAAACCACGCTGTCGGCGTGCACGTTCCAAGTTTCCAGGATTCTGGTCACAGACTCCGACTTCGCATTCCAATGTGCTTCGACAGGAAAAATAAGGTCGCGAGGCAGTACGATGTCGTTTCGTTGAAAGACAGCTTCGACAAGTTCTGGATCGTTCTTGCTGGCCACTGCGATCAGAACTCCCTGGTCGCTCAAAGCGCGCAACAATTGCTGGTAGAGACCGTGAAGCTGAGTCTTGCTGTCGAGGTCCCACGAAACAGCCGAGGGCCCCACTTCTCCGGCAATCCCAGCCCAGAGAGTCTCGTCCAGATCTGTAATCAGGCCCTTCTTGGGAAGAGATGGCACCAGGAGCCGAGCGAAAGACTGGGCGAGTTTATCGGCGTGATCGATTGCGTAAGGCAACCCGGCCGTTAGGTCAGCTCTTAAGTCAAAGACCTGCGACGAGATGGCATCGATTTGTCGTCTATGAGGACCGACCAATCGAATGTCGGGTCTACCACTAGCCCAGAAAGCGAATTCATCTACTGCCTGACGAAGACTGATTTCGGCCTCGCAGAGTTGCCATGACGGAGTGTAAAAAATTGGCGGCAAATCAAGCGTCGGCAATGAGAGAGCGAGGTGAAAGCCCTCAGGCAGATCGGCCAAACTCTCTCGTATTGTTCCGAGCATGGCTCGTGCATCGGTGACGATATCGGCGAGTTCCTTGTATCCCCATCCTCCCAGTTGACGGAAGCCGAGACGAGGATCGAGGTCCTGCCACTCAAGCGCAATCGCACCCATGTCAAGAAGGGAAGGATGGATGCGCGCCAATGCGCCCGTCATGTCTCCGAAGACGTCGGTCGAAACCACTACACGACGCGTGCTTAGGCGCTGCTGGAGGTACGCCTGAAGAAAAGTTTGCAGGTGAAGCGGATTGAATCCAGTTACAAGACGTACCTGGGATAATGGTAGGTCAACTGACAAATATTGCCGAATTATCTTTAGGGCCTCTGTGATTTGCACTTGTGCCGAAGCTCGCCGGGCGACTGCCCACCTCATTATCTATCACAAAAAGCTTATCGACCTGATCAAAACACCGGTTCAAAAGTGCGAGCATTAAACAAGAAAGTTCGAAAATCATCTGCTAGGGCCGACCAATTCTTTACTACTTATCTGCTATTTGCCCGGCACAACCGGCTTTAGAACTGCCGTGTTTCGTTCGTCCGAAGCGATCATGCGATAGAACTTTTTCAGCTCATCCATTTGGTTGACGGGAACACTCAGCTCCTTAATTTCGACGCTGCGCGTGTAATGTAAGACGTTCCCGCTGGATTCGGTCTTACTGTGATAGCTGCCGAAGCTGTAGTCCACATCCATTGGAGGCGGCAGTTCATCCAC
Source organism: uncultured Acidobacteriaceae bacterium (assembly GCA_963705265.1). Lineage (GTDB taxonomy): Bacteria > Acidobacteriota > Terriglobia > Terriglobales > Acidobacteriaceae > Acidiflorens. The sequence goes on from OY970064.1 coordinate 394,619, forward strand.
TTCGTAGCCTGGCGGCAGCGCGATGTCGAAAGTGTCGGTGTCTCGCGACGGACCGTCGAATTCGAGCGGAAATTTTCTGGGTTCCTTGGTTTCCAGTATTCCCGATGATTTGCTTCCCAGCACCCGCGGACGCACGAGCAGCAGATTGCCAGCCAGTTTCCCGTAGTCGTCGGATTGGAAGCTGTAGTTGAAACCGAAGGGCCGGTCGGTGTGGTCGTAGTTGACGAGACTCGCCTGCACAATCTGAAAACTGGAAAGCGATCCGGCTAGCAGGTTTTCGATTGGTTTGATCCGATCGGAGTTGTTGGTTACGGTACGCAATTGCCACCGTTCTGAACTGGCACGATCTCCCAGCCGAACTTCTTTGACATCCCCCTTAAGCATACCGCTGGCGTCGATCGTAAGTTTAGCCACGCGCTGAATACTATTCATCGCCGATGGTTGTTGTGGCAACTCCACTAGTTCGCCGCCCTCAGGTGTTACCAGCAAGCCGTAGTTCGCTTGCAAATATCCACCAATCTGGCCAAAAGGTATCATCACATCGTAGGTCGGATCGAAGAACAGGATTTTGCCAAGTTTGGGATCCTCGATTACGGCGATCAGTGATGGATCCTTTAGATCATCTGGCAATTTAATCGCAACAATCACGTGATTGAACTCATTATGGGCTGGCGTTTCACGCGTGACCGAGCCGCGCTCCGTGTTGATCAGAACATAGTAGGAGTCCACGCCGATCTCGCGCAGCATTGTACGCATCAGCGTGGCCTTGTCCTTACAATCTCCATATCGGTGCGAGAAAACATCGGTAGCGGAGTGCGGTTGATAACCACCGATACCCAATTCGATCCCTACATAGCGAATGTCGTGCTGCACAAACGACGCTACCGCCTGCATTTTCGGCAACAATGTGACCTTGCCCGCCGCTAGAGTGTTTACCTCTTGTTTGATCGGTTCAGATGCGTTCCCGCGATCGTTGGTTAGATTTCCGTACCAACTTCCCATACTTTTCCAGTTCACGAATTCGTTTTTCTGCGACGTTCCGCCAGACGGAAAAAACGATACGATCATCTTTCCTGCCACGCCACTTAGGGGCGGCATGTCCGGTTCAGACCTGATCCCTTTGACATCGCCAACCGCCCACTGTAATGCGTTGCCGCTGCCTTCGCCTGGCTTCACCTCCGCATGGAAAAGCCAGGAAGATTTGAAATCCCAACCGGAAGGCAGTTGCAGTGAATAATGGCTCTCGCGAACTGGATCAGTTTTCTGGAAGTACCAAATATCCTGCAAGAAGAAGGGCTGTTCCTCCACTTCATATTCATAGCCGATGATGTTTCCCACATCAGGCGCCGGAATCCGCAGCATTTTGTAGCGGACGTCCGAGATCAATTCACCACCTTCGGTGGGAGCGGCAACATCGACTGCGTCTTTGTCCCTGACCTCGTAGTCCTTGCCTTGTGCCGGAATGCACCAGGCACGCAGACTTGTGATTTTTCGAGCGGGATTGAAGTAAACGTACACAGTGCCATGCTCTCGACCTTCGGGCCTCAGAATTTTGTAAGCCTCGCGTACGTGGGTTCGGATTTTGTCGGCTGACAAAACTGTCACATTTGTCTCGGAATACAGCACCACTGCATCGGTCTTATCGTCATAGGGAGGCAATGTAACCCCGACCAACGCGTGCATCCATGCCGGAGCATCCCCGCCACTAGCCGCGGCATGTGGCGCGATAGACACAAGCAATAGCACAAGCCAAAAGAAAACGAGCACTGGCCGCGAGCCAGCTTTTTTGCCAGTTATTCTTGTAGTCGCTCGATGAGTGATTGGCTCAATTGCTGGCATGAATTTCTCCGGGGACCACGACAATTTGAACTCCGTCACTGGTCCTCACCGTCTGAAAGAAGTTTCTCAAGGCGGGGTAGTATTTCGGCTCGAGTAGCAAAACATCGACTGCAAGCTTTCTTGTCAGCCGTAGCGTTCCTGGGCTGGATTCGACTTTTAAGCTATAGACAATGACATGGCCGTCCCGAACCTGCTCTGGTGGCACACTGCTCACCTGCCATCCCGGCGGAAGCTCGACAGTTACGTCATCCATCTTCGTGTGGGGATACTCAAAATAGATGGGCTGCACCCGGTTGGTATGTTCGAACACTCCCTTCTCGCCGGCAGTAAAGATAGCGGCAGGGATCATAACTCGTTTGCCTGCATTGGAGGCCCAACCCGGAATTTTCACGTTAAACTCCGCAACTAGCGGCGTTTCTGAACCGGCCCAATCCGGTTTGTTGGTGAGCTCGGCGTCCGCCGCCGCCCCGACTTGCGATGTCACCCGTTCCTCCAGAAACTTCTTGCGTTCCACTTCGTCTGCGTTCCGTTCTTCCAACCGGTTGTACATGGCGTCAAGCCCGACGTAGGTGACGGTGAGTTTTCCTTCCAGATCGCCCGTGTCGGATAGTTTCAGTTTTCCGGCACGCTCGACCCGAGAATCCGACGCTTGCGGCAGCGTGGTCACTATCCAGGTTCCGCCGTCCTTGTCCAGCCGCAACCCCGGGACACTTGTTTCATACCAAGTCAACAGACCGAATGGCGTAAAAGCGGCACCGGGGTCGAAATAGACGTCTTTTCCATTCAGCTTGACGAGCACAACGTTGGTGTTCAATTTCGACCTTTGCATGGTAACCGGACTGAAGAAATATTGTGAGCGGCTCGAAACCCAGCATCCATAGGCATCAAAGCCCGCAGCTCGCACCAAGCCTAGGAACAACCAGGTCAATTGCACGCCATCGCCATAACCACGCTTCCAGACATCTTCGACGTTCTCGGCTGGTTTCTCCTTTTCGCGCTTTTGCTCCTGCTCGGTTTTTTGCAATTCATAGGACGTGTTCCGGATCTGCTGCACCCGGTCATAAATCTTTCGCAGTTTCACTTCCTGAGAATCGTTCGGCGAGATAATCTGCGCTACCGCCTGCTCCATGGCTTTGCGCTTGCCGATGAAGGCTTCTAGTTGTCCGTTTTGTTTTTTCCCGAAGCTCCTCCAGTAACTGGCTTGGTCTTTCTCGACAAAACCCTGCTCATAGATAAAATCCACCCGCGAACGCAGTTCATCCGGAGGGGGCATGTAATCTTCTGTCTGGAATGCCGGTATGTTCGCCGCCTCCATACGTACAGTGCCGTCGGAGCCCTGTTTAGGAGAGACGGTGCCAGCAGGAAGAACGTTCCAACTCCAGCGCAGGGACCATAGCTCATAGGTGCCCCTGTATGGCTTCAGCGAGAATTGCGCTTTCTTTGTGAACAGATCGTCGCTCAGAATCCAATGAGAGTCGAAGAGCATGTACTCACCCAGATCGACAGTGTAGGAATACTCGATGATGCCCCCGACTTGCACATCCGGAAGAGTGAAGGTCTTTGCCAGATATTTCACTCCTCTTCCTTTGACCAGATACTTTTCGAATACTTTGCCGTCAAAATTTACAATCGTGCCGTCTGGCCTGATAGTGCGGCCCTTTATCCCCACCACATCCTGGCTTCCCTTCAGGAATGGAATCTCAACGTCGGCATGTTTCCGGCCCTCTTCGGTCAGGATCTTTATTCGAATGTAGTCATCTTCGTGAGATGTGCGGCCGTTATCATCCCGGTCAACTTGCCGGTACAAAATGATCGCGGGCGCTCCCGGAGCTAGAGGCTCATTCGTGATCCTAAGTTCATCCGTTGAGACCGGCTGGAATCCCACACCGGCTTTCGCTTGAGATACTGCGAAAATCCAGACCGCAAGCATTACCAGCACATACTTGGCTAACCGGAACATATACGTCTCTCCCAAAGTAAACGTAGGTTCAAACGAAGTATCGAGAAGCAGAATTCGTTATGGGGGACACGAATTCTTGGGGATCAAGAGGCACTCTCCGACAACTATCCCGCTTCGACCGAATTTCGGACCCCCATACCAGAATTCGGTGTCTAAAGTAAACGCTTGAGTATAGCCGGAAGCGGCCATAGGTCAAGCTAGAAATCACGGTGGGTGCAGGGGAAATACTAGGGATGGAAAACCTAGTTACAACGGAAATAACTTGAAATAACTCGGGTCTGATAGCGGAGATGTTACAGCTCGTACTTCTTCATTAAGTGACGAAACGACCGGTAGGAGATGCCGAGCACGTCGGCGGCTCGGACTTGGACTCCGTTGGTTTGTCCGAGAGCGGATTGCAGCAGGGAACGCTCGATTTGCGCTACGTAGTTTTCCATGTTCACGCCTTCGGGCAGAACGGCGCCAGCGGCTACCGTCATGCTTATAGTGCTGTCCGCGCCAGCGGCGGCGGCGCGGGCTTTGGGACGCTCCGCGGGTAACTCGACGTGTAACTCGCTGGTAGCCTCGAGGGCTACCGCTCGTTCGATGGTGTTCTCGAGTTGGCGGACGTTGCCGGGCCAATCGTATCCGGTTAGAGCTTCGAGCGACGCCGCGGCTACGGCATGAATGCTCTTGCCGGCGCCGGGCGCGTATTTTTTCAGGAAGTGGTTGGCGAGGAGTGGAACATCCTCGCGGCGCTCGCGCAAACCCGGGACACGAATGGGAATGACATTGAGGCGATAGTAGAGGTCTTCGCGGAAGGTACCCTCCGTCACCTGACGGTCGAGATCGCGATTGGTGGCGGCGATGACCCGGACGTCGACCGGAATCTCGCTGGTGCCGCCTACGGGACGGACGGTGCGCTCCTGCAGGACGCGCAAGAGTTTGACTTGCATCGGCATGGTCATCTCGCCGATTTCGTCGAGGAAGACCGTGCCCTGGTCGGCGACTTCGAAGAGGCCACGACGGTTCTGGTTGGCTCCGGTGAAGGCTCCTTTGACGTAGCCGAAGAGTTCGCTTTCGAGGAGTGTCTCCGGGAAGGCTCCGCAGTTGACGGAGACAAAGGCTTCACCGGCTCGCGGGGAGCAGGTGTGCACCGCGCGGGCAACCAATTCCTTACCGGTTCCACTTTCGCCGTAAACAAGGATGGTGCTGCTAGTGGTGGCGACGGTGCGGATGGTCTGCTTCAACTTTTCTAGAGGCGAACTGGCTCCGATGATGTTGTCGAGCGAGTTGCGCGTAGCGGCGTCGCGGCGCAGCGCGAAATTCTGGCGGCTCAGCGAAACTTTGGTGAGCGCACGGGCAATGGCGAGTTTGACTTCGTCAACGAGTCCGGGACTTTTGCGGATGTAATCGGTCGCGCCTCCGGCTTTTACGGCTTGCACTGCGGCTTCGTAGTCGTCGACTGCGGTCATCAAAATGACTGCAGATTCCGGAGAGATCTGGTGAGCGTGGCGTAGGACTTCTACACCATCGATGCCCGGCATCTTAATGTCGGTGACTATGACGTCGAAGAGCGCGCTGTCGATTTTGCGCTTGGCCAGTTCTCCGCTGGTGACGGTTTCGACTTTATGGCCATCACGGCGCAAGGCAATGTCGAGCAGTTCGCAGATGGAGCGCTCATCGTCGCAAACGAGAACGTTACCCACGCTTGCCTCCCGCTGCGGACGCTTGCGCGGCGGCGACAAGCTGCTTATAGCCGTTTACATGGTCATTTGCCAGTTCGCCATGGAGTTCATTCTTGCGACCATTTACTGAGGAATTTTCACTGTCGTTTTCGTGATCACTTTCATGGCCCATGCGCCGTAAGCGCAGCACGAAGCTGGTGCCTTTGCCGACCTCGGAACGCGCCCAGACTTTGCCCTCATGCGCCTGCACGATCTGATAGACGATAGCCAGACCAAGGCCAGTTCCGCCTTCAAAGTTCGATTGAAAGGGCTCGAAGATTTTTTCCGTCTGCTGCGGATTGATACCGGGGCCGGTGTCGGCAAAACTCATCTCCCAATCGGGACCGCGCTCGGCCAAAGCGACAGTGAGGCTGCCATTTTTTTTCGTCGTTCGTATGGCGCGGACGGCGTTTTCCGCGAAGTTCCAAAAAACCTGTTTGAGCTTGTCGCCATCGGCCAATACCCAGGCTTCGGGCTTGGCAAAGTTGCGATGGAGTGTGATGCCGGCGTTCTCGGCGTTGAGACGGTGTTCGAGCAGCGTAAGCGTGTCCTGCAGCAAGGGAATGAGATTCACGCGCTCGAAGCGATACTGCTTGCCGCGGGAATATGCCAGAAAATCGGTGATGATGTTGTTGAGACGATCGGACTCGCGGGTCACAATCTGCAAGAGGTGGCGCTCCTCTGGATTCAAGGACGGTGCATCTGACAACATGCTGACTGAGCCGGCGATAGAGGTCAGAGGATTGCGAATTTCGTGCGCGATGGCTGCAGCGAGACGGCCTACGGCAGCCAGGCGATCCTGCATGCGCACCTCGCGTTCGAGGCGGCGGATTTCGGTAAGATCGTCGAAGGAATAGACAAAGCCGAGGTCGCCGCGCGCGCTTATGTTGAGGGCAGAGACCATCACGCGGAAAGTTTTGCGAAAGCCATTGACGGCATGGTAGCGGACTTCGGCATCGGCCCGGGCGACTCCAAAGTGGGGCAATGGGTCCTGAAAAAGATCACCCACCGAGCGTCCGCGCAATTCGCCTTCAGAGATTTCGAGCAGTTGCTGAGCGGCTCGATTAACCAGGGTGATGCGGCCATCAAGGCCGGTGGTAATGACCCCTCCGCTCATGGACTGCACAATATTCTCGTGAAGCGCTTGCAGGTTTTCAAGTGCGCCGCTCGCGTCTTTGAGTTGCACATCCACCTGGCGGAGTTTGCTCATGAGCAGGCCGGCCAGATAAGCGATGGCGAAGTAGGCAAAGAGATTGACGAAGATTACAACCTGCAATGCCTTGAGCTTGGGATGCGACGTCGAATACGAGGTGATGACCAGGTAGTAATCGAGTTCGAGAATGGTTCCGAACAGGATGAAGGCGAGGGCTGCGCTCAGATATCCCCAGACCCGGGGCAGCAGCATGCAGGCGACCACGATGACCAGGGGATAAAGGAAATTCAGCGAGCTATCGATGCCTCCAGTGACATGGACAACCAGCGTGACCATGGCCAGATCGGAGAGGACTTGCAGAATGGCCTGCAGCCGGTGTTCGTCCCAGACAGAAATCAGAAAAAGAAAAAACAGCGAGAGCACAAACCACAGCACCATTGTCGTGAGGAAAGGCGCGATGGGCAACGGGCTGGGAGTGAGGCGGATGACGGCGAGTTCGATGGCGAGCAGGACCATCAGGATCAAGATGCGAACCTTCACCAGCCAGGTCAGCCAATTTCGCTCGTCGGAGATGGAATGCATGGGTTAGTTGCCAGCCTCAGCCGTCAGCCTCCAGTCATCCGCCGGCGCAAGAGGTTTAGCTAACGGCTGAAGGCTGATGGCTGTCTTTATCTATCCCGCCAGTTTTCCGATCATGGTGAACAACGGCATATACAGAGAAATAACGATGCCGCCGATGCTGACACCGAGCATGCCGATGATGACTGGCTCCAACATGGCCAGCATATCTTTGGTGGCGGAGTCGACTTCGTCTTCGTAGAAGTCGGCGATCTTCTGCAGCATGGAATCCATGGCGCCAGTAGCTTCGCCAACGCCGATCATCTGCGTAACCATGTTGGGGAAGACGCCGCATTCGCGCAATGGATCGACGATGGTGCGGCCTTCTTCGATCGCCTTGCGCACTTTCATCAAAGCTTCTTCGAGCACAGCATTGCCCGAGGTACGAGCGGTAATGGCCAAGCCTTCAAGAATTGGAACGCCCGAGGTGATGAGCGTGCCCAGGGTTCGCGTGAAACGCGCGACTGCGATCTTACGCAGCAGCACGCCGATGATGGGCAGCTTGAGCAGCATGGCATCAAAAAGATAGCGGCCGCGGGGATGCTTGCGAATCTGTTTGATGCCGTAGACAAGTCCGCCACCAGCCACAAAGAAGAACCACCAGAAATGTCCTACGAAATCACTAAGGCCAATGACGATGCGGGTGGGCAGCGGAAGGGCTACTCCCAAGCCCACAAAGAGGTTGGCGAAGATTGGCACGACCCACTTCAGCAGAGCGGCCACGATCAGCCCGGCGAGGGAGACGACGGCAACTGGATAGATCAGTGCCGACTTTACGGCAGCGCGCAATTTGACAGCCTTTTCCACGTAAATCGCCAGGCGCTGGAGGATGACGTCGAGAATACCGCCGGTTTCACCGGCCTCGATCATGTTGGTCGTCAGATCGTCGAAGATGACCGGAAATCCGCGCATGGCGTTGGCCAGCGTAGAGCCGCCCTCGACAGTGGTCCGGACACCGAGCAGCGTTTTCTGAAAGGCGGGATTCTCCTGGTTGGCGCCGAGAATCTCCAGGCACTGCACCAGCGGGAGGCCCGCGTCAATCATGACGGAGAATTGGCGGAAGAATATCGCAACTTCCTTTACCTTGACCTTGCCACTGCCAAAAGTGGGCAGGGAAAATTCCTTGCCTTTCTCCCGGATGGAGCCTGGCGTGATGCGTTCTTTGCGGAGTATCGCTGCGAGTCCGTCTTTGGTGGCGGCGGCACGCTCTCCTTGAATTTTCTCGCCCGAAGCGGTCTTCCCTGAAAACGTAAAAACCGGCATGGTTCACTTCTCCTTATCGCTCTTACTTCTTTGTTTCTTAACTCGTTTTCTTAGCTCAATTTCGTAACTCGTCGCTTCTTAACTCTTGCATCTCGATGTCATCGCTTCGCGGGCGCTGCACCCTTTGCCAGCGGAGTCGAATTGCCACGACTGGTGAGGGTGGCACCTCGTGCGATCATTTCCTGCAATTCATCCTGGTTACTGGAGCGCGACATCGCCATCTCAAGAGTGATCTGCTTCTGCGCATAAGCGGTGGCGAGCGACTGGTTGAAGGTCTGCATGCCATACTTCTCCTGCCCGGATTGCATAGAGGAGTAAATCTGGTGAATTTTGTCTTCACGAATCAGGTTGCGCACGGCGGCGTTCGGTACAAGAATTTCCATGCACATAGCGCGTCCCTTGCCGTCGCCGCGTGGCAGCAGGCTTTGACACATGATGCCTTCGAGCACGAGCGAAAGCTGGGCGCGAATCTGCGATTGCTGGTGTGACGGGAACACGTCGATAACGCGGTTGATGGTGGAAGACGCCGAATTGGTATGCAGCGTCCCAAAGGTAAGGTGCCCGGTTTCAGCGATACGTAACGCCGATTCGATGGTTTCGAGATCGCGCATTTCGCCGATCAGCACCACATCCGGGTCTTCACGAAGAGCGGCCCGCAACGCGTCGGTAAAACTCTTGGTATCCGAGTGCAATTCGCGCTGGTTGACCACACAGTTCTTGTTCATGTGCACGAATTCGATCGGGTCTTCGATGGTGAGGATGTGGTCGTGGCGCTCGGTGTTGATCTTGTCGATCATGGCCGCGAGCGTGGTCGACTTTCCCGAACCGGTTGGTCCCGTGACCAGCACCAGTCCACGCGGCTTGTCGCACATCTGGCTGACGACGGGAGGTAGGCCGAGTTGGTGGAACGATTTGATCTCAAATGGAATCAGACGGAAGACGCAAGCCGTAGCTCCGCGCTGGTTGAAGACGTTAGCGCGGAAACGGGCCAGGCCCTTCAAACCGAACGAGAAGTCGAGCTCGAGGCTTTCTTCGAAACGGTGCTTCTGCGAATCAGTCATTACGCTGTAGGCCAGTTGCTTGGTCTCAGCCGGCGTCAACTGCGGGAGGTCGAGCGGCACCAGATGTCCATGGACACGGATTTGGGGCGGCGAGTTGGTGGTGATGTGAAGATCGCTTCCATTCATCTCCAACATGCGGCGGAGCAGATCACTTAGTGAGAGAGCCATAGTTTTCTTTCTGTTCCTTCTAAAACTTTTCTAGTGGATCGTTTCGCGGGCCACTTCTTCGAGCGTGGTCCAGCCCAGTGCGACCTTGGTCAGCCCGCTGCGACGCAGAGTGATCATGCCGCGTTCAATTGCTTTCTTTTTAAGTTCGAGCGATGAGGCGCCCACCAGAATCAGTTCCCGGATCTCGTCATCCACTTCCATGACTTCATACAAACCCGTACGGCCCTTATATCCAGTCTTATTGCAGGTGGCGCAGCCTTTACCTTTCATGATCTGCACCGTCTTGGCTTCTTCCGGCGTGAAGCCTTCATCGATCAGAGCTTGTGGGGGCATTTCGACGGGCTCGGCGCAATCCTTGCAAACCCGACGGATCAAGCGCTGGGCGCAGATCAAGTGGACCGAGGTCGCCACCATGAAAGGCTCAATGCCCATGTTCATGAGACGCGTGATAGTTTCCGGGGCGCCGTTGGTGTGCAGCGTGGATAAAACAAGGTGTCCGGTGAGCGCAGCCTTGATAGCAATTTCCGCGGTTTCAAAGTCACGGATTTCGCCGACCAGGATGATGTTGGGATCTTGCCGTAGAAAGGAGCGCAGGGCGGCGGCAAAATTCAGGCCGATCTGTTCCTTCATCTGGACCTGATTTACGCCGCCGAGCTGGAACTCGACCGGGTCCTCGGCAGTCATGATGTTGGTGTCGGGCTGGTTGAGTTGTGAGATCGAGGAATAGAGCGTGTTGGTTTTGCCCGATCCGGTTGGCCCCGTAACCAGCACCATGCCGTAAGGCTTCAAAATCGCCTTCTGGAATTTATCGAGTGACACCTGCTCGAAACCGAGCTTGGTCATGTCGAGGCGAAGGTTTTCTTTGTCGAGCAACCGGAGCACGATCTTCTCGCCCCAAAGCGTGGGCAGAGTGGAAACGCGGAAGTCGAGCTGTTTTTTCTTGCCGCCAATTTGCATCTTCAGCATGATGCGGCCGTCTTGTGGGAGGCGCTTTTCGCTGATGTCGAGCTTGGCCATGATCTTGAGGCGCGAAGTGATGGCATCCTTCAATTTCAATGGCGGATTCATGATGAGCTGCAGAACTCCGTCAATACGGAAGCGCACACGAAATTCTTTTTCGTACGGCTCCATGTGAATGTCGCTGGCGCCGCGCTTCACGGCATCGGTCAGCACCAGATTCACGAGCTTGACGATGGGAGCCTCGTCGGCGGCCTTCTCCAGTTCTTTGAGCTCGAGTTCTTGTTCTTCCGATTGCACTTCGACGTCGGCTGCTTCGCCAGCATCGTTCATTGACTGCATGACCTGCTCAAGCTCTTCTTCTTTCGAAGTGCCGTAGGCTTTGTCGATGCCCTCGATGATGGAACTTTCCGAAGCCACAACCGGCTCGATATTGAATCCCGTCATGAACTTGATATCGTCCATCGCAAACACGTTGGTCGGGTCGACCATAGCGATGGTGAGCGATGCGCCAACGCGGCTGAGCGGCAAAATCTGATAGCGCTTCGCGGTTTCGTACGGAATCAGCTTGACGACGGCCGGGTCGATTTCAAAATAAGAAAGATTGATGGCGGGGACGCCATACTGGCGCGAGAGGAAGTTAGTGACATCTTCATCCGAAAGAAAGCCCAACTTCACCAGCGCGGAGGCGAGCCGGGTGTGAGATTCTTTCTGGAGCTTAGTTGCTTGCTCCAACTGCTCTGTGGTGATGACCTTTTCCTTGACGAGCAGGTCACCGAGCCGCTGAGACATATCTCTCCTGTATTCCCGCGACGTCCGGGGTCAGTGCGAAGCCGCTGATTTCGGGGGATCAGCTGGCCTGCTTTCGCACTGACACAAATTGTCAACCCAATGGGAATTCCGAAAAAGTAACTTAGGTACTTGTACCTCGCGAGAGGCGTTGTTTTCGCGGGTGTTGGCGGCATTTTCTGCCAGAAACACCGCGTATTGGACCGGTCGCTCTCCGGCAGACCATGTTCTTCGGTGCGAGGATGTAGGTATCTGACGGTGCCTTAGTTATTCACTAAAAGTCGCGATGAGCGGAATGATGAGCGAAACTGGCAAGTTACCCAGAGCCGGTTTGACACTAAGTTTCTAAAGCGGACGGAGGCCTCGCTTGTTCCCGCTCGTATCATTTGTCGGATAGGCCGGGCGGGGACGTCGGGCGCTCACTAACCAGAAAAAAGCCCCGCATTTCTGCGGGGCTAGTTTGAAGCGAACCAGGTTTAGTTTTTTGGAGCCTTGCCGGTGCCCGACAGCGCTGTAGTCTGTGGGCTACCGACGGCGCTATCCGACACGCTTAACGTTCCCGTCGTCACTCCAACAGCGGTCGGAGTGAATACGACGCTGATGGTGCAGGTGGCAGAGGAGGTTAATTGTGTCTGGCAAGTCGTCGAGGAAACGCTAAAGTTTCCAGTGGTCGAGATTGCGATGTTCTTAAGGATAACGCTCTGGTAGTTGTGAAGCGTAACCACCTTCGCTGCACTGGTTGTCCCGACTGTGGTTGACGGGAATGTTTCAGTCGCAGGGGTTAGCGCCGCCTGTACTTTACCGGTACCGGACAAGCTCACCGTCTGCGGGCTGTTGGAAGCGTTATCGGAGATAGAGAGCGTCCCCGTCAGAGCTCCAGCCGCCGTCGGAGCAAAAACGACACCGATTTGGCAGGTTTTTCCCGCAGCCAATGTCGCGCCGCAAGGTGTCTTGCCGGTCGCGGTCTTGGTTGCGAAATTAGCGCTGGTCGTGATGCCGGAAATAACGAGAGTTACGCTTCCAGCATTCGTGAGTGTGACATTCTTCGCCGCGCTCGTCGCGCCTATGATGGTGCTGCTAAATGCGAGAGAGGTCGGCGAAACAGAAACACCGGTGGCAAGCGGGTTAACAGTGACGGCCAACGACGTCTCACCCGTCAAGCTGCCCGAAACGCCGCTGATGGTCGCGTAGAACGTTCCAGTAGCGGCAGAAGCGCTGGCTGTCAACGTCAACGTGCTAGTGGAAGCTGTGGGATTCGGACTGAACGCTCCCGTCACGCCACTCGGCAGACCGGAAATGGACAGTGTGACGTTGCCGCTGAAACCGCCGCCGTCAGTAACCGTGATGGTGGTGGTGGCGGTGCCGCCCTGCGCGAGCCCAATGTTTCCCGGCGAGGCTCCGAGCGAGAAGCCCGGACCCTCGGGTCCGGTCAGCGCGTTAATCAGGTTAGCCCCGTTCGGACTGCCCCAACCGGTCGCCAAGTCGTAGCCGACTGTAGTGGGAAGGCCGTTGCTGCCGCTGACGATGTCATGGAAATCATTGTCATAGCCAGAGCCGATACCCAGGTTATAGACAGCTGGGTTGATGAATCCGACCGGCGCAACGCCGTTGGTGGCACCTTGTTCATTCGCTAGCGCAATGTAACCGGCCCACATGGGTGTGGCGAAACTGGTTCCACCGTAGTCGTTGGCAGTACAACCGCCTAGACCGGATTGGTCGGCGCAAACGTAGAAAGTGAAATTCGCGTTGGCCGAGATGTCCGGAACGTCCCTGTAAGTCTCGGATCCCTTGTTGGCCGCAGTGATGACACCGGGGAGTTGCTGCCAGGAGGGAATATTAACGTTGTTCCCCCAGCCGCCGCCGCCGTCAACCCAAGCGGTTTCTGAAGCCCACGCGCCGCCCGCTCCCGTTGTCTCTAAGTCTGTTCCGCCGACCGACACAGCATATGCGGAATTCGAAGGCCATAGAGCAGAACCCTCGTAGAATCCACCGTCGCCGGAGGCAGTCAAATAGGTTTGACCCTGCGACGCCATTTTCTGGAAATAAGGGTCATCGGTGCCGGGAGATGGGTTCCAGGTCCATGAAGCGCTCAATTGTAGAGGGAGCGGAGTGTCCGTAGACATGGCGCCCAAAAGGGCGGTGTCACTGGATCCTACGTAGACGTAAATGGTAGCCAAGTTCGGGGCCATGCCAGCTGCCTGCGTGATGTCAAGGGTTTGTTCCGTATCATCGCAGCCGTTCGACTCCTGGCAGAGGATGGGAGTTCCGTCCGTGGAAATACCGACGATGGGGACATTGAGGGTTTGATTAGCACCCTCGTAGTAGGTATTCACGTCGACGATGTCGAATCCGGCATACTCCAACAGTCCGACATTTTGACCGGAGCCGTTGAGAGGTCCGTTCCCGTAGTAGGCTGCGCGCATGTCGCTGCCGCAGAAGGACTGCTCAGGACAAGATCCCGTGGTAGCCTGGGACTTTGCCTGCGACTGTGGTCTACGCACTAGAGCGGGACGGGGAATTGAATAGTTGTCCAAGCCCGTGATGTGCCAGAGCTGGAACGGCAGATCGACCGTGGGCTCACGATCGGGAGCAAAGAAGGTGCGGTTTTCCGTGGGGTGCTGATAAACGCCCAGGCTCACATGAAAGGCTTTCTCGACGTTAGCTACCGTGCCCTTGAGCTGGATGTCGAAAGCATCACGCGAAGCGTGCGTCACTTTAAAGCCGTTCGCTTTCGCGAAAGCAATGACGGCGTCATAGTCTTTTTGGCTCGGGCCAAAGCGCTCGGTAAATTGTTGTGGCGTCACGTAGTGACGATAGGAGGGGCTGGAAGGATCGGAAACTTCTTGCACAAAACTCTTCAACTCCGCCGGATGGCTCAAGGCCATCACGATGTCGAAGTGCATGGTCTGGGTCGCGGGAAGCTGCCCAACTAGTGGAGCTTTCCCATTGAGAGTTGCTTCACGCACATGAGACGTCAACAGGGTTTGCGACTGCGCCTGGCATAGGACACTCAAGCCCGACACCAGCACGACGGAGAGCAAGAATACGCTTAATCTTCGAATCACGGTTTCTCCTTTAAGGTACCAACACTCCTGGAAGATCCTCCTGGTGCATAGCACGGCACCAGAACCTACGTTCTGAAGCTGGTAAACATTGATGGTTGAAACACTCAGAACCCTCGAAAGGGGCAGGCGAGGGAACTTTCTATCGGGCCGAAGTATATACCCGGTTTCGCGCGAACAACAATGAAAATGTGTGCCCGACAATGATTCATTTGACCTAGGAGAATCCTGTTATCCATGAATGCAACTTGTGTGCAACTTATGTGCAACAGCCAGACAAAAACGCGAGGGGCAGGCCACAGAACCGTACGCCTGAGAGATTTGGCGCAGAACATTTTAGTGCAGAAGTGGGGGCCCCTGCCAGGGACCGCGCTCCCGCTCGAGTTTCGCAGCGACTGCCAGCACGGTTTCCTCATCCCATGGCCGACCCACGATCTGCACACCGATCGGAAGGCCCTCGTCTGAGTAGCTCACTGGAACAACGACAGCAGGAAATCCTAACAAATTAAACCACTCGCAGTAGCTCCAGGCATCAAGATACTTCACCGTCTTCCCTTCTACCCTCCACTCGCGTTCGCCATGACGAAACGCCGGAATCGCCGCGGTCGGACAAATCAGCACGGGATATCTCCGCATCTGCAGCAGAATTTTCTCGCGAACGGCATCGCGTCCCAGCCAGGCCGCAAGCAGTGACTCGCCGGTGTGCGCGCGTTCGGCCTTAGTCCAGACGCGAAACTCCCTCAGAATCGGACTCAGTTCAGACTCCCGGCCATTTAATTCAGGCTCCAGAATCATTCCGCCCGCTGTACCGAAAAATTCCCACCACCGCTGACGCGCCTCTTCGAGTCCCTCGGGGCGAAATGACTCGACACGAAATCCGCAGCTTGATAAAAGCGATGCCGCAAGCTTCACTGCCGAGCGTGTTTCGCCTGTCACCGGAGTTCGGCCATCATCTTCAAAGCAACCAATACTAGAGGCACGGATTTTCGCGTCGTTGACCTTACGCACGTCCACCGGCGCGGCGCTCGGATCCCCATCGTCCCAACCCACCATCACCTCAAATAGCGTTTGCACATCTTTAATAGTGCGAGCCATCGGCCCCACAACTCCAATCAGCGCAAACGGGCCGCCAGCCTTCGGATAATGACCGGTCGAGGGAATACGTCCGGGCGTAGGCTTCAATCCGCAGATTCCGCAGAAGTGCGCAGGCTCGCGAATGGAGCCGCCGCCGTCGCTGCCCACGCCACCAGCGGAAAGTCCGGCGGCAATCGCGGCTGCTTCTCCACCACTCGACCCTCCTGCTGTGCGGGTCAGATCCCACGGATTGTTAGTGCGCCCATATAAAAGGTTGTCAGTCTCCCACGCCATAAGCAATTCGGGAGCATTAGTGACGCCCAGAATCACAGCTCCTGCATCGCGCAGACGCGTTACCAGCGGCGCATCTTCAGTGGCGAGGCGTCCCGCTCGCAGGCGCGTACCGGCTTCGCAGCGGTGTCCGGCGACATCAATCGAAGACTTGATGGAGAGTGGAACACCGTGAAGCGGGCCGATTTCATCTCCGCGGAGAATTGTTTTTTCTGCTTCGCGAGCTTGCGCTAGTACGGCTTCTGGCCGGCAATCGACGAATGCGTTCAGCTTCGGGTTCAGGCGCTCGATGCGATCGAGGTGAATGCGGGCTACTTCTACAGGCGAGAGTTCTTTGCGACAGATTTGGGCGGCGATCTCGCTGGCGGATGGAAGATGGGGTGTTGGGGGCATCAGGCGCTGAGAACGACGCAACGCAATTCAGCATACCAGTACAGGAGTTTCCTGTCGGGAACCTATTGCGCATCGTCGTGAGCGAGCGCTATGAAAGCGAGTTTGGAGGCGAATCACGCAAAAAAGGCGGGCCATATTTCAGACCCGCCAGATGGCTAAAGGTAACGCATTTAAATGGTAACGGCAGCAGTAAGAGCAGTTGTCGCGCCGTTTGCTGGCACTTTCGTGGTGTCAAGCGGAGAGAGTCCTGTGGTGCGATTGGTGACTGCGGATTTGACACTTCCGAACACAGCGTAGCTAATCGTCATGCTGTCACTGGATTGAGTTGCGAGGGCCCACGAATAGGGTATCGTCAGCGTGCAAGTTCTTGTCGCTCCGCTTCCAGTGGCGGCCGCTGTGGCACCCTCATTATAGCCGCGCAAGCCGGCCTCAACATTATCAAGCACAGAAACCGAGGCGGAGCAGGAGAAGGTAGTGAGTGTGGTGGACTTCTCCGTGATTGTGAGGGTCACGGTTATTGTCCCTCCATAGGTGGTTAGGGCAGCTGGCTCCGGACCTTCGCCCGCCAAAGGGGCTGGGCGAAACGCGCCAGTGTGAGGATCCAGGTATCCCAGAATCCCAGACTTGGACGAATCATTGGCCGATTGACCCCAAACGGCTGGCGCGATCATGATGCAGCATATGCAAATCAGAAACAGCTTTGTGATTTTCATTTCATCTCCTTTTCACGAATTTGTGACGAGCTGGTACTACTAGGGTTGTTAAATTCAGGGAAAGGGAAATGGGCGGGGAAGGTCCCAGTTTTTCGGGAGAATTTTAGCACAATACGTGGCTGTCTTGGACGCCGCGATTTCAGCTTTGCCGCCACTGAAGTCGTGGGCATAGCCTGTAAAGCTCTCGTACTTCCTCTATCGCTCGCGTTAGATCGCTACCTTAAACAAAGGCCCTACCCTCCGCTCATTTTCCAGTACAGTAGGAAAGTTACAACACCACCACTGGTGACAATGAGGGCCAGTTTTAGCGTGAAGATCAGGTTATTAACATGTCTTTTTCTCATGACAGTTTTTCTGGCTATGCCCGCTCCGGCCGGATCGCACAGCCATCCTGCCAAACAGGAGATTCCGGCAGACCCGGGCTATGTGTTTGCGCTAGCCGCAGCCAGCCATTTTCTGCACGCGTGGCAAACAGGAGACATGGAAAACGGCATGGTCCTGCTCGGCGACGGCATTCGGCAGACGCAGAACGCTGACAAACTGGAGCAGTTCTTTTCAACCGGAACTGAACGAGCCTTCGAGATCACGCGCGGCCACGGACACTCCGGGCTCTACAGTTTTCCGGTAGTCCTGGTCACGCTTCGAGGTTCCCATGTTGCGCGTAAAACTTCTGAAATAACGTTGGTCGAGACTGGCAAGAACGATTGGGTGGTAGATAAACTTCCTTAGGAGCTGGCCGATGACGAAGCAACCAACGAGGCTGGTGTTCCTATGTGCATTACTTGGTTTCGGCATGCAGGCGAAAGCATGGTCTGCGGATGATAGGGTCTGCACAAAGCACATTCTTGCTCCCGGCTATCCGAGGCTGGCATGGCAGGCGCAGGTTACGGGGACGGTCGACGTCGAGGTCGCCGCAGATGGAAGCGTCCGCTCCGCAGTCGGTTCGGGCGCCCTCAACCTGCTGAATCACGCCGCCGAGGAAAACGTTCGCCAGTGGATCTTTTGTTCTACTGCGGAAGGCTTCAAGCAAAAGGTAGCTTACGTATGTCGCTTGGAGGGCCGGAGAGAAGACGAGCAGCCTCCGCCTACGGTCTCGTTTGATCTGCCTGATCGAGTCGAAGTTGTCTCTCACCCGCCCGCACCACATGGCTATTGATCCTTATTGCAGGAGTTGCATTTGTGAAGCGTATTCATAAAGTTGCCATCCTCGGCGCGGGAACGATGGGCGCCCGTATTGCCGCGCATTTCGCTAACGCGGGAGTGCCTGCGCTACTGCTCGATGTCGTTCCTCCTGATGCTGACGGCCCGGCACGCAACAAAATCGCGGCTGCCGGACTCGAGGGGGCGAAAAAATCGAAGCCCGCAGCGTTTTTTGACGCGTCACCTTCACGCTTGGTCACAGTGGGAAATTTCGACGACGACCTGAAGCGGCTGGCCGAAGTGGACTGGATCATCGAGGCCATCGTTGAAAACCTGGAGATCAAGCGGGCGCTATTGAAGAAGGTGGAGGCGATCCGCAAGCCTGGCACCATCGTCACGACCAACACCAGTGGACTGCCAGTGGCGAAGATCACCGAGGGATTTTCCGAAGATTTTCGACGCTCGTGGTTCGGCACACACTTTTTTAATCCTCCCCGATATATGCGGCTGCTGGAGCTGATTCCTACTCCGGAGGCGGACCCGGCATTGATCGAGTCAGTCACGAATTTTTGCGACTTGCAGCTGGGCAAGGGCGTGGTTCGGGCGAAAGATACTCCCAACTTCATCGGTAATCGCATCGGAACATTCTCCGTGCTCAACGTGATGCGGCTGATGCAGGAAATGGATCTGAGCATCGAAGAGATCGACGCTCTCACTGGACAAGCCGTAGGCTGGCCACGCTCGGCTACCTTCCGAACGATTGATCTAGTGGGGCTCGACATCCTCGGGCACGTGGTTTCGAACATGACGCAGAACGTGCGCGACGAACGCAGCGAATTGCAGATTCCCGTGTTCTTTAGCCAGATGCTCGAGCGCAAATGGCTCGGCGACAAGACTAAGGGAGGCTTCTACAAGAAGGCCAAGAGCGGCGACGGCGCTCCGGCTAACAAAGAAGATGAGCGTCTAGCGCTTGATTGGAAAACTTTGGAATATCACCCGCGGCAGAAGCCGAAATTCGCGGCGCTCGATATGGCTAAGAATGTCGATGACACGGGAGGGCGAGTGCGAATGTTGCTCGGCCTCGACGGAGGCGCAGCGCAGAAGCCCGACAAGGCTGCCACTTTCTTGTGGTCGGCACTCTCCGAGTTGTGGACCTATTCCGCCAATCGCATTCCCGAAATTTCTGACTCCGTAGTGGAGATCGACCGCGCCATGCGGCTCGGCTTCAACTGGGAACTCGGCCCGTTTGAACTTTGGGATGCGGCGGGCGTGGAGGTAACTGTTGCTCGCATGAAAAAAGAAGGGCATCCAGTCGCGGCAAACGTAGAAAAGTTGTTCGCCTCAGGACAGAAATCCTGGTACGCCGATGATCCTAAGACGCCATCGGGTCACGCATATTTCGATCTTGCGAGTGGAAATCTTAAGCCAGTTGAAGTTCCTGAAGGGGTCTGGTCGGTTGAAGTTGCCGAGAAATCCAACGGCGTGGTCAAGAAAAATTCGGGAGCTTCGCTGATTGACTTGGGCGATGGCGTCGGCTGCGTGCAGTTCCACTCCAAGATGAACGCGCTCGGATCCGACATAATTTCGCTGATCCTACAGACGCTGAAACCCGGTGGCGCGGGTGACAGTTTCGACGCCTTCGTCCTCACCAACGACGCGCAGAATTTTTCCGTCGGCGCGAACCTTATGTTGCTGCTCATGTCGATCCAGGAAGAAGAGTGGGACGACGTGGACCTCGCTATCCGACAATTTCAGGGTATGACGCAGGCCATCAAATTTTCGCCCAAGCCGGTGGTGATCGCGCCCTTCGGACTTGCGCTTGGAGGCGGATGCGAAGTATCGCTGCACGGGGCCGCCCGGCAACCGCACGCTGAACTTTATATGGGATTGGTCGAGGTCGGAGTCGGCCTGCTTCCCGGAGGCGGCGGCTGTAAAGAGATGCTCCTGCGGGCGGTTGATAGTGCATCGTCGATTCGTCCCGATGGCCGGGGCGAATCGGTCGAACTGATGGAGGCGATGAAGAAAGCCTTTGAAACCATTGCGACAGCGAAGGTCTCGACATCGGCCAATGAAGCGCGAGGATTTGGATTTCTTTCGAGTTCCGATCGAGTCACTATGAACCGCGAACGTGTTCTTTCGGATGCAAAAGCGCGGGCTCTAGAGTTGACCCACGCGGGCTACGAGCCTCCGGTGATGCGCACTGACATTCCCGCTCCTGGGGAAAACATTCTCGCCGCTCTGAAAATGGGAGTTCACCTGATGCGACAAGGCGGCTTCATCAGCGACCACGAGCAGAAACTAGCCACAAAAATTGCTGAGGTTCTGTGCGCAGGGAATGTCACTCCAGGCACACCGGTGAGCGAACAATACGTGCTGGACCTGGAGCGCGAGGCCTTCAAGTCCCTATGCGGTGAAAAGAAGACCCAAGAAAGAATTCAGTTCACGCTCAAAACGGGCAAGACGCTGAGAAATTAATTTGTGAAGAGACGGACGACCTCGCCCGTCCAAATCAATTCAGCACTTGCCCACAGTTCGATTACCTACTTCGAAAGCGACCGATCCAACGAGAACGCGCCCGACCCACGCAACAAAAGCGCGGCGGCAACGGCGATCACCAGCAGATGATATTCGAAACCCTCGCCCTTCTGGGTGCCGAACCAGTTCATGAAGAATCCATTTGGCAGGTGGACCAGGAAGATCGCTCCGATCATCTCGACGCCAATTCCGAGAGCGGCGATGCGGCTCAGCAAGCCTACGATCAAGCCCAGACCGCCAAAGAATTCGGTGCAGATAATTAAAAACGCCACAGGGGCGGGCATGCCCATGTGCTCAAAGAATCCCATGGTGCCCTGAAAACCGTAGCCGCCAAACCAGCCCAGCATTTTCTGCGCGCCATGGGCAAAAAACACGACTCCCAGAACCACGCGTAATGTAGTCAAAGCTACGTCGTTGGATGTAGCCATCAGCCTCTTCAGCATGCTTCCTCCTAACGGAATCTCTCGTTTTATTTTGTCGCGTTCTTGGTAGCTTTTCGGTGTCGTCTTGACTCTGTCGCCTTACTCCGTCGTTCATACCGACGGTTTAATAATTGTCGTTATAACAACATTCTACTTCGATTCCCTTCTCCGATCGCTGGATTCACTTTTTCCCGGCGTCGTCGCGATTGACTGCCACGTCAGGGAATAAACCGTCTCGTCAATGCAGCGTATAATTTGGCATTAAACTTGTTGCATCAAACTTGTGAAGGATGGTACAGACGAAAATGTCCGCAAGCAATGGTGATTCGAAGAATAGCATTAACGGGAATGGTTTGGATCCGGTCCTGAAACCGCGGGCAGAGTGGCTGGCAAAGCGGAAAGCCGAGAACACAGACGGTAACTTTTCGCAGATGCGTTATGCG
The DNA here is from genome assembly GCA_963705265.1 of uncultured Acidobacteriaceae bacterium. Lineage (GTDB taxonomy): Bacteria > Acidobacteriota > Terriglobia > Terriglobales > Acidobacteriaceae > Acidiflorens. Next base: position 416,206 of record OY970064.1, read on the forward strand.
CGGCAGGGCCTGATCACGGACGAGATGCGGTACATTGCTCACCGCGAAAAGATCACGCCGGAGTTGGTGCGCGACGAAGTCGCTCGCGGACGCATGATCATTCCGGCGAACATCAACCATCCCGAGCTGGAGCCGATGGCGATCGGCGTCGAGTCGTTGTGCAAGATCAACGCCAACATCGGCAATTCGGCCGTCACTTCGAACATTGAAGAAGAGCTTAAGAAGCTGCACACCGCCGTTCACTATGGCGCCGACACGGTGATGGACCTTTCCACCGGCGGCGATATTCCCACCATTCGGGAAGCCATTCTACGGCATTCGCCTGTCCCGATCGGAACGGTGCCGATTTATGAGGCCATCTCACGGGTGAAGCGCGTCGAGGATCTCAATAAGGATGTGATGCTCGAGGTAATTGAAGATCAGGCACAGCAGGGTGTGGATTACATGACCATCCACGCGGGCGTGCTAATTCAATATCTACCGATGGTCTCGAAACGCATAACGGGTATCGTGAGCCGCGGCGGCGCAATCCTTGGGCAGTGGATGGCGCATCACCACAAGCAGAATTTTCTTTACGAATGCTTTGAGGACATCTGCAAGATTTTTGCGAAGTACGACGTCAGCTTCTCGCTTGGGGACGGGTTGCGTCCCGGCTGCCTGGCCGATGCCAGCGACGAAGCGCAGTTCGCGGAGCTCAAGACTTTGGGCGAACTGACCCGGATTGCCTGGAAGCACGACGTGCAGGTGATGATTGAAGGGCCGGGTCACATCCCGATGCATAAGATCAAGGAGCAGGTAGAAAAGGAAAATGAGTGGTGCGACGAGGCTCCGTTCTATACGCTAGGGCCGCTGGTCACCGACATTGCTCCCGGGTACGATCACATTACGTCCGCCATTGGAGCGGCGATGATTGGATGGTACGGGGCGTCAATGCTTTGCTACGTCACTCCCAAAGAACATCTTGGCCTGCCTAATGAAAAAGATGTGAAGGACGGAATCATCGCCTACAAGATCGCAGCCCATGCGGCCGACATCGCCCGCGGACGGCCTGGAGCGCGCGATCGCGACGACGCTTTGAGCTATGCCCGCTACAAGTTCGATTGGGAAAAACAGTTCGAGCTCTCACTCGATCCTGAGACGGCACGATCGATGCATGACGAAACTCTGCCGGAGGAGGGATATAAGACGGCGGCGTTCTGCTCCATGTGCGGGCCGAAGTTCTGCTCCATGAACTACTCCAGCAAGGTGGACGAGTACAACAAGGCGGTGCACGGGTTGGAAAAGAAAGACTACTCGGAGCTGGTGGAGAAGCTGGTCACGATCAAGTAGCCTCGCGCCTCCGGTTTTGCAAAATGGAGATATGTTCCACGTGGAACATTTGTGTTGGCGATATTGTGTGTATGCTACTGTACGTACATTCAAGTCATTGATAACACTCAGAATTTGAGTGTGGTTAAAGAGGCACAATAGAGTATTTATTACGCGGTAATTCTTACAAACGTTGGTTCGCGGGCACCCTCCGGAGTTAGAGTGACTGTGAGGTAACTGCAATGCATTCTCGCCGCTCCTATTTTCTGCTCAGCTTGTTCCTCCTTACTCTGCTCCCGGTGGTTTCGCTTCACTCCCAAGACGCATTTCCTAAATCCAGCGGGACTGCGCCCGCCATCGAAAGCAAAGTCCGAGTTGTTGTTCTGGACCTGGTCGTGACCGATGGCAAAGGGCAACCGGTCGCCGGCCTGCCCAGGGATGCCTTCGAAATCCTGGAAGACGGCAAGCCGCAGACAATTGCGACTTTTGAAGAGCACCATGGCGCGGCCATGACTTTGGCGAAATTGCCGCCTCTGCCGCCCAACGTTTACACCAACTTCCCTCTCACTCAAACCGCCGACTCAGTAACTGTGTTGCTGCTGGATGCATTGAACACACCTTTGGCGGATCAGACTTATGTGCACCAGCAGATGATCAAGTATCTGGGGACGATCCCGCCGGGTACGCGGGTTGCCATTTTCACGCTCGCTTCACGGTTACGAATGATCCAGGGAGTCACGACCGACTCCGCAGAATTGCTGGCCGTGCTCAAGGACAAGAAATTGGCCGACCCTAATCCCTCGGCATTGCTGCCCTCGACTGCCGAAAACGATGCGAACCAGCATTACATTGATTTCCTGACCACTGAGAATACCGCGCCCAAAGCGCCTCAGACCTCGGCTCAGGCGTCTGTCGACACTGTCAGTTCCATGAAGCAGTTTTTGTCGGACACGGCTGCTTTCCAGACCGAATCCCGCATCCGGATTACGCTCCAGGCTCTGCAGCAGCTTGCGCGCTATCTCTCCGACGTTCCCGGCCGCAAGAACGTGGCCTGGTTTTCCGGCTCTTTCCCTACCGGCATTCTTCCCGACGCGGACTTGCCCGACCCATTCTCCGCGGTGAGGAGTTTTCAAGCGGAGATACGAAAGACTACAGACCTGCTCACCTCGACCCAGGTCGCAATCTACCCGATCGCCGCGGAAGGCCTTGCTCCCAGTTCCACATACCAAGCGAATGCTGCGGAGATCGGTCAGAAAAGACCCTCAATGACGGCACGTGACCAAATCAAGCAGATGCGAACCACAGGCGCGGGTCGCGATTCGAACCACCTCACCATGGAGCAGTTGGCCAAAGATACGGGAGGCGAGGCTTTCTACAACAGCAATGGACTGAACGATGCCTTGACCCACGTTATCGATAATGGCGCGCGCTTCTACACGCTCACTTATGCTCCGAGCGACAAGACCATGGATGGGAAATTTCGCCACATCCGGATCAATCTTCTTAGCGGCAAGTACAATCTCGCATACCGGCGCGGCTATTTCGCCGATGACCTTATCGTCTTGCAGGCAGCCGAACAAAAATCGGATGACGATCCGCTATATGCGCTTATGGGACGCAACCTGCCCGATCTCTCCCAGGTTGTCTACAAGATCAAAGTATTGCCGTCGAACCCGCAACCGGCGCCCGACGCGCCGCACATTGGCGGTAACGTCGAACTGAAGGGACCGGTCACACGCTATCGCGTGGACTTTGCCATCCTTGCACAAGACCTCAAACTCGATCCCACTCCCGACGGTGGGCGTCATGGCGAAATCGAAGTGATGCTTGTCGCCTATGATCGCGAGGGCAAACCACTCAACCTGGTGGAAACCGAAACCAAATTAGTACTGCCACCAAACGTCTATGCCGACGTGCTAAAGATTGGCCTTCAGATCCACAAAGAGATTGATGTCCCCAAGCAAGATGTGTATCTGCGCACTGGCATCTATGACATGGGCTCAGATGTCGCTGGAACGCTTGGAGTTCCGCTCCGCGGCAACGTGATGACTCCAGTGACTCCGGCGAAGTAGTCTCAGGCGTCGAAATGGTATGCAGCCCCTAAAGGGGCGTCCGATTGAAGAATCAGGGTATCGCTGAAGCGATACCCTGACACGAAACCTTTACCCTGATACGAAACCTTCACTTCTTTCGTTCGTCTCCAGGCAAGATGGGTATCTGCGCACTGGCGCCTACGACGTGGGTTCGGATGCCGCCGGGATGCTCGGAATTTCTGCCTGGGACCATCCTATTGGAGCTGAATTCCGGGATACCAGCCGCTCTTGGCCAGAAACACCTTCGGATCGGACATTTCCAGAATTTCGCGAAAGGCGTGGCGTTTGTCAGCGGCGTGCTGGTAGTAAGACTTGACGATGCGATATCCGACCCAGTAGCCGAGGTCGCCCGGTCTTTCCCGCGTGCCATTGTTTAGCCATTGCGAGAGGTCGGTTTTGTCTTCATCGGAGACGAACACCGTTTCGATTTCTTTTTCCCTGCCTTTAGTCGATGCCCCGAACTGCGAATACGCAACCTCGCCGGAAATCAGCTCGGCGGTGAATTCGGCGGCGCCTTCTACCAACGACAACTCGAGCACGGTAGGATGCTCATCATTGGAGAGAGCCTGCGACTGTTGGACGTGGACATACTCGTGAGCGATCACATGCACAAAACGATCTTCGACGTTGGGATTGAGCCAGTCGGTCGCGCAAAGCGCCTCAAGGCCGACCTGAACTCCGAAAGCGGGACTTCCGACCGCGACAGGTTTTCTACGGCCCACAGCGATCGTGACCGGAGGGAATTTCGCCTCCGGATATAGCCGGCCCAATTCAAGAAGCGCGGCCTGCAAGCGTTGGCGCACGCGGGGTAAGATGAGCATGCAACGTCTGGCGTTCGAGTAGATCTCCGGATGCTCGGCCAGGGTCTTGGCGATTGTGGCGCCGGAGATGTTTCGAACTTGGGCGAAGTGGTGAAGGCCATCCGAACCAGCGTCGATATAGTCGTGTTGAAGCTGATCGACGGTCGGATGTCCGTTTGTTGCATCGTAGATTTTATAGAAACGCTCGACATCCTCGATGTGGATGACCGGACGCGTCGTCGTGCTGGAGGCCGTTGCAGGCAGGCTTTGCGCTGCTCCCGAGATCGCGGCAAGGGCTAGCGCACCGATGACGACTCCGATGCTGATCCGTTTCATGCTTCTCTCCGGTCGTCGCACGCTGAGGCAGATACGAAACCTTGGTTTCTTTCGTTCCGTTTTCGGTCATGATTTTCTTGAGGGTGTGTCGCCGTTGAAAAGACCGGAACGCGAGAGAATCGACTGCGGTATCGAATGCATAACATTGGCGGGGCATCTGCTGCGCGAATGAGCATAAAATGGCGAGTTGCGGGCAAGCCAACATTAAGGAGACCCTGTTCCCGATGTCACAGTATGACGAACTGCTAGGAAAGTTTGAGGCATACGGCCGTTCTGCCGAGGGGACGAAGTCAACCGCTCTTATGCAGCACATCGCCGAGCGCCTCCATGAAGCAATGACACGCTACAACTGGGTTGGCTTTTATTCCATGGAAGCTCCTGCATTCGACGCTCTGGTGCTGGGGCCGTACAGTGGGAGTTTTATGCCCACGTTGCGAATTCCGCTGGACAGGGGATTGTGCGGCGCTGCGGCCACTTCTGGGAAGACGGTGGTAGTCAATAATGTCGCCGCCGACCCGCGCTATATGGGATCGGACCTGGTGAAATCGAATATTGTGGTGCCGATCTTTGCCAATGTTAAGAAAGACGTGATGAAGAAACGCGTGGTGGCAGAGCTCTGTATCGAGAGCTACTTTGCGGATGCCTTCACGGCTCCGGAGCAGAGATTCATTGAATCCTGCGCCGCTCTGGTTGGGAGATGTATCGAAAAAGAGGGTTTTGCATCGGCGGAGAATGAGAGAACACCGCATTAGGACGTTGAACAGTTTTCCGGAACATTCGAATTCAAATGTCCAGACCTTCAAGGGGTGTACGATTTTAGGACTTGCGGTATCGCTAAAGCGATACCCTCATACAAAGCCCGAATTTCGGCAAGCTGTGAAGCCGGGCGAGGCGCCCGGCGCTCAACCGTCTATCCCCTGAAGTCGCCGACATCATCCCAGGTTCCGTAAGCGTAAGTGCTGTTCGGTGGCGTGAGCGATTAGTTCTGCTTTGCAGTTTTCGGAGCGGGTTTGTTGTTGAGATAGGTGACGCTATTTGCTGCGACGATGCCGCCTTGCTTGTGCGAAGCCGGATGCTTGTGGGCGAGTTTTTTCGCCGATTTGGGTGTTGGAGCAGGCTGGAAACGTTTATCGAGATAGGTCACGGTGTCGCGGGCGATCAAGTCGTCACTGTGTTTGTGCGCAGTCTTGTTTGGAGTGGCGGGGATCGAGTGTCTCGCGGCGGCAGGTGTGGGTTTTGTTGCTGGCAGCTCTTTCGGAACCTGGCCGGAATTCCCTTCTGACTTTATGGCTGGTGGCGACGCTAGCGCAGGCGCGGGCTCCAGTGTATCTTTTCCAGAATTTTGCTTTAGATTCGTGGGGTTCGCCACCCCGGGGTTCGCGGGATTCAACAAGTTCACGCCGGTGGATGCGGCTGCGACTGTCTGTGTTTTGCCTCCCGTCAGAGCTCGGGAATTCTGCGCGGAAGCTTTATTGGCATCACTGCGACGGATGCCGTATCCAAGGATCAGAGCCATCAGCATGACGCCGGCAAAAATCAGGGCATCGCGCCGGAAAGATCGAGTCGATCGATTGGGCTGCGGCTTTCGCGCGGACCACGCGATTGTCGGCTGGCTCTCCGTCACCGGCCGACTCTCGATAGCAATAGGCTGGATATCGATAGGTTGAGTATGAATTGGTTGGGCGTCTGTTGGCGGAACATCTCTCAGTTTGGCGTCTATGGGTTGAATAAGCGCCGGGCGCATCATCGGCGACTCGACGGTTGAATCCTCTGCCAGGTATTCTTCCGCGACTCGAGTTTGTGATTCCATCTCCAACGATGGGAACGTATTGAGCGGCGAAATTATATGCGTGCCTGCTTTTGCATCGAGTTCGGGGTCGGGTGAGGCTTCGGTTGCCAGAGAAACAGTCTCAAACGCGAGTTGCGGAAGTGGCGAGGGCAGCTCCACATCTTCAATTTCAATGCTCGGCTCGCCGTCGAAACTGACAGGCTCTTCGGGAAAGTAGACGGCTTCACGAGGCTCGGGTGTCCGGCGCATGAAGTCCACCATCGGCGCTTTCAGGTGATGAACAAAATCCAGCGACGCCGAACGATCTCCATCATGCGTTTGCACGGTCGCGATCAGCTGATCTCCGGGACCGGCATCGACTCGCAATTCCAGATCGGCAATGTTGTCGGGGATTTTGTCGGGAGAAACGATTTCGACCGCGTAACCGCGGGCAAGGAGATCCAGAGCCAGCTCGCGCGAGCAGGCTTGGGAACGCGTAATGATTCTTGCCAGTGCCATAACTCGTGTCGCCTTCGGCCGTAACTCGCCGCACGGTCAGGTGGAAATTCAGCCCCTAACGGGGTGTCTTGGCTCGAACAATCTATGTTATCGCTGAACAGTTAGCCAAAAAACTGGTAGTTTATGCAGCTTTAGTCTGCCGTTCTCAGCGGCTAACTGTGAAGCGACGCTCCGATACAAAACTAGCCGCAGCATTGCTCTAAATCTAGTTGCAAGGCTGACTCCCAACTGGGTCAGCGGGATTGCTCCAGCACCAGAACGGCCCGGTTCAAGGCGGACGCCAGCGCAGCAATTTGCTGTTCGGTGCGCGGTAAGTCCCCTCGATCGATCGCCTCGTTCACTCCAGGAATGACAACGGCTGCGTATCCTGTGTACTGTCCTGGAGCGTAAATCGCGTGATGAAACCACGGGCGATTCGGTAAACCCTCTGGAATCAGCATCGCCCGCTCCGCATCCCGAAGTTTAGCATTTAGCCGATCGGGTGCTCCCGGCAATTTCCGCTCTCTTTGGAGCACTTTTGCGCCCACTTCCTGCAGATGGCGCGCACCGTCAAATGCCGCCGTAAAGTCGGGCGCCTTGTCTCCGAAACGGTCTTTACTCTTGCCCCGGGCAGAGTCGAGATAGACCAGAATCTCTTTGCCGTACGTCTCGTAATCGTAGGGCAGCACGTCGGCGCTGGACATGCGGAGCAATTCCAATCCGAAGATGCGGGCCATCTGCTGCTCATAGGTGAAGTCGGGATCGCCGAATTTTTTGAACCAGTTGAAGTTGTCGAAGGCCGAGTGATACACGCCATAGTCGCCGTTCGAGCTGATGTCGGTGGAAGGTACTCCCAGATGCTGTAGAAAGACGGTGTAATCGGAACCGCTGCCCAGATCGCCCACGGGCACATCGCGCTGCACTGCGTTTGGCGGCGGGCGAAACGTGCTGGTTTCCTGTGGACGGTAGTTATCAGGACTAGGCTGGCTCGCTTTTTTCCAGGCGTCGTAGACGGTTCCGCCTTGCGGCGAGGGCACTGCTTTTGCGATCTCGCGGATGAATTCCTTCAGCGTGGGAGTGCCGGAAGCGCCGAATTTCTTCCCGGATACCGCGACATCCATATTGAAATAGGCAGCCGCATTCCCCAGCTCATGGGCGTGGGCCTCGCCCCACTCGGTCGAGCCGATCAATCCTTCTTCTTCGGCGTCCCAGCTTCCGACCACGATTGTGCGTTTTGGCTTCCAGCCTGACTTCAGCAACTCGCCGAGACCATGCACGGTCTCGAGCATGGCCGCTGTGCCGCTGTTGGGATCGACCGCTCCAAAGACCCAGGCATCGCGATGATTGCCCGCGACCACCCATTCATCTGGGGCAGAGGTTCCCTTCACTTTTCCGATTACGTCCCAGATGGTGCGGAATTGGTAGTCCTGCTTCAAGTGCATCTTCACCTTTGAGGATCCGGGACCGACGTGGTAGGTAAACGGCAGCGCTCCCTGCCACTCGCGCGGCGATTGCGGACCGCCGAGATGTTCGAGAATGGGTGAGGCGTCAGCGTAAGAAAGCGGAGTTACGGGAATCTTCGGCAGTTGGGCGGAATCGGCGGGCGAAATGCGCTTTGAGTCCGGTAGTTCAGGAGTAGAGGCGATACCCGGGGTGGTGGGGTCTCCGGGAAATTGGAACATGTACCCGACAGAGCCGCGCTGCACTCCGCTGGCCGGACGCCAAGGGCCTTTGGGATAGGCGTCGCCACGATAGTAGCCATCGTCTTTCGGGTCGGAATAAATAATGACGGCAGCGGCACCGCGCTCCTGCGCTACGAATTCTTTTACGCCGCGAAAATTCTCTCCGTAACGGACGATGACGATCTTGCCACGCACATCGACATTCATCTCCTTCAACTTGTCGAAATCAGCCGGTGAGCCGTAGTTCGCATAGACGACTTCGGCTTCGACATCGCCCGACGGCGACATTCCGTTGAAAGGCGTCACGACGCGTGGATCGTCGGGTTGCGAATCTCCATCGACATGCTCGCGATGCGGTCCATGCATTTCCACGCCCTCGGGAGCGGTCATGTCGACTCGGATCTCGGCTGGATAGTTCATCCACACCTTGTATTCGACGATTTCGGTGTCGAGGCCAGCCTCGCGAAATTTCTTCACCACATATTCGGCGGTCTGTTTGTCTTCGACGGTTCCTGCCATGTGCGGCGCCTGGGTGAGAATTCGCAGATGCTCTTCCGCCAGCTTGGGCTCGGGAACGGCCATGAATTTCTTTTCGACTTCCTGCTCTGCGGCAACATCGCGGAAACCGCTGATGGGCGAGGCTTGTGGCTGGTTTTGATTGTCGTTCGCCTTATCTTTACTCTGGCTGGCTTGATCAAAAGCTTGCAGGTTCGAACCGATCAGGAGGAAGAACAGAATTGCACCGGAGAGAAGTTTCATGAAGCTCCTTCTAGAAATACGAATGACGATTGTACCGTGCGAAAGAAGCGGTTGAAACGGGTTACACTAAATTGTGATGACTAAGTCGCCAACGGCTCGTTTTTCCGATCGGGTGGAGAATTACGTCCGCTATCGCCCGGGATATCCGGCTGAGGTGCTCGATCTTTTGCGCGGAGAGTGCGGACTGCAGCCTAGTCACATCATCGCCGATATCGCTTCTGGCACAGGGATATTTACGCGCTTGCTGCTGGAGAACGGAAATTCCGTTTTTGCGGTTGAACCTAACGCCGAGATGCGCGAAATGGGTCTGCATCAACTGGACGCTTATGATCGCCTGGTGTCTGTTGCCGGCACAGCCGAGGAGACCACACTGCGCTCCGCTTCGGTCGACTTCGTGACCTCGGCGCAGGCGGCGCATTGGTTCGACCTGCCTCGCGCCCGCGCCGAATTTGTGCGCATTCTGCGGCCGGAGGGATGGTGCGTGCTGATATGGAATGAACGCCGCACCGCTAGCACTCCTTTTTTACGTGAATATGAAAATGTTCTGCTGACATACGGCACCGACTATAAGGATGTGCGGCACGAACGCACTACTGCGATGATCCATGATTTTTTTGCGCCGACTGCCTATCAGGAGCGTGTATTCAGTTTAGTCCAGCGGTTTGACTATGAAGGACTGGCCGGGCGACTGCTGTCTTCTTCTTACGCGCCGCTCGAAGGTCATTCCAGCCATGTACCGATGATGCAGGAATTGCAGCGGAGTTTTCGCGCTCATGCGAAAGATGGCAAGGTTGAATTTGAATACGATACCCGTGTGTACTACGCCCAGTTGAAATAGTTCCGGAGAAACCTCAACTCATGTCCGCAGAAAAAACCTTTCACATGTCTCCCGAGGAGTTTCGCCGCCAGGGCCACGCGGTTGTGGACTGGATCGCCGACTACCATTCGCGCATTGAAAGTTTCCCGGTTCTGTCGCAGGTGCAGCCTGGGGAAATTCGCTCTAAGCTTCCGCACAGCGCGCCGGAGCAGGGCGAGGCATTCGATCGGGTTCTTAGCGACATTGAGCGTATCGTTCTTCCGGGAATCACGCACTGGCAATCACCCAATTTGTATGCTTTCTTCCCGTCGAATTCCTCGGGGCCGGCGATTCTTGGCGAACTGCTTTCCGCCGGGCTAGGCGTGCAAGGCATGCTCTGGTCTACCAGTCCGGCATGCACCGAAGTTGAAACGCATGTCCTCGATTGGCTCGTCCCCATGCTGGGCTTGCCGGAGAAATTTCTTTCGTCCAGCAGCGGAGGTGGCGTGATTCAGGACACAGCGTCCAGCGCCTCGCTTTGCGCTTTGCTTGCCGCGCGCGAACGGGCGACGAAGTTTGCGAGCAATCGCAAAGGCTGCGATGGACGCCTGATCGCTTATTGCTCCACGCAAACTCACTCTTCCATCGAAAAAGCGATGAAGATTGCGGGCATGGGCTCGGACAACCTGCGCCAGATCGAAGTGGACAAGAATTTCGCTATGCGCCCCGATGCACTCGCACGCCAGATCGAGTCCGACGTTAAGGCTGGGCTGATTCCTTGCTTTGTGTGTGCCACCATCGGCACGACCTCTTCGAACGCGATTGATCCCGTTCGCAAAATTGCACGCATCTGTGCCGACTACAAGCTTTGGCTGCATGTAGACTCCGCCATGAGCGGGACCGCCGCGCTCTGCCCGGAGTTTCGCTTCATTAACGACGGCGTGGAGTTTGCCGACAGCTACATTTTCAATCCGCACAAATGGATGTTCACCAATTTTGATTGCAACATTTTCTACGTTGCCGACCGGAAGCACCTGATTCAGACGCTTTCGGTCCTGCCAGAGTATCTGCGCAACCAGGCGAGCGAATCAGGTGCGGTCATCGATTATCGCGATTGGCAGGTTCCGCTCGGGCGCCGTTTTCGATCGCTCAAACTTTGGTTCGTGATCCGGCATTATGGAATCGAAGGCCTGCAGCATCATATTCGTGAGCATGTGCGCCTGGCCCAACAATTCGCAGCTTGGGTGCGCGACGATTCGCGCTTCGAGCTTGCTGCTCCCGTCCAGCTCAATCTTGTCTGTTTCCGGTTGGTTTCGGGAGATCATGACAATCAGCTTTTGATGGACCGCCTGAATGGCAGCGGCGATCTCTACCTCACGCATACCAAGCTCGATGGCAAGTTCACGCTTCGGTTATGCGTCGGTCAAACCAACACCCGCGCGCGGCATGTGGAGCACGCATGGGAGCGCATCCTGCAAGAGGCTGGAAAGCTTGTGACTTCTTGATACCGTTCTTAAGAAGGTGATCGCCAAGGTGGCCGCTATGGCGCGGGAAATTTCGGCAGGCGGGGTCGTGCTTCGTCAGATCAGCGGAGTCTGGCACGTCGCGTTGATTGAACCACAAAAAAGCGAATCACAGAAAGAAGCTCCAAACTCTGCCGTCAAATCCGGTAAGACGCCGCGCAAGCCCAATCGATCTGTGCTGGGCCTCCCAAAAGGATTGGTCGATGCGGGTGAAAAGCCGCAGGCCGCCGCCGTACGCGAAGTACTGGAAGAAACGGGCGTTGTGGCCGAGCCGATTACCAAACTTGCGGATAACAAATATGTCTACGTCCGCAAGTGGGGAGATGGCGAACGGGTTTTCAAAATCGTCAGCTTTTATCTGATGCGCTATGTCTCGGGAGAAATCGACAACCTTGCTCCCGACATGCGGATCGAAGTCAAGCAAGCTCTCTGGGTGCCTCTAGCCGACGCAACTGGTCAACTTGCATACAGTAACGAACGCAAGGTGCTGCGCTTGGCACAAGACCACATGGAAGCACACGGCGTCTCTTCTTAGGAAAACCTTTCAGGAAAACCTTCGCACGTTGAACATGAGGTCTTTCGCTTCGCTCAAGATGACAACCTAATGATGACGAACTTAGCGATGACAACCTAGCTTCGTGCCGCGACTTGATGATAAGAGCCTAGAGCGTCGTCAGTCGCAATGCCCGATCAAGTGCCTTCTTCTCTTCTGTTGTCAACCGTCGCACCGATCCCTTCTTTAGATCGCCTAATTCGAGCGGGCCAATCGACACTCGCACCAGACGCAACACTTTAACCCCAAGGGCTTCGAGCAGACGCCGAATCTGTCGGTTCTTGCCTTCGTCCAACCTAATTTCCAGCCAGCTATTCTTATTGCCATGACGAAGAAGGCGCGCTGCCTTGGCGCGTAGGTTTTCGCCGCGAGTGATTTTCGCCAGAAGATCGTCGTCTGCAACACAATCCACCTGCACATGATATTTTTTGTCCAAGTGACTGGACGGCGCGGTGATCTTAGCTGCCCACTCCGAATCATTGGTCAGCAGCAGCAAACCTTCGCTAGCCTTATCCAAGCGCCCTACGGGACCAATCCATGGCAATCCCGACTCCAGCAAATCGTAAACGGTTGCGCGCCCTTTCTCATCTGAAGCAGTCGTCACCACTCCGCGCGGCTTATTCATGGCGACGTAAATCACGAGCGTCTTCTCGAGTGGCGAACCGTCAACTTCAATCCGGTCTTGAGGTATTCGCACCGAGCTTTCTGGATTGCGCACGATCCTACTGTTCACAGTGACGCGCCCAGCACGAATCAAAATCTCAGCCTGCGAGCGCGAACAATATCCCAACTTAGAAAGGGCTCGCGCTAAGCCGGCTCTTTGCTGTGTGTTCACACTCTTATGCTAAATGGATCGGCTAAGCTTCAGACTAATTTGCTGCGAATAAACGGTGGCGCTTTGCACCCGGCTTTTCGGTAACATGGTGTCTCGAAGTGGTGCGGCCAGGAGTACGGCATCTATGATCGAGCGATTCGACTTCTCCGATCTCCGCGAACTGTTTGCGAAGGCTAACGAGGAGAAATCTGGCGACCATTTAGCAGGTATCGCCGCTCGATCAGAGCGTGAGCGAGTCGCTGCTAAATGCAAACTCGCCGACATGACGCTCGACGAAATTGTGCGCCGGCCGTTGATCGATCCTTCTAAAGACGACGTCACACGCCTTATTCTGGACACATTCGACCAAGAGGCTTTTCGCGGCGCGGGAACCACCAGAAGCATTGCAAACATGACCGTAGGGGAATTTCGCGAGTTCATTCTCGACGACGGAACCACGGAAATTCAGCTCCAGTCACTGCAGAATGCCATCGTCCCTGAAGTGGCCGCCGCTGTGGCCAAGCTGATGAGCAACAAGGATCTGGTGCTCGCGGCCGCAAAGATCCGCAACGTTACACGCTGCCGCAATACGATGGGAGAGCGTGGTGTCTTGGGCATACGAGTGCAGCCCAATCATCCTACCGATGACGTGGGTGGAATTCTTTTAACGGCATTTGAAGGGCTGCTTTACGGCTGTGGAGATGCCGTCATCGGTGTGAATCCTGCAACCGACGCGGTAGGGACGGTCAGCTCAATTCTTTTGGCGCTGGATCGCCTGGTTGATGCGTACGACATTCCCACGCAGGTTTGCTGCTTAGCACATATCACTACGCAATTGGCTGCGCTAAGTCGCGGAGCGCCTGTCGACTTACTCTTTCAATCTGTCGCTGGCACGCAAGCGGCCAACCGCAGCTTTGGAATTACCCTGGACATGCTGCGCGAGGGCCAGGAACAGGTTCTCGAACATCATCGTCAGCGCGATGTCCGCTGGGTCGGGGATAACGCCATGTATTTTGAAACCGGCCAGGGCAGCGCTCTTTCAGCCGAGGCGCATCACGGAGTCGATCAACTAACCCTAGAGGCAAGAGCTTATGGAGTCGCGAGAGCTTTCAAACCATTTCTTGTCAACAGCGTCGTCGGCTTCATTGGTCCTGAGTACCTATATGACGAGAGGCAGATCATACGCGCTGGACTCGAGGACCATTTCATGGGCAAGTTACTCGGTTTGCCAATGGGCTGCGATGTCTGTTACACGAATCATGCCGCGGCAGACCAGAATTCCGCAGACAACTTACTGCTACTTCTATCGGCAGCAGGTTGTAACTACTTCATGGGCGTTCCCTGTTCGGACGATGTGATGCTGAATTATCAATCCACCAGCTATCACGACGGGCTGGCCGCGAGGCGATTATTCCAGCTAAAGCCTACGCCGGAATTCCTCGCATGGCTGCAGCGTATGGAGATTTATCGCGGCAACGAACCGGCGTCCCTCGACGCTTCGAGACGACGGCAATTAATGCAGGGCCTGGAATCGTCACTGGAGCGGACGGTCTGAATGGCGGGGGAACGAGACAGCCGTGCAGATGGAAGGGACGAGCACGGTGATAATCTCGCCCAATTCTCTGATTTATCTGAAATTGCGGAGAAGGTACGTGTGCGGACTCCGGCACGACTCTTGGCTGGCCGCAGTGGAGCCGCGTATCGAACAAATACACAGCTGGAACTGCGCCAGGCACATGCCGCCGCGCGCGATGCTGTGCGTGCAGAGTTGGGCCTTTTCACGAATCCTGATAATGAATTCATACGGAAGTGGAATTTGTTTGAGGTCTGTTCCCGTGCAGCCAATAAAGATGAGTATCTTTTGCGTCCCGATCTCGGACGTCAGCTGAATGAAGCATCGCGTGCGGAGGTGAATCGGCGCTGCATCAAGGGACGAGATCTGCAAATCGTAATTGGCGACGGGCTCTCGGTGACAGCCGTTGCCATGCAAGTTCCGAGGCTGCTGCAACCGCTATATGATGGAGCAATAACTCGTGGCTGGAGTGTCGGTAACACATTTGTGATTCGGTACTGCCGGGTAGGGATACTCAACGAGATTGGCGAGTTGTTGAGTCCTAAAGTTGCCGTTCTCTTGATCGGTGAACGTCCGGGGTTGGCAACGGCTGAAAGTCTTTCTGCATACATGGCATACCAGCCGAAAGGATCGGATACCGATGCCAATCGAAATCTGATCTCAAACATTCATGCTCGGGGAGTAAGTACGGAACAAGCTGTCCAGCGCATTTTGAATCTGGCACGTTCTATGACGAATGCACGCCAAAGCGGCTTTCAACTTCGAGAAGAACTGCCACAGGAAATACCGCCGGCCCTTCGGCAAAGCTAGAAGTCTCTTTCTGAAAGTGGCTCTTTGTCTCGAGGTTGGTTAGTGCTGCACTGGAATCGCCGAGGCGGCTACGCACACCCACGCGCCATTCCTATTTACCCACGTATCGACGAATCGATTACGCCGAACATAGGCTTTGCCATTCTCAACTCCCTTTTCGTGAAAGACACCTGTCGCAATTGCCACATCGCCGAAAACGTGCACGGCGATCGACTCGGGCTCCGCCTGTTGCTGGTCGGAGGGCTTCGCCGCGTCGACGCTTGCCAGAAATATTCCCTTGGATTGGAGGCTGCCGTCGTCATTGACCAACACGATGGAGTCGTGGAGGATTTCACCCAGCGCTTTTTTGTCGCGAAACTTATAGGCCTGATTCCAGGCTTTCTCCATTGCGATGATCTTGGATTCAACGGAACCATTGTCCTGAGCCACGACTGGCGCGGTCAGCGCACATACTATACAAACAACGCAGAGCAGCTTCATTTGTACCTCGCCCTTGGTTTTTAAGTTTAGAATTGCCGCGCAAATGCCAATCCAAACAACGCGACCTTAAGTGGTTTATGCGTTTCTAGAATAACTGCGCTTAGTCAATCAATGGCTACTTATAAGAGTCGGCTGCAAAACGAAGGTACTCACGTCAAAAACGCAACCTTGGCTATGACGGAGGTAACCTGAGTAACATGCGTGGGGCGAGAGACAAGGTTACTATGGGCCAATCTAGGGCAAGCGCCGATCTGTCTCTGGATGGGGATCAGGCAAAGAAGCTTGCGAAAATAGTCGAGTCGTCACATAGAACGACACATCCGAAGTACGTCTAAACGGTGCCGGCGTTCGACACCGGAGAAAGAGGAAGATTGAAGAGTGAGATCGATCGAGCATCTGCGTTGCCTGCCGAACAGGGTTTGAGCCTCGAGGTGAGAGTCTGGGAGGTGGGTGACGCGGTGGTGGACGCCAGTGTGGAACCGTTTGCAAAAGCGAACGAGAGTTGGAGCGTGCGCGCTCTTGTCCTGACCTTGGTTTTACTCGTTGCAGGAACCTATACGGGGCTTCGCATTGGCCGGGGATGGGTACCTGCGGACGATGGGACGCTGAGTCAAAGCGCGTTGCGCGTGATGCAGGGTCAACTTCCGCATCGTGATTTTGGGGAGATCTACACAGGTGGCCTGAGTTTTATTCATGCGCTGGCATTTCGTCTGTTCGGCGTCAATCTGATGTCCCTGCGCATCTGCGTATTTCTGTTTTTCTTGGCGTGGCTTTCGGCTGTTTACTATATCGCCCTGCGCTTTACGTCTGCGATTGGGGCGGGCGCGGTCACGCTGCTGGCAGTGGCGTGGAGTTATCCGAATTATCCTGCCGCAATGCCTTCCTGGTACAACCTGTTTTTCGCGACCTTTGGGGCCGCCGCGTTGCTGCGCTATCTCGAAGTGCGGACGCGGCGATGGCTAGTGGTGGCGGGAGTATGCGGCGGAGTGTCAATCCTGATCAAGGTGATCGGCGCATACTACGTTGCTGGTGCGCTATTGTTTCTGGCGTTTCTGGAACAGAGCGAGAGTTCGGAAAGAGATTCGGAAAAAAGCGCAGCGGAAGAGAGTTCGAAAAACAGCTGGCCATATCGCTTGTTCAGCGTAGGTGGATTGCTGTTATTTCTGGCAATACTAGTGAATGTGCTGCACAAGCGACTGGGAATAGCTGAACTGTACCAGTTCGTGCTGCCATCGACTGTGGTGGTGGGATTGATCCTGCTGGAGGAGCGAAGGGTAAAGGCAGGGACGGCGCAACGATTCAAGACCATGTTTCGAGCAGTCGGTCCGTTTCTATGCGGGTTGGTCGGTCCTGTAATTATTTTCCTGATGCCGTACGCGTGGTCGGGAGAGGTGTGGAAGTTTTTGTTTGGTGTAACTTCGAGCGCGGTCTCGCGGGCGGTTGATTTGGGAGTAATCCGACCAGTCGGGGTCGAGAAAATTTTATTTGTACTGCCGCTGTTGGGAATACTGGCTGGAGCGATGTATTGGGATAAGTTCCAGGGAAAAGTTGTCGGAGTTGCCCTGGGCCTGGGAGCAATCGTACTTGCGACGAGAGCTGCGCAATCGTTCGCGATCGTCTCCGGGATCTGGTGGTCGGTGGCAGCGCTCACGCCGATCACAGTACTGCTCGGAGCTGCGATGGTCTGGGCGAAACGGAAGCCGGGCGAGCGGACAAGAGTCGAGCGGCAGCGCGTTGTGTTGTTGACCTCGCTGGCGGCGACGTGCAGCCTGGTGCAGTTTCCGTTTGCGGCTCCGATCTACTTAAGTTATTTCGCACCACTGACGCTGCTGGCGCTGGTAGCGATTGTCTCGACGGGTAAGACGCAACGCGGAACCTATGCGTTGGCATCGGTGGTGGGATTTTATCTGGTGTTTGGGGTGGTCAGTCTTGTTCCGCACTACATCTATGAACTCACCTACACGGTGGGACACATGGACACGATGCAAGGGCCACGGACGGGTGGGCTGAAGATCGAAGGAGCTGCGTTCTTCGATGACTTTTCCCGGTTCTTGCATGAGCACAGTCCGAACGGATTGATGTTTGCAGGCAACGATTGTCCCGAGTTGTATTTTCTTTCGGGACTGAAAAATGTTACGCATGACGATGGCGGTGCCGCGCCGGAAGAAATTCTGAAGGCAATTCAGTCTGACGATCTCAATCTCGTCGTGCTCAATGACTCGCCGTATTTTCCGGGAGCGGTGATAACGCCGGAAGTGAAGGCGGAAGTGGCTCGCAGGTTCCCGCACGCAGCGCGGTTCGGGATCTTCTTAGTGTTTTGGAAACGGTGAATTAAGAGGGCATCAGCAGCGGGTTAAAGTGCAATTCTACTGAAGAACGACCACTGTGGCTAAAGCCCCGCTGATTTCAGGGGATCGCTCTTCGAGGGTAATTCACGGATTCGTGAGTTTTCCGCAGCCTGCTAGGCTGCCATGCGCTCAAAATCAGCCTGGATCAGACTTTCACGTTTGCGTAACCAATTGACAATCGGAACGGTCTGCGCGCTCGTCGCGATCCGAAACAATAAACTGTTTTGTGGCTTTCTCGTAAACAGGTGGTAAGAGCCCCGCGACAAGAGATGTACGTGAAAGTGAGAGGCGATCTTTTGCAGCGAGTCCGCAGCGTAGAACGAAATATGCTGTCCACCCTTCACAGCGTAGTACCACCAGTTGGGAGGCGAAGGCGCGGGTACGGGCACCACCTCGGTGCTAACCAGCACATTGTCCGCAAGATCAAGCATAAGCCCGATGTCGTCGAGCGGCTCCGGCAGATGCTCCAAAACTTCATATGCAGTCAGAAGGTCATATCGGGACCCCGGAAGCTGCTCGAATCCGCGCGCATGAAGGTTCTTCGCGTATCGGTCGGACCAGTAAAAATCGAAGCCCCGGTCGCGCATCAGACGGACCAGCGTGCCATATCCACCCGCATAATCCAGGAAGCGTGTGCCGTTAGGAAAGAGGAGTGATATTACCGCGGAAGTCACAGCGGCATTGTGAAGGTTTCGCAACATCACCCCCACGTCCAATGCTCCAATTGCTTCCGAATATGCTTCTTCAAGCCAATACGGAGGCTCAGTCTGGATGAATCGGCAAGCTCCGCACCGAAAGTAGTTAACTTGAAACTTTGACAAGACCAGCGTGGATGCAAAAGCTTCCGACTCGTAACCGCAGATACGGCATCGCATGGCAAGCATTCTAGCGGACACGCAGGTTGCGTCGATTGTATTTTGCGAGCTATAAACAGTACTTTCATGGCTGAGATAGATATTGCGATTCCGGCCTACGATCTCAATCTCGTCGCGCTCAATGACTCGTCGTATTTTCCGGGAGCGGTAATAACCCCTGAGGTGCGAGCCGAAGTGATTCGCATGTTTCCGCACGCAGCGCGGTTTGGGATTTTTCTGGTGTTTTGGAAACGGTAGGAGAAAATCCAGTCAAAGCGGATGGGTTTGCAACGTGGCGCCCTGATTTTGTTATCGGAGACAAAGATTTCGATGTCGCCGAATCGTCGCAGAGGTAGCCATCAAATGTGACACTCCCAGACCGACGCGGGACGTCATAGTCTGAGAGTAGATTGAGCTAGCGCCACCGGCCCGGAAAAGGAGAGTAGGCCAAAACCGGACCGGCGGCGATTCTGAAGGGAAGGCCCCTCAGAAAGTTGAAGAGCCCGTTAAACGTTGGCCGATAGATCTTTGTCCGTTAAACCGAGTTCATTAGATGTGGATTCGTTAAACCTTATGGTCCCACGTCGAGAATGACGCGGGACCATGTTTGGCTTTACGGCAAGTAGTAGCGGAACGAGGTGAAGACCATCCCGTCCAGTCCTTCGGGTCCAAGTGCTCCATTGACGGGCGTAGGAGGACCGCTGGCCCCAGACCAGGTCTGGCGCGTTACATAGGAGTACTGCGCGCCAAACTGGACCCTACCCTTTGGCCCGCTGTAGAAGCGGTACCAGAAGCCGGCAGTGCCCTCGATCACAGCCCGCGTGTCAGCGGTGCAATTGGCGAGAGTGCCAGGAGTGAAGCCACCGTTCCCGTTAGGAGGTGTTTCGGTGTAGCAACCGTAATTGGGAAACTCCGGCGCTCCGTAGCCGACGAACTTGCCGGAGATCGGATCGAGGCCATAGGTCCGGCCAGCGTACTCCGCTCCGGCATAGCCGTAAACGTCGAGTTTCTTGCCGTGATATTCCAGCGTGGTCAAACCCTGAAGATCTTTAATCAGATGAATCGTTCCATCAGGATTGATTGAAAGATCGGAGAGCTGGGCCGCACCGTAACGGCCGACTCCGCTGCCTCCGAAGCCGTGCAAGCCAAGAACGATGTGCTTGTTGGCAAAGTTCCAGCGGGCGTTAGCACCGAAACCGCCGCCTTCTTTCGAAGCGTTGTAGGCTCCTGTAGTCGGGGTACCGCCGGTGCATAGAGGCGAGCCTGTTGCAAATTCTACGCAGGGGAAGACGCGATCGGTGAAGCGGTCGGCCAGGCCGAAGATCTCGTAGTGTCCGAAACCGGGATCAAAGGCGATCTTGGCGATGAGATCGGGAGCTGGGTTGGCGGTGTAGTTAGAGGTCGTATTGTAGGTGTTGCTGGCGCCGGCTTCGCCGAGCAGGAAGTTGGCAGCATTGTTGTGCGTGGTGAGTGTGCCTTGCGCGTTTTCGATAGAGAAAGCGGCCGATACCTTGCTGCCGAAGTCTTTCGTTACACGAAGCTGGTACTGGCGCGCAAAGGTAAATCCGACATTGTAACCAGGGTCGATCGTCGCCGGCCGGGCGTCGTTGACTCTGCCCAGATCGTCGCTGGGGGCGATTCCAGCTTTGTTTTCGGTCAACAGGCTCCACGCCTGACCGCCGAGGAATTTCCAGCCATTGTCAAACTTGGCTTGGCCCCAAGCCTGGCGTAGCCGGAGAGTATAGCTGTTGGTTTGGGTGGCACTGGAGGTGACGCCCGCAGAGAGAAAGTCGCCGGATATATAAGAGGAGAATTCCACATTTTTCAGGCGCCCGCCGACAAAGACCGTGGGCCGCGACTGACGTGCGGAGCCATAGAACTCCGGCAACTGGCTTTGCGAAGCGCCGGGCATGGTGAGCGAGTTGAAAGGAGTCGTAAGATCAGCTCCCAGTTCCCGCGAACGCCGCACAAACGCGCCTTCTACGAAGCCTGCCGGGGTAATGGTGATTCCCTTGAGGTGGATTGACAGAGGTGTCTCCCACTGGGAACTCACATTCTTGACCTCTTTCAGAGAATCCTGCACCGTCGCTGCCGTGGTGTCAGCGGTTGTCTTGACGGCGGCCACATCGTTTTTCAATACAGCCACTGCCTGTTGTTGTTCGGCGGTCTGGCTTTGAGCGACAGCGGCTTGGGATTGTGCTGCGGTGGCCTGAGTGGCCGCGGCTGCGGCTGCGGCCTGCGCCTGCTGTCCATTCTGCTTCAGCTCCTGAATCTGCTGATTCAGTTGCTGGATCTGCGCCTGCTGGGCGGCGAGGGCATCTTTCAAAGCCTGAACGTCGGCAGGGGTTATCGCCGGCTGCGCCGGCTTGTGCTTCTTCTTCGCCGCCGGAGCCGGAGCTGGTGTCATCGTGTCCGAGGTCTGGGTCCAGGCGCCGACGGAAAGTGCCGCCAGCGTCAGGACTATGAGAAACGGGTGCTTGGTTGATTTCATAAACGCAATCCTCTCCTTTTAACTTTTGGTCAAACAATACTTACTGGGAAAACGACAGAAAAAATTGATTCGACGTCGGAGTTGCCGACTCTTACCGCAACCCTTCCCCGACGCCTTCCCTGCCACAGCTTGGCCGCGAACTAGAGGCGACCATCAGCACAATCGACATGCTAGGGATTTCAGATATCCAACCTACTCCTCGGTCTATTAAAGGAGTGTTAAATTGCGGGAATTTTGGGGCATTATTTCCCTGGGATGCGACGCCTAAATTGACGGTATCACCCCACTTTTGCCGCAAATGCCGCAGACAATCGCGTCGCACAGGTTGAGAAACACCTGCTGGAGAACGCGACAAAACTGGTCATCATCTGCCGACTCGGTCCCCGAAACTTTTCGGCTGGCCTCCTTATACGCGATCCCCCAACTTTGACGGCGCCCGGATGGCGACAGGACACGCCTTATCGTGGCCATCGGCACGTGGAGTCCTTTTGAGAGATTTGCATGGACGGCAATTATTCCACAAAGTCCATTATGTTTCTAGACTTTATGGACACAATCAAGATAGCACGTACTATTCCATTCCTCTGGACATCGGGAAAACCAGCCAATCCTTTATCTTTCAGCAGCTTACAATCGCCCTAGCAAGCTGACGGCAGACCAGGGTGCGCATCGAATTGCACCGTATCCGCCTTGGTCTGGTATCAATGACTGAAGAAGCGCAGCCCGAAGTTCTTACGGATACGTAATATGACAGCAGTGGTTTCCTCGACCGCGATCACGGGATTGTGTCGGTGACGCACGCCGAAAAGCACTTTTGCCGTGTCCTAAGTTAGGTGAACATGGCACGCGTAAACCGTCTGCCGTGCTGAAAATCCACCAACCAGGGCGGCCGGGTTTAACTGGAGAAAAAACCGCCGGTGCCGATCCAGAACTTCGCGAGGAATTTTAGATTCTTCTTGTAGGTGCGGGTGACCATGTATTCCTTGCCGCCTTTTATCAGCAGACCATATTCTCCGGTCGAATATGGTCTGATCCCTTCCACAAATGCCGCGTTCACCAAAACCGAGCGATGAATGCGAATAAGCCCGTAGGGACCGAGTTTCTCTTCCACCGCAGAGATTGAGTCACGCAGCAGACACGAACTCGAGGTCCGTTGCAGCAATACATAGTTTCCCTGAGCCTGAACGGAGACCACGTCCCCAAGATTGATAAAGAAAATTTTCCCCCTGACTTTGATGGCTACCCGCAGAGACTGTAGCTTCGCAAGCACCTGCAACCCTGGGGAAGTCTCCGTCAATCTCACTGTTTTTTCTTCCGCGTCGCGCGGTATGCCCATGGCTGCTCCCGAATACTGCGCCACGCGCTCAACGAGAGAATCGCTAGCGCCTTCTGGAATCGAGACTGCGTGTCCGGCCTGATTCACCGGAGTATTCACGAGAGTGTTCACCCTACCCGGAGTATTCATCGTGGAGTCCTACATTACGGGCACGGCCGTTCCATCTGACCATTTGCCGGTGGGAACCATGAATACGTCGATTGGTTCCGGATCGCCATGGAACTGTGGATTCAGCATGACGGGAGAGTGGGGCAGATCTGCGCCCCAAACGGCACCGTCCATGAGCGGAGTGTAAAACATCAGGTGAGCTATCCAATTGTGGTGGCCGCCATCGGTAAGGTACTGTTCTTTCGACATCATGTAGCTCATGGCGCCAGGCTCCAGGGGCGGCAGTTCTTGCTTTATGAATGCGTTGATGCCGTCGACGATCTGAGCTTTGGATTGACCGGCCAATATCATCTCCGTCCGTTTATATGTCAGTGGCAGGATGGAGCGGACAGCTGGCGGATTGTAGCAAACTGGGCCTCGAACTTTAGGATTCCAAAAATTCGCGGCATCCTCACCATTGATTGGGCCCATCCACCCTCGCTCCACGGCGCACACGAAACCGTTCTTGCCTTTGATTGCGGTTTCGTAACCCTGCCGTCCGAGGACGAGAATCTCGGCATCGCTTGAGATGGATTCCGGGGCAGCGCTTCGCGCCAATGCGATCTCAGCACCGCGATCCGCGATCAAGTATTGCTCCAGGGGTGCCATGCTCGGATAAAGCGCTTTCGCGTCCTGCGCGTGCGCCCGCCAAGCCGCGCCAAGCAAGATGATGAGTAAAGCGATCCACACAATGCCGAGCGCAAAGCTTATTAGTGTGAGCGTTCTGGCAATCTCTCGTTTCATCAACTTCCTCCTGTGTTGGCTGAATCTCACCGAAGTCGTTGTTTCGATACGGATTGATTTCCAGAGCGTACAAACCGGTTGGTATGTACATATCAACCGATTGTTGCAACTGATGCGATCAGACCCGTTTGCGGTTGCCCGGCGGGCGCAGGGATTTCAACCAGTCCGCAATATTTCTGATGCCCGCTTTTATTAATTTCGGATCCTGAGCATTCTTGGCCAGCGAGCCATAGCCTTCGACCATCGCAATCAGGAAGCCGGCGGCGTCAGTAGGTTCCACCTCGCGGCGAATGATTCCCTGCGTCTGGCCGTCTCGCAAAACGCGGGCAACTCCCTCGCGCCAGTCATCGAAGATTGCCTCCAGTCGCTTCCGAAATCCCGCGTCAAGAGGAGACATCTCCTGCGCCAGATTATTCAGTTGACAGCCCCCACATACATCTTCGGGCCGAACGGACAAGCGCTGAACAATGCCGATCAAAGCGTCGATAGGATCCCTGCCCCTCTGCAGAGGTTGCACCCACGTGCCATGGACGTCGGGGGCGATTATCTCTTCGACGACGGCGTATCCCAGGGCTTCCTTGCCTTTGAAGTGGTGGTACAGCGCGCCCTTGGTGACGCCCGCCGAGGCCAGAATTGCGTCCAGACTTGCGCTCTGAAAACCCGATCTGTAGATCTCGCGGGATGCCGCCTGCAGCAAACGCTCCCGCGTGCGCTCAGGATCGCGCAGCCGGGTCGCCCTACGTTTCGGATTCTTCCGTGCATTTAACATACCAATCAGTATGTATCGCAACTACTGCAGCGTCAAGCGCGGCCTTGTGAACAAATATGAAAATCCATTGTGCATCCCGTCGTATTTATTGAATTGCGTAGACAGGCCCTCTGATCATCACTCGTGGGGTTGCTCGCACGATAATTACGACCGACGTTCTTGTCGATCCGAATGCCCTTTCCGAATTTTCGCATCATGTTTCTGAACGTCCGTCACAATCACGCGTCGTGAGATCACTCCCTGGACTACAGAATGCACTACCCCGAGCGGGTTGGAATCTGCCCAGGAGATGAACAGTGATACATACCTTCGATCGTGTTAGGTCGCGCTTGCTGCAAGCGTTTGTGGTTCTTGCCCTTTTTGCGTGCGCCTTCGCGCAAGGCGGACAGGGCGAACTGCCCGATCAGGTTACAGACACAACCGGCGCCCTGGTTGCGGGCGTTGAGATTCAACTGACCTAGAATGCGACCGGCGAAGTGCGCACGACCGTGACCACGTCGGCCGGTACTTACAATTTCCCGGCGCTACCGAGGGGGGTTCTTATGGAACAAAGAAAGTATGTTCTTTCGCTATGCGTCATGTGGTTACTACTGTTCGCCGTCTCGCTGACAGCTCAGGTACAAAACGGGCAGTTTGCCGGCACGGTCAGCGATCCAACCGGAGCCGCAATTCCGAATGCCAACGTTACAGTTACTAATGCGGGAACAGCTTTGAACCTTACTGTTACCACCAATTCGAGCGGCTATTACACGGTGAAGGAGGTGCCGCCGGGCATCTACAAAATCACCGTCGAGGCTCCGAGCTTCAAGACGGTCACGAATAGTGGCGTGACTGCGAACGCCGGCACCATCGCGCACGTGGATTTCAAACTGCCGCTCGGCAAAGCTACGGAAGTGATCGAAGTCACCGGCGAAGCCAGCGCCGTCAATACGGAAGACTCCAAGCTGGCTAACACAGTGAACTCGACTCAGATCAGTAACCTGCCGCTGAATGGCCGCAATGTCTTTGACCTTATGCTGCTGGCTCCAGGAGCCGTGAACATTACCGGCGTGGACTTCGAAACCGGGAACAACCACGGATACTCCGGCGCGGTCGTGAACGGAGTGCGCGAGGATTTCAACGGCTTCCTCATCAACGGCGTTTCGAACAAAGACATGAGCGGGGGCGCCAACAACATTCCCATTCAGGACACGGTGCAAGAGTTTCAGCAGTTGACCTTGAACATGTCCGCACAATATGGAAGCAGCGCTGGCACCATCAATAACCTGGTCACCAAATCGGGCACCAACAGCGTCCACGGCAGCATTTGGGAGTACAACCGCAACAATGATTTCGATGCGAACGACTATTTCTTGAACCAGGAAGGTGTACCCAGAATTCCGCTGCACTTCAATCAGTTCGGTGGCACCGTTGGCGGTCCCATCATCAAAGACAAACTCTTTTTCTTCGGTTCATACCAGGGAGATCGCTTTCTCACCAAGGGCACTCCTATCACGATTACGGCGGAATCGCCGCAGTGGGAACAAGCGGTAGAAAGTTGGGCCACAACCTACAATCCGAATTCCGTGGCCGCGCTCTTATATAGCAAGTTCCCCCCGGACGTTGTCGGAACCGCAGGCCCTTCTCTGGATCAGTTCGTGTCAACCGCTCCGAACGGCGGCGTTATCAACGGAACCGCGAACTACACGGCATGGCTGTGCGGTCTGCCTCAGCTGCAAACATTGCTAGGAGTTACAACTCAAGACATTACAAACGCGGCCGGCGCATGCCCACTGAATGTGACGCCCGGTGTTGTGAACCGAGGGGCACCATTCGAGAACTCCACAGTCGCGGTCTGGGGCAGCCAGACGCAGTCCCTTGGCAATCTATTCAACGGCAACGAAGCCTCGGGAAAGATTGACTATAACTGGAATCAAAACAACCGCATGTTCGTGCAGATGAATTGGAGCCATACCACCGACCAGTTCGGGGGCAATAACTGCAACGCCAATTGCGCTCGAGGCTTTTCCAATCCGAACAAAGACTACTTCCCGAATGCTCAGTTAAGTTTTGTACACACTTTCTCGGCAACGGTTCTGAACGAATTCCGGTTGGGCTACACTCAGAACAATCAGCAGATCGGCACCAATCTTCCCGGCGTGCCCTACATCGAATTTGCGGACGGTGTACTCGGGTTCGGCTCGTATAACGGATACCCGCAGTACTTCAAGGACCACGAGTACAGCTACGGCGATATGGTCTCCATCAGCCACGGCAATCACAGCTTTAAGATCGGAGCTGATCTTCGCCGCAATCTCGAGAACAGTATTTTCAATGTGTCCCGTCCCTCCTACACGTTTCTTGATCCCATTTACTTCGCGGCAGACACTCCGGGATCAGAAGTCGCGGGCGTGGATCCGCAATTCTGCACCAGCATCCCTTGCACCACGCCGTACAATCCAAGCCCGCAATCCGCGCTCGCCAGCAACCAACGCCATTGGCGGAACTGGGAAGTCGGAGCCTATATACAAGATGATTGGAAGGCCGCCAAGCGTCTGACCCTGAACCTGGGCCTGCGCTGGGATTTCTACAAACGGCACACCGAGGAAGGCAACACGGCGACGACGTTTATTCTGGGAGGGCCCAACCCCGCCATACCTGGAATTTCTGGACAGGTCGCGAATGCCAATGCTCCACTTGGCAGCGCGGGCTGTCCTTATACCATCACCCCCAACACTCAGATTCTGGCAGGAGTTTGCGGTCCCGGCGGATTCGCCCCAGCCAGCAGCCTCGGTCCCAATAAGTATCGCGACTTTGGACCACGCGTAGGTTTCGCCTGGGATGTGTTCGGCAACGGCAAAACTTCTTTGCGTGGCGGATTCGGCATATCGTACGAGGGCACTCTCTATAACCCACTTTCCAATACTCGCTGGAATCCTCCGTATTACTCCTTCAACGAAGTCGGACCGCTCACCGGCGTGGCGGGTGGAATCGTTTACGGACCGTCTGTATGTGCCGGTATTGTGTGCACGCCCTCCGGGGCTGCGCCCACATACTCCGGTCCTGCCTCGAATCCTGGGCAAGGAGTTGGCGCTCAGGCGGTAGGAAATCTTACGGGCTGGGACTCCGTGAACCCGGATGAGGCGTTCCTGACTGGCATTGTCCTGCCCCAAGGCCTGAGGGATCCGTACGTTTACAATTTCTTCTTCGGCGTGCAGCGAGAAATCGCGCCCAAATGGGTGGTGGAAGCGAACTACGTGGGAACCGCCGGCCATATGCTCTTTCGGGCCCAGCAGATCAACCGCGCCGTTGGAGGGGGTTTACCCGAAGGCACTACGGGCTATGTCAACAATATTGGCGAGACTGTAAACAGTCTAATCGGTCCGCTCGATTCCGCCGGCGTCCCCAATCCTAACTACGCCGTATTGCGCAATTGGGAAAACGCCAATAACTCCAATTACAGCGGCTTGCAGTTGTCACTCAGGAAGCAGATGAGCCATGGCATGCTGTTCAATGCCAATTACACTTGGAGCCACTCTATTGACAACGGTTCATCCTGGCATGATGCCGCAACGACCGCCGGAGGTTCGGCAGCCGGCGACGGCTACAGCACGGATAATACCAACCCTGGCCTCGACCGCGGCAATTCCATATTCGATATCAGGCACCGTCTGGTATTGAACTATGTCTATAATCTGCCGGGTCAGAACCTGCACGGAATTGAGGGAGCCCTCATCGGTGGCTGGAGCCTCAATGGCATCTGGGCATTCCAGAGTGGGGCACATTGGTCGCCATATGCTCGCCTCACTCCAGCCGATCTCGTCGAGCCTGGCACCAACCCCGCTGTGCCGTGCACAGCAGCCGATGTTCCCAACAATTGTATCAACGTCGGTGGAGAGTGGACGCTCGACGGCCAATTTCCGGGCATTGATCGTCCCAGTAGCAGCGTGAGTCATTTCTCACAGAGCCGCTCGACGTGGAAAAACGGCTGGGGCAATGGTGCTTTCAGCTTTTTCAGTCCCACCGCACCGGGCAGTTTCTCGGCGCCGGGCTTCCCAAGTTTGTCCGCGCCCTGCTTAGCTTGCGTCGGCACGCTGGGTCGCAACACCTTCACTGGCCCAGGGCAATGGAGTGCCGATATGACGCTGGCTAAGAACTTCAAGGTCTCCGAGCGCTTCAACCTGAAGTTCGAAGCCTCAGGATTCAATGTCTTCAACCGTCCGAATTTCCTAATCGCGACCGCTCCGCTCACCGCACACAACAGTCTCGACGATCCCGAATTCGGCGAGGCAGCCGGAACCCTCCCTGGCAGAGCTCTTCAGTTGGGGTTGAAGTTCATTTTCTAGAGCGAAACTTTCTACAGCGCGATTGCCCGAACACATAGGCCTGCGTCACTTCGGTGGCGCCGGCCTTTTTTTGAATTCGCTTTAAACTCACGAAGATAATTGGAATGCCGGACATTCTTGTTAGCTACATTCGGTTGTATCATCCGTCTAACTAAGCTGGAGCAGCCATGAAGACGGAAAAAACAACAATTGCGTTGGGCTGGCGCGTCTACGGGCTGGGCGTGATGGCCGTGGGCATGGTTTGTCTGGCGTTTGGGAAGTTCGACCCGGGGCAATCGGTGCCCGAGCATTTTGCCGGTCGCACCGCGCTGGCCTATGCCGCAGGCGCGTTTTTGGTGGTCGCGGCCGCGGCAATCGAGTGGCGTCGAACTGCCGTCTGGGGCGCCACAGCGCTCACCGCCTACTACTGGCTTTTTGTCATCATCCTGATGAACGGGCGCCAACTGCTCAAGCACTACGCTGCATATGGCATCTACGAAGAGATCGCCATACAGCTTGCGATCGCCGTGGGTGCCCTGATCATCTACGCCAACAGCGCCGGGATCGATGCAGCACTAGCCGTGCGCCTCACGCGCCTAGGCCAACTGACGTTTGGGGTTTGTGCAATGGTATTCGGCGGAGCGCATTTCGTCTATATGAACCTCACCGCTCCGCTGGTCCCCAAATGGCTGCCGCCCACGCAACAGTTCTGGGGTTATTTGACCGGGGGTTTGCTTCATCGCGGCGGGAATTGCGATCCTGACCGGTGTGCGGTCCCGCCTCGCCGCGATTCTGCTGACCCTCATGCTCGCGTCCTTCGGCTTGCTTGCGAACGGGCCAGTGCTTCTTGCCGATCACTCGAGCCACTGGAATTGGAGTGAGAGCGCCGTGAATCTCGCCGTGGTTGGCTCCGCCTGGGTGCTGGCGAACTCGCTGACGCGGCTGAAGCGCTAGAGCATTTTCGATCGACTGTTTAATTTTGTCGCAATGCGTAAAGCGGCTTTTTTCTTTTGATGCCGTTTCGGTCGCCGGTGCAGATCTGTCGGCTCTGCCGGCGCTCGGAGTTCCGGCCTTAGAACATTTTCGATTTCTTCCCGGAGCCAGCGGTTTGCGGGATCATTCTCCACACTCTCGTGCCAATACAAGTGGGCTTCAAGGCGTGGCACTTGCAGTGGAAAAGGATACGACTGATTCGTGAAACCTATGTTCATGAGCTGAGCGTGCCGCTCGGGCAAAGTCAGCAGCATATCGGTCTTACTCACCACCATGCACGCCGGGAGGTTGTGCTGGCTGCGCAAAAACACTTGCCGGCGAAGACCTCGTCGACCAAGTTCGACATCAATCAGGCTGGGACCATGACGCCGGGAGGAAACTTGAATGTGGCGCTGCGCCAGGTAAGTATCCAAGTCAAGTTTCCCAGCGATTGCCGGATGACCTTCCCTGGCCATGACGACGAACGGTTCATTGAGGAGGCGCTTCTGCCGAATCCGATCGCTGATCGTCATCGGAATGTCGATGGCCAGATCGACTGAACCGTTCGCCAGTTCAGTATCCAGATCACGACGCTTGACGCGCGACGTCGAGATCGACATTCCTGGAGCGGCGCGCGCCAGGCGCCACAGCAGGTGCGGAAGGATCAGGGCCTCGGCGTATTCCCACAGCGACAAATGGAAGTTCCGCCGCGTATTTTCGGGAACAAAATTGCGGCTCTCGCTGAGGTTCACTTCCAGAATCTGCAGCGCCTGTCGCACCTGGTCAATCATGTTCCGCGTGAACGGCGTCGGTACCATGTGTGGTCCCTGGCGCACAAAGAGCGGGTCCTGCAGAAGATCGCGCAGTCTCTTCAATGCATGGCTGATCGCGGGCTGCGTAAGATTCAGTTGGACGCCGGCGCGAGTCAGATTGCCTTCGCGATAGATGGCTTCCAGCACGACGAACAAGTTCAGGTCAACCTGACTTAAATGCACGGCGTATATATTACAGGATTCACAGGATTCATTAGGAGAATTCTCCCAAGATCGCTAGGCTAGAGGGCCTACGAGGTCGGCGCTTCGCGATTCGCGTTTAGCGATTGTCCATGGACTTTTCTTTGTCAGCAAAAGCCCGGAGCCATATCCAACGCCTTTCAGCGTTCATGCAGGATCATGTTCTGCCGGCAGAGACCGAGTATTTCGCGGAAGTGCAGAACCTCCCAGACTGGCGCGGCTGGAAACAGCCTTTGGTGATGGAAACTTTGAAGGCCAAGGCGCAGGCAGCGGGGTTGTGGAATCTGTTCCTCCCTGACCACAAGTTCGGCGCCGGACTCACTAACGTGGAATACGCGCCGCTGGCTGAAATCACCGGCCGGTGCTCGATTGCTCCCGAGGTTTTCAACTGCAATGCACCGGACACCGGCAACATGGAAGTGCTGGTGAAATATGGTTCGGAAAAACAACAACTAACATGGCTCACGCCGCTACTCGCGGGTAAGATTCGTTCCGCGTTCTGCATGAGCGAACCCGGCGTCGCTTCTTCGGACGCGACGAACATGGAAGCCACAGCCGCTATCGTGGGAGACGAAGTCGTCCTCAACGGCCGGAAATGGTGGAGTTCCGGAGTCGGTCATCCGCATTGCCGGCTGCTCATCTTCATGGGTGTCACCGATCGCAGCGCGTCGCGGTACCAGCGTCATTCCATGGTGCTGGTGCCGCTGGATACTCCGGGCGTCAAGATTGAACGCATGTTGCCTGTGTTTGGATCCTATGATCCGCCCTTCGGCCACGGTGAAGTGAGCTTCACCAATGTTCGGGTGCCGTTCGACCACATCGTCGCTGGACCGGGCCGCGGTTTTGAAATCGCGCAGGGCAGACTGGGTCCGGGGCGCATTCATCACTGCATGCGCACGCTCGGAGCGGCGGAACGCGCACTAGAGCTTTTGTGCCGACGCTCGCTGGAGCGCGCGGCTTTCGGCAAACCTCTGGCGGAACTGGGCGGCAGTGCCGACGTCATTGCCAATGCTCGCATCAAGCTGGAGCAAGCCCGTCTGCTCACTCTCAAGGCGGCGTGGATGCTTGACGAATTTGGTACCAAAGAGGCTCGCAGCGAGATCTCCCAGATCAAGGTTGCGGTGCCGAACATTGCGCTGGAGATTATCGACCAGGCGATTCAAATGCACGGAGGCGCCGGCGTTTCCGATGATGTACCTCTGGCCGATATGTTTGCTGCGATCCGCACCCTGCGCATTGCCGACGGACCCGACGAGGTGCATCGCGCCTTGATTGCCAGGCTGGAACTTAAGAAATACAAACCCAAGTGCGCTGTGTCGATCTGAGGACGGGCCACCTCGAACTGAATACTCCGTTCTTGAAAGGTAGCTTGTTTCTCTGTCTTCGGTGGTGAGCTTATGAGCCAGACCATTGCTGCGGACGTGTCAACGTCCGCTGAACTTTGGCGCGCGCTTCTCCAGAAAGTGTGCAACGCCTTCTTTAAAATCATCGCTCCGGAGACTTGCCACTAATTCCACCAGGGAAAGATCAAAGGACTCCGCCAGAGTTTGAAACATTCCGGTGTAAATCTGCCGTTTGATTATGCCCAGAGAACGAGGGCTGACACTGGCGGCCAATTGAGCGGCTTGATTATGGATGGTTGTGGCAAAACCTTCCGAAGGATATACGCGGTTTACAAGGCGCATTTCCAACGCTTCGGATGCCGTGATGTTCCGTGCCGAGAAGAGTAAGTCGATCGCATCGGGCAAGCCGATGATGCGGGGCAGAATCCAAGCAAGTCCGTACTCCGCGATCAGTCCACGCTGCGCGAAGACCGTGCTGAAGCGCGCACTCTCCGATGCCCATCGCAGGTCGCAGTAGAGCGGAATCACAAGGCCCAAGCCAACGGCCGGACCGTTGATGGCGGCAATTATGGGTTTCGCGACCGCGAGAAAATAAGAATACTTCCGCTGAAAGTCAGGCAGTACTCCACTCTGATGGGCATTGCTTGACTGAATCCGCTGCGCGACGTCGTTATCCAATCCCTGAGTGGCAACCGCGTTTAGCAGCGACATGTCCGCGCCGGCGCAGAATCCCCGGCCCGCTCCAGTCAGGACGATTACTCTCACGTTTTCGTCCCCCTCCGCCTGCTCGATTGCACCACGGACTTCCTGCTCCATGGTGGCCGTCCAGGCGTTCAGCTTGTCTGGACGATTCAAGGTGATGGTTGCGACTTGGTCGGCGACTTCATAAATGGTCTCTTGCAAGGGCATAGGATTTACCGGGACTCTCTGGAAACTGGCCACCTCGAGTGCCCGCGGTCTCCTGCTTTCTGGGAGACCGCGGCTCGAGCCGGGAGGATGCTCAAAACGACAACCGCACACCGAGTTGGATCTGGCGTTTGGGGAAGGCAGAGGTGAACGCCAGCGGCGTGCTGGGTGTCGCTATCCCACCACCGGGGAGGGCCGAGCCTGGGTTAATCCCCTTCACATTGAACGTTGTAAAGGCTGAACCCGGAACGCCCGGGATACCCTCGTTAAAGCCGAAGAGAGGGCCGACCTCGTTGTTTACGCTGCCATAGTTTGTTCGGTTCGCGAGGTTGAATCCTTCTGCCGTAAATTGAAGGTTTGTCTTCTCGCTCAGTTTATGGGCCCACGTTAAGCGCATGTCAAAGTCAATGTAGTCGGGACCTAGACCGGTGTCACGCGGGGCTCCGATGGGGCGTTCGTTGGTCGTGTGGTTGTCACCATTCACTTCGCCTCCCGCCAGCAAGTTGAAAGGATGTCCACTGTGGGCGGAGAAAATGGGTGCCAGCTGGAAGCCGGACAAAACGCTTTGTCTCCATGGACTGTCGAGTACGGCAGCGATCACTACCTTGTGCCGCTGATCAAACTCTGACAGGCCGCGGTCAAGACCGATGTTTGTTGGATCCTGCGGGCCGTAATCGGTGTTGTAATCCGTGGATACGTCAAAGCCTTTGCTGAAGGTGTAATTCCCGAACAGGGTGAAGTGGTCACGGAAGCGCTTCTTGACTTCCACAATGCCGCCTTCGTAAAGCGCGGACGACTCGGAGCTGTATTGGTTGTTCTGTACTACCAACGGACTTACGAAGCATTGGATGGCTGGATCATCACAGGGCAGGCCCTCAACACCACCCAACGGATCGGCTCCCGCGGCGGTCGTATTCCAGTTGCGATAGGAAACGGCTTTGCCGTTCGCGAGAGTTACCGTGGTGAAGGGCGCAGGCAGCAGATTGGTATCAATCGCGATCGGCAGCCTCTGCGTGTGCGAATAGATACCGCTGAGAGAAATCGAGAAGCCCGGTCCGATTTCACGTTCGATTCCGAACGAAGCCTGTTGCGCGATCGGTGGACGATAGCCCGGCTGGTTTACAAAAACGACCTGCAACGGACCGATCGGACCGCTGTTGGTAACGTTGATGCCCAGCGGGGCGATAGCGCTCGGCGTGATGCAGGCGGCATTGCCGGTAGTTGGAGTGGTGCATTGAATCAGTCCCTGGGAAAAAAGAGTTTGGAAAACAGCGGGTGCACCCGATAAACCTAATGCCGGAATCCCGGCGAGCGGATCTACATAGATAGAAATTTCGCGGTTGCAAGGGCTGCTATTGTTGCCAGGGGCTATAACGAATCCGAACTGCGAGATTCCGCAAGTTGAGATCAGGTTTGCGACCTGGCCGGGTCCGGGCCCGTTTTCGACGGCAGTTTTATTGCCGTTCACAACTCCGAGGCTCAAATCAACGTCGGGGATCTGGACGTCAACCGGACCGTAAAAGATTCCGTAGCCGCCCCGGACCACGGTCTTGTGATCTCTGCCAGGATCCCATGCGAACGAGACTCGGGGAGCAAAGTCCTTTTTGTAAGTGCTCAACGGGTTGAATTGCGAATCCAGTTCGTAGCGGAGACCGTAGTTCAGCGTGAAGTTGGACGTCACCTTCCAGGAGTCCTGCGCGTAGAGGCCGGTTAGCGGACGGGTGTAATACGGGTATGTCGGATCTCCGAAACCCTGCTGATAGACCTCGGGCACTCCAAGCGATGACGACTGAAGAGTGCTAAGGAAGGCTCCCGGGGTTGTGATTCCGCAGGGATTCTCAGCCGTTGGAGCCAAGCACGGGCTGAGTACAGGCCCGCCCGGAAGCGATCCGAATACAAACCGTCCCGGAAAAAAGGTGTGCGACTCGGTGTGATTGCCGCGGAGAATTTCGGAAGCTCCGAACTTCATGGTGTGGTGGCCGCGAATCAGCGTGAAGTTGTCCGCGAATTCGTAACGGCGCAGGATCGTGATGTTGGGGATAAAGATGTTCGTTCCCAGGTTATTGATGAAGCCGGGAATCTGTAGCCCGACCTGCCCAGGTTCGTTAGGAATCACGTTAAAGCTGTTGTAATTCCACTGCACTCGGGCCTCATTCTGGGCGGTCGGACTGAACTGGTGATACCACGCAGCTTGCAGATTATTATCGTAGGTGTGAGTAGAACTTCCCGCCGATAGTGCCGTTAAAGATTGCACGTCCGGGGACTGCTCCACATCATGCCCGTATCGATAGGTCACAGAAATTTCGTTATTGACATTGAAGTGGTGATCCACCCGAACCTGGCCCTGATATTCGCGCGAGTCGAAGGGAAAAACTCCGCCCTCGTTTTCGAACTGAGTTACGAGGAAGGCGTTCAAACCTTGCTGAATTGGGCTCAGTCCCTGGCCCGGGGTAACCGCGAGGGCGCTCTGCAACAAACCAGCGCAGACTGGGGCTGGCACATTGGGAAAGCCGGCGATACACGGGACGCTCGGATTAGCGGACTGGGCTAGCGCCGTAATAATTGTCTGTTGCACAACCCTCGGATCGCTAGCCGGGAGATCGGCAGGGAGAGTATTTCCGGCAATCGACGGTCCAGCGAAGATCGAACTATCGGTCAGCAGCGGGACTGAGTTTTGCGAGTCTTGTCGCAGGCCCTCGAAAGACGCAAACAGGAAAGTTTTGTCCTTTACGATGGGAAAGCCAATGGAGCCACCGTACTGCTGGCGGCTAAGTGAATTCTTGATTGGCGCGCCAGTGGAAGTAGTGTTGAAATTTGAGAAAGTCGGGTCAGGCGCCAGCGCCGAACTGAAGGCGAATGGGTCACGGGCATCCATGGCATCATTGCGAAAAAAACCGAAGACGCTGCCGTGCGCATTGTTGGTACCGGCTTTGGTCACGATGTTGATGGACGCTCCGGTGGCTGCTCCGAGGTCGGCGCCGTAGTTGCTGCGATTGATTTGGAATTCCTGCACGGCGTCCTGGCTCACGGTCAGGCGCACACCGCCGCTGTCACCCGAGGTCTCGCCACCATCGATGGTTATGCTGTTGCCTCTGCCATTGCTGCCGTAAAAGGATAGTCCGGTCTGCGGTGTTTGCTTGACTCGGAAATCCTGATCTCCCGCCAGCCTGGTGGAATCGGAGACACCGGGCGCGAGCAGGGTAAACGTAAGGTAATCGCGCCGATCGATAGGCAAATCGGCGATGTACTGTTGCGAAATTCTGTCTGCCTGGCTGCCGCGCTCCGTTTCCACGATGGGAGGCTGGTCAGTGACCTCGATGACGGTAGATACCTGCGAGGGTTTCAACTTGAAATCCGAAATAACCGTCTGGCCGATGGCGACGGTGACGCCTCTTCGAATCTCCGTGGCGAAGCCGGGGAGTTGGGCACTGACGTCGTAAGTGGCCGGCGACAGACCAGCGATGCGGAATTGACCGGTACCGCTCGTGGTCGCTGTGCGTTGCATTCCGGTCTGGCTGTCGACCACATTGACGGTGGCTTTGGTCACCACACCGCCGGAAGCATCGGTTATGGTTCCGGTGATCTCTCCCGAAGTGCCAACACCCTGGGCAAGGGCCATCGAAGTGGCGA
This sequence comes from uncultured Acidobacteriaceae bacterium, assembly GCA_963705265.1. Lineage (GTDB taxonomy): Bacteria > Acidobacteriota > Terriglobia > Terriglobales > Acidobacteriaceae > Acidiflorens. The sequence continues at coordinate 452,856 of OY970064.1, forward strand.
ATACGAGGCACGCCAGAAGCAAGGCGACCAATTTCATCGTGGAAAAAATAAAAGCTCGCTTCCAGGAACGGGCGCCGAATCGTGCAGCCGCACGACGATCCAAACAACGTTGTTTGAGACCCATATTCCCCCCACCTGAGATTTGCACTAATCGCAACAAAAAGGCTGGACCACTTGCCAGCCTCAAGTCGCCTCATTCCAGCCTGCAGCCAACTTCCCAGGCGGGATCATTTCCTATCGATTTGCTCTAGCTTCCGGGTTATGTTGAACCAGAACCAACCGAGCCCACACTCTCGCCCTTCATGATTGGCGCGAGCGTATCCGCGATTGCGAAATTCATCAAATGAATTGTTTTGATGATGATGTATGCCTGCCGGGAATGCAGGAGGTAAACTGGTTTTCGCTTATGAAACGGCTTCCGAGCTGGCCGTTTCCGGACTCGGCTCGCCGCCCTGGGACAAAAGAAATTCCAATATTTCTTTGTGGGCTGCTTCCGTCTGGTCGGTGAGAAACAAGTGGCTCGCGCGCTCGAGCAGGACGAGCTTTGCGCCGGGAATGCGCCCGGCAATCAACTCCCCGTTACCGCAGGGCACCGGCCCGTCCGACTTGCCATGGATGACCAGCGTGGGCGCGTTGATTTGAGCGATTCGGCTGTAGCTCTCCCAGCCTAGAATGCCCTGGAGCTGCGCCATGTAGCCCTGCGGGTTGGGCAGCCAAGGCTGGCGCACGGTGACATCCTGCTCGATTTTCTCCGGTGGCGTGCTGGCGTCGTAGATGAAGGGTAGGATGGCTTCCCGTGCTTGCGCCGGGGTCATGCCTCGGACGAAGAGAATGTCAATCACGTTACTCGCGGCGCGCACCGTCAACGATCCGCCGGGCGAGGTGCAACCGAGAATCAAGGAATGCATTCGCGCCGGATATTGCAGCGCGAATTCCTGCGCGATCATGCCGCCCATCGAAACGCCGAAGACGTGAGCACGGGCGATGCCGGCGGCATCCAGAACTGCAGCCGCGTCGGAAGCCATAGTGGCAATCGAATATGGCCCAGGTGGAACATCGCTCAAGCCAACGCCCCGATTGTCGAACGCAATCGTGCGGAAATGTTGCGAGAGAACTGGACGAGTGCGGTGCCACATAGGCGAGGCATATCCGAGGCCCATGATGAGCAGAAGCGGCACTCCTCGACCCTGCTCGTCCCAGTAAATTCTTGCGCCTTGATTCTCGACGAATGGCATTTCAATCTCTCCGCCGAGTGGCCGGGCGAGGACGCTCGGTCCCCAATCACGACGCCAACACCACTACGCCACTTTCAGCATGAGCTTGCCTGCGTTCTCGCTATTGAAAAGCTTGAGCAGAGTCTCGGGGAACATGGCCAGCCCCTCCACGATATCCTCGCGCGACTTCAGCTTGCCGGCTGCCATCCATCCCGCCATTTCCGCGCTGGCTTGCGCGTTGCGATCGGCGTAATCCAGTACGAGCATGCCTTTCATGGTGGCGCGATTCGACAGCAGAGACAAATAGTTGCTGGGTCCGACGATCGGCCCCGTATTGCAGTATTGCGAGATCGCGCCGCAGATCACGATCCGCGCGCCGCGTCTGATTTGCGTGAGGGCTGCATCCAGAATCGCCCCGCCCACATTGTCGAAATAGACGTCAATGCCCTCCGGGCAATGTTTGCGCAGCGACTGCTTCACATCTTCGGATTTGTAGTCAATCGCGGCATTGAAGCCCAGGTCGCGAACGATGTAACCGCACTTCTCCGGGCCGCCGGCGATGCCAACGACATGGCAGCCTTTGATCTTGGCGATCTGACCGACGATGGTACCGACGGCTCCGGCTGCGGCCGAGACTACCACCATTTCTCCTGGCTTCGGCTGGCCCGTCTCGAGAAGCCCGAAATACGCGGTCATGCCAGGCATTCCGAAAACGCTGAGATACTTTGGCAGCGCGGCTTTCAGATCAATCTTCGCTATGCCGCGGCCGTCACTGAGCGCATACTCCTGCATGCCTAACAATCCTGAAACGTGGTCGCCGACCGCGAAGCGCGGATTGCGCGATGCGCTCACCACCCCGAGACCGAGCGCTCGCATCAACTCTCCGATGCCGACCGGCGGCATGTACGAGCGCGCGTCATTGATCCACATGCGCATCGCCGGATCGAGCGATATGTACAACACCTTGACGAGCAGTTCACCTTCCTTTGGCTCTCCGACCGGCTCTTCGACGTAGGCCCAGTCGCTGCGCTTTGGCATTCCTACGGGACGGGCCGCCAGTAGAAATTTGCGATTGGTGAGTGTCATCGAGACTCCTTCGTCACAGTGCGCCGTTCAGGCCGTATAACGTTCGTTGGACAACAACCGCCCGGCGATCTGCCGGCGCAGCACGATCGCATTGACGGGGTCGTGATTCGCGTACTCGCGCACGCGGGAAAGATAACGCCGCAGTTCGCGGCCCTCCAGGCATGCGCTAAGCACTGTGCGGGATGAGAGTTCGACTTTGGCGATGGCCTCGCGCAGGTACACGGCGCAGGCATCTACGGCGTTCGTTCCGGCACCTTTAGCGGTCAGTTTCCGGCTGCGCAGCAAGCTCGACTCCATGGCGAACACTTCCATGATGATGTCGGAAAGGTTCATCACGATCTCCTGCTGCTGTTCAAGCTGCGCGCCATATTTTGCATGCGTCACTCCCAAGGTCAACAAGGCGATTTTCTTGGCGTTCTGAACCAGGCTGATTTCCTCGTCGTCTGGATTCGACCGCGGTGGTTCGGCTTCTTCGAGGACGGCGCGAGCGGCCTCGAACAACGGCAACTGGCCGCGTGACGCGCGTTTCAACGGCATGCCGGTGATCACCAAGCGGTTGATTTCGCTTGTCCCTTCGAAAAGACGGTTTATTCGCGAATCGCGATAGGCACGCTCGACTGCGTAATCCTGATGGTACCCGTAGCCGCCGTGGATTTGGACTCCCTCATCAACCACGTAGTCGAGCATTTCGCTGACATACACTTTGATCATCGAGCATTCGGCGGCGAATTCCTCGATGGCCTTCAGCTCTTGCGAAGCCCCTGTAGAAGAGTTTGTGGATTCCGCGGACGCGCCGTGCATTTGATTCTCAATCAGCCCGACTACACGCCAAGCCATCGACTCGGCGACAAAAATCCGAATCGCCATTTCCGCCAGTTTGTGTTGAATCGCGCCAAATTCGGAAATCGTCGAGCCAAACGCTTTGCGCTGCTTGGCATACTTTAGAGAAATCGCGAGCACATTTTTCGCCGCTCCGACTCCCGCTGGACCAAGTTTCAAGCGTCCGATGTTTAGGATATTGAAGGCAATCACGTGCCCGCGACCGATTTCTCCTAATACGTTTTCCACCGGCACCAGAACATTGTCGAAATAAACGGCCGTCGTGGAACTTCCGGTGATGCCCATCTTGTGCTCTTCCGCGCCGCTGCTCACGCCGGGAAAACTTCGCTCGACAAGAAATGCGGTGAACTTTTCTCCTCCAACTTTGGCAAACACAGTGAACAGGTCGGCCGCGCTGCCATTGGTGATCCACATCTTCTGGCCGTTGAGAATGTAGTGCTTTCCATCGGGAGAAAGATCGGCGCGCGTGCGTGCCGCCAGCGCATCAGACCCTGCCAGGGGTTCGGTGAGTGCATAAGCGGCCAGCAGTTCTACTTTCGCCAGCCTGGGCAGATACTTTTTTTTCTGCTGCTCGTTGCCAAAATAAACGACCGGCAGGGTTCCAATTCCAGTGTGCGCCGAGTGCCAACCGCCGTACGATCCGTCGCGTCCCATGCGTTCCGCGGTGACCATCAGCGACGGCAGATCCATGGCCATGCCGCCATATTCTTCCGGAATCGCCATTGCGGTCAGGCCGAGTTCCACCGACTTCCGCAGCACACCCATCGCGACGCCGGGTTTCTTTTCGCGAATCGCCGGCAGATTCGGTTCGACTTCGTTGGCCCAGAATTCCTCGACCATGCGGCCAATAGCGAGATGTTCTTCGCTCAAATCCTCGGGCGTGAAAATGTCTCGAGGGGTGGACTCTTCAATTAGAAATGCCGTCCCTTTTGTCGTTTTACGTGAGATGTCTGTTAATGTCGTCATGAAATACTCCTATGCCGCCTTTTGAAATTGAGAATCTGAATTCTTTGAAACAGCTGGAAGGACGCGAATTTCCGCCGACCGAGTGGTTCATCGTCACGCAAGATCGCATTCAGAAATTTGCCGACGCGACGGAAGACCGGCAGTGGATTCACCTTGACCGTGAACGCGCTCAAGGCGAGTCGCCTTTTGGCGGCACAATCGCTCACGGTTTTCTGACGCTCTCGCTGCTCAGCTACTTCCTCAAGCAGGCTATCCGGATATGCTCGGGCCTGGAGCTGACCGTCAACTACGGGCTGAATAAAGTGCGCTTCCCTTCGGCGGTTCGCGCCGGTTCGCAGGTGCGCGCCCGCGTCACGCTGATCGCGGTGAAGGAGTCGCCCGATTTTGTGGACGGAACTTTCCAGATTTATGTTGAGAGCCAAAGCACCGATGGTCAAAGCATTGAGGGTCAAAACACCGAAGCCGGAATCCCCGGCAAGCCCTGCTGCGTTGCGGAGTGGCTGGTGCGGTATTACCGGCAGTAAGTTTTGGAATTGATGCCGGTTCATATCGTCCTGCTTTCGGCGCAATACCATGAGGCGCGCAGCAAGGCGTGGATGCGCCTTGGCATCTCGGCGAAGCGCGCATCCTGCGTCATTCCTTGCGCGTACCGGTAGTAAATCTGCTGAATGATGACTGCGACTTTGAAACGGGCGAAGGTCAGATAAAAAATCATATCGCCGGGATCGCGGCCGACGGCGTCCGCATAGCGCTCAACTAACTGTGTCCGCGTCAGTGTTCCCGGCAACGTCGTCGGCGCGCTGCGTATTTCGTGTAATTCTTCCGAATCCTGCGGATCAGTCCAGTAGGCAAGGGCAGTTCCGAGATCAGTCAAGGGATCCCCCAGTGTGCACATCTCCCAATCCAGAACGCCGACGATCTTTGTCGGGTCGGCGGGATCGAGAACGAGGTTGTCGTACTTGTAATCGTTGTGGATCAGCGCCGTCTCATGACTGGCGGGCATATGGAGGGAAAGCCATGCGGAGATGCACTCTACCTCCGGCAGATCATGCGTTTTCGAATTGTGGTAGCGCTCGATCCAGCCTTTGACCTGGCGTTCGAGGTAGCCTTGGGGTTTGCCCAGGTCCGCGAGGCCGATGGCGTTGTAGTCGAGGCGATGCAGGCGCGCAAGATTGTCGACGAAAGTTTCGCTCAAGCGTCGCGCAGTCTGCGGCGGAAAAGAAACGTCGGGAGGCGGATCGCGGCGGATGATCATTCCGCAAATCGGTTCCATCAGGTAGAAGGGCACGTTGAGAATGGAAAGATCGTCGCAATAGAGGAGCGCCTTCGGCGCGTAGGGAAAAGCACCATGCAGTTTGGAGAGGACACGATGCTCACGTGCCATGTCATGGGCGGACTTCACTGTGCTGCCGAAGGGTGGACGTCGCAGCACGAGTTCGCGGCTGCCCACTCGAGCGTTACCCAGCCGCACCAGGTAAGTCAGATTGGAATGACCTCCGGGGAATTGTTCGATTATGATTGCGATTTCTTGACCATTGCTGAAGTGTTCATGGAGAAATGGCCGCAGACGGGCGAGATCGAGTTCTTCGCCAGCTCTCACGGTTCCGGCTTGATCACAGACTGACACCATACTTCGAATTCCATCCGTCATCGATAGGTCAACAACTCTTCGCCGTCGAGGTGTGGGTGTGCGTTGAAGGTGCTCAGCGTGAAACGCTCGCCGGAAGCCAGGAATTCAGTGAACGACGCGTTGCGCGACATCCAAGTCACTTGTAGCGTGTCCGCAGCAGATAGATCCAACGCGTGCCGCATGGCCGCGCCAATCGGTCCCGCCGATGTAAAGATGACGGCGTTCGCGGCTGGAGGCGTATCGCGCACGACTTGCGCAAGTCCGCGCTGGACCCGCAAAAAGAAATCGTCCCAGGACTCAATGCCACTCGCAGTAACTTCTCCGGCCACCCACCTGGTAATCACAGCTTCAAACAGTCTTTGAAACGTCTTTCGCCGCTCGCCCGTCGCGACGGATCCTCGAGATTCTTTTGTGTGGTCGTATGCGCGACGCAATTCCTGGATCTCGGCATTCCCCTCTAACAGTTGCGGGAGGCATTCCCGCAGCACCGCGTCGGTTTGATATTCGTCGAATTCGTTCATGATGACCGTCTTGGGGAAAACAACGCCAGAGACGCGATAAGCCTCTTCAACAATGCGGGCCGTTTCTCGTTGCCGGACGCGCGGGCCAGAATAAGCACTGACAAAAGCTACGCTCCGCCGCGCCCAATATTCGCCCAGCAACCTCGCCTGCGTCTCACCATTTGCGCAGAGCTGGTCATAATCCCGTCCGAGCAACGACGCCTGGCCATGGCGCGCAAGGATGACGTGGCTCATTGCCTCACACTCTCTTAAATCGCGCTTTCAAACAGACCGGCCGCGCCCTGGCCGCCGCCAACGCACATAGTGACGACACCGTAGCGAGACTTGCGGCGCGCCATTTCGTTGGCAAGCGTTCCGACCATCCTCGATCCCGTCATACCGAAGGGATGGCCAATCGAAATTGATCCGCCGTTGACGTTCATTTTTTCAGGATCGATTCCAAGGCGATCACGGCAGTAAATCACCTGGACCGCGAAGGCTTCGTTGAGTTCCCAGAGGTCAATGTCGCTGGACTTCACACCGGCACGCTGCAATAACTTCGGGACAGCAAAGACTGGTCCGATACCCATTTCATCGGGATTGCATCCGGCCACATGGAAACCTCGGAAAACTAGTTTGTAGGGAATGCCCAGTTCGTCGGCGCGCTGGCGCGACATTACCAGCGTCGCCGAAGCTCCGTCCGAAAGCTGCGAGGAATTTCCGGCGGTGACCGTGCCTTGGCCGCTGGTCTGATCAAAGTGCGGCTTCAGCGCCAGCAGGCCTTCAAGGGTCGTATCCGGACGATTGCATTCATCTCGATCTGCACACACTTCTTCTTTGGAAATTACTTCGCCCGTTTTCTTATCGAGTGTGGCCCGGATCACACGCATGGGCGCAATCTCTTCCTCGAAAAATTCTTCGCGCTGGGCGCTCGCCGTGCGCTGTTGACTCAGGAGCGCATATTCATCCTGCGCCAGCCGGCCAATCTTGTAACGCTTGGCTACGACCTCGGCGGTTTCTCCCATCACCATGTACACGCCCGGCATTTGTTCGAGCAGCCGAGGATTCGGATCGTGGTTGCGGGGCGTCATGGTGATGCTTTCGACGCCGCCGCCAATCATCACGTCGCTGCCGCCGCTCACGATCTGATTGGCGGCGAAAGCAATCGATTGCAGACCGGAAGAGCAAAAGCGATTGAGGGTGACTCCACCGACAGAAGTGGGCAGACCGGCAAGCAGTGCGGAAACTCTTGCGATGTTGTGCCCTTGTGAACCGTGGGGCTGCCCGCAGCCGAGGATCACGTCTTCGACTTCATTTGGATCGAGCTTCGGCGTCTTGCGCAGGACATCGCGGATGCAGTGTGCGGCGAGATCGTCGGGACGCGTCAGGTTGAAAAATCCACGAAATGATTTTCCCAGCGCCGTACGCGAACTGGCAACAATGACTGCTTCTCTCATTAGGTCTCCAACTTCACGGCGTTACGCGGCCGCAATATGTTCTTTGTCGAATTCGGCAAACGTCTTACCCGTTTCCGCAAGCCGCTGTAGCAGAGGAGCGGGCGCCCAGAGTTCTCCGTGCTCTTGATGAAATTTACAAATACGCTGGTAGACCTTTTGCAACCCCACCGTGTCGGCGTACCACATCGGACCGCCGCGATAAGCAGGAAATCCGTAGCCGTTGAGATAGATGATGTCGATGTCTGCCGCGCGCAACGCATATCCCTCTTCCAAAATGCGCGCTCCCTCATTCACCAGCGCGTAGATACAACGATCGACGATTTCGTCTGCTGAGATCTTTCGTTGGGGGACCCCTGCATCCGCACTCCACTTCCGCACCAGCGCCGTCACCTCGGGATCGACGCTCGGACGCCGGTTCTCGTCGTACTGATACCATCCCTTTCCAGTCTTCTGTCCGTAGCGTCCCATTTCGCAAAGACGATCCTCAGCGAACGGTTGGCGGACTCCGGGTTTTTCCAGGTGCCGATATTCCTTGCGAATGCGCCAGCCGACGTCGAGGCCGGCCAGATCGCCAACCGCCAAGGGGCCCATGGCGTTTCCAAATTCGACGAGTGCCCGGTCAACAGCATCTACATCCGCTCCTTCTTCGATCAGGAATTGCGCTTCGCGCCGATAGGGACCGAACATGCGGTTGCCCACGAAGCCGCGGCAGTTCCCTACCAGCACACCGATCTTGCCGAGCTTTTTGGATAGTTGCATGCAAGTGGCAATCACTTCTCTGCTTGATTGTTTTCCGCGCACGACCTCGAGCAATCGCATGACGTTCGCGGGACTGAAGAAGTGCGTCCCGATGACGGCTTCTGGCCGCGACGTCGCGGCGGCGATTTCATCGATATTGAGCGTCGAAGTGTTGCTCGCAAGAATCGCTCCCGGGCGGCAAGCGCCGTCCAAATCGGCGAACACGGTTTTCTTCAGCGCCATGCCTTCGAAAACTGCCTCCACCACCATGTCTGCTCCGGAGAACTCGTCGTAGTTGAGCACCGGCTTGATCAGCTGCAAGCGTTCGTCCACGAATGCTTGCGTGAAGCGCCCCCGATGGACTGAGTTCGCATAGTTTTTTTGGATTTTAGTCATCCCCAGATTGAGCGCCGCCTCACCGACGTCCTTGAGCAGGACTGGAATGCCCGCGTTCGCAAATACCATCGCGATACCTCCGCCCATGGTTCCGGAGCCGACGATGGCGACGCGATTCACGGGGATCGCTGGCGTTTCCTTGGGGATGTCGGGAATCTTCGCCACTTCGCGCTCGCCAAAGAAAACGTGAATGAGCGCCTTCGACTGATCGGAGAAAAGACATTCAGTAAAGAGTTTCGCCTCGGCCTGGCAGCCTTCCACGAAGGGTAATTTCGTCGCGGCTTCCACCGCGTCGATCGCTGCCAGCGGCGCCTTAAACCCTCTTTGCTTCTTCTGGACCGATTCGCGTGCGGCCGCGAAAATCGCCGCACCCCCCTCGGCTGCTCCTAACTTTTTCGTTCGCTCGCGCGTTTTGGGCGTAGGCTGGACAGCAATCTCGCGCGCGAAAGCCACTGCTCCGGCTAGCAGGTCACCTTCGATCAACCGGTCGACCAGGCCTAAATCGGCCGCCTCGCGAGCGGAAATCGGCTTGCCCTCGGCGCACATCTCTACAGCTTTGGCGACACCGACCAGACGCGGCAAGCGTTGCGTTCCGCCGGCTCCTGGAATGATGCCCAGCTTCACTTCGGGCTGGCCCACTTGCGCTGTTGATGATGCCAGCCGGTAATGACCGGCCATGGCTAGTTCCAGTCCACCGCCGAAAGCGTTGCCGTGAATCGCCATCACCACCGGCTTGCCGCTGTCTTCAATGTGCAGCAGTAGAGGAAGTAGGGTTGCACGACGGGCTCCGCTGGAGGTCATCTTGATGAACTCTTTGATGTCAGCGCCGGCCACGAAGGTGCGCCCGGCGCCGATTACAACAGCGGCTCGCACGGATGAGTCGCGATTCATCTCGTCGATCGCCGCTCCGATTCCTTCCGGCACGCTGGGACTGAGCGCATTCACTGGCGGGTTATCGATGGTGATGATCGCAATATCATTGTCTTTGGTGATCTTCACGAGATTGCTCATAGTCGATTCCGTAACAATCCTGATCCTCCGTGTGCATGATCGGTTTCGGTCAGACCGCCGCAAACTAACAGCGCTCAATCGGTCGAACGAATGGTCGCCAGTCCACCTTTATACTTCTGGCGCAACTCTCGTTTCAGAACCTTGCCCGTCGCAGTCTTGGGCAAAGCGTCGAAAAACTCGACCGATTGCGGACATTTGTAGTGGGCAAGCCGCGCACGGCAAAACTCAATCAATTCCACCTCGCTCAGCTGCGAGCCCGGTTTCGCGACCACCACCGCCTTCGGCACCTCACCCCATTTTTGATCGACGACCGGAATCACCGCCGCTTCGTAAACGCCTGGGTGCGCCAGCAACACCTTTTCGACATCGAGGGAGGAAATATTTTCTCCGCCGCTGACGATGATGTCCTTCTTCCGATCTACGATCAGGATGTAACCGTTCTCCGCGATCACAGCCATGTCGCCGGTGTGAAACCACCCGCCCCGCATGGCTTCTGCTGTGGCTTCGGCCTGTTGCCAGTATCCGGCCATCACTCCATCACTGCGGGCAATGATTTCTCCCATTGTGACGCCATCGTGGGGGATGTCCTTGTCGTCGGCGTCAACGACACGCAGCTCGTGTCCGGGATAGGCGTAGCCGGTCATCGCTTGCAGGACGTTCCGCTCCTCGCCTTCATAACGCATATCCGGTTTTATTTCCGCGGTGGCCAGCGAGGGCGAGCATTCCGTCAGTCCATATCCCGAGAAGCATTTGAAGCCCAGGGTCGCCTGAACCTCGCGGATCAGGGTCGGAGAAGATGCAGCCCCGCCGATTACTGACCACTCCACGCTGCTCAGGTCGTACTTGGTACGTGCGGGTGAGTTCACGAGAACGGTGGCCATAATCGGCACCAGGCTCAGCGCGCTCACGCGCTCGCGCTCGACCAGGCGGAAAACTTCCTCGGGCAAAAAGCGAGGCAGCATGACGTGCGTTCCGCCGACTGAAGTAATGGTATGGGCCGCTCCCCAGCCGTTGGCATGAAACAACGGAATCGTGTGCATCAGTACGTTCTCATAGCGCGTGTGATGGTACACAGCCAGGTTCATCGCGTGGAGATACACATTGCGATGCGTGAGCATCACGCCCTTCGGGCTGGCACTGGTTCCACTGGTGTAAAAAATCTCTGCGACGGAGTTTTCGTCAAAGGCCATGAGGTCTTCGCGGTGGGCAGTGGCTGAGGCCAGCATCTGCTCGTAGTTTTGATCGGAGAGCCACGAGGCCGTCGATGCGCCGTCGAGGGGACGGAAGGAATGCACGGTCTTCAGGTCATGCCGAAACGAATCGACGAGACTGACAAATTCCTGTTCAAGGAACAGTATGGTCGCGCCCGAGTGATTCAGAATGTAAGTAAGCTCCGGGCCAGCCAGACGAATATTGAGCGGAAGCAATATGCAGCCGGCTTCCAGAACACCAAAGTAGGCTTCCAACAGGCGATGGCAATTCAAGCTGAGAAACGCGACACGATCGCCCGGTTGCGACCCTGCGTCGCGCAGTGCACCCGCCAAACGCCAGACTCGATCGCCAAACTCGGCATACGTAAACCGGAGATCCTGGCACACCACGGCCGTCTTGCCGGGAAACTGCTGTTCTGCGTAGCGAAGGAATCGAACCGGAGTCAGGGGAATATTCATAAACGTTCGTCTCGGAGCGTTTTTGAGTTACTGCATTTTTATCTACAGCGTCCTACCAGGCCGTCTGGCCTCCATCGACAACCAGAACGTGACCGGTCACATATGCCGACGCGTCCGACGCCAGAAACACGGCTGCGCCTTTCAGGTCGTCATCGCCGCCAAAACGGGCAAGCGGAATCTTCGCCAGAAGGGAATCTTTACGGTGTTCGATGATCCATTCCGACATGTGGGTCGGAAACCATCCGGGAGCGATGGCATTCACTTGAATGTTGTGAGTCGCCCACTTGCAGGCTAGATCCTTGGTGAATGCGATAACCCCACCTTTGCTGGCGTGGTAGCCGATGGCCTGCAAGTCAGAAGACGCACCGCCCAATCCGGCAACTGACGCAATGTTGATAATCTTGCCCGACGCTTGTGCAGCCATGGCTTTGCCTACCGCCTGACAGAAAAGAAACGTGCCCGTCAGGTTGGTGGAGAGAACTTTGTCCCACTGCTCGAGGGTCATTTCTTCTACAGGAGCTCCCCACGACACACCGGCGTTATTGATCAGAATGTCGATCCGCCCAAATTTCGCTAGCGTCTCTTCCGCTACTTGCTGAACCGCCGTGTTGTCTTTGACATCGCATGCCAAGCCTAATGCCTGAATGCCATAACTGCGGAGCGTGTCGGCCGCTTCCTCACAACGCTCCTTTTTTCGGGCGCAGAGCACCAGATTCGCTCCCATCTCCGCCAAGCCCTCGGCCATCTGCAGACCCAGGCCCATCGAGCCACCTGAAACAATAGCCACGCGGCCGTTTAAATCGAAAAGCTTCTTGACATTCAATCGAGAGCGGCCTTTCCGGCGGCGGCGTCACGCGAAAGTGATAGTTAATATCATATTATAGTTGCTAACGTCAATATGGCGGCACGGCAGCTACCCCATGCGGAGCACCACCCGGCCCGAAACTTCACCGCGGCTCAACTCTCCCAGAACCTCCCGCACCTCCGCGAGGGGGCGCGCCGCCACCTGGCAATGGACCGTTCCGGCTGCCCCCATCGCCAGAACCTCGCGCAGATCCTCACGTGTTCCCACAGCTGAAGCCTTGATCTCAATCTCGGTGCCCGCCATCACGATCGGTGGAAATGAGAGATCAGTTGCGGGCAGGCCAACCACGAGCAGCGTGCCCGTCGGTCGCACACAATAGAACGCCATGTCGTAGGCGGACTTTGCGGCCGAGGTCACCAGCGCGACATGCGCCCCGCCGATATTACGCATTTCTTTGACTACTTTTGCGGTCACTGCGTTCAGCGTTCGCGCGGCGCCCAGCGACTTTGCCAGCGCCAGTTTTTCTTCCGAAACATCGATCGCGGTCACCTCCGCTCCCGCCGCACAGCCAATCTGGACGGCAATATGGCCGAGTCCACCTATCCCAAAAACTGCTAAACGTTGTCCGGCGCTAATCTTCGCTTGCTTCAGCGCGCGATGAACCGTGACTCCCGCACAGAGCAGCGGTGCTGCTTGCTCCGAGGCGAGCGTTTCGGGAATCTTAATCACGTGGCTGGCCGGAGCTTTCGCGAATTCCGCATATCCGCCGTCCACCATAACGCCGGTGATACGCTGCTTAACACACAGGTTCTCATTGCCTTCCCGGCAGAACTCACATTGCCCACATGTCCACTGCACCCATGGCACACCGACCCGCTCTCCCACTCGCACGCTCTGAACGTCCGCTCCCCGCTCCACCACACGACCTACAATTTCATGCCCCAGGATCAGCGGCTTCTTCACGATGCCGGCGAGTTGTACCCAGTCACCGTCGGCAACATGCAAATCCGAATGACATACGCCACACGTTTCAACCTCGATCAAAACTTCATCCGCGCCAACCTGCGGAAGGGGGACATCTTCGAGCGACAGGGGCGCTTTGAATTCGTGGAGAACGGCGGCCTTCATCGTGTTCTTCTTTCCAGCTTTCCGACGCTACGATTTGGGAAGCAAGGCGTGTGGACGTGACTGCTAAGACTTTATGGAGAGACTCCGCGTATGAAAAACTCCACCGCACTTCGCACTCTATCCGTCAGTTTGTGGGGCCCAGTCAAATCGACTGCCCACTGCCGGACTACTGTGTTGTAAAGACCTTCCATGAACTCCGCGAGGTGCACGACCGGAAACGCACGCGTCACTTCGCCACGCTTCTGCCCCTGGGTGAGGATTTCGCGCAGCAGTCGGACAGCGACCTCCTCGTGCGCTCGAAGTTCGGCGGACCGCACCGGATCCATGGCTCCCGACAACACCACGGCTTGCCACAATTGGCGGTCCCCCTCCACTTCGCGCGCCATCGTTACGTACAAACGGCGCAAGCGCTCGTCGGTCTTCGCCTCGCTTGAAAGCTCCGAACGCAACCTTTCACAGATGCAGGCGTACCCGCGTTCTCCCACCTCGCGAAGGACCGCATCTTTGCTGGGGAAATATCGGAAAAACGTAGGTTGGCTGATTTCGAGTGATTGGACGATGTCGTCGATCCGAGTGTTTTCGTATCCGTGCTTCCGAAACAGCTTAATCGATGTGTCGATAATCTGTTGCCGCAAGCGCGCCTTTTTCCGCTCCCGTAGCCCGATCTCGGGTGTCCCAATCTCTGCTGCCGCACCCCGTGTGGCGAGCGCTCCAGGCATGTATCTTCCTCCCGCGTCAATTGCCAGGAAGACCTCGCGGCAACGTCCGCAAAATGTGAGAGTAACTATAACAAAATAGCGACTAACGTCAAGCGCGTCAGGATACCCGTTCGATTGTTGGGCTACTACCAGGACGAGTGTCCAGCGCAAAAACGATTGCGGACTTCTGATGATCAACATCAACACCAGAATTGATTATTGCGCTGGCGACGAAATGGGGACAAGGCTCACGGCGAAGACCGCCACGAAACGATTGTCCGGCAATGTAATGCTCTTAACCACTTTGCTGCTATCGAGAGCGAATGAATATCCGTAGAGATGAAGGTCGATCATCTTTGGTGCCGTTGGCTATGAGTCGATAGGGCATGGTCACCGCGACAGACTCGCCGCTGAAGTCGCTGGGTACATACCAATCGCTGAAGCTCTGGGTGAATGACGACGTGGTGCCGTCGGCATAGGTGAAGGTGAATGCCTGCGAATCCTGGCTGCCTTCCACGCCTGTTGCGAGCAGGTCGAGGCTGGCGAATTTTCCAGCAGGAAGTGGAATGGTTAAGCTTGTGGCCACGTCCGGCGCGTTGACTGGCCCGAGTTTAAACAAGTCACCGTCCCACGTTTGCGTCTTGCCCAGAAGATTTCCGGAGAAAGCGAAGCCTTCGCCATCTAAACTATCGCTGGATCCGAAAGTTGAGCCGTCGGTATGGAAGCCGGTTACGTTAAAGGCCGGCGAGATATCTACGGGAATCGATCCGGTCTTGATGCCACGCACGGTAACGCTGATCGTGGCGGTGTGCGATAACGCTCCGGAAACGCCGGTGATTGTCACCGTTGAAGTCGCCGGTTTCACCGCACTGTTCGCGGTCAGGGTCATGGTACTGGTGTCAGCGGTGCTCGAGGGATTGAATGTTGCCGTCACTCCTGCGGGCAATCCCGAGGCCGTCAGGCTAACTTTTTGGTTGAAACCACTCCTTGGAAACACGCTGATATTTGTTGAGCCGCTTTTTTCCTGCGTAAATGAGAGACTGGAGGTGGCGGGCAAGAGCACAAAGTCGCTCGCACCCGTTGGCTGCGCTGGCAATACGTCGTAGAGTGGCTGTGCCGGCTTCACCACAGGATTCTCGTCGGCGACCGAGATGGCCAGGATGCGTACCTTGTTATTGTCAGGCAATTTTATAGTTTTCGTTCCGCCGGGCAGATCGATGGGATATGCGAACAGGTATGAGTAGCGATAAGGTACGTTTTGGCCGGCGGCGTTGTGATGATGCGTGCTGTACCACGCCAGATCCGAGCGCTTGATGTAACCGGGCTTGATACCAAGCACCTCTCCATAGTTATCGTTCGACGTGTCCTTCGAACTCCATTGGCGGTCATCCCATTGTCCGATGAATCCACCCCAGTCCTGGATATTGACATTCGTCTTGGCGCCACCCGCTTCAAAAGTTACACTCTGATCACCGTCGATTGATGCTGCCAGCACGTAGGCGCGACTGTACGCGCCTTCAGGCAGACGAATAGTCTGGCCTTTAGCGACTACCGCATTGGGCTCCCCGGTTTTTACAGAAGCTAACTGGAATTGCAAATCATCGAAGGTAATCTGCTCGGGCAGCATCTCGGCCGGCAGCCCATTGCCCTTGCCATCAAATCCAACAGTTGACGGCGCTCCGTCATTGGTGGCGGTAGCGAGATCATAGTGCAGAGCCACTGGAGCGGAGCGCACGCCTGCAACTCTGGTCGTCGATGCGGCCAGTTTGATGGCGAAAGTCCGCGGCTGATATGCGGAGAAGGAAGTCACCAGCGCACCGTTGTCGACGGTCGCGTTTCCTACTGGCTGCTCCTGCCCATTGACTTCACGCGCTGCGGTAATCGGCGCAGCAAACGATACGCGGACGTTGGCCTGTGGTCTGCCATCTAGTTCAACCAGACGAACAATGACTTCGTCACTTTGTTCAGCTTTCTTAAGCGCTAGAACGCGAATACGAGGATTGCTGACGCTCATTAAAGAAAATTCAGAGCCCAGTGCGCCCGGGTGCTTTGAAGTTTCAAAAGCAATCAGCGGAGCGTTGAGCCGTTGCCCTTGCCAGTCGGTCTCGGCATGGCGCCAATCGCCGGCGTGTCCAGTGATGCCGTAGATGAACTCATGATGTCCGATATCCTGCGTGGCCTGATCGCGGTAACCACCTCTAGTTCCGGGAGTGCGAATTAGTGTCAGGCGGATGGTGTGATCGTTTGGCTTATCGGATCCGTTCTTGCAGTCGGTCAGAATGGTCGCACCGAACTCACCGCTCATGTCGGTCAAATCGATCCACTGATGCGAAGGCACCTCGAATTTCTTCGGCTGAGCGCTGGGCCGTTCGATCGTGCCAATATCCCAGTTATAGGTGGCCATCTCGTTCGAGGCTGCCAGAAGGAAAGTTGCTTTCAGGTTGGACTCTTTGGTGGTCCAGTCAATCGCGTTTCCGAATTCCACGCGCTTCCCTGCGTCTCCCGCCGAAAGGCGAATGGTCTGGACAAACCACGAACCGGACGTCTCGCGCGCGACTTCCACAGCCACGCGTGCGGGACCGTTTTCCACTATGCGAATCTTCGCCGGACCACCGACGTATGCTTTCGGCGCGGCTTGCTCCTGATCCCAATCCATATTCCATGCCGGCCAGTGCTCGGGATTGTCGTAGGAGATCGCGAGACGCGCCGGAGCAGCTAGCAGTTCCCTGCCAATCGCCTTGTCGAAGATGCTGGCAACATCGCCGTCTGCGTTCAGGCTCACACGGTAGTATTCATTTTCGAGGGAATTCTCTGATACGCGAAGCGTCGATGCAACGACGGCACTGTCTTCACTGCCACCAGGCTGCACATCATAAACGGCATAACCCGCTGACCGAACTTTCGCGACGAAGAGTATCTTGCCATTCGAAATTTGTCCTGGAACTACTTTGCCATCCGGACCCGTCACGCGAATCGCTTTGGGCATTCCGTTGGGAAAGTTCACGCTGGCTTCCACTACATCTTCCCGTGCGATGTTTAGGCTATTGAAAACAACGATCGGCACACCTTTCGTTTCGGTATTCAGCGCGGCCGCTACGCCCTCGGTCGCATTGGTCAGCACGGCCGCGAACTGATTCAGAGCTATCACATCGTCGTTCCAGGCGAACTCATAGGCTTTGGGAGTGGCGGTTCCGGCGGCGATATCGTGAAAGTGTCCGCCCATTTGCAACGTCCAGGCATCGTTCAAACGCTGTAATGGATATGGCCTCGCGCCCAGCCATTCAGCGGCGATCGAAGCCTTCTCCGCCGCATCGGCCAGCAATTCTTCTTTGCGCAGCCAGCGCTTCTGGTAACCCTGCGAAGTCAGCGAACCGGCGGAGTGATTCGTCAACTCCATTTCTCCGGTGTAGCGCGGAAGCCCCGCAGCCTCGACGGGCGAGATATTCAGGAACATCTGATCGGCAGTGGCGGAGATCACATGCACCGGTCCTTCGCCGACCTGCACCAATGGCCATTGCGGATGCGATTCACCATCCAAGATAATTTCGCCTTGAGGCGGCAGACCCACTGTGCCTTTGGT
The DNA here is from genome assembly GCA_963705265.1 of uncultured Acidobacteriaceae bacterium. Classification (GTDB taxonomy): domain Bacteria; phylum Acidobacteriota; class Terriglobia; order Terriglobales; family Acidobacteriaceae; genus Acidiflorens. The sequence goes on from OY970064.1 coordinate 470,575, forward strand.
GACGATCGCCTCCAACAACTTCACCGAATCTTCATCTGGACTACCGCCGATGTCTCCAGTTCCGTAATAGTGATAGTCGGTGAATACGCCGCTGACTTTGCCATTCTGCTCGACCCGCGCCGCCCAATCACCCTGATACCGATCATGCGCCTGATCGCGCTGATATCTGGCAAATCCACGCTGCTCGCCGCGCAAATCGAAGTACTCACGAACTTCTTTTTGATCAAGCGGCTGCTTGTTCTGTTGAGCTTTTTGTAATTTTTGCTGCAATTCCTGAAGCTTCTTCTGAAGATCTTCCAAAGCCCCGCTCGCCGGCAATGGAGGCAGCGGCTTACTGAGATCGGTGTCGATGCCGCCGCTGTAACTGCCGGGATTGAGCCCGGCGAGCACGGTCTCGCCATCAGGCCCCACCCAGACGCCGACATTGAAGGGCGTGCCTTCCGGTGTTTTCTCCAGCGAGTCCGGACCTCCTGCATTGGCTGAAGATCCCCATACCAGCTTCTGCGTCGAAAAACCTTTTACGCCAGAGTGCGCCAGAATCGTGGGCAGAGATGCTGGGAATCCGAAGCAGTCGGGCAGCATGTATTCCGCACTGGCCTTGCCGAATTCTTTGCGGAACCAATTATTGCCATACAAAATCTGACGGATAATCGCCTCAGCGCTCGGCGCGTTGACGTCGCCCTCTTCCATGGATGAACCAGCAGGAAACCATCGGCCTTGGTCGACGTATTTCTTCAACCGGGCGAAATCGGCGGGATAATACTCCTTCATCAAGCGATAGCGATTGGCTCCGCTGAAATTGAAAATATAGTGTGGATATTTATCGAACAGCTTGAAGTTATCCTCCATTGTTTTGCGTAGATATTCGTCGATAACCTGGGGATATTCCCATCGCCATTCCGTATCGAGATGGGCGTAACCGACCACGTAAAGGGTCGGCTGTTTCGTCAGGTCAGGCTTCTCGGCGGTTTCGTTCTGCGCGGCATTTGTCTGACCGAATGCCATTCCACACATCATCAGAACTAGGATGAGAGCGAGAATCCGCAACGCGATGATGGCCTTCATGTTTTTCCTTTCTGATGTTCCCGGGTGAAAAGCTGGAGTTTTCGTCGATAGCACTCCGCTAGGGGAACAGACCGTAAACATCCACTTCTGTGCGCGTGCTCACGTACACCTTGCCGTTAGCGATAGTAGGTGGAACGAACTTCACGGCGTTACCCGCCTGGTCGCGACCGTTGGGTGCAATCGTGCTGTCCCAATATTCGACCATCAGATTGCCTGCATCGTAGGCATACAACACAGCCGGCCCCGCACAACCCGAAGGCAGAGGCGTTTGAGAGCAATTAGTGTTGCCACCGTCGGCATTGGGATTAGCGTAGCCATATGCACTGGCATCGATCGCCCAGACAATTCCGTTCGAAGCGCCCTGCGAAGAAATCGAAGGCGACGCTCCGGGGAGATTAAAATAATGAGCCGACTGTGAAGCGGGAGCGGTATTAAATTGCCCCGTTGAAGGGTTAAAAGAAAACAGCTTCAAGTAATCTCCCGTTCCCGTGTCGTCCAAGCTCCCTGCAAAGTACAGTGTGTTCTGCCAGAATGCGGGCGTGCCATAGAACCCCGACGGGGATCCGACGAAAGTCTGCACAATTTGATCGTTCGATCCCTGGCAATCATTCGACTGAAAGTGTCCCATGTTATCGCGGTTGATTAAATAGACGACGCCTTCTTTGCCCATTTGCAGCAGCAGATGGAGGATGGGCCCCGTAGTTTGATCGGGCAGCACCACGACACTCCCTGTCCGAGATCGGTATCTGTGCTGGCGACCAATACCGTCTGCAATGCATACTTCGATTACAGCCGCTCCGATCGTATTCGCACTTCTACGCCGACCGAACGCGTAAGTCTGCACAGTTCTTACTTCCAACGACTCGAATTGACCGCCTCGTATGCATACAGTTCGGCCGACATGAACGCTCCTCTTGATGAATTGTTTAACGGACTTATTCAGCGTTCGAGCATCCGGCAATCAACCGTCACGGGCCCCGGTCAGGCGACTCGCATCTCGAATGTGGCCGATTTCACCGCCACCTTGCACATCTCAGAACACTTCCGATTCGTCGATACATTTCGCTTTTGGGCCTACCGAATCCCGCAGCAGTTCAATTCAAGCGAAACCGACTGGACGTGCACGGATACTACAACCTGCTCCTTGCTCACGCCGCTGAGCCAGACTACGCAGACCTTAACCGACACCCCAGATCAATTCATTGACGTCTCCTCTCCTATTGAGTCTAGCGGCAGCAATAACTCTGCTAGGGCGGGCTGTGGGAAAGAAGGAAGGGTGGTCGTGGTTTGACAGCTTCTATTGGTCATTCATTACCGCCACTACGGTTGGATATGGCGATCTTCGGCCGATCAAACAACGATCGAGGGCCCTCGCAATTTTGATTGCCTTCTTGGGATTAGTGCTGTCCGGGATCGTTATCGCCGTGGCAGTTCAAGCATCAACCTTGGCCTTGCGCGAAACTAGCCGCTGATCTCGACTAGGCAATCAACCTTCCCGCTGCTTTGTGAGCGGTTCTCAAAGACAGGAATTTTGTCAGCGTTGGATTGTCAGGCTAGCACTCATTGCCGCAAATCCCTGACTGCGCGAAAAGATCGTTGCCTTAACATCGCGATCACGCTCATTGACCCTTATCGCGTCGCCGGTTTTGAGATGCACCACCGCTAGCCTTCGATAGTAAAGAGGAGGGGTCGCCGACGGGGGGTTACGTAGAAATGTTCGGCACTCCCGGCGCATCCAGCGCCGAAGGCCGTAAACGGCACACGGTAGAAGGGAAAGATGGTGAGCGCGGAAGGAATCGAACCTTCAACCTACTGATTAAGAGTCACGTAAGGCTCATCCTTCCAGACGGTCGCAACTCACAATATACCAGTAACTTACAAAAGTCTTGCGCGCACAGAGAATTCGCCCCAAGTGCTTGAAAAGTTCGCCATATTTGGCAACGTACAGCCACAGTTACAGCCACACGGCAATGAACGACCAGAGGCCGGACGCCCAAATCCTGCTGCACGACCCTACAACCCAGCGCATCTGTCCATGCACCGTGAATGAATTGTAGCAGAGCGAATTCAGATCAGTACAGACTTGACGATACGCTCGGAACTTCTAACAGGGATAGGGCCGCGCTATGGAATTGAGCGCGGCCCGGAAGCATTCAATTTAGCCATCGAGGAATCGCCCAAGATTCTTGGATGGAAGGGCCACCGGCCAGTGTTCCGAGGTGCGTGGAGACAAACAAACCGAGGACGAACAAACATCTTGACGCTGGAATGCATTCCGGGGTTGATACTTCTTATGGTGCAAAGCAGCATCCCCAAAACTCTTCGTTCAGGGGCCATGGCAAAGGCGACGGGGCTGAGTCCAGACACGATTCGACGCTATAAAAGGGACGGCGAGTGCAATGGCGCTTCCCGCGATTCCCGATAGCTTCCGCTTTTCCTTTGCAAGCCAAGGCATGATTGCGCTGGCGGTTCTTGGCAGACTCGAGACTGGCGCAGCTACTTCATTCCTATATCTGTCAGAATCTTAGGATTGGTTTCTCCCGACGCGATAATTTGATGGCACGTGGAACAGTCATTTGTAATGGTCTGGCCGTCAGCACTGGTATGACTGCCATCATGGCAACGGAAGCAGCCTGGCGAATCGTTGTGGCCAACGTTGTTTGGGTGTGTGCCCCAGGTCACACGCATATCTGGGAAGATGTTGCGCAGGTAGATATTCGCCACTTCCTGGCTGGCTTGCTGCACTGCGGCGCTCCGCGTTCGATCGATTTCAGGGTAATTGGTCCGATAAAAGCTGGTTATCTCGCTCGTGATGGTCTGCTGAGCTACTTCGCGAGTGGTGTAGTTCACCTTAACCGTGTATGGTATCGAGTCTTGTTGTTGCGCGTTGGTGGCCGCTGAGAAAACCAAAATAAGAAATGGAAGCAATAACTTTGTTGACATTCAAAAGGCCTCATAGCGACGCAGTCAATACCCAGTGAGCAGGTAAAATGCCAGCCAAAGAACAGTTCCTGATTTTGATAACACGTAGGGTCATGTCATTCGCGGAGTGAATGTGAACACTGCGTCGCAGGTTGAGGGGGGCCAGCAGTTGACTCAACCACTTAGGCGAACCTCATTGATACACGAATCTGAGTCGCGCCCTTATCCTTCAACAACCAGTTACGGGTTCTGGTTGATACTTATGGGTCATACCTTCGGATACCCAGCCATTCAGTCGTTTCCATATTGGCGTTCCCAAGAAGAGAATTTGTTCAAGAAGAGATCTTCGCGCGCTTCCACTTACTGAGTGACATCTACATCATTCTCCGCTCGTTTCTTCCAAGTTGCTGTCACCAGCGAGTCCCGTCCCAGCGTGGCATCGCGTCAAGGCCAATTTCCCGGAGCGCCTCATCTCCGAAAGATGGCCCAGGGTATTGTTCACATTCTCGGCAAACGTGGCCGAAAGCTTGAGTCAAAAGAAAGCGACTGGCAAGCCATCCGCGCGGGAGAACGGGTGTTGGTGATATCGACTATCAGGAAGAACGCACCGATCAACCCCAGGTCCGGCGACGTCCACCTATGGTGGTTAAGAGGCGTGCATCGCGGCCATGCCTAACGTCTCGTCATCTCTTTGCCGATAAACAAGACGGATGCGAATCGCAGGCCATTCCATGCTGGTTGGTGGTGGCATATCGACCACCGGTGTTGCACTCTGCTCATTATTGTCACTTCTTTCTCTCGCACCTTTTATCTCACTCTGCGATGCTCCCGCCCAAGCCCAGTCACCCGTCGTTTTAGTGGGCTCCGGATCGAGTATTCCAACTCGTCTTTACAGCCGGTGGACGCAGGAGTTTCAGAAACGCAGCCCGAACATCCAGATGAGATACGTCGCTTTCGGCACGACCGAAGGGATCGCGACCACCGCGCACGGTGGCAGTGATTTTGCCGCCGGAGAGATCCTGTTAAGTGGCAAAGAACGGGCTGATTTGAAATTAGTCGAGTTGCCGGTCGCACTGATCGGCATTGTTGTTATCTACAACCTCCCGTCACTCCATCAAGAGCTACGGCTTTCGGGCGAAGCGTTGGCCGGGATATTCCTGGGCCACGTGAAGACCTGGAACGCACCACAGATTACGCAGCTCAATCCCGACCTTACTCTGCCGAGTATGTCGATCCATGTGGTGAACCGTCCCGCAGGCAAAGGGTCGAACTATGTATTCACGGATTTTCTCGCCAACGCGAACGCCAGTTTTCGCGTGCAGATCGGAGTTACGCGTTCGCCCAAATGGCCGGTGGGAATATCGGCGGGGAGTAGCTCGGATATGGTGGACAAAGTGAAAACCTACCCTGGTTCCATCGGATACGTGGAACTGCAATATGCATTAGAGGACAACATTCCTCAAGCTGCGGTGCTGAACTCCGCTGGCAAGTTTCTCAAAGCTTCGCAGTACAGCATTACAGCAGCCTGTGAAGTCGCGGAGTCACCACGTTGGAACAACTTCTTCGCGTCGTTGGTCGGCAGGCCAGGAGCTGATTCTTACCCCATTACCAGTTTTACCTGGATTTATTTGCGAACCAAATCGACCGACAATGCTCGTTCCATTGCGTTGGCGGATTTCGTCGACTGGATATATGCGGATGGCCAGCAATTTGCCAGAGACGAAGGCTACCGGGGCTGCTAGTGACGGCGCGCACCTCGACGCTGGCCTTCGTTGGAAAGGGACAGGACATCCGCAGCATCGCGCAGAGGCTGAACGTGGAATATATCTTGGAAGGTGGCGTGCGCAAATTCGGGAATCGCCTCCGCGTGACCGCCCAGTTGATCAAGGCGTCGGACGGATACCACCTCTGGTCGGAGCGCTACGACCGCGAGATGACCGACGTGTTCGCAATTCAGGATGAAATCTCGCAGGCCATCGTCGAAACCCTGAAACTCAAGCTGAGCGGCCAGCCACTGCTGAACCGACCCACTGCGGATCTGGAGGCCTACAATCTCTACCTGCGGGGACGGCATCTATCGGCCCGGCTCAATCCTGAGAGCGTTCGGGTGGCCCGGGAATACTTCGAGCAGGCGCTCGCACGCGACTCCAAGTACGCGCTCGCATACGCCGGGGTGGGATACTTACTGGTCATCGAAGCCGTGTGGGGGCGAGCTGCTCCTTGCGATATTTTGCCGGACGCGAAACGGGCTCTGGAGACAGCTCTGGAGCTGGATGGGAGTCTCCCGGAGGCGCATGCATACCTGGGCAGCGTGCTGGGATACTACGACTACGATTGGACAGCAGCCGAGCGTGAGATGAAGCGGGCTTTGGAACTGGGCCCGGCCGTCGCCGAAGTCCATTTCTGTTACGCAATGCACTTCCTCCAGCCCCTGGGACGTTTGAAGGAAGCGGAAGTCGAGTTCAACCGGGCGGCGGAGCTCGACCCGCTCTATCATCTGGCGGTGATCGGCTTGGCGGAAAATGCCTATCGCCGGGATGATCCGGATACGGCGATCACCCTGGCGACGAAGGCGCTCGAGTTGGACGCGACGTACTATTTTTCGCACTGGATGCTCGGGCTGGCTTATTTTCTCAAAGGCAAGGTCGAGAAGGCGGTCGATGCCGTAGAGCGTGCAGCTGGGTTTTCGGAGCGAAACCCGTGGGTCTTGGCTTCGCTGCGCAATCTTTATTCACGGGCAGGCCGGAGCGAAGAGGCGACAGCTGTCTTGAAGGAAATAGAACAGCGCGCGCAATCGGGTTACGTGGCTCCCGGCGTATTCGGAATCATGTCCCTGGGCCTGGGACAGGTGGAACAGGCGCTGGACTGGTATGAGAAAGCCATCAAGGACCGCGATGCTATCGCGCTGTATCTTTCCACCGAGCCCAAACTAGGCCGTCTTCGGTCTCATCCTCGCTACCAGGCCCTGCGTCGCAAAATGCTTCTGCCAGATTGAACCTAAGCTCTTACAGGTGCTTGGCGTAAAAGCCTCGATGCCATCTCGATAAGGTACGTATCACGGGCAATCCGGAAGTTAACTGAACAACTGATCGGCCGTCAGTCATCGATTCTGGTTGATCCTTTCTCTCCGTTACACCACCAGTGTGTTGCCTGGATATTGTCCGGATGGTCGTCTCTCCACGCTCCGCCCATCCCTTTGGGATCCCTGTGGTCCGGAACGATGTCGTTATAGTCGGTGAACTCTTCGTGGCAGATGGCGCATATGCCTGCCTGTTGTCGGATCTTCACGTTCAGCAGTTTCCGCATCTCCCCCCGGCGATCGAAGTTCCCGATATCCACGCGGGTGGTGTGGATCTTCAATCCTCTGAACTCCAAGCCGAACCAGTTTGGACTTGGGAAGGAACGCGCGGCCGCAGCAAGTCAGAGATCTGTGGACGGGGCACAATTCGTTCGCACGTAGTCTCATGGCATTCCTCTTGAAAAAGTGCTGAGATTGAAAAAGCGACTAGGACGCGATGAAGGCGGAAGCCGTATCATTCGCGAAAGGCTATCGACTGCTAAGGTTGGTTCCACGGGTTGTCGGCAAAAAAGCACCTGTCTGAACCATCCCGTCGGGCAGGTAACGTCGCATCGAGAGGTGAGCTATGCGAGCACAAGATATCGTCGGCATCAGCTTTTTTGCATTGTTGTTTTGTGCCATTGTGGTGATTCTCTGCGGGTCAAGAACCATCCTTACGCCAAGACAGCAGGCAGCTTGGCGAGGCTGGGGACTAAGCCTGATCAGTGTTGCTCTGGTTGCGTTCGGGTTGATGAACTTTCAGCTCATCCACACCTCGCCACGCCTCGTAATCGAAGGAAATTTATGGAACGTCCGGGAGGAGTTTAAAAACAGTTTGACCCGGTTCATGATTACGGACGCGACTGGCCATGCCGTTATGATCTTGTGCAACCACAGAGGGCCGGGTTTTGTACAGGGAGAACGGGCACGGGTGCGGTACGTTGCGTACAACAACAAGCTGGTGGAGATGGATATGCTGAGCGGGCCGTACGGGGCGTGGCATCTGCGGGAGTCATCGGGCGAAGCGGTTTACTGGGCTTGGATGGGGATCGGACTGTTTTGTGGACTTCTTGCGTATTTCCAATTCGCGAAGACCAGGCCGGGACAGACGATGGAACGATAAACCTACGTTGCTCGCTTGGCATGCAGGAGTATGAGAATAGCAAGGAAAAGCTGACATTTCAGGGGGGCAGCCAAACTCTTCTGGAAATCTTCATACAACCACTTCAAGGTGCAAAACTCTGCCCAGGTCGCGACTAAAACGCTCATCCTGCGGTAGGAATGGTTGATAGGTGGTGGCTGGTTATGTACGTACGCTATCGGCTTAGTGCGAAAGAACGCTACCTGCGCGACCATTTCGGTATCGAGGAGGAAGTGTCCTGGCAGCCGCGATGGAACATCGCGCCTGCGCAGAAAGTTTCGATCGTCCGCCAGAACAGGAAGGAACCGAAGCGCACTTTTGGCCTGGTTCGCTGGGGACTGATTCCCTCCTGGACACTGTTGGCGAATTCGAGATCGCTAGGGGAGAGATTTGAACCTCCGACCCCTTGGCCCCGAAGCATTCCGGCCCTTGTCGAAACCTGCTGAATTTTACAGTCCCCAACTAATTGATGCTGAAGCTGTTGCGGGCTGCCGAGTGAAGTCTGTAGAACCCTGATGGTCTTAGATGCTCTTACAGCCTCAAATTCGTCTACATTACACCGTTCCAAAGCTCATTACCTGGGAGCCGCTGCGGGCCGTGGTTCCATCCACATCGCGGCCGAGCCGAAGTGTCCGGTCAGCGAAGTTGGTCAGCGTCGTCAAGCGGTTCAGCATGTCGTAGCTGTAGCTGTTCTGGAAGTTGTACCCCGGCAGGAACGTGTACTGCGTGCTCGTTCCGATCAGGCGTCCCATGTTGTCATAGGCAAAACCGTACATAGCTAGGGAGGGCCACTTCTCAAAAGACATGAGAAGTGGCGCACCCGGCTGTTCGCCGGGGTTCAGTTCCGTGGAATTCCCAAGGATAATGACGGGAATGCACCATTTAGCATATGCCGGTCCCGGGGCGCTGGTATAGTTGGTGTCGGATCCGGACCGCACTGGCCTCAGTTCTCGCCGATGACCTTTCCGGCTCTCACACTCTTGATTACTTCATCGAAATTTTGTTTCTTAACATCAGCAGCGAGAAGGAGGGATGACGGATAGTTCTTCTGAGAAAAGATGATGCTCGAATTATGGTACTTCAGAAGCAGGGGAAGCATTCGCTTTCCACGAACTGTGACCTGATGGAGCAAATCCTCTCCTGTAGCTTCCCCTATATAAAAGCTCATCAGAACAACCAGAGCTTCGTCGGAGGAGTTTGTCTTGATATCAGCAAGTTTAGCTATCAGCTTCGCGGCCTGCCAAGATGCTACGTTCTGTCGCTCCCCTTGAGACGTCGTTGCCACCGCACAAAGATCAAGAATAGGCGTCACTTTCTCCTGAACGTCCAGCGGCGGAACAATCGCTGCCGTTGCGGTGGTCGTCTGTAACATCAAGCTGATCGCGAGAATAAGTGATGTCATTGAACTCCTAACCGTCCTGAATTATCGGTGGCATAGAAACCACGGAATCTGCTGAACTCGTCTGGATCTAGCACAATACAGCCTGCCGAACTGTTGTCGTTGCCCTGGTGAACCTCGAAGGCACTCCGACCGAAGGTTATGGTCCCATTCAGCGGGCTCAGCCAGACCCGAGGTACCTTGTGCGGGTTAGGAGTGCCACCCATTGGTCCCATACCGTAATTGCCGGGAGGGATTGGCCCTTGGTCCTTTGTTTTAATGCAGTCTAGGTTATTCATGCACAACCCCCTACCCGACCGGGCTCGGGATGTGTCGAAGCTTTGGTTCCCGTCATCAGACGTGCAGCCGAGGTGGTGGGCTGTAATATTGTATTTGCAACGGACGAGGCCCAAGGGATCTGTCCAGATCGCCGGATTGTTCTTTACGTATGTGTAAAAATCGTCACCCGCATCGAACCCAGTCGGGTCCTCAGTGATGAACCGGCCTGCCGAATTGTCGTAGTACCGCGAGCGATAAAAATAGAGTTGGGTCTCGGGATCAATCTCCCTACCGGTGAACTGAAACGGGTTGGTGAGCGTGCCGGTGGACGCGGTCAGCTTCCCATAAGAGTCGAAAGTGTATGTTTTCGCGAGCACACCAGCGCCGTTGCTGAGTGACGTGACCGAGCCTAAACCGTCCTGCTCATAGTAACTCGTCGTGCCTGTGGTGAACTCGGCCAGGGGCCGATCGATGCCTGGACTTTGCGTATAGCGCGCTAGAACGTTCCCGGCGTTGTCCACTTCCTCAATAACATTTGCATCAGGGTCCTCCCCATCATAGAGGTAGTTCGTCGTACCAAGGGGGCCGCTCTTTTGGATACGTCGTCCGAAGGGGTCGTACTTGAAGGCGACGGTCCCGGTGCCCGGTACGACCACCGAGGTCAGCCGATTCTCGAAGTCCCAGGTGTAGGATTTGCCGGAGGGATCGGAGAGAGTGTTGCCGTTTGCGTCGTACGTATAACTGCCGCTCGAATTCGACGTCAACTCGTTCGAGGAGTTGTAGCTGTAGGTCGGCACTCCGGATGACGACAGTCTATTTCCGACTGCGTCGTAAGAATAGCTCTCCTTGGTACTCCCGCCGTGGGTTACTTGCAGCAGTTCGTAGATCGGATCGTAACCGTAATTCCATGTGGTTCCGTTGAGATCGTTGGTCTTGCTGGTGCGGTTGCCGGCGTAGTCGTATGTATAGCTGGCCCCGTCCAGCGTCGTCGAACCAGCCTGATGCAGCACGCTCAGCAAATGCGACACGGAATCGTAGCTGTAGTTCGTGTTGACGCCGTTCGGCCGCATCAGCTGCGTTCTCCGGCTCAGCGCGTCGTAGCCGAAACCGAACTGGCCGGTCAGCGAGTTCGTCAGCGTCGAGAGCCGGTTCAGCGTGTCGTAGTTATAGGAGTTCGTGCTTCCGTCGGGCGCGGTTAGTGACGTGCGATTCGACGCCGCGTCGTATGTATAGCTGTTCTGGAAGTTGTACCCCGGCAGGAACGTATATTGCGTGCTGGTCCCGATCAGGCGTCCCATGTTGTCGTAGGCGAAGGCGTACGTGCCCGTGGGGTCCGTTACCTGCTGGATTTTGCCCACTAGATCGTACACATAGCTCGCGCTGGTTTCATCCGGATAGGTCTTGCTGGTCATCCGGTAGAGCGAGTCGTAGACGTACTGAATCGTCTGGCCCTTGCGATCGGTCTTCGAGGTCAGGTTATAGAGCTGATCGTAGGTGTAGGTTTCAGTGAGCGTCGAGGGGAAGGTCGTCTGCGTCACACGTCCGAGCGTGTCGTACGTGAAATATGTCGTGTGATTGTTGGCGTCAGTGATGCTGGTCAGGTTGTCTTCGGTGTCGTAACCGTACTGAGTGAGGTTGCTGGCTGGGTCGGTGACGGAAATCAGGCGATCGGCGCCGTCGTAAGCGTAGGTCGTGGTCTTTCCGTTCTGATCGGTGGCAGAAATGCGTCGTCCCCGGCTGTCGTATGCAAAGCCGGCGGTAGTGCCGTCGGGATAGGTAATGCCGGTCAACCGGCTCATGGCGTCATAGGCAAATGAGGTCGGGTGCGCGCTGCCGTTGATCGGGTCAATCACGCTGGTGCGGTTTCCGCGCGAGTCATATGCGTAGCTGGTGGTGTGGTTCTGGGCATCGGTGATCGACTGAATCAGTCCGGTCGGATAGTAGGTGATGGTAGTGGGATGATTCAAGGGATCGAGAATCTGAGTCAATTCTCCAAGCGTGTTGTAGGTGAATTGCGTGACACTGGGCGGAGTTTGACTGTTAGGATTAGGCGAAGCGACCGTCAGCAGATTGCCGTTGGCATCGTACGTGTTAGTTGTGGTGTTGCCCAACGGATCGGTCATGGTAAGCACTTCGGCGAGGTTGTTGTAGGTGTAACTGGTGGTTACAGGTGATCCGTTGAGTTGCGCGGTCTTCGACAACATGTTGTTGTTGCCATCGTAGGTGTAAGTAACGACATTGCCGTTGGCGTCGGTTGTAGATAGGAGATTGCCGTTGTTGTCATACGAGTTCAGGACATTACCGCGCACCGAACAGGTCGAGCAACCCGGTCCAGCTGAGCTATAGAGAAGCCATGCGTTTCCAAAGTCCCCTGAATTGTAGGTAGTCACGGCGCCGTTCGAAGCGGTCAATTGATTGATGGCGTTGTAGATGAATAGCGGGCCTGGCGCGGTGGTACCGCCAACGGTAACGGTCACTATGCCGTTCATCGGAATATTGGGAACGGCAGCAATGATCTGACTGTCGCTCCAACTGTTGACGGGAGCGTTAATGCCACCAACTGCTACCGTGCTGTTGGATTGTGTCGCGCCGAAACCGCTTCCGCCAATGGTGATGACTGTCGCAGGCTCGCCGGTCGTGGGCGACAGGCTGGTGATCGTGGGCGGAGGCGACACCGTGAACGGCACCGAATTGCTGACAATACCGTCGTTGCTGACTGTGACCAGACCACTGGTGGTATTCGGAATACCTACTTGGATCTGGGTATCGCTCCAACACGGCTCCAATACCCCTGCCGGGCAGTTGTACGTAACCCCGGCATTGACGCCGTTGATTAAGACCACACCATTTTGACTCGCACCAAAGCCGGAGCCATTGATGGTTAAGACCCCTCCGACTGGACCGGCTGGCGGTTCCAGGCTGGCGATGATCGGATTGATTACCGTAAATAGCGCACTCGTGGTGATTGGACTTGCAATCGAGTTCACGGTGACTATGACCGGTCCCGTTCCGTTTGGTACGGCGTTGGGCACCGTCGCGACAATTTGCGAGTTACTCCAACTGGTAATCGTGGTGGCCAGCGCGCCGTTGAATGTAATGGTGCTAGTTCCTTGCATGGTCCCAAAGTTTGATCCAGTAACGGTCACGGAGGTGCCGATGGTTCCAACGATGGGTGTAACGCCCGTAACGAACGGGGTTGTGCCATCAGTGACCGCAACGCTGTCGAAAGTAGCAGGTTCTAGCGTCCCAAAACCGCTTACAGCGAGCCCGATATAAACGGTTTGCGTCATCGTGATCGTCGTGCTCGTTCCGATCTGCGTCCAATTCACACCGTCGGGCGAGCTGAAACCTGTGAAAGTATTCCCTGCTCGGACTACTTCCAGCCATTCTGGGAACGCCGTGCCAACATATGATCCTTGCACCGTGCTCACAGTAGCACCGGTCGTCGGACGGTCTTGGAAATACAAGTAACCAGACCCTCCGGAGTAAAACACAGTGGCATCAGTCGCTCCGGGATTCAGCGTTTCCCGAATCATCACCCCTGCGTCCGTACCGGAATTCGGAGTGTTCTGCAGACTGGTCAGCCGCGCGACAATCGATCCATCTCCAACGAGAGTTTGATAGGCAAATTGCATCCCGTCCGCCGTGCCTCCGGGCCCTCCGCCTGCTCCCGTGACCGTGAAGACCCCACTGGAGAACGTGGAACTTCCTGTCTGAGTACCTACCGAACCTACATCCTGGTTGAGCCACGGCGTCGGCAGTGGATCTGCACTGATACCGAGATTTACTGGATTGCTGTCGTTCATGCTCGGAGCGACTGACACCACCAGCGGACCGGATGTCGCCCCGACCGGGACCGTGAAGACGATCGAGGTGTTGCTCCATAAGTTGATCGTTATCGAAGTACCGTTCAGCAGTAAGACACTTCCGTTTTGTGTGGCGCCGAAGTTGTTGCCTGTGATCTCAACCTGGCTTCCTACGGATGCCGAGGTCGCAGACAACCCAGTAATCACAGGTGCTGGATTCGCGGTCGAATTGATCGACACGTTGTCGAATGTAGCGGGTTCAAGAGTTCCGAATCCACTCACCGCCAGACCAATGTAGACAGTCTGCGCCATGGTGACCGTCGTGCTCGTTCCGATCTGCGTCCAGCTCACGCCGTTGGGTGAAGTAAAAGCGGTAAAAGTATTCCCGGAGCGCACCACTTCCAGCCACTCCGGAAATGCGGCGCCAATATAGGAGCCTTGCACCGTGTTCGCAGTTGCACCCGTCGTTGCACGGTCTTGGAAATACAGATAACCTGACCCTCCGGAATAGAACACGGTGGCGTCGGCCGCTCCGGGGTTTAGTGTTTCCCGGATCATCACCCCAGCGTCGGTGCCAGAGTTGGAAGTGTTCTGTAGGCCAGTCAGTCGCGCAATAATCGATCCATCTCCCACCAGCGTCTGATAAGCAAATTGCATCCCATCCGCCGTGCCTCCAAGCCCGTTGCCCGCTCCCGTCACTGTGAACGTTCCCCCTGAGAACGTGGTACTCCCACCCTCTGCGCCCACATCCTGGTTCAGCCAGGACGTTGGCAGTGGTTGTGCTGTAACTTCGAGATTGACCGGATTGCTGTTGTTCATGATTGGAGCTACCGAAACCACCAGCGGACCCGATGTCGCTCCCGCCGGAACCGTGAAGACGATTGCCAAGTTACTCCATGTACTGACTGGTACCGGCGTGCCATTCAGCAGTAAGACGCTTCCCCCTTGCGTAGCACCAAAGTTGTTGCCCCCGATCGAAACTTGGCTCCCAACGGATGCCGTCGTCGGCGACAAACCGGTTATCACCGGCGCTGGATTCGCGGTCGAATTGATCGACACGTTGTCGAACGTGTCGGTTCCCCCGCTCACCGCCAAGCCGATGTAAACGCTCTGCGCCATGGTGATCGTCGTGCTCGTTCCGATCTGTGTCCAGTTCACGCCGTCGGGCGAGACATACCCCGTGAAGGTGTTTCCGGCCCTGGCTAGTTGGAACCAATAGGGGAAGTTCGGCGACTGGTCATAACCCGTAGCCTGATAGACAACGCTAGCGCCAGTCGTCGGACGGTACTGCAGAAAAGCTTGGTTGGGATAGTAATATACGAAAGCATTCGTCGAACTTGGGTCTAATGTCTCCCGCATCATCACTACCGCTTCCGCCGAATAAGGGCTGCCCGTCAACTGCGCAATAATCGATCCGTCTCCCACCAAGGTTTGATAGACGAAGTGCATCGCATCTACCGACCCACCTATATTTCCTCCCCCGCCGGTAACAGTGAACGTTCCGTTCGAGTACGTCGCGCTCCCGGCCTGGCTCACTGGTCCGACATCGGTGTCGCTCCAGCCCGATGGAAAGGCAGTAACGGTGAATGAAGGGCTGGTGACGACTTGGCTATTGACCGTAACCGAGAAAGAACCTGATGACGCGCCCGCTGGTACGACCGCTACTATCGCTGTATCGCTCCAGCTCGCCACCATGGCACTGACTGTGTTGAAGGTAACCGTGCTCGTTCCCTGTGTGGCGCCAAAGAGTGTTCCCGTGATCGTCACAAACGTTCCGCCCATCCCCGATGATGGCGAAAGGCTCGTGATACTCAATGCGGGAGTTACGGCGAATCCTACGGGATTACTTGCACCTCCGCCCACCGTAACGATTACATTTCCTGTCGCCGCCCCATTTGGCGCCGGCACTGTGATTGAGGTTGCGCTCCAACTGGTTGGAGTCGCCGTCGTGCCCGCGAAGGTCACCGTACTTGCGCCCTGCGTGGTGCCAAAATTGGTCCCGGTGATTGTGACGGCCGTTCCGACTGGGCCCGAAGCTGGACTCAGATTGATGATGCCAGCGGTCGGAAGTACCGTGAAACTGACTCCATTGCTCGCCACTCCGCCGACGGTGACGATCACATTGCCCGTCGTCGCTCCCGCTGGCACTGGCACGACGATGCTGGCATCATTCCAACTCGTTGGTGTCGCGGCTACGCCATTGAACGCAACCGAACTTGAACCCTGCGTCGATTGGAAACCAGCACCCTGAATTGTTACCACTGCCCCGATTGCGGCTGCGGTTGGTGTCAGGAATTCGACTGTCGGTGCGCTGCTGGGCATCGCTTGACCTTCCACGGTATAAAACGTCGACGGCGACGATTCATTTGCGTACTCTGTCGCAACCCAGTCCGAGGAACGAATGCCGGAGGAGACTCGCACCTCATCTACTGAGCCATTCAGGGCGCAGCACGAAGTGACAGTCGGAATTCCCCCAATCTTGAACTCGGTGGTCGTGATCGCAGGCCAGCCTCCACCCGTGTTCGCGTGCACTCCCCTTAGCGGATAGTCGGGAAAAGTCCACTCGCCGGCGTTAAAGCAGTAGCCTTGGTCAATAAATGTTGCGACGTAGCGCCGACTTCGTGGTGTCTTGTGACAGAAGACGGCCTGCCGGCCGTCGCTGTTGCACGCCCACTTGTCGAGGACTAGGACCCGGGCGAAGTCACCAACATTCACCACTCTCCGCAGCAGTTCGTTCGGCAGGTAGTCGAGTGGCCGATCAGGGCTCGCTGGACCCACGTACTGCGATCCAAATTGCTTGCCACTCCGACACGGAATCCTTGGACCGCCCAAGTTGATTCGGAGGTCTTCCGTTCGCTCAATGAGCCAGTCCGAGACTTCAATCACTTCGACCTTCGGCATGGGCAGGCCCAACGCCAAGCCCAGGCGAGTGGCCAGCATCTCGTTCGCTAGCACGCGGATGTGTTGGGGATTGTTTTGGAATTTTGTGACGTACCAAGCGCCATCCGATGCCCTTAGCAGATGCGACTGGGCTCCGCCTCGAAGTGGACGCAGGTGTTGGGTGGCAGAGATGGACGGGCTCACGCGCACCTCCTTTGCTGTCGGTCATAGCGTGTTGGCTGGTCGAGATATGGAAATGAAGGGTATGGGGCGGGGAGTATGCAGGCGGGTGGAAGTCTGTCCTATCGTTAGAGAACTACCGGATTTTTCTCATACTCTTTCAGCTTGCGGGAGAGAGTCGTCTTGCCAATTCCGAGCAGTTTCGCCGCCGTCAGCTTATCTCCGTCTAACTGCGCGATGGCCCCAAGGATGGCTTGCTTCTCTAGCGCGGCGATGGTTGCGATCCTCCCCGTCGGCCCTCCGTTCATCGGTAGCCCCGGCACGCCCCTGATGGAACTGGGCAGATCGGTCATGTGGATCACGGGCCCGGAATTCGTGGCACAGCATCGTTCAATACAGTTTTCCAGTTCGCGCACATTTCCCGGCCAGTCATGGGCCAGTAGAGCGTTCATGGTGTGGTCGCTCAGGGCGTGAGCTTTCCCCGATGCCCGCGAAAGCCGTTCGAGAAAGCTCACGGCCAAGAGTGGGATGTCCTCACGCCGCTCGCGCAAGGGCGGAACTCGCAGGTTCAAAACGTTCAAGCGGAAGTACAGATCGCGGCGGAATTGGCCTTGGCTAACGTCCTGTTCCAGGTTGCGATTGGTGGCGGCCAGGATCCTCACGTGAATGGGGACTAGTTTGGTACTACCGACCGGACGAATTTCTTTCTCTTGCAGAGCGCGCAGCAATTTCGCCTGAAGTTCGAGAGGAAGCTCGCCTATTTCGTCCAGAAAGATCGTACCGCCTTCGGCGATCGCCAATAATCCTGATTTGGATTGCACGGCGCCGGTGAACGCGCCCTTCACGTATCCAAACAGTTCACTCTCGATCAGGGTGGGAGCCAGAGAGCCGCAGTCCACCGGGACAAACGGTTTGTCGTGAAACGGGCCGGAGGAGTGGATGGCTCTGGCGACCATTTCTTTGCCGGTGCCACTTTCACCAAGAATTAACACCGGGTGGGCAGTTTGCGCCGCTTTACCGATCATGCGGTAGAGCTTGTCCATCGCCGGCGCGCGCCCGATGATCATCCCAAAACCCCTATCGGATTTGAGCTTCTCGCATTCTGCGGGGATGGCAGCTTTGGCTTGGGTCTCCTCGTGAGATAAGGGTTGGGAGTTTGTTGGTTCGGAGTTTGTCGCTTCGATGTCCGTCATGCTCAATTTCTCCTTTCGCAAGTTCTTCCAAAGGTTGTTTTTCTCTCAAGTCTCACGGGAATCTATGGCTGCGTCTGCGCGTCGACTTCTTTTTCAAGAGCGACCACCAAAGTATGCAGAGTCTGAAGATCCTCAACCTTCTCTGGTGGCGCATTCAACGAGGAGATGACTCTTTGGACGGTTTCCGGTGCGAGTCTTGCCTGGGCTGCCTCTAAGCGCGCCATGCCTCGCTCCGCGCCCTGCATCTGCGCCAAAACCTTCTCAAGCGCAGCGGTCTCTTCGATCTGTTGGGGACTCCAGACCCGGGCAACATTCTTCAGCAAGCCGCGATAGAGGCGCTTACCAATCCTGGTCTCCGTGGCTTCGATCGCGGCAATCAGACTTTGGCGATGGCCGTTCGTCTCTGGACCCGTGTGACCAGCATTACTGGCGTGCCCATTGGCCCGAACGAGCGCGCGACGGTTTCGCCTGGGCTTCGGCCGGAGCCCGGCAAGCCAGCCGTTCGGTGTCGCCCACCGCGGCAACTTCGGGATCTTGGTCGGTACGGCGTGCTCACCCAACTCGACCCATTCTCCATCGATGTCGTATAGATAGCGTCCAAGTCCAAAACAAGATAGGGCGCGTTTAAATGCCTGGGCCTCAAATGCGAGGTCCACTTTATCCAGTTCGTCGATGAGCAGGACGCAAGGTTGCTCGTACTGTAGTGCACGCAGCAGAGGACCGGCGCTGAAGAACTTCTGGCCATGCAATTCAGTCTGCAGAGATTCCCAGTCGATGTTGCTGGATCTCGCCTTCAACTCGACGCAAAGCCTCTGCAGTGGCTCGTCGAATTTCCCAATGGCCTTTTCTTCGTTGATGCCTTCGTAGCACTGCAGGCGTTCGACGGTGGTGCTCGCTGCATCTGCAACTGCATATGCCAACTGAGTCTTTCCGCTGCCGGCGGGGCCTTCGAGCAGCAATGGCTTCTGCAGTCTCGCCGCCAGGTACACCGTGGTTGTAGCAATCGAATCGGCGATATAGCCGGTAGCGCGAAGGCTTTTGTCGATTTCCTGAAGAGATGAAAACACAAATTCCTCGTCTGCCGATCCTCAATTGCGGTTCGGCACGGAAAGAAGCTAGGCCCAAATGAAATTTCGGTCAAATCGGTTTGGGTTCCTCGCTTGAGGAGATCTGTCCTAGCCCTCATCCAGGTTTTGACTGAATTCCGAGTTTGCTCTACAAGCAGTGCAAATGGAGGCCAGCCGTGGCAGTGAGAGTCGAAAACGAAAACAAACGCTTCTTGGGCACAAAAGCGGCAGCCGAATATTCGGGCATTCCAGCCAGTACGCTGCGAGTTTGGAGATCCCAAGGGGGAGGACCGAAATTCTACAAACCCCGTGGACGCGCGCTGTATGATATAGCCGATCTGGATGAGTTCATCCGATCTGGCATCCGTGTTTCCTCTGTGCGCGCAAGCAAGGAGGAACGGAATGTCTATCTACCAGCGGGGTGATGTCTGGTACTACCTCTTCTACATCAACGGGAGGCGGCACCGCGGCAGCACCAAAACCAAGAACCAAAAGCAAGCCGAGCGCGTCGAGGCCAGAAAGCGGGTCGCCGCAGAGGAAGGAGAGTCGTTGCGGCCCAAACGGGTCCCTCTGGTGCGGGAGTTCGCCAGGCAATTCATTGAGTGGCTCGACAAAACGACGCTTGCCGGGAACACAAAGGCTGATTACAAGAATGGCCGGCGTTTGATCCTGAAGACTCCGCTGTCTGGGATGCGCATGGATCAAATCACGGCCGATGACGTTGAGACCACAAAATTTCACGAATCGCCCCACAGCAGAAACTGTGCCATTCGGACACTGCGCCGGATGCTCGGCAAAGCGCGTGATTGGAAAGTGCTTCGTGAAGTGCCAAGGATCAAGACGGTCAAAGTCTTCCCCCGGGACCGAATGGTCACGGTCGAAGATGAGAAGCGACTCTTGGCAGCATGCCAACGACCCTTGAAAGATGTCCTGACCATCATGCTGGACTCTGGAATGAGAAACGGGGAAGTCATCAGAATGCGTTGGGAAACGATCAACTGGGAACGCGCATTCTATTTCAACCCCCGTGGCAAAACGCGTAAAGCTCGTCGGCCTGTACCGTTGAGCGATCGCGTGATCACACTTCTCAGGACAATTCAGCTTGAACAGTCGGACGCACGAGAAGGCTGGGTGTTTCCTTCGAAGAAGTCTCGCGCAGGCCACATCGGACTGAGCGGACTCGAGCACGCGTTCAGAAATGTGGCTCGCAAGCTTGAAATTCCGGATGCCCTCAAACTGTATTGCGCACGGCACACGTTCGGTACCGTCGCCATGGCAGAGACGAAAAATCCGGGACTGGTGAAGGAAGTCATGGGGCATGAAAGTCTCACGACGACGATGGGTTATCTGCATCCGGAGACGGCACAGATCAAAGTCGTCATCGATCGACTGAATCAGCAGAAGTACGTGATGTAACAATCAGTCGCACAGCCACAAAAACAGCCACAGTTACAAGAAAGTTAACCAGACGGATGGATCGGCAAGTGGTTGAAAAGAAGTGGTGAGCGCGGAAGGAATCGAACCTTCAACCTACTGATTAAGAGTCAGTTGCTCTGCCAATTGAGCTACGCGCCCACTGCCAACGGCAGGGTGGGGACAAACCCTGATTATACCATCCGTAGTTACACCAATTTCTGACGGTACTTCTGTGTCGAGCAAATGTCTGGAAACGCTGCAATACTACCTCTGCGCGACTTTCTCCGCGCGAACGAACGTGCGCCTCTTTTACAAGCGCAACACAAACATTAGGCTATGCCGGGCGTCGCTTTGCAGAAAAGAGACTTCATGCAGTCAATGAAGAAGCCTTGAACAAAAATTTATTTCCTGCTCATCTTGCAACTAATTTAAAGCCAATGCAGTTACACCACGCAGTAAGCTCTGCGCGTGTCGCGAGCGAATGAAGACTCACGCTTTATGCCGAGGCGGCCTCTTGGGTGGGCTCGGCCACGGGAGAATTCGACGCAGCGACTGGTTTGCGCATCGGCACAGCCTCGGCCTGAGTCGGAGCTCGCCGTTCAATTCTTCCGATGACCGGCCGGTCCGGCTTGCCGGCTACCGACAAAGAGACAAAATGGTTGTCGCCCCACAGGCCATCCACTAGCCGGCGCTCCCACGGGAGCAAGACTTGTTGCGGCAGCGAGAAAAAATTTCGGAAGGTCCAAATCAAATACGCGCGCTGCGCGAAATTCGGTTGTACGTATCGAGGACCGATTGGCGTGTCCAGTTCGAGAACGCCATCGGTAAGTTTTTCAATCCACATGACCTGGCTCACCTGGAGGACGGCCAATTCCTCCCTACCTTAAAGCGGCCCATTATTGCACCCGCAACGGGACATTGGGAAGTAGTCTTTTTATATTTTGAAAATATTTCGTCCCATGGCCTCCGATTCGAGCCTCAGATTCACTGGAAGTCTGCGTGCGACGCCCGCCCAAATTGTGGATGTCCCGATTCCCCTCAGCTGATCTCGGGCAGCCATTCGATGCGATCGAGAGTAGCGGCAATGCCGATGCCCTTGCCATCCGATTCCTCTACCCGCACCACCGATGCCTGGCAGACCGTCCAGCCTCCAGACCCAAATCCCAGGCCGGGAGGCAGCATGATGACAAGCTCCAGCTTCGAGCCCGCTTTCATCCCTGACTCGGAATAAAGAAAGATGCCCGATGAACTCAGATCGCGAGTCAGGCCCTGTTGCTCACCGCCCTCGTGACGCACCTTGACCGGGACACGAACAGGCATCCGCTGACCCGAACGCCTGTCGCTCGACATGCCTGATGTAGTTTTCTCCACCATATGCTGTGGAAGTGTACCTCAGTTTGCCAGGGAACAAGGGAACGCGAATGTCGAATAAAAACGCTCCTCTCGAAATTTATCGAGAGGAGCCGGGGAAGAACCCACGAAAAATTAGAAGTTGAACTTGATACCCAATTGGATACCGCGCGGTGCGCCACCGCCGATGAATGGATTGCCGATGCCCACGTCGCCGGTAGCCGTTATGACGCCACTGCTTCCCCCACTAGGATTGCCCACTTCGCGACCGTTCACCACCTGGGAACCGTGAACTAGCGGGTCAGCGATGAATGCGGGCAGGAAGGGATTGGCGAAATTGGGATGGTTCGGAAGGTTGAAGAAATCCGCGCGGAACTGCATGTTGAGCCGCTCGGTAATCGCCGTGGTTTTGTAGATCGCGAAATTCCACTCTTTGAACGAGGGGCCGCGCAAAGAATCACGACCCTCGTCGCCGAAGTGGCGCGTACCAGGAACACAATCCTGTGCTGTTTCTGTCGGAGCGGCGACAGCATACGTTGTCAGAGAACATGGAAGTGCAAAAGAACTGAGGTCCACAAAATTCAAAGGATCGTTCGGATGGTAGTGGATCGGGGCAACCACATCCGGACGATCGAAGCCGTTTCCACTGCCGCTGAAGTCGTCCTCAAAGTTGTAGTTGAATTGGAATGGCTGGCCATCCTGCATGCTCAGCACGCTGTTTACACCCCAGCCATTTTTCAACTTCTGCCAATCTCCACCCATCTTCGGGAACTCATAGGCAAGATTCCAGGTGAGACGGCGGGGAAGGTTGAAGTTTGAAGGCCCATATTCGAGCTGCGGATTGGTGCTGTCATTCGGCTGAGCAGCGTTCGGCTCGAAATCCTCACCATCGCTGGAGTTGTCCATGGAACGCGACCAGGCAAAATTCAGGATCGAGGTAACGCCATGCCAGCCGTTAACTCGAAAGCTGGTTTGAAGCGCATTGTAGTTCGACTTGCCGGTCGAGTTCTCTTGCAGGATGTAGAACGAACCGTAAGGATTATTTTCGTAGTTGCGCGGGACACCGTAGGACGGAATGCAGACATTATTCGGGTAATTTGGGTTGGCAGGGCCACCGCCCGGATAGCACGGATAGAAAGTTGCGGTTGGTCCAGAACCGATTACATATTGATTCCCTTGCGCAAACGCGATATCCGCCGCAGTAATCTGGGATTGACCTGGCTGGCTGATGTCGAAGAAACGCCACAATCGATGGCCCTGGGACCCGACATAACTTACCTGGATCACCATCTTGCTCGAAATCTGCTGCTGGATGTTCAGGTTGTAATTCTCCATGTAGGGCGTCTTGATATTGCGATCGAAAGCGAAGGTGTCGCACTCAAAACCACAGCCAGAACTGGGTGCAAACACCGGCTGGCCAGGAACGATAGCTCCGCCGTTTGCTTCGCTTGATAGGATGGGATCAGGACCAATGTTGTTATAGGCCGGGCCCGGATCGAAGTAAGGAGAATAGGGCAGATGGCCGAGCACCATATCCTGCGAGAAAGCATCGTAGAACATACCAAAGCCGGTGCGGACCACGGTTTTGCCTTTTCCGGTAACGTCCCAGGCGAGACTCACGCGCGGCGCGAAGTCTTTCTTGTCCGGATTATAGAGACTGCTCAGACCAGCTTGGCCGACTTGCGTGAGCGTGAAAGTATCGTTAACCGAATCGAGATTGGTGATATTGCTCAGAAGATTGTTCTTCTCCTGCACGACTCCAAAATAATCCCAGCGGAGACCATAATTCAAAGTCAGCCGCGGATTAAAGCGGAAGCTATCCTGGGCGTAGAACCCGAAGTTGTTCTCGTACGTGTGCCGGGTCGAATTCCCGTAGTACTGGAAACCTCCGTCTACATCTCCCGCGAGAAAATCCTCGATAGGACTCCCCGTCGTAGTCCCATCGAAACTCAACCTTCCTCGAAAGTACTTGTCAAAATACTGCTGGATCGAAGTACGGTGGAAGTCGAAACCAACCTTCACACTGTGCTTGTTGATCTTCCAGGAAAAATTGTCGAGGACTTGGTCGTTGCTATCCACGCGATGACGCGGAACGCTGCTGGTCGCGCCGAGTTGCGCCACACCACTCACCAGAATAATCGGCAAGCCCTGATCGTTAGGGCCGCCATTGCAATCTGCGGCATCGGTCGCGTCGCACAAACCAATCGAACTGGGGTTGAAACCCTGGTCAGCAGGAAAGAAACCTTCGGCGAACCGGTTCCAACCGAAGCGCAATTCGTTGACCTTATTCGCCCCGATTGTGCGCGTGTAAGAGAGCGAAACTAGCTGGACGCGCGTCGGCGTGAATGTATTAAAACCCGGCAACTGACCACCGCTGGCAGTGAGTGCCAGTGGGAACGACTGGATACTGTCACCGAAGAAGTAACGACCGGTCAGGGTATTGTTGGCGTTGATGCTGTGATCAATCTTAGCGATGAAGCTAGTCAGGTCGTTGTAAGAGGGAGAAACAACGGAAGCCGTGCCAGGGGCACCGACAGAACCGGGATTGGGGTTTAACAAGTTCGGCGCCGGCCACGGATGGCGCGCCAGCAGCGCCGCAATCACAGGATTGCTAGCATCGCTCGGTTGCAGCGATCCATCGCCAGCGGTACCGGTGGGAACGCTGGCGATCGTTACCACTCCCACTGGCTCCCGCTGGCCTTCATAATCGACGTAGTAGAACATCTTGTCTTTGATGATCGGGCCACCCAGCGACGCGCCAAACTGATTGTTATGGAACGGCGCCCTCGGCTGGCCGACAGGATTGAAATAATTGCGGGCATCGAGCGCATCGTTACGGAAATATTCTGCCGCGCTTCCATGGAGTTGATTCACGCCGCTCTTGGTGACGATGTTGACGATCGCACCTGCGCTACGTCCATACTCGGGCTCGAAGTTGGAAAGCACATTAACTTCGGCCACAGCATCAATCGGAAGGATCGTCGAAGGAGTACCGAATACGCCCGCTTCATTGATGGCAGGATCATTCCGGTAGCCATCATTCATGTCGGTGCCATCGAGCAGATAGTTGTTCGAACGGCCACGAGCGCCATTCATTGAGAACTCGCCAAACGAACCTGGCGAATCAGAGATCTCGTCAGGAGAACCGGCCACGCCCGGATTGAGATAGATGAGTTTGGTATAGTCGCGGCCGTTGACCGGCATGTTCTCGACAGTTTGCGCCGTGATGACTCCGCCCAGTACGTTCGAGGTTGTCTCGATCAGAGGCAAATCCTCAGCCGAGACTTCCACTCGCGTAGATACTTCTCCGGTCTTGAGCGCGGCATCCACGCGACGTTCGGTGGCCACATCGACGGCCACCGCGGTTGCCACAAAAGTCTGGAAGCCATTCCGCGTGATGGTGACCGAATATGTGCCGATAGGTAACTCGGGGACGGTATAACTGCCGTCGGCGCTGGTGACGGTCGTGCGTTCCAGCCCCGTGGCCACGTTGCGAATCTTGACAGTCGCTCCGGCCACGACTGCTCCGGATGGATCGGTCACGGAGCCGAGGATTGTTCCACGAAACGTCTGACCCACGAGCGCGGCCGCGGAAAATAAGACAAATACAAACAATAGACGGAGTTTCATTCCCGATCTCCTTTTAACGCGAGTCGTCACGGGCACTGGAACCAACCTACGTTCCGCACCAGCAAATACTGTTCCACCAATAATGTTCTAGTTAGGATCGCGGAATTATAAACGAGTATGCGCCAAAGAATAGTATCGAACTTTACAGAAAGAATTCATCGAAGCAATCGACTGGTGCGATGCTCGCGAGAGAAAGGCAGAGTCTATGGAATCACAGATCGAAATCTATGCATTCTAGAAGTTAGTGGGGAATTTTAGAACCAAAAGGCGCTGCTAGAAACTGAAGGCCAGGCCGCCACGTACCGATCGCGCCGATTGCACCAGATAAACCGTGTGCCCGTCTTGTCCCATAACTGGCACATAACCCTGCGCCATAAGATTTCGCAGGTCTACGAGAATTTCCATGTGTCCAGCGAGGAAGCTTGCCGGAATCGGTTGCCGAATACAAAGATTCAAATAAGGGTCGGACTCGCCCGCTGAAGTATTGAATTCATCCACCGGCGTCAGTGTTCTGCCGCCCACGTAACGGTAAGAAGCAATCCAATGCGTCTTCGACCTCGGCACCATACCGCTGAATTTTGCCGCCACGGCCTGACGATGCTCCGTGTGTATCCAATTCCTCGCATCTTGCAGCTGCACGTCAGGGCGCGACAGATCAAGCACGCCACCATAACCATAGTCCAGAGTCGCCGTCAGATCGGACATCAGCTTGCGTTGCAGCACCACTCGCATTCCGCCGGTGGAGAAATCGTTCCCTTGATAGCTGAATGTACCCGAGTAAACATCCGGCAGCACATCGCCGGATTCAGCCGTCATTTCGCCTACGCCAGTAAGCATCGGATCGACGATGCGATCCGAATAGATCGCGACCTGCATATTGTTCTTGCCGATGCGCTGCGAGACGGATACTTCCTGGTGATGCGCGCGCTCGACCGCCGGCGTAAAGTCGGTCATGCTCATTCGCGGAGCCGTTTCGCTCAGGTCTGCCGAAGCCGATTCGATTCGATCGTCGCCGCCAAAACCACTGCCCACCCCCGTATACGGCACCGAGCTCGCGTACTGATACTCCACCACCGTGTTCGGAGAGATATGTAGATCGGCCGACCCAAAGGGTTTGAAAGTGTTGACCCGTCCTAGAAACTGGATAGCCTGCAGCTCGCTCCCGACCTTGATCTCCACCTTATCGCCCAGCACGATTCGATCGGAGCTAGTCGCCGACAGCGCCTGCAGCGAAGCGGCCGGCATCGTGTTCATATCGGGAGAATTCAGCCTGAGAGCTGTGATCGCAACCGATGGTTCGAAAACACCATTGAAACGATTGGTATAGGTAGTTCGCAACACGCCCGAAGGCGCACCTTGGCCGTCCGTCCCATAACCGACGTTGCCGTTTAGTCTCAGAGTCCCCGTCGACAGAAGAGAACGCTCCACCGCAAAGTCAGCGTTCATATCCTCCGCAGGACTGCCGAAACCCTGTCCGGGCGATCCGGCTAAAAATGCCACATTACCCTTTATGCCGTGATTAGCGGTTGACTCTCCGCTTAGCGCGACTACAGTAGTGCCGTCGTCAAGCACGCGCAGGATGGGCCGGTTAGCAATTGAACGCAGCGTCCACTTCCAATCGTCGTCGTCCGCTTGATTTTGTAACGGGACTAGCTGAATGGCTTCAAACAGCGTGGTCAAAGTGATATTCACCATCATCTTCGCGCCCGCGCGAACGCCGATTTTCTCGCGCAGCGCTGGGAGAAACGAAGGTGCGCTCACCTTTACGCTGTAGGTTCCGGGCAATAGCTTCGAGACCGAGTAGAAGCCGTGATCGTCAGTAAAGACTTTCAGAGCCTGGGCGGCTGAACCAAGTATTTCCACTGCAGCGCCCATCTGCGGCGCACCGCTACCATCGCGGACATATCCGGAGATTGCGCCCGAGATAGTTCCGCACCGTGCCGGAAGCGCCACGGCCGCGACCATGGCAGCGACAACTACGAGGAACCCGAGCCTTTGAAACATCTCGCCCATCACCCTCTGGGAGCCAGGCAGCAGTTTACTCCACCGCAAAGGTTGCGGTCGGATTTACCGTCTGCTTGGAAAGCTTGTCGTTCACTTTAATCTCGATCTTATACAGGCCCGGCTGCAAGTTTGCCGCGGAAAGAGTCTTCTGCAGCGTGACCTGATCACCTACATTACCCATTGTGTCGGTCGACTCAACGGTATGGATGACAGCCTTGTTATTGGCGTCCGTCACATTGTACTCGATCGTGGCCGACGGTTTGTGCGTCTTGTCGTCAACGCTCAGGTTGTAAGCCTGCATCCAGAAATTAATCTTCTGATTCCGCTTGAATGAAATGGGCTTGCCATCGGAAGATGCCACGCGCGGCCGCACCTTCATGGACCCGATCACGAAATTGCCCGTACCCACATTCTTGGTCGCCACCGGTTCCATCTGGTCGGCGATGATGAGGGTCGAGCTGCTTAACTTGTCTTCGCTGAAGTCCGGAATCTGAATCGCGTGGCTCCAATTACCGACGCGATCTCCGTTCACGTCCTTCACCACGATGTCCAGACGATATCGATTCTGGCTAATACGCAGCGGGATCGCTTTCCAGTACACCGAAGCATTCTCGGCAGTCTTGGGGAGCAACTCCACCGGGACATCGATCTGCACCGGCTCTTCAAAGGTTTGGACAATTTTGCCCGTGAGCGTCGTCACCCGCATGAAGATATTGACCGTGCCACGCTCCACGCCATCCTTGTTCACAAAAGTAACGTCGCGGTTCTTGATCTGAACGGTGACCGGAACCAGCACCGTATCGCTGGTGACCTTCACGAAATCGGCCCGCACATCAAAAGGCATCAGGTTGACGCTGATGTGGTGACTGACCACTTCTTCCAGATCCTTGAACTTCACCGCTGGCGCCGCCTGCAGTTTCGCAAACTGATCCAGGCGGTCGAACTCCTTGGTCTGCAAATCATTATTAAACGGTGATTGGCCTAGTTGCTCGATGCCATTACCGCCAGTGAAGCGGCTGGCCTTGTTCGACATGCCCAGTTGCTCGTACAAGGTCAATCCAGCGTTCGGGGTGTACTTCAAGGCGTCTTTTTCCGAGCGATCCATCGTCATGTGATAATCGCCGCACATACAGGTATCGACGAACTCGACTATTACTTCCTGCCCAATCCCCTCGATATAACGATAGCGCCACTGCTCGAACGGGAACGTTGAGGTCTCGCCGCCGCCCTCTTCCATGGGACGCTCGTAGCTGCCACCGGAAGGATGGGAGTCGATTTCATCTGCCGGCCCAAACACGATATAAATTCGGCCACGGTCGGTCTTCCATCCCGGGATGCCAGCCGCATAGTGCTCGTTGGCATATGCGATGCGCCGGTAGTGCTCTTCCTTAAACTCATTTTCCTCGGTGTCGGGCGTAGGATCGCGGCGCTGCCAGAAAGCCTCTATGAACTGGTCGCGCTCTTCATCGTTCGAGAGCTGCATAAAGGCGGATCGCTCTTGATCGGTAATAATCCAGCGCACATCCTCGTCCAGCCACTTCCGATAAGTCTTGCTCAACTCAATCTTTAGTGCCTTAGCGTTCGCCTTCCTCTGTTTTTCCGGGATCGCGCGCCTAAGAGGGTCTACCTGGGTCGCTTGGGCAGGTTGGGCTTCGGTGGGTTGAACTGGTGTAGGTTGAGCTTGGGTAGCCAGAGGTTGAGCAGCCTGTGCGGCCGCCCCATTGCTGTCTGGAACCTTTGCGTCCTTATTTTGATCCTGTGCTCCGGAAACACCTACAAAACCCAGCACCATCGCGCCAGCCAGCACGCCAACCGAACACCGATTTCTTAAACCTGCGGAAAACATAGAGGGGGTTGCCTCACGAGAGACTTCTGTTGCCTAATTCTATGTTTATTGGATACAACAAGGCAAGGAGAAGTGGCCTGCGAAAAAAAGATTTCCTGCCCTGAGGCCACGTTCTAAATCCCTTAAGAATCCTCGTCTTGCGGTCGGGCGCCGATGGCCGAGCGGCGCAGCGACCGAAGCTTGGGCACGATATAATGAATTTCGCCGCGAATCTACCCTCCATCAGCCAATTAGAGCGACACAGAGAGAGGCCGGTTTCGCGGAAACCCGGGAACTTTCCACCTCGACGGAACGTAACTTGTTTATGCGTAATTGTTCCTTGCGCAATCAAGGTACGTGTCGGTCGTTCTATACCAGGTGACCCGGAAAAACTTGGAGAGAGCCGGGAGTTCAGAGCCGCCTGCTGAAACGGTGATATCGCTACCAGCAGAATGGCCGTAAGGACTTAATTATCGTCACTATGAAGACCTGGAAGAAAGTGCTGATCGGCTTAGGTGTAGCCCTGTTGCTCGTGATCATCGTCTCTGTCACGGTTTACCAGAGCCGGAAAAACCTGGTGACCGTGCAGACCGGCAAAGTGCAAAAGCAGAACCTGGCCTCGGTGGTCAGTGCGTCCGGTGAAATCAAGCCTAAGACGTATGCGAACATCGGCGCCAATGCCATGGGCAGAATCATTAAGTTGCACGTCAAGGAAGGCGATCGCGTGAAGAAGGGTCAGTTGCTTGCACAGCTCGAGAACGTGCAGTCCCTGGCCGATGTCAATGCGATGCGCGCTTCCGTGGAAGCTGCTCAAACCGACGCCGTCGCCGGTGACGCCGCGTTCAAGACCTCGCTCGCCGACCTGAACCGCGCCAAATCCGATGCCGAACACGCCCGGCTTGATTGGGATCGTGCTCAGGGCCTGTACAAGGCCGCCCTAATTGCCAAGCAGGATTACGACGTCAAGAAAGCTGCATGGGAGTCCGCCGAGGCCGGACTGGCCCAGGCCGAAGCCAAAGTGGCCCAAGCCAAAGCCGAGAAAGATTCCATGGACAAGCACATCACGCAGAATCAGGCCAACCTGACTCGCGTTGCTGACGTGCTGCAAAAAACCACCTATGAAGCACCGTTCGATGGCGTGATTACCAATCTTCCCGTGCGCGAAGGTGAGACCGTGGTTATGGGAATTCAGAATTCGCCCGGAAGCACGCTGATGACCCTCGCTGATATGTCCGTCATCACCTCCGAAGTCAAGGTAGATGAGACCGACATCGTCAATGTGCGTCTGGGGCAGCCCGCCGACGTAACCATCGACGCCATTCCTCACAAAATCTTCCACGGCATAGTTAGCGAAATCGGAGACAACGCCATCGTGCGCTCAACCGGCGTAGCCACCTCGCAAGCCACTTCAACCAGCCAGGAAGCGAAGGATTTCAAGGTCGTCGTCACTCTGACCGATCCACCGCAGGATCTACGTCCCGGCCTTTCTTCGACCGCCAAGATCACGACCGCAAACCGTAGCGACGTGCTTAGTATTCCAATTCAGGCGCTCACCGTCAGAACCCGGGCAGATCTCGCGCCCAAGGATGACAAGGGCTCCGTGCAAGCCGCCAGTGCTCCCGCCGACGCATCGAAGCAGAAAGAAGAAGTGCAAGGTGTGTTTGTGATCCGCAACAAGAAAGCCGAATTTGTTCCCGTGGATACCGGCATCAGCGGCACCACAGACATCGAAGTGACCAAGGGCGTGCAAAATGGTGACGAAGTGATCACTGGGAGTTACAAGGTTTTGCGTACTCTGAAACCGGGAACGAATGTCAAAATAGATAATTCGGCTCCGAAAAAAGAAGACGAAAGCAGTTAAGAAGTGGTCAGGTCTCAGGTTTCAGGAAAACCCCAATTCACAGTCCTGAAACCTGAGACCTGATACCTAGCAACTGACACCTAACTTCTAGCAGGTTAGAACGTCAAACACAGAACGGCCCTAGGAGCGTGCGTGCCCGAGCCCGATCCGCAGAAGGAGAGCAAGATGGCGACTGCCGAGCTATTGCCAATCGATAAGCCCGCAAATTGGGCTGCACCCAACTCGTACATGATCTCCACTGAAGATCTGTGGAAGAGCTACGACATGGGTTCGGAGCAGGTGCACGCGTTGCGCGGAATCAACCTGCGCATCCAGCGCAACGAATACGTTGCCATCATGGGCCCGTCCGGCTCCGGCAAGTCGACGCTGATGAACCTGATCGGTTGCCTCGATTCGCCGACCAAAGGCCAATACTGGCTCAATGGGCATCTGGTCAGCGATCTCGACGACGATGAACTGGCCCGCATTCGCAATAAGGAAATCGGCTTTGTCTTCCAGACATTCAATCTGCTGGCCCGCGCCACTTCCCTGCACAACGTGGAGTTGCCGCTTATCTATGCCGGAGTTCCTTCCGACGAGCGTACCGAGCGCGCCAAGGCCGCGTTGATTTCGGTCGGCATGGAAGCCCGTATGAACCACAAACCCAACGAACTCTCTGGAGGACAACGCCAACGCGTGGCCGTCGCCCGGGCTCTGGTTAATAAGCCAGCCATCATCCTCGCCGACGAGCCCACCGGCAATCTCGACTCGCAAACTGGCAACGAGATCATGGCCCTGTTCGATCGCCTGCACTCCGAAGGCAATACCATCATCGTGGTAACGCATGAACACGACATCGCCGAGTACGCCCACCGCATCATCTACATCAAAGATGGAGTGGTCGCCAAAGACGAGTCGAAACGGTAAACGCGACGCTTAATTTGGTGAGCTTACTTCCCCGAGAGCAGCGACTCCACTGTCTTTTGTGCTTCGGGAAGATTCGATGAGAACTGCGCCACGCGCTCGGAAATCGCTTTCGCTTCCTCCGAGTGTCCGTCCAATTGCAATGCCTGCGCCAACAGCAAATACCCGACATCGGTAGGCTGCACTGCCATTGCGTGGGAGTACTGTCGAATCGCCTCAGGTAGATCGCCATTTTTCTGCGCAATCAAACCAAGCCCAACCATGGACATCGTTTGCTCGGGCCACTGCCGCAACGCGATCTCAAAATATTGCTTCGCTTTTTTCGAATCCCCCATCTGCCGATAGACAGATCCCATGTTGCCGTAGGCTGCGGCGCGAAGTTCCGCGTCACCCGTGTAGAGTGCCACCACCTGATACCGTTCGATAGCCGCTGGTAGATTGCCCCGCCCTTGCTCATAGGTGCCAAGATTCAGATTGGCCGGCAAGTCATCGGCGCGAATCGCGAGCGCGGCGCGGAAGTGCGCAGCCGCCTCTTCGGTTCGTCCCTGGCTGGAGAGAAAACCTCCCAGCGTATCGTGTGCGATGTAATTGTCCTGCGTCAGAGCCAGGATGCGCACCCAAAATGATTCGGGATCGTGCCAATAGCCAACCTGCCGGTACGTTAGCACTCCTAGCATCAGCAGACAGGAAACCGCGGGGACCGCAAGCCATCTGGTGGAGATGCGATGAGCCTTGGTCCAATCCGCAATCAGCCAGGTCATCATCACAAACAAACCAATGAATGGGATATAAGCGTAGCGATCGGCCAGTGCCTGAGATCCAACCTGGATCAGCCCGATCATCGGCACCATGCTTCCCAGAAACCAGAACCATCCGACCGCAAGATAGCGTCGGTTACGCGCGCGGATGACAAGCATAGTGATCAACAGAAGCAGAAACACGGCCGCAACCACCTGCCAGGCGGAATAGAGTTTGGTTGGATGTGGATAGAGGGCCACCAGCTTTGATGGCCAGAATGCTTTCCCCAAGTAGCGCACATAGGAAATCGACGCTGTCTCTAGCCGTAGGAGCAGGCTGTATTGCGAAAAAGGTTTAACGGCGCCTCCGGCCTTTTGCGCCTGCATCGTGATCACCGCGCTCGCAGCGGAGAGCAAAAGGAGTGGCACCTTTTCAAGCGCCAGCCATCCGATCGAAAATCTGGGCAAGTTCCTAGCTGATACCTCGGGGTTAGCGAAAATTGGAGCCCTCATTCGGCTTAGCGGCCAGTAGTCCCACAGTAAAAGCAGAAATGGAAACGCGATCACCTGTGGCTTACAGAGCAGGCTAAGCGCAAACAAGAAAGTTACAGCGGCATATCGGACAACCCCAGGCCGGCGCGCGTACCAGTCATAGGCATACAGCGCGAGCAGAAAAAACAGCATACTCAACACATTCTTCCGCTCGGCCGCCCAGGCCACGGACTCGACGTTAATGGGATGAAGCGCGAACAGCGCCGCAACCATCAGGCTGCGCCAGGTAAATCCGGTGGCACTCTGGAACAGCAAAAATAAAAGCACAGCATCGGCGGCATGCAGCAGGACATTCACATAGTGATGTCCGGCCGGGTTCAATCCAAAAAGCTGACAGTCGAGCGCATGTGAAAGCCAGGTGAGAGGATGCCAGTTCGCCTTATCGTAAGCGGTAAAAGCCCATTTGACAGTCGCCCACGTCAGGCCCGCCCGCACATGGGGGTTCGCCGTGATGTATCCATCGTCGTCATAGTTAAGGAACCCGTTATGAATTACGGGATTATAGAAAACAAGCACAACCACGGTCAGCAGCAGGCAAACGACTAAAGTTCGCCGCGCAGGCGACTGAAACAGCGGCGACTGAAATAGCTGAGATTGAAATGCAGGGGACGAAGATGAACTCGAGACGCTACGTCCTTCGACGCTCTTCGCCGCCGCAGCCGAGGAAGACGAACTCATGGATTTAATGATTGTGAACCAGACACGCAAGATGCGCGAGAAGAACTACCGAGCGGGAGTTCCGTTGGTCACTGTTGAACAATCGCTCTCCACAACCATCCGTGGAGGGCCGCTCCGGAGGCTCACTCCGCAGACAGGTTGAGACAGGATTCGTATCAGGGCATCGCTTCAGGCGCGCTGAGGCTATTGCTGTGCCGCCGAAGTGCTGACTTTTTCGAGCGCAGGAGTCGTACCCGCTGCCCCTGCCACGAAAAAATTGTGATCGTACAGATTGCGGTACATCCGTCCCGCAAGCTCCGCCGCCTTGGGACCGAACGTAGGACGTCCGCCCTCCAAAAAGACGACCGTCACAATCCGTCCCACATCGGTGTTGGCGTAAGAGGCGAACCACCCGAAGCGCGTGCCGGCGTGCGAACACGTTCCCGTCTTGCCCAAAATCGATTCTTCGTTAAAGTTCAAACGGACACTGCGAGCTGTACCATACGCAACTGCTCCAGCCATGCCGTCGGAGAGCTCCGGAATCACAGGCTCGATATCGAGATGACGCTTCACGCGCGGCTGAAAGTTAGCAACCGCTTCGGGATTGGTCGGATGTTGCAGGTAGTAAAGAGTGCCGCCGTTTGAGATCGCCGTCACCATCGCGCCCAGTTGCAGCGGAGTCATCGAGATGCCTTCACCAAACGAGCACATCTTGCCGACGCCGCCGAGTTTCGCAGAGATTTCTTCTTCTGGATACGTGCCCAGCTGCTCGCCCGGAATGTGATATCCCGCAAGTTCGCCGAGTCCAAATTGATGCGCGTAGTACTGCACCTTTTCAAAACCCAGCTTGCGGCCAACCGCCTCAAAGTAAGCGTTATTCGAATGCGCTAACGCTTCCGTAAGATTCATGCGGCTGCGACCACCGAGCGAAACTTGCGTTCCCTCGTTGATCACACCTTCACTCAGTGCCGCCAGAGCGACAGACAGTTTAATCGTAGAACAAGGCTGCGCTCCGCTTGAAAGCGCCAGCTTCTGATTCACCATTGCGAGGATGCGTCCGCTGGTCGGCTCGATCGCGACCACTGTACCATTCATGTTGCCGAGCGCATCAATTGCAGCCTGGCGAACCACGGGATCTTCGCCAGCCGTCACATCACCTTCAGTAATATCGGAGGCGAACGAACTAGTTGAGAAGCGCTCGTAATAATGATGGCGCCGGGTGGTGGTGGTTGAAGCAGTTCGCATAGCTGCGGAGCGAGCGCGCGGAACACGGCTCCGCGCCAGCGTTTTCATCCGCTTCTTCGCATGTTGATTTTCCGTGACGCTGTGAGTCTTCTTATGGGGAGCGACTGTGCTCGGATTCACGCTGGCTGCCATGCCGCTCGCTTCCAGCAGCATCGCCATTCCCAAGAAAAATGCTAGACGAAAACAGGCGCTGAACTTCACTTAACCATCCCCGGTGGTACTCGGCCAATCCGCTGCTTAAATATCTGTCGGCCTAGTCGATTGAATGCAAGAGCCTCGCCAAATCTGCACACGGAAGGCACATTCTCCTGCAACTCTCCGATAGTAGGCGATTTACATGCTTGGACGCAACTGCCAAAGTAGACGGGCTAGCTGAGTGGAATCTCTGCGATAACTATATGAATAAATTGAATTTAATCTGCTCCCGAAGAAGGGGACATGCACTTTGGTAACCGGATCGCCTCGTTACTTCCCAGAACGTGCATTTTGCAACAATTTGCATATCTGCGGGCTGCTCTGACTGCGAAGAAATTGTGGAGCGCCGGGCGTCCCCTCCCGGCCACGATGTTCTCGACATCGAATCTCACAATTCGTTCTTTTCTGATATTTTTACGTCGCATACTTAATCAATTCTCCCGAGGTCCGATTTTGCGAACATCGCTCGTGATGCTTTCCTTAACCGCAGCTCTATTTGCCCCACTCATCGCCCACGCCGCCGACCAAACTCTCGAAGCCCGCAGATCCGAACTCAATCGTCTGCTTGCCGATGAATGGGAGTACACCCTACGCACTCAGCCAGAACTCGCAACCCAGGTCGGCGACGACCGCTACAACGACAAGCTGAGCGATTTTTCCGACAAGGCAATCGCCGACGATCTGGAACACACTCGTCAGGCGCTCGCGCGCTTCGAAGCCATCGATGTCACCGGCTTTCCCGAGCAGGAAAAATTCAACCACGCGTTAATGATCCGCAGTCTGCGCGAGTCGCTAGACTCCGCGCAATTCAAAGATTGGGAGATGCCCGCCACGCAATTCGGTGGCATCCATCTCGGATACGCCGGGCTATCCTTCGATACTCCTTTTCGCAACGCGAAAGACTACGAAGACTATCTCTCCCGCCTGCGCCAGATCCCGCGCGTCCTCGACGAGGCCATGGGACACATGCGCGACGGCATGCGCGATCATCTGATGCCGCCAAAATATCTGCTCGAGAAAGTTTCCAGCCAGGCGCAGGGGATCGCCGACGATACGCTCGACAAGAGTCCATTCACCGACCCGCTGCACAAGTTCCCCGATACTGTATCCGAGGCTAACCGCAAGCAATTAAGCGAAAAAATCAACAACGCCGTAAAGAACGAGGTAGCGCCCGCCTACGCAAAATTCGCAAAGTTCGTGCGCGACGATTACGCTCCCCACGGCCGCCTCGATCCCGGCATCTGGGCTTTACCCGACGGAGCAGCCCGCTACCGCTTCGCCGTCCGTCACCAGACCACTTCCAATTTCACCGCCGACCAGATTCACCAGCTCGGTCTGAAGAACGTTGCAGAAATCGAAACCCAGATGCTGGTCATCGCCAAGGCGCAAGGTTTCAGCGATCTGAAATCATTCAACCAGCACATCCTGCAGGATCCCACCCTGCACGCCAAATCGGGCCAGCAATTATTCGATCTCTACGCCCACTATCGCGATCAGATGTACACCAAGCTGCCGGAATTATTCGCGCGCCTGCCCAAGAACAAGCTATCCGTCGTTCCCATGGAATCATTCCGCAGCGCCTCCGCCCCTCCCGCCGATTATTCGATCGGCGCAGGAGACGGCTCGCGCCCCGGCCGCATCAACGTTAACGAATATGCGCCCGAGAAGCGCCTCCTACTGAACGTGGAAGCCATCGCCTATCACGAAGGTGTCCCCGGACATCACCTGCAATTTTCAATCGCGCAGGAGCTCACCGGCTTGCCGCCATTCCGCAAATTCAATCTCGACGTCAATGCCTACACTGAAGGCTGGGCTTTCTATTCCGAGCGTCTGGGAAAAGAAGTCGGCTTCTATCAGGATCCCTACAGCGACTACGGCCGCCTGCAAAATGAAATATGGCGATCCGTGCGCTGGGTGGTAGATACCGGCGTCCACTCCCAGCATTGGACGCGTCAGCAAATGATCGACTACTTTCACGAGCACACCGCCATGGATGATGAGAACATCAACACCGAAGTCGATCGTTACATAGCCTGGCCCGCGCAGGCGCTATCTTACAAAATGGGACAGATGAAAATTCTCGAACTGCGAGCAAAAGCGCAACAAGAGTTAGGACCGAAATTCGATATCCGCACGTTTCATGATGCCATCCTCGATCAAGGTCCGCTGCCGCTCGACTTACTGGAAACAAAAATCAATGGTTGGATCGCAGCCCAAAAATGATCACAACAGAATTCTCGAGACCTAGGCAAACTTTGATTAAATGCCCAGTCGCCCTGTGTCGTATGTGGTTCAAGCTTTCTTCAGGCGCTAGATCGGAGTTTCCCTGGAAGTAATATAGGTGGAGTAATGACTATGCA
This sequence comes from uncultured Acidobacteriaceae bacterium, assembly GCA_963705265.1. Lineage (GTDB taxonomy): Bacteria > Acidobacteriota > Terriglobia > Terriglobales > Acidobacteriaceae > Acidiflorens. Next base: position 508,279 of record OY970064.1, read on the forward strand.
GAAGTCTATTCGCGAACTAGTCAACTGTGCTTTGGTTACAAACTTCGGTTTGTTGAGTAGACTTGCAGGCGAGAGTACTCTGTGAGCTGTTACACCAACCTCCTCTTACTCTCACTCTGAACGGCGTGGAGGTTACAACGCGATGGGCAGGCGCCGCGAGCCTCGCAAAGAGATTGAGGTGCAGGTGCGCATATTCGGTACCGGCAGCAGCGGCCAGACCTTCTCCGATAAAGCAGTAACCGTCAACGTCAGCCATCAGGGTGTCGAGTTGAGTGGCGTCCAACCCCAACTCAAAATCGACGAGATCATCGGTTTGACCTATGGCACGAACCGTGTCCACTTCCGCATCAAGTGGATCGGCGAACCGGGCACGCCAAAAGCCGGACATGTGGGCTTGCTCAATACGTCACCAGAAAAACCTCTCTGGGATTTCCCCCTACCGTCTCCTACGCCCGACAATCATCAGGCAAAATTCGCGGAGACGCGAAAGCACCCCCGATTCAAATGCCAAAATTCTGTGGAGATTCATGCCGAGGCTGGCACATCTTTCTGGGCAACGATCGCGGACCTCAGCGTCGGCGGATGTTACGTTGAAATGGCGATCCCTTTGACCAAGGGAACCAAGGTGAGGGTCGGCATCTGGATCGGAGAAACCAAATGCTGGGCGGACGGCGAAGTCACCTACAGTACGCCCGGATTTGGAACCGGCGTGAAGTTCACCAAGGTTTCTGATCTCGATCGCGAACGAATCGAGCAATACCTGTCAACCCTCACACGCTTCATAAAGAAGCCGGCCTTCGAAAAGAAACTTTGAGAATTGTGGGACAGGAGTAGTAGAGAGACAGGCTAACCGATAATTTTGTAAGGGCGCATCATCTCGTTGTCTTCGTGTTCAAGCACGTGGCAATGCCAAACGTAGCGGAACTCCTCACCAGGCTTGGCTTGCGTTCCCGCAGGAAGATCGAAGCGTGCAATCACTCGCGTGACGTATCCCGAATATGTCTTGACCGTGTCTTTCCAGGCAGGGCGCTCGTTGGATTCTGGCGGCATGGGTATGCCAGTAAAAACGAGCTTGCCAGTCTGCATATAGTTCTTGACGTCAAATGTCTGGCGATTCAATACCTGAAACTGGACCAGGTGAATGTGCATAGGGTGCACATCGCCAGTCGTATTCGCGAAGGACCAGATTTCCATCGAACCGGCCTTCGGATCTTCGGTGATGGGATCGTCCCAGTGTTTTTGACCAAGCAGGCCGATCATGGTGTAGCCGTCCGATGGACGATCCATTTCGGTAAGTGTCAAAGTTCGTTCGCGGACGGCATGAGCCGCTTCCAGTGGTGTAAAAGGCACCAGCGTCTCTGGAACCGTACTGATATCCGATCCGGAGAGCGGCTTCGTCACTTTGAAAAGCATCACGTCGGAGGGTACGATTTCACCGCCACGTGCATAAGGAGCGGGCGCGTTGTTGGTCACCGCCAGGTTCGCGCCTTTGTGCTCAGAGAAATCGATCACAATATCGAAGCGTTCACCCGGAGAAAAAATGAGGTAATGCATGCGCAAGGGCGCGGGCAGTAAGCCTCCATCGCTGCCGACCTGAATAAAAAATGGAGCGTCCGCCGGCTTGCCGTTGGGTTTTCCCGAGGCGTCCGCGGGCACCAGCGTTAGATGATAGAAGCGCGAGTTGGACCCGTTGACCATGCGGAAGCGATACTTGCGCGGCTCGACTTCCAGAAATGGCGTCGCTTTTCCATTCACACAAATGGCATTGCCGAAAAATTCCTGCATCCATACCGGATGCGTACCATTCGGCGCGGGAGGATACAACAGCGTGCCGTCAGCGCTGAAGCTGCGATCCTGAATTATCAGTGGAATTTCGTATGAACCGCTGGGAAGGTTAAATTTATCTTCCTCGGGATCGCGGATGATGTAGAAACCGGCCAGACCCGCATAGACGTTGAGCCGAGTGATGCCGAGGGAGTGGTCGTGATACCAGAGCGTCGTAGCGTTCTGATCATTCGGGTAACGGCAGGGATCAGCAGCGCGCACCGATCCGCTGCGGCCGTCGGAAGTGACCCATGCATCCGGATAGCCATCACTATCCGGCATGACTCGAGCGCCATGGACGTGCGTGACGGTTCGAACTTCGGGAACATCCTGCCCCTCACCATGGATGGTATAGTCGAGCGGAAGAAAATGTTTGGTGGGAAGTTGGTTCGTCCACTTCACCGAGATGGGCTGGCCTTTGCGTACTTCAAAGGTTGGTCCAGGCCACATACCGTTGTATCCCCACATCGGAGTGGGGGGGAGATCGCGGTGCGCCTGATGGCGAAACGGTCGCATGTGAATTTGAACGGGCGGAGCGCCAGGGCGTGGACTAATGACCGAAGGAATTGCCAACGGCGTTACATAGCTGGCCAGCGCGACTGGCGGAGGCGATGGCTGTGTCGGTGGACCCGCAGCAACTTGTGGATTGGTGCCCGGCATATTCATGCCCTGCATGGCAGCCTGTGCCAGCAGCCTTCGTGGAGCGGCCAGGAGGCCGGCGCCAGCGGAAAGGCCCATTCGCAATACGTCGCGTCTATTGATCATGAAAGACAGAAACTAAGACTTAAGGATAAGGAACTCGCGTCAATTCTTGGCCGGGGAGTTTGAGCCGAGGCTGGAACTCGATCCAGCCTGACCAGACGGGGTGGTTTGGTTCGCAACGCGTTTTCCAGTCCACGGATGTTCCGGATGAACCACCTCTCCCCCGTGACCTAGGAACGCTCCCCCACCATCTTCAACACCGACAGCCTGAGACGTGCCTTCGATTTTATCGCCGTCCACACTTCCGGTAAATTGCGTGGTGAAAGGGCGAGGGCCTTTGAATTGGACCTCAAAAGAGATTTTTTTCTCATCGACGGTGCCCGAAAGCGGCATGACGCCATGCAAATCCTGGAAGGTTCCCGTCAACTTTGCTCCATCCTGCAGTAAATGCAGAGCGACGGGCTCCGCGCCCAGACGGCCCTGCCAAGAAACCTGCCAGTTTCCGGCGACCTGTTTAGGCGAGATACGAGGTCCCCTCGTTTGTGCTGTCGTCTGCTCGGTGTCGGATTGCGCGACTGCGAAAGGGGGGTTGAAGGCAAAGACGGACACGCAACAAAGGAGAAAGGGCAAGCTGAAGCGGTAACGCTGAATCACAAGTCAACTCCCAATATGAATGTATCAATTAGAAATGCAGAATATAGAAATGCAGAATAAAAACATCTCAGCCGGGCCGAAGCAAAATGCTCCGGCCCGGCTGAAATTACAGCTTATGACCCACCATATTTACCTCTGCGCCAGCTTTGCGCCCGCGCTGAAATCGAACGCGCTGAACAGGTCGTCAATCGCAGGGCTATTGGTTGGCACGTATGGGTTTTCCTTCGTCGCTTTCGGGTTTGGAAGATTATCGCGGCTCCGAGCAGTCAGTGGCGACAGCTTGAAATTCCGCTCAATAAACTTCGTAATGGAGACGTGGTCCCCATAGACGTGACTGACATGTCCACCCTCTGTAAAGGGCGAAACGATCAGCAACGGAATGCGGGTTCCATCACCAAAGAAATCGACGGGCTGGATGTAGCCGGAGTCATAGTAGCCGCCGCCTTCGTCCTCAGTGATAAAGATCGCGGTGCTGGCCCACACTGCAGGGTTGGCTTGCACTGCATTGACGATGTTTTTCACAAAACCTTCGAACACTTCAAGCTTCGAAGATGCCGGATGACCATCGGAAGGCCAGCCCGGCTTCACGATCGACACTGAGGGAAGGTCATTCGCCTTGATGTCTTCGTAGATGTTCTGGCTGTCCTGAATGTGCTCCGTGCGGAGCGTGGCATTGGTCATAATGTCAGTCGCGTAGTTGAAGGGGTTGCAGATGTTGCAGTAGGTGTCCAGCGGATTGCTGAGAGTTGGATCACTCACGTAAATGTTCCAACCGTCTCCATAATACTTCCAGGAAACGTTAGCTTCCAGCAGGGCATCGCCGATGTGGCGAACCGAAGATCCGGGAAGAGTAAATGGGCCAGTGGTCTTCAGCGCCGAAGTTCCGTCCCCGTTGTAGCCGGGGTTGTAGTTGTTCAGGATGTAATAGTGGCCGGTGTCGCAATTCGGTTCGACCGGACGTGGTAGCGACTCAAGATAGTTCACGATGGCAGGCACGCCGGGCTGGCTCAGATCGGCGCAATTGACGTAGCTTCCACCACCACTCCCGTTTCCGGCTCCGTATCCATCCGCGTCGTACCAGTTGTTGGTTCCGGGTTTCGGGTTGGGGTTTTCAATCTCGTGCTTCGGCGGCGTCAGCGCGTTGCCATTGCCGTCGCTGTACCAAATGGAATCGGCAAAGCCGAATTCGATGTGGTTCGCCATGGTTCCACCCATCACCGACTGATGGAAGTTATCGCTGAGCGTGTAGTTGTCGGCCAGCTGCTTCATATAAGGAGCGTCGCCTTTGAGCACATTGAAGAACTCCATGGAGGTAGAGCCTTCACCGGTCGAAAGGTAGTTCGTCGGCGGAGTGGTATATCCACTGGAGCCATCGCTGCCCGCGCCAATGGTGACTTCAACCCAGGGGAACAGATCGTTCAGGCAGCCGCTCGGATTATCGGCCGTCGCCGTTGCCACGCTGCAATCTGTCTGTTGCCACATCTGGAAAAAGCGGTGCACCGGGCTGTTGGCATAATCGTTGTAGGTAAGCGTCGGGGAAGTGAGCTGGAAGGTACCCTCAGGCAAATCCAATACATTCGGAATGCGCGTATCGGGAACAACGTACGGGGCCAAACCCGTCCCGCCAATCGTCAGGTCAACGTAATAGCTTGGCCACAGTTGCCCGGGCTCAACTTCCTCGGCCTCAGGCACAGAGGAAAAGTAAGGGGTCGTCGGACCGCCGGCAACCACGGGCGGAACATTGGTATAGATAGTCTTTTCCGGTGGGCTGATTGCATAAACGCCACTTCCGACTTTGGTGTTGTCGACTGCGCTGTACTGAGCCGACAGCGAGTAATTCGGGCCAGGAGTTCCATCCTCCTTGATAATCCCCTTGGAGAGCAGATTGGACACGCTCTCTCCGTTCTTCGGCTTGTAGGTCGCGAAAACGTGATCAAAGCTGCGGTTTTCACCGATGATCACGATCACATGTTTGACGGGCGATGCAGTAGGCGTTAGCTCGGCGTGTTGTGCGGACGCTGGAGTTGGCGCTCCTAAGTTGACAAGCAGAGCCAGCAGACTTGTACCAACGGTAAAGTACTGCCTGACTTTCGCCAGAGGACTAGACGGTGACATGGGATTTTCCTCCTGAGGGGTATTTGCGGAGCAGCAAGGCTAACGGTTAAGTTAGCGGGGGCAACGTTAACATAAGGTGACGGAAAGATGAATATGCGATTAAAAAAAATCCACAGCCATAAAACCGACTTTCCTGGCACTCGTTAAGACGGCAGACGGTAAAATTCAGATTGAGATTTCCACAAGCGACGGTCGAATTTCTATTGGCCTAAATTGATTGCGCCTAAAGTACAGATAAGGTAAGAGCTTAGACAATATGGAAACTCTCGAACCGCTCGACATCACGTCGTGGTCCGGACCGTTCTCTCCCGAGATCGTTGGAAAAGCCACGGACGCACTTGAAACCGGAAAGCTGCTCTATGCCCCGCGTCTCCCTTTTGAACTATCTACGGCTGAACGCCGATTTCTTTCGCCTGATTGTCTGGAAGCCAAATCGAAAAACGTCAGCTTCCGTCCTCACTCTGGAGTTTTGCGCGGTACTCGTTGCGAGGGAGCCGAGCGCAACGAATTACTCGGCATGTTGCAGCGCTACTACACTCGCGCTTCCGATCTCTTGAAGGCTCTGTGCCCGGGGTATAGCGAACATTTAACGCCCGGATTCACCAGCTTTCGTCCCGCCGAGATCGCCGGCCGCGCCACATCGTGGAGACACGATGACACCCGGTTGCACGTAGACGCCTTTCCGTCGCGGCCGATGCAAGGTGTCCGAATTCTTCGCGTGTTCACCAACGTCAACCCTCAAATGCCTCGCGTTTGGCGCGTGGGAGAGATGTTCGAACAAGCCGCAGTCAACTTCCTTCCAGGAATCAAGCCGCCTCGGCCCGGAACTGCTTCCCTGCTCTACTGGCTGCGCATCGTAAAGGGACGGCGAACCGAATATGACCACTACATGCTTGGCATTCACGACGGAATGAAAGCCAACGACAGATATCAGTCGCAGGTTGCCCAAGCACAAATTTCCATTCCTCCAGGCACCACATGGGCGTGCTTTACAGATTCTGTGTCGCACGCCGCCATGTCAGGCCAATTTGCCTTTGAACAGACGTTCTACTTGCCCGTAGACGCCATGAAGAACCCGGGGCGCTCCCCGCTACGAGTACTGGAACGCCTGGTAGGCCACACGCTGGCTTAGGCTTGCCCCGATCTTTGCCACCAGCTTCCTTGAAGCCGACTATAGAGAGGGTCTCGATCCCAAACTGCAAGATCGCTGGTCAACAAATGCAATCGGCTGCAGTGCCAACGCATCGTTCTCCTGAAGAGATCAGATTAAGTCTTTAATCCGCGCGGACTTAACGAAAATAGCCAACAAGTCACGCTGGTCGCGGAATTGCACAAATGTCTATGATGTACATGGGGTTAATGGTAATCTTGACCTCTTTGAACGGTCTCGCGGCTATTCCGTCTCGCGCAAGATGCGGCCCGAGAGTAAACGATGAAGATTAAATAGGTGAAGAGTAAGTAAAGGAGAAAGTTCCAATGGCAACGGACAAATCCACTACATCCAGCACGGGATCATCATGGCTCTCGCTCGATATTTGGGCTGTGATTGTCGCTCTCATCCTGGCGCTGGCCGTGAGATTCGACATTCTTAAAAACGTGCCCTGGTAGCAGCGCCATCGTAATGAACCACAGCAATGCATTTTGTTTCTAACGGAGAAGTTATGGCCTCAACCACTGCCCTGTCGTCCGTGAAATCCGATAGCACTCTGTTAAACGCGCTGCGCGTCGTGCCCGGCGTTCTTCTCCTGGCCGCGATCGGATACGCGGGCAAGTTTCTGGAACATTTCGTTAACACCTACGCCAAAACGCACCACTGGATATTTCCCAACATCGAATATGTTCTGTGGGCGATTCTGATCGGCCTGCTTATCGCCAACACCGTCGGCGTGCCTAAAGTGTTTCAAGCGGGCGTCGCCACCTACGAATTTTGGCTCAAACTCGGGATTGTTCTTCTCGGCGCGCGCTTTGTACTTGCCGATATTCTGAAACTGGGTGGCATCAGCCTGGCGCTAGTCGTGATCGAGATCACGCTCTCTCTCCTGTTGATGACCTATCTGGGCAAGCTCTTCCAGTTGAAGCCAAAACTGATCTCGCTGTTGGCCATCGGCTCAGCCGTCTGTGGTGTCTCCGCCATCATCGCCGCCAAAGGTGCTATCGATGCCGACGATGAGGATTCCTCCTTCGCCATCGCGGCGATTTTAGCTCTCGGCGCGCTGGCGCTGTTTACATTTCCGGCAATTGCTCACAGTCTGCACATGAACGATGTCTCATACGGCTTGTGGGCCGGCCTGGGAGTCGACAATACCGCCGAAGCAACCGCCGCCGGAGCGCTCTATTCGGATGCCGCAGGTAAAGTCGCTGTGCTCGCGAAAACAGCGCGGAACGCCATGATCGGTTTCGTCGTGCTGGCCTACGCGATCTACTGGGCAGGACAAGGCCAAGCCGCAGCCGTCACCAATAAAGCCGCTTTTTTGTGGAAGAAGTTTCCGAAGTTTATTCTCGGCTTTCTCTTGATCTCACTGCTGGTCAGTTTCCACACATTCAGCAAAGGGCAGGTCGCGTCGCTCGGGAATCTTTCCAAGTGGGCATTCCTCCTCACCTTCGCCGGTGTCGGACTGTGCACCAACTTCCGCGAAATGTCGAAACAGGGCCTGCGCCCATTCATCGTAGGAGCTCTCGGAGAGATCCTGATCGCGTGCCTGACACTCGGTTTGGTGATTGGCGCTAATCGTATATGGGGTCTGTAGCCACTTAGCGGGCGACACTAGGGTAATAGTTACTAGTAACCCGAGAATGCACTCAGCCATCGAGTCATAAGTTGTAAGCTCCAGCTTCGACCACGCCATAAACGCCACAGAATCACGCGGAATCAATTGATCGCTGCCCGAACCAGCCATCCTTAACGAGACCACAAACAGCCTGCTACCAGCCCATTCTGACAATTTTGGCCCGGCGCAAGTAACCTGCCACACCCAACAGTCACTCTTACCAGAAGGCCATCCACCCCACGAGATTGGGCCATGTACTTGGGTACTCCGTTAACTTACTCTTATCTTACCGACATATTAATTACCGGAGACCAGATGAAACTCCTCCTCTCGATTCTTCTGCTTAGTGCCGCAGTTCAGGCACAGAATTTCGCAGTGACCAGCTTCGCACTTCCTGATGCGCCCAAACCCCAACATCCTTTCTGGACTACCGAAAACAAAGTCAGCGTCAGCATCCTCGCCGGACTGGTTGGCGCCGATGCCATCACCACACAACGTGGCCTGAACGAAGGTCTCCGCGAAGTGAATCCAGTTATGCGTCCCTTCGTGACTCGCGGAGCTCCTGGAGAAGCCGCTGGTTCAGCCCTGGGTTTTGGCGCGGCAGTTGGCGTCGCCTACATGATGCATCGCAGCCACCACTACAAAGCAGAACGCATCACAATGCGACTGATGGTCGCGGGAGAATCCGGATTCGTGGCCAACAATATCGTTGCAATCCGCTGAACTAGACAGCGGTATACAGGCTGCAAAACGCACCGTCTGGCCTGAGACCTGGGGAGGCAAATGGCCGATCTGATCTCCTGATTCCGCTAGGCCAGAGGGCTTCCACGTTATAATTCCTGTCAGGGAGAAAAATTCTTCGATTGTCCAATCATCAAAGAATCCTCCGCCGCTTCCGCGAATCTTTATACCGAAGGAGTCTGCATGGCAATTCAGAAGACTGACAAAATCTGGCACAACGGGAAGTTTATTGCCTGGGACGACGCCACCATCCACGTGATGTCTCACGTTGTGCACTACGGCTCTTCGGTTTTTGAAGGCATTCGTTGTTACGCATTGCCCAGCGGCCCGGCGATCTTCCGTGCCACCGAACACATGCAGCGCCTCATCGACTCGGCCCGCATCTACCGCATCGACGTTCCTTTCACCCGCGACGAAATCCTGCGCGGCATGATTGAACTTGTGGGCCACAATGCCGTGTGGCCTTGCTACATCCGTCCCGTCGTTCTTCGCGGATACGGCGAAGCTGGCGTCAACCCCTTCAACTCCCCGACCGAGGTTTACATCGTGAATTATCCCTGGGGAAAATATCTGGGATCGGATGCCAGCGAAGGCGTGGACGTCTGCATTTCCTCCTGGACTAGGATCGCGCCCAACACCCTGCCCGCCATGGCCAAAGCCGGCGCGAATTACATGAATTCGCAGCTCATTAAAATGGAAGCCATTGTTAACGGCTACGCTGAAGGCATCGCGCTCGATGTGCAAGGCTACGTCAGTGAAGGCTCGGGCGAAAATTTATTTGTCATTCGTAACGGCGTTTTGTACACGGCTCCGCTGGGAAACTCCGTCCTTCCCGGCATCACGCGCGATTCGGTTCTGCAGATCGCGCGCGACTTGGGCATCAAGATTATCGAGCAGCAGATTCCTCGCGAGTCGCTCTACATTGCCGACGAAGTTTTCTTTACCGGCACTGCCGCTGAAATCACGCCCATTCGCTCCGTGGATAAGATCGCCGTAGGCGAGGGCAAGACGGGGCCAATGACGAAGGCTCTGCAAGCGGAGTTTTATGGAATTGTTCGCGGTGAAAAAGCGGATCGCTATGAATGGCTTACTCCCGTTGTGGTAGGAGCTAAGCAACCGGTTAGCGTCTAGCAATAGACTCTTAGCTAAATTCACGCTCAGTGAACGGCCAGCCGGTAACTCTTGATCTCATCTCTCACTGCCCTGAGGGCACTCTTGCCCCATAGATTTGCGGGCTCGATATCGTCATTGGTATTAGCGTCAAAGCCCTCATCAGGAGCGGTAAATTCGTTGAACTGATGAATCACCAGAAAAATCGGCTTCAACTGCTTCGCGTAAGTCATGAAGGCGTCGAATGTAACGTAGGTGTCGTCGGCCCCGAAACGAAGCGCGTCATCGGGACAATAAGGTAGAGCATTTGGATTGGGGCATCCCCATCCATCTTGCCCCGCAGTAGCGATAGACGCGGTTAAGTTCTCGACCCGTGAACCGGCCAGATTGTAAGAAGGATAGTAAGGGCACAACGCTTCCGTGCAAGTTGTATTCAGTCGGTCAACCCAACTCCAGAAGCCATATTCAGGATTAATTTCCACTGGCCCACTAGGCGTGACCTGGGTTGCCCACAGATCAGGCTGGCTGTCGAGATACCCTGCCATCAATTTGAAAGTGTATTTCTCTCCAATTTCAGGATGACGTTGCAAAAACTGCTCCAGCCGATACCACAGCGGATGATCCGCCGGATTCGGATCCTGCGCCGCTCCTAGAAAAATCAGCATAAGCGGTTTGCCTTCATAAATCACGTTCAGACCAGGATATTGATGCATACGTGCACCAAAGTATTCCACCTCTTTTTCAAATGCAGTCTTTCCATCTTCATCTTTGATCAGAACATTGTTGTCGATGCCACCGAGTAGAGGAATCAGCTTGAGACGGGTTCGGAGACCAGCCCACGCGGGATACAAGTTACCCGTGTTGTTGCGGATGTTCTGATTGTTGGCGCGAAAAGCCGGCGAGCAATTCGGAACATACTTCTTAACGAACCATTCGCTGTTGAAAATGCAGCTCACATTATTGGTCAGATCGCTAATGGCCGCGTCAATTCCCATGCTTTCGAGCCACGCGACGTGTTGTTTAATAATGGCCGGATCGGCGCTGTCATAGCCGCCTCCCACCGGCTGCATGTCCGGCGATTGCAGCAGCGGCATGGCTGAACTATCTTGAAAAGTCACCGCGTTCGGACCAAACCAGGCTTCGTACTCCATGACGACGACGTGGCTGTTACTGTCTACGACCAATGGGCCCGAAGATGCACCGGCCGCGAGTGAGCTCGCAAGCAGAACGGCCAGCGCCACGACTTTTCCAGCACTTCGCATATCAACCAATGATAACCCTATCTGATAACCCTTACCGTGGTGGGTAGTTTCGACAAAATTCGCAAAAGCGTTTCGTAGTCAGTAATTTTCCCGTTGTTTACTTTCGCGGAATCTGGGTCGTTTGCTCTTCTCGTTTTCTTCAACTATAGTTAGCGCCTGTTTGCAGCAATCTTTTTATAAGACCAGCCCACAAAGGAGAACTGTTATGTCTACTCCCACGCCCGATTTTGCCTTGGGTTATCGCGCCTTAATGCTTGATGGCTTTGCCCGCGAAGTTGAAACAACAAAGAGAGTTTTGGCTGCCGTCCCCGACGCGAAGAAGGACTTCCGACCCGATCCCAATGCGCGCACAGCCTGGGAACTGGCCTGGCACCTCGCCAACACCGACAACCAATTTTTGGAAGGGATCGCCGATCTGAAATTCAACATGGCCAATCCACCGGAGACAGAAAAGCCTAAAACGGTCGCAGAGCTCGTGGATTGGTACGGCAAGAATATGAAGCGCGGCACGGATCGTGTTCAAGCTCTGTCGGCCGAGCAGTTACTAACACCGATCCAGTTCTTCGGTGTTTTCAACTTACCAGCTGCGTTCTATCTTGGATTCCTGAACAATCACAGCATTCACCATCGCGGCGAGCTGGCGACTTATCTGCGACCTATGGGATCAAAAGTACCAGCTATCTATGGAGGCAGTTTCGACGAGCCGTTTCAGGCAGCGGCCTGACGCGTAAGGTTAGCCATCGAGATCTTTAAATTTCGACTATCGCCACTTGAGCCGCCCCGCGGGGCGGCTTTTTAATGTCTTCCTCGCCGGGCTCCTACATTACTTCGCTGCGTTTCCGCAGGAAAGCCGGGACATCAAGATCCTCCGCCTGATAAACAGGAGCGACAGTGCGCATGGCATCCAGCGAAATTACTTCAGCAGCATGAGACACGCCCATTGACACCGATTCCTGAAAGGCTACTGGCGCAGGATCTGGTTCGAACGCCGGTTCTGGCTCGAAAACAGGCTCAGGCTCAACTACCGGCTCGCGCTCCTGAAAACGATCGTGCTGATACGCTTGACGCGTAGCTTCTCTCATATCTTCACGCGCGCCGTTGCGCGAAAGTATCACTGGATCATAGTTCTCGTGCTGGCGCGCACGTCGCATCCCGGACTCTTTGAAACCGGTTGCGATCACTGTGATCTTGACCGAGTCTTTCATCTTCTCGTCGAGAACAGCGCCGACAATGATGTTGGCATCTTCATGAGCAGCGCCTTGAATAATGGTGCATGCCTGCTGCACTTCGGCCAGCTTCAGAGAATTCGAGCCAGTAATGTTGATGAGAATGCCGCGAGCTCCATCGATCGCTCCAGCCTCCAGCAACGGAGAGGCAATCGCCCGCTGCGCCGCCTCCACAGTGCGATGCTCGCCCGAAGCGGTTGCCGTGCCCATCACCGCATAACCCATTCCTGCCATAATCGCCTTCACATCGGCGAAGTCACGGTTAATGATGCCTGGAATAGTAATGATGTCAGAAATCCCTTGCACTCCTTGACGCAGAATATCGTCAGCAATGCGAAATGATTCGAAGAAGCCGGCATTCTCGGCGACGGCCAGCAATTTCTCATTGGGAATAACAATCGTGGTATCGACCGATTCCATAAGTTCGGCAATTCCGCGCTCCGCCTGTTGCATGCGGCGTTTGCCTTCAAACGCAAATGGCTTGGTAACCACAGCGACAGTAAGCGCTCCCATTTCGCTGGCCAGCGAAGCGATTATCGGAGCCGCGCCCGTACCAGTTCCACCGCCAAGTCCGGCCGTCACAAATACCATGTCAGCGCCTTCGAGCACTTCGATGATCTTGTCGGAATCTTCCAGCGCGCCTTTACGGCCGATCTCTGGATTCGCGCCAGCCCCTAGTCCATTAGTAAGTTTCACCCCAAGCTGAATCTTGGTGGCCGCGCGCGACATGCGCAAGGCCTGCAAGTCAGTGTTGGCCACGATGAATTCAATGTGTTCCATCCCGGAGTCAATCATGCGATTGACCGCGTTGTTACCGCCCCCGCCCACACCAATCACCTTGATGCGCGCGTCGTTACGGGCTTCTTCATTGAAGCAGATACGGAGTCCGTTATCTTCAGTCATAATTCACCTCGTAAATCAGTTCTCAGTAGTTCAGTGGAGCGCCAGGCACCCTCGCCCGGCCACCACAATCTCTACGCACCCTTCCGCGCAAACAGAGCCTTCATGCGCGAACCAAAGCCCGGCTCCTGCAGACCGCGAGCAAGCCGTGCACGGTGACCGTAATAAGTCATACCCAGCACCGTCGCAAACTCGGGCTCGGCCATAAACGACGGCATCTTTGGCATCGGTGTCGGCCACGCTAAACGCGCCGCTTTACGCAGCACCGATTCCGCCACATCAAGAATTCCCGGAAGCCGCGAAGCTCCGCCGCTCAGAACAAATCCTGCGATGCAGTGCTCGAGGACACCCGCATGGCGAAGGTTGTCGCGTACCAATTCGAAAAGCTCTCGAGCGCGCGGCTCGAGGATTTCTCCCGCCATGCGCTGCGGCATCATGCGCGAAGGCCGGCCTCCAACCGATGGCACTTCAACTTCGTTGCCCTCGGGAATGAGCGTCGGCACAGCGTTCCCGAAGTTTTTCTTAAGCATCTCCGCGTCTGCCAGCCCCGTGCACATGCCGACCGAAAGATCGCTGGTAAAGTGATCGCCGCCAATGGGGATGACGGCTGTGTGTGCAACTGCGCCCTGCTGGAAAACAATCAGATCACACGAACCAGCTCCGAGATCAATGAGGCAAACGCCGAGCTCGCGTTCGTCCGAACGAAGTACCGAGTCTGCACAAGCGAGCGGCTCGAAGATAGTGTCGTCCACATGAACACCAGCCTTGTTCACCGCGGTTACCAGATTCTGCGTGGCACTCGACGATGCAGTAACAATATGCACACGCACTTCCAGGCGTGTAGCCATCATGCCCGTAGGATCCTGCACGCCCGGCTGATCGTCTAAAATGAATTCCTGCGGCAGCAAATGCAGAATTTCGCGGTCGCCAGGCAATGGCACAGTGCGGGCCTTGTCCACAGCCTGCCGGATTTCTTCGCGTCCAATTTCGCGCGACCGCGTGCCGAAACTGATGCCACCGTGGCTGTTCATTCCACGGATGTGCGCGCCCGCGATGCCGATCAGCGCGTGCTCAATCGGATTCCCGGCCACATCCTCGGCATGCTCTACCGCCTTTTGAATACTGCAGACGGCCTTGTCCAGTTCGGTGATCACACCCTTGCGCAGGCCGCGCGACTCGCTGATGCCGTGGCCGCGATAACGCAGTCCGTTCTCGCTCAGTTCCGCCACCAGAACGGAAGTCTTGGCGCTCCCTACGTCAATCGCGGTAATAAAATTGGGTTCGTGGCTGGGCATAATTGTTCTGGTCGCTAATTCTGCGGAGTCTCCTTCGGAATGCCAGCGCTCGGTTTCTTTTGTGCCATGGTATGCGCAGCGGGCACAGCAACTGGCGGCTGTTGTGGGTTTGTCGTTGCCGACGGCGCTGGATGCAACGTTCCAGTATTTTTTACTGATGCGATCGGAGCAGGAGTAATCTGCGTCCTCAATGCCGCTTGATTCACTGGCGCTTGCTTAGAAGGAGCCGGTTTGACTGCACTTGATTTAGCGGCAGTCGATTTGGCTGAACCTTCTTTAGCGACGCTTGGCTTAGCGGTGCCAGATTTAACTGGAGAATGATGAGCTGCCGTGCGATTGACTGCGGCTTTAGCCTTCGGCTTCACTTCTTTTTTCGCCGGAACAGGCACAGCCGGATGCGTTACATATTTTTCGTAGTTAGCGACCGGCACGATTTTTGCTCCCGCAGCCATCGCCGCTTTGGCAGCCGCCGGCGTCAAAGACGGCTGGCGAGCCATTCCATCAAGATCGGGATTGACGATAATCTGGCCGTCGTAGCGCAAATCCACCGATTCGAGCTTGTCGAACTGCTGCCGCCACTGCTGCACGTGCGTCACATAGGTCTTGTAACGCTGCAAATAATTCACTGAGCCGAGATGAACGAGCACATCGCCGTTCGAATCGGCGGCGATCACTTTCACATCTTCCGGATCACTGAGATCCACTTCGCTCAGCTCCTGGGAATAATGCGCGCCGCCAGAATCGAGTTCACGAACCAGTTGGTTGTAGTTCTTCATCCGTGCAGCGCGCGTGGAGAGCGGCTCGCCGGCGTTCATCCCGGCTATCACGGCAAACGAATATTTGTGTTTACCACCCGGAGCCAGTTCCATCAGCGTGCCGCCGGCATCGATCAGAGAAATATGCGAACCGATGCGAGCGAAGGCTACCGGGGTGCGCTCATGAATCTCGATGCGCAGGCGATTCGGCACAAAGCGCATGACGCTGGCCGATTCCACCCACGGAATCTGCTCTAGTTGCTGTTTTCGTTGCCCCAGCGGGACGAAAAAAATGTTGCGGCCAATATCGCCGCCCATCACTTCCATGATTTGCGCGTGTGCTACGTGATCAGCTCCCGTGACCTGAATCTGATCGCTGGAATCGATGCGAAAACGCCAGGAGTGCTTTCCGTAATCGTAGAGACCAGCGGCGAAAACTCCAATAATGGCAAAAACGACGAGCGCTACGCCGACCCACATCAACCGATTAGCAGTTTTTTTCGGGAGTGATCCGCGCCGGACAGAGACACGCTTCTGCCCGCGCAGAAATGGGGATTCTTGCTCCGCTTCCAGATCGACTAGCCGCGCGTCGTCGAAAGGCTCACGCTCGCGAGCCTCGTCTTCGGATGCGTCACGGGGAAGCGGATACAACTCTTCCTGGACGGCGGTAGAACTTGATTTCCGCGCCACTCTTTCGAGTCAGTTGTCGACAGAAAACCGCTGAGCAAAATTACTATAACTGGTTTTCGCGAATTGAAACAGTGTCAAGTTGGTTCGGATTTTCAGAAAAAGTGTTCCGAGTGAGCGTCCGGAATCGGTGTTCGACTTGAGAAGAATTTTTCGTAGAGACGGAGCTTGCCCCGTCTCCCTCAACAAATTACAAAATGCAGTTCGCGCCCAACCCTAGAACGAATCCTCATTGTTGTCCGCAGAAACGTCGACCGAATGCAACCCGGTGTTAACAACAACCCGCGCGCCCGTCTTCGGACAAACCACCATCACTCTTCGATTCACCATGTGGGCTAATCTCACTTGCGAGCGCGCCTGCAAACGAATCTGTTCGATCTGCGCGCGGCGTATTTCGGACTGGGCGCGAATCGCATCCATTTGCGCACGAATCTGATCGCGAATCCTGTCCCCAACCCCATCTTGAACGCCGTCGCGAATCCTGTCCTGAAGGAGCTCAATCTTTTCTCGCGCCTGCTCTTGAAGCACTTCGCTCTGAACCCGCGCCATCTCGGCCGCATCCGCGGACGCCACCAAACTGTCCACCGGAGCACCGTCCCCGGGCGTCAGAAATCTCGCAGCCGCCAGCGCCTGCTCGGCGCGCGTCGACATCCGGCACAACGTCAAACCGGCGTGTTCAGCAACCCGATGCAGCGCCACAAAACGTCCATGCTGATATTCGCTACTCAGGCCCAGCGCCAGCGCTCCAACAGCGATCCAATAAGCGGCCTTATTCGTGTTCATGGAAAAATCCTCACCGTATGGACAGTTGGACGAGCGGTGTAAAGAAAGGTCAACCAGAAAAAATCAACAAAATATCGTGTCTTGTTGGGACACTGCCGGCCCCTATGCCGCTTGCAGCTTTTGCAGAATCATCGCGCCCAATTGCGAAACACTGCCAGCGCCAAGCGTTAATACCATATCTCCCGGCTGAGCCAGCGCCGCAACCATAGCTACAGCATCAGAAAAAGAAGGGGCGTAGACCACGCTTACATTCTCTGCACCGGCAATCCGCTTGACCAGCGCTTCCGCAGTGATGCCCTCAATCGGCCTTTCACTGGCTGGATAAATATCGAGTAAGCAAAGTGTGTCGGCGTCGGCAAAGGCGGTCGCGAACTCATCCATCAGATCGCGCGTGCGCGTAAAGCGATGCGGCTGGAAGATCACATGCACTCGCCGAAATCCACACTGGCGAGCTGCAGCCAAAGTCGCTCGGATTTCCGTCGGATGATGGCCATAATCGTCAATCACGCTGACGCCGCCAGCCTTACCCTTCAACTGGAAACGCCGATCCACACCACGAAAGCCATCCAGCCCGGAACGAATCTGGTCTGCGGGAATGTCGAGCGCGGTGCCAACCGCAATCGCGGCCGTCGCATTCAGCACGTTATGCGTGCCCGGGACATGCAGCGTGAACTCTCCCAGGTCCTTCTCTCTATAAGTCACTTGAAAGGTGATGAGCGGGCTGCGCTCCCCAGCCGATGGCGACGGACTGTTCAGGGCCCAATCGTTCTGCGCTAGACCGCTGTGGAATGCCCCCTTGTGAATCAAAAAATCCGATCCCGGGCTCGTTCCATAAGTCGTAACCCGCCGATGAACACGCGGCAACAAGCGTCGCAGCACGGCATCGTCATTGCATCCCACAACCATGCCGTAAAACGGAACCCGCTCCATGAATTCCAGAAATGTCCGGCGAACATCCCGCATGTCGCGATAGCAATCCATGTGCTCGCGATCGATGTTAGTGACCACCGAGAGAATCGGCGAAAGTTTCAGAAACGAGCGGTCACTCTCATCAGCCTCCGCAACCAGGTATTGTGACTTGCCCAGTCGCGCGTTCGATCCCATAGCATCGACGCGCCCTCCCACCACAACCGTCGGATCAAGGCCGCCAGCAGCCAGCACCGCCGCAACCATTGAAGTCGTGGTCGTCTTTCCATGCATGCCGGCGATCGCGATGCCATATTTCAGCCGCATCAGTTCGGCCAGCATCTCGGCACGTTGAATTACAGGAAGATGTAAGCGCCGAGCTTCGGCGACCTCGGCATTATCGACCGAGATCGCAGAACTGGTGACTACCACATCCGCTCCTGCGACGTTGGAGGCGGCATGCCCTTCAAATATGATCGCGCCCAGCGTGGCCAGACGCTGCGTCACCGTCGAATTCTTTAGATCGGACCCGGAAATCTGATAACCGAGATTCAGCAACACCTCGGCAATCCCGCTCATGCCGATACCACCGATACCTACGAAATGAATGCGCTGAATTTTGGCGAACATGAAAACTCAATTTTTCGACGAATGCCGATGATAGACCATTACAACCCGAGACGTAGAGAGAACCGAGAAAGACTTAACTTGAGATCTCTCTGCGCACTCAGCGTTCTCTGCGGTTAAAAGTTTTACCTGCGGTCGGCAAGTTCTTTCACCATCTCCGCAATCTCCTCGACTGCCTTCGGATGCGCCAGTGTTTTAGCCGCCTCAGACATACCTTGCAGTCGATTCGGATCGCCAATCAGCGCCGCAATCGTCTCGACCAGATAAGCCACGCCCAGATTACTTTCTTCCACCACCACCGCTGCTCCCACGCGCTCCAGTGCCCGCGCGTTCACATTCTGATGGTCATCGGCCGCTGCCGGAAACGGCACAAAAATCGCCGGCTTTCCCGCCGCAGCAATCTCCGCCACCGTGCTCGCACCGGAGCGGCAGACCAGCAAATCCGCGCGCGCAAACGTGCCCGGCATGTCTTCAATAAATTTGTGGACTTCCCCCGAAATTCCCGACTGCTGATAGGCGGCGAGCACATGGTCATAATCGCGCTTCCCCGTCTGATGAATGATATGGATGTCAGGAATCTTAGCGCGCAACCCGGCCAGCGACTCGATCATCGCCTGATTGATGGCGCGCGCACCCTGACTGCCTCCAAAAACAAGCAGCGTGAGTGCGCCGCCAGTGTTCGCGGAACTCATCGCCGGAATATGAAAAAATGCCTCGCGCACTGGAACGCCCGTCACCTGGCAATGA
This sequence comes from uncultured Acidobacteriaceae bacterium, assembly GCA_963705265.1. Classification (GTDB taxonomy): domain Bacteria; phylum Acidobacteriota; class Terriglobia; order Terriglobales; family Acidobacteriaceae; genus Acidiflorens. The sequence goes on from OY970064.1 coordinate 527,381, forward strand.
GGAAAATACCGGCAAGTCTCTTCAAAATGCACGGCCGCCGCGGACACCCAGCGCGCAATCATTCGGTTGGCAAATCCCGGCACCACGTTAGGTTCAAAAGCCAGCGTAGGAAGACGGCGACGAATCGCGGCCACCATCGCCGGTCCCGAGGCGTATCCTCCAACTCCAATCACAACTTCAGGATCGAAGTCCGAAAGCATCCGTGCAGAAGCAGCGATAGCGCGCGGCAAGTCAAACATCGTCTTAGCCCGAGTCACTAAGCTGACATTCTTCAGCGCGCCAACCTGAATCAGTTCTAGAGCAAATCCAGCCTGCGGTACCAGCCGCGTCTCAATCCCGCGAGCGGTTCCAATAAAACAAACCTCCGCCCCGAATTGTTTCTTGAGCTGCTGCGCAATAGCCAACGCCGGAATAACATGTCCGCCCGTGCCACCGCCCGCAATGATTATGCGCATGAATTTCGATACCCGACTGAACCCTGACACCTACTTTGCCAAGTGCGCGTACTTCGTTCTAGCCTCCTGCAGCATCGACAGCACCGACGCCTTCTCGGCCTCCGTATTCCACGAAGTATTACTCCGAGCCGCAGCAACCAGCCGGTCAACCCATGCCACAAAGTAAGCCGCATCTGCCTCATTGCGCACCGGCCCGCCCGCAATGCTTATATACACCGGACTAGTCGTGGCATAAGGATACAAATCCAAAATCGGATACTCCGCCTTATCGCTGAAAGCGCGCAAAACGCACCACCCGCTCGCGCCCAGCAGGATCGAGCCATCGACGTGCGCTGAGCTACGATCGCTATTCATCGCCAGTTCCTGCACCATTTTCCCGTTGCAGACGATTTGCAGATGATCCACCGGAACCATCGAATACATCTCGGCCGAAAACCGCACCTCTTGTTTCGTTTCCAACCGCACTTCCCCGCCGATCGCCTGCCCATCCAGCGAAAACCGCAGCAGCGGCCCATTTGTCGCAAACGTCCGCCCCGCCTTGATCGATGCCAGCCACGGCTCAATCTTTAACGGAACAGCTTTCACCTCAGCATAGACGCGATTTAATCCCACCGGTCCACGCAATGACGCGTAGTTGCCCATGAAATCCGTGCCCGCCGCCGTGGGCAATCGGAAGCCGCAATTCAGCAGCTTGTACCAAACCTCAGCCGTCGACTTATGATCAGAAAACCCAAGCACCTCAATGTAATCCACCTTACCCAATGCCACGTCGGCAGGTAACTCGGCAGTAAGTGAAGCGTCCTTCACTGGATCAGGGACACTATCAAATGGATGCACATATCCCACCAGCGCTCCTTGTTCATGCGCTATATCGGCGACGTTAGCGTTCGCAGGATACAGGCTAGCAGCCGCTGTGTTGGGATAAGCCGCATATCCCGGAAGTATGAAATTGCGCGTCAGGTTGAGCAACCCGAGATGCCCCCAGTAACTAGCGTGAAACTCCTGCCCGTGCAGCAACAGATGATCTGTAGTTGAAGCTGGATCAAGTTGAGGCGAGAAATAGGCAATGTCAGGGATGCGCTGCTCCTTATTCACCACCAGATCTTCTACAACCCCAACATTCTCAGCCGCGGCCTGCCCCATCAGATGTGCCGGTGTATTCCGATAAGTTCCCGCATAGTTCATATGCACATGAACATCGCCACTCACCCAGCGCGACGTCGCATCCGTTCCACCAATTAGGGAGGTCAATCGCACTGTAAGCTGCGCGGTGCTATTAGCCTTAACCTCAATTTTCCGTTGCTCAAAATGATTCTCAAATCCCCGCATAACATCGACTTCAACTTCGCCCGCCGGCACTGTGATCTCAGATTCCCCCAAAGTGTCGAAGTAGTGCGCTTCAAACGGCCGCTCCGAGCGGTCGAAGCTGTCATCGGCATACATCCACGCGTTGTCGGGCGCGTAGGCGAGTCCGTCCGCGCCGGTCATGAAAACCCGCGCGGCCACTGGTTTTCCGCCCGCATCCACGACATGCAGCGAAATGCTTCCCATCGGTTTCAAATATTTCCGCTCATTTGCAACGATCTCCGTCTGTTCTCCACCCGGAATGGTCTGCACCCAGAGCGAAGTATTTCCATTTCGATTTGAAACAAATGCGATCTTCGATCCATCCGGCGACCATCGCGGATTCACATTGTCAAAAGCACCGTACGAAATCGGGAACGCATCCCCGCCCGCCGCCGGCATCACCCACAATTGATGCCAACTCTGCCCCAGATACGACGCATAAACCATGCGCTTACCGTCCGGCGAAAAGTCGGGGCGAGCCTTCCAATTCGTCTCTTCATAATGGATCTCGTGTGCTTCCGAACCAGGCTCCGCCTTAATCTTCCAGAATCCGCCCGTTCCATGGATGTGTCCGCGATTCGAAATGAACAGAATTTCCGAGCCATCTCGCGTCCACACGGGACTGATCTCATGATCCACTTGGCTGTAGTAATAACGTGGTAATGGACTGACATTCTCCGGAGTTAGTTGCTGTACATTAGTCAGTAAACCATCCTCGAAACGACCTATAAAAATATGAAAGTGTCCTTTGTAGGACGTCGACACAAATGCCAGTCGTTTCCCGTCCGGCGAGAATCGTGGCTCCACATTCACCGCACCTCCGGACGTCATCTTCCGCGTCTGCCCATCGCGCATATCGAGTGACCATAACTCGACTGCATCGTGATCGTAGCGTGCGAACACTACCCACCGGCCATCGCTCGACCAATCCGGCTGATAGTCGTAGCCTGCTCCGTCAGAATCAAGGCCAGCCGTAAGTTGTTCCGCCTTCGCGCTTCGCAACTCCTGCCGCCATAATGAGCCGGCCATTGAATACACCAGGCTGTACGAATCGGGGGACCAGGCCGCCGCACTCGGGCCTGTCGTCAGCTGAGGCACATACATTTCGCGGAAGTAATACGGATGCGGCAGATCAATTTGCTTGAGTACTGGTTCACGCTGTGCGAAACATGGGACACAGGTAACGAGCACCAAGCAAAACAAACGAAACTTTAACAAAAACCCTCCACCGGCAAACTCACGCATACGACTCAAAAACACGAACTCAAAATGCGAACTCACAAAATGACTTACTCCGCGCTGTGGCTTGTCCGTCGTGCCCACAACCAATTCAGCAACGCTAAAATGACTGTCGCCCCCAGGATCAGCGACTTACTCCGATCCACTTGGGTCGCAAGCACAAGAGTAATTCCTACTCCCAGCACGGCCAGCAACTGTCCTCCAGGCAGCCTGAAACCGGCAGCCAGTGGCTGTTTTCGGCGCAAAGCGATTAACGCGGCACAGACCACTCCGTAGTAAAAGAGCCGGGCCACAACCGATAGCGTCACATTCCACTTGAAATCCCCCACAATTGCCAACCCCCACACTGCCACCGAATAGAACAGAATCGAGAACCACGGCGTGTGAAATCGGCGGCTTACCGCGGCAAACACTTTTGGAAGATCGCCACCTTCGGCGAGCGCGAATGTAACCCGAGGCATTCCAAGCAACTTAGCGCTTAAATAACCATAGACTGAAACCAGAGCGCCAATCGCAACCAGCCCCGCTCCGCGATTTCCCATGGTGTAGCGAGCCACCTCAGCCAGTGGACGATCCGTCGTTGCCCCTGGCCCCAGCACTCCCACCACCACCCACTGCACCAAGGTATAAATCACTGTGCAGGCGATCAATGCCACAAACAGCGCAAAAACAGCGTCCCGCGCCGGATTCTTCGCCTCGCTCATGGGGGCCAGCGCCGTTTCAAATCCCCCGTATGCGAAGATCAGCAGCACCATCGCCTTCATCCAAGCGCTTGTCGGTACCGCCGCTTCCGCTCCCCACAGCGCTGGATGGATGAGCGTAACCGCCGCTCCCGCCGACACCACCATCAGCAGCGGCAGGATTTTCGCCACCGTGAACACATTGCTCACCGCCGTTCCCTGCCGCGCACCCCGCGCATTGATCAGAGCCAGGACTCCCACCAGCAACGTCAGGATTACAAAACGCGGCCAAGGTTGTTTCGCCGCCGGCCAGAACTCCGCCAGATAAATCACAAATAAATTAGCGCTCGCCGCCGGAGCCGCCGTCTGCCCCAGGTACAGCATCCAGCCGACCAGAATTCCCGTCAGCCGTCCAAACGCTGTGCGCGCGTAGAGGTAAGGTCCGCCCGCCTCGGAGAATTGCGAAGCCACTTCGGCGAAACAGGCCATAATCACGCCCATCGCACCTCCCGCAATCAATACAGCCACAACGCTGCGCTTGCCCAGCAGCGCTGCCACCGTAGCCGGCAGTCCAAAAATGCCGCTTCCGATAATCGAATTCACCGCCAGTGCAGCCAGGCTCCAACGGCCAATGGCCCGCACCAGGGCAGTTTGCGGTGATGTCATCGCGAAAACGTTTGTATCACAATCAGCCCTCGCCTTGAATTAAACTTCTTCACAGGCTACTTGAATCCAAAGCGGCTTCTGGGAGCGTACTACGCTGTGGCGGCATCCATCTCCGATATCCGGCTCTTGCTGAGAGTCAAATCGTTACCCAAATCGGCGGACTCCCGGCGGATCTTCATCACGGGCGGAACCGGTTATATCGGCAGCAGCCTGATTCCGATTCTTCTCGAACGTGACCATCGGGTTCGCGTATTGGTCCGCCCCGGCTCGAAAGCCAAGCTCCCCGCCGCCTGTGAAGTGGTCTCCGGAAATGCCCTCGACGCCAATAGTTACCGCCAATTGATCCGCCCCGCCGACACCTTCATCCATTTGGTTGGCGCGCCGAATCCATCTTCGGCCACAGCCGGCGAACTGCGCGCCGTTGACCTGGTGGCAGCCCGCGAAGCCATCGATGCTTGCGCCGAACTCGGCGTCCCTCATTTCATTTATCTCAGCGTAGCCCATCCAGCCCCATTCCGGCAGGATTACATCGCCGTACGCGTCGAGTGCGAACAAATGATTCAGGACCGGCATCTCAATTCCACCATCCTCCGCCCTTGGTACGTGCTCGGACCCAGACACCGTTGGCCCTACGTGCTGCTGCCTTTTTACAAGATATGCGAATGGCTTCCCTTCACGCGTGCTGCCGCCCTGCGCCTTGGCCCGGTTACTCTTGACCAATTGATCCTCGCGTTGGTCGAGGCGGTGGAAACGCCTGCGCAGAGGACCCGTATCGTCGGTGTGCCTGAGATTCGGGCTGCCGGACTCAACCTGTCCCGTGAAGTAACCCGCAAAGGTGCATGAAATCGCCCGCCCAGCGCGGCTTTCGATCTAAAGTAACTTCAATTACCGAAGCTCATGCACACGGGGAACCTTTCCCCTTACGCCCCGGGATGCGATCTTGATTAGGACGCACGAAGTTAAGAGGCACCAAGAAGCAAGACAAGTGAGGACGGAAAGGGACCCATGGATCGCGAGAACCGGGAAAGCATGGAAGAAATTCATCTCCGCATTTTGCGAGTTACAGATGACCTGCGCGTGGTTCAGCGCGAACTAAACTGCGCCGCGATGCAGGCCCCGAGCGACCCCGAGCTAATGGAAGCTCTGGCAAATCCGCCCGAAATGGAATCCATCCAGTCGCTCAAATCTGCCCTCGACCAGATGCGCCACTTCCTCTGGTTCTACATGCAGGTCGTCACCAGCGATTCTGAAATGGGTGAAAAGTTTCGCCAAACGTTGCGCCAGGAAGTTCCAGTGCGCACCCCTGAACTGGAGCAGCAGTTCCAGAGCGCAACCGACGCCATTATGCTCCGCTATTTGGCCGACAGTAAGTTCCGCAAGCCCAACTAAGCCATTGTGGCTTTATAGAGCGTGGCGCGGGCGCCCTCGCCCGCAAAACTTTGCATCGCTAACGACCTTGTCGCGATCACCCCACGACCCCGCTCCTGAAGTAAAATCCACCAGTTGCCGAATCCTGCAGAAATCCGCATCGCCGAACTGGCCGACGCTCCCGCGATCGCGCGGCTGGTGAACGACGCCTTTCGCCCCGAACGCTTCTTCAGCACCATGGATCGCACAGACCCCGGTAAAGTCTCCGCCCTTTTTCAAAAGGGACAGTTTTTTACGCTGTTCGAAGATGGAGCGCTCGCCGGTTGCGTTTACACCGAACTACGCGGCGAACGCGGTTACTTCGGCTTACTGGCCGTCGATCCGCAACGCCAGCGCTCCGGAATCGGAGCTCGTCTGATCGCGGCCGCTGAACAGCACTGCCGCTCCAACGGATGCCGCTTCATGGACCTCACCTTCGTGAACGTGCGCCAGGACCTGCCCACTTACTACCGGCAATTTGGATATGTCGAGAGCGGCACTTTACCTTTCCCCACAGACCAAGTCACCAGGATTCCCGTCCACCTCGTTCAAATGTCAAAGCCGCTGTAATAGAAGAATCGATGCGGCACTCTTGCCATGTCCAGCAGCTTGCAAAATCCGCCGGGCTAAGGCAACCTCAGAAATCCGAGGAGACAAAGGTCGGGCCCGCTCTCGGTTATACGCCTTCATCTCACCGGCCATAACGAAGATTTCCCAGGACATCCTATGCGTACATTTTCGCGGTTTTCATTCGCTGTCGTTGCATTATGCTTTCTTCTCCTACTCAGTGCGTTTCCGCAAGCCCCCGAATCTTCGCCTGCGCCGTCCTCTCCCGACTCTGCCGTACCGAAACAAAGGCTGAAGATTGGCGTCGCCCTCGAAGGCGGAGGCGCATTGGGCCTCGCGCATATCGGCGTGCTCAAATGGTTTGAAGATCACCATATTCCCGTCGACTACGTCGCTGGAACCAGCATGGGCGGCCTCGTAGGCGGCCTCTACGCCACCGGCAAGTCTCCCGCAGAGTTGAAAAGCATCGTCGAAAATCAGGATTGGAATGCCATCATCGATGGCGAAACCGATTACCGCGACCTGTCCTACCGTCGCAAGGAAGATCAGCGAGCCTTCCCTAACCGCCTCGGATTCGGTCTGAAAAATGGCTTCTCATTACCTTCAGGCCTGAACTCCGGTCAGGGGGTCAGCCTGCTGATCGACCGGGAAACTCTCCCCTACACTCACAACGGATCCTTCGACAACCTTCCCATCCCGTTCCGCTGCGTAGCCACCGACCTGGTAACGGGAAGGGCCGTTGTCTTCGATCATGGCTCCATCGCCCAGGCCATGCGCTCCACCATGTCCATTCCAGGTCTCTTTGCCCCCGTCCGTATTGACAAGGATGTCTATGTGGATGGCGGCCTTCTCGACAATCTGCCCACCGATGTCGTCAGAAAAATGGGTGCCGATGTGGTCATCGCCATTCATCTTGAAATCGCCGACTCCGATGCCGCCCAGCTTCAATCCCTGTTCAGCGCCCTCGGACGCTCCGTTGAAGTAGTCATTCACCAAAACGAAATTCGCGGCCTGGCCGGAGCGGACCTCGTCGTCAATGTAGATCTCAAAGCCTTCACCTCCTTGGAGTACAACAAAGCGGAAAACATTATCGATCGTGGCTCGCAAGCCGCCGCCGATAAGTCGAACATTCTGTCTCCTTACGCCCTGGACGACGCCGATTGGAACGCATATTTAGAGCAGCGTAAAGAACGAGTGAAGACCGACATCCCAGTACCTCAATTTGTGGAAGTTAGAGGCACGAACCAGCAAACGGCACAGAGTCTGCAACACTTCCTGCAACCGCTCGTCGGCAAACCGATCAATGTGCCACCGATGGAAGATATGTTTAACCGGCTCACCGGAATCGGTAAGTTTGATTCCGTAGATTATTGGCTCACGGAAAAAGATGGAAAGACGGGGTTGGTTGTAAACGTCCACGAAAAAAATTACGCGCCCCCGACCGTTCAACTTGGCTTTGAGGCTGACGGCTCCGAGCCAAAGGATGTTACCTTCACCCAAGCCGGCCGCCTCACCTTCATGGATATCGTCGGCTACAGATCCGAATGGCGAACCGACTTCGCTTTCGGCAACACTTACCGCATATCCAGCGAACTTTATCGGCCGTTCAACGCACTTAGTAAGTGGTTCTTTGCGCCTCATATCACCGCCAGTAACACCGGATTCAAATTCTTCAACGAGACGGATCCAATCGCGTTGTACCGCTTCTACCAGGATGGCGGCGGCATTGACCTCGGCTACGGATTCAGCCGCTTCACCGAACTTCGCGCCGGATACGACATCGGCTATACCGCTGCCCACCTCAATCTAGGTCGTCCGGATTTCATCTCTGTCAGCGGCCGCCTGGGCGACACCCACGTCAATTTCCGCACCGACCACACCGACGACCCCATTGTTCCTCGCAAAGGTTACAAGGTCGAATCCACGTTTCACTGGTATGACGCTTATCCCGGCGCTGACCAGGCGCTTCCCGCCATGGAAGCCCGGCTCGAAGGCTTCAAGCCCGTCAGCATCAAAGGTTCCGTTTTCGCCTCCGCTGAAGGTGGAACCACCTTTGGCGTCCACAACTCCGGCTTCCCCATCTTCTTCCTGGGAGCGCCCCTGCGCCTAAGCGCCTACGGAACTAACGAACTCTTCGGAGACCAGTATTACCTTTTCCGTGTCGGCTACATTCACGAACTCGCGACTCTTCCTCCATTCGTAGGCAAAAAGGTATATTTCGTCAGCTCCTACGAAGTAGCCAAGATGTATAGGACTTCGTCGATCAACACAATTGGATATTTCCCGGAATCAGGCTTCCCCACTGACGTGGAGGCCGGCGTAGTAGCCGAAACCGCCTTCGGCCCACTCTTCTTCGGAGGCAGCGTAGGTGACACGGGCCACCAAAAATGGTTCTTCCAACTAGGAAGAGTCTTTTAAAACAAATGTGTGGCGCGGACATTCTTATCCTTATCCGCGACCCTCAGCAGAACCAAGATCTCTGTGACTGACGCTCGTACAACTACCCTAATCAGCCCCTAAGAATCTGCCATCTTGACCTTGAGCGCAGCCGAAGGGGAAGGACCTCATGCACCCGGGCTCAACTCCTTGGGGCCCTCGTGCTGAGCGATTTCGCAGATTGAGTAATCTGCATAAAAAAGGGCGCGCCGAAGCGCGCCCAAGGCTCAGGAGGAAAACTCAACAAGCAACACCGTTCAACACGACAAATCTCAATCTCGCGATACCGCTAGCGCCCAAAGCCCGCCGACTGCATCGACTGCCGCGAAATGTCCGAAGTCGACGCAATACCCTGCATCCGCAACTTGAACTCGTCCGCATTCGAAGCGCTCTCAAGAGCAGTCTCGTAATTCACCAGCCCTGCCTGGAACAAATCCCAGAGCGATTGATCGAAAGTCTGCATGCCGTATTGCGACGTACCGGAAGAGATCGCTTCGCGGATGGCGCGCGTTTTTTCAGGTACCAGAATGCATTCCCGGATGTATGCCGTGGTCACGCAGACTTCGACCGCCGGCACGCGGCCCTCGGCATCCGAACGCCGTACCAGTCGCTGGCTGACTATAGCGCGTAAGACTGCAGCCAACTGCAACCGAATCTGCTTCTGCTCGGGCGGCGGAAAAATCGCAATAATACGGTTGATGCTTTCCACCGCATCCAAAGTGTGCAGCGTGGAGAAAACCATGTGACCGGTTTCAGCCGCGTGCAGCGCCGTCCCAATCGTCTCCAGATCGCGCATTTCGCCGACGAGGATGACGTCCGGATCCTGACGCAAAGATGCGCGCAACGCCGCCCCGAATGATGGCGTATCGACCTCAATCTCGCGCTGGTTTACATAGCCTTTTTTATCGCGATGCAGAAATTCGATAGGATCTTCGATCGTAATAATGTGTTCGGCGCGAGTCGAGTTGATGCGGTCGACCATGGCAGCCAAAGTCGTAGATTTACCGGAACCTGTAACGCCCGTCACCAGTACCAGCCCGCGCGGCATATCGCAAATCTGCTCCACCACCTTCGGCAGAAACAGTTCGTCAAGCGCGCGAATCTTCGTAGGAATGACGCGTAGCACCAGCCCTACATTGCCACGCTGCTGAAATACGTTCACACGGAAGCGTCCCAGTCCGGCAACGCCATATGCCATATCGATTTCCGTGGTTTCTTTGAATTTCTGCTTTTGCCGCGCAGACATCATGCTGAAAGCCATGTTCAACATGTCTTCAGCCGACACACGAGCCTGGTCGGTAAGCGGCACCAGATCGCCATCGATGCGTAGGTGAGGATAGTTCCCCACCTTTAAATGCAAGTCGGAAGCGCGGCGCTCCATGGCGATACGGAGCAGGTCATCAATATTCATGCAGGCAGAGCTCCAGCTACAGTCCCTATCATCACCCGAACCGCTCCCGCGCACGAGATGACGGAGGTAATAGAGCCTTTAGGTCGTGGATGCCGACTTTTTTGTCGTCCAAAAGAGGCGTTTGGCGACCGAATCACCACGGCCCTAAAATCATCAAAATAGAAAGTGCACAAATAACAATACTTAGGAGAAATCTATGGAAAGCCGAATCGCCTACATGAAAGTAGCCCCCGGAGCCTACAAGGCCATGCTGGGCCTTGAGGATTATCTTCATCAGTGCGGACTGGAAGAATCTCTGCTGCATCTCGTCAAACTGCGAGCTTCGCAGGTCAACGGATGCGCCTACTGCATCGATATGCACTGGAAAGATCTGCGCGCCACTGGCGAAAATGAGCAGCGGCTCTATGGTTTAGACGCCTGGGAAGAGTCTCCCTATTACACCGACCGCGAACGCGCAGCCCTTGCCTGGACCGAAGCCCTAACCAACATTCGCGATGGACACGTAAGCGATGAGGTCTATAAGAAAGTCAGCCAGCATTTCTCCGAGAAAGAACTGGCCGATTTGACGCTAGCGGTAGCCGCCATCAATGCCTGGAACCGGCTCTTAATATCCGGGCGAACCCAAGCCGGCACCTACCAGCCGGTCAAAGAACAAGCAAAGAAAAGCGCTTAATCAGATTACTAAGAAAGCAGTTTCGTATGAGGACATCTTTGCTGGAAAGTTCCGTATCAGGGCATCGCTTCAGCGATGCCACAAACGCTTCGAATTCAGATCCCCCTTTAGGGGCCGGGCACCATAATAACGCTCGTGGAGAGCCGGGCGTCCCCGCCTGGCCATACCTTTTGCCCAAGGCATCTCTCTAGTGCCGCCAGATCTTCTGCTCACGATGCACTGTGTCACGATCCGCATTTCCAGACGACGGACTACTCGTACTGACAGCAGTCGGCACAACCACGGCCGTCGCCGCAGCTGCCACCGGAGCAGCCGCCGCTTCAACCTTGACACCCACCTCATCGCCGCGGAAGTAGCGTCCCTTAGCGGCCCGCATCTCTGGCATCGCGGTGTAAGGCTTCGAGTAATCGTTATTAGCGTTCCAGAACAAAAAGCCAATCCCGCCTTTCTGCTTTGCCGTCTCAATCTGGACTTCAACATACTGTGGTGAGTAAGTCTTAGTCCGCCAAGCAAACGCCTGCAGCCACGGGCGGATCACTACGCCACTATCCTTGGTGATCAGCTTGAAGCGATCCATGGACTCGCCAATAAAATGCTCAGGCGCATCGCCTGGGTGCGCAATGCCGTCCATGCCAAAAAAGTGTGAAGGATAAATCATCGGCGAAAGCACATCGCAGTGCTTGGCCATAGCCACAATGTCCTGCCCGGTATGGGATAAATCGACAGGACGCTGCCACGCCATAATTCCAAAAACATCCAGAGAAAGCAGGACGCCAGTGGGATGAATCTGCGCATAAGCGTGATCCAGGAAATTAGCGATCACATCCGAGCGTTGCATCTTCGTCGGTTGCATCCTGGCCGAGGGATCGGCATTTTCACTTTGCGCGCTTCCACTCTGATAGCTGAACTCGGCATCCTTCTGATCACCCTCCGCTGGAAAGCGCACATAGTCAAACTGCACCTCATCCACTCCAGCCTGAGCTACAAACTTAGCCAGAGCGATGTCATAATCCTGCACCTTGGGATTCGATGGATCAGTCCAGACCAGCTTTCCGTTCTCGCGCCACGGCTGCCCCGTGCTATGCGACTTTACCGCCAGTTCAGGATGCGTCGTCACCAGATGCTCATCGCGAAAAATGGCGATGCGCGCGATGGCGTGCATATTTTGCGAGTGCAAAAAGTGAATCAGCTTCGACAAATCTGAAATATAGTGGCGCTGCCCGGTAGCCAGCGGATGGTCAAAGGCAATATTAACGATCCCGTCGCTATCCTTTATATCGAACACCACCGCATTGCCGCCCACCTCCCGCCAATGCCGGATAATCCGCATCCCATGATCGCTCCCCGCCATCACTCCCGTCAGATAAATCGCGCGGACTTCGAAATCTCTTGCAACTGGGACGGCTTTCTCTACAATAGGCGATTCGAGAATTCCGGGGATGACGATCGGCTCTCCGGACTTCAGCAGAACTCCCTGCCGGTTGTGGTTGGCTTCCCGTATGGCATCGGTCAGTTCCGATGAGGTCAGGTATTTAGTCCGCTTCAGATATTTGCGGGCGACGGAGGGAAGGCTGTCTCCGCGCTGCGCAATATAAAGATCGGAACCAGGAGGCACGATAGGCGTGGCAAAAGCGGAACCGGGTGCCGAAGGCCCAGCCTTTTTAGTGGCATCTGCTTTTACTTGCACCAACTGCGCGCCATGCGGATTTTGCACCGCAGCCGCCGGCGGAGAAAAGAGCCCGAAGCTCGAAACCGCCACGCGGAGCGCAAAAGTAGCAACTGTGGCGATCGATACTTGGGAGCTAAGTTGAGAGCTCAGTTTAGAGCTAAGTTCCGCAGTAAATCGATTGGCGAAAATTCGGACTGGCGCAAGTCTCGCCGTCGAGAATTGGGCCAATGAGAATGAGATTCGAGACAAAGGTGCTCTCCAAAAATGGAAAATCTAGCTAAAAATCTGTTTTTAATTCTGGATCAATAGTAACCCGTCTGCCAGTTACGTCAGTCCAAGCGTGGTTACGAGCTAGGGACATGGGCGTACGGGTGGTTAAAGGCGCCAGGCTTAAATCGTTGGGGGAAAGTTCCCGCAGTCTGCAAACAATTGCTCTTGGGGAAACTGTGGGTAACGTGGCCAATATTCCGCGATTCGAGCTAGCCGCATCTAAATCGATAAGAAGCAGGGATATAGGCCGCATCCAGCAGATGGCGAACGGCTTGCACAAGGAGAGTGTGGGCGAGGAAACGAACCCTCTACCCAACCGGCACCCGAGTAAAAGCGAGTGACAAAAATGAGCAGTTTCGCAGAAGAGCTTTTCCCAGAAAACAAGCAGTTCCCGGAAAGGAAACAAGGGCCCGAAACGATGAGAACGAACCTTGCAACCGTGCTGGATCCTAGCCGCCGCAGCAACGATGCCCGTGACTTCGAAGCCGCCCTGCGCCGCAAGATCGTGGGCCAGGATCAGGCGATCGAAAAGGTCGCTGAAATCTATCAAATGTTTCTAGCCGGACTGAACGCCCCCGGCCGTCCCGTAGGCAATCTGCTCTTCCTCGGCCCCACCGGCTCCGGCAAAACGCGTGTCGTCGAAGCCGTAGCCGAATCTCTCTTCGGAGACGCCCGCGCTTGCATCAAGATTGACTGCGCCGAGTTCCAGCACTCCCACGAGATCGCGAAATTGATCGGCTCGCCTCCCGGATACCTCGGACACCGCGAGACCCATCCCCTGCTCACGCAGGAAGCGCTCAACCAGTGGCACACCGAGAAGCTGAAACTCTCGATCCTGCTCTTCGACGAAATCGAGAAGGCCTCCGACTCGCTCTGGCAGCTTCTGCTGGGAATTCTCGACAAAGCGACCCTGACCCTCGGAGACAATCGCCGCGTCGATCTTTCGAGCTGCATCATCATCATGACCTCCAACTTAGGCGCAGCCGAAATGAACGGATTAGTCGACGGTGGTCTGGGTTTTGCACCAAGGGCAGTGCAAGTCGACAACTCGCTGGACGAAAAGATCAACCGCTCCGCCGTAGATGCCGCCCGCCGCAAGTTCGCGCCCGAGTTCATGAACCGCATCGACAAAGTAGTAGTCTTCAAGACCCTGCGCTCCGAGCATCTCCAGCAGATCCTCGAAATTGAACTGGGAATGGTGCAACAGCGTGTACTGATGGCCGCAGGCGCACACCAGTTCGTCTTCAACTGCACCCAGCCGGTAAAGAACTTCCTTCTATCCGAAGGCACCGACCCTAAATATGGAGCACGTCACCTCAAGCGCGCCATCGAACGTCACTTGGTATTTCCCCTGGCCAACCTAGTAGCCACCGGCCAGGTCAAACTAGGAGACTTCGTCCGCGTCGATATGCTGGGCGAAAACAAACTCACCTTCGTAAAAGAAGCCGAAGGAGCCATGGTTCCCGTCCTGCTCGAGCGTTACGGAGCAGCCGCAGCCATGCCCGCCGTAGCCGCGGCCCGTGCCACCCGTCCGATCATTCAGCGCAAGGAGTTCGGAGCCGGCTCGCAAAACGAGAATAAGTAAGTCAAGTTGCTGGTAGGTAGGGGCACCGCGAAAGCGGTGTCCTTTTTATTTTCGGGCCGTCTATCTCTCAGCTTCTAATTTCTCGAAATCACCGGAACCGCGCCGCATCCCGATACCGCCGCGATAACTCCTCCAGAAAATTCTCCGGAGAGCCCCGATCCGCCGCCGGCACATTCAGCCGAGTCCCGATCCGGTCCGCAATGCTCAGCGCCGTCCGCAGCCGTTGCTCATACGGCAAGTCAAGCCGCCGGTTCAGGAAAGTTTCAATCAGTTGAAATTCCTGTGCCGTCATGGACGTGATCGCCTCCACCGGCGGCACTACCACTCCCGTGCTCTGCTGCGCATACCAATAAGAGTCGCCCTGCTCCTGGATCTCATGCACCACCACCGTGCCCGCCACCATGTCCCCGAGCCGCCGATTTTTCTTATCCACCGCAATCGCGACCGCGCCGACCACGTAGCCCAATTGCGAATCGATCGCCCGCAGCAAATTCCGCGCAATCGCCTCAAACACCGTAATCGGACGTCCACTAGCCGTAATCACCCGAATCTTTGCCTGCTGCTTCCCCGGCGTCTGTCCATTCCAGAAAACCTCGAAAATCGCGAAGTATCCCCAATACAGGCAGAACCCAAAGAAAATAACGAGCGCCATCATCCACTTCCCAGCCGTCACCCAATAGCGATTCAGGTCGGGAGAAATCAGCTCCACCAAAATGAAAACGAGCGCCACCGCCAAGCCCTGAATCAGCGTATCGATCAGCAGCGCCATGCCCCGGCTGCCCAGCCCGGCCACCGGAAATTCCAGTTCAATCTGCTCCGGCGTTTCAATGGTAAGCTTCTCAGTCGGATCCAAATTCGCTCCATATACGGCTCGATCTATCGAACCGATCTATCGACAATGATCTTCGCCCTATGATTTCCGTCGCCTGGCTGAAAAAGCGTCAACCCTACTGGGCCCGCCTTGAGTCTCTCCTCGGAGACATCGAGCAGCACGGACTCCACGCTCTCGGCCGCGACGACCTTCGCGAACTCGGACTCCTCTATCGCCAGACCGCCACCGATCTCTCCGCCGTCCGCAGCGACCCCAGCAGTGTGCAACAATCCCGCTACCTCAATCAACTCCTCGGACGCGCCCACAACGCCGTCTACTCCGGTCAGAAGAAAACCGTAAGCAGAGTAATTCAATTCTTCTGGAATGAATACCCAGTAATCTTTCGCCGCTATCTCAGTTACACCGCCGCCTCGACCGCCATCTTCGCCCTCGGTGCGTTAGCCGGAATGTTCATCACCCTATCCAGTCCCGATTACATGCGCGAATTCCTCGGCCCGCAAATGGTCAGCACTATCGAGAAGCACGAAATGTGGACGCACTCCGTAGTAGCCGCCGCGCCTCAAGAATCCAGCTTCATCATGACCAATAACATGACCGTATCTTTCCTGACCTTCGCCGGTGGCATCACTGCCGGCCTCTGGACCCTCTTCCAACTCTTCTTCAACGGCATGTTACTAGGAGTAATCGGCGTAGCCTGCGCCATGAACGATATGAGCATCAAGCTCTGGAGCTTCGTCGCTCCCCACGGCGTCCTCGAGTTACCTGCCATCTTCATCGCCGGAGGCGCCGGCCTCCGCCTTGCCCAGGCCCTGCTCTTTCCCGGAACCCTATCCCGCCGCGATTCACTGGCCATAGGCGGCAATCAAGCCGTCCAGTTACTAGTCGGAGTTATCCCCGTACTAATCATCGCCGGAACCATAGAAGGATTCTTTTCCCCCTCATCCGTCCCCGCGCCCGCCAAATTCCTCGTGGCCGCCCTTCTCTTCACCCTCTTCACCCTCTACCTGACCTTCGGAGGCAAGAGACGCCCTGCGTAGACACGCCTTTACAGGCTGCCGAAAACTCAGATTCTTAACTTTGCTTTGGAAGTTGACTTTGTTTTTCGAAATTCGCCCTGGAGACACGACCAACTCAGTGCCACTCCAATCAGATGCCTAGTGTCGCGCTGCCACGGTGGGTGCGTCGGTCGTCAGGCCGACCCGGCGAAGCAGGTTCTGATAGCGGGGATCGGAGCGTAGATTATCAATCCGCAAATCAGCCTTTATATGCCAGGACATCTCTAACGATTTTTCCCGATAGGCTTGGTCAAGGAACTTAAACGCCGTATCTTTGTCGCCAAGCGTCGCATATAACGTTGCGATCAAGTAAGGCGAAACAAAGACTTTGGTAGATTCTTTCTGCAAGTCCTGAAGCATCTTCTGAGTTTCAGCTTTTCGCCCGATGCCCTCGTACGCATGCGCGAGCGACGTCGTGGCATCCTGATCGCCGCCAGAAAGCTCAACGGCTTTCTGGTACTCAGCGATAGCCTCCAATCGTTTTCCCGTGCCTTCATAACCGATGCCGAGAAAGAAATGCTCGACCCACTCATCAGGATTTAACGCAATTCCTCTGCGGCTGGCCTCAACCAACTTAACAAAATCGCGCAGCTGGTAATAAACCGCCGCTTCACTCATGGCCGAGCTGCCGCTGGTATCCAGCTCCAGACTCTTGGCCACCTCCGCCTCAGCCTCGGACCGCCGCCCTCTGAAGGCGAGGTATTGCGCTCGATCCTCATGAGCGCAAATGTAGCTTGGAACCAAAGCGATCGCCTGGTTAAGCTCTCGTTCGGTAGCCTCCCAATCCCAGTTGTACCGCCAACTGATGACAGCCAGCGTGTCGTGGATTTCGCCGACATTATCGTCGAGCTTCTGCGCCTGCCGAAGAGCATCTTCCGCAGGGCCGTAAGCAGTCTCTGGCGCCACTTGCCGGAAAAGCGCCGAATAAAGGTACGCGTCCGCCACGCCCGAGTAACCCAGCGCAAATCCTGGATCTTTCTGAACCGCCTCTTCGAAATTGGTCTTGGCCAAGGCAAGGTCCTTGGGCGTCGTGAAGGCGTTGAAGAAGTAATAACGTCCCCTCATGTAAGCGTCATAGGCTTCCGGATTCACCGGATGCACAGCCCTCAAACGAGCCTCCAGCTGCGGCGTTACCTGCGCACGGACTTGCTGCGCGATCGCCTGCGCCACCTCGCTTTGCAAGCCGAGGACGTCGCCAAGGTCACGCTCATAGGTCTCTGCCCAAAGATGCTTATCGGTAGGCGCGTAGAGAAGCTGGGCGGTAATCCGCACACGTTGCCCCGAACGCATTACAGATCCTTCGATGATGCCATCCACGTTCAGTTCTCGGGCAATGTCGGGTAAAGCTTTCCTCGTGCCCTTATAACGCATCACCGAAGTTCGGGAGATCACGCGGAGGCCGTCAATCTTGGCCAGATCGGTGATTAGCTCATCCGTCATGCCGTCCACGAAATATTCCTGTGCGGGATCTCCAGAAAAGTTATCGAGTGGCAGCACGGCAATCGACCGTACGGAAGTTGTGGCAGCTGCGCGATGCGAAAGAATCGGATTCAGCGTCACGACCGCGGCGATCACCACGATCACGACAAGCGCAGCAAGAAGGATCGTACGAGACTTACTTCGAGCCGGTACAACCGAGGCTTCCCCAGACGCCTCGATCGGCGCGGGCGGCAGCGCCTCGTCATGACTACTGCCATTGCCAACTCGCTCCACCGTACCGATGAATCTGTATCCCCGGCGCGGCAACGTTTCGATGTAACGCGGAGTTCCCGCGGAATCTCCCAGCACTTCGCGAATTCGTGCAATCGCATTGTGCAGGCTGTGATCAAAATCGACGAAAGTTTCCACTGGCCAGACCTGCGCTCGTATTTCCTCGCGAGTCACCAGTTCGCCCGCGTTATTTAGCAACGCCGCCAATACCTGGATCGGTTGGCCTTGCAGGCGCAGCTTAACGCCAGACTTTCGCAGCTCGCCCGCGCGCACATCGAGCTCAAAACCATCAAACCGCAGAACCCGCGACGCTGGAGCCGCTGTCAACATCCGCACTTCCCCGTAAGGCTATCAAGGCTACCACATCTAATCCGGCGTGCGGCATGCGAGTACAAGCCGCTAAGTCGATATGTTTCTTACAGTTACCAATGGAGGAATTTTTGGGGAACGAAGGAGGCTCCAAGGATTGATCGCCGTCTCACTTCCATGCAAGATCGCTCCGCTCGCCCCACAATCTCAGCGATGAAACATACAAAGGAAAAAATATGACCACATCGATCTCTCAGCTCACCCTGACTTTGACTTTACTCAGCAGCCTCGTCATTGCCACGCCGCTACTCGCGTCCGAGAAGCCTTCTACTCATGCTGCCACTCACCAGGCTGCTTCAGACACGTTGGTGAAACTCGTTCGTGAAGGAACCAAGCAATACATCGACGTGAACGACGCCACCGCGGCCGGCTACGGACCATTTCTAGGTTGCGTCGCCGGCACCGACCACGGAGCAATGGGCGTCCACTACGTCAACGGCACCTTGCTCGGCAATCTCGCCCTCGACCCCGCGCAACCGCAAGCACTCATCTACGAGCCATCCAAAGGCAAGATGACGCTGGTAGGAGTCGAGTTCATCCTGGACTCGGCAAGCTGGCTAGCCGTCAACAACAACACTCCTCCAGTGCTCGACGGACAGGTCTTCAATTTCGTCGATGCCCCGAATCGCTTCAACATCCCGTCATTCTTTGAGCTCCACGTCTGGGCGTGGCGCGACAACCCACAAGGCTCATACGTCGACTGGAACAATAACGTGACCTGCGAAGCTAAATAACTACGAACGCGGAGTAACAAACGAAAAGAAGCTCTGCTTGTGCGTTCAGAAACTGATGCGACCAACCCTGCCCCACCCTTCGCAATTTTGAAGGGTGGGAGCATGAGAGATGGCGCGTCCGGCGGGTAAGAATTCAGAGATTTGCATGGGGGTACCCCCTTTGGTGTACTGTCGAGCTATCGTCTCAGCGATTGGGGCGCAATGTCGGTGATGAGCGTACGAGAAAAATGTGATGAAAAAATTGGAACGAACGCAGTGGCTCTTGGCAGTGTGAACTTCCAGCCCTTCGACTTCGCTCAGGGAGGCTCTTCGCAAAGTGCGTGAGCAGGGGCGCACCCCCCATTCTGTTTCTCTGTCAACAAACAATGGCCAGGTTATACTTTCCCCCGGAGAAGGTGGCCACCCGCCAAGTGAGGAGCAAAAATAAAAAAACCCTCCCCACACGTCTGAGAGGGTTTGCGAACTGGTTGGAGAAATTTTATGCTGCTCGCACCACATTGCCCGCCTGGAAGCCTTTGGGGCCTTTGAGCAGATCGAACTCGACGGTTTCGCCTTCGTTCAGCGAGCGGTAACCGTTCTCCTGGATGGCCGAGAAATGCACGAAAACATCCTCGCCGGTGGAGCGCTGGATGAATCCGTATCCCTTCGCCCCGTTGAACCACTTCACAGTACCCTTCTCTCTCACAAAGAAACTCCTTTCGCCTCGTTGCTAAGAATTATTCTTCCGCCTCTTATCCGTTTGCCCTGATCGCTTCGTCCTGGGAGACGGGACACGGTTACAGGACACCCCCTCAAAGGGACGGTGAGAATTTTTGATCGTTTTTCAGTCAACGCCGCTGCACCGAGACAATAGCGCTCCAACAGAAACGGCTCCCCTGAATTTCGTCGGACGGTTGCCCGCGACGAAATACTGTGGAGCCGCGAAAGACGAAGGCGCGATGTCGACTGCCGGCACAGAAACGTCAATCCTGATCACTCGTCAACCGGGTCTGGCTGACGAGCAACGAATAATAGCAGGAAGATTTCAGTTGGCAAGAGCGAAATTAAAGAAAACAAACCGAAATGAATGTGACCCTTGGGAGCATTCCCCGGCTGCGCCATGAGCACGGTACCTGCGTGCCTCGACGGGAGCCCGTAAGTATTTGATAATATTTGAGAAAACAGTGTCTTCACTCACTCCTATCAAGCTCCTCGACCAAGCGGACGCAGCAGAGCTCAGCCCCGCTCAATCCGCCCAATCTGGTCAATCCGATCAGTCCGAGGGATTAGTGCGCTCCACCGCGCGTTATCTGCTCCGGACCGAGGTTCACACCTTTGCGTTCTCGGTCGCGGCGAACGCTATTCTTTCGTTCTTCCCGTTCTTGTTGTTGCTGATGACGTTGATCCGCTATGTCTTTCATTCACAGGTGATGTATCACATCGTCGAAAGCCTGTTGCGGGACTATATTCCGACTGGCCAGGATTTCGTGATCCGGAACCTGAACGTGCTGGTCACCGCGCATCATCGAGCGCAAGTGTTTTCGCTGGCCACGTTATTGATCACTTCCACCGGAATTTTTGTGCCGCTCGAAGTTGCCCTCAACCGCGTCTGGGGATTCCGCAACAATCGCTCGTATCTGGCAAATCAGTTGGTGTCGCTAGGATTGGTATTTGCCTGCGGATCGCTCGCCCTACTGTCGATTGGATTGACCGCCGAAAACGTCGCGCTCTTAAAGAATGTGCTGCATGGCTACAGCGCGTGGTATGTGACGCTGGTGGATTTCATCACCATGAAAGTCTTTTCAATCTTGGCCAGCATTGCCATCTTTTTCCTGATCTATTGGCTATTGCCGAATGGAAAAGTTCCGGTTCGAGCAGTGCTGCCCGCCGCTGTGCTAATGGGATTGCTGTCCGAGGCGCTGAAATACGCTTATATCTACGCGCTGCCCCGTTTGAACTTTGCAGAAGTCTACGGACCGTTTGCGATCTCAGTCAGTCTGATGTTCTGGGCCTTCCTCTCAGGCATGCTGTTGCTGACAGGAGCGCATCTATCAGCCCGAAAAATATCGCGGAATTTGTAACTGGTGATTTGTTATCCGCGATTGGACGTGGCCGCAGCAGCCTTCCAATTACAAATTTGAAATTACAAATTTCAAATCTCGAATTTCCATCTCGTCGCCGACTTTGGAAATGTCTTCTCAATAAATCCGAATACAGTCTTTGGACGCACAATGAAAATCGGTTCATTCATGCTTCGCGGATCCATCTTATATTTCTTCTTGTAAGCAGTCGCAACGCGCTCCAGAACTGCCGAATCCTCGACCGCAGTCGCTAGTCCATCGACGATTACCGCTTCTTCGCCATGATCGTTTGTAATTGTGCAAGCTGGATTCGCGGAAAGATTTTGCCCCTTGCGGGATTTGCGTCCCGTGGAGAAGAAGAAAGCGTCATCCAGCCACACTCCCCAAATCGGCATCACATGCGGACTTCCATTGCCCGCGTGAATCGTAGCCAACCAGAAAGTTCGGCACCGATTCATCTTCCGCGCAACCCATGTCCAAGGAAGCAATCCCTTGCCATCTTTCGGACCGACAATGCCATAGCCAGGCGCAAAAGGACGATCCGCCTTCGGCTGCGACTTCGCGGATATTGCCTTATGCGACGAAGATCGTTTCGTAAAACTCTTCGCAGGACGCTTCGCCATAATGCTCGATCCTCCGATCTACCTCTTCAACTCCTGCACCGCCCGATAAGCCTGATCGATGGCGCAATCGGTGTAAGCATATGCACCAGCGTCCGCATTCGCGATCGCCAAGCGCCCAAACGGCTTGCGTGCCACCTCACACGGCGTTTCCGTACCGTCGAGCCAGAACTTGTCGAACAGCGAATTGTATTCATAAGCATATCCATGAGGCCAACGATTCACCGTGATCTCCAGGATGTCATGCGCCGGATCAAATCCACCTGGACCAAGTATCCGAAACAGCTGCTCGCGAATATTGCGCTCGAAGGTTTCGAATGTCGTGCTGTAAAGCTGCATGCGTCCCAACCTGTGCTGATCGCGTGCGGGATGTCCTGGCTTGCAGGCAGCCTTCATCATGTGCACGACGATCGGTTCATCTGGCTTCTTCGTGCATTCATAACCACCGATGCTGACGGGAAGATCGAGATTCACGCTGGTGTGATACATACCAGGACAGTAAGCTCCGCTCGTGTTCAGCTTCTGAAAGGCGCTCCAGTTGCGAATCACGACGTTGGTATAGAGCAGTGGAACTTTTTGCGCCGAAGCGAGTGCTTCTTTCTGCGCGTCGGGCAATTCCTGCGCAATATAAGGAATTACCACATGCCAACAGGCCAAAACGCAGTTCGCCGCGCGGACCGTCTTCAGCTTGCCATCGGTGAAGTAACTGATCTCAACTTCTTTCGCCGAGGACGGATCGCCTTTATGATTCACTTTGACGACAGTGCTATTCAGCCGAATGCGCACGCCAGAAGATGGTTCATCGAGCTTCGAATAATCGGCTTTAGCCATCACCACGTCGGTGGACGAGTTCCCCGGAATCGCCGCCGGAATTAGCTTGCGCACCAGCAAGCGCGCGATCGAAGCATTGCCATCGGGAAAGTGGAAGAAGTACTTTTCCGCTTCGTCATTGCGAATGCAGTCGCGGTTCATTCCCTTCCCTGGCGCGGGATCGAGCTTAAGACCGTTGAATCCGGGCAAGCCCAGTCCCCAGGCGTCTTGCGCGGCGACCGCATCGATACCTACGCCAAACAGTCCGTGCGGATAAGCCTGAAACAATTTCACGATTTCGTCGGTGGTCCCAACCGTGTCAGTCAGATATTTTGCGTAGCTCACGCGCGCCAGGCGCGCCTTCTTTTCATCGGAGATTAGACCAGGAAAATAATCTTTCTGGTCGGTAAGCAGACGCTGAAAATCTTCTTTTGACTTCGCGGAGAGCGGTGCGTCCTTGAGAAAATCGCGGAGGTCGGCTGCTCCGGCTTCATCGGTGAGACCGCTCTCGTCGCCTCCTGAATGCGCGGCGTTCACGACCAGTTTGTCGGCTCCGAATGCCTCTTTGTCAAAGAAAATGCGCGGCTTGAGGCCTAACGACCGGTAAAGATCTTTGCTGACGTATTTCGGGTACGAAGGCACATCAATGCCGAGCTCTTCGATCACACCCTTCGCGACCGCGCTATAAGGCGACGGACTTTCGATGGAGTAAGTGCCGCCGAATCCGAGAATCATGCGGTCGCCCGCGTGAAATTCATTGCGCTTGGCGTGGCCGCCGAAGTCATCGTGATTTTCGAGAATCAGAATACGCGCTTTGTCGCCAGCGGTTTTGCGGAAAAAGTGTGCCGCGGCCAGTCCACTGATGCCACCGCCTACGATAACCAGATCATACGATTCGCCAGTATCCACAGGCTTCGGAGCATCCTCCCAAAAGACGCCGTCGCGGACTTTGTGCATGGTTTCAAAGGAACCGACATGGCTTCCGCGCAGCCCCGTCTTGGCGGGAGGATAGTAGCCGGGGGCGCTCTGGGCTTCTGATTGAAAATCGGCGGCTGCCGCTGCCCACATTTCACCGGGAATTACGGCCGCTCCGGCGGTGAGTGCAACTCCATTTAAAAAATCGCGGCGCGTAATCTTCGCGCCCATTCCAAGTTCTCGGTCCCGTTTTTTTCTTGCTTCCGATGACAACGATTCGTCTTCCACAATGCCCTCTGGCGAGGCAGTGTATCACTCCCACTAAGGACTCGTCCTGCCAGTGTCACCGCGCAAGCTAGCTGTCTCGAGTCCTGACTGAGCCGCCGCATCGAGCACCTCGCTCCAGAACGAACTATTCGGATCGACGGCAGCAACCCCGATCTGGCCTGCCGCAGGAGTAGCTTCTGCCCCCACCCACGCGACTCGAAATTGTTCCTTCTTTTGCAGGCGGGTGAGAGAAATAATGTCGCCCCGTCCGAGCATTCCGTGGATGCCATCGAGCAACGCTCCGCGCCGGCTTATGTTGATGGTCATCACTCTTTGGTTCAGAGGACGGCCCGTGATGTCAGTTCCGGTGAGAAGCACAGGCAGCGCGAGTTCTATTCGCGCATCACGGCGATCGCCCAGCCGCTGCGCTCGCAGATCGTTGAGAAACTGTTCCATGCCCAGCGAAGCGCCACCGCGAATCAAATGCAGTAGCGGGTCAGGGACATCGGCCTCCGGTACCGTGCCTGGCCCCGCATTCGGCGCGGGCTGGGCTTCTTTCTTGCCTTCTTTTCGACCAACGAAAATCTTCGGAACCTCGCGCTGGCTCGTCAGGCGTCCAATCAACTCTTCTACCTTCGCTCGCCGCTCGTGCGCTTGCGCTCCCGTGAACTCGACGCCCATTCCCGTCTGCTCGTGTGACACACGCACCACACCGTCGAGCAAACATTCTGTGTCCGCTGCCCTGATACTCAACAGCACCGGAGTATCGGCGGGAAACGGCGCGGACGTCTCCAGGTAGCACGCGCCCGCGCTGATGTCGGTAAGGCGCCAGCGGCGCGCAGGAGCCGGCTTCGCCGTTGTGCTCGATTCCGGGTCGGTACGCGACCGCACCACTACGGGCGCTGGGCTCTCCTCAATCTTCCAGTCCGCGGGCGCATACTCGATACCCCAGAAGTTGCCAGGAGCATCAAGTTCGAGACCAACCAGCCAGGTCTCGGGATCGCCGCCAAGTGGGACTACCTCCGCCACTCGCGCCGTAGTGTGCCTTTTGGCAGAAGCAATTTCTAGCCGCACCTGAATGCCCTGTGCAAACGCGCGCGGAACGATCAGCCCACATCCATGCGCGTTCACCAGCGTGGTATTGCACTGCAGGGAGAAAGGCGACGCGGAATCGAGGCTTGTGACCAGCACCGGAACTTCCAATGGCAGACGCGTGCTGCGCCGGATGGCATGCTGAGTTTTGTCCGAAGCGCCCATAGAGTTAGCAGGCAAGAAATTCTTCGGCCTGAGGACCTCGAATTGAAAACCAGAGATGGTTTGAGAACCAGCACCGGCAATGCCGGCAACAATTGTCCACGAACCATGCTAGATCACAAGAATGCTCCGGGCACGCAATTTCGCCGCCCGGTTTCCAGTTTGACACTAGGGACGCTGGAACAAACGCTCGATACTACTCGACCTTAACCGCTATATCGGTCGCCTGAAAAGCGACTTTGTGGCTACCATCGCAAAATGGTCGGTTAGCGGAAGCTCCGCAGCGACAGAGCGAAAACGCCGTCTTCCCTGTCAAGTCGTACTTGTTGCCATCGGCATCTACCATTTCCACAACGCCGTTGGGGTCTTCCACGCGCAAAGGACCGTTATTGCGCACCGTAATCGTGACTTGGGCCATGAAACCTCCAAATAAAGAATGAACGACTTTCACCCTATCGCAGAACAGCGAAAGTTGCCAACATCGCCGGCAGCTGCGCTCAATTCCGCCACCGATCGACGGCCTGCCACCAGAACATTTTCATCCACTCATCAACAGTGGTTTTTGCCCATTCGCGGTGCCTCCACCAGGCTTCACTGAATTGCGCTGGATTGCGGGCCGCAGCCACGCTGAAGTAGTACTGCGGCAGCCGATGGCGGAAGATCATTAAGCTGCGCCGAGTGTGGAATTCAGAGGTCACAATCAGCACACGATGCACGCTGAGCGACTGCAGGCACCGGCTTACGTCGTCGACCTCGTCATTGGTCGAAAACCCAACTATCGGACATACCGAAACGCGATCTGCCTCAGGCAAGTTGCTCGCGTATTTCCGCGCAATGTCGATCAACTGCTGATCATAGATAAGATTTCGCGTCTCGGCATTCATGAACGCGCGGGGCGCCCATCCCTGGCGTAGCAACTCCAGAGCGTGCGCTGGGCGGAAGTTAGTCTCTCCAGCCAGCACCACAATCGCATCTGACTTTTCCGGTCTGTCGATTACCAGAAAACGCCCTGCTTGACTCGCGGCCAGGATACCTATCAGGAACAACCCTATGAGTAGTCGGAAGAATCGCATCAGAATCGCATGTTATCGCACTCCGCATGTTACTAACGAAACCGGTGCGCGGGACAATTCGGTTACTACGGTAATCAAGATTGCAACAGCTCCGTAACAATCGCATGAAAATCGCGGGAAAATCGCACGGTAGCCGCAGTTTTCGCGGCTCAAGCGCGAACTGCGATGCTAAAATTGTTGCTTGCCTATGACTACTCAACTCGCCTCGTCGCTCTTCACTGAATTAAAAAGCCGCATCGATGCGCGCACAGCCAAGGTTGGAATCATAGGCCTCGGCTACGTCGGTTTGCCGCTGGCCCTGCTCTACAGCGAGCAGAAGTTCCCGGTCACTGGTTTCGATATTGATCAAAGAAAAATTGACACTCTCGCCAATGGTGGCACTTACATTTTCCGCATCACGCCGGAGGAAATCGGCGCGGCCAAGTCAAACGGCTTCAAAGCTACGGCCGACTATTCGCAGATCACCGCTATGGACGCGATCATCATCTGCGTCCCGACGCCGCTCAATGAATACCATGAGCCCGACCTCAGCTACATCACCGATACTGCCCGCTCCGTGGCGCCGTATCTGCGTGCGGGTCAGATCGTCATTCTCGAGAGCACGACCTACCCTGGCACGACCGAGGAAGTTCTGATTCCGATTCTCGAAAAGGAGAATAAAGCCGGGCTGAAAGCTTCCCGTCAGGGGACTGCCGGCGACAGCGATATCTGGGTTGCGTTCTCGCCCGAGCGCGAGGATCCCGGCAATACGCAGGTCGCGCGTCATGATATTCCGAAGGTCATTGGCGGACTTGATTCTCAAGCGAGCGAGATCGCAGCCGGGCTTTACGGTGCCATCTTCCGCCGCACCGTTCCTGTTTCTTCGCCTGCAGCGGCGGAGATGACGAAACTGCTTGAAAACATCTACCGCTGCGTCAACATCGCGCTGGTCAACGAACTCAAGATGCTCTGCCTCCGGATGAATCTCAATATATGGGAGATCATCGACGCCGCTGCCACGAAGCCGTTTGGCTTCCATCCCTTCTATCCCGGCCCCGGCCTTGGCGGACACTGCATTCCGGTCGATCCGTTTTATCTTTCCTGGAAGGCGAAGGAGTTTGACTTCCGCACACGCTTCATCGAACTGGCCGGCGAAATCAACGTGGCCATGCCTTACAATGTGATTGCCTCAACTATTTCTGCACTCAATCGGCAGAAAAAGGCCATCAACGGATCAAAGATTCTGATCCTTGGTGTGGCCTACAAGAAAGATATCGATGACTTGCGCGAGTCGCCCGCTCTCACCATCATCGAATTGCTGCAAAAAGAAGGAGCAGTGGTCAGTTATAACGACCCGTACTTCCCCTTCGTAGGCCGTGGCCGCAAATACGATCTGCAGATGAAGAACACTCCGCTCGACAATCTTGGCCAATATGATTGCGTGCTCATCGTGACCGATCATACCGATTACGATTACAAGAAGATCGTTAGCGAGGCTAAACTGGTGGTTGATTCGCGTAACGCCACGCGCGGCATCAAGAGCGATAAGATCGTGCACTGCTAGGGAAAGTGTCAGGCGTCTCGCTGACGCCTCCGTCCGCGAGAAGTCTTCACAAAAACAGACGTCGGAGCCGGCATGCTAACCATGCTGCCTTTTTCTGTCTGCCGTTACCGTCGGAGCCTACAACCTTGTGCTAGTATGTCGCGTTGCGTTGAAGCAGCGTTCGCGTCGCATATTGCATCTATACGCTGTGCCAACTGACGGTGTGCCCATGACGGTGCGTGCATGAAAGATACGCTCGGAATCCTGCTCGCCGGAGGTGCTGGCGAGCGCCTCTACCCGCTCACCCGCGATCGCGCCAAACCGGCTGTTACCTTCGGCGGCATCTATCGCATCATCGACATCACGCTTTCCAACTGCGTCAACTCCGGGCTCCGCCGCGTTTTTATCCTCACGCAATACAAGGCTCTATCGCTTAATCGTCAGATTCGCGAAGGCTGGAACATTTTCGGCCGCGAGATTGGCGAATTCATCGAAATTCTGCCGCCCATGAAGCGGGTCAGCGAGAACTGGTACATGGGGACGGCCGACGCAGTCTATCAGAACATCTATTCCATTGGCTCTGAGCAGCCCAAGTACGTGCTCATTCTCTCCGGCGACCACATCTACAAGATGAATTATGGGCGCATGCTCAAACAGCACCAAGAGGCTGGCGCCGATGTCACCGTCGCCACCCTGACCACCGATCCGGCTGAATCCCGCCATTTCGGCGTCGTCGATATTGACCATGATCATCGGATCACCGGCTTCCTGGAAAAACCACAGCACACCGATTTGCGATCGCCCTACGATCCAACGAAAATTTCAGCATCGATGGGCATCTATATCTTTAATACCGACGTGCTCATTCCCGTTCTACTCAAAGACGCCGAGGATCCAGATTCCAGCCACGATTTCGGCAAGAACATTCTGCCCAAAATGCTAGGAGATTATCGCGTCTTCGCCTTTAATTTTGTCGACGAGAATAAGAAAGAAGCTCTCTATTGGCGCGATGTGGGAACGCTAGAAGCTTATTACGAAGCCAACATGGACCTGGTTTCAGTCTCTCCCGTCTTCAATCTTTATGATGACCAATGGCCCATCCGCACGCACCAGCGGCAATATCCGCCGGCAAAATTTGTGTTTGCCGAAAGCGGACGCACCGGCCGCGCTCTCGATTCCCTGGTTTCCTCCGGCTGCATCATCTCTGGCGGTTCGGTTCAGAGCTGCGTGCTATCTCCGGACGTGCGCGTTAACTCTTATACTGAGATCGAGAGCAGCATTCTGTTTTCACATGTGAATGTGGGGCGCAGTTGCCGCATTCGCAAAGCCATCATCGACCGCGACGTACACATTCCCGAAGGCACGACCATCGGCTACGATGCCGAAGCCGACCGCGAGCGTTACTTTGTCACCGACAGCGGCATCACCGTTGTGACGCGCGACTACTCCCTTTTTGAAAACCCTGTGACGGTAGATTATTTCACCAGTGAGTAGAAAAGCAGGTCTTAGGTTCTTGGTCTCAGGAAAACCTGGAAACCGATGCCCTTGAGATTTTCCTGAGACCAAAGACCTGGCACCTGAGGCCTTGTTCCTGCGGTAAACTTCCCTATTCCATGTCCCTCAGTCTTCGACGCCTTTTCAAAAAAGAAAAACAGGAGCGCCGCATCCTGCGCCAGATTGAGCGCACGGGTGATCAACTACAACCCGAATATCATCGCGCAACGCCCGAGTGTCCGCACCCGGAGCGCTGGCACATGTTTGATTCCATGACTGCCGAGGCTGAGGTGCTTGAGTTTCTGCGCACCATCGTCACGACGACTAAGCCCGAGTTGGTGGTAGAGACCGGCACTTTCAGTGGCATGAGCACGCTCTGGATCGCCGAGGGACTGAAAGCAAACGGACGCGGACGCATCGTCACGTGCGAGTACGACTATGAGATCTACGAGAATGCGAAGGCGCGAATTCAGGCTTCGGGACTCGCTCCGTGGATCGAACTGCGCAACCAATCAAGCCTCGAAATGAAAATCGAAGGCACCATCGATCTCTTCTTCAGCGACAGCGACATGCCTATCCGCGAACAGGAAATTCGCCGCTTCCTGCCGCAGATCAGTCCTTATGGTTTGATCCTGATGCACGACGCCAGTTCGCATTTGAAAATCGTTCGCGAAGCCGCACTAAAACTCGAACAGGATGGCTTGATCTCGACTGTGCTCTTGCCCACCCCGCGCGGCTTGGTGGTTGCACAAAAGCGCGAGGGAAGGAAGTAAAGTGGATTTCTGGGGTCGCTAATGCTTTACCAAATCCTCGGCCAGCAATTGCGCCTTCTCGGCCAGCGTCCCGGCTCTTCGCACGTCTCCTTCTTTCAACGCCGAACGCGCACCCTGCATGTAGTTGCGGATCTGTCCAATTGTCTCCTGCTGTTGCGAATTTAGGGCACGTCCGGTCAGCTGTTTCAGTTGGCCATCGGCAGAGCCCAGCAGCCGTTCTGCATTCTGGCGCTCTCGTGTCGCTTCCGCAGGGGTAATGTCCGACTCAATCTGCGCCGCGGGCTCGCGCGCACCACCCTCGCGAACCACAACCTTCTGCGGAGCACCATCCGGCACTGGTGTCGTCCGCTTGCGGCGTTTCCTGGTGCTGCTCGAACTTCCGCTGACAGTTCCTCTTGTCGAACCAGCGTCCGTCTTTTTCTCCCCTGCGCTATCCCAAGCTTTTTCCCCTGTAGCAGGAGTCTGCGGATTCGCGGGCGCAGCCGGGACTTTATCCGTGGGGGTAGATGCAGCTGGTGTTTGTCCAGAGGCATTCGCGGAGCCAGCCTGGTCCTGCTGCCCGGCCACTCCCGCAGCCGGCAAGCTTAGGCAGAGCACAATCGCAAATCCACAAACAGTCCGCATAGGAGTAACAATCAGGATTGTTTCCCACCCCCGTCAAGAACGCAAGGTCGGAGCTTCGCCACGCCAATGAAAAACCGGGAAAGCGTTCCCGCTTCCCCGGCTCATGTTTCGCGTTGATTCAGCCTTACTCGGTGCTACCGGCTTCAGCAGCTGCGCTGATCGACTCATTTTCCGGTTGCAGAATAACGCCGTCAAATGGAGTTGCGCCTACGAGCCGTCCACCAATCACGCTGACCCGACGCAGCGGGAATCCGCTGTCCGGACCACGCTGCCAGGAACGTCCGCCGTCGCGGCTTTCGAAGATCACGCCGGTCGCGTCGCTGGTAGCCAGCAAGCGCTTGTGCGTGGGATCGAAGCTGACGGAAGTGATGTCTTTGCCGGGCAGGCCGTTGACAACATGCTCCCAGGTCGCGCCACCATCACCGCTACGGAATGCGCCCTCCCGTGAAGCAATCATGATCTGGCTATCGGAGGCAATCGCTGCGCTCCGAATGCTGACCACATAGGCGGGCAGACCGGCCAGTTTCCAAGTCTTGCCAGTATCGCTAGAAACCAGCACGCTCGAATGCGTAGCCGCGATCACGGTAGAACCTTCCGCTCGCACGGAAACGAAATCCGTTTGTCCGAGAATCTGGCCACCCTTCCAGGTTTTGCCCTGGTCGGTGCTCGAGTAAATACCAGTGGTGCTTGCTGCCAGCCAGCGCTCGGAACCAAGTTCCAGATCGTTGACGCGCGATGCCAGTTGCGACTTCGTCACGGTTGTCTTGGTAAAAGCTTTGCTAGAACCCTT
Source organism: uncultured Acidobacteriaceae bacterium (assembly GCA_963705265.1). GTDB lineage: Bacteria > Acidobacteriota > Terriglobia > Terriglobales > Acidobacteriaceae > Acidiflorens. The sequence continues at coordinate 558,688 of OY970064.1, forward strand.
GCGCGGGACTTTCAGCGTGCTTTCGACGACCACAACGTTCATGGGATGCCATTCGCTCGCACTGTGTTCCAGTGAGTACATGCCATGATTCGTGCCAGCGACCAGCATTCCGCTGGAAGCCTGCTTGAGCGCGAACACGTCTTTTCCGCCGAGTCCGGCCGCTTTCTGCAACCAGTGCTGACCGGCATCTTTGGAATAGAAGACGCCACCGTATTCGCGATCGTTGACCACGCCAACATAAAGCGTCTTTGTATCTTTGTTGTCGGCCAGGATGGCAGAGACATAACGATGCGCATAGCCCTGGTTGGAAGTGCTCCAGGTAGACGCGCCATTCGTCGAAGCCATCACGCCGCTGCGATCGGTTGCCAGCAGTACCTTATTCGAATCTCGCGGATCGATCATGACATCATTAACCACGACGTCGGGACTGCTCACCCGCTTCCAAACTTTACCCAGATCGACAGTCTTCCACAGGCCCTCGGTTGTTCCTGCGTAGACGATATTTTCGTTGGTTGGATCCTGCTTCAGCACGCGCGTGCGGCGCGCCGAAAACGGGATGCCCTTAATCTTGTCAAACAGATCGCCGCCTGTCTCGCTCTTATAAATACCCGAGCAAGCGCTGGCGAAAACGATGGATGGATTGTCATGGTCAACGATAACCGAGAACACATCGGAGTCGTCGATCATACCTTTATTAATGTGCTGCCAGTTCGCACCGCCATCAGAAGTCTTCCATGCCAGGTGCCAGGTTCCGGCATAGACCGTGTTGGGATCTTTGGGGTCGACCGCGATCGATTCGATATTCTTGATCTCGGTGGAGTTTGCGGGCGACAGGTGCTGCCAGGTATCGCCGCCATCCTTAGTACGGTAGACGCCATCGAGCGCACCCGCGACCAGGATTTTGGAATCGCCCTTGTACATATGCATGGCGCGAATTGACTTGCCGTGCATTGCGGGCAACGTCTGCCAGGTGGCTCCGCCATCCTGCGTGCGGAAGATTTCGCCAATCTGCTGGCCAGCCGAGCTCCACGCCGACACATAAATACGGTTCGAATCCTGCGGATCGATAGAAATGTGGTCGAGCACGTATTCGTCACCACCGAGCCGCGCCAGGCGCGACCAGGTTCGTCCGCCATCATTCGAACTGAACATCTGGCCGGTGCTGGTACCGAGCAGAATGTGATCTGGGTTGTGCGCGTCGTAAGCCAGGCTGCGCGCATCGCCGCCATCTGGCCCTAACACTTGCCATGGCCCGGAGGCCAGCAGTGCGGTGCTCAAAAAGCTGACAGCGAGAATCAACAAACTTGTGCGAAGTAGGTTCTGTTTCCTTGTGAAATTCATGCGCGTAGATTGACCCCCGGCGAATGATATTCGCCTGCGTTATAGATTAGACAAGGCTAGCACGGTCTGGGACAAGGTTACTGAAGGTCAGAAAATAGAAAGGCCGGCAGAGTAAACCCTGCCAGCCTTTCGTCACTCTTCATACATCAGTTATTCGGCCTTTTTCGCCGCTTTTTTCTTGGCTGCCGGTTTCGGATGATCCGGAATCGGCATGACCTTGGTTTCGTCGACCGGGGTCGTACTATCGGCCTCGGGGAAGGTCGCGCCCGCCGGAACGATCCACTGTTCCGAGTTCGCCACGCCCGCGTTTCCAGTTCGGGTCTCGATGCGGCTTGGGTCGATGTTCTGTTTTGCCTCGCCTCCCGAGATGTAGAACTTCACGTCAACCGCGCGCTCAGCCGCCAGGTTCTTATGCTTGGACTTGGTTACTTCCGCTGGGTCAGCATTGCCCACGACGACCAGCTTGGCATCCGGATCCTGCTGCAATTTGAGTGCAACATCGTCCAGCTCGGCCTTACAAGTGTTGTCGACGCGCCATGGTTTCTTGACGTTGGGATACGCGCACTCGTTCACCTTAGTGGCTTGCGGCGGCGGTGGTGGCGGGTTCTCGACCGTCACCGAACTCGAAGACGAAGCCGTCAAACCGCGTGAGTCGGTACAAGTAGCGCTGATGGTTATCGGACCGGGCGATGCGCCGGTAGTGTTCAAGGTGGCTGAATTTCCGCTACCCGCAATGCTGCCGCCGCTCGAAGTCCATCCACCGACTGTGACCGGAACATTATCCGGGCTGGTGCAAGTGCAGCTGATCGTTGCCGAAGCACCGGTCTGGACCGATGATGGGCTCGCCGAGCACGAAATCTGCGGCGGGTTCTTAGGCGGTTCCTTCACGGTGAAGGTTGCTGTGCAACTCGCCGTGTTGTTCTTCTTGGCCTTGGGGTCGGTAACAGTCGCGGTCACAGTAGTGGGGTAGCTTCCAGGAGTGCCGCCGCTGATGCCATTGGTATCGATGGTGGCGCCAGTGCCTTTGCCTTCGATCTTGCCTCCGCTAACTGCCCAGGTATAAGAAAGCGTGTGCTTGGGGTTGAAGTTGCTGGCGCTAACAGTTGCGGTCACCGGTTCGCCGATCATCACATCGGTGGGCTGCACCGAGCAGGCCGCCGCTACCGGCAATTCAGGAGTTCCACCGAAGTTGAACACCAGACCGGTCGTCAGACGAACACCGTTAAAGGTCTGCCGCCGCAATCCGGGATCTTCGGGCGGTACTTCCGCCGAAAAGTTCTCGCGCTGCAACTGGTAGTCGGCTTCAAATAGGCGTAGCGAGAGCGGCTTCCAGATCTTGAGATCCATACCGCCGCCGAGAAGAGCAGAGACGCCGTTGACAGCATCGACACCTCTCGACGAGTAGCGACTGATGCCGAGCAGGGTGTGCACGAAGAAGTTCACACCATCGCCGCGATAGGTCAACTTCGGGCCGCCCATGAAGGCGCTGTTAGAGGAGTAGCGGTTCCAGTCTCCGCCGTAATTGCCTTCCAGAGACAGAAACTTGGTGAAGTTCCAGGACACATTGGCGCCAAAACCCTGCGCGACCGAGGGCAGCTTGAAAGCATTAGGTGGAACGTTTTGATCGGGAATGTTTCCACCCGGGTTCCACCACTGATAGCCAATAAAAAATTCCGCCTTCGGAAAATCATCCGACGACATACTCGACGCTTTGGGCGCAGGTGCTGGTGCGGGGGTCGTTTGTGCGTTCAGCAAAGCCGGCAACGCGATTAGAACGATAGCCAGGACGAGCGCGACACTCGCGCATCTCCGGTAAGTGTTGTGACAGAGTGACATTAGGTTCCTCCGAATCAAATCCACTGCAAAATAATCAATAGAACCGGAATCAATAAAGAGTTAAGGCACGCACGGATAGGCTGCACCTGGGAAACACCGAATTCTACAGCAAGCTGGCACTTTTGCAAAAGAGTTAAGAAATTTAATCGAGATTTTTTTATTGCTTTCGTGGCAATTGATTCCGTTTTTTGTAGAAAGCTAGCTTCGTGTTATCTCAAATTGATATTGCCGGCGTTCCGGGCGGGGGTTGCGGCCCGGCGTGCTTCCCTGAATAATGACTGATTGGCCTTGGGCCTCGGATATGACACAAGAGCGCGTACTGATTGTTGAAGACGAAGAGAACGAACGCACCGGCCTCGCTGAACTGGTTTCAGGGTGGGGATATCGCACCGACACCGCAGCTGACGGCTTGGAAGCCCTGGAAAAAATTCCCGCCTTTGCTCCGTCCATCGTAATCACCGACGTGAAGATGCCTCGCATGGGCGGCATGGAATTGGTGGAGAAACTTGCCGACCTGACCCAATCGATCGCGGTTGTGATGGTCACCGCCCAAAAGGCCACCGACACAGCCTTTCACGCCGGTCGTCTCGGCGTGCAGGATTACATCGAGAAGCCCATCGACTTCCGGAGGCTGCGCTCGATTCTCACCAACATCGGTGAGATCATAAACACCCGCACCGAAAACGAATCACTGCGCCGCCGCTTGCGTGACAAGGGAGCGCTGGGCCTGCTCGTAGGTGCGTCCAGTCCAATGCAGGAGATTTTCCGGCTGATCGAGCAGGTAGCCCCGAGCACCGCTTCTGTCTTAATCACCGGCGCCAGTGGAACCGGCAAGGAATTGGTAGCGCGTACCATTCACGATCTAAGTCCGCGGCGTAACAAACCATTCGTGCCCATCAATTGCGCGGCCATTCCCGAGACACTAATAGAGAGCGAAATTTTTGGCCACGAGAAAGGCGCGTTCACCGGCGCTCTCGAGCGCCGCACCGGGTGTTTCGAGCTTGCCGAAGGCGGAACCCTGCTGCTTGACGAGATTGGCGAGATGCCAGTCGGCACACAAGCCAAACTGCTGCGTGTGCTCGAAGACCACAAACTGCGGCGGCTCGGCAGTAAAGTAGAAACTTCGGTGGACGTGCGCGTACTGGCCGCGACTAATAAGGTTCCCGACGAAGCCGTCGCCAATGGAGAACTACGCCAGGACCTCTACTACCGCCTCAACGTCTTCAATATTCATATGCCGGCGCTGCGCGAGCATAAAGAAGATATCCGCGAGTTAGTAAAAAGTCTCCTCGCGGATATGAACCAGAAGCACGATCGCAAAGTGGCGGACGTCAGCGAGGCAGTACTTAATATTTTCCAAAATTATTCGTGGCCAGGCAATGTCCGTGAGTTACGGAATACGCTGGAGCGAGCCGTGATTGTCTGCGAAAGCGGCTTGGTTGAAACCAAGCATCTGACGCCGGGTTTCGGTCAGAGTGTTCGGCAGGTAGTGAACGATCCCGATGCCGTGCACCTGGGCGTAGGTACAACCGTCGAGGAAGCGGAAAAACTCCTCATCCTGAAAACTCTGCAAGCGACTAATAACAACAAAACGCGCGCGGCCGAGATCTTAGCCATCAGCCTTAAGACGCTGCATAACAAGCTGAAGGAATACGGCCGCCCGCAAGACGCAATCATGGCAGAAGAGGGCGAAGAATAGTGGAGATGCCAACCGCCCCGAAGGGTCTCGGATCCAGGTTCCAGCTCTTAGGTCTCAGGTTCTCACGTTCTAACGTTTGAACGAGGGCCTCGAAATATTTCCAAGACCTGAAACCTAGACCTGAGACCTGCTTATAGATGACTCGCAAATTTATCATCGTGCTCGTGATCACCACGCTCTTCACGGCGCTGGTGGTCTGCTTTTCCTGGTTCTATCTGTCGCAACTTCTGCGCCAACGATTGCTGTGGGCCGATGAAACTGCGTCCACGCTCACCAACTCACTGGAGTACACCGCTTCCAAAGCGGTGCCTGACCTGACCAGCACGCGGGTTGACACGGACAATCCCAAGGCGATGCGAGCCGCCATAACGAATTATTTGCAGACCGACACGAACCTGAACGACATGCTGGAATCTGAGGTCGGTAATTCGCGCATCATCTACGATGCCTCCATCATCGATCCCAATGGAATCGCAATTCTGGATACCAACCCGTCACTGAATGGCAAGCCGGTGCCGGAACGCCCCCGCTTGGCCGGTTTGCGCGACGCCGGGTTCCGCCATCAACTGCGCCTGCTTTACGGGCCCGCGACCGTTTACGACGTGAGCATCGGGTTGGAACTCGACGGCCAGCAATTTGGCAGCGTTCGTGTCGGCGTATCGACGGTTTTTCTGCGCAACGAACTGACGCCCAGGCTGCAACAGGCGGCGTTCTTTGCTGTGGTAGCGATCTTTTGTTCACTGGTGCTCGCGGCAGTGGTTTCGAACGTGGCGCTGGGTCCCTTGAGAGCCATCAGCCGGAACCTCGATAGCGCGAGCGCGGGAGACGTACTACCGGAAGAAGAGTCCGGATCGGAAGACGAAGTTGGCCTCGTATCGCTGAAGATCGCCCATCTTGGCCGCCAGATTCGCGATACCAATCAGATTTTTTCCGCACTGAAAGACAACGTCGAACAGGTCATGACCAAACTGCAGGATGGTCTAATGCTGTTCACACGAGATTCACGGGTGGTGCTGGTGAGCGCCTCGGCGGAAAAGTTTCTCGGACGTCCGCGCCGCGAAATTCTGGGTCGTTCCGCGGAAGAAATTTTTTCCGATGGATCGGTCCTGGGCGCGGTGGTTCTGCCTGCCTTCCAGAAGCAGCGCCCGCTGGTGCAGTACGATTTCGACGCCGCTGATGGCCACCGGGTTCAGGTGTCGCTCGATTTCATTCAGGAAAAAGGAACACCGATCGGCGCGTTGCTCACCATGCGCGATGCCGAATCCGTCCGTCGCATCGAAGACGAGATAGAAATTTCACGCCGTCTTTCCGCCAGTGGACGTCTGACCCGAGGCGTAGCCCACGAAGTAAAGAATCCCATCAATGCCATCGTGCTGCACCTGCAGTTGCTGCAAAACAAACTCCAGCAGGACGATCCCGATACGCGCCGCCATATGGATATCATCGGTAGCGAAATCCACCGTCTCGATCGCGTAGTCCAGATTCTGGTTGACTTCACCCGTCCTCGCGATCTGCGCCTCGAAGATGTGGATTTGCGCAAGATTCTGGAGAGCGTATCGGTCCTCGCCGCGCCCGACGCGGCGCGTCACGGCGTGCATATAGTGCTCGAACTGCCAAATCACGACCCGCTTAACGAAAATGACGCGCTTCAGGTGCGAATTGATTCCGATCTGATGAAGCAGGCGATTCTGAATCTCGTTATCAATGGGGTGCAGTCCATGGCGGCGGGAGGAACACTTACGATAAAGGCGCGTCGCGAGGAGGAAATGATTCTCGCTGAAGTGCTCGATCAGGGCTGCGGCATTCCACCTGACGCTCAAGAGAAAATTTTCGAACTCTACTACACCACTAAGGGCGACGAGGGTGGAAGCGGAATCGGCCTGGCACAGACTTACCAGATCATGCAATGGCACTACGGCTCGGTAGAGTTCGACTCCATTGTAGGAGCCGGCACAACCTTCCGCTTGCGACTCCCAGCGGCAAAACCCGAGCGTCGAGAGGACGAGCGCCCACAGGGCGAGGAGATGACCGCCTGAGCGCACACACGCCGTTAACGGTCAGGGAGAAAATGAGAGCTCTGCTTCTGATCGCAACGACCTTGGTGTTCCTAACAGCGCCGATTTCGAGCGCAAGCGCACCACAATCCGGATACATAGGGTTCGATCGTAACGACTATCCTGGTGACGCAAACTTGAAGACCCTCCGCGCGAGTTTTTCCTATTCCAGTTATTGGCTAAATAATCCGCCGGGAGCAAAAACTAATTCCTGGCTTGGAAAGCGGAAGACTTTAGAGGAAGCAGGTTTCGGCTTTCTCGTTCTCTTCAATGGTCGCACTTATGCGGAGATCAAGGCGGCTGGGAACGCGGCCAGACTCGGCAGTTCCGACGCCGCTACCGCGGTCGCGGCCGCGCGCACGGAAGGGTTTCCGGCGCAAACCATCATCTTTCTCGACCAGGAACAAGGTGGACGCCTGCTTCCAGAACAACGAGCCTATCTTCATGCCTGGGTCGATGGAGTCAATTCCGCGCATTTCGCAGCCGGCGTCTACTGCTCGGGCATTGCTGCCAAGGAAAGCGCGAGTATCTCCGTCGTGACTGCGGAAGATATCCGGAAAAACGCGGATGGAAGAAAAATAAAATATTGGGTCGTCAATGATTCCTGCCCGCCATCGCCCGGATGCACCGTTTCAACCAAAACTCTCGCGCCGGAGATCAGTGGCGTCGCCTTCGCGGACGTCTGGCAGTTTGCCCAATCACCAAAGCGCCCCGATTTCGCAAGCGGCTGCCGAGCTAGCTACAATCATGCTAACTACAATAAGGACGGTAATTGTTACCCGCCCGGCCAAGTTTCAGAAAGGGTTCCGGCGATAGACCTCGCGCACCCACTGTACGTGGACCTCGACGTTGCCACTTCCGGTGATCCTTCTCACGGCAGAACCCACGATTAGAGCCTGATATGAAAACGGAAAGAATCGAGCGATGAACGTCTTGCTTTTTGGAGCAACTGGAATGGTCGGCCAAGGCGTGCTGCGCGAATGCCTGTTCGATCCCGATGTGCAAATGGTGCAGACCATCGGTCGAACCACTACCGGCGTGCAGCATCCAAGGCTGCGGGAAGTTGCGCGTCAGGATCTGTTCCACTATGACGACGTTGCCGCGAGTTTGTCCGGCTTCGATGCCTGCTTCTTCTGTCTCGGAGTGTCCTCCAGCGGAATGAAGGAAGAAGATTATGAACGCCTCACTTACGGGATCACGGTTGCAGCTGCGGAAGTTCTCTCCCGCCTCAATCCGCAAATGACATTCATCTATGTCTCGGGCGCAGGTGCCGATAGCTCGGAGCACGGACGAATCATGTAGGCGCGCATCAAAGGCAAAACCGAAAACGCGCTTATGCGAATGCAGTTTACGGCAGCGTACATGTTCCGCCCAGGGTTCATCGAACCTCTCTATGGGGCAAGATCCAAGACAACCGCCTACCGCGTCTTTTACATGCTAACCAAGCCGTTATTACCGCTGCTCCGGTTGGCTTTTCCTAATTATGTTCTAACTACCCAACAAATAGGCCGTGCCATGCTAACAGTAGCCAAACACGGTTACCCGAAACAGGTCTTGGAGAGCAAAGACATTCGCTCTGCCGCTACTCATTGATACCGTGCCAACGAACTACCTTCTTGTTCAATCATGCTTTCTTGATTTTGCGTATCAACCACAGCAACACGATCGCACCGAGGACTGCCATCACCAGTCGACCGATCAAACTAAACGCAACAATTCCGAACAATCCAAACAGAAAGCTGCCGAGCAGGGATCCCAAGATACCAACGATGAGATCACCGAGCAGTCCAAATCCGCTTCCTTTGGTGATCTGTCCCGCCAACCATCCTGCCAGGATTCCTATCAGTACAACCCAAACCAGATATAGCATCGAAATTCTCCTGTCGTCAGAACCGCATTCTACAGGCGCCGAGTCGTCTGTGTTGCGGAACATCTTAATTACAGAGCATCTTCATTGCAGAGTCGCTCATGCCGTCGTACTTATTACAGGTCGTGGTTATTGCAGATCGATGGTCTGGGCCAGGCGGAAGTTGAGCCGGCGGTCGGTACCGAACACAATGTCTCTGTCTTTTTGACCACCGCTGGAAGCTGTGCTGGTCATTCCGTTTCGTTCCTCGCGCGAGCCGCCTTTAGCGAAGATGCTGGAGGTCTCGATCATCACCGGCCGTCCACCAATCTCCAAACTCACGAGCACAATGCGCAAATAGCCCGGCTCTTGTGAACTTCCAACAGATCTTTCGTACGAGCTCCCGACCGAACCCGCAGAAGGCTTGGCTTCGAGAACCCGGCCGATCGCAACCGTACCGCGGGGGACCAGCATCTCTCCGTCGATCACGACCGGGTTGTCTACGGTCGCATTGAAAGTGTCTCCGGCATGCGAAGAGGCGCTCGAAACCGCGCTCTGCAGGCGAATCGGAATCGGAGTTCCCTCGGGCAGTTTCGTGGTGGATGGAATTAGAGACCGGCTAGGTGAAATTCCGTTGGAACGCGGTTCACGATCGAATGGCAGTTTTTGTGAATCGGCATTCGCTGCACTGTCCGCGGGAGGCCGGCTGCAGGCGCAGAGGAAGATCAGCATCAGCAGCGTGATCACTACGCGATTGGGATGGGACACCATGAGCTACTCTGCTGCGTAACACTCCTGCCCATGCAAACTTCGGCCAGCGTGCAGCGTACACCAACCCGCCAATATTAGAATAGTAGTTATAGCCCTTTTGGCCAATGCTTGGTCGCTTCAAGGGCACCACCAGTCTCAAGCAGGCTCTTCACACTCGACAGGATCGCCGGCCAGCCATTCGATACGGCTTCAATGAATTTTGAATTCAGTAAATCGATTTCGTGGGTGACGGTGAGCTTCACCATATCACCTCTGGGTTCTAGGTCAAATACGCAACGTGAATAGCCTTCGGCTCGCAATTCCGGGCGAAATTCATTCCGCCACTTGAGTACGAGTCGTCGCGGTCGATCGACCTCCAGCACTTCGCCGCTATCGCCGACACGACCATCTGGAATCATGAGATTCCAACTAGCTCCTGGCTTCCAGGTCGTGTCATGCCAGGTGCCAGACCAGTAAGCGCGCGTGAATTCCGGCTCAGTGAGCGCATCCCAGAGTTTTTCGGGAGTTGTACGGATATAAGTCACATACACGAATCGGTCTTTAGGCATTTGCTCTCCTCGCTTTCTTTTTTGCTTCTAGATTTTTCTTCAGGTCATCGAGTGCGCGCAGCCGCGAGCGCTCATATTTGGCGATCCATCGGTCGGCAATTTCATGGATGGGAACAGGATTGAGATAGTGCAGCTTATCTCGGCCACGTTTGACTGTGGATATGAGATTTGCCTGTTCCAGTAAGACGAGATGCTTGGTCACTGCTTGACGCGTCATGTCGAGGCCAACGCAGAGCTCACTCAATGTCTGTCCATTGTCCACAAACAAACGATCGAGAAGCTTGCGACGGCTCGGATCAGCTAGCGCTCTGAAGACAGCATCGGCATCTGCATCCACAGCGCAGAGTATATGCAACCATATGGTTGCATGTCAAGAAAGCACTTATGTGCGCAAACTGGAATACGCAAACAAAAGCTCGGAGAAAATTCGGGAGGGTGGCCGGGGTGAGACGGGCTCACCGTTGGCCACCCGCCCATTCGTCTGTCTTCTTAGCTAAGCGTTCCGAGAATGTCATTTGCGAGAACCAACTGGGGGTCGGCCGAATCGAGGTTGGAGATAATGAGTTGCAGCCCACGCTTAGCCTGGCTGATGGCTTCGGCGACGGAGCTCGCTTGACCGCTGAGGTCGACATTGTCGACGGTTTTGCTCTTCGTGACGCTCGCCGAAGAGAAACTCGTTTTCGCGAGTGTGTGAGTGTCTGTGTAAACCTGCGTGCTGTTTGCCATTAGATTTGCTCCCTTCAACATTTGGTGATTCAAAGTTTGACGATCCTACATGCGGTGATCCGCGGGAAGTGGCGTGGATTTCGTAATTAGAGACGAGGCGCGGGGATAATGTGTCCCGCAAATAGAAAAGGCGCGGCCGCTGGGCCACGCCTCTATTTTTCCATCTATATTCAGGATATCAAATCGGCCGGGAGTGAATGGACATATTCCTCATATTTATATCCTGCGTGGAATCAGAGAGATGAGGGGAAACTGACGTTTTCGAGGGCTTGACAAGATTCTGGATAGCAGTGACCGATGGTCATCCATCTCGAGTTTTTCATCTGCCAATCTTCAGTTGGCTCAAAGTTGTTCGCACGAACTTGCTCAGATCTTCCCATGCTTGCCTTGGCGTCTGATCGCTATCCAATGCTTGCTCGCGGATGCATTGCAGATCCCCACTTGTCTTGCCCGCATATGCAATCTGAGTGCGGGTTCCGAAAGAGACCGATTTCGCGCAATTTCCGATTGGAATTCTGCTGACATCGCCCACCTCTGTAAGCAGGCGTCGCAGTGTTTTTGTATCGATCGTTCCGGGAGGAAACTCTTGCGATCGCGGCGGCTCCATGCGAAATGCATCGATCTCTACCATAGCGCTGCCATCGTTACGGATCACCACCTTGAAGCCACGGGAATTGGTGGAACGCGATTGCACAATGGTAGCGAGATTTTCTTCCATGCCCTGCTTCATTTCCTGCCCCGCCGTCGGCTGGCTCGAAGTCTGACTTGCAGACGCCCGCTGGGAATTCGCAATGCTGCCATGGAGCGATCCTAAAGCGAGCGCCAGCGAAACAATCCTGACCACATCGGTAAACATAAGAGTATGAAACTTCGAATCTGAACTATTAGACTCATCGCCGGGATTGTGCGTCAACTGTCCGCAAATTGGGGTGGCTGTGGTCGCCCGTATTGGCATTCCGGGTCTTCCTGAGTCTCTCCATGTCTTTCCAACCCTCGCCCGGAATTGTCACAAACTGATGTGACGGCTCGCACTTAGAGGCTTACGGTTTCGCACTACACTCTTTCCCAATCAGATTTCGCGTGGTTCATTCTCGGAAGTTTGGATTCCCTTCTTCCCAGCTTGGAATTGCGAGAGCGATTTGACCACGACTTGAACTTGAATGTCTTGAACTATGAATGTCATGACCCAATTTGCGTCGGCGCGCGCTTATGAAGGCGATCTGCGCTTTCGGGAGATGTTTGAAGGAGCGGCAATGGGCATCGGAATCTGCCGGCTTGATGGGCGGATCCTGTCGGCAAATCCCGCCCTGAGCCGCATGCTCGGCTACAGCCAACACGAACTGGCCAGCACACATGCGAGTGAGCTTTATCCGGAACTTAGTCGCGAACTCTTTCCGGAAGCTGATGGTGACGCTGGACATCAAAAACTTGCGCGTAAACAAATTGGATGCGAAGAAGCTGGGCATGAAATCTCTCCTCGCGATTCGACAAATAATAATTTCTCGAATCACGACTCTCCCAACGAACGTTTACTGGGCGAGCTGATGCGGGGCGAGCGGACCTCCTTTGAGCTTGAAAAACGCTACCGGCGCAAAGACGGGTCGCAGTTTTGGGGGAGCCTGACCGTTTCGCTTGGGTGCGACGCGGAACATGCACCGGCCTTCCTGATCGCAATACTGGCCGATGCAACCGAGCGCCGGCGAGGGGAAGAACATCTGCGCGCGTCCGAACAAATGGAAATCATCGGCCGGCTCGCGGGAGGAATCGCCCACGATTTCAATAATTTGCTGACAGGCATCCTCTTGTATTGCGATCTTCTGAGCGCCGGCTTGGAGAGCGTCGGATTCGAACCCGGGGGTTTGCAAACTAGTGGTCTGCACAACAACGCATTGCGAATTGGACTGAGCCAGCACGTCCGAGAAGTCCGCATGGCGAGTGAGCAGGGTGCAGCACTGACGCATCAACTCCTGGCAATCGCGCGCAAGCAGGCAGCCGACCCGCGTCCGATTGTGGTCGACGAAATTGTGGCCTCCACGAAAAATCTCTTGCAGCGGCTGATCGGAGAGCAGATCGAATTGGTCATCTCGCTTGATTCCACGTCGCCCGATACCACGTCGCTTGATCTCGCGCCACTCAATGCCGGATCCCTTAAATGCGGAGCGGGAACGGCGTTAGTCGATCCCGCACAGTTGCGGCAGATCCTGCTCAATTTAGTGCTGAATGCACGGGATGCGATGCCGCAAGGTGGCGAGATTCATATAAGCACGCGATCTGCTGAATTTCCCAGCGACGGTGAGCCGGGTAAGGCAAGGCGAGCGGTGTCACTCGCAGTGAAAGACAACGGCTGTGGGATGGACGCGGAGACCTGCGCCCGTTTGTTCGAGCCTTTCTTTACCACCAAGAATCCCGGAAAAGGAACGGGGTTAGGACTAGCAACGGTGCAGCGCATCGTCAACGTAGCAGGCGGAAGGATCCAAGTTGTAAGCGCTCTCGGAAGCGGCACGCTGATTGAAGTGTTGCTGCCCGCGATTGAAGCTTCAATAATTGAAGCTCCGAATACGCAAGCTTCGAGCAAAGTTTATTCGATCGAAACGCCAGCGAACGAAAGCGCCGGCAAAACTATATTGTCTGTCGACGACCTTGCAGACGACCGTAAATCGATGCATGGGAAAGTCCGCTGACTACAAGCTTGGACGCTTTAGAGTTCCGCATCAATCCGCATCGCGTTCTGCACTTTTAGGAGAGTCACCATGTTTACCGCATCTACCGCCGTCGTCCTGAGTAGCGCCAATAGCCATGCTGTCCAAATTGAAAAAGCGAATTTTCTGAACCTGTTGATTGTCGATGATGACCGCACAATTCGCGAGGCTTGTCGCGAAGTGGCGCAATCGCTTGGATTCAATACCGAGGTGGCGGAGTCGGCGGAACAGGCCTACCGATTGCTCGACTGCGGCAGCACCGATGCCGTGCTGCTGGACTTGCGAATGCCAGGGGCGGGTGGACTGGAAGCGCTCCATGCCATCAAAAAGCATCGGGCGGACGCGCTGGTAATTGTCGTGACCGGCTATGGCACGGTGAAGTCGGCGGTGCAAGCGATGAAGGATGGCGCTTACGACTATGTGACCAAACCTTTCAGCATGGAAGAACTGCGTCTGCTTTTGGAACGTGTGGCAGGACATCTGCGGTTGAAGACCGAAAACCGGGAGTTGCGGGAGACCATCAAGTCGCGGCAGGGATTCGGCAATATTGTCGGACGCGCTCCCGAGATGGAAAAGCTCTACCGCATCATCGCGAAGGCGGGTCAAAGCGTGCACCCGGTCCTGATTTTGGGGGAGAGCGGGACAGGCAAAGAATTGGTGGCCAAGTCGATTCACTTCTCCGGCATCTTTCGCAGCAAGCCATTTATTCCGGTCGACTGCGGCTCGCTCGTGCCAACGCTGATCGAAAGCGAACTGTTCGGCCATGTGCGCGGGGCGTTCACGGGAGCGACAAATCCAAAGGACGGACTGCTGGCGATCGCCGACGGAGGCACGGTATTTCTGGATGAGATCGGCGAGCTGCCCGTCGACTTGCAGGCGAAGCTATTGCGGGCGATTCAAGAGAAGGAAATCCGGCCAGTCGGAAGTGTGAAGCGGGTGCCGATCAACGTGCGCATCCTGGCAGCAACCAATCGCGATCTGGAACGCGCGGTGGCTGAGGGTACGTTCCGCCGTGATCTTTTTTTTCGGCTGAATGTGCTGACGCTAAGGATTTCTCCACTGCGCGACCGCAGACAGGATATCCCACTCTTGGCGGCGCATTTTCTCGAGCGCATCGGGCGCGATGCCGGCATGGAAAAGATGATTTCGGACGAAGCACTCAAGGCACTGATGAATTACGACTGGCCAGGCAACGTGCGCGAACTCGAAAATTCGTTGGAGCGAGCCTGCGCGCTTACCAGTGCGAATGAAATTCAGCTGCGCGATCTGCCCACGCAAATCTATGGCGCGCCCCTGGAGTTGCTGGGAGTGAGCCAGCCCACGAATGGCATTGTACCTATGGCCGAACTGGAGAAGCAGACCATCCTGAATGCGCTTACCCAGGTGAACGGAGACAAGATGCTAGCCGCGCGACTGCTCGGCATCGGCAAGACTACCCTGTACCGCAAACTGAAAGAATACGAGTCCCAAAACTGAGCGCCGACACAAGCACATGGTGCCAGAACGGAAATTCGGCACACCATAGCGAACATAACCCATTCATTTTCAAGCTGCGGCGATTTGGCCCAGAAGTTGCCTAAGCATTGATCATGATCCTTCTTGTGACGCCGAGCGAGCGAGCATCTGGATGCGCCGCCGCATTGCATGAGGCGACCAACGAGGAAGTGGTGGTGGCGAAGAGCCTGGTGCGGGCGACTACACTTCTGCGAGCGGAAAGTTATCTTGCGGTCGTACTCGATCAGTACCTACTAGAAACCGAACCCCACGAAGCTGAAACCGCGTTCGAACACTTGGGCACCGCCATCCCGTTGCAGATCAATCTGGCAGTTAGCGGTATGGAACGGTTGGTGCGAGAGGTGCATGCGGCGGTACAGCGCCGCCGGCGTGAGGAAGGGATTGCCCGTCAGGCGGCGCTTGCCAGGCTGCGCAGCGAACTGAACTGCACAATCACGGCGCTGCTGTTGTCGAGTGAACTTGCCCTCGAAGCGTCCGGCCTGCCGCCAGCGGCCGCCGAAAAGCTGCAAGCGGTGCATGATCTGGTGAAGAGGCTCCGAGGAGAATTGGAGAGCATACCTACAACAGAAGAGTTCGAAGCGATTGCAAGCAGGTCTAACGGTTTGCGCGGGTAAGCCGAACTGGTCAGCCGATCTATAGAGTATTGAAATCCATGTCGACGAATTGCCCCGACCCTAAGTAACCCTATTTCTTGCTCGATCGATAAGAACGATAACTTTCTAGCCGATAACTAGCGAGTGAGGCGAAGCGCGCCGCCATGGATTTTGTTAAACAACTATTTTCTTCGGATTTCATGCCACACGGTTTCTGTTACTTGTGGAACCCGCGGATCGTCTGGCTGAATGTTCTCCCCGATGGCCTGATTGCACTGTCGTATTACTGCATTCCTGTGATCCTCATCTACTTCATTCGCAAGAATCGCAACCTCCCTTTCAATCGAGTTTTCTGGATGTTCGGAACCTTCATACTCGCCTGCGGCACCACCCACGTCATGGAGATTTGGAACGTCTGGCATGGCGATTACCTGATTGCAGGCATCGTTAAGGCAATCACGGCGGCGGTATCTGTACTAACGACGGTAATGCTCATACCGCTCGTTCCGAAGGTGATTTCCCTCCCCGAACGGGCGCACTTGCAGGAAATGAATCGGAAGCTGGAATGGCAAATTGCCGAGCGCAAGCGGCTCGATGCCCCGATCGATGCATCGCTCCGCCGCAAAGTTACTGGCGGGTTCATCGTCGCGATTCTTCTTACCTCCTTCCTGGGCTACTCGGGCTGGCGCAGCGCGCAACGGGCGGCGCAGGACGACTACAGGGTAGCCCACACTTATGAAGTGATGGAGTC
The DNA here is from genome assembly GCA_963705265.1 of uncultured Acidobacteriaceae bacterium. Classification (GTDB taxonomy): domain Bacteria; phylum Acidobacteriota; class Terriglobia; order Terriglobales; family Acidobacteriaceae; genus Acidiflorens. Next base: position 575,067 of record OY970064.1, read on the forward strand.
GATTCAGCGCTTGAGCCGCCATGTAATCGTAACCGAAACCAGCGCCAGGGCATTTGCCTTGAGCGGGCAAGAGTCGTTACTCGTGAACTACCAGAGCACACGCCGGAAGGTATTCGAGGACGAAGCCGATTTGCGCTCTTTAACGGCGGATAATTTTAGTCAGCAAAGGCACCTTGACGTGCTCGATCCCCAGGTGCGCGCCGCGCTCGATTTCGCCGAAAGCATCATGACCAAACGCCAAGAGTCACATGCTTATCCCGGCGGCAGCGACGCACTGGAGATCGAGAGACACCTCGATGTAGTAACCGCAACCAGTGGAGACATGTACGCCGAAGAGACCAAGCTCTTGAGCCAGCGCATGCAAACAGCCCGCGCGGGGCAGCTGTCAGCGAAGCTTATTGCCATCATAGGCGCGCTCCTGGGTGTGGGCCTATGGGTATTGGCCCTTTTCGCTGTCAACCACGAGATTGATATCAGCGCACGGGCGCGGACGCAACTCAGCACCCTTAACTCTGAACTGGAACAGCGTGTGCAGCGGCGGACAGCGGCGTTGCAGTCGGAGATCCTGGATCGCAGGCGGGCGCAGGAAATGACGGAACGCCTGGCGGCCATCGTCGAGTTCTCCGACGACGCCATTATCAGCAAGACTCTTGATGGGATCATCACTGCCTGGAATCATGGTGCCGAGAAAATATTCGGCTACTCGACTTCGGAGGCCATAGGCAAACCGATGAGGATGCTCATCCCGCCCGAGCGCGCGCATGAGGAAACCGATATCCTGGCGCGCATCGCTCGCGGCGAGAGCGTAGAGCATTTTGAAACCGTGCGGATCCGGAAAGACGGCACATTGATTGACATTTCAGCGGCCGTTTCGCCGATCAAGGATGGTGACGGCACCATCGTCGGCGCTTCGAAAATTGCCCGCGACATCAGCGAGCACAAACGGGCCGAGGAGGCGTTGAAACAGAGTTTCGCTACCAGCGACCGGGCGCTCAAAGAACTGGCCGATCAAAAGTTCGCTCTCGATCAGCACGCCATTGTTGCGGTCACCGATGTACAAGGTACCATCACCTACGTCAACGAAAAATTCTGCAGCATCAGCCAATACTCCAGGGACGAACTGATCGGCCAAAACCACCGCATCCTGAACTCCGGCCACCATCCGAAGGAGTTCTTCCGACAGATGTACCACGCCATCGCCCACGGCAAGGTCTGGCACGGTGAAATCAAGAACCGCACCAAAAATGGTTCAGCCTATTGGGTCGATACCACCGTCGTCCCCTCAATGGACACGGGCGGCAAACCGCGGCAGTACGTCGCCATCCGCGCCGACATTACTGAGCGCAAAGTGGTGGAAGAAACTCTGCGCGAGCAATCCAAAATCCTGGAACTCGCTCAGGTTCTAGTGCGCGACATGCAGAGCCGAATCGTGCTTTGGAATCTCGGCGCCGAAAAGCTCTACGGCTTCACCAAGCAAGAGGCAGTCGGACAAATCTCGCACGAGTTGCTGCAGACCGAGTTCCCGACACCAATGGAAGAGATCGAAGAACAATTTCAGCGCGTTGGCACCTGGACAGGAGAGTTGATACACCGCAAGCGCGACGGCGGCCGCATAGTAGTGTCGAGTCTCTGGGTATTGCATCGAGACGGGAACGGAGAGCCTGCCCGCATCCTTGAAGCCAACACCGACATCACCGGCCGCAAGGACGCCGAGCAGCGACTCTCGGCGCAAGCCGAGGAACTAGCAGGCTCCAGGCAAGCCTTGGAGATCAAAACCCTCACACTTCGTTCTGTGCTGGACAGCATGGTCGAGGGGTTGGTCGCCACCGACGAACAGGGGAAGTTCGTTCTCTGGAATCCTGCGGCGGAACGAATCCTGGGCATGCGTGCTGCGAACGTCGGCAGCGAGGAATGGACGGCTCACTACGGTCTATATCTCCCCGACACCGTCACCCCATTTCCGGTTGAGCAAATCCCGCTGGTTCGTGCCCTTCGGGGAGAGGCGAGCATGACCGAGATGTTTGTGCGCAATCCGGAAATTATCGACGGGGCGTGGATTGAGGTTAGCGCCGCTCCGATGTTCGACAAGGAGGGTGCGATTAGTGGTGGCGTAGCGGCTTTCCGCGACATCACCCAGCGGCGAGCCGACGAGCGCGAAATCCTTAGACTCAATGAAGATCTCGAACTTCGGGTGATAGAGCGGACCGCGCAATTGGAAGTTGCGAACAAAGAGCTGGAAGCTTTCAGTTACTCCGTATCGCACGATCTGCGGGCGCCCTTGCGCCACATCATTGGCTTTTCCAAGATGCTGGTCGAAGAATTTGGTTCTACTCTTGATCCGGGAGCCAAGCACTATCTCGATCGCATCCAGGCCGGGACACAGAACATGGGCCTGCTGGTGGATGAGTTGCTGAACCTGGCAAAGGTTGGACGCCACTCGTTGAATCGCCGGACCACGGACTTGAAAGCGATCGTGGCGGAAGTGGTGGTGATTCTCGAGCCCGATTTTCAAGGACGGCGAATAGAGTGGTTGATCGCCGACTTGCCCTCGGTCGAATGCGATCCCGTGTTAGTCAAGCAGATCTTTCAAAACCTCCTCGCCAACGCCCTTAAGTTTACCCGCGCCCGAAATCCCGCGGTCATTGAGGTCTGTCAGGCGGAACACTCTGACGATGGGCAGTGGGTGTTCACGGTCCGCGACAACGGCATCGGCTTCAACATGAAGTATGTCGACAAATTGTTTGGGGTCTTCCAGCGATTGCATCGTCCGGAGGATTTTGAAGGCACGGGCATCGGCTTGGCGACGGTGCAACGCATCGTGCAAAAACATGGAGGCCGAGTCTGGGCGAAGGGAGAACTGGACAAGGGCGCGGTCTTCCATTTCACGCTCGGTGTAGGAGAAACGGAATCGAAAACTAACGGAGCCACGGCTGGAGGCCAATCATGAACTTGGAAGGTCTGGACATACTGTTGGTAGAAGACAATCAGGACGACATGGATCTTGCTCTCCACGCCTTGCAGCGGGGCAAGGTGGCAAATCGTATCTTCGCGGTGCGCGACGGCGAGGAAGCGCTGGACTTTCTTTTCTGTCGCGGCAAGTACGCGGAGAGATCGTTCGATCATCCCCCAAAATTGGTGTTGCTGGATTTGAAGCTGCCCAAGGTGAATGGGATGGAAGTACTCCAGCAAATCAAGACCGACCCCCGCACCCGCACCATTCCCGTAGTGATGATGACCTCGTCGAGGGAAGAACGCGATCTGGTAAGCGGCTACAGCTTGGGCGTGAACAGCTACATCCAGAAGCCCGTCGATTTCGATCAGTTCCGGGAGACAGTTAAGACCGTTGGGCTGTACTGGCTGGTCACCAATCAGCCTCCCATAACAGAAGCCTCTCAGCATCTGGCAGCCATAGACGAACGCAATTTATGAGCCCGCATAACGTCGAAAACGAAAATAGCCAGCCCCAGGTCGGTAAAACGGTCGGACCGGGCAGCGGAACCTCGTGGCTCGCGGCGAAGCCGAACCAACTCCGGGTGTTGCACGTTGAAGACAACGAACTCGATGCGGAGCTCGTAGCCCAAGCTCTACGAAAAGGTGGCTTTGCAATCTCGGTTGTGGTAGTGCAAGCCGAAGCTGAATTTGAGCGGCAACTTCACTTGCACCCGCCTGACGTGGTCATTGCCGACTACAACCTGCCGCAGTGGAAGGGCATGGAAGCGCTGGAGGTGCTCCGGCGCGAAGGTCTGGATATTCCGCTGATCCTGGTATCGGGCGCGCTGGGAGACATCACTGCTGTCGAGTGCATTAAACGAGGCGCGACTGATTATGTTCTAAAAGATGGACTGGCGCGGCTTCCCGAAGCTGTACGCCGGGCTTTGCAGGAAAAACGTCAGCTCCGTTTACGCCGGCAATCTGAAGAAGATTTGGCGCGGAAAGTCGAGGAGCTTGCTCGCTCCAACGCTGACCTCGAACAATTCGCTTACGTGGCATCCCATGATCTACAGGAGCCGCTGCGTATGGTCGCGGCCTACACGCAGCTGCTTGGGGAACGGTATCGCGGCAAACTCGATGAAAATGCCGACAAATTCATCGGCTACGCCAGCGAGGGAGCCCTGCGTATGCAGTCCCTGATTCAGGATCTTCTCGCCTTTTCGCGAGTGGGCCGGAGTGATGCCGCGGTTGGACAGGTCGATTCCAATGAAGCTGTGCAGCGCGCCCTGCTGAGTTTGGGCACGGCAATTCAAGAGAGCGGCGCCGTGATCACACATGACCCGCTGCCAGTTGTCTGTGCGGACATTACCCAGTTGACGCAGGTGTTTCAAAATCTGTTCGGCAACGCAATCAAGTTCTGCGGTAAAGGGCCTCCGGCGATTTCTGTGCAGGCCGAGAAATCGGGGGAGCAGTGGTTATTCAGCGTTCGCGACAACGGGATTGGTATCGCTCCCGAATACGCAGAAAATATTTTTGTTGTTTTCCAACGCCTGCACGCACGGACCGAATACGCGGGCAACGGAATTGGTCTGGCTATCTGCAAAAAAATTATTCAGCACTACGGCGGCAACATCTGGGTTGAGTCACAAACTGGCCAAGGTTCAGCTTTCAAGTTCACACTCCCAAGTGCAGACCCGTCGAAAGAAGGATCGCCCTGCAAGGCAGCAGCTGCCATCGTTCCCTAAATCCGTCGAAATATTGCATCAACCATTTTACAAATCTCTACCAACTTCGTTCGCAAGCGCGACGCCCAAATAGCGTTCTTCAGGAAAGGAACGGAGGCTTGCGATGGAGAAGAGAACGACAGTGCTGTACGTGGACGACAATCCCAAATCCAGCCGATTGCTGAGCAGTGTTCTTGAAGAGTGCGGGTTCAGAGTGATCACCAAAAATGACCCCGTTGAGGCGCTTGCGCTATGCAAGAGAACCTATTTTGATCTGGCACTTCTCGATTACGAAATGCCTCTGATGTTGGGTTCGAAACTAGCCCACGAGATCAAGTTTCTTGTGCCGGATGTTCCTGTAGTCATGATCTCGGGTCGCTCGACCATGCCGGCCTCGGAACTGGCCTTCGTGGATGCTCACTTCGGCTTTGGTACCTCTCTCGATGATCTGCTGTGGACGATGCGTGTTCTGGTGCGGCCACAAGTGACAATGAGGATGGTGGACTATCGCCCTGATCAGCGCGTGATGACGCAATGGGCAGACTCGACTTAAAGTGATGTGGCTTTTCCATTGTGGGGACGGGGCTTTGCCCCGCCCCAAGTAGGGCGTAGCCCTGCTTCCACGCACTCTCCAGAAGTTATAAGAAAACTCTTTCCTAAGTATGCCGTACACCATAAACTAGACTCAAGCAGGCCGAGGGCTTTCCCAACCCTCGAAGCCGGGGGTTCTGTGCGCGTACTGGTGACGGCTGACACGTTCAGCGGAGTGTGGACCTACTCGCGCGAACTGGTTTCGGGTCTGGTGACTCACGGGGCGCAGGTTACGCTTGTCAGCTTTGGAGAAATTCCACTCCCTCCTCAAACCGCCTGGATGGACGGGCTCCACGGCCTCGAATATCATCCCACCGCATTTCGTCTCGACTGGATGCAGGAAGGCGAACAGGATTTCCACGCGGCACAGGATTATTTGTGTGCGATCGTGCGCGACACACGTCCTGATTTTCTGCATTTGAATCAGCTGAGTTTTGGAGCCCTGCCGGTAGCGATGCCGCGGATAGTGGTGGCGCACGGCGATCTGGTCACGTGGTGGTTGAGCATCCACGGACACGAACCCACGGAATCAGCATGGCTACAGTGGTATCGCCAGATTATGGTTGCGGGATTAAAGCGGGCCGACGCCGTCGTCACAACTTCGCGCTGGATGGAAGAGTTGCTGCGCCTTGCCTATGGTGACGATTTCGCGGGACACGTAATTCCACCGGGACGCAATCCGATCTATTTCAATCCTTTTGTGACCAAAGAAGAATCGGTGCTGGCGATCGGACGTCTGTGGGACACAGGCAAACAAGTTGCACTGCTGACGCAACACGCACACCGCCTGCCGGTGTGCATTGTAGGAGCGGATAATCCGATTCCCGCGCCGCCAGTACCGATCCGCGCCGACGTGCGCGTCTCCACCGACGAACATGAGATTTCGGTGAAGGGAGCGCAGACCGAATCGCAGTTGCGATCTCTCTATAGCAAATCCAAAATTTTTGCAGCGACTTCGCGCTACGAGCCGACCGGGCTTGCCTCGATTGAGGCGGCGTTTTCCCGTTGCGCATTGGTGGCAAACGATACCGATGTATACCGTGAACTGTGGGGCGATGCAGCTCTGTACTTCGAACGCAATGATGCCGAGAGTCTGAGTGACGTACTTGCCCAACTCGATGAGGATCGCGAACTGGCTCGCCTCTATGGAACACGCGCCTATAATCGGGCGCGAGAGCGCTTCACCGCGCGGCGAATGGTGGACGACTATATGCGGCTATATCGGCGCTTGCGGACTCCGAAGGTCGCCGTGGCGTAAAAGGGCGCCAACAAGCAGCAAAAGATTTCTGACTAACTGCAATTCTCCAGCGTCATTTGAGATCACATTCCTAAAGCTTTCCGACAACCTGCCAAAGGATTCTGATTTCATCTGCCCTTAACATTTCAGTCATAGTGCCGAAACATCTCCCGCCTAATGTTCTTGCCAGTTTCTTGCCACGCGGTAGGCTTATGCCTTGCGCCAGGCAATTCCAGGAAACGGAGAATTCAGCATGTTCGAACAGCAGCAACCCTTCGCCAACCTCAGGCGGGTAATGGCGTCGCTACTAACGATGACCATCGCCCTGGGACCGACCGTTGTTCCCGCTTTTGCCTCTTCCGCCAAACCGCTGACAGAAAAAGCTCGTCCCGCCCAAGCAACACCGATTCAGCATCTCGTGGTCATTTTTGACGAGAACATTTCCTTCGACCACTACTTCGGAACCTATCCGAACGCGACGAATCCGAAGTTTGAAAATAAGTTCACACCGTCGGCTACTACACCGACTGTCAACGGCCTGACCACCGCTCTACTCACCAGCAACCCGAATCTGAACCCTGCGAATGGCGCAGGTGCATCGAATCCATTCCGGCTCGACGTTCTACAGGCCGCCACTGCCGACCAGGACCATGCCTACACACCCGAACAACAGGCCTTCGATAGCGGCCTGATGGACCTTTTCCCGCTCTACACCGGAACCGCTGGACCGCCACCGACGGGTATCACCAACAACAGCCTGGTCATGGGCTATTTCGATGGCAATACCGTGACCGCGATGTGGAACTACGCGCAACATTTCGTTCTCAGCGATAACTCTTACGGAACGACCTTCGGTCCTTCAACGCCAGGGTTGGTCAATCTGGTATCGGGCCAAACGAACGGAATCGTCGCAGGTTTGAACCCGAACCCACCGGCCCCGACTGCTGGATACGACGTGAGCGATGGAAACGGCGGACTCACCTTGATCGGCGATGCCGATCCTCTCGGCGATGTTTGCTCGAATCCCAATCGCACCCAAGTGCAATTCAGCGGCCAGACCATCGGCGATCTGTTGGACGCCGCCGGCGTAACCTGGGGCGGCTTCATGGGCGGATTCAACCTGTCGATCGTGAATGCGAACGGAACCACCGGTTGCGCTCGCAGCACCAAATCGAATATCACTGGGGTAACAGAAGCTGACTACACCCCGCACCACTCCTTCTTCGCGTATTGGCCTTCTTTCGCGAACCCACAACACACCCGGCCCGCTTCGCTTGCTGAAATCGGCAATGACGGCCCAGCTAATCACCAGTACGATATCCAGGACTTCTATGCCGCCGCTAGCGCAGGAAACCTGCCGGCAGTAAGCTTCCTGAAGGCTCCGTCTTATCAGGACGGCCACGCTGGATACTCCGACCCAACCGATGAGCAGAACTTTGTTGTGACCACTATCAACCTCCTGGAAAGTCTGCCGACTTGGAGCAGCACCGCCGTGGTCATCGCCTATGATGACTCCGACGGATGGTACGACCACCAGATCGGCCCGATCGTCAATGCCTCGCAGTCCGCCGGTAACGACGCTCTGACCGGTGCTGGCTTCTGCGGCACGCAGGCACCCGCACTCGGTGGCAGCGACGGCCCGGCTGTGCAGGGACGTTGCGGCTACGGTCCAAGACTGCCAATGCTGGTTATTTCACCGTGGGCGAAGGCGAACTTCGTGGATCACACTGTCACCGACCAGACTTCAATCATCCACTTCATTGAAGACAATTGGCTCGGTGGACAACGCATTGGCAACGGTTCTTTCGACGCGATCTCCAGCTCGCTTACCCAGGATTTCGACTTCGCGAAGATCCGGACAACCACTGCAGTTCTTTGTTTGAATCCAAACACCGGGGAAAAACAGAACGCATCACTTTGCGCTGGTTCTAACTAAAGCTGTATTCAATAAAAGGTGGGCATGCAAAGATGGATTTGTGTGCCCGCTTTTATTTGTGGGCGAAGTTTCTTGACGATGACATCGGAGGAGGAAACGACAAACTTGGCGCTGACACGAAGATTGTTTCTCGCGCAGGGTGGGATGACCACGATGGCTCTAGCCATGCGCCAGGGCATGTCGCACGTTGCCCCGCCCAAGCTTCGAACGCAGCTCCAGACCAGTTCGCTTGCGCAATTCGTTGACCCTCTGCCCCTGCCGGAAATCATCAAGCCCGCCGGCCAGCGGTCAAGCCCCGACAATCCCGCATTGCAACTCCCTTACTACCGGGTCGAGATGCGGCAGTTCGAAAGCAAGTTGCACCGCGACATGAAACCAACTCGCCTTTGGGGATATGCATCGACTTCACCGGGACCGACGTTTGAAACCCGCAGCGGTCAGGGATTATTGGTGGAGTGGGTCAATGAACTGCCAGAGAAGCATTTCTTGCCAGTCGACAATAGCATTCATGGCGCTGAGGCCGACAAGCCCGAGGTTCGCACAGTGGTGCACCTGCATGGTGCCAAAGCTCCGCCAGCCAGCGACGGTTACCCTGAGAATTGGTTTGTGTCGGGTAAATCGGCGATCTGCCATTATCCCAATCGCCAGGAAGCAGCGATGCTCTGGTACCACGACCATGCTTTGGGAATTAACCGGCTCAATGTATTCGCTGGACTCTTAGGCGCATTTTTCGTGCGCGATGAATTTGAAGATTCCCTAAATCTGCCCAGGGGCAAATACGAAATTCCACTCGTACTCTACGATCGGATATTCGATCTCGATTCGCAGCTTAACTATCCTGTCGATCCTGATTCGAAGTCACCGTGGGTGCCGGAAGTTTTCGGCGCCGCCGTTTTAGTGAACGGTAAGATCTACCCTTATCTCGAAGTCGAACCCCGCAAGTATCGGTTCCGCTTGCTTAATGGAGCAAATAGCAGGTTCTTTCATTTGACATTGTCGGAGGAAAAGACACCGGCCGGTCAGAAGCCCAGCGGCCCAAGCGTCCAACAGATCGGCACGGATCAGGGACTACTACCCGCTCCCGTTCGATTGCAACTTGTTTCAATCGCGCCCGGCGAGCGGATTGATTTGATCGTTGATTTTTCGAGTTACGCCGGAACGAACGTTATGCTGAAGAATGACAACCTCAGTGTCATGCAACTGCGCGTCGCGCAAACTGGAGAGCACGACACCACCGTGATTCCTCAGACTCTCAAGCCGATTATTAAAACTCCAGAGTCCTCCGCCGTGAAAACTCGCATGCTGAGTCTGGTGGAGATCGACGATCTCGTGCAGCGGCCGGTAAGGATGCTATTGAATAATGCTCATTGGAACATGCCAGTGACGGAGAATCCCGTTCTCGACTCGGTCGAGATTTGGAATCTCATTAACACCACCGAAGATATCCATCCTATACATTTGCATCTGGTCAAGTTTCAGATTCTCGACCGCAGGCCCTTCAGTGTCCCCTCCTATTGGATCAAGAACGAAGTCAAATATATTGGCGCAGCGGTGCTTCCGGAGCCCGGTGAAGCGGGCTGGAAAGATACCGTCCGCGCCTATCCTTCAATGGTCACGCGGATCATTGTTAGGTTTGAAGGCTTCACGGGACGTTATGTATGGCACTGTCACATGCTCGAGCATGAAGATAACGAGATGATGCGGCCATTTGATGTTGTGGCACCGTAGTTGACACCTGTGACACTCCAGAAACTGTAACAACCCCACAATTGCAGTTGGCGCGATGGCGTTAGGATGCGCCTATGAAATACCTAAAAACATATTTTTCCATGCCCGTCTTGCTGGCTTCGCTCATGCTGGCATCAAGCGCGCTAGCGCAAACAACCTTGTCACAGGCATCAGACGATCAGCAAACTGACGCTGAAAAAGATTTCCCCAGCAACGACGCCATCTCAGCCGCGCGAAGCCAATACGCGCAGAACGGCAAAGCCGAAAGCGTATCGAGTCACGCAGTCGATAACATGACTGTTGCCCAATTCTCACCAAGAAATGGCCCGATGCGCCCTTATCGGCCGAACCAGGCATATCCGCGAGGAAGCTACCAATCACCGTGGATGGATCACAGCAAAGGCCGCCACGTTCTGATCGGAGCGGTAATCGGATTCGGATTGGGAGCGGCCCTTGGAGCCAAAGCCAACAAGAACCCCAACCCCGGAACAACCACCGGAGCGGTAGTTCTCGTCGGCGGTATCGGTGCATTGATTGGCGGGGCGATCGGCGGAGCACACAGCGGTCTCCCTCCATTTGCGCATCACAAGAGAATTCACCCGCCATTCTCACGTGAGGATGAGGGTCCCGATCTCATCGCCAATTCCATCGCTACTAATTCCCTCGGTTCTGGCTCCGAGCGCAGATCCACGCCCTGAACTCTACGGGTGAGGCCACGCATTGAAAAGGCTGGTGGCATTCACGGAGCCAAGTCCGGTGGCCAAATCGTAGCCAGCGGTTGCTGGATACGCGGGTTCGCTGGCAGATGTGGACGTCGAAAGTTCACCGATAATCTTGATGCCATCCTCATAACAATCGTGTGAGTTACCTTTCGCGTTCTGCCCGCACGGAATAACCATATCGCCGGCCATGACGTCATTAAAGATGCACGAACCGGCGGGCAGCTTGCCTGTGGTTTGACTCGCATTGCAAGCTTTCGTCCCTTGTTTGGTGAATTGGCTCGCCGCCAGCGCGTAATAAACGTAGTTGGTGTCTCCCTGTCTGCCATATTTCTGATCGATCAACGCTTGGATGCCCGCCATTGCTGGCGAAGCGAAGGATGTGCCACCGCCACCTTCATACAATGCGTCGTTCTCCGCACTACAGGGAGCGCCGAATTGGTTCGGATCCGACATGCACTCGACTAGGAAACTTCCCCATACTCCGTCCGCGGCAAATAGCGAAAGGTCGGGCTGGTCGCGTAAACCATCATTCGGAATTCCGGGCACTCCCGTTTGCCACGACGGCTTAGGATTGCCCTGACAGGTTCCGCTAACCACTCCAGGGATGGATGGCTTTCCAGTAAAGCAGGTGCTGGGTCCGCCACTGCCGCCCACCGAAAACTTAAATTCTCTGCCGAGTTTCGAGTTACAGAATCCCGTGGGACCATATGATTGCGTGTAGCCGCCGAATACAGGATCGCTGTAAATGAGTTCGCTCGTACAGCCATCGTTCCATGGAATCTCCGGAATATATGACAGTGCGGACGCTTTGGTCCGAGGATCATTAGCCGCCCTCCAGTAGTCACTGACCGGAACGCCGTGGACATCAGAGTTGTACTGGGCCATGAAATCGGTGCCACCCACATCGACCGCATACGCGGAGGCGGTGTTGTCTCCGCTGTTGATCCCGAGATGCGAAAGGAAACCCTCTACAGGAGAACATTCGTCCGCGCCGGTGTCTCCCTGGGCGATAAAGAAAGTCGTGCCCAAAGCCGTAGCCATTTGCGCTTCGCTATTTTCCAATGCGATCTCTGTATGGCCAGTAATGGTTTCACACAGGCCATAACTGTCGGAGATGATGTCAGGTGGATTGACATCGAGAATATTGAGTATGGCGAGATCGAGTCCAGAGGTAGAGCGCGAATTAGCGCATGCGGAAAGCTCGATGTTGGCATCGGGAGCACTCGCACTCGCCCACTCCACATCGAGGGCGGCTTCGATCTCATCGCCGTTTTGTCCAGGATTCGTGCAATTGGGATAGACCTGTTTGAAGTTGCCGGCCTTAAAATCTTTCAGACCGAATACGTTGCGAAAGGCGTACCAATCGGATTCATGCAGGAGGTTGGAATCTTCGACCAAAGCGATGGTGACGCCTTTGCCAGTGAATCCGCGCTGCCAGAGTGGCAGCACATTGTAGATAGTCGCGAAGTCGTAGGGATTGACGGTGTGAAAAGTTTCCCCGTGAAACTTAACGTTGAACCGCGGATGCCACTGACGAGTGGCAGAATCGTAGGAAACTTTTCCAAGCTGAATAGCATGCGACTTGGGGAAAAAATCATGAAGTGACGCAATACCCTCGACGGCCAGCGCAAGCGCAGCAGGAATCTGCGGATCACGAACGTTGGCAATATGCTTTTCGCCATTCGGCAAAACCAGGTTGTGGACTTCAGTGTGGAATGCTTCGCGAATTTGTCCGGCGGTTCCAGCGAAGTCGATCACCAGTCCGTTCTGATAAACGCGATTGACAGAAAACCCGTGCGCTTCCAGCCACCGTTGAATAGTTTCTCGATCCTGCGAGGCAAGCCCGAAGCGCTCACCTAGTTGCTGCGGAGTCAGCCAGCGATGGAATTCAGGCGAATCCTGATTGTGCATTTCGTCAATCAACTTTTCGAAGCGCGCTTCGGTTTCTGGATCGCGCTTGAGCTTGAGCAGCAAGTGATCGAAAGTTAGGCTGTCCGCGACCGGGCCACGATCGTTTTGAACGCTCAACGCAGCAGGAGTCGTGTTCCCTGTAAGAGTAACCAGTTGCGACTCGTCAACTGGGCTGGTGATGATGGGCTTGGGACTGTCGGCCTGACGCTGCGCGAAAGCTGCTGAAGATAAAGGAACCAAACAGCTCAGGAAGAAAATGAAAGCAGAGCGCATAGACGGAACCTCCGGAAGCGGCGAGACTTCAGATCGGACTAATTACGACTAAGTGGCTCAGCACGGGGTAAGAAGAACCACAGAACGCGCGACCGGGCAATGCTAGCGGCTTTCGGCGACTGCGGTCAAGGCGAAAGAAGCTCTCGAAACGGAGCTTACGGTCGTTGCATGTTATACTTTTTAGGCATCTTTCCTGTCAGATAAGCAGACGGAGGACGGTATCGACAAACGCTTTATCCGCATGAATGAGCGCATCCGTGCACGTGAAGTTCGCGTGATCGGTGACGAAGGGGAACAAATTGGCGTGATGCCTCCCTTCGAGGCGCTTAAGATGGCCCGCGAACGAAACCTGGATCTGGTAGAAATTTCTCCGACCGCGCAACCTCCGGTTTGCCGCATCATGGATTACGGGAAATTTCTGTACCAGAACGAAAAGCGCGAGCGCGAAGCCAAGAAAAAACAGAAGACCATTACGGTCAAAGAAGTAAAGTTTCGTATCAACGTGGACGATCACGACTACGAAACCAAAAAGAATCACGTGTTGCGCTTCCTAGACGAAGGAGACAAGGTGAAAGCTACCATATTCTTCCGTGGACGCGAAATGACGCGGCAAAGCCTGGGGCGCCAGATTCTGGAACGTCTGATTAAGGACATCGACCAGAGAGGCTTGGTAGAGTTTCGGCCACGGCAGGAAGGCAACACGCTGCATTTGATTCTGGCTCCAAATAAGAAGGAAGGCGGAGCGAAAGAAAAACCGCCTGCGCCTCCAAAGCCTGCACCACCTCCCGCGTCGCGAGGCGGCGCGCAGACAGCGTAGAGCGCGTTCAGCCGTCAACTATCAGCCATCAGCTGGATCTAATGGTGCGATCGTAAACGGATGAGCAACGTATTTGCGTTTAACGCTCAGGAACTAACTGAAAGCTGAGAGCTATTTATGCCTAAACTAAAAACACACAAAGGCGCTGCCAAGCGCTTCAAGAAAACGGGTACGGGTAAGATCGTGCGTCACAAGGCGGGATTGCGTCACATCCTGTCATCCAAGGCGAAGAAACGCAAGAAAAAGCTGGGCCAGCCCACTTTGGTCAGTGACGGAGACTACAAAAAAGCGGCACGAATGATCCCGTATATGTAATGGATTCGACGGGCCTCATCGCCCGTCCTTAACCGAGTATGCAAGACTGTGTTTGCAAGATAAGTCTGCGGAGCGAAACACCCCGCAGCGGCGCGTGAAGAGGTCGGGCTTTAGAAATCCCTTTTCATCTTGGAAATGTGGTAGAAGCCTCCTTACCTCCAGCCGCCAGTCGAAGTAACACGAAATAAAAGGAGAACAACAATGCCTCGTGTAAAACGCGGAACCAAACGCCGCGCCAAGCGCAAAAAGATTCTTGAACGCGCCAGTGGATACTTCCTAACTAAATCCAAACTTTACCGCTCGGCGAAAGAAGCAGTCGATCGCGCGCTGAAGTTTGCCTACTCCGGCCGCAAGCAGAAGAAGCGCCAGTATCGCTCCATCTGGATCGTACGCATCGGCGCCGCCGCCCGCCTAAACGGACTGAACTACAACCAGTTCATCAGCGGACTGAAAAAAGCCGGCGTAGAACTGGACCGCAAGATCCTGGCGGATTTGGCTGTAAAAGATGCGGCGGGGTTTGCGCATCTGGCCGAGCAGGCGAAGAAAGCGAACGCCGCGGCGAACGCAACAGCGTAGTCAACTGTCTGTCGTCGATTTTCAGTCACAGCTTTCAGCATTAGCAAAATCGTGTCACCCTGAGCGGAGCAGAACGATTCGCGAAGCGGATCGTTCTGCGGAGTCGAAGGACCCCTATACGCCTTACGTCGACGTGCTGCCGCAGGGAGTTCTCCCCAAGAATCGTGCTGGATGACGATCTCTTGAAATTTGCCGCGAAATGCCCTACGCCGTCCCAAAGCTTACCGAATTCTCGCCAGGCGCGCTCGATAGCGCCGCACGTGAACTTCTGTCCGCCTTGGAGCAAGAGTCCTCAGCCGTCAGTTCCGAGAACGATTGGAGGGCGTTTCGCGACCGCTGGATGGCGCGCAAGAATGGCATTCTCACCCAACTCAATGAGCAGTGGCTAAAGGCCGCGCCAGGACCAAACAAGCGTGAAGTCGGACAACGCGTCAACGAACTCAAAACCAAAGTCGAGCAGGCGGTGGACGCGACACTCATCCGTATTCAAAGCGGAACATCCTTAGACAAACTCGCCACCGAGCGCCTCGACATCACCCTCCCCGGCATTCGCCGCCCCATCGGCGCAGAGCATCTCGTCATCAAGACGATGAATGAGATCGTCGGCGTCTTCCGCAACCTCGGTTACTCGGTCGAAGAAGGTCCTGAGATTGAAACCGATTACTACAATTTCGAAGCCCTGAACTTTCCCCCGAATCATCCTGCGCGAGATACGCAAGACACACTCTTCATCGCCGGACAGGAATCGAAGCCGCAGCGCGATCGCCTGCTGCTGCGCACGCACACGTCGCCGGTGCAGATCCACACAATGCAGAAGATGAAACCGCCGGTGCGAGTAGTGTGTCCGGGGAAAGTTCATCGCAACGACGCGCTCGACGCGACCCACTCACCCATCTTTCACCAGGTCGAAGGCTTGGCGGTTGATACCAACATCACATTCTGTGATCTGAAAGGAACGCTCGATCACGCCATGAAAGCGCTCTTCGGCTCGAGCGTGAAGACGCGCTTCTATCCATCATTCTTTCCGTTTACCGAGCCCAGCGCCGACGTACAGATCAGTTGCATTTTCTGCGATGGCAAGGGCGTGCGCGACGGCGCTCCCTGCCGCAACTGTAAGGCCAGCGGATGGATTGAGTTGCTGGGATGCGGCATGGTCGATCCCAATGTGTACGGCTTCGTCGATTACGACGCAACAAAAGTTTCGGGATTCGCGTTCGGCATGGGTGTGGAACGTATTGCGATTCTGAAATATGGCGTGGATGATATTCAGCTGTTCTTCCAGGGCGATGTAAGATTTCTGGAACAGTTTGGATAATAGCGGACTCACCACTTTCTTAAGTATTGTCATCCTGAGCGAAGCGAAGGACCTCATGCACCCCGAACTGAGGCAAGAATGAGGTCCTGTACTTCGCGCAGGATGACTAGGCATTGATGACCATACATTAAAGATCATTCATGAAAATTTCTCCCCACTGGTTGCGCGACTTCGTTGACCTCCCAGTCGACTACCCGCGTCTTGCCGATGAACTTACGCTAGCGGGAGTTGCTGTGGAAGGCATTTCCGGCGAAGGCGAAAACACTGTCTTCGAGATGGAGATCACCACCAACCGTCCCGATGCGATGAATCATTACGGAGTGGCTCGCGAGGCCTCCGCGCTCTATGATCTGCCGCTCAAACCGATTGTGCCAAAGCTGCCGCCATCGCAAGGCAAGTCCGATGTCACCATCGATATTCAGGAGCCTGAACTATGTCCGCGGTTCACAGCGCGCGAAATTCGTGGAGTCACGGTCAAACCTTCGCCGCCGCACATTGCCGGCCGTCTGCAGTTGCTAGATCAACGCCCCATCAGCAATGCGGTCGACGCCACGAACTACGTTTTGTGGGAGAGCGGCAAGCCCACGCACGTGTTCGATCTCGACCTGCTCGAAGGCCGCCGCTTGGTCATTCGCAAAGCGCGCGCAGGCGAAATTCTAAAGACTTTGGATGGCGTGGAGCGCAAACTCTCCACCGAAGACCTCGTCGTTGCCGACGCGAAAAAGCCTGTCGGACTGGCCGGCGTAATGGGCGGTTTCGACACGATGATCACGGAGAAGACTAAGAACATCCTGATCGAATCCGCATGGTGGGACCCGGTCACCGTGCGCAGAATGTCAAAGCGACATGGCATTCACACCGACGCCTCCCACCGATTTGAGCGCGGAGCCGATTTCGAATCGACCGTCCCTTCGACCAACCGAGTCGCTGAACTGATTCTCGAATCGGGCGGCGGCACGCCAGTAGGCGATGTCATCGATGTGATCGCTCGTCAGCTTGATCTAGCTCCTGTTGAGCTCAACCCGCGCGAAGTTCACCGCATTCTCGGCGAAAAATTCAGTACGCTTGAAATTAGCCGCATTCTAACTCGTCTCGGTTTCACCATGCTTCCGGGCGGCGAAGATTCTTATCTAGTCCACATTCCGAGCTGGCGTCTCGATATCGAACGCGAGATCGACATCATCGAGGAACTGGCACGACTGCACGGCTACGACAAGTTCCCCAACACACTTCCTGCCTATAGCGGCGAGGTCCGGGAGCTTCCCGATGCGCAGAAAGATGCGCGGCTGCGCTCATCGCTCTTGGCGCTCGGTTACAACGAAACTATTTCGCTCACATTTATTTCAGGAGAAGACGCCAAGCGCTTTTCTACTGCACCCGAACTCGACCTCGCAAACCCGCTCAGCGACGAGGCTTCGGTGATGCGCACTTCGATGGTTCCCAGCATGCTCAACATGCTGACCTATAACCTGAATCGCGGCAGTGACAACGTTCGCTTGTTCGAATTTGGAAACGTATTTGAAGCGTCAGGCGCGAAAGCATTGGAGATGAAACGCATCTCGATCGGCGCAACAGGCAGCATGGATGCAGAAGTCGTGCGCGGACTGGCTCCGGGAGCGGCGGCGCGCCCGTTTTCGTTGTTCGATCTAAAGGGCGACATCGAAAGCCTGCTCGCTCCATTCAGCCAGTGGACTCTCTACTACGATGCGCAAACAGCCGATTATTATCACCCCGGACGCTCTGCTCGAGCCGTGCTGGATGGCGCTACTGTAGCCCAGTTTGGCCAGATTCATCCCGATGTCGCCGCGACTCGCAAACTGCGCCAGGATGTTTTTGTCGCCGAAATCTATCTCGACCGCCTCTACCAGCACGACCTGCGCCAGCCGCGTTACGAAGCGCTACCGCGCTTCCCTGCCGTCGAGCGCGACTTCTCCTTTGCATTCAAGGATGAAGTTAACTTCGAAACAATTCGACGGGCTGTTGAATCGTTAGGCATCACTGAACTTCGGAATTTCACTCCGGTCGAAATTTTTCGTGGCGGAGGAACCGTTTGGGTAACGACTGGCAGTTATTCGATTCTGCTACGCGCGAAGTTTCAATCCGATGAGCGAACCTTACGCGACGATGAAGTAGCCAATTGGTCGACTCAAATCGTAAGGAAATTGGACGAAGTGGGAGGATCGCAGAGGATAAGATAGAGCGTGCTCTTTCGCAGAGATTCGCCCCGGACAGCCGAGGGCTGTCCCTACGCGAGCATTTAGTGATTCGCTAATGTTCGGATCGTCCCCAATCCCAGCAATCTTTCATCGGCCGTAACGAGAGTCAAATCCAAGACTTCAGCCGTAGCGGCGAGAATGCGATCGGCAGGGTCCTGATGCAAGGGTAATTGCCGCGCCACAAGCGCAATCTCATGCGTGAGTGGCGCTTCGCGCGTGCCGGCCGTGGCTCGCGCCAGCCACGTCGCCAAATCTTCCTTTATGCGAATTCTGCCTTTGTAATTCAGCGTCAGCGCTTCCCATGTGCTCATCGGCGAAAGCCACAGTTCATTTTGCTTGTCCTGGAGATGATGCAAGACGCGCCGGCCAAGCCGCCGAGGCTCCAGAAAATTCCAGAGCCAGATGTGGGTGTCCAGTAGCAGTCTCAATCGCGCAGAACCTCCCACTCATCCTCGTCGTTCGCCGGAGACACAATGTCGCCGAGAATCTCGAAGGTGCCCTTCATCGATCCGATCCAAGCCTTGCGATCCTCGACCGCCGTCGGCGGTACGACTTCAGCGACGGGCTTACCAAAGCGCGTAATTCGGATCGGCTTTTTCGTGGCGCGAACTTGTTCCAGCACGGCTAGGCACTTGGCTTTGAATTCCGAGATGGCGATTTCCTGCATGGTTCCTCTGATAGTCATCATATCATACTATGGTCAATTATTTTGACCATATTTACGTGTGGCTTCGGAGATGACCCTGCATGGCTATTTCTTGTGCTAGCCTTCTTTCCATGACCCAAGTTTCGACACCTCCCAAGCACTTTCTCTCCGACAAGGTTGAGCATTTTACCGAATCCGTGATCCGCGAAATGACGCGCCAGGCGATGCAACATAACGCCGTCAATCTGGCGCAAGGGTTTCCTGATTTTCCCGCCCCCGCAGAGATCAAGCGGGCCGCGCAGGAAGCCATCGCCGCTGATGTGAATCAGTACGCCATCACCTGGGGCGCGAAGAGCCTGCGAAATGCGATTGCCCGGCAGATGCAGATGAAAGACGGGCAGGGGATCGAAGTCGATCCCGAAAAAGAAGTGGTGGTGTGCTGCGGCTCGACTGAAGCGATGATCGCAACCCTCCTCGCGATTTGTAACAAAGGTGACGAGATCGTGGTCTTCGAGCCCTTCTATGAAAATTATGGGCCCGATTCGATCCTCAGCGGAGCCAAGCCGCGCTTCGTCAGCTTGCGCCCTCCCAAAACAGCGGGAGGCGAGTGGACATTCGACGAACAGGAATTGCGTGAGGCATTTCAACACAAAACCAATCAATATCAGACCAAAGCAATCATCGTTAATACGCCGAATAACCCGACAGGCAAGGTGTTCAGCCGGAAAGAACTGGAACTGATTCGCGACCTGTGCGTCGAATACAACGTGCTCTGCATTACCGACGAAATCTACGAGCACATTCTTTATGATGGATCGGAGCACATTTCAATCGCGTGGCTTGACGGCATGCGCGAGCGCACCATCACGATTAACGGCCTGTCGAAGAGCTACAGCGTTACCGGATGGCGCGTCGGCTGGGCGGTTGCTCCTCCGGCGATCACAAACGCGATCCGCAAGGTGCATGACTTCTTAACCGTGGGCGCGCCCGCGCCTTTGCAGGAAGCTGGAGCGGCGGCGCTGAGCCTGCCCGCCAGTTATTATCGCGAACTGGCCGACCGATATCGCATGCGGCGCGATCATCTGATTCCGGCGCTGGAGAAAGCTGGCTTCCATTGTTATCGTCCGCGGGGCGCGTATTACGTAATGACTGACATCAGTTCCTTCGGGTTTGCGAACGACGTGGAGTTTGCTGCCTTCCTAGTAAAAGAAATCGGTATCGCGTGCGTGCCGGGATCGAGTTTTTACAAGCATCCGAAGGACGGATCCCAACAGGTACGTTTCGCCTTCTGCAAAAAGCCTGAGACACTGGATGAGGTGGCGCATCGGCTGGAGAAACTGGCACGAAAGTAGAGTTAAATCCACAGCAAACTGCGCTATACTTCGCCTCAATGCTCAATTTATTTCCCGAAAGCGAGTAGTGCCCATGTCTGTCAAAACCGTGGAAGAGGTATCTGCCGAGGTTCCGGCTGAAGATTTTCAGGCGCTGGAAGAGAAAGTTTATCGCACCATAGAGTTGTACAAGGCTGCCAAAGAAGCTCGATCTACGGCCGAGCGGGATGTGAAGCGGTTGCGGGAGCAACTCGAAGAGCGCGAGGAAGAAAATGAAACTATGCGCCGCGAACTGGTGCACATGCGCAAGGATCGCGAGGATATACGAGCGCGGGTCGAAAAGATGCTGGGCCAGATGGACAGCCTGACGCATGAGCAGGCAGCAAGCTGAACGGCAGCGACAAAGGCAAAGACAAAGTAAACGGCGGCAAGTATCCGTTCGGTCGAGATCTAGGACGTAGTGACCCGCCGAGGAGTGACATGGCCACAGCAAGCAAAGTGCCTCCAACAGAAGAGTCGACAAAAACTGTTGCACCACCAGCTGCGAATGCAAGTGGCAGTGTGCGCGTAGAAATCTTCGACCAGGTTTATAACTTGCGTGGCTCAGACGCTGACTACATTCTGAAGCTCGCTGAGTATGTGGATGGCAAGATGCGCGCCGTATCGGAGCAAACGTCAACCGTCGATTCGGTGCGCTTAGCGGTGCTGGCAGCGTTGAATATTGCGGATGAGTATCATCTGTTAAAGCGGCGACTCGAGCCGGTTTCGCCTGAAGCGCGGCAGCGGGCCAGTAAATTGGCAAGCGCGCTGGACGAAGTTTTGGAAGATACTCGGCGAACGGGCTGAGTACTGAAGTATGGTAACTAGGGATCGCCTTTTTATCGTGGTGCGTCATCCGGCTGCCCAAAACCAGAGCTGGACAAATGATTGGCTTGACGACAACACCACGCTCCGAAGTATTACGACCACGCCGCCCGTAAGAGAACAATGCCTAAACGCCGACGTGATTTACGTCCATCGTGGCTCACTTAGTCGAAAGGGTCAAAGTTATGAGCCCCCTCGGATATGCTGCTCTGTGCGTGTCAAGTCGGTAAAGGGAACGGAGACGAAACCTGTCGTCGAGTTCGACCTCATCGATATCCTCGACTGGCCTGTTCCCAAACGGCTGTATTACGGCCTGAGATCGTATTACTCAAAACTACCGATCGGAGTTTGAAGGCCGCTAGCGCGTTGAATGCAGTATTTCAAGATAACATCGAACGGGTTAGAGTCGATCGTCACCTCGCGTTCATCTTTCGTCGCGAATCTAGAGTTAAATTGACCGTTCAAGGTGCAAAACTGCGTTCGGCCGGACGGGGCAAAATCCCGTCACCACACAACCTCTAGCAAACTTCTTGCCAACTATTTTGCATTTTCCTCTTGCGAATCTCTCCGTTGTTTCCTAGCATCCAAGGTGAAAGTCGACCTGCGGAGTTGGTGCTGGTGGTAACCGATTTTTGAACCAATGCCGAATGAACGGGGACTCGACTCGCAAAAAGATCCGGTGTGCTACGTTCCGTCATGCGGAAAAGCCTAATGGGTCGCGGCGGGTTCCCACCGTCTGAGACGGGTTCATTCTCGGCCCACCACACGGCGCAGCGGGTCGGCTTTTTTTTTCAGGTCTCAGGTAGTAGGTGCCAGGTCTCAAGACGACCTGTCCTCTACGATTTGAGTTCCTGACACCTAAAACCTGAGACCTTCCTGCTCTGCTAGACTTTCCTTAGACCTCAGCTTTCATTTGGAGCATCTAAACTAACGTGTTCCCCAGACTTTTTCATATTGGTAGTTTCTACCTTCCCACCTATGGCGTGCTGGTCGCCTCGGGCGTACTGATCGGGCTCTGGATCAGCGTGCGCAATTCTGAGAAGCAGGGCATCAACGGTGATGATGCCTGGAATCTTGGAATTCTCGTTGTCCTCGCTGGGATTATCGGTGCAAAAATTCTTTACATCGTCAATGACTGGAGCTACTACTCGAAAAACTGGCGCGAGATTTTCAGCATTAACACCATGCAGGCAGGAGGCGTATTTTCCGGTGGATTGATAGCCGCGCTCTTGATGGCGGCCTGGTACATGCGGCGTCATCACATGCCGGTGTTGCGCACAACGGACGGCTTCGCTCCCGGACTCGCCTTCGGACACGTCCTCGGGCGTTTCGGTTGCTTCTCAGCCGGTTGCTGCTTCGGCAAACCCACAAGCCATTTCTGGGGGGTGACCTTCACGAACCAGTTGGCGCACGACGTCAGCGGAACCCCGCTCGGGGTCAGGATTGAACCGACGCAACTGATCGAGGCCGCGGCCGAATTCTGCAATTTCCTGTTCCTCACCTGGCTGCTCAAGCGCAAAAAGTTCGATGGACAAGTGTGGGGCACGTTTATGATTCTGTACGGAATCGAGCGCTATTTCATCGAGTTCCTGCGCGACGATCCCGGACGCGGTGAAGTCTTCGGCGGCCTGATGACCGGAACACAGCTGATTTCGATTTTTCTGGTCATCGGCGGCGGCCTGATCTGGTGGTTTAAGAGCAGAGTGCCGCTGCAAGTGCCAGCGCAAAGCAGGGTGTAGTCGCAGCGTTCAATTTTTCCCACCATGCCTGAATTCCCTATAACTCTCGTCGTCTCCACCGATGACGCAGGGCAGCGTCTGGACCAATATCTGGCAACCCAACTTTCCGAGGTAACTCAGTCTGAGATCAGCCGCGCACGGGTGCAGCAGCTAATCGCGAAGGGCGACGTACTGGTGAATCAGACAGCGGCGAAGGCGTCTCTACGGCTTAGGAGCGAAGAGCAGATAACAGTCAGCGGGCCGCCGCACGCTCCACCGTTGCGCGCTATGGCGGAGGAGATCGCGCTGGACATCGTCTATGAGGACGACGACATCGCGATCGTTAACAAGCCCGCAGGCATGATGGTGCATGCGGGCGCTGGAGCAACCGAAGATGCCCGCAATCGCGGAACTCTGGTGAATGCGCTGCTACATCATTTCGAAAAGCTCTCCGCAGTGGGCGGCGAACTGCGTCCGGGCATCGTGCACCGGCTTGATCGCGCTACCAGCGGACTGATGGTGGTAGCGAAGAACGATGAATCGCACCGTCGGCTGGCAAAACAATTCAGCGGCCGCGAAGTTCACAAGACTTATATAGCGCTCGTCCACGGCTGGCCCAAACGGGATCGCGGCACGATTCAAAGCCCCATCAGCCGCCACTCGCAGCGCCGTACCCGGATGACAACAAAAGGTTTCGGCGGGCGTGAGGCGGTCACGCATTACTCGGTGCTGCGAAAAATCGATGCCCCCTACGGCAAGTTTGCGTTGGTGGAACTGAAAATCGAAACCGGACGCACCCACCAGATTCGCGTCCATATGTCATCGCTCGGGCATCCCGTGGTGGGCGACGCGCTTTATGGCGCGCCGGGCGAATTGCGGTCGCAGTCGAACAAACGCCGGGACGCCGGTATGCCCGCGATCCTGTCGCTGGATCGAAATTTTCTACATTCTGCAGGGCTCGAATTGGTCCATCCGCGTACCAAAGAGTCTCTCAAGTTTTCCCGGCCGTTACCGAAGGAACTAGAGAAATTGCTCGATAGCCTGGAAAATGCTCAACAGGAAGGTCCCCGGCTCGAACCAGGTCAGTAAGAACTGGTCAGCAAGGCCACGCCAAGAACCTGTTCGGTAAGAACGAGACGACGTTTCAGCGCGTGGCCGCAAGGCTATAATGAAAACATTAACCCCATGAAGTCGTGTCCAACGAAGTCGTGCCCCATGAAGTCACGTAATTTTCTGCTTCTCTTTGCTCTACTCGTACTGGCTGGCTCGCTCATCGGCCAGACGCCGCAGCCTGTCTCTGCCCCGCCGTCGGCACCAAACACAACGCAAACTCCAGCGGCTCCTGCTGCAGCCACTCCGCCTGGTTCTTCTACATCAGGCTCGCCTGCATCAACTCCTGGCGCTTCGACTCCCCCAACCGCAACGCCGCCAGGCAATACAACTAAGTCTGATTCGGACGAGTCCGTCACGACGATCGTCCATATCGTCAACGAAGTTCGCGTGGTGTTCACGGTTACCGACCGCCATGGCCACTACATCAAGGATCTCAAAAGCGACGACTTCAGAGTCATCGACGATCAAAAGCCGGCTGAGTTGCGCAGTTTCCGTAGTGAAACCGATCTGCCTCTGCAAGTAGGATTGCTGGTCGATGCGAGCAACTCGGTACGCGACCGCTTCAAGTTCGAGCAGGATGCGGCAATCGAATTTCTGAACTCCATCATTCGCCCGAAATACGATAAAGCGTTTGTGGTCGGCTTCGACGCCACGCCCGAAGTTACGCAGGATTTCACCGATAGCACGGAGGACTTGTCGACCGGAGTGCGCATGTTGCGCGCGGGCGGCGGTACTGCCATGTACGACGCGCTCTACTTTGCCTGCCGTGACAAACTGTTAAAACAGCCTCAAACGGGACCTGTACGCCGCGCCATCATCCTTCTGAGCGATGGCGAAGATAACCTCAGTCACGTGACCCGTGAGGAAGCCATCGAGATGGCGGAGCGTGCGGAAGTAATTGTTTACACCATCAGCACCAACATCAGCGGCATGAAAGGCAATGGGGACAAGGTGCTGGAGCGCATCGCCGAAGCTACAGGCGGCCGCTCGTTTTTCCCGTTCCAGATGCGCGAGATGTCAGATGCGTTTCTCTCCATTCAGGAAGAG
Source organism: uncultured Acidobacteriaceae bacterium (assembly GCA_963705265.1). Taxonomy (GTDB): domain Bacteria; phylum Acidobacteriota; class Terriglobia; order Terriglobales; family Acidobacteriaceae; genus Acidiflorens. The sequence continues at coordinate 600,078 of OY970064.1, forward strand.
TTGCGCAGCCAGTACGCGATCGGCTACAAGCCGGAAGATTTTGTCGCTGATGGACGCTTCCGTTCCATCGAAATTCTGGCACAGGAAAAAGGTCTGAAAGTACGCACCAAAAAGGGATACTACGCTCCCAAGCAGTAGCTCGCTTAGTTCGGACTTCGCGCGACCCTCATCTCTTTGTGCTAGGTCTGTATGGCAGGATATTCAGGAACTCCGCTGGCGAAAAAGTTGGGCATCAAAGATAATTTTCGTGCCGCCCTGTTGCACGTGCCCGACAACGTGAAGACCGAACTTCGCGACGCGCTCAAGAAATGCCAGATTCAAACTTTCAACCACCAGACCAGCAAAACTCTCGAACTTGATTTCATCTTCCTCTTCGCCAAATCGCGAGCGGGCCTGGAGTTCGAACTCGTGCCGGCCGCAAAAGCGCTGGCGCCCACAGGCATGTTGTGGATCTCGTGGCCGAAGAAAAGTTCAGGCGTGGCCACCGACCTCACTGAAAATGTGATTCGCCAGAGCGGGCTAGATGCGGGGCTTGTGGACATCAAAGTCTGCGCTGTTACCGACGTCTGGTCAGGATTGAAGTTCGTGATTCCAGTCAAGAGTAGACCAAAAGAGAAACGGCGAATTGCCTAGGCACGCTGCGGTAAATCCGAATCACCAATCAGCGATAAAAGCAGATTTCCCATTTTGCGAGGGGCTGCAATCCATCCCAAACTTTGGGGCTCTAATCAGGGCGTTCGCAAATGGTTGCCCACCTAGCCGGAAGTTTTCGGGATATACACCGCGCAACTTGGCTCGTCTAAGCGTGTTTGCATTCAGTAGACGCAGTTTCCCGTACCGCGGCAGAATCCGGGGATCGAAAGGAAAACGAACATGAAACGCATGATAGCTGGAGTCCTTCTAATGATCGGCATGGGCGCGGGAACGATGTTTGCTAGCGATGGCTATTGGCGGGATCGGCACGACATCCGGCGTGATGAGGTGCGGATTGCGCACGATCGCAGGGAGCTGCGGCGCGATGCCTACCATGGAGATTACGCTGGTGTGCGGCATGAAGAAAGAGCGCTGCGCCACGAGCATCGCGACCTGAACCGTGATTGCCGAGATTTGTATTGGAGCCGACGATAAAAATATCAATCCGACGCGGCGGTAACTCGTGCAGTAACTATCCGTAATAAACGCGCGACGTTAGTAACTTGCCCTGATGTAGCCAGCCGGGTTTTATTTGTTGTGGGGAGGCAACTGTGCAAATCAGAACCCGGCTGGTCGCTTTAACAATGGTGCAGATTATGCTTTGTTGGTCCACATATGCCGAGACACCTGTATGGCGGGCCGAGCGTGAACTCTACGCATCGGTCAACCAGGCGCGGCGAGCACAGGGACTGGCGCCGCTGCGGTGGAACGAATCGCTGGCAACAGCGGCACGCCAGCATGCTGAAGTAATGGCCGAACACAGGTCGGCGCAGCATGGATTTGAAGGCGAGCCGAGCCTGTCGGCCCGAGTCAAACAGGTGGGTATTCATTTCAGTTGGCTTTCAGAAAATGTAACCCAGGGGCCTTCTTCGGAATTCATCCACGGACAGTTTATGAAGTCCCCTCTACATCGCGCGAATATCCTGGATAAAGACATGGATTCGATCGGAGTTGGCGTAGTAGAGCAGGGCGGCCAGTTGTTCGCAGTGGAAGATTTTTCGCAGGTGCGCTAGCGAGAGGCAATTTCCTGAGATCCGACATTCGCCGACCGCAGATTCGCGCACGACGACTCACGCAAAGTGAAAATCGTTCAGACCCAGGCACAGTCACAAGCGCATGGGTCTTTTCCCCGTTAAGCCTAGTCACCCGTCCCCGTCAGCTTCACCACTGATGGGCTTAGTGGCGCACTATCGCTGACCGTCGCCGCTCCCGTGATTGCACCCTTCACATTGGGAGTAAACGTCACGCTGAAGGTACAGGTCGATGCGGCAGCAACGGTCGCGCCGCAGGGCGTACTACCCGACGGAGCAGCAGTGAAATCTCCGCTGCCCACAATGTTTGAAATGGTCAGCGTTCCGCCGGAGTTATTCGTCAAGGTGACAGTCTGAGGAGCACTGGTCGTACCAACGCTCTGATCACCAAACGCAATACTAGTCGGTGCCAGCACCACCGGAATCGCCCCCGTGCCAGACAATCCGACAATTTGTGGGCTGCCAGCTCCCGAAGTAGCAATGGCAACTGCGCCCTTGATCGATCCCGTATCGGACGGCGTGAAGGTCACAGCCAGCGTGCACTTTGCGGACTTGGCAAGCGCGCCTCCGCAAGGGGACGCTCCGCTGCCAACCGCCGCATAGTCAGCGCTAGCGCTGATTGAGTTGATCGTTAACGTGCCAGTGCTCTTGTTAGTAACGGTGACGGTTGCGGCCGCAGTGGTGGCTCCAATCCCAGTCGATGCGAAGGTCAACGAAGCAGGACTGAGCGTCAGGGGAACGGTAGGCCCTCCCGTGGCAGTTCCAGTCAATCCCACAATCTGCGGGCTGAATGCACCATTGGTCGTGATGGCAAGAGCGCCCTTGATTGAACCTTTATATTGCGGAGCAAAAGTCACCGTGATGGTGCAACTGCCGGCAGCCGCGAGTGAAGCGCCACAGCTTCCACCAGTAACGGAATAATCAGCGCTAGCAGCGGGACTCAAACTGATCGCCGTCGTTTGCTTGTTAGTAACCGCGACCGTCGCGGACGAGCTTGACCCGACAGCCACGCTCGGAAGAGTCAGACTAGTCGGGCTAAAGGTAAGAGGAGCGATCCCCGTGCCAGTCATCTTTACCAGTTGCGGACTGGTCGTGGCACTGTCGCTGAAAGTAAGCGCACCGGTAATCGCTCCGAGACTGCCGGGGTTGAAAGTTACGTTCACCGTGCAGACGGCTTTCGCAGCGAGCGAACTGGGACAGTTGTTGGTCTGCATGAAATCGCCGCTGACCATGATTGAGCCAATTGAGAGCGAGGCAGTTCCGGAATTCGTGAGAGTAATTGTCTTCTCTGCACTCGCAGTACCAGCAGCTACGCTCGCAAACGCCAAGCTTTTCGGACTTATAGTCGCCGCCGGAGTCCCCCCGCCTCCACCAGAACCGATCAATACGTAAAAGGTCGTTGGAATGTAGGGGCCACAACCGGCGCTGTTGAAGTTACCGACAGCCACCTGAAACGCGCCGGGCGTAGCAATGTCCGTGGCTTTTAGCGGTATCGTGACCTGTGTCGAACTCACAAACGTCGCGACGGCCCGGTAAGCCCCGTTGATGTAAACGTAAGTGTCATTCGTAAAGCCCGTGCCATTGATGGTGAGTGTGAATGCCGCACCTCCCGCTGTAGCGCTGGCTGGGCTGAGACTGGTAATCGTCAGAGGAGTCGAGTTAACGTTGTAGTCCGCAGCAACCAGGACCTCATCATTGACTGTAAAGTTCTGCGGGCTGCTCGTTCCGGTGAGGTCGTAAGCCCATCCAGTAAAAACCAGGCCAGAGGAGGGAGTCTCGGCAAAAGTGATCGGACTGCCAGCGGGGTAATAACCGTTCTCGGTGGATCCGGGCGTCACGCTGATCGTGCCAGCACACGTCCCTTCCAGAACGTAATCGTCCACATAATAATTTGGCGTGATGGTGGCAGAGTACGTAGCCCCGCCGCTCGGAGGCAAAGTGACGTTGTGACTCTGCGCACCGCCATCGCTCCAGCTGGCAAAGTCGAAGTAAGTGTTCGAACTCCACGGATACTGCGGAGAATCAATGCTGAGACTGTGGGAGCTCGATGCCGTCCACGTGGAATCATAAGGCAGCGCAAAATTGACAGGCGCATACCAAAAATCGCCATCGACCAGAACCCCGACATTCGATGCCACCGGATCAGTCGTTACCGTGTATACCGGAGAGCTGGTGAAGTAAGTAGTCAGGTTGATGGAACTGCCGTCATCCATCACATAAAAGGTCTTGGGATTCGCTCCGATTCCGCCCGGCAGGTAGTACGGAGAATTGATGTAGTCGTAGAAATTCTGTCCCGAAGCGGGAGTGGCCGTAAGCGTCACCAGTTGGCGAATGATGTAGTAAGAGCCGGAAAGTCCCGAATACGTCAGCGGTGCGGGCGACGGCGTAACCGTTCCCGTGCCCGTCGGATAAATCGCATTCACATAAGGAACGAGCTGAATAAAGTTTGCCTGATAGACCGTGACTGCAGGCGCGGTCGCCGGCTGGGTCACCATATTATTGCCGGGCGCGACCGTGATGGTGTGGCTCTCGACGGCCGAGTCATTCCAGCGTCCGTAAATGTAGCTGACGCCAGTGCTGCTAAGCGTCTGCCCGCCAGCGGGAACGTTCAAAGTGTGAGTGGAATTCAGCGCCCAGGCATAAGTCTGCGGAGTAGTAATGGTTTCTCCATCGACGATCACCTGCAATCCCGGAGGATTGCTGGTCACTGTAACTTGCGTCGGAATGGCCCCGTAGAGACGCTCAATGCCGTCGATGTCAGCCGCACTATAGCCATTCGGATTCGATAGCGGAATACCAGCGGGGATGCTTTCAATGCAGGGCTCTCCGTTACGGGAGAACGAAAACGCTGGATATTCCATGACGGAAGCGTAGTCATAAGGACTCAGCGTCTGTTGGTTGTCGTAAATTTGATCGAAATTCGAGCGGGAAGCTTTAATGACAGCGCCGTAGTTGACGTTGACGTATGTATTACGGTCCGGACGCGACTGTTCGTGCCAGACGCCGACAGTGTGTCCCAATTCGTGCAGGATGGTCGCGACAGTGCAGGTTCCGGAGCCGCCGACCACCTGTTCGCCGCCAACCATACCTTCATAGGCCTCGCAGACTCCGCTGGTATTGTCCGCATCGAAATCGAAGTCGATGTAATTGGCTTGGTTGGTATAAGCAACCAACTGGATAATCCCAGAAAATGTGCTGTTGAATGTTGAAATGGCAGTATTGAGATTCGTCATGTCCCCCGAAGATGGATCGATGGTGTAGGGAATCTCATAGATGCTGCCAACTTTGGGCCACATGTACTGCGAGTAGGCGATGCCGAAGCTCTGACTCTGAGGATCGTTAGGCGAGGCGGCGACGTGATCAAGCAAAATGTCGCCCTGATAAATAGCTTTGCCCTTGCCGGCGGCTCCCTTGCCAAGGACCCATTGATATGTGATCTTCATCCCTCGCCAATAGCCTGTGCGAATCTCAGGCTGCTGGGTTTGAGCGCAAAGTGTGGACGCAATAAGAAACACAAGTATGGCGGGCAATGCGCGGCGGCAGAGCTTGGTCACAGAGCCTCCTGGACAAGGCAAAACGCTGGGTAAAAGCAATACAACAATAAAGGGGGATATCGGGTCAACGGACGTGGGGGCGTCCGATTGAATCTAGTTTGAAGTGGAAATAGGGCCGTGTCAAGAGAATGATCAAGAAGCGACGGCCCCATGAAATCCACCGCCAACCCGCCGCTCGCCAGCCTGTATCAAAATGGCCAAGGTGCGGGTTCGACAGCCCCGCACCCCGACCACTTGGGGAAGAATCGTGTTCTATTCGAATCCTCGTTTATTCCCGGCTCGGCTTGCGTGCCGACGGCCGGAACGAAGAATGTTTCCCTCGTGTTTTTACTTGAGCAAGCGGCGTGCATACATCTCCCGCCAATGTGGTATTGGTCACGTTGCCAAAAGTGTTCGGGCCAATCGTATTGCCGGTGCTGCTTGGGCCGACAAGAACTCCGGCACAAGCTTCGTTGATGGTGTTCTTGGTAACGGTGTTGTTGCTTCCGGTAGAGTTTGGGCATTCATCATCGATGTGAACGCCGGATTGCGCGCTGCCGTAAATGATGTTCGTTTCCGCCGTGTTCCCATCGCTACAAAGATCGATGGCATCGAAGCTCTGGGTTCCGCCAATGTGGTTGGTCTTAATACTTGTATTGTCGGCAAGTCCGTAAGTGGGGTCGCTGGCAGTGGCGATCCCCAGCTGTGTGCTCTCGACGATGTTGGTCGAGACGCTTACGCCAGAAGATGCATAAATCAGAATTCCGGAGGAGCCATAGCATGGCGGCTGGGGGTTGCCTCCGCCGCACGGTGGGTTGATGTAAATGTCGTCAGCCACGTCGTTGGTTGTGACCGAGCCGGTTGCGCCAAATCCGATTTGAATGCCGTTCTGCGCGATGGCTGAAGTGGCTCCGATACCGATGACGGTGTTGCCAGAGACTGTGACGGCTGGGCCACTGCTGCCGTTACCAGGACCGCTGGCTGTAATTCCATTTTTGTCGTAGTTGCGAACAGAGTTATTGGAAATGGTAACTGCCGGGAAGCCCGTACTGCTTTCCACATTGATCGCCAGCCCGATTTGGCAACCCTGATCGGCGGGATCCATAAGCTGGTTGCGGACAGCGTTATAAGTGATGGTTCCGGTGGAATTCTGGAAATAGATGCCGATGGGATCCACCGAACAGCCTGAGAGTCCGTTATTACTGCCATCAACGGTAAGATGGGAAACCGTAACTGCTGTCGTACCAGTAACGAGAACCTGTGCGGCCACTGGATTGCCAAAAATGTCAGTACCGGTTTGAGCGAGACCACCCGCTGGGGTCACGATTACTGCGGCGTCGGTTGTGCCGGCAGCAATTCCAAGCAATGTCAAACTCTTGTTAATGCTCACCTGTTCGGGATAAATGCCGGGACATACTTCGACTTTACCTCCCACAGAAACAGCGTTAACCGCTGCCTGGATGGTTGTGTAGTGAGTTCCGGGCGCTGCGCAGAGCCCGACAGCAACATTGGCGGCAAAGGCTTGACCGCCGAATGCGGCAAGCACAATTAAAGCAAGACAGCCGTATGCGAAATTTCGTGCAGGGACCATGAAACTTCCTCCTTAGATTTTTTAGGGTGGGGTTTTAGTTAAAGTCGAAAGTTGAGAATCAAACTCAGGCGCTGACTATATCCCGGTAAATCGGCCGACTCAATTCCACGTTCGGGGTAGGATGTGCACGTTCAGGTAGTGGGCTAAGTTTAATACATTAGTCTTAACACGCGGTTCACAATTGACTTACTGCAGAATTGGCCGAGCTTGTTTCCAGATATCGAATAGGTCAAATCAACGCATCAAGAGAACAGAATCATCTGTCCTCTTAGTCTTCGTGCCGAGCAGTAGCGTAGTAACCGCTCCGTGCCTGCACTTTGTAATCACCCTTCTTGGGCTTGATCTCGACTTTACGGAAAGAGCCATCGCGAGCGGCGTTAGTTGGCACATAACCAATGTTGTATTGGCTGCGGAGTTCCTCGGAAATCTGATTAAAAGCGTCGCGGAGCTTGTCAATCTTGTTCCCGACGTTAATCATGCGCCCCCCGGTCTCTTCGGTGAGCTTTTTCATCTCTGAATCGCCCGAATAGCCCATGCCACCCATACCATAGAAACCGCGGTCGGCGATAAGCAGCACGTAGCAGATCGCATCCGCCTTCTGGGCAGCCTCAATGGCATCCTTGATTTTGAGCCGGCTTCCTTCATCTTCTCCGTCAGTGAGCAGGACCATCGCCTTGCGCCCGACCTCGTGACTGAATTCGTCGTGTGAAGCAAGATAAACAGCGTCGTAGAGCGCCGTACCACGTTGTCCGGTTGAAGAGCATGGGATTGGACCTTGCGGGCCGATTGGACCGCCGCCACAACCAACTCCGCCGGTGTTGATCTTCGCCTCGTTCAATGCGTGCCTGAGCCGGCTGACCGAGTTGGTGAAATCCTGCAGAAGAGTAATGTCGACGTCGAAGCTGATGACGAATGCCTCGTCTTTTTGGCGCAGTGTAGTCTCGAGAAAAGAGGCTCCAACCTCTTTTTCCATATCGAGAACACGCATCTGGCTACCACTGGAATCGATGAGAATCCCAAGCGTCAGCGGGAGATCCGTTTCCGCCTTGAAATACTTGATAGTCTGGGCTTGGCCATCCTCGAACAGATCAAAATTATCTTTGTTGAGATTAGGAATCAGCGCCCCATGTTTATCTTTCACATTGAAGAACAACTGCACAACTTCAACATTGACCTTGAGAGTCTCAACGGATTGGTCTTGCGACTGCTCATTGGAGTCAGGAGTGCGAGGTATATCGGTATTGGATGTAGGCCCGGTCGAAGAGGCTGGAGGAGGCACCGGAGGCGGTGGAACTGGCACATTCTGCCCGGCTGCGGGAAGCGACACGGCCGCGGCCAGAACCATGGCCTGAACCCCGGCTAAAAAAGCGAACCCCGCAATTCGGCACGATCTGTAATGTACTTTAGGCATCAGCGTTCTTATCCTGAGACTTTGCTAGTCTATCCTGTAAAGAGCCGTAATGGTTAGATGCACCAAAGTGGCATAATCGGGCATCTCAATGAAGTGAAAAATCGGCGGGTCGCGGCTCTACGTAGGCGAAGATCGGTTTCCGAAGCTTGGTCGGAAGTCAGGAACGAGCAAGTAGTGAGAAAAGTAGTAAAGTCAGATAGCTGAAGACCAAATAATAGAAGACAGGTCGAGAAAGACAGAGGATTCCGGTATGGCCACAAAAACGAGCGCAATACTGATTCTGGGAGTGACATTGTTGCTGGCAGGCGCTCTGGCGGCCCAGCAGCCGAGCGACATTCCGGACGCTCCATCTGCTACTCGCCCTATACCACCCCCTGCACCGCCCAGCCCGCGCCCCGGCGTGGATGACGGGACCTTACCTGCCACTCCAGCAAGCAATTCCAGCGCAGGCGCGCCCAACGGGTCCGGCGATGTCTCCAATAGCTCCGATATTGTTTATGACAAGTCAGCCACACCGCCGCAAATGCCTCCGGTCAAAACAGTGCCTTCAGGTAGCGTCCCGAAAGATCGAGAAACCGGAGAAGATGCCGGCTATGTATTCCGGTCAAACCCAACTTTTGTGGTGGTTCCGGTTACAGTAAAGGACCCCAACGGCCGGCTAGTCGAAGGTTTGCAGGCCAAGGATTTTGCGATTCAAGAAAATGGCAAGACGCAAACGTTGAAGTTTTTCACCAGCGACCCCTATCCGTTGTCAGCCGCCGTGATTTTCGATACGGGCATGCCAGACATAGGGTTGAAGAAGATACAAGACACGCTGTCGGCGTTGCAAGGGGCGTTCAGCCAGTTCGACGAGGTTGCCGTCTACACCTATAGCAGCACCGTAGGACGTGTGACGGAGTTCACCGACGTCAGCAAAGAGCTGACTGTAGCTCTGAACCAGGTCAAAGGTTACAGCGGAGCGAACAATGGAATTCCCGTAACCAGCGGTCCACTCGGTCCGCAGGGACCGGTCATCAATGGCATTCCCATCGGCTCTCCTGTGGACCCCGTTTCCACGCCACCGAAGGTTGCGCACGTATTGAATGACGCCATCCTATTGGCAGCACGCGATCTTTCGAAGCGCGACCGGTTGCGGCGGAAGATCATCTTCATCATCAGCGACGGCCGCGAGCAGGGTTCCGTGGCCAGCTACAAAGACACCCTCAAAGTATTGCTGACGCAGAACATCACCGTCTACGCCGTTTCCGTGGAAGGCGGCGCAATCCCCATCTACGACCGGCTGGAACGAATCCACCTGCCAAAAACGACCGGAGCCATGGGCTACGGCGACATTCTGCCGAAATACGTCAGCGCAACTGGAGGAGGCTCGGTGTTCAGCGAGTTATCCGAAGCCACCATCGAGAAAGCTTACGCCTCTGCGATCGGAGAGGCGCGCTATCAGTACACCCTGGGCTATTCGCCCAAGTCCAGCATCGGAGGTTACCGCGAGATCAACGTGCAGGTGCGCCGGGCGGACGTGAAAGTTTCCGCCAAGGCTGGGTATTATCCTCTGCCATCGCCTCTGCACACGCCTCAATCGCCTCCGCAGGCCCCTCCGCAATAAAGGGGAACGGCTAAGCACTTGAGCCCGTGATGGTTGAGAGTCTTGCTTTGGTAACATGGGTAACCTGCGCCAGAGCCTTCCGGTGTGATATAAAAACCAGCAGTAACCGATAATGTAGTCAGGTAGATTTGTGGCGAGGGCTCGCGCGTCGAGGGAGTAGTTCGCGAGAGTCTTTTTCGTATGAGTTCCTGAGGAAGCCTTTTGAGTTTCATCAACTTCGCAGCGCGCGAGATCAATTGCAAGATCGTCTACTATGGCGCCGGATTAGGCGGCAAGACGACGAATCTCCAGTTCATCTTCCAGAAAACAGCCGAACAGCAGAAGGGCAAGATGATCTCGCTAGCCACCGAGACCGATCGAACCCTGTTCTTCGATTTTCTGCCCCTCGATCTGGGTTCGGTGCGGGGCTTCAAGACGCGCATTCACCTCTACACCGTTCCCGGACAAGTCTTCTACGACGCGAGCCGCAAACTGATCCTGCGCGGTGTGGATGGCATCGTCTTCGTAGCCGATTCCCAGCAGGAGCGCATGGACGCGAACGTCGAAGCCCTCGACAACCTGATGTCAAATCTGAAAGAACATGGCTACGACTTCAACAAGATTCCTTACGTCTTGCAACTGAACAAGCGCGACCTGCCAAACGTCCTGTCAGTCGAAGCTCTCTCGAAAGAACTACGCAAGAAAAACGAGTCGGTGGTAGAGGCTGTGGCCTTCCAGGGTGTGGGCGTATTCGAAACGCTCAAAGAAATTGCAAGGCAGGTACTGCAGGAGTTGAAACAAGGCGGGTAGGAACTCTCGCTACTCGGCGCATTTCCGTTTACCTAGACGTCCCAAGAAAAGGAGCGGCGATCTCTCAAACATCGCGCATCGTAATCCTGCTGACGGTCACAATAGCCGTAGCTACAGTTTGTATCTTCCTTCCGCATATTCCCCAGCCCCAGTCGTATCACTCATTCGCGGATAGTCGCAGTTTGCTGAGCATCCCAAATTTTGGCAATGTCGTTTCGAACCTGCCTTTCGCGGTGATCGGACTCCTCGGCATCGCCTTCTTACTGCGCGCTGCTTCCGGCCCATCCTGCGGCCATCTCCTCGATTCCCGCGAACGCTGGCCTTACCTGATTGCGTTTGTGGGAATGTTGCTGACCGCGTTCGGTTCTTCGTACTACCATCTGGCGCCAAATAACGCGCGGCTGGTCTGGGACAGACTACCTATGACACTGGTATTCATGTCAATGGTGGCAGCCATGATTGCGGAGCGCGTCCAGCTTCGGCTCGGCTTGATTTTGTTACCGCCGCTGCTGATCATTGGCATTGCCAGCGTCTTGCAATGGTACGAAAGCGAAATTCATGGTGCTGGCGATTTGCGTTTCTATGCTGCCGTGCAGGGTTACTCGGCCCTAGTGCTCCTGATCGTGCTGCTGTTCCCTCCCCGCTACACCCGTGGCTATGATCTGGCAATCATCGTAGGCTTCTACGCTCTCGCAAAGGCTCTCGAAACGCTCGACAAACCCATCTTTAGTATTGGGCACCTCGTCAGTGGCCATACTCTAAAGCATCTTGCCGCCGCTGCTGCGGGATACTGGCTTCTGCGAATGCTGCAGTTGCGGCGATCCGTCGGGGGGATCTAGCCCGCTGTTTCAAGTTGCTCCGACAGTCCTTCCCACTCTGTCATCAGGCTCTGCAAATCATTCTTCCGGCGGCCAAGTTCTAGGCTCTGCCGCTGCGTCTCCTCCGCGCTCACAAAGCTCTGCAGCCCGGTTTCACACAGCACAATCGCAGCTTCGGCGCGGGCAATCTCTTCTTCGATTTCGTGTAGACGATCTTCCATTTGCTTCTTTTTAATTGGATTCACACGCTTGCCCTTGGCTTCCACCGCCTCAGCGGCGGACGGGCGGTCTCCGTTCACAGGGACTGTCGGAGATGGAGCAGAAGTCATGACCGGCTTCGACACTTCCACCGCAACCACACTCCTTCCCTGTTTGCGCCAAAGATAGTCCTCATAATTTCCCGGATAGATTTCGACCTTACCGTCGCCAATTTCGAACACGCGCGTGGCCAGCTTGTCGATGAAATAGCGATCGTGAGAAACGAAAACGACCGTGCCCGTGTACTTCATCAGGGATTCAAGAAGGACATCTTTCGCACGCAGATCAAGATGGTTCGTCGGCTCATCAAGCAGCAGAAAATTCGCAGGATGCAGCAACAATTTAAGCAGTGCGTAGCGATTGCGCTCTCCTCCAGAGAGCACGCCGATACGCTTGAAAACATCGTCGCCAGAGAACAGAAAACAACCCAGCAGGCTGCGCAACTCAGTCTGAGTCGAAGCCCCCGAGAGATCACCCAAATCGTCAAGGATGCGAGCTTCAGGATCGAGCTCTTTATATTGATCCTGCGCGAAGTAATCCAAGTGAACCTCGTGCCCGAGCTTGTATTCGCCCGCGCTCAGCGATTCAGTTTTGGCCAGCAACTTAATGAGCGTCGACTTCCCTGCCCCGTTGACCCCGACCAACGCGATGCGCTCGCCGCGCTCAATCATGAAGTTTACTTTCTCAAAAACCTTGTGTTCGCTAGTTCCACTCCGTCCATAACTCTTGGCAACATTCGCAAACTCGGCCACGATGCGCCCGCTAGGCTTCGGCTGCGGAAACGAAAAGTGAACCGTCTTCTCTTCTTCGGGAATTTGAATCCGCTCCATCTTCTCAAGCTCTTTAATACGGCTCTGGACCTGCTTGGCCTTGGTGGCCGTATAGCGAAAGCGGTTGATAAAAACTTCAAGCTGCTCGATGCGATCATGCTGTGTTTTGTAAGCTGATTCCAGCTGCTCTTTGCGCGCGGTCTTTCCAGCCAGATACTGATCGTAATTTCCGGCGTAGAAGTGCATCTGCTTGTTCCAGATTTCCACGATACGTTTCACCGTGATGTCGAGAAAGTAGCGATCGTGCGAGATAAGAACAAACGCATAGGGATAAGTGGTCAGGTACTCCTCAAGCCAGTTGCGCGCTTCGAGATCAAGGTGATTGGTAGGCTCGTCGAGCAGCAACAAATTGGGCTTCTGCAGCAGAAGTTTGGCCAGCGCAATCCGCATCTGCCAGCCGCCAGAGAATTCTTCCGTCTGACGTGTCCAATCGTCACGATGAAAGCCAAGGCCGGTGAGCACCTGGCCAACCTGCATTTCGAGCGTGTAACCGTCGCGGGAGACGAATTCGTGTTCCAGCTTCTGATAACGATCGGCGACGCTCGAATATTCGGCCCCCTCGTGGTCGAGCTCCGACATGCTGCGTGTGAGCGCTTCCATATCTTTCTCCATCGCATGGAGCTCGTCAAACACCGACATGCACTCGGCGAAAATCGTACGGCCCGTCATAGTCAGGCCGTCTTGCGGAAGATATCCAGTGGAAATGCCCTTGGCGCGTGAGATCGTGCCGTAGTCGAGCGACTCGCTCCCAGCCAAAATCTTCATGATCGTAGATTTGCCGGTCCCGTTCGCTCCCACCAGACCAACGCGCGATTCTGGCGTGATCAGCCAGTCGGCATTCTCAAATAGGAGCTTGTGACCATAGCGCTTGCCAGCGCCGGAGAGTTGAATCATGGATTTCTTTTATGGTCTCACGAGATGGTGTAGCGCGGACACTCCTGTCCGCGTTGCCGGCTTGTCCTAGTTCGCTTAGCCCGGTTGGTAGCGTGGAATGCCCATGCCCCAAAAACAGCTACCGAGCCGCAGCCATGCGTACGACACCCAGATGCTCCAGCGCGCGATCAATCACGGTCTGGAGTTCGTGGGCGTATTTAACTTCTCGTCCTTTAGCCAAAACAACCCGCGCTTTTTCCGCATCGAACCAGGTAGGATTTCGATTGTCTTCCTCAGGAGTACGCGTCTGTCGGACTTCCATCAAGAAAGCCTTGACCACATACTCCTGCACCCCGCCAGCCTGCCAAAAAACGCCCTTAGAATGAACGTAAATATGGAAATGCCGAGGCTCGATAATACCGAATGCGCCCGCCTCTTCTTTGGCTTCGCGCTCGGCAGCCTGACTATGCGACAGGCGTGGTTCGGGAGCTCCCTTGGGAAACGTCCACTTGCTGCCTCCGTTGGTGTGGACCAAGAGAAACTCGACATGCGAATTCACTCGACGGTAGCACACCGCAGCAACCTGCAGAGGTAGCGCAAAACGAGAGACCCGAGGCGAGCTCATTATTCGCAGTTTACCGTAAGGATATTTCAGGAATGTTAAATGCAGCGAAAATGGTGCACACCTTAGGTACCCCGTCTTTGGTACCCGGCGGCCGAAAGCCCAATAACTGATAGGGGTGGCTTGAAGTCTCTACGTTCCCGTTCCTACGCCGCCATCCGCATCGGGTTGCCTTCCGCATGAAACGCCCGCTTGATCGGAGGCATAGCCAGATAAAAGATACAGGCTGCGTTAATCACTCCGAACAATAACGAGAAAATATTTGCGTGGAGTACGCCGGGCAGAACCAGCACCAGCCCAATCGCCGAAAATAGAAGCGTGAGCAGACGTCCCCAGTTCTGCATCTGCAAAACGCCGTAGCCGGCGATCATGTGTATGATCGCAAAAATAATGATTCCAAGTCCGGCTATGTGGCCAAAACTGCGCAGAACATTTTCTACGGCATTGCCTTCAGCAGCCATAGAAGCAAGCTTAGCGGCCAGTCCGGTGAAGAGCATGATCGATAGTCCGAACAGCAGCGCGAGTATTCCGCGCAAAATCTGATAGAAACCGACTAAAGTGACACCGAGTGGACGCATAAATCCTCCTGTGCAAATTTGGAGAAATATAACACATGAGGAACAAATGAGGTTACCGGGTTTACGTCCGCCGCCAGCCTCTACTCGTACCGCAACGCCTCGATAGGATCCAGCCGCGAAGCTTTAATGGCAGGAAGCATTCCGCTGATGACACCAACAAATCCAAGGATCACGGTAGACGCCAGTAGCGTAGTCGAATCGATCGTCAACCGGATATCGCCGTCCTTGCCATTCTCAGCGAAGGCGCTCCACAGCGTCATCGATCCCACCGCCCACGAGACAAGGTACGCGAGAGCCACTCCGGCAAGCCCACCAAAAAGCGTGATTGCGAGAGCCTCGGAGAGAAACTGAACCAGAATATGCCAACCCCGTGCTCCGAGAGCTTTTTCAACGCCAATTTCGCGCGTGCGCTGTGTAACCGAAACCAGCATGATATTCATCAACCCCACGCCACCGATACCAAGCGTGAGCAGCCCGATAAACCCGAGCAGAATCTTGATGCCGGTAGTAATGACGCGCAGGTCGAGCAGATCCGCGTACACGTCAAAGATAAAAATGGCGCGCTTGTCCTTGGGATCGAAATCATGATGAAAAGCCATCGACCGGCGCACAGCGTCCGCTACTTTTGCGTGATCGCCTTCATATTCCATTGCGATAGCGTTCAGGTAATAAGTATTAGTCAGATCGCTCATGGCACTGAACGGGATATAAACCTTACCGTTCATATTGTCGTCGCCATTTTGTATGACGTGTTTGAGAACGCCGATCACCTCGTAGGAAATCCCGTCAATTCGCACTTTTTCGCTAAGCGCGTTTTGTCCAGAGAACAGCTTTTTCTTGACGTCAGCCCCGAGGACAGCGACATGGCTATGCGTGTTTTCGTCGAGTTCGGTAAAAAAAGTCCCGTCTTGGACGTCGATACGCCGCATGTGCGAATAGTAGGGATAGACTCCACTGATTCCGTAGCTGCCGCTGCGCGTTCCGTAGGTAACAGTACTTTGCTTGAATGCTTCGGGCGAAATGCGCTTAAGCAGAGGCACTTCGGCTTGAATGTAGTCGAGATCGTTAACGTTAAGTTTGATTTCGCTGCCAGCTTTTGTGCCGCCCGCTTGCAAAGAAGTACGTCCAGGAAAAACGAAAACTAGATTCGTCCCAAAAGATCGGAACGCGACCCAGAGACCGCGCTCGAAGCCCGTGCCATACGCCAGCAGCAACACGACGGTCGCAATCCCCCAAGCCATGCCCAGCATGGTGAGGATGCTGCGACGGCGATTGTGCTTCAGCGCGTTGTAAGCCTGGCGACCAAGTTCGAGAATCATAATTAATCTTCAGCTGCTAGAGGCTCCGCTATTCCTGCCGCAATGCCTCCACCGGTTGCAACAGCGCCGCCTGCCGCGCCGGATAAAGCCCCGCTGCAATCCCAGCACATGCCAGCGAGAGAATGGCAATTGCCGCCGACGACGGAACAATCCGCGGCGTGTCGAATCCTTCAGGCGCGGGCAAGGCGGCAAGAAGTGTGACCAGTGCAGTGGTAATGGCCAGGCCAATGCCTCCGCTAAGCGCAGTCAAGAACGCGCCTTCCACAAAAAACTGCGTCAGGATGGCGCGATGCGTAGCGCCTAGCGCCTTGCGCAGTCCAATCTCGCGAGTTCGTTCAGTAACGGAGACAAGCATAATGTTGATAATGCCAATCGCGCCCAGCGCAAGCGTGATCACACCAACTACGCCAAGAAAGTAATCCATGCCATCGAAGATCTTGGCGACCCGCTTGTTGTCTTCAATCGTGTCCCAGTCTTCGAACGACTCCGTAAGCTTGGGATCAAACCCGTGACGGCGCGCAATAATTTCGTGGATTTCCTGTTTTGCCGCCAAATCGCCACTCGGCGTTAGCGGACGGTAGTTCAAAAACGAGATGGCATCTTCGCTGTTCTGCTCTTTCAGCCGGAACAGATTGCGCATGGTCTCGATAGGAATAAAGATGCGCGCATTAGTGCCATTATTGCCATCCTGCCCAACCTTGCTAAGCACACCGATGATCTCGAAGCGGACACCATTAAGCAGAATAGGCGAACCGACGGCCGGGCGTCCCGGAAATATGTTTTTCAATAATTCCCAGCCGACTACGGCCACCCGCCGCGTTTCCGTATTGTCCTCATCGTTGAACCACCGCCCCGGACCGACGGGAACATTGCGGATCTGGTTGTACTCCGGAGCCACGCCAAAAACCTGGCCATTGGTCGAACCATAATCGCTGACCGCGCGAATGTCCTCGCGATTCAGCACCGGAGAAACGTACTTCAGCGCACGCGCCTCGCTGCGAACCGCAAGGTAATCCTCATAGGTGAAGTGATAAGTCTGCCCGGACTGTGTGCTGCCTTCAACCGCGGGAATGCGGCCAGGAAAAGTAAACATAATATCCTGCCCCAGATTCTTCAGTTGTCTCGCTTGGCCACTACGAAATCCCTCGCCCAGCCCCACCAGCAAAAGCAGCGATCCTACGCCCCACGCGATGCCGAACATGGTCAGAAACGAGCGCAGCTTATGGGCCCACAGGGTGGCCAGCGACTGGCGAACGATTTCGATGAGCATCCGCATAGCTATTTAAGATTGCAGAGTTGATTCACAGAGCTAATACACAAGTTGACCACAAAATTAGCGTAGAAAGCCCGGCTCGCGGCAAGCTCCCCGCAGCAGCTCGCCTGTATGGAGCGTAACCCAGCCCCCGCACTCTATTGTGTAGTACGGGATCGGAGAGGCTAGAGTTCCCAAAAAACACACTTCTCCCTACTGAATTTAGACGCTCGAAACAACCGCTAGGTTAGCCCCGGTCTCGATTTAAACTCATCCCTGCTCACCGCCAAGGTTGGGCCACGTCTAAGACGCCGACCAGGGGTGTGGCCGCGACCCGCGGCATGTTTTCAACAAAATTTGCGATCCAGTGCACATCGTGCACTTTGAATGGAGGCATTTCCCTATGTTTCAAAGGATGTTTCGAACGACATTTCGTGCAGCATCACATGGTTTCCTGTTCGGTCTGCTGCTAGCAGCCCTATCGGGCTTGAGCTCGGCGCAGTCGCTCGTACTCGAACTGCCTCTGCAAAGCCAACGGGCGGAGATTACACAACGCATCGGCATCACCGACATCACCATCGACTATCACCGGCCGCTGATCAACGATCGCAAGGTTTGGGGAGGCTTGGTTCCCTACGGCCAAGTCTGGCGCGCGGGAGCAAACATCAACACCACCATCACCTTCAGCGATCCGGTCCAGATCGAAGGCAAGCCGCTCGACAAGGGAACCTACGGCCTGCACATGATCCCAAACGCCGACGAGTGGATAATTATTTTCTCGAAGAATTCCACTTCGTGGGGTGCCTTCACCTACGACGAAAAAGAAGACGCGCTCCGCGTGACTGTGAAACCTCAAGCCTCGGATATGCACAACGCGCTGACCTACGACTTCGATCAATTGAAACCGGATTCGGCAGTCGTTGAAATGGAGTGGGAGAAGATTGCCGTCCCGTTCAAGGTCTCGGTCAATGTCCACGATGTGGTGCAAGCCAGCCTGAAGAAACAGCTTCGCAATCTTTCTCAATACACATGGATGAGTTGGGACGACGCCGCCAACTATTGGCTAGCCGAAAAAACCAACCTCGATGAAGCGCTGATATTTGCCAACAAATCCATCGAGAATGAAGATCGCTACGACAACGAGACCACCAAGGCAAAAGTCTTGACGGCGCTCAATCGTAAAGATGAGGCCGAAACCGCGCAAAAGAAAGCGCTAGATCTAGCCACGCCACTGCAGATTCACTTATACGGTCGCGGATTGCAGGCTGAAAAGCGCAACGATGAAGCCTTCGCCATCTTCCGCGAAAATGCGAAGAAACATCCCGCCGAATGGTTTGTGCATTCAGGTCTAGCCCGTATTTACTGCTCCCAAGGGAAGTTCGACGACGCCGCCAAGGAGATGAAAATCGCATACGCGGGCGCTCCGGAAAACCAGAAGGTCTACGTAGATGGCTTGGTGAAGAAGCTGGAGGCGAAGCAGGATATCAATTAGTAAGCAATAATTCGACTCGGTGTTCGGGCGGATAGGAACTGTGCGTCTGTAGAGCGGACACTCCTATCCGCTGCCGTTGAAGTTGCTCTCGCTCGTGAAGTTGAAGTCGGGCGTTCGGCGAGTGGCCACGTCTCCCGTCGGGGTAATAACCCCAGTTCTTCTAAACGCAGAACAAGACAAGGGGTGCGCCACTTCTCGTGGTTGAGAAGTGGCCCGCCCAATCATCGATCCCCAAAGGTTTCTTCCGCCGTCGGACATCGGACCGACATGAGATCGTCGCGTTCGCAACTTTTTTCGTCACAAACATGCGTGTCGCGCATCACAGACGCGCTTCGAAGAGGTGCGTGAAATGTGTGTGACTGCGCGGGTACAGGTGCGTCCGTCTTCAGAGACGGCCTCGAACCTGCCGCAGAGTTGATTTTCAGCTGCTCTTTGACGAGAATCAACTGAAGCAAAAGTGGGAGAAATCTCGCAGCCCAGCTTGGAGCCAACCGAGGATCGAGTGCAGAATCGAGCTAAGTCCTTATCTCACAGGATTTTGAAAATAAGTCCTTTACGCTCTAGATTTTGGCGGCGCGAAACCTTGTAACCCCATCATTCCAAAGATTAGAGGGGTGGGGGGTAGTGATAAACACGGGTTATTATCTCAGGAGTTAACAGGCAGCAAAGTGGAACAAAACATCCATTTTAGGCCTTTGAAGTGACAACCTGGGATTCCAGATATTCAAACACTCCCCTTCCTGACTTGCGGCCCAGCCTCCCAGCTTTCACATATTGCACCAGCAGCGGACAAGGCCGGAATTTTTCGCCCAGGGATTTGTGCAGGTATTCGAGGATGTGGAGACGAGTGTCAAGTCCGACCAGATCCACGAGTTCAAACGGCCCCATAGGATGATTCAGCCCCAGTTTGAGAGCGTTATCGATATCTTCAGCACTAGCGACACCTTCCTGCAGCATGTAGAAAGCCTCGTTGCCGATCATGGCGTTGATGCGGCTGGTGATGAAGCCCGGAGCTTCTTTGATCACCACAACTTCCTTACGCATGCGCTTGCCAACTTCGACCACTGCGGCCAAAGTGTCGTCATCAGTCTCCAGTGCTCGCACAATTTCGAGCAGCTTCATCTTGTGCACAGGATTGAAAAAGTGCATGCCCACGCACTTCTTCGCCCGGTAGGTAACACTGGCAATCTCTGTAACGCTGAGCGAAGAAGTGTTCGAAGCGAGAATGGTCGTAGGACGGCAGATCTTGTCAAGCATGGTGAAGATTTCAATCTTCGATTCCATCTCCTCGGGAACAGCCTCGATAACAAGATCGGCATCGCGCGCCGCCTGATCAACAGAACCGGCATACTCGAGACGCGAAAATGCGGCGTCAGCGTCGGTGGCGTCGACTTTGCCAAGTTCGACGGCCTTGTCGAGATTGGCGCGAATCTCTGTCTCGGCCTTGCGCAGGGCGTTCGGAAGCAGGTCTTCGAGAATGGTGCGATAGCCGCCGAGAGCGGCCGCATGCGCGATGCCCCGGCCCATGATGCCGGCCCCGATCACAGCAACCGTGCGAACTTCAGTCAATCATCACTCCTTGCCAGCCGGTTCTTTCTCCTTGCCCGCCGTCTCAAGGCGCTGAACGACGCTCTCATAGCTCGGTTCAGATTTGCGAATATATTCGCCAAGGCGGGCGCATTCCTCCTTGGTCATCGCCGGAATGCTGGCGCTGATGCGGCGAAGAGTGGTAGCAATGTCGTCGATGTAATTCATGTGACGGATGAGTTCTCCAGTAGCGGGCATAAAGGCTCCTTGCGTTTTCTCTGGTGCGGCGGCGGATTCGGAAGCATCCGTCGTGGCCAGGGTAACTATTCATTGTTCAACAGCTGGACGGATTTAGCAAAGGCGGTCTCTGCTCAATCACGCCAATTGGACGTACTGGGAAACTGCGGTGCGCCTAACGCGAAAAATATCCGGTCTTGGAGCGGATCTTCAGGCCAGCCTGCTTGGGACGGATCACGATCTTGCGAAAAGTATCGTCTGGCAAAGGGTTCGTCGGATAGTAGGCCAGTTCATACGACGTGCGCAGCTCTTCCGCGATTTGCTGAAAGTAGGTCTTCGGATCGGTGGCCTCGGAATCGATTGCATCGCCGCCAGTCTCTTTCGCGATGCGATCCATCACCCGTGTGCCGTACTGGTTGCGTGCCGTCAAGTGGCCATGCTCTTTTTCGGTATAGCGAATCGTATAGACAAGCACATTCGCGGCCTGTCCTGCCTCAATCGCAGTCATCATGTCGTGGGAACTGGAGTTATCTTCTCCGTCGCTGAAAACAAGCAATGCGCGCCGGCCGCTTTCGCCGGTAAGTTTTTCGGTGACCGAGTAGTAAATGGAGTCGTAGAATGCCGTGCCTAATTCCCGATCTTCTTTCGGCCCGAGTTCCGGAATGTGTTTGTCGCCGTGCTGATAAATTTTCAGCCGGTCCATCACCTCCGGGCCAGATTGTGAAAAGTCACTAACGAGTCGGAGATGATTGCCAAAGCAGATTAGAAACACCCGGTCTTTGGGCCCAAGGACGTCCTTGAGAAAGACTTCCAGGTCGTGCTGGTGCTGCTTCGAAAACTGATCTTGGCTGCCGCTGAAATCGACAATCAATCCTAGCGTCAAAGGAACATCGATACTGTGCGCAAAGAAGGAAATCTTCTGTGGGACCGCATCTTCGAAGACTTCTATGTCGTCTTTCGCGAGACTGTTCACCAGCGCGCCGCAAGAATCACGCGCTGAGAAAGCCACGTTGACCAGCTTGATATTGACCCGGATGGGCTCCTCAGCCAAACAGAGTGCGCTCGCGATAACAAACAAGATGAACGTCCACGTGCGTACTAAAGTCCTAGTCCGATCACAGAGAGATCGGGAATGAAAACGCTTCGGCATCTGCGAAACAACGAACTCCGGCATTATTTGGAGTACGTTCGATGCGACCGAATTGTTCCGCAAAAACGAGGGTGCAAATCAAGCAGAGGACGAGCTAACCGAGGTTGTGAAAACGGCGAAAGCCAGCGTAGTCCTGCTTGCCCATATAGCGCTCAAGAACCGGAGGATCAGTCTGGCGCAGGTCGACGATCACCAAGCCATCAACCACGTCGGAAAATTTCCGATCGAGATTGAAGCCCACCAACCTGCCTCCCACCTTCGCGTACTGCTTGAGCAAGACAGGCAACCCTTTGCCATCTTCTTCAACGTCGGAGATCGGCTCGGCGAGTTCATCGAGATCGCGCAACAGACTGCAGAGTGCCCCGCAATCCCAGCGGCGCAATACGGGAGCTCGAAACGGAGTACGGGCATGTATGAGATCGGAAAACTCGCGGCCATCTTCGTCATTAACTTGGCGCTGCTCAAAGTAGCGAACCATCATCTCGCGAGATAAGCTGCTGTACTCGTTGCTGATGCTGACCGCTCCGAACAACACTGGAGTCTCGGGATGGGCGGCCACAAAGCGTGCAATACCCTTCCACAATAAAAGAAGGGGCGCGTACTGCCGCTGATACTCTGGGCGCACAAACGAGCGTCCCAGTTCAAGAGCGGAGCCAATTTTCAGGAACAATTTTTCGTCGTAGCGGAACACAGTGTTCGTGTAAAGACCTTTGATGCCATGGGCGCGGATGATCTCGTCAGTATTGCCGGCACGGTAAGCACCGGCCAATTCCTGCTTATTTTTATTCCAGAGCAGCAGATGCCAGTAATAGGCATCGAACTGATCGAGATCGGCGCTGCGCCCGGTTCCTTCGCCAGCGGCGCGAAAGGTGATTTCGCGGAGGCGTCCGAGCTCATCGAGCAGGTGCGGCAACTCAGAAGCACGTGCGGCGTATACAGAAAATTCTGTGTTTTCGACGAGCAGGCGTTCAGCAGGCAACGCCGCAATATTGTTGATGACGAATCGTGCGGGAACTTCCGCTGCGATCTGCGCTTGCGGTTTACGCGGCAGCGCGAAACGAATTTTCTTCGGCAGCGAGATCGGTTTCCTGCCGCGGTACGAAAGCAGGTAAGTACGCAGACGAAGATACTCGGTGGCTTC
This sequence comes from uncultured Acidobacteriaceae bacterium, assembly GCA_963705265.1. Taxonomy (GTDB): domain Bacteria; phylum Acidobacteriota; class Terriglobia; order Terriglobales; family Acidobacteriaceae; genus Acidiflorens. The sequence continues at coordinate 622,826 of OY970064.1, forward strand.
CTCATCGTTATCGAGATTGGCGATCAACTCCGATGCGATCGCCTTGCCAAGGCGAATCTCCACACTCTTCTCGCGCTGCAGCAGAAACTCCTGTAGCAAGAAGGGTGTTCGCAGCCGAGGATTGATCAAGCCGAGCAGTTGAAACGTCGCGCTATTGTGTCCACAAAAATATACCGGAAGTGCGTTCGCTCCCGTCTCTCGTACCAGGCGAGCAGCCAAGGTGCCCCATGTGGGATCAGTGACCTGAGCCTCCCGCACATTCCACTGCGAGACCTCTCCCGCGGGAAAGACGACGAGCGCGCCGCCGTGGTGCAGCCATTCCATTGCCTGCTTTAGCGGTCGCTTGTTTTTATCTGCCAAGGACGTAATGTGAAACGGGTCCACAAAGATGCAATGCTCGTGAACTTCAGGGATTCCTTGGAGCAGTGAATTAGTCAGTATCTTGACGTCGTGACGCACGCGAGAAATGAGCGCCGCTAGAGCCGCTCCATCAAGCACCCCGAAAGGATGGTTAGCCACCGCAACCAGAGGACCTTTGATCGGGATGCGCTCTAAGTCGGCGGGCTGAACTTCTAATTTTACTTTCATCTCCGCCAGCAGCGCTTCTATTCGAAAGCCTGGCTCCACGGTGCGCACGCGGTCATATAGTTCGCGAGCCCGCTCCATAGGAGGTTTGCCGCCAAATCCTGGGATCCAGGGCGCGAGCTGCGTCTCAGTGAATGCAACTCGGTTCTCATCTCTCCCCATTAGCGACTTAGGCATAGCTGATTCTTGCCTTGCCTTGTTTGCACCTTTATGAAGGGACGATTAATGGTTTGTGAATCAGTATTCTTTTAGTAACCCTGGCAAAGGTTACCAGCCTGAGAAAGCGGGTTAACTTAAGAACTGGAACTGGAGAAGAGTTAGCCTTCAAGTTTGAAGCGCGTCTCGGCGAGACGATAGAGACGTCGCCAGAGCAAGCGGTTGGTCGCAACTACGACGGCGGCCAACGCAATCGTGCTGGCCAGAAGGAGATTGAAATCCTTGGAGTCAGTTGCCGCGGAAATCAGCGCTCCGACTCCCACGGTCGAATAGATTTGGCCTTTGAAGTGGAAATATTCGGCAACGATGCTGGCATTCCACGCGCCCCCTGACGCCGTGATCATCCCGGTAACGAGAAAGGGAAAGATTCCAGGCAGGATCAGTTTGCGCCAACGCTCCCAGCGGTAGATGCCGAAGACGCTGGCAGCTTCTTTCAAGTCGGTGGGAATTGCGATCGCGCCCGCGATTACATTGAATAGGATGTACCATTGCGTGCCGAGCAGCAGCAGCACGATCGAGCCCACACCCAGGCCCCCACCCAGGCGAATCAGGACCAACAAGACCACGGGAAATAACGCGGTAGCCGGAACGGACGCGGCAATCTGCGCGAGGGGCTGTGCGATGCGCGCCAAACGCGGATTGAATCCAATTGCAACACCGACCGGAATCGTCCAGAGCGCACCAAGTACGAGCGTGAGATTCACACGAAGAAAAGTCGCGGCTAGCCCTACACCGATCTGGCGGAATTCGGAACCGTGTAGTCCAGTCAAGATCATCACAACGTGCACTACGGCATAACCGATCGCGCTAAGCGCCGCAATCCCCGCCATTCGCCATAGCCATAAAGCCGCTTGGCTCTCACCTGTTGATCCGGCGCGAACCTCCTGTTGGCGGGCAAAGTAATGCACCATCTGTTCGCGGAGCGGACGAATTGCCCGCTTGCGAAACAGAGCGACACCGCGGGAGCGCTGCAGAAAATCGAGCACCCATGAAGTCGGAACGCTTGTGCTCTCGACTTGCTCCATCTTAAATTTTTCCGCCCAAGCTATTACCGGACGCCATACAAACTGATCGATCAGCACAATCACCGCGATCATGGTGAGGATCCCGAGGAAAATGGACCGTGTGTCGCCGTTATCTGCAGCGTTTTGGAGATAAGAGCCCAGGCCCGGCAAGCGGAAGTCGCTAAATTGCTCGCAAGCCATCAAAAAAAACCAAGCTCCGGCAACCGACATCATGGAATTCCAAACCAGTCCAATGGTCGCGAAGGGCAGTTCAATCTGAATGAAGCGCTGCCACCAGTTGAAGCGGTAGATCTTGGCTGCTTCACGCATCTCGCGCGGAATACTTTTCAACGATGCATAAAAACTGAAAGCCATATTCCACACCTGCCCAGTAAAAATGAGCAGAACCGCGCCCATCTCGACGCCAAGTTGACGTCCCGGAAAAAGCGCAGCCATGGCCAACATCACGCCCGGAAGAAAGCTTAGTACAGGGATCGATTGCAGAACGTCGAGCAAAGGAATCATGAAACGTTCAGCACGGGGATTATAGGCGGCGACATATCCATAAGTAACGGCGAAGAGCAGACTCAGCAAATAAGCCAGTGCGATGCGCAGCAATGAGTACCCGGCGTAGATTGGGAGCGCACCGAGGCTGCGGCTGATCTCAACATGGGGAGTGAAAGGCCCGAGCCAGTTGTGTCCGACTTGAATGACTCCATAGAAGAGCGCCAGCCCGGCAGAAAACATGAGCAAATCGGGCAGACCGGCCGCACTTGGCCGCGGCAACACCCCCCAGATTCGAGCCAGTGGTCTAAAACCAATCCGTTCCGGGCGCTTCATGACTGGACCGGAGTGGTAGTTGGCGGATGCGGCTCTCCAACCGGTTCGGCAAGAACCAGCCGGTGCCCTTCGCGGTCGAAATCGAAAATCTCAGCGTAGCGGCCCCAGTTCATCGCCGTGTCGAATTGCCGCTCTACTTCATCCTGGCTAAAGTGCTCGTCGAGGATGTCATAGAAAAATTCCTCTGAAATCGAGTGATCCGTTTTCGCGTGCAGGACGCTGTCGATCTGTTGGAGGATCACGATGTTTTTAAGCGCGGCCCGGCGAAAAAGAGTCTTTCGGCTAAGGATGTCAGCATCCGCAAAGCGTGTGCCGTCGGTAGTGATTTCGACATCCCCTTCTTTCAACGTGGCAAAGCCGAGCAGCACCGAAGCCTCAATGATTGGAAGCAAGTCTTCAGCGTCCAAGATGAGGTCTTCAGCGAGACGATAGAGGTCTTCTTTTCCTCCTCGATCTTGCAATAGTTCGAGCAGGCCGGCGATGCCCCCGACACGTGCGTGGGGAATCATCTGGTATTTCTGCCGAGCGGGCTTTTGTGCAGCCGCGTTAGCCCCCGGCACAGCCAATGCGAGGTCGGGCTGCGTCATGATTTTGTAAATGTAATCCACAAACTCGATAAACCGCGGCGATTTACGATCGCGAAGGTGAGGAAGTTCGATGGAAAAATCGGCACGCACTCGCGCGGGATTCCTTCCCAAAACGATGACGCGATCCGCGAGCAGTACAGCCTCTTCGATGTTGTGGGTAACGATGAAAATGGCGCTGGTCGGCATCTTCTTGCTGGTCCAGAGTTCCAGCAACTCGTTGCGCAGGTTTTCGGCCGTAAGTACGTCGAGTGCCGAAAAAGGTTCATCCATGAACAGAACTTCGGGCTCGACCACCAGCGCGCGAGCAAAACCGACACGCTGTTTCATTCCGCCGGAGAGCTCTTTCGGATAGGCGCTCTCGAATCCGTCGAGGCCTACCGTGTCGAGAATCCGAAGTGCGCGTTTGTGGCGCTCTAGGGCAGGCACTCCGCGAGCTTCGAGCGGGGCTTCAACATTGTCCAATACGGTGAGCCAAGGGAACAATGCAAAACTCTGAAAGACGATAGCTACGCCCGCGTTCTGCGACGTAATCGGTTTCCCATGCCACAGGACCTCGCCTGACGAAGGCTTACTGAGTCCGGTTAGAATCCGCAGCAGGGTTGATTTGCCGCAGCCGGATGGGCCGAGCAAAGTGATAATTTTCCCAGGTTCTACATCGAGATCAACGGGTGCGATAACTTCAATGCGATTCCCATCCGGCTGCAGGTAGAACTTTTCGACCGCCTGGGCACGAATAATAGGATCGACGGGCTCGGTCACGGCGTCGTACTCCAGAAAGTTTAATCAAATCGTCTCGAAGCGAGAATACACTACTCAGGCCGCCCACTCTTCATCGTCCTTTACGCTGGCGATCACCGGTTGCGGCAGTCGGTCGGAAATCTCAGCCAGCGCAGCCAGCTTTTTCGCCAGTTCCGGGCGCACCAACTCGACGTCAAAACGCCAGCGCCAGTTTCCCCGATCTCGGCTAGGTACATTCATGCGAGCATCACTGCCCAACCCAAGTGCATCTTGCATCGGCACCACACAGAGACTGGCGATGGAACTACAGGCGGAGCGAATCATTGCCCAGTTAATGCCGTCTTCGCATCGACCCAAATACGCTTGCACCTGCTGGCGTTCGAATTCCGTCGCTCCGGATGCCCACCACCCAAACAGCGTGTCATTGTCGTGAGTGCCGGTGTAGACAACTTTCTCTGTAGTGAACGTATGGGGTAGATGAGCGTGCGCACCGACATCGCCAAAACCAAATTGGAGCACAGCCATGCCGGGAATCATCAGTCGTTGCCGGAGAGCGTGCACGTCGGGCGTGATGTATCCAAGATCCTCCGCGAAAAATGGAAGCCCTCCCAAGACTTCGCGCAGCTTTACAAATAAATCGTCTTTGGGACCATCGACCCAGCGGCCATGAATCGCGGTCGGTTCGCTTGCAGGAATCTCCCAGAACTGTGAAAAACCTCGAAAATGATCGAGACGGATATAGTCAAAATTATGCGTGACCCACCGCATGCGGTCGATCCACCACGAATATCCCTGATCTTTCATCACGTCCCAGCGATAAAGAGGATTGCCCCAGCGCTGTCCATCTTTGCTGAAAAAATCCGGAGGTACGCCAGCGACGACTTCGGGATCGAGCTCGCCATTCAGGCGGAACAGATCGGGATGAGTCCAAACATCGGCACTGTCGAAATTCACGAAGATCGCGATGTCCCCTATCATGCGAATCGAGTGTTGCGCGCAATAGGCACGGAGAGACTGCCACTGTTCGAAGAAAAAAAATTGCACTGCGCGGCGGACATCGAGTTCATCTAACATTTCTGCGCGGACCTTTTCGATCGCTGCCGGTGCGCGATGAGTCAGTTCGCGGGGCCACCGGTTCCAGCTTTCCAGCTCGAAGCGCGCACGCAATCCATCGAAGAGTACAAAATCATCGAGCCACCATTCGTTTTGCCGGCAAAAATTTTCATAGCGAGATCGGGCGTTCGGTGCGGCGGAGCGAACGAAATTGCGCGCCGCTTCAAACAGCAACGGCAGCTTCTGACGGAAAACGGATGAGTAGTCGACGGGCTCGACTCCGCTGGTTAGAGCGTCTACCCGAGCATGATCGATCCAACCGCGATCAGCGAGCCGCTCCAGACTGATCAGCAGCGGGTTTCCGGCAAATGCAGAAGTCGAGGAATACGGCGAGTTTCCGTAGCCGAGCGGACCCAGAGGTAACACCTGCCATAGACCTTGACGCGCGGAGGCGAGAAAATCCGCGAATGCGTATGCCGACGGACCAAAGTCGCCGATCCCGCCGCGCGAAGGCAGTGAGGAGGGATGAAGCAGAATTCCGCTGGCGCGCGGGAATGGCATTCAAAATCAGTTCTCGGTATCAGTGGGGATATCAGTTCTTAGCGCCAACCGCCAACTGAGAACTGCTTTTCGCTACGAACCTTCTTGGCCACCTTGACGGGTCAAGTTTTTCATCTCTTCCTCATTAACCTTCAGCCGTTTGGACTTTTCCATATCTTTGCGCAGGTTCGTAACAAACAATCCAAACAAATCGTTCTGCTTGGCTTCGAGGAGCGACTGGCGGATCTCGTCTCTCTTTTCGGCGAATTCCTGATCCGTCGGCACCTGCTTTTCGAAAAGTTGTGCGACCACCCCATTGCCATTCGCAGTGATCGGACCACTAATGTCGCCTGGTTTTAGCGAGAAGATCGCGCTCGCGCTAGCCATTGAACCGATATCAGGAACCTGCCCATCGGGCAGAACCAGATCGCTCGTTTTCACGGTCGCACCCAGATCCTGGGCAGCTTTTTTCAAATCATGCCCAGCCTTGGCACGGTCCGAGAGTTCCTGTGTCTTCTGTTGCAGCAGAAAGCTCGCGCGCTCATTCTTGAACGCGCTCTCAACCTTGGAGCGAATCTCTTCGAACGTGGGCGTAGCCGGAGGCTTTATGCCGAGCAACTGGAAAACAACGTAGCCTTGCGGAATTTGCACCTCGTCTGGCGGAGCCTTGTCCGCTTCATTGAACACCGCATCCATAAACTGTGGATTCGCCGCCAATCCGGGTAAGGCATCGGTTCGGCCAAAAAACTCCGTGGTGATCGGCGACTGTCCCTTGGCAGCAGCCGCTGCGTCGAAGCCGTCAGTACGGGCCCGGCTGAGAAGCGCATTCGCTGCCGCTTCGGTAGCGCGCGCCGCTTTCTCCTGCTTCACTTTCTCTTCAATCTCGCTCTTTACGTCAGTAAGCGTCTTGAGATGAGCGTCCTGTTTGTCTTCGACGTGGATAATATGAAAACCATAACTGCTCTTCACGAGGTCGCTGGTCTGTCCTTTGCCAAGTGAAAAGGCCGCCTTCTCAAATTCAGGGACGGTCCGTCCGCGTCCGATCCAGCCGAGTTCGCCTCCATTTTTAGCGCTGCCGGGATCGTCAGAATATTTTCCCGCGAGCTCGGAGAAGTTTCCGCCCGCCTTGACCTGTTTCAATACATCTTCCGCTTTTGCGCGCGCATCGGCGACAGCTTTCTCATCTTCCTTCGCACCAGGCGAAGGCAACGGAGTTTTAATCAGGATGTGGCTTACCTTTACCTGCTCTGGCACACGGAACTCGTCGCGATGCTGGTCGTAGTAAGCCTGCAGGTCTTGATCGCTGACCGTTATACCTGCCGTAATTTTGGCGGTGTCAACAACAACGTACCTGATCTGCCGCCTCTCGGGGATGGAGTTGTTGTACTGCGCCTTGTGGCTGTCGTAATACGCCTTGAGCTCCGCGTCGGTCGGGTGTAATCCTTTAAGAATGTCAGCCTGCGTGATCACGGCATATTCAAATTTCACTTTGGTATTGCGCCGGTTGAATTCGTCTCGTACTTCAGGGTTTCCCACGAAGGCACTGGTCGAGACCAACGCACGCAATTTGCGGACGAGAATAAAGTCCTTTTCCAGCGCTTCAAACTGAGGAACGGTCATGTCATTCCGCTGAACGAAGTCTTCATACTGTTCCTGCCCGATGAACTTTCCATCGGGAAAGAGCATGGAACCGAGTTGCCCGTGTTGGAGCTCATCGCGGAGTTCGTCGTCGCTGACGCGCAAACCCAGGTTGTGTGCCTCCGCCACCAGAGCCTTTTCACTGATGAGTTGCTCGGCAGCCTGACTGGCAAAATAGGGCAGCAGCATGCTGGCCTGCGGTCCGCCACGTGGAAACTGCTGCCGGATCATGGCCCTAGCCTCGCGCTGCACCTCGGGAACAGTTACAGTTTGATCGCCAATCGTGGCCAGAACACCAGCCGGAGGCCCACCGATACCGACGTTGGATCCGAAACCTGGGATCAATGTGATCGCCATTGAAGCGCAGATGATGACGAGTAGTGCCCCAAGGACAATTTTCAGGGTTGGTCCGGCATTTTGAAGAGTTCGGATCATAATTCAGATAACTCCACAGATTGTTAGGTCAGATGATTCCACGCTGGAAGCGAGAATTGTCAATTATAAACTAGCGATGCGGATACAGCTTTGGCGAAACAAGACTTAGCTCCCGCCGGATATCAAAGCTCAGTGGGTAATTTACAGAAATGCGCCATTGAAACGAATTAATAAAAGTGCTATGAACATAGGGCAGCTCCGTCAGGATGAGCCGCCAGCTTTCGATTTTTTCATCTCAGTTAGCACCAGGGACGTTCTCCATGAAGATATTTCGCCTCCTACTTCCGTTCTTTTGGATTGCCATCGCGGTCGCCCAGCCTGGACTACAGCCGACTTCATCCGCGACAGTACCTTTGCGCGATGGGTGGGCGCTGCAGTCTTCGGCGAAAGTAACGGGAACAGGCGAAGATATTTCCGGTGGCTCATTTAAGGCCAGTGACTGGATCAAGGCTGACGTCCCGACGACTGTCGTGGCGGCACAAGTAAAGGGCGGCCTACTCCCGGATCCTTTTTATGGGATGAACCTACGACAGTATCCGGGAGTCAGTTATCCGATTGGCTTCAATTTTTCGAATATCGCGATGCCACCGGATAGCCCGTACGCGGTTTCATGGTGGTATCGCAAGGAATTCACACTACCCAAGAACTTCGCTGGAAAAACTGTGTGGTTGAACTTCCGTGGCATTAACTATCGCGCCAACATTTTTCTCAACGGAAAACAAATCGCCAATTCAAACGAAGTCGCGGGTGCATGGCGGACCTATGAATTCAATGTTACTTCTGCGGTCAAATCAGGCGAAAACGTCCTCGCCGTTCAGGTTTGGGCGCCGACCGAGAGCAGTTTGGCGATTACTTTTGTCGACTGGAATCCCGCGCCTCCCGACAGGAACATGGGGTTGTGGCGGGAAGTGTATTTAACGACGAGCGGACCGGTCGCCCTTCGGCATCCGGCAGTGCTCTCGAAAGTAGACTCACCCGCAAACGATGCCGCCCACTTGACCGTCACGGCGCAATTGAAAAACGCCAGCGCTCAGCCCGTCAGTGGAACATTGAAGGGCAAAATCGAAAACATCGAGTTCGCACAACCCGTGGAATTAGCATCGGGCCAGTCGAAAGATGTAGTCTTCTCGCCCGCGCAGTATCCGCAACTCAACCTGAGCAACCCGCGGCTCTGGTGGCCTGCGCAAATGGGAACGCCGAACTTGTACGATTTGACTCTTTCGTTCGACGTCGATGGAGCGCTTTCTGATTCGTCCCACACAAAGTTCGGCATTCGCGAAATCACATCTGCAGTCACCGAGCAGGCACCCGACCGGCAAAAGCGTCTCTTCAAGATCAATGGAAAGAATATCTTGATTCGCGGTGGTGGCTGGACTCCCGACATGATGATGCGCGAGCCTTCGGAGCGACTCGCCGATGAATTTCGCTATGTGCGCGACATGGGACTGAACACGGTTCGGTTGGAGGGCAAGCTCGAGACCGAAGAATTTTTTGAGACGGCCGACCGTGAGGGCATTCTGGTGATGGCCGGCTGGTGCTGTTGCGATTTCTGGGAGCACTGGGGAAGCTGGAAAGACGAGGACTTCGAGATTGCCAAGGCCTCATTGCGCGACCAAATGTATCGTTTGAGGAGACATCCCAGTATGGTGATGTGGCTGAATGGCAGCGACAATCCTCCTCCGCCGGACGTCGAAGAAATGTATCTGAAAATTGAATCCGACTTGCGATGGCCGAATCCGATCGTGTCGTCAGCCACCGCGAAGCGGACCACGATAACGGATGGAAGCGGCGTAAAAATGAGTGGACCTTATGAATACGTTGCGCCTTCCTACTGGGAGACGGACCCGCATCGTTCCGCGGACGAGCAGCACTGCAACGCAGGTGGTTGTGGCGGCGCTTATGGCTTCAACTCCGAAACCAGCATGGGACCGGCAGTTCCGCCGATTGAGAGCGTGGAGCGCATGGTTCCGAAAGATCATGTTTGGACAGAGAAAGGATCTTTGGATGAGTACTGGAATTTCCACGCGGGCGGCGGTGCTTTTAAGAACTTGCATGTCTTCACCGATGCCTTGAACGCGCGTTATGGAAAAGCCACCAGCGCGGAAGACTTCGCCTACAAATCGCAGCTCATGACTTACGAAGGTGTGCGCGCTATGTATGAAGCCTACAGTCGCAATAAGTACGCTTCAACTGGCGTCATCCAATGGATGTTGAACAATGCTTGGCCGTCGATGATCTGGCATTTATACGATTATTATTTGCGGCCAGGCGGCGGATACTTCGGCGCTAAGAAAGCGCTGCAACCGTTCGATCCCGTTTATGGATATGACGATCATTCCGTGTGGTTGGTGAGCAGCCAATATGCGGATGCCAAAGGGCTGAAACTATCGGCTCACGTATTCGATCTGGACGGAACGCAGAAGTTTTCGAAAGATAGGTCACTCGATGCGCCGGCCGATAGCACAGCGAAGGTCTTTGAGATCCCGCAGATCGAGGGACTGTCCCCTGCATACTTCCTTGATCTTCGCGTCACCGATGCGAGCGGTAAGCTGGTTGGATCAAACTTCTACTGGCTTTCGACGAAACCGGAAACACTCGATTGGTCAAAATCGAATTGGTATACAACTCCGACCGCGTCATATGCGGATTACACATCACTCAAGGAGTTGCCTAAAGTAAAGCTGAGGATATCGAGCCGCAGCGAGGCGCAGGGTGAAGATGCTGTGACGCACGTGGCTATCGAAAATCCTAGTAGGGCCCTCGCATTTTTCGTGCGGCTAAAACTCGAAAAAGGCAAGGGTGGAGATGAGGTTTTGCCGGTTGTCTGGCAGGACAATTACGTCTCGCTTCTACCTGGCGAGAAGCGTGAAATTATGGCTACCTATCATGCAAGCGACTTGGGCACTGCGAAACCTAATGTCGAGGTCAGCGGTTGGAACGTGGAATAGTTTTACTCTTCCGCGGGCAAATCAAAGTTCACGAGATCTCCACGGAAGCCTCGTGTCTTCCAGGCACCGAAGGCGATTCCAACGGCCATCCAGATGGCGCCTGCGACAACCGCCTTGCGACTGAGGCTCAACCAGAGTAGGAAACAAATCAAAAACCCGAGGACGGGTGGCAGGACGAACAACGGTGTCCACTTTTTATCGCGCACAACGTAGCGCATAAAAGCAGCGGCGTTCACGCCCATAAACGCGATGAGGGCACCAAAATTTAGCATCTCGGCGCCAAGGCCATAGCTCATCACGAACGCGCCGATCAGCGCGATCGCACCCACGAATAAAACATTATTCCGTGGCACTCGATGCTTCGCGTCTACAACTCCGAAAAAGGATTTCGGGAGCGCGTTACTTCGTCCCATGCCGTATAGAAGCCGCGCGGCACCGATCTGTGCTCCCATGCCCGATCCAAAGTTGGCAACCAGCAACGTAAATCCGATAATGCCGAACATCGGCTTCCAGGCGCGGCCGGCGACGTGGACGAAGGCCGTGTCGACATCTGGAAAAGGCTGCGAGGCCGACCAGATCAACTGCGCGGCATAAACTTCAAAAGCAGACAGAATACCGATAACGAGGCAAGTCAGCACTGTGGCCAGCAGAATATTACGGCGCGGATTTTCTGCTTCTTCTGAGAGCGTGGAGATACCGTCGAATCCGATGTAAGTGAGTACCGCTATCGACGTGCCGCCAAGCACCGCCTTCGTGTTCCACATGCTGGGATCATAAAATGGATGGGTATAAAAACCTGCGCTGTCGTGCGGATGTCCGAAAATATAGCGTGCCGCAACGACAAAGAAAATCGCGATCACCACGCCCATCCCCGCCGCGAGCGCCGAGTTTACGTGAGCAGAAGTTTTAACTCCCTGAACGTTCAGAAGAGTGAACACCAGCGCAAAGAAGATAGCCCATGCCCAATACGGCACGCCGGGAGCAAATACGTGCGCCTGCTGACTGCACCAGATCGTGCAGATGATCGGATTGAGCATGTAATCCATCACCATGCTCCAACCGGTGACATAACCGAGAGCAGGATTAATTTCCTGTCCTACGTAAGTGAACGCAGAGCCTGCACTTGGATAGGCGCGCGCCATACGGCCATAGCTGATGGCCGTGAATAACATCGCCACCATCGCAATCAGGATGGTTGTGACGACATGCCCATGTCCGCGGTCGCTTAGAACGCCGAACACTGACATCGGCGCAACCGGCTGAATCACGATAACGCCGTACAGAATCAGATCCCAAAGCGTGAGCGAGCGTCTCAGACGAGGGGCATTAGTGGTCGGGTTAGCAGTCGAACTCATTCGCGTCCTTAAAAACAAAACCCCATTATCCTGCGGAGATAACGGGGTCCGGGGGAAGGTTCACTCGCACGCAGATCGCGGATAGAGCGGCCTGCCATAGTTCCACAAAATTCCTCTCGAATTCTATACGGAAGGGATATTCTGTCAATGAAAAAAGATCAGCATTAAAACGATTCTTGCCGACTGTTGGCAAATCACGAAATCCGGCAACTTAATGGAGCGCCAGGCCAACTTATGAACCACAGAATGCGTTTTCTACTTTTCTTTTTATTAGTCAGCTTGCTGCCGAGCGTTGCGCAAGATATCGGGAAAGAGACTGAACAAAAAAAGCCCTCTGAAAAGACTGTCCAGGAACGGCTCGGCTATGCGGCCTCGGCGCGCCTGCTGGTGATTCACGCTGACGACCTCGGCATGAACCACTCTGTCAACCGGGCCATATTTGAAGCCCTCGAAAAGGGATGGGTTACCTCGGCCAGCATCCTCGTTCCCTGCCCTTGGTTTCCTGAGGTTGTGAAGTGGGCAAAAGAGCACCCTGATGCCGACGTTGGGATTCACCAAGCCCTCAATAGCGAATGGACAACTTTTCGCTGGGGTCCAGTGAGTTCGAAAGACAAAGTGCCCTCGTTGCTCGACCCAGATGGCTATCTTCCACTCGAGACGCCTGCGGTTACCCAAAACGCGCAACTATCTGAGGTTGAAATCGAATTGCGCTCGCAAATTGATCGCGCGAGATCAGCGGGCATTCACCTAACGCACTTGGACACCCACATGGGGGCACTGTTCGGCTCGACCGATCTGTACAGGCTCTATCAGAAGATGGGCCACTCCTATAATCTGCCAATCTTGGAGGCTCGCTCGGGAACTCATGCTCCAGAGGGAGTTTCACCCCCTGCAGAAGAAGTATTGGTTGAGAAGGTTATCGAAATCAATCCCGGAATCGATGTTCAGGACTGGGCCTCGTGGTATCGAAAGCAACTCGAACCTCTTGGTCCTGGCGTTTATCAGGTCATTGTGCATCTGGCCAATGACGGCGAAGAGATGCGGGGCGCGACCTACGATCATCCTGATTGGGGCGCCGCGTGGCGGCAACATGACCTGGACATGGTCAAGAGTCCGGAGTTCCGGCAGTTTCTGAAAGAACAAGGATTCGTGTTGGTGGGGTGGAAAGAGCTAGCCAAGGCATTGCCTACAAATTATGGATCGAACTAGAGTTCAAACTGAAACTCTCTAATGACGGATCTTAACTAGGGCAACAGAGCTGAGAGATCATTGAATGGAGCGGAATTTTTGATGCCCTGTTCTTCTACGATCGTATATATCTTGTCGGCGGCCATGTTTTTGAAGCGGTCCGTCTTACCAGTCGGCCATCGCACTTCAATCGAATCGATTTTTGTTGCTGGTCCCAAGCCGAAATGAAGCCGCAGATCATTCTGCGAAAGATAACTGCTGCCGCCGTGCACCTCGTCGAACTGCGTCATTCCTCCCGCCTGAACGGTGACTCGCGCACCAATCGCAGCGCGGTTGCTTTTTGTTCCAACCAGATGGAAGAGCACACGATGGTTTGGGCTTTTAATTGTGTTGAGCAGCAGGGACGGGGATTCCCCAACGTTGAGCACCACGATATCGATATTGCCATTATTGGCAATGTCCCCAAAAGCGGCACCCCGCCTAGATTTCAGCGGCATATCGGCAATCCCCGCTGCTTTTGAAACTTCTTCGAATGTTCCGTTGCGCAAATTACGATGTAGCAACATCGGCTCCGCATAGGCAGCGCTTCCCTTCACCGTGTCCATTTGCGGATAGACATGCCCGTTGGCCACGAACAAATCCGGCCAGCCATCATTGTCCATGTCGAAGAATGTTGTGCCCCAGCCAACCAGTGGCAGGCTGGGCTGGCCGAGATGCGACTGCATGGCAACATCTTCGAATCCGCGCGGTCCAAGGTTGTGATAAAGCGTGTTGGGTTGATCGGCAAACTCTGTGATGAACATGGAGAGGTATCCGCTGTGATCGTAATCACCCCAAGTCACACCCATGGAGCCGAGCGCCTGACCTTCACTGTTCATCGCGATACCACCAACCATCGCGTCGTCTGTGAACGTGCCGTCGTGATTGTTGTGATAGAGATGATTGGGAGTGGCATCATCGGCAACGAACAGATCGGGCCAACCATCATTGTCATAGTCGCCCCAGGTCACGCCTAGTCCGTAATATTTTTCTGGATCGTTAACTCCTGCTTTCTTCGATACCTCTTCAAATGTGCCGTCGCCGCGGTTGTGATAGAGCAAATCTGTCTCGCCCTCCATGCCCCACGGTCCGCATTGTACTGGTGCACCTTTGAACTGGCAGAACTTGGTCGAACCAAAAACGGGAAGATCGTTCATGTCTACGTGCACATAGCGCGAAACGAATAAATCGACGTTGCCGTCACGGTCATAGTCGGCCCATGCCGCGCCTGTGGAGAAGCCGCCTCCGCGCACTCCAGCTTTGTCGGTTACATCTTCGAAGGTGCAATTGCCGTTATTGCGGTAGAGGGCATTGCCGCCGTATCCCGTCACAAAGAGATCAAGATTGCCATCATTGTCGAAGTCAGCGACCGCGACACCCATTCCCCAACCTTTGCGCGTGAGCCCAGCCTTCTCAGTGATGTCAGTGAACTTGAGGTCGGCATCCTGATGCCAGAGCGTGACCAGAAGATCGCCGCCCTGCTTGTAGCGGTCGACGGTCGACCCGTTCACCATCACGATATCGAGCTTGCCGTCATTATCGCAGTCGAACAAACCGATACCACCGCTCATCGATTCGATGACATAGTGTTTTTCGGCAGATGAAATGTGGGAAGCAGTCAGACCGGCCTGAGAACTGATGTCGCGAAAGATGGGAACAGGGGCTGTGGATTTGGGCTCCGGTGATTTCTTCTCGGTATGGATAGAAGAATTCTTGCCAGCGGGGTTTACCGAAACTTGAGCCGCGCTTTGGGCAAAAATGAAGCCACTAAAGGCAATCAACAGAATTATGAACAGGCCAACCCGCATGCACTGTGATTGTAAGCGATGTTTCACTTCGTATATTGGAATGAATATCCGCTCGCTTCCTTCCCCGACATGAACCTGGTGTTGTACTCAAGCAAATAGTTTATGTGCTCAGCATCGGCTGGGAATGACTTTCCCGGATAGGGATACGTTTCCATGTGTCGGAAGGGGAGAGGATCGACCGTATCGCCGCGGTAGGCGTAGAAGTCCATATCTTTTTCGTATCCGTTGGCGACGAAGAAATAATCGCGCACCCAATCTTGCGGCAATGCAGGTAGCTTCGTGGGATCGAAATCGAGCGCAACTTCATCGCCCGACCCGAAGACGACGAACTTATCGTCGATCGAGTCCAGTAGCGCGCGTACATCTCCATAGCGCGTGTACGCGCCTGCGGGACGTGTGTAGGGGCCGGTGGCGCTGACCTTTTCGTAAATGTATTTCACGTTGCCGGGCGGCTGATCTTCGATCTTCAGCGGGAATCCGTGAAAATCGAGGTCGGCGCGCGTGAGCGGAACAGGTGTCAGACGGGCATTGTGATTTTGAGTCGTCCTGCTGATGAGGATGCTGTCCCAGTAGATCTGGAGATTCGTGGTGATACGGATACGGCGCGTACCCAACGGAAGTTTTCCGGTGAGGTCTGCGGTCATGGTGCGTGGCCCGCCGGCGGGAAATCCCATGTCATCGATTACGCAGGCCCATCTTGCTCTTGTGCCATTCTTGGCCGAATTTGTTTTGGTCGAGCTGCCAGTCGAGACTAGCGCTTCCACATACGGCGCAAGCGGGCGGAGCCCCGCTTGATCAGCGGCATACATGCTAGTCGCCGAGTAATATTGGATCTCGCCATTCATGAGCAGCCACAGCGGACCACCTTGGTACGATTCGCCAAGATCAAGCTCCAGACTGTGGGGCTCGGTGAATCCCATAAATGAGACCACTTTGAAGTCGCCGAAGTAGCGATGTGCGAGCAAGTCTGGAAGCACGTCATGTCCATGTTCATCCCAGGCTCCGGTGGGTGGACGCGCATCGTTCTTATCACTGAACACGACCTTGAACGGCGGGAACGGCGGATTGCTTGCGAAATATTCGTTGGGGTAGACATCAAGATCAGCGGGATGATCGACAGCGAGTAATTTCACCTGATCGAGATAAACCGATTCTTCGAGCGGCTCCATAAAGCGGAGGCTCAGCTTGCCATCTTTTTCGCGCAAGGAACTACGATCAATCTTGATGGATTCGGTAGGGCGGGCAATGTCGCGTTCGATTTTATTTCCGTTGGCCGCGATCCAGTGTCCAACTACTCCTGCGCCGAGCATGTCGCCGACTAGCTGGTATTCATGACCATCCCACGCAAAAAGCGTAGGACAGGAACTGCCTCGGCGATCGAGTTCAGTTATGTTCTGTGGCTTATTAGCGGCGACTTCAATTTCATCCTGGAGAACTCCGGTCGGCCATAACATTCTGACTACCTCGGCTTCCTTCGATCGCCCAATGCCGATCGTCAGGTAGGGAGAATTCTGCCCGAGGTAGCCAGAGGATCCATAGACTTCAAACTTCTGCCGGATTCCATCCGAGAAGACTTCGACTTTTGTACCGATGCCGCTCTTGTTGTCGTTCAGCCCTTTGAGCGCGAGACGGAGCGAGTTGTTCTTGTTTCCACCTTCATTTCGAAGCAACACGGCAGGACCGTGGTTTTGCGTGATTAGGAGATCGGTGGCTCCGTCATTGTCGTAGTCGCCGGTAATGATCGCGCGCGGCTCTTTGAGCTGAATTTTGTCGAGTCCGGTTTCGACCGTAACATCTTTCCATCCGTCGGGACCGAGATTACGGAAGAGGCGAACTTCGCCCTTGCCGTCTTTTGTTTCACCGACGGCGACTAGATCGACCCAGCCGTCGTTGTCGTAGTCGATGGCGGCGACGCCGTAGGCGCGGAGCCACCCAGTTTCGGGAAGTTTCACTTGTTCAAAGGATTTGCCGCGGCTGTTGTGCCAGAGTGTAAGGGTGGGTGCGCTCGTGCTTGTAAATGCCAAATCCATCCATCCGTCATGGTCATAGTCGAGTGCCGTGACGCCCTGAACAAATTTAGGAATATTTAAGCCCCAAGACATCCCCAGGAACTTCCCCTCACGCGGGTTAAGGTAAATCGAAGGCGTATCGGCGGGACATGTCACAACCAGATCGACTGCACGGTCGTTGTTGATGTCTGAGCCAAGCGCGTTGCCGCTGCACTTGATTACACCCTCTCTCGCAAATCCTGTTTCCAGGGTGACCGCAGTGAACGTGCCATTACCGTTGTTGCGCAAGAGAGCAGTGTTTCCCCCGACGAAGAGATCGAGATCGCCGTCATGGTCATAGTCCACAAACGCAAGACCGAATGCGAAGCCTTGACGCGCGAGGCCCGCTACGTCGGTAACATCTTTGAACGTTCCG
Organism: uncultured Acidobacteriaceae bacterium; assembly: GCA_963705265.1. GTDB lineage: Bacteria > Acidobacteriota > Terriglobia > Terriglobales > Acidobacteriaceae > Acidiflorens. The sequence goes on from OY970064.1 coordinate 640,224, forward strand.
TTCCGCTCGTTATGCAACAGCAAGACGCCTTTTCCATCGCTCGCAACAAGATCGGCGAATCCATCGTTGTCATAATCGCCGGAAGTGCACATAATCGCGTGGGACTTCGGATCGAGGCCTGCTTTGGCGGTCACATCCTCAAACTTGCCATCTCCGAGGTTGCGGAAAAGGGCCGATCCACCGAGCGCTCCTCCACCTCCGAGGAACAGATCTATTCTGCCGTCATTGTCATAATCGATAAAACAAGCGGCGGAATTTCCCTTGATGGGCAGTCCCGCTTCCGCCGTCACATCCACAAACTTCACGTCAATTTGCGACGGAACTTTCCGCGGCGCCAACGGCGATTCTTCCGCGCGCGAATATTTTCCCTGCTCGCCATACGCCAAGCTAATGGGTGAGCCTAACTTGTTCTGTGTGATGTACTGGAACTTCTTCATCGCCTCATGCGCTGGATCGGCTTGTCCGGATTGCTGGTAGGCGCGAGCCAGTCCGAATTGGGCGGAGGCGTGATGCGGGTCTAGCTTTAACGCATGCTCGAAGGCATCGATCGCTTCTGGATATTGCTTGAGTTGCGCATAGGTCGATCCGAGGAAATACCAAGTGTCGGCGTCGTTCGGATCAATTTCGGTAACGTGACGGAACGCATCGATGGCGGCACCGGCATCGGCGGAATTCTTGTAATAGAGGCCGACGTTGTACCAGGCGTGCGCATCTTTAGGATTGTCCTTGGTGGCCTTTTCCAGCAGCGCCTTTGCTTCGTCGACACGCTGCAAGTTGAGGAGCGCAACTCCGCGATTGACCGCCGTTACTTCTAACGCTGGGTCATTGGCAGCGGCTGACTCGAACGCCTTCAACGCCTTCTCGAAGAGCTGCTGGTTCATGTACGCGACACCGATGTTGTTGAGACGCGCCGCTTCTTGAGGATTGCTGGTGGGACAGTTTGCCGCGAGTAGCGCGATGAGCAGCACTATCAAAAGAGTGGAGACAAGGGCGAGGCTAAAGAGCTTGGTCATCATTACGTTAGGGAATGAGGTCGGTGACAATTCTATCTGACCCAGATGGATAGGACTCGCGAATTCCTTCCTGGCCTTTCTTGACCGCATGCTCGCATTGCTGACTTCCTGCGGCTCTGCTAAGTTGATTAGTTTCCTGTTCATTGTCTGCTAATTCTGTCTGCTGACTCAGTGGGGTGAGACTTAAAATGCCAGCTATCAAATTCCGCGGTGTGGACTTTATCGGATTCGACACGTTGCTCAATGACGACGAACGTCTGGTGCGCGATACGGCGCGCAAGTTCATCGAAGCCAACCTTGTACCGATCATTGAGGAGTGCAATCGCGCAGGTCGTTTTCCGCGCGAACTGGTGAAGCCGATGGCTGATCTTGGGTTCTTCGGCGCGTCATTGAACGGATACGGTTGCGCTGGCATGTCGAACGTCGAATACGGACTGGTCACGCAGGAACTGGAACGCGGAGATTCCGGCGTCCGTTCGTTTGTCAGCGTGCAATCGGCGCTGGTGATGTATCCAATTTATGCGTTCGGCAGCGACGAGCAGAAGAACACTTGGCTGCCTGCGATGCAGAAGGGGGAAAAGCTTGGCTGCTTTGGGTTGACTGAACCAGATTTCGGATCGAATCCTGGAGGCATGAGAACGCGCGCTCGCAAAGTCCGTAAAGAGTATGTGCTGAATGGCGAGAAGATGTGGATTACTTCTGGTTCAATCGCTGATGTCGCTGTGATCTGGGCGAAAGTTGAAGATGAGGGAGACAGTGAAAGGGAAACGATACGCGGATTCCTGGTGGAGACTGATCGTCCTGGATTTAAGGCCGATGACATTCATGGGAAGTGGTCGTTGCGCGCTTCGGTGACTTCGGGCTTGTCGCTGCAGGATGTGCATATTCCTGAGTCGAATCTCTTGCCAGGTTCTGGTGGATTGAAGTCTCCGCTGATGTGCTTGAATCAAGCTCGCTATGGAATCTCATGGGGCGCGATCGGCGCGGCAATGGCTTGTTATGACTGTGCGTTGCAATATTCGCTGCTGCGAAAACAATTCCGCGATCAGCCGATCGCATCGCATCAGTTGGTACAGGAAAAACTTACCTGGATGATCAATGAGATCACCAAGGCGCAGCTACTGGTGCTGCAAGTCGGCCGTTTGAAAGACGCTGGAAAAGTTCAGCATCAGCATATCTCTATGGCGAAAAGAAATAACGTCTGGATGGCGCTCGAATGTGCGCGGATGTCGCGAGATATTCTCGGAGCGAACGGTGTGGCTGACGATTATCCCATTATGCGTCATCTGATGAATCTCGAAAGCGTGAAGACCTATGAGGGAACGCATGATATTCACACGCTGATTATTGGCGCGAGTGTGACGGGGATTGACGCGTTCTAGTTCTATTACGCTGTGCATAATGCATTGACCACTGCGACTCAACTGTAGAGTTCCGCCAGCAACTCATAGGCTCTCCGCATGTGCGGAATCACTATGCTTCCACCTACTACTAGCGCTATGTTGATTGCTTCTTCCTGCTCGGCTCGAGTTACTCCTAAACGATAGGACTGAATCACGTGGTAGTTGATGCAGTCGTCGCAGCGCAAACACGCGGAGGCGACCAATCCCATCAACTCTTTGTATTTTGCGGGCAGAGCACCTTCGAGATAGGCATTGTGATCCAAATTGTAGAGGCGCTTGACGAGGAGGTTGTCTGCTTTGTCGACGTTTTCATTTTGACGAGCACGGGTGTCGAGAAAGTGTCGGGCGAGTCCACTTTTTTCAGCGACTTGTTTGTCTGAGAAAAGGTAAGTGGGTTCTTTGCGATCTTTGGTCGCGTGTTCAGTGGGTTTGTGGTCTGACATGGATGAAAGATTAGCAGACTGGGTTTTCAGGTCTCAGGTCTTTGGTCTCAGGAAATACCTTGAGGGCTTGGGTGTGGCTTGCTTCTGGTTTGCTGGTGACTTGAGGGTGATTTCTGTTCTTTTTTGACTTTGCACCCCCCTCCCCCCCTCCCCCCTCCCCCCTATTCCTGCTAAAATATAGAGCCTAAAGGACGACTCCAAAGTATTCAAAACTAATGACTTAGCTCGACTGCTTCATTTCAGGCTGCTGAAATCTATGGTTCAGCGGCTTTCTTGATTCTGCCGGATTGCGGGTTGTGGGTCTGTGATCCTTGTCACAGGTGTTTGTGATGAAAGCGAGGTCAGAGGTTAGAGGCCAGATTGCAGAAGTAGGCGGGGCAAGCCTAAGTCATCCGACAAAAACTAAGACGGGACTTCTGCTTCCGGCGTCACAGACGGTTATGATAAGAAAGGTCTGTTACACTTCGGGTCGCTAAGGTACAGGGATGTTGCAATTTCTTGCGACTTAATTGGGCATCGCGGCGTGGAAAAGTTGTGATTATTTTTTGAGAGTGACTTTAGTAATCAGTGGTAAGATGCTGCGACGGTCGAACCCCGAAATACTTTCATGCGAAGTTGAATTGTGATTCGGCCTCTTGTCCGGCGCTGACAGCGCGATCGTTGATTGATGATCGGTGATTATTAATTGCTGGTCGCTAATTAAGGATCAACTGATCAAAGTGGCATCCTCCCCTGCCATCGGCACGCGGACCTCGATTCTGCTTTATTTACGGACGTCCCCCAGACTTTAAATCGTCCGAACCAGTGGAAGTCGGGAACACGAACGAACCCTATCGGTAAATACAGGAGACGGCGGCACTGACTCCAGAAAATTCTGGAGACCTTCGGTGCGTTTGCACGCGTGTGCAAATCAGCTTTACAGATTGTCAGTTCACAAATCGTCAGTTCACAAATCAAAGTTTTGCAAAATCAATTGAGGAGATTCTTATGAAAACTGTTTACAAGTTCGCCGCGCTGACTCTCGCGATGTTTGCGGTGTCGGCGTATGGCGTTTCGCAGACGACATCAACCAAGACTAAACCGTCGACTACCGTGACCCAGAATTTGATACGCGGGGTAATTGGACCAGCTGGGAATAATTCCTCATGGGCCAACTATTCCGTATTTAATCTGATTCCTGGTTCGGGGCTGTTCCCGATCACCAGTACAACTACCGTCTTCTACTTTGGATTCACGGGTGGAACCGAGGCGGACATCAGCAATATGGTGCTTTACACGACGGCGCGAGGCAACTTGACAGTCACGGCCGTTACACCGGTGAAGCTGGGCGGCGTCTCTAATCCAAGCATCATGCTGAGCAACACGGGCGTGTGCCCGGTGGCGCCTTCCCAAACCACTCCTTGCATTGTGCGTTTCGATCCTACGACGATCACACTTTCGCCGGCGAACGATTACTACTTTACGGTGTTTTACACGAACGACACAAACAATTCGGGCATTTCCGGGGCTTCACCCAACCAGAACCAGTCGAGTATATCGAGCGCTTACTACGGGGGGACGGACTACACCCATCTTACGGTTGGTGAATCTATTCCTGGCACTTCGAATCGCGGATCGTCGTTCCTGATGTACGTCATGAATAACTAGTGGGCGGTTGGACGATGCGAACAACCAGTCCGAATAACCGATACGCGTGCTTGAACGCTGAAAACAAATTTTAAATATGGAGATTTCAATGAAGACTATTTTCAAATTCGCAGCGCTAACTCTGATGGTGTTGATCGTCTCGGTGTGCGGTTTTTCCGCTACCAAGCCCGAGAACCTGGAACGCGGCATAGTTGGACCGGTCGGATCCAACGTAGGTTGGAGCGGCTATTCCGTGGTGGAGCAGATCCCCGGTGCGGGGCTGATTCCGGTTACCAGCACGACCACTGTTTTCTACCTCGGATTCACAGCTGGCACAGAGGCAGACATCAGCGGTATGACTCTGTATACGACTGCGCGAGGCAGCAGCACGATCACTGCCGTCACACCAGTCAAACTTGGCGGCGTTACCAATCCCTCGATCGATCTGGCGAGCACAACGGTTTGTCCCGTGGCGGAAATTTCTACCTTTAATCCGTGCATTGTGCGGCTCGATCCAACGACAATTACGCTCTCGGCGCTCAACGACTATTACCTAGTGGTGTATTTCACGGCCAGCGACTCAAACAATGGCACCCTCGGCCTCACCTCTCCCAGTTGGGCACAAACGAGCCTGAGGGGATCGTATATCACTGGCAACGAAACCGGACTTGCCGTCGGTGGAGCGATTCCGAGCAGTCTGAACTTTAATAGCCAACCCTACATGCTCATGTACGTCATGACCGACTAGGGATCCGGCTGTAAGAGCCTGGCTCGATCGGATCGCGGGCGATTCACGTACAGATAACCAAAAATTAAATTCGATTTCGAATAGGGAGATTCGCGATGAAAACATTTTATAAACTTGCAACATTCGTTCTGACGATGACGGTTCTGACGGCGAGCGTTTTTGCGCAGGAACCGGCTCCAGCAGTCACTGTTCTGGCTAACTTGACGGAAGGGCAAGGGATTATTACGAGCAGCGGCGGCCAGTCCTGGGATGGCCTTTCGGAGTTGGTCCTGATTCCGGGGGCGGCGCTGATGGGAGCGCCCTCCACTACAACCGTCCTTTCTCTTGGATTTACCGGGGGATCGGAAGCGGATATCGGCAATATGGTGCTCTATGAAGTTCCGCGGAACGGCAGCACGGTGATCAAAGTCACCAAAGTTGAGTTGGGCGGAACTCAAACCCCTAGCATTGTTCTGACCAGCAAGACGGTTTGCCCAGTGCAGCCGGTATCTGTCACCAATCCCTGTATCGTGAAGCTGGATACCATCAAATCGGCGCTCTCGCCGCTTTATGATTACTACTTCGCGGTCTATTTCACACTCGACACCAATAACGAAAAAATTAGTGGAGTCGGGCAGACTGCTTCTCAGGGTGCCTTGAGCGGGTGGAGCCTGTATGGCGACCAAACTCGAATCGGGGCGAAGGGGGCTCTCCCCACGAACGAGGACAGCGACCAAGCACCATTTTTCCTAGCATACATTACGAACGAGTAACTAGCTCCGGGGCACGTCCTGCAGGCGTGCTCCGGATTTTTTCTTCTTCTTCTTTCCCAAGCTGTGAAGCCGTACTCTTGCTGACAGTTATGCTCTCGCCGAAAAGGGACGCTGCTGGAACGGCGGCGCCGAGCCGTCCGTGGGACATCTGCCCGTTCTTCTATCATTATCTGCTGCTACAATCGCTAGCTTCATGATTCAAGGGAACTTCCTGCCCTACAGAAACGTACTTCTGTTGTGCTGTCAGGGAGTTGACGGCTGCTTTTACGGCGCTGCCGGGGCTTTGGCTTGGGACGAGATTTGGGGAGCATGAGGTCCTTCGCTTCGCTCAGGATGACAAATCGGTTTGATGACAACTTGATTTTTGGATGACAGCATAGATTAAACGTGGTTCAGGGAGTCTGGTTTTGGATGAGACCCAGGTTGTCGGATTGCTGGTCCGTCGCTGCGTTGGTGGCGATGCCGCGGCTTGGGAGGAGATTGTGCAGCGCTATCACCGGCGGATATATAACGTCTGCTACCGGTTTGCGGGGGATTCCGAGAATGCGCAGGACCTCACCCAAGAGGTCTTTATCAAGATGTACCGGACATTGAATACCTATGATTCGGGTAAGGGCGCGTTCATGACTTGGGTAACCACCATTACCCGCAATCTGCTGGTCGATCATTTCAGGAAAAGCAAGGGCGACCGGATCACGGATTCGCTGGATTCCGCACCTTCGGAGCACGAGGACGCGCAGCCGCTTAGCGAGCAGATTGCGGACCGGGGAATGGCTCCGGATGCAGCAGTACAGAGCCGGGAAACGCGGGAAATGGTGCATTTGGCGCTGCAAAAGCTGTCTCCGGAGCTGCGGGAGGCGGTGATTTTGAGGGATTTACAGGACATGGACTATCGCGAAATTGCTACGGCTCTGAGGGTTCCGGAGGGGACTGTCAAGTCGAGAATTAACCGGGGACGAGCGGAACTTGCGCGCCTCCTACAACGTACATATAAACAGGTGATCTGATGCCAGGTGAAACAAAACACGGGATCGAATGCACCGAGTTCGAAGCGCTGGTCAGCGACGCTCTGGAAGGGCTGTTGACGCCGGCTCGGATGGAGAGCTTTGAGGCTCATCGGCGCGTCTGCGAGATCTGCGGGCCATTGTTCGCGGAGGTGCAGGCGGGGCAGCAGTGGCTGCGGTCGCTGGATGAAGTCGAACCTCCGGCGTATTTGGTACACAACATTCTGACGGCTACGACTGGAGTGGTAAGCTCGCGGACTTTCTCTGCGACTGAGGCGGCGGCGCGGGGCGGTCGTACGACTCCGTTTAGAGAACGGGCACGGGAGTGGTGGGATTCCTTCTTCGCTCCGATGTCGGCCTTTGTGCGGCAGCCACGGTTTGTGATGTCGTTTGGGATGATCTTCTTCTCGTTTTCGCTCGGACTAAGCGTGGCGGGCGTGAAGCCGGCGGATGTATCGAAGGTCGACCTGCGGCCAACGGCGTTGCGACATGCCTACACCGACGCGCAAATCAAAGTTGTGAAGTACTACGACAATATTCGGTTTGTGTATGAGATCGAATCGAGGCTGCGCGAGCTGAAGCGGGCTAACACTCCCGACCAGCCCGCGCCGGAGGAACAGAAACAGAATCGTAAGAACAACGGTAGTGGGCAATCAGAGCATAATTCGCCAGATCAGAAACAGGACCGTAACTATTCCCGGGAATATAACCAGCCGGTTTTAGCTGCCCTGCGAACTGGGGTGGGAAATGCTTCACCCGCCTTGAAGGTGGAGATGAATGCGACTACAAATCGGAGGTTCGTATGAACTGCGCCAATCATGCTGATGCGTCGGCAGTGGCCTATTGCCGCACTTGCGGAAAGGCACTGTGCGCGAACTGTACACGTCCCGTACGGGGCGTGATCTATTGCGAGGATTGCCTGGGAGCGAAGATGGAAGGTGTTCCTACGGGAGCTTCTTCCAGTGCGGCAGGATTTGTTCCTGGGACGTTCGCTTCGGGAACGGGAGTTCCTGGGACGGCTTCTGCGGCAGCATACGGGCAAGTGCCTCCACCTCCGGGAAGCAGCGGTGGACCGAACCCGACCGTGGCTGGAATTCTGGCTGGGTTCTTCCCCTTCGGCGTGGGCGCGGTCTACACCGGGCAATATGCCAAAGGATTAGCGCATCTGGCAATTTTTGTTTTGCTCATCGCCGGGGTCAATGCCTCCGATCACGATCACTCGTCAGCGCTGGGGGTTATCTGCGGACTCGGCATTGCCTTTTTTTATGTCTACCAGATTATTGATTCAGTGCGCTCGGCGAGGGCTATCCAAACCGCGCAGCCAATACCGGATCCGTTCGGCTTGGGGGCAACTTTTGGCGGCGGGGCAAAGATTGAGACGAGCAAGGTCCCCATGGGCGCGATTGTGCTCATACTCGTGGGCTTTCTCTTCTTGCTGAATACCCTGGGCCTGTCGGAATACGGTCTGGATCGCTTTTGGCCATTGATTTTGATCGTACTCGGTGCTTGGCTGTTCGCGCGCAACTGGGGCGTACTGAGCGGAGGCTGTTCGGGCTGCCAATGTGCGCGCTGCCGAACTCGGCGCATCATGGGTCCGGCGATGCTCTTGACGGTGGGCACTTTGTTCCTGCTGGAAAACCTGCATGCGGCGGACTTTAGCCGTACCTGGCCGGTAATTCTACTAGTGATTGGTGGCGTTAAGTTGCTGCAGGGGAACGCCTCTTCGGAGGGACATATTCCGTCACTCGGGCAGGGCGCATATCCTTCGGAGTCAACTCCACCGGGCCCGATTCCTCCGGTGCCGCCGGTTCCTCCCGTACCACCTGTTCCACCGACCGGTGAGGTGAACCGTGGCTAGTCCAATCATGACTCCAACTCCTCCGACTCCGCCACTGCCTCCGCGTCCAACGCATCGTTCGATTGCCGGACCGGTCGTGCTCATCCTGATGGGCATTCTCTTCCTGATGGTAACGATGGGTGTGTTCGATCGTTATTCCATGTTGGTGATGTTCGGCCGTTTCTGGCCGGCATTACTCATTCTCTGGGGCGTGATCAAGCTAATTGAATACGAGCAAGGCAAACGTTACGGGCAGCCTGTGCGCGGTATCGGCGCCGGTGGTATTTTCCTGGTGCTGTTTCTGATTATCTTCGGACTACTTGCGTCCCAGCTGTCGCGAGTGAACTGGAAGGGCCTGGGGGAACATATTCAGATTGGCGATAACGAAGGGTTGGACGAAATCTTTGGCGGGTCCACATTCGATTATAGCGACGAACTGAGCCAGGAAATTCCCGTGGGCAGCACCCTACACGTAAACGATGACCGCGGCGCGATCACAATCAATGCGTCGGACAGCAAGACGATAAAGGTTTCCGTGCGCAAGAAAGTGCGCGCGGAGAAGGAGTCGGAGGCCGACACCTACAACGCAAAGACCAAGCCGCAGATCACCGTCGCCGACAAGGTCGTCACGCTGGACGCCAACGTTCATGCGGCCGGCGACAAAGGTATTACCACCGACATGGATATCTACGTACCGCGCAATACCAGTCTCGTGATCGTTTCCCGGCGCGGGGCTGTGACGATCAATGGCATGGAGGGGACGGTCGAGGCGACGAATCATTCCGGTGAAGTCGATCTCAACGATCAAACTGGAAATGTGGTGCTCAGTCTGGAACAAAGCGCGGCACGCGCTGAACATGTGAAGGGCGACATCACCATTCAAGGCCGCGCGAACGAAGTCGACCTTGAAGATGTCGACGGCGCGGTGCATTTGAACGGCGAATTTCAAGAGAGCACACGGCTGGTGCGCGTCAGCAAGACGGTAAGTTTCCATTCTTCGCGGACAGACATGGAGTTCGCCAGCCTGGATGGCAGGCTCGATCTGGACTCCGGTGACCTGCGCGCCGATTCGCTGACTGGGCCAATGCGCCTGACGACACGATCGAAGGATATTTCGCTCGAAGGCTTATCGGGCGATCTTCGTTTGGAAGATCAAAATGGAACGGTCGAAGTCGGACTACGCAAGCCGGGTAACATCCAGATCGATAATCGCAAGGGTGATGTGCAGATTTCGATTCCTCCGAATAGGCCGGTCAAGATTGAGGCGCGGACGCACGAAGGAGAGATCGAAAGCGACTTTGAGGAAATTAAAGTCGAAAATAACGACAAGCAATCAAGCGCCAGTGGATCGATCGGAACGAATGGCCCTCCTGTGGTGGTGAACTGCGAAAAGGGAACGATAGAAATTCGCAAGGCAACGGTTGCGCCTTTGGCTCCGCCGGTTCCACCAGCGAAGCCAGGCAAACCGGCAAAAGCCCTACCCGCACCGAAGGCGCCCCCGGTGGAGAGTGAGAATTAGATCAGCTGTCAGCCATCAGGCCGGAGTTCGCGAGGTCTTCTGACCTGGCATTTGTGAAATCGCACCTAACGCTTGAGCCTAGCGTCTGAACCCGATTCGCTGTGGTCAACGTGAGGCTGATGGCTGGACGCTGTCTTCCCTAGGGTATAATCTCGCCCACTGATGAATCTGGCCGCAGGCACCAAGCTTGGACCTTATGAAATTGTCTCCCTCTTAGGTGCTGGAGGGATGGGTGAAGTTTATCGAGCGCGGGACTCTCGTCTTCGACGGGATGTTGCCGTCAAAGTTCTGCCGCAAACGCTCTCCCTGGACGCCGACCGTATGCGCCGTTTCGAGCAAGAAGCGTTAGCAACGGCCGCACTCAATCATCCCAACATTCTGGCCGTCTTTGATATCGGAACGAGCGAAGGCTCGCCCTATGTCGTTTCTGAACTGCTGGAAGGCGAGACTTTGCGGGAGCGGCTGCGTAGCGGGTCTATCCCTGTCCGCAAGTCTCTCGACTACGCTCTTCAAATCGCCCACGGACTAGCCGCTGCGCACGAAAAAGGAATCATCCATCGCGATCTGAAGCCAGAAAATCTTTTTCTTACCAAAGACGGACGCGTCAAAATCCTCGACTTCGGTCTCGCCAAACTGACGCAGCTCGATCCCGGCTCCAATCCTTCCATGGCAACGGTGACCCATGGCGTCACTGAGGCAGGAGTCGTAATGGGCACCGCTGGATACATGTCGCCCGAACAAGTCCGCGGCATGGCGCTCGATCCGCGCTCCGACATTTTCAGCTTCGGCGCAATTCTCTATGAAATGCTCTCCGGCAAACGCGCATTTCATGGTGAAACTCCCGCCGACACCATGAGCTCGATCCTGAAGGAAGATCCTCCGGAGTTGAACGAAACCAATCGCAATGTTTCTCCTGCGCTCGAGCGCATCGTTCAACATTGCCTGGAGAAAAATCCCGAATCGCGCTTCCATTCCGCCAGCGACATCGCATTCGATCTCGAACATCTCTCTGGAATCTCCGGCAGCGCCGCGAGAATCGCTCAAACCGGAGTCATACCCTCGCACCGCAAGCTATTCATCGGCATTGCGTCTGCTCTCGCGCTGGCATGCCTCGTCTACGGTCTCGGTTGGTGGACTGGGAAAGCTACCACGCGCGTCTCTCAGCCCGAGTATCAGCAGATTACATTTCGCACGGGTAGCATCGGCAACGCCAGATTCACTCCCGACGGCAGCATCGTTTACAGCGCCTCGTGGGACGGCGGCGAAGAGCAGTTGTATATGTCGCGCACGGACGATCCTGGGTCGCGCGAATTGGGAATCAAGAATGCGGAGCTGCTTTCGATTTCCAAGGCGGGAGAACTGGCAATCCGGCTCAACACCACGAATTACAGTGGTTATGCGCGCAGCGGAACACTGGCGCGGGTTCCGTTGAGCGGAGGAACGCCGCATGAAGTGCTGGACAATGTGCAGGATGCGGACTGGTCGGCGAATGGCGATACCATGGCCATCATCCGTTACGTTCCTGACAGCGGTCACTGGCGTCTGGAGTATCCGGTCGGCAAGGTTTTGTTCGACAGCATCAATTGGATGAGCCACCCGAAAATTTCGCCCGACGGAAAATGGATTGCTTTCGCAGACCATGGAAATCCGGGAGGCGATGATGAGGGCTCAGTAGCGGTGATCCGCACCGACGGCACGGACAATAACAAAGACAAGCTGCTTTCTACAGGCTGGACTTCAGTGCAAGGGATTCTCTGGTCTCCCTCAGGGGATGAGATCTGGTTTACCTCCACCAATACGGGTGCTGCCGCCAACCCGCGAGCCGTAACCCTTTCCGGCAAGGTGCGCAACATGACCAATGTTCCCGGAGGTATGTGGCTTCAAGATATGCGTAATGGTACTGTGCTGACCGTGGCCAGTCACGTCCGGCTGGGAATCAAAGGCGTGGAGCCGGGCGGTAAAGAGGAGCACGAACTAGGGTGGTTTGGATGGTCGGAGCTGCGCGACATCAGCCGCGATGGACGAAAAATTGTCTTCGAAGAAGAAGGTGACGGTGGCGGAGCGAACTACACCGTATTTCTGCGCGATACGGATGGCTCGCCTCCCGCAAAAATCGGCGAGGGACGCGCCTTGGCAATTTCGCCCGATGGCAAGTGGGTAGTCGCGGAGCCGGCGAAGGGCGGTCCGCTTAACCTGTTGCCCACGGGCGCAGGCGAAGCAAGACAACTTACTCACGATACGGTGAGCTACGAGCTGGCTCGGTTTTTTCCTGATGGAAAGCGGTTGCTGGCTCGTGGAATTGAAGTCGGCCATGGTGAACGCGATTACGTCATTGACATCGGCACTGGCGACTCCAAGCCGGTGACTCCCGAGGGGGTTATCGGCGTGCAAGTTTCTCCGGATGGTAAGAACGTCGCCGTTCGCGGACTAGAAGGCAAGCGGGGATTCTGGTCGTTCGAAGACAACGCCTTTCATACCATACCGGGCCTGGCAAATTCCTACACCGTCATCGGCTGGACGCCCGATTCACAATCGGCGTACGTAGCCGATATCAAACAGCAGCTCAGGAAAGCTGTTCCAGTTGCTCGGGTGAATATACAGACGGGGAAAATGGAGCCTTGGAAGACCTTCGGGGAAGCAACGGGCGCGGGGGTCTCGACCATAGCCGTGCCTCATCTTTCCACTGACGGAACTGCGTATGCATATCTCTACGTACGCGTGCTGTCAGAAGCTTATGTGGTTACGGGGCTGAGGTAAGATCGGTTCTCAGCCGTCAGCCTTCAGCAAGATTAAGACCTGTAATCAGCTCTTGCTATAATCTCACCCCGATGAGTCTCGATGGCGTAACTCCTAGGATTGAGGCGCCTATTGTTGAGATTGACGGCGTGTCGAAATTGTTTGGGTACAAAGACGCGCTTAAGAATATCTCCTTTGCGGTTCCCTCCGGACAAATCTGCGGACTGCTCGGCCCGAACGGCGCCGGAAAGACGACGCTGTTCCGGCTGCTGATGGGAATTTTGAAAGCGAATCGTGGCCAATTGCTGGTCGATGGCCTGGATGCATTTGAAAAGCGCGTCGAGGTCAAACGGCTCATCGGATTTCTGCCGGATGAGCCGGTGTTCTATTCGTATTTATCGGGGCGTGAGGTGCTCGAACTGAGCGCGGCGATGCATGGCTTGGGTGTTCCAGCGACCATGGATCGCATCAACCCGATCATGGCAAAGCTGCGTTTGTCGGAAGACATCGACAGCTATGCCGAAGATTATTCACGCGGCATGAAAAAGAAGCTCGGCTTGCTGCTGGCGATGTTGCATCAGCCGAAGCTTCTGGTGCTTGACGAGCCGACGAATGGGCTTGACGTGGAGTCGACGCGCCTTTTCTACGATCTGATTTTTGAAACCGCGCAGCAGGGCACAACTGTTCTTTTTTCGACCCACCTGATGGACCACGTAACCCGGCTTTGCTCTCACGCCATCATCATCAATGAAGGGACGGTGGTAGCGAAGGGTTCTCTCGAAGAACTGCGCGCGACGTACGGCGAAGCCAGCCTGGAAGACATTTTCCTCAAATTGACCGCCCGGCCTCCTCAACAATGAATGGAAGCCTTCCCAGCGGGCCGGGCTTTTGGAAGACGGTCGGGCTGCTGCTTTCGGCAGCGCGCAAACGCGCGTCGGGCAGGCGAAAACGACAGCGCGAGTTGCTACAGCAACGCTCGCGCGGCAATGCGACGGATTGGTCTGGCTTCAGCTATGCCATTGGCATTTTTTTTATGGCCGCTCTCAACGTGCTGGCCGTATTTGCCATGCGTACGGCGGTGAAGACAGCGGAGCGGATTGAGGTGGAACGGCAGGGGCAGATCGTAGTCAGCAGTTATTTTAGGTGGAGAGCAGCAGAGGCGGAACAATTTGCCGACGAGCCAACCAGACATTGTGAGGTGATTGATGGTAAGTCCTACTGCTGGCAGATTCCAAATGCACATCTTCCAGACTACACATCAGAAGCAAGCAGCATTGCCGAGAAATATGGCGGGGACAAAAAAGTAGTCGAGCAAAAATTAAAAGATTCATTTGCCGCGCATGGAGCACGGGATTTTGTTGCTGAAAGTACAGCCGAACCGGGATTAGGAACGATTGCGACGTCGGGCCCGCTGCCAGCGATGCTCGGATCGTTGGTCCTTTTCTGGTGGGCAATCATGCTAGCGTTTCAAGGCGAGGGCCTCGAGCTTGACTTGCAGCGGCGCAGGCATCCGATGTGGGAATGGCTGTTCAGCCATCCCGTGCCACCAGGGGCTGTTTTTCTTGCGGAGACGCTCTCGCCGTTGGCGGCCAATCCGATTTATTGGTGTGGGCCTTTATTTGTTGGTGGCGTGTACTGGATGGCTTACGACATGTGGTTAGGTGTGCTGGCCACGCTCGTGATCGGCGTGCCGGTCACTGTGGCCGCGGCATGTTTGGGAAAAGCGCTGGAGGTCGGAACAATTCTGCGTTTTCCGCCACGGTCGCGTGGGGCCATGATTGGCCTCATGAGCTGGATGGGCTATGCCGCCTTGATGTTATTTTTCGTAGGCACGTTCGTGATCCCAAAGGTGGTCACGGCAACCGCGAAGGCGCTTGAGTTTGTGGCCGCGCTGCCCTGGCCGGAGTTGTCGTTATTTCTGGGAGCGCGGGCCGACGGTTCGTTTTCGTTTTTATTAGGCGTTACGACATGCTGGATTTTTGCTGGCATTGTTATCGCCGGATCGGTGTGGTTCAGCGTCTGGGCCACGCAACGAGGATTAAGCGGTAACTTTGGCGTTGCCGATGCGCGTCCTCGCGCTGCGAAAAATGGAGCGACTCGCTTCGGCAAAGAGCCGCTCTATCGAAAAGAGTTTCTCTGGTTCATCCGTGACCGAAGCGCGATCGTGCAGACCCTTCTTATTCCTCTGACGGTGGCGAGTGTGCAGGCGTTTAATCTGCGCGGACTTTTGGCGCACGCACAGGACGCGTGGAATTACCTGTGTGGCTCGGCGATTTTGTTTGGCACCTACTTTCTTTGGATCCTCGGGCCGAAATCCCTGGCGTCGGAGGGAACGGCGTTGTGGATTGCTCTGACGTGGCCGCGTGGGCTGGAAAATTTGCTGAAAGCGAAAGCGTGGCTGTGGTCGCTGATTTCGTCCGGACTCGTGCTGCTGGTGCTTGGCTATGCGGCCTACCTTTTTCCTGTAAATATCTGGCAGATCGCACTGGTCGGCGTGGGCTGGTTTTTCTTTGGCCGCAGCATGGCGGAAAAAACGGTGACGCTGGTGCGTGTCGCTTCGTCGTCAGGCGAAACCGAGCCGATTCCACGAGGGCGTATGTGGGCGGCGCAACTCGGCATGTTGACGTTCGCCATCGGAATCCTGACGCAACGCTGGCACATCGCGATAATGGGAATCGTATATTCGTACATCACGGCCGCCGCCATGTGGCAGAATTTTCGCGCGCGCTTGCCGTATCTTTACGATCCGTGGTCGGAAGAGATTCCACCTCCGCCAACACTGATGCACGCGATGATCGCGATCAGCATTTTGGTGGAAGGCGGAGCAGTGTTGACCGGAATTTTCCAGGGAATATTCGGGCGAGAGAACATAGCCATTGCGCAGGCCATGAGTTATGGAGTCAGCGCGGTTGTGGTTTCCTTCGGCATGTCGAGGTTCCTTGCCCATCGAGATGTTTATGGGAGAGATGTATGGTTCTGGCGGGAAGATGGCGCTGTAGAGGAAGACTCTTCAGATACGAGGTGGAAGCTGGATCGGATTTGGAAAAGCAAACTGCCACAAGGATTGCTTCTCGGTATCATCGGAGGCGTGGGTCTCGGTTTGTTTGCGCGTGGTTATCTCGCCGTGTTGCAACATATTCCTGGGGCTGCGGAAGTCCTGCGCAAATCGCAAGAAGAAATGGCCAAGATTCCGAATCTGAGGGTCTGCTTCGCTGTGATGGCGATCTTGTTCGCTCCGTTTGCGGAAGAATATTTGTTTCGCGGATTACTGTATCGAGCGCTGGATCGCGAATGGGGTGGATGGCGCGCTGTTCTTGGCAGCGCGGCGTTTTTCGCGATCTATCATTCTCCGTATTCGTGGTTGCCGGTGGCGACAGTTGGAGCCGCGAACGCGCTGCTCTTCAAAAAGACACGCCATCTCGCGCCAGCGGTCGCGTTACACATGATCTACAACGCAGTGGTTACACTCTGGAAATAATTCTGCAACAAAATTTTAGTCGGCCGTTCGCTCGGAGCTGGTAGCTGTCAGCTGGAGCTTTTTCTCTCCGTGTAAGATTGACTATGCGCTCCATTCTCCAAAAACGCTCGCTGCGTTTCGTATTCGCGGCGAACGTGATCTCCATGCTGGGCAGCGGAATGAACTCTGCCGCCGTCGCCTGGACGATCCTGCAGCGCACTCACTCCGAAATGGCGTTAGGCACATTTGCCGCACTGCAAACCATCCCTGCCATGCTGATGCTCCCCTTCACCGGCGTCCTCATCGATCGCGAAGACCGCCGGCGCCTCGTAATGTGGCTCGACGCTTCGCGTGCGGTCGTCATTCTCGCAGTCACTGTGCTTGCCTTTCTGCATCGCGTCCAGGTCTGGGAGCTTTACCTGATGAATACGCTGGTCGCGGCCGGCTTCTGGATGTTCTGGCCTACGATCACCGCGCTGATTCAGGAGCTCACACCCGAAGGCGAGTTCGTGCAATCGAATACTCTTTTGCTCGCGGGCATTCAAGGTGGATGGCTGATTGCTGGAGCGATCGTTGGTTTCGTCTATGAGCACATCGGCCTCGGCGGAGTTTTGCTGATCGACGTGAGCACCTATGTTGTTTCTTTCGCCTGCTACTTCGCCGTGCGTCAGGGACGCCACGTGGTCCCGCGTGCCGCCGAGCTTAAACACGATCTGGAAGCCGCGGAAACCGCGCTAGCCCGCTTCCTGCGAGAAATGCGCGAAGGCTTGATCTTTCTGCGCGAGCATCGCAGCGTGGTCTTCCTGGGGACAAGCTGGGCCTTATTTCTAGGTGCAATGATGACGGGAGTAGTAGTCACCGCGCCCCTCAGCGACCGCGTCTTCCACGCCGGGGCGACGGGCTACGGATGGCTGAACGGCGGCTGGGCTATCGGCGCGTTCATGAGCGCTCTTTACGCTCCCGCGCTGATTAAATGGGTCGGCGCGCGCTGGGCGATTGCGCTTTCCATGTTGCTGCTCACTTTCACCATGGCGTTCTCGCCGTTTTCACCGTGGCTGGCAATGGCCGTGCTCCTTTATGGATTGATGGGCTCAGCCCGCGGCGTCAGCGGCGTAGCCATGAATACGAGCCTGATGGAACAAGTACCGAAGCATTTTATGGGACGGGTGCAGAATACTTTTTATTTCTTCGGCACCTTTCTGCAGGTGACGCTGGGCCTAATCGTAGGTTGGATCGCCTCGCGCATCAGTTTAACCGCAGGCTTCGGAGTAATAGCCGCAGTTTACGCCGTAGCGTTCGGCAGCGCATGCTGGCCGATTGGGACGCAAAAGGCTGTGGCTGCGGCCGCAGATTAGGTTCGTGTAGAGCGGAGACTCTTGTCCGCTCCTTTTGGCTTTGCCTTTGAAATGGAATTGCCAAAATCAACTCCAAAATCAAGGGCAGCGGACAAGAGTGTCCGCTCTACACGAGCAGCTGTTATTCTTTTTCTTCTTCAGGAGATTCCACGAAATGTTTGAAGACTTAAGAGGTCGTACAGCCGTCGTTTTCGGAGTTGCCAACAAGCGCTCGATCGCCTGGGCGATTGCCCAGGGACTTCACGCCGCAGGCGCCAATCTCGCCATCACCTATCAGAACGAGCGCATGGAGATGGAAGCAAAAGACCTGATTCTCTCGCTTCCCGGCGCGGAAGCCTTCATGTGCGATGTGTCGCAGGACGAACAAATCATCCAGCTCTTCGGCAAGCTGAAAGCCCGCTACGGCAAGCTGCACACGCTAGTGCACAGCGTGGCCTTCGCCCCCGCCGAGGAACTGAAGGGTGACTTCGTGAACACCACCCGCGAGGGCTTTCGCATTGCGCACGACGTCAGCGTCTACTCCCTGATCGCCGTGTGCCGGGCTGCGGCCCCGCTCATGGAAGACGGTGGCAGCGTCATCACCATGACTTACTACGGAGCTGAAAAAGTTGTCCCGAACTATAACGTCATGGGCGTGGCGAAAGCCGCGCTCGAATGCACCGTCCGTTATCTGGCGCAGGATCTCGGCCGCAAAAAGATCCGCGTCAACGCGATCTCCGCTGGCCCAATCAAGACACTGGCCGCCCGCGGCATCTCGGGTCTGGGAGACATGCTGCGTTCACACGCCGAGCGTGCTCCTCTACAACGCAATGTAGACGTAGCCGAGGTAGGCAGCACGGGAGTATTCCTGGCCTCCGATGCCAGTTCCGGCATCACAGGCGAAATTATCTACGTGGATTGCGGATATAACATTATGGGCTTCTAATAGGCCGATTCGAATGGCCGTATTGGGTGCCACGCTGGTTACTCCCGTTACTGCTGTTGACAAATTTGTGACAAAGACACCTGCATCACCGGGCGTACCCTTGGTATATGAAGCATCGACACATTCTTTCTCTATGCGCGTGGGTAACGTTGTCACTGACTCCCTGTTTCGCGCACCACATGGCGGTCGTGGTCAATAAAGACAATGCGGTTCAGAACGTCACGTCCGCTCATTTGGCCAAGATTCTCAAAGGTGAAGTGAGAAAGTGGCCGGACGGCAAGAACGTCGTCCTCGTGCTCCATAACTCTTCGCCGGGTGAGATGACGACACTGCAACACTTAAGCAAGATGAGCGAAGTGGATGTGAAATCTCTGCTTGCCGCGCACAAAGATGAAATCCGGGCAGTGCAGTCAGACGCGGATGTAATCGAAGCCGTGGCCTCCACGCCAGGCGCAATCGGCTTCGTTGAGGAACACTCCATAACCGATCGCGTGGTCGTCGTCAGAGTCGACGGCAAACTGCCGATGGAGTCAGGATATTTGCCCCACTAGAAATCGGCTCAGACAAAAGTCCACGCCGATTTCACGACGTTCGACGTTCACTCAGCGCTGAATAGCTTCCTCCCACAACTCCCTCTCGTAAAGTATCAGCATCAAGCTGCCGATGATCCAGCTATGGGCCAGAGGGCGGACGTTCAAGAAATCAGGCCGCCCTCGACGCGGTTCTGGCGCTCCCTGTTTCAGGGACGCAAAGTTCCAGCCGCCCTCTCCGATCCGATCCGTTGCGAGGTGCCGGAGCTCCGTCACGCCGAAATTGCCGCCGTGTACGGTGGGCAGCGGGTGGCAGGCGATTTCTACGAATTCCTCAGAGTGGGGCCGTCCCACATGTTGTTTGTGCTCCTCGACATCGCTGGCCTACGGGCTGAGACGCGGGAGATCCTCATCGCTGTGCAGAAAACGTTTCGAACCCATGCGCCAGCACTGTTTGCCGGACAAGATTTCAATGAGATCACCGCCATGATCGAACTATGCAACGAGATGAACCTAACCATCCTGCACCGCGGCCTGCGCAGTTGTCCGGCATTTGTCGGTTGCTACAACGAAGACTTGGGAACGGTGTGCTACGCCAATTCAGGACACACTCCGGCGCTCCTCCGCGACCGCACGGGAATTACTTTACTCGAGGCGACGGGCCTGCCCCTGGGCTTGTTTTCACACACAACGCAGAGCGCGGCCGCGTGTCATCTGATTCCAGGGTCGGCTCTTCTCGCGGTCTCCCGGGGAGTCATCGAAGCGGACGATCCCCATGCTGAGCATCAAGACAGAGATCAAGACCGAGAATTCGGACTAGAAGGAGTGAAGCGAACTTTTCTGGACGCAACCGAACTCGGTGCCCGCGAGCTCTGTCTCACCGTGCTGCAGGCGGCTAGAAAGTCTACCCCGGCCACGCCCACAGAAAACGATCTAACGACCGTCGCGCTGGTGCGCAACGCGTCCCGCGCAGCGCTTTGAAACCTAGCTGGCAAAATATCGTTGGGATTGAGAAAAGCGCCGCAGGCTACTACAGAGATTTTCCAGGACCGGCGATGTACCAGCCTTCCGCCAGGAATTGCTTGATCGAAGGCTCTTGGATGCCTTCTTGCACCCTCAACTCATCATTCAGAAAATGGTAGGAAATTGTTTGCGCCTCGCCGTCCGTGTTGATGCGGTCGATACGAATGCGATTGCCATCGCGATCGGCACAGATCAAGCCTAGTGCCAGATCTGTTTCCGCAACTTTCCGGACATTTGCTTCGGTTCTTGGTGCCATGATGAGTTTAGATGAATAAACACTGCCTAAAGAAGCGACTGCCGCGCCTGCTAGCCCATCCGCTACGCGGGATGATACTAACAGTACGCGTTCCCGAACCTTGTTGTTTATTTTTTCGCCGTGGTGTCGTTCTCAGTGACACGGGAATGAGGCGCGCCTATAGACTATCTACGGCGTGAATGAACGTGCGGTGTTCCACCATCGGTAAGGCGATGTCAATATAATATTGGCGAGATTAGTATTTTCCGTGAAAAACCGCCTGATTGATGTCTGGCCAGAACTCTTTTAATGCATTGAATACGCCGTCCAAGCCTACCTGCGTACCCCACCGTTGGTACGTTTTCACCCAGGGGTTGGATTCGGATGGGTAATAGGTATTACCGATGCCAGCAGCAGCTCCAGCTCCCACGATCTCTGAGAAATTGAAGGTGCTCTTTCCCGAGTTGGCCTTGGTGATAAACAGCCGGCTTACCGCGTAGCCAGTCCGCTTAACGAAGCCGCCTTTACCCAAGGTGTAGTACCTCGGATCTTCTCTCGTCACCGCTGGCACGATCGCTTCCGTCATGTAGTTTTCTATGCTGCCGTCGACAAAGAGGTGCCAATAGTACTTGCCGTAGCCCTCAGCACCCTGCCCAAAAGATGGCTGCGATTTGCTAGCCATCTCAATTCCTGCCAGGCCGCCCACGAAAATAAAATCGGAATAGTCGAATGTATCCTGGGTGGCGAGCCAGAGTTCTTCCTTGAAACTCAGCGGGGGCAGCTGCGTGTTGGCGCTGACGGCACGGTAATTGGGGATGACCCACAGGATTCTCTTGGGTTGCTTACCGAACTGATCGCTGGAATTGGGATTGGCATTCGCGGCCGGCGCGTCGGGTAGCGAGGATTTTCCATCCGTCGTTGCGCCCGGCTGCTGCGGGTCCGCGGGGAACACGGAAGAATCGCTCCACTCCGCCAGTTCCGTTCTTCCTGGCGTTACTTCCTGGGATTGTTCTCGCGCGCTGATTGGCTCCTGGGCTTGGACCGACACAATTCCCAATGTCCCTGTCACCAATACCGTCATGCAAAACGATCGAATGGCTTTCAAATCTTCCCCCACGTCCGTATTTTCCCTTTCGGGGTACGTCTACTCTGCTTTTCACACGATTTCTGTTAATTCTCCAAGGTTGGATTGTTCTACCCTGCGTTTGGATGCACGCCGGGAAGTCCTTTATTTCAAGACGAGAAATACTCGGCCGGTATCTTTCAGTGCCTTAGAAGAGCGGGAGAAAAACACGCAAATGCATTCCGCATGGGAAGTGGTAGCGGCTCAGGTTACGGCTCGGTTGCAGCCGCACCCGTTCAAAACAAATTCAAACTGACCACAGACACGAAGTTCAACTAAATTATTTTGCCTCTGCTGCTGCCTTCGGCACCTGTTTCTGCTCGCGGCGGGCATGTCTGTTCTGCAAGTAGTTGTGCACGTCGGGCCAAAACTCCTTCAACTCATTTCCGAAGGCATCGATGCCCATCTGCACCCCCCAGTTAGTGAAACTCGCGGAAAAACCACGATCGGCAGCGGGATAATAGACATTGGAAATGGCAATCGCGGTTGCGTTGCCGGCAAACTCGGGAACATTGAACATGCTGCCGCCGGAATCTTTTCGGGCAACAAAAACACGGCTGATGGCATAGCCAAAGCGGCGCGACATCCGGCCCCTTCCCAAACGAAAATAGCGCGGGTCGGTTTTCAAGATGGAGGGGTAAAGACCGCCTACCATGATGTTGCCATCGACCTGATCGGCGAACGCTGCTCCATACCGTTTCGCATATCCCTCTGCGCCTTGCCCGAACGCCGGATAGGAATTTTCCGCCTGGCGAATGCCCGCCACCACTCCCACGATCACGAATTCGTAGGGATCGAAGGTGCCTTTCGCTGTGATCGCGAACTTCTCTTTCCAGGAGATTGGTTTCACGTGCGATTGATCATCCACGGTCAAGTAATTCGGCATCACGTAAAACATCCGGTCGTCTTTCTTCTTTTTTGTATCCTCCTGGGCTGAATCTTCCTGGGCTGAATCCTTCTTGGCTGGGTTTTTTTGATCCTGAGAATTACTTTGGGCAGACGGTTGGTCTACGGGTTGGTTCTGCAGTGGAGTGTTGGCTGCGGGCAGTTGGGTGGATTGGGCGGGGTCCGGCGTTTGAGCCGGTGGGGCACTTTGACCCGCGCAAAAAGTCGCAACCGGCAGGATCGAAAAGGTAAGTAGGCCTATGAGTATCGAATAGCTTAGTTTCAAGTTGATTCTGACTCCAAATTTAGCTGAATGAGATGCGCGCCAAGTCCAATTTGGCAGTCCAATCTTCGCGGACCACGGAATGAATTCAACGGGTGGTCACTTGGATTCTACGTTCCGTTTCCTCTGCTTGCTCTTCTTGAACCCGCTCCATTTGTAGTTGTTCCAGGGTGATTTCCACGTTCTGGCCGCGCTGCAAGCGAAGGAACTTCTCTCCCCACTCTATCAGTAAGATGCAGTTGGGGGCGAGCAGGTCGTCGAGGCCCAGCGTCTCGAGTTCGCGCTCGGTGTCGATGCGGTAAAGGTCTATATGATAAAGGGTGGTGCGAGGTCCGCGGTATTCGTGGATGAGGGTGAACGTTGGGCTGGTCACGTCCTCCGCACGAGCGGCTTCGAAACCTTCGGCGATCCCCTTGACCAGAGTAGTCTTTCCTGCCCCGAGGTCACCCCGGAGCAACACGATCAGAGGGGCGGACAGTTCGGCGGCGAGCCTTCGCCCGTACGCAATCGTCTCCTCTGCAGAGCGGGTGATGATCTCGGTCGTCATCGCGACGACTCAGTATAGCGAAGCGAGCGCAGGCAGGTATCAGGTCTCAGAAAGGAACGGCTGATTCTGTTTTCCCCTAATATCTTGGACCTGAGACCTTGACCTCGAACCTGAACCCTACGTTTCAGAATCCCGGCGGGGTCTGCAATTGCTCGGAAACGGGGTCTAGGAAACTGCGGTCGAGGGCAGAATCCAGCGCCATTCGCAGCTTGCGATGATCTTCGTCGCCCAGGGCTATGAACCGAAAGGGCTGAAGACACGCACTTTGGAACTTGCGAGTTGGTTGCAGCATTTCAGCCATACCGCAAATCGCGCCAGCTCGTGTGTGGAAAGCGATTTCGACGAAATCTCCAGCTGAAAGTTGCTGCTGCAACTGGAGCAATCCGCCGGTTATAGAGATGGATTGAAGTTTTGCGCGCGCCCGTTGGCCGCCCTCGGCCATAACTGCAGCCGCGACTGATCCGTTGAGTTTGACTCGGGGCGAACGCCCGCTGACATTGCTTTGGGGGAAGTGAGTCATAGACGAATCAAACTATGCCATGGCTGGCCTTTTTGGGGCAGATTACCAAAGCGCGTGTACACGAGCGTATGCTTAAGGTTTGGCCATGCCGTTTCTGCAAGTTGGACGATTTTGCGATAATAACGGCAGTAACTTTTCCGGCCTGCGCTTGAGAGAGTACCTTTGTGCAGCGGGACCTTCATAAGACAGAGTTTGCACGAGGCGAGGCGTTCAGAAATATGCGTATTGCTAAGAGCTCGAGGTTTTTGTATGAAGTCGCGGCCGTTTGCGTGCTGGGAGCGTGGCTGACGGGCTGTTCGGGAGATCCGAACGTAGTCAAGCGGAAATACGTGGAAAGCGGCCAACGCTACTTCGACAAGGGCCAGTATCGGGAAGCGGAGATTCAGTTCGAGCGCGCCATCCAAGTCGATTCACGCTTCGCCGATGCGCACTACAAGCTGGCGCTGACTGCGATGAAACTGCAGGATGGAGACACGGCTGTCCAGGAGCTGATGAAAACGGTTCAGATCCAGCCGGATTATTATGCGGCGCACCTTGACTTAGCCAACCTGCTGGTTCTGGTTGGGCATTTTAATGAGGCGAAGGAGCATCTGGATCTGCTGGTACAAAAGCAGCCCAATAATCCCGACGTGTATATCGCACTGGCTAATTATCATGCGGGCACCAAAGACATCACATCTGCTCTGGCGGACATGCAAAAGGCGCTGCAACTGGATCCCAAGCGTTCCGACTCTTATCTAAATTTGGCTGTGCTAGAAATGCGCGGGCAACAATGGGATGCGGCAGAAACAAATTTCAAGAAAGCGGTCGAACTGAATCCGAAGTCCACGAATGCTTTAGTCTCTTTGGGAAATTTCTACCAGAGTCGTGGGCGGTTTCCCGAGGCAGAGCAGTTGTTTCGGAAGGCGGCTGAGTCAGCACCGGACGATCCCAACATGAGGCTGTCGCTGGCGGGGTTGTACATGGCCGAAAACAAACCGGGACAGGCCGAGGCATATCTTCGCCAGTCGAAAAATGACTTCCCCAATAATTCCGATGGCTACCGGATGCTGGGAAACTTTTACTTCGGCAATAACCAGTTCGACAAAGCTTCGACTGAGTACGCATCGCTTTACCAGGACCATCCGAAGGACCCGGTGGTCAAGAAAAATTACATTCAGCTGCTGATCCTGACCAACAAGATCGATGAAGCCCGCAAGCTGAATGACGAAGTCATAAAAGCAAAACCGGATGATCAGGACGCCCAGATTTACAAAGGTGAAATCGAGATTCGCGACGGCAAGACCGGCGATGCTGTTACAACGTTGCAAGCAGTATTGAAGAACGATCCCAGTAACGCCGTGGCGCACTACCAACTTGGCCTGGCATTCGCTGAAATGGGCAATGGGGGCAGGGCAGAATCCGAGTGGCGCGATGCGGTTCGACTGCGTCCTGACATTGTGGAAGCACACCGGGCATTGGCGGGCGTCGCTATCCAGCGGCGCGATCCTGGGAGCCTGACGCAGGAAGCGGACCAGATCATCGCGATACAGCCAGCGGCTCCGGATGGATATCTGTTGCATGCGGTGGCCGACATCGATCGCAAGCAGTTCGCGTCAGCAGACGAGTATCTTAAGCGTTCTCTGGAGAAGCAGCCCAATAATCCAGCTGCGTATGTGCAACTGGGCAATCTACGCATGGCGCAAAACCAGCTTGCCGATGCGCAACGCGCATATCAGGAAGCGCTTGATCAGGATCCGAATTCCACCGAGGCATTGGGCGGCGTACTGAACGTAGATTTGGTGCAGAAAGAGCCGGATCGCGCCATCGCCACTGCCAAGACGCAATTGGCCAAGTATCCCAAGAACCCCGGCTTTCATATCATTCTGGGCCAACTTTTGATGGAGCAGAAAAAAGATCTAGCGGGCGCTGAAGCGGAGTTCAGACAAGCCTCCGATTTAGATAGCAAGAACGTTGAGGCGCGGATCAAGATAGGTTTCGTGCAAAGCCAGCGCGGCGCTACCGACGAGGCGCTGCGGACTTATCTCGACGGAGCAAAGGCTAGCCCCAACGAGATTGTCTTTTACCTGCTGTCTGGCGGCATCTATGAGAACAAACAGGATTGGGACCATGCTAAGCAGCAATACCAGAAGGTGCTGGAGATTCAGCCGGATAATCCGCTTGCTTCTAACAATCTGGCCTACGTGATACTGCAGCAAGGGGGGAACGTAGACGTTGCATTCGCGATGGCGCAAACTGCCCGGCAAAAACTTCCGGATAACCCCAATGCGGCCGATACGTTGGGCTGGGCTTTCTATCACAAGCACGTCTATACGTCTGCGATTAACCTGTTCAAGGAAGCTGTGAAAAAGGATCCAGACAACGCGCTTTTCAACTATCACCTCGGACTGGCATATGCCAAGAGCGGTCAAGCCGCGCTGGCCAAACAACAACTGGATCGGGTGGTGAAGATCAAGCCGAATTTTCCGGATGTTGAGGAACTACGACGGGCAGTGGACGAGGCCAAAGGATAGGAAAACCTATCCGATAGAGAATTCATCGCCCCTCCTCAAACTGCGCAGGGGCGATCTCTATACAGGCAATTCTTCCTGCATCCAGCCGCCAGGGGCTTCGAGTTTAGGCTCGGTGACCAGATCCAAAATTAGTTTTTCGAGAACCAGTCGCTTGCCCGGGGGATTCGAACGCAGCGCCAGATCGGCCTTTGCCACCAGGCGAATGGCCCGCGTCAGCTCTCGTTTCGATTTGTAGCGACGCGCCTGCCGGATGATATCGTCGGCTGCAAACGGGGGCACGCGAAAGCCCTGCCACAATGCCGCCCAAAGCATGCGCTGATCGCGCACGTTCCGCTCTAGGATCACCAGCATCTGGCGAAAAGTCTTGGCCAGCATGTAGAGATGACCGATGGCAGCGTCCTCACCGTCTCCCGCCGAAAGCATCGCATCGAGGATTTCCAGTGCGCGCACTGCATTTTTCGATGAAATCGCATCAGTCAATTCGTATAGAGACCGTTGTTTCGCGGCGAGCACCATAGTCTCGACATCGCCGAGGGTAATTTTTTTCTTTTCACCGACGTAGAGAATGAGCTTCTCCAGTTCGTTGGAGATCATCATCATGTCGCCGCCGAGGGCGTCGACCAATTCGCGGGCACCATCGGCATCCATTTTGAAGGCGCGCGTGGCGCAATATTCGGCAATCCAACGGACGGCTTCCCCCTCTTCCACGCGAGACAGTTCGACGATACCGCAGAATGAGCCCAGGTCTTCGCGGATCTTCTGATAGCGGTCTTTGTCGGTCATTTCCATGCGACGAGCATCGGCTGGAATGCTGATGTGATCGGCGACAAATACTACGAGCGCATCGGGATTAGGATTCTTACAGTAGGCTTCAATGGCTCCAATTTTTTCTTCGTTTGAGCCACGGCCAAATAACGTCTTTACTCCGCGGACAAAGAACACCTGAAACGGCGCCATCAGCGAGGGCGTTCGGGCGCGGTCGAGTATCTCATTCAGCGAAGTTTCGGCGAGATCGAACTCAAACAGGCCGAAATCACGCGAGTCAGGCGCGACCAGGTGCTCGAGAATAGCGTCACGGCAGCGCTTGCGGAAAAATGCTTCATCGCCTACCAGCACATAAGCGGGCTTCAACTTGCGCGACTCCAGTTCGGCAAAAAAGCGGTCTGATTGACCGAAAGCCCGCATTATTTCTTCTCCAACATCAGTAGGCCTCCAGGATATTGGCCACTAGGGTGTGAGCGAAATCGCGCGACAGACGATCGACGGCTGGAGAATCTTCCTGAAAAAAACTGGGTAGATCGCTCGATATTTCGTACTGATCGTGAAAAAGATACGAAGGATTTTCGAAAAGCACTTTGCCTTGTCGATCGGTCAACGTGACTTGCACACTCACGGTGACCAGCGCGCTGACGGCGCGGCCTGTCTGAGAGTCGTAAACCAGCGGACTCGCCGACGCCGATAAAACTGTTGCCTTCAACACTGCATCCGCGTCGGCATGCGCGTCATGGATCACATGGTACTGGGTGCGGGCATCGAATTCGCGCACAACGGCGTCGGTCAGCAGTTGCTCGATGCGGAAAGTCTGACTGTGACTCACGAACCCCGGAATCGCGATGGTATGGATGTTCTGCGGTAACTTCGCCGCGCTTCCCACCGTGTGGTAACCGCAACCCGTACCGACCAGGCCAACCAGCGTCACTCCGGCCGCCCACCGGCTCACAATTCTTCGAATCATTTCCCGTCGGATCACTGAATCTGGCCTCTCGGCCGCGATGTGGTCATGATCTCGGCGCATTCCACCGCGGTCAAAGCAGCAACGCGCAGGTTGTCGGTGGTTGCCCAGAGCCAGATGCCGCTCTTATGATTTGCATCTGGCGTCGCCGAGACCAAAATGTCTCCCTGCCCGGCGGCGCTCACGCTGGTTGGTGTATCTTCCGGACTGCCGCTCACGACTACGTGCTCTCCTGCCAAAGCCTGCGAAAAATCTGCGATTGCGATGGGCTTTTCCATCTCTAAATAAACAGAAAAGCCATGACCATGAAATACGGGCGCCTGCAGCACCTGCAATGCGGGCTCGGCTGCCCTGGGCGCAATCTTTCGATAGTGCTTTCGAATTCTTTCCGACACACCTTCCAAGGCCAATTCAGATCTCTGTCCGTAGCGCGCCGCCATGTTGAATGCCACCTGGATGTCGAACACATTCTTCGGCAGTTCCTGAAACGAGAGCAGGTTGACGGTCTGCTCGTGCAGTTCATCCATTCCTTTTTGGCCATTCTCCGACGCTGGTTCAAATACAGTCGCGATCATGCGTTGAATCTTGCCGGCCTTTTCACTGCGTAACGAGAGCATCGACAGAACTGTTGCCGCTGGATGTGCGACCACAACCGGCCCCGGCTGCAATTCCGGAGCAATGGGTTGGCCGGTCTGGCGCTCGATCCAGGGCGAGCGGACGGATGCTCCCGGTTCATCTTCAAGGGCATAGGAAAGATCTACGATAGTGTCGCCAAGGTCGTGCGCCGTCTTCCAGTTACTGCGCGTCGAGCGCGCGCCTGAAGCAAAGAAGGCGAAGTCCACGCGCTCGAATTGGTCGGCGCGAATGCTCTGGATAAAATTCATCTCATCGCCAACAGCTTCGAGACGGCCGAGAGTGTCGTCGTCATCGAGCAGCCGGACATCGACTGCGGGAAAATTCCGTTCGCGGAGGATTTCCGCGACCTCTTTTCCCTTAAGTGACGCCGCGCCGACGATCGCCACCCGATAAAGATTCGTGCCGCGGAGGTCGGCCTGTGAGCCGGCAGATTTCGAAAGCTGAGTCTTTGAAATATTATTCATGGCGTAGGAGAGGTCTCCCGGTACACCGGAGGTGCAGGCGGAGTTTTGCGGCGGAAGATCCACTGCAGCCGCCACAGGACGCCGGAAGCCATGTACAAGATCGCAATAGCGAAAAGTGCTGGCCCGGAAAAAAACCAAATCGATGCGCCGATAATTCCGAAAATCACAATCAGGCGGAAGGGACGGCGCGATCCAAAATCAATATCCTTGAAGCTGTAGAAGCGCCACGTGCTCACCATCAGATAGCCGATGACGACGACCATCAGCAACCAACTCATCGCCGTCCACCAGGAAGTTACCGGAACTCCGCCGGAATAATGGACGACCGCCGCAATCACTCCTGCGCCGGCTGGAATCGGCATACCTACAAAATATTTCTTGCCGGGACGCCCCGGATTCGACGGTTGCGGATTCTTTGCAATGTTGAAGCGCGCCAGACGGCTCGCGCCCGCCATCAGGAAAGCGAAGCAGGCGATCGATCCCAATTGCGTAATCTTCAGGTGCAGTTCGGGAGTGATAGTCACCGGCAGCAAGTGAAATCCCCACATCCAGGCGAGCAATGCCGGAGCCACGCCAAAAGTGATCACGTCGGCCAATGAATCGAGTTCCCTGCCGAAGTCGCTATCGGTGTGGGTCATGCGCGCGATACGGCCGTCAAGACCGTCGAACAATACAGCAAAGCCGATTGCGTCCGCGGCGTAGTCCATGTGCCAGGCCTCACCGGAAACGCCATGCACGGTCTGCAAAATGGCATAGAATCCGGCTGCGATATTCGCCGTTGTGAATAGCGAGGGCAGGATGTACATCCCCTTGCGCAATCTTCCGCGCGGACGGTCGGATTCACGACGACGCGGGGTTAGCTCTTCCATATTCCTAACTCTGTTTCTAACTCGCGCATAATTCTAATGAGCGTCCCGCTCCGTGGCTGTCGCGACGGCAACGGGCTGTGCGGCCGGCAACAGGGCAAGCACGGTCGCTCCTCCCTTGACGCGATCTCCGAGCTTGACCTTGATGGTGGCATCACGATCGAACAGGACGTCCACGCGGGAGCCAAATTTGATGAGCCCGACTCGCTCGCCGCAGGCTACTTGGTCTCCCACTTTGAAATTGAATACGATACGGCGTGCGATCAGGCCGGCGATCTGCTTGAATATTACCGTACGACCTTCGCTCTCCACCGTAACGATGTTCTGCTCGTTTTCCTCCGCTGAGTGCGCGCTCATGGCGTTGAGAAACTTGCCACGTTGATACTGCACCTCGCGAATCGCACCAGAAATCGGCGAGCGATTCACATGCACATCGAAGACACTTAGAAAGATGCTGATGCGATTACGCTGAATGCCGCCAGAGTTCACGACCGATACATCGGTCACCTTGCCATCTCCTGGAGAAACGACGGCGCCGGGGGCCGTCGGGATCTGGCGCTCAGGATCACGAAAAAACCACAGAAAGAAAGCTGCGAGCAGTAATAATGGGACAGCATAGGGCCACGCCGCAAGCCATGTGATCACAGCCGCAGCAAGCAGGCACCCTAAGCCGTAGAAGTATCCATCACGAACCATGGGGATTCAGATGATTATAGAGCGAGGCCGCGACATCTACATAACTACAATAAAAAAAGGCGCTTAGAAGCGCCGGATACGGAGACAAAACTGGGTTGCTGCGGTTTGTGACCTTGCCGCTCAGGCCCGATAATCTACAGTCTGCGTTTTATGCAGAGTGCCGATGAAACTGCATTTCCAGACTCTGCATCTGGTCTTTGAGGCGCAACTTTAGTTTCTTCAGTCGCACTTCTTCAAGTTTTTCGTCGTCGGTGAGGTAGCGCTTTTGGGTGAGGGATTCCAGCCGTTGGGAGTATTGTGAGTGCTCCTGAACCAGTCGCTGGAATTGATCTTGACCGGTCGGGAGTTGCTCTCTCGGAGTCAGCATCCTTGCTAGGCCTCCTGCTTTGTTTTGTTACTGCACGGTTAAAAAGTAGCACAGGGATCGGCAGGGGTTCAATGAAATTTCATAGGAAGATTTCCACCGCCGGGATGGGTAGCGGGTATTCGAAATGATCGGAAACTGAACCAAAATTGGTGCAATTCGTAGATTTTTAGCCTTTTTCAGTCTTTTTCGGCCTCGGTTAGAGGTTGAACCGAAGGGCATAAAGAATCGCATCCTCGGGCGGATCCTTGTAGTAAGTGCGTCGACGGCCCACCTCGCGAAATCCGTGTTTTTCGTATAGCTGGCGAGCTGGAAGATTTGATTCGCGGACCTCAAGCAGAATTGCCGACGCTGGCTCACTCTCAGCACGCTGAATTAACTCTTGAAGCAACCTATCAGCAATGCCGCGGCGCAGAAGTTGCGCGGCCACCACTACATTCTCGATCTCCCACTCACCCGCGACTGGCTTCGCGCAGACGAATCCGCTGATTTGGCCTGTTTCTTCAGCCACTAGGACTATGCCGCTACCTAGTAGTTTGGTGTATTGCTCGGAGGTCCAGTGGGCTGCGCTTGGCGCGCTCCGCTCGATGGCGAAGATTGCCGGAACGTCGTTCAAAGTAGCGGATCGAATGGCAATGGGCATGAATAATTAAAGAGCGTCACTGCACCGGCTTCGAGAAAATTTCAGCGTCGGAATGGCGGATGTAGTTGGCTTCCAATTCTTCAGGGAGAACTGTCTCTCCCCGCTGGAGACGCGCCCAACCGAGCCGAGCAATCACGCCCGCGTTCGGATACTCAATCAGCTCAACCTCGATCCGCGCCTTCCGAAACAGCTCAGCCAGTGCGTTATCCGGCGTAACGACCGTTTTCCGCCTTTTTTCGGCACTATTTTCGGCAATATTGATTTCGGCAATACATTCTTCCCGGCTCAGAAGGCGTTCACTGCGCATCGAGGCTTGCTTATGTTCTTGCGAATCGAGTTGGTAGTCGCCGACATACACGTCACCTCGGCCGGCATCCAACGCTGAGAGAACTCGACCACGCGACGCTCCGCTGCGCGCAACCGCTTCCAGCAATGAAATGGCGACGATTGGTTTCTGCAACGCTTCGGCCAAAGCTTTAATGGCAGCCAAGCCGACGCGCAACCCCGTAAACGATCCCGGACCGGACACAACCGCAAACGCTCCAAGATCGCGCTGGGTATGTCCGTGCTGTTTCAAGACCGCTGCAATCTGCGGTACGAGCTGCGCCGAAAATGCGCCACCTGCGAGCGGCACAATTTCGAGCACATCAATTTCGCTCTCACCCAGCATTGCGCGAGCCAATGCCAGACTGCCGTTCTTCCCCGAAGTGTCAACCGCGAGCAGAAGCGTCATTCAATGATTGATCTCAGTGGCCGCTCTCGACCAATTCGAGCAACACGCCCGCCGTGCTTTGCGGATGCACGAACACATAGCGATGTCCGCCTGCGCCTGTCTTGATCTCATTCGACACCAGGCGCACGCCGTCGTTCTTCAACTTTGCAACCGCCGCTGCCAGATCGGGAACACGCATACAGACATGATGCAATCCCTCGCCGTGCTTCACGATGAACCGTGCGATGGTCGAATCGTCTGAAGTCGCTTCCAGCAGCTCCAGCCGGCTCTCGCCCACGGGCACCATCACCAGCCGGACTTTTTCCTGCTCAACGGTTTCTTCCGGAGACACGGTCAGCCCGAGCTTCTCGTAGATGGACTTGGCTGCATCCAGCGACTTTACCGCGATGCCGAGATGATCAATGCTGAATCCCATAAATTATCTTCTGCCCTCAATAACAACGCAGCGTTCATGGCCCGAGCCAACTAGTGGACGGGCGAGGACGCCCGTCTCTCCATCGAATCTACTTGGGGATGACGCCGCGCACAATCTCCTCCACGAGCGAATACGGATCGCGCTTGTGCTCAGCAATCTCGGCGGCATAACGCTCTAGGCCGCCGACACCCATTTGCGCACGCGCTTTTTCCAGCATGGCATCGCGCAGCATCTCGACCAGCCGCTCCTGCCAGTTCTCGACGTTCTTCTTGAAGACCAGGTTCTCTTTTTTCAGATACATCTCGTAGTTAGCAATCGCTTCCGTTAACTCTGCGGTTCCCACGCCCTCGCTAGCCACCGTCTTCACGATTGGCGGCGTCCAGTCGTCGTGGCGCGTGGCCAGCGATTGCATGGCGCGAATCTCGCGCTCCACGCGTTCTGCTCCCTGGTGGTCGCTCTTGTTGATCACGAAGATGTCGGCGATTTCCATGATTCCCGCCTTGATTGTCTGCACATCGTCGCCCATGCCCGGGACAAGAATCACCACGGTGATATCCGCCAGCCGCACAATATCGACTTCGTCCTGCCCGACACCAACGGTTTCAATCATAACCAGATCGCGGCCGGAAGCATCAAGTACGGTGGCAGCGTCAGCAGTTGCCCGCGCCAGTCCGCCAAGCGATCCGCGGGTAGCCATGCTGCGAATGTAGATTCCAGGATCGCTATAGTGATCCTGCATGCGGATGCGATCGCCCAAAATCGCTCCGCCCGTGTAAGGGCTGGTCGGGTCGACCGCGATGATGCCGATGGTCTGATCTTCTTTGCGATAATGCTTCGCGAGCTGATCGACCAGCGTGCTCTTGCCCGCTCCGGGCGCCCCGGTTAAACCGATGATCCGAGCCTTACCCGTATGTGGAAAGAGCGATTTAAGCAGGTCCGACCAACCGGCAGCGCGGTTCTCGACCGTGGAGATGGCACGCGCCAGCGCGCGGGCGTCGCCGGAGCGGAGACGGTCGACAAGAGTTGTACTCGCAGAAGCCAAGCAGGATAGTGTAACAACCCGCGCTGACGCACGTTGATCTAATCTCAGCGCTTAGTTCTCAGCGATCGATTCTTAGCGATCAATCGCCGTTGGATGTTTGGGCTGGTAGAGGCCGATCTTCCCCGCCTCCAGGGAGAGAGATTGTGGTCAGGATGCCCCAGCGCTCTTCTTTTACTGGGCCGCACTCTACTTTCTTTTCCTTTAACGATTCCATCGTGGACTTCAAGTCATCGCATATGAAATACAGCTCATGAAGGTCGTTCTTCTCGGCGGGATGAAAGGCAGCCTCCGCGGGCGGCAACGCAAAGATGAGCCAGCCGTGACCAGCGTCCACCGTGGGAAATTTGAGAATATCGCGAAAGAAAGTGCGGTCACTTTCTGGATGCTTGCTGTAAACGATGACGTGGGCTCCGTTGATCATCGCAAATCCTCATCGCCCGGCTAAAACGGCCAGCATCTCAATCCTTGAGCAACTGCCGGGCAATCACGAGTCGCTGGATTTCGCTTGTGCCTTCGCCGATCGTGCATAGCTTCACGTCGCGATAGAACTTCTCTGCCGGATAGTCTTTGATAAATCCATATCCGCCGTGGATCTGCACGCCTTCATTGGCGCATTTCACCGCAACTTCGCTGGCGTAGAGCTTGGCCATTGACGATTCTAGCGTCGTATTCATGCCGGCATCTTTCATGGCAGCGGCCCGCAAGGTTAGAAGTTTTGCCGCTTCGATTTCTGTGGCCATGTCGGCAAGTTTCCACTGGATCGCCTGAAATTCCGAGATTGCCTTCCCAAATTGCTTACGGTCTTTCGAATACTTCAGCGCTGCTCCGTAGGCGCCTTCGGCCATGCCTAGCGAAAGCGCGGCGATTGAGATGCGGCCGCCGTCTAGGATACGCATGGCATCTCTAAATCCGTTGCCTTCTCCACCTAGTAAATTCTCCGCCGGCACAAAGCAGTCTTCAAATATCAATTCCGCCGTATCGCTGGCGCGCAGACCAAGCTTGTTTTCCTTTTTGCCCGCACGGAATCCCTTTGTGTCTTTTTCAACGACGAAGGCCGAAAGCCCGTGGGTGCGTGCCGCGCGATCGGTGACTGCAATCGCGACCACTACATCCGCATAGTGGCCATTCGTAATGAAAGTTTTGGTGCCGTTGAGCACCCATCCACCCTTTGCTCGGGTCGCCGTCATGCGCGCGCTGCCTGCATCCGACCCTGCCGATGGCTCGGTCAAACCCCATGCGCCGATGAATTCGCCCGCAGCCAGCTTCGACACGTACTTCTTTTTCTGCGTCTCGTTTCCCGCCACATAAATGTGATTCGAACAAAGAGAGGTATGCGCCGCGACGATAATGCCTACCGAGCCATCCACGCGAGAGAGTTCCGCAACAGCAGTGACGTACTCCACGTAGCCCATGCCTGCGCCGCCGTATTCTGGTGGGAAAATGATGCCCAGCAGCCCGAGCTTGCCCAGTTCTTTGATCGTCGCGAGTGGGAATTCGCCCGCTTCATCCCACTTCATGACGTTCGGCGCAATCTCGCGTTCGGCAAACTCGCGCACCGTTTTTTTGAGGTGCAATTGCTCTTCGTTTAACTGGAAGTCCAAAAATCCTCCATCCGATCTCACGGCCCCGCTTAAGGCTTGTCGATTTAACTGTGATATCGCGCAGACGCGGCGCAAAATCTGGCACCCAACTTTTGATTTAAGCATGGCCGCTAGCAATCGCGTGAACCGACCGGTTGGTACAGTCGCAGCGCCCTCGGCCAGATGTTCCTCTGACTACATAGGAGCACTGCGCGAGGTTGAGGAAAAGTTCCGTAAGTAATGCAGGAAAGCATTCCAGGAAAAGTATTACTGGAACAATGGCAAAGCTCGTCTCGTATCTTCGCGTTACGTGCACGGCGCGCGTTGGCTGCGCGGGAACGCCTAGACCTGCTTTTTCTCGGCCCCAAATATCTTCCGCACCATCCACAGCGGCGCTACAAACACATGCGCAGGATTGGTCAGAAATGCGGGCTTGTTCCCTTCGACCAAATGGCCCAGCCAAGCCAGCGCGAAGGCCGTCGGGATGAGCAGCAGCCCAATGATCCAGTGCCACCACACCACAATCACCGACGAGAAGCCAACGGGGATTGCGATCATGTGTAATGCGCGGTTGACGGGATGGTTATGCGCGCCATCGTAGTGCGAATAGAGTCCCATTTATACCCACCTCCAGGGGTCGAAAATGCAGGCGCCGGCATTATAGGCCTCGGGTTCGGGCTGGTGAAACGGTCCAGTGCCAAGAAGCACTATGTATGGGGGGTTCCTTGCTTTCCTCAGACCCATTTCCGGGGTATACTCACTTGATTATCGGAGTGCTGGGTTCTCGAATTCCCCTCGACAACCCGAGGCAAACATTGCCTTTGTTGAGGGATCGAGGTGCGCTCCCTCGCTGGCTCTCCGAATCCGGTCAATCCTAATGGATGAGCGCGACCACAGGGGTAAAGATTCCGATAGCCCTACGATGCCGGGCACCCGTCTGCCCGATGATTCGGTTGGCGCTGCCGCTCTAACGCCTCCGCCCCTTTCCAATGCTCCAGTCTCGGACGCCCCAACCTTGCCGCATGGCACCCCGATTCCGGGGGCAACGCAGGCAATGCCGTATATCCGTCAGGCTTCGCCCTCGACGCCACATTCGATCAGCAATATCTCGGCTTTTCAAGGCTTGCAACCGGGGGTGTTATTTGGTGGACGCTACGAAATCCAGGGTGTCCTCGGACAAGGCGGCATGGGCGCCGTCTACAAAGCTCGCGACCGCGAACTCGATCGCCTGATTGCATTGAAGGTCATCCGCCCTGAACTGGCGAACGATCCCGCAATTCTGTTGCGCTTTAAGCAAGAACTCATTCTCTCCCGCAACATCACGCACAAGAACGTAGTCCGCATTTATGACCTGGGCGAAGCCGAGGGCATTCGCTTCATCAGTATGGAATACGTTGACGGCGAGGACCTGCGCACCATATTGCGCCGCCAGGGAAAGTTCTCATCCAAAGACGCGATTTCGGTGGTGGAGCAGGTCTGCCGTGCGCTCGATTCCGCCCACTCCGAAGGCGTAATTCATCGCGATCTGAAACCGCAGAACATCATGCGCGACAAGCACGGCCGTATCGTGGTGATGGACTTCGGACTGGCGCGCTCACTTGGCGATTCCGGCATGACCCAGACCGGCGCCATCGTCGGCACGCTCGAATACATGTCGCCCGAGCAAGCTCTCGGCAGCACGCTCGACCAGCGGTCCGATATTTTCAGCGTGGGCTTGATTTTCTACGAACTGCTCACCGGAAAAGCTCCGTACGAAGCTGACACCGCCATCGCCAGCCTGATGAAGCGCACTCGCGAAGAGGCTCGATCCGCTTCCGAGGTAGATTCTTCCGTTCCTAAATCCCTGAGCGCGATCGTCAGCCGCTGCCTGGAGCGAGAGCCCGCCAACCGCTACCACTCCGCTGTCGAACTATTGCAGCAATTGACGACATGGGAAGCGAATCCGAACATCAGCGCCGAATCGCTATCGAAAATGATCGCGCACCCGATTGTGCGCAAGTCGACTTTCAGTCTCAATCTCCCCGGCAAGAGCTGGATGTGGATTGCAGGCGCCGTGCTCGTCATCGTGCTCGCGACCTTTGCCGGGCGCACGTTGCTGAATCACGCCTCTACGTCATCTGGTGAGGCGGTGCAGGGTATTCCGCCATTGAAGCAGGGTAAGTATGTGGCGCTGCTACCGCTAAAGTTGGTCGGCGACCAGAAAAGTCTTGGTTATTTAGCCGATGGAATTCAGGAAGCTCTTGCTGCCAAGCTGTTTCAATTGCAGGAAGTTCACCTGGCATCCTCCGACGCGGTTGAGAAAGTGGCCGCCAAAGATCTGCCTTTATCCAAGCTGGCTCACGAATTGGGAGTCAACCTGGTGCTGCAAGGCAGTGTGCAGGGTAACAGCGACAAGTTCCGTGTAACGCTCGGTCTCGACGATGCCACCACCGGCAAGCGTGTTTGGAGCAATGAATTTTCGGGAGCCTCCGGCGATGTGCTTGCCCTTGAAGACCAAATCTATGGGACCGTCGCCACCGCCCTAGCCCTCAAGCCAACAGATGAAGAGCAAGCTCGCCTTGGCGCTCAGCCCACCACCAACGTCAAGGCCTATGACCTCTACCTGCAAGGTCGAAACATACTACGCAACGGTCACAGCCAGGATGACTATCGCAAGTCTGTAGGCCTATTCGAACAGGCCATCGAAAAAGATCCAAACTTCGCGCTGGCCTATACGGGACTCGCCGATTCCAGCCTCCGCATGTACGGGGAGAGCAAGGATGGTATTTGGGCGCAAAAGGCTACCCTGGCGGCGCAACATGGTGAGCAGCTCTCCAATAACCTTCCCGAAGTTCATCTCTCGCTGGGCAGCGTTTATACGACCACGGGAAAGAACACGCAGGCGGTTACTGAACTGAAACGGGCGCTGGAATTGGCCCCGAACTCGGACGAAGCCTACCGCAATCTGGGCGAAGCCTATAGCCTCAGCGGTCAAAGCGACGATGCTATCGCTGCCTATCAGAAGGCAGTCGCGGCCAACTCTTACTATTGGCTAAATCACCGCTCCCTTGGCAACGCGTATTTTGGGCAGGGCGATAATGCAAAGGCGCTCCAGGAATTTCAGAAGGTCATTGAAATCGCACCTGACAGTCCCATGGGCTATGAAGGCATCGGGATGGTCTACCTGCGAGACGGTAAGTGGGGTGAGGCCATTCCGCAGCTTCAAAAGGCGCTTGCGCTGGCTCCAGATTCACCGACCTACTCCAACCTGGGCACGGCTTACTTCTTCATGAAGAATTACGACGAATCCACGAAGATGTATGAGAAGGCCGTGGAGATGACTCCGAATGACGAAATACTTCTGGGCAATCTCGGCGACTCATATCGTTGGTCGGGACATTCCGACCAGGCTGCTTCGGCTTATAGCAAAGCGATCTCGCTGGCTTTCCAGCAGCTTCAGGTGAATCCTCGATCTGCTGTGATCATGAGCGACCTCGGGCTTCTCTACGCCAAGAAGGGCGACGCCGCGAATGCACAGCAATATACCAATCAGGCACGCGCCATTAATCCCGACGATGTGCAGTTGATCTATTCGGAAGCTCAGGTTCAGACGATGACCGGAAAACCTGAAGAAGCGTTGAAGTCGCTGCGGTTGGCGTTCGAGAAGGGATACTCTGCGCAGGAGGCCTGGAACGATCCCGAGCTTCAGAAGCTCCAGGCCCTGCCACAGTTTTTAAAATTGGTGAACGAGTTTACAAAGAAGAACCCCTAAGAATTCCAGCGGTTCTTCCACAGCTTGCGGCGCGAGAACATCGCTCCGAACCCCGTTACCATCAGCGCAATTGTGCCCGGCTCCGGAACACTGCCCGCAGCGGCGTTCGCATGCCCGTTAAATACAAGACCGCCCGGCCAGCAACTTTTGTTGATGCACGAGAAAGTAATGGAGAAGCTTGTTCCGTTCGGAATCCCTTTGTCCGCATTAAGAGCGCCGCTCTTGACGCCCGACAGTAAAATCTCAACCGCACCGTTCTTGAGCGTCTTGGTAGTGCAGCTCTCAAATAAGTACGACTGGCAGCTGATATCGGCAGCCGGTTCGCCTTTTTCCACCAACGTCAGCGAGGTCCAATTTTGTCCGCTCTCGTTCGTGAAGAATAAAGTGCCCGATCCGCTCTTCGGCACACTGAAGCTAAAGTCTGTGCCGACGCCCACGCAGTTCGGACAAGTCACCAGGGCGTTGCCACCAGCAACGCCGTGAATAACGATTCTGGGATCATTGATTCCGTCGGCAAAAGCCATCATCGATCCCATCGCCAGAAGCAAAAGTACTGCAAATACCTGAGAAATTTTCATTGAGGTTTCCTGTTCACCAAAGGAATCGTGCTGGGTAACTGTCTCCCAGCTATCGGGGGAATGCGGCGAGGTTAGCTGGTTAAAATGCTCGGGTCAAGCGGAAACAAACATCTGCTTGAGAAATATTTCAATCGGATGAAAACTGTTGCGCATATCGGTCTGGAGTATGCAACCTATTGCACGTTCTCCACTTAGGAAGGCGGCATTGGGTTGCGCGCCGCCCACAAAAAAGCCGGAACCCGAAGGCTCCGGCTGTCCAGTTGGTTGTGTGCCCGGATAAAAGTCGGATTGTGAGTTCACGCAAAGCGTGGATCGCCGCTGGCTACGCGCTTCGTCGCGGCCGCACCGTCAAGTCCCGCACCTGCGCTAAAATGCTCGACATCTGCATTCCGCTCAGCTGCGACAAATACGGCATAACTTCAGCCACAAACTGATCCTCCATCAACTCGCGTACTTCTTCTTGCCGATTTCGTTCTCCACCGGAGAGCAGATCCGGCACGCTAACCTCAAGCGCCCTCGCCAGTCTCTCCAGCGAAGATAAGGTTGGCGTCGCCTTCTCATTTTCGATTTTCGAGACGTACGTACGCGGCACTGACATGCGCAACGCCAGCTGCCGCTGACTCAACCCATTGCGCAGCCGCAAGGATCGAATCGAGTGCGCCAACTTCAAATGCCCGCGGCCATTAGAATTGATGTTCACCGGCATTACTTCCGGCGACGGAGTCATAGCGGCAATGTCTACCTCGTCCTCATCCAATGACAGATGGCAACGGCGGCAAAGACTATTTGATGTGCGGAATTGCACCAAGAAACAACGATCGCATCGTACGACTTCCCGTGAGTCCACGGGAGTAAGTGTGGTGGCCATTCAGGTTTTGCGAGTGCCAGAGCGGGGGCTACTCTCAAAGCCAACTACAGCGTAATCTGCTGGATGGAGGCTGTGGATGTCAAGACAAAAATAGGAAAAACACTGCGGTTAGACGGTAAAACAATAGTCACAACATTCAGAATGAGCAGAAACAGGTAAGAAAACATGAATCAACGTGATGCCGCATGGTGTTTACTAACTGAGTTCACCCAGTCGGAAAGTCTTCGCAAGCACGCCCTCTCCGTTGAGGTTTGCATGCGTGCTTATGCCCGCAACGCCGGAGCCGACGAAGAATTGTGGGGCATGGTCGGACTTCTCCACGACTTCGATTATGAAAAATATCCAAGTGCCGAAGAACACCCCTACAAAGGCTCTGAGATTCTCAAAGAACGAGGTTATTCCGAAGAAGTACGCCGCGCCATCATGTCGCACGCTCAATATAGTGGCGTCACGCGTGTTTCCCCGATGGAGAAAACCCTCTTCGCCTGCGACGAACTGGCGGGATTTATTACCGCGTGTGCTCTCGTTAAACCGGGAAAGTCGCTCGCCGAAGTCGAGGCTAAGTCCGTGCGAAAAAAAATGAAAGACAAGGCGTTCGCCCGAAGCGTGCATCGTGAAGACATCATCGAAGGCGCCGCCAACCTCGGGTTGGATCTGGAAGCACACATCGCGTTTTGTATCGAAGCCATGAAGACGATTGCCAACGAGTTGGGCCTCGAAGGTCGCGTATAAATCCGATTCCTTGCTCCATACAAATTGTCGACAAGAAAAAACCCCGCCATCCGGGATGAGGGCAGGGTGATTTTCAATACTACAAGCGGTTATTTTCTGAAGTAATCGGCGAACTTTTTCGCATTCGGAGTTCCTACGCCGGTTACATTATCCCAACCAGGAGCTGTGGTGAGCGCCTGCGGACTGTCGCAAACAGTTCCGCCATAAAGCCTTGATGGGAGCGGATCCTGGCAATCCTGGCCGAACGAGTACACAACCATCGTGAATGCCTCGTAGGGATAATCCCAAATGCCGGTGATGAGATCCTGCGATGCCGCACCGCCAACTACTCCACTCGCGTTGTATTTGTTGGTGCCGGTCGCTTCCTGAATGGATGCAGTCACGTTGTGCGCCGAAGTGACCGGAACAATATCGTGAATGGCGTCCGCCGGAAGAGAATACAAATACGGCGCAGCTTGACCAAGCGGTGGTTTACCCGCGACTTGAGCTTCCTGATTGGCGATTGCCCACAAGGCGGAGAACATGGGAGTGGCGAGGCTCGTGCCACCAATAACCTCCCACACTTGTGGAGGGTTGATGCCAGGGATACTAATCAAAATCGCAGCCCCAGTGGTAGGATCCGCGAGCCAAGAGATATCTGGTAGCTGGCGGTATTGGCCCGGCAGCGCACTCTGAAACGACGGCTTCGGAAAACCGCCGAGACATTCGAGTTGAGGATTTTGGACAGCGCAATTGCTTTCGCCTCCACCCGAACCATATTCGAATCCGAATATGCCTGGAGGATCGGTGACGGGTCCGGCATTCACCGGCGCGCCCCAATTCGTTCCCCAGCCGGCTTCCCAGGCAATTGAATTATTTGCTTTGAGCTCCAGACTGACCCCGCCAACGGCCGTCCGCCCACGGAGAATCGGCAGGCGCGTTAACAGTCTGCGAATAGCCATAAAGCGTGTAGTCGCCGTAGTCACCCGTCGCAAAGTTGGTGGAAAGTCCGACGGCAGCAGCCATTTCTGAGAGTAAGTTCTCTGTATCTAGTTCCGACATAGAAGTGGCCGCTTCGATCGAACCGTAGCTGCCCGACAACACCGTGCCGAGCGCCTCATTGATGACGTCGAATTCGGCCTGGTTTACATCCTGAAAGTCCGACGACGGAGGAACGACGAGGTTGATGTTGGCACCAGGCGCAATGGCGTGGGCCCACTCCACATCCAAGGTGATTTCGGGATTGTCCCAGTCATCGCACAGACTTTGTGCAGTGAAGATGATGCCGAGAAAGGGTTGCTGACCTACGAGATTTAACTGTGGCAGGCCGAACTGGGCCGAAAACGCATTGGCATCGTTGAAGATTGTAGGTGTGCCACACCAGTCGATGATCGCGATGGTTTGGTCGGTGCCGTCGAACTGGTCGTGCTCCTGATATAGACCGGTGAGATTGTAGGCGGTCTGGATCATCGGCGGTGTGTAGCCGCAGCCGATGCTGGTTTGGCTCGCAAGATTCAGCTTGTTACCCGAGTAGGTACCGATCGGAAACTGGCCACTATTGTTGTTGGAGAATATTTCGGTCTCGGTCCCAGCGAAGCACTGCGACGAAAAGAAATCAGAGTTCTTTACCGCTGCCGGCTTCGCCATCCGCGCAGCCCTTGAATCCCCGAGCCCGGCTTGCCGGACAATCAACGGATGCTCGAAACCACCTGAATCCAGTCCTGATATCGCTCTCACTAAATCGCCGGCGGATCCTTCCACATAAGGGTCACCGATATTCGCGCGGATGGTTTTGTCGCGCACCTGGTACTTATTGAGTTGGACGTGGAACGCTTTCTCCACATCGCCGACCGTGCCTCGCGCTCTCACGTAATAATTGCTGGGACCCGTCTTCACAATGGTCAGGTTATGGTCCACGAAGAACTGGCGCACTATCTTGGCTTCATCTGCGGTTGGACCAAAGCGCGCAGCGATATCGGCTGGCTTCAGCCAATGACGATAGTTGGGAGAGGTTGGGTCATAAAGCGAATGTGTAAGCGCATCGAATTGGCTCTGGTTGTGGATTTGCAGCCAAATGCTCACCTCGATTACCTTCGCCGGATCCTCGGCTCCAAGATTCTTTGACGTCGCAACGTATCTCGGTGTATTGTTCATAACGATTTTGCCTTCCGTAGGAGCGGCTGGCATCAATGCGCAACTCATGGCCACCATCGCCATGACGCCGAGCCATCGATGACTGCGGCTTGTGTTAACTGCCTTGTTCTTTTGGTTCATTACTTCCTCCTGGGGAAATTAAGTTCAGTGCGAACGGAAGAGCCGATGGACACAAGACGACCCGGCTATTCCGTTCTTAGACTTCAGTAGTCTTCAGCAGGCAAAGAGAGTTGAGACGTGGACTTGCAGTGTCTCGGTTGAAATGCGGGCCCGTGGCGACTTCAGTCCGTTCCATGAAACCCGGCAATGGTAGCGGGTTCTCAGGCGGTTGGCAATAAAACTTTGCAAGTCCGTTTTTTAATTACATCGATCACCGGAAAACGGCACATTCTTGCGGTCCCTGTTCATCGCACCACGCTCAGCGCACCAGATTCATCGCACTACCGCGGCGATCTTGCCGCTGGCAATCAGATCGGCGATGCGCGCAAAATCCTGATACATCACGCGATCCTTCTCCATCGTCGCGCACACCGACCGAATCGCCCCGTGGGTCTGCTGCAATGGCTTGGAGGTCTTGAGCGGCGCGAGAAAGTCGATCGCTTGCGCCGCAGCCATCGCTTCAATGGCCAGCGTGTTGCGTGCGTTCTCGACGATCTTTTTCAGCTTGTTGGCGGCAGTCATGCCCATCGAAACAAAGTCTTCTTTATTTCCCGACGTGGTAATCGAATCGACCGAAGCGGGATGCGCCAATACCTTATTTTCACTCACTAACGCTGCTGCGGTTACTTGCGGCATCATGAAGCCCGAGTTCATTCCCGCACCCGGCGCGAGAAATGGAGGCAGACCTTCACTCAGCGC
Organism: uncultured Acidobacteriaceae bacterium; assembly: GCA_963705265.1. Classification (GTDB taxonomy): domain Bacteria; phylum Acidobacteriota; class Terriglobia; order Terriglobales; family Acidobacteriaceae; genus Acidiflorens. Next base: position 684,792 of record OY970064.1, read on the forward strand.
GGGATTTACCATGCGCTCCAATCGCCGCTCGCTGATGCCCGCAAGAGCGCTCAAAGCAATCGCGAGAAAATCGAGCGCGAACGCCAGCGGCTCGCCGTGAAAGTTTCCGCCCGAGAGCACCTCGCCCTCGCCATCCATTGCCTTCGGATTCTTCACAAATACCAATGGGTTGTCGACGGCTGAGTTCGTCTCGATCTCAAAAACAGTACGGCAGTGGGCCAGCGTGTCGCGCACTGCGCCATGCACCTGCGGTATACAGCGCAACGAATAGGCATCCTGCACGCGGCCGCAATCACGGTGTGATTCTCGGATCTCGCTCTGTTCAAGCAGACGACGCAGATTCTCCGCGGTTTTGATTTGCCCGGCGTGTGGACGAGCTTTTTGGATGCGCTCATCGAACGCGACATTGGTCCCCTTCAGCGCATCGCACGCCATGGCGCCGATGACGTCGGCTGTGTCGACAAGCGTCTCCGCGGCGAGCAGCATCAGGGCGCCGATGGCGAGCATGGCTTGCGTACCGTTGATGAGCGACACCGCTTCTTTCGCTTCGAGTATCAGCGGTTTGATTTGTGCGCGCTTCAACGCTTCGGCACTTGCCATGCGCGCACCTTTTTCATCGAAGCATTCGCCTTCGCCAATCAACGCCAGAGCGAGATGCGCCAGCGGTGCAAGATCGCCGCTTGCCCCAACGCTTCCCTGCGATGGGACCATCGGAGTCACTCCACGATTCAACATTTCGCAGATGGTGTCGATGGTGATGGCGCGCACACCCGAGTTGCCTTTTGATAGCGAATTGGCGCGCAGAAGCATCATGGCGCGCGTGTCGGATACAGAAAGCGGTTCGCCCACGCCGACCGCGTGCGAGCGCACGAGATTTACCTGTAGCTCGCGAACCTGATCTCCGACGATGTGCACATCGCTTAGTTTGCCGACGCCAGTCGTGATCGCGTACGAAATCTTATTCTGAGCGACGAGCGCATCGACAACTGCGCGGGCACGGTTGACCGCCTCGCGAGCGTCGGGAGCAAGAAGAACGGGTTGGCGAATGTCGGTGCGTGCTACTTCGCGGACGGCTTCCAGCGTCAGATCGTTTCCGTTAATGTGCAAGGCTTGCAAAGCATTTCCTGGTTTCTTATTCGTTGGTTCTCAGTTGTAGGTTCTTAGGCGAGTTATTAGCTTTCACTGCGAACCGCGGCCCGAAACACTTTCATATATTTCTCCGGCAGCACGCGCGGTTTCATTGTCGAATTGGCCACAATGTGCGTAGTCTCCCCTTCGGCCAACAACTTGCCAGTCTCCGCGCTTCGCAGTTCGTATCCGAAACGGATTACTTTTTCCCGGACATGCTTCAAATACGTACGCACGACAACCTCGTCATCATAATGCACTGGAGCCTTGTAGCGGCACTGCGCGTCAACTACGGCGATGAAGCAGTCGTCTTCGCGTTCCATCTCTTTATAGCTGAACCCGCACCGGCGAAGAAATTCCACTCGCCCGACTTCGAACCAGATGAAATGATTGGCGTGATAGACAACGCCCATCTGATCGGTTTCTGCGTAGCGAACGCGGATGCGCGTCTCATTTACAGTTGCGGGCAGTTTGTTATTTACATTTACAGGCACCGGTGTACTCGATTTACTCATCGGCCCATCCACTTCGGTTTGCGTTTCTCCAGGAAGGACTCGATCCCTTCGCGGAAGTCGGCACTCTCGCGGATGCCAGCATTTTCACGGATGGCAGCTTCAATTTGCGTATCGAGTCCGGCGCGCGCGTGATCGATTAGGAGGCGCTTAGTATAGAAAAGCGAGAGTGGACTGTTCTCCGCCAACTGCCCGGCAAGTTGGCGAGCACGATCGAGTAACATTTCGGGAGCAACAACCTCGTTGATCAATCCCATCTTCAGCGCTTCCGCCGCGTCAAAGATTCTTCCTGTAAGCAGAAGGTCACGGGCGATTTTTTCGCCGACCTGGCGCAGAAGAAAGGTCGAAACAATTGCAGGCACGAATCCGATCCGAACTTCGGTGTAGCCAAACTTGGCTTCTGGCACGGCAAGCGTGAAATCACAGAGTAGAGCAAGTCCCGTGCCGCCCGCGATTGCTGCGCCATTGACTGCCGCAATTGTCGGCTTGGGAAACTCATAGAGCGAACGAAACAAACTGGCCATGGTGCGCGAGTCTTCGATATTTTGCTCGGACGTTCGTCCGATTAGGGTTTTCAAGTTGTCGAGGTCCATGCCGGAGCAGAAGGCCTTCCCTGCCCCTGTCAAGATCAGGATGCGGGCGGAAGAATTTCTTACTTCTTCGAGAGCGCAAATCAGATCGTCAATGAGTTCGTAGCTGACGGCGTTGCGCTTGTCGGGTCGATTGAGCGTAACGGAGGCGACAGCGGAGTCGAAGGCGAGTTGGAGAGTTTTGTAGCTCATGATGGATTCTCAGCCTCCCCAATCCGCCGTGGAAGTTTGGTAGCGCACGCCGATCTCGGCCGTTGCGCGTACCAGGGCATCTAGTGGCTTCAGCGGTGCTAATTGTGCGCCTTTACTGCGCAGCGTTTCGATAACGGTCTCTGTCGCGATATTTCCCACTAAGTCATCTTGCGCGAACGGACATCCACCAAGGCCGCCGATCGCCGAATCGAAACGGCGACAACCGGCCTCATACGCCGCCGTAATCTTCGCGGCGGCCTGGTCGGGACGGCTATGCAGATGGACTCCGATTTCGAGGTAGCCATATTCGGCAAGCACAGCAGAGACGACTTCCTTAATTTTCTCGGGCGGCGCAACGCCTACGGTGTCGGCAAGAGAAATCATGCGAATCTCCTGGATTTCGAGCAGCCCCACGGCTGCCACTACCTCGTCGACGCTCCAGTCGTCGCCATAAGGATTGCCGAAAGCCATTGAGATATAGACGACAGTGTCGAGCCCTGCCTCATCGGCTTTCTTCTCAATCTTCTCGAGTTCTTCGATGGCTTCCTCCAAAGTCTGCCGTTGATTGTTTTGCAGAAATGTAGGCGAGATCGAATACGGGAAACCCAGCGTGCGCACGGCATGTGTCGCGATGGCGCGCTGTGCTCCTTTTTCGTTGACGACGATGCCAATGATTTCCACGTCATCCGGCGGGTCGAGTTCCTTTAGAACTTCTTCGGAGTCAGCCATCTGTGGAACAGCGTTCGGAGAAACAAAACTGACGGCGTCGATGTGCTTGAAGCCAGCGGAAATCAGGGCCTGGAGGTAATTGGTCTTCAAATCGGCAGGGATCTGGCCCTTGAGGCCTTGCCAGGCATCGCGGGGACATTCGATGAGTTTAACTTCGTCAGGCATGTTTACCACGGAGACACAGAGGCACGGAGAAAATCACTTCTTTTCATAGAACCTTTCTTACTATGCCACCCCTTACCAGCGCTGCGACATTGAAGTTAATGATTATGCCTACACGTTTGCCGCTCAGCTTAAGATATGTAAGCAGTTGTGCTTCGTGGACTGAAAGAACGTGGTCTACACACTTCAGCTCAAGAATGACCGCATCCTGAACAACCAAATCGGGGCGATAACCGCAGTCGAGCTTGACGCCTTTGTATTCGACCGGCAGCGATACCTGGTGCTGAAAAGCGAGCTCAAGCAAATTTAGCTCGCGGCATAAGCACTCTTCATACGCCGATTCCAGGAGGCCAGGACCAAGCGCACGATGCACTTCGATTGCGGCGCCGATGATCTTCCCGGTGAGTTCTTCATGAAGAAGTTTGCTCCGTGCCTCCGTGTCTCCGTGGTGAATCATGTCTGCAGAACTCCAACCTTAAACTCTCGCACCTCGGGGTTCAGCGATGCCGCTTCCAGCGCCTGCGTGATGGCCTGCCGTGTTTCCATAGGGTCAATGATTTTGTCGATCCAGAGACGAGCAGCGCCATATCGTGGATCAGTCTGCTCTTCGTATGTTTTCTTGGTCGAGTCGAACAGTTCTTTTCTTTCTTCTTCGCTCAACTTCTTGCCGCTGCGCTCGAGTTGCTTCACTTTGATTTCCACTAGCGTGCCGGCGGCGGCATCTCCACTCATGACCGCATATTTTGCAGTGGGCCAAGCGAAGACAAATCGCGGATCGAAGGCTTTGCCGCACATTGCATAGTGTCCGGCTCCGAAAGAACCACCGACGATTATGGCAATTTTGGGCACGACGGAGTTCGAGACGGCATTTACCATTTTGGCTCCAGCTTTGATAATGCCGCTCCACTCGGCATCGCGCCCGACCATGAAACCGTTAACGTCATGGAAAAAAATGAGCGGGATTAAATTCTGGTTGCAGTCCATGATGAAGCGGGCAGCTTTCTCGGCGGACTCGGTGTAGATGACTCCACCGAATTCGACGCGCTTATGGCCTTCGTGGTCGGTCTGCTGCGCGTGGAGTTTCTGATTCGCAACAATGCCTACGGCGAAGCCTCCAATCCGCGCATAGCCGCAGATCAGCGTCGCGCCATACTCAGGCTTGTATTCGTCGAAGCGGCTTTCGTCTACAATTCGCGCGAGAATTTCTTTCATATCGTAGGGACGTGCAGGCGAGGCGTCGTAGGCACCATAGATTTCTTCCGCTGGCATCACGGGATCCACGGGCTTTTTCCGATCCCAAAGGGATTGCCGCCGGTATCCCCACTTCTCAATCAGCGACCGAATGCGATTGATGCAGGCTTCGTCGTTGGGCTCGCGGAAATCGACGGTGCCGCTGATGGCGGAGTGCATAGCGGCTCCGCCTAATTCTTCAGCGGAGACCTTCTGCCCGATGGCGGCTTGCACGAGCGCGGGGCCGGCGAGGAACAGGCCACTGCCATCGGTCATAAGAACGTGATCGCACATCACCGGCAGATATCCGCCACCAGCAACGCACATGCCCATGATGGCGGCAATCTGCGGAATGCCCATGGCCGACATGACCGCGTTATTGCGGAAGACTCGGCCAAAATCGTCGGTGTCAGGGAAAACATCTTCCTGCAGTGGCAAAAAAACTCCAGCGGAATCAACGAGGTAGATAGTCGGAATGCGATTTTCGATAGCGATGTTCTGCGCGCGAATCACTTTCTTCGCGGTCATGGGGAAAAACGCACCAGCTTTGACGGTAGCGTCGTTCACGATCAGCATGACCATGCGGGTCTGGACACGAGCAAGTCCGGTAATAACTCCCGCAGCCGGAGCGCCTCCCCATTCCTCGTACATTTTGTGCGCGGCATAGAGCCCGAGTTCGAAGAAAGAGCCAGGATCGGCGAGCAGATTAATTCGCTCGCGTGCTGTCAGCCGTGATTTGGCATGCTGGCTCTCGATGGCTTTGGCGCCTCCCCCTTCGCGGATTTTCTCTTCTTCGTTGCGAACCTGCGCGACGAGGTCGGCAAGAGCGCGCATGTTGGATTCGAAGCGGAGAGAACTGGGATCAAGCTTAGTGGGCAGGACGTTGTTGATGTTAACAGCCGTGGATTCGGTACGTTCGCGCATGAGGGCAGACTTCGAAAGTATCAACGAAACTACTAACTATACCAGTGGGGCAAATGGTGGGCGCTACAATCTAGCGATGCTGCGGAAGCTTGCATCTCGTCCAGACTGGCAGATCGCCATGGCGCTAACGGCGGGATTGCGCATCTTTTATACGGCGCTGGCAGCGTCGTTCTTGCCGTTTCTGCCTCCCGATCCAGCACCACTTCACAGCAACGCGCTGACGGAGAACTTGCCCGTACCGCACGGTCTGCATTATGCGTTGCTCGGGATTTGGGAACGCTTCGATACGCTCTGGTTCTTGCGCATCGCGAAGCAGGGTTACGACCGGCCCATGGCCGTGATTTTTTATCCGTTGTATCCGATGACGATTCGACTAGTGAGTGAATTGATGCCAGGTTTGATGGCAGCGCTGCTGGTATCTACCGTGGCAGCGTTCTTTTTTTTCTGGGGACTTTTGCGCCTGGCCAGTGGATTGTCGCCGGTTGGAAGATTCCGCATGTTGCTGCTGGTCTGTGTATGGCCAACTAGTTTCATATTGTTCGCGGGCTATGCGGAATCCCTGACTTTGGCGCTGGTGGTGTGGGCCGTGATCTTTGGGCGCGAAGCGCGATGGGAACTGGCGACGGTTTGCGGGCTTTTTGCAGGAATAGGACGGCCTTCCGGTGTGCTGGTTTGCATCCCGCTCGCGGTGATGGCGCTGCGCAGCCGGCAAGCTCGATCGCTGGTGGTGACATTAACGCCCCTGGGACTGCTCGGCTACTGGGGTTGGCTGCGGTGGTCGGGACGAACCTCGGTGGTGGAAGCCTACAGGGTTTATCAAGGCATGACCATGGTTTATCCGTGGAAGGGTTTAGGGGAGGCGCTGCGGTTGATCGTAACCGAGTACGATGCTCTGCTAGTAATCAAGCTGTGTCTGGTTATCGCGGTTGCCATCTTCAGCCTGCGACGCCAGGGGCCGACGCAAATGCAGACCCAGGTACGGATAGAGGACAAAGTGTTTGCCCTGGCGGTAATTCTGCAGATGCTGATGTACACGGGACGTCCGCTGCTGGGAGCCGCTCGATATCTGCTTATGGCTTATCCTGCATTCTTGGTTTGGGGAGCCTACACCGAACGGTGGAGCGGGAAGCGGCTCGGTTTCTATCTCTCGGCGCTAGGGATCCTAAATCTGGCATGGATGTGGGCGTTTCTGAAGTGGTCACTGGTCTTTTAAGCGGTTTCACATCCGCCCGTTCAGAATGACGAAATTATCGAGTCGTCAGGGCGATTTGACTGTCGCGATTTCCGCATTATGTGGGCCTGACTAGGCTCGCTGAAACATTGCCGGAGGGCCTCATCAAGCACATCGTCGGAGATCGCGTCCACCAATCCGATTTCAAGAGCTCGGACGGCTGTGATTTTTTCCGCAGAGATGAAAAGCTCCAAGGCTCTGCCCTTCCCGATCAAGCGTGGCAAGCGCTGCGTGCCTCCCCAGCCGGTCATGAGACCCAGAGCGGCACCACGATGTCCAAAGACAGCATCGGGAGCGGCGATCCTACGGTGACAAGCGAGCGCGAGATCGAGACCTCCGCCCATGCAGTGGCCTTCGATCGCGGCGATGACAGGCGCTGGATAGCTGACGATCGTGTTCATCAACGCTTGTCCCATGGCGGAAAACTCGTAAGCTTCGGGCCCGGTCAGTGGGGCGACTTCATTCAGGTCGGCACCGACTGAGAAAAATTTCTGATTGCCCGCAATGATCAGTGGACGGATTTGCTTTGTCAGTTCGTCTTTCAATTCAGCGATAGCGGCGGTTAAGGCGAGTATGCAGGCGCGGGTAAGGCGGTTGGTGCGGTCAGGCGAAGTGAGCCGGAGGATGCGTGCCCGGCCGTCAAATTCGATCTGGAAGAAGATAGAAGACACGGGAATATGATGCACCATTCGAGCAGAATGCGCGGTGCGTTGGCGTGCATGCGAAAGCAGTTTCGTCGCCGCGCTCGGAATGACAATCTTGTTTTGGGGTCGAAGATTATACAACTGGCATACCGTGCGGCTTCACATGCTCGCGGATGAACTTAACGATGTTGTCCATGGGAGTACCGGGCTGAAAGATGCCGGCCACGCCGATGTCTTTGAGACCTTCGACATCCTGATCGGGAATGATGCCGCCGACGAGTACCAGCACGTCGTCCATTTCATTTTGCTTCAGTAGGTCCATCACGCGCGGAACGATGGCATTGTGCGCGCCCGAAAGAATCGAGAGTCCGATAACCTGGACGTCTTCCTGAAGCGAGGCGCTGACAATCATCTCCGGCGTCTGGCGAAGGCCAGTGTAGATGACCTCCATGCCAGCATCGCGGAGGGCGCGAGCGATAACCTTGGCCCCACGGTCGTGGCCGTCGAGACCGGGCTTGGCGACCAGGACGCGGATTTTCTGCTCAGTGGCCATCGCGATCATTTAACCACAGAGGGCACGCTGACGCACAAATAGGAACTGGACGGACAAACGCCCGTCGCTCCACAAGTCCAATCACGGTTTCATTCCCAACTGCCAGAAGAGGAACGAGTACATATCGGTACTCTCTTCGATTTGCTTGGCGACGGGCTTCCCTTGGCCATGGCCGGCTTTGGTTTCGATGCGCAGCAAGATCGGCTTGTCTTTGCTGTCGCCGTTCTTGGCCTCGGATTGCATGAGCGCTGCCATCTTCTTCGCATGCATGGGATCGACGCGCGTATCCGTATCTCCCGTCATAAAGAGGATGGCGGGATATTCCACGCCCGGCTTGACGTGATGATAGGGCGAATACGCATAGAGCCAATCAAACTGTTTGGCATCCTCGGCCGAACCGTACTCTGGAATCCAAAGTTTTGCGATCTGAAAATTCTGGTAGCGCAGCATATCCAGCAGCGGAACCTGGCATACCACCGCGCGAAAAAGATCCGGCCGCTGCGTAATCATCGCACCCATCAGCAGGCCTCCGTTCGAACCACCTTGAATTGCCAGGTGATCGCTGTCGGTGTATTTCTGCGCGATGAGATATTCGCCGGCGGCGATAAAATCATCGAAGACGTTCTGTTTTTTCTCGAGCATCCCGGCGCGATGCCAGTCTTCTCCAAACTCGGAACCACCGCGCAGATTGGCGACCGCGTAAACGCCGCCGTGCTCCATCCAGAGATACATGCTGCGGCTGAAAGCCGGCGTCATCGAGATGTTAAAACCGCCGTATCCGGTCAGCAGAGTGGGATTCTTGCCATTTTTCTCGATTCCTTTTTTACTGACGATAAACATCGGAACCTTCGTGCCATCTTTTGACGTGTACCAAACCTGTTGGACCTCGTAGGCCGAACCGTCGATGGAAGGCGCATCGACCTTGGCCCAGAGAGCGCTCTTCACCTCGGTTAAATCGACACGATAGATCGACGGGGGAACAGTGAAAGATTGGAATCCATAGAAAATTTCATTGCGGTCATACCGGCCGGAAGCGCTGAAAACGTTTCCGATCGCCGGCAGCGGAACATCGGTGAGCTTCTTGCCATCGAGCCCGAACAGCTTCAGTTCAGAAGTCGCATTGTGCTCATATTGTGCCAGCAGTTTCCCGCCGGTCACACTAGCATTTTGCAATACGGCGTCCGACTGTGGGATTATTTCCTTCCAGTTTTCGCGCTTAGGATTGACAGCGTCGGCGACAAAAACACGGTAGTGAGGCGCGTCTTCATTGGTCGTTATGTAGAGCTTGCCTTCGAAGAAATCGACACCGTAAAGAAAATCTTTGCCAGTTGTGATTTCGAGCGGAGGATTTTTCGACTGAAGATCCTGTAAGTACATCTCCGACTTGGTCCAGCCTTCGCCCACATCAATCAGCAGCCAGCGGTCGTCTTCAGACAGGCTGACATTCGGAATGTCCTGCGGATTGCGGCCTTCGCCGAAGATGAGCGGATCTTTGGCGGGATCGCTGCCGATCTTGTGGTAGAAAACTTTGACGTGGTAGACCTCTTCTCCGTCTGGCACTTCGCCTTTCCTAGGATGGCGAGTGTAGTAGAAAGCGGAGCTGTCCTTCATCCATGCTACGCTGGCGAAGCGGGTGCGATCGATAGTATCGGGCAACACTTTGCCGGTAGCGCTCTCAACGATATGCAGCGTGCTCTCTTCCGATCCGCTCTGTGAAATCCCATAGGCAATGTATTTCCCGTCGTCGGACGCGAACCACCAATCCAGCGCAACCGTACCGTCGCTGGACATTTTGTTCACGTCAACGAGTATGCGGTCCTTGTCGTTTAATGCGCCGTTTCGCCCCTCGCGAACATACAACACCGGTTGATTCTGGTTGCCTTCGCGGCGAGTGTGAAAATAATATTTGCCGCCCATCTGCGGGGCTCCGACGGTTCCAATCTCAAGTAATTGCGAGAGACGCGCATTAATCTTGTCGCGTCCGGGGAGCGGGTCAAGAATGGAGCGGGTGTAGCTGAGTTCCTGTTCGACGTAGAGCTTGGTGTCGGGGTCGTTCGGATTTTCCAGGTAGCGATAGCGGTCGACAATTTTGTGACCCTGGACGGTGTCCTCGACCGGCTCAACTTTGGCTTTCGGCGGACCGGAAGGGATGGAAGGAGTGGTGGAATCTGGAGCCGAGGAATCTTCCGCAAAGACCATGGTTAAAACACCACTAAGAAGAATCAGGAAAACAACCGGCAAACGCGAACCTCCGAGCATAAACACCTCACCCTTGCTGTGGACGAAACGCCGAGAATAAGGTTAGCAGACCCTTGGCTTGATCGAGATATTCATCCGCAACTCGGGTTCCTCCACGATCGTCGTATCTAACGATCGCAGGATCGAGGATTCGAAGGTGAAAGCTCAGTTCGTCGAGAGTGCAATCGAGTGCCCGCGAAGAACAGATGCGATGAAGCAAGACGTCACGCGATGATATGCGATGTTCACCGAATGCGAATTTCCAATCGGCTACAGGCTCTGATATGATTTTCAAGACAGTTAAGCACAAGGAAACGTGCTCCCACTCCTCAGTAGCTCAATGGCAGAGCATCCGGCTGTTAACCGGAGGGTTGTAGGTTCGAGTCCTACCTGAGGAGCCATTCTTTCATCGGCTTACGAGTCACCACCTGCCGTTCACGCCGATGGCAACGCCAGTTGCACGATCTTACCATGCGCCTCACGCATGTCCGCTGATGATGCATCCCCGTAGATGTTCATGGTTGTGCGAATGTCAGTGTGACGCATCAGCTTTGTTGGACTCCAATCGGAGGAAACTGTGTTGCCTGCTTCCGCACTTTCAACCGTTCGAGTAGATCATGAGCGATGACTAGCGATTTCCGCGATTCATCGGTTTTCACATCATCGACATTCTGCTCGACAATGCCACGCTCCACACGAAGCAGCCCGTTCAACCAATCCACATCCAACCATTTCAGTGCAAGGCATTCCGAGATGTCAGCAGTTCGTTTCTTCACCGGAGGACGCGAAGGGTGAACATACGTCGCTAATCAGCTCCCAGCGAAAGTATGAGTTTCCCGCATGATTGGCGATGCATAAGATATATCCGTGGCCCATTTCGCATCGGACTTCCATACGAACGTGCTTACGGTCGCCTTCGTGGATGTCAGTTTCCCAGCGAACATCCACAACATGAGTTTCGGGACAGTCGCACAAGTTATGCGGACAGCGGAGTTCTACGCGTCCGCCTTCTACTGCGAACGGTTTATCTGTCGTCAGTGACATGGTTTATCCTCTCTCATTCAGCTTGCGCAGTTGACCGGTGACATCGGAATATAGGTTGCGCAACTGGAGGAATAGCCACTCAGTTTCCCAAAGAAACCCGTCCGACGAATGCAATGCGATCACAAATCGATGACGAGGCGAAAGCGGGCTTGGCTTCCGGTCGGCTGCGGCAGTCCGTTGCCCAAGCCTTAAGGGACCGTTTCCGGATAGGCGGTGAGAACTGGTTTCAACTTCCGTCAAATCCTGGTGTCCTCGGCGACTACCTAGGAGGCAATTTCGGCGGCGCATCCGAATGACTGGCCGTTCCGGAATCTAAAAGTCTAAATATCGTTCTCTGTTTCTCGGCCTCTTGATTTCGGAGTTCAGTTGCTTTCTGAAACTCCTCGTCAGATTCTGACTTCCGACCCATCCGCGAATAGGTGAGACCTAGGTAGTAGTGGGCTATGCCGAGCGAATCGTCACTGGCTATCGCTCGTTGCAGCATGTCACTGGCTTCGGTGTAGTGCTTCCGTTCGAACTCGAGTTGGCCCAACGCCGCCATGGCGCCTGCATGCTTCGGATCACGTTCAAGCACAAGGCGCAAGTTCCTGGCGGCCGCATCCAAATCTTTGGAATCGAGGTCTAACAGTCCGAGTCGGAAATAGGATTCGGTTTGGGTAGGTGCAAGCGCGATCGATTGTTCGAACTGGGTCCTTGCTTCCGCCGAACGCTCAAGGGCCGCAAGAGCCATGCCGAGCGCGCAGTGACCGGCTGAATCGTCCGGGCGCTGGGCGACGTAGCGGGCAAATTGACGGCGCGCGTCCTCGAAATTCGATTGCCCCATGTACGCGCGCCCTAAACCCCAGACCGCCATCGGATCGTTCTTACGTAGTTGCAATGTTTGCCGGAACGCCTCGATCGCATCATCCCACAGAAACATTTGCAGAGCCGCCATTCCGAACTCGAATTGAAGATCTGCGTTTTTCGGCGCAACCTTTTGTGCATCATTTAGTAATGCCAATGCGGTTGAGGAATCCCCGGTCTTAGTCGCCGCCTGAGCCTGGTCGCGCCAGAGACGCACCAGGGCGTCGGAGGCGTCAGTACGAGCGGGATCAAGGCGGACCGCTTCGCGCAATTGAGGAATAGCCTCCTCAGACCGGCCCACTTGTAGGTAAAGCAGGCCTAGATGGGCGTGTCCGCTCGCGAGGTCTGGCTTTATCTGAACAACTCGGCGGAAAAGATCTTCCGCGTCACTTTCGCGATGTTGCAGGACTCTGACTACCCCTAACAAGTCCAGAGCGCGGTAGTCGTCGGGTGCAGTGTGGAGCACTGATTGCAACTCGTCTTCTGCGCGCTCGTTATTTCCGACAGCGAGGAATTTAGCAGCATGCTGTAGTCGATTGACGATGACATCCTGAGCGAAAAGTCGAAGCGGTGTCGTGAGTATTGCCGTGAGGATCAATAGCAAGGTGCATATCCAGCGAAATCGCTTTCGGTCGCGCCACATGAGAGGGCCTATTTTTTGGGTTGCTCACTTCCAGAAGGCTTCCCAGCGTGTAGCCTTCGGATCCACTTCGATTCTACCGGCGTCCCGCTTATAAAGCGCCCCGGAGATATCCTCGAAATGTAAATCACCGACTGTCTCCGGAATTGTGATACTGACGGGACCAGGACCGCGAGCTCGTTCAAATTGTAAGTGCCAGCCGCGCGCTCCTGCGGATTCAAACGTCAGTCCGATTCTTCCAAAGCGCGTTGGAGAATCACGCAGCACATACGCGTGTGAATCTGTACCCGAACCTGAACTGGAACCTGAGCTAACAATTTCTGCAGCAGTAATTCCTTCCAGCAGACGCAGGCTCTGGCCATCTTCGAGCGCCAGCATGTGCCTTAAGTAGCGAACACATTCCGCACTGGCCCAGTTGTGTGGCATGTCACCCCAATCCTGGCCGACCAGAGCACGCTGCAACGGTTGTTCTTCGCGCCAGCAGTAGAGCGCGGATGCGTGGTTCAAAAAGCCTGTAAAAGTACGATGGGCCCAATCGCGCAGCCCTGCCCACAGATAAACGTGCGCGGCAAAGGACGCGGTGTAGTTCCACAAGCTGTCATGCCACAGCCACCCAGTCTCAGTCGGAACATCTTCTTGCGTGCAAGATTGCATCAACGCGATATGGCCACGAACGATGGGATCGTCTTTTTGAAAAACTAAGCCAGGATAAATAGCGTGAGAAAGCGCCCATTGCGCAGTCTGCGGACGAGGCCGGTTCCAGGGATCGGGATCGTTGACCGAGGGATCATCATGGGCAATCATCGGCAAATAGTCGAAGCCTGCCGGATGATGAACCATCTCTGTCGTGGCAGTCTCCTGAAGTGCGGCATAGAGCCCCTTGTAAAATTGAGCGGCTTTCTTATGAAGAGTCGGAAGGCCTTGCTTCCCAGCCGCCTCAGCGACGGCACGCAGGCCGGCCAGGGTCCAAACAGTATTGGTGAACTCCGAACGAACGCCATCGATGCCGCCGTCGGCAAACCCGGGAGCCAGCAATCCATATCGACCATTGGTGCTCTTTCCGCTGCGCGCTTGATCGCGTAAGCCGATAAGAAAATCGACGGCTCTGTTTACATTTGGTTCTAACTCATGAAACAGAGACCAATCCTGTTTTAGTTCGCATTGGCGCACCAAAGTAAACATGGCGATGGCGGTATCTTTCCAATGCTCGCCTCCGCTGGCCGCAATCACTTGACCCGAGTCCGCCTGCTTTGACCACTCCGAGCGCAAGCCCTGATCCGCCTCGCTGTCGTAGCCAAGATAACGCGCCGCTTCCAACAGGAAATTCCCATCCACGATCCAGAGTCCGCGATACACCGTGGGGCCGACCTGGAAGACTAATTGGTCGTTTTTCACCTCACGTGCCTGTTGAATATTTCGTGCACACGCAGTCAGGAATTCTCCATGTCTATCTGGATAACTCCATTGCGTGGTCCCGAATGGGCTCCACCCGCTCCAGAATTTCCGCGCCTCTGCTAAAAGTGTTTCCGGATCCTGCAAATGCTCGCGCAATACAGCTGCCGTTTGCTTCTCTTGCGGAATACGGACAAGGTATCGTGCCTCGTGCTCAGGCGTGGCTTCACCATGCGGAAGATAGAGAGTAAATCCACCTTCTTCCCACCAAACGCACCTGCCCAACGCTTCGCCAAGTTTCGCGCCGACCAGAAACGGAGCTTTGCTCTCGTGAAAGATCGCAGTTGCGGTCGACGAGTTATAGTCTTCGAGCTCGAACTTCTCGCAAGTACGTATGTGGAGTTTGGGAGCAACGGCAATCAGCCCATCTTTGGATTTAATCGACATCAGCACGTTATCTACTCGCCCTTCCTCACCATGCCGGGTCGCAAACGCAACGAGTTCGAGCGTAGCGGCCGGGCGTTCGATCAGGGTGTGGACGATCGGAACACCCGGATCCTCAATCCACTGCCTGGTGATTTTGTCATCCTGAAAACCAGCGAGCGAGAACTCAACCACAGTTGCGAAGTCTTCCATCCCAACCAGCAACGCTTTGGCAAATCCATAGCGCAGATCGCCGGCCTGGCCGACGATTGATTTGTTCGGATCATCAGGAAAGCAGATGGTGGATTGTGAATGGTGAGGCGCGTACCGGAAGTCGATTTGGGTTCTTTGGTCGGTTTCGCGGGTGGCTAACTGTGTGTCTGGTGGGTCAAGTGTTGAGCATTCGCGGGGGATTGGCGCGGCGGCAGCGGTCCCCGAAACGATCAAACCTGCTACAAATTCGCGCCGATTCACTGGGGACATGATGTTCCTTGCGAAACCTTTATTCTCCTGCACTCCGTTGCAGTAGGTAGCCGGCAGCGGTCCCAGCTACGTTCTGATAGTAAATTAAAATGTTCTATTATCAATGAAAACAACCATACAAACATTCTTTTAGCGAAATTTAGGGCAAATCCTGGGGCAAAACGGGACCAATTCAGTTGGAGCGTTATCATGCTCCCCGCACTTTCGTTTATATCGAAACCGAACACCGAGACGTCAGCGCGAGTTTCGTTTCGTGTACTATAGGCACCCAAGTGGAGGGAGAAATCGTGCCTCATCCAAAACCACCAACAGCGGCCTTAACTGCACCCACAAATCCAATGCAGGCAGAAGTCTCGCAAGGAAAACAACAGATTCGCTTCACCGCGATACTGACCACGCTCCAGCAAACTGGAAGGGTTGTGGTCGAGGAATTAAGCGAGCAGCTCGGCGTTTCTTTGGTGACAGTACGGCGCGACCTCGACGTTCTCGAGCAGAAGGGATTGCTCCGCCGCACACATGGCGGAGCAGTCTCGATGGAGCCATTGTTCTACGAGCCTTTCCGCAAGGACCGTTCTTTTGTGGCTCAGGTCGAGCGGGCGGCCGAGGAAAAACGTCGCATCGGAAGGGCCGCGGCAGCTTTGATAAATCCCAGTGAGACGATCGCTCTGACGCCGGGCACGACAACGACGGAAGTCATTCGCGGATTGCCGATGAACTATAGCATCACCGTTGTCACCAACACGGTGAATGTTGCAATGGAACTCTCAAAGCGCAGGGATGTCTACGTATTTGTTACCGGCGGCCATCTGCATGGGGAGTGGTTTTCACTGGTCGGATCGGCAGCGATCCGCGCTCTCGAAAACATGCTCATCAATACGATGTTCATAGGGGCCGACGGTATTGATGCAACCTGGGGTGCGAGTTGCTTCAGTGCTGATGAAGCGGAACTCAATTCGACCATGTTGAAGTTGGCTCGACGCCGCATTGCGGTGGTCGACAGCGGCAAGTTCGGAGTAGTGGCCAATTGGAGGATTTGCCAGGCGACGGAACTAAATATACTTATCACCGACACGGGTGCAACGGACGAAATGATTGCGCCATTTCAAAAGCTCGGTATCGAAGTGATCCGCGTTTGATGTTATTTGACTGAAGTCACTTCCCTGGAAGCCAGGCCTCACGATTTCTGCTTCTTTGCGCCGTCTTTCGTAATTGTGTACAAACCGCCTTGGTATTTCACACCCTCCAAACGGGCATTGGGATCGATTTCCGCCAGATGGGACTGAACGCGAATTCCATCAGACATTGTGAGCTCAGCGCCAAAGATCGAGTCGATCACGAGTTCAGTAAAAGCTCCAGCCGCAACGCAGCACCAGTCCTCGATATAGGGTGCATCTTCAGAAGACTTGAAAGCGCCTCCGTTAACGGGTGGAAAAATGTCTTCGACAAAATGAGCCTGGCCAATCGGACCTTGATTGCCAGCTTTCGCTATTTCCCTTAGCCAGGGAACAATTTTGGCAGGCCCATCAATTTTGTAGAGACCCTTGGCGCTCATTGGAGGCCACGCTGCATAAGCGCCAAGACAGCTGTGATCTGGACGAATATTCCACGTTGCATCAACGTCACTCTGTGAAAGTGCACGCATCCACTTTTCGCTGTGGAGTTCCCGCCAGAAAAACTCGCTCATCTCATTCTTCTGCGCGGGCGAAAGATCTTCCGACATATTGTCGAGGACCGCGAGAAAGTCGTAACAGTGCCGAACTTCATTGAAAGTGCCATCGGGTTGGCCGCAACGCCAGTATCCCTTGCCCTTCACATAAAGTAGCTGATTGATGCGATCGGCCAGGGACTTGGCCTCTGCGCGTAGTTGGCTCGATCGGACGCTGTTGCCTCGACGCTCGTGCATGTCGGCGACGACGCGCATGCTGTGAACACTGCCGGCGTTCATCCCGGCAACTTCATGCAGGTAAGTGCTCACCACTTCGAGCAAATTTTCGATGGTGCCATAATCTCCCAACCCACGCCCAAAGTGATCGAGCTTTTTCCAATACAACGCCCGATCTTCGAGATGCTCGAGCATCGTGCGTTGTCCAACGCGCTTGTCCAACCATGCGAAATCGCCCGTGACACATAGATAGCGCCATGCGCAGCGCACGATAGCGGTATCATTCACCGCGTACCAGGGACCGACCGCCTCGCCGGTGACGTAATCCGTAGCCAAATGATCGTGCATTCCTGCATTTGCCCAGACTTCGACCAGGTTCCGCAGAGGTATCGGGTCCAGCATTGCCAGCGCGAGAGAAGCGATCGACGTGTCCCAGGGAAAATTCAAAGTCGGGAGAACATGGCCACTCAAGGTGAGGTAGGTGGGACCATAAACCGAGTCCGGAGAGACGCGCCGCGCAAACAGCAGATTCGCGAAACCATTGTGGTAAAGCTTCCATAGCGACTCGTTCTCAGTGACCAGCCGGGGCAGATTTCCGCTAAACTCCGAGTTGCCCGGAGTAAACGCTGAGCGCACCAGGCTGTCGAACGTGGTCTCGTTCTCCTTAACAAGATCATGAAAGCTTGATTGCAAGTGATCGTAAAGATCGAGAGCGGCACGCCCATTTTCTGCGATCGCGACAACGAACTGAATCTCCTTTTCCTCGCTCGGTCCGAGCTCAATTTCGAACACCAGCATCCGATCATGCTCCACCCGATTTGGAGCTGGGTGAAAACCTTGAGCCGCAGCGATCTCCGAATGTTGTGCCTCGAACAACAAACATCCGCGCCTGGGGTCCCATGTAATCTTGTTGTCGGCCTCTCCGGGGGAGTTCACGAACCATGCTTTGGTTTTCTTCGTGACTGCTGCTCTCATATCAAAGGCGAGAGTGAACTTGCGCCGCTCGCTTTCCAGGTTCTTGATCTCGATCAACTGCGCCACAGCTCTCCGTTTGCTCGGCATGAATAATTTGGTTGTAAAGCGCAAGCGGTCCACAGTCTGGCTGCGAACCACACAATGGGGAAACCATTGATAGGTAATATTTCCTTCTGGCGGAGCAGCGATTGCAAGGAAACGGCCATTAAGAAATAGCTCACAGGTAAGAAGATATCCGGGACTCCATGCCGTCTCCGGCATGCCGCAACAAACATAGGGAGGACATGAAATCGCAGTGATCGACGACACCGACTTCCCAACCTGCACATACCCCAGTTCGTTCATCGTCGCCGGACAGTTAAAAAGGTCGCGGAACTGATACGTCAAACGGTCCGCGGCCATCGCGGGTAAAGAAGGAGGGCACTCCAACCGCCGCCTATCGGAATTGTCGTCTGAACTGTGATCCGAAGCATCGCCTGCAAGCGAGGTGGCCGGATGGGAGGCAACCAGAGCACCGGCAGCGCCTAATTTCAGGAAAGTACGACGATCAACCACGGAACGAGTTTTCACGATTCCTCCCCAATTCGTAAGTCATGCCACCCTTTTAACCAATATCGTAAGTTTTATAGATCATAATCCCGCAATTTAATAGACCAATTATGTTTTTTTAGCTAGTATTCGTTCACGAAAGGCACATCAACCGTTCGTATGGAATTGAACCGGCATCTCGTAACGAGCACACTCGTCAGCGCTCTCGGCGGTCTTTTGTTTGGCTTTGATACTGCCGTCATCGCGGGGACCACGCACCAACTCACGCAGGTCTATGCTCTTACGCCTTACCTTCTCGGGCTCACCGTCTCCAGTGCGCTATGGGGTACCGTCGTTGGAGCAATGACTGCCGGATATCCCGGTCAGCGCTTTGGACGCCGCGACAGTTTACGGATCATGGCGCTCTTCTATGTCTTGTGCGCTCTAGGCTGCGCCTTCGCATGGAGTTGGAGTTCGCTGCTGGCATTCCGCATTATTGGGGGGTTGGGAATCGGCGGATCTTCCGTGCTTGCGCCCATGTACATTGCCGAACTTTCACCTGCCAAGTGGCGTGGCCGTCTGGTTGGATCATTCCAGATCAACATCGTCGCCGGAATTCTACTGGCTTATTTTTCGAATTACTTGATTGGACGAATGAACCTGGGCGCGACCGAGTGGCGGTGGCAACTAGGCGTAGCAGCGGTTCCCGCGGTGCTCTTCTTCGCTCTTCTATTTTTCATTCCGCGCAGTCCTCGCTGGCTGGCCATGAAGAATCGCACTGACGAGGCTCTTGAAGTCCTACGCCTTACGGGCAATAAAGATCCTGAGCAGGAACTCTCTCAGATCATGCACTCCATTCATATGGAGCGCACATTGGCTGGGGAGCCACTGCTGACCCGAAAGTATTTATTACCCATTTTTCTTGCGGCCACCATGGCCGCGTTTAATCAACTCACCGGAGTAAATGCCTGTCTCTATTACTTGAACGACATTTTTGCGGCCGCGGGCGCTAGTAAAGTATCGGCAGGAATGCAGTCGGTGGCGATCGGATTTACCAACCTGATTGCCACTGTGATCGCGATGACCATGATTGACAAGTTTGGACGAAAGAAACTCCTGCTCACTGGTACAGTCGGCGTCTGCATATGTCTCTTCGGCATCGGTCAGCTCTTTCGCTCCGGCACCCATCAAAGTCTGCTTCTATGGCTTGTTATCGGGTTCATTGCCTTCTTCGCCATTTCCCAGGGAGCAGTGGTCTGGGTCTACATCAGTGAGGTGTTTCCGACCAGAGTGCGCGCTAAGGGACAGGCGTTCGCTACAACGGTTCTCTGGGTGATGAATGCGATCATCTCCTTCGCATTTCCCGTCCTGGCGAAACATTCGAGCGCGACGCCGTTCTACTTCTTTTCACTCATGATGCTGATCGATGTCGTTCTGATCGCGACGATTTATCCCGAGACGAAGGGCGTGTCATTGGAGGCGCTGGAACAAAAGCTGGGTTTGGCAAACTAAGCCTGGCAAACTGAGACGCACGCTTCCGGAATGTTAGCTCTGAGGCCGCGCGTATGTGTTTAGCATTCACTTGCTCTTAGCGGCGGAATCAAGATTTAGCCCTGCCACATTCGCGTCCAGAAATTTCCAAATTTTGTCATAAGCCGCAAGCGTCTCTTTGTCGCTGAACCAACCATGCTTGCCACCATAAATCGTAACCAGCTCGTTCTTAACGCCGACTTGATTCAGAGCTTCGTGCAAGCGCACCGCGTGCGTGTAAGGGACCACGTCATCGTGGTCGCCGTGGATAGTGATGATCGCCGGCAATCCAGGACGAACATAGGTGAGCGGAGAAACTTGCTTGGCGATGGCCGCAACATTTTGCTGGTCTCCTAGCCATGCGATCGCGTAGGTCTTCCGGTTTGGGCCTGCCAGCAAATCGTTCACGTCGCTGATTCCGTACCAATTGACGACCGCGGCGACTTTCAATGGAACATCTCCCCAAGCCGGATCAGCCGGGCATCCCTTATCGAACCCGCTCAAGGGATCGAACATCCCCACCATGAGTGCAAGATGGCCGCCCGCCGAATGGCCGGTCACGATAATGCGATCGAGATCGAAGTGGAATTGTTTGGCATTCCGATACACCCAGCGCAGAGCACAAACACTGTCATCCACCGCAGCTGGCGCGAACGATTGGCCGGACATCCGATATTCGACGTTAACCACATTCCATCCGCGAGCGAAATACGGAAGCAGTTGCGGCAACGCCCCTGTTCGGTCGCCATATAACCAGCCGCCGCCATGAATGTAGATGACGGTAGGCAAGGGTCTCTCATTGCCGTTCGGCTGCCACACGTCAAGTTTCAGTGCGATGTTGCTTTGAAAGCCATAGGTCTGATCGGGATGAACGATGTAATGACCACCTACGGTCTCAGTCCACTCGTTCGAAGATTCAGACTGTGCGCTCAGAAACGTCGCGACAGCGCCTAAGAGGAAAATGCAAACCACGACTGCGCGAACATTTGCGCGCACATCGAAAACGAATGTCTTCATAGATTAAGACTCGAAATGATTAAGGCTCGAAATCCGTCCACAGTCGCTCCGCCATCTTAGGTTCCGAGACCCACTGTACGGAGTCCGGATTTTGTACGAATTGCTCGTAGATCGGCAGCTGAGGATCTAGCCCAAGCTCGGGATAAGGCCGTGAGTTTCTTGTCAAAAGCATCGACAAGTGATAACGCGGATTCGCTTCCCACTGGATCTCGCCATTCTCAGCAAACACTGGAAACCAGGCAAGCCCATGATGGGCACGGACCTGGTCGTATACGAATCCATATTGCCGATCGCACCATGCGCCAAAAACCATGCGGCGTTGCGGATCTGCATTGATCACACAATGAGCCCATCCGGGCGGAACGACCACCTGCTCGCTTGGTCCCGCCGCGACCGCAACGCACTTTCCGGGATTGTCGGCCGCGAATTGCTGGGCGTATACGATTGCCCGTCCCTCCCAAATTTCAAACAGCTCAGGAGTGGACCATCCGCAATGGGGCGTGATGGCATGAATGTGTCCCTGACTGCGAACCGGTTCGTCGCCCAGACGTCCACTGGAATATGCGACGACGCCGAAAAGCAGCATTCGCCGCTTGAGCTCCAAGCGATCCTCTTCGCGTCCCACATCCATTAAGATCGAATAGACGGGATCGGGGCCATCGCATTGCGGATCGCGCAAGCTCCGGCGAATATCATCAAGCCTGCGGAACTCAGGTTCCGGACCAAACACTCCACTGTCATACGTGAAAGTCAATTGATGGCGATCAGCGCGTACTCCGAGCTTCGGATCAAAACTCGAGAGATCGGCAGCAGTTTCAGAAATGGCCACGTTACACGTCACCGTTAGCATCGACTATGACGCTGGGTTTTCCGTGGTCCTGCACCACCCGTAATCCAAGGCCGCGCTCGGCAACAGAGGCGTAATCATGGCCGGCATCGCTAGGCCAGCAAGCCACAAAACGCAGTGGAGAAGCTCCCGTATTGACCACGCGGTGCGTGACTTTACCCGCAATATAGTGCAGGCTGCCAGGCTTCATTTCTTCGTAGCGAGTGCGGCCGTTCTCATCGCGTAAGACCAGGATGCCGGTTCCAACCATGGTCCCGTAAAATTCGGCGCGATCCAGTACAGCGTGTCGATGGCCATGAGTCATGAAATATTCTTTGCCAACCTGGCCCGGATAAATTTCTGTCGTGCCCCACAAAAGACCGCCCTCGGTGCCCGGCTCCACTGCCTCCCACCACCAAACGCGATAGACCACAGCATCCTGATCCATTCGCTGGCGCGACTCTTCGTCAAGGAAAATACCTTTGAGTTGTCCCAATTTCTTAACGGAGGAGCGAGGCGCAGGCGAATCCAAGCTGCCGTCAGCCCAGTTCACAATAGCGAAGGGAGAGCCCATGTTTACGTCCTGACTAATAAATCAAACCGGCGGGAAGTTTATCCGTTCCCGGTCTCATCCAATGAACCGCGACTAATGAACACTATTTCTGCCCGGCTGCCATGGCCGGCATTTTCATCCGCACAACTTTCGGAAAATACACATTCAACTCTTTTAGGAGTTTTTGTGGCTTCATGGTGTTGCAAACGTAGGTAAATACGAGTTCATCCTTGCCTTCGAATTCCGGATGCTCCTTGCCCGCATAGCAGTACGTGTCAGAGTCGTATCCCGCTGAATTCTTCTGCAATTCGGGGATATCGTAGACGACCTGTCCATCTGTCCATGGGCCTGTGAGACTAGGCGAGGTTCGCAGCAGAACTTTGGCAGAAAAGATATTCGGATCCACCAGCAGCGCAATCCATTCCTTTCGTTCCGGATGATAGCGCACCGTCATTTCACTGGCGCCATGCTCCATCACCGTCTTTGCTTCGGCCGGCACCAGGCCAGGTTGCCACTTCCCTTCCGTGTCCAGGTATTGCAGATTCTTCGACGCCCCATTCAGTCCCGTCAGCGGAATTCTAGTCAAGATCTCCGGACGTTTTGCATTCTCATTCAACGTGAATATGTAGAGATAATCGCCCTCGATGACGGTCGAGGCCGATGGATTCGCATGCAGACTCTCCGGCACCAGCGGCGCAATCGACACCTTCCAATCCTGCGGATTTCCACTGAGGCCGGTGACGTGCGCGAGATCGGTCCCACATATTTCGAAACCGAGAGCAAAGACCGACGCCTTCGGCGAATTTCGCACGCACAACAGCGTCACCCAGAGATCGTCGCCATGCAATGCACCGTCAAGCGCCCAGTACCATGTGTCTTTATGTTGAGAAGGGAAGAAGTCGAGAAATTTTCCATCAGCACCGCGGCGTATGGTGTAATCGATCTTCCATTTCCCATCCGTGCAGGTGGATATGCCGACGGTATTGCGAACCATCCGCGGATCTTCGCCAACGACCTTGCGCTCATCGCCATACAATGTGTCGCCAAAGATCCATAGGTCGCGCCGATCGTCCAACGGTATGGAGTATGCTGCATCAGCTCCTTGCCATCCCTGTGTAAGCGGGAACGAAGGTTCGCAGTTAAATTTTGGAGTCGTTTGTGCGCCTGGTTGGGCAACCGCAGAATAACCGCACAGTATGACGAAGAAGCAGAAAGACCATTTCATTGACGATGTGTATGGCATTCGATTTCAGCCTCGGCAGCCAAGTCACCGAAACTCTTGACTTGAACTTCAACTCATTATATATGTTCGAATATCGAACAAACGAACAATATATATGTTCGAATATGGCATAAACAAGTGGTAACGGCGATTTATTGACGGTGTTCGAAAGTTCATTTTATGAAGTTCACTGCTTATGAAAATTACTGACATTCGGTGGACACCCGCCTTCATCCCGATCGAAGCGCCACTTCGATACGCCTTCGGCTCGCATCCGGGTTTTTCACGATTCATCATCGAGGTTGATACCGACGAGGGCATCACTGGACTAGGAGAGTGCTACGGTGGCACGAGCCGCGCAGGGCAGCTCGCCGAGATGAAACCACTCTTGATCGGCGCTGATCCGATGAACCTCGAACGGATTCGCTGGAGGGTAGCAGCCCCGAGTTCACTAAAACTCTTCGGCCATGTCCTTGGGTTTGCCAGTATCGAGTTCGCCATTCTCGATATTCAGGGCAAGGCCTTGAACAAACCGATTTGTGATTTGTTAGGCGGTAGAATCCGCGATGAAGTCCCCTTCTCTGCTTATCTCTTTTACCGTTACGCAAATGAGGCAGGCAAAGGCGAAGTATCTAATGTCGAGCAGATGGTCAGTTTCGCGAAAGATCTCGTCAAGCAATATGGTTTCAAGACTCTGAAGTATAAGAACGGTGTTCTTCCTCCCGACGAAGAAATCGAAACTTTCATAGCGCTGCGCGAAGCATTCCCGAAACACCGGATCAGACTCGATCCAAACGCCGCTTGGACAGTGACAACCGCTGTCCATGTCGCCCGTCGCCTGCATGATTACGACATGGAGTATTTGGAAGATCCGGTTTGGGGACTCCGCGCAATGCAGCGGGTAAACGAAAAAGTACCGTGGGTGACGCTAGCGTCCAACATGTCGGTCTTTGCCTTTGAGGATCTCGCACCCACCGTCATGGCCGACGTGATCGATGTCGTTCTCCTCGATCCTCACTGGTACGGGGGCATCCATCGCGCCAAGCTCGCAGGACAGATTTGTGAGGCCATGGGCGTAGACGCCGGCATGCATAGCGGCGCCGAATTCGGAATCTCCCAAGCTGCCATGTTGCATCTGGCAGCCTGCCTGTCGAACATGACACTCGCTCCAGATTCTCACTATCACCACCTCACCGACGACATTATTGAGGGAGGGAAACTGCAATACAAGAACGGTGCAATGGCCGTTCCGACCGGTCCAGGCCTCGGTGTCTCTCTAGACCGCGATAAGCTGGCGCGCTATAACGAACTGTCCAAGCGGCAAGAGATGGGATCTTGGACCGATGATCCACGACGCCCCGGCGCAGTTACTGTCCAGCCAAAATGGTGATTATGGCGAAGCTCGAGACGAGACTGCCCCCTTTTCAAGTGCTTACCATAAGGATTCGAACAAACTCGAATGTGGTGAGGGAAGATGAACTTCGACCTCAAGAATAAAGATAAGGTCGCCATCGTCACCGGTGGCGCAATGGGAATCGGAGAAGCTGTTGCACGCAAACTGGCAGCTGAAGGAGTCGCTGTTGCTATCCTCGATGTCAATCGCGAAGCAGGCTTGAAGACGGCTGCTGAGATAACAAAAAGCGGGGCAGTTTGCGATTTCTTTGCGTGCAATGTCAGTAATGCTTCTCAGGTCGAGCGTGCTGTGGGGGAGGTTGTCGCCAAATACGGGCATCTCGACATCCTCGTCAGCAATGCCGGGATTCAGGATTACGGCGACGTGGTCACCACGACTGAAGAAGATTGGGATCGCCTGATGGGCATCAATCTCAAGGGCTGTTTCCTGGTCTCGAAATTTAGTGTCCCTCACATGCTCAAACGCGGCAACGCCGCCATAGTCGTCGTAGGCTCTGTGCAGAGCATGACCGCCATCGCAAATTCGCTGGCATATGTCACAGCCAAACACGGCGTCCTGGGGCTGACCCGAGCCATGGCACTGGACTATGCGCAAAAAGGCATTCGCGTAAATTGCGTTTGTCCGGGTGCGATTGACACTCCCATGCTGCGTTGGTCTGCGAATTTGGATCCGGATCCGGAAAAAGTCATTCGTAGCTGTGACCGCATGCATGCCATGGGACGCATCGGCAGATCTGAAGAGGTTGCCGACGCAATTGTCTATCTTGCCTCGCCTCTGGCCTCATTCATTACCGGCGCTTCTCTGGTCGTCGACGGTGGCATGCTTGTGCCAACCGGTGGCATGGGCTTTCAAGAGAGCGGCACGGGAGCAGCGACAAAAGAATGACGGTTCTCTAAATGCCGAATTGCGGATACCATTCCGTACCATGGAAAAATCGTCCAGCCTACCGACTCTCAAACGGCTCGATCGAACTCACGGTTCTACTCGGCGGCGGCCACATCGCTGATTTCCGCCTTTCCGGATCGCCACTGAATACGCTCTGGGAAGTGCCATGGGAGACGCTCGATCCGCATACCTTTTCATCTACAAAACACGCGGCGCTCTACGGTGACGGCGCTATAGGAAAATTTCTTTCGGGCTACACCGGACACGCTATTGCGCTCGGGTACTTTGGCCTGCCTTCTGCCAACGAGGCTGCGCAAGGGCTTCCATTACACGGCGAAGCTGCCGGCGCACAATGGACTTTGGTTTCCGCGGAAGAGAGCGACGAGTCTGCCTCGCTGATGCTGGAAGTTGAACTGCCGGTCTACCAACTGAAGTTTCGGCGGAAAATCACGCTGCGAGTGGGTGCATTAACGGCTGCAATCGATGAGACCGTTGTCAACAACGCCGGCGCCGAGATCAGCCTGCAATGGGTTGAGCATGCTGCCTTTGGCGAGCCGTTTTGCGCGAAGGCCGACGCGTCGCTTTTCGTTCCAGTGTCGCGCGCTGTTACTTGGCCGCTCGGGTATGAGGATCACGAGCTTCTACCCTCGAACGCGGAATTCACATGGCCTCATGCACCCACGACGAATGGCGGCCATTCCGACCTCACAATTCCGTTCCAACAGAAGGGGTCAGGATTTATTGTGTCCTTGCTCATCCAACCGGAACGCCAGGCCTTCTGCGCAATCCATAATCGGCAGCATAGACTCGTTGCTGGATATTCCTTCGACCGCTCACGGTTCCCCTGGATCGCCCTGTGGGAAGAACATTGCGCTCGATCATATCCTCCGTGGAACGGAGTTACGCGGGTTCGCGGCGTGGAGTTCGGCAGCAGCCCGATGCCGCTTGGTTTGGATCAAGCGCGGGAAATGCGCACTCTCTACGACACGCCTGTATTAGCAAAAATTCCACCGCGCTCGCAATTGAGTACTTCTTACGAGATGTTTGTCAGCCCGGTGCCGCCATCATGGAAGTCCATTTCCGATGTTGTGGCGTCGGACGATAGCCTCGCCATTCGCAATGAGGCCCAGGAAATCAGGCTGAAATCGAGTCGCATTACACAGCGCTCTTAAAAGGAGAGATGATGCCTGGAACGAAAGCTGCCCTCATTTTCGCTAGATGGACGGACAAGCCACGATTCGCAACTCGACAGGTATTGCGTCTGACCCTGCTCATCGCTGCGCAGGTTGCATCGGCACAAATCCGGCCTCCGGCGAGTCAAGCTATTTCACCACCTGTGCAGGAGCAAACCTTTCACAGTAAAGCGCTGAATCGTGACATGCGTTACATAGTCGTGTTGCCTTCGGACTATGACAACTCGCAGCAAAGATATCCTGTTCTCTACCTCCTCCACGGATGGGCCGGCGATTATACGAACTGGGTGAAGCTGACCAAACTGGTCGAATATTCCAGACGCTATCCCATGATCATAGTCACGCCGGATGCCCAGAATTCCTGGTATGTGAACTCCGCTACCATCCCGGCAGATCGTTTCGAGGACTACATCATCAACGATCTGATTCGTGAGATCGATACTCGCTGGCGCACTATCGCTTCACCCGATCGCAGAGCAATTGCCGGACTTTCCATGGGCGGCTACGGATCGATTCTATTTGGACTGAAGCATCCGGGATTGTTCGCCGTGGTTGGCAGCGTTAGTGGGGCGTTTAATGGTCCCACCGGAATCGAGCATGTTTTGCCCGAGCTTCGCGAAAGCACGGATCGAGCATTCGGCGTTCCCACCAGCATCACACGTACCGACAATGACATTTACTCGCTGCTGTACTCAGTTTTGGCGAAGACCGATCACGTCAGCATCCCGTACTTTTTTCTGGAGTGTGGCTCTCAAGATCTGTTGCTCCCTTCGAATCGCAAATTCGTAGAGGAGCTCTCGTCAAAAAACGTTTCATATGAGTACCACGAGTATCCCGGCGCGCATTCCTGGGAGTTCTGGGATAAATCCCTTCCCGTGATGCTCGAAGTTATTGGGATCCGCATCGTTCCTGACAAGTCTCGTTGAGTACTGCTTTGTTAGTCTCGCCACGAAGGTGATGCGTAATGGCGTGGTGTGGTCATAGTTCGACTAAGACGCGATCAAGACGCCTTGATCTCAAGCCCTGATTCGCACAAAGGCTTTGATCGTTCCGCAACGCTTGCCCTCCGACGGGCCATGCGGACGTATCGTGAAGTCTCCAACGGCGGCCGGAACAATAAAGGTCTCAGCATAGTGCACAACTAAAGGCGCAAACTGTTTGCCCGGACTCTCTACCACCGCTTCTTCACCTTCGCAGAGATTCAATACATTCACGCCGCCATTTGTGGAATGCGCCACCGGCTTAGTGAACCAATGGCGTCGCGTCTCGATAAATTCGCGCTCGTGAAGGCCCGTGTGTTCTTCGCGCCAGCCGTCGCCTTCGCCGAGCGGCTCGACCGCATTCACGAGGTTGTTCGCGATCCACTTCGTCGTTCGATCCCATTGAATATTGCGCAAGGCGTGTTCCAGGTGGATCGGCCGCGGTGAGCCATCCATTCCCATCCGGCCCCAGTCCCACATCTTGAAGGTAAAGATATAAGGAGTCGCGCTGATTTCGAGCACCATGCTGTTCTTCCCCGAACAATGGGGAGTCCCGGCAGGAATCAGAAAATGATCGTGTTTCTTAGCGGGGAATCGATTCACATATTTATCCGCGTCGAAATCAATCACACCCTCTTGGGCCGCACGCAAGTCCGCCGTCATCTGCTGGCGATCAATATTTTCTTTCAGTCCGAGGTACACGCATCCATCTTGGCCCGCGTCGAGAAGGTAATAGCTTTCGTCTTGCGTGTATGCCATCCCGAATTTCTCATAGATATACTCCGTCAATGGATGCACCTGAAAGGAGAGGTTTCCGCCATCCATAGTGTCGAGAAAATCAAAGCGGATGGGAAACTCTGTGCCGAAGCGTCCATGGACCGCATCTCCCAGCAACTGCCGTGGATGCTGAAACACAAGGTTGATCGATGGAATCTCAACTCGTGCGTCTCCAAAGCCTAGCAGCAGACTGTTTTCTTCTGGGACGCAGTCGAAGCACCACGCGTAATTCTCTACGTCACGCGGGAGATCGCAGACTTCTTTCATCCACTGGCCGCCCCACGGACCCGGATCAAAGAAGGGAACGACGCGAAATGGCTGATGGGCCGCAGCGTGTAGCCCTTGCGCCAAATCTTTGCCGCTAATCATCTTGGGTGTATCGCGTTGATTGGTGTCGAGAAGAAAATCGATTCGCGGCAGCAGCGTCTTTTTGAGCCGGTCCGCAACTCGCCAATCGACGAAGTAAGCACGTTTATATTTCAATGACGCGCGTTCCGTGTAATTGTCGAGGCCAAGGTTTGGGATTTCACCCGCCCGCTGACGCTGCTGAATCTCCCACCGAGCCATATCGCAGTAGACGAGCAGGTCCCATGTATCGAGGAGAAGTTCGGCGATAACGGTCGCGCCCGTGCCAATCACGAGCGAGAGGCCCGATGCCTGGCTTAGACGATGTCTATGTTTTGCAAGTTCGCTCTCGTCCAGCAATTCGTGGACCTCGTACTTGCCCATAAAGGCGAATACCGGATCGTCGCCGAGGTCGCGCGCGCAGAGCGATTGAATCGCAGCTTCGGGCAAGTAGCAGTCGCCGGCACGCAGCACCGTCTGCGGTTTGAGTGTGTCGACCAACTGCTTTTCAATTTCTTTCTCGAAGCAACCGGGATAACACTCGACGCAAACTACGAAACGGCCTGCGGGTATGCTGGACTTCAAGCGCTGGGCAATCGCAGGCCAGCCTGTCTCACAACCATCGCGCGAGGCGGAGATAGGAACTACGGGATATTTATCGTAGTTGGAGATGGAGTGCCTTGACATTTACTTTCGACTGGCGTCCTTCTAATAATAAAGCGGCAACGATCGATTGTTGCCGCTGCGTGGCCGTGGCTGCGACTTAAAAAATAATTTTGAGCGAGAATTGTGTCTGCCGGTTCGTGCCACCGCCGATCTGGGTTGAGTCCGCGTCGGCGACAGTTTGGCCAGTGACTCCGAAATTGGGATTGATCGATGGGACCCCGTTGACAAGCGTGCATTCCGCCGGGCGTAGTTGCTGTCACGCCTTGGACGGAGTTGCATATCCCTCCATTCGGGTTCTCAAAATTCGGATGATTAAAGAGGTTGAAAATATCCGCCCTGAATTGCACCGTTACCCTCTCGGTAATCGGGAAGTTCTTCATTGCAGAAAGGTCGAATTGAAAGTAGGCAGGTCCTCGCAGAGAGTTGCGCCCAACCGTTCCGAGCGTTTCGCCTGGAGTGCCATCGTAAGTTGGTTCGACTTCGAAAGCATTGATGTTATAGCTTGAATTGGGCCAACTATGGTTAGGAACCCAGAGGGGCACTCCCGGCACGTAGTCCGGCCGCACTGGATTGCCAAAAAGCCCACTCACAAGCGTGATATTGGTCGGGAGCCCAGAACGAGTTTGTAGAATACCGGAAGTTTGCCATCCACCGAGCACTCCGCGAACCAAGGAATCCGAACCTTTTAAATCGGGCAGGCTGTAAACCACGCTGCCTGTCAGATTATGGCGCACATCCCAGTCTCCGCTGGCATGATCGATGTTGGGATTCAGCGGACTCTCGAAACCGGGGCTGAGAAAGTTAAGCATATCGTCGAATTCGTGGGACCACGTATAGTTTGTTTCGAAGGTAAGGTTCCCCATGCTTCGGCGCAGCTTTACTTGCAGCGAGTTGTAATTCGAGCCGAGTTCGTCGGCATCGATGTTTTCGTTGGCAAAACCCGAATACTGACGAGCATCACTGAAGACGTTGGCAGCGTTTGCATTGAGAGCAGCGAAATCCACACCAGCCTGCATGTGGTGACTGTTGTTAGCAACATAATTCACCGTCAGGATCGTGTTGCGCGCGACCTCCTGCTGGATGCCGAACAGCCAGTTGTTAGTAACTTGGTCTTTAGGGTTTTGAGGAAATGCAGCTACGTTCTGCGTCCCGGCGGGTAGTGGAGGATTGGGCGACGGATAAGTGATGTTAGCCTGGAATAGGTTCACGCTATAACTGGAGAGCGCGGGAACGTTGGTGGTGGTGGCAAAGTTAAAGTGCATCGGATTGTAGAATATTCCCGCGTATCCGTGGATGACGGTTTTACCTTTGCCGGTTGGGTCCCAAGCGAAACCGACTCGGGGTGCTATGTCACCTTTCGGCGCGGT
Organism: uncultured Acidobacteriaceae bacterium; assembly: GCA_963705265.1. GTDB lineage: Bacteria > Acidobacteriota > Terriglobia > Terriglobales > Acidobacteriaceae > Acidiflorens. Next base: position 715,910 of record OY970064.1, read on the forward strand.
GTAAGGGGCCTGGTTGAGCGGAAGAAGCGACTGCGTGGCCACATCGAAATTCTGCCCCTGCCCGGGGCCGGTGGCCCAGGTCGTATTGTAGTCATACCGCAGACCGAGGTTCAGTGTAAGTCTCTGATTTACCTTCCAGTCATCCTGGACATAGAAATCCCAGTTGGTATTTCTGTTGCCAACAAATCCTGGGTACCCGATTTTCTGCAGCACAAACGGCACATTAGTCATTAAATCGTATGGTATGGGAAACGGGTAACTCGAGGCGGCGAAGTCGTAGGTTTGCTGCGGACGTAACCACTCATTATTCCGGTTGATGCGAATCTGCGGGCCGAAATGTAGCGTGTGCCTTCCGATGGTCTTGGATACATTGTCAAAAATTTCGACATCAGCAAATGGAGTGACCTGATTAAAGGTATTCGGTCCGGGCAACGAACCCAGGTCAGTGAAAAAGCCAGAAAAACCGGCCAGAGGCGTGGGAGTGTCCGAATTTGTGTCGGAGTAGAAGCGGTTGATGGCCACGCTGAACTCATTAAGCAACGTCGAGTTGAAGGTATGGGTCTCGTCGAACTTCCCTAATTGCGTTCTCAACTTCTGAGGCGACACCTGTCCCTCATTGAGGCCGTAGGTATAGTGGGTCATCGAATCGTTGAGGTTATATCGGAAGAACACACGGTCTCTTTGTGAAAAGTAGTAATCGATCTTCACCGACCCAGTATCCTCGCGAACAATATTAGGAAGAACTGCCGGGTCATAAACCATGTCCGACCCCAACGCTGTATTAGGGTCTGGGAACCCAGGGTACACACACGATGCTGGCGCCGGAATAGCAGTGCAGCCAGCCGGCAGAGGCGCAAACTGAGCCAACACCGGTTGCATAGATGGCACGAATTGCGCTCGAGCGGCCGCGCTCAGGGTATGGTTCAGAGCGTTGATGTTGGTGACATGCGTCCGATCACCTTCGTAGTTCACGAAGAAGAAGAGTTTGTTTTTGACGATGGGCCCACCTAAATTGCCGCCGAATTGATTCAGCCTTAAAGGCGCAGGCCCGGTCGCGAAGTAGTCTTTGGCGTCCAGAGCATCATTCCGGAAGAATTCAAAAAGTTCGCCGTGGTATGAATTCGTTCCGGACTTCGTAATGATGTTCATCTGCGGGCCAAGGGAATGGCCATTTTCAGCGGTATAACCGCTATTGGCGTAGTCGATTTCCTGGATACTATCTATGCTGGATCGCGTGATCCGGGCCCCCTCCTGGCCCTCTGTATCCAGGAAGCCGTTGATATCACCGCGCATAGCACTCTGGCCGTCCAGAGTGATATTCAGTCCGGTGAAAATGTTATCCAGTCCATTGACGCTGCCCTGGAAGAAACCTGTCGAACCCACCGATCCAGGAGCGATCTCAAGAAAACTGCTGACGTCTCTGCCGTTGATCGGCAAATTAGCGACTTGGTTCGTATCCAAAGTGGTGCCACTTGTACTCGATGAAGTGTCAACGGTTGTGCTTGTGCCATTGACCTGGACAGTCTCCTGCGATGCCGCCACGGCAAGCACCAAATTGAGTTGCACCATGGCGCCCACGCTTATCTTGATGGGGCTGCTCTTGGTTTCTGCGAAGCCGCTCGCCTTCACTGCTATCACGTAGGTTCCGAAAGGCAGGTCGGAAGCTACAAAAATGCCTCTTTGGTCGGCGGCCAAGTCGGTCTGAATTCCAGTATTGACATTCGTGACCGTGACCGGAGCACGAGGAACGATCGCTCCTGTGGAATCGGTGACCGTGCCAGTGATCGAGCCAGTATCAAATTGTGCAAAGGCTGATGACGCCAACAGGCAGAAGAATATCGGTACCAGGAGACGCAAACGTCCGCTATTGCAGAGTGATTTCACATGCACAGTTCCCATAACTGCCGACCCTCCCCATGAGTTCAGTTCAAGAGACCTCGTGGTATCCGAAACCACTGGATGTTAATGCGATTGTTTGCTATAAGTCAATGGTTTTTTACTTTTACAAACAAAACGATCTTGATTATGTGCGTTTATTAAATAAAGAAATGATCGTTTGAAGGGTGAGGGGCCAGATTCGGTCTTTGTCTCGACGAAATTCCAGCCTAATCGAAACCGGAATGCTACAAATGGAGCATCTCGAATGAAAGCTCTCGCTATAGATCTTGGAGGTACGCACGCCACCTGCGGTCTGGTGGAGGATCGAAAGCTCCTAGCATCGGAAACGTTTGATGCCAATCGCGCGAGTCTGGCTTCCATTCTTCCCACTATCGCGGAAGTCTTTCGAAACCTGGTTCAACGCGAATCTCTGGCCTTGCAGGACTTCGCTGGGATCGCCGCAGGATTTGCGGGCATCGTCGATTCGCGCACCGGGCGAATCCTTGGAACCAACGGAAAATACGAAGATGGGCCAGAAATCGATCTTGATACATGGAGCCGAAAAACTCTCGGCATTCCGATGCGTATCGAAAACGATGCTCGGATGGCGCTACTAGGTGAATCTTTCGCTGGTGCGGCCAACGGATTCACCGACGTTGTAATGATGACGCTGGGAACCGGGATCGGTGGAGTAGCCATGATCGAAGGTAAACTCCTTCGCGGAAAGCACGCTCAGGCAGGATGTCTCGGCGGTCATATTCCCGTCCTATTTACGGGGCGCATATGTACGTGCGGAGCGATAGGATGCGCCGAAGCAGAGGCTTCCGGATGGTCGCTTCCGCTAATAGTGAAGGACTGGCCTGGCATCAGGCAAAGTGCGCTGGCAAAATATTCCAATGTCGGCTTCAAAGAACTCTTCGAAGAATCTGCGCGGGGAGACAGCATTGCCGTCGCGATCCGAGACCGGTGCCTCAATGTCTGGGCCGTCGACGCAGTGGGCCTGACGCACGCCTACGACCCCGAAGTCATAGTGATGGGCGGAGGGGTAATGAAAAGCGGCGAGGTGATCATTCCCTATGTCGAACAGTACGTTCAAAAACACGCTTGGACGCCATGGGGAAAGGTTCAAGTGCGGCCTGCCTCGTTGGGTAACAATGCTGCATTGTTCGGGGCTGTTCCCTTACTTTCCGAACCACCTCATTAGTCCCATAGGACCTCCGCATCGAGAACCGGGATCAGTTTATTCGTTTCAGGAGGGCCTTAGAGTATTTGACGACGGCCTCGGGTTTCGTGAAAAGGGATAAATTATGTTTACCGTTGTGTCTAAATCCGACGAACACACGATCACGACGTTTGATACCGTTGTAACTCTCTTCGATCTCTAGCCCGATACCAATATCTCTCGCAAGAAATCGAGCAGAGCGGAATCCCGATTCCGTGGACAAGAGGCCGCTGTTAAAAACGTATCTTGGCCCGCATAAACGGTAGAGGGATGCTTTGGAGTAGATGTCGACCGTGTACAGCGTCTTGGTCCAAAGAATTGGTTGCACATCGGCAGCCCACAAGCGGGACCGAAGGTTGCAGCGATTCTCTCGGTCGTGGAAAGCTGCGGTCGGCTGCAAATCCAGGTGCGCGATTACTTTTCCACGATTATCCCCGGGCTTGCCGATCTTCCGATCAGGTGCCTTCCAGTCCTTACTCCAACTGTGTGGGTCGCCCGGCGTTCATCGATACAAGCGACCGTGGTATTAGCCTGAAGTGATTTTGCGACCAAAAACATAGTTTCCTGTTTACCAACGATACATCCTAAGTCGTCGCAAACGTGATACCTAGACTATAATCACACGCGCGCGTTCCAAGCGAAAACAAGCGTGATGTTGCAAACGTTCCCGACGCCATCCTAACTGAGATCCAGTGGCAGTTTTATGACTCCCCGAAACGAGCAGCGGTGTTGGCCGTAGGCTTGGCGTGAAGGCTAAATGATGCCGGTGCCCATGCCCATTCCGAACGACCGAAAGCGTTCTCCTGTCTTCGTCATGGGTTGTCACCGTTCGGGGACGAACTTGCTTTACGATATGTTACTGTCCTCCGGTGGGTTCGCCATCTACCGCGGGCTTATTCCGATTTACAACAAGCTGATTCCCCGCTTCGGTTCCTTCGAGAGGCGCGCAAATCGTGAAAAAATCGTTGAGATCTGGCTCCGGAGCAAGGGTTTTCGACGCGCCGGGATCGGTCCCCAGCAAGTATTGGCGCGCATTCGAGACGAGTGCACAACCGGAGGAGATTTCATCTGCGCTGTAATGGATCTTGTGGCTAAGAGCCAGCGAATGGAACGCTGGGCGCTATACGATCCTGAAAATGTGCTGCACGTCGAGCGCGTGAAGCGCGATATACCCAACGCCCTGTTCTTGCACATCATCCGGGACGGACGCGACATTGCGCTGTCGCTCAAGAGAATGGGTGGGTTCGCTCCGCTGCCCTGGGACCGCAGCCAGACCGACAGCCTGGTGGCGACCGCGCTCTATTGGGAATGGATGGTTCTGAAAGGCTGCACCGGCCGGAAGTTCCCGGCCGACTACATGGAGATCCACTACGAGGATCTGATCACCAACACGCGGGAAACGCTCAGTAAGGTCGGCGGCTTTATCGATCACGATCTCGACTACAGCCGGATTCAGCGCGTTGCTTTGGGCTGCCTGTCCGAAACGAACTCTTCATTTCGCGGAGAAAGACGGGAACAACAGGTAAGCCCGTTGGCTCGTTGGAAAAAGCGTTTGGCGCCCGCCGACGTCGCTGCGATCGAATCGACTGTTGGCGAGTGTTTGCAGGAAAATGGTTATGACCTCTCGCTGCCCGCGCCTGAGCTCCACTGTAGTTTGCGGCATAAGTGGATGCGCGCAATGTACCCGGCGTTTCTGGACGGCAAACAATGGCTAAAGTTACGCACGCCGGCCGGTAGGTTTACCGATATCTCTTTTCTCGAGCTCGAAAACAAACGGGTGCCCTTGGCCGAGTCGACTCGTCGCTAAGCTTGTCGTTGCGACTAGTCGTACCTGGATCGGGCGGCACCCGTTCTCCTCCGCCTGCATCCATCAGGACATTCCTCCGAGATCTCCCTTTTCGCCAGGTCGAAGGCTGTCCGGCAAGCTGGCCGCCCCATCGCTTCCGTTACTGAGCGCTGAGCGGCAGAGCGCGCGGGCTGGCTCGTTTCCGCCGAAGACGGCATGACGTGAAAGACACGGTGCAGAAAACTCTTTCCGTGCTGGTGACCCTGGTTTGTATCAAAGGCCTTGCTTGACAAGGAATGTACCCAACCGGAGAATACTAGAGTGTGTTTCATGAATATCTTGCGGGCCGGAAGGCGCGGCCCTAGGGCTGAAGCCCGCAGTTTTCCTGGCCCTGAACGGCACGGCTGAACCCGTCCCTACCCAAAACCGATTTATGAAAACACGCTCTAAGATACTTAATAAAACCCAACACAATCGGTCCTGTTGGAATTGGACCGTTCCATGGAAGTAGAGATCGTCCCCTATACGGCTGAGTACGTCGAAGATGTCCGGCGGTTCAATCAGCGCATGACTCGCGGCGGCGAGGGCGAGTTTCAACTTCCTTGTGATCTCCGTCAGTTTGAGGAGAGCCAACGCACTCCTATCCCTTGGGCTGGCTGGCTCGCGGTCGAGGAAGGCATTGTTCGCGGAGGATACCTTCTTGGACGGCAGGATTTCTCGTTCGGCGGCGATATCCGAAATGTCGGCTTCTATAAACTGTCGGTCTCGGAAGGAGCAATCGATCCGGCATACGCCAAGGTGGGGCTCCGCATGGTCACGAACGCGACCAGCCTGGCACCATTGGCGTTCGCGCTCGGCATGGGCGGGGTCGACAAACGCCTGCCGAGATTTCTAAAAGCGTTCGGCTGGAAGCTGCACGAGATTCCATTCCTGTTTCGCGTCGTCCACCCGGGCGACTTCGTACGCAATATGGCAGCGATCCGGGGGACGCGGTTACGCCAGGTGGGTCTGGATCTGATAGCGTTTAGCGGAGCCGCACGTGTAGGCATCGGGGTAGTGCAGTCATTCCGTCGAAAGACGAGCTATCGCCATCACGAAACGTATGAAGAAACTCCCGATTTCGGTCATTGGGCTGACTCGATTTGGAGCTCCTGCAGCGACTCCTTCAGCATGATCGCGGTACGTGACAGTCGGGCGCTAAACACAATGTATCCGGGAACCATGCCGCGAATCTCCCGGCTAAAAGTGTATTCCAGCGGGAAGATAGTTGGTTGGGCCGTGGTACTGAACACACAGATGAAGGGACATAAGCAATTCGGCAACCTACAAGTGGGAACGCTTGTAGACTGTCTTGCCCGCCATGAAGATGCTCCCGCGGTAGCCCAAGCGGCCGAGCGTTTTCTGGAAGGCAAGGGCGTGGACATCATCGTTTCCAATCAAAGCCATAAATCGTGGAGGTCCGCCCTCCTCGATCGTGGTTATTTCGAAGGCCCTACCAACTTTGCACTGGCCATTTCAAGGGGAATAACTAGGCTCCTTGATCCGCTAGACCGCAATTTAACTCGAATCCATATGACGCGCGGCGATGGTGATGGCCCAATTCACCTCTGAACGCCGCGGCGGTTCGGTGTCCAGGAATCTCGCGGCCGGGAACGCGCGGCTGGCTGCATTTCGTGTCGCATAATGTTGCGCGGTTGTTCCTGCCGGTCACGTTGTTGGCGCTGCCGATCTCGTCTCACAATTCTGGCCTGCTAGGCCGCGGTGTACGCGCTGGCGCTTCTCGATTTCAACTGCAACGACACTCGGCAGTCATCGAGACTTTTCAGGCCGCTGCTCCTCTATGCGTTGGGAAGTGTGGGTAACGCTACCCTCTATCCCGCCTTCGTGCGCGGCCGAGCGTATCTAGCCGCGCACAAGTACTTTGGAGTCAACCCCCTCATCGAATCGCCGCGGTTAACCGATGCGCCTGGTTGGTCGTCTCAGTCCTTTGCATGTAGGATGAACTCCCCACCACCATCGGAGGTCCGGTAAATCTCTGTTTAGCGGCTGTCAGACAAACACACGAGTTTTCTGCAAGTTGGTCTGATCGCCACACCGACAGTCATTGCGAATACCCGCCCGCAGTAGGCGGTGCCCATCCCCCACTTTGAAATGGATTCTTGCTTTTCGCAGACGTCAAGACTTCGGCAAACTGCTTTACGGCGCGAGACCAGTCGTACTGTGCGATTAGTTGCACCGCGGCCTGTTCGAGCCTTCGGCGGATCGCGTCATCATGGAGAAGCACGAGAACGGCTTCCGCAAACGAAGCGGCGTTATCGGCCAGAAGAAGATCGCGGCCACTTTCGACCTCGAGCCCTTCTGCTCCAATGGACGTCGAAACCAAGGCTTTGCCCATGGCCATGGCTTCAAAGATCTTGAGCCTGGTTCCGCCGCCAATCCTCAGCGGGACGACGACCACTGAGGCCTTTTCGAGATATTCCGCTACAGAGGGCACCGTGCCGGTTACCTGCACCGACTCGGAAGCCAAACGCTGGACTTTAGGGAAAGGATTCCGCCCGACGATCTGGAAAATTGCATCGGGGAACTCTTTGCGAATTGCAGGCCAGATCTGTGAGCGGAAATATTTCACGGCATCGATGTTAGGTTCCCAATCCATCGACCCGGTGAACACAACCCGAGGCGGGCATGTTGAGGACGCGGGCGCGACCTTGAACTTCTGAGTGTCCACACCAGTCGGAACGACTGTGATCTGGCAGGCTGGATTCATTTGCAGCATTTGCTGGCGATCATGTTCGGAGACGGCGATGATGTGATGGAATTTTCCGAGCGTCGCGCGCTCATAGCCGGTCATTTTGGCCGATTCAATGGCGAATGATAGTTTCTTGACCGGATTGGATTCCATGGCCGCCATGCGCTGCCAGAGCGAGCTTTCCACGTTGTGCTGAAACAGCACGCAGGGTATCGGCAACCGAGTTGGGAAGTTCAGCGAGGAGCAAAGAAAATCGCATACTGCTACGTCGAAGCGTCCGCTGGAAAGCCAGTCGGCGAGGGTGGCCCGAACTGTGCGATGGGTGAACTTAGAGACGGCATAGGGTGCCCGTCTCGGCAGCCGGCATAGGTAGTCCACTCCTCGCTGTATCGCGGTGGAATCGGGCGCGGCCGTGTAAATAGTCTGAGACCCGGGAATCTCTTTCGCCAGCGCCGTTTCATACTCCGGATCGCGCCGGCCTCCGTAATAGGAGAGCAGCGTGACTTCGTGATCTTCATTCTTCCCGAGGAAGCGAAGAATGTTATAGGAGCGGATTTTGCCTCCCGTATCGACGGGAAGAAGTTTACCGGCCTTAACCCAGAGCACTCTCACCGGAAACTCCCCGGGGATTGCTGCAAATTTCGAGTCCTCAGTTCCGGCGGATGGTCCTCCGCCTGCGTGATTGCATCGAGGCGCGCTGCCGTTACAGGACGAAGCCAGCGGACGAGCGGGGTATGTTTCATGAGCAACTTACTCTCAAAAAAAGTCCGGTATATTTGGCGCGTGACTCGCATTTCCCAATCCATCTTAGGCGGCTGCGTGGTGCTCGCAAGCGCGTAACCGTGTTCCAGCAGCGTGTTGCCAATCATGTTTTCAAAACGCAGCAACGCGGAGGTCGAGAACCCCTTTTCCCAGCGCCCAATGGGATTGAACTTTTCCCGTAACTCGGAATTGAACAGAGTGTTGGGCTTACTCACCGAACCGTACCCGATCTGGCGTATCCGGTCATAATCCAAATCGTGATCCAAAAAGGCGCCGACAGTCTGCAGAGTTTCTCGTGGAGCGTTTATTAAGTCCTCAAAGTGAACCTCAAGATAATCGTTCCCGAGCAGCCGCCCTTGCTGGCGGCCGTGCTGCACCACCCATTCCCAATAAACGCCCGCGCCCGCCAGACTAATGTGTCTTTGCCAGGGAAATGGACGTACGTAATTCGACCGGTTCAAGGACATGGCGACATCGCGTCCGTCGCGTATCATGTGGACGATCAGCGCATTGGGAACGAGGCGCTTGATTTCGGAAAGATGCAGGTTGCCTTCCACGCTGTTTTCAGCCCAGCGCTGCATTCCTTGCCGGCGGGTAATCGCTTCCATCACAATGCGGAGGAAATCCCCGGCATTGCGGCAGTATTCCAAAATTTCCCATTCAATTTCCCCTGCATCGAGCCCCGTGGCCCGGAAGAGTTTGCTGCCCAGCCACACGCGCAGCAGCCGCTCGCGCTCCGCGCGCCGCCGCAGATTGCCGAAATGCGGCGCCAATAGATTGAAGACGTTCGATTCAGCCAGGTACACAGCGAATCCGCCGGCGGAGAGCAACATGCCGTAAAGCAGAGTCGTGCCGGAGCGAGAACTTCCGAGGACGAAAACTGGCGCTGCACTTCTTTTCATGAAGTTGACCTTTGTGTCCAAAATACGCTCCCCGCAAATTCCGCATAGTTCGTTACCGATCTACTGCATGAAAGCGGTCGCTTAACTGGAATATGAGTTCGGACAGCAAGGTCGAGGCGATCCATGCAAGCTCTATCTCCGGCCTTAACTAGATGTAACTCGCTCTGTAACTAGGCAGTGGATCCGTTTTACCCGGAATGAGTTGACTTGAACCTAGTGCTCTTTTTCCACGATGGCTTAGAGCGTGTTTCATAAATGCCTTCAGCTTTGACAGCACTTCCCGCAGGGCTAGAGTCAGCATTTTCCCGGTCCTAAATCGGCGCGGCCAAAGCTGCGCCCCTTCAAAAACATGCTCTGGCATCATGAACGGACCTGCTCCCTAGTTCCACTCACCTGAGCATACGACAAACTCGATCTTGAGCGGCCCCCTTTTCTGTAACACTTTCAAGGCGAGTTTTCGGTGGCTCGTGAGCTCACTTGCTGTCCGTTCTCCCCAGAGACCCGTGAGGACGACTCTCACTGTATTCCCGCCTCCAATCCCCGATAATTTGCTTAGCCTCGGTCAGCGTCACGAACCAATGCACGTCCAAACACTCCGCTCGCAGCGTGCCGTTGAACGACTCAACGTGTGCGTTGTCCGTCGGCTTCCCTGGCCGCGAGAGGTCGATCTGCACGCAGTTGTTGTATGGACGGGCTGCCTTCCTTGCATCCGGGTCCGCTGACCTCCCGCTACTTTCGCAACGAAGAATTTGTGGGCTGGTGTTGATCTGCGAACTGTGCAACCGTGGATCGGCCATTCGGACATAGAATCGACAAAGCGGTACTTAAAGCCTTCGCGCAGTCAGCAGACGCACGATAAAGTCAACGGGGTATGGGCATAGTGGCGGGTTTTCAGTGGTTCCGACTGCGAGCCGGATTCTCGCGACGGGTTCATGCTTTCTTCATAAAAGCACCTAGCTTACTGATAAGACAGTGCTTAACCCTTCAGGTCGGATTCAGCTATTCTTCAGTTGACTTACTCCGAGTAAGCGGACATCTTGGTTCCGGTTCGGGTTACTTTTAGAAAAAAATGATCAGTTAGAGATCGAACCTCCATAAAGGTGAAAATTATGATCTGTGGGGCACTGACTCTAGCCGATGCGGAATGAAGGGATGCGCCCTGCCTCGGCCGGTTGGAAAATCGTGATTCGGGAAACGGCCAACACGTGCGCTAGTTCGTTGGCCGTAAGAGCGTGACCAGTCATTGCGGTCTGGTCAGCGAGAGATGTTTAGTTTGTAATTAAGATCGGGCGAGTGGGGAACTCGCCGCTGTACTACTTTTGGGCTGCGTTGCTGTATCTCCGAACTCGGCTTCGAGTTGCGCGCGGATCGCGTTATCTTCTGGAGAGTCTGCACCCGCCCCGGTTCGATGAGATGATCTCCGAAGCCCGACGCCAACGTTACATAGGTAGGTAATGTAAATCTCGCCGCCCGAAACAGGTAAGGAAGTTGCTGCCGCATATCAGTTTAACGGGGAAAAGATAATGGAATCTGAAAAGATAGTCCACATCATATTCGCCGTCATCGATGAAACAAACGCCGAGCTTTCCGCGGACTGGCAGATTGAGAAGTCCAAAGACGCAATCCTGTTCGGGAATGGCGGAAAGCTAGACTCGCTGGGAATCGTTAATTTTATCGTCGCGGTGGAGGACCGCGTGCTCGAAGAGCTTGGCATCTTGATCACTCTCGCGGATGAGCAGGCAATGTCGCAAAGAAACAGCCCCTTCCGAACGGTCTCCTCTCTTTCTACGTACATCGCAGAACTGATGGGACGTGAATCCTAATGGACCAAAAACCTGGGCCTGTAACACTAATTACGGGGACGCGAAAGGGGATCGGACGGTACCTGGCGGAATACTACGTCGCCCTTGGACACCAAGTTATCGGCTGCAGCAGGGGTCCCCAAGATTACAGCCACCCGGCTTATAACCACTTTCGGGTAGATGTGACGGACGAAAACCAGACGGTAGCCATGTTCGCGAAAATTCGCGTTCTTCATGGAGGACTGGACAATCTGATCAATAACGCAGGGGTTGCATCCATGAATCACAGCCTGCTCACCCCCATGAAGGCGGTGTGGGGCGTATTGGACACAAACGTGGCTGGCACGTTTCTCGTTTGCCGCGAGGCCGTGAAGCTTATGCGGAAGAGAGGCGCGGGAAGAATCGTGAATTTCGTCACCGCCGCGGTACCGCTCAACCTGGAAGGCGAAGCAATCTATGTGGCTTCGAAAGCCGCCGTAGCTTCCTTGACCCGGGTCCTTGCCCGCGAGTTAGGGAACTATAAGATCACGGTGAACGCAGTCGGTCCGACGCCGATCCAAACGGATTTGATTCGTGGCGTGCCGACGGAAAAGCTAGATGCCCTGGTTTCGCGGCAGGCGATTCGTCGTTACGGCGAGTTCAGGGATGTCTCCAATGTGATTGATTTCTTCATTTCCCCGCAGAGTGACTTCATCACGGGGCAGATCATCTATTTGGGGGGGGCTGATGTTCGTTGATTTCCTTCTCGCGCTCTTTCGAGACCATGCAGCAAAGGATGCCATTGTCTGGAATGGGCAAGTCTGCAATTACGGTTGGCTCAACCAACGTGTTTCTTACTGGTCGGAGTTCATCGCTTCGCATGGAGTTGAACGCGGGACGGTCACGGCAATCGAAGCGGATTTCTCTCCCAATTCGATAGCCCTGATGCTGGCCCTGATCGAGCAGAACTGCATTCTTGTGCCCATGACCGCGTCCGTGGAAGCCAAGAAACCCGAGTTTCTGAAAGTTGCCGAGACAGAGCTTTCCTTCAAGATTAATTCGAGCGACGAAATTGCTCTCGAGTGGTTTCCCAACCGCGCCTCTCATCCGATTTATAGCCGTTTGCGGGATGAGGGGCATCCCGGCCTCGTGTTGTTCTCCTCCGGATCCACCGGAAAGAGCAAAGCGGCAGTTCACGAATTCGTGGGCATCCTAGAAAAGTTCAAGGTTCGCAGGAACAGCCTGAGGACGTTGACATTCCTTCTGTACGACCACATTGGCGGTATAAACACGCTTCTCTACACTCTGTCTAACACCGGCTGCATCGTAACGGTCCAGGACAGCTCTCCGGATGCCGTCCTTCATGCCGTGGAGAAGTACCGGGTGGAGTTGCTCCCCACCTCTCCCACATTCCTGAACCTTCTGATCCTGAGTGAGGCTTATCAGCGCCACAACACGGCAACGTTGCGAACCATTACCTACGGCACCGAACCGATGCTCGAGAGCACATTGCGTCGAAGCCGCGAAATATTTCCCCAGGTAACGTTCCAGCAAACCTACGGTCTCTCCGAGGTGGGCATCCTCCGTTCGAAATCGCGGAGTTCGGATTCGCTCTGGGTGAAGGTGGGAGGCGAAGGGTTCGAAACGCGTGTGGTCGATGGAATGCTGCAAATCAAGGCTAGTTCCGCGATGTTGGGGTACCTGAATGCCCCCTCTCCTTTTACCGAAGATGGCTGGTTCATCACGGGCGACACAGTGGATGTCGACGGCGAGTACTTGAGGTTCCTGGGCCGAAAGTCGGAACTCATCAATGTCGGCGGGGAGAAGGTGCATCCAACCGAAGTCGAAAGCACCATTAGCGAGCTGACCAATATCGCCGAGGTTACTGTGTTCGGGGAGAAGAACTCGATCACCGGGAATATCGTTTCCGCCCGTATCAGGCTGCTTGAAGAGGAGGATCCCAAGGCAGTCAGAATCCGGGTGAAAGCTTATTGCCTTGAACATCTGCAATCGTTCAAGGTTCCTGCAAGAATCGAGATCACTACAGGCACTCAATACAGCGCGCGGTTCAAGAAAATGAGGACACTGCCCCAGCCAAACGTGACCGCAGTTACGCCCAAACCGGATGAAACTTAGGCGAGGCGTTCAGGCTGTCCCGAACCGGATTTTGTGAAATAGCCAGCAGCGCTCATGCTGCTAACTGTCGCGCCGGCGGCACGGGATCACACGCGGGAGCCTGTATCGCTGGAAGGCGAAGTACGGCGGAATGGAAAAGAGTGCGGAGCCCATGGGGGGCGAGTCCGGCCCAGAGGCCAAGATCAAATAGGAGTGAAGTCAAGGATGACATTATGACGATTCGAGAATACGGGCGGTTGGCGGACGATCAGACGGCATATGATCCCGCCTTATAACAGAAAAGTCATCTGCACCGTCGGGCCGGCTTCGCTGAAGCCCCGACTGATCCGGCGGCTTGAGAAACTTGGCATCAGCCTATTCCGCATCAATCTTTCTCACACGACGATTGAGGAAGTGCGTCCCGCAATCGCCTTCCTGCTGGAGAATACCACTGTACCGGTGTGTCTCGACAGTGAGGGGGCGCAAGTCAGAACCGGCACCTTCGCAGCTCCACCCACCAATCTAAAAAAAAACAGTCTCATTCAGGTTCACCGCCATCCCGTTTCTGGCACGGCAGAGAAGTTCAATTTCACTCCTGTCTTCACGCTTGAACTGTTGGAACTCGGCGATCTCATCACCATCGACTTTCATGCGGTGGTTGCTGAAGTAATGGAACTAGAGAGCGATCGGGCGGTTCTGCGTGTACGCAAAGGCGGCCACGTGGGCAGCAACAAGGCTTGCAATGTGCATCGTGATATCGAACTGCCGGCGATCACGGATAAGGACCGCAGGGCAATTGAGATCGGGCGCGAGATGGGCGTCGACCATTTCGCGCTCTCCTTTGCGAATCGGCCGGAGGACGTCTGCGAGATCCGGGAACTTATCGGACCCGCGGCGACCCTGATTTCGAAAATAGAATCTCGCAGCGGTATCGCGAATCTTGAGGAGATCGCCCGGCTTTCCGACGCCATCTTAATCGATCGCGGCGATCTGTCACGGCAGGTACCGTTGGAACAGATTCCGGGTTACCAGAAGGACATAATCGAACGCGTGAAAGCAGCTGGCCGGCCAGTTTACGTTGCCACCAACTTGCTGGAGTCGATGGTCCACATGCCCGTACCGACCCTGGCGGAAATCAGCGACATTTACAACACGCTGGAAGACGGCGCCGATGGCCTGGTTCTCGCGGCGGAGACCGCGGTTGGCAAGTTTCCTGCCCAATGTGTCGAGATGGTGATGAGTGTCATCGCCGAGTTCGAACGAACCTGACGCGTGCGCGTTCGTGTCGGCAACTTTAGATGGCGATCCAGCGGGCTGAAGCTCAAACCTCGACTCTGATAAAACTCGCTCCGCCGCATACCGCCGTTCACACACTCAGTAACCAACTGCTGAGCCTCCGCACGGGTATGTCGCTTGGGCGCTGACGACTCTGCTCTTGCGGTCATCCGGACACTTCAACACAGACCCCGCCACGTCGAACAGGTGTGTTGGTCAGACGCTTACATTCAATTCCATGAAGAAGCGACCGCCCAAAAACCTCTTACTAACCAGCATCGCAAGTGTCTGAGTCTGCACACTTGTACGGCAACGGATTGCTGAAAGATATGGTAGGCACGAGGAGACTCGAACTCCTGACCTCTACCGTGTCAAGGTAGCGCTCTAACCAACTGAGCTACGCGCCTATCTCAACTTGCGATTTTATCAGGGAACGTTTGGGAACGAAAGCCGCGAGCACTGCAAGTTCACCAGCCCCTCAACCACGGTGCATTCATCCATCACGATTCGGCTCAATCACACTATGGATTCGCATTTCCCCAAGTTGGATCCAAACGTAGGCGCACCCTAGAATTCGTACCGCAGCGCAAATTCCATAACACGTGGTTGAGTGAGCAGTCCCGAATAGTTGCCAAAACTTCCGCCGCTGCCCAGCCCCAGGGAGTTCGATAACAAACTCGACTGCACGTCTAAGCTTGCCGAGTTCGAAACATTGAAGACCTCCCAACGGAACTGCAGGCTCTGTTTCTCAGACCAAGGCAGGATCCAACGCTTACTCAGGCCGAGATCAATGGCGAAGTAGCCTGCGCCACGAATGTTATTGCGCTCGCCCGACTCTCCAGCATAAGCGGGCGCGAACGAACTGATCGCCGCCGGACCGTTGGCAAAGATATTCGGGACACCGTTAATCAAATAAGCTCCCGTCTTTACCGGAGCAATCTTGTCGGCGTTGCCCTCCATCTCAAAGTTGGTGGGGAAACTGGAGAAACCGTTGTCCACAGTCACCGGAAAGCCGCTAGTGACGCGGAAGACGCCGGAGAGTTGCCAGCCGCCGATGGCCGCATCGAGCGCACGACCGGAGTCATGGCCGAACTGCTTTCCGCGTCCAACCGGCAACTCCCAGATCCAGTTGGCATTCAACTGATGAGTCGCATCGAAAGACGAAACACCTTTCTGCGCGTTTGGATTCCAGGCATTGATGATGTTGTTGTTGAGGCCGAGAAGACTACCGTTACTAGCGGGGCCGACGCGCTCAGCGTCGGAAGAAATGTCCAGGGATTTGGAAAAAGTGTAGTTCAGATCAAATTGCAGGCCATGCGACATACGATGGCGTAGGCTAGCCTGCAACGCGTTGTAGTTCGACCACGCCATCGAGCGCCATGCGTACAAGGAACTGAATTGCGGAGCGTAATACGAGTATTGGCCGCCTGAACTGAAATAAACCTGGTTTGAGTTGGGATCCGGGACACCGTTGTAATCCAGATTATAGAGAGCGAGGGAATCGTTAGTGCCAGTAGCGCAAAAGGTGTCGAAGGCAAAGACGACTGGACTGGTTGTGTAAGCAGTGTTGCCGCCTGTGCAGCCGGTCAGCGGATACTGGTAGCCGGCAGCCAGAGGTTGAATCTGATTTTGCCAAAACTGTTGGACATTGGCGGGAACTTGGTTTGGGTTAAAAGAATTAGTGGGGTTGGTCACGCCGGCGTTGAGCTCAGGCCGAAACACCTTGGCCAATGCTTTTTCAGCGGTAAAGTAGTCAATCCCCGATTGCTTGTCATGAATATCGAGAGGCATGGCAAGATCGTCCTGTGCAAGCAGACGGTGCGAATACCGGCCGACATAAGCAACATCCAAGGAGAAACCGGAGGGAAGCTCGCGGCTAACCGCAAAATCGACCGTATACGAATAAGGAGTCTTCAAGCCTTGGTCGATGCCCCACTGAATGGCGCCAGTGCCCACCGGATAGGGTTGCCCTAAGCCACTCCCGTTGGATGGCGCGGGAGGCAGGATTGGAATGCCCTGATAATCGTTAGCGGGAATAACGTTCATGCTGGTGAGGCGGGGGGCGGTGATGGACGTTTCAAAATCCGATGGGTTGTTCAGCGTACTAGCGAGGCCGAAAGAGCCGTTCTGATCGAAGGTGTTAACCAGACTTTCGCCCGCGCGGTCATACACAATCCCGAACCCTCCGCGGATGCTGCTCTTGCTCGGGCCGCCAAATACCTTGCCCAGCCAACCGTCTGAAAAGTCCGGGGACCATGCAAAGGCAACGCGCGGACCAAAATCATGAGTATCCCAATTGTAGTAGCCCGGCTTACCATTCGCAGGACCGGCCCAATTGTAGGTGATCAAAGGCGCCGCATTCGAAGGAATGCCCTGTTCCATACCAACGCCACGCTCGTTGAACCAATTGCCCAAATTGAACGTAGTGCCAACTTGCAGACCGTTGGTTTCCCAGGGAGGAGAAAATAACGAGTAACGAAGGCCGAGCGTTACAGTGAGGTTCGGTTTTACCTTCCACGAATCCTGCGCGTACATTTCATAGGAATCTTCGGCGAAACGTCGAGTAACGGGAGTGCCCTCAGCTAAGGTGGCGCCAGCTCGATTGTAGTTGTAAATAGCATCGCCGAAAGTAATCATCCCAAGCAAACTTGTCATGGCGTAGTCGTAGTTGCTCTGGAAACTCGGGTCTACCAAAGCATAGCCATTGTTCGCAGGATTAAGAGGAGACGGGTTACTTGCACCTGAGAGGCCCGAATCAACAAGCCAGTCGGGATTGGCCTGTCCGATATTAAAGGAGTTATTCAGGTTGCTTTCAGGGTTGCGAAGAAAAGCGAACTGAACGCCGAACTGCCAGGTATGACTGCCGTGGTTCCAGGAGACATCATCAGTGAAATTATGGATCGGCCGCTGGAAGGCGGAAGAATATGTAATGCCCTGACTGAAGGCCTGAAGGTAATTCCATTGTTGATTGGAGTTGCCAATCTGACCGAGGCTTTGGCGGACGAAGCCATAGCGGAAATTATTGATCAAAGTCGGGGATATGACTGCGGTATAGCCAGCGATCAGGCCCTTGTTGAAAGTAACATTGTTTATTTGCGGAGGAGAACCGGGCAGGAACGGTGCGTAGGACGAACCGAAATCGCTATTCTCATTCGCGATCGCTCCACTAAGCGAAATGCGATGCTTGCCATCGGAGGTAATGTTGTAGTCGAGTTTGCCAATGTACCAGTTCTTATGGGTCGTGGTTGGGTCTCGGAACCGAAATCCCGCCGTGTTCAGTAGATCCCCCGTAGTCTGATCGTTCGGCAGCGGATATTGACTCATGTACTGCAACACCGCAGCATCCGGGCCAGGTTGAGGAGCAAGGCTCGTACTATCCCAGCTAGTGATCGTCGTCGGGGCAACCGCCATATCGCCAGCAGGAGCCGTGTAGGAGGCGCCACTAATCCCTTGGACAGTATTCCCTGCGCACGGGCTCCCGGCCAGACAGAGATATTGAATTACGCCATCGCGCATCGCGGCGGTAGGAACGGTGCGCACAGCGCTAATATCTTCAGAATCGCGATAACCTTCGAAATTCAAAAAGAGGAAAAGCCGATTCTTAATAATTGGTCCACCCAGGGACGCACCAAAGATGTTGCGGTTAAGAAAGTTTGGAATGTTGGGATCGCCGCTCGCTAGCTGAGAATACTTGATGAAATAATCGTTGGCGCTGACAAAAGAATTGCGGTTGTATTCGTAAACCGAGCCGTGGAAAACGTTGGTGCCGCTCTTGGTCACAAGAGCTACTTGTGCGGCAGAGGAAGTACCTTCATCCGCGCCGTAGTTGGTCGTAGTTACGCGAAATTCTTGCACCGAATCGAGCGTGACCGGTAGCACCGACGTGAAGGCAGTACCTCCCTTCTCATTTGCCGGGATGCCATCGACCGTGATATTGCTCTGATCGCTGCGCGCGCCGTTGACCGCCCCGTTTCGCGTGTCGGTGTCGGTGTCGAGAGTGGGATTGTCGCCGGTATAAAGCACGCCCGCCTCAAGGCTGAGGAGATTTCCGACGTTGCGGCTTTCGAGCGGCAGTTGCTTAACCTGATGTTCGTCGAACGCGTTGCCAAGAGATGCGTCCGTCGTATTGATGGCTTCCCCCTCAGCCGAAACTTCGACCTGGCTCGCGACCGAGCCAACCTGGAGCTTTATGGTCACCGAATTCGCAACGTTGACCAGAAGTTGCAGATTAGTCTGCTCATATTTCTTGAAACCCTCTTTCTCAGCCGTGAGCGTGTAGGTGCCCGGAGGAAGAGCGAGAAACTCATATTCTCCAGAACTATTGGAATGGGTTGTGCGTTGCAAACCCTGGCCTGTGCTCACAAGTCTTATCTGGGCACCGCCAACGACGGCGGCGCTTGCATCGACCACGACTCCTCGAACAGAAGTCGTGCCGGTCTGCGCGAAAGTCGTTGACACGGCCATCACAAGCAGGCTTAGGTATACGCAAACGTTCCACGCCGCAGGTGGACGAATCATGGATGCTCCTTGTTGTGTTGTGGAACGATATGGAGGAGTGGTCTCGATCTGATTTTGGTTCGGCTGCAGCGATCCGGGGTCACAGCAAATCCGCAGCCCCGACGCCGATCTTGAACCGTCTACAAAATGTCCCAATATCATCGAGATAAAGAAAAGTGTCGGAACAGGTAGCGAAAGAAATATTCCCTCTTCGAGAACCTGTCAAGTATATTTTCAATCGATTTTTTTAATTCGAGCGATGAGCAGGCCTTCGCAATGATTAGATAATCCACAGATCCGATGATCGGAGCTTCGATGACTCACGATCTAAATCTAACGATCGACAAATCCTACGCGGTAAATGCCCGAACCGTCGAAGGCCGCTTGCGCTACTTCGCCACGCTAAAAGTCGTCCACGCA
This sequence comes from uncultured Acidobacteriaceae bacterium, assembly GCA_963705265.1. Taxonomy (GTDB): domain Bacteria; phylum Acidobacteriota; class Terriglobia; order Terriglobales; family Acidobacteriaceae; genus Acidiflorens. The sequence continues at coordinate 735,297 of OY970064.1, forward strand.
TGCGCGTTCATGTCCCGTTGGAGACCTTTCTGCCAGTCGAACTCCGGGTGGGCGCGCAGATGATCGGCCGCCTTAAAATCCAAACCGCAGGCATGACCAGCCGCAGCACTAAAGCTCATCTCTGCCGCCAGGCTCGCATCGGCGGCTTTGTTCTGAACTGCTCCAGCCATCCCAAAAGGCGGCTGCCAATCTCCATCCCCTCGCGGTGAAAGGTCGATGTGTCCATCGAGCGTACGTTCGTCTGGATCTTCTTTGTTTTCGAAGCTGTCGTAGTGATCAGCTAGAAAGCGTTGCGCCGCCGCTACGTCGATCTTGCCCTTGTTCTCGGTCATGAGCTGCTCCCACCGTACATGCCGAGCATTGGCACTCGAGCTCATATCATGGGGGTCGAAGTCCGTCTCTTCGCGGATGAGTTTCTCGTTAATCGGGAAATTCGAGCCGACAAAATACCCGTCCTTTTTTCGCTCCAGCGTAACGTTCTTCAACCCTAATTCAAGGCGGCCAATTTCATTCTTCCCAGTATCTGCGACCAGCCAAGTATTGGCATAACCGCCGTTGTTGCCTTCCTTCATAATGCGTGCAAAATCATCAATCGAAGCCGCGTACTGTGCCGCCTCGCGTGCTCGCACAAATTCCGGAATCCCAGCCGGGTCGTATCCTGAAAAGCCGCCGATCGTGGTTTCTGTAATGATGATCCCCGCCGAGTTCATTACGAAGTCGTCGGCGCTGTGGATGACACCGGGCAGGCCGTCCATGAGCATGCGTTTACCCTTGGCTGGGACGATGTCATAAATGATTGTCCATCTTTCGCCGTCCAAATATCCCGTCCAATTATTGTGAGCAATCACAACCTTCCCGTCTTTCGTATAGCTGCCCGTCGCCACAAACGCACTGCAATGTTCAGGAACCGCTAGCGAAGCCGTGGACTTGATCCCATGCGCCTTGTCGTATTCCTTGACGTAGTACTCCCATTCCTCGGCGCCGTTCAAAGCCACCACGTCCCACAGATCGATCTTCGTTCCGACACCGGAGGCATTGGAGCGGCGAGCATTGACGCCATCGGCGATTCCCTGCATCTCCTCCCGATACTCCTGCGCGATATGCGGCCACATCATGTTCTGCGCGGCGTCACGAAAGAATTGCCAATCTTTATTGCTGTCGTGTGTCGTCTCTAGCGTTATGACCGCCAGCGTGTCTTCGATCTCCCGCGCCAGTAAGTAGCCATTCTGATAGCCAATTTCGTGCGGAGTCCCCTGCAGATGCACAAACGTCCACCCGTTATTCTCGGGACGCCGGAAAGCGCCCTTCAACTCTGTCTCCGGCGCGCCCGCGTTCGCTGAAGGCGTGGCTGAGAACAACGAAGCAATTCCCGTCAAAACAAAGCCAGCCAAAACCACCAGCCATCTGCGCATGTGTGACTCCAAGGGACTTAGAATTCGGGCGTATTTTAGCAGACTTCAGGTGATATGCCGCTGGCTCGGCTGGATGTCCCCTTGTCAGGGCTGGGAGTAGAGCGACCGCTTAAGAAAATCTCCCGCGCCCGCGCGTCCCAAAAATTTGTCGCCTTCCACTATCACGCGTCCACGCGACAATACGTCATCTGGCATCCCTGTAACTTGAATCCCCTCAAACATCGAATAGTCGACACGCATATGGTGAGTCCTCGCGCTGATGGTGTGCTTACGATTCGGATCGAAAATCACCAGATCCGCGTCGCTGCCCACGGCGATCGTGCCCTTGCGCGGATACAGACCGAAAAGCTTTGCAGGAGTGGTAGAAACCATTTCCACAAAACGATTCACGCTGAATCTTCCCCCGGCGACACCGCCCGAATAAATGAGGCTCATGCGGTGCTCGATGCCTGGACCGCCGTTCGGGATCTTAGTGAAATCATCGCGGCCCAGTTCTTTCTGCTCCTTGAAACAGAAAGGACAGTGATCCGTCGACACCACCTGCAGATGATCGGTCTTTAATCCGTTCCACAATTTCTCCTGATGCCACTTTTCGCGCAGAGGAGGCGTAAACACATACTTGGCTCCCTCAAAGCCAGGAGCGTCCATGTTTTCTAGCGAAAGATACAAGTATTGTGGACAAGTCTCGGCATAAACTGGCAGGCCGCGATCACGGGCTTCGCGCACTTTTTCAAGCGCTTCGTTGCAACTTAAATGGACGATGTAAACGGGCGCTCCCGCCATTTCGGCGAGTGCGATCGCTCGTGAAACAGCTTCCGCTTCCGCCGTCGTGGGACGCGTCAGAGCATGATACTTCGGCGCTTTTTTCCCTTCTGCCAGCGCTTGCTGCACGATCACGTCGATCGCACTGCCATTTTCCGCGTGCATGCAGACCAGTCCGCCATTCTTCGCAGTGGCACGAAAAGCCTTGAAGATACTGGCATCGTCGAGCATGAACACGCCTGGATATGCCATGAACAACTTGAAACTAGTGACGCCTTCGCGTACCAGGGCGTTCATCTCGTCGAGCTGCGCGTCAGCCAGTTCCGTGATGATGCAATGAAACGCATAATCGCAAACCGCTTTGCCAGACGCTTTCTGCATCCAGGTATCAAACGCCGTTCGCAGGGTTTGGCCTTTGTATTGGATCGCGAAATCGATCAAAGTTGTCGTGCCGCCGAAAGCCGCGGCGCGCGTGCCCGTCTCGAAATCATCCGCGCTGGTTGTCCCGCCGAAGGGCATGTCGAGGTGGGTATGGACGTCGATTCCACCTGGAAAAACATATTTGCCTGCGGCGTCGATTATCTTTCCTGCATTCTCTCGTGGCAGGCTTTGGCCGACAGCGGAAATCTTCCCGTCGTTGATCGCGACGTCGCTCGAGTAAGTGTCGGTTGCGGTAGCGACTCGACCGTTAACGATGATGGTATCGAAGCCCATGTGTGTGTCTTCTCCTCCAGCGGCGAAGTACAGATTTTATGCTAAACTCGCCAACTTACGAGGCACGATTTCGCTCTGGAATATTGCGTTGGGAGACAACATGCAGTTCGGCATCACCATTAAGCCTGACATGTCAGTCGATAGGATCGTCGCACTCACCCGTCAGGCGGAAGCATCAGGGTTTGAATATGGATGGATTTTCGACTCTCATGTTCTCTGGCTTGAGCCTTATCCGATGCTCACGCTCATGGCGACCAATACCAAGAAGATGCAGCTTGGCACTTGCGTTACGAATCCGGCGACGCGCGACATCACGGTCACATCGAGTCTTTTTGCGACGCTGAATTTAATTTCAGGTGGACGCATGCAACTGGGCATTGGACGCGGCGACAGTTCGCGGCGCGTTCTTGGCAAAAAGCCGGTGACAGTTGCGCAGTTGGAAGAATCCATAAAAGATTTTCGCAATCTCACCAGTGCCAATGAAATTGACTACGAAGGCGGAAAGGCGCGACTGACTTGGGCTTCTGGTGGCGTTCCTCCAGTGTGGGTTGCTGGATATGGACCGAAGGTGCTGGAGCTTGCTGGTCGCGTCGGTGATGGCGTTATTTTGCAGTTCGCCGATCCTGACTTGATCGAGTGGTGCGTTAGCTTCGTCAAGAAAGGCGCCGAAGCTGCTGGTCGAGATCCGCGGAAGATTGAAATCATGGCCGCTGCTCCAGTCTGGGTCTCCGACGATTTGAAAGTGGGACGGGAACGCGTGCGCTGGTTCCCTGCCCTGGTTTCGAACCATGTCGTTGATCTGGTATCGCGATATAAGCCTGAGGAACTTCCTCCTGCTCTAACCTCTTATATACGCGATCGCGGTCAGTACGATTATCTTCATCATTGCGAGGTTGACAGCAGCAACCGGAACTTTGTTTCCGATGAAGTGACGGATCGTTTCTGCCTGCTTGGTCCCGCTGAAGCGCACATTGAAAAGCTTCGCGCGCTCGGTCGCGCCGGAGTTACTCAGTTCAATATTTATCTTATGTGCGGGGACGAGGAAGATACGCTGGAGCAGTATAAGAAAGAAGTCCTACCTGCTTTTCGCGCAAGCGCATAGGCAATCCGAGTCGGATTAGTTATTCTTCGTCCATGGAACCGATTATTAAAGGCGCGATCCCAGTTCTTCCCGCTGCCGACGCCGCGGAATCTCTGAAGTGGTGGACTGAGGTCTGCGGCTTCAAGGAAACTTTTCGCGACGCTACTCCTCCAACTTATGCAGGGATCAACCGCGGCGAGGCTTATCTCCACATCGCGGGCATGAACGACAAAACGCTGGCACGAAAAGTTGGTGATCAAACGATGGTGCGTCTGGCGGTGAAAGGTATTGAGGCGCTGTATGCCGAATACCAGGAGCGAGGCGGCAATGTGCATCCGAATGGTCCATTGCAAACCAAGCCCTGGGGAACCAAGGAATTCGGGGCGATTGACCCGAATGGGGTGTGCGTTACGTTTCAGGAGTGAGGAAACGGCCTGCCTTGACCGGGGCGTTGGGGCGCGGTACGGTGGAGCCAGTAGCATTTTTTGCAGGGAGAAATAGAAGCAATGACCGGAATTCAGTTCGTAACCGATGAGAAGGGCCGCAGGACGGCGGTGCTGATCGACCTCAGGAAGCACCGCGCCATTTGGGAGGACTTCTGGGATGGCCTGGTTTCCGAGTCGCGACGCAAACAAAAGGGCGTTCCCTACGAGGAATACCGGGCCAAACGCCTGAAGCACAATGGCCGGCGTGGCTAACTATTCGCTTGAAATCAAGCCCGCTGCCGCGAAGAGCTGGACGCGCTGGACAATGCGCTGTTTGCCCGGATCGATCGCAAGATTCTCATGCTTGCCGAAAATCCCCGCCCGTCGGGATGCAAGAAACTTAGAGGGTACAAAGACCAATGGCGCATCCGCGTGGGCGACTGGCGTGTCGTGTACACCGTTGACGATGCCGCTAAACGCGTGAGCGTTACCCGCGTCGCTCTCCGCAGAGAGGTCTACGAGTAGGAATACAGAACGGGTCAGAGGGGTCTCGTGAAAAGGTCTAGTTCTCCGATCAGTAAAGCTGCACGCCTCCTAAGACGGGGACAGAATCAATCAATTGGGGGAGCCAACCACAAGGCATTCCTGTCGTTTCTCGGCGCAGCCAAACTTGGTGACGAAGAGGCTCAGGTGGCAGTCGGTTATGCCTACGCTTACGGGATTTCCTGCAAGGCAAACGTGGATGAGGCGCTTCGCTGGTGGAAGCGCGCCTACAGACAGGGTTCGTGGGCTGCTGCATTCAATCTGGGAATGTTTTTTCGGGACGCGAAACAGTGGGCAGACGCTTTGAAGTGGTTTCAACGAGCCCTACAAGCTGGCGATAAAGATGGACTGATCGAAATCGCTAAAATACATCTTCGCTATGCGGGTAACCGGGATACAGGTCTGCGCTATTTAAAACTTGCGGTTGCCGCGAAGGAGGATCTCACGGAACCGGCGCGTCTGGAGAGGGAACGCCTGATCAAAGAGCAAAAGGCTCTATCGTCTGGTGATCTCCTGTACATGGAAGCAGATTTGCTTGATGAGCGGGGGCGATATGCCGAAGCTTTGCCCCTGCTGTTGAAAGGAGCTAAGGCTGGCGATACGAGTTGCCAAATCCTTCTCGGGAACTATCTTTCCGACGGTAGAAAGGGCATTCCGATTGATCGGAAGCGCGGCGTCTACTGGTACAAGCAGGCTTACGAACAGGGAAGCAGTACGGGTGCTTCGAATTTGGCGATGACCTATCGAAAGCAGGGTGATTTGGACGAAGCGTACCGGTGGTTCGAGCTTGCTGTAGAGTCGGGAGATAATGAAGCTCACCTTGCACTTGCGAAGATTTGGCTTTATGACCGTGAGAACAAGGCAAAGGCGGTCGAGCATCTCAAAGCTGTGTTCCAAGGCAATCCGCACGATGTGAGCGAGCTTGGCCGCGACGAGGCAAGGGCGATGCTTAGACGTCTGTGGGCGGCGCACAAGTAGCTTCCCGCGCAGGCGCCCGGCAACTTTCCCTCAGTACCTAAGGGCGCGTTTGTTGCATCGCTTACAGCACGGCTAAAGCCGTGCTCTTCCACAAACCTGCATCAACGTATAGTAAGCGACGAACGAAACGGCAAATCCGATGAACCACGAATAGGCATACAAAATCCGCAGCGGCGAGATAACCAATCCCACCAGTGCAATGCCTGCTCCCAATACCAGCGCGATTACTGCCAGCCAGTTAAATCCGCGCGAATATTCGTAGATGCCACCGCGCAAGTAGAGATCGTCAACCACCAGCACGCGCCGACGGATTACGAAGTAGTCGCAGATCATGACGCCTGCTACCGGGCCTAGAAACGCGGCGTAACCGCCTAGCCATCCGAAAATGAAGGTGCCGTAGTCGGAGAGGAGTTTCCAGGGCATCAGGGCGATTCCCATGAAGCAGGTGATTACGCCTCCGGTGCGGAAGTTGATTTTTCGCGGCCACAAATTGGAAAAATCGTTGGCGGGAGAAACTACGTTGGCTCCGATATTTACGTTCAACGTCGCCAGCAGAATCGCCAGCAGCGAAATCACTACGGCTACGGGCGAATGAAAGCGACTGAGCAACTGCACCGGATCCCAGATGGCGGTGCCGTAGATTACAACGGTCGCCGAGGTCACAAGGATTCCGATCAGGGAATAGAGCGTCATGGTTGTTGGCAGGCCCAGGGCTTGTCCGATGACTTGTTGGCGCTGACTTTTTGCAAAGCGCGTGAAGTCGGGGATGTTCAGGGAGACCGTGGCCCAGAATCCTACTGTGCCATTCAGCGCGGGGATCAGGAATTTCAGAAAATCTGAGAAGCTTAGGAAACGCGAGGGAGCCGATAGCATGGGGCCAAATCCTCCGGCCGCTTTGTAGGCCCAGCCTAGCAGCAACAGGCCTACAGCTAGCAGAATTGGCGCGCTGATTCCCTGCAGAAATCTTATGTATTCAATGCCTTTTAGAATGACTAAAAGATTGATTAGCCAGAAGGCCATGAAGCAGATCGCGGTGCTGTGAGCGACTTGTCCCCAAGACGGAGCTAGCGTGGTGATCAGGGTGTTGATGGCTTCGCCGCCAATCCAGGTTTGGATGCCGAACCATCCACAGGCAACGAGGGCACGCAGCACGGCGGCGAAGTTTGCGCCTAGCACTCCGAAACTCGCGCGCGCCAGCACGGGAAATGGGATGCCGTAACGCGCTCCTGGATGGGAGTTCAGGAGCATCGGGATGAGAACGATTGTGTTGCCTATGAAGACGGTGGCTACTGCTTGCTTCCAGTTCATCCCTCCCTGAATCAGGCTGGCGGCCAGCATGTAGGTCAAGATGTTGACCGACATCGATACCCACAGTGCAGCAAAGTTGTAGGTGCCCCAGGTGCGACGGGCTTTGGTTGACGGCGCGAGATCTTCGTTATAGAGCGGACTGGATTCGATTGGAGAGGACATATTCGGGAGCAGTTCTCGGTTCTCGATTCTCAGAAGTACCTACTCGTGTCACGTGACCGTGCATCGTGAGAATTCCCTGAGGCAACCGCTGCGGGATTTGTGTCGTAGGGGTCCTTCGACTCCGCATATCGATTTCGCTTCGCGAATCGATATGCTGCGCTCAGGATGACATTCTCTAAGAGGCCGATTCACTCAGTCCCTGGCTGGCTGCCCCGTTTGCGTCGTCAGGGCTAGGTACGTCTCCGGACGCCGGTCGCGGTAAAACTGCCAGACTTTTCTTACTTCCTGAATCATGTCGAGATCGAGGTCGGCGACCAGCACTTCATCTTTAGTGCGACTGGCTTGGGCGATGATCTTGCCGCGCGGATTGCAGAAATAACTCTTGCCGTAGAACTCACCGATGTTCCACGGCTTTTCGCGGCCAACGCGGTTGATCGCGCCTACGAAGTATCCGTTGGCCGCGGCGTGGGCGGGTTGCTCTAGTTCCCACAGATATTCGGAGAGTCCGGCGACCGTGGCTGAAGGATTGAAAACAATTTCCGCGCCGTTCAAGCCCAGCACGCGCGCGCCCTCGGGAAAATGGCGGTCGTAGCAGATATAAACTCCGACGCGCGCAAACTTCGTTTCGAAGACGGGATAACCCAGATCTCCGGGAGTGAAGTAAAACTTCTCCCAAAAGCCGGGATGGACGTGCGGGATGTGGTGCTTGCGGTATTTTCCTAGATACTTGCCATCGGCGTCGATGACCGCAGCCGTATTGAAGTACAAGCCGGGCATCTGCTCTTCATACACGGGAACAATGATCGCCATGCCGTGCTTGGCCGCGATCTTCTGCATTAACTGGGTGGTTGGTCCGTCGGGAACGCGCTCGGTTAGGTCGTACCACTTGATGTCTTGCTCGGCGCAGAAATACGGGCCGTAAAAGAGTTCCTGTAAACAGAGGATTTTGACTTTCTTTTTCGCTGCCTGCTCGATCAGCTTCAGATGCTTATCGATCATGGCCTTCTTGATCTCCGGCAGCGAGCGGCTATTGAGCGCGTTGCTTGCCTGGATCAGACCACAGCGCACATTCCGGGACATGGACATACCTCCGAGAAGAGGCAAATATATCAGACGCTTTCCGATGGAGGCGCTCGGCGTTTCCGGCGCCGATGGAGACGGGGCAAGCCCCGTCTCTACCGCAACGTCGGAGACAACGCCAAGGACAGTTCTACTGGGCCATCATCGCGAGCTTAGCGAAGATCCTCTAGCCCTGGACTCGCCAAGTATGAGGTCCTTCGCTTCGCTCAGGATGACAACGATGCCTTAGTGTGTGAAAGAAATATTGAGGCCAGTCGAAAACTGGATGTCATTTCTTTCAATAGCGGGCACAGAGAACGGAGGATGGTTGTCAAAAACGTCCACAAACGAATTCTGCCAGCCTAGCCACTTGTTAATTTTGGTGACCGTTCCCAAATTGAAGGTGCCGCGGAATATTCGTACGTTTTCTGAAAGGTTGTCGGGAAGTTCTACAGTCGTGTCACTGAGGCTTGGGTAGAGCAAGAAGCTCTGCGTGACGACTGTGCTTTTTCCCAGCTTATGTGTGAAGGTATCGCCGAGCGTTAGAGATGCTGAACTATAGGATGGCGAGTAGATAGCGGGAGGCGGGTTCGGATCTGCGAGACCCGAGAAACTCTCATGCGTGTAGTTGAAACCGACAAGCAGATCGAGTGTGGTGGCGGGAGTCTTGATCACGTGCAGGCCGAAACCGCCTCCGACAATGGAGCGCAAATTAAGATCTTGCAGTGAATTGGAGAAGAAATCGCCACTCACAAATCCGAACGTGCGCGGAGTGAAGTCGTGATCGTAGCGAGCTCCGCCACCAACGGAGTTTGCCGTGGTCACAGCTGTGGGTTGGGTTGGAGTGATCTTATCGTTAACCGCGTAGATCGAGTTGGTGTAGAGGGTCAGTTTGTCGTGGAATCCCGTGCGTACGGCATTGAATGCGATGTTCAGGTTCTTGGTTTCGCTATTACCGGCCGTCACGGCAAAACCAACATTTACACCACCAGCCCAACCTCCGAGCAATCCTGGGTGCAGGCTCTTCTCATAAGCCGCCTGCTCCGCGGGACTACGGACCAAAGTCACCGATGATTTCGGGGCCTCTACCGGACCGGCTGTCTTAGTCGTCACAACGACGTTATCGCCGTTCGTGGTCACGGGGCCGACCACGGTCTTGCCTCCCAGCGTTACATTCAGGTCCCCTGTCGAGGTTATGCTTTGGATGGCGTCGAACTTTATGGTTACGTCGCCAGCGGCATCGGTCTTAATGACCAGCACTTTTCCATCGGACTTCGCGATCGAACCAGTCAGCCGATCGCCGTTCTTCAGGACTACCTGGTCGGCGAATGCCGGGATTGCCAATAGAAAAAGGAGACCTACCAAGAATTTCTTATCCACAGAACCTCCTAAAGTTATTCAAATTGTAGAAATGGATTTTTGCCCCAAACGCGGAAACAGCACAGCGATAGAGCCAAGAAAGGAAGTGGCAAAACCCCCAACTCGCCCACAATCTATTTAGTTTTGGATCACGAAATTATATCGAACTCGTGACAATTCAGCACGAGGGGCAACAGGACGTCACCGCGGACTCAGGCTTTATTTTCCGGCTTCACTTCTGCCTGCACTTCTGTTTTAGCTTCTGTTTTGACTTCGGGCTTGGTCTCATCTTTCATACCATTTTTCAGGGCGCGAATGCCCTCGCCAAGGCCTTTGCCCAATTCTGGTAATTTTCTGGGCCCAAATACCAGCAACGCGATGGCAAAGATGATCAGCAAATGCATCGGTTGAAACAGACCTTCAAACATAAGACCTCCGAACCAGCCATATCGACAGGGACCATCAGCCAGCAGAACCCTTACGTAGTGTAACCCAACTGAACTTGGCAGTCTTGCCGATTTGACTGCGCTTGACTTCCCTGGGTCGCTGGGCCATGTCCCTCAAAATTACTTCGGTGACCTATCAGCGAGGGCGCTGGCGGACTATTTTGGCGACAGGGCGATTGTCGCGCGTCAAACCGCTGGAGGGGCTTCGTGAAGGGCTGCATTTTGAGATTGTTTTTACTTCTGCTGGCGGCGGGGTCCTTGCAAGCTGAACAGGCGGCTCCCACATCTGCCTCCGATACTATTTTTCTGTGGCTGGCGGGGGGCATTTCTGGGGCGCGCGTCCAGCGCCTGGCTCAAACGCAAAACGAGGGCCGAGCCCTTTCATGCCACGTCACTACGCAATACGCTCGCGCCCTCCAAAAAGCCGGGGCTGACTCAGGATTGATCCAGAGCCTCGAGCATCAAAATTCCGCCCATCGTCAGGATTCAAAATCGGCTACAGAAGCCACTTGCACTTGCTCGACGGCAGCAGCTCAAATTGCCAGCTTAGTTCACGAAAAGAACTTCAGCGCTGCCGAAAAGAAGATGCGCAGACTGCTTCGCGACGATCCGGGTACTTCTTCGACCGACAGTGCCTTGCTACATTTTGTTCTCGGAACCATACTCCGCCGGCAAGATCAGTTCGACGAAGCTCTCGATGAATTTACCAATTCTTCGAAGCTGATGCCCGGTTTCCCCGAGACCCACAGCCAGCTTGCCTACCTCTTTTACCGCACAGACGATGCCGAGGATGCGCTGGCCGAAGCACGCACAGCCCTCAGCATGGACCCAGCCAACGCCGAGGCCTATCGCTATCTTGGACTCGCTCTCTACGCCGACGGTCATTACGACGCCGCCGTGCATGCCTTTGACGAGTCGTTGCAGCGCGAACCGGCCGGATCTCTGGCGAACGCTGATGTCTACTTCGACATGGGAATCACTCACCGCGATCAGGGAGATCTGCGGCGCGCAGCCATCGCCTACCGTCACGCCATCAGCTTGCGCCCCGATTATTGGGAGGCACACAGCAACCTGGGCGTGGTGCTGCACGATCAGGGCAAGCTCGATGAAGCGATCGCGGAATATCGCATTGCCAAGCGGCTGAATCCCGATGAAGCCAGCGTCCGCAACAACCTGGGAAACACGCTTTGCGACAAAGAAGACTTCGACGGCGCCCTCACGGAATTCACGGATCTGTATCGCCAATCCCCGGAGTGGAAAGGCGGTCATAACTGCATGGCTCGCGCTTATATGTCCAAGCGTGACTATCCATCTGCCATTCGCGAGTTGCGGGCGGCCATCGTCGACAATCCCGCCGGAGCGGCCGAGCATCGTGTCCTAGGGCAGGCTCTGCTGCTTTCGGGCAAAGATGAGGAAGCCGTCAAGGTGCTGCGTGAAGCAGTTGCGCTCAATCCCGAATCTGGTCTGGGCCACCATTATCTGGGCACGGCGCTAGTGAATACCCAGCAACTGGCTGAGGCTGAAAAGGAATTTCGCGAGGCCCTCCGGCTCGAGCCTTGCGCCGATAATCACTATTCCCTCGCTGCCTGCCTGATGGCTCTGAACCAATACGAAGAGGCTCTCGGGGAGCTCGAAATCGCCTCCCGCATGGATCCCAGCCAGGACCTTTACCGGGCCCGCATGCAGGAGGTCGTCCGGCTTATTACCAACTCGAAGTAGCTCAACGGTGGGGCCGTAGGAATATGTACTTTCGGACATAGCTTTATGCACTGACGTGTATCGCCACCAGCCATCAACAAACCTAGAATGTGGGAAGTGATTGCGGCGCTCGCGGCGTCGCCGGGGCAGTCAATGGCAACCAGCGCAACCCAACAAGCGCAGAAACAACCGGTCAATCCGGCTGCGTTATCCACCCCAGAACGGCATCTGGCATATGGTGCCTCAACGGAAAAAAAACTTGTCGGCTATGGCCTTCCCTGCTCGCATTGCCACGCCTATTATCCCGCCGACATGAATGTCTGTCCGATATGCAAGTCACCTGATCGGGTCTCGCCTACCGAACCGGTACTTCATTCGATGGTTGCCGCCGCGCCACAACCCGTAACCGGTGCGCCGATCGGTGCGCATATTGACGACGAGCGCGAACGTTTGCTGAAAGAGCTCAAGTCACAGGCCTTCGCCGCTCACACTCAAATCAACGCCGCCGCCACCTTCCGCTGCGTGCTCGAACACCAACACACTGGAGCAACCGAACCGGCAGCGGTCTGCCATAGCTGCTACAGTGAAGTCCGCCAGCAGGCCGACCGCCTGGAAGCCGCTCTCCACATGGACGCGAAAGATGGGGCAAAAATTGTTTATGAAGCGGTCTGGGCCGACACCTCCGATCCCAACACTACCTACTTGAATGCCGCTACTGCGTTGCTCACGGAGTTGCGCAAACGCGCTGGCATCGGACTGCTGCTTGGCGCAAATCAGGTCTTGGCCGACTAGCCGTCCAATTTACGGGCGCTGCTTCTCTTTCCAACAAAGCTTGGGTCATAGCGGCTTGCAACTTTTGTGGCCGTTCTTCATCCTATTGATGGAGACGGAATATGACCGAGAAACTGATTGATGCCAAGACACCGAGCGACAAGATCACCAAGACCGATGCCGAATGGAAGCAGCAGCTTACTCCGGAACAGTACCAGGTAGCCCGAGGCAGCGGCACCGAGCGCGCTTTCACCGGACAGTACTGGAACAAGCACGATGACGGGACCTATCACTGCGTGTGCTGTGGCGCACTCCTGTTTGGTTCGGATACAAAATTTGATTCCGGAACCGGATGGCCAAGCTTCTTCGCGGCGGCCGACCGGCAGAACATTGCGGAACACACCGACACCAGCTACGGCATGAGTCGTACCGAGGCGCGTTGTGCCCGCTGCGACGCGCACTTAGGCCATGTATTTCCGGATGGTCCCGGGCCAACTGGATTGCGTTACTGCATGAACTCAGCATCGCTCGACTTCAAGCCGAAGAAGTAAGTGGTCGAATAACAACCGAAAAAAGGAAAACGATGGAGCGCGGGCTGGTTGGCCAGGCGCTCCATCGTTTTTGTTTTAATTCAACTTTGTATGTTTAATTTTATATGTCTAACTCTGTGAAATTTACGCGTTGCCGGCAACCGCGGCCATCGCCTTAGGCGCTTCCTGCTTGTTCTGATTCTTCTGATCTTTCTTCTCAGGGTTGCGGACTTCGACGCCGCCCTTAAGAATCGCGCCTTCTTCGACGCTGATGCGATGCGTAATCACGTCGCCTGAGAGCAAGCCTTCGCTGCGGATATCCAGCCGGTCCGCACAATCGACGTTACCCTGCACCTTGCCCATGATCACGATTTCTTTAGCGGTAATGTTGGCCGCGACGTTTCCGTTGCGACCGATGGTGACGCGATTATCGGGAAAATTGATGGTGCCTTCGACGCGTCCATCAATAAAAAGCGCTTCCGCGCCGGTTACTTCACCTTTAATGACCAGCGAACGTCCGATGTGAGCCTGATCCATGGGTGAGGTGGCCGGCTTGACCGGAGTGTAACTGTTGGTGGGCGCCACGTTTGGAGAGAACTTCGGTTCCGGAGACTGCAACATGAATAAACCTCACTTGAGATCCGCAATCGCAGCGGGAGTTGGCCCTGCAGTCGCGGTCGATGGGCTTCTAACAACTGCTACTGGTAACAACAAAAAGAGAATCGCACGAAAGGACGTATTACGACAGGTTACCGAAGGGTGTGGCCGTTGGCGCAGCACTCTAGAGCCGAGATCAAGACGGAATTTCCCATCCTTCATCTTTCATTTTTAGATTCGTCCAGTGCTGCAGTTGTTCAAATAGAGCAGGCTCGATCACCACAAATCGCAGGCCGGCTCTGCCTCCGGCGTCGGCCCAGACCAAACGGCCTTTTGCCTGAATGACGACCTCGCTTTCCGGTAACAGGAAACTGACATCGACTAGCCCCGCAAAGCCGGTCGGGTCGGCAATCGCATCCAGTCCCATGCCTCCGGTGCTGAGGTTGACCGCCTGCACCTGCAATTCCTTGCCGTGCGTATTTCTCAGCGTCACGGATATATTGACTTTCGCGCGAAAAAATTTCTGCTGATCCTCGCTGATGAAACCGAGTTTCGCGGAACCATCCCCAGAAGGCACGTCAATCTCATACTCGCGCAATTTGCGGCTGAGAGTGCGGCGGGAGATTCCAAGCTGATCCGCCGCCTGGGCGCGATGGCCGCCGGTTTGCTCGAGTGCGCGGATGATCATCTGCTCTTCCATGTTATTAAGGTTGCCGAGCGGCACTGCGCCACTGGTGCGTCGTTCGAAAACGGCTTCCCCACACAATTCAGCTGCAACTTCAGCCCCTGTAATCTCCGGCTTGTCGGTGGCCATCGCGAGCTTTGCAACCAGATTCCTCAGTTCGCGGATATTACCCGGCCAGAGGTGAATCTGCAGAGCAGTCAAGGCATCTGCGGCAAAAACTTTATCGGCCGCTTTCAGCGACAGGAAGTGGCGTGCCAGCGCGACGATATCTTCGGGACGCTCGCGCAACGGTGGAACGCGCAACTGGAACTGGCTCAGGCGGTGAAAAAGATCTTTGCGAAAGCGCCCTTCTTTTACCGCCAGTTCAAGATCCTGATTGGTGGCGGCGACCACACGTACATCCGTCGTAATTTTGCGATTTCCGCCTAAACGGTAATAGGGCGCACCATCTAGAACGCGGAGCAATTTCACTTGGATCTGCGGCTGCAATTCGCCAATCTCATCGAGAAAAATCGTGCTCTTATCCGCTAACTCAAATAAACCGGGCTTCGAGGAATCAGCGCCACTGAACGCTCCCTTTTCGTAGCCGAACAATTCACTCTCCACCAGATGTTCGGGCAGGGCGGCGCAGTTAATATCAACCAATGCACTTTTGTACCGATAAGAGGACTCGTGGATAGTGCGTGCCACTAACTCCTTACCTGTACCGGTCTCGCCCGTTACTAACACAGTTTCGGTGTGGCCGGCCACGCGATCTACCATGCCCATGAACTTGTGCATGATCGGGCTGGCAATCAGAAATTGTGTTCCGTCGATCTCACGCCGCGCCAGAGGGACTGCGCCAGTCGCTATTTCGGCCTGGGTCGGCAAAGACGTATTGCCCAGCGCCTTCGACTCTGTGATCTCAATCGAGAAGCCCAAAATGCTGGCGGGAGCTCCATTCGAATCGCGCAGCAGCAGCAAGTGCAAATGAACGTTGACATTCTGACCCGACTTACTACAACAGCAAGTTTTGCCTTCGAATTGTCCCTTTTCCAGAGTTGAAGCAATCGCCCGGCTGGCAGTTTCCGGCTGTTCTCCAGCGCCATAAAAGTCGGCGACGCTGCGGCCAACCAAATCCTGCAGCACAAAACCGTATCGATTTATATCCTGATTACAACTGGTGACGACTCCATGGAGGTCGGTAGTAAAGATAAAAGCTGCGTTCTGTAGCTGCTTCAGAAAGTCCCGAGGAAAAGGGGACTGAGAATCGGGCCGAAGATCGGCTTTAGGTGACCGAGGTGAGCTATGGCCAGCCCGGCTCCCAGTTACGGATTTCTGCGCCTTCTCCGCCGGCGGAGTCTTCGATGAGATTGGCATTTCAATTTCGTTGGTATCGGGGGAGTGTCCAACTTACGCTTCGCCTTCGGACTTACTCACTTCCTGCAAGGAATTCAGGGATTGCAAAACCGTATTTCTACCTATGATGCTGCCACATCCTCAAGCAGTTCGTGGCGTGGTTCAGCATCGACCTTCACACCGAAGTAACTACCAGATACCTCTTACTAAAGAGTCGAGCCTAACGTCGTTTCCTCATCTCGACCTACGTTTCATCGTAGTTCTATTTGCAGTTACCTCGGTAAGTATCTGATTCTCTGGGCACTGAACTAGTATCCGTTACAACGGGAGAACCGGATTTTCGTCACTCCTCGGGCCCGGTGACGAGTCAAAAAGTGGCTGAATTCCGACCACTTTTGGAGACAAACCGTCGAGATGCATGGGAATCAGTGGTCTGGATGAGCGTAACTTCCCCGGATTCAATGCCCTAACAAAGGTAATGACAGTGACGGGCGTGGACGTGCAGATGCACACTGTGTAAGTAGATTTTGCAGGGTCGGTCTATGTCTTTTCGGGCAAAAATATTCATCGGAGTGACGGCAGCGCTCGGTATGTGGGCGATGGCATACTCTGTATGGCACTGGCAGAGCGTCGACCTGGCACGCTTCGCTTGTTACCTGCTCGTGGCCGTGATTGCCTCCGGTCTCAAGATTCAACTGCCTGGCCTGGACGGCACCATGTCCGTCAACTTTCTGTTTATTTTGCTGAGCGTGCTCGAACTCAATCTTCCCGAGACGCTGATTCTTGGCTGTACCGCGACTTTAGCGCAATGTCTGTACGGAACGCGGCAGAAATTGGTTCCCGTCAAGATCATTTTCAATGTGTTCAGCATGATGGCAAACGCCATCGTTCTGTCCTACTTCGCTTATCACGATTTGCTGCGGGTGCTCGGTGCGGGCACGCTGCCGCTGCTGATCATCACTGCCCTGGTTTTTTTCGTAGCGAATACCGTCCCAGTGGCCGTGATTATTTCGATGACTGAAGGCAAACCGGCCCACAAAGTGTGGGCGGAATGTCACTTCTGGTCATTTCCCTTCTACATGGTCGGCGCGGCAGTGGTGTTTGCCGTGGGGTTCATCAGCAAACAGGTTGGATGGCAGACCTCGCTTCTTGTTCTGCCCCTGGTCTACTGGGTTTATCGCTCTTATCATCTCTACCTCGCCAAGCTGGCAACTGAGAAAAAGCAGGTCGAGATCGAGAAACAGAATGCCGAAGACGTCGCTTCATTGCACCTGCGCACCATTGAATCCCTCGCACTCGCCATCGAAGCCAAAGACCACACCTCGCACCTGCATCTGCAGCGTGTCCGCATTTTTGCGGTCGAGGTCGCGAAAGAATTAGGTTTTTCCGAATACGAGGTCGAAGCGTTGCGCGCGGCTGCGCTGTTGCACGACATCGGTAAGCTGGCGATCCCCGAGCACATCATCAACAAGCCCGGACGCCTGACTCCGGAAGAATTCGAAAAGATGAAAATCCACACTGTGGTGGGCTCGGAAATCCTGCAGCGCGTCGCATTTCCTTACCCGGTCGCACCCATCGTTCGGTCCCACCACGAGCGTTGGGACGGAACCGGCTATCCCGACGCACTGAAAGGTGAGCAGATTCCGAAGGGCGCGCGTGTACTCGCGGCGGTCGATTGCCTGGATGCTCTGGCTTCGCATCGTCAGTATCGCAACGCCATGTCGCTCGATGCTGCCGTGGAAAATGTCGCTTCGATGTCGGGCTCCGCGTTCGAACCGCGAATTGTCGAGGTTTTGAAACGCCGCTATCGCGAACTGGAGAAGATGGTCCAGTCCGATTCGGTAACAGTGGACGAAGCGACTCTACCTGCATCGACCGACGTTCGACCCGAACAGAGCCTAGAACCAGCCGGAGGATTTGAGCAGTCTCTCCCCGCTCCCAGTTCAGCAAACGAAGCGGACTTTCTGACCTCCATCGCATCGGCGCGTCAGGAAGCGCAGACCATGTTCGAACTCAGCCAGGATCTCGGTAACTCGCTGAGCCTCGGCGAAACACTCTCTGTACTGTCCATTCGGCTGCGCAAGATGATTCCTTACGACTCGATGGCCGTGTTTTTGCTCAAGGAAAGCAGGCTCGTGCCCGAACTGGTGAGCGGCGACAACTTCCGCCTGCTCTCGTCTTTGAACATTGGCCTTGGCGAAGGGCTGTGCGGCTGGGTCGCAGAGAAGCGTAAGCCGATTGTTAACGGCAATCCCGAAGCCGAAGCCGGATACATCGGCGATCCCGCGAAGTTCACCACCCTGCGCTCAACTCTTGCCGTGCCCCTTGAAGGACTCAACGGCGTGGTCGGCGTGCTGGCCATGTACCGCACCGATCCGGATGCTTTCTCGGCGGATCATCTTCGCATTCTGCTCGCGGTCAGCTCGAAGATCGCGCTTTCGGTCGAAAATGCACTCAAGTATCAGCAGGCTGAGGACTCGGCAACCACCGACTACCTGACAGGACTTCCGAACGCCCGCTCGTTGTTCGTCCATCTGTCGCGCGAACTGGCTCGCTGCCGCCGCACCGGCACATCGCTCGCCGTAATGGTCTGCGACCTCGACAATTTCAAACAGATTAACGATCTTCATGGTCACCTCGAAGGCGACAACTTGTTGAAGGATTTTGCCGGCCATCTGAAGGAATCCTGCCGCGGCTACGACTATGTTGCCCGCATGGGCGGAGATGAATTCGTGATCGTCGCTCCCGGGCTCAGCCCTGAAGCTTCCAATGAAAAAGCCAGCCGTCTGAACCAGTTGGCGATCGAGTCAGGAAAGAAAATTACCGGCCGCAATCTGGTTGCTCTCAGCGTGGGAACGGCTTTCTGTCCTGAGGATAGCTTCGACGTTGAGCGCCTGCTCGCCGAGGCCGACCGCCGCATGTACTCCATGAAAAAGATTCACCACTCCGAGCCCGCAGCCGATCGAGACACAAACCATCCACCCAACCGCTCGCGCGGTGCGGCTGTGAACTAGGACAATCCATGATCCTGCGAATTTTGATCCTGCGAACTTTGTCGCGGAAACTTTTGCTGGGGAGGATAACCCAGCGCGTCGCAGCAAAACTGGGCGCGATCGCCGCGATCGTCCTGCTCGGCGGACTGCTCTCGGCCACTCTGGTTCGCACGGCGCCAGGCTTCGATTCCGATGAACGCGAACTCGATCCCAGCTTAAGCGCAGAAAGTCTGCGTGCCATCCACCAGTCGCGCGCCGGAGAGCACAACATCCTCGGCTTTTACATTTACTACCTCCGTGGCGTCATCCACGGCGATCTCGGCACCTCTCATGCTCTAGGACAACCGGTGCAAACTCTTTTGCGCGAACGGTGGCCCGTTACGGCACGCGTGGATGGCATCGGACTCTTCCTGGCGTGGCTGTTGGCGCTGAGTCTCGCTTTCACGACCTGCCTTTGGCGTCGCCCCGCTTTTGAGATTTTCGGCATCACCCTCAGCGGCGCTTTTCTCTGTATTCCAGCGGCGGTGCTGGCTTTGCTTTCCGTAATCCTTGAGGCACCTGGATATCTCGCCATAGCACTAATCGTCTTCCCTAAGATTTATCGCTATTCGTGCAACCTGCTCGCCAAATCCTATGCCTCGCCGCACATCACCGCAGCTCGCGCTCGGGGACTCGGCGAAGTTCGCATCCTGGCTTGGCATGTGCTCCCCGTTGCCGGTCCGCAGATGATCGCACTTGCAGGTATCACCGTCAGCGTTGCTCTCGGAGCGAGTATTCCTGTCGAAGCGTTATGCGGATTGCCCGGTATCGGTCAACTCGCATGGCAGGCTGCACTTTCACGCGACCTCCCTTTGTTAGTCAACCTCACCGTGCTGGTTACGCTGGTAACCTTGCTGGCAAACTCGGGGGCCGATGTAATGATTCACATGCTGGGCCCTCGTGAGGAATTCTCATAGCGACGGAGACATTCGTCCGTCCGGAAAAGCGAGGCCGGCAATCGTAAACGTCCTATGAACGTATCTCGCAAGCTCGCCTGTGTCGTAGTGCTCGCCGTGTGCACTACCTCGCTGGCTGCAAACTGGCTGGCGCCTGCGGGATACGCCAAACAATTTCGTGAAGTTCCCAACGCGCCGCCTTCGCATCAGCATCTGCTTGGCACGGATGACGTTGGCCGCGATCGCTTCGCGCGCGTACTGTATGGGACGCGAATCTCGCTGCTACTCGCTCCTGCGGCGGCTCTCGTCTCCACCGCATTAGCTGCACTGGTCGGCGGACTCGCTGGCTATCTTGGCGGAATCTGGTTGCGAATGGCTCGTGGATTTACCGACCTATTTCTTTCCCTGCCCTGGCTTTTCCTGCTGATCACGGTTCGCGCACTCATGCCCTTGAACGTTTCTCCACTGGTGTCGGTTCTGATTACGTTTCTCATCCTTGGACTGCTCGGCTGGGCCGCTTCAGCCCGCGTTCTTTCGACCAGCGCCGATGCCTTGCGTAACTCCGATTTTGTTTTGCAGGCTCGGGCCTCAGGATTGCACGGTCCGCGACTTTTCCTGATTCATGTTCTACCCAACCTGAAGCCCGTTCTATATGCACAATTCTGGATCTCGATTCCGGTCTTCATATTGGCCGAGGCAAATCTGGGCATCCTCGGATTAGGCGTTGCCGAACCGTTGCCCTCATGGGGGAGTCTCCTGCGCGAACTGGAAGGCTTAATTTCATTCCGCGAAGAACCGTGGCGCCTGGCGCCTCTACTGCTCCTGATCATTGTGATGACGTCGTTCCAACTGCTCTTGTCAAACGAAGAGGTAACCGCATGAGTGATTGCATAAACATGAAGATGAAAATGACTGGTTGCCGCACGTTTCTACGCGCTCTTCTCTGCTTCGCATTCCTTCTTACTCTGACATCTGCCTCCGCCTTCTCGCAGAGCGGCGGCGAACTACGCTTCTGCCTGCGCTCCGAGCCGAAAACTTTCGACCCGCTTCTAGTCGATGACGACTCTTCCTTATCGATCCGCTACCTGACCGGCGGAGTGTTGGTCCGCGTCAATCGCCACACACAAGACCTCGAACCCGAATTAGCGGAATCCTGGAAGCTATCGAAAGATGGCAAACAAATCACGTTCAAACTCCACCGCGGCGTTACATTTTCCGACGGCAGCCCATTCTCTTCCGAGGACGTTGCCTTCACTATGCAACGGCTGATGGATCCCGCGCTGCACTCCTCAACCGGAGACGCGTTTCGTTCCGGAAGCGGCACTGTCACCACCAAGATCCTTGCGCCCGATCAGATCGCCATCATTTTTCCTGCACCCATTGCCGGACTCGACCGCCTGTTCGATCAGGTCGCAATCATGTCGGCACATTCTCCGAAGAAAGAAGGGGCTGTGCTCGGCCCGTTCATGGTTGCGGAATATAAAGCTGGATCAAGCGTCCTGCTACGACGCAATCCCAACTATTGGAAGAAAGATTCTCAGGGACGCCGCTTGCCCCATCTCGATTCCATCCGTCTAGACATTCAATCGAACCGAGACGTTGAAATGCTGCGCTTCAAACGTGGCGAACTCGATCTCATCAACGTCATCGACAGCGATTACTTCGACCGCCTGGCTGCCACATCGCCGCAACTCGCGCACGATGCCGGTGCTTCGCTCGATTCCGATTTCATGTGGTTCAATCAGGTAGCGAGCGCCCCGATTCCCGAATACAAGCGCGCATGGTTTCGCAACGCGAACTTTCGGCGCGCAATTTCTCAGGCCATCAACCGTGACGATCTAAGCCGCGTCGTCTTCAATGGGCACGCGCAGCCCGCCATCGGCCCGGTTTCGCCCGCCAATAAATTCTGGTTCAACAATAAGCTCAAAGCAGAACCGTATCGTCCCGACGCCGCACTGCGGCGTCTGCAAGACGATGGCTTCCACCTACAGAATGGGGCTTTATTTGACAAGGCAGGCAATGCCGTCGAGTTCTCTATCGTGACCAACACAGGCAGCAAGCCAAGAGAACGCATGGCCGTCATGGTGCAGGAAGATCTTGGCAAACTTGGCATCAAGGTCAACGTAGTCACGCTCGATTTTCCGTCGCTCATCGAGCGTATTTCGCAGAAATTCAATTACGAAGCCGCCATGCTGGGATTCCGCAATGTCGACCTTGATCCGAACGGCCAGATGAACATCTGGCTGAGCTCGGCGGAAGATCACGCGTGGAATCCGCAGCAGAAGTCACCTGAAACCGCATGGGAGACGGAGATTGACCGACTGATGCATGCTCAAGCATCAACCACCGATCCGAAGAAACGCAAAGAAAGCTTCGATCGTGTGCAAGAGATCGTCGCTGAACAGACACCGTTTATTTATCTGGTCAATCAGAATGCGCTGTCCGCCATTTCCAGCACAGTCGAAGGCGCGAATCCCGGAATTCTTAGTCCGCAGACGTTCTGGAACGCCGAGCGCATCACTTTGAGCCCGAACACGCAAGCGAGCCGATAAGACATGACTACAACGCCGGACATCTTGCCATCCCTGCTCTCGGCGCAGGTAAGCGTGCGCTTTCCCGGCAAAGCTCCGGTGTTGCGCGACGTCTCGCTCGAAATCGCGCGTGGCGAAATCGTTGGTCTAGTCGGACAGAGCGGTTCAGGCAAGAGCACCCTAGCACTGGCCATCCTCGGATTACTCGGTCGCCAGCGGGCCATCGTTGAAGGCAAAATTATTTTTCAGGGCGCCGATCTGCTCACCATGCGCGAACGCGAGTTGCGCAATCTCCGGGGACGCTCGCTGAGTCTCGTGCTTCAAAGTCCTCTGGCCTCGCTCAATCCCGCGCTGCAAATCCGCGCGCAACTACGAGAGGCTTGGCGCGCCCACAGCGACAGCAATGCCGCGGGCATTACCAAAAACGAGGACTGTGACCGCGCCATTCAGTCCGCACTGAAAAGCGTTAGCCTGTCTGGTGACAACGACGGCAATAGAGAAGACTTCCTATGCAAGCGCGCATCTCAACTCAGCGTCGGCCAGGCGCAGCGAGTGCTGATCGCCATGGCCATCATGCATCGCCCAGCGCTCTTAATAGCCGATGAAGCCACTAGCGCTCTCGACGTGATAACCCAGTCTGAAATTCTGGAATTATTCGCGCGCCTGAATCGCGAGACCGGTATGTCGATCCTCTACATCTCGCATGATCTGCCATCGGTCGCTGGAATCTGCAAGCGCATCGCCATCCTGCGTGAAGGCCGTATTGTCGAATGCGGCGCGACCGAACAGATTTTTACCGCGCCCGTCCACGCCTACACACAGCAACTGATGTCAGCTCTGCCGCAGGTGCCGGTACGACGCGAAGTGCTTCTGGCGAGAGCGCACGCAGCAACCGTGAAATAGCAGTTGACGGCTTGAACACCGGCGGCTGCGGACCAGGTAGCGCTTCGGGAAATACAAGGCAGCCACACTTTCAGCCAACGCTGGCGCATCTACCTCGGCACGATTCGAAAGGACAATGACGCTCAGACGGTCGTCAGGAAAGCGTTGAATGGCGTTCCGAAATCCCACTGTCTCGCCATAATGGGAGTAGCGGCGATGGCCGCGATAAGGATCGAGAAACCATCCGAATCCATAGAGAGGCGCGACGCTGCCATCCGGTTGCAGCAGAGGAGCGCCATCCGCGCTAGCCGGCGGAGTTAATGCTGGCTTCATTTCTCTCGAGTTGAGCAACGTGTGATTGGCCAGCGCACGATCCCATTTCTCAAGGTCGTCGAGCGATGTATAAACCCCGCCATCGCCCAGCGTAGCTGAAGTCGAACTCTGATCCGTTTCCCGCCACCCATCCGCCGTCTTGGTGTTTCCGTAGGCGCGATGCGCGACTTCGTTCTTGCCCTTTTCGTAAGCGACCGTGCCCGTCATCCCTAGAGGCATGAAGATTCTCTTGTGAAGGAAATCCCCAAACCCCATCCCCGAGCGTTTTTCTACGACCATCGCCAGCACCACATAACCCGAATTGCTGTAGGCCCAGCGTGTGCCTGGCGCAAACTTTGTGCCGGTCTCGTGTTTCATCAAGTCGAGCACGCCCGCATCCTTAATCTGCGGAATCTTGTCGTCGGCAATACCAGCATATTGCTTCGCCATTATGTCTTCGTAATCGACCAGGCCGGAGGTGTGATTCAAAATCTGCCGGATCGTGATCGTCTTTCCGTAAGCGGGAAAATCTGGGAACACATCGGTAAGACGATCCTCGTAATGCAATTTGCCATCGTGCACCAGCAGCATGACGGACATCGCGGTAAATTGCTTTGTCAGCGATGCCAGCCGAAAGTTCGTTTCCGGACCAATTTTTTGCAACGTCCGCAGATCGGCCACGCCATAGCCTTTTCGAAATACCGGCTGTCCATCCTTGATCACCAGCACCGCGCATCCGGGATCGTGCGCACTAACGAATTTCGCAAACAAGCCGTCGATCGCAGCGGTTGAGACCTGCGCCGCGACGTCACTGGACCATGAAAGAAGCGCGATCAGACATACAAATCCGCTAATCCTGATGGAGAGACGCATCATGCCTTGGCGAGTTGCTCCGCAACTTTCGGAAGCCCCGCAGCGTGCCAGGCGTCAAAGCCTCCCGCTACGTTGACCACGTTTCGATGGCCAGCGCGTTCAAGCAAGCTGCACGCAATCATGCTGCGATATCCGCTCTTGCAGTGAACCACAACCGGCCGCTTCTTATCGATTGCAGGCAATCCTTGCGGAAACGTATCGAGCGCCCGGCACTGTACTTGCTCAATGTGTCCCGCTTGCCATTCGCCTTCGCGACGCACATCAAGCACGTCAGCTGCGCTCCACTTGCCCTCGCACAATTTCTGATTCAGCTCGCCGGGAGAAATCTGTGCCGTCTTCAGCACCGGCAAACCCGCGTTCTGCCACGCCGTCACGCCGCCAGACAAATAACCGCGCAATTCTTCAATGCCCACGCGAGCCAACCGCAGCCGGGCTTCCTCAATCTGCGCTTCGCTGTCACCGATCAGAACCGGCGCGGAATGGATTCCGAGAATTCCTCCCGCCCACGAGGCGAATTGTCCCGAGAGCGCGATGCCGATCGACCCCGGAACGTGCCCTGCTGCGAAGTCGTCGCTCGGACGAACGTCCAGCAAATTTACATTAGCAGTTGCATCCTGCTGTAACAGCGCCTGCACGTCAGCA
The DNA here is from genome assembly GCA_963705265.1 of uncultured Acidobacteriaceae bacterium. Lineage (GTDB taxonomy): Bacteria > Acidobacteriota > Terriglobia > Terriglobales > Acidobacteriaceae > Acidiflorens. Next base: position 760,333 of record OY970064.1, read on the forward strand.
GGAGAGAGCGCCGGAAGCCGCGGCAACTCCGTCAATGTCCCCGCACCCGAACGATTGATCTCAGCATCCTCAAGAAAATATTCAGGACGAGTCGGAAGGTTCGTGGTCAACTGCGCCACGAATTCCTCGCTGTTCGCGATCTGCAAGGCATAGTTGGTCAGCCGCTCGGTCCCAATTGTGGACGAGCGTTCCGCTCGCATGGCGCGTCCGCAGAGCGATCCCGCCCCATGCGCCGGATACACCGACACTGCGTCCGGCAGCGTCATCAATTTCTGCAAACTGTCATAGAGCAATGCTGCAAGTTGCCGTGGCGTGTGCGTCTTCGAAAGATCCGGACGGCCAACATCGCCAATAAACAAAGTATCGCCAGTCAGCACTGCGCAGGGCTCAGTCGATTTTTCCTCATCCGTGATTACCAGACAGACGCTCTCGGGTGTGTGGCCCGGCGTTTCCAATACGCGAATGCGTACCGCCCCTATTTTCACTTCGAAGCCGTCGGTCAGCGGTGTGTGCGGAAATCCGGCGTTGGCGTGTGCTCCGATGTAAATTCTTGCGCCTGTGCGGGCCGCCAGTTCTTTGTGCCCGGAAACAAAATCGGCATGCAGGTGGGTTTCGAATATGTGCTGGATCTTAAGACCCTGCTCTTCTGCCGCCTTCAGATAAATATCAACATCGCGCTGCGGATCAACCACGGCCGCTTCGCCTTCCGATCCAATCATGTACGAAGCGTGGGCCAGACAGGTTAGATAAAACTGTTCGAAATACATGTTGCGACTCCACCCGAGTACATCCATCCTGCGATTGTCAGATTACCACCGTCGCCTGCCGGACGCGGCCATCGTGGCTCCATCCGGAAGTACAGGTACAGCCGTAGGAAGCCATTTTGAAGTTTTTGCACGGAGTGCCACCAATCAAGGGAAAAAATATCATGTGCAACCATTTCCAAACTATTGACTGGCTTCTGGTTAGGCGGAGCACCGTTTACGTACTCCTTTTGTAACTTGGACTTGCCCCTGATAACGGCCTACATTCAACTGGACCATGTTTTTGCCCTTTTCGGCCCCCGGCGTGCATCGAATTGGTTGGAGGTTCGGTAATCACAGGCGGCCGAATTAAGATTTACGAAATTGAGATTTTATGAACTCGCGCACTAATACTTAATGACGAAGGACAACAAATTCGGGCAGACAGCGAACCGGTTGGCACGCCTTGTATTTGCAATTGCCGTCGTTATTGTCTTGTCCGTTTCCGGATGTGCCCAAATCACATCCTACGTCGTTGCCGCTTCGAGCGTTGCAGTAGACTCCAGCGCCACTGCGGTTCCCGCCACCAGCGACGACGATAACGAGCCCATTCTCACCATCACCAAACGTGTCGATGAAGTTAACGTGCTCTTCATCGCGACCGATCGCCACGGTAAATTCGTCCGCAATTTGAACCAGGCCGATTTTAATATTTTCGACGACCACAAGCCTGTCGAATCCATCCTCAATTTCCGCCGCGAGACCGACCTGCCCATCGAATTGGGCTTACTCATGGACGTCAGCGGTTCTGTGCAGGGTCGTTTTGGATTCGAAAAAGAGGCCGCTACTGGATTTCTACAGCACATTATCCGTCCCGGCTACGACCACGCATTCATCGTAGGATTCAATAAGCAGAGCCATCTCACTCAGGATTTCACTGACCAGGTACCCTTGCTGGCCGCCGGGGTGCAGCGCCTGAGCAATGGTGGCGGCACCGCGCTCTATGACGCCATCTACAAAGCGTGCAAGGAGAAGTTGTTGCACGAACAATCCGATCATCCGATCCGTAAAGCTATCGTGGTCCTCAGCGACGGCGAGGACAACCAGAGCGAATACACGCGGGCCCAGGCCATTGAAATGGCGCAGCGCGCCGAGGTTCTCATCTATGCCATCTCCACCGACGATAGCGGCCTGATTCTGCGCGGCGACAAAGTCTTAGAAGACCTCGCATCCGCCACCGGCGGTCGCGCCTTCTTCCCTTATAAGATGAAAGATATCACCCACTCCTTCGCCGCCATTGAAGACGAACTGCGCAGCCAATACGCCGTTTCCTACAAGCCCTCCGACTTCGATGCGGACGGACGCTATCATTCGATCGAAATCACCGCTCTCAAGAAAGATCTGCAAGTACGCGCCCGGCGCGGATACTACGCTCCGCGGCAGTAACCTGTACAGAACCTTCCATCCCAGCGAATCAAACCCTGCATTGCTCGCTGCTACCCGCTGTGCTAACGTCCCCTTTTGAGTCCACTAGATAAAGAGGAGAGCACCCATGGTCTTGGCCGTCCTTGCAGTCATCGTTCTCTTGGGCGTCTTCCTGATCGCGATGTACAACAGCCTGGTGCAGCTGCGCGTGCGTTCCGAATCGGCCTGGTCCGACATCGATGTTCAGCTCAAACGCAGGCATGACCTGATTCCCAATCTTGTCGAAACCGTAAAGGGCTATGCCACTCACGAAAAAAGCACGTTCGAGGACATCGCCAAATTCCGATCCATGGCCATGCAGGCTACCGGCCCGGCTGATAAAGCCGCCGCCGAGAATCAATTAAGCGGAGCGCTCAAGAGCCTGTTTGCTGTGGCGGAAAACTATCCTCAACTTCAGGCATCGCAGCAATTCACCCAGCTACAGGGTTCGCTCAGCGAGATCGAAGATGCGATTCAAAACGCTCGACGCTACTACAATGCCGTCGTGCGCGATCTGAATACCAAGATTCAATCTTTCCCAACCAATATTCTGGCCGGGATGTTCGGCTTCCAGCAGAAACAGTTCTTTGAAACAGCAGCCGCTGACCGCGAACCAGTCGCGGTGAAATTCTAAGAATGTTTCGCGGAGCATCCACCAATCGCCGACTGTTGGCACTATTTTCGCTCCTATTTTCACTTCTGGCCTTCGCCGCCACGGCTCGTGCCCAGCCTAATAACTGGCGGGTCGCAGATTTCCAGGACACTATTTCCATCGCCTCCAACGGTACAGCCCTGGTCAGCGAAAAAATAACTCTGGCGTTTGTAGGCCAGTGGCACGGCATTCATCGCACCATCCCCGTTGAATATCCCGGACCGCAGGGAACCAACTACACACTCTTTCTCAACATCCTCAGCGTGACCGACGAAAACGGAAACAAGCTGAAGTACGATTCAAGTAAGTCGGGCGCCTTTCGCGATTTAAAAATCTACATCCCCGACGCCGTCGATACGACTCGCATTGTCAATATCGATTACTCTGTGCGCAATGGAGTCCGCTTCTTCGATAGCAGCAATGATGACTACGCTGAGTTTTACTGGAACGTGACCGGCAACGACTGGCCGGTTCCCATCGATCATGCCTCGGCCTTCGTGACCCTTCCCGAGAATGCTGCTGGAGGACTGCGGGCCCAGGCTTTCACCGGCAGCTACGGTTCCAAAGAAAGCGACGCGACAGCCGAGGTCAAAGGCGCCGACGTTGTTTTCGAAACCACGCACGCGCTTCCCATGCGCGGCGGCCTCACCATCGACATTTACGTTCCGCAGGGAGTGCTCAAATCTCCCTCGGCGCTCGCAAAATTATTCTGGTTTCTCGGCAGCAATCCCATCGTGTTCCTGCCGCTGTTAACTTTCGCCGTGATGTTTGGCCTCTGGTATTCCCTGGGACGCGATCCCGATCCCGGCGTCTCCGTCGCCCCGCAATACGAGCCGCCCAAAGGCATGTGTCCAGCTGAAGCCGGAACCTTGCTCGATGACACCATCCATCCCCGCGACATCACCAGCACCATCATCGATCTCGCCGTACGCGGCTACATCAAGATCGAAGAAAAAGTCGACACCTTCCTCGTCTTTCACCACAAGGATTATCTGTTCACATTGCAAAAGCCGGTTGAGCAGTGGGGGACCGACCTTACTCCGCATGAACGCGTAATGCTGGAAAACATTTTTCTCGCGGGCTCCGAAACCCGTCTTTCCAGCCTGAAGAATCGGTTCTACACCGTGATCCCCATAGTGCGCGAGGACATCATGTCCGCGCTCAAAAGCAAAGGCATCTACGCGCTCGACCCGGAATCCGCCAATGGCTACAGCATCGTCGCTGCCGTTGCAATCGCGATCCTTGTAATTGCCGTGCAAATCATGGGCTGGATGAATCTGTTCTATTCCGTTCCTCTGGTCATCGGCAGTGTTTTAGTTTCCGCCCTGATCTGGTGGCTCTTTGCCCGCCAGATGACGGCAAAAACTTTGACTGGTGCGCGCACCGCAATCGCTGTTCTCGGCTTCCAGGAGTTCATGAACCGCGTCGACGCCGACCGCATCAAGCGCATGCCGCCCGACACCTTCGAAAAATTTCTCCCTTACGCCATGGCGCTAGGCGTTGAGCACCACTGGGCACAAGCGTTCGACGGAATAATAAAAGATCAGCCGAGCTGGTACGTTTCGCCCAACGGCTACGTCGGATTCAGTCCGCTTTTCTTTTCCAGCTCGATGCACAGCATGGCGTCAGATATGCACCAGGTCTTTGTCTCCAGCCCCAGAGCCAGTTCCACTGGATCAGGCTTCAGTGGCGGTGGCGGATTTTCGGGTGGAGGTTTTTCCGGAGGTGGGTTTGGCGGCGGAGGCGGCAGTGCGTTCTAGCTGGTTACCGATCATCTACGTTTGGAGGTCTAACTTGCGACCGCTTCATCCAGCCGACACTGATCCGCCGGTTTATCAGCTCTAAATCCCATAAATACTGGCGCTCGCAGCTTCATCCCGCCATCCGCGCTCTCATGAGTCCACTCCGCAAACTTAATTTCAGCCACCAGCTTCGGACGCACAAATTGCACCTTTCGTAATCCGCCAATCTCCCCATAAAACGGATTCTGTTTCGTCTTGAGCGGCTGCAGGCGGGCGAATATCTCTTTGAGTGTCTTGTGATCGAAGCCAGTACCCACCTGCCCAACGTGAATCAATCGTCTCTGGCGGTCATACAATCCCAGCACCAGCGCGCCAAAATATTCGCGGCTGCCCTCAGGATCGGTGTAGCCTCCAATGACACACTCCTGCCGTTGCGTGATTTTAATTTTGAGCCAGTTCGATGAACGCTTTTCTTCATAGCTACTATTGCGCTTCTTGGCGACAATTCCTTCCAGTCCGCGTTTTTTCGCTGCCTCGAAAAGATCGAGACCCTTCTCGGCGTAGTGATCAGAAAAATGGATGACCGTACCCGGCATAATCCTATCGAGCAGCAACTGCTTGCGTTGCTCGAGCGCGACACGGCGCAGGTCGAGGCCGTCAAGGTAGAGCAGATCGAACGCGTAATAAATGGTCGGAACGCCCTCGCGTCTTTGCAGACGGCGCTTGCCGGGCTGGAATCCGGTACGCTGCTGCATCAGGCTGAACGATGGCCGGCCCTCATCGTCGAGCGCAACGATCTCTCCATCAAGAATCGCGCGCTCGGCCCTTACAAATTGCGGCAAGCTGCCGAGCTCGGAAAACTGGGCCGTGAGGTCGTTCTGAGTTCGCGACATCAACCGCACGCGGCCGCCAGCGACAAAGGCGATAGCGCGATAGCCATCCCATTTAATTTCAAAGAGCCAGTCGGGATTGTCGAAAGCATGGTCAGCCAGGCTCGCCAGCATCGGGTGGATAACCGTTGGCATCGACTTCAACTCGGCGCCCGCGATACCTTTAACCGACGAGGACGTATGATTCGCAGAAACTTTCTTGTTTCGGGAGTTATTCGCGCCCTTAGGCGCGCCTCGCGCGCCTTCTGCGAGCTCCGAGTCAACTACTTCTTGTACTTCTTGCGTACCCTGTTTAGAGAGTTTTTTTTTACTTTTCCCTGCGGTCAGTCCACCGCTCGCCGCTTTCGACACCTGAGTTTTTTTCTCTGTGCCCTTTGCATTCTCTGAGCTTGAAGCTTTTCGCTTTTCATCAGCGCGTGCGATGGCGTCCGCCAGCCATGCCGCCTTCACTTTGCCACGTGCTGCGGGACGGCTGCTCGTCCATTCCACGGAGCCTGCATCGCCAGCGATCTGCGCCATGGTGCGACCGGTGAGAATCGAAGTGTTATACGCATTTTCATTGATGTCGAAGCCAGCAACAACGTAATCGTCTTTCTTCTTGATCAGCAGCCACTCATTTCCTTTGCTCCCAGGTCGGCGCGCCTTAATGTGCACCAGCGCGAAATCGCCCTTGAGCCGCTTCCCTTTCAGTCGAAACTTGAGGTCGCCCTTCGCCAGCATGGCAGCAGCTTCTTTTTCCGTGCCCGGAACATACACGCCGTCGACCGGCTCCGGCGATAGCGGCTCCCATGTGCCCGCATCCCAAACCATCACCGTGCCACCGCCGTAATTGCCTTCGGGAATCGTGCCTTCAAAGTCGTAGTACGAGACAGGGTGATCCTCAACCTGCATCGCGAGACGCTTGTCGGCCGGGTCAAGCGATGGACCCTTGGGAACAGCCCACGACTTGAGCACACCTTCCATCTCTAACCGAAAATCGTAGTGCAGCCGTGAGGCGTCATGGCGCTGCACGACAAAACGATGGCGCGATTTGGTTTCAAGCTTGGGCGGAGGCTCTGGCGTTGCCTCAAACCGCCGTTTCCGTTTGTATTCATCGAGAGACATGGTCGCTATTGTAATTCCAGTTTGTTCTCGGCAACTGCCTGTGATCACAATATCTCTGATTCTTTACGAGGGCTCCATCTCCATACAGCTGCCGACGAGAATGTAAGCCTAAGGCCGTATACTGTTTCCGGTTTCCGAGGAGTGGCACATGAATTATCTGCCGCGGCTGAGAAATCCGCGTGCTGTTTTTGTTTTTATTTTGCTCGTCGCTTCCCTTCTGAAAGCGCAAATGCCGGCGCCAATCTCTAACGAGTTGCAGGGAAAAGTTGACGCGATCGTCCGTCAGGCACTAGCCACAACCGGCGTTCCGAGCGCCTCAATCGCCATTGTGCAAAATGGAGCGATCACCTATCTCCAGGCCTATGGCGACGGCCGAATCGAACCGCACTTGTCCGCCTTGCCTTCGATGCGCTACAGCATCGGCTCTATCAGCAAACAATTTACGGCAGGCGCGGTACTGCTGCTGGCAGAACAAGGAAAACTCTCGCTCGACGATCCCGTATCACGATTCGTTCCTGACCTCACCAGAGGAAACGAGGTTACGATTCGTGAATTGCTTTCGCATACGTCTGGTTATCAAGACTACTGGCCGCAAGACTATGTTCCGCCGTTCATGCTTCGGGCCATCACGGCAGACAAGATTCTCGACCAATGGGCGCGGAAACCACTCGATTTCGATCCAGGAACCGAATGGCAATACAGCAACACCAATTTTGTAATTGCGGGGTTGATTGTGGAGAAGGCCAGCGGCGAGCCACTGCTGCAATTTCTGAGCGAGCATATCTTTGCACCAGTGGGGATGAAAAGCGTCATGAACATTGACCAGAACCGCCTCACCGAAACCGATGCGACCGGCTATCTGCGCTACGCGCTCGGCCCGCCGCGACTGGCTCCAAAAGAAGGCAAGGGCTGGCTTTTTGCCGCAGGCGAATTGGCCATGCCCGCAGAAGATTTGGCGAAATGGGACATCAGCATAATCAAGCAGACCCTACTTCAGCCAGGCTCTTATGCGCAGATGGAAAAGGAGGTCGTGCTCAAGAACGGTCTCGGAACGCGCTATGGATTGGGCGTGGATGTGCGACAGGAATTTGGAGAGCGCGTCATCGAGCACGGTGGCGAAATCTCCGGCTTCACCGCGCAAAATATGGTTTTTCCAGACACACGCATGGCGGTCGTCGTCCTCGTTAATCAAGACTCAGTTGGAGCCTCAGCAGACATCGCCCGCGACATTGCGGCACTACTTTTCCGCGAGAATGCGGGCAAACAAGAGGAGCAGTCCCGCGAAATATTCGTGGCGTTACAGCAAGGCAAAATCAGCCGCACCCTATTCACCGACAACTGCAATACTTATTTCACCGAACAGTCTCTCAAGGATTTCGCCAGCAGCCTGGGCCCTCTGGGATCACCCACAGAATTTAAGCAAACTTCCAGGCAAGATCGCGGAGGAATGACCTTCCGTTCGTTCGAGGTACACTTTCCCCAGAAAACGGTCGAGGTGTGGGAGCGGATCATGCCCGACGGCAAGATTGAGGAATATCAAGTGGGCACGAAATAATCGGTGCAAGCTCGACTCTGCACAAAACGTGCCGCGGAAGATAAAGATATGAAGATAAAAATATAAAGATATCGTATGAAACTAGCGGCATGAAACGTGAATATCCAGAATCTCCGCTGGTGGGGGTGGGAGCAGTGATCGTCGATTGTCCTCACAGCGAACATCCTCACGATGATCATCAAGAAGAGCGTCGTGTCCTATTAATTCGCCGCGGAACACCACCCCTGCTGGGAGAGTGGTCGTTGCCCGGTGGGGTCCTCGAATGCGGAGAAACTTTGCGGGAAGCGGCGATTCGTGAAGCTCACGAGGAAACCGGATTGGTGGTCGAACCGGGCGAGATGCTTGGCGTGTATGAGCGCATCATCCGGAGCGATGATGAGCGAGTACGATATCACTTTGTGCTGATTGATTTTCTGTGCCGTCCGCTCAGCGGCGATCTCAAGGCCGGAAGCGACGCGGCGGATGTTCGCTGGTTTACTCGTGAAGAACTACCCGCACTCAACCTGGCATACGACGCGAACGATGTTGTACAAAAAGGATTGGCGAGCAGCGCTCGCCGCTACCCCTCCCCGGCACGCTAAGGTAGAGCGTGCCAGGGGACTGTTCAGCGAGGCTTCCAGGAGTGTCTTTCTTGCTCGCTGATCGAAGAACGCACGATTTATTCTTCCTTGCGTCGAAAAAATTGCTAGCATTATCTGGAACATGCCAAGGTAGGTTGTGCCCAGATCCGCTTCATCCGATAACAGCGCAGAATTCGCCGCGACCCTCTACGAGCGCAGTGGAGCTGCGGCCTATGGCATGAACGCCGATCAATTCGCAGCCATCCTCGACGACATTCTGCGCAAGTATCTTCTTTCCACTTCGTCCGCTAATCCTTCGCCTTCTAATTCAAGTCACGTTTCTGCGGAGCAGAAAGCTGACTTCTACGCCGGGCTGCGGCTGGAAGAACTGACGCTGGCGCGCGCCTGCGCCGCAGGCAACGAGCGCGCGTGGCAGGATTTTATTAGCCGCTTCCGGCAGAAGCTCCATAAGATGGCGCTGCATATTACGCGCGATAGCGCCAGCGCCGCCGAGTTGGCCGATTCGCTGTTCGCCGATCTGTACGGTGTTAATGCTCGCGATGGGGTGCGCAACTCAAAACTCGTCTCTTACACCGGCCGCGGTTCGCTCGAAGGCTGGTTACGTACCGTGATGGCGCAGGAGTTCATCAATCGCTATCGCAAGCAGAAACGCGTGGTCAGTCTGGAGGAGCAGACGGACGAGGGTGTGCAATTTGCGGCAGCGACTCCTGAACCAACGTGCGCTTCGGACCAACGAATCGAAACAGCTACCGATGAAGCCTTGGCCGAACTTTCGTTAGAAGACCGGTTTACCTTGGCATCCTATTTTCTTGATGGGCGGACGCTGGCCGACATTGCGCGCACGCTAGGGCTGCATGAATCGAGCGTCAGCCGCCGGCTTGATCGTCTCGCAACTGGGCTCAGGAAACGCATTCTGGCGGGACTGCGGACACGGGGTATGAGCCATGCCCAGGCTGAGGAGGCTCTGGAAACAGACGTGCGTGACATAAGACTGAATTTGCGCTCCCGATTGACGCAAGATTCCGGGGCCAAAGCGTTCCCTGGTAGTAAGTCCCCCGCCCAGGACACAGGCGACGGGGGCAGCGACTGAAGAAGCAGAGAGTTAGGGAAGCAAAGACGAATGACTGAAGTACCTAAAATCGTCCGTGACCGCATGCGGGCAGCTTCGCCCGAGCGATCGCATCCGGACCCGAATCTGCTGACTGCTTTCGCCGAGCAGGCGCTTCCAGCAATCGAACGCGACGGCGTACTAAAGCATCTCGCGCTCTGCGCAGATTGCCGCGAAGTGCTGGTTCTGGCGCTTCCATTGGCGGAGGCGGTGACTGCTCCAATTGCAGCGGACGCCGAATCTGACCGGATTACTCGGATTTCGAAGAAGACCGAGAGAAGCTGGCTGACCATACTGGCTGGTCCGAGTGTCCGCTGGGCCGCGCTGGCGGCGGGCGTTGTCGTCGTCGCTTCGGTGCTCCTGGTGCATCCGGGCAAGTTGAATCAGCCGATCGTACCTTCCGAGAATCAGCGAGTTGCGACCGTTGCATCGACCATAGTGTCGCCGGCGTCAGGCTCGCCGATCACATCTCCACTAACTGGCCAAGTAGCGGCCAAAACTATTGACGATGCGCGACTAAACTCCGGTCCGCTATTATCCAAACAACTGTCGAAGAAACTGTTATCCAAAAAGCCTAATTTGGGGGAAAAGACCTCGACCGAGATTTCTAAGGAAGCGGTCAGAGTAGACGCAGCGCCCCCAGTCGAAGACAGTCAGATGGCAAGAAACGACGTGCCAGTAAATGACGCGCCAATAATTGAAAAAGCTAAGCCTGCGCAGCAACAGCCCGCAGAGACCGAAACAGCCGGTACAAATGAACAACTGAAGAATCAGCCAGGACTTGCCCTAGCAGAAGACCAGACTTTCGCGCGCAATGTCACTTGGGCAATCATGGCGGGCATCTTGCAACGCTCCGTGAATAACGGCCAGAACTGGCAAAGTGCTTTACACGCGGATCGTCCATTGCTGTGCTACGCAAGTCATGGCGAAGAGGTGTGGGCTGGCGGTCAGGCAGGCATTCTGTTCCGCTCAATCGACGACGGAGTGACCTGGGCGCAATTGCAACCTTCCGTTAAGGGTCAGCAACTTGGCGCCGACATAACGCACATTGATATTCAAACCGACAATATTCACGGGAATGTGAGCGGCCCGACGCCGATTATAGTTTTCACCAGTAATAATGAGGTTTGGACCAGCCGGGACGGCGGAATCACCTGGCAGAAAAATTGATCTGATATTGGGCTACATCTTAGGCAGAAGTTTAGTGTAACCGCTTATGGATATTTTGCCTGAACCAACGGGGTTTGCTGCTTGAAAGAGATCACTTCTCCGATGGATCGAGCGGCTTCGGAGCATTCGCCAGCACCTTCAACTCTAATCCCTTTAGCGTACCGAGCGAGTACGCCGCCGATTCGCGTTCTTTATTGCCATTATTGAAATCGAGCAATTCGCGCAGGCGTACTACGACGATACGTTTAACGTCTCTGATTCTTTCTGCAAATTCGTCGAGGCGTATTTCTACCAGACCAGCGTCGGAGAGCACTTTCCAACCCTGCTGCTCTTCGATTTCCTCATCGGAATTAGATTGGCTCACAGCTTAACCCTCATGATCCATTTGCTCCCGCTCACGCGACCTGAAAATGCTACTCCCGGTCCAGTCCATCGTCCCGTCATTGCTCTGTGGCTTGATTTTGCGTTTTGCCTGGCATTGGACCCCCGGTCTGCTTGAACCTGAGATATGTGTATGCCAGATACTGGTTCAACTCCGCCCAGAAAGCCTGGTCTCGTTTGCGAGGATCCAATCCAGACCCGGCCATCGAAAAGAGGCGCTCCTCACACTCCTCTCGCTCTTTGTCTGTGACCTGACTGATTTTGCGCTTCGCCGGGGGCTGGGGACAGCCTGAGATCCTGTGCTCTGGTATCACTCGTCCGTCCGCAAGAATGAAATCTCGCCAAACCAAACCCCAACGCACTTCTTTGAGAATAGTCGTTTCGGAGCCTGTGGAAGACTTGAACGAAATGATCTGGCCTTCCTCTGGAGGCCAGGTCGCGTCGGTACGTGGTTGCTTTGCGGGGGAGTTCATCGTGCGCGCACCAGTGGGAGTCAGGTCTTGCCTAGCTAATTAGAATGTCTATTAATTGCCCTCTTCCGGGTTGGGTTTACGACTGACGATCCGAGATCCCTCTGCCTTTGGTCTCGGCCAATCACTACGGGATAAGACTCGATCCACGGCCTGCTCGACTCTCAACATAAACCCAGCGTCAGGATCCGGGGCGCCGCCTGATGTAGCCAATGTCATGCCGAGATTATTCGCGTTGGCAACTGCCTCAACGTTTGGCACCAGTTGCGGCCGCTGTTTCAGATAGCCGATCCAGACAAGAGTGACTGCGTTGTACACAGTGCTCTTTACTAAACTGATAATCGCACCTTGACTGGTGCCATACCACATCACAAAACTAACCAGGATCAGCTCAACGCTGGCAAAGACTCCGAATCCAAGGGCGATACCGAATACCTGTTGCCGGGAGAAATTCTTGAGAAAACGGCAAAGAAGCATCAGGAGCAGGAAAAGCCCCACCTGCATCAGGCGAACGCTGCGGTCAAACGCGAGCACCGCCTCTACTACCCGATCTCCACCCGTCTCAGCACTAGACAGGGCGCCTATAAGGGCAAGTAGAAACAGCAGCCCGCACGACCAACGGAATATAGTGGTTCCTAAGAGCTGAATGCCTCCATACTCGCTAAAGAGACTGCGCAATATTTCATCCATCACCACGACCGCAAGGATCACACTAATGGCATTTCCGGTCCAGTATGCGTCGAAGTAGCTTTCGTGGAAATACCGGTACACGACAAACAAACTTGCCGATTTGATGGTCTGAAACAGAATGTAGGAAAAGAATCGCGGAAACACCCTGTGAAATCCGCGCCGGACCATGAAGATCACAAGGGTGATCTGCAACAGCGGGCCCGCGAGCCAGTTCAAATACATTAACCAGTTCATTGCATTACGTAGACGTAATGCTCGAAAGCATACCTATCCCTCGACCGCTCTGCAACATCAATTTAGAGCAGCCAGTTGATTTATCTGATCAGCTTAGTTCTCCCTTAATTGCTGCAATGTTTGCCGCGGCAAAAGGGCATCGGATCGCTGCCATCGGCAACGACCACAGCCTGTTGTGCTCGAACGACCGAACTGACCGGCCGTGAATTGCCAGTCGTGATTGCGCAGTACAACCCAACCAGTGCTACAACGGTTAGCAGGACTTCGCTTGCTTTGTTCATCGGGGGAGGTCTCCTTACGCGCATACTTCTACGCGAGGCGAAGTATATGCCTAGATGACGCTTCGTGCGTAGCAAGATCTGTGGATAATTTCGAGAAGAATCCGCGCGTGGTGCGGGATCTGGGCCGGCAGGGGATGAAATCAATCACCGGGAAGCGACGAATCGTTGGAAAAACTTGAGGCTGCCGGCTAGCGAGAGCTTTCGTACGGCGGCGGATAAGAGAGGGCAAGAGCGGATGGGAGCCTACATCCTCAGAATCTGTCGCTAGAGTCGATCCCTCTTGTTAGGCACTGTAATTTGTCACCACTCGAGCCACTTTCCCAATCGCTGACAACTCCATGAACTCCGCCGTGCGTGTTCCATTTTGATTCGTGTAATAGAGCAACACGCTGCCTACGCCCCAGAGCACGTCCTCAAGGCGAAAATGGAGTTCCGGGTAGGCTGCTAGCCCTCGCTGAAAGTAAGCTCTCAAGTTTACCTTTCCGATTACCTTGCCGTCGGACGTCCCCAACAACTGTGCGGCAACTGGCGAAGTCAACTCGATTGCATCGTCATAGTGCGCCATGATCAAGTCCAGATCATGACCATTCCAAGCTGCTACCCAATCGTTGGCGAACTTCCAAGCCTCATCTTTGGTCATTGTTGCTTCTCCGGTGGAGGTTCATCAATACGGTAATCGTATGGTAAGAACCGAATGTTTCGAGGACGAAGACGGCCGTTCTTGAGCGATTGCGCCGATTGTGGCGAAATCGTTAGTCCAACAAGGACATTGTTAAGCCCTTGCCTCTTTCTCCATAGAGAGCAACTGCTCCTTGCGCTCAATGCCCCAACGATAGCCTCCCAACTCGCCATCTTCACGCACAACGCGATGGCAGGGAATCGCGACTGCAACTGGATTCGTAGCGCAAGCGCGCGCGACGGCGCGCGTTGCCTTCGGCATGCCAATCTTCTTTGCCACAGCGCTGTAGGAACGCGTTTCTCCTCGCGGAATTCGTTGCAGAGTTTCCCACACTCGCCGTTGAAACGCGGTCGCTCTGATGTCGAGTGGAAGAGAGGGATACGCTTCCCGTCCTTCCATTAAGCGAGAAAGATTCGTTCGCCATTCGGCCATAGCGGCATCATCGCGGCGGCGGGTGGCAAAGGGAAACTCCCGCATCAGTCCTTGCTGGAGCTGCTCATCGGAATCGGCGAATTGAATTGAACAAATGCCTTTGTCAGTTGCTGCAATCAGCATGCGCCCAAGTGGAGATTTGGCGATAGTGTAGCGAACGACCGCAGCCACGGCCCCTCGGCGATACTTGTCCGGAGTCATGCCGAGCTGCGTGGCAGTGCGCTCGTAGAGACGGCTGCTGGAGCCGTATCCGGCGTCATAGAGTGCGGTGGTCACCGAGTGGCCAGCCTGTAAATTCTGCTTCACCTGGCGCAACCGGACAGCGTCGATATAGGCCTTCGGCGACACGCCGAGCGCCGACTTGAACATTCGCTGCAGATGAAATGGGCTGCGCCGAAATTCTTTGGCCAGCAACGCAAGCGTGAGTCGATCTTCGATATGCTGCTCAATGTAGCGGCAAATCGCGCGGACTTGTGCTGATTGCGGATCCCCGTCCACAGCCTTAGGACGACAACGCAGGCAGGCGCGATAACCGGACTGTTCGGCTTGAAGAGCGTGATCGAAAAAAGTCACATTCTCACGGCGCGGGCGTTTGGCAGGGCATGAGGGACGACAGAAGATGCCCGTACTCGATACGGCAAAAACGAATGCGCCGTCGAGTGAAGTGTCGCGATCAAGAACGGCCTGCCAGCGTCGGTTTCGCGTCTGCTCAGATGTTTGTTGGGCAGTTGTCTTCATTGCTGTTTCCTCTGCAAGTATCGCATTGGTCGTCATGCATGTAACATAAGGCGGTCGCGCCGCGCGGACTATCCGAATGTTGCGGTCAAACTAATTTTCCCGCCGAATTTTTCCGCGAATTGGCGAATTCAAAACCTCAAGAGGATCCTCCATGAACTGCAATCGCAAAATGATGTGGCTGGTTGTACTGACAGCGCTCGTAGCGCAGGCCGGTGCCCAAATTCTAGGCGGTGATCAAGTCAAAAAGCTTGCTCCAACCACTTATTTCTTTGCCGGCCAGAGCGCGCCGGTGCAGGTGCGCAACACGGCAGGCTTAAAGAATTCCGCTGGCAAAGTAGTGCTGGCGGGGCTAGTGGATACGTCAGGATATTCCACCGCCATCCAGGGGAAATACCAAGGGTTCCTGATCACCGAGACTAAGCTTAGCTTTGATGGAGCTACGCTCGATCCGGGAGAATATGGATTTGGCTTTGCCAATGGCAAATTCCTCGTGATGAATGTGGCATCGACGGATTTGTTTTCCATCGCCAGCCAGGATGACGATCAGCTCAAACACCCGGTTCCCCTGAAGCTTGAAAAAGACGGCGCTGCCTACCGGCTGTATGCCGGCCGCAAATATGTGGTCCTGAAAGCGGATTAGTATCGGCAGTCGCGTCATGAGTCATGGTTAGGGCCGGGCGAGGACGCCCGGCTCTCCTGTCCTGGCCCATTTCCAAACCTTGGTAACGTTTGCACCGTTACTCATAAAGTGCAGAGCCTTGCACCTGCCTCTTAAATCAAAGTCCCAGCACGCCAGATAACTCCATCTGAAGCAATGACTTACACTCAACCCCACGGATGGTTTCACGGGTGCACTATCCCCAGTGAAAGCCCGGAGCGTACGGGCGAGCCTGGGGGCAAAACTTGACTGTAATTTACAGCGCTGAGAATGTGGCTCCTCGAACGGCGCGGCCTACTCCTGTACTGCCGCTGCTGGTGATTTTGTTCATCGTCTCGTATGGAATTTTAACCATGCTGGTATTCGAGCAGGGTCAGACCATCGAATCGCAACGTGGTCTAATCCACGAGATGTTAAAGGACAGCAGTCAACTGGCTGCGCTTAAGGGGAAGCTGGCGCGAGACGACGGCCAGCGATCGCACAACCAAGCCGCGCTGCCTGCGGATAGCAATGTTGCTGGTACCGGCAATGCTGCGGCTGGTACGACCGGCGCAAAAGGATCGGACCCAAAAGCATTGGATAAGGAAACAAAACGACCCAGCAAATCGGCCCATGCCACTAAAGAGGTTCCGGGGAAGCCGGCAGCGGATTTAGAGGATGTGCGGCGTTCTACGCGGGCGATTTAGCTGAAGCAAGTCAGATCTCTATCAGACTTCAATAGGACTTCAAAAAGAGACGGTACAAAGCAATGGTTCTGTGAAAACGCGGCTTTTGGTAGGGGCCGCGATGCGCGCAAGAGGTAATCATGAAGACCCTGGCCCTAGCCCTAGTTCTGTCGCTCCCCGTCCCCAGGTTGACGCCCCCAGCCCAACTCAACCCCACGCCCACCCAGCAGCCGGCCAAGCACAAGGGAGGTCAATGGTACTTCGCCGCCACCGGGCACGCCGTGTATTGCTACGGACCGGTCATGACCATGCCCCAGGCCCATGGGGGCCTGATGAAAGTGGCCACTTTTTGCCGTGGCGATCGAACCATGGTCCCGCTCAAAGATTAAGCGAGCCATCTTAGATCCTGGCGCTTGACCTAACGCCGGAATCAGTCTCCGCAATCTACGCCCGGCCCGCGCATCCCCTATAATCGGTAGGATCCATCTTGCCAAGGGCCCGTAGCTCAAATGGATAGAGCATTGGATTTCTAATCCAAGGGTTGCAGGTTCAATTCCTGCCGGGCCTACCAGATTGTCCTATAGAAGTGCCACGTTCGTGCCATTCCCTCGGTTGCTATTCAGACGTAGAGTCGTAGGTGAGCAGACTTCGGGGGAGGGCTGTTCAAACGGGCGTCCGCTGACTCTAACTGAGTCCGGGCGCTTTCGTTTTTTTGGCGGCGATCTTCGATAGTCGCAGATAGGATCAGGTCCTCGGCGGAATTTTCCTCGGTTTCATCATCTCCCACTCTTTATCGGTCAGCTCCCGTCCCAGTGCCGTGAATTCGCCAGCCCCTTGCAGCCATTCCCCGCCATCCATAGTTACGACATCCCCATTTACATACCCGGAGCCATCGCTCACCAAAAACACGGCTAGATTGGCAAACTCTTCCATCGTGCCAAAGCGCCCGAGAGGATTTCGTTTCTTCACTACATCCTCCAATTCAGGACGAGGCAGCAAACGGGAGAACGCGCCCTCAGTCGGAATCGGTCCCGGCGCGATGGCGTTCATCCGAATGCCGCGATTCCCCCACTCGACTGCCAGACTTCGCGTCAGCGCCTGCACGCCTGCCTTTGCCACGGCCGACGGCACCACATATGCCGAACCCGTCGTCGTGTAGGTGGTGGTTATATTCAGCACCACTCCTCCCCGTTCCGCTGCTAGCCAACGCCGCCCGCAAGCCATTGTCGTGTGTAGCGTGCCCATCAGGACAATACCAATCACCGACTGAAACGCTCCCAACGAAAGCTCTTCGGTGCGCGCCAGAAAATTTCCCGCGGCGTTGTTCATAAGCACGTCAAGTGGACCTTCAGCCCAAATAATTTCGATCATCTCTTCAACCGCTGCGGCATCACGCACATCGCAGGGACGAGAGTGGATCTTGCCACCAGTGCGCTCGTGCAACTCTTGCTTGGTGGTAAGGAGCACCTCTTCCCGCCGCCCGCAGATATAAACTTCCGCGCCCAGTTCCAGAAACCGCTGAGCCGTAGCTTTGCCCAACCCGGTGCCGCCGCCAGTGATGAGGATGCGCTTGCCGTGAAGCAGATCTTTGTGGAACATTGGCCCTCCGCTGAAATACACCGACGATTGTAAACAGAGAGTGCTAGCTCGTGGAGCGACGTCTCGCCCGTCCAAGGGAATATCAAGCACTAAGCTTTTGAAGCAGCGGGCGCGAGCCTCGCCATAGCCCAGCGCGCGTGTTCCGCGACCACATGGTCTGAGTCACCACAAAGTTTCTTCAACGTCGGCATAAACTTTTCATCGCCGCTGTTTCCCATGGCAATCACTGCATTCCGCCGCAACCCGGAAAGCTTCGCGCGACGAATGGGAGATCCGCGAAATTTCACTTGAAACTCTTCTGGCTGCATCTCAGCCAGCCATTCGAGCGCCGGATTTACCAGCCCTTCGCGCGCCTGGAACTCGGGCACAGCAGTCACGGGCGCTTTGCGGTTCCACGGGCAGACGTCCTGGCAGATGTCGCATCCGAAAACGTGCCGACCCAAACCGGCGCGCTGCTCTTCTGGAATTTCGCCGCGCTTTTCAATCGTCAGATAGGAGATACATAATCGCGCGTCCAGTTCCCCCGGCGCTACAATCGCCTGCGTTGGACAAGCGGTGATACAGCGCGTGCACGTCCCGCAACGATCCGGTGCGGGCAAATCGGCAGCAAGCTCATTTTTTGTGAGATCAAGTTCCGTAACGTCGAGCGAAGTAAGGATCACGCCCAGAAACAGCCAGGATCCAATCTTCTGGTTGATGATGCAGGTATTCTTGCCAATCCATCCGATGCCCGCGTACTTGGCATAGACGCGCTCGATCAGCGGGCCAGTGTCGACGTAGGAACGAAGTTGCAAGGTGCCGTTGGAGTTAAATAGCGCATATAAGTCATCTTCTACCTGCCGCAGGCGGCGCAGCACCGCATCGTGATAATCCTCCCGAGCCCAGGCGTAGCGCGAAATCCAACCTCCGCTGCCGTCTTCTTGCACTTGCGTCGAATAGGGATGCGCAGTGTTGTAGTTGATTGCGCATACGATCACGCTCCGCGCCCAGGAGACAACTCGCGCCAGCGAGGCGCGTTTGAGGTTGTCAGCTTCATCGCGGGCTTCCAGGTATTTCATTTCGCCGTGCTTTCCCTCTGCAATCCAGCGGGGAAAGACCTGCAACTCGCCAAAATCGCGAACAGGCGCGATGCCGCAGAGATCAAATCCAGCGTCGTGGGCGCACTGCTTAACGCGGGTTGGAAGGTCGGGTGACAAGAGGGACTGCTGCCGCCAACTTCGCCGGAGCGAAACTGACGCCTCAGAAGAGGCTAACACTTCCGCATGCATCCAAATTCAGCAAATGAAGTGCGATCTCTAGCTCTTGCGCGCACGCACCGGCGAAGTTTTCGTGGGGATGGGAGTAAAGTGCTCGATCCGGTTTCGGCCATTCGCCTTAGCAGCGTAAAGGCCGGCGTCGGCCTGATTCAACAATACTTCCACATCGGTTTTTCCTTCGCACGCAGAGACGGCGACTCCCATACTCATGGTAAGGGGCTTTTGGACGCCAGAATAGATTACAGGTGTATTCGCAATGATTTTTCGCACCTCATTCGCACGCTGCAGCGCGTTGGTCAAATCACAGTTGGGCAGAATCAAAAGGAACTCCTCTCCGCCATATCGGCCCACACCGTCATAAACGCGGAGTTGCCTCCGCAATCTTCGTCCGATTTCACGCAGCGCTTCGTCTCCAAAAAGATGGCCAAGCGTGTCGTTCACGCCCTTGAAATGATCGACGTCGCCAAGAATCACACCTACCGGCTGGTGTTCACGACGCGCACGCTCCAATTCCCGTTGCAGCATGGCTAGGATTTCTCCGCGATTCATCAATCCAGTGAGGTTATCGTGGGTCGCAGCGTGGCGCATGGCCTCCCGGGCGGAAACCAGCTCCTCTTGCAGATCGAGAATTCGCTTGCCCACCATCAGGCGCGCCTTCAGTTCCAGTTCATCAAAGGGCTTCGCCAGATAGTCATCCGCCCCTGCTTCCAGGGCATCGAGCATGTTCCGTTGACCCTCTTTGCCGGTCAGCAAGATGATATAGACGTAAGAACCAATCGACGCGGCCTGCCGAATGCGCTGGCAAAGCTCAGGCCCTTCCAGGTCGGGGAGCACCCAATCGAGCAGAACCAACTTGGGAGCCTCCGCTTGCTCCAGAATTCCCCATGCCTCGCAGCCAGTCTTTGCCAGGGTGACGCCAAAGCCCCAGCTACGCAAATGGTCTCCAATCAATTTGCGGTAGACGACCGAATCGTCGACGACCAAAGCCTGCATAGTTTTGAACCTCGCGCACACAAGCTGCGCCAACTGCATACAGCTTCGTCCCTGTGGCAGATTCGTCCTTGCAACAGATTGGTGGCTTACGGAACGTCAGATATGAACGTCCAAAAAATGATCGTCTAAACAACGAACGTCTTAACAATGCACGTCTTAACAGCGAAGCCTACTATCTATCATAAGACGTGGATAAGGCTTGGGGGAACATGCCAATTAGCTGGACCCGTGTATCCATTGGTACCAGTTGGATCGGCAAAAAGAACCAGACACTTGAATCTACAAGATATTTGAATCCAGCAAACGCGCCTGGCTTCTTTCCGGCCCACAGAGTTGACCGCGGCTCCGCCCACGGCCTAACATAGCCGCCGACGGCACTGAGGCCTTTTAATGATGGGCCAGACAGTATGATCGGTCAGACAGTCTCCCACTATCACATCGTGGGAAAGCTCGGTGGTGGCGGTATGGGCGTGGTCTATGAGGCGGAAGATACGCGCCTGTCCCGTCACGTTGCCCTCAAGTTCATCCCTGCCGAATTGGCCCACGACCGCAAGTCCCTCGACCGCTTCGTGCGCGAAGCCCGCGCCGCTTCCCAGTTGAACCATCCTGGCATCTGCACCATCCACGACATTGAGGATAACGACGGCCACCCCTTCATCGTCATGGAGAAGCTCGAAGGGGTCAGCCTCAAGGAGCGGATACGCGGGAAGGCGATGGAAGTCGATGAGGTTCTCGACATCGGCATTCAGGTGGCGGATGCGTTAGCGGCTTCACATGCCAAGGGTATTATCCATCGCGATATCAAGCCGGCCAATATTTTCGTTTCGCAGAGCGGTCAAACAAAAATTCTCGACTTCGGATTGGCCAAGTCGGCGCGCGATCCGAGCTCGAACGAGGCCGCGCTGGAAGATTCGCTGACTGCCGTCGGAGTGATTCCGGGAACCGCGGTGTACATGTCTCCCGAGCAAGCGCGCGGCGAAGAACTGGATCCGCGCAGCGATCTGTTTTCGCTCGGAGTCGTGCTTTACGAAATGTCGACCGGCAAGAAGCCCTTCGCCACCGGGAACGTCATCAGCACGCTGGACGCCGTCCTGAACCAGAAGCCGGTTTCTCCTCGAAGTCTCAATCCCTCGATTCCCCAGGATCTCGAAGGCATCATTGGTCGAGCCATGGAGAAAGATCGCGGACATCGCTACCCGAATGCGCTCGCAATGAAGGGCGATCTTCAGTCACTGCGGAAACAATCGGACTCGGGTTTAACCAAAAGTGGAGCGCGGCGTCCAGCCTTGCCGTATCGACTGGCGACAAACACGTTTCAGACCTCCAGCAAATTTTCGATTTATCTTCTGCTCGGAGTCAGCGCCTTGCTGCTCACGGTTCTGGTCGCGGTCGGGGCTTGGTGGTACAAACAGCGCATTCTGACGGGCGGAGGTGCACCGAAGAACACCATTGCAGTGCTGCCCTTGCAGAACATGAATGGCGATATCAGCGTTGAGTTCCTTCGCTTTGCCCTTGCCGATGAAATTGCCAACACTCTTACTTACACACGGACGCTTGACGTTCGTCCTTCCGCCATCACACGTAAGTTTGTTGGCAACGATGTCGACCCGCAGCAGGCAGGCCGAGAAGTACACGTTGCCAACATTCTTACTGGACACTTTCTGAAACAGGGCGACCGGCTTCTGATTACTCTGGAAGCGATCCAGGTGGAAGGTAACAAACTTTTGTGGCAGGCAAATATCACCGCGCCCGCTCAGGACTTGATCGCACTGCAAGCGCAAATGGCGGCGCAGATGCGTCAAGGTTTGCTGCCTGCTCTCGGCGCCGCCGGCGGCTTCTTAGATACCAGCACGCGCCCCAAAAATGCCGAGGCCTATGATCTATACCTGCATAGCCTCGCGCTGCCGCACGATCCTGGGCCAAATAAAGACGCTATCGCCGTGCTGGAGCATGTGGTCGACGTCGATCCAACCTACGCGCCGGCATGGGAACAACTCGGAGTGCGTTCCTACTATGACGCGGACTATTCCGATGGTGGCGAACCCATGTTCCAACGCTCCAATAAAGCCTGCGAACGTGCCGTGGAACTTGACCCGAACCGCATCACTGCCGCCAGACAGTTGATCGCCAACCGGGTGGAGAGAGGTGAACTGGGCAAGGCATACCAAGCCGCGCAGGCGCTGGTACAGCATCGTCCCGAGAGCGCCGAGGCCCACTTCGCGATTGCTTACGTTTATCGCTACGCCGGAATGCTGCAGCAATCGGCGGTTGAGTGCAACACTGCGCTGGCTCTCGACCCCGGTAATTATTCCTTTCGCTCTTGCGCCTGGGCGTTTATGGAATTAGGCAAGACGGAACGCGCGGCGGATTTTGTCCGCCTGGATGCGGGCTCGGAGTGGGCCGCTTATGTTACGCCGTCAATTCTGCTGCGCGAAGGCAAAATTGCAGAAGCCCGCGAGGCCGTAAAGCGTATGCCGGCTACTCCGCGCTACCACCGCGATCTGTTGGAGGCTTGTTTGCAGTTGCGCCCCGCCGCGGATCTGGACCGCATGGCGCAGGAAGCGGAGACCAGCTTACCTACCGAGCCCGATCCTGAAACCTGGTACTACCAGGGAG
This sequence comes from uncultured Acidobacteriaceae bacterium, assembly GCA_963705265.1. Lineage (GTDB taxonomy): Bacteria > Acidobacteriota > Terriglobia > Terriglobales > Acidobacteriaceae > Acidiflorens. The sequence goes on from OY970064.1 coordinate 783,034, forward strand.
CGATCTTCGCCTACTGCGGCAAGAAACAAGCGGCCCTCCACTTACTCCAAAGCGCGGTTGAACAAAACTATTGCGCCTACTCGAATCTTCTTAACGATCCTTTGCTCGCAAAACTTCGTACAGATACAGCCTTTGACAAAGTGTTGACCTCGGCAGGTCTTTGCCAGGAAGCCATGAAAGCCGGGAGCAGCGCGCAAAATCAGAATTAGTGTTCGAAGTGGCAGCGTGCAGGCTGATACAATTCGCTGTCCGAAATGCGCCTTGCATCGCTAATTAATTCCGCCATCAAACGTCTAAAACGTCAAAGAGGATACCTGATGAAATTCAATTCTTTCCGCAGCAGTTTTGCGTCTGTTTTTGCGCCTATTTTCGCTTCGATGATCATCGCCAGCGTTATTGCTTGTACCTGCCTGGCGACCGCACAGGAAACTCAAGAAGGCCGTTTGCTGCGTTTCCCCGATATCTATAAAGACAAAATTGCATTCATGTACGCGGGCGATCTCTGGCTCGCCTCAAGCTCCGGTGGAACCGCGCGCCGCATTACTTCGCATCCCGGCCGCGAATTGTTTCCAAAATTTTCTCCCGATGGAAAATGGCTCGCCTTCACCGGCCAATATGATGGCAACTTCAACGTCTATGTAATGCCGTCCGACGGTGGCCAAGCGAAGCAGTTGACCTTCTATCAGGGACAAGCGCAACCACTCAGCGACCGTATGGGCATACTTAATGAAGTCATGGGCTGGACGCCTGATGGCAAGAGCGTTGTCTTTCTTTCGCGTCGTGACGCTTCGAACGGATGGATCAAGCGTCCCTACACCGTGAGCGTTGATGGCGGACTGCCGCAACCGATGCCGATGGACGAAGGCGGACTACTTTCATTCTCAGCGGACGGCACGAAGGTCGCTTACAACCGAATCTTCCGCAATTTCCGGACGTGGAAACGCTACACGGGCGGCTTGGCGCAAGACATCACCATCTACGACATCAAGAATAATGTTGTCGATCAGGTGATCCCGCATACCGATTACACCGACACGTTTCCGATGTGGCATGGCAACACGATATATTTCACCTCCGATCGCGGCCCGGAACACCGGCTCAATCTCTACAGCTACGATCAGGGCAGTAAGCAGGTCGTGCAACTTACTAAGTTCAGCGACTTCGATGTCATGTGGCCGAGCCTTGGTCCCGATGCGATCATTTTCGAAAATGGCGGCTACCTCTATAGCTTCGATCTGCAGAACCAACAACCGAAGAAATTGACCCTTTATGTGAGTGGAGAGCGCGATCAGGCGATGAAGCATTGGGTAAATGCGAGCCGGCACATTACCGACTTCGACATTGCGCCCGATGGCAAGCGAGCCGTGTTTGCCGCTCGCGGAGAAGTCTTTACAGTTCCAGCCAAGGATGGCAGCACTCGCAATCTAACGCACTCTCCCGGAGTGCGTGAACAAAAGGTCACATGGTCGCCGGATGGCAAATGGATCGCTTATGTTTCGGACCGGACGGGAGAAGACGAGATCTACATCACTCCGCAAGACGGACTAGGCGCAGAAGAAGCGATCACCAGCGGGCACAAAGGGTTTATGTTCCAGCCAGCATGGTCTCCGGACAGCTCGAAGCTTGCATGGGCGGATAAGGATTTGAAGCTGTGGTATGTCGACCTCAAGGAGAAAAAGCCGGTTGAGGTGGATCGCGCGAAATTCTTTGAAATTCAGAATTACAGCTGGTCTCCGGATAGTAAATGGCTGGCTTATGACAAGAATTTAGACTCCGGTTATTCGGTCGTGTACCTATATAGTTTGGCGGACAAGAAAACCACTGCCGTAACTTCGACGCTCAAGAATAGTTTCGCTGCGGTGTTCGATCCTGACAAGCGGTACCTGTACTTCCTCTCTGATCGCGATTTCAACGAAGTGCTGGGCAACGTTGATTTCGAGTTTGCGAATCCGAAAACAACGCGCGTTTATGTGATCACACTGACTGCCGACGAGCCTTCCCCATTTCCGGCCTTGAGTGACGAGGTCAAGGTGAAGGAAGAGACGCCTGCAGCCCAGGCTTCCGAACCGGACAATAATAATAAGAAAAACGCGAAGCAAACGCCTGGCAAGAAAGAAGAGGAAAAGAAGCCCGAAGACAAAGCCGCGCAAACCGAGACGAAAGAGCCTCCGAAAGTTTTCAAGATCGATTTGGATGGCATTCAGGAGCGGATCGTGGCGCTCGCAGTACCCCCGGCCGTGATTCGCGGCCTGGACGCGTCGAAAGACGCGATCTATTACTCGACCGCGCCGATTCAAGGTTTGTCGGGACCACTGCCAGGAGAAAGTTCGGCAATCCATGCTTACGATTTGAAAGAACGCAAAGACAAAGTGTTGTTGGACGGCGCGGACCGTTTTGCGCTTTCGCACGATGGATCGAAGTTGTTGTATCGGGCCGAGGGCGATGGCCCAGCTGGAATCATCGATGCCAAACCGCCGGATGCGCCGCACAAAGTTGGCGACGGAGTTCTCAAACTTGACGGCATGAAAGCTGAGGTCGACCCTCCGCAGGAATGGAAGGAAATTTTCAACGAAGTCTGGCGGCAGGAGCGCGATTACTTCTTTGAGCCTTCAATGAACGGGGTAGATTGGCAGAAGACGAAAGATCAATACGCGCAGTTATTGCCATATGTTGGCGATCGTTATTCGTTGACGTACATCATGGGCGAAATGATTGGGGAGTTATCGAATTCGCATACTTACGTTGGCGGCGGCGATCTTCCTGAGATGCATCCTGTCAACGTTGGCTTGCTGGGTGCGGACTATGATGTCGACGCAGCTAGCGGCATGTACCGCATCAAGAAAATTTTCACCGGTGAAAACTGGGATGCGCGCGTGCGGTCTCCTTTGACCGAACCCGGCGTCAATGTCAAAGAAGGCGATTACCTGGTCGCGATCAACGGGCGCACACTCCGCGCTCCGCAAACTCCCGATGAATTGCTGACCAACACTGCTAATGAAGTAGTCACGCTTACAGTGAACTCCAAACCAACGGCGGACGGCGCCCGCAAAGTTGTGGTGAAGCCAATTGGCGACGAGTTCACCCTGCGCGAATTGAACATGGTTGAGACGAATCGTAAGAAAGTTGACGCAGCCAGCGGTGGCCGAATCGGCTATGTCTATCTGCCCGATATGGGCGACGCCGGCCTCAATGAATTCGTCAAACAGTACTTTCCTCAGATACGCAAAGAAGGAATCATCTTTGATGTCCGCTATAACGGTGGCGGATTCGTGGATGAACTTGTATTTGAGCGCCTGCGGCGCGTCTTAGCTGGCATGGGTTCGGCCCGCAACTTTGAGCCGGGTACGCGCCCCGCCAACGTTTTCTACGGATATATGGCCTGCGTGACCAATCATTATGCCGCGTCCGATGGAGACATTTTCAGCTATATGTTCAAGCAGTACAAGCTGGGACCACTCATCGGCGAGCGGACCTGGGGCGGGGTTCGCGGCATTCGCGGGCAAATGCCGCTGATGGATGGCGGCTACATCACGCGTCCGGAATTTTCGATCTATTCGCTCGACAGCAAGTGGGTGGTCGAGAACCGCGGTGTGCAGCCCGACGTAGTGGTAGACAACCCTCCGGACCTCGTCGTTAAGGGACAAGATCCACAGCTGGAAAAAGCTGTCGAGATGCTAATGGAGCAGATCAAGGCCAATCCAAAGAAACTGCCAGCGCGGCCTCCAGATTTGCCGACCTATCCGGATGGTCCCGGGCTATAAGGCCGAAAAATTTGATCGATCGGTACTAACGGCATGACTTCGCGAGCGGTTGGATGGACTACTTCTTGATAAGTCCTCGAACCGCGTCGCTATATTGTTTGCCACTACTCAATCGCGTGCCGCCGTGCAACTCTAGCTGATAAGTTCCACTCAGAAAAGGGCGCACCGCTGCAATCCGGGATACGTTGACGATCCGGCAGCGATGAACTCGCAGAAATTTTTCAGGATTAAGCCTGCTCTCCAGATTAGTGAGAGTTTCTCCCATTAGGTGCTGCTTCGGACCACAGTGTAGTACGACATAATTGTTGGCCGACTCCACCCAATCCACCGTGTCCACTGGCACGAAACTAAAATGGTCGCCATTCTTGAACGTTAGCCGCTCCGGCCATTTGCGCTCCTTCATCTCCAGCAGCGCCTGGAGTTGCTGCGCCAGTGAAGCGTCTCGCTGTCCTGAGATTCGTTCACGCGCCCGCTCAACCGCACCTCGCAGCCGGTCTTCATCAAATGGCTTCAGCAAGTAATCCACGGCATTCAACTCGAACGCTGTTACCGCATATTCGTCGTAAGCTGTAACAAAAACGACGGCGGGCATTCGTCGCGGCCCTACTTGACGCACCACATCAAGCCCCGAGCAGTCTGGCATCTGGACGTCAAGCAGGACGAGATCCGGGCGTGCTGAAAGAATCGTTTCTGTGGCCCGCAGGCCAGAGTCGCACTCCCCTATGACCTCGATTCCCTCCATCGCGGAAAGACCGCTGCGGATGCCTTCTCGAATCAGAGGTTCGTCGTCAACGATCAACAGTCGAAGGTTGTTCACTCAGGACGTCCTCCTCGGAATGCTCTTTTAGCCGGAAAGGAATTGCGATGCGGACCTCGGTTCCACCTTCGCTCAGCTTCCGGATGTCGAACTCGTGCTCTTGCGGATACATTCTGCGCAGTCTCTCTCTGGTCGAACTGAGCCCCAGGCCAGCGCTGCATTCAACTGGCCAGTCATCCGATAAGCCGACACCGTTGTCAGCGACAATCAGCACAAGCTGATCGCCCTCTTTCAGCGCTCGCATCACGATTGTCCCTGCTCGGGATATGCCTCGAAGACCGTGGATGACAGCGTTTTCTACCAGCGGCTGCAGCAGAAAGCTTGGGATCAATGCTTGATCCGAATTCTGTGCCACGTCTACCAGAATCGTGAGCCGATCTCCAAACCGCATTTTTTCGACGGCCAGATAATTTTGGGTCAAGGCGATCTCGTCCCTCACCGTTGTCTCCAACGAGTTATCGCGACGAAGTGCCACGCGGAGAAGATCTCCCAATCGGGTGAGCATCTGACTCGCAAGCTTTGGGTTCTGTTGGGCGAGAACGGAAATATTCTGCAAAGTATTGAAGAGAAAATGGGGGTTAAGGCGCATCCGCAAAGTTTCCAGCTCGGCCTGCCGCAGACTTGCTTCGAGTTGGGATTTCTCCAGCGCAAGCTGCGTAACCTGCCGCGCCTGTTGATGAAACTGAGCGAAACTTCGGATCGCATAAATCGCGCCCAAGGAAGACCAGAAGAAGAATTGCTCCAAATAGAATTCCCGTGGAAAATGCCACTTCCAAAGAAACCCGGCGAATGAAGCCTGCCGCCCGAATGCATAGTCGATCCCAAAATCCAGAGCTGTCGTGAGTTGCAGAGCCACATACGAAAAGACAAAACTGGCAAAAGCTAGAATCCCCAGTCTTTGCTTCCATTCATTCCTTGTGACCGGGAATCGGGCCTCGAGCCAAAATACTGCCGGCGTGAGAAGAATCCAGGGATAGAAGCAGGCTAGCCATGAGAGGTAGTCGTGCCAAACTCCATCGGCCCCGCCTATCTGTCCGCACATCAGGTACTGGCGCAGATAGCCACCCGTTGCGAGCACGGTCCAACTCAGCCATACCGCGGCCATGAAATGTGTGCTCTTTTTTTCGCTTTGCAAAGTGTGCTCAGCCATTTGAGGTCATCGGAATACAGCCCGCAAAGCAATTCTGACCCCACTCGTGGCCTAGCGCAACAACAACCGGGCCAACGCATGGTTTTATCTGGCGAACGTCTCCGGCGGAAGACTCAGAAGATGCTCTTCGTTCTGACGTGCTGACTTCGCAAGATTTCCGAACCAGACCGCGTTGGGTAATTTCCCCAGACCATCCCGCTCTTCTGCCAAGCCAATCCATCCGTTCATCCCTTCTCGATTGCCAGGTCGGCCTCATCTTGGCAAATTCGGCCCATGACTACACATTGCCCTTTCAACCGCCTATCCGTACTCGGTTTTCGTACTCTCTTGATCTATGCAGTCACTGTCTGCGGCGAGTGCCCGTCTGCGAACGCCGCCACGGGCCCGCAACTAAAGCCTATAAATGCTCTTGTCGCCCAGGATTTCTACTGCAATGCTGGATATGACCCCCATGAGTGCGAACAGCATGTCGCCAAGCTAAAGGCAGTGTTGATCAGCTATCCCGTCAGGGCGCCAAAACATTGGAGTTGGGTGCTCGTGCGTTCCGAGGACTGGCAAGCATTAGTTATGAGACTCCGCTTACATCCGAGCAGCCCCGCATTTACTGCTCTCGATCAACACGAAACATTTCTGGAAGAGGCTCTTTTCGTGCCCCAATCGATGCGAGCTAATGAGTTGGTGCGCGATTTTCATGCTCCTTCGGGCCAACTTCTTTCTTTCGCTGTAAGCCACGAATTGGGGCACGTCATTTGTAGCGACGGCAGCGAGGCTGCTGCCAACCGAATTGCTGAACAGCTGCGAAGCGGGAAATACCCCGAATGCGTTAAGTCGCTTGCTCCCATCGACGAGTTGTACTGGCATAGTCACTTGTCCGGCTTACCACACTTGCAGTGATCGCGGCGGCGGGGGTGTTGGCGGGAGTCGCAGGCTTTCAAAACTCGACACTTTCAACCCACTTTTCTCTTGCAACCGACCGGTCGGTCAGTTACTATCTTCAATAACTCTTGGAGCAAACCGGCCGATGGGCGGCATCTCCGCTGAGTTCTTAGAATCACGGGAGCGGGCATAACGTCCATTGGTCCGGTTGCGAGGGGAAAGAGTGGGCTGAGAAATCGAAATCGAAAAATGCTCCCTAATCCCGCCCCGCCAGAAACGCTGGCACGGTGGGTTTTGTTTTTTGAGGAGCGCACCGTTGTTGCGTCAAAGCATGATGGGGAGATGGCATGACCGATTCAAAAGACACACCGGCCGCTAGCGGTAAGAAGGCAAAGACGACAGTGACAATGACCGGCGCCAGCATTCTCTGGGAATGTCTCGAGCGTGAAGGTGTGAAGCAGGTTTTTGGCTACCCCGGCGGCGCGATTCTCCCCGCCTATGATGCCCTCAAGGGCAGCAAGATCCATCACATTCTTGTGCGCCACGAACAGGGTGCAACCCACATGGCAGACAGCTACGCGCGCGCCAGTGGAGACGTTGGAGTCGCGGTCGCAACCTCCGGCCCAGGAGCGACCAACATGGTCACCGGAATCGCTACCGCCATGCTCGATTCCTCGCCGATCGTCTGCATAACAGGTCAGGTTGGCAGTAAACTGATCGGCTCAGACGCATTTCAGGAAACCGACATCACCGGCGTGACCCTGCCCATCACCAAACATAATTACTTGGTAACGCATGCAAGCGAGGTTGCGCGCACCGTGCGCGAAGCTTTCTATGTAGCGCGCTCGGGACGACCCGGTCCCGTGCTCATCGATATCACAAAGGATGCCCAACAGAGCACCTGCGAGTTCGATTGGGAGGCGGCGAAGCCACAACTGCCCGGCTATCGTCCCGACCTTTCACCCGCCCCGGCGGAGTATCGGCAGGCGCTGGAGTTGATCCACAACTCAAAGCGGCCTGTGATTCTTGCCGGCCATGGCATCATCATCTCTGGAGCCATGCGCGAGGTGCGCGATTTTGCCGAGCGCGCCGGCATTCCAGTGGCCCTAACGCTGCTCGGCCTAGGCGCGTTCCCAGCGTCGCACCCGCTGAATCTTGGCATGATGGGCATGCATGGCGAGGCTTGGGTCAATCACATGATCCAGGAGGCCGACTTGTTGCTGGCCTTCGGTATGCGCTTCGACGATCGCGTCACCGGCAATCTCAAGAATTACGCGCCCAATGCCAAGAAGATTCATATCGAGATTGATCCCGCGGAGATCAACAAGAACGTGAAGGTTGACGTGCCGCTGGTCGGCGACTTGCGCGAAGTATTGCTGGAGTTGATGCCGAAAGTTGAATCCATCGACCGCAGCGAGTGGCTGGATCATATCGACCAGTTAAAGGGCGATTCCGCCGTGCGTGATATTCAGAATCTACCCGATAGCGGACATCTTTATGCCGCCCATGTCATCAACGATTTGTGGCGTCAGACGCGCGACGGCAACACTATCGTCGTGACCGACGTAGGCCAGCACCAGATGTGGGAGGCGCAATATTACAAGCATGAGCATCCGCGCTCGCTGATTACTTCAGGCGGACTCGGCACGATGGGCTTCGCTTTACCCGCCGCCATCGGCGCCAAAGTCGCTCGTCCCGAAGCCGAAGTTTGGGTGATCGTCGGCGATGGCGGATTCCAGATGACCATGTGTGAGCTGGCGACGATTGTGCAGGAAAATCTGAAAATCAACATCGCCATCATCAACAATGGCTTTCTCGGCATGGTGCGGCAGTGGCAAGAATTTTTCTACGATCGCAATTATGCGGCAACGCCCTTGCTCAATCCGGATTTCGCCAGGTTAGCGGATGCTTATGGCATCCGTAGCATGACCATTTCGGAGCGTTCCCAGGTTGTGCCGGCGGTGCAATCAGCACAGCAGCATGATGGGCCTGTATTGATCAACTTCAAGGTGGAACAGGAAGACACGGTTTACCCAATGGTCGCGGCTGGTGCTGCGCTGCACGACATGATTCGGCGGCCGAGTCCAATTGTTGAGACTGCCGACGACGAATAAGAAGAAAACAATATGCTCAATACTTTCATGGTGTACGTCGAGAATAAACCGGGCGTGCTCACCCGTGTGGCTTCGCTATTTCGCCGCCGCGCCTTCAACATCGATTCATTAACGGTCGGTCGTACGGAGAAGCCTGAAGTCTCGCGCATGACTATCACTGTTGACGCCGACCACGATCAAGCCCGTCGCATTGAAGCGAATCTATACAAGCTGGTCAACGTGCTGCTGGTCGAGAACATCACGAATCAGCCGGCAATTATTCGCGACCTCGCCATGATCCGGGTAGCGGCCGCTCACGAAGCGCGCTCCCATGTGCTGCAACTAGCCAGCGTCTTTCGCGCGCGCGTAGTCGATGTCGCTCCCGAATCGTTGACTATCGAAATCACTGGCGCCGAAGAGAAGATCGACGGGTTGCTCGAATTGCTGCGTCCCTATGGAATATTAGAAATGGTGCGCACCGGCATTGTCGCCATGCGGCGCGGCAGCAAATCCGCCGGCGTCCTGTCTACCCCAGAAAACACGGCTGAGGGCCTGGCTACAGTGGCGAATGATGATGTCTCGTACTCTGTTTGAGACGGCGGGTTGCCATCCGCGCTCTGGGATCGCCGGAAGTCGTCAAACCATCGCCTTCGCGATTTGGCCAAGTATTGGACTCTAATTAATGTACTTGGACGCTAGACGATCCAACCGTCTATTTGAATTGCTGCCCACAAAGAAAAACGTCCTGAGCGATTAAGCTCAGGACGCCTCTGGCAGCCCTCCCCCAGAACTGCCAAACCACTTGCTCATCCTATGTCCATCTGGCCCCACTGTAAATGTCACCTTCGTAATGACAAGCCCGCAAATAAGTACCATAGGCCATGCTCGAAAGTAACCGAAAACAAGCGTTACTCGCGACCAAGTATTCACTTATATTGGATACCCAATTGATACAAGCCTGGGTAACTCCATGATTCCACTAATCGATGATAAGGGGTTTCAGTCAACGAGAGCCTTGCTAACCAAGAGGTGAATAGGGAAAGAGCTAACAGCCTGCGGGATTCTGGCTGACGGCCAGCCAGCGCCTATTCAGCCTGCTTCGTGATGTTCAGCAACACCCCAACGCACATAAGGGTTACGAACAGCGACGATCCACCATAAGAAACGAACGGTAGCGGGATCCCTTTGGTCGGCATCAGCCCTAGGACTACGCTGATGTTGATGAAGGCTTGCAGCACGATCATGCTGGTGATTCCTACCGCGAGGAAGCGGCCAAAATTATCCTGGGTTCGCAGCGCAGCGCGGGTTCCCCGCCAAAGAAAGATTGCAAAAAGAAAGATAACGGCCAGCGCTCCCACCAGTCCCAACTCTTCCGCTGTAACCGCGAAAATAAAATCCGTGTGCGGTTCGGGAAGATAAAACAATTTCTGCTTCCCTTCCATCAGTCCCAGGCCGGTCACTCCGCCGGTAGAAACCGCAATCAGCGACTGAATAATGTGAAAACCGAACCCCTTGGGATCGGCATAAGGATTCCAAAATGCCAGAATGCGATCCCGGCGATAAGAAACGTGAAAGATCAAGAAATAAAGCGGCAGCAGCGCGGCTACAAAAGCGTACCCAAAATACCGCACACGAATGCCGGCAACGAACAGAACGCAGGCAGTAATCCCCGCGCAGGCAATGGCCGTCCCCAGATCAGGCTGAAACACAATTAGCCCGATAAAAGCCAAAGTCGGTACGACCGCCGGAATCAGCGTCTCGCGCCAGTCGTCCATGGCCTTGGTTTTGTTTTCAAGAAACCACGCCAGAAAGAGAATGAGTGCGGGTTTGGCAAGTTCCGAAGGCTGCAAGGAAATCGGGCCCACATGAAACCACCGATGCGTGCCATGTGCACGGTCGAGAAAGAAAACAGAAATCAGCAGCAGCGTCGTACCACCTAACAGCAGAAACACCAGCGCCGGATGTTGCAGTCGTTTGTAGTCCACTTTCATGGCCACAACCATCACGGCGAATCCAGCGACCGCCCATATGAGTTGCTTCACTAGGAATTCATAAGCAGACCCAAATCGTTCCTTGGCCATCACCGCGGAGGCGCTGAAGATCATCACTAGCCCAACAAAAACCAGGATCGTTATCACAGTAAACATCCAGCGATCGACACTAACGCGCTTGGCCATAACAACTCATTTCACCACGGAGACGCGAAGACAAGAGAAGTTTCACGCAAAGAAATTCAGAGGAAGATAACTGACTAGGTTCCACCAAGTCGTCATGAAGAAAAGAACTTAAAACAACTCTGTCATCCAGAGCAGAGCGAAGGACCTCATGCTCCCCAAAACTCGCCCGCAGCAATCGAAGCCCTAAGTCGCGCGAGCCATAACCAGCGAGTGTACCGTCTCCTTAAACACCCGCCCGCGATGCTCGTAACTCTGAAACTGGTCAAAACTGGCGCAAGCCGGAGCCAGCAGTACAACGTCGCCCGCCGCCGCGCCCTCACTGGCCAGCCGCACCGCCTTTTCCAAAATCTCCGCGTGAACTATCTCAGTCGCCCCCTGAATTTGCGCTTCAATCTTCGCAGCCGCCGCCCCAATCGTGTAAACCCGCTTCACGCGCTCGCGCAACAAATCCTGCAATACCGAATAATCGCTGTCCTTATCCTTACCGCCCAGAATCAAATGGACATTTCCCGGAAAAGATTCCAGCGCCTTAATCGTCGCGTCCACATTCGTAGCCTTCGAATCGTTGTAATAATCAGCGCCCGCAACTCGAGCCACAAACTCCAACCGATGCTCGACCCCCTTGAAATGCCTCACTGCCTCCCGGATCTGCTCCGGCTGGCATCCCACCAGCATTCCAACCGACACCCCGGCCAGAACATTTTCCAGATTGTGCCCACCCTTCAAAGACACTTCATCAAACGGAAGAATTTCGCGTTCCCGCTGCCCATCTCGAAAGTAAATGTTCCGGCCGCGCACAATAGCTCCTCGTTCAACTTCTTTCTTGCGGCTGAACCAGACCACCTGTCCGCGCGTGCGGTCCGCCAGCCCAGCAGCAGTAGTATCGTCAGCATTCAGCACCGTGAAATCGTCCGCCCGCTGATTCTCAAACACGCGCGCCTTGGCGTTCACGTAATTGTCAAACGTTTTATGACGATCCAGATGGTCTGGCGTAATATTCAGAATCACCGCAATCCGCGGACGAAATTCAACAATCGTCTCCAGCTGGAAGCTCGATACTTCCAGCACAATCCACGTAGAAGGCCCAGCCTCATCCACAAAACTTATCGCCGGAGTTCCAATATTCCCGCCCACCAGCGTAGAAAAATTCCCCGCAGCAATAATCTCGCTCGCCAGCGAAGTAGTAGTAGTTTTGCCGTTTGCCCCGGTAATGGCGACGATTTTCCCTGGGAGAAACCGCGCCGCTAGCTCAATCTCACCGATGATTGTCCCGGTAACGCTCGACTCGCCCATGCTGCGCGCCTGCACCAGCAGCGGAGCATCCACCGGAACGCCCGGACTAACTACGATCAAATCCTGTCCGCGAAAAGTGCGCTCGCCGTGCCCGCCGGTTTCAACCGTAATACCGTGTTCCAATAGCAGCAGAATTTCATTCCGGAGCTCAGCCTCCGGCTTCGAATCCGACACCGTCACGCGCGCCCCGCGCGACTTAAGAAAAAGCGCCGAAGCCACGCCCGACTTGCCCAGCCCAACAACCAGCACGCGTTTGCCACTGAGTTCCATAAACTCAAGTCGTTCTCAAGGATTTCCCCCGTGCCGCGTTTCCCTGTGTCCTCCGTGCCCCCACTGGTAGATCTTGGTTTATCTCAGCTTCAGCGTAGTCAGAGCAAACAGCGCAAACACCAGCGAAGCAATCCAGAACCGCACAATCACCTTCGACTCCGACCACCCCAGCAACTCAAAGTGATGGTGAATCGGCGCCATCTTGAATATGCGTTTCTTGCGCAACTTATAAGACCCAACCTGCAGGATCACCGATAGCGCCTCGATCACAAAAATCCCACCAACGAACGGCAGCAACAATTCCTGTTTGATCATTACCGCTACCGTGCCAATCGCGCCGCCCAGAGCCAGCGAGCCCACGTCGCCCATAAACACTTCCGCCGGATGCGCGTTATACCAAAGAAATCCAATCGCCGACCCAACCATGGCTCCGCAAAAAATCGTAAGCTCGCCAATCTGCGGCATGCGCTGCAGCTCAAGATAAGTAGCAAAAGTAGCGTGGCCGCTGAGATAAGTCAGCACTGCCAGCGCCCCCGCCGCAATCACCGTGCAGCCAATCGCTAGTCCATCCAGACCATCAGTAAGATTCACCGCGTTGCTCGATCCCACAATCACCAGCACAACAAATCCTATGAAAGGCAAAAATGCCAGCGGCCAAAATTGCGGATGCCCCGCCCAGCGTTCAATCACCAGGTCTGGATGTAGCTGTTTAAAAAAAGGGACAAAGAGCTTGGTGGAATATTCGCCTCGATGCTGCAGAAAAATCAGCGCCACCGCAATCAACACGCTGGCCAAGATCTGATATCCAATCTTCGCTCGAGCCGTTAAGCCCAGATTTCTCCGGTGAACCACTTTCAGATAGTCGTCGGCAAAACCGATCGCCCCAAACGCCAGCGTAGAAAACACAGCAATCCACACAAAAGGATTACTCAAATCCGCCCAGAGCAAGGTAGGCACCAGAATGGCAATCGCAATCAGCAGGCCGCCCATCGTCGGCGTGCCGGCTTTTTTCTGATGAGCCTGCGGTCCTTCCTCGCGAATATATTGTCCAATCTGAAAATCGCGCAGCCGCTTGATCACAATCGGCCCCACAATCAGCCCCGTGAAAAGCGCAGTCAGACTAGCAAAAGCTGTGCGGAAAGTCAGATAACGAAAAATACGGAATGGCGGAAAATAATGGAAGAGCTTCAGGTAGAGCAGCCAATAGAGCAATCCGCCTCCAGAACCAGCTGCCAGCTCTCCGCCGTCAGCTTCTACTCACGAACTAAGCCACGAACTCCCTGCGCCCAAGCGCCGCCAGAAGTATTCGCAACATTAATTTTTTTCTGCCAGGTCTCCAGCGACTTTTCCAGCTTCACGCCGCGCGACGCCTTCAGCAACACCACATCGCCTTCGCGAGTCTCGCGCGCCAGCCACTCCCCCGCTTCTTCCGGACTATCAACAAACTCAGCCGCAAACTCTGCGCCCAGCCCAGCCTCGCGAGCCGCGTCGACCATCGGCTTCGCCAAGCCCCGCACACCGAGAAGAAAATCAACCGTACTTCCCGCAATATATTGTCCGCACTCGCGATGCAGTTGCTCCGCGCTCGCGCCCAACTCCAGCATCTCGCCTGCAACCACAATTCGCCGCCGCGCAGGCATGGCCACTAGCGTATCCACCGCCGCCATCAACGCCTTCGGACTTGAATTGTAACAATCGTAGAGCACCGCGATGTTACCCAGTTGGACGACCTGTCCGCGCTTATCCGCCGCCCGCAGAGACGGCAGCGCTGCCGCAATCTCCGACGGAGTAATACCATGCTCCAGCGCAATCGCCGCCGCCGCCAGCACGTTATAAACATTGTGCTTCCCCAGCAGCGGACTCTGCACCGTCTGCCGCACTTCACGGCTCACCAGATCGAAGCGCGTGCCCTCCGCCCCCAGCGTCTCTACACTTTCCGCCCGTACATCGGCCGTCGCCTTGAAGCCAAACATCACAACCTTGCCCTTGAAGTCGCGCCCAAACTGGCTGACATACTCATCATCAGCATTCAGCACCGCCGTGCCGCCATGCGGAAGCGCCTCGATCAATTCATATTTCGCGCGTGCAATTCCGGCGACCGAATCGAAACTCTCCAGATGCACCGGAGCAACATTCGTAACCACTCCCTCATTCGGTAAAGTAATCCGCGCCAGCGCCGCAATCTCACCGGAGTGCGACATCCCCATCTCCACCACCGCCACGTCATACTCCGGCTCCAAAGTCAGCAGCCCGAGCGGCAATCCAAAATGATTATTGAAATTTCCCTTCGTGCGATGCACGCGATATTTGATCGCGAGCAAATGAGCCATCGCTTCCTTGGTCGTAGTCTTGCCCATCGACCCCGTAACGCCGATAGCCGTCTTGCCCCAAATTTTTCGCACCGCCGTAGCCAGAATCTGCAAAGCAACCAAAGTGTCGTCGACGGCCAGCAGCCCCCCGGGCCCAGACGATGAAAGCCCTGCGTACCGCACCAACTGATCCTTCCGCACCACCGCTGCAATCGCGCCTCGCTCCAGCGCCTGCTCCACAAAGTCGTGACCATCCAACCGTTCGCCCTTGACCGCAAAAAAAAGTTCGCCGGGCTGCACCGTGCGCGAGTCGATGGAATATCCCTGCGCCACTTCGCTGGAGAGCGAAACCGCGCCAATAAATTCTGCAATCCGCGAAAGAAGAAGTTTCATACCAGCTTCCCCGCAACGCCGGCCTTCGCGGCACTCTTGCACTCATACCCCAGTGCCTTCAAATTTTCCCGCGCTACTTCCACATCGTCGAACGGAACCGTTCCCTCCCGCGTGACCTGTACCTTCTCATGCCCCTTGCCCGCCAGCAGCACGATGTCCCCCGGAGCAGCCTGTTGCAAAGCGAATGCAATCGCCTTTCGCCGATCCGGCTCCATAGAATATTTCGCGCCCGATCTCTGCAATCCCACCACCGCATCGTTCATGATCGCTAGCGGATCTTCCGACCGCGGATTGTCAGAAGTAAGCACCACAAAATCGCTGCCCTTGCCCGCCGCCTCACCCATCAGCGGACGCTTCGCTCGATCGCGATCCCCACCACAACCAAATAGCGTAATAACTTTTCCCCGAGCCCGATCGCCGCCGCCCGCGCGAGCCACAAAATCCCGAGCCATCGCCGTCAGGTTCCGGAGCGCGTCATCCGTATGCGCATAGTCCACCACGACCGTAAACGGCTGCGCGCAATCGACGCGTTCAAAGCGTCCCGGGACGCTATTCAAATCAAAAATTCCCTGAGCAATCGTCTCCTCTGAACAATCGCGAGCATATCCCGCCGCCGACGCCGCGAGCACGTTATAAACATTTACCGTCCCGATCAGCGGAGACCACATCGCAATCTTCCCCGCCGGCGTCACCATCTCAAAGCGCGTTCCACTCGGAGTAATCTCAACCGTCTCCGCGTGAAAATCGCCCGCCGTCAAACCATAAGAAAGCGCCACCGCGCTCTTCTTCTTACTCGCCTTCAAAAGCTGGCGTCCATACTCATCATCAATATTCAAAACCGCCGCCCGCGGAGGCTCCGTCCCGCATCCTTCAAACAGCACCTGCTTGGCGCGGAAATAATCTTCCATCGTGCCGTGGTAATCGAGATGGTCGCGAGTTAGGTTCGTGAACACCGCCACATCAAACGGAATCCCGAAAACCCGCTGTTGCTCCAGCGCGTGCGACGACACTTCCATCACCGCCTCGGTCACGCCCAAGCCCAGCCCTTCCGACAAAAGCCGGTTCAACTCCAGCGCCTCCGGCGTCGTATGCGGAGCCGGAAAAATTTTCCCCGCCACGTGATATTCAATCGTTCCCACCAGCGCTGTCTTGCGTCCGGCCGCCCGCAAGATCGAGTCGATCAAAAAAGCAGTCGTGCTCTTCCCATTCGTCCCCGTAATTCCAGTGCAAGCAATTCGCTCCGCCGGACGCTTATAAAAATTCGCGCTAAGCCGAGCCAGCGCCCGCCGCCCATGCACCACCTGCGCCCAACCGACCGCAGGACGCGGCGTCTCAGCCGCCGAATCCGTAACCACCGCAACCGCTCCCGCCGCAATCGCCTGATCAATGAATCGATTTCCGTCGCTAGTCTCTCCCTTCATAGCAACAAAAACTGTCCCCGGACGCACCCGCCGCGAGTCATACTCCACTCCGCGAACCGCCGGATTCCCGCTCTGCGAGAGCACTTCAGCACCATCCAGAAGTTGTTGAAATGTCATTGAAATGATTATAAATACCGGAGGTTTTCCCCTGTGCGGCTCGCTCTGTGTTCCCCTGTGGTAAAGCATTTTGTAAGCGTCAAGGGAACTGACAGCAACAAGAAAAAGTTAAACCTACCGCCCAAACCGCACAGTAATCCGTGATCCAGCCGCAACATGCGCGCCCGGCAGAGGAGTCTGCTCCCGCGCCACGCCGCTCCCCACCGCGTCGAGATCAAGCCCCGCCTCCTGAGCCGCCTCAATCGCCACTCGCAGATTCTTTCCGAGAAACGAAGGAACCTCGATCCCGCCCTCTTCCACATCCAGCACCACTGTCCCGCTGCTCGGCGTTTTCTGCGGAGACGAATCATCAGACTGTGGAGGAGCTTGCACCTCCAGTTCTCCCGAGGAATGCGCCGCCGCGATCTCCACATTCTTACCCGCCGAATCCGGCACCGGAGAAACCTGCGCCGCCTGCACCACCGCCCCACCAACCGCACCCCGCTTCATCGGAGATGGAGAAGCAGCCAAAGCAGCAGGCGCAGCCTCGTCACCACTCTCCGCCAAATCCAAACTAGCCCCCAAATGATCCGGCGAACTTTCATCCAAACTAGCGTCCGGAACATCGCGCCGCGCCAGCAACACCTGCCGGTTCGCCGGGAGCTGCACATCATGCGGCACGTGCAAATACTCCAGCGTCTGCTGCATCACCCGCTGAAATACCGGAGCCGACACCTGCCCGCCCTGATGCAGTCCCACCGCCGAATCCAGAATCACCACCACCGCAATCTGCGGATCATTAATCGGCGCGAATCCCGCAAACGATGCCACATATTTCGTCTTCGAATAAGCACGCGTCGCCGGATCCAACTTCTGCGCCGTCCCCGTCTTGCCCGCCGCGCTATACCCCTCGAGAATCGCCTTCCGTCCCGTCCCGTGCAGCACCACGCCCTGCAGCATCTCCCGCATCTGCGCTGCCGTCAGCGACGAAATCACCCGCGTTCCCTCCACGGGATGAAACGCCACCGTCTGCGGAGCGTTCGGTTGCATCGTCATACCTGCCGTAATCGTTCCCGACACAATCCGGGGCGGCACGCGCACTCCATCATTCGCAATCGTCGAAATCAGCGACCCCAGTTGCAGCGCTGAAATACCAATCTCCTGCCCCATCGAAATTGCGGCGAACGATACCTTCGACCAGCGATCCACCGGCTTCGTCATCCCCGCCGTCTCGCCCGGAAGCTCAATTCCCGTCCGCTGCCCAAATCCGAACCCGCGAATATATTTGTAGAAGCGATCATTCCCCAGCCGCTCCGCAACTTTAATCGCGCCCACGTCGCTCGACTCCGCTAGAATCCCCGCCACCGTCAGCAGCCCATTCTTGTGGCTGTCGTGGATCCGCATCCCATTAATCACAATCGATCCCATCTGGCAGTCAAATACTTCATCGGGACGAGTGATCTTTTCTTCGAGGCCCGCCGAAATCGTCACCATCTTAAAAGTCGATCCCGGCTCATAAATGTCGCTCACCGCGCGGTCTTTCAGCGCCTCGTTCTTAATTTCTTTTCGGATATTCGGATTAAACGTCGGCCGGTTCGTCAGCGCCAGAATTTCGCCCGTGTGCGGATTCTCCACAATCACCGTCCCCGCAATCGCGTGCGACTCCTCCATCCCGCGCTCCAGTTCGCGCTCCGCAATGTATTGGATGTTCTGATCAATCGTGAGGACGACGCTATCTCCCGCCTCCGGCTGTTTCTCCACACTCGAAAACCACTTCTTGTGCGCATCCACCGAAATCATCAGCTTGCCCGGCTTGCCCTGAAGCTGCGGATTGAACTCGCGCTCCAGCCCGCTCAATCCCTGATCGTCCGTGCCCACATACCCTAGCACCTGGGCCGCCAATTCTCGCTTGGGATAAAACCGCTTTGCTTCTTTTTGAAAGTGGACGCCCTGCAGATTCAACGCGCGTATGCGGTCAATAACTTCAGCATCCCCTTTGCGCGCCACCCAGCAGAATTTGTGAGCTCGGCAATCCGCCATCACCACCCGGGGGTCGTCCTTAGTTATGCGCGAAATTAGGCTGATCGTATTCGCAAGATCGGGAGCCTCCGATGGCACCACAAACGCCGAGTCGACCTGGATCGACATCGCCAGCTCGCGCCCTGCCCGGTCGTAAATAACTCCGCGCTTCGGAGAGAGATCAAAACTGCGCTGCTGCTGATGTTGCGCCCGCCGCTCAAAGTCTCCGTAACAAAATATTTGGAGATAAACCAGCCGCACGCAGATCGTCAGCAGCCAGAGACAAAGGAATCCAGACAAGGCATACAGCCTGAATCGTGCGCCGTTCGAAGAGTTACCAGCCGCCACTTCCAGCCCCTAGACCGGCCCCAAGACCAGCCCTAGAAAAGTTCGGCGGCTCCAGCCAAGGGAGCCGCCGAAAAAATAATGTGGTCCAACCCATCTAGTGTGGGGACAGGCGACTCGCCCGTCCTGCCTTGACCAAGAATAACGACCAACGACAGTCTCTATCGCACCGAATCCACCGCCACCGGAGTCACACTAGCCATCACCGGCGTGCCCGCATCAGCAGCCGCATCCATCCGCTGCACCTGCCCCGGCTGCGGAGACTGCAACCCCAATTTGCGCGCCATCACATCAATCCGCTCCGGATCACGCAGCGACGCCTCTTCCAGCCGCAAAGCCCGATTCATCTCCGTCAGCCCATCCCGCTGTATCCGAAGCGTTTCGATCTTGTAGCCATATTCAATCGCGCGAAAATGCTGCAGCGCATATCCCATCACCAGCAGGAACAGGCAGCACAGCGCCAGCCCAAACTGCTTCATCTCGCGCTCGCGGCGCGGATCCTCCACCTTCACCAGGCGCGAGTTATCAATACTCTTGCGGAAATAAATTTCCGGTGTCCCCAGCCAGCAGGACTTGCGCCGGCTGGAAATAACTGCGGTTTGCATGGCCACGGCGCTCATGATTTATGCCACTCCAAGAAATTTAGAATCGTACTCAGCGTTTCCCTGCGTTGAAACCAGCCAGGGTTCAATTTCCATTCGCGCCGCAAACAGCGGCTCATCCGAGTACGCCCTGAATTCCGCGCGCTCCACGGTTGCCATCAAGCCTTCAATCAGAGTTCCAGTGAATGTCATTTCCCGTCCCAGTTTTTCTTTTCCGGACGCGGCCTTATTTTTTCTAGCTTGGCCGCTCCAAAAAAACTCCACCACAGCGTCTTTCTAAATTCTTGTCCCGGCACGCCCTACAATCACCGCACCGGGTGCCCGCAGTTTCTCCGGCGCAAACTAAACGTGTACAAACTCAAACTCTTTCCGCCGCCCGCATCTTCGCGCTGCGCGATCGCGGATTCCGTTCAATCTCGTCTTCAGATGCCGTTACGGGCTTTTTGGTGAGTAATCGAAAGTACTCGTCCTTCGCGCCCGCCCGCATCGCATCTTTCACAATCCGATCTTCCAGCGAATGAAAGCTGATCACCACCAACCTTCCCCCCGGCTTCAACACTCGAGGAGCCGCTTCCATCAACGCCTTCAGATCGTCCAGTTCACGGTTTACGAATATTCGGAGAGCCTGAAAAGTTCGAGTCGCCGGATGAATCCGCTCATGTTTCATTGACCGGGCCGCGGCCGATACCACCTCGACAAGTTGCTTCGTCGTGCGTATCGGCCGCGACCGGACAATGGCTCTGGCGATTCTCCGCGACCTCCTTTCCTCACCGAATTCGTAAATCACATCGGCCAGCTCGCGCTCGTCGATGTGGTTTACCACTTGTTCGGCGGTCTCGCCCGACATCGGATTCATCCGCATGTCCAGCGGTCCTTCCGCCTGAAAACTAAATCCTCGCGCCGCGTCCGAAAGCTGCAAACTGCTAACCCCCAGATCCGCGAGCAACCCATCCAAAGAAGTCGGAGCCACCCGCTCTCCCAACTCCGCGAACGATCCATGAATCAAAGAAACCGTAGGCAATTCGTCAGTGCCGTACCTGACGGCTGACGGCTGAAGGCTGAAGGCTGCCTTTGCCAGCGCCGCCGGATCCTTATCGAAGCCAATCAAATGTCCCGGTGCGCCGAGGCGTTTTGCGATTGCGTAACTGTGCCCGCCCAAACCCACCGTGGCATCCAGATAAGTTCCACCGCGCTTTACGGCTAGAAAATCGATCGCTTCTTTTAAAAGAACCGGGACATGGCCACCCGCCCCATGCCCACCCCACTCGGGGGTGTTTGTCGAACCTGATTCCGTTTCCACTGGTTGCCGAACTACTATTTGCCTGACTATTAGATCCCCAACTCGTCGAGTGTCTTCGTGTCGTCATCCGTGAATGGCTCTTTGACCTCTTTATCGAGCGCTTCTAAATTCCGGACTTCCAGATAAGTCAGATTGCCGAGCACTGCCACTTCCCCGCGAATCTGCGCAGCCTCACGCAGAATCTGCGGAACCAGCAGGCGCCCCTGCCCGTCCATCTCCACGACTTGTCCGTAATAATTCGTGCGCGTCAAGAATTTCTTCTTGGTTGGGTTGTACGTCGAGAGCGCTGCCAGCTTCTGTTCGATCCGCTCCCATTCCTCGAAGGGATACACTTGAGCAACAACCCCATCGAGACTTGTGATGTAAAATTTCTGCGCATATTTCTCGTCGATCACGCGCTTGAATTCCGCTGGGACCTTTAACCGTCCCTTTTCGTCGACGCGCGTTGGATGATTTCCGCGAAACATGTGCCCTGCTCGCTGCTCTTAATGAAGATGAAAACGACGGGGTCCGTTTATTCATGGCTGCTACCACAGCCACAAGCACGAGGGAGGTAGAAGCGGTCACAACAGCAGTGGATTCGGGTTCGTTAGGAAGATTGCTCTCGTTTTTGTCGGTGTCAGTCTCGGAAACCACTGGCCCCTCGAAAGTTAGCGTTCTTACCCACGACCTCTAATGTTTACTCCACTTTCGACCACATTTGTCCACATCCTACGCCTAAATCGTTTGTTGTCAATAACAAAGTTTCAGGTTGAGACGAGGGATTCAGACAAAAAGCGCGAAGCGCAACATGTTGCGGTTAACCAGAAAGATGACCACGATCCCTAGTGTTTAACAAAGCGGTTCACGATACCAAAGATTTTGAATTTTTCCCTTGCAGTAGTGAAGTTGTCATCATGGAGCGAAGCGAAGGATCTCATGCTTCCCCCAAAAATCCGCGTCCTTATCCCCCCGCCATCCTGAGCGAAGCAAGACCTACACGAAGTGGAGGTCTTGCGCAGCCGAAGGACCCCGTGCCCCTCTACGCAACCACGAGCTCAGCAAGGCATTCTTCCGATGCCGCCCAAGTCCGAGCCGCACCCCAGCCAATCGAACCGTTGTCATCTTGAGCGAAACGAAGGACCTGATGCTCCCCGCGCTTCCCCACATCAACAAGCTGGAGTAGACTTATGCCGCTTTAAACCAACTCCGGGGAGACACCAATGAAACTCAACATAGCAAGAATATGGCTAGGAGGAATTGTCGGCGGAATCGTCTGGATTGCCTGGGGCTTCTTTATCGGAATGCGTCAAGCGCCCCTTTACGCCGCCATGCAAACACACGGATTGTTCCTGCAACAACCGCGTTACCAGCCCTTCGCCGCCTTTTGGATTCTGCTCATCTTCGTGATGTCGATCCTGATCGCCTACCTCTACGCATGGGCGCGCCCCACCGCCGGCCCCGGACCGAAAACCGCTCTCAAGATTGGCATGATCGTAGGATTCTGCGCCGGTGTTCCGGACAACTTTGCACAAGCCGCCTGGTCTCCCGTTCCGCAACTGTTACCGCTCGGCTGGATGCTAGACCTTTGGGGAGGTGCGATCCTGGCCGCGCTCGTTGCAGGCTTTTTGTACAAAGAGCGCGCTTAAGCAAAACTCATGTCATCCAACGCTGCGTGTCATCCGACGTCAGATGTCATCCAGAGCAAGATGTCATCCTGAGCGAAGCGAAGGACCTCATGCTCCCAAACCCGTCATCCATCTCCCGATCCGCAGAAGATTCTGAAAAATCCTGTCAAGCCCCCATTTGACGGATTTCTCGGCTAACTCAATGAATAGATGAGCAAAATAAAGTGAGTAACATTATCCACTCCACCACTTACGAATTGACATAATAAAATTAAGTAAAAGAAAAAGCGCGCGGATCGCCTCCCGCGCCCTTTTTCTATTGCTAGATCTTTATTGCTGGATCGTAGATGGAGCGTCCTCGCCCGCCAATGATGCTCGCCGGTCTAAGTCGCAGCAAGAGACCAAGATCCGAAACCAAGTCCGCTTTAGAAAAGATCAGCCCTACTTCGTCGGCTCGACATAAACCGCCGTCCCATAGGCCAGAACCTCCGTGACATTCTGCATCACCTCGGTCGCGTCATAGCGAGCGCCCACCACGGCGTTCCCGCCAAGCTGCGCCGCATGTTGCAGCATCAGATCAAAGGCCTCGGCACGAGTCTTCTCGCAAAGATTGGTCAGCAACGTAATATTGCCGCCCACCAGCGTCTGGAGCCCCGCGCCAATCGTTCCAAAGATCGAGCGCGAACGCACAACAATTCCGCGCACCACGCCCAGTGTACGTACAACGCGAAAGCCATCCAGCTCGAACTGCGTGGTCACCATGTTATGCGCCACCATATGTCCTCCTGAACCAACGGCATAGTTGCCCATCGCCCCTCCAGAAAGTCTGAAGTTCTAAACCGCTTCATTCTAGCAAGCCATAGATTCTACAGCAGCAAATCCGCCCCAAATCCAACCGTTGTCATCCTGAGCGCAGCCAAGTCATGCGCGAAGCGCTTGGCTCGGCGCAGTCGAAGTCCCCCTACACCTCCTCCACCATCGACGAGGCATCAAGGCATTCTCCCGTGAAGCTCAAAGGAAGCCAGCGCCCCACCCTCCCCTCTATATAATGATTTTTCTCCGTCAGGAGGCACTCATGTTCTCGCGCCGCAATTTCCTGCAAGCCAGCTCCCTAGCCGCCGGAGCCACCATCGCTCTGCCCACGCGATCCCAGGCAGCAGAAGACGAAAAGCCGCTACCACCTGCCATCGCCGCCCTGCAATCCAGACGCACCGAAGCCAAGCCCATCGCCGTCGAAGAGCGCGCCGAGCGCCAGGAAAAAGCCCGCCGCCTCATGGCCGACAATAATCTCGCCGCCATCCTCATCGCGCCGGGCACGTCCCTCGCTTACTTCACCGGCATTCACTGGGAAGGCGGAGAGCGCCTCTTCGCCATGGTCTTACCCGCCAAAGGCGATGCCTTCTACGTCTCTCCCGCCTTCGAAGAAGCCCGCGCCCGCGAGCAAATCTCGCAAGCTCCCGAAGGCAGCAAGCCTGATCTCCGCGTCTGGCAAGAAGATGAAAGCCCCTACGCCCGCGTAGCCCAGGGACTCACCGACCGCGGACTAGCCACCAGCACCATGGGCGTCGAAGAAACCGTAAAATTTCTCTTCAGCAACAATCTCCGGAAAGCCGCGCCCAGCGCCACCTTCACCAGCGCCACTCCAGTCACCGCCGGATGCCGCATGATCAAGAGCCATCACGAAATCGATCTGATGCGTCTCGCCGCCAAAATCACGCTGGCTGCCTACGAAGCCACCTATCGCTCGATGAAACCTGGCATGACCCAGCACGACGTAGAAGAGATGCTGGAACTAACGCATCACCAACAAGGATTCGAAGGCGGAGCCGACGTGCAAGTAGGAGAATATTCTTCCTTCCCGCACGGCTCCGTGCAGCCGCAGAAAATTCAGGAAGGCACCATCGTCATGATCGATGGCGGCTGCTCCGTGGAAGGCTATCAGTCCGACATCACGCGCACCTTCGTCTTAGGTAAAGCCAGCAACAAGATGAAACAAGTTTTCGAAATCGTGCACCGAGCCCAAAGCGCCGCCCTGGCCGCCGCAAAGCCCGGAGTAGAAGCCGGCTCCGTAGACGCCGCCGCGCGCCAGGTCATCACCGACGGAGGCTACGGCCCAGACTACAAATATTTCACGCACCGTCTAGGCCACGGCATGGGCATGGATGGCCACGAGTGGCCCTATCTAGTGAGAGGTAATAAGACGCTACTCCAACCCGAGATGACCTTCAGCGACGAGCCCGGCATCTACATTCCCGGAGAATTCGGCATCCGTCTGGAAGACGATATGCACATCATAGAAGGAGGAGCAGAACTATTCACTCCCCAAAGCCCCTCGCTAGAGTACCCATTCGCAAAGCCATAGCATCAGTACTAACCATGAATCAAGCTGTCATCCCGAGCAAAGCGAAGGATCTCATGCTCCCCAAAGTTGCTGCCACCTTGCGCGAGCACGTGTCAAATCAATCTGTCATCCTGAGCGGAGCCACGTCAAGCGTGAGCGATTGGCGAGGCGCAGTCGAAGGCCCCCTACACCTCCTCCACTATCGATGAGACATCAAGGCACTCTCCTCTTGATGCTAAAGCGCAGCGCCGAGCAGCCCCTCACTCCACCTCAAAAGCCCGCATCCTCCGCAACACCGAGGCCGGAGCTTCCACCTCCAGCACCACCGATCCATCCTGATACTGCCGTGAATAGATGCGCGCGCCAGCCTCAAGCTGAGCCAGTACCTTCCCCTCTTTCTGAGGAATGCGCAGCCGCACTCGCCGCGGCCGGTCGTCGACAAGCAAGGAGTCAATACGCTCCAGCAGCGTAATCAATCCAATCCCCTTCGCCGCTGAAACATGGATCGTCTGATCGTTATTAAGCAGATCATGATCCAACAAATCCGTATCCCGCAAAGACTCCCGCTGCTTGGGAGGCAGCAGATCAATCTTATTCATCACCCGCAGCCGCGGCTTCTTGTCCGCTTCAAGTTCCTTGAGGACGCTCTCCACCTGCGCATCCTGCTCCGCCGAAACCGGACTGCTCGCATCCGAAACTTGCAGGATCAGGGTCGCGCGCTGCACCTCTTCCAGCGTGGCACGAAACGCCGACACCAGCGTATGCGGAAGATGTCGTATAAAACCGACCGTGTCCGAGAACAGAATCTTGCGCTTCGAAGGCAACTCAGCGCCCCGAATCGTCGGATCAAGCGTGGCGAACATGCGCGACGACTCCAGCACTTTCGACTTGGTCAGCGCATTGAACAGCGTTGACTTGCCCGCGTTCGTATAACCCACCAGAGCCACTAGCGCCACGGGAACCGACTCGCGCCGCTGCCGCTGCTGCGCCCGTATGCGGCGCACGTTTTCAATTTGCTGCTTCACATGCCGCACGCGGCGATAGATCTTTCGCCGGTCCGTCTCCAGCTGAGTTTCGCCCGGTCCGCGAGTCCCAATGCCGCCGCCGAGCTGCGACATTTCAACGCCGCGTCCCGCCAGCCGCGGAAGCATATATTCCAGCTGCGCCAGTTCGACTTGCAACTGACCTTCACGCGTGCGAGCATGCCGTGCGAAGATGTCGAGAATTAGTTGTGTCCGGTCAATCACACGCGTGCTGACCACGCGCTCAATATTGCGTTGTTGCGAAGGCGACAGGTCGTGATCAAACAGAATCACATCCGCAGATACAGAGGCCGCCGCGCCCGCAATCTCCTCCAGCTTTCCTTTGCCAATCAGTGTCGCCGGATCAGGACGATCCTTGCGCTGCGTGAATTCACCGACAATCTGCGCGCCCGCGCTCGTGGCCAGCGTCCGCAATTCGTCGAGCGATTCTTCCGAGCTGAAATCGGGGGAATCCGTCGGCCGGGACGAAGATGAAGACGAGGATAATGGGGAAGAGGAGGATGATGCGGCCACGCTCGCAGCGTGATCTCGCGCCGCCTGCGCGCCCGGTGTCATGGCTGAGGCAGCGGTCTTTCCCGCTCGGCCCTTGTTGCGAAACTCCACCCCCACCAGGAACGCCCGTTCCTGCTGCTCCGATGGATTCAGCACTACCTTGGGCTCGTTCCGCGAGCTGCGGCGATTACTCAGTCTGGAATCATCTCGACGCAAGCGAATTCACTTCAACCTTCGGTACCAGAAGCGGAGCTCGCGCTCGCAGCCTCACCATGAGACGCTGCGGCCGCTGGCTTCGGTTCCGCGTGGATGTGCGCTCCACGCGAGATCACCACCGTTGAAATCGCATGCTTGAATATAAGTTGTTCCTGGTTGCTGGTCTCAAGGACCACTGAGTACTTGTCGAACGATCGGATGCGGCCTGTCAGTTTTACTCCACTGACCAGATAGATCGTGATATTGTGCCGTTCCTTTCGTGCCGTGTTGAGGAAGGAATCCTGAATATTCTGTTGTGCCGGCTTGGGTTCCATTTGCCGATCTCCTTCTTTCGGGTTCGATGCTGCGCCATAAGCTTGGGGAAGTAATCAGCTGCAGCTCTCTTCCTGTCGGCTCCTACAATACGGCCTTGTCTCGCGCTTTTCAACTTCCCGCTCAACAATATTCTCAGGAGCGGCACGTCGTCAGGCGCGCCCAACGGTCCATTTCCGGATTTCGTAAAAAAGCGCTCCAGTTTCATTTCCCGCGCCAGCCATCTACAATCGTCAGTTCCACGTACACCTATCGCGTTAGGAGCCCTGACTGTGAGCCATATCAACTTGCCCGACGACTTCCGCACTAACATTCTTATGCTGGTTCGTTGGCTCCATATCATCGGCGGCATAACCTGGATTGGCCTTTTATATTTCTTTAACCTGGTTAACGTTCCGTTCATGCAGGAGCTCGACGCAACTACCAAAGGCAAAGTGCTGCCGAGCCTTATGACTCGGGCGCTGTGGTGGTTTCGCCATGCCTCTGTGTTCACCGTATTAGCCGGCCTGGCGTTCTGGGGCAACATTGTTTCGGTGGACGCCCGCAACGGCGGCTCATCTTCCGGCGTTCCTATGGCAAGTTTCTTTCTGATCTGGACCATCGCCTGGGCGCTCATGTACGCCTGCCTCATCCCCGGCAGAGGCCCACTCAACAGAGGGCCAGTGTTAGCTGTGATCTACACCGTTATCGTGCTCGCGGCGTCATGGCTATTTCTGCACTTCAATGATCAAGGATGGGAGAGCAATCAACTGCTCGCCATCGGCATCGGCGGCGGCATCGGCTGGATGATGATGCTCAACGTCTGGGGAGTAATCTGGCGCGCCCAGAAGAAGATCATCAAGTGGACCGCCGACAACGCCGCCAATGGTACCGCAATTCCCGAGAAAGCAAAGTACCTGGCGAGGCAGACTTTCCTGACGTCCCGCGCCAGCTTTTTCTTGTCGTTCCCACTCCTGTTTCTCATGGGAGCCTCAAGCCACTATCCTATGTTTGGCAAATAGTGTTCGCGAATGATGTTTGGGAAATGGTGTTGAGAAAGTAATGTTCAGCAAGCAGCCGTCGCGCCCAGCTAACCAATTCTCGTCCGGGGCGTCTAGAACCAACAGCCACACACTACGGCTGTCTCTTTAGAGAGGATTCATGATCCGATATTGCGCTCTGCTTTCTCTATCCGCCTTATTGCTGGCCCAGGACGCCGTTAAGCCAGCCCCCAACAACTCTACGGCACCTGTCTATACGGCCGACGGCAGAATCGTGTTCCCCGCAAACTATCGTGAGTGGATCTACCTCACCACCGGACTGGACATGGACTATAACCCGGATCTCGCCGCCATGCCCGGGCATTCCATGTTCGATAACGTCTTCGTCAATCCCGAAGCGTACAAGGTCTTCGCAGCGACCGGCACCTGGCCCGACAAAACCATGCTTGTGCTCGAGGTCCGCATCGCCGCCAACAAAGGTTCCATCAATAAGGCGGGACACTTCCAGACCAGCGACGTAATGGCACGCTCCGTTCACGTCAAGGATGCGCGCCTACCAGGCGGATGGGCATTCTTCCCGCTTGACGAGGCGACGCCGACGAAGTCGGTTCCGAAAGAAGCTGTCTGTTACTCCTGCCATCAAGAGCACGCTGCCGTCGATACGACATTCGTGCAGTTCTATCCCACGCTGCTCGAAATCGCGAAGCAGAAAGGCACTCTATCGCCCGCCTACGTGAAGGAAGAAGCTGCCAACACAGCTCAAGGCTCCGAGAAAAAATAGGCCGATCGTCGCCGCTCACACCACCGCAATCTCGGCACCACCGTAATCTCGCACCAGCATACGCCGCTGCCTACAATTGAGTTCAGCATGACGGAACTTCTGGACTCAATCGTGGAATGGTCGGGCGCTCGCGAAGACTGGCGTCCTATCTCGCGCTGGGCCGTGATGGCGTGGCTCGTCTTCTACGTTCTCTTCCTGCTCTACGCCTTCCGCATGCACGGCGGCTTTTTATGGATCGACTCCGCCAACCTCGTAGTCCACGAAGGCGGACACCTGCTCTTCGGCTGGTTCGGTCCCACCCTCGGCCTCTGGGGAGGAACCATCCTGCAATGGCTCGTTCCATTCTTACTCGCAACCTATTTCTTCCATGAGCGCCAGTTAGCAGGCTTTGTGTTCTGCACATTTTTCTTCTTTGAAAACTGGCTGCATACCGCGACCTACATGGCCGACGCCCGAGCCATGGTCCTGCCGCTGGTAACTACGGGAGATCCCGAATTCGCCAAGCACGATTGGAACACGATTTTCACGAATCTAAACATCCTGCCCTACGACACCAGAATCGCCGCAGTCGTAAGCTTCCTGGGATGGTGCGGAATGCTAGCGTCCACAATGTGGCTAGCAACCAATCTAAGACCGAAGAAGACCTAAGTAGAAAGTGGAGAGACGGGCGCCCTCGCCCGTCCAAACAAGACTTCAACGCTGAGTTGCTCGTTTACCGTAATGCTGCGTGCGGATTCTTGGAACTCTATCGTGGGCATTTGCTCGGTGAACGACGAATTCAGCACCTCTTTGCCTGAGAACTTTCTTGAAATGGCTGATGGCTTAACGTCCCCAAACGCCAACGAACTCGGACTTGCCGCTCGGATCGGTCAAGAGCATCTTGCCTCCGAAAAGCAGGTCAAACTCATCCAGCCGAATATAGCCCTCGACGAAAGTTCGTTCACCGTCGATGTGATGGCGCTTGCTTCCCGCCGACCAATCCAATGCGTATTCGTAGAGGGTATCCACTGCCTTGACGATTCTATCGCGGATTCAATGAGCTTTAGCCGCCAAAGTCCAGGCCTTCCCATCAAAATGCGAAGGCAACGCCAGCCCAAACAGTTTCAGAATCGTAGGCGCCACATCCACAATCGCCGGCTTGTCTTCGATGAACTTGTGGCTGGAGAACAAGACTCCCGGAACCAGCCGAGGATCGATGCAGTGGTCGCCGCTCCAGGCTTTCGTATTGTCTTCGAAGATCTGCGAGGTAACTTTGCCCATCACTGAATCCCACGACGCCCGATAACCCGCGCCATAGCCGACAATCAGATCGGGAGAATTCTCGGAATAGGGCCCGCGATAAACATTGTCGGCAATAAAAACGCCCGTGATCCCAACCGTGCCCGAACTCGGATCCACCAGCCCATTCAGCCCCTTTTGCAGCTCAGCCTTCAACGACTCAGCTTCCGAAGGATCGACAATTCCCTGCTTCTCGCGCCCCTTGATATTCAGATACAGCCCGTTGAGCCCCATGGTGTAAGCGCGGGTTTTCGACCAATCGACATCTTCGAACCAGTCGCCGCTCTCGGTCTTGCCATCTTTCAGCGCAAGATATCCATTCTGATGCAGCCACGCATTCAAATTCATACAGCGCGCAAACGACTTGAAGCCATGATCGGAGATCACCATCAGCAGCGTATCGTCATCGATCTTTTCCATCACCCGCCCGATGAGGCGATCCATGCGCTGATATAAATCCTGAATCACCTGCGGATGTTCGCTGTGCGGCACATCACGCGCCGCCGGATGATCCTCGTCCAGATAGCGCCAGAACATGTGCTGAATTCGATCCGTAGTATCGAAGACGCACGTGCATAAGCCTTGTTTAGTCTTGTCGAGCGCATCAAACAGCATTCGCTCGCGATCTTCGTGATTGCCATAAGCCTGCGCCAGGAACGCATCGTCATCGAGCACATGCTCGTTGAGCGCCCACGTATCTTCCGCCAGTCCCAAAGTCGCATACGGACCAAAAAGCTTGGCCAGGTAAATCGAATAAGTAACCGGGTGCGAGATCGGCAGGTCAGGATGCCCCGGATCGATATTCACCGGCGTGACATAAACTTCAACCTCCGGCGAAACTTCCTTCAGATAGAAGCGGCAAATACCATGCGCCGTCATCCCCATCCCCGCCTTGAATTCTGCCGTGATCCACTCGGAATATTCTCCGACCTGCAAAGTGAATTTCTCCGATCCCACCACAAAGCGCGCGGATTTCGCTCCCGTATCCGGTCTGATCTCATATTCCATCCGCACTTCGCCGGCACCCTCTTTCACCGGATTGTCCGGTCCCGGAACATAAGATCGGCATACACCGTTCTTACGCTCGATCGGCACGCGCACTCCGCCTTCGCGAAACTTGTCACTCGTCATGCGCGTCGTACACAGGCAAAACGTCCCCTGACTACCCTTCAAATCGGGAACGCACATTCCTGAGAGCAACACGCCCTGAAATTTCTCCGGCGGAAACGTGACCGGAACGCGAATCACAGAACTGAAGATTCCGGCATTCCCCAGCCAATGCCAGAAGGGCGTGCCTTTGCGCATCGCCTTGATTTCCGTCTTCCCAAACGGAATCGAATATTTGCCAATCTTGATATGCCGCTTCGGACCCTTGATTTCAGCCGACGAAAGATACGGCAAATAGCTATTTCGATCGCACGCCAGAAAATCGTAGATGTTGTGCTTGCCCGGATTCACTCCCGTCATAAATGTCGACCAGGCCACCGGCGAAATCGCCGGAAAAGTCGTGCGCAGTTTGCTGAAAGTTCCCTTGTCGCGCAGCTTTGACAGATTCGGAAGCCGGCCTTCTTTCATGAAGCGATCCGCCAGCTCAGGATCCATCCCATCAAAACCTAAAATCACTGCGCGCTCAAAAGTAGCTTTTCCATAGGCATTCCGCCGCCGCAGAAAGCGAAATAACTGTCGAAATGGCCAGGTCATCAGAGCATAGAACGAATAAAGAAACGCAACAAAGATCGCCCAAAATGATGACAGCACCGCAAATCCCGCGCCCGGCCCGGCATAGGCGTGAGCAAGAGCAGGAAACAGAACAACGGCAATCAGCAAGACCCGGGTGGCGCGGACATTCTTGTCCGCGAAAGGAGCGCACAATCGACGCCTTGTACTTGATCCAAGCAAGCGGACAAGAGTGTCCGCTCCACATAGTCTGCTCATAATTGTCTCTTCATATCTGAATCCCCAAAAGTTCCTTGAAAATAAATCCCGCCACCATCGACAAGATGAAGAACAGCCAAATCCAGTTCATACCATAACCCGCAATATCAATATCGCGATCCGGGTAATTAATTGAAATGGATTCAATAGGACTATTCTCCGGCAGCGCCGGCTCCGCCGACGAGAACATTCGCTCCCAGAATTGTCCACGCAAACGGATCGTCGAAATTCGCGGCAAGTCACTGCCCACGCAAACGGACTTAGTGACGCTTTGTCCACCAGCCGCAATCTTCACATTGTATTTCCCAGCTTGCGAACCGGCGAGGCGCCACACAATCTGATTCTCCGAAGAAACATGCACGGCAGGAGCAGTCATCGTAATCTCAGGCGGCAATTCGAGCGCCACATCATTCGCAGGATCGCTACCAGTCTGTTTGCTAAGCTGCGCGGTCAGCAAAAACGGCGCGTTCACAGGAATCGGAGTCTGCCCCAGATAGCGATCAATCTGCACCATCAGCAAAGTAATCGGAATAATGACATATAAAAGCGGCATGAACGCCAGCTTTAGATAGCGCCCAGTGCCACGCAATATCTTGCCGTACGATCCCATCACCACCGGGATCTGATCGCGATACAAACGCACCGCCAGCAGATGAGCCTTCAACTGATCTTTCGCAATGCCAATAGCCTTTTGATCGGAGGTGTATCCGAACAGCACCACCATCACCAGCCCGATGACCAGCGACACGAAAATCACAATCGCCAGGGGACTGGTCAGCCACGACATGCCGGAAGCCCAGATCGCCGCTTCACATGCAGCCAATCGCTGCCCAGCCATCGAATTGGAGAAATCAATCAAGCTACTCGATGTACCCCAACCCGCGCAGCCGTTTCTGGATCTCTTCTTTCGAAGCGCTGCTTTCGTCAGGGATGATCTTCTTGGTTTCCTTCTCCAGCATGTGGATCACGAATTCATCAATCGATTCGTATCCAGCCGCGTCCGAACACTGCTTTACCTTCTCCAGCAGTTCGCCTTCGATCTTCACTTTGTGTGAGCCAAACATATTTTCTCCCGTTGTAATCGCCGCGCCTAGCGCGCCTGAAATACCGAATGCCCCATCATATCCTTCGTTTTTGCGACCCCGAATTCCGACAAAATTGTAGGCGCAATATCCGTCAGCGCAGGAGCGTCCGCCGCGATCTTGCGATTGCTCAAGAGAACTCCTGGGACCTTCGTGAAGTCCATGCAATGATCGCCGCTCCACGCATTCGTGTTGTCCTCAAGTACGTCTGGCGGAAAGCCGCCCGTAATCGTTGTCCATCCCGCGCGATACCCGCGATTGTAGCCAACCAGCGCGTCCGGACCAGAGCGAGCATATGGCCCTTGATAAGCCTCGTTCGCAAAATCAATCCGCGTAATCACCTGTGAACCATCTTTCGGATCGCGCACGTCTAACAATTTCTGCCGGAGCTCCTGCAACAGCGCGTCAGCCTGCGCGCCCGGCTCGACAATACCATCACGTTCGCGTCCGCGGATATTCAAATAGAGTCCGTTCAGCCCCACTCCATAGGCTCGGGTACGGCTCCAATCCACGTCGCTGAAGGGAATGCTTACATCCCCGCTAAGGCCCTCTTTGCGCGCGATGTAGCCATTGTTCAACAACCAGGTATTCAGATTGAACGAATGCCGGTAGGGAGCAAATCCATGATCGGATAGCACGAGCAGCGTCGTGTTCTCATCGACCTTCGGCATCACTTCGCCGAGCACCTGATCAATCTGCTCGTAGAATTCCTCGATCGCCGTTCCGTATTGAGCAGCCAGCGCCGCGTCATACACCGGACTCTGCGGATCGGTCAGCCGCCACATCACATGCGCATTCAGATCGAGGCTCGAAAAATAAAAGAAAAACAGCCCGTCTTTAAATTTCGGGAATTCCGTATCGAACGCGCGCCGATGTTCCGCCAGCACCGTATGCGACTGCTCCAGATACTCTTTATCGTCGAGCACTCCAGCCATAATCGCTTTGGTATCTTCGGCAATTCCTTGCGTGTGATATTCGCCAATCTGCTTCGCCAGATCGCTCGAATAACTCGCCGGTGTGGAGATTGGCAACGCAGGGTTCTTCGGATCGATATTGATTGGCGAAACGTAAAGCTGAAAACGTGGATGCGTCTGCTTAAGATAGAAGCGGCAAATCCCCTTCACATTGCCGATGAACGGCATGAGTTGGAATTCCACCGGAACCCATCCGCTCCATTCGCCTTCTTTCAAAACAAACTGCTGATCCTGAAAACTGACACGCGCCACCGGTTCCAGCGGATCGACATCAAGCGTGAACGGCTCCGTAGCTGGCGGAGAATTCTTGCGGAACGTATTGTCTGGCCCGATGATATTGCTGGCGACGCGGTTATTCTTCACCTCGACCTGCACCACTTCGCCACCCTCCACCGCTCCGATCGCGGCCGTAGGATCATCGGTATAAAAAGTGAACGTGCCGTAGGTGCCGCGCAGGTCGGGCGTTCCCATGCCAGAGAGCGTCTTGCCCTTCGCTGCAATCGGGGGAAAATTGGCCGGCATGTGGTAAACAAAATTGGGAATGTTCTGTTCGTCGAGAATCTCCCAGAAAGCCTTGCCATGCCGCAACTGCTCTGCTGACCCGCTGCCCAGCGGAATTACCCAGCTACCCACATGAAGGCTATGCTTAGGGCCTTCCACCTTCGATGTCGAAAAATACAACTCAAACGTCTTCGGATCGCGATGGATGAAATCAAAGATTCCATGCCCACCCGCGTTCATCCCGGTGATGACATTGGACCACGCCACCGGACTTTGCGGCGGAATACTCGTCGTCAGGCGGCGAAACGATCCTTGGTCAGCCAGCTTGGCAAAATTTGGCATCTTGCCCTCAGCCATGAACTTTGTGAGCAGGTCTGGATCGAGGCCGTCAATTCCAAGAATGATCACTTTCTTGGACAAATCCGTTCCACCCCGCGCGCGCTGGCAAGACACAGACAGGCTCACGCCCGCGGCGCACACAGCCAGCAGGCACACTAAGCGAAGACGTTTTCTGAATGCTAAGGTCACTGAAACAATTGGTCCTGGCTGTCGCCTTAGCTAACGAAGGGCGGTGGTCATGACCACTTAGAGGAGATCCCGAGTAGCAGGCACATCGATTGTACGCGGAGTTCCACGGCCGCTCAAGACTCGGGTTTTGGCGCCGGAGCCAAGACCCGAAACCGCCCCCCGGCTCCTGATCTCGCTGATTTTGAGCAAGGCCCATGCAGCCATTACACTGACTGTCATGATCGGAAGAGCCCTGATACGGAAAGTCCTGGCCAATATAAGCGTGATCCTGCTTTGTTTTTCTTTCGCCATCGCCGCCCCAAAACCCAACGTGGTGCTGATCACCCTCGATTCCATCCGCGCCGACCGCATAGGATTCATGGGCGCCAAGAATGCCGCCAAGACACCTTATATAGATAGTCTGGCCGCCGAAAGCATCATCTTCGACCATGCCTATGCGCAGGCGCCTGTCAGCGTGGTCTCCCACGCAACCATTCTTTCCGGAGCCTACCCGCAGGCCACCGGCATGAGCGCGATCGGCGGCACGCTCCCATCGTTGCTGCCTTATCTGCCGGATCTGCTCAAAGCTCAGTCCTATCGCACCGCCGCCTTCGTCGGCTCCATTGACCTGGATCCGCAGAACGGGCTGGCTCAGGGCTTTGACCGCGGATTCCAGACCTACGACGCGGGCTTCCGGCCCGTCATCACGGGCGGCAATAATAATAATGAGTCGCCCATAACCGAGCGCCGCGGAAGCGAGGTCGCCGATCGCGCCGTCGACTGGCTCAACCGCAATGCGAAAGCAGGAGCGACGAGCCAGTTTTTTCTCTGGGTAAATATCAGCGACACGCGCGCGCCCGCTGCGTCCTATAATTCCACGATCGCCGCAGCCGATGCCGCCGTCGGCAAAGTAATCAGCGCGCTGCAACAGCAAAAGATTTACGGAAATACCGTTGTGATCGTAGTCGCCGACTACGGTGAAGGCCTGGGCGCTCATGGCGAAGAAGGACACGGTATTTTTCTCTACGACGAGACCACGCATGTCCCGCTGCTCATAAAATTGCCGGAAGCTAAGCCCACACCCGTACGAGTAGCGGCAAAAGTAAGGCTCGTAGACATAGCTCCAACTCTGCTCGAGATCGCCGCCATCCCGGTTCCCTCGCAATTTTTGGGACAGTCACTTTTACGAGCCGCGAAGGCCGGCGGTGACGGAGATCAGCCCGTATATGCGCGCAGCGATCTGCCCCAGCGGGGATTCGGCTGGAGCTCGCTGGAATCGTGGCGCGCCAGCAAGTATCTCTACATCCGAGCCCCCAAGCCTGAACTCTATGACCTGACCGCCGACCCGACTGCGGCTCACAATCTGGCCCAGAGCTCGAAGGCCACGCTCGACACGCTAGCCGCGCAGCTCGATAACTTCGATCGCCACTTTAACGGCGAGGCCAGCAAATCGTCTGCGGATTTAAGTTCGTCCGAGATGCAGAAACTGGCATCGCTCGGATATATAGGCCTGCAAAAATCAGCAACCTCAGCCACCGCCGTTTCAGGAACCGATCCTAAAGACAAAATATCGATTGCCAACAAAGTCGTCGCCGCAGCGACGCACGATCAGTCCAAGCCAGACCTCGCAATCGCCGCGCTCAATCCCATAGTTGCCGCCGATCCCAACCTCTACCTGGCGCAATACACACTCGGAGTGGCATTGGCGCGAAAGGCGCAATACGCCGAAGCGGAGAAGCATCTCCACAGAGCCATCGAACTCCAGCCCGACTCCGCCTGGGCGCATTACGACATTGGAGCAACATTGCTAAAAACTGGCGATTTCAAAACCGCCATCGTGCACCTCGAAATCGCCACTGGACGCTTGCCCAACTTCGCTCCCGCTCACGTCGCCCTGGCCGAAGCCTACGAACACACAGGAAGGACCGAAGAGGCAAAGCGCGAACGAATCAAAAGTGGGCAGAGATAACGGCGGGCTGAAATAAATGCAGGGCAAACGCCGAAATACAATTTAAGCGCGAAATTTATTCAGGCGGCTGACTTTTGAGCTGCTCAGCCGCTGCTCGTTCGCGGTTCGCATTCTCCACTTGTCCAAGTTGCTGGTATGCATCTGCCAGAAATGCGTGCGCCTCCGCCGAGTCAGGATTCACTTTGACCGCGTGAGCCAGTTTCGCCAGAGCGGCGTCTGCATGTCCCTCAAGAAAAAGCATGCGACCATATCGCAGATTAGCCTGAAAGTGATCGGGATCAAGCTTCAGGGCCATCTCATATTCTACGGTCGCTTCCGGCAAGCGCTTCAAGCGGTTATCCACAGCCGCAAGGTAGTAGTGCATCTGGGCAGAAGTCGGATTGTGATCCACCGCTGCTTGAATTTCCGTAAGTGCTGACTCCCACTGGCCGGTCTTAGCGAGCGCCACTCCGAGTTGGAAATGCGCCGTTGAAGAGTCCGGCAGTTTCTCGATCGCGCTGCGCAAAATCGGCACGGCATCCTGATATTTTCCGATGTGAACCAAACTCTTTCCGAATTCAAGATAGGCCGTGCCCGCATCCGCAGGATACTGCCGCACTAACGCCTGCAGGCCCGCGAATGCCTCATCGTAGTGATCTAATTCCAGTCCAAACATATACTCATGGATCTTGTTCGCGAAATCGATCTTGTCTTTTGGATCAATCAGCACTTTTTCGGCATTGTTCGAGTTTCCACTATCAGAACTCAGATACCCGAGCGCCCGTAACTTCTCCTCAGCCTCTGGATTCAGCTTCGCTGGCCCGATAGCCACGCTGCTGGTCTTTTTCTTGAACTCAGAGAGTTGGCCATCTAACGTATCGACAATCGCCCTATCGGCCGAAGCCAGGTTCTTGAGAGCCTCCGGATCAGAAACCTGGTCATACAGCTCTCTCTTCGGCGCCTGCACATAAAGATATTTTTCCTTCCGCCAGGAATGAAGCTCGCTCCAACCATAGATACGATGGGCGTAGTTGGTCTCGGAATAAATGGCGCGCTCCGGCGTCCCTTTCTCTCCGCCAGCGCTCTGCTCCCCAGCAGAAGGTCTGGCAGAAGACCCGGCCACATTCATTAGCGAGAAAAGCGACTGCCCCTGCATAGCCGCAGGAACGGGAACGCTCGCAGCTTCCAGTACCGAAGGCGCCACGTCGGCCAGCGCGACGCGAGCCTCCACGCGCTTACCAGCAAACTTCTCTCCGGGGAGCTTCAACAGCAGCGGAACATGGATCGTCTCGTCATACAAAAACATGCCATGAAACTTTTCCCCATGTTCGCCAAACGCCTCTCCATGATCCGCGGCAATCGCTATGACCGTGTTCTGATATAACCCGTGCCGGTGCAGCACCTCCATCACACTGCCCACAACTGAATCCGCATAAGCAATCTCGCCGTCGTAAGGCTCGGAGGCATAGTGCGTCTTGAATGGCTCCGGCGGATCATACGGCTCGTGAGCATCGTAAAAATGCAGCCAAAGAAAAAACGGACCCTGCGAATTCTGACTGAGCCAGCCCATAGCGCGGTTGGCAACATCTTCAGCGCGGCGCTCCAGGCTGTGATAGCGGTCTTCTCCAGGCTGCGGATTATGAAAGTCCGCATCATAGACGTCAAATCCACGGTCAAAGCCCGGAGCCGCATCACTAGCAGCGTCAAGAACCATTGCCCCGACAAACGCCGCCGTGTGATAGCCCCGCTGATGAAATAAATCGGGCAGATAAGGGAGGTCCGCACGCAGCGGCTGAATCAGTCCGTCCAGATGGTTGAACTGCGGATAAGTCCCCGTAAGCAACACGGCATGCGAGGGAGTCGTCAATGGAACCTGAGCGTACGCTCGGGTAAAGACCACGCTCTGCTTAGCTAGAACATCGAGATTTGGTGTCAGTCCGCGCTTCGATCCAAGAAAACCCATGCGATCGGCCCGAGTCGTGTCGAGGGTGATCAGAATGATATTGGGTAGCGTCGAGCCGACGGTTGGAGCCGTCACCGCTTTGGAAGTATTAGCACCTTTTGCGCTAAGCGTTAGGACAATAACAATGACAAAGCGCCGGAAAACCCGCATAGGAGATGAAAAAAGTCTAGCACACGATTGCGCGAGCTATTAGGCGCACTTGTCCGCGTCGAAGCACGGAGTGACGTGATGTTGTTTGCAGGCGGACATTGCACGACCAGACAATAAAAGGCCGGCCTCGCGGCCGGCCTTTCTGTTGTTGTCATCTTCGGCTTCAGTTAGAAATCAAACCGTACCGCGAGTTGCGTGACGCGCGGACCTCCGGATTGTAGATTCGAGAATGTCGCCTGGGATAGTCCGAAAGTCGTATCGTTCAGATTGCTATCCGGTGATTCGAAATTCGGGTGGTTGAACAGGTTAAAGAAGTTGGCATCGAATCTCAGCGTGGACCTCTCGTTTATTTTGAAGGTCTTTTTCACTCCGAAATCCGTATTGAAGTAGGCAGGACCAGTGAGCGTGTTGCGTTCCATCTGGCCAAGAGCTTGTCCCTGGCACCACAGTCCCAAGTTTACGCTCGCCGGACACGGAATCCCCTGGTTATTAGCGACTGTCGTACCATTCAGCATTCCCCAGTAGGTGCCACCGGGGTTATTCAAATAACCCCTCCAGGGCTCCTGGTGGTGATTGATGCTGTCGGTAAGTTTACCAGGTCCGATGTAGTTCGCACGGTCGTTGAATTGGCCGTCTGCGTTGCTGTCTACTGAGCTGTTAATAACCGAGAAATCCGGGCCGGTCTGCCAGGTCACGATTCCCGATATATTCCAGCCACCGAGCCAGCGATTGCCCTTCGCGAACGGCAGGTCGTAAACAAAGCTCGCCACGATTCGGCTCTTTACATTGAAATCCGCCGGTCCATAGTCGAGTTTCGGATCCATGCTGTCCGTGGGGTAAGCGGCGCTACCGGCGTTCTTGGTGGTGAAGGCGTCACTGACAGAGTCCATGGCCTTTGCGTAAGTGTAGTTGGCGTTGAACTCCAAACCGGTCGAGAAGCGCTTGCGCAGTGTGGTTTGTAATCCGTGATAGTTCGAGTCGCAGCAGTTCGTACGGTAGCTGATATTACCGAGGCTCGCGTTGACTGGGGATTCGGCAATTCCGTCGCCCGCCAGGAAGCGGCCGTCATAGTTGTTCCGGCCCTCGATGTCGATCAACCTGTGACCAAACGTGCCTACATAGTTCGTCTCCCATACGAAGTCCTTCCCGAGCTGGTACTGGACGCCCAAGTGTGCCTGCTCGTAATAGGCCGCTTCCAGGTTCTGGTCTATGGCGCGGATCGAAGGAGTTAGGGGGTAATTCAAGAATGACGAAGTACCAGTGAACGGATAAGTAACCAACGGGGCGGCTATAGCGTTGGTGACAGGCGTTCCGTTGCCAAAAACGCCCAGCTCGCCGATAGCAAAAAAGGGCGGATTGAAGCGCATGTTCTCGAAGACGTTGTTGTAGAGGCGGTCATAGTTAATTCCGAACCCGCCACGCAGAACCACTTTCGCATTCCCTAGTACGTCATAGGCAAACCCGAAGCGCGGACCGAAGTTGTGGAGATCTTTGTTCCAAATGTTGGAATCTCTTTGCTGCACGCCGCCGGTAGCAAACGCTCCATAATACGTACTGGTGGCGGGTGCATAGAAAGGATTCGGTATGGCGCCACCACAGGACGTTGGTGCGCCTGTGCAAGGGTTCGGCTGTAAGACCGGGATTCCGGTGTAGAAATTGGCGTCGAGGCCAGGTTGGTAGTTATGGGGCGGGCCGAAATACTCCCAGCGGAGACCCATATTCAAGGTCAGGCGCGGCAGAACCCTCCAGTCATCCTGAATGTACATAGCAACTTCATTGGCTCGATATCCGCGGTAGTACACCGGCAGCTGACCAGTTTGGGGATTAAGAGAAGCGAACGTCGCTTCCATGGAACCAAAAACTGGACCGCCAAGGAAGTAGTTCTCAAAGTTGTTGGTGAAGGTTGCGTCGGTAAGCAGATCTTCGGAATCCATATCGATGTTGTAGCCGTTCTTATAGGAATCGAAGCTGCTTCCGTTTCGCGTACGCCGATATTCGGCGCCGCCCTTGAAGTTATTCTTGCCTTTGGTTACCGAGATGTCGTCTTTATAGATGAACTCGTTCTCGGTGAAAAATTGCGGTATGCCGGCGTTGTTGCCGAACCCGATACTGGGCTCATCGAACGCGGTTAGGGTGCTCGGCATTCCAGTCACAGTGGGGTCACCCGGGAAGTTTGCGGTATGCCGAACATAAGACATGCGCGCCTGATTCAGAATTGTCGGGCTGAAGGTGTGCGACCAAGTTACGCCCGCATTCTGCGCTCGCCCGTGGTTGTAGCTTGTCGGACCGAAATCCACTACGTTGCCGGCAAACGGTTCGGTTGTGTCCGCATTATCATACAAATAAGTGGCACTGATTTGGTCCTTGGGCCCGATTTTGTGATCAACCTTGGTCGCGTATCTCATTTGGTTCAGAATTAGTGGCTGCGATTCAGTAACCTGACCGTATACGTTCACAGGGTAGGTGAGCCCTGGGATAGCTAGCCCGGGAATAAACGAGTTGGCGACGCCGCCAGTCCACAACCCTTGAGCATTAGCTGTCAGATTCGTACAATTGGCCGCTGCCGCAGCACATGTCGGGATGGGTTGAGCAGCATACATCTTGTTGAAGATTGGGCCGGTAGTTGAGTTTGCAGCAAAGGCGCCCGTGCAAGGAGCGGCGGTAGCAACACCCGGACCGTAAAGCCCGTCCAGAAAGGACTGATTGTTACACATACCGTTCGGCGAGCTTTCAATGAAATTCTCGAACGC
The DNA here is from genome assembly GCA_963705265.1 of uncultured Acidobacteriaceae bacterium. Lineage (GTDB taxonomy): Bacteria > Acidobacteriota > Terriglobia > Terriglobales > Acidobacteriaceae > Acidiflorens. The sequence continues at coordinate 824,816 of OY970064.1, forward strand.
ACCGCTCTGCACGAAATTAATGAAATCAGGCGTAATCGTGTCTCCCGTTAGCGGAGCACCGATGCGCAGACGATGGGCCTCGGCCGTAAAATAGAAGAATGTCCTATCTTTAATGATGGGACCGCCAACCGAGCCGCCAAACTGGTTTCGTATGAGGTGATCTTGCGAGCCGCTAAAATCTGAGAACCAGCTGTTTGCAGCCAGTGCCTGAATCCGGTTGTACTCAAAAAGAGAACCGTGCCACTGATTGGTTCCGCCCTTGAGCACGGTGTCGGTCACGAATCCGCCAGCCTGTCCGTATTCCGCCGATGGCGTGCCGGCGATGACGCGGTATTCTTCAATGGCATCGGGAGAGATAGTGGTGTTGGCTCCGCCAGTTGCTGTTCCCAAACTTCCGCCGCCCCCCAGACCCTGATCGTTGTTACTGAAGCCATCCACCATGAAGTTGCCAGTGCCGCTACGGGCGCCATTGACAGCCGCGCCGCGATCGGTGCCAAGCATCGCGTTGGCTGCTGGCTCTGCGCCCGCCGTCAAAGCGATGAATGAATTCTGGTCTCGGTTCTCAAGAGGCATGTCCTGCCATACGCGCCGATCTACATCCTGCGAGAGCGAGGCATCTTCGGTCTGCACCAATTGCGCTCCGGCCTCAACCGTCACCTGCTCTGTAGCAGCGCCTACTTCCAACTTGGCATCGCGTGTGGTGATCTGACCTACTGTAACGACGATGTTCTGAACCTTCACTGACTTAAAGCCCTTAGTAGCTATCTCCAAGCTATACGTCCCTACAATCGGTAGTGACGGAAAATTGTAAGTGCCTGCCGATGTCGTAATGGTCGTACGCACTTCGCCCGTCGCGGCGTTGGTCAGCTTGACCTCCACACCCGAAACCAAGGCACCGGTCGAATCAGTGACCTGACCGGTCAGTTGGCCGGCACCTTGCGCGAATGCTCCAACGCTAAGGGCTAGAACCATGAATGCGAGCAGAAAACTTGTCCAAGTGCTGCGGAAGGCAGATACCATTTCGACTCTCCTGTTTAGTTCTGGAAATCTAAATACTGTTATTCGAGTTACCTTCATTATTCAGGGAGGGCCGACGGTGGCGCACAGCCCCCAAGCACAGTGTTCCAACAAGGTGACTTGTGCTTAAATGCAATCTGCGTTCCAAAATGAAATCGAATTAATCTCATATGTTTCAATGACATAGATTTCGGTTTCCAGCGATATACATTTTTCAGGATGCCTACCACCCAACAATCTATGGAAACGTGTAGATTGTCAGGTTGGCATGTGCCGGGAGGGGAGTCTAGGATTGTATGGAGTTTGAGACCTTTATTGACCGTGCCGCCCAACTACCAGGATCTCAACAGAGGTATCGATCTCTTCAACTGCGCCCGGTTCTTTGACGCCCATGAAGAGCTTGAGGACGTCTGGCGCTCCTTGCCTTTCGACGGCCCTTCGCGCCGGCATGTCCAGGGAATGGTTCAGTTGGCCGTCGCTTTTCATCACGAGTCCGCGGGCAACCTTAAAGGTGCGCGTTCGGTTCTGACGCGAGCGCTCCACAATCTCGACGGTGCTGACATTTCGTTCCCTGAGCTCGATCTGGTTCGGCTCCGCGCTGAGTTGGCGCACTGGCTACTTTATCTGAATGCCTTCGTCACTGCATCGGACGGACCAGATGTCCGTTGCACCGTTGCGCCAGATCTCCCGAAGATTTCGCAACGCCGGTAGATTGCGGGCTCAATTAATGTTGCATCCAGCCGCGCCTGTTAAAATCTCGTCCTAGTGAAGTCCAATCTCTCAACGCCGAACACGGGGCAAACAGCGGCTAGAAATGCAGTGCCAGAATCCGTTCCTCTGCTTGACTTGCGCCGCCAGTACGATCCCCTCCGCGAAGAAGTGCTGACCGCGATTGCACGGGTGTGCGACTCGCAAAGCTTCATTCTCGGTCCGGAGGTCGAGGCGCTCGAGCGCGAGATTGCCACGCTGACGGGAGCGGCCGACGCGGTCGGTTGCGCGTCCGGGACGGAAGCTCTTTGGCTGGCGCTCATTGCTGCCGGTGTAAAGCCTGGCGATTCGGTCGTCACTACTGCGTTCAGCTTCTTTGCCTCGGCCAGCGCGATTGTGCGAGCGGGTGCAACGCCGGTTTTCGTGGACGTTGATCCTGGCACTCTGAATCTCGATGCGGCGCTCGTTGATCGTGTACTGCGCGACAAGCAGTTCCATGCGAACCAACCTGGTGATATTCGCGCGATTCTCCCTGTACATCTTTATGGACAATGCGCCGACATGGATGCTTTCGGCCGCATTGCAACGGAATTCGGAGTCGCGATTGTCGAAGACGCTGCTCAGGCGATTGGCGCTGAGTGGAACGGGCGCGGCGCAGGTTCGCTCGGCGTTACCGCCGCGTTCAGCTTTTATCCGACCAAAAACCTTAGCGCCTATGGCGATGCGGGCATCGTTACTACAACGCATCCCGAGATGGCGGAGCATATGCGACGACTGCGCAATCATGGCAGCCCGCGACGCTACTATCATGACGAGTTTGGCTGGAACGGACGCATCGACGCCATTCAAGCTGCGGTACTGCGCGTGAAGCTCAAACACATCGCGGACTGGAATCAGAGTCGGCGGCAACACGCGGCGAGCTATGACCAGCTATTTGCTGATTCCGGACTAACTTCGAACCGGATAGGGAATGAGCCTTCCGCGCCTGTGCGTTTACTCTCGCGGAATCCGCAGGCCAAACATGTATTTCACCAATATGTGATTCGCGCTCAGCGTCGGGACGGACTTCGCAAGTTTCTGGCTGACCGGAAAATTGGATCCGAAATCTACTATCCACTGCCGCTGCATTTGCAGCCGGTCTTTTCTTACCTCGGATTGAAAGCTGGAGACATGCCTGTCTCCGAACTTGCTGCCCGCGAGGTGCTGGCTTTGCCGATGTTCCCGGAGTTGACTGAGGGCGAGATTCGATATGTGGTTGAGAGCATCGCGGACTTCTATAGTTGATATGACTCCTGAGACTCCGAGAGCGGAGATCGATGAGGTCCTTCGCTTCGCTCAGGATGACAACTGACAACTTATCTATCGCTGCTTTCGTGGCGCACGCTTTGGTGATGTTCGCTGCGGCACTTCTCCCGGCGCTAGCACTCGACGCACGATCGGTGTGTTGAGTTTATATTTGCGCTCGCTGACTTTGCCGCTGTCGTCGCCATTCTGAACACGAATGATGAACACGGGCAACGTGCCTTCCTTGTCAAAATTTTCCTGCGAAATCGTCACCGGCAGAACGCCGTCCATGCGCTCGCGATAGGCTGTCTCATAGCGATGGCGTCTTACGTTCCAGGTGAATACGCGAATCTGATTGAAGTCGAAGGGCAGGCCATCCTTGGGCTCCGTTAAAGCGGTCAGATATTGCGGGATTTTTTTATCTCCATCCTGCACCTGATCGAGCACGAAGAAGGCGACGATGCGCTGGCCCTCCGCATATTGCGCGATATCGAGCGGAACGTCGAGATCGATCATGCGGCTCAACACCCAGCCCACACGGTTATTGGAGTCGCGCACCAGCCACCAATCTTCGATTATCGGAACGGGGGCTTTTTCGTCTTTGCCGCCTTTATCTTTATTTTGATTTTGCGTCTTGCCTCGCGACGGTGCAAAGACGCCGGGTTTGTCGGCCGTGCCTCGCATCAGCAACGAAAGCTTTTCGCCCGAAGAAATCTGATAGAGATGTTCAGTATCGCGTCCCGGCTCAACGTGGAGATTGGTATCGTTGCGCGTCACGCCGCGTGCCTGCACGGGATCGTTCTGGTTATCCGCAGTCAACTTCTGGATCTGATCGAAAACATCTTGACCGACCAGGTTCCGCTGCTCGATCCATCCCGTTACACTGGCTGCGGTGCGCACTTTGACGAAATGGCGATCGTGGTCGAGAACTTCTACGCGCTCGCCATTTTTCACGACTCCGGTTTTTTCATATACTGCTGCCACGTGGTCGCGGAGATTGGCCTGAACGGCGGAAACGTAAGCTGCCTCCTGCGTGCGGCTTCCACCACGATTGCACGCTGATAACCCGGCCAGCAACAATGCGAGACAGAAAATTGGAATTGACGGCAAAAACCTATGGAGGAAACGTTTCACGGGGATCGCTACCCAATATAACGCGACTCCCGGTTCGTTGGCGTTGGCGGTTCGGTCCGACTACAGCTTTCCGTCTCCTAGTTCGTTCCCTTGATTCCGAATGCAATAACAATTTGTTGGGGTACCCCTCCCCCCTGGGCTTATTGGAATGATTGGGTTAGCGGGAAATTTCCGCAAAATCTTTGGATTCAAATGACTTAGAGGTAAGGTCTTTGAGACTCAATGACTTAGATGACTTTTGGCTGGGCAGTTGATCGATCCATAGGTCCGTCTCCCTTCGGCTAGCACCGGGTCACGGTTGCATTGTTTCATTGAGTGAGTTGGGGCGTCTGTGATGGCGGTCACAGTCGTTTGTGATGAAAGTCTCGCTTCGTCCGTGGGGAATCAGTCGACGGTTCACTTTTTTCACGTGGAAATCCGACTTTGGAGGAAGATCCCTAACTTTACACCGCGGTGGAATCCCACACTCATCGCAAAGTGCGCGATGAATGGGGCACCAGGCTATTTATTGATTGATGGTCAGCGAGGCCGTGGCCGTAATGGTCGTGCCTGTGTAAGTGGCAACGAGCTGATAGGTGCCAGGGGCTTCGCTACCGTCTCCCGTGCAGTAGATGCCAGCCGTGCCGCCTGTGGGACCGGTTAGCGCATATGAACAGGTAACGTCCGTAGAAGCCGTCCCGTTCATGCTAGCGGTAAGGGTCGCCGAGCTGCTTATGTCGGTGGTGCCGTTCACCTTGACAATATAGGGCTGGGGGGTTGTTCCGGTAAGGGGCGTTACCGATTGGGATGTGGGTGTTATGGCCATTGACGAAACGGTGATGAACACAGTCGCAGTGGCGGTGTTGGTGACGCTCTCCGAACTGGCAGTGAGCGTGACTGTGCCGATACTAACCCCAGTCAGAACGGCGCTTCCCGAACCGGTGACGGTCGCGATCGTGTCGTCACTACTTGACCAGGACACGCCTCCAGTCAAGTTCATGCCCTGCTGGTTGGTATTGACGCCATAAGCCTGCACGGTGGTAGAGAGTCCCAATTGGACCGAGGGTGAGGTCGGATTGATCGTAATCGATGTCAGGGTGGGCGAGACGAAGAATCCCTGGCAGCTGGGCCCGAAGGCCAGTGCGACAAAAACCGTGAAAGCCAGCGTCAACGCCAGTTTGCGCCCAGTGAACATAAACAATCGCCTCAGATAGCGTGATTTTAACAGAACGTCCAGTGTTTGCTCGATTACCGATAGTGCATGGCTTGGGTCATACTTTCGCCTTCCCACCCGTTTGATGCGTGCTGAAGCGTTCTCGAATATAGGGAACGGCGGGGGATTCGGAACTTGCGCGGAGGCTTAGCTGTGGGGTTGTAAAACTTTGTCAGCTCGTGGGGGAAAGACCTTTGGACGGGGAGGTGAATTTGGGGAGCATGAGGTCCTTCGCTTCGCTCAGGAGGCGCGTGCGAAGCGCGGAGAAATCAGCGGCGCGCGGCCCAAGAAGGTCCGCGCCGTCATCGAAGGCGCTTTAGACAGATATGTAGGATCAACGCAGGTCCACCTTGTCGGTGACGAGCTTTGGGGCGGCTACCCGGCATGGCGGCGGGAGAACGGCGCGGGTCGTCACAAGCGCAACGGCGTTCGGGAAGTCAGCGACGACATGGCGCAAGCCTTCGCGGATAAGGAAGCCGAGCGCCGCAGCAAGGTTCAGCAGACCCTCGGCATCAGGGTTTTGAGACCGATTGAAGTCAAACCTTCCGAAGAACGGGTGGTTCCTTATATCAGTGATTCCACCATCCGCTTTGAGATGTCCATCTTCGGTGCGGTCATGAATTACGCCATCAAGAAACGCTACGTTCCCGCCAGCCAGCGTTTTGACGAGCGTCCGAAGCTCAAGTCCATGCGGCGCGACGAGTTCACGCTGGAGGAATACCGCAAACTCCACACTGTCGGAAGGAAGTGGATTGCTGAGGCGGATAAACCTTCCAGCGTCTGGTATCGCACCATCACCTACAACATGATCCTGATTGCGTGTAATACAGGCATGAGGCCAGCGGAGATGAAGAATCTGCGCTGGCGCGACATCATGCCCGCAAAAGACCGCGAGGGGCGTGAGATCGTTGTGCTGTTCGTGCAGGGCAAGGGCAAGTCGCGCAAGCTAGTGGCTCCCAGGAGCGTTGGAGATTATCTGGAGCGTATCCGCGTTATTTCCAGAGCGACGGAACCGAACGACAGAGTATTTACCAACGTCACGGGCAAGCCTGCAAAAACCCTTTACAGCTCATTGATTACCGACCTTCTGAACGAGGCGAATTTGCGCGAAGGCGCGCAAGGCGTTCCGCGTTCGACGTATTGCTTCCGGCATACCTATGCCACGCTGCGATTGCAGGAAGGCGTGGACGTGTATTTCCTCGCCGAGCAGATGGGAACTTCCGTCCATATGATTGAGCAGCACTACGGGCATGTGAATACGATCAAGCACGCCGACCGCGTGTTGCAGGGCATGGCGGGATGGGAACTGCCGCAACTGCGACCGGACGATACCAAAGCCAAGGCGTCAAAAGCGGCAGCGACCCGCGATCAGTCCAAAAGAGGTCAGCGCAACAAGCCGCGCTGACCTGAACCTCCCCAAGCCGTCTTTTGCCGGAGCCGCTGGCGGAGGCTGGCGCAGGGAGGTAATCGTCCCAATGTCCGGCCCGGATTCTCCTCACTGAGATTGCTCTGATTTGCCGCTGCCCCGCTGGGGCGTTTTTAGCGGCAAATCTCCATTGCACGTGCCGCCGCTGGCGGCTGTACTTCGTGCAGCTCCAATTTATTAAGTATCGGGGAAGGGGTCTGGTAAGGAAACGCTGTGCTGCCGCTCCCTGCAACAAGAACCGGACATGACAGTTCCAAGTCATCCAGTTTCAAGCCGTGCGCAAGTCGCGCGCGAGCGGAACCGGTAACGCACGCGTTCTGGACGTTTTTCCATCATCGACACTGAGCCCTGATCGCCTCTGGTCCTATCAACGTCCTGAAATCGGTTCCGATAAAACAGGTGCCCTAGCTGTCCGTTATGATCCGGGTGAGGGACAAACTCGAAGGGCTCCATGATGGCCTTTCAAAGATACACTGGTAGGGCAGATATACCTTTTGAAGCGCGATCTGGGAGAACCTTCGGTCTAATTTCCTGAATCGTTACTGTTTTGCAAATCGGTAATTCTGTCTAATGAAAGCGTTGATGGCTTTTCCAATAGAAGGGCTAGCCATGAGTTCATCGTAGATCGATTGCGGCACATCGAAGTATTGATATATCGATCCGTTTGTAAACTCGACTTCCAACGTCGAGCTGGCTGGGTCATATCCGATGGATGCAGCTTGCGTTGAGGATACTGTGACTCTCTCCACGGTTGGATTTCCTCCAGACTTTTCAATCAGACTTTTGAAAAACGGTACTTGCCTTTAATCAGTTGCAGCAGGGAGGCCGCCGGTCCAGCCTTTCCAAGGAGAGCAGCAACAACATCTTCTGGGACGGCAAAGAATTGGTAAATGGCACCGTTTCGAAATTCTACTTCGAGGGTCTTGCTGTTTTTCTCGAAACCGACACTCGTAGCGTCATTGAATTGGCAAGGTTCTCTCTTCAAGGATTAAGCTCTCTCCTTTAAGGAATTGTTTTCGGCGATCGGGGATCTTGTTTTCGCCACACCGTCACCACATCCTTGTAATCTGCAGTCTCTCGGGTACGATTCCATCCGCCGGGTCCGGATTCATTGAATACTTCCGGGTCTGCACTGTCTGGCCGTCGATCCATGCTAGGAGGAGCTAGTAGCGTTCTGAGTGGAAGATGCACGGCTTCACCGACGACGATCGCCTCGCCAGTGCGGAGTACAGGCAGCATCGACAGAAGGCCTTCCAAGTTGTCCGTCACTGCACTCGTCACATGTGATCTGTCAGAGGCATTAGACAATCTCATCGCAATCATCGTGCCACATTGGGACAAAACCGTCGGGTCGATTTCTGATGGTCTTTGACTTACGATCATGGCTGCTATCCCATACTTTCGTCCTTCTTTGACGATACGTTGAACAGCGGCCCCAGCGTTTGATGACTGATCGTCTCGGAGATAGTTGTGCGCTTCCTCAAGGACCACAAGGATTGGGCGTTCCCGTCCACCCTCGGAGAGGCTCCGTGCCCAAAATAATGCGTCATAGATAATGCGCAGTACAACTCCCACGACTTGATTTAGCACGGAGGAAGGCACTCCCGACAAATCTAGGATCGTTATCGGGTGTTCTCCTCCCAACCACTGCGACAGCAATTGATCCAAGTCTGCTCCCGGAGGATCCTGGAGTCCGGGAAGCCAAGGCCCAGGGCGAAACATGAAGTTGAAACGAGGATCACGCAGCTTCGTGGCCAAGTAATCGAGAGGGCGACGAAAATTAAGGTTCGCGGCGCTAAGAAATATTCGCCCCTGAGCGATGGGCTGGTATTGGGGAGGGATTACCTTTAATGCATCACCTGCCTGGATCGGTTGGCCGTTAGCATCCACCGCCAATGCTTCCGTCACGGCACTTTGAGCTGCCTGTTGCGCTGTATGAGTGGCATACATCGCTTTGTGAAATTCAAACCACAACCTATGAATGCTAAACGGTACAGGAGTGTCCACCGTCAATGTGTCTGCCGTAACACCCTCTCTAGCTGTTCGATTCAATGCCTCTTTCTTGAGCGAGTAGATTTTTTCCAGGACCGCGCCACGGCTTGCATCGTCGAGGGTACCCAGTGTGATGGATAGCAGTTCATCGAAACTCATCGCCCAGTAAGGTACGAACAAACTCTCTTGCCCTTGATCAACCGCAGGATTGATGCGAAAGACACTCGCAAGATCGCGCAGAGCAGTACCGTATTCGCCATGTATATCTACGATTAGGATTCTGGCAGACTGATAGCGAACGGGATCGCACAGTGCCCTCAAGAGACTGGATACGGTCGTTGACTTTCCTGCACCGGTTGCGCCAACCACCGCACTGTGTCGACTGAGCAATCTGTTCACGTCTATGAGCGCTGGAATGGATTCGGCGCTGGCCAGGTGGCCCACCTTGACGAAGTTAGGAGCATTCTCCCGCCCATAAATCGATCTCAAGTCGTCATTCGTCACTACGTACACGCGATCGCCTACGGTCGGATATTGCGAAATCCCTCTTCGAAAACCAGTGGAGGCGGTTCCCTCACCGACAAGTTGAACCGTCATCCAGCGATATCCGTGCGGTTCCTGGGCTGCTAGCCGCTCCGGCACTGCGCCTGCGCCTACTTGAGAAACCACTCCAAAGAGGTTCACATACCCCAACGAAATTCGGACGAAACTACCTACTTGTCCGATTCGGTAGGCTTGACCATCGATGAACGCTAACCCGGAGAGCGTGCTCTCATCCAAAGAGACACTGACCGTATTTCCTGTCACGTCCTGTATCAGCCCCAAATAGGTTGGATCAACTGGCATTCGTTGCACCGCCTGCGGCAGCCGGTTCTGGCGACTTTAGTTGCCGGTCCGAACGTCCGATGATGTCCTGCAAAAATAGGCCAAGCTTTGCAAAATCTCCCAAAACGAATTCCGAATGGAATGTCGACTGATTCTGCGGATCGGCAGTCCAAATTACTCCTGGGCCTTCTGGCTGTGGTGGCTTGCTGTCGCTCGTAGACCATTTGGCCGCGCGCGTTCCAAGCACACCGCCGTCGCGTGCAAGGATGTTTAAGTTGCTTCGCGTACTTGCTAGTTGGGTCGCGCTATCGTAGTTGCTCAGTTTCGAATACAGCAACGCAAAAATGGAGGCGGTAGAGTTTCCCTGTAGTCCCTGAAGCATGACCTCGTTGAGATGCTCATCGCGGAACGAATAGCCACACACAATCAGTATTGCCGCGGGCTGGCTCAAAAACGCTCTAAGCCTATCGAGCATTGCCAGGTAAGGCATTCGTCGACTTTCATCGTACTTGAGATGTGACGGATATATCAGCTGCTTCGAACTTGAAGAGCTCCGACGGTGGATTTTCCCATCGTCACCTTCCACCCAGTTAACCGAGCCGTGTATTTTCCATAGACGGGCCCACCTGATTGGCAATTGATCTTGTTCCATCGCCTGCAAATCAAAGAATGTGTCTCTGCTACCGAGGAATCCATCGAAATAAGGTACCCGATTCTCTTCGAGTGCTTGCTCCGCCAGCAAGTCATAATTGGTAGTGAACATCTGAATAGGGTACATCCTGCTAATCGCACCTATCCATGCTGTAAGGTGATGATAAGGAGTGTTTACATTTGGGAGAGCCACGGAAGCTGCGTCAGAAATGAACTTACAAGAAGTATCGTCAAGCTTACTGAGATCTTCGGCCTTGAGGCCCCTCACCGAATCCTTTCCGGCAACCTGCCTAAGCAGCCTTATATGGCTCAGGAATTCTTCGATGTTGGGCTTCGGTTTGCCGTCAGTTTCGAAGTGCTTCAAGACCGTCTGTAGCGATTGTTTAAGTTCGGATGATGACAGAGTCTCAAAGACCTGCTTGGTCATGCCCGCTACGTCGGCAATCAACGGCTTCGAATTGCCGTTTTGCGTGACGCTTATTGACATTGGGCAACCGGCACCCAGGAAGAAACTGATCGGACGCTTGTCTTGAGACAGAGCCTGTCTGAGATGTCCGGCCGTAACTACGCAGTCATGCTCGCTGGCCAATGGAATCCTCCTGAATCTTGGGGCCCAACGAAGGCTTGCCCTTGAAACCTGACTAATCTACTAAATGAAAAAGGGGGCTCAACGGTTCTCGAACCGCGCCCCCTCACAGTCAGCAACGTTGTATCGCAATTGTGGCCGTTTTACTAGCCACTTTCGTGCCATACAAATCAGTAAGACAAGTTCCAGGAATTCCTATAGACCGAACTGCTGCCGGGATTCGTCAGCTTGAATCACTCTCTTATATAGCTCATCTACTGCCTCGATGTCACGGACGATCACTGCCTTCTTGATTTCGTGGAACGGTCCTGCCAGCAAATCGTCCGCCTTTGGTTTCTCATCTCTTCGGAGCACCAGGAACGGTTGGCTGTTCCAGAGCAGATGAGCTTTCTTGAGCTTGCCCACTGCGGAATAGAGATTGCCGCTCACCTGCACTTCAAATACTTTTTGGGGCACACTGGCCGCGACTCGCCTCCAGGCAACATCGAGACGTTCCCCGTTTATCTTGCACTCCGTTTCGCTGAGGTATTCCTGCAGACGACCGATCTCGCGCAGCTTGTCTTTGACCCGGTCGTGCAGTGATGGTGTTCGCCGTTGTTCTTCTGCGGTGGGAGTGTGATTCGCAAGAAGACGCTCGGTTTGGGTCAACAGAAGCTTTATATTTTCAGCGTTGGCGATACGATTCATCCCGGCTCGGTAAGGAACTCCGCGCTCGGGCGGAACTCCCTCGCTCGCCCAGCGGTCTTCGTCGATGAAGGAAACCATATCGAAAGTGAACCGGTGAGGATACAGCACTTTGTCAGCTTGAATTTCATCCACCCAAAGTGGGCGATCCTGGCGGAACTTGTCCCGCACGATTCCAGTTCCAAAGATTCGCGATGCGGGTGCCTTGGCGTAGAAGAAGAGAAAATCGCCGCGCTGTAAAGCGTCCCACGCAGATTGAAGGCGAGGCACCACGCCCCAAATGCGATCAGAAATGCCACGACGCCAGTTCTCTCTGTCGCCAGTGAGCACCCAATATGATGGACCGCTAGAGGGCATTTCGTCGGCACGAGTGTAGCAGAGATTTTCGGCTTTTCGTAAAGCTCAAGATGACGTGAGATTGTAGGCCCGTTCGCGCTTCAGTGCCATCTGCGTTTCCCGCTGATTTCCCGGGTCTTTTCAGGTCTGACTGTCGGACACCAAGAAAGCCCCGATTTGCTTAAACAGAATCGGTCCACATAGGATTCAGCCCATGGCTGAGAAGCACGACCCGGTTGAACGCGAATGAGTTCCTCATCTTAGCTGTTGTCATTTCAAGGCGCTTGTCCGGACCGTTGCGGCACTGGCTTTTGGCACTGTTGCAGCTTAGAATTCAGCGTTCCCCCAAATACTGTTCACGCCAAGAGGTAACAAGTAGATGCCGCGAGGAAAGACGAGCGGCGGCAAGCCGCCGAAGCGACCGATAGAGCGCTATGAACACCGCGACAAGAAGCGAATCAACAACCCTCCAGTTGGGTTGGTGACACCGGAAACCGATCCCGTTGCACCCACGCACACAACATACGATTACGTCGCCCCCGTGCCATCGGTGAAACCCCGCCAGGAATTGGACTACGATCCACATCTTGATCCTCAACTGGTGTGGGCGGGCAAGAAGGAGCACAGCTCGTTCGAGGTGCCGACGGTCTCGCTGCACGTGCATGAGCGGATCGATCCTCACACCATCATTGACGCCGTGCGCAAGCGGAACGGGAGTGCTTTGCCGGTGCAGCCGTCGCTTTTCGAGCGCCGGGAGGAGAATCCTCCGCTTCGCGAGGCTATTGATTTCTACCGGCATGCTCATGGCTGGTCGAACCGCTTGATTGCTGGCGATTCGCTGCTCGTGATGAACTCACTGCTGGAGAAAGAGGGCATGGCCGGCCAGGTGCAGACGGTGTATATCGATCCGCCATATGGCATCAAATATGGGTCGAACTTTCAGCCATTTATAAACAAGCGGGAGGTGAAAGACGGGAAGGACGAAGACTTAACACAAGCGCCCGAGATGGTTCGGGCTTTCCGCGATACTTGGGAGCTTGGTATTCACTCATATCTTACATATCTCCGTGATCGCCTGTTATTGGCGCGCGATCTCCTGCACGATTCTGGATCCTGCTTCGTGCAAATCAGTGAGGAGAATCTCCATCACGTTCGGGAGCTCATGGACGAGGTGTTCGGCAAGGCAAATTTTTGCGGAATAATTGCGTTCAAAAAGACGACGGGACTAACCAGCGAACTTGTTGCTCAAGTTTGCGATTTCTTGGTTTGGTATTCTCGAAATCGGGAGGCGGTAAAATATCGCCGTCTAAACATGCCCAAAGTTTTGCAAGACGAAGTTTATGGAGAGTTCAAGTTTCTAGATCTAGGTGAAAACAAGTTCCGAACGCTAACTGAAGAAGAACGCCAGGAACCCAAGGCCATTGACTTGCGAAAGCTCTTTCGCACAAACTCGGCGGTGTCTCCCGGTGTTAGGGCGAACACGACGGGTTCCTTCGAATATGCAGGTGTGAAATTCGACTCCGGGCCGACACGAAACTGGAAAACGACCATGCAAGGCATGCAGAGGCTAGCTTCCATTGGTCGCCTAACGCTTGTTCCGGGTTCTGCAAGAATCTACAAGCAGTACTGGACCGATTTTCCCTACATTCCTCTAACGAATACGTGGCTTGATGTACGTTCCGAACAAGACAGACTCTATGTTGTCCAGACACAGGACCGTGTCATTACGAGAGCCCTGCTCATGACAACAGACCCTGGCGACCTTGTGCTCGACCCCACGTGCGGGTCAGGCACAACAGCCTACGTAGCAGAACGGTGGGGTCGTCGCTGGATGACCTGCGACACCTCGCGTGTCGCGGTCACCTTGGCCAAGCAACGAATGATGGCAGCTGACTTCGATTACTACGAGCTTGCGCACCCGGAAGAGGGTGTTGGAAGTGGGTTCCGCTACAAGACGGTCCCCCACGTGTCGTTGAGCTCCATAGCTAACAATCCTGAAATTCGCGAAGGCATGACGCGTGAACAGATTGACGCGGCTATCGCTCGTTTCGCGGAGCAGGAAACGCTTTACGACCAGCCTTATACAGAGAAGAACCGCGTGAGAGTTACGGGACCCTTCACGGTCGAGGCAGTTCCAGCCCCCACGGTGAAGTCTCTAGAGGATATTGAACTCGGAGGTCGCGCGTCGGAATCGATATTGGCAGGGACTCAGCCATCATTAGCTGATTTTCGTCATGCAGCAACGCCTCTTCTCGACGCCTCCGTCACGAGATCCGGCCAAACACTCCGGCATACGGAATGGCGGGACGAGCTTTTGAAAACGGGCCTCCGCGGAAAAGGCGGCCAGCACATCGATTTTTCCCGCGTCGAGCCGCTAGCTGGAACACGGTGGTTGCACGCCGACGCGGAAACCAAAGGTGTGAAGCCCGAACGCGTGGTGATTTCGTTTGGCCCTCAGCACAGCCTTCTAGAGCAGCGCCAGGTCGAACTGGCCTGGGAAGAAGCGCGAACGCTAAGCCCGAAGCCAGCCATGCTTGTGTTTGCCGCATTCGAATTCGACCCTGAAGCGGCCAAGGACATTGATGGCATGACCAGAGAAAAAACTGGCATGACGTTCTTGACGGCGCAGATGAACGCCGACCTGTTTACCGAAGACTTGAAAAAGAAGCGTGCGTCGAACCAAAGCTTTTGGCTAGTGGGGCGTCCCGACGTGGACCTGCGGCCGATTACCAAGGGCGACAACAAGGGCAAGTGGGAAGCCGAGGTCAAGGGCTTCGATTATTACAATACTCGAACTGGAACCATCGATTCCGGCGATACAGCCAAGATTGCGATGTGGCTGCTGGATACGGATTACGATGGGCGCAGTCTCTATCCGCGGCAAGTATTCTTTCCCATAGCAGATGCTGACGGCGGCTGGGCGCGGCTGGCCAAGAACCTGAAGGCCGAAATCGACCCTGATTTGATCGAAGCGTATCGAGGTACAGTGTCGTTGCCGTTTGAACCGGGTGAGTACAAGCGCATCGCGGTGAAGGTGATTGACGACCGGGGAATTGAGAGCCTTAAAGTCGTTGAGGTGAGGTAATGGCGACGCAACCTTCCTCGGAAAGCATTGACCAGCTCATCATCTGCTCGCCCTACGAGAAACCCAGCGAGCATTGGAAGTACAACCGCGAGACGCGGCGATTCAGTCGCGAGCGAGACCGCCGTCCGGCAGGATACATTCGCGCCTCAGACGCTTCCAAGTCTTTCGATGACCCCGGCGAATTTGTTGAGCTGCCGCTGGTGAACAAGATTCGTCCCCGCGTGGAGAAGTGGCGGGCCGACGACTACCCCGGAGCGAGCGGCATTACCAAGAGGCTGCTCCAGCATTGGCGCGATTCGGAACAACGGGAGAGCAAGCGATTCTTTTTCTGCCAGCTTGAGGCGATTGAGACGCTGATGTGGCTGGCGGAGGCTCCGGAGTCGGAGCGCGTGGGCATAAAAGTTCCCGGTGACGGTGGCGAGTTTACGCGGCTTTGCTCGAAGATGGCGACCGGGTCGGGCAAGACGATTCTGATGGCCATGCTGATTGCGTGGCAGGTGCTGAACAAAGTTACCTATCCGCAGGACAAGCGCTTCTCGAAAAACATTCTGTTGATTGCGCCCGGGTTGACCGTGAGAAACAGACTGGAAGTGTTGGTTCCGGGCAGCGCCGGAAACTACTACCAAGAATTCCAGATTGTCCCGCCAGGATTGGAAGACAAGCTACGGCAAGGGCAGACGTGCCGAGTGTTGGTACGCAACTGGCACAAGCTGGATTGGGAGAGCGACGAGCAGATAAACAAAAGGCGGAGCGTGGACAAACGAGGAGCGCTAAGCGACGAAGCTTACGTGCGCGAAGTGCTGGGTGAGATGCACTCGGCGGAAAATATTCTGGTGATCAATGATGAGGCGCACCACGCATGGCGCGTGCCTCCGAAGGTGAAGATTGCGGGGCTTTCCAAAGACGAGTTGAAGGAAGCGACCAAGTGGGTTGGCGGGTTGGACCGGATTCATCGGGCGCGCGGAGTTCTGATGTGCTATGACCTGACGGCTACGCCGTTTGCGCCAACGGGGAGGAAGAGCGGCGAGGACACCTTGTTCCCGTGGGTGGTGAGCGACTTTGGCTTGAACGATGCGATTGAAGCAGGGTTGGTGAAGACGCCCAGGGTTGTGGTGCGGGACGACGGGGAACAGACGAGCAAATACAAATCGAAGTTCTACCATATCTACACCGACCCGGAAGTGAAGACTGACCTGAACCGCAAAGTAGAGCCGCATATTCCTTTGCCGGATCTGGTCGGCGTGGGCTATTACTTCTTGGGCAAGGACTGGCTGGAGACGGTGAAGAAGTGGCGCGATGAGGGCAGGAGCGAAACGCCGGTAATGATTACCGTTGCCAACCTGACCAACACCGCGGCGCGGGTACAGCACGCGTTTGAGCACAAGAAGATTCTGCTGGAAGAGCTGTGCGACCCGGAGAAGATTCTGCATATCGACTCGAAGGTTTTGGACGAAGCCGAAGCGCAGGACGAACCCGTCGGAGTTGAGACCGCTGCGACAGAAGAATCCGAAGAAGAAGACGCCGACGAAGCTGAAGCTGGCCCCAAGAAGAAGCTAACCAAGAAACAGCGTGCCGAGTTGATGCGAAAGACGGTGGATACAATTGGGCGCGAAGGGCAACCGGGCGAACACATTCAAAACGTAATCTCCGTGGGCATGCTCTCCGAGGGCTGGGATGCCAAAAGCGTGACGCACATTATGGGGTTGCGGGCGTTTACCTCGCAGCTCTTATGCGAACAGGTTGTGGGGCGCGGCTTGCGCCGGATGTCTTACGACGTGAATCCGGAAACCGGATTATTTCAGCCGGAATACGTCAACATCTTTGGAGTACCGTTTACGTTTCTGCCGCACGAGGGCAGCGCGGATGCGCCTCCTCCTCCTCCTACGGCAGGTAAGACGCGAATTGAGCCGATTCCGGAGCGACGGGCGCAGTATGAGATGACTTGGCCCAACGTGGTTCGGATTGACCATGAGTACCGGCCGCAACTTTCCCTGGAGACAGAGAAGTTGACCCGACTGGTTCTAGACGCCTACAAGACTCCGAGGATTGCGGAACTGGCCCCGATGATCGACGGGAAGCCGGACTTCACCAAGTTGACGGAAATTCAACTGGATGAGTTGGAGCGGCGCTTCCGAATGCAGAGAATTGTCTTCGAAGCCGCAAGCGGAGTGTATGACCGGATGGCTCCGACCTGGAAAGGAAACCGGGAATACTTGCTGGCCCAGCTGGTTCGCTTGGTCGAAAAGTACATCGACAGCGGCCGGGTGGTGGTTGATCCACCGATTTTCAATAGCAACGACAAGCTAAGACGCCTCTTTTTGACGCTCAACATGACCAAGATTGTGGAGCATCTCTGGGGGGCAATCCGTTTCGAGAACGCGCTGACGCTGGAACCCGTGTTTGACACCGAACGCCCTATTCGCTCAACCGGAGACATGCTGCCTTGGTACAGTAGTAAGCCTTGCGAGCACACGCAGCGGTCTCACATCAACATGTGCGTGTATGACAGCCGATGGGAAGCCAATGAGTCTCTTGAGCTTGATCGTAGTCAGAACGTGCGGGCTTGGGTGAAAAACGACCACATCGGTTTTGAAATTACGTACTCCTTCAAAGGGATCATTCACAAGTTCCGCCCGGATTATCTAGTTCGGCTGACGAAGGGCAAAACGCTGATTTTGGAAGTAAAGGGTCAGGATGACCAGCAGCAACAAACGAAGCGGGAGTTCCTGTCCGAGTGGGTCAGGGCGGTGAATGGGCAGGGCGGATTCGGGCAATGGACTGCCGACGTTTCACGCCATCCAAAGGATGTGCTGGAGATCCTTGAGAGGCATAACAAGGAAATGTAGCCCCTTCGCGACCAGCGGTGCGATGCTGAGTTCGTGTTGAAATGCCGAACCACTGCTCCTAATTTTGTCTCCAACGTGTACGCTTGTTTCGTAGCTCCCGCTTAAACTCGATGAGCCACTAGTTAGCTCACTGGTTCACCGCTATATCGATCGCAATTGCACCCCCACACCTGTAGCCGTATCATTAACGATTCCACCAACCCCCATGCATGATCCCGAGATACGGAACGCTTTAAGGACGGACTTGCACCGGAGATACGGTGCAGATCCAGACACTGTTGTCATTGACGAATTGAGTATCCGGCGTGGAGGAACACGGATTGATCTTGCGCTCGTTAATGGTGTCCTGCATGGCTTCGAACTCAAAAGCGATCACGACAGCCTGTGCCGCCTTGCTAAACAAGTGCAAGCCTATGGTGGTGTTTGCAACCGCGCGACCCTTGTCGTTGGAGAACGGCATGTTAAGAACGCAGTGGATCTTGTACCTGATTGGTGGGGGATTCGAGTCGTGCGTTCCGGGAGTGAGCAACCTATTTTTCGCGATCTTAAGCTGCCGCAGACAAATCCCTCGTTAGACCCGACTGCCGTGGCCCAACTCCTGCGCCGATCTGAGGCAAATGTCTTCATTGCGGATTTGGGCTGGGGTAAACCGGATCGTACTGCATCCAGACGACAACTCTGCGACCTGCTCGCAAGCAAGACAGAGTTGCCACTGCTTTGCGACCGAGTCCGTTGCTGCATCAGAGCGCGCCAATCTGACGCGACACCAAGCTCATGTGGTGATTAAGTCCAGCGCGTATCCAAGTCATCGGTGATCCGTGATCCTTTTGCTTGCGGCTCATCTCCGCGATGTATGTGTCGCCATCGCTAAATGCTTCTCCGTAGAACTCGTCCCGTTCCATGAGCAGGATGGCGTTGGCATTCCACTGCGCCCTTCCGGGACCGTCCTCGTTAAAAATGCCTTCGCCTCTCATAATTAGCCATTCTTCGTCCAATGTGTATCTGATGCTCGCACTGGGATTCGCATTATCGACCGGCTCGACGTACCGACCATATTGAATGGTGTAATCGGAGAATGACGGCCAACGTAGTCGGCCACGGTCGCGCAATTCGCTCTTCCAACCTGTCCAGTCGGACCGCACAATCCGGTGCGTGCCTGGGTCAAAGTCTTGAAGATCCTTGGGAAATGCTCCCCTCGCGAGGATTAAAGACCGCAACTTCCGCACTTGTGGCACTCTCGGAAGTAGTTCTCTGATCCTCGGTGCGTCGGGGTCGAACACTCCATAGTCGACCAGAAGATCCAATTCTGCAGCACTCGTGCCCAGGCCGTCTAGAAATTGTTCCAAGCGACGGGGAAGGTTTTCTTCGAGCAGTTCCGTAGGGCTGACACGTAAACAGAGTCCATTGCGATCCATTCTGACCGCGGTTGCGACAGCGGTTTGGTACTTAACTGGTCGAACCAATCCAGTTACGGGCACTACCTTCAGCCGATAATCTCGGCCCAGATCAGACAAGTAGGTCAGCGGGTGGACGCTCCCATTGATTGCAGGCACAGCACCCTCCAGGTGAGCCAATTCTAAAAAAAACGGCGAATTACCCCAAACTCGCAGGATCTCCTTGGCGTGGCGCCGCAGAACGGAACCGGGATCCGGGGCTAGCTCAGTCACAAGCATTGACTCAGTTGTTGGCTTATGCTCCGCAGCTTCAACACGCTTCTTCGGGAAGAAGGATTTTGGAGTGATCTCAATGACCGGAGTCATCCTTGCCTTGTCGTCGCTACGAAGCCGATGCAAGGCAAGCCTCTCCGCCTGCTTCCAGCGCAAGATCGGGACGTAATGGTTTGTGCCAAACATTCTCAACGGTCGGCGTCACCGAAATCCGGGAAAAGACGCCGCACTTCTCCTTGTCCTACTAGACGATTAAGTACTCTATAAGACTTGTAATGGTGTCTTATCTTTCCCGCGACGATGGCCGGATGAATCCGAAGCCGACGTGCAAGATGTTCAACGGCATCCGAAGTCCTAAGATTTCTGGCCGGGCTGTTACGCCACTCATTCTCAGGAATCAACGCTTCGCCTGCCAAATTATCCGCCTCTCGTTCTTGAGGATTAGACGTGTCGTCAATGTCAAGATCATCGTAGAACCCAACCCAGTCGGCGCTTAGATGTCGAGCGACATGAATCAATTCGTGCATCAAAACGAACCAGAAATTATCTAGTCTGTCATGTCTTATTGTCAGACCAATGGCCGGACGAGTTTCGTCGACTAACAGCGCAGCGCCGTCAAGAAACGTTTCAGGCAAGTGAGGTTCAACTATTACAGAAATGCCAACATTCCCCAGATATTCGCACGCCTGTCTTGGGCCGTCGCTGAGAGTACTTAGATGAGCCAGTTCATGCATGAAACTTAACGTCAAAACTGCTCGATCAAACTCTGCCCGTGGAGGAGATTCTAAAGAGCGAATGCAAACGCGAGCATTCCAAGCGGCTAATGCATAGGGGTCCATTTGCCGCGCAGACCTCACATAACGCCCATGCTTGTATAGAACGGTTGGCGCCCATTCCCGACCCAGCGGCGCAAGAAACTGCATCATTAATTCATGCGCATTATGCGATAGATCGGATACTCGCGATTTCAACCAACCTCTACGGATCATTTCTCGGAGCGGGAACCTGTCCCACTGAATGTCAGCTTCGTCTGACTCAAACAACGACTGCTCTCGTAGTAGAGACTTTGCAGGAATTCCTAACCCTTTGTGCAGAGCACGAACCATCGACAAGGTTAGAGGGCGCTTTCGAGAGAGCACCTCAGAGACCTTGCTACGGCTCCCGATCAGCGGTACCAAGTCTCGCGCTGTGAGTCCCATTTGCTCCATCCGAAATCGGAGGGCTTCGATTGGGTCGGGAGTCTGCGATTCGACTCGCTTCTGCTCATAATCCTGGACCAGCAGAGTGAGGATGTTCAGGCGGTCGCCCTCTGGCGTTCCTACTTTCACATTTAGGTCAATCAGCTCCTCGATTTGATGGAGCGCGGCCTTGTAATCGTTCTCCGAATTTATCGCAGTGATCATCGTAGGCCTCACTTCCACTTCGAATACTCAGCGTGGGTGCCGATCCGTATGGCTAGAACCACAGTGACTTCGTAACTCACTTTCGTCTCAATCCTGAATTTGTTGCCCTTGATGTTGAACACCACCCGGTTGTCCGCTAGAAAACTGGCGCTCGGGAATCGGGCTTTTACATCTGCTGGTCCCCGCCATTCCGCCTCTTCTACCTCCGCGATCCACGCATTCAGCGGGCCGCGAATTTCCGCGTGCTCCGCAGCAAAGTCGTCCAAGAGTTGTCGGCCAACCAACCGCATCGAGAATCACCAACCTGCGCAGAAACAATGTTCCCAAAATGTGTAACCAATTGTTGTTCCCTGTGTGGGAACACTAAAGGAAGAACCCTTCCATGTCAAGCTCAATTCCGAGACGAGGCACGAGCTTTTGCGAGTAACTAAATTTCCCTATCGGAGCGGGCAGCAAATCACGGTCCGAGTCAATTAATAAAACACCGACAACCCTGCGATCTCTCGCTTCTCTCGATTCAGAGCTTTTAGCAGAAGTCGCCTCTCCTTTCCTATTTTTTCTCCACTCAACCCGCGCCTTCTTAAAACCGGCGTTATTCCAGCGGTGCTCCCTGTCAAGGGTCTTCGATGAACGCGGAACTTGCCCGCGCCCTTGACAGGTCCGCGCCGCTGAACGCCTTCAAAACCGTCGCGGGTTTTCGCGAAGAAAAAATTTGTTTTGAAGGAGAAGAAGACAATGCAAAACACCACCGAAAGAAAAGACGTATACAGCCGCATCACCGCACAGATCGTGGAGTATCTGGAAAAAGGCGTCCGCCCGTGGACTCGTCCATGGAATGCTGAGCATGCCGCCGGCCGGATTACCCGTCCTTTGCGTTTTAACGGCCAGCCCTACTCTGGAATCAACGTCCTGTCCCTCTGGATGTCTGCTCTCAGTCAGAACTTCGCCGCGCCGATCTGGATGACCTACCGCCAGGCCTGCGAGTTCAACGCCCATGTCCGCAAAGGCGAGAAAGGCTCACTCGTGGTCTACGCCAACGCCATCACGCGGACCGAGCACGACGACCAGACCGGCGAGGATGTCGAGCGCGAAATCCCTTACATGAAGGGCTACACGGTTTTCAACGTGGAGCAGATCGAAGGGTTGCCCGAAATCTACTACGCTAAGGCTGTTCCGACGCACGATCCTGTGGCGCGCATAGACCATGCGGAAAAGTATTTCGGCAGTCTGGGCGCCACGATCAAACACGGCGGGAATCGTGCCTACTACGGCCAGGAACTAGATTATGTACAGATGCCGCCGTTCGAAGCGTTCCGGGACGCCGAGAGCTACTACGCCACTCTCGCCCACGAATTGACCCACTGGACAAAACACCCGCAGCGCCTTAACCGTGACTTCGGCCGCAAGAGCTGGGGCGATGAAGGTTACAGCCGCGAAGAACTCGTTGCTGAACTGGGATCTGCTTTCCTGTGCGCCGATCTCGAACTTCACGAGGAGCCGTGCGAAGAAAACGCCGCCTATATCGCGACGTGGCTGGAAGTCCTCAAGAAAGACAATCGCGCTATTTTTACTGCAGCCGCTCACGCGCAGCGGGCTGCCGACTACCTCAATCAGAAATCCGCCGCCGCGCAGGTCTTGGAGACCTGCGCGGCTTAATTCATTCTTCAGCCGCTCGTCTACGACAGCGGCGATGAGAGAAACCTACCTTTCCGTTGCAGCCATCCCTCAAGAATACGGCACACGCTCGCTGCTATGTGACAGAAATAAGTTCTGTGGAAAAGTCTTCCCCGTTTGAGACATCTTTGCGGCAAAAACCCGCAAGCAAAGGCTTTCCCTCTGTCACAAGAATTTAACAAGGGCGAACAGAAGTTTTCTTTATGATGCTGATTACATTGCAGGTTCTCCTCAGTGGTTCGAGAAGTATCCGCAAGACTCTCCCTTCAGCGAGCAAGCGCCATGCGAGAACGAATCCGAGTGAACAGCCATTTCGAGCAAGACGCATTGTTCACGCCGTCAACACACATGATGTAAACAGCTTCTAGCAAGAATCGGTAGCACGAGATGGGGACCGACAGAGTACGCATTCCCAAGAAGAGAACGGAACCCGTTCGCGTGGCAGGATACGTCCGTATCTCAGCCGAAAACCATCCGCATTCAACCAAGCAGAAATCCGCCATTCGCCGCTACGCGGAAAGGCGGAAACTGCACGTCGCAAATATTTATCTAGATCGGCACGAGCGCAACCTCAGGTAATCAGCTGTTAACGAGTTTTCGGAAGTAGGGACGAAATGAGGTCCGTCAGAGAGAGCGCTTCTGAAAAGACTGCGGGACCTGCCCGAGCAGCCCAGTACGTCAGGATGTCCACGGAACACCAGCAATATTCCACAGAAAACCAGACGGACGCGATGGGCCGTTATGCGGACGGCCGCAAAATGCAAATAGTGCGCACATACTCGGACGAAGCGAGGAGCGGTCTGAATATTGAGGGCAGGAACGGGTTGCGCGACCTGATTCGCGATGTCGAGACCGGACGCGCCGATTACACCGATGTCCTGGTATACGACGTGAGTCGATGGGGGCGATTCCAGGATGTGGATGAAAGTGCCTATTACGAGTACATCTGTAAACGAGCCAACGTTCGCGTCCACTATTGCGCTGAGCAGTTCGAGAATGACGGGAGCCTGTCATCGACTTTGCTGAAGACCATAAAGCGAACGATGGCTGGTGAATACAGCCGCGAACTCTCTGTGAAAGTGTTTGCCGGACAGTGCAGGTTAATTGAACATGGATTCCGTCAGGGTGGACCCGCCGGATACGGGCTGCGCAGGCAATTAGTCGATCGGGACAGAAATCCCAAGGAGATTTTAGCCCGAGGCATCCATAAGAGCATTCAAACTGATCGCGTCATCCTAGTTCCAGGGCCGGAAGCCGAACTTCAGGTTGTGCGGCAAATCTATGATCGTTTCACGCAAGGGCCTTCAACAGAGAGGGAAATCGCTGCGTGGCTTAATGGACGCGGTCTGGTAACGGATCTAGGGCGTCCGTGGACGCGGGGGACAGTACACCAGATCCTTACGAATCCCAAGTACGGTGGCGCTAACGTCTATAACCGCAGATCGTTCAAACTCAAGCGGAAACGAGTGGCCAACCCACCCGAAATGTGGATCAGGTGTGATGACGCTTTTACTCCCATCGTTCCGGTTGAACAGTTCAAGCAAGCGCTTGCGATCATCGAGAGCCGGCACACACACCTGACGGATGAGCAATTGCTTGAACGCCTACGGGGTCTTCTCGCCCGAATTGGCGAGGTGTCAGGCGTCACAATTGATGAAGCGGAGGACATGCCGTCTAGTGCGGTCTACCAACGACGGTTCGGGGGCTTGGCACGAGCATATGCCATGATCGGCTACACGCCGCTGCGAGACCTCAGATACATAGAGATCAACCGTGCAATGCGCGAATATCACAAAGATCAGTGTTCCCGAATTATGGAGGAGTTGAAGAACCAAGGTGCCGAACTTTGCGAGGGGAAGAATGGTCTGGTAGAGGTTAATCAAGAATTCACGGCTTCTGTCGTGATCTCCCGCTGCCGCGAAACCTTAACCGGGAGACATCGCTGGCTCATTAGGCTTGAAAACACTCTCGATCCCGACATCACGATTGCTGCCCGCCTCACGCCAACGAACGAGAACATTCTTGACTATTACATCTTCCCGAAGATCGAGACGTTGACCACCCAGCTCAGACTCGCTGGAGAAAACGGCATCAGGTTGGATTCCTATCGCTTTGACAATCTGGATTTCTTTTTGAGCATGGCACGCCGCACCCCAATTGAGGAGATACCGTGAACAAGACTGACATTGAAAATATCCCTATTTCTGAAATTCGAGTAACGAACCCACGCACTCGGAGCAAAGGAAGATTTCAAGAGATCGTCGCGAGCATTGCTGCGGTCGGCCTCAAGCGGCCAATCACAGTATCTCGTCGCGAGCTTGAGCCTGATGGCACGAGGTACGATCTGGTCTGCGGGCAAGGACGAATGGAGGCCTGCCATGCTCTGGGTGAAGCTACAATCCCGGCAGTCGTGACCGATGCTCCTCGGGAAGAACAGATGGTGATGAGCCTTGTCGAGAATTTTGCCAGGCGTGGACCATCAAATCGCGACCTACTTAGGGAAGTTCGGAGCCTTCGAGAGCGGAAGTATAAGGTCGAGGAAATTGCTCAAAAACTCGGCCTCGATCGTACATACATTCACGGCATCATCCATCTGTTGGAAAAGGGGGAGGAAGGGCTGGCGCAAGCGGTCGAAGCTGGGCGTTTGCCGATCAGCGTCGCAGTCCAGATTGCGACCGGCAATGACCACGAAGTGCAACAGGCCTTGGCTGAGGCTTATGAAAAAGGTGACCTCAGAGGAGACAAGCTGAAGAGTGCCAGGCGCATAATTTCTCAGCGAATTGCGAAGCTGCAAAGTGCGGGCAAGCTGGCCCAGACTCGTCGCAAACTCACAGGCGACGCGCTTGTACGCGAATACAAGGACCGCATGCGAGAACAACGCCACCTTATTCAGAAAGCAAACCTCACCAAGGAACGGCTGCTGCTACTCACCAGCGCTATACGTCGGCTTATGCAGGACGAACACTTCACTACGCTTTTGCGAGCCGAGAATCTGGTCGATATGCCTGAACAGCTCGCGGCTCGCCTCACATAGAAAGGAGCTCACACGTGGCTAACTCAAAGGTGAAACCTGCATTCAACCAGCAAGTTGTTGTCCTTCCGATTGAAACCATTGTTCCCCAGAAGGAGTTGTCTCTTGAATTTCGAAAGAGCACAACCTACAAGCGAATCAGCGCTTCCCTGGAACATGTTGGCCTCATTGAACCTCTCGTTGTGTATCCGCGCGGGCCGAGAGATTACCTGTTGCTCGACGGCCACGCTCGTTTGGACATTCTCAAGCAGCGCGGTGTGACGGAGGTACGCACAATCTTTGCTATGGACGACGAGGCATACACATATAACAAGAAAGTGAACCATGCCCCGCCTGTTGCCGAGTACTTCATGATGCAGAAAGCGCTTTCCCACGGTGTAACCGAAGAGCGATTAGCTCAAGTGTTGAATGTTAGCGTTTCGGCCATCAGACAACGTAGAAACATGCTCGACGGAATTTGCGAGGAGGCAGTTGAAATCTTGCGAAATCGCGATGTGTCTCCTGCCGTCTTTGCTTACCTTAAAAAAATGAGGCCGATTCGGCAGATCGAAGCCGCTGAACACATGCGTGCCACCGGTACCCATACGGTTCGCTTTGCAAAAGCACTACTCGAAGTGACGCGTCCTGAAATGCTCGTGGAAGTGCCCTCAAAGCGCAAGCCAACGATTGAAGCGACCTCGCGAGCGGCTCAGGCGATGCTTGGGCAGGAAACCGACCTATTGATTCGCGAACTTAAAGCTGTGGAGGAGTCTTACGGAACAGACATGCTCACGCTCTCCATAGCCTGTGGCTATGTTGAGCGTTTGCTCTCGAACTCTCGGGTTGAGAAGCACCTCGATAAGCATCATTCTGACATTCTGGGCGAACTTCGCACGCTTCTGGCGGATGTGAAGCCTCAAAAAGGCAAAAGCCCCGAGGTAGCGGCATGATGCTCCTGGATGAAGCTAAATACGGTGGCGAAGCAACAAATTTCTCTAGCGCGGGTTGACTCCAATGTAGAATAGAGCAACCACTTCTCTGCAGGTTCCCCATGTTGTCGCAATTTGTCGTGATCCCGCCTTCGAAAAAAGCCCCAGAGGAGGTTCTGTGCTATGTCCGCCCAGCCAGTGAATTTCACAAGATCAATATCGAATACCCTATGGCCCGCTGCTAGTAGCATCAATTCAATCTTGCCGAACGGCAAACTGCCGCTGCCGTCTTGGGCGCCCGGCCGTCTTCCCAGAAGCTGGGAGCGAATTCCAATGGCGACCGGCGTGCCAAGGCGAACCCTGTCACTCTGCCCCGAGTGCAATCGAGAAACTGTCGATAGTGTGATTAAGGGTGAGACGGGCGTCGCTGACTTCCGGGATAGGCCTGGAATCATCGAGGCAGAGATCGTGGAAGAAGCGGGACGCATCCTCATGCGCAAAGCATGCGAAAAGCATGGCCCGTTTGAAGACGTGCTTTCGAATCATCCGGAGTTCTTCAAACGCATGGAGAACCTCGGGTTTGGCAAGGACTTCAATTGTGCCGGCGACGAAATGGTCCACAATCATGGCGCAAACAGAATCAAGACCGGGCGTGGCACCTATTTGATTGTCGATCTCACCAACCGCTGCAACATGTTCTGTTCGCCTTGCTACATGGACGCCAACGCTGCCAGCTACGTCCACGAATTGGATATGCAGGATGTAACGGCTCTGTTTGAAAGGGCAACGTCCTTCAAACCTCAACGCGAGATTAACGTTCTGTTCTCTGGAGGAGAGGCAACGCTCTCGCCGATATTCCTGGACGCAGTCCGACACGCGAAGAGCAAGGGCTTCCATCGCCTACATGTCGCCACCAACGGAATTCGCTTTGCCCAAGAGAAGGATTTTGCGGTCAAAGCAAAGATGGTTGGACTCCATGCCGTATATCTCCAGTTCGACGGCGTTACCGAGGAGAAGAACAGTCATCGCGGGATCGGCAACTACATGGACATGAAGCGACGTGCCCTCGACAATATCGCCGCCGCGGGAATGAAAACCACGTTGCAGGTGACGGTGGAGAGCGGACTGAACAATGACGGTGTTGGCGACATTATTCGGTTTGTCGCAGATCACATCGAGAAGATCCACGGGATTATCTTTCAACCGGTCATGTTCTCCGGCAGGGATGAAGACATTACCGCTGACGAGCGTTACGCGAGGCGGTATCCGATTTCACAAATCGCCTACGATTTGCAGGCACAAACCTCGTTCGGATGGGAACCGATGCGCGACTGGTTTCCCGTCTCTTCCTACGCGGTCTTCGCCAATCTGTGCGATGTGCTTCATCCTGAGGCAGCATTAGGGAGCCTCTTTTGCGATATCCATCCCAATCAAGGAATGTTCTCCCCGATACTCATCAACTCCCGCACCCGAGAAATTGTCCCCGTAGCAAAGTTCTTCGATGTGCAGCAATTCTTATGTGACATTGTGGACATCACAGACCTCGGGAGAGGACCCGCGATCACAAAAGCAATGGTTGCGATTTCAGCCGTACGCAACTTTGATCGCACTATGGCTCCTGCCGATTTTGGACTTGACCAGCTTCGCCGAGTGCTCCTGGACTGTTTTTATCGAGTTGCCGGCAGCGATCCAAGTTGGTCCGAGCGGGCCTACTCGTACGCGGATTCTTGGAAACTGGTGATGATTACCCCGATGAGCTTCCAGGATCTTTACAACTACGACTTCGCAACGATGTCCGATTCAAAGACACCGGTGGCAACCCAAGAAGGAGAAATCACTTTTTGTGCATACAACGGGGGTCGTTGGCGAAAGATTGTGGAACACTTGCACGAGACAGCAAGCTTGGCTGAATGGAATCGGATGCATGGCCGCCATCCCATCTACGCCAAGGGTAAAGAGGTTGATTTGGGTGCTGGGAAAAGAGCGAAGCCTGAATTGGTCCAGATCGAGAAGCAACGAACGCCAGCTTGATTTGCGAAAGTACGGGACGACCGTGACAGACGCCGAAAATCAATTTCTCGAGAATATGCCCGGCGAGATCAAGGAAGTGCTCCGCTGGCATGCGGACACACAATCCAGGGGCCAGGTCAGCCAGAGCATGGCCGATTTCGCCGGGCGGTTCTTGGGGAGTATGTACGAGGACGGTGCTGTTCTTCCCACAAACCTTTCAGCTTCTGCTCCCGAGGTGCTCGCTCTGGTCCTACTACAACACCGGACCAGTCCTCGGAGTACTGGCGCATGGCTCAATCTCGGTTTCGCGCTCCGCCGCGTAGCCCTTTACCGAGCCCAAGACCCAGAGGAAACGAATAGGGCACATCTGCAATCCGCAGTACAAGCTTTCGATCGTGCGCTAGAACTCGACCCGGACAACAACGGCAAGAACATCAGAGCGTGGACAGGAATGTCGTTGGCTTACCACCTGCTCGACATGTACGAGAAGGAGCTTGAATGCTGCGCGCGGGCTCTCGAATCCGATAGATCCGATCCGAAACTTTGGCTTTTGTACAGCTTCGCGCTGAAATCCGCAGGCAGGGAGGATGAAGCGCTGTCCACGATGAACGACGCCTACGAAGCTTACATACGGGCCGGGAAACCCGATGAGCTCAGAGAAGTCTTTGCCGATGTGCAATCGACAACTCAACGCCCTTGCCGGCAGAGGATGGCGCAATGAAATCTGTGGATGGAATACATCGGAGCCGGTTGGCGGCCTCGAAGGTCCATCGGCATCTTGTGAAGGAGGCGCGGCGCACTGTCCAAGAACTGGGCTGGCAGGTTCCTGAGGACGACATGTCGCCAACGCTTGTCGGCGCTATCCCACTCCCGTTTCCGGTACCCGACTCGTTCGAGACTGCTTTCGGTTACAAGGGAAATCTACGGTTCGTACAGTTTGGATACACAGCCCGTTCCCCTCAATTTGGGTACAGCGACGGGGGCGACGATTTGCCTTCGGACGGTAGCCTGTGGTCTTGGTTTCTACACCACCCGGCGGTAGCCCCGCACTTGCCCGAAAGCCGTTATCCCACCCTGTATGGGAAGTTCCCTTCTGGAACCGAACGGCCCCCGCTTGAGCAGATCATGAGACGGGGAGTTGAGCTGCCGACCTGCCACTGCCTGCTGCTGGATAGGCGAGATCGGCGGGCATATGTTTCTGAACGGGACCAGGCAATGATCCTGTTTGCGCTCATGGAGCCGGACGACGGTGATGCCCATAACGTGTTCGTCGATGGGATGCTGATGAGCCCCGGCAGTGAGGACTATAAGGTGGGTCCGCCCCCAGGGGTTCTAGATGAGTTTCGGCGGTTCATGGATAGCCGGGTTCAGGCTTTCGAAGGTGCTTGAGTCGGGGCTGCTGGGGTTCCAGACAGATCGGGGTCCAGGTCAGGTTGGAAAACGCTGCTTCGCAGCGGCTGAAGGGTGACACGTCACCCCAGAATGGGAGCTGCAGGCTAACTTTTGGTTACCGTACGCGAACTATTTGAAAAAGCAAGAGATTGCATCGTGGTGACGTTTAGAAAGACGAATTCATGGTGAAGCCGAATCTGCGCACCAAATCCATAGGAACAAAGGTCAGCGAAGAGGAATTCGCCCGGCTGGAGCAGGCAGCTCAGAAGGCCTCGAAGACCCTGGGGGAATGGTGCCGCGAGGTGATGCTGGCCAGTGCGAACGGCCAGCCGGAGAAGCTGAACGGAATCGGGGGCGAAGCTCAGGCGGTCATGGCTGAGGTGGTGGCGCTTCGAGCGATTCTGCTGAACGTACTTTTCAAGCAAGCGAAGGGCGAACCACTGACCGCCGAGGAGATGCAACGGCTGATCGACCGGGCTGACTCGGACAAGCTGAAAAAAGCGCGAGAAAGGCTGGACCAAGCATCAGCTTCCAAAGCGAGCTGACGATGACCAAACTTTCCCAGCACGTCTTTAGTCCCGTCGGTTCGCGTCGCGAACGGCGGAAGATTGCCCGGACTGAGGGTGAACAGTGAATCGGTTATTGGGTCGAGGGAAATCTCCGGGTCCGTCTAAAAATTGGGTGCTGTCGACTCTTGTCGCTTTGGTCCTAGCTTTCGTCGCTTGGATAGGAATCTTCACGTACCAAAGCGTTCAGGTCTGGACGCCATTGCAGCAGTGGTACTGGGTTCAATATTCGATCAGCAAGGATTTTCCCAATCCGAGTGGTACCTACCAAGTGCTCTCGAAATTGGACCGACAAGGGCAACACAGCATGGCCACGGACGCGGACGTGATGCCCGCCCCCTTGGAGGTATGGCCCTCGTTTGCGCTCACGGCGAAGGCGCGACAGGCGGGAGCGGTTGCTCTGAAGGTGGACACGGTGCATTACACGAACGCGCAAATGAATCGGATGCTTGCTGAGTTGATTTATGCGGGCCATTCTCCCGGTGATCTGATCTGGCCAGCGTGGGCTGGTGCGCTGGGCATCTTCGTCCTGGGGCTGGTGCTGCCAATCCCAAGGAACCGGCGGCGACGGCAGATCGAGGATGAGGGATGCAGACTCAAAGGCCCAGAGATGGTGACCGTCAAGGAATTCAATCGACGGAGTGGAGGTGATGGAATTAGCTTCCTGACCACGGAGGAAAGAGAATCGCTCTCGATTCCGCGCTCGTTAGAGAGCAGCCACATGATGATGATGGGAGACACGGGCGCCGGAAAGAGCGTTTTGCAGCGGCGCGTGTTGGCGCAAATCGCCGAGCGAGGCGAGACAGCTATTGTGTATGATCCCGCCCTGGAACACACACCGCAATTTTTCAATCCTGCCCGCGGCGATCTGATTCTGAATCCCCTGGACGCACGTTGTCCTTATTGGTCGCCGTCCGATGAGGTGATGCATGAGGCGGAAGCCCTGACCCTGGCAACATCGTTGTTCCCCGACAAGCCGCACGAGAACACATTCTTCGTCGAAGGTCCACGAAAAGTCTTCGCACACCTGCTCACGCTGAAACCGACGCCAGAGGAGTTGGTCCGGTGGATGAGTCACGAGGAAGAGCTTGATCGCCTCTTGAAAGGCACTGAACTGACAGCATTCATCTATCGCGGCGCTGGTCCACAGCGCGGTGGCGTGTTAGGCGCGCTCAACATGGTTGCTGACAGTTTGAAGCTCTTGCCGAAGGAGAGTGAGACGAAGCAGCGATGGACAACTGAAGAGTGGGCAAGACAGCGTAGTGGCTGGATATTCCTGACCTCGACTCCCAGATTCCGCGAGCGGCTGTTGCCCCTCATGAGCTTATGGCTGGACACTCTGGTACTGCGATTGATGAACCAGGGAGATCCCTTGTTGCGTCACGCGTGGTTTGTGCTTGATGAGCTTGCTAGTCTCCAGCGACTGCCACAATTGCATACTGCGCTGACCGAGAATCGCAAATCCGGGAATCCCGTCGTGATCGGTTTCCAAGGCCGGAGCCAACTTGAAGTGCGATACGGGCATGAGGCCGAGTCCATGCTGTCGCAGCCCGCCACCAAAATATTTTTGCATACCAGTGAGCCTCGCGCAGCGAAGTGGATCTCGGACACGATTGGCGAAGTGGAAATGGAACGCGTTAAGGAGACGGTGAACACGCATCCTCTCAAACTTACCAAGTCCAGGAGCTATCACAATGAAAGGCGAACGGAGCCACTAGTGCTCCCATCGGAAATTAGTGGACTACAGCGCTTGCACGCATTGCTTAAAGTCGACAATCTGGTAGTGCCCTTCAGCTTTCCATATCTCGCTCCCGTAAGAACCGAACCCGGTTTCATTCCAAGGGAAATCACACCTCGGGTGGTTGAAATCGGGAAACGCCCGCCACAGCCGAGCACTTTAACTACGCAGGAGATCAGACCGCGCGAGTCGGAAAACTCTGAGGGCATCACTGCCGGACAAGAACCGTACTTCGAGTGAGGAGTGAAATGAGCGAACGAAAACAACGGGAAGAGCGACTTCGCAATCGTCAGGGAGGCGGTTGGGGCACGGCTTCCACGATGTACTTCCATGCTGTAGAGCTAGTGT
Organism: uncultured Acidobacteriaceae bacterium; assembly: GCA_963705265.1. Lineage (GTDB taxonomy): Bacteria > Acidobacteriota > Terriglobia > Terriglobales > Acidobacteriaceae > Acidiflorens. Next base: position 857,319 of record OY970064.1, read on the forward strand.
TCCTCGAATCAGCCAAAGCTGTTGCGGACGATCCCATTAAAACATCGCGCTCGGTCTATGCCGGTCTGCCGGTTTTGATGGCGGGCGTAGAGGCGTTTCTGATCGAGCATCAGAACTTGCTGAAAGACAGCTCCAGCATCCAGACACTCGCAGGCGTCGAACCTATGCGAGACGTGCTGAAGCTGTATCCGCTAACAGATGAACTAAGGCAAGACCTAGAGGCACTGATCGAAATCCGCAATCAAATCGTGCATCCGTCATCGGTGCCCTTTGCAGAACCGGGGTGGCCAGCATCATTGCGAAGGTTGCGCGACAGAAAAGTGCTGGACGAAAATATGCCGCCACAGAGCGGGATGCACGCCCTGGCGCTCTTAGCCTCGCATCGCGTATTCGATTGGGCCGTAGAGCGGTGTGCTGAGGCACTCGACGTAATAGCAGCCTCCGACCCACAACGATCATGGCTGTTTTACGGGCAAGCAAGAAATCTCTGGCGCGTGCTGGAGAAGTCAGTGCCCGATGGCGCAGAAGTATGCTGACCATCTCGAAACCGCTGAGTGCCGGCCAGGCCCAGACCTATCACAAAGAGGAGTTTGCGAACGCCAAGGAGAACTACTACTCCGAGGGAGACCGCATTCGCGGCGAGTGGCACGGCAAGCTCGCCACAGAATGGGGTCTGCAAGGTGAAGTGCGTGAAGAGCACTTTGGGAGACTTGCTCACGGGCAACATCCGCTGACGGGCGAACAACTTGTGCGCCACCAAACCGCGCGTGAGTACGTTAATGGACGCGGCGAAACGGTGAGCACGATGGAACACCGCGCAGCCTGGGATGCAACGTTCTCCGCGCCTAAGAGCGTGTCGTTGACTGCCCTCGTGGGCGGAGACGATCGTGTACGCCAAGCCCATCGCGAAAGCGTGAAGGTAGCGCTTGGCGAAATGGAGAAATATGTCCAGGCTCGAATCGGAGGAAACCATCCGGCAGAAACAACGGGCAAGTGGGTGGCAGCCAGTTTCGAGCACGATAGTGCGCGACCAGTGAACGGGTACGCTGCACCGCAATTGCACACTCATGTTGTGTTCTTCAATCTAACGGAAACTCAGAACGGAGAATCGCGGGCCCTTCAACCCCGCGAATTGTACCGCTCGCAGCAATATGCAACGGCGATCTATCGCTCAGAGCTGGCGTTGCGGCTAAAAGGCCAGGGCTATGACATTGAAAGGGGCAAGAGTGGCCAGCCGGAGATCAGAGGATACACGCGAGAGTATCTGGACGCCTCCAGTCCACGGAGTCAGCAAATCCAGGCGTACCTCGACCAACAAGGTGTAAGAGGCGCAGGGGCGGCGCAAATCGCAGCGCATCAGACGCGTGACGAGAAACTGCCGGCCGTCACGCACGCAGAGATGCAGCAAAAGCACCGCGACATGGCCGCGCAGTTCGGCCAGCAGCCAGAGCATGTGGTCCGTACGGCGCTTGAACGCCGGGTCGAGCAGGAGCAGCCACAAAAGCAGAAGCATCTCGAATCCGCCTTGACCTATGCGCAAGAGAAGAATCTAGAGCGCCACGCCGTGACAGACGAACGCGAACTGATGCGTGATGCTTTGAAACGTTCGATGGGCGAAGCGAGCTTCGCCGAGATACGAGAGCGTTTCGACAAGCGCGTTCAATCGGGTGATCTGATTGAAGTGGAAAGCAAGTCGCCAGCCCGCGCGTTCACCACGGAACAAATGATTGGCTATGAGCGCGACAATGTCGCGGAGATGCGAAGAGGACAGAATCTGGACAATCCGTTGGTGAGTACCGAGGCGTGGCGTCAGATCGAGGAGAAACATCCACACTTGAGCACCAGCCAACGTGCGGCGGTTGAGCAGATCGCGAGCAGTCACGACAGAATCATCGGTCTTGAAGGCGTTGCTGGTGCTGGCAAAACCACTTCGTTGGCCGCCATCCGCGAAGCCGCCGAGCATGAAGGCTACAAGGTGTTCGGACTTGCACCAACGTCGCGCGCCGCGCAGAAATTGGCAGAATCAGACATCGAATCAGGCACCTTGCAGGGCCATCTGGTCCATGGCGAACAACCCAATGGCGGACAGAAGAGGCTTTACATTCTGGACGAATCGAGTCTGGCGAGCACGAAACAGATGAATCAGCTACTGCATCGATTGCATGACGGCGACCGCGTTCTCTTGGTAGGTGACAAGCGGCAACACGAGGCGGTAGAAGCGGGCAGACCATATCGGCAGCTACAAGAGGCGGGGATGCAAACTGCCCGCCTGGATGAGGTCATCCGGCAGAAGGAACCGGAACTTAAGGAAGCGGTCGAACAACTTGCGCGCGGTGACGTTCACGGAGCGGTAGCGAATCTGGACCAGCAGGGCCGCGTGCATGAGATTGTGGTCCGGGAAGAAAGGCTAGGTGCAATCGCTCGTGAGTACGCGCGAGAGCCTCAAGGCACGTTGGTCATTTCACCTGACAATGAGTCGCGACGTGAGCTGAACACTCTTATCCACCGTGAAATGCAAGCCCGCGGCGACGTGAATCCAGAGGAACACAAACTTCGAGTGCTCGACTCGCGAAATGAACTGACCGGCGCAGATCGGCAGTGGGCCGCACAATACGGAGAGGGGGACTTGGTGCGCTATGCCCGTGGGAGTAAGGTTCTGGGAATCGAGCCTGGCGAATACGCGCGAGTGGATCGAGTGGACGACCGCGAAAACCGTATTACCATCGAGCGCGATAACGGAGCACGACAGAGCTACGATCCGCGACGGCTGTCGGGGGTGGCGGTGTATCAAGAGGTCCAGCGCGAGTTCTCACAGGGTGACCGCGTTCAGTTCACGGCCCCGTCGAGGGAACTGCAGGTTGCTAACCGAGAACTCGGCACTATCGAACGAGTCAGCCATTCCGGCAATCTCGAAATCCGGATGGATTCCGGTCGCGAAGTTCGATTCAATATCCGCGAGCATCCGCATCTCGACCACGGGTACGCCGTCACTAGCCACAGCAGCCAGGGACAGACCGCGAACCGAGTTTTGATCCATGTGGACACAAACAAAAGCGAGCTGCTGGTTAACAACCGTTTTGCATATGTGTCTGTTTCGCGCGGTCAATACGACGCGCAGATCTATACCAACGACAAAAGCGAACTCGGGCACGATCTGAGCCGTGACGTGTCGCAGCGTACGGCCACGGGGAGCAAGGAGCAGGAGCTAGTGGCACAGAAGATCGAGCCGGTTCGTCCGAATCAGGAAGTCCCTCAACCACGGCACGATCAGGCCCACATCATCGGCCACGAGATTGCGATGTAAATGCCCTATCGCCGAATGGGCTTCATGTACTCGCGAATGATCTCCAAGTCCCCGGTCCGCATGTCTCCGAAATCGGCTCCCGTGATGAACATCTCGCAGGCGAAGCGGAGGGAAAAGGTCGTCTTATCCTTGAAAGTGACGGTGAAGAACAGCGACCCGTCTTCAATGGAATGGCTGATGTAGTCTACAACCCTGCCGTGGACTTCGATATAGCGCTGGCGAAGCTTCTCGCGGCGCTTCTGGATACGGCTGTCAGTCTCCCTGCGTTCCTTGTCGGTGATCGGGGTAATGGGCGTGCTCCCGACCCACACGACCTTCGGTTTGCTGGGCTCGCCTTTCTTAGGCATGGCTCCTCCTCCCGCGAACTGCTCGCTTGGCGTTCTCAGTGGGCTGCTGGCGCTTCTTGGGGCGCTGTTTGTTCTGCTCTTGCTCCGCCTCTATGCGTTTTTCTTCGTCGGCTACTGCTGAATAGGGGACAATGCCGATACGTGGCGGCAATCCCTGCTTCTTGCGTTCTTCCTCGCGCTGCTCGACATCGATATACACGTCGTCCGGGTCTCGCCACTTTTTTTCATGGGCGCGTTTCTGCTTCCAGAAACGACCTTCGTCGAGACGTTCCAGATCGACCAGTTCTTCGACGAAATCAGCGTTCACGTCGGCGCGGACTTCTTCGATCTCCACTTGGGCTAGTTGCAATGACTCCTTGTCGGCACAGGAGAGTTTCTCCATGCCTCGCAAGATCGTGACGACCTGATCGATGCCCTGATTCAACAGGAATAGGCTTTCGTAGATACACAGCTTGGGGGAACGTGCGGATGCTTGCGCAGGAAAAGAGGGCCGGATACCTTCAGAACTAGCCATCGTGGCCTCCTTGTAGGCAATTTGGTTAGGGGCGCGGTTGGTGCTTCAACACCGTCGCGTCCCGCTCGAAGCAATACATCGTAGGGATGCTACTAATAGTAGCAATTGTATCATTGCGACGCTCTGTAGCAAGTGTAAAAAGGATGGTATGAGTGCTACAGGGAAACGGACCGTTCAGATCAATGTCCGATTGAGCGACGATGACTTTGAGTTGATTCGAAAGGCAGCTGCGAAGCTTTGGCCAGACGCAGTACTCAGCAACTCCAGTATCGTGCTAGGGTTGGCAAGACTCGCAGCCAAGCAAGCCCTAGAGGCCCAGAAGAAGCCACGAGCAGGCTGAGCCTAAATCTCAGCTAGAATCTCCCTGATATGAAACGCGGCAAGGATCTTCGCAGTGCGCGAGGCGAGACCGTCGAGCGCGATGCCGCGAACGAGATTGCGGCACTGATGTTCGTTTTGGTCGAGCAGTCGCCTGGGGCGTTCACGTTGCGATTCGTCGCCAACGACGAACTGATCGAAGACCTCAGCAAACAGGGGGCACTGCAAGTCTTCTTAGACGATGTGGACCGCCTCTATGCAGATTTTCGCAAGCGCTTTCCGGATGCCCCAATCATGACACGACCCGACTGACCGAGCGTGAAGGGCGGCGTCGGTCTAACTTTGTACAGTTCGGCGCTGAAAACGATGCCTCCTACGAAGGACAATTCTGTTAAAGTCGCGTTGATTGGCGCGGCAGGCGTCCTTCTTGCCGCCTTGATAGGCTACTTCGCGACCCGTCATCCCACGCCCGACCTAATTGCGTACACCGGAACAGTCAAAGACGCAAATACCCGCAAGCCTGTCGGAAATGCGCTCGTGGGATTAACTGAAGACCAAAATGTGCCTGAACGATTGACAACAGACTCTGAGGGTGTGTTCTTTGCAAGACTCTCGAAAGATACCCAGACGATGTTGGTCGAGGTTAGAGCAGACGGGTATCAGGGTTACTCAAGGAGAGTACCAACCGTCCGCACGGGCAGTGAAGAGATTCTTCTTGCACCGCTACCCGTACCAAGTGCTCCCTCGACAGACAGCGAAATAAGAGCGATTTTAAGCGATTACGCGGCTCGATTACACGATCTTGATAGATTGGTGAAAGAGGCGGACAACTCCACAGATATCGAGACCAAGGGTGCGAATAGTATTCTCGTTTACCGAATCGCTTATGGTGCGGCGGAATACAGAACATCGTTGCCCGAATTTCAGAATGTGCCTTGGGCAACGCTCATCAGGAAATTGGAGGAAGCGGGCGTTCCCGATAGCACCACCGACGCCATCAAAGCAACCGATACCTTGATGAATGGACCCTATATTGGCCAAGATACCCACAAACGTGGTTATTTCGGCCCCGGAATTTTGGATGCCCAAGTAAACACGCTTCAAGCCTACTACAACGCAGGGCACAAGCACTTCTATAGACAATAGTCTCAGTCCACGCCGACGATTCCGAAAACCGCTGAAGGGTGGCAGCAAAGATCCATTTATGAGCGTCTATTTGCCGTACTGCGACTGTTCGTCACGGACGACTTGGCCGAGCCAGTTCCTCGTGCCCAACGGATTTGTAGCAGCGAAATTGGCTGAAATTTGCACAGTTTCCCTGCACAGTTTCTACACAGCCAAAAATTGCCACATTATCTACAATTAAAACAATCAGATACAAATGTCTTATCACCCGCTCAGGATGACAGCTCTATCGATGACAGTTTTATTAAAGATGACAACTCCTAGGGAAGATTGACTGAGCGCTGACGGCCGAATGCTGACAGCTCTTTCCTACTTTTGCCCCTTCTTGCCGGCGTTCGCTATGCGCTCGTCGATTGCCTTGCGGGCGGCGAAGCCTTCATTGGTTCCATGCCAGTGGGTGATCGTGGACTCACCCAGCTTCCAGCACAGCAGCAGGACGTCGCCTTCGACCTTGCAGGGGAAATCCAGCAATCCTATGTCGAGATCTTTTACCTGCACTCCAGTTGCATCAATTTCGGCCAGGGCATCTTTGACGCGGCGAATCGCTTTCTCGCGTTCCGCCTTGCGCCGCGCCAGATGGACCACATTCAGCCTGGTTCCACCGTTGAGAAAAACCCGGTGCGCCGTCTCCTGAAATTCGTTGTCTACGTCTTCAATCAGCCGTTTGCCATTAATTGCCTGCTTGAGCAGCGATTCCAGAATTGGCAGGAGCATTTGCGCTTCATCGAGGGTAAAAGTGCGGTCGGACATTTGTCTTTATTCTACTGGAAACAGTGCGGTCGGGCGGAAATGGAGGGCTTTCCGCAGCGCATCTAGGTCTTGGCATATTTCAACCACTTTAGAATTTCCGGGAGCGTGGCGCGTTTCCCATACATGAGTATGCCGACGCGGTAGATGCGCGCGCAGAGGACCATGTTTCCGGCAATGGTCGCGATCAACAAGAACAAGGATACGGCGATCTGCCACATTGGCGGCGTTTGAATAACGATTCGCGCATACATTACTACCGGCGCAAAAAACGGAATCATCGACAGCCAGGCGACCACCGGAGCGTCCGGTGTTTGCACGACGGAGTTCAGCATGAACACTGAGAGGACCAATGGAGTCACGACAAAGAACTGGAGTTGCTGGCCTTCCTGCTCGGTCGTGGCGATGGCTCCGATCGCTGCGTAGATCGTGCTGTACAACAAGTACCCTAGAAAGAAGAAGGCAGCGAAGGCTGCCAGCACTCCGGGTGAAACTTTAAGCTGATCGAGGTCGGGCTGCATGGCCAGGGCGGGAACGGCGAACACTCCCGCGATCACTGCCCAGACTGCGATCTGCGTCAGGCCGACCGCGCCCACGCCAAGAAGTTTCCCAGTCATCAATTCGGTTGGGGTTGCGGAAGAGAGCAGCACTTCCATGACGCGCGAGTTCTTTTCCTCCAGCACCGACCGCATCACAGAAATTCCATAGAGAAGGACGGCCATGTAGAGCAACATGACCATGACCACTACTTCGATAAATTTCATTCCGCTGCTGTCGCGGGTTTCCCGTCCGTGCTCCATTCGGACTGCTTCAACCCTTATTGGCTTGAGCATGATGCTCACTTGATCAACGGTCATGCCGCCCCCCGAGAGCCGTTCCTGCTGGATGATCCGGCTTAATTTTTCGCTCAGGCGCGATCTTTCTCTGGAGCCGGGCAGGTTGCGGCTCACCCACATCACATCCCCCGAGGCAATCGCATCGTCACTCAGCCAAAGATATCCGTCGATGGCCTGCGAGTTGACCTTCTCGCTCAAAGCGGCACGTTCCGCTTCGGTGGGATTGGAATTCACGTCAATGATGTACTGCTTGTCGCGCGCCTGTTTAGGGGCATTCGTTTCGGGAGCAGCCTCGTCGTCATCGCTGTCGCCGGCGGACAGCAGCCCCTGACGAATGATCTCGCCGGATTGCGGGGAGGAAGTTACGATAACGATGTGCTGTACTTTCTTGCCGATGGTGGCGAGCTTTGCCGGCAGCACCATCACTCCGGCGACTATGGCCGGCAATAACAAAGTGAGCACCATGAAGGAACGAGTGCGCACGCGCTCCAGGTATTCGCGCTTGATAATTAGCCAGGTGTTACGCATGGGGCTTGCTCACGGCATCTATAAAGATTTCTTCCAGCGAGGGTTGCATCACCTCAAACCTGTCTATCCTTGCTTTCGAACAAGCCAGCCGTAGAAGTTCCTGTGTATCGGCGCCGGGCGCGAGGCGCACTTCCACGTAGTTGCCATAGTCGTTAAAAGATTGGACGAGCCTCGGCTCGCGCAGAAAGCTGGAATCGCCATCGTATTTTATCTGGACGCTGCAAGAGCCTGAGCTGTTCTTGATCTGGCCCAAATCGCCTTCGAGGACAACGCGCCCGTGATTGATGAGGCAGATCGACTGGCACAAACGCTCCGCTTGATCCATGCGGTGAGTCGATAGGAGGATGGTCTTGCCGTTCTTGGCCAATTCGAGCAGAGCGTCTTTCAAGGCCAGCGCGTTGGCGGGATCGAGCCCGGAGAAAGGCTCATCCATGACGATCAATTCCGGATCGTGCAGGATCGCACCGATAAACTGCACTTTTTGCTGCATACCTTTCGAAAGCTCTTCGACTTTCTTCTCCATCCACGCCGTAAGTTCGAAACGCTCGCACCAATGATGGGCGCGCTTTGTAGCCTCGCCGCTGGTCAAACCCTTGAGCTGAGCGAGCAGCACGAGGTGCGTCAATACTTTCATTTTCTTGTACAGCCCGCGCTCTTCGGGCAGATAGCCGAAGCGGTTGGTGTGAGCGCGGCTCAAGGGTTCTCCCAGGATAAGAACTTGCCCCGAATCGGGGACACTGATGCCGATCATCATGCGCAGCGTGCTGGTCTTGCCAGCGCCGTTGGGGCCGAGTAATCCATATATTTCACCGGGCAAAATGCGGAAGGAAAGTTTATCGACGGCGACGAAGTCATCGTAGCTCTTGTGGACGTTGACAAGCTCCACGGTGTTTACGCCTGCTGGGTTCCTGGCTTCCGGCGGCGATTGGGACGAAGTCATCCTGAGGTCATGCTTTAGTTAAGGGCAAAATCATAGCACGCGGTATAGGCGGTTCAGACGACCTTGCCGGCAATGGCAGATCGTCGCAATCGGAAATAAGCGACCAACAGAAACACCAAGCCTGCCACGCTATCGAGCACAGCATCTTTCCATGTTCCGGTGCGCGATGGAATATAGCTCTGGTGCCATTCGTCCATTGAGGCAACAAAAACTGTTCCCAACCAGGAGAGCAGTGACGTGCGCCACAATAATGCGCGAGTTCGGCCGAAGGTCGCCCACCAACCGCGGAGCAGCAATAGGCTCAACATGCCGTACCCTATGACATGTCCGGTCTTGCGCAGGTAATGGTGGAAGACATTAAATTTGTGGAAATCGATTAAGCCGAACAAGTGCGTCAACAACCCGTAGAGCATGCCACCGGTGTGCTCGGACGAGAAGAAATCTGTGGATTCAAACGCGATAATGCCGATCCAGACAGCTGCTGGCCACCAGGCGCGTAGAAGGTTGGGACGAGAGACGGTAGTTAAATTTTTCTCGTCTGTCTTTATCTTGATCTCGTCCGTCTTTATCTCGTCCCTCTTTATGTTGTCCGTCATTCGGCGGCGTAGTTCGGAGCTTCGCGTGTGATCATGACGTCATGCACGTGGCTTTCGCGCAAGCCGGCGGCGCTGATGCGCACGAACCGTGCTTTCTGTTGCATCTCGGCGATGGTCTGGCATCCACAATATCCCATGCCGGACTTCAATCCGCCGACCATCTGATGCACGATCATCGACACTGAACCACGGTAGGGCACGCGTCCTTCAATTCCTTCGGGTACTAACTTATTCAGCCGGTTCGAGTCTTCGCCCAGGGATGGTGCAGCGGTCGACGCGTCTCCATCGGAGTTCTGGAAGTAGCGCTCGCTCGAACCCTGCGCCATGGCTCCTAGCGACCCCATGCCGCGATATGATTTGAAGGTGCGGCCCTGATAGAGAATTAATTCGCCGGGGCTTTCATCGGTTCCGGCAAACATCGAGCCGATCATCACAGCGCTTGCGCCCGCGGCGAGCGCCTTACTGATATCGCCGGAATATTTAATGCCGCCGTCGGCAATTACGGGAACTCCAGAGTCGCGAGTGGCGCGTGATGCTTCCGCAATCGCTGTAATCTGCGGCACACCTACGCCGGTGACGATGCGCGTCGTGCAGATGGAGCCTGGACCGATGCCGACCTTCACTCCGTCCGCTCCGGCGCGGACCAAATCGCAGGCACCGTCGAATGTCGCAACGTTGCCGGCAATCAGTTCGACCTCCGGCAACTTCGCCTTGACCTTCTTCACCGCTTCCATCACCAGCGCGGAATGTCCGTGGGCGCTGTCGATGGCCAGCACGTCGACTTTGGCTTTGGCCAACTCCTGCGCACGCTCCAAAAAATCACCGGTGGCGCCGATGGCCGCACTCACTCGCAAGCGGCCCTGATTATCTTTGGCTGCTGTGGGATATTTCAGTTTCTTCTGGATATCTTTAACCGTGATTAAGCCCTTCAGGTTGTACTTTTCGTCGACGACAAGAAGTTTTTCGACACGGTGCTCGTGCAAAATCTCTTCGGCTTGTTCCAGCGTGGTTCCGACGGGGACGGTGATCAGATTCTTCTTGGTCATCACCCGATCAATCGGAATATCGAAGCGGGTCTCGAATCGAAGATCGCGATTGGTCAGAATGCCGACCAGCTTTCCGTCCTTTAATGTGATGGGCACGCCAGAGATTTTGTACTTCTGCATGACTTCGAGCGCATCGGAAACCTTGGCATCTGGCGACATGGTGACTGGGTCGACGATCATGCCGCTCTCCGACCGTTTCACCTTATCGACTTCGTTGGCCTGCTGGTCGATGGTGAGATTGCGGTGAATGATCCCCAGGCCGCCTTGCTGCGCCAGTGCAATTGCCATGTGTGATTCGGTGACTGTATCCATGGCAGCGCTGATGATGGGAATATTCAGCTTGATATTGCGCGAAATCTGAGTCTGGGTGTTGGCGGTGGCGGGCAAAACTTCAGAGCGCGCCGGCAGGAGTAACACATCGTCGAAAGTAAGAGCTTCGGGGACGGGAAAATGGATCATAAATATTGGATTGAACTTCTATTGTAGGGAGCGTTCGGATATCAGGCAAATGCTGATGACATTGTTTGTCAGTCTTGGTTCATGAATTTTTATTCGTCAATGTGGTTTGCCAGCTGTGGTTTGCCAAAGGATCTGAAACACGATACATTCCGTGAGATTCCTTGAACTCCATCCGTTCGTGGAACATCTGTCATGGAGGCACTATGTTGTGTAACTTGCGCGTTCGGATCGTACTAACTTCGGCCTTGGTCCTGAATATGGCGGCCGGCCCCGACATTCTAAGTGCCCAGCAGACGCCGGCGGAAATTCCCGGCATTACGATCCGAACGAGCACGCGGCTGGTCGTGGTTGATGTTGTTGTCACGGACAAAAAGGGACAGCCCATTACAGGACTGAAGCCGGAAGATTTCACGGTTGAGGAAAATGGAAAGAAGCAGAAGATTGCGACCTTCACGCCACCCGGCACGAATCAGGCGAGTCCGCAAACCCCGCCTCCGGGTGTTCTTTCCAATCATCCGGAATTTCTGAAGCCCGCCGGTGTGCCGACCGTGTTGCTGCTGGACGCGGCAAACGCAGGATTCAGAGATCAGTCCTATGGAAGATCACAGATGCTGAAGTATGCTCTGGAGCAGAACCACGCCGGCAAGCCTATGGCGGTAATGGCGCTATCAGACCAGCTGCGGGTGCTGCAGAATTTTACAACCGATCCGAAGATTCTGATGGCGGCGATCAACGGTCTGCGTCCAGAATCGCCGATTCTTCAACCCGGGACGGCCGCTCCGAGCTTGCCTGCCGGCAGCGGGCTAGCCGCTTCTTCGGCCCTGGCCATAGCTTCGGCTCAGGCGCAGGCTGCCAGCTTCGAGAGCGTGGTGGCAGACTATAACCTGGAGCGCCGCATACAGATTACGTTGCAGGCTATGCAGGACCTATCGCGAATGCTTTCTGGCTTCTCCGGCCGTAAGAACGTGGTTTGGCTGACGGCGAGTTTCCCGTTCGACCTCGTTCCGGACGACCAGAACATCTCCAATTCGGAGCTAAAGGCGGACCTTCCCAGCATTCGACAGAACTCCCTGAGCAAGAACACAGCGTCCGGCCGTTACGAGGATCGCGTGATTAAATACGCGGATCCGATCAAGCAGGCCGAGGCTGCCCTAGCAAGCGCTGGTATCGCTATCTATCCAGTCGACATGCGTGGCATCATGACTAGCGGAATTGACATCAATAACACGTTTGCCTTGCAGGATCTGGCATCGGAAACTGGAGGCAAAGCCTATACCAACCAGAACGAAATCAAGGACGGCATAGAGTTGGCGGTGGCGGATGAAGATGCCTCTTACTCGCTTGGCTATTATCCCGGGAACAAGAAGTGGGACGGGAAGTTCCGCGCCATCAAAGTAAAACTCGACCGGGGGGATACGGAAGTTCGCTATCGCAAAGGATATTTCGCTGTCGATCCAACGCTCGACAAAAACTGGAAGCCAGAGCAGGAAGCGGCGAGCGCTCTGCAACTGACCGGACCGGCAACTCAGGTGTCATTCATGGCGCAGGTGAAGCCCACTGATCCTGGCAAAGCGCGGGTCGTATTCCTGGTCGATGCACACACGTTGAGCGCCGAGGATACCAGCGGCGGCAAGAAAATGAATGTGAGCTTCTATGCGGGTGTCTACGATGCAAACGGCAAAAATCTGGGCGGGGCGCGCTCCATCAAGGTAGAGCACACGTTCGACGCTGCCACCCTTCAGCAAGTATTGGATAAGGGCCTGATGGTCCCTCTAGACATTGAAGCGCCAACGGATGGCAAAGAAGTTCGCCTGGTCGTACTCGATAACAAAACTGGTTTCCTCGGCACGGTGAGCGGGCCGCTGGGACAATGATCGGCCGATACGTAGAATAATAAAAGTCGATCCCCAAGGGGTTTGCATGTTTTGCAGAGTGCAGATTCACACGGCCGCCGTCGGCCTGGTCATTTTTTTTAGCTTTAGTTCTGCAATCAGCTCGACGACGCTGCACGCTGAGGAACCCGCTGCAAGTCTTCCCACCGTCACGATTCGAACCAACACGCGATTGGTCGTCGTCGATGCGGTCGTTACCGACAAAAAAGGACAACCTGTTTCCGGTCTGAAAGCGGAAGACTTTTCGCTCGAAGAGAACGGGAAAAAACAGCGGATCGCCTTTTTTACTCCACCCGGCGCACCCGGTATTTCCAACCCCGGCCCGCCGCCCTCGCCTTTGCCTCCGGGAGTTCTTTCCAATCGTCCGGGGTTTCTCAAGCCGGCTGGCGCTCCGACGATATTGCTGCTGGATGCGGCTAATTCCAGTTTCAAGGATCAAGCTTATGGGCGATGGCAAATGCTGAAATACGTCGAGGAACGGTCACACACGGGGATGCCGATGGCGGTCATGACCCTAAGCGACCACCTGCATATGCTGCAGGATTTCACCAGCGACCCCGAGATTTTGGCGACCGCTATCAGAAATTTGCGTCCTCAGGAACAAGCTCGGCAACGTGGAGCTTCCTCACGCTCAACAAACTTCAACGGCAACGAAGCTCCGGGCCCAGGCTTGATATCCGCTACTAAGATCAGCCTCGCGCAAGCCGAGGCTGCGGGATTCCAGAATTTGGTGACTGGCTACAACCTCGAAGTTCGTACAGTGGTCACAATCAATGCAATGCGGGAGCTTTCCCGGTTGCTTGCCGGTCTACCGGGTCGCAAGAACATCATCTGGGTTACCTCGGATTTCCCATTCGATTTAATACCGCAAGATGCGAACATGAGCGACGCGGAGATGATCACGGAACGCCACGGCGGGGGCGGGCGTTCAATCGGCATGAACGTTCCGGGGTCGACGGTAGCTATGCCACGACAACTTCATGTCGACGAGATCAAGCAGGCGGAATCACAGTTGGCGAGCGCGAATATCGCCATCTACCCGGTAGACGTAGGGGGCTTGGTCAGCGGCATGGAGGGGATTTCCGCCGTCCACAGTTCTGGTCTCTATGCCGACGACATCAGCCAGGGAGCCTATCGCCAAACGGCAGGATTGCAAGCCAATCAAGGATCAATGGAAGAAGTGGCAGCCGAGACTGGTGGCAAAGCCTATCTCAATCAGAATGAAATCAGGTTGGCCGAAAGCCAGGCAGCATCGGATGACAGGGCCTCGTATGCGGTTGGTTACTATCCTGATAATGATAAGTGGGATGGGCGATATCGCAGCATCAAAATCAAGTTGGAAAAGAGCGATACACAAATCCGCTATCGCAAGGGCTATTTCGCGATTGAACCGGGAGAGGCGAATAGCCACGACCACGCCGTTGACCACATCAATGACCACAATCACAACTACGATGAGGACGTTGCGAAGGCTCTGCAGGTCAACGCGCCTGCGACCCAAGTCGTATTCACGGCGCAGACCAAACTCACGGACGCGGGCAAGATGCGCGTCACTTTCTTAGTGGATGCTCACAACTTGTCGTCAGAACGAAAAGAAGACGGTAATGGCGCGAAGATGAATATAAGTTTATTTGCGGCCATTTATGACTCCGGTGGAAGGATGCTGAGAAATCGAGGCATTAAAGTCGATCACACTTTCGACACTGCCAGCTATAAGCAGATCATGGACAAAGGCATGATGGTGCCAATCGATATGGACGTGCCAGCGGGAGGAACGGAAATCCGACTGGCCGTGGTCGACAATGAAACCGGCTACATTGGGACTGTGAGCGGACCAATCACGCAATAGTTTGCCGATGCGAGCCGCAATCTCGTGCGTGGCGAATCGCAGATAAAAGAAAGGGCGTCCATTTCGGACGCCCTTTAGCTTTCGAAAATCTACGTTGTGGCTGTTGCCGTTATTCTTTTCCTTCTGTCTTGCCGTCGGCTTCGTTCGCGGCCATGTTTTGTTCGGCCTGCGCTTCCTGATCGGCGTGTTCCATCGCCTTCCGGTTTTCTTCGGCGCGTTTGGCGCGGATTTCTGCGCGCTTCTGGCGCTTTTCATCCAGCACTTGCTCACTGCCCAGAAGTTCGATGAACGCCTTTTCGGCGCCATCGCCCTTCCGCCACGCTGTGCGAACAATGCGCGTGTACCCGCCCTTGCGATCGCCGAAGCGCGGAGCCACGGTATCGAAAAGTTTGGTCACCGATTCCGGAGTCATCAAATAAGACGCTGCCTGACGGCGCGCCGCCAGATCGCCCTTTTTGCCGAGCGTGATCATCTTCTCGACCGACGGACGCACGGCCTTCGCCTTGATCACAGTCGTCTCAATGCGCTCTTCCATGATGATCGACGTAACCATATTGCGCAGCATCGCGCGCCGATGCGAAGTGGTTCGTCCGAGTTTGTATCCTGCAACTTTGTGACGCATGGTGGATCCCTCTTAATTTGTAGAGGACGGGCGAGGGCGCCCGTCGCTCCACGCTCTCAATTCTTACAGGTCTTAATTCTTACAGATCGTTATCGCCATACGCCGAAGCGGGCAGCACTTGATTTGAAGTCGGGCCGGGCACGGCGTTTCCGTGCTCGTCGATCTTCATACCGAGACTCAAGCCCATCGAGGAAAGAATCTCCTTGATCTCGTTCAGCGACTTGCGGCCGAAGTTTTTCGTCTTCAGCATTTCGGCTTCGGTCTTTTGCACCAGCTCGCCGATCGACTGAATGTTCGCATTTTTCAGGCAGTTATAGCTACGAACGGAGAGTTCGAGTTCCTCAACCGAACGGTTCAGGTTCTCGTTCTTGATCTCCGGACGGCGTTCTTCGCTGGCTGACGCGGTTTCGATCTCTTCTTCGAAGTTGATAAAGATGTTCATGTGATCTTTAATCAACTTCGCCGAGAGTCCAAGCGCATCGCCGGGAGTAATCGAACCGTTGGTCCAGACTTCGACGGTCAGTTTGTCGTAATCGGTGATCTGTCCGAGACGCGCGGCTTCGACGGTGTAATTGCACTTGCGCACCGGCGTGTGGACGGAATCAATGGGAATGAAGCCGATGCCGAGATCGTCTTCGAAGTTCTTATCGGCGGAAACATAGCCACGGCCGCGCTTCAGGCGCATTTCCATGTCAAGCTTGCCACCCTCGCTGACGGTCGCGATGTAAATTTCCTTGTCAAGCACTTCCACATCGCCGTCGGCTTCGATTGAAGCGCTGGTGACAACTCCCGGTTGATCGGCGCGCAGATAAATCGCCTTCGGACCATCTCCCGCGAGCTTGAACGGAACCTGCTTCATGTTCAGGATGATATCGGTCGCGTCTTCGACTACGCCGGGGATCGACTGGAACTCGTGCAGCACGCCTTCGATCTTGACCGCGGTAACGGCCGCGCCTTCGATCGAACTCAGCATGACGCGGCGAAGCGCGTTGCCGATAGTGGTGCCGAATCCGCGCTCGAACGGCTGCGCCCAGAACATCCCGTATTTATCGGTGAGCGAATTTACGTCGCTCGCCAGTCGTTTCGGTTTTTGAAAACCTCTCCAAAGCATTATGTGCTGCTCCTCTCGGCCGTGTGGCTCCGCGGTGGCTCTCCGAAGCGGCCCAGCTTCGGATCAAACGCCACTGTGGGCTGATCTGGCACGAATAGTGGACCAAAACATTTGGTAATTTTGTAATTTCGAAATCGGGTAATTTGAGATCGAGAAAAGCCCACTCGGTCTTTGCTCTTCAAATTACTCAATTACAAATTACCAAATTACAAATTCCTACTTGCTGTACAATTCGACAATCAGCTGCTCGTTCACCGGCAACTGGATATCTTCGCGCTTCGGCAACGCTATCACGCGGCCTTTGTAATTCTCGCGATCGATCTCCAACCAATTCGGCACCGGCTGATGACTGGCAAAATCCCTCGACGTTTCGAGAATCGGAATCTTGCGGCTGCTCTCGCGAATCTGAATCTCTTCGCCGACGGTGACTTCGTAAGATGGAATGTTGACCTTCTTACCGTTCACCTGAACATGTCCGTGTCGCACCAACTGGCGCGCCTGGCGGCGGGAAATACCAAAGCCCATGCGGAAGACTACGTTGTCTAAGCGGCGCTCGAGCGATTCGAGCAGCTTCGCACCCGTTACGCCTTTGGAGCGGACCGCGTTCTCGAAATAATTCCGGAACTGGCCTTCCTGGGTGAAGTAAATGCGCTTGGCTTTCTGTTTTTCACGCAACTGAAGACCATAGCCTACAACCTTGGTCTTCTTGTCTTTCCCGTGTTGTCCGGGAGCAAAGTTGCGCTTTTCAATTGGGCATTTGTCGCTAAAGCACTTCGTGCCTTTCAGGAAGAGCTTGATGCCTTCCCGGCGACATAGACGACACACTGCATCTGTATAACGTGCCAAGTTGTTCTCCTTAGTTAGATGACCGGTTTACAGGTTTGGCTTCACCCTTCGTCCCGGACGATTTAGCCGTCAGCTATCAGCCTTCAGCCATCAGGAAAACCAGATAACTTGCGGCTTTCCTGATAATGGTTATTCCTACACTCTGCGCCGTTTCGGCGGACGGCAACCGTTGTGCGGAATCGGGGTGGTGTCTTTGATGGAACGCACTTCGATTCCCGACGACGCCAGAGCGCGGACGGCCGACTCGCGACCCGATCCTGGGCCGCTTACCCGGACATCCACCGTGCGGACACCGTGATCGCGTGCCATGCTGGCCGCATTCGAGGCGGCTTGCTGCGCGGCAAACGGGGTTCCTTTACGGGAGCCACGAAAGCCGAGTGAGCCCGAGCTCTTCCACGACAACACATTGCCGGTCATGTCCGTAATGGTCACGATGGTGTTGTTGAAAGAAGCCTGCACGTGCACGAGTCCATGCGGAACGTGCTTGCGCTCTTTCTTCTTGAAAGTCTTTTTCTTGCCTTTTTTGTCGGGCGCCGCGGCGCCGCCTGCTGCTGCTGGTTTTGCCATTGATTAGGTCTCAGTTCTCAGGTGTCAGGTCTCAGGAAAATCGTTCTCGATCCTACCTGAGAACTGATGGCTGATCGCTGACCGCTGGGTTTAAGCTTTTGCCGTCTTCTTCTTCATCGTGACTGTCCCTTTGCGCGGACCCTTACGAGTACGAGCATTGGTGTGGGTGCGTTGTCCGCGGACGGGAAGATTCCGGCGATGACGGAATCCCCGATAGGATCCGATTTCGATGAGCCGCTTGATGTTCATCGAAACGTCTTTGCGCAGATCGCCTTCCACCGAACCCTCCGCCTCGATCACCTGGCGGATGCGGTTGACCTCATCTTCTCCGAGGTCGGAAATCTTTTTCATCGGGTCTACGTTGGCCGCGTCCAGAATGCGCGCAGCGCGTGAATTGCCGATGCCGTAGATGTAAGTGAGCGCGATGTTCGCGTGCTTGTTACGCGGAAGATCAACGCCTGCGATACGAGCCATAATCCCTCTCTTGTTAGCTGGCAGCGATCAGCCGTCAGCCCTCAGCTAATTCAAAAACCTTTAACCCTGACGCTGCTTGTGTTTGGACGTCTCGCAAATCACCCGTACTACTCCCTTGCGGTGGATGATCTTGCACTTGTCGCAAATTTTCTTTACCGATGCTCTTACTTTCATAACTCTGTTCCCAGTTCTCAGCTGCCAGTTTTCAGTGACTGCAACTGCGGATCCCTCGCTTCGCTCGGGATGACAAATTCAAAAATTACTTGTAGCGGTACACAATCCGACCGCGATTCAGGTCGTAGGGAGAAAGTTCGACCGCGACTTTGTCTCCTGGCAGAATCCGGATGAAGTTCTTCCGCATCTTGCCGGAAACGTGCGCCAGTACTTGGTGTTTGTTTTCGAGCTCCACCTTGAACATGGCATTCGGCAGCGGCTCGACGACCGTTGCCATCACTTCAATCGCGTCTTCTTTACTCATCGACTCCTTAAAAAGCCTTTAGCTTCTATTGCGTCAAAATCATCGGCCCTTGCCGCGTTACTGCTACGCAATGCTCAAAGTGCGCGCTGTAACTGCCGTCGAGCGTTACGGCCGTCCACTTATCGCTCAAAACCTTCGTCTCCGGACCGCCCGAGTTCACCATCGGTTCGATTGCCAGAACCATTCCTTCGGTCAACTCTGCGCCCGTGCCCTTTTTGCCAAAGTTCGGAATCTGCGGCGCTTCATGCAGCTTTGTCCCTATGCCGTGCCCGACAAACTCTCGCACCACGCTGAACCCGTTCGCTTCCACGTGCTTCTGGATCGCCGAGCCAACGTGTCCCACAGTGTTACCGATCTTTACCTGCTCGATGCCTTTGTACAGCGAAGCTTCGGTCACCTCGAGCAGCTTCTTCAGTTCCGGTTTTACCTCTTCGCCTACCGGAATCGTGATGGCCGCGTCTCCGTAATAGCCATCACAAACTACGCCGCAATCGATCGACACGATGTCGCCCGTTTTCAGCGTCCGCTTCTCCGATGGAATGCCATGCACGATCTCTTCATTGATCGAGGTGCACAACACACAGGGATAACCGTAATATCCCTTGAACGCCG
This sequence comes from uncultured Acidobacteriaceae bacterium, assembly GCA_963705265.1. Classification (GTDB taxonomy): domain Bacteria; phylum Acidobacteriota; class Terriglobia; order Terriglobales; family Acidobacteriaceae; genus Acidiflorens. The sequence goes on from OY970064.1 coordinate 876,590, forward strand.
GCGCCGCACCGAGGTCTGCAATCAGCTTCTCGGCGGACTTCTCCAGGTCCATCGTGGTGACGCCCGCCGCTACCACTTTTTTCAGGTGGTTCAGAACCTGGCGGACCATCTTCCCGCTGCGCCTCATCTTTTCGATCTCTTCCGGCGACTTGCGGATGATGCGGTCTTCTCCAAAACTCATAATTAATTCTATCGCGACTGATTCTGTGGCATTCGACCGTTAGCAACGAGCCTTAAAATGACTTTCAATCACGGCGAAAATCTGTACCGTAACTTCAGCCATGGGCCGGTCCGCATTAATGGCCACCAGCCGCCCCTGCGCCCGGTAGTAATCCGCAACCCGTCTGGTCTGCGTCTCGTACGCGGCCAATCGTTCCGAGATGACTTCTTCGCGGTCGTCTTCCCGTATGATCAGCTTGGATCCATCCACATCACACACGCCGTCGACCATAGGTGGCTGAGTGTGGATGTTATAGAGGTGTCCACAGGCGGAGCACGAACGCCGCCCGGTAAGCCGCAGTAATAATTGAGTATAATCCACCAGCAACTGGATCACAACCAGCGGACACTGCCTCGATTTGTCAAAGACCTCGTTTTCCAGGAAGGCATCCAGCCATCCTGCCTGAGCGGCTGTCCTTGGAAAGCCATCCAGAACGAACCCACGATTGCAATCGGCCTCGCGCAACCGGTCGGCGACGATGCCATACATCAACTCGTCAGGAACCAACTCGCCGCGCGCCATGATTCCCTTAGCGGCGAGGCCGAGCGCGGTGCCCCGCGCAATGTGGTCTCGTAAAAGATCGCCTGTCGATATCGCCGGCACACCGTAACGGTCGACAATTTGTCTGGACTGTGTACCCTTACCAGCCCCCGGAGGGCCCAGCAGAATTACCGGTCCAATATTTCGCACGGTCTCGTTGGCCATCGAAATGCATCTTCTACTCGTAATGCCCACCGCGGAAATCTCGTCCATTCCGCGCCAACAAAACTTCCCTGAAATAACTTCGAGTCGCCAGACTCAGATCACCAGCTGCGGCGCCCGCGTAGACGGCCGCTCTTTGGAGTGAAGCCATCATAGTGCCGCATGATCAGCTGCGCTTCAATCTGCGTCACCGTGTCCATGGCGACTCCTACTACGATGAGCAGCGAGGTTCCGCCGAAATAAAAGTTCACACCCAAACCGTTCGTTACCCAAGTGGGCAGGTTCTCAAAGATTCTCCCGAGTAGCGGAAGGTGGTTGAGCTTGATACCGGCGATCATCCACTCTGGAATCAGCGAAATCAGGATCAGGTAAAGCGCACCCACCAGCGTGATTCGCGTGAGCACTTCGTTAATGAAGTCCGAGGTCCGCTTTCCGGGACGGATGCCAGGGATGAAACCTCCCCACTTCCGCATGTTGTCCGCGACCTCGTTGGGATTGAACACGATCGAGATATAAAAGTAGGCAAAGAAAATAATTCCGAGGCAATAGAGCAGGGTGTACAGCGGCTCTCCCCAACGCATGGCGTCCAGAATCGGGCCGACGACTTTATTATTGTGGAACGCAGCTCCGAGCATTTGCGGCAAGGCGAGGATCGACGAAGCGAAAATTACCGGCATCACACCGCCAGCATTCACTCGCAACGGCAGGTGGGTGGATTGCCCGCCCATTACTTTTCTTCCAACGACGCGCTTGGCATACTGCACGGGAATCCGGCGCTCGCTGCGTTCAACGTACACGATGAACGCCACCACCGCGATCATCAATGCCAGCAACATCAGGATGGCTGGAGCCGTGAATACTCCCCAGGCATTGGTCTGGACTTTCTGGTACAGATCGATGACACCACGCGGCAGTCCGACCACGATGCCAGCAAAAATCAGCAGCGACATCCCGTTACCGATGCCGCGTTCCGTAATTTGCTCGCCCAACCACATGATGAACGCGCTGCCCGTGGTCAGCGTCAGCATGGTCATCAGGATGAATCCTGGCCCGGGATTGGTGACAAAATCCCCCGCCTTCTGCAGGCTGATGGCAATTCCGAAAGACTGCACCGCGCTCAAAACCACGGTGAGATAACGAGTCCACTGGGTGATTTTCTTGCGGCCCATCTCGCCCTCTTTTTGCAGCTTGGCGAGTGGCTCGTAGACTACCGTCAGCAATTGCAGAATGATCGATGCCGTGATGTACGGCATGATTCCGAGGGCAAAAATCGTGAGCCGGCGCAGATTGCCGCCGCTGAACAGGTCTACAAAACCGAGTACGGAACCCTTGTTCTGCTCGAAAAACGCGGCCAGTTTATCGCCGTTGATTCCTGGCGTGGGAATATGCCCGCCGATGCGATACACCGCCAGCAGGCCGAGCGTGAATAACACGCGCTTGCGCAGATCGGGAATCCGGAAGATGTTCGCCAGCTTTGAAAGCATTACTGCAAGACCTCAAACTTGCCGCCAGCCTTGGTGATTTTTTCCTGCGCCGACTTGGAAAATTTGTGCGCGTGCACCGTGATCGCCGTGGTCAACTCTCCCATGCCGAGAATCTTTACCGGCGCATTGCCATGCACCACGCCCGCCTTCTTGAGCACTTCGGGGGTAATTTCAGTCTCGCCAAGTGTCGCCAGGCGGCCGAGGTTTACCACATCGTATTCTTCGCGGAAAATGTTGGTGAAGCCGCGCTTGGGAATGCGGCGATGGAGCGGCATCTGGCCGCCTTCAAATCCGCGAATGAGGCGCGCGCCCGACCGTGACCATTGACCTTTGTGTCCGCGCGTCGAAGTCTTGCCCATGCCGGATCCCATACCGCGTCCGACTCGCTTCTTCTTTTCCGTCGACTTTTTCGGTGCCCGTATTGTTGATAAATTCATAACCGTCTCTCTCGTAGAGACGAGGCTCGCCTCGCCTCAGACGCGGCAAGCCGCGTCTCTACATAGCCTTAAACGATCTCGACCAGATGCGGAATCTTCTTGATCATGCCGCGGATGGCCGCAGTGTCTGGACGCTCAATCACCTGGTTCAGCCGGGTGAACCCCAGCCCTTTTACGACTGCCTTTTGTTTTACCGGAGCGCAGATCGCCGACCGCACCCATTTCAACTGGATCTTGCCGCTCGGCGTTGATTTCGAGGTCTTGGTTGTCATTACAACTCCTCTACCGACTTGCCGCGCAGTTCCGCGACATGTTCCTTGCTCTTCAGCTTCTTCAGTGCCTCGAACGTCGCCTTGATCACGTTGTGCGGATTGTTCGTCCCAATCGACTTGGTTAGCACATTCTGGATTCCAGCTGAGGTCATCACCGCTCGCACCGCTCCACCCGCAATTACGCCTGTGCCTTCCGGGGCCGGCTTCAGCAGGACCATTCCTGAGCCAAAGCGTCCCAGCACCGTGTGCGGCACCGACGTCTGGGTCAGGTTAATACGCATCAGGTTCTTCTTCGCTGACTCGATCCCTTTGCGGATGGCCTGCGGAACTTCCTTCGCCTTGCCCGAGCCGAAACCGACCACCGCCGCCGAAGGATCGCCGATCACCACCAGCGCCGCGAACGACATGTTCTTGCCGCCCTTAACTACTTTCGTCACCCGGTTAATTGAGACCACCTGGTCTTTTAACTGGAACGAACCCGCATCGAGTTTCTTAGTAACCCTTGGCATTCTTGAAATCCATTTCTAACTTGTAATTGGCAATTTGTAATTGGAAATCTAAAACTCAACAGGCTTTTAAATTACAAATTACAAATCACCAATTACAAATTCTTAGAACTGCAATCCCGCTTCGCGCGCAGCGTCTGCTACCGCTTTGACCCGGCCGTGGTAAATGTATCCACCACGATCGAAGACCACCTTGGTGAAGCCCTTCTCTTTAGCCAGCTCGGCAATCTTTTTTCCGACCGACTTCGCCGAAGCCACGTTGCCGCCAGCCACCCGCGCGCCCTTGCGGTCGTCCGCCGTCGAAGCCGCGGCCAGCGTGACCCCTTTAAGGTCGTCAATCAACTGCACGTAGATATGATTCAGCGAGCGATACACATTGAGCCGTGGACGCTCCGGGGTGCCAATCACTTTCTTTCGGATACGATCATGCACCCGCTGCCGCGTCTGATTCTTTGAATTTATTCTCAGCATTTCAAAACCCTCGTCGTTGGTCGTTAGTCGTTGGTCGTTAGTCGTTAGCGAACCCACTTGCCAACGACCATCGACTGGCGACTCAGATCCCTCACTTCGTTCGGGATGATCGCGGCGGGCTCAGACGCCCGCCACACGCGATCATTTAGCTCCCGTCTTGCCAACCTTCTTCTTCAACCGCTCACCGGCGTAACGCACGCCCTTGTTCTTATACGGATCGGGCGGACGCAGCGACCGCATTTCCGCCGCCACCTGTCCAACTTTCTGCCGGTCGATTCCATTGAGTGTCAGCTTGGTCAACTTCGCATCTACCGCGCAGTCGACACCTGTCGGCAGAGGATATTCAATGGGATGCGAATATCCCAGACTGAACACCACCATGCCCTTGCCTTTCATCTCCGCGCGATAGCCGATGCCGACGATTTCCAGATCTCTCGTCCAGCCCTTGGTTACGCCTTCGACGGCATTGTTGACCAGCGCGCGCGCCAGTCCGTGCACCGCCGAATGAGCATCGTCCGGGCGTATCGCCACCAAGTTGCCGTCCTTCTGCTCCATCGTGATGCCGGACGGAAGAGGTGTTTCCAGCTTGCCCTTCGGCCCCTGGACCAGCACCGTGTTGCCTTCAATTTTTACCGTCACGCCCTTCGGGATCGCGATCGGCTTTTTTCCAATTCGTGACATATAGGTCAGCTCTCAGCCTTCAGCCATCAACTGCTTCTCAGCGCTTTAACTGACGGCTGAGAGCAGATGGCTGACGTCTATATTCCTACCAAATCTCGCAAAGCAATTCGCCGCCAAGACCCTGCCGGCGCGCTTGACGTCCCGTCATCACGCCCTTCGGCGTAGTCAGGATATTGATTCCCATCCCGCCGAGAACGCGCGGAATCTCCGTGCGGCGCACATAGACGCGGCAGCCCGGACGCGACACGCGCGCCAGATTCGTAATCACCGCCTCGTTGTTGTTGCCGTACTTCAAATACACGCGCAGGACCTTGTGACCCTCTTCTTCTGCCGGCTTGAAGTTCGCGATATAGCCCTCTTCTTTCAAAATGCGGGCAATCTCCGTCTTCAGCTTGGAAGCGGGTACGTCCACTTTCTGGTGCCGCGCGCGTATCGCGTTGCGGATGCGCGCCAACATGTCTGCGACCGGATCGGTCAACCTCATCGTCTGCTTCTCCTCAAGCCGCTCGTTCGCTCCGCATTCCGCGGAGAACCTGGCAGCAGCTTACTTCTGTCGGCCGTTAGTCGTTGGTCGCTAGTCGTTAGCGAGCAATCTCTGCCGAACCGATCTTCCTCTTACTTCATTGCGAAAAACTCACGCCGCTATTGCTACTCCTGATCGCGAACGACTAGCGACCAATGACCAGCGACGTTCTACCACGACGACTTCGAAACTCCAGGAATCTCGCCACGCAATGCCAAGCCGCGGAAACACAGACGGCACAGGCCGAACTTGCGTAGATAGGCCCGCGGACGTCCGCAAATCTTGCAGCGGTTATGCTTGCGCGTAGAAAACTTCGGCTTCTTAGCGTCTTTTACCCGTTTTGCTGTAGTTGCCAAATTCGCTCCTAACTCGCTCTTGCTGTAGAGACGGGGCTTGCCCCGCCTCAGACGCGGCAAGCCGCGTCTCTACCATGATGCCTCACGCCCTGAATGGCATTCCCAGATGCTTCAACAACTGCCGTGCCTGATCGTCGGAACGCGCCGTCGTCACAATCGTCACGTTCATGCCCTTCAGCTTGTCGACCTTGGCGTAATCGATCTCCGGAAAAATCAGCTGATCGTGCAAACCCAGCGTGTAGTTGCCCCGCCCGTCAAACGACTTGGTTGAGACTCCCTTGAAGTCGCGCACGCGCGGCAGCACAATGCTGATCAGGCGATCCAAAAATTCGTACATGCGGTCGCCGCGCAGAGTCACCATCGCGCCAATCGGCATGCCTTCGCGAACTTTAAATGCCGCAATCGACTTCTTCGCCCGCGTGATCACCGGCTTCTGCCCCGAAATCTGTCCCAGCTCATTCACCGCCGGATCGATCAATTTAGCGTTCTGCGTCGCTTCGCCTACGCCCATGTTCACGACGATCTTGTTGAGTCGCGGCACGGCCATCGGATTCTTAAGTTCCAGCTCTTTCATCAGGCTTGCAGAAACTTCCTTCTCAAAGCGCGTCCGCAACCGCGGACGCTCTTTGGCCGCGTGCCGGGGAGCCTCCGCACCAGCCTTCGCCTCAACCGGAGCCTTCTCGGCCTTCGGTGCTCTCGGCTTCTTCTGCTGCTCGTCTTTTTTGTGCTCGTCTGCCATGGTCGTTGATGCCTTCTCTCTCACGGTTTCGGTTCAGATCTCCGGTTCGTGAGCACTCTCGAATCTTGTGCTATTTATTCAGCCGTTACTTCTCGAGTCGCTATTTGTCCAGCTGTTACTTGTCCAAAGTCGTGCCGCACTTCTTGCAAACTCTCACCTTGCGATCGCCGCGCACTTCATGCCCGATGCGTACAGGACCACAGGTTGAGCAAACCAGCGCCACATTCGACAGCCGGATCGCTCGCTCCTGCTCGGCGATTCCACCCTTAACGTTTTTCTGCGGATTTGCTCGCACGTGCTTCTTCACCGTCATGACGTGCTCTACCAGCACCCTGCCCTCATCAGGAAATACGCGCAATACGCGCCCTTCTTTTCCCGAATCCTTGCCAGTCATTACCTTTACGGTGTCGTTCCGGCGGATATGCACGCGCTTATGTTCGGTCGTAGTTGCTGTTCCCATACTCAATCCTTCCAACTTTTCTATGGTAGAGACACGGCTTGCCGCGCCTAAGACGGGGCAAACCCCGTCTCTACTCCCGCGTTAAAGTACTTCCGGCGCCAGCGACACAATCTTTAAGAACTTCTTCTCGCGCAGCTCGCGTGCTACCGGACCAAATACTCGCGTGCCGACCGGCTCCCCGGTTTCATTGATCAGCACGGCTGCGTTCTGATCGAAGCGGATATAAGTTCCATCCCGCCGCCGATATTCCTTCCGCGTCCGCACAATCACCGCCTTCACCACTTTGCCTTTTTGCACCTGACCATCCGGCGCAGCTTCTTTCACGGCCGCCGTGATCACATCGCCCAGGCTCGCATGCAAACCAGTCGATCCGCCGAGCGGCATGATCATCTGCAGCTTGCGCGCGCCGGAGTTATCGGCGACCTCGATCATCGATCTCATCATCAGGGACATGTTCGTCTCCTTGTAATTCTGTAATTCTCTTTCTCTTGCCCTTGCTCTTGACGATAAGCTGCTTAGCGGCCAACGCCCGTACCGGCGTCAACATCAACTTCCGGCACCAGCGCCGTCTTGCGCACGATTTCCTTCAATGTCCAGCGCTTCAGCTTCGAAAGCGGCCGCGACTCTTCAATCTTCACCGAGTCGCCGGGATGCGCTTCGTTCTTCTCGTCGTGCGCGTAGAATTTTTTTCGAATTGCAATCACGCGTCCGTACATCGGATGCGCCTTCTTGCGCGTGACTTCAACCACGATCGTCTTTTGCATCTTGTTGGAGATGACGGTGCCGATCAGTTCCTTGTGGTGCGGCTTGCGTGCTTCGGGCCGGCCTGTAGTTTCCGCCATTATCGTTTCTCCGCCTTGCTGACTTTCGCAGTGCTGTGTTTCGCCCTGCTGATCTTAGTTTTGGTCGCCTTCGCCGCGGTCGCGCTCGGCGTCGTTTTGCTGCTTTCCGTTTTACCGTTTCCGGTTTTGCTGGCCGACAGCTCCTGTTCGCGGAGCACCGTCTGGACGCGCGCGATATCCCGGCGCAGCCCGCGAATCTTTTTCAGGCTCTCCGTCTGTCCCATATTCATCTGGAACTTCAGCTTGAAGAGCTGGTCCGCCAGATCGCGCTCCTGATGCTTGAGCTCGACGTCGGTTAAGTTACGAATCTTTTCTGCCTTCATAAAATCAGGTCTCAGTTCTTAGGTATCAGGTTTCAGCAACCCGATTTCTTTTACAGCACGTCTCGCTTCACAAACGTCGTCCGCAACGGAAGCTTGTGTGATGCCAATCGCATCGCCTCTTTCGCGTCCGTGATGGTCACGCCTTCCATTTCAAACAGAATCTTTCCCGGCCGCACCACTGCGACCCAGTGATCCGGAGCGCCTTTGCCCTTACCCATACGGGTTTCGGCCGGCTTCTTCGTGACTGGCTTATCCGGAAACAGCCGGATCCAGATCTTGCCGCCGCGTTTCACAAAACGCGTCATCGCCACCCGGCTCGCTTCGATCTGGCGGTCGGTGATCCACCCCGGCTCCAGCACCTTCAGCCCAAACTGGCCAAAAGCCAGCGTGCTGCCGCGCCAGGCTTTGCCGGTCATGCGCCCGCGCTGCTGCTTGCGGTACTTAACTTTCTTTGGCATTAACATAGTTCGTTTTCCTGTAGAGACGGGGCTTGCCCCGTCTCAGCCGCGACAAGCCGCGGCTCTACTCAAAATCTTAAAATGCTCCTGTGGTGCTCACTTCGCGCGCCGGCGTTGCTTCGCGCTTTTTCGCTGGGAGAATTTCGCCTTTATAAACCCAGCACTTTACGCCAATCACGCCATACGTGGTGCGCGCCTCGGTGAATCCGTAATCGATATCGGCGCGCAGCGTGTGCAGCGGCAACCGCCCCTGCAGATACCACTCCGAACGGGCGATTTCATTGCCATTCAGCCGTCCGCTCACGCGAACTTTGATTCCTTTGCAGCCGAAACGCAGCGCCGAATCGACCGACTTGCGCATCGCCCGCCGGAATCCCACGCGCTTTTCTAGTTGCAGCGCAATCGATTCCGAGACGAGCTGGGCATCGAGCTCGGGCTTGTGCACTTCCTGGATATCGACATGCACTTCGCGGGTCGTCTTTTTCTGCAGATCCTGCTTCAGCTTGTCGATTTCCGCGCCCTTGCGCCCGATAATGATTCCCGGACGCGCCGTCTTGATAATAATCCGGAGCTTATTGCCCGGACGCTCGACCTCGACCGAGCTCACGCCCGCCGACTTGAGCTTTTCTTTCAGCTCGGTCTTGAGCTTGTAGTCCTCGAGCAGCAGCTTGTCGTAATCCTTTTCGACAAACCAGCGCGACTTCCACGGCTTGGTGTAGCCGAGGCGGAATCCGTAAGGATGAACCTTCTGTCCCATCGTTGCTCCTAAACTTTCTAACTACCCTCTAATTACTTACTTCTTTGCAGTCGACTTCTTGCCGACCGCCTTCTTCTTTGCCGGAGCCTTTGCCTTGGCCTTCACATGCGCCTTCGGTTTAGCGTGCGGAGCGGCCTTCGTCGTCTTGCCGCCGGTTGGCGCTCCTGCTTCCACTGCCGCGCCGTCCCGATTTTTCTCCGCCAGCACAATCTCCAGATGCGCAATGCGCCGGACGTAGTGATAAGCGCGCCCCATCGGCGCCGGACGTATCCGCTTCATCCGCGGACCATCATTTGCCACCGCGTGCTTCACGTACAGGCTATCGAGATCGACATCCAGGCCTTTTTCATTGCTCAGAAAATTCGCATTGTCGATCGCCGACTGCAACAACTTGCCTACCGTCGCCGCCACACGCTTCTTGGTAAATGCCAGCGTGTTCCTGGCCGTTTCCGCGCGCTGCCCTTTGATCAGGTTCAGCACCAGCCGCGCCTTCTGCGGCGAGACGCGCATGTATCGGGCTTCCGCTCGAAATTCCATCGTCCGGTCTCCTTACGCCTTCGGCGCCGGCGCTGCTGCGCCCGGTCCGCCCGGTATGCCGGCCGGCTTGGCCGCGGTTTCCGTTGCCGCTTTCATCGAGTGTCCCTTGAACTGGCGGGTAAAGCTGAATTCGCCCAGCTTGTGTCCCACCATGTTTTCGGTCACATATACCGGAATAAATTTCCGCCCGTTGTGCACGGCAATTGTGTGTCCCACCATCTCCGGAATAATCGTCGAGCGCCGCGACCATGTCCGCAGCACCTTCTTTTCGTTACGCGCATTCATGCCTTCGACTTTCGTCGCCAGGTGCGCATCCACGAATGGTCCTTTTTTAGTTGAACGAGCCATAATTTCCTTTGTAGAGCCACGGCTTGCCGCGTCTCGGAGACGGGACAAGCCCCGTCTCTACAACTACCCTTTTTTCCTGCGATTCACGATAAATGCATCGGTCCGCTTGTTGTTACGTGTCTTGTAGCCGCGCGTCGGCTGTCCCCACGGCGTTACCGGATGTCGTCCGCCGGAAGTTTTACCTTCACCACCACCATGCGGATGGTCCACCGGGTTCATCGAAACGCCGCGGTTATGCGGACGCTTTCCTACCCAGCGCGTGCGTCCCGCCTTGCCCCATGTGACGTTTTCGTGGTCCGTGTTCCCCACCTGCCCGATCGTAGCTAGACAATCGAGGAGAACTTTGCGGGTCTCACCCGAAGGCAGCTTCACCAATCCGTAGTCGCCTTCTTTCGCGACCAACTGCGCCGAACCGCCCGCCGAGCGCACCATCTGCGCTCCCTTGCCCGGCTTTAACTCGATGTTGTGAATCGTCGTGCCCGGCGGAATATTCCGCAGCGCCAGCGCGTTCCCCACCAGAATGTCGGCTTCGGGACCGCTCACAATCTTCTGTCCAACCTTCAATCCATCGGGCTGCACGATGTAACGCTTCTCGCCATCGGCATAGCTCAGCAGAGCGATACGCGCCGAGCGTCCAGGATCGTACTCAATCGTGACCACTGTCGCCGGGATACCATGCTTGTCGCGCTTGAAATCAATCGTGCGCAGCTTGCGCTTGTTGCCGCCACCGCGAAAGCGCATGGTCGTGTCGCCGGAATTGCGCCGTCCGCCGGAGCGAATCTTGCCCTCAACCAGCGGCTTATGCGGCGTGGATGAAGTGATATCGTCGGTCGTAACCGAGGTGCGATAACGCAGCGTCTGCGTTGTCGGTCTGTAAGTTTTAATTGCCATATTAGCTCTCAGCCTTCAGCCATCAGCCATCCGGTAATTCTTCGCTCGCCGGCCCGATTCACCTGAGGGCTGACGGCTGATGGCTGACCGCTGCTTTACAAATTCTGTGCGTACTCCGGCATCTTCTCGCCGCTCTTCAAACGCACGTACGCTTTTTTCCAATCGGGACGGTAGCCGGTAAACTTGCCCCGCCGCCGTTCTTTTCCCGGATAATTCGCCGTGCGCACCGAAGCCACTTTTACCTTGAAGATCGACTGCACCGCTTCTTTGATCTCCGTCTTCGTCGCCTTTGGAGCCACCTGGAAGACCAGCGTGTTCTGCGTCTCTTTAATTCCAAGACCCTTTTCGGTGATGACCGGCTTTTGAATAATCTGATATGCGGATTTCATATTCGTCAGGCCCTAGGCCACCTCCGCTTTCGTCTTCGTCTTTGCTTTTACTTTCGCTTTACGAAGACGTGGCGCCGGCTTCTTCTTCGCTTCTGCCGGCTCGGCTTCGTGCGAACGCCGCGAGGCCGACTTTTTGAGTGAATCCTGCAGCTTCTCGAGCGCCGGCTGCGCAAACACCACATGGGTGTAACGCATCAGCTGATAAGGATGTACTTCGTTCGCCCGCACCAGCTCGAGGCCGTCGATATTGCGCGAACTCAATGCCAGGTTCTTGTTCTCGACCGTCGAAACATCCACCAGCAGCGTCGTGCCTTCGATCTTCAACTTGTCGAGAGACTCGCGAAACAGCTTGGTCTTTGGCTCTTTCACGTCGAACGCCTTCACCACCATCAGCTTGCCATCGGCAAACTTCGAAGCCAGCGCCGAACGCAACGCGCCCAGCAGCTTCTTCTTGGGAAAGGCGTAGTCATAGGATCGTGGTTGCGGTCCATGCACCGTACCGCCGTGACGCCACAGTGGCGAACGGATCGAGCCGATACGCGCCCGCCCCGTACCCTTCTGCTTCCACAGCTTCTTGCCCGATCCGGAGACGCGCCAGCGGTTCTTGGTGGCATGCGTACCCGCACGCGCGGAGGCGCGATAATGCGTGATCGCCTCCCAGAGCAAGTCTTCATTAACCGCGCCGAAAACTTCATCGGCCAGTTCCAGCGTTCCGGTCTTGGCTCCGTTCAGGTTGTAAACATCAATAGTTGCCATATGCTTTTCTCGTGTGGCCGCGGGCGACTCGCCCGCGATCCCAACTGCTAGCCCTTCTTAGCCGCACGCTTCGCAGCCTTCAACGGATCGACCGTGGCCGAACCGGCAAATCCACGGCGCTCTCGGGGTGGCTTCTTCGCCTTGTTAATAATGATGTAACCGCCATTCGCGCCCGGAACGCTGCCTTCCACTACCAAAAGATTCTCTTCTTTATCGACGCCCAGAATCCGCAGGTTGCGGGTCGTGATCCGGGCATTGCCCATGTGACCCGACATCCGCATCCCTTTGAACACGCGCGACGGAAACGCCGACGAACCAATCGAACCCGTAATCTGGAACATCGAACCGTGCGACTTTGGACCGCCGCCAAAGTGATGACGCTTTACGACGCCCTGAAAGCCGTGTCCCTTGCTGACTCCGATTACATCGACGAAACGCTCGCCTTCGAAAATATCCACCAGCACGCGATCGCCCGGCTTGATCACGCCCTCGGTCGTCTCGCCCGGAGCGTCAACTTCGACGGCTACCTCACGCAGAAATTTCACCGGCGGAAGATTGTGCTTGGAGAAATGTCCACGCATCGGCTTGCTCAGACCCTTTTCTTTCACAAACTCGACCAGGCCAATCTGCGCCGACTCGTATCCATCCCGGGTCGAGGTCTTGTGCTGCGTAATCACGCACGGTCCTGCCTGCAACACCGTCGCCGGCCGCACATCGCCCTTCGAATCGAAGAGCTGCGTCATGCCGACCTTCTTGCCCAGAATTCCGGTAACTCTCGCCATTTCCTTCTCCATTCCCAGCTTGGCTCGTCTTTACTTCGCGACGGCTATTGGCTGGGTGTCGAATCTGTCGAGTCGCGAACGACCGACGACAAACGACTATTTATGCTCTTTCCCGAACGCCTTAATCTCCACATCCACGCCCGCCGGCAGATCGAGCTTCATCAGCGCATCGACCGTCTGCTGCGTCGGCTCGAGAATATCGAGCAGGCGCTTATGGGTGCGGATTTCAAAAGCTTCCCGCGATTTCTTGTCCACGTGCGGCGAACGCAGCACGCAGTATTTATTCTTCATCGTGGGTAGCGGGATCGGACCCGCGATTTGCGCGCCGGTACGTTTTGCCGTCTCCACGATCTCGCCTGTCGACTGATCCAGAATGCGGTAGTCGTAGGCTTTCAGCCGGATTCGAATTCTTTCTTTTCCAGTCACTGTGTCTCTCTCTTTGCCCCTCCCGGCCGGTCCTCAATAAGAAGCCCCGGAAGGAAAGATCTGGCGGCAAGCTGCAAGCCGCGAATTAAATTCGACTACTTAAATCTGCGTTACGCCACAATTTCAGCAATCGTGCCTGCTCCCACCGTGTGCCCGCCTTCGCGGATTGCGAAGCGCAAGCCTTTTTCCATTGCCACCGGCGTGATCAGCTCGATCACCAGGCTCACGTTGTCTCCCGGCATCACCATCTCCGTGCCCGCCGGCAACTCCGCGATCCCCGTCACGTCCGTCGTTCGCAAATAAAACTGCGGACGATATCCCTTGAAGAACGGCGTATGCCGACCGCCTTCTTCTTTCGTCAAGATGTAAACTTCCGCCTTGAACTTGGTGTGCGGAGTAATCGATCCGCCCTTTGCCAGCACCATGCCGCGCTCGACATCTTCCTTCGCAATGCCGCGCAGCAGCAATCCAGCGTTGTCTCCGGCCATGCCTTCGTCTAATTGCTTCTTGAACATTTCGACGCCGGTTACCACCGTCTTGCGCGTCTCGCGGAAGCCCACAATCTCCGACTCCTCGCCCACCTTCACCTTGCCACGCTCAATCCGGCCCGTCACAACCGTGCCGCGTCCCTGAATCGAAAAAATATCTTCAATCGGCATCAGGAACGGCTTATCCAAATCGCGCGCCGGCTGCGGAATGCTCTTGTCGACCGCATCCATCAAAGCGTCAATCTGCTTCTCCCACTTCTCTTCGCCATTCAACGCGCCCAGCGCCGAAACACGAATCACTGGCACATCGTCGCCAGGAAACTGATACGACTTCAACAGTTCGCGGACTTCGAGTTCGACCAATTCGAGCAGTTCGGGATCGTCCACGGCATCGCACTTATTCAGCGCGACCACCAGATACGGAACGCCGACCTGCCGCGCCAGCAACACATGCTCGCGCGTCTGCGGCATCGGACCATCGGTTGCAGCCACGACCAGAATGCCACCATCCATCTGCGCCGCGCCCGTGATCATGTTCTTGATGTAATCGGCGTGCCCCGGACAATCGACGTGCGCATAGTGCCGGTTCGCCGTCTCGTACTCCACGTGTGCGGTGGCAATCGTGATTCCGCGCGCCTTTTCTTCCGGAGCGTTATCGATCGAATCAAACGACCGAAACGTGTTCTTCGGATTATGCTTCGCCAATACCTTCGTGATCGCCGCCGTCAACGTAGTCTTGCCGTGGTCGATGTGACCAATCGTCCCTACATTGCAGTGCGGCTTATTCCGATCAAACTTTTCTTTCGCCATTTCCTGTTTTCCTCAGGGGCTAAAGCCCCGAACCTATAAAGTGCCGATTCGGCGTGGCTAAAGCCACGCCCTAATACGAATCACTTCGATACGAATCACCGAGGCGCCGGCTTCCCCTGCGTCTTAGCGATAATCTCTTCCGCGACGTGACGCGGAGCTTCTTCGTAGCGCGCAAAATGCATCGAATACTCGGCGCGTCCCTGGGTTGACGAACGCATGTGCGTCGCGTAACCGAACATTTCCGCCAAGGGAACGATAGCCTTAATCACCTGCGAACCGGCGAGGTGTTCCATACCTTCGATGCGCCCGCGGCGCGAACTCAGATCGCCCATGATAGTGCCTGCGTAGTCTTCCGGAGTCACGACCTCGACCGCCATCACCGGCTCGAGCAGAACCGGAGAAGCCTTCCGAGCCGCTTCTTTGAACGCCATTGATCCGGCAATCTTAAATGCCATTTCATTCGAATCGACATCGTGGTAGCTACCGTCGTAAAGCGTAGCTTTGACATCGACCATGGGATAGCCGGCGAGTATGCCGCCTTCCAATGCTTCGCGAATTCCCTGGTCGATCGGCTTAATGAATTCCTTCGGTACCGATCCGCCCGTAATATCGTTGACGAACTCGTAGCCCATGCCCGGCGGTTGCGGGTCGAGATAAATCTTGGCGTGTCCGTATTGTCCCTTACCACCCGTCTGCCGGATGTACTTGCCTTCCGCCTCTGAATGTTTGCGGATGGTCTCGCGGTACGCCACTTGCGGCTTGCCGACGTTCGCTTCAACCTTATATTCGCGCATCATGCGGTCGACGATGATTTCCAAATGCAACTCGCCCATACCGCTGATGATGGTCTGTCCGCTGTCAGGATCAGTGTGAACCTTAAAAGTCGGATCTTCCTGCGCCAGCTTCGCGAGGGCCATCCCCATCTTTTCCTGATCAGCCTTGGTCTTCGGTTCGACCGCTACGGAGATTACCGGCACAGCAAATGAAATCGACTCCAGCGTAATCGGATGCTTCTCGTCGCAGATGGTATCGCCGGTCGAAACGTTCTTGAGTCCGACGACGGCGCAGATGTCACCGGCAAGAATTTCCTGAATGTCTTCGCGCTTATTGGCATGCATCTTCAGCAGACGGCCAATCCGCTCGTCGCGCTGGGTACGCGAATTCAATACGGCTTCGCCCGATTTCAATTGTCCGGAATACACGCGAATAAAAGTCAGCTGACCGACATAGGGATCAGCCATGATCTTGAAAGCCAGCGCAGAAAAGGGCTCTTTGTCGTCGGCTTTGCGAGTGATCTCTTTTTCGGTGTTCGGATCGAGGCCGCGCGTCTCTTTCGTGTCCAGCGGCGAAGGCAGGTAATCGACAACAGCATCAAGCAACGGCTGTACACCTTTATTTTTGAATGATGTGCCCACCACTACCGGGAACAGCTTTAATCCAATCGTCGATTTCCGCAGCGACTTCTTGAGTTCGGCCGCTGAAATCGTCTCACCTTCGAGAAATTTGTGGAGAATATCATCATCATTCTCGGCGACCGTCTCCACCAGCTGGGTATGGAACGCTTCCGCCTTTTTTCTCAACTCCGCCGGAATTTCCGCCGTCTCATACTCGGCGCCCATCGTCTCATCCTTCCAGATGATGGCTTTCATGGCGACCAGATCGACCACGCCGATAAACTTATCTTCTTGTCCGATGGGAATCTGAATCGCGACAGGCTTGGCGTTGAGGCGCTTGCGGAGAGTATCGACGGCATGCTCGAAATCGGCACCCATCTTGTCAATCTTATTAATGAAGCAAATTCGGGGAACGCCGTACTTATCGGCCTGACGCCAGACTTTTTCGGACTGCGGCTGAACGCCATGCACCGCGTCGAATACGGCCACTGCGCCATCGAGCACGCGCAGCGAGCGTTCCACCTCGGCGGTAAAGTCAACGTGGCCGGGAGTATCAATAATATTGATGCGAATGTCGTGCCAGGTGCAGGTGGTCGCGGCGGAGGTGATCGTAATACCGCGCTCCTGTTCCTGCTCCATCCAGTCCATGATGGCCGTGCCTTCGTGGACCTCGCCGATACGGTGCGTCTTTCCCGTATAAAACAGGATGCGCTCCGTCGTCGTGGTCTTACCGGCATCGATGTGGGCCATGATGCCGATGTTCCTGCAGCGTTCTAATGGGACTGTTCTAGGCACTGTCTTTCTCTAATCTTTCTGGGGCTCTGAAATTCTGTCGTTAGTCGTTAGCTTCTTGACTGAAGCTCTTCTACCACCGGTAATGCGCGAATGCCTTGTTTGCTTCCGCCATGCGATGCACATCTTCTTTCTTCTTGATGGCAGCGCCTTTGCCGTTCGAGGCGTCGAGCAACTCGTTCGTCAATTTGTCAATCATTCCCTTTTCGCCGCGTCCGCGTGCATAACTCACCAGCCAGCGGATCGCGAGCGACGTTCTTCGATCAGGAGCGACTTCAATCGGCACCTGATAGTTAGCGCCGCCGACACGCCGCGTCTTCACTTCGAGCAAGGGCTTCGCGTTCTCGACCGCTTTGGTGAACAGCTTCAATGGTTCGTCGCCGCCCTTTTCCTTCAACTTCTCGAGCGACTTATAGAAGATGCCCTCGGCAGTCGACTTCTTGCCCTGCCACATCATCGAGTTGATGAATTTCGTCACCAGGTCCGATCCATAGATCGGATCGGCATCAACCGTCCGCTTCGGGGTATGTCCTTTTCTTGGCATTCCGCTTTCAACTCCTGGCTGCTAGCTTCCTGCTAGAGCGCTAGACGCGGCAAGCCGCGTCTCTACCTGTCTTGCAACTAAGCTTTCTTGGCGCGTTTCGTACCGTACTTCGAACGTCCCTGATTACGGCCAGTAACTCCGGTCGCATCGAGCGTTCCGCGCACAACGTGATAACGCACACCCGGCAGATCCTTCACACGGCCGCCGCGGATCAGCACAATCGAGTGTTCCTGCAGGTTATGACCGACGCCTGGAATGTAGGTCGTCACTTCAATTCCATTGGTTAAACGGACACGCGCCACTTTGCGCAGCGCCGAGTTCGGCTTTTTCGGCGTCTGGGTATAAACACGCGTACAAACGCCGCGCTTCTGCGGGCAGGATTGCAGCGCCGGACTGGCCGTCTTGTATTTCGTCCGCTCGCGGCCGAATTTCACCAGCTGATTAAAAGTAGGCACTCTCGCCACTCCCAGACACGGCAAGCCGCGTCTCTACTACACATTTCGGGCGACCCGCAGGCCGCACACATTCCCGTAGAGACAGGACCACCCTGCCTCAGTTTCTGGCATAGGCTGCAGCGCCCAGCCATACTCTCCCGGCCAGCAATTCTGCCGGTGAGAATTCATTCAGATCCCGCTCAGACTAGATCGCCGACGACGGTGACGCCACGCCTTGCCTCAATTCGGGTTCGGAGGCGCTCCGTTTCGTCTGCTTCACCCTGCATAGCCTCGCGTGTGGCGAAGGTTTTCGCAGGATGTTTCAGCGAGGGCGTTTCCGGTCTCCACTTCCAACCGGATACGTATTTCTTCAAAGCTCAGCCAGAATTTTCCCGGCGTCTGTCGATTGCGCAGGTTGCGCATTCAACAGAACTGCCGTCACACAGGCAAGCCAGACTTAACTCGCGGAACTGTTTGATAATAACAACTACCTTGCACATCGTCAACCACTCTACCGCGCATCGAAGAAAAAGAGGAAAAGTCCGGTTGGAGAGTTTCCGCGAAGTTTCAAGGTTGCAGAATTTCCAGCTTTCGAGTCACCCGAGAACGTCGAGTACTCTGCGGGTTCTTGAAACTTTGAAACCCTGAAACCTTGAAACCTTGCAACTTACCTTCTACACTGACTGCTTTCCAGCTAACACCATTTACGCTCGCGCCTGGCAAACGGGCCGAGGAGGATTCAGGTACATGCATCGTTGCAGTTCCGGTCTTATTCTTATATTGACCATCGCTTTTGTCGCCGCCCTCACCGGCTGTCTCGGTGACACCAGCAGCCCTCCTGCCAATGAAGCCGTGTCGAGCGTTTCGTTGAGTCCCGGCAACAGTGTCTCTATTGACGTCGGCACCAGTCAGGTATTTTCCGCTACGGGCAAAAATGCCAAAGGCGGCACCGTCCTCGGGGTCAACATTCAATATCTCGTTGGAGTTCCTGCAGGTACGATCACTGCACCTCCACTCACAATCGCTACCAACGGAAACGCCTGCGCCGGCACCTGGGACGCCAGCGTCGCCATTTGCAGTCCCGGCACTCCCGGTATCGCCCTCGTGACCGCCGTTATCAACGGCATCAGCAGTCCACCTACTACGGTCTATGTCCATCAGCACATCGACAGTATTCAGATTGTCCAAACTCAGACTCCGCCCTATCAGTACGATTGCTATTCTCAAGGGACGACTTGGCAGTTCCGCGGAATTGCGTACAGCAATAGTGTAGATGTGAGCAACACCGTCGGCCCCATGAACTGGACGTCGAGCAATCCGGCAGTGGTTACAACGACTCCTCTTGTGACCGGGACCACTCCAAACAACGTCTTTCTGATTCAGACTACCGCCAAGACTCCCGGGATCACCCAGCTGATTGCGAGTGCCTCCGGTACGTCGAGTAATCCCTTTCCCTACACGACGTGCTTGGTCAAGGCTATCTATCTTCAGATTGGCGGTCAGGGCCTAGCCGGAAACTCGGTCAACGTAAACAATGGCGGCTCCGTAACCGTCACTGCGACTGCGGTTGATACTCTCTATGGCATCGCCAACAACAAACCCCTGACCACTCCGCCCCTTACCTGGAGCACTACCAATCCTGAAGTTGCCATCTTCAGTACCACCACTAACACCACGGGAACTAATAATGCCACGGCGCGCAACAACCTTGGGGGCGCCACTTTAACGGCCTCGTGCGCTCCCCCAAGTTGCAATATCGGGCTGCCGGGCATGACGCCTGCGACCGGAACGCCATCCGCAGCGATTGTCCCCAGTCTCCCCGTCTTTGCCAGCGAAGGCGTGCTGCCAAATGGGACAAACGGCTATGGAAGTATCTCCGTCGATGTAACTCTTTCCCCTACCGGCACGGCTCCCACCTACTCCGCATGGGCTGCGACCAACGGCTGCCAGAATGTGGTCGGCTGTACGAGCGCGGTGTTTGCTGTATCCCCTGGAACCAGACCGATCGGCGCTATCGTAAACCTGCCGCGGACCCCCAATTCCATGATGTTTAACCACGTGACAGCGGGGCGCCTCTATATCGGCACCGATCAGGGTTTGATGTATGTGAGCGCCACGGGCACCAACCCATCGGCTACCTTAATATCGAATGCCACGACACCTTGCAATGTCGCCTTGTGCGGCAAGGTTTTGGCCATTTCGAACGATGGCAACCTGGTGGTAGTCTCCGATACCATCTCTACGCCGAGTCAGGTCTACATCTACAACGGCGGCAGCAACGCCACGGGTGCCCCGGTCGACCTCATCATTCCCGGTGAAACCGTCACGGCCGCAGCCTTTTCTCCAAATCAGTTGAAACTCTTCCTTCTTACCAGCAGCGGCAATATGTATGTTTATTCGACGGTCGACGCTCTCACCTCGATTTCGACCGTCACCCCGGCAACCGACGTCAAGTTCGCAGCGGATGGCAGCTTCGCTTACATCGCGGGAGCGCCTGCAACAAATTCGGTGTCTGCGTATTCAACGTGCGCCTTGCCTAATGTGGCGAGCACGAAGATTGGGAGTGTTACCGCGTCCAATCCCCCGATGGAGATCTTTCCGGCTCCTGTTGTTCCGTCCGGCCCTCAAGGGTTGACACAGACCATCGTCGCTCTGGAGCCGCCGAACGTTGAGGTGCTGAGTGCGCAGTTTACCCAGAACCCATTGCTCTATAACGACTTCACCTGTAATCCTCCGGCGTTGGAGAGCTTCACCAAAGGAGCGTCCTACAACCTCGGAACAGCGAGTCTCACTCCGCTTTACGCCGAGCTTGTTGCCGACGGCACGGAGATGGTCGTCGTCGGTCAAAACATCCCCGCCGTGCTCATCTTCGACGTAAGCAACGGAACCACTTCGTCTGTGCCGCTGGCGCGGCAAGGCTTCGGTACCAGCCTTCCGCTCGCCGCATCGTCTTCCACTGACGGCAGCCAGGTCTTCGTCGCCGCCTGCGATCAGTATGACCAGACCACAAATCCACCCACCTGCTCGGTCGCTTCCATCCACATCATTAATACGGCGAGCCAAATCGACTATCAGCAGGTTCCATACGTCAACGCCAACGATAACAACGACACTAATATGTGTAACAACGGGGGAAATCCCGCGCCGCAGTGTCTCCCTAATATGATTGCCATCAAACCACAGTGAAGATTAAGTCAGGGATGATAGAAAGACGGGCGGAGAGTGAGCAGCACGAGGGTCGTCTAGATTGTGGAGAAAGACGGGACGAAGTCTCGTCCAAGCTAAGCGAAGTCGTGCTTTTACTGAAGTCTAAAACCAGACGGCTGAAAGCTGATGGCTAAAAGCTCGAACCCTACGGCCCTACATCTTTGCCCACGCTATCCAGCACGCCGTTAATGAACTGCACCGACTCCTGGGTAGAAAACTTTCGCGCAATTTCGAGCGCCTCATTGATCACCACGGCCCGTGGCGTGGCCGGAAATCCGAGGAACTCCGCCACCGCTCCGCGCAACACATTGCGATCGACTGTAGCCATACGCTCCATGCGCCAGTGTTGCGTGTGTTTTCCGATCAG
Organism: uncultured Acidobacteriaceae bacterium; assembly: GCA_963705265.1. GTDB lineage: Bacteria > Acidobacteriota > Terriglobia > Terriglobales > Acidobacteriaceae > Acidiflorens. The sequence goes on from OY970064.1 coordinate 897,986, forward strand.
TTCATCGATCTCCGTGAGCCGGTCGCTGGCCACGCGAAACAAGTCATCGGCGAATCCGCGGACTTCTTCTTCCACATTCGTCCGCTCCGCCCAAAACGTCTTCCGGACAAGCTCCGGCGTCTGTTTGCCCATGTCAGCCTGAAAGAGCATCTGCAGAGCCAGTTCACGGGATTTTCGTCGAGTGCCCATGGGAGCGATCAGCCGTCAGCCATCAGCCGTCAGGAAAACTTTGCTGTGGATGAGAGTGACAACAGTTTACAGGACAGCTGCATTCAGCGTTCAGCCATCAGCCATCAGGAAAACCAACCACTTTACAGGACACCGTGCATTGCGGAGAGCTATTAGCGGAGAGATGCTTAAATGTCAGATCAAGAACGGATGGTGCGTTTCCGAGAAGATGCTTTTGCGTTGCCTTTCCTGACGGCTGATGGCTGACGGCTGACAGCGTCCCGCAGATTCGCCATCTCTACCGCTGCCAACGCCGCCTCAAATCCTTTATTGCCCATCTTCAGCCCGGCGCGGTCGATAGCCTGTTCTAAAGTTTCGCAGGTCAGGACGCCGAAGGCATGTGGGATGCCAGTCTCCTGTGCCGATTGTCCGATGCCGCGCGTAACTTCATTCACAATGACGTCGTAATGCGCAGTATCGCCGCGCAGCAAGCAGCCGATGCAGAGGATCGCATCGTACTTCTTCGTTTCGGCGAGCATTCGAGCCGCCGCAGGAATTTCGAATGCACCGGGGACGCGGACCAGCGCGACGTCTTTTTTCTTGGCACCGGAACGCAACAATCCGTCGTAGGCGCTCTGAAAAAGACGTTCGGTGATGAAAGAGTTAAAGCGCGAGACGACTATCGCAAAGCGTTTTCCGGCAGCGCTGAGACTGCCTTCAACTGCTGGAACCCCTGGCTGGGGAGGATGCTCGAGTTTTATTTTTTCTTTCGTAGCTGCTCTCCGCACCATCGACCGAATCGTAGTAGAGACGCGGCTTGCTGCGTCTCCCGCTGCAAAGCGAAACGAGGCAAGCCTCGTCTCTACTCCAGATTTGAGTTACTTCCCCTTAAACGCCGCCGGACGCTTCTCCAGAAACGCCGTAGTCCCTTCTTTCTTATCTTCGGTAGCGCAACAAAGCCCAAACAAAGTAGCCTCCAGAAATAGCCCCTCGGCCAAAGTCATCTCCATCCCTTTGTTGACCGCCTCAATCGCGTACTGCACCGCCAGCGGAGCGTTCGCAATGATCTTAGCCGCAATCGCCTCCGCCCGAGGAATCAGCTCCGCCGCCGAAGTCACTTCATTCACCAGCCCAATCCGATGCGCTTCCTGCGCCGTGATCATCTCCCCGGCCAGCACCATCTGCATTGCCATCCCCTTGCCCACCAGCCGCGGCAGCCGCTGCGTCCCGCCATATCCCGGAAGAATTCCCAGCTTCACCTCCGGCTGCCCCAGCTTCGCGTTATCGCTGGCGAGACGCATGGTGCAAGCCAGAGCCAGTTCGCATCCGCCGCCCAGCGCGAATCCGTTAATGCAGGCAATCACCGGCTTGCCGAGATTTTCGATCAGATTGAGCACGCTCTGTCCACGCTGCGCATACTGTTTCGCAGAAACCGCATCCTGCTTCGCCAGTTCGCTGATATCAGCTCCGGCAACGAACGCCTTTTCGGCCGAACCAGTCAAGATCACGACGCGAATGTTGGCATCGTTCTTGATGTCATGAAATGCCGATCGCAGCTCTTCCATGGTGGCCATATTGAGCGCATTGAGCACCTTCGGACGGTTGATGGTGACGTGGGCGATGGCGTTTTTCTTTTCGAGGAGTATGTTTTCGAAGGCCATAAATTCACTCAAAATCCATTCTCTCAAAAAATCCTGTCATCCTGAGCGTAGTAGGATCATTCGTTCGCGAATGATCCACGTAGTCGAAGGACCCAATGCAACTCGATGTCATCATCTGCATGCGAGGGAGATCTCGGCGCTGCCGTTGTCGAAATGCCTTGCCATGTCCATCTTTGTGTCCAGGTGTAAGGGATCCTTCGACTTCGTAATAACTTCGCCTCGCGTAGTTATTATTACGCTCAGGATGACAAGGCTAAGAAGACTCCGTGCGACGGGGGTGAAGTCATAGTTTATTCGCCACCGGCTTCTCCGGATTCGCGTAATCATAAAACCCGCGCCCCGACTTCCTCCCATACCACCCCGCCATCACCAGCCGCTTCAGCAGAGGAGGCGAAGCAAACCGCCGCTCCTTAAACTCGTCATACATCACATGAGTAATGTAGTAAGTCGTATCGAGCCCGACGAAATCCAGCAGCGTAAACGGACCCATCGGATACCCGCACCCCATCTTCATCGCGTTATCAATATCCTCAATCGACCCCACGCCCTCTTCATAAGCGCGGATCGCATCGAGCAAATAAGGCACCAGCAGCCGGTTGACGATGAATCCCGTCTTATCCGAAGTGCGCACCGGAACCTTGCCCAGCTTCTTCGCAAACTCGTAAGCCGCGTCGTAAACCTCAGGAGCCGTAGCAATAGTCTTCACGACTTCGACCAGCTTCATCAGCGGCACAGGATTAAAAAAGTGCAGGCCTATAAATCTTTCCGGACGCTTCACAGCCGTCAAGAGCTCGGTCACCGAAATCGAAGAGGTATTCGAGGCAAAGATCGCATCCTTTTTGACTATCGAATCAACGGACGCCCACATCTTCTTCTTCTCTTCAACATTCTCAATGATGGCCTCGATGACAATGTCGCAGTCGGCGAGGTCAGCCTTGTTAGTAGTCCCTCGAAGGCGAGCCCGAATCTCATCCTTCTGCTGCGGAGTAATTCCGCCTTTATCGATTGGACGCTCCGCAAACTTCGCCAGCGACTTTTCGATCCCGGCGAAGCCTTTGTCGAGATACTTCTGGTCGACTTCGAGTACGGTCACGTCAAACCCGGCGGTCGCGCACACCTGCGCTATGCCGGAACCCATCAGCCCACAACCTAGAACGCCAACTTTCTTGATTTCCATATGAGTGTTTTCTCTTGGGAAGGGCACGACTTTAGTCGTGCCGTAATCGCAGCAAAATTATAGCGGCTTCAGCCGCTGAGGGAGTGTCACGGTTTCTTAAACAGGCCCGCCCTTACTTGCTGCCACGGGATGACGTCGGAAGAGTTTTGCTCATGCCGAGCGATTCGGGAATCAAGCTCGGCCCGTTGCGCATCGGTCAGCGATGCCGCGTCCGCTTCCAGGCTCTCCCAGACGGTATCCAGCAGTTCCGCCTTCTCCGCAGCTGACAGACTATTGATCTGTCTTCGCAAATCGTTCATACGCATACAACCCTAGCGCGGTTTCTGCGCGGTGGCAAGCACGGATGCGGGCATGTATTTATCCTCGTGTGATAGCATCGCAGCCATGTGGGGTGGTGAATCACACCGCGACTTGGTATTGTTTTTCCTCGTTTTAACACCCAACATCCTGATAATTGCAGTCATGATGGCTTGGCCGATCACGGCAGTCGAGGTGCGAAGAAACCGAGTCCCTTGGCAACACTGGGTTGTTTTGATCCTAACGACGTTGTTGCTTCCACAGCTAAAGGATATGGGGCCACGGTGGCCATTACTAACATACTTGCCCAACCCATTCGTGAGGTTCCCTGTCTTTTCCTTCTGGCCGATCAACGCCTTTTTTGTATTCTTGCCAGGGTTGGTTGCCAGCATCGCGATTCTTCCCCACCGTCGGCTGTCATCCTATGTGCTCCTAATTGGAGGAGCGATCTATATCCTACTTTGGTTGGTAATCATCATCTTCATGAACAGCGGAAACATGGCTTAGCAGCCCTGATCGCATATTTCAAACGATGATCCACTCGAGAGAATGGGCCGATCAGCGGCCTTCGAGATTCTTGAGCCGGTCTGCAAGAGATTCGACTTCGGCATCTAGCGCGCGAAGCGCTGCGGCATGGCTTCGCGAACGCAATTCGACGGGAGATGTCCACTTGTGAAACTCGGTGAGCAAGGTGGTTTCCACCTTCTCTAACCGTTCACTGATCCACTGTTTATCTTCGTCCGTAAGCACAGCCCATTACAGGGCAAACTCGCAATCGGATCGCAATGTTTTTCTCCAGCAGCCCATTACGCTAGGAGCCGGGTTCCCCACTCTTGCGCGTTCTTTGCGCAAGAGTGGGGATTCCACGACCGTATTAAATCTAGGTCCTTTGTAACACCATTTTGCCTTGCCCCATCCCACCTTTTTCCGTACCCTAAACCCATGGAAGTCCACTTCGCCCCCGAGACCGAAAAGAAGCTCAAAGACCTCGCCGCGCAGAGCGGACGCAAGACCGCCGATGAACTGGTGCAGGATGTGATTGAAGGCTACTTCGATGAGCTTGCCCAGACACGCACCCTGCTCAACAGCCGCTATGACGACCTGAAAAGCAACAGAGTGAATCCCATCCCCGGCGACGAAGTCGAAGCCCACTTCCGCGACAAGAGCGCCGCCGCACGCCGTTCGCAGAACGGTTCATGATCCGGTATGCCTTCCATCCGGAGGCCCGTGTTGACCTCGACGAAATTTGGGAGTTCATTCGCGCCGACAACTTGGACGCAGCCGACAACGAAAAACTACTGAAAGCTCTCCACCACCATAGCAATTCCCTGCCCACCGCCGATACACGCCGTAGCCAGCCCGTACTTCTTCTTGCGCCGCCGCAATTCATACAGCAGCGTGATTACGAGCCTCGTCCCGGTCGCTCCTAGCGGATGCCCCAAGGCAATCGCTCCTCCGTTCACGTTTACTTTCTCGCGATCGAGTCCTAACTCTTTTTCTACCGCCAGATACTGCGCCGCGAACGCCTCGTTCACTTCGATCAAGTCGATGTAATCCAAAGTCAGGCCGGCGCGTTGCAGCGCAATCTTTGTTGCCGGAACCGGACCGCTCCCCATAATCTTCGGATCAACGCCTGCAATTCCCCAATTCACGATTCGTCCGAGCGGACTTAGATTTCTTTTCTGCGCCTGCTCCAGCGACATGACAACGACCGCAGCCGCGCCGTCGACGATTCCGCTGGCGTTCCCAGCCGTCACCGTTCCATTTTTCCCGAACGCCGCGCGCAGCTTGGCTAGTCCTTCCATCGTCGTCTGCGGACGCCGGTGATCATCCTCAGTCAACATCTCGCCCGTCGCCTCGCCCGGAGTGTCGCCCTTCGCCTTGCGCAGCGGAACCGGCGTCAGCTCTTCCTGCACGCGACCGGCCTTGTAAGCCTCATCCGCCTTCTGCTGTGAGCGCAGCGCGAACTCGTCCTGCGCCTGCCGAGTAATGCCCTGCTGCTCGCCGTACAACTCTGCCGTGTTTGCCATGTTCAGTCCACAGTAGGTATCGAGCAGCGCCACCATCAGCGAATCTTCCAGCTTGCCACCCGGAGCCAGCGTGAATCCATCTCTCCCGCGGATCGAAAACGGCGCCTGCGACATCGATTCCATTCCGCCTGCCAGCACCATCTTCGCTTCGTCGGTCTGGATCATCTGCGCCGCGTTGACGATCGCCTGCATCCCTGAGCCGCAGAGCCGATTCACGGTCAGCGCTGGAGTTTCAATCGGCAATCCTGCTCGCAGGCCAACATGCCGTGCTCCATATAGGGCGTCGCCCGAGGTTTGCTGCGCATTGCCGAAGACGACGTGATCGAATTCTTTGGGATCAATCGCGGCCCGTTCGATCGCAGCCTTCGCCGCCACCGCGCCCAATTCTTGCGCGGTATAGTCTTTAATTTTTCCGCAATAGCGTCCAAAGGGCGTGCGTGCCCCGCTGACAATGGCAATGTCTCCAGGTTTCAACATTGAATCCTTGCTAATAGAAGAGTTCGCTGGCACAAGGCCAACTTGTGAGTTTAACAGTTGAGTTTAAGAGTGGGAAAGAACATCACGACAGACGGGAAGATGCGTCGTTGGTCGTTCGTCGCTGGTCGTTCGTCATGCGGGACGTCGTGAGGCTCCACATCCCAAAAGCAGCACCTGAAAACGCATCGACGCGAGTCGCGCTCGCCGTATGCCTAAAGGCATATCCTGATACGAATGGCGCTAGCACTGCTCACTTTCGGCTGGCTTTTTGCTGCGATGAAGGTTTTCCGGCGAGCGCCGCCAATAACTGGGCTCCATCGGGACTGCCCAGTCCTGTACATGCATCCCATCCCTGAGTTGCGCTGAACGCGCCGTTGTTGCCTTTAGTCACGTCGTGGAATCCAGACGCTTCGACTGTTTGCACGTAGATCAATGGATTCAGAAATCCGATCGCCTTCCCCATCTGCTGATTGATACGCGCCACCAGCCCCGCCCACAAAGGCGCGACCGCGCTAGTGCCTCCGACGACAGTATTCTCGCCGTCGACGCGAATGTTATAGCCCGTGTCGGGATCGGCATCGCCGGAGACGTCGGGCACTCCGCGGCCGCCAGCTTGAACCGTTGGCGCCGGAACGCCGAAGCCATCCTGCCAGGTTGGAAGAGGGAATACATCACTCACCCCGCCGCCGGTTGCTCCTCCATTGGATCCATCGTTCCAGACTACTTCGCTGAGGATCTGATCGTTTGAAGCTTGTAGCGTGGTACCGCCGCATCCTAGGACGAACGGATCCGACGACGGAAAATCAACGTGGTTCTGGCCGTCGCTGACTCCGTCCGAAGAACCGCTGTCACCGGCGGCTATGCAAACGGTCACACCGACGGCTCCTGCTGCTTGAAAGGCCTCGTCGAAGTTGGTCATTGCCTGGGCGGTCCAGGTTGATTCGGCAGATCCCCAGCTTATGGAGATGACTGACGGTTGATTAGTGGTGTCATGCACGGCCGTGGTGACCGCGTCCAGAAAACCCTGATCGGTGTTGGGAGCAAAATAAACGACAATCTTCGCCGCGGGAGCGATCGATCCGGACACTTCAATATCAAGCATCACCTCACCGTCGGCACTGTCGGCAGTGGTAGGGCTATTCGTGCCTCCATCGACAGACACGGAGATGACTTGCGGCGGAGTGATGTTGAGGCCGCTGAAATAGGTGCTGATGTCATCAAGTTGAAAGCCTCCACCTAATTCAATCAGCCCGATACATTGGCCGGTTCCGTCGCCTGCGGGATAGTCGTAGATTTGAGCGACTTCGTTGGGATCATACGAAGTGTCTGAGGCATGGCTCTTCTTCTTGTGCTTGTCGGGCTGGGAAGCGCGTCTGAAATGCGGTTGCGCCTGCGGGCGACTGTCGAGCCCAAACACTCCCGTAATGATGTCCGAATACTCGGCGGGTACGCTGACGGAACCGATGCGGCCGCGGAAATTTCCTTTGTGGTAGCTGTACTCCTTGAGCTCCACCTGAAAGGCTTTTTGGAGATTGCTGACAGCTCCCGAGACTAAGACAGTGCGGCGCGCGAGCTCGTTGCCGGTTTCGTGCACTTTCAGATTGAATTCCTGGGCGAACTTCTTGATTTTTTCCAGATCCGCGGGATCGGCGCCGCAAGCCTTCTCAAAGTCGGCGCGAGACATGGGCTTAAAGCCCGGTTTGCCGAGAGCGACCTTTATCTCCTCACACTTGGCCTTAGATTTTGAACGAAGTCGTATGGAGACTTCAACGCTTTGGTCGGGATGCGAGTTGTGGATCAGGCGGGCACCACGAACGGCTTTACGTTCACTGCCTGGAACGACATTGAATTTTCTAGCGGAAGTCACATCAGCTCCTTCGTTCGGGGGAACGGAGCGGCTGGAACTGATCGCGACCGAGAGTCGCAAGGTAGGAACTTCCAAGATTGCCGCGCTGTTCCGATCGAACCCGAAACAAGTTGAGCATATCAGGAAAAAAAGCTGAGTATCAATCTTGAATTGGCGAAAATCAGTAGGAAGTGCAGGTAGATCTCTGCCGATTCTGGACCGTGAGCACGGCCTCGGATACACGTAGGCGAGGTCTTTCGCTTCGCTCAAGATGACACCTTAATTTCTATGGCGAGTATTTACACGTCGAGTATCTACGTATGCGATCCTAAGAGACCTTCCACTGTGCGGTTACCACGTGTGGATCGTTTAATAGATTTTTCATGAATGACGGCACATCCGCAGTTTGCGGCACCCCGCGCCACTGTAGCCTGAATTCGATCTCGCGCTGCTTCGTCTGATTGAAATAGGCAGCGGACGCGACATTAACTTTGTATCCGGCTTGGCGAACGACGGCTTCAATTGCTTCCTGCTGCGGCTCGTCGCGTTCTGTGGTCAAGTACAGGGTTCCATGTTGTTCTTGCTTCATCCGGTAATCGAACCACCGGAGACCCTCGAGCACCAGCATGCCGAGCGCAAACGATGCGATGCCAAGCTTAATTTGACCGCCTCCGAAGCAAAGGCCAACGACGGTGACAAACCACAGCGTGGCCGCGGTGGTGACCCCGAGAACGAAGCCATCGCGCCTGAGGATGGCGCCGCCGCCAATGAATCCCATGCCGGTCAAAATACCGAGAGGCAGACGCATCAGATCTAGGGTAATAAACGAATCTCCCGTTTTTCCCGTGGTGGCGAGCAACAGATTCGCTTGGATCATGGAAATAGCTGCCGCTAAACAGACTAGTAGGGTCGTGCGTAGTCCGGCTGGGCGGCCATGCTCGCCGCGATCCAAGCCAATCAGCCCTCCGGCTATAACTGAGAGTACTAACCTTATCGCGATGTCTTGCCATGTCAATGTTAAGGGCATCCACTCCTCCAATGAGTCGAATCAGCCGAATTGCTGCAAGCTAAATCTACTTGTCCATATCCGCCAGAGCGAACCTTCCGAGCAAGAATGGATGCGAGGTTTGCGGCGTGGTTTGGCTTCCAGTAGACGGATAAGGATCTGGGGTGAGGGTTGGAAATCCCCAAATATTTCCGTTGCGCAAATCGACGACGACCTTGCCCAATACCTGGCGGCTGCCATCCGGTGCGCGCAGCAGGACGGTGCCGGGTTCGACATAAACGTCGTGCGCGTCGCCGGATTGCGCCATTACGGCAGTGGGCGCAATGTAGGGACGCGAGGCAATGGTGGCCAGCGAAACAGCAATCACCAGCAGAAGGGACTTCACGACTCGATCGATTTTCATAATGCTCTCCTGTTCGGGGCGCGGATGGTTCGGAGTTACTAGATCGCGGACGACATATCGTACAACGCTGGTGCAGGATGCGGCTCGTCAATGAACTCGTCTAAGAGGCATTCTGTTTTGGCTTTGGGCCGAGTACGAAGTAGAGGACAGTCAGCGCAACCAGGAAAGTTAGACCGGCGACGAGGTTGATCCGGGAATCCCACCAGGTCTTGGCAACCGAGGCGAGGACGACGGTGAGGCCTATGATGGATCCCCATTTGCCGAGCGGGGAACGTGCGGGAATTTCGGCGGCTTGGGCTGAGGTGAGTCTGCGGCGAAAGTTGATGTGGGCCGCTAGCGAGATGATCCAGGAGAGCATCATGCCGAAGAATGCGCCACGGAGAATGTACTCGAATGCTTTGGCGGGGGCCCAGCGTTCGAGCACGAGGGCGACGACGATTCCGTAAGACGAGACGAGCAGAGCGAGAGTTGGAGTACCTTTTGGGCTGAGGCGACCTAGCGCTCGAGGAGCCCATCCCGTGCGAGCCAGCGAGAAGAGCATGCGGGACGAGATATAGAGAGCGGCGTTGGCTCCTGAGAGTGCTGCGGTCAGGACTACAAAATTCATGAAGTGCGCGGCACCGGGGAAATTGACGGAACGGAAGACGGTGACGAAGGGGCTTTCGGTGACACCGGCGCGGTTCCAAGGCATGATCCCTACGAGAATGATGATCGCTCCCAGATAAAGGAAGGTAAGGGTTAGAAAAGTCATGCGAACCGCGCTGGCGATGGCCTTGGCAGAACTCGATTCGCCCGAGGCTACGGCCACGAACTCCACGCCGCCGAAGGTATACATCGCGAAGGTGATGGCGAGCAGCGGAGCTGCTGCTCCGAGTGGGAAGAATCCGCCGTGGTTGGTGTATTGGGGAGCGGCTCGCCCTGTAAGCAGTAGAACCCCACCAAGCACAATGAAGGTGGCGATGACCGCGACCTTAATCATGGCGAACCAAAATTCGAAGCGTCCATAGCTGTGGACGGCGAGGAAATTGATCGCAAGCAGAAATGCGGAAAATGCGAAGACCCAAACAATGGCGGGCACGCGTGGAAACCAGAGTTGCATGTAGGTGGCGGAGGCGACCATCTCGGCTCCGATCGATACGGCGATGCCCAGCCAATAACCCGTCCGTGAAATGAAACCCGCATAGCGGTTGAGATAGAGGTCTCCGTAGACTCCGAAGGAACCGGCTGCGGGATGGGTGCTGGCGAGTTCGCCTAGGGCGAGTGCGACCGTCCAACTGATGAAGGCGGCTAGTACGAAACTTAGGATGACGGCTGGGCCGGCAAGTTCGATGGCAGCCGCGGTGCCGAGAAGGAGTCCGGTGCCGATAGAGCCGCCAACCGCGACCATGGTCATCTGTCCTGCGGTGAGTTGGCGGCGCAGGCCGGATTCTGCATTCCCGGAAGCGACGCTACGAGACGATTCGGTCGAAGGAACGGACATGAGGGCTCGTAATCGTATATCAGAAGCTGGCGTGCAAATGGCGGGAAAAGACTAAGGGCTCGGATACCTAGTTTGCTTCAGTTGAGACGATGGCAAGTGCATCCGTCTCGGCAAAATCCGATTCAGGCAAAATCGATGCGGGGTTGGCGACGACGACACGGTCGCGGCCAGTACGCTTCGCTTGATATAGAGCATCGTCAGCAAACTTAAGGAGCAGATCGACGCGGTCCGTAGTTTCTACAAAGGCCGCAACGCCGATCGAAACGGTAAGAGCTTCTTTCGCGTGCTGGTTAGTGTGAGTGCCATATTCCCTGAGGCGCTTGCAGATTTCCTCCGCACGGACAGTCGCTTGTTGCAGGGAGCACTCCGGAAGAATGAGAGCGAATTCTTCTCCACCATAGCGGCAAGCGACATCTTCGGCACGCACGCAGCGCAACAGGGTTTCGCCGACCGCAGCCAATGCCTGGTCGCCGGCAGAGTGTCCATGATTGTCGTTGTAGCGCTTGAAATGATCCAGATCAAGCATCATGACTGCCAGGGGACGGTTCTTGCGGCGCGCGGAGTGAAGTTCGCGCTCCAGGAACTCCTGCATATAGCGGCGGTTGTAGAGCCCAGTGAGTGGATCGCGAACTGCCTGCAACCTCAGATCCTCGCGGAGGTTGAGATTAGCGACGGCTACCGCGATGTGCTCGGCAACCGCGGCTGCGAGCTGGCGGCGGCGAGCAAAAGCGTCAGGATCGGATACTGGTTCGGAACTTGGGGTTAAGAGATCATCGTTCTGGATGGAAAGAGTGCCGATTGCATCGCCATTGGCGATCAGAGGAATGCAGACCGAAGCTCCTTCACCGAGCAAGTGCGAACAACGCGGATTGGAGGGACCACCGGGGTGAACGTGCGTACAACCGCGACGCAAAGCCCAGCATTGTTCGGGCGAAAAGATCTGGCCAGTCGGACAAATTCCCCACTCCGCCGCCGACTCGACGCGATTGCGGGAACGGCTGAACATTGAGACGCAGCCCGATGCGCCCGGAAATAGACGACGCAAACGCTCCGGAATCAGACGAAAAACCTCTTCTCTGGAGGTGCAAGCCTGCAACAAACTTCCAAGTTCGCTGATCTGTGTGATTTCGACAGTTTGGCGGCGCGCTTCATCGAGCAAGCGGCCGACTTTCAGGTGAGAGGCGCCCAACTGTTTTTGCGCGGCTCTTCGACCGGCGATTTCCTGTTGTTGGCGGAACTGGGTGAGGGCCAGGCGCAAAGCAAAGGCTACCAGCGATGCCGCGACGGCTGCGTCCGCAAGCGTTTCTCCGTAGGCATGTTTCCATCGCTCCATCAGCAGGCTGAGGCAGGAGAGCAGAGTGACTAGAACCAGATTGGTGCTGAGGAAGCCAAAGAAGTTGGCGCGCTCCGGAACTGTTTGGGGTTCGGCGGAAGGAGTCCAGGTCACGGCGATTAGGCCAGCGGCAACTTGAGGAATCGACCACCCCAGATCGAACCAGGCAGTGACAGAAGAGGAATAGTGGAGGTAGACCCAGTCCCCGATGAAAGTCGTGATGGCGCAGACCTGCAGGAAAAATCCCAGCCGGAGCAAGAGATTGCGGGTGCCGGGAGCACGCGCGAACTGCAGGCGGACCAGGGCGGCCACCAGCAGAAGCAAGCTCTGCAGGTCGCTGATACTGATATTGCGGAGAAGTGCATCGGCGGGCAACATGCGCCGAGCCGGAAGAAAGAAAAAGGTGGAATACATAAGGCCCACTACGATTGCGATTTGGAAGAGATCGAGAACAATCTCGGACTTGATTAGAGCGGGCTTATAGGTCTGAGGAAGGAACAGCATCATCAGGATCGGCGCGCCATAGAGACAGTAGAGTAGACTGCGTGTCGATTCGGACAGGATTGTTTGATGCAACAGTGTGTCATAGGCCTGTAAAGCCGTCGGAATCAGCAAGACCCCCAAAACGAGCACGAATAAGAACCAGAATAGAGCTGTTATGCCTTGCGCGCGGCGAAGCGCAACCCAGACGCACGCGATGGCTAGAAAGCCTTCAAAAACGATGATGGACTCGGAGAGTCCGCACGCCGAGGAGCCGGGTCCGAGCAGGAGAAAACCCAACGCCTGGACAGTCATGAGCGCGGCGAAGAGTCCGCCCACAACCCGCGGCCGACGGAAGCTCGCAATCACACGGAACCCTCGCCTCGAGTCCATCTTAGGAATCTCATTCATGAGTTATCGAAGACCACACAGCTTCATTGACTGAGATCGGCGGGGTGGTGGAAAAACTCCAGTCTTTACATTCTTTCCCCCGGTGGTTCGCGTATGGAATCTCCAGAATCGGCGAGGGCGTAGTGAATGCCATGACTTTCGTAATCCCTGAGTGGGGTAACCGCGTTGCTGGGGTGAGGGGTGAATCCTAGAATCAGGAAGGAACTCTCTGCCCCATGCCACCCATGCCGGAAAATCCTAATCGTGCCGAAGTAGCCCGCCGTGTAGAAAAGGCGGAGAAGCTTTTGCAGAAGGGTAAGACGGCTGACGCCCTGGTGGAATACCTCCAAATCCTGGAAAGCGATCCCCAAAATGACAATGTCCGCCAGATGGCGGCGGATCTCTGTCTCTCTCTAAACAAGGGAGCGCAAGCGGTACGACTGTTGGGCGAGTTATTTGAGCGGCAGGTGGCGGCCTCGGATGCGACCCGAGCAAGTCTCACCTATAAAAAGCTGGCGCGATACACCAATCCGACATGGGAGCAAAAAGTACGCTTCGGTCAACTGCTGGAGCACTCCAATAAGAAATTAGCCATCGGAACATACGAAAACGCTCTGGAAGACTTACAAAAGCAGGGGAAAAAAGAAGAGGCATTGTTGGTCTTGCGGCGGATCGTTAGTTTGGAACCATCGCAGGCCAACCATCTTCGAGTTGCGGAATTGTCGGCGGCTCTGGGCGAGCACGTAATGGCTTCGCAGGCTTTTTTGCAATTGGCGGAACTGACGGAAGCTGCTGGTGGAAGCGCCAGCGCGTGGTTCGAGCGCGCCTATACGGAAAATCCAGCCGATTCGAAGACCGCGGTTGCCTATGGCAAAAGCTTGCTGGCACAGGGTGAAGCAGGAGCCGCGATTTTCATCTTCGAGCCGCTGGTGCACTCCGGAGACGCATCGCTCGAACTTCGTGATCTGTATGCCCAGGCGCTACTGACGGCGAATCGCTGCCTGGACAGCGAGCCCTTGATCTGGCAGATGTTCGAGCAGAATCCGGCACGGATGCACCAGGTAGTAAGCCTGATCGGAAAGATGATCGATCTTGAACTGGATGCGGAGGCGGTGGCGCTGGCTCGGAAGCTGGAAGCTTTCCAGCGACGGCGTGGGGAGCGGCGATCGTTCATCGTCACCATGCAGGAACTGTTGGCATCGCATCGCCCCTCGGCAGAGATGCTGGAATTCTTGGCGGAATTGTTCAATGCCTCCAACCGCGAAACTGACTATGCGCAGGCGCTGCTGAAACTGTTCGATCTGTACTGCACGAAACACGATTACCAAAAAGCCGGGGAGTGTCTGGACCGGGCGGCGGAAGTCGATCCCTACGAACCTGGGCATCAGAAACGGTTGGAGACGCTGCGCGGAAAGATCGATGATCAGCGCTTCAATGTGATCGCATCGCGCTTCACTACGGTAAAGAAAGAAGAACAGCAGCAGGTCAAGGCTCCGGAGCCGACATTGGGAGCAGCCGCACTGCAGGACTTGATGCTACAAGCCGAGATCCTGGTGCAGTATGGAATGCGCTCTAAGGCTATCGAGCGTCTGCAACGCATTCAGGAACTGTTTCCGCGCGAAGAAGAACGCAATCAGGATCTGCAGCGCTTGTACATTGCGGCCGGCATTGAGCCGCAGTATGCGAAATCGGCAACGCCTGTCGCTCCTGCAACGCCGGCTCCGCCTAGCAACGATCCGCCGGCCGTAACAGCGACAGCAGCAGCGACGGCGGCGAGTGACGTGGCCGACGTCAGCAGCCTGGCGAGAGTCGCTGAAATCACGCGCAAACTGTATCACCAGGGAAACGCCGAAGGAGTTTTGAAAACAGCGGCCAACGAAATCGGCGCGAACTGGCGGACGGCGCGTTGTATTGCGGCCTTGCGCAAACCGGGCCTGCCGCCGTCCAGTGTGCAGGAATATCACATGGAGGGCTTGATTCCGGCGAGTTCAGCCGCGCTCGTCACTCTGGTGGAAACTCTGCAGGACCTGGCGGTGGCGCGGGGCACGGTGACCATGGGCGACGCAAAAAATATTCCTGAGTTGATGGGAGTACGCGCGGCCATCGAAGAGCTGCAAATTGAATCTCTGCTGGCTCTGCCGCTGACCGAAGGCAATGACCAGATCGGAGTGCTGATCCTCACCCAGAACACGGGCCGGGTGTGGCAAGCTTCGGAAGTGCTTGTGATCCGGACGTTGAGCGACCAGGTGTTGATCGCGCTCAACAACGCCGGACTGCGGCGGCTGGTTAAGAATCTTTCAGTGACCGACGAGAAATCGGGTCTGCTGAAACGGGCCTCATATTTGGATCTTCTACAAGCCGAAACCCGGCGCGGGTTGCAGCAAGGAACAACCGTAACTGTGTTACTGATGCAATTTGGCCGCCGGAACTCGCTAATCAAGGAACATGGCGAGCAGGCAGTGGCGGCAGTGATGGAGCAGATCGGACAATTGTTTTCGGCGAACATCCGGACCAACGATTTGGCCTTCCGCTATGAAGCGACGACAGTCGCGTTAGTGCTCGGCGATACCGGCGAAAAAGAAGCTCTGCTGGCGGTAGAAAAATTGCGCCGCTTGCTGGCCGAAGTACGTTTCCCCGGGAAAAATCAGGGAGTTGAGTTCTGTGCTGGCCTCGCACAAGCAGTGATGCGGCAGCATTTTGACCCCGTAGATATTGTGACCGAAGTAGCGAATCGTGCCGATCATGCGCTGGAGGAAGCTGTGGTGCAGGGTCCGGGAAAAATTGTGACGCAGGCGCCGCAGTTCGCTGCCGCCGCCGCAGTGGCGTAAGAGCTTTAAGTAATTCCCAGCCAAGGCAGGAAGTTAATTCCCCAGCGGCGAAGAGCCTGCGTCACGTAGAGCCTCGCGCCAAGATTACAATGATCTTCATGCCCGACGATCTGCTGCGTTACCGCTCTGAGTTTCCCATCCTTGAACGCACCAACTACATGATCTCCAACTCCCTGGGAGCCATGCCACGTGGCGTTTACGATGCGCTCCGTGCCTATGCCGATGTATGGGCAACTCGGGGAGTGCGCGCATGGGAAGAACGCTGGTGGACGCTGGCGGCAGAAGTCGGCAACGAACTGGGCGCACTGATGAACGCACCTAAGAATTCTGTCTCGCTTCATCAGAATGTCACTACCTGTCAGGCTGTGGTCGCATCGTGTTTCGATTTCACGGGCAAGCGCAACAAGGTCGTCTACAGCGACATGAACTTTCCTTCCGTCATGTATTTCTGGGAGGCGCAGCGCCAGTACGGCGCGCAGGTTCACATGGTGAAGACGGACGACGGCATCACCGTCCCGACGGATCGACTGCTCGACGCTATCGACGAACACACTTTGATTGTTCCTATCTCTCATGTCATTTTTCGCAGCTCCTACATCAACGATGCCAAAGCCATCATCGAAAAAGCGCACAAGGTTGGAGCTCACGTAGTTCTCGACACTTTTCAGTCTCTCGGTACCGTTCCCGTCGACATCCAGTCTCTAAACGCTGACTTCGCCTGCGGAGGCGTGCTCAAGTGGCTCTGTGGAGGCCCAGGCGTCGCGTACCTTTACGTCCGTTCCGACCTCGGCAAGAAATTAGAGCCGAAGCTTACGGGATGGTTCGCGCATGAAAATTCTTTTGCCTTCGCCACTGGCCCCACTCGCTACGCCGAACCCCCGTTCCGATTTATGAACGGAACCACACACATCCCCGCGATCGAAGCCGCGCGTCCCGGTATAAAGATCGTTCAAGAAGTTGGGATAGAGAAAATCCGCGAGAAATCCAAACGCCAGACCGCTCGCTTGATCGAACTCGCCGATCAGCACGGATGGCGCATCAACACTCCACGAGATCCCGAGCAACGCGGCGGCACCGTCTCTATCGATATGCCTGATTCCCAGCAAGTGAGCCGCGAGTTACTCGCGCGGGACATCCTCGTAGACTGGCGTCCTAAAGCCGGGGTCCGATTTTCGCCTCACTTCTACAACACCGACGGCGAGGTAGACGCAGCCATAGATGCAGTGGTTGAAATATTGAAGACGCGCGCTGTGACCGCGTAGTCGTGACTGCATAACTCAGCCAAACGAAATACTCGCGGTTCAGCTAGTAACAGTTACTTACTTCCGTAAGCCGATACCGGCTCTTTCTCCGTGTTGCTTCGCGAATCTCTTCATATCCTCGTATCAGCTCATCCAAGATAAATCCGGGAACCCTCTGTGACCGTCTGCCTTGCCTTTTTTATCCCGATCAACCACCTCACAATTCTCTCGTCGATCGCGATTGCTGGCGGCCTGTACTTTTTCTTTCTCGGATTCCAACTCCTGGCCCGCAAGCATCTGCTGCTCGCTATGCCGAGGACTGGAATTCGCGAGGCCACATTGGGACTCGTCGAAATTAAAGGCATGGCCACCGGCCCTTACACCATGCCCGCGCCGATCACAGGTAAATCGTGTTTTCTGTACCACGTTAGTGCCTGGCAGCAGAATGAGGGCACGAAGCTGGATTGGGAGAAGATTGCGGACGAAACTCTGCATTTGCCGTTCTTCATCGATGATTCCTCAGGCCAGTTACTGGTCGAACCGCTAGGAGCCGATCTAGAGCTGCATCAAGGTTTTCGCGAGGAGTACACCGCATCGCTTTTTTCCTCGACCACCTTCTCGAGAGAGGATGACATTCCGCCACGGGTCAGCGCATTTCTTGCGCGTCACGATATTGTTCCGGCACATCGCTTACGCATTGAAGAGCGATTGATTAAACCCGAAGACACACTTTTCATCGCTGGAATGCTCATGGAAAATCCAGGCGTTCAGGTACGTCCGTTTGCACCGCGTGATATTGTCTCTCGCGACGCGTCCACAAATGAAATGCGCAGAAGCGCATCGAACAATAATTTGCCGCAGCAGTTCTCGACGCCACAGGTCATCAGACTTCAGAGCGGGGTGGCGCCTACTTCAACGCAAGAAATGAGTCAGCAGGCAAAAATAGCGGCCGCGTTAAACCGCGCCGGCATCACCAAACCTGAAGCCTGGTCCGTCGCTGGAATCCCCTATCAATCTGTCGCGGTCGAAGAAAATGCGCCACTCGTTTCCAATCGGCATCTCGACGAGTCACGCCCAAGCGAAGGACATTCAGGCGAAGATCGTTCAGCCAACGATCGTCGGACCGAAGATCAGACCAAATCATCCGGCTTCAATCTGACGCCGCCTCTTGTCTTGATGAAAGGCGAGAACGATGCCACATTCGTGATTTCTTTCCGCAGCCAGAAAGAACTCGCCATCGCGCTCGCCTGGAAATCCGCAGCCATGATCTGTGGAGGCGCCGGGATCGCACTTCTTGGCTTCTACATGCTATTCACGCAAATGGAGTTACTATAAGGGGAAAGCCGGTAGCTAACTGCGCAATGAAAAGCACGTACCATTAATTTAGAATGACTCTCGTGAGCGAACCGGTCCGGATCGGGATTCTTGGCGACTTCAATCCCGAATTCCGTTCCCACCATGCGACTAACGATTCGCTTCAGCACGTGGGGCGGAAGCTCCAGATTCAAGTGGAGTCGGCCTGGCTTCCGACACCATTGCTCCTCGAACCAGGAGGCGTATCCGCACTTGACTCCTTCGATGGCTTGTGGGCATCGCCCGGCAGTCCTTACAAGAGTTTTGATGGCATGATCAAAGGCATCGAGTTTGCGCGCGTGCACGACCGGCCGTTTCTCGCCACCTGCGGAGGCTTTCAGTACACGCTCATCGAGTGCGCACGCAACGTCCTCGGCATCCACGACGCTACCACAGCCGAAGAAGACCCGAACGCCAAGAACATTGTCATCTATCCCGTATCCTGCGCGGTTCCGAACCGCGCTAAGAATACGCCCAAGCTCTCGGGAAAGGTTAACCAGATCCGGCTCCGCCCCGGCTCTTACCTCGCGTCGTTTTATGGAAAAGAAATGATCGAGGAAGAATTCTTCTGCAACTACGAAATGAATCCCGAGTTCGAATGGATGGCCATGGAAGCAGGCTTTCCGGTCGTGGCTCGCGGTTCGAAAGAAGAATGCCGCGCCATAGAATCTCCCGCTCACCTATTTTTCATTGCCACATTATTCCAGCCGCAGCTCTCGTCGAGCGAAGACAATCCGCATCCGCTGATTATGGCCTTCGTGCAGCACGTCGCCGACTTCCACCGCAAACGGCTCGATGACTCGATTCTTACCTAAACAAGGTTTCTGAGATCTCATGCCCCCAATCGAGCCGTGGTTGCGCGGTAGTCAGACCGAAGTTCCCGCAGTTGCTCGTGCCGTCTTGCACGCCTTGCAATTGGCGGATGAAGACTTGCGGAAGTGGTGCGGCAATCTTTCCGATGCCGAGCTGAATTTGCGGCCTGCCGGAGCGGCTCCGGTTGCTTTTCACATCCGGCACTTGGCGCGCAGCTTGGATCGTCTGCTGACTTATGCCGAGGGGCGAGCATTGAGTGAGGAACAAATGGCTCGTCTGCGAACCGAACTCGATTCGGGAGCGATACACGATGAGCTGTTTGCCGAACTCACGACCGCGCTTACGGAAGGGGCAACGCGGGTGCGAGCACTGGCGAACATGAATCTGGAAGAGGTGCGAACCGTGGGCAAAAAACAGCTGCCTACGACAGTGGCGGGATTGCTCGTCCACATAGCCGACCACACGCAACGCCATGTGGGACAGGCGATTACTACGGCGAAGATTGTGGCAGCTGGAAATTCAATTCCGTAATCCCCTCCACGCACTCCAACAGCTCTTACATGCCGAGTCCTGAGCCCAGCAGGCTATAGAGCAAGATGGCGAGCACAATCAGGGTGAAGACGACATACATACGATCTCGTTCCAGCGCGAATCCCACGATGGAAAACGCTACGCGGATAATCGGGGTGGCAATGAGCACCAGCAATCCGAGTTGGATCAAGCCGCGGCCGTGACCGTCGATGACGCTTAGAATAACTCCGCGGATGGTACGGAAGTCGGAGGGTTCGCCGCGAAATATGCTGTAATTGGCTTGCTCAAACGCGTGACGAAAGAGATAAATACACGCCCCTCCGAGTACGATCGTCGCCGAGAATATGACTCCGGCGCGAAGCAAATTGCCGAGAATGACCTCGATGCGGTGATCGTCCCATGGTTGCTGTTGTCGAACCGGCGACCGAGGAGCGGCCATCAGATTTTCCCCCAGAGTCCTTTGTAGAGCATCTGCAGGCCGAGAACGAGAATCACCACGCTAAAAATCAGGCGGAGCGATTTGGTTTCGGCTTTGACCAAGATTCGGCTTCCGATTAGCGACCCCACTAATACTCCCAACATAACCGGCATTGAGAGACCCGGATCAACGTATCCGCGGCTCAGGTAGACACCGGCGCTGGCAGCGGCCGTCACACCGATCATAAAGTTGCTGGTGGTGGTTGAGACCTTGAAAGGAATTCGCATCGCCTGATCCATGGCGAGAACTTTGACGGCGCCGGAACCGATACCGAGTAAGCCGGAGAGCGCGCCTGCGCCGAACATGAGACTAAAACCCGCAGGGACGTGCTGTACGTTGTAACTGCGCTCGCCATCCTGGTCGGGAAAACTACCATTCAGTCGCAGACGCGTTGCCAGCGGATCGGGAGGCAGGTTGCGCTGCTCGGGAGGGCGCGGTTTGCGTGAAAGCCATGCCGAGTAGAGCAACATCGCGCCGAAGACGATTGCTAAAGCGTTGGTCGGGATCCTGGTAGCGAGGAAAGCTCCCAGCAACGCGCCGCTCGTGGTGGCAATTTCCAGAAACATACCGATGCGAATGTTGGAGAATCCTTCTTTCACATACGAAGCGGCAGCTCCGGAAGAAGTCGCGATCACGGAGACGAGCGAGGCTCCAATGGCATAGCGGATATCTACGTGAAAGAAAATCGTAAGCAGGGGCACCAGAACAACGCCGCCGCCAAGGCCAGTGAGCGATCCAAGAAGTCCTGCGATGAAAGAGACGATCGCTACGAGGACGGTGAATTCCGGGATGCTCATTTTAATTTGTCATTAGGTTAACATTTCTTCCCTCCGGAGCAGTTAGAGGCTGTGTTACGACGACGCACGATCTCGGTTTCGAGTGCGATTGGAGGAAGGACGGAAGAGCCGGTGAACAATCTTTAGAGATATTAGTGAGGACGGGTTCAAGCGGCAGGCGGGTTTTGGTTTCGCCAAGCCCGCCCGCATACGAGCGGGCCTAGCGGATTGAAATTCGAGACTACTGGTTTACCCAGACAGCTTTGGCTTTTTTCAACTGAGCATGCTCTTTCCTGAGTTCACGGGCAGCAGTGCCGAGAGAAATGGCCTCTGGTTGCGGGAAATCCGAAACTGGCCTTTCGCCTTGGGCGGAAGAGAAACTTCCGCCGACGAGGACGCTCTGCCCGGACGCTATGGGCGCGTAAGATGCGTGCGCCGGATGATCCGGCAAAGAAGGGATAAACGGTTGTGTGCTGATAACGGAACCACCAACGAAATTCTGTGCCAATGCGGCGGTGCTGAAAAGTAAGCAGAACGCGAACAGAGTCTTCTTCATCGCAGGGTCTCCTGGCGGAGAAAGCAAGGGATCATCCGCAGACCAAGTGCGCGGATTTGGCCTCTCCACTTGTAATAGAAGCAAGCCCGGTACCAAACTTTGAGGGGGTAAAATCGCAGCTTGCAGGCAGTTCCAGATGGTGAAGGCAATCTTTTGCACATTTGTGGCGAGCACTTGGGATAGCGCGGAATGGGCTAAAAACCTCGTGTTTTCGGTTATTTAGGCCGGTAAAGGACAGCAGCATGTCACAGCGCATGGGAGTGCCTTAATATTCTCCAGTAAACTCAATATTCCTTAGTTCGTCGAAGTCGCTCCGACAACTTCAGGGAGACTTTCTCCTAAAACAGTATTTTTATTTTTCTTTGAAACTGAAACTACAGCAAGGGTGGTCGAAATGAAAATACGGATCGCGATGCGAATGTTTTCGATTTTGCAGGTAACGATTTTGCGGGCAACGATCTTAGTGGCGGTGACGTTGCTAACGACCATGACTGCAGAGGCGGCCGGCCCGGAATATAAGGTCGTTAAGACATGGAAACTGGGCGGCGACGGCGGCTGGGATTACCTAACTGCGGATAGTGACGGGCATCGTTTGTTCATCGCTCGTGCCACGCGAGTTATGGTGGTTGATACCGAGTCCGGTAAGCAGGTTGGCGAGATTCCGGATACTGCGGGAGTACATGGGATCGCGCTGGATTATGAAATTGGGCGCGGATTTACCAGCAACGGCCGCGAAGATACTGTGAGCGTGTTCGACCTGAAATCGCTGGCGGTCGAGAAGAAGATTAAGGTCGGCAGCGGACCCGACGCCATTCTCTACGATCCTTTCTCGAAACGCGTCTTCACTTTCAATGGAAAAGGCTCTGACAGATCGGCGACGGCTATCGATGCATCCAAAGGCGAGGTTGTGGGCAAGATCGAACTGGGAGGCAAGCCGGAATTCGCTGCGACCGACGAAAAAGGAACCGTGTTTGTGAATATTGAAGACAAATCAGAAATAGTGGCATTTGATCCGGTTAAACTGGTGGTGAAATCACGCTGGAAGCTGACAGACTGCGAAGAACCGACGGGGCTGTCGATCGACCGGAAAACCCGGCGTCTGTTTGCCGGCTGCAGTAAAAAGAAGATGGCGATCGTCGATGCGGATAGCGGAAGAGTTGTGGCGAGTCCTGCCATCGGAGATGGTTGCGATGCAACTGCGTTCGACGGCGGACTCGGTTTAGCATTCGCGTCAGCGGGAGACGGGACGATCACCGTCATTAAAGAAGATGGCGCCGACAAGTTTAGCGTGGTGCAGACAGTGACGACGCAGAAGTCAGCGCGCACGATGGCAGTGGACTCGAAAACGCATCAGCTTTTTACCGTGGGAGCGAACGTGACAGGCACTCGGCAGGACAGAAAAATCGAGCCGGATTCGTTCGTGGTGCTTGTGGTGGAGGCGGCGCACTAACTGACGGTGGTATCAGTGAAAATCGTATGCCATTTCACATCCCATAAGGAATCGGCGGAATAACGTGGCCAGGGCTGGAATGATTGGATCGCTGCGCTCCTTTGGGCAAGACGCTTCGGTCGTAAACAAAACTGTAAGACCAGGCACGGTGAAGCGCACGTTGCGATTTGCCGCGCCTTACATCCGGCTGCTTGCGGTTTTTCTTTTTGTCGTCATCCTCGACGCTGCCATCGGCATCGCCAATCCCCTTATTTATCGTGCCATCATCAACCAAGGCATACTTCGGGAAAATTCGACTCTTGTCATCCACCTCGCGGTGCTAGTCGGTGTTCTCGGCGTCTTTGACGGCGCGTTCGGGATGACCCAGTCTTATCTCTCGGCGAAAATCGGCGCTCGCATTGTGCTCTCCCTGCGCACGAAGTTGTTCGAACACATCCAGCAAATGCCGCTGGCATTTTTTACGCGCACACAAACCGGAGCACTGGTCAGCCGGCTCAACAATGACGTTTCGGGCGCGCAAAGCGCATTTACTGACATACTTTCTAACGTTGTCGGCAACATTATTACCGTCGCTCTGATTCTGGGAGCCATGTTCGTGCTCTCCTGGCAGATCACGCTAGCCGCACTCATCCTGCTTCCACTTTTTATTTTCCCGGCGCGCTTCTGGGGACGGAAGATCCAAGCCATTACGCGCGAGAGCTACGATCTCACGGCGGCCATGAACAATCTTATGGTTGAGCGCTTCAATGTCGCTGGCGCACAGCTCGCAAAACTTTTTGGACGCCGCGAGGATGAAAGCAAGGCATTCGAAGCTAAAGCTACGCGCGTCTCCGATATCGCAATCAAGCGCACGATCTACGGGCGCATCTTTTTCACGGCGCTGCTGCTGATGGCCTCCTTTGCCACAGCCCTTGCCTACGGCTGGGGCGGAGTACTCGCGATCAAGCACATATTGGATGTAGGCACTGTTGTCGCTCTCGTTTCATATCTCGCCCGTCTCTACGGCCCGCTCGTCGGGCTATCCAACATTCAAGTCAGTGTCATGACAGCGCTTGTATCTTTCGAGCGGGTGTTCGAAGTGCTCGATCTGCCGCCGATGATCCAGGAGAAGCCGGATGCGATCGCGGTTCCTGGCGGTCGCGCACGAATTGTTTTTGATCATGTCTCTTTCCGTTACCCGGCAGCCTCTGAAGTTTCGCTCGCGTCGCTTGAATCGCTTGCCGTTCCTGAAAATGCTGTGCCCGACAAGAGACCGGAAAGGCTCGTTCTTCACGACATCTCGTTCGACGTCGAACCGGGACAGCTAGTCGCACTCGTCGGTCCTTCCGGGGCGGGCAAGACCACAATCACGCAGCTAATTCCTCGTCTGTATGACGTGCAAAGTGGAACAGTGGCCATCAACGGCATCGATGTTCGCGATGTGAAACTCGAATCTCTCCATCAACGTATTGGTATCGTCACGCAGGATGCTCATCTCTTCCACGATACGATCCGCGCGAATCTTCTATATGCAAAACCCGATGCCACCGATGCAGAAATAACGGAAGCATTGCGAGCCGCACAGATATTGCCGCTGGTCGCGTCTTTGCCAAAGGGATTTGACACGCTGGTCGGCGAGCGCGGCTATCGCTTCTCGGGCGGAGAGAAGCAGCGCCTGGCGATTGCGCGCCTGCTGCTCAAGGCGCCCGACATTGTCATTCTCGACGAAGCTACGGCGCACTTGGACTCCGAGTCGGAGGCTGCCATTCAAAGGGCCCTCGAAATCGCACTCGCGGGACGAACTTCAATCGTGATCGCGCACCGTCTTTCCACAATTCTCAAGGCTGATCAAATACTGGTCGTGCAAGACGGACGCATTGTTCAGCGCGGCACGCATGCTCAACTCCTGGAACAGCAAAGCCTTTATGCGGAGCTATATCAACTGCAATTTTCCCAGCCTGCTCCTTCGATTTAGCAAAAACACGGCCAATGGAACATCCCTTTAGTAACCTCCTGTTTCATGACCTTTTAACAGTCCGGCGTTTACAATATTTATAGACAAATTCATAGGAAAACGAATTGTGGGGTTTGAAGTGGATAGCGTTACTAGAAGTCGAGAGCGAAGAAAATTGATGATGGAGATGTTGGAGAGAAAGATACGGTTACGCGCACGCCAACTCTACGAAGAACGCGGGCAGATCGAAGGGCGTGAGTTGGAAGATTGGGTAAGAGCCGAGTCGGAAGTTTTGCAATCGAGCATTCTCGCGCCGCTGTGGAACAAGCGCCAGGAGCGAGAACTGGCCGAAGTATAGGTCTCGCAAAGAGTAAGCATAAGTAAGACTGTTGTAAACAATCTCGCAGGGCTGCTCCTGGCGTCGCCGCGCTTCGAGCGGTTCTCCACCTTCTAAACAGCGAATCCCAAAATCATTGACGCTAGCGCCGAGTGCGGGCCACGAATTCGCTCATCGGCTTGGCTTTTGAGGAGTGAATCTGTTAGTTTTCCCCTTCGGCGTGAGACGCGATATTTTTTTGCAGAATTCTGGTGGAGGATGAATTTGGGATCCCAAAAATGGTGGCTGAGTCCGTTTTTTTGTTTGCTATTTACGGCTTCGATGCAGGCGCAACAACTTTCGCCCGCAGATGAAGCGACTCCGAAGCTGGCGCTCGACATTTTCAAACAACTGATCGAGATCAATACGACGGACTCGGTCGGCAACGTCACCACGGCTTCGGAAGCGATGAAGAAGCGGTTCCTGGATGCAGGATTTTCTGAGAGCGACATTCACGTGCTCGGTCCCAATGACCGCAAGAAAAACATCGTGGTGCGTCTGCATGGGTCGGGCAAGCACAAGCCCGTTTTGTTGATCGGCCATCTCGATGTCGTCGAAGCGCGGCGCGAAGATTGGACGACCGATCCGTTTAAGTTCATCGAAAAGGATGGATATTATTACGGTCGCGGCACCAGCGATATGAAGGATGGCGATGCGATCATGTCGGCCACGCTAATCCGTATGAAGAAGGAAGGATATGTTCCGGATCGCGACATCATTCTTGCGATGACTGCGGATGAAGAAGGCGGCGGATCTAACGGGGTCGATTGGCTCGTCAAGAATCATCGCGAACTGATTGATGCAGAGTTCGTGCTGAACCACGATGGCGGTGGCGTGCTGGCGGATCACGGCAAGGCTGTACTGATGGAAGTGGACGCCACTGAAAAGCTCTACGGCGATTTCGTATTGACGGCAACCAATCCGGGTGGACACAGCTCGCTGCCTCGACCGGAGAATGCGATCTACGAATTGGCGGATGCGCTGACACGGATCCAGCATTATCAGTTCCCGTTCGAGCTGAATAACATCACGCGCGCCTATTACGAGCGACAGGTGACGATGTCGACTGGGCAACGCGCCGCAGATCTTCAAGGGATGCTGAAGACGCCTCCAGACATGGACGCGGTGGCACGGCTTTCGAAGGATCCGTTGGACAACTCGACCATGCACACCACCTGCGTGGCTACGCGCTTGACTGGAGGCCACGCCAACAACGCGCTGCCGCAAATGGCGACGGCCAACGTGAATTGCCGCATCGAACCTGGACATTCGCTAGAGGAAATCCGGCTGACGCTGGAGAAAGTAGTGGCTGATCCGAAAGTTAGAGTGCAGTTCAGCGAGAACACCGGTGAGCTGATGGATCACGGGTCAAACCGCCACAGTTATGTGCCGCCAGCTCCGCGGAGAGAGGTGTTCGATCCTCTGGAGAAGGTGGTGGCGCAAATGTGGCCGGGAATTCCGGTGCTTCCAACCATGAGCACGGGCGCGTCGGACGGCGTGTACACCAATGCTGCTGGAATGCCTACGTATTGTGTGTCTGGCGAACAGTATGATCGCGACGACATCCGCGCACATGGCAAAGATGAGCGGATGGGCGTTGAGTCGTTTGCCCGGGGCGTTGATTTTTACTATGTGTTTTTGAAGGGAGTTACAACGGAGTAAGAAAGCCTCACGGATTGGGTATTTCTCGTCTGTATTCCTCTGCTCTATTGCTCGACTATGCTGTTCAACTATGCACGGAATTCGGAACAAGGTCCCCAAGTGTTTGGTTCTAGCTCTTATCGGCTGCGCTTTTTTATCAACGGCATTGGCAACCGCCCAGCAGAACTCTAGCTCCGTCTGGATTTCTCCAGCGACGCAATTAAGAATCGATAAACTCTTTGCGGTCTATGCCAGGCCAGATTCACCTGGTTACGCTCTTGGCTTAATAAAAAATGGCAAACTGGTCTTCGCAAAAGGCTATGGGCAAGCCAACTTGGATGACGGAATTCCGATAAGTCCACGCACATCCTTCCACTTGGCATCGGTTTCGAAACAGTTCACTGGCGCCGCAGTCGCCTTGCTGATTCTGGACGGCAAGCTTGCGTTGGAAGATCCCGTATCGAAGTACATTCCTGAGACAGCCAAATATGGCGATGGGCTGCGCATCAAGCATCTTGTGTACATGACGAGCGGCTTGCATGAGTACACAGACCTGCCGCGAAGCAGCGGCGATCCATGGATGACGTTCTATTACTTCACGCGAGACGAGGGGATTCGCACCGCGCTCGAGCCGGGCACGCTGGAATTCGTTCCGGGAACGCAATGGGCATATCGCAACATTAACTACATGCTCCTGACCAAGATCGTTGAGAATGTCAGCGGCGAACCGTTTTCCACCTTTATGCAACGACGGGTTTTTAGTCCGCTGAATATGTCGCATAGCGACATTAATGATGACACCACGCTTGTAATTCCAAATCGAGCGACGGGATATGCGCCGCGTTCCAATCCGCGTTTGATCAAGGAATTGACGGAGTCGGGCATACAGATTCGTCCGGGAGAAGGCTGGGTGCGGCTGACGAGGGTTTCTCCGCATTATGGCGGTAGTGGAGTATTTTCGACGCTGGAGGATTTGGCTAAGTGGGACGAAAACTGGTACAGCGGCAAACTCGCTGCTCCGGCCTTCACGGAGTTAATGAATAAGCGGATGCACTTTCAGCACGACAAGGATAACGACGCGTTGGGATTGGTTTGGCGTGAACTCTACGGCAAAGCCATGCTCGATTATTCCGGCGGCGACACCGATACATCGACTTATATGGCGCGCTTCCCTTCCGAACATTTCACGATTGTCTGTCTCTCCAATATGCCGCTTGGGGATGCCGAAGGCAAAGCGCACGAGGTTCTGGAGATTCTGCATTTGGCTGGCGAGCTTTAGCTATATGCAAACTTATTCAGCTTCACTCGCCTTCGAGGCTGGAAGTAGTCCCAATGCGGCCATCACGTTTAAGCCGTTCGTGTGTGTCAGCACACCCGGCCGCATTCTGTAGTCGAATCGCATCTCGTCGCCCTGATAATGTTCTTCAAAATGCACATTGATCGCTCGGGCGTCGAGACTCTTCACTATCTGGGTGAGGGCTAGGTCGTGAGTTGTCACAAGGCCAACCGCGCCGCGCCCCGCTAGCTGTTCGATAACGGCTCCTGCTCCCCAAAAGCGGTCATTGGAATTCGTGCCGCCCAGCACCTCGTCCAGTAGAAACAGGGTGCAGCTTGTGCGTGACAGAGTAAGTATCCACTTCAGGCGTTCCACCTCAGCTTGAAAACGTGATTTTGCTTTTAAGAGAGAATCTTGGATTGCCATTGAGCACCCGATTTGCAATGGCGAAATCTCGAGTCGAGCAGCTCGCACAGGTGCACCTGCCAATGCCAAAACAGCGTTCATGCCGACCGAACGCAGCAGCGTGCTCTTACCCGACATGTTCGACCCGCTAACCATGATCAGTTGTGTCCCTTGACCGTCAAGCCCGAGATCGCATCGAACGCAGGTCTGACGATCAAGTAGCGGATGCCCCAGAGCCTCGGCTTGGAACAGTGCGAAAGACCGAGGCTTCAAGATCGCAAAAGTGTGATCGGGATTTTCATAATAAAACCGAGCCATGCAGAGTAATGCCTCAAATTGGCCGAGCGAATCCAGCCATCTGGCCATTCCTTCCCGGTTTTTCTGCCGCCAACGCTCGATAAGAATTACAAGATTCGTTCCCAACAGAATCGGCGAAGTAAGCACCGCAAAATATTCAATTTGTCGAAGGCCCAGAAGCCAAACCCACAGGCGCAATGATCGAATTTGTTTCGAGGGGCGGCCCGACGAAGCCGTCAGGCGCGACTGCAACGATTTGAGCAATGGACACAGGAAATGTGCCGTCTCGATGCGCTCCAACAACGGGGCAAGCAGCGCAAGTTCGAATGAAGGCAGGACAAGGTTCGCGGCTGTCAGCTTTGCTTTCTTTAGAAGAAGAGCCGCCAAGAGTGTCTCCAGCACAGCCAACAATGCGATACCCCAACGCCATCCATGGTCAAGAACACCGATACCGGCAAATATCGACAGCCCAATTAGGCAAATTGGTAGAAGGATCGCCAGTATCTGCGCATGAGGTAGAAAAGTTATGAGAGGAGCGCCAACCCAGTCGCAGACCGATGCGCCGACTTGATCTAATGCACTTCCTTCGACAGACGCCCAATCTTCTCGAAAATCAAGCATGCCGCGAAGTTCCGCAATAGCCAACTGTCGCGCTGTAACCTCGACGCACTCTGCCGGATTGAGCAGCCAGTTCGCCAACATGGCCCGTCCGATGCCAGTCCGGGCCGTACAGAGCAATTCGAAAAGAGATCCGGCACCGAATAGATCCAGATCGGAGGCGTACGGATGGGTTTCGGGCTGCAATTCCTCGCCGCCGATCCCACGCCCCTGCCACTTGCCGCGTAAACGCGCAATTCCCAGTTCATAAAAATTCAAGATCCTCTGCACTCTACTATGGGTGCGTGAGTTCTTCGCAAGCGACTGGACAATGGAAAGAGCGCTGACTGACGGAAGCAAAATCCAGAGCGTCGAAATTATGTGCGACGTAAGCGCTACGTAGGCGATGACGATGCCAGCCAGAACAGCCACGATGAGGTATATCCACAAACGCAGGTGAAGCATCCTGATGCCCGTGGCTTGCCGTTGTCGTTCGTCCAAACGATGGGTGTATTCACTCTCTGGGAACTCCAGTGCAGCATTGACTAAAACTCCGCGCCTCCCAAATTCAGAATTACTCATGGGCAAACCACTGTTCTCCAAGCCTGGCTTGGTTTTTGTATGACAAAGAGAATGGAAAAGTTGGCCGCCCAAACAGCCAGCCTGTGTTTCAATTCAGGATTGATTAAAACGAAAAGATGGGCGGGGGGCGCTGGAATAGGGGCGAGAGATTAGATTCATTGGCAACAATGACAGTGGTGTGCGATTTCTCGAACCATCGCCGATCGGCGACAAACGGGAGAAGAGAAATTGGAAGTACTCGAAGGTAGGCTTTTACGAACCTGCGGATATTGGCCGAGTGAACGATGACAAACGCAAGCAGGCAGGCAAAAACCAGGGATGCGATCAGCTTGAAGAAGCCGCCAATTAAAACCGGGCGGAAATCCACTACGCAGAAAACGAGAAGATAGCAAGCTGCATTTAAGAACGTTTGGCTGTAGCGATAACGGTCCATTGCGCGCGTCGGAGTAAACCAAGTATACCCCCTTACCTAAACCGAGTGCCATGATTGTGCAAAATCGAAGGTCGGCGCCCGTCGCGGTGTAGATATTGACATTCGCCAAGCATTCGCCTATGCTCCCGGCATGGCGA
This sequence comes from uncultured Acidobacteriaceae bacterium, assembly GCA_963705265.1. Classification (GTDB taxonomy): domain Bacteria; phylum Acidobacteriota; class Terriglobia; order Terriglobales; family Acidobacteriaceae; genus Acidiflorens. The sequence continues at coordinate 928,437 of OY970064.1, forward strand.
TCACTCGGCGTCAACGCGAGCTGTATGACTTTATTTCGCGCTTTGTGGTGGAGAATCAGTATTCTCCTTCATTTGAAGAGATCAAGGCGGGCATGGGACTGAACTCTCTGGCCACGGTGCATAAGCACGTCACTAACCTCGAAAAAAAAGGACTGCTGACGCGGGACTATAACCGCAGCCGATCGATTGATCTGGTGCCTCCTAAGGGAAAGTTGAAGCAGTCGATGGCGGTGAATACGGCGATGGTGCTGCCGTTGTTGGGCCGGATTGCGGCGGGGCGTCCGATTGAGGCGGTGCAGAGTAACGAGACGATTTCGCTGGCGGATTTTGTGCGCTCGAAAGAAGTGTTCGTACTCGAGGTGCGCGGCGAATCCATGCAGGACGAGGCCATTCTTAATGGCGATTACGTGCTGGTCGAAAAAACGAAGACGGCGCACAACGGAGATATTGTGGTGGCGCTGCTGGAGTCGTCCGACGCTACGCTGAAACGGTTCTTTCGCGAAGGAGATAACATTCGCCTGCAGCCTTCGAATGCGGCGATGAAGCCGATCATTGTGCCTGCTGCCACGGTCGAGATTCAGGGACGGGTGATTGGAGTACTGCGGAAGTACTGAAGGGCAGTTGTCAGCCCTCAGCCGTCAGGGAATTCAAAGACAACACCGATTTGCTATGTCAGCGATTAGGTGGACGGGCGGGGGGCCCGTCTCTCCACCGACTCTTTTACTTACTTTTCGATCTTAGCTTAGATGACGATCGAGCGCTTTCGTAATGTCGTCTTTTGAGCGGTAGCCTACTAATTGCTCTACGACCTGTCCGTTTTTGAAGACTAACAGGGTAGGAATGCCGGTGACTTTGTAGCGCATGGGTGTAGCTCCATTGCGGTCCACATCCATTTTGCCGATCGTAACTTTGCCTTGATATTCGCCGGCGAGCTCTTCAACAATCGGAGCAATCGCGCGGCACGGACCACACCAGGCGGCCCAGAAATCGACGAGCACGGGCTTGTCAGACTTCAGTACATCAGAATCAAAATTGGCGTCGGTGACTTCGACGATGCCGTTGCTTGCCATTCATCCTCCAGGATTTCAGCTAGTTAACTGGTTCCGACCGGGAGGGCCATCTGGCCTCCAAAGGGCGGAACTTCTATCCTAGCACTGTCGATTAGATGCTCCGCAAGTGCGGAAGTCGCACGAGTCGGCAGCGGTGGGACACGGGGGCGAAGCACCGTTAGAATGAGGGTCTTAGGTATGCGTATGCATATACTGAGGGTCTTGCGAAATACATGATGACTGACCTCGACAATCTCCGAGTGGTGCTGGTGCAGACGCGGAATCCGCTGAATATCGGGGCGGTGGCCCGGGCCATGAGTAATTTTGGAGCGCTGCGGTTGCGGGTGGTGAATCCCTATGAGGCGGCTTTTCGTGAAGCGCGATCGGCGGTCGGTGCGGCAGATCTGCTGGCCAAGGCGGAGAAGTACGACGAGATTGGCGACGGAATTGAAGACTGCAAGCTGGTGGTGGGAACAACGGCGGGCGCGCGGCGTGATTTGCAGCATCGGTTGCTGCGGTTGGAGGACGCGGCGCGGATGATCAAGAAACAATTGAAAACGGGCCGGGTTGCATTGTTGTTTGGCTCGGAACGATATGGATTGGGAAATGAAGAGCTGAGCCATTGCCACTGGCTGATGAGGATTCCGACACGCGAAGAACATTTGTCGATGAATCTGGGTCAGGCTGTTGCGGTATGTCTGTATGAACTGGTGCGGGGACGAAAGATTGCGGCGGCGAAATCAGCCGCCGGGAAAAAGACACCGGCGACGGCGCGAGAAGTGGAGAGGCTGACACAGGCGCTGCTCGAAGTTCTGTGTGAGAGCGGGTATGTGAAGCCGCAGGCCGTGGCGGCAGACGAAAAATTGCGGCGGCTGATTCGGCGGCTGGAGCTGAACTCCAATGACGCGGAGGTATTGCTGGGAATGATGCGCCAGGTGGAATGGAAGATTAGTGCTGGCGAGAAGTCTAGAAAATAGTCTGAACAGGATTCGCCTGTTAAGTTGTTGAGTGTGAATTACCCCACCGCGATGTCCTTAATCGAAGGCCGCTTGCGCTAACCCTTGTGGCACCCGTGAGTCAAAGTATGAGAGGGCATGGGCAGGTCTGCAATCCCAATTTGCATTTCTGATTTCCTGCCGACTTTGAGGTGGCGACATGCGCATGTTGCTGGATACCTTCGCGCAAACCTTACGAACTTTGTGGGCCCACAAGCTGCGATCTTTCTTGACCATGTTTGGGATTGCCTGGGGCGTCGGTTCGCTGTTGCTGCTGGCGGGAGTGGGCGAGGGCTTCCGCAATGGCAATCGCAAACAGCTTGAGACCTTCGGCAAAAACATCATCTTCTTTTTCGGTGGACGGGCACCGGCGGTCGAGGGCAGCTTCAACTCGATGAGGTGGTTCAATCTTACTTATGACGATTACCTCGCGATCAAGAACGAATCGAAGCTGGCGATCAATATTTCGCCGCTGATCGCACGCGATGACATTCGCGCCGTTAGCGACTACACCAGCACCAACGGACAAGTCTCGGGTGTGCCAGCAATCTATAGCCAGGTGCGGACAATCCCTCTAGCGGTTGGACGCTGGATTAATGACGACGACAACGAGCAGCGGCGGCGGGTGTGCATTCTCGGACGCGAAATGACGCGCAATATGTTTCCGGGACGCCCGGCTGTCGGCAACACGATTTTGCTGAATGGCGTTCACTTCGAGGTGATCGGTGTGCTCTCGATGATCGGACACGAAGAGCAAAATGCGACGAACATCCGTATTTTTATTCCATTCAACACCATGCGCGAATTGTTTCCGCTGACCGGGGACAACTCGAAAGAAGGCAATGCGATTTCGTTCATCAATTACCAGCCGCGCAGCTTTGACGAGAACGAAGATGCTAAGGATGAGTTGCATCGGATCGTAGCCCGGAATCACGGTGGATTTAATCCCAAAGGCACTGACATCTGGGAAGAATGGGACACGATTAAAAACCAGAAAACCATGGGCAAGATCTTCACCGCTATGGATTGGTTTCTTGGCGGCGTTGGATTGGTGACTCTTGCGCTGGGCGCGATCGGCATTGTGAACATCATGCTGGTTGCGGTCACCGAACGCACTCGAGAGATCGGATTGCGCAAAGCACTAGGGGCGACCAACCGCAGTATCCTGTTTCAATTTTTTCTTGAGGGCGCATTTCTGACCTTGTTGAGCGGTGCAATCGGAGTTGGTGGCGCCATGCTTGTTATTCACCTGCTCTCCGGAGTGCACCTGCCGCAAGGCTTCGATACTCCGCGAATCGTTCCGGTATCGGCGATTGGTGCGGTGTTATCGCTGGCGCTGGCGGGTATAACGGCGGGACTGTATCCCGCGCGCAAAGCGGCAATGCTCGAACCAGTCGAGGCTTTGCGCCAAGAGTAAAAAATATCAGGAGTAAACCATGACCAACGATCTGCTGCGAGAAGCTTACGGCGCGATGCAGCACAATCGCCGCCGCACGACGCTGACGATGCTCGGAATGGCTTGGGGGATTGCGACGGTGGTCATCCTGCTGGCCTTCGGCTCCGGTTTCGAGCGCGCGATCACCCTGATTTTCAGCTCATGGGGAACCGACGTAATTGGAGCATTCCCGGGACGAACTTCGCTGCAGGCTGGTGGCGCGAAGGCAGGCGCCGAAGTACGGCTGAAACTAGCTGACGTGGACTACATCCGAAATGAAGTGCCGATGGTGAAAGGTGTCACTCCAATTTTTGACAAGCAGAATGGAGCAACCATCCAACACGATACGCGCACCTTCACTAATCTTTTTTTAACGGGAGTCTACCCCGTTTACCAACGCATTCGCGGGTTCGATGTTGCCAGCGGTCGCGGACTGGGCGAGCAGGATCAACTGGAGCATGCCCGCGTGGCCGTCATTGGCGACGAAGCGAAGCGCCGATTATTCTCCGGCGAACAGGCGCTAGGGCAGAACATTCGGATCAATGGCGTCACCTTTCAGGTGATCGGAGTTTATCAACACAAGGTGCAAGGCGGAGACAATAACGACAACACGCTGATCGCTATCCCTTTCAGCGCAATGAGCGATCTCTACGATACGCGATACATCACTGGCATTTTCATGGACTATGAAGGGCAGGATCATCAGCAATTGGCACGCGTGGTGCGCAGTGTGCTCGCCGGCCACCACAACTTTCGTCCGGACGATCGTAGAGCCGTATTCATCGCCGACTTCAAGCAGGATTTCGACGAGTTCACGGTTGTGACCACTGCTCTTAAGATCCTGCTGGCCTTCATCGGCGCGCTAACACTCGGCATCGGCGGCATCGGGCTAATGAATATCATGCTGGTTTCGGTGCAACAGCGAACGCGTGAGATCGGTGTGGAAAAGGCGCTGGGCGCGCAAAAGAGCCACATTCTTTTTCAGTTTCTCGCGGAAGCGCTTGCAATTACTTTTGCCGGCGGAGTGGCCGGGATCGGAATCGCTTACTTGATCTCGTGGGGCGTGGGCGCGCTCCCGCTGATGAGCGCATTTGGCGATAATCTGCAGGCTGGCGATATCCATTTGCGTATCAACGTCAGCAGCCTCGCGGTGGCGACGATCATTCTAGGTGTGGTCGGAGTGCTGAGTGGGATGGTGCCGGCAATTCGCGCGGCGCGACTGGATCCGATTGAGAGTCTTCGCTACGAATAAGACTGGCGACGTTGTATTGAATCGACGATCACTTTACCGATCACGCCGAGCGTCATGAGGGAAATCACTCCGAGAGAAATGGCGCAGTAGATACACCAAACGCCCAGGACTAAAGCTTCGATGTCAGCGAGATGAATTGCGAAGAGGAGCGCGACCGTGACGAACGGGAGCATCCAAGGATAGGCTTTCCAGAAAGCAAGTGCGCCGAGCAGAAGATATCCCGCGATGCCGATTACGGCGACCGGTATTCCGTGGAACATGGCGTACGGACTGTGGTTCACAATGCCACAATCCCATTTCTCGTTAATGCTGCACGGCGAAGCGTCGGTGCGGTAATGCTCGCGCAACGCGAGCGAAGAAGCGGCGATACCGACCACGGCTAGCACAATCAGCAACCATCTCATTCAGGACTCCCGATCCAAGATAAATTGAAGACGCACCCCGAAAGATATTATCTATCATTTGTGGAACGAACACGGTCACAGCCCGAACGCTGAGGGATACCGGACAGCTCCGCGAATTCCCGCCAACGCTCCGTCGCAGAGTTCCAGGGCCATAAATGCCTCAGGAGGGAACGGACTGGCCAAGTAGCGAGCCTTCTCGGAAGAGAAACCAAATCGAGGATAGTACCGCTTGTGTCCGAGCACGATGACGATACATTCACCTCGGTCGCAGAGTTGAGCCAAGCCATGGCGAACCATCTGGCTGCCAACCTTGCGGCCTTGATGGTCGGGCAGGACGGCCATCGGAGCCAATGAAACGGCGGATATAGGCCCTTGCGCTGTTTCCACAGTGATTCGACTGAACAGTATGTGGCCGATGATTTGATCGCCAACTTCTGCGACAAGCGACAGCAGGACTGCCCCCTCGATTCGCAACCTGTCGATCAGATCAGCCTCATCGGAGCGGCCGAAAGCAGCTTCGTTCACTTTCCGAACCTGCTCTTGGTCACAAGGTTTCTCGTCTCTGACGAGTAAAGGCGATTTCGTGTCCATCGTCGGCATTCTTCCATTTCGGCAACCCCACCTGCTACTGGAACGGAGGTCCTTTGGAGGAACATTCGGCAACGTTGCGCACAGGGCGCTTTCCGCTAATCAATGTTGCCGATCAATCGTGGTAACGCTGTTCGCCGGCCGGGATCGGCACGGTGAGACGATTTTGCGAGGGAGGCAAGGGGCACGTTGCATAGGCGGTGAATGCGCACGGCGGATTCACCAGCCGATTAAAATCGAGCCAGACCTCGCCGGGCTGACTCACACCGTGGTCGGGAAGTTCGGTATAGAGAAAGCGTCCGGAACCATACGTCGAAGATTTGCTGGTAGCGTCGCGCATGATAAAGAAAAGATCGGTCGATTTCGGATCTTCGAGCACGGGCTCGAGGCGGACAACTTGTCCATCGAGGGTAAACTCGACGGCGCCGGGCGCGGGCATGTGCGTGGTGGTGCCGAGGACGGTTGGAATGTCCAGCACTTTGGGAGGATTGTATGGAATCCATCGCGCGTGAATGCGATAAGTCGCGTTCGGCGCATACCAGCGCAATCCGTGAAATCCGACACGCGTGGGTGCTTGCAGATCTTTAACGCGCAACGCGAATTGATCATCTCGATGAATCACGATGACAGTGAGCGTGCCGATCGTGAGCTTTGAGGGCTTCTCGGAATCATCAGCAAGTAGAACCTGCTCTTTTGCCGGTTGACCATCGACTAGGAGGTCTTTTGGGAAACCTTCGGCCGGAGGCAGCAAATGGATCGTGCCTTTTTCAAGGCGCACGACCGCGATGTGCGCTGGAGCGGCGGCGGTGATCTGAACCCGGCTGTCTCCGGCGGTGCCGAAGCTGTTGTCGCCTTCCTTCAGCCATCCCAGGGCGATTAAGGAAAGCCACCCCTCTGGCGCCTGAAGGCTGGTTGCACGCTGGGCGCGCCAGTTGAGCAGATCCCGCTGCCATGAAGTTTCGTCGCCTGAAGTCTTAGCGTCTGCACTCTTACCATCTGCACCGGCGGCGAGCGACTGCGAAAACATGGCCATCAGAACCAAAGCTGCAGTCATAACGAATTTTGGTTTCATTTGTAGGTCACCGTTCTCCAACCCCTGAAGAAGTCCGCGACTTCTTTACACTAAATAATACTGCGCCGTCCTGTCCGGCAAAGCCGTGCCATTTTGCACGCAATGAGGACACGTATTTTCTTCCAAAAGTTCATGCACATGGCGAACTGCTTTGAGGGTCGAGGAAAACTTCTCATGCTCTTCGCGAAAAACGCGATCCGCGGCCAGCCAATCGTGAAAACGCAAATTGCTCATTGCCTTTGCAAAGGCGGGACGGACTCCACACAGCAGCACCGTGATTCCGTTCTTCTCCATATCTTGCAGAAAATGTTCGAAACGTTCCAACGCAACCATGTCGGGGTTTCGAGTGCGCTTAATGCGCAAAACGACAAAGCGGATATTCTCGTCTTCAGTCCGCCGCTTGAGTTCATCGAAACAGCGGCCCAATTCCGGGCCTGCGCCAAAAAAAAGCTCGCCCTCCAGATCGTAAAGCAACAAGGCTGTACAGGGAGGATCGTCATCCAACCGTTCGCGAACCACACGCTCGTCGCTGACTACCATCTCGGACCATCGCAGCACCGCGGCACGCGGAACAAATAACAGGAACGAAAGAGCTACGCCGATGAGAATAGAAAATTCGACACTGATAAAAATAGCGGAGAACGCAGTCACAAGCACCAAGCCGGCATCGTAACGCGACGCGCGCACGGCGTAGCTCATCCGTTTCCAATCGATCAGCCTTGACGCGGTGACGAGCAGCAATCCGGCCAGCGCGGCCTTGGGGACGTACCTGGCGGAGGGCGCGAACAAGAGGATGACCAGGGCCACAGTTCCGGCAGAGACCACGCCGGAGAAACGACTCGCGGCTCCTGACTGAAAGTTGATCGCGGAACGGGTAAGCGATCCAGAGCCAGGCAAGCATTGGAAAAACCCGCCAGTAAAATTGGCCAAGCCTTCGGCAAGACACTGCCGGTTGTAGTCCAGCGGTTGGCGAGTATAGGAGGCGATGGACTTCGCAATAGCAAGAGCCTCCAGCAATCCGAGGAAAGCGATCGCGAGCGCGCTGCCCGACAATTCCTTGATCCACCAGAATTTAATCTGCGGAACATGTGGAAGAGGAAGGCTGCGCGGAACGCTGCCGACGACTGATATCAACGTCTTGCCATCCAAACCGGGTTTGGACCAGCCGAACCAGGCGGCTACAAGCGATGCGACGATCAAGGCCACCAGCATGTCGATCTGAGGCAGGTGATATTTTCGCGCCAGCTTTCTAAGGAGGATGACCATCACAATCGTCCCCAGGCCAATGCCGAGAGCGCGTGGGTTTATGTGGCCGGCGCTGAGCGTAAGCCAGATACGATAGAGCACGTGCTGCCCCCCGGTGCCGCGGTCGCGCAGGCCGGTCAGGTTGCCGAGTTGGGTGAGTCCGACCAACGTACCCGCACCGGCCATGAAGCCGATCACAACTGATTCGGAAATGTAACGAGTCAGGTCTCCGAGTTTGAAGATTGCGATCAGAATCTGAATGGTGCCGATCATGATCGCTAACAAGAAGGTGGCCTGATAGATATCAAACTGCGAATCGGTACTAAGAAATGCGAGCGCGCTGAAAACTACCAGGGAAATCGCATTCGTGGGCCCGTTGATCAAGTGAGAGGACGAACCGAAAATAGACGCTACCAGCGTCACTATGATGGCGGAATACAAACCGAAGCGAGGATCGACGCCAGCAATGAGTGCGTAGGCCATTGCCTGCGGCAGAGAAATGGCAGCCACGGTCATACCCGCCAGAAGGTCGTTGCGTCCACTATTCCAGGAATAGTTGAGCTTCATTGCGTTTTGCCTTTCATAGGGCAGAACGATCGATCAGGGGGCGCACTCCTCCCAAGAGTAGAGGGACATGAAATGATCGAACAGTCAGCAACGGGAGTGAGGGGGGCAACTCGTTTCCCTGACCTGCCTGCGAGGATTGTAACGCACTATGTCTATCTACACCATCGAGATTATCAAGCCAGATTTCTCAAAACAGGCTAGCAGTGCTGGAATCCGGGGGTTGGGCGGATGTAAAGGCTTGCCTAGCACAGGCTTAAGTAGTACTAGAATTAATCCAAGGGACCTAAAAAGATGAGCCGCCGGAAGCCGTATTCAGCAGGACAGTGAGCGGCGGAACGTGCTCAGGCTTGACGTAACGGTTCACCAGGAAGCGTTTGCCATCCTTGGCTACGTCGTAGGTGAAAATGTCGGTGCTCGAGATCGGCGCCCGTCCGCCGATTTGGAATAGAGGCGAAGGCGTGCCGGTTGAGAAGCCGCTTTCGTCGTTGACCGGCACAGCCATCAACATGCCAGTCGGGCCAATATAGAAAATTTCCTTGCCGTCGCCACGCCAGCGTGGCTCTGTGCCGCCCGCGCGCGATACCTGCCACTTTCCCGCAGCGCCGGGGAACGAGGTGACATAAATCTCCCAAACCCCGGACTCATCCGAGGCATAGGCCAGCCATTTTCCATCGCGAGAAATCTGTCCGTTCGATTGATTGGACTTGGAGGACAGGAATCGAGTCGGCGATCCACCTGCTGTCGGCCACATCTCCAAATGCAAATCGTTGGGAGCAAAATCTGTGCTGAGGATTGCCTGGCCATCGGGAGTCCACGCGTTCGGAACAGAATCCTCCCCTGCCGGACCCTGACCAATAGACTTTTCGCGCTCCAGACCGGTCGCTCGCTTGAGAAATATCGTGGCGCCGCTTCCAAGACTTGAACGATAGGCCAGCATGCTGCCGTCCCGCGACCACACTGCAGATACTTCTTCCTCGGGATCGAAAGTGAAGCGCGCCGCCGCACCAAAAACGCCTGCGCTCAGCAACCAGATATCGACGTTATTCGCTTTCACATCGGTGATGTCCACGGCAACGCGGCTGTCGTCGGGGGAAAGATTGGGGTTGGCAATGACACCTACATCGCCGACCCGTCCGAGCTCTTTGCCCGATCGATCCATCCAGGTAAGCGCGGAGAGCGATGCGCCAGCGCCTGTGTTGTAGACTACCGTGCCATTCCAGGCAACAGAAAAGGCAGCCCAATAAGTGGACGGTTGGAAGCCGACAGCATTCGCAATCGCAGTCGCGCTCCCCAAAATCTTGGCCGTGGAGGGATCGAAGGGAACGCTGACAAGCTGCCGGTTGTCATCCGCGTAAAACAAGTGTTGAGAATCGTAGCCAGCGCTCGAACGACAAAAGAGAACAAGTTTTTGTTCCTTATCATCGATGGAGCTGAGATAAATGCCGCTGGTATGATCGTCTTTGGGATTCGCGAAATTACCTGCCCAGAATAAGAAATGTTTTCCATCAGGAAGGAACATCGGCCAGCGATGCGTCTGTTGATCTTTAGATTTGGCCAAAAGTTCCTGCGTAAGCGAAGCCGCGCCGCTGCCATCGGGGTTGATGCGCCAAATGCCGCTACCGGGGCCGGGAGCATACACGATGACGTCATGACTCCCCCAACTTCCGCCGCGCGCCGCCAAAACATTGGTCACAGCCTGAGGCGTGCCACCGGATATGGACATCTTCAGCAATTTTCCGCCAGCGAAAAATGCGACGTAGGCGCCATCCGGCGACCAGAAGGGATAGGTCGCGCCCTGAGTGCCTGGCATAAGCGTCACGTTCGGAGATCCAAGGCGCTGCACGTAGAGCATGGGCAAACCAGTGTTCTCCTCCGGCGATACAAACGCCAGCATGGAGCCATCGCGGGAGATCGCCATGTGGCTCACACTCATCTCTTCGGGAACAGGAATGGCGAACTGCATGAGCGTGGTTGGCGCGGGACGCCACGCTACGTACCACGTGATAGCGGCTACGGCCGCAAGCGCCAATGCTATGGAGGACCAGAGCAGCAGCGGCAATCGCCGGGATGTCGCCACCGCTGCACGCGCAATATTGCTGGCCTCGGTTCCCGAGAGTGCGCTCAGAGCGAAAGATAAATCTCGCGCCGACTGAAAACGCTGCTCCGGATTCTTCTCGATGCAGCGCCGCACAATGCGCTCGAGCGATGGAGAGACCAGACGCGTACCATCGGATAACTCCGGCGGGTCATCCTTCAAAACCGCAGTCATGGTTTCGGCAGGAGTATCACGGCGGAAGGCGCGTACTCCAGACAGCATTTCGTAGAGCACGGCTCCAAAAGCAAAAATATCGGTGCGAGGATCGGCAACCTCGCCGCGCACCTGTTCAGGCGCCATATAACTCGCCGTGCCCATAACCACGCCAGCTGCGGTCTGAGAAGCAGTAAGCGTAGGTTCGTCCGGGTCTGCGCCGGTCTGCTGGGCCAGTTTTGCCAACCCAAAATCGAGAATCTTGATGCGCCCGTCATTGGTGATGAAAATATTCTCGGGCTTCAGGTCGCGATGGATGATTCCCTTATCATGCGCCGCTGCCAGGCCCTGTGCGATCTGCACTCCGTATTCGATCGTCTTACGCTGCGGCAGAGCACCGCGATCGAGCGCCGCGCGCAGGCTTTCGCCTTCCAGAAGCTCGGAAACCAGAAACGGTGAGCCGCCCTGCTCGCCGATATCGTGAATGGCAAGAATGTTGGGATGGTTCAGCGCTGCGACGGCCCGCGCCTCCTGCTCAAAGCGGCGAAGACGATCGGTGTCGCGGGCGAAAGATTCGGGAAGAATCTTTAATGCAACATCGCGCCCAAGACGCGTATCGCGGGCGCGGTAAACTTCGCCCATTCCGCCAGCGCCTAACGGAGCGAGGATTTCGTAGGGGCCTAGTTTTGTTCCCGAGGTGAGAGCCATCCGTGGGCGCAATTATAGTGCAAGCTTCGGGAAGTAACGATGACGCGCGGAGTTGGTCAGCAGCAAGGGTGTTTGAGGATGGAGGCGCGGGTCGGAATCGAACCGACGTGTAAAGGTTTTGCAGACCTCTCCCTTACCACTTGGGTACCGCGCCCGGAGACTTCACACTAGAGCCTGAGACGAGGTTTGTCTAGAAGGCACGCGGCCTCTTACGTGCTAACGGTAGCTCAGCTTGGTATTTTTTGGTGGCGAATTCTGTGCTAAAACAACCGGACATGAAACCGATACATAACTCCGCTGGGATTTCGTCTCATGCCCGGACTGCTTCGAGAGCTGAGGCGGCGACTGGCATCTCGAATCTCATGCCTGCGAATCCGAGGCAGGATGCTTCCTCGATCTGTCCCAATTGTTCGACCGAGTTGCGCGGACACCGCTGCAAAGTGGTTTGCAAGAAGTGCGGTTTCTATTTGAGCTGCTCCGATTTTTACTAAGAGCCATAGCGAGTTTTCTACTGAGAGCGACGACGCATTTCTGCTGAAATTGGCATCGGCCCTTGCACCAATTTCCCTTCCAGCTTCTACAATAGACCAGACATCGTTTTAATTCTCAACTTAGGAGATTGGCATGGAACGTAAAGCAAGTGCGGTATGGAAGGGCAGTCTGAAAGACGGACAGGGGACGGTTTCATCCGCCAGCGGAATTCTCTCGAACACGAAGTATTCGTTCAAAACGCGCTTCGAAGACGCTCCCGGAACGAATCCGGAGGAACTGATTGCGGCCGCGCACGCGGCGTGTTTTTCGATGGCGTTGTCGGCGCAACTGGGAGGCGCGAACCTGACGCCGGAAAGCATTAATACGTCCGCGACGCTCAGCATGGAAAAACTTGAGGCGGGCTGGACCATCACTGCCGTTCATCTGGATGTGGTCGCCAAAGTTCCCGGCGCGACCCCGGAGGCATTCAGCACGGCGGCGCAAAATGCAAAGGCTGGCTGTCCGGTATCGAAGGTGCTGAATGCAAAGATCACGCTAGACGCTAAGCTGGGCTAGGGGCGCGTCCCGCAAAAATCCATTTGTACCGTCACCCTGAGCGAAGCCGAAAGACCTCTGCGGCTGAATTTGTTATGTAGGAGGTCCTTCGCTTCATTCAGGATGACAACCTGTAGCAACGAGTGGCTGAAAGAGTAGCTAACTTTGCGCACGCAGAACTTGCCGCAATTTGTGATTGATTTTTACCGCGTCCTGCGAGGCTTGGTCGATTAGTTCGAACCAGCGGCGTGAGTTTTCAGGCGGTCCTGCCTGCGAAATAAGGTAGGTAGCTTGTACGATGGTTTCGAGCGCATTACTGAGATCGTGCGCCAGAATGCGAAGTTCCTTCGCCACTTCGACGGGGATTTTATCGGCGGTATTTTCCATGGTCTTGCGCGATGCCTGATTAGGCGCGCGTTTGACAGCGACACGCCAGCCAGTAGAATATTAGTGTAGTCGCCCTGAAAAAGGGCTCCTGCCGATTTATTTCTTTTTATGCGGATATGGCGGAACTGGCAGACGCGCTAGGTTCAGGTCCTAGTGATCGCAAGGTCGTGGAGGTTCGAGTCCTCTTATCCGCACCAAAAAAACAGCTCTTAGCTCTCAGTTGTTAGCTCTCAGCGAGGACTTCTCACCGAAGAGATTCGCGATACGAGTTTGGCGCGGTAGCACAGACCGCCGATACCTCATTCGGCGTCGCCGGGAAAAGGCTTGAGGCACACTGAATTTATAACCTCATCGAATAGCTTGGCATCTTCTTGATGAACGGAGCCATAGCTGACGACATCGGCTGGCTTGATAGAGCCGTATCTGGCAACAAGTGATCCACGAAGCCGAACGCGCCGCCAAAATTCTCCGTTGTGCCAGTATCCCCAGTAGTCTTCACCGACTGTGTTTCCCTCATTATCAAGAACCTTTCGGTTCACAACCGGGCCGGAATAAATGAGTGCCGGATCGAGACGAGGCTGCATGCCTTCCATACTTGCTTTCGGATCCCACGAAATATTGAGGAAAGATGCCCTGCTTTTGGTTTGAACCGTACAGCCGCCGTAAGGTCCTACAGGCGCGTCGGGAACACCACACTTGACCGTGAAGCGTTCTACTGGAACATCGAAATGAAAATTAACGGGCCCAGCCTCAATCCTTCTCATTCCGGGGCCCAATTTTCCACAGCCAGAGATGATGGGAAGCGCCGGAGCAATAGGCCGCTTACCTTCGCGTAGAAGAAGGTAAGCGGAGAAGAGCAAAACGAGTCCCGTAATAGCCATGGACATCGCCCGACGCATAGTAGAAAATTTCATTCGGAGCAGACTCACCGAACCTGCGACTGAGAACCGGGAACTGCTCTTACGCGCCTGCCGATAAGCGGTGCGTGCTGCGGCTTTGCGCGATACCGTACTGGCGGATTTTATAGAGCAAAGCTTTGTAGCTGATCTTCAATAGCGCCGCTGCTTGCTTGCGATTCCAGTTCGTCTCTTCGAGAGCACGGGCGATCGCTTCCGCTTCCGCTTCATCTTTAGCGTTCCGCGACAGCGACTTTAAACCGCCGCCCGAGTCAGCACCCGCGGTTGCGCCTCTGCCATCGACATGCTGTCCTGCGCCACCATCCGAGCGGGGCTGCAATTCAGATGCAGCAAGTGTTGCGTCTCCCAAAACCAGATAACGCTTGATGAAGTTGCTCAGTTCGCGCAGGTTTCCTGGCCAGGAATGCCGCAGACACGCCTCCATTAAGGGGGGCGAAAGAGGCAACGGCGGACGCGCGTAAGACTCCGACATACGCGACATGAAATGCTTCAGCAGGATCGGGATTTCTTCTTTGCGATCGCGCAATGGAGGCAGCGACATGGTGAATGCATTCAGACGGTAATAAAGGTCCTCGCGCAGACGCTTATTGGCTAGCGCTTCGGGAATATTGATATTAGTGGCGGCCAGAATGCGGACATCGACTTTGACCATGGTGCGGCTGCCTAGGCGGGAAAACTGCTGATCCTGCAGAACATGTAACAGCTTCGCCTGCAGCCCCGGTGGCATTTCGCCGATTTCGTCAAGGAGGATTGTGCCCTTGTTGCAAAGCTCGAACTTACCCGGCTTGGCGTGCGTTGCGCCGGTGAAGGCTCCTGCTTCATATCCAAAAAGTTCACTTTCTAGCAGGTCGGCTGGTACTGCGGCGCAGTTCACTTTGAGGAAGGTGCGGTGTGCGCGAGGAGAAAGCTTGTGGATCAAACGCGCCAGCACTTCCTTGCCTGTACCGCTTTCACCGAGCAGCAGGACTGGAATGTCGACGTTGGCGACCAGCGCGGCCTGCGAACGGATCTTTTTCATCGCCGGGCTTGCGGCTACAAAGAACACGTCGTCACAAAGTTCTTCAATATCGCCCGCATAGGTATCGCCCTTGGCCGTGCCTATGCATAGTCCGATCACTGCATCCAGTTCGGCTTTCTGAAAGGGCTTGGTCAGATAATCAACAGCGCCAAGACGCATCGCCTGCACAACTTTGCGCGTGTCGTTCACGCAGGAGAGCATGACAACTTTCAATCCAGGCCTGAGCTGGCGAAGTTGTTCGAGAGTCTGGAGCCCGTCGATGCCGGGCATGAGTAGATCGAGCAGCACCAGGTCGGGCTGCAGCCCTTTCTGGACATGGTCGACTGCTTCTTCACCGGTACTGGCGGTCTGAACTTTGTGCTCATCGACTTCGAGCAGCGTGCGGATGTAGCGCAGCATTCCCGGTTCGTCATCCACCAGCAAAATGTTGGCGGCTTCGCTCATTTGGTTCCTCGTGGCGGAGTGCTCAGAATTGGTTTCAGTGGAATAAGAAAAGAAAACTTGCTACCTGCGCCTAGTTCGCTCTCGACCCAGATCTTGCCGCCCATGCCTTGCAGCAGCCGACGGGAGATCGCGAGTCCCAGGCCCATCCCCTCAGCCGCTTCGCTACCGGGTAGGCGGAAGAAATCATCGAAGATTTCCAGGTGAAATTCCGGTCGAATCCCCGGGCCGGTATCGGACACACTGACTTTAACGACGTTAGGAATGTTCGTCGATTGACGACGGCGGTCTCCATTGACTGCGGAGTTGCTCACACCACGGCGCTCCCACATGTGAGGCTCGGCATGCAGCCAGACGGTGCCACCTTGAGGCGTGTACTTGGAGGCATTCTCCAGAAGATTCGAAACTACGCGCTGAATCTTAGGCGCGTCGAATGGGAATGGCGTCAGCTTCTCATTGGCCAGAAAATACAGAGCTAGTCCCCGCTCCTGAAAACGCCCTGACCACAGCCGACAAACTTCGGAGAGGGATGCGTTCATATCGCCTTCGATATACTGCATGCGCAGTTCGCCGGTTTCAAGCACGCTAAAGGTCAGGAAATCCTGAATGAAGTGCTGCAGCCGCTGCCCGCTGGAAAACATGTCATCCATTACTTCGCGTTGGCGCTCGTTGAGCGGTCCTAGTTTCTGACTCTGCAGGAGTTCAATATAGCCGTTGAGGATGGCTAATGGCGTCTTAAGGTCATGGGCGGCAGAGGCAAGCGCACTCGTCGTCTTGCGGAAGCGGTCACGCAGTTGTTCGAGCTCGAACGCGACATTTTCCTTTTCCATTGAGACATTGTCCCCGGAATTGGTCCCGGAAGCTGGAGCGGAGGCTGGCCGGCCATCGTTCAAACTGATGCCATCAGGGGCAGCGGCTTTGTCGGGAATCGAAGCCATGGGAACCAAATTAGCGCTGGAACTGGGGAGGAAAATCTACTACCTTCAGAACGTGGGGTTGACACTGATCCTATGTTAGGTGCCCCAGACTGTCAATTGAAAACACCCCCCGAGCCGGTACCAAAGGGAAAAAGGTTGCACTTTATAGGTCTGACCGGCAGTCATTGTGCAATTCCGAGACTCCCAAGTTACTTCATCAATCTGCGTGTTGGTGGCCAGATTTGCAGCAGTTTCAGGCATTCAGAGGTCTCTCCAAAGTTTGGCCCATGAGATGCGGTATTTGCTCGTTCGGTTTACCTTTTCAAGGTGGTTCTGGCCGTGCCTCGTCGCTTATCTAATAAGGAAGAACGCAAGTGGGCGCGGTTGCAGCTTGCCATTCCGGTTTTCGTCCGTACCAGGGACCGAAATGGCAAGGATTCACTGGAGTTTGCCACCGCAGTTAACATCTCCGCTGGGGGAGCTTTGGTGGTAGTCCGGCGTTCTTTGCCGAAATCGGCGCTGGTTTCACTGGAGATTCCGAGCGCTCCTATCGGCCCCGCCAATCGTTTAAAGGCCGGTTCGCGGATCATGCAAGCGAAGGCGGTCTGGGTTGCGCACTTAGATGACTATCATCTTATAGGGGTAAAGTTCGTTCGCCCCTTGAGCACCGACGGAGCAGATGTTTCCGGCAAGCATTTGAGAAAAGCTAGTTCTGCGGTGTGAACTATTTTTCCCTCCCCTGGTCTTTTCCAGAGTGGCACGTTAGTGCCATGCCATCACTACACGTTCTGGGCATATCATTACCCTAAGCTGTTCATTAGTTGAGTATTTAACACGGATCTTCCAAGTCCCCCTTTTCTCCTCCCCGATTTGGTGCTTGGGATGCACTTTTACTGCATGCGGATGAACACTTCACCGCAATGGGGCATTCAGTCTTTATGACGACACTCTCGGTAAGTACGCTGGCGCAGTCGCTCGGTGAGGTTCCCCCTGACAATATTATCTTTGGCCACTCGGAAGCCATGCAGTCGGTTCGTTCACGGTTGGGCAAAGTAGCCGCCGCTAACGTTCCCGTGCTGATCACGGGTGAGAGCGGGACCGGCAAAGACATCATTGCCCGGCTGATCCATGGGCTGTCTCCCTGGAAGACGGGGCCGTATGTAAAGGTGAACTGCCCGGCGATTCCCGGAACGCTTCTCGAAAGTGAATTGTTCGGCTACGAAAGAGGAGCCTTTACCGGAGCAGTTGGCTCGAAGCCAGGGCGCGTCGAGATGGCGCATCGTGGAACACTATTTCTGGACGAAATTTCTGAACTGGACCCATCGCTGCAATCAAAGCTTCTACAGCTCTTGCAGGATGGGCAGTTCTGCCGCATCGGCGCTCAGGAAGATAAGAAAGTCGAAGTCCGGGTGGTGTGCGCAACCAACCGCCATCTCGAGGCGGAGATCGAATCTGGCACTTTCCGCCAGGATCTTTACTACCGCATCAACGTCGTGAACTTGAGAATGCCGTCGCTGCGCGAACGCCGTGGCGACATTGAAGATTTGTGTGCGTATTTTCTTGAATACTACAACCGCAAGTTCAACTGCCGCGCTCGGCCTTTGTCCGGTGAAGTGCTGGCAGTGCTGCAGAAATATCACTGGCCGGGCAACATCCGCGAGCTAGAGAACCTGATCAAGCGTTACGTGATCCTGGGCCATGAGGAAGTGATCACCAATGACTTGGTATCGCGCGAGCCCGACTTCTTCAATCCCGAAATTTCACTCGACGGGCCAATTTCTCTAAAGAAGCTGACGCGCCAGTGTGTGCGCGAACTGGAGCGCAAGGTCATCCTGAAGGTGCTGCAACAGCATCACTGGAATCGTAAGCAGGCAGCCCGCACCCTGGGCATCAGCTATCGCGCTCTGCTGTACAAAATCCGCGATGCCGGCTTGCCTTCAAATCGCGCGTTGCGCCTCCGGCAAGCTGAGAAGAACAACGCTGCCAATGACGGCAGTTCAACCAGCGGAGCCGCTGCGGACTGAGACGACTTTTCTTTGTGATTCGTGAAACTACTAAATAGACTCGCTCAACTAGCGAGTCTATTTTCCAAATCTCGAAGTGCCGCGCTCCACTCGTTCAGCCCTTCCGCTTGATGCCACAAGTCTTTGAGCTCGGAATTGGTTCGAACCCGATCAACTGCGCGTCGCGTCAGTTCCGACATTGCAGAGCTCGGCGTGCCCTCGATCTTGCCGACCCATTCTGCAACCTCGCGCGGCACCGTCTGCGGAGGCTTTCCCTTCGCCGTGGCCACGACCTCAGCAGCCGCGACCGCGACGCTGCAATTCGGGGCCTCTAGATAACCGTCGTTATCGGCAGCGAGGGCCAGTATCGACCGCAGATCATCGATTCCGATTGTACTTAGTTGACGAAGAAAATTCTGCGCGTCCTCGTTTTCGAAGCTGCCCGTTCCCCAACCTGGCATGAAGCCTCCGAGCTGAATTATAGAATGCGGTCTACTGATCAAATAGTGCATACTGGCGCGTATGCGCATGTGGCAGTCAATTCGCGCCTCCGCTCTCGGCCGTCATGTTCACGAGGAAGCGTATGCAGCTCTCGTGCTTTCTGGCGGGTACGAAGAGGCGGGAGATCATGGGCGTTTCCTGGTGAAAGCCGGCAACGTTGTATTCCATGAGCAGTTTGAAGCGCACCTGGACCGTTTTTCTGAAACGGGTGCAGTGGTACTCAATTTTCGGCTGCCTGCCGGCTGTTCCTTAACGCCAGGAATTGCGAAGGTGGCTGACCCCGACTCCATTGCACGCACGGCCGAGAGAAGCCGCCGAGACGCCCTAAACTTGCTCTTCTCCTCTGCTATAAGCGAGACGCCGCAGCCTGCCGACTGGCCAGATTTGTTGGCAACAGCATTGGTGCAGAATCCATCGCTCAAACTGTCACAATGGGGAGAGACGATCGGAATTGCGCCGTGGGCAGTGTCGCGAGGTTTCGCGTTGGTGTTCGGCGTCTCGCCAGAGGCATTCCGCGCTCGCACTCGTGGTCGCCATGCATTGAATTCCATTAAGAATACTGATGCGCCACTCGCAAGCATCGCGGCTGAGCTAGGCTTTTCCGACCAATCGCACATGACCCGGAGCGTTAAGCAACTCACGGGAATTGGACCACAGGCATGGCGATCCGTTGCAAATGGATTCAAGACAAGAAGGAACATCGACGTTTAGAACGGAACTATGTGCCGGATTCTGTATCTGCTCCGCCTTCTCGTTGTTTCTTCCATCATTTGTTCAATTGAGATTGCCAGCCCACTTCTCCTGTCTGCAGAGACAGCTCCCCTTCACATGACCACTGACTGGCAACTCAAGCCTTCTCTCAAATACGACACCCTCTGCATGTTGAATGTGCTGAGCGGTGATCCATATTATCTGCACTACTATCAAGCCGAGTATGACCACTTCCATCCGCTCTTTACGCCCGATGAGCAGACGGCCTTCGTACAGTTGAAACATGTGATCAAGGATGAGGGGCATGGAATTGTTTCCGCGAAGCTAACGCTTTACTACTCCACGGTCGATGACGAAACCCTGCCCGAGATGATCCGGACTGCGCACAATAGTGCTGCTATGGAAGCAGCACTCCAAAAGACTTCATACTGGAGCACAGATGGTTGGCAGAACTATGAGACGGCGAGCCCGGCTTTGGAAGCGGCGCTCAAGGCTTTGGATCGGGTCGGGTTCCCAGCATATTGGGCGGCAAATGCCAAGCCGAAGATCGAGAAGCGCATTGCGGAGTTTTCTGGCGAGCTCCCGAAGTACAACATCATTCCTGTAATCGAGAGCTACCTTGGCTTTCCCCTTTCATCGCAAACAATCACCGTGTACCTGCTGGCCTATTCAGAACCTCACGGAATCCGCATCACGGGGTTGCGTTTCCTGACCCATGTGTCTTATCCGTTTAGTATCGTCCTCCATAATGCGATTCACGAACCCATGCACCCGCCTTATCACGGGGACGATCCAAAAGTCCGCGAAGCCATTGACCTGCTAGGGCGTGATCCGCTCGTGATCGACAAGGTTCAGCACCACGACTCATCTTTCGGATACAACACAACACCCGGTTATATCGAGGAAGACTCCGTGCAAGCGTTAGAGCAGCTCGTCAGCGAGAAGTTCGGCGTCGGCCGCGATGCCTGCAAATATTGGCAGGAGCAGGATGGCGGCATGCATGTTCTCGCCGCGGCTATATATACAGATTACAAGCAGGCGTCATCTCAAACTCATGAGTTCTATTCGCAGTGGTTCACACACGCTGTCCAGGATGGGCAACTCCGTGGAAGCAACCTAAAGGAAACCGTTCGTTCCTTTTTTTCTCAAACCAATTGCCATTAGCCCGAAACATCGCTAACACCATCAATTACGCCCAGAACGTCCGATCCAGCGTCCGGTATTGAATCGCCTCAGCAATATGCTTAGGTTCGAGCTGTGGAATGCCATCCAAATCGGCAATTGTACGCGCGACTTTCAGAATGCGGTCATGCGCGCGGGCGCTGAGTCCTTGCTGTGCCATGGCGCGTTCGAGCAGTCGTTCACAATCGGCCGAGAGCTCGCAGAACTTGCGAATGGACTGCGGAGGCATTTGGGCATTGCAGTAGAGTTTTTGGCGTCCTGTAGAAAAGCGCGTCAACTGGACATCACGAGCCCGAATCACGCGTTCGAGTATCTTTGCCGAGCTCTCCGGCTCCGTAGTGCTGCGCATTTCTTTATAGTTCACCGCTGGAACGTCAATGTGGATGTCGATCCGGTCGAGCAATGGCCCAGAAATTTTAGAAATATAGCGCTGGATCATGGGGGGAGTGCAGTGGCATTCGCGGCTGCGGTCGTTGTGAAATCCGCAGGGACAGGGGTTCATGGCGGCGGCGAGCATGAAGCGCGCCGGAAAAGTCAGCGACATGGCTGCCCGTGCAATGCAAACGGTGCCGTCTTCAAGCGGCTGGCGCATGACTTCAAGAACGTTGCGCGGAAATTCGGGAAGCTCATCCAGAAACAGCACTCCATTATGAGCCAGCGAAACTTCGCCTGGCCGTGGAATCGCCCCGCCACCGATCAGACCCGCGTCAGAAATAGTGTGATGAGGCGCTCGAAACGGCCGCAGGCCGACGAGCCCGGCACGCGCGTCGAGCACGCCAGCCACGCTGTGGATCTTGGTGGTCTCGAGCGCTTCTTCGAACGTAAATGGGGGCAGGATGGTCGGCATACGTTTTGCCAGCATCGTCTTTCCCGATCCCGGAGGCCCGATCATCAGAATGTTGTGACCACCGGCACAAGCGACCTCGAGCGCGCGCTTGGCGCTTTGCTGGCCGCGCACATCTTTGAAATCCACATGAAATTGCTGCGCCTGGCTGAGCAGTTGATCGGTGTCGATCTGCATCCGTGAAACGCCGTTGCCGGAATTGATGTAATGAATAACCTCAAGCAGCGACTTGACGGGATAGACCTCGACGCCTCCGACCATCGCCGCTTCGCGAGCGTTGACCTCGGGCACGACCAGGCGTCTCACCTTCGTTCGCCGAGCCTCGATCGCGATCGGCAAAGCCCCGCGAACTCCGCGCAGGCCGCCGTCGAGCGAGAGCTCGCCGACGAACAATGCATCGGGAATCTCTTTCTTGTTCAACCCGCCGTATGCACCAAGAATACCGAGCGCCATCGGCAGATCGAAGCCAGAGCCTTCTTTGCGGATGTCGGCAGGCGCGAGGTTAATCGTGATCTGAGTGGGCGGGATGTCGTAGCCGCAGTTTTTCAGCGCCGCGCGCACCCGGTCGCGGCTTTCGCGGACGGCGGCATCGGGCAGGCCGACAGTATGAAAGTGGTCTTCCGTCATTTTGACGCCGGAGACATCCACTTCTACCTCGATGATGTTAGCGTCAATACCGTAAACTGCGGCACTCAGAGTTTTATAGAGCATAAGAGGCACCAGCGCACATGAAGGGACGAGCGCGGAATTGGAGATCCCTGCCGACATCATAGTTGTCGCCAAACCGGACCGCTGTGATGGCCATCACCCGGTTACCGTGATGGAACGGGACAGCACCTTCTCTCGTGAAACAGGCGTTTTCGGTGCTACGCTAGGGAGCAATCTGGCGGAAGCGATGGGCCGATGTTAGTTGTGGCCGACCTGCCGCTAGCGGAGTCCCCCATGCTCGACGAACGTCCCACCTCAAACCGGCCCGATCCGCCGTCGGGCAAGCTGGAGCGCGAAGAGAGCCAGCTGTGGCGATGGGCGCTTGGGCTGCTCATATTGCTTGCCGCAGCTGTCGCAGTATTGTCATGGCAGCAGTTGGAAGATCTCCACCTTCCCTATCGGTTGTGGGCAATCCCCGCCGGACTCTTTTTACTTGCCATCTTGTTTGCCACTTATGCGTTCGGGCGCAAACGTGAGGTTTCCGACCTTAAGCAAATTCTGAAGGGTTTTCAAGATCGCGGTGGAGTCACTCCCTCCGAAGAACAACTCGATCAACTCGGTCAGCTAATTATGCGTTCACAGCGCAACTTCAAGGAGCTGATCGATTCTTTGGATGACGCGGCGCTCGCCATCTCCCTTGATGGAACCCTGAAAACGGTGAACCGGCGAGCCGCGGAAATTTTCGGCGTTGCTTATTCCGAGCTGGTCGGCCACAAGCTCGGTGAATTTCTGGATTCGCCGATGCATTTGGAAGCGGCAGGAAGCCTGCCGCGCTTTATCGAGAAGCGAAATTGGACGGGAGTAATCGAAGTCCATCTTAAGAGCGATTCCCGCCGGCATTATTTCGATTGCGTGATCAATGCCATCGTCAAAGGCAACGACGTGACCGGAGCGAGCGTGCTGGCGCGTGACGTTACCGGACATCGAGAGAAAGAACAGCGCTTCACCCAGTTGTTCGAATCTCTGCAAGAAGGCGTCTACATCAGCAACACAGAAGGCCAACTGCTCGAAGTGAACCCGGCGCTGGTCGCGATTTTAGGATATGACAGCAAAGAGGACCTGTTGAATCTGCCACCAGAGCAACTGGGTGTTGATGCTGGCGGGGATGCGGTGTTAGGACGAGGCGGCAGCCAGAGCGGACGCACCCGAACGCGAGAAATTCGACTAAGAAAAAAGGATGGCGGAGTCGCCGTGTGCGTGGATACATCAAGCGGAGTAATGGAAGCTGGACGAGTTGTCCGCTACCAGGGCACGCTGGCGGATGTAACGGAGAAGCGCGCTCTGGAGCATCAGTTGCGCCGGCAGGAAGAGTTCCGCCGTCATCTGCTGGAGAGTTTTCCAGATCTGATTCTGGTGCTCGACTTAAAGGGACAATATACATTCGTCAGCGCCCGTATCGGCGAGCTTCTCGGATATGGTCCAGAACATCTCCTGGGCAAGAATGTCGAGGACGCGGAAAATACGTCGCCCGAACTGGCCAAGCTCTATCGGACAGTCGCGACCGGTCAGAGTTCCTTAACGTCATGCGAATATGGCTCTCGTCACAAAGACGGTAGCTGGCGCACGATGTTGGGCATGGCAAGTCCACTCCTTGACGCCGAAGGAGGCAAACCAACCGGCGTGATCATATCCGTCCGCGATGTGACCATGGAGAAGAAACTGGAGCAACAGATTATTCAGAGCGAACGTCTCGCGGCCATGGGGCAGATGATCGGCGGCTTCGCGCACGAGCTCAATAATCCGCTGACCAGCATTCTAGGCATGTCCGAGCTGCTGCAGGAAGGCGAAACGAGCGAGGCGAGGCGTAAGCAAATTACCGTCCTACACCAACAGGCGCGGCGCGCCGCCGAGATCGTGCAGAACCTGCAATACTTCGCCAGACCGCCAGCACCGGGACGCAGCCAGGTCAATCTGAATGAACTCGTGCAACGCACAGTGCAGATGCAGGCCTATCCACTACGCAAGAGCAACATCACGGTAGATTTTCTGCCCGAGCCGGCCATACCAGCGATCATCGCCGATCCTAATCAATTAATGCAGGTGTTCCTGAATCTCCTGCTGAATGCCGAGCAGGCGATTCGCGAAAGCCGCGAAAAAGGCACGATCCGCGTGCGCATGGGACGCTCACCCGACCCCAACTCGGTGTGGATCGTGTTTCAGGATGATGGTCCGGGAATCGCACCCGAAAATCTGACCCACATTTTTGATCCCTTTTTCACCACTCGGCGCCCCGGTCGCGGCACCGGCCTGGGATTGAGTATCTGCAAAACCGTGCTGCGTGAACACAGAGGAAACATCGAAGCCGCCTCGGGCCCGGGTGGAGGGGCGGTGTTTACGATTACGCTGCCAGTGGCAGCGGAGACGGAGCTCACCACGAAGTAAAGTAAGGGGCGTTCGGAACGGGCCGTGAAGGCTATCGCTGATTACGACAGTGATCTATCGGGAACAGCGGAAAGTTCTAAGAATGGTGCAATGAGAGTTCCTTGTCATCGCGCCAACTCCTTCCTGATCCAATTCACTGTTCTGGCGCTTGGAATCATAAGTTGGCAGTGCCATGCGGCTCTTGCTCAGAAGACACCCGAGCGGTTCTGGCTCGCTGGCCGATATGACGGAGATAGGGTCATTGTCTACTTCAATGCCGTGCAATTCCACGGCACCGTTCCAACCACGGCAAAGAGGATTGCCGACCCCGTGGTGGGTGGCTTCTTTATGCCCGAGGAACTGCCAACAAGCTACATCGCTCAGTTCCTAAAGACACCCGACGTGGAACATTTTGCTTTGGGTGATAAGTACGATTTGCTCTTAGATTACGGCAAAGTTGCCACGGTTACACTTACGACGCTGGTCGGAACCGAAGGAGACGAGGAGGTTGGCAATGATTCCTTTATCGGTGCGCTGGCCACATTCGAGAACAACGATGACCCAATGTACTTGGCAAGCACCGATGGCATCTACGTCATCCGCCGGCCTCGCAAACTCCTGGACGACAAATCAAAATCACTCCCCCGTCCGGATATTGTTTACGCTGGTCTCCAAAATGAACCTGTCCGATTCGACATTCAAACCAAGATCGTCGGCCTGCTGACTGATCAGATGAGAAACGCAGCTAAGGCAGATCGCAAACTTGAAGTCGCGGGTATGTCACCTGTCTTTGCGGTGCAGGCATTTCATTTGGCGAACGGAAAACTGCGATACTACGCCAGAGCCGTGTGGAATTCTGGCGAGGGAGCCAACACGAAGACAGTGTTTGCCCTCAGCGCTTGGATTTCGCCATCACCAACCCTTCACATTCTGGCAGTGGAAGGCCGAGAGTCGCCCTATGATGGTCTCGGCGTCCTTCCAGACTTGTACAACGTGGTCGATCTCGGCGGAGGCAGAACCGGAATCATTGTCGGCAGATCGGGCGAGGACGACAATTCCACCGTCCTGCTGGAATATCGCGACGGCGTTGACCTGAGACAAATGCGCATTCTGCAGTCCATCGGCGCAGGCGAATGATTATGGCGGTTAAATGCCGCGTTTCGCAACAGGGTTCTAGATACCCTACCGCTCCACAGCCATCGCCACCGCGTTCCCTCCGCCTAAACAAAGCGCAGCAATGCCGCGATGCACATCGCGCCGAATCATTTCGTAGATCAGTGTGACGAGCACGCGGGCTCCGCTGGCTCCTATGGGATGGCCTAGAGCCACCGCGCCTCCATTCACGTTCACGCGATTCATATCGAGCCCCAGTTCGCGGATAACTCCGAGCGCCTGCACCGAGAAAGCCTCATTCAATTCGTAGAGATCGACTTCATCTTTCTTCCAGCCCGTCTTCTCCCAGATCTTCTGCACAGCGCCCACGGGAGCCATCATCACCCACTTCGGCTCGACTCCACTGGTCGCCTGCGCGACGATGCGGACCATCGCCGTTGCGCCCAGCTCTTTGGCGCGTGAGGCACTGGTCACGACCAACGCTGCTGCCCCGTCGTTCACTCCGGGAGCATTGCCGGCCGTAACGGTGCCATCCTTTTTGAACGCAGGCTTTAACGCCCGCAGGATTTCGATCGTGGTGTCTTCGCGTGGACCTTCGTCCTTGTCAAAGATCACTGGCTGCTGGCCTTTTTTCTTGGCTGGGATTTCCACGGGAACAATCTGGGACTTGAAGCGGCATTCTTTCTGCGCGGCCACCGCCTTGCGGTGAGAGTTGAGTGCAAACTCGTCTTGCTCTTCACGAGTGATGCCATATTTTTCAGCAACATTCTCGCCCGTCAATCCCATGTGATAGTCGTTGTAAATATCCCAAAGCCCATCGTGCACCATGGAGTCGACCAACTGTCCGTTGCCCAGGCGATATCCTTTGCGAGCATTCGGCAGAAGGTATGGCGCGTTGGTCATCGACTCCATCCCGCCGGCGACCACGATCGAACTGTTGCCGGTCTCGATTGCCTGCGCCGCGAGTGCAACCGCTTTCAATCCTGAGCCGCATACCTTGTTAATTGTCATGGCACCTACTTCGGGTGCAAGTCCGCCGAACAGCGCCGCCTGTCGCGCCGGATTTTGCCCGATGCCAGCGGAGACGACGTTGCCCATGATGCACTCATCCACCTGTTGTGGTTGGAGATTCGCGCGCTTGACAGCTTCGCGCACTGCAACCGCGCCTATTTGCGGAGCCGTCATATCGCTCAGGCTACCCTGAAATTTTCCGATCGGCGTGCGGCATCCTGCGATGATCACTACTTCATTCGAACCGGCCATAATTGCGCTCTCCGTCACTCTTGCGACGCGTTCCTTCAAACAATGCTTCGCAGAAATCGTCTTCAATTATAGATGGCGGAACGCTTAGCGAAGTTTCGCGAGCGCGATCACGGCCACTGATGGCAAGGAGATATTTTTTCACGAAGCGCGAGTCTGAAACACACCGTAACGCGCGAACAATCGAGAGTGAGTGGTGATGGAATGCAAATTGTTTCGCGCGCGCGTCGCTCACGTGACTTTGGTGCGACATTGCATACGACGTTTTCGATCATTTTTCTCTTGACTTCGTTCTGCGTTGACTCATACATTCAACTAGTTGCAACTATTCATCGTTGCAAAACTTCCATGAAGAATGGAAAAGGGAGAATAGATCCATGGCAACCAAAAAGAAAGCAAAGAAAAAAAGCAGCAAGAAGCACTAAGAACCTGCAACAGGCAACAGTAAGCAACAAAGGGGACGCGATGAGCGTCCCCGAAGTTTATTTGCGGCAAATTCAGCTAGTGGACGCGTTTCTTTTCCGGCGCCACCACAACCTTTTCCGTCGCCGGACAAAGATTACGATAGGGACAAAACGCGCAATGGAAACCGGGTTTCGCGTTAAATTTCCCTTCCGCGATTCCGACAGCCGCTTTCTCCACGCGCAGTTTTGCAGCTTCCAACTCGCAGTCGATACGCGTCGTATAGATGGGAGTGTTGTTTTCGAGGTTGTAAAAGACCAACCGATCGGCGCGTTTTCCCCAGGCATCCCGGGCCGCGAGCGCATAGAGCGATAGTTGCAGACTCTCGTCGGCATCCTCTTGCGACTGCGGCTTGCCCGTCTTGTAATCGACGATCGCAACGGTATCGGGGCCAGTGCGATCCATGCGATCCACGCGTCCCGTCAACTTCGATGAGCCTACCTGCAATTCGAATCGATGTTCGGTCTCTAGAACTTCGGGCGGCGGCATTGCGCGGGCAACCCCGAAGAACTGCCGCAACTGCTCGATTCCCTGCCGCAGATACAATTCGTACTGATAACGGTCGGCAATGCCCGCGGAGGCCAGTGCCGATCGGAACTGCTCCACCAATTCATCGTCGCTGACCGTCCGTTGCCAGCGCTGCGCGTCGTAAAACGTGCGCAACACGCCGTGCATGGCCGCTCCGTAGTGCAGGGACGCCGACACGTCGCGCGGCAGATTCCACTCCCGCTCAAGCTTGAACCGGAGCGGACACTCTTCATAAATTACGATGGCCGATGCGCTCAGTCCTGTCACGAAGTCCGCCGACGGCGGCATCAGGAGCCATTCGGCTACCTTCGATTGCGGCACCGCGATTCTCTGCTCTTCTTCGGCGAACAAGCTGTCCTGCACCGCCGCCGCCGAGCGCGTGGACCAAAACTGCTTATAGCCGGGGTGAATCATGAACTCCCGCAGAAACTGCGTTGGCTTCGGATCTTTCTTGCTTCTCCCCTGGTGCGCATAGATCGCCAACGTATCTTTGGCGCGCGTCATGGCAACATAGAGAAGACGGCGCTCTTCTTCTTCGTGCAGCGCTTTGTCGTCATTTGCTGGCTTGTCCGATAAAGCACCCGATCGCCGCAGTTCCGCCGGGAAAGCAATCAGCGGCTCATGATAGGTAGTCGGAAACCAAGTAGACGAAGCGCGAATGACTGCAACATGGCGGTACTCGAGTCCCTTGGCGGCGTGCGCGGTCAAGAGTTGTACAGCATCGTCCTCGCTGCGCGGAAGTGGAATCGTTCCTCCTGCCTGTCCGAAATAATCGAGGTACTCGAGAAATTCGGAAGGGCTCCCCGTTTCGGCAATCGCTTTCTTTTGCCATGCCTCAACAAAATTCAGAAACGTGATTGCTAACGGCGACCGTTGTACGCTAAACCGTCGCATCACCAGCTTCGCCGCATCATCTGCACGAACTCCATCTTTATCCACTTCGCGGTGCGCGTTCTCGACTGCTTCCAAAACTGCTGGCCCACCCGCAAGTTTTCCCAACACCATGCGGAGATCAAGATCCTGGCGCCGCACTGCCCTCATGGCCGCCCGCAACTCCAATGGATCGATGCCAAATTGAGGCAGGGCCGCCACTCGAAACAGGCTGGCAGCATCGCTAGGAGAAACAGCAGCGGTCAGGCAAGCCACGATGTCGCGTACTTCAGGCGTGTCGAGAACATCCAGACCCTCGATGGAAAACGGAATGCCCCGTTCCGCAAATTCATGAATCAGTTCTTCGCGATGGCTGTGCAAGCGAGAGAGCACCGCAAACTCGCTCCACCCGCAGCGGAGCTCTTTGCGTTTTTTGTGGATCCATCGAGCAAGGTCGGCGGCCTCGACTTCTTTATCCCTCCAGGTAACAATTTCGACTAGCGGTGCTGCCGTGGCCTCCCCTTTTTGTCTCGCCTCATCGTCTCGCAGCGATTCCAGCGGCGCCCGCTGATAAGAATGTTGAGAACTTGAGACGCCTTTCTGCGTGAACGCCTGGCCAAACACCGGCGGGTTGTCATTCACAATGCCAAAAGCGCAACGCAATATCGGCGAGAGCGAGCGCCGGTTCTTTTCTAGCGCAACAATCTGCGCCGAAGGAAATTTGTTTGCGAACAACGTGAAGGCTTCGCTCGATGCGCCGCGAAACTGATAGATCGCCTGATCCGGATCGCCCACAGCAAACACATTCGCCTCCGAACCGGCGAGCTTCGACCCTGAGAGCAATGAAAGAATTTCGACCTGCGCAAGGTTTGCATCCTGGAATTCATCCACCAGCAGAAACCGCGTTCGGCGACGTTCTTCTTCGAGCAACACGGGATCGTCCTTTAGTAACTGATAAACCTTGGTGATCATGTGGCCGAATGTGCCCAGATTTTTCTCCCTGAGCATGTTCTCCACGGTGGCAAAAACACTGGCGATCTCCTGGCAACGTGCCAGAATCTCAGCATCCTCCATTGCTGTCTGCTTCTTCGAGCCGGCGACACGGTGGAATGGGACCTCGCCACGTTCTAGGCGCTGCACATAAAGTGCATATTCCTCCGGGCCAATAAGTTCGTCCTGGCAGCGCCGCATGAACTCGAGCAGGCTATCGAGGAACTGACCAACGTTGGCAGCACGCACAAAATGCTTAAGCCGCAGATCGCGAATACGGCGGCGCAGGAACACCCAAAGATCTTTATCATCGAGCACACCAAAATCAGCGCCGCGACGCTGCAACAATCCGTTGCACCAGGCATGGAAGGTGCAAGCCTGTAGACCGTCGATAGTCGTGCCCGCCAATTCACTTCGGACGCGAGCCATCATTTCGGCCGCAGAATTTTCGGTATAGGTCAGAGCCACAATTTCGTCGGGGCGCGCATGACCTTCGCGGATAAGATTAGCGACGCGCTGTGTGAGTACAGTCGTCTTCCCGGTGCCAGCGCCGGCGATCACCAGCATCGGGCCATGAACGTGTCCAATAGCCTGCTGCTGGCGTTCGTCGGGAACTATCTTTGTCGCGATCTTCGTTGCAGTCTTCATCGCAGGTGAGACAGTCGATTTCATTGAGCAGCCACTTGCCGGAGAATATCAGAGCTGATTGTAAATATGGAGAATCAACGCAGCGCGTCAAGCGCAAGAGCAGTAGCGACGATCGCCGCCGTTTCCGCTCGCAGAATTGTGCCGCCGAGCGAGGCTGCAATCCACCCTGTTTCGCTAAACCATGTCAGTTCCTCGTCCGCCCATCCGCCTTCAGGGCCCACCGCGAGCGCCACTTCACCTTGAGCGGATCGGGATCGCAAAATGTCCCCCAACCTCATGTCCTCGCGGGCATCGGCGAGAGACTCAGCAAGAACGACGCGATCCGTTATACCTGCCGTCAGAACGCCGCCGCCAGTAAGCTCTTTCAGTTTGATCGGTGCAGAAATCTCAGGCGGTGCCGACCGTCGCGACTGTTCTGCCGCCTGACGAACGATGCGCTGCCAGCGCTCATGACGTTTCGCAGCAGCAGTCCCCAGATGAGCATCGCTGCGATGAGCGATTACGGGGATGATGCGGTCGACCCCGATCTCCGTACACTTCTCGATCGCCCACTCCATGCGATCGAACTTAAAAATAGCGAGGGCCAGCGTGATCTTCGGAGTCGAGTTGCGCGAGGTAAGCCTCGACTCCTCACCGAGCACGAACTCAACGCGATCGTCAGAGATCGAGGTAATCGTTCCCCGGCGAACCCCGGCTCCTGTTGCGATGTCGAACTCCTGGCCGATTTCAGCGCGCAGAACCCGCGAGAGATGAGCCGCGTGCTCGCCAACCAGAGCAGCAGTATTTCCAGTTACTTCATCGGCGATCCAGCGACGGCGCGTCATATATGAGCAAGGGGATTGCTCCGAGAACTAAAGACCGGGGAACTGAAAACTCTCCTACGCGAACATGTCCTTAACGCGCCCCAACAATGACCGGTTCTGCGGTTTATTTTCCACCGGAGCCAGTTCTGCCAATTCTGCTAGCAATTCCCGCTGGCGTTTATTCAGTTTGCCCGGTGTCTGGATCCGCACTTCGACATAAAGATCGCCTTTACCGTGACCATTCAGCACCGGCACACCTTTATTCCGGATGCGAAACGACGTTCCCGACTGCGTTCCTTCCGGAACTTTCAGCTTGTGTTCTCCCTCGAGCGTCGGAACCATAATCTCGATGCCGAGCGCGGCTTGCGGAAACGAAATCGGAACTACGCAGTGCAGATCGTTGCCCTCGCGCTCAAAGAACGCGTGCTCTTTGACATGCAGGACCACATATAAATCGCCGCCTGGCCCTCCGAACATGCCCGCTTCGCCGAGGCCAGTGAAGCGAATTCGCGTGCCGTCTTCCACTCCCGCCGGCACCTTGGCTTCAACCACGCGCTCGCGCAGCAAACGGCCTTCGCCCTTGCACTTCGAGCAAGGATCGGTAATTACAGTGCCCGCACCCTGACACGCAGAGCAAGTTCGAGCAATGCTGAAGAAACCCTGCTGGTACCGGACCTGCCCCCGCCCATTGCACGTCCGGCAACTTACGGGAGCCTTACCCGGCGCTGAACCGGTTCCGCGGCACGGTTCGCAAGTCTCATGACGACGCACGTTCACGTGCTTGTCAGTTCCAAAGACCGCTTCATCAAACTCAAGATGCAAATCTTCGCGGAGATCGGCCCCACGCTGAGCGCGGCTGCGGCGACGGCCACCCTGTCCGAAGATGTCACCGAAACCAAAGATGTCGCCGAAGATGTCACCGAAATCCTGGAAGATCGCGGGATCGAATCCAGCCGGACCTCCCGAGTTACCGCCCACACCGGCGTGTCCGAAACGGTCGTACAAAGATCGCTTCTCACCATCGGCAAGAATTGCGTACGCCTCGGTAATCTCCTTGAACTTATCTTCCGCTTCAGGGTTGTTCGGATTGCGATCCGGATGATACGTCATCGCCAGCTTGCGATAAGCGCTCTTGATTTCGACATCGGTCGACACACGCGTGACACCGAGGACTTCGTAATAATCGCGTTTTGTATTGGTGGCCAGAAACTCCTCCACTCTTCTCTAAGAATTCAATCTATGTTGCAAACCGTTTTGGGGTGAGCACTGCACTATCCGCGTGCATTACGAGCGACCCGCACCATTGCTGGACGCAGCAACCGTTCCTTGTATTTATAACCGCGCTGCAGTTCGTCGAGCACATGATGATCCGGAACTTCTGTGGTATCCACCATTTCGATGGCTTCGTGAATCCGCGGATCGAATGGCTGCCCCACAGCAACAATTGGCTGTACTCCAGACTTCTGCAGCGCATCCTGAAACTGACGGTAAATGAGCTCAACCCCGTTGCGGAAATCAGTGGCGTCACCGCCAGCCTTTAAAGCTCGCTCGAAGCTATCGAGGATGGGCAAAAAATTCTTGATGACATCGGCCGCGGCGAATTCGCGGAATTCCTGCTGTTCCCGCGCCGCGCGCTTGCGTGCATTATCAAACTCCGCCTGCAGACGAGCCAGCCGATCCAGCAGCGCATCGCGCTCTGCCTTAAGCTTTTCTGTTTCCGATTGCGCGCTTACGTCACCTGCCTTGCTCGAAATCGAGACCGGCGCAGACCCCTCCCCAACTTCTGCGGGGGGAAGCTCGCGATCCAAATCCTCACGCCGCACGTCCTCGTTGTTCAGATCGATATTCTTAAGATCGATGTTTCCGTTTCCTCTACGCATACTTCTAAATCACTCCGATTCATTCAAAAGTTTATCGAATAGCCGCGCGATGTAAGACACCGCCGACATCGTATGTTGATAATCCAGCCGTGTAGGCCCAATCACGGCGAGCGACCCCATCACCTCTCCACCAACGCGGGCGGGAGCGCCAATGAGCACAAAATTTTGCAAATTCGAAGCCGGGAGCGCCTCGTCGAGCCCGATTACCACGCGCACAGCTTCCTGCCGGGTATCGAGATAAGCGCCCAGTAGCTTTACTACTTTCTCTTTCTCCTCAAGTGTGCGCAACATATCCTGGAGACGCTGCCGATCTTCGTCCCCGGTCACGCGGTTCCCAACTAAATTCGCAGCTCCTTCCACAAACACTGCCTGTGTGTCGTCGTTCGAAGCCAGCGCGCCCTGCTGATAGAGCTGTTGAATCGACTGCATTAGCCGGTCATACTCGCTGCGTTCTTTTTCCAGACGACGCGCCAGTTCTGCCCGCATGTCGCCCATAGTCCAGCCGCGAAAATTCTCATTGATGTAGCGCGCCGCCAGGTCGAGATCGGACTGCGGAATATCCAACCGCAGCACCCGGTCACGCACCACTCCGGAACGCGTCACCAACACCGCCAGCACCTTCTGATCGCTTAGCCGCGAAAAATAAACGTGCTCGAGCGCATTCTGCGGCCCGGTAGTAGCCACCGTGACTCCAACGCTGTGCGAAATCAATGAGAGCACATGCGAGGTGCGCTCCATGAACTCCTGCACATCCGTGACACCAGTTAGAGTGTCCTGGATAATACTTTGATTCTCGTGCGAGAGATGCGCTTCACCACTAAGTTGCTCGACGTAATAGCGATAAGCCTCCGCAGTAGGAACGCGTCCCGCCGAAGCATGGGGCTGATCGAGAAATCCCGCATCAGCGAGATCCGCCATAACGTTGCGAATGGTGGCGGCGCTCAAACCTTCGCGGCTGGCACGCGCCAGCGTACGTGATCCCACCGGCTCTCCGCTGGCAATAAATGTCTCGACGATGGCGGTAAGGATTTCCCGTTCCCGTCCGCCCGCTGGCCCTGCTGGCATATCTACCCGAGTCTCGGAGCTGAAACGCCCCATTAAATACTTTAGATGCAGTGGCTTAGATTAGGATTCCACCACCAGCTAATTGGATTTTAGGGAGCGCTGACGAGGGTGTCAAGGATGCGGAGGGGTTAGCTATACAAAGGGGAAAAGTGATACACCCTACTTAGGGTCTAAGGGGCTGGGATGAGCGCCGAGGACGGGTACCCCTAGCGGGACAGCACCGTTCAAGCTAATAAGCCAACAAAAACCTGTCATGTAAGTTCCGGTAGTGAATCAACTGCCAGGTACGCTTGCCAGAATTCCCAATCCGCTTTGCCTGGATAATCTTGGCTTTTCGGCAACTTAATGCGTGCTGCGTCCGAGATTTCCTTGCGGGCGAGTATCTCTTGATCCAGATGGCGGCTCGCTATGACATGGGATGGTGGTTCTGCCTTGGCTAGTTCGGCATCGATCGATCGCTTGAGCACACTCATATCTTGACTTGAATCGGACGGAAGGATCGGTATCCAAATTGGCGATGTCGGACGCTCAACTCCCGATAGTAGCTTCAGTAAAGCCTCAAAGGACTCTTGAGGCAAGGCAGCCAGCGAGTAGATTCTAAGGTCTTGACTCGAATCCCACGCGACGAGTTCGTACTTATAGAACCTCGAACAATGCGAACATTGAGCAACACCGGAAGTTGTCCCATCATAAAATCCTAGCGAGATTATCCTCCCAAAAGGTGAACGCATAGCGGACTTCGTGAGTAGTTGCTGACAGCAAACGGAATCATCGGTGCTCATACTTCCTCTTCACCTTTAGAGACGACCAAAAAGTTTATTGAAGATCACAGCAATAGGCTGGGTCACGGGGTTCGGCAATTCAATGGTTCGGTGCAGCGGATCGGCAGTTGTCGGAGTGTTGTGGACCGTAAAATATTGTTCAACCGCCGCACGGGAAGCTGTCGATACCTCCTTACCTTCCACCGTCGCTGCGGTCGCGGAAACCCCATGGATCGGCGGGTGGCCCCCTTCTCCGGCGTCGCGATTATAACGCTGTTCGTTTTTGATCTGAATCATACGAACTGGGAGGGTGCCCCACTTCTCACGCTTTTTGAGAAGTGGGCCGCCGCACGGACCGACACCGCGGGCTTCCCTTTTCATCACAACTGAACCGTGCACCACCCGCCCTGAACTTTGGCATTGGAGCAGCTTTCGAGCTTATGCCCTTGGGGAAGCCGATCCGGTGAAAGTCAACGACTGGGAAGCACTGAAGATGAAGATTCGATCGCCGGCCGCCTAGAACCAAAACAAGATGGTGTCGGCATTGTCGCGGCCCACTTCTCGAAAAGCGTGAGAAGTGGGGCACCCCGGTTCGTATTATTCGGCTTTCAATAACTCATCAATCGCCAGCCGGTTCCGGCATTCCGGCTTCAGTCCAAATCCGTGTGCCGCGCGTCTCACGCAGCAGCAGACTGCCAACAATAAACGTCATACCAGCCACGATCATCGGGTAATACAGTCCGGCATAAATGTTGCCTGTAGCCGCAACCGAAGAGAGACCGATCAGCGGCAGCAATCCTCCAAACACGCCGTTGCCTATGTGATAAGGCAGAGAGAGCGAAGTGTAGCGAATCTTCGCGGGGAAAGCCTCGATCAGATAAGCCGCGATGGGACCATAGATCAGGCATACATAAAGAACCTGTATGAAGATCAAGAGCACCAGCATCCAGAAATTCGGATCAGGAGCTTCCTTCGCGGGAACTAACGCGCCGGTCGGGTCCGTTGTCATAGCGGTGAGCCCGATTGCACCCGTCACTTTATTACGGCTCGACTTTACCGTGACCACATTATTACCGGATGCGCGTTGCATGGCTTTGTAGATCGGGATGTAGGTGAGGACGGCGAGCAAGCAACCAGCCATCATGAGTTTCTTACGGCCGATGCGATCAGAGAGCGCACCAACCACCGTGAAGAATGGCATTCCGAACAGAAGAGCGACGGCAACTATTTCGCTGGCGGTTTGAGTCTTCACTTTCAGAATAGTCTGCATGTAGAACAGCGCGTAAAACTGTCCGGTGTACCAGATCACACCTTGTCCCGCTGTAGCTCCAAAGAGCGAAATCAGCACTTGTTTCAGGTTTGCCCATTTGGTGAATGCATCCTTTAACGGTTGTGTAGAGGTCATGCCCGTCGCCTTGAGTTCGGCGAAAATTGGCGACTCTTTCATCTTCAGTCGGATGTAGAGCGAGATCAGCACCAGGATGATGGAGATCAGGAAAGGAATGCGCCAGCCATAATTGGTGAAGTCTTCTTTCGACATGGAGTTCTGCGTAATCAGAATCACCACGAGCGACACAAAAAGACCTAGCGTGGCCGTGATCTGGATAA
Source organism: uncultured Acidobacteriaceae bacterium (assembly GCA_963705265.1). GTDB lineage: Bacteria > Acidobacteriota > Terriglobia > Terriglobales > Acidobacteriaceae > Acidiflorens. The sequence goes on from OY970064.1 coordinate 965,004, forward strand.
AGCTGGTATAAAATCCGCGCTTGTTGTCGGGAACATGCTCTCCGACATAAACCGCAGCGCCGCCGTATTCTCCGCCGAGCGCCAAGCCTTGCAGAACGCGGATCAATAGCAGCACGATGGGCGCGAACCAGCCAGCCGTCGCATACGACGGCAACAGTCCGATGGCAAAGGTTGAGAAGCCCATGATGGAAAGCGTGACAAGGAAGGCATATTTTCGCCCGACGAGGTCACCGATGCGTCCGAAGAAAAGTGCGCCGAATGGCCGCACGAGGAAGCCGACGGCAAAGGTCGCGAGATAGGCAATGTACGCGAAGGTGTCATTACCCGGAGGATAAAATTTCGGACCCAAGATAGCGGCCAGGCTGCCGAAAATATAGAAGTCATACCACTCGATCATAGTGCCGACAGATGAGGCCATGATCACGCGCCAGATGCTGTACTCGGCATTCGTTGTTCCCGCTACTTGCGCAGCATTTGCCATCACTTCCTCCGTTTACCTGCAGTTTTCAGGTCGACAGCTGCGACCGCCTACGTTGGTGTACTGCCATAGCTTCAATATCACTGCCGAATCTTCTGCAAAACTGTGCTGATAGTCGGCGCCGATCCGGATGTCACTATGAGTTCGCGCTTCCATTCCGCAAATCCGGGAAGAGCGAAGCCGACAGTGTGCGTTCCCGCGGGAAGGCTTATTTCGGACGGTGTGCTGCCGACATATTGGCCATCCACTGTAATCTCCGCGCCTGTGGGAGTCGAACTGAAATTACAACGCACTTTCTCGGGATTAATGACCTGCACCCAGCCTGGTCCGGGAGATGCTGCATTGGCATCTGCGTTGGACGCACGAGTAATGGGATGAGCCGCAGCCGCGACTGTGGTCGCCGGCGGAGCGACCTTCTCGTTCTTATCGTCTTTCTTGTCTTCCCTCTTATCTGCGAAACTGTAGAACTGTTTTTGCGCTCTGCCCTTGTCATCGACAAAGTAGATGGTGACGCCTTTTTTTTCTCTTCTGGCGTCGAAACTCGCGCCCTTCGGCAACGGTGTGCACCGGGAAAATTTTGACTCGATGGTGCAACTGACACGGAACGGCGGATCGTTGCCTTCCTGCACCAACAAAGTACTGATCACTTGCGGAGTTCTGGTGGAACGGCAATACGCGTCGAAGGTGAGTTGATCGCAATTGAGGGGAACACCGTTGTTGTCGTAGCTCACCGATCGCGTTTCAGAATCCAAAACCGTAATCTGGATGGTGGTTTTGCGCGAGGCTGCGTTGGCGGACATACTGGCGAACATCGTCACCAACAGAAACCATGTCCACAGCATCGCAACTCTTCTGATCGCGCTGCTGCGAATCGCAATTCTCCCCATACTCATCAAACCGATCCCTCCAAACACTGCCGATGGAATGTAGTCTGCACCAGCCAATTCAGTCAACCGAACGGATCCCTAGCGGGTCAGTAATTTTCACTGGCCCGCTGGGGTGGAGGCTTCAGTCTAGAACGTAAAGATCGGCCCGGCTTCAGTGCGATGATCCTGCCATTCGTTGGATGGATTTCCGGCAATTGTGTAAATATTGGCGTGGTCCAAACCGCGGGTAGCATAGATCGACTGCTCGAAGGCGAACGTCGCCCAGGTATTGAGTTTGTAGTAGAGGGTTCCGATGGCACTCTTGCCCATCAAAAGCGGCAACGGAGCCGTGCCACCGCCGTTGTAAGCGGGGACAAAGCCTGGATTATTCAAATCACGATCCACCACCTGGTCCTTGCCGACGGTGAAGTGAAGCTGCCAACCTGCATTGTGACCATGCGGATCGGCATTAAACCACCTTGAAAGCGGCAGTCCGAGCTGGATGAAGCCGCCAAAAGAGCGGATTGGCCGTTGCGGAGCAACCACTACTGTGCCGGCACAAGTTCCTGGGGTGATCCCGCCCACCGGCGTTCCGGTGGCGGTAAACGTGCCCGAGCAACCCAGTACGGCGCCACCGGCAGCAGCGAGCGGACCGCCATCGAGAGTGGGGAACGGTCCTTGTATCCCAGACAGCCCGCTCACATCGGTGGCAAAAGTATTGAGCTGACCACCGAGGAGGAAGCGCATGTCGCCTCCCTTATAGGCGGTCGCAACCACGGTGAACCACCGAGTGGGAATTTGCGCCACGATTTGGCCGCCCCACATTGTGCTGGAAGCCTCAAAGCCGCTGGGGAAGGCATTGCAGTAGTTGGTCGTCGCACACAGTGCCCCATACGGCACCGACGAACCAACTGCGGACGTATTGTAAGCGATTGATGTGCGCCTGCCATGGAAACCAGCCAGTGCGATCTGGGCTGGAGCCACACCGGGGGCCGGGTCAACCTGATAACTCAAGGCGACTCGTCCCTCGTACTCGGGGCGGTCGGAGTCGGCACCCTCACGCTCGCCTTGACCGAGTTGGCCAGCAAGACCCAACGAACCAAGTTTCAGGATCTGACCTGAGCTCGGCATCATGAGCCCGAATTGACCCTCGAGATTGACTTTATGTAGCGGATTCAGCGTTTGGATAATACCGCCGCGCAATTGTGGCGAACGCCCCCAAGTGTTGCCCCAAAATGCGCCGTTGAACGTCGTCTCCACAATGTTCATCAGTGCGCCAGAGCCGAAAAGCGTCCAGTCCTGCCCACCGACAAAGAAAATGTCGGTGCGGTCGCTAGCATGGTAATCGAGGCGGACGAAGGCCAAGCGGAGCTGCGGCATATTGCTGCGGATGGAGGTAACGTCGCGGTTGTCGACTTCGCTGAAGTTGCCTTCAAAGTCGCCTTCGATCTTGCCAGTTAGTGTCAGGTTCTTTGAAATGTCCGGCCATTCGAGGTTGAGCCCAAAGCGCGTGGATCGCGCCTTGATGTGGACCTCGGGATCCTGTGTCGGGCCGGTGCTCAAAATGTTCCCGGAATTCAGCCATATGCCGGGAAATGGGAAGTCATCGCCATCGGGATCGCTGCTGTCATGGACGACCGTCGATTTGATGAAGCCGTACGGCGCTAGCGTGATCGGGCCCGCCTTTATGCCCGCCAAGCCGCCGGGCTTCGGGGCGTCGACCGGGAACACTCGAACCGGAGTCACCGCCGTTATCACCGCCGGTGGGGTATGCGGCAGTTCGCCCGCGACGCGCGATGGGATCGGCTGCCCTGGCCCCGGCTGGGTCTGTTGTTGCGGCGAAGATTCCGAGATGGTCAGCGTGGACGACGAGGAGGAAGACATCGTTTCATTTTCGGACGCCGGAGCCGCGGCTACGGCTGCGGGCTGCGGAGCTGGATTCGCAGCCACCGACAAATCAGCAGCGCTCAAAACGCCCTTGCGGTTGAGTGCTTCTACCAGGGCTTGAAACTGGGCCGTCGGCGAGGCATTGCGAATGCTATTAGCCTCAGAGGAGGAAAGAACTCCTTTCATCACGAGCACGCCGAGCAATGCCGTGATGTTGGCATCGACGGGGGCCGTGGTAACACTTAAACTTGGACTAGGACTCGGGCCCGGAGTTGGCGCTGGACTTGGGTTTCCACTATTCGCCGCCGGGTTCGCTTCTGCGCTACTCGCGGCTGCTCCACTATCTTTTGATGTTGCTGTCTTCGAATCGTTATTGCCCGCCATAACGGGTAGAGCCGTGATGGCCAGCACGAGAAAGCTCGACAACCACCTTTTCACATCGAACATGGATGGGCTCCTAATGAAATACCGGCCTGCTTCAAGACAGGGCTCGGCATACGGTGCGCGATTGTATCTCCTTTTTGCCGATCGTCAAGTAGATTCGTGGTGCCTTGTTGGTTGCCGTTAGTTCGGCCGGTTGTTAGTCTCGCCGATAGTTAGTCAGGATGGACGCGTTCGAGTCGTTCCGATCTCCGCAAAGTAACTTTCCATTGCTTGCAGCGCCGCGACGGTTCTAATGCTTTTACCCTATAAGAATCAATTTCGAAGGGGTCGCAAAGTAGGTTTCGTATCGCTAACTGCAGTTCGAATGCGGAGACCCACTAATAGCAGTCTTATTTGCTTATTGGTCTTACTCGCGCATCGTGGCAGTCAGTTGCCGTCAGACAGTTTTGGTGAGGATGACGCGGGGTAGCATCTTTCGGGAAAAATCGGCTACCCCCAACGCGGAATCTGCACCCAAGGCTGGGCTGACTGGCGGTGATCGTTAACCAAACTCGTTAACCAAGCTCCGAACCGAACCTCAGTGAATTTTGAGTTTGACCCGATATCATGGATGTACCCGATCACCAGAGTGGCTTCGTCGCTGTCAGACGAACCGGGAAACGACGTGGATCTTCCATGGTGAAGCCAACATGGTAATGCCGAGCCTAAAGAACGGCCATGACGCCGCTCGCCGCCGATTCTGGTTGGCGATGTTGGGGTTTGCTATGGCGCTTGCGCTCCTGCCTTTTTCCTACAAAGTCGAACGCCGCCTGGAGACAGTGGTTCACATCACGGGCGGAGAATCTGAAAAAGTTGATCAGGAACTGTCACAGCGTTTCCAGTCTCCATACGCCCACCGCCTGGTTCTTGTGATCAGCGGTATTCCCAATCCGGATTCAGCTGAAGGCGCAGATGCACTGGGCTTCTTAACCAGTTCATTGCGCACTGTCCCAGGAGTGTCGGGCGCCGTCTCGAGTGTGGATTGGCCGGATCCGCTATTCACCGGCAACAATGGCGGCGCCTTGATCATCGTCGGATTGGACCCGCACAACGAGGCCGTCGAGGCGCTGGTCCCTCAACTGAGAGAAAAAGCCGACTGGATGGAAGGCCAGCTTAAGTCGCAATACCCCAATATCAAACTGAAGATTACCGGCGAAACTCCGCTGAACTTCGATCTTCGCAAGGTCAGTGCAAATGACGTCACCCATGCCGAGGAACGGGCGATGCCAGTGACTCTCATCCTCCTGTTGCTGGCTTTCGGCAGTCTTGTGGCCGCGCTATTGCCACTCGGAGTTGGAGTGCTCTCAATCTCGATGACGCTGGGTGCGGCTGCGCTGCTCGCGCATTATCTGCAGCTGTCGATTCTGGTTCAGAATCTGGCGACGATGCTCGGACTGGGCTTGGGCATCGACTATGCCTTGCTGATGGTCAGCCGGTTTCGCGAAGCATTGGCCGAGGGATACGATCCCGGCCCCGCCGCGGATATTGCGGCCGGGCAAGCAGGCCGGACGCTGATTATCTCGGCCACGACCGTTGGCATCGGATTTTCAGCGCTGCTAACCGTGCCCATCAGCGAACTGCGCTCTATCGGGATCGCCGGCCTGCTGGTAACCGTTTTGAGCGTGATGCTATGTACATGCATCGTGCCTTGGGTGCTTGGGGTCCTAGGGCATCGCGTCAATGCGGCCAGAGTGCGTCTTCCAAGCAGACAAGTCAAGACGCCAGTCGACCCCTGCGCGGCGAGTGAGCGGTGGGTGCGATGGGGTTGCATCATAACTCGTCGGCCATGGGTGGCTCTGCTCGTCGCCGGAGTTCCGCTGCTGATCCTTGCCTTCCAGGCACGGAGAATCGCTCCCGGAGTGCCTGACCGCGACTCGTTTCCGGCCTCAGCCGAGTCGGTGCAGGCGCTGCACACGCTGCAAGACATGGGGCGAGCGGGTATTGTGCAATCTCTCCGTGTGATCCTGGAGTTGCCGCCGCAGTCTCCGCCTCTCTCACAGGCAGGCTGGCTTGGAGTGAGCCGCTTCACTAAGCACTTCCAGGACGATCCCAGGGCAGAAGAGGTCTTATCTCTTCCGACCCTCACAGGAATGTCCGACACAGCAGATGCTGTCAACGACGTGCCCGAGGCAATCCGCGCAAGTTTTCTTCGCAGCGATGGCCACGCGACTTTGATTGAATTACTGCCCACCTCCACTCTCTCGCCGAACCAGCAGATACAGTGGGTGCGCGAGGTGCGTTCCTCCGATGCCGCAACCATAACGGGAGTGCCCGGCGCTACACTGCGCGTCGGCGGCGTTCCCGCACTTCAGGCAGATTATGACTCGGTAGTAAGAGAGCGGTTGCCCAAGGTGATCCTCGGCGTCATATTAGGGAGCTTGCTGGCGCTCTTGATCGGGTTGCGTTCTCTGATTGCGGCTATCAAAGCAATTCTGCTCAATCTGCTCTCCGTTGGAGCTTCTTTCGGTGCGTTGGTTCTCGTTTTTCAGGAAGGCCACGGCAGCAAACTCTTCGGGCTCCATGGAGGGAGCGGCTACGTATATCCGATAGTGCCGATTCTCTCCTTTGCCATCGTCTTCGGATTGAGTATGGACTATGAGGTCTTCCTGGTCGCCCGAGTCCTCGAAGAACGCCGTCGCGGTTTATCCGAGAAAGCAGCGGTGATCGAGGGTCTGGCGCGAACCGCCGGGCTCATCACCAGCGCCGCGGCAATTATGATTGCCGTCTTTACTGCATTTACCGTGGGAAGTTTTCTGGTCGTTCAAATGCTCGGCTTTACGCTCGCCGTCGCAGTGTTCATCGACGCTACAGTTGTCCGGATGATCGTCGGGCCGGCACTGTTGCAACTTGCCGGCGACTGGAATTGGTGGCCTTTTGGCTTATACGGGGCGGAGCAAACATCCGAAAAAGAGCTTGTCCCGTGAAGACGCCGGCGAACGCTTCCTCATAAATTGAATTACACACCAATGAAAAAGACCCAAAAGTGACTGGAATCTCAGCGTCTAAGAAACGAGTGGGCGGCAGGTCACACAGGTAAATTTCAAGGTCCCTTTCTGAGGACCTGCACGATGCCATAAGCTAGCTGAGCGCCAACGATCGCTTCGCCAACCCAAAACCAGCGCCAATCCCCCGCTCTTCGCAAGAACGCAGTTTGGTAGTAAACGGACATCGCTAACGTCAGTGTGATTAAAGCAAGGACGATAGCCGCTGTCACGCGCTTTCGCAAGATAGCTCTGGGCAAACGAGGGGGCCTAGCGCTCCCATCGTCAGGTTGTTCGATTGGCTCTGGCGTCTCTCGTTTAACACTCATTCGTTTACTCACTTGCCCATAACAGCGCAGGATCCGGCAACATCCTAGTTAAACGATCCGCTTTTATTTCGTCTTATCTTGATCTTGTTGAACGCTGGGAGCGCCGGACTGCCCCAGATCAAAGTCCTTGCGTCCAAGATTTGCCTTTCCCGATCCCCCTTCGATTACAAGAATCGAGGAGCCGGGTTTCCCCTGTTGCTTTGCCTCCACTTGCGTCGCGGACCAGGCGCCCCCAACCTGCCGCAGCCCATAATAAATAAATTCCTTCTGTTGTCCCGTCCCGCGAGTCGTCTTCACTACATGCACAGGAAACAAAATGCCACGGTCAATCCACGATGTAATCGAGTCATAGTAACTCTGGTCTTGAGGGCCGGACGTGCTCTTCAGGACGAAACAATCCCTCGCACCATATTTCTCCGCCGCGAGAAGTTCCTGATGCTTCCAGAAGAACCAGTTCTCTACCATATCTTCATAGGAGAAATCTGTTCCCACTAGCGAGTCGTTCCAACGTTTGAATGGCAACGCGCTCGCAGCCTTCTGGCCAGGAAGTATCGCTTCGATGGTCATCTGTCCGCTCGCGCTCATGTGCAGGAGAAGACTCGTCTTATCTGCACCGGGCCCCGAAATCTCGCACAGCAGCCGCAGACCATCCGGAAACCAGTGAGCCTTAGCGACAAACTTGTAGTTCGTGCGCTTGCCATCGGCTTCAACCCGTGTGAGCCGCCCGCTCATGCGGTAGTCCAATTTTTGAATACGCTGGCGCGAGCCAGTAAGCACCGTTTCCAGATCAGGATTCGCAGCGAAGGCCTGGGAGGGATGGAGCAGCGACAACAGCACCAGCAAAACGATGGATTCTTGAATCACCCCAAACACACGACAGTGAGAGAGCATTAAGACGCGGCGCAAAAAGGTCATAGCTATATATACAGCCAAAATCTGTATAACGCCCATACAGGACGATGGGTAGTGATTTCCCCGAGCCGAGCTATGCGGCCCATTTTGGAACCCACCCCCCAACGCTATTGCTTAAAGACCACTGGAGGCCCGCTCACTCGTTTCCCTTTGAGGTCAACAATCACCTCGACCCGATCGGCAATTGTGACGAACGGAATGCCTTTATTCATCCCGTAGTCCTTGCGGTCGAACGCCATAGTCCCTTTGATCTCGCCTGAACCGGCGCCCCTGCCAGTGATCGCAAACGTCAGCTTCTCCGGTTTGGTCACGCCGCGAATGGTGAAATCGCCGTCGAACTCCACGGTTGTAGGGTCGATCTGTACAACCTTCGTGGAGTGAAAGGTGATCAATGGGTTTTCCTTCACGTCGAAGAAGTCTTTGCCCCTCAGCTTACCGTCCTTCATACCGCTGCCGGTGTTCACGCTGTCTGCCTGAATCTTAATGTCCAAGACGGAAGTCTCAAGACTGGGCGATGTAAGTGTCACGCCGGCGTCCCACTTGTCAAAGTTGCCCGCGATCGCAACTGACGCCTTCACGTTGAACTTAATTGTGCTATCCGCGTGATTGATCTCGAATACAGGAACGTCTTGTGCACGGCTCAGCGATGGGAGCACGACGAATGCCAAAAGGCAGAGCAACGCGAATCGCATGCGGTTGAGTAGGAATCTTTTAGGCATTAAGCCTCCTCAAAATTGTTCCCGAGTGACTAGGTGAAATCTACGAGCGAGACAGCGCCAAGCACACTGGTAAAACTGCCAGTGAGCGGGAGTGCGTGCGGCTCGCAGGTTCGTTGCCTGAGAAGGATCGGTGTTTAACAAGCTTCACACTGCGAGGTTGTCCGATAATATCTTTGCTCAAGAGTCACGCATGAATTCTCCCACGCGCTCGAAGAAAGCACTTTCGAGGATTGCCGCGCTGACGAACTTCGCCCTCCTCGTGTGTCTAACGACACTGTGTCAGATGATCGTGTGTCAGACGATCGCGGCGCAGCAATCGACGTCAGCAAACTGGACCGCGGAACAGGACCATCAGAAGATGATGGATCAACTCGGGATCAAAGCGCTCCGCCCTGGCCCAAGTGGGAATGAAAATGACCCGAATCACGCGAACTACGATGAAGCGAAGGCCAATCCATATGGTGATCTGCCCGATGCACTCACATTGAAGAACGGGCAAAAGGTGACGTCGGCGAACGAGTGGTGGAATCAGCGACGTCCAGAGATCGTCGAGGAGTTCGAGCGCGAGGTTGTCGGCCGCATCCCGCCCGATGTGCCCAAAGTGACCTGGGATGTGAAGAGCACAGCCGATTCGAAGACCGGTGTGTTCCCCGTCATTCAGAAGCAGTTAGTCGGACATGTGGACAACTCGGCGTGCCCGTCGATTCACGTGGATATTGAAATGACGCTGGTCACGCCTGGGAATGCGAAGGGTCCCGTGCCCGTGATGATCATGTTTACCAGCGCAACTACTCAGAAGTTTATCGCAAGCCACCCCGAATCTAGGAAGATGATGGGGAGCGATCCGCCCTCCACTGAACAACTCATCGCCAACGGATGGGGCTACGCGTTACTCGACACCAGCAGCATTCAGGCCGACAACGGTGCCGGCCTGACGCAGGGAATCATTGGCCTTACGAATAAGGGCCAGCCTCGAAAGGCGGAGGACTGGGGCGCGTTGCGGGCGTGGGGCTGGGGAGCCTCCCGCGCTCTCGACTATCTGCAGACGGATAAAAGCGTCGATGCGAAGCACGTTGGTATCGAGGGCGTCTCTCGCTACGGAAAGGCCGCACTCGTAACCATGGCGTTCGACACTCGCTTCGCTGCCGCGCTGGTGGGATCCTCGGGGGAAGGCGGCGCCAAGCCATATCGACGCAATTTCGGAGAAGAAGTAGAGAACCTCACCGGCTCTCGCGAGTATCACTGGATAGCAGGTAATTTTTTGAAGTACGGCGCGGCCGAGGGCTCGGTCGGAAGCAAGAATGCCAGCAACTTGCCGGTTGACGCAAACGAACTGATTGCGCTGTGCGCGCCTCGTCTGACTTTCATCAGCTACGGCGTTCCAGAAATGGGGGATGCAAAGTGGCTGGACCAACACGGAAGCTTCATGGCGACTGTGGCGGCAGATGCTGTCTTCCGGCTACTTGGTGCAAATGACCTCGGAATAAATGAGGACTATCGCAATGTGAAGATGCCACCAGTGAATAAGGGGCTACTCGATGGCCAACTCGCGTGGCGGCAACATGACGCGGGCCACACCGATGCTCCGAACTGGAAGTATTTCATCCCCTGGGCGGACAAGTTCTTTGACTATCATCCAACACCGTGGGAGCTTCCGGCCGATCAGCCAGTTTTTCGGACGGACGCAAACTCCTTGGTTGCTCACTCGCAGTTACTCGCAAAGGCAAAGCAGCCCGTGATCGACGTCTACTTCGAAGGTGACTCGATCACAAGAAGGTGGGGCGCCCTCGACTACCCAGATCTGCTGGCCAATTGGAAAGCAAATTTGTTCGGCTGGAACGCGGCAGACTTCGGATGGGGTGCTGATCGAACCCAGAACATCCTCTGGCGTTTAGAGAACGGCGAGTTAGACGGGGTCAACCCGAAAGTCATCGTTCTGTTAGCCGGCACAAACAACGTCGGCGATCTATCAACCTCTGGCCGAGGAGACGTGAAAGCAGACGCGAAAGCCGACGAAGTTACGCGAGGCCTTCAGGCGATTCTGCTTGCCATTCAAAAGCGTGCGCCCACGGCGACAATTATTCTCATGGGAATATTCCCAAGAAACGACAACATGGCGTTCATTCCCGTCATTGAGAGAATCAACCACAATCTGTCGGAGTTCGCGGATGGCAAAAAGATTCGATATTTGAATATTAACGACAAACTGGCCGACAGCGATGGCAAGTTGCTCGACGGGATGATGAATGCAAAAGATAAACTCCATCCCACCGCGAAGGCATACCAAATCTGGGCAGATGCACTGAAACCAATCCTAACGGAGTTGCTGGGACCTCCCGCTGCGGTGGATCACGCCCCGCCGCCCACAGGCGATCCCGCCGCAGGACCGTGAGGACGGTTGCTGCGCATCGCCCGTCGCTTCACTTGAACCACAACCCACGTCTGGGCTCTCGACTGAGCCTGCCACAGAAGCGATCAGAAGCTGAAACGACCTCCGATTGTTGGAGCAAAGTTGTTGTTGCTGAAATAGGGGACGCCGGGGCCATGTGGGATGGCGATGGCTAGGCCTCCGGTCACCCAGGAATACGCAATTCCCGCATAACCGTCGAAGCGCTTGGTGAAGTGATGATCCGCATAGAGCGACCCCTCGTTGAGGGTGCCCGCGCAGGAGGCGCGGAAGCCGGCTGAGGCCGAGCACTCCGGCGGAAGACGGAAGTCGTTCTGCCGCTGTTGATACCACGCGAAGGTGAAATCGGTTTTGGTACCGTATGTGTACTTCACGCCCGTCCACCAGATGTTCACCAACTTTTCAGAATCAAGATTATTGTCTTCAACTCCGCTCATGTAATAACCGCCTTGATCTGAGGCGCCGACGCCCAACGGATTCGCCGGGTTATTCTGCCAGATGTATTCGTAGCCGGCAAAAAACTTGAACGGATCCCACTTATATTTGACCGCGACGATAATCCCGTTGTTGTCGGTCACGATGCCATAAACGGTGCCGTTCGGGTCGATCAGATTCGGTCCCATGCCAGGCCCTCCGTTGATGGGGGTTGTATCGATACTGTCGGTAGTCGACTGATAGGGTGCCGACAGACTCTGCGGCCCCAGCAAGGGGTTCAATACGCTGATCGCCTGGTTGTAATGTTGGAAGACGAAGTCGGCGGAAAACTTGTGCTGGTCTCCCCCGATGTCTCCGCCGAGGTCGAATCCATAGGCATTGTTGTGAGCCGATTGCGGCGTGCAACTGAGGGCGGTCCAGGTGTTCCCGGCGGCTGCCGCGGGGTCGTAGCAACCGGCAGAACCGTCGGCGAATTTGTACATCGCGCCGAAATGGACCGGGCCATAGGCGAGGCGATACTTCAGGGCATCGTCCCAACGGGAGTCCTCGGTATCGCCGCCGCCGGCCATCGTGCCGTTGTACCCGATGTAGGAAAAGGCATAGGCTCCGCCAGCTGGATCGTACTGGAGCATCGCATCGGTGCCGAGAGCGCGCTGACGACCGAAGGTCAGCGTGCCGAAAATCTTGGACGATATACCTCCATAGTATTCATCATTGAAGGGTTGGCCGGCGCGCGCGCCGTCGATGGCAAACGAATAGCTGGTCCGGGGAAGGCCATTGTTGACGATCTGGGTTTGCGAGGCATTGGCGAGCAGTCCGGACTGCGGATTGATGCCAGTTGAAGCGTTGAACACGACGGACCAGCCAGGGGCAAATTCTTCCTTGCCTCGGATGCCAAAACCGGTCTGCCGCAGGCTGTTCGGTGCAACAACGAATCGATGTTCATAGCCGTTTCGGTTCACCAGAGATTCGCCTTCGTAGTTATATCCGCTTTCCGGTAAGCCGTGGCTGACCCAGCCACCGCCGACGTCATAAGCACCGTACACCGTGATGCCGTGCCAGGTCAGCGTGCAATCAGTGGTGGCGAAATCGTGGCCGCTGACGCAGGGGTCGGGAGCACTGCGATGCATCTTGATGTCGACGTTGGCGTCATGGCCGGCCGCCAAGGAGATTTCGGTGCGCGTTTCATCCGCAAACCCTGTTTTCGCCGCGTGAATCTTGAAGCGTCCCAGAGGCAGGCCGGACGCCTGATAGCGCCCCATGTCGTCGGTTTTGATCATGCGCGCTGCACCGGTATCGACGTTCTTGACGGTGACTGCGACATCGCGGAGGGCTGCGCCGTTTTGGTCCGTGACTACGCCGGAAAGGCTCGCTCCGGTTTGGGCGTGAGCAAAGGTCAACGATGAGGAAACCGCGAAAACAACCGCTGCGATAAACAGACACACTTTGCGCATTTCGATCTCCGAAAAAATCACTTTTGGGACGGAACTCGAAAGTGTACATGAGATACAGTTACTATGTCTAAGACCATACATATATATGCGGTTGTCGATGCGATCTAGTGGTGACGCAATTCGAATTCTTTTGAAAGATCCGGCTGAGGGAGGACGGTTTTTGGACCGCACCACGACCCCGGACTTCCCGGTGTTGACCACGCCCAACCATCGGCTGTAGGATTTCGTCCCGTATGCCGAGGAGCACCAAGGCGAAGCCAATCTCCGAAGATTTACTTCATCTGCGCAACGCAGCCCTAGAACTCGGGATCAGTTTCCCCACCATCAAGCAGTGGATTTACAAAAAGAAAATTCGCAGCATCCAGACAGCCGGCGGGCATCACCGCATCCCGCAGAATGAAGTGGACAAACTCCTTTTCAAAACCCGCGGCAAGACGGAAAAAGTACGGAAAGACGCGACGCGTCGTGTCAGCGGTCGCAATCAATTAGTCGGACGGATCGACTCCGTCCGCATCAGCGGCCTGATGGCGGAAGTGAAGATTTCGATCGGCGGCCAGCAAATCACCTCGATCATCACGGCCGCTTCCGCTCGTGAAATGCAATTGAAGACGGGGCAGACCGCAGCCGCCCTCATTAAAGCCACCGAGGTGATGATTCTCCGCGTGTGACAACATCCGGCGGCGCGTTGTTCCGTGACGAAGTCAACCGGTGAGTGGCCGACATCGGGTGCATTTGCCTCGACCAACTGATGGAGGAGAAATAACCATGGGTGCGGCACTTCTCGGGTTTGAGAAGTGGCCTGCCCAAAACTCGATTGCCTGCATTCCCCCGCCCAGGCCACAGAATTATTTGTTCGCGTCCGGGAACAGGCTCTTGAAATCCTCCAAAAGAGTAGCCATCGCTTTGTCAAAATTCTTGCGTCCGGTCGAAGCCCTGCCAGAAGTCTGTACTCGCTCGGTGAATGACCACAGCACCGTGTGCGTCTTGGGATCAAAAATCGTCAGGATAAGCGGAGGCGACTCCGTGTAGTCGGGGACGTATCGGATTTCATAAACCACATCAGCGTCGGCGGGGCTTGGGACCAGTTCCCACTTTCCCCAGCTTTTTATCAGCGCGTAGAACTCGTTATAAGTTATGTTACGCACCCCAAGCCAGTTTTCCTCGCCGTTTTCTCCGTGGGAGATGAATACACGCTTCGCCGTTAGAATTTGCGTTGGGACCGGAGCGGCGGTCGGTTCTGGCGGCGTCTCCGCTCCTGAGGTTATGACGATTAAAAGCGTTATCGGAGTAATCAAACACATGTAAACCAAGAAAAAGACGACTCTTCTAGCGATTGTCACCCCGCTCTCTCCTAATGAACTCAATTCGCGATAGTCCACATCCGCGGTGCGAGTATAACGCGACTTTAACCTCAAACGACTGCAGCGAAAAAATTCTGGCCGGCTGCACCCGGACTTCCGCCTAATCTGCACCAGGAGCCGCAAATATCTTTGACTTGTCCGAAGCCTTATTTGTCCGAAACCTTCTAAGCGGTTTCAGCACATCAAGGTCAATTTCATTCAACGCAATGCTTCGCGAGAAATCGCGCCGGCAAATTCTTCACAAAAAATAGAAGCGTGGACCAGTACCCAAAGATCCACGCGTTCACAGCTTCTATCTTTACTCTTGGCTCGCTCCCGTCATCTGGTGGGGACGTCCCAGTTCCCACTCCACCGGTCGTTCGGACCGCCCCACTGGCCACTGCCCCATCCTCGAAACTGCGAGCCGTCGATCACGCTGCCATCGTGATACTGGAACATGCGTTCGCGCCCGTTAGGACCACGCGCATAAATCCTCAACTGCTTCGCCTGACCCGGGGCCGGGTCACCGAAAGTTTTGTAGCTGACCCGATACATCCTGTTCGTGGCTGCCATCTGCTTCAGTTGGCCCGTGACATCAATATGTCGCCGCCGATTCCCATACTGCGCGCTGAGAATCAGATACTGGTAAGGCGCCGCCGTTATAGTTTCCGGCAGGAGTAACGAAAACACTAACGCGAATAGAATCGCTGGACGTTTCTTGATCATGTGAATCTCTCCTACTTTAAGGTGAGGTCGTCGAATCAGCCTTCACGCCACTCGAATATTAATATGAAATAGGCTCATTCGCATCTCCGCCCACGTGATACTGCGGATAAATCGAGGCCTGCCGAAAGTCATCACGATATACTTCGACAGCATGACCGGCAAACCTCACGTCTCAGTAATCGGAGCAGGAGCCTTCGGGGGATGGACGGCTCTTTATCTTCTTCGCGGTGGAGCACAGGTCACGCTGCTCGACACTTGGGGTCCGGGAAATTCGCGAGCGTCAACGGGTGGTGAGACGCGGATCATTCGCGGAGCATACGGTCCCGATCAGCCTTATACGAAACTAGCCGCGCGAGCATTCAATCTCTGGAAGCAGCACGAATTGCAGTGGAAACGGAAATTCTTTTTCCCCATCGGAGTGTTGTGGATGGCCGAGGCGGACGACGCATACGAACGTGGATCGCTCCCCGCCCTGCAAGAAGCAGAAATCCCGTTTGAACAACTCGACGTGAACGAACTCCAGCGCCGCTGGCCGCAGATCAATTTCGAGAATGTCAAGTGGGGAATCCACGAACCGGAAAGTGGGTATCTTCTCGCTCGCGCTTCGGCGCAGGCCGTAGTCGAACAGTTTGTCGCCGAAGGCGGAGAATATCGCCAGATCGCAGTTACGGCACGCGATCTCGACCACGGCCAGTTGAAAGTTCTTACCCTCTCGGACGGATCGACACTCGCTGCAGACCGCTATGTCTTCGCCTGTGGCCCTTGGCTGGGGAAATTGTTTCCCAGCACGGTCGGCAGGATTTTCATTTCAACGAAGCAAGAGATTTTCTTCTTCGGCACGCCCGCAGGCGATCCACGCTACAACGAAGGGAATTTGCCAGTGTGGGCCGATCACAGCGACCACTTCATGTACGGAATTCCTGGCAATCAAGGGCGAGGTTTCAAAGTGGCGGATGACACGCGCGGGCCGGAGTTCGATCCCACATCAGGTGAGCGCCTGGTCAGCGAAGAGGGGCTGGCTGGAGTCCGTCAGTATGTGTCTTACCGTTTTCCTGGGATGAAAAATGCGCCGCTGCTGGAGACACGTGTCTGCCAGTACGAGAATACGACTGATCAGAATTTCATCATCGACCGGCATCCGGAAAACTCGAATGTATGGATCGTTGGCGGAGGATCGGGCCACGGATTCAAGCATGGTCCCGCGCTCGGAGAGATGGTGGCAAAGCTCGTGCTCAAAGACGGAACAGCGGATGCCTCGTTCCGGCTCGCGCGATTCGAACATGGCTCCAAAGTGTCATCTTGAGCGAATGACCTATGCCCCAGAATTCGCAATGCATGAGGTCTTTCGCTTCGCTCAAGATGACAACCCAGAGTAAAGACAGCGCTTTTACTGAATCTGAATGACGCTTTCTGAGCTGCTGGCTTTGAGCTCCTCTACTCGCGTCACGACATTGCGGGCGAAGGCAAACAGCGATTTCGCGTGGGGCGAGTTTTCTCCTTGAAGCACGGACGGAGAACCGCTGTCGCCCGACTTTCGAATCTCGGGATCGAGTTCCACGCTTCCGAGAAAAGCGATATCAAATTGTTTCGCTGTTTTTTCCGCGCCGCCGCGCGAGAAGATGTCGATCTCATGCTGGCAATGCGGGCAGACAAAGTAGCTCATATTCTCGACCATACCGACGATATCGACCTTCATCTGCCGGAACATTTCGATGGCCTTGCGTGCGTCCTGAAGCGAAACGTCAGACGGTGTAGAAACGACAATGGCTCCGGTCAATGGCACGGTCTGAATCAGCGAGAGCGCCACGTCGCCCGTTCCTGGAGGAAGGTCGATAATCAGATAGTCGAGCTGTCCCCACTGCACCGATCCCAGAAACTGCTTGATGATCGAATGCAGCATGGGGCCACGCCAAATGAGAGGCTTATCTCCAGGATTAAGGAAGCCAACCGAGATGACCTTGAGCCCATGTGAGTTGATGGGCGCGATCTGATTCTCGCCCATCACTTTTGGTTGCTCGTTGGTGCCAAGCATGAGCGGGACATTAGGCCCGTAGACGTCGCCGTCGAGCAATCCGACTTTGTGTCCCATTTTAGTAAGCGCGATGGCCAGATTGACTGAGAGCGTGGTCTTGCCGACTCCGCCCTTGCCGGAACCGACGGCGATGATGGCGTTGACGCCAGGTAAAGGTTGCGGAGTGGGCTGTTGCTGGCCAGGATGATGCGAATGAGCGCTCATTGGTTGATTATACGGGAGGGAGAACGAAGCTATCAGCCTTCAGCCGTCAGGTAGACCGGAGCGTCCGATCGTCTAGACTACTAAAAATCTAAAACCGATATCCGATGGCTTCTTCAGTAGTGCCCTTCTCCCACCTGCACTTTGCCACGAAACATGCGGTAGACGAAGACGAAATAGGAAATGACGAGCACTGCGGCGAACGTCCACCAAACTAGGCCGACGCTCAATCCGTGAATGCCAGCGGCAGTGTTGTATATAGTGAGGTCGTATTGGTGGTCGCGTGCAGGAAGCACAACAGGATAAAGTGCGAACGCCGCGCCCAGCAACATTGCAGTGATATAGAGGCTGGAGGCAATAAAGGCGAGTTTCTCTTTGCCCTTGGGATTCGCCCAAAGCATTACTCCGAGGCTCGCGACTACGGCAATCGGAATCAGTATTCCGATCTTATGCTTGTCGTAGTTATCCATTATTTCGGGCCGGATAAAGTAAGTCGCCACTAGCGTGCTGAAAGTCAGAAAAAACTGGAGTGGCCAGCATAACAACGCAAAACCGCGAGCGCGGCGGCCAAGATCCTCGTCGGTCTTGAGAGCGATGTAGTAAGAGCCATGAGCAGTCAGAGTCACTAACGCGACAACTCCGGTAAGCACCGTGTACCAATCGAGAATGCCTGTCTGTGGGCCAAGTTTGAAGTCGGTCCAGAGGGGCTCGAAGAAATAGCCGGTAGGACCGAGCGGGACTCCTCGCACAACGTTACCTAATGCTGCGCCGAAAAAGACGGCCAGCAAAATACTGGAGCAACTGAAGATCACATCGAAGAAATCCTGCCAAACATGGGAGTCGACGTGCGTGCGGAACTCGATCCCGATTCCGCGCAGAATCAGGAGCCACAGAACGATCGTTAGCGGAAGATAAAATCCGCTAAAGCTCGACGCGTAGAGTCGAGGGAAAGCAAAGTAGAGCGTGCCGCCCGCGGCGAGCAACCAGACTTCGTTGCCGTCCCAAACCGGGCCGATGGCGCGCAGCACGCGGCGGCGTTCGTCGTTAGTTTTGGCCGCGACGAGATAAATCGCGCCCGCGCCGAGATCGAATCCGTCGAGCACAACGTAGGTCGCGATCATTGCTGCGACGATCCAGAACCAGAGACTCGCCATATTTATCTTGCTCCGTTTACACCTTGTTCGGTTACCTTGCCTCCGTCGCCAGATGCAGATTAGATGCGTCGTGTCCAGCCACGGGGCCATGTTCAATTTCTCGTTTGAGCAAAAATAGTCCGAGAATACCCAGCACCATATAAATTCCCATGAAGCCCAACAGAGTAAACATGCCATTGCCGGATGAAACAAGCTTGGAGTAACCATCCGCGGTGCGCATGAGTCCATAGACCAGCCAGGGCTGGCGGCCGAGTTCGGCGGTCATCCATCCCGCGGTATTGGCAATATAAGGGAAAGGCGCGGCGAGCATCAGAATCCAGAGCATCCATTTGGCGTTGAAAAGTTTGCCACGCCACAACAGAAACGTAGCAACGGCCATGATGGCTATGAAGAACGTCCCGAGTCCAACCATGATGTGATAGCTGTAATAAAGTAATGGGATGTTATCCGGCCAGTCCTGCTTGGGAAAAGAGTCGAGTCCGCGGACGTGAGCATTCCAACGCCTGTAAGTCAGCATGCTCAATACTCCCGGGACTTGAAGAGAGTTATCGATCTGACCTTGCTGTTCGTTGGGTTGACCTATGATAACTATCGGCGCGTTGGTCTGACTTTGAAATAATCCCTCCATTGCAGCCAATGTTGCTGGCTGGAGGTCGGTGACCATCTTGCCTTGCTTATCGCCGGTTGGGAAAATCTGTAGAACGCTGAACACGCATCCGGCAATCACCCCGGTCTTGACGAAGATGCGGGCGTGCGCCGTCCATTTGCCGGAGAGCAGATAGAAGGCGCCCACGGCGGTCATGATGAATGCGCCGGTGATTGCTGCTCCGCTCATATTGTGCGCGTATTGCCATCCGGCCCATGGGTTCAATACGAAATCCCAGAAGCTGGCGAGTTGAAGGCTGCCATCTGGAGCGGTGGCATAGCCTACGGGATGCTGCATGAAAGCATCTGTGGCGATGATGAAGTAGCCTGACAACCACGACCCTAAAAACACAGCGACGGCAGAGAGCCAGTGCGCTTTCGGGCTCAAGCGTTTTTCGCCGTAGAGAAATAATCCTAAAAACGCCGATTCGAGAAAGAAGGCGAACATGCCTTCCATGGCTAGGGTCTGGCCGATGACGCCGCCCGCGTAGCTTGAGAAGTGCGACCAGTTAGTGCCGAACTGGAATTCCATGGGGATGCCGGTCACAACACCCAGTACAAAATTGATGCCAAAGATTTTTCCCCAGAAGCGGGCGGATTCACGGTACACCGGATCGTTACGCCGCAGAGCGATGGTCTGGAGCACGACAATCAGCAGCGCTAACCCCATGGTCAGCTGCGGAAAGAGATAGTGGAAGGTCGCGGTGAAGGCGAAGTGGAGGCGATGAACCAGAAGCGCGCTGTCCATAGGTCAGGTCTCAGTAAGGCAGGTTTCAGGTCTTAGTTGCCCAGGTCTTAGTTGCCCAGGTCTCGGGTTGCCCAGGTCTCGGGCGCCAAGCCTCCGCTTTTAACTTTTCAGCTCAGCAGTAAGCTGAGTCAGGTCTGCATTAACTCGAATACACCTTTCTAACTTCTGCTTTCTTTTCGGCGCGTCGATTCCGCGCGTCGAATCTCCCTACGGTACTTGGCATCTTCGTAGCGACGTATCTCGTCTTCGGTCTCGGGGATAACGGGAGCGACTGGCAGGCGATTTCCGGCAGTGTCCACGGCGACGAAGGTGAGGTAGGCGGAGCTGACGTGGCGACTTTGTTCGGTGTGATAATTCTCGACCCAGGCCTTGACGCCGACCTCCATCGAGGTGTGAAAGACGCGATTGACGGACGAGCGCAGAACGACAAAATCTCCGACGCGGACCGGGACGAGAAAGTCCATGTGGTCGATAGAAGCGGTCACTACATAGGCGCGCGAATGACGATGGGCAGCCATGGCGCCAGCAAGATCGATCCAGTGCATGAGGCGTCCGCCGAGGAGGGCATTCAGGGGATTGGCATCGTTGGGCAGAACGATCTCGGTCATCTCGGAGATCGATTCGCGCACTGGCCGCGGGCGGGGTTGAACCGGTTTGTCGAGTTCGTTGTCGCTCATAGATGGTCAGAAATCGATCGTAGATACAAGTCGTCAGACAAGAACAGCATTTTGTCGCACTCGATACGCGTGGAGATAGCAGTTTGCGAGCGTCTGCACGCGCGAATCTGAATGTGCATTGAGCCACGACTCGTTTACGAGGTCGAATATCAACTTTCCATATTCGATCGGAGCGTGGGCTGACTCGCAGGTAAAACAGATTGTGATCTGCTCGGTGCTTACGCGTGAAATTGAAAAACGAATTGCATCCCAGTCGCGTTCTTGTGGAAGATGC
Organism: uncultured Acidobacteriaceae bacterium; assembly: GCA_963705265.1. GTDB lineage: Bacteria > Acidobacteriota > Terriglobia > Terriglobales > Acidobacteriaceae > Acidiflorens. The sequence goes on from OY970064.1 coordinate 985,692, forward strand.
GGACAGGCCGTCGCATAGCCTAGATTGCAGAATTCTCGGATGTGGATGTCTGCGACGGCTTGTTCCTCTCCTGAGGCGCGGCAGGTTCCGGTCCATCCTGCTCCGAGCGGGAGACGCGACGGATGCGGCCAAGAACCGTCGTTTAGAATTTCTTGCGGCACAAAAAAGGGGCAAGCCAAGTTGTTTCCTCGCTGGTTCCTCGTGAGAAAAGCCATTGTATCGTGCGGCGTGATATGAATGGTGAAGATCAGGTGTCAGGTTTCAGGTCTTACGTTTCAGGCTTCGATACTTGGCTTTTCCTGACACCTGAAAACTAGCACCCGAGGCCTCTTCTATGGATCGTATTGCAATGTTGACCGAAATTCTTACTGCGAATCCTGCGGATTCTTTTGCTCGCTATGGACTGGCGCAGGAGTATTCGAACGCTGGACAAATCGAGCAGGCGGTTGAGGAATTCAAAACGCTGATCGAGAAAAATCCGGATTACACGCCTGCCTACTTTATGGCGGCGCAGGCGCTGGCCAAGGCGGACCGCGTCGATGAGGCCAAACGCTGGCTGGTAGATGGCGTTTCCTCCGCACGACGCACTGGTAATTCGCATGCCCAGTCGGAGATGACGGCCATGCTGGAAGAGCTGGGGTAGGAGCGGTTGCGTCAGCCTTGCTGGATGCTACACTCTCCTGTTCCGAAGGAGGCCGTCAGCGCCATGCGCCGTCTTACTTTTCTTTTCGTTCCTTTGTCATCACTCTTGTTCTCACTTTTATTTTCACTTCCTGCGTTCGGTCAGGCTAAGCATCCCTTCACTTTCGAAGACATGATGAAGTTGAAGCGGGTTGGCGAGCCGGTGCCTTCTCCGGATGGGAAGTGGGTGCTGTTTGCCGCGGTCGATGTGGATCTGGCTGCTAACAAGAAGACTTCGCACATCTGGATCGTGCCTCTGGCCGGAGGACCGGAACGCGTGCTGATTGCGGATCAGGATGGGGACCGTCCGCGCTGGGCGCCGGATGGGAAGCGGTTTGCTTTTATCTCGAATAAAGATGGCGGGTCGCAGATCTGGGTCGCTGGTTTCGACGGAACTACCGGCGCAGTTACAGGAGTGCATCAGTTGACTCGTATCGCCACGGAGGCAGATGGCGAACTCTGGTCTCCCGACGGCAAGAGCATCCTGTTCACCTCTAATGTTTATCCCGAGTGCGACAACGAAGTGTTCGTCAGGGAGTACAACTGCAATCTGGGAAAACGTGATGAGGTTGAGAAGTCGAAGGTGAAGGCTTTGGTGTTTGACCATCTGCTCTATCGCCATTGGAATGCTTACAAGGAAGGCAAGCGCAGCCACATTCTTGTGATGCCAGCCCCGGATCTCGAAGAGTCGTGGGGCCCGTTGAAGGACCCCAAACGCCGGCACTATTCCAATTGGCTTTTTTTCCACGATCTCACGCCTGGTGATTACGATGCTCCTGTGTTCTCGCTGGGCGGACAGGATAATTATGCTTTTTCTCCGGACGGGCAGGAGATTTGCTACGCGTCGAATCATGACAAGGTTGAGGCTACGTCCACTAATAATGATCTCTGGATCGTTTCGGTGAATGGTGGGCCGGCTAAGAACATTACGGCTGATAATCCGGCCAGTGATTCGACTCCGCTCTATTCTCCTGATGGCAAGTACATCGCGTATCGCGCACAGAAACGTCCCGGTTATGAGAGCGATCAGTTTCGACTGATGCTGTACGAGAGGAAAACGGGGGAGAAGAAGAATCTGACGGAAGATTTTGACGCGTGGGTCGGAACCTTCACATGGACTTCGGATTCAAAGCGCATCTATTTTGCGTTTGAGAGTGCAGGATATGCTCCCGTTGTGTATGCGGATATCGATCGACCGCTCAAGGTCCCTGCCGCTTGGTTCAGCGTTCAGCGCGGGGAGACTAGTTTCACATTGTATCCACCGAAATCGGGGCCTCCATTCGATGATGACCTGCGTCTTTCGCCTGACGGCAAAACGCTTTTATTCACGCGAATGTCGCTGCGTCATCCCTCAGAGATTTATAGCGAGAAACTAGAAAATGCCGACCCTGCGAAGTCCGAATCCGAAATCGGTGCGAAGGCACTTACCCGCCTCAACGATGCCGTCCTGTCCCTAGTCGACATGTCCCCGCTCGAATCCTTCTGGTTCACCGGCGCTCACGGCGATAAGGTCGAAGGCTTTCTCGTTGAACCGCCGAATTTCGACGCCAACAAGAAATATCCGGTGAAGTTTCTTATTCATGGCGGGCCGCAGGGGGCTTGGGGAGATGACTGGTCGTTTCGCTGGAATCCTGAATTGTTTGCTGCTAACGGATATGTCGTCATCATGATCAACTTTCATGGGTCTACTGGATATGGGCAGAAATTTATTGACGCTATCAATGGGGATTGGGGCGGGGCTCCGTTTGAAGATTTGATGAAGGGGCTGGATTACGCGGAGAAGACTTATCCGTTTATTGACAAGGACCGGGAGTGCGCGCTGGGAGCCAGTTATGGCGGATACATGGCGAACTGGCTGCTTGGGCATACGGACCGCTTCAAGTGCATCGTGTCGCATGATGGCATGTTCAATACTGTTTCTGCGTGGGGGACGACTGAGGAGCTCTGGTTCAATAATTGGGAGTTCAAGGGGACTCCTTATACGAATCCGGAGATGTATGAGAAGTGGTCTCCACGGAATTCGGCTAAGAATTTTAAGACGCCTACGCTGGTGATTCATGGGCAGCTTGATTACCGGCTTGACGTCAGTGAAGGGCTTCAGCTTTTTGACACTCTGCAGGTGATGGGCGTGCCTTCGAAGATGCTGTACTTTCCGGATGAAGGGCACTGGGTGCTGAAGCCGCAGAATTCTCAACTTTGGTACAAGACGGTGAATGACTGGGTCGACCAGTGGATTGGAACTTCGAAGTAATTTTGGGGTTTTTTCGGCCTCAAATTTTGAAGTTTAGATCAGCTTTCGATTCGGCTAGTAACTAGAATGTTAACAGTCGAAAAGGCGAGAAAAAAACTCTTCTCGATCTTTTAGAATCATGACTTTAGCACGAAATTTTCCCTAGATCTTTGGTTTTAAAGGATTTATAGCTAAATTATTTAGAACCAATGTGTTACGGGCGGCATTCGCGGCAGTTTTTCCCATTTTGGACTTTGTAATGAGGTTCTGCTTCGCTTCAGAGTGATGATTCTGGGGAGCATGAGGTCCTTCGCTCCGCTCAGGATGACGACTGGATTTGTGGCCTGAGACGCGAAGCCAGGACGCGAACCCTGGAATGACGCTGCGGTGGAATCCCATCGCAAAGTGCGCGATGAATGGGGCACCCGGCCTTTGAATTGCCTTTACTTTCGGTTGTCAAAGAACTGCGTCTAGAGCCGTCTTTGAAGACGGGCACACCTCTGGATTGGATCTCAGACCACCATTGTCGTGTACTTAGAGTTTGAAATCTGTGACGGCTATCACAGTTATTTGTGATGAAATCCAATTTCGGGAGCATGAGGTCCTTCGCTCCGCTCAGGATGACACGGGTAAAAAATTAGATGACACGCGTAAGGAATTATAGGATCGGGCCATTGCTGGCCAGCACTTGGCAACTCCGTTTGTCTTCGGGATGCCAATCTCGACGCGGGTCGGGAGGCACGCTGCTGATCGCGGGGTTAGGTTGGGGCTTTGCCGGACTGGAGGGCGTGAGGTGAACGACTTCATCCTGAGCCGGCGCTTCTTTTTTGGGAGCTTCAACTTTCGGTGGTTTCGCTGCACACGGCGGGGAAATCGTACTCGCTATCGCAGCCGACGGTAAATCTGCGGATGACTCGGGAGTGGATTGCTCCGTGCACGTGGTTGCTTGAGTGTCCGCTGGGGGATCGTTGTTTGGGATACCTTGCGGCATAGCAGACAGCATCGGCGTGTTTTGCGGGGCGGCTATTTGAGGATTGAATTGCAGCTCGCGGGTTGGACTGGGAGTTTTGACACCTATTCCAACATTCTTTGGCGGTTGTGAAAGAATTATTGCTGCCAGGTTCTGCAGCTGAAACTGCGCCGTCGAGTTGCCGGCACTCACGGTGATGAATACATCGCATGGGCCCACATTTTCAGCGGAGGGCATGATGGTCGCCAGGCCATTTTGCGTGGTTGCTACCTGAGACTGCGATGAGCCTAGAATGATGGGCATTCCGTCATTTCCTGGGGCGTTGGAGTCGGGGTCGAGTCGCGCCAGCGTGGTTTGAAAGCTGACGTTCACTCCCGTTACAGGATTCGCGGCTAGCGAGCCGTCGGTCACGCGCATGACCAGTGGCTGAAATGTCTGATTAGTCAGCACAAACTGCGACGATCCGCTTACCGTCTCCAGATGCCAGAGAGAAGGCGACGTGGAGAACATCGTAAAGGTCTGGCACGGCACATTGTTTGGAGCGACACAGGCGCTTACCTGCACAGCGGCATTTTGATTGGTTAGCTGGGCGGTGATGGTGGCGAAGCCGGAGCTATTGGTGGTTGCACTACCCGCCGAAAGCGTGGCCGTACCCTGGGTGAGGGCGAAATTCACTTTTACATTTGCGATCGGCGTACCGAAGTCCAGCGCTTCCACGATGAGCGGAACTGCAATGGTCGCGCCTTGGGCAATCCAGCGCGTCGGCGTCAGCGCCGCCAAGTCTAGTGCGGTCGAGGTTGCCACTAGCGTTGCTTGTTGCGTCTGCGGCGGCGAGTAGGAGGCTGGGGCCAGGGCGATGGTGATGGTGGTTTGTCCCGTGGCGGTTGGAGTCACTGCGGTGGAAGATTCTCCTGCTTCGTCACTCAGAACTGAGCAGGAAGACGCTTCGTTGCAGATCGAGAACTGCAAGCCGTTGTTCGAACTCCATGCAATTGTGGCACCGCTTACGGGCGTGACTCCGTCGGCGGCAACCGCGCGTACACGGATGGGATTGGCGGCGGGGGCTCCAACTGGCGTTGCTGTTTCTGCGCCTTGCAGCAGAAGCAAGAGATCGGTGGCCGATGCGCCATAGGTGAGCGCGCCTGTCATTTTTGAGAAACCGCCGGTCGCGGGATTTGTGACCTGGATGGTCGCGGTGCCGTCCAACGATGCGGATGGCGCAGCCAACTGGATCTGGCTTGCTGACGCGGAGAGTGGAGTGCTGCTGTTGCCGGCTACGGTCACTTGCAATCCTTGACTGAAGCCCATGCCGTTGAGGGTGGTGACGCCTCCGGCGAGACTCAGGCGGGCGGGCGTGACGCTGTCTGAATAGAGGAGGCTGGCCTGGTAAAAATAATCGGGACGGCCATCGCCGCGGAAGTCGGCGACTCCTACACGGTATGCTTCGGACGCGCTAAATTGCGCGTCTAGGCGGCTCAATCCAAAAGTTACGGTGTTGAATGCTGAGGGTGTTGAGGCGGGCGCGGGATTGCCGCTTTCGTCGCTTAGTTCCCAGATGCCAATTACGGGCAAGAGCTTGGTTTCGGTGGGTTGTCCTGTTTCGTCTAGAGCGGTCACGGAGACGGAGGCCGTGCGATTTGCCTGCGCTGTGAATTCGAACCAATCGGTGCTGCCGTAGCCGGAGATCCACGATCCCCATGCGCCGCCTTGCGGAAGCGCGGCTGGAGTGGCGTAGGTGGAGCCGCTGCCGGGATGCGTTTCGGCGATTTCATCCTGCAACATCAGGATGTCGCGCTCGACGTTTGATCCATTCGTTATCGTGACGACTACTGGAGCGAATGAACCTGATGGTGTCACCTGTGTGGGAGCATAGGGTTCGACGCCCAATGACCAGTTGGGATCGAGCGCTTCTACACTCAGCTGATATTCGGCGATGTTTTGGCCGGTCGGAATCGGGAGTTGGGCGAGATTGAAATATCCCTCCAGCGATTGGTCGTTGGAGCCCCAGCGATCGTAGCGAAGGCCGCTGCCATCGAGGTATCCGTCGATGATGTTGCCGGCGTTGCCACAAAAGGAGAATCCAGAGACAGAAGTTGCGACGTATTGCCGGGAAGGCTGGCCTGAGACCATTAAGCGCGCGACCACGTTTGCGCCTTGCATTTGCTGCAACGCGTTTCCGGCGGCGTCGGTGAAATACACGTTGCCGTAAATTCCTCCGGAGGGCTGCGGATTGTTGCCCAGGGGATAGAGCTGGGCCAGCGAGGTAATGTCGTCCGTGCTGGGGACGCCGGGGTTCGGGTAGCAGGCTGCGATGGGCACACAGTTTATGGGATCGATGAAGTGCATAACGGGAAATCCGGCGTAATCTGCGGCGGTGGGAGGCGGATTGCGGGTCAACACGTTGAGGTTGGCTTGTGACCATCCCATGCCCAGGGTGCGTCCGAGAACACGCACCAGGCGATATTGAACATCGGGGAGTTGGGCGGTGGTGGTGGCGCAGATTCCGTTGATCACTACTAATGAGTGGACGATGTTTCCGGCGGTGGAGAAATTGTCGGGACCTCCGTAGACGGCGTTGGTGAAGCAGTCGGACAAATTGCCTGCGCCTTCGCCTAACAAGGCGTCGGTGACGGTTCCGTCGTAGTCGTAGACGATTCCGACGGGAGTGGCGGTGGCGGAGGGTGTGATGTCAACGGGGGCCGTGACAACTCCGTCGGCATTGGTTTCGATGTTGCTGCCGTTTACGTCTTCGGCTAGCTCTCCGGCTGGAGTTGCGGTTAAGGCTATGCCTTGAAGGGTGGTCCAGGTGCTGAAGGCTGTGGCTACCAGAGCGTTGGCCTGCGCGTTGGTGAGGATGGGGCTCAGGCTTCCCTGGTCGGTGAAGTATTGGACTTCGCCGTTGGCCCAGATTAGGGATTGGCCTTCGACTCCGGGATTGTAGCCGGAGCCGGCGACGAAGGCTGGGCCTGCGGCTTGGACCGTGACGGCGCTCCAGACCAGAAGAGCAGCGATTGCTGGAATTTGCTCGCGGAGGGTCATTCTTCTCCGATTCTGGCTTTCGCGGTTCTGGCGCTGCGGATGGCTCGCTCTAGTTGGAGAAGGCGGACGGAAGCATTGGCAGTTGCTGGAGGGCGCGCAAAAAAATCACTTTGGACATCAACGGCTGGCATGGATTTGTGCAGGGCTACGTATTCTCCACTCGGGTCGAGAGGAATCTGGCCGAGCGATCCGCCTACGGGGCTGGTGAGTCCCAGCCGACTTGGCGGATACAAAAAGAGCAGAATGTGCTGGCCCTTGAGCATTGGAGGGTACATAGAAGGTGCTCCCGCCCACTCGTGGATAGTGAGAATTTGGCCGGGTTCGACTCCGGCGATGGCGTGGTCAATCCGAAAACTTAACTCTATTGATCGTACTGATGGATTAGTGGCTGCGACTGGCCGGTCTGTTAAAGCAGTTTGAGATAGGGCGGACTGAGCCGGGGCGGCTAGTACTGTGCCTGCAAAGATGATTCCGGCTCGGCGGGAAAGCTGCTTCCACTGCGGTCCGAGGATGCGCTCGGCGACGAGTTGATCTGATGGTTGGGTTTGCTGCGCCGCGGCGGAACTTGCGAGGCAGGCGAGCGCAACCGCAATGGTGAGTATGGTTTTTATTGCTACCGCTTTCGACACGATAATCCTGGACACACGCATAGCGACTATCTTTCTGGAGGGAAACGGACCGGGAGAGATCCGGGAAGTGGAAACAGAGTAGCGCGATTGGGGTTAAGTGGATGTGCGGGCGGTCACTGTGGATTTGTGATGTATCGGCAGGCTGCGAATGTGAGGATGGCTGATGTTTCCGGAATTGACCATGGTCGTTGACCATAGTACGATTTATTTGAGAGAATCCGACATGGAAGAAATCGCTATTTCGAAATTTAAAGCCACCTGTCTGGCGGTGCTTGAAAAAGTCCGCAAAACGGGGAAGGTCGTTGTGGTAACGCGTTTTGGCGAACCGGTGGCTGAGGTCGTCCCTCCTTATACATCTCGGAAGCCGAAGCGTTGGGTGGGCTCATTGGCGGGAACAGGGGAAATCAAGGGCGACATCGTGTCTCCGGCAAGTGAAGAAAGCGATTGGGACGCGCTGCGCTGATGAGATTGCTGCTTGATACTCATATTTGGGTTTGGAGCGCGCTTGATCGCGGGCGAATTTCAGCGCGCCTGACCGGCATTCTGGAGAATCCCGACAATGAGTTGTGGCTCTCGCCTATCTCGTTGTGGGAGGTTCTGACTCTCTGCCAGAAGCAGAGGCTGACGCTACATCCGAATCCACAGGCGTGGATTACGCATGTGCTGGATACGGTTCCTATGCGGGAGGCGCAGATCACTTACCAAGTTGCGCAAGAAACTGCTCGGGTGCAACTCCCTCATCGCGATCCTGCCGACCGTTTTCTAGTGGCTACTGCGCGTGTGTTCGATTTAACCCTGGTGACCGCTGATGCGCAACTGCTTAAATCTAAACAGGTGGCAGTGTTAGCAAACCGCTGAAGTATTTATGGAAATGATCGAATTGGGGTAGACGTAGACGCTAGGCTATTTTTTATAGCGCTGGTTCGCTTTCTTGGTCGCCTTCCTTTGGGATTTGGCGGCTTTCTTCATGGCTTTTGCCTGCTTCTTGTTTGCCTTCTTCAACATCTTTTGCTGCCTCTTGTTCGCCTTCTGGGATTGGCGGGCATTTTCCTGAGGACTGATACGTTGGGCTTGAACGGCTATCGACCCTGCAACGCTCAAGATGACTAGCAGCACAAAGGCGGCAATTCGTTTCATAACGTCTCCGAACGGAAGTCTTGCTGAGATCTTACACCGAAGATGCGCTCAGGCCGCCACGTCCGGTGTTACTTCTGTAACGCCGGACTCCGGGCCTTGCAGTCTTTTAGCTTTGCGACGTCTAGTGAATCGTCTTTGTCTTCCGCGACATGTAATCCATCAGCAGATACTGGCCGAGCGTGTATGGAGTGGTGAAGTAGGCTTTGCCTCGACACATTTGCGTCACTTTCTGGACGAATTGCACGAGGCCATAATCCGATGCCAGCATGAAGGTGTTGATCAGGACGCCGGCGCGCTTGCATTTTGAAACTTCTTCGAGCGTCTGGCTTACCACCAGCGGGTCTAGGCCGAATGCGTTCTTGTAGATGCGTCCGTCTTCGAGGGTGAGGGCAGAGGGCTTGCCGTCGGTGATCATGACGATCTGCTTCATGTCTTTGCGCTGGCGTTGCAGGATGCGCTGCGCCATGCGCAAGCCTTCGCGCGTGTTCGTGTAATAGGGGCCGACCTTTACCCTCGCTAATTGCGAGAGCGGGACTTCTTCCGCTGAGTCGTGGAAGAGCACTAGAGATAAGGAGTCTCCGGGATACTGGGTGCGAATTAGTTGCGAGAGAGCCATCGCAACTTTTTTCGCGGGAGTAAAACGGTCTTCGCCGTAGAGAATCATCGAATGCGAGCAGTCGAGCATGAGAACGGTTGCGCACGACGACTGATATTCGCATTGGTGAACCTGGAGATCGCGGTATTCGAGATTGAGCGGAAGTCCCAGGCCCTCGCGCTGGATCGCCGAGGAGAGTGTTGCGGTGATATCGAGGTTTAGGGTGTCGCCAAACTCGTAGGGCTTGGATGCTCCGCTGGCTTCGATGCCGGTTGCCAGGTCGCGGGTGTCGTGGCGTCCGAAGCTTGATTTGCCTAACGAGCCTAGAAGATCGCGCAGGGCTTTAAATCCCAGGAAGTCGAGGCTCTTGTCGGTGATCTCGAATTTTGCCTGTTGCTGCGGGTCACCTACTTGTCCGCCTATGCTTGATTGCTTCGACGGATCGTGAGGCTGGTCGATTGAAATGTAGTCTTCCTGCTGCAGACGCTCGATTAATTTCTCTATCAGCTCCTCGAGTTGTCCTTCCATTTGCATTTGCTGGAGGCGGTCGCGCATTTCTTCGTCGAATGCTTCGCCGTCGAGCAGGGCTTGTTCGAGGGCGCGCTTCAAGTCGTCCAGCGTCTGCTCACCTTCGGGGAGTTCGTACCAGAAATTATCGTTGAATCCACTTTGTAGAAAATAGTCGGAGAGCGCGCTGAGCAGGTCTTCCATGCTCATATCGCCGGCGGGGTCGGGAACGTATTTTGTGTAGCGAATGCGCTTCATATTCTCAATTTCTGTCCCGATACACGGCGTCAAATCCTCAGGGGCTAAAGCCCTCGTCTTCACGGGGTCTGAGCGGCACGGCTGAAGCCGTGCCCTTCCCAAAACCATTTATGAGATGGCTGATGGTTGAACGCTAATTAAATCCTCTCTTGCGTCCGAATCCTGGCTCTTCTTCTGGCTCGAACACTCGCTCCTGCTTTTTTGGGGGCTTTTCGCCTGCGGTGAAGACTCGCTCTTCGTTGCGTCCGATTTTTTTGTGGGCGTGCAGACCTTCGAGGACGAACTCGGCGGCTGATACCTGCATCTCGGAGCTGTCTTTTGGGCCGACGTTCAGTTTTGTTAATTTTTCCATCAGACCTTGAATCTGAATCAGGCCCTGGAGGACTTCTTCGGCTGCGGCGTTGTCGCTTAGTTGAATTTCTCCGCCGAGATCGAACCACTGCACTACCTGATTCATGTTGACGCCGTGAAGGTAGGTGTCGAATGACTTTGCTACCGCGGTGCGGATCAGCTCGCGGCTTACAAAATCGGCGCCTTTCATCTCGCCTTCGTATTCGAGTTCAAGTTTGCCGGTGATGGCTGGAAGCGCGGCATAGATGTCGCTGATTCTTGGGACGATAAATTTTTCGTTATGAGTTAGGGCTCGGCGCTCGGCATTCGACACTACATTTTCGATGGCGGAGATGGGAAGGCGCTGGCTTACTCCGGAGCGCTTGTCGATTTTTTTGTCGTCGCGCGCGGCAAACGCTATGCGCTCAATGACTTCGCTGACATATTTCGGAATGTGCAGCCTCGAGCCATCTCTGGCTATCCAGGCTTCCTGCGCGGTGATGGCGATGCCTTCTTCGACGGTTGCGGGATAATGGGTGCGAATTTCTGAGCCGATGCGATCTTTCAGGGGCGTGATGATTTTGCCGCGGGCGGTGTAGTCCTCTGGATTCGCACTGAAGACGATTGCCACATCGAGCGGCAGGCGAATGGGATATCCCTTAATCTGCACGTCGCCTTCCTGCATGATGTTGAAGAGGCCGACCTGAATCTTGCCGGCGAGGTCGGGCAGTTCGTTGATGGCGAAGATTCCGCGATTGGCGCGAGGGAGCAATCCGTAATGGACGGTGAATTCGCTCGACAGCTCGTGACCTCCGCGAGCGGCTTTGATGGGATCGATGTCTCCGATGAGGTCGGCGATGGTGACGTCGGGCGTGGCTAATTTTTCAACGTAGCGATGCTCGGGAGTGAGCCAGGCGATGGGAGTGGCATCTCCTTCTTTTGCGATCAGTTCACGGCAGGGGCGGCAGATGGGGGCGTAGGGATTGTCGTGGATTTCGCAGCCTGCGATGTAGGGCATCTGCGGATCGAGGAGCGTGGTGAGCGCGCGCAGGATGCGGCTTTTGGCCTGTCCGCGGAGGCCTAGAAGAATGAAATTGTGACGCGAGAGGATGGCGTTGACGATCTGCGGGACGACGGTGTCGTCGTATCCTACGATGCCGGGAAAAATCGGGCTGCCTTCGCGCAGCCGCGACATCAGGTTCTCTCGAAGTTCATCTTTTACACGCCGTGACTGGAGATGTTGTGCAGTGAAGGGACTCTGGCGCAATTCGCCTAGAGTCCGGGCGAAACTCATGGTGGGAACCCCCAAAGGAAACGACCTTAAGCGGATTATACCGCTGCGAAGGAGGTGTCAGCGGTCAGCCATCAGCCTTCAGGTAAATCGGTTTCTCGCTGATAGCCAGAAGTTGGCTCTTTGGCAAGTCTTCCTCAGTGAACTGGGCGACGAGCCGCATCGCTACCAATGATTAAATTTCAGGGCTCGAAAGCTAATTCCAGCGGGCTTTGGCGGCTCGACGGAGACCGGGGAGAACTGCTTCTAAGTATCCGATTACTGCTTCCAGGCGCTTTGCCTCTGAAAGAGTTGTTAGCAGGCTTTGTTTGAAGTCGAGGTCTAGCGGGAGTGATCCTGCGAGTAAAAAAGAAAGATTGCTGGCGTGTTCGTCCGGGCCGGCGGGCTCGGTGCCGGCCAGCTTCGCTACCTCGGCGTGCAGGCGCACGGCGTGGGTCACCATTTCGTTTGCGGATTCGCCGGCTTCGTCATCGACTTCGTCCTGGACCACTGAAATCTCGGCCTGTAAGAACGCACGCTCGTCGTTAACGTGGAGGACTTCGAAGCGTTCGACACCACGGGTGAGGATATCCATGCGTCCGTCGTCATATTTCTTGGTGACGGAGATGATCTCGGCGGTGCAACCAATGTCAGCTACTCCCTCGGAAGAGGCTCGGACTACTCCGAAGGGCTTCTTCTGCTCGAGGCATTCGGCGATCATCTCTTTGTAGCGCGGCTCGAAGATGTGGAGAGGTAGCGGCACGCCGGGGAGGAGCACGAGTTCTAGCGGGAATAGAGGTAGGAGAGTCAAGAGTTTAGGGTGCCATTCAAGTCAGTTTCGAGGGTTCGGTGTTAATAAATTTTGAAAAACTATTTCCCGAGTGAAAAGTGTGGCCTCAGCGGCTAAAGCCGGATTGAACAGGGCCATTTATTGCAGCGGTAAACCGCTGCGCCACCCAAAAGCAATTGGGTATGAAATTTTTCGTTGCACCACCCAAAGGTAATTGCGGCATGAGTCTTTCTGGTGCGTCTCCCAAAGGCAATTGCAATACAGAATTTTCCCGGAGCCTGACTACGATCAGATTCTACCAGCCATTGACGGCGCTGGCCTCCAGGCGATACAAGGGTCGGCATGGAGATGGATGGGAAAGTTGTGGTGGTTACGGGGGCTTCCATGGGAATTGGGGAGGCCATTGCCAAGGTTTTTGTGGATGCGGGCGCTCGCGTGGTGTTGCTTTCGCGCGATGCGGGCCGCGCTGAGGCTGCTCGGCAACGAGTTGGCCACGCGGAGCGTACGCTTGCTCTGGCTTGTGATGTTTGCAAGCGCGATGAGATTGACCGCGCGCTTGCGCTCACGGTGCAAAACTTTCATCGCGTGGATGTCTGGGTTAATAATGCGGGCGTCGGCATCCGCGACTCGGTGGCCGAGATGGAAACTTCGGCGTTGCGGGAATTGTTTGAGACCAATTTTTTCGGCACTATCGCGTGCATGCAGGCGGTGGTCCCTGTCATGCGTAAGAATGGCGGCGGCAGCATTATTAATATTTCCAGCGTTGCCGGACATATTCCGGTGCCGTATATGGCAATTTATTCGGCGAGCAAGTTTGCTATGAATGCGATCAGCAAAGGGGCGCGGATGGAATTGAAGCGGGACAATATCAATGTGCTGACGGTTTGTCCGGGATACATCAATACTGATTTTACGGCGCATCTGGTGGCGGATCGTAAGGGCGCGGTGCGGGCTCCCGCGGCGCGGGGCATCACGGCGGAGCGGGTAGCGCGGGCTACGTATCGCGGATATCGCGCGAACAGGCGCGAGGTGGTTGTTCCGTGGACCATGATTCCGGCTATCAAGCTTTATCAATTATTTCCGGGATTAGTGGAGCAGGTGCTGAGCAGGGCGATGCGAAAGTCGCAGTGATGTTGCGACTGCATCCTCAACAGCATCAAGGAACGGGGGGACGCCCGTCGCTCCACTATGCAATTTTCTGGAAAGTAAAGAAAAGTAAAGTCTGCAAACGTTTCGGTACCTCGCGCATCGAATTAGACAGGCAGAACTGCAGTCTTCCACCCCCCTCCGAAGAGCTGTTTGCACGGCGGCTCTGGGGGTGGAGGCTGCCGTTAATTTTTCCGTGCTCCCTTTTCGTTAGAATAGGGTTTATGAGATCCCAGTCCAGATCTGTGCGCCCGCTTCCCTTCCCTTCTTTGCTTCTTTGTCTTGCCACGCTGCTTGCCGTATCGCTCGTCATTGGGACTGTGATTCCTCAGGCGGCACGCGCGCAGGAAGGGCCGATGGATAAATCCGAGCCTAAGGGGATTACGGTTGACGAGATTATCAAGCGCTTTTCCGTCAAAGAGAAAGCTTTTAAAGAGGCGCGGGACCAGTACACATACCGGCAAGACGTCAAGGTGATGACGCTCGACGGCGACACGCCGGATGGCACTTATCAGCAGGTGTTCGACGTGACTTTTGACGACAAGGGACACAAGGTTAAGAATGTGGTTTTCGCACCGCAACCCACGCTGCAACGCATCCAGATGACTGAGGAGGATCTCGACGACATCGAGAACCGTCTGCCGTTTGTGCTGACCTCGGATGAAATTGGAGAGTACGACGTTCTCTACGTCGGGCAGCAAAAACAAGATGAACTAAGTACCTACGTTTTTGATGTTGCCCCGAAGCAGATTGTCGGCAAGAAGCGTTATTTCCAGGGAAGAATTTGGGTCGACGACCATGACTTTCAGATTGTAGAGACTTACGGCAAGACCGTGCCCGACATCAAGAAGAAGAAGGGCAATGAAAACCTGTTCCCAAAATTCACCACCTGGCGCGAACAGATCGACGGCCAGTACTGGTTCCCTACCTATACACGGGCCGAGGACACGCTAGAGTTTTCCACGGGTGGCATCAAAATTCGCGAGATCATCAAATATACGAACTACAAACGTTTTGGATCTAAATCGAGGATCACCTACGACGGCCAGGAAGTGCAGAAGGAACCGCAGAAACCGGGAGATCAGCCGCCACCCGATCAGAAGCCGCCCGACTCACCGAAACCACAATAAGGACGAGTTTCAAGATTCTTAGCAACCATCGGGGATATTCCGGGTTACTAAACTTAGTTACTGAATAAGAGGTCGGTACCCGTATCGATATCGCCGAGGAGGGCTATTCCACCGATGGACAGAAAGTCTCGTTTTGCGAGTTCACTCATTCTGGGCGCCGCGTTGGCGTCTACTGCATTGGGCACGGCTTGCGCACACCATTATTACAGGGTCTATGATCCCTACTACAGCGACTACCACGTCTGGAACCACGACGAAGTCGTTTATTACAACCAGTGGGCGCGCGAATACCATCGCGATCCCAATCGCGATTTTCGCAAGTTGCCTCCTGGAGAACAGAAAGAGTATTGGAACTGGCGCCACAGCCATGGCGATCATCACTAGATCGCAAAGTGCTCCACTCATTTGCGTTCATTTGCACCGGTCGGATGAGTGGAGCATGAGGTGCTTCCCCTTCGGCTGCGCTCAGGGTCCGGATGACAATTTAAATTTTAGTTGTAGTGGCGGTGGTGCGGCTAAATCGCTAGACTTGGCGGCATGAAATCCCGACATGCGCCGTCTACAAGAAAAACACAGCCATGGTCCATGAGGTCCTTCGCTTCCCTCAGGATGACAATGGCAAACATTCCTCTTGCTGTGACCTCGTTTTTTCTGATCATGTTTGCGGTGATCGTGCCACTCTTATTGTCCCCATCGGCGCTTGGACAGGAGATGGCTTCTTTTCAATCCCATGAAGTGCATCCTGACGGAAGTGTCACGTTCCGGTACAAAGATGCTGCGGCTGGCAAAGTTCTGCTTCATCTTGACGGTATGGCCGAGCCATTGGCCATGGAAAAAGACAGCGACGGAATATGGAGCTTGGTCACGCCTCCGCTTGCGCCCGAAATTTATGGATATGGATTTGAAGTCGATGGTCAGCCGCGACTCGATCCTAAGAATCAGACCGTCATACCGAATCTGGTCTCGCTCGAAAACGAAGTAAATGTGCGGGGCAGCGGCCCTCAGTTATGGGAGGCGCACGACGTGCCTCATGGCGTAGTGCATCACCATTTCTATACATCGAAGGTGGTGAGTGGTCTGGTGGATGGGCGGAGCGAGTATTACGTTTACACGCCTCCCGATTACGATCGGAAAAAAGTGTATCCGACTCTGTATTTGCTGCATGGGTGGAGTGACCTGGCCAACGGCTGGACGGCGGTTGGACGAGCGAATTTTATTTTCGACAACCTGATTGCGGAAGGCAAAGTGAAGCCGATGGTGGTGGTGATGCCACTTGGGTATGGCGATATGAAGTTTGTGCTTAACGGGCACAGCGGTTGGGACGATAACGCCGCAATTGAGCGGAATATAAATCTTTTTAGTCAGGCGCTGCTGACCGAAGTATTGCCGCAGGTGGAGTCCGAGTACCACGTTTCTAAGAAAAGGAATGACCGGGCTATTGCGGGCCTCTCCATGGGAGGAATGGAAAGCTTGACCATTGGATTGACCCATCTCGATCTATTCGGCTGGGTGGGAGGATTCAGCTCTGCGCCGACGGTGGAACGTCTGGATGTGCAACGGCTTGATAAAGAGTCGCAATTTGCGTCGCTGAAGAACAAGAGCACTGCTCTGCGGTTACTGTGGATTGCTTGCGGGACTGAAGATCATCTCATCACCACGAATCGCCAGCTGGTTGCGCTGCTTAAGAGCAGGGATGTTCCGGTGACAGCGGTTGAAACTCCCGGGATGCATGATTGGCAGGTTTGGCGGGATAATCTGGTGCACTTTTCGGCGCTGATTTTTCAAAAGTAAATAGGGATTAGGCTTTTCGTGCTGAGCGCAGTCAAAGTGATCGCATGCTCGCCCTGAGAGCGGGAGTGGATGAGATCCTTCGCTTCGCTCAGGATGACAACTCAATAGAACAAATATTTTCTCCACTTATCGTCGGAGTGGCCCATCAGGCGCATGATGTGGCGACTGGTGTGGAGATTAAAGGAGCGCGGTTCACGCGAAGGCTTCATGTTGGCTTCGTGTGGAAGCTGGTTGCCTTTGCGGCGATTGCAGGAATGACAGCAGGCGACCAGGTTCTCCCAGGTGGAGAGGCCGCCGCGCGAGCGTGGGATAACGTGATCGAGGGTGAGTTCGCCAGAGGGCAGCGCGGTGCTGCAATATTGGCAGGTGTTGCGGTCGCGCAGCAGGATGTTTTTTCGTGACAGCGCGCGCGACTGATGCGGGATGCGGCGGTACTCCAGCAAACGAATGACCGAGGGCACACGCATCGCGACACGGGCGGCGTGGAGAAAATGTCCATTTTCTTCTTCGGTCATGGCTACGCCCTTCAGCACGAGCACGATGGCGCGGCGAGCGGCACATACGTTGATCGGCTCATAGGAGGCGTTCAATACCAGCACCGGTTGATGCAGGGCATGACCGTCGTTCTCCTGGTGAATGCCGGAGGCGAGCATCGCCGCGGGAAGGTGGGACCGCATGCTGCCGCCGAAATTGTGCAATCGCAACGACATAATTCTTAAGCGTACTTGTTTAATTCTATTTCTTAATTCTATCTCTCAAATATTAGCTGCCAAGTCCAAGCGATCTTCGCTTCCTTCTTCCGACAGATCCTCCGGCATGACGATGCCGTCGGAAATATTCAACTTCAATGTGCGCGCCACGGTCGCCACCCACACCCGCGCTGCTCCTGCGCGGAGAAGAACACGAGCGCATTCGGAGGCTGTTGTGCCCGTGGTATAGACATCATCGATCAATAAGATGTCGCGTTTCAATATTCGCGTTGGGTCACCTATGGAAAACGCGCCTCGCATGTTCTCGCGGCGTTGATGACGGGTGAGGCCGATCTGGCTTCCGGTTTCGCGGCGGCGCAGTAGGACTCCTGTGCACAATTCAAATCTCTTCGGGCGCGACAAGTCCTTCAGCGCAGCCCGCGCGATGACCTCCGCTTGGTTGAATCCGCGCTGCGCTTGCTTGCGTTTATGCAAGGGAACGGCGATCACTGCGATCGTCCCAACGGGCATTGCTGGTTCCAGCCTGGAGATTGTTTTTGCCAGCATGCGCCCCAAAACGGACGACGACGGACGAACCTGCTGGAATTTTAAGAGGTGAATAAGGTCGCGTAACTGCCCATCGTAACTGCCATAGGCAACCGCTCGCTCGAACGGAGGGTCCACGCGCTGGCAGAGAGGGCATCGCGTCTCTGCTTCTGTGCCATCCGCCTTGCCCCCATCGAGGTGGGCTGCGTAGGTTGCGAAATGCAGGCCTTCCCCGCAAACGGAGCAGTGTGATCCTTGCAGTGGACGCAGCGCGAACAGACAGTGGTTACAAACGGGAAGCCGGGAAACTCTTAGCAGGGGGGAAGCACAGATACGGCAATCGGCGGGAAAGAAAGTGAAGAATAAATTCGCAGCAATGCGCTCGGCAAAGACGGCAAACCCATGTCCAGCCAAGCCATGATCTGTAAACTCAGGCTTGGCCAAACCATGATTCGCCGCTTGGCCCTGGGCAGTCGCCCGTATTCGAAAGCCAGTACTGCTGAAGACGGCCTCCCACACCCGACGAACCGGTGACGCTTCTCGTCGAGCTATACACAGTGAGTATAGCCGCGGGCGCACATGCTACGCAACGCGGGTATCTGACTTCGAAGCACTGGCCGCTTCGCTCTGCGACTGCTTGCGCACGGGCTGAAAACGTTCGAGCGTAGGGATGGTACGGAAGACATATCCTCTGCGATAGCAACGTTCACAGCGGACCGTTTGTAACAACAATAATGGAAGCACGTGTTTTTCAAAAAAACTTCGAGGTCGGGATCGATAGGCTGCTTGAAAGCCACATTCCCGGCAATGGAATTCCTCGAAAAACCGGCTCCAAGAGGGCCTGGAAGCTGAAAACACGGAATACCTCCTGGACAGGAGTATTCTAACCCTTTTTACGAAGTAAAGTTGCAGATAGGCATTTCTTGTTAGGCAATTTTGATAAGAAACAAGAACTTGCCGGATTGACCTTTGAACTGGCCTTTCGCGGGACGCAGGGAGAAACGCAACACTTGTAATGCCGCCTTTCGGCATGATAAGGTGCGCCGTCGCGGTTACTATTAATCGGAAATAAATTCTTTGTAATCATGAGGACCCTATGAGCTCTCCTGCGGGCGATGCCCCTGGAACAGTACGCAAGCATCGCCCCTACGTCCCGGAAACCATGCAAATGAAGGAGTTCACCTTCCGGGCCATGTTTCTTGGTTTGATTCTGACAGTGGTTCTGGGCGCGGCGAATGCTTATCTCGGATTGCGCGCAGGTATCACCATTGCGGCGACTTACCCGGCAGCCGTTATTGCCATGGCTGTGTTACGAGCGTGGAAGGGATCGCTGCTGGAAGAAAACATTGCTCGAACCGCAGGGTCGATCGGCGAGGGCATTGCGGCGGGCGCGATCTTTACTCTGCCGGCGTTTGTGCTGGCCGGAGTCTGGCCGAACTTCTGGTCGTTCGACTCCTATTGGAAGTCGACAGCGTTGATCATGGTGGGAAGCATTCTGGGCGTCCTCTTTATTTCTTTAGTGCGACGCGTGATGGTGGAGGATCCTGAGCTGCCGTTTCCTGAGTCGGTGGCGGCGTCGGAGATTCACAAGGCAGGGCAGCGCGGCGCGCAAGCTGCGAAATATCTTTTCTGGAATATAGGCGTCGGCGGACTGGTGTATATCCTCGGAAGCTTTGGACTTTTCGCTGCTGGTAAAGATTTTTATTTTTCGGTGGGAAGTCTGGGACGCAGCCAGGTGCGACTGGGCTTGGCCGGAAGTAAGAACATCGTGGCGGCAGGGGGCACTAGCACTTTTGCCGCGCCTAGCGTGAGTCCTGCTTATTTGGGCGTCGGTTACATCATCGGACTGCGGCTCGCTTCGATTCAGTTCGCGGGCGGCGTGCTGGCGTGGGGACTGATGGTCCCGATGCTGATTTATTTCCTTGGTCCGCAAATCAAGCACTATCTTCCGGCCGATACGCCCGATGATTGGACGACGATGGCGATTTCGGTATGGAAATTTATTGTGCGTCCGATCGCCGTTGGCGGAATGCTGGTAGGAGCGGCTTACACGCTATTCAAGATGGGCAACAGTCTGATAGCGGGGTTTGGTAAAGCTCTGAGCGATTTGCGGCAGACGGCTGACCAGCGGGCTCAACTTTCGCGCACCGAGCAATATATGAGCTCGAAGGCTGTATTTGGCTTGATCGCGATTACGTTCGGGTTCATGTGCATACTTTACGTGCGGCTCACTGGTCTATTCTGGCCGGCAATTATCGCGGCGGTGGTGTTGCTGGTGGTGGGATTTTTCTTCGCCACAATTTCTGGAAGCCTGGTCGGAATGATTGGTTCTTCTAATAATCCAATTTCAGGGCTGACGCTTTCGACGCTGCTGATCGCGGCGTTGCTCATGGTTTCGCTGGGAGTTTCTGGAGGATCGGGCGTGCTCGCCGTGTTGAGCGTGGCAGCGGTAGTTTGCGTGTCTTCGGCTGTCGCTGGCGAATTGCTGCAGGATTTCAAAGTCGGCTACATTCTCGGCGGTACTCCACGCAAGATTCAGATAGCAGAATTGATTGCGGTGGTGGTGGCGAGTCTGGTGATGTATTTTCCCGTTGCACTGTTGAATAAGTCATTTGGATTTGGCAGCCGCGAACTTTCGGCTCCGCAGGCGGGGCTGATGGCCACGCTGGCGGTTGGAGTTGTGGGCGGCGATATGCCCTGGCCTTTGGTGGTTGTCGGCGTGTTCATGGGAATTGCCATGATCATGATGCAGGTGCGCAGTCCGATGCTGGTGGCGGTGGGGATGTATCTGCCTTTTGAGACTACGTTTGCGATTTTTCTCGGCGGAGTTTTTCGCGCTCTGGGAGACTGGCTGGCTAAGCGGCGCGGTTTCAATCCCGCGCAAATGGCGCGCTCGGAGAATGCTGGAGTTCTCACCGCTTCGGGGCTGATCGTCGGAGAATCGTTGCTGGGCCTGGTTTGGGCGGGCATCGTGGCGGTTGCCAAGGCCCGCAATTGGACGATACCTCAGATATTTGCTCATCCTTCTTATCTGGTGGGGCTCGTGGTGATGGCAGGTCTGGCTGCGCTGATGATTCTGATTCCGCTTTCAAGTGGGGGCGATCCGAATGAGCCAGCGCCGCCGGTTGGGATGATGTAAGTATCACGACGCAGAATTCGCTTAAGGGTTTGGACGGGCGAGTCGCCCGTCCCCACACGATCTTGTCTTTGTGTCTTGCTCGGTCTTTCTAGCTTTTTTTCTCGTATGTCGATCGCGGAAAATATTGTGCTGGTGCGAGAGCGGATCGCAGCGGCTGCACGTCGGGTTGGGCGCAATCCAGATGAAGTTACGCTGATGGGAGTTAGCAAGACTTTTCCGGTTGAGAGTATCCGCGAGGCTTATACCGCCGGGCTGCGTGTCTTCGGTGAAAATCGGGTGCAGGAATTTTCTGGGAAGGCGACGGCTCTGCGTGATCTGAGCGACTCCGAATGGCACTTGATTGGACATCTCCAGACGAACAAAGCTGCGAAGGCAGTCGAGTTGTTTGATGCGGTGGATTCCGTTGACTCGGTGCGGATGGCCGAGAAACTGAATTCGATGGCTGCGGGCGCTGGCAAAACATTGCCGGTGCTGATTGAGATCAATGTTGGGGGAGAGAGCGCGAAGGGTGGAGTCGCGCTCGGTTCGGATGAGCTGGAGCTGCTTCTTCAAGGCGCACCACGGTGGGGGAATCTGACGATACGGGGATTGATGACGGTCCCGCCTTATACGGAAGATCCTAAAGGCTCGCGCGCTTACTTTCGCCAACTGCGTCAGATTCGCGATGGCATTGCCGCGCGTGACTTACCTCAAATCAACATGGCGGTGCTTTCCATGGGCATGTCACATGATTTTGAAGTTGCGATTGAGGAGGGATCGACTTGTGTGCGGGTGGGGACGGCGATTTTTGGGGAAAGAGCAAAGGCTTAACCACAGGGTGCACAGAGAAACACGGAGAAAAATACACCAAAGATGTGATCGAATTCCCCTGTGTTCCTCTCTGGTACCTCCGTGTCCTCTGTGGTAAAGCTTTTCGATGGCAGCAATTCAAAACTCGATCGGCGGCGCAACCTTCGCGGTCAAAGTCCATCCGCGGGCTAAGAAGGATGCCATCACTGGCAAAGTTGGCGACGCGCTGAAAGTTTCTCTCACGGCGCCTCCTGTGGATGGCAAGGCCAATCAGGCTTGCATCAATTTCTTTGCAAAACTTTTGGAGGTATCGCGTTCGTCCGTTACTATTGCAGCCGGCCATGGCAGCCGGAATAAAGTGATTTGCGTGGCGGGGATGTCGGCGCAGGAAGTGCTTGACCGCCTTGGCTGTTGATTTTGGTGATGGATGATCGCGGGCGAGGGCGCCCGCGCCACACTTGCCCCGCAGGAGAGATTTTTGACCTTTTCCCAACGCTTTGAGGAAATCCGCACCGGATTTGAACGGCCTTTCTGGGTCGCTAACATCAGCGAGATTTTTGAGCGTCTTTCCTACTATGCAGTTTTTGCCGTTCTGGTGCGTTACCTGCATGAGGCGCTGGGGTTCCCTGTCGCTCAGGCGTCGAGTCTGGGTGGATTTTTCGGCGCAGGCGTCTGGGTGATGGCGATATTTGGAGGCGCGGTCGCGGATCGCATCGGCTTCCGACGGGCGCTTTCGCTAGCTTACTTTATTTTGAGCTGCTCTTACTTTCTGGTCGGCTCTATCGCTGCTCCGTGGCTGGAACCGGTGCGTTCGGTCGTTCCGCTTGGACTATTGGTCGGCGTGGTGTTGTTTCTGCCCGCCTTAGGCGTGGCGATGGTCAAACCGAGCGTGGTGGGTACGACGGCGCGCTGCTCGAAGGAGAATGTGCGGTCGATCGGATATTCCATCTACTACACGCTGGTGAATATTGGTAGTTTCATGGGACCGTTTCTTGCGGGCTGGGTGCATTCGCGGATGCGAGTCGAGAATGTTTTTCGTCTCGCAGCGCTGAGCGTCTTCCTGATGTTTATTGCCGTTCTAATCTTTTTCCGTGAACCGCGGAGAACAGACGGGCAAGCGACCGCTTCACTCGCGCAAGTGGGACGCAACTTTTTGACCGTGCTTGGTAACTGGCGGTTCGTTCTATTCCTGCTGATTTTTTCAGGCTACTGGATTGTGTTCTGGCAGCAGTACCTCATTCTCCCTGTCTATATCCATGACTACGTAAACGCTTCGGCGAACACGGAACTGATCCTGATTGCTGATCCGCTGATTGTGATCACGCTGACGGTTGCGGTCAATGCTCTGACGCGACGAATTTCACCCCTCCCGGCGATCACGCTCGGAACGCTGATTACAGCCCTGGCGTGGCTTATTTTGGCATGGCACCCACACGTCTGGACCGCGGTCGTGGCCCTGATGACAGTAGCTTTGGGCGAGATCATTCAGTCTCCACGGTATTACGAATATGTTTCGCGGCTTGCGCCTCCGGGACAGCAGGGCACCTATATGGGCTTCGCATTTCTGCCTATCGGAATCGGCTCGCTGATCGCTGGTAAGTTTGGCGGCATGCTGATCCACCATTTTGGTGAGGTGACACATCAACCGGAGCGGATTTGGTGGGCGGTGACCGGCGTGGGCGTGGGCACTGCGGCGTTGCTTTGGATTTATGACAAGACGCTAAGAACGAGTGGACAAATTCCGGCGAAATGAGAGGTTATGCCTCCGCGAACAATCACACCGAATGCTGTCGCGGATGAGATCCGCCGCATACTAAAAGACGGCGGATCGACCGAACACGCGGAGGGCGTGCAGTGGTTCTTCAAGGAAGAAATCAAATCGCACGGGTGGTACACGGCCGCCTTGAGGAAAGCTGCATCGCAATTTGTGCGTGAAATAACCCGCGACCACAGCATTGATTTCTTGAAAGAGGTAGCTGACAAACTTTTCTCCGGCAAAAATCTCGAAGAAAAGGTGCTGGCCGTTTTCCTGCTCGAAAAACAAACCAAGAATTTTGGCGACGATGAATTCCGTCTCTTCGATTCATGGCTCGACCGGGTGTCAAGTTGGGCCGATCATGATGCCCTGGTCCACGACCTGATTGCACCCATGGTCGCCGCCAAGCCAAAGCGCAGCAGCGAGGTGTGCCGCTGGGCAAAATCACCGAACCGGTGGCGAAGACGCGCCGCCTGTGTGGCCCTGATCCGCGGAACACGCCGGCTCCAGTTCTTCGCACAAATTGTCCGCCTGTCGAATCAATTGCTAGACGATGATGACGATATGGTCCAAAAAGGACTCGGCTGGCTATTGCGTGAGACCGCCAAAGCCGATCCCAAGCGCACGGTGCCGTATCTAATGAAGATACGTAAAGAAGCTCCGCGATTGGTTCTTCGCACTGCGTGTGAGACGCTGCCGCTCGCCGTCCGAAAGCGGGTTTTGGCGAAGCATCCGAATTAGAACGTACACGTTTCGGTCGAATCAAGAGTAGTCCAGCATACCGGCAACCCCCAGGCGTTCCTCGGGGAAGACCGGCGCGGCGCACGCCCTCAACTGAACCTCATAACCCCTCGTCTTCCAGATGCTTTTCTACTTCCAGCGCAGCCATGCAGCCAGAGCCGGCGGCGGTGATGGCCTGGCGGTAGCGGCGGTCCTGCACGTCTCCGCAGGCGAAGACGCCGGGTATTTTGGTAAAGACATTCTTGTGCGTGACCAGATAGCCGTCCGCGTCGGTTTCTAATTGGCCCTCGAAAATCTTGGCGTTCGGGATGTGGCCTATGCCTAGAAACATGGCGCTGGTGGGGAACTCCCAAGTCTCGCCGGTCTTTAGATTTCGCAGACGCAGCGCGGTGACTTCTTTCTTGCTGACGTCTAGAACATCCTCCACGACGGTGTCGTTGAGGAACGCGACTTTGGGATTCGCACGGGCGCGATCGAGCATGATTTTCGACGCGCGAAAAGTATCGCGACGGTGGATGAGGGTCACTTTGCTGGCGAAGCGCGTCAGAAATGTTGCTTCTTCCATGGCGGAGTCGCCGCCGCCGATAACGGCGATTTCCTTGCCTGAGAAAAAGAAGCCATCGCAGGTGGCGCAGGACGAAACGCCGTGCCCTATGAGCGCGTGCTCGTTCGGCAGGCCTAGCCAGCGGGCAGAGGCTCCGCTGGCGATGATTAGGGTGCGCGTGTGAATGGTTTCTTTGCCGAGGGTGAGCTCGAATGGATGCTTGCTCAAGTCAGCCTTGACCAAGTGTCCGATGCGATAGTCGGCGCCGAAGCGCTTGGCTTGCTTGCGCATGTTCTCGATCAGTTCCGGTCCCTGGATGCCATCGGGGAAGCCGGGGAAATTTTCGACCAAGGTTGTCATGGACAATTGGCCGCCCGGCTCATGACCTTCGATGACGAGGGGTTTGAGGTTGGCGCGAGCGGAGTAGAGGGCAGCGGTGTGGCCGGCGCATCCGGAGCCCATGATTACTACATTGCGGATATCCATAGAATTTAAACAGTGCTAGTAGATAGATTCTGAAAAACAGATTTCGCTTCAGACCGCGACTGGGCCACATCCCATGACAATTAGACAGCCCCTAACGGGGCGTCTGATCCTGCAAACTTATGGTATCGCTAAAGCGATACCCTGATACGAAGCCGGAGTTTTTCGGCCCGGCAGACTGCCCGCAACGTTACTCTCGAGTTCGTATTGGACGGGCGAGGACGCCCGTCTCTCCGTTAGCTATTACGGCTTCTTCTTGACACCCGTTTTAGCCGCCGATCCTACGCCCAGGCGAGCCAGTTCCTCGGGCACCATTTTGCGGGCTCCGAGAGCGTCGCGATAACGCTCCATGATCGAAGCGGCGGCGCGGAAGATCGGTTCGTACACGGTCTGATCTCTCGTTGGAGGCGGAGCTCCGTCTTGTCCCGAACCTTCTCCTGAACAGCGTGCCAGTACCACTGATGATTTTCCGAAGCGCTCCAGTTTGACGCGCGTAACCGGCGTGGTGGTGGATAGCATGGCGGCCGCCGATGTCACCGCAGAAGCACTATCTTCGATCGCAACTTCCAGCAGATCTTTTTGATCGCGCACGCGCAGGACGAGCGTCTCCACCATATTCGCGGAATCGACACTGAAGGAATATTGGACGTTGCTGAACAGGGCAGCATCGGGGAACTCGCGCCGAACTCTCACCCAATCCGCTGCGGAGACCGTCCCGGGGGGCATGGATTGCATACCAGGAATTGGAGTGCTCGGGTCGAGTGTGGAATGCCCACGAGCTACTTCGTAATCTTTGCTGAATGCCGGCTTCTCCGGCACCTTGGCCAGCGCCGATGATAGTTCTTTTTGTTCGGCGGCCGAAGGTGCACACACATTGAGGACGTGAACTTTTACCGGAGGCGTCTGCGGGGCATTTGCGGGAGGTTGCTGGGCGGATGCGAGGACGGCCACGGCCGCCATCATGATCAGAATTTTGTGAGAGAACACGGCGAAATTGTATCAGGCTCCACTAGCTCGCACTCCGATGGCACTTCGCTGGATGGTTCGTCGACGGCTACTTGATCCCGCATTCCTACGGAAACTCTGATTAAGGGTCGAAGGAAAGCTTGAACCACAGAGGACACGACGAGGACACAGGGGTTCACAAGGCACTCAATCGGTTTCCTAAAGGAGCATTGGATTCTGACGAGATACGGTAGCGCTGAAACGACACCCTGAAATGAAACGAGAATGAGCGTCAGTCGCTAGTCGGCTGCTCCCGAGTCGACCTCGATGGCGGCGCCATGGCGACGCAGCAACTGCGGCAGATTCTGCGAAAATGCCGAGCGCGGCAATACCATGTCACAGCCTGCTTCGTGCGCCTTCTGCTTCAAGTCGCCTTGCACATGCGAGAGGAAGCCGATGATCGACGTTTCCTTTTTCAGCTTACTTTTTAATTTTGGGATGAGCGTCAAAGGCTTGGCGTTGGCGTTGTTCAAGTCGAAGATGATGAGGGAAGGCTTTTCTACGCCGTTGCTCTTCATACGTTCGGCGAGTTCCTTCTCGTTCTTCACGAACTCCACCTTTACATTCATCTTGCGGCCGGTTTCCTGAATCTTGCTCAGGAAGAACAGGTCTTCGACAAAGGCGAACACGCGCGAAGCCGCGTCTTCTCGTGGAGCGGGCAGCGGCTCGGGATCGACCACCGGGTAGGAGGCGGAAAAACCAGGGCGTCGCGGCCCTCTGCTTCCGTTGCCGTTGTCGCCCATATTGGCGCGGTAGCTATGATCCATGGGAGCGGTGAAGATGCCTTGCTGCTCCTGACGTTGGCGGCCCATCGGGCCACCCGCGCCGCGCTTCGGTGGACGCCTTCCACGGCGCCGTTTGTGTCTTCCTCCGCCTGCGGAGGAATGTCCGGGTCCTGCATTCATATTTTTTCTCTTGTTAAACTTTGAAGTTAATCCCCGACGTTAATACTCCTGGTCCGGATCACAGGCCAAGTTGTTTCGTCTTCCCTTGCGGTCGACACGTTAGTCAACAACTTAAAAGTGTGGCTCAGTGCGTGACTGAACGCGCATGGCTCACGGCAATCCGACTACCGGCAGACCAAACTCCACATCGGCTGGATGTGATCTGAGAACGATATTCAAACTATAGATGTTCAATCGTTGTACAAAGTATCGTTCAAAGTATCGTTCAAGTATCTAGGCGCCTGGAGTTTTGTTTGGCGCGAACGGCCAGCCTGGAAGCATGGCCATTGGGAACATCTTGATGTTACTCATGAAACCGCCGACAGCGCAAGGGGGGAGTGCCTTTAGTTTTCCACATTCGGGCATTACCGAGGTTGACCGGGACTTCCTTCCAGACAAGCGTCATGGCAAATTCGGATGAATGTCTTGTCGCACCGGGGCCGAATCGTGATGATCTCGTCAGCTGACAATGGCTTCGTTTTTGGGGTGAAGTTCCGCAAACGCGGCGCCGATAGACAAAGAGTGGAACCCGCACCCGCCAAGAACAAAACAGATAAAGTCTCTTCCGAACGCTCGCTTGCACTGCCTGGGCAGCGTTTTGTGGCGCGCCAGCCCATTTTTGACCGCGCACAAAGCGTCTTCGGATACGAAATTCTTTTCCGCAATGGTGTCGAAGACTATTTCAACGCCGATCCGGAGCTGGCGGCGCGCTCCACTCTGGATAGCTCATTGCTTTTCGGTATGAGCACGCTTTGCGATAACCGCCGCGCCTTTGTGAACTGCACCAGCGAGACCTTGTTCAAGGACCTGATTACGCTGCTGCCTCCGAGCCAGACCGTGGCCGAGATTCTGGAAACAGTTGAGCCTGAGGATCGCGTGGTTGCTGCCTGCAAGCGGCTGAAAACAGCCGGTTATCTGATCGCGCTCGATGATTTCTTGCCCAACGATCCGCGCATACCGCTGGTTGAGTTGGCCGACATCATCAAAGTGGACATACGGGCAACGAGCGAGGTAGAGCGGGCGGGGATGATGCGCCGCTTCGGAACTCCAAAATGCAAGATGCTGGCTGAAAAACTTGAAACGCCGCACGAGTTTCATAGGGCTCACGAGATGGGCTTCACTTATTTTCAGGGATATTTTTTCTGCCGCCCCGAACTGGTGATCGGCCGCGAGGTGCCCGCCAGCCAATTGCACTACATTCGGCTTCTAGAGATGGTTTCGCGACGAGAAATCGACATGCGGGAACTCGAGACGATGCTTAAGCAGGAAACCTCGATTTCTTACCGCCTGCTGCGATATCTAAATTCTCCGGTCTTTGGATTTGCGCTTGAAATCAAATCCATCCGACACGCCATTGCTGTTCTGGGAGAACGCGAGATGCGGCGTTGGATTCGTCTCGTGGTTGCCGTGGGCGCGGCCGAGCAGAAATGCAGTGAACTGGTGCTGATGGGATTGGCACGAGCCCGTTTTTGCGAGTTGCTCTCCGATCGGGTGCAGTCGAATGGCGATCTTTTCCTGATGGGGCTGCTCTCGGTCATGGACGCCATTCTTGAGGTTGGCATGGATGTGTTGCTCGAGCAGTTGCCGGTGGAGCGAGAGACTAAGTTGGCTCTGCTGGCGCAGGATAGCAATCTCCGACCTTTGTATCGACTGATGCTGGCACAGGAATCGGGGGAGTGGGCCGAGTCTAGCGCACTCGCCAAACAACTAAAACTGACCGATGCGGAAGTGGCCAAGACGTGGTGGGAAGCTATGCAGTGGGCGCAGGAAGCGACGGGAGGAGTGTGAATACGGTCAGAGGTTAGAGGTCAGATTGCAGAGGTGAAATGCAATCGCTGCCTACTGAGTGTTTCACTTCTGCGATCTTACGTTTGCAATCTAACCTTCGCAATCTTCCTCTGCAATCTTACCTTTCCTATCTTATGGCGCTTCGATCAACTCCATTTTGCCTTCCCTTGTGCGGTGCAGAATCAGCAGTCTGCCTTTGGGGTCGCGGAATACGAAGACGTCGCGGTCTCGGAAGTGGGCTTCTTTGATCGCTTCTTCCAACGTCATGGGACGAAGCGCGACTGAATCCTTGGCGTGGACCAGGTGGACTTCGGTGGTCCGCGCTACGGAAGGAAATTTGTGGACTAGAACGGAGACGGTGGTGCTTTCGGTTAGTCCGATTGATGCCTCGATATTTTCTTCGAGCGACTGGCCGTCGAATTTCTTGACCGCTTTACGCTTCTTGCTCAGCCACTTGGTTTTGTATTTGAGCGCCTGCTTTTGCAGATGGTCGAGCGCTTCGCCGACGGCCGACATCATGTCAGTGGTTTGAGCGATGCCTACGATGGGGCCGTTCGGCGGGTCGATGGTGATTTCGGCTTTGTGACGGCGCTTTTCGACTGCGAGAGTTACTTTGGTCTCGAATCGGTCGCCTAGAATTTTGCGGATCTTATTGAGGCCAGTTTCAACTTCTTTGCGGATGGTGGGAGTGATTTCATACTTGCGCGCGGTATATTCCACGTTCATGCAGCAGCCTCCGGGGACAAGGTCAGAGGTTCGACGTCAGATTGAAGAGGTGAAAGCCCTGCCAAATACTGGGTTCACCTCTTCAATCTGACCTCGGACCTCTGCAATTATTTTTTGACTCTTCTTTGATGCGTGCTGGGAATCTTCATGTCCTCACGATATTTTGCTACGGTACGGCGGGTTACCTGAATGCCCTGGGATTGCAGAATACGGGTGATTTGTTCGTCGGTGAGCGGACGGCTGGGATCTTCCTCTTCGATCAGCTTCTTGACGCGGCGTTTCAGGATCAAAAGCGATGTGCCGCCGCCCTCGGGTCCCTGCACACTTTCGGAAAAGAAATAGCGCAACTCGAATACGCCCTGTGGCGTGTGCACGTATTTGTTGGCGACCGCGCGGCTGACGGTGGAAGGATGTACGCCGATTTCTTCGGCGACTTCCTTGATCATCATCGGCTTCAGCTGATCGATTCCGCGCTCGAGAAAATCTTCCTGGCGCGCCACGATGGAATAGCAGACTTTGGTGATCGTCTGCTTGCGCTGTTCGATGTTTTTGATGAGCTGGATGGCGGACTTGTAGCGATCTTTGACGTAATTGCGGGTGTCGCGGTCGTTGCCGTCGCGGGTCAGCAGGCGCTTGTAGGCTGGGTTCAAGCGCAATTGCGGCATGTCTTCATCATTCATGATGACCAGCCATTCGTCGCCATGTTTTACGAACGCAACATCGGGCTCAATCAGACGGGCTGGAACTTTGTTGTAACGCAGACCGGGGCGGGGATCGAGAGTGCGGACATATTCAAGCGCGGCTTGCACTGCCTCGACAGGGCGTCCCATGGCACGCGCGATTTCCTTGAATTGCTTCAGCGTCACGGCGCGCAAATGCTGGTCGACTACGGCGATCGCATCCCTGACAATGGGCTCCGTATTGGCATTGCCATTGCTGTGCAGGTGCAACTGCTCGATGTGGTAACGCAACTGATAGAGCAGGCACTCCCGCAGGTCGCGACAGGCGATACCTTGGGGATCGAACTGGCGCACAACTTCCAACGCTTCGTGCAGATCGGCAACGTTAAAATTTACGGATGGTACGCGGGCTGGCGCTGTGGCCGCTCCGGTTGAACCTGATGCTCCTGCAGCCGTGGTTGCATGGCTCGACGCGCTCGATAGCGGTGTTTGAGCGGCTTGCACGTCTGACTTGGCTTCGCGGAGTTCGACTTCGCCATCGTTAATGGGGCGATCGTTAATTGCGTGATCGTTAATTGCGTGATCGACGTCGAGCGTAATATCACGGTCGAGATACGGCTCGGACCCGGCAGCTTCGGCGTGTGAATGCGAAAACGGGGCATCTCCCGAGACGACGGGTTTCTGTTCGAAATCTGGTTCGAGATTTGGTTCGAGAGCTGACTCGAGATCTGGTCCAAGATCCGATTCGAGATATGACGCTTGATCGGAAGAGGTAACGGAAGCATCGAGACTTGCAGTCTCGACGTCGGAACTTTCGGAGTTCGTGTCCGAGTTCGATTCGGTGTTGGGTTCTGCGACGGCGAGGCCTAGCGCCTCTGCTTCTCCTATGATTTTGGCGGCCGCTTCTACGTCGGCTTCGGGAGCCGCTACTGGAGCGATTCCTAACAACTCTTCGTCGCTGGCGATGAGGTATCCCTCTTCGTTCAGGTTGCCAATAATCAGCTCAGCGGCTTGATGGACTGACGGCCGCACGGAAATTGCGCCCAGTTGCCAGAGCAGGTGATCGCTCAGGTTGCCCGGCTTCGACAGGAAGTTCTCGAACGACGGCTTCTCGATCTCTTCCATTTCTCCCGAGCTGCG
The DNA here is from genome assembly GCA_963705265.1 of uncultured Acidobacteriaceae bacterium. Classification (GTDB taxonomy): domain Bacteria; phylum Acidobacteriota; class Terriglobia; order Terriglobales; family Acidobacteriaceae; genus Acidiflorens. The sequence continues at coordinate 1,017,165 of OY970064.1, forward strand.
ATAGCCGGGATCGAGATATTCCTGGAAGAACGAGCCGAAGTCGATCTCCTCGAATGGATCCTTCTTCTCATCCGCGACGGCGGGAGCCTCTTCCGACGTGGCTTTGGCGGCGATGCGGTCGCGTTCTTCTTCTTGGCGGCCGACGTCATCGAGCATGGGGACGGCATCTTCCAGCTCTTCAAGGACAGGGTTCTCGACCATCTCGGCATTGATCATGTCTTTCAGCTCGAGCTTGTTGAGCGCGAGCACGGAGACCATTTGCACGAGGCCCGGCGTCAGAATCTGACGCTGGGATAACTTGACGTTCAGTTTGTGCTGAAGAAGCACTCTTTCTCCCCAAAAATTTATATTTCCCACCTACCCGGTTGCGCCCTGATTGTCTGGCGCGTCGGGATGTGGAAAATTTAGCTTCTCATGCACCTAGGTAGAACGGGTGGGCACGAAAGGACAATGTGCCCACGCCTTGGTAACCTGAATCAGGTGCCAGTTCGCAGCTTACAGTTGCTAGTTGTCGTGGTGGTGGCTTGTCGGGCGTCCTCTTCCGGCTATCATTCTGCCGGACGGGCGAGGCACCCGTCGCTCCACTTAAACCAGGGAGAAACTTTCTCCCAAATAAACTCGCCTTACTTCCGGATCGCTGCCTAACTCCTCCGGCGTACCGGAGCGGAAGATGCGGCCCTCGTTAATGATGTAGGCCCGATCGGTAACCGACAATGTCTCGCGGACATTGTGGTCGGTAATTAGGATTCCAATCCCGCTGGCTCGCAGATCGGAGATGATCTTCTGCAGATCCAGAACAGCGATTGGATCAATCCCTGAAAACGGCTCGTCGAGCAAAATAAAAGTTGGATTGATGCACAGCGAGCGGGCGATTTCGACGCGCCGGCGCTCCCCGCCTGACAGTGCATACCCACGATTCTGCCGGATATGCTCCAGGCCGAGCTGGTCGATCAGCTTCTCCGTCTTCTCGCGACGCTCATGCCAGGAAATTGGCTGAACTTCCAGCACTGCAAGGATGTTCTCTTCGACGGTCAGCTTGCGAAAGACCGAAGCCTCCTGCGGAAGATAGCTGATACCGTACTGCCGCGCCCGTAAGTACATGGGAACGCTGGTGATATCTTCGTCGTCGTACATCACTCTGCCGGTGTCGGGCGGAACCAGACCTACGATGGAATAAAAAGAAGTGGTCTTTCCGGCACCGTTTGGACCCAGAAGACCAACTACCTCTCCCTGCAAAACCTGGAGGCTTACTCCGTTAACAACGCGTCGGCCACGGTAGGATTTACCAATTTCGTCGGTGGACAGCGTATGCATTTATCGTGCCACTTGTGTCCGAGTGACGGTCGGGAATTTTCCTTTGCTTTCAACCAGCACCCTATCATCGTGTCTGTAGAAAGTCAACGAATCGCCAGTGGTTCTGCCCTGTTCGGCATCAAAAATGCTAGGCGGTCCGCCGGTCAGGACGAACTTGTCGTCATCTGATGTGTAGACCAGCAGGTCGCCGGTTGCTCGCCTTGTCGGTTCGGTGACGACGACGTTGCTCTGGGCGATGATGTGATCGATTTGTCCGGCTGTTGCCACAGCCGTTTGGGGTTGGGACTGATTACGCGGCCGGAGAAATATTGTCATCTGCTCGCTGGTCATGGTCGCGTCGGTCGCTTTCGCGGTGACGCCACCATCCAGGAAGATTTTTCTTTCCGCATCGACGTAATTTAGACGCGCTGATGTGATGTGCACGGGAGTCACTTTGCCGCTTTTGTCGACTTGCACGAGGACGGTTGAAACCGGTTGGGGGGGACTTTTCTGGGTCGCTCCTTGCGCGGCCCCCTGCGCAATTAGCGAACGATGGTCGCGATCGAACTGCAGGACGGGGGCCTCCACTACATTGGCGTCTTGCCACAGGCGGGCGTCGCCGGCGTAAACGGCAATCGCGCCGGACCGTTGCGCCGTCATGGTGCGGCTGGTGACGTGAATCGGGTCGGACGAGGCGAGCAGCGCGCCATTCGGTTGCGGCTTCAGCTCGGAGTACGTGGTCTTGACATTGCCCTCCGCCATGGCATCCCCAGTGGCCCGGTTCATGCGCATGGTCTGGGCCGTCGTCGTCATGCCGTTGTCGATTACACGAGGCGAACCGTTTAGCACCAGCATTTGGTCGGTAGCGGTGTATTCTCCGCGCTGCGCCCATGCCTTTTGCGGACCATCGACGTAGACGAGATCGCCAGTCTGCGTAATCGATGAGACACCTCCCTGCGGCAGGAAGGCAACGTCGAGCATATGGCTGGTCGAGACTCGATCGGGCTCCGTCTGTGTGGGCGCGCCGGGCTTGGCCGGGGCCACCTTGCTCGGGTCCAACAGGCTGCTGACGATTTTTGCGTCCGGTTCTCCATGCAGCGTGGCCAGACGATTTTTGTCGGTAAACTTCGCCGTAAATTTGGCCGCCGTGACGACCGTCTTCTGATTTGCTCCTGGCTGCGTGATCACAATCTGCGGCGGTCCGCTGGTCTCGGCGTTCTCCAGTAGGCGACCGTCTTTGACGACGAAGTCCATGACGGGGGCGGTCACCTCAGCGTCTTGTGAACTTCCCTTCGTTGGCGAAGGCAATTGAGTCGAGGATGTCGACGAAGATGCCACGGCCGCTCGCGCGCCGCTCTGGCTGTTTTTCTGCGTTAGACGCACGCCCTCTTCGGCGTGAACTGTTTCCAATATTTGCTGACCAGTCGAGCCGCCGGCAAAATGGAGCGTCGCTTTTCCGGCGGCGGCATCGGCGGGCTGGGCTCCGAGCGAGGCCATCTGGACATTGCCGGTGAGAATGGCAAGAGTCAGTAGATTACGTGTGCCGGTTAAAAACAGTTCAGCACGGTCTGAACGTTCGCGGGTCTCAGGGCTGGGCGTCGCGTTCGACATTTGTGACTTCGCGTTGGATTTGGATGATGCCGGGCCATGTAACTCACTCTCCACATTGCCCTCGGCGAGGATGTGGTCGACGGTGTTGTCCTCGCGCAGGAAGAATGTTGCTTGATCAGACTGCATTTCCTGCTGCTCGCGGATCACGTGCACCGTGGTGAGAAAGACCTGATGAGGCTGTTTTGTAATTACGCCGCGACTTGCATTCAGATGCACCGGGTGCGGCCGATTGACGTTTATCAGGACCGACGAGAGCAGATCCATCGTGCCTGTCTTGGCCACGTATTTAATCCCCACCGCTGAACCTGTGGCTTGAGGCGTCTGAAACACCACCTTTCCGCTGGCGGAGGCGTCCCCGGTATTTTTGTTGAAGGTGAGCCCGTCGGTTTCAAGATGGATTGGATTTTTCGTCTGTGCCGGCGGCGTCTGGTCCGAGTGTTTTATTCCCTCAGGATTAGCTTCGAGGTCGATCAGGACGGTGCCCGTGGCGCTCACGTTGCCAGACGCAGGATCGAAGTCGAAATTGTCTCCCGTGATCTGGTCGAAGCGATCGGAATCCTTACCGTAGATAACAATTTTGACGTTGTGCAGCTGCGCGTGTCCACCTTCTTTATACTGAACTGCCTTGGATGCGCTAACGGTGAATTGTGTGCGGCCTTCGACTGACTTGGAGATGGAAAAACCGTCGGCAGTCTGCTGGATGTTGAGGCCAAGTTTTTCTGGCACAGCACGGACAGCGTTGCGGAGACTTAAGCGCGCATAGAAATACATCCCCGCGACGATCGCAATCATCAGAATCGCGCCCAGAGCAAACCATCGGCGCAGACGGAATACGGGTGAGGCCATTAGAGGTTAGTGTAACTCGGAGGCGGCAACGAGAAGTGCTGGGGCTAGTGGGATGGGGAGGGCGCAGCTGGGACGGGAAACTTGTGGCCCAGCCATCGGAAGGTGCCTCGCACGATAAAAACGTTCAGCAATATTGAAATCAATGATGCGGCGATTACGGTGCTGAAGACGCTCTCGGCCACCATTCCCGAGGAGCGCGCGACTTGCACAACGACGAAGGACAATTCGCCGATCTGCGTCAGTCCCGCGGCCACGACAATCGCGGTCCAGATGGGATAACGGAACAGCCACACGATGGCCGTCCAGACGAGAAATTTGCCGACCACGATGAGTAAAATCATCATGCCAAGTAGTGGCAGATTCTGGGACAGTACTTTGGGGTCGATCAAAGTTCCGAGCGAAACGAAGAAGAGCGCCACGAATGCATCGCGGAGCGGCACGAGCTGAGTATGCGCATCGTGAAGATCTCGCGAACCACTAATGGATAATCCGGCAAGGAAAGCGCCGAGCGCGACCGAAAATCCGACGGTCTGCGCGAGTGCGGCGGTTCCGAGACAAATTGCGATCCCAACCAGCAGGAAGAGTTCTGGATCATTCGTCAACTTGGCTCGCCGAAGCAGGCGCGGGATCACCTTGATCGCCAGGAAAACCAGCGGAACGAGCAGGATCAAAGCCTTGCCCAGGGTCCATGCGGCTCGCTGGAGGCGGCCTTCGCCGGAACTGGCGAATATGGGAAGCACCACCGTCATGCAGATGACGGCGAGATCTTCGACCAGAGTGATTCCGATCATTACGTTGCCATAGGTCGTAGCCAGCCTTCCGCTATCGGTGAGCAGTCGCGCCAATACCATGGTGCTGGCGACTGAGACTGTTGCACCGACGACAATGGCCTCTGTAAAGCTCCATCCTAGGAGTTCTGCGGTCGCGATCGCGACGCCCACCATGGCCAGAATCCCGAGGGGCGCGCCGATCAGGGCAACCCATTTCACACGCATCAAATCGGGGATTGAGAATTCAACTCCGATGGAAAACATCAGCAGTACAACGCCGACTTCGGCAAATACTTCGAAGGTATGCAACTGAGACAAATGGGGACCGGGGGTGTAGGGGCTCACTACAATGCCTCCCACAATAAAGCCAAGAATCAGCGGCAGATGAAGGCGCCATGCCACCAGACCGCCAAATACGGCGGCCAGGAAGATGTAGGTCAGATCGCGAAACAGAAGCGGGTTCGGTTCCATTTTTATGCACCGATTTCTGTGGATCAGGCTTCTATGGTCAGGCTGAAGGTTAACGCAGCAACGATGAAATGTTGAAGTTGATTTCTAACACAGCCAGTTTAATTTAACGCTGATGAGGCTATGTGCGCCGCACAAGCGTCCCAGCCAGCAGATCGTGCAGTCCCTGCTTGCGCTCTGTGAAGGCGACCATGAGGTAACCGATACATAGGATCATCGCGGAAAGAATCTTCGCAAAGTGCCTTCCAGTTGCGCGCTCGAAGGAGATGCGATTGCCGTAAAGGTCTGTAACTTTCAGACCGAAGATCATCTTGCCCAGCGTCCCTTGGTAGGACGAACTTTCCATAAACGCCTCATATAGCCATGAAGCAAAGAACAATACGATGAGGCTGATGCCTCCGCCAAAAATAGCGAGTGGGAGATGGGGAAGGCCGGCCATCATACCTGCCATTCCGAGGCCGCCGAAGATGATGTGAATGGGAGCGACTACGATGCGCAAAAGGATCGTGTCGATGATCGCGGCCACTACTCGGATCCAGAAGCCTGCGTAGCGAACTCCCGACGCGGGCGAGTACAGAGGCGCTGAGGGCGAATAGGGAGCCGTCATGTTTGGCGGCGTTGTGCTGGGCGATCCAAACTGCGGAGCGTTTGGCGTTCCAAGGGGAGGCGCAGTCGTCAGACTCATTGGGGCTCCACAACGACTACAGAATTGAGCACCGGCGGCATTCTGCGCTCCGCACTTGTTGCAGAAGAAAGTTCCGTTCATGACCGGGGACTATAAAGATGAATTGGCTTCTTGTCAAAGTAAGAAAAAAAGACGATCTGTCAGGGCCAAATCACACAATGCTTAGCGGGCGCGCACCACGTCACGCAAGGTCAGCTCCAAGCCTCCGAATTCAGGGTGATCGTTCATGCCCAGTGAGTACGCGATATCCAGGCGATCTCCAGCCAATAATTGCAAGCGGTCGCAGGATTCTTTCATTCCCCAGCCCATCGCTTTGAAGGCTATGTTGTCGCGCCAGGATGGTGATGATGATGACGATTGGGGATTGACGGCTGGCGCTATTCGCAGCCGAACATGTTTGTCTTTCAACGCCTGCGGAGGCGTCATCAACCTTACTGCGCGCGCTGCGAAAATGGGTTCGCGATTTTCCATTCCGAAGGGCTCCAGCAGAAGCAGAGCCTGGTGAAGTTCTGGCGTAATTTCTCCGACCGGCAGTTCTCGATCGAACTCTAACTGCGGCTCGAAATCGGCCGGAGTTAGGTGGGCGCGAGCGTAGCCATCGAGATGCTGCCGGAGTTTCTCCACATTGGCGCTGGGCATGGCAAAACCGACGGCGTGCGCGTGTCCTCCATAGCGCGAGAATAATTCGGGGCAAGATTCGATGGCCTGCAGGAGATGAAAGGCATGAATCGATCGTCCGGAGCCGTGAGCTTCGTCGCCTTCGCGGGAAATAATTAGCGTTGGCCTGCCGTGGCGTTCCACCACGCGGGAGGCCGTGATGCCGATCACGCCGCGATGCCAGCCTTCGCCGTCGACTACTACGCAATATGCTTCGCGCAGCGCCGGATCTTCTTCCAGCTTTTGAAAAATGCCATCCATGATGCGGCGCTCTTCATCCTGACGCTCGGCGTTCAACTGATCGAGGCGTCCGGCGATCTGCCGCGCTTGCTCCATGTTTTTTTCGTTGAAGAGATCGACCACGTCGCGGGCTACATCCATGCGTCCGGCGGCATTGAGACGCGGCGCGATGCGAAAGGCGACTTCAGTGGCTGAGAGTACGCGACCGTCACCGAGTTTCGCGACTTCGAGCAATGCTTTCAGTCCGATATTTACAGGACGACGGAGCCCTTGCAATCCGAGCTTCGCGAAGACGCGATTTTCGCCCAGTAGCGGGACGGCATCGGCGATGGTCGCAATGGCCACGACTTTCATAAAGGACATCAGGAGGCGGGACTGGTCGTTACCATTGAAGCGTGTGTCGAGGCGGCGCTGCATCAATCCCTGCGCCAGTTTGAAGGCCACGCCGGCGCCACACAAATATTTGCAGGGATAATCGCATCCACCTTGATTGGGATTAACGACAGCCAGCGCTTGCGGGACGCCGTCCGCGCCGGGCAGGTGGTGATCGGTGACGATGAGGTCGACTCCGGTGCGGCGCGCGGTGTCGGCGGCGGCGAAGGCTCGGATGCCGGTATCGACGCTGATGATCAGACGCACACCATCGGCGGCGGCGCGCTCGATGACTTCATCGCGCATGCCATAGCCTTCGCGGATGCGATGCGGCACGTGGAAGTCGGCGGCTCCTCCGCAGAGCTCGATGGCCGTTTTGAGAATGACGATCGCGGTCGTGCCGTCTACGTCATAGTCGCCGTAGATCAGAATTTTCTCTTTGCGCTCTAATGCCGCTTCCATTCGATCGAGAGCGGCTTTCATTCCGCGCATCCGCAGAGGATCGTGAAGATCGGCCAGTACGGGCGAGAGAAAATGCTCGGCGGTTTCTGGCTCATCGATTCCGCGACCGATCAGAAGATCGGCGAGCACAGGCAAAGCGGAAGCAGGAATGTTCAGTTTGGAATCATGGAGTGCGGTTTCGAGAGCTCTTGCTTTCGAAGAATTCACCGGGTTGGAAATCCATCGCATTGAGGGGCAGGTCTTTAGGTAGGCGTTGGTAGGTCTTGGGTGTCAGGCGTTAGGCCTCAGGAAAATCGCGCGCTCTACCGGGCTCAAGATTTCCTAAGACCTGACACCAGAGACCTGCTTTACCGCTCCTCGTCCTGGTCGGTTTCGTCGATCATGAATCCGCCGCCGTCGTCCGCCAGTTCGCGCAGATGTTGGTAGTGCGCGTACCAATCGGTGCCGGCCTCGTAGACGAATACGCAGCCCTGGTAGGCCCATCCCAATTGGACAAAGCCAGTCTTGCCGATGTAGGTTTTCAGCCAGCGGCTCTCTTCCATGTCTTCATCGCTTTTGTAATCGCTGTCGGCTAATTGCTGCGATAGGCGGTCTAACTCTTCGCGGTCGAGCGCCCAGGAATGCATGGTCAGGAAGGGCGCTCCGGTGGACTTGGCGAGTTCCACGAAATCTTTCCAGCTATCGGGATTCTGTCCCGAGTCCCACAGCACGCTGGGAACCTCTTCGCACTCGACGTAGCCAAAGAAACGGCGCATGCCCAGCCCTTCAATGAAGGCCGTCATATCGTCTTTCATGCCCGTCAAGTCGTCTGGATGTGGAGACATGGAGTTCTTTTATTGTACGGCTTACTCGGGCCGGTCGCCAGTGTGGACGAGAGCGGTCATTGGTCATTAGTCGCCGGTCGTTGTTGAACACAATCGACTAACGATCAACGACTGGCTTGCTTGTGTTAAACTCTCTGTTCATAAAAAAGCTGCTGCAATCATGCTCTTTTCCAAAGAATATGTGGGCTATCTGGCCCGCGAAGTTTCCAAAAAATTGGTGGCTAGCGGTCTCGTTGAGACCAAGGCGATGCCTGCTCTGAACGAGAAGGTGCATGCCGCTCTGCTCGAAGAACTGGCTCTTGAAGATCGCATTAACGATGAAGTGCGCGTGATTCTTGAGGCTTATTCCGACGAAATGCAGAAGAGCGGCGCCAATTATCAGGAAATGTTCCGCAAAGTGAAGAGCGAGCTCACGAAAAAATATAAGGCTGTTCTTTAATTCTTTGGTTCTTTAATTCTTTAGTTCTTTAACTGCTGTAACCAGAACTGTTGTAACCAGAAGACGCGTTGGAGGATCTTTCTGCTGTGCGATTGAGCCGCGACAAAGTCAACAAACTCGCTCACGTAGTCACCGACGCCGTCGCTGAACTGGATGAGGTCGAATTCATCGAAGACCGCAATACCATCCGGCTCGAAGTCCGCAAGATTCTCGAAGAGCTGCTCATGCAGGAAGCGCGCATCGATCAGGCTGCGCGGCAGAAAATTGAAAGCCAGCGGCGCACGATCATTGAGGGCTCGGAGGAATGGTCGATCCTCTATCGCAAGTACTACAACGAAGAAGTAAAGAAGCTCGGGGTGTAGCTAGCCGTCAGCCTTCAGCTATCAGCCATCAGGCTTGAGTTTTTACTCACTGCAGGATTATTTTTCCACCTCCAATTCCATCATCCGCAACACTTCATCCTGATCTTCGTTATTCTTCTTGCTCTTGATTCCTGCTGCGTCCAGCTGGCGGGCTACCGGCTGCACCACTTGCAGCACTTTTGTCAGCGTTTGACCTATGGCTTCTTTGTCGCTGTTGTCGGGCCCTCGGCGATCGAGGATGCTTTCGAGCAAAGTCTTTGCACGTGGAAAGACCACGATTCTTACGTCGTCAGCTTCGGGAACTTTCGCGGCTTGCTTGGCCAGTTTTAGCGCTGTATCGTACCCGCCCAGTTCATCGACTAAGCCAAGGTTTTTCGCGTCCTGGCCAGACCAGATTCTTCCCTTTGCAATCTCCAGCACTTTTTCTTTTGGGAGTCTGCGGCCATCGGCAACTTTACTGGTGAAATCGACATACACCCGATCGAGCCAGGCCTGGAATCGTCCCCATTCGGCGGGTGTGTAGTCATGCGTTCCGGTGAACATGGTTGCGTTTTCGCCATCGTGAACTTCGTCCCAGGAGAGTCCGACTTTATCCCAGAGGCCGCTGGTCAACATCTTTCCGCCCAGCACGCCGATCGAAGCGGTGATGGTTCCGGGCTCGGCTACAATTTTGTCGGCTGCCATGGCTACAAAGTATCCGCCCGATCCCGCAAGATTTCCCATGGAAACGATGACCGGTTTACCGGCCTGGCGCGCTCGCACTACCTCGCGCCAGATCGTATCGGAGGCGACATAGGAACCGCCAGGACTGTCGACTCGAAACAAAATTGCTTTTACGTCCTTGTCGTCCGCAGCCGCTCGAATCGCACCTGCCACGGTGTCGGAGCCCATGGTCTGGCTGCCTTGCACAGGATCGTAATCGCTCAGGCCACGCGTGACGCCGCCGACTCCGAACACGAGGGCGATGGTCTTGCCATGGTCGTGGGGACGCCCGGCACGGCTTAAATATTTATCGAGGTAGAGGAGTTCGGCTCCGTCGCCTGCCTTGTTTTTTACGTCGCCGTAGACTTCGTCGCGATAGGCGACAGCGTCGACCAGTTTCGCTGCTACTGCTTCCTTGCCTAAGTAAGGCCCAGCATCGACGATCGCCTGGAATTTGTCTGGCGCAATCTGACGCGCCTGGCAGATGCCATCTTTCATCTGGTTGAACCATGAATTCATGATCGCGGTCATCGCTTCTTTATGTGGAGCGGTGTATTTCGTCTCAGTGAGGGAGTTGAGCGCGTTCTTGTATTCGTAACGGTGATCGCCATGAAAAGTCATGCCCAGCTTCGAGAGCGTCCCTTTGACGAATGGCGATTCCATGATGATGCCGGTGAGGCCTACATCGCCGGAGGGCTGAAGGTAGATGTGGTCGAATGCCGTCGCCAGATAGTAAGAGCCGTTGCCGGGACCAAACTCGCCGAAAGTTTCCGAGTAAGCAACTGCGAATTTATTGTGCGCGCGAAATCTCTGGACAGCATCGCGAATTTCCTGAGTCTGCGCCATACCCATCGGAGCGGCTCCGATTTTGGCGATCATCCCGACTACGCGATCGTCGCTGGCTCCGCGATCGATGGCGTCGACTACGTCACGCAGCGTCTGTTTCTGGTTCAACATTAACCGCGCGGTTGGCGTGTCGGGTGCGTCCTCCAAGAATGTCTGTTCGAAATTGGCTTCAAGAATTGTCTTGGATGGAACTCTTCCCTTCTTGCCAATCACAGCCACCAGCACGATAACCATTCCGATTAGCCACAGAGCGCCTAAGATGGCGAGGAAACGTACGATTGCTTTGGACATGAGATTGCTCCTTTGAGCATAGATGATTCGTACAGAGTCTAACCAAATGGTGTGGCTGGCGCTATGGGCGGGCGCTGGATCTCTGTCTCCCCATCTCTACTAATTAAAGATTGCAAGACTTGCGGGGTGGGCCGTTCTTTCAGCGGTGGGGCGAGGTTTGCAATCTATCCGCTCTAGTTGTTGGTTCTTTAGCCAAGGTTAGATGCCCGGCTAAGTAGTTAGAAGCCGAGTAGCTGAAAATCTCGCGTAACTGAATTTTCACAAGATAGCTTTGTCGTCGAGATATCTGAGAATTGAAAAAGAAACGCTGAAGAAGGAGAACTATGAGTAATAGACTTCGCACTGGATGTGTGTTCTCCCTTATTGTGGGGATGCTGTTCTCAGCGCCGCTGCTCCGGTCACAGCAAGTTGATGAGAAAAGTGCTGGGGATAAAGGCTCGTTTGATCGGAATACGGTTGAGAAGAGTCGCAGCAATGGGTTCAGTACGCGGTGCGAATTGACCACCTGCGTCACCAAAGCTTTCTATTTACCCAACATTTCGCAGCCTACCGAGTTACAAGACTTCGTAAACCTGATGCGCACCATTGGCGAGATTGGACGGATTCAGCAAATTCCATCCGAGCAACTTGTGGTGGTGCGAGGCACGCCCGAGCAAATAGCTTTCGCCGAACAGATGGCTGACGAAATCAATAAGGACCGAAGGAGATTCGGAGGCATTGGATATCGCGTGGATTTTAAAGTCAGTGAATCGGCAGGCGAGAAGAAGCTGCGTTCTCACAGCTATTCTCTGGTAACGGAGGGTCACGACATCGCGAGACTGGGCATCGGGAGACCAGCGCCGGTTTCAATGCCTCTGCCTTCGGCTCCCCCGGTGTCAGCGCCTGCGCCTGTGTCAACGACCGCGCATGCGCCTGTGCCCCCTGCGTCGGAACGGACGACTGGCATAACGCCTGCCCCACCGGGTGCGCTCAGTCAAAACGCGGGGCGGCATATCGAATGCCGGGTTGTCTCTGAGAGCGAACGTACGATTGAGTTGTTTGTTGACGCGGCTTTGTGCAGTCCCAGAACGAACCAACACGATAGAAGCGAGAAGACCGGCCCTAAGGGTCCTGGAGGCGGGGATCCGACACTGATGTGCGTCAGGGACCGCGTCATCCTTGAACTGGGCAAACCGACCGTCATCGCTATGGTCGACGACCCTGATAGTGAACGTGGTTTTCAGTTAGAGGTAACTGCCACGCGGGTGATGGAGAAGCAATGAGGGGCGGTTTTGCTCGCCGCTGTCAAGCAACAGATTTGTGCATTGCAGCGCTCAGGTGCATGAGGTCCTTCGCTTCGCTCAGGATGACAGCTCGTATTTGTGACAGAGGGTATTGATGACTGTGTGCATTCAGGCCCGATGGTTTAGGCCTTAGAGTCTCTGGTGCTGACCCTGGTGAGCGGGCGTTGTAATCGCTCCCTCTGAGGCTGACCTGACTAGCGCGGCGTATTTGGCGAAGACTCCGGTTTTGTAGTGCGGCTCTGGCGCTTTCCATTCCGCCATGCGTCTTGCGATCTCGGCGTCGGAAATTTCCAGCTCCAGTTTGCGAGTCTTGGTGTCGATGGTGATTTTATCGCCTTCGCGGATGGCGGCGATTGGGCCTCCCAGCGCGGCTTCTGGAGCCACGTGGCCTACCATCAAACCTCGGGTGGCTCCACTGAAACGGCCGTCGGTTAGCAGCGCTACGGTTTCGCCCAGTCCTTCGCCCACGATGGCGGCGGTGACGCTTAGCATCTCTCTCATGCCGGGACCGCCTTTCGGACCTTCGTAGCGGATGACTACCACGTCTCCAGCATGGATTTGTTTGCTGGTCACTGCCTTCATCGCGGCTTCCTCGGAATCGAAGACTCGCGCCGGACCGGTTTGCGATGCGCGCTCGTGGCCGCTCATTTTAACCACCCCACCGCCCGGGGCCAGGTTGCCTTTTAAGATGACCAGGCCGCCTGTAGTTTTCAGCGGCTTGCTTAGCGGGGCGATCACCGTCTGGCCTGGAGTTTCTTTCGCTTCGTTGGCTTCTTCGGCAAATGTTTTTCCGGTTACCGTTACGGTCGCGCCGTTCACGTGCTTCCCTTCCAGAAGGCGTTTGGCGATTAGCTGGATGCCTCCGGCGGCGTCTACATCGGCGGCTACGAATTTTCCGGCGGGCTTCAGGTCGGCTAAGAGCGGCGTGCGTTCACTGACTCTTTGGAAATCATCGATGTCGAGCGGCAATCCCATTTCGCGCGAGATCGCCAGCAGATGGAGGACGGCGTTGGTCGAGCCTCCCGTAGCCGCCACGCCGGCTATCGCGTTTTCGAATGCTGGGTGGGTGAGAATGTCGCTGGGACGAATATTCTTTTTGAGAGCGTTCATGATCACTTCGCCGCAGCGGTAGGCGATTTCATCTTTGCGCGCGTCCATGGCGGGAATGCTGTTGAAGCCCATGGGACTGAGGCCGATCAGCTCCATTACGGTGGACATGGTATTGGCGGTGTATTGGCCGCCGCAGGCGCCGGCTCCGGGACAGGCTACGTTTTCGAGCGCCAGCAGATCGGCATCGCTCATTTTGCCGGCGGCGTTTGCGCCTACGGCTTCGAAGACATCCTGAATGGTGACGTCTTTGCCTTTGTATTTGCCAGGGGCGATCGTCCCTCCGTAGAGAACCAGGCCGGGCAAATTCATGCGCGCCAGTGCCATGGCTGCGGCGGGGATGGTTTTGTCGCAACCTACTACACAGACGGCGGCGTCGAAGAGTTGTCCGCGGCAGACTAGTTCTATCGAGTCGGCAATCACTTCGCGGCTCACCAGCGATGCCTTCATGCCTTCCGTACCCATGGTCTCGCCGTCAGAGATGGCGATGGTGTTGAATTCCATGGGAGTGCCACCAGCGGCGCGGATGCCTTCTTTCACCTTGGCTGACAGGCGACGCAGGTGAAAGTTACATGGCATGGTCTCGATCCAAGTGTTGGCTACGGCGATTAGAGGCTTGGCTAGATCGGCGTCGGTGAAGCCGATGGCTTTGTACATGGCTCGCGCTGGAGCCTGGTCGCGTCCGTCGGTGATATAGCGACTGCGATGTTTGAGGTCGGTCGTCATGGGAGTAGTTTGGAACCGTTCAGTGTAAACGAATGGCTTTGGTTTTATCGGGGAGACAGGCGACTCGCCGTCTGTAGTTGGGTGGCCGGGCGAGGACGCCCGGCGCTCCACTGATTGTTTATCCGTTCACTACTTTCGGGCCTGCGGACTTGGCCGCTTCGGTACTCTTCTTCTTCTCCGCTGGCAGCCATGACATCATGGCTCGTAATTCCTCGCCTACTTTTTCAATCTGGTGCTGGCTTGCTGCTTTGCGCAGCTTGGCAAATTTCTTGCCACCTTTTTTATTCTCTTTGATCCATTCCTTGGCGAAGGCCCCGCTCTGGATCTGCTTCAACACTTTTTTCATTGCTTTGCGCGTATCGTTTCCTACGACCACTTCGCCGCGGGTCAGATCGCCGTATTCGGCGGTGTTCGAAATCGAATAGCGCATGCGGCTCAATCCACCTTCGTAGATCAGGTCGACGATCAACTTTACTTCGTGGACGCACTCGAAATAGGCGATCTCGGGAGCGTATCCAGCGGCTACGAGCGTTTCGAAACCTTTCTGCATCAGCGAGGTCAGGCCTCCGCAGAGCACGGCTTGCTCGCCGAATAGATCGCTCTCGGTTTCTTCTCTGAAGGTGGTCTGCAACACTCCGGCTCGCGTGGAGCCGATGCCGTGGGCATAGCTGAGCGCGTATTCATGGGCGCGGCCACTGGCATCCTGATGAATGGCTAGCAGTGAGGGGACGCCTCCGCCCTGCGAATACACGCGGCGCAGCAGGTGACCGGGACTTTTCGGCGCGATCATGACTACGTCTACGTCTTTCGGCGGCTTGATGGTTTTGAAGTGGATGGAGAATCCATGCGAGAAACCTAGAATCTTTCCTTTGCGCAGATGTGGCTTGATCGCTTTTTCGTAGAAGTCGGCTTGCGTCTCGTCGGGCGTGAGAATCTGGATCCAGTCGGCGCGCTTGGCGGCTTCGGCTGGAGCGAGGACGGTCATGCCATCGGCACGCGCCTGCTTGGCAGAGCTGCGATCGGGGTCGAGGCCGATGATGACTTCGTATCCGCTGTCGCGGAGGTTCTGTGCCTGCGCGTGTCCTTGTGAGCCGTAGCCGAAGACGGCTATCGTTTTGCCCTTGAGGGCTTCGGGCTTGGCATCATTCTGGTAGAAAACTTTGGCCACTGAAAAACTCCTTATGGATGCTGGGTAATCACATTAAAATGCAAAACCGACCGATCGGTCGGTTAGAAGATGCTATCGCCCTCGGCTTGATGGTGTCAACCTCAGATTGGGATTGCGTGGCGGGACGGTTTTCGTCTGTCTAGTGTGTGCGGAATTTTAGAACTCGAAGTAGGCTCCGGCGCGGGCTGGGTGGGCGCCGGTGGTTCCGGTGGCTGGAAGCAGGCCTTCTTCGATTCCGTGCAAACTTTCCCATGCGGCCTCGGTCAGCGCGGGGTCAGCGCCGACGATATCGCGGATCATCTGCCAGGCGGCGAGGTTTAGCGCGCCTTCTGGCGCGGGGCCCATGGCCAGCGAGACGGAGCATTGCGGACAAAAACAGATTCGTTGCGCGGAGGATTTCTGCCGTGGCCTTACTCCTACGGTTTGCGCGAAGAGAAAGACCGCGACTGATTTTTGTCCGGCTTCGAGTTCACGATTGCAGCGAAGACAATACAGGCCGTTCTCCAAAGGTCGTTCCCCGGGCCCATTCAGGCCAATGAAATACAAACTACTTTCTCCAACACGCGCCCCTGGGCACAAGTATGCAGAAGGATTCCCGCGAGACGCGAACCAAGCTTTGCTCTAGGCAGAAGAGGATGCATCGCGCACTCTACTGTCATGGGCGCTGGCTCATCGGCAAAAATTACGGAAGAGTTACGGCGTTCGAAACGGCGTCAGCAGGTCGCGGCCGTTTGTTACCGCATCCGAAAACGTGGCATTGAATTTCTGCTGGTGCAGACTCGCGGGGGACGCTGGATTTTTCCCAAAGGTGGCGCGGAGCCTGGTCTTGCGCTCGCTCAGTCCGCGGCCCTTGAGGCTTTTGAGGAGGCGGGTGTCCATGGACGGGTGGAAGAGATTCCGTTTGCGCGTTATTTCCGGCGGAGGCCTGATGCGACAGCCAATGCCGTGCAGTCTGAAACTCCGCTCGCTGTCGCAGCACATCTATGCGAGGTGTCCCGGCTGGAGCCGCCGCAGGAATCGGATCGAAATCCCACCTGGTTTTCAGCTGAGAGTGCGAAGCGGCGTTTGCTTGAAGGTCGCGCGCAGGAATTCGGTGCTGAACTGGCTCGCGTTGTCGACCGTGCCGTTGCTCGGATTCTGCGACTTCACAGCGGTCTCCAGGCTTCTTTTCGTGTCCCGAATGATGCTGATGCTCTGCTACACGTCAGTCTTGAGGCTCCTGAAAAAAGGCGTTTGCGAGATCCGGGTGAGGCTGTGGCAGCTTACGACTTTCGTCAACGCGGGGATGCGCGGTCGGCGAATGCAATTGAAATCGCAGTACGAGGCCATTTGCGGGATTCTCGGCGGCCACTCCGACGACTTGGTGCGGGGGCAGATTTTATGGGCGAGACGACCCCGAACGTCATGGCGATCGACGGCGGTCTGAGCGTAAAACTGTCGAAGCCGGTCAAGATGCGGCGCGACCGTACAAACGCTCGTGTCAATTCATAGAAGTTTTCACGTGACTCGCGGGTAGAGTCTGGAGCCTATTCCGCGATACCATCTCTCTGTGACGCTTCGCGAAGCTGCTATCGATTCTCGGAACGATTCTCGGCAAGAGCCTCGGCAGGAACCACGCCAGGAGATCCTACGCACGGCCGCTCGGCTTTTTCAACAGCGGGGATACGATGCGACCTCGATGAACGACGTCGCGGCCGCGCTCAAGCTTTCGAAGGGCGGGCTGTATCACCACTTTCAGTCGAAAGACGAGATCCTGTTTCACATCATGTCGCACGCCATGGAGATCACAGAGGAACGGGTGATCAATGTGGTGCGCCGCATTGATGGGGCGAGCATTGCGGGAGTTGAAGAACGCCTGCGCACCCTGATCCGGCTGCATATTCAGATCGTGCTGAGTCCTGAAGACCGTGAGATTACGGTGATGCTGCATGAGAATCATCCGCTGCCTCCGGTGCTGCGGCGCAAGATCAACGGCCGAAAGAAAGATTATCTGCACTTTGTGGAGAACGTTATTGCCGACGTGCAGCGCAAGCGGAATTTGCCCTCGCGGGTGACGCCGCGTGCGGCGGCTTTGGCGCTGGTGGGGATGATTAACTGGATTTATCAGTGGTACAAGCCTGATGGTCCGCTGAGCGGCGATGCGCTGGTGCAGCAGTTTACCGATATTTTCTTTCACGGAGCTTTGGGATAGTTCCCGGTTCTCTAGTCATTCTCATTGCTTGATCTCCTAATGCGGCATGAGTCACTTTTTTCATATCGACGACCTTACTCGTCAGCGCGCCGAGAAAAAGAAGCTCTATTTTGAATTCCTTCGTGTTCCGGCCATGAGCGCGGGTGTTTACGTTCTTCCTTCGGGGGCGACTGATCCGCAGAAGCCTCATCGCGAAGACGAAATGTATTATGTGGTCCGCGGACGGGCTCGCATGCAGATTGGTTCCGAGCACTCGGAGGTGCGGGCGGGTTCGGTTATTTTCGTCGAGGCTGAAGTGGAACATCGGTTCTACGAGATTCTTGAAGAGTTGGAAGTTTTGGTCTTCTTTGCTCCGGCAGAACAGGAATAAATCGCGGCAGTCGGGTGGCCGGGCGAGGACGCCCGGCGCTTAATCACGAACGTCATAGATCCCGCTGCCACTTTTTACATCTTATTGACACTTTCTAACTTAGGGACTGTTACGCTGCCGTTCAGCCTGTGAGCTACGAATCTCCGCCCAGGCCGCACATGGAGCGACAACGTGATCAAATCCACAAAATCTCTGCTGACTTTTTCGATGCTCGTCCTGTTCGTCGTGACATGCGCGACGACACTGGTACCGAACGCCTTCGCTCAAACTGGCGGCTGGCTCACGCATTCGCATGATGAGCAGCACACCGCGCTTTCTACGGTTCAATCGCAGCCGCTCAGCACGATTCATTGGCATGTGCCGGTGGATTTGAATCCTCCGCAGGGTGAGATTTTCATTCACTACGGGTCGCCGCTGGTCACGGAGGCGAACACAGTTATCGTTCCGGTGAAGACGGGCACAGATAGCTTCCGGGTTGAGGCGCATAACGGGGCCACTGGCAAGCTGGTCTGGAAGCTGGACACCGGCTATCAGGCGCCGGAGGCGAGTTTCGTTCCCGGGATGGGACCGACTATTTCGGGCAGCCAGCTTTTTGTTCCCGACATTGCGGGGCGAGTGCTGGTGCGGCAGAATCCGGATGACGTAAAAGGCGCTGTGACGCGGCTTTATTTCTATGGCGCAAAGAATTACCGGAAAGACCCCACAGCTTATGAGCAGAATGTACAGATCGACACTCCGCTGACCACGGATGCGAGTGGCAATCTCTACTTTGGATTTCTGGCGCTCGGATCGACACCGCTTGACCTGCAAAGTGGGATCGCACGCATCGCTTCTGACGGCACAGGAACGTGGGTCTCGGCTGCAACTGCCAGTGGAGACTCGTCGATTACGCAGGTCGCTATCAGTGCCGCCCCGGCGCTCTCACCGGATGGCAGCATCTTGTATGTCGCGGTCGATAGTGAGACTGCCGGATATGGATATCTGCTGGCGCTGAACAGCTCAACGCTCGCGCTGATAAATCGTGTGCTTTTGATCGATCCGTCGTCGGGGTTGGACGCGCAGCTCTGCGACTGTAGTTCGGCTACACCGACGGTTGGGCCCGATGGCGATGTTTACTTCGGCGTGCTAGAAAATCCGTTTCCCGATCACAATGACCGCGGATGGCTGCTGCACTTCAGCAGCGATCTTTCAGTGACCAAGATTCCTGGCAGCTTTGGTTGGGACGACACGGCTTCGATCGTCCCGGCGTCAATGGTGGCCAGTTATCACGGAAAGTCGAAATATCTGCTGATGACCAAGTACAACAATTACGCGGGCATTGGCACGGGCAACGGAAAGAATCGCATTGCAATCCTCGACCCTAACGCGACGGAGAAGGATCCGGTGATCCCGACTACGCTTGTCATGAAAGAAGTAATCACGAAGCTGGGAGTGACGCCTGATCCGGAATTCCCGCAGTTTCCGGGAGCGGTTCGTGAATGGTGTATTAATACGGCGGCGGTCGATCCTTTCACGGATTCTGTTCTGGCCAACAGCGAAGACGGCAAACTCTACCGTTGGGATCTGGGTTCCAACACGTTTACGGAAGTGATTACGCTTTCCAGCGGCATTGGCGAAGCGTACACGCCCACGTTGATTGGCAGCGATGGAACGGCTTATGCCATCAACGACGCAATATTGGATGCTATTGGGCAGTAGAGGACGCGATTCACAGAGAATGAGAACCGCGCCACGAGAAGCGGGCCGCTGCGTCGAGCCAAAATTGTGGTGGCCGGGCGAAGACGCCCGGCGCTCCATCGTGCGATTTAAATAACGGCCGTTTAAAACTGGCTTCTACTCGGCAGCGGTCTTGGCTGGGATCCAATAGACTTCTTCCTTTAAGTGCTCTTTCGTGAAGCCTGCCCGCTTCAGAATGCCTTTGCCGTGCTCGATCATGTCGGGATGTCCGCACAGATATCCGATGCTGTTTGCGGCGGTGCATCCCCATTGATCGGCGTATTTGCGGATCAATTCATCGACACGCCCGACTTCACCTTTCCAGGTTTCGTCCTCCCACGGACGGCTCGCTGTGAAGATACAGCGGAACCAGGGCACTTGTTTTGCGATCGCTTCCATCTCCTCGCGGTAACCGAACTCCCAGGGACGGCTGGCGCCGTTCAACAGAAATAACTTTTGGTCGCCGGTAAATTTGCCCTCTTTCCAATCTTTGAAAAGAGTTCGAACATAGCTGACATAAGGGGCGATGCCGGTTACGGTGCTGACGAGCAGGTGGTGCGTGTGCTCCACGCGAGAGGTTTCGATGGTGAAGCGGCCCTTGGCAACTTTGCGCATGACAACTTCGTCGCCCGGCTGGAGTTTGTAAAGGAGAGGCGTTAACTGGCCTTCGGGCACGAGTTCGAAGAAGAATTCCAGTTCTGGTTCGTAGGGAGAAGAGACGATTGAATACGCGCGCTCCACTCGATGACCGTCCCGTTCGGCACCAAGAGTAGCGTATTGGCCTGCGGTGAATTTGAAATCCGGGCCGGGGTTAACGCGAATCATCCAAAGATCGGAGGCGAAATCGAGGCGCTTGGTAATGCGGGCTAGGTAGTGCTTGTCATCCATAGGGCAGGTCTCAGGTCTAAGGTGTCAGGTCTTGGTAAACCATGGTGGGCCGCTTTTCCTGAGACCTGAAACCTAACACCTTATACCTAAACAAAGAACAGCCCGCAAGCTTTTCAGCCTGCGGGCTGCCCGGTGGACTGTTTGGGATTGACTGAGGTGGTCACTCTCGTGGCCCCTCGCTCGTTCCGGTGCCGAGCACAACTTGTGTCCGGCGGATCAGAACTTTACTGGTTCAGCCCAGACTCACGGATTGTTTGCGAGAGAATGTTCCCGATTTCCCCGACCAAAGGTTCCTCGAGAACTCCGCTTAGAGCAACCGCCCTAAGACTCAGCCACCTCACCTGGTCTTGTACTGGTACTGCAACTATGACTATCAGAACTTGTCATCCGACCACCTCCTTTCCGGTGTAAGCGCAGATTACAAAAAAAGCCGGGGCGGCGTCAACGACCCCGAGGGGGCGTGCCGTGAGAGGTAATAGTTTATGGGATGATTTCGCAGTTTTGCGGCTCACTTCCGCAGCGGCGTTGGGTAGAAATCTCTCCAGTACATGCCCGCCTGATACCTACCTTCGTTACTGCCTGTTGCCTAGACTTGAGTCACGCCTGCAAAAGCAGGAAGGGCTTCCCCGAGTCGTCGATCTTTGGCAGCTTCCTTCTGTAGAGACGGAGTTTGTCGCGTCTCCGCAGGAACCGCCTTGTGAGCAGAGGAAAACGCGGCAAGCCGCGTCTCTACAAAAATAATTCAGCCCTTCCAGCGATAGGCATCTGGTTGGGCCAGTCCTATATGCGCGAGCACGCGGTTCGCAAATTCGTGAGCCATGGCGTCGGCGCTGGAGGGATGGTTATAGAAGGTCGGAATCAGCGGGAAGATTGTGGCGCCTGCATCTGCGGCCAGCGACATATTGCGAATGTGAATTTTGTTGAGCGGAGACTCGCGAACGCACAGCACGAGCGGGCGACGCTCTTTGAGACTCACATCAGCGGCGCGTTCGATCAGGTGCGAGGCGGTGCCATTGGCGATGCGGCCGAGGGTGCCGACGCTGCATGGGATCACGACCATCGCGTCCGAGGGATACGACCCGCTGGCCACGTTCGCTCCGATATCGCTGTTGGACTGTTGCTGAATCTTTGTGGAAGTCGCGCCGATGATTTGACGTAGAAGGTCGGAACGGCCTTCGATCGCGAGCTCTTCGGCCATAACGCGCAGGGCGCCGTCGGAGGCGATGAAATTTACTGTCTTCACCCGAGAATCGCGCTCCACGGTAAGTAGAAAGTGCTTGAGAAACAAGGAGCCGCTGGCGCCGGTGGTGGCAATTGTCAGATTTTCTGGTGTCAGCGACAAAGTTGGCGCTCCATGAGGCATCCAATGCGCGGCCTCGAAAGCTGAGGATAGGGACGCGCTAGGCGCAAGTCAAGGCATCGTCAAAGCAACGCTCGAACACGAAGCAGTGCAGCGACAGCGGCGAACGATGACAGCGAAAGACTGACGACGAACGACCAACGACGCATTCATGGCAACGACCGGCATCTTACGATCACGACGCAGCGTCGCACAGCTCCACGCTATCGCCAGCGTTGAGCGTGAAATTCGTGCTATCGATCCTGCCGGCGGACGCAAATATCTGCGCGACTTTCGCGAGGCTTACCAATCTTACGAGAAAGTTCTCGCAGCTAGCGATGTGCGCGGAGAAATTGTGGCAGCTGGGGTCGTACTCGTTGGCGACTACCATGCTCTGCCCAATTCGCAGCGTTATCTCGCGTCGCTTCTGCGCGATTTCGAACTTCACCAACGCCCGGTGGTGCTGGGTGTCGAAACTATTTTTTCCCGCGACCAGCACATTCTGGATGAATGGTTACGCCGCGAGATTGACGAAGATGAATTGCGCCAGCGCATCCGTTTTGAACTTGATTGGGGATACGATTGGACGCCATTTTATGAGTTGCTCTCTGCCGCACGCGATCATGGCGCATCGATTTATGGGCTTGATTGCATGCCGCGGGAAGATCTGCGCAAAATCGGAGCTCGCGACCGGCACGCGGCCGACAAGATCGCCGAATTGCGCCGACGGCATTCCGATGCGCTCATCTTAGTGCTGTTCGGCGAATCACATCTCGCGCCGCAGCATCTGCCGGCTCTGCTCCGGCAGAGACTTCCTGAAGAAAAGATGCTCACTGTTCTGCAGAACGTCGACGCCCTTTACTGGCGCGCTGCGGGGGAGGCTAGCGATCATGTTGAAGCGGTGCAAGTCCGCAATGATGTTCGGGAAAATATTCTCTGCGTCTTCAACGCGACCCCGCTGGAAAAATACGAGAATTATCGGCTCTGCCTCGATCGCTGGGGACGCAGTGATAATGGCCACAGCGCGCCCGATCTCGGTCCTACGCTTTACAATCTGATCGACGGCATGGTGCGCTTTCTCGGCATCAACCAGTATTCGCCGCACAATACTACGCAGCCTAAACTCCTGGTTGACCTGATGCCCGAAATCTATTCGCGCAACTCGGACGCGCATCTGCGGCGGCTGTTATCCCGCAAAGGATTTACCACCGAGCAGCGGCGCTCCTTGCTGCGGCGAGTCCGCGAACGCGGCAGCGTGTACCTCACGCCCATTAACTCCGTCTATGTACGCCAGTTTCGCATGACCTCTTCTGCGGAGGACGCTACTCGCTTTCTGCATCAGGCCTGCCGCGGATTACCGGATCTTCATGGCAAGGCCGCAGCTCACCATACCGCGGCAAATGCGGCGGCAGTTTCTAATTTGGCGAGTTTGGATTCGGACGACATTTTCTATGCCACCGTCCTCGAACATGCTCTCGCATTTTTCGGGTCGCGCATCTTGCACCCAACGCGTCCCGCTATCCGCGATGCCGATATCGCCGAGCTATTTGAGGTGACGCGCGAAGACCTGGAACTCCAGACCGCTCTTCCGTTCGCGGACGCCGTTGAAGCACTTGACTTCCTAGTGCAGCAGCGAAAGAACCAACAGCGCCTGTCGCAATGCGATGATGATTTTCGTCTTGCACAAGCTCCTGCATTCACTGGGCGCAAGTATGAATACGTCGCCGAGAACTTGGGATATCTCACTGGCAACGATCTGTACGACGCCTATCTTGAAGGTCGCGTGACTACCGCCGCTCTGCGTAAGCTCTTCCTGACCCACATTGAACTGCCTGGAGTGGCGCGTGAAACGTACGTCCAGTTGCAGACGCGGCTGCGCTCGGGGCAGCGGTCGTAATATTTCGCTTCCTCCTCATGGCCCGTATTTCTGCGGGTCAATTTCAGATTTTGCGGCCGCTGCGGTATCCTCACCTGTCCGATGCCTGAGGATCTTCCACTGCAGTCCCAGACGCCCGATGCGCTTATGCTCTTCGGTTTCTGGTATCGCGCGCTTCCGGCTGATCAGCTCAGTCGTGGACCAACGGCCAAGGCAATGCTGCTTGAACAGCCGCTAGTGGTAGGACGCGACCAGCAGGGCAAGACTTTTGCTTTGCGCGACGCATGTCCGCATCGCGGCATGCCGCTCTCTTGCGGACAGTTCGACGGGCAGCAGATCGAATGCTCCTATCATGGGTGGAGATTTGACGCGCACACTGGGCAATGCAAGCTGATTCCGTCGCTCGTGCCTGAACAGAATCTGAAGATCGATCGTATCTATGCGGGAAGCTATCCTTGTGAAGAGCGCGACGACTTTATTTGGGTTTTTATTCCCGACCCCGGGCCGGCCGGCGCGGGTTTCTCCAAGGCCGCACCAGCGCCGACTCCCGCGCCTGAGATTCCAAAATTCAGCGAGCACTACAAACTCGCTTACCTCACTGCCGATCTGCCCTGCTCCGTCGACCACGGCATTATTGGATTGATGGATCCTGCACACGGACCCTTTGTTCATCAGGCTTGGTGGTGGCGCTCGCAACATTCTATCCACGAGAAGCGGAAGAATTTCGAACCGATACCTTATGGATTTCGCATGAGCGCGCACACACCCAGTTCTAATAGCGCTCCTTACAAATTGCTGCGGCTCTATGCTGACGCCGATTCGATCACAACAACTATTGATTTTGTTCTTCCGAACTTGCGCACGGAAATTATTCGTGCTGGGAAATACTGGTTTTCGAGCCTGACCACGGTTACTCCGATCACGCGCAATCGGTGCCGCATCGACGTCGTGGCAGCGTGGAATTTATTCCGCTGGATTCCCTTCGGGCCGCAGTTGCTGAAATTTGTCTTCGCAAAATTTGTCGAGCAGGATCGCCGCACCATGGAGTTGCAATCCGAAGGCCTGAAACACAATCCGCATCTGATGCTGATCGACGATGCCGACCGCCCAGCGAAATGGTATTTCGGCTTGAAGAACGCCATGATGGATGTCAAGAAGAATGGCGGCGAGTTTCGGCATCCGATGACGGCGCCGGTTACACTCAGGTGGAGGAGCTGAAAGAAGCAGGTCTCAGGTTTTAGTCGTTAGGTCTCAGGAAAAGCGTAAGTTCATCTTCATACCGATTTGCACGCTGAGACCTGATACCTAAGACCTGCACTTTACGGCTTGCAATTATCGTCCACAGGTAAGCTTGGATCGAGCCAGTGCAGATACGTTTCCATAGAATGCCAGCATCCGGGGTTCGACTTCACCATGCCCTCCGCTGAAAACTCATATGCCGTATTCACGTGCTCGTAGTCGAAGATGATCGGGATATCGAGCGGGAGCTTTGGCACCAAGTCCCAGGAATTTACAATGCGCCACGAATCGATGGACAGTGTATTGAACAATTGCACGAAGAGCTTATTGCCGACGCGGGGCGATGCGAATTTACATGAGGTTGTGATATCGAACTTTTGTTTTTCCTTGTTCTCCATCACGAATAGAGTGGTCAGCGCAGCGCCCAAGCTGTGTCCAGTTACGACGTAAGGACGTTCCGGGCGGCCTTTCTTTTCGTCGACGATCGATCTTCTTTGGCTGACTCTCTCCAGCCGCAAGTGCAACTGCTCTAGTTGATCGCCAAACGATCCCCGCAACTCCGCCAACGGGCCGGCTTCCATCAAGCCGGGAGCGGTACGGGGATGTTGCTCGATCTTCAGTGTGTTGTAGATCTTGTCGAACCCTTGCGCGACGCGGCCCGCGTGCGAGACTTGAGCGAAAGGGACGAGCAAGGCCTTGGCGTCGTCCCACCATTCGGTGAAACCTTCGGTGCCGCGAATGGCGAGGATAAAATCCTGTTCCGTACTTTTGTTGCGCGCGATGTAGCCGTAGAATTTCGGCTCGATGCGGCCGAAGATGAAATCGGACATATGAATCCAGGCCACGAATTCAAACGGATCAGGAATATCGCCGGGCTGAGGCTCCGGCCTTAGGTTGAGGGGTTCACGTTTGAAAAGCGTGTACGCAGCCTGTACCAGCTTGCCATAAAGAATCGCTTCGCTATTCACCAGGGGTCGGCCCATACAGCACCTCCGCAGAAAGAATTGCGACGTTCGCAGGCTCAGGTTTCGAAGGACTAACGACTAAAGATGACTTTTGCTACTCCGCGACCAGCCAATCCATGGCTTCTTCTCGCGTTTTGAAAGTGGCGATTGCGCGCTGGGAAAAATTGCTGAAATTTTCCATGAAGGCATGCGGGATACCTTCCGTGCCGATCCATGCCGTTTTCTTCACAAACGGCCGGTCGAGTGTGAGTACTTCTTTCATCTTCATCGCGACCGTATGGTCCACTTCGGCGCCGGTAAAGTCAGCGAACGTCAGAAGCGAAGCCCGCGGATGCCCGGCCACTACGAACTGAAGCTCTTTGAGCATGAGCATCATCTCGTGCGCGGTAGCGTTCACGGCATCGACGATCAGAATCTGTTTGCCTCGGTGATCGATGAATCGTATGGGCTCATCCATGGCAAATCCTCAACCGTTTACCCTGCGTTCCTCGGTCGATAAGTTTCTTCACGACGAAGTACGAGAGGAGCTACGTTAGCAGCGTCTCCACCACGTTGTAAACCTCGCCTAGCGCTGCGTCCAGTGCGGCTGCATCTTTGCCGCCGGCTTCTGCAAGATCGGGACGGCCGCCGCCTTTGCCGCCAACTTTCTGTGCCACAGGGGCGATGACTTTTCCGGCCTGAATGCGGCTGGTAAGGTCTTTGGTCACGCCGACGATTAGCGAGACGCTGCCATTCGCTGCCGAGCCAACCACTACTACTCCCGAGCCGAGTTTGTCTCGGAGTTGGTCGACGAGAGTGCGCAATTGTGCGCGCTCAAGATTATCTACGCGATGGGACAGGACTTTGACGCCGTGGATTTCTTTTACTTTATCGCTGATGTTCGCCGTGCTTGATGAGGCGGACTTCATCCGCGCCTGATCGAGTTCGCGCGACAGGCGCTTGATTTCAGCGTCTTTCTTATCGAGCTCCTGCTTCAACGCTTCGGCTGGAGAAGCCGTCTCCGAGTGCGTGGTCAGTCCGGCGACCACGCCTTCCAGTTCGTGATCTTTTCGGAAGTGGTGCAGCGAGCCTTCTCCAGTGACGGCCTCGATGCGTCGCACGCCGGAGGACACGCTGCCTTCTTTCAAAATCTTTATCAGTCCGATCTCACCGGTTGCGCCGGTGTGCGTGCCGCCGCATAGTTCGGTGGAAAAATCTCCGATCTTGATCACGCGCACCTTGTCACCGTATTTTTCGCCGAACAACGCCATGGCGTGATACTCGTTGATGGCGACATCGATGGGAACGTTCTCGATGACCTCGACCTTCTGGTTGCGCAGCACCTCTTTATTGATGAGGTCTTCGATATCCTGCAGCTCTTCCTCGGCGACTCCGGTGAAGTGCGAGAAATCGAAGCGCAGATGATTGGGAGCGACCAGCGATCCTGCCTGCTTCACGTGCTTGCCCAGAACTTCGCGCAGTCCGGCTTGCAAAAGATGCGTGGCGGTGTGATTGCGCATGGTCGATTCGCGAATCGCAGTGTCGACTACGGCGTCAACTTTTTGTCCAATGCGAATAGCCTGCCTGGCAATCACTTGATGTGCGCGGACGCCTTGCACGGGGTAATAGCAGCCGGTGACTTCGGCGACAACCGTGTTGTGATCGTCCGAATAGAACCATCCGCGATCGCCGACCTGGCCTCCGGATTCGCCGTAGAAGGGCGTGTGGTCGAGAATGATTTCGCCTTTGTCACCGGGCTTTAGTTCTTGTGCGCCTTGGCCGGCTTTGATGATGGCTAGCACTTCGCAGTTATCGGAGCGCGTCTGGCGGTAGCCTTCGAAGATGGATTTCGGGAGTTGCTGGTAGGCCGGATTGGCTGTTTGCTTGGCTGCGCCTTTCCAGGAGGCGCGGGCACGCTCGCGCTGCTCGGACATGGCGCGGTCGAAGCCCGCTTGATCGAAAGCAATACCCTGATCGCGAGCCGCATCCTGCATAAAATCGAGGGGCATTCCGAATGTGTCATACAACTTGAAAGCGTCGTCTCCCGCAAGCGCCCCATCCGATGACTTCAAAATTTCTTCGAGTTTTTCCAGGCCAACGTTCAGCGTATTGGCGAACCGAGTCTCCTCCGCCAAGACCGCCTTCGACACGCGATCTGCTGATTCTTGTAGTTCTGGGTATGCATCCAGCATCAGATCGCGCACAGCGAAAACCATCTCGTGCAAGAACGGCTTCGTTTGTCCGAGCAATCTTCCGTGCGTGATCGCGCGCCGGATGATCTTGCGCAGCACGTAACCACGGCCTTCGTTCGACGGATTGACTCCGTCGGAGATAAGGAATGTGGCAGCGCGCGAGTGATCGGCTATCACGCGTAGAGATGCTGCGGACTTCGTATGTGCTTCCTTGTCGAGTTCTTTATTGAGCGACGTTCCCGTCAGCTCGGCTGCCCGTCTGATTAGCGGAGTGAATAAATCTGTTTCGTAGTTTGAAATTACTCCTTGCAGTACCGTGGCCAGCCGCTCAAGGCCCATGCCGGTATCGATCGATGGCTTAGGCAGCAACTTGGTCACACCCACCTGACGGTCGTACTGCATGAAAACCAAGTTCCAGATCTCGACGTACCGTCCGCAGTCGCACGGGAATCCGCAGTCAAGATGACCCTGCTCGGATGCCCTCACACCCATGTCGTAGTAAATCTCGCTGCACGGTCCACAGGGTCCGGTATCGCCCATCTGCCAGAAATTGTCCTTCCTCCCACCAGGAAAAATGCGCTCTTGGGGAACTCCTACCTCGAGCCAATATTTTTCCGCATCAAGGTCGCGCTCAACGTCGAAACCTAATTCCCGAGAGGCGACGACTTTGTCGGGATCATCGAAGATGGTGACGTACAGTTTGGCTTTTTCGATGCCAAACCAATCGGGCGACGTGATCAGCTCCCAAGCATATGGAATGGCTTTTTCTTTGAAGTAATCCCCAAAAGAAAAATTTCCCAGCATTTCGAAAAATGTGTGATGACGGTTGGTGAAGCCTACGTTTTCTAAATCGTTGTGTTTGCCTCCGGCGCGTACGCATTTTTGCGAGCTCGTTGCCTTGTTGTAATCGCGCTTTTCGAGACCGAGGAAGACGTCCTTGAACTGGTTCATGCCGGCGTTCGTGAATAGCAGCGTCGGATCATTCTGCGGGACTAGCGACGAGGAGTGGACTTCGCGGTGTCCTTTTTGGACGAAGAAGTCTAGGAACTTACGGCGAATTTCGGAGCCTGTGAGCATGGAAGATCTAATTCTAAATCAAAGGCAAACCTTGACCACAGGGGACACGGAGAAACACAGGGAACCTAAAAACGAAATGAACCGACTAGTATCCGCGGGATAAAGCATCGAAGCTTGCGCAGAAAACCGCTCGCGGCGCTGCCTCAACACTATGAAGAATGACGGGCGGGGACGCCCGTCTCTCCACTGACAATTCTAACTATTTCACAGCGTCATCAGTTTTTTCGGCGCCCTTTTTTACTCCGTGGCCGACTGCCTTGGTACCTTTTTTCACGCCTTTGCCAGTATCTTTGGCTCCGGTCTTGGTGGCGTCAGCGGTTTTGTCGGCGGCTTTTTCAGTGGCTTTGCCGGTATCTTTTGCGGCGGTTTTTGTGGCGTCTCCGGTCTTCACGGCTGCGGTCTTGGTGGCGTGTGCCGTCTTGGTTGCGGCAGTCTTAGTGGCATTACCGGTATCGTCGGCGGCTTTCTTCATGTCGTCCCCGGCCTGGGCATAAGAGAACGCGGCCAAAGCGAGCAGCGCGGCGGCGATCAGTGCGTAGAACTTCATCAAACAGAGCTTCGTTTTCATAGTTCCTCCAAAAGGAATTGCAGAAATGGTATGCAGAGATGTTTAGGTGCAAGAGTTGTATCAGAAGTATCGGAACGGGCGCAAGCATCCTACGCGACCGAACCCTTAGTGCGACCCGTCTTCATTGGGACGCTTCTTTAGTGCGATGCCTCGGTAGACTCGTTCTCAAGTTCGGTCAGCGTTTCTTCGTCCACATCCCATTTCTTGAGGATGGTGAAGATGGTTTTCGATCCGAAGCCGGCGCGCATCAGGTTGCGGAAGATGCGGGCGGCATTTTTTTGGTCTTTCGGCTTCTGCAGGCGCTTGCGGCGAAGATAATCGCGAGCTAGAGTTTCTTCTTTGACGTCGTCGTAGACTGAGGAGACCGCTTTCTCGATGACCTCGCCGTGCACTCCCTTGGCCTTAAGGTCGTTGATGACACGCATGCGGCCGAATTTCTCGTTGTCGCGGCGATAGGACGAAAAGGACGTCGCATACTTCGCGTCGTTCAGATATCCCTGATCCTTAAGGCGAACGACGATCAGTTCCACAAGCGTTTTGCCGATTTCCGTATCGGCTTCCACGCGATTCCGCAGAAGACGCTTCAGTTCCGCGACCGAGCGCATGCGGCGCGCCAATGCTCCAACGGCGTAGTCGTAAAGCTCGGCTTCGGTGAAAAGTTTTCTAGGACGAGCGAATGCCATGACCACACCGCCATGCTGCTGGGCTATAACTAAATCGCCGTTCTTAGACAATAGCGCGAGACAGGGCTTAGTGGTTAGCGCTCATTCGTATCGCACGACGCGCTGTCGCACTACGGCCTGCGCTTGAAGGGAAGAACCTGGAAGTAAAGAACGATGAATTTTTGCGCTTGACTGCCCGGGCTCACTTTGGCGGCGGCATGGAACTCGGATAGGCCGGCGGGGGCGGCACGGGCGACACGATTCCTGGAGGACTGGTTGGTGTGACTGTCGTGGTGACCAGCGCTTCCTTAGCAGACTCCGGCAACTTGTCGGCATTGGCGAGCAAGAGAGCCGTCTGCCACATCTGTGTTTCTGAAAGCGATTTGCTGAAGCCGGGCATGCCCGACAGGCGAATGCCATTAAAGATCTTCCAGTAAGTTTCGCCGGCCTCGTCGTCGGTCACGCCTTTTCCCTGGAAGAGCTGTGGCGGCCGTGGATACATCCCTGTGGCTATCGCCGTCTTCTGCGCCAGCGGCAAGCCATGGCAAACGGCGCAATGCTGCTTGTAAAGTTCAGCGCCAGCCAGATAATTGGCTTCATTGGCCGGAACCGGAACCGCCTTGGGCATTTCTTTTGCGATGCGCGCGTCCAAAACTTTGTGCGCCAGGAATCTTTCAAATGGCATGTCGGAATCGGTCGTGGCGACAGGAGCACTGCCGCCAGCGAGGTACAGATAAATTCCTAGCGGTACGAGGACGAGACCAAGAAGCAGTCCGAGTATGAATTTCACGGTTTAAACCTGCCTTTCTGAACCCCATATTCTTACACTACGAATCCGCAACTAAGCTAGTCAAAAACCGAATAGAATTAATTTCGGATAGAATGGCAGCGAGATTACCCGAGGACTCCGAGACGGAATAAACGATGCGAATTGTCAGCGCGGCAAGCGCTTTTCCAAAACATTACTACTCCCAGGAGATGTTGCTGGCGGCCCTACAGGAATACTGGGGTGACCAGGTCGAGAACCCGCATGTGCTGCGGCGTTTGCATCGTCACGTCGGTGTCGACGGGCGATTTCTGTCCCTTCCCAAGGAAGAATATACAAAGATGCGAACCTGGGGGGAGGCTAATAACCACTGGATTCGCACGGCCAAGGAACTGGGCGAGAAGGTGGTTTCAGACGCACTGGCCGACGCTGGCTTGCATGGCCAAAATCTCGGTGCGATCTTTTTTGCCTCCGTGACCGGAATTTGCAGTCCATCGATTGACGCGTTGCTGATCAATCAGATGGGACTGTGCAGAAATATTCGGCGCACCCCGATTTTTGGATTGGGCTGCGTAGCGGGCGCTGCGGCGATTTCGCGGGCAGCGGATTATGTTCGCGCTTACCCCGATCAGGTCGCGGTGGTGCTGTCGGTGGAACTCTGCTCGCTTACCTTACAGCGCGAAGACGTTTCGATGGCTAACCTGATTTCGGCGGGATTGTTCGGAGACGGCGCTGCCGCGGTGATTGTGGCAGGCGCAGAGTGTGGACTTCCCGGTGTCAGTATTCTTGCGACCCGTTCCGTTTTTTATCCCAACACTGAAGAGATGATGGGCTGGGACATATCGGAAAGAGGGTTTCGCATTGTTCTCTCGCGCGAAATTCCGGATCTGGTTCGAAAAAATCTGGCGCGCGATCTCGACGATTTTCTCGCTGAGCGAGGTCTGACTCGCGCCGACATCGGCAGTTGGGTATTGCACACCGGAGGCCCGAAGATTCTGGAAGCGACCGCCGATGCTCTGGGATTGAAGAATGGCGAACTCGAGGTCTCATGGCAGTGCCTGCGACGGACGGGCAACTTGTCGTCCGCTTCTGTGCTGGTGGTGCTCGAAGAAGTGATGAAGAATAGGCGACCAGCGCCAGGAACGATCGGGTTGCTGGCAGCGATGGGTCCGGGGTTCTGCTCAGAATTCGTTTTGCTGCAATGGTAGGAGACTTGTGTCAGAAGGCAACGACGGCGCATCAAACTAATTACGTTTGGTAATTGCGTCTGTCGCCATGGTGAACCGTTTTCCGAAGCCGGTGGATGTATTCGTGATCGGCGGAGGACCGGCAGGTCTGGCAACGGCGATCGCGGCGCGGCGACACGGACTGAGTGTGGTGGTGGCGGATGGAGCAATTCCGCCGATCGATAAGCCTTGCGGCGAAGGGCTGATGCCGGACGGCGTTGAGGGACTACGGCAACTCGGCGTCAAAATCCCTTCGGGCGAAGTATTTCCCTTCAGCGGGATTCGTTTCGTAAGCGACGGCGTAACGGCCGAGGCTGCGTTTCCTCGCGGAACTGCTTACGGAATCCGGCGCACACATTTGCATCGCATGATGCTCGATCATGCTGCGGCAATCGGCGTTGAGATGTTGTGGCAGGCTGCGGTTACGGGGCTGCATCCGGAGGGCGCGCTGGTTGCTGGAGAATTGGTCCGCGCGCGCTGGGTGGTGGGTGCCGATGGAAGTAATTCTCGCGTCCGCGGCTGGGCGGAGCTGGATCAGAAATCTTCGGAGCGAGAAAAATTCGGCGCGTCCGAGAAAAAGAATTGCCGCTTTGGATTCCGCCGCCATTACCATATCGCTCCCTGGAGCAGCTTCACGGAACTGCATTGGGGGCGTCACTGCCAGATTTACGTCACGCCCGTCGCTCCTGAGGAAGTTTGTGTAACGCTGATCTCTTCCAGCCACAAATTGCGACTCGAAGATGAGCTCGGGGAATTTCCTGAACTATCCGCACGTCTTGAAAAGAGGGCATACACCTCGGGCGAACGGGGCGCAGTGACTGTTATGCGAACGTTGCGGCGCGTCTATCGGGGGAGCACTGTTTTAGTTGGCGACGCGTCAGGCGGAGTGGACGCCATCACTGGAGAAGGTCTCTGCCTCGCGTTTCGGCAAGCGGGGTTGCTAGGAGAATGCCTGGCCAGCGGAGATCTCGGTCGTTATCAAAAAGGTCATCGCATGCTCATGCGGCGACCCAGGTTCATGGCACGCTTGATGCTGTTCATGGCTGAGCGCAGCTATCTGAGGCGCCGAGCTATGCAGATATTCCATTCGAATCCACGGTCTTTCTCTGGCATGTTGGCGTTGCACGTGGGCGAAGGCTCAGCGCGCGAACACATCTCGAATGGAATTTCGCTAGGATGGGAGCTGCTGAAGGCCTGAGTATTCCAAATGCCGTGGAAATCAAATGCTGCTTTGTGCCGGTAATGTTACTTTTCCCGATTACTCAAAGTTACTAATAACTGTTACTAGCTCCCAATAAGCTTCCCTTCAGCGAGGGAGACTCCGCAATGTTTTTCACTTCCTGATTTTTGGATTCAGCAAGTGATTGAAGCCACTGGGATAATGCGCTTCCCGCCTTGGCATCGCGGTTGCATTGATGGGTAGCGTCCTCGTAGCAACTTCAAGTTTTCCTCGTACTCCTTTGATTGCCGCCATCGGTGAAAATCTGATGGCGGCTTTTTTGTTTCCTGTCACTTCTATCTGCCCGCCGCATCCCATGACTGGCCCTGCAAAATAAGGCACCCAAGAAAAAATTCAATAACAGGAGATACCCATGAAGTCTACGTTTGTAAAACTGATGTGCACCGTTATGTTATTCGGCACCCTGGCATATGCGCAGTCTGGCGATGCCATGAAGCAGGACAACATGAAGAATGATCAGATGCAGAACGATCAGGCAAAAACCAGCGACAGCATGAAAGGCGACACCATGAAGAAAGACGACATGGCAAAAGACTCGTCCAAGAAACAGAAGAAATCCAAAAAGACCAAGAAAAGCGATGACACTACGAAGAAGGACGAGACGAAGCAAGACGACAGCATGAAGCACTAAATTTCGGTATCGGACTCACCTTGGAGAATTCGGGGCGGGCGCTTCGGCGCCCATCCGATTAAGTTAAGTCTCAAGACAAACTTCGCGTTTCACTCGCTGGTGCACAATCGCTTCCACTTCTGTGGTCGACTTCTTACTCCTGATATTCCGGCTCGCGCTTCCATCCTGAAAGCATAGAGTAGAAATTTGACCAACCGTGCAGCAGAACCATGATCAGGTGCCCGGGAATGAATGCGAGAAATCCGCACATCGCCGCGAAATGCCAGACGCGGGTCAGATGAAATCCACCGAATAAAAATGCCAGCCATGAAAACTGCGCTGGTTTGTAGAGGACGATCCCAGTGAGTAGAGACAACGCGCCGAACCCGATGGCCGACGTATAGGCAAGCTTTTGCAGCGGATTGTACTGGCCCGTCGCTGGGGGCTTGGGACCAAAGAAAAAATAGTACCTCGTCATTGGCCACACTCCCGGAATATCGCGCGGCGTGAAAAGCATGGTGCGGTAGTGGCCGCTGACAACTTGATACGCCAGATAAAAAAGTCCACCGGCGGCGAAGAACCACATGAACGTGAAATGCCATTGCAATGCCCCACCGAGCCATCCGCCAAGCGTGAGCGACTTGGGAACATCGAGCAAAACTTTTTCTGGAATCTTCGGGCCAAAGCTGGGAAAAGCGCGGAAGATTCGTAGCCCGCTGGTTACCATTACAAATAAACTGATGGCATTGACCCAGTGCGTAATCCGAATCGGTAGAGGATGCTCATAGGCAGCGCGGACTAACTCAGGCGCCTCTGCTTCGACCGCTGGCTCATTCGTTGCAACTTCGGGCTTCGCGGCCGCGATCTCCGGCTTCGCCTCCATGCCCTCAATTGCGTCCGCCGGGACGGTTGGTTCTGATTCCGCCAGCGGAGCAGTATTCTTTTCTTCTTCGTTTCTATTTTTTTCCTCGTGCTGTTCGTCGTTCGGCATCACAATCCTCCGAACCAGCTATAACCCTGATCTTCCCAATAGCCAGTCTTACCTAGCTTCAAAATGTTAGTCACTCGGAAAGTGTCCAGATACTTCGCTTGCTTGTATCCCAGCTTGGTCGGCATTTGCAGACGCAACGGTGCGCCGTGTTTGCGATCGAGCGGCTGTCCATACATCTCGTAACAGAGCAATGACTGCGGATGCAGCACCGAGGCCATATCAATCGACTCGTAGTAATCGTCGACGCACTCTACTTCGAGAAAGCGCGCGCTGGTGTTCGCGCCCACCAGCTTGAGGAAATCGGAGATGCGTGCGCCGCCGAACGAACCGATGACATCCCAGCCTTCGACGCAGATATGGCGAGTATTCTGGTTGATCTTTGGCAACGCCTTGATCTGCGCCAGCGTGTATTCCCCTGGATGCTGCACGTCGCCCTCGACGGTTAGTGTCCACTTTTCAAGATCGACTTGCGGGTCGAGCACGTCGTAGCCGTTGTAGGGAAATTTGGCAAACGGCGCGACTTCGGAATCCGAAAATGTAGGAGCCGGATGACGCGAGCGGAACACTTCACCGGACGCCCAGTCGCTGAAACGAACTCCCGCCGCGACCAGACGGTCGCTCACCTTAGGGAATGCAAACACGCCCAGCGCAGCGACAGGAGCCAGTTTGAGCAGTTGACGGCGACTCTTCCGTTTGAGTTCTTTGTCTTCGAGTCGAGAGATCATGTTCGTCCTTCAATAATGTGCAGACACTAGCACAGAATGTGATGCGGAGGTCGAGTCGAAGTTACAAGCCTGTCACTGGCGGTTGGTCGTTGGGCCTTCCGCTCGAAGAAAGGCTACGATTCGGACAATCTGAGCAGCATACCGCCTCCGTGTCATCCAAGACACGCTTGCGCATTTGAGCACACGGAGTCCCATTCAGCCGCAATTTTAACTTCAGCATTTTCAATCAGTTGGCGCTGGTTCTCCGTGTGCTTTTCTTCTTGCCGGAGCGCGGAGGCGAATCATGGAAACAATGCTGCAAGGTCTGGTCATCATCGGCGGTCTGACATTTTCGGTAGCCACGTCGCTGTTGATTGAAGAACTTATTTTTGGACAAATTGTTCGCGTG
Organism: uncultured Acidobacteriaceae bacterium; assembly: GCA_963705265.1. Taxonomy (GTDB): domain Bacteria; phylum Acidobacteriota; class Terriglobia; order Terriglobales; family Acidobacteriaceae; genus Acidiflorens. The sequence continues at coordinate 1,053,325 of OY970064.1, forward strand.
GCGTTCGCCCGCCGCGCGGAAGTTCCTCAACGTTTTTCTGAACACAAGCAAAACAATTAAATAAGGAGCATCGCCATGCTATCGCTGAAGTATTTGCTGTTGAGTGCGGGAATCACGATGTTCGTGATCGCCGCTGGAATTCTCTCCTACGATGCTTACCTGCTGATTGCGTGGCAGCGCAAGCGTTTGCATCCGGACCCCGAGGCCGGCGCGCTTGGCGCTCAGCCGAGCATCCGGTGGCGCACATCGGTTGCTTTGGTGATGCTGGCCTGGGCTCCGATCCTGATCTCGGCTGGCATTGTAATCATCCCCAGCGGAATGGCTGGCGTGCGAGTGAGCCAGACGAAGGGCACACTGGCCGGAACTTTGTATCCGGGCGTGCACTTTGTTACGCCGCTGATTGAGCGCGTCGACCTCTTCAACACGCGCGACCAATTATTTACTACAGGCATGAATGAAGACGGGCTGGCCAAAGGCGAGGCGAAAGGCGAAGCGCTGCGCGTGCAAGCGAAGGAAGGACTCACCCTTGGTCTCGCCATCACTGTGCGTTACCAGATTGATCCGAAGCGGCTTGATTACATCGAAGCCAACTTGCCACAGCCTCTGGAAAAAGAAATCGTGCCGCCTGTCGTTGCCACTGCCTGGCGCGAACTGGTGCCGAGCTACACGGTCCGAGAAGTTTTCTCGGCCAAGCGTGAAGAAGTCCGTCAGCGTTCCGCCGAAATCATTCGCACGCGGCTGGCTGCCGACGGCATTGTGGTGAAGGAAGTGATGCTGCGCGACATCGATCTCCCGGAAGAATATGCCAAGGGGCTGGAGTCGCTGCTGCTGAAGGAACAAGAGAATGACCGCATGGGAGTGGAGACCGAGATCCATCAGAAGCAGGTGAAAATTGCCGAAGCCGATGCCGATGCGACTAAGGTACAGGAAGTGAAACAGGCTGAGGGTCAGGCAGAGGTGCGGGTTCTGCAAGCGAAGAGTGAGTCCGATGCTATGCAATACACGCTACCGCTGAAGCAGAAACAGATTGAGCAATCGAAGCTCGAGGCCGAGGCGCGCAAGGAGGCGACTGTAAAGAATGCTGAGGCTGCCGGTGAGGCGAAACTCATCGACAGCAAGGCAGAGGGTGAACGCCGCAAACTTCTGGCGCAGGCCGAAGCCGAACGAATTCGCTTGACCGCGGCCGCTGACGCCGAGCGTATGGCGAGCGAGGCAGCCGTTCTGAAGCAGAATCCGCTGCTGATCAACAAAATTGTCGCCGAGCGTCTCTCTGATAAGTTGCAGGTAATGATGGTCCCGGCGGACGGCAAATTTTTCTTCAACGACATCATGCACGGAATGAGTTCTCCGAGCCACGTGAGCCAGGCCGAGGACATGGAAGGCGAAGGGAAATCCCAACAATAGCTGGCAGGTAGTTCTCGGTTCTCAGTTTCCGGTTCTCAGAAAAATTTCCCTGGGAGGGCCGTTCGCTGAGAATCGAGAACGATTAACTGGGACCGAGAACTGAGGATCTCGTTATGAACAGGCCGCTGTCTATCACGCGCTATAATCAGCGCATTCCACAAATGCGAGCGCGAGAGTTCACAAGAAAGCTCAGCGGTCTGCGGCTTGGTTATCTGACTTCGTTCTTGCTCGCGATGGCTATTCTTCCCGCTTCATTATCCGCATCGGAATTATCTGCTTCGAATCTGGGGGATAGCGCACGTGAACTGGCGCACAAGATCGCCGCAGACGCAGGTCCAGGCGCGTTCGCCCTCGAGGTCACTAACCGCTCATCGCTCGGCGACAAGGCGGTGCGTGAAGTGCGCGGCGCGCTCGAAGCGGAATTGCAGGTCGAAGGCGTGCATACCGCGAAAACCGAACAGGCGATTGGAACTATTGAGGTCGTTCTCTCCGAGAGTCTGCGCGAATATGTTTGGACGGCGGAGATTGCGATTGGATCGGACGAGAAGAAAGTGGCATTCGTCTCGCTGCTTCGGGCATCAACGGGAACGCCGTTCGCTCCTGCGTTGCCGATCGTTTTGAAGGCAACTCTTCTGTTTGCGCAAGAACGAAGCATGCTCGACGCCGCGCTCGTCGAAATGCCAGGAGGCTCTCGCCTGCTTGTGCTCGATGACAGCGCGGTCGCGATCTATCGTCAATCGGGAGTGAGCGGAGCCGGACATTGGGACCTCGAAGCTTCGCTACCGATCGCTCACTCGCGGACATTTCCCCGCGACTTGCGCGGACGCTTGATGCTGCGGCGCGATCATCTCTTCGACGTTTATCTGCCCGGAGCATTTTGCCGATCGACCTCCAGCGCGACGGCGGCGCTTACGCTCACCTGCAGCGATCCGGATGATCCCTGGCCGCTGACGCCGGACGACGGCGCAGTGCGCGCTTTCTTTGCGGCGTCACGAAATTTCTTCACTGGAGCGCTTTCGCCGGGCATCGGAAAAGTGTCGAACGTTCCTTCTTTCTATTCTGCGGCTGCGTTTCCGCGATCAAGTTATACCCTCTGGGCTTTTGCAGGAGTGGATGGATCCCTGCACTTTGTGGATGGAATGACGGATCAGGCCGTCCGCGATGTGGGATGGGGAAGCGATCTGGCTGCGGTTCGCTCCGGCTGCGGTATGGGAAAGCAATTACTGGTCTCTGGAAGTGGGGAGGCGGAGCGCGATGGCCTGCGCGCGTTCGAGATTCCTGATCGCGACCCGGTACTTGTCAGTTCAACGGTGGAGTTCGATGGATCGATCGTTGCGCTGTGGCCGCAGAGCGACGGCAATAGCGCAACGGCAATCGTAAAACGGAAAGACACGGGATGGTATGAGGCGTATCGCGTATCTGTTTCTTGCGGCAATTAGCCTGCTGGTCGCGGCGAGTAGCATCTCGGCAGCAGAGACGCGTCCGCACTATGGCGGGACCTTGCGCGTTATGTTGCAGTCCGCGCCGAGCACGCTCGAACTTCCCGCGAACGCTACGCCGGCCGACTATTGGGATATTGCACGCACGCTTTCACTGATCGGCGACACGCTGGTAAGACTCGATGCCCAAGATCGTCCCCAGCCTGGACTCGCAGTGTCTTGGGAGAGCGATCCAGGCGGCCATCATTGGCAATTCACATTGCGCCGTGGAGTGAAATTTCACGATGGCAGTGCGGCATCGCCTGCGGCCGTTGCGCAGATTCTCAGCGCGCTACATCCAGGCTGGATCGTGCGCGCGTCCGCGGATTCGATTTCTATCGATAGCGATACAGCTATGCCCTCGCTGCTTGCTGAACTCGCACTGCCGCGCAATCTCCTGCTCAAACGCGGCGCGAATGGTCTTCCTATTGGCACCGGCGCATTCCTTGTCGCCGAATGGCAGCCGGGAAAGCTGCTCAAACTTGCCGCCAGCGAAGAGAGCTGGGAGGGACGTCCGTTTGTCGACGCCGTTGAAATTGAATTTGGCAAATCGCTGCGGGACCAAGCCATCGCGCTCGAATTGGGGAAGACTGACGTGATCGACGCGGCACCGCAAGGAGCAGCCGGATCAGAGCGACGCGACGCCTGGTCATCATCTTTGTCGCTGCCTGTGGAATTACTTGTGTTAGTTTTTTCTGCAAACTCAAATGCGCAAGACCCTCACCTTCGAGAGGCTTTGGCGCTCGCCATCGATCGCAAGCCAATCCAGTCCGTGCTGTTGAAAGGTGCGGGAGAACCGGCGGCCAGCATCCTTCCCAACTGGATGACGGGCTACAGCGCAGTGTTTTCCGCACAGGCGAATCCGCAACGCGCTCGGGCGCTAATCGCTGAGTCGCGGCGACCGGCGCTCAATCTGAGCTACGATCCAAGAGACCCGCAAGCTCAGTTGATTGCCGAGCGCATCGCGCTCAACGCGCGCGACTTCGGCATTACGGTGCAGGTATCGTTGTCGGGAGTCGCGGATATCCGCCTGGTCCGCGTAGTGCTGCCGAGTCCTGACCCTGCGACCTCGTTGAACGAAGCGGCGCGACAAATGGGATTGCCGCAGCCCTCATTACCGATGGCAGTGAACGGTAATTCTCTGGACAATTTGTATCAAGCAGAACGCGGTTTGCTCGATGGATATGCCGTCATACCGCTGTTTCATCTGCCCGTTGCGACTGGCGCAAGCACGCGCGTGCACAACTGGTCATCCGATCCGCTCGGTGGATGGAACGTGCCAGGATTCTCGGCGTCAGATGGTCAGGCGAATCGCGGGACAGATGTTCTGGCCAATGTTTGGCTGACAGACTCGTTGCGCGGTGCAGCGCGATGAGTTTCCGCAAAAGACTTCTTGTGCTTTTTGCGGCGACGGTGCTGCTCTGCGTGGCGGTAATTTCGGCGTCGGTCTATAACACGCTCCGGCATTCATTTGAGCAGGCATATCAGGATCGCGCGAATGCGGTCGCCGCTCAGTTTCGATCGGAGTTTCAACGCGGAGGATCCGATGTAGTGCGCAAGGTCGAGTCCGTTGCCGCCGGCGAAACGGTGCAACATATCGCGCTTGATATGAATCGCGGCGCCACTGAGTCCAGCGATTATGTGATTGAAGCACGGTCGTTGGCAGCCCAACAACAGCTCGACTTTCTGGAGCTCGTCGATAATCACGGCACCATCCTGTCCTCCGCGCAGTGGCAGGCAAAATTTGGATATCCGGAGGCGGTGATTCCGCCAGCCGTAAATGCGCCAACAATGCCACCCGAAGCGGCGGCTCCTGCGCCCACCATTCCAGCCGGAGCGTTTCTGAAGCGTGAAGAGTTGCCCAATGGCCCGACCCTCGGGCTGTTTGCTGTTCGCGCGGTCCACGTCGGAGAACAAACTTTGTATGTGATTGGCGGCGAACGACTAGACCAAGGATTTCTCTCTTCGCTCGACATCCCCACCGGAACTAGAGTGCTGCTCTATCAGAACCTTGCCGCAAAATGGGATCCGAAATTCTTGCTCGACTTGAACGGCGCTGCTGCGGGAGCTGACAAGATTGCTCTCTTGATCGCAAAGGTGCGCGACACATTACAGGAATCTCAGGGCATGATTCGATGGACATCCGATCCGGCGGACGCCGAAGTTTTTCACGCGATTCCACTCACTGGACCGATCTTCAGTAGGGGTGACCCGAATACGGGAAATCAAAATACGGGAAATCAAGGCGGCACGCATGAGCAATTGATGGGCGTGCTGCTCGTCGGCAGTTCGCGGCGGCCGTTGATCGAGTTACAGCGGCAAATTATTTCCACCGCGCTGCTCGTCGGCGGCATAGGAGTTATGGTGGCAGTGCTGGCCAGCCTGTGGTTTGCAGCTCGCGTTACGCGCCCGGTCGTGTCACTAGCGGAGGCTGCACGCCGCGTCGCCGCCGGAGATCTCGGCACAAAAGTCGACGTTGAGTCGAGCGACGAGCTCGGTGAACTGGCCGCTGCATTCAACCGCATGACAGAAGATCTGGTGCAGCAAAAAGATCGCACGCTGCAGGCCGAACGGGTCGCTGCATGGCGTGAGCTGGCACGGCGATTGGCGCACGAATTGAAGAATCCGCTTTTCCCATTGCAGGTCACGGTTGAAAATCTGATGCGCGCGAAGCAGAAATCACCGGAGATGTTTGAAGAAGTTTTTAACGAGGGAACCACGACTCTGCTGGCGGAAATCAACAATCTGAAAACCATTATCGGCCGCTTTAGCGAATTCTCCAGGATGCCGCAACCACAGCGCCGGCCGACGCAGGTGAACGAAGTGGTGCGCTCGGTGCTCCGCGTTTTTCACGCACAGTTGCAGGAGAAAACCGAGATTTCAGTGCACACCGAGTTGGCGGAGGCATTGCCCGAAATCTCCGTGGATCCCGATTTGCTGCATCGCGCTCTGCAGAATTTGGTGCTCAACGCGATCGATGCCATGCCGCAAGGAGGAGAGTTGACGATTCATACTCGGGCTTTCGGTGATCATGTTGAAATTTCAGTTTCCGATACTGGTGCTGGTCTGACTCAAGAAGAATGTGGACGTTTGTTCACTCCTTATTACACGACCAAGCAGCATGGCACTGGGCTAGGGCTGGCGATTGTGCAATCGGTGGTGAGCGATCACGGCGGAAAGATTTCCGTTGAGAGCACGAAAGAAAAAGGCACAACATTTCGGATCGAATTGCCGTGTGGACGATAGCATTCGCAAAGGGCCCGGCTTTGAATGCGAGTTCTCAAGTCGTTAATAGAAGTCGTTAATAGAAGTCTTTGACAGAAGGTTCCGACGGAGGAAACCGTGGCGCAAAAAGCGCACTTACTGATTGTCGACGACGAGGCCAACACGCTGGCTTCGCTATCACGGGCGTTCCGCTTGGAAGGCCATGAAGCCACCGTCTGCGACAACGCTGGCAAAGCTCTGGAGTTGGCCAAATCGCAGTCCTTCGACTTGATCCTCTCCGACGTAGTGATGCCTGGAAAAGACGGGCTGACGCTGCTCGAAGAACTCAAAGCGCAGGGAGTGGCGACTCCTGTCGTTATCATGTCGGGCCAGGCGCACATTGAAATGGCTGTGCGCGCCACGCGTTTGGGCGCCCTCGACTTTCTGGAAAAACCGATATCCACCGAAAAGCTTCTCCTCACGGTTGACAACGCACTGAAGCTTGGTCGACTGGAGCGCGAAAATCGCGACCTGGCAAACCGTCTCGGCAAACACGAAATCGTCTGGAAGGGCGAGACCATGCGCCGCGTGATGGCGCAAGTGGAACGCGTAGCGGCCAGCGAAACCCGCGTCTGCATTCTTGGCGAGACTGGGACAGGAAAAGAACTCGTAGCGCGCACTCTGCATGAGCGCAGTCCACGGGCCGGCGGTTCTTTTGTGACGCTGAATTGTGCTGCTGTTCCCGCGGAGCTGATTGAATCCGAACTATTCGGTCACGAAAAAGGATCGTTCACCGGCGCGGCTGGCCGCCATCTTGGCAAGTTCGAGCAGGCTCAGCATGGCACCATTTTTCTGGACGAGATCGGGGACATGCCGCTTACCATGCAAGCGAAGTTACTGCGCGTTCTGGAAGAGGGAGAAGTCGAACGCATCGGCGGCGAGCGCGCCATCACCGTGGATGTGCGTGTGGTCGTCGCCACCCATCGCGATCTCGAAGCGCAGGTACGGGACGGAAAATTTCGCCAGGATTTGTTTCACCGCGTGTACGTCTTCCCTCTGCGACTGCCCCCGTTGCGCGAACGCCGCGAAGATATTCCCGCGCTTATAGAACATTTTGCATTGCAAGTGAGCGCCACTAACGGATGGAAGCCGATGCGCTTCACCGCTGACGCGATGTCCGCACTGCAAGAGCACCCTTGGCCGGGAAACGTCCGCGAACTTCGAAACGCCGTTGAGCGGATGATGCTACTGGAGACTTCCGGCGAAGTTGCCGCGGAGACAGTGGCGCTAGCGCTGCCCATTTCCATTGCCGCGTCCGAGTCTTCCACGACCGGCACAGGCCCGCTAGCCGACCGCGTGCGCGCCTTCGAAAAACAAACGATTCTCGCGGAGCTGAAGCGAAATCACTATCAGATCTCAAACACGGCGCGGACGCTGGGATTGGAAAGATCTCACCTTTATAAGAAGGCCGAGCAGGTTGGGATTGACTTGAAGGCGGTGAAGAGCGAAGGCAGCCCCGGATAGGATATTCCGGAATTGATTTCGTCCTTCACGAGGGACTTGGATTAACCGGGCGGGTAAGAAATCAGAAATTCGTGGGGGTACCCGCCTTTCCCTAAAATGACAATTCTAGTGCGAGTCGAGATGGTTGTGCATCCCGCACGTTGCGTTCGTAGTACCGTTCCGTTTGCAATTTCTATCCCACACAGACGACAATCGAACCGTGCCTAGCACTAGCTTTTATCAGGAACCTCAAGCTGTCAGTCCTTTTCGTCCCGGCGTGCTCGTGATCGCGACGTTGACCAACCCACGCGAAAAATTCTGGGGAGCGATTCTCCATCTTGCGACTGAAGGCCTCAGCCTGCGCGGGGTTGATGTCGCGTCTTTCGACAATCTCGCATCGCAGATTAAGAGCGGCGAGCCTTTCACCTCCGGCGTGGTCTTTTTCCCTATGCACCGCGTGGAGCGAATGGAACTCGACCTTCCCGAAGGAAATATTCTTTCGCTTGCCCAACGCTTCGCGCAGAAGACGGGGCTCGATCCCGCGCCGCTTCTGGTGAGTGAGTTTCTTGCACATTCGGGAAAAGATGCCGGGGGGAAATCCGGCGGGGAAAAATAGGGGTGAATTTCCGTCAGATATTAACCGCACCGAACCAGCTCACGCTGCTGCGGATGATCTTTCTGCCATTCATCGTCATCAATCTGCTCAAGCACGACTTCCGATGGGCGCTTGCTCTCTTTGTTCTTGCCGGACTGAGTGACGGGCTCGACGGCCTCCTAGCCCGTACCCTGCATCAGCAAACGCTGCTTGGGCAGTATCTTGACCCCATCGCCGATAAACTGCTGATGAGCACCATGTTTCTCGTGCTCTCGATTGAGCAACGCGCGTTGGTTCCGTGGAAATATACGATTGTGGTCTTCAGCCGCGATATTTCCATACTGCTGGTCAGCGGCGTGCTGTTCATGATTGCCGGGCTGCGCGATTTTCGTCCTAGTATTTTTGGCAAAGCCAATACGTTCGCCCAAGTCGCGGCCATCTTTTTTGTATTGCTGTTTCTGGTTGAACCCATCGTGTTAGTGCACATCGCGACCAAGGTTTTCCTACAAGCCACCTTCATCTTCACCATTCTCTCCGCCGTACACTATGCACTTTTGGTGCAGTACAGACTGCATCAGCATGTGACTCCTCGCGCACTCAAGCCTTAGTCGCTTCTTAGTCATCGTTATGTCCGCCGGGATAGCTAAGCTGGCGGTTAAGTAACCAGATTTGATAGCCGCCGCACTTAACAATAATGAACTGTCTTGTCATGAACGTGTATAGTGCTGTCTTAGAATCTGCCGGGAGTTAGTCGGGAACCGCGAATCAGGCACAATAGGGATAATTTTTACATTGTCTTTACCAAGCTATACAAAATGTCTACCGGAAGTGGGGCAGAATCGAGTGAAAGCTTCGATGTTCGGGTTTTTAATCCTTAACCAGCGGTTCTAAACGAAACCGCGACGTTTCAAGATTGCGACATTCTAAGTGGAGGGTAGCTAAACGGGATCTGCAATTTTAGAGGCACCGAGCGCGCCGTTAGGCGGAGTGCAAGAGAGTGCCAATCCTGGCCAGCCGGCTGTTCAGTGGCGAACGCTCTTTCTAATGGTGGCGTTGGGGTTGGCGATCCGATTGATCGTCATGTGCTTCCTATATACGGTGCAGTTGGATCCGCGGCAGGATAACTTTCGGTTTGGGTTTGAAACTGGACGAATTGCACGATCAATCGCACAAGGCGAGGGCTTTAGTAGTCCGTTGTATGTGAAGACCGGGCCGACGGCTTGGATGACGCCCGTTTATCCTTATATTATCGCCGGATTTTTCAAAGTATTTGGCATCTACACGAAGGCTGCGGCGTTTGCGATTATCTCTTTCAATGCCCTGACATCGGCATTGACGTGCCTGCCAATCTTTTTTTTCGCGCGCAAAAGTTTCGGTTCGCGAGTGGCCAAATGGGCTGGATGGACCTGGGCCTTCTTTCCCTACGCCATCTATTTCCCGGTCATTCGCATCTGGGAGACGTGGCTCGCCACGCTGCTGCTCAGCCTGATATTTCTGGTGACCTTGAAACTGGAAGACACGAACCGGACTTCCGCGTGGGTGGGCGCGGGAATCCTCTGGGGTTTGGCCGCGCTCAACAGTGCGGTCGTAATCATGCTGCTTCCGTTCTTCCAGTTACGAGTTGCGTATGTTCGCCACAAACAGGGACGCCGCTGGTTGGCTCCAAACCTGGCGCTCGCGTTGGCACTCGTCATCGTAGTCTCTCCCTGGTTTGTGAGAAACTGGCGCACATTTCATGCTTTCGTTCCCTTCCGCGACAATATGGGATTAGTGCTGCGGCTCGGGACTAAGGGCGCGACAGACTATTGGGGTCCATATGAATTAGGTCCGTGGAATAGCCCGGCAGAGATGCAAGAGTTCAAGCGCGATGGCGAATTCAAATACATGGCGACTAAGAAGGTCCAAGCCATCACCTTTATCAAAGCTCATCCTGGTTGGTACGCGTGGACCTCGTTACGGCGCGCGTTTTTCATGTGGAGCGGATACTGGAGTCTGGAGCACTGGTACCTGGAACAGGAGCCGCTCGATCCGGCAAATATTTTCTTTTGCTCAACCTTCACCATCCTGACGCTGATCGGCCTGAAAAAAGCGTGGAAGCGAGGGGTTGACGCTGCCATACTTTATACGATTGTCCTCGTAATATTTCCGCTGACCTACTACATCACCAGCCCGGAGTTTTACTATCGGCGTCCCATCGATCCTATGATGGTTGTTCTTGCCGTCTACGGGTTGATGCCGGCGCGTTTACTTAATCGAGTGGGAGCGGTGGCTTCGCCAGTGAAACAAACCCTACAAGCCGGTGAGGACGACGAAGTCGAACCTGAACTGGTTGAGATGACATAGAGATTAAGAGATCAGAGACATGCTGCCCGCTGCGACTATTGCACGCCTATCCCGCTTCTCCATTTGACGGGTTACACCGTGAGGGAAAAATTGCCGCCTCCTCCCCGGTCTGGTTTGGACTTTAGGCCGGGGGCGCGCTCGCTGGAGAAGAAGACTCGCTAGTAGTGTGGAATGAGCGAGTTGTCGAAATCCAGTGGCTTGATGATGTACGACCTTGAGCGCAGCTTGTACATTTTAAGAATCTCTTCATCCTCCGCCGAAGGGGTTAAGACAATGACAGATATGGCGTTCGGGGTTTTGTCGGCGGCCATCTTAGCCAACACTTCACGCCCGTACATTAAAGGCATATTCATATCGAGGAGGAGTAGGGCTGGCGTCGGGGCTTGGGAGTATTTGCCTTCCTTGCGCAAAAAGTCCATGCATTCTACCCCGTTCCTGACGTGATGCAGGTTGAGGAGCAGCTTGCACTTATTGAGGAACTGACGCGTTAACTCAACGTCGTCTTTGTTGTCTTCCGCAAGTAGGATCTCCGCAGGTCAACTTCTAGCAATTTCGCTGATCATTGGGCTTATACTTTTGGTTGCCAGCCTCGGACTTCCAGCCAAATCTCTCCGCCGTGGTCGTCGATCATCAAGTTTTTATTTTCGCGGAAGTAGCTTGCTCGCAATTCGCGATCGATTCCTTCTCGTATTCCTCAAGCACATCCCGGGCCTTTTTGGCGGCTAATTCCTGCAAACGAACGGCCAGATGTTTCTGATGACGGACTCGGCCTAGCACCGTTTCGACCGTGGTCGACAGCCGATCAGAACTTCTATCGAGTTCTAATGCGGACTTCTCGAAATATGCGGCAGCGCCTTCACTCAGGAGTTTTCCTTCGTTCTTCTGCGACAAACTGGTCAGTACGATGACTGGAATATCCATGGTGGCGGGGTCTTGTTTCAGAGCCTTCAGGACTTCCGGACCGCTGAGCTTGGGTAGGAGCATGTCGAGTAAGATGATGTCGGGCAGCTTGTCCTTCGCCACACGGAGTGCCTCCTCCCCATCAGCGGCGGTGCTGACTTCGTAACCGGCTTTACATAACGCGCACTCATTTGCCATCCGCAAGAATTTACTGTCTTCGACTAAAAGAACTTTAGACTTTGCAGCCACGCGCGGACCTCATAGAGACTCATCGGCCCAGCTGCAGGGAACTTGAACAGCATTCCAAGCTTGATGGGACGCGTTCACACTCTTGAAACGGTCGATGTTTCTGAGAATCACTCCTACCGAATGACGCTCTCGCCGTGCCCGCTCCAATTCCCTCTCCAGCACGTCAGCGGATTGAGGCGGCCCGGAGCGACTTGTAAGCCCTAGTCACAGAGAATCGGCATCGGTGCTATTGACTATCGGCAGAACGCGCCTCCATATCACCCCGGAACTGAGGATTTCCGCCTGTGGTCGCGCGATAGCAGCATGGAGAGCGCTCATGCCTAACGTCTCGTCACGCTTTTGCCGATAAGTGAGGTTGATGCGAGTCGGAGGCTATTTCATGCCAGCTATTGGTGGCGTGTCGGTCACGAGTGTTGCACTCTGCTCGTTATTCTCACTCCTTTATCTCGCACTGTGCGATGCTCCCGCCCATGCCCAATCGCCGGTCGTTTTAGTGGGCTCCGGATCGAGCGTTCCAACCCGTCTCTACACCCGTTGGACACAGGAATATGACAAACGCACTCCTGGCATCCAGATGAGATACGTCGCTTTCGGCACAACCGAAGGGATCGCGACCGCCGCGCACGGCGGCAGTGATTTTGCGGCCGGAGAGATTCTGTTAAGCGGCAAAGAACAGGCTGATTTGAAATTAGTCGAGTTGCCGGTCGCACTGATCGGCATTGTTGTTATCTACAACCTCCCGTCACTCCATCAAGAGCTACGGCTTTCGGGCGAAGCGTTGGCCGGGATTTTTCTCGGCGACGTGAATACCTGGAACGCACAACAGATTGCGAAGCTCAATCCCAACCTTGATTTGCCGAATACACCAATCCGCGTAGTGAACCGTGCAGCGGGAAAAGGGACAAACTACGTATTCACAGACTTTTTGTCCAACGCGAACTCCAAATTTCGCGCGCAGATCGGAGTTACGCGTTCACCCAAATGGCCGGTGGGCACATCGGTGGGAAGCAGCTCAGACATGGCGGACAAAGTGAAAAACTATCCTGGTTCCATCGGATATGTGGAGCTTCAATATGCGTTACAGGATGGCATCCCTCAAGCTGCGGTGCTGAACTCCTCTGGCAAGTTTCTAAAAGCTTCACAGCACAGCATAACTGCAGCATGCGAAGCCGCAGAGTCACCATATTGGAACAACTTCTTCGCCTCGCTGGTCGCCAAGCCAGGAGTTGATTCTTACCCCATTACCAGTTTTACCTGGATTTATCTGCGAACAAAATCAACCAACAATGCGCGTGCTACCGCGTTGGCGGATTTCGTCGGCTGGATATACGCGGATGGTCAGCAATTTGCCAGAGAGGAAGGCTACTCTTCGCTGCCCTCGCCCCTGCTCTCGGCGCTAGTAAAGACGGCGAAGACCTTGCGATGAACACCTACGCTCTGGATGGTTGAAAGGAGAACCGACGGTCGCTGAAGTTTGCGATAGAGGTGTATGTATGCTCTTGGCTCGGAAAACGAGTTTGACTATGAAAAAAACAATACTCCTGGTTGAGGACAGCAAGGTCCAGAAACGAGCTATTGAAAAGATTCTCCATCAGGCAGACTACTTGGTGCTCTTTGGGTACGACGGTGAAGAAGCGCTTCGTCTGGCCAGGGAATGCACGCCCGACTTGGTTTTGCTGGACCTGTTATTACCCAAGATCGGAGGAGAAGAGGTTCTCTACAGTCTGAAGCGAGATCCACACACAGAGCCCATTCCAGTGATTGTTATCAGCCATCTTACGGCAGGTAGATCGGTGGACTTGAAGAGGAATGGTGCTGCGGATTGCTTGGACAAATCCGAATTCCTTGAAGGCAACGAAGGCGACGGCGCTTTACTCAAGTCAATTGACCGGGTGCTCCGTGATTGTGAGCGGAGAGAGGTGATACGTCAATGCTGAAGCGAACACGGCGGCAGTGAGTGAAACCGCCAAAAATGCAGGCCACCACGCATTGGCTTTGGGGAAAATATTGAACTGAACGCCTGTACACACAATGAAGACGGGGCCGAAAACGATCACCGCGATTTGGCGCAAGAATTCCTACCTTTCTACGATCTAATGAGGGATCTTTCGTACCAGAAAGACGCGACGCCAGAAGTAGTTGGTCGCCTGGAGACGATCACCATCGATCCGAAGAAATTATCTAGCGGGCAAAATGCCACCCCACCTCAGCTGACGAAGGATAACGATTCGAGCAAGCCAAAGAGAGCAAACACCAACAGAGAGCTCCTTTCGCCACGCCTCCCACGCGAGCAACATGAGAGACCTCCAAGCCTAATAGCGAGCCAGCCCCGCTAGCCAGCGCGCCCCGGGCTAGAGTCCAAACCAGACCACGGGAGGGGTTCGACAATTTTTCCCTCACGGTATAACGCCGCGTCCCATTTGACCCGTTTTCTTTCGCCACCCTAGAATGAAAGATTCGTATAGGTTCCGAACTCATTCATGACTCTGCGTCCCTATGGCCCTTCGCCTCTATAACACTCTTTCCGGAAAGATCGAAGAATTTCATCCACTCGACGGCAACCGCGTTCGCATGTATGCCTGCGGACCGACCGTCTACGATTACGGCCACATCGGCAATTTCCGCACATTCATCGCCGTCGATCTCCTTTATCGCTTTCTGCGCCAGAGTGGATATGACGTCCGCTACGTCATGAACATCACCGACGTGGACGACAAGATCATTCGCAACTCCGCGCGGGACGGGGTCAGGGTGCAAGAGTACACCGCCAAATACGTACAGGCTTTTCTGGAAGATTCGGCGACACTGAGCATTGAGAAGCCGATTCTGGTGCGAGCTACGGAACATATATCCGAGATGGCGGAATTTATTGCCGAGCTTGAGAAGAAAGGCTTCGCTTACCGGACTGATGACGGTTCTTACTATTTCCGTATTGCGAAGTTCCCGGCGTACGGCAAGCTTTCCAAAAAAGATTTTGCCGGCATGAACGACGGCGCGCGCGTCGACGTGGACGAATATGAAAAAGACAGCGCCCGCGACTTCGCGCTGTGGAAGGCTCCGAAGCCGGGTGAAGCTTCGTGGGATACGCCGATTGGCCCGGGGCGTCCGGGATGGCATATCGAGTGTTCCGTGATGTCGATGGAGGAACTCGGGCCGAGCTTCGATTTGCATGCCGGTGGCGAAGACCTGATTTTTCCGCATCACGAAAACGAAATTGCGCAGTCGGAATCTCTTAGCGGGCAGCCCCTTGCGCGTTATTGGTTTCATCCGCGTTTTCTGCTGGTCGAAGGGCAGAAGATGTCGAAAAGTCTCGGGAACTTTTTTACGATTCGGGACCTGGTGCTCCGCGGGCACAGGCCATCGTCGATCCGCTGGCTGTTAACGCAGGTTCCTTATCGCAATCAGCTGAACTTCACTTTTGACGGCTTGAATGCGGCGGCCAGTTCGGTGGAGAAGTTGCGGAACTTTCGCTTTCGCCTGACGAGCACGCAATTCCCTGCTGGGTCGAATCCGGCGATGGCGCAATTGGCGGAGGAAACTATCGCGAAAATGAAGAGCGCCCTTGATGATGATCTGAACACCGCCGAGGCACAGGCGGCTATGTTCGACATGTTACGCAAAGTGAATACTGCACTCGATGCCGCAGAAGCTCATCAGGACGACGTGAAACCGCTGCTCGGAGCGCTCGAACAGTTTGACGAGATATTCGGTGTGCTCAAAGACGACGATCAGGTGAAGATGAAAGCCATTCTCGACTGGGCTCGCACCGAGGGGCGAGAAAAAGAAATCAGCCCAGAATTGCTGGAGATCGCCGGCTCCGCGCAACTTTCAGACGAACAAATTAACCAGAAGCTGGCTGAGATGGACGCCGCGCGAAAAGCGCGGAAGTTTAAAGAGTCCGACGCGATTCGCGCCGAGCTGGTCGGTGCCAGTATCATCGTGGAAAACACGAAAGACGGCGTGAGATGGAGAAGGAAGTAAAGAGGATTGGTAATTTGTGATTTGTAATTTGTAATTTAGCTCCGAGTGGCTGAAGGTTTTAGATTACCAATTACAAATGCTTATGCTTTCTCTCGACGAATATCTTCGCGAAGCTGAAGTGGCCCACGGCCATCTCTGCGCCGGACAGGTGCTGGGGGTGCGCCTGGCTATGTTGGGACTGGAAAAACTCGGCATCGAAGACCCGCGCGGAAAAGATCGCAAGCGTCTGGTCACATTCGTAGAAATCGATCGCTGCGCCACCGACGCCATCGCCGTAGTCACCGGATGCCGACTGGGAAAACGCGCCTTGAAATTTCGCGACTGGGGAAAGATGGCCGCGACCTTTGTCGATCTGGGAATAAAAGACGTGAGCACCGGCAAAGCCATCCGCATCGCCGCGAAGGAATCATCGAAGGCGCTGGCGCGCTCGATGCATCCCGAAATCGAGAACAACAATGAGCAGCAGATGCTCGCCTATCGCGAGATGCCCGAAGACGACTTATTTACCAAGCAGTGGGTAAAGGTCGAACTTCCCGCCGAAGAGTTTCCGGGATACAAAAGCGAGCGCATCGTTTGTGCAAGATGCGGCGAAGGGATTAACTTTCGACGCGAAGTGCTGCGCAATGGGCGCGTTTTGTGCAAAGCGTGCGCCGGCGAGCAGTATTACGAGACGCTATGACCCAGACGAGGACCAGGCCCGTCCTCGGCTCTGCTCATAAGCATGCGCCACGCGCAACAGCGTAGCCTCATCGAAGTGCTGCGCAAACAGCTGTAAGCCGATTGGCAGCTTTTCGTGATTCTCGCCGCACGGAACTGAGATTCCGGGAATGCCCGCAAGATTCGCAGTTACCGTGTAGATATCGGCGAGATACATGGCTAGGGGATCATTTACCTTTTCGCCCAGCCGGAACGCAGGGGTCGGGCAGGTCGGCGCAGCGATCACATCCACTTTTTTGAACGCCTCGTCGAAGTCGCGAGTTAGTAGCGTCCGCACTTTTTGCGCCTTCAGATAGTAGGCATCGTAGTATCCGGCGCTCAGTGCGTAGGTGCCGAGCATGATGCGACGTTTGACTTCCATGCCGAATCCGCCATCGCGGGTTCGCCGGTACATTTCGGAGAGCGTATTTGCCTTGGCGCGAAAACCGTAGCGCACGCCGTCATAGCGCGCCAGATTTGACGAGGCTTCGGCAGTGGCCACAATGTAATACGTGGGAATCGCATACTCGGTGTGGGGCAAGCTCACCGGCACGATCTCACATCCCAACTCGGCCAGCTTTTGAATCGCGCCTTCAACCGCGGCTCGAACTTCGGGGTCGAGCCCTTCACCGAAATATTCTTTAGCCACTCCGACTTTCAAAGCCTTGCCCGAAGTACGAAGTGGCCTCTCTAGTTCCGCCACGTAATCGGGCACGGGAACTTCCGCTGAAGTGGAATCCATGGGATCGCGTCCCGCAATCACGCGCAATATCAGAGCGACCTCTTTCACGGTTTTCGCAAATGGGCCAATGTGATCGAGCGACGACGCGAAGGCTATCAATCCATAGCGCGATACGCGGCCATAGGTCGGCTTCAGACCCACCACGCCACAGAATGATGCGGGCTGGCGAATCGATCCGCCGGTATCGGAGCCGAGCGTCGCGACTGCCATTTCCGCAGCCACCGCGGCAGCCGATCCTCCCGACGATCCTCCCGGCACGCGGCTCTTATCGCGCGGATTGTGTACGGCTCCATATGCCGAGTTTTCATTGGACGAGCCCATGGCAAATTCATCGCAGTTGAGCTTGCCGAGAATTACGGCGCCCGCAGCTTCGAGGCGAGCGACCGCGGTGCAGTCATAGGGAGGAATAAAATTGTCGAGAATTTTCGAACCGGCGGTGGTGCGCACACCGTTCATGACCATGACATCTTTGATCGCGATTGGGACTCCCGCGAGCGGCGGCAAAGGCTGACCCTCCGCAGCCATCTGGTCGATTCGCGCGGCTTGCGTCAGAGCGCGCTCCTCGCAAAGAGTGAGGTAAGCTCCGATCTCGGAATCTTCTTTTCGGATGCGATCGTAGAAATCGGTCGCGAGCGCGGTCACCGTAAATTGCCCCTCTGCGATCGCACTTAGGACTTTATCAATGGTGAGGCGCGTGGATTCTCTTCCCGCGATCATTCTGCTATCTCTCAATCACCTTCGGGACCTCGAAGAACGTCCCGTCAGTGTCGGGCGCATTTTTTATGGCGACATCGTGCGGAAGTGATTTCCGCAGACCTTCTTTCACATCTTCGCGGATGGCGTATGCGAATCGGTTGTTGTCAGGTCGCGACTCGCCGTTGTCGTGATTATTCTTATCGTTATCTTTCTCGCTGATATAGCGGTCGGAGACTTGAGCCATCGGCGCAATTTTGTCGGTCTCCAGTTCGCTGAGCCTCTCGACATATTCAAGAATGGAATTCAAATCGCGCAACATGCGAGCGCGCTCTTCCTCAGTCAACTCGAGGCTGGCCAGATCGGCCACGTAGGCAACATCTTTGTCAGTGACCTTCAAGTCTTTACTCTCACGCTTTCACCACGAACTCAATCCGCTTCACCGCGGCGGCTGAATACTTATTGATCACGGCCACATAACGAGGTGCGAGTCGGGTGAGTTCGCGCCGCCATCCGGCGTCCGCAACCTCCACCCGCAAAATGCCATCGGAAAAACTTAGCGCCCGAGTACGGTCGGCGACGGCACTACCACACGCGACCGGCCAAGCCAGCAAAGCGCTCTCGTCCGCGGGCGCACGATGAAGAGCTTTGGTGACGATGGTTTCGAGGTCAGTGGAGGCGCGGTTCACGGCATGACTCCAGAGCTATAAACAGGATTGAAAAACGATCGGGATCAGGACGACAACGATTGTAGCATCGGGAATCCTGCGCCTTGCGGCGCAATCAGAGTTTATGAAGCTACGGCCGCTTTAGCACGCTTCCTGGCCAACTTGCGCAAATGAGAGGCGGAATACAGACTCCCACGGCAGCGTTTGGACCCGCACAAACATGGAGCGTCGTCTTCTCCATCGAAGAGGTTGTAATCGTAGGTTAATTCTTCTCCGGCTGCAATATCGCGCAGAGCGATGATCCACATTTTGCCGCGGATCTGATCGGTCTCGCAGTTTGGCTGGCAGGAATGATTGACGAAACAGGCGACGCCGTAGCCATCAATAATTTTCTTGCCGCCATCGAGCCCAAACAAATATGTGTTCGGAAAGTCGTCGTAGAGATCGTCGGCTTGCTCGTAGGTGAGACATTCGCCCACATATTCGATGATCAACTTCCCTTTGCGAATCGGCCGCGTGGTATAGCAGCCGAAGGAATGAATGCGAGACTGGCGGATGATGAGGGTCATGGTGTGCAGTTAAATGAGGTCGCAAATATCAGTGCTGTTCGATTTTATCTGCAATCGTCGATCCTTAGTATTCCGACACGTAACGCCTCGCCTGCTATCATTTCTGGACTGAGAGTAAGGGAGGCCGACGGTCATGGCTCACCAGCATCCACCGCGCTTTTTGAAGATTGTCGAAGATGCGAAGCAACGCGTTCGTGAAACTAACGTTGATGAAATCAAGGCTCGGCTTGATCGTGGCGAAACATTCGTTCTTGTCGATGTCCGCGAAGATCGCGAATTCGACGCCGATCATCTACCCGGAGCGGTTCATCTGGGCAAAGGTATTATCGAACGCGACATTGAGGGCAAATATCCCGACTTGAAAACTGAGCTTATACTTTATTGCGGTGGCGGTTTCCGCTCCGCGCTTGCGGCCGATAACTTGCAAAAAATGGGATATATGAATGTCGTTTCCATGGACGGCGGAATCCGCGATTGGCGCGAAAAGGGCTATCCTTTGGAGAAGTAGCGGTGATAGGTTCTTAGTTGTTTCGAATTCGCCGCTGATTGCTTACCAGCGGCTTCTTTGAAAAAATGTTGTACAGGGTACTGTGGGGTCCCCCGCGATGTCTACAATCGGAAGCTTTGCGCTGCTGCTTGCGCTTGGCCTGAGTGGGTATTCTTTTCTGGCAGGCCTTTTAGCATTATTCAATCGTAATGCTGTCTCGGCTCGCCTGGGTGAAACTGCCCGCCGCGCTGGAATCGCCGCCTTCGCTGCTGTACTCCTGGCGGCGATCGTGCTTGTAATTGCCGCATTCAACAATGACTTTTCCATTGCGTACATTTTCCATCACAGTAATCGCGAGTTGCCGGGCGCGTATAAATTCGCCGTACTGTGGTCGGGGCAGGAAGGCTCGCTGCTGTTCTGGTCGCTGCTGCTGGCGGGCTATGGATTCGTTCTCCGGCTGCGTTACAAAACCGATCAACACCTATTCGCTTATGCGTCGGTGATCATCGCTTCGGTGCAGGTTTTCTTTCTGCTGATTCTGAATTTTGCGGCGCGCCCCTTCGGCATCATTCAAGGCGGGATCCCTGCGGATGGCAGCGGACTGAATCCTCTTCTGCAATATCCGGAGATGGTCATCCATCCGCCGATGCTTTATCTGGGATACGTCGGCTTCACTGTGCCTTTCGCCTTTGCGCTGGGCGCGCTGATCATGAAGTATCCCGGCGAAAAATGGATTCACATCACGCGGCGCTGGACCATGGTGACGTGGTGCTTCCTTACCATCGGTGTTTTTCTCGGCGCGCATTGGGCTTACGCGGTGCTTGGGTGGGGCGGCTACTGGGGATGGGACCCTGTGGAAAATGCGTCGCTCATGCCCTGGCTCACGGGCACGGCTTTTCTGCATTCCGTGATGATGCAAGAAAAACGCGGCATGTTGAAAGTCTGGAACATGGCGCTCATCTTCGCGACTTTCCTGCTCTCGATGCTGGGGACATTCCTTACCCGCTCGGGTGTGATCAGTTCCGTGCACGCTTTCGCGCAGTCTTCAATTGGCACATGGTTCCTGGTCTTCATCGCGTTGACGGTGGCGGTCTGTACTTACTTCCTGGTGATGAACCGGTCGCATCTGAAGAGCGAGCACAAACTGGAATCGCTGGTTTCGCGCGAATCCAGTTTTCTGTTCAACAATCTTCTCTTGCTCACTCTTTGCTTCACGATATTGTGGGGCACGTTTTTCCCGATTATTTCCGAATTTGTTCAAGGGCACAAAGTGACAGTCGGTGCGCCTTTTTTCAATCGCGTTGCAGTGCCGGTTGCTTTGCTGCTTCTGTTGCTTACTGCCGTCGGTCCGTTGCTGGCCTGGCGTAAAACTTCGATCGAAAGCCTAAAGCGGAACTTCCTTTACCCCGCGATCGGCGCCGTCGCCGTCGGCGGTATGATGATTCTGTTTGGCGTGCGGCCTTGGGAGGATCCTTCTTATTTCTACGCGACCATGGCGGCCATTCTCGCGGCGCTGGTGATCTTTACTGTCATCTCAGAATTTCTCCGCGGAGGCCGTGTTATCGCGGGCAAGACTGATCAGAATCTTTTGTCGGCCATGGTTCAGTTGTGCCACCGCAACACGCGCCGCTATGGCGGATACATTGTTCACTTCGGCGTCGCGCTCGTCATCATTGGAATCCTTGGGACGCCCTTCAATAAAGAAGTTGAAAAGGAAATGGGCTTCGGCGACAAGATTTTTATCGGACCTTACACGCTGGTCTGCCAGTCGTACACGCAAGACGATAATCCCAACTATGGCAATGAGTGGGCGATCATCAATGTGTTCCGCGGCGGCAAGCAGATTACGACGATGTATCCGGAGCGCCGATTCTATAAAGCCAGCGGACAGCCGCAGACGCTGCCGCGCATTTACCCGAGCTTCCGCGAAGATCTTTTTCTGGTGAATGACGTCTATCTGGTCTACGAGGGCAAGAACGAGACCACCGGACGGCCGATCATAAAAGCGCATTTGAATCCGCTGGTGCCGTGGATTTGGATCGGCCTGATCATCATGGTATTCGGCACCATTGTCGCACTCGTACCGAATGCCGTAGTCGTCAGAGTTGCCGCGACCACGCCGGTTCGCACTCCGGCGCATGTGGGAGCGGGTGACTGAGATGAAAACAGTAGCCAGTACCCAGTACTCAGTACCCAGTGACCCTATTCGCCGGTGGTTGCAAGCTAGCGCTCTTGCGCTCGCTGTGGTTGTCTTCATGGGCGCGGGCGATTCTGCCGCACGCTTCAAAGACCTTGGCCATCGCATGATGTGCGCTTGCGGATGCGGCCAGATTCTGCTCGAGTGCAATCACGTCGGCTGCACTTACTCCGATAAAATGCGCGACCAATTACAAGCTGGGCTCGACAAGGGCGATAACGACGACCTCATTCTGCAAGGCTTTGTGCAGGACTATGGACCCACCGTGATCGCCGCGCCCACCGCCAGCGGCTTCAATCGCGTGGCCTGGATCATGCCCTTCGTGGCGCTGGGCCTCGGCATCACCTTCGTCATTTTTGTGGTGCGCTCGTGGAAGAATCGTCCCACGCCAGCGCTCGCCGACGGCATCATGATTCCGCACGACAGCGAGCTAGATGAGTTCCGCCGCAGGGCTCGCAAGGAGACTGACCTATGATTGTCTACGTCTGTGCCGCGTTTACGGTCGCGTGTCTCTATTATGTTTTTTTCTTTCCGGGCGAAGTTTATGCCGGAGAGGAGAAAACGCGGCTCGGCTATCTCCGCGAGCGCAAGGAAGCGGTCTACGACAACCTGCGAGATCTGAATTTCGAATATAAGGCCGGCAAAGTGCCAGAGGCGGACTATCAGTCGATGCACGGGTCGCTCGAAGAGGAAGCGGCTGCGATCATGGCGGAGATTGCGCGGCTGGAGCAGGTTGCGGGGCAGGTGGTGTGATCTGTTGATTACGTCCAACATCCGCTGTCGTCTCAGTTCGGCACTAGAGTCGTAGCAGCAAGGCATAGACTATGCGTGAACAAGTGCTACGAGATTTTTTTGAAGGTAGGTCTTCTGCTGAAGGACTTGAGCGAGATATTGCTGGGTCTATTAAGCAATCAGGCCCAAAGACGACAGTCATTTCAATTGAAGACATGGACACCGATTTCAACGTGACCTCTGATATGGCAGTCCGACTCTGTGATGCCGTACTCTGCGGAGAGCTTCGGCCGGAGGCTCTTCACACAATCGGGTTCGCGCTGGCGGCGTCTGATAGATTCCAGTGGGATGGAGACGACGAGATTCTGGCAAATGTCATCGCAGACTGGTCGTGCCCGGAAGTCAACTACCCATTAACCTTCGAAAATGTGCAGCGGTTCCGTGCGTGGCTAGCGAGGACTGATCTGTACCCGCCGAAACCGCCACGGGCCAGCGGTACAGGCATCCTAATTTCTACTACCGAGAAGAAATCCACGCCGAAGGATGATCTCGGCTCCCGCTAATCAATAAGGAGTTGTTTTGACCAAAGATGCACAGTTCTTATTGCCAGTAGCTATCTTCTTTCTGACGCTGGCTTCCTCCGCCGCCCAGACCCTCTCCGGCACGGTGACCAACGGCACCACCAACAAGCCCGCTGCTGGAGACGAAGTCATGCTCATCGAGTTCACCAGCGGAATGAATGTGGCCGCCACTACCAAGGCCGATGCCAACGGAAAATTCAGCTTCCCGCTCACCGGAGCTCCTGCCCCGCACCTCATTCGCGCCATCCATCAGGGCGTTACTTATCACCAGATGGCGCCTCCGGGAGTTAGCACCGCTGACGTGAACGTTTATGACGTTGCGCCTAAAGTCACCGGGCTTGGCGTAACCGCCGACGTCATTCGCTTCCAATCCGATAGCGGAACCCTGCAGGGCGTGCGCCTATTCGTCGTCAACAACGCGTCTTCTCCTGCTAGGACGCAGATGAACGATCACAACTTCGAGTTTTATCTGCCGGCCGGCGCGAAAGTTGAGCAGGTGCAGGCGCGCGCTCCGAATGGCCAGCCGATTAGCGCCGAGGCTGTTCCTCAGGCCGAGAAAAATCGCTATGCCATTAATTTCCCACTTCGTCCGGGAGAGACACAGTTTCAACTGGAGTTCACTCTGCCGTACTCTGGCGAGATCAAGATCGATCCCAAACTGCTTTATCCTGCTCAGCACTTTGTCGTTGTTATACCGCAGACGATGCAGTTCAAGGCTGAGAATCCGCCGAGTTTTGATGCTATGCATGATCCTAGCCAGGGCGACAGCACCGTGGAGGTCGCAAAAGAAACGAAGCCGGGCCAGATTCTTGCTTTCAGCTTAAAGGGTCAAGGAGTCATCACCGAGTCGCCGGGAGATACTGCCTCTGGCGCGGCGCAACAACAAGATCAGCAGCAGCCGGGTCAACAACAACCGGAGGCAAGTGGCAATCGTGCCAGTGACAATCGCTCTAGTGACAATCGGCCGGGCGGCGGACTTGGCGTCCCCATCGACGCCCCCGATGCTTTGCAGAAATATCGTTGGCCTATTCTCGGCGCATTCGCCTTGCTACTCGCTATCGGCGGATGGGTGGTCACGAAACGGCAGCCGGTTACTCCGGGCGCGTCATCATCGGGAACCGTCGCGTCATCTTCATCCGAAGCCAAGCCGGTTAGCTCATCGACTGATTTCAGCGCTGTGCTTCGTCCGACCGTACCGACTCCTGCGGCATCCGAGCCCGTTGCACCGGCCGCGAAATCGTCGATGCTGCTTGAAGCGTTGAAAGAAGAGCTGTTCCAACTCGAGGTCGAAAAGAAACAAGGGAAGATCACACCTGAGGATTATGAGAAAGCCAGGGCAGCTCTCGACCAAACGCTTGACCGGGCGCTGAAACGCCAGAGTTAGAACACAGAGTTGTTACGGCTACAAACAGTTGCCGAGCTGCGCTCGGCTCGGACGGGCGAGGCGCCCGTCCCCACGCTCGGAGCCTAAAGCGTAGCTTCCGGCATCCAATAACTAAGCCGTAAAATACTGAGGCAACTATATGAGCAACGTATTCAAAACTACGCTCCTGCTAACCGTCATGACGCTGCTGCTTATGCTAGCCGGCCGCGCTTTTGGCGGACAGAACGGAATGCTGCTGGCGCTCGCGTTTGCGGCGGTAATGAATTTCGTTTCTTATTTCTTCTCTGACAAGATTGCGCTTGCCGCCTATCGTGCGCAGCCGGTCAGCCGCGAAGATTTGCCTCGCGTCTATAACATCGTTGAGCGCCTGGCACAAAAAGTCGGGCTGCCGATGCCCAAGGTGTATGTCATCCCAACCGATTCGCCCAATGCTTTCGCCACCGGACGCAATCCAAATCACGCGTCGGTAGCCGTGACTCAAGGCATTCTCGGATTGCTTACGGACGACGAATTGGAGGGCGTGCTGGCTCATGAACTCGGCCACGTACGGAATCGCGACATCCTGATTAGTTCGATTGCTGCCACTCTGGCCGGAGCCATCACTTATCTGGCGTCGATTGCCCGGTGGGGCATGATTTTTGGCGGCATGCGTGGCGAACGTGAAGATCGCGGCGGAGGCGGTGGCATCGCGGCCATTGCCATGATTTTCCTGGCTCCGTTTGCAGCCATGCTTATTCAACTCGCCGTGTCGCGCTCGCGCGAATATGGGGCCGACGATACTGGAGCGCACTGGACCGGGAATCCTTACGCTTTGGCAAGCGCTCTGGCGAAGATCGACGCTTATTCCAAGCAGCGTCCGCTGATTGCGAGCCCATCGACCGCGCATCTATTTATTATTCAGCCGTTTTTAGGTGGCATGAGTTTCGGTAATTTGTTTTCAACGCATCCGCCGACGGCGAAGAGGATTGAGCGGTTGACGGGACGGCCGGCCGACTTTGGGCAGTAGTTCTCAGGGGTGACAGCTACTTATGGACGGCTACTGATTGGCGCGACGCGGTGCTTCGAATTCGTCACCCTTCTTCCAGCCTATGAGATGCGCCTGGGAAGCGGCCTCCCAGCCCAGCGCGAAACCGAAACGCGCCATCGCGGCATCTGACGTGTAATCCATACCGGGATGATATTCGTCGCTCGGCTGGTGGTAGTGGTGAGCGGTGTAATCGGCGTCCTGAGCGAGACCCCAGGCTTCATCGTGGCCCTTGAACTTTATGCCTTCGTTGATGGAAAAGGAAGGAATGCCAACGCGCGCCAGGCTGAAGTGATCGGAGCGGTAATAATGTCCGGCTTCAGGGTGTGCGTCGGGACGAATCTTGAAACGGAAATCC
This sequence comes from uncultured Acidobacteriaceae bacterium, assembly GCA_963705265.1. GTDB lineage: Bacteria > Acidobacteriota > Terriglobia > Terriglobales > Acidobacteriaceae > Acidiflorens. Next base: position 1,079,113 of record OY970064.1, read on the forward strand.
TGCGCTGTCGCCTGCACAGCCGGGTAGAATGTGGTTCGCTCAGCGCCAGAGACCTCAACTTCTTCGGCTGCGCCGAGCGGCCTGACATCGTCGAAATTAAGATCTAGCGAAATCTTACCCGCTGGAATAGGGGGGTGCTTCCCTAAGTATTCGGAACCGAGTAAGCCTTGTTCTTCGGCGGTGACGGAGACGAAATAGATTGAGCGGCGCGGCCTCTCGGCAGCGGCCGCATAAACACGGGCGATTTCCATCACGATGCCGCAGCCGGTCGCGTTATCCATCGCGCCGTTATAAATATTGTCGCCGGGCATCTCGGGCCGAATGCCGAGATGATCGTAGTGCGCGGTGTACATCACGCCTTCATCTTTCAGAACGGGGTCGGCTCCAGGAAGCATTGCGATCACGTTGTTCGATTCGAAAGGACGAATCTTGCTCGTCATGTGAGCCGACAGGTGAGCCTGAAGAGGCACCGGCTTAAAGTCACGCGAGTTCGCTGCGGTCATCATCTTCTCGAGATCAAGACCGGATGCCGAGAAGAGGTTGTGCGCAACGTCTAACTGAATCCAAGCGGCTGCTTTGAGCTTCGGAGTGCCGTCGAGCTTGAGAAAAGATTTTTCGCCGGAGAAAGAGTTTCGCACGACTTCCCATCCATAGCTGGCCATCTCAGTCTTGTGGATGAGAATGGCGCCGACGGCTCCTTTGCGCGCGGCTTCTTCGTATTTATAGGTCCAGCGCCCGTAGTAAGTGAGCGCCTTACCGGCGAAGAACTTCGGGTCGTCCGAGGGCGGCTCGTTGACCAGCATGAGCAGGACTTTACCCTTGACGTCGACACCTTTGTAATCGTCCCAGTTGAATTCGGGTGCTTCGATGCCGTAGCCGACGTAGACGATCTCGGCGTCAATTGTAGATTCGGGCTGCTGGGTTTGATCGTAGGCAACATACTCGTCGAGCGGCTTGAGGTCGATGGGCTGGCCGTCATTTGGACGGAGCGTGAAGCGTGTGTCAGCCCCGGGCGTGATGCCGACCATCGGAACTTTTTGCAGATAGGAACCCTTGTCGCCGGCGGGTTTCAGTCCGTAGAGCGCGAATTGTGCCGCAATATATTCGGCGGCAATATCGCCGCCGCGCTGACCGGTACCGCGTCCCTCGAGCAGATCGTGGGAGAGGAAGCGGACGTGGGTCTCGATGTTATCGGGACGAATGCTCTGCATGGCGGCGATGGCGGCGGGAGGAAGATGCGAGCCAAAGCGCGATTCGGCACGTGGTTTCGGCGTATTTTCTTGCGCGGACAGAACCGCGAGCATAACAAATGGGACAACCAACACAAATCTGCGAATCAGCATGCAGGGAACCCCAAAAACCAAGCTGTGAAAGATGTGCACCGATTGTAAAGGAAAGGTTGTGTCCGCCCGTGGTTACTTGAGCCGTAGCGCGGACGTGTCAGAAGGCCAATGGAATCGGCGCAAACCGCTGTGATTACGCCAAGCTGTCAGTCGACTGGGCGAGGCTTCTCTCCACTCTCAGTTTTGTCCCGCGACCGCGGGGTTAGTTTTTCGAGCCTCAACCAGCGCGGAATTCGCGGACTTCTTCTCCGGGTTGAAAAATCGGAGGCAGCGTGATCTGCTGTGCCGCGGCTAGTTTGCGGTTGATGTCTTCTACTTCCTGTTTGACCCATCCGACGCTGCTGATTTCAATTTTGCCGTCTTGCCCAATCAAAAACAACGTTGGGACGTTCGTGAGGCCGTAGGCATTCGAGACAGCGTAGCCGTTTGGATCGTCAAGCAGCGTACGGAAGGTTATGCCGTACTCTTTCAGAAAGGCGGCGGTGTCAGCTTGATTATTCTGCGAAATGCCTATGATCGTGATTTTCTTCCCGCCGTAAATTTTGTGAATGCGTTCGAGGTAAGGAAATGTGTATTGGCAGGTTGGACAGGAAACTTTAAAGAACGCGGCTAGCACGGGCCCTTGTTGAAGGGCGGTTTGCAATGAGAGCTTTATGCCATCTTTGCCAGCATCAATGGCTGGCAAAGAAAAGTCAGGCGCTGTGGTTCCGGCCGGCAGTGCAGCCATGTCTTTTGAACCTCCGAATAAGCGATCGAGCCACTTCATGGAAGAAATGCCTCACTATTGTTGTCACACTTTAGATGATGCCGCCGGCCTTCAAGATTTTCCGTGTCAGCCCGGTGATTGGAATCTGAGAGATGCGATCGATTGCGATCCATTTACCTTTCGCAGCGGATACATTCGAAAAAGATGCATCTGACAACGGCATGTCCCGCAAGACATGCACCGTGTAGTCGGTGATAGTAATGGAATGACGAAATGTACGCCAGTGGGCAGACACGGGCAAGGGTTGCGGACGCTCGGGCGATTGCGGCAGTTCCCACATGCCGGGCATTAGCGTAGTCTTCTTCGGGCGCCGCACCAGCCGAACTCCGCGGCGGCTCCGGCTTAACACACACCAGATTGTTTTCTTGAGCTGGCGGATCGTTTGGCCGGGCGAGGACGCCCGGCGCTCCATTGGGTTGGATTGCTGCGTGACACACCATTTCTTGACGGGGCACATCAAGCAGTGGGGTTGGTGCGGCACACAAACGGTTGCGCCGAGTTCCATCATGGCCTGATTGAAATCCCCAGGGCGGGAGCTCTCGAAAAACGCTTGTGCATGTTGCCAGGTTTGCGTCACGGTTAGATTGACGCCCACGAATCTTTGCAGCACACGCTCGACATTGCCATCGACCACGGCCACAGGCTCAGCAAAGGCGATGCTGGCGATGGCGGCGGCAGTGTAACGACCGATGCCAGGCAGAGTCTGGAGGTCTTCGGCAGTTTGGGGAAATCTGCCAGCATAGTTCAGCACAAGTTGTTTTGCGCATTGATGCAACATGCGCGCGCGCCGATAGTAGCCCAGTCCGCTCCAGGCAGCGAGCACGGCGTCTTCAGAAGCGGCGGCCAGCGTTTGCACATTCGGGAAACGTTCGAGAAATATCCGGTAGTGATCAAGTACGGCGGCTACACGCGTCTGCTGTAGCATGATTTCGCTGAGCCAGATGCGGTAGGGATCGCGCGTACCACGCCAGGGAAGATCGCGGCGATATTGATCGTACCAACACAGAAGAGCGCGGCGAAAAGCGCCCAGATCTTTGCCGCGCGCCAAAACCGTAGTCGGTTGATTTTCAGCGGAAACAACTGGTGGAACGCCCATTATTGTTGTGGACTCATGCTGTGCGCAATAACCATCCATCCCTTTTTTTGTTGCTGCCACACCGTCATCATCCGCTGCGGCACCGATGGCAGCGGCTGCGAGCCGACGGTTCCGTTGAGAGAGATTGTGTAGGTCACCACAATAGTCGTTCCGTTCAACTCCGTCTTCAGATCGCCAATCGCATATTCTTTCAATTGCCAACTGCGATATTGGTCTAGCGCAGCCGAGCGATCGACCGTTCCACTGGACGTTACCCCTGCATAATTCGAAGCCAGGGCGCGCTCGATCTCAACCCAGTTTCCAGTCTGAACTTCTTTCCAGAAGACCCGCTCTAACCCTTCGCCTCCAGTTGCATCGGAAAAAGCGCGTGCCGGACGATCGCCATAAAAAGTACATGCGGCCGTCAAGCTCAGAACCGCCAGAACAACCAGCGGCACGACGACCAACCGAAACACCGGTACAGACATCAGAGAAACCGTGAGCGCTTCGACAGCCCTCTTCAATGTCGTACGCATGAGTCTCAAAAGCATGGCGTGATTGTACCGTGTCCCAGGGCGAGGCTTGTATGGTAACTGGACTCTGCGCCGTCCAGTTGGAATTTAACCAGCTCCGACCAAACCCGGTTGACCCCAGCCATCGCGGCAACCATAATAAGCGAGAGACCGGTAACCGCGGCATACGCGTGAAGATAAAACCGAAATGGCAGGATGAGTATGACGGAATTCGACCGCAAGGTGGAGGACGTTTCCGCGCGTTTCAATCGCTCGGTAGCGAATATTGCCGAGACGCTGGAAAAAGAGACTGGGGAATTGGTCACATACCTGAACGACGAGGTTGTGCCAGCCGTGCGAAATCACTCCTCCAAGGCGCTGCGAACGGCGGCTGGAAAAATCTCTCAGTTCGCAGACTTTCTGGATACGCAGCGCAAGAGTTCCTGAAAGAATTCCTGAATCGCTCTCCGGCGAGCCGCTCGCCCAACTACCTGTCAAAATCCGCCCGGCCGCCGCTGCATAAGGCAATCTCCCTTCCTTTGCCGTTTTTGCTGTTTTTTCTGTTCCTAGGCTGCGTGCTTCTGAACGGCTGCGGACATAAGCCAACGCAGGCGCAGGTTCCACCGCCACCGTCCCTGCCTCAGAATCCGCCTACCGCGACTCCGCCTCCTGAAACTACGACCACGGAAGACGAGAAGATCAACATTCCCGCCGACGCGAAACCGATTTTTGAAGAGACGGGGATGGCCAGTTGGTACGGCGCTCCGTATCACAACCGGCGCGGATCGAATGGCGAGATCTACAACATGCACGCGATGACGGCAGCGCATCTTACCTTGCCGTTGGGTTCGGTCGCGCGAATTACAAATTTGAAAACCGGAAGTTCTGCCGTGGTGCGGATTACGGATCGCGGGCCATTCGTGCCCGGACGCATCATCGATCTTTCACTGGCTGCCGCGAAAGCAGTGGATGTGTACTTACCGGGCACGGCAAGAGTTCGACTCGAAGTGCTGCAGTCACCTCTACCTCTCGATACAGGCGGACGCTGGGCGGTTCAGATCGGCTCCTTCACCGGCCAAAAAGCGGCGGAAGAGTTGGTGGAACACCTGCAAAGGCGTTACCAGACAGCGAAAGTCATAAAGTTTGTGAGTCCGGTCGGAGCCTGGTGGGTGCGGGTACGTGTTACCGATGACGATCGCCAGCGTGCAACCGCTCTGGCTCACGAGACCGAGACGGCAGAGGGATCGGTGTTTCTGGTGCGGCTCGACTGAAAAGACTTCTTGCACGACGGTGTCGGCCCGAGCGATATTGTTTCTTATAAAAAGAGACAGAAAAATCGAGATGTAGGAAAATCTAGCTCCGTAATTTTACTTGCCGAGTGATCGTAACCCCAGGCAAGGAGGAGACCCACTTATGGCGGATTGTTTATTCTGCCGGATTATCAGCGGCGAAGTACCATCCAAGAAAGTGTACGAAGATGCGCACACATTCGCCTTTGAGGATCTGCATCCGCAAGGCCCGACTCACGTGCTGGTCATCCCGAAAAAGCATATTACTGGCTTGAAGGAAGCAACGCCTGAAGATGCGGAGTTGGTAGGACGCTGTCATCTTGTAGCAGCGCAAATTGCGCGGGAGCGTTCGATTGAAGACGGCTATCGCACGGTGCTGAATGTTGGTCCGCGCGCCGGCCAATCAGTTTTTCATCTGCACGTGCACTTGATTGGCGGACGGTCGCTGCAGTGGCCTCCGGGATAGCACGGATCGGACGGAACTGCGTCATTCGATCAGCATCAGGCCTGCCGACCTCTGGCTCGCGTTCTCCGGCTAACGTTCTCTGGCCAACAATCTCTGGCTTACAATCATCCAATGGCAAACCTGACGTTGGTGTATGGTCTGCGTCTACTACCCTCCGATGAGGTCGCGGAAGTTGGCGAGGCTACGATTAAACTGAAGAATGGCCGGGATGCGCGCATCACGATGCACGTTCTCGAAGGCAGCAAGGACGAGATCGAGAAGCAACTCAAGACCAGCCTATCGGCTTTTTTCGACTTTTATCCCGAGATCTGACTACGGGAGATAGACAGGCGCCCCGTCCTATAATCGGGCGGTAAATCAGGCTACTGGATGAGACTGATCTCGCTGGAACTCGAGAGCAAGCTACACGAAAAAGGGCTCTGGCCGCAGAGTCGACTCGCGTGGGCGACGATCTACGTGCTCGCGCTCGATATCCTTCTGTTCGTAGTGCAATGGCTGATGCAACGGGTCAGTCCAGCAATATCGGACAACCTGTCGTGGTGGGTAACTCTTCTCAGCACCTCGGCAATTGTTTTGCTCGCGAGTGCCGCGTTTCGGTGGCTGCGCTCACAACTTCTGTGGCGACTGCGAAACCGGCTGATCGTTACCTATGTTTTCATCGGCGTGATTCCCGTTTTTTTATTGGTAGTGATTTCGCTGATCACGCTCTATCTTCTTGCCGGCCAGTTCGCCAGCTTTGTTGTGACTTCTGACATTGCCACTCACTTGCGCAGCATGGAAGCGGCCGACCGGACCATTGCTCATCATCTGGCAACCCAAGTCGCGAGCGGCAAGAAACTGGATTCGGAATTGCTCAGCCAGACCAGGCCGCAGCGTCCGGAGTGGTCGCGTCGGCAGGTGTGCGCGTGGTACCGGGATCAGCCAAAACCCTACTGCTCGGGTCCGGTGGGTGTGGCTGCTTTCGACTCTCCGTCGTTTATTAAAGGAGATTTCCGCGACATGGTTAGCGACCACGGCACTCTGTATCTTCGGACAGCGACCGCGATGGCGGCTGAGCCGGAATCTTTGCGCGTAATTTTGAGTGAGCCGCTCGACAAGGATTTTGTTGAAAAGATTGCCGGAGACCTCGGCCGGATCGGCGTTTACGGAACCAAGAGCGCGACTAAAAGCCCGGCTGTGGGTTTGACAACGCCAGCGCAGCAAAGCAATTCGAAAACTTTCTCAGCATTCGACACAGGAGAACGCCAGCAGGCTTTCTCTGCAGGAACGATTCCGATCGCACTGAACTCATTCGATCACGAGATTACGTTCCCGATTCCGCTACAGGTGGTCGATTGGGCCACTGGAGAGCGCCAGCGCGCGGGAGCGCTTGCAGAGGTCGAGACGCGGCCCTCTGTGCTCTATGCGAGGCTCTTCGCCGCGCTCGGAGATTACGCAAAAGGCGTGGAATATATTCTGCTCTCGATTGCAGTTGTGTTCGCCGTCATAGAACTGCTGGCGCTGTGGGTTGGCACCAAACTCACGCGCAGTATTACGGCAGCGGTGGACCAACTTTACGAAGCTACCAAGCACATCAATCGGGCGGATTTCAGTCACCGCATCACGGTGCAGTCGAGCGACCAGTTAGCGACGCTGGCAAATTCCTTCAATTCGATGACTACATCGATCGAGAAACTGGTTCAAGAGCAGAAGGAGAAGCAGAGGCTCGAAGGTGAATTGGCGATCGCGCAGGAAGTACAGGCGCAGCTTTATCCCAAGCTAATCACGCAACTGGATACCCTGGAAGTGCATGGCTTCTGCCTTCCGGCGCGCACGGTCAGCGGCGACTATTATGATTTTCTCGCGCTGAATTCAGACAAGCTGATGCTTGCCGTCGGCGACATCAGCGGCAAAGGCATTTCGGCAGCGCTGCTGATGGCGACGATCCATTCGGCGGTGCGGGCTTACACCATCGAAGACGTTCCTGTGCTTCGAGAGTTGCCGGCGGGCGCGTTACCGGGGCGTGAATTAACGGCGGGCGAATTGACAGCGTGCGAACCCGCAACGATAGGGGGGGCGAGCGGTTCGGCATTGATGCTGGCTTCTGAATCCAGGGGAGCGGATGCCTCTCCGGCGATGCTGCTGTCGCTACTGAACCATCAGCTGTATGAGAGCACTCCGGATGCAAAGTACGCGACTTTGCTTTTGGGGATCTATGACGGGGTGACCCGCCGGTTCACGTACGCAAACGGCGGTCACCTGCCGCCAATTCTGATCTCCAAAGATGGGTCGTCGCAATTACTGAGCTGTGGTGGAACGGTGGTTGGTCTGTTCGACAATTTGAGTTTTCCAGAGGCGACCGTGCAACTCCTCCCCGGCGATCTGCTAGTCGCTTACAGCGACGGAGTAACAGAGCCGGAAAATGATTATGGAGAGTTCGGCGAGGAGCGGTTGACGGAACTGGTACGCGAGAATCGCCATCTACCGCTCGAACGTATCACTGAAATTGTCACTGCCGCCGTGCGTGACTGGATCGGTGATAACGAACAACCGGACGACATCACGCTGGTGTTGGCGAGGGCGAGATAGACACCTTACGCGTGGTAGGTTATTTTCCAGAAGGATTTATCAGCGTCACTTTGGCCGTTACCTGCTGGCCTTTTTCCATGCCTCCGACGATTACCAGACCGCGCTCGATGACCAGGAGGCCACGATGGTCCATTGTCGGATCGGGAGTATTTTCGCTGATCGTTTCCCACCCGCCGGTGTGTAGATTGAAGGCAAAAGTCACCGGGGAAGGTTCGGCGGGCTGGCCGTTATAGCCGATTCCATCATAGTTATAAGGGTTGTCAGTTCCTCCAGAGAAATAGATTCTGCCGGATTTTTTTTCTAGCGGCCCGGCGCCCGCCGCGATGCGATAGCGCGCATTACCTGGATGCGCTGGAAGTTTCGTCCATTCAATTTTCGTGATGTCTGCCTTCTTCGCATCTGGGATCTTGCCCATCCAGCATTCGCTGGAAGCAACATACTTGGGATTGAAACCGTTAGGATTTTTGTAGGCGCCGTCGACATAAACAATGGTGTCGCCGATGATGGCGCCCGCGTGACCGAATACCGGCGTACCCGGAATCGGCGTGCCCTGCGCCCAGGTATCTTTGTCGGTGTCATAGATCTGAACGTTTCGGACCGCGTCGCCTTTGGACGTTGACCATCCGCCGATGAGAAAAATATAGCGGTCGTGAAAGAGTCCGACTACTGCATCGTCGACAGGCACGGGAATATCCTTGCCGCGATAATAGCGATCTTCAAAGGGGACAAAAACATTCAGGTCCGATACTGTGTTTTCCCCGCCCTGCGAGTCGACGATGTAGCCGCCGAAGATAAAAATCTGGTCGTGGATCGCCATCGCGGAGGCCGCCAGTCGGCCGGCCACGCCTGGCACGGGACGTTTTTCCGTCCAATTGCCGTTCGCTGGATCCAGTTCGTAGGCGCTGGTAGTGATTGCGTTCCAGGTTTTTTTCGGGCCGATACCCATGAAGGAAAAAATTCGGGCTTTGCCTCCATCGTGAGAAATGGCAACCGCATTGTTCGAGACTGGCGCTGGGATTGGGCTGAGTTTGGGTTCCTTGGCGCCCTGAAGCTGGACTGCCAGAAGGAGGCAGAATAAGACCGGAAGCCGTTTAATCAATGCTGATTTCATCATGAAAATGATAGCAGTCTGCACTCACGGCAATTCGCGGCTGGCAGTTAAAACCAGCTAAGTCAAAACCAGGTGCGGTTACGGTACTCGCGATATTCGTCGCCGAACTTTTCTTCCAGAACTTGCGCTTCGCGCCGGGCGCGGACGATTTGGAGTGAAATTAGTGCCGCTATAATCGGCAGCATAATAATCTTCCACAACATCAACGCGAGACCGATAAACAGAACGATTCCGGAGACGTAAATAGGATTGCGGACGCGCGAGTAGATTCCATTCGTGACCATGGCGGTTGCTTTGGCCTTAACGGAAAACGAGCGCCCCAGCGTATAACGCGCAATGATGACGCCCGCCAACCCGATCAGGCTCAATGCGAGCCCGAGCCAGCGCGCCTGATCGTAAGGGCCGAGATGGGCCAGGAAAATTTCGACGATGCCAAAAAGACCGATGGCTAACGGCAACCAAACGCGTTTGAAGGTCACAAAATCCATGAGCCGCTCCTGATTGCGGTTACAGTTCCGATTACATTGTCCGAATTACTCGGCTCCGCTTACTCGACTAAGCCCTGACGCACCGCATGAATGAAATCTGTGTAGGCGGGCTCCATTCCAGCAGCGCGCATCTGCAAAGCGATCTGGCCGCGATGATACGCCGAATGAAAAAGCACATGCGTCAATATGTCCTCTACACGGCTGGACCAGACTTCGCCTTTGCTGTTGCGGTACTCCACTTTGTCATCGAGCGAACCCGGCGCAAACTGATTTCCCAGCCGCGTGAGAACTTGTGGCCACGCCACCGACATCTCATCCGCCAGCGTCGTGCAATCGTCGATTGCAAGAGGCGGCCATACCGGAGTGCTTTGAGGTTGTTTCAAAATGCGTTCGAGCCACAGTTTCTGTGCGGAAAGAATGTGCGCCATGCGTCCAACCGTTTCCCGCCCAACCCTATCATCGGAAATCGACTTCGACGCACGCATTGCTACGAGGCATTGTCGATTCGCCCAGTCGTCGTAGGTGAACATACGAAGAAAATCTTTGGCCTGCATCCAACCTCCCCCGTGCTAAGCGGGCTGCAACACAATCCCCCATCCGTTGCGACTGTCCCCGCTAAGACGATACGATGATAACCGTTGCGAAGGCAGCGCGAAGCGACACAATGACAACTAAGACGGCGCGATACAGTGGCGCAATGACGATGACGATCCTGCTTTGGAGGCTCGTGCTCGCCGTGTTCTTGCTGTGTCTTTCTTTTTCAATCGCGTCCGCGCAAGCTTCTACGCTGGCCCAAACCCGCGACCAATTATTGCAAGACTTGGAATCCGGCCGGTTACGGGAAGCAGTGCTGCTCGGCCAGCAGGCGGTCTCTCGTTGGCCGCGCGATGCCCAACTCCGTCACTATCTCGGCGTTGCCTACTTTAAGACCGGAGATCTCAAGCAGGCTCAGGAGCAACTGACGCGAGCAAGAGAACTGAATCCGAAAGATTCCGCGACGCATTTCGATCTGGCATTGGTGTTGTTGAGTCAGCAGAATTACGCCGCGGCTGCAGACGCGCTTGAATCGGCGATCAAACTCAATCCTTCTAACGCGCTGGCACATATGCTATTGGGCAGGGCATATCTGAATTCGAATCGCAGTTTACAGTCGGTCGAAGAATTCAAAACCGCGCTAAAGCTTGAGCCGGCGATCAAGCTTGGACACTATCATCTGGGATTTGCCTATTTCAGTCTTGGCCGTAATGATGAGGCCATCACCGAATATAAGGAAGAGTTACGCCGGTCGGGAGAGAATTTAACGGTGGTGTCGGCGTTGGGGCACTCGCTGTTGGAGAGTGGGAAGTATACAGCGGCGATCACCTATCTGCAGCGCGCGACCGAACTGGACGCGCCTAATCCCGAGGTTTGGTACGACTTGGGCAAGGCGCAGGCGCTTGCAGGGCAAGAAGCTCAGGCTGAGGCTTCTTTGCAGAAGGCGGCGGAACTGGATCCGAAAGATCCGAGTCCGCACTATCAATTGGCGCGCGTTCTGGAGAAACTCGGCAAGACCGAGGAAGCACGCAATGAAAGAGAACGATTCGTGCAACTGAAAAAGGCACAACCGGCCGCGGCTGGAGTGGCGACTGGACGCGATCAGTGATGGCAAGAGAAGTGATCGTAATTCGGCGCCTGAGAAAAATGTACTTCATGGCGGCGGCCGCGCTGTTGATGGCGTTGAACGGCAGTTGGATTTTGTGCGGTGCTGCACAGTCGGCTGCGCCAGCCAATAAAGGTCCCGTGGCAAAACCTGCAGCGGCCGCGTCAAAACCAGAAACGAAGATCTCTGCAACTGCGTCATTGTTCGTTGACGTCACACGCGCTGCTGGAATTGATTTTCACCTGACCTGCGGCAGCCTGGAAAAACTTTACATTGTTGAAACTATGTGCGGAGGCGCGGCTGCGCTTGATTATGACAACGACGGATGGATGGACATCTTGTTAGTCGACGGTTCGACGCTCGCCGATTACCGCGCAGGTAAGTGCCATCCTCCGCGGCTTTATCACAACAATCGTGACGGGACGTTCACAGATGTGTCGGCGAAGTCGGGCCTGAATTTTTGCGGCTGGGGTTACGGCGTTGCCGTTGGCGATTTCGATAACGATGGGTGGGAAGATATCTACATCACGGGCTTCCGCGGTTCGGCTCTCTACCACAACAATCACGACGGTACCTTCACCGATATTACGGCGAAAGCCGGTGTCGCCAACGCCGATCGCTGGGGGACGAGCGCAGCCTTCGGTGACTATGACAACGATGGTTACCTTGATCTTTACGTCACTAACTATGTGGATCTCGATATCAACAATCTCCCACAGTTCGGCAACGGCCTGTTCTGCCAGTATCGAGGTATCCCGGTAAATTGCGGGCCACGCGGGTTGAAGGGAGCGCGCGACCGGCTTTATCACAACAATGGTGATGGCACCTTCACCGATGTCACGGAGAAACTCGGCCTTGACGCCGACAGTTACTACGGCCTAGGCGTGTTGTGGCTTGATTACGACAAGGACGGGTGCCTTGATCTTTATGTTGCCAACGATTCTTCGCCGAGTCTGCTCTATCACAACAATTGCAAAGGTGGATTCACCGAAGTCGGGGCCGAGGCTGGAGTGGCCTACAGTTCTGATGGGCACGAACAGGCGGGCATGGGCGTTGATTCGGCGGACTATGATCGCGATGGGTGGCCTGACATTGTAAAAACTAATTTTTCCGACGATGCCAACAATCTCTACCATAACGATCGCAATGGCGAGTTCACCGACATGGCTGGTGCAGCCGGACTTGGAGCCGGCAGCAATCCTTATCTTGGGTTTGGCGCAAAATTTATTGACTATGACAATGACGGATGGCCGGACATTTTCATCGCGAATGGCCACGTTGATCCGCAGGTGGATGGACAATCGTTTGGCGTGGACTACGCTGAGCGTCCGTTTCTATTTCATAATTTAAAAAACGGAAAATTTGAAGAGGTCGGAGTGAAGGCGGGCGGCGCGCTGACGAAAAAATATGTAGCCCGCGCTGCCTTGACCGCAGACTTCTGGAATCGTGGGCGTCAGGATCTGCTAATCACTAATCTCGATGCTTCTCCTGTTCTGCTGCGGAACGAAGTTCCCTCACCGGGCCACTGGCTGCGTATAAAGACCATCGGCGGCAAGTCGAATCGCGATGGTTTCGGCGCGAAGATAGAAGTCACGGTGGAGGGCTCAACCCGTTATGCAGAGGTGCGTACTGGCAGCAGTTTTGAAAGTTCGAGTGATCCGCGTGTTCATTTTGGCCTGGGCGCGGCGACTAGAGTTGACGCGATTGTCATTCGCTGGCCGAGCGGACAAGTCGACAAATTAGGGCCGACGGCGATCGACCAAGAGCTCGTAGTGCAAGAGGGGCATGGAGTCGTTAACAGAACGGCTGCAAAGAGGGATTGACATAACAATCTACCGGTCTACGCAATTTGGTAGATTGACGAATTCCAACCTTCAGATATTCATAGACATCCTGACCGTAACCTTCGTAAGTTACTGAATCATTTGGCGCAGTGGTTTGGTTTCACAAGTGCCTCCCTACCCCAAAAGGACTATTTTGCCATGTCTCGGAATAGCGGGAATGTTGGCAAGATTGGTTGACAAAACACTGCGCTAGGTGCAGAATTTTGCGCACTTCGGGTTTAGTAATAATGCGGCGCACCCTGAGCTAGGGATCGACGTCGATGGGATTGTAAGATCTCCAGCCGCGACCAGAGTTGACGACAAAGGTTCTGATTAGAATTTTCGTGCACCGACAAAAAACAGGTCACACCGATTTCCAGGGGGTAGGTAAATGAGAAGATTGCAGTTTTGCCTCGCAGTATTCGCCGTGTTGGCTCTAACCTTCAGCGCATCCGCTCAGGTGCAATTCGCCCAGCTTGCTGGAACCGTGCTCGACCCCACTGGCGCAGCGATCGCAAACGCCAAAGTGACGGCCACCAAGCCGGCAACCGGTGAAAGCTTCACCGCCACCACCAATTCCACCGGCAACTACACGGTGAAAGAAGTGCCGCCAGGCGTCTATAAAATTACGGTTGAGGCTCCCGGTTTCAAGACGTCTACCAACAATGGCATAACTGCGGATGCCGGCACGATTGCCCATGTGGACTTCAAATTGTTAATCGGCAAAGCTTCGGAAACAGTCGAAGTCACCGGCGAAGCTTCCCAGGTCAATACAGAAGATTCAAAACTCGCCACCACGGTGAACTCGACCCAGATCAGCAACCTGCCCTTGAACGGCCGCAATGTCTATGACTTGATGCAGCTTGCACCGGGTGCCGTGAACGTGACCGGCGTCGACATGGAAGCTGGCCACAATACCGTCGTCAACGGCGTTCGCGAAGACTTCAACGGCTTCCTCATCAACGGCGAATCGAATAAGGACATCAGCGGCGGCGAAAATAACACACCTATCCAGGATACAGTCGCGGAATTCCAGCAGCTGACCTTGAACATGTCCGCCCAATACGGAAGCAGCGCTGGCAGCATCAATAACCTGGTCACCAAATCTGGCACCAACAGCATCCACGGCAGCGTTTGGGAGTACGTCCGCAACAATGATCTCGATGCGAACCAGTACTTCCTGAACCAGGTTGGCCAGCCCATTCCGCCACTGCACTTCAATCAGTTCGGAGCCACCGTGGGCGGCCCAATCATCAAAGACAAACTCTTTTTCTTCGCCGCCTACCAGGGAGACCGCTTCACTGAATCCGCTCCTCCTGCTCCCATCACGGTGGAATCACCGGATTGGCGAGCTGCGGTGGCAGCTGGTGCCCCGAACTCCGTGGCCGCTCTCTTGTATAACAACTTCGCCCCGTCCATCGTCGGATCTGAGAGCCAGACCTGCGGAACGCTAGCCACTCCGACGGTAGCCAACGGCCCTTGCAGTCTGGATGGATATGTCATCACAAACGGGGGAGTTAGCAACGCTTCGGGAACCTTAACCCCGAACTACACGAATTGGCTGTGCGCCCTGCCGCAGATTATACCTGTAATTGGAGTTACGGCTGCAGACGTCGCGAACGCAGCAGGGACGTGCAATCTCACGGTAACACCCGGCACTATGACTCGAAGCGCGGCCTTCCAGAATACCAGCGTTGCCCTCTTCGGCGACCAAACCCAGCCGCTCGGCAATCTGTTCAATGGCAATGAAGCGATGGGGAGGCTCGATTACAATCATGATCAGAACAATCGTGTTTTCGTAGAGTTCAACTGGCAGCATCAAACCGACCGTTACGGCCCGTGCAGCGCCGCTTGCACCCGCGGCTTTTCCAATCCCACTAACGACTATTTCCCAAACGGACAACTCAGTTACGTTCACACCTTCTCGCCCACCATCTTGAATGAACTCAAGCTGGGCTACACCCAGAACAATACCCAGGTCGGCACCAACCTGCCGGGCGTTCCCTTTATCGCATTCCTCGACAGTACAACCGGGTTCGGTTCTTACAACGGTTACCCGCAATATTTCAAAGACCATGAGTACAGCTACGGGGATATGGTCTCCATCAGCCACGGCAACCACAACTTTAAGATCGGAGCCGATCTGCGCCGCAATCTGGAGAACAGCATCTTCAACGTTGCTCGTCCCTCCTATCTGTTTAACGATCCAATTTGGTTCGCGGCCGATACCCCGGGAAGCGAAGTTGCGGGCGTCGATCCAGACTTCTGCAGCGGGCCCCCTTGTTCCGCCTCATCCTATAATCCAAACCCGCAAGGCGTACTTGACGCCAGCCAGCGCCACTGGCGCAACTGGGAAGTCGGAGCCTATTTCCAGGATGATTGGAAGGCCACCAAGCGCTTGACCTTGAATCTTGGCCTGCGCTGGGACTTCTACAAGCGGCACACTGAAGAAGACGGCTTGGCGACGACCTTCGCTCTGGGACCGGCCTCAAGTACATTGCCTGGAATTGCCGGTCAGGTTCAGACTGCAAATGCTCCGTTTGGGGGCCCGGGTTGCGATCCGACGGCGGCCCCTGGTTTCGCTCCAAACACTCAGATTCTGGCAGGGGTATGCGGTCCCGGCGGATTCGCACCAGCGAGCAGCCTAGGCCCAAACAAGTATCGCGACTTTGGCCCACGCATAGGCTTTGCCTGGGATGTGTTCGGCGACGGCAAGACTTCTCTGCGCGGCGGCTTCGGCATATCGTATGAGGGCACGCTGTACAACCCGCTCTCCAACTCCCGCTGGAATCCTCCGTATTACTCCTTCAATGAAGCTGGAGTCCTTAACGGTCTACCAAATAGCACCCTCATTTACGGACCGACGACATGCGCCACTGTTGTCAACGGCGTGTGCACGCCCAGCGGAGCGACGCCAACGTATACCGGTGCTCCCAGCAATCCCGGGCAAGGCGCTGGCGCGCAGGCGGTGGGAAATCTTACCGGTTGGGTTAGCGCCAACCCGGACGCTGCCTTCCTTACCGGCATCGTTCTACCCCAGGGCATCCGCGACCCATACGTCTATAACTACTACCTAGGCTTTCAGCGCGAAATCGCAGCCAAGTGGGTGTTGGAAGCCAACTACGTTGGTACCGCCGGTCACATGCTGTTCCGAGCCCAGCAGATCAACCGCGCAGTCGGCGGTAATTTGCCAGAAGGATCATGTGTTACCAACAACATTAACGAGAATGTCTGCAGTCTGCTGAATAGTACGATCGGCACAACTGGCAACGCAATTAACGGGTCCGGTGTCCCCAACCCAAACTATGCGGTCTTGCGCCAATGGGCCAATGCCAATAACTCCAACTACAACGCTTTGCAAATTTCGCTCAAAAAGCAGATGACCCATGGCGTATTGTTCAATGCCAATTACACCTGGAGCCACTCCATCGATAACGGATCGTCCTGGCACGACGCCGCGACAACCGCAGCCGGTGCAGCAGCCGGTGATGGCTACAGCACCGACCTTACCAATCAAGGTCTGGACCGCGGCAACTCCGTATTCGATATCCGTCAACGCCTGTCGTTCAATTATGTCTGGAACCTGCCCGGTCAAGATCTCCACGGGATTGAAGGTCTCCTGGTCGGTGGCTGGACCCTCAACGGCATCTGGTCATTCCAGAGTGGTGCGCACTGGTCGCCGTATGCTCACCTCACCGGGCCTGATCTCGTCGAGCCAGGCACAGTTAATAACCCGGGCGGTCCGACTGCCTGTAGCTCAGGCGATATTCCAAACAATTGCGAAAACATCGGCGGAGAGTGGACGCTTGATGGCCAATTCCCGGGCATTGATCGTCCCGACAGCAGCATGAGCCATTTCTCTCAATCCAGGTCAGCATGGAAAAACGGTTGGCCGAATTTCGGCTTTTTCAGCCCAACGGCGCCTGGTTCCTACACAGCAACGGGCTACCCAACCCTATCCGCCCCTTGCTTGGCTTGTGTCGGCACCCTCGGACGCAACACCTTCACCGGCCCCGGACAATGGGTCACCGATATGACGCTAGGCAAGACCTTCAGGCTCACCGAGCGCTTCAACCTGAAGTTCGAAGCCTCGGCGTTCAATATCTTCAACCGCGCCAACTTCCTGCTGGCAACCACTGGCGGAGGGGCCAACAACAGTCTCGACAACCCGCTCTTCGGCGAAGCCGCTGGAACTCTTAATGCCAGAAATCTTCAGCTAGGATTAAAGCTGATCTTCTAACCAATAACCGAAGATTTCGGATACTATAGGCTCGACCCGCATGGGTCGGGCCTATTTTCTCTTTGCCCTGAAATCTCTACCCGGGCCTCAGTGGAACGCAGCGGTGAAACATGTTCCGCAAACTTCATCTCCCGCTCTGCTCTCTAATCTTCCTCTTCTCCGCCCTTGCGTTTCCCCAGGACAACGGCCGAGTGATCGGGCAGGTCCGCGTCGTCCGGGGAGACTTTCCCTCCCACGCCGTCATGGTCGAACTTCAACTCCACGGCGCAACCGTCACCAGTATGTACACCGACGGCGAAGGCCGCTTCGGATTTTACGAGCTCCAGTCGAATCTCTATCACGTAATCGTGAATGACGCCGACTATTACCCCGTCGACGAGCAGGTGAACCTGAATCTGATGGAGTCACAATTCGCCATGGCGCAGATTCAGCTTCGCCCGCGCGAAAAAAAGAACGCCGATCCATTGGACAAGCAGGTTGCGGGGAGTAATCCCTTTATCGTCGATCCGGCGGAATACAACAAACGCTTTCCTAAAAAGGCAGTGAAGGAATATGACAAAGGGCTGGAGGCCGAACAGCAAGGCAAGAAAGATGCGGCCGTGGAGCACTATGAAGCGTCCCTGAAAGTTGCGCCCGACTACTATCCAGCGCACAACAATCTGGGCATACTGTACTTGGGCAATTCCGATTTCAAGTCGGCCGAAGAACAGTTTCGCGACGCCGTCCGCCTCGACCAGAACGAGGCGCAAGCCTATTTCAATTTAAGTAACGTTCTCATCTTGACCAGGCGCTTTGCCGAAGCTCAAATCACACTTGCCCAAGGTCTGCAACGTCGTCCCGATTCCGCTTTCGGAAATTTTCTCCAGGGCTGTTTGTACGATCAAACCGGTATGCTATCCGCAGCCGAGAACAGCCTTGAGAATGCCTTGCGCCTTGATCCCAAGATGCCGCAGGTCCATCTCCAACTAGTAAACCTGTATCTTCAGCAGAATCGTCGCTCGGATGCCATCAAACAGTTACAGGTCTTTCTTCAGGACTTTCCGAACGCTCCGGCAGCGCCCAAAGCTAGAGAAATTCTTAACAAACTCCAGAGCGCAGAAGGTGCGAATCGCTGATGGTCGACGGGTATCCTCGCGAGCTTGCCGTTAGCGGACCAACCACAGTGGTTGGTGGTACGGTGTTTCAACGGGCAGCTGCCCCACAGAACCTCACTTCAAGCTTGCATGCAGTGTCATACTCAGCGCGCGCCTGAGTCGGCTTTCCCGTGCGCTGATAATCAAGCGCCAGATTTAAATGCGCCTCCGCCAGCTTCGGATCGAGTTCAATGGCACGCTGATGTTCACGTACCGCCTTTGTTATTCGACCAGTCTGGCTGTAACAGATACCTAAGAAGTTGTGCAGTTTGGCATTTTCCAGCCCAAGTGAAAGTGCCTTCTCCAGGTGCAGCGCCGCGCCGGCATAGTCCTTTTGCTGAAAGAGCGCCATTCCTGTCTGTTGCTGCCCTGGAGAAAAATTAGGCTGGATGGCAATCGCTTTCTGATAAGCGGCCAGCGCTTCTGCACGATCACTTCCCGCATCAAGCAACCCAATCTGATACCACGCCCTATAATTTTGAGGATTGCTCTGCACAGCTTTGTTGAGCCAGTTTTTCGCGTCTTCGACGCGACCGAGTTTCGACAAAGCCAGGGCTAGCCCCGTCATCGCGTTGTCGAAGTTCGGATTCAACTCCAGGGAGCGATGCAATTGATCGGCTGCCCGCTCCCAGTTCTGCTGGCGCAACGCGGACTCGCCCAGCATGAACGGAATCACATAAATTTGCGGATCCTTCTGTTGGACCTCTGTGAGCAGAGCCTCAGCCTGATGGTCATCTTCGCGCTGATAAGCGTCCCCCGCCTTCAGTATGGCATTGAACTCCCACAATTTATCCTTGGGGTCGGCCAACCCTTGCTTGAGCGCCTCCGGTGAAACTGCGGTGCGGAATCCGAAGTAGCCGAGAGCTCGTAATTTTTCCTGGGCGTCGGGACTCAGATTTCCAGCAGCGGTGCTCTGACGCGCGAAGGGATTATGAGCGAGCAGTGCCTGCATCTTCTCCCGAAGCACGGCGACTGTGGCGGGTTGCTCGCGGGCAATATTTCGCGTTTCTTCGGGATCAGTTTCAAGATCGTACAACTCCGGTTTGGGAGCTTCGATAAAGTGAAAGCGTTCACTCTCGAGCGCGTGCAGCGGGCTCCAACCAAAAGAACTGAACGGATAGAAGGTTTCGCTATACGCCAGATCTTTTGCCGTTTCAGCTGGCGTCTGATTCGCGCTCGACTTGGCACTTAACTTTGCATCCAGTAAAGACTTCGATTGAAACTGTGCGTGGATCGAATCATTCGAATCTTTTAGTCCAGCAAGTTGCAGGAGTGTGGGGGCTACGGTCGTGGTCTCTACCAGATCACGGTTACGACTGGGCGTAATGCCGCTCCCAACGGGCGGTTTCACGATCAGCGGGACATGCACGGTAGCGTTGTAGATGAAGAATCCGTGTTCGTCTTCGCCGTGTTCTCCTAATGACTCGCCGTGATCGCTGAGTGCAACAATCAGCGAAGAATCATAAAGGTGGTTCTGCTTGAGCCATGACATCAGATTGCCGAGTTCATGATCCGCATAGGCAATCTCGCCATCGTAGAGGTGACTGCGATACTCAGAGCGAAAGGGTTCCGGAGGATCGTATGGACTGTGCGGATCATAAAGGTGCAGCCACAGAAAAAACGGGCGCCGCGGAGTTTTTTTCAACCACGCAATCGCATGCGCTACACTTTCTCCGGCGCGACGGTCCACCAGGCTGACATCTTTTTTTTCAAAAGTCTCCGCCGAAAATGCGTCGTCGTAAAAGCCGAAGCCGCGCGACAATCCCCAACTACGGTCGAGAACAAAGGCGCTGACCACGGCTCCAGTGGCGTAACCTTCCTGTTGAAAGGCCTGGGCTACAGATCGAAATTGTGGAGCTAGAGGCTGACCGGTGAAATCCTGCACACCATCCTGAAAAGGGTACGCTCCGGTGAGAATCACCGCATGGGAAGGCCACGTCAGTGGAACCTGTGCGATGGCGCGCTCAAATACGACACCATCGTGAGCCAGTGCATCGAGCGTAGGAGTTTTGACGGTTTGCGCTCCATAACATCCCACATGATCGGCGCGCAGAGTATCGATGGTGATCAAAATAACGCTGGGGCGAGGAATACTCGGGCTAGGATTCGCCTTAGTCCCAAGGACTCTAACTGGAGCAACTTGAGCAAACGCGTCCGCCGCAAAAAACGCCACAGGAACAAGCACAGCCGCAAACAGGAGAAGCCACCGAATGGAGAGGCACCGAGACATGCGTCTAGTGCGGCGCCAGTTGTTGCGCGCGTCGCGTCTCCTCATCGGCCTCGGCCGTGAGTCCCTTGGCGGTCAGAGCCTTAGCTAATGACTCGTGCATTATGGGCTCTTGCGGCTCCAAATCCACGGCGCGGCGCAACTCTGTAATCGCTTCGTCGAGTTGGTTCTGATAGAGCAGGGTCTCACCCAGGGCACGATGTCCACGCGCAAGTTCTGGATTAATCATGACCGATTGCCGGAACGCCGCTGCTGCCGGCTCCAATTCCCTCTTCTGCAAGAACGCCACTCCCAGATTGAATGCAGCTTCAAAATTAGTGCCGTCGAGTTGCAAAGTTCGCTGCAGCGTCGCAATGGCGGCGTCGAATTGTCCCAAATGAGCCTGTGCCATTCCGAGATTGAAAAAAGCAAGCGAGTAGTCAGGGCTGAGCTGGATTGTTTTCTGGAGCTCGTCGACGGCTTCGGGAAACATTTTCATGCGATAGTAATTCAGGCCTTGAAGATAGTGAACCGGAACTGAGTTGGGATCGGCCTTCATCGCATTCTTGAGTTCTTCAATGGATTCTTGATAGCGTCCGTGCTGGCTGTTGGAGACGGCATCGGAGATCAACTCATAAGCAGCAATGCGATCTTTCGGATCCGGCAAATTGCGATCGCTCACGCCCGCGTCACTTCCTCCAGAAAATCCCGCATAGCCCAGCGACTTCAATCGCTCCATCAGCGCCGGATCCAGGCCAGTCTTCTCCGCCATCTCCTTGCCCGCACTATATTCGCGAATCATGCCGTTGAGCTTGGCGCGCATCTCCTCAGCCACCGCGCTTTTATCGGTGAACAAGTTATGAACTTCGCCCGGATCATTCGTCAAATCGTACAGTTCCGGTCGCGGTGCATCGATGAAGTGGTATTTTGTATTCTCCGAACCTCGCAATTCGCTCCAGTTGAAGTGAATTCGCGGCAGAAACGTCTCGCCATAGAGAACGCGATCCCGCGCAGCCGCATCATCGCGATCCTGCAACTCGGGAAGCAAACTCCGCCCTTGCGCTTGTGACGGAATCGCCACTCCCAGCGCACTAAGAACCGTAGGCATCAAATCGACCAGTGAAACCGGATTGGCAACCACACGCGCCTCAGTATTATCTGGCAAGCGGATAATGAGCGGCACATGCATGGTTGCGTTGTAAATAAAAAAACCGTGTGTTTTCTCGCCATGTTCTCCCAGACTCTCGCCGTGGTCACCGCAAAGCACGATCACCGTATTCTTATAAATTCCCTTCTCTTTTAAAAACCGCAGCAGCCGTCCCACCTGCTCATCCGCGAAAGCAATCTCGCCATCGTAAGGCTGGGAAGCATATTCGCGGCTATACGGTTCCGAAAGATGATAAGGAAAGTGCGGATCGTAAAGATGCATCCACAGAAAAAACTTCTTCTGCGAATTCTTTGCCAGCCAGTCCAGCGCCTCATCGGCAACAACATTTCCTGGACGTTGCATCTCGTCCAGATTTGCTTCGTCCAGCCGGTTGAAATCAAAGTGGTCGTAATAAAAATCAAATCCCTGATTCAGTCCAAACCGCGCGTCCAGCACCGCCGCAGCAACCACCGCTCCCGTCTCATACCCGCTCTGTTTCAGAACCGAAGCCAGCGTAGGCTGAAGCGGACTAAGTTTATTCGCGCTGAAATCATGCATTCCGGTGAACATAGGATATGTACCCGTCAGCATTGAGGTGTGCGACGGCAAGGTCACCGGGACAACTGCAAACGCCCGGTCAAAGCGCGTTCCATCAGCGGCCAGGCCGTCGATGTTCGGTGTCTTGATTTGCTTGTATCCATAGCAGCCGACGTGGTCGGCGCGCAGCGTATCGATGGTGATCAAGACCACATTCAGTGCCGGTTTAGCCAGTGCTGGTTTAGCGGAAGCTTGCGCCGCCGCTGGAAGCGCGGCCAACGCCACTAAGATGATGATCAATCGACAAAAAGAGGAGGCCATCAGTGAGTTCAGTTTATCGCATGTTTCACCGTGAAAGACGCCTGGACGGCCTGCGGAGAGAATCTAGCGCACCGGGCCATTATGATAGGCTGGGCGATTATGAAACGGTTATCCATTCTTTTTACTGGAATCATATTCATACAGATATTTGCCGTGGCAGTAATGCTCAGTGTTCCGGCATCGGGCCAGACATCTCCGCAAAGTCCTCCTGACGTCTACCTCATCACCATCGACACCCTGCGCGCCGACCACGTCGGTTGCTACGGATACAAACGGGTAGAAACGCCCGCGCTTGATGCGCTAGCTGCCGACGGCATCCGCTTCACCCAAGCCTTTACCCATAGCCCGATCACCAACACATCGCACATCACGATCCTCACCGGCCTTTTGCCCAGCGTCCACGGCGTCACCGATTTCGGAGTTCCACTCTCCCCGCAACACGTCACCGCTGCTGAACTGCTGAAGAAGCACGGCTACCAAACCGCCGCCTTCATCGGAGCCGTCATCCTCGACAGCAACACGCTCGCTCCCGGCCTCGATCGCGGCTTCGATTTCTATGACAATTTCCCCAAGACTGATAGCAAAGACGCAGTTGACAAGAACGGCGGCAAAGATGCTGACGGCCAGACTAAACCACGCTGGGGACGGGTCGAGCGCCGCGGCATGGACGTAGTCGACCACGCCGAAACCTGGTTCACGAAACATCCCACCGGACCGCACTTTGTCTGGATTCACCTCTACGATCCGCACGATCCCTACGAACCGCCGCCGCCGTTCTCCGAGAAATACAAAGACCATCTCTACGACGGCGAAATTGCCTACGCCGATTCCGCCGTCGCTCACTGGATCGCCTTCCTGAAAAAAGCCGGAGTCTACGACAACGCCATCATCATGGTCACCGGCGATCACGGCGAAGGCCTGGGCGAGCATGGAGAAGAAACTCACGGCCTCTTTCTCTACGACTCAACCCTACACATTCCGCTGCTGCTAAAAATGCCCGCAGCCGCGAATCACGGAACCGTGATCAATGCCCAGGTGCGCACCACCGACATTCTCCCGACCATTCTTTCCGTCACCGGAGTGGCCGCCCCGCCCGAGCTCAACGGCGAGTCGCTGCTTCCCTTACTAGCCAATCAGTTAATGGCCAATCAGTCCACGCCCTCAACCCGCGAACTCTTCGGAGAAACCGATTACCCCCTGCGCTGGGGATGGGCGCCTCTGCGCGCGGTCCGCACAGAAAATGCCAAGTTCATCAAGGCTCCGCGCCCCGAACTCTACGACCTCAAGGCCGATCCCAGGGAGTTGAAGAATCTCTACCTTCCTGCCAGCTCAAAATTTGAGAGCATGCAGCAAAACATGCAAACAGAAATGTCCAAGTGGGAGGCTAAGCTTCCACCGCCAACTGCCGCCGCCAAAGCCGAAGAAAATCTGCCCGATCCGAAAGATAAAATCGGAGTCCAGAACCTGCTCCACAACGCCATGCTCGCCGGCGACGACAATCGTCAAAATGATGCCCGCCAGTTCTTAGAAAAAGCCCTGCAGCTCGATCCCAACTCCCCCACCACGCTCCGTCAACTGGGCGAACTCGAGCTAGCCGCAGGAGACAACACCCAAGCCGCCGCGCATCTCAAGCGAGCCGAAGCACTTCGTCCCGATGATTCCACCGCCGCATACGAATTAGGCGAAGCCCTGCAGAAATCCAACGATTGGCCGGGAGCCCGCGATGCTCTTGAAGCAAGTCTGAAGCTGGCGCCCGATCAAATGTCTGCCAGGCTGCAGCTAGGCCGCGTCTATCTACAACTCAAGGACGCAAAGAATGCCGAAGATCAGTTCGAAGCCGCTCTGCTCGTAGATTCCAACAATATCGAAGGCCGCCTCGGACTGGCCGAAGCGGAAATTGCCCAATCCAATTTTGCCGGAGCCCTGCCCGATCTAGAAGCCCTAACCAAATCCGATCCCAAGAATCCAGTAGCCCTTCACTTGCTGGTAAAGGCCTATCGAGGATTAGGCAAAGAACAAGCCGCAAAGCATGCTGAAGACCAAGCCGCAGCGCTCGAAAAGAAGTAAGACTTGAGATTACGGGTCGGCGAGTCCTGGGAATGGGCACGACCTTTTTGTTAGCCGTAAATTACCGAAAATTTTCTGGGTCTTAGCGCCCATGGTCGACCGCTGGCGTTACCCACGAATTTTTCCGCCGCCGCAAGCAGAATGGTAGACTTTTATTATCCGGCGGACTTCTATGACGAACGTGATTCCTTCTTCACCGATCTGCTCCCTCTGTAAACTTCCCGTGATACTTGAACGTAGCAAGACCGATGAAACTGGCAAGCCCGTCCACGAAGAATGTTATGTTCTGAAGCTTTCGCTATTTAAAAAACAGCCGCCCACCTCAACGCGCAAATAGAGCACCATGCTATTTACATCCCTTTCACATTCCCGCTTTATGCTAACTTCTGTGTAGCGCGAGTCAGCCTCGAAAACACGCGAGTCTCCATGCCCAGAAAGCGATTATCACCGTCTTCGCGACATAAGCGACGTGCGACCGCAACGCGATCAACGAAGCGACATCGAGCCACCGAAGCGCGTCCGCGCCCCGTTCAGCCGCGCAGTAACAGCAATACTACTGATGATCTCGCCGAAGATGAACTGACCTCCCTTGTGGTCCGAGGCTGCCTGATAGCCCGCGATGCTGTCTTCAACGTCAGGGACTTTTTAGCCGATGGTTCGCGCCTGGCATTTCTTGCGATCAAGGATTGCGAAAAAGAATTAGACCAAATCGAGCGTAAGATCGACGAGCAATTACCGGAGGCCATCACACGCGTAGGAGAGGCCAAAGCACGTGAACTGCTAGCGTGTCTGAAGTTCATCACCGACCTCGAACGCATCGGAGATCTTGCCTACAGCGCCGTAATGCAATTGCAATCGCGCCGCGAAAAATTGCGGACTGCGGACTCGCGCCAACTGGTGGAGATGGCGTCGCTGCTCTGCGAAATGCTCGAACAAGTTCACCAGGGATTCCTGAAGCGCGACGTCTCGCATGCACAAACCGTTCTGCAATCCGATCCGAATGTGGATCGCTTGTGTCACTCCCTGTTTCAGAGGCATCTAGCCGAACCGAACAGTCCGACGGGACAGCAGAATTTCGACATCCTTCTCGCCGCCCAGGCACTGGAACGTATCGGCGATCACGCCAAGAATCTAGCGGAAGAACTCTACGGGTTATCCGAAGGCCGCTCGCTGCGCCACAATGCCAGAAAACTCTCTTCTGCCTAGCAACACATTGTTGTGAATGAGTTCCCGGCCGTGAGTTCTAAAGCCGTTCAGGTCGGGGTCGAACGAGCTTTTGCTATAATCGAGCGTCATCACAATCCACCCGAGTGGCGCTATCGTCTAGGGGTTAGGACGGAAGATTCTCAATCTTCAAACCCGGGTTCGATTCCCGGTAGCGCTACCAACAAGTCTGAACTGCAGAGAAATCCACTGGGACTTCCTCGAGATTCGCAAGAAATTGCCGTAATTCTCCAGATTCTCGCTAGCAAACCGGACTGGAGAAAGTGTCTTCCTTAATATCGGAGGTGAGCTTTGTGGTCTTTTCTCCGGAGGGTATGGAAGCAGTCCGGTTTCGACGGGTCCAACAGGCGAACGCAATACGATCAGAAGTCGATGATGTGGCGAAAGCGGCTTGACTCTTGAGCAATCCGCTTCAAAGCTTCCTCCGGGATGCGCTGTTTCTAGGGTAAGAACCGGTATCCAGTGCGGTGGACTGTATGAAAGTGCTTGGGATCGGCGGGTTTTGGTTCTAGTTTTTTGCGTAATCTTAAGATGTGGTTATCGACAGTCCTTGTACACGGATAGTTCTCGTATCCCCACACTTCATTGAGTAGCTCATCCCGTGAGATCACCCTCCGCGGGTTTTTGATCAAATACGCGAGAAGTTTGAATTCTTTATTCGTGAGAGTAACCGGCCGACCGTTGCGATGAATTTCCATCGTCGACAAACATCCCTTGACTCCGCCAAATTCAAACGCGCTTGTGGCGTTGGAATTCGTCAGCCAGGCGTCCGCCTCATCCAGCCGTACGCAGAGATTCATTGTGGTGGTGAGGTCAGTAACGGATTTGCTCGGCTCCAGCTTTTCCTGGGTCGCCTGACCCTCAACAGCTGATTTCGGAACGAGCACGATCACTGGGAAAAAACGCGACAGCTGACGAAAGATCCCCGGAATGCCAGAAGCTGGCACGGAAGCCAGCTTTTCATCGAGGAAGGGGATCGCGTTTGCGTTGTGCTCGGGCTGCACAAAAGGAGAAATCGCGGACTTGATCGCTTCCGTCATAGAAATTCCTCTTTAGTATCCAGCATTAGTCCGAACGGACCTGGCAGCACTCTGCAAAAGCGGCATTCGATCAATGGCAACTTTCGCGTGAGACATCTGCGATTTCACTGCCGAGGTCGAGATCCCTATCTGTTTGCAGCGTTATGTGCGGCATTAGTAATCTCCTCGGTGGGATTCGATTTTCGTAATTCATCACGTTGGGGTCATCCCAAACCGAATTGTCCGATCGGCTCCTTTCGCGGAGACCGCTTGACCAAATGAAACCGTTCGGGACCCCTGCCTGACGGGCTTACCGCGTACGACTCCAGCAAGCTTGGCGCGCGCCCGTGCGAGCCTCGCCTTCACTGTCCCCTCGGGGACGCCTAAAGCACACGCAGCTTCCTTCGTTGTCAAACCATCGATATCGCGCAACTGAAATGCTCTACGAAGCTTCGGTGAAAGCCGCTGAACAGCTTCGACCATTCGGTTTCGTGCTTCCTCAGTGGAGCAGACTTCTTCTGGACTTGGCTTCGAGTCTCGTAACCTTTCCGAGAATGTGAGACCCTCTTCCCCCTGTTCTTGGTCGAGCGAAAAGTAGCGATTATGGCGGCGCCGTAGTTGCATCAGTGCAGCGTTGGTGACGATTGTCATCAACCAGGTTGAAAGCTGCGCTTGTCCTCTGAACTGCCCTAAATGCCTGTAAGCGGAAAGGAGAGCATCTTGAACGGCATCTTCCGCGTCTGGCGCGTTTCCCAAAAATCGCAAAGCCCTCTTGTAAAACATAGGCAAGTCTCGGGACACAATGGAGTCCAGTTCCTTGGAACGGTCGCCAAAGACGCCGCGGCAAACTGTTGGCTCTCCTTCGATGAACGTTGTTATCGCCGACATAACAGGATCCTTTCGGAGCAACCTCGGGTCTCTAAGACTACCTACTACCTGCAGCAGGGCTGGACACGGTGGCTGACAGGAGCCATGCTACAACCCGCCGCACGTTGACTCCCCTCAACTTCAGTACAACCCACTCCAGTTTGGAACTGGATGCATTAACCGACAGACGAATTCCTGGCCGACTTGTCACCCGGAAAGCTGTCTCCAAACAATGAGCTTTGAACAGAAGCAAAAGCGCCCACGGGCTGAGCTCCATCATTAATTACCCTTTCGCCGCTTGACAAAGTGATAGAGTCGTTCGTCGTAGGGCGCCCCCAGGAACCCCCCTGTGCTACTCCGAAATTCCACCGTATGAGGGGCACTCACGTGGTTGTCGAATGCCTGCAGGTCCGCGAAGGTCTCGACGAGCTGAAAGTGGTTCGGCGTCGGCGTCTGGCTGAGCAGAGCAAAAGTCTCCACACCAGAATCGTGTCGGCTTTCGTTCACGAACGTGTCGAGCAGGGGTGTGATCTGGCCAACGAACTGGGGATCGCTATCCACGTGCGTGATTACAAATATCTGACTGTCTTCCGCTGGTTGACTGCGAGTAGACAAAGTGCCCGCGAGCAGATTGCCCAACCGTTCATCGAGTGGGGCCTCCAACACATTCGTTAGCTGGAACAAAATAGCCTGGGTTGTCGACGAGCTCTGGAAATCCAAGAACGCCTGTGGCGTGGTCCAGACCTCGAAGAGAGCGAATAAATTCGGACGGTCGATCTGCTGTACCACATCGAATTTCACGATGCCGGAACTGGCCTCGGCATCTGCGGCCAGTTCTTCCAGCATTTGAGCTCCGGCCCCAAAATCGGCTGGTTTGAATTCCACATAGGTGACGACGAGCTGCTGCAGCCCCGGTTGAGCTAGAGCCCTTCCACCGAAGCAGAAGAGCACCTCGAGAAATAGAAACAGGAATAGCAATCCCTTACTTAACATGATCATCCTTTCTTGAATGTCGACGTTGTGAGATAGTCGTTCTCCAAAACTCATTCATCAACTCGTATGACGTCCGGGTGGATTACTTCGCGAGGGCCTGGACGGTGCTGTATCGCTCCTGCATCAAGGAAGCGATGTCTGTTTTGGCTTGGTGCGTCATAATCCTCAAATCTCGCCATCTCTCCTCCTAATCTGTTGTCCCGCGATCTGCTTCTCTTTCACGCCCATGCAGGACAAGCCTGGGTCGGGTTGATCTGCACGCCGAAAGCGTATGACTCGGCCAATATTTTCACGATGCCTTCTTGCTGGCAGTTCTTAACGACGATGAAGGCCTGAGCAGGTCAACGAGCCCCATATTGCGAAGTAATTCCGAGCGAAGACGGTCGGCCACGCCGTTCACGATCTCGGCTCCATCGTTCGCCGGGTCAATGTGCACCCGAAAGGGCCGACGCCCGAACGGCATATCAACCACATTCACGACAGCCTTTGCGACCTGGGAAACGTCGGCATCCGGAGCTGCAGTGCGGGAGAGTCCGTCCATGATCTCTTTCGCAAGCGTTGCGGTGGGCCCCGCCTCATATTCCTTGGCTCGGGCTTCATCCTCTGGCTTGCCTGCATGTGCGAAATGATTTGTGCCTGAGGTGTATGCACCAGGGACAATGATTACCGTCTCGATGTTCCATCTTGCCAGTTCACCGGCGTAACTGACCGCCATCGCGTCCATTCCGGCCTTGGCCGCGAAATAAGGCGCTAAATAAGGAGGAGTACCGCCCCGAGTACTACTGCTCCCTACCCAAACGACTAGTCCCTGTCCCTGCTGACGGAGAACAGGCAATGCTGCGCGGTTGACCCGCTGAGTACTGAGCACATTGACGTCGTACAACTCGGCGAGTTGCTCTGGTGTGAACGCTTCCGCGGGTCCGAAGACCATGTGTCCGGCATTGTGAATGACTACATCGAGGCACCCGTTTTCGGCGACGATCTGTTGGATCGCCTTAGCTACGGATTCTTGCGACGCTACATCGAGCTCAATGGTTCTGAGGTCGACGTGGTTGTCGATGCCGAACTTCTTCGCGGCCTCGACCTGAGGACCGTTGCGGCCTGTGGTTTCGCGCATACTTGCGTAGACTGTGTGACCGGCAATGGCCAGTGCCCTAGCGGTAATTGCTCCAAACCCACTCGATGCGCCCGTAATCAAAACAACCTGCTTCATGATTGCTTCTCCCTTTCTGTGTGATCACAATTGCCTTGACCTTTGCTGGCTTCAGTAGGCAAAGCCGCCATTCGCGCGTATCACTTGGGAATTGACCCACCCACCGTCGGAGCCGGCAAGGAATGAAACGACGTTGGCGATGTCCTCCGGCGTACCCAGGCGTTCGAGCGGATTAAGCTTCTTGAACTCCTCGATCTGTGCCTCACTCTTGCCCCTGAGGAACAAATCCGTTCCCACTGGACCGGGTGCAATGGCGTTTACGGTTATGTTTCGGCCGCGTAGTTCGTTGGCAAGGACGTGGACGAGGCCCTCGACACCCGCCTTAGACGCGATATAGGGACCGTAGGTCGGGAAGGACTTCGCGATGACGCTGCTTGAAAAGGCGATGATGCGGCCGCCGTCCCGAACGTGCTTGGCCGCTTGCGCAAGCACCAGGAAGGTCCCGCGCAAGTTGGTCGTGATCACTTTGTCGAAAGTCTCCACATCGCCTGCAGAGATGAGAGACAGGAGCATTACTCCCGCAGAGTGAACGACCACCTCGGGGTTGCCAAAAGCGTCAATCGATTCTTGAAAGAGACGCTCCACGTCGGGAACACTTGCCACATCTGCTTGCACGGAGATGGCTTGTCCGCCCGCGGCCTTGAGTTCGGCTACTACCGCTTGCGCCGGGGCTGATTTGCCGGCGTAGTGCACGACGACTCCGAAGCCGTCTCTTACCAACCGCTTTGCGATCTCGCCTCCGATCCCGCCCGAGGCGCCTGTGACGATGGCGCTCTTTTTCACTGGATTTGTCATCGATGGTTCTCCATTCTTACTTCTTGATGTGCAGGCGGGCGGCAAGTCGAGCCGCCGCCGCGATCGTTACCAGACGCCAATCAGGAATTGCTCCTCCAACCGGCCAATCTATCGACTCAAACTCCTCCACCCAGTCTTCAATTGATTGGCCAACGTGCGCACAACCGAATAGCTTGTTTACTGCGTGAGCGAATGCTCCCATTTCCTTCTCAGCTCGAGGCAAAAGGCGGTCGCTGATTTCAAGGCAATCATCTGTCTTGCCATGAATGGAGATCGTTTTTTCCTGGTAGATGGCTGCCTTCACCGCTGTTACCTCTGAACGTTCGGCATGGTGTCAGAGTAGTGAAGTTGCGAATATTGAGGAACCTCAGGAACTATAGAATTCAGCCTAGATTTTTCTGCAGGTCTAAATCGTTTTTCGTGGATAACTCAGCGCGGAGGCTGATCCGGGTTGGGCGTTCAGCCCATCCTTCTCAAGAGCGCCTTCATCTTTTCAAATAGAGTGGCGGTGTTCTTTTGGAAGACGATGCCTCCGGGGACGACGACCGTTATCTCGGTTCCGGAGTTTGCAGAACTGACCAGCGTAAGTTTGCCTCCGATGCGGGCAGCGCGCTCGCGCATTCCCCGTAGCCCGAAATGCCCGTCCTTTCCCAGCTCCGCCGTGGAAGGATCGATACCTATACCATTGTCGCGCACGCGCAGAGCGAGATCCTGTGTGTATTTGAGCTCGACGTCCAGTCGACTTGCTCGCGAGTGCTTATAGGCGTTGCCGATTGCTTCATATCCAATGCGGTAGATCTCATCACGGACGATTGGATGCATCTCTCTAGCATCGCCCACAACGGAAAATGTAGCCTGCATTGACCCAGGCATTAAGCCGTTTTCCGTCGCCCGGTGGAAGGCTTCGGCAAGATCGTTCTTCTGAGTGGTTGAGGTGCGCAGAGAGTTCAACGCAGCCCGCCCTTCGCGCGTGGCCTGTTCGAGCCAGGCTGACAACTGTTCCATGGCGTGACGCATGCGGACGAGGTCGGTCGAGGGATCCAGCGCATCATCGGCAACCAACTTGCTGCCTTGAATCGTTTGCAGGAATGTATCGTGAAGTTCGCGTGCCATGCGGGTGCGTTCCGCTAATCGCTCGTCGAAGCGGGCACTGATTACTCTCGCAATCCGGCGCACGCGGAGCCGGTAGATCGCCCACGCCACAACGGCTCCGATTATGACGTACAGGAGCCGGAACCACGTGGTCTGGAACCAGGCCGGTGCGATGCTGAAGTCCAGAATTGCACCTTCTTCGTTCCACACTCCGTCGTTGTTGCAAGCTATCACGCGGAATCGGTAATTTCCCGGATGAAGATCACTATAGAAAGCTTGTCGCCGGGTTCCTGGCTCCTGCCAGCCCTCATCGCGGCCCTCCAGTTTGTAGCGAAAGCGCACTTTCTGTGGGGCGACGAAACTCAATGCTGAGTAATCAATTTCAAGATCTCGCAAGAGCCTCGGGAGACGAAGTCCTGGACGCGGTGAATACCTTCTTCGGTCGGCAACGACCTTTTCAATATGAACCGGCGGCTGAATTCTGTTCTGAAACGTCTGCCTAGGGTCGATCATTTGCACAACCGCACCAGCCACAAACCAAAGGCGCCCATCCGCCGTCTTCGTAGCGGACGGCTGCATTAGGAATGGGCCACGTCCCGAGCGAGCGCCATCAAACGTGTCGAAAACGTCCATTGCCGGTTTGCTGTCACTTTGGTGCAGCCACTTGTCGAATTCCGACGCCGAAATCCGCACCAACCCTTTCTGGCAACGAACCCAAATGGCGCCGTCATTGTCTCGCAGCACAGAGTAAACGAGGTTGCTTGGAAGACCGTTGCGGCTGTCCAGCACTTGCCAACGTTGCTCATCCCAACGAAAAAGCCCTTCGGTTGTGGCCACCAGCAGAGCATCATCCGAATCGACGATGATCTCTGAAACACCGAAAGAGCTATCGGGCCGGTTCATGGAAATCGTCCGCGCACTTCCATTTTTGTAATAGGTCAAGGTATCGTTTTGTGATGCGATCCAAATGCCACTTTGGTGATCTGGCGCCAGCGCACCTGAAATACGGCTGTCGCCGCTTGCGGTCAACACAAGTCGTAGATTGCCGTTCTCAATTCGAAAGACATGATGGCGCTCCGTCAGCACCCAAATGTTTCCAATAGCGTCCTCGGTGACCTCAACAATTCTCTGTTCAAGATTGGATCCGTCCGCGCGCTTAAATTCGCGAAGTCGGCCGTGCTCGAAGGCAAACAGCCTTTTGCTACAGCCCACCCAAACAATTCCTTTGCGGTCCTGAAACAACGCCGTCACATCATCATCAAACCTGCCCTTGGCGGGCAGGACGGAGTGATGGCCGTCCTTGACGATATCGATGACGCGTCCGTTCGCAATCCACAATGACCCGTCCTGCAATCCAAGAACCGACAGAATCTCGGCATCCGACAGCCCCTCCCGCTCGGAGTAGCTGACCACGGCTGTATCGCGGAACATATCAATTCCGCCATCCGTCACCATCCAGATGTTTCCTTCATGGTCTTCGTAGATAAGATGGATTTTCCTGCCTGACAGACCATCCGCGGTTCCGTAATGTTCGGCGATCCCGTTGTTCACACGATAAAGGCCGTCCATCTCGGTCCCAATCCAAAGGGAGTGCTCCCGATCCATTAAAAGGGTGTGGGACGCAACCTTACTCCCGTCAAAGCCCGGAATAACGTAACTGGCCCACTTCCGACCCGAGGAAGAAAGAACGCCCGCTCCCGGAGCCACAACTTCGGTCGTAGCCCAGATTGTTCCAGACGGTCCTGCAGCGACATCGACCACGCCGACGCCGGCATCCGAACGCTTGCTTATTTCATTCAGGTACGTGCTCACCGAACCCGGTCGCCATCGACAAAGTGCGCTGGACCCAAACCACAGATTTCCTTCACTATCCCTGGCCAATCCAACGCCATATTTAACCGGTATTCCGTCTGCTTCACCGTAGCAGTGGAGGCCATTTCCCTGCACTCGACATAAAGGACCCTCACCGCGGGGAGCTCGGTAGCGAGTTAGCCAGATTATCCCTTTCGGGTCTTCGAGAATGGCGCTGATTCCGCTGTGTTGGGCTGGATCCGAAAACCACTGCAATTTACCGTCTTTCAGTCGGGCGAGCCCGTCTCGCGTTCCGATCCACAGGCTGCCGTCGCCTGCACCCAAAAGGTAGTTGAAGCTGCGGAGCGGCGGAGTGATTGGAGGGAGATCGTACGGAACAAATGTCACTCCGTCGAAGCGCAGCAGGCCATTCGATGTACCGAACCAGAGGTAGCCATCCAAAGTCTGTGTAACGGTGGTTCCAACCTCGATTCCATCCTGAACTCGCCACGCCGTATGCGCGTATTGTGTGATCTGCCGGTTGGGATCAACCGCCCAGAGGGATGTTACGCAAAGGAGAAGGGAGAGCAGAACCAAGCGCGGAATGTTCAACTTCTCCATCGCGATAACAGAGTTCAACCCACGTTTGAAGTTACTCTCTGCGCGGCTCTCGCGGCACACCAATATCTCCAGTTGCTGTCCTGTAGTTTTCTACAGGTAGTGACGAGATCAGATCTGAAGCAGGCCTCGCCTGATCGCGATGGTTACCGCATGGGTCCGATCATTGGCCCCGAGCTTATCCACGAGATTCTTTATGTGGAAATTGACGGTGGTCTCCGCGATAGCCAACTGATCGGCAATTTGTTTGTTTCGGTGGCCGTCTCGAATGAGGCGAAGGACTTCCAGTTCTCTGGCCGTAAGATCGTCGTCGCCCAGATGCTCGGCAAGTCGGGCCGCTACCTCTGGTGGGACGTGCCGCTTGCCGGAATGAACCGAACGAACTACGGCCAGCAATTCATCCTTCGGCATGCTCTTCAACATGTAAGCCGAGGCGCCCGCTCTCATTGCTCTCTGGATCTCGCCATCGCTGTCCGATGTCGTTAACATGATGATGCGAGCCTGAGGGAATTCCCCTCGAATTGCGATCAAAGCATCTGTCCCATTGGTACCGGGAAGTTGGAGATCCATCAGAGTGACGTCCGGCCTAAGGTGACGAAACTCTGCGACCGCTTCAGCAGCGTTGGCTGCCTGAGCAACCAGAACCATGTCCTGCTGCGACCCAATGATCGTGCTCAGTCCTTCGCGGAAAACAGGATGGTCTTCAACGCTCAGAATGCGAATAGGCTTTGGGAGAGCCATCGCCATCACCCCAGACCGATCAATTGTAACGGAATCGCTCGTTTGGAGTGGGCGCGGAAACGTACACGAAGCAAGATAGACGATCTTCCCGAACGAGACGAGCGGCGACGGCAAGGAACTCCTGCTGGCGCTCATATGCTGGGTGGCCTTCGATTTCGCACAGATCAACAATCGGCCGTTCTGGTGCAGCCCATCTCGCCTCTGCTACCTTGGCCACGTTCCAACTTACGTCTTCACATTTCAGCAAATGTAATCGCACTTTGCGATTGACGCTTTCACCGTAGCCCTGTGTCACCAGCTGCTGCACCGAAATAACGAGAGTAGCCGGACGCGCCGTCGCTGTGGTATTCGTGATTGCCGGGCGCAGGACGAGTGCGGTCTTTGAATCGTCCCCACGTCGGAGTGTAGCAGTTGGCGAACTCCTCGTCGCTTCCGTTGGGGTGAGCAAGGTCTCCGACAGCAAAGACAATTCCCGGAATCTCGTCGATTAACTTTGCCGTCGCCTTGGCACCAGCCAAATCATCGCAACTGGCGATGTCACCCGCCCCTACTAGAACGACATCCGCAGCTGCATTCGGTGCAGCCTTGACAATCCCGGGTTTCTGGGCCTCCGAGTTGGCATAGCTAATCTTGGCATGGGCGATCACAGGCAAGCTCAGAACCAAGGCTGTGATCGTCAGTGCACGATTTCCCATCGAATTTGAGCTATCCGGGGTGCTGATAATACTTAAGTTTAAGTTATTGATTCCAGGAACTGCTACAACGGCTAAAAAGATCCGGGGATGCACTGCACCATAATCGTCAGCGATAGGAAAACGCTCTTGCGGTCTCCGCTAATGTATCGAGTGCAAAAAAGATTTTTTGGCGGTGATTGAACCGAGTAGAATGTGAGTCCGTGCCGCAAGGTAGAAAGAAGTGGTAATACTGTGCCGATTGTCAATAATTTGATCGTAGCGTGAACGCTGCCCAGTCGTATTGAACGTTATCTAGCCTGGTACTTAGTATGGGCAAATTCGACAGGTTGTGAAGCTTGCAAAAGCATGACCAAATAACGAGCCCACTCTGAAAAGTCATACCGACGAACGTCAGCACTTGCACTCTTGATTTATCTTCAGACCAAATTGCTGCTTCTAACAAGCACCATGAAGAAAAGAAAATTGACGGGTGCTAACGAGACATGGAGCGATTTTCATGAACGCTGCAAATTTAAACAAAACGTTATCGGCGGTTTTGTGTTTCGTCCTAGTCAACTATTCATCAAGCGCATTGTACGGATATCAGACTCAATCTTCGGCTGCCTCGACTGACGCCGCGCCTCCGACGGAACCGGCTCCGCAGACCGCAGCTGAGCTGGATGCATTGGTTGCGCCGATTGCCCTTTATCCGGACAGTTTGGTGGCACAGATTTTGGGTGCTGCTACGTTTCCCGATCAAGTGGCGATCGCGGATTACTGGGTGCAGCAAAATAAGAACCTTACGGGAAGCGCGCTAGGCGCGGCTGTGGATAAGCAAACGTGGGACGCCAGCGTGAAAGCGCTCGTACAATTCCCGGATGTGCTGGATAACATGGCCAAAAATCTGGCTTGGACATCGAGCCTGGGCCAGGCCTTTCACGATCAGCAAGCGGACGTGATGACCGCAGTGCAAGTGATGAGGCAAAAAGCGCAAGCAGCAGGGAACCTGAAATCGACTCCGCAAATTCAAGTGCGACAGCCTGCGGCACAAACGATCGTGATTCAGCCGGCCAATCCGCAGGTGGTATACGTCCCGCAATACAATCCGGCAGTGGTTTACGGAGTGCCATACGTGGTGCCCTATTACACGCCGCCACCGCTGGCCTATGTAGGCGCAGGAATTTCGTTTGGAGTGGGCATTGGGATTGGCTTAGGAATCGGGGGTGGTTTTGGATGCTTCGGCTGCGGGTATCCCTGGGGCTGGGGCGCATGGAATGTCGGTTGGGGCGGTGGATGGGGCGGCGGAGGTGGAACCGTCATCTTCAACCACAACACGTACATCAGCAATACCAGTTGGCATGGCGGCTACTATAACGGCGGCTATCACAACAGCTATGGTTACAACAATTCTTACAACCACAACAACTACAACCGAAACGGCGGCAATACCTATAACAGAAACATCAGCGGAAGCACACGGAATTTCAACTCCGACCGCTCCTCGGCCTCGAACTCCTGGTCACATCGTGGCGGCGGTGGAAGCTCGGGCGCGTTCGGCGGCATGAGCGGACATTCTGGTGGATTTGGCGATTCCGGTGGCGGTGGCTGGTCGTCGAGGGCGCAGAGCAGTCGCGGCTGGGGAAGCATGGGTTCCAGCGGGTTCGGCGGCGGACGATTTGGCGGTGGCGGGTGGGGTGGCGGCGGATTTCGAGGTGGTCGGCGCTAGTCGCGAAATGGCGTAGCGAGGGAAACAATGGTGCGTTTTGGAGGGTTGAATATGTTCCACCGAGTTCGGAATCGCAAAGGCTTCGGGACGATTTTGGCGCTGTTGTTGGTGTTCGGCTCGCTCGCCGCGTGTAACAAGCCGGAGAAGGCCGCATCCGAAAAAGCCGAGCAAAAGACTTTCGCGTCCCCAGACGACGCGGGCGCCGCATTTTTGGACGCGGCAAAATCGGGTGACCAGAGTGCGCTGCTGGCTATCTTTGGTTCCGATGCCAAAGATGTGTTGTTTACGGGCGACCCGGTAAAGGATAAGGACGCTCTCCAAGACTTCGTCGCCGCCTATAACCAAATGCATCGTTGGCGCGAGATTAAAGTAGGCGGCGAGATGCTTTACATTGGCGCAGACAATTACCCCTTCCCAATTCCACTGGGAGAAAAGTCTCAGGGCCAATGGGCATTCGACACTGCAGCCGGCAAGGATGAGGTTCTTGCACGCCGTATCGGCAAGGATGAACTGACCGCGATCGCAGCATGTTCCGCAGTTTCCGATGCACAAAAGCTCTACTTCAGCCAAACTCACGATGGCGACAAAGTAAAGCAATATGCCCAACGATTTGTCTCTGATGGAGACAAGCAAGACGGATTGTACTGGCATGTGCCCGAGGGCCAGTCACCCAGTCCGCTTGGCTTGCTGGGCGACTTCGCGAACGCTGCTGGCTATACCAATGCAGGCGACAAGCCGCAGCCCTTCGATGGCTACTTGTTCCGGATACTCACAAGACAGGGAGATAAAGCTCCGGGAGGCGCGCAAGATTTCATCGTGAGCGGCAAAATGACCGGCGGGTTCGCCATCTTAGCCTATCCTGCCGAGTACCGGAATTCGGGAATCATGACCTTTGTTATCGGCAAGGACGGAATCGTTTACCAAAAGGATTTGGGAGAAAAAACGACTGATGTCGCTTCGGCCCTGATGGATTACGACCCCGGTGACGGCTGGGCTCCGGCAATCTAAAGCACCACAATCTAGGGGAACGTGCAAGATGACTTGCGCGCTAGTCGATGAGGCTGATGTGAGAAAAGGTCGAAAGAATTGGATATCACCAACCGCCGCCTAACGCTTGATAGAGTTGCACGTAGTTCTGCATTTCCGCAAACCAGGCTTGTTGCAACTGCAATTCGGAGTCGAAATATTGTTGCTGGGTCGTCAAAACCTCCAGAAAGCTGGTGACTCCCCCGAGAAAGCGGACATTCGCCAGACGCGAGGTTTCTTTGTACGTCGCGGTCTGTTCCTGCAGCTTGATACGGAATAATCGGGATTGGTTATAGCCGACCAGCGCGTTAGAAACGTCTGCGAATGCTTGTTGCACGGTTTGCTTGTAAGTCAGTTCGGCTTGGTCCCGTTGGGCCCAGGCCAAGTGATACTGGCTGGTTATTCTTCCACCGGCGTAGATAGGTTGCGCGAGCTGCGCGCCTATGGCCCAAAACGCGGTTGGCCCCTGCAAAAAACTGGAGAGTGCCGTGCTCTGTGATCCTACATTTGCCGTCAGCGGAATCTGCGGGAAGTAAGCTGCCTTCGCTACGCCGACGTTCGCGTTCGCGGCGACCAGCGCTTCTTCAGACTCCCGAACGTCGGGCCGGCGCTCCAGAATCGCCGAAGGCAAACCGACGGGCACCTCCGTCAGATGCGGTTGACCCAGAAGAGCCACTCCACGCGCAATCGGGCCCGGGTTTCTACCGAGCAAAATGCTCAATTGGTTTTCCGTTTGTTCGATCGATTGCGTGAGCGAAATGACTTCAGCCTCCGCCTGCTGCAAGAGTAGCTGGGCCTGGTAGACGTCGGTGATTGCGTACTCGCCGCCTTTGTAATTAATGGTGTTAATCCGCACGCTCTCCTGATCCGACACGACGGTCCGTTTCGAGAAATCGAGTTGTGCATCGAATTGACGCAATTCGAAGTAAGCGGTCGCGACCTCGGAGATCAAGGTGGTTTCAACCAGGTATGCAGCGTACCGGGTTCCAAGAAGATTCGCGCGAGCCGCTTCGGTCGCTCGCCGGAATTGTCCCCAGAAATCGAAGACATAGCTTACCGTCCACGCGCCGGCATAGAAGGTGGGAGCCACTCGCGTTCCCGGGATTCGATCGTTCTCAATTCCGAAGCTTCCGCTCAAAGCCGGGAGCTGGTTTGCTCGTGCGATTCCAACGGAAGCTTCGGCTTGCACAATGCGGCTAGCCGCAATGCGGATGTCGTAATTGTTGGTGATCGCTTCTTTGATCAGACTCTGCAGCGCTTCATCCTGGAAAACGGATTGCCATTTCATTTCCGCAAACGTTGGGTTCGCCGATTGATCGCCGGAACCGGGGACAATCCCGCGATATTGGGCCGGCACGTCCGTGGAGGGACGCTTGTAGTTAGGACCCACCGCGCAACCGGTGAGGGTGAGCGCCAACGCTCCGGCAATGAATCGACTCGCCTTCATTCGTCCGTTCCTAACTTCGGTGCGGGCGCTGCATTCGAGTCCTTCTTGTCAAAAAGAAAACCGAATTTCTCGACCACATCGAACGAGACCGGAATGAAGAAGATTGCAATCAGCGAGGCCGCAAGCATTCCGCCGATCACAGCTGTGCCCAGCACTCTTCTGGCAATCGCGCCGGCTCCAGCCGCGGACCAAAGCGGCACGCAGCCAAGAATGAATGCGAATGCCGTCATCAAAATGGGCCGTAGTCTGAGTTTCGCTCCAGCGAGTGAAGCATCCAGCAACGATTTGCCACTGTCGAATTCCCCTTTGGCAAATTCAACGATTAAGATCGCATTCTTCGCCGAGAGCCCGATAAGCATCAGCAGACCAATCTGTGCATAGACGTCATTGTCGAGACGTCGTAAGTACAACGCAAGAAAGGCCCCAAAGACGGCGATAGGCGTTCCTAAAAGTACGCTGAACGGCAGCGTCCAACTATTGTATTGGGCCGCCATAATCAGGAATACCACCAGAAATGACAGTCCAAAGACGACCGTGGGGCTCACCCCCTGTGCTGCTTTTACTTCCTGATAAGACATCCCCATGAAGTCATATCCCATCTGCGGCGGCATGGATTTCTTGAAGACATCTTCGAGAGCTGCGATGGCTTGGCCCGAACTGTAACCTGGCGCGGCGGCGCCGTTAATTTGCACACTCTGAAACTGATTGAAGCGCATTAGAAATTCTGGGCCGCTGCGCGTATCGATCGCGGTAAGAGCGGCCAAAGGAACCATTAATCCATTGGCGTTCGTCACGTGGAATTTGCCCAGGTTTTCTGCCGAGGTTCGATAGTCTCCTTCTGCCTGCACGTATACTTGCCACTGGCGGCCGAAGCGATTGAAGTAATTGACGAGAGACCCGCCCATGAAAGTCTGCATCGTCTGATATACGTCCGTCAGAGCGACTTGTTGAGTAAGCACTTTCGCGTTGTCTACTGTAACCCCGACCTGCGGAACGCTCAGAAGCGCCGTGGTCATTACTCCCGCTAACTCCGGTCGCTTGTGCGCTTCCGCTAGAAAAGTTTGCGTATTGGCCGCGAGAAAATCGATCGTTCCCCCCGAGCGATCTTCCAGCACGAACGTAAATCCTCCCGACGTGCCCACGCCCGGAATAGCGGGCGGAGAGAAGGAATAGGCAATTCCTGAGGTGACCTTCGACAACTCCCGGGCAAAGTGAGATTTTATTGCGTTGTACTGCTCCCCAGGAGACTTGCGATGCTCCCAGTCCGTAAACGACACAAAGAAAAACGAACTGTATGTGGTGCTCACGCCACTTAACAGACTGAACCCCACCACCGAACTCACATACTGCACGCCCGGTGTATTGAGCAGGATCTTTTCCACTTCCTTCGACGCTTCGGACGTGCGTTGCAACGACGAGGCTGCAGGCAATTGCAAGCCCACAAACATGAAGCCTTGATCTTCGTCCGGGAGGAAACTACTGGGAACTTTCTTGCCAAAGAACACCGCGCCGACAACCAAAATCAGAAGAAGCAGAAAGGTGAGGCCGGATTTATGGATCAAATGGCTGCACGCGCGCACGTAACCGTCGGTCGCCCTGCCGAATACGCGGTTAAACCAACGAAAGAATACGCCTAACGGGCCGCGAGATTCCTTTCTGGGCCTCAACAACAAGGCTGACAGTGCAGGACTCAGCGTCAGAGCGTTGAAGGCTGAGAACGCGACCGAAACGGCAATCGTGACCGCGAACTGCTGATAGAGTCGTCCGGTAATTCCCGGAATGAAAGCGGTGGGGACGAACACTGCCGCAAGTATCAAAGCAATGGCCACTACCGGGCCGCTGACCTCCTCCATGGCTTTTATGGTCGCATCGTGCGGCGTCATGCCTTCTTCAATGTGATGTTCTACCGCCTCTACCACTACGATCGCATCGTCGACGACTAACCCAATCGCCAGGACTAAGCCAAAAAGCGAAAGTGTGTTGATCGAAAATCCGAGTAGTGGAAAGACCAAAAACGTTCCGACGAGCGAAACCGGAACCGCCAATAGAGGAATGAGCGTCGCCCTCCAGCCCTGAAGAAAAATAAAGACCACGATAATCACGAGGATTAGCGCTTCTACGATGGTGCGTTCAATCTCTTTCATTCCGGAAGTGACCGCCAGGGTGGTGTCCAGAGCGATGACATATTCGAGCCCCTGGGGAAATCTGTTTTTTGCTTCCGCCATCACTTTGCGGACCGTGGCTGCCGTGGCCACAGCATTGGCCCCGGGCGTTTGGTAGACGGCCAGCAGCGCCGCGGGCTTGCCGTTGAATCTTCCAATGATGCTGTAGGTTTGCGCACCCAACTCAATCCGTGCAACGTCTTTCAGACGTAGCACTCCGGCACCGCTTTGCGCCCGCACGATAATTTCCCCGAACTCTTCAGCCGTGGGAAGGCGACCGGGAGCCTGCACCGAATAGGTGAACTGCTGCCCCGGCGGAACGGGTTCGCCGCCAATCTGGCCAGCGGGGTTCACCGCGTTTTGGGATTGGATGGCCTTGATTATTTCGGGAACCGTTATGCCGAGGTTCGCCAGCTTGTCGGGATTGACCCAGCAACGCATCGCATACTGGCCCGCGCCAAAGATCGACACCGATGCCACGCCCGGAACGCGCGTTAGCGTGTCATTCAGATTAATCGTTGCGTAGTTCGCCAGGAAAATGTTGTCGTACTCGTTGCTACTCGAGGAAAGGTCGATCAGCATGAGTGGCGCTGCCGTGGATTTCTGTACCGTCACGCCATTGTTCACCACGGTGCTGGGCAGTTGTGAATTCGCCTGCAACACCCGCATCTGCGACAGGATCTGGTCCGTATTGGTATCCGTATCAATCGCAAAATCCACAGTAAGGACCATCTGCCCGTTACTCTGGTTCTGCGAATACATATAGTTCATTCCATCCACACCCGCCATCTGCTGCTCGATGGGAGTTGCGACCGACTGGGCGATGGTTGTGGCATTCGCTCCGGTGTAGTTCGCGCTTACCTGAATCTGCGGATCGGCGATGTTCGGGAACTGCGCAGTAGGAAGGCGCAACAGAGCCACGATCCCGCCGATGACCATCAGAATGGAGATGACAATCGCGACGATCGGACGATTGATAAAGAACTTTGACATCGTCAGTTCCGGTCCACGGAAGCGGCGACAAATGGTTTTGGATTTACCTGCACGCCGTCGCGAAGTTTCATAAAGCCTTGAACGACCACCTGCTCACCGGGTTTCAATCCATCCTTGATGATCCAGTCTGTCCCGACGCGATTGCCAACCTTCACCACCCTGAAATTGACTTTGTTGTCCTCGCCAACCACCGCCACCTGATAGATCGACTGCACTTCGATGACTGCCGCCTGTGGTACGAGCAGCGCTCCGTCGTTCATCCCCGTCTGAAATCGGACCCGGCCAAATCCGCCTGGGCGCAACGCCGTCATTTTATTTGGGAATTCAGCGACCAGCTGGATCGTACCGGTTTGGCTCGCTATCTCGCGGTTCACCAGAATGATTCGGCCTTTCTGCGGATACCTTAGACCGTTTGCCTGAATGAATTCAACCGCGGGACTGGCGATCGATTTTCCGTTGGCTATTTTATGAAAAATGTCGGCTCGGCTCAGGTAGTCGCTTTCGCTGATGCTGAAATACGCCCACATCGGGTTTACCTGAGAAACCGTGGTCATGTTCGTCGTGGTTCCCACAAGATTTCCCACTTGGGAAATCGTCAGGCCGGCGATTCCTTCGATCGGTGAATACACTTTTGTCCAAGAGAGGTTCAATTTGGCCTGGGTAAGTTCTGCTTCCGAGGCATCGAGCTGTGCCTTGCTCGCGGCTTGCGTAGCCAGATCTGTATCGAGTTGTTTTTGCGGAATCGCACTCTGTGCCGCCAGAGGGCGATCGCGCGCAACGTTCGTGTCGGCGTTCGACAAGTTCGCTACGGCCACCGCCACTTGCGCATTGGCTTGTGCTAGCGCTGCTTCGAAGGGTGTGGGATCGATCTCATACAAAAGTTGTCCCTTCTTGACGAAGAAGCCGTCGCGATAATCCTGCCGGAGCAGATAGCCTTGAACCCTCGGTGTAATTTGCGCATTGTTGGGTCCGTTGAGCTGGGCGACCCATTCTGTATAGATCGGGACATCGCGGCGCACAACTTCCGTCACCTCAACATCAGGCGCTCCGGGTGCACT
This sequence comes from uncultured Acidobacteriaceae bacterium, assembly GCA_963705265.1. Taxonomy (GTDB): domain Bacteria; phylum Acidobacteriota; class Terriglobia; order Terriglobales; family Acidobacteriaceae; genus Acidiflorens. Next base: position 1,123,283 of record OY970064.1, read on the forward strand.
AATTTCTTGCTTGCTTTCGCATCCGGTCAAAAATGTGGCTAAAAACAAGAAGGTGAGAATAGTTCGATGGTGTCGCAAGCCAGGAATCTCAGTCCGTTCGTGCCCTGGACGAGTCTGATGGTTGCACTCTGTTTGATGAAATACAGTTCGCATCGGCTCACCTCGTCGGAGCTGAACGCGCCATGCCGCGTTCGTCGTGCGAAGAGCTTTCGCTGGCGAACCTAAGTCAGAGCGGAGCGACGAATGTTACCACAATAACCAAGGCACGGCGACGGCGGGAAACCAGCCAGCTGATTCCCCTGGGAGCAACTTCAGCTCGGCGAGACGTATTCCAACCAGTAAATGCAGCTCATGCTAACCTCCTTGTGAGAACCTATAAGCGGACTAAACCGCGCTGCAGTGCCGTAACAACAGCTTGGGTGCGATCGTTCACGTTTAGCCGCATGAGAATCGCGCTGACATGACTCTTCACCGTCGCTTCCGTGATGCCCAGTGAATGCGCTATGTCTTTGTTGCTCTTGCCAGCTACAAGGAGACCAAGTACTTCCAGTTCGCGCGCGCTCAGGTCTGAATCCGGCATGCGCGCGGCCAGAGCATCGACCACTGGCGGCGGCAGAAAGCGTCTCCCTGAATGGACTCGTTGCAGCGCCTGCACCAGGACCTGATACGGCATTCCCTTAATGATGTATCCCTGAGCACCGGCCTCCAAGGCCCGATGAATGTCCTCATCCCCCTCGTAGGTGGTGACGACGATAAAACGAGCAGTGGGGTGCACTGCACGGATTGCTTTAATCGTCGCGACCCCGTTCATCCCAGGAAGCTTCAGGTCGATCAGGGTCACGTCGGGCCGGCATCGTGTAAACAGTGCCACCGCCTCTTCCCCGGTTTGTGCCTGGGCGACTACGTTCATATCTGAACGTGCATTGACGATGGCGGTAATCCCAACACGCAAGAGCGGATGGTCATCCACCACCATGACTTTCATTTTTTCGCCTGGGTTCAGAGGGTTCCCTCCCGCACTTCGTCACGCTCCGCGGCTGCGGGAACGCGTGGTACCTCGATCACAACATCTGTTCCGGCGCCAGGCCGACTGTTCAGGACAAATTTCCCGCCGATCCTTTGCATACGTTCTCGCATTCCGATCAGACCGTAATGGCCCCGTGACGATGCAGCCAAAGATGCAAAATCAAATCCTGCGCCGTCATCGCTAACCTTTACTCTGCAGCGCTGTTCCTCAAAACAGACGTCAACCTGCACACGTTGGGGCTGACCATGGCGCACGGCATTGTACAGGGCCTCGCGCGTCACCATGAGCACATCGTGCACGGCGGATTGATCGAGCCCAAAAGGTTTACCGACGACCGTGAACTCCACTGGTATTCCGAATTCGTGACGCACTTGCTGTGTCATTCCTTCAAGCTGTGGCGCGAGGCTCGCGATTGCAACGGAGTTTCCGCGCAGGTTCCAAACAGCCTGGCGCGCCTCGTCAATCGTCGATCTTATCTGCGTGCGCGCGTACTCCAGCAGATCGTGCCCATTGTTTCCTTCGGTGCGTCCGATGCTGGATTGAGCTTCCAGCAACGCGGACACGCCCACACATCCCTGAATGAGCGTGTCGTGCATCTCCCGCGCCAGCCGATTACGTTCGTCCAGCACCGCCTGAAAGCGAGATCGCAACTGGCCCAGCCGAAGCCGATAAATTCCTAACACTGCTCCCGCGGCCAGAAGTAAACACAAACCTATGAACCATAGCGTGCGATAAAAATGCGGTTCTTGCACAATCTCCAAAGACGTTTCGGCAATTTGGGATGGATTGTTCATTTCATAAGCCGCCACGCGAAAGTGATATCTGCCTGGTGGAAGGTTGGTGTAGTAGGTTGTTCGGTCAGCCGAAGCGTCACTCCAGTTTCGGTCGAAGCCATCGAGGATGTATCTGAACTTGATACGTTCTTGCGATCGCAGCAGTACAACGCCGTAATGCAACTCAAGTTTAGCGCTGGCTGGGCGCAGTGAAATGCGGCTTCCTGCCGGAGCCTGCAGACCGTCCACCAGCGCGCGATCGATGACCACAGGCGCCGGGTTCGAGGGCGGGGGTTGATCAGTCGAAACCCGCACCGGTCCCTTGCTGCTAGGAAACCAAACTTCTCCCCGCGTGGTGAGAATGCCTGCCGGTTTTTCACCACCGCACATTTGTATTGTTTCCAGACCCTCGGAGATTCCGTACAGAGTGACTGGCACATGGTTCCCGGGATGATCCACGAGCATCTCGAGATCTCGACGGTTCATCACCGAAATTCCGTTCGGACCACTGGCCCAGAGCTTGCCGTTGTGATCCTCCAGCAATTCGTAGATGCTGTTGCTAGCCAAGCCCTGCGCCACGGTGTAGTGGGTCAGTTTCGCGGTTTGCCAGCGATACAGGCCACCGGTGCGGGTTCCAAACCATAACCCTCCGTCCGGGTCCTGATGAATCGCCCAAACTTTCTCTTGTTGGAGCGCTCGAACAACGTCGTCGCTTTCGAATTTGTTGTTGTGCAATCGACTGACACCCCGATCCGTTCCGATCCAAAGATCTCCATTGCGATCTTCGAGAAGCGATCGTGTGCTGAAATAGCAGAGCCCATCGCTCATCCGATAGTTAGTGAATCCGCCGTTCGCCCAACGGCTGACACCTTCATCGGTTGCGATCCAGACGCTCCCATCCCTGCTCTGCAGGAAAGCTCGAACGAAATTATTCACCAGACCTTGTCGAGTCGTGTAGTGGATAAGCTGCTTTCCGACTTGGTGATATACGCCGCGACCGTCGGTTCCAATCCAGAGCGTGCCTTCGCGGTCGCGAAACACATTTCTTACTCTCACATCCTGCAGCATGGGAAAACGATACGGAGTGGCTTCCTCCTTCTGGAACCGGAACAGATTGGTCGCGGCAATCCAAACATCGCCATCCACGTCCTGATACACGGTCTCTGCATCGGAATCGGACGCGTCCGGCAACGCCACTGTCCTCACCGGCGTTTTGCTCAGGCGCAGCATGCCTGCCTGTGTTCCAACCCAAAGATTCTTCTCGACGTCTTCGAAGAGACTCAAGACCGTGTTGCTGGGCAATCTGGTAGGGGCCGTAATCTCGGAGAACTGATCATGGCTGTAGATGTGGAGGCCGTGACCGATCGTCCCAATCCACAATCTGCCGTCAGAAGTCTCGCGAAGAAAGCGAACCGTCACGTTGAATCCACTTACTTTTTGGAATCCCTTCGTCTCAGCGTGTTTGGGCAACTCGATCGGGACCATGCGCTGGAGCCCGGAAACTGTCCCCACCCAGACGGTTCCGTTTTCCGTCTCAACGATGGATTTCACTCGATTCTGGCTGGCTTGACCCTCGAGTTGATACTCGGTTGCTGAGTTCCCGTCGAGTCTGAGCAACCTCGACCCACCAATCCATAGGCGACCGCTGCGATCCTCGTGCAGAGCGTGCACGGCTACCGCAGGCATCCTTGCTGTTCCGTCGATGCGATCGAGTTGCTCTCCCACCAGCTTGAACAGTCCGTCGTCGGTGCCAATCCAAATTTCTCCTTTCGAGTCCTGTTCGATGGTGCGCACAAAAGCGTTGGTTAATCCGTCGTCGACCGAGAAGGCGCGAAACACTCCATCGCGGTAACGAATCAATCCGCCGCCTTCGCTTCCGATCCACAGCGAATTATCCCGAGACACAGTAAGGCAAAAGATATTGTTGTCTCGAAACGCGGGGGTATTTTCGCGGTCATAGAGTACAAAACTGGCGCCGTCGAAACGGAGGAGGCCTCCCGTTGTTCCTATCCACAAGTAGTGGTCCGCGGTTTGCGCGAAGGCTTGCACGATCTGCTCCGGCAAGCCGTCCTGCATCTCCCATTTGCGCTCTGTGTAAGCATCCAGCGGGGAGGACGGGATATTCGGGGCAGGAAAGCTGAAAGGAACGACCAAGGTCAGTAGCGCGAAGGTAATGACTGTCCGGAGCACTTCTTGGGGCCGCCCGCAGTTCACCGTCGAAACAGGACCATCCTGCATCCAGTGCAACGCCATGAAATTTACCACAGTCCTGATTCCTAGGGATAAGCGATGAAAACACGCGCATCGCAAGCCATTGAAAGATAATGTTCCACTCCTACTTTCGTAGGATTCGCAGCTTTGCGCTTAGGCATAAGATTCGTGGCGACCCAGACGAACGCACGCGTCTGTCTGGACCCCACTCACTTCGCCGATGGCAAAGCCTGGAGTGAACGAAGAAATGCAAAATGGAGAGCGCAAATTGAAGAACACCAAGTTAGTGATCTTCCGTCGATCCCTAGTTGCGATGGTATTGGCATTTCTCGCCTGCGGTACGGTCCCCGCAAGGGCACAGGTCGGCCAAGCGACCTTAACAGGCACTGTCGAAGATACGACGGGGGCCGTCATTAAAGGCGCTTCCGTTACATTGACCGACACTTCGAACCAGACACAAAAGACGGCGACCAGCGATTCGCATGGCTTCTTTTCTTTCTCCAGTCTGCCCGCGGCCACATATGAAGTGAGGTTCGAGAAGCCCGGCTTTGTCGAGTTGCGACGCAACATTGTCGTGCATATCGCCGACCACACGGAGATCCCTAACATCCACTTGGCGGTAAAAGCAGCGGGCGAAATCGTTACCGTTACAGGCGAGTCAACTTCCATCACTCCTGACACTACGGGCGAGGTCTCCTACACTCTCACGGCGAAACAGGTGCAGAATCTGGATATAGAAGGACGCAGTGCGATCGAATTGCTTGGCCTCGTGCCAGGGGCAGCGGACTCGGGCAACTTCAATAGCGACACGTACAGCGGCCAAACCGCCGGCTTTACCCAGAACGCCAGCGCCTACAGTGTGAATGGCAACCGCTTCGACCTCACCCAGATCGTGAGCGACGGTGCGACCGTTACCGATATCAACACGGCCGCTTCCGCAGCCGTAACGCCTAATGTGGAAATGATCCAGGAAGTTAAGGTGGTAACAGCGGCGTTCTCCTCGGAAAACCCGAGCGGACCAATCGTCTTGGAGACGCAAACTAAGTCCGGCGGCAAGGACTTCCACGGCGAAATCTACGGAACGGTCCGCAATAATGCGCTGGATGACACCGACTGGCGGGTGAAGAGCCTTGGGCTGCCCAAGCCCGATGACCGCTATTACTATATGGGCGCCAACATTGGCGGCCCCGTGATTATTCCCGGAACTGGCTTCAACGAGAAACGCGATAAGCTCTTCTTTTTTGCCGCTTATGAAAAGGCCCTACAGTACGTGCAGGACCCGTTGCTCGACATCCGCGAGGCCGTTACGCCAAGTGCGGGCCTGGTCGTTGCTGGACAGCCAACACCGAACATGCGGGCCGGGGACTTCAGTGACGCGGCGTACATGGCCAACTTCAATAACAGCGCGTACTACGCCAGCGTCGCCGCATGCACACCCTCGGGCAGCAATACGAGCCTATGCAGCAGTCCCGGTGTCATCAATCCCTCACAGATCGACCCGAACGGACAGGTCCTGATCAATGCTCTGCCTTTGCCGAACGCCAATCCCGCGCTGACGGGCGGATATAATCTCATTACCAGCGTAGTTACCTTTCAACCGCGCGATCAGGAAAATCTGAAGCTCGATTACGACATCAATAACAAAAACCGCCTCTCCGCCCGCTACAACCATGAACACGAGACAGTGCCTTTTCCGTTCGGATACTACGACAACTTCACGCCGAACGCTTACGCTGGCGGACAGATCAACCACAACACCTCGAACTCGATCGTGGGGAATATGGCCACGGCTTTTTCGTCTACTCTGATCAACGAACTGACATTCGCTTATACGCGACTGAACTTCCTTACGTACCTCAATAACGAAGCAGCCGTTGATCGTTCAGCGCTGGGATACACGGCTCCCGACCTCTATCCTGACAACTCAACCATCATTCCAAATGTCCAGCCCGCATACGGCAACGGCGCATACGCTTCCATCTACCTTCCCGGTGGCAGCTACCCCACCACCGACGCGCCTCAGCAGACTTATGTGGTCAACGAAAACGTCAGCAAGATACTGGGTCGGCACTTCCTGAAGGCTGGCGTCTACTTCGCGCACCAGCAGTATGGCCAGCTCACTGCGGGCCCGGAAAACAGCAATATCATCACGGGAGAATATGGGGGCTCTTACAACACAGGCAACGCCTTTGCCGACCTGCTGACCGGACAGATAGCCGGCTACCAGCAGAGCACTGCAAACTTCGTCGCCTACGTACAGGAAAAACGTACTGACTTTTTCGTGCAGGACCAGTGGAAGGTCACGCCGCGCTTCACCGCCAACTTCGGACTGCGAGTGAACCACATTGGTTCCTGGTATGAAAAAAATGGCAAGATGGTGGTTTTCGATCCCTCACTTTACAACCCCGGTGGCACTTATGCTGAGGCTCCCGGTTTGGTCACACACGCGACTACTCCCGGCATCTCGATTAGCGGAAGCCGTCCGCAAGGATTCCAGATCGCTCCTTCTGGCGGATTTGCGTGGGACTTCCGCGGCACCGGCAAAACCATCATACGGAGCGGCTTCTCCACCAACTATTACATCGACCCGGGCAACAATGCTTTCTCAGCCGTGCAGGCTCCGCCGAACGAAACATTCACGACCGTTTACACGTTGTCGACGATCCCGAACATTCCAAGCCTTCAGACTTATCTCCCGCTCGGCTCCTACGGCATTGCAGACATCAACGATCACCGGCTGCCTGTAACATATTCCTACTCATTTGCTGTAGCGCAGGCGTTTGCGCACTCCGTTCACCTGGAAATGGCTTACGCGGGAAACTCCTCACGCAACCTGACGGGCTATGCCATCGGCAACGCAGTTCCGGAAGGATGCGCCGACGAGCTTCAGTACCTAATCGGCTATGCAGCCAATTCCTTCAACGACGTGCAGTGCCGCCACTATTCATTGATTGGCGAACTCAGCACCGTGACCCACAACCTGAGTTCCTACTACAACTCGGCGCAGGTGACTGCCTCCAAGCAGACAGGCCGGTTAAATTTCTGGGCCACCTATACTTGGGGCAAGACTCTTGCTTATAACTGCGAAAACCCTTTCGACGAACGCCGCTGCTACGGTCCGGCTCCATTTGACCGCAGTCAGAACTTGAACATTTCATATCTAATCAATCTTCCCAGCGTGAGTGAGAAGTATCTCGGCAATCACAAGGTGCTCAATGGAATTCTCGACGGCTGGCAGTTTACCGGCATCGAACAGTTCGCATCGGGCACTCCATTGGATACAACGGCTGCGGCTTCGGCCAATGGCAACACTGGCAACGAATACGACGGCATACATAATCGCACCATCAATTTTTACAGTGTAGGGTCGGCGAATTTTGACAACCGTAATCTGGTAGGTACGCCGGATGAGCAAGCGGTTCCGACGCTCGTTTGTAACCCGACGGCCGGTCTGCACAGTGGCCAGTACTTCAATGCCGCCTGTTTTCAGGCCCCCGAACAGGAGATGGTAGCCAACGATCCCAGCATCGGAACTTACCGTCTACCTTATATTCACGGCCCGCGGTATCAGCGCGACGACATTGGCCTCTATAAGGCATTCAAAATCAATGAAACGAAAAGTGTCCAGTTCCGCGCCCAGGCGTTCAACTTTACCAACCATCCGCTGAATGCCTTCATACAATACGATGCTAACCTGTACCTCCACTATGCGAACTACGGAAGCCTACCCGGTAACACGGCAACGGCGGGCTTCACAGAGAATAAGTTGGGCTCGCGCACGATCCAGTTAGCAGCGAAGTTCTACTTCTAAAGGTTTGTTTGTGCGGGATGGGCGTCTCAACCCCCTGATCTCGCTGCGATCACGCACTCTAGTGTTTTGTGACCGGATCAAAGCCTGTAATCACAGGCAAAACATTATTGTTGTCATCAAAGAAGCTGCGGGAACTGATGGGCTGTGGCGGCACTGCTGGCTCCCACCAGAAGATTCCTTTGCCCAAGCCGCCTGGTGTTTCCTGGACCACTCGATTTACTGCCGCGAGAAACTGTTTCTGTCCTTCTGGCGTTTCTGGAAATGGCGCTTTTTTATTGATGTATTCAGTAGGCTTCCAGTTATACGCAGTCTCTACAACGAAGATATTTTTCTTGTAAGTTTTCGCCATGAAGCGCAGGTTGTCGCGCAGATCGTTCAGGCTGCCGTGCCACCAAGGATAGTACGACTGTCCTATGACATCGAATGGCACGTGATACGAGTTGAGCTTGTCAAAAAAGTATTTCGTACCTTCCACATCGCCGCCGCGATCGATGTGAATCATGATGCGCGGGTGCGGACCGTCGTCTGCACCCGCTGCCACACCGGCAATTCCCGCTTTGAGCAGCGCCGCGAAATGGTCCCAGTTATCTGGCAAGCGGCCATCGGGCCAAAGCATCCCTGAGATGACTTCGTTGCCAATTTGCACCATATCCGGAAGTACATCTGCTGATCGCAATGCTGCGATCGTGTCACGAGTGTAAGCGAACACTGCTTTCACAAGTTGCTCGTGCGACAAGCCCACCCACGCCTTGGGTGTAAATTGTTTCGCGGGATCGGCCCACGTGTCCGAGTAATGCAAGTCGAGCAGAATGTGGAAGCCGAGTTTCTTCGCCGCTTTGGCCGATGCAATTGTGTAGTCGAGATTGTTGGGGAGATCGGTCGGCGCATGGAAAAGTCGAAGCCGCACCCAGTTGTAGCCGTGCGCCTTGAGGATCTCGAGAACCGGAGTGACGACGCCGTTCTCTTTGAAGACAACTCCTTGCTGCTCCGCTTGCCTTGCGAAAGAAATGTCAGCGCCAATCGCGTAATCCTGGCCGCGACTGCGAGAAGATGCAACAATCACAAACGTAAAGAGCAGAAAAAGCCACAAGCGGCGAGTCGGCATATCTCCTTCCGTGCGCACTCAGGATGGTGTACGACAGACTCTAATTTGCCAAGAATTCCGGAGTCAGCCGCATCAGAATTCTATTGCGCGGGAGCGGTAAGTGCTCCGGCATCTTTTCCTGTCAACGGGACTGGCGCAGATGCAGGATATGATCCGACTTCATTGCGTCGCCAGTCGACATCATCTTCCACCGCAATCGATCCCATGGGACTCATGAGGGTCAGGTGCAGCCGGAGCGCACTGGTATCCGCCAATGGTTGCAACTTCCCCGTTACTGTTTGCATGTTGTCGAGATCGAGCAGCGCCTGCGCTCCACTCGCAACGATCTTGTTGTTCTCATCGCGCACATCCCATTCCAGCCGATAATCGTGAAGCGGATAAGAGGGCAGCTGTTGCATCGTGTTCGCTTGAACTGTTGCCGTGAATGTCGTCGGCGCACTGTCCCTAGGCCGCTGAAAGCTCCCGGTCAGCGAGGCCGGAGTATTCATCTGCTTCCACACATAATAAGAAGGACGCCTTTGCCGATACTCGTCCACTAATCCATGATCGACGTAGCCTTCTTCCAGTCCAGGACGCAGATTACGCCGCGATTTGTAGTCCTGATAGCACCAGAATATTGCTCCTGCAATCCAATCGCGACGCGCCAGTTCCGGCATCTGTTCCTGGATGATTTTTACGCGCATCCGGTCCGCATCTTCCGCATCCCTGGCGAAAATCCCCGGCAGTCCGAACTCCGAGATGATCACCATCTTGTTGGGAAACAATCGGTCCACTTTATCGAGCGCTGCCGGCAACGCCGCTGCCGGACCATGCCAACTGCCGAAGTATTGATTCATCATCACGAAGTCCGCATCGTTCGCGGCGGAGTCCTGCGATTGTTGCAGCTTGGCAAGATTGTCGTCCGCATAGCTGACAAAGCGTTCTGGATCGATCTCGCGAATAGAATCGCGCATCGCTCGGAAGTAGGCAATTCCACCCGGCGTACTCGTATCGCTCTCATTGCAGACGCTCCAGGCAAAGATGCTCGGATGATTGCCCGCCTGTTCGATCATCTCGCGCATCTGCCGCTTGGCGAGCGCAATCACATTTGGATCGCGCATCTGTGCTTCGCTGAATTGCCATACCGGAATTTCTGGAATCAGCAGAATCCCGTGCCGGTCAGCATAATCGAGGATGAATGGATTCTGCGGGTAATGCACCGGCCGCGTCAGCGTCACTTGCAGAGTCTTCATGTCATCGTAGTCGTAACGCATGGTGCCTGGCGTTTCGGCCAAACCTTCCCAAATCGATTCTTCATGTCGGGCGATTCCGGTGAGGCGTGTGCGCTCTCCGTTGATCAAGAGATGGCGATCGCGAATCTCGATGGTGCGTACCCCGAATGTATCGCTCTGTTCGTCCAGCAGGTTTCTGTCAGCATCTGTAATCTGCACAACCATGCGATAAACGTTCGGATGATCAATGCTCCATAATTTCGGCGCTGGCAACTCCAAAGAAATTGCCAGTTCATGGGCGCCCGGATCAACGACCACGACGCGCGTCTGCGTCGTAGCAGGCTGGTTGTCGGGCCCGAACACCGTTGCTCGCGCCGTTAGGCGCTCGCTTTTTTTGAATCGGCTATCGAGGAAGATGCCGTCCTTGATAGTCGCTGATTTCTCGTGTACTTGGCTCCGGATCCGTTGGCGATCGATTTCAATCGGGCCTGAGAGCGTCAGCCAAACGTCGCGGACGATCCCGCCATAATCCCACCAGTCGTACCACATCTCTTTGGCACCAGATCCCCGCATGGCAAAACCGGGGATGGTTGCCTCGCTGATGCGGTTGTCGATCTCAACCGCGAGATAATTTGTAACGCGGAGATAGGGCGTGATGTCCAGCGCGTAAGCGGTGTACCCGCCCTCGTGTTCTCCCACCTTGGTTCCGTTCAGGTAGATTTTCGCCGAATAAAATGTGGCTCCGAAATGGAGCTTCACATGAAGGTTCGTCGTCTGCACCGGCATCTCAAAGGTTCGGAAATACCACGCCTTGCCCACGTAGCTGTCATGCTGGCCGATGTTCCAGGTATGCGGAAGGTTCACCGATTCTGTGTCTGCGGGAAGCTTTTTTTGCCATTCACCGGCAGCACCGATTTGATTCGGATCTGTGCGAAAGAACCAGTCGCGATCCAAATCAACCGACGTTGCGGCAAAAGCAGGGGCGCAGACGACCAGCAGAAGAGCCGCGCTCAGGGAAATATTTTTCATGAAGCCTCTGAAAACCGCGAATGAGAGTCGAGAGTGAGAACCCTTTGATTCCAGCGAATTCCCAGAGATCTTACACTCTCGAAGATGCTTATGAATCCTACAAAAGTAGGATTTGCACAGCCAGGAATGCTCCTAATGGAGAGTCGGATCGTATCGTTTCAAAAAGAACGGGCTGCTCGCGAGAAGGACGAGATAACGAAGAGGCCGACCACGGACATCACATCTTGAATAGAGCGCCATAGCGACGCAGTAACGGTACAAGCATTCCTAGCCTTCCACGGGTGTCCCAGGAAAATCGGATCTTCCGGAAACTGCGTCGCTCGCAAGCTTCGTGAAGAGCTAACTGCGTCTTTTCCGGAATCTGATTCTAGTCCCCGGACTGGTCCCATCCGCAGCGCCTACGATTAAAGACGATCATCTTTTGCTTCGGACGAGTTTAATGTGGAATCGATGGCTTTATGAGGCGCGGCGGTTCGGAAGACTTAGACATCATGGTTCAAAGATCCTGCGCAGACGCCTCGCTATGGCCAAATGCTGATCCGCGAGCATGGTATCTACTGCTATCACGAGCTTGTCATCCAAAACCACAGTGGCAATCGAGGGATCGCCAGACAGGAGGTCGGCACTGATTTGTTCAGTTTGTGCTGCCCCTCCCGCGCACTGTACGGTCATGCAATTGACTGGCCCATCCAAGAGCCGCTCGTCCATTGTGAAGTACTTTTGCCCGGTGTGAATGCCCGGTGCATCTGCCAGCAAACTTCGCATGGCTACCACTTTTTCGCGATAGGTCGCCCAGCGGGCTTCGTGATCCATCGCCAGCCATTCTTCCAAGGCCACAACGGTAGCCACGATGCTGTGCCGATCCATCTTCCAGGGTCGGCCAAAGGTTAAGTATTTTCCCGATTCGTACCGTGTGAAATCAATGCCTGCGACGGCTTCAATGAGGTCGCGGCGGCCGCCAACAAAGCCGCTCGAGTTCGGTCCCCAAAAGTACTTGGCGCTGAAACAGACAAGGTCGGCTCCTCTTGGAAGAAAGCTGCTCATTAAAGACGGAGGATCGTTCATATATGCGGCATCCGTGAACACCGGAATCCCATGCGCGTGAGCAGCGGAACTGACTTCTTCCAGAGAAATCGTGCCGGGCTTGCGTTCCAGGTGTGCGGGAAAAAGAACCATTGCCGTTTGCGGACCAAACGCCCGCTGGAGTTCCGGCAAAGTCGTTCCATTTTCGGATCCCGCTTCGACCAGCCTGCCGCCGGCTATCCGCACCATACGGTCATATTTGTAGCGGTGCGCTTTTTGGATGATGACTTCGTTCTTCAGACCGGAAGTGTCAGGGAGTTGCTCCCAAGCCGGGCCATCTCTTCCCGCTATGCAGGCGGCCGTGCCCAGGGTAATTGCGGCGGATGCGCCGGGTACAACGCGGGCGGCTTCGGCACCAATGAGGGACGCTAACATTTCTCCGGAGCGATCGAGAAGATCCACCATGCGCACGAAACTGTGATTGATCTCTTCCATGGCTTGCCAAACGCGAGGTGAAAAGACGCTACCCCCAAGATCGGTATAAATTCCGCAAGCGTTGATCACGGGCCGAACACCAAATTTCTTGAAAACTGGAGGTGGTTGGATAAGCGAATTCATGATTCGGATTCTTTCCGCCCCTGTAGCAGTTGCAACAGGAGAGCCTTGGAGTCGTGGAGATGCTTCATCAGGAGTCTGGTACTTTTTTTCACATCGCCTAATTTCACGGCATGCAGTATCTGTTGATGCTGGGTCAGGATCTGCGCTAACGATCCGGCACGAGTCTTGCGATCGAGAAACGCCAGAGCAAGCCGCAGCTCGGAAATCAGAACAGCATGGAAGTGTTGGAGACGCGGGCTGTCGAACACGCTGAGTAGAGCTTGATGGAAACCGAGGTCCATCTCAATCACATCGCGTTCCTTACGGGCTGCAATAGCTCGCCGTAAGCCTTCGACTTTTCCCTGCAAACTGGGTATGACCTTGCTTGGTCGAGCGCACGCTCTCTGCAACGCAGCCAATTCGAGCAACTCCCGAATTTCGAACAACTCTTCTACGTCGTCCGGCGTCAGGCTTGGGACAACAATGCCTTTGTGGGGAGCCCTGGAGAGCAAGCCTTCCGCGACCAGGGTACGAACTGCTTCTCGTAACGTGTTGCGAGACACGCCCAGCGCATTGGCGAGCGGAATCTCCTGAAGGCTGGTTCCGGGAGCAAGATCACCGGACAAGAGCAGATCGCGAAGGCGCTCGGCAACCCGATCGACGGTACTGCTGCGGGGGAGGATGGTCAGTGCGTGGAAGAGACCGGTGGCCGCCATGGCGATGAGTCTATGTAGTCTTGTTGAACAAGTCAACAAAATGCTACAGTGGGAACCCATGCCGGCTTCTTTCCGAGTCTTTGACGAGGGTGAGATCTCCGCAGTCGCAACATTGAGCACTACATCGCTTGCCATCATTGAGCAAGCATTCAGCGCTCTCGCTGAGGGCCGTGTGATCATGCCTGCTCCACTTGGTCTTCACATTAAAGAAGATAAAGTTGAGGGCGAGGTACATGTGAAAACCGCGTACATACGAGGGAGCGAGGGATTTGCCGTTAAAGTGGCCACCGGCTTCTACCGGAACGCGCGGCTGGGATTGCCGACTTCGAGTGGGATGATCCTTTACCTCGATTCACAAACGGGACAGGTCGTCGCACTGTTCGCGGACAATGGTTATCTGACCGATCTCCGCACAGCGCTGGCTGGAGCAGTAGCCGCGAAACATCTTGCGCCGATGCAGGTCAGCACTGTTGGAATCGTGGGTACTGGAATCCAGGCGCGATGGCAGCTGCGAGCGATAGCATTGGTACGGAAGATATCGCAAGTTCTTGTTTTTGGAAGAAATGCGGCTGCTACCGAAGCCTACATCAGAGACATGCAGATCATATTTTCCGCAGACATTCGACGGGCCGACACTGTCTCCGAACTGGTGCGGCAAAGCGATTTGGTGGTGACGACCACGCCGTCACGGGAAGCGCTCATCAAAGCGCGGGATCTGCATGCCGGACTGCACATCACAGCCATGGGTTCGGATGGGCCCGGCAAGCGGGAACTTGAATCCAGCGTCCTCGATCAAGCGGATGTCGTCGTATGCGATTCCTATGACCAGTGCCTCCGGCTGGGCGAATTGCAGCACGCGGTTTTGCCGAGAACGAGAGTGGTCGAACTGGGCGAACTCACAAGTGGGATACGGGAAGGCCGATCCAATGATCACCAGATCTCTGTCTGCGACCTGACGGGTACCGGTGTGCAGGACTCGGCCATCGCGGAATATGCTTTTTCGACATTGCAGCAGAAGGGGACAAGGCATTCATGAACCTAACGCGAAAGGAATTTCTGCTTCTCAGCGGCAAGGTAGCAGCTGGCGTGACGTTGGGACGCTCTCTGCCCTCACGAGCATCGACGGCCGCGGAGGACATACGGAACCTGCCTGTTGTCCGGAAAATTCACGAGCACATCGCGCGCCAGAAGGAAAAGCACATTGTTAATGTGCAGGCCGACTTGCGGCAGCCTTCGGTGAGCAGCTGGAACATGGGCATCAACGAGATGGCTGAGCGGATGATCGACTCTTTCCACGCCATAGGCTGCAAAGAAGCGGAACTGGTTCCGACCGACGGTTTGCCGGGCATCTGGGCCTATCACAATGCCGGAGCGCCCAAAACGATTGTCATTTACATGATGTACGACACGCAGCCATGGGAGAAGAAACGCTGGAGCGTTGACCCGCTTGCCGCCACGCGAATGCCAAAACCTCCCTTCCCCGAGGTAATCGTCGGTCGCGGTGCGGTGAATGACAAAGGGCCTAATCGTTTTTTTCTGAACGCATGTGAATCAATCCTGGCGGTGAATAGCCATCTGCCAGTGAATCTCATGTTTACCTGTGATGGAGAAGAGGAACAGGGATCTCCGCACTTTCACCAGGTGTTGGACCGTTATGCATCCCGTCTCAAGACAGCAAATGCGGAATTGAACGTGGTACCGACGCAGGATGCCGAGGGCCGGGTTGCGATGTTTTTAGGGGTAAAAGGGATCCTGGAATTTGAGTTGGAAGCTTCCGGCGCGCGGTGGGGAAAAGGCCCGCAGAAACAACCGATTCACAGCGGCGCGAAAGCGATTCTTGACAGTCCGGCGTGGCGGCTGGTCGATGCCTTGCGTAGTATGTACGACCCACTGACCAACCGCATTCTGATCGACGGATTCTACGACGCGATCCGGCCACCGAACGAAGAAGAAGAGGCCATGCTGGGACAACTCATTCGCCAATCTGGGAGCCAACTTCTGGAAGAACAGAAGAAGGATGCGCGGTCGTGGATCAATGGCTGGAGCGATGCTGAGGCCATGCGTCATTTTTTGTTCGACACCACCATGAACATCAATGGGATGTGGTCAGGCTACACGGGTACGGGCGCGGCCACGATAGTGCCCGAAAAGGCGACTGCAAAAATTGACTTCCGGCTGGTGCCCAATCAGGATGTGTCGACACAGCAAAAGCTAGTTGAAGAGCACCTGCGAAAAAAAGGATTCGGAGACCTAGAGTATCGCCCGATCGGCGGTGGTGACGAGTGGTCACAAACGAGCATCCACGAAGCGCTCGTCCAGTCCCTGCTGTCGGTTTATCGAGCGAACCACGTCGAGCCCGCAGTGTGGCCGCGCATGCCCGCTTCGACACCGGAAGCGCAGTACACAAAAAAACTTGGTCTGCCTGCAGTGCGCGGGGGGATGGGACATGGCGGCAACGAACATGTAGATGACGAGTACATCGTAATCGAAGGAACGGACACGGTGGCGGGCATCGTTCAAGCGGAGCAATCGATCGTCGACCTCCTTTTTACATACGCCCAAACATAGAGTCCCCCGGCGATGCGCTCGATGCATCCCCGCTACCTCGCTCGCCAGGGATGCGCCGCCTCCAGAGCTTGTTTTCGATACCTATTTCACAGTGCTGCCCGTTGGGATAGGCCAAATGCTCTATTGCCGGCTTGGGGGTGGCATGCGGAGACGGCTGCACACACTCCGACTGATCGCCTCCGGTATCTTTGATCATTTCCCCACTTTCCATCTCATCATCGGTCACGTGGGCGAGATGCTACCCATGGCCGTTGTCTCCAATTGAATCATTGCCAACGGTGACCACTAAGTCGAGCCGCGATTACACTCACTGACCCATCTCAGCAGCGTAGTCAGCTCGATTGAGAGATTGCGGAATATTGAAGCGTGCCATGATTCCGCCGTCGCATCTGGCGACAGAGGCCGAACACAGTGTCTCTTGGGTTACCTCCCATCCATTCATTGACGGGTTTCACGTCATCTTTATTTATTATTTATTGCTGGTCACCTGCAAACCGCTGCGCACTGCTTTCTGGGCTACGCTTTCGTCGGCGCAAGTTCCGACTTTGAACAGTACACCAAGATAAGTGTTGCTCCCCGCGAATCCCGCAGGAGCGTCCCCATATCCGTAATTTGCGTCCATAACTGTATTCGAGTGCACTTGGTTCGAACTGATATTGTTGCAGTTGAGCTCGATTCCCGTCCCTCCTCCTGAGCCAGGATCCGTAACGCTCGTGATTTTGTTGTTCTCCACCTCCGAAACTTTCAGAGAACTCGCATCAATGCGGATACCGTCGATTACGTCGTCATAGAGATTGTTTGCCTTTACTAACGCACCGTCTGCGGCTAACTCGATGCCAATTTGTGTACCACTGACCGTGTTCCCTGAGATTGATCCCTCCGACCCAAGAATCGTGATTCCATAGTCGCCGCCATCGCCGCCGTTCACTACATTGCCGCTTACCGTAGGATCGCTGCCCTCATCAACTACGATGTCATGATTGCCTTCGGAGAGCGAAGAAACGACATTGTTCTTGATCGCAACCGTGAGATCCGCCGCCGTTGTCGTGCCGAGCGCATACAGGGCGCCGGCAGTAAAGTTGTGCATGCTGCAGCTCTCGATTGTCACCGATGGTTTGGAATTGCCACCCTCGATCCACATTCCCCAACCCACGAGGTTTGGGCCTGGTCCATCCTGGTACGCAGTGACCACCTGGTTGATCGTTCCCGAGGAATTCTGGTAGGCGACTCCGACAAGAAAAACATCACTTAAGCTGTTACCTTGGTCGTTCACGTACAGGTTTTTCAGGTTTACGGAGCCGCCGCTCACGTCTTTGACGAGAATATGAGCCGCTGCGGGTATCCCGCCGAAGAGAGTGGTGTTTACGCCGAATCCATCTCCCACGATTTGCGCTTGGGCCCCATTGCCCGCCGCGATGCCTTCGAGCGTGACCGGCTTGGTAATCGTGATCTGCTCGGCGTACAGCGCTGGACAGACCTCGACCGTGTTGGGGGCGGGAGAGGCATCGAGAGCAGATTGGATGGTGGAAAACTGAGTGCCACTTTTGCAGGTCCCTACAATGTAGGTAACGGTAGCGCTCATTTGCTGGGTGCTGAAGGCCAATGCCAACACCGAAATCCAGACCACGATGCCGAGTCTTGAGAGTGATGGCGCGAAACAAACGAGCCTGAGAGCCAGTTTAACGATCGTATGCATTGAGTTTTTCATGGCGTTTTCTCCCTTTCCATAATGGAGCTGAGAAACTTTGAGTGTTACCGGCAGATACACCCTTTGCCAGGTACTTTCTCTGTTTAATTTCGAACTTCGCACCTTAGGGGGTCAGTTCGTACACCGTGCCGGAGTCGTTGGCTCCCCAAGCAGGAGTTACTCCGTAAAGGTTGCCCGAACTTCCAAGAATCGGGCTACTGTTCGGGAAGCCTCCATCCGTTCCATCGAAACGCCACAGGAGCTTGTATTTGTAGGTCGTACCGCTCGCCGCCAACTCAAAGACCGTTCCGCAGCCGACGTTGAGGGTGCATTCCAATCGGCCGCCGCTGGTTGTCGCGCTGTAAATGTTGCCGGAGGAGTCGAGCGTAACGCCACCGCCAGGGTATTCGCCCGCTCCTGCTCCCGTAAAGGAATGGAGAACCGTTTCCGTGTAGGTTCCTTTATTTTTCCCCTTGGTCACTGGAATGAGCTTCCAAACCGTTCCGTGATTTTTGCTGCCGCCAGCGTAGGTTGTCCCATAAACATTGCCCACGCTGTCGATCGCTGGTGGACCGTTGGGATCGGAGCCGTCGGGCGGGCCGTTGAAACTGTGGATATTCTCGGCCACCCACTGATTTTGGGAGAACGAGAGCTTGAACACGTTGCTGCTGGTCGCACCATAAAGGACTCCCGCGGCATCGATGGCCAATCCGGCGTGTAGGCCGGCCGTAGGCTGGTAAATCACCGCTTCGTTCCATCCACCACTGCCGTTGGGGGAGAGTTCAAACACTCCGTCGCCGACTGTGCCATACAGATTTCCGGCGGAATCCGCAACCAGATTTCCGGTGGGGAGGGTACCATCTTCGCAGTTGCTCAGGGAGCAGAAGTTATAGAGCACGGCTTCGCACCAGCCGTTACCCCCGTTCGTGCCGCTGGGGCAACCCGGCGGCGAAAGCGGTTCGGGAAAGATTTCGAAGACCGTGCCGCAACCTGAACCAAAACCCGAACCGATCACCTCACAGACGTTGTTGGAGTTGGCGCCCCCGTGGTAGGTCGTGCCATAGAGGTTCCCCGGCCTGTTGATGCCTCCGTTGAGAAAAGCCAAATTGCCTGAGGGCTGCTCTCCGTCCGCGCAATTTGCGACGGAACAAAAACTGTAGAGCACGAATTCGCACCAGCCGTCGCCCGTGTTGGACCCGCTTTCGCACCCGCCCGCGGGCTCGGGATAAAGCCCGAAAACGTCGCCATAGAGGCCGCCATCTTGCGTAGTGCCATAGAAATTCCCATACCACCCTATCGTAAGAGGGCCGTTGGGAAGTTGGCCGTCATTGCAAACAGCTCCTCCAACTGAACAAAAGCTGTAAAGAACCGTCTCCGTTTCTGCGTGCGCCTTTGGGAGTGCCATCAACAGGAGCACTGAGAGCACAGTGGCTGCAATTGCAATGCGCGGTAGCGATGTGGGTTTCATATTGTCCTCCTGCTTGAATTAAGAAATGCTGCCCAATGGGAGGCTTTCTTAGCCTCTAATTCTCCCCTTTGTTTCTTCCTTACGTCTCTAACAGCGCAGAGTCGACGGCAAACCTATCATCGGCGCTCAGAAATATTTTCTGACTGCGAGGAAAGCATCGTAAGCGGTAGCCGCGCCTGGTTTTGCTACAGCGGGTTAGTGGCGGGTCTCCGGCCCAGCCGACGCCAACTTTGAAGCCGCCGGGATTGCTTGTTTGCGCTGCCGTATCTTGGCGAGGTGCTCTTGCAGCCTCTTCATTCGCTCGGTGTAGTCGGCAAGGCGAATGGTTTCATAGTTCTTACGCTTGGCGATGATGCGGTAATCGAAGGCGACCCCCGAAGTCCCGTCCCCAAGTTCGTGCACTTCGAACGCGGTCGGAGATTTCTGACTTACGTACAGCCCTTTACAATCGCCGTTGGGCGTAAGGAACACGTGATATTCGAGATCGGTGTTGACGGTTTGCGCGAAGGTTGGTTCGAGATCAATGCGGGCCGAGCCGTTTGAGAGCTGGCCAGAGCCGTAATCCTCAAACCAGTTCTCGGGAGCTTCCACGGCATAAAGTGCGACCTTGCGCGCGCCACCATCCACCGGCACCACGGCAGACTTGCTGCCAGAGCATTGGAGATTACCGCCAACATCCATAAGACAGAAATTATTGAGGCTTGGGTTCCCTCCTAGAAAGGAATACCCGTTGTTCTGAAGAGACGCCGAGTTGACTGCGGTCACGGCGCCAAGGTCCGAAACGTCGGCGTCGAAATAGCCCGGTATCTCCCCACTGACGCCCTGGACGTCCAGAACCCCCTGAGGCGAAGTGGTGCCAATGCCCACCCTACCGTCTGGGAAAATGTCCATTACCTCGTTGTTGTTGATCCGAACATGAATCGTGCTGCTGGTGCCGGAAGCATTCAGGTAGGTTCCTCCTGAGGCATCTCCCAGCAAGGCGTAGTTCGTGCAGTCGCTGAAGGGCGTAGTGAGGAAGCCAATTGCGGCGAAGGTTCCGCAACCGGGATTGCCGATCAAGGTACGAAGGCCGCCACCTCCGATGACATCGAGGTTCGCAAGCGTATTGCTCGTGCCGACGCCGACATTGGGAAAGGTGTTTAGCGCACCGAAGGTGTTGGCGGAGTTTAATTGGGGCACACTCGCGGTGTTCAGGTTCAACGTCACGTTGCCGCTGCCGCCGCCGCCAGTCAGGTCTGTGCCAGCCGTCACCCCGGTGATCGTCCCTGTCCCGGCGCTGCTGCATTTCCACTCGCTGCCGCTCCATTGCAAGACCTGATTGCTCGAACAGCTGGTCAGCAAGCTCAGGTTCAACGTTCCGCTCTTTCCGCCACCAGTGAGTCCGCTGCTCGATCCCGTTTCAACACCTGTGATCGTCCCGTCGCCGCCTGCAAATGCAATGTCCAGTTCTGGCGGATGGCTCGTCGTCGTGCTCTCTTTGCTGTCGAATGTTGCGTTGAACGAGCTGTTGGCGACGAGTGCAATGCCGTTATTCGTCTCACTGCCGCTCAACCAGGCCTGCACAGCCGAGGTGACATTGATAAGGATGTACTGGTTCTTGTCGGCCGTCGTGACGCTGACGTTCGACGCGATGGCCGTTCCCAGGGGTGGAGCGCTGCTGGCATCAATTGTGCTCTCTGACCACGAACCGCTGATGTAATCGACGTTGAAGCTTCCCGACTTAGTCACTGTGTTCACATACAGCTTCAGCGTGGCCTGGCTTACGCTGGCGGTCGAAGGAATCGAAGACAGATTGAATTGAATGTAGGTGATCTGCGCCGCGCCATCGACGTCGAGCAGGGTCTTCGCGCCGTAGTTGGTAGTGGGATCGGCGGTGTTGATGTACGAGTCGCCGAGAGGCGTGATCTGCGCATAGGCCGCACTCCACAAGAACACAAGCAAAGCTAGCGAAACCAACCGCGTTTTCGCACTTAATATTGTCATGACTGTCCTCCCACTTTGTTTCTTCCTCACGTCTCTAACAGCGCAAAGTCGACGGCAAAACCTATCATCGGCGCTCAAAAATATTTCCCTGAGTGCGAGGAAAGCATCATAAGTAGTCGATTTTTCAACTATTTCCAGTTGACATCCGAAACAGTCGTGGCTACTCTAGCATCCGAAAAAGCTTCCCCTCGCAAAGGCTATCTTCGTGGGGCACGAATCAGCAGGAGAGATCACGCGGTTGTTACAGGGCTGGCGGAGTGGCGACCGCAAAGCTCTAGACGCCTTGTTGCCTGTCGTCTACAACGAACTGCAGCGTCTCGCCCATTTTCAACTGCGGAAGGAACGTCCCGACCACACTTTGCAGAGTGCCGCTCTGGTGAATGAAGCCTATCTCCGCCTGGTGGGACTCAGTGCTCCACCGTGGGAGGGCCGTTCTCATTTCTTTGCCATCGCCGCCCAACAGATGCGGCAGATCCTTGTGGACTATGCCCGCCGTCACCGCGCCGGGAAACGCGGTGGGGGTGCCGGCGCACTATCTCTGGACGACTCGGGGCTGCTCGAACAGGGCAAGGGCAGAGACCTCGACGTTGTCGCTCTGGATGACGCCCTGAAGACCTTGGCTAAAATCGACCAGCGCAAGGCACAGGTCGTGGAGCTGCGATTCTTCGGCGGATTGAATTCCGAGGAAACGGCCGAGGTCCTCAAAGTGTCGCCGGTTACAGTGGCGCGCGACTGGAGCACGGCTAGGGCGTGGCTGCACCGCGAGATGAGTCGCGGAAATTCCGATGGATGCTGAGCGATGGAAACGAATCGATGAACTGCTCCAGGCGGCGCTGCGACTGCCGGTCGAGCTGCAGGAGGAGTTCCTGCGCCAACAGTGTGCCAGCGATGCGGAACTGCTCGAAGAAGTGCAATCACTGCTCACTTCGCATCGCCAGGCGGGAAGCTTTCTGGAATCGCCCGCTTTCAGCCCCGCCGACATGCCCACGCAGACGGCAGACCCCGCCTCGATTGCACTGACTTTTCGATCCATTTCCCGGTCGATGGCGGGTGAGACCGTTTCTCATTATCGCGTGCTGAGTCGGCTAGGCAGTGGCGGCATGGGAGTCGTATATGAGGCCGAGGACACCAAACTTGGCCGTCGCGTCGCCATGAAGTTTCTGCCCGGAGAGGTAACTAGCGATCGAACGGCGTTTGATCGCATGCAGCGGGAGGCTAGATCAGCGTCCGCTCTCGACCACCCAAATATTTGTTCCATATACGAACTCGGCGAACATGACGGCCAGCCCTTCATTGTGATGCAACTGCTCGTAGGCGAGACTCTGAGGCAGTGGATCGAACGCACCTCCAAGGCGGACAAGCGCTCACAACTAAATGGGGCAATGGACCTGGCGATCCAGATCACTCGTGGGTTAGAGGCGGCACATCAAAAGAATATTATTCATCGCGACATCAAGCCGGAGAACATCTTTGTTACCGTCCGCGGCGAAGTAAAGATTCTGGACTTTGGTCTGGCGAAAGTGATGGAACCCCAGCTGGAGCCAGATGTTCAAAGTGACCTCACGGCCGACACCGCCGCACTTGGAGAAGAGAGCCTCACTTTGACCCGAACGGGCGCAAAGATGGGCACCGCTTTCTACATGTCGCCAGAGCAGATAAGGGGCGAGAAGCTGGACGCGAGGAGCGATCTGTTCTCGCTCGGCCTTGTGTTGTTTGAAATGGTGACAGGCCGGCGCGCCTTCCGAGGTAGCACTGGTGCTGCGGTTCATGACGCTGTCTTGCATTGCTCGCCAGTACCCGTGCGTGAACTGAACCCTGCGGTTCCTGCCGGCGTCGAGGGCGTGATCAGGCGCAGCCTTGAAAAGGAACGGGATCGCCGTTATCAATCCGCAAGGGAATTGCACACCGATCTGGAGCGCATCAACCTTCGCCGCTCGTCGACCCTCGGCCGAATCGGCACCGGGATCGCTGCCGGTTTCCTGCTCTTATCACTCATTCTTCTTGGGGCGAACGTCGGCGGCCTTCGCGATCGAATTTTGCGTCGTCCGGTGTCCAGTCGTCCCGTGTCGAACGATGCGGCCGAGCAATTGCAGCGCCGTACCGCGGTGGCCGTGCTCGGTTTCAAGAATCTTTCGGGGAGGGATGACGAAGCCTGGATTTCGACCGCACTCTCTGAGATGCTGGATGCGCAACTCTCTGCCGGGCAACAGCTCCGCGTGGTTTCCAGCGAAGATGTCGCGCGCATGAAGATCGATCTTTCCCTGCCCGCCGCCGACAGCTACGGCCGGGATACGTTGCAAAAGATCCGCACGCATCTGGGTGCCGACGTCGTTGTGCTCGGTTCTTATCTTGACACGGGGAAAGATACCGGCGGGAAGATCCGCGTCGATGTGCGTTTGCAAGATGCCAGGCAGGGCGAAACGATTGCGGTGATTTCGCAAGATGGAAGCGAAGCCAGTCTTCCCGAGCTGGTAACGCTAAGTGGCGCCGGCTTGCGCCAGAAGCTGGGAATCGCCGATGTTTCGACTGCGGAGGCATCGCAAGTGGCGGCTTCCACCTCCGCCAGCCCTGAGGCAACTCGTTTGTATGCGGAAGGACTGGCGAAACTGCAGGCTTATGAAGCTCTGGCCGCACGAGATCTGCTGGAAAAGGCGATCGCCGCCGATCCGAACTACGCGCTCTCGCACGCTGCTTTGGCTCAGGCATGGTCCCAATTAGGCTACGACAAGAAAGCGGAAGAAGAGGCTCAGAAGGCCTTCGACCTTTCGGCCAATCTGACGCGTGAGCAGCATCTTTCCGTGGAGGGGCGCTATCGCGAGTTTGCTCACGACTTCCCTGCAGCCATAGAAATCTATCGCACATTAAGAAATTTCTTTCCCGACAATCTTGATTACGGGTTGCGCCTGGCGTCAGCGCAGAGGAAGGCCGGGCGTCCAAAGGACTCGCTAGAAACGATTGCGCAGATGCGAACCTTGCCCAAACCGCTCAGCGACGATGCCCGCATTGATGTGGAAGAGGCTTCGGCCCAAAACGCCGCGGGCAATTTCAGCGAATACCAAAAAGCGGCGGCCGCAGCGACGGCGAAGGCGAAGGCACAAGGCTCGCGTATGCTCCAGGTGCAGTCGACGATTGCCGAAACGTTTGCATGGGACCGGCTCGGCGATCTGAACAAGGCTGCTCAGAGGGGACTCGAAAGCCGCGATCTCGCCGCCAACGCCGGTAACCCCCATCTGCTGGGGCACGCATTACGAACGTACGGAATCGTTTTGTACGACAAAGGCGACTTCGCGGGCGCACGGAGCGCGTTCGAAGAGGCCTTAAACACTTTCCAAAAAATCGGGGATGGTGAGATCGGGGTGACTACCGTCAGCCTGGGAAATGTTTACTTTGAACTGGGAAAACTGGAGGAAGCCAGACGCTACTATGAACAAGCCCTGCGGTTTCATCAGGAGACCGGCGCAAACCCTGCCAATATTGGAAGCGACATCGGAAGTATCGCCCTTGTTCTGGACGGCTTGGGCGATCTGATCGGCGCGACTCGGATGCATGAAAAGTCTTTGCAAGGCTTCCGCGATGGCGGCGACCAACGCGGCGAGAGCGCTACGCTAGAAAATCTGGGGAATGTACTGGTGGAGCGAGGAGAGTTGAGCCAGGCGATGTCATACTACGAACAGGGAATCTCCCTCGCCGAGAAGATCGGATACAAGGAAGGCCGCGTTTTCAATTTGGGAGGTCTCGCCCAAATCTCCCTGATTCGGGATCAAGTCTCACAGGCGCGTGATCAAGCGGAGCAGGTCCTAACGTTCCAGAAAGAAGTCGGGGACTCAGTTGAGATTGCCCGGAGCCAGATTGCGCTCGCTACCATCGTAATCGAGGAAGGCAAGCCGGCAGCGGCCGAGGCGCTGCTTCGCGCGGCGGCGCCGCTGCTTGAACAGCAGACAATCGCTACCAGCGCCAGCCAGTCCGCTGCTCTACTGGCGCGAGCTTTGCTGGCGCAGTCGAAAATCGGAGAGGCCGAGGCCGCTGCAACCAATGCCCTGGCGTTAGCCGAACGCACCAGTGACCGCTCGACCCATCTTTTGGCGAACCTCGCAGCTGCCGAAGTAAACGCACGCACCGGCAAGGAGCCTGAGGCGACGAAGGCGTTGCAATCCGTTCTCAGCGAGTCTGTCCGGGATAGCTACAAGGAGTTTGAGTTCGAGGCGCGGCTGGATCTCGGCCGACTGGAACTTCATTCTTCGAGGGCTTCTGGCCGACAACGACTAGAGAAACTTGAGGAAGACGCGAACCGAAAGGATTTTCGTCTTGTCGCTCGCAAGGCCCGCGAGGAGCTCGCTCGTTAACCGGCACCAAAGCACCCCGCCGACTCGGAGCCTCTAACGCGAGTACACGTGCGACACTTCGGAAGAGTTTACTCGGAACCGGACAGATAAGTTTCTGCGGTTTCATGGTTCACCCAGAGTCCGAGGCACTCTCGCCAAAACAGTGTCGTTCCATCATCAAGCGGACAGGTTTGAACCTCGTGTTCCGGGTTGAGATATTCGGTAATTCCCAGAGGCTCGATTTTGAGACTAGAACTCGCAAATTCCCTGTATTTTTCCCTGTTAGCAGGGAATTCCGCGGAGAAGAGTTAGCACGGGACTGCTCTCTCTACAAACATGTCTGAACTGCAGAGAAATCCGCTTGGATTGCTCTGAAATCGTGGCATCTCATACCGCGCTACTGGGAATATAATTGCGCCCACGCCCGGCAGGTACTCCATATTGTTCGTATAGCAATTTGATCTGCGATCCGCGAACTGCGCTGTTATTGCTTTCCCTATACCTTGCCAACCGGTGGTACAGCGTGTTGTTGACTTGATATCGTTGTGCTTATTCGATTCCTCACTCGCTACCGTACTTTTGTTGGAGACGTCTAACATAACGATTGTTGGAGATTATGACCACAGTTTTTAGGATCCTGGGATCTATATCATTATTCTCGTCGCTCATGCTCGCGGGATGCGGAGACAGCGCCAGCTCCGCGCAGGCATCGCGCGGCAGCGGAGCGATTGAGCGGCCGCGCGACACCACCGCCGTGCCGGTCACGGTCGCCCACGTCGAACGGAGCACGATTCCGGTACAATTACACGCCATTGGCGCCGGCCAGGCCTTCAAGACCGTCTCAGTGGAGTCGCAAGTTGCCGGCATCGTCAAGGAAGTGAATTACAAGCAAGGTCAGTTCGTCCACGAAGGCGACATACTCCTCACCCTCGACAAAAGGCCTTTTCTTGCCGCCCTCGATCAATCCAACGCCGCCCTCGCCAGGGACAACGCGCAGGCCCAACTCAATAAGGCGCAACTTGAGCGCTACGAAGGGCTCTATAAACAAGGCATTGTCTCGAAAGAGCAGTTCGACCAATATCGGGCAACCTCGACTGCCGCCGAAGCCACTGTCAGCTTCGATGAGGCCGCCATCCAGACAGCCAAAATTCAGCTTTCCTATTGCTCCATCTATGCCCCCATCAGCGGCGTCACCGGAGCTCAGCTTGTGTATCCGGGGGCAGCTGTAAAGGCCAATGACGTCCCGGTGCTTGTAGTGATCAACCAGGTTTCGCCGATCTACGTTAATTTCTCCGTTCCGCAGCAGTACCTCGAATCGGTCAAGAGGCCCATGACGCGCTCCAGTTTGCCCGTCCAAGCCACCCCAACCGGCGATTCCAAGCCGGAAATCGGAACTCTGGCTTTCGTCGATAACACCGTGGATGCGGCCACGGGCACCATCGCTCTCAGGGCCACGTTTCCGAACAACGACCAGCACCTTTGGCCCGGGCAGTTTTCGAACGTCCTGCTGCGGCTGGGCGAGCAACAGAATGTGCTGGTCGTGCCCTCGCAAGCGGTTCAGGCCGGGCAGCAGGGTGATTATGTCTTCGTCACAAAACCGGATATGACCGTGGATGTGCGGCAGGTGAATGTTGGGCAAACAGTGAATAACGAGATCGTAGTTTTGAACGGACTTTCACCCGGGGAAACCGTGGTCACCGATGGGCAAGTGCGACTAATTCCAGGGACGAAAGTTTATTTCACCAAGGGCCTCTGACAGGGCTGGAATCAAAGCGATGAATCTCTGCGAACCCTTCATTCGCCGGCCGGTCATGACCAGCCTCGTGATGCTGGCCATTCTTCTGTTTGGCATTCTAGGCTATCGGGACCTTGCTGTCAGCGATCTGCCCAATGTTGATTTCCCGACTATTCAGGTATATGCGGGCCTTCCGGGCGCGAGCCCGGAGACGATGGCTTCCTCGGTAGCAACACCTCTCGAAAAACAGTTCACTACCATTGCCGGCTTGGATTCGATGACGTCGACCAGTTCGCTCGGCAGCATCGAAATTACCCTGCAGTTTAATCTGAGCCGTAATATAGATTCCGCCGCGCTCGATGTCCAAAGCGCGATCTCAGCCGCCGCCAACCAGCTTCCGCCCAACCTGCCTTCGCCCCCGACGTTTCGAAAGGTGAATCCTGCGGATCAGGCCATCTTCTTGCTGGCTGTTACCTCGCCCACACTGCCGCTCTACGAAGTCGATAAGTATGCCGAAAATCTGCTGGCCGAGCAGATTTCGATGGTGCCCGGCGTCGCGCAGGTCAGCGTCAACGGTTCGGCCAAATACGCGGTGCGCGTGCAATTAAACCCGGATGCTCTCGCCAGCCGGCAGATCGGTATCAACGAAGTAGAGCAGGCGATTCAAAATGCCAACGTCAATATGCCGATGGGCACACTGAATGGCGCTCACAAGACTTATAATGTCGTGTCCAACGGGCAACTTTCTGACGCCACGGTCTACCGCCCGCTCATCGTGGCGTACCGCAACGGGGCTCCGGTGCGGCTCGATCAGATCGCTACGGTCAACGACGGAATTCAAGATCTGTACGTCGCAGACTGGATCAACAACGTGCCAGGAATTATGCTGGCCGTCCAGCGCCAGCCCGGCACCAACACGATCGAGATCGTCAACAACATTCGCAAGCTTATCCCACACTTCTATGCGGTTGTGCCGCCGTCCATCAACCTCTCGGTCGAATACGATCACTCGGTTCCGATCCGCGACTCGGTGAATGACGTCAAATTCACTCTTCTGCTGGCAATCTTTCTGGTTATTCTTGTCATCTTTCTTTTTCTACGTAACGCATCGGCCACCATCATCCCGAGCATGGCTCTTCCGATGTCGATCATGGGCACGTTCGCAGTCATGTACCTGCTCGGCTACACGGTGGATAACTTATCGTTGCTGGCGCTGACACTTTCTGTGGGCTTCGTCGTCGATGATGCCATCGTGATGCTCGAAAACATCGTGCGCCACCAAGAGATGGACAAAGGAGCGTTGGAAGCCGCGCTGGACGGCTCGAGGGAAGTCAGCTTCACGATTCTTTCCATGACTCTGTCGCTGGCTGCCGTTTTTCTGCCCGTCTTCTTCATGTCCGGCGTCTTGGGCCGCTTGCTCCACGAATTTGCCGTCGTCATCATCTCCGCCGTTCTGGTTTCCGGCTTCGTTTCCGTCACCCTCACCCCGATGCTCTGCAGATACTACCTGCGTCCCGAACACGAAAGTAAGCACGGGTGGATCTATCGCAAGCTGGAAAACATCCTCGATACCTCGCTGCGCTGGTACGGAAGGAGTCTTCGCCTTGCGATGCAGCATCGCGTCATAGTGATGATCTTCGGCTTTCTCATCGTGCTGGGGACAGCTTGGGAATTTTGGGTGATTCCAAAAGGCTTCCTGCCCCAGGAGGATACCGCGCAGATTGCCGTCTCAACCGAAGCCAATCAAGGCATTTCCTTCGACGCGATGAGAGCTCACCAGGAAGCTATCAATCGTATACTTCAGGCCGATCCGAATGTCGTTCAGTTCTATTCGGGCATCGCTGATTCGAACGGCTCTGGCCTCAATAATGGCTACGCTTTCTTACATTTGAAGAACCGTTCCGACCGTCCTTGGACCGAAAGTGCAGGCTATGATCGTCTGACTGCCCGTTATGGTCATGTCGCTGTCGCCGACGCCGTGCTCCGCTACGTCCGTCCGCTCTTCGAACGTCACATGACGATCGACGATGTGATTCACGGGTTGCAACCAAAGCTGGAGAGGATCCCTGGTATGCGAGTCTTCCTCCAGAATCCGCCCGCGATTCGCATCGGCGGCCTATTCACCAAAAGCCTGTATCAATTCACGCTCTCGAGTCCGGCAACGGATCAGCTCTATAAGTACGCGCAGTTGCTCGAAGTAAAAATGAAGACGCTGTCGAGTGTGACCGACGTCGCGAGCGATCTCCAGATCAAGAATCCGCAGGCGAATGTCGTCGTCGACAGAGACAAAGCGTCTGCTTTGGGAGTGACATCTCAGCAGGTTGAAGACGCGCTGTACAGCGCCTACGGCCAGCGCCTGGTGTCACCCATCTACACTTCGAATAACGAATACTGGGTCGTGCTCCAGGTACAGGATCAGTTCCAGAGCGACCCGGACATGCTCTCGGAGCTTTATATCCGCTCTTCCTCTGGCCAACTCGTTCCACTCGCGGCCGTCTCGAAATTTACCACTGGCGTCGGCCCCCTCACCGTCAACCACACCGGGCAGCTTCCATCAGTCACACTCTCATTTGACCTGGCGCCCGGAGTGGCACTGGGCCGAGCGGTGAGTGACGTGCAGAACCTGGCGAATTCCATGCTGCCCATTTCAATCAACACCAGCTTCCAAGGGACCGCCCAGGCGTTCCAGCAATCGATCGGCGGCCAGGGCATTCTGCTGATCATGACGGTGGTGGTTATTTATATACTGCTGGGAATTCTCTACGAGAGCTACATTCACCCCATCACAATTCTGACGGGGTTGCCGGCTGCGGCCTTCGGCGGTCTAGCCACCCTCTCTCTGTTCCACGAGCAGCTCGATATCTATGGCTTCGTCGGTTTGATCATGCTCATCGGCATCGTCAAGAAGAACGCGATTATGATGGTTGATTTCGCTTTGGACCTCGAGCGCAAGGGGGATTACACGGCCAGCGAATCGGCCTATCAGGGCTCAATGATTCGCTTCCGCCCAATCATGATGACCAGCGCCTGCACGATTATAGGCACCCTGCCTATCGCCATCGGGTTTGGCGCCGACGCCGACGCCCGCCGTCCACTCGGTCTTTGCGTGGTCGGCGGATTGCTCTTCGCGCAAGTTGTAACGCTTTACATTACGCCGGTGTTCTACACCTATATGGATGCTTTCTTGAAGTGGCGTACCCATAAGCACCCGGAGACTCTGGAAACTTCCGTCGAGCCCCTTACTCATACGTGATGTCACGTCCGAGTCAACGCGTTCTTCGAGTGCGCAGTCACCCGAGACAGAGTTATTCGAAATCCGACTTTGCAGCGGATTGGGGACAAGCAATATCCATTTGGTTTCGAAAAATGACCGCTGATGGGTCACGAATGGCCATTCCTCGCCGGGAAATTTACCCAAACCGCGATCGTTCGGCTATTGGCGGTGGACAAGAATGGGCCTCGACGGGACAATGTGATTTAATGGGCCGGCGTGGATATTCCGCCTGCCAACATCACTCAATCACAATCTTCGGGGGCAGCAGATCGCACCGCGCCGGTGGCGATGGAGATCGAACTCGGGCCGGAGAGCCGACGCTTGCCCGAAATGCTCGGCGAAGAGCTTTGGCGAGCATCTGGTGCAGAGTTGGTCGAGGTTAGCAAGGCGGAGTTTGCAGGGGCCCTCGAAACGATAGGAGCCAGAGAGAATTTTGGGCTCGATCCAGAAAAGCAAGCCAATGAACGGCAGCGAGAAGCATTCTGGCGTGCACTGCACCTGGAGGAGCTTGCCATCGCGCGCGGATGCGCGCTGGGGCGGGAGTCCGCATGGCGGCGTTTTCTTGCACAATATCAGGAACCGCTGAACAGAGCTGCGGTGGAGATGACAGGATCGGCCGCGTTGGGCGAAGAGTTGGCAAGTGCGCTTTATTCAGAGTTGTTCGGGCTGACAGAGCGCGAAGGCCAGCGCTGGTCCCCGCTACTTCGATACTCGGGTCGAGGATCGCTGATGGGGTGGCTGCGCGCGATCCTGGCGCAACGCCGCGTGAACCAGTACCGGAAAATCGGTCGGGAAACTGCGCTAGGTGAGATCGAACCGGCGGCAGCAGTTTCTGAGCAACTTGAGCTTGAACGGTTAGAAGATTTGCGGGTGGCTATAAAGTTGACGCTGAGCAAGGCTTCCGCCGAAGAACGCTTCCTGCTCTCAGCCTACTACCTCGACCAGCATACTCTGCATGAGATGAGCCGCGTCCTGCGGGTTCATGAAGCGACGGTTAGCCGCAAACTAAAGCGTGCAACCGAGCGTCTGCGCAAACACCTTCTGCGGACCCTTAGGGCGCGGGGCCTGAGCCGGCGTGGCGCAGAGGAAGCGCTGGGGACCGACCCGAGGGATGTAGACGTCAATCTGCGTAAGTTGCTGCAAAAATCGGAGGGAGATACGATCCCCGATAAGGAAGACCAAGTTTGAACCGGAATCTCCAACCCGGGATACATCCTGACGCTGACAAGCTCAGTGTTTTTGTCGAGGGGGCAGCCACCGCGCGGGAGCAGGAGCTGATGCTGGCGCACCTGGCCGAATGCACGGAGTGCCGGAAGGCTGTGTTTCTCATGCAACCGCATGAGGAGGTTGAACGAGTCATGGCAACGCCGTTGAAAGGATGGGTCTGGCGGCGGCTCGTGCCAATAGGGCTGCCCGCAGCGGCGATTGCCTGCGGACTGATCGCCGTCTTTATCTATTTTCGGCCACATGGCGCCGCCCCTCCGAACCCGCAACAGATTGCAAGCGTGCGGCAGCCAGACATCGAGCATCCTGCTACGACGATTGCTCCCAACACCAACTCAGATCGGGTTACGCAATCCGGAGGACCACAGAGCAGATTCGCGCCGGGCGCAGCTGCGACGGACGCCTCCCGGCAGCAAAGCCGCGTCGCCGGTAGATTGAATTTGCCGGCATCGAAGAAGAGGGATCAAGCGACCGCAGGCATCGCTCCGCGGACCACAGGAGCCGCTCCGTCTGCCCCGGTTACGACTACCGATGGGGCGCTGGCGCAGAACGCCATCAGTTCCACGACAGTATCCGAATTGCCGTTGAATGGCCGGAATGTCGCGAATTTGCAGCAGCTCGGTACAGCAGACACAAAGGGCGCGGCGTCGCAAAACAGCCTAGCCATGAAAAAAGACCTGCCGGCATTGCAGATACAGCGCGCGAGCGGGCAAGGAGGCACGCTTGCGGAAGTTTCCGGCCGCATTACGGACCGAACCGGCGCCGTCATCTCGGGGGCGACGGTAACTCTGCGCGATGCAGCCGGTACGACGCGGGAGACGACGACCGGCGTGGATGGCAGGTTCCATATAGCAGAACTGCCGGCTGGACAGTACGAGTTGATGGCGACGGCAAGGGGCTTCAAGACGAGCAACCAGTCGGTAGAATTGAAACCTAGTGAACTTGCGATGCTGCAGCCGAAACTTGACATGGGGGCGGCGTCAGAACAGGTTGCTGTGGAGGCGAGCGCGGCCCAAGAGGTCCAAACTGAATCGGCTAACGTGAGCCAGGTAGATGCAGGCCGGGTCATTACAGAAATGCCCGGTGCGGACAGAGTCACCACGGTACCGTCCGGCCTTCCAATTGCCTCGACGGTATCGCATGGCAAGCGGTTTCTTTCTCTCGATAGCGCGGGCAATCTTTTCTTGAGCCGCAATGAAGGTAAGAAATGGAAGAAGGTCAAACCGCAATGGGTGGGCAAGGCAGTCCGAGTCGAGTTGACGCCAGCATATAGCAGTCAAGCTCCGCCGAAGGCTAAGAACGAGACTTCCGCTGCGGCGAACGAGGGGGCTGTCTTCCAGCTAACTACGGACACCAGCGCCGTTTGGAGCAGTAAAGACGGGGCGCATTGGCACCAGCAGTAACCTCTCAAAATTCCTCAAAAAATATTCTGCAAAATCTCCAAACAGGCGCGAACTCCGATTGAACAAAGAAACGCGGCGCGGCGGTTCGCCGCTCGCCGCGAGGGGGACGCGTCATGCCTCGTCCGTTTCTGGCTCTCGCAGTATTGGCGCTGCTATTTGCAGCGACCTTTGGAAACGCGGAGTCGACAACAATCTCCGCCGTCTATTTGCACAACACTCTTTCTCTTTCAGTGCCCTATCAGGCGGCGCGCAGCGGCGAGGCAGAGCTCACAGTGGAGCTGCTCGACCCGGAGGATCGCATCCTCGGCCAAGTGAAGCACCGCACGCGTGTGACTGAAGGGAACGCGGTCTGGAATGCGAGGATCGCGCTCCGTGAGCAGATGACTTTAGACGAACTCGCCTGGGAGCGCCTACGCTATACGCTGCGCTACATCAACCAGTCAGCGCCCGATCTCGAGGAGATCCATTCCTTGTCGGAAATTCTCGAGCGACCCGTGCTACGCGTTCTCGGACAGCGATCGTATATCGCTGGAGCGCCGGCGGCCATGCGAATCATCGTTTCGAGCTCAAGCGCTCAACAGACGACGGCCTTAATCAAACGAGGAACGGTGAGGATTGAGCTGCTCGCTCCCAATCATGGGCCCAAGTTGCTCTTTACTGGAGTTCTTGACCGCCGGGGATCCGCAGAAGCATCTTTTCACTTTCCCGAAGGGCTGACGGGTAGCTTCCCGGTGCGGTTCTCGGCCGATACGCGTTTAGGTCGCGTCGAGAGTACAGAGACTGTCGAGCTTGAAGACAAGGTCTCAGTACTCTTGACGAGCGAGAAGCCGATCTATCAGCCCTCGCAGACCATTCATTTGCGCGCACTGGCATTGAACCGCGCTGATCGACATGCTGCAGGTGGGCGCTCACTTACCTTCGAAGTGGAAGATCCGCACGGGAACAAAGTGTTCCGCAAAGAGACCGCGACAGATAATTTTGGCGTGGCGTCAGCGGAGTTTACGCTGGCCGACGAAGTGAATTTGGGAGCGTATCACGTCCGTGCAAAGACTGGCGAGGCGAGCGCCGCCGAATTAACGGTCAATGTGGAGCGGTACGTATTGCCGAAGTTCCGCGTGGCGATCGAATTTGACTCAAAAAACGGCAAGCCAAGGCGCGATTACCGGCCTGGCGATCACGTCGTCGGATCCGTGAAAGCAAACTACTTCTTCGGTAAGCCTGTGGACAACGCAGCGGTTACGATCAAGGCTTCGGCAATGGATGCGGAGCTTTTCGACGCGGCATCAGCGAACGGCCATACTGATCGCGAAGGTACTTATCGCTTCGATCTCGTGCTGCCGCAATTCTTTGCGAGCAATGGAAAACGCCATGGTGTGGCGTCGGTGGTGGTGGAAGCCAAGGTGAAGGATGCAGCGGACCACGCGGAGACGCGCGGCGAGCCGATTACCGTAAGCCAGGCATCGCTACTGATTACGGCTGTTCCCGAGGGTGGCAAGCTGGTGCGGGGTCTTGAAAATGAGGTCTTTGTTCTGGCGTCGTATCCCGACGGCACGCCGGCCAAAGCTGACCTCGAAGTACACAGTGGCGCTTCCCGGCAGCGAGTAAAGACAGATGAAGCCGGAATCGCCACAATTCAGATTCCGGGAAACGACGCGAACAGCGTTCTGCGCATCGACGCGGATGACCGGAAAGGCAGTCGCGTCTCGGAGACTATAACCCTGGAAACACGCGCGGGAGAAGATCAGGTGCTGTTGCGCACCGCTCACGCCGTCGTCAAGCCCGGCGATCGTATGGAGATTGTGGTGCTCTCGACACGGCGCAGCGGAGCGGCCTACCTTGACCTCGTGCACGATGGGCAGACGATTCTAACGCGCGATGTGGATCTCGAGAACGGTCGCGCGGAGATGAATTTGATCGCCGGTCCGGAGATGAGCGGGACAATGGCGATTAATGCCTATGTGATTGGCCAGGATGGCCGGGAGGCTGAGGACCAAAGACTGGTGTTTGTGGAGCCCGCCGAAGAATTGCATATCGAAGCCGTGGCGGATGCGAGGAGTTATCTGCCGGGCGCCGAAGCGAGTGTGCACTTCCACGTGACCAATCAAAAGGGCGAAGGCGTCAGCGCTGCGCTGGGACTGGAGGTTGTCGATCAGGCGGTCTTTGCGCTCGCGGAGAAACAGCCGGGATTCGCAAAGGTCTTCTTCTATCTGGAGCAAGAGCTGATGAAGCCCCACTATGAAATTCATTCACTGTCTTCAAACGAGATTGTCGGCCCAGCGGGAGATGAGGCCACGGAATCGCACGAGCGCGCTGCCCGAGCACTCTTTGCAGCCGCGGAAACAGTCGCCGCACACACGCTCGATAGTGAGTCTGGGCGCGCGCTGCCCGATACGAAAAAGGCCGACTACATGGCGCGGTACCAGAATGCGCTTCTCGACTACGTCCGGGAGCTTGCCGTAAAGATAAAGGACCTCGACCGTAAACAGGATGTGGCCGGGGCATTTAAAGAACTGAAAGATTCAGGCGGCCGCTCCCCACGCGACGCATGGGGCACCGAGCTGCGCCTCGATCGTGCCCCCTGGCGAAATGGGAACTACCGTTTGTACCGGGTGACCAGCGCGGGTCCTGACCGCATGTTTAATACCGGCGACGATCTGGTGGTATGGCTGGAGCCCGAAACCGCTTGGGTGTCGACCCAGCCGCAATCGAACCCCTGGATGTCGCGGGAAAGCACAATCACCATGCGAATGGAGCATGGAGTCGGTCCCGAGAATGGTCTTGCCGAAATCGACGGCACGGTCACGGATATGACGGGCGCCGTGGTTTCGCGCGCGCAGGTTCAAATTCAGCGAATTGGGGATAAGAGCATCCGAAATATCGACACCGATGCGGCAGGCAAATTTTCGTTCGCGGCATTGCCTCCGGGCCGATATAGAGTGCAAGTCGAGGCAATTGGATTTAGAACCAGCGTTCGAATGATCTCCCTCTCAGCCCGTGATCGGGGAGTTCTTTCTGCGAAGCTGGAGGTTGGCCGCACGAGTGAAGTAGTAGAGGTGACAGGGGCAGCGATGGCGCAAGTTCAGACGCAAGACGCGGCAATTGCTGGGGAGCGCATATTCGCAATGCCGTCGAACGGACGCAATTTTTCGGATCTGGCAGTGGTCGAAGCCGACAAGAAGACTAGGGAACGTGTGAATGCAAACGGAGAGTCGGGCCCCGCCGCCGCATCGGGCGGTCATATCCGGAGCTACTTCCCCGAAGCGCTCTACATCAATCCCGAGATACTCACCAATGGCGATGGCAGGGCGAGCATCACGATCCCGTTGGCCGATTCGATTACTACCTGGCGCATGGCAATGCTGGCTTCAACGCAGACGGGAGCGCTCGGAACCGGATCGTCGGAACTGAAGGTCTTCCAGGATTTCTTTGTGGATCTCGATCTTCCCGTGACCCTGACGAAAGGAGACACAGTCTCTATACCCGTGGCCGTATACAACTATGCCAGCCTGGGCGGCGACGTGGATTTGAAACTGGAACCCGATCAGTGGTTCTCGCTGGAAAGTGCGGATCAGCAGACCGTCTCGGTCGGAGCGGGGCAGGTCGGCGCCGCTCACTTCAACATCGCAGCGAAAAAGATCGGTAGGTACAAACTGACGCTTAAGGGCCGCATGCACGGCGGCTCGGAGCGTGAAGACACCGTGGTGCGCGAGATCGAAGTTGTGCCCAATGGAGAGGCCAAGGAGATCGTTTTCAGCAGCCGGCTGGATTCGGAGGCGCGCGAGACCGTGCGCTTCCCTGAATCTTCCATTCCAGATGCGAGCAAAATTTTCGTCCGGCTTTATCCCGGGCCGTTGAGCCAGGTAATCGAGGGGATGGACGGCATTCTGAGCATGCCCTTCGGCTGCTTCGAACAAACCTCCTCGGCGACTTATCCGAACGTGCTGGCGCTCGATTACATGAAACGGACCAAGAAACTGACGCCGGAAATTCATGCGAAAGCGGAAGGGTTCGTCGCAACCGGCTATCAACGGCTCCTGACCTTCGAAGTTCCAGGAGGCGGATTCTCGTGGTTCGGGAACGCCCCAGCCAACAAGATTCTCACGGCGTACGGACTGATGGAGTTTCACGACATGGCGAACGTTTACGATATCGATCCGCAAGTGGTTGCGCGCACTCGCGATTGGCTGGTCCGGCAGCAGCAGGCGGACGGAAGCTGGAACCCCGACACACAATTCATCAACGAAGGCGCAACGAACCGCTTCAACGCAGATCTTCTGCGCATCACAGCTTACATCGCGTGGGCACTCGAGTCGGCGGATTACAAAGGAGAGGCAATTCAGAAGGCCAAGCAGTTTATTGAGAAACATCTCGACGGCAAGATGGATACCTACACGCTCGCGGTTGTTGCGAATTTCGCCGTAGAGCGTGATAAGGACTCAGAACTGACGCGCAGAGCCCTCGAACTGCTGAAGGACTCAGCATCGCGTAAGGACGAATTCGTGTGGTGGTCGGCGGACGAAACCGGCGTCTATGCGACTGGCGACAGCGCGGCCGTCGAGACAACAGGGCTCGCGCTGCAGGCCTTCCTTAAGGCCGGCGGATACTCCGATATCGTTCGAAAATCGCTCGCGTGGATTGCCTCAAAAAAGAATGGGAGCGGTAATTGGGGCACTACGCAAGCAACAATCATGGCATTACGCGCTCTACTGAGGGCCTCCGAGCAAAGCGGGAGTGACGCCCGCGGAAAGGTGGCGATTCTACTCAATGGGAAAGAAGTCACGAGTGTCGAGATCGACAGGAAGAACAATGATCTGTTGCACCAGTTCGTCCTGCCGCAGATGAACATGGTTCGCGACAACGAAGTTGAGATACGTTTTTCCGGCGAAGGTGGATTGGCTTATCAGATCGCTGGGCGCTATTTTGTTCCCTGGCCGGAAGCGACAACGCCTGGGGCACTGACAATCGACGTAAATTACGATCGCACGCGGCTGGCCCAGGACGAGATTGTGAAAGGAACGGCGACAATCCACAACACTCTGGATAAGACTGCCAAAATGGTGATGGTCGATTTGGGAATTCCGCCGGGATTCGAATTACTGAGCGAAGATTTGCAAAAGATGGTGGAGAGAACCGCTGCCTCAAAAAGCGGTCGGCTTGAAAAATTCAATATGACGGCGACCCAGGCAATCTTATATTTTGATTCGATCGCGCCGCGCGATTCGTTCAAAGTGCAGTACCGTCTGCGGGCAAAGTACCCCATCCATGCACAGGGATTCGCGTCGCGCGTCTACGAGTACTACGATCCGAACGTTACTGCGACAGCAAGGCCTGCGCAGTTTGAAGTAAGAGGGCGCTGAGCAAGCCACGACCGAGAATGCAGGTTACGGATTGGGCGCGAAGTCGAACACAACAAATTCTGACTTCGCTTCTGGTATTGAGAAGACACTTTCTCTAGTCAGGTTTACGAGCGCTTCTGCTACGCGAAGGACATCCGTTTGACCGCCTGCCCACGGAAGCCACAAAGCGTGGATTGGTTGAGCGTCTTTGAATTATAGATCCTGCATCACCACTGATTTCGGCAGATCGGCCCTACGCCTTTATCTTTGAGGCCGGTGTTACTTCTGCCGAGCGCTCACTGCGGACGGAAAGCTGGATTGGGCGCCGAAATAGCACTCAATGGAGTGCAACTTTCCGTTCTTGATTCGGAGATATTCCACGTTCCGAAACGATTTACCGTCTTTGGTGTGGCAAAGATACTTCACAAAAGCATCGTCCGGGCCAGTGGTGACTCGCTCCAGGTCAAAATGTCCAATGAAATCGATCTGTGTTTCCCAGCATCGCGTTTTGAAAGTGCTTTTGCTGATGTGGTCGTCGCCGGCCGCGCTTGTAAAGGTGAAGTTATCAGCGAGCAGGTTATCCACTGGGCTCCAGTCTCTCTGCTCCCAGGCTGCGTACCAATTCCGGACTAGCTCCTCGTTCGTTAAGTTCTGCCCTCCCGATGCGCTGGCACTTGCCGTTCCCCGCAGGCTCGCGGCACCGACCAGCGCCCAGGCCCCAGTTGCGAGCAGATTCCTGCGCGACACTGCGATCCTTGTCATTGTTGGTTCTCCTTTTCGATGATGTAGCCTGAAGCACCCTAGCATACGAACCGGTTGGTATGTACGAATATCAGCCCGTTGATTTGAACGGATGCGTCAGATCCGATCGCGGTTGCCCGGAGGGCCCAGAGACTGCAGCGAGTCCGCAATGTTTCCTGATCCCCGCTTTTATTACTTTCGGACCCTGTGGCATTTTTCGCCAGCGATCCATAGCCTTCGACATCATCGGAATCAGGAAGCCGGGCCGCGTCGTTGGGTTCCACGTCGCGGCGAACGATTCCCACTCAGTCCTAGAGTTCCCGTACGAGGCCCTCGTCTGTCGCTTTCGTGTTGCGGACAAGGAGCAGCACCAAAACCATTCCCACAAATGGGACCAACCCAGCTACTATCACGATCGGATCGAAGACGTGAGTCGCAGCCGCCTGCCTCGCGTCGGAAAAATGCCCGACTAACTTGAAAGCAATGATTGTGCCAATGCCGGCCCCGGCCCCGCTCAGACCGCTGACTGATGCGACCGACTCGTTGTTGAATACGTCTGATGGAAGCACATTGGCCATTGTGCTGAAACTGGCATAGGCGAATGTCGAGAGCGCGAACAGCGAAGTGATCAGGTAGAGATTCGTGGTGAGTACGGTCGGAATGAGCAGCATCACGCCCACCCCGCCAAATACAACCAGAGCCTTGCGCGCCGCGCCAAGTGACCATCCGCCGTTGATCAAGTGACCCGACAGCCAACCGCTGAAAAAGTTGCCTATGTCTGCAGCGATAAATGGTATCCAGACGGCGATCAGGCCGCTTCTAAGATCGATCCCTTTTGCAACCAGGTAGATGGGGAACCAATCGGTAACGAAGAACCAGACTGGATCAGTGAAACTCTTCGCGATAATAATTCCCCACGTCTGCGGCAACTTCAGAAGGTCTTTCCAGCGCGGGACTGTTCGGCCAGCCGGTCGAGAGCCGATGTCACCTCTTTCCGTCTGGATAAAAGCCAACTCGGCGGTGGACAGACGAGCATGTTTTTCCGGTGGCTGATAAAGCCACCGCCAGCCAAACAGCCAAAGCAAACCCAACAAGCCTGGGATTACGAAGGCGGGACGCCAGCCCCAGCGGAAATAAATTCCGAGCACGATAAATGGCGCGATCGCGCCTCCTACTGAGCTACCACTATCGAACAGCGCGGTAGCCAAAGCGCGTTCACGTTTGGGAAACCATTCGCCTACAACCTTGGTCGCAGCTGGCCAGTTCCCGGATTCCCCCGCCCCCAGAAGGAAGCGAAATCCCATAAAGCTATAAAAGCCGCTTGCCAGCGAAGTGAGCATTGACGCTATCGAGTACCAAACTACCGTCAGAGTCAAACCCCGTCTAGCGCCGACACGGTCCATCAGCCGGCCACAGATCATCTGTCCGATGGAGTAGGCCACGCGGAACCCGATAACGATGTCAGCGTAGTCGGAGTTGGTCCAGTGGTACTGCAGTTTGAGATATGGAGCTAGTAACGAGAGAGTTTGGCGGTCAACGTAATTGATGACGGTCGAAGCAAACAGAAGCCCGCCGATCCACCAGCGCAACGCTGGAATGGGCCTAGGCCTTGGGGCAGTCACGCCGGATATCTCGGTTCGGGGGAATTCAGTCGTCAATCTCCCTGCTGCCAAGCGGACCTGGTGGGGCTAGACACTAGTTTCTAGACAACGGTAAGCGTGGCCTGCGTCAGCAATGCTGCTGAATTCTTGTCGAGGTACACGGTCGTGTTTTCATGACGGCGCAAAATCGAAGCGGGAGCCATGGGATTGATCTCTCCCTCGAGGCAAGCTTTTACTGCCTTCGCCTTGCGTGAATCGGGGACAACGGCCAAGATCTCTTTGGCTTTCAGAATTTGGCGTATTGACATCGAAATCGCCTGCGTGGGCGTTTCGGAAATATTCTTGAACCATCCTTCTCCGACCTGCTGGAGCCGACAAGCTTCGTCCAGATTGACGATCAAGTAAGGCTCTTCGGTCTCGAAATCAGCGGGCGGATCATTGAACGCGAGATGGCCGTTCTCACCAATGCCGACGAAGGCAATATCGATGGGCGCGGCGCTAATGGCTTCGCTTGCGCTCCGAATCGCCGCTGACGGATCGGAATCGCCGTCGAGAAGGTGATAGAGAATGATCCCGGTTTTTTGAATCAAACGTTCCTGGAGAAACCTGCGGAAACTCGCGGGATGTGACATCGGCAAACCGATGTACTCATCCAGGTGAAACATCTCGACGCGCGGCCAATCGATATCTGCGGTCTTGGTCAAGACTTCCAGGAACTCAAACTGGGCCGCGCCAGTGGCAGCGATAATGCGAGCGCGGCCCGATTCGCGGATCGCGCTGCGAATAGCAGAAGCAGCCTGCTCGGCTGCGGCTCGGCCGAGATCTTTCTTTTCTTCAAATACCTTAATAAGCACCTTCGGTTTCCTTCCGCACTAAGTTTTCATGATTCAGAACAATTCCAACTTGCACCGTTTTTCCGCCGATCGTGCCCTCAACAAGCATAATTTATGCTGCGGGCGGATGGTCGAGAATCTGCTCCGTTTTCGGATCAAAATAGATTCTCTTGCCGGTCCAATATGCCTGTGTCGCCATCATGCATGCTACGGAATGCGAAAATCCATTCTGCACGGTGGCGTTCGGTTGTTTGCGTGTACGCAGACACTCGAACCAATTCGTCATGTGCGAAAGATTGTCATCCCCGATGCCTATCGGCGGGAGGCCCGTATCTCCAGGCAACAGAATATCTTTGGCGACGCGCTTCCGATCGATCTCGGTGTCATCCTCATGATTGCCGACCTCCGGGACCATCTGCCAGCGCGGGCTACCTTCCCCGCCCGTGTTGTACATAGTGGCTTTCTTTCCCATGATGCGCGTGTACCCGGTCGCATCATTACCGAAACTAGTGGAGTAGCTCACCAAGAAACCTTTCGGATACGTCAACAGAGCTTGGAACGTATCTGGATTTTCGCGGCCATCGTGCCAGGCAAAAATTCCGCCGTGAGCGACGACCGACTCCGGGTATGTTTCGTCCATAAAGAAATGGACCAAGTCGATGCCATGGCTGAGCCACTGGTCAGAAATCCCGCTGGAAAAATCCTTGTACAAGCGGTACTCAAAATAAAGCTGCGGATCGAACGGACGATACGGCTTGTTCATTAGCCAAGCACCCCAATCCGTGTCCTGCTCGCGGATCTGCTTCACTTCCGGACGTCCGCGCCAACGTGGTCCATGATAGTTCCAAGCGATTTCGTATTTACTGACGTCTCCCAGCGCGCCGCCGCGAATAAGGTCGCGTACAGCAAGCTGGTAAGGCTCACTGCGGTGCTCCGTGCCGATCTGCACGATCAGGTTCCTGGCCTGCACCGCATCGCGAGCCGCCTTTGCTTCTTCGAGAACATTCCCCATCGGCTTTTCGCAGTAGCCGTCCTTTCCCGCATCGGCGACCATCTTGAGCAGTGGGGAGTGAGAATGCTCGGGGGTGGAGATGATGACGGCGTCGACATCCTTCAGCGCAATTAGTTCTTCTGGGTGGTGGCACGCACGCGGCGCTTTTCCGTATAACTTCGTGTTGGCATCCACTGCCCGCTCCAGATTGTGGGTCCAGAGATCGCAAACCGCCGTCATTTCAACCTCGAACTTATTTTTGAGCTCACCCACCATGCCTACCAGTTCCATCCCCCGGGCCCCGGGCCCAATGTGGCCGAGTGAAATGCGATCATTCGCACCCAAGATGCGCCCATAGGACAGCGCCGAGCTACTCAGGGCAGCTGTGCCCGCGGCAACCACTGCGGTGTTCTGGACAAATTTTCTGCGGTTCATTTCTTGTCAGTGCCTCCTCAAAACGATACTTCGCGCGGAACTGCCGACTTTAGCCGGCGACATCGATGATGTTAACTATCGTCGAGAGGCTCCATCATACTAGGACTGGTTACTCGGATTCCGACTGAACGAGCCGGTTGGCTAGGGCTGGAGCGGCACGCGGAGTCGATCTCTACCGAGAAGCATGGGCCCCATAGCGTTGCTTCAGGTTTGCGCGATATGATCGAAGCCGCGATGGCAGCGCATAAATTCATGCTGAGCAAGTTTACTTGGGACGAACGTCATCGCGTGGTTGGCATTGAGGACGTCCTTACTCCTGCGCTTGTGGTCTATCCGGAAATCGTGGCGTCAAACATTGCGCGGACATTGCATCTGCTCGGAGGCGATGGGGATCGCTGGCGTGCGCACATCAAGACCGCAAAGCTGGCCTACACGCTTTGTATGCTTATCGAGCGAGGGGTCCGGAACTTCAAGTGTTCAACCACGCTCGAACTGCTGGTAGCTTGCGACAGCGGAGTAGCCGACGTCCTTCTTGCCTACCCGGTGGTGGGAGCGAATGCACGCCGGGTGCTCGAAATTGCGAATCAGTTCCCGCGCGTCCGGATTTCTGTACTGGTCGAGAATGAAGAACAGGTACGGCAATGGCGAGGCAGCTCAGTCGGCGTGTTTGTCGATATAAATCCCGGCATGAATCGAACAGGAGTCGAACAGAGCCATACCGACAAAGTGCTTCGGCTTGTGCGTGCTGTTGAAGAAGCGGAGCTGCAATTCAGAGGCCTGCACTATTATGACGGGCAGTACGGCGGACTCGGCGAACCCGAACGCACCGCAGCGGCGCATGCCGGCTACGATTGTTTGCTGAAACTTGTAAACGCAATCCAGCTCAGTGGGATGAGCGTGCCCGAAGTCATCACCGCAGGGACGCCGACGTTCCCCTGCTCTCTCGCATACGAAGGTTTTCGCGGAGCAGGGTTCATCCACCGCGTCTCGCCTGGAACAGTTGTCTATTGCGATGCCACAAGTCTGGCGCAACTGCCCACTGAATACGGCTATGCTCCAGCGGCTCTGGTATTAACACGTGTGGTCAGCCGGCCTCACGACGGAATCATCACCTGCGACGCGGGTCACAAAGCCGTCTCAGCCGATGCTGGCGTGCCCACGTGCGTGGTCGCCGGACATCCAGAACTGACGCCTCTCACACCCAGTGAAGAGCATCTTCCGATGGCCTGGAACGGCAAAACCGCAGGTCCGCAGGTAGGCGACGCGCTCTATCTCCTGCCGCGCCATGTCTGTCCTACGGTGAACAACTTTGATTCCGCGCTCATCGTACAGGACGGCCAGATCGCATCAGTGGAGAAAGTTACCGCCCGCGGACGCGAAGCGCCGCTTCTGCCGACACTAGCATTGGCCAAGTCCTGA
Source organism: uncultured Acidobacteriaceae bacterium (assembly GCA_963705265.1). GTDB lineage: Bacteria > Acidobacteriota > Terriglobia > Terriglobales > Acidobacteriaceae > Acidiflorens. The sequence continues at coordinate 1,167,806 of OY970064.1, forward strand.
ATGGGTCGATCGGCTACCGATCCAGTTTCGCGGACAGTTTAGGTCAGCCCCATGAAAGATCATACCGCTGCGGCAATCGGCCACCTTGAAAATCAATCTCGCCGTTCGCTGTGATTCCTGGTCGGAGGAGAATTTGGCGTACCATCTCCGGAATCATGACCATGCCGACATACTTGCCAAGGCATTCATGGCTGCCGAAACCGAAGTGAAAGTAGTGATACCAATTGCGAGTCGGTATGAACTGGTCCGGGTTCTCAAATGCCTTCGGGTCGAACATCGCCGATTGCGTCAACGGCAAGACATAAGTTCCCTTAGGAATCATGGTCGGATGATCGGTGCCCTTCGCAACCGTGAAGTCGCTGGCGGCCTGACGAAATAAATAAGGTGAAATGGGAACAAAGCGGAGAGCTTCCCAGACAATACCGTCGAATTCTGCCGGATTGTCTGCCCGTGCTTCATTCTTGGCCCTGGCCAGATAGTTTGGGCTATCCAACAAGTATTGGATCACCTGCGCGACCGCCTGAGAAGTAGTTTCAATCGAGCCGATCAGCAGTCCGCCTGCATTAATGGCCAGTCGTTTGTCGTCGAAATCGACCGCCGCTGGATACGAAGTGCGCACCATTCTTGTGACGATATTGTCCGTCAACTTAGGGTCGGTCTTGCCTAGAAGTTTGCGCACCAGCCTGCGCAGCAGATACCAGGGAGCGAGCAAAAAGTTCTCCGCCCCCTGCGCTTTTACAGCAAGAACAGAAGCCAAAGTCAGCTCGGCAATGTAGTTACTCAGCTGTTCACCGGTCTCGGTATGACGATCCGAAATTTCTTTGCGTTTCGCATCCGATAACAGATCGAAGGGTTGGTTATGGAAAGTATCAGCCTGGCTCCAATAGGACCATTCGATAAGATCCTTTTTGTCGATACCAATGAGCCCGAAGTATTCCTGCACCAGAGTCGCCGGCACCATCCGGCAGTAACCATTGATCGCTTCCATGTGACCGTCGGCAGCATCGAGCAAATCTTTGGCTATCTTTGCTACCATCTTGCGGACCTGGGGCAGATCGTCTCGATTGAGTATCCCCTGCATGAGCGATTTTTCCCGAGTGTGTAAAGCGTCGTCATCATGGGCCATGAGATAGAGGCCGTTCCCCATCTTCGGCAAATAGAGTGCCGTGGTGAATATCAGGGGCATGTTGAGCACGTCGGTGACATCGTCAAACAGCGACAACAGCGTGCACATCGGAGTGACCAAAATTGGCCGTCTCTCGCGCAATTCCTTGAAGAATGGCAGAGGCTCGGTGTCCATCCAGTGGCGAACCAGAGGATATTTGTCTGTGGGGGCGGCCGCATCGAACTGCTCCAGATAATCGGTGGGCCTCGGAGTTGCTTGTGCGTTCATGGCGGTCCTCCTTACGAGACGGTTGGGTAACGAATTGCTACAGGGTCTTAAGAGGGATTTCGTGAAATTTGTAATATCGCTTGCATAACTGTAGAAGGGGACGGAACGAGGAAGTTACGTGTAGAGGTCGTTGTTCACTCATAGGTTACCGCCTTGCTCACCAGGTCAGCGGGACACCTGCTACAAACTCTTGAGATACTCCACAAGGTCCCAGCGATCTTCGTCGCTCAGATTCGTGCCGTAATTATGTCCAGCGTTACTGTTGCCTTTATGAGCGGTATCGAAGAGGAATCCAGTGGGGATTCCGCTGCTCTTCAAGCCCACTTTTTTGGGGTCAAACTCCCGCGATCCGACCTCGAATTTATCTGGGCGGAAATTTCCGCCGGTCGGTGGATCCTTGGGACCTCGTCTAGGCAGTAGCAGTTCATAGAGACTGGGTACGGAACCGTTATGCAGATATGGCGCCGTCGCCCAGATGCCGTTCAGCGAACGCCCTTTGTAAGAAAGCAAAGATGCATAGGGATCGACGGTCGTGTCCGGATCGTAATCGCCGCTCTTCAGCGAAGGTTTAATCTCGTTGCCTAAGTACCCCTTCACCAAATCATTGAGCCACTGGTAGCTGCGCTCTCCGGGAGTTGCGACCACACTGAGAGTTGCCTTGGTCAATAGCGCCGCAACCGGAGCCTTCTCGTCTATAAGAACGTCGCCGGGGCCTGCGGTCACATAGTCATTTCTCAGGATGCCACTCCGTCCCTTGTAGGTAGCCGCATTATGAGCCATCTGTTGATCAGTACCAATATCTGCAAGCTTGATCATAGATGCGACGATACGGCGCATCGGGTCGTCGCGTTTGATTCTCGTGTGGCAACTTTCGCAGTATGTCGTAAACAAGCGTTCCCCACGTGCCTTTCGGGCCTGGTCGATGGGTCCTAAGATATCTTCAGGCCATTGTGGAGATTGCAAACTTTTCAGCTGATTCTCGATGAGGCGCAAGTTATGCACATTGATCGAAGACTTGAAGCTGATGTGAGTAGCGTGGATCCCCTGGCCGCTGATGAACGAGGCCACGGATATCCCTGGCTCTTCGGCCCAATCCAGAGTTCCAAAAACCCCGATGACCTCGCCAGCGTTGCGACCTATCGGTCCCAGGCCCGCATTCGCTCCCAGCCCGTTCCATTGCACATAATCGTGCTGCGGAATGTCCCACAAGAAGGGGTAACTGACGGGAGCATCCGGACGATTGAAAATCCGATTGCCGATTTTGACCAGGACCTTCGGAGGAAGATGCTGAGAGAGCCGCAGTACGAGATGGTCGCGCTGTTTGTCGCTCAAAACGCCGCCCTGCTTCTGCTGCTGCACGATGGCATTCACGTCGGACTGTGTGAGCGTGCCTTCTTTCACCAAATCCGCCACCGCCAGATCGAGCTGCTCCTTGAGTTCGCTTTGGGTAATAATGTGCTCTAGAACGCGGTTGTAAATTCGCCCGAACGCGTCCAATCGCGAGTAGCCGTACTGCGTCTCGCTTTGATTGATGACGTTGTACATGGAAAGACGCTGGGCGTACTTCTGCAAGTCGTTGATCACGTCCTTCTCTGAAGCATAGTGGCCGCGATCCATGACTCTCTTGATGAACCCGGCGCGAGCACCGCCAGCGTCGGTCCTCGCAGCCCATACAGCGGTGGCAAGATTCTCTAAGAAGGAATCCATGTCGCTCGCCGCCGGACCACCGTCGATGCGAATCGCGGTACCCTTGTAGTTGAGCTGAGCGGTGTGGCACGCGGCACAGGTAAAGCCCAGGTAATCAACGCCCTTGTACCTGTCTTTTACGAACCCGACGGGCAATCCGTCGGGATTGCTCAAAGTGGGCTTCTGCGGTAGATACCGGTAGAAATTCAAGTTGTCGTTGGAACGGAAAAGATCGGAGGTACCGGGTTTCTCCAAGGCCATGAAGAAATCATAGGGAAGCAGGTCTGAGCCCTGCGTGGTGTTGTAGAACCACATGCTTTCCGCGGGCGTCCATCCCTGCGCTAAGTACTTTACGCTTGAAAATTGATCGCCGAATTGGTCATGTTCGACCGTGGCAGCTCCACGCTGAAACTCCCAGCCCTCACCCTTGAGGCGATCGAACCAGGAATTGGAACCTACATCCCAGAACTGGTAGAGCTTGGAGATGGTGGTGGTAACGATCACCGTCACGACCAGAAGAAAACAGAGAGCGATCACGTGCCTGCGCCAGTTTCTCTTAAATGAATCGATGAAAATACGAGCTACCGAAATCGCGAGCCTGACAGTTCGTATGATCCAATCTAGAAAGCGACTCATGCTAACTCCCAAGCCGTTGGCTACGGCAACGCCCGGAATCTGCGGCGATCTCCCGATTGAGTCGCAGCGGATGTTGTCTCTCTAGCACCTATCAATCAGCCCGCTGCAGAGTGGCATCGGGCAAGCCGGGTGTACATGCTTTCTGGAAAAGCCTTGTGGTCGAGAACCTGTCGGCCTTTACGGCGGGTTCTTTTCTGACACGAGTGCTTAATTGCGGACGAGAGTCGCAGCAGTTCTGGGATGGCCTTAGAAGTTAAGTGCTTCGTCTCTTAACGGCTGCGCACACTTCCGCTCAAGCGCTCCAGTCTCGCGCCAAAAACCAACAATCAATTCCTGGGGAAGTCGGCGAGAAGAACCCCTTGAAGCGAAACTCAGCGCGAGTTTCGCTTTTCCGTCACCGAATGCCGTCAAAAATAGTCGCAGAATTCCAGAATGTCAAGAGCGAACATTGAAACGGACTTTGAAAGCCGGGAACGAACACGCGACCAAGCATTCTCGGGTCGGAAGGCAAACCTCTGCTTCACTCCCCGCCGGCGCCAATCGACCCCCTCCGAAATTTTCAGCCATTACTTGGTGGTCCCGCCGCAGTATCAGAGGTGCACACACTGGAACGGTCCAGGAACGAGTTGCCGCGGCTGGACATCGCGGACCAGAACCCAATGCTGGCTAACCTCAACCACCCACCGTTGGTCGGTCATTTCCTAACCTCCACTTTGACGGCGGTTCTGGGCGAGAGAGAAATCGACACGTCGGCCGGATTTTTCATTAAAAAATATTTTGGGAGATGATGTAGAGGACGCCGCGACGGCTCCGACTACCCATTGAAAGCGCATATTAGCGGCTGGCAAGTGGAGAGTTCACAAGGAGAGCGGTCATGGGAAAAGCAACTGAATTATCTCGGCGCGGTTTTGTTGGATCCGCTCTCTCCGCTGTGGCATTGGCGGCTTTACCGGCTCGTTTGTCAGCGGACGCTAAGATGCAGAAAAGAGGAGACGCAATGACTACCCTGACGCCGTACCTGTTATTCGATGGCAAATGCCAGCAGGCGATGGAATTCTACAAATTGTGTTTTGGTGGAGAATTGGCAGCGACCAAGGTTAAGGATTCTCCGGCTAGGGATTTCATGCCTCCCTTTCAGCACGAGAAAATCGTCAATGCCCGGCTGAGAAATGGCAAGTTGGAGATTTCCGCGTCGGACTGGCTACGGCCAGCCCAGACTCCGATTCGGGGCAATACGGTTTGCCTCTATCTGAGTGGAGGCACATTCGATGAATTGAAAACTCTATTTGAAAGACTCTCGGAGGGCGCCGAAGTGACCGACCCGCTGAAAGAGCAGTTCTTCGGCACATACGGAGCACTGAACGACAAATTCGGTGTCCGGTGGATGTTTCAAACCAACGAGAAGTCGTAGGCGATTTGCATCATGGTGAACACAACGATATAGGAGCGAAGCTATGAAATACATTTTGCTGATGTCCGGTATGAAGGCAGGCGTTGACAGCTATCGCGCCTGGTCGCAAAAAGATATTGGGGCGCATATGGCGGTCCTTGGGCGGATCAATAAGGAACTGACCGAATCCGGAGAGTTTGTGGCCACACAGGGCTTGGCCGGACCAGATGAAGCGAAGGTGGTGCGCGGTGAGAAGAATGGCATCCCGATCACCGACGGCATCTTCCCTGAGTCGAAGGAGTTCCTGCTGGGCTACTGGATTGTTGACGTAGCGACTCCCGAACGCGCCTATGCCATCGCGGCACGGATTTCCACGGCGCCAGGACCCGGCGGAGTACCTACAAATGTGCCAATTGAAGTCAGGAAGTTCGCATTCTTAGAACAGTCTAAGACCGAATGACGGAACACTCAGAATTCGGTGCATGTTTGGCAACCCGCGAAAAGCGGGAAAGTCGCCCAATGAAATCGTTGGCATGAAATCAGTGGGATGAAATCAGTGGGATGAAGTCACGGAGAAGAGAAAATGAAATACATCATCATGATGAACACGATGCGAGCCGGCCACGGGATCCCTGAGTGGCCGCAAAAAGACCTGCAGGCACATATCGCATTTATGATCGGCCTCAACAAAGAGCTCCGCCAATCAGGCGAGTTCATCTCCGCCGAAGGTCTGTCGTTTCCCGAACAGGCTAAGCTGGTGCGGGCTGGTAAGGATGGCTTGCCCGTTACGGACGGCGTATTTCCTGAGAGCAAGGAATTTCTCGCAGGATACTGGATTGTCGACGTCGACTCTCCGGAGCGGGCTTATGCCATCGCGGCAAAAGTGTCAGCGGCACCGGGTCCCGGTGGCAAACCATTGAACATGCCGATTGAAGTCCGCCCAATTATGAGCGGACCTCCGCCGGAGATGCTGTAAAGAGAGCTACGATGACAAAGTCGTGGGACGCGACCTCCGAGCACCTCTTGCGCGAACTTGCACCGCAGGTGCTCGGCGCGGTCGCTCGCCGCTTTCGAGATTTCTCCGCCGCCGAGGATGCTGTACAGGAGGCGATGATTGCGGCCTTTACACAATGGCCCGAGGCGGGTATTCCCGACAATCCACGTGGCTGGTTGATTCATGTCGCATCCCGACGCCTAACCGACCAGGTACGCAGCGGAATTGCCCGTCGCGAGAGGGAAACGGCGGTGGCGAGGGAGACGGACACTGTCGTACCGGCCGTTGAAATCGAGTCTGACATGGACCCGGATGACACGCTGATTTTGCTGTTCATGTGCTGCCACGCCGCGCTCACCTCGTCTTCGGCGATTGCTCTGACTCTGCGCGCGGTCGGCGGTTTGACCACGGTGGAAATTGCCAACGCATTCTTGGTTCCCGAGGCAACGATGGCGCAGCGGATTAGTCGCGCGAAGCAAAACATCAAGGCTTCCGGAGTGCCATTCCGACTGCCTTCTCCCCAAGAGCGTAGCGAACGGCTGCCCGCGGTTCTCCATGTGCTCTACCTGATCTTCAACGAGGGTTACGCCAGCAGCACCGGAGCGCATTTGCAGCGACTCGATTTGGCACGCGAGGCGATCCGGTTGACTCGCAATGCGAAAGGGCTCCTCCCCGATGATTCAGAAGTAATGGGCCTCTTAGCTCTCATGTTGTTAACCAATGCTCGGCGTGCGGCACGAACCGGACCGGACGAGGAATTGATCCCCTTGGACAAACAAGATCGAACTCTGTGGTGTCAGGCCGAGATCTCCGAAGGCGTCGAACTCTTGACCGCCGCACTGTCGAAGGGTTCCGTCGGTCTGTATCAGTTGCAGGCCGCGATCGCGGCAGTCCATGACGAAGCCGCGCACGCGGAAGACACAGACTGGCCACAAATCCTGGCGCTGTATGAACTGCTGAAACATGTCGCTCCCAGCCCAATGGTGACGCTCAATCATGCAATCGCGGCTGCGATGGTGCACGGCCCTTCGAAAGGTCTCGAACTACTCCGTGCGCTCGATGAAGATGGCCGTCTTGCCAGTCACTATCGTCTCGATGCGGTTCGCGCGCATTTACTCGAAATGGTTGGCGATTATCAAAGCTCTATCAAACACTACCGAATTGCGGCAAGCCGGACAACAAGCATCCCGGAACAGAATTACCTCATGACCCAAGCGGCTCGGATCGCGGAGAGAGAACCAAGTTAGAGCTTTCCTATGATGTCCCGGCAGCTGACGACATGAGTCTGATTTGTTCGCGTCCGCCCCAAGGGAGCCAGCGTTACGCGGACGGGCCGACCGTATTGACTAATCAGCAGAAATAAGAGACGCTTTCGCGCGAACGAGATGAAGCCGGACGCCACAATTCCAGGGCTTATCGGCGCCGCCGAACAAGGCGACGCGGCCGCCGCTGACGCGCTTTTCGGTGCTCTCTACGCGGAGTTGCGGCAACTGGCCAAGCGCGAGCTCGCGCGGCCGGGCGCCGTCGTCAGCCTGAGCGCCACAACCCTGTTGCACGAGGCGTACCTGGATATGGCTGCACGCAACGGGCCGCCGTTTCCGGACCGGGCGCGTTTCATGGGATACACGGCGCGGGTGATGCGCGGGTTGATCATCGATCATGCGCGAGAACGGCATGCCCAGAAGCGCGGGGGGCTGTTCGAGTTAACTTCGCTCGATACCGACGCCATGGAGAATGCGGTAGACCATACAGAACTTGTGCGAATCGGCGGTGCGTTGGACGAGTTGGGTAAGGTGGAACCGGCCCTGGCCGAGGTGGTGGATTTGAAGTTCTTTTGCGGATTTACGTTCGGAGAAATTGCGACCATGCGAGACGTGTCGGAACGCACAGTACAACGCAACTGGGAGAAGGCCCGCATTTATCTCCACCGGAAAATCAGCGCAGATTTATCGCTCTGAGGATTTTATGCCCACACTGAGTCCCGATGAGTGGCAGGCAATCAGTCCATACCTCGATCAGGCGCTCGCATTGTCTGAAGATGAGCGCGTTGTCTGGCTGCGCTCGCTTGGCGAGCAGAATCCTACGCTTGTCGCGCAGTTGACGGAACTCCTCGATGACCACCGGGCCCTGGTACAAGAAGGGTTTCTAGAGAACAGTCGGTTCGCGTTGCCGAACTCCGCAGGACTCTCGGGCCAGACGCTTGGTCCATACACTCTGATCTCCCAAATCGGACAGGGTGGAATGGGAAGCGTGTGGTTGGGCGAGCGCAGCGATGGGCGATTCGAACGACGCGTGGCCGTCAAGTTTCTCAATCTCTCCCTGATGGGCAAAGGCGGCGAGGAGCGGTTCAAGCGCGAGGGAAGCATTCTCGGCCGGTTAGCGCACGAGCGTATTGCCGAATTGCTGGATGCGGGAGTCTCGCCTTCGGGGCAGCCTTACCTGGTGCTCGATTATGTTGAAGGCGAACACATCGATCGCTATTGTGATGAAAAACAACTGGATATAGAAGCTCGCATCGAACTCTTTCTCGATGTACTCGCCGCCGTCGCTCACGCGCACGCCAACCTGATCGTGCACCGGGACCTGAAGCCTCCGAATGTGCTGGTGAACAAAGACCGCCAGGTCAAGTTGCTCGACTTCGGCATCGCCAAACTATTAGAAGGCGAAAGCCAGGACGGAGCAGCGACGGCGCTTACCATGGACGGTGGTCGCATGATGACGCCAGAGTATGCGGCTCCCGAGCAAGTAACGGGTGCGCCAGTCACCACCGCGACTGATGTTTACGCGCTGGGCGTGCTCTTGTACGTACTGCTGACCGGCCAACATCCAGCCGGGCGTAACCTTCGCTCCGCTGCCGAACTGGTTAAGGCAATTGTCGACACCGAGCCGACGCGTCCCTCGAACGTTGTGGCCACAGTAAAAGCGAACGGCGAAGAAACTACGACCAATGCCGCTCGGCGTACGACAACCCCTGAGAAATTAAGCCGAATGCTGCGCGGAGATCTCGATACGATTGTCACGAAGGCGCTGAAGAAAAATCCGCAGGAACGTTATACCTCGGTCACGGCGTTCGCGGACGATTTGCGCCGATACTTGCGGCACGAACCAATCAGTGCTCGTCCCGATACGGTCGCGTACCGCGCAGCCAAGTTCGTGCGCCGGAATCGGGTTGTGCTCTCCCTGACGACGGTAGCCGTGCTCGCCATACTCGCGGGACTTATCGGCACATTGATACAGGCCCGAACGGCGCGGATTCAGAGGGACTTTGCCTTCCAGCAACTCAAACGCAGCCAGGAGCACGACGAGTTAATGAATTTCCTCCTTTTCGATGCCGCGCCCAAGAAGGCAACCTCGGTCAGCGATCTACTCGCACGCGCCGCGCAGGTGATCGAAAAGCGCCACTCTTCTGATCCGTTGCGGCGCGCTGATCTTTTAATGTGGATCGGAGACAACTATTCGTCTGAGGATCAGACTGCTCAAGCGCGTGTTCTGGTCGAAAAGGCGTATCAGATTAGTCGTGGTCTCTCTGATATTTCAATTCGCGCGCGCGCATCGTGCTTTATGGCGGACAGCTTATCTCAGGATTTGGACTTGGTGTGCGCCGAGTCGATGGTCCAGGAAGGTCTCCGCGAACTACCTGATGATCCGCGGTACGCGTTGGATCGCGTGTCTTGTCTCCGCATTGGAAGCGAAGTTGCCCGGCAAGCCGGACACGCACAAGAAGGAGTGGCACGCATCCTGGAGGCGCAACGCATCGTGCAGCAGTCGCCTGTCGCAACAGACCTTCTAAAGATGAGCACTTCGGTGGACTTGGCATCTGCCTACAGTGACGCTGGACGCAACTCCGAAGCGTTGTCGGAGTTCGAGCACGCAAGTTCTCTATTGTCCTCGCTCGGATGGGAAGAAACTGAGACGAGCGTCCACCTGTTCAATAACTGGGCTCTGGAATTGGACCAGATGGGACGCCCTTTGGAAGCCGAAAAAATTGAACGGCAGGTTCTCGACCTCACACAGGACGGCAACTCCGTTGAACTCTCAACCTCGATGTTCATGAACAACTATGCGAAGATGCTGCGGAAACTGAATCGGTTGGACGATGCGGCCGGGTATGCGCAACGCTCTTACGACAGAGCGCAGAAGGAGCACAACCAAACAGTGATTGGCCAATCGCTGCTGGAGCGGGCGCGAATTGCAATTAGTCAACATAAATTTCCTGAAGCTACCGAGCTACTTTCCGAGGTCGAGCCGCAGATGCGAAAACACCTTCCTCCGGGCCACTATGCTTTCGCGAGTCTGGCGGCAGACCGGGCCAAGATCGCGTTAGGAGAAGGCGATACGGCGCTTGCACTACAGTTATCCAATCAGTCGGTTGCCATCGGAGAAAGTGCACTGAAGTCCGGAGGGCAGGGTGCGTACGCTTTTCCTGGCTTTTTGCTGACTCGTTCCTCCATCGAACTCGCATCAGGGAAAACGGAGCAGGCTGTAGCTGACGCGAACCGTGCCCTAGCTTTGGTAAAGTCAAATGCGCCGCAAAATTCTTCCTCTAGCATTCTCGGTTACGCCTACCTAGCACTCGCGCGAGGCCTCGATGCTCAAGGCAAACATGACGATGCCCGTGCCGCGGCCGTTTCAGCATCCGAGAATCTCGAAAAATGCCTCGGCTTCGATCATCCCGAGACTCGCAATGCGGTTCAGTTAGCTAGTCTCGATCCAACGCATTAGCGTATCGTCGCCCTCCCGCAACATTATTTTCCACTCCCGTGTCGTGTTTTCCCTTCCATTTTGCGATTTCCTGGAAGCTCTGGCTGTCGTCTTTTCCCGGCCGTTTTCGATATTCCAAGTAGAGGCGCAGAAAGTCCGCCCTTCATTCAGGAAAACCAAGGAGAAATGTTATGAAAAAATCAACTAAATCATCTGCGGTTCGTGCGCTCGTGGCAGGTTTAGTGCTAAGTTTTGCCACCTTCGCAGTTGCGCAGAGCGATGCCGTCCGCGCAATTTACGAGTCAGCGGCATCCATTCCAACCAACGTAGCCGGTATCCGCACATTCCCAGTGGCACCCGCAGCTTTTGATCCGCTGTCTGCCACCGACGAAGCGCTGGCAAGCTACGGCTTTCCGCCGCGTCCCGATAAACAAAGCGATGCCCACGGTTACCTGCTGTGGCAGCGAGCCATGATGAGCGCCAAGAAGCGTTGGACCGGGGACCTCAAACCTCACCCCGAGGCGATGAGTCGTCCAGCCGATGTGAAAGGCGCTCCAAAAGGGCAACTTCAGGGCTCAGGAACACCTATCACCTTCGACAGTGCCAACTGGAGCGGAGTCGCCAATACCAACACGCTCACCAAGTGGAACGCCAAAACTTCGTTCGGCTATGTCTACTCCCAGTTCAACGTTCCAGTTGTGCAGCAACCGTTTGAGGTCTGCGATGGCTACTATGACTGGGAAGTTACCTGGAACGGCATCGATGGCGCCAAGGATGGAACGGTGCTGCAAGGGGGTAGTTCATCACAAGCCTATTGCAAAAGCAACAAAACCGCGCAGTACTATTTCGCGTGGGTGGAATGGTACCCCAGCTACCCGATCGAGGAAGTGTTTCCGGTGAATCCTGGAGACGACATCTACGTCTCGACGTATGATACTTCCGGTGGCTGCAATCCGGGGTTTGTGTACGTTGAGGACGAAACCACTCTCTCGTTCGGTACTTACCAACTCAATTGGCTGAATGGCCCTTGTCTGATTGGAAACAGCGCAGAAATTATCGTCGAACGTCCCTTTGGCGATAACAACAATTATTATCCCCTGGCAAACTACATCTGGGACTTCGCTTTGTCATGGGATTACAACCTCAAAGGCACAGAGAACGGCCCTGGTTCAACCGCATCGTCGACCTACATCTTTGATATGGTCGATGACGGTTACACCCAGGTCATCTCAGTTCCCGTCGTCGAAGGCAAGTATTCGGTCTATTTCTACGATACGGGCTGCGCCTACACTGGCGGGTGTGTTTTCTAGACTCGACCTAGCGTGCCGAGCTTCGCGTTGCTTTGGGGCTTGAGGCTGGCTGGGATCTTTCAACAGGCTGTCCATTCGATCGAACCAAAGAGGCTGATTGTGTGAGCAATCGCCTCTGAGGAACGATCGAATGGACAATTATAAGTGTTCTTCGCGTTGCTGCTGCTCGGACGCGTCCGCTCGCGCAACTCCTCGCTTAGACCCCGAGCCATGCGTATTCTGACTGTCCGTCGTTCTCCACAATTGAAGCGATTGGATTGCGGCGCATGATCCGCAGGTTATTCTTTTAGCTTATGTGGATAGGACTCGGGCTGCGTGAAACATAAACACGACGTCATCATCCTCGGAGCCGGCGCTGCTGGCTTGATGTGCGCCGTTGAAGCTGGGAAGCGAGGGCGTCGCGTTCTGCTGCTTGAACGCGCGGATCGAATTGGAAAGAAGATTCTGATCTCCGGCGGCGGCCGCTGCAATTTCACCAATCTGCACACCAACTCGGAGAATTTTCTTTCGGCCAACCGACACTTTGCCAAGTCAGCACTAGCTCGCCACACTCCTGCTGACTTCGTGCGCCTCGTCGAAAAACATCGCATTCCATACCACGAGAAAAAGCTTGGCCAGCTGTTTTGCGATCGAGCCGCAAGCGACATTACGACAATGCTCGAGCAAGAGTGCCGGGACGCCGGGGTAGAAATCAGGCTCAATGTGAGAGTAAGCGAGGTCAGCAAGAACGAGGGACCCGAGCTTGACCAGTTCTCGGTGCAAGCCGACGACGCTGAATTCAGCGCGCCGCGGCTGGTAGTCGCTACGGGAGGTTTGTCGATCGCGAAAATCGGTGCCACATCGTTTGGTTATGATCTGGCTCGGCAATTTGGGCTGAAGATCGAGCCCATGGGCGCTGCACTGGTACCTTTTGTCTTCAGTGAACACGATCGCAAGCGCTGGTGCGATTTGGCGGGAGTTTCGACCGATGTCGTCGCTTCCGTTCGGAGTACGAAGCAGACATTTCGCGAGAACATGCTTTTCACTCATCACGGTCTCAGCGGGCCCGCGATTCTCCAGATCTCTTCTTATTGGAATAGTGAAGAACCGATTCTTCTCGACCTTGCGCCCGACCGCAATCTCATGGCTGAGTTACGAACGCGTGGTCATCGCGATAAGTCAAGTTGGAATGCTCTACTGAGAGAGATCCTGCCTCGCCGCCTCGCCGATCGCTGGCTCGAAACTTATCCCTTATCTGGTAACTCCGATCGCGCCTTCGTCGACGCTGAACGTCAACTGCATTCGTGGGAGATCAGGCCGGAGGGGACCGAGGGCTACGGGAAAGCGGAAGTTACCGGGGGCGGGGTCGACACTGGTGAGCTCTCTGCCAAGACAATGGAATCCCGCAAAGTGCCCGGTCTTTTTTTTATCGGAGAAGTGGTCGACGTTACCGGACAACTCGGCGGCTTTAACTTTCAGTGGGCTTGGGCTTCAGGATTTTGCGCCGGGCAGGCAGTGTAGGGATTCCGGCGAAACGCTGCAGTAGGTAGCTCTACTAAATCTCTGCGCCTTCTTGCATGAACGGCATGCGCGAGAGAATTTCTGCAGCCTTTTCCAGTTGTTTCAGATCATCGCCGGTAAAGTCCGCGCCGGAGAGAGACGAATCCAGCCCCTTCCGCGAAACTTGGACCACTCCAATTACATTTCCCTCGGAGCCAGCCACCGGAACAGACATGATTTTCTGGATCGGCATTCGATCCTGGCTTTGATCTTCTTCTTGCTGAGGTCCGAGCTTGACGGCTTCGAAAAGGCTGACATGCTTCACGCGCATGAAAGCGTTGGACAGAAGTGGAGTGCGAGTCGATGCGGTACGGGCTGCAACCGCCGAACCGTTAAGCGGCAGAACTCCGGCGGATCGCAACTCGGGTGGAAACACGAATCGCAGACTGCCCTTATCGAGCCGAAGTAGCGCCACTTCGTTCCGGCGCACCCGCAGAACCTGTGCGAGTTTCAGGCAAACTCTATCGGAGCTCGGGGATTCCGCAAGCATGCTTTCTAATTCGCCGATACCGGCCTTGGCGGCTTTGGCGGCGGATCCCTGATTGCCAGTGGATGACATAGTTGTGCCCTGGTGCAGCGCTTTAAAGCGATGCGGTAAACGTGACTCATCCATCCTGCGGTCACAGACGGTTTTCGACAAGTTACTGGAGTACTTTAAGAAGCTATTGAAAACAAAGCAACTAGCTGATTCTATTGCATGTATTTGTTCTGGCAGTTGCACCATCCAGAGGGGCCAGCCCAAATTAGCAGAAAATTTTCGGCCAATAATTACGGCTCATGGAGCCAGACTTCTGTTCCCGTGGGAATATCCTGCTTTACAAGATCACGTGGCAACATGATCGCGGTACGACACCCGCCACCGTCCTGCAGCTTCAAGAATTCAATGGCAGCGATGTATGTATCAAGCACATGCCCGTCAGGAGTACGGAGTTGGATCGGATCTTTTGCCCGAATCTCGAAAGTCGCATCGGCGGGTATCACCGGAGTGATGACATAACCGCGCCCCGAAACCTCGAACACATCTTCAACCTTAAAGAGAATACGCATAGCGATTTGTGTGAGAGCGTATCAATCGCAAGATCGTGAGTCTACGCGATCTTTGCTGCCTCTGAAAACGGGGGATTGTCCGTGCCCAAAAGAGTGACTCTCTTTGTACGGAAAAAGGGATTTTTCACTGCCGTGCAACCCACTTCCACAGCCGTTCGCGTTATATTTAAATATATAGTTCGCAGCAAGTAGTCGATGGCGGCTATCGGAGTACGCATATGTCGCTTCTTCATTATGTAAGACCATTTCTTGAGTTGGGTACCTGTAAGGAGTACAGCATGGCTCGCAAGACGACTGGAAATACGACCACCACTCGCAAAAAGAAAGTTGAGACCACCCTTCAGCCTTCGACAGTGCAGGTTGCATCCGAAGCTCCCACGAATGGGAAGCCAGTGCAGGAAATTCCCGGCAATTCCGCAGCTAATCTTCGTGTGGCAAGTCTCTCCACGACTAATATTCCCACGGTTAATCTAGAAGAGAAGATTCGCCAACGCGCCTATGAACTTTACCTGCAACGGAGAGCGACGGCAGGAAGCGGGAACGGCGACGAGAATCAGGACTGGCTGGTTGCGGAGCGTGAAATTCTCTCGCTCCATGGTGGGCAGGAACAGCACTCCGCATAGGTGCCGCCCGGGCGGTGTCCTGGCATGACGATTTTAATCAGCAGCTACTGCTGTACGGCCTGGACCAGCTTCGGCCTCACCTGTTCGTTCTGAATTTCAGACGCGTCCCACGCGCCGCCCAAAGCTTTCACCAGGAAAACGGAAGTCGTCATTTGCTCGCCGAGTAACTGCGTTGCCAGGCGCTCGTTGCTCAGCAGAGTGGATTGCGCCGTAATCACATCGAGGTACGTCGTGAGGCCTCCAACGTAACGGTCGTTGGCGATGTCGAGCGCGCGTCGCGACGCAGTGACAGCCGCCTGCTGAGTTTTTGCCGCCTGGTCAAGCAGCGCGAGACCGGAGAGTCCGTCCTCGACCTGCTGAAACGCTTCCAGCACAGATTCGCGATAGTTAGCGACAGATTGGTCATAGGCCGCGCGGCTTGATGCTAGGTTGGCGCGATTGCGGCCGCCATTAAAAACCGGTTGCAGGACATCACCACCTAATGACCACACTGCGCTGGGACCGCTCAGCAATGTCGCGATGTCGCGGCTTTCCCATCCGCCGCTGCCGGACAGCGTAATGTGCGGATAAAATGCAGTCATCGCGATTCCAACTTGTGCATTTTCGAACGCCATCTGACGCTCGCTGGTTGCAACGTCGGGCCTGCGCTCCAGAATCTCCGACGGCACGCCGGTCGGAATCGCTGGAGGGGTAACATCGAACGGCGCTTCGGCTATAGTGAACACCGACGCGGACTTACCCGTCAATACAGCGATAGCATGTTCGAATTGCGCCCGCTGCTGCAGCACCAGTTGAAGCTGTGTGGCAGTCGACTCCAGTAGCGCGGACTGCTGTGCCACTTCCAGTCCATTCGCAACTCCGCCTTCGTGACGGCGATTGACCAGATCCAATCCTTTTTGTTCGATTTCGACCGACTCACGGACCACTCCCGCCTCACGATCGCTTTCCCGCAAGTTGAAATAGTCAGCGGCTAGTTCGGCGGTCAACACCAGACGGACATTTTCCAGGTCAGCCGCGCTGCCTTGCAGCGAAGCATTGGCGGCTTCCAGTCCGCGCCGCACGCGTCCAAACAAATCAAGCTCGTAGCTGGCGGTAAAAGGGACGGTAAAAACGTTCTCGGTATCGGGCACCACAAGGGCAGGGTTGGCGCCTTCAAGTGGACGGTTTCCAGAGAAGCGCTCGCGCGCGCCACTCGGATCGGTGGTGAGTGTGGGAAAATAGGCCGACGATGCGATGCGCGCCTGTGCTCGAGCCTGCGAGAGCCGGTCTCGCGCGGCTTCCAGCGATTGGTTGGCCTGAAGCAGTTGTTGCTCCAGTTGATCGAGTTCCGCGTCATGAAATACCTGCCACCATGTGCCCTTTGGAATGGCATCCTTTGGAGCAGCCGTCTGCCAAGGCCCTTCCCCCTTCCACGTGTCGGGAACCTGCGCTGTCGGGCGCTTATATCTGGGCCCGACGGTGCAACCGACCGAGCAGGCGAGTAACGCCGCCGTCAGCAAAGCAGTTTTCAAATCGAGTTTGGCGACCGGTGGAAATTGCCTCACGAGTGGGCGTCTCCGGCGCTGGGCTTGACGACGTGGACTTTCTGGCCTTCCTCGAGTGAGTCGGAGGGATTGATGACGATATGATCGCTTACCTCAATCCCGCTAAGAATTTCGAGTGTGGCGCCGAAGTCGCGGCCGATGTTGATTGAGCGCAAATGCACTTTGCCGTCCTGGTCGACGACCGCAACTTGCGGGCCCTGGGCGCGGAACAACATGGCGTTGACCGGGATCGTAATCCTGGGCACGGAAGTGCCAGCAGCAAAGTGCACTTGACCGAAAGAACCGGGCAGCAGCTTGCCGTTCTTGTTGGGGACATCGACTTCGGTGTTCAGGGTGCGCGTGGCGAGATCGATGGCATCCGCGGTGCGGACGACCGTCCCTTGAAATTTCTGACCGGGAAATTCCTGCAGAGTCACATCTGCCTTCATCCCAACTTTTATGTTCGGCGCATAGGCCTGAGGAACACTGACGTACACCCGAAGCGGATCGACTCGGGCGATGTCGAACATTTCCCTGCCGGCCGCCGCACCAGAATTGATTAGCGCGCCGGGATCGACATTGCGCCGCGTAAGCACGCCGGAAAAAGGAGCATAGACCCTCTTAAAAGACTCCAGTTCTTCGAGGCGGCGAACGTTCGCATCTGCTGCTGAGAGGTTAGCTTGCGCCTGCTGATAGCCGCTTGTTTGCTGATCCGTTTCCTGCTGCGAAACCGAGTCGGTCTTGCGCAGATCCGTCCAACGGTCAGCGGATATCTTCGCTAACCCCAGTGCGGCCTTGATCTGCTCGCGGCTGGCTCGGGCCTGGGAGAGTTCCTGGTCAACTTCGGGTGTGTCAATCGACGCCAGCAGCTCACCTTGCTTCACCTGGCTTCCAATGTCCTTGTACCAGCGCAAAAGGTAGCCGTTGGTTCGGGCAAAAATGGGGGACTCTATAAAGGCCAGAAGATTTCCTGGCAACACCAATTCGTCGTTTCCAGGCTCGGCTTGGGGCTGTACTACCGCAACGTTAGGAACTGCAACGGCTTCAGTTTCCGTTACCAGCGCGTGCGCTTCACTTCTCCGGTTCAGAAAAGTAATTACACCCGCGACAAGCAGCACGAGCAACGCGACACCGACGAGAAGCTTCGCCCGGCCTGCAGGAGCAGGCGGCAGATCGGGAGGCCGGCTAATCTCCGGATGGGCGTGCTGCGCAGGCGCGGAGGAATGCGTTTCGTTCTGCTCAGTCGTTACAGGCGGCGGTTGTACAGGCATAATCAAAATCTCCAACAAGTTTTTGATGCTTGTTCTCTACTCTTCGTTTGGCAGCAGCCGCTCTTGTCGACGGCCATGAATGATCGTAAATACGCTCGGCACAAAAAATAAGGTGGCGACTGTGGCAAAGAGCAGGCCGCCCACCACGGCGCGGCCGAGCGGAGCATTCTGCTCGCCACCCTCTCCGAAGCCCAACGCCATCGGAATCATGCCAATAATCATGGCCAAGGCCGTCATGATCACGGGACGCATGCGCGTGTATCCGGCTTCGAGCGCCGCTTGCATCGCGGGCACTCCCGCATCCATACGGTCGCGAGCGAACGAAACCATCAAAATCGAATTCGCCGTCGCTACGCCCATGCACATAACCGCGCCCGTCAAAGATGGAACACTTAGGGTAGTGCGCGTGATCAGCAGGATCCAGCAGATCCCCGCCAGCGCTCCCGGCAAGGCTGTAATGATAATAAAGGGATCGAGCCATGACTGAAAGTTCACCACGATCAACAAATAGACGAGTACGATCGCGCCCAGAAGTCCTACGCCCAAGCCGAAGAACGAGGATTGCATGGTCACGATCTGCCCACGAACTACGATGCGCGTTCCGCGCGGGAGATTGTCCTGGAATGGTTTGAGCGCCTTCGTGATGTCCGATGCAACTCCGCCCAGATCGCGTCCCTGGGTGCTAGCGTAGACATCGATGACCGGCTGAACATTGTAATGATTGACCACGGCGGGCCGCGCTACGGGCGTGAGTTGAACCAGATTGCCAAGCACCTGCGGAGTAGTCTGTCCGTTCCCACCCGTCACCGGCGTGTTCATCAGGTCCTGCAGCGATGTCATCTTGTATTGCGGCGTCTGAATAGCGAGGGGATATGTGACCCCGTTCTTTGGATTCAGCCAGTAATCGGGCGTCGTCTGGGAGCTTCCGCTCAAGCTGATCAGCACATCCTGGGCGACGTTTTGTGCATTCAGCCCGACCTGATTGATGCGCGTCCGGTCCATGTCGAGATAAAGAGTGGGCAGGCCCAGCATTTGCTGCACGTGCACGTCCGCCGCTCCAGGAATCTGGCGCAGCCGATTTGCAATCTTCTGACCGATATCGTAGCTAGTGCGCATATCCGCGCCCACGATCTGGATGTCGATCGGAGCGGGCAATCCAAAATTGAGAATTTGCGTGACAATATCGGCGGGTTGAAAGAAGAACTCCACCCCCGGAAAACGTGTTGGAAGTTCGCGGCGTAATTTGCGAATGTACTGCGCCGTAGGATGATGGTGCTCCGGATCGAGAGCTATCAGGATTTCCGCATCGTTCGTCCCAATCACCCCCGAGCTGGCATAAGAGAGATTGATGCCCGAGTAGGGAACGCCGATATTGTCGAGCATGGTCTGCAACTCTTCCTTCGGAATCTCGCTCCGCAGCACCTTCTCGACTTCATCGCATAAACGCGCGGTCTCTTCTACGCGCAGTCCGGGCCGGGCACGAAAGTGGAGACGGATCATTCCGGCATCCACTTGGGGGAAGAAGTCCTGACCCAGAAAAAATACCAACCCCAACGACAAAACGCAGAAAATCACGAAGCAAATGGCGAATAGCTGCCGGTGTTCGAGCGTGGTTTCGAGCAGTTGTTGGTAGCTTCCGCGAAATTTCTCAAATCCACGCTCGAATTTACGCTGGAATCTTACAAAAGGATTCTTCGTCTCGACAGCGCGGTGTTCGTGCCCGCGCATGATGAACATGACCATTGTTGGAATCAGGGTTCTCGACAACAAATACGACGCCAACATGGCAAAACTTACTGCTTCCGCCAGCGGGACAAAAAGGAACCTCGCGACCCCTGTGAGAAAGAACATCGGCACAAACACGATGCAGATGCACAACGTCGAGACCAGCGCGGGCACCGCAATCTGTTGCGCGCCGTCGAGGATCGCCTGCTTCATCTCCTTGCCCATGGCAAGATTGCGCTCAATGTTTTCGATCTCCACCGTGGCATCGTCCACGAGGATTCCGACCGCAAGCGCAAGACCTCCCAGGGTCATGATGTTGATGGTCTCGCCGAGCGCGCTCAACAGGATTACAGAGACGAAGATGGATAGCGGAATAGAAACCGCGATGATGATCGTTGGCCGCCAATCGCCGAGAAAAACCAGGATCATGATGGCGGTGAGGCAAGCCGCGATCAGGCCTTCCCGCAACACTCCCTGAATCGATGCGCGCACAAAAAGTGACTGATCAAACAGCGCTTTGATAGTGAGTTCAGGAGGTAATTGTTGCGCGGCCAGAGGCACCATTGCCTTCACGGCATTCACTACAGTCAGAGTCGATCCACCGAGTTTGAAGATCGCCATCAACACGCCGCGTACGCCGTCCTGCCGCACAATGTTTGTTTGCGGCGTAAACCCGTCGCGCACGTGCGCCACGTCCCGCAAATAAAGAGTGGACGAGTTCGTGGTCTTTACCGGTAGGTCGTTGAGTTCGGTGACGGTATGGGGGCTCCCGTTCAGCTCCACGTTGTACTCGGTGGGGCCGATTTTGGTCGTGCCTGCGGGCAGAATCAGGTTCTGTGCCGCGACCGCATTGACGATGTCATTGGGCGACAAACCATAAGCCTGGAGTTTGGCGGAGTCGAGATCCACCTGGATCTGACGTGGCTTGCCGCCGAAAGGATACGGAGTGCCGGCGCCCTGAACCGTGCTTAACTGCGTGCGCAGAAAATTCTGTCCCAGATCGAACAGCTGCTGCTCGGGAAGCGTCTTACTGCTCAATCCAAGTTGTACAACCGGCGTCGACGATGCCGTATAGGTAATGACCAGCGGCGGAGTCGTACCAATAGGCAAACTGCGCAACGTGGTCTGGCAGATCGCCGTCACCTGCGTCACTGCCATGGCAATATTGACGGACGGACGGAAGAAGATCTTGATCACGGCTATGCCGTTCAGGGACTGCGACTCCTGATGCTCGATATCGTTGACCGTGACTGTGAATCCACGCTCGGAGTTAGTGACGATTCGGTCCGCCATCTCACTCGGCGACAAGCCCGTGTAGTTCCAAACGACACTCACTACGGGAATGTTGATGTCGGGAAAGATGTCGACCGGAGTGCGCAGGATAGTGATCGGCGTAAGAATGATGATGAGCAGTGCCATCACCACGAACGTATAAGGGCGGCGAAGCGCTAACGCGACTATCCACATAAGAGAAACAAAGACTTAGATACCGAAATGCGATGCTGGCGGGAATTCGCTACTACCGAAGCCGCGGCCAGCACTGGCACGGGGGACTCGTAATTAAGATTCAAAACAGTACGTTTCGGATTTAAATTATATTAGACTCCAGCCATGCCTCAAAACAATACTCGAAGTGTCGTGGACCGAAATGGGCGACACGGCACTAATGGGACACGTCCTCCCGGGCGACCACGCAGTGAGGAATCGCGTCAGTCAATCTTGCGCAGTACTCTGAAGCTGCTTAAGCAATCAGGCGGATTTGCGGAACTCAGCATCGAAGCCATCGCCGCCGATGCCAACGTAGGCAAGACAACTGTCTATCGTTGGTGGCCGACGAAAGGCACATTGGTCGCTGACGCTTTCTCCACCAGCGCCGAGCAGGAGCTCCAATTCCCTGACACCGGCTCCGTGCGACGCGACATGAGCCTGCAGATGAAGCGGCTAATTCGTGTTTTTCGCTCCGATCGTGGCAAGGTCGTGGCAGCATTGCTCGCCGGAGGGCAATCGGACCCAGAGTTGATCGAAGCCTTTCGCGACCGCTTCCTGTGGCCGAGACGCAAACAGGCTTATCAAACTCTGCAGCGTGGCATTGATCGCGGCGAACTTCCTGCCGGCAGCGACTTCGACCTCATCCTCGATTCGCTCTACGGGCCAATCTATATGCGATTCTTGATCCGCCATGCCAAGCTCGATGAAAACTTTGCCGATGAAATTTGCGGATTAGTGCTAAACGGGTTGAAGCATCGTGCTGAGTAGCCGTGCAAAGCCAAACTACAAGTAAATTTGCGGAAGTCACTGCGGCAGATATTTCCATTTAGCAACTCGAACAGATGTTCGACAACATGAGAAATAAATCCGGTTCGAACGCAACGAGCGACCTTCTCTGAGATCACTTCTTCAAGGACCGGAAGCCGAAAAAAACTGGAGTCACTCGCTGTCCATTTGGTTGGACTCGGATACCGCTTCGTGTCGATATATGAAACCGATGATCGAAGCGCGCACTTTTTGCACGTTGAGCGGATGGGGGTGCACACTCCGGCTTCATTGTTAAGTCAGGCCGTTCAAATGAATGTGCTAGCGTCAAAATTCGGCATCGATAGTCATGACGGCATGGACGTAGGGCCAGTATTGGGATGGACATAACCACGTCAGTGGCAATTCCAGCCCAAGCAACCTACGAGAATTATCTAAAGCTCGCGCTTCAAGACCTAAACCATTTACCCACTTAAGCTTACCGCTCACCAGCAAAATTCTACCGCTGCCTGCTCGGCCTTGCGCGAACCAGCCACTGCGGTTACTATTGAAATACGACCGAAACAGTCGGAGTTTTATACGACTATAAGAGTCGGCATTCGGCGGCTATGCTGAAACTGACCAAAAAAGCGGATTACGGGCTGATGGCCATGAAGCATCTGGCCGAGCACGCGGACCAGGGTGCCTGCAGCGCCAAGGATGTCGCCGAGGCCTACGGTATCCCGCAGGAAGCTCTGGCCAAGATTCTGCAGCGCCTGGCGAAGGTCGGATTGATTCGTTCGCAACATGGTATCAATGGCGGTTACACGCTGACGCGGGATCCGAAGATGATTTCCGCGTTCGAAGTAATCAAGGCGATCGACGGACCGCTTTTCATTACGTCGTGCGTGACCGTTCGCGGCGAATGCGATCAGAGCGATCGCTGCACTATTCGCGAGCCGCTGCGAAAGGTAAATGAAAGCATCGAACAGGTTCTGAGAAACATCAAGATTTCAGAGATGAATGAAGAGTCGGAAGTTCTCGAAGTAAGTAAGCATGAGGCCAAGAAACCGGCGGAACTGGTAACGATTTCGTGACGGTGGCATTTCACGTGCAGCGATCTTGCGCACAGATTTCAGTAAGCAACAGATTTTTTTGAGCTGCAGATCTTAAGGAGAAGGTGACATGAGCACGAATGGCAAGACGGCGACCCTAGCCACTCAGGACATCGGGCAGCACGCGAATCCCAACGGGATCAAACTGCCCATCTACATGGACAATCACGCGACCACGCCGATGGATCCGCGGGTTCTCGAAGAAATGCTGCCTTACTTCATGGAAAAGTTCGGCAATTCGGCCAGCCGCAATCACCCGTTTGGATGGGCAGCTGAAGAAGCAGTTGAGCTGTCGCGCGAACGCATCGCAAAATTGATCGGCGCGACCTCGAAGGAAATCATCTTTACCTCCGGTGCCACTGAAAGCGACAACCTTGCGATTAAAGGTGTTGCCGAAATGTACCGCGAGAAGGGCAATCACATTATCACGGCTGTCACCGAACACAAGGCTGTGCTCGATACCTGCAAGCATCTAGAGAAGTTTGGCTTCCGCGTAACCTATCTGCCGGTGCAGAAAAGTGGATTGATTGACCTCGATGACCTGAAGCGCGCACTGGATGACAAGACGATTCTGGTTACGATCATGGCCGCCAACAACGAGATTGGCGTGTTGCAACCAGTTGCGGAGATTGGCAAGATGTGCCGCGAACGCGGCGTGATCTTCCATACCGATGCTGTGCAGGCGATTGGTAAAGTTCCGATTGATGTGAACAAGATGAACATTGACGTCGCATCCATCACGGCGCATAAGCTTTACGGGCCGAAGGGCGCGGGCGCGTTGTATGTGCGACGCAAGAATCCCCGCGTTCAGATCGTCCCCCTGATTGACGGCGGCGGCCACGAGCGTGGGATGCGCTCGGGAACGCTGAATGTTCCCGGTATCGCGGGCCTGGGCAAGGCGTGCGCCATCGCACAGGAAGAGATGCCGCAAGAAGCCATCAAAATGGCTGGCATGCGCGACCGCTTGAAGGACAGCATCATGAGCCGGCTCGACGAGGTCTATATCAACGGCTCCATGGAGCATCATCTGCCGGGCAATCTGAATATCAGCTTCGCCTATGTGGAGGGTGAGTCGCTGCTGATGGGCATCAACGATATCGCGGTTTCTAGTGGATCGGCATGCACCTCTGCGACGCTTGAACCATCTTATGTATTGAAGGCTCTTGGCACCGGCGACGATCTGGCGCACAGCTCGATCCGCTTCGGCATCGGACGCTTCAATACCGAGGCCGAAATCGATTACGTGGCTGACCGCGTAGTCGAGACGGTGTTGCGTCTGCGGGAACTTTCGCCGCTCTACGAGATGGCGAAAGAAGGCGTGGATTTGAAAAGCGTGAAGTGGGCAGAAGCGGAAGCGCACTAAGTTTCGTATCGGGGTATCGCTCTAGCGATACCGCGAGCGTCGGAAAGCAAAGGCCCTTATAAAGGCTGAGTATAGAAAGAGTTTCCAAGGAGATCGAGGATGTCATACAGCGATAAAGTAATCGACCATTACAACAATCCGCGCAACGTTGGATCGATGGACAAAAAAGATGCCGACGTGGGTACAGGCCTTGTCGGCGCTCCAGAGTGTGGCGACGTGATGAAGCTGCAGATCAAAGTGAATCCGCAGACCAACGTCATCGAAGATGCCAAATTCAAGACCTTCGGCTGCGGCTCCGCGATCGCATCCTCTTCGCTCGCGACCGAATGGGTCAAAGGCAAAACCATTGACGAAGCGCTCGCGATCAAGAACACAGAGATCGTGAAGGAACTGGCCTTGCCGCCGGTGAAGATTCACTGTTCGGTGCTGGCAGAGGACGCAATTCGCGCCGCCATCGGCGATTGGAAGAAGAAGCAGGAAGCGGCGAAGCCGGTGGCAGTGCAAGCAGCGCAGTAATTCTATCGGTTTGGTGAATTGTCATCCGAGGAACGCGGGGTTCCTGCATCTCGCGGCAACCTCCGGATTTCTCGCTTCGCTCGGGATGACAGGGCTGCTGAAGTTTTATCGGTTGAGTTTTGAAATATGGATCAAGCCGTCAAAGACGAAGTGACGAATGCGCAGCCGGTTAAACCTGTGCCCACGGCTCCAGCCAAGGGCATTCAGGTGACGGGCAACGCGCTCAAGAAAATTCGCTCCGCAATGGCGAAGGAAAGTATTTCGCCGGAGCAGGGCGGCCTGCGTTTAGGCGTGCAAGGTGGCGGGTGCTCGGGCCTGAGTTACAACATACGGTTCGATACGCAACCGCGTGAGCGCGATCGTGTGTTTCAGTTCGAGGATGTCCGGGTTTTCGTGGATCCGAAATCGTTTATCTATCTGCACGGATTAACCCTCGATTACCACGAGACTTTGATCCAGCAAGGATTCGTGTTCGTCAATCCGAACTCGACGAAGTCCTGCGGCTGCGGCAGTTCTTTCTCGTAGAGATCGCGCGTGACGGCCTAGGCCCGTCACCATACAACCAAGTGGCTAGAGGGCGGGCCGCGCGCTCGCCCTAAATTTTGTTATGGCAAATGTGGATGACAAGTCGACGCTGGTCATGCCGGGAGAAGCAACTCCAAGCTGCTGGTCATGCGGCACCATGCGCGCAGTGCACTTCTGCAACGCATGCGGCAAGGTACAGCCGCCGGTGCCGGTCGATTATTTCACTTTTTTTGGGTTTCCGCGCAAGCTCAATCTGAACACTGCTACGCTCGAAAAAGAATTCTACGCGCTGAGTCGAAAGCTTCATCCCGACGTTTTTGGGCAAGCTGACGACCAGGAGCGCACTTGGAGTCTCGAACAAAGCTCCCGGCTCAACGACGCCTACCGCACATTGAAAGACCCCGTCAAGCGCACCGAGTATTTGCTGAAACTCGAAGGCGTCGAACTGGAAGAACAGTCGAAACAGGCGACCGAAAAGGCGCGCGCGACCGGCGAATTGAAAAAGCAAGTCGTACCTCCTGATCTCTTGGAGGAGATGTTCGAGCTGAACATGCAGCTCGAAGAACTGCGGATGCAGAAAAAGATGGGCGAGGACGATCCCGCTCTGATTGAAGAAATCAGCCAAGCTAAGCTTGCGCTAGAAGAGAAACATGACGCACTGTTGCACGAGCTCAAGACCCAGTGGAACGAGTGGGACAAAGTCGTGGATGCTAGTGAAAGTGACAGGATCGAAATTATCCGCCGGCAGATTCTCGACAAGATGGTTGACGTGTTGAACCGCAGGAACTATATCCGAAATCTTGTTCGCGACGTGAGTGAGGTATTGGAAGGCTAGGTCAGAGGTCAGATTGCAGAGGTTCAAAACCCAGCGCTGATTTTAGCTTTGCAATCTGACGTCTTACCTCAGCAATTAACATATGGCAACTGACTACATCGTCGGCATCGATCTCGGCACCACGAACTCGCTGGTGGCTTACATGCAGGGAGATTCCCCAGTCGTCATCCCCGGGGAGGATGGGCTGAACCTTGTCCCGTCCGTAGTGGCACTTGATGAGAAGAATCAGATTATAGTCGGCAATGCCGCTCGCAAGTATCTGATCGAAACGCCGGAGCGGGCAGTCTACTCGATCAAGCGTCTGATGGGCCGCGGCCTCGAGGACGTGCAAGACGAATTAAAGCTATTTCCATTCCAGTTGGCGGACGATCTTCAGCAGGGAGAAGTTCTTCGGATCAAGCTTGGTGGGCGAACTTACACTCCGCCCGAGATTTCTGCGTTCGTGCTGCGCCAGCTCAAACGCAATGCTGAGCGCTTTTTTGGAGCGCCAGTCACCCAGGCAGTCATCACCGTCCCCGCATATTTCAACGACGCGCAGCGGCAGGCGACCAAAGACGCTGGCCGCATCGCTGGACTGAATGTTCTGCGCCTGGTCAATGAACCGACGGCTGCATCACTCGCTTACGGTCTGGATAAAAAGAAGAATGGAATCGTGGTCGTATACGATCTCGGCGGCGGCACATTTGACATTTCGATTCTCAAACTGCACGACGGTATTTTCGAAGTGATTTCGACCAACGGTGACACTCATCTCGGCGGAGATGACATCGATAATCTGCTGATCGCAATCGCGCTTGACGACATTCGCGGCGATCTCGGACTCGATCTTCGGAGCGACTCTCGGCACAATAGCGAAGCAGTCGCGCGCATCCGGAAGGCCGTGATCGAAGCCAAAATTGCGCTCTCGTCGCAGCCTTCGGCTAAGCTCGATGTCGATTTGCCAGATGGCAGAAAATATCAGCGGGAAATTACGCTCGAAGTTTTTGAGCAGATGATCCAGCCGATCATTGACCGCACGGTAGGACCCTGCAAACAAGCGCTCAAAGACGCCGGCCTAAAGCCTGAACAAATTGACGAAGTTGTATTGGTTGGCGGTTCGACCCGCATTCCCAAGGTTCGCCGACTAGTCGAGGAACTGTTCAAACGCGTGCCGCACACTGATTTAAATCCAGACGAAGTAGTTGCGCTCGGCGCGGCCGTGCAGGCTCATATTTTGGGCGGTGGCTCCGAGATTACGCAAGACATGTTGTTGCTCGACGTGACCCCGTTGTCTCTTGGAATCGAGGTAGCGGGAGGCGTGACCGACAAAATCATCTTGCGCAATTCGACGGTTCCTGCTTCCGCAACGCAGCACTACACGACCCAGGTGGATGGCCAGACCAACGTCGCGATTCACGTGCTGCAAGGCGAACGTGAACTGGCGCGCGATTGCCGGTCGCTGGCGCGATTTGATCTGAAGGGTGTTCCACCGATGCCCGCCGGCCTGCCGCGAATTGAAGTAAAGTTTCTGATTGATGCCAATGGCATCTTGCGCGTGTCGGCGCGAGAGCAGCGCAGTGGGCAAGAGGCTGAAATCGACGTCCAGCCTACTTACGGCCTCACCGACGAACAAGTCGAGAACATGCTGCTCGAGTCGTATGACAACGCCGAGGAAGATTTCCGCCAGCGTCAGATCATTGAAGCGAGACGCGAAGCGGAGACGATCCTGACGGCGCTTGTGAAGGGAAAGAACAATCATGCCTGGCGGGAGCTCACGAACGAGGAACGACGGAATGTCGGGACGCTGGAGAAAGCTCTAGTCGCGACAAAAGACGGTGACGACTATCACGCGATCCGAGCGAGCATCGACGCGCTGAACGAAGCCACGATGCATTTGGCAGAATTAATGATGGACACGGCCGTTTCGACCGCGCTCAAAGGAAAGGCCATGGATGATAATGATATGCAAGAAGGTCCGCAGGCTGGGCATCCGATGGCGAAAGCAGATTTCGAATAAAATTTCGAACAAATAAGTTCGCAATCCAGGGGTTTTATGTCTGAAGAAAAAACGCAGGGAACCGGAACAACTACAATGGATGCTCCCCCCGTCGAAAATAACGAAAACACGGTTGAGGTCACTTTTCTTCCTGAAGGCAAGACGGTGACCTTCGAACACGGCAAGTTGCCGTATAAAGACCATGGCAAAGAAGAATCGCTGCTCGATGTCGCGTTGAACTTTGGCATCCATCTCGATCATGCTTGCGGAGGTAACTGCGCCTGCACGACCTGTCACATCTGGGTGAAAGAAGGCGCGGACCTGATCTCGGAGATGGAAGATGACGAAGCCGACAAGCTCGACATGGCCGCCGATCTTCAGTTAAACTCACGCCTCGGATGCCAAACGGTGATCAAGAAGCCGGGCAAAGTGGTCGTGGAAATTCCGGCGTGGAATCGGAATTACGTTTCGGAAGAGCACTAGAACACAGCTTTCAGCCGTCAGCTCTCAGCTAAAACCATACCGAGGCCGGCTGAGCGCGAACGGCCATCAGGAGCATTCATTCATGCCCAAGGAACTTACCTGGAGCGATGCCGAAGACATCGGGATTCTGCTCTCTGAAACCCATCCCGAGCTCGATCCGCTCGCGATCCGTTTTACCGACCTGCACAAATATGTGATCGCGCTCCCTGGCTTCAAAGACGATCCCACCAAGTCGAATGAATCCAAGTTGGAGGCGATTCAAATGGCTTGGCACGCTGAAGTTCTCGATCGTACACAGGGATAGCGCTTTGATCAGCCAGCGGCAGATCGCCCTTCACTTATTGTTGTCAATGTGTGTAATCGGCTGTTTGTAGCAATTGACGGAAGCGCTAGGATTTCCTTGGGAGTAGGCGATGGAATCAGGCGATGGAATCGCTTCTTAGCTGGCCAACAGAAGATGCTGCAGAATACGGGCGCACTGACATCGTGCGATGGTGGGAAGCACGTCGGCTGCATTTTAACACCTACGTCGGTGTGGTCGGTGTCGTCACGTGGTTCCTTGTGCTGATTGCAGGTTCAGCAGCAGTGAAACCGGGCGAGGATTTTGAAGAACCGTTGGCCATGATCTTCGGCCCTGTCATATATGCCATTATTGCAAACGCTTGCTACACGCTCGGTTGGATTGCGGATACCCTTTCGTCTCAGAGCCGTCCGCGAGTTGGACTTTATAAAGCGGGCGTTGTCTTCTCCGTAGTTCTCACCGCATTGCCCGGTGCGTGGGCTGTGGTCGCGTGGCTGATGACCTTAATCACCGGGCACAAACTCGACTGATGATTGTTAAAAAATCGCGATATCACTCATTACGGGTTCAACCGCAGCAGGCCTCTGCACATCGATCTACTCGAATCTCTGTAACTGGCAAAAAGGGAGCCCTTCCTACCGCGCCCCCACCGTACTCGGCGCCAAATCTTCCACGCTCGCCTCACGCAGAAACTTAGCCGCCTCCTCGGGCGGAGTGGGGTTGATATAGAAACCCGTACCCCATTCAAATCCGGCGGTCTTGGTCAGCTTGGGCATGAATTCGATGTGCCAGTGGTAATACTCGTTGGTGGGGTCCTGCACCGGTGACGTGTGAACAACTAAGTTGTACGGCGGATTGTCGAGCACACGGTCCGCTTTCATCAGCAGCAGTTTGAGCGCCTTCGCTAGATTTTCAAACATCTGCGATGACGAGTTCTCGAAGGCAGATTCGTGGCGCTTGGGGAGTATCCAGGTTTCAAAGGGAAAGCGCGGAGCGTAGGGGGCGAGGGTAATGAAATCCTCGTTCTCCGCCACCACGCGAATGCCGCTGTCGATTTCCTGGCGGATAATATCGCAGAACACGCAGCGTTCTTTGTAGATGTAATACTGCTTGGCTCCCTGCAGTTCCTCGGCCACATAAATCGGCAGAATCGGCAACGCGATCAACTGTGAGTGCGTGTGCTCGAGCGAGGCGCCGGCAGCTTCTCCGTGATTCTTGAACAGCAGAACATACTTGAAGCGGCGGTCTTTCTTAAGATCGAGAATGCGATCGCGGAATGCCCATAAAACGTCTTCGATTCTTTTCGCGGGTAGCGACGCCAGAGTTGCACTGTGCTCGGGCGTTTCGACGACGACTTCGTGGGCGCCGATACCATTCATCTTGTCAAACATGCCCTCGGCTTGCTTATTTAAATTGCCTTCGATGCCAAGTGCGGGAAATTTGTTCGGAACGACGCGTATCGTCCATCCCGGCCCGTCTTTCTGAGGAGTATTGCCATTGACGCTTGGGCGATATGCCAGAATCTCCGACGGCGTCTTGCCCTCATTGCCGTAACAGAAGGGACAGAATCCGCCCTTGATCTTCACAGCTTCACGCAAGAAGTCGGTCGGCCGTTTAGCTCGATCCGTAGAGATAATCACCCACCGGCCCACGATGGGGTCTTTTCTTAATTCAGGCACGTATTAAATCCTTTCAATAGAAGTTCGCAAAACTATCATCTCGCAAAACGGCGATTGTACGATACGGGAAACGCATTCTGAAACAGCTCGAATGAGGGTTGGTTATGTCCGTGGTCATAGTATACGGCGAGCACATCGAAGCGCCACTCCACGCCATCCCGCGAAAAGCGCGCGGGATGGGACGAAACAGGCATCTGGCGGATGAAATCGCGGGCGACCAATGACAACTCCTTTTGCTTATCGCGATCTACCGCGGCTTCGGCGGGCTTGAGGTCGCGCTTGGTTCGGGTCTTTACTTCTATGACGCACAGAACATCTTCGTCCCAACCGATCAGATCCAATTCGCCGCGATGATTGGGCGAACGGTAATTGCGCGCAATGATGGTGTAGCCGCGACGGCGCAGATAGAAATAAGCGTCTTCCTCGCCGCGACGACCGGTGCGCTGATGCGCTGGTATGTCTTCGGGCGGAAGTGTTTTCGCTGCCAGCCAGTCCAATGCGCGTAGTGTTACTTTCGTCAGGCGTCCAGCTAACATCTTGGGAACTCCGGGAAACTCCGCCTTCAGCCTAACTTGGACCCGAGCAAACGTGATGTGACGACGATCACCACATATCCGGTACAATTCGCGACCCGCGATCATTTCTGATTGGTGAAGGCTGCTGGTTACGGCTTCAGCTCACTACTTCCGAAGCCAGCAAAGTCGACCCTTCGACCCGCTTTTCGTTGTTTCTACTGTTCTCGTTGGCGCTACTCTTATTCGAGTTGTCTTTTCCAACCGTATTCACCAGCACCACGCCGCCGAGAGCGACTGCGCCACCGACCAGAGAGATCGCCTTCGGAACCTCGCCCAGCCAGATCCATGCAATGCCAATCGCCACAATCGGAATCACATAGAGCAGCGTTGATGTTCGCCCAGCGGCACCGTGCGACAGCACGTACGACCAGGCAACATAGGCAAGCGCTCCGGGGAAAATACCGAGATAAATGACTGCCAACGTCGCCGAGACGGGAGCGGTACGCAGGTTATGCGCCAGTCCGCTGCCGAAGGGCAGCATCAAGGCTGTACCGAACCAGATCGAGTACGCCGTAAATTCCAGCGCGCTGTACCGGCCGAGATAGTGCTTCAGCAGAATCATGTAGAGCGCGGACGCGACCGCCGCGGTAAGAATGATCAGCGCTTGGGGTGAAAGATGGATGCCTTGGCTTTCTCCGGTGGCGATCAGTGCAACTCCCGCGAAACTGACGAGCACACCGCACCATCCGATAACCGTTAGTTTTTCGTGCAACCAAAATCGCGCCGCAAGCGCAGTCCATATAGGCGTGGATGCAATCAGCATGCTGGCCGCGCCCGCGGTCACGCGAGTCTCTCCATAATTCAACGCGAGGTTGTACAGGGTAATTCCGATGGCGCCAGTCAGAACCAGTCCAGGGATGTCGCGCAATTCTGGGCGGCGGAAATGCGCAATCGCGGCATAGATAGCGAGCACTAAGGACGCGATCAGAAAACGCAGGATAGCGAGATTCGCTGGCGAATACGCGCGGAGGCCAGCACGAATGCCGGCGAACGCAGAGGCCCAAACCACTAGCGTGAACGCGAGAGCGACAAGAGTGCGAGATGTAGAGCGGATCACAGAGCGGCCTCCTTTCAGTAATAAATTTCGACTTGATGAATTTGTGCTTATGCAGAGCGGTATAAGCGGTATAAAGCGATCGGTGCGCCGAGTTTATTTACCGGTTTGTGATCAATTATTGCTTCCCGGTAAAGGTCACCAAGTATCGCCGCCTCGTTCGGGAGGCCAAGCGCCAGACTGGCGGCGGAGCAACGCGATCTGGCCTGCGTGATAACTGTTATGCATCGCAATTTGCCACAACATAGCATGCACCGTAGATTCACGCGGAGACGCTGGCGGACCGACGTTCTGAATTTTTCGTTCCAATGTGGGCGCATCGGATTCAGCG
Organism: uncultured Acidobacteriaceae bacterium; assembly: GCA_963705265.1. GTDB lineage: Bacteria > Acidobacteriota > Terriglobia > Terriglobales > Acidobacteriaceae > Acidiflorens. The sequence continues at coordinate 1,200,628 of OY970064.1, forward strand.
AGCAATGCCAGTCGAGCTAGTAAGCCAGTGAAGCGGCGAGTCGTGGCCTGCCAGGCGTCGTCATTGTCGTTATTGCGGGCAACATCCTTGCCCTCTGGATTTGGATGCGTCGGCCAACTTTCAATTGCTTTCTCTGGGTAAGGCCGATTCTCTCCCGCAATTTTGCCGAGGTCGTAGTCCATCCAATAATTCATGTGCTCTACGATCTGCCAGATGGAGTGCGGATATCCCGTCACGGTCCGGGCTGCCAGCTCCGATGAAATATCTTCGACGCAGGCGACAGGATCAACATGAGCTCCCTTGCCGTACACGAGATCGCGCAGTGTGGCATCGCCCATATGTTCCATCCTTTCTCGATTGCGGGATTATGTGTAGAGACGCGGCAAGCCGTGTCTCTACGATAGCGTTCCTTTTTAATTACGCTTTCTGCGCTTCTACAATTGCGATCGATTCTTCGAGGGCATCCATCGCCACGTCAGCTTCGTCTTTGGTAACAACAAGAGCCGGCGCGATGCGAACGGTGCTTGGTCCACAACCCAGAAAGAGCACTCCGCGCTCGAACGCCTGCTCGACGATGAGATCGCGCTCGCTGGCACCGTACTCGCGCGTCTTCTGGTCTTTCACAATCTCGACACCGATCATCAAACCGCGTCCGCGGACATCGCCGACAATCCTGTGCTTCCTCGGCCAGTCGGCCATCCGCCTCATCATGTGATCGCCGACTTCCTGAGAGTTCGTCATTAGGCCTTCTTTCTCGATCACATCGAGCGTGGCTAAAGCCGCGGCGATGCAAACCGGGTTGCCCCCGAAAGTCGAGGCATGCGAGCCGGGAATCCAATCCATGATGTCGGCCTTGCTCAGCGTGACGCCAAGCGGCATTCCGGAGGCAATGCCCTTCGCCATGCAAACGATGTCGGGATGCACGCCCGTGTGTTCGACGGCAAACCATTTTCCGGTACGCCCGATGCCGCTTTGCACTTCGTCGAGCACCAACAGAATTCCGTGCTTGTCGCAAATGCGGCGCAGCTCCTGCATGAAAATCGTCGGCGCGACAACGTATCCGCCTTCGCCTTGGATCGGCTCGACAAAAATCGCCGCAACTTCCTCGGGCGGGAGAATGGTCTTGAACAATTTGTCTTCGATGTAGCGTGCACAGCCAAGCGCAAATTTCTCGGCATCCTGCGGAGCCACACCGGCCCGGTAAACATCGGGATAGCTGACGTGGGTAACTCCCGGTACCAGCGGTGAGAAACGGCGCTTCTGTTGCGGTTTCGAAGCGGTCAACGAAAGCGCGCCCATGGTTCGTCCGTGGAAAGCTCCGAAGAAGGCGATCACCTGCTGCCGTTTGGTGTGATAGCGCGCCAGCTTCAAAGCGCACTCGACAGCTTCGGCTCCGGAGTTTCCGTAATAAATCTTGTGCGGCCCCGGCATCGGCGCAATCTTCGAGAGACGCTCGGCCAATGTCACGAGCGACTCGTAGTAGAAGTCGGTGCCCGACATATGGATCAGTTCGGCCGCCTGCTTCTGAATGGCGGCGACCACGTCAGGATGGCAATGGCCGGTGGAGGTCACGGCGATGCCAGCGGAAAAATCGAAGAACTCGTTGCCATCCACATCTTCGACGACAATGCCGCGGCCGCGCTTGGCCACCAGCGGATAAGAGCGCGTGTAGGAGGGAGAAATATATTTTTCATCGCCCGCGAGAATGCGCTTGGCATTGGGGCCGGGAATCGCAGTCTTGAGTTTGGGGCCGGCAGTCAAAGTCTTGGTAGTCATGGAGTCCTCCTGATTCGTGCTCGTTCTTCAGTACTCAGTTGTGATTAGGCCGGATTTCGAGCAGCGTCCACGGAGACAGGCTGCTTGGGCTAGAGGCTAAAAGGCTTAGAGCTAAGAGCGATAGCTAAGCAATGTAGCGATAGGAAAATTAATCGCTGCCAAAGAGATTGGCGCGCGCATGCGACGGCAGAACGGACAGGTACCGGCGAGGACAGGCGCGTCCCTCGATCCAGCAGGTCCGGAGCAGCGAAATGTAGCCGTTCGAGCGCATAGCAGGTAATTGATTATATCTTGAGTATGATCGCGGCGTAACCCCCCAAAAACACGCTACCGCTGCTTCGAAACGGCAGTCGAGTTCTGCACTGCACCAAATACGAAGCGATCGCCAAGCAGAAAATTAACCAGCGAACACGAGACGATCGCAACCATATTCGAAGCGAGATAGTTGAATTTCAGTTCGCCGACAAGCAGACTCATCAGAAAAATGTTCCCGACGAGTGAGATCGCTCCGTTACTAACATTAAACTTGATCATCCTGGCGAACCACTGCATGCGCCGAACACTCCGCCGATCAGGCCAAGTAAAGCGTTCATGCCACAAGAAGTTGTGGATCACGGTTAACTCGACAGCCAGCGCCGTGGCTGGCAGGTAATCCAGTTTCAACCAGGAACGGAAAACGGCAAGTGCCATCAACTGCACGATGACTCCAATGGCGCCGACAGCGTTGAACTTCAGCCAGCGGAAGAAGGTCTGCTGAGCTTCGCTTGGCTGGGGCTCCTCGGCTTCGCTCAGGGCAGGGCCGCGAGGACCATTGTCCCTACACGAACTGCTCATGAAACTCTCTCTTCGCCATAGAGTCGAACGGTATTTTTGACGCAAACGACAATTAGCATCAACAGCATTAGAGCTAATCCGATGGCACCACCAATATCGAACAAGCGATAGCGGCCGTGAATCACCCACGCCCAACGGAATAGCGCCAGATTGCCTGCTATCAGTAGAACCCGCAACTCAGTCGGACCAAAGCACCAGAACGAAAGATGAAATTCGCCAAGCGTATACGTCGCCAGATACGACTGAATCGAGAGCAAAAGAAACGCGATCAGCAATCCGATTGCGATCACCGGATGCATGTAGCCGGAGAGCGCCAGACCGCCCATCATCCCCACAGCGCCGATGGAGTCGACGATGTGGTCGACATAAAATCCGTAACGCGGTCGCTGTTGCTGGCGAACGCGGGCCAAGGTTCCGTCGAGGCTGTCGCCAAACCAATTCGCCGCGAGACAAACAATGGCCGCAAGCAGCATGGGGCGATTATGAGCGGCTAGCGCGTAGCAAACGCCAGTCGCTATCTGGGCGCCGAAGCCGAGAAGGGTTAGATGGTCGGAATTGACCGATTTCGGCACGCGCTTGGCCATCCAGATTAGTACGCGTTTCTCAGCCGCGGCGAGGAAGCTTCCATGGACGCGAATCGGTTGGCGAAACCCGGCTCGACGGGCCTCGGCTAAAGTCTGGGCGTTGATCTGTTCCGCAAAGTCTGTCAGCGATGTTGCCACAATTACCTCCGAACTTGAGGCACTATGCGGCGATCGCAGAGAAATGACAATGCAGTGCTGGTAAAACTTAGATCAACAGCTAAGTCTTTATATTTCGAATGTTTGGATCGAGTTATCGCCGAGTGGAGCTACTCCTCACCTGGGACACGATTCCAAAACTGCCGCTCGCATCTGCTCCACTGCCCAGCCGATCTCTTTTGCGGAAATCACCGCTGGAGGCGCGATCAGCACGTGGTCGCCTGCGACCCCGTCCACGCATCCCTGCGTGGGATAGACGAGCAGCCCGCGCCGCAGACACGCCTGACCCACCAATCCGGCAAAATTTTTCTCGGGCGCAAACGGGGCTTTCGTATTTTTGTCGGCCACGAACTCAACGCCCCACAACAGGCCTAATCCTCGGACATCGCCGACTGCGTCTAAATCGCGCAAACTTTCTAGCGCAATCTTTAGAGCGGAAGCAGCGGTTCCGCCAGCGCCAGAATCGGCAGCGTGCACCAGATTCGTAGATCGGATGCGACGCAGCACCGCTTGTCCCGCAGCCGCTGCGGCCGGATGTGCGTTGTAGGTGAAGCCGTGCAAAAAAGCTCCCGAAGCATCTCCGGAACCATCGGCAATTGCATCGACAACTTTCTTTCTGGCAATCACCGCTCCCAGCGGGGCGTATCCCGAAGAAAGGCCTTTGGCTGTAACCAGAATATCGGGCGCAACTCCCCAATGTTCGACCGCGAAGTTGCAGCCAGTGCGTCCCATGCCGGTCATGACTTCATCAGCGATAGCAGCACACCATGGCGCTGGCAGATATCGGCAATGGCCTGCAAATATCCTGGCGGAGGCGTTACTGCTCCCAGCGTCGCTCCGCTCATTGGTTCAAAGATGAAAGCTGCGACATTATTGTTACTCTGCGGTGCGGTGCCCTGCGCCGACACGATAGCGCGCTCCAACTCCGCGGCATATTGTTGTCCGCAGTTGTAGCAACTGTCTGTGCAATCGAAGGCACAGCGATAACAATATGGAATGCCGATGTGCTCAAACTCGCGCACCATCGGCAGATAGATCTCGCGCCGCTTTCGGTTGCCGGACACTGACAAAGCACCGAGTGTCGCTCCGTGATAACTCTGGTGGCGGCTTAGAATCTGATGGCGCGTCTTCTGTCCAATTTCCACCTGATACTGGCGCGCCAGCTTCAACGCCGTCTCGACTGATTCGGACCCGCCAGAGGTGAAGTAAACGGCTCCGCCGGTGAAATTTTCTCCGGCAAAATCTAGCAATTCAGCGGCGAATTCTTCGGCCACGTTGGTCGTGAACTGGCTGGTGTGGACGAACTCTAACTGACGCGCCTGCTCCGCCATGGCGTCTGCAATTTCGCGGACACCGTGACCGATGAAGTTCACGGCTGCCGATCCCGAGAAATCCAGGTAGCGGTGGCCGTCGCTGTCCCAGACGTAGACTCCTTCGCCGCGAACGGCTATGGGATACGACTTGCGAAACGAACGCCGCAAGACGGGGGTACGAAGTTGTTGTTGAGTCGGAACCGATCTAGTCACAGGCGGATTATACGAGGTTCATTTATGGGAGGTTCGTTTATAGGACGGTCATGACGCGGACGGAATCGGCCGCCCCTCGCGCTCTGGGTCGCGAGGCGCCCGCATTTCTTAAGCCTAGCGGAACTACTGTTTTGCTCACCATTCGGCGCGGTCAACTGGTCCGGCAACTCAAGATCCGCCTGAAGGATTTGCTCTAGTCTGGGAAACCGGAGACTCCGGAGACTCCGGAAACTCAAATGAACACCCGTTATTTGGTGACTGTGAGGGTCGATGGTTGGCTGTCGCCTCCGCTGTTGCAACCCAGATCTCCTGCGAGGTTGGGAGGAGTGTGCACAACGATCTGGGCGGTGCCGGGAGATGGCATCTGGGTCGTGGTAATAGTGGTCTGTAGCCGGGTACTGCTAATGACGTTCGTGGCCAGGGCCGCTCCATTCCACATGATGACCGATTCAGAATAAAAATTACTGCCATTCAAGGTCAGCAATAGGTCATCCTGCACTTGAGCAAAGGTCGCAGGGTTCGGTACGAGCGAACTCAAAACGGGTACCGGCCGTGCACTTCCGCAGAAGGGGTTGGGCACACCACAACCGGTGAGGAACATGCTTCCGAAAAGCATGGCAAACAGAAGTCTCTGGATGTGATTGCGGGACACTTCATTGCAGTCTATGCCACAAAGATGATTAAAGCTCCTTCCATCGCAGTTAAATCGTTACCCAAGGGTTTCGGTGAGGTGCACGTGGCCAAGAAAGCCGAATCGCGGCTGAGAAAGATCCTCTGATGCCAGCTTCTCTGGCGCTCACCCTTCGAAAACCGCGAAAAGTGAGGCAGCCGGGAGCCGACGGTGGCACAGAGGCGTGCCATCCCTCGTCTAACTGAACTCTTCAGATCAGTTCAGATTGCTTCAGACGGCTCCATGGATGTTGCCTGAGATTTCGGACAGTATGACACCACTTCCTCAATAGCAAAATTCGCTCTTGGAGGCTTTATGAATAAAGTAATCAATGATAAAACGAAGTTCGGTATCTCAACCTACTCCCGGCTTCTAAAGTCGGTCGCCATCACGATGCTCGTTGCGGGCGTAAGCCTGGTCCAAGCTCAACCGCGCGCCGCTGCCAAGCACCCCGCGTCAGTTCCAGACGGCTATGTCGTCACGCCATTTGGCTACTTCCATCCCAGCTGCGTCAATCAATTGGCCAAGGGAGATGTTCTACATTCGGATGAAAAATCGGTCGAACACGCAAATGGAAGCTTCGACAAAATCGCGGTGTGCGCCTATCCGCATTACAGAGCCGATGGAGCACAGGTAACCGGGGAGGAGCAGGCAGGCCAGCAGCAGCCTGACATCAGCCATGCCTGGATCGAATATGCGAGCACCAGTACAACTACTGCCTACGGCCAAGTCTATTCGGAGTGGGACGTCCCACCGACGCCGGCAGACAATGACGGCCAGACCGTGTTCCTCTTCAATGGCTTTGAGGACAACAAAGATGTTGTGACGATCATTCAGCCTGTGCTCGGATGGAACTCCGATTACGGCTCCGCGTGGGGCATCGCTTCGTGGAATTGCTGCGTGAACGGACAGGTCAATGAGGCAACGCCGGCGCGCGTGAATGCCGGGGATCATATCGAAGGTTATGTCTTCAACAACTGCGCTGCGGGAACCAAGACCTGTTCCTCGTGGGACATCGTTACTGTTGATGTATCCAACGGAAACTTCTCTCAGATGACCGACACCACAAATTATGGACAGACCTTCAATTGGGTTTTTGGCGGCGTGCTCGAGGTCTATAACATCGCGCAGTGCGGCGATTATCCCGCTCCTGACTATGCAGGGGGAATCGGTTTCTTCAACCAGTCTGTCCTAAACGACAAATTTGACGTCATTACTCCGGCATGGAAGGTAACCAATTCATCTTCTGGATTGAGCCCACAATGCAATTATGGCGGGTCGACGCCAAAGCAGATCGTTCTTACTTATTGATCGATTCTGTTTGATGGTTCTCTCTTCAGGTATGGGGTATCCGGAACAAATTTCGCCGGATACCCCATCCTCTTTTGCAGATGATTGCTATGCAGGAAGATTGCCGTTTCCGATTCCACACCGTCGATAACTCTCCCAGCAACCGCCGAATGCGTTAATCTGCGAAGGATGCGTCTGTTGCGCTTCTTCCGTCCGTCGCACCAGCACACCGCCTTCTCGGCGACATTGCTGCTGATGACTGCCATCACGCTCTCGCGCGTGATCGGATACATCCGCGAGGCCTACATCGCCTATGCTTTCGGCGCCGGACAACAGACCGACGCTTACGTGGCCGCGTTTACGCTGCCCGACTGGCTCAACTACATCGTGGCCGGCGGGACGGCATCGATTACATTCATCACCATCTATACGCGGTTTCTGGCGGAGAAGCGCGAGCAGGATGCGCAGAAAACTTTCTCCATCATTATCACGGTGATGACCACGGTGCTCGTCATTGGCACCATTCTTGCCGAGATCTTTACGCCTCAGTTCGTTAACTGGATGTTCCACGGCTTCAACGCGGAGCAGACGCGGCTCTGCGTTCATCTAACACGCATTCTTCTTCCTTCGCAAATTTTCTTTTATGTTGGAGGAGTCGTTTCGGCGGTCTTGCTCTCGCATCGTTTATTCCTCCTGCCCGCATTTGGTCCGCTGATCTACAACGTGTTCATCATCGCTGGCGGCGTAATCGGCGGACGCCAGATGGGCATTGCATCTCTCGCCTTCGGCGCTCTTGTTGGAAGCGTTGCCGGTCCATTTCTGTTCAACGCTATCGGAGCTGCGAAGATTGGCACGGGATACCGGCCGTCGTTTGATCTGAAGAATCCCGCATTCCGCGAGTGGGTGCGGATGTCGATCCCGCTGATGCTCGGAGTTTCGCTGGTCACAGCGGACGACTGGATTCTCCGGCACTATGCGTCCAAGGGCATAGGTGACATCGCGCGACTGAACTATGCCAAGCGGTTGTTCGCCGTGCCTATCGCTATTCTTGGGCAGGCTGCGGGACAGGCGTCGCTTCCCTTCTTTTCACGGCTGTTCGAAGAAAAGAAGTTCAAGGAATTCGCCGCTACCGTGAATGCTTCTGTCTATCGCATTACATCCGCTTCTTTGCTGATGACGGGCTTGATGATGGCCATTGCCCTCCCGCTGATCGATCTCGTCTATCGCAGAGGGCGCTTCAGCTTTGCGGATTCCGAATCTACGGCGCTCTACTTTTTCTGGTTTTCGCTGTCGCTGGCGTTGTGGTCGAGTCAGGCGCTCTATGCTCGCGCATTTTATGCCTCAGGAAATACTCTGACTCCAATGATCGCCACCAGCCTGATCACTCTTGCGTCTCTGCCGGTCTACGCGTTGCTGTTTCGGACGCTGTCGATCACAGGATTAGCGATAGCTTCTGATCTCGGCATCACGGCGAATGCTGTGGCCATTGCGCTGTTGTTGCATATTCGTGGCATGGTGCCGCTCGGCGGCATGAACTGGAAAGAGTTATCGAAGGCGGCGCTGGTGGGTGCTGTTTCTGGCGGATTGAGTTATGAGGTGATGCGCACCATCCCGCTCGATGGCAGTCGCCGCGCCGATCTTCTCGCGCTGGCGCTCGGATCGCTGACGTGGGCTGCGGCCGTCGCTGCAGGATTGTGGCTGTTGCGTTCGGAGTTGCCGGCGGATCTTCGCAGGAAAAAATCCACTTCTTTGCCAAGTCTGGCCGAACGGCAAGCTTCGGAAACTATGGCTACGGGCAAAGAACCTTAGGGACGTGGGTTGTCGCGTATTTTGAGTGAGAGTGCTGCGGTACTGCAAACGGAGACGCGGCGCGCCGCGTCTCTACTCAAACGAAAGGCGCGATCTTAAAACAGAAAGGGCATCCTCGGAACATAAGGATGCCCTTTTGAACTCCAGTGGCTAGAGAGTCGACTTACGCTCTGGCCGCGATCGCAGGTTCCGGTGTCGCGCTCGAAACATTCTTCGTCACTTCTTCCGGCTTGGAGTTCGAAGCTCCTGCCGATCCTGCCTTGCGGATATCGATGCCGCCCTTGAAGAAGGCTCCATCTTCGATGGAGATGCGTGCTGCCACAACATCGCCGGTCAGCGAACCGTCGCTGCGGATATCGACACGGTCGCTTGCGGTAAGGTTGCCGCGCACCTTGCCCAACACAACAATCTCGCGGGCGCTGATGTTGGCTGCGACTACTCCATTGCGGCCGATGGTGACGCGATTGCCGGAGAGATTGATCGATCCTTCGACTCGTCCATCAATATATAAAGACTCAGAACCAGTCACTTCACCTTTAATCACCAGCGACTTGCCAATGGTGGCTTGGTCCGAAGTGGTGGTGGTAACCGGGCGCGGGGCAGCAGCGGGCTCGCTCACACCCATATTCGTGACCGGTGCGGTCGTCGCCGTGGATGGGCTCGGACGCTCCGGCTCAGCCGGTCGGCCAGGTGTCGCAGGTTGATTCGTGGGCTTCCACATTGTCGTTGAAATCCTTTCCTTCTATTAATTAGGGGATTCTCAATCACCGCCGCATTTCGGTGGCCAAATCGAATTGTACTCCTCAGTAAACGCGGCGCGCTGTGGAAATCCATGTTTTCTTATTGATTTCCATAGTTCCCCTTGTGGTTCCTCCACCCTTCTGCGCGTTTGGTCGTGCTTCCAATCGTGTAAGGCCTGCCCGGCTTTGGTAATTCTTCCATCGCGATCGTCCGTCACGATACCTGCCACGATACCTGTCAGGATACTATGTAGCCATAGGGCACCGTTTCAGAACATCACGGTTCTCGAGGAGGAACTCATGAACACAATCGCAACGACTTCCCTCCGACCGCAACCGGGAGAATACGCTCCCTACTGCGAAGGCTACATTTCGCTGGTCCCAGGCAATGATGTTCTGGCTGCCTTGGATGACCAGCGCCGGCAGACACTTCTCTTGCTCTCCGGCCGCGTCGAGGCCGATGGCGACCTTCGTTACGCGCCTGATAAGTGGAGCCTGAAAGAGGTTGTCGGCCACATCAACGATTGCGAGCGCATCATGAGCTACCGCGCTCTGCGCATTGCGCGCGGCGACCAGAGGCCGATCGAGGGCTTCGAACAGGATGACTATGTTCGCAATGCTCCATTCGCGCGCCGTTCATTGGCCGATTTGATTGAAGATTACATTGCTGTGCGACGAGCCACGCTCTCACTGTTTCGCAACCTTGACGAGGCCGATTGGAGCCGACGCGGCGTGGCCAACAACAATGAAGTGACGGTCCGCGCTGTGGCGTACATCATCGCGGGACACGAATTGCATCATCGAAAAATTCTGGAAGAAAAATACCTGCGCTGATTTTTAGTTCTCAGCTCGCCCGATGCTCTCCGATTCCGCCATCCTTCGCCACATCGCCCGCCAGCCCAAGCAGACGGCGAGCCACAAGCAGCTGTTGCGTGAACTCGGCGCTAAGGCCTCCAATCGCAGGGAGTTAACCGACCGTTTGTACGCTCTCGTCAGCAAAGGCGAATTGGTGCACGTGGAAGGTGAGCGCTATGCCATTCCAAAAACCGCGAAAGGACGCAACCTGCTCGTCGGCCGCCTGACCATGCATCGCGACGGCTTCGGCTTTGTGATTCCCGATGCGACTTCGCTCGATGCCAGTCTAAAGGCACGCATGACCGGAGATGTCTTCATTCCTCCGCACGCTACCGGATCTTCGATGCATGGAGATCGTGTTCTGGTCGAAGTCACTGCCGTTCGGCCTGATGGCCGGGCTGAAGGACGCATCATCCGTTCGCTGGCGCGTGCGCATCCGACGGTAGTCGGCATCTTTCACTACGGAAATCGTCATAACTACGTCAAGCCGATTGATGAAAAAGTAACGCAGGAAATTGTGATCCCTCCGGGGATGGAAAATCCCAAACCCTTAACCGCGGAGGACGCTGAGAACGCGGAGAAAGACAAGTCGGGCAAATCAAAAACTGCCAAGCACCGTGTAATCGGCGACCAAGCCGCAGTCCACACCGACTGGCGGGATTTGGAGGGCGTAGTCGTTGACGTAGAGATTACCGACTGGCCCAGTGCCACGCAAAATCCACGTGGACGCGTTATCGAAATTCTCGGCGAAGAAAACGATTTTGGAGTCGACGTCGAGATCATGATCCGCAAATTTCATCTCCCGCACCGTTTCCCGCCGGAGGTGATCGAAGAAGCGCAGGCCATCGAAAATATCATTCGTGCTGATGAACTGCGCCGACGACGCGACTATCGCGACCTCCCCATAGTCACCATCGACGGCGAAACTGCTCGCGATTTCGACGACGCCGTGCTTGTGCGGCAAATCGCGAACGGCAGCTACGAATTGCAAGTCCACATCGCCGACGTGGCGCAATACGTAACTCCCGAGTCGCCACTGGATCAGGAAGCTCGTCTGCGCGGGACCAGTGTTTATTTCCCGGACCGCGCGGTGCCTATGCTGCCGCTCGAACTTTCAACTGACATTTGCAGTTTGCGGCCGCAAGTCGATCGTCTGGTGCTCTCGTGCACGATGGAGATTGATCACCAGGGCGAAATTATCGGCTACGAAGTCAACGAAGGTGTGATTCGGTCCGCTGAAAGAATGACGTACACGGCGGTGAATGCGGTAATCGAGAAAGACGCTGGCGCGCTTGAACAATACGCGACTCAAGTCGAGCACTTCGAACGCATGCGCGACCTGGCGATGATTTTGAATCGCAAACGCAAGCGCCGAGGGTCGATCGATTTCGATCTTCCAGAAGCAGTCATTGAGTTTGATGAATTCGGAATGATGAAGAGCATCACGCGATCGGAGCGCAATATTGCGCACCGGCTGATTGAAGAGTTTATGCTCTCGGCCAACGAGTGCGTCGCGCATTATCTGGAAAATAAACGCATTGCCTCGCTTTACCGGATCCACGAAAAGCCTGATGCCAAGCGTGTTTACGACTTCGAGGTCATTGCCGCCACTTTTGGATACTCGCTGGGAGTGGGCGCATTGCCGATCCAGCGCGTGCAACTGAAAGCTGACCGCCGCGACGCTCGCGGTACTGGTAAACGGGTACGCGAGATTGAAGTGCCTAAAGAAGTCCACATCACTCCGCGGATGTATCAGAAGCTCACGGAGAAGATTGCAGGCAAGCCCGAGGAGAGAATCCTAAGTTTTCTGATGCTGCGTTCTCTGAAGCAGGCTCGCTATTCCGAAGAAAATCGCGGACACTTCGCTTTAGCCGCCACGACTTATACGCATTTCACTTCGCCGATTCGCCGCTATCCCGATCTGATTGTGCACCGCATCTTGAAAGACGTGCTGCGCAAGTCGCCGGAAAAGATGGAAGGCGAAATTCCTGTCGGCGTGTCGCAATCTCTCCAACTTCGTCATCCTGAGCGAAGCGACGGACCTCATTCTCCTCAGCTCAAAGCCGAGCGAGATGCCCCCTCGCCTTGGTCGAAGCGCCGCGACCATGGCGGCCATCAGCAAGCGATCGAGCCGCTTGGCGGACCGATCCCGCTCGAAGAACTCCACACCATTGCCGATGAATCGAGCCAATCCGAACGCCGCGCCGATGAAGCCGAACGCGGCCTCATGGAGTGGAAGAAAATGAAATTCATGGAGCGTCACATTGGAGAAGACTTCGACGGGCTGATTATCAGCGTGACTAAGTTTGGTTTCTTTGTGGAACTGACCGACCTATTCGTCGAAGGCCTGGTGCCACTCAACACGCTTACGGACGACCGTTATATTTTCCACGAAGACACGCGCCAGATTATCGGACAGCATTCGCGCAAAACTTACGGCTTGGGAAATCGGATACGCGTTTTGGTGGACCGCATTGATCCGGTGGAGAAGAAAATTCAATTTGCAGTCTTTGAAGAGCAGCCAAAGCCGGTGGGGAAAAGTCGACGCAGGTGATTGCTGCGGTGGTCCGCTCTCCGCTATAGAATTAAGGCTCACACGGGAGCGAATGACCATGTCGACAGCAGACGAAAGGAAGTCCGGGCAAGATACGAACCAGGCAGCAGAGCATGTTGTGAGCGCTCACAAGATTCTAAAGGAACTACAGCAGAAGGTCGGAGAGCATCCTGAACTGGGCGAGGCCATCACCAAACTGGAGATGGCGCTTAACAGTCTGGCGATACAGACTGGCGGACTGCTGTAGTCGTGAACACACTGGAACTGGTTCAGGAACAAGGATTTGCGATTCTTCCTGAAGTCCTTTTGCCGCACGAAGCTATGTCATAAGCCCACTCGCAATTGAATGTGAGCCAATACGATAGCTAATGCTGTGCGGAAATGCAGAATCTGAAAGCAACACAGCAAGCCAAGCCCGATCGCAATCAGATCTTCTGGGATGGCAATCGCAATGTCCGGAACTTGAAGCGCTCGCACCAGTCCGACGCGCGCTTGATAGCCTCCAAATGCTCCGGCAATTGCTCCGATCGCTCCGGCCAAGGCTGCTAGCCAAAGTGATGCGCCGCCTGCGGTGCCGAGACAGGCACCCGTGAGCAGGCCCATGACAATTCGAGCGCCGAGCCCTACAGGGGCTGTACGGGCAGGCGTGTTCGGAAGTTGATCGGCTATATATTCGCCAAGTGCTGCTAGGGTGAAGATCGCCACCGCCCAAATCGAACCCATGAATGCCAAGTGGGAGCCGGAAAGATGGATCCAGCCCAGATAAGCTGCCCATGCCACAACTGCCGGAGCGGTCATGGATCGCAATCCGGTCACAACGCCGATGCCAAATGCCAACAGCAGTACGAGTTCAATATTCATGGTGCTCCTCCGTCGTAAATCGGGTCATCGTTTATAGTTCGACTTGGCTTATGCTTCGACCTGCTAGAATTCTCCGTCACCACTCTTGGCGCCTGCCTAGGAAATCCGCTTCATGTCCAATCCCACTACTACTCCGCGCACGCGCGTAGTGCGCGAACCGCAACTCGCAGTTTATGACCGCGACACTGTCAACCATATCCTCGATGAGGCATTCGTTTGCCATATCGGTTTCGTCGCTGACGGCCAGCCTTTTGTTATTCCAACATCTTATGGCCGGGATGAAGACGTGCTTTATATTCATGGCTCCGCTGCCAGCCGCATGTTGCGTAATCTTACCCAAGGCGTACCCGTTTGTGTCACAGTGACATTGCTTGATGGATTAGTGCTTGCGCGCTCTGTTTTTAATCATTCGATGAACTACCGCTCCGTCGTGATTCTGGGAACGGCAACGTTGGTCGACGATCCGGCAGAAAAACTTGCAGCGCTGCGTATGTTGAGCGAGCAGATTATCCCGCATCGCTGGGACGATTCGCGCCAGCCCAATGAGAAGGAACTCAAAGCAACTTCGGTTCTCCGACTTCCAATCACCGAATTTTCTGCCAAAGTCCGTGTCGGACCGCCGATTGACGATGAGGAAGATTATTCCTTCCCGACGTGGGCCGGAGTCATTCCGCTGGACATTACGGTCGGTGCAGCCATCCGCGACGAGCGTTGCGCGCAAGAGTTTCCTGCGTATCTGAAGAATTACTCTCGCAAGCCCGCACTGTAGCCATATCGTAGAAGTTGCGTCCGTCTGACCCTCAGCGGCTGAAGCCGTCAATGAAACGAGCTACTTATCGCAGCGGTAAACCGCTGCGCCACCCAAAGTCAAGCGCAGAATCGTGCTTTTCCGCATGCCCGGAGGAATCAGGCAGCGATTGCTTTCTAGAAACACAGTCACGGCATGTCATTTTGTTAGTGACATCATTCTTGCGCGGGAACGTAAACCGCGTCTGCTGATACGAGGTCGACGTTGTGCAGTTCGGTCCTCAACTTTACCTGCTGTAAGCCCGACTTCTTTGGCGGCTGCGCTAGAAACGTTAGCAGGTACTGATGATTCAGGCGCTCCACTGCGTCTTTTAGATAGGGTGAGAAATCCGGAGCCGCGCCAATGAATCCGATGTAATAGCCTTCGCCTCCGGTTTCTTCTGTCAGCTTCGAGAGGTAAATCTGACCCCAGTAATTTAGCCAGTAACTGTGTCCGAAGTGGCCGGCGCCGGGAGCATAGATGGCAGAGACGGGAATGCCGGCGCGCTGACAATCGTCGATCGCGGCTGACAGATAAGGATCGTCGGTATCGCCGGATCCGTAGTAGGGATCGGACCCATTGCTGATCATGAGGACTTCGTGACGATTAGCGTTCGGCTGCCAGCGCTTCGCAAGGTCGCTAAGAGAGAAGTATGGGCTGCCATTTGCTCCGAAATAACCTAATGGAAGGCGAACAGCTTTTGCGGCAAGATCGTGGTCGGTGGTCAGGTTTTGCTCGATGCGAGCGATACCATTTTGCATGTAGGCGACACCGACCTGGGCGGTTGGCGGCATTGAGACGATGAATTTTTTGATGTCGACTAGCTGCGTGTCGAGTGCGGAACTGGCGGCATCATCAATCAGGACAAAGAATTCCAGCCCAGCATTGTTTCCTTGGGCGGGGATCCAGCTGGTGACCTGATCGCGGTTCTTTCTTTCGAACACCATCACGTCCTCACGATTCACGGCTGGCACCTCGGAGCCTTTCTTGGGTTCGACCGTGACAATCATGTGCACGGGAATGCCGCCCGGGTTCGGAGCCGGTTGGGCAATGGCAAAGCTGCCGAGCGCGGCCGAGATCAGGCAGGCCATCAAAGCGAATTTATGTTGTAGTTGGTTCACAAACGCCTCCTGGGAAATCTAGATTCCCTTCTTCACTGGTCCCGATACAGTCCGCGATTTATCTACATGCAGTCTACGCGGTTCGATGCTCCGCCAAGTGGATGCGGACCAGAATTCTGCCTGGCCGTCATCCCATTGCGCTCAAGGAACCAGCAGCAACTTTCCCGTAGTCTTCCGGGCTTCGAGATCGCGGTGTGCCTGCTGCGCTTCGGCTAGCGGATACACATGTTCAATCCGTAACTTGAGTTTGCCGTCGCGAATCATACCGAAGACGACAGCGGCACGGGCATGCAATTCCTGCGAGGTCGCAATGTAATTCCCTAGCGATGGCCGCGTCAAAAAGAGCGACCCTTTCTGCGTCAGTACCAATGGATCGATCGGCGCGACCGCTCCACTCGATCCGCCAAAGAGCACCATCATCCCACATGGGCGCAGCAGATTCAGTCCTTTTTCAAATGTCGTCTTGCCCACGGAGTCATAGACCACGTCGACGCCTTTACCGCCGGTTAGCCGTTTCGTTTCCACTTCAAAATCGGTCTGGGTATAAAGGATGACGTCATCCGCTCCCGCCTCACGGGCCAGTGCTGCTTTTTCTTCTGTCGAAACGGTCGCGATTACGTGCACTCCAAGGTCGTGCGCCATCTGCACCAGCAGTAGCCCGACTCCACCGGCTGCCGCATGAATCAGCGCCGTCTCACCTTTTTTCAAGGGATGCGCGTCATAAGCCAGGTACTGCGCCGTTATCCCCTGCAACATGACGGCTGCGGCGTCGCGCTCCGAGACGCCCGACGGAATCTTCACCACCCGGTCTGCGGGGACTGCAGCGTACTCGGCATAGCTCCCAAGCACTGAGGTGTAAGCGACCGGCTCCCCGACGGCGAAGTCGTGGACGTCGGAGCCGACCGCCAGCACCACCCCCGCTCCTTCTTGTCCCAAAACCAGCGGCAGGGGAGCCTTGTACCGACCTTCGCGGTTATAGACGTCAATAAAATTGACTCCCGCCGCCTTGATCTTCACCACCACTTCGTTCGATTTCGGCTGTGGGGCCGGTAAGTCTACTAATTCCATCACTTCCGGGCCGCCCGTTTGCTTGATCTGGATCGCTTTCATATTCGTCCTCGTATTCACCTTCGATGATCCGGAACGTCTAAAGACTCGGTTGCCATTATCTGGCAGGCTGGGGTAACATGCCCAGCCAGTTCCCAAGGTAACGGGGTCAAGGTGTCTTACGTGGCGTTGACCCAACGAATTTTGCGATAGTACCATCTCAATATCAGATAAGCATTCGGTTGGGCTTCAGCTGGACCCAAGGAGCGATTTCAGTAAGTTTCTGAAAATATGGGGTTTTCTTCCAAAACTCGAGCGGGCTTGTTCTCGGTTGGATCGACATTTAGATCGGCTTTTGGATCGACATTGGCATTAACGGCGACTTTAGCCGCCACCATCGGTTGTCAGACCGCTCAGAAATCGTCCTTTCTGCCGCCGTCTCAAGCGCAGGCGCCGGCACTGGTAGCTTCCAGCAATCCGCCTGATCAGCATCCGCCGAAATCGAACGCAGCTGCAGCCTCCGAACCTCAGTCGAAGCCGCAGGTTCCGCAGGCGCTCGCCGTCGATCCCGTGGCCGATCTGATCGCCCGCGTCGAAAAGGAGTACCAGGCTGGCCAGGATAACTACCAGGCCGGACATCTCGAAGCTGCCAAGCAGAATTTTGACTCCGCCTTTAACCAGCTCCTGGGCAGCGGATTCGACCTGAAATCGGACGACCGTCTGGAACAGGAACTGGACCACATCCTTGACGGCATCAACGGCCTTGAAGTTGCCGCCCTGCAGCAAGGCGACGGATTCGCCGAACAGAAGTCTGAGCCGGCGCCGATCGACGAAGCCAACGAACTAACGCCTGCCGTCGATCAAAATGTTAAAGCCAAGGCCGAAGCTGAGCTGAAGAATACACACTCTGATTTGCCGCTGGTGATGACCGATCAGGTCGCCGGCTACATCAATTATTTTTCCAACCGCGGACGCGGGACGCTCGAACACGCGCTGGCTCGCTCCGGCCGTTACGAAGACATGATTCACCGCGTTCTACGGGAGCAGGGAGTTCCTCAGGAGCTCATCTATCTCGCTCAGGCCGAATCCGGGTTTCATCCTCTGGCGGTTTCGAGAGCTGGAGCCCGCGGCATGTGGCAATTCATGGGCAGCCGCGCCAAAGGCTATGGACTGGAACGCAGCTGGTGGGTCGATGATCGTCAGGATCCCGAAAAAGCCACCCGCGCCGCCGCGCATCATTTGAAAGATCTCTACAACGAGTTCGGAGACTGGTACCTGGCTATGGCCGCCTACAACTCCGGCCCCGGCACCGTCCAGAGCGCCGTTAAGCGCACAGGATATGCTGATTTCTGGGAACTCTACCGCCGCAACGTGTTGCCGAAGGAGACTCGGAACTACGTTCCTATCATCGTGGCCGTCACCATCATGGCCAAGAATCCTACACAATATGGGCTGGAGTCAGTCATTAAAGACAAGCCCATTCCTTATGACACGGTAAAGATCGACTACCCCATCGATCTTCGGTTAGCCGCCGAGTGCGTCGATGCTACGGCTGAAGACTTGTCGGACCTGAACCCAAGTCTTCTGCGCATGACTACGCCAAAAGATTCGGGGTTCGAGCTCCACCTGCCGGCTGGGACGGCCGACAAATTTGAAACGGCGGTTGCGTCGATTCCGGCCGATAAGCGCGTGTGGTGGCGCTATCACAAGGTACAAGCTGGAGAAACTCTGGCTTCGATCGCGCGCACCTATCACACCAGTCCGCTGGCCATCGCCGAGGCGAATGACCTCAGCGAGCGGCGCAGCAACGACGGGCTTAACCTGAGTGCGATTACTCCCGAGACTCGTCTGATTATTCCGATTGCACCTGGAAAGCAGGCGGATACCAGCACTTACGCCCGCGCCACCACGCATTACAAAATTCGCAAGGGCGATACGGTGGAGTCGGTGGCGGAAAATTTTGGCGTCTCCGCCAAGATGCTTCGCAGCTGGAACCGCATTAAAGGTGACAGTTTAGCGGGAAGAAAAGTTCTGTATCTCCACCTGCCGGTTACGCGCAGTACAGCTGAAACTCAGCTAGCCACACGGCATTCCAGCAAATCCAACCATCCCGCAGGAACCCAAACCGCCGCGGCCAGCAAGCCCCCTGTGACCCATCACAAGGTCAAGCCGGGAGAAACCCTGTACTCGATCGCCAACTCCTACAACACCACTGTGACCGCGCTGAAGCACGACAATCGCGATGTCGCGACCCTGCGTCCGGGCATGATTCTGATCGTTCACAATCTCCGCTAGGTTCAGCGCCAGATTCCGGATTTATGTACAAATGTTCTAGGTGGAACATTTGTACTGGCATGCCGGCGGACAAGAATGTGCGCCCTACACTGGATTGACGGACCCACCTTACCGCAGTAAACTCCAAAACCGACAAGTCCCAGATTGTCCATTTTGAATGGAGGAGCCATGCTTAAGCGCATTTCAGTTAGATTTCTTGCGGGAGTTGTTTTGGTTGCGGCGCTTGCTGCTCCGCGGTGTGCAGTTGGGGCAACGGGCCCGGGAGTTGGGATCTACGCTGTGTCGAGTTATGTGGTTTCGGCGACGGCAACTAATGGCGGAACGTGCGGGGCTGCTCCGGGGGATTACCTGGCCAGTTATTTCTATTATCCTGGACCGGGAAAAACGGGCGCGGTGGAGCGGCATTCCATTAACGGTTCGAGAGGAAACTTCATACAAGAATTGGACTTTCCGGTTACTCCTGCGGCTGGAGTCGACACTTGGTCTGGCGAATATCGCGGACACCGTTTCCCTGAAAGTGGATCAGAAACCGCGACGTTTTCCACGACGTTTACTTTTGTCGATACGAATTCGTTTTTAGGAACCACCACCTATATGTATGCCGTGGGCGAAGATAGCATCTGCACAACGGTGTTTCAGGATACTTACATACGGACGGGAAAGTTGCCGCTACATAAAACGTCATCCGAGTAGCCCGACTGGCAATTTGCATCGGTTGGCGGATGGGAGGTTTTTCGGAATTTTGATGGATGCAAAGTCTAGTTAACCCATCAACAATCTGGCTTGACTTTACTCGCGCTGGGAGTATCTTATGGCGTTCTGGCTGGTCGCTGGCCTAAAGGCTTACAGCCGTCTGGCGGGCGCTTGGAAATCCGATTTTGACTTATGCTTCCCTAGGAGGGCCGCGCATGGCTTCGAATCCTGTTTCGCCTCCGGAGTTGAGTTTTGAAACGACACGGAATCCGGAGGAGATCATTGTCCGTTGCACTGGCAAGATCACCTCTTACAGTTCCGCCGAGCTGCAAACGACGATCCGCAGTCTGATGCCAGAGACGAAATGCATCGTGTTGGATTTGACGGACGTCAGCTACATGGATAGTTCGGGGCTGGGTGCGATTATCGCAATCTACTTGTCCGCCAGGCGGCAGCGTTGCGGGCTGAAACTTATCAATCTGAACTCACGCCTGCAGGACCTGTTCCGCCTGACAAAAATGTCTTCGGTGTTTGAGGGGCATGGGGATTATCTGGGCTGGACTCCGGATTGAAAGCCAGCAGTAGCCCGCGGTTTCGGAACCAGATCGACATTTGCCTAGAACTTCTTCCGAAGAAATTCAAAGAGGATATAGCCGAGGAGCCCGGCGATCATGGCAATGCCGAAATTGGCCGCGGTAAAAACATCTTCGATGGCCCAGGCGATGCCCCGCTTCAGTCCCATGCCTGAGCGTTCAAATTCCCCCATCAAAAGATTGGAATAAAACAGGAAGACGATAAATCCTACTTCGATTACCGCTCTCCAGACATTTTTCTTCATGGCAGATATTCGGAGATCTCAAGATCAAGATCGACTTTAAGAGCGACGGCGAGGGCGGCCGCCCCACACTAGCCCATTAGCAGGCCACCGTTTACGTTTAGCACGTGGCCGGTGATGTAAGCCGCTTCTTCGGAGGCTAGAAAACGAACGGCTGCGGCTACATCTTCTGGTGAGCCTACTCGGCCTAGGGGAATCTGTTTCACAGCAGCCTGCTTGAATTCCTCGCTTAGCGCGGCGGTCATACTGGTTTCGATAAATCCTGGAGCTACCGCGTTGCAGGTGATATTGCGCGACGCCACCTCACGGGCCATGGCCATGGTCAGGCCAATCAATCCGGCTTTGGATGCGGCGTAGTTGGCTTGGCCGGCTTGGCCCATCTGTCCGAAGACGCTGGTGATGTTGATGATCCGTCCCCAGCGCTGCTTGAGCATCGATCCGATTACCTGCTGGATGCACAAATACGCGGAGGTCAGATTTGTGTTAAGGACCGAATCCCAATCAGCGCGCTTCATGCGCATGACGAGTTGGTCGCGGGTGATGCCCGCGTTATTGATCAGGATGTCGATCTTGCCGAAGTGCGCAATCGCGGCTTTGACGCCGGCTTTTATTTGTTCTTCGTCGGCTACGTCCATGATGAAAGCCGCGGCAGTGCCTCCTGCGGCTGTGATCTGCGCGACAAGTTCGTCGAGCTTTTCGCGATTTCGCGCGGCTACCGCAACTTTCGCGCCTTCCCGCGCCAGATCCAGAGCGCAGGCGTGGCCGATGCCTTGCGATCCTCCTGTAACTAGCGCTACGCGCCCTTCGAGTTTCATCCGTGCTCCATCCTCCTTGCTCATTAGGAGCTGAACTTGAGGAACGAGGATTATAAACGTCGCGGAAGGTCGTTGGCGGGCAAAGGTTGTTTGGTGGTGTTGTGTGACGTGCGGGGATCAAAAGCAAGTTCAAGAGCAAGAGCGGCGACATGGTCCGAGGCGGCGGGCGAGAGTGCCCGCCCTAACATACTGTTAGCCGGCTTGCGTTGCTTGCGCCAGCGGAAAAGCGCCAAGAATCGTTTCAATTTTGTCGACCAGCATTCGCTTGGAATAGGGTTTGGCCAGAAAGTAGGTGTGTGTTTCGGGGACTTCCGCCTCGAACTCAGGATTGTTGTAGCCGGATGTCACAAGAACCACGATCTCAGGTGAAAGCTTACGAAGATGCTGTCCGAGTTGTTCTCCTGACAGGCCTGGCAGCACCATATCGGTCATTACCAGATCGATGCGGCGCTGGCACTCTTGGTAGATCTTCATCGCATCCCCAGCATCTTTGGCAGGCAGAACTTCGAAGCCTGCACTTTTCAGAATGCCGCAGGTTGCTTCTCGTACGAAAGGTTCGTCCTCAACCAGAAGAATTATGCGTTGGCGAGGCGGATCGTTTGCAGGCGAACTGTTCACGGGCGATCCGTTCGCGGATGCATTGTTCACGAATATATGAGGTTGAAGAGTCATGACCTTCACTCCGATTCAGTGGTGATGACTCTTCTTTTAGCAATCACGTGGCCTTGCGGGTTTGCAAAGGCAGCGCGTGCTGCACGAAGATCTCTGCTTGCTCGGAACGGACTCGATGC
This sequence comes from uncultured Acidobacteriaceae bacterium, assembly GCA_963705265.1. Taxonomy (GTDB): domain Bacteria; phylum Acidobacteriota; class Terriglobia; order Terriglobales; family Acidobacteriaceae; genus Acidiflorens. The sequence goes on from OY970064.1 coordinate 1,222,667, forward strand.
TTACTTCAACACTCTCAGAATCGTTTGGTTTGGATCCAGCACAATCTTGTGGGCGTCACTCGGAGCGATCAGACGGAAGGTTGTCTCCGGGCCATCCGCCAGCACCTCGCCTAGAAAAACCTGTGCGTTAGTTGCGGTCGTTGCATATACCGGAATGGCAGTGACGAGATCGTCGGGTGCGTCCTTTTGTACGATCACGCCTGTGACTGTGGTCACTCCAGCTTTCTCGGCGATATGAGTATCGCGCGTTTCCAGCTCTGGAATTGCTGTGCCTTCGATCCAGCCTGTCAGGAACCAGTCCAACTTGGGACGTTTCTCGTACCAAAGTGGGCGCGGCAGCTCCTCTTCGAAGACTTGCAGCAATTGCTGTGTGGTCATGGTCTTTCCCGCATAACGCTCTCGAGCTTTGCGTAGGGCGCGGAAGAAGGGCTCGTCCGGATTCGCTGGATTTGTCCGTCGTTTCTGGGAATGGGAGGCCGCTTCGGAATCGCGAAGCATGGAGCGCAGCATGTGAAATAACCACGCGCCTCTTTCGTAGCCGATGGCTTCGTATCCGTTGGGAAAATGCGACGATTCCAGGCGTGGCCCGAGTGTCACCGGTCCGGCATCGCGCACAAACTCGCCGTCTTTGTTCTTGCTGAGAAGATCGCGACGGTACTTTTCCAGAACTTGCCGAAATTGCACTGGACTCTGTTTCTCCAACGTCAGCAGAGAGGAATAGTCCGCCAGGCCTTCCGAGATCCACTGATCACGATAACTCTGGCAGAGCACGAGGTCGCCCCACCACTGGTGCGCCGTCTCATGCACCAATACCTGGCTGTCAATGTCGCGATTCACCCGGTCGAGGTGAAGATCGGTCTGTTCCTGCGGACTGAGAAATGCATAGCTAGAGAGGAATACTAGCCCGGGCCAGCCTTGGCTCAGATTCCCTGGCATCTGCGTCAGTTCCAGTGAAGAGTAGGGATACGGGCCGAACCACTGTGAGAATGTTGTGATGGCCTTCGCCGCTTTGTCCGCCACGGCCTGTACATCGCGTGCGGGTGATGGTGGCGGTGGAGCCAGCACCATCGGTTGCGTGAGCCGGGGATGAACGCCTGAAAATGTCGGCTGCTCGATCACCTGCGGTTGCCCTTTGGGAAAAGTTTTCTCCACTCCCCTGGTGCCGTAGGCCTCGACCAGAATGTTGCCTGATTTGGCCTCGGCCCGAACGTATTTGCCCAGGTTGAAGCCGGCCACCGGAATCGGGCGCTCTGACGTCCATCTCGAGACTTTCTCCGCGGCAGAGTCATCGTTCATGGCTACTTCCGTGCCACGCAAAACCTGTTTTCCCGTTGCTAGGAGCGTCCAACCTGCTGAATAGTGGAATTCCATGTCGAACTGCGCCGGACTCAGACCGAAATTGGGATACCAAGTGCCACGCTCACCTACGTATAGCAGTCCGTTCCCTGCCTCGGACAAAACCTCGCCCGCATAGTTGAAGGTCAGGTTTAGTTCCTGCCCAGCGGCGAGAGGAGACGGAAATACCACCGCGACCATATCATTCCCTCTGCGCTGCAACTGCGTTCCTTCAATTGCCGGATTCTGAATGAAATCTATCGGCCGCCCGTCGATTTCCACTGCACTAATCTTCAGATAACGCGACAACTCGAATAGCAGCGCCCTTTCACCTCCAGTGCGAATTCGAACCTTCACCTCCGTCGACGCTTGCAACCTGGTTGGAGGCTGTACTGTAGCTCGAATTCTGAAATCAGTTATCGAGGCATCGCCTAACAATGAATTGGACGGCGGATTCGAGGCTGGATTCGACGATGCGCTGACAATGGGAGCAAATGAAGTCCAGATGTCGAAAAAGAGGGTGTCGTCTTTCACACGTGGTTGCGCCGCCGACAATGGTTCTGGGGCTGCTGCGTCCCAGAACACTTCAAATTCACCCAACTTCTTGCCGAGCAGATGGGCGTGCAGGAGAGGTGGAAATTTCTGCACCGGAGCGTTTCCAGCGGGCGCGGGAAGAAAATGACTGAAGTCGAGCAACAGGCGCAGGGAGTCAAACTCGGCCAGGCTATGGGTGGTGTCGCCCCATTCCTTTATAAATTCTGCAGCTTCGGGCGCCGGCGAAAGAAACGGCTGCAAGGCCGCCGCCGTGTCGTCGTTAAAGCGCAGATAGGCTGAAGTGAACTGTTCTTCGAGAATCGCCATCCCGGTGAATAACGCCATCGATCCGCGCTCCTCACGGTTGGGCGGGCGCAGCCGGACCTCGCCGTCGCCCTCGAAGAACGCGCCGGTAATGCGCCCACAAATATCTTCGGTAAATGCCAGCGTGCCGTCTTCAAAATCGAGGTGGAGATTTGGCCGGTCAATGGAGGCGTCGCGAATGCGGTAGACGCGTTGGGGATCGAGTTCTACGGAACGAATCCGGGCGTAGAGGGAACTGGTAGTTCGGGGACAGCTAGCATTTGGCGCCGGAGTTTGAGCCCAAGCCGTGGCAGCCAAGATCCCTGCAAATCCGGATATGCGCCACCCGAGTTGCAGCACCTTGGTCACCTTACGACTCCTCCGCGCGGTTGTTAAAATCAGCCGAGTGCGTGTCTTCGTCCTCATTCTAGTGCTTCTGCCGGCGCTTCCAGCGACCGCCGACGTCATCCATCTTAAGAATGGACGCACCATCTGGGCCGACGAGGTGCGCCAAACCAAAGACCACATCGAGTATGACCTTGGCGAAGATACTTACGCTATCCCGAAGTCTTCGGTCGACCACATCGATAGTGGCGGCGTCGCTCCGGTTCATAGCGGAGGATCTAATAATGGCAGCGTCCCTGACATAACACCGCTCACGCCCTCGTTCGACCATGAAGCCGATATTGCTGAAAAAGTGATCCACGACGGCAAAGTCGACGCCGACGCGCTCGCCAGTCTGGCACAAACTGGTAATTTCGAGCGCGCCGCAACAGCATATTTTCTCGCCGGCAAGCATGAATCCGATCATGGCAACTTCCCGCAAGCCAAGCGCTATTACGAGTCCGCCCTTCGTTTCCAACCGGATAACGCCACTTTGTTGATTTACTACGCTGCTACTTTGATGCGCACTGGCCAAGCCTCGGAAGCTCTGCCCTACGCGCAACATGCCGCCAGTGTCGCTCCCGACTCTGCGGATGCCATTGCCATGCTGGGTTTTGTTCAATTCGCCAGCGATCATACGCCCGATGCGATCCACTCCTGGAAGAAGTCGCTGGCCCTGCGTCCTGACGCCACCGTCAGCCAGTATCTGGCTCGTGCTGAGCGAGAATCGAGCGCTGAATCCGACTTTTCACAGCGGGAAAGCAGCCACTTTAACCTTCACTTTGAAGGAAAAGATACCTCTGAGAACTTCCGCCGCGACCTACTCGCGACGCTCGACTCCGAATATGACGATCTGGTGCGCGATCTCGGTTACTCGCCCCACAACAATATTGCAGTCACGCTGTACACACAGCAGGCGTTCTTTGACGTGACACGCGCGCCTTCATGGACCGGCGCGATCAATGATGGCAAGCTGCGCATTCCGATTAGCGGCGTCCATGGCGTTACGCCTGAGCTTGCTCGGGTTTTAAAACATGAGCTGACACACTCGTTCGTTTCGCAGATGTCGGGTAACCGCTGCCCTACCTGGCTGAATGAGGGCATCGCACAACTGGAAGAGGGCAAGTCATCCGTGTCGAACGGACATCCACTGGCACAGTTGTTCGCGGCCGGAAATGAAATCCCCTTCAACATGCTCGAAGGCAGTTTCATGAGCTTTTCCGCCCCCGAGGCAACTACGGCCTATGCCGAATCTCTCGCCGCCGCGGAATACGTGCGCGACGCTTACGGGATGACGGAAATTGCGCGTATCCTTGAAATGCTGTCGCAGGGGAGTTCTACTGAAGCTGCTTTACGCGCCACTATGCATGCCGACTATCGTCAGTTTCAGGATGAGATGGGGCGTTCGCTTAAAGAGAAATACGGGCAATAAACTACGTCTTATAGCTATTCTATTCTCAGCCTTGTAGCAATTTAGATTGACCTCGAAGAAACCCCAACCGGGCTCTGGTTTTCGCAGTTTTCGCCCCCACTTTCCGCTCATTGCCTAGAGGATAGCTTTGTGTTAGATTTCGCCCCTCATGGCTGGGTTCCTGTCAAAACTCGGGTTTGGCTCGACGGTTGAAAAGGCTCCGGAGATTGTCCATGGAGATATCCCTGCACTGCAGGGCGCTGACTTGGCGGTTGCTTATTTTTCTTCGCCCGCTGGCGGCGATTTCCACGAATTCCTACGGGTGGGCCCGCAGCGGTTCCTTTTCGGGCTGCTCGACCTGGCTGGCAAGCGTGAAACCAGCGGCCCGGTGCTCCAAGCCGCCCAGGCTTGTTTTCGCACGTCCGCCGAACAAATCTTTGCTGCTCCTGAACTTAACGAATCGGAAGCAATGATCGAACTTTCGCGCCGTCTGAATCTTGAGATCATGCGCGCTGCTGGAGGCGTGCGGAGTTGTCCGGCATTCGCGGGCTGCTATAACGAGGAACTGGGTACGGTCTGCTATGTCAATGCCGGCCACACACCGGGTTTGTTGCGCGACGACACTAGCGTGGTTGAATTGCCGGCGACCGGCCTGCCGCTTGGATTATTTTCGCTGGCGCCGACCGATGCACGCATTGTCGGCCTGGGACCTAAGGGCTCTCTGGCGGTCGTCTCACGGGGCGTGGTCGAGGCGGAATCGAAGAACGCGGAATTTGGACTCGACGGAGTCAGGAACGTCTTGCAGACGGGAGCGTCTTCCGCCAAAGATCTCTCGCAGCGCATCCTAAAAAACGTGCAGGACTTTATGCATATGGCTCCGAAGCACAACGACGTGACGGCGCTCACGCTCACGCGCGGAAATTAGCCAGCCACTCGATCTAGCGGGTCAGTCTGAAATTCTCTATTCATCCAAACGATTAGAATGTCGGCATGGAGATAAAACGCGTCGGCTCGCAACCTTCGGGCAAAGGTCCCGCAGATTGGTTTACTGGTACCGTACGTATCGACCCACTTTTTCAAGCGCCCGATCCGGCGCTGGTCGCAGGTGCGAGCGTCACATTCGAGCCAGGAGCGCGAACCGCGTGGCATACGCATCCGCTCGGGCAAACCTTGATTGTCACGGCCGGCTGCGGCTGGGCTCAGCGGCAAGGCGGTGCGATAGAGGAGATTCATCCCGGCGATGTGGTCTGGTTCGCGCCGGGAGAGAAACATTGGCACGGTGCCACTCCGACGACGGCCATGACTCATATTGCAATTCAGGAGCGTTTAGACGGCAAGGTCGTCGATTGGATGGAGCACGTCAGCGACGAACAATATCGTCTGTGAATCTTGATTCGTGAATCGCGATTCAAGCCGACCCGCTCGCCACTCGATGTTCTATTTTGGCTTCAATTTGGCCTGCAAGCTGCTTGCGGCGTAAAATAAGAACACAAATTCTCCCCGGGTGTACCCCAGGTTGCAAGAGAGCCCTATGAAGAAGACCTCACTCCCCATGCTGTTGGCGGTTGGATACGCGCTGCTGCTTCCGGCTCTTTCGCCGGCCGATACCGTGATCGAAGAGATTGTCGCGCGTGTGAACAACGAAATCATCTCGCGCACGGAATACATCCGCAGCCGCGATCAGGTTAAGCAGGATATTCAGCAACAGAATCCGGCTAACGCCGATCGCGAGTTTGCCGAGAAGGAAAAGGATGTTCTGCGCGATTTGATTGACCAGCAGCTCCTGCTGCAAAAAGGCAAGGATCTGGGCATTACCGGGGACACGGAACTAGTCAAGCGTCTGGATGAAATGCGCAAGCAGATGAACCTCGGAAGCATGGAGGAGTTGGAGAAAGCGGCGGAGGCGCAGGGAGCTTCGTACGAAGACTTCAAACAAAACATGCGCAACCAGATCATCACGCAGAAGGTGATTGGGCAGGAAGTTGGTCAGAAACTCTCCATGAACAAGGAGGAGGAGAAGAAGTTCTATGATGAGCACAGCGCGGAGATGGAGCAGCCCGAGCAGGTTCGCCTGAGTGAACTTCTGATCGCGCCTAAAGCGACAACCAAGCCGGCCATCGGCGCAGACGGCAAACCCGTACCACCATCCGAAGCGGAAGCTCAGGCAGAGTTGGAGGCCGCCAAGGCCACAGCGGATAGCCTGCTCGACCAACTTCACAAGGGCGCAAAATTTGCGGATCTGGCCAAAAAGTATTCGGACGGTCCTTCGGCGAAAGATGGCGGAGACCTCAGTTATTTCAAGCGTGGCACACTGTCGAAAGAACTGGAAGATAAAGTCTTCGCGCTAAAGGCCGGGGATGTCACGGACGTAATTCGGACGAAACAGGGTTATGTGATCCTGCAGACGACCGAACATCAGACCGCGGGTATTCCCCCCTTTAAGGAAGTTGAGCCACGCATTCAGGATGCGTTGTACATGCAAAAACTACAGCCCGCGCTGCGCGCCTTCCTCACCACGCTGCGCGAGGAAGCCTACATCGATATCAAGACGGGCTATGTCGACACGGGAGCCAGTTCAAAGCAAACCAAGCCAGTCGAGACTGCGGACAAGGATGCCGGCGCAAAGAAATTGAAAAAGAAGAAGCTAGGCGTGTTTTAGATTAAGCTTGGATGTAGTTCGCAGCAGGCGGCCCGGGTTAGCTAGCGCGTGCATTCACGCGCGGAAGCCCATTTCGCGGAGTCTCATGAAAGAGTTCTTCATCTCGGAGTGTTCCCAGCAGGAAAATAAGATCATCACCTCCAGCTTCGTGGTGGCGTCGAAGCAGGTGAAGGCCAAGAAGAATGGCGACCCCTATCTGGCGTTGGTGCTGGCGGATCGCACCGGCCAGGTCGAAGCCAAGATGTGGGACAACGTCGATGAATTTATCGCCGTTTTCGAGCAGGATGATTTTCTCAAGGTTAAGGGGCTCATTAATAAATACAAGAATCGTTTCCAGCTTACGATTCACAAGCTGCGGCGCATGGAAGAAGTCGATATTGACTTCACCGATTACCTACCCAAGACGACCAAGGATATCGGCGAACTCTGGAGAACGCTGACGGAGGTTGTGGCCACCTTCCAGAATCCGCATCTGAAATCGCTGGTGGAACTGTTCATGGCTGACACGGAGATCGCGGAGCGCTATCGCAACGCTCCCGCAGCCAAGACGCTTCACCATGCTTACATTGGCGGACTGCTCGATCATGTTGTGTCGTTGTTTCGCTCCTGTGATCTGATGAGCCGGAACTATCCGCAAGTCAATCGCGACCTGCTGCTGACGGGTGCGTTTCTGCATGACATCGGCAAGATTCAGGAACTGACTTACAACCGAGCGTTTTCATACACCACGCGCGGTCAATTGCTGGGACACATGATTATCGAACTGGAGCTACTTCAGGCTAAGCTGGCAAAGCTGCCGGGATTTCCGCAAGAACTGAAAACCCTGCTCGAACATATGATCATCAGCCATCATGGGCAGTATGATTTCGGGTCGCCCAAGTTGCCGATGTTCCCCGAAGCGCTCATGCTGCACTACCTCGACGATCTGGATTCGAAGATGGAGGCAATGCGGGCTCACTTTGAGCGTGAGTCTGAACTCGAAGGACCGTGGACCAGCTATAACGCTTCGCTGGGACGTCCGCTGCTGGATTCGAGAAAATTCATGCAGGGCGAGAAGACACCGGTTGCACGAAACAACGCGAACGATGGGGGGGATTCCAGCGCTTCGGCGCCTGTGGCAACGGAGAGTGCAACTTCTTCGCCGGCGATTGACATGGATCTGTTCAGCGAACAAAAAGCCTAGCGTCTAGCCTGTGCCCGAGCCTCGATCTGTGCCTCTTTTTAGTCTGCCGTATTTGCACTCCTCATTTGCACACTTGGGCCTGCTTCGATTACAGTTTTTGGCCTCAACAAATTCTGATTCGGAGGAGAACATTATGCGTTCTCGTGGGCTGTGTGTACTTTCGATTCTCCTGCTGTTCGCGCTTGTTGCCTGCTCGCACAAACCAGCCGATACTACCTCCAACTCTGCCTCGAATTCCGCCAGCAACATGGGTGCCCCGGCAAATACGACGCCGTCGAATACCGATGCTGGAAATGCGACGAACTCTTCAAATAACCCTGCGACTCCAGCACCCGCTCCAACAACAGCGGCAGCACCGGCAGTGGCACCAGTGCCTGCGCCGCCGCAGCCGGTCGTCATACCTGCCGGCACAACTTTGACCGTAAGGCTGGGGAATGCGGTGGGATCAAAGATCAGCTCGCCCGGCGACTCGTTCAGTGCAACCCTGACTTCTGGCATTACTGTCGATGGGAATATTGTGATGCCAGCGGGCACGCCGGTTCGCGGCACCGTTGTCGACGCGGAACCTCTCGGCAAGTTAAAGGGAGGGGCCGTGCTCGAGCTCAGGCTGACTTCGATTTCGTTGAACGGGAACAATGTGTCGATTGCAACCTCAGCGATCCGACGCGAAGAGAAGGGCAAAGGTAAGCGGACTGCCGTGATGGCCGGGGGCGGCACGGCGTTCGGCGCGATCGTTGGCGGTTTGGCTGGTGGCGGAAAAGGCGCGGCGATTGGCGCGCTCGCCGGCGGTGGCGCTGGCACTGCTGGAGCCGCATATACGGGCAACAAAGATATCGTTCTTCCGGCGGAGTCGGCGCTTAGCTTTAAGCTCAAGTCTTCGCTGCAGGTGAATCCGACTAATTAGACTTTGATTTTGCTGGGCCTTGTCACCCGGCTGACCGACTATGAATTTTTCACGTTTCAGTACGGTCAGTTTTGACTGCTACGGCACTCTGATCGATTGGGAGTCTGGGATTCTGCCTGTCCTGCGAGCTGTACTCGCCAATCACGGTCAGACTCTCGCTGATGCCGCCATTCTTGAACTCTACGGGGAGTTTGAAGCCGAGGCGGAGAATGGCGATTACCAGAGCTATCGGGATGTGTTGCGATCGGTGGTGCGCGCGTTTGCGAAGCGCCTGAATTTTGCAGCCACTTCGGCGGAAATCCACTCGTTACACGAATCGGTCGCTGCGTGGCGGCCCTTTCCGGATACGGTTTCCGCGCTGCGCGAACTTCGGAAGCGCTACAAACTCGCCATCATTTCAAACATTGACGACGAGCTATTTGCGGAAACGCGCAAACATCTGCGGGTGGAATTTGATGGCGTGATCACAGCGGAACAGGCAAAGAGCTATAAGCCTTCGCTCAACAATTTCCGAATGGCGTTACGCACGCTTGCGATTTCTCCGGAGCAATTACTCCACACCGGGCAGAGTGTGTATCACGACGTTGTACCGGCACGGTCGCTGGGAATTTCGACGGTGTGGGTGAATCGGAAGTCGGCTCGTCCTGGGATTGGCGCGGTACGAGCATCGACGGCACTTATCGCAGAGAAGCAGGCAGATCTCGAAGTTCCCGATCTGGCCGGCCTGGCAGCAGCCCTAACGGGGGTATAAGACTAAGAATGATGCCTCGAGCGTTGTGGCAACCCGCGCTACCCCATAGCCGTGCTACACCATGGGGACAGGCATTGTAAGAATTTTCTTCTGTATAGCGACCGTAACCAGCTGGGCTTTGTTGTGAATGTCGAGTTTGCGCATCAAGTTGAACTTATGCGCCTCCACGGTCTTGGCGCTAACTCCCAGAACCGTTGCCGCTTTCTTGACCGTATTGCCTTCAGCCAGCAACTTCATCACTTCGCGCTCGCGCAATGTGAGAGTGCTTCTCCGCAGCGGCACGCGTGCTGCCTGGTTGCGCAGGGTCGCGTCGTCTTTTAGTGTTGTCTGGATCTGCGGACTCAAAGATCGCTCGCCGCGATGCACTTCGCGCAAAGCGCGCAGCAAAAGTGGCGCAGGAGTATCTTTCAACAGGTAACCGCTCGCACCGGAGCGCAGGGCTTGCTGCACATACTCCCGATCCTCATGCATGGTGAGATACACGATGCGCGTTCCGCTGCAGTGTTCCTGGATAAGGCATCCAGCTTCGAACGATGACATACCGGGCATCCCGATATCGAGCAAAACCAGGTCGGGGCGGTGTTCCAGGACCAACTTGAGCGCCTCGGCGGCGTCACAGGCTTCGCCGACAACAGCGAATTCCGGATCGTCTTGCAGCAAGCGGCGCACACCGTAGCGCAGCATTTCGTGATCGTCGGCGATCACGCAACGAATCTGCTCAACAGCTTCCGGATGAAATGGACCTGTCGTAGTTGTCAGCATTCAATGATCCTCGCGTCTGGGACGAAGGGCGCGATGGCTAATAACGATGGCCGATAAGCAAAGACCAATTGTAACCTGCGCAGAGCCCTCCTTCTGCCTAAAATCGCGCTAAATCTTTAAGGAGAGCCGAACTTTTCCTCATCATTTACAATGCCTGTTCTACATGCTGCGCTACTTCACCTCCGGAGAATCGCATGGCGAGGCGCTGGTTGCGTTTCTTTCCGGGCTGCCAGCCGGGTTGACGGTGGATCAGGAATTTGTTGACCGCGAGTTATGGCGGCGGCAGCAGGGCTTTGGACGCGGTGGGCGCATGAAGATCGAAACCGACCGCGCGCACTTTCTTTCGGGCATACATCATGGCAAAACGATCGGCTCACCGATCGCGGTAATGCTTGAAAATCGCGACTGGCTGAATTGGAAAGAGGCGCTGCCGGTGGAGACGGGCGATCCGGAGAAGCATAAGCGTGTAGCTTCGCCACGCCCAGGCCATGCCGATCTTGCGGGAGCTTTGAAGTACGATTTCGCGGAGGCGCGTTATGTTCTGGAGCGCGCTTCGGCGCGGGAATCGGCGGCACGGGTTGCAATTGGAGCGCTCGCCAAGTTGCTGCTGCGCGAGTTGGGCGTAGAAGTTTTGAGTCATGTGATTGCGGTGGGTGCGGTTTCGATCGCGGATCGTGAAATTGCGTGGGAACAAGTCGAGCCATTGTCGCGCAAGGATGAGGTACTGCTTTCCTGCGCCGACGCCGATGCTGAGCAGCGCATGAAAGAAGAAGTCGATAAAGTTTTGCGCACTGGCGATTCGGTGGGTGGCGTGTTCGAGGTTGTGGCGCACCACGTTCCGCCGGGTCTCGGCAGTTATGTGCAATGGGACGAGCGACTGGACGCGCTGCTGGCTGCGGCGGTGATGTCGCTGCAAGCGGTGAAGGCAGTCGAAATTGGAAGCGCGATTCAGGCGGCGCATTCTCCGGGATCGGCGGTGCATGATGAAATCGGTTATCAGAACGACTCGGGATTTGCGGGCTTTACGCGCACACGAAACAACGCTGGAGGCATCGAGGGCGGCGTTTCGAACGGACAGGAGATTCGTGTGCGAGGTTATCTGAAACCGATTTCGACTTTGCGGCGTCCGCTGCAGTCGGTAGACTTTACAACGCGTGAACCTGTGAAGGCGGCATATGAACGTTCGGATGTATGCGTCGTACCCGCTGCCGGCGTGGCAGCCGAAGCCATGGTCGCGCTCACGCTGTCCCGGTGCGCGCTCGAGAAATTCGGCGGCGATTCTTTGAGAGAAACGAAACGAAATTTTCAAGGGTACCTGGAACAGCTGAAAAACTATTGATTCGAGACTGCTAACAAGAAGACTCCTAATCAGAAAAATGATTTATCCAATTGTGAAATTTGGCGATCCGGTGCTGGAGAAACCCGCGGTCGAAGTCACCTCCTTCGACGACGAGCTCAAGAAGCTTGCAGAAGATATGTTTGAGTCGATGTATGCGGCTCGCGGCGTGGGCCTGGCAGCTCCGCAGATTGGCATTTCAAAACGAATTGCCGTGGTGGATGTGACTTTCAAAGAAGATCCGGGTGCTAGGCTAGTACTCATCAATCCCGTGATCGTTGGCAAGGAAGGACGCCAGCGCAATAGCGAAGGCTGCCTGAGCATTCCCGAATTTCGCGAAGACGTTACGCGCGCCAGGACTGTGACGGTACGCGCGCAGGATTTGACCGGGAAATTTTTCGAGCATACCGGAGAAGAGCTGCTGGCGCGGGCGTTTCTTCATGAAACCGATCACTTGAACGGCAAGCTCTACATCTCGCATATCAGCGCGCTGAAGCGCGACCTGATTAAGCGCAAAATCAAGAAGCTGGTGAAGGCAGGAGAGTGGTAGGGGATTTGGTAATTTGTAATTTGGTAATTTGAATTACCTCCGATGCCAACACCTCTTAAGCTCGTCTTCTGCGGCACGCCTAATTTCGCTGTCCCTACACTTGAGAAGCTGGTCGAGGCCGGCCATTCGGTTCCGCTGGTAGTAACGCAACCTGATCGGCCTCGCGGACGCGGCATGGAAGTGGCTGTTTCTCCGGTAAAAGATGCCGCGGTTCGCCTGGGCATCGCCATTCTGCAACCCGCGACCATCAAGAACAACACCGAATTTCGTGATCAACTGGTTGCGATTGCGCCGGATGCGATCATCGTTGTCGGTTATGGGCGCATCATTCCGCAGTGGATGATTGATCTTCCGCGGCTTGGAAATTTGAACCTGCATGCATCACTGCTACCAAAGTATCGCGGAGCGGCGCCGATTCAGTGGGCGATTGCCAGTGGAGAAACCGTCACCGGAGTCACTACGATGCGCATCGATGCCGGTCTTGATACCGGCGACATACTCCTGCAGCGCGAAATCCCAATTGGGCTGGAAGACACGTCGGAGACGCTGGGTCCAAAGCTGGCGTCCATTGGCGCAGATCTGATGGTTGAGACTTTGCGCGGACTCGAGAACGGGAACGTTCGTCCGACCCCACAAGATCATTCGCGCGCCACGCTCGCGCCGATTCTGAAAAAAGAAGATGGCCGCATGGACTTCGCTCGAACAGCTTACGACTTGTTCAATCGTCTGCGCGGTTTTCAGCCGTGGCCCGGGGCGTTCACAGTCTTTAGAGGGAAAACACTGCAGGTGCATCGTGCTCAGCCGGCGCAATACTCCACTTTGACGCCCAGCGAAATCGCCGTGGATGGAACGCACCTGTTCGTCGGCTGCGGCAAAAACAATGACGCTGATACGACGCTGGAGTTGATCGACATTCAACTCGAGGGCAAACGCCGAATGACCGCACAGGAATTCATTAACGGCTACCGGCCAAAGTCCGGCGACCGTTTAGGACAATAGTCTCCCATGGCTGTTTCTCCCGCTCGTGCCGCGGCTTTTGAAATTCTTCTGCGAGTGGAGCGCGACGATTCCTACGCTTCAGAATTGCTGCATTCCGGTCAGTTGGCGCAGCTTTCTTCGCGCGATCACGGGCTCGCCACCGAGTTGGTGATGGGAGTTCTCCGCTGGCGATCTTTGCTCGATCGACGGCTCGCCGCGGCTTCGTCGCAAAAACTTGATCGACTAGATAGCGAGGTTCTGACTGCACTCCGCCTCGGTGTGTATCAACTGCAGTTTCTTTCCAGGGTCCCGGATCGCGCGGCGATTTTTGAAAGCGTGGAACTTGTCAAAGCGGCTCGCAAGCGGTCAGCAGCACCGTTTGTGAACGCGGTTCTCCGCAAAACAGCTGCGGGCAGCGCTGAAGACATCTTCGCCGAAATCGCTAAATCAACTGACGCGATTACGCTGGCTCAAAATGCGGCTCATCCGGAATGGCTGGTCGCACGCTGGATCGAGCACTATGGAATTGAAGTCACGAGAAAGATTTGTGCGCACGATCAGAAGGTATCCGACATGGCCATTCACATTTACAGTGACAGATCTGAGGCTGAGCTTGCGGCGGCGGGCGTCTCGCTCGCGCCCGGCCGGTTACTGCCAGCGGCGCGCCGTGTGATTTCGGGCGACATCACCGGAACCCTCCCCTATCGGGAGGACCGCGTCTCCATTCAGGATGAAGCGTCGCAACTGGTCGCGGTGCTGGTCGGTCGCGGCGACGTGAGCGTTAATTCTACGATCGTTGCCAGTCTAATTCTGGATTGCTGTGCGGCTCCGGGCAGCAAGACTGCGTTGCTGGCCCGGCGTAACCCAAACGCAAAAGTGTTTGCTACCGAGCTGCATCCTCACCGTGCGCGCTTACTGCAAAATCTCCATCGCTTGCCGAACGTCGCCATAATCGCTGCGGATGCGCGTCATTTACCTTTTACGCGCGCGTTCGATCGCATCCTCGCCGATGTTCCTTGCTCGGGCACCGGCACTCTCGCGCGTAATCCTGAGATAAAGTGGCGACTCAAGGTTGAAGATCTGCGCGACCTTCAGGCACGGCAGATCGCCATCTTAAAGTCCGCGCTTGCGCATCTTACAGTGGGCGGGCGGCTGGTCTATTCCACGTGCTCGCTGGAGCGTGAAGAAAACGAGGCGGTGGTCGAAGCAGCCGTCACGGACACGACTGAATTCAAAGTCATCGATTGCAAGGGAGAATTGGAACGACTGCGGCAGTCTGGCGAGCTTGCCTCTGGGCTCGATATTGCATCGCTTCTCGCCGGACCGTATCTAAGAACGATTCCCGGTGTGCACCCTTGCGATGGATTCTTCGCTGCGATGATTGAGCGGGATGAGTTTCCAAAGGATATGGCAGCCATCTGAATGTAGCGAACAACCTAGAACTGGTTTGATAAGTGCCTTGCCACACGGCGTGACAACCAGCTCTGTGAATTTGTTCAGTATGAGGTCCTTCGCTTCGCTGAGGATGACAGGGCGGGATTATGGCGCAAGCTTGCAGGGCAGCGAATTAACGCACTTCGAAATTCACCGCGGCGCCTGATGTGATTTTTTGCCCTGGCGCTGGAGTCTGGTTCACGATCATGCTCGCAGCGTTTGGCTCAGAAACTGCTGATGGCGCAGCGGGCGAGGCTTGTGGCTCGCCGGGCGACGGTGATGCGGACGGTGGCTGTAGCACGGTAACTTTGCCGACTTTGACGCCGGCATCCTGTAATGCAAGCGTCGCGCTGCCGAGTGGCTGACCGGTGAGGTTCGGCATCACATAGGTCAGTGGCTCGGGACCATCGCTGATCAGCAGGCTGATCTTGGGCGCTGACACTCCGCTCGCATTTGCCGGTGGGCTTTGCGACAAGACCTGGTCTTGGGGCGCGTTCGGCAAGTTGATGTGCGCGACCGAACCCAGGCTTAGCCCGCGGCGACGTATGTTCAACTCCGCGACTCGCTCGCTCCCGCCAATTACGTTCGGAATCGCCACTCGCTGGGGACCGAGACTTTGCGCCACGCGCACCGACCAACCTCGTCGTACCTTGGTTCCCGGCGGCGGCATCTGAGTCATGATTTTTCCTTCGGGAATGTCCGGGCTATAGAACTGCCGTTCAATCACTACTTGCAATCCTGAAGCCGCGCCCGCACGCTCGGCTTCAACGGGACTCAACCCCACCAATTTTGGAATGGCCACTTCGCGTCCATGGATGGCGAGTTGCATGGCGGTGAGCGCCGAAATCAGCGCCACTGTCATCAGGACGAGAGCCAACAACAGCATGCGAAAAAATTGCCGCATTGCCGAGGATTATATCTTCTGTAGAAGACAATCTCTTAGGACATCGTGCGGTTAGGGTCTTGCGGAACATCCCCATGATCTTCCTGTTCGTGTTCTTCCCATTCATTGCCGCACGCATGGCAGGTCCAACCTTGTTTGTGGGCTGGAATGGGAACGCCGGCGTATGCCGAGAAATAGGCGATCGGCTTATTCAATTCTTCGAAGCTGATATCCAGCGACTGGCACCGTGGACATTTCGGTTGCTCAAAGTTTCCTACTCCTTCGAAATCCAATATTTCGGGAATCGGCTGGTTCAGAATCTCGTTGGCCGCTTCAGCATCTTCGGGATGAACCTTCAACTTGATTCCGCCGAGAAGATTCGAGATGAACCAATCCATGCGGATCATGTTGTCGTCGACTAAGTAAGCCTGAATGCCAGCGGACTCCAGACTGCCCTTCGCCAGCAAAGCTTCGGGAAGATCGCGGAACTGGCGCAGCATGACCGTTTCGTTGAACTCTAGGACATCTTCGCATCGGGATGGCGCGATCGCTAGTTTGAGGCCGCGCCTCGCAGCCTCTGCCTGAAGCGCTTGCTGGGCAGTATCGCTCAATGCGGCGCCGCTTGCGGCGACCTGACTAAGTTCTTCATCGCTCATGGCGGAGTACACGCCGGCTGGGCCCGTACGTTCTTGTTCAGGCGTCGTCATCGTCGTAGCCAGTCATGATACTCCGCAATGAAACGGTTAGCGATTTTGATTTGGGCTCGTCTTCGAACTCGACAGCGACGCTTGCGTCTTCTGTTGCGCCACCCATTCATGTATGCGCGTGCTCAACACATCCATCGGGATCGCGCCGCCGGAAAGAACCTCATCGTGGAAGCCACGAATGTCGAATTTGTCGCCCAGTTGGTCCTTCGCGTACTGACGGAGCTTCAGGATTTCCAGCTGCCCTATTTTGTACCCGAGTGCTTGCGCCGGCCACGCCATGTAGCGGTCGGTTTCGCTCTGCACCGAGACTTCGTCGATAGTTGAGTGCGCATGGAAATAATCGACTACCTGTTGCCGCGTCCAGTGCTTGTAGTGGAAGCCGGTATCGACGACCAGGCGAATCGCACGCAGCATGTCATCCTGCAGATGGCCATAGTAGCTGTAAGGATCCTGGTAGAATCCGACTTCTTTGCCCAGCCTCTCGGAGTAGAGCGCCCAGCCTTCGGTATAAGCCGTATAGTCTTCGTGCTGGCGGAAGAGCGGGAGTTCAGGCAATTCCTGTGCAATAGAAATCTGCATGTGATGTCCGGGCACGCCTTCGTGATACGCAGTCGTCTCGAGATCCAACAAAGTGCGCTTGGCGAAATCACCGGTATTCACCATGATGTGACCGGGCCGTGAACCGTCGGGAGTGCCATCCATGTAGGCGGCGTCTGGCGCTTCTTTTTCGCGGAACTCCTCGACCGCCATCACTTCCAGCTTAGCTTTGGGCAGACGTCCAAACATTTGCGGCAGCTTCGCATACATCTGATCTTCATATTTGCGATACAAGTCGAGAATCTGTTCTCGGGATTGTGCGTGCAGTTTTGGATCAGCATCGACGGCCGCTTTGAAACTGTTCACGTCTTTGTAGCCGAGTTGATTCACCACCCCGAGCATACGGGCTTCGATCTCTTTGACCTGCTCCAGCCCGAGCTGGTGGATTTCTTCGGGTGACAGATTCGTTGTGGTGCTTTCTTTTACGCGGAATGCATACCAGGCAGCGCCATCCGGAAGAGACCACGCGCCGGGTTCGACTCTGCCTTTGGGCGCATACTCGTCGCGGACAAATGCCGTGAATTTTATGTAGGCTGGAATCACGGAGTCTTTGACCGCAGCCAAGCCTGCTTCGCGCAGCCGTTTGCGATCGGCCTCAGAGACAGCATCGGGAAATTTATCAAACGGGTGGACGAATGGACTTTGGTCCGCAGGTGTTGTGGCGATTCCGTTTGCTTGTGTGACAACTTTTTCCAGCAGAATCTTTGGCGGCATCAACCCTTCGGCCATGCCCTTGCGCATCTGCTCCGCGGTCTGGTCGAACAGGCGCGGAAGCAGTGTAAGGCGCGTAATGTAGTCTTCGTAATCCTTCACGCTCGTGAACGAAAGAACACTGACCAGTTGCGGCGCGTCGATGTGAATTCCACCTTCCTGGGTCACCGGCATCTCCCACGGCTTGAAGCGCGCGCCTTCCAGACCCATTTTGAAGTCTCGAACCATTAGCTCTTTGTTCAGTATTTCCTGCTCGGGAAACCCAGTTGTATCAATAGCTTCGAAGCGCTCGAGAAAGCGGTGAGTTTGCGCAAGGTTGTCGTCGATGGCTTGCTGCGAGAAGTCGTCAAGCTTGTCGTTGTAGCGCTTATCGCCCAGGATAGAAGCATAGATTGGGCTGGTGCGCATGTTGTACTCCCACTGCTCGTGCAGTAAATCATTCAGCGCTTTGCGTCGCGCTTCAAGATCGGCAGGCGGATTCGCGGCGGCAAAGGCGGCCGGAATCAGCATGGCAGCAACGAGCAGGTACATTAGTGATCGCATCGGGACTCCAGAAGAAATTAATTTTGGTGGCATGAGGCAAACTTCATGCGGCAGTTTCGACACACAGGTCTGTTCCATTAGACGAATACGCAAGCGAATGGTAATCAGTTCCTTGAAAAATCATTTATCGGCGATCGTGCGGAACAAGCCGGGGCGCCAAGACTTTGAGAGCTGAAACATGCGGATGGCTTATCGGCTAGCCAGCCCTCCGGCGATCTCGGCGCCGTCTATCGTGTAAACGTGGCCTGTAATGTACGCTGCGTCGTCCGAAGCGAGGAAGGCGAACAGCGCAGCGACCTCCTCCGGTTGGGCATGACGGCCCAGAGGCAACTTCGCATTCAACGCCGCGAACATTTCGTCAGTGTATTCGGCGCGCTGCATCGGAGTCATAACGTATCCCGGAGCGACTGCGCAGACACGGATCCTCGGTGCCAGCTCGAGTGCCATGCTCTTGGTGAGTTCGATCACGCCCGCCTTGGTCGCATTGTAGTCGGCGTAGTACGGCTGTCCTACGATTCCATTGGTCGATGCCGTTTGCAGAATTATTCCGCTGCCGCGCTCCATCATGTGGCGAGCCGCAGTCTGCGCGACATAGAAGACGCCGGTCAGATTTACAGCTATCACTTTGTCCCACTCTTCTGGCGTGATATCGAGAAAGTTGTGACGGATGCTGATGCCCGCGTTATTTATCAGCACGTCGACGCCACCCATCAGGCGAATCGCTTCGACAAAGGCGGCCTGCACTTGTTTCAGATTCGATACATCAGCATCGAGTGCTCCGGTAAGGCTGGGCAATTCTTGCAATATGTTCGTCCGCGCTTTTGCATCGCGGTCGAGCACGCACACTACCGACCCTTCTTCAAGAAAACGCACCGCAGTGGCCGCTCCTATGCCGCTGGCCCCGCCGGTGATCAGAACGCGTTTCGCTTTCAACCCACGCACTCGTGCCTCCATAAAAGAAAATCGGGCAGATCAGGATACCTGTCTGCCCGCGAACGTGCCATCGTTCCGAAAAACATTATGGTTGAGAACTGACCTCCAACAGCAGATGTTCATTAAACTCTGCTGGCAGTTTTGCTACGCCATCGGCTGACGCCTCGACCGTGCCGAGATCTTTATTTTCACTGTAGTCATTCACACGATATTTTCCCGGCTTTAATCCGCGCAGTTCAACTTCGCCTTTCCACGGCGAGGCGGATGACACAAAGAAGGCGTAGTACATTTTGTCGTCTTTCGCGATCGCATATCCCTCGGGTGTGTCGTAGCCGGTCACATAAAGGTCTCTAAACTCACCCTTCGAAAGCATTTTCTCGTTATATAAGCCGATCCATTTCTTCCATCGTTCTTCTTTGGCGGCGGTTAGATTGACGTCTTTGAATTTCGGGCCGGGATCGGGCCACACGAACTTCGTCCCGACAACACCACCGGCACCGATCGTAGACGCGAAATCGTCACCGTGTTCTCTGTAGTCGTTGCCAACTCTTGTCATCGCAGAGAGTTCAACGTGATCGCCATATACCGCCGACTCGGGCCCCAGCAGCGCCTTATACATCTTGATCCGCCGCCGCACCTGCACAGCCCCTACCGGGTCGGCGGTAACCGCCTGATCCATGAATGGCAACCATGCCAGCGATGGCGGCGTCCCACAAGGACAGCTCTGCGTGACGCTCTGCGGCTTGATCGCACGCGTCGTCTGAAAAATTTCCTTATAGATATCGCCCATCGCATTCACCGAATCCTGGGGTGACTTGTGGTGATGGGCGGGGTTGAAACACTGCGGGACGCTATAGATATTATCTAGTTTGTTGCCGTCGAACCCCCAGTCGCGAATGAACTTTTCCGTCAGCTGCTTGTGATACGCCCGCACTTCCGGCACTGCGGGACACAGCACGGCCAGGCCACGAGTCATGTGTGCGTGCTTGCCGTTTTTGTCGAGGATGAGCCACTCGGGATGCTCCTGTGCGACCTTCGAAAGCGAATATTTGTGCGACTCGTATTTTCCTTCGCCATCTTCGACTGCGAGCGGCAACCACCATATTTGTGCAAGCATGCCTTCTTTGTGGAAGTCGTCCGTCATCTTCTTGATGGAATCTCCGGGAAAATTATCCGGACGTGGATTCCAGTCGCCGTAGGTGTCGAACCAGCGATCGTCGAGCGTCACCCACTTGATGCCCATTTCTTTCAGCTTCGGAATGGTGCCCAGCATCTGCGCAGGGGTTACATTCTCCTCGTATCCCCACCCGCACCAGCTTACGTTGTAGGCTTCGCTCGATGGCTTCGGAAGATCCCAACCTTCTTTCTGCAACACGCTCGACCAGATTCGCAGCGGTTCATAGAAATCGCCCGCAAAAACAGAAACAAAACTGCGCGGAGTGGAATAAGTCTCTCCGGGCTTTAGCGTGATGTCGGCGGCGTAATCCACTTCGACATTCACGCGTCCATCGCCTCCGACTTTCGCTGGAATCGCCGCGGAAATCGGAATCGTCTCCACGTGCCCGACGGCTTCGCCGACTTGACGTGTCCAGAAAGCCACGACTGGAATGCCTCCACCGTAGCCGCCTTTGACCATTTCTCCCATCAGGTTTGGCTGGTAAAAAGCTGGTGTCAGCTTTACGACGTCGTCTTTTCCCCAGTCATAGCTGGAGCCATGAAATGACCACATCTCCCATGGTTTCGCAGCCGCATCGGCCGCGCGCGCGCTCAAGCGGCGTCGCTGATTCACGCTTTTCTGGATTACGACTTCGCTCGCGCCCGCGTTCTTGTACTCCACCGCGCTCAGCAGAATGTTGGGGAAATTGTCATAGACTTCGAGCGCCAGCACACGCTGCAGCTCCGTCCCCGACGGCCCGAGAGGACGCGCGGGAATCTCGATGCGCTTGCCCGCTCCCATCTTCCCAATCGCTTCGTGCACCTGGGCCTGCTGAAAGTCGAGCGTGAAATGAAGGTCTTCATTCTTGGCGGCGCCATTCTTGCCAACTATCTGTACAAAGTCGCTGTCTGCGGGAGTACCCACACTCGGATCGTCGAGTGAAAGCTTCTGGCCATCTTTCAGCAGAGTAGCCTTAACATATCCATCCGGCAGCACCTCAAACCTGGCTTTGCTCGTGGTTAAGACAATCGGGCCGCCGTCGTTCACATCTACCGCGATCGTGGAGGGCTTTGTGGGTTCGGGCTTGGCGGCGGCAGACTTAGGCTTGAGCTCTGACTCCAGCCGCGAAGGCATCTTCGAACAAGCCGACAGCAGGAATGCAAGGGCGAGCATAGTCCCCAATTTCGTGCCCAGCGTAATGACCAGCTTCGTACTCGATGCGCCGATCAGGGAAGTCCCGTGTTTGCGGGCGATCATAAATTAGCCTCTCTTGATGATGTCCAGCTTAGCTTCTTTACTTCGATTCTGACCGTTTTATCAGCTCAACTCCCCCGGCCTGTGCAACATTTTCGTTAGCTCGGAACAAAATATCGCAGTTGACAAACGCTACCAAACGAAAGTAAAAGTAATAGTTCGTAATATTACACCGAAAGCTTGTTTCAATACCCGAACTTTCGCGAGCCCCAAGCCAAGTTGCTCGCGGATGTCCGGGTTTAGCATTCAGGAGCCTCGCCATGCCCGTGCAGTTCACTCGCCTGCAAACTCTCTCGGCGGTATTAGTGCTTACATTTTTCATGCTCGCCACACCGCTTTGGGCGCAAAAAGATGCTGGAGCGATTGTAGGCATAGTTCGCGATCCCAGTGGCGCCGTTGTCTCTGGCGCAAAAGTCACGGTGACCGATGTCGACCGCGGGATTGAGCTCACTTTCACTACCAATGATGCTGGCGAATATGTCGCTAGTCCGTTAAAGATTGGCCGTTATAGTGTGACCGTTGAAAAGCAAGGATTCAAAAAAGACGTTGCCGGTCCGGTGGAGGTGAATATTCAAGACCGCGTCGGCGTGGACCTCAAGCTTCAGCCTGGCATGGCAACGGAAATCGTCACGGTCACGAGCGAACGTCCGCAGCTCGAAACGGATACCTCTGAGCTTGGCCAGGTGGTAGACAGCCAGCGCATCAACGCGCTTCCGCTTAACGGACGCAACTATGCGCAGCTCGCTCTGCTCGGCACCGGTATCGCTGCCGCGGAGCCCGGATCGCGCGTCGAAACTACTTATGGATTCAGCTCCAATGGCGCCCGCTCTCTGCAAAATAACTTTCTTCTCGACGGCATCGACAACAACGCAAATCTGGGCGACGTCCTCAACGGCGCGGCATACGTGGTCCAGCCTTCCGTGGACGCCATCGCCGAGTTCAAGGTGGAAACCAACTCCTACAGCGCCGAATTTGGCCGCGGCAACGGCGCCATCATGAACGCTGTCATTAAATCGGGTACTAATCAGATTCATGGCGATGTGTGGGAATTTCTGCGCAACGAAAAATTGGACGCCACCAATTACTTCGATATCAACGGCCAGCAGCCCTATAAACAGAACCAGTTCGGATTTACGCTGGGCGGGCCCGTCATCAAGAATAAATTGTTCTTTTTTGGCGACTACGAAGGCCTGCGCATTCGCCAGGGATTGCCGCAGGTGTCCACGGTTCCGACGCAAGCCGAGGTGGCTGGAGATTTCTCCGCATTTCTCGATCCCACCCAGCTCGTTCCGGCCCTTGATATGAATGGCAATCCTACCAATCAGACGGCGCTCGACTGCAACGGCAACAATACTTATGTGGGAGAGATTTTTGACTCGCGGTTTGCTAGCAGCAGCGCACTCAATCCCAACGGACTCTGCGGCATTCCGGTCGGCGGCTACGTCGCCGGGGGCACATTTCCAAACAAGGTGCCAACCAATATCTTCCCCGGAACCCTGTGCCCGGCGCCACCGGGCGCGCCGACGCCGGGATGCATCGATCCCCTTGGCCAGGAACTTGCTAGTTACTTTCCAGCGCCGAATGCCAACATCAACACGCTGGCGGCCGCCGGTAACTACCTGTCCGATCCTAAACGGAGCGAAACGGAGAACAAGTTTGATGTTCGCGTGGACCACACGATTAGCGACAAAGATAATTTTTTCACTCGCTATAGCTACGGCAACGACAGCAATTTCCTGCCCTCCCCATTCAACAACGTACTCGATGGCGGCAGTTTTCAGGATGGTTATAGCAACAATACGGCCCAAGGCCTGGCCGCCAGTGAGATCCACACTTTTCGCAACAACCTGATCAACGAGTTTCGTTTCGGCTTCAATTACCTCAACTCCCACCGCTACAATCTGAACTATAACGTTAATGTCTCGGCGAACCTTCCGGTGCCATTTCCTGGAGTTCCATTTGGACCTAACATCGGCGGCCTACCCTCGATCGGCTACGGCGACGGCACCGCAGCCATAGGCAGTTCCGGATACCTGCCTGCCATCGAAAAGCAGCACAGTTACGTTTTTACCGATAATTTGAGTTGGACACGCGGACGCCATGCACTGAAGTTTGGCGGCGAACTTCGCTTCGAGCAGTTCACGATACTGGAGCCGGCCGCCGCTCGCGGAACCATGAGCTTCGGCAGCGACTTCTCCGACAACCCCGCCGGGCCTGGCCAAGGCGATGGCGAGTCGATCGCCACTTTTCTACTCGGCATTCCCGATGGCGGATCAATCACTAGTGTGAACCCCAACATTGACTATCGCAGGCAGATTTATGCGGTGTACGGTCTCGACGACTTCAAAGTAACTCCGCGGCTCACCTTGAACCTGGGCCTCCGCTATGAACTCTTCACAACTATCAAAGAAGCCAATAACCAGCAGGACACGTTCAACTTCAACACGCAAACTTTGATCGCTCCCAGTGGAACCCACCTGCAATTGACGCCTACGCTCGGCACCGAACTCAGCGTTCAGAGCACAGGTACTTCCGGACTCATTAGTCCCGACCTCAACAATTTCGCGCCTCGCATTGGATTGGCCTACCAAATATCCGACAAGCTCGTCCTCCGCAGCGGCTACGGAATTTTCTATGGCGGCCAGGAAAACGGCCCATTTTCAAATCCGAGCCCCGGGTTCAATCCTCCGTTCTTGTCTTCGGAGGCATACACTCCGCCCTGCACCGCGGCATCCGCAAATCCTGCTGCCAATCAGCTCGATTGCTCCATTTCGGCTGCGAACAACGGTGGCTTGGCGCTTAACCAACTGCAGGCAGGATTTTCGAACAATGCGAACACCGGTCTTAGCCCGCTCGCCGATCCGAACTCACCCGAGATCTACTCGCTCGATCCGCACCTGGTAACGCCCTACACGCAGCAATGGCATCTGGGCCTGCAATATCAATTACCCGCCGACACCGTTCTCGAAGTTTCCTACGGAGGTTCGCGCGGATTGAAACTATTCGCTTTTTACAACGGCAATCAGGCCACTCCCGACCCGAATCCATCAGATCCGCTCGCGCCGCGGCGTCCCGCCAACAACAATAACTGGCCCGGCGGAGCCGGCGGCCCGTGCAGTCTGACGCTCCCTGTATCGGATCCGGGTGCCTACTGCAATCCCGCGCTCGATAGCGTCATCGACACCTTCCGCTCGAATACGCAATCGAACTACGACTCACTGCAGGTTCGCCTGGAGAAGCGTTACTCTCACGGACTGCAATACGAAGCGGCTTATACTTTCGCGCACGCGCTCGACAATGCTTCAAGCGCCAGTTTGGGATCGGTGAACAACGGGGACTTTCAAGACCAGCGGTTCCCCAACCAAAACTACGGCAATTCCGACTTCGACGTGCGCCAACGCTTCGTTTTTAGCTATGTGTATGACTTGCCCTTCGGACGCGGACGCTCGTTTGCCAAAGATGCTCATGGCGTGGTGAACCAGATTATTGGCGACTGGCAGATGACTGGTGTCCTTTCCGCCGCTACCGGCAATTACTACACTGCCACCGATGTCATCTCGGTCTCCAATTCCGATTGCGGCGGCACCGTGGGCTTCTATTGCTCGCGCCCCGCTCGCGTAGGCAATCCGAACGCCAGGCCGTGCGTCCCGGGAACGCTATTCAACACCTGCGCATTTTCGGACAACACTATCACTCCGGGAATTATTCCCCTGGGAACATTCGGCAACGCCGGACGCAACATCATCGAGGGCCCCGGATATAAGACCTGGGATACTTCACTGGTCAAACAGTTTCCAATCAGCGAGCAAAAGCATCTAGAATTCCGTGCGGAATTTTTCAACATACTCAACCACGTAAATTATTTGTTTGGACAGTTTGGCGCGATCAGTGCCGAGCCCACGCCACTGGAGCTCAATACTGCTTCGCCGGGCAGTTTCGGATTGCCACTGGCAGCGCGAGCACCGCGACAGATCCAATTCGCGCTGAAATTTTATTTCTGATAGAAGGATTAGAAAATCGGAGGGCGATCAAACGCAGAGTATGTCATTTCTCGGCGTACTCCGCGGTTGAATGAGGCTGGCGTGAGCGGGTCGGCTCAGGCCTTCCGCTTCAACTCGAAACCCAGATACATCATCTGCCCAACGTGATGGTGCAGGTGCGTCGCACATGACAGGACCATACCAAATCGATCCTGCGTATCCGCACCCACTGCTGTGTATTCTTTCGACCAATCTTCTGCCGACTGGCTGTTGATCGTGTTGAGCACCATCTCAATCGCCTGATCGAATTTCCGCAACGTCTCGGATTTTGATGGCCGCGTCGCCTCGGAGAACTCCAGAGGACGATCTCGCACGTAGTCCGTTCCTGCAATCTGCGTCCCGATGTAGTAATTCAAGTTTCCGGTAAGATGCAGCACGAGATGGCCAAAGCTATTTCCGAACGGAAAAGGCTTAGTCCAAAACTGTTCTTCGCTCAACGGCGCGGCCAGTTCACGGACCACGCCGGCTAGTTTTGTGTAACGCGCCGCCAGGCTGGACGCAATCGTCTGTTTTAAATCTGCCATTCTTCTCTCCTCAACCCCACTCCTGCTTCTTGACAAGATTCTTACTTTGAACCTGCCGCAAGCGTCCCCGAAGATTCTTTGTCGATTGGCAGCAGCTCAATCGCGCACCCTAAACTGCCGCAGCTTAGCAGCCCACAGCGAACAATTTTTATGGATGACACGTCCGGAAACCGGACTGGGAAATCCTTCTCGCGAAGTTGCTGGGCCGCCGAACGCAGACTTTCGTCGCCATCAACAAATTCTGAGCGTTCTGGACGCGGCGAACTGTCAAACACTAGATTGAATCGCGCCGAGACTGGCTTGCTTGTGATCGCGCCTAGTTTCACGGTCCGAGCCTGCACTAGGTCCGCCGACGCCTGCGTAACATCATGATTTGCCGCCAACTTCGCCAAGCGCTCCCGCGAATCCTGCACGTCACTCCCGCCCGCCTCTATGGCCAGCGCGTACATCTGACGCGCCTTTTCCTGCTGCCCTTGTTTTTCGAGCACCTGACCCAGGCGGTTAGCGACCGTCCCCGACTGGCTCAAAAGCCATGCCGAGTTGAGGAATTGCATTGCTGCGAGGTTTTCGCCGCGCTGAAATTTCGCCCACCCTATTCGCGCCCATGCCAGCGCCACCAGTCGCATCGATGCAAATGCCGACGGTCCCAGTCGATCTAACTCTCCCGAGTCAAACTGTCCTCCAATGTCATAGAGAACCTGCTGCGCATCGTTCTCGGTCTGTGTCGGATCAATGTCGTTCTTCAGCGCGGACGCATAAATGTCGTGGCCCGAATCCGCGCTTGAACTGCCGGTCAGTCCTTTCATCAACTCTTGCGCTTTTGCATTCTCCCCCAATCGGCTATAAACCTGGGCCAGCGCCATCTTCGTTTCCGGATCATCCGGAGGAATCGCAGCGGCTGCTTCGAGCTCCGTGCGCGCGTCGGTGTCGTGTCCCAACTGTGCCAGCAATAAACCTAAATTTTTGAGTGTCTCTTTCTCGTAGGGTGCCATCTCCAGTTGCTTGCGATACGCCACGATCGCCTCGTCGGTTTTTCCAGTTTGTTGCAGCTCCATCGCCAGCTCACCATTCGCGTGCTTGTGATTCGGATCGAGCTTGATTTGCTTGCGGAACGCAGCGATCGCCTCCGGATGATTATTGGCTCCAGCATAGGCCAGGCCCAGGCCATACCAACCGTCTTTCAGAGTTGCGTCGCCGTCCACCGCGCGCTTCAGCAGATCGACGGCGCTGCGATAGTCTTTGTTTTGCAGCGATTTCATCCCCGCTTTTTGCAATTCCGTGGGCGTTCCTTCCATCTTCGAAGCCGTCTCCATCCCTTGCCCCGACGGCGTCAAAATCGTGCATGACAGCAACTGGTCCTCATCGCCAAGCGCAGCGTTACGAAACGATTCATAATCTGCGCGCCGCGACGCCGCTAGATCGTTCGTCTTAACCACAAGCTTGCGCTCACCTTCCAAGATTCCTTTGCTCAGCGAATACGTCGACGAGTAATCACCATAATCTCGCGACATTTTCACAGCGGTCGGCGTGCGCACCGTGTAGTTGGAGGGAAACTGCAAGCGAACTCTATAGTCCGTTTCACCAGCGGGACCGATATTTAGCGGCTCTGTATTCTTTTCTGACGCTCGAATCGCAGGCATCCCAAGGGGCGGGATCGGACGAAAATTCACGCTCGCCGACGGCACAATAAAATACTGGTCCTGGCGCAGGTGATACTTCAGGTGAAAAGGCTTGCTCGTATCTTCGATGGCATCGAGCTGAACGTTATCGACGTCGCCCGGCAAATCCCAACTCGCGGACAGACTTTTTACAAAATCCTTCCACTGCGCCTGTGAGAATCGACGAAAACTGGCGCGAAGCGGCCAATCGCGATCTCCCTGGGCCGTAACTTCGAGCGTCGCGTCGAGTGCTCCAAACTCGGTAAACTTGCCGTCGAGCGTGAAGTGCATGAAGGTTTTGATCGGCGAATCAGCCGGCGTCCGTCGCAAACCGCCCTCGCTATCGTCCGAGGCAACTACTGCTTGTTTATTTCGCAGTTGATAAAGAATCAGGCCAAAAGGCGTTACTTCGGGAGTTGTATCCAGCCAAGTTAGATCCGTTCCTGCTCCCAGCCGAACCGCTGTGATCACATGGTCGAACTGCGCTGGCGAGGGAATGTCTGCATCGAGTTGACGCGAGCTGTCGATCAGAACTGGGTAACTCTGAATGCCTTCCGCCCGTAACATCGCAGAAAATAGCGTGTGCTTATCTTTGCAATCACCGTAGCCATTCTGCAGAACGTCGGCCGCAGAATGCGGCTGATAGCGCCCGATTCCGAGCGAGATGCTCACGTAACGCACATTGCGCGCCACGAAATCGTAGAGCCGGCGCGCCTTTTCGGTCGGTGTGTCCGCTCCCTTGACGAGTTCGTCAGCCTTTTTTCGCACGCCGTCATCGACCGTCATGCGTTCGCCCTGAAGCTTGGCATACCATTGCGCAATCTGCTTCCAATCGGTGAAGGTCGTCAACTGCACATCGGGGCCGGTCTCTTCGTTGTCATCCTCGTCTTTAGTTTTGTCGCGTTCCGGTTGGATGTCCTTCACCACCCAGGTGTAAATGCGCCGGTCTCCCGTCTCCTGAATTTCCGGCTTTCGCGTCGGCGTCTTCAGTTCCACTTCGCGCGACTTTGGGACATCGAGTTCCAACCGGTCTTCGTTCACCACCACGCCTTTTGGAAATGTGTATTCGTACCAGAAGTGTCCGGCGGCTAGAGGCGAGAGAACCCGCGTCACGGTGCGGTATTCCAGCGTGTCTCCAGGCTGTAGCGCGGTTACGGAAATATGCCGCTGCCGGTAGTCGCTGTACATGGGAGCTTCTTTCAGCACATCTGGAGCGAAATCCTGCGCCGTCGATTCGGGCGTCACCACGACCTGGCCATCCGGCTTGCGCACGCGGACATATTCAACCTCCAATTTTTCGGTCGCCGATGAATATCCGAAAATAAGCTGGCCGAATTCTTCCACTCCCGCCTGGCTCTGGATGCGAACCACGGCCTCGGTCTCGCTCACTTCGGTCCCATCATTTTCAAAGCGCACACGGTTTAAGATTCGATCAAAGACCGCTGCCTCTTCGGAGTTGGAATTGGAGCTGGCGTTATTCGTTTTCTGCTGGGATGGGGGTGGTGGAGTTGGAGCCTGCGCCAGCCCATCCGCGCTGATTATGTAGACGACGGAGCAGAAGAGGCAGAAGTCAAACACAGCGCGCAAAACGCGGCAGGACATATTGCAGTTCTTTTACGCTGTGCTCACCGTAAAATCAAACGAACGCACCACTTTTAAGCAAAACATCTCGTTCCTGCCAGGTACGCAAGTCACTTGCCGTCCCTGTGCTATGCTAGGCTATCCTTAGTACCGATGTTTTAATTATCTTGAGGTAGTCCAACCAGGTCGTCGTGTCTCCTACAAAGACCTGGGTGTTTGGTATGGAGCTTTTTCTTAATCTTTGTTGGCTGTCTCTGCTGCTGCCCGGCTATCTGCTCTGGCGGCAACGGAGTTTTTCGATCGCTGCTCGTGGGCGGCCTGGAAGTTCGATCGACAGCGCAACGTCGTCGCCGCTTACCTTCCTCTGCATTCTTGGCTGTGCGCTGGTTCTGCTGTTCCCTGTGATCTCGGCCAGTGACGACCTGCATGCCATGCGTCCTGAGATGGAAGAATCGGAACGGGCTTTTCGGCACGCGAATCATTTTGCTTCCACGTCTGGCGCGGTCACTCATGCTTCGCAGCCTGTTCTTGCCAGTTTCGCTTCGGAAACACCGGATTTTGCGCAGACCGGCATGGTTCAGGTTTTTCTGCCGCAAGTACATGGAATTTTCTTTACCCCCGCGCCGGCAGGTCGCGCTCCCCCGCTTGCACTCGCAGCCACACTGTAATTCGAATTCCGTATTGTTTCTTTACGGAAAATTCTGAAGTCTTATCGCAGTGCATGCCCATCGGGCAGTCCCGTTTTCCCGATGTGCTCGGAGCATCCGATGTTCAAGTTGCATAAGTTTAGTTTGGTCGCATCGCTATTGCTGGCGGCGGCAATCAGCACCTCGGCGCAGCAGACTTTGACCTGGGAACAGGTCCGCCTGCGATTTGAGCAGAACAATCCCACCCTGCTGGCGGACCAACTGAACATCGACGAATCCAAGGCCCAGGAGATCACCGCGTTTCTGCGCCCCAATCCACAATTCAACATGGCGGTGGATGGGACCCAAATCGCTCCCGACAGAGGTGTCTGGAAGCCATTCGCTGGCACTTTCGAGACGCCCGGCATCAGCTTTCTGCAGGAGCGCCGGCATAAGCGGCAGTTGCGTCTGGAGAGTGCAAAAAAGGGCACTCTGATTGCCGAGTCGACCCATGCCGACCTGGAAAGAAGTCTGACCTTCAACTTGCGTAGCGCGTTTGTGTCAATTCTGCAAGCCAAGGCAGTTGTGCAGCTGGCGAAAGACAATCTCGCCTACTACGACCATGTTCTGGATATCAGTCGAACTCGCTTCAACACCGGCGATATTGCGCAAATCGATTTAGATCGGCTGGAACTGCAGCGCGTACAGTACGAATCTGACCTACAAACCGCCGAGGTCAATCTCCGGACAGCGAAAATTCAGTTGCTCACACTGCTCAACGATCGAAGTCCGATTGAACAATTCGATGTGAGCGGGCCATTCGATTTCAACGACCAGCTCCTGCCCCGCGAGGAGTTCCGGAAAATTGCGCTGGACACGCGGCCCGATTTAAAGGCTGCCCTCGAAGCCGTGGACAAAGCCCAAACCGACCACAAACTCTCAGAGGCCAACGGCTCAACCGATCCAACCTGGAGCGCATGGTATACGCACAATTCATCCACCAATAACCCATTCGCGGTAAACACGGTCGGGGTCAGTGTCGCCATTCCGTTGCGCATTTTCGATCGTAACCAGGGAGAGAAACTGCGCACTCAGCTGGATATTACGCGCAATGAAAGACTGCGCGACGCCGCTGAAGCGCTCGTGCTCAGCGATGTCGACTCGGGCTACGCCACGCTGAACAGCAACGTGATTCTGCTGCGGCCTTACAAGGCGAAATATCTGCAGCAGGCAACACGGGTGCGAGACACAATTTTCTTTTCTTATCAGCATGGCGGGGCGTCACTGCTCGACTTTTTAAACGCACAAAGTGACTTCCGCACTGTTCAACTCAACTACGTGAACCTGCTTGGCTCCTACATGACGGCTGCGGCGCAACTGAATATGGCCGTCGGCCGGGAGGTTATCCAATGAAAACCAAACTTAGAGGCTCGATGCTGGCGGCGGCTCTCTGCTTGCCCCTGAGCTTGCTTCTCCCCGGCTGCGGAGAAAATAAAGCCGATCCGAAAGCCGAGGCTCCACCTCCTGTAACCGTCGAGCCTGACTTGGACGCCAACAACTTTAAAGTGGATCACCCTGACCAGTTTCCTTTGGTGGCGGCGGTCGAGCATAAGGCCTCGCCTGAGTTGAATGTGACCGGCGTAGTGCAGCCCGACATCACACGCGCTGTGCCGGTGATCTCGCTGGCCGCCGGACGAGTGGTAGAGATCAAGGCCCGACTGGGTGACACCGTGAAGAAGGGACAGTTGTTGCTGAGAGTTCAGAGCAACGATGTTTCCGGAGCTTATCAGGTGTATCGCAAGGCCGAGAACGATGAGCGATTGGCGCGTATACAGCTTGAACGAGCGCAGATTCTTTACGACAAGGGCGCCATCGCAAAGGGCGCTCTCGAACAAGCCGAGGACACGGAGCAGGATGCCAAGGCCGACCTGGATGCTGCAGCCGAGCAACTGCGGCTTCTCGGCATCGACAAGGATCATCCCTCGGGCATTGTCGATATTTTCGCGCCTATATCGGGGGTGATCACCGACCAGCAAGTTACCACTGCGTCAGGAGTGCAAGGGTTGGGCTCTCCCAATCCGTTCACTATTTCTGATCTTTCTTATGTCTGGATCGTCTGCGATGTTTACGAAAATGATCTTGATGCGGTGCATGTTGGCGAGTATGCGGATGTGCGGCTGAATGCTTATCCCAACAAAGTCTTGAAAGCGCGTATCGATAACATTCTGCCGGTTCTCGATCCCAATATCCGCACCGCCAAAGTTCGGCTCGAAGTCCCCAATCCCGGAGTGATGCGGGTTGGAATGTTCGTCACTGCGACCTTCTACGGCAAACAGGCTGAAACGCGGGCCGCAGTTCCTGCCGCTGCCATTTTGCACTTGCATGATCGCGAATGGGTTTACACGCCAGTGGGCTCTGGACATTTCAAACGGCTGGAAGTGGTTACGGGAAATATGCTTCCGGGCAACCAGCAGGAAGTTGTTTCAGGTATCAAGGCTGGAGACCGAGTGGTCTCAAACGCTCTGGTTCTGCAAAACACGTTGGAGCAATAGGTGGGAGCAATAAATGGGAGCAATGAATGATTCGCCGAGTCGTTGATTTTGCTCTATACAATCGTTGGCTCGTGCTGGGTCTAGCCCTGCTGCTCTTTGGCTCGGGCATCGTCGCGTTCCGCGACCTGCCGATTGAAGCTTACCCCGACGTTGCCGATAACTACGTCGAGGTCATTACGCAATGGCCGGGAATCTCGGCCGAACAGATCGAACAGCAAGTAACGATTCCACTCGAAATCATCATGAACGGCATCCCGCATGTCGTCCATCTGCGTTCGTTTTCGCTCTTTGGGCTCTCTGACATCAAGCTGATCTTCGACGATGAATCGGACAACGACTGGAACCGCGAACGCGTACTGGAACGTCTGAGTGAAGTCACGCTGCCGCCGAATGTAGTGCCACAAATGGGCACGGACTGGAGTCCTGTCGGCCAGATTTATTTCTTCACCCTGCACAGCACCAACCCCGCGTACGACGCGATGGAGTTGAAATCCATCGAAGATTGGGTCGTCGAAAAGAGCTTTAAATCGGTTCCGAATATTGTCGACGTTTCCAGCTTCGGCGGCCCCACTCGCGAATATCAGGTTCGTGTGGATCCCAACAAACTGATCGCGTACGGATTGAGTCTTGCCCAAGTTGAACAGCAACTCACCAATAACAACGCCAACGCAGGTGGCAGCTTCATACAAGAAGGACTGCAGCAGATCAATGTCCGCTCGGTTGGGATGATCGACCGTTCCCAGGACATCGAACGCACCGTCATCATGACCAAGAATGGCACGCCTATCCGGGTGAAGGATATTGCGGTGGTTTCGCAAGGTCCGAAGATTCGGCTGGGCCAGTTCGCGCGGGCCTGCAGTGCTTGTCCCTACGGCCGCGACGGTGCAATTCTGCGCCAGGACGGCAAGATCGTCGACAACGACGACGTCGTGTCGGGCATCGTGCTATTGCGTAAGAACGCAGTGGCAGACTCGGCATTGCAGGGTATCCATGACAAAGTGAAGGAGCTGAACGATCATATTTTGCCGCCGGGTGTAAAGATCGTTCCCTTCATCGACCGCAGCGATCTGGTCCACTTCACCAGTCATACCGTGCTTCACAACCTTACCGAAGGGATGATCCTGGTATCGATCATCCTGTTTATATTTCTCGGCAATATTCGGGGCGCGCTTATCGTTGCCGCGACGATTCCCTTCTCGCTCTTGTTTGCCTCCATCTGTTTGGACTTGAGGCACATCCCTGCCAATCTTCTGTCTCTGGGTGCTTTGGATTTTGGCATGGTGGTCGATGGCGCGGTGGTCATGATCGAAAATATCGTTCGCCACTTAGGCCACCAGAATGGAGTCAAGACCGCGCGCGAGAAGATCAGTGAAGCCTCGCACGAAGTGCAACGTCCAGTCTTTTACGCCATCGCCATTATCATTACTGCGTATTTGCCGATCTTCACGCTGCAACGCGTCGAGGGCCGGCTTTTTCATCCCATGGCATGGACCGTGGCTTTCGCATTGCTCGGAGCCTTGCTCTTCTCCATCGTGATTGCTCCCGTGTTGGCCAGCTTCGCTTTCCAAAAGGGAGCGAGCGAGTGGCACAACCCCGTTATGCAATTCTTGATCGCGCGGTATCGCACCTCTGTTCGTTGGGCCATTCGTCATCGTGCGGTCACCATCGGGGTATGCGTATTCATGATGATGGTGGGGGGGTATCTTGGTTTCAGCGGCGCGATTGGTTCCGAATTCCTGCCTCATTTAGATGAAGGCGCATTGTGGGTGCGTGGAACGCTTGCTCCCAGCACCGGGCCGGATGAGGGTATACGAGTCTCGAACCAGGCCCGAATCGTTCTTTGCTCCTTTCCCGAGGTTCCGCAGTGCACAAGCCAGGTTGGTCGGCCGGATGATGGAACGGATACGACTGGATTTTTTAACACCGAATTCTTCGTTGATCTGAAGCCGAAAGACCAGTGGCGTCCTGTCTTCCATGAAGATAAAGACGAATTGATCGCCGCCATGGGACGCGAGCTCGACAAAATTCCAGGAGTCGTCTGGGGCTTCTCGCAACCTATCGAAGACAACATGGAAGAGGCCGTGAGTGGAGTGAAAGGCGCGCTGGCCACGAAGATCTATGGCGACGATTTGAAAGTTCTTGAGCAGAAGAGTGACGAAATCGTCGGCATTATGCGGAAAATTAATGGGATTGAAGATCTTGGAGTTTTCCGCGTCCTCGGCCAACCCAACCTGAACGTGACGGTGGATCGCGAGGCGGCCGCTCGTTACCAGATCAACGTCGCCGACGTGCAAGATGCGGTTCAGACCGCGGTTGGCGGGAACGCGCTCACTCAGGTGCTCAAAGGCGAAGCGCGATACGACCTCACTCTGCGCTACCTGCCAAAATATCGCGATACGCAGGAGGCGATCGAGAATATTCGTCTGCTGTCCCCCTCCGGCGAACGGGTCTCGCTCGGACAGCTCTGCAAGGTTCAACTGACTGACGGCGCTTCTGAAGTCTATCGCGAGGGCAATCGGCGTTATGTTGCCATCAAATATAGCGTCCGCGGTCGCGACCTTGGCAGTACGGTGGAAGAGGCAATTAAGAAAGTAAACGAGCAGGTGAAGTTGCCGACTGGATACAGCATCGATTGGGAAGGAGAATACGAGAGCCAGAAAAGGGCCAACGAACGGCTGATGATCGTGCTCCCTATCACCATCCTCATCATCTTTGTCATCCTTTACACGATGTTCTCATCATTCAAATGGGCGCTCTTGATTATGGCAAACATTGCCATCGCCCCCATTGGCGGCCTGCTTGCCCTTTGGTTCAGCGGCACCAATTTCAGTGTTTCTTCCGGCGTGGGCTTCCTGGCGCTATTCGGCGTGTCGGTGCAAACCGGAGTCATCATGCTGGAGTACATCAATCAACTGCGAGCGGCACGGTATCCCATAGAAGACGCCGCCGTTGAAGGAGCTGTTCTAAGGTTGCGACCCATCATGATGACTATGCTGGTGGCGACTCTAGGATTACTCCCGGCCGCTCTCTCTCACGCGATTGGTTCCGACTCGCAGCGCCCGTTCGCGATCGTTATTGTCGGAGGCCTCATCGCGGCACTCATTATGAGCATCTTCCTATTGCCAACCTTATATGTATGGATCGCGGGCGAACGCGACGTGCTACCCGCTGCCGAGGAAGGGTTTGAGGTTGGCGAGCACGTGGATTAGTCTCGCTTGCGCCGTCCGCAATCGCTCCGGTTGAACCACAGATTGTGTATTCTTGATGCCTGCGCCTTTGTGCGGGAGCCAGGCTAATGCCAGACCATTCCGACTCACCACCAGACGATGTCTTGAAACGACACGAATCCGAGCTTAGTCGTCTCAAAGAAGCCTTGAGCCTGCTTGGCGTGAATGCTTGTTCCTGGTGTAAGAGATTTCTACGCCGCTCTGATCCAGGATCGCTTTTCGATGCTGGCGATCTGGTTTGCTATGGCTGCATTCATGAATGGTGGCTGCAGCGCTCCGCGCAACTCCTCGCAAAGGATCGCGAAGACATGGAAAGCAAACTGGTCTTCTGGCTGCGAGCCCACCACCATGCAGAAATCTTCAAAGACCCAGCCAAGCTCCCAGAGAGTTCGTTACAGCAACTCAACCTTGTCGCCAACTGTCTGGAATGCCGCGGAACGGGGAAGTCGATGGGACTGGACGAATGCCGTTACTGCAATGGTAGAGGCACAGTATGGGTCATTGTTTCGCGAACGCAGGCCTAGATAAAGGGTTGGAGGTCCGAGCATCCGCGTTATTGCTTTGTTGCTCGCGTTTTTTGTTGCCGGGCGTAAACCCAAATTCAAAAATTGCGGTCACATTTTGCTGCCGTCCGTTAAAAAGTAAGGGATAGTGTGAGATGCGCTCATACTGCAACTGACTCTTCACGTAGAAGCCTGAGCGGCGATGAAACTCATTTTGCAGAGAGTAATCCTGCCAGGCGCCCCCTCCCGGAATAAAAGCGGGATCGACAAAATTATTTTTGTACATGAGCTGGAAAGTATTTCTAGACGATGCCCAGTAAGTTAGCCAGCCTTGAATCGTCTGGCCGTCGCGGCCAACCGTGTTGCCCATCAAAAAACCATTGTTGGTGTTCCCTTCGTGATAGCTGCTGTTGAAATAAACCACCTGTCCCTCATTGCCGCCGCTCCCACTATTCCATCCCGGAGCCTGCGTGTTTGCGGCTTCAATATGGAGATCGAGCTTGGGGATTCCCGGAATGCGAGTGATGTAGATTCCCGGACGAAATGGATAAGCCGCGGGCCGAACCCACGCGATGAAGTCGTCAAAAGCATACACTTCGCCGTATAGAACGATGTAGTTCCGCACCTTCGGGACATAAAACGTCCAGTCCATCTCATTGTTGTTCTCGCCCGGAACGGAATTAAGCTTATGACTCACTTGACCAAAATAGCTGAGCGTGAAATTACCCAGAGTGAATGGATCCCCGCCACGGCCTCCGAGTGTGGTCAGGCGTCCATATCCGATTTCGAGGCAAGACAAGGGCTTAAAGGTAATTTTGTGGCCGTAAATCCAGGGGTTGGAATGATCGGTGCGATTTGCCAGCCTTCCCAGGAATTGATCGACCCGGACAGGACCAAGGAACTTCAAGAATAGCGGCAAACGGACCGGTTCCGGGTTGACGAACTCGATCATGTCGACCGGTTCGGCATTGTCACTCAGTAAAAAAGCGCCGCCGAGACCGGGTCCCCAGGAATGACTCTGTCGGCCGACCGACAGCTGCCAGTTGTCCAACTTCAACGGGCTCAATTTCATCACGATGTATGTATCCAGTACGCGCGGCCGGTTGATTCCGCCGACGCCGACATCGGGAGGAACAGGCACCTCATCTTTGAGCGCAATCACATTGAGGACAGCCGCTGAAGGAGCCGGAGCAGAAGGCGCATGCTGATATTCGGCGCGGACATAGAACGCGAAGGGTCCAGCTTCGGCACGAAAGGCGCCGCCGGCCTGTCCGTTAGTGCCTTGTTCAAAGGGACGGCCAAAGTCATAAGAAACCGTTTGGCCGAAATGGTAGCTGTTGGTTAAGGCTGGGCCACTGATCGATACAACCCTGGCATACATCGATTCCAAGTTTGCGTTTAGGTTGCGCTGGCCATCTCGTAATCCTATTTCATAGGAAAATTCCTCTTCGAGGCGACTTCGCAAATCTTCTGCGTCTTCATTTTCGCTCGGAGGATGAAATGCTCTCAGAGCCTCTCTGTGTCGCGCCAGCATTCTTGCGCAGTCCGTGCGAGTCCACGGGCGCATGCCCTCGAATCCTCTGTCCGCATAACCTAATGCGGCGAGGCGATCGAGAGCCGGATATATCCAACTGTCTAACGGAACATAGGTTGATCCAATGTCCTTGGAATTGCGGGCAGGGTCTGGCATTTTGGCCGAATCCGCGGCACCGGGCACACTATGGGCATTGGCCTGTTGCCGAGTTGATTCAATCGAATCCGACTGATTGCCTTGCTGCGCCGCATAGCATCTCGGAATACAGGTTGCGATGCCGATGGCCAACAAACAAACGGCCAATCTTCCCGAAAACAGCACACTAGCCCTCTGATTCGCTTATATGTCATTTCTCGATGTAGGCGAAGTATCCTTTGGGACAGGGCATGCTAAGCGCAGAAGATCGCAGATCTAATCGTCCGCTCTCGAAATAGACGGCTCGTCGAAATGAATTCATCAAGAGCTGATGGTCACATACCGATAACGTGACTCCGTTTCTTGCTTTTTGGGGATTCTTCCGCTAGATTTCAAGTTTCCTTGGTTTCAGAACATTATTTGAGAACATTGACCTAATAACTAGGCGAGGCCGAAACTTGCCTGAAGGAGTGGTGGGTATGAAGCGGAGTTACATTGGACTCGTCTTGGGCGCACTGGTGGCGGTGGTAGCGGCGTTGAGTCTGCCGAGTTGCGGACACGACCAGAAACTGGTGAGTATACAGATCCAGCCACAGACTTTTACCTTCTTAACGCCGAGCACTTCGGCGCAGGAACAGTTCACCGCTATCGGCACATTTATCCATCCTCCAGCCACAATAGACATTACGAAACAGGCGACCTGGACAGTTGATTTTGCGAATGTAGTCACCATGAACCAGGGCTTGGTGTCTCCTTACGGGCAAGGTGGATGCGGTGGCGTCGACATCATGGCCACTGCGCCCGAAGGTACAGGTGGCGCGGGTAATATTGTTGTCGCCACTGCGACTGCGATCGTGGACGATCCCAGCAATCCGCTCTGCCCAGGTGGCGGCAAGCTTGCGACATTAGCAGTTGGAGTCGTCGGGCCTGGGAACGTTACCAGCCTCCCAGCCGCAATCAGTTGCTCGGCAACCGGGGGAACATGCGTGTCAACTTATAGCGTGGGAGCCTCGGTCTTGCTTACAGCGAACGGACCAACCGTGACCTGGGCGAATTGTCCCGGTTTTACGGGCAACACTTGCGTAGTCACCATACCTGTGGGCGGTACTGCTGTGAGCGCAACCTTCTAGTCAGCCGTACAAAAATCTGCCTCTATTCATCACTAAGCAATTTGCCCAGCGTAGGCTTATGCCTCTCGGGCTTGCTCTTTTTAGCGCGAACAAGCTGGGAAGGTTTGGGACTTCCCACGCGCTCGCGGGCCATTTCACGGACAACTTTCGCAGCGGAGAAAGCTTTTTTCTTGCGCTTATGCGGCATAGACGTGATGCCCGGATCTTCGCACATTCGATCCCCAAAAGTGCAATAATCGTAAAAGTAAGTGGGAGTTCGCGGCGACTGTCGCCATTTCACGCGCCGTGTTGTCTGCTGTCAGAGGCCTGATATTTATGGATGAGCGCGAATTTTTTGACGAACGATCCGATAAGAAGCCGGCGAACTTAAGTTGCCCTCACTGCCATCAATCGGCGGAGTATGAGATCCAGTGGCTGGTGCGTATGAAGAAGAAAAATCTGCCGTCGCGCGCGGATGATCGCGATCGCGCAAAGTTCGCGAAGGCGCAATCGTACATGCTGCGACGAGATGACATGATGATGTGCAAGAACATCCGCTGCCGTAAGCGCTTCGAGATAACAGGTGTGCAGAGTGTCGCGTTTCTGCAGGATGGCTTGCCCGCCGGTGGCCGTTGAGTGTCTTCAGTTGGGAATATTTGGCGATTGGAAGCCTTAAATCACTAAGTCGCTTTTCTTCCTGCACTTAAGACGTACTAGGGTCGACCCTGTACCGCGAATTTTCTCCCCAAGAGCAGAATTTGCCTGCAAGTAATTTCTCATAAGCTCCCAACCGTCGTCTGTAAGCTACTGATTCTTCCCGAGATATACTCCGCGAGACCTCGTTGGCAGGCAGCATGCAATTCTCCTCTCAGTGAGCCACATGCTCGCCATTACAGGAGGTTTTGTGGATAAAGCAACTAACGATAACGCAATCAAGACGAAACGATACGCACGCGCTTATTTCGCGCCGTTACTTTCTCTCGCAATGCTGTCCTCGGTTGGTGCGGTTGTAGGTGGACAAACCGCAAGTGGTCAAACGCCAGGTGAACAGACCGCGCAGCCGATGCAGCCGGCGCCGCCGACCTCGAATTCAACGGATCCGACGCCAGTGGGCCCGACGCCCCGGCCAGCTCCAAACCCTGGTCCGCAAGACGATATCACCCGTCGAGAAATAGCGGACATGAATAATTTCCTGGATAGTCATCCGGAGATCGGCGAGCAGCTCCGCAAGGATCCTTCGCTCATCGATAACCGGCGTTGGGTCGCAGATCACCCTGCTCTGCAGGACTATCTGCACACACACCCCGACGTTGCTCAGGCATTCCGCTCAGACCCGAACCTATTTATGCGGGATGAGGATCGCCTGGCTCGGCAAGATGGCGGTTACGGAATAACTCGGCGCGAAGTGACCGACATGAGCCGTTTCCTGGACAGCCATCCGGAAGTCGCCGAACAGCTCCGCAAGGATCCTTCGCTGATCGACAACCGGCAGTGGGTTTCAGAACATCCTGCTCTGCAGGAATATCTGAAAACGCATCCCGATGTCGCCGATCAATTTCGTTCGAACCCCGTCGCCTTCATGCGGGATGAGGATCGCTACGATCGCGATCACGGCAATCAGATGAATGCCGGCAACCGCGACGAACGTAGTCGTGGGGAGATGGCAAGCTTTGGCGAATTCCTGGGCGGTCACTCCAAAGTCGCAGCCGATCTCTCCAATGACCCTTCATTGGCGAATAGCAAAGAGTATCGAGCCAGCCATCCGGAACTCGATGAATACCTGAATGCTCACCCGACAGTGAGCCAGCAGCTGGCGGCAGATCCGCAGGCGGTCATGGGTTCGAGCTCGATCCAGCAAAGCGGCGGCGTCAGCGCAAAGCCTGTTGGACCGACGCCGAAGCCGAAGACCAGCTCGACTCCGAATCAATAGGGCAAGTCGGTAAGCAAGATGCATGACGGACGAGACCTGGAAGACGAGACGCAGAAGTGGAGGCCGGATCCTTCGTCCTCCACTTCTTCTAGGTCTGATTCAAGTCCTGATGTTGACACGCGGCAAGGGGTACCTTTAGGGAGGGTTTATGAATGTCAAGAAATCGCTTATCGCTGCGCTCTTGCTGGTGCTGGCTGTTCCCTCGATCGCAGCCGCAAAGGACAAGAAAGGTCAGCGAGGCATGTTGGAAAACATGCAAGCTGTTCCTTGCGGCGCCAAGGAAAGAGGGCTCAATGGCCTGGGCGCCATTTATGGATCGATCGGCGTCACGCACGTTAATTCCGACGAGAAGCTGTGTCCGCAATATTTGCTCCGGACGGACGATATGGAATACCACATTCGTCCTTTGGATTTGAAGCATGCGACGGTTCTTCCTATCGGTCATGAAGCTGAGTTCAAAATTAAGAAAGACCGCTTATATCTGAAAATACCCGACGGAGATAAAAAGGAACGAGACTACCAGGTGGTTTCCATGGAGCCGCTGAACTCTCAAAGTAAGGTCCAGAGCTCCACTTACCGTCCGGCCGAGACGCCCGCTGAATCCCGCCCTGCCAATGAGGTGGGTAGAAATGTGAACAGCCAGGTACCCAACCCTCCTCCACAGCCGCAACCGCAGCAGTGAGGGAGTGGTGAAGGAGCCTCTCCCGAGAACGGGATTGGCATTTCGATCCCCCGTCCATGAGTTGCTAACCCTTAGCGGAGGAGCGGTTGGCAACCAGCGTGGCGGCTAGACGTCGAACGCTGTGAAGGAGCATGCCTATCGTTTCAGACGCGGGAGCGGAAAGAGGGGAAGGGTTCGATGCCGGAACATCGCTATAGCCTTCTTTCTCCATCTGTTTTGCGGCAGCGGCGAAGCGCTTGGAGCTTGCATCTTCCATGGCGAGAAAGCGGAACGCTTGCGCGAGCGGGATACCATCAGCACCAGTGTGAAGGAACTCAATCTGAGCGCTGACTTTGCCAAAGACAGTATTCATCGCAATATTTCCAATAGTCCCTTGAGCAATCGGGCCTTTGGAGAGAACAGCCGACCCTCCAGTGAGAGAAAGCCGCTGAAGTACTCCAACAAAGCGTGTCGCTTCGACAGTGAATAATGCGCGCTCGCTATTGGGGACGCGGATGCGCGGGGCTCGTGCGCTCCTAGGGGATTTCTGAGTCTTCTTCACGATACATCAGCATGGCAAGTGGGAAGAACGCGGTCAAGATTACCTCCGTGCAGAGTGTAGCGGGCCGAGTATACGTGTCCGTGCGCTGTCAGCGTTCCAGCTACTCGTTTATACTTTTGAGTTTGGCCTCTACCGGGCTGGCATTGCCGGGAATGCACTGGGATGGGAGTTGATTCGTGAAGATTTTGGTTTGCATGAAGCAGGTGCCGCAGAAGGACGCTCCGCTCAAGCTAAATGAGGCGGGAACGTGGATCCGCGAAGATGTTTCCTATGAAGTCAACGAGCCGGACGCATTCGCCCTCGAAGAGGCACTGCGGCAAAAGGAAAAGCACAAGGGCGAGGTGGTAGTCATTACCGCAGGCCCGGCGCGGGCGTCGCAGGTATTGCGCGAGGCATTGGCAAAGGGTGCAGATCGGGCGATCCACCTCGAGGATGATGCTTTTGTTGGCTTCGATGCCTACAACACGGCGCGAGCGATCGCCGAATCGATCAAGGACGAAAAGTTCGATCTGATCCTCACCGGCCTGCAGTCGGACGATTATGGCTACGCGCAGACGGGTGTGATTCTGGCGCAGATTTTGGAATTGCCCCACGCCACCATCATCATGGCGATTGAAAAGACTGACGCGGGGATCCGCGTAAAGCGCGAGTTGGAAGCAGGATTTTTTCAGTTCGTCGACGTGCCCTTACCCGCCGTGCTGACTATTCAGTCGGGCATCAACAAACTGCGCTACGCGACACTGATCGGGATCAAGCAAGCGAAGACCAAGCCCATGCGCAAGGTAACCCTGGCCGAGGTGCAATCGGCCGTGGGCGGGAATCTGCAGAAGATCGAGAAGCTATATGTTCCGCAGAAATCAAAAAACACAGAGTTTCTCGAAGGCCCTCCGGCAGAAGTAGCAAAGAAGCTAGTGGATAAATTGAAGAATGAATTGCGAGTAATCTGAGATTGTCGAAAAGGCAGCGTGACGCGGCAAGACGCGTCTCAACCACACATTTTTTGTAGAGACATTAAAGAAGAGAGCTTAAACCTGAAAGTTAAGACCTGAGATCCTGACTTTATGGCTGACACAATTCTTGTAATCGTTGAACAACGTGAAGGAAAACTCAACCGCGTCTCCTGGGAGACAATCTTTGCGGGGCAGGCGATTGCTGCTCAGAAGGGATGGACGCTGGAAGCCGCCGTCGTTGGTTCTGGCGTAGCTGCGATCGCAGGCGAAGTGGCCGCGAAACAAGTAGCCAAAGTCTATGCCGTCGAGTCGGCAAAGCTGGAGCCTTACACCCCAGATGCGTTTGTGTATGCCTTGAAACAATTCCTGGAGAAGCATCCAGCAAAGCTCGTGTTGATGCCGCATACCTATCAGGTGCGCGATTTTGTGCCGAAGCTGGCGACGGCCTTGCAAACCACGGCCATCAGCGATGTGATCGGATATAAGTACGAAGGCGGCAAATTGCTGTTCACACGGCAAATGTTTCAGGGAAAGTTTGTGGCCGACGTGAGTTTTGTGGGCTCGGGACCTTGCTTTGTCACCTTTCAAAATGGCTCCTTCCGTGGCGACAAAGTCGAGACAGGTGCGGCTGCGGCTCCAATTGAAACGATAAATATCGATATCCCGGATGGCGTGATACGCAATCATCCGCAGGAAGTTTTCAAAGAAGCCAAGCAGGCAGTTGATTTGACGCAAGCTGAAATTATTGTGTCGGTGG
Organism: uncultured Acidobacteriaceae bacterium; assembly: GCA_963705265.1. Taxonomy (GTDB): domain Bacteria; phylum Acidobacteriota; class Terriglobia; order Terriglobales; family Acidobacteriaceae; genus Acidiflorens. Next base: position 1,266,324 of record OY970064.1, read on the forward strand.
GTCGCGGCATCAAAGAGCAGAAAAATATCGAACTGGCCAAACAGTTGGCCGACGCACTCGGCGGCGAACTCGCCGCATCGCGTCCAATCTGCGATAACGGATGGCTTCCGATGGACCGGCAGATTGGCTCGTCGGGACAGACGGTCGCTCCGAAGCTGTATCTGGCGCTTGGGATCTCAGGAGCGATCCAGCATATTGTCGGCATGAAAGGCGCGCGCAGCATCGTCGCAATTAACAAAGATTCCGAGGCTCCGATTTTTGAGATTTCCGATTACGCCGTCGTCGGAAATTTATTTGATATTGTGCCGCCGCTGATTGAGGAAGTGAAGAAGGCAAGAGTTAGCTAGCCTGGATAGAGGGTGGACCGTTGCATTCAAGGCGTAGAACATAAACGCCAACTCGCAGGCAATTTTCGTTTCCACCGTCAATCTGCCGCCCGGCGGACGTAGAAAACCCCTGTTGGAGCCAACCTCCTAGAAGCCGACTTCTGGCCCGGAATCCTTTAGGTACCGCAGTCTAAACTCAATCGCAGCACCGGCGCTGCATTTGTATGTTGCACTTGCAACATGTTTATGTTGCAATAGCAACATAGGAGGTTACCCCCATGAGCGAAATTCTGAAAGCGCTCCTCCATAGGCGAGCAGTTAAGGCGTTTGAGCCGATCGAAATCCCACAAGCACTGCGTGAGCAAATCCTCGATGCAGCCCGCCATGCTCCCTCCAGTTTCAATTCGCAACCGTACCGGTTTTTTTGGGTGGAATCGTCGCCCAGAAAAGCAACCGCGGCGAAACTCTGCATGGGACAGACGCCTGCGGCAACGGCGTCGGCGCTGGTGGTTGCGGTGGCCGACATCGGCTCGCTGGCAGCGACCTCGCAAGCCCAGTTGGAGTGGATGCGCAGGAGCGGCTTCAGCCACGCCAAAGTCCGAGACTACGAGCGGACGGCAAAGATCGGCCGGATCCTGTTCATGCCAGGACCGTTCGGTATTTTCGGTGCGGTCAAGTGGGCGATTTTTCGAATGCTGAACTTGTGGAAGACGATGGGGATGCCGCCAGTGTTTCGACAGGACGTGTTTAAATGGGCGACGAAGAGTACATCGTTGGCCTGTGAGAATCTGATGATTGCCGCCGAAGCGCTGGGACTCAACACGTGCCCCATGGAAGGATTCGATGGCCGCAGACTGTCCAGATTTCTCGGACTGTCGATCCGGTATCATGAAATTGTGATGGTGATTGCGATCGGGAAGAAATCGTCTGCTTATGCGGAACCGCCTCAGTGGCGGCGACCTCTCGATGCGACGGTAACCGTCCTATGATCGTCGTTCCGAAGATCGACCGGACTGTGATCACTGGTCCAAGCAAGGATGTTCCAAAGGAGGATATTCCTCAAGACATCCTACGGGACTCAGTACTTGCCCATATTGCGGCAGCCTATTTTTCAGTCGGTAAGAGACTTGAACGAAAAACTCGGTGCTCTGCGACTCGTGGCTTCATCCTATCCACACTCCGGGGCGGTGCCGCGCTCAATCAGAATCAAATCGCCACACTTCTCGGTATCGACCGAACCGTCGTGCACCGAGCCATCAAGTCAATGGTTCAGGAAGGGCTTGTGGCGGAGAGAAAAGCAAAATCGGGCAGAGCAATTCACGTTACGTTGACTCCAAAAGGCCACAAATACAGGAAACGCCTGATCAATGCGAGGATCGCCGCTGACGATAAACTCCGAAAAGAACTGACTCCGGAAGAACGCACAACACTTCTTCGACTCTTGAAGTTGATTGCCGAATTAGAGTTCTAAGCCTCCGCGGCCGCCCGTTCTGGATGCCTATCGCACTATCCAGAAACGCTTCCACACAAGCTTATGCGCACGAAGCGTCGCGCCAAATGTTTTCCTGAAGGAATTTCGAGCTTACTCACCAGCAGTAAGGCCGCCCACATGTGCCACAGTCAGCCGCAGATATTTGTAGGGGTTTACGGGAGCATCGTTGATGCGAACTTCGTAGTGAAGATGCGGACCCGTGGAACGTCCGCTTAAGCCTACGTAGCCGATGGTGTCACCGCGATGGATGTATTGTCCAGCGGTGACGGCGAAGCTGGAAAGATGGCCGTAGCGGGTGGTGATGCCGTGGCCGTGGTCGAGCATGATGGCGCGGCCGTAGCCGCCCAGGAAGTCCGCAAAGGTCACGACGCCATCAGCCGGAGCAATCACCGACGAGCCGACAACGGCCGAAATATCGATACCCGAGTGAAAGGCGCCTTCTCCATTGAACGGATCGATGCGCTCGCCGAAGGAGCCCGTTATCTGCCCTTCGACCGGCCATAGATTTGGAGCCGAGTTGGCGCGGATCCAGTCGGCCGTAGTCGAGTTCTTGGTCAAGCCGAGTGAAATGCCGACGCTCGCAGCGCCCGTCAGGGCCGTATGTTTCAGTGCGTAAAGCTGATCGAGTGAAGAGTGGACCTGCGCTTCTTGAATCTGCTCGCTGGAAGCGGCGACCATCGCGGGATCAGATTTCAGGCCGTATAGTGCCGAAACTTCGCTCGCCAAAGAGCCAAGAGAAGCTACCTGAATGTCGCGTTCCTTGGCAACCTGCTCCAGACGCGAATAACGGTCTTTGAGCTCATCCTGCTCGGTGCGAAGCTGGTTATAGTGCGAGACCTTTGCCAACATCCTGGTATAAGAGCTAGCAATTCCTGTGAGGCAGAGCGCGCCGATTGCCGCGCCCGCTAGAAGAACATACAAATACTGGACGGGAATGGTGATCTTGCGAAGCTGTCCAGCTTCGTCTCGAGCTACGAAAAATATGTAAAATCGTTTACGCAATATCCTACTTCCGGCAAAGAGATTTTGCTTCGGAATTCCTGCCAGAGCGGAACTGTCATGCTCGGGCTAGGAATCCTGATTCCACCAGCGACGCCAGGAGCGGGCTGGCTCTACCCTAAGACCACGTGCCTACACCACGGGTCTATCCTACGGAACCAGGTCAAGCCGAAATGCAATTCTGCTGCAACTGATTCATGTTGCAGTACTTGTTTCGGCCAGAGTTTCTGTGAACGGCGAGTTAAACGTAACAAACATGGTTCCCCCCTGTCAACCTCCCTACGTCCTTTTGGATGGTTACCAACGCCTCTGGGTTGGCAGTGCCCAGATGGCCAAATTACCCCGGTAAGAGGGGTCGAGTGACCTCTGGCAGCAAGGGTATAGTTATCAAGGTGCTGATCGAAGATGCCTACGGACATGCCGTTTAGCGAAAAGAAGCTGATCAGGCAAATTCGCCACTCCGCCAGCGGAGGTGCATCGGTGGTAGCTGGCATCGGCGACGACTGCGCCGTGCTGCGCGTTCCTCCAAGGCATGAACTGCTGGTGACCACCGACTTCAGCATCGAGAATGTCCATTTTCGACGGGACTGGCATCCTCCCGAGTTAGTCGGCCGCCGCTGCCTGACTCGCGGGCTGAGTGATATTGCCGCCATGGGTGGCGAGCCGCGCGCAGCATTCTTATCTCTGGCTGTCTCTCGCGATGTTCCGCAGCGGTGGGTGGACCGCTTCCTGAAAGGATTGCTGAATTTGGCGAACGAATTCAAGGTTCCGCTGGCTGGCGGCGACACGGCACAGTCTGCCGGCGGAATACAGGCAGACATTGTGGTGGTGGGATCGGTCCCCAAGGGGAAGGCAGTGCTCCGTTCGGGCGCAGAGGCTGGCGAGTACATTTACGTCACCGGAGAGTTGGGTGGCTCCGCCGCTGCGCTGGCGCAGTTAGAGAAATCTAAACCGGTGGACGCTGGGCATTCCCGGAGATTCTCTGGGCGCTTTCATCCTCAAGCACGGGTCGCGGTTGGACAATGGCTGCGCCAAAAAGGTCTCGCTTCTGCCATGATCGATTTGAGCGACGGACTTTCGACGGATCTCGAACACATCTGCGAGGAAAGCCATGTGGGCGCGGAGATTGAAGCGGAGGCGATTCCGCGGGCACAGCTTGGATTAAAGTTGGGGAAAAAGCGGGTCGCACTCGAGTTCGCGTTGAACGGCGGCGACGATTATGAACTGCTATTTACGTCCTCCAAGCCAATACCACCCGAGGTCGCGGGAGTTCGAGTGACGCGGATCGGGCGCACCACACGATCCGCGGGGATGCGTCTGATTGGCGCGGATGGCGAGAGCAAACGGCTCAAAGCCCAGGGATGGGAGCACTTCAAGGGGAATTGACATCTCTCCTTTTCTCGCAAATCTTTTTGCCACCTCTTTTCGCATACTGTCTCGCAACCACGCGGCAAGGTGACTTTCGTTACCTCCCCAGGGTGACGGCTAAGGCATAAAGTGGGCTCATGCGAAAAGTATTGTTACTCCTGGCGTTCGGTTTCGCGATGTTGAATCCAGCTCTCGGACAAGCGCAATCCACATCTCCCAAAATCGACAACGAGTTCGTGCAACAACAGTTTGGCAAGGAGTTCACGTTACTGCCGGAAATCGCACCCGTTTTCGGCGACCTGGACGGCGATGGCGTCGAAGACGTGGTGATTGCCGCGCGTTGCAAGAATCCGATGCTTGATCAAGGGGAGCACAACTACACGGTGATGGATCCGTACAACGATTTTTTTGGCTATGGCGATCCCCGGATGACGACCACCTTCAGCGAGGGTGATCCGACCAACCGCGGACTTGTGGTTCTGGTTGTTGATGGCACGGGCAAGGATACCTGGCATTCAGCAGCTCCGAAAGCAAAGTACGTGATTGTGAATTTGCCCTACAAGACGATCGCCGTTAAGAAAATGAAGCTGCGAAAGAGAACGATCGAAGCTCTGTACATTGAAGAAGCAGGTGAATTTGGCAACAGCTCCGCCTTGTTCTTCGACGGCCGGAAGTTTCGCTACGTGCCAATGGGCGGAGATATGCAGTAGGCGCGAATGCAAAGTTGTTAGTCTTGGGTTTCTTGTCTTCGATCTTGGCGCGATATTTTAGAGGCAGAATCGCTCAGCGGGATAAGTCTCCGCGCTCCAGTTTCCACGCCTCACAATCTCCGACAAAATACTCATTCATCAGCTCTTGTTTACCACCCGTAAGTGTGCATTGCTAGCCGTGTAAGTACATCCCGGAAAGCTGCAATTCCTTGCGCAGGATGATGGGTTCGCCTGCACTTCTAAGTATCCTTCCGACACAGACAAGTGCCTTGAATTCAGGTACATTTGTAAGCTGCTGATTTGAATAACAAATCGGCCTTACGACTGCTCCTACTTAGCGAATAGGTCCGAGAATAGGGCCGTGTTCTCGGCGGCGCGATCTCCACGCAGGTTCAAAGAGATCTGATCATGATAAATAAATGTCTGTTTGCGGTGGCACTACTGAGTCTGGCTCTGGCTGTTGGCTGCGCCAAGGGCGGCAACGGTGAGGGCAGTGGGATCACGGTTGCCGTCAGCGGCATTCCGGTGGTCTATCCGAATCAGCCGCCCGTAACATACACAGCCACGGTAAAGCCGGCCACCACGAGCCAAACCGTTACCTGGAGCCTGAGCGGTGGTGCCTGTACTGGCACTCCAAATCCTTGCGGGTCGATCAACTCAAGCACGGGCGTCTATACGCCGCCGTCGTCAGTACCAAATCCGGCGACCGTGACGATCACGGCAACCTCCACGGCCGACAACACAGCCACGGGCAATGACCTAATCACCATTCAATTGGTCACGCCTGTCGTGACGCCGACAACGGTGAATGTGGGTGAGAATCTAGTTCAACAATTCACTGCGGTCGCTGTGCCCGATGATGCGCCGCAAACTTTTACATGGTCTTGCACGCCAACTGGCTCTTGTGGAAACCTTACGTCAAACCCAAACAATTCGGATATCGCGGTCTACACTGCACCCGCCTCCACCGCGAGCGTCGTCGTGTCGGCAACCTCTACGCTGCCCCCGTCGGAAGCCACCGTTGGTCAATCCAAGGTTGCAGTCGTGGCCTCGCGACTGCCTTCGGGCATATACTCATTCCAGTTTTCTGGTTATGACAACAGCAACAATTCAATTGCCACAGCGGGAAGCTTCATCATTGCCTCGAATGGCACGATCACGTCGGGCGTTGAGGATGTACAGAATGCCTCCGGCCCCCACCAATACCCTATTTCTTCCGTCTCATTCGCTCCAATTTCTAACAACAACAATCTGGGAACGCTCACGCTGGCTTTAACGGGAGCTCCCACCAGCCAGTACACCGCTGTTCTAACCTCCGCTGGCATCATTCGGATGATTGAGTCCGACGGTGCGGGAAAAGGCGCCGGCACTATGCAGAAGCTGTCCGGGAACTCAGCCTTTAACTCCAGTGCTCAGACATTTGCTTTCGGCTTCACTGGCGTGGACTCTAACGCTGACCGGATTGGCTATGTGGGCTTGCTGCCTATGACTCCAAACTCAAATGGAACCGGTGGAACTATTACCGGTGGTTTGCTCGATTCTAACGACAATGGCTCAACGACCAGCGTTTGCGGCGTGCCTCCATGCAGCGTTACGGGTAGTTACATGCTCAATGCCAATGGGTCGTGGACCATGGCGCTGACCGCCGGCGCCAAGACGCTTACCTTCGACTTTTATGTTTCTACTGGGACAGCACAAACGAAGACCGGCCCAAACTCGCTGACACTTTATGCTATTTCTATCGACCCACCAGCGACGAATCCGGCCGTTTCCGGATCTATGGTCTATCAGGTACCGATGACTTCCGGCTATAACAATGCGGCATTCGACGGCCCATCGGTTTCAGCATTGACCGGAGCGAATGCAAACGTCTCGCTCACAGTCGGCAGCACCGATGGCACGTCCAGCGGAACAGGGGGGACGGGCGGATTCATTGGCAACTTCGACCAAAACAATGACGGAACGATTATTTCGTTGGAGCCGACGTCAACACCGAACTCACAATTCACGTACACCTACGTGGCAAGCAGCGGCAACGTCGGACGTTACATATTTCAGATGCTGGGCAATCCGAACGCGAGCCCCGTGGTGCCGGCGATTCCGATCGTTCTTTACGCCAGTGGATCGAATCGTGGTTTTCTACTTGATCAGTCCAGTTCCGCAGTGTTGACGGGGGCCATGTATCCCCAGCCCGTGAAAGAAAGCGGCAGCTACGCTCCATCGGAGATGGCAGGCATTTACGCCGCGGCGACGATCAGCAACAGTAGTCCGAGCATTACACCTGTGGTGCAAAACTTGCTACTCACCTCGCCCGGAAATACAGTCTACAACGTCGCAGGAACACAGAACCCCAGCAATCAAACGCTAACTGGCACGTACACCATGACCTTTCTCGGCACCGGCATTAATACGCTAACCGCCGGAGCTCCGGCTACCTCCGTGATCTATGCCATCGACTTCGATTCTACGAATTCGGTAATTACGGATTTCATGATGATCGGCACCACCGGTGGGACTCCGAGCTCTGTCATTTTTGCGCAGCAGTAAAAAGGCAAGAGGTTAGCAAGCCGCGAAAATCAGATTCGCGGCTTTGCTTTTGAAATTGTTTGGCGTTTCCCAAAGCAGATTATTCGCCATTCCTCTGAACGCGCCCTCCCATCCACCCCGGTTCACGCACGTGCTCTTCTTCCATCCGCCGCAATCGCGCAGCCATAATGTTCGGGCGTCCCAGATATCCCACAATTTGTTTTGGGTTCGCGCGGTCAACCACTGGCAGACGGCCGACGTCGTAGCGCAGCATCTTGTAGCTGGCTTCGGACAGAGTCTCGTCCGGATAAGTAACGATCAGCCTCGATGAGCCACTCTCGCGAACCGATGCAGATCCGCTGGGCTCGCGTTCAAGAGCGCGGAAAATGTCGCCGCGGGTGATGATGGCTTCGAGTTGCTCTCTATCATCCACCACCAGCAAGGCCTGGTGACGAGAGACTTCGGGATCGCGCCGCGCAATGCGCTCTGCCAGTTCACCCACACTTGTGCTTGCGGCAATGGTAGGCGTGCGGCGGTCCATCGTCTCCGCGACGCGCATCTGCTGCATGATGTCAGTTTCATAGTCCTGATGAATGCGGAGGCCTCGACGCGCCAGCTTTTCGGTCATGATCGACGCATGCGGCATCAGCAGCATGGCAATGCCGTCGGCGATCACGCAAACCAGCATGAGCGGCAACACGGAGTTGTAGTCGCGAGTAATTTCGAAGGCGAAGATGATGAATGTGAAAGTCGCGCGGGAAGCGGCTCCGAACACGGCGCCCATAGCCACTAGCGCAAACGCCGCGGGCGAGAGATGAGCGCTTGGAAAGATGTGGTTGAGCACCATGGCAAATGCGCCGCCCATGGCCGCGCTCGACATGAATATTGGAGCGAGCAATCCGCCCGACGTTCCCGAGCCAAGGGAGACAACCAGCGCAACGGCCTTGGCGAGCATCACGACGAGCAGCAGATCGAGAGCAAGGCGTGCATTCAGAACGTCGGTGATTGTGTCATAGCCGACGCCGAGAACGCGGGGAACGAAGTATCCGATGATGCCCAGACCGAGGGCGCCAATCGCCGGCCACCAGAGCTCGTCGATGGGAAGTTTCTCGAACTGATCCTCGACCCAGTAAAGCGCCTTGCTGAAAGCGACCGCCGCCAGGCCACACAAGCCTCCAAGCAAAAGATAAAAAGGCAGGGCGCGCGGAACGCCGAAGTCCATGGCGGAAACCTGGAACATAGGACCCGCGCCCAACAGTTGCAGATGCACGGCGGTCGCCAGTACGCTGGCTATGACGAGTGGAATAAAAGACCGCGATTTGAATTCGAATAAGAGGAGCTCAATCGCGAGAATGACTCCGGCGATTGGCGTATTGAAAGTGGCCGACATTCCGGCGGCAGCTCCGCAAGCGAGCAGCACTTTGCGCTCAGCGGCCGTGGTATGCACGATCTGGCCGATAAGAGAACCCAAGGCACCACCGGTTTGGATGATGGGTCCCTCAGCGCCGAACGGGCCGCCGGTGCCGATGGCGATGGCCGCAGAAATCGGCTTCAGGATGGCCACTCGCGGCTGGATACGGCTGCGATTGGTGAGCACAGCTTCCATCGCTTCAGGAATGCCGTGCCCTCTAATTTTTGAGCTGCCATATTTGGCCATGAAGCCAATCACAATTCCGCCGAGCACCGGCGTCACAATCACCCACAAGCCAAGATGATTAAACTGCGCGCTGGTGAAATCAAACGAGAAGCGGTGATAAAAGAAAAGATTGGTGAAGAGCCCGATCAGGCGATAGAGCAAGAACGCGACGATGCCAGCAAGCAGGCCGACACCGGCCGCGAGGGCCGAGATCAGCACCATACGAAACTGGGCCGGAGTGGCGAGACTGTCCAAATCCGCCGAGCCGGCCATGGATCCGTTACCACCGCCAGCTCTGTCGCCGCCGTCCGCTGCAGGTTGGCCGCCTAAAGAAGTCATTTGTCGTTCCCTCTCTGTATTCAAATATTTCGTTGCGGCTTGTCTGCTTTCAGCACAGCCTGCAAAGCCGCCATCAGTGCCGGCCCGGCCGTCCGTAGTTCAGCGCGGTGATGCAGGGAGAGATCACGCAGCACCTTCTCACCCTTCGGGGTGAGGTCGAGTAAGACCTGTCGCCGGTCTGTATTGTTGCCATCTCGGCTGTTACCATGTCGCCGACGGCGCACAAAGCCTTTTTTCGCCAGACGATTCACTAGTTCCACAGCGCTGTGCGGCTCAACCTGCAAACGTTCAGCCAGCGCGCCAATACTGGGACGCACATCTTGTGGCAGCCCCTTCAACGCCAGCAAAAGTTGATGCTGACGCGGCTCTATGCGAGCCTTGCGAGCCGCCTGCTCACTAAAGTGGACAAACCGGCGGATCTGGTGACGCAATTCGGCGAGCATTTGATAATCCGGAAGTGTGATTGTTTCCATAAATCAATACATCGGATCACGATACATATATATCGGATCACGATACATATATATCGTATCACGATATATATTACCACAGAAACAGAAGTAGCTCCTCCGTTGCTTAGGGAGGTCTACTTGCTGCGAATCACGGTTTTTGCAGTGGCGAGATTATCAAAGCGGTCGTAGGCACGAACAATCACAACGTGGTCATTCGCCGTGCTCTCCGCCATCATCGGTGGGGCAGCTTCGGATTGCGGCAGGGTTACGCGAAAATCGTAATCTTCCATTTTCGAATCCGATAACTGGCCCGCCGGCTCGACAAACTGCCAGTCACCACCATCCAGCGAATACTCCGCCCGCTTGATTGGGGAGAACGAATCACTGGCGCGGAAGCGGACATGAATCTGCTTTCCAAGCTGCTTTTCGTCGAGCACGGCAGTAAGGTTATCGATCACTGGAGGGGTGGAATCGACCTCGAACCGGGAGCTGACACGCTCGGCGTAGAGCGCCTCTCCGGGCGAATGCGAAGGCGCGTCGGAGGCGATGACCTTCACAGTGTAGCCGCCATCCGGCAGAAGACTGGCGTCGAAAGAATAGTAGCGATCGGAAAGATTGTTCTTCAGCAGCAGCCAGCGCGTTTCGCCGTCGCCGCGGTAGTAAACGGAGTAGACAAGCTGGTCATCGTTGTCGTCATGTGCCGACCAGCGGATGGCGATTGAATCGCGATCGCGCACCGCGGTAGGCACAGGATCAAAACGGGGCTGCCCGGGGACCGAAGCATCGGAGCTGGTCACACGCGGAATCGGCTGATAGTGGTATCCCGGCTGCACAGTAATGTCGTCAATTTCGGGGGCAACATTTTTAGGCAGATAGTTGAGCAAAACGTCATCAATCCGCGGGGCAGGATTACCGGCGCGAAGAACAGATTTCCACTGCACGAAGCGCGCGGGCGGAATCTTCAGTTCGGAACCGGCGGTAAGATCGACCCTCGTCCAATGGCTCCAATTGCGGTCGGGATTATCGACATTGCCGCTGCGTGCATAAAGCTCGATATTCGAATTACCGATGCTGCGTACGGTGGCGCGTCCCCAAAGCGAAAAGATATGTGCATCGAAGACATCGCTTTCATAAGTGCCCTCCGATTCGAGACCTGGGCCAAGCAAAAAAATCTTACCGAGATTACTGCCGGAAGCATAAAGTCCCCCGCCTGGCGCTGCTGCAATGGCGGTGACTTGCGTGGCGCTGGCCTTGATCAGATCGGTGAAATCGTCGATGCCGTTGATGGCGAAAATGTGACCACGATTGCCGGTTCCTGCAATCAGGCGTCCGTGCTGGTCGAAGCCGAGAGTGTAGACGAGATCTTCGTGAGAGGTCCACAAGCGTGACGGCGCGCCGTCGGGCGCGATGCGATAAATTTCGGAGCCGCCACTAGCGTTGGCACCGGGAGCAGGAAATGGCGTAATTGTTGTGGGCGCCCCAGGAGCCGCATTGAGAGTAATGTTTCCGCCGGCCGCAGGCTGATTCTGCGCGGGACTCACGATCATGATGCCGGTTTGCACTGACGCACTTCCAGAGTGCTTCTCACCTGCAGCGGCGGCATAGATATTGCCTGCGGCATCAATGGCGAGCGCGGTGATTTCTTTCTTGGGCGTGCTATAGAGAACGAAGGCATCACCATTCGGCGCGATGCGATAGACAAGCCCGCTGCCATCGGATCCGGCAATCAGGTTTCCTTTTGGATCAAGCGCGAGGACACGAATATGAACTTCATCGCTCTTGAAGAAGAGCGAGTGCTGGCCGTTGGGATTGACTTTGAAAATTTCGCCGTGATCGCCGGTCGCGACGTAAAGGACGCCGGCATTGTCGAGAACGATGTCCCAGATATATTTGGAATTGGGATCGAAGTAAGGAGTCGCGCTCCAGGAAGATTTCTCGCCCGCCTTGGCGCTCTTCGCGCATTCAAGGCGATAGACTTTTCCGTCGGGAGCAGTGGCGGCGTAGACGATGCCATTCTTGTCGACTACCAAGGATTGCACCTGCAACTCCTGCGGCTCAAAGATGGTCGTGATTTGGCCGTCGAGCGTGATGCGATAGACGCGGGCCGGCGACCCGGCTGCGGCGTAGATGTTGCCCGCGCTATCCGACGCAATCGACCAGATATAGGTCGAAGGTGTGGTGACGATCGTTTTAAATGCCGGAGCCAGTTCGAGTCCACCCTCGCTGCGCAAGGCCACTCCTTTGGGAGTGCCTTTGATCAGTTCTTCGAACTTGGATTGTTCCCAGGTACGAGTGCCCTCGGCGAACGCCAGTGTGGAAAGAGTGAAGGTGGAAAAAATAAGAGCTGATAGAAGTGCTGATAAAAGAGCGAGCGTCTTACGAACCAAAGTTGTACCTCAGTCTTGATCTTGCTAGTTGATCTTGCCGGTGGAAAGCCGGGCATCCCGACCCGGACAGGCGACCTGGCTACTTGATATTAATCGTGAGCATCTGCGCGCCGGAGACGACATAATCGAGCGGTTCGGTAGAAGCTTCGCTGACCGACGATTCCCCAAGCACAACCATGTCTTGTGTGCCACGCATGTTGTCCATGACGTTCATCACCGACAGCGGCAGCGTCGGCATCACTTTGTCGGCAATCATGGCTTCAGGATCGGACTCGATGAGCGAAATGTAAACACGATCGTTGGCACGTTCCCGGTTGAGCAAGGCAATTGTCGGCGCCAGGCCCAGACCCCGGTTCATCATCGGCGTGCCGCGATGGAGGCGATCCAGTGTCTCTCCGTCACTGACCAGAATGTGCAGCGTTCCCACCGAAGTAGAGGTCGGAATTTTTATAGGAATCTGGCGCACCAGCCGCTCGCCGCGATAGGGACGAATCACTGTCTCAACCATAATCTCGTCGCCAGGACGAGCTTCCGTGAGGTCGGTGCGTGACGCCTCTAAGCGAGCGGAGCGGCGTTCTGACACTAGGTCGAAATCCAACTTCACTCCAAGAACGTCGGGGGCATCGAACGGATTGCTGTAAATGCGGCCAAAGCGTTCACCGATGCTCGCAGCGGCCAAAGCTGCCGCGGGCTGTCCATTATCCTGCGGAGCAAACATATTGCGCAGCGTGACGTCGGGATATCCCTTCACGCTGAGGGCCCCATTCATGCGGTAAGTAACGTCCTCGCCGTATTCATTGGTGCCGTGCAGCGCATTGAAGACGGTGGCCATCATGGCCAGCGGACTGAGTCGCGCGTTGTTGAGAACTTCGTAGTGAAATTCTTTCGTCGCCGATCCAGTATGCAAAGCCACGGTCACGGGAATCATCTTCGACTCCTGTCCCGGCACGCCCATAATTCCGTTCTGGCGATCTTGCACGAATGCGCCGATTGTCTCTGTCGTGTTGACGATCTTAAAGGCGTTCATCGGCGAGGGCAGTGTTGCCAGCACGGTCGCCTTGGTCATCGGCAGGTCCACGTCGCCAAACTGCAACAGCGGATGTCCGCAGGCGAGCAAGCGCTGCGGGTCAACGTAGGTCACTGTGCAAGTGGCGGCGATATCCATATCGCCGCGAACCAATACGGCGCTGACTGCGGATCCCGCCTCGATCGGTTCCGGCTGCTTGCTGTTGCTGGATGAGCCAATACCCATTACCGGAACAATGCCAGCTGCGGCAAATTGCGATCCATAGCGCTGCAAGGTCTCGGCAGAAAAACCGTTGAACACGAGAGGAGTTTCGATAGGCTGCAGATAGTTGCCGTAACTCCGAATCGGAAGCCCAGAGCTTTCACCGGGGCTCGCCGTTTGCATGGCTCCGCCCGTATTCACTGATTTTGCGTTTGCTCGATTGCCATCCGGAAGATTGCCATCCGGAAGACTTGCACGCATTATCGCCGGGCGATGATCCGATGCATTGATCTCCAGCATCTCTTCGATCGGGGTTACACCGGCGATTGGTTCCTTCGAAAACTCGCCGATACGGAAAGCTAGAGCGCCCGCCAGCTTGCCGTCAAAGTAAACCGGGCTCCCACTCATGCCAGCAACCACGCCGGTATATTCGGGCTTGGTACCATGCAGGCGAACCAGAATAATGTCGCCCTTGGGACCGTTCACGTTGTGCATCACCCCGAGAACTTCCACGTCCATGGATTCGGGCTTTACCCCCTGAAACACGGTGAGCGCGGTCCCGCGCATTCCTTCATGGATCTGATCGAGCGGGATAATGGCAGGCGCCGGCGAAGTAGTCGTTTGTGCGCCAATCTTTTGTGCGCAAAGCCAGACGGACGACGACAAAAACAAAACGGCGAAAAGTGCGCGGACAGATTTTCCCATGGACAGCCCCGGAGTAAAAATTTGTCTTTTTACTTGCCTAGACTCCGCTGCTATTAGAAGGTTTTGCCAGGAGAGGCAGTGTTTTTTGGCCTGCAAAATATCCCAACCGCAGAGTGCTTGCATCTATACTAGCATAAGAGTTTTCGAGGATTTCCCATGATTTCTGGTGTATTGGGTGCACAAAAGACCGTGCCGTCGACTTCCCCTATGCGTCTGATCTTACTGACATTTGTGCTTCTCTGGATGGTCGCCACGACCCTCTCCGCGCCAGCTCAGGATACCTCGCAGCAGCCCCCGGCGAATCCCAACCAGCAGGAGGCGCCGCCCGAAGCCGGCGGTCCGCAAAACGATGTCGGACCCTATGTAGTCCCGAAGAAGAAGGAAGAGCCGCCTCCGCCAGCCCCGGAAAAGCCCAAAAAGATCGAGAACATGCCCAATTACTCGATCAGCGTCGACGTGCCGGTTGTAAATCTCGATGTGCTGGTGACCTCCAAGGACGGCCAGACCATCCCAGGGCTAAGGCAGGAAAATTTCAAGATCTTCGAAGATGGTTCGCAACAGAAGATTGCGACCTTCAATCAGACCAAGGCTCCAATCACAGCAGTGCTGTTGGTCGAGTTCGCAGCAACCAACTACGACTTCGAGGTCGAAGCCCTGCGAGCATCGTATGGATTTGCGAATACCCTGCAGAAAGACGACTGGGTCTCGGTTGTTTCCTACGATATGAAGCCTCAGATCCTCGTCGATTTTACGCAGGATAAGCGGGACGTCATCGCTGCGCTGAATCAATTACGCATGCCCGGCTTCTCCGAGACGAACATGTTCGACGCCCTGTTCGATACGCTGGACCGAATCGACCGCATCGAAGGCAAGAAGTACATCATTCTCGTCACTACGGGATACGACAGTTTCAGCAAGCTGACCCTCGACCAAATCATCAAGAAGGTCAAGTCCACGAAGGATGTCACCATCTACGTCGTAAGCGTCGGCTTTGCGGCCCGTGAATATTGCGAGGTGCACCGCTGCCAGACACGCGGACTTGCGATACACACCAACGAATTAGACTACCTGCAGGCTGACAACGAGGTGAAAACCTTCGCCAGCCTGACTGGCGGTCGCGCCTACTTCCCGCGCTTCCAGGGTGAGTTACCGGAGATGTTTCAAGAAATCGGAGCCGACATTCGCAACCAATACACCATCAGCTATCACCCCACAAACACTAAGCTCGACGGCACCTATCGCAAGTTGAAAGTTGAACTCCAGGCGCCGGACGGCGGTCCGCTGAAGGTTCGTGACCAGAAGGGCAAGGAAGTGAAATACATCGTGTACGCACGCGAAGGATACACGGCGAAGCACACAGTGGAGTAACAGGTCCTGTTGTGGGGTGACGGGCGTCCTCGCCCGTCCATAGTGCGTTATGAGTGTAATCGCCCGGTTACAACGGCAATTCAACTGACCACGCGTGTTTGGATTGCGTTGCGATTGAGCCCCAAATCCCAGGGCTGTTCAAGACGGCGACAACTAAAACCGGAAAGGACGGAGGGATTCAGCGGCCAGTATCGAATTCCGTCTTGTATGCCTGCCATTGTTGGTGAATTCCCCCCATGATCGTTTGGTACTCGGGGTCTGATCGCAGCCTATTGTAGTTCTTGTCTCGTTCGAACCAAGGGTAGTTCACATCGCCCAGCGCAGCAGTTCGGCTGAGCCATTCGAGGGCACGCTGTTTGTCGCCGAGGAGGGCGTAGACGCCTCCGAGCCAGTAAGCTTCGTCGCCGTCGGAGACTTCCTCGGGACGGTATCGGAATAGTTTGGGGTCGATCTTCTCGCGCTGCTGCCGCGATGCGTAAAGAAATGCAGCCATCAGGCGTGGCACGTCGTCGCTCGAAGCGCGGCCGAGCATGACTGAACGTTCGAGAACGGAATCGGCTTCATCCAGCTTTCCCTGGTAATACAGTATTCCGCCGAAATAGCCCAAGGCCTTGAATTGATCAGGATTTTTCGCGATCAGCTGCCGCATCTCCTGTTCCGCCTCGCTCCCCCTACCGCTGTAAAGAAGAGCCCGGGCATGCATCCAGTGCGGCTGAAGGGTAAAGGAATTCAACTCGATGAGTCGTAAATAGGCTTTTTCGGACAACTCATTCAGTCCCGCGTACAAGTAGGAATATCCGAGATTTTCCCACACCGTCTCACTGTTGGGTGCGATAGCGACGGCCTTCCGGAGATAGCGAAGTCCCTCTCCTACTCTTCCTTGCTCGGCGTAAACGCCGCCGAGCGCAACCAATCCTTCGGCAGATTGGGGATTAAGCCGCAATGCATTCTGGGCAGCGGTCTCGCCGATCCTTAGATTCTCTGCTGCCCCCTCCGCAAAATTTGCGGCTTGAAACACACAAAATTGCGCCTGTAATGCGTAAGCGTCCGCGAAATTCTTGTCCAGAGAAACCGCATGAGCGAGCAGTCGCCTGGCTTTTTCAATGCTGTCGAGCTGCGAATAAACGAGATACTCATTGAGATAGAAACGCGCCTGCAGGTAATCGTTGTAAGCATCCACATTGTTGGTCGCGGCCTGTTGAATCGACTTTTGCTCAGTGGGAGAGATTTCGACCTGAAGTCCTTCGACCACCTTGGCGGCAATTTGATCTTCAAAAGTCAGGATGTCTGCGTTGTGCAGATCATAGCGTTGCGACCACTTGGTGGTTCCGGTCCGGCCGTCGATCAGTTGCACGGTCACGCGGATTATGTCGGAAGAGCGTTGGTAGGTCCCTTCCAGAATGCTTTCTACACCCAATGCTCTGGCCGCTTCCACTGGCTCGGGCGTCTCTTTTGCATATTTCAAAACAGAGGTTGTTGGTCTTACGGCGAGGTTTCGCAAAGAGGTAAGTCGGCTGATGATGGCGTCGGTGATTCCAATTGCCCAACTGTCACTCGTCGTCGCTGAAAGATCACGAAACGGAAGCACTGCGATCGTTTGCGGCGCGGATGCGATGCTGCTGCTTTGGCTCGTGTGTGCGCGTGAATCGTATGTGCGGAGCGCAATGAAACTCAGCGTCCCTACAACCAAAGCGGCCGCTGCCAGGATCACGGCGGTGCGTTTTCGGGATGTTCGCGGCGTCCCAGCGGGTTCTGAAGCTGGGATCGCCACCCTTTGCGATTCGGTATCACGTTTCACCCGTTTGAGATCGGCTTTTAATTCCGCTGCCGACTGGTAGCGAACCTCGCGGTCTTTCTCCAGCGCTTTGCTGATCAGGTCTTCGAGTTTGGGTGGTAGCGCAGGATTCAATCGCAGCGGTGTGACCGGTGTGTTGTGGAGGACGGAGTCGAAGATTGCGCCAGAGGTGTCACCGCGAAAAGGCAGCAGCCCGGTCGCCATTTCATAGATAACCACCCCGAACGAGAACAGATCGCTGCGCCGGTCGATTTCCTTGCCCATGATCTGTTCTGGGGACATATAGGCGACGGTACCCATCGTGCTTCCGGGACTCGTCAGGTGCTCGTCTGGAATCGCAGTTGCCGTAGCTTCGAAATCCGCGTCCTCTTGTCTACGCGTCGCGACTTTCGCCAGGCCGAAATCGAGTATCTTGGCATTTCCCCGTTTCGTGACAAAAAGGTTGGCCGGTTTGATGTCGCGATGGACGATCCCCTCGGCATGAGCGGCATCCAGTGCGTCGGCGATTTCAATGGCAAGGGACAAGATCAGATCTGATTCCATCGGACGGCCGGCAATCTGGTGCTTGAGCGTCACCCCGTCCAGAAACTCCATGGCGATGAATGTTCGCCCGTCGAACTCGTCGATTTCATAGATCGTGCATATATTCGGATGGTTTAGCGCAGACGCAGCTTGGGCTTCCCGCTGGAAACGCGACAGAGATTGCGGATCCTTGGCTACAACATCAGGCAGGAATTTCAGAGCCACAAAGCGGTGCAGTTTTATGTCTTCCGCCTTGTACACGACACCCATTCCGCCGCCGCCGAGCCGTTCGATAATGCGGTAGTGCGAGATGGTCTGGCCGATCACTGTCCGCGAATCTTACTACATCGCATGGCAACGGTGGAGCGACGGGCGTCCCCGCCCGTCCAAACTTTTGCCAAGAGGCCGAACGCGCACACCAACTACTTCAGGGGAAGCCGACATCGCTGCACGCACGCCCCTCCCTGATTTACAATCTTCGGTTCCCCTTCAGGAGACAGCACCGTGATTCCACGCTATACCCGGCCCGAAATGGCCCGCATCTGGAGCGACGAGAATCGCTTCCGCACCTGGCTGGCCGTCGAAGTCGCCGCCACTGAAACGCTAGCCGCCGCCGGTATCGTGCCGAAAGATGCCGCGAAAGCGATTCGCGCCCGAGCCGCGTTCAATGTCGAACGCATCTTCGAAATTGAAGCCGAGGTCAAGCACGACGTTATCGCCTTCACCACCGCTGTGGCAGAAATCGTCGGTCCGCATGCCCGCTGGTTTCACTATGGCCTCACTTCAAATGATGTGGTCGATACCGCGCAGGCGCTGCTCATCCAGCAAGCGTCCGTCTTGATTGCGAGCGGTCTCGAACGGTTTGCCGAGGTGCTCGAACGCCGGGCATTTGAGTTCAAAGATACGCCGATGATCGGGCGCACTCACGGCATCCACGCCGAACCCATCACCTTCGGATTCAAAATCGCCAACTGGTATTCGGAGACGCAGCGCAACATCGCGCGCTTCACAGCTGCCGCCGAAGATCTGCGTGTCGGCAAATTCTCGGGCGCTGTAGGAACGTTCGCCCATCTCACGCCGGAATTAGAAGAGAAAATATGCGCCCGCCTGGGATTGAAAGCTGCCGCAGTCTCGTCACAGGTAATCCAACGCGACCGCCATGCGTTCTATCTTGCAACGCTGGCCACGATCGCGTCGACACTCGACAAGATCGCGACCGAAATTCGCCACCTGCAGCGCACCGAGGTCCGCGAAGCTGAAGAATTTTTTAGCGAGAAACAAAAAGGTTCGTCAGCCATGCCGCACAAGCGCAATCCGGTAACCAGCGAACAAATCTCCGGATTAGCACGCGTGGTACGGTCAAACGCGCAGGCGGGATTCGAGAATGTCGCGCTCTGGCACGAACGCGATATCTCGCACTCATCGGCCGAACGCATCATCATCCCCGATTCGACCACCCTAATCGACTACTTGCTCAACAAGACGGCGAACCTGATCGAGACGATGTTTGTCTATCCCAAGCGCATGATAGCGAATCTCGAAAGCACGCGCGGTCTCGTCTTCAGCGGACAGTTGTTGCTTGACCTGGTCGAGAGTGGCGTTTCGCGCGAGGATGCCTATCGCCTGGTGCAGAGCCACGCCATGCGCGCGTGGAAAGAGAACCTTGATTTCCACGACTTAATTCTGAATGATCCAGAAATCAGCGGACACGTGTCGCGTGCGAAGATCGAACACGCGTTTGACTTGAAGAGGCAACTCAAGAATATCGACAAGATTTTCGCAAGAGTGTTTCCGGAGAAAGTTGCTGGGAAGAAGAGATCTGCATCGAAGACAAAAGCTGTAAAGCGAAGATAATAACGCTGAAGATTTTTACGCAGTGCTCTCTGCGTCTCGGCGGTGAACAGCTTTTCCACCACGAACTAACTCGAGCAATTCGATCAACTGCTTCAATTTTTCCTGCCCGACATGGCGAAGCATTTCACGCCCGTGCTTTTCGATTGGTCCATCCATTTCGCGCAGGAGCTTGAGACCGGCAGCAGTGATCGTTCCATAGATAACGCGGCGATCGTGCTTAGCGCGTGTACGTTCGACAAAGCCGCGGTCTTCGAGGCGATTGAGCAAACGCGTAATGTCCGGATCATGCGTGATCATGCGCTCTCCAATCTCGCGGCACGGCAAGCCCTCCGGCCCTGCGCCCCGCAGGATACGCAACGCATTATATTGCGTGCCAGTGAGTCCGAAGTTCTTCAGCCAGGCTTCGACTTGAGTCTCAAGGGCATCAGTCGTACGCAATAAAGAAAGGTAAGCTTCTTGTTCGCGGCTGGTGAATGGAGCTTTCTGCTTGAGTTCCTCTTTTAAGCCACTGGCCGGAGAGACGCGGGACATGTTCGGAGATTAGTCGTGATGACGAGCAATTGTCAAACTGACTGAACTAATTCTAAGGATTCACCGCGGATTCAGCTTTGTCGGCCCTCAAGTCGTCCGATGCGCTGTTAGTGAGCTGAAGCAATTCGCGCAAGGTCGCCGATTAGGTCGGCATGTCCGCGCAGGACTCGGTCGTGCTCTTTCACGGACTCTCTCAATTCTTTCGTTGACTGCGCCAGACCCTGCACATCTGCCGTAAGCAGTTGCAGACTCTCCGCTAATGCTTCGTGTCTTTCCGTCAGCCGGTCCAAACGCTCGTCAATATTCATGTTGATACTTTACTCTTTTTCAATTCAGAAAATCCGGTTTCACAAAGGCGGCTAAGGTGTCTTTGAGTATTGCTGAGTTGCGCTTGCAGACCACTCGGCTTCCATCACTTAGTCGTCGTGACGACAATTCATCAAACCATTATAAACATTGCCTCAAATAGCACGCTTGTAATAGTTTGTAAAACCGCCTTCCCGACACATCCATCATGCTCCCTAAAGCATCTATTTAACTAACCGGTTAACAATATGTTGACCGGAATTCCAGTGAGGATGGCAACCATGAAGAGACGCGGATTTGCATTGATTATGGGGTTGCTCGTCCTGCTGAGCATTACTGCAATGGCCACCACTGGCCGATATGATGAGCAGATTCAGCAGGCGGTCAGCCAGAAAGTTCACAGCTCGAAACAGTTACAGAGCGTGAACGCGAGTGTCGAAGACGGCATCGTGACGCTGACAGGCTCGGTAAATCTTTATCAGGACAAGCTCGAAGCGGCGAAGAAAATCAAGAAGCTCGATAACGTCACCGGCCTTCGCAACGACATTGTGGTCGCAGGAGCAACCGTCCCCGATGATCAGCTGCAGAAGAAACTCGCGAAGCAGATTGCTTATGACCGGGTTGGATACTACGACAACACGTTCAATTACATCGCGCTCAATGTGAAGGACGGCGTGGTTACGCTCGACGGGGACACGGTATATGACGTGCCAAAAGATTCGGCACTGGCGATCGTGGCGCGCACGCCTGGTGTCAAGGATGTCGTAAATGATGTGAATGTGCTGCCGGTTTCACGGTTTGACGATTCGATTCGCATGCGCACGGCGACAGCGATTTATCGTGACTCCGTGCTTGGACGATACGCGAGCGATCCGGCGCACCCGATTCGCATCGTGGTCGACAATGGGCACGTGACTCTCTACGGAACCGTCGAGAACACGATGGACAAGAACATTGCCGGAATGCGAGCGAATTCGGTACCGGGCGCGTTCAGCGTGGAAAACAAGTTGATGGTGGATTAACTAGGGTGTAGCAGCGAACGACGAAGTAGTTTCTCTCTCTCCTGGGGCGCGGCGCAAGCTGCGCCCTTTTTTTTCAGCTCGAGCAGTCAAGCATATGCGACTTGCCGGCGCCTTCCGAAACAAGCGACGAGCAACAATCCCGCAGCGAGACTTAAATACAAACCTGGCGAACTCGAGGCGCGCGTTCCACCAACGAAGTCGAGCCCCGGAGTCTGGTGTAGTGGCCCCACATACCACCACACCGTGTAAATCGCCTCGAAGAGTTTACTGGAACCGCTCCAAACTCCAAATGCCAGCGCAAGGCTTGGGATAAATAACGCGCCCGCCAGCCAGGACGCAAGCATCTGCCAGTTCGAACTGAATAACAATCGAATGCCCACGCCCACACCGGTCACGAGCGCCACCATAACTCCTGCTGTCCATAACGCAGCTAATTGGCGATAGACAACTCGCTCCGCCGAAAAGATCAGAGACTGTGTCGCGTTGCGCGATTCGCGGCAGCCCATCTGCGACCAGATCAGCACTGGCCAGATCCAAGCCACGAGCAGCACACCTTCTCGGGCCGCGACGGATGGCGAGACAAACTCAGCCACCAGCAAGCCTGCAGCGACTACATACCACCACCAATACAGGCCTTTGATCATCAGGAAAAGTTCAGAGAGCACTAAACTTACGAAGCGGCTGTGCCCACGCGTACTGAGTGGCGTCAACGTTGCATACGCGGGTTTTGGTTTCCCGTGTTCGATCACAAGCACCGCATCATCGACTGCCCCGTTTTTCTTTTCCTTTGCTTTTTTCTCGCGGATGCTTTCTCGCGCCGGATCAAAGCGGTGGAAGAAGACTGATGCCAGCACCGCGATTCCCAAGCCTAGCGCTACCCAAGCCAGTCGCCATGCCAGCAGACGTGGCGTCCAATCGATGCCTGTCCACAAAAACGTCTTGGACGCATGACGACCACCAATCGTCAATTCAAAAGACGAACTCTCGCCGCCACCCAGGTTCATTCTTTCGAGGGCCTGATGCATGCTCTTCGTCAGAATATGAATGCCGGTCGCGTCGTCGACGTCGCTCTTGGCTGCGCCGGCAAGCGCGAAGACCCACACAAAGAAATAAATCACATTGCCCATACCGCCCCGCAAAACTGGCAGCGTCTCGAAGAGTAAAGCGACGCTCCCGGTAATAAACATGGCAGGCAATGCCAAGAACACGAACGGTGACCAAAGCTCCCACAAAGAAATCGGCCGTGCTTCCGGATGCAGCCACTGCATAGCCAATGCAGCGGTCATTAGTACCAGCACCATAGATGCCAGCACCGCGAAGTTGCTTATGGTTTTTGCGACCGTATAAAACACCTTCGGCATCGGCGTGGCAGCCAGAATCCGGCCCACGCGCGTGGTCGAATCACGCTCTATCGAATTCTTGACCACATAAAATCCGCACAGCGATAAGAAGGTCGAACAGCAGATTGCCATCAATGCGCCGATCCATGCCGAGTTATACACACCGCGATAACTGTCCCCGACAACGATGACGAGTTTCTCGGCAATTACGCCGTAGGCCATATACAAAGCGCCCGCCAAAATAACCAGAAAACTGTATCTTCGGACTCGCTCCAGAAAATCCGCTTTCGCCATCTGATAGAGCACTCGCAGGGGATGGTTCACGCGGCCACTCCAGCGCGATGTTGCGAGAGGCAAAACAGGTAAGCGTCTTCCAGCGTCGGAGCAACGGGCATGGTTCCCGGCGGCGGTTGTAGAGCGAGGAGGCGAACATGTACACCATCGCTGCGCCGCGTCGTATTACTAATTAGATATTCTTGTCGCGCCGCGGTCAGTTCTGAGCTGGGCACAATCCACTCCCAAACTTTCCCTTCGACCGCGCGCAACAAATCTTCGGGAGCCGCGTGCGCGACCAGCTTACCCTGCGAGATCAACGCGATGTCGGTCGCGGTCGCCTCAACGTCGGAAACAATATGAGTGGAGAGAATTACGACGCGATCACCGGAAAGATCCGACAACAAATTGCGAAAGCGAACTCGTTCTTCCGGATCCAATCCCGCGGTGGGTTCGTCCACGATCAATAACTTTGGATCGTTAAGCAGCGCCTGCGCGATGCCGATCCGCTGCCGCATTCCTCCGGAATAGCCGCCCAGCGGCCGCTTCCGCACGTCCGTCAGATTCACCAGGTTGAGCAGTTCATCGATGCGCCGCCGCGCTGCTGCGGAATCCAGCCCCTTCACCGCCGCCAGATACTCGAGAAACTCAACCGCATTCAAATTGGGGTAGACGCCGAAATCCTGAGGCAAGTATCCGAGCACGCTGCGAATTGCGTTGGGGTCCGAGGCGAGATCGGTTCCATTCCAACGAATAGTTCCGCTGGTCGGCCTGGTAATCGTGGCCAGAATACTCATCAGCGTAGTCTTGCCGGCGCCATTCGGGCCGAGAAGCCCAAGCACGCCGGAACCAAGTTCCAAGCTGAAGTCTTGCAGGGCAAGAGTATTCCTGCCATACCGCTTACTGACACGATCAATTGTGAGCTTCAAAGAACCTCCAGCCAATCCGCAAGTAAAGATACGGACACAAGACTACCGGAGTTCCGTGATGTTTAGTCTAGGGGTCGAGAATCGATGCCTATTTCAGGTTAATTGATTGCGTCAGCGGCAGGCTCTGCGACGAGCCACCTACCATGATCGTGTAGTCCCCCGGAACCAACTGCCAGGCATTCTGATCGACATTGAAGATCGATAGATATTTTGGATCTACCTCTACAACAACATCCTTGCTCTCGGCAGGATTCAGTTTGACCTTGCTCCAACCCACCAGTCGTTTCGGAGGTTCAGAGGCCGCCGCTGGCAGGGCCGCATAAACTTCCGCGATCTCCGCCCCAGCGCGATTGCTAGTGTTGGTTATGGTGAAGGTCAGGCTGACCTTACTACCAGGCGTTGCACCTGGAGTAACTCGGAGATTGGCATAACTGTAAGTCGAGTAAGATAGGCCATAACCGAAGGGGAACAAGACTTGTTTCTTCTCGGCGTCATACCACTTGTATCCTACCTTCAATCCTTCGTCATAAGTGGTCTGAAATGCCGGCAAGCCAGCAGCGATCTTCTTCCATGCATCAGGTTCGCCGTGAGTAGTGGATTCGCGCGGCGGTTTGACAATGCTGCGGTGCGGCAAATCCGCGTCGCTTTTGGGAAAAGTGACAGGCAGCTTCGCGCTCGGATTCACATCGCCAAAAATTACGTTGGCCAGCGCATCGGCGCCCGCGGAGCCTGCATACCACGCCTCTACTATTGCGCTGACGTCGCCAGCCCATGGCATGGTCGCCGAACTGCCGGTTTCCAGTACAACAATCGTATGCGGATTTGCAGCCGCCACTGCGGCGATCAATGCATCCTGATGTTCCGGAAGCGAAAGGCTGTCAAGATCCATGTCTTCACTCTCCCACTGGTAGGCAAACACGATGGCAACATCAGAGGTCTTAGCCAAAGCAGTGGCTGAGGAATAATCCGTGCCCGGGTCGAACTGAACTTTAGCACCCGGAATCTTGGCACGAATCGCCTTCAGCGGTGAGGTTGGAAACCAGACCGGCACTAACCATTTCGTTTGCCCTTTGCCCCGCGGCATAATCGCATTTCCGCCCGGAGGATCAACTTGCGCCGATCCACCTCCCGAAATCATTCCCACGTCGGCATGTGCACCGATCAGGGCGATGCTATTGACGACGTGCGAGCCACCGAGAGGAAGCTGATTTTGATCATTCTTCAACAGCACAATGCTTTGTTCCGCGATCTTCCGGGTTATCTCGAGGTCGCCCAAAACGTCGACTACACCTTTCTGCTGTGGATCATCGACCACGCCGCACGCGAACATGGACCGCAAAATCCGGCGGACATGCTCATCCACTTCCGCCATCGGCACCCGACCCGACTGCACGGCCTCTTTCATTGCGGAGCCAAAGAAGATTTCGCCGGGCTCCTCGTGATCCAATCCAGCCGCGGATGCTTTGGCAGTACTATGTGCGCCTTGCCAGTCCGATAAAACGAAACCCTTGAAATTCCAGTCCTTCTTCAGCACATCGGTCAGCAAATATGGGTTTTCGCAGGCGTAAACGCCATTCACACGATTGTAAGAGCACATCACTCCGCCCGGATTTCCCTCATGCACGCCAATTTCGAATGCCAACAGATCGCTCTCTCGCATCGACCGCTTATCGATATTGACGTTAACTGCATTGCGTCCACTCTCTTGGTCGTTCAGCGCGTAATGCTTGATATCGCCGATGACATGCTGAGCCTGCGTTCCTCGAATCAGCGATCCAACCATTGTTCCCGCGAGAATGGGATCCTCGCCCATGTACTCAAAATTGCGGCCATTGCGTAGCTCGCGTGCAATGTTCACGCCTCCGCCCAGCGACATGTTGTAACCCTGATCTCGTAATTCCCGCCCGATCAAAGCTCCATACGCAAAAGCTGCATCCGGGTCCCAACTGGCCGCCGCGCCCAGATTACTCGGCAAGGCCGTGGAGTAACGACCGTTCTCACCGCTGCTTCTTACGCCGTAAGCGGCGTCCGAGATCTGCATCGCAGGAATGCCAAGCCGCGGAATCCCCACCACATATCCCGCGCCGCCATTCGAATAGATGGCTAGCGGACTCATAGGGCTCAGCCCCACCATACCGGTCCCGTGCAGCAAAGAGATCTTCTCGTCGAGCGTCATCTCCTTCACGACCATCGCCGCGCGCTCATCTGGTGAAAGGCCAGTATTCATCCATGGAGCTTTATCATTCGCGCCGGACTGGGCAGAGGCTGAAACCAGTAGTGCGCTGATCGTGAGCATACTGAGGGCAAGAAAACTGATGGCACGCAAAACGCGGTTGGACTTCATGGTCCTCCTGGTTAAGACTCTGGGATGAAGCTCTCAGCAATTTACAAAATCGATTTTGTAAGGATCTTGACCGATTCTATGCTCGGGCGTGTTTTTTCACAAGAAAAGAAAAAAATAGACCGATGGTGGATGGCGCCTGAATGCCGGTTGCGCAGTTTTCCTGGCGATAAGCCCTAGTTCGCCTTGCGCGAGTGCACCAGTTTCAGGCTGTCGCCCTGCAGGATGCGCTGGATCTGATGCTTGGCGTGAACCGTCCATGGACCAGCGGTGTCGAGCTTGACATAGGCACGCCAGTGTTGCAGCGCCTTCCGCGGCTCCCGCATTTTCTCGTAGGCGAGCGCGATGTTATAGTGAGCGTCGGCGTAGGTCGGAGCAAGCTGAATTGCGCTCTTATAAGTATTGATGGCCTCTTCGACGCGTCCGGTTTCGTCGAGCACGTTGCCCAGGTCGAAATAAGCGAGAGCATAGCGTGGATCGATTTGAATTGCCGACCGATAATGCTTTTCGGCGAGCGCGTATTCCTGACGGTTGTAATAGAGCGTGCCTAGATTGATATGCGCGGCGGCGTGAACGGGATCCATTTCGAGAACCTTTAAATATGTATTGATCGCCTCGCCCTGCGTCGAGGGATTTTCTTCCTGCAAAATCCCGCGAGCGAACAAGTCGGCAACGTCGGTAATCACCAGTTCCGGTCCATTACGAGGCGGGCTGGTCACGACTTTACTCTCTTCGGACGAGAAATCGAACATGAACTGTCCGGCGATAGGCTCAAGCAGCCGCCCCTGGTGGCGGAAAGCAACACGGTGTCCGCTTTGATAGGCGCCCGCTTCAAGCAATGGATTCTCCATGCCTGCAACTTGTTTCTGCATCGCTTCAAGCGATTGTCGGATGACGGCTGGACGAACTCGCTGGGCACAGAGGTCGCGCACTTTCTTGATCTGCACCAAATCGAAGAAAGAATAGTCCTCGCCTGCCGTCACCAGTCCCGCCTTCTCCCAGGTCTGAAGCTGGCGAGGAACAAGACGGAGAATGCGCAGCAACTCGGCGCGGCTATAGCGATACACGGCAGTGAACTCTTCTCATGATTATCCGGAAATTGCGTGTGGGAATGCAAGTAGCAGCCAGTGGAAGCCTGTGGAGAATCGGGCCAAAATGGCACAAAAGTGGTGGAGTTTTGCCGACGGCGGCCACACTTGAAGTCAGTATGAGGAATTTAACGTTGAAACTTATTGATTACTGCGGAATCACATCGAGCAAGCGCCAGGCTGAGAACCGGATCGAGCTGCAATTTGTTGGGCATGATGTTGCCGAGTCAATGTTGTCCGAGTCAAACGTTATTTGAGCGAAGACGTCGAGTTCAGTGCAGTGAGGAGCGATGCCGGCCAAAGTAATTTCGCTGGAGCGTCCAGCCGAATTAATCAACGAACAGACGCTGATCCGGCGCGTGCTGGCAGGAGAGCAAGACCTCTTCTATGAATTGATTCGTCCTTATGAACGCCGGGTGTACGCCGCTGCCTTCGCGATTCTTCGAAACGAAGCCGACGCCGAAGACGTCGCACAAGAAGCGATATTGAAAGCGCTCAAGCACCTCAGCCAATTCCGCGCGGAGTCGCGGTTCAGCACATGGCTTATCCAGATCACCGTCAATGAGGCGCGTATGCGGAGAAGAAAAGTACACGCCAACATTATGGAACCTATCGCCGATCGTCAGGACGAGGAAGGCAACTACACCCCTCGCGACTTCGCCGACTGGCGGGAGATCCCCTCGGAGACCCTGGAACGCAAGGAGGTTCGGCAAAAGCTCGCCGAGGCGCTGGCCGACTTGGGGCAAATCTACCGCGAAGTTTTTGTGCTGCGCGACATGCAACACCTTAGCATCGAGGAGACAGCCAAGGCGCTGGATATTTCGACCGCATCGGTCAAGACGCGTCTGTTGCGAGCGCGCCTGATGTTGCGCGATTTGCTCGCTCCCGGTCTCGGTGGCGCATGGAGCATGAACAGCAACTTGTCTTTCGAAAAGGGGACGAAGCCATGGTCGTGAACTGCGAACAAGTCTGGCTTGAAGTCTCGAACTATCTCGACGGCGAAGTCGACCCCACTTTGCGCGTCGCGATCGACGAACATGTTCGCGGATGCAAACACTGTGCCGCTGTGGTCGATGGCACGCGCAACGTGATCGAACTCTATGGCGACGAACGCATGCTCGAAATCCCGCTCGGATTTAGTCATCGCTTACAGCAGAGACTCTCGCGCCAGCAACTTGACGAAACCATGCCCAGCAGCCGGCGCAGTTTTCTGGGATGGATGGCAGCCGCAGCGGCCGCAG
Source organism: uncultured Acidobacteriaceae bacterium (assembly GCA_963705265.1). Lineage (GTDB taxonomy): Bacteria > Acidobacteriota > Terriglobia > Terriglobales > Acidobacteriaceae > Acidiflorens. The sequence goes on from OY970064.1 coordinate 1,295,102, forward strand.
TCGTAGTCGTCGGCGCCATCGAGGTAGTTCGTTCGACATCACCTGCCCCTGAACCCCGTTCCGAAATGGCAAAACCGGGCAATGGCGTTCCTCCAAACATGATGGTCATTGCCTCGGAAGATGGGAAATTGTTTCACGCTGCCGGATGCCCATTCATTCACGAGAAAACGAAGCTGCGAACCATAACCGCCGAAGAAGCCACGCTCGAGGGCTACACTCCCTGCATCCGCTGCCTGAAGAAATATCTCGAGGCCACGTGAACAATCATTCAACTCACGTTTGTCATCCTGAGCAAAGCGAAGGACCTCATGTCCCCTACCGTGTGCGCTAGCTGCACAGATCTTTCGGCCTCGCTCCGACAATCCCCACCGAATGCTGTGTAACTTTTCTTCCACTGCCGACTCTATATTATTAGGGCTAAATATCAACTACCGACCTGCTCCAAGGAGTCCATTATGACTAGCTTCTTCGCACGTGTATCTGCCGTGCTCTTGACGGTGACCCTCGTAGGTGTAATCGCATGCAATGCCGGCGAGCGCTCTGCTGCCATCCCGAGCCCTGCCGTGGACGCCTCGTTAGCCACTGCCAAGTCTAAGCAAACTGCCGTTATCTCCGGCGGATGCTTCTGGGGCATTCAGGCCGTGTTTCAGCATGTAAAGGGAGTCATTAGCGCCACGTCAGGATACTCAGGCGGCGCAGCCAACACAGCCGAATACGAATTGGTAAGCAATGGCGACACCGGCCACGCCGAATCCGTAAAGATCGTTTACGACCCTTCGCAGATCACCTACGGACAGCTTCTTCGAGTCTTCTTCTCCGTTGCCCACGACCCCACGGAGCTCAACCGTCAGGGACCAGACACCGGCACCCAGTACCGTTCGTCCATTTTCTATGGCAACGACGAGCAGAAGAAAATTGCCGAGGCCTACATCGCGCAGCTGGATAATGCAAAAATCTTCCCGAGTCCAATTGTGACGCAGGTTGTCGCGTTGAAAGCCTTTTATCCCGCCGAGCCTTATCATCAGGATTACGCAACGCGTCATCCCGACAATCCCTACATCATCTATAACGATGCGCCCAAAGTCGCTCACCTTCGGCAAGAGTTTCCGGATCTCTACACCGGCAAATAACGATGTCGCAGACCCAACTTGGATCAGGCGTCCTGGTCGTTTGTCCCCGATTCTCAATCATGAAGCGCATCCTCTTATCCTGGAGCAGCGGCAAAGACAGTGCATGGAGTCTTCATGTCCTTCGTCAGCGCGGCGAGTATGAGGTCATCGGCCTGCTGACCACCTTCAACGAGATGGCGGATCGAGTAGCCATGCACGCAGTTCGTCGTGACCTGGTCGAGCGGCAGGCTGCGGCCGTCGGACTCCCACTTTGGTCTGTCCCTTTGCCTTGGCCCTGCTCCAATGAACAGTACGAGTCGCTGATGGCACAAATCTGCGTTAAGGCAATCGCCGAAAACATCGAAGGAGTCGCTTTTGGCGATCTGTTCCTGGAGGATGTGCGCGCCTATCGAGTGAAACAACTTAAGGACACAGGGCTGGAGCCGATATTTCCAGTGTGGGGATTGCCGACGCGCGCATTGGCGCGGGAGATGATCGCATCCGGTGTGCGAGCGAAGTTGACTTGTGTCGACACTCAGAAACTCGATCCGTCATTCGTTGGGCGCGAGTTTGACGAAGCATTGCTTTCGGATCTCCCCGATGGAGTGGACCCTTGCGGCGAACGGGGAGAATTTCACTCCTTCGTATATGCAGGCCCCATGCTCAATACCGTCCTGCCGGTTTCAGTCGGCGAGACCGTGGTTCGCGATCAATTTGTCTTTGCGGATCTCATTCCAAGTTAATCTGCGGCCGAAATTACTTGTCGCCACGCAAATATTGGTCCGTGCGATTGAGCCAATCCTCCCGCGGAGGAGTGAAGATATCGAGGTCAACCGTGTCCACAAGAGCCTCAGCCTTATGGGGCATGTGCGGAGGGATGGTAAGCACCTCTCCAGCTTTTACCACGATCACTTTGCCATCAACCCAAAACTTCAGCGCGCCTTCGAGGATGTACGTGACCTGCTCGTTATGATGGCTGTGCTCCGGCACAATGCATCCTTTCCTCAACAGAACGCGCGCCACCATGATGTCCTGACCGACGATCATTTGCCGCTGTAGTAGCGCGTTTAAGTCTTCAAGCTCGACGCTGTCCCATGCGATGTATTTGAGTTCGCCTTTCACAACAGTCTTTTTGACGATTGCCTTTTTCTTGGGCGTCGTCACGCGTTTCTTGGCTGACCTCTTCTTGAATTTTGATTTCGCCATCGAGTGAACCTTTCCGGTGCAAATTCCTAGAGACCTTTATATGCCCCACCATCTACCAGAATCGTCTGTCCGGTGACGAACGAGGCTCTTTCCGACGCCAGCCACACGATGGTATCGGCGACCTCCTCCGGCAGGCCGACCCGCTTGAGCGCGGAATCCTTACCCCAACCTTCGTAGATATCTTCTTCACTCTGATGTGTAGCTGCGGAGCGGCTCCTCGCTAAATCTTTCAGACGATCGGTCGCTGTGTATCCGGGCGCAACATTATTCACCAGAATGCCATCCTTGCCGAGCTCGTTGGCCAAACTTTTTACCAGGCCAACTACCGCGGTCCGCACCGCATTCGACAAAACCAGGTCGGGCACAGGCTGCTTGGTAGTGATGGATGTGATGGTGATGATTCTTCCCCAATGTTTTGCCTGCATGTGCGGAATCACTTCGTGAGCGAAATATACGGTGCTGAGAAAATTCTGATCCAGCGCCTGGCGCCAGTCGTCATTACTCGTGGCGAGAAAACCTTTTGCCGGAGGCCCTCCAGCATTCGTGACACAAATGTCGACCGAACCGAAGCGGGCCACTACGGATTTCACAAAGTCACGCACCGCCCCCGCATCGGTCACATCGAAAGCTTCCGCCAGCACCGGAACGTTGTACTGTTGCTGAATCTTCTCCGCCGCCTGCTGGAGCGCGGGCCGTTTGCGTGCACACATCGCAACACGGCAGCCTTCGGCGGCAAACGCTTGCGCTGCCGCCCGTCCAATTCCCTGACTGGAAGCAGCAACGATGGCGACACGATCCCTAAGACCGGTTTCCATAGTGTTGGGATTATATAATTCAGGCCCCAAACAAATTGGGAATTGAGATGCTAGACAGATCACGCACTCATAAGGGAGATCGCTGCCGTGCCGAATAGAACTCGAGGACAGAGTTTCGGAGTTGGAATAGCATTTACCGCTGCCATTCTGGTGGCCACACTGCCGTGTTTCGCCCAACAACTTTTCGCGCAGCAATTGACGAACGACCAACTGTCCCTGACAGTCAACGCGCAGGAGGGATCGTACCAACTGTCTTTGCACACCGGTCAGCCCGTGCTCAGGTCCCGTGTGGCTGCACAGGTTAATCACCAATGGCTTCGCTCGAGCGATTACCCGCGCCACCAGGCTTCGGAGTCCAGCTTCGAAGATGATCTCGGCTCCGGTCGACAGGTGACAGTCACTTGCAGCGGGCTCGAAGGCAAACCTGATCTTGTCTATGTACTAGAGCTCTACAAACAACGCCCCTACGGAACCGTCCTGGTAAAGTTGCATAACGGCACGGGAAAAGAAATAACGGTGCAAGCCATCCGGAGCGTGGAGGCAATCGGCGAGCCTATCATTAATCTGAACGGTGGTAATTTGAGCGTCGGCAATCTGGGTGGCAATCAATCGGCCGATCGTATCCTCTCCGACAGTTTCAGCGAAGACTGGCCAGATCTCGCTCTCTACGATCTCGGGGGAGCTCCCGGCGGGATGCATCGCGCTGCAGGGAGTCAGCTCATCTACAACCAGGCGAGCAAGCAGAGTGTATTTTTTGGCGCGCTCACCTCAGACCGATTTCTGACCCTGATGCATCTGAAAGCTGAGGGTGCGGGAGCAAAGGCAGAGACAAAGATCGCATCCTTTACTGTCGAATCTACCGGAACCACAGAAATCCAGAAGGATTTCGATCTGAAGGATTCTCCCGCGGACGATCAGGTTGAATTGAGTCTTCCTCTCAAACCCAGGGAGGACATGACTTCAGAACGATTGCTGTTCGAGGCCGGGCCGAATTACCACGCTCAACTTCTTGCCTACGGTGACGCCGTTCGTCATTGGCGCCATGCGCGCGTCTCCAGCGAAACGCCCATCGGCTGGTGGAGTTGGACCGTCTATTATGGCGCCATCAACGAAGGCGAGGTTTTGGCCAATGCTGACTGGCAAGCCGAACATGTCAAGTCATTGGGCTATAAGTACTTCCAAATTGACGAAGGGTATCAGTATGCTCGCGGAGAGTTTGCCACTCCGAATGCCACGCAATTTCCGGATGGGATGCGGTTTGTCGGCCATCACCTGACTGGTGAAGGTCTGACATTCGGCATATGGACAGCGCCGTTTGAAGTGACAAAGCGTGCCTGGATCTACGAACACCACAAAGACTGGCTGGTGCACAACGCGAAGGGCGATCCGATCCCCATCGGTCTGGTCTGGAACCAGAAGTCGGATGTGCTTTACGCGCTGGACACAACTCATCCCGAAGCCCAGGCGTATATGCGGGACACTTACCGGAAACTTGTCCGCGAATGGGGAGTCCGATTCATCAAACTCGACTTCATGGATACGACCGCGATCGAGGGGTACTATCACCGCCCCAATACCACAGCTCTCGAAGCCCAACGAATTGGCCTCCAGGTAATCCGCGATGCTGTGGGCGATGAGGTGATACTTGATAAAGACGGGAGTCCAATGCTCAACCCGGTGGGACTGGTGGACACCGGCCGGATCTCCGCGGACACTGGCCATAGTTTTGAGAGAACCAGGAATGCCGCCTCTGGCATCGCCGCCCGTTTCTATATGCAGCGCAATTTCTTCGTCAATGATCCGGATGCCTTCAACGTTACCGCAACCCATCTCATGGAGCGCGCGAACGAAAAGTCTACGATTTCGCTGGGTGCGGCCGAGGCGTCGATCGCGCTCTCCGCAGTATCTGGCGGCATGTATGAGATTGGCGATGACATGCTCGTGCTGGGCTCAGAGAAGGATCGGCTGGCGCTGGTTGAAAATCGGGATCTGCTGAATATGGCCAAAGTCGGCCAAGCTTCCACTCCGCTGGACCTGATGACCTACGAGCCGGAAGACGAACAGCCGAGTATTTTCTTCCTCAGGGAAAGTCAGCGCCAAGCCATACTGACCGTCTTCAATTGGACGAACACGGCACGCTCGCACACGCTAAAACTGGCGGACCTCGGCCTCCCTGCCGGCCACACGTTTGCGGCAACTGATGTCCTGAACCAGAATGAGGCAATTGCGCTCGAAGGCGGTGCGGCGCGGCTGGAGAACCAACCCCAGTCGGTGAGGGTGATCAAGCTGATCGACACGAACGTGGCCGCGGCTGCCCCAACAATAACGACGCAGGTGCCCACCGCGGCAAGCGCTGGTGAGTCCATCACCCTTTCGGCGTCATCGGCGCAGGCCGATGGCGGTGTGCCCGCAATCGCATATCACTGGGACTTCGGCGATGGCACGAGCGCGGATAGCGCCAAGGTATCTCACGCCTACACCCGCGCCGGTGAGTTCACCATCCACTTCACAGTCGACGGAGTGGACGGGGTACCGGCCAATAAAAGTTTCTCGGTCAAGGTAACCGGAAATCTAAAGGCGCATTCAAACCTTACCGACAACCGACGCTTCGTGGAACCAACCGACCGTTAAGCGTCTGTCTAAGTTGCAGGACGAAGCTGCGGGGTTCAACGTCCGTAGTGCGCAATAAAAACTGCTTTTCCCAGCAAATGGTCGCTCGCAGTGGAAACCACCATCGCTCCGCTGGAGTCGGCGGGCACATCCAGCTTCTCGACGTTCAACGCATACAGAGTAAACGTGTAGCGGTGCGGACGATCTCCTTTATCTGGACACGGTCCGTGATAAGCATCGTTCCCGAGATCGGTGCGGCCCTGCATGGTCCCAGGCGGTAGAACGGAACTGTGCTCGGACCCGGCTCCCTTCGGTAATTTGTCGACTGTCGCGGGCAGGTTATAGACGACCCAGTGCCACCATCCTGATGGATCGTCGTGCACGTCGGGATCGAATAACGTCACCACAAAACTCTTGGTTCCTGCGGGCACACCGGCCCACTGCAATGGCGGCGACTGATTGCCCCCGGTGCATCCGAAGACGTTTGCGGTATAGATTTCCGGGACCTTCACCGCGAGCTGCGCGTCTGGACTGGAGAGCACAAATTTGGACTTAGGCGCCGATTTCTCTTGCGCTCTAGCGACCTCGAGTAAGGCCGGCAAAGCGATCATCAATAGAATGATCGACAGGACGATCGATAGGACAATCGTCAGTCGCGGGCAGCCTGAAGCATCGCTAATCTTGGATCGAAACATTTCCGCCTCTCGTTATTGAGATTGGACTCTCATCCCAGTTCGATATCCTCCTACTTCGCCGGATGGCTAAGGCCCCAGACATACGCAGCCAGCGCCGAGGCCTGAGTATCGGAGAGTTGCGCTCCGCCCTGGGGTGGCATTGGGCTGCGAAATTTCTTAGGTTGAGGAACGCCTTCGTTGATCACTTTTAGAATTCCGGCAAAACTGCCATCGCTCCACATCCACTCTTTCTTCGTTAGATCGGGTCCCAGCGTTGAGCCTGTGCCATTTGCGCCGTGGCAACCGGTGCAACTTGCTCCTCCCACCAGACCGTGGTAAATGCGAGCGCCGAGCTGAACCATATCTTCCGTCGACCCTTCGGGAACGGGCAGATTCTCGGTGTCACTCTCGGGCGGCTGGGCGGACGATTGGAGGACTTTACCAGCCGGCGCAGAAATGCTGGGACAAGGAGTAGCCTTGGGCGCCGGCCCAGCGGGATCGCCCGTATAGACGACGCGATAGATGCGTCCGCGAATGTCGTCTGAAATGTAGAGCGCCCCGTCAGGTCCGACGGCCAGTCCTGTTGGACGATAGGTAGCGCCTTCAGGCGTCTTCTTTGCCCCTGCGAAACCGTCGGCGAATATCTCGCAATTACCCGAGGCATGGTCGCCGTCGAGTGGCTGAAACACCACGTTGTAGCCGCCTTGCGGGTAGGGCGCCCGATTCCACGAACCGTGAAACGCGATGAAGACACCGCCGCGATAGCGAGCTGGAAATTGTCTCTGATCGTAGCGCACCATTGCATTTGGTGCCCAATGCGCAGGAAATGCAGCGGCCGGACCAGTCTTATTCGCGCAAACGCCTACCGCCTTGCCGCCATCGCCACCATATTCTGGGGCAAGCACCAGCTTTTTCTGCAGGCCGTCGAAGTAGCACTCGGGCCAGCCGTAGTCGCCTCCAGATTTCAGCAGCATCAACTCTTCAGCCGGCAGCGTAGCTTCTTCCTCAGGTTTGTAGAGTTCCGGCCAATTCGAATGCAGTTGATCGCGCCCATGCTGGGTAACAAACAAGCGCCCGGTGGAATCGAAGGCAAAGCCTTCTGCGTTGCGTATCCCCGTTGCGTAGCGTTCGGCGGGTGAGAACACTTGGTTTATCTTGTTCGCATCGTAGCGCCAGACGCCGCCTCGGGTCTCAAGTTCGGTGCACGGATTGTCGCCAGGGATCTTTGGTTGGCGGTTCTTCGGTTGGCAAGAATTGGTCGCCGTAGCAACGTCCACATACATGGATCCATCGGCACCGATAATGAAGGGATGCATGGGATGGTCGCCACCAAGAGGCAATTTGGAGACGATCGTTTCGGAAGCGCCTTTCGGAACAATCGAATCGCCGGAGAGGGAATATCGGACGATTCGATCGTTAATTTCGGCGTAAATGGATCCCTTATACATGCCGAGGCCTACACCGCCCGCTCCACCCGTCTGAACGGTTTCCCCGAAGCGCTCAATCACGTCTGCTTTTCCGGCGCCAGTCTTGTCTTGCAGAGCCACCAGAAATCCACCTTCATGTGGCTTATCGAAGTCGTAGTAGTCCCCCGACCAGGTATTGACGTAAACCACTCCGCTCGGAGCAACCAAAAGATGGCGAGCATGTCCAATACCGTCAGCAAACACGGTCGCACAAAAACCAGCAGGCAACTTCAATCCGCTGTCATCGTGCGAGCACGATCCGCTCTTAGTTCTTTTGCCAGGGCCGGGCTGACTAGGACTGGGCTGATTTTGCGCCGAGGCTCCTAGATCGACGAGGCACAACGCGGCGAGGACGACGAGGGTAGATAGCCAAGGTCTATAAGTTCGCAGCAGACGCATGAAGCCTCCCGAGAGCCTGGAAACAACTGCGCGAGTGATTCTATTACAACAACTGCTCGGAGTGCTTCCCGTTAAATTTTCGTGCTCCGGCATACCGCGCCGCGGTGCAGGCTGGAATTATCATCGGGCAAAAAAAGCGCAAGACAGGCGCAGAAAAACGCGCCCGAGAACAGCGCGTTGTGAAACCTGCGTAAACATTAGTCTCAATGGAGCCGACGAGCGGACTTGAACCGCTGACCTGCCGATTACGAATCGGCTGCTCTACCAACTGAGCTACGTCGGCTTCTGGTTTACTTTGTTTAGTTTACCAAATCGATCACTGGTTTTTGCTGTACAAACGCTGTACAAGCGATCTGGGCTTCAAGCTGTTTCATGGCTGCGGTAACGACTCGCGGCACAGTTTTGATGTAGCTCCGCTGAGTCGTTCTGATGTCCTCATGCCTGAGTATCGCTTGAATCACAATATCAGGAATACCGAGTTCATGAAGGTTCGTGGCCAGACCGCGACGATACGCGTGCCAGCCCTTCCACTTCAAACCGTTTGCCTTGAAGATGGGCTTGATCACACGGTCAGCAAGGTTGTCTAAATCCAAAGCCCCGCCGATCGTATTCGGGAACATCCAGCTGGAAGCATTCTTGGGCTTGATGGCATCGAGCACAAGCCGAAGGGAGTCGATGATCGGAACGACCCCGGGGTCTTCCTCATCCTCGTGGGTCTTGGTCTCATCTTTCAGGTGAGTCCTCCAGACCGAACGTCGGATGTTGAGAACCTCCCCATCGTCGTCTTCCCACCATTGCCCTCGAATCTCGCCCTCACGAAGACCAGCAAATGCCGCCACGCCGATGACCGCCCGGACGACGCCCCGAGTAATTTCGGGAGTGTACGGACCGTCCTTGGTGGGGATGACAATGGGCTCCATGCCAGAGAAAAGTTCAAGGTGCTTTTCCACCTCCTCAAGGGTATAGGCAAGACGTTTCCGCCCATGCTTCTTGCCCTTGGGAATCGTGACTCCAGTCATAGGGTTCACGCCGTCATAGATGCCCTTACGCTTGGCAAACGTGAACATCGCAGAAAGCGTCACTTTGATGTGCGTATACGTTCCGTGAGCCAAGTCGTCACTTTTCGTCTTGTTCGCAGCTTCGATCTCGCACATCAGGTTTTCACCGTCCACAGTTCTGAAGTCCCTGACTCGTCCCCTGACGCGATCTTTGATGTGACAACGCCAAGAGTCCTTGTACCCCTTAACGGTCGACCGAGCCAACTTTCCAGTAATTGCCGGAAGGTAGACATCGTCGAAGAAATCCACCATTGTGATCCCCGCATTCGGCGATCTCGCCGTGCGGTTCACGCGATCCATGAATTCCTTGGCGAGCGGCATGACCTCCGACTTCTTCGGGTAGTCTCGCCTGCTCGCCAAACGCTGTGAGGGGTGAACCCACTTTAAGGAGCCATCCTCTTGCTGGATTTTCTCCCACCATCGCACGTACCAACTGCCGTGACTTTCAAAAACCGTACCTTGCTGAGCCATCAGCGTTCCTCCTTATGTTTTGGCTCAGCCTTGCGTTGTTGTGTGTTGTAGCCAGCACGGCGGTCAAGCCAAGCGTTCATCTCGGGAGAGCCCCAGCGATATCGCCGATGCTTCCCGAGTCTGAAGACTGGGATGGGATCGCGAGTCCGACACCGCTTGGACTGATCCACGACCCAAGATTCTTTGACCTTCAACCGCTGTGCAAGCTCGCCGGAGGTTAACACTTCGTAAGTGAAACCACTAGACCCCATGAACAAACATCCATTTCTTTCTCTCCCAATAACCTAATACTGAGTTTCTTGCACAGGCCCCAGCGCCGAGTGCGTCCCCGCTTCGGGCGATCCCTGGATGCATCGCCATCTCGGGAGCCTAGCCGTCTCCTTGGTGGGACCGACCAGCCGCCAGCATAAGTTGGTTGCGCGGCGCTTCAGCGACTGACTTACCTGCGCTGGGCCTCGAACCCCACGGCGGAAGCTTTTCAGGAAAAGGAGGGTTGGACGAACAGAGGTCCGGAAGAGATTGATTTGATTGCGATTATAATCCTTTGGATTCCTACCGGTTTGCTCAACCGGATTGGTAGAATAGGGGTACGGACCGAGATCCAAAAGCGGGTGCAACGCCCGTCCTTTCTGAGGGTCTCCGGCCGAGGTAGTGGTGGTTCAGCACTCTCTGAACCCCGCAATGCGTGCGGCAAGACGCGTCCCTTCCAAGCCCGTTAGTTGAGGCCTGGCTGAGAGCGAACATTCCCACACAATCTGTGCACTGAACCACGCGGACATACGTGTGCCCGCAGGACGGCGGATGTGTGCTTACGAGGAAGAAAGCTGAATTAGTGACTGGCTTAGTCCAAAGAACCTCGTATTAGGAACTCATGGAGACTAGACCCAAAGGAGACTCGATGCTAAGCACCGACATCAAAGCCCAACCCGGCACTTCAGCTCACCCTGAGCCGAAGTTCGCTGACATCGCGGCGGCGATGTCGTTCAGCGAACTCGACACAATGATTACCAGCGGAATCGACGACTACAAAGCCGACTACGTAGCGATGGTGAAGAGCAAGGAACGTCTCCTTGTATTCGTCACCGAGATGCGAGAACGTCTTTCCGCTCAGGGTAAGCGTACCGATCTGCCAGACACGCCGAAAGGGCTGACATGGCAGAAGTGGGTCGAAAGTAAGAAAAAGGCAATCGGTTCTCTGTCGACGATTAAACGGCTTCTCGCCGACTCGAAAAAGAAAGAGAAGACGCTGTGGAAAGACCTGATTGACCGTCTGGAAATCTTGGTGCCGACCGTCGAAGACGGTAAGGAGCACGTGATCGTGCACAAGGTAGAGACGGCCATCCTTCACGTTCAAGCGGGTGAAAAGGTCGATCCCAAAGCTGTGCTCCAGTGTCAGCGTATCGCTGCCAATTTTTCAGCCTACGCCAGGTTTCTCGATCCCACCGCAGTCGCGGATCACCCAGATGTCCTTCACGCAGACAAGATTCTGAAAGAGAGACTCGAACAGCTCAAGCAAGAACAATTTTGTGCGGAGGTAGTTTAATGGCAGAACAGGCAAGTTACCCCTTGTCAGGCGGCGGCTCGAAACCGACCCCTCCGATCCAAGAAAAAGTACGTGCGATTGCCAAGGCACGATTCGAGGCAAACCCTGAGATCTGTTTTCAGGGCATTATCAAGAAAGTGTGGGCAGAGGTAGACCCTCGGCCCCAGATGAAATTCGACGGCACTGAACGGGTTGAAGAGATTGGGCGTGAGGAAGCAGCTGACCTCATCGTTCGCTACGAGTGGTTGGGCACAGTGGGTAGAGGAATTGAATCCTTTTACGGGTTGAAGTTGCATGGCGAATTGCTCGGTGCGTGTGCCTTTGGTCGAATGGGCGGGCAAGTGGGAAATATTTGCGGTCCAGAGCTAGCACAACAAACCGTGTGCCTACATCGAGGTTGTTGCACCCATTTCGCACCAGACTTAGCTGCGAGTTTCCTGATAAACCACGCCTGTCGCCAGGCCCGAAGAGAGCATGACTGGCGTTGTTTTTTTGCCTACTCCGATGCTTCAGCCGGGGAAAGGGGCGTTGTGTACATGGCGGCCGGGTGGTTCTTCCTAGGTCAAAACTTAGGGCGGCCGCCACGTTCTTGTCACGTGGATTTCATTTCGCCTGACGGTAAAGAAAGGTTGTCGAGCTACGCGATCAACCATGATCGACAGCACAACCACAGGCGGCTCCGCAAGCTAGGCTGGGACGAGTCGAAGGGCCGCATACGACCATATCTTCGGGACATAGGCTGGAAACCGGTCAAGGTATATGGCAAGAGGAAATGGGTGCATTTCGCTGGCACCAAAGCGGAGAAGGCAGAGTTAAAGAGTCTGTGTCGGTATCCGCTGCTTCCTAACCCCGAAAAACCATGCACCGAAGCAGCTAACTGGTAAGCGTACAGTCCACTGCACTCATCGTGGATCAACGATCGACCTGAGTACCTGTTTCGTCAGTGATGAGAAGAGTGCCTGAGCTACTGATTGCAAATGGCTTCTATTTTATCGAGAGGCTTTCGCCAAAAAATGCAGTATTGAACAAGTGCACGAGTAGCAGAAATGAATCTCACATAAGGAGAAACGACGCGTGAAAGTATACGCCCTGAAGACGTACGAACCCCTTAACGTTGGCGACGGAGGTCGTGAGGACGACAGCGCCGCCCCGGTTGATCAGTGGCGCGAGCTTCTGCACCGCGAAAAACGGTCCCTTGGCGTTAAGGTTGAACATCTCGTCGTAGACGGCCGCGGTCACGTTCTCAAGAGGCGTTGGAATGCTGAAGCCGGCGCTGACGGAGAGCAGGTCGAGGGTGTCGAATTCGGATTTCACCCGTGAGGCGAGGGCTTCGATGTCCGTCAAGGAACGCGCGTCGCTTGCAACCACGATGGCCTGCTTGCCAATCTCCTTCTCCGCCGACTCCAGCCCGGCCTTCGAGAGACCCGTCACCAGTACGCGCGCGCCCCCATCGATGAGCATCTTCGCCGTCGCGAGCCCCATGCCACTCGTGCCGCCAATAATCACCACCTTTTTACCTTGATACCGTGCCATGCGTATTCTCCTTAAGAGCTCAGAGTTGTATTGATCATTTTGAACTGGTTAGTGCGATAATCAGGCGCGCTGGCTGTGGTCAAGGAATTTGTGAACTATTTATTTCAAAATGCGGCAAGAACCGCCCGGACGACATGTAGCTCCGCAACCGCTTGCTTATTCGGGTTACCGGAATCAGTTCAAGCCACGATCGGGCTCTCTTTCAGAACACCGCTCTCACGTTGCTGCGGAAGACGACGAAATTTTCTACGTCGATCCTACGGCCCGTTTTTAATCGTCGGACCCGACGGCGATAAATCGACGCCAGAGACCTTGACGACGGCCTGCCACGCGGCTTCCTGGCTGGCGCGATCGTGGAGGTGTGGTTGGCGCTGCACCTCCATTGGGCCTGAGAACTTCCCTTTGGCCGAGGCGAAGAATTGCCCCGAGAGGTCAGTTCCGAACTTTGATGCCTGGATATACCGGCTGGCCGCGGTCTCCGGCGTCTGATTCATGCCGGGAATTAGGTTCACGATCGGGATCATCAGATACCTCAACGCGAAACCAGCGCTTCGCACCACGTTGGTGCCGGTCGCGCCACCGGGCGACACGGCGTACACGGCCATGCCGGAGGGCAGCCGGCGGGCCAGCGCCGCGGTCCACCAAGCGATGATGAGCTTTGCGTCAGCATACGCATTGTTGGGCACGTACTTCACGTTCGGGCCGTTGCGTATCAGCGCTTCAACAGCGGCGGTTCGGTCACCTTGGTAACGACTGGCCGCGAAGGCTGGCAGGTCGGTGTATTTGAACATGGGTACGCCCCCTCGGGCCGGTTCTGCACCTGCGATAACGATCCGCGCGTTGGGGCTCAGCAAGTTGGCATTGAGCAACCCAACCGTTAGTTGATGATGCCCGATGAGTGGGGCCTGAGAAGACTCGACGCCCGTCGCGGTGAGAGCGCGCTTCTTAAAGGGAACCAACCCTGCATTGAGTAGCAGGAAATCGATCGGCTGGCCTCGCTTGACGAGCTCGGCAACAGCCGACTGAACGCTGGACGGATTGTCCAGGTCCAGTGCCAGCGGCGTGAAGGTCACTGTTGTGTGCTCAGCGGCGAGTTGAGCGGCCGCTTTCCGGGCCCCGGCCAGGCTGCGCCCGGTGACGATGATCTCGTGCCAGCACTCTCCGGCGAGCAGGCGGGCTGCCGCATAACCGAGCCCGGAGGTGGCGCCGGTGACGAGCGCGATCGAATGTTCCATAATTATGTTCCATGTGCAGCTCTGTGATGAAGGTCGAGTCGTGGCACCGCTAGACCGCGCGGCGCTTGATAATTTCGAACTATTCAGTTATAAAATAGGTGATGACCGTTGTCAATGAGTTTCGAACCAAATGATTCAAAATACCGCTAGGCCGCGGGGTCGACCGCGCAGCTTCGACGAGACAGGGGCGCTGGAAAAGGCGACTCAGGTGTTCTGGTCGAAAGGCTACGACGGCGTGACGATTGACGATCTCGTCGAAGGGATGGGTGTGGGACGGCCGAGCTTGTATGCCATCTTTGGGGACAAGCGGGCGATATTCTTGCGCGCCCTTAAGGCGTACGCAGAACGCAAGGGCGCAGCGGCCGCCAAGGCACTCCTCGCGCCAGAGACGCTTCGCGACTCGATCGCGGGCTTTCTGAGGTACGCCGTCGAAAGTGCGACCCAGAAAGGGTCCGCGCGGGGCTGCCTTATGGTGTGCGTCGCGCCGCTTGTGAACGACGCTGAGGTTCAGCGGTTCCTGCAGAGCGCGGTCGCGGGCGGCGCCGCGCTGGTGGAGGGCCGTTTCCGGGACGCGATCAGCGGGGGAGAAATCCCATCTGACTTTCCCGTAGCCGCGCGTGCTCGCCAAGTCACGGATTTAGCGCGTGGACTGACTATGCGTGCGCAGATAGGCACGCCGCGCAAGACGCTCCTCAAAGAAGCTGAGGAAGCGGCCGACTTGGTGCTCCAGCCTCGCGGTTAGTGCCGACAAGTCGGCTTCTCTTTAGCGATTGGTTGGTCACCGCTGGGGCGTTTATCGGGACTGATCGTGGTCTGCTTCGGTCGATTTCTGGTCCTTCAAACCACGTCTGAGGTATTCACCAGGATTAGCCCTGACAACTCGCTTGAACGCCTTACTGAATGCGGCGTCGGACTCGTAACCGACCAATCGAGCGACTTCCGGGAGCTTTTTGTCGCGCCGTTCAAGTAGCTGTATCGCCTTCTGCATCCGCCACTCGGTTACGTATTCCAGCGGCGTTTGTCCGAGTAGCTCTTTGAAACGGGCTGCGAATGCGGAGCGAGACATGCCCGCCACTTCGGCCAGGGATTCGACCGTCCAGGGTGTCCTCACTCTGTCATGAACGGCACTCAGAGCAGCGCCTAGAGAACTTCCGTGGATTACCGCTGATGGAGAGCCTCGGTACGTAGGCGCTGAGCAGCTGGCCATGGCTCCTGTCGAATTGTGGGAAAAGTCGGCGAGACAGTTTGCCGATATTTATCCTGAGTCGAAAAGGCTATTTTCCAAATATGCAGAGGGGCGGAGTGATTCAGCCGTCGAATTGTCAGCAGCTTTGGTCAGTTGGGGAGTGTGCCCGGCGGATCCGGTGACAGTATCTGCACAGGCTCGGCTGACCAGGGATTTGGTGAAACTGTTGAGCGACAACATCCCCGATGATGGCCTGCAGCCGACATACACATGTGACCGCGTGAGCGATATTGCTTTTCTTGCGGAGGTACTCAGAAGGGTAAAGGAAAATGAAAAACGCGCAGGCCTATTCTTAGCTTTTTTGCTGCAATACATTGCTCCCAGAGATGACCGCTGGCAGTCGCGTGTTATGGCGCGAGCCGCGAACGGATCGACGGTCAAGATTCGTCCTTCTGAATGGCTGGCGCGCATCAGAAAAGAGCAATGGGTGCCAATCATGAATGATGAAACATCCGAGCTGGAGCCGACACATGCCAGTGCGGAGAGTTTGTCCCACTATGTGGACTGGGCTTCATTGGGTGGTAACTCGCATTCTCAGGAGTTGCTCAAACTCCTTGGCTTCGATGTTCTGGAATTAGCTATCAAGATTGCGTCCGGAGGAAGGGAGCAGTTCGAGCAGAACCTCAAGACGGAGCTTGCTCAGGTCGTTACTTCAACAGATATTACTGGACTGCAAATGTTGCTGAACGAGTTGCAGAACAGGCGTGCCAGCCAGGAAAGGATCGCGAAGAACCGTGAGTTCGGTCTGCGGATCCAACGTCTGGTACAACGTCTTCTTGAGGAACGAGGCAAGAAAGTGATTGTGGATGATCGGGGTTATGATTTTCGAGTTTACGAGCGGGGTGATGCAGATCCAGAAACCGATTTGGCCTTGTTTGCTGCTGGACCGTATTTGGTCGAGGTCAAATCGGCACGCACAAATGAAGTAGGTCTTTCGGAGCTCCAAGCGACTACCGCCGGTGCGAATGCAACAACATATGTTCTACTCGTCGTTGATCTGAGAGCCTCCGCGTCGCAAGAACCAATTGAAGATGAAGTGCTGAGCGCGATTCGAATCGTCTCTGACATAGGTGTGCGTATTCATCCACTTTTGACGACGGTCGCGGAGGTGTGCGCCGGCGATGGCGGTGTAAGAGTCGATGCAGGAAAGCAGTTAAGATATTGTATTGCGCAATCTTTATGGAGTTCCGGAACCGGTCTTAATGAGTGGATCGACGTTGCCTTTTGAGAGTGTTGCCAGCAACTACGAAAAGAGTCGACTCTGAGTCTGCACGAGTTCCACGGGCGCGGAGCAGGGTTCGTCGTCGTTAGCTACGTGGTTGATCCGCGTGCTCACGGGATAGGAACGCATCAGGCGAGAATCATACGGCCACAATAGTTCGGAGGCCGCAGCCACATCCTGCATGCCCGGATCGAGCCAGAGGTCGTAGCTGTCTGGATCGAGAATGGCGGGCATTCGGTCGTGTACGGCTGAGGTCACAGCATTTGGGGTCGTGGTCAGAATCGAGCAGGTCCTTATCCAATTGCCACTGGGGTCTTTCCAGCCGTCCCACAGTCCGGCGAACGCGAACAACTCCCCTGCATTGACTTCAAAGCAATAGGGGTGCTTGGTCTTCCCTTCCTTTTTCCATTCGTAAAAACCGTCCGCCGGAATTAGGCACCTGCGGAATTTCAGAGGATCGCGAAACGCGGGCTTGGTGGCTGCCGTTTCTGATCTGGCGTTAATCATCTGGGCGGCGGCAGACGAGTCTTTTGCCCAAGACGGAATGAGCCCCCATCGCATCATCGACAGTTCCCGAACTGGTTCTTTGGGGTGCTGGCGGATCACCGGAACAGCTTGCGTGGGAGCGATGTTGTAGCGGGGACTCCAGTCTTCTTCACCGGAGACGGCATCGAAGTGTTCCTCAATGATCTGCTTTCGCCGCGACAATCGGTATCGCCCGCACATTGGAAGATTATGGCAGACCAGACAGCGTGACGATTATGGGGGTGTGGTCAGAAGGCTTTTCCTGTCCCCGAGGTCCCTTATCGATCTCGCAGCTTTCGAGTCGATCTACCAGCGTTGGAGATAATAAGAAGTGATCGATTCGTATACCTCGATTGTTTTGGAACGCCTGCCGAAAGTAATCCCAAAATGTGAAATGTCCTATTTCGCCCATGTGCAACGATCGGAATGCATCCGTATAGCCCATACCCAACATCGCTCGATATCGGGCTCGCGGCTCCGGCTGAAACAAAGCATCGTGCTCCCACGAAGACGGCTTGTGACAGTCGATGTCCTCAGGAATCACGTTGAAGTCGCCGCCTATTAGCGTCGGCACATCGTCCTGCTTCCATCTAATCATTTGCTGAGTCAGTCGATCCATCCAAGCTAACTTGTACACAAACTTGTCACTTCCTACCGGATTGCCATTGGGAACATAAATATTGACGATGCGGATGTCCCTGATGATTACCTCCAAGAACCGCGCATGACTGTCGGAGTCGTCTCCGACGAGAGCCGTAGCAATCGTCTTCATAGGATGTCGCGACAGAATCGCAACCCCGTTATAGGCCTTCTGCGTCACCGCTACACTCTGATAGCCGAGCAACTTGAACGCTTCGGACGGGAACTCCGTCCCCTTCAATTCTTGCAGCAACAACACATCCGGTTCGCGAACTTTCAGCCATGCCGTGACATGGGTCAGCCGAGAGCGAACAGAATTCAAATTCCAGCTAGCGACCTTAAACATCAATCCCCATTCTAGCGTCGGAGTGCGAGGGCGGTCATTGGCTGGGAAGCTTTGCGGTTTATCTGGTCACAAAATGAGGGATTTCAGGCTAGTTGTCGCTTCAGATTGACCGCTCCGTGCCTTCTCTTAGATGATTGTGACGCATGGACGTTGAACGCACCATTGACGAGATTGAGCAGCTACAGGGAATGTTCGAAGCGCCGGACATTAGGCCACTCAGCGCGAGCGACATCTCGGCTGCCAATCGCAGGCACGACGAAATGCTCTCACATAGCCCGTGGTTTCAGCTTTGGCAACGGTATGGAGTTTACTGTCGAACCGAGTCCCCAGTGCTTCGACTGGGGGAATCGGACGGCTAACCTCGTCGCGAATGGACGTGAAGAATGGCGAAGAAGAAGGCTGCCAGTAATGCCAGTGTCTCTCCGAAACTCACGGAGGGTGAACGCGACCTCCTATCGCACATCCAAAACGGATACCAGCTTGAAACTAATTCGCTCGGCGGCGACCCTATTCTGCGCCGATTGAAAGACAAAGAAGTAATCCGCCCCCTCTCTGCCAATCGCAATACGATAAAGGCGCTGGAAGAGCGCGGATTCATCAGCCCCGGCAAAGGTCGAGACCCGCTTACCATCCTGTGGCGTCTGAAAAAGGAAACAGATTAAGCCTCAGGCCGGTTTCGGCCACTCTCGCTTCAGTTCCAGGAGGACAGGCCGCAGCAGACTGTAATGCTTTAGGTCTGCAATCAACGCGGCTTCAACCGTCGCCATCAGAAAACTAGCGCCGTTCTCCACTGCCCAGCGAAGCCAGTCGTGTAGTTTACTGTCCGTGTATGCGGAACATGGCGGCACTTTAGGGTCTTCGATCATTGCCCGAATATAGTGCTCGCTGATAGGGAGGTCAAAGACACATGAACGGAACATGGATTCGTCTCACACGAAGCGAACTGCATCAGAAGGTTTGGACGGCACCGATCAAGACAGTAGCTCAAGAATTGGGCGTGTCGGCTTCAAGTCTGGCGAATGCCTGCCGCAAACACAGTATTCCGCTTCCTTCGGTTGGTCACTTGACCAAGATCGAAGTAGGTCACAAGATAACGCCGACGCCCTTAGTCACTGAACGGGGCGCCAACGAAGTCGTGCAGATACAAATCCGCGAACGACTCAGCCCGGACCTTGCGACTGTAGCTGCTGAACATCCGCCGCAGGTGCCAATCCCGCAAGAACTGTCCCACGGCCTAGCTCTGAAAACAGAAAAGCTTCTCGTCTCGGGGAAGGAGGACGACAGGAAGCTGCTCGTGCCGAAAACTGGAGCAGCCCAGCATCTTGTCGTTTCGCGACAACAGTTCTCACGAGCTTTGCGGATCATGAACGCATTATTTCTGGCTCTTGACGAGCGGGGGTATTTGGTCTCATGGCCGAAAAAAGAGGGAGAGCAGTTGACGGTCAACGTCGAGGGCGAAGCTGTCGCAGTGAGTATACGGGAAGTCCTCGATAGCCAACCTCATGTGCTGACTCCTGCCGAGCAAGAGCATCCTTGGATGGCTCCCAAATGGGATTACAAGCTCACGGGGAGGTTGCGACTTTCGATCGACAACCCGCCCCATTCCTCAGACCGACTTCGAGCGACGTGGGCAGATGGAAGAGTTCAGATCGTCGAGAATTGTATAGGCGACTTCATCGTTGGTCTAAAGGTCGCGGCGGCAGCCATCAAGAAGAACCGACTAGAACGTGAAGCATGGGACCGACGATGGGAAGAAGAGCGTAGGAAGAAGGAAGAACAGCAACGTCGAGCAGAAGAACACAAGCGAAGGTCCGAATTCATCGGCGGACTCATTGACAACTGGCAAGAGGCCGGTCGGGTGCGGACGTTTGTCAAGGCGCTAACAGAGGCTGCCGGCCAACTGGACTTGTCAGATGACAAGAAGCACGACGTTCAGCAGGTGCTAGAGTGGTCAGCAAAGTATGCTGATTTTCTAGACCCGCTTACTGACCTTCCCGAGTCCATTGACGAGTTTGTGCATCCAGAATTGAAATACCCTTGGCTGAAACGGTGAGGAGTGTGACGCCTCTGGCACACCGCGTGCCCGGATCGAGGTATAGGTCGTACTGTCTGCTGGCGGTGCAAAACCTTTACCTGACTGACCAGCCTATAGTCGGATTTCTTCCCTAATCGAATCATCCACAAGCGACCGACGCGCAAGAACCCTCTTGACCCCTGGGGCTAAGAACTGATTTCCGCTTCAGTCTGCCTGGAGTGGTGGACAACTCCCTGCCAAGGTGATGGTCAAGAAGGATCACCAGCTTTGCGATATTGCATGTATTGACAGATTTCATATTCAAGTGTATGTTCCTCGTCAATCGGCTGGAAGAAGGATGAAGCGCTCCCGCGCTTCTCGTCCGAGGGGCTTCTACTCGCCGGGTTTCTTCACAAAGGGATACTTTCGCCTTCGCGCGCGTTTCAGTTCGCGTGCGAGGAAACCGGGCTATAGGACAACCGCCAGCGTTCAGGTTCTCAATCTCAATCTAAGCGGCTATTCGAAGAACCTGTTCGTGTACTACACAATCAGCAGCGCGCCTCAGTTTTACCGATATCGAATCATTAATGAGACGCCTCAACCCCAATCCGCCTGTACACTTGCGGTCTCTGCAAACACGAGCGCGTCAGGTGGGGCGGTTACCTGTTCCACGGCTCCGCCATCCGCGCCGCCAGCCGCGTCTGCGTCGTTTGCCTATGCCGTTCCCGCATCAGCCGTCCCGTCACAGTTAACAAGTCCTACCCAGGTTGCGTCCCCTCCGCAGTCTGCGACTCCCCCGGCATCAGCATCCGCGCCGGCTCAAGCACCTTCAAACGCTGGTGCTACGCCTTCGGCGTCCGCTGCATCCGCTCCGTCGGACTTCTACGGCACATTCGAAATGCATCGTTTCACCAATGCCGCGCTGATTACCGGAGTTGCTTATGATTCCATACCGAACCAATCGTTCTCATGGTTCACGTGTCCCACCAGTCCGACGGATCTTGGCGGCAATCCTTCATCCTCCCCGCCAGGATGCATATCGCCAACGACCCCTACCGGAGTCACCCCGCCGTATCCGACTTATTATGAATTACTTCAAACGACACAACCTACTGTTGCGGCAGTGCAGGGCATCAATATTTATCTACTTCCGCAAGACACTTTCACGACACATACTCATCCCGGCTACCTTCGATTCATTCCGGAGGCCTTCCTAGGTGCCTCGGTGTACCCTCTAAATCACTATTATGTGGGACTATCAGAAGAAGGCCTGCTTCGGGGCCTAAGCGTTACGTCCGGCTTTGCCTATGGTTCCGAGAATGTGCTTCCCTCAAACTTTCCCTATAAACCGGGAACAGTCGTGACCGCCGCACCAACGCTATCCACATCAACGCGTTTCCGAAACGGCTTTTTTGTAATGGTGGGATTTCACACCTCGTTGTTCAAGGCAATATTCAGCGGGAGCGCATTTCAGAACACTTCGAGCATTGGTACAGCTGGCTCACCCTCTGCCACTGGAGGGCAGCCTTCGCAATAGTACTGTGGGTTGTTATGTATTCCTCGCGCCCAGGTGCGAGAACAATGATCGCATTTACCACAAGTCGGGAATCAGAGGTTTCCGTGAGCGCGGCGAGTTCCTGTTTACTTTCTGACATGCCGACTCGATTTATCTTGACGGTTGGTGCGATTCGCCAGTGAACTTGGAGAGACAAAATGAGAACTAAAGGTGTCGCTTTTTCTTGTCGTCAAGAGGTTCGCCGACTCAGTATACTGGTCTCGCTTTCGATTGTCGCGACCATCTTTGGGCATTTCGTTGAGGCCGTTTCGGCTACACCGAAGGGCAAGATCGAGACGAAGACAAATCCGAAGGACGCCCTCAACTACGTGCTGATAGAGCCTGGGAGGTTTCGGATGGGTTGCTCACCGGAAGATGGTCAATGCGATGACGTCGAGAGACCTTCTCACTCAGTAAGGATTAGCAGGGCTTTTTGGATTGGCCAGACGGAAGTGACTCAAGCGGCGTACAAGAAAGTGGTCGGCTCCAATCTAGAAAACCATTTTCAAGGCGACCAATTGCCGGTCGACAGCGCATCGTGGGACGACGCCCAAGTGTATTGTGAGGCCATCGGAATGAGGCTTCCTACGGAAGCAGAATATGAGTATGCCGCACGCGGAGATGAGAACAAGTATGAAGCCCGTTATGGACCGCTTGTTGAGATCGCTTGGTACGATGGGAACAGCTCCCATAAAACCCATGAAGTGGGAAAGCAAAAACCAAATGATTACGGGTTGTATGACATGATGGGAAATGTGTGGGAATGGGTAGCGGACTGGTACGGATCATACACGAGTGGCGAGAAGTACCCCGAGCAAGATCCGCGAGGTCCGGCGAATGCCTACTATAGAGTTCTCCGTGGCGGAGCGGCGAATTCACCTTCTAGATCCGTTCGCGTCTCATACAGAATTGGTGATGAACCGAGTGACCACGGTGGTGGTAACTATCTCGGGTTCCGCTGCGCGGCGAACGATCCCGTCGCCTGGTAGGCGGAATGTGGCGGTTCTTCCCACTCGAACTTCAGAGGAAATCACAGCGGGTATTTATGGTTCAAGGACCCGCCTGTGGTGAGGAGATTGAAGAGCAAATCGAGGTTGCGAAAACCACCACCTTGGGAGTTTCAGTCATTGGTGCAGGCACGCTCCTCACAACAACGTCTCGCAGCTTCGGGAGCGTTGTACAGCACTTTGTACAGCACGAGGCGGAGCAGCCGATAAATGCTCGGCTACTCAGACAACAAAACTGAAAATAATGGAGGAGACGAAAGGCGAAACAATTTCGAACATTCTGCAAATGCAAGACGAAGATTCACGTCCTCGAAAGTGCTGTACAAAACGCTGTACAAACGGTGCTCAGGGACACCCTAGAACCCCCTCAAACGACCCTGAGACCACCATACTCCACAACAACATACGCAAGGCTGAGCGCGTTACGAATCGGCTGCTCTACCAACTGAGCTACGTCGGCCTGCTTTCGATTTTAGAACCCACCTGCGATTCCTGCAATCGAGGCCTGCGATTGTCTCGCACTCGAACGTAACTACGCCGCCTGCGCCAACGATCTGTATTCGTCATCGGATTGCCGAGGCAACAATACCCACAGCGTATAAATGCCGAGCGCGGTGCCAATCGGAACGTTTAACAGCGCCACGAAACCCACGACTAGAGCAACCGTCCGCGCCCAGTCTTCGCGCTGCAGTAAACCCCAACCCGCGATGAAGCCGACTGCCGCTTTCACAAGAATCAGCACCCCGGCGAGTTTGATAAGAGGCCGTAACCAGATTGTGATCTCAGGAGGAGGTCCGTGGTGAAGATGAATGAAGTGACCGAAGACCGTCTGGGCAACAACAATCGCGGCCAAGCCTGCAACCACATGCAGCGCCGAGTATGCCATCCAGAGAATGCCAACAAGCCGGACATGTTCGCGAACCCGGCTGCGCCGAAGTTCGATAAGTCCAAGCACGGTTTTGCCGCAACGGATGCAGCGTGGCTGTCCCGACTGCAACTGCGCACCGCATTGATCGCAAAACATCGCTTCTCCTCCGGGTCTCACTAGCTCTGTGTAATGTACGGAGGCCACTCTGACCAGGTTCCAAGTTTCAGCTGCAGACTCTTCGAGACAGTTCAAAGGAAACTCTAAACAAATTCTCAAAATGAAAAGGCCGCCCGGCAACAGGGCAGCCTTTTCTTTCAAGGGAGAATAGTTCCAACGGAGGTTTAATCCATCAAAACTTTCTGCGGGAATCTTATGAGCCTTAAAAGCACAGTGTCAAGCAAAATTTGCGACTTAAATAGTCTTATTTTCAATAACTTACAGCATGCGTCCACAAGTCAGCAAACCGGCCCGAAATGGGTCGAATTCGCCTCTTTTCAACGCTAACGACATTCGATTGAGTCACTTACCGATCTCTAGGGACGGGCCTGACTTCTTCTTCCAGGTGCAGCGAGATGATTTCCACAACCTCGCGCCGGTCAAACACGGAGTCGGGAAAAAGACGTTTTATGAGCAGCCGCAAGCCACCAAATGCGACCCCAGCGACCAGCGCCAGACCGACAACAATTCCGCAAAGGATGATCGCGTTGAACAAAAAGTTGGCTAGATTATCTTTCTTAGTAACGTAGGTATTTTCGTTCCACGTGACATTAGTGTCGTAGCTGACGGACGACAACAAAGATCTAGCTTCGCTTTTTGAAAGTGGGCCAGCCGCGATCACGATGATCGGCCCGGTGCGGGTATCGAAGAACGGTCCCACATCGACAATGGACGTAACCCCCGGCGGCGGCGGCTTGACCTGATTTGCATCGTCAATCTGCCGCAGCCGTGCCGTGGCAATCTGCGATGTCGGATATTCGATGAGCATCAGCGTCGCATCGCCCGCAGTCACTGCATACTTGCTGATCACAACCTCCGCGCCTGCCTTGAAATCCACCATCGCATCCGGCAGCGGCGATCCCACTTGATCGAGTGCGACCGGCCCCAAAATGTATTTGATCGTGTTCTTCTGAAGATTCGCACCCAGCGCCCGCAATGGAAGCCGGGACGGCAGCGAAGGCGCATTGCCCTTATTGCCCTCAGCTTGTGGCAGCAGCCCGGCCAGTTGTCGCAATTGTCCCGCCGACATCACGCTCATCTTGTCGAAGACCGCATCCACCAGCACGTTTCCCTGGTAGAACAACACGCGGCTATTTAGAAAAACCCCTTGTGCGCCAATCGTTTCCTCCCTCATTTCGGGGGAGGCGTAGTAGGTGAACGCACCATAAGCGCCGCTGGCATCTTCAAATACCGCAGCTTTAATGGTCAGATTACGGCCATCGTCGCGCGTGTAAGCGGCCTTTTCCAATCTTACAAAGCCATATTCCTTCAAGACAGGAGCATTCGTCTCATCGGCCGCGGAAGGATCGTCACTCCCGGCGACAACACCCTTCATCTGCCAGCCAGCAAACTCGGCAGGAAGGACAGCCGCCACAGGAACGGGCTTCGGAGAGACTAGCTTCTGCGGGACAGCGATCGGCGCGGACTGCTCGGCCGCAAAACAACAAAGACCCCAAAACAGAAAAGATAAGACGATTGAAGATAGGACGACCAAGGAGAGCTGTCGCGAGAATTTCATGCGAAAAAAGGCATACGCCTGCTATTGCATTAGACTACCGACAGCAGAGGAAAGTTTCCACCGCGTGTGGGACGGCTAGTGTGGGGACGGGCATTCCTGCCCGTCCAAGCCGAGCGCAGCTCGGCCCCACATCGGGACATAGTTGCGGAACATGTTGTATTTGGCGTGAAGTAGAAGGCTGGAGTTCTGGTCGTTCTATTTCTTCTGCAAGCTGCTATGGCTGGCGACACACAGCCATTTGCCATCCTGAAATACCCAGGTATCGGTAAAACGCCCGAAGTGCTCGTACGGCTTGCTGCCGTATGTGCCTTTCGTATGATAATTCCCGGTCACGATGGCAGTGGATGAATACATCTCTACCTTCACGTCATCGATACTCATGGTGCTGGGCTGGAACTTAGGGTCTGCGAAATCTGCCAGAAATTTCCCTCGATCGCTGACCTCTCCATCCCATTCTGTGTTCACAAATTTGTCGCCAATCATGCTCGCGACCGCAGTCGAGTCGCGCATGACTTGGGCTTGGTTCCACATGCGTTCCAGGGCAACCAGCTTGGCTGGTTCCGCGTAGGAAATTGGTTTGAGTGTTTGCGCAAACACGCACGGAGTAACCAGAAGGCAACAGACCACCGTCGCAATGACGGTCCTCTTACGCCGTATCGCAGCCTTTTCGAACATAGACTACGAAACATAACCCGCTCGGTGCGTCTTCCGCCATCGAAAACACTACGGGAACATTACCAATGTCACGGAATAATTAGCCGGAAGGAATCATCCACTTTATTGCCCTTCCCTTTTGTCGATCTTGCTCGCAACCTTCACACCGCTTAGGCCGTTGACGTACCTGGAGACGCCGCGATAGAGCGACTCGGCAATACGCTGCCGGTGCTCAGAGGTTTCCATCTTGCGTTCATCGGTGGGATTCGATACGAACGAAATCTCCGCCAGAATCGAAGGCATATTCGCGCCGATCAGAACAATGAACGGAGCCTTCTTCACTCCGCGATCGCGGATTCCGGCGTTATTCAGCGACAATCCTCCGTAAAGTGATTCCTGCACGTCGCCGGCAAACTCGCGCGATTCTTCGATTTTTTCTTTCAACGCGATCTTCTTCACCAGATCCTGCAGCTCGTGGATCGATTTCTCCGAGACCGCGTTTTCGCGGGCGGCTACTTCCAACGCCTCCGGCGATGAGGTGAAATTCAAGTAATAAGTTTCAACCCCGCGTGCATCGGAATCCTGGCTGGAGTTGGCATGGATCGAAATAAACAAATCCGCCCGCTCCCGATTCGCAATCGCGGTGCGCGTTTCGAGGGGGATAAAAGTATCGTCGCGGCGCGTGTAAACGACTTCAGCACCGAGACGAGTCTCGAGCAAACGGCCAAGGCGCTTGGCCACATCCAGCACTACATCCTTCTCCAGCAAGCCATTCGGACCAATCGTGCCGGTGTCATGGCCGCCGTGGCCAGCGTCAATTACGATCTTGCCAATTTTCAAGCCGAGAGCGCGCGTCAAAGATCGGTCGCCAGCGGCAGTCGGACGTGCTTCACGCGACTCCGGCGTGTCAAGCTGAGAATTATCCAAACGAAGGTCGGCAGTATCGGTACCCGTTGCCGCCGCGACAGATCGAGATTTTTTCGTGTTCTGTACAGAATGAGTTTGCGCGGAATGAGTCTGCGCAACGTGAGAAGAAGATACGATCGGGGCAGAAGAGGTCGCTTTCGCCGGTTTCACGTCGTCAGTACTTGCGATGTCGGCATCATCATCAGATGTCGCTTCGACACGGCTTTTTTCGCGATTGTGCGCGGCGATCTTCGCCGACTTTGCGTCGCGTGATGAATTATCCTCCGCATCGCTCTTATTCGCCCCGTCGCCGGAATTGTTATCTGCGTCATCGTCCGGCTGGACAATTGTCTTCGGGATCTGGCGGTTCGATCCTTTAACCGCAACTGTGGTCTTAATCACTCCGTTACTGTGGGCCGACTTCGAAGAATCAAATGCTCCCATGTCCTCGCCAGCACTCTCTGGCGGCAAGTCGGTTTCGACGAGACCCTGTTTCGAAGAACGAGTCGCAGCCTCATTTTTTGATCCGTTGTTGGCTGAGACATTGCCTCTCTTGTTGGCGCCCGTTTTACTAACCCCAGCGGATTGCAACTCGTCCATTCTTGCCGCGAGCCGCGCCTCAATCGAGGAGTCATCGTCGGAGTCCGGTAAGGCGGCCGCAGACCTGTCTGCCTTCGCCATCAGCGTCGCCCGTTTCTGCTTCCCATGAATGTCGATGATCAGCCGGTACGGATCCGGCAGCAGAAAAGCGTCGTAACTCGCCAGGTCGTCCACCTCCAGCACGATCCGCGTGCGTCCAGGTTCAAATTCGGCAACCCGAATTTTTTTAAGGAAACCGTCGTCGACGTCAAAAGTCTTGCCCACAAGCGTGGAAGCCAGTTTGGTATCGCGCAGGTCAAAGAAAATGCGATCCGGATTCGAGATGCGCTGCGAACCGAACTTCACTTCCTGCTCAACGTCTATAGCAACCCGTGTGTAGTCGGGAGTCGACCAATGGCGAACGCCAGTGACACGTGGCAACGCATTGCGACGGGCATCACTTGAAGATTCGGCGCCGTCAGCGCTCGCGCTCACATTCGCGGCGGGACTAGAACCAGCATTACTGGCACCAGGGTTATTAGAAGACCGCTTGTGCGGCTGCTTCTGCGCCGTATGTTCCATCTCCTCGGCAGCAGTGTCGATTTCCTTCACTGCGGCGCGAGCGTCTTCGGCAAGACGATTGTGCGGATAGCGGCGGGCAAAGTCTTCGAAAGTAGTACGCGCTTCCTCGGGATCATTGAGATCATCCTTGTAAATCTCGCCAATCGTGAAGAGCGCTTCGAAACGATATTTGCTGCCCGGATATTCCTTGCGCAGGAAGTGATATTGCTCGATGGCGCCGCGCAGAATCTTGTTATCTTCAAAGCGCCGTCCCATCTCAACCATCAGTTCAGCGGTCGCCACCACGCTCGGATCCGCCTTCGATGAGGCTGGAGAGCCAAAGTAGACGACGCGATACGAGTCGATGACGCGCTGATATTCGCGGCGAGTGCGCTCTCCCAGCGGACGGCCGTTCAAAGCCTCCCGCATGCGCTCCGCCTTGGCGAATTGCTGACGAGCCCAGGCATCGTTGTGACGGCTGCGAGCCGATGCGGAAACGAGAGGCAGAAGGACAAGCAACAACACAGCGCCGAGGCGAAAGGCGCGGCCGCCTCGAATTAGGGTCCTGGAAAACATCGAATCATTGAGCTGTCGAATCATTGTATTCATTGAGGGTCAATGATCGCGGGTCAATGGATCAATCGCTCAATGATTTATTGATTCAATCCGCTTCCGCTACCACGGCGGAAAGCTCTAGCCTACTCCGTATTGCTGATGAACAGTACGCCCCGAGAATCGCGCTCCATGTGAACCGGCTCACCCATCGCCCCACTGGAAATATTCAAGCCCGCCTCACCACCATTGTATAAGTCCGTGATCCGGCGAACATAGTTCTGCGTCTCCCTGAAGTGCGGAACGCCTGCGCTGCGCGACACCGCCTTCGACCCGGCGTTATAGGCTGCCAGACTGAGGCGAACGTCGCCACCGTAGCTATCCAACAGCTTCCTTAGATGCCTAACCCCGGCCTCGACGTTTTGTTGCGGATCAAAAGGGTTGGAAACATTCAGCGACCGCGCCGTCGAGGGCATCAGCTGCATCAGCCCCATCGCGCCTTTTCGGGAGACGGCATTGGGATTGAAATTCGATTCCACCTTGACCACCGACCGCACCAGGCTCGGATCCACATTATGCCGCGCCGCCGCCTCATCGATCGCGGCGTCGATATCCTGCTGGGTAAAAGCGCGGTTAAGTGTCTGATGTGTCTGGGCTTTGCCGTCAAGGTAGGTATTGACTTCCGAAGCTGCCGAGCGCGCCGCGCGCATCGTAGCTCCACTAGTCGGAACCGGCTTGAACCGATGTTCAGTCACACTCCAATATACGAGTGAAGATCGCGAAGGAGCCGAAGCCGCCGCTTTGGAACCACCGCTAGCCCGCCCTTCGCTCGCATCCCCATTCACATAGATTTTGCGCCCGGACTCGTCAGTGGAAGGAACAATGCTCCCGGCCCGGTCGGCAGCCTGCGCGCAAGCCATTCTCGTCATGAAGGCCGTCAGAAACATGGGAGAAAAGGAGGTCGCGGTTACGCTGGCCATCAATAAGATTTGCAGGCGCTTGAACATACGGGCAATAGATCCAAAATCCAGACCGGCCAAACTTAGGCCGACAAAACGAAGATCGGCCAAAGGGCACACGTACTTTAGGGCCTACCTACCCGACGACCTGCCAGAGAATCCAGAACCAGAGTAATTCGATTATAGGGTGCTACCGGATGACCGACAATCTATCCAAAGGCCGTTGAACCACCGAAGTAATCTGTGTAAGTGACTGAAAGGACTTGATCTTGGACGACCTGAATGCTTTTTCCCTGGGTTCTCCCTCCGTGCTCCCCATACCTCCTGTGGTTGATTTTGCACGTGTTCTGCCTCCTGCATAAGCCCTGGTAGATCTCGGGCAATCTACAATGGCCTTTACAGCCATGAACGCCCAAGCCCTTCGCCACCTCTTTGATCAGGTTAGAAAAAAGCGCATCTCGCCCGATGAGGCCGTCGAGCGTCTGCGCCACCTTCCTTTTGAGGATCTAGGTTTCGCCAAGATCGACCATCATCGCGCCCTCCGACAGGGCATGCCCGAAGTGATTTTTGCTCAAGGCAAAACACCACAGCAGGTCGCGGGCATCTTCCAACGCCTCGCAGCCCACGGCGGCAATGTGCTGGCAACCCGAGCCTCCGAGGAACAATTCACCGCCGTAGCCGCGGCGTTAGCCGGCAACAAGGATGCCAAACAAGTGGAGTATCGCTCCCTTGCCCGCGCCATCGTCCTCAAGCGCGACCGCAAAAATCACGGCAAAGGTGTAATCGTAGTCGTATCAGCCGGAACCAGCGACATCCCCGTAGCAGAAGAAGCCGTAGTCACCGCCGAATTGATGGGCAACAATGTCCAACACATCTATGACGTAGGAGTCGCCGGCATTCACCGCCTCCTCGCCCATCGCGGAGCCCTCGCCAAAGCGTGCGTCATCATAGTCTGCGCCGGAATGGAAGGCGCTCTGCCCAGCGTGGTAGGAGGTCTGGTCGGAGTCCCAGTCATCGCCGTCCCCACCAGCGTAGGTTACGGAGCAGCCTTCGAAGGCTTGGCCGCTCTGCTAGGCATGATGAACTCCTGCGCCTCGAATGTCTCAGTAGTAAATATCGACAACGGATTCGGCGCCGGCTACGTAGCCTCCCTCATCAATCGCCGCTGACTTTCTTAGTAAATGCAGACTCATTCAAGACTCTGTCATCTTGAGCGGAATACAATCGGCGGCGAAGCCGGTGATTGTGTGGAGCCGAAAGACCCCAACACCGTTGCTTCGAAAACTGCTGCCGCAGGGAGTCCTTCCCGTAATACCAACGTGTGCCTGGGGGACCCAATGTAGAGCGGACACCCCTGTCCGCTGCCTTTGATTTTGAACTTGCCTGTGATTTCTAGAACCAAAACATCCGCTTCGGTGCCCCATTCCTGCGCGTTCTGTGCGCAAGAGTGGCATTCCACCGCGCCATATCCCTTAGGATTCGAGTTCTGTGGCAAAGTATTAAAGAATGCCCGCCACGAATTCCGAAGACCCGCGCCTAGCCGGACGCGTCGCCTTCACCTACCCCAATTTCGTTTCCTACACCTTCGCGCGCTTCTTCATTGTTCTAGCGCTCGAAATGCAATCGGTCGCCGTAGGATGGCAAGTCTACGAGATCACCAAAAGTCCTCTTGACCTCGGCTACGTCGGTCTCGCCCAGTTCGCGCCTCCATTTATCCTGTTTCTCTTCGCTGGACACGCCGTCGATCGCTTCGACCGCCGCAAGCTGCTCATGGGATGCTATGCCGGCTATGGAATGTGCTCGGCGCTCCTGCTCGCAATCAGTTGGCAAGCGCCACGCTCTGTCCACTTGATCTATATCGTCCTCGTGCTCCTCGGGGTCGTCCGCTCTTTCAGCTTTCCCGTAAGCCGCGCCATTCTGCCCCACCTCGTTCCCGAAGAACATTTCTTGAACGCAGTCGCTTGGAACTCCAGCACCTTTCAGATCGCAACCATCGCCGGCCCCGCCGTAGGAGGAATCGCCTACGCGCTCTTTCACGGCCCCGACGCCGTGTATGCCATCGCCGTAGCCGTATCCATCATCTCCGTCGCGCTCACGCTGCGCATCCGCCTGATTCCCGAATCGCCAGAAAAAAGCCTGGCTGCAAGCACCGCAAGAAAAGAGCCCATCAGTGTCCGCACTGTGCTGGCCGGTTTTCATTTCATCTGGGTGAAGAAACTCATCCTGGGCTCAATCTCACTCGACATGTTCGCCGTTCTCTTAGGAGGAGCCGTGGCTCTCCTCCCCATCTACGCCAGAGAAATCCTGCACACCGGTCCCTGGGGATTAGGTCTGCTGCGCAGCGCTCCGGGAGTAGGCGCCGCCCTGACCGCAATCGTGGTCGCTCACTATCCCATCCGCCGCCGCGCTGGCTTGGCCATGCTTTTAGCCGTAGCCGGATTCGGCATCTTCACCATCGTCTTCGGACTCTCGCACAGCATTATCCTGTCGCTAATAGCTCTCTTCCTCACCGGAGCCGCCGACATGGTAAGCGTCATCATCCGAGCGACGCTAGTCCAGGTGGCCACACCCGACAGCATGCGCGGCCGCGTCAACGCCGTAGACATGCTCTTCATAGGAGTCTCCAACGAGCTAGGAGAGTTCGAGTCCGGACTAACCGCTCACTGGTTCGGCACCGTTCCCGCCGTAGTCATAGGAGGCGTAGGAACTCTAGTAGTAATCGCCACTTGGGCCTGGCTCTTCCCTGAACTACGCAAAGCCGACCAACTAACCGCAGCCGAACTAATGCCCAAATAAAAGCAGCGGGTGTAGAGCGGACATTCCTGTCCGCTGCCGTTGATTTTGAACTTGATTTTGCTTTTGCCTTTGATTTTTTCAACCCAAAACATCCGCCAGGGTGCCCCATTCTTGCGCGTTCTGTGCGCAAGTGTGGGATTCCACAGCACCGTTTTCTTGGGATTTTGTGAAGCAGACTAGTAACTTATTCAAAACTCTGTCATCTTGAGCGGAACACAATCAGCGGCGACGCCGGTGATTGCGTGGAGTCGAAAGACCCCAACACCACCGACACCATCAACGAAAATGTCCAGGCATTCTCCCCCGTAGCGTGTGGACCGGACACTCCTGTCCGCTGCCTTTGATTTTGAAGTTGCCTGTGATTTTCCTTCGAACAAAAACGTACCGAGGGTGCCCCATCCTTGCTCGTTCTGTGCACAAGAGCCTGCCCTGAGCGAAGCCGAAGGGGTAGGATTCCTTTTTTTCATCACATTCAACCAGTGACCACCATCACAGACCCCAAATCCGAACAAGTGCGAGAATGTTTTACTGATTTAGTACAGTTTAGAACTCCGCCCGTCTCCAGAGACGGTTCCACCATTGCTGAAAAATCACCTTCGGCAATCTTTGATAAATTGACGTCTGGCAGAGCCTATTCCGAACCATCGCTCCGTTCCGGCCTATTTGTTTATACAAATGACAACATGACTGTTTATAACAACGATACTAGGGGGGGTAGGGGGGTGGGGGGTCAGGGGGACAAACCGGAAGCAAACCATGTGGTCAATCCGCCAGCCTCGCTCGGGTCTGCTTCAACGAGCTCAACCCCTCACACTCTCTACTGCTACAATTTTCGGTTCCCTCTCGAGGTGTCATCATGCCGGAAACTTTGCAGCTAGCGAATCCCACTCCGCTCACCACTCTCACCGAAGATGAGATTCTCTTCCGCGACAACGTCCGCCAGTTTGCGGAGGACAAGATTCGTCCGCTGGCCAAAGAGATGGATGAAAAAGCAATCTTCGATCACGCCCTCCTCGACCAGTTCTTTCAGTTGGGACTGATGGGAATCGAAATTCCCGAGCAATACGGCGGAGCAGGCGGAAAGTTTTTTGACGCCATCTTAGCCGTAGAAGAATTTTCGCGAGCCGACGCTTCCGCCGGCGTAATCGTTGACGTGCAGAACACGCTGGTGGCAAATGCGATTCTGCGCTGGGCCAACGAAGACCAAAAAAAACGTTATCTGCCAAAAATGGCAGCCGACACTGTAGGAGCCTACGCCTTGAGCGAAGCAGGATCGGGATCGGACGCCTTCGCGCTGCAAACCAAAGCCGAGCTCAAAGGCAGCCACTACGTTCTCAACGGACGCAAGCTCTGGATCACCAACGGCAAAGAAGCCGGATTGTTCATTCTCTTCGCCACCGTCGACGCGTCGAAAGGATACAAAGGCATCACCGCATTTCTGATCGAAAAAAGTTTCCCCGGATTCATTGTCGGAAAAAAAGAAGACAAGCTAGGCATCCGCGCGTCATCCACCTGCGAACTGCTTCTGGAAGATTGCCGCGTGCCTAAAGAAAACGTATTAGGCGAAGTCGGCAAAGGCTACAAGATCGCCATCGAGACGCTGAACGAAGGCCGCATAGGAATCGGCGCGCAAATGTTGGGCGTAGCTCGTGGAGCCTGGGAATACGCCGCAAAATATGCGCAGGAGCGCACGCAATTCGGCAAAACGATTTCAGAATTTCAAGGCATCCAGTTCCAAATCGCGCAGATGGCCACCGAAATCGAAGCCGCGCGCCTGATGGTTTATAACGCCGCCCGCATGAAAGATGCCGGCGTGAATTTCGTAAAAGAAGCCGCCATGACCAAGCTCTTTACCTCGCAAGTAGCCGAGCGCGTAACCTCGCTGGCCATCGAAGTCTACGGAGGATATGGTTTCACCAAGGATTATCCCGTAGAAAAATATTGGCGCGACGCCAAGATCGGAAAAATCTACGAAGGCACCTCGAACATGCAACTGGCGACAATCGCAAAGTTGGTAATGTCGAAATAAATCTAGCCAAGGTCACAGAGGAACACAGAGAAATGCCACAGAGTTTTTTTGTTTTTCTCTGTGTAACCCTGTGTTCCTCTATGACCTCTGGGGTTAGATTTAGCGGCTGTTTGTGTCGACGCCGAAAATGTGAGATCCGAGCGTCTAGACGTCAGGCTCGACATTGCGGTATTTGCTACGAAAATAAAGTAACGGCTCTCCATCGCGCACCACCACCTCTTCCACTTCCGCAATAAAAATAGTGTGATCGCCCGCAGCCTGCGCTGAGTGCAGCCTGCATTCAAAGTACGCCAAAGCCCCTTGCAACACAGGCGTTCCTTGTGCAGTGCGATCGAAGCGAGCTCCTGCAATTTCTGGATGTTGATGGGTCTCGTCTGCGCGCGCGTAATATTCCGAAACCGTCTGCTGATCGTTGCGCAGCACATTCACTCCAAAGCGCTTTCGCGCGTGAAGATGCGCATGCGTTCGCGCCCGATGATCCACGCAAACCAGCACCAATACAGGATCAAGCGAGACCGCGGTAAAAGCATTCGCCGTCATCCCGTGAACCTCGCCATCCTGATCAACGGTGATGACCGTGACTCCAGTAGCGAAGCATCCCATTGCTTTGCGGAAATCGCTCGCGTTCAGGCTCATAGCGTGTCAAGACTCATGTGTAGATCGCTAGAAAGTGCGGACCGGCAAATACCCACGCTATCACGTCGAAGACCGCTTTGTCGGAGCATGAAACGCGACGCACAAGCAACACGGATTCGCTGGCTCCGCTATGATCGTTGCCAGTATTATCTCTAGCTAAGGTCGAAGCGGCAGAGGAGCAATGGCCACCTTTTCCCCAGACACGCGATCAGCACACTTCGCTGAACTGACAAACGTCAGCGCAGAGCCCATCTCACGCGAAGCCGCGTGTCGACTGCTGCGCGCGGACGACGACATCCTCCCATCGCTGCTCGCAGCCGCGCAACTCGCCCGCACGAAGTTCAAGCCTGGAATCATCACCTATTCGCGCAAGGTATTTATCCCACTGACGAATCTCTGCCGCGACTACTGCGGTTACTGCACGTTTCGGCGCGATGCAGGCGAGTTCGGTGCCCATACCATGTCGGCCGACGAAGTGATGGAAGCCGTCCGCAAAGGCGAGCGCATGGGTTGCACCGAAGCCTTGTTCAGTCTGGGCGACAAACCGGAACTGCTATTTCCCGAGATGCGCAATACCTTGCGGCGCTTTGGATATAAGTCGACACTGCACTATCTCGAAGCAATGTGCGAAAAGGTGCTGCGCGAATCGAGCCTGCTTCCGCATCCTAATCCCGGACTGATGAGCGCGGAATGGCTGCAACGACTGGCTCGTGTGGCTCCGAGCTTGGGTCTTATGCTGGAGACGACTAGCACGCGTCTGTTAGCGAAAGGTGCAGCTCACGACAATGCTCCCGATAAGGATCCTGCCAAGCGCCTCCGAGTAATTGAAGACGCAGGCAAGCAACAGATTCCTTTTACTACGGGGATTCTGATCGGCATCGGCGAAACGTTGGAAGAGCGCGTGGATGCGTTGATCGCGATCCGCGACCTGCACGAGAAATATGGACACATCCAGGAAGTGATCGTGCAGAACTTCCGAGCCAAGAGTGGAACGCCGATGGCCTCCTGGCCTGAGCCGAGCCGTGAGGAAATGCTGCGCACTCTCGCTGTGGCGCGTCTTCTGATGCCGCACATGAACATTCAAGCGCCGCCAAATCTCTCCGATCCACACTATGCCGACCTGCTCGATGCAGGCATCAATGATTGGGGAGGAATTTCACCAGTCACACCAGATTTCATCAATCCCGAGAAGCCTTGGCCGCATCTGGAAGAGTTGCAGCGACGTACGGATGCGAAAGGGTTCGAGTTGCGCCAGAGGCTGCCGGTTTATCCCGAATTCGCCAAGCAGGCAGCAAAACATGGCGATGTGCTGGCGCAACGGCTGAGTATCGCGGCCAATGCTGAAGGTTACGCTCAACAAAAGAGGGCTGCATGATTACGGTTCTCACAGGCGGCACAGGAGGCGCAAAGTTCGTTGATGGCCTGCGGCAAATCATTCCCCCCGAAGAGCTGACCGTCATCGTGAATACCGGAGATGACCTGTTGTGGTGGGGATTGTACGTTTCGCCAGACCTCGATTCCATCACCTATATGCTGGCAGGGAAATTGAGCCAGGAGCGCGGTTGGGGCGTGAAGGGCGATACTTTTTTCTGCCTGAATGCCATGGGTCAATTGGGAGAACCGACATGGTTTCATGCCGGCGATCGTGATCTGGCGACTCACATTTTTCGTTCCAAACTACTCGCCGATGGCAAAACCCTCAGCGAAGCCACATCCGAAATAGCGAGCAAGTTGGGAATCAAAGCACGCATTTTGCCGATGAGCAATTCGCGCGTGGAGACGCGGGTTCTGACTCCGATCGGCGACTTGAGCTTTGAAGAATATTTTGTCCAGCGTTGGTATCAGGACCCAGTGGAATCGGTGCGGTTCGCAGGAGCATCTGATGCTGAACCCGCGCCCGGAGTGATCGAAGCGATTCGTTCCGCCGATCTCGTGCTGCTGGCGCCGAGTAATCCCGTTACGAGCATTGCGCCGATTCTTGCCGTGCCGGGAATCCGCGAGGCCTTGCGCGAGAGCCGATCTCGCATTGTGGCCGTGAGCCCGATTGTTGGAGGAGCCGCAGTGACTGGTCCCGCAGGAATACTGATGGCGGCGCAAGGCTACGCAGTTTCGATTGCCGGCGTTGCGGATTTCTATCATGACTTTCTCGATCTGCTGGTGGTCGATTCCGAGGACGCGCGGGCTGCTGAAGAATTGCGTAAAACCGGAATGCGCGTGCATTGCACGCCAGCCATCATGCGCAAATACGAAGATAGAGTTGCGCTGGCAAAAGGCGTTCTGGAAGCGTCGATGCAGCCGCCGTCTGCACAGGCCGCGTTGGAGCAGGCATGATTCTGGTTCCGATAAAAAATCTTGCCGATGCCAAGCAGCGGCTCTCTCCTGTTTTGAATCCAGGAGAACGTTTTGCACTGGCGCAGGCCATGTGCGAAGACGTACTGCAAGCACTCGCAGATTGGCAAGGTCGTCCCGCGGTTGCGGTGGTGACGAGCGATTCGTTTGCTCGCGATTTGGCAGCGCGATTTAATTTCGAGGTCATTGCCGATGACAACTCCGGAGAGACCAGCGCCATCGAAATGGCGACAGCAGTGTGCCGAGAGCATGGAATGAGCAGTACGCTCGTGGTTCCGGCAGATATTCCTTTGATCGAAGCTTCAGAGTTGCAAAAGATCGTGGATGTTGCCCCCATCCATGGGGCGGTGCTGGTGCCAGACGCGGCGGGACGCGGCACAAACGCCGCATGGCGATCTCCGAGTGATTTATTTCCTCTGCGCTTCGGCAACGATAGTTTCTTGCCGCACAAGGCGGCCGCGAAGGCAACGGGCTTGCCTTGCGTCGTCCTCGAACTGCCAAGTATTGCGCGTGATGTGGATCGTCCTGAAGATCTTTATGAGCTAGCCGCTGCGAGTGGAGAACGACGATCACAGAGACTGATGCGTAGCTGGAATCTCGGTAAGCGGACTCAAGACCAACTTCGTCAAGACGATCGTCGTAAGGACGAGCATGCGATCCAGCGCCGCTAGACATGCGAGCAAGCGAGCGAGTGGAGAGGTTCGCATTCTCCCGGTCGCGGTCAGTGGAGAGATTCGCACGAGCGAATCGCTCAGCGCGCGTTTGCTGGCCGCCACGCGCAATCTGGGTCTTCGTTTTCAGGATGGCGACATTCTGGTGGTGAAGCACAAAGTGGTTTCGAAGTCGGAAGGTGCAATGATCGCGCTGGATGAGATTCAGCCTTCGGCTGCTTCGCGGATTTGGGCTCGGCGATACGGGCTTGACGCGCGTGTCAGTGAATTGGCGAAGCGTGAGAGTCGACGAATCGTCCGGCAAACGCGCGGCGTGCTGATCAGCGAGACAAAGCACGGCTTCGTCTGCGCAAATAGTGGGGTCGATGTATCGAATGTCGACGGCGGAAGGCACGCGGTGTTGCTGCCAGCCGATCCGGATCGTTCAGCCGCGAAGCTGCGGCGCGAATTGAAGAAACAGCTTGGGATCGAGATCGCGGTTATTGTCAGCGATAGTTTTGGACGTCCATGGCGAGAGGGTCTGACGGAAGTAGCGATTGGCGTTGCCGGAATGCGGCCTTTGGTCGACTATCGAGGACGCCAAGATCCGCATGGCTATTTGCTGCACGCGACGGTGGACGCTGTCGCAGACGAACTCGCTTGTGCAGCAGGATTAGTATGCGGCAAGCTTGAGACCACTCCAGCATGCATCATTCGCGGCTATCCGTATCTTCGAGAAAAACGCCGAGGAAATCGCGGGGCGCAGGAGTTGATTCGACCTGCGAAGAACGATCTTTTTCGATAGGAATCGAGCAGGGTGCGACAAGCGTCGGATAGACGTTCGATAGGAGAGTTTATGGACTGGCAGGATTCAGAACTCGAACGGTTTCACGCGCGGACGTGGGATGACGTCGCACCGCGCGCTTCTGCGCCGATCCGGAGTGCTCTGGAGCAAGTGCTGGAAACGCAAGATGGGGTCTGTCTGACACAGGAAGAACGCTACGCACTGGCGAGCTGCGACGGCGCGGATTTGCTCGCGCTGCTGGTGGCCGCAGATACGCTTCGGCGTGATCTCGTCGGCAATATTGTCACCTATGTGGTGAATCGCAACATCAATTTCACGAACATCTGTTTCGTGGGGTGCAAATTCTGTGCCTTCAGCCGCGGACCGCGCGAAGCTGACTCCTATTTTCACTCGCTCGAAGACATGGCGCGCAAGAGTAAAGAGGCTTGGCAGCTGGGTGCGACCGAAGTCTGTATTCAAGGCGGTCTGCCTCATGGTCTTCAGCCGTTTTACTATCGCGACATTCTGCGGGCCGTGAAGCATGCAGTGCCAAACATGCACATCCATGCGTTTTCTCCGATGGAAATTGTGTATGGCGTGGAACTGACTGGCATGACACTCCGCGACTATCTCACCATGCTGCGCGATAACGGACTTGATACCTTGCCGGGAACAGCGGCTGAAATTCTGGATGACGAAGTGCGCCATGTACTTTCACGCAATAAACTTTCGTCTTCGCAATGGCAAGAGGTGATCCGCACGGCGCACAAGTGTGGCATCCGAAGCACTTCGACGCTGATGTATGGGCATATGGAAACGCCGGGTCATTGGGTGCGACAGCTGGGTTTGTTCCGGCAGATTCAGAGTGAAACTGGCGGATTCACCGAGTTCGTGCCACTTGGTTTTGTGCACCAGAACACACTTTTGTTCCAGCAAGGTCTGGCGCGTACAGGACCGACTCTTGCCGAACATCTCAAGATTCATGCGCTTGCCAGAATACTGCTTGCTGGCTCGATTCATAACATTCAGGTCTCGTGGGTGAAGCTGAATCGGAAACTTTCGCAACTTTGTCTGCACGCTGGCGCCAACGACTACGGTGGAACGCTGATGGAGGAAAATATTTCTCGTGAAGCGGGCGCAACTGCGGGGCAATACACTAGTCCCGAAGATTTCCAGGGTCTGATTTTGGAGATTGGACGCATTCCGGCGGAGCGCAACACGAAGTATTCGCGGATGAAGATCAAGCTGCCTGTCGAAACGATTTCATCCGAACTTTTTCCCGAATCTGATTTGTATCCGGAGTTCGCGTGACTCATACGATTGCAATCATCGGAGGCACGGGACCTGCTGGCACAGGTTTGGCGTTGCGCTGGGCGCGCGCGGGAGAGACTGTCGTCATCGGATCGCGCGATGCTTCTCGGGCAGAGCAAATCGCGGAAACTATACGCAAGCGAGTTGGCATAAACGCTCTCGTTTCTGGGAAGGAGAATTCGGCAGCTTGTGTGGCTAGCGATCTGCTGGTGCTCACTGTGCCGTTTGAAGGGCAAGCGGAGTTGCTGAAGCAGTTGAAGCCTGCGATCCGCTCCGGAAGCATCCTGATTGATGCAACTGTTCCGCTTGCTGCGAGCATCGGTGGACGTGCTACTCGCACACTTGGCGTGTGGCAAGGTTCGGCGGCGCAACAAACGGCGGAACTGGTTCCTAAGGGCGTTTCGGTTGTGGCAGCGTTTCACAACGTTTCGGCAGACGTGCTCAATGGCGACGACGATGTGGACTGCGATGTGATTGTATGCAGTGACGATCCGAATGCTACGCAAATCGCGATGGAGCTCGCGGCGAAGATTCCACGCGTGCGAGCGATTGATGGCGGAAAGCTTGAGAATGCGCGGATAGTCGAACAGATTACGGCGCTGCTGATCGGCCTCAACATTCGGCATAAAGGACACAGTGGAATACGCATCACTGGATTGCCTGAAGGCGCGTACAAGACCGGAACATCTGTACGTTGACGCTTCCATGACATGACTGATCTTCTCAACGATGCCATCGAAGCACCAGCCATCGAATTCGATCATGCTTCCTTCCGTGTGAATGGGCGAATGCTGCTTCAGGATTTGACGTTCTCCGTGAAGCAAGGTGAGATTCTGGTGCTGCTGGGACGAAGCGGTTCGGGGAAAACTACAACTCTGAAACTGATTAATCGGCTACTTCTGCCAACTGCTGGCGAAGTGCGCGTAAACGGAATTCGGACTAGTGAATGGGACCCGATTCGGTTGCGAAGAAGCATTGGGTATGTCATTCAAGATGGTGGTTTGTTTCCGCACTTCACCGTTGAACGCAATATTGGGCTGGTTCCGCAGATCGAGAACTGGCCGCGCGCTCGCGTCGAAGCACGAGTGCTTGAACTGCTTGCGATTGTTGGGCTGAGTGAAGATTTGACGTCGCGATATCCTAGCCAACTTTCTGGCGGTCAGCGACAGCGCGTTGGAGTAGCTCGTGCACTTGCGGCTGATCCTCCGATTCTGATTCTTGATGAGCCTTTCGGCGCGCTCGATCCTATCACTCGATCGGAGATGCAGAAAGAATTTCGCGCGCTGCAACAGCGGATGCGGAAATCCGTGATCTTCGTGACCCACGATCTGCGCGAGGCTTTGTTTCTTGCGGATCGCATTGTGCTGATGGAAGAAGGTCATCTGATCGTGGACCTTTCAGTCGCAGAATTTTCGCGTTCGTCAGATCCTCTGGTGCGAGCGTATATGGAAGCGTTTTCCGGATTGCCGACTTGAGAATAATCGAGACTT
This sequence comes from uncultured Acidobacteriaceae bacterium, assembly GCA_963705265.1. Taxonomy (GTDB): domain Bacteria; phylum Acidobacteriota; class Terriglobia; order Terriglobales; family Acidobacteriaceae; genus Acidiflorens. Next base: position 1,336,634 of record OY970064.1, read on the forward strand.
GGTCGTGAGGTGATGGCGTGAATTTCTTGCAGTTCATGATGGCAAATCGCCAACAAGTGCTCGACCTTACGCTTGAGCACATCACGCTTGCGGGTGTGGCTACACTGCTCGCGGCGCTGGTCGGGATTCCGCTGGGTGTTCTGATTACTCGCCTTCCGCAGCTCAGCAAATTCGTGCTTGGAGGCGCGAACATTATTCAGACTATTCCGAGTCTGGCGTTGTTCGGTTTTCTTCTTCCAGCTCCTTGGATTGGAGCGCGCGGAGGCCGGCTTGCAATACTCGCATTGGCGCTCTATGCGCTGCTGCCGCTGATTCGCAACACTTACGCAGGCATTCGCAGCGTCGATCCAGCGGTTGTCGAAGCAGGACGCGCTATGGGGTTGACTGACCGTCAATTGCTTTTCCAAGTGGAGTTGCCGCTGGCTTCGGGAGTGATTGTGGCTGGAGTGCGAATCGCAACCGTGCTTTCGATAGGGCTGGCGACGATTGCGGCGGCAATTGGTGCTGGCGGATTGGGAGAATTTATTTTTCGCGGATTGGCGATGGTGAACAACAACGTAATTTTGGCCGGTGCCGTTCCAGCGGCGCTGCTGGCACTCTTTGCCGACTTTGCGCTGGGACGACTGGAGCGACGACTTGGTTCGACGAATTTGCCTTTGAAATCGTAAGAGGCAACATTGATGACTGATTTCATCGGCGCGCGCCGGGAACAATTTGTTTGTGCAGTCTTCGTTTGCCTGCTTGTCGTTCTTCTTCTTTTGCCGGTTGTGAGTTGCGAACGGCATGCGAATCGCATTGTGGTTGGATCCAAGAATTTCACCGAACAACTTATTTTGGGAGAGCTGTTCGCTCAAATTATTGAAACGCGAACTCATCTGCCGGTGGAACGCCGTTTTTATCTGGCGGGCACATTTATTTGCCAGCAGGCGATTCTTGCGGGACGAATCGATATCTATCCGGAATATACGGGTACGGCGCTGACGGCCGTTCTCAAAGAAAAACCGAGCGGTGATAAGCAGGATGTTTATCGGCGCGTGCAGCAAGGCTACGAAACACGATTTGGTCTCAGCGTTGGCCCGCCGCTTGGGTTTGACGATACTTTCGCGATGGTGATTCGGGGCGACGATGCGCGGCGATTGAATATCAAGACTCTGTCGCAGGCTGCGGCATTTACTCCTAAATGGCGTGCGGGTTTTGGATATGAATTCATGGAGCGCCCTGATGGATACAAAGGCCTGGTTGCAAGTTACGGCCTGCGATTTGCGGAGGCGCCGCGCATCATGGATCTGGGGCTGATTACACGGGCGCTCAAAGACCATCAGGTCGACATTATTGCCGGGAACAATACCGATGGGTTGATTCCGGCACTGGATTTCTTTGTGCTGGAAGATGACCGTCATTATTTTCCGCCGTATGAAGCAGTCGCGATCATGCGTGGAGAAATGTTGAAGAGTCATCCTGAGGTTGGAGCGGCGCTTGGGGAACTGGCGGGTGCTATTTCCGATGACGACATGCGGCGATTGAATTACGCGGTCGATGGAGAACATCGCGACGCGACGGAAGTGGTGAGAAAATTTCTGCGGCAGCGCAAGTTGATCAATTAAGTGATACATGGCTTTGTACCGTTGACCCCCCACCCCCCCTACCCCCCCTTATATCGTTGTTATAAACAGGAGAGGTATCACTTATATAAACAAGTTGGCGGAACGGAGCGATGGTTCGGAATGGGCTCTGCCAGAACGTCGATTTGTCAAAGATGGCCGAAGGTGGTTTTCGGCAGTTTGTGGAACCGTCTCTGGAGACGAAGCAGAGCTCTGGAGGCTGCACTCTCGGAAATAATGGCAGAGTTTGGGAACGGGTGTCTGTGATGGAGGTACATACAATTTGTGATGAAAAAAGCACGGAAGCACGGCGCGACGAAGTGCATTGGTTTGAACTCGACCTTGTGGACAGGGCTGACGAGGCTTCACGTAATGGCTCACAGCCTAGTATTCAATTTTGGAGGATTCTTAGATGTAATCGAGGCCTTTGAACACAAAACCCTCGATGAGCGTTATAGGGATTTTTCGCCAATTGACAGATGCCTGTGCCACATCACCATATGAAGACTAGGTGGATGCGGGCGTGGCGGCTAACGGTCGCAAACTGCCACCATTCGGTCAGTCGACCCGCTAGTCGCGCTCTAGCGCACCACAACTGTTCCGAGCCGCGAATTAGAACAACGTGTCCTTTCGCGGGAACCCACTCCGCTACATCGTCGAGATACTCCAAGAAGGCATCAGCGTTGTCTGCGTACTCCTCATCTCCGTACCAGCCCTTCGGTTTCTTCAGAGCCGTTGCGAACGCTTTGAAAATACCTTCCTGTGAGGAAAGGGCAGCACCATCAATCTCGAAAACGGCGACATTCTGCCTCTGCAATTCTTCAATGATTTCTTCAACCTCTCGTGATTCCTGAAAATGAACGGAAGGGCAGGACGTTTCCGCTGTGAGGTCGAAGAACAATTGCGTTTTCATGGCTTCCTAAGAATACCTGCTGTTAACAGGCGATTTCACTCACTGAGAATCACCGGGCATGGAGAAATCCGCAAATTATACGAATTCAATCCGCTATGTGTGGCACGCCCATAAATTTTAGAGCATCCCTGGTGCGCTCCTGAATCAATTTACGTTCGGTCTCTCTCAACAGCGTTCCGTCGTCCCACTTAGTGGGTTGTGAGATTGCCACTAGCCAACCACGTTTTCCTCTGAATTCCCCCTGCTCTATTGTCGCTGGCTCTGCGGGGAATGTCATCGACCTTCCCGCCTCTGAATAGCGAACCCTAAGCATCCCCTCAAACTGAACCTCGAACCCAGCGTCGTTTCGCACTGCGCGGGCGCGCAGGAGCCTTCTATGGAATGCGTAGGCCATGAGAGACGTCATTGTCGCACGAAGTTGTTGTAATCAAATGGGATGAGAAGGCCGGTCTCCGACGGGATGCTGTAGGCTCCCAAGTTATCGACGTGCTCGAAGCACAAGAGATAAAGGAGACCGGCAATGAAGAAGATTAGCACTGTGGTAGAGAAGCAGAGCAGGAATATTTCTGGGCAGAAACTGACGATCGGTCTGGATCGAGCATGAGAGAATTCCCTGCGGCATCCGTGCGGGACGAGAAGCATGCAGGGGTCTTTCGACTCCGCGGTGACTTCACTTCGTGAAGTCGCTGCTGCGCTCAAGATGACAATTTTTGGGAAGAAGGCACTGCTCTGCTCAGGAGGACAATTTTTGGGAAGCGGGCTTGGACGGGCGAGGGCGCCCGTCCCCACATACAACATACGAGTCGGCACTCACTCTTCTACTGGTTGTGCGTCTAGTTCTTGCTCGGGTTCGCCTGCGGCTAAGCCTTGGGCGATGATTAGGCGGTGGGCTTCGATGCGCAGTTTGGGGAGTGCTCGTCCGAACCAGATGGCTCCTATCACGCAGGCCACTCCTCCTGTCGCTACTGTAATTGGTGCGCCTATGTGGTCGGCTAACGCTCCGCCGAAAAATGCTCCGAAGGGGGCCATGCCCATAAACATCATCGAGTAAACGGACATGACGCGGCCGCGGAGCTCGTCGGGGACCATGGTTTGGATCAAGGTGTTCGAGCAGGCCATTTGCAGCATCATCGAATAACCGGCGGGCAACAGGAGCGCGACTGACAGCCAGAACGAAGTCGAGAACGAGAAAAGAAACAGGCTGATTCCCAGGCCGGCGCAGGAAAATGCTATCCAACGCCCCAGGCCTTTCACGCCAGTCTTCGCGGCCAACGTCAACGCACCGAATAGCGCACCTATTCCGGTGGCGCCCATCAGAATGCCTAGACCGCGCGCGCCGCCGTGCAGAATTCTGTCGGCGAAAACCGGCATCAGGACGGTGTAGGGCATGCCGACCAGGCTCACCAATCCAATTAATAAGAGCAGTGCGCGAATGACGCGGGTCTGATCGACCCAGCGAAAGCCCTCGATGATGTCTTCAATCGGCGAGTGCTTGCTGGGACGGGGAGCGCAGTGCACTTTCATCAGCAGAAGACCGACGATCACAGCAATGTAGCTGAGTGAATTGGCGGCAAAGCACCAGCCTTCCCCGATTCTTGCTACCAGGATTCCGGCTACGGCCGGGCCGATGACTCGGGCTCCGTTGAACATTGAGGAGTTCAGCGCGATGGCGTTCATCAGATCTTCTTTGCCGACCATATCAACGAGGAAGGACTGGCGGCCCGGAATATCGAAGGCATTCACTACTCCCAGTAGCGCTGCGAGCGCGAATATGTGCCAGACCTGGACGCGCCCGCTCAGGGTGAGCCAGGCCAGAATACCGGCGAGGATCATGGAGGAGATCTGGGTGGCGATGACGAGGCGCTGACGATTGACGCGGTCGGCAGTGATGCCTCCGAGAGGTGCGACTAAAAAGACGGGAATCTGGCTGGCGAAGCCAACGCTTCCGAGCAGAAGGGCGGATCCTGTCAGGCGATAGACGAGCCATGCCTGGGCGACGGTCTGCATCCAGGTGCCGATGAGAGAGACTAGCTGGCCGCTGAAGAAGAGTTGGAAATTTCGGTGGCGCAAGGCGCGCAGGGCTGTGGCCCATTTCGGCCTAGACGAGGTTTTTGAATCCGTTCCTACGGCTCTTGCAGAATTTGACGCTTCAGTCACTCTTTTAGAACTTTTTCACATCTTTAGGATGACGGCAACCGGCGGAGGGACGCAGAGACGATGAGCTCGGATTCCGCATTGCGTATTAGCTTCGCGAATCTCAAGCTATTCAGGTGGGACATAGCAAAACTGTTTACGAAACCAGCATAGTTTTTCACAGCTTCTGCGCGGAATCTATTTGTGACTTCCCCGCTGGTTCAATCCGCGATAGAGTTAGGGTCACGGTCCGGCGATCAGAGACTGATCGGGAAAAAGTTGGATCGGAAGGATGAATGATGAGCACAGATCTTGATCGTCTTGAGCATTTTGTCGAACGACGAGGCGCACAGCGTTTTGAAGTGCACCTGCCGTTGGCGGTCCACTTCGAAGGACGGACGGTGCCTGGATTTACCCAGGATCTGAGCGGGCGTGGAATTTTCTTTTACGCCGAAACGAATGCCGAAAAAATGCTCCCGGAAGGGACGGTGGTGGAGTTGACGTTCACCATGCCTTCCGAAGTCACATTGGCCGAAAACATGCCGGTTCGGTGTAGGGGACGAGTGTTGCGAGCTTCTATTTCTCAAGCAGGCCAACGAAATGGAATTGCCGTGCAACTCGATTCCTATGAATACTTAGGGGCGGATGAGCCGAGTGCTCAATTTGTTCGAGTTTCGGGTGGCGGGACTGCTGGAGCGGTTTCGGGGTTAGAGCCGCGCTGAACTAAGATTTTCGTCTTTCCCCAGCGGCTAATTCCAATATCCAGCCTAAAAGGGGCTGGTTTTCAAAGACTTATGGTATCGCTTAAGCGATACCCTGATACGAAGCGCGAGTTTTACACCAACCTGCTCAGCCGTCGTTGATTTTTGTGATGGCCGCGGCACAGCTCAAACCGTGTCTTTCCAAGGCAAATCAAGCTGACCTGCAACGCGTCTTTCCAAGCGGGGGCCTTTGCCTTACAATCAGTTAAACCAGCAGTCTGGCGGGTCGTGTCCACCGATCGAGAACCCGCCTGCAACCTGCCGCTTCGTTTGAGGTATCCTTTCGATTACGAAGGTCATTTGGCCTCGAAGCTGGAAGTTCGTAGCATGGCAATGAACACAGAGAACCGACCCATGCCTGGGATCGCTGTTGCCCTCCTCACGGAGGACCGCGAACAATCCGTCGTACTCAATAGCCGAGTGGAGAGTACCAACCTGGCACGAACGGTGCTGAGCCATGCTGGTTTTCCGGTAGGACCGAGCGACTCCGTTTTGCGTCAGTTGCAGGATCAGCGCGCAGAAGTTGCGCTGGTAAGTATTGATTCCAAGAATCCGGCGCGCGCGATTCGTTGCATAGAGCTGATCCACGCCAGTATTCCCGAAATCACAATTTTTGCCGTGGGCGAAATGAATCAGCCTACGAACATTGTCTCCGCGATGCGCGCCGGAGCACGTGAGTTTCTGGATCACGGCTCGAGCCGTGAAGCGTTGGTTGAAGCGTTTGCTCGTTTCTCGGCTACGCTGAGCCGAGCGCAGCGGAGTTCAAGCAAGGCCCGTGTCTTTACTTTTCTTAATGCCAAGGGCGGGGCCGGCGCGACTACTGCTGCTGTAAATACTGCCGTCGCGTTGCAAGAGACTCATGGGCGAGTGGTGTTGGTGGATTTTGCTCCCATCGGCCATGCAGCCCTGCAACTGAATCTGCGGCCTCAATTCACTCTGATTGATGCGCTGCAAAACCTTCATCGCATGGATAGTTCGCTGCTCGATGGGCTGATGACGCCGTATCGCAATGGGCTCCATTTGCTGGCGGGTGCTCAGCAACCACATAACTCAGTCCCTACGGCTTCAGAACTGGCTCGCCTTTTTGACCTGCTGGTAAGCCAATATCACTTTGTGGTGCTGGATTGCTCGGGCCGGATGGATAGCACGGTTCAGATGATCTGCGACCTCTCGAACGCGGTGCTGCTAGTCACGCAAACTGATGTTGTTTCGCTTTGGAGCGCGGGCCGGATTCATACGTTTTTGCAAGAGGGAGCGGGACGCGATCGGCTGCGGATCGTGCTCAACCGCTATAAGAAGATTCCGGGCTTCACTGATGAAGATGTCGAAAAAGCCACCAGTTGTAAGGTGCTATGGAAGGTGCCTAACAACTTTCAAGTCATTGGACCTGCGATTGACAAAGGCAGCCCCGTGGCCGCACAGGGGAATCACGAAATCGGCCGATCCTATCAGGGATTAGCTGCGGAACTCGCCGATGCTACTACGTCCGGCGAAGGCGCTCTCTCGCTGCTGTACCAGCACGATAAGGGCGACACCAAGAAACGTGCTGGCGGGCAACTGCTGGTTTCGCCGATGCGCGCCGGACAATAAATCCTCTTAGAAATCTGTCTTGCTGCTTCTCTTTTGATTCCCACGCCTTTGGTTTCATTTCTGCAATCTGCCTTCTTAACCTGAGCTCTTAAGCTTGGGAATTTCCGGGCTTTGTTAGAATCAGTGGTCACCGAAACAACGTTCACCGAATGACGCCGAGAGTCGTTGAAATTCTTTATCAGATGATCGCCTTTCTGTTTGCGATCAGTGTGCATGAGTCCGCCCATGCCTGGACCGCGTCGCGGTGTGGCGATCCTACGGCTCGTATGCTGGGACGGGTATCGCTGAATCCGATTCGCCATATCGATCTGTTTGGGACGATCATATTGCCGCTGGTTGCGGCGATCAGCGGAATTCCGCTGCTGGGCTGGGCGAAGCCGACTCCGGTGGACCCGCGGAATTTTCGGAATCCCATGCTGGACGACATTCTGACCTCGGTGGCTGGTCCAGTCAGCAACTTCATCGTTGCCACGGGCGCTCTTTTGCTGCTGGGCGGCATCTCGCTTTCATCGGCATCCGGACACGCCGTGGTTATGGGGCTGGCGAGTGGTTTCGGCGGCTCCGATTCAGAGTCAGCTTTGACGCCTATTGCGATGTTGCTGTTCGAACTCATGCTCATCAACATTGTTCTGGCGGTCTTTAATTTGATTCCTGTTCCTCCTCTTGATGGCAGCCACGTGCTGCGCCATTTTTTATCGGATCCAGTACGTGCGATTTACGATCGCATCGGCATCTTCGCGCTGCTGGCGCTGGTGTACCTGGGCGGAGGATTGCTCAGCGGCTTGATTCGCCCATTTGTTCGTTTCTACGTCGCAATGCTAGGCAAATTCTGAATGACACCTCCTTCAACCAAGAAACGCGTGCTGAGTGGAATGCGCTCGACGGGCAAATTGCACCTGGGAAACTATGTGGGTGCGCTTGAAAACTGGGTCCGCATGCAGGACGAGTATGACTGCTTTTTCTTTATCGCCGACTGGCATGCGCTGACCACTGACTATGCCGACACTTCGCGTCTGAAGGAAAACTCGGTTGAAGTGCTGCTGGATTGGCTGGCGGCGGGGCTTGATCCTGCGAAGTGCGTGATGTTTATACAGTCGCATGTTCCGGCTCATGCCGAATTGCACTTGCTGCTTTCGATGATTACTCCTCTGGGCTGGTTGGAGCGGGTTCCGACCTACAAAGAGCAGAAGGAAAATATTAAAGAGAAGGACCTGGGAACGTATGGGTTTCTGGGCTATCCGGTGCTGCAATCGGCGGATATTTTAATCTACAAGGCGGATGTCGTGCCTGTTGGCGAAGATCAGGTGGCGCACGTGGAGCTGACTCGCGAGATTGCGCGGCGGTTTAATGGCTTCTATGCTGGGACACGCGAATATGTTTTCCCTGAGCCGGCGGCGCTACTGACGCCCTCTCCGCGTCTGCCTGGAACTGATGGCCGCAAGATGTCGAAGTCTTACGGCAACGCGGTGATGCTGAGTGACCCCGAGCCGGTGGTACGGCAGAAGCTGAAGACGATGGTCACTGATCCTGCGCGGGTGCGGCGCAGCGATCCTGGCAATCCGGATGTGTGTCCGGTGGGCGACCTGCACAAAATATTCAGCAGCAAAGAAACGATGGCAAAGGTATACGAAGGCTGCCGGTCGGCTGGAATCGGCTGTATTGAGTGCAAAAGTTGGGCGGCTGACGCGCTAGTTAAGATTCTCAACCCTATGCAGGAGCGCCGCAAAAAATACGAGGACAATCCGAGGCTCGCCTGGGATATTCTGGAGGCTGGTTCAGCTCGAGCTCGTGAAGTCGCGGGCGCCACAATGGACGAAGTTCGCGCGTCTATGGGCCTGGATTACGGACCGAATGCTGGGCCAGTGAAGGGTTCTACGAAGTGACGGATTTGTCTCAACCGATCTCGGAGCAAGCGTCAGCCGATGGTTCCAAACACGTCGCGGCTACGGTTGTTTCTATTGACACCAAAGTCGCTAAGGGCAAGTCCACCAAGGAAGACGCGAACGATTTTCCATTCGCCATCGAGCTGGGCGAAATCTATGAAGGGCCGCTTGATCTACTGCTTGACCTGATTCGCAAGCAAGACATTAATATCTACGACATTCCTATCGCGAAGATCACGGCGCAGTATCTTACTTATGTCGAGCGCATACGCGAACTTGATGTGAATGTCGCCTCTGAGTTCATTTACATGGCGGCAGTGCTGATTCACATCAAGTCGAAGATGCTGTTGCCTCGCGATCCGCTCGCTCCCGCCGATGCGCTGGAAGATCCGCGCAGCGAACTCGTCAACCGGTTGCTGGAGCACGAAAAATTCAAGTCAGCGGCACAAATGTTGCTGCAGAAACAACAGATTGAAGACGCGGTGCTGAGCAATCCGGCGATCCGGGAGTTCATGGATGCGGAGGGCACTGAGCCCGAACTCGCTGCCGACGTGATCGACCTGGTCAAGACTTTTCAACAAATTTTGGATCGCGCACGCACTCGGCCCATCCTCGAAGTGGATGAAGAGACGGTAACGGTTGGCCAGATGATCCAGTATCTGCATCGGCGGCTCTCGTTCGAGGACCGTCCTATTCGCTTGAAGCAGATGCTGCGCAATGTGCCGTCGCGGGCGGCGCTGGTCTGCATGTTTTTGGCGTTGCTCGAACTGGTGAGATTGCAGGCGATCCAGGTGCGGCAGGATCACGTCTTCGGCGAAGTGCTGGTGCGCAAACATTCGCATTTTGAAGAAGTGATGACTGAGCAAGCTGCTGTGCGGGACGATTGGAAATGAGAATCAGTTGCCAGCTACCGGTTGCCGGTTCCCAGTGGGGATTCGCGCTGGTTTTACTGGCAACTGGTAGCTGACTTTATGAGTCTTAGACCCCAACTTGAAGCCATCATTTATGCGGCAGAAACGCCGATTTCGCTCGACCAGATTTTTTCGCTGGTGAAGGAATCTGTGCTTGCGGAAGCTCCCGGAATTGAAGCCGTGGAAATCAAGTCGCGCATCCGCGCGACACTTGAAGAACTCATTGCGGAGTATTCCGGCGCAAGTCACGGAATCGAAATTCGCCAAGTCGCCGGCGGATACCGCATGTCGACTAAGCCGGATCAGCACGACGTGGTCCGCGCTTTCGCCAAGAGTCTGAAGCCACCTTTCCGATTGTCGCTTCCGGCGCTCGAGACGCTGGCTGTCATCGCTTATAAACAGCCGGTCACGGTGCCAGAGATCAGTGAAATCCGCGGAGTCGATTCTGGTGGAGTCATCGCTACTCTGCTCGATCGCAAGCTCATCACAACGGCGGGCAGAAAAGCCGTGATTGGCCGTCCCATTCTCTACAAAACCAGCAAGGAATTTCTGCTGCGCTTCGGACTGAAAGACGTTCACGAGCTTCCCAGTATGGAAGAGTTCGAGAAGTTGCTGGCCGAATCGTTTCAGAGCGACATGCTTCCAAGTGAAAGCGCTGCTGCAGAGGCGTCTACGAACCTGTCATCAACTTTGGGGGATGATTCTTCCGAAACGGCTACCGAAATCGAAAGCACAGCTGAAGCTGACGAGAATGCCGAGTCCGAACGCGACGAACAAGCCGAAACGCCAGCCAGCATCAAACCGGAGTAGCTCTATCCATGCCAGCCGAACGTCTACAAAAAATTATTGCCGCTGCCGGAATTGCATCTCGCCGCAAATCCGAAGACTTGATCACCTCGGGCCGCGTGATCGTCAACGGTCAGGTAGTCACCGAGCTTGGCACCAAGGCTGATCCTGAACAGGACCACATTCGCGTGGATGGGAAGCTGCTGCAAGGGCCGGAACGTTTCACTTACGTCGCGCTCAACAAGCCCAAGGGATACGTGACTACGGTCAGTGACGAAAAAAAACGCCCCACCGTGATGGACTTGGTGCAGAAGGTCAAAGGGCGCGTCTATCCAGTCGGCCGGCTGGACTGGGCCAGCGAAGGGCTGATCTTAATGACCAATGACGGAGCGTTGGCCAACGCGCTGATGAAGCCAGCATCGCACGTGCCGAAGGTCTACGTAGTGAAAGTTGCGGGCCAGCCTGACGAAGCCAAACTCGACAAACTGCGTCGAGGAGTTTCCATCGCAGAAAAAGGCGGACGCCGCGTGCGCACGGCTCCGGCAAAAATTCGGCTGATCCGCGAAGGCGATAATCCGTGGCTCGAAGTGACCATTATTGAAGGACGCAACCGCCAAGTGCGCAAAATGTTTGAGGAAGTGGGACACCACGTAGAGAAAATCCGGCGCGTGCAATACGGTCCTCTTGCGCTTGATGTGCCGCCGGGTGATTGGCGCAACCTTACTCTGCTGGAAGTTGCGAAGCTCAAAGCGGCTGCTTCAGGAGTGAAAGTGGCCAGTCCGCCGAGTCCTGAAATCCCGCTTCATCCACCGAAGGCTTTAATCAAGAAAATGCCACGTCCGGCGAAGTTCACGCCCGCGTCGGGTACGCCTAGGCCAGCGCATTCGGAAAAGCCTGCTTATACGGCGCGGACTTCGAGACCGTCGTATTCGAACTCAAAAACGTTGCCGTCCGGCGCGCGCTCCGCGGGGGCGGCGTATTCGGGGAAAACATCTTTCGCTCGACGCTCGCCACGGCCACCACGGTCGTTTAGGCGCGACGGGGCATCATCTGCGCCGGGTTCTCCCCAGTCTCAGCAGTCGGCGAGGCCCTCTTTTGGTGCACGCACTCCTAAATCATTGCAATCCGGAGAGTCGCCGTTTGTCTCGCGCTCGTCTAAACCGTCTTACTCAGGGAAGGCTAGGCCGTCTTTCTCGGGGAAAGCTGGGCGAACGTCGAAGCGGCCTGCGAACAGACCTTTCAGCGCACCGAAGCGGAAGCGGGATTAGCGATTACCTTCTGCAATCATTTCTTTGCGATCATTTTTTCGTGATCATTGGCAGCCGGGCTGCGCCGTATAGGCCGGCATCGCTCCCCAACAGTGCGCGTGTGATGATGGTCTTGGGGCCGGCACCGGCTTCCATGAGCGCAGACGCTCCATACTTGCCGGATGAAGGATCGGGCGGCGCGGTGGCCGCATATACCATCGAACGTGATCGCAACTCCTCGAAGATCGAAGGGGAGAATAACTCCCACGCGCTGGCCACGCCGCCGCCGATCACGTAAATCGGCAGGTTCAGCGAACTCACAAGCGTCGAAAGCACAATACCCAAACAACGGCCGAGATAGCGGAAGATGCGGCGGGCGTCTTCATCTCCCTTGATGGCGAGGATGTAAATCGATTTCGCGCTGAACTCAGGGTCAGATTGTGCGGCGCGAGCTAGTGGCGATTCGCCGTTGCTCGCGATCGCTTCTCGCGCCATCCGTACGACCGCAGGCCCAGATGCGTATTGTTCGAGACATCCTCGATTCCCACACCCGCAGGCTATTCCTTCCGGCTCAACGGTGGCGCACCCGAATTCGCCGGCCATCCCATTCGCACCGCGCCAGATCGCGCCGCCCAGCACCAGGCCGCCGCCGACGCCGGTGCCTAGCGTCAGCATGGCCATGTCGGAATAATCTTTGGCCGCTCCCAGCCATTGTTCTCCAAGGGCCGCGACATTGGCATCGTTTTCGACGATCACAGCGGTACCCAGGCGGCCGCCAATATCGGCTGCAGCGGGATAATCCTTCCAGCCCGACAGGTTTTCCGCGTCGCGGACCACGCCGGTTTGCATGTCGATGATGCCGGGCACGCCGATCCCTATTCCGAGCAAGGGAGCAGACTTTTCGTATCTCGCCGTCATTTGCCGGATGGCGTCGCACATTATGCTGATGGCGTAGTCGCGTCCCCTGGAAACTTTGGTTTCGAGGGTGATTTTCTCGATCAGTACGCCTTGCTCATCTACGGCTGCGATGCGCAAGTTGGTGCCCCCGAGATCCACGCCGATTGAGAATTTATTCATGGTAAGTGACTTGATGGTGAGTTCGAGGCAGCATTTGAGCCCTGCCCTTTTTTACAGTGCGGGTGCCAATCCGTCAATATTAAATCGTTGTAGTAGGGCTATTTTTGACAATTTTGGCAAAAATGACTGCTGCGGCCGGCGAGCACGACACGGCGGATTGCCGTTCCGCATACCAGGCACGGCTCACCTTCGCGGCCATAAACTCGATGCTGGAGCTGGAAGAATCCTTCTTCTCCATCGGCATCCACATAGTTGGAAATCGAAGATCCACCCAGCGCGATTGCCTCGCGCAGTACTTCTTGTACTGCTTGGTGAAGTTTACTTAGCTGCTCTCGTGTAATCGAAGCGGCGCGTCGGCGGGGGCGGATGCCTGACCGAAACAACGACTCGTCGGCATAAATATTGCCGACGCCGCGCAGCAACTTCTGATTCAGAAGCGCGCTCTTGATGGGAGTTTTACGTCCACGAAAAAGTTTGATGAAGTTCTCCTCACTTACTTCCAGCGGCTCTACTCCACCGGGATCGAAACCGCCGGAATGAACGCTTAGCTTGCCGAACATCCGTGGATCGATAAAGCGTAATTCGCGGCCGGAAGCTAGTTTCGCGATTAGGTGGGTGTGCTTTGCGATTTCCGCTGTTGGTTCGCTAACTACCAGGCGGCCGGTCATTCCGAGATGGACGATCCACTGCGCGGTCGCCGCATCGCTCTGCTGCGTGGCTCGCCTTATCTGGCCGCGACCGGCGTGGCTCTTTGTTTTCTTTGTTTTCGTTGTTCTCGCATGCCATACCGGAGCTTCGACTTCAAGGTCGAACACAATGTGCTTGCCGGCGCGGTCGACTCGCGAGATCCGCTTGCCTTCAAGCGTGGCAGCGATGACGTCGGCTGGCGACTTGAGCGGCTGTTTCCTGGAACCGATCCAGACGGATTCGATGGCGTCTCCGGCAACGCGCTTGTTGAGACCTTGGGCGATGGTTTCTACTTCGGGGAGTTCGGGCACATTTTCAGGATACAAGATCGGCGTTGAGAAGAGCTCTAAGCCAAGAACGATCTGATCATTTCCAGTTTCATTCATTTCCAGTTTCATCATTTCTGGTTTGCTGATTTCCAGTTTGCCCCTTCACAGGCCGATTCGGTATGCTAGAGCGTACACACCTAGTACCGCCGATCTCCCAGTTTTCCAGTCTATTCAGTAACGGCGCAATCAGTGTGTGCGACCCTGGGGCGGGCTTGAGTTTGCGGCCGCGCAATATTCCAATTGGAGTGTTCATTGAGTAGCAGCAGAACGAGCAGAGGCAGAACTGCGGTTATTGTCGGCGCCCAGTGGGGCGACGAGGGCAAAGGCAAGATTGTTGACGTACTCACCCAGACTTTTTCGGTGGTGGCGCGATACGCCGGCGGCCACAATGCCGGACACACGATCATTATTAATGGAAAAAAGTTCGTGCTGCAGCTTGTCCCCGGCGGCATTATGCGGCCGGAGTGCATAAGCGTCATCGGCAACGGCGTAGTGATTGACCCGCTGGCTTTTCTGAAGGAAGTAGCTTCGCTACGCGCGGCCAATGTGAAGGTGGATGGAAATCTTTTCGTTTCGAACCGGGCGCAGGTCATTCTTCCTTACCATCGCATGATGGAGTTGGGCTCGGAGAACGCTCCGGGGCGGGTGAAGATTGGGACTACTTCACGCGGGATCGGTCCGGCTTACGAAGACAAGATGGGACGCCGCGGATTGCGCGTCGCCGACTTGCTCGACACGCAGTTGTTGCGCACGCATGTGGAGAATGCATGTCGCGAGAAAAATATGATCGCACATGCGCTGTTCAATTCGGATCCGCTCGATGCCGACAAAATGTTCCACGAATATGCCGATGCGGCGGAGCAACTCCGCCCGTTTGTGCGCGACACGGCGCTTCTGCTGAATCGGGCGCTGGCCGAAGGCAAGTCGATCGTCTTCGAAGGCGCGCAGGGCACCATGCTCGACATCGATCACGGCACTTATCCGTTCGTGACTTCATCGAGCGCCACATCTGGCGGCGCGGCCACTGGAACTGGCGTACCTCCCACGGCGATTGATACTGTGATTGGCATTACCAAGGCTTATTGCACTCGCGTAGGCAGCGGGCCGTTCCCGAGCGAACTGCTTGGTGCCGAAGGTGACGACCTGCGCAAGCGTGGCAACGAATTTGGCGCTGTCACAGGGCGTCCACGGCGCACCGGTTGGCTCGATTTGCCTCTATTGCGGTACGCTGGCATGATTAATGGCATTTCATGGCTGGTGGTTACTAAGTTGGATGTGCTCGACCACCTGACAGAAATTCCAGTTTGCGTGGGGTATAAGGTGGACGGCAAGGAAACAGACGAAGTCCCGGCGCAGGCATGTGGTTACGAAAAAATCGAATGCGTCTATCGCAACATGTCTGGTTGGGCGAGTCCGACACAGGATATCCGGACGGTGGAAGGATTACCGAAGGCGGCCCGCGAATATCTGGCCTTCATCGAAAAGGAAACCGGAGCGCGAGTGGGAATGATTTCTACGGGGCCGGACCGGGAGCAGACGATTCTCGTCGAGGACTTTATCAGCGCGTTGGGGCTGGAGAAGAGCTAAAGAACCTGATTTGAATCTAGAAGCTGGAATTCAAAGTAGAACGGAGCGACGGATGGTGGTGTTAGCTGTAACCTGGATGGCAAAAGTTGGACGCGAGTCTGAAGTAGCCGCAATCTTCGAAAAACTCACTCCCGAATCGCGCAAGGAGCCGGGCTGCCTTATGTATCAGGTGCACAAGCATAAGACCGATCCGCGCCGGTTCTTTATCTACGAGCAATACAAGGATGACGCCGCGCTCGAGGCGCATCGTACGACGGCGCACTTTTTGCAGTTCGGCAAAAAAGATCTGCCCAGGATTGCCGACCGCACTGAAGGGCATTTGTTCGAGCCGCTGGGGTAGGGTGATCCCAGGTTTCAGAGTTTCAAGGTTGCAAAGTTTCAGGGAACAACCAGGCCGGTTAACTTTGAAACAGAAACATTGAAACTCTGCAACCTCGAACCCTGCTCTTACTGCGCCAATTCGTAACCTGCAAAAAAGAAGCTGAGCTCGAAGCGCGCGGTCTCATCCGCGTCTGAGCCGTGGATCGCGTTGTATTCAATGCTGCTGGCCCATTTCTTGCGAATGGTGCCTTCTTCCGCGTTGGCGGGGTTGGTTGCGCCCATCAGCTTGCGCAGATCGGCGATCGCATTTTCCTTTTCCAGCGCGATGGCGACGATCGGCCCGCTGGACATAAAGATGGTTAGCGAATTGTAAAATGGGCGGCTGGCATGGACGGCGTAGAACTGTTCCGCTTGATGCTGAGAGATTTCCAGCATCTTCATGGCCAGAATGCGGAAGCCGTTCTTCTCGAACTGCTCGATGATGTCTCCGACGGCGTTCTTCTTCACAGCGTCGGGCTTGATGATGGTCAGTGTGCGTTGCAGTGTTTTCATGAATCCGTCGTTTGTCCTTCGTCGTTAGTCGTTAGTTTAAAAAACTAAAGCAGCGTCACGCCCTAGCACTCACTCCTAGCGCGGCTGCGAGTGTTTCGCCTATGTCTGCGGGCGATTTTGCTACTTTGAGGCCGGCTTTTTCCATGGCAGCTATCTTTTCAGCGGCAGTGCCTTTGCCGCCGGAGATGATCGCGCCCGCGTGGCCCATGCGGCGTCCCGGAGGCGCGGTCTGTCCTGCGATGAAGCCTACTACCGGCTTTTTCATGTGCGTCTTGATGAATTCCGCAGCGGTTTCTTCGGCATTGCCGCCGATTTCTCCGATCATGATGACAGCTTCGGTCTGCGGATCGCGATTGAATAGATCGAGCGCGTCGACAAAATTTGTTCCGATAATCGGATCGCCGCCGATGCCGATTGCGGTCGATTGTCCGATGCCGCGCTGCGTGAGCTGATGCACCGCTTCGTAGGTCAGCGTGCCGGAGCGGGACACGATTCCGACGTTGCCCTCTTTGTGGATTGACGCGGGCATAATTCCGATCTTGCACTTGCCGGGCGAGATGATGCCAGGGCAGTTCGGGCCGATCAGGCGCGAGCGTCGAGTTTGGAGAAACTCCCAGGCGCGGACCATATCGAGTGTCGGAATGCCTTCGGTGATGCAGACGATGAGTTCGATTTCGGCGTCGGCCGCTTCCATGATCGCGTCGGCTGCGAACGGGGGTGGCACAAATATCACCGTGGCGTTCGCGCCGGTTTTGTCGGCAGCTTCCTGAACCGTGTTGAAGATCGGCCAGCCTTCGTGGGTCGTTCCACCTTTGCCGGGGGTCACTCCGCCCATGACCTGCGTGCCGTAAGCGGCGCAGGCCTTGGCGTGGAAGGTGCCTTCGCGGCCGGTAAGGCCTTGCACGATTAATCGCGTTCTTTTGTCAACCAGTATTGCCATAATTATTCACTCTCACAAAACCGTCGTTCGTCGTCGCTGGTCTTTGGTCTTTAATCTTTGGCCTTTAGTCTTTGGCGGTCGTTCCGCCTGCATTGCCGACCTATGCCGCGCTCTTTGCCGCTGCTACTACTTTGTCAGCCGCATCTTTCATGGTGTCTGCGACTACGAAGTTCAGGCCTGACTCCATTAGGATTTTCTTGCCTTCCTGAACATTTGTGCCTTCGAGCCGCAACACCACCGGGAGCCGGAGATTTGTCTTCTTCGCGGCTTCAACTACGCCCGCAGCCAGCGTATCCACACGCAGAATTCCGCCAAAAATATTGATGAGAACAGCGTGAACGCTCTTATCGCTCAATAGAATTTCAAAGGCGTGCGCCACCTGCTCGGCATTTGCGCCGCCGCCTACATCCAGAAAATTGGCCGGCATTCCGCCAGCGTACTTGATGATATCCATCGTGGCCATGGCTAGGCCTGCGCCGTTCACCATGCAACCGACGCTGCCATCGAGCTTGATGTAGTTTAGGTTGTACTTCGACGCCTCCACTTCGAGCGGATCTTCTTCCGTAATATCACGCAGCTCTTTCAGGTCGGGATGACGGAAGAGCGCGTTGTCGTCAAAAGTTAGTTTGGCATCGAGCGCAAACAGGCGTCCGTCGGCGCAGCTGATGAAGGGGTTAATTTCAACGAGCGAGGCATCGGTATCCAAGAACGCGCGATACAGGCCGGTCAGAAACTGCACGGCAGCGTTGATCTGCGTAGGCTTCAGCCCCAAAGCGAACGCGATCTTGCGCGCCTGAAACGGCTCCAACCCCATACCCGGATCGATGTATTGCTTGAGAATCGCGTCGGGATTGGTCTCGGCGACTTGCTCAATATCCATACCGCCAGCGGCCGACGCCATGAAGACGGGCTTGCTTTCCCCACGATCGACGAGGATACCCAGATAGAGTTCTTTCTCGATTGGCAACGTCTCTTCTACCAGCAAGCGGCGAACGACGCGTCCCTCGGGGCCGGTCTGATGCGTGATCAACGTCATGCCCAGCATTTTGGCGGCGATTTCGCCTGCCTCTTCGACGGACTTTGCGATCTTGACGCCGCCGCCTTTGCCGCGTCCGCCGGCGTGAATTTGCGCCTTCACGACCACGCCCGTCGCGCCGGAACCGAGAATATCTTTCGCCGCCGCTTCGGCTTCTTCACGAGTGGTGACCATCACTCCCCGCGGA
Source organism: uncultured Acidobacteriaceae bacterium (assembly GCA_963705265.1). Taxonomy (GTDB): domain Bacteria; phylum Acidobacteriota; class Terriglobia; order Terriglobales; family Acidobacteriaceae; genus Acidiflorens. The sequence goes on from OY970064.1 coordinate 1,355,175, forward strand.
ACGGCTACACCGTACTTCTTCAGAATCGCTTTTCCCTGATATTCATGAATTTTCATAATGATTCCTGAATCTTGTACTGACTCGATTGCCAACTGGAAGAATGCCGATTGCGGTTTGAACGTCGTTCAGCAGATCCGTGCTTCAGCAAATCCGTACTTCAGCAAATCTATGGTCCAGCAAACCATTGATTCTATAAGACGACGGCACAATGGGCAAAGGCGACAGACATTGGATCGATACGGAATCTGCATCGTTTGAATCATGGTTGTCGTCTGATCCGGATATGAAGCTTATTTCTCTAAACGTTGGCTTGCCCCGTTTGCTTGCCTGGGGAGGAGCTACTTTTAAGACCGGTATTTTCAAAAACCCAGTCGAGGGCCGGGTCATGCTGAGAGCGACTAACCTTGATGGCGATCGCCAAGCCGACCTTACCGTGCATGGCGGGCCGGATAAGGCGGTATATGGGTATCCTTCGGAACATTATGCTGATTGGAGCGCGGAGCTTCCGGATCAGGTCGGCAATTGGGGAGCCTTCGGCGAGAACTTCACGACCGAGGGACTACTGGAACGGGAGATTTTCATCGGGGACCGCTATCGCATAGGCTCCGCCGTGGTCAGGGTAACGACGCCACGGCTGCCTTGCTTCAAACTCGCGGCCAAGTTCCGACGAGACGATATCATCGAGCGATTCTTGTATAGCGGCCGTTGCGGGTTTTATTTTTCTGTCGTCGAAGAAGGAGAGGTTGGTGCGGGCGACGAAGCCAAGCTCCTCGCGCGGGACGAAATTACACTCTCTGTCGCCGAAGTAAACTTGCTTTATACGGGAAAATCACCCGATCGCGCACTCCTCGAACGATCACTGGATGTCACGGCTCTGCCGCTCAGTTGGCGCTATCGCTTTCGCGCACGGCTTGACGAGATTGAGGGACGGGAGACTGATCCGGAACAACATGACGATGCAAAGTCCGTTTGAAAGAAATCTCCCCTCTGCTGTAGCTTGGATGCTGTGATTCTCGAAGCTCTCCATCGCATTGCCAATCACCACGAGTCGCTCTCTCGCGAGGAGGCGCGCACGGTGATGAGCGAAATTCTTACTGGCCAGTGCTCGGACTTGCAGATCGCGGCGCTACTGGTTGCTTTGCACATGAAGGGCGAGACTGTGGAAGAAATTGTTGGTTTCGCGGAAGCGATTCGGGCCGCGGCCACTCCACTTGAACTCGCTGTGAGCTCGATTCTCGACGCCAGCGGCACGGAGCGCGATGCGCTCGTCGATACTTGCGGTACGGGCGGGGATGCCAGCGGCACATTTAACATTTCAACGGCGACGGCATTCGTGGTCGCCGGGACCGGTGTGCGCGTCGCCAAACACGGCAATCGCAGCATGACCTCGAAGTGCGGCTCCGCCGATGTGATGGAAGCACTGGGCGTAAATATCACTTTGCCAGTTCCGCAGATTGCGGCCTGTCTGGAAAAAGTAGGGATCGCGTTTCTCTTCGCGCCCAGCATGCATTCGGCGATGAAGCATGTGCAGACCGCTCGCCGGGAGTTGCGTTTGCGGACGGTTTTCAATCTGCTTGGTCCGCTGACGAATCCCGCGCGGGCTACCTGCCAAGTGGTTGGCGTTTATTCCGCGGAACTGGTTGAAAAACTTGCCGAGGCGCTCAGCATGCTGGGGCTGCGGCGCGCGCTGGTTGTCCATGGAAACGACGGATTGGATGAGATCACGATTACTGGGCCGACTCGCATCGCCGAAGTGCGCGAGGGACAAGTTCACGCGTACGAAGTTACGCCTGACGAATTCGGTATGCCGCGCGCGACTCTCGACGACATCTCGGGTGGAGACGCGGTTCGGAATGCTGGCCTTATCCGCGAAGTATTGGCTGGGAGAACATCTGCTCGCCGTGATGTGGTTCTGCTCAACGCCGCGGCGGCGCTGGTCGCCGCGGGACGCGCTGATCACTTGCGCGATGCTGTGCCGCTGGCCGCGCATGCGATTGATTCCGGGGCTGCCCTGGCGAAGATGGAGGCGCTCGTTGTTTTTACATCAGCGTTTTAATCGCATCTTCTTTGATCTCAATCGGGAAGGTCTGCAGATCCTTCGCTTCGCTCAGGATGACAAGATTTCTATTGCGCCGGAATCGTGAACACATTATTCGTCAGGTCGCTCTCCGGAACACTGCCGTCATTGACCACAATCTCGTTCGGCCTGCCCAGCAGTTGAACTCGCGTGGTCGCGGTACTTTTGGCGCGCACCTCAATCCGTTGTGCTACCTCGCCGCCTTCAAATGATATTGTGAACGGGACTTCCGCCCCGGCATTGCCGAAATTTTCCAGCGTTACAGTAATAAACTGCACGCCTTTTTCCGTCACCCAGGGATGGGCCGACTGGACGTGGAAATCGGGCAGACCGCGATCCTTATACACCCAGTCATCGAAAAACCAGCCTAGATCACGATTGGAGGCGGCTTCGATCAATTGCTGGACATACTTTGGGTCTTTATCCTTGTCATCCTCGGCGCGATACTTGCCAATCGCATGCTTCAGCGCATCGTCGCCGATCATGTCGCGGAGCATCCACCACACATAGGCGGCTTTGCTGCGATAGTAAGTTTCATCAAACGTACTGGCCAGTGGTTGGCCTACACTTTTCTGCTTCGCTGCTGATACTTCTTTCTCTGAATCAAGAAATGCGGCGCGGTGAAGTCCCAAGAGATCGAGCGCTGCCTCGCGTCCACCTTGCTGCTGGCGATACAGTGCCTCGGCAAAATGCGCCAAACCCTCATACACCCAAGGCCGCGACGATGGCACGGCGGAATGCACGAGTTCGTGGACAACGTTCAGTCCCGCGAGCTTCGAGTCCTCCGCCATCGACACCATCAAGAAGGTGCCGCTCTCAAAGGGCGCAGCGTTCGGATCGGCAAGATCCGCGATCGCCACTGGCGCGGTCGGGTGACCGAACCATCCGGTTACAAATTTCATTGCGGGAGCGAATGCGCTGGAATATATGGCGGATTCTTCCTCGTGGCCTGGCAGGCTGAACAACAGCAGTGGCTGCTTGGGCTCATACTTGTAGTCAGCGATTGCGATTGTCGGAGTGATTGTGCCGAGGCGCTTACAGTCGCAAAGAGCCGACGCTATCCAGCCCAAGCCGGCGTGCTCATTGAGGCCGCCGTTCGCGCCGCATAGAAGAGTAGGTACTTCGCCGCCTTCGCCGTGAATACTCAAGGCCGCCTTGAATTCGCTCGCCGCTGCTCGTGCCTTCCATCGATCGATCACCTCAAACAAACTATTTCCTTCGGAGAAATCTGCCGACTCGGTTGTGATTGGATACCATGTCACGTATCCTGCGCCGCGCACGGCCGTGAACGATGGGCTGATCTGGTCCCAGCTTGAATGTTTTGCGATTCCTTCGGGCACGCCGATCCTGGTTAGCCGCGTGGTGTCCATTGGAATCACGCCCTCGTAGCCGATTTCGAGCTCCACAGAATCTTCGGGCTTGATTTCGGCGGGCAGGGTGACGATGGCTTCTGAAAGCGCTCCGGTGTGGTCGATGTCTGAAACGTAGGGCTGGGAAACATACTGAACTGGCTTGGTGTCCATGCGGATCGAACGCCAGTTGAGAGAGGAAGAAATTTGCAGGGCAACGATCTTTTGTGGCTGAGTCGAATCGTTGCGTATTGTGATCTTGCCGCGGGCGCCTAGCCTTTGCTGCTCGGGCTCTAGCTGAATTTGCAAATCGTATTTCGTGACGATAAAAGCTTCGCGGTCCAATGCAGCGGAGAAAACGCTTGAACCGCAGAGGACGCAGAGGACGTAGAGAAATTTCATAGTTACTTCGATGCGCCCAGCCGTCTTTGGCGCACAAGTTCGTACAGCACCACGCCGGCGGCCACGGATACATTCAGCGACGGCACTTGCCCCAGCATTGGAATCGACACCAGGAAATCGCAGTGTCTGCGGACCAGATCGTGCAGTCCCTTGCCTTCGGCGCCGAGGACGATAGCGCAATGCATTTTGTAGTCAACCTGGTCGTAGGTTTGCTCGCCACGCTCATCTAATCCCACGACCCATAGATCTTTCTCTTTCAATTCTTCGAGCGCTCGCGATATATTCGTGACCTTGGCGACGGGAAGGTGTTCGCTGGCTCCGGCGGATACCTTCGCCACTGCAGCTGTCACCGCTGCCGAACGGCGCTCGGGAATGACCACGCCATCGGCGCCGGCAGCGTCGGCAGTACGGAGAATCGCGCCCAGGTTGTGAGGATCTTCGATGCCATCGAGCACGACGATCAGCGACTGCTCGCCGCGGCGCGACGCAACAATGTCATCGAGATCGCTATATTGTTTTGCTGAAGTCGCGGCTACGAGTCCTTGATGCGCGGCGTTGCCGGCAATTTCATCCAGTTCGAGGCGCGATAAAATGCGCACGGGAACTCCGATCTTGCGGCATTCGTCAATTACTCGTTTCAAACGAATGTCTTTGCGCTCTTTGGCGACACCGACCCATTCGAAGTTGCGCCCGCGAGCTTTGAGGGCTTCGGTAACCGTATTGATTCCGTAGAGAATATTCACGAAGAGTAGTGTATCGCGTGCGGGCGCGGAGATATCGCTGCTGATATTCAGACTGGCGGCTTACCCTCCGCGATAGTTATACTTAACACAGAGAATATGGCGATTGCCGCTGTAAATACCGGTCACACCAGTTCGGTTCGCAACCCTATGCCCCTCTCCGCAGTCATTGTTGACGACGAACAACTGGCCCGCGACGAACTTGCTTACTTATTGAAAAACGCCGGCGACATCAATGTTGTCGCGCAGGGCAAGAATGGCCTGGAGGCGGTTAGCCTTATCCGCGAGCACAATCCGGATATTGTTTTTCTTGATGTCCAAATGCCGGGATTGGATGGGTTTGGCGTCATCAAAAAGTTGCTGGATCGCAAGGTGCCGCTGCCAAAGATTGTCTTCGCTACCGCTTTCGATCAATATGCGGTGAAGGCTTTCGAGGTAAATGCGGTGGACTATATCCTGAAGCCATTCGATAAAAAGCGAGTGGCCCAAGCCATCGAGAAAGCTCGGGCGAAGATTGAAACGGGCAACGGGCCGGAAGAGAAATTCGAAACGCTGGTACGGATGTTGGAGTCGCAGAAGCCGCAGACGGCGAAGATTCTGATAAAGGCTGCGGGAAGATTATTCCTGACCGATCCCAAAGACATTTGTTACGCGACTATTGAAGATGGCGTGATTACAGTGGCTACCAGCGGCCATGCCGGACTGGAAGGGCAATCGAATTGCCGGACGCTGGAAGAGCTTTTCGAAAACCTTGATTCGAATCTGTTCTGGCGAGCGCATCGGTCTTTTCTGGTCAATATCAATCACATCCGGGAAGTCGTGCCCTGGTTTAAAAGCTCCTACCAATTGCGGATGGACGACAAGAAGCAGACCGAGATTCCGGTAAGCCGCGCGCAGACTCGACGGCTGCGGGAACTATTCAACCTCTGAAGAAAAAATGGGCGGACGCGGAGACGGCTGATCGTCCGCCCGGGGAGGGAACTCTTCTCAGGACGCAATGGCCTGGAGCGCGATCCGGTTGGGAATCACCAGCGTCGCGCCTTCAAATCGAATCAAATCCTTTTGTTTCATAACACTGAACAAGCGGGTTACCGTTTCTCGCGACGAGCCGATCATTTGGGCAATTTCTTCGTGCGTGAACTCAGTGGATACGCGAAGCTCCCGGTTGCGGGGCTCGTCTGAGACCCAGGAAAGCAGCAACCGGGCTAGCTTCTCCGTCGAACTGCGAGCGAGCAGCAGTTCGTACACGTCGTCGAACGAGGTCATAACCTCGGCGGCGAGCATGGCGGCACACGCCAGTGCGGCATGGCTGTTGTGCCCGATCAAACGCAGGAAACTGTCGCGTTCGATGAACTTGATTTGACAAAGCTCAATGGTAGTGACGGTAATGAGTGATGGCCCCCCGGAGATTACTGCGCTGAGCCCCAGAACCTGGCGGTCTCCGGCAATTTTCAGGATGAGCGTCTTGCCGTCGCGTGCTTCCACCGAAAGCTTGGAGCGTCCAGAGCAAGCGATGTAGACGCCGCGTGGGATTTGACCTTCGGTCAGTAGAGTGGCATTGGCGGGATACAGGGTCAGGTGTCCCAGTCCGCTGAACTCAGCCATTAAAGGCTGCGGCAAATCGCAAAAGTCGCAAGTCTTCCGCAGGGTACAGCTAAGACAATCATTTGGAATCGCGAAGCGCCGTGGCACACCCATTGCAAACTCCTCCTGATGAACGCAACTTCGTGGCGTGATCTTTCACGGGGGAGCGGGAATCCACATGGAGAAACATTGCATCTCAATCGCCACATATTCGGCATGCACTAAGTATTTATGGTGTAACTATTTAGGATGGTCTTGAAGGAGCAGCGCAGTAATAGAGATGCCGTAGGGCTGGCCTGCTGCCGATAATCCGGCAGCCAAGGCATACGCGGCGAGGCAAGTGCTAGAGAGACATGCGAATTACGGCAAGGAGCGAGTCAAATAATCTGCCAAGGACAGAACGAGCAGGATCATGAGAAAGAAGAAACCCGAGGCGACTACGGCGCCGGTCAGCTTTTCGCTTGCGCCTTTAACGTGCATGAAGAAGAGTACAACTAGCGTGGCTTTGATGGTCGCAATGAGGAGCGCGACGACGGGATTGAAAGCACCGAGGTTCACGAAAGCCGCACCGACCGTGGTTGCGGTCAGGATGAGCAGGAGAATACCGATGGCCAGGTAAAATCCTTGCGAATGGGTTGTGTGCTCTTCGTGTTCCGACATAGCAATCCTTAAGCCTAAGAGTGTCTGCTGATCAGGTACAACAACGGGAACAGATAAATCCAGATGATATCGACCAAGTGCCAGTACAAGCCGCCGTTTTCTATGGGTGTGAAATAGCTGGAGGTGTAATGCCCCTTCCACGCCAGAATGGCCAGCCCGGTAAACAGCACACAACCAATGATCATGTGAATTGCGTGCATGCCGGTCATGACGAAATAAAGTGAGAAAAAGAGCTCGGCTTCCTTGGAGTTAACCGGGATCTGCTTGCCATTGTCGTCGAACTTTTCCGTAAAGTTAAAGGTTGAACCGGGCACATGGTGCTTCTCGAATTTCTCTTTGTACTCGAAGCCCTTGATTACGAGAAAGGTCATGCCGAGCAGCACGGTAACAACGAGGTAGCCAACCAGCAATTTGCGTTTGCCGGCCTCCGCTGCTTTCACCGCCAAAACAACCGTCACCGAGCTGACGATAAGGACAGCGGTATTCGTGGCTCCGAGCCAGATGTTGAGCTGCTGACTTCCCGCGGCGAAGGCGTTGAAATAGGTGAGCCGGTAGATCAGGTAGGCGCAGAACATGCCACCGAAGAACATGATTTCGGTGACCAGGAACAGCCACATGCCAAGCGAGGCGGCGTTCTTCTGTTGCTTCTCATCAGAGAACTGATGAACCAGCGCTGGATTGTGCGCTTCGTGTTCCATGACCGTAACCGCTTGGCTATCGTGCAACGGGAGCCTCCAGTTCCTTTGGCGCCGGAATCTCGTCGTAGTTATAAGCCTCCCAAGTTACGACAGGAGTCTCGTCAAAATTAAATGTTGGCGGCGGTGACGTCGTCTGCCACTCCAGGCCAGCAGCACCCCACGGATTTGCCTCGGCGATCGGTCCGTAGCGCAGTGACCAGAGCAAGTAGATCATTGGCAGCAAATAGCCGACGGCAAGCACGCTGGCGCCGGCGGTCGAAAGCACATTCAGAACCTGAAACTCGGGCGGATACTGCCAGTAGCGGCGGGGCATGCCCACATAGCCGAGAATGAACTGCGGGAAGAATGTCAGGTTGAAGCCCACGAATACGAATAATGCAGAGAGCTTAGCCCAACCTTCCGGGTACATGCGTCCGCTGATCTTCGGCCACCAGAAATGCAGTCCTCCGAGATAACCCATCAGAACGCCGCCGACCATGACGTAATGGAAGTGGGCGACGACGAAGTAAGTGTCGGTGACGTGAACGTCAATGCCGATAGTGGCCAGTATGAGGCCGGTCAATCCGCCAATGGTAAAGAGTCCGATAAAGCCAAAGGCGTACAACATAGGTGTGGCGAAAGAAACGGAACCCTTGTAGAGCGTGGCTGTCCAGTTGAAGACCTTAACAGCGGAGGGGACGCCAACGATGAAACTGAGGAAAGAAAAGACCATCGCGGCATAAAGCGAGATGCCAGCGACAAATAGGTGATGCGCCCAGACGAGGAATCCGAAGATGGCAATCGCGACGCTGGAAAGCGCAACAAATTTATAGCCGAACACGCGTTTACGCGAGAAACAGGCGACGAGCTCGCTGATTACTCCCATTGAAGGGAGAATCATGATGTAAACGGCGGGATGCGAGTAGAACCAGAACAAATGCTGGAATAAGACTGGGTCTCCGCCGAGGCGCGGATCAAAGATGCCGAGATGCAGGGTTCGTTCTGCAATCACCAGAACCATGGTGATGGCAATCACCGGCGTGCCGAGGATCATGACGACGCTGGTGGCATAGTTTGACCAGACGAAGAGTGGCAGACGATCCCAAGTGAGGCCTGGGGCGCGCATGCGGTGAACGGTAACGATGAAATTGAGTCCGGTGAAGATGGAGGAAAAGCCGGCAATGAATATGGCCAGTCCGGCTTCGACGACATTGGTATTGCTGGCGGATGTGCTGTAGGGAGTGTAGAAGGTCCAGCCGGTATCGACGCCGCCATTCAGCATGCAGTGCAGGAACAGGATTCCGCCGATAACGTATAGATACCAGCTCAGAAGATTGATCCGCGGAAATGCTAGATCTTTGGCTCCCACCATGAGCGGGATAAGGAAGTTGCCGAGAATGGCGGGCACGACCGGAACGAGAAAGAAGAACACCATGACAATGCCGTGCATGGTGAAGACTTTGTTATAGGTGTCGGCTGCGAGTAGATCACCCTCCGGCGTAAGGAGTTCGAGCCGGATGAGCATGGCGAAGAAACCACCAAGAAAGAAGAACGCACTAACCGAAATCAGATAGAGGATCGCGATCCGCTTGTGGTCGGTGGTCAGGAGCCAGGACTTGAGCGTATGGCCATTATTAAGATAGTTCAACTTTGGAGCTACTGGAGCCCGATTCGCTGGGATTGCTGTACTCGCCATGACTATTGCACCTGCGCCTTCTGAGGTTGTGCGGGGGAAGGCGCGGGCTGATCTTGCAGTCCCGCGGTTCCCGTGGGTGGCTCGCTTAAAGATTTAACGTAGGCCACCAGCGCGTTTAACTGCTCCTCGCTAACGATGCCCTGAAAAGAGTTCATCACCGGGTTAAAACCCTTTACGATTTTCGCCGATGGATCAAGGATGGACTCGCGAAGGTAGTTATCATCCGCAGTCACGTTCCGTCCGTCTTCGAGTTGTACTTGACTATTGTAGACGCCGACCAGACTTGGGCCGCGACCCTGAGCGTCGGAACGATGGCAGGTGGCGCATCCTAGCTGAGCAAATAGCGCTCTGCCGGTATCTTGCAAGGGCAAAGCCGGACCTCCAGCCATCCATTGCGCGTAATCTTGTGGCTCCATTACGACGATGTCGCCACCCATTCCAGAGTGATTGGTCCCACAATATTCGGCGCAGAATAAGTGATAGGTGCCGGGTTTGGTGGCCTTGAACCAGAGCGTGGTGTAGCGACCGGGAAGTACGTCCTGCTTGACGCGGAATGCTGGAATGAAAAAGCTGTGAATGACGTCCTGCGAGGTCATTATCAGCTTAATGTTCTCACCTGTGGGGACGTGAAGCTCGTTGATCTCGCGTTGTCCCTCCATGTGCTCGATCTTCCACATCCACTGTTTAGCGACGACGTAGACTTCGGTCGCGTCAGCGGGCGGAGTGCGCTCCTGGAAAAACAAGACCGCCCCCCAGACGAAGAAGGTCAGCATCACAAAAAACGGAAGGACGGTCCAGCCGATTTCGAGAATCATGGAGCCTTCAATCGGATGGGCATCTCGGCCGGGTACGCGCCGGTACTTGATCGCAAGTATCGCGACAGCGAGAAAGATGACCGCAGTCATGATGCCAGAGACCAGGAGCAGATAGATGTAGAGCGCATCCACCTGGCTTGCCATGGTCGAGGCTTGATCGGGCCACAATGGTAGAAATTTCGACATAATTACTTAGCTCGCCCCAATTCGCCGTGAACCAATCCCCGGCTGGAAAGTCGTCCGGCGCGACGATCGGCGCGGAACATGACGAACATAAACGTTCCCAGAATAAGCATGGTTGCCAGTCCGCTAAGCTTCAGGATATTGCTGACGATGGCGCCGTATTTCCCGGTCCTGGGATCGTAGTGATAACAGTAGAGGAGCACCTGGTCGGCGATGTTACCGATTTTGCTTTGCGAAGCCTGCACGAGTCCGAGGCGCAGATCCTTGGGCGAGAATTCCACTCCATAGAAGTATCCCGAAATGTGGTGGTCGGGGGTAAGCATAACAATCGCGGCGGCGTGCGCATACTGCTCGGTCTTGGGATCGAATTGATATTGGAAGCCTACCGACTTGGTGAGCGCGTTGATCTGATCGGCCTTTCCGGTGAGGAAGTGCCAACCTTGACCGGCGTTCGCGCGACCGTAGCGCTTAATAATGTCGCGTTTTTTTGCGGCAGCCATTTCTGGCGTCTCGCGCGGATCGAAACTCACGGTAACAACGTCAAAATCCTTGCCAACATCGAAGGTAAGCGCCTTCATGGAACCGACCAGGCCTTGCAGAAGTTCGCTGCAGAGCATGGGGCATTGATAGTAGCCGAGGTTCAGGATCACGGGTCGTCCGTGGCCGAAATAATCGGCGAGTTTGACCGGGTTGCCCAATTCATCGCGGAACTCGAGATCGACCGGAACGTCGGCGTTGAGATGCTGCTCGATACCAACAAATTCGAGGCCAATTGGCTTCTGACTGGCGGGCGGACCCACGATGCCACCCATCATTGGACCGCGCACACCCTGCGCGAGCAATGGAACTGGGACGAGCGAGAGTATTAGCAAAAATGCCGCTACGGCTATCGAGTTGGCGAAACTACTCTTACTGCGCACTGTTTTTCCCTTTTCCGGCTGCACTATCTCCGACTGGATCTTTTCCGGCTACATCAGTATTTGCACCCGCGCCGCTCTTCGGATACACGGGCAGATTTTGCTGCACGATCAAGTCCATGGCGCGTTCGATGGGGATATGCGCCACGCCAGCTTTTTCGTCGACCCAGCCATAGCTATTGAGCTGATCTTCCTGATTCATCAGGAAGCTGCGAAACTGGCTGCGCTCGTCGGTTTCGAGCATGGGCGCTCCATTGTCCTTGAACGCTTTATCCGCGTCTGCCTGCGTGACCACCCGCTCTATCGCACCATTGGTGGTAACAAGCGGGCTAGCGGTAGTCATCTGGGAGCGCTCATATTTATCAAGGAACCGATACATGCCGGTGATGATGAAATAAATAATTACTCCCGAGACCGCAAGGCTAATCATGAAGACGAAGAGGCCGCGTGATCCCAGGTCTTCATGTTCGTATTCGGTCTCGTCGGCGTGATGGCCGTGGTTCATCATCTCGTCACTCATATCTCGTTACTCGCTTTGCTACTCGGATACCGTCAGTCATGCGACGGCTCCAAAAGTCTCAGCGTCTGCGGCGCATTGATCGGCAGCAGCGGACGCGACCTCAAGTTGTGAAAGAAGTAGGCCATCCAAAGACCGCCGATACCGGCGATGACCGTGAAATGCAGCCAGCTCAGGTGAAATGTGGGATGCAATGCCGGTTCGACATGCCAATAAATATCGATCATGCGCATCAATATGATCCAGGAAGCAAGCCGCACCAGAGTTCGCGCCTCGCGTTTCAATTGACGCGAAAGCAACAGCGCAAACGGCACCGCGAACTGGAATATCACCAGGAATAATCCGACATACTCCCATCCGCCATTTAGCCGGCGCATATACCACGGAATCTCTTCTGGCAGATTGCCGGCCCAGATGATGAGCCACTGCGAGAAATTGAAGTACGTCCAGACCATGACGAAGGCGAGTATTAGCTTGCCGTGATCGTGAACCTCGGTCTCATTGAGATACTCGGACATGGGTTTGCGCTTGCTGAGGATGGTCTCGATCACCACGCAAAAGCAGAGCGCGGAGAGTGCTTCACCCGCGATGAAGATCAGGCCGTAGATGGTCGAGATCCAGCGCGCCTGTAGCGACATTACCCAGTCGATCACGGCGAAAGAGATCGTGAGCGAGTAGATGACGAGTCCGATCGAACTCAAGGCGCGGAAGCGCAGTGTGCTTTGGCCCGAAATCGTGTCCTGCTCGGTGGACCAGCGGTTCAGGAAGTAGGCCATCCCGATCCAGATCGCGAAGTAAACGACGTAACGCAGCGCGATGCCGTTGAAGTTGAGATAACTCTGCGCGATCTCGATGATCTTGGGATCGGTTTTGGGGTCGCTCAAGACCTCGGGCCGCGCCCAGAAATAGAGCCGGGGCAGATGAAACAAAATCGGAAGAAAAAGGACGGCCATCATTGGAAGCGTCATCATGCCCGACTCAAGGATGCGCCGAATCACGATGCTCCAGGCACCGCCGACCAGGTGATGGAGCATGAGGATGGCCATGCATCCGAGCGAAAGACCGAGCCAGAACATGAAGCCGGTGAGGTAAGCGGAATAAAAACTATCGGGAGCGAGAAATGCGCCGACGATGGAAGCGACTGCGCCAATCAAGCCAATGAAGAGCGATTGCGTCTGAATCTTCTCGGCCACGGGCGGGGCCATCAGGTCCGATTTATCCAATTTCATAATGGCCGTGGTCATTTGGACTCCCCTTCGGCAGCGGGTGGCGCGGGAGCCATCTCGGGCAGCGTGGCTCCATTGCCGATGTCGTGGAACAGCGGGGGCGGTGATGGAACTTTTTGCCCAGCGGGAATGTCGTTGGCATGCGCATTCTGACTCAACTGCAGCGCGCGAATGTAGGCCGCGATGCGCCAGCGATCATGCACTTCAATCTGCGCGGCATAATCAGGCATGACTCCGTAGCCATTGGTATCGACATCAAAGAAATAACCGATTGGCACTTTGCGCAAACGGTCGATATGAAACGACGGCGGCTGCCTGTAGCCGCGCGTGGGAATGAAGCCGTTGCCGTCCCCAACACGTCCGTGGCAGGGCGCGCAGTAGATATTGAAGCGGTCGCGGCCGCGAGCCAGATCTTGGGCGGTTACCGGGAACGGCACATAGTCGCCATCATTGTTACCGATTCTTCCGGTGTACAAGTAATTGTCTTCGCGCAGATCGCCGCGTGCCACCGCGCCCTCAACGGGCATGCGGGCAGAGCGATCATCGGCGAAGAAATCGCTCTTCGCCAGGGGCCGGTAATATGGCTGCTCATGCATATCCTGACGGCATCCGGCGGTGATGGCGATCACAGCCAGCAGTGCCGGTAAATGTTTCCGTAAATTGAGAGCGGCGCCCATGGCTAGCTAGGCACCTCCGCGATCATTCGTGGAGCGAGGCTCGAAAGAAATGAACGCGTGCGAGCGACATCGTAGTTCGGGTCACTCGAAAACACGACGAGGAAAAACTTGTTTTCGGAGGCTTTCGCAAATTCGGCCACGTTGAAGACCGGATGATATGGCATAGGTAGTCCGTTAAGTGCCAACATGCCAATCACGGCCGAAAGTCCGGCGAAAAGAATTGTCAGCTCAAAAGTCACGATGATGAACGAAGGCCACGAGTGATAGGGCTTTCCGGCAACGTTGGTGGGATATGTGATCACTGCCACCCAATACTGCAGCGAGTATGCCGAGATCATGCCAACGAGGCCGCCGATGAGGACGACGAGGGCCACGCGGTTCTTATGAAAACCGATCGCTTCGGCTAAGCCCTCGATTGGAAACGGACTATAGGCATCGATCTTCTTGTAACCGGCTTCATGCGTCTTGTGCGCGGCGGCTACCAACTCCTGCGCCGAATCGAATTCCGCCATCAATCCATAACTGGGCGAATCGGGAATTGGAGATTCATAAACTGCAACATCGCCGATTGGCATGGTCATTGCTTCACCTCCTCCGACTCGTGCACGTGCGCCTCAGGCAGCAAGGTGCGCAATTCGAAGATGGAAATCATGGGCAGGACTCGCACAAAGAGCCACATAAAAGTCAGGAACATGCCGATGGTCCCGAAGAACGTCATCCAATCCCACTTGGTTGGGTAGTATTGGCCCCATGAAGAGTTCACGAAGTCGCGACTCAAGCTGACGACGATGATGATGAAGCGCTCCAGCCACATGCCGACGAGTACAATGAATGAGATCAGCCAGAGCCACCCGGTAGAGACACGGAACTTCTTCAGCCAGAGAACCTGCGGGATGAAAATGTTGCAACCCAGCAGCGCCGCATACCAGAGGCGATAGGGGCCGTGGAGCCGATTCCAGAGCAGGAATGAATCGAACTTGCTGCCACTGTACCAGCCCATAAATGCTTCCATGCCGTATCCGTAGGCTACGATGAGACCGGTGGCCAGCATGACTTTGGCGGAGATTTCAAGATGACGCTCAGTAATAAAGTCTTTCAATCCATAGATTGAGCGGATCGGGATGGCAAGGCAAAGCACCATGGCAAATCCGGAATAGATCGCACCCGCAACAAAGTATGGCGGGAATATGGTGGTGTGCCAGCCTGGGACCATGCCGACGGCGAAATCGAAGCTCACAACTGTGTGAACCGAGAGCACCAGCGGCGTCGCCAACCCGGCGAGAAGCAAGTAGGCCGTTTCGTAACGATGCCAGTGGCGGGCGGAACCACGCCATCCCATGGCGAGCAATCCAAAAACTCGCCGCTTCCAGGGCTGCTCGGCACGATCGCGCAAAGTGGCGAGATCGGGAATCAATCCGATGAACCAGAAGACTAAGGAAATGGTGAGGTAGGTCGAGACTGCGAATACGTCCCACACGAGCGGACTGCGGAAGTTCGGCCAATACCGCATCGTGTTGGGATACGGAAAGAGCCAGTACGCGAGCCACGGGCGTCCAGTGTGGGCCAGCGGGAAGATGCCGGCGCAAGCCACGGCAAACAGCGTCATCGCTTCGGCGAAACGATTGATGGAGTTACGCCAGGTCTGGCGCAAGAGAGCAAGAATCGCGGAGATCAGCGTGCCCGCGTGGCCAATACCAATCCACCAGACGAAGTTGACGATGGCGAATCCCCAACCGATGGGGATGTTGATGCCCCAAATCCCGGTACCTTTAATGAACAGATACCCGAGGGCCACCATCAGCATGTTCATCATCGAAAACACGATCAGGAAGCCGAAGATCCATCCCAGAGAGATGGGGCGCTTCAGCACGATGTTGCTGATCTTGTCGGTGATGGTGGAGAAGGTATGACCCGGCGCAATTACCGGCACTCGCCTGTCTGCCACGGGTATTTGTGTGTTGGTAGCCATGCCTTACATGCACTCCACTATTTTCTCAGCTAGTTCTTAACCTGCGCTTTCGACTCTGCTCTTTAATCTTCCAATCTTGACTCTTCCGACTATGTTGCTAACTCCGGATTCGGATTGCGGATTTCCGCCAGATACGTTGTGCGGGGCCGCGTATTCAACTCACCCAACATGGAGTAGTTTCTCGCCTGCGCTTTCCACTTATTGACCTGACTGTCGGGATCGTTGAGATTGCCGAAGACGATGGCATTGGCCGGACAGGACTGCTGGCAAGCGGTTTGCAATTCGCCATCTTTGATCGTGGTGTCGGCACGCTCCGCGTCGATGCGATGCTCGCTGATGCGCTGCACGCAGTACGTGCATTTTTCCATGACACCGCGGCTGCGGATGGTGACGTCGGGATTGCGCATGAGCTTGAACTGCGGCGTCTCCCAATCTTGAAAGAGCAGGAAATTGAACCGGCGAACTTTGTAAGGGCAGTTATTCGAGCAGTAGCGCGTGCCGACGCAGCGGTTGTAGACCATATCATTCAGGCCTTCGCTGCTGTGAATGGTCGCTTGCACCGGACAAACCAGCTCGCACGGTGCATTCTCACATTGCATGCACGGCACCGGCTGAAAAAATCCTTTCGGATTATCGCGGGGTCCGTTGTAGTACGCGTCCACGCGGAGCCAGTGCATGTGGCGGCCTTTGAGAGTCTGCTCCTGGCCGACTACGGCAATGTTATTTTCCGACTGGCAGGCGACGATGCAGTTATTACATCCGACACAGGAGTTCAGGTCGATCGCCATGCCCCAGGAGTACGTTTCCTTCGAATAATCGAAGTGAGGAATCAGAGTGAGATCGAGCGGCGGATCGCCTTCTTTCGCGAAGTTCGGCTCTTTCTTGTACTCCTCGAGGCTGCGCTCTTGCACCAGTGGACGCTCGCTGCCGTCGGGCGTCTCCATGGACTGATAGCCCTGCGTGCTGGCGAGGTTGTAAGTTTCGCCGGTGGCAGTGAGTTTCGCGCCGTCGCCAAACCACGGAACCTGACTGGTGCGCAGAGGATAAGCGTCATAGCCCGTACCGGTGCCGATGCGGCCAGCGCGGGTGCGTCCGTAACCGAGGAAGACAGTGATCGAATTGTCGGGATGGCCAGCCTGAATCCAGATCGCGCCTTTTGTTTTCTTTCCGTTGAATTCAAGCTCCACAACATCTTTGAAATTCAGCTTCAATCGCTCGGCCATTGCGGGGCCGATCATGATGGGGTTGTCCCACGTGAGCTTGGTCAGCGGCTTGGGGAGTTCCTGTAACCATCCGTTATTCGAAAAGCGGCCGTCGTAGATGGAGGGGTCACGGCGGAAGTTGAGCTCGACGCCATTGCTCGCTGCTGATTGCGACGCTGCGAAGGAGGCAGTTTTCAGTGCAGCATTCTTCGGCGCATAAGTTGTGCCTTCAATCCAGCCGTCATGCACCGACTTGCGCCAGAAGACATCAAAGTCAGCGCCGGTGTGTTGCTTCTGCCAGTAGGCCCGGACTAGATCGTGTCCGGCGAGACTGGATTGACCCGCGAGAATGCCGATTACCTCATGCGCACTCTTGCCACCGTAGAGTGGCTCTATGAGCGGCTGAATGATGCTGATCGTTCCGTCGTAGGCGCGGGCATCACTCCAGGACTCGAGATAGTGCGCTTCGGGTATATGCCACTGGCAAAGCTCAGCCGTCTCATTGCGATGCGAGCCGAGAAACACTTTCAGACCGACAGAATTCGATTTCAGCACTGATGCGAAGTCAATTTCAGCGGGCGCGTCGTAGGCTGGATTGCCGCTGAGAATCACGAGCAGATCAACTTTTCCAGCGCGCATGTCATCGACCAGGGATTTCAACGATTCGTTACGGTTGACGGGATTGGCATCTACCGCTTCGGTATAGAAAACTGTCTGGCCAACATTGCCGAGCGCCTGATTCATCGCGTGTGCTAGCGCATGTACGGCTGACGACTGATGGTCACCGGCAACCACAACGCTCGAACCTTTGTGCACTTGCAGGTCTCTCACAAGCGCAGAAATAAAATTCTGCTGCTCTCCGCTAGCGCCACCAACATTTACTCCGACAGCACTCGCCAGTGAGCGGGCAAAGGTTTCAATATCAAGAGCTCTCATCGGCAACCGATGATCCGCCTTCATCCCGGTAGAACTCGGCGTGCTCTCGATCACATACAGCCGGTTCATGTTTGCATCGGGATTGCGGCGTGCGGCGAAATCGCGCGTGTAGCGCGCTGAACCAGGGAATCCGGCGTAGAGGAAATCGGCGTCGAGCGAAACGATTACATCGGCTTTTGAGAAGTCGTAACGCGTCTCGACCGGCTCACCGAACGCCATCTTCGCGCCTTCGACCACGTTATCGCGATTGATGGGCTCGTAAACGTGCCACTTTGCCTGCGGATTTGATGCAAGATAATCGTGAATCTGCGCGGCCAGCGTTGGCGAAGTAACAGTCTGCGTCAGAATACGGACGCCGCCGCCCGCCATGCTCTTTTCCGCGCTCATCGGCCCGTGGAGGGCATCGATGAATGCAGGCCACGAACGGACGTCCCCCATGTACGTGACGTTCTGCGCCCGATCGGGATCGTAGAGATCGAGAATGGAGGCCTGGGCGTAAATGTCGGTGCCACCTAAGCTAGCCGGATGCTGCGGATTGCCTTCGACCTTCGTCGGCCGAAACATGTTGCTCTCGACCAGAATCGGCGCGGCATAACCTCCGAGCGTAAACGCGGTGGCGTAGAACATCGGTCGGCCGGGAATGACATTTTCCGGCTGCCGCACATAAGGCACGATCTCGGTGTTAGGCATGCGCGTGCAGCCGGTCAATCCGGCCAGCGCCAGCGACGCTCCCATGGTCTTGAGAAAGCCGCGCCGCGAGAAATCATCGAGCCATTCGGATGCACCTTTCGGGAATTCTCGGTGCATCATCTCCTGAAACTCGTCGCTGCCCGCCAGTTCTTCGAGGCTGCGCCAGTATTCGGGGCCAGTCGTATCTTCGAGCTGCTCCTTCACCGTCGCCAGGTCAAGCTGCTTGCGCTTGGTGGGACAGACGTCAGCTTTGGCAGCAGATACAGCTTTGATTCCGACCAGCTTCGTGTTGTGCTCGTCCATGCTCATCGTCAAAATCAGTTCTCAGTTCTTGCTATCTGTTTCTTATCGATTTCTTACCGATGACAGGTGTTGCAACTGGTGATGTCTTTGACCGAGCGCACCTTGTATGCATCCTTCAGCGCGTTACCTAGAGCGATCTGGTCGTTATATGCCGTGCCGGCAAAAACTACTGCATTCTTGCCCAACGGATCGTTGACCGGCTGCTCATAACGCATGTTAAAGACTTGTTCACGCGGGCGCAGATATTTTTCGGTGTTGCGATGACAGTCGAGACAGAATTCCATCTGCAGTGATGCGTACTGATACGTTAGCGGCATCTGATCGATGGGACCGTGGCACGTATTGCAGCCGACACCCTTATTGATGTGGATGCTGTGATTGAAATAGACAAAGTTGGGCAACTGGTTGACGCGCGTCCATTCCAGCGATTTCCCGGTGCGATAGCTTTCGCGGACCGGCTCCAGATAAGCGGCATTGGTCCAAATCTGCGAGTGGCAGTTCATGCAAGTCTTGGTGGGAGGAATGCCAGCGAAACTAGAAGTTTCAACCGAGGTGTGACAGTAGCGGCAATCGATGCCAAGGCCCGTTACGTGGTGCTGATGGCTAAACGGGACAGGCTGATCTTTTCTTACTCCAGCATTCGTGATGTATGGGGTACGTTCCAGCTCCAACAAAACCCAGAATAACCCGCCCACGGCGAGAACCACGAGGACCAGAGAGGCCCGAGCGATGGCATTACTGCTGCGCGGAAAGATCTGCATTGAATGTGAAGTCTTAAATTATTCTGGAATTGGCTTGCGCCGCTCCCGGCTGACCGCATTCTTATGAATTCACGTCACACGTCGTTGTGACACACGTTCCTAAAACAGGAGAGTATAACAGTTGAACGGCGAAATGAAACACTTCACTCAGTTTTTCTTTGCGAAAATTAAAAATCTGAAACTAAAACTTCAAAGTGGAAAATTTGAAAATCGGGATACGAGCCGCCGCTTCTCCACACAGAGTGAGACGGGGCAAGCCCCGTCGCTACCATTGAGCAAAAACGCTTTATTAAAAACAATTCAACGCAGATTCATGACTAGCAGCTTCGGTTCCGTCATTTCATGAATGGAGTCGCGCAGGCCCTCACGGCCCAATCCGGAATCTTTAATACCGCCGTAAGGCATGTGGTCGACGCGGAAGGTGGGTACATCACCCGCAATCAAGCCTCCCACTTCGAGTTCGTCGTATGCTTCAAAAATGAGTTTGGCGTCGCGTGTAAAAAGTCCTGCCTGCAGACCATAGGCGGAACTGTTGAGCTGCTTGAGCGCTGAGGCGAAATCGTTGTAGGGCTCAACGGTCACGACCGGCGCAAAAATTTCCTGGCAATTGACTTTCATGCTGGGCTTGGTGCCGGTAAGCACGGTGGGATCTAAAAACGAACCTTTGCGATTACCGCCGCAAAGCAGGCGCGCACCGCCGCGAACCGCTTCCTGCACCCAGTCAACCGCGCGGATAGCATCGCTTTCGCGGATGAGCGGACCGAGATCGCTCGATTCGTCGAGCGGGTCGCCGACCTTTAGTTTGCTGACCGCTGCCAGCAACAGCTCGGTGAATTTTCCGTAGACAGAGTGCTCAACCAGAATGCGTTGTACGGAAATGCAGGTCTGTCCGGCGTAAGCGAAGCCTCCTGTGACGCAGCGGTCAGCAGCATATGCGAGATCGGCATCATTGTGAACGATAACGCCTGCATTCCCTCCGAGTTCGAGAACAACTTTTTTCTTTCCGGCGTTGTTTTTGATGCTCCAGCCGACAGCGGCACTGCCGGTAAAACTGATGAGCTTGATGCGTTCATCGCTGACCAGCAGTCCGGAATCTTCGTTCGAGAGCAATAGCGCGTTGAATCCGCCATCCGGCCATCCCGCTTGCTGGACGACTTCCGCGAGCAGCAACGCGGAGATTGGAGTTTGAGGTGCGGGCTTGAGCACCATGGAGCAACCAGCAGCAATAGCTGGAGCAACTTTGTGCGCTACCAGGTTCAAAGGGAAATTGAAGGGCGTGATGCCAGCGATGGGACCAAGAGGAAAACGTTTGACGATTCCCCAGCGCCCGGCAGTCGACTGCTGCCAGTCCAGTGGCAAATATTCACCGTAGCCGCGAACCGTCTCTTCGGCGGCGATGTTGAATGTAAAGACTGCGCGGTCAACCTCCGTACGCGCGCTCTTGATGGGCTTGCCCGCTTCGAGCGCAATCGTTCGAGAGAATTCTTCTTTGCGGTCGTGAATGCCGGTAGCAATGTGGCGCAGAACCCGCTGCCGCTCGAAGGCCGGTAGCCGGCGGGTAGTTCCAAAAGCCTTGACTGCGGCGGCAATCGCAGCCTCCGCGTGCTCGCGACGCCCCTGATGGACCTGCGCGATGAGGGTACCGTCGTAAGGCGCGTGCACGTCAACAATGTCACCCTCTTCCAGCCACTTGCCGTCCAGAAAAAAACCATGGGTTGCAACCGGAGTCACTGTCATTTCGGCCATACCGCTACCTCTTTCGAGCGCGCCAAAGATTAGCGTCGCGCCTTGCCGCCCAACCGATTATAGAACTTCATCCGCGGCGTGTAATTAACAACAGCGTTAAAAAATCTCCGGACGTTGGATGTCATTTCCCGGTTTGGGGTTTGAAGCGGTCGTCGACCTCTACCTGGTATCCCGCGACGAGACGGTTGGTTTCGTTCGCCATGCCGACGACGGACATCAATTCTCTAAATTGCGCGTCGGTCATACCTTTATTTTTCGCCGAAGAGGTGTGCGAAGCGATGCAATATTCACACTGGTTCGTGACCGAGACGGCGACGTAAATCATCTCCTTGGTGAGAGCATCAAGCGCTCCGGGAGCCATGATCTGCTTGATATCTTCCCAAGTCCGCTTGAGCATTACCGGATCGTGCGCAATCGCTTTCCAGAAATTATTGATCCAGTCAGTCTTGCGGGTGGCCATGATGTCGTCATAGATGGCACGCACTTCGGGGCTGGCGTCGTTGTATTCGATTAGGCCGAATAGGGACATGGAGTTCTCCGAAAAGGGTTTTAGGTTTCAGCAAAACCTAGAATTGCTCAGTCAGGCTTTCCTGAGACCTGCCCGCTGAGACCTGTTCTTATGATACCCAGTCTAGAATCTTGTAATACGCTCCGGCGAATGGCAGAAACCAGGGCTTGCCGTTGTACAGCCCAAGCGGCGCGCCGGGGAATGGAATCTCCGCAAAGGGATTGTCCGTTTTTCCTTCGACGATCCATTCCGCCATTTTCTGTCCCTGATAAGTCGCCATGGCTACGCCATGTCCGGCGTACCCGACGGCAAAGTAGATGCCATCCATTTGTCCGGCGTGCGGCATGATGTCGAAGCAAAAATCCAGCGTTCCTCCCCAAACGTATTCGACCTTGGTATCGCGCAGTTGCGGATAGACGTCAATCATCCCCCTCTGCAGGATTTCGGCGCTCTTGCGTATGGTCTGATCGGTCTCGGGGAAGAAGGCGGCGCGGCCGCCGAACAACATTCGGTTATCGGGGGTTAGCCGGTAGTAATAAAGATAGTTTTTGGAGTCGTAAATCTGACGGTTACGGGGACTCAGTTCACGGGCCAGCGATTCAGGGAGAACTTCAGTTGTAATAATGAACGATCCGATGGGAATGATTTTCTTTCGTAGCGCGGGAGTCGCCGCGCCGGTATAGCCGCTAGTTCCGACGAGCACGTTGCGCGCCCAAATCGCGCCCTGGGAGCTATTCAACTTGAACCCAGGAGCACCGCCGCGAGACTCCCGCTGAATATTCTGCAATCGCGTCCGCTCGTAGATCTGGGCACCGGCTCGCATGGCAGCGGCGCCAAGTCCGGCAACATAGCGTGCGGGATTGAGGCCTGCTGAAATTTCGTCGACCATGCCACCGTAATAAATATCAGAACCAATTTCGCTGCTGAGTTGGTTACGGGGCACGACGCGCAGCTGATGATTGAATTCGCGGGCAATCACTTCTACCTGATGAGCATAGTCCGCGAAATGCGCTGGTTTGCAGGCGACTTCGAGGTGTCCTTTGCGCGCGAAATCACAGGCTATGCTCTCCTCTTTTACGATGCGCTCAACGGTGTCGATGGTCTCTAGCGACGCGGCGTACATGCGGCGCGTGAGTTCGCGCCCATACGTCGAGATGAGCTTATTGACGCCGAGTTTCAGCCCGGTGAGCACCATGCCGCCGTTACGTGAACTTGCGCCCCAGCCGATGGCTTCCGTTTCGAGGACTACGACTTTCGCACCGCGTTTGGCCAGCGCCAGAGCAGCGGAGAGCCCGGTAAATCCGGCGCCGATGATGGCTACGTCAGCGTTCGCCGGGAGTGGCCGCGACTGAGCGGCGGGCATCTTGACGGTGGTGAGCCAGTAGTTGAGTTCTTGCGGCATGTTGAAAAGAACCCTTAACGACAGGGGGCACAGAGAAACACAGGGGGACACCACGGAGCTCCTCTTTGTTCGTCTGTGTCCCTTTGATCAAGGCTCAGGCGTCGTCATGATAAATGATCGCACCGCCGACCTACAGTACCGCCGTCTCGTGAATCGTCCGGCCTTCCGCGAAGCGCGAAAAATTCAGCAGAGCAGGGTCGATCAGATCGGTCTGTCCAGTCAAAATTAAATCGCTAAGAATTTTGCCGGTAGCGGGTGAGTGCATTACGCCGTGGCCGCTGAAGCCGTTAGCAAAGAAAAAGCCTGGAACTTCGGGAGACTCGCCGAGAATGGGATGATGATCGGGCGTCATTTCATAAAGGCCGGCCCAGGCGCGTCTGGGATTGACCGCAACATTTTCGAACACAGGCACGCGATCCGAAGCGCGAGTCAGGATCTTCTCAATGAAGCTCGCTTCGAAATCAGTTTTGTAGCCCGGGGTTTCTTCCGGATCGTTCCATGCCAGCAGAAATCCGCGGCTCTCGGGACGAAAATGAAAGCCTGTCGACATGTCGACAATCATAGGCGCAGTATGCGGAAATTGATCGAACGGTTCGGTTGGAACCAACATCCGGCGCAAGGGTTCGACGGGGAGATCAATGCCAACCATCTTCGCGATCGAAGCGGCCCATGCCCCGGCACAGTTGACTACTGTGCGTGTGGAGACTGTGTCGCGCGTGGTTTCAATTTCGAAACTCCTGTCAGCCTTACTGTTGTGGTGCTCAGAAACGCCGCGTGTGATTCCAGTTACGCTAGTGTTCTTCCAGAGCGTGGCCCCGTGGTCAGTTGCCCAGGTCATGAATCCGATCATGGCACTGTAGGGATCGACAAAACCGTCGGTGGAGCAGAAGCTTCCGCCAACAATGTCATCGCCGCGAAGTTGCGGGAACGGGCCACGAATTTCGTCGCCCGATACCAAGCTCACATTCCTTAATCCCAAATCGACCTGCTTTTCATAATTCGTACGCAGGTAGGCTAGATGCTTTTCGGTAGTTGCGCAAAAAAGGTATCCCTGCGGACGGTAATCACACGGATAGCCTAGGCACTCCTCGAAGCTCGCATAGAACGGGATCGAGTACAGCGACATTTGGATATTGACCGGCGTTGAAAACTGCGCCCGCACGCCACCCATGCTTTTCCCGGTGGATCCCTTTCCCTGCGCTGACTCTCGCTCGATCACCAGAACGCTCTTACAGCCAGCGGCGACGAGATGGTAGGCGATGCTGGAGCCGACAATCCCTCCACCGATGAGAACGACGTCTGCGGTGTGCATGACTGAAGTTGTTCGCGAACGTTATTCGTGAATTAGGAAAATACTGCCGTAATGCCGACCCCAGCCAGCGTGAGGAAGATGAACCAGCCGAATACCACAGCAAAGGCAGTGCCACTCTTAACTTTGCTGATGCAAGTGATACCGATGGCTGTGAGGACCAAGGTCCAGATTGTGAAGATGTCAAATTTCGTCAATAAGTTATAGAGCACGGGAGAAACACTCGGGTCGATGAAATATCCCGGATTGGTGGCTACCGGATTCTGGAAGGTAAATCCGTCGCTGCTCACTCCCGCCAGAATCGATGCGATCGCCAGCACCGACTTTAATATTCCCGGCAAACTGGCATAGATGATCAGGGCAAACAGCGTCTTGAATTTCACCTCGGCGCCAGTCCCAAACTTTATGGTCGCCAGCAACACCGCAGCAACGATGACGAACCACACAAGAAGAACCACAACAAAACAGTAGGAGATTATTCTGGTCAGACTGACCTGCTGCAGCATGACCTTTTCACGCTGATCGGCTGGCATTTGATCCATGCGTTCAGCTTGCTTGGGCTGCGACTTGATCTGATTTTCCGCGACCTTACGGAAGCCCACTTTCTGATCCACGACGTAGACGAACAGCATCGACACGATGGCCATGATCAGAAACGGCGCCCACCAACTGGCATTCCTGCGCAGGTCGGTAAATGTTTTGCTGGGCGCAAAAAAAACGTCAGCGAGGCGCTGGCCCTCCGACAACGGCGGCGCTTCCGGCGATAGCGGTGCCTGCATCGACTGCGGCGGTTGCAACGGAACGGAGGGATTGGTGGCCATGTCTTCTCCTGAAATCAGGAGGAGATTGTAGTTTTCTTCCGCAGTAATAACAACAGGAAGATAAACAACAGCAGGAAGCGCAAGTTTATGTGACCGCCATCTCCGGCGTCGCCGCCAATAACTTGCGCGTGTAAGCATGCTGCGGCTGAGCCGTGATTTGCTCTGTGCTGCCAATTTCGACAATCTTGCCTTGATACATCACTGCGATACGGGTCGAGAGATAGCGAACGATCGGCATGGAGTGCGAAATAAATAAATAAGTCAGGCCAAAATCCCGCTGCAATTGCTGTAGAAGATTCACGATCTGCGCGCCAACGCTGACGTCGAGCGCGGAGACCGGTTCATCGGCTACGATGAACTTCGGGTGCAGTGCTAGCGCGCGCGCAATACCGATGCGCTGGCGCTGGCCTCCCGAGAATTCGTGCGGATAACGGTGGATGGCGGATTCATCCATTCCAACAGCCCGCAGAAGTTCACCCACGCGCTGGTGGCGGGCATGGCGGCCGAGCTGATCTCGATGAAGAATCAGCGGCTCAGCGATTACATCCTCGACGCGATAGCGGGGGTCGAGGGAACCGAACGGATCCTGAAAAATGATCTGCATGTCGCGGCGAAGGCGACGTAATTCCGAACCGTTAGCTTTCAGGAGATCGATGCCATCGAAAACGACGCTGCCTGAGGTCGGCTCAATGAGGCGGAGGATAAGCCGTCCGAGCGTGCTTTTGCCGGAGCCCGACTCACCAACTAAACCGAGCGTTTCGCCCGCGTGAATATCGAACGAGATATTATCGACGGCGCGGACCTCGCCCGAGCGGCGACGGCCGAATGGCGATTCACCGAGGCCAAAAACCTTCGAGAGATTCCGCACTTCAACTAGAGCCACGAATCACCTTGCCCGAGAAAGCAATCTATGTTTACCCAAATCTATCCCGCAATCATAGGCACTGCCGCCAGCGCCGCAACCATCCCAAAGGTGCGTGCGCGGCTGAAATGCTCATGCAGAAAAAAACGCGCTAGCAGAACGGTAACCGCCGGGTACAGCGAGCTCAGAACGACAGCCACATCCAGCCGTCCGATCTGCGCCGCCCGAATGAAGGCCACACTCCCACTAATGTCGAGAATGCCTGCCGCCACAGCGATCCCCAGTATGGGAGCCGGCACGGCACGGAGGTGCCTTCCGAACAGGACTAGAGATCCTGTAACGAAGAACGACCCCCATCGTGAGCAGGTCGCAACCCACAGCGCTGACGCGTTCCCAGCCTGGTGCGCGCAAAGATAAAATCCGGCAAAGCCAATTCCCGCCAAGACGGCCACTCCCAATCCCTCTGGACGACCCGTCTCCGCTTCGTTTCGCGAGATTAGCCAGACCCCTATACCCGCAAGGATAAATCCGAACACATGCCGCGTCCCTGGGACGCCCTCTGAAAATGCCGTGACTATAGTTGGAATCGCGGCGCTAAGCACCGCCGCCACCGGAGCAATCAGTCCCATATTTCCGCGAGCCAGTGCACTGTAGAAAAAAACGAGAGCCAGTCCTCCAAGCGCTCCCGCCAGCAGCGCCCAACCTACGCTGACGAGTCCCGGAAACGCCGCATGAGTCATCAGCGCGATCGCGCCCACCAGCAGCATTCCGCTTACGTGCACAATTGCCGTGAATAAGAAAGCGTTCGCGCGCCGCGCTCCCACGCCGCCTAGAAAGTCGCTGGTGCCCCAAACTCCGACCGCAGTCAGGCTATAAGCGGCAGGAATGTATTGGGATGCGATTGCCATGGGATTTTGAGATTAGCACGCGCAAGAAATGTGGGGCTGTTTTCTGCGGTTGACGGGCTGTGCGTGGTCCTCGCTCGGCAGACCGCGCCATCATACAAAGGAACCAGCGGACTCAGTTCCTGGTGGAACGCAGCTAAACATGCACTGCTTCTGGCTGTGTTTTTCCCGCCAGCAATTGCCGCAGCACGTACTGGAGGATGCCTCCGTTGGCATAGTAGAGAGCTTCCTGCGGGGTGTCGATGCGGACGACGGCTTGAAATTCGGTCGTCTTTGTACCTTTGGCGCGTACGGTAATTTTTTTGCCCGAAGAAAATTTCTCGACCACCTCGCGAATCCCGGCGATCTCAAAGACTTCGTCGCCGGTCAATTTCAGCGTCTCAGCATTTTCTCCCGGCAAAAATTGAAGTGGAAGAATACCCATACCGATCAAGTTGGAGCGATGAATGCGCTCGTAACTTTCCGCAATCACTGCGCGAACGCCCAGCAGCAATGGTCCCTTGGCGGCCCAGTCACGCGAAGATCCGGAGCCGTATTCCTTGCCCGCCAGAATTACCAGCGGCACTTTTTCCGCATGATATTTTTCTGACGCATCAAAGATCGACATCTCGGCGCCATCGGGCAGATGGCGGGTGAACCCACCTTCCGTGTTCACCATTTTGTTGCGCAGGCGGACATTGGCAAACGTGCCGCGCACCATGACTTCATGATTGCCACGGCGCGATCCGTATGAATTGAAATCAGCCGGCTGCACGCCGTGAGCGATTAAATACTTGCCGGCGGGACCATCTTTCTTAATCGAACCGGCGGGCGAAATGTGGTCTGTGGTGACGCTGTCACCAAGCACAGCCAACACGCGCGCGCCTTTTATGTCTTCGATGGCTGATGGCTTCAGCGCCATGTCATCAAAGTACGGCGCCTGCCGAATGTAGGTTGAGTCTTTCTCCCATGCATAGGTCTCACCTTTCGGAACGGGCAACCCGCGCCAGCGTTCATCGCCGGCATACACCTCGCCATAACTTTTGCGGAACATCTCGGATGTAATTGAGCTTGCCATCACCTGCTCAACATCCTGCTGCGAAGGCCAGATATCAGCAAGGAAAATCGGCTTGCCATCCGTGCCCTTACCGATCGCATCTTTATGCAGATCGATATCGATGCGCCCGGCGAGTGCAAACGCCACCACCAGCGGCGGCGACATTAGATAATTTGCGCGCACCTCAGAATTAATGCGCCCTTCGAAATTACGATTGCCCGATAGCACCGAGGCGACTACGAGATTCTTCTCGTCGATTTCTTTTGAAACTTCAACAGGCAGCGGCCCCGAGTTTCCGATACATGTGGTGCAACCGTAGCCCACGATGTGGAACTTCAGCTTCTCTAGATACGGCATCAGACCGGCTTTTTCGAGGTAGTCGAGCACGACCTTTGATCCGGGAGCGAGCGAAGTTTTGACCGTTGCCGGAACTTCAAGTCCACGCTCGACCGCCTTCTTTGCTAACAACCCGGCGGCCAGCATCACCGATGGATTCGACGTATTTGTACAACTGGTAATAGCCGCGATGACTACGCTGCCATGCCGCAGCGAGCTTCCATTCGAAATATGTTCGTGGACGTTTGGGTCTTCGATCCCAATTGCAGTCGGACTCCCACCCTCCTGCTCCCAGCGATTGACTTGTTTGACTTCGTTCTGCTTTAAGGCGGCGGCCTCAGATGGAGCGGCAGCCGCGGCTTTTGCCTTCGGCTTAATAAGCGAAGGCAACGCCTGCTCAAACGACGCTCGCGCCTGCGACAGTACGACGCGGTCTTGCGGCCGCTTCGGTCCAGCAAGACTTGATTCGACGGTGGCAAGATCGAGACTCAGCAATTCGGAATATTCTGCTTCAGGTGTGTTGGCATCGTGGAAA
Organism: uncultured Acidobacteriaceae bacterium; assembly: GCA_963705265.1. Taxonomy (GTDB): domain Bacteria; phylum Acidobacteriota; class Terriglobia; order Terriglobales; family Acidobacteriaceae; genus Acidiflorens. The sequence continues at coordinate 1,384,016 of OY970064.1, forward strand.
AGTCCTTGCTCGCGAGCATAGGCTTCGACCAGCGCGATCTGCTCTTCGCCGCGGCCGGTGAGTTTCAAATAGCGCAGACTTTCTTTGTCGATCGGAAAGATGCCGCAGGTCGCACCATATTCGGGAGCCATATTTGCGATCGTTGCGCGATCGGCAAGCGGCAAGTCTTGCAGGCCGGGGCCAAAATATTCGACAAATTTTCCGACCACTCCATGCTTGCGCAACATCTCTGTGATGGTGAGCACAAGATCGGTGGCCGTGGCGCCTTCGCGCAAACGTCCGGTCAGCTTCACGCCGACAACCAGGGGAATCAGCATGGACACTGGCTGCCCCAGCATTGCCGCCTCGGCTTCTATTCCCCCCACGCCCCAGCCCAGCACGCCTAGTCCGTTGACCATGGTGGTGTGCGAGTCGGTGCCTACCAGGGTGTCGGGATATGCGGTGCGCTTGCCATCCTCTTCGTGTACAAAAACCACGCGCGCCAGATATTCGAGATTCACTTGATGAACGATGCCAGTATCTGGCGGGACGATAGCGAGATTCCGGAAGCCAGTCTGTCCCCAGCGCAGGAAGGCGTAACGTTCTTTATTTCGTTGGAACTCCAGTAGTGCATTCACGTCGAATGCGTTGGACGAACCGAATTCATCAACCTGCACTGAGTGATCGATGACCAGTTCTGCAGGCTGCAGCGGATTAATAAGCTTCGCATCGCCACCGAGCCGCTTCATCGCATCGCGCATGGCGGCAAGATCGACGACCGCGGGAACGCCCGTAAAATCCTGCAATAGCACGCGACTGGGCGTGAAGGCGATTTCTTTTTCCGGCTTCGAATTTTTGTTCCAGGCCGCTAGCGCGCGAATTTCATCTTTAGTCACATTGCGCCCGTCTTCAGTGCGCAGTAGATTCTCCAGCAGAATACGTAGAGAAAACGGCAGGTGCCGAGTTGAGATTCCCTGCTTGTCGAGAGCCTCGAGCCGGTAGACTTCGAATTCTTTGTGGCCAACTTTGAGAATCGCGCGGGCACCGAAACTATTCGCTGACATGATTGCTTCCCTCCACCAACTCCGTCGCAAAACCGGCGTGCAATGCGGAATCGTAACTCAATAGTGTAATTCGTTTCGCGGAGCTCGTGTGGGCGCGGCCTCAAGGGGAGAGACGTGAAATGCCGCTCAGATTCCTTTAATGTATAGGAAAATATGAAGCAGACATTAGGCCATATTGCGCTGATCGTCCGCGATTACGACGAGGCGTTGGACTTCTTCACCCGCACGCTCAATTTCAAATTGATCGAAGACACTCGTTTGAGTAAAGACAAACGCTGGGTGCTGATCGCTCCGCCGGGCTCTCAGGGCACAAACCTGCTTCTGGCCCAGGCATCGACGCCTGAGCAGGTAAGTCGAATTGGGAACCAGACCGGCGGTCGAGTTTTTCTCTTTCTGCATACCGACGATTTCTGGCGCGACTACCGTGAGATGACTGCGCGGAAGGTAAAGTTCGTACGAGAGTCGCGCGAAGAATCGTATGGCACGGTCGCAGTGTTCGAAGACTTGTATGGCAACCTTTGGGATTTAGTGGAACCGAAGGAAAAGTAATTGCGCTATGTAAATGAGCTAGCTAGCGCACGCCCGTCCAAATCTGATAGACGACCACGCCAACCATAAACACCAGATAAATTCGCAGTCCCCAGAACAGGACCATCTCGGTTCGCGTCAGCCGCCGACGTGGGCAACAATGGTGCTCCTTGGTCGAAATAATCTGGTCAGGCTCCAACGCGGTGATCACGGACGCCATTTCTTCGCGGCTCACTTCGGTGTCGCGCCTCGAATCAAATTCTTTTTCCATCTACCTGCCTCCGACCAGCGCCAGCGCATTCGGAGTAATTACGCTGACTCCAAACAAAAGCCCGGCGCCAACTAATATGACTACGACTCCCAACGCCAGCACGTTGGCCCACGCCGGACTCACCAGCGAGCCCATGATCTCGCGATCGTTGACCAGCATATAAAGGAAGAGCAATGCCGGTGGCATCGCTAGCACAGCAATCACATTGACCAGTAGCACGATGTACACCAGCGGAATTCCCGGAATTAAAACCAGCCCCGCGGCCGCAACGGCTTCGACCAGCAACACAAGATAAAACGTTCTGCCTTGCTTGAAAGGAAGATTCAAACTATGCGGGCGCCGCGCGACTTCTCCAAAGGCGTATGCGGAGGAGGTCGAAATCGTAATCGCAGCGACCATCCCCGCCTCAAACATGCCGAGGGCAAAAAGAGCGGCACCCCAGTACCCAACAAACGGTTGCAACGCCTGGGCGAATTCAGCGGCTTCGAAGTTCGCCGCTGACATGTGATGCAGGAACAACGGAGCGGTCGCCAATATCGTCGCCAACGCGGCGATCGTCGCCAAAGCCGCGCCCAGCGCCGTATCGAGGCGTCCCATACGAATATCTCGGGTGGTAAGTCCCTTATCGGCAATCGCGCTTTGCTGAAAGAACAGCATCCATGGAGTGACCGTCGCTCCAATATTTGCCAGCAGAATCAGAACTGTTTCTTGTGTGAGTCCGCCCGGCAGGGGTTTCCAAGTCACCAGCGCCCGGCCGACAGCGCCCCACTGCGGATGCGTCAGTAACGCCACTGGAACGAACGCAAGATTGAACATCGCGGCGGCCAAAATAATTCGCTCCCAAGTCCAATAGCGGTGGGTCATGAGCGCGACGGAAAGAACGAGTAATGCGCCCAGAACTGCGACTGCAGGCCGCACGCCGAAAAATCCAAGGCCTGCGCGGATTGCAATAAACTCTGTGACCAGTGTAAGAAAGTTGCCAATCATGAGGTCGATCATCGAGAACCATCCCCAGAAGGGGCCGAAGCGGTCGAAGATCAACTCGGCATGCCCGCGATGAGTGGCCGCGCCTAAACGTACGGTCATCTCCTGCACCACGCAAGCCATCACGAATGTGAGCACCACGAAGGGCAGGAAGAAGCCGACGCCAAACCGCGCTCCAGTCGCGGCATATGACAGCATGCTAGGCCCATCGTTCTCTCCGAGCATCACTAGAATGCCAGGGCCAATCAGCAGCCAGAACAACCCCAGGCGCGGCCGGAACCCCCGTCGCGCTCGTGTCGCCGAAACCCGTTCGCGGTCATGAGCGCGGTCAATGTCTTCGTGCGTGATGACGACGTCAGTGTCCGAAACCTGTTGATTTATAGCGAATCGGCGCAGCTCCGATGTTGTATTGGGTTCATTCATCTGCATTCACAGCGAAAGGCAAAAGCGAGGGATGCCATCGGTATATTATTAGTATAAGTATACATCAGGATATAAACTACGGTTAATCACTTTTGTGATTGCAAGGATGTTGAATTTTGAATGTGGCGAGCAATACGAAGACGACCAATATTTGAACGCCGTGGCGAACCGAACCTTAAGCTTTGAAAGCGGATTGTCCATCCGCCGCTTTGACCCAGACTTTTTCCGCTGCCGATACGCCCAACGAAACCCGGCCAGCGCCGGTAGTCAGGGTTAACGTGTTGTCATAATTACGATGGGAAACCCGAATTTTGGCGCCGGGGCGAATGCCACGCTGTTCCAAAAACTCCAGCAGGTGACGGTCGCGTTCGTAGATACCGCTCACCTGAAAGTTTTGACCCGGTTCGGCCTGAGATAATAGCAGTAAGCCGCGATGACGACGACTGGCTGGACTCTCCAATTCCGTCAGATTGCCGTGCGGGCACGCGACTCCACGCCCGAGTTTCGCAAGCAGTCGAGCCTCGAAATCAGGCGAGACGGCATGTTCCAGCCGTTCCGCTTCGTCGTGTACCTTATACCATTCCATCCCAAAAATCTCGGCGAGCATGCGCTCAATCAGGTGATGGCGAACCGTCAACTTCCGGGCAATCTTCTTTCCGGCAGCGGTCAGACGAACCCGTCCGTCGGCATTTACCCGCACTAATCCATCTTTTTTTAGACGGCGTACAGCCATGGTTACAGCTGGCGGCGACACCTTGAGCCAGTGCGCGAGCGTCGCGGATATAACAGCTTCCCCTTCGCTCTCAGCCTCAAGAATCGCCTTAAGGTAGTCTTCTTTGGAGACCGTAATCACGAGGAATGTATTATACGGCGAAGCGTTAAGCACAGTTAATCGCAAATCTTTGCAGCTCATCTTTTTCCCGCATCAACCCCAGCGGTTTGACATCATCCTCGCTCGCCCCTACCCTTAATTGTTTCTAGACCATCTGTTTTGAATATGAAGATCCTCGTAATCGGTAACGGCGGACGCGAGCATGCCCTGGTGTGGAAGCTTCGCCAGTCGCCGCGAGTTTCGAAAATCTATTGTGCGCCAGGCAATGGCGGGATCGCCGAAGAGGCGGAGTGCGCGGCCGTAGATGTGAAGAGCCTCGACTCCATGGTCGAACTGGCAAATAGAATCCAGCCTGACCTCACCATTGTCGGCCCGGAGTTGCCATTGATGTTGGGAGTTGTCGACGAATTTACGCGTCGCGGATGGCGCACCTTTGGGCCAACACGCGCAGCGGCGCAACTTGAAATCAGCAAGAGTTTCGCCAAGGAATTTTTGCAACGTCACAACATTCCCACGGCGCGCTACGCGATCTGCGATTCTCCGGAGCAGGTGCGCGATGCGCTGTCGCACTTCCATACTCCAATCGTGGTGAAGGCCGACGGACTCGCTGCCGGCAAAGGCGTGGTCATCGCCAAAACTAAAGACGAAGCTGCGACTGTTGCCAATGAAATGCTTAGCGGCCGCATGCTGGGCGAGGCCGGCACGCGCGTAGTGCTCGAGGAATTTCTGCAGGGCGACGAACTTTCATTTCTGGTAGTAAGTGATGGTGAGCGAGTAGCACCGCTGGTCGCTGCGCAAGATCATAAGCGCGTCGGCGATGGCGACACCGGTCCAAATACGGGCGGCATGGGCGCCTATACCACGCGCACGATCGTCGACGACCAGATGCGCGACTGGCTGTTGACGCATATCGCAAGGCCCGTGGTCGCCGGCATGAAAGTCGAAGGCGCGGAGTACAAGGGCGTCCTCTATTGCGGATTGATGATGACCGCGCGCGGCCCCATGGTGCTCGAATTCAACTGCCGTTTCGGCGATCCGGAGACGCAGCCCATTTTGATGCGCCTCGAAAGTGATTTAGTCGAGGCGATGGAAGCGTCAATCGACGGCCGCACCAGCGACGGTGATTTCAAGTGGTCGAACGATGCGGCCGTGTGTGTGGTGATTGCTTCGGGCGGTTATCCGGGGGCGTACGAGGCAGGCAAGAAAATCACCGGCCTTGAGAAAGTTGCGAAGTTGGACAGCACCAAAGTCTTCCACGCGGGTACATCAAAACGTGACAACGACTTCTACACTGCTGGAGGGCGTGTGCTCGGCATGACGGCGCGCGCCGCAGAATTGGAGGCGGCAGTGGAGCGCGTTTATGAAGCTTGCGCGATGATCGGCTTTGACGGCGCGCACTATCGGAAAGATATTGCTGCACGAGCATTAAAGAAAAACTAGCAAGCAAGATGTACTTCACTTCATAAAGGAATGGAAGCTAAGCATAACTATGAGCAAGCCACTCGTTTCAATCGTGATGGGCAGTGACTCCGACCTTGAGATCATGCGCGAAGCCGGAAAAGCGCTTGACGAATTTGGAATTGCTTTTGAGATTGATGTAACGTCAGCTCATCGCTCGCCTGATCGCACGGCAGACTACGCGCGCAAGGCCGCAGGGCGCGGCATTCGCGTCATTATCGCCGGAGCGGGCGGAGCGGCCCACCTGGCGGGCGTAATCGCGGCGCACACAATTTTACCGGTGATCGGCGTACCGATTCCTTCTACTTCTCTGCAAGGAATGGATTCTCTTCTGGCTACCGTGCAAATGCCCGCTGGCATTCCCGTGGCGACTGTGGCGATCGGCAAACCCGGTGCTACGAATGCAGGGATTCTCGCAGCACAGATCATTGGCGTGGCCGACGCATCAATAACGAAGAAATTAGAAGCGCACAAAGAGAAACTGGCGCGCGGCGTGGAAGAAAAATCAAAGAAGCTGCATTCGGCAATGGAAGAATGAGCGAAAAGCTGAGGACGAGTTGCTGCGGTTTCAGCTTACAGCTTCAGGCTCTTTAGATAATCCCGGAACTCGCCACCGAGGTCTTCGCGCTTGAGGGCGAACTCAACCGTGGCTTTGAGGAAGCCGAGTTTGTCGCCCGTGTCATGGCGGCGGCCCTCGTAAACATAGGCATAAACTTTTTCGCGCTGCAGCAGACCACGCAGTGCGTCGGTCAGTTGCAACTCTCCGCCCGCGCCCGGCTTGATATCTGAGAGCGTCTCGAAGATTGTCGGCGTCAAAATATAACGCCCGATAACGGCTAGATTTGAAGGAGCATCCGCAAACTTGGGCTTTTCCACCATGTCGAGCACTTCGTAAAGTTTGCCGCCAGAGCCGGCTACCTCTTTCGCCTTCAGCACCCCGTATGAAGAAATTGCTGGCCCTTCCACGACCTGCGTCGCAATCACCGAACATTGCTTCTCGTCGAACACGTCCATCAATTGCTTAAGCACGGGCACCTTCGCATCGATAACATCGTCGGCGAGTAGCGTGGCGAACGGTTCTTCGCCGACAAGTTCGCGCGCCGTGAGCACAGCATGGCCCAGACCGAGCGCCTCCTTTTGACGAACGTAGGCTACGTGGATCATGTCGGAGATTTGGCGCACGATCTTGAGCAGGTCGTTTTTACCTTTTTCCTCGAGCATCTTTTCCAGTTCGTAGCTGACGTCAAAATGATCTTCGATCGCGCTTTTGCCACGTCCAGTGATGATGATGATCTGGTCGCATCCGGCCCCCAGCGCCTCTTCGACACCATATTGAATGATGGGTTTGTCGACCAACGGCAACATCTCTTTTGGCTGGGCCTTGGTGGCGGGAAGAAAGCGCGTGCCCAATCCGGCGGCGGGGAAAATCGCTTTGCGGACTTTTCGAACCTTGCGGCGGTCGCCTTCGGTTCGTCGTTCTTGCGTCGTATTCATTGCAGAACTATTGTAAATTGCTGGCAGTTATATTTGCCGCACGGCTTCCTCACGCGCTTCCAACTCTTCCAGCAGATCGCGCAGAGTTTGCAATATTCCCTCGGCGCTGCTGATTTTGATGGAGAACTTCAGCGTGCCATCCGGAGTAAATTGCGTACCGCGCTGCGAAGCAACGAATCGGGCCAATTTTCCGGGGTCAATCGCAGCATTCGGGCCGAACTTGATATTCACAAATTCGCGTTTTCGCTCAATGGCGTTCGCGCCAACCCGCATCGCCTGCAGTTTGAGGGCGGCATAGTTGAGCAGGTTACGAACAGCGCCGGGCGTCTCGCCATAGCGATCGATCAGTTCCGATCGCACGTCGTGCAGTTGGGACTCGGTCTCGACGCCGGCTACGCGCTTATACATCCGCAGCCGCTGGTTCTCTTCCTTTATATAGTCGGATGGAATGCGGATGTTGAGTCCGAGATTGAGCTGGATTTCCGTGACTTCAACTCCCGCCTCGCCCTTCATCTCGCGGACGGCACGTTCCAGCATCTGCGTATAGAGTTCGAATCCAATCGCCTCGATGTGGCCGCTCTGCTCTCCGCCCAGAAGGTTGCCTGCGCCTCGCAGTTCGAGATCGAGCGCAGCGATCTTGAAGCCGGCGCCCAGATCTGAAAATTCTTTGAGCGCAGCCAGCCGTCGCCGGGCAATCGGCGTCAACTCAATTTCCGCTGGCAGAAGCAGGTATGCATAGGCGCGTCGATTCGAACGACCCACACGTCCGCGAAGTTGATAGAGCTCCGACAATCCCAAACGGTCAGCGCGATTGATGATGATCGTATTGCAAAGCGGGATGTCGAGGCCGTTTTCAATAATTGTGGTCGAGACTAGAATGTCGGCCTCGTGATGCATGAATTTCAGCATCACTTTTTCCAATTCTCCTTCACCCATCTGCCCGTGGCCAACGGCGATACGCGCGTTCGGAACCAGGCTCTGAAGTTTGGCTGCAATCTCCCAGATCGTGTCGACACGATTGTGGACGAAATAAACCTGGCCGCCACGATCGAGTTCTTGTTCAATCGAAGACTGGATCAGCTTTTCATCCCAGTTCGCGACCACCGTCTGAATCGCCATACGATCTTTCGGCGGAGTCTCAATCACGCTCATATCGCGCAGCCCTACCAGCGACATATGCAACGTGCGCGGAATTGGCGTCGCCGACATAGTGAGCACATCGACTTGTGTGCGCATCTGCTTAATGCGTTCTTTGTGGCGGACACCGAAGCGCTGCTCCTCATCAACCACCAGCAAGCCGAGATCGGCAAACTTCACATCCTTTGAAAGCAGCCGATGGGTACCGATCAGGATGTCCACTTTGCCGGCTTCGACTCTCTGCAAAATTTCTTTGACCTGCTTGGCTGTGCGGAAGCGGCTGATCATTTCAACCGTGAGCGGAAACGGCGCGAATCGCTGCTTGAAAGTTTCGTAATGTTGAAATGCCAGAACTGTGGTGGGCGCGAGAACCGCAACTTGCTTGTTGTCGCTTAGAGCCTTGAACGCGGCTCGCATCGCGACTTCTGTCTTGCCATAACCAACGTCGCCGCATAGCAGACGATCCATGGGAAGCTGCGATTCCATGTCGCGCTTCACGTCGGCTATGGCTTGCGCCTGGTCTTCCGTCTCGTTGTACTCAAATGTATCTTCAAACTCTTTCATCCACTCGGTATCGGGCGGAAAGATGTGACCACGCGCTGACTGCCGTTGGGCATAGAGTTTGAGCAATTCGTCAGTCATGTCTTTCATCGCCTTGCGGACGCGAGCTTTCGTCTTGCTCCATGCCTGCGTACCCAAGTGATTCAGGACGGGTTTCACGCCCTCGGACGAACGATATTTCTGCACCAGATCGAGCCGAGTCAGCGGAACATAAAGCCGCGCCGCTTCGGCATACTCCAGCACCATGAATTCCGAAGCACCATCGCCCTGATTGATTTCTTTTAGTCCCTGATACTGTCCGATGCCGTGCTCTACATGGACAACGTAGTCGCCAACTTGCAAATCGCGGAAGTCGGAAAGAAATGCCGAAACTTTTGATTTTTGGCGCTGCGGTCGCGAGGCGACCAGGTCCGATTCATCGAACAGATCGCGCGCCCCAAAAATGGCTAGATGCGCTTCTGGTAAAACGAAACCGTCGGGAAGGTAAGCTTTTAGCAGCGTAGTCGTGAGAACGTCCCCGGCAAAATAAGAAGTTTCGTCAGCATAGCTTTCGCCGCTGCGGGTGCGGCTCCCGAGACGATACGACGCATTGTATTCGGTGAACATATCGGCGAGGCGCTCGACCTCTCCGGTATTAGGCGCGGCAAGAATTACCTGCGTGCCGCTCGTGACCAATTTCTGAACTTCCTCGATCATCGCTGGTACAGCGCCATGAAAGCGCGTGGCAGGTTGAGAAAGGAACGCGGCTTCTGTTTTGCCTTCCCGCGCCAGCGCGAGATATTCGAAATCGGCGCCGGGAAGCGCCGCGGTTTTTTCCCGCCAGTCTTCCGGAGTCAAATAGAGATCGGCGGGACGAACCAGATTCCCAATTTCGCTGCGCTGATGCGCTTCTTCAATGCGCGCCCAAACTTTGTCGAGTTCCAGCCGCAAAGTTTCGGGTTCATCGAGAATCACCTGCGCGTCCGGAAGCAGCCCGAAGATGCTGCGGTCGGCGCCTGCCACCGGAGCATAGAACTCCCATCCGGGAAATACGCCGGCACCAGAATCGCGCACCGCTTGCTCCACAATTTCCGGTGATCCCGTAATTCGTTTGCCCGAGAGCCGCGCGTTGATCGAACCTAGCAATTCTTCCGTGACCGGCGTTTCCGTCAAAGGCAGAAGCAATGCTTCGTCGACCGGATTTGAAGAGCGCTGACTCGCCGGATCGAATTTACGCATGGACTCGATTTCATCGCCAAAAAACTCGATGCGCACTGGACGATCCGCTTCGGGGGAGTAGACATCGAGAATGCCACCGCGAGCCGCATACTGTCCTGGCATCTCGACCACATCAGTCGAACTGTAGCCGACCGTGTTGAGGTGTTCGAGCAGTTTCTCAAGGTCGAAAATCTCACCACGTCTTAGGATCCGTGCCAGATCGGCATAGTACTCAGGAGAGCGAAGAAGAATTGTGGTTGCGGTTACGGGCGTCACCACGATCGCCGCACGGCCTGTCGCGACCTTCCACAAAGCCGTGGCGCGCTCTTCCTGAATTTCGGGATGCGGCGACAGATTCTGAAAGGGAAGCACGTCGCGCGCCGGCAGACTCACGACTGAATCGGGATCGGCGGCTCCGGTAAGTTCACAGAAGGCGGACAACACCGGTAACAGTTCCTCGGCAGCACGGTTATCGGCGACCACCAGCACGAACGGACGCTCGATGGTGCGGCGCAATAAAACAATGATCAGGGCTTTGGCAGCGGAGGATAATCCAGTGACACTAATCCGTCCCGCGCTCTCCCGGAAATGGGAGGAGGCACGCGTGAAGGCAGGCAATTGTTCCACCTCCGCGAAGAGTTCGCGGACGAACGGCAAAAGCATTTCTTTTTCATTCTACCAAGTCGGATACAAGTCGGATAAATGAAGTGATGAGAAGCCCGACAGAACGGTCCAGAACGGTCCTATTCGCCTGCGATTCAGGCATACACCATAATTTGCTGACGCTATTTGGTGGCGCTGTCGGGTTTAGCCGGCGGAGCCGATTGCTGGGGCTGTTGCTGGGCCAGTGATTTGTCCACGCGCCTCTTGAAATCGCCGGCGTCGTCGTTGGTAAGTCCACTATAGCCGGACTGAATCACCATTTCGCAGGCAGCGTCGCCCTTCACGTTTAAGACAACCGAGTTTTGACGCTTCTGACCGGCAGCTCCCATGCCCATTGAGTACGTCGCCGTCATCTCGCTGTTCTCCATCCCCAATATCCCGTATTTCCCCGAGTTGCGAAGTGTGTCCTTCACAGCCGACCACAGCGTTGTGCATGACACCGAGTACGTGTCCTTGTGTACCTTTGCAAACGAGGGTTCCGCCACCGCCAACAACACAAACAATGCTGTGCCTAGCCGTTTCATTAAGAAGCTCCCTTTCAACGAGCGATAAGATACTAACATTGGGGCCGTACCATGTTAAGCCAGTTGCTTACTTGTCAACTGCTTATTCACGACCTGCGCAGCAGCGGGCGCGTAAGGCAAGTCGGACCGCCAGCTCCGTTGATGCAGATCTCCGACCCTGGAAACGTACGAACGTCAAAACCAGCATCGCGCATATTCTGATTGGTCTTGGTATTTTCTTCAAGAGCAATCAGGCGCTTCTTCCCAAGCGAGAGAATGTTACAAGCCAGCGTGTCGCGTTCGGAGTATTCGATCTCAATCAATCGAAATCCGCGCGCTTTGAGCAGTTCGACGGTCTCGACCGCCAACCATGGCAAGTCGACCAGAATCGTCTCCTCATCCAGCATGCTCATTAACGACATCAGATGCAAACACGCAGAGGGCCCGGGCCCGTAGGGCAGAGGGGCGGATAGCACCTCAATATTTTTTTTCGTCTCTCTTGAAGCGTCTTTCGACGACAGCAACGCTCGTATCTGATCAATCCCCGACTTGTTCGTCCGATAACCCTTGCCAATGAGTAGTGTCTGCGAATCCAGCCATACGATATCGCCGGATTCAGAAGTCCCGGGTAACCTTATTTCGCCAAACACTCGAATGCCGAAGTCTGCGCACGCTTTCGCGTGCGCTTGGGCCTCGGCCACACGATTCTTCTTTCCTGGGTTCATCAGTACCAGACCGTAGTCCGTGGCGAGCGAAGCGTCATGCGCGTAGACGGCATCCAGAGTGAGAGACTCAGACGGCGGGAGGCTTACGACCTCGGCTCCGCATTCGCGAAGCAGGTCGCATAGACGATCGTGTTGCCGACGCGCTAGCTCGAAATTAGGAACGCGCTGAAATCCCAGCTCTCTCCACGCCGCGCTCTTCGCAGGAACATTCCATCCCGCGCTTTCCGGCGGACACACCATCACCCGCAGCAATTCGCCAGTCATGGAATGTCCGTTGAAATTTTGGGGATGCGTAAGCGAAGGCACAAGAAATATTTCCGTCACAACAGCACTCTCGCTCTGAGGACTTTTGACGCTCTCGTTACAAAGAATCTAAAGAAAGCGATTCGCAAACGCAATGAAAGGCAAAAATGCGGGACAACAACAAATACACAAAATTGAAAGAGCGATTAAGAACTCGAGTGAGAATGATGACAATAACACTCTTCGAATGTTCTTTTCCGCCGTGGGAATCCATCTTACTGCTTGCCTAAACACCCTCCGCTGATGTACATATCAGCGGTATCCCCGTCCCCAAACGTGTGTTTGAAGTTCAAATATCTCGTCATGTACCGCGCAGTTTGTATCCAGTTCCGCAGCCATGATGATGCGGAAGATCCCAGGAGCCTTATGAAAGCGACGCTGCGTCTCTTCTGTTTCGCAGTCATAATTTTACTTGTCCGGCAATCGGCATTCGCGCAAGGCGCCGCCACTGGCGATCTTCATGTCAGCGTGAAAGATCCAAAGGGTGACGCCGTGACCAATGCCACCGTCACCGTGCGCGACGTCGCCAAGGGTCTAGAACGTGCGGGCACCAGTGATGGCGCAGGCGGCTACAGTGTGCGTCAGTTGGCTCCTGGCAATTATTCCGTCACAGTGGACGCCCCTGGCTTCGCCAAATCCGAAGCCAACGGCATCTCCATCACCGTAGGCGGCATGGCCGAGTTACCCGTGGTGGTTAGCGTGGCAAGCGGGAAGGAAGTCGTCGAAGTCAGCTCGCAAGCTGAGCTTATTGAAACTGCGCGCAGCTCGACCACTGACACCGTAGGACAGCGCCGCATCGATAATCTGCCAATTAACGGCCGCAACTATATCAATTTCACGCTTACTGATTCACAAGTGCTCCGCGACAACGCGCCGAACACTGGAGCAGCGCCCACGTCCGGCCTCAACATGAGCGGACAGCGCGCCCGATCGAATCTCGTCAACGTCGATGGGGCCGATGCCACCGATAACGCCACCAACGGCGTACGCTCTACCGTCTCGCAGGAGGCGGTGCAAGAATTTCAAATCATCACCAACAGTTACGCTGCTGAATATGGCCGCGCTGCCGGCGGTGTGGTCAACATCATCACCCGCTCCGGAGCGAACGACTTTCACGGCGATGTTTACGGATTCCTGCGCGATCGCGATTTCCAGGCCGTCAACCCCTTCAGTACAACTCCCAATCCCGCCTATACACGCGTGCAGGCCGGCACAGCGTTCGGCGGCCCGATTAGGAAAGGCAAAACGTATTATTACTTTGCCTACGAAACTACGCGACGCCACGAGACGGGATTTTCCAGCATCGGCCAGAGTAATTTCGGACTCGTTCCCTTCAACACGGCCACAGATATTGGATCGGTCGGACTGGGCGGGCCGGGGAATTTTCCTTTGCCCTTCGGCACTATCCAAGTGACCTCGGAACAACAAGCATATCTGGAAAGCTTGACCGCAACAGATTTGGGTCAGATCGGGGCCTTCCTACCTAATTATGTTGTGTTGCTGGGTGCCTCATCCGGCCAATCTGTCCAGGGAGCATGGCCTACCGCTTTGGTGCAGGGATTGACGGGCGGGGCCCTGAGTAGCTGGGCTGGCTTCCCCACAACTTGCGCCCCTCCAGGTCCGTGCGTCGCCGTGCCACAGTCCTATCAGACTCTCGCATCCCAGGAAGGAAACTTCCCTGTCTTCGAGGGCACCAGCTTGTACTCGCTGCGCCTCGACCATAACGTGAGCAACAGTAACCGGCTTACGCTGCGCGCCAATGTCAGTCCGAGCACCGTCACCGGCATCGAGGTCAGCGGCCAAGACCAGCCTTTTGGTCAAAATGCCTACTCGCGCACTTCGCAACAAACCTACCGCGATATCGCTGGCGTAGTGGAAGACACTTGGACTCTGGGCAATAACAAAGTCAATGAATTTCTCTTTCAATTCGCGCGACGGGGCTTGTCGTATTTCTACAACACTGCAATTCCAGGAGGGTCCGATCCGGCGGTGAATATCCCAGGTTATGCTTATTTTGGACGCGAGCCCTATTCTTATATTCAGCGCGTTGAAAAGCGCTATCAGTTTGTCGACAATTTTTCCTGGAACCTGGGACGGCATGACACGAAATTTGGTGTCGATTTCAACTTTATCCCGACCGACGCCATCTTCACTGTGAACTACGGTGGTGTGTACGACTTTGGCAGCTTCAGCGCCGCTTCCCTCGGCCTTCCTTCCTCGTTCCCCAACCTCTCGGCCGTGCAGGCCTATGGAGCCGGCCTTCCCGGCGACTTTATCCAAGGTATCGGGAGTCCAAGCGACTCCTTCAACAACAAGGCCTTGGGAGTGTTCTGGCAGGATTCATGGCGTGCGCGCCCCAATCTCACATTGAATTACGGTATACGTTACGACGTAGAATTCCCGCCACAATTCAAGCCGCCGCAAGGGCTCGCCCTTCCTGCCTATAACTTGTTGGGCTTGCAAAAAGGTATACAGACCGATACCAACAATATTCAGCCTCGCATCGGAGTTGCGTGGGATCCAAAGGGAGACGGCAAAACGGTAGTCCGCGCTTCGTTTGGATTGTTCTATGACCATCCCTTGCTCGGCTTATATTTTCTCGGCGATGCCTCCGACGGTTCGACCAGCGGCCAGCTGGTGTTCGCTGGCACTGCCACCTGCAATGGAGCTGGTAACCCGGCAAACTTAAATGCAATTCCAATATTCCAGGGAACCCTGAATCAACCGAACTGCACGCCGTCGCCCTTTCCGCAAGCCAATGCCAACCTCTTCTACGAGCCAAACCAGCAACAGTTTCAGGCTTTAAATACTCCGCAGTCCGTCTTTCTCAATCAAAATTACCTCAACCTCAACCTTTCGAATCCGGGTCAATCAACATTCCTGCCACTCGGCTTCCAGCCCTTTGGCTACCCGCAGGGCAAGAACTTTGTTTATGCCTACTCGCAGCAAGCCAACCTAACCATTGAGCGTGACCTCGGCGACGGCTACGCTTTCAGCCTAGCCTACAACTTTAATGGCGGACGCCATCTCAATCGTCCTATCAATGCCAACACCATACGCGGCGATTTGCTGACCTCCAATTTCTTCGCGGCCTACGCCGCAACCGGGCAGTTGCCGAGCAGCCCTTTGACCGTGAGCAATCCTACCTGTAATCCGAACTACGTGGATGCCTCGCTGGTGAATTTCTTCCGTCCCGGCGGATTGAATCCATCGATTGCGGCTGCGTTTCAGCTGAACGGCCAGGCGAATTGCGTGACACAAGCGGTAGCGCTTCTCAAGACCCTGCCGGGGTTTAATGCGAACTGCGATCCCGCGCTTGGAAGTGGCGGGTTTTCCTATACCGGCTGCGTACCCTTCGGTGACATGGATGCCAATTATTCCAACGGCACATCGAACTACAACGGGCTAACCGCAAATCTCCGAAAGCGCTTCGGCAGCCATTACGAATTCCTCGCTTCCTACACCTGGTCGCACGCCATCGACGATTCCACCGACTTGGAATCCACGCTCACTCCGCAGGATAGTTACTATCCCAGCGCCGACCGTTCAAGCTCGACTTTCGATGAGCGCCACCGCTTCGTCTTCAGCGGTGTCTACCAATCCGGGAAGCTCAGCGGCAACGGCTTCGCCAGCAAGTTCTTCAGCAATTGGACGCTCGCCCCATTGATCGAATTCAATTCCGGCCGGCCCTTCAACATCATCACCGGCAATGGCGACAATCTCCAGCTGTCTTCCCTTACCGGGCGTCCCAATGTAGTGCCATCCGGAACCCCCACTAATCCATGCGGCTACCCGACCGTAGCTTCCAGGTTCTCGCCGACGGGATTCTTTCAGGAGCCGTGTTTCCTCGACTACAACCCGACGGTCGGACTGCTTTCCCTCGACGGCAATCTCGGACGCAATGCAGGCGTTAGTCCTTGGACGGTCTTTAACGATATGCGCGTGGCCAAGCGCCTCTACTTCGGTGAACGCTTCAACATGGAGCTCATCGCGGATATGTTCAATATCGCCAATCGTGACAACACGGCAGCGGTGAGCCCGCTCTTTACCAACGCCGGTCAAGCCACGGCCGCTTACGACCCACGCCAGTTCCAGTTTGCGTTGAAATTGAACTGGTAAAATCAAGCTGTGAGCGTGACGCAAGGGATGTTTGCGGGGTACAAACTTGAGGGCCAGAGAAAAAGCCCAGATTTCATATCAAAATGTTCTATATCAACCGACCGCTCCCGAGCTGTGCTTTTGAATCGAGCAGCGTTCGCCGTAATTGCCCTGACTCTTTCCTTTTCTACTTACGCTTATGCCGACAGCGCTGCCTATAACTACAAAGCGCATTGTGCCGCCTGCCACGGTGCGACTGGAGCAGGCGATACTATGATCGGCAAGAACTTGAAGCTGCGTCCGCTGGGCTCGCCCGAAGTGCAGGCGCAGTCGGACGAAGATCTCTTTACGATCATCAGTAAAGGTAAAGGGAAAAACAGAATGCCCGCCTTCGATCACAGACTTTCGAGAGATCAGATCTACGACATCGTAAAATACATTCGTTCACTGAAACAATAACGGCGTCCGGGATCGATCTGTCTTCGACGTTGTCTTTAGTCCGACACAGGCTTCCGACCCACATTCGCGCGAGTCATAGTAAACTTGCTCCCTCGCAAACTTGGCTTTCAGTTGCGCTTTTCAGCTCGGTTCGCGGAAATTTCCCTGGGAGTTTGGTTTCATGAGATTGTGCAGGCAGTCTACGCTCGTTTTTCTTCCGCTTCTGATGTTCGGGCTTGTGCTCAGACTTGGCATCCAACCGGCGCTGGCGCAAGAAAACCAGAGCCGCCTCCCCAAGCGACTGGTAGCCGACTACACGGCTGGAAGCAAATATCTGAATCCTCCCTACGACGTTGCGCAGATTCCATTCCACAAGCTCACTCATATCATCCACGCTAGCGTGCCTTGGAATTCGGATGGCAGTCTTTCTGTGGCTCAAGGATTCCTGGAACCGGAGCTCATCAAGCGAGCTCATGAGACAGGCGTGAAGGTCATGCTTCTGACCGGCGGTGATTTTGCAGCGATCGAAAACAGCGAGCAGGTCTTCGACACGGTGCTCGAGAACCTGCAGAGCTTTGTCACCGCGAACGGATACGATGGTGTCGACATCGACTGGGAATTTCCATCCGATGCGACCGACCGCGCGTTCTTCGTAACATTGATGACGCGGCTGCGCGATACTTTTCCAAGTCCGCGCTACACCCTGTCTGCCGATCTCGCCCCCTGGAATGGCGAGTTCTATAACATGGATCGCCTTAAGGTTCCCACCGATTTTTTTAATCTGATGGTCTATGACTGCGCTGGACCCTGGACCAGCATTGGTCAACTCAATTCGCCGATATTTTGGGATACGCATGATCCTAAGCCGTATGAGTGCGAGCCTGGTGGCAGCGATCAGCAAGCGGCTAAGTTATTCCTTAAGCATGTTCCAGCTGAGCAACTTAACGTTGGAACTCCGTTCTACGGCTACTACTACACCAATATTAGTAAGCTATTCGAGGCATGTCCGAACGACTCCAAAACTCCCGATGGCGATTGCGACAACACGGTCCTCACGGAAAACTATGGACCGAATATTAAAGCCCTGATCAACAAGCAGGGATGGCAGCGCTATTACGATCCGATCGCGTTGGTACCGTACTTAGTAAGAAGCGATGGCGGTCGCGGCTTCATTACTTACGATGACGAATTCTCCACCTACACGCGTGTCTATTATTCTGACTGGGTTTTGGGACTCGGCGGAACTTTCATGTGGTCGCTCGACGCAGACTACGACGGCCATTCGCAAGATCTGCTGAACGCCATGTACGAAGCTACAGTGAAAGGCCCGGCGCCGCAGTAACTCCAATTGTGCACAGCCATGACCCAGCGATGAACGAGAACACTCCAAGCCCTTCTTCGTGGAGTCGAAAACAGATGGGCCGCATCCAATCTGGAAATGGAGGTTCTCTATGTATGTTGTTCTCGGAGCAAGCGGCAACACTGGAAACGTGGTAGCGAAGAAACTTTTGGCTGGCAATAAGAAAGTGCGTGCAGTCGGTAGAGATGCAGCCCATTTGCAATCTCTTGCAGCGGAAGGCGCTGAAGTATTCATCGGCGATCTGACCAACGCCGCCTCTCTATCGTTAGCTTTCCACAAAGCGGATGCAGCCTATGTCATGATCCCGCCCAACCCTACCAGCAATGAATACCGCGCATATCAGAATCGCGTCAGCGATGCTATCGCGACCGCCGCGAAAAATGCAGGAGTCAAGAACATTGTTTCACTCAGCAGTTTCGGAGCCGATAAGGAAAGCGGAACCGGACCTGTTGTCGGTCTCCACGAACTGGAACAGAAACTCGATCTGATCGGCGATACGAACGTGCTCCACTTGCGCGCCGGTTATTTCATGACAAACATTTTGCCTCAAGTCGGAGCCATTCGCATGGCGGGCATGGCTATCGGACCGCTTCGTCCAGATCTCAAACTTCCTTTAATCGATCCCGATGACATCGGAGCAGCTGCTGCTGACGCATTGCTGAAACTTGCCTTCCGCGGAAAACAGACGCAGGAACTTCAGGGACAGCGCGATCTCGATTACAAAGAAATCGCCACCATTATTGGCAAAGCCATCGGCAAAC
The DNA here is from genome assembly GCA_963705265.1 of uncultured Acidobacteriaceae bacterium. GTDB lineage: Bacteria > Acidobacteriota > Terriglobia > Terriglobales > Acidobacteriaceae > Acidiflorens. The sequence continues at coordinate 1,402,795 of OY970064.1, forward strand.
CCGATCTCCGATATGTTCAGGGACCTGACGATCAGATTCGAGCGGCTCTGCTGCAGGCTGGAATGTCCGAAAATTTCGTCGGACTTATGCTCGAGATGTGCGTTGCACTGAACGCCGGGCACATGCGAACCCTCGAACCTCGGACCGCCAAGAACACTACGCCAACAAAGTTCGAGACCTTCGTGGCCGAGAAATTTGTCCCAGAGTTTCAACAACAATCAGCGGCCTAACTGTCGAATACTTATACAACAATACTTATACAACCAAGAGGCCACGCTCAAAATTCCGCGTGGCCTCTTGCTAACTCATCGCCACACATATCCTAGTTGAAATCAATCTTCTCGAATCCCAAACCTTGCAGCAGGCTGGTAATCGTCGAAGTTGCATTCTGCTGCGCCGTTCGCAAAACACCGTCGGCCAATGCGGCCTCTTGCAGTTCGTGTTCGGCTTCCTGTCGCACCTGCGTTTCTAGATTCGGATCGGTCGGCACCAGCAATCCAGTTTGTCGCGAATACACTCGTGTCTTATTGCTATCGAGCCGAGTGCTGAATACTTGCGCTGCAGGAAGATGCAATCGAACCTGCTTGCCATCAACTTTAACGTCGTCGGGCTTGAGATTCGAGAAATCGATTCCCGCGACCACTTCGCCGTGCACCAGCATCAGGAGTCGATCGCCGGTGAGGAAATCGGGAAGGATCGGATTTTCTTTCGCTCCGGTTACCAACTTGTCCATGGTGTAAACCACAGTTTCCAGCCGTTGCAAGCGCTGAATGCGATCGACCACTGTGGGCTGACTTACATCGATGGTAAGAGTTCTGCCGGTAACCGCCGAAAATAGATGGCTCAACGCGCCGCGTCCGGAATTGTGGGACAACATCGACCAGGCAACCGTGCCGACGAGTAAGATTCCGACGACCAGCCCGACGAAGAGGGTGATGACTAGGGTTGCGCGGGGTCGAGGTGGGGTAGTGGCTCGAGGTGACGCGTCCGGACGGTCAGACATGGTGCAAGGTTAACATCTAGGGCCAACCCTCATTAAATTAGGCAGATCGAGGAGTTGATGCCAGCGACCGCAGGGCTGCGCGGAAAACGGAAAGGTCACTACCTGGTACCCCCCACCCCCGTCGCCCTGGTCTTCTGGAATCATAGGGTTGCGGGAAATTTGGTAGTGGGCTATTCAATTAGCCCACAACTGGGAATTTTTGCTCTGGTCCTTCATTCTGCGGGACTTATATCGAAGTCTTCCAGAATAAGGACTTTAGGTCGTTAAAGAGTGCGGAAATCCACTAAGAAGGAAGGGTAGCGCAATCACGCTACCCTTATATTCGCATCGCTATATTCTTCTCGCCAACCGCTTTACTGCGTCTTTGGAAGCTGTAGCAGCATGTTGCCTTGTCCTGTCTCGACTGTAGGCAATTGCCCATTCCAGCGATCGATCAGCGCTCGCTGATTCTCAATTTTTCTCAGTTCGAGCAATTGCGGAGTCAGAGAACTTTGCCGAATCTTATTGGCGTCAGCCTCGCCTTGCGCGCGCGTTACCGATGATTTCGCATCGCCATCGGCTTCCGCGATCTTCTTCGCAGCCTCAGCACGAGTTGTCGCCAGCTCGTTCGTCGCCCGTTCAGATTCCTGAATCGCTTGCGCCTTCGCGGTTATAGCTTGTGCAATAACGCTTGGGACTCGCGGCGCTCCAATAAACCCGAATTGCTGAACACCGACGCCGACGTTCGATACCTTCGCTTGAATCTGTTGCTCTACCTGAGCCAGAAACTGCGCTTTCTTCTCTCCGTAAATATCCTCAACGGTGTAGGTAGACGCGACTTCGTTCAGCGAATTTCGCACTATGTCGCGCAGAATGCCGTGAGTGAAAAGCTCGAGGTTATTGACTCGATATTTCACGTAAAAATCCGGTACGCGATTCGGCTCGATAGCATACGACAACGATACATCGCTCGAAATCTCCATCCCCTCCTTGCTGTTGAAGCCCATCTCTTCATTCATGGCGCGCCCCTCATTTAAGTCGCGCGTCCATTTCACCGTCTGCACGTAGGTGGGGAACTCGATGATCTGAGTCGTGAGCGGGCTGTAAAAAATCCATCCCGTTCGCACCGGAATCTCCGCCGCGCCACGTTGGCTTCCTGCCAGATTCACTTCGATTCCTACGTAGCCCGCTTCAATCCGTTTAGCGTCCACTAAGAATGAGGACACGAACCAGACTGCCAGCAGTCCGCCGATGCAAAGCGCCGCCCAGAACAGAATCCGGCGCGCCGGAATAACGCCGCTAAATTGATCGATCACGCGATGCTTGCTGTCGCGATCGTCATCCCTGTTATTGAATATCGTCATAGTCTCCTCCAGATCGAAGTAAGCGCAATTGGAACAACTAACAGCAACAGAAAGATCACGGCAACTCCCCCTAAGACCGCCGTGTTACTCGGAGCGTTCAACAACCGGAAAGCGCCAAGCAGCGTGACATAGGCAGCAACACACACTGCCAGCACAGCCACCAGGCGCAAGTGATGCCTCATGGTCGTAACTCCTCGCCGGGTAAGTTATACCCGAACTTTTTTTACGTTATTTGGAAATCGATTTTACAATTCGCCAGAATCGGCTTGGGATGGGTTTTGACATGGCCGCTGAAACTCCTTCCAACGACACTTATAAGATGGTAGGGCCGGGATTGGGATTCAGATTTGATTTGGCTTGGAATCAGGGGGTTGCGGGGTATATTCCGATGCTTAACTTCCATGTCTCGGCGGAAAGTCGACCTCTGAATCGTGACCCGCCAGGTACGGGCGAATCGGCACCGGCGTCGCTTGGTCGAATAGGACGCGCATTTCAAGGAGAGCTACGGAGCGAAGGCGGGTGCATTGTCGAGGCTGCGGGCGGCAAATTCGATGACGGCTTTGACCTGTTCGCGATCGAGGCCGTCATACCATTGCATGATGTCGTTGAGATTGGCTCCAGCCTCGAGGTTCTCGAAGATGGCGGAAACCGGCATCCGCGTGCCTTTCAATACCCAGGCCCCGCTCACTTTGCCGGGAACGCTCTCCACCGCCGGACACTGCGACCAGTCGAGACTCGCCATGGGCACGAACTCCTGGTCAGAGCATAGCGCTCTGCGGCTTTAGCAATCAAGGCCGATCCGCGAAACTCGGTGAACCTCCCGCCTGTCCCCGTATTTGTCCCAAAATTTTCCCGTTTTGGAATTTCTCACTTGCGGTCCTTCCCGTTTTGGTGCATCATGATAATCGTTCTTGGACGTGGCTGGAATGGCCGCGACAGCCGGGGACTAACAAAATACTCAGGCGAGCCGAGCGTTCGTCACAGGAGAAAACAAATGGCAACTACGTACACCTCTGCCTCTTCAGTTACATCCACAATCCCATATTCAAAATATGAAGCTACCGAACCGTCCTCGGGACGTATTGCGGTGGCAATAGCCGGGTACCCGTACTCAGCCCGAGCCGCCATCCTGGACATTGTTGACAACAGCATAGCGGCAGACGCGACCGGAATTGAAATCGTGCTTCCCAGTAGTCCGGATGGTCAGCTAACCATCGGGGACAACGGATCCGGTATTGCGCCGGAAATCCTCGGCGAAGTCCTCCGAGCTGGCAGCCGCGTTCAGGACAGGTACGCCAGTCAATCGCTCTCGCGTTATGGAATCGGTCTAAAGGGTGCCGGGTTTTCACTCGGCGACAAGATAGCGGTTTTCACGAAGGCTAGCGGTCAGCCAATTCGTCGCCGCGCGATAGAACTCCCGATCATCCAGGCGAATGACGCCTGGATTCAGGAAACTCGTGAGCCGAGCGAAAGCGAGAAACAAAAATTTGAAGCCGTTCTTGCGGGACTTCCTGGAGAAAACGGTAAGAAAACCGGCACGCTAATCGTCATCGACGGGCTTAACCTCCGGTCGAGGGAGATCGGGCGCCTCAAGACGGAGATCTCACGCGCGCTGGGGGAAACGTATCAAAAGTTCCTGACCAGAGGCTTGCTCAAAGTTCGCTTGAACGATGTCGAGATCGAACCTAACGATCCTCTTCACCGCGAAAACCCCGAAACGTTGGCGCTGTACAAGCGTGAACCAGTTTCGCTCAGCAATGGCGCTGTGATTTATTTCTCTGCGGTCTCGCTGCCCCACCCTAACCAGTTGCCCATCGAGATGCGCCGCCGATACAGATATACCCAGACTAATCAGGGCTTTTATCTTTTCCGGAACGGTCGATTGTTGCGTAGCGGGGAATCTTTGGGCTTGTTCAGCCCTGATTTTCACTACAACGCATTCCGCGCAGAGCTGGAGTACACGACCGACGCTGACGAGCACATAAATGTCGATGTCGCCAAATCTGTGGTTACCGTGACTCCCGAGGTGCAGCAAAAGCTACAGGAAATGGTGCAGGTTTCAAGAAAGACTGCTGAGACTCTATGGCGCGAGAAGGACGTCCTTACCGAGGACGACGTAAAAGGCCTGTTTGACGAAACCAACAGGCTGATCGCGTCCCGTTCAAATCTTTTAGCCGAAACTGCGGAGTCACGAAAGAAAAAAGCCCGCAGCGGTGCCCCCAACCCGTCCCCACAGAAAACCGCGCCGGACAGTGGTCAGGCTGCGACGGCGGTTCAGCAGCCTGCCGCAGTGGGCCAAGGAACTTCAAGCGCGACCGCGTTGCCTGCAAAACCTACGAGGCCCGCATTGCCGCCGAAAAAGACTACTCCTCAAGACATTCCTTATCTCCAACCGATCGACAGTCTACCTGCCGACGTACTCTACAGGCCGATTTGGAATGGTGATCTCAGCTCGGTGGTAGTGCAAATAAATCGGTCACATCCGTTTTACAAGGCAGTGTTCTCGACTTCCAAAGGGGAGGGTCGAGACTCGTTGCCTCGTACCGCAACAACGGCAACCCAGCAACTGATTTACATCCTAGGCTCCACCGAGTGGAGTCTCTCTAATGAAGAGGAACAGGAACGCCTTTTTGAGCAGTACAGGCGGTACGCGTCCATGAACCTGCGCGCCTTGCTTGAATAGAATCGCGCTTCACAACCGCTCCAGCGGAAAAGGCCACGTTCGTTGATGAACGTGGCCTTTGGTTTAATGCCAGCCGGCAAGTTTTACGAATCCGCGAATGCACCAATTATCGTGTACTCGTAGGCCGTCGCGAACAACCGTGAAGAGTCGAAATTTCGCGTCGACAAATTCGCGCCCGGCTGCTTGCCAAGCCAACTCTCAAAGGCCTTCATAAATTGAGGATGTGCCTGACCTAGCAGGTATGCGCCCCAGCTCATGTAATTTCTGTAAAATATTGGCGTGTCTCCGAAATCCCAAGGCCGGCTAAGCGTTACGCAGAAATCTCTGAATTCTGGTTTGAAACGCGTCAGCACCTTCCTCCAAATAATTTCGCTGTCGTAAACGGGAAATAACTCTGCGTTGTAGAAGTGGAGCACTTTTGAAACCGCCATTGTGGGCCAGTCGGCGACCGGCTTAAGACCTCTCATTTGCTCGAAACTTGGCAAGATATTCAGCTGGCTGCTGCCGTCGCGGAATTTGAGCAAGTCTGTCGGGCCACCCCAGGGAAAGCCTGAGAAAGCACCTTTGAGGTTCTGAAATGTCTGTTCCGCAGTCCAAAGCGGGCCGGCCGCATTGCGGCCGATGCCCCATCCGCCCGCAGGGGCAGGACGCACAAGTTGGTCGTAAATCTGACGAAATAGCCTCGTCCCCGCCTCTGCCGAAAGCCCGGGATCAAACGCCCGGCGGGATATTTCATAAAGGTTCAATCTCTCTCCCACGCACCAGTCTTTGGTGCCTAGGAAACTGCGGCATGCATTCAAAGCTCGATCCTGTGCTTCCGAGCTTTGGAAATAGCTGCGAACTGTATCGGACATAGCCCAGGATTATTACCACAAACGGAAAAGGCCGTCGAGATTTCTCTCAACGGCCTTTGATTTAATGCCGGCAACTACCTACTCTCCCACACACTTTCGCGTGCAGTACCATCGGCCCAGCGGGGCTTAACTTCCGTGTTCGGGATGGGAACGGGTGGAACCCCCGCGGTAAGATCACCGACAACTTGGAGCCGTCAGCCATCAGCTTGTCAGCGATCAGCAACTTTGTGCTGAGGTGACTTACTCTGCCGATGGGCGGCAAACTTTTAAAAGAGCGTGAGGACTAACCCTCACAACTGAATAGATTGGGTACTGCCTTGAATACTTGGCATATCATTTTCGTCGGCGCCAGTCGTCAGTACTGTGTCGTCAGTTGCGTCCAGTTTCTGACGCTTCTGAGGAGGTTATCGCTTTCGAACAAGTTCGAACTGAAAGCGGATAACTGAGTGCTGACGGCTGTTTCTGCACCGAGTAAATTTTATGGTCAAGCCGAACGGGCGATTAGTACAGGTAAGCTACACGCATTACTGCGCTTCAACATCCTGCCTATCAACCAGGTAGTCTACCTGGGCCCTTCATTACCCTTAAGGGTTGGGAGATCTCATCTTGAGGAGTGCTTCCCGCTTATATGCATTCAGCGGTTATCACAACCGAACTTCGCTACCCAGCGATGCCATTGGCATGACAGCTGGATCACAAGAGGTTCGTCCATCCCGGTCCTCTCGTACTAAGGACAGGCCCTCTCAAATCTCCTGCGCCCACAACAGATAGGGACCGAACTGTCTCGCGACGTTCTGAACCCAGCTCACGTACCGCTTTAATAGGCGAACAGCCTAACCCTTGGAACCTTCTACAGCTCCAGGATGCGATGAGCCGACATCGAGGTGCCAAACCGGAGCGTCGATATGAACTCTTGGCTCCGATCAGCCTGTTATCCCCGGCGTACCTTTTATCCGTTGAGCGATGGCCATTCCATACAGAACCACCGGATCACTAAAGCCTACTTTCGTACCTGCTCGACTTGTAGGTCTCGCAGTCAACCACGCTTATACTTTTGCATTCGACGGCTGATTTCCAAACAGCCTGAGCGTAGCTTCGCGCGCCTCCGTTACAATTTAGGAGGCGACCGCCCCAGTCAAACTACCCGCCTTACTATGTCCATTTCCCGGATTACGGGAATATGTTAGAACCACAGAACTCGCAGGGTGGTATCTCACCGGTGGCTCCTCCAAGTCCGAGAACCTGAAATCAAAGCCTCCCACCTATCCTGCGCAGCAAGTGCCATAGTTCATAGTAAAGGTATAGTAAAGGTGCACGGGGTCTTTCCGTCTAGTTGCGGGCAACCGGCATCTTCACCGGCACTACAAGTTCGCCGTGCCAGTTGGCAAGACAGTCGCACTTTCGTTACGCCATTCGTGCAGGTCGGAACTTACCCGACAAGGAATTTCGCTACCTTAGGACCGTTATAGTTACGGCCGCCGTTCACTGGGGCTTCAGTTCAAAGCTTCGTCTTGCGACTAACCTCTCCCTTTAACCTTCCAGCACCGGGCAGGCGTCAGCCCCTATACGTCGTTTTCGACTTAGCAGAGACCTGTGTTTTTGTTAAACAGTCGCAATGCGCATTTCTCTGCGGCCTCTTCGGGCTTGCACCCTAGTGAGGCACCCCTTTTCCCGAAGTTACGGGGTTAATTTGCCGAGTTCCTTACCAACTGTTCTCACGAGCGCCTTAGAATATTCATCTCGTCTACCTGTGTCGGTTTGAGGTACGGATCCCATACGTTCTCCTTAGAGGATTTTCTCGGCAGTGTGGAATCGTCAGCTTTCCCCCATACGGGGTACTGTTTTGCGTCTCAGTGATAGCTTCCCAACGGATTTACCTATCGGAAACACCTTACACGCATCAACCGTCATAGCCATAGGACGGCCTGCTTATCCTTCTGCGTCTCCCCATCGTATAACGACCATACGGGAGGTCCGGAATGTTAACCGGATGTCCATCAGCTACGCCTTTCGGCCTCGCCTTAGGAACCGCCTGACCCTGAGCGGATTAACCTTTCTCAGGAAACCTTAGACTTTCGGCGCGGAGGGTTCTCACCTCCGTTATCGCTACTTATGCCGGCAGGGTCTCTTCTCAACAGTCCACCAGTCGTCTCCGTCTGGCTTCAAACCGTTGGGAATGCTCTCCTACCACGCACTGAAATTAATCAATGCATTCGCTGCTTCGGTAACAAGCTTAAGCCCCGTTAAATTGTCGGCACCGGACCGCTTGACCAGTGAGCTATTACGCTTTCTTTAAAGGATGGCTGCTTCTAAGCCAACCTCCTGGCTGTCTGGGCGTTCCGACTTCCTTTCCCACTTAGCTTGTATTTTGGGACCTTAGCAGGCGATCTGGACTGTTTTCCTCTCGACAACGAAGCTTAGCCCCCGCTGTCTGACTGCCGTACTGGTTGTTCTATGGCATTCGAAGTTTGATTGGATTCTGTAAGCTGGAAAGCCCCATAGTCCATTCAGATCTCTACCACCATGACAAATCATACGACGCTAGCCCTAAAGCTATTTCGGAGAGAACGAGCAATCACGGAATTTGATTAGCCTTTCACCCCTACCCTCAGCTCATCGGAGCTTTTTTCAACAAACAGCCGTTCGGACCTCCATTAGGTTTTACCCTAACTTCATCCTGGCCAAGGGTAGATCATCCCGCTTCGCGTCTATTCCTGCCAACTCTGTCGCCCTATTCGGACTCGCTTTCGCTACGGCTCGCTTTCGCTTAACCTTGCTGACAAGAATAACTAGCCGGCTCATTATGCAATAGGCACGCGGTCAGACTTTCGGCTTGCGCCGCATAGTCCTCCCACCGTTTGTAGGCACACGGTTTCAGGTACTATTTCACTCCCCTCGAAGGGGTTCTTTTCACCTTTCCCTCACGGTACTGGTTCACTATCGGTCAGAAGAACGTATTTAGCCTTACGGGATGGTCCCCGTAGCTTCTCGCAGGGTTTCTCGTGCCCCGCGATACTCAGGTACCAGCTTCGAGTCCGGATTGTTTTCGCCTACGTGGCTATCACACTCTATGGCCCCTCTTTCCAGAGGGCTTCGACTAACAACCGGATTGGTAACTCTACTGTTGCTGGCCCTACAACCCCTGTGTCACCCGAAGGTGAAGCAGGTTTAGGCTGATGCGATTTCGCTCGCCACTACTATCGCAATCGAGGTTTCTTTCTTTTCCTCCAGGTACTGAGATGGTTCACTTCCCTGGGTTCGCTCATACCCGACTATGGATTCGTCGGGCTGTACGGGGGTTTTGCCCCCGTGGGTTTCCCCATTCAGAAATCTCCGGATCAAAGCCTGCTTGCGGCTCCCCGAAGCTTATCGCAGCTTGCCACGTCTTTCTTCGCCGTCTTCTGCCAAGGCATCCACCATGCGCCCTTAGTAGCTTGACCACAAAATTTACTCGACACACTCCGTATCACTACGGACCGCGCCACGCAAATTTCATAGCGCCACCCCTGCTCCTCGCACGCTTAGACATGTTCACTTGCAGCGCCAACCACAAGATCCCTCGCTTCGCTCGGATTCCCGATCTGGGTAAGATCGTTAGCCGATCGAAGAGGTCTTACGTACACCAGCAGGTACATCGGCACTCATAAAAATTTACTTCGCCTTGTATTTGCCCAATCTATTCAGTTGTCAAAGTTCGTCCTCGCCAGCTTGCGCTGACTGACCCGCCTGAGCAGGTATGGGAGTTCGCTATCAGCTTTCGCATTCAACTCAAAGAAGACCAAGTCGAATACTATTACTGGAGCACATCCAACCCAATGTTCGGCGTCAAAGAGACTTTCATTTGATCGCGAACTGATTCGCGATTGTCATATTTGACGCCCAACATCAGGCTGCTTGGGATATTTTCCCAGAAGCTTGCCTAAATAAAAAACTAGCCAGCCTAACCACAGCGGCCCCAAGAAAAAGATGCTGGAACGGGACAGATCTCCCTTGAAAACAAAAAGCCAAACCGCCAGCCCTAGCGCGCTACCTATGAAGGCGATAAGCTGTCCGATCCGCTGAATCCGTCTAACAACAGCAACTGTAGCCATCGGGGTTTACCTCCACATGGCGCAATCTTTGGTGGAGCTGACCGGGATCGAACCGGTGGCCTCCTGGTTGCAAACCAGGCGCTCTCCCAGCTGAGCTACAGCCCCTTTTTTAGTTGTCAGCCATCAGCCTTCAGCCATCAGGAAAAAGATGCATTACCTGAGGACTGACGGCTGATAGCTAACAGCTGATTCTGGTGGGCCTGGGAAGAATTGAACTTCCGACCTCACCCTTATCAGGGGTGCGCTCTAGCCAACTGAGCTACAGGCCCGGCCGTTTCATCAGCATAATCCAGAAGACCCGTAGCCCAAAACCTTTTCTACGATCTCGCCTTCGTTCCTCTCCGGCGAAGCCAAATCGCCGCAGCCCAAACCACCGAGGCCACAACAACCCAGAAGCTAACTATCACAATCAAGCGCAACGCGTATGGAGCGCGGACATCGACATTCCACTGCATCGCGCTATACACGGAACGGTACCAGATCGCAAACCAAGCTAACCCGGCAGCGAGGGAGAGCCCGCCAAATATTCCCAAGCGAAGCGGTGTAACAATCCTCACGTCCCAAACCTCTTCCAGATAGGACACCGGCGTACCCTGACACGTTCAACGAAATCGAGAGATTTATTTTCGAGGAAAAGGTTGAACGCGCGACCGGGCTAAGCCCAGTCTGACGGTTGTGACAAATGTTCGAGCAAGAGAGGTCTGACCGTAAGCTCCCTCTGGTCTCTTCAGGTTAGTTTAGAGATTTGAGGGGTACATAGCGACATCTTTTGCCGAAGCAAAAGCGCTATGACGTTCTCTCTTAGAAAGGAGGTGATCCAGCCGCAGGTTCTCCTACGGCTACCTTGTTACGACTTCACCCCAATCATGAGCCATACCTTGGACGGCTGCTTCCCTTGCGGGTTGGCACACCGGCTTCTAGTGCAGCCCACTTTCGTGATGTGACGGGCGGTGTGTACAAGGCCCGGGAACGTATTCACCGCAGCGTTCTGATCTGCGATTACTAGCGATTCCAGCTTCATGGAGTCGAGTTGCAGACTCCAATCCGAACTGAGGCCGGCTTTTTCCGATTAGCTCCACCTTGCGGCTTTGCGACGGTTTGTACCGACCATTGTAGCACGTGTGTAGCCCTGGACATAAAGGCCATGAGGACTTGACGTCATCCCCACCTTCCTCCCCGTTATCCGGGGCGGTTTCACTAGAGTGCTCGGCATTACCCGGTGGCAACTAGGGATGAGGGTTGCGCTCGTTGCGGGACTTAACCCAACATCTCACGACACGAGCTGACGACAGCCATGCAGCACCTATACAGCAGCCTCTTGCGAGGAAAGGATATTTCTACCCCGGTCTCCTGCATTTCGAGCCCAGGTAAGGTTCTTCGCGTTGCGTCGAATTGAACCACATGCTCCACCGCTTGTGCGGGCCCCCGTCAATTCCTTTGAGTTTCAGCCTTGCGACCGTACTCCCCAGGCGGATTGCTTATCGCGTTAGCTGCGGCACGATCGGATTGGGTACCGATCACACCAAGCAATCATCGTTTAGGGCTAGGACTACCAGGGTATCTAATCCTGTTTGCTCCCCTAGCTTTCGCGCCTCAGCGTCAGTAGTGGTCCAGTGCGCCGCTTTCGCCACAGGTGTTCCTCCCGATATCTACGCATTTCACCGCTACACCGGGAATTCCACGCACCTCTCCCACCCTCCAGCATTGCAGTTTCGCCTGCAGGCTCTGAGTTAAGCCCAGAGGTTTCACAGGTGACTTACAATACCGCCTACGCGCCCTTTACGCCCAATAATTCCGAACAACGCTCGCACCCTCTGTATTACCGCGGCTGCTGGCACAGAGTTAGCCGGTGCTTCTTCCACCGGTACCATCATAATTTTCCCGGTCGAAAGGAGTTTACACCCCAAGGGGCTTCATCCTCCACGCGGCGTTGCTGCGTCAGGGTTTCCCCCATTGCGCAAAATTCCCCACTGCTGCCTCCCGTAGGAGTCTGGACCGTGTTTCAGTTCCAGTGTGTCCGTGCGCCCTCTCAGGCCGGATACCGATCTTCGCCTTGGTAGGCCATTACCCTACCAACTAGCTAATCAGCCGCGACCCCCTCCAAAAGCGGATTACTCCTTTGATCTTTCGATATTATGCGGTATTAGCCTCGGTTTCCCGAGGTTATCCCCCACTCAAGGGTAGGTAGTCACGTGTTACTCACCCGGTCGCCACTTTACTCAGGGATTGCTCCCCTTTCTCGTTCGACTTGCATGTGTTAGGCACGCCGCCAGCGTTGATTCTGAGCCAGGATCAAACTCTCATTTGAAACCTGAGCCTGTCTGGGTAGACAGGCAACCACCGCCAGCTGAGGCGATGGTCCATCTTGTGAGTACGTTCAGACTTGAGCCCGAACATTTGTTTCTCACGACTGGCACGTTCAACCTTTTGTCAAAGATCGATCCGCTTTCCGCCTGAGCGGTGCGCTTTCAGATCCGCCGAGATCCTTTGCAGGATTTTAGGCGTCCTCGAAACTTGTTTAAACTACGCGTTGCCGCGACCGCTGTCAACCCTCTGAGATCACAGGATTTCCACCTGATTTCAACAGTGCGGGGAGCTTCGATTCAGTCTTGATTCAATTCAAGAAGAAAGAAGCTCGTTTTAGAGACGCGTCCGAAAACGCTCTTCCACTCGAGATCGCCGAAAATCCGGCGCAGGCCGAAGCGGAAGACAGTTCAAAAATTAAAGATCGCTTGGAGGCTCTGCTATTCGCGGAAACCCTTCAGGGAACTTTGTCCCCGAATGCGAACCCCGGAAAGGGGTCAATTGGAGGCTTACTGAATTTGATGCCAGAAGCTACCGGGAGGATGCACCGATCAGCTGAGACACTTGTTCACTTGTCCTCGACTGGTTTGTTATACCAAAGTGAATGAACTTGTGCAAGGGGAGAATCAAGAAAATTAATTGCCGTGTGCCGAGGGTGCATTCTTGTTCGTCGGGTGCGGAAACTCGCTGCGATTGCGGAGTCAAAGTCCCCACCCCTGTCGCACAGAATGCGGCGATGACGGGTCACCCTTAGGATAGAAATAATGGAACCGCGTCAGTCTATACTCGCTCTTGCCGATCATAGACCGGTCATTCGCTGTAGGTTTTCCGGATACCGATCACCCTCCACCGTGATTTTCGACGCTGCGGTGTCGATTTCGCGCAGGTCTTCCGCTGTGAGTTTGATGGCGACCGAGCCTATGTTCTCGTCCAGGCGAGATAACTTAGTCGTGCCCGGAATCGGAACAATCCACGGCTTCTGCGCCAGCAGCCACGCGAGCGCGATCTGAGCTGGTGTCGCTTTCGTTTTCTCAGCGATGCTGCCGAGCAGATCGACGACGGCTTGGTTCGCTTTGAGAGCCTCCGGTGTAAATCGAGGGAGCTTGCTGCGGAAATCGGAACTCCCAAACGTCGTATTCTTGTCCATCTTTCCGGTGAGAAATCCTTTTCCCAGAGGACTGTACGGAACCAAACCAATTCCAAGTTCCTCAAGAGTTGGCAATACTTCCTCTTCGGGCTTTCTCCACCACAGCGAGTATTCGCTTTGGAGTGCAGTCACGGGCTGAACAGCGTGCGCTCTGCGAATGGTCTTTACTCCTGCTTCCGAAAGTCCGAAGTGCTTTACCTTGCCTTGCTGAATCAGATCTTTCACTGTGCCAGCCACGTCTTCAATCGGCACGTTCGGATCAACCCGGTGCTGATAGAGCAGGTCGATGACATCTACTTTCAAGCGCTTGAGCGACCCTTCGACGGCTTGCTTGATGTGCTCGGGCTGGCTATTCACACGCGTTGCTCCAGGACGATGATCGGTGCCGCTTAGATCAAATCCGAACTTGGTGGCAATCACTACGCGGTCGCGGAGAGGCGCAAGCGCTTCGCCCACGAGTTCTTCATTTGTGTACGGACCGTAGACCTCGGCCGTATCGAAGAACGTGATGCCACGATCGACGGCTGTGCGGATCAGAGAGATCATCTCCTGCTTATCTTTAGGCACGCCATACGAAAAGCTCATGCCCAAGCAGCCGAGGCCTAGAGCCGAGACCTCGAGGTTGCTTTTTCCAAGTTTGCGCGTTTGCATTTGTTTCTCCCTCCAAATAAACTCTGCGAACCAATTCTCTCATCCAAGATTAAGATCAAACTGCATGGAAGCGCCAGTCTGATGCTTCCGATTTATTGTTGGTTTGCGTTCGCGAGTTTTAGCGGGCGAGGGCGTCCGCTCTACATAAACTGCGCGTAGAATCCTCCTGTGAAACCTAGCTCTTGGCGGACGCAGATTTGGCTGATTGCCTCAGGGTATGCCGCCTTCCTCGCCGTTGCGGCGATTCTAATCCTTGCGAGGTACCTACTGGAACATTTTCATCGCGCCGATGTCGCGGCCGCGGGTGGTATGTATGCTTTCGGCGACCTGATTCTCGCGATCTTCATTGTCTGTCTGTTTATGATCCCGACCGTTTTTCTGGTATGGGTCATGGCAAAGCATGAAAGCGTTTATACGACGTATTCGCAACTTCTAGTCGGTGTTAGCCTGAGCGCGCCAGTTTGCCTGAATCTGTTCTATTTCGGCAGGAATCACATGGCGGAGAGTTTGATCACTGTCTGCTTGTTCAGGCTTGTAGCGTCGCCTTTCATTCTCTTGGGAATCGGCGTCAGTCGTTTCGTCGCCCGATTTGGTCGGGCAAAAAAGCTCACTTCTTATGCACTCCTCATCGAAGGTGTGAGCCTAGGTATTGCCATCGCGCTGCTCGTGCGTGCGTAACGGCTCGTGGTTAAACTCTCCAACATTCACTGCGAGCCTATAATTTCAGTGACCAGATGATTTCTGTCGTCCAACTCGGGCTGATAGATTACGGTGAGGGCCTTCGGCTGCAGCGGAAGCTGGTTGATCTGCGCAAGGCTGGAGAAATTGGCGACGTCTTGCTGCTTCTGGAACATTCTCCTGTCATTACTCTTGGACGCAATGCCAAGGCTGCTAACGTGCTGGCTTCAACCGATGCGCTAGCGGCTCGCGGCGTCGAGGTGTTTCAGTGCGATCGCGGCGGGGATGTGACGTTTCATGGGCCGGGACAGTTGGTGGGGTATCCCATATTTGATTTGCGGGGGTTCAGCTCTCAGCCGTCAGCCATCAGCCGTCAGCCAGGGCTCTCGGGTACGACTGTTGATCCAACTTCAGCTACACGCAAAACACTCGGCGCCGTCGACTACGTTCGGCGGTTGGAAGAAGTATTGATTCGAACTTGCGGTGATTTCGGTATTCCGGCTCGGCGTGTGAAGGGGCTTACGGGAGTGTGGACTCAGTCGGATCGTGAGCTGGCCGATTTTGTTGAGAAAAAGATTGCCGCGCTTGGCGTTCACATTTCGCGCTCGGTTACTTCGCATGGGTTTGCATTGAATGTGAATACGGATCTCGACTTCTTTAATTTGATCGTGCCTTGTGGGATAGCGACTAAGCCGGTGACTTCCATGCAGAAAGAATTGGGACGAAATCTTGATTTGCGCGACGTAGCGAATGCGGTATCGCGCAACTTCGGCACCGTGTTTGGGAGTCAGATGTTGTGGGTCGAGACTGTTGACGCTTTGCTGGGAAACAGCCTAGGCGTCCCAATGAAGGTACCTGCGACGTTGCGGCAACTTCACGGCGAGGACGATTTGCTTCTGAGCTGACTTTCTCGGGCTGACGCTGAGCCTTAGTTTTTGCTGCTAATTTTTCCGCGGGCGAGGGCGCCCGCGCCACACGAGCAATTTGTTAGCATGTTTGCCGGACTGCCATGGCCACTTCCAAGAAGCGCATCGCCGCGAAGCGGGCTGCGAAGAAAAGGTCGACTCGTCCTCTCGAGCCAGCAATAAACGACGGCGATCTTCGCACTTACACCATTCGTGATTACCGGCTGGAAAAACCTCAGTTCACTCTGCGCCAGGTTCGTGTTGGCGACGAAGTTCGTTTCGAAATCGAGAGCGGCGATCTCTCCCGACCTGCGCCTCCTATTCGCGAATCGAAATATCTTCGGCGCGAACAGCTCATCGAAATTTATCGCTGGATGCTCCTGAACCGGCGCATGGAAACGGCGCTCGAGAATCTCTACAAACAAGGACAGGTAGTTGGCGGCGTTTATTTTGGGCTAGGGCAGGAGGCTTGCTCGTGCGCCTCGGCTTACGCTCTTCATAAAGACGAGTGGCTGGGGCCAATGATTCGCAATCAGGGGTCGCTGTTGGTCCGAGGATTTTCTCCCGCAGACATCATGATGCAATACATGGCAAAGGCTGGATCGCCTACCAAGGGCCGCGATGCTTCTTCGCACTTTGGCGATATCGAACGACGCAATGTGGTTTCTCCGATTTCTACCTTGGGGGATTTGATTCCGGTGCTGGCGGGTGTGGCGCTGGGAGCGCGGCTCCAGGGGAAGCACATTGCGGTTATGACTTACATCGGCGATGGCGGGCAGTCGACAGGCGCGACTTACGAAGGGCTGAATTTTGCGGCGGTGCAGAATCTTGGGCTCGTGCTGATCGTCGAGAATAATCTTTGGGCTTATTCCACTCCTGCCGACATGCAATTTCGCGTCAAGGATCTCGCTGAACGCGCTATTGCTTATGGCATTCCGGGTGTGATCGTCGATGGCACCGATGCATGCCAGGTGTATGACGCTTGTCATGAGGCTTGCGAGCGGGCGCGGCGCGGCGAAGGTCCCACGCTGATTGAAGCCAAGATGATGCGCATGAAGGGACACGCTATTCATGATGCGGCGGAGTATGTTCCAAAGCCATTGTTTGAGTATTGGAAGAGGCGTGACCCGATTGCTCGATTGGAAAATTATCTGGTGAGCAAGAAAAAGTGGCTGACGGCCGCGGAAAATGAAAAGCTGATCACCGGCGTGGAACAGCAGTTGGAAGCGGATCGAGAGATTGCAGTGAATTCTCCGATGCCCGCGCCAGAATCGGCTGCCGGTGGAGTTTACTGCGACGAGGGATGCCATGAGATTAAGCCTAAGTATGCAGTGCCTGGATCTGCGGCTAAGGGCGCTCGCGGCGGGAAGTCAGGCGGACCGAAGCGTTCGGAAGCGGCAGTGCATCTGAAGTAGGGATGACGGATTGCCGCCGTTTTGCCAGCTTCGCTATTCAGACAGTAACAGGCGGGCGGAAACTATAAATTCTGCAATGACTTTCGCGGACAGGAGTGTTCGCGCCACACAATCCGAGAGATTGGCTCACCGAAAACTAAATCGTAACCATAAACAATTTCGATTGGACTTGAGGTGGGACGACACCTAGAGTTCTGAGGTGCCGCATAGCCGTACTCGAACTCGGAGCTTTTTGAGGCCGGTGCCCGTGCCGGAAAGCGCTCGCTCGCTGTTCCGGCCTCCCTTTCGGAATTATCAGTTCGACTTGGCCTACGATGAGATGTTTGAAGGGCCGGGGCTACCTCGTCCGCACTATCAGGCACTCTTTCAGACGTTGCTGGAGTTGCCTCCTGAGGAAATGCGCAAGAGCCAGCAGGCGGCGGACTTGTCGTTTCTCCATCAGGGAATCACGTTCACGGTTTATGGGAATGATGAGGGGACGGAGCGCGTCTTTCCTAACGATCTACTGCCTCGGATCATTCCTAACCAGGAATGGCGGAAGATCGAGAGCGGGCTCACGCAACGTATTGCGGCGCTGAATCTGTTCTTGGACGACGTTTATCACGGCGGCCGAATTCTGGCTGACGGCATTGTGCCGCGAGAGCTGGTTTACAGTTGCAAGCATTTCCGGCGCGAGATGCGGAATCTTACGGTGCCGCGCGGGATTTATGTAAGCATCTGCGGCACGGATCTGGTGCGGCTTCCGGACGGCAGCTTTGCCGTGCTGGAGGACAATCTTCGCGTGCCCAGCGGTGTCTCTTACATGCTGGCGAACCGCAAGGTGCTGAAGAAAGTCTTCCCCACACTGTTTCGCGATTACGGGGTTTGTCCCGTCGATCATTATGCGCAAGCGCTGCTGGCTACGCTGCGAGCGCTGAGTCCCCATTCTTCCAGTCGGCACGAGCCTACGGTGGTCCTACTCACACCCGGAGTTTTCAACTCGGCATATTTCGAGCACACATTCCTGGCGCAACAGATGGGGATTGAGCTGGTCGAAGGTCGCGATCTTTTGGTCCACGACAATGTCGTTTATATGCGTACCACCGCTGGGCTGAAGCGCGTGGACGTTATTTATCGGCGAGTGGATGACGATTTTCTCGATCCACTTTGTTTTCGGCGTGATTCAAGTCTAGGCGTACCCGGATTGTTCAATGCGTATCGCGCCGGCAGCGTGGTTCTGGCGAACGCGGTGGGCACGGGCGTTGCCGACGACAAAGCGGTTTACGCCTATGTGCCGGCGATCATCCGATATTACCTGGGAGAAGAACCGATCCTGCCGAATGTTGAGACTTATTTGTTGTCCGACAAGTCGCAGCGTAATTATGTGCTGGAAAATTTAAGTGAATTGGTGGTCAAGGCGGTAGGCGAGTCAGGTGGTTATGGAATGCTGATTGGTCCGCATAGCACGGCGGAGCAGCGGGAAGAGTTTCGTCTGCGCATTTTGGCTGAGCCGCGGAATTATATTGCGCAGCCTACCCTGAGTCTCTCGCGGGCGCCGTGCTTCCTTGAAGGAGAAGCGCAGGCTCGCCACGTTGATCTTCGTCCATACATTCTTTATGGCGAGAACGTCACGCTCGTGCCGGGTGGGCTGACTCGCGTAGCGTTGCGGCGCGGGTCGCTGGTAGTTAACTCGTCGCAGGGGGGAGGCAGTAAAGATACGTGGGTACTGCGCGCATGAGCGATCGAACATGAATAACCGCAGAGACACGACCATGCTTTCGCGGGTGGCGGACAGTTTGTATTGGATGAGCCGCTATCTCGAACGCGCCGAGCACACGGCGCGTCTGATCGACGTAGATTTGCAGTTGCGGTTGGATCAGTCTCCGGAGGCGGGTTCGGGGCGCTGGCGGCGGTTGCTCGAGTCGTTGCAGGCACCACATCCTGAGGATGGCGTTATCGACGCTACTACCCTCACTCACATTCTGACGCTCGATAAAACAAACTCTTCGTCAATTATTTCTTGCGTGGCGGCGGCGCGGGAAAATTTGCGCCAGGTGCGGGAGCAGTGCAGCACGGAAATGTGGGAGCAACTGAATCGTCTTTATCTTCAGGTGAACAGCACTACGGCGAGCGAGGCGTGGCTGCTGCACTCCTATGTATTTTTTCGTGCGGTGCGCGAAGGCGCGCATCTGTTTCAGGGTGTGACCGACTCCACGATGTCGCACGGCGAGGGTTGGCAATACATTCAATTGGGACGGTTCGTAGAGCGTACCGACGCGGTGGCGAGGCTGATTGGCGCTTACTTCAGCCGCCTGCCCTACTCGCACGATCACTCTCTCGATCAGGCGGTAGAGAGTGAAGAATATCTGGAGTGGGTGGGGCTGTTGAAATCCTGCGCGGCGTTTGAGGCCTATTGCAAGAAATACACGGCGGAGTTGCGGCCGCTGCGCGTGGCGGAGTTTCTTCTCCTAAATCCCGAGTTCCCGCACTCGGTCCGCTTCTCCGTGGACAAGGTGCACGGGGCGTTGCAAGCGATTGCCGAGTTGACGGAACGAAAAGCAGAACAGCCGGTGCGTCTAGCGGGACGACTGCGCGCCACGCTCAGCTTCAGCCAGATCGATGAGGTCATGGCATCGGGTGCAAGCACCTATGTGGAGAGCGTCCGCCAGCAGTGTGGGCAGGCGCATACGGCGATCCATCAGATTTATTTTGACTATCCTGTGGAAGCGGAGCTGGCCTTTTGATTTACTCGATTCGGCACGTTACGACCTTTCGCTATGAGCCCGCCGTGCGCGAAAGCGTGATGGAAGTGCGCCTGCAACCGCGGAGTGAAGCGAACCAGCGCTGCCTCAGCTTTAATCTTGATGTAACTCCTTCCGCGAATATTACACAGTACCGTGACTTCGCTGGAAATACGGTGCACCACTTCGACATTGCGGGAGCGCATCGGGAGGTCAAGGTTTCCGCACAGTCAACGGTACAGGTGCAATCCGTACCGGCGCCGCGTTCCTCCGAAGCGGGCGATTGGGCTGATCTGGACGCATTAACCGCCGGTGACGACTACTGGGAGATGATGCTGCCGAGCGAGTTTGCCCATTCCGGTGACTCGCTGGAAGAGCTGGCGAAAGAATTAAGATGCGAACGCCGCGGCGATCCGCTCGAGTTGCTCACGGAATTGAATGAGGGTATTTACGAGTTGTTCTCTTATGTGCCCAACAGCACTAAGGTGGATTCTCCGATCGAGGACGCACTGCGTTCGCGCCAGGGGGTGTGCCAGGATTTCGCGCACATCATGATTGCGCTGGTGCGCAAGCTGCGCATTCCTTGCCGCTACGTCAGCGGTTATTTGTTTCACCTGGAAGAGAACGGGCGCAAGGATCGTTCGCTTGAAGGAGCGTCGCACGCATGGGTTGAGGCCCTGGTGCCACGTCTGGGCTGGACAGCATTTGATCCGACGAACAACCTGATCGGTGGAGATCGCCATATTCGAGTGGCGATTGGGCGCGACTATGCAGACGTCCCGCCTACACGCGGCGTGTATAAGGGCGAAGCTCAAAGCGAACTCAGCGTCGCGGTTACGGTGAGCCCTTCAGATGCTCCTACACCGGAACAAAGCGCTCCCAGCATTGTCATCCAATCGCGGCCCGTGTTTGCGCGAATGAACTCGCGCGCAGAACAGGAACAGCAACAACAGCAGTAGGCCTTCGCCTTCCCACACGTTTGCAACTATTGGAAACAACTGACCCGTACTGGTCAGGCGTCATAATCCCTCGGATACCCGTTGGGCACGTCGCGCCCCCGGACATACAAACAAGGATCGTCGCCCAAACTAGTACCTCAGTAACTTGAGGTAACCATCTCGCTGAAGCATGATGCCCTTTGGATGTAACGGGAGACACTTGACCTTCCGTTTGTCACAGGGGGTGTTTGTGAAGCGCTTTGCAGTTTTGGCCTTGTCGGGATTGGTCCTTCTTCTTGCTCTGGTTCTTTCAGGATGCGGCGGTAGTTCGACTCCGCCCATCGCTGTAGCTTTAACCTCAAGCGCCGGCGGCATCGATCAAGCTCAGACTGCTTCACTCACTGCTTCGGTTACGAACGACTCGAAAAATGCTGGGGTCCAGTGGAGTGTTTCCGGTGGCGGCACGCTGAGCAGCCAGACCACGACCTCGGCGACCTATGACGCACCTGCGTCTGTGACCAGCGCGTTCACGGCAACCGTGACGGCAGCCTCGGTCACAGATGCGACGAAATCGGCCACAGTGCAGATTAAGGTCAATCCTCTTCCGACCATAACGACAGCTTCTCTCCCGACAGCGACCGCAGGGACTGCCTACAGCGTCGCACTGGTTGTGACCGGCGGAACTAGTCCGTTCACGTGGACCATCACCTCTGGATCGTTACCGGCGGGATTGAGTTTGAGTAGCGGGGGAGTGATCGCGGGTACGCCAACGGGAGCGGGCAGTGGATCGGTGACTTTCCAGGTCAAAGACGCGGCCGGCAATTCCGCCAGTCAGGCTCTTACCGTCACCGTGAACCCGCCTCCGGCGTTAATTATTACGACTACGTCGCTGCCCAATGGCACGAACGGGACACCGTACAGTCAGACGCTGCAAGCGACGGGTGGTGTTCCTTCCTACAAGTGGAGCATTACCGCGGGAAGTTTGCCTGCTGGTTTAAGCCTAAGCAGCGCGGGTGTGATTTCGGGCACGCCGAGCGGCACCGTAAGCAGCACCTCGAACTTCACTGTGACTGTGACCGATTCACAAACGCCGACGGCCGCCACGAAGAATGCCAACTTAAGCATCACGGTTATCCAGCCGCCGTTGAGCGTTACTACGACATCGCTTGCCGGTGGAAGTATCGACAACGTGTACAGCCAAACCTTGCAGGCCATCGGCGGAACTCCACCGTACACCTGGAGCGTCAGCGCGGGGTCACTGCCGACGGGGTTGAGTTTGAGTAATCCCAGTGCTGGAACCATCTCCGGCACGCCAACCGCGACGGGGACATCCAGCTTCACGGTCAAGGTTACCGATTCGGCGACACCGACCGCGGGTACCGCGACAGCAACGCTCAGCATTACTATCAATGCCGCGCTTGCTATCACCACTACTACGCTGCCGGGCGGCAGCGTCAGCGCGGCTTACAGCGCTACAGTAAGTGCCACCGGTGGCGCCCAGCCTTACATCTGGAGCATTACCAGCGGCAGCCTGCCGGCTGGGCTCTCTATTAATTCTGCGAGCGGAGTGATTTCGGGAACGCCGACCACGACTGGAACTTCGGATTTTACGGTTACGGCTACGGATTCAGAAAGTCCCGCGGTCAAAGCCAATGCCGCACTCAGCATTGTGATTAACTCCGCAAGCTGTCCTAACAACTCAAGCCTCACCGGGCACTATGCCATGCTGCTTAACGGCTGGAGCTCTGGGACGACGGCCACCGCTGCCGTTGGCAGTTTTGCCGCTGACGGAGCGGGCAACATTTCCGGTGGAAACCTGGATATGAACGATCAGGGCAGCGGTCCGGGCAGCGGCACCTTTACCGGGACGTACTGTATCTCCACAAACAATCTTGCCACTATCAAACTGACCTATGGCGGCGGACTCAGTGGCAGCAACACGTTTGCGGCAGCGCTGAACTCCGGAGGGAGCAACGGTAACATTATCTTCTACGACGACAGTGACCTGAAAGCTTCCGGGCTGCTGCGCCAACAAGACACAACCGCATTTTCGACCAGCAAAATCAATGGCAACTACGCCTTCGGATTGGTGGGGGCGGGTGGCACGCGTTATACCATGGCCGGTGAATTCACCGCCAATGGCGGCAGCACATTGACTGGCGAGTTCGACAGTGACATTTACCTAACAGGTCACGCAAACGCGACACTAAGCTCGAGCAATTTCAGCGTCGCCTCCAATGGCCGTGGTACGGCAGCCATAACGTTCACTGGACAGAATACGTTGAACTTTGTCTTCTATGTGGTCAGCGCTTCCGAACTGCTGGTTATGGAAGATGGCAGCACCGGTGATCCGCTGCTTGCTGGCCAGGTGCTCCAGCAAACCGGTACCTTCACCGACGCATCTCTCGACGGAATCGGCGTGGCTGGAATTGAATCGCTTAGCAATGGAACCACAGCTTCAGCAACGGCTGGCCTCGTCACCACTAACGGCACAGGGTCCTCGATCAGCTTCAGTGAAGACCAGAACCTCGGTGGCACAATTAGCTCGCTGAATCAATCAGGGAGCTATAGCACTGCGACAAACGGCCGTGTAACGCTGTCTCTAACTGGAGAGCTCACACCACCGATCTTCTATCTAATTTCCCCGAACCGGGCTTTTGTAGTTGGGACCAATCCCCTGGCGGTCGACTTCGGAATGATGGAACCGCAGTCGGGGAGTAATTTCACCAATTCCTCGCTGACTGGGGCTTATCTGGGTGGAAGTTTACAGCCGGTCGATGCAAGTGTGAGCCAGAACGTTGGCGACCTACAGGCTAATGGAGCTGGCGCTCTCACAGGAACGTTGAATCAAAACGGCAGTGGGGGAACATCTACAAACAACATCACGGACACTTACACCGTTTCGTCCAACGGACGGGTGGTCGTAAGCCAGAGCGGGGCGCAAGTGGGAATTCTCTACGTGATCTCCACTACGCAATTCGTATTCCTGCCCGCGAGCACCTCGGACACCAACCCGACTCTGAGTGAGTTCCAGCACTGATGTTAGCGGCAGCGGCGTCAGGATCATAGCTGCGTTGCAGGTGTACCGGCACTCATTGCATACTGACGATGTGGAAACCGCTAGCCTGGTGTTACCTGGAAAATACATCCGCCTCGAACTGCTTGACCATCGACATGTTGATGGCTTGGTGACCGCTGCGGCGGTGGATCGCTCGCTCTATCAGTGGAGTTCGGTGCCGCAAGGCGAGGCTGAAGTGATCCGCTACATCGATACTGCTTTGGCTTGGCGAGACGCTGGCACTGCGATGGCGTTTGCTACCGTCCGGATTGGGGATGGTGTGGTGATTGGGTCTACGCGATTTTTTGATCTGGAACGATGGGCTTGGCCACAGGGCCATCCGCGGCACGGCCGGGAATTTTCCGATGTCTGTGAGATCGGGTACACGTGGCTGACGCGCTCGGCAATCCGAACCGCAGCTAACACCGAAGCCAAGCTCCTCATGCTGACGCATGCCTTCGAGACTTGGCAGATGCTTCGAGTTTGCTTACACACGGACGCTCGCAATGAGCGTTCGCGAGCTGCGATCGAACGCATTGGCGGGAAGTTTGAAGGGATTCTACGATCCCACCGAATGGCATCTGACTTTATTGCTCGCGACTCGGCGCGCTTTTCTATTGTGGCGTCGGAGTGGCCGGATGCTAAGCGACGGCTGAATCAAATGCTTGATCGCGCCTGATTTAGGGCTTGCGCCTACCCAACTGCTAAAATGAGAGTTAGCTATGTCCGCATCTTCACAGACCGTGCAACTCATCCAGATTGAGCTTGGCCCCAAGGTTCCAAGCCCCAAGCCTTCCTGGCTCAAGGCTCGGGCTCCGGTGGGCGATAACTTTCATAACTTGAAGAAGCTGGCGCGCGGGCTGGGACTGCATACGGTTTGCGAGTCGGCACAGTGCCCTAATATTGGCGAGTGCTGGGACCATCACACTGCGACCTTCATGTTGCTGGGCGATATCTGCACGCGGCGCTGCGGATTCTGCGCCGTACCGAAGGGGCGTCCCGAAGCAATTGACTGGGATGAGCCGCGACGGGTGGCGGAGGCGGTTGCTACGCTTGGCTTGCGTCATGCGGTCGTCACCAGCGTGAATCGCGATGACGATAACGTTGGCGGCGCGAGGATTTTTGCGGAGACGATCCGGCAGATTCGTGAACTGGTGCCCGAGTGCCGGGTCGAAGTCCTGATTCCCGACTTTCAGGGATTGGAAGAACCTTTGCGTATTGTGCTGGACGCGAAGCCCAACGTGCTCAATCACAATACTGAAACGGTGCCGCGGCTGTACCGCGCGGTGCGCTCCGGTGCGCGCTACAAGCGTACGCTTGATCTGCTGGAGAATGCCAAGAAGTGGGATCCGGCTACGGTAACCAAGAGCGGCGTAATGGTTGGCATTGGCGAGGAGACTGCCGAGCTGATTGAAGTCTTCCGCGATTTGGGCGAGTGCGGCGTCGATATTCTGACGATCGGGCAGTATCTGCGTCCTTCAAAAGATCATCTTCCGATGACGCGCTACTACACTCCTGCGGAATTTGTGTCGCTAAAGGAAGAAGCGCTGAAATTTGGATTCAAGCACGTTGAGTCGGGACCGCTGGTGCGGTCGAGTTATCATGCGCATGAGCAGGCGGACGTGGCAGCGCAGTAGCTGGCTAAGGGCAGATCGTCAAAGCTCTGGCATCGATTCCACCTAAGACAAACTTTTTAACTGCATGCTTCGGTGGAATCCGGCCCTTGGCAAAGTAGGCGAGGATGGGGCACCTTATTCTTCTCTCTGCGCTCTTCCCCTTACCAAACCCTACAGGCGTTCTGATTCACCATTGGCGCTGTCGCAGCGCAATGGTAGGCCTCTCGAAACTCGGGCATGTTGGACAGCGATCCGTTGACCCTGTACCTCGATGGCGAGTGGGGATCGATAGTTGCTAACATGCGTGTGAAGGCATCGGTTTGATTGTCACACCAGACATTGGCCCATCCCAGAAAAAAACGCTGCTCAGCGGTGAGACCGTCGATGGGCGCGGGCTCTTTGCCGGCGAAGGTGCTAAGGAGGGCCATGTAGGCGATGCGCAGGCCGCCATTGTCGGCGGTGTTTTCGCCGAGGGTGAGTTTGCCATTCAGCTTCAGGTCGTCAACTGCTACAAAGTTTCCGTATTGGTTCTTGATGCAATCGGTTCGTTCTTCGAATTGTTTCTTGTCGCTCGCCGTCCACCAGTCACGGAGATTGCCGTCGCCGTCAAATTGGCTGCCTTGGTCATCAAAGCCATGGGTGAGTTCGTGGCCAATCACGGCGCCGATTCCGCCAAAGTTCATGGCATCATCGGCTTGATTGTCGTAGAACGGGGGCTGCAGAATTCCGGCAGGGAAGGTGATGTTATTTTGAGTCGGATCATAGGTCGCGTTCACGGTCATCGGCGGATACGGCCAATCCCTTTTGTCGAGCGGCGTGCCAATCTTGTCCAATCTGTATTTCAAGTCGCTTTGATTGGCGCGTTTCGAGTTGCCCAGAGCATCGCCGCGCACGATTTGGAGAGATGAGTAATCGCGCCATTTATCGGGATAGCCGATCCGGTTGGTGATTAACTGCAATTTCACCAGAGCCTGCGCCTTGGTATCCGCGCCCATCCATGGCAAGCTCTTGATGTCTTCGCCTAATGCTTTTTCGAGAGCTTTGACCATTGCCAGAGTGCGTTCTTTGCCTTCAGCGCCGAAAGTCTGCTGGACGTAAATCTGGCCTATTAACTCGCCGACGTCATTGTTCGCATAGCTCACGCAGCGCTTCCAGCGCGGACGCAACTCCTTGGTGCCTTGCATCGTCTTGCCGAAGAAATTGAAGTTTTCGTTCACGAACGCTGTTGGCAGAATTGCGGCGTTCGAATGCAACGCATGCCAGCGCATGTATGTCTTCCACTCTTCCAATGAATGCGCGCCGATTACTTCCTGCATGTTCTTGATAAAATCGGGCTCGACCACATTGAGCGAATCGAAATGTGGTGCACCAACGCCCTCGAAATACACAGTCCAATTAAACGATGGGCTCAGAACGGCCAGTTCCTGATCGGTCATCTTGTGATAGGTCTTCTGCGGATCGCGGCGGCTAGTCTGGTCGAGAGCGCCTTTGGCTAGCCCGGTTTCGATGTCCATGACGACTTTGGCTTCGGCTGCAGCTTTGCTTTCGTCATCGCCCAACAGCACAAACATCCTAGTTACATGCTCGACATATTTCTTGCGCAACTCGACTGATTTCGGATCGTCCTTGAAATAGTAATCGCGGTCGGGCATGCCCAGTCCGCCCTGGTCTACTTGGGCAATGATCTGGCTGGCGTTCTTGAAGTCTGAGCCGGAATCGAATCCAAACAGGACATCGGTGCCTTCGCGATGGAGGCGGATAATCTCATTCGTCAGATCTCCTTTCGACTTGATTGCCGCGATGTTGTCGAAATCCGGCTGCAGCGGCTTGGTGCCAGCTTTTTCGATGGCAGATTCGTCCATGCAACTGGCGTAGAAATCACCGATCTTCTGCTCGTTTACGCTGCGGCCGGGACGGTCAACTGCCGCTTTTTCGAGAATGTCACGCACAACAAATTGACCACGCTGCTGCAATTCGTCGAAGCGGCCCCAAGACGGGCGGTCGGAGGGAATCGGATTCTTGGCCGACCACTTACTGCATGCGTAGGCGTAAAAGTCGTTGCAGGGATCGATGCTCTTGTCGAGCAGGTCGACGGAGAAACGCACATCGCCAGACGGCTTCGCTGCATCGGGCTGAGTCTGCGAAAACAACGGGGGCGTGAGCAAAATGCAGACGATCAATACCATCAAGAAATTGCGCATTAGATCCTCGAATCAAGAGATGGAACAAGCAGTGGCCGGGGCGAAGGGCACACTGAACCGCGGTATTGGACGAACGGCAACGGCAGTCGTTAGCTGCCGGTCGTTGGTCGTTGGTCGATGGTCTTTAGTCCGTTGGCAAAGCAATTTCGATACTGTGGTCGCGAATGACGAACGACCGACGACTAGCGACCGCTCTAAATCAGAAAACTTTTACCTTGAACGTCAGATATTTCTTGGGGTTTTCACGAATCGACTTCACCAGTTCCCGTGTCTCCACCAGCATCTGATTGCTGTTGTTGTAGAGCGCAGGATCTTTAAACAGCATTCCCGCAGTACCTTCGCCCTTTGCCAGACGATCGGTGAGTGCAGCCAGATTGCTGATGGTGGCCTGGAGCTTGTCGGCGAACTCCTGATCGTGCGTCATTTTGCCAATCGCACCCTTGCCCGCGTTGATGTCGTCAGTTAACTGGCGGACATTTGCGATCGTCTTATTCGCGTTGTCAAACAGTACGGGATCTTTCAGCAGCTTGCCGGCAGTGCCTTTGCCTTCCTGTAGCTCATCTACAATCACGTTCAGTTTGTCGATCGCAGCGATCGCTTTCTTGTAGGCTTCATCGCTGGTAAATAACGGGCCGAGCGAGCCTTTTCCGCTCTGAATATCATCGACCAAGCCCTTGAATTCAACCACCGTGGCGTTAAGTTGGTCGTATAACGCGGGACTGTAAATTACTTTGCCGATCGATCCCTGGCCACTTTCGATAAACGCCACAATGCGATCTACGCGTTTCAGCAGCGCGTCCATGTTTTGTAGCGTTCCCTGGCTGGCCCGCACCACATCCTGGATATCGGGCTGATCGCGGGCTGGCAGTGTGTCTCCATCGGTAGCTTCTGGACCCTTTGCTTGCGCACTATCGATGTTCACAAAGGTTTCGCCCAAGACTCCGGCGGTGCTCATCAAAGTAACCGAATCTTTTCGCAGATACGATGAGTACTTAGTGTTGACTTTCATCGTGACTTCAACTGGCGTAGTCGGCTTGCTGCTCATGATGCGCACTGCCGTCACGTTGCCGATGTCCACACCGGCTAATCGGACGGGTGCGCCTTCACGCAAGCCGCCGGCATCATCAAAGTACGAGCGCAGTGTGATCTTGCGGGTAAACCATCCGCCCGTGCCACTCATGACGAAAATCAGGACCATGAGCGTGACACTTGCGAACAGGACGGTGAGTCCTACGCGGAGCTGCGACCATTTGAGCTGCTTCTGACTAGGCAAGGTGGTCCGTAAACGACAGAACATCATAACAAATGCCACCAAATTTTCAGGGTCTAACAGCGGTTATACGGACAGGGGTAGGACTTTTGTGGGGCAAAACGGAGGCTCCCACTTCCTCGCGTAAGCGGCGGAGAAGTGGGAGGCTTTTGTTGCGAACGGCCAGTCTTTGCGTTCCTAGCCGAGTTTGGCTAGCGACCGCTCCGACCGGTCTTCCCTAGCGATCATTGTGCTTCTCTTCTTTTGCCTGTCTCTTCTGAGCCTGCCTTTCCTGCTTGCTGGGTTTTCCAGCGTCACGATTTTCAGACCGAGCCACGTCGCGATCGTGGGCTTCATTTCTAGCCACATCGTTTCTGGCCGCTTCATTGTGGCCCGAGAAATCGCCTGGACGGCTGGTGGCTGCCATTGCTGGCCGACCGTGATTCTCGGATGCGAATAACGCACGGTTTTGGCTGGCGGCGCGCTCGTGTTCGACTTGCGTTGATAACGCCGCCACGTGTCGTTCACGCCCGTATGCTTCTTCTTGCGGAGTTGGCCGCGCGACGATGCCGCCCGGGCCGTTGAAGCTTGTATGCACATTGTTGACGATTACGGTGCGGCTGTAGACGTTGGTAAAGCCAACGCCCACGTTCATCACCGCGCGGTTGTAGAAGAAGGCGCCGCCTCTCCACTCGCCGCCGGCGAAACCTACGCCCGTGTATCCGAAGCCATAGTTAATGCCGCCGTAGAAGCCTACATGCGGTCCCCAATAGCCAGGGTGCCAGCCATAGAGGCCGCCTGCAAATCCCCAGTAGCCGGGAGTCCAAAGCATACCTACTGGCGCAACCACCCATGTGCCGGGAACCCAGTAGTATCCGCCATCTTCATTCCATCCCCAATAACCTGGGGTCCAGAGATAGCCGGGGCCAGGAGCAACGGGCTGCGCGTATACCGGCAGCGCGGGCGGACCGATGCGGACTGAAATCCCAATGCCAATTTGCGCGGAGGATGTCGTCGAGAGCGACAGGACCGAGAGCAACAGCATCAATGCTCCTAATACGACAGCTGATACCAACCTAGAAATGGAATTTTTCATTTTGATTGCCTTTCGTAATCTTGCTATTTGGCCCAAGCAGGTAACTCGGCCTTTATTACCTTTCGCCCATATAAACCCGAGTTCCGCGCGCATGTTGCGGAGATGGAAAAAGCTATTTTGAATGAGCGAGTTAGTAGAGGCTTCCCTAGAGGCTGTTAGGCCGGCCGCTAAGAGCTGATGGCTATCTATTAGTTCTCTAGAATGACGTGGGCCAGAGCTTGCTCGGATGTATGTGTAAGCGAGAGCGCGATATTTTTCGTGCCGAGCTTGGCGGCGATGGCTGCGGCCCCACCGTGAAATTGAATGGTCGGACGCTGCCCTTTCGGGCGCACCACTTCGATATCGCGCCAGTGGACACCGCGACTCCAACCTGTGCCCAGCGCCTTCATCCCAGCTTCTTTGGCTGCGAAGCGCGCAGCATAACTTTCGAAGCGTCCGGCTTTTCGTTCGCAATAGCTAATTTCGCCGTCGGTGAAAATGCGATGAAGAAAGCGCTCGCCGAAGCGCTCAATGCTTTCGCGAATGCGCGGGACTTCGGCGATATCGATTCCGGTACCAATGATCATAGGAATATTGTGGATCGGTAATTTGTAATTGGCAATTGATCGACGAGACAATTTCAGAAAAGGTTGTCGCCACGGTAGATCATCTGCCCATCGATCAAGCGAGCCTCGGCGAGGAGTTGGTGCGGTCGCGTGGGACCCTCCGCATCAATGTGAAGAACTTCGTGGCCATGTGCCACAAGCCAATCCGAGACGATCATGCGATGACAGTGGAAGTAAACGCGTTCGGCGCACATATATGCGGTTCGCGAGGCTGTCGCAATTTCGATAAGTTCGGCCATCGCCTTCTCGAAGTCGGGAGTCAGCGTGTAGTCGGCATAGTTGCGAAAGCTCGCATTTCGCAACGCGGTGTGTGGAGAGTCTTTTCGCGTTGCTTTGCGGTATCCGCCCAGGGCTTTCATCCAGATATAGTGAACACCTTGCTCGGCCAGCGCACGCTCCAACGACTCGCGATTGAAGTGCGGCAGACGCCGCGACATGGGGAAGGCGCGGATATCCATGAGCGTCTCGATGTCATGTGCCTCCAGCGCCGACACGAGTTCATCGAGGGTGCGAGTGGAATGTCCGATGGTGTAGAGGGTTGCCACGGAAAGCAGATCTCAAGTCAGAGATGCTAGTGCATTGGCCAGATTTGCATCCTGTTCTGGAAAAACGGTCCGCAGGTCGAATAAAACGCGACCCTCTTCGACGCGGGCGATTATCGGTGGAGTGCTGGAACGGAGACGGGCGCTCAGTTCGTCAGCGCTGAGATCGGCATGAGTGAGCGCGACAAGGCGCGTGGGCAAGATGGCGGATGGAGCTGCGCCGCCGCCGATTACAGACTCACCGTCGAAGAGTTCCAGCTTGAGATGCTTGAGTTGCGCAGGTTCAACGGTGGCGACGATCTTTTCAGCGCGTCGCGTGATCTCTTCTTTGGATAAGCGCATCATGCGCAGCACCGGCACGGCGTCATGATCGCGTTTGACGTAGGCGAGCAGCGTGGATTCGAGTGCGGCATAGGTCAGCTTGTCGACGCGCAGAGCGCGGAACAGCGAATTCGAACGCATGCGCTTGATTAGATCGGTGCGACCGCTGATCAACCCTGACTGTGGACCGCCTAGAAGTTTGTCCCCGCTGTAGGTGACTACATCAACTCCGGCACGCAGGCTATCGAGCAAGCCGGGCTCGCCGACGATTCCGACGGACCGCAGATCGAATAGTGCGCCGCTGCCCAGGTCTTCCACCAGAGGAAGTTTGCGGCGGCGGGCGAGCGCGACCAGTTCGTCGATCTCAGGTTGTTCGGTAAAACCAGTGATTTCGAAGTTCGAACGATGCACGCGGAGCAAGAGGCGTGTGCGGTCGTTGATGGCATTTTCGTAATCGGCGATGCGCGTGCGGTTAGTCGTGCCGACTTCGCGCAGCGTTGCATTCGACTTCGACATCACGTCGGGAATGCGGAACGAGCCGCCGATTTCGACGAGTTCTCCGCGAGAGACGATGACTTCGCCACCTTCGGCCAGCGAGTTCAACGTCAGCAGAACTGCGGCGGCGTTGTTATTAACGACTATGGTTGAAATGGCGATTGTCGGCGAGCGGCTCTCGGATGCGCGGCCCAGCCCCGTCTCCACACGATCATTGGCCAAAAGCTTTTGGAACAGGCGATCCACATGGATGTCGCGCTTGCCACGTTCGCCGGTTGAGAGGTCAAATTCGAGATTTGAGTAAGTGCCTGCTGTGGCCCGGATGTGATCGAATGCTGCCGCCGCGAGCGGGGCGCGTCCAAGATTGGTGTGGAGGATTACGCCGGTGGCGTTGACGAGCGGCTGCAGCGAATAACTCAGCGACTGGAGAAGTTGACGTTCGACTGCTGCGGGCAGGCCACCGAGAGCAAGATCCAGCGACTTCTCGTCCAACCGACCACTGCCAACTTCCTCGCGCACGTGCGCCAGCACGACGCGGATACTTTCGGCGACCGCCGTATGGCCCTCGCGCTCGATCAGCACCCGGATCTCCGACTGGCGGAGCATTTCATCCGTCGAAGGCAGTTTTTGAAAAAGCGCGGATTTGCTGGTGGTAGGCACTGGGGGCGATTATGCCATAGCTCGACTCATGAGCTATAGCGTGTGCAGGTAGGCCAGCAGGTCTTTAACCTCCTGATCGGTCATGACCTGGCTGAAGCCTTCCATCTTGGCGCGACCATTCTTGACGATGTCAGCGACGCGATCGTCGTTGGCGGGTAATCCACTCACCGACAGGTATTGCCGCTTAAATATGCCTTGGAGACTCGGACCTTTTTTGCCGCGCGACGAATAGGCTTCGTGACATCGGTCGCAATAGTTGTCATAGAGTTTTCTGCCGGCGACCTGTTGCGGGTTGAGGCCGAGCTCGGCGTTGGATTTTCGGCGCTCGACGTCGCAACCGGATAGCAATAGAAACGCGAGGGCAACGACAGCGATAGGCACAAAACTCGCGACGGAGAGGCTAAGGCGCGAAGTCGGGTCCAAGAATTCCATAGGATGAGGTAGAAGTAGGATAATACGGATGAGATGGACGTTGTGGTCAAACGCGTTTACGAGGCTGCTTCCCGGTTGGACGGATTGCGCGTGCTGGTCGATCGTTTATGGCCCCGCGGACTGGCGAAAGAGGATGCGGCAGTCAAGCTGTGGCTGCGCGAGCTGGCGCCTTCCAATGAGCTTCGGCAGTGGTTCCACGCGAATCCCGAGGGTTGGCGTATGTTTCGTAGGCGCTATCTCAAGGAGCTGGTGAGCGAGAAGGCTTCCGCTGGTGTAGAGAAACTGCACCATCTGGCGGAGGGCAAGCGGCGCGTCACGCTTTTGTATGCGTCGCGCAATGAGGAATATAACAACGCGGTCGTACTGAAAGAGTTGCTGGACGGGATGCCAAAACCACCGTCGAGCGTGGGCCGGATCGCGCTGGGACGGCAACGGATTCGGAATGTGAAAAGACAATAGGTTGTTGCCGCTGCGAGTTCTGGGCTCCCAGTTCAATTCTCAGAAAAATCAGTTTAGAACTCCCCTATAATTTCCCAGTCATGTCCACTCCCGCCATGGATAAGAGAATAGAGGCTCTCCGCGAAAAGATCCGGCACCATGAGTACCGCTATTACGTGCTGGACGATCCGGAAATTTCGGATGCTGAGTTCGACAAGTTGATGAACGAGTTGAAGAAGCTTGAGGCGGAGCATCCGCAATTCATCACGCCTGACTCGCCTACGCAGCGCGTGGGCGGGAAGCCGCGTGAAGGATTTGTCAAGGCGAAGCACTCCTCTCCGATGCTCTCGCTCGACAACGCTTACAGCGAAGAGGAGCTGCGCGACTGGGAGCGGCGGGTGCACGAGTTGAGCGGGCGCACCGATCTCGAATACATGTGCGAGTTGAAACTGGATGGCATGTCGCTGGCGCTTGTCTATAAAGACGGGCGCCTCGGACACGGCATCACACGAGGCGATGGCAGCATCGGCGAGGACGTGACGGCGAACGTGCGGACGGTGCGTTCCATCCCACTATCGATTTCGAAGGACAAGTTGAAGAAGGCCGGGATACCAGCCGATTTCGAAACGCGCGGCGAAATGCTGATGCCGCTGGCAGCCTTCCGCACATTGAATGAGGAGCGCGAAAAACAGGGATTAGCAGTATTCGCCAATCCGCGCAATTTTACGGCGGGGACGGTGAGGCAACTTGAACCGTCCATAACAGCGCAGCGTCGTATGGATTATTTTGCCTACATGCTGTTGAACGACGGGCAAACTTTTTTCGACCGTCAATCCAAGACGATGGATGCGCTCGAGGCGGCAGGCTTCAAGGTGAATCCGAATCGCAAGCTGGCGAAAAATCTCGACGAGGTCTGGAAGTTTATTCAGAGCTGGGAGGCGAAGCGCGAATCTCTGCCTTATGAAATTGACGGCATCGTTATCAAGGTGGATCGCACGGCTTGGCAGCGGGAGCTGGGATTCACTGGCAAAGCTCCGCGATGGGCAATTGCTTATAAATACGCAGCTCGCGGAGCAGTTACGCAGATCGAGAATATTGTTCCGCAGGTCGGGCGCACCGGCAAGCTAACTCCAGTGGCATGGCTGAAGCCGGTTCCCATTGGTGGCACGACGGTTTCGCGGGCCACGCTGCATAACATGGATTTCATCGAGCAACTGGGTGTGAAGATTGGCGACTGGGTTGAGGTGGAACGAGGCGGCGATGTGATACCTAAGGTTGTGAAGGTAGTCGAAGATAAGGAGCATCCGCGTGGGCATAAGACTTTTGAAATGCCGGAGCATTGTCCGGTGTGTGGTGGGAATGTGGTGCGAACGCCCGACGAGGCCGATCATCGCTGCGTGAATGCGAATTGTGCGGCGAAGTTGCAGGGGACGATTCTGCATTTTGCTTCGCGTCACGTGATGAATATTGACGGGCTCGGCGAGGCGCTGGTGAATCAGCTTACCGAACGCGGCCTAGTCAAGAATGTTGCCGATCTCTACAAGCTAACGAAAGAAGATCTGCTCAAGCTTGAGCGCATGGGCGAAAAATCCGCGGATAACGTGCTGGCGGAAATTGAGGCGTCGAAAAAACTTCCGCTCGAGCGCGTGATTTACGGCCTTGGAATAAGGATGGTGGGCGAGCGCACGGCACAGTTTCTGGCGGAGCACTTTGGATCGCTGGACGCGATCATGAACGCGAGTGCCGAGGAACTGGAGGAAGTAAACGAAGTGGGGCCGCGGATCGCGGAGAGCATCGTGGAATTTTTTGCCGATGAGCATAATCGTAAACTTGTGAGCGATCTGCGCAAGGCCGGACTGACATTCACCGGACAGAAAAAAGAAAAAGGCACCAAGCTGGTGGGAAAGACTTTTGTTCTAACGGGGACGCTGGAGCGCCACACGCGGGACGAAGCGAAAAAGATGATCGAAGATGCAGGTGGCCGCGTTTCGGGCTCCGTGAGCAAGAAAACTGATTATGTTGTGGCTGGTAGCGACGCGGGGTCGAAGCTGGACAAGGCTCGGGAATTGGGAGTGAGCGTGATTGGGGAAAAGGAGTTAGAAAACTTGGTTTAGCTAGGTTAGCGCTATTCATTCTATCCAGTGAGATGTTTTGCGTTGCACATGGGAGCCGAGCTTCCATCGGCTTGGACGGGCGAGACGCCCGTCCCCACACAAGCCGAATCACATGCCACATCTACATCTATTTTTTAGCGGTCGGCGGTAGTATTCCGTTCTGACGGAGATACATTGAGGCTTCGGCATAGTGGTCGGCCCAACTGCTGGCGAGAACCAGGCTGAACCATGCGCGCGTAACCTGCTTCCCGCCGAAACCTTCTGTGGTCTCGCCCAACTTAGAATCGTCCATCTTCGCCAGCGTATCGGAGCAGAAATCGAAAGAGGCCTTGAACGCGGTCACGAGCTTGTCTTTCGAATCCGTGTCTTTTACCTCCTCGACCTTGGGAGCGGGGACGGCGGTCGCCTTGCTGCAGAACAGGTTATTCGATTCGATCATGTGAACGACAAGATGGCCGAACGTCATCTGGCCGTCGCTCGGTTTGTAGCTGAATTTGTCGCCGGGCATGGCTTCGACGGCTGCAATGGTATTTCTCTGCCGATTCGGCAGAATGTCCCTCAGCGCGCTGCTAACGGGGTTCTTCACCGGGGCAGGCATGGTTTGTGCGATGGCGGATACGGCTAATAACAATAAGGCTGGGATTGCTAGAGATTTCTTCATATTCCTTCTCCTATTTTTCGTCTGAACGGTGCGGTGAGAAGGATAGCGCGTGAGATGGGGTCTGCGCCACCTTGACCCAGCCAACGGGTTTTCTGGCATAGGCACGCTGGCGGGGCACACGAGCAACGCGGTGCGCCCTTGCGCTATCCTAGTAACATGCATTCGCACGCGGAACACGGACATCATCATGGGACGGGACGGGTACTGCGCATTTCACTGGCCGTCACGATGCTGTATGTCGTCCTGCTGGTGGTGGCCGGCATCCGCGCGCATTCGTTGGCGCTGCTCTCCGAGGCGGGACATAATCTGTCCGACTTTCTTGCCCTCTTGTTGTCGCTGGTCGCGGTTTTTTTGGAAGGGCGTCCACCGAGTGCCACTAAGACCTACGGATATCGACGCGCGGGAGTGCTGGTTGCGCTGGTGAATGCGCTTTCGCTGGTTGTCGTTTCGTTTTTCATTTTCTACGAGGCGTTCCAGCGCATTCAGCATCCTGAGCGGGTCGGCGCGCGGGTGATGATTTGGGTCGCAGCGGGCGGCGTAGTAATGAACGGCGCGATTGCGTTACTGCTATGGCGTTCGGGGCGGGATGTAAATGTCCGCAGCGTGCTGCTGCATCAGGTCGGCGATACCCTTTCAACCGCAGCCGTGATCGTTGGTGGTTTTGCGATCCTGTGGACAGGACAATATTGGATCGACTCGGGACTGTCACTTGCCATCGGCCTGCTGATCTTGTGGTCAAGTTTTGGGATCGTACGCGAGACGTTAAATATTTTGCTGGAGGGAACTCCGCGCGGGATGAGCCTGGAAGCGGTGGAGTCAACGATGCGGATGATCGCGGGCGTGAGCGACGTACACGATCTCCATCTGTGGAGCATCGGGTCGGAAAATCACGCGCTCTCCGCGCATGTAAAGATCGCGGATATGGCGACTTCGGAGAGCGACACGATTCTGCGCGAGATCAACGAGAAGCTTGGGCGCGGGTTTGGCATTCATCACACGACGATCCAGTTAGAACACGAGGTGTGCGAGACGGCGCATAGTTGTGTGATCGCGGTGCAGGAAGAAGAACACGACGAGCACGATCATTCTCACCACGATCATTCCCGGCATGATCACGCTCGCTGAGTCTGAGCGGTCGTTAGGTGTTGGTCGTTAGTTGTTGGTCGCTAGTCGTTCGTCGTTAGCGAACACTTGCCCAGCCACTTCATCAACATTCAGGCCGAATGTTGCTGCTCGTAAATTTCTTTTACGGTCTCGATGTTATCGGCATCGTCGGGGCGTTTGTCCGGACGCAGACGGATAATGCGCGGAAAACGCAAGGCGTAACCACTGTCATGACGCGTTGAGCGCATCATGTTGTTGAAAGCGACTTCCAGAACAATTTTGGGTTCGACTTCCAGTCTTAATCCTTGTTCGTTGATCTTGTGGGCGAGGAACCACTGCGTCATTTCCGCGATCTCAGCATCGGTCAGTCCCGAGTACGCTTTGCCGATATTCACCAGACGATCTCCATCCCACACCGCAAACGTGTAATCGCTGAGCACGCCGATGCGCTTGCCGTGTCCGTATTCGACCGCGGTTACGACTACGTCGAGCGTCGCAAGTTCTCGTTTCATCTTGAGCCACGATTTGCCGCGGCGGCCTGGAGTGTAAAGAGAGTCGAGATCTTTGATCATCAGGCCCTCATTGCCTCGATTGCGCGCAGCCGTGAAGAGGACTTCAAGATCGTCCGCTGAACTGGCCGTCGTTACCGGGGCGCGGAGCACTGGGACTAAGAAATGTTCGTCTGAATCTTTTTCTGTAGGTTCAAAACGAAGGCTCGACTGCGACTCGATTTCGCTAGGGATTGCAGCGCGAGGTGCGGCAATAAGATCGTTGAGTAGACGGTCGAGAATTCGAGCGCGCTCACGAAGTGGACGATCGAGGAGAAGCTCGCCGTCCGCATAGAGAACATCGAAAACGAGATAGGCGACGGGAACGTCGAGCATTAGTTTGGCGCTGACTTTTTTTCGACCTAGGCGCTGTTGGAGTGTGCTGAAGGGCAAGGCTCGCGCTGAAACATCCGCGTCACCTGAGTTCCGGGCTGATTTCCAGGCCGATTTCCAGGCTACGATTTCGCCGTCCAGGATCGCGTCCCGGGGCAGTTCGGCGAGTGCCGGCGGCAATTCCGGGAACGATTCGGTAATTTCGTCGCGGGTACGCGAAAAGATGCGGACTTCTCCCTGGCTGATGTGGGCCTGGGCCCGGATTCCGTCGTACTTGTCTTCAACCGATGCATTTTGAAAATAACCGAGAGCTTCTTCGGAAGAGTCGGTGGGACTCGCGAGCATGAAGTCGATGGGATGAAACAGGCGCAGATGCGCATCAGCCAGTTTTCCTGCAGAGGCGAGGCGCAGAGTTTCTCCAATATCGCCGAGGAGCATGTTGGCGCGTTTGACCTGATCGAGCGGCGCTTCGAAAGCTCGCGCAATGGCCTCTTCGACGAGACTCTCTTTGAGGCCGATGCGCAGGTCTCCGCTGATGACTTTCACAATGTATTTGGCTTCGAGAGGGGTGGCTCGCTCAAGAAGCTGGCGCAGCAGCGTGGCTTTGGCGGCTGGCCCACGAGCCTGGGTGATGTCATAAAACGCACGCTGCACTTCGGCGAGCATGAGGCCAGATTCCGATCTTTCGGGTAGCGCCTCGGCTGCAACCGATCCGGCATCGCCATGTCTGCGATAAATCTCAGTCAATTCGGGTTCGGATTTTCCCGAGAGTTCGCTGATTACGCGCCAGAGAATCGCTCCACCCACCTGCAGAGTCGCTTCTTCGTATGCCGGGAAGGGACGCCCGGAAAGAAAAATAACAGCGGTCGCGGTCTCGCTCAACGGCATCGCTCGTAATGAGGATCGCAAATAAGCTGCGACCAGCGCTGTCTTCTCCAACTTCTTCGTTGTTGCGGCGATTGCGTCGCAAGTCTGGGCGAAGGGCAACATCGTCCATTGGATTCTACGAGAAATCCCAGCGATTGCCCCGGTTCTTGGCGCCCAGATTACGGGAATGTAATTCTGTTCAAGCTATTGACCCGTAAAGAAATGCGGTCACTCCTGACGACGTCGCCCTGCTCGAAACGCTTGCGCTTTGTGGTAGTCTAGACCTTCGAGTCGTCCCCTCTCGAAATAACATCCAATGAATATGCGGCGTTTGCGGCAAATCTTGCGTTTTTTGGCAGCGGTGCAACTGCTTCCGGCTCTAGAGAGCGGCGAGGAAACCCTCGTCGGCGGGCAGGCTGTGCTAGAGGGCGTAATGATGCGTTCGCCACATGCCTGGGGTATCGCCGTGCGCAAGCCGTCGGGCGAGATTGTTACACATAGCGAGCCGCTGGAGCGGCCTTCCGAGCAGCATAAATGGATGGGTTGGCCGGTGGTGCGCGGAGTCATGACATTGGGATACGCGATGACGCTGGGATTCCGCGCGCTGAAGTTTTCGGCGAATGCGGCGCTTGAGGAGATTTCCGGAAGCGATTCTGCAGATAAGAGTTCCAACAAGGATCAGGGAAAGAAGTTTGAGATCAGCGGCTGGGTGGCGGGAGTGAATATGGTCTTCTCCGTCGCCTTTTTTATCTTCATGTATAAGTTTGTGCCGCTGTTGGCTACGACGGAGCTGAAAAAAGTGAATCCGGTTTTCGGGCAGCAGTTCCTGTTTAACCTGGTTGATGGACTGATCCGGATCGCGATGTTTCTGCTCTTTGTGTGGGGCGTTTCGCTGTGGAAGGATATTCGGCGCGTGTACGAATACCACGGAGCCGAGCACAAAACAGTGTTTGCGTTTGAGAATGGCGATCCGCTCGACACTGCTTCGGTGCAGAAGTATTCGACGTATCATCCGCGCTGCGGGACGAGCTTTCTGATGACGGTCATGATCATTTCAATGGTCGTCTATATGTTCATCCCGGTAACGACCTTCTGGGCGCGGTTTTCGGAGCGCATTATTCTGTTGCCTGTGATTGCCGGCGTTTCTTACGAGATTATTCGCTTTGCTGCGAAGCGTTTTGCCGTCAATCGTTTGTCGGATAAGAGTTCTTCGGCAAGGTCGGGCGCTTCGCTGTTCGCGCTGATGACTGCTCCCGGGTTGTGGCTGCAGCGGATTACTACGCAGCCTCCCGATGATCGCGAAGTAGAATGTGCGATCGTTGCGCTGGATGCTGCGATGGCGCTGGAGAAACAGCGCGGCGGCGAATTGGTGATTGCCTAGCGGTGCCCGCCGCGAACTCTTGTTTTCTTTCTCATCCCACCTAAAATCATTTAAGGCAATCGGAGTAGGAGCGCAGATTTCCGCATCTCCTGCCATAGAGTGAGACGGACAAGACCCCGTCTCGACGGATGAAAATCATGTTTGAACGCTTGGACCAAATCGAAACTCGCTACGAAGAGCTGACTCAGGCGCTGTTGTCGCCAGAGATCACGAACGACTCGGCGAAGTACCAGAAGACCGCCAAGGCGCACAGCGAAGTTGCAGAAATAGTCGAGAAGTATCGCGAGTACAAAGACCTGAAGCGCGGGATCGCGGAGAGTCGGGCTGTTCTTGCCGACGAAAAGGATCCCGACATGCGGGCTTATGCCGAGGAAGAATTGGCGAAGCTCGACGCGCGCATCATCACGGTCGAAGAAGAGCTCAAGGTACTACTGCTGCCGAAGGATCCGAATGACGAGAAGAACGTTGTGCTCGAAATTCGCGCCGGGACCGGCGGCGACGAAGCGACGTTGTTCGTGGCGGAGGTGTTCCGCATGTACAACCGCTATGCCGAGACACAAAAGTGGAAGGTGGAAGTGCTCTCCACTTCGGAGTCGGGCGTGGGCGGGTTGAAGGAAGTGATTGCGCTGATCGAAGGCGACCGCGTATTTTCACGGATGAAGTATGAGAGCGGAGTGCATCGCGTGCAGCGCGTGCCGGCGACTGAGCAACAGGGTCGCGTGCATACTTCGGCGATTACAGTTGCGGTGCTGCCGGAAGCGGAAGAAGTCGACGTTAAGATCGAAGCGAAAGATCTACGCATCGATACGTTCTGCTCTTCCGGGCCGGGCGGACAATCAGTGAATACGACTTACTCGGCGGTTCGGATAACTCACATTCCGACGAATACGGTTGTGAGCTGTCAGGATGAGAAATCGCAGATCAAGAACCGCGAAAAAGGCATGCGCGTGCTGCGCTCGCGGCTTTATGAAGTCGAGATGCAGAAGCAAGCCGACGCGTTGGCGAAAGAACGTAAACAGATGGTCGGGTCGGGCGATCGCTCTGAGAAAGTTCGCACTTACAATTTCCCGCAAAACCGGCTTACGGATCATCGCATCGGTTTTACCATTCACCAGCTTGAGCAGGTGATGGATGGAAAGCTGCAGCCGGTGATTGATGCGCTGACCACGCACTATCAGGCGGAGAAGATGAAGCAGGAGACGGCTGGGGTGGTGTGAGGCCAGTCGTTAGTCGATGCTTGTTAGTCGTTGGCGACCCACCAGCTCTCTCTCTCCGTGGTGAAATAGAATCGTGCAACTTCGCCAGGTCTTGAACACAGCGGTCGAGCGGCTGACTGCCGCACGGGTTCCTTCTCCCCGCATGAACGCAGAGCTCCTTATCATGTTCGCGCTGGGTTGCAACCGCGCTTATCTTTTCGCACATCCGGAGCGAGAGCTCACCCCCGACGAAATACAGCGCTACGACGAAGCCTTGGCTCGCCGCGCTTCAGGGGTTCCCGCGCAATACATCACCGGGCATCAGGAATTCTGGGGGCTGGATCTTATTGTGTCTCCGGCGGTGCTGATTCCTCGTCCCGAGACGGAGCATTTGGTGGAGACTGTGCTGGAACTGATCTCTCGGACTACGGCAAAAGAAAAGCAAGAGCAAAATCAGCGGGCGGGTGTGTCCGCTCCACACCGGCTACGCATCGTCGATGTGGGAACTGGTTCGGGGGCGATTGCCCTTGCTTTGGCTTCCGAGCTACCTGTTGCGCAGATCCACGCTATTGACATTTCTTCTCCTGCGCTCGAAGTTGCTCAGGCCAATATGGCGCGGCTTGAACTCTCTTCGCGCATCGAGTTTCGGCTTGGCGATTTGCTGGATGGATTCTCTTCTGATTCGTTTGACTTCGTGGTTTCGAATCCTCCCTACGTTGGTGAGTCAGAAGAAGATTCAGTGCAGCTCGAAGTCCGCAAGTTCGAGCCGGGAAATGCCGTGTTTGCAGGACCGACAGGGTTGGAAGTGATTGAGCGACTCATTCCGCAGGCGCTAACCGCACTCAAACCCGGGGGTTGGCTGGTATTTGAAATCAGCGGGACAATTGCGGAAGCCGTGCGTCATCAATTGAAGGGCTGGTTGGACGTTGGACTTACAAACGATCTACAAGGGATTGCGCGCGTCGCAGCCGCGAGAAAACCATTGAGCAGCTAGTAACGATTTTCCATGAATGTAATATCAAACCAAATCACACTTACGTCATTTGATCCGACCTATCGCCGGTAACTTGCGACTCCTCTGCCATGCGAGTTCTACTTAGAAGCAGGAGAACTGACTTATGGAGGAGCTAGCTCCACTTCAAGTTCTAGTTTTAAAGATAGGCAGCCACATCGGCCATCCCATGACGATTGCTGCGTTTGCGTTGGTCATTGCCGCGTTGGCTTTCGCTCTTCTGCTTCGGGCAAAAAGGCCGTTGCTGGCGGCGATGACAGCCGCGGGAATCATCGTTCTTGGAGTTACTCCGTTCACCGCGTCTGCGTTTCTCCGATCCCGCGGTGTTTATCACGTTCAGGTTCTTGTAGTGCGGCCAGACGAGTCATCTGCCGATATTGCTCAGGTGAAATCCTCGATTGGCGGAGAACTGAAAATGGTCGCCGGCGGATGGGAACTCGATATTCCTCGGCAAACTAAGCCCGCCGATGGCAAAGTAACACTCGTCGCTTCTGTAAAGGATGAGTTCCTGAATGGTAAGTCGACGCTGGTTCTGGCTCAGGATTATTACCCAACTGCCACCATTCAACTCGTCGCCGACACCTCAGCGATGCTTCGTGGGGTCGTGGTGGATGAGGACCTCAAGGCAATCGCTGGAGCAAGCGTTTCGATCGCTGGTTATTCCGATGTAGCTGTAACCAATCAGAAGGGCAATTTCGTTCTGCCGGCGCACGCCGCCAAGGGGCAGGTGGTTGAGGTCCAGGCGCACAAGGATCAGTTGACGGGACATCTCTCTGTCCCCGCCGGGAAGGTGGCCGAGGTAATCATAAGTCGCGAGTAAGTGCTCTTTCCTCAGCCTGCGAACGAATAAACAAAAGGGGTGAAAGAGTTACGAGACAAGCCACTCCGTGATTGCATGAGTGAGCGCCAGCACCGGGCCATACGCGATGGTCACGAGCAACGACGTGGCAACCACGAGTGGAACTACGAACCATGTGCGAACCCGCACACGCCGCGCTTTGCTCGCTTCATCCCAGGCAAGAAGAAGCGCCACGCGCTGACTGAGAGAACCGGTTACGAAGTTCACGCTGCAGACGGGCGTAGCTTCAACTGGGACCAGGCGAGAAAGCTTGACCAAAGCTGCGGCGAGATCAACAGCATCGGACTGATTCGAGACAGCCGCGTCATCGGCAGCGAGTTCCGACGCTTCCAACCATGCACTCTCCAGCTTGGCCATGCCGGGAAAGGGACAAAAACGGAAGATTAGCTTCTTCAAGTTATCGCGGGATTTCATGTGCTGAAGTTCATGTTTGAGCGCGATCTGAAGTTCGTCATGACTTAACAGGGCAATTGCCGATTCCGAAACCAGTACTCTCGGTCTACGGACACCCACCAACGTGAGTGGCGGCGCTTCTCGTCGAGACTGAAAAGTGAGAGTGGAGTCGGGATTGGCCGTCAGAGGACGCGCGCCCTCCAGCCAACAGCTGACCACCCGGGTGGACATGATTTGGGCTGTGATTACACGGAAGCAGCCATAGGCAATCAGCAGGAGAGCACAAATACCGAGGGTGAGCGGCATTGCGCCCATGCCTTCGTTGATTGATCGCGGTTCCAGCAATTGGAACGACGGCACAACAAGAGCGAATGTAATGACCACGGAGGCTAGCAGGGGGAGAATCCGCAATTCAAAGAGCAGGGCGGCCACGCTCTGCTGCGCCACATGCAATAGTTTCAGCGGGCGCCATACGATCGCTACCAGCGCGGACCCTAGGCAGTAGAGCAGAACGAAACAAGTGAGCGAAACGACAATTCCACGCAGGGCAAACATTAGCGTTGCTCCCGGATTTTCCCCTGGTCTCTCAGTTCGCGGCGCTTACGCTCGACGAGAAGCTGCAGTTCATCCAGCAATTGCGCATCGTGGGCGCTGAGCGCTTCCACCAAATAAGAGAGTGGCAGCGCTGAAGCGTCGCCCGACCCCAGCAACTGCCGGATACTCTCGAGTGCCTTGACCCGCTGGAGTTCTTCAGGAGTGTGACGCGGTGTATATCGAAACGCGCGTCCTTCGGCGACGCGTGTGACCAGGCCTTTTTTGTAAAGACGGTCGACCGTTGTCATCACAGTGGTATAAGCCTGATGGATCTTTCCATCCGA
The DNA here is from genome assembly GCA_963705265.1 of uncultured Acidobacteriaceae bacterium. GTDB lineage: Bacteria > Acidobacteriota > Terriglobia > Terriglobales > Acidobacteriaceae > Acidiflorens. Next base: position 1,447,586 of record OY970064.1, read on the forward strand.
AATGAGTTCACGAATCGTAGCGCTGCCGTGCGCCCAAAGCTCTTGCAGCAACTGCTGCTCGAAGGGGCCGAGCTGAGGCCTGGAACTTGATCCGAAAATTGACCTTGCCTTCGTCATGTTAATCAGCGCCATAGCAACGAGCGCCACACAAAGTTGTCCGCCGAAAAGAATACCATCGTGGCAGGGAACTTGCATAACTCAATATTGGGGGCAAATTCCGGCTAGCGCGAGGCGGCCGCAGGCAGTATCTCTTCCACGTCAATCTTGGTGGGGTAATTTCCCGTATAGCAGGCAGAGCAGTATGTTGTTTTTTCGCCATCTGCGCAAGCTTTTTTCAGACCTGACAGCGAGAGATAGGCGAGCGAGTCGGCAACGATGAAATCGCGGATCTCGTCGATGGTTTTGTTGGCAGCGATGAGCTCTTTTTTCGACGGTGTGTCGACGCCGTAAAAACAAGGAGAGATGGTCGGCGGACAGGAAATCCGCATGTGGACTTCTTTCGCCCCTGCATTGCGAATCATGCGGACGATCTTCTTGCTGGTGGTGCCGCGCACCAGAGAGTCGTCGATCAGAATGACGCGTTTGCCTTCGAGCAGGCTGCGGACGGCGTTCAGCTTCAGCCTGACTCCGAAGTCGCGAACGGACTGCTGGGGCTCGATGAAGGTGCGTCCGATGTAGTGATTGCGAATGAGGGCCAGACGAAATGGAATGCCGCTCTCGGCGGCGTATCCGATAGCCGCGGTGTTGCCGGAGTCAGGCACGGGAACGACGATGTCGGCGTCGACAGGTGCTTCGCGGGCGAGCTGACGGCCCATGGCGTCGCGGCTCTGATCGACGGAGCGACCAAATACCAGACTGTCCGGACGCGAAAAATACACGTGCTCGAAAATGCAGCTCGACTGTGCTGGAGACGGCGAATAAAAACGCGAGCTGATGCCTTCGGGGCCGACGATAACAAGTTCTCCGGGTTTGACATCGCGTTCGTAGGTGGCGCCGAGTAAATCGAACGCACAAGTTTCGGAGGCGAAGACAACTGTGTCTTTTTTCTCAGTGGTCAGAGCGGGAATGCGGCCCATGGCTAGCGGGCGGAACCCGCGCGGATCGCGGGCGGCGAAGATGCGGTCACGGCTGATCATGACCAGCGAAAACGCGCCTTCGACACGGCGGAGCGCGTCGGCAATGGCGTCGGGCAGGGTCTGCTCGCGAGAAAGTGCAATCAGGTGAACCAGAACTTCTGTATCGCTGCTGGTCTGGAAAATGGACCCCTGTCCCTCAAGCTTGGCCCGAATCGCCTGCGCGTTTACCAGATTGCCATTATGTGCAATCGCAATCGTGCCCTTATTGGACTGCACCATAATCGGCTGGGCATTCAGTAACGCCGAATCACCCGCAGTCGAATAGCGCGTGTGTCCGATGGCAAGAACTCCGCGTAGAGACGCCAACACTTCGTTGGTGAAAATATCGGCTACGAGGCCCATCGACTTATGCTGGCGCAGGCGCTCGCCGTCGGAGGTTACTATGCCTGCAGATTCCTGTCCGCGATGCTGCAGGGCGTGCAGCCCGAGGTAGGCGAGTTTCTCCGCCTCGGGGTGGGCGTGGATGGCGACTACGCCGCATTCATCGCGAAATTTGTCGGAAGTTGGCATTTTGTCAGCGCTCAGCTTTCAGCCTTCAGGTAAATCAAAATCGTTCGCCCCGCTTATCAGTTTGTTGCGGGAACGATTGGATCCGTTCTCAGTGCCTTTTCTAGCGCGCCTTCGTAGGATGCGCGTAACTCATCGATGCTTGCGGAGATCGCGGGTTGGCCATCGATGGCAATCTCCACGCGGTCTGAGCCTGTTTCACCAAGTACATCGGCGATTACGCCATATTCTTCCGCTATTTCTTGGATTCGCGGCAGGTGAATCGGGTCGCAGCTTAGTACGACTCGGCTGGCGTCTTCGCCAAAAAGACGGAATTCGTGAGCCAACTTACGCTTTGCCAGTCGAAGATTCGCGCCGACGCCAGCCGGGAGTGCGGCTTCTACCAATGCAACGATTAACCCGCCGTCCGCGCAGTCGTGGGCCGACTCCACTATTCCCGCCTCGATCAGGGCTATCAGCGCGCGTTGCAGCGTGGCTTCTCTTTCGAGATCTAATTCGGGAGGATAGCCCCAGACGGCTCCGAGAATTTCTTTGGCGTATTCGGAAGAGCCGAACTCCGACTCGGCATCGACGGCATCGCCGGGTTCGTTGGCGCGAAGTAAGACAATTTTTCTTCCGGCTTGCGCGAAGTGCATCTTGGCCGCTTTGTGAACGTCTTTGAGGATGCCTACCACTCCGATTACAGGAGTCGGATAAATTCCATCGCCTAAAGTTTCGTTGTAGAAGCTCACGTTGCCGCCGGTAATGGGCGTGTCGAGTTCTTCGCAGGCTTTGGTGATGCCATCGATCACCTGCGAAAACTGCCACATGATGTGCGGCTTTTCGGGATTGCCGAAGTTGAGACAGTTGGTCGCGCCGATTGGAGTGGCTCCGGTACACGCAACTTTGCGCGCTGCTTCGGCAACTGCGTGCATGGCTCCGAGACGCGGATCGAGATAGCACCAGCGGCCGTTGCCGTCTAGCGCCATGGCTAGTCCGCGCTTGGAGCCCTTGATGCGGATGACGCCGGCATCGCCCGCTCCTGGGGCATCGACGGTGTTGGTCTGCACCATGTGATCGTATTGTTGCCACACCCAGCGCTTCGAGCAAATGTTTGGGCTCCCCAGCAACTGCTTAAGTTGCGGCGTGAAGTCTTGACCTACAGAGAATTGAATGTGCTCGGGCTTTTCCCGATCCACTGGCGGCTCCCAGCGCTTGAGCGGACGCTTGTATACCGGCGCATCGTCGGTGAGCGCAGCGTTGGGGATCTCAGCAACGATCTTGCCATGTTCGAGCACGCGCATCTTGGCATCATTGGTGACTCGGCCAACTTCTACGGCATCGAGTCCCCATTTTTGAAAGACGCGGAAGACTTCTTCTTCACGGCCTTTTTGCGCGACCAGCAGCATGCGCTCCTGGGATTCACTGAGCATGATCTCGTAAGGAGTCATGCCAGTTTCGCGTTGTGGGACGCGATCGAGTTCGATTTCTACTCCGGTGCCGCCGCGCGCTCCCATTTCGCAGGTGGAGCAGGTGAGCCCGGCTGCTCCCATGTCTTGAATACCGATGATTGCACCGGTTTGCATTGCTTCCAGGCAGGCTTCGAGCAACAGCTTCTCGAGGAATGGATCTCCGACTTGAACATTGGGGCGCTTCGCTTCGGAGCCTTCGCTAAATTCTTCGCTCGCCATAGTGGCGCCGTGGATGCCGTCGCGTCCGGTTTTAGAGCCAACGTAAATTACGGGATTGCCTTCGCCGGATGCACGCCCGTAAAAGATCTGATCGCGCCGTACGAGTCCCAGCGCGAACGCGTTCACAAGGGGATTGCCGGAGTAGCAGGGCTCGAACTTCACCTCGCCGCCAAGGTTTGGGACTCCGAAACAATTGCCATAGGAGGCTACGCCGGAGACGACGCCTTCCATAACGGAATGATTCTTATGAATCTCGGCTTGTGTGGGAACCACTGCACTGGACTGGACGGACGGGCGAGACGCGCGTCTCTCCGCTGAAGAATCTGTGATGGGGCCGAAGCGGAGGGAGTCCATCACCGCTACTGGCCTTGCTCCCATGGTGAAGATATCGCGCAGAATTCCGCCTACGCCGGTGGCGGCTCCCTGAAATGGTTCGATGAACGACGGATGATTGTGCGACTCGATCTTGAAGGCGCAGGCCCAGCCGTCTCCTATGTCGACGATGCCAGCGTTCTCGCCTGGTCCCTGCACTACCAGTTTGCTACGTGTGGGCAGACGTTTCAGGTGAACGCGCGACGATTTGTAGGAGCAGTGCTCGCTCCACATCACGCTGAAGATACCGAGTTCGGTGCGGGTGGGCTCGCGTCCGTCGAGCAGCTGTTTGATTTTTTCGAATTCTTCCGGAGTGAGGCCGTGCTCCCGGATCATCTCAGGGGTAATGACAGTGGGAGTGATCGCAGAGGTGGTCATCGGGTGGCCATCGGGGAATCTTTATTGTCGCATCTTGAATAACTTTTCGCATGTGGATTTGTCTGAATCCGAGAAGAAAAATGACAACTGCGAACTTCTCCGTTATCCTTCGGCCCATTATGGGCAAGATTTCTAGCGGGACCATGGCGGATCGACCGGAAAAACAGAGTTGGACAAGGGACGGACTGCTCGCGGTGAGGGGAATTGCGGTAGTGAGCTTCGTGCTGCACATGATTTTCAATAACCGTTATGGTTATTTTCGCGACGAGTTCGATTACATCATCTGCGGCCGGCACCTGGCGTGGGGGTATGTTGACCAGCCGCCGCTGGTGCCAGTTTTGAGCCGGATATTCCTGGGAGTGTTTGGAGAATCATTGCGTGCCGTGCGTTTGATGCCAGCGCTGGTCGCGTCGGCGACGATTGTTCTGTCGGGAATGATCGCGCGCGAACTCGGAGGCAGGAAGTTTGCGGTTGCCCTGGCCGCTTTGACCGTATTCATCGCTCCGCTTTATTTATCGGACGGGTCGCTGCTGACCAGCAACTGCCTGGAGCCGCTGCTCTGGATGAGTTGTGCGTATTTCGCCATCCTCGCCGCTAAGCGCAACGAGCCACGGTATTGGCTGTGGTTTGGCGTGGTAGCAGGAATCGGCCTGCAAGAGAAATATTCGATCTCTGTCTTCGGTTTCGGAATTGTCATCGGTCTGTTGCTCACCGCGCAACGGCGATTCCTGCTCAACAAATGGATGTGGCTTGGGGGCGTCGCGGCCTTTTTGATTTTTCTCCCTAATTTGCTTTGGAATGTCGCCAATCAGTGGCCGTTCGTCCAACTCATACACAACATCAAAACGGACGGCCGCGATATCGTACTCTCGCCATGGCAATATTTTTCACAGCAAATGCTGCTCATACACCCTGTATCTGCTGTGATCTGGATCACGGGCATAGTTTGCCTGCTGGCTGCGCGGCGCTTTAAGCCCTACCGTTTTCTCGGAATTGCATATTTCATCAGCTTCGCCGTGTTCGTGATTCTCAAAGGAAAGAATTACTACCTGGGGCCGATCTACCCTGTGTATCTCGCCGCCGGATGTGTCGTAATCGACGAGGCGATCGATCGCATCCACCAAGGATGGTTGAAACCGGTGATCGCAGTGGTAGTGCTAGCGGCGGGCGCAGCGTTTGCGCCTTTGGTGGTTCCGATTCTGCCGATTGAGCACTTTGAAGGTTATATGCAGCGACTGCCCATCAAGGTGCCGCATACTGAGCACAGTCATATGCGGGCTGTGCTTCCGCAACACTATGCCGACCAGTTTGGCTGGAATGAGATTGTGGATGAGGTCGCGGTTGCGTGGAACGAAATTCCAACCGATGAACGCAAAGATTGCGGAATCATCGCGCAAGACTACGGGCAAGCCGGAGCCATCGATTTCCTCGGATCGAAATACGGGCTGCCTCCTGCGCTCAGCGGACATCAGACCTGGTGGTTGTGGGGTCCGCGCGGATATTCCGGCAATTGTCTGATCGTTCTCGACGATCATCGGGAAAGATTAGAACAGCTCTTCGAGCACGTGGAGTTTGTGGGCACGTCACGCGACAATCCCTACGCTCTTGAGCGCGAAATTCCAGTGTTCATTTGCCGTGGCGCGAAGTTTGGAAGTCTGGCGCAGATCTGGCCCTCTCTGAAGAAGTGGCGCTAGCGGGGATAGGACGCATACATCGAGTCTGCGAAATGCTGGCAACTCGTATTTCTGTACGCGACTCAGCGGACGGATCGCTGCGCCCCATTTGACGCCCGCTCTCTTCCGCGCTTAGGATATTTGTTTGACTTCGTGTGGGACGGAGGCCTGTGAAACGTGACTTTTGTCGTTACCGCAGGCAGCAATCATGGATAAAAAGAAATTAGAAACGTTCAGAAAGAAACTGGAAACCCGGCGCAACGAACTGCGTCAGATGGTTGTCCGTAATCAGCAGGACGGTCGTACCGCCGACGATGAGGCTACTCAGGACGTCGCCGACCGGGCCGCCAGCTCCTATAACAAGGAATTCCTCTTCAGCCAGAGCAACAACGATCGGCAGTTGCTCAACATGGTCGATGGCGCTCTCGCTCGCATCCGCGAAGGAAGCTTCGGCGAGTGCGTCTCATGCGGCAAAGAAATTAACGCCAAGCGTCTGGAGGCTGTGCCTTGGACGCGGCATTGCATCGAGTGCCAGGAAAAAGCCGAACAGGGGTTGCTCGAAGCCGCTCAGTAGTCGAATCGCAGATGCGCCCATATAGAGTCAGAGGCCGCGGACAAATGTCCGCGCCACGCAGACTTATGCCTCGACAGAACCTTCCTAAATGCATGATTCTTTTATCTTTGTTTCGGATGCTCTCTTGGCCGCCCGAGCCGGTGCTAGGTTGCTCTTTCGGGCCATAACGCTCCCCAACTTTCTAAAGCCAAAAGCAACCCGGCAATGATATGATTCCTCTAATCCTCACGCCTGCCTGAGAGGGCTTGGCGAGCAAAAATCTTTGACCCGAAGGTGAACGTAATGGCTTGGACCACTCCAGTATTCGAAGAAGTTGTTCTCTGCTGCGAAATCAACTCCTACGTGAGCGCAAAACTCTAACCCTGCAGCAATGCAGAAATAAAAGATGCGTATACGGATCCTCGGTTCTGCGGCCGGGGGTAAGTTCCCGCAGTGGAATTGCGGCTGCGGAAACTGTGTTGCCGTGCGTACAGGGAAATTTCCGGGCAAGGCGCGCACGCAAGCTCAACTCGCACTGAGCGCGGAAGGCTCCACTTGGTTTCTGGCTGGAGCCTGTCCCGACTTAGCCTTTCAAATCGAAAGCTCTCCTGAGCTTCATCCTCGTCTTTTGCCTAATACTCCGCGCGATTCTCCGATCGCGGGCGTCGTGCTGGGAAGTTGCGATCTTGACCATGTGTTGGGATTGTTGCTGCTGCGCGAATTGCAGCCTCTGCGGGTCTATGCTGCTCCTTCGATTTTGCGGATTCTGCGTGAAGAAAACAGCATGTTCGGCATGTTAAACCGCGTTGATCCGCAAGTGGATTGGACTCCGATGAGTTCTGGCTCGGCATTTCCTTTGTTGTCCTCCGACGGAAAAGATTCGGGACTTCACTGTGAAGTTCACTATCTTTCTGGCCGCTATCCGAAATACGTCAAGGCTCACAACCTCGCCGGTAATGAGGCCGGCGCCGCGTTGTTCTTCAAATCCGCTTCCGGAAAGCGAGTTGCCTACATTCCTGCCGTCGGCGACCTTAGCGATGGGTTGCTGGAAAAAATCCATCATGCGGATCTGCTTCTGTTCGACGGCACCTTCTGGAGCGACGACGAACTGATACGTGTCCAGGGCAGCGGAGAGACGGCGCACCAGATGGGACACATTCCGATTGAAGAAAGTCTGCGCCTGCTGAAAAATATTAAAGTTGGGCGCAAGATGTTTATTCATCTCAATAATACGAATCCGATTTTGAACGAGACGAGCCCCGAGCATCAGGCCGTGCGCCGGGCCTACTGGGAAGTGGCGGAGGACAATTGGCAACTGGAACTGTAGCTCCGGAAAATGCTGGCAAGCTGACGTTTGATGAATTGCGCGCGGCATTGCGCCAGGTGGGCGAGGAGCGTTATCACCACAGACATCCCTTCCATCTGCTGATGCACGAAGGCAAGCTCAGCCGCGGACAGTTGCAGGCTTGGGCGCTGAATCGTTATTACTACCAGTCAATTATTCCGATGAAAGACGCGATCATTCTTTCGCGCGCTGGCGATCCATCGTTTCGGCGCGTGTGGCGAAAACGGATTGTGGATCATGATGGCCAGGACGGAGATGAGAAGCGTAATGGCGGAATCTTGCGCTGGATCAAACTCGCGGAAGCGACTGGGCTCGATCGCGAGCGCGTGATGCGGGCGGATGGAATTCTTCCGGCCACGCGTTTTATTGGAAATGAATATCTCAACCTGGTGCGGACGCGACCGTTTCTGGAGTGCGTCGCATCGTCACTCACCGAACTTTTTTCGCGCGATCTGATCACTTTGCGGATGGAAAAGCTGCGCGAACATTATCCGTGGCTGGCTTCCGGGCTCGACTACTTTGAGGCGCGGCTGACGGAGGCTCCGGAGGATGCAGCGTTTGCGATTCAGTATGCATTCGATCACGCAGCCACGCGGGCGGATCAGGAGCGTGTGATCGCTGCACTGCGCGACAAGTGCGACATTCTTTGGGCGCAGCTCGACGCGCTTTACTTTGCTTATGTCGAGCCGGGTTGGCCGCCTCCGGGGGCTTTTCGCATTAGCGCGAAAGATGAGGAGAAACGTGGCTGAACTTACCGATGCGAGCGTTCCAAAGTTTGCCGCGGGATGCCGCTGGGGCGGAACTATTGAGGCTCCGGTCGTGCTTTTTCCGGAGGGCACGATTCGCGTGGAGGGTACTGGGCGCATCATTCTCGAACTTTGCGAAGGTCATTTTACTTTGGCTGAAATTGTGCAGAAGCTCGAAAGCCAGTTCATGCTCGCACCGAAGGGGAAGATTCGCGCAGATGTTGAGACATTTCTGAAGCAATTGCACGATAAGCGAATTGTCGATTATTGAATCATGTACACCCCGAGCATCGAGAAATGCATGAGGTCCTTCGCTCCGCTCAGAATGACGACACTTAGGTAAGTTGAATTGAACTCCCAATGCAGAATCCGCTGGCCCTGATTACCGAGATCACGCACCGCTGCCCGCTGCATTGCGTGTATTGCTCGAATCCGCTGGAGCTGACTTCGCGTAAAGAAGAGCTCGCGACTACCGACTGGCTGCGCGTTTTCAGCGAGGCGGCGGCGCTTGGCGTTCTCCATCTTCATCTCACGGGAGGCGAGCCGCTGGCTCGTCCCGATCTGGTCGAGCTAATCGTGGGCGCGCGACAATCACGTCTTTACGTCAACCTCATCACCTCTGGAATCGGCCTTACGCGGGAGCGTCTGACTCAATTGGTTGAGGCGGGGCTGGATCATATCCAACTCAGTTTTCAGGATTCGACCGAAGGCCATGCCAACTGGATCGCCGGGACTCGTGCGCACGCGCACAAAATCGAAGTTGCGCGGTGGATCCGTGAGCATCGCATAGCCTTCACGACAAATCTGGTCGTTCATCGGCAAAACATCGACCACCTCGAGGAAATGGTGGCTGCGCTCGAAGCGCTGCATCCCGATCGCATGGAAATTGCGCACGCTCAGTATTACGGGTGGGCTCTTCAGAACCGATCGGCGTTGCTCCCGACTCGTGCGCAACTTGAACGTGCCGTGGCCGTGGTTGCGGCGGCCGACGAGCGTCTGCGCGGCAAAGTTCGCATCGACATGGTCGTTCCCGACTACCATGCGCGCTTCCCGAAAGCCTGCATGGGCGGATGGGGACGCCAATTATTGCTGATCGATCCGGCTGGACGCGCGCTCCCGTGTCATGCGGCGGGAGTGATTCCGGGGATGAGGTTTGACAATGTGCGCGAACATTCGCTCGATTGGATCTGGCAGAATTCTGAGGCATTCCAGAAATTTCGTGGCGAAGACTGGATGCCGGAGCCCTGCCGCTCCTGCGATCGCCGCAAAGAAGATTTTGGCGGATGCCGATGCCAGGCTTTTCTCTTGACTGGCGACGCCAGCGCGACCGATCCGGTGTGCGAACTGGCACCGCTCCATCATTTGATTGAAGATGCGGTGCGCGAGGATGCGGTAATGAGTGCGGCTCCCGAAGTTACTGGAGCTCCTTTTCACGTTCTGCAGGAAAAGATGGATGGGTTCTGGAGCTATCGAACGGATCCTAAGTGAAGCCGCACGGAGATATATGACAACAACCGCGAATGAAATGAAATCAAGGTTGTCGAAATTACGGCTATTTCACGTCGCATTCATTGCGTCGGTGCCACTCTATGTTTGGTTCGCGGAGAATATCCAGCCTCGCTGTGACAGTAACTGGACTTCCCGGCATTGGGCGGTTACAGGCCTCGCTGTATGGACGGCGTTCGGAGGATTTCGCCTTCGCCGTCGGATCATAGGTCGCTCGGAGAAAGCGCTAGCGAAGAACGCTTCTGATACGAAAGCTCTTAAAGAGTGGGAAGCAGGTCAGATTATCGGACTGGCATTTGCCGAAGCTATCGTTTTATGGGGGGTGGTTCTGCGCGTCGTTCTATCCTGTGCCCTATGGCAGGCCTCATTGTTTTATGCGGCTGGCTTATTTCTTCAACTTCTCTGGACGCCGAGGATGCCAAACAAAATATCCAATTCGATATGATCCGACATTCGCAACCAATTCGGTAGCACCCGCTTTGACGCTCCCGAAATGCGCCTGCTAAACTAATTAATTGTCATCCTACCTTTAAGCGAAGAAGGAATTCCGTGCGCGCAGAGACCCGGCATCAACTGAAAGAAGACCGCTTCAGCAAAGTCACATTCCAGGCAGCAGAGAATGCTGTCCACTGGAGCGACGAGCACCGGTCGACACTTATTATGGCTGCGATTGCGGTGGTGGTTGTGGCCGCGATTGCGATTGGCGGCTGGTACTACGTCAATCAGCAGGACGAAAAGGCAAGTGCGGAGCTTTCAACGGCGCTCCGCGCTTTTGAAGCGCCAATTCGTCCGGCGGGCATGCCGCCGCAACCGGGAACGGATAGCTTCGCCTCGGCGCAAGAGCGAGCCACTACGGCGCGCAAGCAGTTCCAGGCGATTGTCGACAAGTATCCGCACACTCACACGGCTGACATGGCACGCTACTTTGTCGGACTGGCTTCGTCTCAGTTGGGTGATAACGCGGCGGCGGAGACCAGCTTGCAGCAGGCGGCAAAATCGTCGAATTCTGACCTCGCGGCATTGGGCAAGTTCGCACTGGCTTCCGTTTATCTCGCGGAAAATAAGAGCGCGCAGGCGGTCGATCTCTATAACCAGTTGATCGCTAAGCCGTCGCTCGTGGTCAGCAAGGCGACGGCACAGTTCGAACTCGCAGCGCTGTACGAGTCGCAGCAAAAGCAGGATGACGCGAAGAAACTTTACGAGCAGATTGCAAAAGATAATCCCTCCACCGAAGCGGCATCGCTGGCGCAGCGGAAAATTACCGCACTCAAGCAATAATCTGACGAAGTTTTAGTGGAGTGGCGGGCGTCCCCGCCCGGCCTAGGTCAGATCGAGTTCGTCTTCGTCTTAGCCGGGCGAGACGCCGGTCGCTGTTGCTGTTTTTCCATCGCTTTCGGCGGCGTTTCTGACCACATCCCTCACCAATTCGCGGCGTATGCTTCCTGAACCGTTGCGGGGTTCGAGTGCCCGCACGCGGCGCGCGGAGATATTCACGGGATCGAGTCGAAGAAGCTTGCTGTTGTGGACTTGGACCTGAGAGCGGAACCAGTCGGTGCGGTACATGCGTCCGGCTGCATAAAATGTTATCGATACTGCGATCTGGCCTTCGTAGTTTTCGCCGGTGCAGGCAAAGAAGCGCTTGCCGAGATCCTCGCTCCAACTGGTGCCGCCAACTAAAGGTTCGTTGAGGAAGTATCGCAACGACGGGACAGCCATCGACAACTTACGAAGTTGCACCATCTGCATCAGCACAGATATTTTCGCGAGGTTCGTAGCCAGGATTCTTGTGTCGCTGCTGGATAGCCGTTCCAATTTGATGTGTAACTCTGGCGCCCATTCGCGTTCGAATTGCTCGCGCGCGAGCGCCAGACTCCGGTCGCTGGACTCCGTGTAGCGTACGGTGGCGCGCGCCAGAATCAAGCTGACGACGGTGGTTACCACGGTCGCAATTAATGGAATGTAGGCTAGGATCAGGGTGAACGGGCCAGAATGTTGGCTGAGCCATTGCAGCAGGTTCATCGCAGAGTAGTCCTCCTGAACGGCGCAGTTGAGATGGGTGGTTGAGATGGATTGAAACACTTTAGCGAGGCTTGACGGTGCGAGCTAGCTGCCGAAAGGGCGCTGTCCACCGGGCCTAGACCTTTGGTCATTTTGCGGCCACCGCACGTCTGAGAACGACCAATTTACAGGTTGGGTAGAGCCTTAGCGAGCTACGCTTGCTGTCTGCTTTAGGCAGGAGATCAGCCGCGCAGCATCGGCCGCTGAGTTATACAGATGCGGCGTCACACGGATGGAACTGCCGCGTACGCTGACAAATACTTTTTCGCGCGCCAGCATCTCCGGAAGCTCCTTTGGAATCGCTTCTTTTCTCCGCAGACACAGGTAGTGAGGGGCGCGCAAATCTTCAGGCGGGGACGAGAATCCGAGTTCCGAGGCGGCGGTTGCGAGTTGGTGATTGCGGGCTCCAACGGTCTCGGAGATCTGCACGACGTCCCACTCTAGCAGTTGCTTCATAGCGCGAACGGCGGCGGGCAGCAATGCGAAGTTCGAACGCTCGCCCATGTCGAAACGCCGCGCGCCCGCATCGTAGCTCTCGTTATACAAAATCAGGCTCGAGAAATCGCGGGCATTGGCGCGCTGAATCCAATTCTCTTCCAACGGCATTCCGCGCTGGTGCCATTTTGGCGCGACGTACAGAAGCCCAACGGAATAAGGTCCAAGCAGCCATTTGTAGCTGGCGGCGACGGCAAAATCCGGCTGCACGTCACGTACGCTAAACGGCAACGCGCCCAATGACTGGGTGAGATCGAGCGCCAAGGCAGCACCGATCGTGCGGCAAGCTTCGGCGATCCGGACAAGATCGAGTCTGCCGCCGCTCGTCCACTGCACATGTGGGAGCGCGGCGATGGCTATGTCGGACGTTAAGGAATTCAACACGGCGGTGGTCCAGTCGTCATCTTGCGGCCACGGAACAATCTTCAGAGCCGTGCCGTTCTCTTCGGCCAGACGCTGCCACGGATAGTAGTTGGACGGAAACTGTTCGGCGAGCACGAGGATGCGTTGGCCCTTTTTGACCGGCAGATTTCGCGCGGCGGTCGCGATGCCGTAGCTGGCAGAGGGAACGATCGCAATATCGTCCGCAGAGCAATCGAGTAGCGGCGCGGCGATTACGCGGAATTCGTCCGCTCCCGTAAAAAATTTATCGGGAGTTAGTTCCCACGGATGCGCTTTGCGGGCAAGACCGACGGTTCCGGCCTCCAGCACTGGCTTCATCAGCGGCGACATATAGGCGCAGTTCAGGTAGGCGACGTCGTCAGGGATATCGAAGAGATGGCGCTGGCAGGTAAGCATGGGCTAGTCTGTGGATGTTGGTCGCTAGTCGTCGGTCGTTGTTGGTCGTTAGTCGTTGGCTCTCAGTTTATCTTTTTCAGCGCTGATGGAGAAGAGTGACGGCGGATGGAGACAGGTCGAATGAAGTTGCGGATCGCATTCCTATTGTTGGTAGGCTTGGCAGCCAGCTGCGTTGCGGCGCAGACCGGCCGGCCGGGGGGAAGCGGCTCGGTTTTTAATCCCAACCACTATTCGCCTTTCGTCCGCGCACAAAAATTGAAGCGAGGAATCAACACCAGCGAGTGGTTCGCGCAGGTGTATGACAAGCGTGGCTACACGGCGGAGCATTTCCAGGCTTGGACGACCGCCGACGATATTACGCTGATCAAGTCGATGGGCTTCGACCATGTGCGCTTGAGCGTGAATCCGCAGCCGATTTTCAACGAGCGCGAACCCAATAACATTCCAGCGGATTACCTGGCAAATTTGGACACGGCGGTGAAAATGATTCTTGAACACGGCCTGGCCATAGTGATCGACGTACATCCAGAGAGCGACTTCAAGGCGCGGCTGGCAAGGGACGACGACTTTGTCGAGCGCTTTGCCGATTTCTGGCGCGCGCTGGCGGCGCATTATTCGACGTGGGATGCGGACCGCGTATTTCTCGAAATCTTGAATGAGCCGGAATTCTCCGACCGCTATCGGTGGCTGGGCGTGCAGATGAAGCTGGCGGCGGCAATTCGCGAGGGCGCACCTGCGCACACGATCATTGCGGCGGGCGCCCGCTGGTCGAATGATGATGAGCTGGTTTTCCAGGAGCCGCTGCACGACTCGAATATCATTTACAACTTTCATTTTTATGAGCCACACATCTTCACGCATCAGGGCGCAACCTGGGGAGCATATTACTGGCATTGGCTGCGCGGCGTGAGATATCCGTCAAGTCCCGAGTCGGCGGAGCACGCGGCTGAGCTGGTCCCAGACGAAGTCGACCGCCTGCAGGTGATCCGCTACGGGCACGATCATTGGGACGCTGCCCGCGTTGATTCCGAAATGAAGCAGGCAGCGGAGTGGGCGCAGCGTCGCGGGGTTCCATTGGTGTGCAATGAGTTTGGCGTCTATCGCGAGTATTCCGATCCCGAAGATCGGGCGGCCTGGTTGCGCGATGCGCGAACGGCGCTCGAACGCAATGGGATCGGCTGGACAGTGTGGGATTACTCGGGATCGTTTGGAGTGGTCACGAAGAAAGATGGGAAAACGGTCGCGGATGACGGCGCGTTGCGGGCGCTGGGGATGAAATAACTTCGCGCTGCGCGCGCCGTTGCGCAACAGCAACTTAATCCAAACTTCCCTGCTCGATCACCACGTTCTCCCGCACAATCAGCCGATGTGCAGCCATCTCGCGCAATTTCGGCAGAACGCGAGTGACGTGCTCATCGGTGTCGACAAATGAAATTACGACAGGCAACTGGCCTCCCGCTTCGACCAGGTGTGCGGTACGAACTTTGCCTCGTCCGAGAAAACCTGCGACAGCGTGGAAGGCAACGGCACCAAAGACATTTTCTTCGCGCAGATATTTCAGAATTTCCAGATGCAGCGGACGATGGTGGCAGGAATCGCCTTCAGTTAGATAGATCGTAACTTGAACAGCCATTGCCTTGGACTCAATTACGACGCCAGTTGTCATTCTACAACCCCCTCGCGAGTGCGGCACCCGCTAAAACTGCGGCAAGGCAGAGCGCGTTGCTGGCCACGATGTTGATGCCGGTCAGGAGCCATTGTCCCTGCTCCATGAGCGCGAAACTTTCGAAGGCGTAACTGGAGAACGTGGTATACGATCCGCAAAAACCTACGGCAACCAGCAGTCGCCAACGCGGGTCGAACAGTACGCGTTCGGTAGAGAAGACAAGAAAAAATCCGAGGATGAGGCTGCCGGTGATATTGATCAGCAGCGTGCCGTAGGGGAACGCAGATGCGAAATCGCGGGCGACGAGAGTGCTCAGGAAGTAGCGGGAGCCGGCTCCGACAACGGCGCCGAGCGCGATCCAGAGATAGTTAGAGAGATAGCTTGGGACGAGGCTAGCGTTAAGGCTCACGACGGAGTCCTCCTGCAAAAGTTCTGTAGGAGTTATCAGCCCTGAGGGCGGTTAACGGCGAACTCCATCGCCTGAAAATAGTATAGCGCAGGGTTCCGCTAGATCGAGCTGCCTTTGGTAAGCGTCGCTAGCGGGTTGCCATCCTTGACACCCCGTTTTCAGCCCTTTATTCTTGTGTATTGCTCCCCAAGAGACTTTCGTCTCTGTGTGCACTTCCGCAGGCCTTTGCGGTAATTTATGTGGGGGCGGCGGAGGTTCCAAGTCCAATGTTCATCGAACTCAAGGATCTGGAGATTCACCCGGTCGATTTCCGGGAGGAGTTCAGTCCAGGTGTGATTGATCTCGGCCCTGATCTTCGCCAGCGGTCGGCGCTGCATAGTGAAGGACAGGCGGATCTGGTCGAGGAGCATCACGGCAAGCACAAGGTGGTGCAGGATATCCGGGTAAAAGGCAAGCTGGTAACAAGCGTAGAGGTGGCTTGCGCGCGCTGTCTCGATCCCGTCGTGCATAAGGTGGAACGCAGTTTCGATCTTCTGTACCGGCCGGTTGGAACCGATTCTGGGCACGAAGAGCTTTCGGTTACAGACGCCGAAGCAGAGATTGGGTATTACGCAGGTGAAGGGATTTTGCTCGAAGATACGTTGCGGGAGCAAGTGTTGCTGGCGCTGCCGTTGAAGACGATTTGCCGCGATGATTGCAAGGGCTTGTGTCCGCAATGTGGCAAGAATTTGAATGAAATTCAGTGCTCGTGCGTGGATGAGGTCGAAGATCCGCGCTGGTCGGCGCTGAAAGAAATTCGTACGAAACTGAATCAATAGAAAAGTTCTCTAAGAGGAAATCATGCCGAATCCGAAACGCAGACATTCACAGAAACGGACCGCCACCCGGCGGGCTCATGACTCGCTTTCGAAACACTCACTCTCGGAGTGTCCGAACTGCCATGAGCAGAAGATGCCACACCGTGCATGCCCGAAGTGTGGAACCTACAAGGGCCGTGAAGTTCTAGAGGTCGCAGAGAAGTCGTAGCTTCCGTCATCGGTTATCCGACATCAGTTGTCCGACGCGTCATCGACATCTTTCATGCCTAGCGTAATCGCACTCGATGCGATGGGGTCCGACAAGGCGCCGAAGCCTGAGATTGAAGGCGCATTGCAGGCGGCCCGTCATCACGGCGTCCGCGTGCTTCTTGTGGGACCGGAGGCGCGGCTGCGTACCGAACTGGCGCGCTATCCTGGAGCTCGGCGGTTACCCGTCGAGGTGGTGCATGCCAGCGAAGTCATCACCATGGAAGACAAAGTGGACGCGATTCGCGGCAAGCGCGATTCGTCGATCCGGATCGGGTTGCGAATGGTGCGCGAGGGTCGCGCCGACGGCTTCGTGACCGCAGGCAATACCGGCGCGGCCATGGCGACGGCCAAAGTGGTTCTGGGCGCGCTGCCGGGAGTCGATCGTCCTGCGCTGGCCGCAGCATTTCCTACCGTACTGAACACAGCCGCTGTTCTGCTCGATGTAGGCGCAAATGTAGACTGCACGGCTATTAATCTGGAGCAGTTCGCGGTGATGGGCGATATTTATTGCCGTTCGATTTTTGGCATGAAGCATCCGCGGGTTGGCCTACTTTCGATCGGAGAAGAAGAAGGCAAGGGCAATGACCTGACACGCGAAGCTTTCCAGTTGCTCAAGCGGCTTCCCATTAATTTTATTGGCAATGTCGAAGGCCGCGATTTATACAACGGTCACGTGGATGTGATCGTGGCTGATGGCTTCGTCGGCAATGTTGCGCTGAAGACTTCGGAGGGCGTGGCGCGACTCGTACGCGCTGTGCTGAAAGAAACTTTGAAATCGACCATCACGCGGCAGGTAGGAGCATATATTTCGCGCAACGCTTTTTCCGATTTCAAAAAGCGGCTCGATCACACCGAATATGGTGGCGCTCCGCTGCTGGGAATCAAGGGCGTGTGCATCATCACCCACGGATCGTCGAATGCGAATGCCATCAAGAACGCTGTGCGAGTAGCGGCGGAATTCGCAGAAGGCAAAGTGAACGAGACTATTGAGCATGAGTTGGCGGGGCTGAGCGTGGCGGTCACGACGTGAGGTCAGAGGTTAGAGGTCAGACCTCATCAATAAATATGACAAACAATGCTTCACAAATTGCTTTTCTCTTTCCCGGTCAGGGTTCGCAAGCCGTCGGCATGGGAAAAGAACTTTCCGACAACTACGCGGTCGCGCGTCGCACCTTTGAGGAAGCCAACGAGGCGCTTGGCTACAAGCTTTCGCAAGTTTGCTTTGAAGGTCCGGAAGAAAAATTAAAACTCACCGAGATCACACAGCCCGCAATTTTGACTGTATCTATCGCGGCTTGGCGCGTGCTGCAAGAAAAAGGCGCGCAGCCGGACTTCGTCGCCGGACACAGTCTGGGCGAGTATTCCGCGAATGTGGCCGCCGGCACGCTGACGTTTGCCGATGCCGTGAGAACGGTTCGTAATCGCGGCAAGTACATGCAGGAAGCGGTGCCGGTGGGCGTGGGCGCGATGGCGGCTATTCTTGGGATGCCGCTCGACAAGGTGATCGAGCTTGCTGGCGATGCAGCGCAAGGAGAAGTTTGCCAGGCAGCGAATATTAATTCGCCTGAGCAAATCGTGATCTCCGGAAATTCGGGTGCGGTCGAACGCGCCATCAAACTGGCCACTGAAGGCGGCGCAAAGAAAGCTGTAAGCTTGCCGGTGAGCGCACCTTTTCATTGTGCGCTGATGCAGCCGGCGCAGGATCGACTTGCGGCGGATCTGAGCACACTAAGTTTTCAGAATCCGACTTGCCCGGTGATCTGCAACGTCGATGCCGAAGCCATTACGTCCGCGGAAGCTGCACGCAACGCTCTGATTCGCCAGGTAACTGGCGCGGTGAAATGGGAGCCGTCGGTGCGGCTGCTGATCCATCAAGGAGCGAGCCTGTTTATTGAAGTCGGTCCGGGAAAAGTTCTGTGGGGATTGATGCGTCAGATCGACCGTTCGAAGACATGCCTGACCGTGGGCGATGAAGCATCACTGCAAAAGACCATGGCGCAGGTTGCGGCTATGGCGGCTTAGTTGCCGAGCTGCGTTCGGCGTAGACGGGCGAGGACGCCCGTCTTTTCACGAGCTTAGAACGGATACACGGTCAGCGTCTTATCCGATTTCTGCACAAACATGCGGGCGTGCTCCGAGCGCTCGTTCACTATTACTTCGACCACTACGCCTCCACCACCAAAACCTTTGGTGTTGGCCGCTCCATAAATCTTGTGCGATTTGACGAGTCCCCACTCGCCACCCGGTCCCCAATCGCGATAGAAATCCGCATAGGTGTAGCGAGAATATTTTTGCTGATGCTCGCGCCAGCCCGGATCGTTGAAATAAATGCCATAAGCGGTTTCGTAATCCTGGTGCTGAAGCGCGGTGAAGAACTTATCGACGACACGTTCTTCCGGCCAATTGCGGAACATCCAGGCCATTGCGGCCAGAGTAATCACGATCACAACGGTGACCACGATCTTGATCTTCCTCTTCCGAGACTTCGCGGGGTCGTAGGGCTGAGCGTCGAGCAGGGTCATAAATCTTCTCTTAGCATAGCGGATTCCAGGAAGATACAGCTACCGGAAGGAAGTACAGTCAGCGAAATGTTGCAGACGGCTTGCCCTTCGACAATCTCTAATTTTTCCCTCGTTCCATACCGAATAGATAGGCTCATTACTCGTTGGCCAAGCCAATGGCGGTCCATGCGCCACCACATGCCTCAAGCGCTGTTCAGGAACTGCCGATATAAATCAGGTTAGGACGAAAACATGAGCACAGATGCGGTATTGACCAAGCGCGCTCAGGAGGAGGACTGGCTGCCTGTTCTCGAACTTGCGATTCAGGAAGTTTTCGAGATCATGCTGCGCTGCCAGGTGACACCAGCGGCGCAATCCGAGCATAGGCCGAAAGGAGAATTCACCGCCATTGTTGGTTTGGCCGGGGCTTTATGCGGAGTTCTGACGATCTGCTGCGACGCGAAGACTGCATCCCAGATTGCCAAAGCCATGTTAGGAGACGCAGCCGAATCCGAAGACCAGGTTGCGGACGCGCTTGGAGAGATCTGTAACATGGTTACTGGAAACTTCAAAAACAAGCTGGCAGGCACGGACGAACGGTGTATGTTGAGTGTGCCCAGCATCGTCACCGGCGCAGAATACAAGTTTCGTTCGCTGGCAGATGGGTATTCCATGGAGACGATCGTGCTCTTTGAGGAGTCGCCGATTGTGGTTCGTCTTCAACTCCACAGCTAACACTTCAAAGTCGAGCGCCTCGACTTGTCTCTTTATCCTATTCTCTCATCTCAATCTCGTAACTCGTATATGCCAGAAAACTTTGCCGGGTTCCCGAGTTACACTCGGCAGACTTTGCAGTATTCACACACTCTAAGACGCTTCCAATATTTCTTCGCCGTCCGCAACTCCTAAGCGGTTCATTGCACACTTCATAACAAAACTCATAACAACATTTATTTATGAAAACACATTTTCAGTCATGGCTACTTGCTTGCTGATGTCTAACGACAAGGAGCCAATGTGGACAGCGGATTTTATGCAACCTGCGCGGGACTTCGAGCCCAGACTCAGGCGCTCGAAGTGACGGCTCACAATCTTGCCAATCTGAATACAGCTGGGTTTCGCGGTGAGCAAACTACATTTCAGTCGCTGATGGCGGTGTCGCGCCCTACAGTTCCGAACGTGCTCAATCTGGCGATGAATAATTTCGGGGTGCTCGAAGGCTCGCACATGGATATGACTGCGGGCAATCTGGAGAAGACCGGCAATCCGCTGGACGTGGCTATTGAAGGCAGCGGATTTTTTGTGATCCAGACGGCGCGCGGCCTGCGCTACACCCGCAATGGAAGCTTTCAAGTATCGAGTAGCGGAGTGCTGGTGACGGCGGCGGGTGATCCCGTGCTGGGCGACCCTGCGCTCGGAGCGAAGGGCGTGATCAACATTCCAGCCGGAGCGGTTTCAATTGCGTCCGACGGCACGCTCTCGGTAAACGGCGCAATCGCAGGTACGATCCGGTTGGCGACGTTCGCTCCCGGAACCAACCTCACCTCCGAAGGCGGAGCGCTGATGGTCGCTCCCCAGGGCAGCGCGCAACCTCCACAGGGATCGTGGGCGATCCGGCAGGGCACGCTTGAATCTTCGAACGTAAATTCTGTTAGTTCAGTGGTCACACTGATAGCAGTGCAACGCGAGGCCGAAATGCTGCAGCGCGCCATGTCACTGTTTGATACCGAATTTAACCATATCGCCGCGAGCGATCTGGCAAAGGTCTAGATTCGCAAAATACCTTTCGTAAATTTTCAGGAGAAAACGAATGTTTCGAGCACTCTACACCGCCGCCAGCGGAATGCAGGCGCAGCAAACGAACCTCGATACCATTGCCAATAATCTGTCGAACTCCAGCACGGCTGGCTTTTCTCCGACCATCGGCATCATCGGAGCCGTCCTCGGCTTAATCCAGGTCATGCAGCATCTGGATAAAATCGACGAAGTCGGAAAAGGTATTGCTGTCGCTTTTGTGGCTACACTCTACGGAGTGGGCGCCGCCAATCTAATTCTGTTACCGGCGGCAGGAAAACTGACAATTCGCATTCGCGATGAGCAAATCATCCGCGAGATGACTCTTGAAGGTGTCGTATCCATTCTCGAAGGCATGAACCCACGCATGCTCGAAGAAAAATTGCTGGGATTCCTGACCGAGGCACACGAACCGGCCCGCGTTGCCGAGGCATCGAGAGTATGAGCCGCCGCAAACGCCGCCACAATCATGCCAATCACGACCGCTGGCTGATTTCCTACGCCGATTTCATCACTCTTTTGTTTGCATTTTTCGTCGTGCTTTACGCCTCGTCTCAAGTCGACAAAAGAAAAGTCGGAATGCTGGCTTTGGCGATTCAAGTTGCCTTCCAGCAGATGGGAGTCTTTCAGGCTTCCACCACCCAGGTTCCGATTGATTCTTCAAAACCCATGCCTTTCAGCACCGCGCAAGCCATCGAAAACACGGAGCGCACCGCGAGCCTCGGCCAAATCGCATCGCGGCCCGATGGTTCGCTCGGAACAGGAATAGAAAACGGCGATCTCGATAAATTGCAGGCTGAGCTCGAAACTGTGCTCGCTCCAGAAATCAGTCGCAAGGAAATCGCTCTGCGCCGTGAGCCCGATGGATTGGTTATAAGTTTGAGGGAAGTAGGTTTTTTTCGAAGCGGGTCAGCCCAGATAAAATCCACGTCAGTCGGCGCATTAGATCGAATCGCAAACATGCTTATCAAGCGTGGCTATCGTTTGCGAATCGAGGGCCATACCGATAATGAACCTATTCACAATGCGCAGTTTCCCTCGAACTGGGAACTCTCCACGTCTCGGGCCACTGAAATTGTGCGACTCCTCATTGTTCGGGACGGTTTTAGCCCAGATCGACTAAGCGCCGCCGGATTCGCCGAGTATCATCCGGTCGCAACCAACTTCACCAAAGAAGGTCGAGGTATGAATCGGCGAGTGGATATCATCGTCCTCGGCCAATCCCTGTCGGAGCATGGATTGGCTCAAAGCAAAACGGAGATTCCGAATCCTGCCAAAGTGTTGCCCAATGCGACGCGTGGCTCGCTCAAGCCCACAGCCGTGCGCACCACCAGCGAACATCTATAGCAGTAGCTCCATCCACAGAGCGCCTTCGATGGGAATATTTGAGTAGGGGGCGATTTCCTGGAACCCCACCCTGCGATAGAGTGCGACTGCATCCTGCATCGCCGGTGCGATCGTATCGAGGCGCATGCGTGTGTAGCCCATCGCGTGCGCTTCTGCGATGAGACGTTCCACCAGCATGCGACCTATGCCAAGGCCTCGCGCGCTGGGACGCACGTAAAGCCGCTTCATCTCGCAGATGCCTGCATCAAGTTTCCGGAGCGCGATGCACCCGGCAGCATGGTCTGCGTATCGGACGAGCAGTAATTTTCCACTCGGCGGCCCGTAAGCGCCGGGAAGGTTCTTCAACTCCTCGTCGAAACTCTGGAAACAGAGGCTGAAGCCAAGCGAACTGCCATATTCGAGGAAGAGATTGCGCGCTTCTTCGATATGCTCCGGGAGCGTGACGTCGATCCACTCAATCTGTCGATCGGCTGGAGTCATAAATAGCGATTTAAATAGAGAAGGTAGTAATTACAGTGTAACAATTGCTTGTCTGTGGCTTTTTGAGCACAATCCCCCCCGAGCGTTATCAACGATTTACAAGGCACGGATTTGATATGTACATCGATATACATATATTAAAGGATGTACAAACGTTCCGCATGGAACACTTCTCCGTTTTGCAGGGAAGCATTGCAGAGGTTGCGTCAGGCGACACTAGACGATTAAGATTTCTCTACTCCTATTTCTGAATCAATTATGTCCAAAGCCATTTCAGCCGAGCCCACGACTCACCACTGCGTTTCCGAAGCCGCCCCCGAACCCTCCGTAGAGGTATTCGCCGTTTACGGAGTTGAGCCGGAAATCCAGGCCTATGCCATGGCCAAGTACTCGCGATCATCGCTCTCCATGAAGGAGTCACTCAAGGAAATCACCCTACAAAAAGCAGAGAAATTTCTCAACACTTTTTACTTCCAGTATGGGCATCGTTCCATCGCCGACCTAGCGCACATCGCGCTTGCTATCGAACGCCTCTCCATTCTCGCTGCCATCGTCGTTGCCGACGAGCAACGCTGGGATGGGCAGGAGCGCTCGACCCGCTACCAGGATTTCAGGAAGAGTGGTTACTACACCCCGGTCTTCGAGAATGACGTCGATGCGTCGTTGAAGACTCTCTATCGCGAAACCATTGAGCTATTGTTCAGCACCTACCAAAAAGTTTCGCAGCGCACATTCGAACATTTCGCCAGCATCACGCCACGACCCTCCGAGATGAAGCCGGACGCCTATGAGCGTACGCTGCGGGCCCGCGCCTTCGACATCTCGCGTTATCTATTGCCGCTCTCGACCAACACTTCACTGGGAGAGATCGTTAATGCTCGCACGCTCGAAACCCAGGTCGCACACCTGCTCTCCCAGCCGCATAAAGAGGTCCGCGATCTGGGAGCGCTGCTGAAACGAGCCGCTATTTCTCCAGCCTACAACGCGAATGAAGAATCGCTACGCGCTCTTGTCGCTGAAATTCGCGCCGTGTCGCCGGAGATCGCGGATCGCGCCGAACGCGAACTTTTGCGTGAAGTGCGGGTCGCGCCGACGCTGGTCAAGTATGCTGATCCGAATCTTTACGAAATCGAGACACGCCGTGAACTGCAGCAGGCAGCCGCTGAACTGATGCGTGGCGCAGACATTGAGCCTGCGCCATTGGTTGATCTGTTGGATAACGAATCCCCGGGCTATGACGCACTCGAGATCGAACTCGCGACCACGCTCGTCTACGCGCACTGTCATTATTCTTACCGGCAGATTCGCAAAATGATCGAGGCGGGCGAGGAGACGCATCGCCAGGAGATCATCGACCTCGGCCTGCGTCATCGAGGACGTCACGACGAACTGCTGCGCACCTTCTCTGCAGGCCAGCAGTTCCGCTTCGACATTCTTATGGATATCGGCGGCTTCCGCGACATGCACCGTCATCGCCGGTGTGTTCAGATCATGCAAGATTTCTCCACCGTCCACGGCTTCGACACACCGCCCGAAGTCGAAGCAGCGGGCGTCGGCTCAGATTACGAATCTGCGATGAGAAGGACCGACGCCGCTGTGCAGAGGCTTTCCGCGTCTGGAGGCGAAGATGCTCGGCAAAACGCGCAGTATGCGATTCCACTAGCCTTCCGCAAACGCACCCTGTTCAAGATGGATTTCGCCGAGGCGGTTTATATTTCAGAACTGCGTACGACTCCAGCCGGACACACCTCCTATCGCAATGTGGCTTATGCGATGTACGAAGCGGTCGCCGCGAAATATCCAGCGTTGGCAAAATATTTTCGCGTCCACGATGTGCGAGAGCCCGTGGATTTGTTGAAGCGCTGAGAGTCCTCAGTAAGGAGATTGCGCAGGCTAGTAGGCAACCGTTTACGCCTGAGTTTCGTGCGTTGCAAGGCAAGCAGCACCCGACAAAATTGACGCCGATGAATCCTCGCCTCTAGAATCAAGTCATACATGCCTCTATACGAATACCTGTGCAAGAAGTGCGGACACCGCTTTGAAGAAATCAAGAAATTCTCCGACAAGCAACCGAAAAAATGCCCCGAATGTGGCGGCGTCATCGAGCAGGTGATTTCGGCTCCGGCCGTGCAATTCAAGGGCTCGGGCTGGTATGTGACCGACTACGCGAAGAAGGGGAGTTCTTCCGGATCATCTTCTTCGTCATCATCTTCTGATGGCGACGGCGGCGGGAAAGAGTCGAAGGATTCCAAAAACACAAAGGATTCAAAAGAGTCGAAAGACACGAAGAAAGACGATAAGCCCAAGTCCGAAAGCTCGTCTAAAAAGCAGAAGAAGGACTAGCGAAACTCTAGATCGCTTGAGACGCGGCACCCCGGTCGGGCGTGCCGACTACCAGAGTTCGGCGCCGAGGCAGTTCTGCTTCGGAAATTTCTGCCAGGGAGTTCAGGCCGAGACCCGACTGCTCGCCTTCCTGCCAGGCTGCGTCATTGAAAAAATAGACGATGTCTCCCCCAAAGCGATCTTTGAACCGACGGCGTTCATCGAGATCGAACGGGCTCACCGAATAAACCCTGATATCAGGGCGCTCGCGCAGGGCGGCGCTCAAGTCCCGCTGAAATGCTAGCGCTCCTTGCCGCACTTGCGCCATGGTTAGCGAAATAACGTGATAGGGCATGATTGAATTGAAAGTGTGGGCGGGCGCAGGCGCCCATCGCTCCACTAACATAGCAGCCTTTGTTAATTTGACGCGCTGCGCATGAGTAATGGCTTCTGACAGGCGGCCGTCCACCTACTGAATCCTTCCCCCTATTCTGACATCTAACTTAAGAAATAGTCGTTACAACAACTAATACAAGAGGTGAGATTTATGATGACCATCCGACGCAGCAGTGAGCGCGGAGGCGGCGACTACGGCTGGCTGAAGACCCGCCACACTTTCAGTTTCAATGATTACTCCGACTCCAAATGGATGGGGTTCCGTTCGTTGCGCGTGATCAATGAAGATTGGGTCGCGCCGAGCGGTGGCTTCCCTACTCATCCCCATCGCGACATGGAGATTATCACTTACGTTTTGTCGGGCAAGCTCGAGCACAAAGACAGCCTAGGCACCGGATCGGTGATTCTGCCTGGTGACGGACAGCGCATGAGCGCGGGCCGCGGTATTCGCCACAGTGAGGCGAATCCGTCGTCCACTGAATCTGTTCATCTGTTGCAGATATGGATTTTCCCCGACAAGCAGGGGCATGAACCTGGATACGAACAGAAGAGTTTCTCCGAAGGTGAAAAACGCGGCAAGTTTCGTTTGATCGCTTCGAGCGATGGCGCCGAGGGTTCTGTGAAAATCAATCAGGATGCACAGCTGTTCGTGACACTTCTAGCACGGGGAGAAGAAATAACGCAGTCGATTGGTTCTGAGCGGCACGCGTGGCTCCAGGTTGCGAAGGGCGAGATCGAAGTCAACGGTCAGAAACTGCATCAGGGAGATGGCGCGGCGTTCAGCGAAGAAGAACGGCTTACGATCAAAGCCATGGAAGACTCGGAAGTCCTACTGTTCGACCTGGCATAAGCAGATCGCAGGCAACGATTGGATCATTGACGCATAAGATCATTGATTCATGGATCATCGAATGATTGACTCGTTGAAGTAACGAATCAATGAGTCAGTCGTTCTCGATGCCTGCAGCTGCCATCATTCTTCCAGTTATGCCTTTTTCGGCTCGGAAACTGAACAGCAGTTCCGTATGGCATGCGGTGCATGGGGCCACAGTATCGATGTTCTTTGCCAGCACACCAGCGTCCAGTAGCTGTCGCCGGTTCGCTTCTACGAGATCAAGAAAGAGTTTGACTGGCAATTCGCCGTGTCCAGGAGCGCGCGCGGTCAGAAAGAGTAGCGGATATTTTTCACGGACAGGATCCGATTCTTTGACCTCGCGAAACAATGAGCTGGCATAGGCAAATTGCGCTTCGAACCTGGTGCGGACCTCTTCACCGACGTCATAGCAGCATTCGCGTATGCCCGGACCGATCGCGGCAACCAAATCCCGCGGATTACTCTTGAAGCACTTCTGCATCTCTCCAACGCCTTTCTCGACAATGCGCTTGACTGTGCCGCGCCAACCGGCGTGAAAAACGCCGACGGCTCGTCGTTTTCGATCGGCGAGAATAATGGGGAGACAATCAGCAGTCTGCACAGTCACAAGCAGCCCTGGCGTGTTGACGACAATTCCATCCCCCGCGAGCGGCGGTTCCGGCGTTCGGTTGATGGACGTTTGATCGACCCGATAAATCAAATCGGAGTGAATCTGCCGCAGTGAAACCAGCGGCCAGCTCTTGCGTCCATTCGCAACGCCGAGTGTCTTCAGGAAAAGCTCACGGTTGCGCTCCACCGCGGCGTGCGAATCATGTTGCGTGAAGCCTAGATTCAGTGCTTTCCCACCATACACGCGAGAGACTCCACCGAGCCTGGTTGCGAAGCCATGAACCAACCACGATAGCTGGCTTAGCTTCTCCGAACGCAAAAGTTGTAGTTTGTTTCTTGCGACGCGATTATTCACCACAATCTGATGATACTGGAAAGTGGGGCTTCCCCGAACTGCTCAGCGCGTGGACCAACTTACGGCTTCTTTGTAATTTCTGCGTCGATCTGAATTTTAACGGTGTCCCCAATCATCGCCTCGCCGCTCTTAAGGGTGTTGTTGTACGTGAGGTTGAAATCTTTGCGATTGATGGTTGTCGTTCCCGAAATTCCACGACGCAAGTTGCCCCACGGATCAGTCAACGCAGGCGTAGGTCCATCCACGTCGAGTGTGACTTCGCGGGTGGTTCCGTGGATGGTCAGATCGCCAATCACCTGTAGCTTTCCGCCGCTGCTCACAATCCGTTTGGACTTAAATTCAATAGTGGGGTACTTTTCAACTTCAAAAAAATGGGGACTCTTGAGATCTTTGTCCCGCGCCTCTACTCGCGTATCGATCGAGTTGACGTCAATACTGGCCGAAACTTGCGACTGCGTAATGTCCTGCTCGTTCAGCGTGACGGTTCCGGCTACTTTCGTAAAACTGCCGGTGACATTCGATATCCCCAAATGCCGCACGGTAAATTGCGCGTTCGAATGGGCGGGATCGATGTTCCAGGTTGAGGTCTGCGCGAACACCGGCAGACTCGCGAGAAGCGTAATTGCGGAAACGATAAAAGTTCGTTGCGCTGTTTTCAGCATGTGATTCTTCGTCCTTTGCGCTCGATGAGTTTATTTCTGCCGGCAACTTCGGCGGCGTAATCACTCCACATATATCATTCCGCGCCCGGAACAGATTGTAAGATGTTTGTCTATTCTTCGAAGATGCAAGAAAAGACGAAGGCCACGCGAGAACTCGCGTGGCCACGCGCTTTTTGCGCAGATGCTTTCGTGGTGATTCTATTCCTTCCCTATGGCTACGCCCGCGCCAGTTTGTTCGGCCACGTGCTCCGGCTCGACTGGATTGGCCTTTACCGTAACTGAGGTCAGGATCTTTTCCAGTTTGCCGAAAACTTCATTGCGGTCGACATGTTTAATCCCGCCTTCCGTGGCAAATCCTTCCGTGCCCAAGCCTAAGACGTATTCGTAGCAGGCTCCGTTGTTGTAGCTATGGTAGTACTGCGTTTCAGACTGCTGGGAGGCGGTGCCGGAGAAATCGGAGGTCATCTGCATGTCGGTCGACCCGATTTTGACCTTCTCCGCGTCAACTGGTTCACCGTCGGCGTTGCTGGCATCGACAAAGGCGAAGTGCTCGCATTGTTCTTCAGAGACATTGCGATTGACGTTCACATTGAAGAAGGCGGATCCAAAATCGGTGCCGGGATATGAATTGTCCGGTAGTGCAACGGTTGCAACCGCGACCCCGCCGGGCTGAACGAAGTTCATCGGCACATCACCCACCGCAGCATTATGGGGCTGGTCTCTGTTGCTCGAGATCAGCGCAAACTTCCGCGGATATAGAAACAAAATACCGGAGTTAGCGTCGCTATAAGTCACGTTCGCAGGTCGCTTCATAGGTGTCTTCTTCGTCGGCACAGGCTGAACTGCAGCGGTTGCCGCGAGTTCGGGTACCGGTGCGACCGCGGACGTCGACGGTGTTGACGCCGGACTGGAGACCGCGACCAGCGCCGATTTTGACGACTGCTTCGAGCACGCGCTCACAAAGACCAACAGCCCAAGAATTGCAAAGCCTGCGATCATTGCTAGTTTCTGCTGTCGCGACCAGGATGAGAGCATCGCCCCGGAGATTGTTTTGTTAGTTGCCTGATCAGTAGATTTCTGGTTGGTCGACTTCCAAACGGTTGCCATTTTGTCACCTCCTCTGCGGCTGGCGCAGTCGAAAGTGAGATGGCAGGAACACGGCCATTCCGGCAGCGATTGATGCAGTGAGACTTATGGACGAATATAGTGCGGAGCCGTGTGCCGTGCGGGACACGATGTGTGGCAGGCAACACGTCCGCCGGCCGCGCACATGCCGCTAAAATGTCTTTGTGAGCAACATTCTCGAGGGCAATGGATCCCCCGGCTTTTCTTCTATTTCTCACGCAAGTTATCGCGGACGCCTAGCGCCGTCGCCGACGGGGCTGCTCCACCTTGGTCATGCGCGGACTTTCTGGGTCGCAGCGCAACGGGCGATCGCGAATCAAGGAACTTTGATCTTCCGAAATGAAGATCTGGATCCGCAGCGTTCGCGCCCGAAGTTTGTGCACGCCATGATTGAAGATTTGCGCTGGCTTGGAATTGACTGGAGTGAGGGACCAGATTGTGGTGGCGCCTACGGACCTTACTTGCAGAGCGAGCGCCGGACGCATTATCTAGAGGCTTGGCATCGGTTGCGGAAGGGTGGCTTTATCTATCCGTGCATTTGCTCCCGCAAAGATCTGGTGCAGGCTGCGAGCGCCCCAAATGATGCAGACGATGAGCCGATATATCCCGGAACTTGCCGCGAGCGGAAGGATACGACTGAAGTCCTTGAGTCGGCAGGTGTTAACTGGCGGTTTCGCGTCCCTGATGGCGAAATGATTGAGTTCATCGATTTGAATCTGGGGCTGCGGCGTTACGTCGCAGGCACTGGTCAAGAGGGCGTTGGTCAAGGCAAAGACTTCGGCGACTTTCTGGTCTGGAGGCGCGATGATGTTCCAGCTTACCAACTCGCAGTAGCGGTTGACGACGCTGCGATGCGGATCACGGAAGTCGTGCGGGGAGCGGATTTGCTGAAATCAACTGCACGGCAACTGCTGTTGCTACGCGCGCTCGAGTACGGTGCGCCGGATTATTTTCACTGTGAACTGGTGCGCGATTCTTCCGGTGCACGGCTGGCGAAGCGGCACGATGCTCTCAGCATCCGGCATTTGCGCGAGGGCGGCATGACCGCCAAAGACGTTCTGAAGATGGCCGGTTGGCCATGAAGGTATCGCACTTTCGTTTGGCGCTCGAGTTACTTGGATAGCTACAGATCGTGGCCTCCGGAGCTACCATTAAAGGACATCTCAGCATGATGAGCGGAGGATTATGCAACGCGGAATTATGCAGCGAATGTTCTGGAAGACTTTGGCAGTCGCATTCCTGATGGCTTCGGCCGCCCATGGGCAGTCGCTAGGCGATGTTGCGCGCGAGAACCGGGAGAAGCAGAATGCCGAGGATGCAGCTGGCATACAACCGAAGATGATCACAAACGCCAGCCTTCCGAAGGATCCGACTCCCAATCAGGGATCCCAAGAGACCCAACCCGCCGCGAACCCAGCCACCAGCAACCAAGCAGCGGATCGTCGCTCTGCGCAACAGCGCTTGGCCGAGCAACGCGCGGCTGAGCAATGGAAGCGACAGATCCTGGTACAAAAAATTAAGGTTGCGACTATGCAGGCGCGGATCGAGCAACTCAGCGCCTCGATTCGCTCTCCTAATGGAAGCACCGAATACGATGGACCATACACCCGTAATCAGGCACGGCAACTGCAGCGCATATCACAGATCCAACAGCAGCTTGATGAGCAGAAGAGAAAACTTGACCAGATTCAGGAAGCGGCGCGCCATGCTGGAATGCACAGCGCGGTGTACGATCCGTAGGGCAATGCTTGTAGGCAGACCCTTTCAATGAATTTGACCTGCCGGTCCGGCGATCCTGAGAGCGCGGGTGCCGACGCAGTTTTTCTCACTGCGGAATGGCGGCATCTGGCCATGTTGAACTATGAAGTTGATGAGGGCCTGCTTCTCCCATTCGTCCCTGCCGGAACTGAACTCGATCGCTGGAACGACAAAGTGTTTGTCAGTCTTGTCGGGTTTCGATTCTTAAAAACAAAATTGTTCGGGCTTCTTCCGGCTCCGATGCACTCGGATTTCGAAGAGGTGAACCTACGGTTCTACGTGCGACGGCACACGGGTGGCGAAGTCCGGCGAGGGGTCGTATTCATCCGCGAGATGGTTCCGCGTCGGGCGATTGCCTTCGTTGCTCGCACTTTCTACAACGAAAAATATGTGGCGCTGCCCATGGCGCACGAGATTCGCTCCGTTGACGACGACCGTTTGAAGGTAGCGTATCGATGGAAGAGCGGGAACCGCTGGAGCAATCTCAGCATTGAAACTGAGGGCGACTCCACACTGCCTGCCGACGGCTCGGCGGAGCGGTTCATCACTGAGCATTACTGGGGATACGCGGCCCAAACCGATGGCGGTTGCATGGAATACCGCGTCACGCACTCATCATGGAGAGTCTGGCAGACTCGGCATTCGGCATTTGGGGGCGATGCGGAAAAGCTCTATGGAAAAGATTTTGCAGCGGTGCTCCGAGGCAAACCGCAGTCGGCTTTTCTCGCAGACGGATCAGTGGTTACCGTGATGCGGGGGCGAAGGTTGTAAATACGCAAAGGAGGTCGGGGTGGAACCCCGTCCCCATACGACGAGGGCGCGGGCTGTCCTAGAACAGGGCGGTTGGCCTTCTCTTCCAGACTTTGCCTTTTTCTTTCGAAACGGTTTCGACGTCGTTAACGTACGCACCAGTCTGGGTCAGGATATGGTGCAAATCGTTGCCCAGGCTGAAGAAGGTAAAGCCCTTCTCGAGGAACTCGCCAACGCGGGGTGTGCCAAACAAAAAGATGCCAAGAATGACATTATTCTTGCGGGCGTGCTCGATCAACTTCTGCGTGGCTGCTGCCAGTTCGGGCGAAGTGTACATGTGCGGGAATTCATATTTGTTATAGAGACCCATCGACATGCAGAGATCATTTTGTCCGAGAAAAAGAATATCGACGCCAGGAACAGCGGCAATCTCGGCGATGTTTTCTATGCAGGAGGCTGTCTCCACCTGAAGAGCGATGATGCCTTCATTGTTCCATTTACCAGCGTAGCCAAGTAATCCGGCCTTGTTCATACTGCGCTGTGGAAAATAAACCGAGCGTGTGCCGACAGTGGGGTATTTGGTGCAACTGATGGCTTGGCGCGCCTCTTCGGCGGTATTGATGTAAGGAACGAGTACACCATCGGCGCCCAGATCGAGTGCCTGTTGAATGCCGGGGCGGTCGTCGTATCCGCCAACCCGGACGATCGATTTCGCGCCGCCATTCTCGACGCTGGTGAGCATAGCGGAGAGATTCTCGTGATTCATGGGACCATGCTGGGTGTCGATGAGCAGCCAGTCGTAACCGCTATGCGCCAGTTGGGCGGCGACAGTCGCGCTATGCGAGTTGATAAACAGGCCCATCTTTGGGGTTCCCGCATGCAATTGCTTTTTGAACTCGGTGCCACTGAGAGCGGCTTCCGCCATATACGAATCCTCCTGAAAATGCTTTTGCTTTGAATACCTTTTATTTTACTTTTTCACTTTTGGAATCGCTGTTAGTGTAACCAACGAACGGCGCGCGGTGCCAGCGAGAACCTTACTTTTTTCTAGTAGATGACTAGAGGATAGGCGTATCTATCCGCAATCAGCGATCAGTTTGCCCGGAATACTCGTCAGCACGGCCCCAAGTCCATCATCTATACCCTAATTTTGCGTCAAACGGCGCAGTTTGAGCACCGTTTGGCAATTAGACCCTCATTTTATGCTGATTTTCGAGGGGGTACCTTACTGAGAACCGCATAAAATCTAGATAAAATGCTACTTTTCCACAGCTCAGTGCGTTAATATGCGCTGGATACAAGCAAATTTGTAAAGTTCCTGAAGGAGGAATTTCATGGCTTCTGGTATGACCAAGACTCAACTGACTCGGCATCTAGCCGAAGAGCTCGAACTTAACAACAAGACTGCCGCAGCTTTTCTGGAGCACCTGGCAGACACAGCGATTAAAGAGACGAAGAAGAACGGTGTATTTGTTATTCCCGGCCTCGGCCGCCTGGTGAAAGCGCATCGCAAGGCTCGCATGGGACGCAATCCGCAGACTGGTGAACCGATTGCGATCAAGGCGAAGACAGTCGTGAAGTTCCGCGTGGCGAAGGCCGCGAAGGACGCGATCGCGCCGAAGAAGTAGTTTGACGTGGACACTTCTGTCCTTAAAAAGTTGAGATACGAGAAAAGGCCGGCTTGCGAGCTGGCCTTTTTGCGTTCGATTACTATGTGCTCAACTCCACTAACTCCGCTTGTACTTTTCCCGCGGCAATCGTCAACTTCCCTACACTCACTGGCAAACGGAACCGCTGCGGGCCAGCGCTGCCCGGATTGAAATAGAGGACGCCGTTTTTCTCTTCCATTTTTGGATGATGGCTGTGTCCATAGATCACTACGCGGAATCCGGCAGCCTCTGGCTTCAGGTCTAGTTGGGCGAGATTGTGCAGCATGTAGATGGATATGCCTGCGATTTCGACTACCTCCGTTGCAGGCAGAGCGCGCGCCCATGGCTGGGTGTCGACGTTGCCTCGGATCGCGGCTACGGGTGCGACTTGCACAAGCCTTCTGAGGATCTCGGGAGCGCCGACGTCGCCAGCATGGAGAATACGATCTGATTCGCGCAACGCTTCGATGGCTTCTGGCCGCACCAGACCGTGGGTGTCAGAGATCACGCCGACGATGATGGGTTTCTCAGCCATTGTTTTCTCGATCACGAACTTCTAAGCGCTCTCGACGTCCCTGCGTGAGTTCTTGCCATACATCACAAATCTGGCGTCGAATGCTCACAGTTTCCTCAATAGGTCTAAGGCTATACTCCGAGAAGGTTCTAAAAGAATGTCTGATGGTCCAAATCTAGTCGAGGTACTGCGGCGCTATTGGGGATACCACGAGTTTCGCCCGAAACAGGAGAATGTTATATGCAGTCTGCTCGCTGCGCACGATGCTTGCGTGGTCATGCCGACTGGCGGAGGAAAGTCATTGTGCTACCAGCTTCCCGCAGTGATTTCGGGAAAGACGGCCGTGGTGGTTTCGCCACTGATCGCATTGATGCAGGACCAGGCGGCGCAACTGGCGCAGATGGGGATTCCCGCGGCAGTGATCAATAGTTCTCAGAGCTCGGTGGAACGCCGGCAAGTGATGGACAAAGCTGCGCGCGGAGAATATAGGTTGCTTTATCTTTCGCCGGAACGCCTGGCCGCGGGAAGTACTTTTGAATGGCTGAGCAAAGTGCCGGTCGGCTTCTTTGCCGTCGATGAGGCGCATTGTATTTCAGAATGGGGACACGAATTTCGGCCAGACTACCGGCAACTGAGCCGACTACGGACGAGTTTTCCAACGCTTCCGATTGCGGCGTTCACAGCGAGCGCGACGCGGCAGGTGCGGCACGACATTTTGAAACAGTTGCAAATGCGCAAGCCGGATTGCTACATCGCCAGTTTTCATCGCCAGAATTTGAGATACGTTGTGCATGAGTGCGAAGGGCGAACGCAGATGGATCTGCTCGCGCGCGCCTTGCGACACTACGCGGGAGAGAGCGTGATCGTGTATTCGCCGACGATTCGGCGGGTTGAGGAGACAGTCGAATACCTGGAGGAAAACGGAATTGCCGCGATTCCATATCACGCGAAGATGGAAGCACCAACGCGACGACAAAATCAGGAACGATGGATGTCGGACGAAGTTCGGGTGCTGGTCGGAACGATCGCATTTGGCCTCGGCATCAACAAGCCGGCGGTGCGCGCTGTGATTCACCTGTCGCTCCCGCAATCGATTGAGCAGTATTACCAGGAGGCAGGGCGCGCGGGACGAGACGGACGTCCGGCGGATTGCGTATTGCTCTGGCAAAAGCGCGATCACATTCTGCTGGAATACTTCATCAATAAGATTTCGGATGATGCGGAGCGCGAGCGAGCGTCCGGGCGAAAACGCGTGATTAGCCGGTTCGCGGATTCTTCCGGCTGCAGGCATCGGCAGATTTGCCTGCACTTCGGTGAAACTCCGGCATGGGAAAGTTGCGAGAGCTGCGACAATTGCGGCACCAGGCCAGATTGGGTAAGCAAGGAGATCACGGTTGCACTACCCAAAACGGCGGCACGTAAGACGGCTTATGCGCCTGCGTCTAAGTTCGATAAACCGACCAACAAATCGCGGGTGCGCGATTCGGCGCAAGCAGAAACCAATCCGGCGTTGGCGGAATATCTCCGCGAATGGCGGCGAACCATGGCACGGGAAAATAAAGTGCCTGCGTACATTATTCTGCACGATAGCACGCTGGAAGAGTTGTGCCGCCGGCTTCCATCAAATTTTGCGGAGTTGAAAGAAGTTCCGGGCATTGGCGAAAAAAAGGCAGATGTGTACGGCGCGGAAATTCTTCAGGCTCTGCGAAACTTTGGCGATGGGGCTCGCGCTACGCAGGTGGTAGTGAAGGAACCGAGTCCGGCGGAACAGACGCTTCGGCTCTTGAACGAAGGACGCAGCTTTGAGGAGATCGCCCGCATGCGGGCGCGACAAGTTTCGACCGTGGTTTGCACGGTGGCGAGTCTGGTTGAAACCGGGCAGGTGAAATTAGATCCCAAATGGATTTCTCCCGATGCGCAACCGCTGATTGAGGCGGCGTGCCTGAAGCAAGGAGTCGAGAGGCTGAAGGACATAAAAGAAGCTGTTCCGCTGTATGTCAGCTTCGAAGATATACGGCTGGTGGTAGCGCATCTGCGCGCTGAAAATCGCGTGCGGGTGCGGACCGCGTAGAGTCTCATTCCTCTATACGCCTTTTGCGGCTGGATCCCAGATCAGCTTATGGATTTGCAGGCTGAGTCGAGCTGGAACGTTGTCGGCGAGAATCCATTCGGCTAGGTCCTGGGGATCGAGCAGGCAATGCGAAGTGTCTCTCGATCCGGAAGCGCCTTTTTCGAAGGCGGGCGAAAATAAAATGGCACGCACGCGATCGGCTAGCTCGTGGTGCAGGATAAAGTCGCGAGCGAATTCGTAGTCGGTGCGATCGGTCAACACGAACTTGAGCTCATCGTGTGGTTGGAGCGCCTCCAGATTTTCGAGTGCGAAAGTATCTGGTTCACCGGAGTGTGGACCCTTGACATCGACGATTTTTATCACTTGTTTTGGAACACGCGTTAGGAGCCGCTCGCCGCTGGTCTCGAGTAGAACCTGATAATCAGCATCCGCGAGTTGCTCCATCAGCGGGATGACTTCACGCTCCTGCAACATGGGTTCGCCGCCGGTGATTTCGACCAGTCCGCCGGACGGACTTAGATGGGCGACTTCGGTGAGCACTTCCTGCACGGTCATCTTCTTCCCGCCGTAGAAGCTGAATTCGCTGTCGCACCATGAGCAGCGCAGATTGCATCCGGTCAGACGCACAAAGACGCAGGATAGGCCAGCATGGGTCGATTCGCCCTGGAGCGATTTGTAGATCTCAGTGATCTGCATGGAAGAAATTCAATCGCTACTCGGAATAGCGCGCCGTGGTCATATCGGTCTCAAAGACTGTGACATCCTTTACTCTGACTCTGCCGTTGGTTGCGCTGCTTAAACGAGTGTTGGTTTCGTCATAGAAATATTTCGCTAGATTTTCGGCGGAGGGGTTGAGGACGGTGAAGGGCTCGATGTCGTTGATCATCTGGTGGTCGAGACGATCGATAGCGTGCTTCATAACATCTTTCAGATCTTTGAAATCGAGCAGCAGTCCGGCTTTATCCAGCTCGGCGCCGGCTAGAGTCACACGAATCTTATAGTTATGACCGTGCGGGTTCTCGCACTTGCCCTTGTAGTTGCGCAGGTAGTGTCCTGCGGCGAACGTGTCTTCGACTGTAACTTCGTACATGAATCCAATTGGCCTCGGCTGTTTTTATTGTACATTTCGAAGCCTTGGGAGACATCTCATCTCATTCGAATGCCGGTCGTCCTCCCGCTTTTTGCTTGAGTATCGATGTTCACACGTCGCAGACATGGCCCGACAAACAGCCCCTTAAGGGGCATCTGACTTCGAACGACTTACGGTATCGCCAAAGCGATACCCTGATACGAAACCGGAGTTTTTCCGCAGCCTCTAACGCAGAATGTCTTGAAGCGTTCGTTGTGCCAAGCTTACTCAGCCATCTTTTAACTCCGAAGAAGTTTTTCTCGGTGTTTCAGACTTCTAAGTTCGCAAACACGGCGTGGCCTGCGTTGAGGCATGTGCCGAATTTCGGAGAAGTTCGTTTAGTTGGGTTTTTTTACTGCGTCTGAAATGAACCCCTGTAGCTTCCATTGCTGCGAAGGGACGCCCTCGCAGGACATCAATACCATCGACACACCGTCCATGGTTCCCGGGGTAGCGAGGCAATGCGTATACGGCCGGTCTTGTGCGACGGCACTGTTGTAGATTTCCGACGCCACCGAACACGTCGTCGGAGCCGGAGTCGATTTACAGTTGGTGGTGCCCCACTTTTCGTTGGAAATCCCCGAACAAGGCCACTGCTGGATGGGTGTTCCATTCACAGCCCCGCCTCGAGCGTCGAGGCACAGATGAGTGGACTGATTAATCAGTCGATACCATGTGTGGTTGTTGGCAAAGCCACTGGCCATGAAGTGCATTGCCCAGAACTGAGCGGCGCTGCCGTCGCACGACTCCTGTACGATTGCCACTCCGTTAGCGGACGATCCTTGGGTCGGCTGGAGACACTTGCCGCTTTGAACGTTCACGAGCTGGACGATCTGATCGTCTGCCCGGGCCGTTGCAGTCATCAGGCCGGCCGCGATAACAACGAAGAAAAGCGCTAAGAGTCGGCTATTTCGCATTTTGAAGCTGCTCTCTCGTCGAGTGGCAGGACGATCGCCAGCTACTGCCGGGTTTGGTTCTGCTTGCTTCATAGCCGGAATCTCCTTTTTGAATTCAAAAACGGCACCGAGCATACACCCCTCCTCGGACAATGGTGCCCACCCCAACCGCGCGGCGAGCAAGACCACTGAAATGACTTCGCTTAGATAGTGTTGAAAACCTAAGAAGCGTTTCAAGGCGGGTGACCCGCTCAAGCCCGGTTTTGGCAGACTTAGTCCGGCAAACAAGCTAAATTGTCCTCATACCATGGGGACTCACGCGTTTTCAGCATTGCGCAGCCCCTAAAAGGGGCATCTGATTTCGAACGACTCAGGGTATCGCTAAAGCGATACCCTGATACGAAACCGGAGTTTTTCTGAAACCACCGTCGAGTTCGATATGGATGAGGTCCTTCCCTTCGGCTCCGCTCAGGGTCAGG
The DNA here is from genome assembly GCA_963705265.1 of uncultured Acidobacteriaceae bacterium. Taxonomy (GTDB): domain Bacteria; phylum Acidobacteriota; class Terriglobia; order Terriglobales; family Acidobacteriaceae; genus Acidiflorens. The sequence continues at coordinate 1,485,676 of OY970064.1, forward strand.
ATGACAAGTTTTATGGATGCGATGCAATCTGACATCACAATTCGAGAAGCAACGCCGAGTGAATCGGCGATCATCCTTCATCATCGGCGGTCGATGTTTCGCGACATGGGTGAAGGGACGGTCGAAGAGCTTGATCGTATGGTGGACGTTGCAACTCCCTGGCTGGCGCGGGCTTTGGCCGATGAATCTTATCGTCATTGGCTGGCGCTGGACGGCTCCGGACGCGTTGCTGGCGGTGGTGGGGTGCTGGTGTGTCCGTGGCCGGCAAATCCTAAAGATCCTTGCACCGAGCGGGCGGTGATTTTGAATGTGTATACGGAGCCGGAGTTTCGGAAGCGTGGGATTGCGCGGCTAGTGATGCTGACGATCCTGAAATGGGTTCAGGAACGCGGCTTGCGCTCGGTTAATTTGCACGCCAGCGCCGAGGGGCGGGCTCTATACGAAAAGCTTGGATTTGAGGCTACGAACGAAATGCGGCTGAAATTTGACTTGCTCTAGCAAGCCCGGTGGCAACTGCCGAGCTTTGCCCGGCTTGGACGGGCGAGGGCGCCCGTCCCTACACAGACAGACTGTCAAGCAAACCAAGGGCCAACTCCTTATAATCTGCTAACGTTCAGGTTGTTGCCCCGTCTATTTCTGTGCAAGGCAAGAAATTAGGGATTGAGTCTTGTAGGGGACAGAGACAGACAATGCCGGCCGACTCTTATGCAATTGCAATTCCGGTTGGCGAAATTTCCCGTCCTAGACGGACGGCGCAGGGCAGCAACCAGAACCCCAGCTCTTATTCGAATCAGAGGGGCTCATTGGCAGCGCAGGGCAACCGAATTGACGACACGAGCCTGATCCGGGAGGCGCAACAGGGTAACCGTGCGGCCTTCGAGGTACTGGTGCGTCACTACGATCAATCGGTGCTGCGGCTGGCGCTACACCTGACTGGTTCGGAGTCGGACGCGCAGGACGTTTATCAGGAGGCCTTCCTCAAGGCCTACAAAAATCTCGGCAGTTTTCGGTTTGAGTGCTCGTTTTACACCTGGATCTACCGGATCGTCACTAATCTCTGTCTCGATCATCTGCGTAAACGGAACGTGCGTAAAGAAGATGCTCCGGTTGCGGTGGATGCGTCGGGCGAAGAGTACAGCCGGTTGGAGCAGTTTGCTGACATACGTTCCGGAGCGAATCCGGAACGCGATTTGATGCGGCGGGAGTTGGGACGAAAAATCGGAACGGCATTGTCGGCGCTGACGCCTCGCGAGCGCATGGTGTTCGAGCTCAAGCATTATCACGGGCTCAAGTTGCGCACGGTGGGCGAGATGCTGAACACGACGGAAGAGACGGCGAAGAATACATTGTTTCGCGCGACGCAAAAACTGCGCAGCGCGCTGGCGGAGATGCGATGAGAACGAATTTAGTCTCGGTCTCGATTAGTCCGGTCTCTGCGAAGGGGTACGAAAATGAAATGTGATTGGGTACGACAAAATATTCTGTTCTATGTCTATAACGAACTGGAAGACGACGCTCGTTACGAGGTAGAGCAGCACCTGGCGCGGTGTCCGGAATGCGCCACTGAGTTGAAAGCTACGCGCAAGTTCCATGCGACGCTTTCGGAAACGGTAGCGGAGCCTACTCCGAACCTGCTGGCAGCATCGCGAATGCGGCTACAGGAGGCGCTCGAAAATACGCAGCAGGGAGGGCTCTGGCATCGTCTGATTCTTGAGCCTGCAACGTGGTTGCGGCAAATTCGGCTGTCTCCCGCATTGGCGACGGCGATTTTCATCGTGGGATTTGGCGGCGGTATTGGCGCGACTTACAATTTTCTTGCTTCCGGACATGGAAATGGCGTAATCACTAGTTCGATTGGATCTGACGCTGGCAATCAGCCTTCGTCGCTCAATCAACCTCTGGAATCTTCTGCGATTGCCGGCATCCGATCAGTGACACAGGAGCCGGGATCGAATCAAGTGAGCATCAAGTACGACACGGTTTTGACCCAGGAAGCACAGGGTTCGCTGAACGACCAGCGCATCCAGCAATTGCTGTTATTTGCGGCGCGGAATAATTACAACTCAGGTGTCCGGATGGATTCGGTGGATTTGCTGACGCAAGCTCCAAATGATGCGAGCGTGCGTGAAGCGCTGATGTATGCCCTGCAGAACGATACCAATCCGGGTGTGCGCTTGAAGGCGCTGGATGGATTGAGCGGCTTTGTCCGGCAGGATCCGCAGGTGCGGGATGGAGTTTTGCGAGCGCTGATCAGCGACACGAACTCCGGGGTTCGCATGCAGGCCCTGCGGCTGGTGGAACCGATGAAGACGGACAGCAATGTGCGATCGGTGCTGACGAGGTTATCGCAGACGGATCAGAATCCGTCGATCCGTTCGCAGGCGCGGACCATGCTGGCGCAGATGCCGGAAATGGATTAGGGAACGGTCGTTGGTCGTTTGTCGCTGGTCGTTCGGGATTCCCTGCCGACCGCGAACGCTTTGTAACGACCAATGACGAATGACGAACGACTATCGACCAACGACTATTGATTTACGCAGTGAGGAGAACATTCATTGAAACGAGCAATTAAACTCGCCAGCTTTGCAGTAGTGCTAACGGCGCTGGCACCTCTGGCTCTTTGCCAGGAAACTCGGGTATATCGCGAAGGCAGCAACTGGGTCCAGGAAATGACTGGCGACTTAGGGGCTGCGAAGAATCTGCGGGTGAAGCTAGCGGCGGGGTCGGTGAAGGTTCAGGGTGGAGGGCAAGCGGGAATCACATACGTTATTCATCGTAGAGCCTATACATCTTCAGAGGAGCAGGCGCGCCGCGAATTTGAGTCGTACAGGGTCAGCACTTCGGTCAAGGGAGACGTCGCGTGGATCGTGGCGGAGTCCGGCGGACAGGATCGTAAGTGCGCCGATGATGTCGTTGTCAATGTGCCTCAGAGCTTGCAGTCCGCCAAGATTGAGACGGGGGGCGGCAGTATTAACGCGACCGGCATTGCCGGACGTGTCGATCTCACGAGCGGCGGTGGGGGGTTGCACGTGGATGATATCGGCGGCGCGGTGACGGCGGAAACGGGCGGCGGCGCGATTGAAATCGGCAACGTGGAGGGTGGCGTGACTCTCCAGACCGGGGGCGGAAATATAAAGATCGCATCCGCAAAGGGCGCAATCAAGGCAGAGAGTGGCGGAGGAAACCTAACCGTCCTTTCCGGCTTGCAAGGCGCAGTGTTGGAGACGGGCGGAGGCAGCATTCGGGTGAACAAGTGCGGTGGATCAGTCAAGGCTTCGACCGGTGGCGGGAGCGTCGACCTGGGTGATATCGGGGCGGGAGCGGAGATTGAAACTGGCGCAGGCAGTATTCGACTCGCTTCGGCGAAAGGACGCGTGCACGCAGAGACAGGCGGAGGCACCATCCAACTCGACGGCGCGACTTCGGTGCAGGCGGAGACTTCGGCGGGCGGAATCTCAGTGAAACTGGTCTCGTCTTCTGGCGTCGGCGGGAACACTGGCGGGCGTAACAATTCCAGCCTAGAAACCTCGGCCGGCGACATTACCGTCTATCTTGCGGATGATCTCGCGATCTCCGTTCGGGCGGAGATTGAAATGGCCAATGGACATACGATCCACAGCGATTTCTCGGATATTCACGTGTCGAGTGAAGGCGGACCTTGGGGACCGAAAACGGTGACGGCCGAGGGTCAACTCAACGGTGGCGGCCCGGTGCTGAAGATTCGGACGAATTCTGGAAATGTTAGGCTGCTCCGCGTCAGTCACTAGCAAGTTCGCTTTTATTCGGGGGGACTATGATTCATCGTTTCCTGCTTTGCATGTTTCTTTTTATGCTGGTCGTTTCGCTCGTCTCGATTGCACAGCCGGCGGAGCCAAACGCCGGGTCGAACAACTCGGCGGACGAAAACTGGGCCTGGAGCTCCAGTTCGGATGAAGGCGGTAGTGGCTCTGCATATCTCGGGGTCGATATCGCCGACGTTTCCGCGGAACGCCTGGGAGCTTTGAAGCTCAAGGAAGAGCATGGCGCGGAGATCACGATGGTTGATGAGGACGCTCCGGCAGGAAAAGCCGGGCTGCACGAACATGACGTCGTCCTCAGCTTGAACGGAACGGCGATCGACAGCGCCGCCCAATTGCGCCGGATGATTAAGGAAACGCCGGCAGGCCGCGTAGTGAGTCTCGGCATCAGCCGTGACGGTCAACTGATGACGATCAAGGTGCAACTTGCTGACCGGCACAAGTCGATGGCGTGGGAGCCGCATATGCCTGAGATGCCGGCGATTCCGGCGGTACCCTCAATGCCGGACTTTGACGTGCCCATTTCCGTCGTCATGGTCCATTCCTCGTTGCGAAGCGGATTGATGGTGGAAAACATTACTGCCCAACTGGGAGATTTCTTTGGGGTCAAGGACGGCAAGGGCGTGCTGGTGCGCTCGGTGGAAAAGGGCGGTCGCGGGGATAAGGCGGGATTTCGCGCTGGCGACGTGATCGTCAAAGTTAACGGACAGGCGGTACACGATACCTCTGATTTCACGCATGTGCTGCGGTCGTCGTCTGGAGCCACGGCAAGTGTGACCGTGATGCGCGACAAGCGCGAGCAGACGCTCACTCTGACACTTCCCGAGAAAAAGGATTCCGGCACTCTGCTGGAAGACAGCTTCGATCTTCACGACTTCACAGCTGAGACGGAGCAAGCAATCAACCGCGCTGGAGATGAAATAGCGTTACTTGGGCCGGCCATTGCGGAGAGTGTGCAACAACAGGCAATGTGCTGGAAAGATGTGCAAAAGAAAGTGCAGGATTCGCAGAAAAAGCTACAGGAATCGCAGCGGAAAATGCAGCAGCGACAAGAGAAGCTTCGGCGTGAGTTATCCGGAGCATGGGCTGAGATCTGAGGTAAAGGACCAACGTCAAGAGCAGCGGACTGGAGTGTCCGCTCCACACGAGCAGCTGAGATAAGCAGCGGATTACGAAAGTCACCGCCTCGGATTCGAACCCCGCGTCCATCAAGGGTATGTCCAGATTCCACCCGGTGAAGTACCCACTGGTTACCTGTCCGGGTCATCGAAATGCCGATAGTCTGTAGCCGCAATGGCTTTCCGCGCGCTACTGGTCTCAAAGAGTCCCGATACAAATGCGGCGATGACGACTGCCTGCAAGAGTACAGGCATCCGCGTGGAAGTTTGCTCTGACATCTTTACGGCCATTGAAAATGCAAAGACAAAAGCCTTCTCATGTGTCATCGCGGATTGGGCTGACCAGCCAGAAGCAAGTTTCCTGCTGAAACGCGCGCGCGAATCGGCTGCGAATCGCAATACGGTTGCGGTCGCCATCGTCGATCATGAACCGACGGCGGCCGAAATGCAGGACAACCGGCTTGATTTTCTGATCTATCGCCCAATCTCCGCCGAGGAAGCCCAAGAGGTGCTAACCAAGGCGTCCGAGAAGATGCAACCGGCGAGTGGAGCGGATACGGCGGAATCATCCGGGCAATCCGACGCCAGCGGCGAAGGCTCGAGCGCCCCTTTTAGTGACGACGATGTAGCGGAACAGAATCAGAACGACCAACGCAGTTCGCACTCGAATGCAACCGAACAGACTAGCGAAACTGCGACCGATGAACCGGAAGAAGCACCTTGGAAACACGGCTCGACAATCGGGCTTCGGGAAGTTCTTGCGGTGGCGCTGGTGCTTATCGCGGCGTTTTGTCTGTGGAGATCGCGCGGCACAATCGAATATCTCGCCCACACTCCCGAAGGAAGAATGCGGGTTTTGAAGGAATCGGTGGCAGGGCTCTTTTATGTGAACCAGACTGGGGCGTTGCCAGTCGGTTCCGCTGGAGGCGACGCGCAACAGGACGCATATTTTAGCCGCGGTCCTGCTACTGCCAATGTGGAAACGCCCGCGCTGGCAGTAGCCGCAACCGAATCTACGATGACGGAAACGCGCATGCCCTTGCCCAAAGCATCGGACTTTCCACTGCCAACTGCAGGGTTCGAACATCAAGAACCGGTACCAGTTCGGGTGGTACGAGCGGCAATTCCCGAGAGCATGAGAAACTCGCCGCCGATCGAACGGCCGGTGGTGGTGACGGTCAATCCGGCGCAGATGATGCCAGTGTCCACATCGCAGTCGCAATCCATAACGCAACAGTCCGCGCAACAATTCAGCGAGCCCGTTTCGTTGACCGAGCAGGCGGCCCGCGCACTGCTGGTTCAGACCGTGGATCCTGTGTATCCGCCAGAAGGGTTGGCGCAGAAACTTCACGGACCGGTGGTGTTACAAGCGGTGATCGGGCGCGATGGCGGCGTCGAAGATCTAAAAATTGTTCGTGGGAATTTTGTTCTGAGCCGGGCAGCGATTGCCGCGGTCAAGCAGTGGAAGTTCCAGCCTTACAGCATCAATGGCCGTGCTGCCGCAACTCAAACCGTAATCACGATCGACTTCAATCCTCCGCAGGGATAGCGGGCGGCGAACTTCAAAACTTACTTGTGAAGATGTGCGCGGCTGACGGGCGAGACGCCCGTCGCTCCATTACTTGTGTTCGTCGTGGCCCGCTGCATCGCCGGTTGGCGGAGTTGCGCCGCTGGCTTTCTTCCAATAATCCTGCACCGCGGGCGGCAGCTTTTCTACGCGAGTAAGAAAAGCAGTGACCTTCCACATGTCAGGCTCAGAGAGCGTCTTGTCCCATGCGGGCATTCCGGTGTAGCGGACGCCGTTGCGCACGACGTAGAAGACATGCCATTCCGCATCATCTGGCGGATCTAGGATGAGATTCGGGGCGGGAGGATAGAACGATTTTCCGAACGGTGATGGCTGACGATCGATTCCGCCATGGCATTGTGCGCAATTCATCGTGTAAATCTTCAGTCCATCGATCAGATTTTCGTCTGTCGGGGGAACAGGATTGTTCACACGCGGAGCATGACGCTCCACCGAGTTATCTAGAGCGCTCATGGCGATGTGGCCTTCCATTTCAGGAGGAGTGACGTTGGCGCGGGTCGGTAAAAACCCCAACAGGGCAAGGCCCAGACCGCCAATCAACAGGACCACAACCGTGAGAACAATCCCGAGAATGAAATTGCGCATTGCCGTTCCTCTCCGGTTTTCAAGGAGCCTCAAACACCAGGCTCCCTACTTCTATATATAACAGGAGTTCGGAAATCAATACGCATGCAAGCGACGAGCCTCACGCACCAGGTCGGAAACTTTGGGAAGAAAAAATTCTTCCTGCGGCGGAGAAAACGGAACGGGCGTATCGAGCGACGTCAAGCGGACAATTGGGCCATCGAGATCGTCGAATGCTTCTTCGTTGATGATAGCTGAAATTTCTCCGGCCAATCCTCCGGTGCGGGCGTGTTCGTGGAGAATGATGACTTTGTTCGTCTTCTTCACGGTAGCGGAAACCGCCTCACGATCCAGCGGAGAAACTGTGCGCAGATCGACGATTTCGATTTCAATTCCTTCTTTGCTCAAGATTTCCGCGGCTTCGAGCGCTGTATAGAGCATGGCGGCGTAGGTGATCACGCTGAGATGACGGCCTGAGCGCGCGATCCGCGCTTTTCCCAAAGGAACTACATAGTCATCTTCTGGAATTTCTTCTTTGATTCTGCGATAGAGATATTTGTGTTCGAAAAAAATTACAGGGTTGTGATCGCGGATCGCGGCCTTGATGAGACCTTTGGCATCATAGGCAGTTGCGGGGCAGACGACCTTCAGCCCGGGCGCGTGTACGAACCACATCTCCGGATTCTGCGAGTGGAACGGACCGCCATGGACGTTACCTCCGCTGGGACCACGCAGTACCAGCGGAGCGGGCGCTCCCCAGCGGTAGTGCGACTTGGCGGCCATGTTAACGATTTGGTTGAAGGCGCAGCCTATGAAATCCATAAACTGAAATTCGGCTACGGGCCGCATTCCGGTAAGCGCCGCGCCGAATGCCGCACCCACGATGGCCGATTCCGCAATGGGCGTATCGATCACGCGCTCGGGGCCGAAGCGGTCGATGAATCCGTCGGTGACTTTGAACGCGCCACCGTAGATGCCGATGTCCTCGCCCAGACAGAAGACGCTGGGGTCGCGTTCCATCTCTTCCCAGATTCCCTGGCGGATGGCTTCGAGATAGGTGGTCAGGGGCATGCACGGGAAAGTGTAGCAAGAAAGCCGTCGCCCATCAGTCGTCGACAACGCCGCCGATCATTTGGCAGGGTTGAGGCGCGCCCTTCCAATGACGGATTGCCAACTTCTTCGCCCAAGGTGTAGACAACCTGTCCGTCTGCGGAGCGCCTGTCAATGCCGCTATGGCATGCGCCAAGGATGTGTTAGTTCCACCTACTCTGGAATCCCGGGCAAATTCGCGATGAGTGAAATCGAAGTCGAACAGCGAAATCGCCTCGGAGGTCGCGTTGACCGGTCACTCGATCGGTTCGAAGTGTGCGGATTGAGCACCTAGCGACGTGAGGGCTTCATCGAGGGTGCGCACCACGTGCAGCAGAGGGCGAGCCGCTTCTCCCGCGATCTGGAACATGCGCATCAAGCCGTACCCAGACGTCTCCGGGACGACGATAAAGCGGGGATGGTCGATCAAGCCGGGCGTGACTGGTTTGCGCATTGCCAGGTTGCGCAAGAAATCAGAGGCCAAGGTAAATTCGGTAACGGCTGAAAGATCCCAGATGCCTGCACAGGCGTTCGTCGCCCTCCAGTTCTTGCCGAGGGCGTCGTGGTATTCCTCCGCGGAGTCATTTGTGAGTTCGCCCTCGAAGCGGGCCAGCAGGATCTTGTTGACCGGGTCGAACTCGAATCGGAAAGCCATCAGGGCAGCAATTCTACCCGGTTCTCTTCACGAATTGTTCGCGAAAAAACGCGTCATCTCGCGTTGGGCGCTCCTGCATTCCGCGGAGGCAGGATGTTCGCGTGGAAGAATCAGCGCCGCTGTTGACCGAACAGTCGCCCGCGGCGTCGATCCGTTTAAGGGTTTCCTGTATATTGTTGCGCGTGAGTTCCGCCTTGGCTGATGGCGATCGAAAAGGCATCGACATCAGTCAGCCTTAAGGCGAAGTGGTTTGGGCCCCTGATTTCAAATTTACCTAAGCATTTTGGATGGAGGATCCCTTATGAAGCACTTCACATTCTTCCTGGTTGCAGTTGCGGCAATGGCCGGCTTTGTCGCCCTCATTGTCCCTGTTTCAGGGCAGGCGGATGGGGCTAGCGCTCCGTACGTTACCGAGATTCCTCAAGGGTACCGCGACTGGCGGTGGGTCTCCTCGGCTCATGAAGCCGGGAAGCTCAACAGTTTGGGCGCCGTTCTGGGCAACGACGTAGCGTACGCCGCTTTCCGGGATAACAAGCTTCCGTACCCGGACGGCACCATCATTGCTGCTTTGCACTACCGTAATGTCCCGTCGGACGAAAACAACAAAGTCTTCGGGCAAGCCCAATCTTTCGTTCCCGGGGCCCCTACGAACATTCAGTTTATGGTCAAGGACTCCAAAAAGTACGCGGCGACCGGCGGATGGGGATTCGGTCACTTCGCAAACGGCAAAGCTGGTGATGCGGCGTTTATGAAAAGCTGCTTCCCCTGCCACGAGAAGGCCAAAGCGACCGACCTTGTCTTTACTCGGTATGCACCTTAAGACTGGAAACTGTCGGCCAAATCTCCAGAAGGGCACGGCTGTGGGATCCCACTCATCGCAAAGTGCGCGATGAGTGGGACACCCAGCTGGAAATATCAGGATTCATGAACCTGTGGACACTATTGCTGGCAGCTGTAACCTTCCCGTTGGTTGCCCACCTCGATGTCGCCCGCGGGCAGAACGTGGGTGAGATCGTGACGGAGATACAGATCGATCGTACGGTCTACATCTCCCCGGACTGGTGTGCGGACGCAAAGATTGGAGCGGCGTATCCGGCGTCCATCAATAAGGATCACACGTCAGTTCAAGTTCGGATTGGCGAGACGGTATGCAAATATCACATCACCTCGACGCGTCCGTTTCTGCGGCGAAGACCTTCGCAGTAGTGGCGCGATGAACGCACAGGGAGAATTCGATGGAGTCACAATCCTAATAGGGACATAACCACGGAGTCCCACCTTTCGAAAAGCGCGAAAGGTGGGGCACCTGGCATCGGATGACTCTTCGCAGAAATTCGAATGGACCTGCGATTCCTGCGGCCACCACTGGGAAGATGACGGCGTTGCTAAAGAAGAATGAGCCTACCCCCCACCCCCCCCCCATGTTAACCAGTTGGTACCCCCTCCCCCCTCAGTATCTGGAGTCATCGAGTTAGCGGGAATTTTTGGACTCGGTCCTTGAATCTTAAGGACTTATATCAAAGTATTCTGGAATAAGGAGTTATGAGATCCATTAGCCCCGCTCAGGATTTCAGCAGCGGGCTCCCGCTCCGCTCACGCCCGCTTGACGCCTCAACTTAGCTCCAGAAAGCGCCGAATTATGGGTTCCAGACGCGTATTGTCGCATTCGGCGGATTTGGCGTCTGTGATGATGATCACAGCTTGGGTGTGATGAAAAATTCCGAGCGGAGCGAGGAATCTGCAGATTCTTTCTTAAGTGATTCGGCTTACTGATCGACCATCTCTCGCGTAATGCGAGAATTTTCGATCTTGGTGTTTCCGCATGCAAAGCTCCGCCGCTGTTCTTCTTTTTCCTGCGGCGTAGGAACATTCTTTCTGGCTTCGTCAAGAAGCTCTTGCAGACGGTCGGTCATAAATTCTCCTCTAGCGCAGGGGTTTTATGGGCATGGATCCGAAGAGGAACAGGGCTGTGGAATCCCACCTTTCGAAAGGCGCGAAAGGTGGGGCACCCGGCCCCATGTTCAAAGGCCATGCCCCCCGGACGCCCCTACATTTCCAGAGCAAACACGACAACCCGAGGATGGAAGGACGGTTCATACAACTTCATTTGGGCGAAGTTCGTTCAAGTTCACTGATTGCTGGAAGATATTGATCTGCCGTGCAGCCTTTTATCGATCCAATGCAAGAGACGTTTAAATCATAGGCATTTGTTCTAAAACCGCTGAAATCCATTGCCGACAAATGTACGCTCAATTTGTGACGATCATGGAGAAAAATTTCGGAAGCCACTGTTGCATTCTCAGTTACAGATGCAAAATCTCCGACTCCATCATTTGTGTTTGCGACGATTGTCATAAGCTTAGAACTCAACTTCCCATCTTCGAAATAGAGTGTTATGAAAATGCCACTTGCCGGAGCCAGGTGGAACCTGGTCATCCACTTGTCGTCAAATAACTTACCTACGCAATTTTTGCTTATACCATCTATTTGACAATCGGTGCTTGATAACTTGGCAGGAAGATCCGCATCCGACATCTGCTTGGCAATTGATTCGTAGGTTGCACCGATGCGCAACGGTCTCACCGCACGAATATATCTTTCTGCTTGCCTTCGAGCAGCATATGTAAAATAAAGCGCTCCTGTGATCGCCAGAAATAAAATAATAACCAATGTGATACCAACACGCAATATCCATCGTCTAAGCAATTGTCGATGCCTCCGTTATGTTAGTGGGCTATTGGCCACTTATACATGTTATTAACTTTAATTCCACCAGTTGACAAGAAAATGGCAAGCGTGCCGTAGTCGCCTACAACAGTGTGAACTACAATTGTTCCGGCACCGTTACTCGTGCAAGGAGTATTTTCAACTTGCCCGAAAGATTTGACACCGCATACTCCCTCTACTGGGGAAATTGTAAAAGTTTGATTGGTTGGCCCGCAACTGGCAGGCTTACTCAGAACGTTGCAGGACAGTGTATCGATGAATTTATTCGGAGACGATCCGGGTGACATTCCATTAGGGGCCGCTACAAGGAAATTTGTTTGATGCTCTGTAACATACCACTGTCCAATCGGTCGTGATGTCCCATCGAGTTTAGTTAGCTGGTACGTAATCTCTCGTTGGGCACCATTCCCCGGAAATACTTGGCTGCCGGAATCATAAGTGGGTACGAACCTCAAACTCCACGGATCGTCGGGAAGGCTAAGGGTTGTACCGGTACTCGCAATGTTGCCACCGGCGGCGTTTAGAAGATTGGCGTTTAAGAACAAAGTAGGTGGAACCGTGCGGTCCACGACTGGATCGCCCGTGATTGAATACATGAATCCCTGCCAGCTTGGCGTGCCTGGCAAAGCTCCCTGACCATCGGCGCGTCCCTCGTTGTCGTAGGTGATGCCGGAGGCTCCGATGACTCCTCCATCGGCGGTCGCAATCTGCGGATAGTCGTTGGGCACGCTCCAGATCGCGTTTCCCCTGCCATCAAACGCGATCATGTTCTCGCCTGCCGTCGTGCCCACGGTCCCAACGAACGTTCCATCCTGGGCTTGCAGAACGGGATCGATCGGTGCCGTTTCGCCGCTCACGTTCGTCGTCGAAACCGACGCCACGCCACCTGTGGTCGTGGCTATGGGTGCAATTCGTCCATTAGAGCGATGTTTCCAGTCACTTTGCCATGCAGATACGAAAATGATCTCGTATCGCTGGTGCCATGCGATAGTAAATAGATCCAACGGGCTGGAATTTGCGAAGTGTAGTCCCACGCTACACCGAGGACCTCTAAACGGGGCTCGGATCGATATTTGTTTTATCTGCGTGTTGAGCTCGCCTCGTTTTGACCGCCTCTCTCAGGAGAGCAACATCGCACAAAACAACAAGAATAACCGATAACGACGCACCCATGGCAGCCCTTATGTCTGCACCATTTCGGAATAAAATCCAGACTCCTATGGGGAGACCGAATAGACTCAAAAGAACAGCGCCCAACCATATGAGGTCTCTTCCGTTACGAGGGGAACGTCCTGCCACGACCGCGCCGACAATCAGGCAAACAGGCACAATCACAAATACTGGGCCGAGGAGGGAAGTAGTTACCGCTGTCAGACATCCTGTGACGCCAGCAAGCCAGCGTACCTTATTGGATACCGAAACAATCTCGGTTTCCCGCTCGGCTCTGGTACGCCTGATTCTGACTTCCTCGATCATGATTGCAAAATCGCATAGAGCGACAAACAAGACCAGAGCTAAGGTGAGACCAACCGCACCGAGGCGATCAGTGGGCCGGTTCATAGACGGCGAGAAGACACCAGCAAGAACCCAAAAGCTTGACGCAAGAGCGCCAGCGCAGATAAGCACCCTTCCGGCGCGGGGGAAGCGTGGTTGCATGATCGCACCCGCAATCAAAAAGCTGGGCACACTCACGAATCCCAATCCCAAGCGGAGGGAGCCGACGACCGCCACGAAACATCCGGTGGCGACGGCCAACCAGCGCGTCTTGCTAGAAAGGATTACGTCAGTACTGCGTTCGGAATCGTTGATGGGCACAGCGTCCTCCCCGGACAAAGTGATTCTGATTACTTAGGCAGACACACATTAACAAACGATCCCATATCGAGTTCGGGGTCTCCAATTAACCCAAATGGTCCTAGAGTCGGCGAACTTGTCGTAGCATATGTGAGCAGCATCGTTGATTGGTTCTGGGAATTAACGACAAAAACCTCTGCGTCCGGAAATTGATCCCCGTAGAGATGCCCTAAGTAGCAGACCTGCCCTGCGGGTGTGGACTCCACCAAGCCTGCAATATCGAGCTTCGTATTAATGTTCGGGGACAACGATTGGGGCCAAATAAGAGGATTTGCGCCTTCAAATTGCATGCTCAGCATTCCGCCCTGCGACGTGGCGGCCATTGTATCGACAGCGGTTTTTGTCCTGCCAAAAACGTCGACGCTCGGGCTTGAAGTCGCTTTCCCGGTAGCATAGATCGTCATGCCCGGAAGTCGGAATTGTATCTTGCCCGAGATTCTCGACGTGACGTTAAGACTCGTTGTGAAAGAACGGTTGTCTCCGAGGAAGCAGTCGTATGCACAGAGGTACGGCGGCGGCTCAGGCTCAATTCCAAACCACATCCAAGGTGCGAACGACCTCACGTACAACGTCTCGACCACAGATTGATACGCGGTAGGAGTGCCCGACGCGTTAGCTCCGGGAGGCGATTGCGCATTTCCCCCCGGCCAGAAGCTCATCGCAACATCAGGCGGCATAGAGGCTAGTTGCTGGGCTTGTCCTGGGTCGTTCTGGTACGCATCCCCAGTCCACGCTTATATCGGCATAGCTATCTGGCCGTTAGCGCGTCCTTGACTGTCGTAGGTAACGCCCGAGGCTCCGATCACTCCTCCATCGGCGGTCGCAATCTGCGGGTAGTCGTTGGGTATACTCCAGATCACGTTCCCAGACTGACTAAAGCTGATCATATTGCCGTTGTTGTCCGTGCCGTAAAACGAACCGTCCTGAGCCTGCAGCGCGGGGTAGATGGGCGTCAGGGTGCTACCTGAATACGCGACGTTCGTATCCACGGTCGTTGCAAAACCGTAGGTTGAAGCCGCCGCCACCTGTGTATTACAGGCGCTGAATCCATAAGTTCCCGACGCACAATATGCTGGTGTATCTGCTTCCCAGGTCAGCACGGTGCCCTGGTCGGCGTTAGTGATCATTTGAGCCCACGGCAGAGTCGGAATTACGCCAGTTTGGACGGCTGTGCTTGAACCTTCAAAGATAGATTGCTCCATTTGCTTCGATTCCCAGTCCTTCACATCAATCTGGGATGAACTCCCATCCGTCCCCACCCGCATCAGCATCAGGTGGACCACGGCGGTGTCTATCAGTTTCAACGATTGGCGTATGGTCTTTCGTCGATGTTACAGCGTATCGTGCCTTCAAATACGTCGCTCTCGACACAGCATCTAACAATGGTGAGGCCAAGCCTTCGAGACAGAGTCAAGAATCCTACGAGGGAGGGGGTCGTGGAGTCCCACCTTTCGAAAGGCACGAAAGGTGGGGCACCCGCTGCAATGGGCCAAACACCGTTCACTCATCCTGCGAATAGTGGAATACGCTTTCGAGCGGTTTGCCGAAGACGGCGGAGATTCGGAAGGCGGCTTCTAGTGACGGCGAGTATTTTCCCTGCTCGATGGCGTTTACGGTTTGGCGAGTGACTTTGATTTTTTCTGCCAGCTCCTGTTGCGTCATCTCGCCATGCTCGAAGCGCAGTCGCCTGATTTCGTTGCGAATCGTTCCCATGTCAGGCTCCCCGCCGGTATTGGATGACCTGACAAGCGTAGCGCAGGATCTCGGCTGTCACCAGAATGAACAGCAGGGAGTTGGTGTTGAAGATGATCGGAGGAGTGAAGGCTCCGAAGAAGCAGGCGAACGCGATACCCGTTGCGAGCCCGGAATAGGCGACCCGCATGGCCCGAAGCTCGATCAGTTTGTCGCGCTCGTCGCGCGGCGCCTGCGCTTCTTTGGGATTGAAGATGGCGGCGGCGATGTGCAGCACGATCTCCAAAACCACAAGTGCGACAACCGTCATCAGCAAGCCACCGAAGTGGAAGGTGCCGGGGTTTGGTCCGGCATGAATGACCGACCAGAAGTAGAAACCGTAAATTCCCGATATAGAAAGAGCCGATATCCAGGCGCTTTTTTCGCGGAACGACATAAAACCTCCTCATTCGTGTCTATGTTTCACGACATAATGTATGTTATTTTATACGTACTGTCAAGTATTTTTGACATACTCGAATAGGCTCTCCCGGCTGAATCGCTTACAATGCTCATTCCATGACAGTTACGGTTCGTTCTTTTGCCAAGATTAACCTGGGGCTCTACATCGGTGCGGTGCGCGCGGATGGATTTCACGAGCTCCGCACGGTTTACCAGACGATTGCTTTGCGTGATGTGATTCGGGTGAGCGTTGGGCGGGGGAGCGGGATTGAGATCTCGTGTACGAATAAAGACCCGCGGGTTCCGCTGGATTCATCTAATACTTGCTATCGCGTCGCGGAGCGCGTGCTTGACGAGCTCGGAGTCACAAGCAAAGTCAGCATCGAAATTGAGAAGCGGCTGCCGGTGCAGGGAGGGATGGGCGCGGCGTCGTCCAATGCGGTGGCTACTATGATTGGGCTGGAGCTGGCGCTGAAGAAGAAATTATCTCCTGAGGCGCGGCTGCGCATTGCAGCGGACGTTGGGTCGGATCTGCCACTGTTTCTGGTGGGCGGGACTGTGCTCGGTGTCGGGAGGGGCGAGGAAGTTTATCCGGTGACTGATCTGCCTGCTTTGCCAATGGTGGTGGTGACGCCGGAGGTTGGTGTATCGACTCCAGAGGCATTTGCCGACTGGGATCGATTGACGCGACCACAGTCGTCCGATAGACTGTTTGAGGTTGGCTGCGCGTTGTCGGCGTGGCTTAGTGGTTTAGGTTCACCCAACACCGGTGCTTCCGCAAAAGGCGGGAGCCGGGCCGAGAAGTTGCTTCTCGACCTTGTCCGTACCGGGATTGAAAACGACTTCGAGAAAGTCGTCTTTCCTAAATATCCCGAATTGCGAGACATAAAAGGTGCGCTGGAGCGTGCGGGGTCGAGATACGCTTCGCTCTCCGGCTCAGGGTCAACCCTGTACGGGTTGTTTCGGTCGTCAGCGGATGCCGCGAACGCGGCTGGGCGTCTGCGAAAGCAGGGGCTGAAGGCGGTGGCGACCAGCACGTTGACGCGCCAGCAGTATTGGAAAAGAATTTTCGATTGATTCGGTTGTTGCAGAGTAAAAGACAGTTGTTAAACAACAATTGTTGAACGACAATTGAAAGGCAATCCGCCAATCGGAGCGTTTCACTGGGCCGTCGACTAATGGTAGGTCAAGTGCCTTTGGAGCACTTTGTCTAGGTTCGAATCCTAGCGGCCCAGCCAGATAAATAGGTCTCAGATCTTAGGTGTCAGGTCTCAGAAAGACCTTGCCGCCTCTGTTAGCTGAGATCTGACACCTAAGACCTGAGAGCCCAATCTATGGCCACAGTTGCAACCACGACTGCTGAAAAGACGATTGCTGACAAGACGTCCCCGGAAAAAAAGCCGATCACGGACGAAAAAGCGGAGCGCAAGCCGCAACGCGCCCGGGTCGATGACAGGTTCAAGGTTTTCTGCGGAACCGCCAATGAGGCGCTCTGCGATGAGGTTTGCAATTTTCTTGGCCTGACGCGGGGACAGGCTCTGGTCACGCGCTTCAAGGATGGCGAAGCGTATGTGCAGATCCAGGAGAATGTGCGCGGTGCCGATGTGTTCGTGATGCAGCCGACTTGCCAGCCGGTGGACATGCATCTGATGGAATTGCTGCTGATGATGGACGCGTTGAAGAGAGCATCCGCGCGACGCATTACGGCGGTGATTCCGTATTACGGTTATGCGCGCCAGGATCGCAAAGATAAACCGCGTGTACCGATTTCGTCGAAGCTGGTGGCCGATCTGCTGACCACCGCCGGTGCGGATCGTGCGCTGGTTGTCGATTTGCACGCGCCGCAATTGCAGGGATTTTTTAATATTCCGGTGGATCACTTATTTGCTTCGCCGGTGCTGGTGGATTATTTCAAGAAGTTGAATCTGCCGGATCTGACCGTGGTTTCGCCGGATGCGGGTGGCGTGGAACGAGCGCGCTTCTTCGCGAAGAAGATGGATGCGGCGTTGGCCATCGTGGATAAACGGCGCGTCGAGATGAACGTGGCGGAAGTGATGAACGTGATCGGCGAAGTCAGCGGCCGCACTTGTCTCATCATCGACGATCTGATCGACACGGCGGGAACGCTGGTGAAGGTTGCGCAGGCGCTGGTTCAGAATGGCGCAAGCACGGTGTATGCATGTTGTACGCATCCGGTGCTTTCGGGAGATGCGGTGGAGAATCTTATCAATTCTCCGATTACGGAGTTGGTTGTGACCGACACGATTCCGCTGACAGAAGCGGCGAGACAGGTTTCGAAAATCAAGGTGCGCTCGATCGCGGGGCTTATTGGACGGGCGATTCAGTCTATTCACGAAGAGACGTCGGTGAGCAGACTGTTTATTTAGAAAAGTTGTTGGTCTGTGGTCGCTGGTCGTTCGCGATTCACTGGCACTACAAGGTTCTTGCCAACGACTACTAATGACTAGCGACTAACGATGATTTAACGAAGGACGGAAACGGAATTATGGCTACAGCAACGGATACCAGCATTCTGGAAGCGCAGAAGCGCGAACCAGGCACCAAGAATGCCGCACGGCGCGTGCGCGTCGGCGGAAAGATTCCTGCGGTTTTGTACGGCGCGGGCAAGGACGCCGCGTCGGTCGCAGTTGATCCGCGGCAGGTTCTGCGTATTCTTCGGTCGGAAACCGGGCACAATACGATTTTTGACCTGGCGGTCGACAGTGATCGCGTGAAGGCCATGATCGTGGACTGGCAGTATGAGCCGATCAAGGGGACGCTGCTCCACGTCGATCTGCAGCGCATCGCGATGGACAAGAAGCTGACGGTTACGATTCCGGTCGTGCTCAAAGGCGAGGCGGCAGGCGTGAAGACCGAGGGCGGCATTCTTGAACAACTGCTGCGTGAGATCGAGATTGAGTGTCTGCCGGCGGATATTCCGAAAAACATCGAGGTCGATATCAGCCATCTCGTATTCGGCGTGGAAGTGCGGGTGAAAGACCTTCCGCACAATCCCAAGCTAAAGTTCTTGACCGAAGAGAATCAGATGATCGCGCACATCACCACGGTGAAGGAAGAAGTGGTTGCGGCTCCGGATGCAGTGGCGGATGCGACGGCGACTCCGGCGGAACCCGAGGTTATCAAGAAGGGTAAGCAGGAGACCGAGGGTGAAGAGGCTGAGGGCGATGCCAAAGGCAAGGCCAAGCCCGAGAAGGCTGAGAAGCCCGAGAAGAAAGATAAGAAATAGCTGCTGGCTGTTGGCCGTC
This sequence comes from uncultured Acidobacteriaceae bacterium, assembly GCA_963705265.1. GTDB lineage: Bacteria > Acidobacteriota > Terriglobia > Terriglobales > Acidobacteriaceae > Acidiflorens. Next base: position 1,504,467 of record OY970064.1, read on the forward strand.
GGTTTTAGCCGACGGCTGATGGCTGCGGCTGAGAGCTAATCAGCGTGAAACTGATCGTCGGTTTAGGCAATCCTGGAATCGAGTACCAGTTCACGCCGCACAATCTCGGATTCCTGACGATTGATCGGATCGCCAACGGGCTCGGGATCGAAGTGAGGAATCGCCAGTGCCGCGCGCTGACTGCGCGGGCAACGATTGACACTAAGACGACCGCCGGGGAGCCGGTGATCCTGGCGAAACCGGAAACCTACATGAACCTGAGTGGGCTTTCGGTTCGCGAACTGGTGGAGGAACATCAGATCGATGTAACGCGCGATCTGATTGTGATTTACGACGAGCTCGATTTGCCGCTGGGGACGATTCGTATACGGCAGCGCGGGAGTTCGGCGGGGCACAATGGGATGGAATCGATCCTGGGCGCTCTGGATACTGACGAGTTTTTGCGGATTCGGCTGGGAGTAGCGCCCGAGCATAAAGTTTCAGACGGCGTTCAATATTTGCTGTCGCCGTTTCGCAAAGCGCAGGAAAAAGTTGTGGACGAGGTCCTCGATCTGGGAGCGCAGGCGGTCGAGATGATTTTGAAAGAAGGCCCGGCGGCGGCGATGAATCGGTTCAATCGCAAGAATGAGCCGGGGGAGTGAGACGTTAAGTCGTTGGTCGATCGTCATTGGTCGTTGGCAAGCTCTCGCGCTTACGACGGATCCCCGAACGACTAAGGACTAACGAGCAGCGACCGTGTTAAAGAATTTGGAGATAACGAATGAATCGTAACTATGAATTGATGTTTATCGTTCGACCCGACATGGTAGAGGAAGAACTGAACAAACTGATTTCCACGCTGGAATCTTCTGTGACCACGGCTGGCGGAACAGCGAAGACCGAGGTCTGGGGCAAGCGCAGGCTCGCCTACAGAGTGGGCAAATTCAATGATGGCATTTTTGTGCTGATGTTGATTGAAGCCACCGGGGCGGCCGTGCATGAAGTCGAACGCCGTCTGCGAGTGACGGAGCCGGTGATCAAGTTCCTCACAGTGCGCACGGATGAAGAGCTGAAGCGTCTCGACAAGATCAAGAAACTGCGGGATGCGAAAAAGAAAGTCAGCGCACAACCGGTTGCGGCGGCTGCACCGGTGACGCCTGTACCACCAGCCCCGGAAGCGGCGGCCGACGCTCCGACCTCAGCACCGGTTTAGTTAGAGCTTAGGTTTTGGGACGGGCGCGGTTTTTGCATTGCCGCGACCGCCGACAGCGCGGGGCAAAGCCCCGCTACCACACGAACGAATTGAGAAAGCAGGAGCATTATGGCAGAAGAAACAAAAGCACCATCGGCTGGATCGAGCCACAGCGACAGACCGGAGCGTAGTGGTGGCGATCGCGGCGGTCCGCGTGGTCCTCGTTCCGCTGGAGGCCCTGGCGGTCCTCGCGAAGGTGGCCGCAAATTCTTCCGACGCAAGAAAGTTTGCAAGTTCTGCGTCGAAAAGATCGAAGCGGTCAATTACAAAGATGTGCGTTTGCTGGCTCAGTTCGTAGCCGAGAGCGGCAAGATCACGCCGCGACGCCTGACCGGAGTATGTACTCCGCATCAGCGCCGTCTATCGCGAGCCATCAAGCAGGCACGCAATATCGCTCTGCTGCCGTTCGCGGGACGCGCACAGTAATTTCAGTAGACACAAGATCAAGGTGTCCTCCGTGAATTCCTGTGACCTCTGTGGTTAAAAAATCTTTACGATAGAGGTCACAGGGGTTCACAGGGGCAGACCAATGAATGAAATGGAGTCATGCATGGAAGTCATTCTGAAAGAAGACGTGCCCAAGCTGGGCAACCGCGGCGAGGTTGTGAAGGTCGCCGAGGGATACGGGCGCAATTTCCTGCTGCCCAAGAAGCTGGCGATTCAGGCCACTGAAGCCAATAAGACGGTCATCGAGCAGATGAAGGCGGCGTCAGTGCGCCGTTCCGCCAAGGAAAAGACCGAAGCCGAGGCGCTGGCAAAACAATTTGACGGACTCGAAGTGAAGTTCCTGCGGAAGTCCGGCGAAGGCGATCATCTATTCGGATCGGTCACTGCTGGCGACATCGCGGAAGCGCTCGAAAAGAAGGGCTTCCACATCGATCGCCGGAAGATTCAGTTGCACGAGCCGCTCAAGAGCGTTGGCGAGTTCACGATCCCGGTTAAGCTTCACAAGGATGTGACCACGCATTTGAAGGTTGTGGTTGATAAAGAAGCAGCCGCAGAATAGTTTTCTTCCGCTGTGCTCGTGTGGGGGACGGGCGATTCGCCCGTCCTGCGGGGCCGGGGCACCCGGCGATCCATCATCACTCAACATCCGCTCCAAAGAACTCCTCGACTTTTTTCAAGTCCGTCGTTCGGCTGTAGCGCGGCAGGCTCTCCACGAATACTCGTCCGTACTGTTTTTTCAAAATCCGATTGTCAAGCAGAGCCAGCAATCCACGATCATGCAACGATCGGATCAACCTTCCGAATCCCTGTTTCAGCGTGATGACCGCGCTTGGCACCTGGTATTCGAAGAAGGCATTGCCACCACCAGCGTCGATGGCTTTCACCCGCGCCGCCACCACTGGATCGCTCGGGACGGCGAATGGCAAGCGATCGATAATCACGCAGCTCAATTGCTCGCCTTGCACGTCAACGCCCTGCCAGAATGAAGAGGTCCCAAACAAGACGGCGTGTGGAGTGATGCGAAACTCTTCTAGCAGTGCCGACTTTGGAGCGTCTCCTTGCTTGAGCATCGGGAAATCCAATTCTCCCAGGAGCCGGTCGTAGATTTCGTTCATCTGCGCGTAACTGGTGAAGAGGACGAATGCGCGTCCGCGCGTTATCTCGAGCAGTCTCCGAATAACGCCTGCCGCCTCGCCGGCGAATTGTGGCGTGCGCGGATCGGGTAGATTCGGCGGCACATAAAGAATGGCTTGGCTTTCATAATCAAAATGGGACGGTACAACTAATTCGCGTGCGTGGTCGAGCCCGAGCCGTCCTCGGATGTAGTCGAATCCGCCGCCGACGGCTAGCGTTGCTGAGGTCAGGACCGAGGTCTCCAACTTCGACCACAGGCACTCGCGCAGAATCTGTCCAACTTCGATCGGCGTGGCTTGTAGAAAGACATTCGTGCGGCCTGCGGATGATTCGGCTGCAGTTGAAGATGAAGACTTGCGGCGATTGCCCACCGAGCCGCGAAACCCACGGCGCTCGATCCAGAAAACTGTGTTGGGATCTTCGTTCTCCATTACGAAGCCGAGCTGCACCTGCAATTGCTGCGCTCGACGGGCTAGCGCGAAGACTTCTTCTGGTTTTTGCGGAAGCTGCTCCAACTCCGCGCCCAACCGGTTCAGTGACTGATTGAGAGCTAGGAATTCTTCTCCGTTTTCCTCCAGAAATTCGCGGCGGGAGTCGAAGGCAAAGCGGCCTTCGTTCGCAGGTAGGAGCGAAAAGAATAGCTGGGAACGCTCGCGCACTGATTGAATCGCTCCCGATATTTGCGGTGTGTAAAGTTTCTCGCGCTGCAGCAGGTGTTCGACGTCGCGCGTCAATTCATCCATGCGCAGGTTGCTGACGGAAATTCCAAAGTAGTTTCCGGCGATGTCTTCGAGTTCATGCGCTTCGTCGAAGATCACCGCTCCGCACTCGGGAAGTACACCGGCATCGGGCGCGCCTTCGGCTTCGAGCTTGATGGAGAGATCGGCGAAAAACAGATGGTGATTGACGATGATGATGTCGCTTTCGGCCGCGCGCCTCCGCATTTCGGTGATAAAACAGCGGTCATATTCTTTGCATTTTTGGCCGAGACAGGTATCGGCGCGCGCATCGAGTTTGTGCCAAAGGGCGCTTGCCTCGGGCAGTTCAGCGAGTTCGGCGCGATCACCAGTTTGCGTCGTTTTCTCCCAGGCGGCGATGGCGCGATAGTGTTCGATCTCTTCCAATCCGCTGAGCACGGGCTGATCGGTTAGGTCGATAAGCTTCTTGCGGCAGAGATAATTGTTGCGTCCCTTCATGTAGCAGACACTCAACTTGCGATCGCCATCCGGAAATAAAGCCTGCTCCAGCGCTGGTACATCTTTGAAGAAAAGCTGCTCCTGCAGATTCTTGGTGCCGGTCGAGATAATGACGCGTTTGCCGGAGCGGATCACCGGCAAGAGATAGGCCAGAGTTTTGCCGGTCCCGGTGCCAGCTTCGACGATCAGGTGGCGTTTTTCTTCGAGAGCTTCTTCGACCGCTTGGGCCATCTGCAATTGTCCGCGGCGAAACTCATAGGCGGGATGCGTTTTCGAGAGCAAGCCTCCCGGCGCAAAGAACTGGTAGAGCGAGAATCCGGCAGCGGGAGATTCGGTATGGGATGAGGAAGGCACGAAGTCTCTATAATAACGGGATGGGCCTCGCAACTCATCCAGACTTTGAACAAGAACAACTCTTTCCAAGCATCCTTTGAGCAAAAAGAAGCCAGCTCCGCTCGTCGCCATTGTTGGACGCCCCAACGTCGGTAAATCGACGCTCTTCAACCATCTGACTGGATCACGCCGCGCCATCGTCGGCGATGAGCCTGGCATTACGCGCGATCGCCTCTATGGCGAAGTGGAATGGCTTGGTCATGAATTTCGCGTAGTGGATACGGGCGGCATAATTCCAGATGACAAAGACTTCATGCCGTCGGAAATTTTTCGCCAGGCCAAGGTCGCGTTCGAAGAAGCGGCGGCGATCATTATGGTTGTCGATGCACGCACCGAAATTGCCGGCCCCGATCGCGAATTGGCGCGACTGCTGGCGCGTACCGGCAAACCGCTCTTTCTTGCGGTCAACAAGATGGACTCCGACAAGCAGGATTCGTTGCTTGGCGAATTTCATGTGCTCGGGATGCGGAATGTATTTCCGATTTCAGCGGAGCATGGACGCGGTGTCGACGATCTGCTTGACGCTGTCGTTAAGGTGCTGCCTGCTCGTGCAAAGGCAACCACGGAGAGCACTGAGGTCACGGAGGAAAACACGGAGGAAGGCTCAGCCGCTCCCATCCCCGCTGCTGAGGAGCCGCATGAGATTAAGGTGGCTATCATCGGGCATCCGAATGTGGGGAAATCCACGCTACTGAATCAGCTCACGGGAAAAGATCGCGCCATCGTCTCGCCCATTGCCGGCACCACGCGCGATTCCATCGATGAGGTCATTCAGTACCACGGCCGCAAGATTCGCTTCGTCGATACGGCTGGCATCCGGCGCAAGGGCAAAACTAAGCTGATGGCGGAGAAGCTTTCGGTGGTGATGGCGCGCAAGAATATTGAAGATGCCGACATCGTGCTCTTCATGGTCGACGCCACTGAAGGTGCCAGCGGACTCGACGCCAACATCGCGGGCTACGCGCACGAGAGCGGGCGCTCGGTGATTATCCTGGTCAACAAATGGGACCTTATCGCTAGCGGCGAGAAACGGGCCGTCAGCCAGTCGAAGACGGCGCGTATTCAGGATGCTAAGCGTCCGCAAGATCGCGCTCTCTACGAAGAGCGGCTGCGCTATGGACTGAAATTTCTGGCCTATGCGCCTGTGCTGTTTCTCTCCGCGCATACCGGCAAGGGAATAGAAAAGATTCTACCGCTGATCGAGAAGGTCGCGGCCGAGCGGCGCAAGCGGGTCACTACCGGCGAGATGAATCGCTTCCTGAGGACGGTTGATTTTGATCGCGCCTCCGTTCCGGTGAGCAAGCGTGTGAGAATCAAGTACATGACGCAGGCCGGAGTTGCGCCGCCTACGTTCGTGCTCTTCACGGACCGTCCTGTGAAGCTGCACTTTTCCTATCAACGATTCTTGGAGAATCAGATTCGCGAGGCGTTCGGGTTTATGGGGTCGCCTATTTGGATTAAGAACCGGGCGCGGGACTAGAAGGCGTCAACTCGTCCTGAAGAATCCCCAGCAGATCCGTCGGCCGCCAGCGCACGTTCAGGATATTCGAGGAAACCGCAGACCCTCTACCATAGTAGGTTGTAGTGCTATCACCGCGTCCAAAAACCCGTTCTGTCGTGACGTAGACTTGGTACTTTCCTGGCTTGTTCGGCAGATGTAATGTGTGCCATTCAGGATTAGCCCAGCCCTCGGGGTTGGCACGGGTGCGATTGGCAAACAATTTGTAAGGAATGCGAACTGGATCTTGGCTCAGCCAGACGTGGCGCGAGTCATAACATATGATACCGGAAAGTTCCCGGCGCTGGTTCCAGATCGTGCTGCCATCCGTGACGTGGAGGACATCCAAACTGCTCGCATCGTTCAAGGAATCGAGGACCTCAATGTGCCACGCCTCTGAATATTTCGATGTGTAGATCTCTTCAAACTGGACAGCTTCCAATGGGGCAAACTGTTGTCTACCTCCACGAGTCCGAATCTCCAGCTCGACGCCTGCGGGATTCTCGCTGACTGAACGCTGATGTTGGCGCTCGAACTCGGAGTGCGCACAAGCGCCGAGTAACAATGTCGCCACGCTAATTCCGAAGAGAGCCCACGAATGCGCACACCTCATGCGATAGAGAGATCCCACAGCACCGATTAAACACCTATTAGGGCCGAAGAGGCATCTTTCTTCGGTAACATCACGGGACGGGCTGATCGCATTAACGCATGAACCAATTCACGGGACGCTTCCTACCCCGACAAGGGCAAATGCTTCCCGTCCTCAGTAAGCAGTCCCACTCGATCCACGCCGGCAATCCGAGCAATCGCAATCACGTCGGCCACGTCCTGAAAATCAATGTCGTCATCGGCTTTGAGGTAGGCGATCCGCTCCACGCGGATGGCGAAAATATCGCGCAGCCGATCGCCTAAGTAACCCCACTCCACTGCTTCTTCATTCACCATCACCTGCGGGTGTTCATCTTGCGCTTGTTCAAGCTGCGAACGTCCTACCTCCGAATGTTCCGCTCGCGACTTTGAGTGATGGATCTGAATCACGATCGTCGCATTGGGCGGCGGAATGGTGTGATCTTTTGGATTTGCCTGCTGCGGAATCTCTGTCTGTAAACCGGTTGGCTTCTGCTCGATCACCACCACCATGAAAACAATGATCAGCACCAGCAGAACGTCAATCATGGGCGTGACGTTCATTTTTGGGCCTGTAGAAAACGGACCACCGCCTGCCGTGGAGAATGCCATTTGCATTTCCTCTTTTCTCAGGCACGCGCGTGTCCTGAAACATTGGACACCCGCGTGACGAAGAGAGTTCCACGGCCGGGCTGCAAATGCAGGGATCCTTCGCTACGCTCAGGACGACAATGAAGATTCGTGCACGACTTATCCGATGGGCTCGGGCGACGGCGGTAGTGGGGGCGCTTCGAATGGCGGTGGTGATTCGGGAACTGGAGGCAATTCCGGCGCTGGCGGTGGGGCTGGATGCAGCAACACATCTAGAGTCGGATATCGAGAAGCTAGAAAATACATTGCATATGCTGGGAAGAAAACGGTGGCCGGCACACACACCAAGGCGACAAGGTAAATCAGCAGGAATATAAGAACGCTCCCGCAGATAATCGCCAGACTGATCGTCGTCACGCTCCATCCCATTCCAGTGGCGCGTCCGGCCAATACGGCGACGACCCCGGGCACAACAACCAGTAGCAGTGGAATGATTGCGATGATGCTGAATAGAATTCCCGCCGCAATCGACAGTACCAGCTTCATCAGCAGATAGACGGCGAACCGTCCCTTCTCGCGTCCGATCATTGTCAGCAAATGGTGCCAGCCATCGGCAAAGTCGAGGTCTTCGAGCGCCATAATCGGCACCAGAAAATCTTTCGCCAGCACCTGCACCGCAATGATCGTCAGGAAAAACAACAGGAAAAGACCGACCAGCAGAATGACTCCGACAATCATCCGGCCGATGTGTGCTTTCAGGTCGGTCGCCCAGCCGGCGGCCAAAGCCAGGGCTAGGGGAATGCCGATCAGGACCAGCATGAACAGCCAAGTCGCAATCTGGAACACAATCTGCCACAGAAAGAATCGGCCACCGACGCGACGCCATTTTTGCCATCCTTCACTAATCGAACAGTGCCGGCGCAGAACGGAATCGAACAGGATGAAGCGGAACACACTGTTGATGTACAGGAACACAAACGCCAGCAGGATGAGGGCGAAGATTCCCATTACGATCAATCCAATGAACTGCGCGATGTCGTTTGAGGCGTGGGCGGGATTTAATCCCGGCCAATTAAAGGGAACACTCGAAGACGGCAGCAACTCGTTCTGACTCTTGTGGGGAGTATGGGGCCAGCCTCCGCTGAGGTTCGGGAAACCACATCCGCCGACGTGCAGTTCTGCCGCCAGAATTCCAACCAGCGCCAGGCGAGACCATTGCCCAAAGCGGAAAGGTTTAAAGAGTTGTTCGCGGGTGTGTTGCAGGGCGGGCTGTACGCAATCTACGGCAGAGACGGGCAATGGACTACCTCGCACCACGCATTCCAATGCCGTCAAGGTATCGCGGGTGGAGTTGCGGCGTCAATAAAGAAGAGACGATGCGCGTTAAATCCGCCACCTAATCATTCGTAGCGCAGTGCCTCCACAGGATCGAGATTCGCAGCCCGTGACGCCGGAATCAGCGCGCTCAGCACCCCTACGAATAGCAACACCAGCGTTGAAATCATTACCGTGAAGAATGAAATTCTGAGGTGGATGTCGGCCTTTCCTGAAGTATCTTCGAACAGCGGGCCCATCAACGGAAGCGTTCCCACGGCTACCGCAACTACATAGGACACCACGATCCCAATGGCGCCGCCGAGCAGCATGATGAGCAGCGTTTCGGCGAGAAATTGCGTCTTGATGTGCCACTTGCGAGCGCCCAGGGCGCGGCGCAATCCGATTTCTTTAATTCGCTCATCGACCGAAACCAGCATGATATTCATTACACCCACGCCGCCGATTCCGAGGGTGAGGATCCCGATAAATATGAGCAGCACTTGCAGGCCGATGGTGATGCCGTTGATGACAGGGCGGAACTCTTCGCGGCCGAACATCTGAAGCGCTTTTTTGTCATTGGGCGAAAATTGCTGGCGCGTGGCTAGCGCGGCGAGGACCTGCGCCTCGGCTCGTGCCTCGAACTGCGGTGCGATCGGCTCAAACACAATCACACTACCGTATTTCGTGTCCCAAAGATCGCTTGCCGCGGAGTAAGGAATCCACGTGGATTCGTCGTCGCTGGAAAAATAATTGCTCAATTGGATCTTGCGATCCATGGTGCCGATCACCGTGAAACGGATGCCACCGATGACTACGGTTTCGCCCACGGCGGGGCGTCCACCGAATAATTGTTCACGCACGCGCGCACCCAGAAACACTACGTGACGCCGTTCGAGTTGATCGAGGGAGTTGATCCAGCGTCCTTCTGAGGGCTGCTCGTTGCGCATCTCGCCGTACTCCGGGCAAACGCCGCGGACGGGCGCAGTGCCCACCATGCGATCTCCATAGGCAATGCCGGGACGGTGCACGGTCTCAAGACACGCGTGGCGCACATAGTTGGCAGTCTCTTTGATCATGTCGATGTCGGCTTGTTCGAGGACAACTTTTTTGCCCGCGCGTTGGCCGCCGGGTTGTTCGCTGGTCTGCTGCGGCCAGCCGATGACGGCTCCCTTGCCGAAGGCGTCAAAGCCACCAACCAAGACTTCGCGGAAGCTGCCACCGTAGGCGATTAGCAACGTAACCGTCGCGATTCCCCACACGATGCCAAGCATGGTGAGCGCGCTCCGCGTGCGATTGCGCCGCAATGCCAGCCAGGCTTCGTTCAGGATCTGGTAAATCATGCTAGCCGCCAGCCTCGTGGCGCAGGGCTTCGATGGGATCGATGGCAGCGGCGCGACGAGCCGGATACAAAGCCGACAGAATGGCGATGGTTCCGAGAACCACCATGGCGATCGAACCCGTCTGCCATGTAGGTAAGAGACCGGCGAAAAAGTCCGGCATCGGAAGGAGATCGACTAACGCACACAAGCCGAATGCGAGGAGTAGACCCGCGCCGCCGCTGATCAGCGCAACGATTAGTGCTTCGAGAAAAAACTGCCGCATGATGCTGTTCGCGGGAGCTCCGATGGCTTTTCGCACTCCGATCTCGCGCGTGCGCTCTTGCACTGCGACCAGCATGACGTTCATCACGCCGAGTCCACCGAGAAATAAAGTTACGATGCCGACCGCGCCGAGAAAATACTTCATGCCATCGGTCATGGTGCGGAAGGCTTTTGCTTCCTGAATGGTGTCCCAGATCGGACATGCTTCTTTGTCGGTGGGATCGAAATCGTGCAGTCTCCCCAATACGGCGCGGATTTCTCCCTTGCATGCTTCGTGGTGTTCGACATTACGCGGAACGACGAGCAGCTGATCAAAGGTATCGGGGGTACCCGGCGGCTTATCGGGAAAATCGCGTCGCATGGCAGGGAACGGAATAAATATTTTGTTGACGTCCCAGCCGTCATAACTCGAGTCTTGCTTCTTCGACGACATCACACCCACGACAGTGAAGGGAATGTCATTGAGGTAGACGAATTGCCCAACCGCCGGACGGCCCGCGAATAACTGCTTTTTCGCGTCGGAGCCGAGGAAGGCGACACGTCGTCCTTCGTTGATGTCATCCTGATCGTAGAAGCGACCCTCGCTGACGCCAAGGCTGCGAATCTCGGCGAACTCCGGCGTCGAGCCGGTCACCGTGAACGCGGCGGCGTTGAAAGCGGTGTGTGAACGCACTGTGCTCTGTTCGAGCTCCGGGATCGCAGATTGGCAATCTGGCGCCTCTTCCTGAAGATGGGGTATATCGGAATCGACCCAATGCACCAGGCGGCCGGCCTTCGTACCGCCAGCCTGCAAGCTGGTTCGGCCATGGAAGACGATCATCAAATCGCGGCCCAGAGTTGCGGCTTGTTTAGCCTGGCCGACGCGAAGCCCTTCGCCAGCCGCGACCATTAAGACGATCGAGACCACTCCCCAGGCAATTCCGAACATGGTCAGCAAGGTGCGGACGCGGTGCGCCCAGAGTGTCCGGAACACGTCTTGGATGAGATCGCGCAATGACATCTGGTTATTGGACTCTTAACGTTCGACGCGGCTCGCCGCGAAATGAAAGCGCAGCCTCGCCCTTTGCGCCTGCTCCCTGCTTTGATGTACGTGGGATAGAGGGATTTAGTTCCCGTGGGACTAGCGTTCAGCCGAGGTGGGTTGGAGCGCGTTGCTCTGCAGCCAATCCCCAAACTCGCGGCGAGCTAGCTCACATTGCAGTCGATGCCGTTCTTTGCGATCGCGGACTTTGTGGTCGAGCGCGGGCAAGAGATCGAATGTTATGTTTGCAGGCTGAAAGTTTTTGCCCTCTGCCTGGGTGATGTAGTGGACAAGCGAGCCAAACGCCGACGCGCGCGGCGGAGGGGCGGGTTCGCTGCCGATTACTAGCGTGGCCGCGTTCAGCCCCGCCATTAGGCCCGTGGCAATCGATTCGACGTAGCCTTCAACTCCGCAGATTTGTCCCGCGAACAGCACATGCGGATGCGCCTTCATCTGCAGAGTCGGATTCAGCAGCGCCGGCGAGTTGATATATGTGTTGCGGTGAATCTGCCCGTAGCGCAGAAAACGTGCATTTTCAAGACCTGGGATCAAACTCAAGACGTGTGCCTGTTCGCCGAATTTCAGGTGATTCTGGAATCCGACAAGGTTGTAAGAATCGGCGCGCAAATTTTCCTGTCTCAATTGCACGGCTGCATAGGGAATTCTGCCGGTGCGAGGATCTTTCAGGCCGACCGGCTTCATCGGGCCGAAGCGCAGAGTGTCGCGTCCGCGCCGTGCAATTTCTTCGATGGGCAGGCAGCTTTCGAAGTAGTTCAGATTTTCCCAGTCCTTCTGCTCGACCGAATGTGCCGCGAGAAGCGCATCGTAGAAGCGGTCGTACTCTTCTTTCGACATTGGACAATTAATGTAATCGGCCGACCCTTTGTCGTAGCGGGCCGCCAGATACACCTTGCTCATATCGATGGAATCAGCCTCAACGATGGGACTGATCGAATCGTAAAAATATAGATGGCTGTTGCCAGAAGTGGTGGCGCACAATCGCGCGATGTCGCGCGAGAGCGCATCCGATGTCAGGGGACCAGTGGCAACGACAACAATCGTGGACTCGTCTTCTTCAATTTGGGTGAATTCTTCGCGGCAAATTTTGATCAGCGACTCGCGGGAAATTGCATCTGTCACTTTCCGGGAAAATTCCGCTCGATCCACAGCCAGAGCGTGGCCAGCGGGAACGGCGGTTTCACGCGCAATCTCCAGCAGACGAGAGCCCGCTCGCCGCATTTCTTCTTTCAGCAGCCAAGGTGCAGTATTTTCACTGTCGGACTTCAGAGAATTGGAGCAGACCAATTCGGCAAAATCGGCTGTCTGGTGGGCGGGCGTCGTGCGCGCGGGCCGCATTTCAAACAATTCGACGGCGACGCCACGTCGCGCACACTGCCACGCCGCTTCCGATCCTGCGAGGCCCGCGCCAATAATTTGTACTCGCTTCAAGAATCTTTCTCCGCTAATTTGTGGAGATCGTTTCCGGTCAAAAGAACGTCTCGCCACTCGTCGAGAAATTCACCGCCCAGTGCCTTATACATCTCAATGGCATTCTGGTTCCAATTCAACACCGACAACTTGATGAAGCTGCGATCCTCCCGCTGCGCGATCCCGGCAACGCGAGCAAAGAGGGCTTTGCCGATTCCGCGCCCGCGAAAATCCGGACGGACAAAAAGATCCTCCAGATAGAATCCAGCCCCTCGCCACGTCGAATAGTAGCTAAAGAAGAGCGCAAAACCCGCTGGGTGCCCGCTCCATTCGGCGATCAGAGCGCGAAACTGAGGATCCACGCCAAAGCCATCGCGCGCGATGTCGGCCTCGGTTGTCTGGACCTGATCGGGCGTTTTTTCAAAGTCAGCGAGCTCCCAGATCAGTTGTCTGATCAGAGCCGCGTCGGCGATAGTGGCGGTACGAATTGTCAGCATTGGAAATAGGTAGTGAGCGGGGGAAACTTCCCTACGTTTATTATATTTGTTATTGAGTATTTGCTATCGAGCGTTGGCAATTGAACATTTCGCCATTAGGGAGCGACACCTGGAGGAAAACACATGGCTCGAATCAGTTTGATCGAACCCGCGCAAGCCAGCCCGGAAGTTAAGGAAATCTATGATGCCAAGTTTAAAGGCAAGCCTGGCAATATTCAGAAAGCGCTGGCGCATCGTCCGGCGATGCTTGGAAATTTTCTGGGATTCTATGCCAGCGTGGGGCGATCGCTTGATCGCAAGCTGTACGAGGCCGTGTATCTACGCGTCTCCCTGATTAACAAATGCCACTATTGCTCGCAACACCATATTCAGGGAGCCAAACGCGTGGGAATTACGCCGGAGCAGATGAAAGCCTTGAGGGAAGGCAACTACTCGGGGTTCAGCGCGTCCGAGCAATCCGGGCTGCGCTATGCTGAAAAACTTACGCGCACTCCTGATGGATCTACCGATGCCGACTTCGCGGAACTCAAGAATCATTTTTCTGACGAGCAGATTGTCGATCTGCACATGCTGATTGGATTAGCGAACTTGACCAACCGGGTCACCGATCCTCTGGGATTGGACGTGGAATTCCCGGAAGAAAAGATTTAGGAATCGTGTGGGGACGGGCGAAGACGCCCGTCTCTCTATTCTTACAAAATCACTCTCTCATCCCCTACTCGCCGCGTCACTCGTTCGCGGTCCAGATATTCGAGCAGCGGAATAGCATACTTGCGGGTGACTCCCGTCATATCTTTGAAGCGGGCAACATCAATCTTCGGCGTAGTAGTTTTGAGTGCGGCGATCTTTTGACGAAGATCCGCTAGCGCGCTCTGGTGGAAAACGAGCTCCTCCGAGATTTTGGTTAGGACTTTGTCGCGCAAGAGCAGAGTGACAATCTTCTGAGCGCGAGTTTTATCCACTTTTAGTCCTGCCAGCACTTCCTTTAGCGATGGGACCTTTAACCCAGCGGACGCAAAAGCCTGCTCGATGATTTTTTTGGACTCGGCCTCCTCGTCTTTCATCACCACGCCGCGACCTTGCAGATGGACAACTTCGCCGGTAACTTCCAGCTTCCTTTCTTCGGTCAATTTTCCAAGCACGCCATGGAAAACTTCGGAGATGAGACTGACACGATCGCGCAGCTCTTCTTTGCTCATGCCAGCCACGAGAGGGTTCGCGTCATGAAATTTCTTGAGGGCCTGAAGTGTGTCTGCTTTTGCCTTGGCGAATGCGTCCGGCGAAAGCAGAAGTTGATCGCACTGCACAACTCCGGCTTTTCCGGCCAGCTTCGTCACTTCTTCCCATCGAATGTTCATTTCTCCGATGACGTCATTCAACTGCAGACCGTTTGCTCCGCGACGCGCGACGCGCGCGGCTAGAATTCGTTCCGGAGGACCTTCCCGTATCGTCTGGAGAAATGCGAGGGCGTTTTCTACGCGTTGTCTGCGAGCCGCCGGCGAAGCATCCAGCACCACGCCTCCACCAATCGTGATTACCGGAGAAAACTGGCGCACGATGAAGCGATCCGCCGGCAGAAGCAGCGTGGGCTCAGCGAATCGCAGTTGCGCGTATGCTTCGTCTCCCGGCTTCAATTGTTTAGTTCCATAAAGACGCACTTCTGCAATCGTCTCCATCGTGTAGGCGTGGAAATGCACCCGTGCACCGTCCCTGAGGGGCTTTGCTGACGGAAGAAGAGAGAGTAGCGCATCGACTCGCGACGTGGAGCGAAAAGTGTCGGCAGTCGCGAGCGTTATTCCGCGGGCCAGATCGTCGGTCGAGACCCCTGCAAGATTTAACGCCGTACGCTGACCTGCTAGGGCAGCTTCCGTGGACGCACCATGCACTTGCACTCCGCGAATCCGCACTCGCTTGCCGCCTGGAAATACTTCGAGCTCTTCTTCTTTTCGGATCGTCCCGGCAACCAGCGTGCCCGTCACAACCGTGCCGAAGCCCTTCATGGTGAAGACACGATCAATCGGCAAGCGAGTCAGCGCGGCTGAATCTTTCGCTGTGACTTCGGATGCGACCCGGGCGAGCGCCGATTTCAGTTCGTCCAGACCTGCGCCGGTCAATGAACTCACCGCGATGATCGGCGATTGCGGCGGATCAAGAGCCGTATCCAGAAATGATCCGTGCACATAGTCCTCCACCTCCAGTCGCACCACTTCGAGCGTCTCCGCGTCGACCGCATCGGATTTCGTGAGCACGGTAATGCCGCGGCGGATCGCTAACAGGCGGCAGATATCGAAGTGTTCGCGAGTCTGCGGCTTGATTCCTTCATCGGCGGCAATCACGAGCAGCACCAGGTCGATGCCACCGACGCCCGCCAGCATGTTGCGCACAAAACGCTCATGGCCTGGGACATCGACAAAGCCCACGCGAATTTTGCTGCCGTTTGGCGCGGGGAGTTCGAAGTGGGCAAATCCGATATCGATGGTGATGCCGCGCCGTTTTTCTTCTTCCAGGCGATCGGCATCAATGCCCGTCAGGGCTTTGACCAGGGAGGTCTTGCCGTGATCGATATGTCCGGCGGTTCCAACGATGACGGACTTCATTGGCGACAGTATAGACGGATGACGCGAAGTTAACGGCGCGCGGAGGGCGGTTGTTTGTTAGAGCAGGGCCAAAAAAAAAGCGGCCCCTTTCGGGGCCACCATTTTCAAAGAGGCTAAGTGGCGGGAATCAGAGGAAAACAAGTTTGACGCCCGATCCGGGGAGTAGAACGGACAGAGTGAGATGTCGAGAACATCGAGAGTGAAGTTGTTCCAACGGGTACGGCCTCTTCATTGCCATGTGAATGAGCATTTGCCGAACCAAAATGGTAAACCCGAGGCCGACTTAAGGCCCATTTTGGGAACCTGTTCTGAATCAGGATTTTAGGGTGAATCACTTAGGTGCGCTGCCAGGCCTAAAATACGGGATCCGTGGTGATCGAATGCAGAATCCTGCACTTTGGAGAAACTTGGAGGAAAATCCCCTCCTGCCGTGGAAGCTTCTTGCCGCGGCAATCCGAAAAAATTGTTTACGTTCCCCTTGACAATCAATAACCAAACGGTTATGGTTCTGCCATAAAGCGGACCGACCATTCCAACACTCACAATCCGCGTAGAAAGGGTGAAACCATGCAACTCAAGCTAACCAGCGTCTTCGTGGACGATCAAGATAAGGCCCTGAAGTTCTATACCGAAGTTCTGGGCTTCGTTAAGAAACACGAGTTTCCTGCAGGGAAATTCAAGTGGCTTACAGTGGTTTCCCCCGAAGAGCCAGAAGGGATACAGCTGGTCCTGGAGCCCAACAACGGCTGGAACTCGGCCGCGAAGAACTATCAGCAAGAGATTTTTCGGAATGGAATACCTGCGGCTAATTTCTTCGTCGGGGATGTCCAGAAGGAGTTTGAAAGGCTAAAGCAACACGGAGTGACGTTCACCAAGGAGCCGACCAAGACCACTGGATCGACCATCGCAGTACTCGACGACACCTGCGGAAATCTCATTCAGATAACCCACCTGGATTGGTAAAACCCAGACTGGCAACAACGGGTAACGATTGGTAACATGCTGCACGATTAAGGGGAGGCTCTGCATGCAAGTCGTGGCGGACAATGTTTTCCGGGCTCTAGCCGATCCGACGCGAAGGTCCATTTTTGAGGAGCTGACCCGGCAGGGCGAACAGACTGTTCACGCCTTGACTCGCTATGCGGGCGTATCACAGCCTGCCGTGTCCAAGCACCTGACGGTGCTGAAGCGGGCAAAGTTGGTACGGCATCGCCGCGAAGGGCGCGAAACTCACTATCGCGCGCGGCCCGATGCGCTGGCGCCGATGGTGGACTGGCTCAATCTCTACGGCGCGTTCTGGCGCGAGCGGTTTGACCGTCTTGAAACCTTGTTGGAAAGGATGGATTCATGAGCGATCCATCCTTAAGCAATTCGGCGAGCGGCAATTCAGCGAGCAACTCGGCAGAGAGTACCCGGACCCTGGTGGTCGAAAGAGTATTTTCCCACCCGCCAGAGAAGCTCTGGCGAGCGCTCACCGAGAGCACGCTGCTGGCGCAATGGATGATGAACAATGACTTCGAGCCTGAGATCGGGTGGAAGTTCCGATTCCACGCCGAGCCCAATCCGAAATGGAGTGGTGTGGTCGACTGCGAGGTGCTGGTCGTCGATCCATTGCGATGCCTGTCCTACACCTGGGGTGTCGGGGGAAGCGAATCTGGGCTGCAGTGGGTGGTGCTCTGGACGTTGACTCCCACGGAGGGTGGTACCCACGTTCGCATGGAGCAGTCCGGCTTCCGTCCCGATCAGCAGGGAGCTTATGGAGGCGCGAAATACGGCTGGCAGAAATTCTTCGGCGGCCTGGAACGGGTGCTCGGCGGGCTGGAGTAGGACGGATGATATACCGTGTCGGCCTATCGCGGAAACAATTACGCTCGTGAATCGAGGAGGATCGCAAAATGCGGCAAGCGCTTAAGAAGAATAAGAAGGAGTTGTCACCAGCACAGCAGAAAGAACTGCTCACGGTGTTGAAAACCCGTTTCGAAAAGAACATGAACCGTCACAAAGGGTCGGAATGGGCTAAAGTGCAAGCAAAGTTGGAAGCGAATACCGACAAATTGTGGTCGATTAGCGAAATGGAAAGAACTGGCGGCGAACCGGACACTGTTGGTCAGGACAAAAAGACGGGCGAATACATTTTTTATGATTGTTCGGCAGAAAGTCCAAAAGATCGCAGAAGCCTGTGCTACGACCGTAAAGCGCTGGATTCCAGGAAAGAAAATAAGCCTAAAGATAATGCGATGGATATGGCCGATGCCATGGGCGTTGAGATCTTAACGGAAGAAGAATATCGAGGTTTGCAGAAACTTGGAGAGTTCGACACGAAAACATCGAGCTGGGTGAACACACCTTCTGCCATCAGAGAACTCGGTGGCGCCCTGTTTTGCGATCGCCGCTTCGACACTGTTTTTACGTATCACAACGGTGCGGAATCTTACTATGCGGCTCGGGGGTTCCGCGGCTGGCTGAGGGTCTAGCGAAAAACAATGTCACTCAACTTGTTATTTGAAAGGAGCTAAGATTTCTGATTGAATAGCCCGGCGGGAGGGATAGTGAAAATCTACAATCTCATCGGCTATTCGATTATTTTTTTCTACGGGGTGGGTTGCATGTATTTCGCCCCGGCTCATCTGGGACCTTGGGCTGGACTATTGATCGGCGGCGCTTATTTTATCTTTGGATGGTTTATGGGCGGGTTGTATCTGGCCGATGTTCTTCATTTGGGAATTGCTCATCGGGCACTCGACTATAAGGAATGGTTCATAAAAACTGTCACTGTCGTCAACAACACCTTCGGTGTCTATGTAGATCCCATCTCCTGGGTCAATCGTCATCGATTGCATCATAAAAACTCGGACCATGATGGAGACCCTAATAAAATCTCAGGCGATGGTTTTTGGCGGACCTTATATCTCTGTCATCTGCCGTACCGGTGTCAGGAAAATCTGGCGACCGACGATATCTTGAAGTCGCGAACCTTCCGGGTGGCGGGGAGCTGGCTGTTCGCAGTCGTTGCGCAGACCGGCGCTTTTTGGCTCTTATGGAAGCTGGTTGGAAGTTTGAAGTTCGCGCTGGTGATGTGGATTGGTATGCGAATTTTTGCGTGGTGGGTCAACATGGTGCAAAATTACTGGACCCACACTCGACAATTTGGTTACCGGCGCTATGACGATGAACGCGACAACGCGATGAATATTGGCGAATGGCTGCCGGTAACGGCGACCTTCAGCGCCTGCCTGCAGAATAATCATCACCACTATCAAACTCTTTTGCGGCTTAGCCACGACAAATCCGAATACGACTTTGGATTTTTGACCGTCAAAACCATGAAGAGTCTCGGCCTGGTGAAGGCAACGACAAGGGGCAAACAGATACCGGCGGACGTTCCGTTAGGCGCACTAGATTTTTAGGCCCCTCTTTTTCTTCCCGACAAAGGGTTCAATCGTCTGTCCAATAAAGCCTGACGCAATTTCTTCGCCGTCCAAACCGTAACGTTCCGGCCATTCGTCTGGATAGTAGTAAGTTCCGAAAAGTTTATCGATCCACGGAAAATGAATAGCAAAGTTCTTATCGATGCCCTCTTTTTGAGAAGTATGGTGCCAATGATGATATCTGGGCATAACCAAGAATTTTTCGAGCCATTTAGCGCTGGGACCGAAGTTGCAATGCGTCCAGGTTGCATGAAGGGTGACAAAAATCAAATATGCCAGGATGATCGATTGCGAAAATCCAAGCATGAGAGGAACAAGGATAAATCCGCGCACCAGCGTGTCATCGACAAAATGCGAGCGTGAGCCGGCAATCCAATCAAGCGCCTTCGAAGAATGATGAATGGCATGAAAACGCCACAGGAATGGCACTTTGTGCAAAGCCAAATGGATGAAATATTCAGCGGTGTCCGCAACCACTACGGTAAGGAAAAATTGCAACAGCCAGGGCAGTCGAGCGATTGAATGTTGAAGAGCCGGAACACCGAGATATTTGGTGGCCTGGATCGCGGGCAATAAAACCAGAAAAGACAAGATCTGAATGGGAAGATGAGTGGACATGAAATAAACCACATCCAAAGTCCACTGATTCCTGAATGTTCCCTGTTCTGGATACTGTGGCCACAGTCTTTCGAGTGGCACGTAGATCAGCGCCATCAATAACAAATCGAGCAAGAACCAGTCCAAGCCGATGGCAGGGCCATTACCGAAAGTATCGTTAATCGGTACGCTTGATCCACCCAAAGCCGTTGCCGCGATAGCAAGCAACATTCCAGTCAATGCCAATGTCTTTTTTCTGCGTCGAATCGAAGAAATCACGCCGAAGAACATTGCCCCGGCTATGAGGCACTGGATTAAAATCCGCATCGTGTGCATCGGATAATGCGAACGCAGTTCAGGAGAGCTTAGTAGCTGGGGAAAATGGAGGCACAACACTGCTCCGAAGGAAAGAAACCCAAAGAAGGCGGATAATATCCCACTCCACCAGCCGGTTCCAAAGCCAGTGGACTCGGCATCGCCAAAGAATTCATTGATCTTTTGCTCGATCACGATGGCTCCTAGGGGTGCGTTCCTCGATTCATGGAAGATATTAGAACGAGACTGCCACGACGGTTTCGCTGAAAAGAAGTGCACCCGCCGACTCCGAAACCCTGGAACAAACGGAACGTTCCTAGTAACTATGTTGAATCACATCCCAGAGAGAAGCGTAGAGCAGCACATACTTCAGTCATTCGTTCGGAACTGAGTTGGGCCACGCGTTTCCCTAATCGCTGTTGCGACACCGTAACCGCATTGTGCAGGTTTACGGCGCACGGGGACTTCATGCCGTCTTCCTCATTGAGTATGACTTCCGAAGGCACACCGCGAATGGTGGCAGTGACGGATGCAACCGTCACCGTGGATAAATAGGCAATGGCGGTGTTGCGCGTAAGCACGAGGACCGGTCGTTTTTTGTCGGGCGCGGCAAACTGATAGAGCCGAACCTCTCCTCGGGCTATTCTCGCGGCCACGTGGCCTCCGATTCCCAGCCCTGGGCTTCTGCGTCGGCTTGGGATTGTCGCGAGTAGCCCTGGCGGTCGCGCTCTTCACTGGCTCGCAATTCCAACCGGCGGAGATGTTCCCGTAGGGCGTCGCGCACCAAAGCGGAGCGGTTTCGCTTCGTGCGCTTCGCGGCTTGGTCGGCTGCTTGCAACAGCTTTTTATCCAGTACGATTTGAACGATTTGCATATGTGGAAACTATTCCACAGCATACTCCACATTGGGGACATTTTAAAGGAAAGCCGGCGGCTAGAAGGTGGGCCATTCAAGCCTAATTTTTGGCTTGAGTGGAAAAAGCAAAACCCCCTCAGAAAAGGGGGTTTGGGCTAACCGGAAAAGGTTTCTAGCTGTCGCCGGCGACGGTGCGCACTTTACCGGGCAGAAAGTGATACGGCGGCCACGGTCCAGTCACAACCATCTGGCAGTTCTTCAGTTGCTTGGCGGCTGTGCTGTAGCGGTTTTGATACTTTTCGATCGACTTGGTGTCGATGAGGTGGGCGATATCAAGCAGCATTCCGTCAGCATCGACCTTCTTGCAGCTAACTTCTTCCTCAAGAGGATTGAAGAGCTTGTGCACCTGGACGGACAGCGCTCGAGCCTTAGTCTGGCGCTCCCGCTCACGAGACGCCTTCTCGCGCAGCTTGAGCAGGTACTCGCGGCCGACCGTGTCGGGCAGCACGATCTCTTCCATATTGCCGCGAAGAGAGCCGTCACGGACGGTCAGCTTGATCCGCATTTCGGATTTGCCGCGAAGTCGGGCAACACTCTCACAGAAAGTACGGCGGTTGGATCGAACCGCCTGGCGAATGGCATCTTCGGTGTCGAAGATCGTCCCGAAGCGGAAAGGAAGAACGGTAGCTGTTCGGAAACTCTGGCTTACAACCCGGGCATGCTCTAGAACGGACTTTTCATCGAGTTTGCAGGTTGCGCGGTCAAATTCACTGACAATAACCGCAAATTCTCCGCTCGGATAACTCATTACCGGAGCGGAATTGACTCCTTGAATTCCATCTAGAAGATAGGGACGACGGGCTCGAACACCATTCGCTAGGGTCTGGTGTTCCGTGAGGCAGTACGCGTACCACGACATGCATTCTCTCCGAATAGCACCGGGGCTCTGGGCACCCCTTTAGATTTGCTCTTTAGGCTAGGGCTGCGTTTCTACCTGGAAGATTTTGTTTTTGTTGAACAAGGTGAACGCGAAATGCCGCGTCCAAAGTCATAGTACTTCCGGTCGGTGTAATTTGCAACCATTCTTATGATGACTGCATCGCCGATTATCTCAATTTGTCACAAATACGATTTTGGCGGGCTAGCAGGGCACTTCAGTGACTCTGCTCGCTTCCTTGTTCACCCACGGAGATTGTGGAAAACCTCTCCCTCAGTCACAATTTACTGTTTCAAAGGCTAAGAAAGAGGGCTGTAGTTTCATTGCAACTTCGCATATTCAGCCTTGGCCTGCTTAAAGATGGGAACATCCGGGTCAGCATCTTTCCAGAGCGTGAGGAAATCTTTATAGGCAGCGAGCGCTCGGACGCGGGCCGCATCGGAGGCGGTGCCCTGCGAAATTCTCGATTGCAACGCATTCGCGCGGGCTAGGCTCAGATGTGCCAACGCTCCCGTCCAGCAATTCCAAACAATACCGCTGTGGTCGAGAATCTTCTGAAACTCTGCGGCGGCGGCGGTGCCTTGTCCAGCAGCCAGGTACGCCTCTCCGCGCACATACACGTGATAAAGACAGTCATCGCTGTCGCTTAACTCAATGGCTAAAGCAGGTTGCAAAGCATTCAAGGCGAAAGCCGGGTCTTTTCGGCCTAATGCCAATTGCGCGTGAATCGTTGGCAGCCAAAGCGACTGCATCTCAGTGTCCAGCGGGAAGCGCTTTTCCAACCCTGCTGCCAAGGACTTAGCTCGCGTCGTATCGCCCGCCATTGCAAACGCAAGAGCGGCCTCGCTCTCAAGGCCCCGACTCGCCGGAGCCAGCTTCAACGCTTCTGCCGCCGTCTGTCGGGATGCTGTGGTGTTGCCATAAGCGGCTTGTCGCAGAGCAGCATCCGCTTGCCATGTTGCGGCGCTCTCGCTGTTGTCAGTTCGTATGGCGGAGTCCACAGCCCGTTTGGTCAACTCCCGCGCTTTGCCAAGATGACCTACATATGCCTCGGTGTCGGATGCGAGCGAAAGTCCTTCGTCTTCATAATCAGGTTTATCCGCAAACCATTGTTGTTGCTCTGCCATCGCTGCGAAGTTCGCCCCCAGAAAGGCGAGAGCATAGAGATCGTTGTGGAGGCCTCCACTCTCCAGTTTTCGCGCACCCGCCTCGCTGATGACCTGCCGCGCCTCGTCGAAACGCTGCAATTCCAGGAGATCCGTAGCGAGATTCTGGTACCAACCTACTTGATCCGGTGACAGGCGCAGCGCGTGGCGTGTGATCTCCGCAGCCTTCCCATACTCCCCCTGCTCGGAGAACACTACGCCTAAATGTCCATACGCAACGGTGTCTCGCGGGTAATTCTCGATCTCGTCCTGATATGTCTGGACCGCCTTATCAAGCTCACCGGTAACAATGAGATAGTAGACGCCTGTTATGGTAAGTTTTTCCCGTTCGCCGACGTGCTCCCGTAACTGGAATGCCTTGGTGAAGTACTCACTGGCCCGCCCCGCCTCGCCAAGACCGGCGTAGTCGTCGCCCACGGCCCAGTGTCCCAGAGCGAAATTTGGATCGAGTTGGATCGCACTTAGGTGATAAGGCAGGGCCGCAGCGGTACCTTTCTCATTAAAGGCCTTTATGCCAAAGCTGTACGCTTTCAATGCTTCAAACGAAGACGTGGTCGCTTGTTCCAGCGGCACATCAAATTTCTGCACTGTCGCTAGGGATTCGCCCAGTTCACCGCGCAACTTGGACGCCTCTTTGCCCAGCGCACCCAGCACCTTTTCCTTCGACGCCGCGGTTACCTGTTCCTCGGCCAGGGTGTCTCCGTTCTCGCAATTCACGGCCTTCAACTCCAGCACATATTCGCTGCCCAGACTGCCAATCGCTCCGGCAAGGTAAGCTTTGCTGCCCGCGCGCTGACAAAGCTCCCTAGCAACCTCGGGCGTGATTTTCGTACTGGACGGACGGGTCATCTGTTGCAACTCTTCCGCGACCCTGCTATCGGCGAGCACATTCAAGAAAGGCGACTGCCGCAGGGAAATATTGAGCGCCGTCTTCAGCGTGTCGTCGAACACCGCGTCGCCTGTGCTGTTGGTAAAGTCGGCGAGTACGATTGTGTCTTTCTCAGTGAGTCTACTGGTAAGTCGAAGGTGCAGATACCACACGCCTATGACCACAAGGACCAAAAGAGAAACCGCGGCTCCCACGATCATCGAGCGCGAGGGGCGCCGCAGCGTGGGAGCGACTGCCGGGAGGGTTTCGGGCAAAGTCACAAGTACGGGACCGGGTTGTGTCGCTCCGCTTTCTTGTACCGGACCGTCTAATGCAGCAATAAAGCGATAACCGCGCTTGGGCACGGTTTCTATATAGCGTGGGGTGCCCGCTTCGTCTCCCAACGCTTCCCTTAGCTTCTTGATGGCGTTATATAGGCCCTTATCAAAATCGACAAACGTGTCGACTAGCCAAATGCGCTTTTGCAGATCTTCCCGCGTCACTAACTCGGGGGCTTGCTCCAACAGGATCAGAAGGATTTGAAAAGGTTGTTCCTGGAGCTTGATCTTAACGCCATGCTTGCGCAGTTCTCCGGAATGAGCGTCAAGCTCGAACACGCCGAAGCGTATAGGTCCTCTCGATGGCCGGGCTACTTGCAAGCTGTACCTTCCCCATTGGTCCGGGAGTCTATCACAGCCCCTAAAACCGGAATAGATGGCTTACTAACTTCCAAGCCATGAACCACTTAGTGGAATAGAAAAAAAACAAAAGTAGAACAGAGCCGGATTGTTGCGCGGTGTCTATGTCCGTGCGAAAAACGCTACGAGATCGCGCAGTTCTTAGTTGGCCGGCCGAAACGAATCCTGTTAGAGGCCGCTTGGACGAGGCGATACCCAATGTAACCAGGCGATACCCGAATGGAAGTGAACGATCTTAGATTCCGGTCGTACCACTCGGGTCTTACCAGGACAAGTAAGTGGCTGTTGATACGTGGGCAAATTTCCCGCATATCGGCAAGTCGACAACCTCAACCATTCAATCATCGGCACAAAGCTGCCGAAAATAAGGAGACTACAATGAAACGCAAAACAGCATCACTCTTTCTAGGACTCTGCCTCGCCATTTTCGCCGTCGCAGCCAGTCCTGCCCATGCCCGGTCAACCACAGGGTTCAGTGCTTTCCATGTCGAGAACCAGGGTACTCTGAGCTCCAATCCCTATACTTGCGTCGGCGAATCATATGGTGCGGTAGTGAACAACTGCTCCTACGCTGTCAGCCTCGAGTTCGACCTGCCCGTCGACAATTCGGGAACCCATTCCATCACTGTTCAGGATTACTGGTATGGGTGGCCAAACAATACCGATTTTAGCTGCCAGGCATATTCGTATGCAGGCAACGGATCATACGAATACGGGGGACAAATCACTTTCAGCGAACCGGTCCAATCGCTGCAATTCTCGGTGAACGTGCCGAACAGCTGGAGCATGCAAGTGATCTGTTGGAACGTACCGCCCGGCGGCGGCATTTCTAACATTAACTGGAGCGTGTAAATACAGTCTGAGTGTCGATTGTCTCCTTCCCTACACGGCACCGCGGCACGAACCTCACGGCCGCAGGGACTAGGGCGCAAACCAGTGCCCTTATCCTGCGGCCATTTTTTCATCTGGATCAAGGCGCTTGGCGCGGGTTTAAACGGTGGTAGTGGGAAGAGCAACTCCGACGGCCAAACATGACTCGGGTTGCGGAACAATTGCCCCTCGGTACTTCTCCAGTCCTCGGTTCTTAGGTGACGACGTACGGTTAGCCTCAAGCAGCGGCGCTACCGCCATCGCCGTCTCCATCGCCGTTCGTTAAATCACCCGCTCCCGGCAATGCCCCGGGGTCGGGAATCGTGACCATATCCAGATATTCAAGCTGCAGATATAAATTTTCGATGTCTTGATTTGTCAGGTTTGCACCGAGGCTCGGAGGATCTCCCAGCACCGGGCCGCCCGGCTCCGACGCTGAACTGGATGCTGGAGTACTGGAAACCGCAGGGCAGTATCCGTCCACCAAATTGTTGATCCCCACTCCGAGTAGGGCGCCCGCCGCCGCGAAACCGATGAACGCAAGAATCACTATAAAACCTGAAGAACTTACCGCCAGCAATAAACCGCCAGAAGCGACCACACCTCCCAGTCCTTCTCCCGTATCCTCCCATCCCTTAACCTGCGCGTCTGCTTGGTCTTTGGTTAGAGTTTCAGCTTTCAACTTACGAACAGCGTTGATTTTTCCGCTGATCCCCACCGTTTGGCCGTCCGTAGACACGTAGACAATAGAAGAACCTTGCGGCAGTGCTTTCGAAAGAGTGTTGAGGCAAGCTTTAAAATCGGCCGCGCTCGGAGGCGGACCATTGAAAGCATTTGTAAGATCGGCCCAAGTTTTATTCGTGAGCAAAACGGAGAGTGGGCGAACTTTGCCGAACATCAGAATTCTTTGTTCTCCCACCGCAGTGACTAGCGGAAGCAGATGGGCCGGCTTCGGAGTAGACGGACCGACCAACTGGCTTGCGCGCCACGGTCCCGTGGAAGAATTTGTTTTAATCGCTAGAGCCTGCGCCAATGTCAGCATCGACTCATCTCCTTTTAGCTGTCAGCTTCAGCCGTCAGCCTCCGGGTGGAGCGGGTTTCCTGATGGCTGATCGCCGACGGCCAACGTGCTTTATGCCAAACTGCCCCCGCTGCAATGGATCTCGCCCGAAGCCGTCTGGCCGTCCACCGACGTGGCTTGCACATTCCAATATTGACGGACGTTCTGACACTGAATCGCGACCCGAATGCCCTTTGAAATGTCTCCGCTATAGTTTCCCGTTGGATAGTCGGCGCAACTCACCGTCACGTTGCACTGCGGGTTAACAAACCCGACGCCCTTTACAGTCGCGTGCATCTGGTCGCTATCTACGGAGAAGCTTATCTCGGGTGCGTTCGTGCCAAACTGCGCTTTTGCTGAGGGCGTGCTCCCATAACTGTTGATGGATGTGACCTGCCAGTAGCCGATGCCGTGTGCAATTTGTCCAGGATAGTTATAAGCCCACATACCCTGGCCGTTCACAAAGTAGTTGATTCCGTTGCCCTTGCCCTCTGCTGAAAGTCCAAGAACGGGAAAGACTTCGGCGTCAGGCGGCCACACGGTAAGGTTGAACGACGTGGCCTTACGAATTGCGGTCGCTGGCGGCGGGCTGTCGAATTCCGCACTCGGATCGGTCCATTGAAACTGGCCGCTGTCCTCAGGTGACAAGACTGGCGCCACTGGTGCTGCCGTGTCGGTGACCACCGTGTAGAGTGAAATGGGATAGGAAAATTTTAGAGATAAACCGACGTTCGAAGCCTTGATTGGCGGCTTAAACCCCAACGCCTTGGCGAAAGATCCGAAAGAGATTGTCACGCAGCACCTCCCCTGCAAAGCGGCTGCTCACCTGCGATGGCGAGCAGGGTTTTGGGCAGAGCCTCGGGGGCTGGAAGCCGTCTTGAAGAGTTCCAGCCCGTGGCTCAGATGGATCTCTACTGCAACGCCACCAGAATCGGGATCATGCCTTGACCGCTTCGCAGTGGCCGCAGCGCTTTGCCAATCACCGCTCCAAAGGCGCGCGTGGAGTCAACTGCTTTCATGCCAAATCCCGGGCGCTCCGAAGTCGTCAGCAGATCGCCCACCGCAATCGGCCCAGCATCGGCATCGACTTTGCAGTACACCTTCCCGACCAGAGCGACCGACGCGCGGCCTTCCGTCGATTCTTTCCGGTCGAGCACTAGCGCTGGACGATACTCGCCCGCGCCCGACACTACTCCAGCAACCCGCTTGTCGTACGCGCCCTGGCTCTCCCGAAGTTTTCCCTCATCGTCAATCACTAAGACTGTTCCCGGTTCCGCCGTCGCGGCATCCTGGATGTCGAATTGTTCGGCACAATCGCCGCCTTTCAAAATCACATCGGTCAGTACCGTGATGGTATTCACCGCGGTGATGTCGCCGGAGATGCTGAGGTTTCCACTCACATTGAGGGCTCCGTTCACATTAACCGGGCCATCGAATCGGCCAGCCAAACCTTTCCCAGTGCTGGTTCCAATTACTCCGGCAGTACCATCCTGGGTGTCACCGCGGACGCCGCTGCCGTTTGTGCTCACACCCCAGATAGCATATTTGTCGGCCGAGCAGATTCCATACACACCAACCTGACTGCTCGCGCCATATACCCCGTAACCGTTGTTGGTCTCACCAAATACGCCGCAGCCCAGATTTGGTGTTACTCCGCTTCCCGCGCTATTCACACCGTGAACGCCATGCCCTGGCGCGCCGAATCCGTGCACGCCACTCGACCCGCCGAAACCAACCACTCCGTCGCCGTCCGGGGCCGTGTCCGCAACGGTGCCACTGTATCCATTCACCCCAACCACTCCGCCCTCGCCGTACACAGCACAAGTGATGGGCGGCTGGCTGGTCTGATTAGGAATCTCGATGAGCGGCCCGACATATCCCCAGACACCGGCTACGTTGCCCTTGGTCGGGTCGGGAGGAGTAGTAGGAGGGTTTGATCCTGGGCCGACATTCAACAGCCCTGCTGTCGTGGTCGCGTTGAGAATTGGATTCGGGGGAACTTTTGCAATACTGCTCATGGAAAACTCCTTTCGAGGTCTCAGTCAAACCTGGAGGTTCGGCTTCTGGCAAAAGGAATTGAATTTCTAGTTGGGGAATTTTGGTTCAGGTTTCGACGACTAGAAACCAACTCCTGGGGTCTACAAGCGGGAAGGAGACAGACTTTATGCGAATTGCAAATTGTTGTCAAGCAGAAATTGGGTGATTATTTGCTTCTCATGGTCGTCAGCCATCAGTCGTCAGCCATCAGGTAAACCCTTCGTGGATGAAACCGTACGATTTTCCTGATGGCCGAAGGCTTCAGTGTGAGTTCTCGTTTAATGGGCGACACCTTGCGATCTTTGGGTCAGGAAATCTTCCTGGCATCGTTTCGCGGACGAAAGCAACTCGGCAAACTCGGGCGTACCGCGCAGCTTCGCCCATATGGAATCGTTTTGCAAACCCGCATAGGCGCAATAATGTCCGGCAATCGCACTTTTGATCAGCTGAACGGCTAGGTCTTTCTGTCCGCAGAAGAGCACGTTGCCCGCGATGACGTAACGGGGTTCAGGATCACGATCGGCGAGGAATTCGTCCGTTGCTTTTCGGGCGAGAGATGGAAGATCGGGAGACGAGGGGTTCTGCAGACACGCCAACATCAGCTGAGACCTCGGCTGATCGGCGAATTTCTGAAGGGCTTCCTTGGCCTGGGCCAGTTTCCCCTCGCGAACATAATGCGGTACAAGGATATTGGATGCCCATAGCGACCCAGCATCAAGCTGAAGAAAATCCATCGCCCGGGCGTAGTTGCCAAGCTGATCGAACGTCAATGCACAGGAACGCAACATGAAGCTTCCGGAGTCCAGGGACAAGGCGGTGTCACACTCGTGCGCCGACTCCTCCATGGCCCCTCCGTAGCGCAGCACATACGACAGCGCAAAGTGAGCCTGTGCATTTTCTGGATGCCGCGCCACCAGCGCCTTAGCATCCTGGTAGGCTTGGGCCAACTGAATCTCTTCAACGCGGTTGGTGATCAACCACGCAGCCGCCAAGATGTAATTAGGATCGAGCGAGATCGCCCGCTCCAGAGCAGCATCCGAGCGCTCGAGCATGGCTCCGCCACCGGCCGCGTAGGCGCCATCGTAGTGGTAGCGAACTCCAAGGTACGCCCAGGCGGGTGCATACGTGGGGTCGAGGCCGACGGCGCGCTCCAGCATGACGATCGCATCTTTGTTCGGAAGAGGATCATGCGGCAGCGCGATGCTGCGGAGATAGAGATCGTACGCTTCTTCGTTCTTGGGACGCGTCGCGGCATCTCCGGAATCGATTCCGGCACCGAGCGCGGGGACTAATCCCTGGCGAACTTTCGCCGTGATCTGGTTCCGCATGGCAATCATGTCCGGAGCGGCGACGGTCATGGTGTCACGCCAAAGCGTGCGGTTATCCGCGACGTCAACGGCCTCCAGCGTGATTTGAAGTTGGTCGCCTTCTTTCAGATAGTGCCCGGTGACGACGTCCGTGACATGCATGGCGCGGCCAGCTTCCTGCAAATCGACCGTCGGCGAGTCGTACTTGCTGGTGGTAGCGAATGGGCGGATGGACAATGAGCGAACGTAGCTCAGCGAGGTGGCAATTTCGTCGGCCAAAGCCAAGCGCAGAAAATCCACATCCTTATCGGAGCCAATATTCTGTAATGGAAGAACGGCGACGGTCTTTTGTGCGGCACTCACACTGATAGGGACTGTCGTCGCGGAGCGCTGTTTCACGAACCAGAAAACACCTGCGAGAACTGCGGCTAGAAGCAATATTCCGGCGACCATTCCTAAATTTCTTGACGACAGCCAACTCTGCGTCGACGCTACAACCGGCTGCTCCACCGTCCCGCTTGCGGTTGAGGACGATTTCGACGTTGATGCTAACGATGATGACGGTGACGCCGGGTTTTGGGCTGCGGTCGAGCCCGACACGGACGTTGCCCCTGTCCCTTGGCCTATCGGAGCGTTGCTATCCCGCACGGCCGAGGTTGATCCCGAATCTGCGGCTTGAACCGGACGCGATTCCGTTTCGCGCTTCAGCCGCTTAAGGTCCGCACGCATGTCGGCCGCGTGCTGGTAGCGCAGTTCACGATCTTTCTCCAGCGCCTTGTTGACGATCCGCTCCAATTCCGGAGGCACATCGGGATTCAGTCGAACAGGAGCTACGGGAGCGCGGTTGAGAATCGCTTCGAAAATGGTCGCCGTGCTCTCTCCGCGAAAGGGCAACTGAGCGGTGGCCATCTCGTAGAGCACCGCTCCAAAGGAGAACAAGTCACTACGCGCGTCTAATTCTTTCGCCCGCGCCTGCTCCGGCGACATGTATGCGACCGTGCCGAGCGTGGAACCGGGGCTAGTGAGATGTTGCTCGTTAATGTTGGGACCGACGGCGGTCATCGTATTGGCCGATGCCACCTGGCTCAGCGATCCGCCCGAAGATGCGACCTTTGCCAGCCCGAAATCGAGAACCTTGGCATGGCCGCGCTTGGTAACAAAAATATTGGCCGGTTTGATGTCGCGGTGAACGATGCCTTCGGAATGCGCGGCATCGAGCGCGTCGGCAATCTCAATGGCGAGCGCAAGCAAAACGTCTGTCTCCAGAGGGCGTCCGGCAATATGGTGCTTCAGCGTGACGCCGTCCAGGAATTCCATAGCGATGAAGGCCTGGCCGTCCTGCTCGCCAATGTCATAAATAGTGCAGATGTTTGGATGATTGAGCGCCGATGCGGCTTGCGCCTCGCGCTGAAAACGGGCGAGCGCCTGCGGGTCGCGGCCAACTTCATCGGGCAGAAACTTAAGCGCCACAAAGCGATGGAGCCGCGTGTCCTCCGCCTTGAACACCACGCCCATGCCACCACCGCCAAGTTTTTCAACGATGCGGTAGTGCGAGATGGTTTGTCCGATCATTTTTCCCAATCAAGCTTGTCAGATCGCATTTGACCGATCGTGCCGTGCTTGAAAGCATCTCGCTCAGGATTTCGGCTGCTTCAGCGCGGCCGCGCGCTCCTGGAGAGTGATGGTGACGGCGCGCAGCATGTCACTGGCGGGAGCGGGCTTGCCAGTCCAGATTTCAAACTGCCGTGCGGCCTGTTGCACAAACATTTCAACGCCAGGAATCACGGCGATTCCCTTGGTGCGCGCCACTCGGAGCAGATGCGTCTCAACTGGGTCATATACCATGTCGAAGACCAGCCGCGCTTGTATCTCGTCATCTTTAAGCGGACAGTCGCGCGTGTTTCCCATCCCCACGGGAGTGGCGTTAATGATGACGTCGAAGGCAACCTTGCGCAGGTCAGCGCGTTTAATGCTGTGCGCTTTGGCCTGCCGCGCGAGCTTCTGTCCCTTGGCGGAAGTGCGATTCATGACCCAGACTTCAGCTCCGCGCTCTTTAAGTCCAAAGACCGCAGCCCGGGCAGCGCCTCCAGCGCCAAGCACGAGAACTTTCGCGCCCTCGATGGTGAGCCGCTGTTCGATGGGACGAAGGACGCCGGCAACATCTGTATTAAAGCCGTAAAGCTTGCCATCCTGTCCGCGAACGACGGTATTGCACGCCCCGATTTTGGTTGTGTGCGCGTCAGTGTTATCGAGATGCGTCAGAATCGCCTGCTTG
Source organism: uncultured Acidobacteriaceae bacterium (assembly GCA_963705265.1). Lineage (GTDB taxonomy): Bacteria > Acidobacteriota > Terriglobia > Terriglobales > Acidobacteriaceae > Acidiflorens. The sequence continues at coordinate 1,536,462 of OY970064.1, forward strand.
TACGGCATCGTAATGCTTAGCCCATGCAGCGGAATCTCGCGCACACAGAGCATCAGATCTTTGAGCGTTTTGGCGTGCAGTGGAAGATAAACGCCGTTCACATTTTCGCGACGCAGCGCCGTGTTCATGATTACGGGCGAGAGCGAGTGTTCAATGGGATCGCCCACGACTCCATAAACGCGCGTGGCGGCGTCGACTTGTTCGATGCGGTAGATGCTCCGAAGATCGCGCGCGCTGATCTGTCCGGGCGCGGTTTTGAGGCCGGCGTTCGGATCGACGGCTCCGAAGGTGAATGCGCTGCCGGCGCGCACACCAAGAACGCGACTGATGACACCCTGCTCTCCCATGCACAAGCCGATCATGGCGTGCTTGTCGCTCTCTGTCTGCAAGAACTTCATCATGGTCACGTTGTCGGAGAGCGTGGTGGCCGTGCTGACGACTTTGTAAAAGTCAGCTGGAATTTTCAGCATCTTTTCCAGCGTTTCATCCAGATTGCGAGTGGCACGAAAATCATGAAACGAGAGGATGAGTCCGGCGCGGCTGCGTAGGCGCGCAATCGCTTCGGGTTTCGCTTTCGATGCACTCTGAAGTTCTAAATCGACGATCTGACAGCCGGCGGCGTGGGCTTTGGTCAAGACTTCTAATTGCGCGGCCAGCGATCCTTTGAACTTGCCGCCATTTTCGGCACGGCGGCAGGTACCGATGGCAGTGATGTATTGGTGCGTCTCCAGAAAACGATGGATCTTGGGAAGCGCGGAGAGAGGCTGCTTCAGATAATCCAAACGAAACTCGAGAAAAGGGTTGTCGCGCGCCATCGACTCGGCGGTAGCCAACATATCTTCAATGGTGTCGCCGCTCAGCGCCAGGCAGACCTTGGGCAGGCGCATGGGCAAAAACCGCGGCACGAGAGTAGTGGAAAAAGCCAAGGCCATTTGTTTTCAACGACGGCGCGATATTACAGGGGTGCAAGCACAGATGCAACTGTACGATTGCGAAATCGCTCTCGAAGCACCCTTGCGCGAAGGGGCTAAACACCCTCGTAACCTTGACCCGACCCCCAGCGCTTGTTACTTTTTCGCTGTAACCCTTGTCTTACGAGATAGATAGCTACTGTGACCCCGGAGCTGCGGGAGTCGGAGGTAACATGAAGAAAACAGGATTGTTATTGCTGCTAGCAGTGACGGCGACCTTCGCGGTAGCCCAACAATCGACGATGGTGGCCACCCCCGAAGCGGATGGTATCGTCCACACGTCAGTCAACGTCCCATTCGTGCGTTACCAGACGCCAACCGCAGCTGACGTTAACTGCGCCGGGTTTATTACCAAAGAGCGCATTCCGGATGCCAACTATGTGAACGGGGGTCTGGAGACCCCGACCTCAACCAAGTTCGAACTCGGGGAGATTGTCTATCTGGCGGGCAGTGGTTACCAGGCCGGGCAGCTATATTCCATCGTCCGCGAGATGCGGGACATCAACGAGTACGAACTGTATCCCGGGCAGAGAAAAATACTGGCTGCCGCGGGACGCCCTTATGGAGAAATTGGAAGAGTGCGGGTAGTCGATACTCGCAATCACAGCGCCGTCGCCCAGGTGGAATTCAGTTGTGATCCCATCAACCCCGGGGATGTCGTCGTGCCTTATGTGGAAAAACAGTCGATTGCGTTCCACGTGCCTGGACATTTTGACCGCTTCGCACCCGCAAATGGCAAACTAACCGGACGAGTTGTGCTGGGTAAAGACTTTGACGGATTCCTCGGCACGGGCATGAAGCTTTATATGAACCTGGGCTCTAACCAGGGCGTAAAAGTAGGAGACTATTTCCGTGTGGTGCGTTCCTACAACGCCACCCTGAACGATCCAGTGGATACGCTCTCTTTCGACGTTCCAACATCCGAAGATACGCAAGTGCGGCCTCCGACCTTTGAGGCCAATCGCTTCACCAAAGGCAAAGGGCCGAATATTCATGTGGGCGATCTCCCGCGCCGTGCCGTCGGCGAAGTGGTGGTCTTAAACGTGACCCCGACCGCCTCCTCAGGCATGGTCGTCTTCGCGCTAGATGATGTGCACGCCGGAGACACGGTGGAACTGGACGAGCAGCAATAAGAAAATCAAAATTTGTTCGGAATGAGGGGAGAGCGAATCTCCCCTTTTTCTTGTCTGGAGTGCACGCGCAGGAACAACTGACCGAGTGCTCTCGTCGTTCAGCAGGGCAAACCTCTACATCGTTGAATGGAAGAATGAATCGGGGCGAAACGCGCGCGATCTGCCCTCGCTTGCCTTCAGCGGAAGAATTGGATTTTCGGATTCCCAGGAATCATCGCGCCAGCGACGATCAGTGCAACGATCACAAAAACGAGTTCCATGTTGCCTCGCGATCAAACAGCCAGCACCAAGCTTATGCCCTTCCGCAGATTAAACAAGGGTACTAAAGTGGGGCCTCACGCAGAAGGCAACGTCCGTGAACAAAACCTTGGGAAGCAAGTTAAGAGCGAACTTCAGGATCAGAATCGGAGAATACTTCAGCGGTGAAAGCCTCGATGGTTGCGTTCTTGCGCCAGGCATCCAGCGGGAGGCCGGCTTTGCGGCAGGTTTGTTCCAGGAAGGTTTGTCGGTCCCAACTATTTTCGATGGGAACCTGGGGCAAGAGGAGGCCCCGGTGACCATAGTCCGAGATGACCAAGCCGTGGCGTCCCACTTCGACAGAATCGGGATGAACTGGAAACAAACGAGAGAGCACACTCAGAGAAATCTCGAGGTGCGAGACTTCCTCCTTCGTTACCGGCAAGAAACGGGAATCCTGAAAAGCCGCGGCTAGGGCCGTTTCGGCCACCGCACGATGTAGCGGCGCGATGGGCACGGCATATCCGACGCATCCTCGTAATTCGCGATGACGTTCGCGGTGAGGATCAGCGTGCCGATCATCTTTTGGCAGATCGTCACTTCTAGCCACATTTTGATCTAAATAGAGCGTAGTGAACACTCCTCGCGGCTCCAATAACGCGGCGGAAAGCGGCGTCTCTGGAAATGGCCGGCGATCCAGCGCGAACGAAATCGCGTAATGGGCAATGCGAAGGAGTGTTCGGCGCTGCTCGGGAGAAAATTTCTGCGACAACAGGGCGGTATCATGCGCGATCGGACTTTCAGAGCGCTTTTCGGACGGCCTGCACTCAGACAGCTTGAACATCTCGTTTTCTCCGCCGGGCGAGAACGAAAGACCGGCGTCGCCGCTTTTCCGATTTGCGGTCGATCCGCGACCAGAAGGCAACGAAGTAATCGAACGCGGAGACCAGAGAAAGCAGAATCATGAACCAGATGGCGATCCAGGCAATCCAGTACACCGGAAAAATGTAAATGCCGTACACCGGCCACTCATGCCAGCGGCGAGCTAGGATCACCGCAACCACCGAGATGATCTGCACCAACATCTTGAACTTGCCCAGTTCGCTCGCTTGAATCGTAAAACCTTCAGACGCGGCAATGGAACGCAGTCCGCTGACCAGAAATTCACGGCCGATAACGACCACCGCCATCCAGGCCGGCACCAGCGCGGGATTGAACTGCACCAACGTGATGAAAGCGGCAGCAACTAGTAACTTGTCGGCCAACGGATCAAGAAGCATCCCCATGGTGGTGATCTGGCCACGTTTGCGCGCAAGATAGCCATCGATACCATCGGTGATCGAAGCCAGAATAAAAACAGCAGAAGCCAGGATTTCTCTCTCCCCAGTCTGCTCGCCGGAGAAGCGTGGGGTGCAAAGAATCCATATGAGAAGTGGGATCGCGGCGATGCGGGTGAGCGTGATGGAATTAGGAAGGTTCACGCGATGGCTAGACCAAGGCTTTGGTGTCCGTCAACTCGATTATCCTCTACATCGGAAACCAAGGCAACGTAACGGAGGACCGTTGTCAAATAAATATCCCATAAAGTAAGCCTGGCCGTACCAAAACGGACTTCACGGCGAAGCGTGTTGCTCGATCGGATTGGATGAGATAGAAGTTAGAACGCGGGAGATGACGGGAAAAATGTGGCGCACGCATAAGAGCCAACGCGCGCCACAAAATATTCAGGAAGCCTTCGATTCAAAGTTCTTGAGCATGCTTGACGCCATCTCCAGAACATTGCTGTGGTCAGGAACCGACCCGTTCGGCGTCAATTTGTTCACCAAAGTGGGAAGCAATTGTGCGATGGCGTTACCGGCCTCGTCGGGAGAGATCCCTGCCTTAGCGGCGAGCGCTTTCACCTGATCGCTACCGAGAACCGCGTGAATCTGCTCAGCGGTAATCGCGCAATTCTCTCCCGAGCCTACCCATGAGGACACGATTCCGCCCATCCCTTTGTCGTGAAACGATTGCACCATCCCCTGCAAACCGCCCGGCTGATTTTGAATCGTCTGCAAGAGACCCGCCGCCAGCGGATTGGAGCTTCCACCTAATACCTTGCCTACTGCTTCGTTTTCCAAATTGTCGAGTAAACCCATAACTGCCTCCCTAAAAATTCTTGTTGCGCATGAGAGTTATCGCTTTCAAACAGCGCAGAAGGGACGGAGATTCTAACTCCAACTCCCTTTGCGCTCTATTCCAACCTGTTACTTTTGTTTCGCGATGATCTTGTCTTTGATTTTGTTATAGGTAGCCTGGGGAAGAACTTTCTTCCTCACCAAGTCGGTCTTCTTTGCGTAAGGACGGCCGTCGATGATCTTCTGTGAATAGACTGCACCGATACCCGGAAGAGCATCGAGCTGATCCTTGGTAGCGGAGTTGATGTCGAGCAAGTCGGCATTGGACGCCGCAGCTGTTGTGCCGTTGGTCGTCTTGGCGGCTTGCGCCACAGCCATTCCGCTTACCAGGCTGAGAGCGAAGACCGCGACAAGAATTCTGGTGATCAATTTCTCGGTCATATTGTTCATAAACGCTTCTCCCTATTCCTTCGCCGCTGCTTTGTAACCGGCCGCCTTCGCTTCGGCTTCGGTCATGAACTTTCCTTGCTTGGTCTTGCCATACCAGCGTCCGCTCTTGTGATAGACACCGCTCTCGGTGTTCACCCAGACCTTGCCACTGGATTGAGCGGCAGCAATCTCCGGAGTTGACGCTGCGGGAGTCGATGACTTGGAAGCTGTCTTCGCAGGTGCCGCCATGTTGTTGGATGAAGAGGTAGCTGGAGCCGGCGTCATGGCATTCGAATCGGTCTTACTCACCTGGGATGCCGGAACTATGGGAGAGCCAGAATTTGTATCCGCGGTGGCCGCTTTCGATTTCTTGCTCTTCTTTGTCGAAGTTGTCGCAGCGGTCGTATCGCTGGCGGCGGACTTGTCCGCGGCGGCGGGCGTTGAAGCGTTGTCTGCAGTGGTCTCCTTCGATTTCTTGCTCTTCTTTGTCGAAGTTGTCGCAGCGGTCGTATCGCTGGCAGCGGACTTGTCCGTGGCAGCCGAAGTAGAAGTGCTATCCGCGGCGGCAGCCTTCGATTTCTTGTTCTTCTTTGTTGAAGCGGTCGTTTCGCTGGCAGATGATTTGTCGGCGGTCGCTGTTTGGTCGTCAGCTGTTTTTTTGGCTTTCTTCTTGGACTTCTTTGTAGAGGTTGCCATTGTGGTGGTATCGGTGCTGGCGGTGCTCGAACTCGCCTGCGCCTTCGCCAAAGCAGGCGAAATGACAACCGAGAGCATCAGACAGAAACAGGACATCCAAAGAATAAGTTTGTTTTGGGAGCGGTTCATATTTCCTCGCAGGATTAAGAGGCATCAAGCCCCATTTTTACGATCGATAGCTTTACGAAGTGGCGAAAAAACAGGTGCGCCAAAATGCCCCAGCATGATTACACCGAAGCGACCCACGGTCAACTAAAGATCTCAGTTGAAGACGTCAAAAACAAAGGCCTCCCGGGTGGAGGCCTTTTAAAATCAAGCTCGGCGGAATTGGCTAGGCATAGATTCCGCGCTGGCGGATGGTGTACGCCACTCGGTCGATTGCGAGCATGTAGGCAGCGATGCGGTTATTCACGCCGTGAGTTTCAGCGTAGCGGACGACATCGTCGAAAGCCGCAACCATAATTTCCTGCAGATGCTCGTTAACCACCGATTCTTTCCAGAAGTAGCCCTGGCGATCCTGCACCCATTCGAAGTAAGAAGTAGTAACGCCACCAGCGTTCGCCAGAATGTCCGGAATCACAAAGACTTTTTTCTCCGCGAGGATATCGTCGGCAGCCGCGGTGGTGGGGCCATTCGCCCCTTCGGCAAGAATCTTGCATTTAACGCGATCCGCATTCTGGCTGGTGATTTGGTTTTCCGTCGCCGCCGGAATCAGGATGTCGCAATCGACCAGCAAAAGCTCGGCTGGGTCGTACTTCTCTGCGCCAGGGAAACCGTGAATGACGCCATTGCGCTGGCGAAATTCCCAGAGCGCTTCCATATCGATACCGTCTTTTTTGTATAAACCGCCGCCCACCTCGACGATGCCAATGATCTTGTATCCGGCTTCTGCCATGAGCCGTGCCGCGTTCGAACCAACATTGCCGAAGCCCTGGACGATGACCCGGGTGGTGTCGCGATTCAGGCGGAGTTTTTTGATCGCCTGTTCACAGACCATGAGAACGCCGCGGCCAGTAGCTTCTCGGCGTCCGCGCGAACCGCCAATATTAATCGGCTTGCCTGTGACCACTGCGGTGACGGTCTGCCGCATGTGCATGGAGTAGGTATCCATGATCCAAGCCATGGTCTGTTCGTTAGTGTTTACATCGGGCGCGGGGACATCTTTTTCCGGGCCAATGAATTCGAACAGCTCGGCGGTGTAGCGGCGTGTCATGCGTTCCAATTCGCCCTGTGACATTTTGTGCGGATCGCAAATAATGCCGCCCTTGGCGCCGCCGAACGGAATATTCACCACCGCGCACTTCCAGGTCATCCAGCTCGCCAGGGCGCGCACTTCGTCAAGATTGACATCCGGCGCATATCGCAGGCCGCCCTTGGCTGGCCCGCGCGCAATGGAGTGCTGCACCCGGAATCCGGTGAATACCTCAAGACGCCCGTTGTCCATCATCACCGGGATATGAACTATAATTTCGCGGCTCGGACTCTGGAGCACCTTCCAAAGTCCTTCATCAAGATTCAGCTTTTGCGCAGCCAGATCGAAGCGGGCGGCCTGCGCCTTCCAGGGATTAGTTTCCTCTACAAGGTCCACAGTCTTCATAAAGTCTCCGAAATGATGACGATTGCCGGCTTCTCCAGATAGCGGGTAAGCCTCGCAAAGTATATTGCCGCCCCGCAGGCTAGGCAAGCGCAGGTGTGACGAATTGGAGACGTGGGCGCATCGATCACTTCCATATAATGAATCTCTGGGGTGAGGATGATCCGTCCCGACTACAAAGAGTTCTTGCGTTTATCGCGCACCGCTACGCTGGTTCCGGTAGTGAAGTCGATCTCTGCTGATTTGCTGACACCGGTTTCCGCCTTTCTCGCCGTGGCTGATGGAGAGCCCGACGCATTCCTGTTGGAGTCGGTCGAAGGCGGAGAAAAAATAGGGCGCTATACGTTTCTAGGCGTGCGTCCGTTTTTGCGGCTGGAGTCGCGTGGCGCCGAAATCACAATCGAACGTGGCAAAAAAATCGATCACCGCACCGGAGATGTTTTCGAAGTCATCAAGGAGCTCTTGCAGCAGCATCGTCCAGCGGCCATGGAAGGCTTGCCGCCGTTCACCGCCGGAGCCGTCGGCTATTGCGCCTATGACATCGTGCGCCGCCTCGAAAATATTGGGGAGCACGCGGCTGACGATCTAGACGTTCCCGACTGCGTGCTCATGTTTTTTGACCGCGTCCTCGCCTTCGATCATCTGCGGCATCAGATCCACATCGTAGCGTCCGCGGACGTAAATCGAGACACGCCCAAAGTTGCCTATGAGCGCGCCGTGAAAGATATCGCACGCATCGAGAAACAGCTCGCCGCTGGATGGAAGCCAGCACACTGGCGCAAAGCGGCCACAAAAGCGAAGTTGACGGTGCGGGCGCGCACGCCCAAGCCGAATTTCTTGAAGAGTGTCGAGCGCGCCAAGGAGTACATTGCCGCTGGAGACATCTTCCAGGTCGTCCTCTCGCAGCGCTGGGATTTCGAACCCGGAGTCGCTCCGTTCGATCTCTACCGCGCCTTGCGGACGGTGAATCCATCGCCATACATGTTCTTTTTACGATTCGGTGGCGAAAGATTCGGCGCGAAGGAGAAAAAAGGCGCGAGTGCAATGCACGTCCTCGGATCGTCGCCGGAAATGTTGGTGCGAGTCGGCGGCTCGAAGCTTGAGTATCGTCCGATTGCAGGCACGCACCCGCGCGGAAAAGATGAAGCTGCCGACGCCGCGCTTGAGAAGAAAATGCGTGAAGACGAGAAAGAGCGCGCCGAACATGTAATGCTGGTCGACCTCGGCCGCAACGATCTCGGCCGAGTCAGCGAGTACGGATCGGTAAAAGTTCGCGACCTTATGTACGTCGAACGCTACTCCCACGTAATGCACCTCGTCTCCGCTCTAGAAGGACGACTGCGTCCCGAGCTGGACGCAGTGGACGCATTAGCGGCGTGCTTCCCCGCGGGAACGCTGAGTGGCGCACCCAAAGTCCGAGCCATGCAGATCATCGAAGAGCTGGAGCCAACACGCCGAGGCGTGTATGGTGGCGCGGTTCTCTACGCCGACTTCGCCGGGAATTTGGATTCGTGCATCGTGATTCGGACCCTACTGATGAAAGGGAAAAAAGCTTATCTGCAAGCGGGAGCCGGCATCGTCGCCGACTCCGATCCTCAGCGCGAATTCGAGGAGTCGGAAAACAAATCGCGTGCGGTGCTGCGGGCGGTGCAAATGGCTCGGGGCAGCGAGTAATCCGCAAATGCGACAATGACCGCACACATATGACAATTAGGTTCTCCGGTCGGCGGCTTGCGTTCGCATTTCTTCTCACTGCATTCGGACAATTACTCTACGCCCAGTCTGCCCAGCAGACTCATGCTGTGCGACCGCCCGAATACACCTACAAGATTGTTAAATCGTTCCCGCACGATCCAAATGCCTTTACGCAAGGTCTCGTCTATCACGACGGATTTTTGTATGAAGGCACAGGGCTCAAAGGCCACTCGTCACTGCGAAAGGTTCGACTCGAAACTGGAGAAGTGATCCAGCAAATCGACCTGGCTCCAGAATTTTTTGGCGAAGGCATTGCTCTGGTCAAGGACGAAGTCGTACAACTCACCTGGCAGTCGCAAATCGGATTCGTCTACAACCTCAGCGACTTTCACCTGCTGCGCCGTTTTTCCTATCCCGGAGAAGGCTGGGGTCTGACCACCAACGGCAAGAATAGCGGCAAGAGCAGTAATGAGCTCTTCATGAGTGACGGTACGTCCGAGATCCGCGTGCTGGACGGCGATACGCTCGCAGAAAAGCGGCGTTTTACAGTCCGCGATGGAGACACTCCCATCGATCAGTTGAACGAACTAGAGTTCGTGGATGGAGAGATTTTTGCCAATGTATGGCAGACCAATCGTATCGCTCGAATTTCTCCAAGAAATGGCGCGGTAGTCGGCTGGATCGACCTGACTGGACTTCTAAGTCCGATCTATCGCCTTCAACCTGGCGCGGTGCTGAACGGAATCGCTTACGACCAGGATCGAAAACGGCTGTTCGTCACCGGCAAATTGTGGCCAAACATTTTTGAGATCAGGCTCGTTCTGAAACACTAAGAATGGGTCACCGTTAGGTCGTCTGCGCGGATCACTCACGGCGGTCGCGCCTTCGTTTTGCTTGCAACACTCCGAACCTTCTGCGACAATTCAGGCTATTCTTAACCCGCTCTATCCACCGGGAGCGTTCCGTCTTGAGCACTTTTCCTCCGCTCGTCACTGCTAACTCGATTTCGGCGTCTGATGTATTACCGCGGAGTCGTGCTATTGGTGCACTCTGGAGGAGGGTGCTCGCCGTAGCTATTGATGGGATCATCATAGCCTGTGCTGAATTCGCAATTACTGTTCCCTTCTTTGAAAGATTATCTCGCCTGGGTCTGTGGGGACCTCTCGTCGGCTTCTGGCTAGTCCTCCCCTATTTTGCTGTCATGGATAGCGGCCTTGGAAAAGGCCAGACCGTCGGCAAGCGACTCATGCGTATCCAAGTGATCGGCAGAGACGGGGCTTCGGTATCTTTTTGGCGTTCTGTTATTCGCTATACGGTGTTCGCCATTCCAATTCTTGTTGACGCGATGTTGCTTCCAAACACCCGAACACCGTGGGCCGTCTCTACTCTAATTTCAGTAATAGTTTTCGGACTTGGCGGAACGACGCTTTACCTCGTGCTCTTTAATCGGCGAACTCGTCAAGGGCTTCACGACCTCGCTGCGGGAAGTTATGTAGCCGAAGCAAACGACAACGGCTCTCTGAAGGTACAGTCGATTTGGGAGGGACATTGGGTAATCTTGGGTTTACTGTTTCTACTATTTTCCCTCTCAATATGGAGTGGCCGTGACAACGTGGCGCGGCAGGGCGCTCTTTACCCGGAGATGTTTGAAGATATGCGGCTCGTGGAGGGCATGGAAGGTGTTCAATCTGCATCCGTGCAGGACATGACCCTGAACAATTCCAATGACGGGAAGAACAAAATTCTGGTCGTAAATGTGTATTGGATAGGAAAATCAATTAAAAGCGAAGCAGACAACAAGACGTGGGCCGCGAGCTTTGGGCATCAATGGGATGGTGGCGAAGCGGTCGCCGATCAGGTAGCAAAGGTAGTTGTCGAGCATGATTCAACAGTTCAAGAACACGACTTGTTCAAAATCGTGATAATTCGCGGTTACAATCTTGGCTTCGGCCATGCTCAAGTTTCATACTTTTACCAACATACACCTGCCGAGTGGAATGTTCGTTTATTTGGAACTCCAACCAGATCAGAAGTCTATGCCAAGCAACCCATAGATCGTATAGCTGTCGAACAATTGCCGCCTCATTCACCTTCTAATGAACCAACCTAACTCCGCAGAAAATTAGCCACCAGCTTCTTCCCCTCATCTGTCAGCACGCTCTCGGGATGAAACTGCACTCCCTCGACGGCGAACTTCCGGTGGCGCAAGCCCATGATGACGCGGGTTCCGTCTTTATCGGACGTCCACGCGCTGACTTCCAGATCTTTTGGCAGGCCGTCTTCGGCGACGATCAGCGAGTGATAACGCGTCGCGGTCATCGGAGAAGATAATCCGCGAAAGATAGTCTTGCCATCGTGTTCGACTTGGCTGGTCTTGCCATGCATCAGATTCCTGGCGCGAACCACTTCGCCGCCGAAGGCCGCGCCGATTGCCTGGTGTCCAAGGCAGACGCCTAGCAGCGGCACTTTATGTTGAGATCCGTATTGAGATCGGCCCGCGAAGTGCCGAATCAGTTCGATGCTGATGCCAGCTTCCTGCGGAGTGCAGGGTCCGGGAGAAACCACGATGCGCTCGGGATGCATGGCCTCGATCTCTCCGATGGTCACTTCGTTGTTGCGGCGAACTTCAACCTTCGCGCCCAGTTCGCCAATGTACTGGACGAGGTTGTAAGTGAACGAATCGTAGTTATCGAGGACGAAGACCACGCCTTCATTGTAGCCGCTTCCGATAGCTACTAAGAAGCCGGCATTGATCGGCCGGCGTGATCGGCCGGCGTGTATCACCTTGACAGGCTTGCCGCTAATTGCCATGCTTACAGGCAATTTCCGGAGGTTCAATGGCCGAGACGCAGGACCTGGATAAGGATAAGGCTGACAATAACAAACGGGCCACGCGGCGCTTCGCGCTCCGGCTGCCCGTGAGCGTCCGTTACGGCGAGAATGCTGAGGAGCACGCGGCACAGACTCGCGACGTGAGCGCACGCGGAATCTGCTTCTATCTCGATTCCGCCATCCAGGCTGGCTCCGCCATTGATTTCACCCTGACGTTGCCGCCGGAGATCACGCTGACGGAAAGCATACGCGTGCATTGCAAGGGACGCGTGTTACGGGTCGAGGGCGGCGCTCCAGCCAGCAAGATGGCGGTGGCAGCGGTCATTGATGAGTACGAGTTCCTGGCTGACGCGTAATATCTTGCATTTGTGGCGTTTATTTTCCCGGCGTTTCCCGCGCCTTCCTTCAGTCATCTTTCTACGCATAACCCACGAGTGGTATGTTTGCTCTAACACTCGAGTGTTTCTGTGAAAGATTTCCAGCCGATTCTGGCATTGCCGCGATCGCAGTTTCGTTGCAGTTTGCACGCATTTCTGCGTAAGCAGACACGCCCCGTGATTTGGTTGGGAATGTTTACGCTGACAATCCTTGTACTTGCACTTACGCCGCTCCGTTCCCAGACGTCGACTGCGTTAGCCGCTAAACCCGCAGCGAAGTCTGCCGCTTCTTCCAAGATAGCCGCGATCAAGAGCTTTCGGATTGTGCAAGAAAAAGATGGCCAGGCGGTTGAGATTCTCTCGACCAAACCGCTGGTCCCTTCGATTCAGGCAGTCAGCGACCCCGATCGGCTAGTAATCGATCTGCCGAATGCGCGGCTGGATACACAGCAGAAGAAGATCAGCGTACAAGCCGATCAGATCGGCGCGATCCGTGCCGATCAGTTTCAGCAGAATCCGCCGATAGCGCGCGTGGTCGTGGATCTGCTAGCGCCCCGCGCGTATACCTGGGATGCCGCCGGAAATCGCCTGGTCGTGCATCTCGGAAAGAATCCGGGGCAGGCAAGCAGTTCGCCATTTCAGCCGCCAAATCCCACTCTGACGCCTGCTCCACAACCGGTCGTGGCGGCGGTGCGCTCGGCCGGCCCGACGGCGCTGGCTGAAATTGAAAAGGGAGTCGGTTCCACGATAGCTGCCGGGGCCGATACCACGATTCTGAATCTGTCGCGGGGTGGTGAGGTCCATGTTTGTCCGGGCACGACTGTTTCGGTCACTCCGTCACAGAACCGCCACAACGTGATGTTCAGTATGAACACGGGCGCGCTCGAAGCGCACTTCGATCTCGACGCTTCTTCAGACTCCGTGATGACCCCCGATTTCCGCATCCTTCTTGTTGGCCCAGGAGAATTTGATTACGCCATCAGCGCCGATAATCAAGGCAACACTTGCGTGCGCGCTCTGCCGGGAAACACGGCTTCTGCGATTGTCAGTGAACTGATCGGCGATCGCACCTATCAGGTCAAGTCAACCGACCAGCTCGTGTTTCATTCCGGACAACTCGATCGCGTGGATATGGCTGTGCCATTGGAATGCGGATGTCCGCCTCCAAGAGCGGCTCAATTGCAAGCTGCCACCGCTCCGCCGATGCAGAGCCAGAATCAGGCGCAAGCCAAGGATTTGCCGCCCGCAAGTGCCGCCCCAGCGTCGGTTCCGGGTGCAGCTCGCGCAAACGCGGCGCCGTCGAATGTTCCAGCTAGTCCGCTTGAAGCGTCTCTTGCTCCAAACGATCTTCATGTGCAGGTGACGGAACCGTTCGTCTTTCACGCGACGGGCCCTCCGCCTCCGCCGATTGCAGATGAACATGCTTTGCCCGTTGATTCGCGACCGCGAGCAGAGCCCGCATTGGCCGCTCCGCTTCCTCCGTCTGCCGCAACACCGAATGCCGGAACCGAGACAGCGTCAGAGAATCATGCTCCAGCGCGCGGATTCTTCAGAAAAATCGGCGGATTTTTTGCCGCGCTCTTTCATTAACACTCTTCCACTAATCTGTTGACCCATCCGCCTGCCTTCAATTGCCCTAATGTGCCGCGCTAGCAGGCAAAGTTTTCTGCCTCACAAGCATCTATAACTTATCGTTTAAACGGTAGGGTTACGCCGCAAAGTTAGGCTGCAAAAAATAAACTGTAAGATGAAGCGACATGCTAGGAGAAAGAAAATGCAAAAAGTCACGCGAAAACTTGGAATTGTTTTTTTGTTATCTTTCTTGCCATCAATGATGGCGAGCGCCGCGTGGGCGCAGATTCCGACCAGAGGGAACGTATTTTTCGGCTATTCCTATGACCGCACTTCTATTAGCTCGGGTGACACCAGCAATCTGAATGGATGGGAAGCAACGCTCGAAGGGAAATTTCTGCCGTGGATTGGCCTGGTTGCCGACGTCGACGGGCATTATGGCAGTCATACCTACGGATCGGTCTGCAGTTTGCCGTGCCCAAACGTAAACGCCGATATCGCCGCCCACAACGCTCTCTTTGGCCCACGAGTGTCAGTGACGATCAAGCGCTTCCGCCCCTTTGGAGAGTTTCTGATTGGCGTAGCACACATCAGCCGGAGCAATGGAATCTCCGACTCAGATACTTCGTTTGCCAATGGCGCCGGTGGAGGACTGGATTACCGAGTCTTCGGCCCCGTAACCGTGCGCGCACAGCTGGATTGGATCAATACACGCTTTTACGGCGAGGGCCAGAATGGCGTGCGCTTCTCAACCGGCGTCGCGGTGCACTTCTAGCATACGTATCCCGGCTCAAATCGAGTTGTCATCTTGAGCGAAGCGAGAGACCTCATGTACTCGAGCCTCTGTGCATGAGGTCCTTCGCTTCGCGAAGGATGACAATTGATAAAAGAGAAGCGAGTGCGGATCGCGCGCCGAGTTAAACAGCAGCCTGCGATTCCGTTAGAGCTGCCGGGCGCTCCGAGCACTGTTCCAGAATAATGGGCACTTCAAACAGCACGCGATTGGAATATTCACTGACCTTCAGCCAAAATTTGTTAAAAGTCGCACTTTCCAACAACTGTTGAACGGCCGGTGCAATTTTTCTGAAGCTGGGGACGACAATCCCGTAGCCATTCTCCGTCACCCATTCCGCGTTATAGCGTTCTTGCGGCAGCGTTCGGGAATTGCATTCGACAATAACCGGCAAATGGAATTGCAGCGCCTCGCTGATCGAGCCTGGGCCTGGCTTCCCAATAAAAAAATCGGCCAAGGCCATGTAGTATTCGACACTCTGAGTAAATCCGATCACAAGAATCGGCTTGCCCGTCTCTAGCTTTTTGAGTTGCGCAGCAAGCTTTTCGTTGTGTCCGCAGATCAGTATTAGCTGAACACCGCTGCCAGCTTCGCTAAGTTTTTTGGTGATGTCGACCATCACCTGAGAGCCATGACCTCCAAATAAAACGATGCCCGTTGGACAATCTGCTTCCAAGCCAAGCCTATTTCTTTCGCTGATGCGGTCAACCGCGCTCTTCTCATAAAACTTTGGTTTCAGGATCATCCCCGATGTAAGGAAGACATGATCGGCGGCGTGGCCCATGCTTAGAGCCTGTTGCCGGGCGCGTTCGCTGCCGGCAATGATGTACTCCGATTCCTTCTCAATCCAGAAGTGCGGCGGATAGTCTGCCAAATCGGTGATGAGAGTGACAAAAGGCTTACTTGTTCCGAGTATTTTTGCATCAGCGGGACAAAGACTCTCAGCAATCGCGCGATTGAAGTGTGGGATCACTGACAGCACCAGATCGGCGGGATGTTGCGTCCAGTAAGCGCGAAGCGCTTTCACGATCGGAGAATGATAGGCACGAATAGTTCCCTGCAGAATAACCAGCAACTGCGGTGTGATGCGAGTCCAACCTTTTCGCAGGATCAGGTTGTAGGTGTCTTGAATACGCAGACCCGTCGCACGACGAACTACATCCAGGGGATCGAGCAATTCCTGAATGTCGAGAAGCGTAACGTCCCAGGGATTCTCCTGCGCAGAGAGTGTGGCCTTCAGGGCGTCGGCTGCGCTGAGATGCCCGCCGCCAGCATGGTGGTAAACGATCGTCAGTTTGCGCAAGAGTCACCTGACTTGCGTCGCATTGAACGGCTCTTTCCGTAAGAACAAGCCCACGCCACAACCGGGTTCAGCGCCCACCACGCTTGTACACGTGATCTTCGTGTTCGCCATCGTCGTGTTCGCGAACGTCGTGTTCGCCATCGTCGAGTAGTTCAGTCTCGCCAGCATTTCCAGCGTGCTCAGAATCGATCGCTCCTTCGCTGGCATGAAGATCGTCAGGGCCTTCCACGTATTCGTGGATCTGAACTCCCTCTTCACTAACCGTAATGTAGGTGGGACGTGCGTCAATCCAGGCTCCGCAATTGTAATAATCGATGCCGTGCTCGCTGTCGCGCTTGTGCATGGCGGCATGGGTGTGTCCGCAGAAGATGCGCTCCGCTTGGTGGTGGCGGGCATGCGCCAGGGCGCCCTCGGCCACTTTTGGCGACAAGCGCAGCCAACGCGTGTTGAGCCGGTCGAGGTAACGGGTCAGGGTTTTGTTTTTCGAATCCCATTTCTGGAGTTGCATATAGAGCAGCGTCCCGATCCAGTAGCTGACATAGACATTGCTCACGACAAAGCCGTCGAACTGGTGACCATGCGTTGCGACGTGACGTATGCCCTGATATTCCCATTGATATTCCTGGTACACGCGGACGCCCACCAGGTGCGACATAATTTCCGTCAACCCGTGATCGTGATTGCCTTCCACCCACACCACTTCGACGTTGCGCTTGGGATTGGAGAGCTTGCGAATGAAGCCGAGAAACTTCCAATGTTCTTTTTTCAGGCGTCCGAAATTGAGATCGGCAAAAATGTCGCCCAGCAGAATGAGACGACGATATTGATTGGACCAGAGGACCCTCAATGCCTCGCGAGCGCGGCTCATGTCGGCGCCGAGATGCAGATCAGAAAGGATCAGGGTGTCATACATCTTCGGAGCACTGATCTCCGAAGCAGTGCCCTCCGAAGCAAAGTTGGACGGAGAAAGACTCGCCGGTGCTATGACCTGCGGCGCCACGGCTTCCATTATCCCCCGCGCAGTGTTACGAGGTGATGAATTGGGAATCAACCAGATGCTGGAGGTAACTTGTCAGTAACTGGCCGTAGCGCAAGCAAATATAGCTAGAAACTTGTCCCAGTGGGTTATAGGCCGATGTCCGCACATCTCGCGTAGCATTACACTCAGCGCGTTGGAGGAACGTATTCCGCTGGTCGCGCGGATCCCTCGCCGAAGAAAAACTGCTCCATATGCTGCACGATCACATCCTGATCCTGCCTGCGCGCCGGGTTCAGTCGATATTCGTTCAGCAACATCTTGCAGTGTTCCATCCACTGGCCCCACGCCTGTTGTGAGACGTTCTCGTAGATTTTTTTTCCCAACTCGCTGTCGAATGGAGGCTCGGGCAGTCCGGGCAATTCCTGTTTCAGTTTTGCGCAGAAAACTTTGTGATCAGCCATAAATTTATTCTGAAATTATCGCACAGGCATTACGGATTCACTTGTCCGCCGACGCCGACATCCTGTCGCAATCACGAAATCTTGACGGGCACTGCCGGACCGACGGGAGCACGTTCCTCACCAAAATCGATCGCTACAGTAATATTTTCATTGACAAATTACATACTAATGGCAATATCTTGTGGTAGGACAGCTACTCATACAAGTACTTGAGTGGCTCGGGCATCAAGGTGCCCTGTCGAGAACCTTGGGAGAACAAATCGTTCAACGGAGGAAATACTTCATGGCAACCAAGAAGAAAGCCGCCAAGAAAAAGAAACACTAAGCGGGCGGATGCTCGTTCAGGAATTCCCCAAAGCCTCCCAGGAGAAGCACCTCTTGAGAGGCTTTTCCATTTTCAGATGCGACTTATTTTTCGTTACGCCCAACTCATTTTCTTGAATGCGCAACAGATGTGAAAACGCCTTTACGTCAGCCTGTTTGGCTTTCCTGCGTACTTTTGGGGGTTGTCGTGCGGCGCGGCTCGTGCTAGAAACGCGTATACAGGAGTACGGAAGCGGCCTCCATGACCCTCCGCAAGAAAGTCTCGAAGAAAACCCGCAACGACGAAATCGTCATTCCCGACAAGCTCTATTTCCGCATCGGCGAGGTTGCGAGCTTATGCCGTCTGCCTGCCTATGTGCTTCGATTTTGGGAGACCGAATTTCCCCAGCTCAAACCCGTAAAGAGCAGCACCGGCCAGCGCATGTACCGCAAGCGCGACGTGGAATCCGTGGTGCGCATCAAGAAGTTACTTTACGAGGACGGCTTCACCATCGCCGGGGCACGGTTGCAGTTGCGCGAAGAAGTCAAATCAGAGCGGAACCAGACCGCGCTTCCGTTTCCGACAAATCCTGCTGTGAATGTAGTGCACATGCGACACGAACTACAGCAGATCCTACAAATACTATCCGCACGCCACTAGCACGTGGTGCGACGGGCGTCCGCGGCTGAGACGAACTCGATCGCGCCCAGGCCGGGCGAGGACGCCCGGCTCTCCACAAACAAAAACGCGGGCCTTTAAGCCCGCGTCCATTCTCATAACAAATCAAACTTTCTTATGCAGTTTCTCGCATCGGCTCTGCTTCCACCAGCGGAGCCTCGACCAGATGCTCGCTCAGAAACCAGACCTGGAGTTCGCCCGGACGAAGCACATCGCTAACCACCAGATCGTTGGTGCCGTCGTCGCCTAGTTTGTCGGCGCGTTCCGCAAGCTCGCGACAGTGGGTGATGATGACCTGATGCGCGTCCAACAGGCGCGAAAGCTGCACCGGAACTTCTTCGCGACCCTTGGGTGGGCGCTGAATCCGAGTCAACTCGGCAACGTCGTGAGCCATCGCGATACTGACTCCGCCCAGCAGCTGGATTCGTTCCGCGATCGTGTCGACAATCTCGTTCTGTTCTCCATAATGCTTGTCGAATAGAAGGTGGAGCTGGTAGAAAGTCGCTCCCGAAACCTGCCAATGTGACTTCTTGTAAAGATCCCTCAGAGTGATGGTGTCGGCCAAAAGTTGATTGAGTTGCTCGGTCATTTCCAGCCGTACGGGCTCGATCAGCTGCAACGGCGCCATGCTGGTCACCGTGCCAAAGGCCTGGAGCTCGCGAGCGGACTGATGGAATCGGGGTTGCGCTGAAGCTTTGTGCGAATTGCTGGAGCTGGGTTTCTTAGCCATCAAAATTCTCCTGAGGTTGCGAATTTTAGACTACGAATTTAGACCACAGATTTTGGAACCACGGATCCTCGGGCAAGCCAGAAGAGGAGGAAAATTACCAGAACGGAGACATCAGCTTCCGGTCCTGTTTGCCAATCAGCCTATTCGATGCCAACCACGGGAAATGGGTTCCGGGTTTCCTAAGCGGAAATTCTACTCAGCGCGGATTGTCGCTTCAAATTAGGACGATTCTATCCCCGCGCCCGACCAATTCGAATAACGGTGTAAGCCTCTCATTTCGATATACAATTCTCTGCGTCTTCCCCCGCCGTCCAAAATAGCTCTCATTTTTCTGGAGAAGCCTTGGCAACCACTGTCATTCAATCTATTCATGCGCCCTCACCGCCCGGACGCCGCTACGACCATCTCTTCTTCTCTGCCATGGTGTTGCTGATTCTTATCGCCGTCTTTATTGGCTTTGCCCAATCTTATTATCTTGCCGGTGTTTTCCAGGCGCGGCTTCCCAATAGACTTGTCCATATTCATGGCGCAGTCTTCACCTGTTGGATTCTTCTTCTCATCACGCAAACGTTGCTGGTCTCCGCGCGCCGGGTGGATATTCACCGCCGTCTTGGCCTCTTTGGCTTCGGCCTGGCCTGCGCCATGCCCGTTCTCGCGATTCTCACAGCCATCGATGCCTTGGCCCGTCACGCCGATCGGCCCGGCGCCCGGGCGTTCTTTGCCGTTCCCACTTTCGACATTTTGGCTTTCATTCCGCTGATTTTTTTCGCCTGGAAGTACCGCACCAATGCGGCTGCCCACAAGCGCCTGATCCTTATCGCCACCATCGCCATCCTCGATGCAGCCGTGGCGCGCTGGCCCGTTCACGCCTACTGGTGGGGCCTGCACACCGCCGTCTGGACGACGGCCGCTTTCCTCATACCACTATTCGCCTATGATCTTTTCTCGACTCACAAAATCCATCGCGCTACGCTTTGGGGCAGCCTCTTGCTCATTTTTCTCCAGCAGATCCGCGTCCCGATTGGACACAGCCAGGCTTGGCAAAACTTCGCCGCCTGGATCCAGCGCGCCGCCCGCTGAGACGCACTGGGGCATTTCGGAGATTGTGAGTTGCCCGGTAATTTCCTGCCACCCTACCCTTTTTCCGTGTGTTGCCACCAATTTCCCGGCTTGTTAGTTTTCTTCTGAGCCCGGTCGTCGAAGTGGCATCTAAAACTTGGTCGGATTCTGAGCCAGCGAAAGGAATCGCCTTATCGCAATGAAACTCTTCGTTATTATTCTTGTCGCCCTTGCATTTTCTATCTCTGCCTTTGGACAAACGATCTGCCAGTCGCCGGCAACCGGACCTCAGCCCTACAGCAAAACCGGAACCGGCGTTCCTGTCCATACTCCCGGCGCATTTGATGAGCTTCTTGGATACATCCCGCAACCGTACGTAGCTCTGCCAGGAATGCCTGCAAGTCCCTTAGCCTTCTGTGGTCCTGCCTGGCAGCCGAATTACGCCTACGCGGTTGGCAATCTGATCGAGTTGTCGGATGGAACCGTCCTGCAAGCGATTAGCTGCATCGGGCTTTGCATGAGCGCAGCCACGCAACCCGCTGGATTCTCCGGGGCGCTTTTCGAACCGTCGCCGGTAGCGGCTTGGATCAGCACTTGCTCCGATTCGGGAACGACCGCCACATGCACCACGGTCGACGCCACAGGCGCGGCAGCGCCCGTGAATTTTGGCGAACCCTATGTTGGCCCTGACGTCGGCGCGACCATCGCCATCCAGAGTTATTCCAATTCCGCCTATAACGGACCCTGGACGGTCACGGCGAGCACGACCACAGCACCTTTCACCTTTTCTTTCGCCGCCACCGGACTTGGCAGCGGCGATTGCGCTACCATCGGTGGCATTTCCTGCCTCGTATATCAGCAAGGATCACAGGTTCGCGACAATCAAATCGTCTGGCAAGACGTTGGACCGCAGAATGAAAGCACACTGACTCCCAGCTTCGCAATCACCGGCTCTGCCGTGTCTCTGAACCCCGGCGCAACCAGCGGAAATACTTCTACCATTACCGTGAGACCCTCAGGAGGTTTTACGGGGGAGGTAAGCCTGACGGCTACCATCGCCTCCAGTCCGTCTGGCGCTCAAGATCTGCCGACGTTCAGCTTTGGTTCCACGAGCCCTGTCGATATCACCGGCACCTCGGACGGAACAGCCACCCTCACGATCTCCACCATCGCTCCCACGGAGGCTCGTCTGGGTCAACCTTTTGGCAGTAATCCTGTCGGACCTGCCACCCGCTGGTATAGCGCCCGCACTGGCTTGCTAGTTTTCGCTCTCCTTTTTGGGATAGGCATCCCGGCGCCACGTCGAAACTGGCGCACCAGAGCTGGGATACTCGTTCCGCTGGTAGTCCTGATCGGAGGCTTGTTCGCATGCGGCGGCAGCGGCAGCAGCGCTGTAAGCGGTTCTGGCACAACGCCCGGAACCTATACGGTCACGGTTACGGGCACCTCAGGGGGCGCCACGTCCAAGGGCACCGTCACTCTCACGGTGCTGTAGTTCGGGAAAAAGTTCGGAGAGAAGTTCGCAAGGAAGTTACGCTCGACTTTCAACTCGTAAATCCGCTACTGCGGGTCTTTGAGTTTCGGATCGGATTTCGGACGTGCGATTTTTTCGGCAATCGCAATCTTCCTGTCTTTTCCGTCGTCGTCCAGAATGTGCGCACTATTGCCGTCGATGGCAACTTTAGTCGGTCCATGCAGCGTCAAGTTCAACAAGCGGCTCCTGGTGAGAACCGGACCAAGAACGTAGATCGTGTTCTCTGTTTGTATCCAATAAAAAGTCCTGGTCACCGGTGATGATCCAAACAGCGCAGCAACGGGAACAACAACCGCCCCACCCTTTTCGGTCGTAATATCGATGAGCTTGGCGCTTTTCCACGGACGATCTTTCGCCAGCGCCACCGTGCAGAAAGCTGAGCATAAGACCGCAACAATCAAGGCCGTGCATTTCATTGCGCCCAGGTTCTTAGCGCCTACCAAAGGTGTTGGCATAGCCCCAGCTTTACATCCAGAGACATAGCCCAGATAGATTCCGAAAGTGTGTGTCTTAAGTTTGGTTTGCACTTCTTGCCACACACCGGCGCGGCGCATCGCGCGTTCGTAGCAGAAGAACAAAAGGAGAAAGTCAGTCTGTTAATGAATTAGAGATTGGTCGGGACGGCGAGATTTGAACTCGCGACCCCTTGCACCCCAAGCAAGTGCGCTACCAGGCTGCGCTACGTCCCGATGGAATTCGCTGCCGCGGATGGCAACGTAGGGGTTTGACTTTCAAATTCTACACCAGTTGGCAGTCTCCGGCGAGAACCTGCCCTGATTATGCTGGACCATGCGACCCTTCCACGGTCACCAGTCACACAACAATTGTCACAAACGGAGTGTGACAACCATCACACCGCAGCAAGCGCATCTCGCTGCAACATGGCCTGAATGGCGATCCTGGTCACCGGCGGAGCAGGCTACATCGGCAGTCATACCGCACGCGCCCTCCGGCATGCCGGATATGAGGTCGTGCTCTACGACAATCTCTCCACCGGCGTTCGTCGTCTGGCGCAAGGCTTCGAACTCATCGAAGGAGACATTGCCGACAATTCCAAACTGCGGCCCGTACTCGCCCGCAGAGATATAGATGCGGTGCTCCATTTTGCTGCCCATGCTTACGTGGGAGAGTCGGCCGAGAATCCGCGCAAATATTTCCACAATAACGTTCTTGCTTCGCTCAACCTGCTGAACTCGGCGCTGGACGCTGGCATCCGCAGTTTCGTTTTTTCCTCATCTTGTGCTGTGTACGGCATCGCCGAGAAGATCCCAATTACCGAGCAGATACCGCGCGAACCGGTGAATCCTTATGGCGCGTCGAAGCTCTTTTTCGAAAACGCGCTCGAAGCTTACGGCCGCGCCTATGGACTATGCTCGGTGGCCCTGCGCTATTTCAATGTTGCGGGGGCTGACGAAAACGGCGAGATGGGCGAGCTGCACCACCCCGAGACGCATCTGATTCCTCTCGCGCTAGCCGCATGCAGCAATGGGCCTGCATTGCAGATCCACGGCTCCGACTATTCCACGCCGGATGGTACCTGCGTCCGCGACTACATTCACGTAAGCGATCTCGCGGACGCGCACGTGCGGGCGTTGCGATATCTCGAAAGAGATGACGATAAAAGAGAACGCGGCAAAAATGGTGACTCACTAGCCGTCAATCTCGGAACCGGTCGCGGACACTCCGTGCTCGAAGTGATCCAGGCAGTGGAGAACGCCACCGGATGCCGGGTTCAGCGAACCATGGGTCCGCGGCGTCGAGGCGATCCTCCGGTGCTGGTGGCCGATCCGGCGAAGGCACAGAGCGTGCTGGGATGGACCGCAAAACGCGACCTCGCCGACATGGTCTCAAGTGCGTGGGGATGGATGCAGAAAACAACAAGCCGTTCATTAGAGCAGCTTTCAGCGTGAGGTTATTTGGAGTGGATCATGGTAATTACGCGAGCATCAGTCTTCGAAATCTCGACTACGGCGACCCCTCCTGCACATCTTGTGGTGATATCGCCTTTGCCATCCGGACAGCGGGGGGTGCCCGAAATAGTCCACACATCATCTTTTAGTTTTGCTGTGAAGGGTCATTCTGATTCGATCTGTTTCTCGCCGTAGACAGGGGCAAGGACCGCGTCAGCGATTCTTACGGCTGTAGCTGCATCCGGCACATAACCTTCCTTTGGCCGGTAGCCCTGGCCAAATGCAAGAGTGACTATCAGGAGAAAGCAGCCGAGCAGTGCGAAAATCCGCATGTTAATCTCATCATAATTCTCCGATCGGTCTTAAGGCTCCAAGATCACGTTGTCAATCAGCCGCGTGGATCCAATATGAGCGGCGACGGCGACCAAAGTTTTTTTCGAGATGCGCTCGACGGGATTGAGCGTATCCGGATCGACCACTTCGAAATAATCGAGCACAACACCCGGTTTGCCAACAAACACTTCTTTGCCAGTGGAGATGAGCTTTGCGGCGCTTCGTTCTCCGGCCAGAAATTCCTGCTGCACGACTGACAAAGATTTATGCAGCACTAGCGCGCGACCACGCTCTTCTCGATTCAGATAAGCATTGCGCGAGCTCATGGCCAAGCCATCGGATTCGCGCACAATCGGGCCAGCGACAATTTCGATAGGGAAGTTAAGGTCAAGCACCATGCGCCGGATCACAGCCAGTTGCGCAGCATCTTTTTGTCCAAAGAATGCGATGTCGGGTTCGATGACGTTGAATAATTTGGCGACGATCGTGGCGACGCCGCGAAAGTGTCCAGGGCGCGAGCGCCCATCTAGCTTGTCGCTCAGTCCCTCGACAGTCACCCACGTGACCGAACCACCGGTTGTGAACGAGGGATAAATCTCTTCCACCCGTGGCGCGAAGAGAAGATCGACACCCTCTTTTTCCAGCAGGTGGCAATCGCGCTCAAACTGCCGGGGATACTTTGACAGGTCTTCTGTCGGGCCGAATTGCGTGGGGTTCACAAAGATAGAAACGGCAACCGCATCGCAATGGGCCTTGGCCGCTCGCACGAGCGACAAGTGGCCTTCATGCAAAGCGCCCATGGTCGGAACCAGGCCGAGGCGTTTGCTATCCGCGCGCGCATCGCGGCAGGCTGCGCGAGCTTCCGGAATGGTAGCGCATATCTTCAGCTTGAAATCGACCTTGAATTCGATGCATTCGGACGCTTACGGCGCCTCGCGATATTGCACATCCAATTCTTTGAGCGTTCCCAGGAGCAATGCGCGATTCTTGCGCAGCTCCACTTTCGTCTGATCGGATGGATTCTTGGAAACGGCTTGAGCGACGAGCACGACGCGGCCGTAAGGCCATGCCTCGGATGGGAGAGCGACCAACTCGGCTGGAATTTCTTCCGGCTTCAAAATATGCACCTCGCGATTGGAAAGATCGACAAAGCCAATCCCATCCTCGCGAACCACCAAGTAAGGATTCTTCCAATCGGTCATATTGCTAAATCGCGGATACTTCGTGGGATCTGGCGCCGGAATGCGTTCCAGGCCAGTAGTAGGCTGCGGCATTTCCACAGTCTGTTCCGCAGGCGCACTCTGCGGCGGCTTGGAGCAAGACGCCAGAGCCATCAGCAGAGTCAGGGCGATGATATTTAATCCAGAACTTTGCACCGAGTTACATAAAGACTTGCGCAATCGATTCTCTCCGTCCGCCATTATCGCCGCAGCGCGTGCTTGCGGTGGAGTACCGTTTCGAGTGCTGCCTGCGTTTCTTTCGGCAAGTGATACGACTCGGAGTCGTTCGGAAACTGGTGCGAAACCACATCGGCCTTGAAGGCCAGAACAGATTCTGTAATCAAAGCAGCCGCGTCTCCATAACGGCGAACGAATTTCGCGGGATGGCCAAACGTCAGGTTGACGAGGTCGTGAAAAACCAGCACCTGCCCATCGCAATCCGGACCGGCGCCGATGCCAATGGTCGGCGTCTCAACTTCAGCAGTTATCATAGCCGCGACTTCGCGAGGAATCCCCTCCAGATAAATGCACGCCACGCCCGCGCGATCAAGCGCAACCGCATCGCGCATCAGCTGCTCGATGGCGTTCAGAGTCTTGCCCTGAACTTTGTAGCCGCCCATCATGTTGACCGATTGCGGCGTCAGCCCGATGTGCCCGGCCACGGGAATCTCGGCATCGATCACGCGCCGGATCACGTCCGCACGCTTCTCGCCGCCTTCCATCTTCACCGCCTCCGCTCCGCCCTCTTTCACAAACCGCGCAGCGTTGTGAACCGCCTCATTGTGGTCAGCCTGATAAGACCCGTAAGGCATGTCGGCGATGAGCAGCGCATCTTTCACTCCTCTGCGCACTGCCTTCACATGATGCAGCATCTCGTCGACCGTGACCGAGAGCGTGTTCTCGTATCCAAGCATGGTCATGGCCAGCGAATCGCCGACCAGGGCAATGTCGATGCCCGCCTCATCAACCAGACGCGCGGTAGCGTAATCGTAAGCGGTTAAACAGGTGATGGGTTCGCGGCGAAACTTTTTTTCGCGGACCGTAGCGGTGGTGATTTTGCGGCGAGATCCAACCAGATGAGGTTGGCCGATCGGTGTGAGACTCACAATGTCCTCCAGTGCCCCTCCGCAAACTGGGCGGATAGAGCCTGCGCGTCATCCTTAAATCCTATGCTCAATATGGATGACGCTCCGTGGATTATAGCTGCAAACGAGTCGCTGGTCGATAGCCGTTGGTAAGTACCTCAGGCTCCAGCCGTAAGGGCTGGACCCGGTCTTCGGCTGGATCCCATCCTCCTCATTCACAAGCTGTTGGAAATTCCTGAGCCTCTCTAGTTCCGATATGGCTTGCCTTCCTTTTTCGACTTCAGTGACCACTAGTTTCAAAAGATGCCCAGGTTGACCACCTGTTTTCGGAACGCGCGTCCGATAGTGAACATAGCTTCGATCAAAATCGACATTCTTGAGAGTAATAAAATATCTGCACGCTGTTCGCGACTAACCAGCGATCGTTCACTGCAAACCACTAAGCAGCACGACATCGTCGCTAGTCGGTCCCCACACTACTAGCAATCTCTTGCCATCCCGCGACCAATGGAAGTCGCTGGTTTCGCCCGATCCGAAATTCGTCAGCCGTCTCGGCTCTCCGCCTGCCAACGGCTTTTCCCACACATCTGTCCAGCCATCTTCCGCGGAAACATAGTCGAGAGCTTTGCCATTGGGTGACCAGCAAAAATCCCATGCTCCTATCTTTGCGTCGGCAATGGTATTAACCAGCCCCCCATCGCTCGTACGCAGTACCGACACTGAAAAACGAGTGTTTGGCTTGCTTCCGTTGTAAGATGTATAAGCCAGTAAGTTTCCATCCGGAGAAATCCTCAAAGTCTCCAGTACGCCTTCCGGAATCTTCGCGATGCTTACAGGATTTCCTCCGTCCAGCGAAACTCGCATAACCTGCTGAGGTTGATCCTCCGTGGCATAAAATACGGCATCGCCCTTCAGCGAGCACGTGGGCGTCTTCACTGGGCCTCGGGCAAGCATATTGCCACCAGTCCCGTCAGCCTTAAACCGGACTAACGAGTCGTCATCCGTCCAAACGACAACGAATTGCTCGCAACTCATCGCTAATCCATGAACGTTCGCCAGGCGCTGCCAGTCGCTGCTGTCCGCCTTGGTCGTCCAAATACTACCTTCGCTCTTCGTAACCAGAATCCTGCCGTCGATCAGTTCGTCGACGGAAGACAGCGATGCATCTCCGGAAATGAGTTGCTTCGCCGGAGACGCGGGCCGGCCCGGAACAACTTTCGGAACGACGCCCGGCGCGACTCCCGGCACTATCCAAAGTCCCTTGCTCGATTGATCTCCGGTCGCGACCGCGATCTTTCCATCGCGCGATAGATCGATCTGCTCGCCGAGGCTGCCGCCATAGCCGACCAGGCGGCGAACTCCACCGATCTGGTGTTTCTCGCCTACCTTCGTCTCGCGTGCTTTCGTCTCGGGCACCATCCACAATTCGCCCTCGTGAGCAAAAATCAGCGTCTTATCGGGGGTCCACGCCGGATGCCCAATACATCCGTCACCCGAATAAACCTCTTCAACTCTGCGAGTAGCGACATCGACGGCATAGAGCGAAGAGCGCCCCGGAGTGAGCGCGCTGCGGAACGGTATAGCGATGGTCTGTCCGTCCGACGCCCAGGCAGCTCGAGGTAAAAAGCACCCCCACGCATATCCGGAGAACTGGGTGAACAATTCCTCGCCCGATCCATCCGCATTGGCCGTTCGCAACTCCAAAGTAGAAGTGGCCGCGCGAAAACGCGCGAATATGAATCGTCGTCCATCCGGTGAGAAACTCACGGGCGAATCAATATCTTCAATCAGTTTTTGCGTCGGCCCTCCCAGCGTGGGCATCCGGTAAAGACTTCTGTAATGAGGATTGCCCTCGTTGTTATTTACGAAGTACAGGTCGTTGCCGTCGGGCGAAAACGTCAGCCCGACATAATTCGTCTTGCGAGGAGCCAGAATTTCCACGTCGCCCGCATTCGCCACCTGACGCAAATGCAGCGAACTCATCTGTCCATCCATTCGCGCATACGCCACATAACGCCCGTCTGGCGAGATCGCCACCGATTCGCGCGTATGAACCCCATCCAGTTTTCGCGCTTGTATTGTGGAGAAACTAGCCGCCGGTTGTTGCGATCGACTGTCCCGCCAAAAAGTTAACCCTGCAATTGCGGCGGCTGCTGCAACCAGAACGACGAAGACGAGAAACAATCCCATACCGGTGGATCGAGGCTGTTCGGAATTTGCAATCTCAGGAAAATGCCGCGCAGGTATCGGGCTCGGATTCAGATTCGGATCTTCGATTGACGCGTGGATCGAATCTCGATTCGATTCTTGGACCAGATGGATCTCTTCATCGGGCGCAACGGGATCCAAGCCATCCAGCCGCCCCGCGAAGTCAGCGTCCGCGTCGCTCGATCCGCCACTCAGTGGCGCAACAAACCGATATCCCTTCTTGGGGATCGTCTCAATAAACAATGGCGCATCGGCGGAATCTCCCAAAGCAAAACGCAGTTTGCGTACGGCCGTATTCAGTCCATCCTCAAAACCAACATTCGTGCCATCCCCCCATATCCGTTGCTGGAGTTCTTCTCGCGTCACAACATCATCGGGGCGTTCTAGCAACGCCACCAACACCTGAAAGGGATGGTTTTCAATCCGCAGTAGGACGCCGCGCTTATAGAGCTTCCCTTCGGCACGATCAATTTCGAACTGCCCAAAACGGAGTCTGGCTGGTTGGTTTCTCGCTTGGTCCAAGCGGCTTCTCCAGGAGGAACAAGGGAGGTGGCCCAGCATAGCACGCTCCCCAAAAGAAGGTCGCCGCAAACACTTGGTGATCAGCATCACGGACACTCCATCTCGGACCATGCGATACTGATCGCCTGATGAGGCAATATCGAGCGTCCGTCTCAGAAACCGGCGCCTCGACTGCAAGTCTTTAGTTATGAATATGCTGGAGTTAAGTCCTTATTCTGTAATAATTTAGCGCGAATTGGGGGGGGCCAAACCTTGAGTCTTCTGACACCCAAGACCTGCTCTCAAGCGCTGGCCGCTTCCTCGCTGCCCAGAGGCAAAAAGTATTGCGTGCCCTTGATCGGTGCGGAAACTTTTTTTAGCAGCTCCTGCAAATCTTCATTGCGGTCGACAAAATCGATCTCCGAAGTATTCACGATCAGCAAATCGGACTGCGTGTAGTGAAAGAAAAAATGTTCGTACGCCTTCACCACTTCCATCAGATAGTCCTCGCTGATGGCCTTTTCGCTGACGGCGTTCTTTTTCTTCAGCCGCTTCTTCAGCACTTCCGGAGTGGCCTGCAGATAGATCACCAGATCAGGCGTAGGAATTTGCTCACGAAAATAATTGAAGTAGCGATTGTAGGTATCAAGCTCCTGATCGTTAAGATTGAGGCAGGCAAAAAGTTTGTCTTTTTCAAAAATGTAATCAGAGACAACCGTCTTATTGGAACTCGCACCCAGATCGAGCGAGCGCAATTGCTCAAAGCGCCGGATGAGAAATGCCAACTGCGCTTGAAACGCAGCGCCAGGCTCGCCATCGTAGAACGCTTTGAGAAAGGGATTGTCTTCCGGTTCGATAACCCGCTGCGCGGCCAGACGTTCTCCGAGAACCCGCGCCAGCGTGCTCTTTCCCACGCGTATGGGACCTTCGACCGCTATGTAACGGGGAAGCTCAAAAAGCTTGGCCATGAGTTATCGATTATCGATTGTAGCGGAGAACTGGAAAGCAGAATATATCGCTTCGCCTCCCAACGCAATGTAGGAAAAGTTAACGGCGCACCAGCTAAAATCTCCTGATGCTCCCCGCTCTGGTCGGACTAACAGCCGCCGCATCTGCCGCAGGCTATCAGTCCATGGCGCCGACCGGACAGTGGTATGGGCGTACATTTACTGGCGGAGTCCGGGGAAGCAAGCAAATCGCTTTGACATACGACGACGGGCCGAACGATTCACACACGTTGAAGCTGCTCGAAGTGCTCGCGAAGCACAATGTGCGAGCAACATTTTTCATGATCGGACGTTACGTGCAGCAGCGCCCTGACATTGCGCAAACAGTAGCGCAAGCGGGACACGTAATCGGCAATCACACCTTCACGCATCCATTGCTAGTCTTCAAATCCGAAGCGCAGACGCGCACGGAACTGTCCGACTGCCATAAGTCCTTGGAGGACGCGATCGGCAAGCATTCGAATTTATTTCGTCCGCCGTTCGGAGGAAGACGGCCAGCAACGCTCAGAATTGCGCGCGAACTCGGATTGAAAACAGTAATGTGGAACGTGACTGGATATGACTGGAACGCTCCTCCAGCCGCGACGATCGAGAAAAAAGTAACAGGCAAAATACGCGGTGGAGATGTAATCCTACTGCACGATGGCGGACATGGCGCAATAGGTGCAGATAGATCGCAAACAGTGATCGCGACGGAGAATCTAATTCGGCGTTACAAACATGAAGGGTATGAATTCGTTACTGTGCCAAAAATGTTGCCAAGAACAGACGTTGCTTGAAGACTGCCTTACACGGTCGCCATCGCAAACGCCTGCTTCGCCGCCGTGATAGTTTGCTGCACATCGCTCTCGGTGTGCGCGGCACTTAGAAAGGCAGCCTCAAATTGCGAAGGAGGTAAGTAAATCCCGTTCTCCAGCATCGCGCGAAAGAAACGCCCAAAGGCTTCCGTATCGGATTTGTCAGCGGTAGTCCAATCGATGACAGGACCATGCGTAAAGAACCAGGTGAACATCGAGCCAACGCGATTGTGGCACATCGTGATACCCGCATCTTTGGCTGCGGATGCGACGCCACCGACGACGTTACCAGCCAACTTATCGATCTTGGAATAAATATCTTTGTGATCGCGCAAGTAACTCACAGTGGCGAAACCAGCAGCCATCGCCAGAGGATTTCCAGAGAGCGTTCCTGCCTGATAAACCGGTCCCAGCGGCGCAATCAGATCCATGATCTCGCTTGGACCGCCATAAGCGCCCACTGGCAAACCTCCGCCAATTATTTTTCCCATCGTCGTCAGATCGGGCCCGATTCCATAAAGTTCCTGCGCTCCACCGAATGCCAAGCGAAATCCAGTCATGACCTCGTCGAAAATCAGCAGCGCTTTGTCGTTCGAGGTAATCGCTCGCAGAGTCTCGAGATATCCGCGCGCTGGAGGAACGCATCCCATATTGCCCACAACCGGCTCCACGATGACGCAAGCGATCTGGTGCTTGAATTTTTCGAATGCCTGTGCGAGAGCGCCAATGTCGTTGTAAGGCAGCGCCAGCGTGAACTGCGTGAATTCTTCGGGAACGCCCGCCGAGCCAGGAATGCCGAGTGTAGCCACGCCCGATCCTGCTTTCACCAGCAATGCGTCGGCGTGTCCGTGATAACAGCCCTCAAACTTCACAATGTATTTGCGCTTGGTGTATGCGCGCGCCAAACGGATCGCCGACATGGTCGCTTCAGTCCCCGAACTGACAAAGCGAATTTTCTGCATGTGCGGAAATGCAGAAATGATCACCTCCGCAAGATCCGCTTCCACAGGAGTAGAGGCTCCGAAGCTTGTGCCATTTCGAGCTGCCGCGATCACCGCCTCAACGACTGTAGGCGCAGCGTGTCCGAGAATCAGCGGACCCCAAGAGCCGATGTAATCCACATACTCGTTGCCTTCCGCATCCGAAATGTGCGAGCCTTGGCCGCGCACGATGTACAGCGGATCGCCTCCTACGCTGCCAAACGCACGCACCGGTGAATTGACGCCGCCGGGAATGAATTGTTCAGCGCGTCTCTGCAGTTTGCGGGATTGTTCGGTCTTGCGGGCCATCGTTCCTCCACAGAATTTTAGCGATTGGACGGCGAGTTCGCTTCACCAAATATGATAGTAGCCATCGCGGCAACCGAGTTCTACTTTGAGTCCGAACAACTGGCTCAGACGTCCGGCTTGCAGCACTTCTTCTTTACGTCCGTCAGCTACGATCCGGCCATTCGACATGAGCACCACGCGCTCGATCTCGGGAACGATGTCTGGAAGTTCGTGAGTGACCAGAATAATTCCAATTCCCGATTTAGCCAGAGAGCGCATGGTTTCTCGCAAATCGTGTTGCGCCAAAATATCCAGAGAGTTGCTGGGTTCGTCGAACAAGAGTGCGCGTGGTTTGTGGACCAGCGCCCGCGCAATCAAAATGCGTTTGGCTTCCCCAGACGACATTTCCTGCACCGCACGCTCCGCCAGATGCGCGACTCCGAGTTGAGCCAGCGCAGCCTCGGCACGTTCTCGATAGTCAGGATCTACCATGTGATTGGGGAATATACGTGTGCTACTGAAAAATCCCGACAGCACCACGTCTATGCCGCTGGCCTCGCCAGTGCACAAAGACATCATGTCGTTCGATACGATGCCGAGCAGCGAGCGGAGTTCAAAGACATTCCAACTCTTTTGGCCAAGAATGGTCATACTCGATTCTTCGCGGACCATCGGATAGCACTCGCGGGTAATCGTTTTGATCAGGGTGGATTTGCCGCAGCCGTTCGGCCCCAGCACGGCCACGTGTTCGTCTGCGTTTATGCGGAGGCTAAAGTCGTTAAGAACGCTCTTTCCTCCGCGAGTCACATCACCGCGCATCACGCAGATGTTTTGGAGGTCGAGCAATGGAGCCGTGAGTTTCACGCCGTTGAGAGGTTTCACACTACAGTATCGCAAGTAGTCGCGCCCGCGAATTCATCGGACTTTCACAAAACTGCAATATTCCTGCAATCTCTCCCGGCTATCTTAGCTTCAGTTGCCCTTCTAACCGGGAGGGTTTTTAGGACGGCCTTGGGGGGCTCCGGGCTGTCCTTTTTAGTTTTGGTGAGCTCTCCCGAGCTAATCCCTAGGCGCCGTCCCGATAAGACGCAGCCTCTCACACGCCAGCCGCCACGGCACAAACTCACTTTAGATACGAGCGCACAATGTCGATGAGTTCGTCGGCGGCCAGAGCTTGCTCGGAACTGATCTTCTGTTTCTGGTCGATTACGTGGAAGCGAATGTGACCTTCGAGTAATTCGGCCATCAACCCGTTCATGGCGCCCCGCGCAGCCGTAATGAGCTGCAGCACATCGGAGCAATCTTCGTCCGCTTCCAGAGCGCGCTCGATAGCGGCGATTTGACCTTTGATTCGTTTAATCCGGAGGATGAGTTTGGGTTTTTCTTCGACGGTATGCATCTTTTCCTTGACGGTAGTATACCCCCCTATGGTATATGAAAGGGAGTCGACGTGAAAGGGCCGTAAGACTCGCCGGCCGCGCGACGTGAAACAACTTTTGCTCTGTCTGGAATTTTACTCCGCCGCCAAACGCACTTCCGCGGGTGACACTCCCAGGTATTTGTCCACAGCAAGAAATATATGGGCCAGTCGTTGTTATTAACCATAGTTAACCTTTTGTGGTATGCTCACGTTAATCGAACAAGCGCTGGACACAAGTGAGGCCGAGGAAACGGACGCGAAGGGTTTCGACATTAAGGGCTGCCGACGACTCGGGACGCGACTGTAACGTTCTGTTAACCGAGTGAGTTGATACTGTTCGATTGGGCTGCGGGCAACATGTGGAAGCAAAATCGCAAATCGATACGCTGGACTGCAGAAATGCTCCCGGTCGTGTTGTTGATGCTTGCTGCAGCGTGTGCATTTCCGGTATACGCGCAGCAACCTGATGCGCCTCCTTCCCATGGAGGCACCTCAACGGCAAGTGCCGACAGTCAAGCCAGCGCACCAGACGATGCCGCTGCCGATCCTGAATCCATGCTCCCACATTTCAAGAGCACCCGATTCTGGCTTTCTGGGCAGGCGAACTTCATCTTCCAGGCTCATCCTGACTTTCATGCCGACTATAGCGGACCGCACAGCCTCAGTCCCGATTATGAAAAAGCCACCTCGCATGTGCTGACTCTTTACACCGGCATGCGAATCAACGATTCTACCGAGCTTCTGGTGGACATTGAAGAAGCTGGCGGCGCAGCGCTCAGCTTGGGTTTTGGCTTAGCTGGAAATACAGATTTGGACATCGTGCGCAATCCGCTGTTGAGCAAAGCGCCTTATCTGGGGCGCGCCATGATCCACAAGGTGTTCGCGCTGGGCAAAGATAAGGTGGAGAACAACCGCAATTTTCTCTCGCTGTTCGATGAATTGCCCCGACGACGTCTGGAAATTCGCTTTGGCAAATTCAGTATGCCGGATTTCTTTGATCAGAACTCAGTCGGCTCCGATACGCATTTTCAATTCAACAACTGGTCGGTCGATAACAACGGCGCCTGGGACTACGCCGCCGATACGCGCGGCTACACTGTGGGCCTTACGGCGGATTATGAGGATCGCAACTGGGGTTTCCGCTTCGCCGAAGCGCTTATGCCGAAGGTCGCGAACGGGATCGATCTCGTTTGGCGTCCTTGGCAGGTTCACGCAGAGAATTGGGAATATGAGCTGCGCCACGGTGCCATCCCGAAGAAGGCTGGCGTGGTGCGGCTGTTGGCTTACACGAACTACGCGAATATGGGCATCTACCGCGAGGTTAACACTCAGTTTGAAGAGGGGTTGGTACCGGCTCCGGAAATCACGAATCATCCGTGGCACATCACGCGCAAATATGGATTTGGCATCAACTTGGAGCAAAATCTTGCTCGCTATGTGACGGCCTATGCCCGGTGGGGGTGGGACAACGGAAAGACTGAGTCCTTTGCCTACACCGAAATCGATTCCACTTTCAACCAAGGGGTTGGCGTGAATGGCGCGCTCTGGCGTCGCAAGCAAGATCGGGCCGGTATTGCCTTTGTTTCTAACGGGATTAAGAAAGATCATCAGGTGTATCTGGCCGATGGTGGGCAGGGCTTCCTGCTGGGCGATGGCGGACTGAATTATGGGCGGGAAAATATTGTTGAAACGTACTATACGGCCCATGTTTGGCGGGGAATCTATATCGCTCCTGGAGTGCAACACATCAACAATCCCGGCTACAACCGGGACCGGGGGCCGGTCGTTGTGCCCACCCTTCGAACTCATGTGGAATTCTAGAAGCAGTTCCCGGTTTCTCAGTGCCATGAGTGGCTCGCTTCCTGGCAATAAATCTCAATTTGAGTCGCTTAAATTTAGAAGGTGAATCTGGCGGGAAACTGCAGGGAATCGAGGAAGGTTTGTTGGGGCTTGGGAAGAGGGTAGCGACAATGTCTATGGTGCGTTGCGGCCGAACATCGCTAGCGACCAGAAATGCGCCAGTATAGCCGCGAAGGTCAAGCCAACAACGAATAGCACCCAGCGGTAACGCAGCCAGGAATTGCGCACGCTCGACATCTGTGCAAAGACATCAGGCAGATAGGCTGCACAGTATGCCACGTTCGCGAGTACGGCCAGCAAGAACAAAAGTAGTACTGAATTAAACTGGAGAAGGGCCTTGGAAAACGGTAGATCTTTCACAAAATGGATGACTACGATGGCCGCGAGTATCAGGTTGTAGAGAATGCGCCTCGGCTCCCAGTACCGAATCGCATTACCGAGATAATCGCGCCATTGGACGGTTTCCACAGGTACTCCTGCTTCTTCAAGATAATGTGTTTTTCGCTATGCGTTGCGAGTGATTCCGGCCTCTTGTTTTTGTGTGGTATGTGTCGCCCAGGCCATGCGTGGAGTATTGTGGGCGATTCCGAAGCGGCTTTCTGCATCGAGGAGAATAATTCCGCCGTGGCCGTTGAGGCGTTGCTGCAAATAATTCATCGCTTCCGTAGCGACCCACTCGGGCAAGCTGCCGGATTCGACGCGATCCGCTGCCCACTTCGCGAGTACGAGCTTCATGATGGGCTCGCCCCATCCGGTGGTGGAAGCGGCCGCGGTTAGATTATCAGCATAGCAACCGCAGCCGATGAGCGAAGAATCACCGAGGCGGCCCGGAGCTTTGTTGAGTGTGCCTCCTGTTGAAGTTGAAGCGGCGATATTGCCATCGCGGTCGAGAGCGACGGCTCCGACGGTGTCGTGCGAGAGCATGTCGTTCGCGATGGCGGGCGCGAAGAGATCGTTGCCGTCGTTAGAGCTGGAGTTGGAGGCTTGTGCCTGATAAGCGCGGAGGCGTTCGACCTCCCTTGGAATAATTAGATCTTCGTTGCGACAGAGAGTGATGCCGTGCTCAGCGGCGAAACGCTCGGCGCCTTCGGCTACAAAATAAACATGTGGACTGTCGCTGAGAATCTTGCGCGCGGCGCGAACCGGGTTACGCAGACGTTCGACGCAACCGACGCCGCCGCCGCGGAGGGTCGAACCGTCCATGATGAAGGCGTCGAGTTGAACTTTGCCATCGCGATTCAGGAAGGCGCCACGGCCTGCGTCGAAGGTTTCGTCATCTTCGAGGACGACGACTGCCTCTTCGACCGCGTCAAGAGCCGAGCCGCCGCGTTCGAGCACGCGCCATCCAGCAGCAGAGGCGTTGCGCACACCATTGAGGTGCGCTTCGACCATATCGTCGGGGATGGCCCAGGCTCCGCCGTGTACGACTAGAACAGGATTGGTTGGCACTTTAAGACTCCGCGGGTAGTTGCGGGATTTAGTCTAGCAGGCTGCAGGTCGGTGTGATGTGGACTTGGGGGATCGCTGTCGAGTCGATCCACTATTAGAACATTCGCTGTTACGTTTTGCTTCGTATCAGGGCATCGCTTTAGCGATGCCGAGAGGGGTGCTTTCTTGTTTCGCCTTTAGGCGCGGCGGGGCAGGGTCTAATACAAACGAAGGATGCGCCGACGAATACGGTGGTCTGCATTTGTCTGCGCTAGAAAACGCTTCCCGGGATTCGCATGAATATATTCACGCATTCCCTCAAAGGCCGCGCGCTCGTAAACCCGTATTTCTGAAAATCCCTTCTGCCAAACTGAAACGTGAAATCCGAGCTCTCGCCCTCCCGGAAGGCAAAACCACCTTTGATCAACTGAACCGCCTTTTCTATCGTCATCTCGTTGCCCACCGTGATCAACCCCCAGCGCCTGAAGGCGGTTCTTCGGTGAGCTTTGGCGTCATCGCTAAAGCGATGACCTGATACGAATCTCACACCGCGGGTGACCGTGCAGTGACGTTTGAACATCGTGGATGTGATGATGGGGTTTGCTGGCTAGGCGGCTCTGGCGGAAGTATCCATTTCGGTGGTGCGCTGCCAGGTGTAGATGATGCGGTGAATTACGGTGATGGTTGAGAGCACGGCGATTACCCAGAGCGCGGGAGCCATAACATTGAAAAGTGCACCGATGATCAGCAGGACCAAGCGTTCGGGGCGTTCCATGAAACCGACGCGGCAGGTGCCGATTAGCGACTCGGCGCGGGCGCGGGCATAACTCACCATGATGGCGCTGATCATGGCCAGCGCGGCCAGTACTACGTAGAAAAAGCGATTGCCACGCCCGTAAAAGACCAGCAATCCCAGGAAGAGCGATGCGTCGCTGTAGCGGTCTACGATGGAATCGAAGAATCCTCCGAAGCGGGTTACACGATTCGAGGCGCGAGCGACGCGGCCATCGACCAGGTCGAAGAATCCCGAGCCGATGATGACTAGTCCGGCGTAGAAGAACATGCGGCGCTGGTTATCGCCGTTGGCGTATCCGAATAAGAAAGCGGCGTAAGAGTTGACTACCAATCCCATCAGAGTCAGAACATTGGGATTAATGCGAGAGAGTGCGAGCAGGCGGACGATGGCATCGAGTAGAACTCCACAGGCACGCCCGACTCCGCTGGTCCAACTCATGCGACCCTCATTTCGCTTTTCGCTCAGCTTCCTCTTCGAGTTTGGCTTCGGCTAGATCGTGCATGGTGGAGAGCTTCAGAATCTCCATCTCGCGGCTACCGCCGGGCGTGACCACCGTCGCGGTGTCGCCAACTTTTTTATTCAGCAGGGCGCGACCGATCGGAGAAGTAGTCGAGATTCTGCCGGCTGCAACATCGGATTGCTCGCTGGCTACCAGTTCGTAATGCATCTCTTCATTCTTGGTGCTGTCGAAAATGGTGACCGTCGAGCCCAGGCCAACTTTATCCTTGGGGATATTGTTCATGTTGACGAGGGACAGATCGGCCAGGCGCTGCCCCAGTTGGCGAACGCGTGCCTTCAGGTACTCCTGACGCTGCTTGGCGGTGTGATATTCGGCGTTTTCGCTGAGGTCGCCCAGGGCCACGGCCTTTTTGAGTTCTCTGGGGATGTCGAATGCCAGCTCATGCTCGAGCGTGTTCAGTTCGTCGCGGAGCTTCTTTTTAATCTCTTCTGTCATCGCTTGACTGCTCTGCTTTGTGGCTCTTCCATCGGCACTTTGGGCATTATAACCCTCGGAGACGAGAAACAGGGGACCTCCCGTCGCTTGAGGAGGAATAGCGCGGCATAACTCTGCCGAACTATTCCAATCTCCAACCTACTAACCCGCAATGACTTGCGGGTGTGGTCTCGGGTCTTGCCCGGTTCAGCGGGGTAACCCCCGCCACGGCCGTGCTTCTCGATTGCCTTAGAAGCGGGCCTAGGCTAGACTAAGTGCAGTTCTTCCAGCACCCTCGGGCGAGGGCCCCCTCAATGAATGGAAATGGCGTTTTCCACATCGGCGATAAGGTCGTCTACCCCAACCATGGCGTCGGAACTGTAGAACAGATTGCCAGCCTGACGATTGGAACCCAAATCCAGAAGTTTTACGTGCTCAGCATCGCAGCTAGCAATTTAAAGGTCAGGGTGCCCTTCAATAATGTGGACAGCGTCGGGATGCGTCCCGTGGTCCGCAATGGCGAGGTGGAGAAGATCGTGGATTATCTGTCATCCGGCGAATGCATTAACGCGGCTGACTGGAAAGATCGATTCAAAGAGAATTCTGATCGCATGCGCACCGGGTCGCTCACGGACGTTGCCGCA
Source organism: uncultured Acidobacteriaceae bacterium (assembly GCA_963705265.1). Taxonomy (GTDB): domain Bacteria; phylum Acidobacteriota; class Terriglobia; order Terriglobales; family Acidobacteriaceae; genus Acidiflorens. Next base: position 1,575,367 of record OY970064.1, read on the forward strand.
GTGCTGAAAAGCCTGCTGATCCTCGGACAGGCCAAGTCGCTTTCTTTCCGCGAAAAGAAGATGCTGGAGCGCGCACGCTATCTGCTGGTCAGTGAGATCGCGATCTCGCGGAACTGCACCGAGAGTCTGATCGAAGAGGCACTCACTAAGGCGCTGACTAAGTGCAATCTGCGCTTCCCTGAAATTTCCGAACTGGCCTCCTGAATCAGTCAGCGCCCGTCCGCTTTCTTTTAGAGACGCGGCTGGCCTGTGTCTCTTTCAGCGGCATCTCGCCGTCCAAAAAGACGGGGCAAGCCCCCACCTCTGCCAACGGGTGTGTTAGCGATCAGGGTGGGCCTCCATCCAGGATTGAAGAATCAGGATCGCGGCCATGCGGTCGACGGCTTGTCCTCGTTTTTTGATGGATAAATCGGTTTCGCGCAGCAGGCGGTTGGCTTCGGTGGAGGTCCAGCGCTCGTCCCAGAGATGGACGGTCAATCCGAAATGAGCGTGCAGATCGTCGGCGAAACGGCGCATCTTTTCTGACTGCGTTCCTTCCGCGCCGCTTAGACGCAACGGCAGGCCGACGACAATCTCCCGGACTTCGTATTTCACCAGCACTTGGCCCAGGGCTTCTAGATCGCGACGCTTGTTCTGGCGCTGGATTGTATCTAATCCCTGCGCAGTAATACCGAGCGGGTCGGTGACGGCCACTCCGATTCTTTTCGAGCCGACATCGAGGGCAAGAATGCGGGCACGGTTCGCCAGGGACGGGACGGACGGCTGCGACTGATCTTCGTAATCTTCCTCGTGGTCCTTTTCGCAGTCTCTTTCTGGCGACGACACCTACCGATGATTCACTGACAGGCGCTCACTCGTCAACATTGTTCGTCAACATCGGCGACAGAGGGGGGTCGCGCGAATTCAGCCTACAGGCTTGAGTACAGGGACCCGCAAGAGGGCCGGCCGGTCGCGGGGATCGACGCGGAGCTGTGAACCCGGACGATCGAAACGGTAGCGCGCGCCAGTGATTGGGCCGACGACGGTTAGAGCCGTTCTGCCGAGATACTGGAGCGTGGAACCGGATTGAAATCCGGAATTTCCCGGGATTGGGGTGGTTGTGACGCCGTTAGGAGCGTTGTACTGGATTTGTTTTTGGTTCCTGCCGCAACACATGTTGGTCCCCCAGATTTTCCGGATTTTCTTGATCTTCTAGATTTTCCTGATCTTCGTAGTACAGCGGCGTGGGAGTTTCTCGATGCACGCAGCGTTCAAGGACGATGGCCCCCGCGGAAAGTGCCGGCCATAGCATGAGCCGCTGCTTCCAGGATTCGCCCAGGATGAAGGCGAACGGCGCGGCGATCCAGACACTCAGACAATAGAGGCAACTTAAAAGCTCGCTCGGCAATCCTCGCTCCCGCCGTTGCCGCATGCGCGTCAGTAGATTCCATGGACCTGATTCGGAGGTGAGCAGATAGCTGATTCTCCAGACCGCGAGAATGCCGAGTATGAGCCAGTAAAATTGCACGACTTGTTCATCCTCGGCTGAACGGTTTGTTCTCGACGACGCTAATGGGTGATGAGAGACACGAGTTCGATTTCCTCGTGTCTCCCATGTTCAACGTTGAAATTCTCGCGCTAGCTGGAGAACTTCAGCGCGACTGTCTGGAACTGTCCATCCGCGAGGGTGGGCAGGCTGTCGCCATTGGTCGTACGCTTCCCGAGCCGTATGCGGAACTCGTAGCAGCAGTCCGGCGGTTCGTTGTTTGGCCCGAATGGCGGAGTCCAATTCAAGCCACCCGGGGTGTTCGGGAAGTACATGACTTCCGTTCCACCAACCCAGGACTTGCAGGCTGTATCGGGATCACCGGCATGACAAACGCCCGCGGGTGCTGCGAAGACCAGTGGGTTTGAAATGTAGCCGCGCACGCCTGGGGGCGTCACCGCAACCGCGCTCCCCGAGCCGTACTCGGCATCCACGTAGTATTCGAAGAGATGGCCCATGGCGTCCGAAATGTTGGTCGTGATTTGAACGTATCCGCCTGGACCCACGTCATAGGCCGGGCATTGTTGGTCACTGCCGCCAGTCAAGACTGCTGGCGTGCCGTCGGCTTTGAAGGCCGCCAGACTGATGGCATCGTTTGTGATCGGAGTGTTATCGATCATCAGGGTAAGCGGACTGTCAGGTGTCAGCGACACTGGGTTGGCGGCATTGTCATAGCCGGCTACGGTTAGATCGACCGCGCCGCTGACGTTGCCTTCGATCAGGTTTTCGGAAGCCGTCGATACCATCAACCCTTGCAGGGCCCACCCGCCCACTTGCCCGCCGGGAGGGATGGCAATGTTAGGCAATCCGGCAATGGGACCTGCCGCTCTCGCCTGCTGTGTAGCATATAGGCCAACTACGCCGTTCATCGTGAAGGGGCCCATCTTTACCGTCGGGGTGCTAACGATCGTGTGAGTGGCATCCTCGACGAAAGCTTCGGCATAAAGGTCGGCGAACAAAGGTGAACTCGATCCTGGGGCTGGCGCTGTGCCTCCGCGGGCGGGATTCCCCGTCCACTGTCCAGCCAGTACCTGATAGAAGGAGACGTTGGATCCCGGGGCAAACTGCCCGAACAAATCCATTCCACCTCCATAATCGGCGAAGACTAGATCCTGGAAGTCGGCGTTGGCGGCATCCAAACTCGGGACCGTCGCATAGCCCTGGTTGATGTAGTTGACATCAATCTGAGTGCCGACATTCGTCCAGACGAAGCCAGATTCGGGCTGGCAAGGCGGTGGACACAGGGTCAAGCTTTGAGAGTTGCCCACCAGGGTTACATTGCCACCATCCGCAAAGCACCAACGGGTGTCGATGGCGGGATTCTCGTTGAGAATGACGCTACCATCTTGAACCACACTGAAAACAATATTGGGATCGTCACAGCACCACCACCACCATGGGAACAACTCGCGAATGCGCGGAATGGCGAGCTTGCTCTTGATGAATGCGGTGCGGCTGGCGTCGGGTGCGAAGTTGCCCCGATTGAGACCGAAACCCTGGCCGCGGACCAACGCTTGCGCATCCGGCCGCAGAAGCGTCGCCTTGTTCGAGAGGGTCGCGACCTGAGCGGACCCTGAGACGGGAACTTTTTCCAAAGCCTCGATGACGTGGAGCATGTCCCACTCCCACCACCAGGGCCAACAGAACCACCACAACGGGTAGCAAGGCCAGCAGGGGAAACAGAAGATGCAGGAACACCACTCAAAGCAGGCGGTGAAACTACCATTGGCTCCTGTGACCACCGTAGCCCTTGGAACCCTGGAGTAGCCTGAACCTGTGTAGTTCACGCTGTACACTGTGACGTCGGCGCCGGGAACCGGACAGCCGTTGGGACCGACGACCGTGCCACTCACGCAGAACCAACGGCACCAGGTCCACCATAACTTCAGGACGTCCGCGGAAACGGCAATAGCCGGGGCTTGATATTCTTGTTCTGCTTTGTCCAGATCCTTGCGTTTAAGAGCTACCTTGGGAACGTTCGGCAGATGATCCAGATGCGCACCTGCGGTCGCGGGTGCTATTGCAAGCGTCAGCCCATAAGGACTCTCTGCCGTGACGATCGCACGCGACAGGTTCAAGCGGAAGGTTCCGTCCGCCAGGACCGGGGCGCTGATAATGACATGATTGCAGCGCAGCACAAAAGCGGCGAGACGTTGTGCATCCGACTCGGCGACGTTTGTAACTTCACCTGTAATGCTGATTGTGGTTGACGCCATGGTGAATTCTCCTCTGGCCGGCTAGCCGGTCGCGATAACGGTTTCTGGGGTCGCTTTGATGTAAAGCGGATTTCTGTCTCAGGACGCGAGGCCGCGGGAATACCAATCGAGCTAGTGGGGAAAATCTAGAATTGGCCATCGCTGGCCATCACTTCTATGAATGGTGATTCTTCCCCTCATTCCGTTTCATTTCTTGCTTGGAGTGGAAGGCGGATCGAATAAACGGCGCTTGCGCAAAACAACGCGGGGCATCGGTCGAAGGGCTTATGAGCAACTATCCTTTGAAATTTCGAATGGATGAGGTCCTTCGCTGCGCTCAGGATGACAACCCTAATACGTCATCACCCTAGTCCGTCGTGGAGATCGTATTCTCCGATATACTTGGCGGGCGGTATGGGATCAAGCCGGCTCTGATGAGAGCCGCCGATCACCCTTTCGATGGAAACTTCTGAAACACTTCGCCAGAATCACTGGTCACTGACGCTGTTGGGCATGGCCCTGGTCATTATGTTCGCCTACTACGGCGAGTCGGTGCTGGCGGTGCTGTTCTTTGCCATTCTGCTGAGCTTTATGCTGTCTCCGGTGGTGCAGGCTATTGAGTATCTGCATGTTCCGCGAGCCACTGCGGCGCTGATCAGTATGGTTGGGCTGCTGGCGGTGCTTTATGGCATCACCATCGCTTCCTACAACCAAGCCATCATTTTCGCCGACAACGTTCCAAAATATTCGCAGAAGATCCGCTCTATTGTGCAGCCGTTCCAGCAGGACGCGGAGAAACTGGAGAAGACGGGCGAGGCCGTCAGCCAACCAGAGGACACGAATGTTGTGCCGGTACGGCAGGTGCAGAGCTGGTCCGAGGTGCTCACGCACGGAGCCGGCACTCTGACCGACATCGTGTTAGCAGCGTCGTTCGTCCCCTTCCTAGCCTACTTTCTACTGACCTGGCACAGCCACGCGCGTTCGGCCACGGTGATGCTGTTTCCACTGCATCACCGGCACACGGCATTCGTGACGCTGGGGTTGATCGGAAAAATGTTGCAGAGTTTTATCGTCGGAAACTTACTTATTGGACTGCTGATTTCGGCCGTAAGCGTGGCGATTTTCGGGTTACTCCACGTCCCATTTTTCTATTTCGTTGGCTTTCTAAGCGGCTTTCTGAGCTTAGTCCCATACCTGGGAATTGTGCTGGCAATGGTCCCGCCGTTCCTGGTTGGCATCGGTCAACTGGAGCCCCACGAGCTGGCGATAGTCGTCATTTGCGTGATCGGACTGCATCTCCTGGCGCTGAATGTTCTCTATCCGAAGCTGCTGGGGAGCCGGCTGAGGATCAATCCACTAGCGGTGACGATCGCACTGATGTTCTGGGGAGCGGTATGGGGTGCGGTCGGACTGGTGCTTGCCATTCCGATCACTGGCGCGATCAAGATCGTGTTTGATCATGTCGAATCGATGAAGCCTTATGCGGATTGGCTGGGCGAATAGAACCACTTTCACCGCCGAGACGTAGAGAGCGCCGAGGGAAAAAACTGTTGGGGTTCCTCGAACAAGAATCTCAGGGCTGGTCGGCTGGAAAATCCGCCACTGAAAAATCAAAAGCCCGGCCGTACTGGCCGGGCTTCTGTTTTTGGGGTCGCCTACGTCTAGGCGGCCACGGATCTCTTGGTGCGTCCCTCCGAGGAAGTCACAGGTTGCGCTACCTTGCGCACCAGAAAGGGCTGAAGATTCGCTTCATTGCCAACCCACTCGATGCTGCTGATTGAGTGTCCGGGTTGGCAGGTGACGAAATAGCGTTCTCCAGTCGGGCTGGTTACTTCGAACTTGCCTTGCTCGCCCTGTAAAGCCTCGGCAATGTCGTACGTCGTGATGCTATCGTTCAATTTCATGGGGACCTCCTCAGTCTCCTAACAGAGTTGCTGGTTAAGGTTGTCCCCCTAGGGGAAAGTATTCTCTGCTGATAGAACGTCGAGCCTGAGCAGAAGCGCGTTTTTTTTGTAAAAATTTATTTTTCACCTACAGCGTTTGCTGTAGGCGTGAGTTCTAGTGCAGCCGACATCCCGCGAATAAGGCAGCGAGGCGCGATCCAAGAATTGTCTTCCCGTGAAAGTCGATGAAGCCGTGTGCGGATTGGCTAGGCGAGTAGCGAAATTCTTGAAAAATTCATAATGCTCGTCTTGACAGAAAATGACGGATCAAGTCCAATAGTTAGTTGCTACCCAGTCGCAACTAGAAAATCAGGAATAATTTCCTAGAGAGTGGGGATGTTCTTATGGCGGTGGGCGATGGGGTTTTAGTTGCGACCGAGTCGCATTTAGGAAGGGCGAAAAACGATACTGCGATTACCCGCCCGTCTCTGATGAAAGAGTTGGCGGCGCGGGGCGTGCGGATGACCTCGCAAAGACGCCTGCTCGTTGGCATTATTCAAGATTCGCCTCGGCACCTGGACGCGGCAACGCTGCTGGAGCTTGCCCGTAAACAAGACCCGGAGATCGATCGCGCTACCGTCTATCGAACGCTCGCCTTGCTCAAGGATCGCGGTTTGATCGATGAGTTGGATCTCATGCACATACAGGGTGAGAAGCACTATTATGAGGCCAAGACGAGCCGTGATCACTGCCACATGGCCTGTTTTCGATGTGGCGCCATCATGGAATACGCGAGCTCCTCTTTCGAGAAGTTAAAAGAAGAGATGATCAAACAAAGCGGCTTTCAGATTCGGGTCGTCCGGCTGGAAGTTGGCGGATTTTGCAAACGATGTCAAAGGGCAGCCAGTTAACGGCTCTTTTTTTTGGGGATTAGTTGCGACGGATTCGCAACTAGCGCGGATAGTTGAAATACCGCGAGTGAAAATCTAAGGAAGAGGAAACGCGAGACCAGTTTCCACGGAACAATTCTAAGTCGGTCCCCACGACAAGCCTTTTCGCGAAGGGCCGCGGGGACCGAAATCGACAACCCGAGGGCTGACGACCGTACTCATTATACGGAAGACAGCCATAGCTTTCACAAAGGAGAACGGCAGCTTGGCTGGAATCAAACAAAACCGGGATTTTGCTTTTTTCTCTCACATTATGAAGCATCTTGTCCCAGGTCTGTCTTTTGCAATCCTCATGCTCGTCTCCGTCTGTTCGTGGGCGGGCGTCGGGGGAACTGTATCTGGAACAGTGAAAGACTCCACCGGCGCAGTAGTTCCTAATGCGACCGTAAATGCAATCAATATCGATACCGGAGTTCATGCAACGCTCACGACGAACGGAAGTGGTTTTTATTCCTTTCCTCAACTGAACGTCGGGCGCTACAGCATTGCGATTGAAAAGAATGGGTTCAAGCCCTACCAGCGAACCGGCATCACCATTGATGCAAACAGTGCATTGACCGTGGATGCGGTCCTCAATGTTGGCGAGACGTCGGACGCGATTACCGTCGTGGAGAACCAGACTCAGGTTGAAACGATGAGCACGCAGATCGGAGAAGTCATCACCGCCGCGCGCATGACAGCGGTCCCGCTCAATGGACGAAGCTTCACGGATTTGCTTTCGCTTCAACCGGGCGTTGCGCCGGTCACTTCCATCACATCCGACACGGTGCAGGATGTGGGCGCCAGCGTGCTTTCTCCCTCTGGAGATTTGAATCCGGGCACTGTCTCCATCAATGGCCAAAGGGAATTTGCCAACAACTTTATTGTGAATGGAAGCGATGTGGAAGAAGACGTAAACATGGGAGCAGCGATTATTCCCAACCTCGATTCCATTGCCGAATTCCGGATCCTCACCGATAGTTTCGACGCGGAATATGGCGAGTTCAGTGGTGGCCAGATCAACGTCATCACAAAATCCGGCACCAATGCATTTCACGGCGACGTTTTCGAGTTCCTGCGCAACACGAATTTCGATGCCCGTAATTATTTTTCTCCGGCGCGTGGAGCATTCAATCAAAACCAGTTTGGCGGGACATTCGGCGGCCCGATCCGAAAGACAAAGCTGTTCTTCTTCGGCGATTATCAGGGCACGCGATCGACCCAGGGAGTGGACACGGGAGAGATTCCGGTTCCCTCGGCGCAGGAGCGGGCGGGCAATTTCTCGGATTCTCCGAATCTATTTAGCACGAGCAATGATGCCAACGGGAATCCGATTGCCTCGACGGTGCAGAGTTCATGCACAAACAATCAATGCTTTGCTGCTGTTCTTCAGAATTCGCTGGGGTACTCAGTCAATAGTGCCGAGCCGTTTTATTTCACCTCTTCAACTATCAATCCGGCAACGATTAATCCCACTACAGGCGTAGGCACGCCTTTTGGTTATAACTGCACCAACAATACCCAATGTGTTTTCCCGAACACCATGGGCGGCGTCGGTGCGATCATCCCTCAAGTCGCTTTCTCTGCGCCCGGACGGAACTTACTGCAGTACATTCCACAACCAACCGTCGGAACTAATCTCTTCGCGACCTCTGCTTACAACCAAACCCTGCGTGACGATAAAGGCGCTTACCGCGTTGACGCCAACACGCGGTGGGGATTGCTCTCCGGCTATTATTTTCTTGATGACTGGTCGCAGAACAATCCTTACCCGGTGGCTCAAGGCGGCGCGAACGTCCCGGGTTTCAACGCGCTCTACACTGGCCGCGCACAACTGCTTGGACTTGGTCTCACGAAGACGGTGAGCGCGACCGCGGTAAATGAATTTCGCTTCAGCTACCTGCGGGATGGGAACGACCTCGGCAAGCCGGTCGGAGGAGTTGGCGTCAGCCTGGAATCTCAAGGATTCCAGGTCGCGCAGGGTACTCCGGGGATCGTGGCGCTGTCTCCCAGCACTGAAGGAGTGGAGAGCATTGGGTTTAACGCCTTCACCATGGGAACAAATACAAACGAGCTGAAGCAGATTGGCAACACCTTCCAGTGGCTCGACAATTTCTCGAAAGTACTCGGAACCCACACCATTAAAGTGGGTGGAGAATTCCACTACGACCAGGTTAATGTCGATGCCATCGCGCAGTTCAATGGCAGCTTTTTGTTCTTTGGAAGCAAAACCGGCTCCGATTTCGCAGATTTTCTCTTGGGAGCTCCGAGCCAATACAACCAGAGTCAGCTTCAACCTTTTTACGGACGGAATAAGTATGTCGGCATCTACGGACAGGACAGCTGGCGTCTGGCTCACAGCCTAACGCTGAACTATGGCCTGCGCTGGGACCGCATCGAGCCCTGGTATGAGAAGTACAACCAGATTGCCACTTTTGATCCGGGAAAGCAGTCGGTCGTGTTTCCAAATGCGCCTCCAGGCATTCTTTATCCCACAGATCCGGGAGTTTCTCGCACGCTGGCGCCTCCGGGAAATCGTGACTTCGCACCGCGCATCGGCTTGGCTTATTCGCCAAGCGCTTCCGGCGATGGCCTGTTCGCAAAAATATTCGGTGGTCCTGGCAACACCAGCATACGAGCGAGCTATGGAGTGTTTTATACCGCGATCGAAGCTCTCACCATCGGCGTGATGTCCGCTAATGCACCTTACGGAACCACGTATACCAGTCCAGCTCCGCCGCTGTTCGCCACGCCATTTGTCTCGGCATCGAACGGCCAGGACCTCGGCCAATATTTCCCTGTGACTCTGGCTCCGCTGAATTCGAGCGCAAGCCATCCCGACCCCATCGACTTTGCGCAGTTCGAACCCATCACTGGCCTGCCCAACTATTCCATGAACAACCGCGTCCCCTACACCGAGGAATACATGCTCTCGCTGGAGCGCGGGTTTGGAGCCCACACTGTGCTCAGTGTGAACTACATCGGCAATCACGGACATCGGCTCCTGGTGCTTGAGGAGGCGAATCCCGGCGACCCGGCTCTGTGCTTAGCCCTGAGCAATCCTGCGAACCTCGCGCTAAACCAAACGCCATGCGGTCCTTTTGGCGAAGATTCGACCTACATCACCTCTCCTACGTCGCCTTTCGGAGGACAAACATTTCAAGGCACCCGTGGGCCGCTGGGCTCTAACTTCGGAAGCAACGCCTATCAGACGACGATCGGCAATTCCAACTACAACGCTTTGCAGGTGACGTTCCGGCACAGCAGCAAACGTTTCAACATTCTCGCCGGATACACTTACTCGAAGTCGCAAGACCAGTCATCCAATCTCGGGGAGGCGGTCAATCCTCTTGATCCTTCGCTCAGCAAAGCTTTGTCTTCCTTCGATGTGAAGCATAATTTTGTCGTCAGCTACAGCTACCAGATTCCGTTTGAGAGCCTGCTTCACGCTTCGAACCGCTGGACGGAAGGTTGGGAACTCTCCGGCATTACTCATTTCAGTTCGGGCCTGCCGGTCACTCTCATTAACTACGGCGACAATTCTCTGCTTGGCTCCGAACCGAATGGCATCAACAACTTCGGCGTCGATGAGCCCGACTATAACGGCGGTCCTCTCCATCTGAATCACAATCCACGGAATGGCCCTTATTTCTACAGTTCTCAATTCAGCGAAAACGCCCTGGGTACGCCGGGCACAGCACGGCGGCGGTTTTTCCCTGGACCGGGGCTGTCGAACTTCGATATGGCGCTGCTGAAGAACGTGCGCCTGAACGAATCGAAATCCTTACAGTTTCGGCTCGAGGGGTTCAACGTTTTCAACCATGCGCAATTTTTCGGACCGCAATCGGTTGATGGTAATATCGCCGACCTCGGTTCAACGTTCGGTCAAGTGGTTAGCGCACAGCCGGCACGAATTCTGCAGCTAGGGGCAAAATTCGTTTTCTAGAATTCATTTGGAAACAAGAAATCGGTTCTCCAGGCCCTGTACCAAGGCGACTTTATGCAATTTAAAAAGGCCTCTACACTGGAATCTTGCGGACGCTGATCACGCTGTTCCTGATTGTTGTTCTGGCCGTCGGAGGCTGGGTGGCTTGGCTAGTCCACGCCCCGCTTACACCTCCGGCCAACACCTCTTTGTTGCTGCGCCCGGGATATTCGACGCGCAGGATCGCGGCAGAATTGAAAAAGGCAGGCGTGATCCGCAGCGAAGTCGCTTTCCGGGTCTGGCATTGGCTGCATCCGAAACCCTCGCTGAAGGCGGGTGAGTATCGATTCGAAAACGCGGCTAGCTTTCCCCAGGTTTATGAACGCATCGCGCGCGGCGATATTTACTTCCACGTGGTCACCATTCCCGAAGGCTACACGATGTTCGACGTCGCCAAGGCTATGGAAGACGCGGGGCTTGGATCGGCCGTCGACTTTCTGCATGTTGCCCAAACCCAGACGCAGCTGATCTCCGATCTGGCACCACAAGCCACATCGCTCGAAGGATATCTTTTTCCCAATACCTACCAGTTCACACGGACGCAGAGTATGCCCGAGATGGCGGCAATGATGGTCCATCAATTCCGGCAGGTGGCAGACCAGATCGGGCTGACCGCCGGTCCGAACGCGGATGTACCCAGGATCGTGACCATGGCGTCGATCGTGGAGAAGGAAACTGCTGCTCCCGAAGAGCGCCCGCGGGTGGCCGGCGTCTACTACAACCGCCTGGCGCAAAAGATGGCGCTCGACGCCGATCCCAGCGTGATCTACGCGGAATTACTTGATGGGACCTATCAGGGAAGTCTTCATCACGCCGACTTGGCGGTAAATTCGCCCTACAATACATATCGTTTCCCAGGATTGCCACCGGGGCCAATCGCTAATCCCGGAAAAAGCTCTTTGGAAGCGGCCCTTCACCCTGACAGCACAGATTTCCTTTATTTCGTTAGTGATGGCAATGGGCACCACCGTTTCGCCCGGAGCCTCGAAGAGCATAATCGGAACGTGGCCTCATATCGTAGATCCCTGAGTCACTCGCTCAGCCAACGGTAAAGCGTTGAACCCTTCGCTGCCTTATACTAATCAGATATTTATGTGGCATGAGTCTTTCGGGGTCGTGGCATAGGAATGTATCGTCCTCATTTGCGTGTATTTTTGCTGTTACTTCTGACGGCGGCCACTTTTTCGCTGAGCGGATGCCTCTTTCGGACGCGTCCCCTGGACCGTCAATTTTCCAATCGTCCGTTGAAGACTGCAACCCAGCAGGATCTGATTGAGTACGTCAACACACAGGCCGCCAAGGTTCAGTCGATGCAGGCCACTGTGGATATCGACGCTTCCGCTGGAGACGTTAAGAACGGACGAATCACCGATTACAAAGAGATTCGCGGCTACGTGCTGGTGCGCAAACCGTCCATGCTCCGCATGAAGGGTCTGTTGCCGCTGGTGCGCAATACGGCTTTCGATATGGTCAGCGATGGCCAGCGCTTCAAGCTTTGGATCCCTCCGCAGAACAAATTTGTGATGGGCTCCGACGATGCTACGGTCGATAACTACCAGCCGGATAAGCGCTTGGAGAATATGCGTCCGCAGTATATATATGACGCTCTATTGCTGCCCGAAATCGCGCCGGACGAGATTGCCGTGCTTGATAACGGTTATGAGACCGTTCTGGATGCGAAGAAACATCGGGTTGAGCAACCGAATTACAGCCTGCTGGTAATCCGCAAGGGTCCGCAGGGCCCTTATCTATCGCGCCGGATTGAGTTCAGCAGAATCGATCTGCTGCCGTACCGGCAAACTATCTATGATCTGCAAGGGAACGTCGCGACTAACGCCCACTACCAGGATTACAAAGATTTCGAAGGGACGACGTTCCCAAATACAATCGAGATCGAGCGACCCCGTGAGAATTACGACATCACGCTGAACATGGTCAAACTGGAGATCAACAAGCCGCTGACCGACGATCAATTTGTGTTGGAACAACCAGCCGGAGCGGATGTCGTCCACATCGATCAACCGGGTCCCAGCGCAGCTAAATTGTCGAGCGATCAACATAAATAGCCAAAAAACCGAGGCGAACATAAATACATAAATAAATGATGAATCGCATGATCGTCGGGAACCTGGTGCATCGGCCGCTGCGCTCGCTCATTAGCGTTGTAGCGGTAGCGCTCGAAGTCACGCTGATTCTCCTGATTGTTGGATTGTCCCTCGGAATGCTGCGGGATCAACGTACTCGAAATGGGGGCATCGGGGCGGATGTGATCGTGCTGCCGCCGGGTTCTTCTTTCATCGCTGGGCTGACCGGGGCCCCCATGCCGATCAAGATTGGAGAAGTACTCGGCAAGTTGCCCCACGTGACCAAGGTCGCTCCGGTTGTCACGACCATCGGTTCAACGGGCACGCTTGAAATCATCGCAGGAATCGATTTGCAGAGTTATGAGAGCCTGTCGACCGGCTTCCACTACCTGGAGGGCGGTCCCTTTCAAGCTCCCTACGACATACTCGTGGACGACCTGTTTGCCAAGTCCAAAGGCGCCAAGGTAGGAGACACGCTCGAGATGCTGAACAACAGGTTTCGCATCTGCGGGATTGTGGAGCGGGGCAAAGGCGCTCGCAAATTTGTCCCGATTACGACCCTGCAAGATCTGATCGGCGCGAAGGACAAGGCCACTATCTTCTACTTAAAGCTCGACAATCCGGCCAACGCCGATACGGTGGTCGACGAAATTAAACACGTGCCAGGTATGGAGAGGCACGTGGTGAACTCGATGGCATCCTACCTGGCCGCCATGAGCACCGGCAATATTCCTATGCTTGCGACGTTCATCGATGTCGTCGTCGGTATTTCGATGGTCATTGGATTTATCGTGATTTTCCAGGCTATGTATACGGCGGTTATGGAGCGGACGCGCGAAATCGGCATCCTGAAAGCGATGGGAGCGTCCAAGTTATACATCGTGAATGTAGTACTCCGTGAGACGGTGTTGCTGGCGCTTGGCGGAATTGTGTTGGGCGTTGCGCTGAGCCTGCTGGCTCGGGTGGTCTTGGCCCAAAAGCTTCCTCTGGTACAGGTAGTAGTGGATGGCGGTTGGATCGTGCGTGCAACCCTGATTGCGATCGTCGGTGCCGTGCTTGGTGCACTGTATCCGGCGTTCAAGGCCGCGCAGAAAGATCCCATCGACGCTTTGGCATACGAATAGGGATTGGCCTTCGTCCGCGCTTCGCCTTTAATTCGCCAGCATTTTGCTGAATTTCTCTCCGCTCATAATTTTTTATAATTTTCCTCGCAAATCTCGTGAGAATGCACGATACTGCCCGTGAAACTGCCGTGCTATAATCACCCGCCGTTACGCAGAAGCAGTGCAGTTTCGCAGCCAGTTGTCTTAATTCCCCTGTGCGCGAAGGCGCGCGGAGACCGAAAACACGCAGGAGGAGATATGCGCTTCGATGATCCGACTCTCTACGGTCGGGACGATGAGACGGATGAATACAGCGACAGCGGCGCCTATGGCGAATCGCTGGAAGAGGATTTGGAAGAAGAGGAAGAAGAGGAAGAGGAACCCGCTCTCGTAGATGAAGATGACGAGGCTCCTTTACCTCCGGCACGGGAACCTGTGGCAGCACCTGCGCCCGTAACTTCATCGGGCGGTGGGGGAAGTCGAAGCGCGCCTGCGAAGAAAAAAGCCGTGAAGAAAGCGGCTAAAAAACCGGCTAAGAAAGCCGCAAAGAAACCGGCTGCCAAGAAGAAAGCTAAACCGGCAAAAGCAAAAACGAAGAAGAAAGCAGCCAAGAAGCCCGCGAAGAAAGCGGCCAAGAAAAAAGCAGCCCGCAAAAAAGGCCGCCGTTAATATTCGTTAGATTCGCGGCTCATTTCACGCAGGCTCACCGCACGTAGCTCACTTAGATTGATGGCGGAAGCCGTTCCGGTTTCCGCCATTTCATTTTGCCTCCATTACTTTGTGTCCGACATGATCGCGTCCGCTTCAATCTCCAGCAACATCTCCGGAGAAACGAGGGCCGTGACTGCCACCATGGAGCACACGGGACGAATCTCGCGGAAAAATTCTCCGTGCGCTTTCCCAACCTTTTCCCAATCCGCAATGTTCGTTAGAAACACTCGTGTGCGAACTACGTCTTTCATGGAAGCTCCGGCTCTCGTGAGCGCGCTTTCAATGTTTTTGAAAATCTGAATCGCCTGGGTATACGCATCGCCAGCAATGAGTTTGCCGTCGGGTCCGGTGGCAGTTGTGCCCGCGACATGGACATATGCCCCGACACGAACCGCACGAGAGTAACCGACGATTGGCTCCCAAGGTGTTCCGGATGAAATGTTGATTCGCTCCACTTCGCCTCCTTTTTGTGGTGCTTTATGGTTGAAACAGATTCGATGAAACGCATTTTTCAATGCATAGTCCAAGGCGTGCACGAAATTAGCAGTCGCCGTATTCGGCTGCTAATAAATTGTGCAAACCCCGCGTCCAGCAAGGGCTTCTAACTATAGTGTGGCACGAATGGTCACTTGCGCGGGATACGGATTCGCGGTATCTAATCCCAACAGCGTTTTGTTCCGATAGGAACAAATAAGGACCACGATTCGGGGGAGGAAGTGGGCCATGGAAATGATTCCGGAGACGCACCCGTTACAGCAATTATTTCTTGAACTTGTGGGGCGGCACTATGCCGAGGAGATTGGAATCCGCGATCCGCAAGTTGTGAGCTATGTCGCGCAACTGCTCTCGGAGTTTTGCGATGCCGAGCAGTTACTCAAGATTCGCAATATGTCTGGAACGCCGTTAAACGATGTGGGCGAGATGCTGATCGAGTCGGATCCCATCTACGGCCCCGCGCCTTCGTTTGATCGTGAACGCCAGGTGCGCAAACACATTGGCGACTACACACTCTTCTATGCCGGCATGTTTCCGGAGAGCATCAATCACTATCGATTGCGTCGCCAGCGTGTCGAAGGCTTTGTGGATTGGGTGAAGGCCGGAAAAGAAAGCTATTACATCGTCTCGAAATTTGAACATTTCGAATATGCCAAAGTGGCGCCCTTATTCGCGCAGCTCTCTCAAAGATTTGAGCAATGCGTGTACGGACTGAACCTGGTGAAAAATGAGCTCGAAGTAATGCAACATCCGATCGTGCGGAGAACCAACGAGCTTATTATGTAGAACAACTACAGAACCAATTAAGGCGTCAGATTGCTGAAGTGGTAATCCAAAGCCGTGGTCTTAACCTCTGCAATCTGACCTCTCACCTCTGACCTTTCTCGCCTCTCACGAACCTCCTGCCGACAATTTCAGATTTCCCCTCCAACACGATGTTGATCGCCTCCGAGTATGCGATGTGTTCCTGTTCAAGAATTCGCTCGGCGAGCGTGTGTTCGTCGTCAGAATCAAGCACGGGCACGGTTTTCTGAACGATGATAGCGCCGTGATCGAGTTCCTCGTCAACGAAGTGCACTGTGCATCCGGCAACTTTCACGCCGTAGGCAAAGGCCTGCTGCTGCGCCTCCAATCCCGGAAATGCAGGTAGCAACGATGGGTGGACGTTGAGAATTTTTCCTGGAAACTGCTGCACGAACCAAGGCGAGAGCAGACGCATGTAACCGGCAAGACAAATGAGATCGACCTTCTTTTCCAGCAGCGCGGTGACAACTTCGCCGTCGTGCTCCTCGCGCGATTTACCTTTCGACGGAACGGCAAGCGCGTCGAGGCCGCGATGGCGTGCGGCTTGGAGTCCGGGAGCATCGGCGCGGTTCGAAATCACGATTGCAATATGAGTATCGTGTATCCTGCCAGCCGCGATGCTGTCAGCAATGGCGACAAAGTTAGAGCCGCGTCCGGAAAGTAAAATGCCAAGGTTCTTCATAACGGAATATCATGACTGGAATTTGGACTTACACGGAAAGCGAGGACGGAACAAATGGATCAGTCTAGCTGAATACGACTTTGCGATCGCCTTTGACGATCCGCCCGACGCTGTAAAATTTTTCTCCGGCACGCTCCAGCAATGTTTGTGCTTTCTTGAATTTCTTGGCAGGGACTACGATCAGCATTCCGAGGCCCATATTAAAAGTCCGGAGCATTTCTTCCTCGGCGACATTGCCGAGTTTTTGCAGATGTTCAAAGATGGGCAGAACCGGCCACGTGCCGAGCTCAATCACGGCCGACGTACCTTTGGGCAGCACTCGGGGCAGATTCTCGGTGATGCCGCCGCCGGTAATGTGCGCCAGCGCCGCAACACAGTCCCCCGCGATCATCTTCCGAATCACAGACCAGTAGCTACGATGGGTGCGCATGAGCTCATTGCCGACTTTGTTCTTGATCTCGCTGACAAAAGTTTCGAGAGAATAGCCCGCGGTTTCAAACAGCAGCTTGCGAGCTAGAGAGTATCCATTGGTATGCAAGCCATTGGATTGCAGCCCAAGGACGCAATCCCCCACCTGTATGTCTTTGCCACTGATGATTTGGTCGCGTTCAACTACTCCCACAATGAATCCGGCGAGATCGTATTCGCCGTCCGGATAAAATCCCGGCATTTCAGCCGTTTCGCCACCGATCAGCGCGCAGCCGTTATGCTTGCAGGCTTCGGCTAGGCCACCGACGATTTTCTCGACGATTTCTGGATCCAATTTACCGGTGGCCAGGTAGTCCATAAAAAACAAGGGAGCCGCGCCCTGCACCGCGATGTCATTCACACAATGATTTACCAGGTCGCCGCCAACAGTGTGGTGCATCTTCATGTCGAAGGCCACTTTTAATTTGGTGCCCACGCCGTCGACGCTCGAAACCAGCACCGGATCCAAATATTTCTTGTCGACCGAGAACAACCCGCCGAATCCGCCGATCTCGCTTAGCACTCCCTTGGTAAAAGTTTTGTGCGCTAGATACTTGATGCGCTGCTTGGTGCGATTGCCCCGATCAATATTCACACCGGCATCGGCGTAGGTGACTGAATCGTTTTGAGCGTTTGTTTTCTGGGCCACTTTTTCAGTCCGCTATTGCCAGGTGAGAAATTCCGATACGCCGAGCCGACGGAAGCATTTCAGGCGCAACAAATTCTAGCACGTCTGGAGTTGTATCCGGCGGACGGTAAGCGCCTGCAAGAAGAAACTCCTTCTAAGCCCCATCAGCGAAGGCGCTATAATGCTCGTCCAACTCTTTTCTGGAGACAAGATGAGAATTCTGATGGTTCTCTTTATTGCAGTAGTGACCATTCCATTTACAGCGGCGCAGCAGGAGCAATCAGCAGATACAACATCCGAGAACGCGAAGCAGTCCACTTCTAAAAAAGATAAGAAGCAAGCAACGCCATCGAACGCCAACGCTCCAGATAAATCCGCTGAAAATGCTAAGTCCGCGGAGTCGCCTAAGGCCGACTCCGAAGCTACCGATAAGGAAGAACATTACGATGTAGCGGAAGTTCCGCCCGTGGTCACCCATCACCAGATCGCGGTGAATGGCAAGACTCTCGGCTACACGGCGACCACCGGAAGGCTTCCCATCAAACGCGATGACGGCAAGATTGAAGCCGAAATGTTTTTCGTCGCTTACACGCTCGATGGCCAGGAAGCTGGCAGTCGTCCGCTGACGTTTGCGTTCAATGGTGGTCCTGGCTCCGCTTCGGTGTGGCTGCACATGGGCGCTCTCGGACCGAAGCGTGTTGTGCTTCAACCCAACGGCTTCATGCCCGCAGCTCCTTATCGTTTGGAAGACAATCCCGACACGCTTCTCGATCGCAGCGACATCGTGATGATCGATGCCATGGCTACCGGCTACTCTCGGGCTGCGACGGCAGAACTTACTAAAAAGTTTCTGGGCGTAAAGGGCGACATACAGGGCTTTGGAGAATTCATCCGCCTTTATCTCTCCCGCTACGAGCGCTGGAATTCACCACTTTTCATTCTGGGTGAAAGTTACGGCACGACGCGCGCTGCCGGCATTGCAGGATATTTAGCAGATCACGGCATCTCCTTTAACGGAGTTACGTTGCTCTCGATGGCCGTGGATTTTCAAACGCTCGAATGGAACAAGTCGAACGATCTGCCTTACGTTTTGCTGGTGCCAACTTTCAATATGATCGCCGGCTACCATCACAAATTGTCGAGCGATCTCACTCAGGATGTAGCGAAAACTCGCGAAGACGTCGTGCGCTGGTCGACCAATGATTACGCGCTCGCACTCGGCAAAGGCGACGCCCTGACGCCGGAAGAACATCGCAAGATTGTTGAACAATTATCGCGTTACATCGGATTGCGCCCAGAGGTAATCGAAGCGCACAACTTGCGCATCGACGTTCCGACTTTCAGTAAAGAATTACTGCTCGATCAGAAATTGATCAGCGGCCGCCTTGACGGACGATTCACCAGTCCGAATCCAAATCCCGACCAGGATCGCGATTACGATCCGACCGGCGCCGCGATTCTTCCGCCTTACACATCGGCGTTTAATAACTATTTGCGCACCGAACTGAATTACAAGTCCGATGCGCCATACAGGGTTTTTGCATACGACCAGCCCGGCTTCGAGAAGTGGGAGTGGGGAAATGCCGTGGAAGGTTTTCCAAGCACAGCGGGCGGATTACGTTCGGCGTTGATCAAGAATCCGTATATGAAAGTGCTGGTGATGGAAGGCTACTACGACCTGGCCACTCCCTTCACTGCCGCCAACTGGACCATGGATCACCTCGATCTCGATGCAAAGTATCGGCAGAACATTTCTTACGCCACCTACAAAGCTGGACACATGGTGTACGTCGATCGCGCTGAACACGACAAGATGAAGAAAGATCTGGTCGACTTCATGGAGAAGTGCCTGGCGAAATAATTCGCGTTCTCATCTGGGGACGGACCCTGCTGTGTATAAACGACGCTAAGGCTCCTGCTACGTTACGACCTATTTCTAGTGAGGACGCCCGTACTTCGTATCGAGCGCAATATTCAGCTCGAGTACGTTCACGCGCGGCTCGCCGAGGAATCCCCACTGCCGGTTCTGTGAATTCTCAACTACCAACCGCGCGACTTCCGTCTCTGGAATCTTGCGCTCTTCAGCCACGCGCCGACTCTGAAACTGCGCCGCCGCTGGCGTTATATCGGGATCGAGTCCTGAGCCCGATGTCGTCACCAGATCGACTGGGATGGCAGCGCCCGGATTCTCCGCTTGCAACTTGGCAACGTCGCCGTTGACGCGAGCAATTAATTGAGCATTGGTTGGGCCAAGATTTGAACCGCCGGAAGCGGTCGCATCGTAGCCCGCAGCACCCGCGCTGGATGGCCGCGAATGAAAGTAGCTGGGTCCTGAGAATGGCTGCCCAATCAAGCGCGAACCAACCACCACTCCATCACTCCCCTGAATAAGTTGCCCGTTGGCCTGCTTGGGGAAAATCAACTGGGCGATCCCGGTCACCAGCAGGGGATACAGAATTCCCAATAGCACCGTTGTAGCGATCGTCATGAAAACAGCTGTAATCAAATTTTTCTTCATATGGCTTTGTCTTTTTCTTTATCTTCAAATATCCGAATGCCAGCTCTTTATCTACACCAGCCTGACGCCGGTGATGAACATGTCAATCAGCTTGATGCCGATAAACGGAACCACCAAGCCCCCAAATCCATAGACCAGCAGATTTCGGCGTAGCAGAGATTCGGCACTCATCGCTCGGTATGCAACACCGCGCAGCGCGAGGGGAATCAGCGCCACAATAATGAGCGCATTGAAAATAACGGCCGAAAGCACCGCCGACTGTGGTGTCTGGAGATGCATAATATTCAGTGCATTCAGCACCGGAAATGTCCCGGCAAACATCGCCGGAATGATGGCGAAATATTTGGCCACGTCGTTAGCGATTGAAAATGTGGTGAGTGCTCCGCGCGTCATCAGCAACTGTTTTCCGATTGCGACGACTTCAATCAGCTTGGTGGGATTCGAATCCAGGTCCACCATATTGCCGGCTTCTTTCGCTGCTTGCGTGCCGGTATTCATCGCCACACCTACATCGGCCTGGGCGAGCGCTGGTGCATCGTTGGTACCATCGCCGGTCATGGCGACCAGTTTGCCGTCACCCTGCTCGCGGCGGATCAAATCCATCTTGTCCTTCGGAGTCGCCTCGGCAAGAAAATCGTCCACGCCCGCCTCGCGTGCGATTGCCGCCGCCGTCAGCGGATTATCGCCGGTGATCATTACAGTTTTGATCCCCATAGCGCGCAGTTGATTAAAGCGTTCGCGCATCCCGCCTTTGACAATATCTTTGAGGTAGATCACTCCCAGCGCCCGCTGATTCTCGGCAACCACTAACGGCGTTCCTCCCGAGCGCGCGATCTGTTCTACGCTCGCCTGAATCTCGCGCGGCAACGATGTGCCAAACTGCTGCAGATATTTGATGATGGCATCGACCGAGCCCTTGCGAATTTCGCGGCCATCCATATTCACGCCCGACATTCGCGTTTGCGCCGTGAAAGGAACGAACACGGCTTCGTGAGACGAAAGTTCCCGGCCGCGCAGGTTATATTTCTCTTTTGCTAGCACAACTATCGAGCGGCCTTCGGGTGTTTCATCCGCGAGCGAAGAGAGTTGTGCGGCATCGGCCATTTCGGCATCGGTTATTCCCGGCGCGGAAATGAATTCTGCTGCCTGCCGGTTGCCGAGCGTGATTGTTCCTGTCTTATCGAGCAGCAACGTATTCACGTCGCCGGCTGCTTCCACGGCACGTCCGGACATTGCGAGCACATTGTGCTGCACCAGACGATCCATGCCGGCAATGCCGATGGCAGAAAGCAGACCGCCAATCGTGGTTGGAATTAAGCAAACCAGCAGAGAGACGAGCACAAATACTGTCTGTGGCGATCCCGAATAAACGGCAAACGGTTGCAGCGTAACCACCGCCAACAGAAAAATGATGGTCAGACCCGCCAGCAAAATATTGAGCGCGATCTCATTTGGAGTCTTCTGCCGTTCAGCACCCTCGACCAAAGCGATCATTCTGTCGAGAAAGGTTTCTCCCGGATTCGAAGTGATGCGAACTTTGATCACGTCGGACAATACGCGAGTGCCACCGGTAACCGCAGAACGATCGCCGCCAGCTTCGCGAATCACCGGCGCGGATTCTCCCGTAATTGCGGACTCGTCCACTGAAGCGACGCCTTCGATGACTTCGCCATCGCCCGGGACTAATTCGCCCGCGATTACCATCACAACATCGCCCGATCGCAACTTGGCGCTCGGCACCGTCTCTGTCGAACCATTTGGCAGCAAGCGCTTCGCCACGGTTTCAGACCGGGCTTTGCGCAGCGTGTCTGCCTGCGCTTTGCCGCGTCCTTCGGCCATGGCCTCCGCAAAATTCGCGAACAGTACCGTGAACCAGAGCCAGAGCGTGATCTGCAGATTGAAGGCGAAGCTCTGTTTCTCTCGAAACAGCAGCAGGGTCGTTACCACGCTGCCGACCTCGACCACGAACATGACTGGATTCTTCATCATGGTGCGTGGATCGAGTTTCACCACGGCATCGACCAGCGCGCGGCGTATGATTTTTACGTCCCACAAACTCTTGCTTTTCTTTTCTGCCATGTTTTTCTTCAGGAGTTCTGCCTCAGAAAGTTTTCCCTGCCATCATCAACAGGTGTTCAAGTACAGGTCCCAAACTAAGGGCCGGGAAAAATGTCAGCGCGCCTACAATCACGATCACCGACACCAGCAGAATGGCAAACAGCGGCGTAGTCACGGGGAACGTACCCGCTGAAGCAGGCACCGTTTTCTTCTTTGCCAGGTTGCCGGCAATTGCCAGCATGGGAATGATCATGAAGAAACGTCCCACCAGCATGGTCATCGCGCCCGCAGTGTTATACCAAAGCGTGTTGCCATTCAATCCTCCGAACGCGGAACCGTTGTTCCCTGCCATGGAGGTGAACGCATACAGGACTTGAGTCAGCCCGTGGGGGCCCGCATTGCTGATGCTCGACGTGCCAAATCCCTCGACCGATGAAATGGCTGTGAGCACCAGAATAACCAGCGGGAAAACCAGCGTGACCAACATCGCCATCTTCACGTCGTAGGCTTCGATCTTTTTGCCCAGATACTCTGGTGTTCGCCCAACCATAAGTCCGGCAATGAATACCGAAAGCACGACGTAAATCAGGATTCCGTAGAGACCCGCGCCCACTCCTCCAAAAACGGTCTCGCTAAGCATGATGTTGACCAGTGGCACCATTCCACCCAGTGGCGTGAAGGAATCATGTTGGCCATTGATGGCGCCGCAACTCGCATCAGTCGTGACCGTGGCAAACAGCGCGGAATTGGCGATACCAAAGCGCACTTCCTTGCCTTCCATATTGCCGCCCGGCTGCAGCGCGGTAGTGCGCTGGTCGACGCCGTGCAGTAAAGGATTGCCTTTGGCCTCGGCCCAGTAAGCCGTTGTAACTCCACACAAAAACAGAATCGCCATCGCTGCCCAGACCGCCCAGCCGTGACGCGGCGACCCAGTCATTCGGCCCAACGTATAGGTAAGTCCTGCCGGGATCGCAAAGATAGATAGGATCTGCAAGAAGTTACTGAGCGGCGTGGGATTCTCAAAAGGATGGGCGCTGTTGGCGCCGAAAAATCCGCCGCCGTTCGTGCCCAGCATCTTGATCGCCTCCTGCGAAGCGACGGGCCCTTGTGCGATGGTCTGATCGGTCACAGTGCCCATTACCGCTTTGCCGTCGGGCCCAACCATCGGCTTGCCGTCCGTCCCAGTTTTCTGAACCTGTTGGGGCTCGACAAGCTTCGCGGTGTCGTAGGGCCTGAGGTTCTGCACAACTCCCTGCGACACCAGGAGCAGCGCATAGACGATGCAGGCTGGCAGCAGCACCCACAGGGTGGAGCGGGTCATATCGACCCAGAAATTACCGATAGTTTCTCTTTCCTTGCGGGCAATGCCACGAACGAACGCAATTGCCAGTGCAATCCCCACCGCAGCCGATGTGAAGTTGTGGTATGCCAGACCAGCCATCTGCGTGAGGTAACTCATGGCCGACTCGCCCGAATAGTTCTGCCAATTGGTATTGGTGGTGAAAGACGCGGCGGTGTTGAAAGCCAGCGCCTGAGCTACTGCCCCAAACTTCTGCGGATTCCAAGGCAGGAACTGCTGCACCCGCTCAATCAGATAAAGCAACAGCATGGAAGCGCCGCTGAACAGCAGCATGGCGAAAGCGTATTCCGTCCAGCGCATCTCATGCTTTTCATCGACGCCGGTCACGCGATAGAGCAAGCGCTCGATCGGCCGAAGCGCGGGATCGAGGAAAGTTCGCTCGCCGCTGAACACTCTTGCCATGAATACGCCGAGTGGCTTGGTGATCGCCAGAATCAGAGCCAGAAATACGAAGATCTGTATCCAGCCATTGGTTGTCATGTCAGAATTTCTCCGGTCGCAGCAACGCGTACAGCAGGTAAACCATCAATCCTGCGCTCACAATCAACATGATGATCGATTCAATATTCATAAGTGACAGTCCTCAGCGAATTCGATCGCAGAATTGCACGTAACCGAGCGCAACTACGAAAAACACTATTGCCACTACAACGAAGATTATGTCTTGCAAAACTAGCCTCCTCACACGCCGCTAACCCAAGCCGCTATGAACCTACCGTCAAAATTTGACTAGAATGTCAATGTCGATGAAATGCTCGTCCCTCCGCAGATCGGGGAACCATACGCTGCTGCCTTGCGCCCCGCAGGCCGTTTGTGCGCCGCTAAGGGTCAATGCCCCTGACGTATTCCCGTCGTTGCAGGCAAAGAATTGGGGTGATCCATTGTTCGTATAAGGCACTCCGCCGGATCCTGGCGGCGTAATTCCGCCGTGACCCGTCCAATACGGCACACTCGCGTGGCGATAGTCGTACTCCCAGCGGAAAGTAATCCATTGCTTCGGCATGTAATCGAAAGTTATCGAACTATCCCAGGCTTTAAACGGGTCGCCAGGATTTTCGGTAAAGTAAGGCGAGTTGATCGCCGCGGAGGGTGCAGTTTCTCCATTGATGGGCGGGAGCAGAACCAGATAGCGCCCGGGATTGTTAATTTGACCGCCGCCGAGGGTTAGTCCGAACGTGTCCTTCTTGAACCACATGCGGTTGTAAAACATGTAGCCGACAAAGCTTTGCTTAGGATCGATTCCCCCCTGCGGGAAATTGGCGCTGGGTTGCGCTTTCGCGTCTTTCCTGTCACCGAAACAGCTCACGCCGGCTAAGGTGGCCGTGCTCGGGCCAAATTCGCAGCCCAGATCACCGGTGAACGAGAAGGCCATCTTGTCGAGCCTTTGTCCCGGTCGGTCGAAATATTTGATCTCAATGCTGTTGTCGGTATGGACGCGGCCTCGATTCGGTATATAGAGATCGTCGTGGCCCAGGCCGTAATTGTTGGAGATGATGTTGACCCAGGGCCTCGGTGTCCACTTGATCTGTCCACCCAGACCCTTCCTCGAATTGGCCGACCCATAGGATTGCCATCCATTGATGAGCCATGGCTCGATCTTCAAGTGGGGGTTTGGGAAAATCTGCACACGCAAGCCTTCGAAAAACCAGGGCGTGTTGGAGGAGACATACGAAGGTTGGTAGGCCCAGTTATCGGCGTTGTAGTAACTAAACAGACCAATATAAGAAAGGAAAATGCCGGCGTCGATGTTGATCCCATCCAGCGCATTGATGTGATATCCGCCATAGGCTTCCGACAGGAAACGGTCCGCTTCGTTCAGAGTCCATTGCCCCTTAGCATAGCTGGGATCGTTGCGCACGGTTGTCGTGGCATACATACCAAATTGAGTCATGAAGCGGGCACGAACATTGTCGTAGTGGAAGTCTCCGCCGATGCCGAGTTGTTCCAACTGGATTTCGTTGGCGCGAAATATTTCGCTCGATCCACCGATCGAGTTGTCAATTGGTTTGTTGAAGTCGTAGTTGTAGGTAATGTCGGCACGGATTTCCGGAGTAAAGAATTTTGAATCAAAAGCCGTGTCTTTGTTGCGCGGATTGCCGTTAAGCCAAGTCCAGTCCCAGTCCGAGAAAGGTGCGATCTTTTCTACTTTTGTCGACGCGGAACCGCTGGACGCTTGCTCC
The DNA here is from genome assembly GCA_963705265.1 of uncultured Acidobacteriaceae bacterium. Classification (GTDB taxonomy): domain Bacteria; phylum Acidobacteriota; class Terriglobia; order Terriglobales; family Acidobacteriaceae; genus Acidiflorens. Next base: position 1,600,975 of record OY970064.1, read on the forward strand.
ACAGGTGCCGGAACTGGCGCTGTCGAGGCCTCCACTGTTCTTGCTGGGGTCACTGCTGCGGGCGCTACAACTGCGGGAGATGCCTCTGTTGTTATCGTACGGCTCTTCAGTTCCGCCTCGAGTTGCTCAATCCTCTTTTTCATGGCATCAAGCTCTTCGATAATCTCTTGCTGTGTTCGCGGATTGGCGGTAGCTGCCTGTTGATTCGCGACCTGAGCATCATTCGCGGTCTGCTGACTATAAAGCGGTAACGTTAGTACCGCTGCCGCTGCTACGATGACCAACACCCGCCTGCCGGTTTCTACTGCCTGCTTGTACACACAATTCTTAAGATTCATATAGTCTCGATGCCGCTCGACTGGATCAGGTTCCGTGAATAAACTGTTATGGGTCGCGGCGATTGAATTTGGTTTCTTCCAGAAGGGCAATCAAAAAACGCACCATGAAAACTATCGCCCCTGCGCATAACGCTATGAAGACCAGTTTCATTTCGGCCGCCTTTCCAGGATCGAGAACAATCGGCCGCAACCAACCATTTGACGACGGCAGGCATAAAGGTGCCCTAAGTGGTTCATAAAGATTTCATAAAGAAACTCCGGCCGGAGCCAGCCGGGAAACCTAGCAGCCCCACTCCGCTTCGCCGGGTTTGGCGAAATATCGTCTGGATTGGCGTTCGCTGGGAACGAGTTCAACTTCAAGGAGAGCTAGACGTGCTGCAGCAATCAATTTGGTTCTTTCCGAAGGCGGTAGATTCTCCCAAGCTTCCTCTGTGTGAAGGTTCGAAGCACTACCAGGTTCGCTAGCCAGCGCCTGATGATAGCAATGAAAGAGTTGTGCAAAGCGTTCAGCGGATACTTCTTGAATGGACATGAGGTTATTACCTTTCTGACAACCGGCTTTCACCGGCATCCAATACATTGGATTCGAAAGGACGTAAATTCCGCATAAATTGAAAATAGAAAACTCGTAAAGATTCACGGAGTACAGCAGGAACTCGCGATTTTTCCGGTCTCTCAGTCGCCGGGCTCGAAGCGATAACCCACCCACGGATCGGTCACAATGTAACGAGGGGAATTTGGCAATGGTTCAAGCTTCTTGCGGAGTTGGGCGACGAATACTCGGAGGTACTCAACCTGTTCGGTATTCTCACCACCCCAAACCGCGCCCAGCAAGGCTCGATGCGTGACAACTTTGCCGGCATGGCGCGCGAAATATACGAGCAGGTCGAACTCTTTCGGAGTGAGATGCACGGCGCGGTCTTTGACGAGAACGCTTCGTGCGCCGGGATCAATTTTGAAGTCTCCCGCCTGAATCGGCGCGAGGTCAGACTCGTCCGTCTTCACGCGGCGAAGATTGGCGCGGACGCGTGCCAGAAGTTCCTCGATGCCGAAGGGCTTGGTAACATAGTCATCCGCGCCCGCATCGAGAGCCTTGACCTTGGTCTGTTCCTCGCCGCGCACCGAAAGCACAATGATCGGAATCTGCGTCTTCGCTCGCAACCGGCGGCACAATTCGAGTCCGTCCATGTTGGGCATTGCCAGATCGGTAATGACCAGATCCGGCGCCCAATCTTTCATGATTTCGAGGGCAGTTTCGCCGTCGTTGGCGACGCGAATGTCGTATCCATGGCTGGAAAGAGATGTCCGTAGCACGCGCGTGATCTGCGATTCGTCGTCCACCACCAGAATGTGTTTATGCTCCGACATCCTGAATCAGTTGGGCTCCTGCGTCACGATGTGTACGTCCACCGCGGGAGCATCGCGCAAGAATTGATGGATGGCGGAAAGATAGAAATACCGCTTCCAGCCTCGCGTCGCGGAGCGCCCAAAGACAACTTGCGTAATGTGTTTCTCGTTGACGAACTCCGCAACTCCGGCAGCCACGCTCTTCCCCTGTAGCCGCACGATCGCTGCGCCCACGTTTTCCGCGAAGCGCAGGTTCGCGGCCAAGGTTCGCTGGTTCGCTTCGCTCGAATCCTGCCCCATGTCGGTATAGACCACAAAGAGCTCGGCATTCAGCGCCTGCGCCATGCGCGCTCCGCGTGCGATCAGATACTGCGCTGCCGGGTTCGAGCTGATACAAACCGCGATGCGTTCGCGGATCGCAACCGCTCCTCGATCTGTACCTTGCTCGCCGCGATGTTGCTCGAGACTTTGGTCCACCTGCTGCGCTACCTGGCGCAAGGCGAGCTCGCGCAAGGCGATCAAGTTCGTCTCGCGGAAAAAATTCTCCAGCGCCCGTCCCACGCGTTCCTGGGGATAGACGTCGCCACGCTTCATCCGGTTCTGTAATGCCTCCGGAGTCAGATCGATCATTACCACTTCGTTGACTCTTTGCAGCACCCAGTCTGGAACAGTCTCCCGCACCTGGATCCCGGTGACTCCCTGAACCGTCGGGGTCACGCTCTCCAGATGCTGGATGTTCATAGTAGAAAGGACGTCGATTCCCGCATCCAGCAGTTCGAGCACATCTTCATAGCGCTTGTGATGTTTGCTGCCTTCGATGTTGGTGTGCGCCAGTTCGTCCACCAGTGCGACACAAGGCTTGCGCGCAAGAATGGCGTCTACATCCATCTCTTCGAAGAGCGCACCCTTGTATTCGATCTTCCTACGCGGAACAACTTCCAAATTCGTGACCAGTTCACCGACCGCTTTCCTTCCGTGGGTTTCGACAACCCCGATCACAACATCTTCGCCGCGATTGTTCCGCCGGATCGCCTCGGTCAGCATAGTGTGCGTCTTGCCCACGCCGGGAGCATACCCAAGAAAGAGCTTGAACCTGCCGCCCTTCTTCGTCGGTGAACATTCCTCCAGCCATTGTTCAGGCGTCTTAGACATTCAGATTATTGTCCTTGAGACATTCGACTTTGTCGATGTCAGTTAGATGCCGCCCAAAAATGTCGGTTACAATCAGCTCGTGAATAACGCCGCAAGATCCGCGTCGGGATACTCTATTGCCGCGCTCATCGTGGCGGCAATTACTTTCGTCGGATTTCGAGTAATTCACCTCAATCCAACCACCATCGCTCTGGCATTCTTGGTAGGCGTTCTTGGCATCTCCGCTTCGTGGGGTTTGCGGCAAGCCATTTTCATGTCCGTGATCGCCACCCTGGCTTTTAATTATTTTTTTCTACCGCCGATTCGCACTTTTACCATCGCCGACCCGCAGAACTGGGTCGCTCTCTTCGCTTTTATTATCACCGCCGTCACGGCCAGCGAATTATCGGAGCGTGCCCGGCGCGGAGCGCGAAGCGCCGTCGAGCGCCGGCAAGAACTGGAGCGCCTCTACGCCTTCAGCCAGTTGCTGCTTTCAAGCGACAGCCCAGCCGAACTGTTGAACCTGATTCCCCGCTATATTGTGGAGTCATTCGGCATCCGATCGGCGGCAATTTCATTGTCCAGCCGCAGTGATGTTTATCGCTCGGGCCCTAGTATCGATGGATTAGAAGCGCGCGATCTGCAGTTAGTCGGCTTACGGGGCGAACCGCGTATCGATTCTGCTCAACAAATCGCCTTCATGCCGCTTCGCATGGGCATGCGCGTAGTAGGTTGCCTCGGCGTTTCTGGTTCAATTCTCTCGCGGCAAACACTGGAAGCCATTGGCAGCCTGGTCGCGATCTCCATCGAACGTGCGGGTGCGGTTGAAAAACTCAGCCGTGCTGAGGCCGCTCGTGAAAGCGAGCAGCTCCGCTCCGTCCTGCTCGATTCGGTCACTCATGAATTTCGTACTCCGCTCACCGCGATCAAAGCGTCGGTGACCTCTTTGCTCGGCAGCCCGAGCGATTCGACGAGTCATTCACCAGAAGAGCGGCAGGAACTCCTGACCATCATCAACGAGGAAAGTGACCGGCTGAATCGACTGATCGGAGAAGCCGCCGAGATGGCCCAGTTGGATGCCAACAAAGTTGAATTTCGCTTCGCATCTGCATCCATCGGCACCCCGGTGCAGGAAGCGCTCGACGAACTAAAGCAGCTTCTCGCACAGCATCCTGTGGAAGTCAGAATCCCAACGGATCTTCCTAATGCGCGGATGGACTCCGCGCACATCAAAGAAGTCCTCGTTCATCTCATCGAGAATGCCGCGAAGTATTCGCCCGCCGGCGCTCCGATCCGTATCACCGCGGAAGGTAAGGATCAGACTCTTAATATCAGCATTGCCGATCGCGGCCCTGGCATCGACGACTTCGAGCAGTCTCTAGTCTTTGAAAAGTTTTATCGTGGACGTAACCAGCGAGTGCAAGTCCACGGAACCGGCATGGGACTGGCAATCTGCAAAGCCATCGTTGAGGCCCACGGGGGACGGCTTGGTGTTACCAGCCAGCTCGGGCACGGTTCAGTTTTCTACTTTAGTTTGCCGGTGGGATGAGAAGGCTTGATACCTAGCGGCCACCGGCTGCTGCGCTAGCGCTGCGATTGCTGGCCAGCAACCTCAGCATGGTCAAATCGTCAGCAGGCCGGGAGAAGAGGTATCCCTGCACCATCTCGCAGTTATATTGTTTAAGTAAATTGATTTGCTCTTCCCTCTCCGTGCCTTCGGCAACAACTTTCAAACCAAGGTTGTGAGCAAGAATGATGATGGCGCGCACGATTGCGCAGTTTTCAGGGTCGCTATCCATGTTCGAAATAAAGGCCCGGTCGATTTTCAAAGTGTCGACGGGCATCCTACGCAAGCGGCTGAGGGACGAATAGCCTGTGCCAAAATCATCGATGCTCAAGCGCACGCCGAGCGACTTCAACTGTGCCAGCACGTAACCGGATTTCTCCGCGTCGCCCATAGCAATGGTTTCTATGATTTCGACCTGCAAGCAAGCAGGATCTATTCCGGTCTGCTCGAGGGATCTTCCGATTTCGCCCGCTAGGTCGGGTTGTGCGAACTCCTTAGAGGTGACATTCACGCTCATCGTTAAAGGTGGGTCGGAAGGAAATTCTGCCTGCCAGCATCGTAGATGTTCACAAGCTTCCCGCAGCAGGTTCCGATTCATGGGGATGATAAGCCCGGTTTCCTCCGCGACTCCAATGAAATCCATGGGAGGAACCATACCCTCGGGACGCTGCCACCGCGTTAGAGCCTCAAAGCCCGCAATCTTGCCGGTTTGCAGCCACACGATGGGCTGGTAGTAAACGCGAAATTCTCCCTGGTCGAGCGCTTTCCGCAGGTCCGTTTCCATCCGCAGCCGTTTGACCGCATTAGCGTGCATAGCCGTGTCAGAAACCTCGCAGCGGGCTTTTCCTGCGCGCTTGGCACGATACATGGCGATATCCGCGTCGCGCACCAGATCCTCGGCCTGCGTGTGAGGGCTGACGCTGGAAGCGATCCCTATGCTTGCCGAAATTACGATCTCCTCCTGATTGATGAAAAACGGAGTAGCCAGCTCCCCTTGAATTCTTTCCGCAACCCGAACAGCTTCAATGGGATCACGAATGTCGTCCAAAAGAATCGTGAACTCGTCACCACCAAGTCTGGCGAGGTTGCCATCGTTAGCCGTCCTGTCTGGCACCTCGGCCATCCGCGGACGCGAAACGGTGTCAACCCGCCGCACCGATTCCCTCAGTCTTTGCGCGACTTGAATCAGCAATTCATCGCCGGCAGAGAGTCCCAGACTGTCATTGACGACCTTGAACTCGTCGACGTCGATGAGCAGTACGGCGAATTTGTAATTAGTATGCCTTTTGGAGAGCGTGAGGGCGTGCTGCAGCCGGTCGAGGAATAGAGCGCGGTTGGGCAGATTCGTGAGACCGTCATGGAACGCGTTGTGCGCCAGCAACTCCTCGGCCCGTTTCCGCTCGGTGATGTCGCGGTTTACGATGACCAGCTTATCGGCCTTGCCTCTTGCGTTTCGGATCGGACTCGCGGTCGATTCCAGTGTGCGCCAAGATCCGTCTTTGTGGCGGACCCGATATTCCATCATTTCTCCAAGCCCACTCAGGCGAGCTTTTTCCGCGGCCTGTATTACTCGCTCGCGATCGTCAGGATGAATCTGGTCGATCGACGAAGTGTCTTTCAGGTCTTCGTGAGAATACCCGAGAACCTTTAAATAGGCAGGACTGTTGTATAACCGCCGGCCATCGGCATCGACAAGCGCGATCATATCGGCGGCGTTTTCACTGATGAGTTGAAAAAGCTGATCGCGCTCCGCCAGCTGACGTCGAATACGGTGGAGTTGCAGATGCTGATAGATTGCGTAAAAGTCAAAGAGTAATACCAGAGCGGCCAGCCCGCGTACCCACTCCCTGAGATCAAACCAGTACGAAACATTGGTCTCCCGCTCGAACCACGGGAAAGTGAACGAAATAATTCCCAGAGTCAAAGCCAGAGTTACGGCAACCGCGAAGCCCCATAGCCACCACTCGCGACCTTCGATGCGACGCATCTCGACCGGAATAGCCTCGGGGCTATGGCGGCCCACTTGTTGGAAGGATTGCGGATCCATGACGTACGTCTATTCTCGCGCAGACTAAACTAGTTGCGGCCTCCAAAAGGAACGTAGGGTGGGTTACGAAAGGAGCGAGACTTTACCTATCGAGATTAGGAGCAGGGTTCTCAAGTTTTCGGAATTGGTCGGCCAAGGATTCGGGAAGATTCTCTTCCAACCTGCGCAAAAGCCATTCTTGTAACACTGACGTGAGAGGCGGCGAAATGGAAGAGAATTGCAGTCCGAGATAGGACTCTTTGCACCAGCAAATCGTCGCCCCCAACACAAAGCGCAATTCCTGACGTGGAAGGATGAAGCGTAGCTGCACTTTCGTGCCGGGAGGGAGCAATGCCGAAGTAACGATTGCGATTCCACTTTCGCTGATGTTCAATGTCTGGCCATGAATTTCTGGCATGCCCGGCCGGCAAATCGCCACCGGAATCTTGACCGGGCAACGAAAGTAGCGCCTGCGCTCCCGTAGGATCAGACCATACGCAACCTTGAAACTGCGGCCAAGAGAGGGCAGGGTAAGAGGTCTTCTGAGCACAAAATTGGATCCCGCCTTGAACGCATTATTGGTTTCTGCATCGCAGTCGCTGAGGGTAAATACCACGGCAGTTCGATTCGAAGGGGATATCCTCACCCTTTCTAAGACTTCATTTACTTGGCTTCCCAGTTGGAAATCAACAATTACAGCTTCGAACTTCCGTCGGCTCAACAGGGTCAGCGCTGCCGGAATATCGCCACATACTTCAGGTGACATAGCAAGTTGCTGCATCGACTCCTTGAGTTGCTGGATTGTGATCGCGTCATCGGATATAAGTAGTGCACCGGCAATAGCGGCCGAGGGTGCGGCTGCATTCACATTACTCATCTTCACTCACCTTCAGGAATCTCTTGATCGCAGCGAATCACGTCTGGCATGAGAACGTGCAAGGGAAATGCCAATCGAGGACATAAAGAGGACATCAAAAGGACATAGCTCGCCACCACAGGATCGAGCTAGTTGTATTGAAATTGCCGTCGATTCTAAAACACTTGTAGAAGAATCTTTCTTGCAACCTCGGGCGCCGGGTGGCCGATCCCACTGCGAACTTCAATATGAATCCATCACGGTTGACCGGACGCCGAAACGGGACTACACCACGGCGGAGAAGCTCATGGGCGGATGCATAGTAATGAAACTGGGCGAGGGGATCTCAAGCACACAGGTTGACGCAGCTCGAAAGTTTTACTGATGGGAGTCTTGGTGGGCCCACTAGGATTCGAACCTAGAACCAACAGATTATGAGTCTGCTGCTCTAACCGTTGAGCTATGGGCCCCAGTTCCATATCTTACACATTCAGCAAAGGACTTTGCCGATAGAGAGTCCTGAGCCACAAGGCTTTCGATCTCGCGTTCAAGAGCACCGAAGAACTGGCCGCTCCAGCCGAGACTTTCCTCGTAGCGCTCCACCCGGCAGTCCGCAAACGAAATTGCCATTCCAACCAGATCGCCAAGATTATTTTCAATTTCGCAGCGATAGGAGTCGTCTAGGCTGAGGCCGTCGATGTCGATAACCAGATGGCATTGTGGCTCGCCGATCCGCCTCGCTAACAGCCACATGAAATAGAAGATGAAGTAAAACCGGCGCAGAATTGTCTCATCTACGAGCTTGCCCCGAAAAGCCTGGCGCAGATCGGACGAATCCAGCAATGCCGGCAATCCGATCGCTGGAAATTCAAGGGCTGCCAGCAACGGTGCGAGGGCAGGTGCTTCGATATTGTGGCGGAGAATAACCGTGCCGCGTTGCAGGAAATAGGAATTGCCCTGCACGGCTTGGCGCAACATCGATAGAAACTGTCGGCGCGGTTCGCGGTGGATAAAAATGTGCGTGCCCGGCATCTTCGCGCGGAACCAACCGACCCTCATATCCGTGCGCACAAAACCGTAGACAGGACGCCGGCTGAGCCGGGCGGCCAGTCTCGCCAGATCAGATATGTAGGCTTCCAGTTCCGGCAACGAGTCATTGCATGCAGCGCAGTATCGCCCGAAGGTGAGATGCGCAGGAAAACCTGATATTCCGACGCCGCTATTCTGGTCGATCAACGGACAAAACTCCTCCAGATAGGGCGCCCCAAGCGCCGGGTGATTCGCAAAAGACCAGGGGACGAAACGATCGATAATCTCTGGCGTCAGAGTGAGCAGATGCTCATTCAGCGGTTCGAAATAGCAATAGGTATCAGACCGCTGCCGAAACTTTGCCCAGACGTAGGTACTCGCTGCGCGCCAACTCGAATGCAGGAAGATCCCGTCCTGAATCATCTCTAGACTTCCTATCTAGCCTTTCGATCTGCTTTCCGAGTGCTGCGCAAGTCCATTCAAGCGCGAGGTGTGGTCGCCGACAAATTCATAGGGGCCGGTGTGGGTTAGTTTGCTCGCTATGTCAATCCAGATCTCGCCACCGATTTGCCGCCAGCGCCGGCAAAAAGAATAATCCTCACTCAGATACGCGCCGGTGTCGGGGTCGATGATGCAATCGAACAGGGCGAAGAGATTTGAACTTTGTACCATCTCGCTTCGCGAGCCGGACATGGGTAGACTATGCACGCGGGTGAAATGAGTTTCGGGGTAAGCGGCAATCATTTTCTCCAGCACGCTGCGGCGGATCATTTGAAAACCACCACCGACATAAATTCCCGTAACAAAATCGCCCTCCCGCTTACGCTCCGCCTCGGGGGAAAAGGTTCCCACATAGGACAGGGCAGCCTGTCCTATGGTCTCACCGCCCTCGACACACCGTTGCGGAATGAAATCCCAATCGATCGATTTGAGCGGATACAGTGCACCGGTGAAATCTTTATCAAACCGTAGTAGCCGTTCCACTTGCTGGGGCTCGAAGCCTATATCGGCATCGACGAATAACAGATGGGTGGTTACTGGATTGTCCAAAAAAGCGGCAACCAGGGTACTACGCGCTCGCGAGATCAGTGCGTCATACCCAAGCATCGAGAGGGTCACGTCGAACTCCGCAGATTTCGCATGGCTCATCAGCCTTATCACTGACAGCATGTAGCTCTGTGAGACCACACCTCCAAAGCATGGAGTCGCGATGAAGATCACGGGTCTGAGCAATAACTGGGACATGGTCTCTCCGGCGACTTTGTCTCAAGCATCTTCATAACCAGAGAGTTCAGATACGCCCAACGTTCGTTACCAACGTCATGCGCACCCCCCAGCAGCGTCAAGGTATGATCGCAGGAGAGACACACTGGCATGAAAAAGTTGCGTTTCCTACTCTCCCTGACCAACGACGACAACGATTACCAGATCGAGCAGACCGCTGCTGCCCAACAGACCGCGCGCAAACTGGGGATTGAGTTGGAGATCGTCTACGCTCGCAACGATGGCATTGTGCAAAGCCAGCAATTGCTGTCGAGCATCCAGTCCACCAGCGCCCCGCGGCCTGACGCGATCATTTTTGAACCGGCGGGATCGACCGCGCATCCGCAGGTTGCCCGTGCAGCAGCCGCTGCTGGCATTGGAGTGGTGTTGCTGAATCGCGACGCCGACTACATTGCCGAGCTACGCCGCCTTTTTCAAGTGCCCATATTTGCGATTACTTCAAACCACGAAGAGATTGGCCGCATTCAGGGAGAGCAACTTGGAAATCTGCTGCCCGGTGGCGGAATCGTTCTCTATATTCAAGGACCGGCTGAGAGCTTGGCCGCGAAACAACGCTACACCGGGATGCTCGAAACAAAACCGAGCAGCGTCCAACTTCGCGTTCTAAAGGCGCAATGGACCGAAGCCAGCGCCTACAAAACCGTCAGCTCATTTCTGCGTCTTTCCACGTCGCGTCAAGCGCAAATGGAAGCCGTCTGTGCACAGGACGATTCCATGGCTATCGGAGCCCGTAAAGCATTCGAAGAATGTACCGAACTACGCGATCAGTTGCAGAAGATGCCGTTTCTCGGTTGTGATGGACTTCCGAAGACTGGACAAGAATGGGTGCGCCGCAAACTGCTGTCCGCTACTATTTTCATTCCACCGAATGCCGATCTGGCGATTGAGATGATGGTGAAATCGATTGCCACCGGAACACACCCGCTGGAGCGCACGTTCACTGCTGCCAGATCCTTCCCCGCCGTCGAAGCCCTCAAGCAACGCGCCCATGCAGCATCGAAATAAGATCTGATACAGCTCAGGACATCCGTATCAGGACATCGCTCGAGAGATCTCGAACTTCAGTCGCCCACAAGAATTGCGTGCCTCCATAGGGAGTTCTAGTGCGTGGCGGGCGGTGCCGCCGGTGGAGGCGCTGCGGGAGTAACGGCGGGTGTCGGACTATTATTCACTAAATCCTTCAATTCCTTGCTGGGCTTAAAAAACGGAATCTTCTTAGCGGGAACTTCCACGCGATCCCCTGTTTTGGGATTCCGGCCCACCCGCGGCTTGCGCTGGCGCGTTCGGAAGCTCCCAAACCCGCGTATTTCGATCTTGTCGCCCACGCGTAGCGAGCGCACTACGCTGTCAAAGATCGTATCCACAATCACTTCGCTGTCTTTGCGGGTAAGTTCCGCCAGCCGGGAAACTTCTTCGATCAGATCAGCCTTCGTCATAAGCCTCTTCGCTCCCTTTTTTGGGCCGATTCCCTTTTTGGATTCTTTGTGCCCGAGAGGTGTATCTCCCCCCCGGCTGCAGCACGGCACCTGTCTATAACCTTCTCAAATTTAAGGGGTTCTGTGCAAGTAGGGAAGCAGGCACCTGGAAGAAAGTTCTCACTTCCAGAACCATGAACGGAGAACTGCCCAAGACCACTTTCCCGACGCTATTTCCAAAGATAGTAAAAACCGACTTCTTGCTCCAACAGTTTCTCTCGCGTGGGCAAATAGTCGGAAACATCGCCAAACAGCAGATCAAGCCCCGAGCGCTTCTCTTTCGGAGGCCAGACCAGCGTCGGCTCACCCGTGACATTCACCGCCCGGGCCGTATCTTTTACTGCACCTTCGAAATCAGCGATCTGGTCGACCATCTTCATCGAAAGCGCCTGCTCCCCGGTCCAGACTTTTCCATTCGCGATAGCGCGAATGTCGTCTTCTTTCGCATGCCTCCCGTCAGCCACCGCGTTGATGAACTGGGTGTGCATATTGTCAATCAAGGCCTGCATGTACTCACGTTCCGCCGGCGTCATTTCGCGAGTCGGGCTGCCCGTGTCCTTAAATTCGCCAGCTTTCATCGTAATCGGATTCAGCTTCGCCCAACGCAGAAGGTCGCCATAATTCACCCATTCGGCAATCACTCCGATCGATCCCACCACACTCCCCTTGTCGGCATAAATCTTGTTGGTCGCCGACGCCACGTAATACGCGCCACTCGCACCCACCGTCTCAATCGAAGCCACAATCCGTTTCTTCTTTTCGTCGCGGATCCGCTTCACTTCGCGGTAGATTTCTTCCGACGCAGCTACGCCGCCTCCGGGCGAATTCACATGAATGATGATGGCTTTGATGGAATCGTCGTCGGCAAACTTCTTCAGCTGAGGAACGATTTGCTTGGGAGAGAAAATGACGCCATCGAGTTCGACGACGCCAATCTTGGAGCCGAAGCCAGAAAACGACGCTTCATCCGAGCCACCAAAGCTCAGATAGACCAGCGTAAAGACAGCCACCACGAACAGCGTAAACAGCCCGCCGCCCACCAAGAACCAAATCCAGATCCGCGAACGCCGTTCAGCCATAATTAGACGAGTGTAGCACTGGCCCGCAAGACGGACTTGTATCAACCTGAAATTCTTTGGGTCAAGGAGTCGTCCGAACGTACATCCCTGCTACATGATCTGATTTCATTTCACTTGAAAATTACGCGCGTCAACCGGGACATTATTCGACACGTCGAGACCCTTTAGGTCCCACTCATTTAATGTCGTTCTACCATTTTGGAGTTCCTGTGAAAACTTGATATTGTCATGAGTCGGCAGGGTAACTCCATCCACGGTCTTGAAGTCGCTGAATTTCTCCGTCAGGCGATAACGGTTCGGCGTCAGCCTAGCCTGTGCGGTTTCGGGACTACCCGATTGCGACGTGCCGTTAGTACCAGTCCTGCCTGGGGCACCTGATGTCACAGGTTCTAAGCCAGCCGCAGTCGCGGAAGACACACCGGTGAGGCTCTGGGTTGTGCTGTAGCTGTAGGTTGTCTCCACATGGTGATAGGTTAGAGGATCGAAGTAGAGATGGATCTCCAGGTCGGTATTCCTGTGGGGACGATAACGAACATCCTAAAGGTCCTGGCCGTCTACTTTCTTGAGGCCGTCAAAGTTCAGTTTGGCTTTGCGCTCGTCCAGATTCGAAAGGGGCCAAGCCGTCGTCAACACACCGCCCAGCAGACCTTCTCGAATGACGGCATCTTGCACAAAGATAAAACTCCCGAGGATGGAACGGCTTTGTCCTGCCGTCGAGAAGGCAACGCTATCTTTCTCGCCATTGAAGATGAACTGTTCGCCGCGATATTCGTTGTTCGGCAATTTCATCATGAATATAAGTTTCTTACCATCCGAAGCAATCTGAGCCTTCCCGTCTAGAAATCCGGCTCCACCAACCAAAATCGTGTAACGCACAGGCCCCTGGGCCACGCGAGTTTTAAGGCTAGCTCGGACTGAGGCGCTTCCAATGGAATCCAGATGTTGGGCCACCAGTTCTTCGGCATTGGCAGGCGGATTAGCGGCCTGCGCATTGCTGACCAACATGAAAACTGAACAGAGCAGGACCAGGGCTGCGATTTTGGCATTCTTCTTTATGTTCACCATCTCTACCTCCTTAAATTTCATAAAAATTCAGAAATTGCTACAGTGTATCCAAGCATGTCCGCAGAACCGATCCACGACCGGATTTTACTCTTTATTCGGAGGCTATCGATGGTAAAACCTGCTGCTTGACGTTCTGTCTCTCTCCGCCCTCTTCAAAATAACGTAAACTCGTCACGCGCATGCCCGATCCAGTCGAACTCGAAGTCTTCAAGAACCTCTATCACTCCATCGCTGAAGAAATGGGAGCTGCGCTGCGCCGCACTTCCTTTTCCCCCAACATCAAAGAGCGGCGAGACTATTCCTGCGCCGTCTTCGATTCCGCAGGCCAGGTCATAGCCATGGGCGATCACATGCCCGTGCACTTGGGCTCGATGCCCATGTCGGTCGCGGCCGCCATGCAACAGTGCAAGATCGAGCCTGGCGATGTCGTCATGCTCAACGACCCCTTCTGCGGCGGCACGCACCTCCCCGACATCACGCTAGTAATGCCGGTATATATCAGCAGAGCGAAAAAAAGTCGCTCAGCGATCACCGATTTCTACGTCGCCTCCCGCGCTCACCACGCCGATGTCGGCGGAACCTATCCCGGCTCCATGGGCCCTTCTCGCGAAATCTATCAGGAAGGTGTCCGCATACCGCCCATCAAAATCATGCGCGCCGGAAAACTCGTAGCCGATGTGCTTGCTCTCCTGCTCAACAACATCCGCACGCCCGAAGAACGCGAAGGCGATCTTGGAGCGCAGATCGCCGCCTGCCAGACCGGAGCCCAGCGCCTTCGAGAAATCTGCGCCCGGTACGGCATCGCCCGCGCCAAGAAAGCCGCGGCCAATCTGCTCCTCTATTCTGAAGAGATGATGCGCACCTTCCTCCATACCATCCCGCCCGGCCGCTATCAAGCCGACGAGTTCCTCGACGACGACGGTGTAGAGAACAAACCAGTGCGCATAGCCGTAACCATCCAGGTCAATTCCGCAAAATCTCGAGTAAAGACGAGGCTTGCCTCGTCTTCGTCGAGACAAAATAAAAAGCCGCCTGCCACCATAGACTTCACCGGCAGTGACCCGCAAGTCCAAGGAGCGATTAATGCCGTCGAGGCGATCACCTACTCCGCCTGCTTCTACGTCTTCCGCAGCCTGCTCTGCGACGACGTGCCCGCCACCTCCGGACTCATGCGCCCCATACGTGTCATCGCTCCCTCAGGAACCGTGGTTAATGCCAAGCCTCCCGCAGCCGTCGCCGGAGGAAATGTTGAAACTTCGCAGCGGATCGTCGATGTGCTGCTGAAAGCGTTAGCCCAGGCGATTCCCGACCGCATCCCGGCCGCCGCTTCCGGAACCATGAACAACCTCACCATCGGAGGCATCGATTTTCGTTCAAATGATCTTCGTTCAGGCGAGCCCTTCGCCTATTACGAAACTATCGCCGGAGGCATGGGCGCTACCGCGACCAAAGATGGAGTGTCCGGCGTCCACACCCACATGACCAACTCGCTAAATACTCCCGCCGAGGCCCTCGAATACGCCTACCCGATTCGCCTACGACAGTATTCTCTGCGCTCAAATAGTGGAGGCCGAGGTCTCCACACCGGCGGCGACGGCATTGTTCGTGAAATCGAAGTGTTAACCGACGCCCAGGTGACCCTGCTTGCCGACCGCCGTTCCCGCGGACCCTACGGCCTGTCCGGCGGAGACGACGGTGCTCCCGGCCGCACCCTGATCATTCGCCGCGATGGTTCCGAGGAGACGATCCCTGGGAAAACCAGTATCCGCCTACGTTCCGGAGAGAGAATCCGACTAGAATCCCCAGGCGGAGGCGGCTGGGGCAAACGTCCCACAGTCTTGTGAGGCTCATCTTGAAGTCTTCTTAGAAGTTGGTCGTGAGACGTGCGGCGACGCTTCTCGGAGGTCCAATGGCGTTGCCGGAGAAAAGGCCGCCGAAGTCGATCACATTAAGAACATTGTTAAGGTTCTGCCCATCGATCTGAAACCGTATATTCATACGATCCGACTTATAAAGATCCGCACCGGCCGACGCATTGACCTGAAATGCAGGGAGGATTCGCCCGCGGGCAAAATTAAGGCGATTTACAACGTCCTGTCCATACGTCTGCTCGGGTCCGCCTGGTCCGTAAATGCATTGTTGAAGAGTTATCGTTGGGTCGCACTCGAACTCGAACGGCAACCCACTATCAAACTGAATTCCGCCCGCAACCCAAAAGCGCGGATGCACTTGATAACGAAGCCGCCCGCGAACCGTGTTGCGCTGGTCCTGAGAATCTGGAAAATGGCCGCTGGTCGGTATTTCCTGAGCGTCATCGCCTAAGAATAAACCGCCCGTCACCGGATACCACGCTTGGCCAAGCGTATACGAATAGCTCAGGAAACCCGAAAAACGATGCCAGTCGGGAAGATCGATTTTTGCCTCCGCGCCATAAATAACCGCCTTCTGGAATGCAATCGGGAAACTGATAGCCGTGTTATCGATCTGATCGTCATCGGCATAGTTGGCCACAAGACGACGGAAATAATTGATATCCAGTTTGGCCTTTCCATAGAACACCTTGGTCAAACCGGCCTCGTAGTAGTTTCCTTCGGAGGGTTCCACTGGCAGCCGCAGAAAACTCGAAGGGTCGATGGATTCAACCGTAGTCGAACTCGAAAGCAGAATGTTCTCAAAGGATGGGGTCTGAAAAACTCGGTCATAGGAAAAATGCAAAATAAGGTCAGCCGATGGAAAATATCGCGAAACCGCGAAACGCGGGTCCACGGCTCGACGGTTCAACAAAAGCTGATAATGATCCCAGCGCAGCCCAACATTGATACTCCAGTTTTTTAGACGGATCTGGTCCTGCACAAATGCCGATTGCTCCAGATCTAGCCGGTTCGCCACGAAGGAAAAATCAATCGGAGTGTCACTGTCAAATTGGGTTGGATCGGTAATGTGGTAGCGGAAATTTTCATTCAGAAATAAATTGTCCGACTCGATTCCGAACTTCCATTCGTTCCGTCCATGAGTAATGGTTTCGGTGCCTTTGAAATATCCTTCGCGGAAAAAATTACTCTGAAACACTTCGATCGGGTTCGAATTTGCATTGGAGTTGTAATCAATCGCGTTGTCGCGGACCATACCCCGAAAATCGGCCACTGCATTCGACGAAAAAGTATGCCGGTAAGAGGCGATTCCCATCGTTTCGATGTTATCGGCCGTTTGCAGTTGGCCGCTGGCCTCTTGTATCTGTTCGTTCGGCAGTTCGTAGCGCGAGAACTCATGGCGAACGATAAGTCGCAAACGATCCTTCGACGTTAAGTCGCGCTCGTAATTCACCGAAAAATCGCCTAGCGTGCCTGAATTTGTGTAATTTTGCGGAACCACGGGATTCAGGTAATGATCCGTCATGCTGCCAGTGGCGCTGGCGCCGAAGATGTTTTTGCCCCATGCATACTGCCCTGACGCGGAAACGGCAGCCGTATTAAAACTGCCGCCCGATAACACAACTTGGCCGTGTAAGCCGGGCTGCGCATCTTGCAGTGTGTTCACCTCGACAATTCCGCCCATTTTCCGGCCATATTCCGCAGGAATACCTGCGGTATAGATGGTCAACGACTGCACATCGTCGGCATCAATCGCCGGCCCGAAACTTGGGGAGCGGTTGTCTGTTAGAGGAACGCCATCGACCACAAACTGGGTCTGATATTCCGACCCTCGCGGGTGCAGGACAGCATTTCCTTCATACAGCCATCCCGGTTGCGAATTCACCAAATCCTGCAGGGAGCGCCCCGGAATGGAGCTGAGCCGATTTTGAATGAGATCGGAACCAATCTGGCTGACCGCACCGGCTTGATCGGGATCAATCAACGTATTGGGCGCCGTGACCGTTACGGATTCATTCACCGCAGACAATTTCAACTGGATCGCATATTCGGTAGGAATGAACGAATGAATGTCGACCTGTTGGCTTGTGACTGCAAAACCACTCTGTCTGATTTCAAGTTGATAAATGCCGTAAGGTAGCCGCTGCACAATCAGGGTCCCCTGATCGGTAGTTGCCAGAGTATTCCGATAACCATTCGCATCACTCGTAATCTGAACCGTGGTTTTCACACCCAGCCCAGCCGGATCGATCACTTTAAGGCGCAATTCGCCGCGATTGCTTTGACCGAACATGCGCTGGACGAGCCAGCCCGGGCCAAGAAATAGCAACACACAAAAGACGAAAATAACTACAAATCTCTTCATGAACAGCGGTTCTTTTAGTCTAACTGTCGTCAAAGGAGCGGTTGGCAAGCATTTACCTCCCGGATAGTTACTTCGGGGGAAACGGCGCCTTTTTCTCTCCTGCAAATGGAATATTCCGTTGCCAGCGATATTGTTCAGTCTTTTTCGGCCTAAAATTTGAGCTGAATCTTTCCAATAACCTTGAACAAAACAGGCAGAAGGGGAATATATATATTTCAGGGATCCAGCGCATGCCTCCCATCGATTCAATCGCCGATTCGAACGACTTGCCTTTCAGCAGTGCCTCTGATGCCGCGTCTTCGGCAAAGCCTTCGGAGATCGAGCGCGAGGTCCTGCATCTGTTCGAGCAATTTCGCAATCCTCTTCTCCGCTATGTGCTTTCGTTTGGCATTCCCGTGCATGATGCTGAAGAAATCGTTCAGGAAGTTTTCCTGTCTCTCTTCCGGCATCTGCAATTGCGTCGATCCCGAAAAAATCTTCGAGGATGGATCTTCAGCGTCGCGCACAATCTCACGCTGAAGCAACGCCACGCGAACCAAAAAGTGCGCGACCAGACAGCATCCGACTGGACCATCGCGGAAGCGCACTCTGACCCATCTCCCGGCCCCGAAGAGCAGGTATTCTCAGCTCAAAGGCGTCGCCGCTTGCTCGCCGTCGTTCACGCGCTTCCGGCCGCCGATCAAGGCTGTCTGCAACTGCGTGCCGAAGGCTTGCGCTACCGCGAAATATCCACCGTGCTCGGTATTTCTCTGGGAGCAGTATCGATTTCGTTGACACGGTCACTCGCACGCCTAATGCGCGCGGACGGGAGATAAACACTTATGCCAGACGAAGAGGTCCACTTATCAGATCAAGAGCTGCTTCTCGCCGCGGACGGCGAGCTCCCGTCCCGTCACGCCGCTCAAGTTCATGCCCACCTCGCCGCCTGCTGGGATTGCCGCGCTCGCATGGCGGAAATCGAAGCAACAATCGCAGATTTCGCGCGAGCCCATCGCCAGGCTCTCGATCCACAATTGCCGCCCATCGCCGGCTCCCGCGCGCTTTTGCGGGCTCGACTGTCTGAACTGTCCTCTAAGCCCCAGGCTAGTTCGTGGCGTTGGTTATTTCAGTTCAGATCGCCCGTGCGCGCCGCGGCATTCGTTGGTATCGTTGGCATCGCACTCCTAATTACGGCGGCGGCCGGTAAATTCTTGTTGCAGCATTCCAGCCTGCGCGCAACAAACTCACCGGTTGCTGAATTCGACCGTGGAGCCGAACCCGACCACGGCCTCACACCAGGTGCCACGCGGATGGTCGCTATCGGCGACGTTTGCTCGATGCCCCACGAAGAAGTGGTTGTGGACGTATCGTCATCACTGCGTCAGGAAGTCTTTCAGGAATATGGCATCGTCAACGCCCATGCGAACGACTATGAGATCGATTACCTGATTGCTCCAGGATTGGGCGGCATCGAAGACATTCACAATCTGTGGCCCGAACCGTACACATCAAAAATGTGGAATGCGCGGGTCAAAGACGTCTTAGAAGAACGGCTTCATGAATTAGTGTGTACGGGCAAACTCGATCTACCCACCGCTCAGCACGAAATCGCCACCGACTGGATCGCAGCCTACAAAAAGTATTTCCATACCGACCTGCCTCTTTCGCTCCGCTCCGAGCTTATTCAGATGCCGCAGAAAAGAATTTGGCAGCACTAACAAGTCCTGGCGCCCAACCCATCGTCGATCAGCTCGTTTCCGTCACGCATAAAGGATTGAACGAGGACCGATCGCTCCAAGATTAATCTCAGAACCAGTCCGTGCATATGGAATTCGCTTGTTTGGGTCAATCTGCTTGGCATCGAGAAGTCAATTGGTGCTCTCCCGACGCGATAGCGTCGGGTAGACCAACTTCGTATTTCGCACTAACGAAAAGCGATATACGAAGCCAGCTTCAAGAATTCCCTGGACGCATGGCTCATTTTCCGCTGTGCTAAAGATCCAAACTTGCCTTTGTTGCTTCTGCAGATAAGCCGCGGCCATGCGGATTGCTGTTACATAGTGGCCGTTTCCCCGCTCTGCGGCTGGTGTCCAGCAATCAAATAGCATGACTGCACTGAGGTCACTCGATTCCAGCTTGGAGTCGATTTCTTGCAACTCGAATCCGTTATAGAGGCCCACCCACAGAAAGTGGGCCGGTACCGTTGCTTGTCCGAGCAAACAATAACCGGCTGCGCGGCCCCCCTTCATACGCTCGGCACAGCGGGAAAGATACTCCAATGTTGGCCCGTCGTCAGCATTGCTCATTGCGGAACAAGCAATATGCTTCCAATTCAAGGGCTCCAACGCCATGTTTTCGCTTTCTGCCGTCTTCACATGAAGAGCATCAAAACGAGGAGCCTCGAAAATAGTGATTTTGTCCTGGCGAAACAGGCTCCTTTTCGCCCTCGTGAGTGCCTGCCCTGCGGTCGCAACCGCACCCGTTTCGCCAATTCGGCTCTGCAGGCCAAGGAGCAACTCTCTTCCGTTGCGAAGCTGTTTTTCCATCGTGGGAAACTTTATGAACGTGGATGCCAGCCAGTGTCGACCGGCATTTCCCAGGTGTCGCGGCAAGCTCATTGACAACTGCACGTACCGTGTTGAGCAAACCGCATTGGAAAAACGCATTTTGTAAGCTTCAACCCCCAAGCCTAGATCCAATCTCTTCACAGATGGATCGGCGCATGCTTCCTCCGTCAGAAGCCGGAGCAGGCAACAGCCCGGGGACGGTTCTTCGTAGTCCATATCGAAAGTGGGCAGATACCAAAACCAGCTGTCGAAAAATCTGAATCCGTAGTTCCAAGCAACCGGCCGACCGTTGACCTCCAATTGACTGACCTTCATCCAGCCGGCAGAACTCAGAAGTTTCCCTAGTTCCATCAGAAAAAAGCGCCGGTCCGAGCGAATCAGAGGGCTTAAGCGATTGGCCGTAAGAAAGCGCGAAATGTGTGCTGCAAAGATCGAGTCCAAGCCGATCTCCAATTGTTCCGCACTCAGATGAGTAAGGCGAACGGGTCCAAACTGGCCCAGTTTCTTCAGTCCGTGCCTCTCATTTTTCTTCCGCATAACGTGTTGGAGGATAATCTGGCGTTGCTCTTTGTCGCCCAGAGAAATAATGCCGCAGTCGTATGCCGCTCGTTCGTAGAGATAGAAACCGTGAGACCCGGCCGCAGCGGCAAGCCCGTGAAGAGTGTGCGACTGTGCTGGGACGTTGGCTAATACCAGATCGCGGATGTTCAGCTTCCTCATCTCCTCCAGCACAGCCGTCAGCACCGCCGTTCGGGTTTCCGGCTCACTTACGATGTCGCAGTAATCCGCTGTACTGGCGGTCAGGAAAATAGCTGCATGAGGAGGTACTGGAGCCACCGCCAGGGCGGCCACCCCGCAGAGGCGGCCGCCTTCATAGGCCGTGAATATCAAAGGACGAAGGCTGGCCGAAAATGCGCGACTCGCGGCCAAAGCCCATTGGTGGGTGAAAAAGACCTCCGGGCGTTCCATTCGGAACACCAGATTGTTCCAATCAAGAATGAATGCCGGGTCTTCTGGAATCTTCTCCAGAACGGTTACCTTCACGGGGGCCCCATCGCAAGAGTCTAGCGCGATTGCGATTATAAACGCCGATGTTTTCTCCAGTTGTCAATTCCACGCTGTTTCACGTAATCTGCCGCGCATGGCAATTCGTATGCTTTCCGCTGTATCCGTCTGCGTTTTACTGCTGTGTTGCTCTTCATTGATATTGCCCTGTTCGGCACAAACGTCCGCGCAAAGCTCCAGCGAACAACCCTTTTCGCTCGAACAGGTGATGAGTTCGCCGTTTCCCACCAACCTCGTCTCGTCCGCAAATGCCGGACGAATCGCCTGGGTATTTTCAGCCAAGGGAGTGCGTAACGTGTGGGTCGCGGACGCTCCCAATTTCGCAGCTCGCCAGGTCACGCACTATGTTGGAGATGACGGCATGCCCATCGCCGCGCTCAAACTGACTCCTGACGGACGCGCCGTCATCTATGCGCGTGGCAGCGAGGTGAATGGCGCAGGAGAAACTGCCGACCCCACCAGCAGCGTCGAAAAGCGCACTCAGCAGGTGTGGGCGGCAGACGTAGATGAGGGAGAGCCACGCCTGCTAGGCGACATGGGATGCGATGAAGAAGGCTGCGAAGACATCCAAATCTCGCCCGACGGCCAGTTCGCCGTGTGGTCAGCAAAAAAGCAAATTTGGATCGCGCCGATTTCCGGCCAGACCAATAGCCCCTCAAATGGCAAGTCCGACGGCCAGACGAAAGACAAACCCGACAACAAAGCCAAAGCACTTTTTTTCGCCCGTGGCAACAATTCGCAACCCAAATGGTCGCCCGACGGAAAGAAGATCGCCTTCGTCAGCGATCGAGGCGATCACAGCTTCGTTGTCATTTATGAATTCGGCCGCAACACGCTGCACTACGTCTCACCCAGCGCCGACCGCGATCTCTATCCGCGCTGGTCACCCAATGGCAGCCAGCTAGCCTTTGTGCGCCTGATCGGTAAGGAGATGAAACAGCCCCTCATCCCGCAGCTGCCCTTGCCGTGGTCGGTATGGGCCTATGATGTCGCCACCGATTCCGCGCGCGAGATCTGGAAGAGCGGTCCGAATCTCGATAATTCATTGCCGCTTCTGACCGAAGATGGGTCATTTCAATTTGCCGCCAAAAACCGCATCATCTTCTCCTCTGAACAAGATGGATGGAATCATCTCTATTCCATGGCAACCACCGGCGGCCAAGCCACGCTTCTGACTCCAGGGAAATCTGGAGCCGAATTTGAAACCGAAGATGTAGCGTTGAGTACTGACAAGACTTCCGTCATCTATTCCTCTAATCAACATGACATTGATCCTCTCAACAACGACCCCCAAGACATCGACCGTCGTCATCTCTGGCGCGTCAGCGTCGAGGGTGGAAAGCCAGAACCGTTGACGCACGGCGCGACCATGGAGTGGACGCCGCTGGAAGTCGCCGGCAAGGTAGTGTGTCTGGGCTCGACAGCCACAACTCCCGCGATGCCGTACGTAGTCACCGCGCAAGGCCGCGAGATGATCGCAAAGAACGCGCTGCCAGCCGATTTCCCGTCCGCCCAGTTAGTCACGCCGAAGCAGGTAACCTTCAAAGCCGCCGACGGTTGGGAAATCCACGGCCAACTATTCGAACCGAATACAAATGACAAGCGCCCCGCACTGATCTTTATTCACGGTGGATCCATCCGCCAAATGATGCTCGGTTTCCACTACATGGACTACTACCACAACGCCTACGCCATGAATCAATACCTGGCAAGCCGTGGATACATCGTGCTGGCAGTCAACTACCGCACCGGCATCATGTATGGCCGCCACTTCCGCGATCCGAGCGACGGAGGCCCGCGCGGCGGTGCCGAATACAAAGACATTGTTGCCGCAGGAAAATATCTTCAAACCCTGCCGACCGTAGATGCGAAGAAAATCGGCCTATGGGGCGGATCCTACGGCGGGTATCTCACCGCGATGGGGCTAGCGCACAACTCTGATATGTTTGCCGCCGGAGTCGATCTGCACGGCGTGCATGACTGGTCTGACTTCCACGAAGAAATCCCCACGGATGCGCCCGATCACGACGCCGCCGTCAAGCTGGCGTTTGAGTCATCGCCGAACGCCGCGATTGCAACATGGAGATCGCCCGTCCTGCTCATTCAAGGCGATGACGATCGCAATGTCCCGTTCTCACAAACAGTCGATTTGTTACAGCGTTTGCGAGATCAAAAAGTGCACGTAGAGGAACTAATCTTCCCCGATGAGATTCACGGATTCTTGATGTGGAAGAGCTGGATCAAAGCCTATAGCGCGACGGACGAGTTCTTCAGACGGGAGCTGAAGTGAAGGAAATTTGTAATTGGTGATTGCTGATTTGTAATTTTCGCAATTGAGTGATCCACTTCCGCTTTCAAATTACCAATTACAAATTATCAATTACAAATGCTTTCCGAATCCGCTCCCATGTAACATCCAGCGTCTCCGGCAGCACGCGGGTCTCCCCAACCACGCTAAGAAAATTAGCATCCGCCACCCAGCGCGGCAGAATGTGCATGTGGATGTGTCCCGCCACACCAGCACCCGCAGCCTTTCCAATATTCATGCCAAGATTGATGCCGTCGGGCTGATAAAGCGACCGTAGAACCGTCTCCATCCTCTGAGTCAAAGCCATCATCTCGTGGGCAGCGGCAACGGGGAGTTTGTCTAGCTCGTCCAGATGCGCGTAAGGCAGCACCATCACATGCCCATTCGTATACGGAAACGCATTAAGAATGATGTAGCAATACTCTCCGCGATGGACGATGCGCGCCTGTTCGTCGCTTTGCTTCGGAGCATCGCAGAATATGCAGCCCGAGATTAGATCGGCGCCCGTGACATACGCATAGCGCCAGGGAGTCCAGAGGTGGTCCATCCGGCGAGAGTAGCAGAAGCCCCCACCGCGGAGCCAATTCCACAGCTGGTGAGAGCCGAGCGTCCCCGCCGGGCCTCCACGCCGCAGACGGGCGCAAACAGATCGGACGAGCCGCGCCCCCCCACAACGTCTCTCAGAGTTCGCTCCACGACGCCCGATAGTAACCAGTTACCCGTCGAGAACCGAGAGAAAGCCCCGCGAATGTGACGAGTTTATGAAATTTTGCCCGATCCTCTAAAATCAGCCTGTTTCGCGTTTGACACTGTTCCAAAGCGGTTGTTATAGTCGAAGAGTCCCTATTGGACGCGGTTTCGAACCAGCTGGAATTGTCCTAGGGTCGTCCGCCAGGTCGGCCTCAACGCAACTTAAAGACCACCCCAGCCGTCCGCTACACCACGTCCCGCAAGAGTCGCGCAGAAACGCGCCGACACAGAGCCTATGAATTTGTTCGACGACAGCACCGCACGGAATCTTGAATCCAGCATTGAACCCATGACAACTTCACACGACACTCACACCGGCGCCTCGGCCGTAATAGACGCTCCCGAGCACGCACAACCCTCCTCTGCCGAACTACAGGCTTCTACTCATGACGCAAATGAACATGGCGTGAATGAGCATGCCGCTCACGACCATGACACTCATGGACACGAAAGTGAAGCGGCCGAAAATTCTGGCCAAGACAGCAGCGCCTCTGGCAGCGACGATTTTGCCGCCGCGCTCCACAACTTCGAGAACCAGACAGAGGAAGCGGTCAGCGACGATCACGTCATAAAAGGCACCGTCGTGAAGCTCACCGCGACCCACGTCGTCGTCGATATCGGAGCGAAGTCCGAAGGCATGGCGCCGATTGCGGAGATTCTCGATCACGAGGGCAATCCTAAGTTCAAGCCTGGCGACGAAATCGACGTGATGCGCGAGAAGGGCGAGACCGAAGAGGGCTACGTCAACCTCTCGCACCTCAAAGCGCAGCGCCTGCGTTCGTGGGACGAAATCGAGCGCGCCTACAACGAAAAGAAGCCGATCAAGGGCATCGTCGTGGAGCGCATCAAAGGCGGTCTGACCATCGATATTCAAGGTGCTCACGCGTTCCTGCCCGGTTCGCAGGTAGACCTTCGTCCCATCCGCAATCTGGATGGCATGAAGGGCCAGACGATGGAAGTCGCCATCATCAAGCTCAACAAGAAGCGCGGCAACATCGTCGTCTCCCGCAAGCAGTTGCTCGAAGAAGAGCAGAATGAAAAGCGCGGAAAAACCCTCGAACATCTCGAAGAAGGCAGCGTTCTCACCGGCATCGTCAAGAATCTCACCGAGTACGGCGCGTTCGTTGACATGGGTGGAATCGACGGCCTGTTGCATATCACTGACATGTCGTGGGGACGTCTGACGCACCCGCGCGACCTCGTCAATGTCGGCGATCAGATTCAAGTCAAGGTCCTGAAGTATGACAAAGACAAGCAGCGCGTCTCGCTAGGCTTCAAGCAACTCACGCCCGATCCGTGGCTCGATGCCGAGCATCGCTATCCCGTGGGCGCACATGTCCACGGACGCGTAATCAGTGTCACCGACTACGGAGCGTTCGTCGAACTCGAACAGGGAATTGAAGGCCTCGTCCACGTAAGCGAAATGACCTGGTCGAAGCGGATGAAGCATCCATCAAAGCTGGTCAACGTGAACGACGAAGTCGATTGCGTGGTCCTGAGTGTGAATCCGACCGAGCGTCGCATTTCGCTCGGCATGAGGCAGCTAGCTTCCAACCCTTGGGATACGCTCAACGACAAATATCCCGTGGGAGCAACCGTCGAAGGCCGGGTGCGCAACCTGACCGAGTTTGGCGCCTTCATTGAAATCGAAGACGGAATCGATGGCCTTGTCCACGTCAGCAACCTGAGCTGGACAACGCGCGTGAAGCATCCTTCCGAAGTGTTAAAGAAAGGTGACAAGGTCAAGGCCGTTATTCTAGCCATCGAGCCCGACAAGCGCCGACTTTCACTCGGCGTCAAGCAGATGCAGCCCGATGTTTGGGATTCCTTCTTCGCGCAGCACCGGGTCGGCGACATCGTACACGGTAAGATTCTGCGCGTGGCGAACTTCGGAGCATTCGTCGAAATTGCCGAAGGCATCGAAGGCCTCTGTCACAACTCCGAAGCCGTGGACGCAAACGGACAGCCGATGCATCTCGAACCCGGTGCGGAATTCGACTTCAAGATCATCAAGATGAATCAGGAAGAAAAGAAAGTCGGCCTGAGCATCAAGGCGGTCGGCGAAGAAGCTTCACGCCAGGAAGTCGAATCCTACAAGCAGCCGTCATCGTCCTCCTCGAAGAGCACAACGATTGGCGATTTGATTTCGTGGAAACGCGCCGGCGGGGACAGCAACTAGCTGCTCGCAACTTCAAAATACATAAGGTCACCGCTCGCGGTGGCCTTTTTTCTTGAAGCGACCAGCGGCAACTACTTGGGAGGGTCGTTCTTGACGACGGCCTTGGTATTGACTTTCAAATCAATGTAAACTTGCGCGCGGTCGTCGAATTGGCTGACCGTCTTGGTGCCGCTCTTGCGGTTGTTGTACTGCGCGTAAACTTCATAATCGATGCTGGGTAAAAGCGCAGGAAAACGATAATTGCCGTCCGCGCCAACGATATAAGTTTTCACTGCGCGTGTGTGCGTATTGGTCAGGTACACCACCGCGTTCGGCAGAGGATTATCGCCGCCATCCAGGACCTTGCCGGTAAGCAGGCGAGTCTTATCTTCCTTCTTCGGTTCGCGGCCAAACAACTGCGCTGGAGCAGCCAGAACCGGTGGCGAGGGCCGAAAGAGAAATACTGAAAAGACAACCAGCAGCCCCGCCGCCGGCCCTACAGCGATGATTGCTTTTTTCATGTGGATTCTATTGTCGCAGATTTCGCGTCCACACCGCAGCTACTCCCACTCTAAATGGATACCGATGTCGGAGCGCTCATCACCGTCGATATGCACGGCTACTTCGGAAACAGGCTTCAGTTTTTTGCCCGAGGGAAGCTTGTAGCCCTTCACCTCCGCCCAGACGACGTAATCGGCTTTGCCGGCGGGCACGCGCTGCGCGAACTCGCCAGCATGATCGGAATAGAGCTCCCAACGCGCTTTCTTCTCGCTGGCCCGCCGAATCTTCACCTTGACCGCATAGACCGGATGCCCGTCGGGGTCCCAAACTGTTCCGAAGATGGGCGCGTACGGCTTCGGCTTTTGATCGTCACTGCCTCGCGCCAGCGCTGGAGTTGAGAGGGACGCCAGAAGCAGGCCCGACACCGCGACTGCAGCCAAGCGACGTAACGACGGGATATTTGCGGGATTCTTCAGTCTTCGTCCTCATCCTCATCTTCGTCGGCATCATCTTCGTCGTCATCTTCTTCGACCTCGTCTTCGCCGACCTTCTTCAGTTCAACGGGATTGACGGTAATCACCTCGAAGTCTGCGCCGCACTCCGGGCACGAGACGACCGCGCCCTCATCGACCTCTTCTTCGTCGATGTCGAGGTCGGTCTCGCATTCAGGACAGTACACCATGATTTCCTCCACTTTCCGGGTACCCTGTTATATTTAGTTTCTTCGAGAGGAAAAGGTCAAGTGGCTAACCAACAAAATTCTGCGATTGCCGAAACTTCCGATTACTTCTGCACAAGTCTCGTGGCAGCCGCGATTCTGGCGCTCACGGTTTGGGCCGCCGCGTGCCGGGCGCAGGAAGCGCCACAAGAGCCTCCACGCCTCGCATCCGATCACCATACCGATCCACGGATCGCGGAGGCCATCCGGCAAATTTCGGCCGAACGTATTCGGCAGACCATCGAAAAGCTGGTCAGCTTTAACAACCGGTCCACGATTTCCGCGCAAGACGAGGAATCCATCAAGGCAGGCAAGGGAATCGGCGCTGCCCGGGAGTGGATCAAATCGGAGTTCGAACGCTACTCCAAAGAATGCGGCGGTTGCCTTGAAGTAAAGACTGACACGTTCACCGAGCAACCCGCCGAACGCATTCCGAAACCGACTGAAATTACCAATGTCTATGCAGTGCTTCGTGGGAGCGATCCAGCCCAGGCGGATCGCATCGTGCTGGTGACCGGCCATTACGACTCGCGCAACAGTGACACTTTCAACGCGACCGATCCTGCGCCAGGAGCAAACGACGATGCCAGCGGAACGGCAGTCAGCCTCGAATGCGCTCGCGTTTTGAGCCAGGCTTCGCGTAAGACTAAATTCCCCGCGACAATTATTTTTCTGACCGTGGCTGGAGAAGAACAAGGCCTGAACGGCAGCAAGCATTTCGCCGAGATGGCGAAGCAGCAGGGATGGAAAATCGGAGCCGTTTTGAACAATGACATCGTGGGAGGCAACCTCGGTGCCGGACAAGACGCAAGTGTAGTGCGCGTGTTTTCCGAAGGACTGCCCGCGGCCGCAAGCGATGCTGACATCAAGCGGATTCGAGCCCTAGGCGGAGAGAACGACTCACCATCCCGCGAACTGGCCCGCTACATAGCCGACGTCGGCCGCTCCTACGACGCCGGAGTCAAGCCGCTCCTGATCTTTCGCCTCGACCGCTTCCTGCGCGGAGGCGATCACTATTCTTTCAATCAGCAGGGCTTCACTGCTGTGCGCTTCACCGAGTTCCGCGAAGATTTCAACCATCAGCATCAGACTCCTCGCACCGAGAATGGCATCGAATATGGAGACTTGCTGAAATATGTCGACTTCGAATATGTGTCGCATGTAGCGCGGCTGAATGCCGCGACCCTGGCTTCGCTAGCATCGGCTCCGGCTGCGCCTGCCAACGTGAAAATGGTCACCAAAAACCTCGATAACGACACGACTCTGACCTGGGAATCTTCGGTCGGCGCTGCGGCCTACGAGGTGGTATGGCGCTCTACGAACGCGGCCGATTGGGAGTACGTCCAAACGATTAGCGGCGCGACGCGTGCAACCCTGCCCGTTTCGAAGGATAATGTCATATTCGGCGTGCGTGCAGTCGATGCGGCAGGACATCGCAGTCTGCCAGCCGTCCCGACGCCAGAAAGATAAGATTAAAAATAAGTGCCTCGCGGACAAACCATCTCGTTCAGCTTCCCTCCCTTTGAAGGATGGGTGAAGCGCATCATTCTCGCCTGCACCGGAATTTATTTGTTTCAGGCAGTGATGCGCCTCTTCGCTCCCGCTGTTGTCGGCCTCATGCAGGAGTGGCTGGCGCTGATTCCAGTAGATGTGATGCACGGGTGGGTCTGGCAATTAGTTACGTATTCATTGCTGCACCAGAGTTTCGGTCACGTGTTTTTCAACATGCTCACGCTGTGGTTCATTGGCGCGTATCTGGAGCGCGATTGGGGACCTCGACGATTTATTGAGTGTTATACATTCTGCGTGGTGGGTGCCGCGCTGGTAACCATCGCGATTTCCTACACTCACTTCCCGGGAGCAAGTCCGGTAATCGGAACGGTCGGCGCATCAGGCGGAATTTTTGGGCTGCTGATGGCGTTCGGGATTATCTACGCCAATCAGGAAATGTTTCTGTTTCCTCTGCCATTTAGGATCAAGGCTAAATATTTGATCGGCATTTGGGTCGTGGTTGCGATTGTCGCGGTTTTTGAGCCCTCGAACGGAATCGCCGTTTTCGCACATCTCGGCGGATTGCTCTTCGGCTTCCTGTGGGTCAAGTTCATGCCCTCCCGAGGGCTGAGCTACGCAACATCCGAGCGTTATTTTAGCTTTCGCAACTCTTACTACCGCTGGAAACGTCGACGAGCCGCGAGAAAATTCGAAGTCTACATGCGAGATCACGACCGCAAAGTCACCTTCGATGAGCACGGAAACTACGTCCCTCCCGAAGACAACGACAAAACAAACGGCGGATCAAAATCAGGCTGGGTGAATTAGAGTTTGTGTGGCGCGGACATTCTTGTCCGCGTGCGTACAGCGAATTTGCCGCCCACGCAGAAAAGAGTGTCAGTGGAGCGCCTGGCGTTTTAGCCAAACATCGCCTTGAATTTCGCAACCAGCCGCGTCGGAAGTTCCTCCGCCTGAGCCTTCCCCTTAAACCCCAAGTCGTGTCCCGCCCCCTCCACCGCGATTAAATCGGTTTTGGCGGAGATTACCCGCAGAGCCTCCGTCATCTCTTCCACACTCCCGAATGGATCGCGCGTTCCATGCACGAACAAGCTCGGGGTGTGCAGATTGGGAAAATGCTGAACGCGAAGTTGTTCAGTTTTTCGCGGTGGGTGCAAAGGATACGAAAGCAGAACAAGTCCCGACACAAGGTTGTGTTCCGTGGAGCAGAGCATCGTCGCCTGTCGTCCACCATAAGAGTGACCGCCCAGAAAAACCCGTCCCGTGACAATCTTGTGTAGTGCAGTAACGGCGTTGTGCAGCCCCGCGCGATCGCGTTCTGCATTTCCCGGAAATGGAGGTCCAGTTCGACGTTCCTGCCGGAAAGGCAGATCGCAGCGCAGAACGAGATAGCCCTGTCCGGCAAAAGTCTCTGCTAATGAAACCAACAAAGGAAAATTGCAATCCGAACCTGCACTGTGAGTAAGAATCAGCGCTTCGCCGTTCGGTTTCTCGGGCGAATGCAGAAACCCGCGTACAGCAGGATGCAGTGAGTCATCCGAAAATGTGCTCGCCGATTGCATCACATTAGATGAATGAAACCATTCAAATCTTCCAGAGGATTTTAGGCAAAGCATCACGCGCGGCGGCTATTTCTTCTTCCGCCGCGCTGTTCTTACCGCCTCACTCGCCTCGACCGTGTGCAGCCGCATGAAGTTGGTAGCGCCCGAAGTAAGCTTCGTTCCCGCCACCAAACCGAGCACATCGCCGGGCCGTAGAAGACCTTTCGGCAACAATTCTTCTTCCGCTGTCCGAAGCATCGCTTCCGCCGACTCCCATTCTTCTGCAAGCACAGGATGCACACCCCACAGTGAGTTCATGCGATTGCAAACTTCCGGCTTACGGCTGAAAGCATAAATACAAATCTTAGGCCGGTGCTTCGACAGCATGCGCGCTGTGTTACCGCTCTCCGTGAACACTGCAATCGCGCGCATGGGCAAGTCTTCAGCAGCGTGCGCGATCGACTCGCAAATAGTTTCGGCAACCGAATAAAGATGCTGCTCGTGCCGTCGCCGCGGCGTAGGCGGCAGTTGCGCAATGCTGGCTTCCGCCTCCAAAATGATGCGCGCCATCATGGCCACGGTTTCGCGCGGATAGCGTCCAGTCGCGGTTTCTCCGGAGAGCATCACTGCGTCCGAACCATCAAAGATCGCGTTGGCCACATCGCTGGCCTCGGCTCGCGTGGGCCGCGGGCTATCCGTCATCGACTCAAGCATCTGAGTCGCCGTAATAACTGGTTTGCGCCACACACCCGCTCGCTGAATCACCAGCTTCTGGATGATCGGCACCCGCTCGGGCGGCAACTCCACTCCCAGATCACCACGCGCGATCATAACGCCATTCGTTATTTCCAGAATCTCTTCCAATCGCTCAATGGCCTGCGGCTTTTCCAGCTTGGCGACAATCGGTACGGATTTCCCGTACTCGCGCATCAAGTTCTTCGCGGTGCGGATGTCATCCGCGGAACGAACGAACGACAGCGCAACTGCATCCACTCCTTGCTTCAAACCAAATTTGAGGTCCAATTTGTCTTTTTCGGTGAGTACGGGAATCGCCACCGCCGTGCCTGGCAGATTGATCCCTTGATGCTCTCCAACCGAGCCACCATTGAGAACTTCACATTCCACATCATCTCCGTGGACTGCGCGCACTCTAAGTTCAATTCGCCCATCGGATAAAAGAATGCGCGCACCTGGCTCCACTTCGCGCGCCAGGCCGGCAAAGTCAGTGGAGATCAGCGCCGCCGTTCCAGCCACTTTCCGCGGTGTTATGGTCAGCACGGAACCAGACTTCAGCATTACGCGCTTTCCATCCTTCAGTGCGCCAGTGCGAATCTTCGGTCCCTGCAGATCTTGCAGGATGCAGATACTCCGCTTCAGACGGCGGGCAACGCGGCGCAGGCGCTGAATTCGGCGCGCATGATCGGCATGCGCTCCGTGAGAAAAATTCAGACGTGCAACGTCCATGCCGGCATGCATCAGATCGCCGATCATCTCTTCGGAATCGCATGCCGGACCAATCGTGCAGATGATTTTTGCGCGGCGCAGGCGTTCAGATGTTTTCTCTGGCGCAGCCACGGAGGCGGACAAATCGCCTTTCACCAGATCCAGTTTGCGTTCATTCACGTCGAGAATCCTCTCCTCAAAACTTTCTTGGAAAAACACGCCAATTGTTTGTCGCCAGCATGGCGATCTATGAATGTTCGCGACTTGTGGCTAGTGAGCTTCGGTATCTACCCGCGGAGGCGGAACTTTCGTGACACAACGAGGAAACAGCATGGCATTAAACTCGGCGCCGATCAACACCGCCAACGAGATCAGATACATCCAGACCAGCAGCGCAATGCCAACGCCAAGCGACCCATAGATGACGCTGTAATCGGCATAGTGCTGCAAATACCATCCAAATAATGCCGTGGAAATCAGCCACATCGCGGTCGCAAGAACCGCGCCCGGCAAAACAGTGTGCCAGGGTTGCGTGCGCGGGACCGCGTTGTGATAAATAAGCTGGATTACCGCGACACTAGTCATGATTGCGATCGCCCAGCGGATCGCGCCCCACAACAACAGAATCAGAGGTCCAAACTCATGCCCGATAAGAAACAAAATCCGCATTTCAATGCGGCTGCCAAACGCCACTAGCACCGTCGAAAATGTCATCGGTATTCCCGCCATTAAAACCAGCGAGAATGCAATCAACCGCTCCTGGACAATCCCCCAGGTCTTCGGTAGCTGATAGGCACGGCGAAAACCATCCATCCATGAAATGATGACGCCCGAAGCGCTCCACACCGTGAATAGTGACGTGCTAATCAGCAAGCCGACCGGCCGATCAGTACTGCCTCTCAGATAGGAAAGTGCGGTTGAACTGCCTGCCGGCAAAATCGTGCCCAACGCATAGGAAATTTCGCGCAGGTAGACTTCGCCACGGTTCAACGTCGCAACAACCGAACCTAGTACGAGTAAAGCGGGGAAAAAAGTGAAGATAGATGAGTAAGCGGAGGCTTTTGCGGTGCCGAAAGCGTCATGCTCAAAGGCGCGCCAGATCGACAGTCGGAATAAACGCCAGAATCGTCCCAGGGCCGGAGCCAAAATCAGTCCGCCGGGCATCGGCTCCGGGGCGGAGTTCCGATCCTGAGACTGTCCGGTCAGGTGCTGTGGTTCCAGTGCTAAAGACATTGGCTTCAAAAGGCGTCTTTCAGAACTGCCGTTCCAGAAAACGTCATTCTAAAATACGCTGCTCAATAAACACCCGCGAAAACAACGCCAAGAAATGAGGGGCGACTGTCGTAGTCTCACGATCGCCGCCCCTCTCTTGGATTGGTCTCGTCTTATTCCGCGGCCAGTTCTTCCGTCTCGCCTTCGTGACGCATGAGCTCGAGCGCGCGCTCGGCATCTTCGTAGGCTTGCGAGACTTCTTCCTGCACCTTGCTCGCGGCCTCTTCCATCTCTGGAGAGAGACGCACGTTCCGGTAATACTCCATACCAGTGCCGGCGGGAATCAATCGTCCCACAATCACGTTCTCCTTCAGTCCGCGCAGATGATCGACGGCTCCCTGAATCGAAGCTTCAGTCAGCACACGCGTTGTCTCCTGGAAGGAAGCGGCGGAGATGAACGAATCCGTCGAGAGCGACGCCTTGGTGATACCGAGCAGCAACGGGCGTCCAGTGGCCGGTTTGCCACCATTTGCAATCGCACGCTCGTTCTCCTCGTGGAAGCGGAACTTATCGATCTGCTGTTCCAACAGGAACGGCGTATCGCCTACGTCCTCGACCTTCACCCAGCGCATCATCTGCCGGACGATCACTTCGATGTGCTTATCCGAAATGTTCACGCCCTGTAAGCGGTAGACTTCCTGGATTTCGTTCACCAGGTAAGACTGCAGCTCTTTCTCACCGAGCACGGCCAGAATGTCGTGCGGATTCAGCGGGCCATCCATCAAAGGTTCGCCCGCCTTCACGCGCTCACCTTCCTGCACATTGATATGGACGCCACGCGGTACGGAATATTCTTTCTCCGTGCCATTATCGGCTGCCACGTAGAGTTTGCGCTGTCCCTTGGCCACTTCGCCGAAGCGAACAGTGCCGTCGATTTCGCTGATGACAGCAGTCTCGCGTGGCTTACGAGCCTCGAACAATTCAACCACACGCGGCAGACCGCCTGTGATGTCCTTGGTCTTCGTTGTTTCGCGCGGAATCTTGGCCAGCACGTCACCCGGATAAACCGTGTCGCCGTCCTGCACCATGAGGTGAGCACGCGACGGCATCAGGTAGCGCTTGCTCGCCTTGCCCTTGATTACGATTGCCGGCTGGCGCTTCTCGTCGGGCGAATCCGCCACCACATGACGCGACAGACCCGTGACTTCGTCGACTTCTTCGTGCAGCGTGATCCCTTCCTGCAGATCCTTAAACTGCGCCGTTCCGCCGATTTCGGTGAGGATGGCAAAAGTGTAAGGATCCCACTCGACAAGCGCTTCGCCGAGTGCAACCGGACCACCGTCAGTGACCTTGACCTTGGCGCCATATACAACTGCGTAGCGCTCACGTTCGCGGCCCTTTTCATCCACCACTGCAATCGAACCCTGGCGATTCATCACCACCAAATCGCCAGTCTTGGATTTCACAGTCTGCAAGTTGATGAAGCGCACGGAGCCGTTGCTCTTGGCATCGAGGCGTGACTGTTCCGAAACTCGCGACGCGGTACCTCCGATGTGGAAGGTGCGCATTGTGAGCTGCGTTCCAGGTTCGCCGATAGACTGCGCCGCGATGACGCCGGTAGCTTCGCCGAGTTCGACCAGACGCCCGGATGCGAGGTTGCGTCCATAGCACATGACGCAAACTCCGCGTTTCGATTCGCAGGTAAGCACCGAGCGAATCTTCACTCGCTCAATACCGGCAGCCTGAATCGAGCCTGCCAGATCTTCGGTGATTTCCTGGTTAATGTCGACCACAACCTGACCTTCGTAATCTTTGATCTTCTCAAGCGACACGCGGCCCACAATACGGTCGCGCAACGGCTCGATAATCTCACCCGCTTCAACGATACCGGAGACGAAAATTCCGTCCACGGTGCCGCAGTCGTATTCGCTGATGATCACGTCCTGCGCCACGTCAACCAGACGCCGTGTCAGGTAACCCGAGTCGGCGGTCTTCAACGCCGTATCAGCCAAGCCCTTACGAGCGCCGTGTGTCGAGATGAAGTATTCGAGCACCGTCAAACCTTCACGGAAGTTGGCCGTGATCGGCGTCTCGATGATTTCGCCCGTCGGCTTCGCCATCAGTCCGCGCATTCCGGAGAGCTGACGAATCTGCTGTTTTGATCCGCGAGCGCCAGAGTCAGCCATGACGTAAATCGGGTTTAGTTCGCCCTCTTTGTCGCGACGCTGCATCTGGCCAAACATTTCATCGGCAACTTTTTCCGTGATGGCCGACCAGATTTCGATGACCTTGTTGTAGCGTTCGCCGTTGGTAATGGCGCCGTCCAGATATTGCTGCTGCACCGCAATGACGAGTTTGTCGGCGTCCTTCACCAGGGTCTTCTTGTTGTCCGGAATGACCATGTCGTCGATGCCGATCGACAACCCAGCGCGCGTGGCGTACTTGAAGCCCAGCGACTTGATTTCGTCCAGCATCTTGACTGTGACTTCGAGCCCGAACCGCAGGTAGCAATAATTCACCAGCTGTCCAATGCCCTTCTTCTTCAGAAGCCCGTTGATGTAAGGCATCGCCACATTCGCGCCGATCACTGCCTTGGGCAAGTGGTCATTCAAAATTGCTCGTCCCACGGTCGTGTTCAGGTACTCACGTGTCATGTTGATCGGTTCAGTATGGTTCACATCCTGATCGTCATAAGCCTGGGTCAGGTCGATGACTTCGCCGCTATAACGCAGACGAATCGGAGTGAGCGTCTCCACTTCGCCCATCTCGAGCGCGAGCACGACTTCATCGATGTTGGCGAACGAACGGCCTTCGCCTTTCGCGCCCGGCTTCGCTTTCGTAAGGTAGTAAAGACCAAGCACCATGTCCTGCGTGGGCACTGTAATCGGCTGACCTGACGCCGGCGACA
Organism: uncultured Acidobacteriaceae bacterium; assembly: GCA_963705265.1. Classification (GTDB taxonomy): domain Bacteria; phylum Acidobacteriota; class Terriglobia; order Terriglobales; family Acidobacteriaceae; genus Acidiflorens. Next base: position 1,637,067 of record OY970064.1, read on the forward strand.
GAATGTTATGCGACGACAGCATCAGAACGCTGGCTTCCACCTGCGCCTCAGGCGACAACGGAATGTGCACTGCCATCTGGTCGCCGTCGAAGTCCGCGTTGAATGCCGTGCAAACCAGCGGGTGGATCTTGATCGCCTTACCTTCCACCAGCACCGGCTCGAATGCCTGAATACCCAGGCGATGGAGCGTTGGAGCACGGTTCAACATCACCGGATGGTCTTTGATGACCTCTTCCAGAATGTCCCACACGATCGGGTCCTGCTGCTCCACCATTTCTTTTGCTTGCTTAATAGTGGTGCAGTTTCCCGTCTGCTCCAAACGATGATAGATAAATGGCTTGAACAATTCGAGCGCCATCTTCTTCGGCAATCCGCACTGGTGCAGCTTGAGTTCGGGACCGACAACAATAACCGAACGTCCCGAGTAGTCCACGCGCTTGCCCAGCAAGTTCTGACGGAAGCGTCCCTGCTTGCCCTTTAACGTATCGGAGAGCGACTTCAGGGGCCGGTTGTTGGCGCCGCGCAAAACACGCCCACGGCGTCCGTTATCAAACAGCGCGTCGACAGCCTCCTGCAGCATGCGCTTTTCATTGCGCACGATGACTTCAGGAGCGTGCAAATCCATCAGCTTCTTCAACCGGTTGTTGCGGTTGATGACCCGGCGATAAAGATCGTTCAGATCGGAGGTGGCAAAGCGCCCGCCATCCAATGGAACCAGCGGACGCAGCTCCGGTGGAATCACCGGCAGCACATCCAGAATCATCCACTGCGGCTTGTTACCGCTCTTGCGGAAAGCCTCGACAACCTTCAGCCGCTTGGCGTACTTGAGACGCTTCTGCAGCGAGGTTTCATGCTTCATCTTCTCGCGCAGTTCGACGGACAATCCATCAACTTCAATGCGCTTCAGAAGTTCCTTGATCGCTTCCGCGCCCATCATCGCCTTGAAGCCGGCAGGGCGATATTGCTGGTCGAGTTCGCGGTACTTCGCTTCGTCTTTGATAACTTCGCGCTCTTTTACCGGAGAGTCGCCGGGATCGACGACCACATAAGCTTCAAAGTAAAGAATTGCTTCCAGATCGCGCAAAGAAATATCGAGCAGATGCCCGATGCGGCTGGGCAGTCCTTTGAAGAACCACACGTGCGAACAAGGTGACGCCAGTTCGATGTGGCCGAGGCGTTCGCGGCGAACCTTCGACAAAGTGACTTCCACGCCACACTTGTCGCAGATCACTCCGCGATGCTTCATCCGCTTGTACTTGCCGCAGAGACATTCCCAATCCGTAACCGGGCCGAAAATTCGCGCGCAGAACAAGCCATCGCGCTCTGGCTTAAAAGTGCGGTAGTTGATAGTTTCCGGCTTGGTCACTTCACCATGAGACCAGCTCCGGATTTTTTCTGGGGACGCCAGGCTGATGCGAATGGCATCGAAATCAGCCACGGGATTTGCCATATCGAACGGGCTCGAACGAAACATGTTCCTCCGCTTTCCTGCTCTCAGAGGCAGTGGCTAGTGATCAGTAGCCGGTTGCCAGTTTTTTGTGTTCCGCAGCGACTGAGAGCCTTAGCCCTGCGAAACGTTCTCTTAAATCTTCAAAGCCAAATCTTCAAAGTATTAGTGCGTGACCAGCGGCTGTGGTCGGCCAGAAGGTTCACTGGCAACTGACCACCAGCCACTGAGAACTACCCTTAATCTGCAGCTACCGCCACCGGCTTCTTCTCTGTGATCTTGATCAGCTCAACATCCAGACAGAGTGCCTGCAACTCACGAATCAGCACGTTGAACGACTCCGGTACGCCCGGCTCCATCGCGGCCTCTCCTTTGACAATGGCCTCGTAGATTTTGGTGCGCCCGTAAACGTCGTCCGACTTCGCCGTCAGCAATTCTTGCAGGATGAACGCCGCGCCGTATGCTTCGAGAGCCCAGACTTCCATTTCTCCGAAGCGCTGACCTCCGAACTGCGCCTTGCCACCCAGCGGCTGCTGCGTGATCAGCGAGTACGGCCCGATGGAACGCGCGTGAATCTTGTCGTCCACCAGGTGCGACAGCTTCAACATGTAGATGTAGCCGACTGTGACTGGCTGTTCGAAAATCTCGCCCGTCATGCCGTCGCGCAGACTGGTCTTGCCCGATGTAGGCAATCCAGCACTCGAAAGCAGCGCCTTGATTTCCGTCTCACGAGCGCCGTCAAATACGGCCGATCCCATGAACACGCCCTTCTTCAACGTCGGAGCCACGGCCTCAAGCTCATCTTCACTCATGTCGCCGATCGTGTCCGCAAGCACAGTGTCTTTGAACAAGGCTTTAAGATCGCGGCGGATCGCTTCCGAGCGAGTGTTTTGCTTCAGAAGCTCCGTGATCTTCTGACCCAGTTCGTGACCTGCCCATCCGAGATGGGTTTCAAGAATCTGTCCCACATTCATACGGCTAGGTACGCCGAGCGGGTTCAGGACGATCTCAACAGGCGTTCCGTCTTCGAGATACGGCATGTCCTCTTCCGGTAGAATGCGCGCGATCACGCCTTTGTTACCGTGGCGTCCGGCCATCTTGTCGCCAACGCTTAGCTTGCGCTTCATAGCGATATAAACCTTCACCAGCTTGATCACGCCCGGCGGCAGTTCATCGCCTTTGGTCAGCTTGTCTTTCTTCTCGTTGACGATCTTTTTGAGCACGTCGATCTGACGCGAGGTCATCTCTTCGATCTCGTCGATCTGCTCGTTTACCCGTGGATCCTTATCGGCGTACTTGATCCGCTTCAAATTGCGAGTTGAAATGCGCTCGATCGTGTCGCGATCCAGAATCGCGTCCTTGGTCAGCAAGCGCTTGTTGGTGCGCTCGTCGTGCAGATCTGCCTGCACTTCCTTGCCGCCCAACAGACCTTCCAACCGTTTCAAACGCTCATCAGTCAGAATTCGGATCTCGTCCGAAAGGTTCTTCTCGAGCTTCGCGATCTGGTTGCCTTCAATCGTCTTGGCGCGCTCGTCCTTCTCTTGACCCTTGCGCGAGAAGATCTTCACATCCACCACAATGCCTTCAATTCCTGGCGGACAGTAGAGCGAAGCGTCGCGTACATCCCCGGCCTTTTCGCCGAAGATCGCACGCAACAGCTTTTCTTCCGGAGTCAGCTGAGTCTCACCCTTCGGCGTAACTTTGCCAACGATGATGTCTCCCTGCTTGATCCCAGCGCCGATGCGGATCACGCCCGCCTCGTCCAGATTGCGCAGCGTCGATTCGCTGACGTTTGGAATGTCACGCGTCACTTCCTCAGGACCAAGCTTCGTGTCGCGCGCCTCGAGTTCGAACTCTTCGATGTGGACGGAGGTGTAGTAATCCTCCTTCACCATTTTTTCCGAGACGAGAATCGCGTCCTCGAAGTTGTAGCCGCGCCATGGCATGAACGCGACCAGCACGTTGCGTCCGAGCGCCAGCTCGCCAAAGTCCGTGCAAGGACCGTCGGCGATAACCTGCCCCTTCACCACCCGCTGACCCTTTTTGACGATCGGCTTCTGGTTGATGCAGGTGTTCTGGTTTGAGCGCTTGAACTTCGTGAGCTGATAAATGTCGCTGCCCACTTCACGCGAAAGCTGCATCGGATGATGCTCGCCTTCAACCCGGACAATAATGCGTTCGGAATCGACCGAATCGATGATTCCGTTACGCTTTGCCAGAATCACTGCGCCCGAATCTCGCGCCGTAACGCCTTCCATCCCTGTTCCCACAATGGGAGCCTGTGCACGCAACAGCGGAACTGACTGACGCTGCATGTTCGCGCCCATCAAAGCGCGGTTCGCATCGTCGTGCTCGAGGAACGGTACAAGTGATGCCGCAACCGAAACGAGTTGCTTCGGACTGACGTCGACATAATCGACTTCATCCCGATTCACGAGAACAAAGTTACCAGCCTTGCGAGCGTTAACCAGTTCGCCAGCAATCTTGCCTTTGTCGTCGAGTTCGATGTTGGCCTGCGCAATGGTGTGACGGTCTTCTTCCCAAGCCGATAGGTAGAAGGAGAAGGGCTCGATCTCAACCAGCTTCTTCTTTCGCTCCTTGAGATCGGCGTTGACCTTCTCCATCTCGCTCTTTTCGGCATAGTCGCCGACTTTGAACGTGCTGTCGCCGGCGTTGACGACAATGACATAGTCCACCACACGCGCATTCTTTACCTTGCGATACGGAGACTCGATAAAGCCGTAGTCATTGATACGCGCAAAGCAGCTCAACGACGAGATCAGTCCAATGTTCGGACCTTCGGGCGTTTCAATCGGACAAATGCGCCCGTAGTGCGTCGGGTGAACGTCGCGGACTTCGAATCCAGCGCGTTCACGTGACAATCCGCCCGGCCCTAGGGCCGATAGACGCCGCTTGTGCGTGATTTCCGACAACGGATTCGTCTGATCCATGAACTGCGACAACTGTGATGATCCAAAGAATTCGCGGATCGCCGCCATTACCGGCTTCGCGTTCACCAGATCGTGCGGCATCGCCGTAGACATTTCCTGGTACACGCTCATCTTTTCCTTGATGGCGCGTTCCATGCGGACCAAGCCGATTCGGAATTGATTCTCAAGCAACTCGCCAACTGCGCGTACGCGGCGATTGCCCAGGTGATCGATGTCATCCACCGCGCCGATGTTCTTACGCAGCTTGAGCAGGTACTTGATCGTCGCGTAAAAATCGTTCGGATCCAGCGTCCGCTGTTCCAGGCTCGTCGCTTCCTGGTTTTCGAACAACTTGATGTTGAACTTCAGTCGGCCCACACGCGAGAAATCGTATTTGCGTGGGTCGAAGAACATGCCCTGAAACAATGCTGTCGCCGTATCCAGTGTCGGCGGATCGCCTGGCCGCAGCTTGCGGTAAATTTCAATCAAAGCTTCCGACGGACTGACGACCGAATCGCGCCGCAGCGTCTGACTGATCACCGTGCCCACGTCGTCGCGCTCCGGGAAGAACACGCTCAACTCGACCACACCTGATTCCAGAATCTTCGAAACCTTGTCGGCCGTGATTTCAGAGTTCGCCTCGAGCAACACTTCGCCGGTCGTGGTGTCGACGATATCGCTCGCCGCCCAAGCGCCTTCGAGATCGGTCATATCAATTTCGATCTCGCTGATCTTCGCCTTCTGAATGTCCTTCAGAATCGCGGTGCTGATCTTGCGCCCCGAATGCGCAACTTCATCGCCCGATTTCGACTTGATGCTGTGCGCCAGCTTCATGCCGATCAGGTTCGTCGCCTTGTCGCTCGCCGGATCCAACGTCCAGAACAATTTCTTGTCGCGGACAATCAAACGATCCGTGGTGTAGAAAGTTTTCAGAATATCTTCGCTGGAACGCAGCCCAAGCGCGCGCAGGAAAATCGTGCCCAGGAACTTGCGCTTGCGATCGATGCGGACGTAGAGAACGTTCTTCTGGTCGTATTCGAACTCAACCCACGAACCGCGATAGGGAATAATCTTTCCCAGGAAGTAAGTGCGATTCGCCGCCGTCTCGAAGAACACGCCAGGCGAGCGGTGCAACTGGCTGACGATGACGCGCTCCGTTCCATTAATAATGAACGTGCCGTTCTGCGTCATCAGCGGAACATCGCCAAAGAAAACTTCCTGCTCCTTAATGTCGCGGATTGAGCGATTGCCCGCCTCATCCTTATCCCAGATCGTCAGCCGCATCGTGACCTTAAGCGGCGCGGAATAAGTCATGCCGCGCTCTTCGCACTCCGCCACGTCATACTTCAGCTGCAATCCGACCGGGTCGCCGCACTTGTTGCAGAAGTCGGGAGTATTCGCGTTGTACGTACCGCACTTGTGGCACAGAACATCGCCCGGATGAAACGGGTCTGTAATCACCGTCGATCCGCAGTTCTTACAAGTTGTGCGCAAGTGATGCAGCCCTTTCAGGTGACCGCACTTGCATTCCCAGTTGCCGATCGAGAAGTCAACAAACTCGAGCTGCGACACATTGCGGAAGTCGGTAATCGGAAACACCGACTGAAATACCGCCTGCAGGCCGCCGTCTTCGCGCTCGCTGGGCAGTTTGTCCATCTGCAGGAAGCGATCGTACGAACGCTTCTGAACCTCGATCAGGTTCGGGATCTGGATGGTTGCTGGAATCTTGGAAAAATCGAAACGCTTGCGGTGAATATTGTGTTTTGCCATTCTCAGGAACTCCTGCTTTCAGGCAGCCCGGGGCTGCGTTACAAGCACTGCAGTAACAAGCGGAATGAGCGCAAAAATCGCGCTAAAAACCTGCTAGCGAGCGGTATACGCGGAAAAAAGACAGAGGCTCCCGCGAGGACATGCTTGTCCGCGGGCGCCACGTTCGACGCTTACTCTTGAATAACTTTTAATATTCCACGCCAGTTCAAAGGCCTGTTCCGTCCCGCCGCCCGCGGGACCGGCTGCCATACTTTCATTCCAGCGACCCAATTCCGCTTCCTGGGATTATTAGGAGGATGCGGGTCGCTGTCGCCTCACAGTGAAGCCAGGGTAAGCGGGTTATTTATTAGATATTAACACCGCTCAAAGGATTCAGCTAGTGGTTCGGTCAAATAATTGCAGGCGGGACGGCTCCTCGCTCCAGCTCGCTACTTCAATCCGCATCCCCGGATCGAGAAGATCCGTCCCGCACTGCCAAAATTATTTAACTTCGACCACTGCTCCGGCTTCGGTGAACTTCTTCTTAATTGTCTCGGCTTCGTCCTTCGAGACACCTTCTTTGATGCTCTTGGGAGCACCGTCAACCAAGTCCTTCGCCTCTTTCAGGCCAAGGCTGGTAACTTCGCGTACGGCCTTGATTACATTGATCTTATTGGCTCCAACTTCTTTCAGGACGACCGTGAACTCGGTCTTTTCCTCAGCCGGAGCTGCCGCGCCCGCCGCGCCGCCGCCAGCCACCATTACGGGAGCCGCTGCCGCCGCCGAAACGCCCAAACGTGATTCTAGTTTCTTCACCAGCTCTGCCGCTTCCAGCAACGACAGGCCAACAATCGACTCTTCCAACTGCTGTAGATCCGCCATGTGAATCTCTCCGCTTTATGTAAGATTTACGATTTCGCCATCACCCGGCCAGGTTTCCAGTGCGACAGATCCTCTATTCCAGCGCCAGACAACGCTCGAATTTCAGACCGCGCCACCCCTCGCCTCGCGATAACTAAATCTTTTTTCGAGCAGCATTCGCTGCCCAGAACTTTTGTGAGGCCTACGCCTCTTTGAACTTCTTCTGCTCCACGCCCTGGCCAACCACCACAGCCAGATTTCGTCCCACTGCATTCATCGCTGTAACCAGACGCTGCGACGGAGCATTCAGGAGGAACAGCAACTTCGAATAGAGTTCTTCCTTCGACGGCATGGTCGCCAGCGATTCGATCTCCTTGACCGTAATCACGCGCCCTTCGACCAGACCAGCCTTGAAGCTGAATTCAGGATTATCCTTGGCATACTTCGACAGCGCCTTCGCCAGCGCTACCGGATCGCCCTCTGTGTACGCAATCGAAGTCACGCCCTGAAGATTGGTCAGCGCCTTCTCAACCTTCGTGCCCTTGCCGGCGCGCTCCGCCAAAGTATTCTTCACTACGCGATACTTCGCTCCGGTCGGACGCAGCGCCTTGCGCAATTCGAAATCCTGCGTCACCGTCAGCTTGGAGTAGGTGGCCACGATCATGCTCGAAGCATTCTTCAGCTCACCGCCCAGCTTCTCAACCGCCGCAACTTTCTTAGCTCGAGTTACCGCCATAAATAAACCCCTTCAAAAGATCTTGTGAAGCGACGGGCGACTCGCCCGTCCGCCGGGCAAAACCCGGCAGAAAACTATGCCTTAGACGCAACCTCAATCGGAGTCGTGTCCAGCGAAATCCCCGGCCCCATGCTCGAACTCAGATAGCAGGCCTTGATGTACTTGCCCTTCGCAACCGAAGGCTTCGCCTTGATCACACTCGTAATCAGTGTGGTCGCATTGTCGATCAGCTTGTCGGGCGTAAAAGAAATCTTTCCTACCGGAACATGCACCAGCGCCGTCTTATCCGTGCGGAACTCGACCTTGCCGGCCTTCACTTCCTGCACCGCCTTAGCCACATCCATCGTGACTGTGCCCGTCTTCGGATTCGGCATCAGACCCTTCGGCCCCAGCACCTTACCCAGACGGCCAACCGATTTCATCATGTCGGGAGTAGCAATCAGCGCGTCGAAGTCGGTCCAGTTTTCCTTTGTGATCTTCTCGACCATATCTTCGCCGCCAACAAAATCCGCGCCCGCCGCTTCGGCCTCGCGAACCTTTTCGCCGCTCGCGATCACCAGAACTTTTTTCGACTTGCCCAATCCATGCGGAAGCACCACTGTGCCTCGCACCATCTGATCGGCATGCTTCGGATCGACGCCCAGCCGCAGCGTCACCTCAACCGTCTCGTCGAATTTTGCGAATTTCACTTTCTGCAGAAGTGGAACCGCTTCCTGCAGCGTGTAAGGACGCGCCTCAACTGCCTTCCGCGCCTTCTCAATATTCTTTCCCGATTTCTTCATACTCACCTCAGTCTCCCACCGCGCTTCTTTGTTCCGAAACGCCGTAGTATTTTCGACAACAACTACTCCAGGTGTGGGGACGGGCGAGTCGCCCGTCCAAGCGGAGCAAATCTCCGCCCACAAATTCTACCCAACCACTTCAATCCCCATCGACCGCGCCGTGCCGCGGACGCTCTTGATCGCAGCATCCACCGAAGCCGCATTGAGATCCGGCATCTTCTGCTTAGCAATATCCTCAACCTGCTTCAGCGTCACTTTGCCAACTTTATCTTTATTAGGAGCGCCCGATCCCTTGGCAATCCCAGCTGCGCGCTTCAGCAACACCGACGCCGGAGGAGTCTTCGTAATAAAGGTAAACGTGCGGTCGCTGTAAACCGTAATCACAACCGGAACAATCAAGCCTTCGAGTTCTTTTTGCGAAGTACGAGCGTTGAACTGCTTGCAGAACTCCATGATGTTGACCTGCGCCTGTCCCAGCGCGGGACCAACCGGAGGCGCCGGCGTAGCCTTGCCCGCCGCAATCTGCAACTTTACCGATCCTGTAGCTTTCTTAGCCATGATGCCTTTCCAGTACCTTAATAATCTTCAACGCCAAGTCTAGGATTTTTGGCTCAGCGCTTGTAGGGTTTCCCCTGTGTTCCTCTGTCGTTCAAACTCTTTGCACTATGCAACTTTTTCGACTTGCCCAAACTCCAACTCCACCGGAGTCGACCGACCGAAAATCGTGACCATCACTTTCAAAGTCTCGCGATCCTCGTTCACATCGTCGACAATGCCTGTAAACGTAGCGAACGGACCCTCGCCAATTCGCACCGTCTCGCCCTTCTCAAACTTGACCTTGAGCTTCGGCTTCTCCCGGCTGTCCGCAACCTTATAAACAATGTGATTCACTTCTTCTTCTGACAGCGGAGTCGGCTGCTGCCCCGTGCCCACAAATCCCGTCACCCGCGGCGTCGACTTCACCACATGCCAGACGTGATCGTCCATGTCCATTTCCACCAGCACATAGCCGGGATAGAACATGCGCTCCGAAGTGTACTTCTTTCCGCCGCGAACTTCCGTCACCGACTCAGTCGGAATCAGCACCTTGCCGATTTTGTTCTGCAATCCGAAAGCCTGCACCCGCGATTCCAGCGACTCCCGCACCTTGCGTTCGAATCCCGAATAGGCGTGGATGATGTACCACTTCATATTCGGATTGCGCGCAGGCTCGCGGCCCGAAACGGCTTCCACAGGTGTCGACTGGCTCGCAACTTCTGAGCTCACGCCCGCCACCACGCTTTCGCTCTTCTCTTTATTGTCCGTATCCGGCATTCAATCGCTTCTTTCGCCCGCAGCCTAATGGTGCGAGAAATAACGCAAACCACGCTCCAGCGTATTGCTGATCGCGTAATCAACCACGAAGAAATACAACGCAAACAGAAACACAGTAATGATGACCACCGTCGTCGTTGCCTGCACTTCCTTGAGCGTCGGAGACGTGACTTTCTTCATCTCAGTACGCACGTCGTGATAAAAAGTCCTGATCCGCTCCGGCCATGACCGCAGACTGGTTACAACCGCGTTCTGTTCCGCCATTGCTGTCGCCATACCTTCCCGCTTTCCTCGACTGCTCCCTCTCGGGCCTCAACCTTTACCCTAAATTCTGGCAGGGGCGGAGGGATTCGAACCCCCAAGTTCGGTTTTGGAGACCGACAGTTTAACCGTTGAGCTTACGCCCCTAAAGCCAATTGGTAATTTTGTAATTTGTAATCGGTAATTTGAAACCCCGCTGACTTAAGGTAAATGTTTCTGGGGTTTTCAATTACAAATTACCAATCGCCAATTACAACTTTATTTAACTTCTTTATGCGGCGTGTGCTTGCGGCACCGGTTGCAGAACTTCTTCAGTTCCAGACGATCCGGCGTCGTTTTGCGGTTCTTCGTCTTCGAATAGTTCCGCTCTTTGCAGTCCCCACATTGCAACGTGATAATTTCGCGCATTGCCCACTCCCTAAACCAGCACTTGATTTTACTCGTGTGGTGACGGGGCTAAGCCCCGTCCCAGCGGAGCAAAGCTCCGCCACCACACAGTTTTTTCTACGCCACAATCTCCGCAATCGTGCCTGCTCCCACCGTGTGCCCGCCTTCGCGGATTGCGAAGCGCAAGCCTTTTTCCATCGCCACCGGCGTGATCAGCTCGATCACCAGGCTCACGTTGTCTCCCGGCATCACCATCTCCGTGCCCGCCGGCAACTCCGCAATCCCCGTCACGTCCGTCGTTCGCAAATAAAACTGCGGACGATATCCCTTGAAGAACGGCGTATGCCGACCGCCTTCTTCTTTCGTCAAGATGTAAACTTCCGCCTTGAACTTGGTGTGCGGAGTAATCGATCCGCCCTTTGCCAGCACCATGCCGCGCTCGACATCTTCCTTCGCAATGCCGCGCAGCAGCAATCCAGCGTTGTCTCCGGCCATGCCTTCGTCTAATTGCTTCTTGAACATTTCGACGCCGGTTACCACCGTCTTGCGCGTCTCGCGGAAGCCCACAATCTCCGACTCCTCGCCCACCTTCACCTTGCCACGCTCAATCCGGCCCGTCACAACCGTGCCGCGTCCCTGAATCGAAAAAATATCTTCAATCGGCATCAGGAACGGCTTATCCAAATCGCGCGCCGGCTGCGGAATGCTCTTGTCGACCGCATCCATCAAAGCGTCAATCTGCTTCTCCCACTTCTCTTCGCCATTCAACGCGCCCAGCGCCGAAACACGAATCACTGGCACATCGTCGCCAGGAAACTGATACGACTTCAACAGTTCGCGGACTTCGAGTTCGACCAATTCGAGCAGTTCGGGATCGTCCACGGCATCGCACTTATTCAGCGCGACCACCAGATACGGAACGCCGACCTGCCGCGCCAGCAACACATGCTCGCGCGTCTGCGGCATCGGACCATCGGTTGCAGCCACGACCAGAATGCCACCATCCATCTGCGCCGCGCCCGTGATCATGTTCTTGATGTAATCGGCGTGCCCCGGACAATCGACGTGCGCATAGTGCCGGTTCGCCGTCTCGTACTCCACGTGTGCGGTGGCAATCGTGATTCCGCGCGCCTTTTCTTCCGGAGCGTTATCGATCGAATCAAACGACCGAAACGTGTTCTTCGGATTATGCTTCGCCAATACCTTCGTGATCGCCGCCGTCAACGTAGTCTTGCCGTGGTCGATGTGACCAATCGTCCCTACATTGCAGTGCGGCTTATTCCGATCAAACTTTTCTTTCGCCATTTTGCTCTCGTCCTTTTTGTCGCGCCGGCCTGCCGCCGGCTGTTTCGCAAATCAACCGTCGTCCTGAGATCCACTCAGTAGTACTGATACAGCTTGTGAAACTTTGCCCGTAGCGCCGGCTCAACCTCTTCCACCTTCGAGAGATAAAACTCCCGTACCTGCGCCTGATCCGAAATCGGCAGCGATTGATACAAAACCCGCGCCGTTCCCGCCTTGTTGCCAGCGCCCGCGTCGATCACGTCTCCTGCAAAGACCGCATCCAGATTCCGGACTCGAATCCCGCGGCTGTCGAGCGCTTTCAAATACTTCGTGACCCGCTCGACCCCAAACGATTTTTCAATTGCCGCTTTCAGGTCGCCGACCTCTTGCTCTTTCTCGACCTTGATGACGCCTTGCTCAAAAACCACCGGTCACCGCTCCATTCACCGTTCTATCCGAAACACCAAATTCCAAACGCACCATCAATCTCTGGAGCGGGAGACGGGGATCGAACCCGCGACCAACAGCTTGGAAGGCTGTGACTCTACCACTGAGTTACTCCCGCCCTCTACCGAATCCCTCGTAGAGACGCGGCTCGCCGCGTCTTCATCACACCCTATCCAAAACCTTATGGAGCCGATGATCAGGATTGAACTGATGACCTCTCCCTTACCAAGGGAGTGCTCTACCAACTGAGCTACATCGGCTCGCCTAAAATCTATTTTGTAATCAAAATCTACTTGTCATCCTGAGCGAAGCGAAGGACCTGCTTTTCCCTGCATTCGCCCGAGACTTCTAACTCTTTAATTCGCCGGCTTCGCGCTCTCGCTCTTCCTCGATCCGAGTTCGCCAAAAATAAAGCGTTGCGCGAAAAGCGAACAGCCCCAAAATCACCAGCGTCGCGCCGCGCAAATTCACGTTCGAATCAAAGACTCGAATCGGCTCAGCCGACAACGTGGTCCAGGCTAAAACGCCAAGCACCGCATACGCGATCAAGGCCAGCACGAACTTCTTTTTGATCGTCAAAACACTCGACCGTCAAAATACTCGACCATCACTTCTACTTCTAAAACCGCTCCAGGCTCGTCAGCCACTGAAGCTCGCCACTTCTCTCATCACTCTGGTGCACAGGGGAGGATTCGAACCTCCGTACCTCCTGAGAGGGACAGATTTACAGTCTGTTGGCTTTAACCACTCACCCACCTGTGCAAATCGAAAACACCACCCGGCCACGCAAAAACCCGCACCAACACTGCCCAACATTTCTCAGCTCGGGAAAACTGAATGCGAGAACTCCCGCCTGACAACTACACTCGCCGGAAAATTATCTGATGGAGTGCCTTAAATTGCAGTGCCCTGAACTGCAGTGCTCTTAAAGCTGCGTCGCCCGTGCACGTTGCCGCGTAAACCTCTTCTGTTTCCGAATTCGTTTTTCTGGAGCTGGCGAAGGGATTTGAACCCCCGACCCCCTGATTACAAATCAGGTGCTCTACCGACTGAGCTACGCCAGCAGGTGGAAGCAAGTCCCTTCGGGCACAATACTTCCCTGATCCCTTCCTGAAGTCCGGGACAATTATTTAAGTTATCACAAGGACAATTCACCTGCAACCGCAACCGATCCCAGCCAAGGCCGGACGCATACCCTGGACACACAACTGTCATCCTGAGCGCAGCAGCATCGATCGCCGAAGGCAAGCGATGCTGCGAAGTCGAAGGACCCATACCCGATTGAACCATTCCTCAGCGCCTGCGGGAATTCGCATGACGAGCTCAGGGCGGAATTTACAGCGACAAGCGCGATCCAAATCTCAGCTCCCACCCGGTGCTATCATTAGCAGGCTCACCCTCCCGCTCACCGGAGGATGGGCCGACCATCCCCCAACTTCGATGCGCTTTCGACGACGCCTCCCCATCCCCCTGGCCGTTTTGCTGATTGTGGCGGCAATCGCCTTGATCATCACCCTGCGCAAACAGGCTCCGCCGGAAGCGGCCCGCCTGCTCCCTGGCGCCGACGGGTTCTTCTACATTAATCTTGGGCTGATTCGCACCTTCAACGCCGCCGGCCAACTCCCGCAAGTTTCGCGCGAGCCCGAATACCAGAAATTTGTCGAAGAGACAGGCTTTCAATTCGAGCGCGATCTCGACAAGGCCGCCTTCGCCGTTCACTATCCCCAAAGCTGGGGTGGAGGACCCGCCGAAGCAGCGTCCGAGCCGCGCTTCTCCGAGATCTTTGTCGGCCAAATCGATTCCAGCCGTCTCACCGCATATCTCAAGAAGCTCTCCTCTTCAATTGACGACTACCGCGGATTCGAGATCTATAACATTCCCCTCGAAGGCCGCACCGTCCGCGTAGCGATTCTTTCCTACGACAGCGTGGCAGTTTCAAATCATCCTAATCCCGACGTGATTCGCGGCATACTCGATCGCTCCCGCAAACTGGCCTCGCCTTTCGGAGGACCCTGGCTGCTACGCCGCTTCTATAGAAAAGTTCCACTAGCCAGCCTGTCCTTCGCGATTCTGCGCGTGCGGCCCGAGATAAGTTCCTTCGGCGGCTTCGGCAGCTGGAGCTTCTTGTTTCCAAAACCTGCGGTAGCCGTGATTTCCGCGCGTTATCTTCGCGCTCTGCACCTGCGCGCGGAAGCCTTCACCGACACCGACACCGACGCACAAGCCATCACCGAAAAGACCGCCGCATTTCTCAGCATCTTTCACGCGGCCGAAGGTAGCGTGGGCACGCAAGGCACAGACGCGGACGTAAAAACCTTCTTCAACAGCCTCAAAGTCGAACAGGCTGGAGACCGCGCGATTCTGACGGCCATCGTCCCCCCAGGATTTATCAAGAAAGCCTTGGCCGAGGCTCCGACCGAGATCGAGCCGCCAGCCACACCCGCTACCCCTCCCGAAGATTCCCACACCGCGAAGCATCCACAAAAAACCGCGCCGCGATGAGAAGTTGCCAATGGAGCGCCCGCCCGGCCCGCAGAAACGATGTAACAATTCAGCCCTATGCAACATCTGTAGAAGTGGACCGTCTAATTATCGAGTGTCACCTGACCCTGAGCGCAGGCGAAGTGGGAAAGACTTATGCACTTGCTAGCAGTGCCAAACTACAAACCTCCCTCGCGTCGGGTCTGCGGACTAGGCAAGTGCAAACCGCACCCCGCTCGCTACAATAGAGAAATATGACGGGTTTGCCCTTACCGCTCGCCGCCTTCGTCGCAGGATTAATCTCCTTCCTGTCGCCCTGCGTGCTCCCGCTCGTGCCCGGATACGTCTCTTTAATCTCCGGCGTCGGCGTCGAACAACTGAAAATGAAAGAAGGCCAACTCTTCCGCAAGGTGATGCTCAACTCCGCCGCCTTCATCATCGGCTTCAGCATCGTCTTCATCACACTAGGCGCGATCTCGACAGAAGTCGGTCAAATCCTGGCGCAATACAAATCTCTGCTAGCCCGAGTTGCCGGAGTAGTCATCATCCTCTTCGGCCTTCACCTCACCGGCCTCTTTCAGATCAAGTGGCTGCTAGCCGACACGCGCCTGCATGGCCTCAAAGGCAGCTCATCCGCCTGGGGAGCATTCGTAATCGGATTCGCCTTCGCCTTTGGATGGACGCCCTGCGTCGGCCCGATTCTAGCCGTCGTGCTGGGCTTCGCCGCCACGCAAGACACAGTCTGGAAAGGCATTTTTCTTCTAGCCATCTACTCTGCCGGATTGGCTGTGCCTTTTTTGCTGACTTCTCTCGGCATCGAGCGTTTTCTAAAGTTCTATAACCGTTTCAAATTCCACATGCACGCCGTGGAAGTAGCCAGCGGAGGCTTGTTGATCGTATTGGGGATTCTGCTAGTGACGAATCACTTCACGCTAATCTCCCGCTATTTTTCGTTCTTAAATCGCTTCGCTCTCTGAGGGGAGCATCTCAGATTTCTAGTAGAGACGGGGCTTGCCCCATCTCCCGGCGCAGAATCCAGGAGCACCCTCCGTGGCGGAGGTTTTTTGGGAGCAAAGCATTTCAGTGCGCGCAGAGTCGCACGAGGGTTTGGTTGGCGTAGCGCTTCAGCGCTGCGGTAACAATATTCGTTTGAACGCGGCTTTAGCCGCTGAGGTCATCAGTGAAAAGAAATCCCCTAGTTCTCTTCTTCATCGCCGCCATCGTCGCGGCCATGTTATTTGCTGGAGTTCGCATGGCTCGGCAAAACCGCGCCAACTCTCCCGGCAAGGGACAACTCATCGGCAACCTGGCTCCCGATTTCGATCTTCAAACCCTCGACGGCAAGAGCCTCAAGCTCTCCGATCTTCGCGGCAAGGCCGTTCTTCTCAATTTCTGGGCAACTTACTGCGGACCCTGCAAAATCGAGATGCCCTGGTTTGTCGAGCTCCAAAAAGAATACGGTCCCCAGGGATTCCAGATCATCGGCGTAGCCATGGACGATGCCAGCAATGAAGAGATCGCAAAGTTCGCCAAAGAAATGGGCGTCAATTATCCCATCCTGATTGGCAAAGATTCCGTTGCCAATAGCTACGGCGGCGTCAGCGTTCTGCCCACAACATTTTTTGTGGACCGCGACGGCAAGATAACCGCCCGCGAATTCGGCCTGCGCAGCCGTAGCGATTTCGTGGACGACCTCAAAAAAGCCCTGAGCCAGGGCCACCCTGTACAGGCTCAGAAGTAACTTCAATCCACGGTGTACTAGGAGTACGCTAAGGCCAATGAAAATCTTTCTCGCGAGCGTGTTTCTTCTATTCTCCGCCTGCGCTTTCGCGCAAGACAATCCCAACCCGCAAGGGCCCGGCCTCAACGTCGTAAAAATGGCGCCTGCTGAGATCGTAACCGCGGTGCAGGGGAAACCCGCTACCATTTCGCTAGCATTCCGCGTCACCAGCGGATACCACATCAACTCCAATCAACCGAAGGCGGAGTATCTCATCCCAACCGTCCTCAAAGTAGAAGCCACTACCGACATCATCATCGGCAAAACCACCTACCCCGACGGCCAGGACATGAGCTTCCCGTTTGCTCCCGACGAAAAGCTCAATGTTTATACCGGAGATTTCAAAGTCGATGTGCTGGTGCGCCCCTTGCGGTCCGTGCAAACCGGCAAATATGTTGTCCGCGGATCTTTGAAATACCAGGCCTGTGATAACTCCGCCTGCTATCCGCCCAAACAGTTGCCCATCAGCTTCGATGTAAAGATCGCCAAAGCTCCACCGACGCCCCACAAGAATCCCGCACAAAGTCCCGATGCTCACCAATAAATGAGCGAAGCCTGTGTAGGTGGGCGCCCACGGTCGCCCGGTGGAGCAAGCTCCACAGTTTCGCACTCAAGCCTCATTTCTTTGGCCCAAGCTCGTCCTTGAAAACCTTGCCGTCCTTCATCACGAACCCAACATTCTCTAAGATTTTGATATTCGCCAACGGATCGCCACTAACCGCCACCACATCGGCGTAAGCTCCCGGAGCAATCACTCCCAGCTCCCCTTTCATATCGAGCAACTCCGCCGCCCGTGAAGTCGCGCTCTGGATCGCCTGCATGGGCGTCATCCCAAACTCAACCATTCGCGGAAACTCCTGCGCGATCGGCTCCGTCCACGGCATCCCTCCCATGTCCGTCCCGAATGCAATCTTCACACCCGCCTTCAACGCCTTTCGAAACGACACTTCATGCTCCGATGCGCGCTTGCGATCGCGTTGCCCCGCCGCGGTATCCACCGCAGCCCAATCTCCGTAGTAAACACTCAGTGTCGGACACAGCCACGTCCCTTGCCGGATCATTTGCGCAATCTGCGCGTCCGTCAGCACCAGCCCGTGCTCGATCGAGTCACACCCGCCATCAAGCGCGCGCTGCATGCCCTCGCCGCCATAAGAATGGCAAGCGACTTTCTTTCCCCAGCCATGCGTCTCGTCCACAATCGCGCGCAACTCTTCTACCGTGAGCGTAGGCTGCGAGACCAACTCGCCGTTCTTTCCAATCCAAGACCGATGCGTCATATAAACCTTGATCCAATCCGCACCGTGATCAAGCTGCTCGCGCGTCGCCTTGCGCGCCTCAACCGGCCCGTCGATGATCTGCACGCCCTTAGGCACTTCAATCTCGGGTGCGTAGCCTTCCAGCGGATATCCCCCCGTAGTCGAAATCGCCCGCGTAGAAACGAATAAACGCGGCCCGGGAATATACCCACCCTCAATCGCCATCTTGATCCCCACGTCGCCATAGCCCGCGCCTTCGGTTTCCATATCGCGCAGCGTGGTGAATCCTTGTTCAAGCGCCCGCCGAACAGAGACCGTAGCTCGCGCCGCCCGAAAGGCCAGCGGATACTTCAATAACTGAATGTCATATCCACCCTCAGCCGGATCTTCACCCTGCAAGAAAATGTGCGTGTGAGCATCAATCAATCCCGGAAGCACGGTGGCCTGCGAAAGATCGATGAATGCCGCTCCCGCCGGAAGATTGGTAGGAATCGTCACACCGCCATCGGCAACATCCCCAATCTTATTTCCGCGGATCGTGATGATCACGTTGCGGCGAACCGTCGCCGACGCGCCATCAATCAAGAATCCTGCCTTGATGATTGTCACTGGAGCAGAAGCATCTTTCTGAGCCCAGCTAGCACAGCTCACTACCAGTGAAGAGAACAGAACAATCAGCAGAACAATCCCACGCTTCACACGCCACCTCCGGAAAGGCAGGATTGTACTCCTCAGCCACCACCAGAAAAACCTGGAGGTTCGTATCCTGGCTTTAGTATCGGGACGCCGCTGAAGTAAGCCGCAGCGAAGATCGATATTACGGTTCCATTGGGTGGCACAGCATTTCAACGCGCGCTGAGAGATGTTATGTGATTTTTGGTGGCGCAACACGCCAGCTCCGGAGACGCACTTGGTTTGGGTGGCGCAGCGCTTCAGCGCTGCGATAAAGAGTCTGGCTCAAGATTCGGCTGTAGCTGTTGCGGCGAGATTGTTGCATGAAAGGGAACGCGCAGAACAAATCGATCATCATCACCGAACAACAGCAAAGCACCCGCGCCTTCGAGCAAGCGGCTGGCGATTGCAACCCGCGTCCCGCGCAATGTCATCCGTAAACTTGTCGCGCTCTCCCGATGGCGCAAGCCGCCGTCGCCTTCCACCCGTAACACCGCGCTCGCAGACCTCTCGCCCATTAGGAGCATTACCTGCCCGCCCACCGGTTGTGTATCAATCACGGCCGCGATCAAATACTGCAGAGCAAGCCGCAGACGAGCCTTCACCAAAGGAAGCGTGGCTCTGCAAGTACCCACCAGCAGCAACCGAACCCCACGCACCGCGGCAATCGAAGATAGCTCCTCGATCACACTCTGCAGCATGGGAGCCAGGGCGGTCGAGTCAGTCTCCGCTCCCGGAGACTCCGCCTCCAGATATTCGCGCATCAACTGGATCATCCCAATAACTTTCTCTGTCTGTTCCAGAGCGACCGCAACACTCTCCTTCTGCTGCTCCGCCACTTGCTCAATCGAGAGATCAAGCGGAAGTTGCAGCGAGAGTTCAAGCGAGCATCGTAAGCCAGTAAGCGGCTGACTCAATGAGTGCAGCAATTCTCCCAAAACATCCGTACCGCGCGACGTCGTCGGACACCGCGTCGGGCGTGGCTCTGGAGAAAAGCGCGGATAAGAATGTGAATCCGTACTCAATCCGATGCCCCTGCAGGACTCATCTGATATCCCACGCCGCGAACCGTCTGGATCAGCGGCGTGTGACCATCATCCACCTTGCGCCGCAGGTAGTTGATATAAACATCCACCACATTGGTTGTGGAATCGAAGGTCAGGTTCCAGACATGTTCAATGATCATTGCCCGCGTCAGCCGCCGCCCGGCGTTGCGCATCAGATACTCAAGTAACGCAAATTCCTTCGTCGTCAATTCAATGTGCCGTCCAGCGCGCGCAACTTTGCGCTCCACCCGATCCAAGCAAAGGTCGCGGACCGTAAGTACCGATTCCGATGGCAAGTGACTCCGCCGCAACAGCGCCCGCGCCCGCGCCGAAAGTTCCAGAAACGAAAACGGCTTTACCATATAATCATCCGCCCCCGAATCCAGGCACTGCACCCGCTCTTCAACCCGGCTGCGCGCCGTCAGGATCATCACCGGCAGGTTCGCTTTTCGCTGCCGCAAACTTTTCAGAACCGCCAGCCCGTCAATCCCCGGCAGGTTGAGATCAAGAACCACCAGATCGTAATCAAACTCCATCGCCATCGAACGGCCCAGATTCCCTTCGCTGGCGACATCCACTGCGTGATGTTCCGCTTCCAGCCCCTTCCGGATAAAACTGGAAAGTGCCGCATCGTCTTCCACAATAAGAATTCTCATGAGCCTCGTCTGAGTCGCTTAACCGATTCTCATTCTCGACGCACTCATTCCCTCATACAAGATAACTAGCTCGTTCAAAAGGACGTATTTGCGAAGCAATTAAAGTGACACGGGATTAGGGTGGGAAAGGATTAGTGCAAGAAGGATTAGTGCAATAAAGGATTAAATGTGACAAGGGGCGACTCGCCCGTCCGAGCGAGCGCAGCTCGCCAGTTGTCAAAACTTTGTTACGCTCCCAGCTCCGCTTGAATCGACTCCACGATCGCTCCCGCGAGCCGATCCATCTGCTCCTTCGACTCTGCTTCAATCATGACGCGCGCCAGCGCTTCCGTGCCGGAATACCGCACCACCACGCGTCCATTGCCGTCAAGCTCCCTCTCAGCCGCCGCAATCGCCGTCTGCACCGCCGGAATCTCTTTGAAAGGAGTCTTCTGCCGCACCCGCACATTCCGGATTGTCTGCGGAAAGACTTTCAGATCACCGATCAGCTCAGCCAGCGGTTTGCCCGCTCCAACCATGATCTCCAGCACCCGCAGCGCGGTCAGCAATCCGTCGCCCGTAGTCGCCTCGCCGTCGCGAAACAATATGTGGCCCGACTGTTCGCCACCCAGCGTAGCGCCCACGCGCTGCATCTCCTCAAGCACATATTTATCGCCGACATTGGCCCGCAGCATCTGGATACCCGATCGTTTCAGCGCCAACTCCAATCCCATATTCGACATCGTCGTCGCCACCACGGTGTCCTTGGCAAGAGTGCCGCGCGCCTTCATTTCACGCGCTGCCAGCAGCAGGACTCCATCTCCGTTCACCACTCGGCCCTGGGCATCGCAAAAAAGAGCGCGATCAGCATCGCCGTCAAAAGTAATGCCGGCATCGAAATGCTTCTTACTTCCCGACGCATTATTTTCCGTCACAAACCCAGCCACCGTCTCCGGATGTAGCGCCCCGCAATTCTCATTAATATTCTGCCCATCAGGAGCGGCATGCAAAAACGTCGCGTCAATCTTAAGCGTGCGAAACAATTCTGGAGCCTCCTCCGCCGCCGCGCCATTAGCGCAATCGACGGCCACGCGAAGTCGGCTCAAGTCGGTCGAAACACTGCCAGCCAGCGAGCGCACGTAAGCGTGCCGTAAATCTTCTTCACCAGGTAGACTCGAAATTTCTGAAGTAGAATCCGGAGCCTTCGCATCCGCCTGCAACAGCGCAAAGATCTCTTTTTCAATCGCTAGTTCGCGCGCGTCCGGCAGCTTATAGCCATCGCCGGAAAAAACCTTGATCCCGTTATCCGTCCAAGGATTATGCGACGCTGAAATCACCACTCCCGCATCGAACCCTTGCGACCGCGCCAGGAATGCAATCCCCGGCGTAGTGATCACCCCTGCGCTCTGCGTCTCCACGCCGACCGACGCCAGCCCCTGCAGAAACCGGTCGGCGATCCATCGGCTAGATTCTCGCGCGTCCTGCCCAATCACCACGCGTGCCTTGGCATTCACGCGCACCAGATCATGCCCCAGCGCCCGCCCAATCCAATAGACACTGTCACGCGTTAGCGGAAATTCCCCCGCCACGCCCCGAATCCCGTCCGTACCGAAAAGTTGTCTGGTTAATGTCATGCAAGGCTTGGGGAAGAAGCTGGTCCCTATTTTTTCTCGTCTCCCGAACCTTCCATGATAACCGTCACGCGAATCGAAAAGGGATGTGCAACTTGGATCAGCGGATCGGTAACGTACGCGTGGGTCACAAATACAGCTCGCGTCATGACTCCACTGGCATCGATCGGATCAGTAAGCGCCGCGTCCATCGCCGATACCCGTCCCCGAGGCCCCGTAATCATCACACTCGGCGGATCGGCAATCACCTGCGCTACCCGCAGCCCGCTCGCGAAATTTCCCGTCACCCGCGGATGAACCTCAATTCTCCGCGTCGCCCGTTCATCAAAAGAAAGTTGAAACTGGCCGGGAATAATCTGGACCACTTCCACATCTTGCGGCACATGAATCTCCCGGCTGGTTAAATCGAAAGTTCTCTCTCCCGGGCGAACCGTAGCCAGATTAATCTCCGCATGCACATCCGTTACCTGCAAGCGATGGATCACACGCTCCGGCCCTCGCACGCGAACCTGCACCTGCGTGTGATTGGCGGAATCGATCTCCAGTTGATCGGGCAGATTCTGGAACTCAATCGGAACAGTCTCTTCGACTTCAGCCACCGGATCGCGCGCCACTGCCTGCCACAATCCAACCGCCAGCAACAGCGACACAATCTTGAGCCCGATATTGTGTACGAAAGCGCGATAGAAAAACCCGCGCTGCACCATGGCCGCCATCGTCAGTCGTCCCTCCCCACATCCTGCCTGCGTGATAACTGCGAGCTAGGCGGCTCCTCTTCCACAAAACTTTCCTCCACCGCAGTCGGCAGCGTTGGCGAAGGAGCGTAGCGCCGCAACAATGCGCTCAACCGCTCGCGCAGACGCTCCACCGACAACTCGCGTTCAATGCTCCCAGCGACCGCCATGCTGATCGTGCCTGTCTCTTCAGAAATAATCACTGCGACCGCATCCGTCTCCTCCGTGATCCCTATCGCTGCGCGATGCCGCGTCCCGAGTTGAGTTGAGAGCACCGGATTCATCGACAACGGCAAAAAGCAAGCCGCCGCAGCAATACGATCGCGCTGCACAATCACCGCGCCGTCATGCAGCGGAGCACTTGGACGAAACACCGTGGCGAGCAGGTCGTACGACAGCCGAGCATCCAGCGCTACACCGCTTTCGATATAGGTGCGCAAACCGATTTCGCGCTCGATCACAATCAACGCGCCCGTTTGATTCTGCGAGAAAAGATTCGCCGCCAAAACGATATCGTCATAAACGTCAGCGACCGAACTCGAAGACCGCATCAACGAAATACGGCTGCCGAGATTAGCCAGCGCATGCCGTATCTCCGACTGAAAAACCACTATCAGCGCAAAGACAACATACGGAAGAGCCGTGCTTAACAGCCAGTTCAGCGTGCGCAGTTCACCCAGCCGCGCAAAATAAAATGCCAGCCCAAGCGTAGCCACTCCAACGAGCATGGGAGCAGCCCGCGTGCCCCGCACCAGTACCAGAAATTGATAGATAAGAATCGCGACCAGCAGAATATCGATGACCGAGATGACCGAGATGTGGGGCCAGGCCAACGACGTCGTCACTCTATCCTCACGTCGATTTCAATCGAAGTCGTTAATCGAAAATTAGTTGGACTTTATTCTAATCCAGCGCACCTAACACAGTGCATATCACCATCTCGCAATTCCACTCAACCAGGCTCGTCAGATTCCGTTTCGCTGCGCTCGGTTGCCGTCACTCGCGCCCGCATTCGCCCCCGCGCCAGTCGAGCAGACACCTCTTCCCCAGCCTTAAGCTCCGCAGCATCTTTCACCAGCTGACCCTGACCATCAAATACCAGCGCATAGCCTCGATTCAAAATCGCCACCGGAGAAAGCGCCTCCAAACTAGCCGTGTGCCGCTCTAGCGCCCCGCGACTCTCCAGCAACCGCCGATGCGTGGCCGCCGCCAAATTCGCCACCTGCGCCTCCAATTGCTGCCTCACATGAGCCAATCGCCGCCGCGCGTCATAGTGCCTCACCGCCGTCGCAACATTTTCGCAGCGCCGATGCCAGCGCTCTAAAAGTTGCCGCTCCGCCTTTTCCAGACGAAACCGCTGCTCATCCAACCTCTGCTGCCGCCGGTGGATGCCGTCCATCATGCGCGCAAACGCCCCATGCTGCGCTCGCTCCGTCAACTCTTGACGAGCCATCAATAGCCGATAGCGCACCGCGCGTTCCAGTCGCCGGTACAAGTCCGCCGCCGCCGCTTCAATCTCTTGCTGCGACCGGATCACTAACTCCGCCGCCGCCGAAGGTGTGGACGCCCGGAGATCGGCGACGAAATCGACAATCGTAAAATCCGTTTCATGCCCAATCGCCGAAATCACCGGAATCTTAGAATCCGCGACCGCCCGCGCCAGCCCTTCATGGTTAAAGCAAGCCAGGTCTTCGACCGACCCTCCGCCACGAGCAATAATGATGACCTCAACCGCGCAACCACGGCGCTTGTCTTGATTAAAGTGTCGCAGCCCCGCCATCACCTCACCCGCCGCCGCATCTCCCTGCACTTGCGCCGGATAAATCACCACGTTCGCCGAATGATGCCGCCGAGCCAATATATTCAGAATGTCCCGCAGCGCCGCCCCTTGCGGAGAAGTAATCACGCCAATCCGTTGCGGCAAAGATGGGATCGCCTTCTTACGCGCGGCGTCAAACAACCCCTCCGCCTGCAACCGAGCCTTCAATTGTTCGAACGCCAGTTGCAAAGCGCCCGCGCCCTTAGGCTCCATGAATTCAGCGGAGATCTGCAACTCCCCGCGATCTTCATAGACGGTGATGCGTCCGCGGACTGTAACATGCAATCCATTCTCTGGACGAAACCGCAACAGCTTCGCCGAAGACCGAAACATCACCACCCGGATCTGCGCCGCCTCTTCCTTCAACGTGAAATACAAATGCCCGGAGTCCGGAATCCTCAGATTAGAAATTTCCCCTTCCACCCAGCAATCCGAATACTCCCGTTCAATATGCGACCGCACCGCCGAGACCAAAGCCCGCACCGTCCAAACCCGCCGCTCCGGAGGACGAAAATGAAACCCGAGTTGGTCCGACATCTCCATAAATTAGATTGCCCTGTGGTCGTGACCCCGAGCGCAGCCGAAGGGAAAGGACCTCATGAAATTAAATTGTCATCATGAGCGAAGTGAAGGACCTCACGCTCAGACCACCCCTGCATCCCGCGAAGGATTCGTCTCAGGGCATCGCTTCAGCGATGCCGAAAAGCGTGACCATGAATGCCCCTTTAGGGGCCGGATTAGGATCCTCACCGCCGAAGCCGCCCAATCAAAAACAGAACCACCGAAAGCACGACACTAATCACAATCGAGGTAGCCAATGGAAAATAAAAAGTAGTGTTCTTACCCCGATACAAAATGTCCCCCGGCAACCGCCCCAGCGGCAAGCCTGTCCGTCCCAGCAGCATGACAATGCCCCCGATCACTACCAGAGCTATACCGAAGATCACCAACACCCGTCCCATCTCCGCCATGCTTTCGAGTGTAACTCCGGAGATCCCACTCGTCCGGATTAAGGTAAGATTCCGCCATTAGACTCACGCCCATTGATGCGAACCGATGGACCGACACCGAGGCTGAGCGCAATTGCCTACTCCAACGGTGCTTGGCTCGCACTTCTCCCAAGCGCAGGCACGAACACGAATGAACGTTGACTCAACCATAAAATTTGAAGCATGCCGATCCTCGAAACCCCTCGTCTTACTCTCCGCGACTTCACGCCCGAAGACGCCGACGCTCTTTCCCTAATCCTCTCTGACCCAGAAACCATGCGCTACTATCCCACCCCCTACGATCGCGCCGGCGTCGAGCAATGGATCGACCGCAATCGGCAACGCTACCAGAACGATGGTGTCGGCCTCTGGGCAATGGAACTGAAAAAGACGCAGGAATTAATCGGCGATTGCGGCATCGTCCTGCAACAAGTTGAAGCCGAGCCCCTCTACGAAATCGGATACCATCTGTGCCGCGATCTCTGGGGACAGGGCCTCGCCACCGAAGCCGCCGTGGCCTGCCGCGAGTGGGCCTTCGCAAACTTGAAAGCCGCCCGCCTGATATCCCTGATCCGCCCCGAAAACCTGCCTTCACGCCGCGTCGCCGAACGAGTTGGAATGATCATCTGGAAAGAAATAGACTGGCACGGCCTCCGGCACTATGTCTATTCCATAGACAAGTACTCGAAAGACTGCGACTAACGCATCGGCCGCGGAGGGACCCAAACGCCAAACAACCTCCATACAGGACGTGCGCTAAACTCAAACCAGAGCTGCCCAACGCATGCGCAAAGCAACGATCCTGTTCAATCCCAACTCCGGCCCGCGTGGAAAAAAGCGCGACGCCGAACTCGACCGTGCTATCGGTATCATCCAGTCCGCCGGTGTTCGTACCGAGCTTACCGTCTGCCGCTCCAGCCAGGAAGCGACTGACAACGCCCGTTGCGCCGTCGCTGCCGGCAGCGACACCGTCTTCGCCTGTGGAGGCGATGGCACCATCCATGACGTCATTCAAGGATTGGCCGGCACGCCCATCGCGCTCGCCATCCTGCCCTTCGGCACCGCCAACGCTCTCGCACATGATCTCGGAATTCCGCTCCGCGCCAGTGCCGCCGCTCACGCCGCTGTCAAAGGAAAAGTCCGGCGCATTCCCGTCGGCCGTATCGAATATCAGAATTTCTCCGGCCATTCCGCCGCGCGCTACTTCACCGTCGCCGCCGGAATCGGTGTGGACGCGCATCTGTTTTACAAATTGACAGCCGAGCTCAAAAAACGAACCGGCATGGCTGCCTATTACCTCAAAGCCTGGCAGTTGTGGGCAACCCATCGGATGCGCCGCTTCGAGGTCGAGTACACCAACGGAAACGGACTAGCCCAACACGCAGTGCTGACCGAACTTCTGGCAGTAAGAATTCGTTTCTTCGGAAACATTCTGCGCGAACTTGTCCCGGGAGCTTCCCTAGACCGCAGCGATCTCCAAACCGTAATGTGCCGCACTGCAAGTCGCAATGCCTACATCCAGTACGTCGCCGGAGCGCTAATCGGCCGGCAATGGAGCATCGACGGCATCGATCTGGTGAGCTGCTCAGAAGTGGTCTGCCAGTTGCCGGTGGAGCGCCGGGCGTCCCCGCCCAGCCAAAATCAAAGTAGCGGACATAGTCACGAAGATAGTTACGGTCATAGTAATCATAGAGACGAAGCAGAAGACCGAGTCTACGTCGAAGCTGACGGAGAGTTACTGGGCCGCCTGCCCGTCCGCATGACCATGGTTCCCGATGCCCTGTCACTAGTAGTCCCAGCCATCAAGAATTAAGAAGCAGCAGTAGAGCCAGGCGCCCCGTTCAGCTTCGCATCGCATAATAAGCCGCACAACACTGTGTTATAAATCGCACATGCCAAGCTCTCGCCAAGGATCGATTCGCATTGTTACGTTTCGCAAAGTCGCCGCGCCGTGATGGCTATGCTTGCCCAGCTTGCAAAACCTCACCCCCAATCGGCGACTTCTGGAAATGCGGACATTGCGGGCAAGCATTCGACATCTTTCAAACGCAAGGAATCTGTCCAAATTGTTCAACGCGTTTTCCCGAGACAGGATGCTTAGATTGCAGCGCGGTCCATCCCATAAGCGAATGGCATGCACCAGCGATGAGCGTGAATTCAACGCTGCCAGCATCCACTCACTAACCTTCAGCGTAGCCCCCAATCAGCTAAACTCGGTTGAGCTCTCTTGGAACCGGTCACTCATTTTCTATTTGGCGCCGCCATGGGCCGCGCCGGACTTAACCGCAAAACGGCGCTCGCCACTGCCACCTTAACTCTGGCAGCCGAGGCTCCGGACATTGATATTCTCAGCCGCTTCGGAGGCTCAGCCTTCAGCTTCAACCATCACCGCGGCTTCACACACTCATTCCTCGGCATCCCTCTCGTAGCCGCCGCAGTTGTGGCATTCATCTATCTCCTCTGGCGTCTCCGTGGCCGCAAAACAAACAATCCCGATCTCCCGCGGCGCTGGGGATTACTCTTCGCCTTCGCCTGCCTCGGCGGCCTAAGCCACATTCTCCTAGACTTCACCAACAACTACGGAGTGCGTCCCTTCTGGCCATTCTCCGAACGCTGGTACTCCTGGGACATCGTCTTCATCTTCGAGCCCGTGATCTTCGGCATCCTGCTCCTGGGCCTGATCCTTCCAGCATTATTTTCGCTAATCAACGAAGAGATCGGTGCTCGCCGCAAGGCGCGCGCCAAGCCAGCCGGAAGATTAGCCGCGACTCTCGCCCTACTCGGCGTCTTCGCATGCTGGGGAGTTCGCGACTACGAACATCGACGCGCCGTAGCCGCGCTCCAGTCGCGCAATTACAACGGAGCCGACCCAATTCGCACATCCGCATATCCCTATTGGGCCAATCCATTCCGCTGGCACGGAGTCATAGAAACGCCTGCTTTCTTCGCGACCATGAATGTCGATTCGCTGACACCCGACGTCGATCCCGAAGCCCAAATGCAGATTCACTACAAGCCCGAAGAAACGCCCATTACCCTGGCCGCCAAGAAAACTTATCTAGGACGCGTCTACCTGAGTTGGGCTCAGTATCCGATCACCGAATCCGAAGAACTCCAAATCGATTCAGCCGAAAACGGCCGCGCCGCCTACATCGTGCGCTTCCGCGATCTTCGCTACGATTATCCAGAGAGTCCGGCGCGCGCTACTCTCGGCGCATTCGTATTGCTGAATCGCGACCTGCGAGTTGTGGAAGAGCGCTTCGGGAGGAGTGGAACTGCAAACACCAGATAAAGGTTAGAACAGCCTGACAATCACTTTAATCCCTCGACCAGATACAAATCCGCAAGCATGCGGTGGTATCCAAACACGCACGTCTTGGCATCGGGCGTCATAAGAATGGGACCGATGGTCTCGACGCCAGCCGGATCGGTGGGCATGAGTTCTTTCCAGAATGTGCGTTGACCGGTGCGCAGATCGAGCCGATCAACCCGCGCCGGCAGTTCGCCCGGCTGATAGATGTACAGCGAGCCGCCATCGGTGCTGAATGTAATTGGCTGCTCTCCTGGATTAAGTCCTGCAATCACGCGCGCCTCGCCACCCGCCACCGGGAAAAGATATCCCTTCTGGTCCGGACCGATAGCAGCTACCATCTGCGAATCCGGTGCGATAACAAACGCGGTTCCACTTACACCTTCCGGCGTAATCGGCACATTCTTGCCCGACGCAGGATCGTAAACATACAATCGCACTCCCTTGCCTGGCTCATTCCCCGAAAACAAAACGCGCTTCCCATCGGGAAACCATTGCGCCCAAGAATGGTTGATTTTGTCGTTGGTCAGGTCCTTGGCCTCACCAGCCCCCGTCGTCAACAACCTCAACTGTGAAGGGGAATCTTGCGTTTGCGCAATCACCGACTTCCCATCGGGAGACAATGCCACTGCTCCACCCTCGCCGAGCAACACGGCAGGCGAGCCATCCGTCTTGCGAATGTAGACTGCATAAGACAACCCACCCGACTTGGAATAAGCCAGCGATCCGCCCCCACCTTCTTCATCAAATAGCAACGTCTTGCCGTCCTCCGACAATCCCGCCGGATATGTGTAGTCCAGCCACGAAAGATCGTGTTGCTTAGTCTCGTCGGTCGTCATGGCAACCAGTTCCCGACGCCAACTGGCGCGCATCATCAGCACGCGCCCATCTTTAAAAATATCGAATAACATCAAAGCGCCCGGCAGGCGGAGCACCATGCGCTCTTTGCCGTCCAGTGTCACTGCGTAAAGTGTGCGATCGACGCCCGACTTGCTGGCCGTAAACCAGACTTCTTTTCCATTCGGAGCCCAGGCCAGCCCTTGAATCGTGTACCACTCGCCCGAAAGATTTTTCTTGTTGCCCGCCATATCGACGATTGCCAAAGACCCGCTATCGTCGCCCTGCACCGGATGGTCGATAAACGCAATGCGATCTCCAGAAGGTGAAACGCGGGGATGCCCAATCCATCCGCCCGTCTCATAAAGTGCCTTCCCAATCGGAAATTCCAAACGGTTGCGCCCGCCAAAATTACGCACCACGGCGAGCCCGCTGCCGTCCGCCGCCCAATCCGCCCATTGCACTTGCTCCAAAATCTCGCGCGGCGCGCCTCCCACCAGCGGAGCCCGAGCCAGGGTTCCCATATTCACCCAAGTTCCAATGGCTTTGCTGTTCAGCAGTACTGCCATCTCCGAAGTCGAAGATACGGAAGCAAGCTGCGTCCGGCTAAGTCCCATAGACCGCGCCTCGGGAGCTTCGGGACGAGCCGTAAACACATCCACGGGACTTCCTTGCCATGCCGCGCTGTAAAGAATCGTTTGCCCATCAGGAGCGAACCGGGCCGAGCGAATACTTCCACGTCGAAACGTAAGTTGCCGGTAAGTGGGGGGCGCGGCCGGCGGAGTGGTGAATAAGAGCTTGCCTCCATACAGACCAGCCGCAGCAGCCAGCAAAACGCAGGCAGCAAAAACCATCCGGGACACAACGCCCTTGCCGCGAATCCAGGCCGGAGACGACGCCGAAGAAGCCAACCCCGCAGCCGACGCTGAAGAAGGAGATAATGAAGCCTGGGTCGCCGATAACTCCCCCGAACCCGCCTCCGTCACCACCGAAGTCCGGGAAGAATCAATCGATCGCTTAATCCGCTTAAGATCGGCCCGCAACTCACCTGCGGTCTGGCAACGCAAATCGCGATCTTTCTCCAAGGCTTTGCTGATAGTCTCTTCCAGCTTCACCGGAAGCGCAGGCCGCAAACGAGTCGCCGTAGTTGGTGCCCGATTAAGAATCGCGTCTGTAATTACCGCCGATGTCTCTCCGCGAAACGGCACAGCTCCCGTAGCCATCTCGTAAAGCACAACTCCAAACGAAAAAAGATCTGTGCGCCCGTCCAATTCCTTACCCCGTAACTGCTCGGGAGACATATACGCCACCGTACCCACAGCTGTCCCTGGACTGGTAAGGTCAAGCGCGCTGGCATCGCCTCGAGTCTGCGATTCATCCAGCGTAGCTTTGCCCGAGCGAGCCATCTTGGCCAAACCGAAATCGAGCACTTTGGCGTGCCCTTGGTCGGTTACAAAAATGTTCGCCGGCTTTATATCTCGATGCACAATCCCTTTGCTGTGCGCCGCCTCCAACGCATCAGCCACATCAATGCTGATGCCCAGTAGCGTGTCTAGCTCCAGGGGCTTTCCCTGAATCAAGTGCTTCAGGGTCTGCCCGTTGAGACACTCCATCACGATGAACAATTGTCCTTCGTGTTGGCCAATCTCATGGATGGTGCAGATGTTGGCGTGATTCAGAGATGAAGCAGCGCGTGCTTCCCGCCGGAAACGTTCCAGAGCTTGCGGGTCCTGCGAAGCTTCCTCAGGCAGAAACTTCAAGGCGACGAAGCGTCCTAGCGCAGTATCTTCCGCCTTGTAGACAACTCCCATTCCACCTCCACCGAGCAATTCCACAATCCGGTAGTGGGAAACAGTTTTTCCGATCATCGGCCAGAGTCTTGTGCTCGAGGTTTTCGGGGGAACCCGAGCGCAGCCATCTTAGGTGGAGATTGGCGCTCCCGTCAATCGCTTCATGATTCTCCCTGTAAGACGATTACGTCAGCCGCGCTTGACCGCCGGCATCCGCTCGCGCAACAATCCTAACTGAGTCTCCACGAGGTGGATCATGCTGGCCTATCTATTTGTCGTTTTCGCGGTCCTGGCGCGCATGCCGTTCATGCCGCATCCCTGGAATTTCACTCCGGTAGCGGCGGCGCTACTCTATTTCGGCGCCCGCGGTTCGCGACGGCAGCTCTGGATTCCCTTTGCCCTGATGGCCGCCTCGGACCTTATCCTCAACAAATTCGTATATGCCTATCCCTTCACTGCCGATCAACTCGTGGTCTGGGCCTGGTACGCCGCGATTCTCTTCCTTGGCACCAGGCTAACCAAAAACTCGAACTGGCTGCGGATTGGCGGCGCCGCGCTCGCTAGTTCCGTGTCCTTTTTTGTAATCAGTAATTTCACGGTATGGGCATCCGGCACCATGTATCCCAAGACCCTGTCCGGACTGATGACGTGCTACGCCGCAGGCGTGCCATTCTTCCGCCGCGGACTAGCCGGAGACCTGCTCTTCACCACAGTGATGTTTGGATTGCCTGCGCTAGCCGCCGCAATATCCCATTCCACCCACAAGTCGCAAGGACAAGGAACTGCAGCCGCCTAGAGAATTAGTTCTTGTGGGGAGGGTTTGTGTAGGGACGGGCATCCTGCCCGTCCAAGCCGAGCGCAGCTCGGCCTCGTTTAGACCGCCGCCAGATCATCCAACCTGCGAGTAGTACTCCTACCCCAGCCAGAATCCACATAAAGTGATGGGCGAACAGACCACCCGCCATGGTCGCAATCCCCGGACCGAACCACAGCGTCAGCAACGCCTCGATTCCAAAGCGCACAAATCGTCCCGCGAAAATCGCCAGCAGAAAATGTCCGAAGTTCATCTCGAACGCCGCCGCTGCCAGCACCACAATCTTGAATGGCGTGGGTGGCGGCAACATTGCCGGAAACATCAGCGCCCAGAATTCATGCCGATCAAAGGACTCGTGAATTTTCTCAAAGCGCTCCGGCGACATCCGCTTCCGCAACAGCACCTCGCCGCCGGTATACCCGATCAGGTAAATAACGATGCTCCCCAGAGCCGAACCAGCCGAGGCCAGAAGCACATACAGCAACGCCCGCGAGCGATCGCTATAAACATATCCCACAAAAATCGCGTCCAGCGGCATACCCATAAACGAGCCATCCACCGCTGCGAACGCAAGCATCCCCCAAGGCCCCAGAGGCGCAAGCACGTGCTTGATCCACTCGCCATATGCGTGGACAAAATGTTTAATCTTGTTCAAGTAGATAAGTTTACGCGAGAGATAAAAAGCAGTTGTCGACTACTGACCTTCATGCTCCGTGTTTCCGACAATCAACTCCAGCGCATGCGGCAGCAAATCAAGCACCGCCTCCAGTGATTCAACCGCCCCCGCCGGATTGCCCGGTAGATTCAAGATTAAACTCGTTCCCCGCACCCCGCAGACCGCACGGCTCAACGCCGCGAAGCGCGTCTTGCGCATTCCCTGTAATCGCATCTGCTCGGCCATCCCCTCCACCAGTCGATCGCATACGGCGACCGTAGCCTCCGGCGTCACATCCCGCGGGGCGACTCCCGTCCCGCCGGTTGTTACCACCAGCCGAGCCGACCGGCACAACTCAGTGAGTTTTTCTTGAATCGCGATGCGCTCATCGGCGACCACGCTGCGCAGCACCACCTGAAAATTGCGCCGCCCTAGCGCTTCAGCCACGGCAGGACCGGAGAGATCCACTTTTTCGCCGCGCGAACAAGAGTCGCTAACCGTCAACACGGCCGCAGTTGTCTTGCTTGTCGCTTGATTTGTCGTTCTGTCTAACGACGCATCAGGTGTCGAGGAGGACATCTTCACCCTCAGCCGCTGCATCCCGCTGCGCCTCATCCAGCAGCCGCAACCCTTCCATCAGCAGGCCCTGCGTATTCAGCGTCGTCGTCTCCTGCGTCGACTTGCCGTTGAAATCAATCTGGAAATTTCCGTCGGTCCAGCGCAAAACTTTGAAAACGGCGGCGTCACCCGTAACCGATCCATAAGCAGCGTGTTTGGCCTGCCCCTGACTGAAATAAATCTCGCATTTCTCGTCGGCCTTGGTCATTGTTAGCAGGCAACTCTTGCGTCCCATCTCCAACGATTGCACCAGGTCGATGACGTTCATTTGCGACAAACTGCCGCGCAATACGCCGTCGGTTGATGCCGCTTTGCTCAGTTTTTCCAGCGCGATACGGTCCACCACGCGCTTGATTTTGTGTGTGGCATCTTTTAGAAAAAAAGGTTTTTCCAGATAGTCTTCGATCGGATCCTGCATCGACAATCGTTCGCTGATATCGGCCTTACTGGCCATCAGGATCACCGCAATCCCCGCCGTTGCCGGCCTGCTTTTCAATTTTTCCAGCAGCTGCCGCCCGTCCATCCCCGGCATGCGATAGTCACTGATCAACACATCCGGCAAGTCATCGACTGCCTTCAATAAAGCATCCGCTGCGTCGGTCGCAACCGTAACCTCACCCATCGTCGAGAGTGCCTGTTGCAGCATCCCCAGCACCATCGGGTTGTCATCGACCAACAGTATTTTGACGTCGCTCGCCATAAATGAAATTCAAATCAATTCAAGACAACTATTTCCCCTGGCCACTTCTCTTATAGTCACCACTCTTGCCGCCCGACTTCCGCTCCAGCACCACTTCACGGATTTCGATGCCCTTGTCGAGCGCCTTGCACATGTCGTATACGGTCAAAGCCGCCACGCTTGCCGCGACCAGCGCCTCCATCTCCACGCCCGTCTCCGCCGTAGTCTTTACTTTTGTGGCGACAGAAACGCCATTCTCGCACACGCGTAGGGTCACAGCAATGTGCGACAACACTACCGGATGGCACATCGGAATTAACTCCGCTGTCCGCTTAGCCGCCATGATTCCCGCCGTGCTCGCTACCTCCAGCGGATCGCCCTTAGGATTTTTCGGCAGCGCTCGCAGCACCTCCGGCGTCATGGCAACGAAAGCGCTCGCCTCCGCTTCTCGCGCCGTTCGCGCCTTCGAAGACACGTCCACCATCCGAGCCTGCCCCTGAGCGTCATAGTGCGAAAGGTGGGAAGGTTTCTTCGGCATCCTCAACAGGTTATCGTATTCGCCTTGGCTCGTGTGGGGACGGGCGCCCTCGCGAGCCTGCCCTCAGCGAAGTCGAACAGTCCAAGCCGAGCGCAGCTCGGCCTCTCCTCGGAATCGGCCCTCTACCTTTCATCGCATCAGCAACGACACCCACTCGCCTGAGTCGATCTGCTCCCGATCCCGAGGAATCACCACATAACAGTTCGCTCGGGCCAAAGCAGCGATGTCCCCCGAGCCCTGCCAACGCGCCAGTTCCACCTCGGCATTCTCAAACTCTCCCGAAAGCACCGCCGGAAGAAATCTCTTCAATCCCGTCTTCGTACGTATCTCCGATTTCAGCCGCGCCCCAAGAAAAATCAATGGCCGCGGGTTCTGTCCCGCCAACGCTTCAATCATCGGCCGCGCAAATAACTCGAAAGTCACCATCGTCGACACAGGATTCCCCGGCAACCCAAAAAAATATTCTCTGTGTGGCGCGGACACTTCTGTCCGCGTGTTTGCAGCGGACTGACAGTCAGCGCGGACATCATCGCCCGAACCACACGAACCAAACACCACCGGCCGCCCCGGCTGAATTTGCGCCCCCGTAAAATAAAACTCCGCCTTCAACTCCGCGAGAACCTGCTCCACCAGATCGTACTTCCCCATGGAGACGCCGCCCGTAAGCAAAAGAAGGTCGCAGCCCAGCCCCTCTTCAATCAGCGCTCGCAGCCGTCCCCGCTCATCCGGAGCAACCTCCAGCCGAACAGCCTCCCCACCCGCATTCTGAACCTGCGCCGCAAGCGAATACGAATTTGAATTCCGTATCTGCGCCGTACCTGGCATCGCGTCAATCTCTACCAGTTCATCTCCGGTCGAAAGCACCGCCACGCGCGGCCTACGGAACACTTGCACCTGGCTCTTACCCACTGAAGCCGCTATCGCAATGCCCGCGTGGTCCAGCCGCCGTCCGCGATCCAACAGCAGTTGCCCGGCACGCGCTTCTGCTCCAAGCGGAACAAAATTCTCGCCCGCTTTAACGCTCCGCTGCACTTCTACTGCACGATCTGCCGGCGATGTATGCTCCACCATCACCACAGCATCTGCCCCGGCCGGCAACGGAGCCCCCGTCATAATCCCAACCGCCTGCCCCCGTCCTACCGAGCACAATCCCGGCTCTGGCCAATCTCCCGCCTTCACCTCGCCCACCACTTCAAGCCGTGCCGGGACCTCCGCCAAATCCGACGCCCGCACCGCATATCCATCGCGAGTAGCCCGTGCAAAAGGAGGAAAGTCGCGGTCCGCCAAAATTTCCTCCGCCAGCACCCGTCCCAATCCCGCCAGCAAATCGACCGTCTCGATCTCCCCCGGACGCACGCCGGCCGCATGTTGCTCAACTAAATGTCGAGCCTCTTCAAAACTCACCACCCGAGCTGCCGCCACTTCGGAAAAAGGAGGATGGGAAGACGACATGGAGGAATCATACCCCGCGAGGGTTTGCTCTGACTTGTTCGTTTGAGCAGAGCAAAAGTGAAGGATAGAGGAGCAAAAACAAATTTCTGAGAACCGGGAACTGCCCTACCGCGCCAGTTCCTGCCCCAGCACCGAAGCGTTGCTGGCGAAGCAAAGGCCGGTTTCCAGATCCACAAGCCCTGAGCGAACAAGCTTCGCAATCTCGCCATCGAAGTGTTGCATGCCTTCATTTTCGCTGGATTTAATCGCATCCAGCAGCGTGCGCCCGGGACGTTCACCTTGTTCGACACAATCACGGGTGCGGGTATTAGATTTCAAGATTTCGACCACTGCGATCCGGTCGCCACCGTCCGTACGGGGAATCAACCTCTGCGCAATGATGAAACGAAAAGTTTTGGCGAGACGCTCTCGTGTCGATCGCTGTTCGCTGGCAGCAAATGTACCCACAATGCGCTCTATCGTCTTCGATGCATCGACGGTGTTCATGCTGGAAAGCACGAGGTGCCCGTTTTCTGCGGCTTCAAGGAGAATCTCTAGCGTCTCCCGGTCGCGGATTTCGCCGACCATAATTACCCGTGGCGCCTGGCGCAGCGCCGCCCGCAGCGCCAGCGCAAAATTCGGTGCGTCACTGTGTACTTCGCGCTGGTGTACCGTCGATTTCTTGTGCTTATGCAGAAACTCAATCGGATCTTCGACCGTCAGAACGTGATAGCAATGCTCGCTGTTGATGCGGTCAATCAGAGCGGCCAGCGTCGAAGATTTGCCCGATCCGGTCCCGCCCGTCACCAGAATGATCCCGTTGCGCACCTTCGCAGCCTCTTCCAGTTGGGCGGGCAGGTGCAGCGAACTGAAAGTCGGAATAATTGTTGGGATAACGCGCATCACAATCGCGCAACTTCCGCGTTGGATAAAGACATTCACGCGAAACCGTGCCATTCCCGGCAATCCGTATGAAACATCGCACGAGCCCTGCTCGCGTAGTGTATTAATGGCCTGCTTGTTTGTGCCGATCAGATCAGCTGCGATGCGGCGGGTGTCGTCGGCCGAAAGTGTGCTGCTGCCGGAAATTTCCACCACCGTGAGTTGTCCGTGAATCTCGACCTGAGGCGGTCGGCCCGGCGAAAAAATCAGATCGCTAACTTTATCGGACGCGCGCAACATCCCGGCCAGCAGAACTGACGTCGGTATCGCGCCTGTTCCGCTAAGGCCCTCAAAGGCAATCGCAATCGGGGAATTCCCCGGAGCAGCCATTCCATACACTCCCAGTTATCGGCGTTGACACCACAGGGGAGAAGCGTTGTCCAGCAGGAAAACCTATGCCATGAATGTAACTCGGATGCGGGAAAGAGCGAAGGACAACTAGGTCAACGACCTCGGTAACTTAAACGAATAAAACGAAAAGAGCGGCCACTTTGGCCGCTCTTCAGGTTTTTCTAGGTACCGGAAAAAGAAATTGACTCGGTTGAAAATTCTCTTATTTAGTCGGTTTTTTCTTCCCGAAGCCTGTTTCCACCGGTGCGCCGATACTTGCCAGCAGATCTTTCGCGCCCTGTGCAAACCGGCCATTAGGCTCAAGCTCAAGATATTTCTGAAAAGCCTCAGCCGTCCCTGGGGGCGCGGTTGCCTTGCCATCTTTGCCAATAGTTTCTTTACCGATCAGATTGATGCCTTTCTGATAGTAGGCCTCGGCCTTTGTCGGATCGGCCGCAATCACTTTGTCGAACACGACAATGGCTTCATCGACCTTGCCAGCATTGGTCAACACAGCACCTTCATTGAACAAATAGCCGGCCGCGTGTGCCGGATCCAATTGAATCGCCTTGTTGTACGCGGCTATTGCTTCATCAACCTTGTGGGCTCTCTGATAAGCATCCGCCAGGTTGTTATAGTAAGCAGCCGTCTTTACATTATTCTCAGGATCCTTCTGGGCCTGTTCCGAGGTGCCACGCAGATCGATCGCCTTCTGGTAATCCGCCGCGGCCGTCTCGTAGTTTTTCTGTTTTTCTGCGGGATCAGTCTGCTTGCTCGCCGACATGCGATAAGCGTCTGCGAGTTTGAACCAGATCAAATCACGCGTGCTGTCGATCTGGTTAGCTTCATTCAGTGTGTTGATTGCGGTCGCATAGTCGCCCGCATCGGAAGCCGCCGCTGCGGCCTTGAGCTTTTCGTTGAGCGAGCCGACGGTCTTCGTCTCGTTCGCCGCTTTGGCTGCAGCTTCTTCCCTGGCCTTCGCTTGTTCAGGTGTCAGTCCCGCGGCCTGGGCAGCGGCGGTCTGCTCTTTTTTCAGGTCAAAGGGCAGCTCTGTTTCGTCCAATCCCACCGCCACATTGTTGATGTGAAAAAGCTCCTTGCCGTCCTTGCTCAGCTTGACGTTGTACTTGCCCGGGACGATGCCGAGCGAAAAGTACTCGCCTTTATTGTTGGTCTTAAGCTTGTAGACATGGCCGGATTCAAGTCCAGTCCATTCCACTTCGGCCTGTACGATCGGCTTCCCGTCGGAGTCTTTGCAAACTCCCTTCACGGTGCCAGTGGTTTGTGCGACTGCCGTTAGCGCAGACAGCCCCACGGCGAGCACGAGCAGCAGGGGAAGGGTGAAATATTTCCTCATGATATAGCCTCCGGGCACTTGGATCTGAATTTCACTTGGATCTGAATTTACTGAACTCTCTGCACTGGCTTCGTACCACGGCATCGCTTGAGCGATGCGCCAGTTATCCGAAATCAAACGCCCCTCTAGGGGCTGACATCCAACCGGCGATTTCTGAATACGACTCTAGCTCAATCCACGGCGGATTCCGCATATAAAATGGGATCTTCCGCGCCCACTTTGCGAAACGCTCGCAGGCGCAGCACGCAGCTGTCGCAGATGCCGCAGGCGCGATCTTCGCGCTGATAGCATGACCACGTTAAATCGAATGGGGCATTCAGTTCAAGGCCAAGTCTCACAATCTCGGCTTTGTGCATCGCGATCAGTGGTGTCACCACTCGGATCGTTCCGTCTTTGGTACCCGCTTTTACCACCTCATTGAACGCTCGATAATACTCTGGCCGGCAATCAGGATAGCCAGAACTATCCGGCTCAACCGCTCCAATGTAAACTTTTCCCGCTCCCAGCACTTCCGCCCAACTGACGGCGACAGCGAGAAAATGCGCATTGCGAAAAGGGACGTACGTCACGGGAATATCAGCAGGCGCATTAATGCTAATGCCGAAGCCGGGCGCCTGGGTAATGCTAACTTCGGGAATCGCGATATTCGAATCGGTAAGAGCAGATCCGCCGATTGCGCGCAGAGCTTCATTTCGCACCAGTAGCCGATCGCGAATTCCCAACCGGTCGCAAATTGCCTCAAACGCCCGCCGCTCGCGCTCTTCGGTGCGCTGTCCGTAGCTGACATGGACGGCAGCTGCCTGATAATCGCGGACCGCAAGCGCCGCGCACACACAAGAATCCATGCCGCCGCTCAGCAGAACAACGGCGCGAGTTTTGTTCGTGATGGGCTTCGAGGGCATGACCTGCCAGAAAACACTGCAATCTTTCCTCTTAATTTTATGACAATCGAAGACTTCTCGGGCTTGTGTTCAGACAGAATGTGTGCAGACGGAACTCATACGTCCGGCCCCACATACTTCTACTCGTAGCGCAGACTTTCAACAGGATCAAGCTGCGATGCCCGAATGGCAGGCACGGTGCCAAACAGAATACCCACTAATGACGAGACGACGATAGCGATAATGGCAGAGAGGCCGGAAATCGGTATGCGATACTCCGTGAAGTAGCGAACAGAAAATGGGATCGCGAGCCCGATGACAATGCCAATAACGCCGCCGATGAGCGAGATGAGGATGGCCTCGGAGAGGAACTGATAGCGAATCTCGCGATTAGTAGCACCGACCGCCTTGCGGATCCCGATCTCACGAATACGGGCGCTGACCGTAACCAGCATGATGTTCATGATGCCGATGCCACTGACCAGTAGGACGACCAGCGAAACCGCCAGCAGAATCATGGTCATGGAAGTCGTTATCTTGTCGGCCATCGAAACCAGCTGCGTCAGATTCCTGACGCTATAGACGGATTCTGGCCGATGGCGTGACTGAATGACGCGCTTCACCTGCGCCGTGACCGGCAGTACCAGCGACGAATCGGCAGTCGAAAAGAAAATCTGCTTCACGGTGGGTGCTTCCTGAAAATACCGGATCACGGTGTACGGAATCAGCATCGTGTTCTCGGTCACCTCCGATTGCTCGAGGGTGTCTACGCGTTCGCGAAAGATGCCGATAATGGTGAAGGGTAAGCCGCTCAGCTTGATTGTTTTTCCGAGCGCCGCTTGCTCCGAACCATAGAGTTGAACCGCCAGTTTCGGACCAATGACCCCGACTTTATTGTGAGCTTGCGAATCCTCCTTGTCGAAGAACCGTCCCGAAAGAACGACCAAGTTACGAATCTGCTCGTATTCCGGGTAAACCCCCATAATCTGCAGGTCGCGCTCTTTACCACCACCTACCGCCACCCGCTCGTTGAGCGGAAGCACTGGCGACGCAGAGACAATGCCGGAAACTTGCCGCTGAACCGCTTCCATATCTTGAATGGTCAGCCCGTCATTAATGGTATCGGTGATGCGTCCTCCGCCACTTTCATATTCCGCATAGATCCAGTTCGACCCGATGGATTGAATCTCGTTCAGCAGATACTGCTTGCCGGTCAGTCCAATAGTCGTAACCAGAATCAACGAGGCCGTCCCGATGACCATGCCAAGCGCGGTCAGAGCAAACCGGATCTTATTGCTCATGAATGTCTCGTAAGCGAAACTGACGATCTCGCCGAGTGCGAGATGAGAGCGCTCGTTCGTCGGAGCGGTTGTGGTGGCAGTAGCCATGCTTCTGGGTTAGATGCTACGGGAGACTTTCTGGAGTCTGCAAGCGCTAACCCGGCTTCCGGCTGCCGCTATTTTCTGATGTAATCTCTTGTACTCATTGATTTGTACCCAGACTTGTATCCATCGAGAAATGGATCAGCCCACTCTGAATATCAAACGCATTGTTGGCTTGCTGCTGCTGACCTTTATCGCCCTTCTGATTCATGGCTATCATCCTTACGCAGAAGATGCGGAGATTTACCTTCCCGGCGTTCTGAAGATTCTGAATCCCAGCCTATTTCCAGCCAATGCGGAGTTTTTTGGTGAGCACGCCGGCCATACGTTATATCCAAATTTAATTGCCTTTTCGGCGCGAGCCACGCATCTGCCTCTGCTATGGATTGCTTTTCTATGGCATTTGATCTCCATTTTTTTGTTGCTGGCGGCAAGCTGGCGTCTGGCATCGGCTCTATTCGAATCAGATTCATTCGAGGACGAACTCGCACGCTGGTCCGCAGTCACTTTGATGGTCACCTTGCTAACCCTTCCCATCGCTGGAACGTTTCTTTATATCCTCGACCAATTCCTAAATCCGCGGAATCTGGCAGCGTTCGCAGCTTTGTTTGCGGTGGCCGAAGTGTTGCATAAGAAGTACGGACGGGCCGCACTGTGGCTGGCATTTGCTGTCGCGATGCATCCATTCATGGCAAGTTTCGCGATTTTATTCTGTGTGTGGCTTGTCTTGCTCGATCAATTTCGTGCACGATTTTTAGGGTTTGCCGTCGCGCTCCCATTCGGCATTACATTCAAGCCTCCGCCCGCCGCATATCACCAGGTCGCGTTGCTGCAGCGTTCACACTACGTTCTGCGCTGGGAGTGGTACGAGTGGCTGGGAGTAATCGGACCGGTACTCCTGTTCTGGTGGTTCGGGAGTTGGGCCCGCCGCCGTGGCATGAAGAACCTCGAACTCGTATCGCGAGCGATGGTGCCGTTTGTACTTGTGGCGTCAGTGGCCGCAATTGGACTCGGCCTCTCGCCCCGCTTCGAAGCTCTGGCGCGTCTTCAACCGATGCGCTGCATGGCATTGTGTTACATGGTTTTGGTGATCGCTGGGGGCGGATTATTAGGCCGATATGTATTGCAGCGCCACGTATGGCGATGGCTCGCTTTGTTCGTCCCGCTGAGCTTAGGAATGTATTTTGCGCAACGGCAGGTTTTTCCTGCCAGCCAGCATATCGAGTGGCCGTGGGCACAGCCTGGCAATCAGTGGGCGCAGGCCTTTGAGTGGATTCGCGACAATACGCCGGTGGACGCTCTATTTGCGCTGAATCCCGCGCACATGGAACTCCCGGGCGAAGACGAAAATGGATTCCGCGCCCGCGCCGAACGCAGTATGCTCGCCGACCTGGTCAAAGACAAGGGAGCAGCTTCGATGTTTCCGCCGCTCTCTGTAGAGTGGGAGAAACAAATTGAAGATCAAGAGAACTGGAAGCGGTTCGGCAAGGAAGAGTTCGAACGCCTACGACAAAAGTACGGAGTGAGTTGGATCGTAGTGGAACAACCTGGTCCAACCGGATTGGAATGTCCCTACGAAAATTCAGCGGTACGCGTCTGCCGAGTAACTGGACAAGCCAACTGAATAGTGGACTTA
Organism: uncultured Acidobacteriaceae bacterium; assembly: GCA_963705265.1. GTDB lineage: Bacteria > Acidobacteriota > Terriglobia > Terriglobales > Acidobacteriaceae > Acidiflorens. The sequence continues at coordinate 1,679,508 of OY970064.1, forward strand.
AAAACGCACGCCGAAACGCCTGTGAGCGTCCAGCGCCGTGTGTTAGCCTTATTTAATCAGGCGCATGGCGAATCCGATTGTAACCCCCGCAACTCGGCTGCTGTTTCCATACGTGAAATGGTCGGCCCAGCTGCCCACCTTGCGCCGTCAGTTTCGCGAGAACCAACCCTACCCCCATGTTCACCTCAAAGAATTTCTAGACCCGGACGTGGCCGCGGAAATGGCTAGCGAGTTTCCCGACATGGCGACCGACGCTTGGACACGCTACAAACATCAGAACGAAAACAAACTAGGACTCGCAAAACGATCCCTCTTTCCAACCCAACTTGGCGAAGTGGTTGACGAGCTGAATTCGCCAGCATTTGTGCATTGGCTGTCGCAACTGACAGGCATTCCCGACCTGGTATCCGACGACATGCTCGAAGGCGGTGGTCTCCATCAGTCGACCACCGGCGGATTCCTGAACGTGCATACCGACTTCAGCAATCACCACTACCACAAGCATTGGCGGCGGCAGGTCAATCTGATTCTCTATCTCAATCCCAGCTGGGATGAGCAATGGGGCGGCGCGCTCGAACTGTGGGATCGCGAGATGCGTCACTGCGTGACGAAGATACCGCCGCTATTCAATGAAGCGCTGATCTTCCGCACCGATGAAATTTCTTACCACGGATTCCCCGACCCTTTGCGCTGTCCCCAGACCGAATCGCGCAAGAGCCTGGCCTTGTACTACTACACGATCGAGTCCGACCCCGAAGTCAAAACGCGTTCCACGAATTATCGCCCGCGACCGGAGGATGGCCCGTTGAAGTCCACCATGATCTGGCTGGATAAGAAAGCGGTTGATCTCTATTCCCACGCCAAAACCCGCTTTGGATTCTCGGATGAATTTGCCAGCAAGATTCTAGGTTTTCTCTCTCGCAAGCGCTAACCTAGATCGTCTTCTCAGTGCCGCTGTGAAGCCGTCGGCAATCTTCCTTCGTAGTAATCCTCAGAACCATCCTCAAGAGTCTTTCCCTTTTCGTTGAAAATCGGGTTGTGAATGATTCCAGCCCGCTGGAGCGCGAACTGAACTGTAGTTTGCAGAACTTCAAGTCCGTATCGCACACTGCGCCTGAAATTAATGGAAGATGCTTCCTTGAAATATTTCGTCGGACAAGACACCTCGCCAATTCGAAAACCGAAATAAACACACTGGGCGAGCATCTGGTTGTCGAAAACGAAATCGTCGCTGTTTTCTCCCAGAGGCAGACGGCTAAGTACCTCACGGCTGAATGCCCTGTAGCCCGTGTGATATTCCGACAACTTGACGCGCAGAAACATATTTTCGAAAGCGGTGAGCAGTCGGTTAGCAATGTATTTGTAAAGCGGCATGCCCCCGCGCAGCGCGGAGCCCCCAAGAATGCGCGATCCCAGCACAACGTCATAAACGCCGTAAGCAATCATGCTCGCCATGGCAGTAACCAGCAGCGGCGTGTACTGATAGTCGGGATGAACCATGATCACCACATCGGCGCCGGCGGCCAGAGCCTCGCGGTAGCAAGTCTGCTGATTGCGCCCGTACCCATAGTTGCGGTTGTGGACGAATGACTGCAACCCCAGACTATGCGCGATTTCAACCGTGCGATCGGAACTATGATCGTCGACCAGAATGCGGATATCGACCATGTCTGGCAATTCCCGCACTGTAGTTTCCAGCGTCTTTTCCGCGTTATAAGCGGGAAACACCACGGCAATGCGTTTGCCGTTAATCATGGAGTTTTTCCTCAGTGAGCTATCTGAATCATAAACGGAAACCTGGTCTTCTGCAGCGGAGTTCCGTAGTTACGATGGGCTATAGATGAAACTTCCCAAAGGCGCAACTAGGAAAACTCTGAGCACGAAGGTTTTGCGGCTTCGCTGTTGGTAAACTATCGTAAGAGACTTAGAAATATGCCTCGTACTCTGTTTGAGAAAATCTGGGACGCGCACATAGTCGCCGCTCCCCACGGACAGTCCACCCTGCTCTATATCGATTTGCACCTCGTCCATGAAGTGACGTCACCCCAGGCATTCGACGGCCTGCGCGCTTCAGGAAGAACTGTCCGGCGACCTCTGCGAACGATAGCTACCGTCGACCACAATATTCCAACCACTCCGCGTGGCCTTCCGATCACCGACCCAATCGCAGCCAAGCAAATTGAAGCGTTGCAAAACAATTGTCGTGAGTTTGGAGTTCCGCTGTTCGATATAGATTCAGCCGAGCAGGGCATCGTCCACGTAATCGGCCCCGAACTGGGTATCACCTTGCCCGGAATGACCATCGTCTGCGGCGATAGCCACACCTCAACCCACGGCGCTTTCGGGTCGCTAGCATTCGGCATCGGAACTTCAGAAGTGGAACACGTGCTGGCTACTCAATGTCTGCCGCAGCAAAAACCGAAGACGATGCAAATCCACATAAGCGGAAAGCTGGCCGAGGGCGTGACAGCGAAAGATCTCGCGCTCGGAATCATCGGCAAAATTGGCACCGACGGCGCCACCGGATATGTCATCGAGTATGCAGGCGATACCGTGCGAGCGCTCTCGATGGAAGGCCGCATGACGCTCTGCAATATGAGCATCGAAGCCGGAGCGAAAGCCGGACTGATCGCGCCCGATGAAACGACGTTCGCCTATTCCAGTGGTCGACGTTTTGCGCCGAAAGGAAACAACTGGGAAGAAGCCGTTGCCGACTGGCGGACGCTGGCCAGCGATCCTGGGGCTAAGTTCGATCGCGTGATCGAGATCGACGCTGCATCCCTAGCGCCGTTCGTGACCTGGGGAACCAATCCAGGGATGGTAGTCGCTGTGACCGCACGTGTTCCTGAGCTGAAGAGCTTCGCGCAGGAATCCGATCGCCGTGCGGCTGAACAGGCGCTAACCTACATGGGCCTCAATCCCGGAACGCCAATCGAAACTATTTCTGTCGATCGAGTGTTCATTGGATCATGCACCAACTCGCGTATCGAAGACCTGCGTGCAGCGGCACGCGTGGCAAAAGGCCAACATGTGAATCCGAAAGTTCGGGCCATGGTGGTGCCCGGCTCGCAAGCCATCAAGCACGCGGCGGAAGAAGAAGGATTGCACCGCATTTTTCTAGATGCCGGATTCGAATGGCGCGAGTCCGGATGCTCCATGTGTCTCGGCATGAATCCCGACATCCTGCAACCGGGAGAACGCTGCGCTTCAACCAGCAACCGAAACTTCGAAGGACGACAAGGTCGAGGCGGACGCACGCACCTTGTCAGCCCGATGATGGCGGCGGCGGCGGCGATTGCCGGGCATTTCACCGACATAAGAAATTGGCAATTTCAGTAGGATCGTCGCTGGAGCAACGGTCGTCTCGCCCATCCAGCTTGACTTCCACTAGCTCGGTCGACAGAAGGATCAATTATGCAACCATTTCGCAAGCACACCGGTGTCGTTGCTCCGCTCGACAAAGTCAACGTGGACACTGATCAAATTATCCCCAAACAGTTTTTAAAACGCATCGAGCGCACCGGATTCGGCGAATTCCTCTTCCATGACTGGCGTTTTGCAGGGGAAAGAGCAGGAAAAGGCAGCACAAAGATCGGCGACTTTGTCCTCCACGCGCCGCGCTACGCCAAGGCGTCGATCCTTGTCGCCGGGAGAAACTTCGGCTGCGGCTCCTCACGCGAACATGCCGTCTGGGCCCTCACAGATTACGGCTTTCGCGTGGTTATCGCCTCGTCGTTCGGCGACATCTTCGCCAATAACAGCCTGAAGAACGGCCTGCTAACCGTGCGCCTGAGCGATGAGCAGATCGCAGAGATCATGCGCCGTTCGAAAGAGATCGACGGCTACCAGCTCACCGTCGACCTGGAAACCTTGCAAGTCAGAGATGAACAAGGATTCGCCGCAACCTTCGCGATGGATGAATTCTCCCGTCACTGCTTGTTGAACGGATTGGACGATATCGGATTGACGCTACAACATGAAGCTGACATCACCGCATACGAAACAAAACATCCCATAGGTGTAGAAATGCGGACGATTCCAACTTCCTGATCAACCTTCGGTGGAGCGACGGGCGTCCCCGCCCGTCCATCCGGGCGCAAAAAAGGACGAAGTAACAAAGCCTCCCTGCGCGAATCCTTCCCAAGTTGTACACTTTTGAGTTTCACTATCAGCGCGGAGGCGATCACGCCTCATGCTGAATCGGAGCAGGTTCGTGAAAAGAAATCTTCTCGTCTTCTCTCTCACTCTATTAGTCCTGCTTTACGCAGGTTTCGCTCAGACCTCCGCGCCGAAGCAGCTCACAATTGAACAGATCTTCCGGGAAGGCGGAATCACTGGACGCGCCCCGGAGACAATCAAGTGGAGTCCCGATGGCACCAAAGTATCTTTCGTGCAGCGCGACGACTCCGGCGAGCACGGCGAACTCTGGTATGTGGACACCACGACTGGAGAGAAAAAAGTACTGGTCAGCGAGATCAAGCTCTCGCAACTCGCGCCTCCCGCCAGCAAAATCACAGATGAACGCGAAAAAGAGCGTGTCACCCGGTACCACGTCGCCGCCTATACCTGGTCACCCGACTCCAAACACCTGCTCTTCGATTCGCAGGGGCAGCTCTGGTATTACAGCCTGGACTCGGGCACAGCAGTGCAGCTTACCTCGTCTCCGGACGCCAGCGAAGATCCGAAGTTTTCACCGGACGGGAAGCGCCTCGCCTACCTGCGCAAGCACAATCTTTATGTGCATCCCGTCTCGGGCGACGAAGGTGAGCATCCGCTGACGCGCGAGGAGAAAGAAAAAGAAAAAGATGCAGCCGCCGATAAAGATAAAGAAGACAACATCCTGAACGGCGAAGTGGATTGGGTCTACGCCGAAGAGCTCGCCGTCCGCGGCAACTACTTCTGGTCGCCGGAAGGAAAGGAAATTATTTTCCTGCAAATGGATGAGAATCGTGTGCCAGCCTATCCCATCACCAACTGGTTGCCGACGCATCCGCGAGTGGAGCAGGAAAAATATCCAAAGGCAGGAGATCCGAATCCAATTGTGCGTCTGGGAGTAGTGAACAGTAGTGGCGGCAAGGCGCACTGGATCAAGCTCACCGATAACGATGACACTTACGTGCCGCGCTTCGGCTGGATTCGTGAAGGTTGGGCTTGGGCCGAGATCCTGAATCGCAAACAAGATGTAATGGACCTCTATTTCATCGACGCAAAGTCGGGCAAATCGCGCAAGGTGCTAACCGAATCTGCGCCAGATGCATGGGTCAATGTCAACGATGATTTTCGCATCCTGAAGTCAAGCGACCGTTTCTTGTGGAGCAGTTGGCGCGACGGGCACACTCATATTTATCTCTACAGTTTCAGCGCGAACGATCCAACAGCAGCCGATGCCAAACTCGAGCGCCAGCTTGAAGCTGGAGACTACGAGGTAATCGAAATCTCCAGTGTGAATGAAGCAGTGGGCAAGGCTTTTTTCATCGCGAATAAAGACGATCCGCGACAGCACAAACTCTATTCCGTGAAACTGGATGGCTCAGATATGCGAACCGTCTCGTCGGCAGACGGCAGTTACGCTGCCAACTTCTCGGATGACGGCAGCCATTTTGTGGAAACATATTCTGCAACGTTGACACCTCCACGAATTTCCGTGTGTGCTGCTGGCGGTTCCTGCCAGAAGATTTGGGAGGGTCGCAGCATCGCCGATTACAACCCGATCATGCCGAAGATGCTGGAATTCAAGGCCGACGACGGCACGGTTTTATACGGATATCTGATTCTGCCGCGCAATGCGGAGGCGGACCAGAAAATCCCCTTAATCGTGAACATCTACGGCGGCCCGGCAGCACAGACTGTGGAGAATGCATGGGGGGGAACCACGGCGCTCTTTCATCAGGTTCTCGCGAATCAGGGATTCGCAATTTTCTCCGTCGATAATCGCGGAACCCCAAATCGCGGAAAGAAATTCTCGACTGCGATCCGCCTGCAATCGGGGGCGATTGAATTGAAAGATCAGCTCGCTTCGCTCGACCAGTTGTACGCGCAGTTTCCGCAACTCGACCGCTCCCGCACCGCGATCTGGGGTTGGTCGAATGGCGGCTCAATGACGCTCTACGCTTTAACGCACTCCGATCGTTTCAAGGCGGGAATCTCAGTGGCCCCGGTGACCAACTGGCGCGACTACGATTCGATTTATACCGAGCGCTACATGGGTCTGGTAAAAGATAACGCCAACGGCTACGACGATTCGATCGTCAGCGCCGCCAGCAGCCTGCATGGGTCATTATTGCTGGTACACGGGACAAGCGATGACAATGTTCACTTCCAAAATACGATTCAGATGACCGATGCATTGATCAAATCGGGGAAACAGTTTCGCCTGATGGTGTATCCAGATAAAACGCACGGCATTTCCGGGTCAGCCACACGCACACAGTTATTCCACATGATGGAAGATTTCTGGAACAAGGAGTTGAAATAGCTGTCAGCCATCCACACGCAGGTAAATCCCACGCCCACTGTCAGCAGTACCTGGTCGCTGGTTTATCTGACAGCTGATGGCTGACGGCCGAAAGCTGCCCCATGCACCGCACAACTCTAGGCGATTTCGAACTTACCGTCGTCTCCGATGGAACCTACTTCCTCGATGGCGGAGCCTTTTTTGGCGTCGTTCCCAAGACCATGTGGTCAAAAAAGGTCACGGCCGACGAGCAGAACCGCCTCGACGCAGGGCTCAATTCGCTACTCGTACGTACCGGCGATAAGAACATCCTGATCGAGACTGGCATCGGCAACAAATTGCCGGAGAAATTAGTCCAGATCTACAAACAGCCGGCCAAGCTGCTCGATAATCTGCACACCGCCGGAGTCGCGCCCGAAGACATCGACGTCGTCATCAATACTCATCTCCATTTTGATCACTGTGGCTGGAACACGGTCCGGCGTGAAGATCGAGTAGAAGCTACGTTTCCGAACGCGAAGTATTACGTACAGGAGCAAGAGTGGGAACACGGCCGTCTGCAACTGGAGCGCGACGCGATCAGCTACATGAGTCCGAATTACGATCCTCTGATTGAAAGCGGCCAGATGGTGCTGCTGAACGGCAATCAGGAGCTCTCGCCCGGCATTTCGGTCAAGGTTTTTCCCGGTCACACGGCGAATATGCAGGCAGTGATTGTCAAGAGTGGGGGCAAGACGGCGTGCTACATCTCCGATCTGATTCCGACGTCAGCCCATCTCGACCTGACCTGGGTGATGGCCTTCGATGTGCTTCCGCTCGAAACCATCGACAGTCGCAAAAAATATTATGCGCAAGCCATTCCGGAGAGATGGCTGACCGTATTCACCCACGATGACGCCACACCCTGGGGATACGTGGAACGTGGGGAACGCGGAAGACTGGGATTAAAGACGCTTCCCTAGAACCTACGCTCCAGCAAGCAGAGCAAGCCATCAGCAATATTTTATTTGACGAATCAAGCCATTTGTCGCAACCTCTCCCCTATGTTGGATTCGCGAATTGAGCGCCTTTTCGATGCCTATCCGGCCATCTTTCTTGCCTGTCATCGTCGGCATCTGCGCGAGGACGAATCTGGTGAAGCAATCACCGAACATCAAGCGAGCGTTTTGCAGCATCTGCACGCAACGCGCCCGACAACGCTATCAAGGCTGGCAGAACACATGGGCGTGACTCGGTCGACGATGAGCATCACGGTGGCGCGGTTGACGCGCGCTGGATATATCGCAAGCAGCCGCGACAAGAGGGATGCACGGTACGTCAATCTGACCTTGCGGCCGGCGGGAGTGAAGGTCAAAGAAGAGAACACCGTTCTCGACGCCGAACTGGTCAGAAAAATGTTCCAGCAGATTCCCGCCACTGAACTGGAAGTCGCTTTGAAAGGGATCGAGTACATGGCGAAATACGCTAGGCTACTGCTTCGCCAAAGAACGAGAGGGCATGACCGATGAAAATTCTGTTAAGCGTCGGCGCTGTCGTTGTCCTGCTGGTAATTGCCGTTATCCTGATCGGCTCTTTGCTTCCGAAACGCCATGTAGTTTCGCGGAGCGCTTCTTACCGGGCAACGCCAGACCAGCTTTTTCGCCTGATCGCCGGACGTCAAAATTGGCGCCCTGATGTGCTCCACTGCGAAGCCGTACCCGATACGGACGGTCGAGAGTTGATGCGCGAAACCACCCGCGACGGCAATACCATTACCTACGAAATGCTGGATCGCGTGCCCGACCGATCAATGAAGCGTCGGATTGCCACCCCAAATCTACCCTACTCCGGCTCTTGGATCTACTCCCTTGAGCCCAGTGGCGAGTCTACGGTCGTGCGGATCACGGAAGACGGCGAAGTTTACAATCCAGTATTCCGGTTCATGTCGCGTTTTGTGTTCGGCCATGCGCACACAATGGACGCTTACCTGCATGCGTTGGGCAAAGCCACTGGGCAGGAAGTTGAAATCAAAAACTAAAGGAATCTACGTTGTTGCTTGAGCGGGCAGCTTCGCTTCGAAGAATTCTTCCACCCGTTCCAGTATTTCCGCGCCGCTCCTGGCCTCGTAGATTGCCTTCCGAAGCGCCGCGCCTCCCGGAACGCCGTGAGTGAACCACGATGCAAACTGCTTCATCTTGCCTTCCGCTCCGGGTATTTCTTCTTCCAGCAGCATTTGAAAGTAAGTGCGAATCATCTGATACCGATCAGCTTCAGTAGGATGGTCGTAATTGCCGCCACTCACATATTGCTGAATCTGGCGAAAGATCCACGGATTAGCCGGAGCCATTCGGCCGATCATTACAGCGTCGCAGCCAGTTTGCGCCACGACAGCGCAAGCATCTTCAGGCGACCGAACATCGCCATTGCCAATCACCGGAATCTTCACCGCCTGCTTCACCGAGGCGATCCATTCCCAGCGCGCGTTCCCGCTGTACCCCTGCTCGCGCGTGCGGGCGTGGAGCGCAACCGCGCCCAGTCCGCAGCTTTCGGCCATACGTGCCAGTTCCACGCAGACAATCTCATCATCGTTCCATCCCGCACGAAATTTCACAGTGAAAGGAATCTCCACCGCCGATCGCACCGCTTCGAAAATTTGCCGGATCAGCGGCAAGTCGCGCAGCAGCCCAGAGCCACCGTTGCACTTCACCACCTTCTTAGCCGGACAGCCGAGATTCAGATCTACCAGATCAAAGCCAAGGTCTTCCACGAGACGCGCAGCCTCAGCCAACACGCTCGGACTGCTCCCAAAGAGCTGAGCCGAGATGGGGTGCTCATCTTCGTAAAAATGCAGATAGCGTCCGCGAACCCGCTGATCGCGAAGCACTCCATCCGCCGAAGTAAACTCGGTCATGATCAACCCGCATCCACCAAGATTCTTGATAAAGCGGCGGAATACCGTATCAGTAACTCCGGCCATGGGTGCGAGCACCGTAGCAGGAGCAATGCGGACGTTGCCGATGGTGAAGGAGTCTGGAAAGGTGCGCAGGGCTGGCTGATCGCCGGCTTCTAGAGCCGGAGAGTCGGCGCAACGCGGATTGTCCCAGAACTTTTGCACGATTTGATTTTACGTCGTTTTCTGGCCAAGACTTTGGCTAAGAATGTGTACGGTACTAAAAAGTAAAGCCTCCCCCGCAGGAGAGGCTTTCAAAAATGCGCACTTCTGTGCGCCAGTTACTTCTTCGCTGTCTCAGCGGCCTTGGCCGCTTCGGCTTTGCCCGCATCGCTCTTAGCATACTTGCGGCGGAAGCGCTCAACCCGGCCCGCGGTGTCCATAAGCTTCTGCTTGCCAGTGAAAAAGGGATGGCAGGCGGCGCAGATTTCTACGCTGATAGTGCCCTTATGCGTGGACCGCGTGGTAAACGTGTTGCCACAGGCGCAATGAACGTTAATTTCACTATAGTTGGGATGAATGGCTGCTTTCATGGCTGTTCCTGATCCTCGATTCAGACATTTGATTCTACCGAAGATAGGAAGGATTCAGCAACCCAGTTGTCAGCCTTCAGCCTTCAGCTCGTTCAAAATCTCGCCTAAATTGAGGACTCACCACGAGATGAGACTGTAATCCCAGACGGTTTTAAAGGTTTTCCTGATAGCTGACGGCTGAAAGCTGAAAAAAACGGCAGGACCGACCTCCTGCCGTCTCGTTCGTATCCAAAAATCTGGGGCCCCTTACTTACCTTTATTGACTACTTTCTTCAGTTCGTTTCCGGGAGTAAATTTGGCGACTCTGCGTGCAGCTATTTTGATCGTGGCGCCCGTCTGCGGGTTTCGGCCATTGCGGGCCTTACGCTGCGAGACGGAAAACGTGCCGAATCCAATCAAGGCTACCCGGTCCCCTTTTCGAAGGGCAGCAGTAACGCTGTCCACGGTGGTGTCGATCGCGGTCGTCGCCTGCGCCTTTGAAATACTGCAGGCTTCGGCGATCCGGTCAACCAGATCAGCTTTGTTCATGCTCTCTCCTGACACTAGTCGTTTCGGTTCCCGCGCCTTCAGCCGGGGAGGAAAGCTCAAAGCGCGAGCACCGGCGATGGCCATTCTCGCCCATGTAAAGGGATTGTCAATGGGAAACACGTGCCAGTTGCCGGTTTTGACACCTTACGCGAAGTGATTTGTATAGTGATTGGAGAATGAGACGAACGTGCTAAGTGATTCGCAAACGCGGCGCGTAGGGTCGGACGCATTCGAAGCCTGCCCTGAGCGAAGTCGAACGGGTTCCTGCCGAGCACAGTTCGGCATCACAATCACGTTCTCCACAGTCCAATGCCCGTCTCCACAGGATGTGCACAGAAAGAAAACGCTTTCGAGTTGCCGCGCAGGCAGGTTCGGGTGCAAAGTCTAATGACAAGAGAATTATGAAATCAGTAGCCCAAGTTTGCCCCATGTGCGCCGGGTCAGGATGGAAGCCGGTTCCCGAAGCGCCCGAACGTGGCGTCACCCGCTGCAATTGCCAGATGCAGGCTCGCGGCGGAGCTATGATCGCAGCCGCACGCATTCCGAAGAGATATGAGCATTGCGAGCTGTCGAACTTCACCACCGATTTCCCTGGAGCGGATTGCACCGTGGCGCTCGCCCAGATCAGCGCATCGCGCTTCGTGCAGGAGTTTGATCCCCGCGACGGCAAGGGACTGCTTCTGGTCGGCGGAATCGGGACCGGCAAGACTCATCTCGCAGTAGGCATTCTTAAGGAACTCATAGCCGCCCGCGGCAGCGCTTGCCTTTTCTGCGACTATCGCGAACTGCTGAAACAGATTCAGAATTCATACAACGATTCGGTGAAGGCGACCGAGTTGCAGGTGCTAAGGCCGATCTTTGACGCTGAGGTACTTCTACTTGACGAACTGGGCGCGGTCAAACCGAGCGAATGGGTGTGGGACACAGTGAGCCTGATCCTGAACACGCGATACAACGACAATCGGACCACAATCATCACCACAAATTTTGCCGACGAACCAGCCGCGAGTGCGACGCGATCACTCTCGCCAGCGCGGGCGGCAACGCGCGAAGAAACCCTCGGCGACCGAATCGGCGAACGCATGCGCTCCCGCCTGCACGAAATGTGCCGCATCGTCCTGATGGACGGACCGGACTTCCGCCAAAAGTTCAAAAGCGCAAGCTTCGGATAGCCCGAGCGCGCGCCGAACCTATACTTTGCCGCTCTCACCACCCTGTCATCCCGAGCGCCGTCCCGAGCGAACGCGAGGGCAAGTCGAGGGACCCTGCGTCTTCCCCATCATCACAATTTCACTGTGATCACGAGCACAGCATTCCCGCACGGGCTTGTTCGGCAATAAGCCAGCACAGTACGAAGATGCGGACCTGCAACGCCGCGCTCAGTCGCTCTACAATCACTAGAGTACGGACCAACGAGTGCTGACCAACGAATGCTGACCGAGTGCATCGAGTTCCATCCAGAAGCTGACGCGGAAATCTTCTCCTCGATAGCCGCCACTTCCGCAGTATTCCTATTGCGCGGCGAAGACGCGAACTCCGAGCCCTACGTCAGCAAGACCGCCAACCTGAAACGGCGGTTGCAGCGTCTGCTCTCGCCTCCGGAAGAACGCACCAAACGTCTCAATCTGCGAGATCGCGTCCGCCAGATCGAATACACGCTAACCGGCTCCGACTTCGAATCAGGATTCGTGCTCTATCAAGTCCTGCGCTGCGCCTTTCCTAAGACCTACGCCGATCGCCTTCGGCTACGCTTCGCTCCCCTGGTCAAGCTCCACCTGGAAAACGAATTCCCCCGTGCCTCGGTGACCACGCGGCTCGGACGCCTTGCCAGCAAGAACGTTTACTATGGGCCGTTTGCGTCACGAGTGACAGCAGAAAAGTTCATGAATGACGCACTCGACTTTTTCAAGATGCGGCGCTGCGTGGAAGACCTCCATCCCGATCCAACATTCCCCGGCTGTGTGTATTCCGAGATGAAGATGTGCTTAGCTCCCTGCTTTCGAGGTTGCACCGATGATGAATATCGCGCTGAGGTCGTCCGAGTCGAAGATTTTCTAGATTCGCGCGGCGAATCGCTGAAGCGGCAGATGGCCACAGAACGCGATGACGCATCAACGAAGATGGAGTTCGAAACGGCCGCCACCATTCATGCGCGGCTCGACAAACTCACTCCCTTACTCCAGCAGCTGCCAGAATTTATTCACCGGATCGACCAGATGCACGCGGTAATCGTGCAAAAGTCTCGGCAGCCGGAGCATGTCGCATTATTTCGCGTTGACGGTGGCGCGCTCGGAGGCGCGCTGGAGTTTCCTATCACCAGCAACGACCATACCAAATCACAATCAATGGAAGCGCGCATTCAAGCCGCGCTGGCAGAATTTCCCGCATCAAAGCCGGCCGGCGCGATTGAGTGCATGGAACACCTCGCAATCCTCAAGCGCTGGTGCTATCGCGGCAGCCGCGCCGGCGAAATCTTTTTTGCCAATGACAAGGGCGAGCTCCCGATGCGGCGTCTGGTGCGTGGCATAGGACGAATCTACAAAGACGAAGCACCAGAGAACGAAATGAATTCAACGCCGGCGGGATGACCCTCAAAATCCTCCGTCTAACTCATGCCCAGCTTTATACAATGGAGTAGCAATGGCAAAGAAAACCAAGAAAGCATCCACCAAATCCAGATTAAGCAAGAAATCCGCAACGCGATCAACATCTACATCCAACAATCAGGGCCTCCGCGAACACCTGCTCTACCTGCTCAAAGGCGGCGGAGCTCACATCAGTTTCAACGACGCATTGAACGACTGGCCCCTGCAACTCACCGGAACTAAAGTTGCGAAGTTCCCTCATACCGCATGGATGCTCCTCGAGCACATGCGCCTCGCCCTGTGGGACATTCTCGAATTCAGCCGCAATTCAAAATATGCTCCCAAAAAATGGCCTGACGACTATTGGCCAGCATCGCAAGCGCCTGCGGACGAGCGCGCTTGGAAGGCGAGTATCGCCGCGTTCAAGAAAGACTTGCACACGATGGAACAGCTGGTAGCCGATCCGAAAACCGATCTCTATGCCACGATCCCCTGGGGTAAGGGAGAAACGCTCTTGCGCGAGGCGCTGCTAGTGGCCGATCACAACGCCTATCACCTAGGACAACTAGTGATGCTGCGCAAGAGTATCTGAAACTGAAAAAAGTATCTGGAGTTCGTGTGGGGACGGGCGTCTCGCCCGTCCGAGCCGAGCGCAGCTCGGCAGCTTCGCCCACCCAACCATTAAGCCGGCATCGCCAATCCTGCGCTCGTTACCGGCGTGCGCTTCGGCCTTTTTCGGAACACGACCCTGATCTCTTCACGCCAATGTTCATCGATTCCCAACAACTCCCAGTCGATCTCAGGGGACAGATAACGCAGGATGGTGTCGGTCGTGGGATGCACGTGCAGGGCGGGCGCGACCAGCATTAGTAGAGGCTTCAGCGGCGAGATCTCTTGGCCTTGAAAATAACCGAATTGCGCAAACTCCCCACGACTCTGGTGCCAGGCCACGCGCGACCAGTAGTCCACCCCCTGCAAAGGGAGTTGGAGATCCTCATCGGCTTTCAGTTCGATGACGGCCAGTCGGGAATCGCGAGTCGTAGCCAGAATGTCAATCATCGCTCGATCCGCCGCCGCGAACGCCGGCACCTGCGCATACAGTGGTTCCGGTCGCAACCGACCATCGAGCGCCGCGACATTGCCAAACACCAGCGATTCCAACCAGCGCTCGGGATGCATGCGCCATAACGGATGGTTCTTGGGACCGTCCTTGCGACGGACGGCTGCCGCCAGCCGCACCAGATCGCCAAACTGCGTTTCGTTCTCAGAGCTGAGCACACGCTCCTCCGGCCCCACGCCGAACGCTATTTCTTCTTTACTCTCAAAGTTTCGCGGATCATGCGCAATCCGCGCCTGTGCAAATTCAAGCCCGTGCAGTCGGAACGACATCAGAGCAGGCGAAAGCGTCACCACTTCCGCGAGCGGCAGGATGCCGCGGATGTGCGCGGTCGATTCCAGAAATCGATCACTCGCCAGCCGTTCATCAACCGCATGCACCAATCGCGTTGTCATATTGCCGCCATCGCCGGTATCGACTTGCGCCAACGCATCCTCCCGTTGGTCGAATTCGTACAAGCTCCATTTCGCCGCCGTCGGATGCAGATGCGCCATCCGCTGCCGAGTCAAAGTAGCCATGCCTTTTGGCAAAATCATCGCCAGTCCTTCCACCACACGCCGTTCCTGCTGGGTGACGCGGCATGCCTCAAGCCAGAGAATTCCGCAAGTCAGAGCCGCATCAACAGTCGATTGCGTCTCCTGATCATTCACTCCGACAATCGCCAAAGCCCGCTGCCCGTGGCGCAACCACCCGCGCAGGTAAGCCGGACCGAAAGAGTGTTCAAGATCCACACTGGTAGTAAGGCGAACGATGGTCCAGCCCGGAAAATTTCGCTCGAGCGCCGGTCGCAAACGAGCCTCGTAAGCAACCCGTGCAGCCCGCCGCACCGCCGGCGAGCGCTGGTCGCGATCACGGCAAAAGTCGAGCCGCGTAGGCCGACTCTGTCCCATGCGCTGCACCTGCAAACGGAGCGTGGTGGCCTTTACCTCCACATCCAACACACGCCGCACAACATTCCGCTCATTCGACCACAGATGGAGTAGGCATTTGTTGTGCTCACCAGAGATGGAATATTTCGACTCGGCCAAATCAAACGCAATAGCACCATCTTCCACCACCACCGCGGCGCGCGCGCCATTAAGAAAATCGGAGAGCATCTGGCTGAGCGAGTCTGGGGTCACAGCTTCGATTATTCGCCCGTCCAGACCCTCCGTCAGTAATCGCCGGACCGCGCAATTGTTCGATTTCGGCAGAGTAACAGCGAGACGAATAGAATCTCGATTCTTAATGGACAAGTGAGACCGTAAGGTGCAGAATTTCGCATGCTACTTGTATTAATACTCGTTCTTTCCGCAAATTTACTCGTTGCTCAAGAAACAGCCACGCCTCAGGCGAAATCTGGTACGACCAAACTTCCGGCATTAACTCTTCCATACGATCCTGCAATAGTGGCTACGGCTATCCGTGGCAGCTACTACCACCCTGACGACATGTCTGGCCTTAATTGCACAATTTCCGTCGATTGGCCGGCCTTCTTCAGCGCACTAAAGATGAATCCGGCAGCAGATCGCATGAAGGCGATTCAAGACCTGAAGATCCAATCTCAAGCCGATCGCGGAAAAATTCCCAAAGTCACCTTCGAATGGACCAGCGGGGCATTGGATAACAAAGAGCAATTTGAGAATGGTCTCAAGCAAGTGTTGGGTGGTTTCTACCAAGAATACTGGTCTTTGGTTGCGTCGTCTCCCATCAGCAGTGCTTCAGAACTTGCGAAGGTCGAACCGCTATCGAATGGCGGAGTTCAAGTTTCCATTTCTAGCCAAAACACCAAGGTAGTCATCATCACTGACAAGGATGAGACTCCCACGCATTACACGCTCGACAGTCCGGCGATGAATGGAACAATCGACCTTCATTACGATTCTTCGCCCAACCCAATCCCTGGTGACCTCCGGCGCGTTTCCAGCATGGATGTCTCCGAGCAAATCGGGAATTCGACAATGAAAATAAACCTGAGTCTTGATTACCAAAAAGTGGATGAGTTTTACATTCCTAGACACGTCTCATATAACCTTTCCGGGGCCTATTCGCTCTCTATGAATTTCTCCGTCTGTTCTGTCTCCAAAGGCGCGATTACAAAGCCATCTAAGTAACACCCAGCGACTCATAAGCGCAGCCGCAGATTATCGGATCACAACCCACTGGAAACCGGTCGACTTCGGTAATCTGGCCCTTGTATTAACGGCGTTCCGCTCATGGGATAATGCAATCAGCCACGCTGCGAGTCGTTTTCAGCCTAAGGGCATCAAAATATGGTGACAGCAAATCAGGAACGTTTCTTCTTCGAGCACTACGGACTCACGAATCACGATCTCGAGATTTATCTCGCTGCAGCGCTCTCTGCGGGCGGTGACTATGCCGACCTCTATTTCGAATACCTGACCTCGACCTCTCTAATGGTCGATGAGTCGCTGGTGAAATCTGCCTCTCAGGGAATTTCCGCCGGTTGCGGCGTGCGTGTCGTTTCCGGAGAGCGCACCGGCTACGCCTACACCGACGATCTTTCACCACAGCGGATTCTCCATGCCGCCCGTACCGCGGCGCTCATCGCGTCCGCTCCAGCCAAATCCACGGTCGCCGGATTCCAGCAAAAACCAGCCCGCAGCCTGTATCCCATCACTCTGCCGTCGGTGGATGCAGACCTTACCGCGAAGGTCGAATTGTTGATGCGCGCCGATCGCACCGCTCGCGGATACGATCCGCGCATCAAAGAAGTTCGCGCCAGCTACGCCGACGAATTACGTACCATCCTCGTAGTAGGATCCGACGGCACCTTTGCAGAAGACTCGCAGCCCCTGGCGCGCATGAATGTGTCCTGCATAGCAAAAACAGATTTGAGCTCCGGCCGCGGCACCTCAGGCGGAGGCGGACGTATAGCGCTCGACTTCTTCTTCGGTGGCCGAGAAAACGACAAGACTCCCGAATTCTTTGCCAAAGAGGCCGCACGGCAAGCAATTCTGCAACTCGACGCCCGCGAAGCTCCAGCAGGAGACATGGAAGTGGTCCTCGGCCCAGGATGGCCCGGCGTGCTGTTGCACGAAGCAGTCGGACACGGTCTGGAAGCCGACTTCAATCGTAAGAAGACATCCGCCTTCGCCGGTCTGATCGGCAAACGTGTAGCCAGCGAGAAATGCACCGTGGTCGACAATGGAACCATGCCATGGCGTCGCGGCTCCTTAAACGTGGACGATGAAGGCCAGCCCACGCAGGAAACCGTGCTGATCGAGAACGGAATTCTGAAGGGGTATTTGAGCGATAAGCTGTCATCGAAGCTGATGGGCCTGGCCGATACCGGCAACGGACGCCGCGAAAGTTACGAGCACATTCCCATGCCGCGGATGACCAACACCTACATGCTGGCCGGGCAAGACGATCCCGGAGACATCATTCGCTCAGTCAGGAATGGCGTATATGCGGTCAATTTCGGTGGCGGCCAGGTCGATATCACCAACGGCAAATTCGTTTTCTCCGCATCGGAAGCCTACTTAATCGAAGATGGCCAGATCACCGCCCCAATTAAAGGCGCAACCCTGATTGGCAACGGCCCTGACGTGCTGACCCGCGTTTCAATGGTCGGCAATGACCTGAAACTCGACGAAGGCGTAGGCACCTGCGGCAAAGACGGCCAAGCCGTTCCAGTAGGCGTTGGCATTCCGACCATTAAAATCGATCGCATGACCGTCGGCGGCACCGCAAAGCGCGAAACCGGCGGATACATGCAATAGGTGCCAATTGACGCTTGTCATCCCGAGCGAAGCGAGGGATCTGCAATACCTGTCGATAAGCGAAGCAAATATCGAATCAAATGACAACAACACTAGAAACCAGCGAAACAAAGCCTGCAACCGATCTCAAGGAAATCGCCACTGACGTCGTCAGCCGCGCGATGAAGGGCGGAGCAACCTCCGCCGAATGTGTAGTCCGCGAAGGTGATGAATTCTCTACCACCGTCCGCCTCGGCCAGGTCGAAACCCTGAAAGAATCGGGATCGCGCGCGATCGGCGTCCGCGTCTTTTTCGGACAGCGCTCCGCCAGCACCTACTCCAGCGATTTTTCCGCGGCCGGAATCGAGCGCATGTTGAAGTCCGCGCTCGAACTCGCAAAGATCTGTTCTGAAGATCCATACTCCGGAATTCCCGACGCCGCCAAACTAGGCTCACTCTCAAGCGATCTCGATCTCTATCACGAGGACGTTTACTCCTTGCCCGGAGCCGAGCGCATCGAGTACGCGCGCCGAGCCGAGAAAGCAGCGCTCGACGCCGATCCCCGTATCAAGAACTCCGACGGTGGATCGTTCGATGCCGCCACCGGCAGAAAAGTTCTGGCAAATTCTCACGGCTTCATAGGCGAGTATCGGAGATCGTACTGTTCGGTCGCAGTCGTCCCGATAGCACAGAACGAAGACGAGAGCGGCGGCATGCAGCGCGACTATTGGTATTCAGTGGCGCGCAGCCTGACAAAACTCGATTCGGCCGAGCAAGTAGGAAAAGAAGCAGCCCGTCGCACCCTGCGTCGCCTGGGCGCGCGCAAAGTGAAGACAGCAGACGTACCCGTTATCCTCGATCCTATAGTCGCGAGTTCCATGCTCGAACATATTTTCGAAGGCGTAAATGGAGACTCGATCTATCGCGGAGCATCCTTCCTAGCCGGCAAACTCGGCGAGAAAATCGCCGGAGCAAATGTCACCGTAGTCGACGACGGCACCATCCCAGGCGGCTTCGGCACCACGCCCTTCGATGGCGAAGGCATCCCCACCAGACGCACGGTCGTGATTGAGAATGGAATTCTGAAATCGTATCTCTTAAATACCTACACCGCGAAAAAGTTAGGCCTGGAAACCACCGCCAACGCATCTCGCGGACTAGCCGGAACCCCCGGCATCGGCCCGGGAAATTATTTTCTCCAACCAGGCACAAGGGCGCCGAAGCAAATAATCGCGGACATAAAAGACGGTCTCTACATAACCGAGTTTCTCGGCCACGGCGCAAACCTGGTTACAGGCGACTACTCTCGCGGAGCCTCCGGCATGTGGATCGTCAATGGCGAACTGGCCTATCCCGTCGAAGAGATCACCGTAGCCGGCAATCTCAAAGACATGTTCAATAATATTTCCGAAATCGGCTGCGATCTGGAATTCCGCGGCAGCGTCGCCTCACCGACAATACGCATCGACGGCCTCACCGTGGGTGGCGAGTAGGAAAGCTAGCTTGTAAGCGGTGATATGCCGAACGCACCGACCATTTGATCTACGGAAGCAGAACAGCCGCATCAAGCAGTTCGTTTGCAGAGGGCGAGTCGCTCCATTTCTCCAATCCGCTCGCCAGCTTCTGTTTCACCTCAGGCCTACGCAACCAATCGACGAGTTGTTGCCACTGTTCTTTCCTGGTAGCCCAGTAACCGCCGCTCGGCCGCGTCGCATTTGGGACCCCGTCCCAGATAATCATCCGCGCCAGATTGCGATGTGCATTGAATGACGATGCCAACAGCCACTTATCGAGGTAAGGCGACAACTCACCCTCAGCCTGCGCAAAAGCGCCAAGCCAATCATAAACACTGTCTGTCAATTCCTGCGGGTCGGATTCCAGGATTGCGCTCCAGACAGCGCGGGCATACTGTGAAATCGCCGCTTGCTCTGCTGTAGGCCACGTGCACCAAGGAGTTGCCTCACTCGATTCGTAGGTTAGCTTGCCGAAGACGCTTTCCGGATCAACAAAGCTCGTCTTCGACGTGTCAACGAGCGTCAAAAGCTCAAGGATCCGGGGCAGGAAGTGCTTGAATTCGCTTACACCTCCCCACGTGTAGAGAGCGTCCATAGAGTATTCGAGCAAGTCCTCCGGGCCGAGCTTCCGCAGCAACTTGGACCGAAGTCTCTGATCGTTTTCTGGCGAATGACAGCAAGAGCACGCTTGAGTACTTGGGCCTAGACGATAGCCTTCGAAGACGTGATACAAGTTGTCGACAGCGTTCTTCAACTCTGGCGTTTGCTGCATTCGGAGATTATAGGAGCGATACCTGAACCATTGTAAAAACAGGGGTAACGTTACTTGCCAACGAAGTAAACTGGTGGGCAAATGAAATTCGCCAAGATCATCTTCTGGATTGCAGGCATCTGGGGCATTCTGGTCCTCACTCCGCTATATTTCATGTTCAATCTGATTGGTCGCCAGGATCCACCACCAATCACTCATCCCGCCTTCTACTACGGCTTCGTCGGAGCAGGTCTAACCTGGCAGATCGCATTCCTCATCATCGCCACGAACCCTGCACGCTTCCGCCCGCTCATCATAGCCTGCATAATCGAAAAGTTCAGCTACGCAACCGCGCTAATTATTCTCTATCTGCAACGGCGTCTGCACCCGTCGGATCTGACCTTCGGTCTTGTCGACTTGCTGTTCGGTGCGCTCTTTGTCTTCGCGTTCCTCAAGACAAAAACGCATACGCAAAATAGTCAGTAATTAAACTTCTCCTGAATTAACCTGTTTTTAACATTCGCCGGTTCATCCGCCATTAACATTTCTCGCATGCCTGACCAGCCCTTGCATATCGAAGAACTTGCCGGTTCCCGCGACGGAATCCACATTCTGCGTCTTTCAGGACCATTGACGCTGAGCAATTTATTTGGCTTTCAAGCCAAAGTGCGGGCTGACAGCTCACGCGCGCTGATTTTGGATTTTACCGGCGTCCCCTTGGCGGATTCAGCAGGAATCGGAGCGCTAGTCGGCGCCTATGTCACGCGACAAAAAGACGGACGCAGTCTTGGATTGGTAGGCGTAAATCAGCGCATCCACCACGCTCTCGAAGTCACGCGCGTCGAAAGTTTTTTTCATTTTTACGGAACGGTTACTGACGCCGAGCAGGCCAGTAGTCCAGCCCAGTAATTCTGTCCGATCCCCCAAAAAGAAAAGCGGCCTTGTCGGGCCGCCTCTCTTCTCCGAATTTTAGTTGTGGCTTAGACGCCTTTGACGTTCTCTGCCTGCCAGCCCTTCGGGCCTTTTACTACGTCGAACTGAACTTGTTGACCTTCCTGCAGGCTGCGAAACCCGTTTGCCTGGATGGCGGAGAAGTGCACGAAAACATCTTCACCATTCTGGCGGCTGATAAAACCATAGCCCTTGGCATCGTTAAACCACTTTACTGTTCCTGTTTCCATGATGTTGCTGTGTTCCTTTTGTTGAAGTATGCGCTGGAACTCGCAGGATAGTACTTGCAGATCAAGCTCTGGCAGATCAGGCTCTGGTCAAGCCGTAGAGCAGGGTACTGCTGACAACCGTAAAGTCAAACGCCCTTAAATTGTACATATTCAGGGGCAATTGGCTAGAGGATTTTGTACTTACTGGGGTAATCCGTCAGGCATAACTCCACCCATCAAATTTCTTTGGCAGAAATAGCAGAACTCCAATAGATACAGTATTTTCTGTAGGAACACATTGCTCGCAAACCTTCCAAAATTACCGGGTTACCCGCCGCGCATTCGTCCTATCCAATTGAAAATACGATCAACACGGTATTGGCAGCAGCATTGCATTCCAGCATAACTAGTTCGGAGGATCACAATGTTGGCTACCCATGTTGAGAAAATAAATGAACTGTCGGTGGTTGAGTGTAAAGGCCGAATCGTCAATAGCGATGCCGTCTTAAAGCTACGCGACGTCGTGCTGAAGCAAGCAGCCGCCCACATCATTGCATTGGATCTCTCCGACGTGCAGGCGATAGGGGGCGGTGGCCTCGGAATGCTCGCATTTTTGCAGCACTGGGCAGACCAGCACAATATTCAGTTAAAGCTATTTAGCCCATCCAGTGCAGTAATGGAAGAGCTCGAGCGTACCCGCCCTATCCTTAACTTCGAAATTGCGACCTTCCACGAAATGATGGGCATCCTGTCCGACTCCGAGGACCGATACGATCTAGCCGCATAGGCTAGTTGGCTTTTGGGGTGGCGCAGCGGTTTGCCGCTGCGATGAGCGTGTGCTTACATGACGGCTTTAGCCGCTGAGGAATGCCCATTTCCAAACTGACCGACTAACCACCGTTTGCCGCGATTTGCAACTTCCTCGAGCCTCATTCATCATTAATACATGCGTATTACCGTCGTGAGGCTAGGTCTTTTTTTTAGCGCAATTTTTCTATCCATTATTCCGTTGCTTGCTCAATCCGATCTCATTGGGGATGTTCGCACCCAATTGGCGCAAAATTCTTTTGCTGCCGCTGATTCGGAACTCAACACTTACAAGACCCAGCACGGAATTACCCCGGAGTATCTCGAAGCCCTGTCCTGGATGGCCCGCGGAGCAGCCACAAACAACCAATGGGACCAAGCCGCCTCCTACGCCACTGAGACGCGTACCCTCTCCGAGCAGCTACTCGCGACAAATAAGCGCAAGCTGGACACCGAGCCTCACTTGCCCATCGCTCTCGGAGCCGCCTACGAAGTTCTCGCCCAAGAACTGGATGCAAAAGGCAAACATGCACAAGCAGTCAGCCTATTGCGCTCAGCTCTGGCGCGTTATGGAAATACTTCCATCCGGCCCAGGCTTCAAAAGAACCTCAATCTGCTAGCTCTGGTCGGTCAGCCCGCGCCGCCCTTGCAAGAAGCCCAATCCTTGGGACCAAAACCGCCGACCTTGGCATCGCTGAAGGGCTCGCCTGTTCTTCTATTCTTTTGGGCGCACTGGTGTATCGACTGCAAAGCCGAAGTCCCCATCATTGCCCGCCTGCGCCAGGAGTTCGCTCCCGAGGGGCTGGTCGTCATCGGTCCAACGAAACTCTACGGCTACGCCGCCCAGGGAGCCGATGCCACGCCCGAACAAGAACGCGCCTACATTGAATCCGTCCGCGAGCACTATTACGCCAGCCTGCAAGACATGCCCGTGCCGCTGAGCAAACAGAATTTCGATGCCTACGGAGCCAGCACAACCCCGACTCTAGTCGTCCTGAATCGCGCCGGACAAGTAGCGATGTATCATCCCGGAGCGCTTTCCTACGACGAACTGCTCTCGGCTGTGCAAAAAGCTGTTGCCCGCTAGTTCGTGTGGGGACGGGCGTCCACACACCCCTGCAGCTCGATCTCTAATTCTGGTTCTCCGCCCCAACCTGTCAACCCCCCGATTCCGAGATTTCTCCCCTAACCCCATGAATCATCGGGGACAATAAAGTTCCGAACGATGTCCACTTCACCAGATCAAAGTTGTTATAATGGAAGGTAGGAATCAAAACTAGAGAATCCAAAGGGTATTGAATATTTTCCGAGGACTGCCGACCTCGAAGCTACTCTGAAAAATCGCAGACCAAGCACTCAGCGCCTAAGCTAAGTCATTATTTTACAATATTATACGAATAATCCCTTTAGATTTAAGGATCTGGCGGCAATTTCCCGCTAAAATCATGATTCTAAAGGGACGGGGAACAAATATTTTCGGACGCCGCGAACCAGGAGATGCGGCGCCACCTTACAGTGCCGCCGCTTGCTCCCGTCGTCGCCCCTGAATCTCGATGTAGACATTAATCAGCGAGACTGCTGCCGGCGTAACACCGGGAATGCGCGAGGCCTGACCCAACGTCTGCGGAACAACATTGCCCAGTTTCTCTTGCATCTCCCGCGAAAGCCCACTGACTTCTTTGTAGTTGAACCAGTCCGGAATACGCCGCTGCTCAGCCTTCTTCAGCCGGTCAATGGCGCGCTGCTGTTGGTCAAGGTATCCCGCATACTTAATTTCAGTCTCAACAGACTTAAGCTCATTCCGGACTTCCGACGAAAGCGTTTCCACTGTCGATGTCGAGTTCGCCGGCGAATCACGTTCGAAAAATCCCGGCACAACGCCTCGAAGTACCGGTGCCAGTTGTTCAACGGTAATCTCAGGCCGTTTAAGCAATTGCGCCAAAGGCTGACCCACCGCAGAAGTCAGATCGTATTGCTCGTGTGGGGACGGGCGACCTCGCCCGTCCAAGTCGAGCGCAGCTCGACCGCTTTCGCCGACAGCGGATAAATCACGCAAGATCGCCTCCGCCATCGCTCCCGTCACTTTAGTCTTCTGTAGTGCCAGCTTAACTTCCTCCAGCCGCCGCTGCTTAGCCTCAAACTCCGTCCAAGCCTCATCCGAAATCAGCCCCACCCGCCGTCCATGCGGAGTAAGCCGCCGGTCAGCATTATCAATCCGCAGATGTAGTCGGAACTCCGCTCGCGACGTAAACATCCGGTAAGGCTCGTTGGTTCCCTTAGAAATCAAATCGTCGACCAGAATCGCCGTGTACGCCTCGGTACGATCGAGCACGAGCGGAGCTTCGCTCTTCACCTTCAAAGCCGCATTAATCCCTGCCATGATCCCCTGGCATGCCGCCTCTTCGTACCCCGACGTGCCATTGATCTGTCCGGCAAGAAACAGGCCCACAATCTTTTTTGTTTCCAGGGTGCGGTTAAGCTCCGTGGGATCGATCGAGTCATACTCGATCGCATAACCCGGACGCATCATCTCCGCCTTCTCCAGTCCCGGAATCGACTTGAGAATCGCCAGTTGCACATCAATCGGCAGCGAGGTGCTCATGCCGTTGACATAGATTTCATGCGTGCTCAAGCCCTCTGGCTCAAGAAAAAGCTGGTGCGTCAGCTTGTCGGGAAACTTGACGATCTTATCTTCAATCGAAGGACAATATCGCGGCCCCGTCGATTGGATTTGTCCGCTATACATCGGCGAACGATGCACGTTCTCGCGAATGATGCGATGCGTCTCTTCAGTAGTAAAGGCGATATAGCACGGCACCTGCGAGTCGTGATGCGCAACCCGCGGCGTGCGAAAGCTGAAAGGAGTGGGATCCAAGTCGCCAGGCTGTCGCTCGAAGCGCGACCAGTCGATCGAACGTCCGTCCAGTCGTGGAGGCGTTCCAGTCTTCAGCCTGCACCCACGCAGGCCAAGCTTCTTGAGCGCCTCACCCAGCAAAACTGCGGCCGGTTCACCCGAACGTCCCGCCGGATACTGCTGCTCACCGCAATGAATCAGCCCATTAAGAAAAGTGCCAGTAGTGATGATGACCGCATCGGCCGAAACCCTCCGCCCATCGCGGAGCAGGATGCCACGAATAAAGTTTTCGTTGTCATCCTGAGCAGAGCGAAAGACCTGCTTCTCCTGACCGCTGATGGCTGACGGCTGAGTGCTGCCTAAAATTACATCCGACACTTCCGCCTGCTTAATCGTTAAGTTCGCTTGCGACTCTAGCACTTCGCGCATCTTCAGGCGATAAGCCTGCTTGTCGCACTGCGCCCGCGGTGACCAAACTGCAGGTCCACGCGAAGTATTGAGCAAACGAAACTGGATTCCGACCGCATCCGTGATTTCACCCATGATGCCGCCGAGCGCATCCACTTCACGCACCAGATGCCCCTTGGCGATGCCGCCGATAGCTGGGTTACAGGACATCTGCGCAATCAGATCGACGTTCAACGTGTACAAAGCGGTCTTCAACCCCATGCGAGCAGCCGCCATCGCGGCTTCGCATCCGGCATGGCCAGCGCCAACCACCACTACTTCGAAATGTTCGTCAAACGTCTGCATGTGCGCTTATTTCCAGGACCCACAATGAGAGGGAACACTGACTAGTCAATTGTAGCAACGACGCCAATATGCTGCGGCGGGACGTCCATCGCCAGGATGGCGCCCGACGATGTGAAGCCCGCGTGTCTTCGTCGTCTGAATTATCGATAGGCCGGCAGCAGCGGATTAAGGTTCTGGAATTGCCGCTGGTGCCAATAAGGATAGGCCACCAGCGGCGCGCTGGCCTCGTCCAGTTTTGCAACCTGCGTGCTCGTCAGCGTAAAGCCCGCAGCTGCCAGGTTGTCGCGCAGTTGCTGTTCATTGCGCGCGCCCATGATCACGCTGGCTATAGTAGGCTTGCGCAGCAGCCAGTTCAAAGCCACCTGCGGTACGCTCTTGCTCGTCTCCGCAGCAACCGCATCGAGCGCGTCCACTACTTTGTAGAGGTATTCATCCGCGACCACCGGACCACCCTCAGCCGCCTTATGCAACCGGCTCACTTGCGGCATCGGCTGACCACGCCGGAGCTTTCCGGTAAGACGCCCCCAACCGAGTGGACTCCAGACCAAAGCGCCTAGGCCTTCCGCGTAGGCCTGAGGCATCAGCTCCCACTCATAATCGCGCCCGACGAGCGAGTAATAAACCTGATGCGCAACATAACGCGCCCACCCATAACGTTCGCTGATATCGATGGATTTCTGCAGATGCCATCCCGAGAAATTCGACGCCGCGATATAACGCACCTTCCCTTCACGGACAAACTGATCGAGCGTATTCAACGTCTCTTCCATCGGAGTCAGCGCGTCGAAGCCGTGCATATGATAGACATCGATATAGTCGGTCTTCAGCCGCTTCAAGCTGCCTTCGACCTGTTGCGTCAGATGGATGCGCGACGAACCAGCGTTGTTAGGCCCTTCACCAAAAGGAAAGGTCGCCTTAGTCGAAATCAGAAGACTGGCACGTGGCAGGTGCTTGATTGCCTCGCCCAGAATCTCCTCGGAAAGCCCCTGCGAGTAGACATCAGCGGTATCAAAAAAGTTGACGCCAGCTTCCATACAAAGATCGATGAGACGCGTAGCCTCCGCCACATCCGTCGCACCCCAAGCGCGGAAAAACTCATTACCGCCACCGAAAGTCGCCGTGCCAAAGCAAAACACGGGGACCTTAAGACCACTTCTGCCAAGCTGTCGAAATTCCATAGCGGATTTGACGAGCGCCAGCCTGCGCTGGTCGCAACGTATTTCCTTAATTGCCCATCTCTAAGGGAGGCCATTCAAAAGGAAAAAGCTTCCCGGCGGCCTCCGGACTTAGCGTCACTCCTAACTCTTCAGCCGCCATTGCCAGCACCGGATCGCGTCCGGCGGCAAGAGCCGCCGGACTGGTGAGCAGCAGCCGGTCCGGAGTCACACCTACATGCTCCAGGCTCTTTCCATCGGTCATGATGAGATCAGCATCCGTTACCGATACTTCATAGAATGACATCACATCGGCGCCCAGTTGCTCGTCGTAACGTTTGGCTTCCATCACCGCTCCGGAGGTCTGATCCCCAAAAAGAATTCCCCGTTTCTCGATCTGCATGACTCGCGCGAATAGCTCTGCCGCGGAGGCCGACCGGGCATCTACCAGCACAATGAGTTTTCCCGTGAACGGGTCGTGGGAGTCCTTGCTCATCATTGCTTTGGTTTCTTTCCGTCCGATGTGATCCGCGATTTTCACCTCTTTATCAAGCATGCGGCCCACCATGTATTTGAGCGCTTCGACATCTCCGCCAGGATTGCCTCGTAGATCGAGAATCAGATTCTGATGTTTGCGGGCCTTACTGATCATTTCGTTCATTTCAATCGGTGTGAAAGCAAATTCTGGCATTTGGAGGACCAGCAACTTGTCCCCGAATTCTGCCGATCGGGCACGCTTAAGATGCTCTCCGGTTTCTCCCTCGCGAATCATGTCCCACCAATCGCTATATCCGTTCTCAGCGCCGATGTTCGTGACTAGTTTATTTTGATGGAAGTTGGTAGCGACATCAACCTCGCGTTGTGCGCCGCCAGGATCCTGCAACTTCAATAGGAGACTAGGTTGTGGCCGCAGGACCGAGAATATGTACTGAATCGTCCACAGCGTATCGCGGGTCGGTTGGTATCCATTGATGGTCAGAATTTCATCGCCCGGCTTGACCCCTTTTGCCTCGGCATCGCTCTGCGGGCGCACCTGGGTTATAAAGCATCGGTTCCCGATTATCTGATACTTGACGGGATAGCTGTATCGGTAATAACGCTCCGGTGGCATGAAGAAAGTGTGTGAGTCGTCGAGCGTTTCGAGCACCGCTGCGATTTGCGACAGAGCCGTTCCCAAGGACTGCGCTTTGTCGATCTTCTTTTTGGCCTCGGTGACTTTGGCATCCCAATCGACCCCGTGCAATTTTGGATCGTAATAGTGTTTCCGCACCTCGCTTGCGACCGCTTGCAGCATCGTTTCCGCATTTTCACGATCGAGCTTCGTGATCTGCTGTGGCCACGCCATTGCTGCCAGCAGTATGATCGGCGCAGCTTGTTTGACTATGGAGTATCTACCCGCACCCAGCATTCTCCTCATAAGACAGTTTTCTCTCTGACTGTCGACCCACGGGGAATGCACGGGTAGACGAAGTTGGCGGCTCGCTGGCCGAAGAGTTTATCGCAAAATCGCGAAATCCGAAATGACTTTAGCGGATGGGTGGAGTTACTCTTGAATTGGAACTATTTCGACCCAATGTGGAGTCTCACGGCCCATATACTAACGGGTCCCTTATGCAATTTCGTTGTTGGTGACAATTGGCCCGACCCATCCCCATCGGCGTGCGCGGCGAGGCGGCTGAGACCGTCGACTTGAAGCACACGCTCGCCGCTCATCATCCCGAGCTACCGCCGGTCTATTCGACTCCCGACATGATTCGACTGATGGAAACGGCCTCTTTCCACGCGCTACAGCCCTTTTGCGACGAAGGAGAAATTACGGTGGGAATCTCGATTCACGTTGAACACCGCGCCGCCAGCGGGATCGGAATGCAAATTCGCGCCGAGGCGGAACTGGAATCCTTCGACGGTCGCTTTTACATCATGCGCGTGCGCGCCCACGATGGCGCTCAGGAAATCGGGCGCGGTACAGTCGGACGCGCGGTGGTTCACGTTCCCACTTTCCTCGAACGCATGCGCGAAAAAGCCCGCGGTGGCTAAAGCCGCCTAAAAGCTCTTGGTCATCCGTTAATCAGATTCATCATGTGTTCCGGGTAGCGCAAGCCCGAAGCCGCGCCAGAAAGGAAAACCTCACTTAGACGGCGCAAGTCCTCCGCAGTCAATTTCAAATCGACAGCGACGGCGTTTTCCTCAAGATACTTGCGCCGCTTCGTGCCGGGTATGGGGACAATGTCATCACCCTGCGCTAGCACCCATGCCAGCGCCAATTGCGATGGCTGGCATTTCTTTTCGCGTGCGATCTCTTCAACTTCCTTCACCAGATCCAGATTCTTCTGAAAGTTTTCGCCTTGGAAGCGCGGCGAGAAACGGCGAAAGTCGTCGGCCGCCAGGTCTTCGAACGTTTTGAACTGGCCAGTAAGAAAGCCTCGTCCGAGCGGACTGTAAGCGACAAAGCCGATACCGAGTTCGCGGCAGGTTGCCAGTATTTCCTCTTCCGGATCGCGCGTCCACAACGAATACTCCGTCTGCAATGCCGCGATGGGATGCACTTTCGCTGCCCGCCGAATAGTGTCTGCCGCAGCTTCTGACAAGCCGATGTAGCGGATCTTCCCTTCTTTGACCAGCTTCGCCAAAGCACCAACCGTTTCCTCGATCGGCGTGTTTGGATCGACCCGATGCTGATAATAGAGATCGATATACTCAACGCCCAGCCGCTGCAAACTTCCTTCACAAGACTTCTTCACATAGTCAGGCTTGCCGCTCACACCGCGAACATTAGGATTGCTGGGATCGCGAACAATCCCGAACTTAGTGGCCAGCACGACCTGGTCACGCGTACCCTTAATCGCGCACCCAACAAGTTCTTCGTTCTTGTATGGCCCGTAGACATCGGCCGTGTCAATGAAGTTGATGCCGAGTTCGAGGGCGCGGTGAATAGTAGCGATCGATTCAGCATCATCGCGTCCAGAGTAAAACTCCGACATGCCCATGCAGCCCAGACCGAGGGCGGAAACTTTGAGACCAGAACGTCCAAGATTGCGGGTTTTCATTTAACCATTTCCTTTCGGAAATCAAAAATCAACCGCGAGAGACCTGCTGCCAAAGATTTAAGATGAGCCGCCCGCGATCCAATTCAATAGATGCGACGACATTGGCGAAGGTTCCGAAGACCAGGAGTGTGCCCACAAATTGCATCGCGTTTGCTTGATTTCACATCTTGTTACAGAGATAGAACCTTGATGCACCTATAGCCATGAATCGAGCACCCATTTGGTTCGAAAGAAAATTTGAGTTCACGTTTCCCTTGGAGCTGCATCCGAACCTGTGCGCGCGTTTGCGAGGCACGCCAGCCCGGCTGGAAGAAATCATACGTGGTGCTGATAGTAACGTCCTGGTGACGAAGCCGGACGAAAAGTGGTCCGCCCAGGAACATGCCGGCCACCTGCTGGACCTCGAACCTTTATGGATGGCGCGGTTCGATGATTATCTAGCGGAAGAATCCCAGCTTACCGTGGCCGACCTGACCAATCGGAAGACATACGAAGCGCAGCATAACCAGCGCTCGATCAGCAGGATACTAGCCGACTTTCGAAATGCACGCATACAACTAGTGAGGCGAGCGGAGAAGATCGATCCCGCGTTTTTTGTGCGCACGATTCCCCACCCACGGCTGCAAACGCCGATGCGACTAGTGGACCATTTGTACTTTGTGGCGGAGCACGACGACCATCATCTGGCCCACATCTGGGCACTCATCAACAAGGATTGATCAAGAGAGATTGATCAAGAAGGATCGATCAACCCGAGCTAGTGCAGTACACTCATCACGCGGTGATCCGAATCAAAGGCTTCGTGCGCGCTACCACTTCGCCGATTTCAACGGCGGGAACATTGGCGGCATGAAGCGCTCGAATGACGGCTGGGGAATCATTGCCGGTAACCGAGATTAACAATCCACCAGCCGTCTGCGGATCGAAGAGGATCGTTTTCACTTCCTGGGAGATTCCGTTTTCATATTCAACCAGGCATTCGGCAAAATCCCGATTGGCTTTGAGTCCTCCCGGAATATAGCCGGCACGAATGCAATCGAACGCGCCCCCGAGCACCGGAATGTTGGCAGAGTGGAAGACTAGGCTAACGTCCGAAGCCAGCGCCATTTCGCGCGCGTGACCAATCAGCCCGAAGCCGGTCACGTCAGTCAGAGCGTGGACGGTGAAAGCGCTATTGGTGATCACTTCGGCCGCTGCTTTATTCAAAGTCGTCATCGACTTCACCGCTGCGTCGATCCAATCCTGTTTCGCGACACCCTTCTTGATTGCCGTCGAAATTACTCCCGTGCCGAGCGCCTTCGTGAACAGCAACCGGTCGCCCACCTGAGCACCTTGATTGGCCAGCAGGCGCTTAGGATGAACCACGCCAGTGACCGAATATCCAAATTTAGTTTCTTCGTCGCGGATGCTGTGACCGCCTACTATTGTGCATCCCGCCTCGATCATCTTCGACAAGCCGCCAGCCAAAATGCGCTCCAAAATTTCCAAGTCGCTTCTCTCGGGAAAGCACACAAGGGCCAACGAAGTCAGCGGCTTTCCGCCCATGGCATAGACATCGCTGAGCGCGTTGGTAGCGGCGATCTGGCCGAAAGTGTAGGGATCGTCCACAATAGGCGTGAAAAAATCGACCGTCTGCACCAGCGCCATCTCCGGCGTGAGCAGATACACACCAGCGTCGTCGGCGTGATCGAAGCCGACGAGCACATTCGGGTCCTGTTGCCGGGTTAATTTCCCCAACACTTTGTCCAGGATCGCCGGGCTTAGCTTCGACGCACACCCCCCGGCCTTTACAGTCTCGGTGAGACGAACTGCTTTTACATCAGGCATGAGGAATTGTACCGGAGTGAATCAAGTTCAGAGGTCAGAGGTTAGAGGTTAGAAGTCAGATTTCAGAGGTAAGAATCTCCAGGTTGGGTTTCACCTCTGCAATCTAACCTCTGACCTCACTTCGCGCTGACCTGCGTGATCTGCAGATCCGGATAGGCGTGGTTCCACTGGGCGGAGATGTTCTCGAAGGTCAGGCGGAAAGGTTTGCTCTGGCTTGGCGCGAGCGGCGACAGGCTAAGATCCACAGCTTCGTCATACGGTCCGCTGGTACGCAG
The DNA here is from genome assembly GCA_963705265.1 of uncultured Acidobacteriaceae bacterium. GTDB lineage: Bacteria > Acidobacteriota > Terriglobia > Terriglobales > Acidobacteriaceae > Acidiflorens. The sequence goes on from OY970064.1 coordinate 1,711,500, forward strand.
AACGCGAATGGGAAGTTCTTCGCGTTGAGCCGTTTGGCCCATGTCGTCCTTGAATGTGACTTGCACCACGGCGTGGATGACCGTCTTATCGCCAGTGTTCGTAATGGTGCCATCGATATAGCTGACCGTAGCGCCAACAAAGTTCTGTGCCGCACTTGTCTTGAGGTCTGAGAATTTCAAATTCGCGGCATATGCTGGAGGTGCGACAGGCTTTTTCTGCTCGGCACGGAAAATCAGCGCTAGAGCGCCCACCACTACGCCGACTATAACGATCCCAACAAGAATCGGACGCAAGCTGGACTCTTGCCGCTCTGTCGTGGGATTTAGATTGGGCTGGATCAGTCCATCCATGGCGGGATTGTACTACCCTCAACTGCTTATGAATTATGACCTCGAATTGCTGCTAATGGGAGCCCACGCTGGAAGATGCTTTCGTGGCATTCGGTAATTGCCTTGAATCGGTAACGCGGTAGTTGTTGTATTCGATCGTCAGCGTGGCGCGGCCGCCGAGCCGAATGTCGCTTACAGATTCGTTGCGCCTTGGAAGCCAGAAATTTTGCACCTTCACATACTCGTGATGAATTTCATTTTTCTTGGTCCAGAATGAAGGATTCTGTGCTGGCTCTGCATCGATCCGGGTCACGGCGAAATCGGTTGCGTCGATCCACACTTTGCCGCGATAGACATACTTAGTTTTCGCCTTCGGATAAACGGCGAGCACGTATTGGCCGCCCTTGCCTGAAGCCGAGGGCTCGAAACCGACCAGGGAGATGTCGTAGTTGTCCCGGTTTAACAGCATGCGGGCGTGCTGTTCTGGGTCTGCGGCTTCTTTTTCGCTGTCCAGCAACCGTTTGAACACGCGGTCGATGATCAGCTTCGACCCGGATTGTGAAATGATTTTGAAGTTTTTCGTTGAAGGGCTGTCGTAAGTCGCCTCCACCGTCATTTCAGCATCACGGTCGCTAAGGAATCCGCGATAAGAAAGGCGATAAACGCGGGTGGACTCGCTGTGGCGTAGCGCCCGTGCACGCTCTGCATCTTTGCGGATGAGATTATCGACCACCTGGTCGACGGAAAGCGGCGCAGTAGTGATGGAAGGTGGGAGCGGGTTCGCATCAGCACCGGCCCAACAGATGCCATGCAGCGTGACTATCAGCCAGAGGAAAAGTCCGATAGAACTTCGAACTGAGCTTCGAGTCGAACCCTTAGCCGAACTCAAGACTACGCGCATACATCATCCGTAAGCGCTAGATTATCACCATCGCCAGGTAACCTCGTCCGAGCAGTGGATCGGACGGCGGAGCGGCAATTGTGTCAAAGATTCGGCACCGGATTCGGCAGCGACCATGCAAATATCACCCTCGGATGGAAATTTCACCCATGTTTGAGCAAGCGGGCTGCCGTGTCCCGGTAATATTTTCAGATACTTGCGCAAAAACGCAAAAGGGTTAGATAATTGCTCGCCCGACAGGCGAATCAAGGAGCCCTCCCCCATGTGGATCCGTGAAAGCGATACGTATGTTCAGTGGAACTGGATTGCGATCTTCTCTTACACCGCGTCATTAGCGGTCAGTTTGGTGATTTGGCGAGGTCTATTCCGGGTCGTTGAACATCTGATGAAGTAAGACTACAGCAGTTGCGGATCATAGTTACTGGTCATAGTGCAGCAGCGAGAACACATTATACTTCGCGAGCCTGTTGCGCCCCTTCAGGAAGTCGAGCTCCACGACAAACGCTAGTCCTGTGATTTCCGCGCCAAGACCGTCAGCCAACTCCGCGGTAGCGACGGCTGTCCCTCCCGTAGCCAACAGATCGTCCACGATCAGAATCCGCTGTCCTTTTTTGATCGCATCCTTGTGTACTTCCAGCGCGTTGCTACCGTATTCGAGCTCATAGCTGATCTTCAGGGTTTCGGCTGGTAATTTCCCCGGCTTTCGGACAGGAACGAAGCCCGCATTCAACCGGTACGCAAGCGCCGGTCCAAAGATAAATCCGCGGGCCTCCATGCCGAGAACCAGGTCAATCTCTTTGCCGATATAGTTTTCGGAGAGCGCATCGATCAGACGAGCGAAGCCCACTCTGTCCTTGAGCAGCGTCGTAATGTCGTAAAACAGGATGCCTTTCTTAGGAAAATCAGGCACCTCGCGGATTAGCTTTTTCAGGCCATTGCAATCGGCTGGCTTGGTCGACATCTGGCTCGACACCTTCTGGTTTGACATCAGATGCTAGGCTCCTCGAACTTGAAATGAATTGAGTCCTGCGACTGGTTCGGCTTCGGATTCGGCTACTCCATCCACCCGCGCCGCTCGCGGCCCTTCCTGCAGACGCGACTGCAATCCAGCCAGTTGCTCCGACGTTCCCATGGCCAGCACTTCGACACTGCCATCGGCATTGTTACGCACCCATCCAACAATGCCCAAGATGTGTGCCTCGCGCTCAACAAACCAGCGAAACCCGACACCCTGAACCCGCCCGCGCACCACAAAGCGGCGAGCTCGAGTGCGAGATTGATCGTTTGTGGGAGCCATCGTCTCGATGAACGTTCAATTGAAGAGGTCAAAGGCTAGATTACAGCGGTAAGAATCTTCACCAAGGATTTGCACCTCTGCAATCTGACCTCTAACCTCTGACCTTATTGCGCCCGCGACAAGTACGTACCTTCCGCCGTGTCGACTTTAATTTTTTCTCCTTCGTTGATAAACGGCGGCACCTGCACAATAAGCCCGGTTTCGGTCTTCGCCGGCTTGGTCACGCTCGACGCGGTTGCACTCTTCAAGCCCGGCTCGACTTCCATCACAGTCAACACGACAGTCTGCGGCAACTCAATGCCGACGGCCTTGCCGTCAAAAAACTCGACTTTGATCTGGAGATTCGGTGTCAGGTAATCCACCGCGTCGCCAAGTGTGTCACGTGTGAGATGGGTCTGCTCGTAGTTTTCAGTGTTCATAAAGTAGTAATCGTCCCCGTCACTGTAGAGGAACTCCATGTTCTCCTCATCCACATTGACCTTCTCGATCGGGTCAGGCGAGCGGAAGCGGTGTTCAAACATGGCGCCAGTACGCAGGTTGCGCAGCTTAGCCTGGATGAATGCGCGCAAGTTGCCGGGAGTGCGGTGCTCGACGCTGAACACGGAATGGAGATCATTGTTGTGCTTAATGATCATGCCGGGACGGAGTTGGGTCGCTGGAATCGACATTGCTGTTTTACATCTCCTTCAGTCTGCTAGGAATTCTGGGCAGCGGGGCAGGTCGCCAAGCTTTCCGCCGCACTTGGAATCAACGTTTCATTTTACACAGGCCGGGAGGGTTCTGGGAACCGGGCGTGACCTGACTAAACGCGCAATCAAGATCGCACTCATCCTGGACCTGAACGCAAGACATAAACGACCTTCGCGAAAGAACAGAGAGGCCGACCCAGTAATGTTCTTCACTGGCTCGCCGATCTGACGTGGAGATGACCCACTATGGGTCTAGAATGGAAGTGATCGCGATATGGAGGATTTCATGCGCATTGGAAAATACGAAAGTTCAGAGGGTACCGCTGGAACGGCAATCACTTTTCTACTGATCGGGCTGGGCGTCGGTGCCGCCCTTGGCCTGTTGCTGGCCCCGAAGACGGGACGGCAATTGCGGAAAGACCTGCGGCGTTCTTATGATGACGCCCTAGAAACCGCTTCCGACTGGACGGAAGAAGCGAAAAGCCGTTTGGAGGATGTGGTCGAAAAAGGCGGCGACTTTGCCGACGATTTGCGGGCCAAGACCAAGCCGCTCAGCGATATGCTGCGTCGCTCATAGGATGCGCTGCCGCGACACGATACCGTTAGCAACGATATCGGCACGAATGATATCGGCACGAATGATATCCGTGCCGATGACAAGCCCGCATTTTGTCGCTTCGTATCAGGGTATCGCTTTAGCGATACCGCAAGTCGCCCAAAATCGTACGCCCCTTTAGGGGCTATCGTTCACCACTAAGGCTCATGGTTCAACCTGGCCTTCGTCCTCCAGCGTGCGCTTCTTCTTATGCACGCTGCGGACGACAACCCCCACTGAGAACCGGAAGTTGTCTTGTATCTGGTGGGGCTGCCCAGGAAACGCTGTTGCGGTTTGGAAGTAATCAGCTTTAAACCGCAAGCCGAAACGCGGATTGATTTTGTGGTCGAAACCTCCGCCAACCACCACCGCCCGGCCAGTGCCGACCTCAGTGAACTGAGTCCCTAAGGCAGTCGCTTGGCCGCGCGTGCCCTGATGTCCGTACAGTACCTCGCCAAACGGTGTCCAGCGTTCCCACTTATTACGACGCGAAAATTGCGCGCCGAAAATAAAGTTGTACTCTCGCGTCGCCACATCGAACGTGGGTGTAGTCTGCGGACAGAAGCCTTGCGAACACGTCGGAAATGGCGCCGGCGTGGCCGTCGGGATCTTTGAGGTTCCGAAGTATTGGCCGCCTTCCACCACGAATCCCAGCCAATGAGTCGCGTTCAGACTCAAAGAAGAGTCCCATCCATATAAACCCGCCCAATGTCCGGCGTTGAACAGACCAGCCTCAGCGTAAGTACCTCCGCCAAAGAATTCGAGGCGCGGAAACGGCACTGCGGCCGCGGTACCGCTCGTTTGAGCCGTAGTCGGAATCGGAACTGCCTCGGTAGGCGGAGTTTGGGCCGGAGCTTGCTGCTGAGCGGCAGGAGCCTGCGCCGGAGCCTGTGCCCAGGACATCACACATAGCGCAGCCACGCCGGCCAAAACTCCCAGGTATTTCCTCACGATTCCTCCTTAAGGAATATAGTCGCCAATGCCCTTTGTCAGTGGGCGCTGGCAGTGATTTTTTCTGACGCGTGCATAGCTGGCAGCGGCGGGTTCGAAACACCTCGACGTTCGATCCTGGCTACTGTGTGCGTGGTACTGGTTTTCCGAAAACTGTATTGTAGTGAAGCCTGATATCCCCGCAGGTTCCCTGCTCGGGCGAATAGACCACGCACGTATCAAACGGCCGAGAATAAACGTGCAGCGACACCGCGCGCTGGTTCGCTTCGCGCGGATTCACCACCCGATGCACCGGCTCCTGCGGGTCGACCGCGCACGGATTGGCCACCGTCAACTCCACCGTGTTAGATGCGACCAACTGGCATTTACCGGTGTCGTTGTCCTCAAATTCAACGTGAAAATTTTCGACCAGCAACTTACCCACTGGAGCCGCCATCCAGCAATTCTGGTCACGATGATTGTGCACCGAACTGCACTGTCCAACCTCCCAGCAAATGGCCATCACTTCGTACAGATCTGTTTTGTCGATAAGGTTGCGCGTATAGTGCTGCCGGTCCCAGGTTAAATAAGCCGAGAGACTGGCCTCTTCAACCGGCATCTGAGCAAGCAAAGATCGGACTTCCTCTGTCTCGCCGAAGGCGGACGCTGGAAGTGATTGAAGTTCCCTTATGAGCCGGTCAATCGGGACGCGCTGCGGTTTGGTTAGTTCAGTCATAACAATACCTGCGACAAACCATTGAGTATACCGTGCCCCGCCGGTGGAGCGCCGGTGCTCCTGGAGCGACGGGCGTCTCGCCCGTCTAATATGGACGCCTGCCGGACAGGAACGCCCAACGCACCACGGTACTGGCGACTCTATACAATGAATCAAATCCATGGAATACAAGCTGACCGAATCCGAAGTCCGCGTGCTGGGCTCGCTAATCGAAAAGGACATCACTACACCGGACTACTATCCGCTGTCGCTGAACGCACTAATGAACGCCTGCAACCAGAAGTCGAATCGCGAACCGGTCATGCAGTTGGATGAGGACACGGTACGCGACGCGCTGGAAGGTCTGCAGCAGGTTCGCATGGCCGGACCAGCCCGCGGCACCGACAGCCGCGTCACCAAATACGAGCAGCGATTGCAGGAGGTCTTTAACTTCACCCGCGCGGAGACCGCAGTACTGTGCGTCCTGCTATTGCGCGGTCCGCAAACGCCAGGCGAATTGCGCGGACGCGCTGAACGCATGCACCGCTTCGAAACGCTCGACGATGTCCAAGCGGCATTGCAGAAGTTGATGCAGCGCGATCCGCCACTGGCGACGGTGTTGTTGCGACAGCCCGGAACAAAGGAATCTCGCTACGCCCATCTACTCGCCGGAGATGTGGAAGCGGATGCACCGGTGCAGGTTAACGCCGCGGCGGATCGCAACTGGGTAGATGCCGACCGCATCGCCCGGCTGGAAGAGGAAGTAACGGAACTGCGGCGAGAACTTTCGGGAGTGAAAGATCAGTTGGAAAGATTCCGAAGGCAGTTTGAGTGAATATCACCGCTGAGACGCGATGAGCACCGAGAGTTTCATCGTTTCCCCTGTGTTACCCAGTGTTCTCTGTGGTTAAGATTTTGGTTTTCTTCGGCGTCTCGGCGGAGAAACCTACAGCACCCGTTCCTGAGCATATCCCGCCGCACCCAGCGCCGAGATAATCTCGGCAATATGCTCCGGCCCTCTCGTCTCCATAGTAATTTCAATCGCGGTCTCACCCAGGCCCACGCCGTGGTAAGCGCGGTCGTAAGCCGTTTCAACAATATTGGCTCGATGCTCCGCCAGAATCGACGTAAGACGATTAAGTGCCCCTGGGTAGTCGGGCAGATGGACACGCAAGCGCACCAGACGTCCGTCTTTCACAAGGCCGCGCTCAATGATGCGGGAGAGCAACGTTACATCAATATTTCCGCCGCATACCAGCACGGCTACTTTCTTCCCGGCCAATGCCAACTTGCGGTTAACCAGAGCTGCGAGAGCCGCCGCGCCCGCCCCTTCGGCCAGAGTTTTTTCGCGCTCCAGCAACAGCAGGATGGCATTGGCGATCTCCTCTTCTTCAACCGTAACAATGTCGTCCACGTACTTCTGAACCAGCGGTAGGGTCCGGTCACCAGCTCGTCGGACAGCAATGCCGTCGGCAATGGTGGAAGCCGCCTTGAGCGTCACCGGCTTGCCCTCAGCGAGGGCAACTTTCATCGACGGTAGCCGTGAGGGCTGCACTCCAAAAACTTGAATCTTCGGATTCGACTCTTTCAGCGCGCAAGCGATGCCTCCAATCAAACCCCCACCACCGATCGGGACAACAACCGCTTCAAGGTCAGGATGCTGCTCGATCAGCTCCAGTCCAATCGTTCCCTGCCCGGCAATAACGGCGTCATCATCGAAGGCATGCACCAAGGTGAGGTGCTCGTCCCGACTGCGGCGAACGGATTCTTCAAACGCTTCGTCATAGTTGGCACCGTGCAAAATTACATCCGCGCCATAACCGCGTGTCGCCGAAACCTTGATCAGAGGCGTCGTCAAAGGCATACAAATCTGGGCCCGGATTCCGAGCTTGCCAGCGTGGTAGGCAACTCCTTGTGCGTGATTTCCAGCCGAAGCCGCGATCACGCCTCGGGCGCGTTCCTCGGTGCTGAGCGAGAGCAACTTGTTCAGCGCTCCCCGCTCCTTGAACGCTCCAGTCCGCTGCAGGTTATCCAGCTTCAAATAAACCTGGTTGGCGGTGGACGCGGAGAACGTCTCCGAGCGCGCGCAGGGCGAAAGGTAGATAGAGTTTCGAATGCGGCGCAGGGCTGACTGGATGTCATTGAGTATGATCATTTTTCGACTGCGGCTACTGACACGATGATGGCAACAATCTTACCTGACGGAACGAAGGGAGCAGCGGTAACGTGTATAGGTACTACTTCCGTAATGGCCCCTTTTTAATAGGTGCTACGCCCTTTCGAAACCTATGCAACAGTGAAAAGGCGCGTCAGAATGGGGTTTTGGAGGAGTTCATCCCCTGGGACTCATGTCTACTTCGCTTGGTACCGCAACCGCCCCTCTCCCCGTTCATCGAAAATCTTCCGCGCGGGTAGCGCTGTTTGATCTGCCCGAAGCCTCCGCACAGTTAGTAACGGAGTGTTTCCGTCAATCTGGAATCGAAACGGTTTCGATTGCGCGCGAACACGCGCAACGACTGCAACGCGAGAAGTTCGAAGCCTGCGTTCTGCCCCTGGGAGAAAACGCCGGCAGCATCATTGAATTAGCCCGCGGATCGGCTTCCAACGGCCGAATCATCATCTACGGCCTGGGCGGTACCGCGCAAGACGCGATGCGATACTCGAAATTATGTATCAACGCCGTGTTCCACGAACCGTTAGAGCGCTCAGCGGCGATGAAACTGGTGCGCTCGACTAAGATGCTGGTGCTGCACGAATTCCGACGCTACGTCCGTATCCCCGTGATGACTGAGGTCGGAATCGTGATGACCGACGGCGGCCGCATGACCGCAACCAGCCAGGAAATCAGTTCGGGCGGGATGTCGCTCAAGGCCAATCAGGCGCTGGAACCAGGAACCCCGGTCGAAGTATCGTTTTCTCTGCTTACGCTGCCGCGCGTATGGGTACGCGGAAACGTCACTTGGAAGAAACCGAACAAGACTTTTGGGATTCGATTCGACTCAACCGACGTGCGGCGACAAAAGCTGAAAGAGTGGATAGTGGGCTACCTGGACAGTTAGGCGACCGTCAGCTTCAGCCTTCAGCGAAATGCCTCTACAATATCGGCGTGAGTTCTTCTTCAGCCACGCTTGAGCCTGAGCAGCCCCCGATTCTCGAAACACGGCCATTCTCTCTGCACCAAAAATTTCTTTTGTGGCTCATCAGTTGGACCAGCTATCTGGCAATTGCGCTGATCGGTCCCACTCTCCGCTATTCAATCTCTTGGGAAGAACCGCCTTCGACGCCCGGCACAATTTATGAAAAACGGGTGATCTACTCTTTCTGGCACCGGGCAGTATTCGCCAGCGCATGGTTATGGAGGAAGGCTGGAATCGCAGTGATCGTAAGCCGCAGCTTCGACGGAGAATACATTGCTCGAACTATAGAAAGACTTGGCTTCGTCGCCGTCCGAGGATCAAGCAGCCGCGGCGGCGCAAAAGCCCTGCTCGGCTTGAAATCCCAACTGGATCAAGGCAACCTAGTCGCGTTTACGGTCGACGGTCCACGCGGCCCGAAGTACGCAGCCAAACCCGGCCCGGTGCTGCTGTCGCGTATCAGCGCTGCGCCGATGGCGGCATTCTATGTCGCGCTCAGCGATGCCTGGGTGCTGAATACGTGGGATGCGCTAACGATCCCGAAACCATTTTCAAAGGCACTGGTGCGCTTCAGCGCCAAAATGCACGTTTCGCCCGAAGCCCGCAACGCGGTAAACAATGCGGAGGACGACGAAAAGCCCGACGCGCAGATCGCGGAGTATCAAGGACAACTCCAGGCTGCGCTAGAACGTGTCACCCGCTTCGCCGAAGAACACGTCGCACAAGTCGGATCGCCGGAGTTTCCCATCATTCGCCGCTAGCGTTTGACTTTGTATCCGAGCTCCCGGTAGATTTGCTGGGCAAATGTTTTAGTTCTTTCTCAAAATTAGGTTCGCGCATAATCGTAGTCCAGCAAGAACCTGGCGCTACGGGAAGCGGGTGAAATTCCCGCGCTGCCGCGCAACTGTAAGCGAGGACATCGCAAGCGGTCACTGGGAATGTCTGAAAGACACCCTGGGAAGGCCGATTGTAGTAACCGGATGCCGAGCGAAAGCTCGCATCCTCACTCGCAAAGCCAGGAGACCAGCGTGAACCGCCCACACAACCCTTTCGCGTGATAAAGGAGACGTGCATGCGCTGTTCCCGTAGACTTGCTGGTGTTCTTTTTCCATTGTTCCTTTGCCTGACTTTCATCTCCCTGGTGTCCATCGCTTCCGCCGAAATCAAAATCAAGGTTATCGATCCGCAAGATGCAGCCGTCGCCGGTGCGCAGGTGCAATTGCTGAAGCTAGGAAAGCCTGTGACCGTTCAAAACACGTCCGCCGAAGGACTGGTGATTTTTCGCGAAAATGCATCGAGTTCCTATCGTGTCCATGTACTAGCTCCCGGATTCGCGGAAGAGACAGCAGACCTTTCCTCAACCTCCGATGCCATCACCGTCAAGCTCCGAGTAGCGACGGCAGCGGAAACTGTGGTCGTGACCGCGACCCGCACTCCAGTTACAAGCCAGACTGCGGGCGCCGAAGTTTCAAGTTTGAGCAGCGGACAACTGGAAGTAATGCAACCAATCGCGGCCGATGATGCCATCCGTTTTCTGCCCGGCGCGGTCATGAACACTGCCGGACAACGCGGCGGAATCTCCTCCCTGTTTGTTCGTGGCGGCGAGTCTACTTACAACAAAGTGATTGTCGATGGAGTGGCCGTCGATAATCCCGGCGAAACCTTTGACTTTGGCACTCTGCCTCTGACCCAGGCGGATCGCATTGAATTTGTGCGCGGCGCGCAGAGTACTTTATACGGCTCTGATGCCATGACCAGCGTCATCCAGGTGTGGACGCGTACCGGAAGCACCAATATCCCCGAACTCCGCTTCGGCGCCGATGGAGGAAATTTCGGAACCGCCAACGGTTATGCCTCTCTAGCCGGCGCTCACAACCGCTTCGACTATAACTTTTTTGGCAGCCAGTTCAACACCAACGGACAGGGTGTGAACAACGCTAACTCCGATTCGCTGCAAGGCGCAAACGTCGGCGCGGCGATTACCGATCAAATTGGACTACGAGTCCGTGTCCGCCACTCCAACAGCTACACCGGTGTACCCGGCGAGTGGAATTTCAACGGCGATCCGCTTCTTCAGCCCAATCCCAACGAATGGTCGCACCAGAACAATCTTCTGGGAAGCGTGGAATTGGCCGTTGCGGAGCCCTCAGGATGGCAGCACCGCTTCACCGGCTTCGACTATCTCTACCGTTATACCGACGTGAACACCAACAACATTCCCGGTAATTACTACGACGACTTTCCCGCACACGAGTACGATCACATCAATCGCGTGGGATTTGAATACCAAGGCGATTATTCCGAGCGAACCTGGGCGCACTCCACCTTCGGTTACCGCATCGAAAATGAAAACGGCACCATTGGAGATTTGCTTTACCCTCCCTCGACTTCCGGGCAGCGTTTGACTCAGGAGGCCTACTTGCAACAGCAGTTCACACTGGGCAGGCTCTCGGTAATCGCGGGCGGCCGTTTTGTTCACAACAGCGAGTACGGCAACTCGGGCCTGCCGCGCGTCGCTCTAACCCTATTGGCCTTACGCGGCGGAGAAATATTTTCTGGAACGCGCTTACGTTTTTCCTATGCTACCGGGTTCATGGAGCCTGCCCTCTATGAGACTTTCGCCAGCCTTCCCTACTACGCCCCCAACCCCGGCCTGTTACCGGTGCGGACCCGAGCCTTCGAAGCCGGTTTGCAGCAGGCATTTCTCAGAGGACGTTGGTCGCTGAATGCAACCTATTTTAATAACCTCTTCCACGATCAAATTGAGTACGGCCTGAACACCGAACCCTATGCAGGCAATCCGCCGGGCACTCTGGGCCAGTTCTTCAACGTGCAGCAATCCTTCGCTCAAGGCGCCGAATTTCAAATAGAAGGAAGGATCTGGAAGAAATTGTCGCTGAACACGGCTTACACTTATACCTCGACTGAGATACTCCAAAATCCGCTGTGTACGCCAACAAATCCCTGCTTTTACCCATACGCTCCGGGGGATCCCTTGCTCCGTCGCCCCAAGCACTCGGCAACCACTCTCCTCAGTTATCTAGGAACGCGATGGGGTGCAAATCTGGGAGGAAGTTTCGTTGGACGCCGCCCTGATTCCGATTTTGATGGCTTCAACATAGATCACGCCGCCGGCTACGCGCGCATCGACCTCGGGGGATGGTACTCAATCAACTCCCGCGTCACGGCCTACGTGAATGTCCAAAATGCCCTCAACGATCACTACAACGAGGTAGTGGGATATCCAGCTCTAACAGCGAACTTCCGTGCTGGCATGAGATTTCGAATCGGAGGAGAGTAAGGCTACCGGCGGCTGCCAGCCGTCTCTCTGGGCTCGTCGTCGGATTGAAACTCATTCGCACGAAGATCATCTCCAGCCACGGGTCTGCGCGGCGGGATCGCCAATCCTCCGCCGTTATAGCGGTGTCTTACCTCGTGGAGCTTCTGGACTTCTTTTTCTCCGAGCGGTTGCTCATTGCCGAGCAGGTGCGTGACCAACGCGATCTTCGCGAAGTGCTCTACTGTTTCCATTTTCATGTAGGCACCCTCGAGTGAGGAGCCAAACGTCACCACACCATGATTCGCCATCAGGATGGCGTCATGGCTCGGAATCAGAGGTTCAAGTGCATCGGCCAGTTCCGGCGTACCCGGGGTGCCGTAGCGTGCCAGGGGAATCGAACCCAGTCCAACAACAACCTCACAGACCAGCGGACGGTTCAGATCATAACCAGAAGCAGCAAACCCTGTAGCCGTAGGTGGGTGCGCATGGACGACTCCTTGCACATCGGGACGCATGCGATAAATCAGCAGGTGCATGCCGATCTCGCTCGAAACTCGGCGCTTCCCGGCAAGTCGCTTTCCGTCCATATCCACAATGACCATATCGGAAGCGCGCATCCTGCCCTTACTGATGCAGGTAGGAGTCACCAGCAAACGGTCGTCGCCGAGACGGACAGACAGATTCCCATCGGTAGCCGCAACAAAACCGTTTTCGTACAGCATGCGGCCGAACTGCACAATCGCAAGCCGATATTGGCGGTCGCTGGACATGCAAATCCCTGACGCGGCCATGTTACAGCACGCCTCGGAAACCTTACAACCATTTAGAGAGTCAAGATGTGTAAAAACTGGTGGAGCGCCAGGCGTCCCCGTCCGGCCACTCGATACTAGATGCCGTTCGCACCACGATATGGCGTTCGGGAGCCGCGCTTAAACCCTATAATTTCCCCAATGCTCGTCTCCGACTTCCACTATGATCTGCCGCCAGAACGCATTGCGCAAAAGCCATTGCCGGACCGCGCGGGATCGCGTCTGCTGCATCTGATCCGGCAGTCCGGGAACTGGCAGGGTCAAAGTTGGAAAGATCGGAGGTTCAGCGAATTACCCAACTTATTGCGTCCGGACGATCTCTTGGTGTTAAACGATACCCGGGTGTTCCCAGCCCGGCTCTACGGCCACCGGAGCGGACAACGCGCCCAACCTCTGAGCCAGCAGAACCCGGCGGCACAAGATTTCTTACGCGGGCGAATCGAAGTCCTGCTGACTCGCCAAATATCAGAAGATCCAAATGAATGGGAGTGCCTGGTGCGCCCCGGACGCAAGATCGGTATCGGAGAAAAACTTTACTTTAATTTTGGCGGTTCAATCGACGATCCACCCGAGCTGGAGGCCGAAGTCACAGATCGCGGCAATTTCGGGGAGCGGCGCATCCGATTCGTCCCAGTCGAAGACTTCTTCACCCGGGTCGAGCGCATTGGACGCGTGCCACTCCCGCCCTACATTCACCGTAAAAACCGCCCCGGCGACGATCACAATGGTAATCGCGACAACCATCAGGCGACCGACCGCGAGCGCTACCAGACCGTATACGCTCAGGCGAGAGGATCAGTGGCGGCGCCGACAGCCGGGTTGCACTTCACTCCAGAGATCCTTCAGCAAATTCGTGGACGAGGAATTGAAATTGCCGAGATCACTTTGCACGTCGGACTCGGGACCTTTCAGCCGGTACGAGTAGAGAAGGTAGAAGACCACAAACTGCACAGAGAGTGGTACGAAATCTCTGAAGAAGCGGCGCGAGCAATCAATCGAGCGAAAGCTGAGAACCGGTGCGTAGTAGCGGTGGGCACAACCACCGTTCGAACCCTGGAGTATGCTGCCGCACGCGCCGGAAACGATAGCGTGGAAGCCGGACAAGGCGAGGCAGACGTATTCATCTATCCCGGCTATCGCTTTCGCATCGTGGACGCGCTGCTGACAAACTTCCATCTGCCGCAATCGACGCTGCTGATGCTGGTGTGCGCGCTCGGCGGAAAAGAATTGATAATGGACGCATACCGCCATGCGGTAGAGGCTGGCTACCGGTTCTATTCCTATGGAGATTGCATGTTCATCGAATAGTAAGTAGGCGGTAACAAGGAACGCTTCGCCCAGCACATCCGCTCCGCACGCCCAAACGATCTGAAACCTCTGTAAACTTGAATTGCATTGCTCCGGATACGCACACATTGCCGCCCACTTTCGCTCGCCGTCATGTTTCTGAGTCTGAGCCTCGCATCGCCCGCGCAAAGCAAGACTGCTGCTCCAAACGCTAAGCCAGCCGCCAAGGCACCAGCGCCCAACGAAGACGCACAGCTCTACCAAAACGTCCCATTCGGATTCCGCTACCTGATTCCCTATGGCTGGGTAAATCGCACACAGGAAATGGGCGATCAGAAAACAGACAACCATGATACGCACAACCCTGATCCGCGCAAACCAAACACGCGCAGCGACGACGCCAGCAAATCAAAACTCCTGCTAGCAGTTTTCGCGCGTCCTCCCGAGGCCACCGGAGACACCATCAACTCCGCGGTCGTGATCGCCTCCGAGAGCGCGGCCTCCTACCCCGGTCTCAAAAAAGCCGAGGATTACCTCGGCCCGCTCACGGAACTTGCCACCGCCAATGGCTTCAAAGCCGAAGGCGAGCCCTATGCGCTCGACGTCGAGTCGCGGCTGCTGCTGCGAGCCGATTTCGTCAAGCCGATCAACAACCAACTCACCATGCGCCAATGTACCCTCATCCTGCTATCCAAGGGACAAATCGTCTCCTTCACCTTCATCGCTGGTGGTGAAGATGAACTAGACGACCTGATGGATGGTCTCCACTTCGACACCGCAAAGCCTCCCGCACACTCTCCCGCACACTAAAGAGAGCCTGAAGAATGGGTGGGGACGGGGCCCTGCCGAGCCTACCCTCAAGCAACGTCGAAGGGTCCGGCGAGGCGAAGCTCCGCGGCCACACAGCAACCCTCAAACCCACGTTCCTAAGAGCAAGAAAAAACGCAGTTTATGCTCTCGATTCCAACCCCAAAATAAGCACTTTTGTGCTAAAATAACGACAGCTCTGGTGCTGGCTAAATAGCAGAAAATTCAATAAGTTGAGCTCACCCGAGCATCCCCGGAATCGTCCCTCTAGTCGGGTACCCGATCCGGCTTTCTCCACGGAGCAGAATGGCCACAAAAGAATTACAAGCTGAACTCGTTGACTTGAAGGGCAAAAACGTCAAATCCCCCAACGGAGACTACACCGCCGACTCAATCAAAGTCCTCGGCGGCATGGAAGCGGTGCGCAAACGTCCCGCCATGTACATCGGCTCGACCGGAGAGTTGGGCCTTCATCATCTCGTCTACGAAGTAGTGGACAACTCGGTCGACGAAGCGCTAGCCGGCCACGCCGACAAGATCGAAGTCACCATCCATCTCGATAACTCCATCACCGTCGTCGACAACGGCCGCGGCATTCCCGTAGGCAACATGACCCTGGACAACGGCGATGTACTTCCCGCCGCGCAGGTCGTGATGACGACGCTCCACGCCGGCGGCAAGTTCGACAGCAATTCCTATAAGGTTTCCGGAGGCCTGCACGGCGTAGGCGTAAGCTGCGTCAACGCGCTCAGCGAAGAACTCGATCTCGAAATCTGGCGCGACGGTTTCACTTGGGAGCAGACCTACTCCAAAGGCGAGCCCACCAGCAAGCTAAAGAAGACCGGCGCGGCCAAAGTAAAGACCGGAACCAAGGTTCACTTCGTTCCCGACAAAACAATTTTCACCACCACCATCGAATACAACTTCGATACCCTCTCGCAGCGCCTGCGCGAACTTGCCTTTCTGAATAAAGGTCTGGTCATCACGCTCACCGACGAGCGCCAAACCGACTCCAAAACCGGCGAAGCCAAGCACTCCGAGTTCAAGTACACCGGAGGCATTGCCGAGTTCATCAAGCACCTGAATCGCGGCAAGCAGACGCTCCACGACAAGCCGATCTATATGGAAGCCGACAAAGATGAGGTCCACATCGAGATCGGCCTCCAGTACAACGACGCCTACTCCGAATCCGTCTTCAGCTTCGCCAACAACATCAACACCGTCGACGGAGGCACCCACCTCTCCGGCTTCCGCACCTCGCTGACCCGCACCATCAACTACGCCGGCCAGCAGATGGGCCTGTTCAAAGACGTAAAAGAAAATCTCACCGGAGACGACGTCCGCGAAGGCCTCGTAGCCGTGATCAGCGTGAAGCTGCCGCAGCCTCAATTCGAAGGCCAGACCAAGGGAAAATTAAATTCCGACATAGCCGGCATCGTCCAGGCCGTAGTCAACGAACGTCTCGGCGCATTCTTCGAGCAGAACACCGCCGTAGCCCGCAAGATCATCAACAAAGCCATAGACGCCGCAAGAGCAAGGGAAGCCGCCCGCAAAGCTCGTGACCTCACCCGCCGCAAAGGCGCCCTCGATGGCGGAGGACTTCCCGGCAAGCTAGCCGACTGCAGCGAGCGCGATCCCAACCGCTGCGAACTTTTCCTCGTCGAAGGAGAATCCGCAGGCGGCACCGCCAAACAGGGCCGTGATCGCCGATTCCAGGCCATCCTCCCACTCAAGGGAAAAATTCTTAACGTGGAAAAAGCGCGCTACGACAAAATGCTCGCCCACGAAGAAATCAGAGCCATGATCACCGCGCTGGGCACCGGCATCTCCAAAGAAGATTTCGATCCCACCAAAGTCCGCTACGGCAAAATCATTTTAATGACCGACGCCGACGTGGACGGCTCGCACATCCGCACCCTGTTGCTCACTTTCTTCTTCCGCCACATGCAGGAGTTGATCAAGCGCAACAACGTGTACATCGCGCAGCCGCCGCTCTTCGGAATCAAGAAGGGCAAGACACACCAGTACATAAAAAACGAGCACGAGTTCGTAAAAGTAATGGTCAAGCGCGCCTCCGAAGGCCTGATCATCCGCTACGGAGAAGGTGCCGCCAAACTAGAAGGCGTGGCCCTGACCAAGTTCATCACCGTGCTGAACGAGTATCTAGGATTCCTCGACAAGGTCAACAAGCGTATTCGTGTCGATGAAATCACAAGTCTGCTGCCGAAACTCGACCTCGCCAAGCGTGCCGACTTCGAAGGCGACAAGAATACTCCGCCCAAGAAAATCGAGAAGCTCGAAAAAGAACTAAAGCGACGCCAGAAAGATTTGAAATTGAAAAGTGTAGAGACGCGTTTCGACGAAGAACACAATCTGTGGGAAGTGCACTTCGTGAACGCGCAGGGCGCCGAGCACACCATCAATTGCGAACTAGCCTTAAGCCCGGAGTGCCGTCAGCTCATCGCCAAGTTCAAGCAGATCGAGCAGTATCTGGAGCCACCCTTCATCGTCGAGAGCTTGCCGAAAGCCGCAAGGACGAAAGCCAGCGCCGACGATGCCAGCGAAGACAAGAATGAAGACGCCGACGAGAATGACAATAGCGAAGACGAAAATCTGAGCGCCGCGGAAAAGGAAGAATCCGAAAAAGCGCAGAAGAAATCCGGCAAGCCCGTTGCGCGTCGCGCAAAAGAACCCGAGATCGTCGAGAAAAATAACGCTCGCGACCTTTTTGATTACGTATTAAACGAAGGCCGCAAAGAGTACATAGTCCAGCGCTACAAAGGCCTGGGAGAAATGACCGCCGAGCAGCTCTGGGAAACCACCATGGATCCCGAGCGCCGAACCCTCCTGCAAGTAAGGTTGGAAGACATAGCCGAGTGCGAAACCATCTTCACCACTCTGATGGGCGAAGACGTAGAGTCCCGCAGAAAATTCATCGAAGACAACGCGCTCGACGTAAAGAATTTGGATATCTAATCAGCTGACGTGCCGGTCTATGCCCCGCTATCACTGAGCGAAGCGATAGATCCGCCAGTGTAGGGCGGACACTCCTGTCCGCCGCCGTTGACTTTGATCTAGCTTTTGAGTCTGTGGGGACGGGCACCCTCGCCCGTCCCAGCCGAGCAAAGCTCTGCCGCTCCCCTCCCAACCTCCGAATCATCTAGAATGGCTGCGCTATAACCAAATCACAAATCCAGTCACATCCTGGATTATCGGAGGCACCCATGCGAGACGTACGGCTTATGTCTCATTCCCTCTGCGTAGCTTTATTGCTGTCTTTATTGTTATTGAGCGGCTGCGCTCTCTCTGCGCAGAGCAACAACAAGAATGGAGACAATCACGTTCGAAATATTGTTCTGGTCCACGGCGCCTGGGCCGATGGCTCTGGCTGGAGAGGCGTTTACGACATTCTCGTCAAAGACGGATACAACGTCAGCCTCGTGCAAGAGCCGGAAACGTCCTTCCAGGAAGATGTCGCGGCAACAAAGCGCGTCCTCGCTCTGCAAGATGGACCCTGCATTCTTGTCGCTCACAGCTATGGAGGAGCCGTAATTACCGAAGCGGGCACGGATTCATCCGTCGTCGGTTTGGTCTACATCGCGGCTCACATGCCAGATGCGGGAGAGAACGAGTCTGACGACGGAAAGCGCTTCCCCAGCGACCTCAGTAAGTCGAACGCCATAAAGAAAACAGCCGATGGCTTCACTTACCTCGACCCGGCGCAATTTCATGAATACTTCGCAGCCGACTTATCGGCTGAGCAAGCCGCCTTCATGGCGCGATCGCAGGTGATGAACAAAGCGGAGAATTTCAGAGGAGTCATTACTACGCCAGCGTGGAGAACGAAACCAAGCTGGATGCTGGTAGCCGGAAGCGACAGAACCATCAACCCCGACCTCGAACGGTGGTATGCCACACGAGCCAACAGCCACAAGGTCGAAGTCTCCGGAGCCAGCCACTCCGTCTACGTCTCGCACCCAAAGGAGGTTGCGGCGCTGATCAAAGAAGCTGCATCGCGCGCTCGGTAAGAAACTCTTGTGTCGACGAATAAAAACTCGGCCATTTTTAACAGCTTTTCTCTCGGAACAAACCCATCGCTCGTCGCGTATCACTCCTGAGTTGAGGTGTGTCTATGCTCGTTCACATTGCGAGGACGATCGCGGTTTTCTTGTTGCTGGCTGGTGCGGTCTCCCTGGCGGAAGATCGTGGCACGATCATCGAGAAGGGAAAGGATCACTTCGAAACGGTATTTGCCCCGGGCGAACGGCTGGAACTGGAAGTGCAGTCGGGAGAGGTCCACATTTCTGGCAGTGATACCAATAAAGTTTCGATTCACTATGAAGGGCGGCAGCGGGGAGACGTGGAAAACGTGGTTGTGCACTGCAAAAAGATAGAAGGCGGCGCGGAGCTTGAAGTCTCCGGCGGTCCGCGAAATGAATTCCAGATTTGGATTGAGGTTCCCCGGGAGACTGAGTTGCATGTGCGCATGCCATTTGGAGAGCTCGACATTGCGAAGATACATGGAGGCAAGGATGTCGAGCTACACGCGGGTCAGGTGAATATCGAGATTGGCGATCCCCAGGATTATGCGCAGATTGATGCTTCCGTGCTGACGGGAGAATTAAATGTCACCCCGCTGGGAGTCTCTAAGGGCGGCCTGTTCCGGTCCTACAAAAAAGATGGGCCAGGGAAGTACAAGCTCTATGCCCACATAGGCAGCGGGGAGCTGGATTTGGACTGAGCTGGCTCACCTCGACGCAAAAGTCTTGCTTTCGATCCCGCGCACGTCGTCGGAGTAGCCGGGTGGCGCGTCAATTTGAGGCGGGACTAGCCATCGGAAGAGGATCGTCGCAGCGAGGGCTCCGGCTAGTTGCGCTGCGATAAAGAGCGGCACATCTTGCGGGCGGATGCCGGCGAAGGTGTCCGAAAACGCGCGTGCGATCGTCACAGCTGGATTGGCGAAGGACGTCGATGACGTGAACCAGTAGCCTACATCATCGCGCAATGCGCCGGAGGACTAGCGGGAACCATCATCGCTCACCTCATGTTCGGACTGCGCTGGTATTCATTTTCGGTGCACGCCAGGCAAGGCCCGTCGCAAATCCTGAGCGAGTTCGTAGCCACGTTCGGACTTCTCGCCGTCATCTGGGGATGCTCGCGCCGAACTCCAGCCGCCACGCCCTACGCTGTAGCCAGCTACATCACCGCTGCCTAGCGCTTCTCGCCACAGGATGCCGCGCTCGATCGCGTCGGAGAGCGTCACGGCTGGATTAAGATGTGCGCCGGAGATGGGACCGAAGGTCAGGATTAGCGTTGCCAGCGCGGCTCCGGTGGCGATGGTGTTTGCGAGCAGTTCGATGGCGACGTTGCCGCCTGACAAGCGTTCCGCCATGATGCCGGAGCCGATGACGGTGGCGACTAAGAACGCGGTCCCGAGAAATTCGGCGGTGAGTCGCGCTGGCAGCTTTGGCTTCATTGAGCGCACTTCACTGGTGTCCAATGTTTCGGATTTCTTGATGGAGTGCCAGCTTGTCGATGGTGGCTAGAGGCAGACTAAGGAAAAGATCGATGCGGCGCTCGAGCATCATGAAGGCGCTGCGGTAGGCTCGCTCAATTTCGTCCGGCGTTCCGGGGACGGCGGCGGGATCGGGAACTCCCCAGTGCGCGATTAGAGGGTGTCCTGGCCAGATCGGACACACTTCTTTGGCGGCGTTGTCGCAGACGGTGAAAACGAAATCGAGTTGAGGCGCGTCGGGCTTCGAGAACTCCTCCCAGCTTTTGCTTCTGAGTCCTTCGGTTGGCAGACGTGCGCTTTGCAGCTGTGCGATGGCCTCGGGGCGAACGGTGCCCGAGGGATGGCTTCCGGCGCTGTAGGCGGTGAAGGTCGGACGGCCTTTGAAGTTCATGATGGCCTCGGCCATGATCGAGCGCGCGGAATTTCCGGTACAGAGAAAGAGAACGTTATAGTGCATCGTTTTAGTGTGCTCGGTTACTCGGCTTCACGGCGCGGACGAAGGCGCTGAAAATTTTCCCGTCGACCTGGGGCGCGATCGCGTCCACATCGATGTTCTGGCCGATGAGGAATTCGCTGGCGTCTTCGAGGTAATAGACGTGGGTTTGCTCGATCTCGATATTTTCGAATCCAGCCTGCTGGAGTTTGCTGCGATAGTCGTTCTCTCCGAGGGCTCCGGCCACGCATCCGACCCACAGCAGGACGCTACGGCGAATTTCGTCGGGAATTTCGCCACGAGTTACAACGTCGGACACGGCGAAGCGTCCACCGGGCTTGAGAACGCGGAATGCTTCGCGCAAGACCTGGGCTTTGTCGGCGGAAAGATTGATCACGCAGTTGGAGATGATGACGTCGACGCTGTTTTCGGGCAGCGGAATGTGTTCGATTTCGCCTTTGAGAAATTCGACGTTTTCGACTCCGGCTTTGCGCTTGTTTTCGTTGGCGAGGGCCAGCATCTCATCCGTCATGTCGAGGCCGTAGGCTCTACCGGTGGCTCCGATTCGCTTCGCAGAGAGCAGCACATCGATGCCTCCACCGGAGCCGAGATCAAGAACGATTTCGCCGGCGTTCAGCTGGGCGAGCGCGGTGGGATTGCCGCAGCCTAGCGAGGCTTGCAGCGCCTGCTCGGGAATCTGGTCGGTCTGTGACGCGTCGTAGAGGTTTGACGTGATGGGATCGCAGCATCCGGTGGTGGATGTGGCTCCGCAGCAGGAACTTCCTCCGGTGCCGACTCGCAGCGCTGCATGGGCGTATTTTTCTTTGACGACTTCCTTGATGTTGGCGGCAGTGTTTTCGGTCGGCATGGTGCCCTTCTATTTGCAGATTTGAATTACGTTTTCGATCTTCACGACTTGGTTGCGGGTGCAGCACTCGGCATAAAGGAACTGGAGCAATCCCTGCAGCGTGTCGGTGTCCGCGATGTAGCGGAGGAATGTGCCGTTTCTTTCGACGCGCACGAGATCCTCCGCTTTGAGTTTGTCCAGGTGATGGGACAGCGTGGAGTTCGGGATCTCGAGCTCCTCTTGAATTTCTCCGACGACTAATCCCTCAGGGTGAGCGGAGAGCAGGAGTTGCATGATGCGCAGGCGCGGCTCGGTTCCCATGGCGGAGAACATGTCAGCGTATTTGGCGATTTGCTCGGTTGATTTCTTGAACTGAGCTATTTTCATATTTCTAGAATTGCAGAAATACGAGGCGGGTGTCAACCTGCGCTTGGCCGCCCGCCAGATGCCCCATTTTAACTTGTCGTTTTTTCATCACAATGAGCCGGTGACCGCCATCACATACGCCCAATCGCCTGATGCGAGAATGATTCCTGATGTGCCAGGCACGGAGTGTGCCCGTCCCGTAGACGCTCTTTGACAATCGTAAGTGAGACGTTGAAAGGAGGGCGGCAGTCCAGCGAAAACCCGCCACTGACACCCGGGGCCAAAAGCGACGGACCCCTCCTAAGTCATTGGTTCTCAAAGATCTTAGCTACAACTCTTTTAAAACCAAAGATTTAGCGGGAATTCCGGTAGTGTCCTAATACTACTAGGACACTACCGGAATTTCGCCCCCCTAACCCGATGACTCCAATAGCGAAGGGGGGAGGGGGGTACCCCCCTCTTACAACCAGTAACTAGGATCAAAATGGGAAATGGCGAACTAGTCGCCTCTCGTCATGAAGGTGAAAGCGTCCGAGTTACTGGATTCACACCGTACTTCACCTCCGGATAAGCCCGATCAAACAAGACCCAAAGCGCTCCGATCACAACGAAAACAAGATAGCTTCCCTCCGGACCAACCGAACCGCCTGTAAGCCAGTCGGGACCACGCAAGCTGGAGTTAAGCAAATGCCCAGGCAGAAGCGCTCCGCTGTCAGGAACGGAATACAGATAGCTCTCGCCCCAATCCCACGCCACGTGAAAGCCGACAGCCCACCACAAATCGCCCGTGCGCCGCAGAGTTAGACATAAAAAAAAGCCAATCAATCCTGCGGCCACCAGTCCGGTTTTCGCTTCGCCCGAATTGCCGCCGTGAATAGCACCGAATGAAATTGAAAGCAGTGCCGCTGCAGGCCAGAAATTCATTCCCTGCGAGAGCACCCATTGCGAATAGCCACGCAACAGGAAATCTTCAAAGAATCCCGTGACCAAAAAGAACACTGCGTAATAAGCCGCAAATTTAAAGATGCGCACACCGTGCAGAGACAGCGATCCGAACTCGAACGCGCCCGTCAAGCGCAACGCCAGCATCAGTATGCTCAGTGACGCGATGCCCCAAAGCGTCCCCATCCAAAAATTTCGCCCGAAGGCTCGTCGCGCCGGCAAACCGAAGTCGCCGAAAGGACGGTCTTCAATACGCGCCATCACAAAGCCAGGCAAAATCGCGGCCAACATCATGCTGAACTCGATCAAGAAGCGCCACCAGAAGACATTCACATGCGAGCGCAGCGACATCACCAGCCAGCCTTCAACCTGGAAAATGACAAACGCTATCACCAGATAAATCACCCAGCGCGTGCCTGGATACATTCCCTCCCTACCAACCAAAACTTCGCGCAACGGTGACTCGCGGCGAGCGCCAGTCATTGATATTGATAAGGACGAAGATGATGCGGCGGAAGATGGAGACGAAGTCAGATCCAATGGCAAAGACGCAGGTGCAACCGAAGACGCATCTGGTCTTGACTCGTTGATCGGTTCCGTCGGTTCCGACTCCGCGGAAGAAGGAGAAAGCGGTTTGTTATCCATCATCGTCCCGGACATGGTAAAACACTCGGTCGCGCTTTGTTGCGCCAATATTGCTGGCAATGTCTCACCGATTTGTCCATTCCGATGCCTTCCGTGCCCCGCAATTTGCCGCTGCGGCGCTGCTGCTCGTCTATCTTCTGCAATGTGCTTGGCTGATCCATGTGCAAGCGTTGCATGCCGAACCAGACTCCGACCAAGCTCTTCGCATCTATCAGGGTCTTCAGCAATGGAGAAAGGGCGTCATCGCGGGAACTCCCGAATCGTTGCGCTCGGAAGCCATCACCGGCATTCCATCTACCGCGCGAGCCGGACATCTCCGCGTGCGCGATGGTTACGATCAGGACCGTTCGCCTCTCTACTACCTGGTCGCCGCGGCGCCGCTACTGTTGCATCCAGGTTCTTGGTTGCCGGATTCATTCGGACCGTTGGTGGCCGCAACACCGTATCTATTCTTTGGCCTCATGCTCGGAGCCTCGCTCTGGTACGTAGCGCGCCGTCTTTACGGCAACGCTGGCGGATACATCGCCCTCACACTCTACTGCTTTTCCCCAGCCATGATCGTAAACGTAGCTGGGATGCAGAGTCTGGGAGAAATGGGAGCGGTTTGGGGAGCATTTGGCACTGTCTTCACTGCCATCGCAGTGGCACACACTCTCTATGCTCCGCGCGAGGTTGTACTCTGGAACTGGCGGCGAATCCTGCTTCTAGGATTATCCCTCGCGCTTGTAGTAGGCGACCAGTTTTCTCTGGCTATAATGGCAGCGGTGATTTTGCCGCTCATGTTTTGGGTGGCGCCAGTGCGGCCGCGCGCCGTTGTCGCGATCTGGGCCACTGCCATCGCAGTGGCCTTGACAATGCTGTTTGCCGCCTATTTTTTTGAGCCTGGAATATTTTGGCAAGGAGTGCGTCATGCACTATGGATCAATTTCGAACCCGCCGCGTTTGGGACTTTCGTTTCCTATCGCAATACCTGGCAAACGATCTTCGCGGGAAGCCCTGCGTTGATGCTTGCCCTTCCAGCAGCGGTGATCGCGTATCTGGGATGGAAGCGTACACGCTATTTCGGTAACACTGCGCCACTTCTGATTGCGCTAATGGTACTTATTCTTGGCATAGGAGCTCCAAATTTTCCCGGACAGGGATTCCATCTGGCCATGCTCGTATTTCTCTTCGTCTTCGTCGCGGGAGTGTTTGCCGACCTGCTAGAAACTCGTCAAGGCCTGTTCGTGACGGCTGTTCTGGTCGGACTGCTGAGCGCCGCCGCTATCTGGAACATGTACGAATTGGGTCGGCTGATGTAGTGTCTAGGTAAATCCTAGAGGGTAGAATGAATACTCACGATATTTAGAAGGATAAAACTAAGTAATACACTTATGAGCGCCCCCTACCAAACTCGGACACAGAAGATCATCTACGTGACCCGCACTGGCCTCCCGCTCAGTTTCAAGTTCGACTGGCCTTTTCGTCGCGCCACCTCTGGCGCGGACTTTGATGTTCTGCACGCGGTGATCACGCTGGAAAATTCCGACGGCCTGCGAGCGCTTGTGGCCGTAAATCTTTCCGCGACCCTGCGAGAAGTGTTGCCTTCGCTCGAACCAAAAGATACGGAAGCTCCAATCATCAATGCCTTGCGTAAGGAGATTGACCGAAAGCAGACGGAATTTGCAAAATCTGGCAAGCTGGTGCCGCTGCCCTTCTCGAGTCGGCACTATAACTTCAAACTCAAGCAGTGGGCTTTTGGCAAGGCGAGCGACGAAGAAATCACTCGTATGATTGAGCGCAAAGTGTACTGGCAAACACATCTGGTCGGAGGAGATGTTTGGCTGGCCGACCCCACTGAAGCACTTTACCTCGATGCAACGACGGACCATATCACCGAAATTGCGGCCCGACTCTCACAGCAGGGCCTTTTCAAGACGGTCGGAGAATACGCCGCCGCACAGCCCGCTTTGATGGATCAAAAAGATCGCTTCGAATCCGAGATGGCCATATCTCTTCAGCAGTTGGAAGAAAAACACGCCTTCGAGCGCGGGTAGGATTGGATTCACAGGCCTAAAACGGTCGTCAAACTATTCCCCAACACGGATCAGCTTGCATCGCAGCAGTGATCGTAGGGCGGCAATAACGATTGGTTCGTCCACCCGAAGACAGCGAAAGATCGCGATCAGATCAGACACCACGATGCGGCCTTCCACACGATTTAGTATTTCGAGCTCCACGGGATCAATCTGATGTTCGACCCTCAGAGCTTGTCCCAGCAGAGTTGCTTTGATCTTTGCTGGCAGGTCACTGCCTAGCACGCGTGCGTCGAAAAGGGCGACAGGTCCGGTGCGGCAGATCCAGTTATGGCTGAGACTCTGCAGCCAATCGAGGTGTCGTGTCGTGCGTTCCGCCAGAAAAGTTGCATGGATGTCCGCGCCTGCCTTGCGAAGCGGTGGTGGCGATTCGTCGACGCGTTCCCACGGCGTGCCGCATTTCGCGTCACTCCACTGGAAGGAAATAACCAAAGATACGACCCGCTTATATCCCTGCACTCGAAGATTGCTTAGGCGAGCCCTCGTCTTATTACACCTTAACGACTCGTCACGCGGTCACAATACCGCTACCACACCCGGCAAGCATTGTCCCGCACCATAGGCTGCCCAGACTTGCAGTGAAATGCGGCGCGAAATTCCGTCATGTTCGAGACCACGCCATTCGCACGATATTTCTCCGGGGAATGAGGGTCTACTGTCGCTCGCAGCCGCTTATCTTCATCGCGCTCATTTGTGCACCAGCTCTGCCCGTAGGCGATGAAAAAGCGCTGCTCCGGCGTCAAGCCATCCAGCGACTCGAGTTTCTGATCCTTCGTATCTTCCTTCCACGCCAGATATGCGAGAAGCGTCCCGCCGAGATCTGCCAGATCCTCGCCATTCGTCAGTTTGCCGTTTATCTTAATGTCGTCGATAATCGTGTATCCGGAATATTGGTCGACCACGCATTGAGCACGCTTTTCAAATTCTTTGCGGTCGGCATCTGTCCACCAATTGCGCAAATTTCCTTGCGCGTCGAACTGGCTGCCCTCGTCGTCAAACGCATGCGTGAGTTCGTGGCCCATGGTGGCGCCAGTGTCTCCATAATTGGGGGCAGCATCCGAGAGCGCGCTGAATAACGGCGGCTGCAGCACTCCTGCGGGGAAGTTGATGTCGTTTCTTTGCGGATCATAATCCGCATTTACAGTTGGCGGTGTCATGTCCCACTCCTTGCGGTCTACTGGCTTGCCAATTTTCGCGAGCCAGCGATGAAATTCGAACCATGACGCCCGTTTCGAATTTCCAATTTCGTCTCCGCGCACAATCTCGAGCGAGCTATAGTCGCGCCATGTGTCGGGATAACCGATCTTGTTGGCGATCGCATGCAGTTTGGTGAGTGCCTGCTCCTTAGTCGCAGCTCCCATCCACGGCAGCGCCTGAATCTCGCTCTGCATGGCTGCTTCGATTTCTTTCACAATTTTCAGTGCAGCCTCCTTTGCCTCTGGGCTGAAATACTTTGCCACATATGCTTGGCCCAGCGCTTCTCCCAAGTCGTTGTCTACGTCGTTCGTGCACCGTTTCCAGCGCGGCGGCAGTTCCTCCCGACCCCGAAGTGTCTTGCCATAGAAACTAAAATTCTCGTTCACGAACGCGGAAGAAAGATCGCTGGCCGCCTCGTGCGTAACGTGCCATCGCAGGTAGGTTTTCCAATCCGCCAAGCTTTCTTTTTCGATCTCTTCACTCATGAGGTGAAAATAACTGGGCGTCACTACATTCAGAGTTCCTACCGTAGAATCGAGTGATCCCACGCCTGTCTTTGCAAAATATGTCTTCCAGCCGAAAGCTGGAGCAAGCTTTTGCAGATCCTCCACGCTCATCTTGTGATAGAGCTGAGGCGGATCCCGCCGTTCGACGCGGGTCATCTGACCCTTGGCAAGGGCTGTCTCGATGCGCATCACGGTCGCTGCTTCTGCGGTCGCATCAGCTGGCTTGTCCCCTAACAACTCGAACATCTTCGCGACATGTGTCACGTAAGCCTTGCGCAGTTCTTGCGACTTGGCGTCGCCTTTCAAATAGTAGTCACGATCCGGGAGGCCGAGCCCGCCCTGATCGGCCTCGGCAATCACCTGTGTGGAATCTTTGAAGTCCTGATTCGAGCGAAACGTAAACAGCGTTCCCCCGCCATAAAGCGACGGGGGGAATTGGGAGGTCGCAACATATTCCGCCAGGTCCCGCT
Organism: uncultured Acidobacteriaceae bacterium; assembly: GCA_963705265.1. Taxonomy (GTDB): domain Bacteria; phylum Acidobacteriota; class Terriglobia; order Terriglobales; family Acidobacteriaceae; genus Acidiflorens. The sequence continues at coordinate 1,739,270 of OY970064.1, forward strand.
TAGACTTCAGATCCGCGATGCGCTTTAGCTCCGGCAACAAAGGCTTGGCCCCAAGCTTCTCAATGGCCGACTCATCTATGCACGACGCGTAGTAGTCGCCGATTTTTTGAGTGATCGCATCGCGCGGGACAGCCAGCCTTGCAGCATCTTCCAGAATCGTCCTCAATTGCGCGCGGTTCTCGTCCTCGAGCTTGCCGTATGTGCCCCAGCTCGACTGATCCGGAGGAATCGGATTCTTTTGGATCCAACCGCCGCAGGAGTACGTGTAGAAATCCATGCATGGGTCAACAGTTCTATCCATAGCGAAAATATCGAGAACTGGCTCGGAAGAAGAGTGTTGGGCAAAGACGGGCACCACAGTTGCGAACGCCGCCAGCAGGAAAGCGGAGATTTTGCACATCATAAGGGCTCAAGGTGTCAGATCGCTCTATGAGACTATCGTTTCATTCAGAACTTATCCAGTCACCAATCCATCGCTATTGTGCGCGGTCACCAGGTTTCCGCCGCCGTTCATTTTGTCGTGCGTATCGTGATGGCTGAAGCCACCTCGGACGGCGACGGTAAGTCAGTTATGATACTTCCGCCGCGGGGTGCACAGCAATATCAGCCGCCAGATCTTCAGGAAGCCTGGGCGCCAAGCTGCCATCGGATCTGCTGATGTTCCACGATTCGCATAATTACGATTCCAGTCGCGATTCTAGTCCGAACCCTGCCGCCACCGGGGTGGGCGCGCAGACTGCCATCGACATCCTTTGACTTTTAAGACTTCGTCGCCTATACCCTACATTTCACTCCCAACATAGCAGACTCGGCCCACAATATGATCGCCGCGCTTTTGATCATTCCCCACGGTTATTACCTCAATCGGATAGGCCAGGTTATGTGGCCGTAAGATCAAGAGGTCATCTAAGGGTTCTATATACCTAATCGCACAAGTCCCGTTCTTGCGTACCGCGTACATATTATTTTCACCTCTGCGATAAGGATTCAACGAATTATAGTGACGATCGAGAAGGAGAACGGCACCGGGCATCGTTCGGGGATACATACTCATTCCTTCGTGGGCATCCAGTTTGATAATCACAAAACGCTCCCAGCTGCTCCGGTCGCCTTCGATGCTTTCCTTAAATCGTTTGAGCAAGCTTTTCTTGAACTTCAGGATTTCCTTAACGTGCATACTCATTAGCAACCTTTGGGAGGCTGCGATATGCGCATCAGCTACAACAACGTTCTCAAATTCATCCTCGCTCGGCGGGAGTATTGAAGCGTGCTTATTAACCTCTGACGGATCGATAAGATCGAGCACGGAAAGATGCCGCACGTTCAAGACTTTGTCCATCCCTTCCAGGCTGAGTCCTCGCTTCCGGTTCAGAAAATTAGAAATGTGAGCTTGTTTGAATCCAGTCTGTTCCGCCAGACGCAAGCCCGTGAGCTCTCCCGCGTCGATGCGTCCCCAAAGATTTTTGCGGAGATTTTCTTGAAGCATGCGAAATTTCATCGCGAGAGTATATCAGATAACATAGCTAAATGATATTCTAACCACAAGCTGATCATCCAAAATGGAATACAGACTTTGACTAAGTCACTTCTTGACTATAACTTTTTACTTATTATATATGTTATAACAAACGTATATCGCAGGAAAGGTTGTCCAGCCATGTTAGAAGTACAATTACACGAAAACGAAGAAAGAAGCTTCGGAGAGTTCCGCCGCAAAGTGCGCGCGGCCGAAGTGCTTTCGTCGGCAATGAACCGGTTGCTGCAAACCATTTGCTTCAACGGACGGTTAAGCGTCATTGTGCAGAACGGACAGGTTCTTAAGTCCGGCTACGAAGAGGGTTACTTTCGGCAAGTAAGCTCGAGGGTGACTGCTAAGTTGCAGTAACTATCTTAATTCCTAACTAAATAGCAGAACAGGTCATCGTAAAGAGAAGCGAGCCCTGGACCGAGAAATCGGTACCAGGGCTTTTTGTTTTATTAGTTCTCGTTTCTTAGAGAGAGGCAGTTATGAATTTTATGGACAGGATGGAAGGCGAGGAAATCCAGATTGAACTGAAGTATTGCGAGCGGTGTGGCGGGTTATGGCTGCGTCGGCAAGGAGCGGACGCAGTGTATTGCAGCAGTTGTCGCATGTCTTTAGAAGCAAGGCCAACCCCTCAAGGGACAGCACTCCACGAAACGCGCCGCAAACGGCGCGAACAACTTACGAATGTTTCCAGAGAAGACCTCCAAGGCATGGCGCGGATTGATTGTCTGCGGGGCGTAGCCCTGATGGAGGTGAGGGGATGATCGGCGAACAAACGGCAGGCGCGCAGACATGGAGTTTGACGGGTCAGGCGGACGTCCCACCATCGGTGCTATATGGCGAAACAGAGATCGAACTAGCACCTTACCGCAGGCGTACGATCGCGCTGTTGCGACGGTATGCTCGGGCATCGGTCGAGGTGGGAAGGTTGCCGTCACTGCTGGGACGAGAATTTTTTCGGACGCGAGTCACGTCGTATACGATGCGAAGTTTCGAGGACGTTGTAATCTTTGTGGCGGACATGGAGAAGGCGATTGAAAAGCTGGATGCACTGGAGAAAAAACTGCTAGGCATGAACGTTCTGGAGGAATATAGCATCGAAGAGATCGCTCGGCTAATAGATTGTCACATCAAAACGGTACGACGGCTCCTTCCGGATGCACTTGATCAGCTCTCGCGGATATTGCTCGCGGGTGGATTAATGGACACATTGCCTGCTGTGACGAAAAGGGTTCGGGGTTGTCAAGAGGGTAAAAAATACAAAACCGCGGTAAGTGACTCAAAGGACGCCAAATATAAATGTCCGCAAAATGTCCACTTACCCCCTTCTGATTTGATATCCTAAACTTAAGAGTCGAGAAAAATTAACTCCCGAAGGGCGCGATGCACTCGCGCCCTTTTTCCATGCGCGAGAAGGTGACGTAGAATCAACAGGAAGGACACGCCGAACGCAGCATGGACATAACCTGGGTCACAGAGAGAGTTGCGCTGGGAGGCGGGATTTGGAACGCCCAGAATATGGCGGAACTGGCGCGAGCCGGGATCACGCACGTCCTGAACATGCAGCTCGAGTTCGATGACCGGCCGCTCGCGGCTCCGCTGGGGATCCGGGTGTTGTGGAATCCGACCGACGACGATTTCTTGCTGAAACCGCCGGAATTGTTCAAACGCGGCATTGATTTTGCGCTGGAAGCGCTGGAAGATCCGGGAGCGCGGCTTTATGTTCACTGTGCCGCGGGAGTACACCGGGCTCCGATGATGACGCTGGCGGTATTATGTGCGATGGGGTGGGAGATTGAAGCGGCCATGGTGTTAATTGAGACACGAAGGCCGGTGGTCGATTTCGCGGACGTGTATGTGGAGAGTGTGCGGCGATTTCTGGATTCGCGAGTTGAGAGCGAGCCGCGAAGTTCGCACTAGAAATGGTCTCATCAATTTCCTTGTTCTTGGTGCAGGCTGTTTGGGCCTCAGGGGCTAAAGCCCGCATTTTTATTGGCTTTGACCGGCACGGCTGAAGCCGTGCCCTACGCAAAGCCAATCGGATTATGCTGGGGGGGGGGAATTTGAGAGAGACGCGCCGCTCGATAGAGCGGCTTTCTTATTGGTCCGAATTGAAGTTGGGCGCGCTCACGAGGAGAAAAAAAAGAGATGCCAAGATCGTTCGCGGTGAATAACAAGCGTTTCGCGATGGCAGCGGAAGTGTTGGTGTTTTTGGTGTTCCTGCTAGTCGTGGCATTTATATCTTCGACCAGATTGCAGGCTCAAGGGCCGGCACTTACCACGATCAGCGATACTGTTTATCGCGCGGACGGAACCGCCGCATTGGGTACGGTGCTCATTTCATGGCCTTCGTTCCAGACCGCGGAGGGAGACGCGGTGGCGGCGGGCAATCTGAGTGTGACAATCGGGCCGCTGGGTGCATTTATCGCGCAACTCGTACCCAATGTAGGTGCATCTCCAGCGGGAACTTATTACGTCGTCGTTTTCCAATTGGACGATGGAACCGTGCGTACGGAGTATTGGGCGGTTCCGGCGACATCGCCGACGACGATTGCCGGGGTGCTGACGACACCGGGCACAGGGCTTGGAAATCTTGCTGTAACACAGGCAGATGTAGCAGCGGCGGTGGCGACAGTAAACGCCACGGTAGTGCATCTGGCCGGAACAGAGACGATCACGGGCACGAAGCAGTTTACCGTGCCTCCATCGCTGCCAACGCCAGCCGCAGCCACTGACGGGGCGAACAAGGGTTACGTGGATGCGGCAGTGTCGACTGTGGGATCCGGAGCATATGTCGCGATCGCGGGCGGCACGATGACAGGTCCGCTGACTTTGCCGGCGGATCCAGCCGCACCGAACCAGGCTGCCGACCGAAATTATGTGGACAACGGGCTCGCAGTGAAAGCGGACCTGGTGAGTGGAACTGTTCCGTCTGGAGAATTGGGAGCAGGGGTCGCCAGCTCATCGACCTGTCTAAACGGTAATGCGTCGTGGGGATCTTGCGGGAGCGGCGCGCCGGCCGGGATTACTTATGCCACGACTGCGCTGAACTGGACACAGACGATGTCCAATCCGTTAACCGCCGGGTCGCAGGCTACCGTTACACTTACTCCCTGCCCTGTTGGTGTTGATACAACGACAGGAGTTGGATATCAGGTTCTTCTTTCTGGTGGCGGCAACAGTGAAGCGGTCAACGTTAGTACCGTCGCTGGAGCATGCACTTCTGGAGCGACATCGGGAACGATTACGTTCACTCCGTTCTTTTCTTATGCCGCTGGCTACACGATTGGCTCGGCATCCTCTGGCATTCAGGAGACATTGAATGCAGGCTGCGGAACCGACCCGTTGTCATACAAGAATAGTCAGTGCAATGTCACGATCCCAGCCAATGGACCGGGGTACCCGGTTCACTCGCTAACTACTTACAACGTCTACGGAACGATTTATCTGCATTCCAATCAATCGATATTGAGCGCATATGGAACGTCGCTGAACTGTCTGGAGCGCGGTCCCTGTTTGCAGGTAGGCGATCTTAACGTTGCAAACGATTACACGGACAATACCATCGCTGGGCTGAGCTTTCGAGCCCCGGTGAATGTCTCGGGCAATCCTGCATTTGCAGGGGTCGCAATCGCGCAGACGCAAAAGACATCTCAGGTCGTAACCATTACAACTGCCAGCGCGCACGGGTTTCGAGTCGGAGACATGGTGACGATCCTATTTACGGACAACAGCACCTACTGGGGCGACGCCGTAATAACGGCGGTACCAAACGCAACGACGTTCCAATATGCGCATTCGGGTGCTAACGTGGCCGCGCAGACAACTCCTGGTGTTGTAGCGCTGGCGTATGTGGCCGTGTTGGATAATGCCATGGATACACACCTGCTCGACATTTCTGTCGATAAAGTGGGTGAAGGTGGGATGTTTAATAACTTCTTCGATTTATGGGACGATGAAAATGCCACCATCGATCATTTCAACAATCAGGGCACACCACTTAACAACAATGTGAACTGGACGGGATCGTTTGTGTTCTCAGCGGGGAACCAGAGTCATCAGGTTGCTCCGGTTATCACTCTGCGTGATTCGACCATCACAGCGAATTATTCAAACGGAGTGACTGACTATAACTCCAATGGATTGTACGTTGAAAATACCGTAATTCAGGCCTCGGGGCTGTGGCAGGTGTATTCATCGAACACCACTGGAAATTATCAGGGCGCCTATCTTAAGAACGTCTACGCAGAGAGCAGCACTGGTCTAAACCCACTCTCGCCAGTACGCTCCCCTTTCCCTGGTCTTGGAATTGCCGGCTTGATCGCGGGCGGGTCGAGCGGGGCCGCAGCTTTTCAGATTGTAGGCACTGGCGGCACTGGGGGAGCGTTTGCGACGGGAGGAACGGGATCGACGCCGTATTCGTATTTTATCGTTGCCAATGACACGAGTACAGGCACGCAGACGTCTCCGATGCAGGTGCTTAATTGGCAATCGACGGGAAGCGATTCGATTCCGGTACGTTGGCCCCGCGTTGCAAACGGAACCGATACGATTACTTATGACGTTATCCGCATGGCAACCCCGATTGGGATCGGATCCGTTTATCCCTACAGTGGCGGATGTACCGGCGGGTCGAGCGGGGCATGCGGATACGTGGCGCAGGGACTTACGCAAGCTGCCGCGTGTTCCGGAGGGTTGGTTTGTACTTACACTGACAGCGGATCTTTGTCTACCTCCTCATACACGATTAAGCAAGGGAATTACTCAGGGCAATTGATCTTCTGGCCGGGTTCGCTCGTCACGGTGAACCGCAGCGTCACGGTGGACCGGGAACAGTCGCCAGCCGTAGGCGTAGGTTTGAGCGGAAATCCGCTAGAGATCTCGGGCTCATGTTCCGGCAACGGACAAGCATCTGCCGGTGGCTACACCACATGCCTGGCGAGCATAAGCAACTTAGTGGCACAGACGGCTACGTTACTTACTGATGGCCCGCCATTTTCTGAAGGCGCTCCGACGGTTTCCAAAGGAAGGTTGAATTTCGCGACCACACCCTATGTCGGCAGCATCTTTCCCCACCACGTGATTACTCTGCTTGATTCCCAGCCGGGATTAACCGAGGCCACATTCGGTTATCGTCCATTGGCGAACGCGAACGACACGTGGATCGGGCTGGATGTACCGAGCAGTGGAGCGGGGTTGAGCGCGGGGCAGCTGGCGTTTGGATCTCCGGTATCGATCACGAATTACATTGCTCAGATTGGCGACGGCGTACACGGAAACTGGCTGGAGAGACTGAGCGCGTCGTTGAAAGAGTTCAACGTTCCGGCAAAGTTCGATCAGAGCGTGACCTTCGCCGGGATGGCGAATGGCTGCCTCAATGTCGCGTCCGGCGTGGTCGCATCTACCGGCAGTCCTTGTGGATCTGGCGGAGGTGGAGGAAGTGTTAGCTCCGTGTTCGGGCGCACAGGGGCGGTAGTGGCAACGACCGGCGATTACACAGTGACTCAAGTTACTGGCGCGGCGGTGGATGCAACGGTTGTCCACCTCGCGAATACGGAGACAGTTACCGGGGCGAAAACATTTTCCAACAATGTGACGATGAGCGGTAACTTGATATTGCCGCAAGGGAGTGGGTTTGTTCCGGCTGTGGGCGGGATTGGGCTGGACACGGCTGCCGGGCTACCGGTTGTAAACATTGGCGGGACGACGGAACAAGTTGCACTTACGAGTTCGAATATCAGCGGACAGGCGGGGACGGCTCTTGCCCTGGCGGGAACTCCGACGCAGTGCAGCGGATCGTTTGCGACGGGCATTGCGGCGAATGGAAACGCGAATTGCTCAACGGCGGATGTGATTCAGTTACAAGAAACGACGCCCCCCGCGGGGATTCCTGGATGGGGCGTGTTTTGGTTTGATTCGGCTCATCACGCCCCGAAATTTATTGATAACAACGGCCAAGCTATTCAGTTAGGGCTCACTAACCTGTTCAACTCCGATCCGGGCGGCGACCCCGCAGACAATCTCGAAGAGCTGAATGGAACAAACTCGGAAAACTTTCGCGTGTATTCGACCTACACGAATGGCACGACATGGCAGCGAACATCGCTGGGGTTCGATGCAACGGATAACTATGCCGTAGTTCGCAGTGAGAACGCGACATCGTCATCCGCGCCAGGGTTGGGATTGTGGGTAGGAAGCGGACTGAAGTGGGTGGTCGACGCGACTGGCAACCTGAAGCCATGGGCGGCCACGGGCGACAATGTATTCAACCTGGGCAGCGATACAGGGAATGCGATGAAGAGCGTCTTTGCCAAAACTTCTTTTAACTCGGTTATCTATGGGCGTAACGATTTCGAGATTCCGAATGATACGTCGACGGGCACGACGTTGAATAAGTTAGCAATGTTCAACACAAACAGTCCTTCACAGGCGGTGCTGACGGGTACGTCGTCGACTAACGGAGCGATTGGCATAGTGCAAAGTGGCGCGGGTACGAGTGGAAGCGCAGTGATTACCTGGCATGGCTATGCTTACTGCGTTTTTGACAGTACCGCGACTGCTGGCGATGCGGTTACTGCGAGTACAACCGTAGCGGGCGATTGTCACGACACGGGATCAGGGACGCCACCTTCAGCGCAGCTGATTGGCTATGTGGATGTGAGTAACGCGACGGCTGGAGCGACTAATGGGATGCGGGTCAGCTTGCAGCCTCCGTCGAGTGGTGGTGGTGGCGGAAGCGTCGTTTCTGTATTTGGACGGACGGGAGCTGTCACAGCGGCGAGCGGCGATTATTCGGTGGCGCAGGTTACGGGAGCAGCGGCGGATGCTGCGGTTGTGCATTTGGCGGGGACGGAAACCATTACCGGGGCAAAGACATTTTCGAGCACAGTAACCCTTAACGGGAATCTCAATGTGGCGGGAAATATCAACCAGACGGGGACTGGACCTACGCAGTGGTCGGGGCAAGAGTGGACGGGCACGACGGTTACGGTACCGAGCGGAATGGCATTTTCGCTCGGAGTGGGATCGGACAATAATCTCCACTGTCAATTGACTAGCGGGGCTTCTTGTATGCCTTCTTCTGGCGGAGGCATGGTCTATCCTGGGGCGGGAGTTCCTAACTCCACGGGATCGGCTTGGGGGACATCTTACGGAACGTCTGGGACGGGAAGTACGCTGGCACTTACTGCATCGCCAGTGTTTACGGGGACGCCTACTGTGCCGGGATATGTAACAACCGGGACTACGGTTAATGGGCACGCGCTGTCTTCTAATGTAACCGTATCGGCTTCGGATCTCACTACGGGCACTTTGGCGGCTGCGCAGTTGCCGGTGCCAGCTTGCTCTTGGATTACGGTGCCGACGGAGAGCGGGTCGGGAAATGCTTTTCCTGGTACTACTAATAAGGCGATTGTTTGGGGAGTATTTAATCCTTATCCCTGTGTGACCAACCACGTGGCCTACGTGGTGGGAACGGCGGATAATACCTCGAATAACTACGTTCTCGGGCTACTTACCGGAGTATCTGGCGGAACGGCTACTATTATTGCCAGCACGGCTTCTACTGCGGGAACTACGTTTGCGCCTTCGGCGGGCATCAAGGTGATTGCGTGGAATAGTTCTAATGTTACGGTTCCGGCGGGGCGCGTTTATATTACGCTGACCAGCAATTGTACTTCGTCATGCGCGGCATTACTGGGAACTCCGGGAACTGGCGTTAGTTATGCGGCTAATCAATCCATTAGCGTAGGAACCGGGGGCGCGGCTTTGTCGGGGTCGATCACGTTGCCTACGGATAGCTTCAGCTCGGGCGCTTCGATTCCGGCTTTGATTGTGTATTGAGATCGTTTTATGGCGGGAAGGCTCTTTGCTCCATCGCAGCGGTGGAGGCTGAGGTCCTTCCCCTTCGGCTGCGCTCAGGATGACGAACTTTTAAGGATCCCATGATCAAACAGATGTTATTGCTTCTATTTTTAGGAGCGCGGCTGGCGTGTGCCTCAAATTACTACGTTGACTGTAACTATGGGTCGAATGGAAATCCGGGGACGAGTCCACAACTGGCTTGGCGCACTTTGCTGGAGGTTGGGATATCGAGTTTTCTGCCGGGGGACACAATTAACTTGTTACGGGATTGTACGTGGAATGAAACGCTGACTCCGGCTTCGAGTGGGACGAACCCGGCGACGGGTGGCGCGCTCATCAAGATAGGGAGTTATGGCAATGGTCGTCCGCCACACTTGACAGGTTATTTACCAATCACTGGACCGTGGTGGACGCAGGTGAGTGCGAATGTCTGGGCGGCGACGCTCTATTCGGCTAGCAGCGGGCAGGCGGGTGTGGTGCAGTGCGGCGTCCGAGGCTTTTATTGTGTGACACAACCGCCGGCGCAGATACAGTATGTGCAGTTCGGTACGGTGTGGGGAGTGGCGCAGGGGAGCCAGGCGGCTCTTAGTCAGGATCGGGATTTCTGGTATGACTCGACTAACTACATTTTGTATGTTTACAGCGTTGGGGGGAATCCTGCTACGCACTATTCTTCTGTGGCGCCGATTGTGCTTAGCGGCGAGACGTTGCTGAATCTGAATGGCGTCTCGTGGCTGGAAATTCAGCATTTGCAAATTGACTGGTTCGACGCCTACGGAGTGCAAGTGCAAGGAGCGAGCGATCATCTTTGGTTGGCGAACATATCCTCTAACAGTGAAGTGGAAAATGGCGCGGTGCCGCTGGGCTTTTATGTGCAGGCTAGCGGGACACCAGTGGATATCCATCTATATAACACGGACGCTAACATGAATTACGTGGGTTACCACTTTGATGGCGCTGGGTGTAACGGCGGCGGATGCGCTTTCGAGATTAGGAATTGCCGGGCATATGCGAATCGCACTTACGGGATTGTGGACAATGTGGATGGTGCGGTCAGTTATGACTATTGCCATTTGTACGCTAATAATTTGGCGACGGCACTGACGGTGGATACGTCGGGAACTCCGGGGCCGACGGCGGGGACACATAATATTGCGAGCGAAACAGCGCCGTGGATCCATGAGTGGCATCGGTGGCCGGCTTATACGACTGTTAGTTATGACGATCCTGGACTGGTTGAGTACAGCGATACTTACATCAATTCGCTGCTGCCGGTTATGGCTGCTAAGGTGATTCCGCTCTCGATTGCGGTCGTTACTGGCGGGAGTTACTCGCAGTCGATTATTGGCGAGGTGCAGGGGTGGGTTAATGCCGGATGGGATGTTAACACGCATTCGATATCACATGAGTATTGGGACCCTCCGGCGGCCAGTTGTGGGACGAGTGGGCCGTTTCCGGTTCCGTGCCATGCTTTTGAGAATTTGCAATATATCGGAACGGCCGCTACCACTGTGACTTTGAACATTACGCACCCTACCCCGGGGCATGCAACTTTGACGGTGACTACCAGCCCGGACGATCCGGCAGCGGATATCAGCTGGAACATGACGCCGGCTGCGCCTGGGCAGGTTTCCAATGGACTCGACACTTTGGGTGGGATTTTGTACACGCTGCAGCAGCGCGGAGTGTTCTCTGTGACACTCGACCCGAACGCCAAGAGCACAGCTCGCAGTATTTCGCTTGCTAACGTGACGGGGATGGACATTTTTACTTCGGCACAGAATCTTGACCTTGATGAAACGCAGATGGAAACGGAAGAGATGACCTGGGCCCAGCAGTGGATGAATCTGAATCTCACTGGGCTGCCGACAGGACGCGTGTATGTGATGCCGGGGAGTTACGAGGATCCGGTGACGGAAAACATCGTTGCCGGATTGGGTTATGTGGGGGTGCGAGGTACGGGCAGCATGAAGCCGTGTTGCGGCGCGAATACTACTCTGGCTACGGGTTACGACGTATTCAACATTTTGAGTCAGGGTGTGGTGCCTAACTACCAGGGGCTGACTTATCAGCAGATGCGGAATCGGGTTCGTCAGGATTTGTTTAAGAATGCGTTGTGGGGACGGCCGATTGGCTACTTCTGGCATGTAAACGAATTGCGTCCGGATGAAGTGGCGAACTTTATGGATGCTTTGGTGCAGGGAGGCGCGACGCTCAAGTCGAACACGCAGATGGTGAATTTTCTGTTGTCATGCCAGGCGAATGATGTAGTGCCAGCCGGCTATGTAGCCGGCAGTTATTACGCTTGTCCGTCGAGCGGGACGGAGGCAGATTTTCGACCGACGGTAAATTCACCGATCAGGGATGTCGGCCTGAACTTAGGGGCGGAATATCAGTACGACCTGTTGGGGATTAATCAGAACTCGTTTGGATCGGGGTGGGATATTGGGGCTTACGCGTACGTGCCGGAGGATTTCAGCGCGGTGCATTGAAACGGGGAGTTCGGGTTGTGGGAAGTGGGGGGAGCCGTCAGCCATCAGCCGTCAGGAAGAGCAGGTTCTTCGTTTTGATCAGGGTGACAGGGTGTTCTTGGGGGACACGTTTCGGGAACATGAGGTCCTTCGCTTTGCTCAGGATGACAGGGTGTTTGCGGGATGGCGGTTGTGACGCCTGAGGTTTCTACCGCTTATTTGGATTGGGTGGGACAACATCTGGATCAACGGCAGAAGGGGCAACAAGGACCGAGTGAAAGATTGGAGTTGGAGGCTGGGAGGGTATGGGAGCCGACCGCGCGGGATTTTTTCATCGATAAATACCTGAAGATCCGGACCAAGACGACCAGTCAGGCCTTTTTCAGATTGAATCGGGTGCAGCAGGAGTATTCCTACCGGTGCACGAAGCAGAACGTGGTGCTGAAGGCTCGACAGGTGGGCATCACGACGTACATTGCCGCGAGATTTTTTGTGCAGACGATTACGCAGAGCGGCATCCTGAGCATGCAGGTAACGCAGGACAGGGAATCGGCGGAGGACATTTTTCGAATTGTGCGGCGGTTCTGGGAGAACCTGCCGGAGGAGTGGCGCAACGGGCGTTTACGAACTTCGCACTGCAATGCGCGGCAATTAGTGTTTACGGATTTGGACAGCGAGTATTGCCTGGCTTCGGCGGCGGAGAATGCGGGACGCGCGCGAACGATCCAGAACCTGCATTGTTCGGAAGTATCGCGCTGGGGCAGGGAAGGCGACGAGGCGCTGGCATCGTTGCGGGCGGCGGTGGTGCCGGGAGGCGAGATTGTGCTGGAATCCACGCCGAACGGAGCGGGTGGACTTTTCTACGAGGAGTGGCAACGAGCGGAAGAGACGGGTTATACGCGCCACTTTTTTCCCTGGTGGTTTGACGCAGCTTACACGCTGGAAGCGGGGGCGAGTTTCGCTCCGCTGACGGAAGAAGAGACGGAGCTGGTGGCGGCGCAGGGATTGACGACTGGGCAGATCGCGTGGCGGCGGAAACAATGGGCGTCACTGCGAGGACTGGCGGTGCAGGAATTTGCCGAGGATGCGGTGTCGTGCTTCCGGGCATCGGGGGAATGCGAGTTCGATCTGGTGGCAGTGGAGCGGGCGATGCAAACGGCGGGCGAGCCGTCAACCACGCGAGACAATGAGCGGCTGAAAATCTGGATGCCGGCGCGGCCAGGGCGGGAGTATGTGATTGGGGCTGATCCGGCAGGGGGTGGGATTGAGGGCGACTACTCTTGCGCGGAGGTAATTGATCGGGACCTGGGTATGCAATGCGCGGAATTGCGAGGACATTGGAATCCGGGAGAGTTTGCGAAGGAGTTGATCGCGCTGGGTAAGGAATACAACACGGCTTTGCTGGCGGTGGAGAAGAATAATCACGGGCATGGCGTGCTGGCGCATCTGGAGGGCAAGTATCCGCGGCTGTTTATGCAGAACAAGCAGTATGGGTGGATGACTACGGCGTATAGCCGTCCGCGGATGATTCAGCATCTGGCGGAGGTGCTTGGCGACGCGCCGCGATGTTTTCGGAGCCAGGTGCTGCTGAATGAATGTCGGACTTTTGTGAGAGATGTGGATGCGAGAGTGGGAGCGGCTCCGGGGACGCATGACGATTGTGTGATCGCGATGGCGATTGCGTGGGCGGTGCGGAAGGAGATCGCGGGGAAAGGGGTGGATGATGTCTGCTGATGAAATTTGGTGGTGGGGAAAGTGAACATTTTGAATGTAGGGCGGTCACAGGCAAAGAACGATTCCGGGCGTAGAGTGCAGAGCAGTTGGAGTTTGAGGTCCCAGCCCCTAAAGGGGCTTCCGATTCCGAGGTCTTGCGGCATCGCTAAAGCGATGCCCTGTTACGAAGCTTCAGCTTTCTGCCCGCTAAACCTATGCCTACCGTTGCGGTTCAACACGTTAAGAGGATGCGGGGTGGAGCGCAGAGTCATTTGATGCGTTGTGACGACGGGCATTATTACGTGGTGAAGTTTCGGAATAATCCGCAGCATGAGCGGGTGCTGGCGAATGAGTTTCTGGCTACACGACTGGCGGAACGCGTGGGACTGCCGGTTCCGACGGCGGAAGTGGTGGATGTCCCGCCCTGGCTGGTAGAGCACACGGTGGAGATGACGATCGTGCTGGGAAATCATTCGATTCAGGTGGAGGCGGGACTGCAGTTTGGGTCGCGATATGTGGTGAGTCCGGTGGAGGGGCAGGTGCTGGATTATCTGCCTCCGGAGATGCTGGACCGGGTACGAAATTTGGGGACGTTTGCTGGAATTCTGGCGCTGGATAAGTGGACTTGCAATGCGGATGGACGGCAAGCGGCGTTCTGGCGAAAGATGCGAGAGAAGAAATACTCGGCGTCGTTTATCGATCAGGGGTATTGCTTTAATGCGGGAGAGTGGACGTTTCCGGATTTTCCGCTGCGGGGGGTTTATCCGCGGAATGAAGTTTACGCGCGGGTGAATGGGTGGGAGTCGTTCGAGCCCTGGTTGTCTCGGATCGAAAAACTGAATGAAGATGCGATCTGGCGAGTGGCGGGAGAGATTCCTCCGGCGTGGTATGGCGGGTCATGGGACGAGTTAGAGGCTCTGGTGCAACGGCTGATTGAGAGAAAGACGATTGTGCGTGAGCTGATTTTAGCGTTTCGCGGGTCACCGCGGAGGCCGTTTCCGGAATGGGACGAGAACTAGCTTTCAGCTTTCAGCTATCAGCTATCAGCCTTCAGCCTTCAGCCGTCAGGTACAGCTCTTGGTGTCGGCTTCTGAGACGGAGGATCATTATGCGGAATTTTCGGGAGCTTAAGGTTTGGCATAAGGCACATCAACTTACGCTTGATGTTTATGCCGCTACTAAGACTTTTCCTCGAGACGAGCTTTATGGACTTACTAGCCAGATTCGACGGGCCGCAGTTTCTATCGGGGCTAACATTGCCGAGGGGGCTGGTAAGAACTCTTCTGCTGAGTTTGGGCGATTTCTGCAGATTGCTTTGGGCTCGGCTAGTGAATTGGAGTATCACCTGTTATCGTCGCGGGATCTTGGGTACTTGATTCCTGAAATCTGCTCACAGCTTTCGCAGCAGACTATCGAAGCCAAGAAGATGCTGAGCGGGTTCGGTCAATATTTTGGACAACGCAAGACTGATGGCTAACGGCGACTGCTGATGGCTGAGAAGCGACAACTCGAACTTTATCTGTTGCGATTTTTACCGCATGCTTTGCGGGATGATTTCGTTACGGTTGGACTGTTGCTGCTGGAGGCCGATGCGGGATTTGCTGAGGTTCGATTTACGCGCGACTTGAGGATGCTACAGTGCGTTGCTCCCGATGTGGAGTTGGAATGGTTTACGATGGCGGAGAACGAGATCCGCGCGAGCCTGGGAAGGGTGCGGCGGCGCGAAGAGTTGATGCAGTTGGTGAACGAGAGGTTCGGAACGATGCTCGATGTGGCTCCGACTAAGGCGGTGTTGACGGAGGATCCAGCGAAGGAAATTGAAGTGCTTACTTCGATGTATCTGGTGGCAATGGAACGCGGGGAGCGGAGCCAGCAGCGCACGGGCCGGGGGGCAATTGTGAACACAATGAATGAAGCGTTCACCAGCGCGGGCGTGATCGAATTGATGCAGCGAGATTTGGATGTGGTCCAGTACACAGGGCAGGGAGATTCGTTCCGGATTGATTTTGGATATCGGGTGGGAAGTGTGATGAAAATGTTTCACGCGGTTTCAGTCACGGCGAATGTCAATCAAGCACTGGCATTGGCTTATCGTTATCCGCGCATTGAGGCTGGGATGCTAAAGGAGCAGATCCAAACTTCTATGACTGCGGTGGTGGATCAGGCGACCCTCTTGAGGGACGAGCGGATGCGGTTTGCAATTGGCGTGATGGAAGAAAATTCGGTCCAGGTGAGGGCTGTGGATGAGATGGCGGCGATGGCGGGCGAGGTGCGGCGGGAGCTGAGGGTTTGAGCTTCTGGATGTCAGCAGCCTGATGGCGGTTGCGGTACGTGTTTGGAAGTGAGTGCACGGCACGGCGAAAGCTGTGCCGTTTTGTTTTGGCGGTCATTTTTATGTAAATCATTGTTATGTAAATCATTGTTATGTAAATCATCGTTTTATTGAGGCGCTCAGTAGAACTACGGAATGGAGCAACATCTATAGGGAGTCGGGAATTGTTATGGCGCAACTGCCGAGCTGGGCTCGGCTTGGACGGGCAGAATGCCCGTCCCCACACAAACCGTTCCTGCACAAACCGTCACTACACAACCTGTCCTCACACGAGACAAGGAGACTATGAACATTCTTGAGAGGGTTAGCGGCGCTTTGCGCCGGGTAGGACAAGTGTCTTTGCGGGAATTGCTTTCCCCCAGTTTGTTTGCCGGGCGGGATGGACGGCTGACGTTGGGCACGGGGTCGAACCTGGCCCCGTTCTCATCGCCGAGTTTTCCATTGGCAGGTATGCCGGCGGCACACACGCTGGTGCCGAAACCGACGCCAGCGAACTTGCGTCGGTTCTCGGAGACTCCGGTGGCGCGGCGGGCGATCAACGTGATTAAGGATCGGATTGTGGGGATGCGATGGCGCATTCAGCCGCGGCGTGGACGGGTTCTGGAGCAGATTCCGGATGGTGCGCAGCGAATACAAGTGTTGACGGAAAACTTCGAGGCGCCGAATCCGGACGATTCATTTCGCTCGATGATTGAGCAGGTGCTGGAGGATGTGATTGTTGGAGGATTTGGTGCGATCGAAGTCGATCTGACTGAGGGATGGACCCTGGATTCCGCCAATAAGTCTCCTCTGGTGATGTGGCCGGTGGATGGGGCAACGATCCGGATCATGACCGATTGGAATGGGGAGCCGGACTCACCGCGATATGCGCAGATGACGGGATTGTTTGGGGCGAATGGGCAGATCGTGCTGAACGATAACGAGCTCAGTTATATCCGGCTGAATCCACGAACCTGCACGCCGTTTGGGCTGGGGCGGTTAGAGGTGGCGTTCGAAACAATCAATGCATTCCTGAGTGCGTACCGGTATGCGGGCCGGCTGGCTTCGAATTCGGTGGTGCAGTATGCGCTGTGGGTGCAGGGTCTGACGCCGGCACATCATGAACGGATGCTCCGATGGTGGCAGGACGAGATTGAAGGTACGGGGCGGGTGCCGATTATTTCGTCGGAGGCGCAACCGCAGGTGCTGCGGTTTGCGGCGGGGAATGATGCGGATCTCCTGCTGGCGTGGCAAGAATTTCTGGTGCGGATCATTGCGAATGCTTTCGATCTGCCGGCACAGTTTCTGGGACTCGAGCAGGATGTGAATCGTTCGACGGCGGGAACGATGAGCGATCTGGGATTCCGATCGGCGATTGTTCCTACGGCGCGACTGGTGGCTGAACATCTGACGCGAGATGCGATTGCCAAGAGACTCGGATGGAACGATCTGGAATTTGTATTTACGGATCTGGATGCGCAGGACGAGATGGAGCAGGCGCAGATCGACGAAATCCTGCTGAAGAATGGGGTGGTGACGGTGAACGAAGTTCGGAAGGCTCGCGGGTTGGCGGAGATTATTTAGTGGCAATCAGAATCGGGCAATAGCGAAACCTTAACCACAGGGGACACACAGGTCGCACAGAGGTCACAGGGGAAAACGCAATAGAGCGGGCGGATATCAGGAGACTAAAGATGGGATTGTCAGTGGAGTCGATGTCGATTGAGATGCCTCATGTGCAAGGGCATCCGAACCGCGTGGGGTTTCGAGGAGTATTGACGGTTGTCGATGCTGCATCGGACAAGTCACCGGCAGGCGCGCGGGGACATCGAGTGTTGCTGACTCGGCGGGCAGCGGAGGCGGCGATGGCGTCGCTGATGGGGATGGGGTTGGATTACACTCCGGCGCTTGATCGTCATGATGCACGGCGAAAGATTGGAGTGATTACGCGCGCGGAAATTGTGGGGCGCGTGATTGAAGTTGGGGGATTTTTGTATGGGCGGGATTTTCCGGAGATTGTGAAAGAGATTGGAAGGCCGGGGAGAAGCGCATCGGTATCCGCGGGGCCAGGTGGGAACTCTCGGACTTCTCGGGCGGGGCTTGGGATGTCCTACGAGATCACTGACGCGATGGTCGAAGACATTGCGGCGAACGTGTGGGTATTGAATAAGGTGACTTTTACAGGAGCGGCGGTACTGCGACGGGATAAGGCGGCGTATTGCTCTACTTGGATTGAACTCGGGTAAGCAGTCTCTGAAAAGGCTATTGATTTTAAGGTTTTACGGTAGCGCTAACGCGATACCCCGATACGAAACACCCATTACGAAATAAACCGGGAGGTAAGACGAATGAACGATGAGATGGTGAAGCAGATGATGGCGGCGGCGGAGCGATTGGCGTCCGCCACCGAGACTCTTGATCGCGTGTTGGGAAAACTGGATGCGCAGCAGGAGATGCTGAATGCGAAGGTGGACCGGATTGTCGCGGCGGTCGAAGAGAGTGTCATCCAAACGAGCGAGCGGCACCAGGGCGAAGGAACTGGGATCGACTTGCAGCAGCGCGTTGTGCAGCTAGAGAAGTCGAATGCGGATTTGAAGGCGCAGGCGTCGAGGATGGTCCGGAAGACTCTTTCACCGGTGGTGTCGGCGCTGATTGGAAAGAATGAGATTGAAGGGGAGCGGATGGATCCGGCAATGCTTAATAAGACGCTTGCTGTACTGAGCGTGGAGCAACGCATCGCCGTAAAGGCGGAGTTGGCGCGGGCGGGGATGATCGACTGACATGTCGTTTGGCGGTTGTTGTTAGCCGGTTGCCATTGGTATTTGGGCGCGAGTCAGGTCGCGTCCTTTTTTATTTTGCGGACGCCGAGTGCGTGGTGAGCGCTGGAAGCTGAGGTTTTTCGCTGCGTGCAGGATGACAGGCGAATTGCCTGCGAAGAAATAGCAATACAACTCAATTCGAGGAGAACACATGAAAGCGAATTTTCTGGATTTGCATGCAGCAGCGGACTTTCTGGGGCCGGGCGCGATTGAAATTAACCGATACCAGACCGAGATTACGGATATTGTTCGGCGGCGTGGGGTGTTCGGGCAAAGGATGAAGCAGGTGCCGGCGACGGGACAGCCATCGCGGTTTTTCGAAGAAACGGCGATTGCTTCGCCAACCGCGACCCAGGCATTCGTCGATCCGCGCAACATTGCGCCGACGTTGCAGGCTCCGACGCGCGTGGAACGCACGGTTCCGTTGAAGGCGCTGGTCTCGCAGATCAACTACAACCTGTTTGACATGGAGGTGGGAACGCAGCAAAGCCAGTTCGCTTATCTGCAAGCCAAAGATCTGGCGGATGCGGTGGATGGAGTTTTGCGCACGCACGACGTGGCGCTATGGAACGGTAACGACACGTACCTGAGCGCTCCAACGACGCCGCAGTATTTCGGAGCGATTGGGCAGATCGAGGCGGGAGGCAACACCGTCACCATCGGAGAAACGGCAAGCATTGTCGATGGACTGAAGAGCACCATCGCGGGGATGGTCGCGAGCTCGTCGTTTGATGTGCGGCCGACGGCGATCTATGCGAATCCAGTGCTGCTTGATCTGATCGACCGCGAGATGAAGACAGAATTCAACGTCGTCCTCTCGACGGTGCAGATCACAGGCGGGATCACGGTGAAGGCGCTGAGTACGCAAGCAGGCGAGCTGCCACTGATTCCGGAGTGGGCCCTCCCCTATACGGGCGTACCGGGAAGCGGCAGTGCTGTTTTGCCGGCTTACATCGTGACCGAGGATCTGATCGAGTACCACTGGCTGACCGACTCAAGTCCCCGGATATTTAAATTGGGACTTCCAAACACGCTGATGACGCAGAGCGTGGTGGTGAAATTCGGCGGCATGGTGGTCAAGGGCGCTAACTATGCGCACTACGAAGTGCTCGTAAATCGGTAGCCGAGGTCTGGGAATCCCCCACTTATTGCTGAGAAGTCGATAAGTGGGGTACCCAGCTATCAGCATTCAGTCCGTAAATGGTCTGAGGAAACAATGCGAGCTGACCTCAGGGGCTGAAGCCCGCGTCATCAATCTTCTTGGTGGCACAGCTGAAGCCGTGCCCTACCCAAAGACTTTATGAAGCAGCTTTCAGTAATGGAACTGAGACGGGAAACCTATTATGAATTACTTGCAACCTTCGGAATATGAGTTGTATGGGCTACCGCCAACGACCAACGTCGCGTGGGTGACGGCGGCATCGGCCATGATCGATGCACATTGCCGAAGGATTACGCTGGCGATCAATCAGTACACGGAGCGATTACGAACGGAGAGCGGGCAAAGGCCAGTGCAGCTTACTTATCTGCCGCTGTCCGCGTTGGCGCCAGCGACATCGCCGCTGGTTTCGGCACGAGCTCGGTACGCAACACCACGGCGGGGTGATTTGGATTATGAAGCAGACTTGTGGGACGTGGCGCTCGCATTTGGAATTCCGGGAACGTGGGTGAATATCGACGTCACGGTTATGGATTACTTTCCGGAGACCGGAGAGATCACGCTCCCGGTGAACGTGATGGGGTGGGCGTTCACTGAGATAGAGCTCATCTATACGGCAGGGTTTGAAACTTTTCCGAATCCGGTGATGGTGGCGTGCGCGCAGTTGGTGAAGAATGCGCAAGCTACTCCAGCGCTGAATGTGAAGAAGAACGTGGTCCCCGACGGAATGCAGTTGTGGTACTTCTCCGATTCGCTAATGGATGCGACGGTGCAGGAGCTGCTGGCGCCCTTTGTGGCGCGGAGAGTGGGATAACAATGACTGGGATTTCTGGAGCGGCGGCGGTGCGGGCAGCGGATGCCATGATGCGAACGCTGGGCGGCACGGAAGTAATTCTTCTTTTTGCAGCGGCGGGATTGCCGGGGGAAGGGATTGCAGAGCTAGGCCTTGTGGATCCGGGAGTGGTCCAGGCGTTGATCGCGCCGGTGGTCGTCCGGGAGATATCTACTGAGAACAGCGGGCCACGGCGACATATCGAGTTACTGGCCGGACAGGCTGCGCTGGCACAGCAAGTAAGTCAACGTAACGTGGCGTCGGCGGATGTTTTGTTCGAGACGGCATTGGGCTTGGTTTACTGCGGAGAAGTGTTCCACATCCAGGGGTTTATGGTCGAGCGACTTGGCGGGGCTACTTATCTGTATCGTGTGTCGGCAGTGTCTTGACAGTTTTCAGCGTTCAGCTAATCAGCCGTCAGCTTCAAGATCGACTTACTAAACCGCCTTCACGAATGATTCGTGACGCTAAAACATGGACTTTCAGGGGCTGAAGCCCAATTTTTACGGCATAAGTGGCGGCACGACTGAAGTCGTGCCCTTCCAACGAACCATTTATGCCACGAGTTTCAGGGACAGGAGAGATATGCAGGCAGCGAAGGACAGTTTTTATATGGCGCTGCGGTCGCGGCTCACGGTGTTGAATCCGGCGCGGACGATGGTGATCGACGGAGTTGCGGTTCCGGCGATTGTGGTCCGCGAAAATATGGAACCGCGGTTTGGTGAAGCACAAGCGGGCGCGTTTTATGTGGACTTTGGCGACATCCTGATTGCAGAGAGTACGCGTCCGATGCTGGGCGTGGATTGCCATATATGGTACGCGAGTGAAGGCAGCGGCGGAACGGGAGTGGATCGAGGGCGCGTGCTGGCGGAGATGGATGATGAGTTACTCGGAATCTGCGATCCGCCGCATACCGAAATGCTCGATTACAGCCAGACTCCAAGCGTGGATTTGGGATCGGGAATTTTCTGGACGGTGCCGGTGATGGGAAATGCGCCGGGCGATGTGCCGGTGGATAAGCAGCAGTGGAGCGCGGACGCAGGACGGGTTGACCGCTATGCGCAGCTCAGGATTTATTTCTTCTTACCCGAGGTAGAGGCATGACGCGAGCGGGATTGCGGCCAATATCACGGCAGATGCGGGTGTACTTCGCCGCGGTAGATAGGGTGAATGGGCCGATGGCAGTTTTTGACCCGTCCCAAAATGGCGGGTTCGAACTGGATGCTCCACCGGCACCGTGGATTGATTTGGGATGGATTGAAAATTTTCAGCGTACGAGCACCTCACAAATTGAGGCCTTGCTTGGCGGGACGGCGGGCGCGGTATCGGCACAGGCTCGGCATGGATTGGGCGCACGGGTTGACTTCGAATTCCGCGACTGGGGCAAGTTGCAGATGGCTTTGGCGGGCGGCGCGGAGCACATGAATGTGCTGGCCACTGATCCGAGTGCATCGCCGGCAGGATCGGGTGGAATTCCGCTGCCTGCTGTGCCCCTGCTGGCAGGTTCGACTGCCACTGAACTGGGTGTTAGGCGCGGGCGCTGTCGCTGAATTCCAGGTGGGAGATTTGGTGGCTTGCGACGTGGACTATGCGCAACAAGTTGGTTATGTGGGTACGGGCATCGCGGGTGCATACGTGGAGAATCCGGCAGATGTATTGGAGGATGCCAACTATGTGCGACGCGTTACTTTCAACGTGGGCCGGGTCGCGCTGGTAACTGCGACTTCGCTGCTGCTGACGCAGGCATTGCCAGGCGGAGTACCAGCGGCGGGAGCGTCGGTGCAGCAGGTGATGGCTTTTGTTGACCGCGAAGGTGGAGCGTTTCTGCAACAGTGGTCGGGATTATTTGTGGCGGAAGATGAATCTGGCGGACGGGTGTGCTTTTTCTATCCGATATTGAGTCCATGTACAGCGAAAGCTGAGTGGGTGCGGGAGAGCCTGGTCGAGATTCAAAAGCCGATAGGGGAATTGGCGTTGCAGGCTTCGTTTACGGCGTTGCCTACCGTGGACATTAATGATGGGGCGATGGTGCTATGTTACCGCAGTTATTTTCCGACTACTGCGGCTGCGGTTTACTAGCTTCTCTTCTGGGGATATGGCCCTGCGAGCTTCGGAGACGCAGCAGGTCAAAATCTTTACCACAGAGGTCACTGAGGTACACAGGAGTAAACACAGAGGACAGCGGAGTTTTCTGAAGCTATGAAATTGACTATTGATAATCTCGGCGGTCTGGGGCCGCAGGACTATACGGCATTTGTCGATTCTGGCGAGAGCCCTAGTGTTGTCCGCAAACTGAACGCGCCGACAGAATTTAAATTTGGACTGGTCGCCGGGACTGGGGATCTCGTGGTGCCTGTGATTGGCGGGCGAGTCATGCTGACCCTGAACAATGGCAATGATTTGTTCAGCGGTTACATTGTGGAGACACCTACATATCAGTATCTCGGCTGGGCGGATCGTGGATTGATTTATCGGTATGAGATAGACGCGCGTAGCGATGTGATGCTGATGGATCAGAAGGCGCCGCCGGCACATCCTCCGTTTGTAGATCGTGATTCTGGTAGCGCCTTCGATCAGCTGACTGCGGAGGCGTTGCCGGGGTGGTTTGATGTCAGCGGGGTCGAAGCGGGAGATCCGATTCCGTATTACAGCGTAAATCCGGCGAAAACGTGGACCGCATCGGCGGCAGAGATTGCGCTTTCGGGGCGCTGCTCTTACAGGGATGACAACGGAAAACTATTCTTTACGCCGCTAGGCGCGAATACTTACGCGCTGGCGGAAGATGCGGATACGTTTTCTCCCGGCGATCTCCAATTGCAGAGCGTGAACCGGTTGGTCAACGACCTGACGATTCTAGGGCCGCTCGAGCCTAGTGTGCACGTGAAGGACTACTTCGTTGGCAATGCGTCTACGACTTATTTTTATTTGTCAGAGACACCATTCACGCGCAGCAGTCAGGTCGCACTTTATAACCGCGTGATCCTTGACGAGATTTATACGGAGCTCGATCCAACCCATTGGACCGTGACTGACCCGCTGGGTGTGTTGTCGGTCAGTAATGGGCAGTTGCAAGTTGCGGGAGGAACTGGAGTCGATGGACAAACGTTGCTGAACTTCATCGAGCAGGTTGAGCTGGGTGGCGCAACCGTGATGGAGCACGGGGACATTGTATTCAACGGGGCTTCGAATGGAGTGATCGGCGGGCTGTATGCTGGCGCGGTTTCAACCGCTGGTTGTCTGGCCGGGTTTCGGATCACTCCCTCGGGCGGCAACTGTGACATCCAGGCGTTAGTTGAAGGCTCTGTCGTCGGCACCTCTCTTGCTACTCACGTGGGACATCATTACGTGTTCACTACGCGGCTGTATCCGACAGAGGTGTATCGGATGCAGCAGGTGTTTCATTCCTCGCTGCATCCGTCAGGATCGCCTCGAGGTGGCGAGCCGGTGGTTTGCGATGTTCGGGTTGTGCTGGCAGTTCAGGATATCGACCCTACAAATCCAGGAACGCAGATTTTGCCCGCCACTGTGCTGTACGACGGCGTGATCACGGGCGCGCCCGGATTTTGCACTTATGCGCTCATCAATGCCGGCAACATACAATGCTCGATCGCGTTTACTTACTTATGGCTTCCGGTTGACGCACTGGTGCGCAGCACTTTGACTGAAGAGGATACCGTGACCGTGCTGATGGGATCGTTGCTAGACGGTGCCGAGTGCCAGATTTCGAGCGAGTCGGAGCTGGAATTTTATCCTGAATACATACCAGCGTTGAATGAGTTGATCGAAGTAACCTATCGTGGGCAGGGCCATGCGATGGCGCGAGTTACTAACTCGGCGAGCATTGCGGCTCATCAGCATGGCGGCGATGATGGAGTGCGTGGAGCGGTTCGAGAGATTGGGCTCCCTATTCCGCGCACCGATGCAGATTGCGAAACCGCGGTGCTGGCCTTGTTCGACGATGCTGGGCAAGGATGGAGCGGGGAATATAAAGCCTGGAGCCAATTCCTGCCGGGTGGAGCGGCGGACATTTTCCCAGGAGACGGGCTGGCGGTCAATATTCCGTCGCGAATGGCGACGTTCACGGCAATCGTACGCGAAGTGAGCGTGGAGATTACCGATATTGCCGGCGAGAACAGCCGCTACATACTGTCGTTTGTGGATGCTGGAGATCCCTCTCTGGATTTTGCTTTCGTTACTGCGTTGATAAAGCAGACGGAGGTGCTGACGCCGGTCGATGTGACGCAAGTTGGAAATATTTATCTTGCGGATCTTACCGACGCAGAGGTCACTAATGTTACTTCGACGACGGTGACGATTGATGTGGGGTTTACTCCTGTGGCAGGCGGCGGGATCGAAGTCCGGTACTCCGACGAAGGCTGGGGAATTGGGTACAACGGCAACCTGATCGGACGTTTCACGAGCAGCAGTTTTTCACTGACGCGGTATGTGCTGGCACAAGACTATTTCCTGAGGAGCTATGACGGCAGCGAGCCGCCGAAGTATTCGCGGTATTCGACTAAGCTGCATGTTGACTATCCACTATGACAAATACACATGAAGAAGCCGCGCTCCCCCTGACATTGACGCCGCCCGTGGTGGTTGCTGTCGGTGCTGTCGATTTCCAGCTCAGAGTTCTGGAGAAGCTGGGAAGGCTTGAGGCGAAGATGGACATGATCGTGGGAAATGGTCAGCCCGGGCGCATGACGCTCGCCGAGGATCGGGTGGTCGCTCTGGAAAAAAGTGACCTGCGCCGGACGATTTATGACCGGCTGATTACGGCGGCGATCACGTTTGCGATTAGCGGGATCATCACCTGGCATGACCATATAAGAATCAGGTAGCAGCGGCGTTAAGTTGAAGCGAATGCCACTCCGCCCAGCAGCGGTACCTGCTGGAAGCATTGCTGCTCGCGCCGAAGCGCAGGAATGATTCGCACGCTGGCCGGCGGCACACGATCGAGGAGAGTGGCTGTGATCTTCAAGCATCCAAATGTTCACCGCGAGTTTGTGGAGTACTCGGAGACGCAGAAGCTGCATATGGTTTCTGTGTATTCGAATCCGTATCGATGGCAGCGGCGAAGAGAGGCGTTCCATGATTTCCGGATTCATATGGAGGCGAGTGCGAACGTCGCTCTGCATGTCGTCGAAGTTGCTTTCGGAGACCGGCCGCATGAAGTCACCAGCGCGGACAATCCGCTTGATCTGCAATTGCGGACGGACTCCAGCCTTTGGATCAAGGAATGCGCGATCAATGAAGGAGTGCGCCGGTTTCCGCCGGATTGGAAATATGGCGGCTATGTGGACGGCGATTTCCATTTCACGCGACACGATTGGGCGCTGGAGGCGATTCACATGCTCCAGCACCACAGCTTTGTTCAGTTATTCAGCACTTATGCGGATTTGACTGGTGAGACAGCGACTAGCCATCTCGGGCATCGTCCTTATCGCATGAGCACGAGTTTTGCTTGGAATCATATGCATCAGGCTGAATTCTTGAACTCGCGACGAGCGCGGCGTGGAGGAAAAGATACTTACTATGCTCCATTGCAACCGTCGGAAGTATTTCCTTTTGGTCATGCTCCGGGAGCGACTGGTGGGGCGTGGTCGTGGCGTCGGGATGCGTTTGATACGGTGGGCGGGATGCTCGACACATGCGTGCTTGGAAGTGCCGACTGGCATATGGCATTTGGGCTGGTGCAAGCGACGAACGTTGCCGCAGAGATGAAGCGATGCACGCAGCCTTATGTGGAATCGGTACTGAACTGGCAGGGGCGCGCCGTGAAACTAAACCGGATTGAAGGGCGCTCTCCGATGGGATGCATCGACAATTTTGCAACCCATGCTTTTCACGGCAGCAAATCGTTGCGCGCTTACGGCGAACGGTGGGCGCTGCTACAAAAATGGGACTTCAATCCTGCGACTGATATTGCGCGAGATTATCAGGGATTGTGGCGGTGGACGGGAAATAAACCGGGGCTCCGCGACGACGTGGCTCGATATTTTATCGAACGATCGGAAGACGGGCCGTTGCTGCTGGGGGAAACGCCACTAGTCTGAGAGAAAGCTTGCAAGATTTGCATGGTGGAAGGGCGAGGGCACCCGTCTCTCCGCCAGCGGGATCGGGCTAGCCGATCTCTTCGCTCCAGCTTTCTAGCGTCTTCTTCACCAAGGCCATAAACTGGTCGGCCACTGCACCGTCGATAATCCGATGGTCGTAACCTAGCGTGAGGTGAACGACGGAACGGATGGCGATGGAATCCGCGCCATCTTTGTCGGTGATTACCATGGGCTGTTTGGTAATACCTCCGACGCCCATGATGGCGGCGTTGGGCTGGTTGATGATAGGCAAGCCGAAGACGGCTCCGAACTGGCCGGGGTTGGTGATGGTAAAAGTGGAGCCCTCGACGTCCGAAGGCATGAGCTTCTTTGTGCGGGAGCGCTCGCCGAGGTCGGTGATGCCGCGTTGCAGGCCGAGAAAGTTAAGTTCATCGGCGCTTTTGAGAACTGGGACGATGAGTCCCCAATCGAGTGCTACGGCGATGCCCGCATTGACGTGTTTGTGGTAACGGATGCTATCGCCTTCGAGCGAACTGTTGACGATCGGGAATTGCTGTAGGGCGATGATGGCGGCGCGCACAAAGAATGGCATGAAAGTCAGACGCGCGCCGTGGCGTTGCTCGAAACCATTCTTGAGCTTGTTACGCAGATTGACGATGCGAGTCAGGTCCACCTCGAACATGCAGTGGACATGAGCGCTGGTGCGGCGCGACTCGATCATGCGCTGAGCGATGATCTTGCGCATGTTGGACATGGGCACAAGCTCGCCTGGAATGGCAGCCGATGCAGGCGCTGAGGCTTGCCGCGGAGCAGGAGTGGGGGTAGACGCCGGAGCGGGAGCGGACGTGCGGCGCTCCACGAAATCGAGAACGTCCTGCTTGCTGACGCGACCGCCGGTGCCAGTACCGCTGACTTTTGCTAGATCCACATTATGCTCGCGGGCGAGCTTGCGAACTAACGGGGAGGAGCGGACGTCGGAATCCTCTTCGTCAGTATCTCTGGGAGCGCTGGCAACGGGAGCGGGCAGAAGAGCGGGGGCTTCTTTTGGTTCCTTTTTTGAGGATGCGGGAACGGCCGAAACGGGCGCAGCGGGCGCCGGTGCGGCGGCCTTGGCGGGAGCAGGAGCGGAAGCACCGGCGCCGTCGCCGATCACGCCAACGACTGTGTTGACCTGAACTGTGTTGCCTTCAGAGACTTTGATCTCCTGCAGGATCCCGCTGGTGGGCGCGGGAATTTCGGCGTCGACCTTGTCGGTGGAAATCTCGAACAGAGGCTCGTCGCGCTGGACCTTGTCACCGGTCTTTTTCAGCCACTTGGTGATGGTTCCTTCGAAAATTGATTCGCCCATCTGGGGCATCACTACGTCAGTCGGCATAGTTCCCTTTCCATGAAGCCCAGCAGAAAAAAGCGGGCGGAGAGCAAATAAACATTATAGCGAAGCCGGAAGCGACTTCGGACACGGAACACATGGGCCTGCGGACCCATGCGTTTCGCAAAGGCTTTTGCGCGATTTGACGAAACTATGAGATTTCCTTCGGAGCATGAGCGATGAAGAATGTTTTGGCGATTGTATTTTTTTGCCTTCCGGCTTGCGGGCAAGCGGCGTACTCCGGCCTCGGATTGTACTCGGGATCCGCCACCTATGCCGCCTCCAGCAGCAGTGGTTGCGCGGCTCCAAACTTTTGCGCCTACACCGGAACCGATGTGATCCCTTGGGGAACGGTCCCGAACCTTGGTGGAGCAATCAACAATAACGCGACAGCTTACGACACGTCTTATGTTGGGCACGGCGGCTTTAGTTCGATTAACTTGAGCCCGGTCACGCGGCTCACGGATTCCGTCAGCGCTGCGGGAAGAACCAACATCGATTTTGCCGCCGGAATGGGTGGGTCGGGTGTGTTCACCCTGACTAACACAAATACAACCCTGGTGCGTGTGGACCAGGACTCACTTGGCATGGTTTGCGTGTTCGCCCCGAGTGGTGTCAACCAGGGCCATTGCGGCACGCCTCCGAGCGGTTGGGGCGGAACTGCCCCGACGTCTGGAATCTTTATTACCACAGGGCAGCTATCGGGCGGAACGTGTACGAGTAACTGCCCGGTGAACGACTTCGGATCGCTCAGCTTCTCTCTAACCGATCCGACGGTGCTCTACACCTTTGGCAACGACGCGTATGACATCTCTACGGCAACTACAGTGACTCCCTACACAATTAATCCATCGACTGGAGTTTACAGCGTCGGCTCTACGCTCGTCGACTTTCAGTACGGCTTACCATTAGGCTCAAATGCTCCGAACTGGGCAGCGAACACAAGTTATTCATATGGCGCCTATGTTACTCATCCATTGAATGCGCCGGGCACCGGTAATCCAGAGTACTTGGCATATACCATTTCCACCACATACAACCCAGGAGACATCATAGTGCCGGGAGGTTTGGGGACATGCATGTATCGCGCAATAGTCGCCGGCACCACAAATGGAACGCTGGCAACAGCATTCTCTGGCGGTGCACCTTGTAAGAACGACATAGTGAAAGAGGCAGCTCCCTCGACTTTGCAATGGCGCGGAACGAACAGTACTGCCCAATTCATTTACCAAAATACCGGCACTGCTGGAACTTCGGCTGGGTCCGCATTCCAATGGGTAGCCACCGCTACGACAATCGCAACGGACGGGTCGATTGCTTCGGGATCGGCAGTTCTTAGTTCTTTGAGCAATCCCTTCACCGCCTCGCAAGTCGGGCAGGCTATCTCTGTATCGAGCGCCGGCAACGGGGCGGGGACGACTCCCTTATATGCCACAATTCTTAGTTATCAAAGTCCTGGTCAGGTGACGCTTGCAACCACCGCTCTGAGCACGGTTAGCGCCTCGGCCACGATTGCTCTTACAGGTCATCCAGACACGTTTACATCGACCAACGCCGACAATGGCGGCATCGTGTGGACTAATGTTGGCCCTAGTTACCCAATCGCGAACGGGAATCAACTGTGGCACGCGCTTGGAGGAATCAGCAGGGATACGAGTTATGGTGGTTATGCGTCAAAGTACGGAGTCGCCATCTCCACAAATTCTTACGGGATGGCTCCGACATATTCCAAGTACACCGCGGACCAAGGGACTGGCTTTTGGGCCGTCGAATACGACGAAGTTTCCAACATTTATCATCTATTGAACACAGGTACCGGCATCTGGACAGACTGGTCATGTTCCAGCGGATCTGGCTACAACTGTCTTTCTGGAACATGGACGCAAGTTGCTGTCGGGACGTTAGCTGCGGTCTCCAACCCGTTTGCAACCGGACAATCGTGTCCGTATTACATCCACAATCTTAAGCTTAGCAGCAATGGACTGTATGCGATGATTGTGAACCAGGCTAGCGCCTACCCGATCTGTAACTCTCTCCAAGGCTTTGAGTTATGGGAAACAACAACATCTAACTTCGATCCTGTGGAGTCTTTGCAGTTCACGTTTGGCGGCATGAACCATTGGGCTATCGGCGCGAACAAGATGGTCGCATTCAACAGTTCAGGATGGGGATACACAGCCGGAGTGTTTCTCGGCGTATACAACGCGAACAATGCCCAAGGTAACTATGGGTCTGGCGCGGGTTATGCTCCTCCTTTCGGAGTGTATCTTCGCCCCTTGGCGAGCCAATCAACTCCGCAAACAACGCCACCGGGTTGCTACGTCACCTCTGGCACCACACTCAAGAATCCAGACTGCAACTTATCGGAGATCCTGGACTCTCATCTTAGTTGGGTTGGGGACCCGGGTACTGACACCTATCCGGTATGTGGCACGTCTTATAACTACGCAACTTTGGGTCCGGCATTTAATGCCTGGCAGAACATGGAAACGTGCTACCAAACCTATCCAACCTATCCGACGGGCTATGCACCCCCAGCAAGCTATACACTTCCTGCGACAAGCGTGGGGAATGTCTGGCAATTTACGCACACCTTCGCCACCGGCACCAGCACAACGTTCTCCACTCAATTTCAGATTAGCGAATACTCGCAAGATGCGAATTGGCTTTTTTGGTCGAGCGATTGGAACTGTCAAAACGGTTCATCTACTGGTATCTCACCTACGGTGTGGATCAGCGGAACGTACGTTGACATGCTCGCTGTTGCAGCGGTGCCGGCGGCGCCAACGAGCGTATGTGGCCTTCCATGGGCTGCAAATACAACTTACGTTGTTGGGAACATGATTAATCCGATCGAGGGAACCAGTGGCAGCGCGGGGGTCGATGATGTGTTTCAGGCAATCTATGTTGGCGGATCCACAGGGCCGACACAGCCGGGGCCCGCGGCGCCAAATTCATATTTCAGCACTTCGACCGGGCCGACAATCTCAGCGCCGGGAAGCACGATCTGCGATAGCGCGTCCGGCGCTTCCGTAAACCCCACTGTTCCCTACTCGACAAGTTGCGCTGCGGGCGCGGTTTGGCAGGACATAGGACCGCAGAATCAGCGCGGCGATGTGTTTGCAGTCAACCTCGGAAATCAGAACTGAGGCATCGTATCCATGAGACTCTCAGAGCATTTCACACTTGGCGAATTCACTTTCTCCGAAGCAGCGACACGTCGCGGTCTGGATAACACTCCGAACTCCACGGTCATTAGAAACCTGTGCCGCGTTGCAGCGGTCATGGAAGCTATTAGGATGCTGCTGAACAAAAACACTATCGTCGTACACAGCGGCTACCGGTCGGAAGCACTTAACACAGCCGTAGGAGGGGTAGTGACAAGCGCCCATTGTTACGGCCTCGCATGCGATTTTGTGTGTTCGAAATTTGGTACGCCGGAAGAAGTTGCGTTGGCTGTTATGGAATCGGACATCGAATACGACCAACTTATCCTCGAGTATGGGTGGGTTCACGTGGGCTTGGCACAAGATGGGTTGCCGTTACGCCACGAAACTCTGACAAAACGTTCGCCAGCCACACCCTATGAAATCGGCATCCGGCCTTGACTGATTTCAGTTTCCTTTCTTTATAACTCAGCAATCACCAGTGTGATTGCCATGAGTGCGCTTAATACAACTAAGGAGAGTCTATCGTGACAAAGTATGCTGCATATTTTCCGACTATTGTTCTTTTGCTTACGGCCATTGCGAATACTGCCACGCCGTCGATCGCCATTTTTTGGGCGAACCATGCATCTGTAGCAGCGGTTGTAGCGCCACTGGCTTTAATCGTTGCGCACTGGCTGCCGGCGCCATATTCCGGCGCTAACTCGAAGTAATTCGACCAACATTAAAAGTATCAGGAGAAATAACTTATGAGGAAGATTCTTGTCTTTACGCTGTCTCTTGCGGCGTTCTGCACGGCCTGCTCGACCGCTTGGGTATCGACGCTTGATTCGATCCTTGCTGCGGCGGCGCCCGCGCTCGTCAACATTTTGCAGATCGTCGCCGTCGCCAATGGGCAGCCGGTTAACGCCGCTCTGGCCGCCAAGGTCACTAGCGACGCCTCGGAAATCAAGGCGCTGGCCTCTGATTTTGCCACAGCCTCTTCGGAATCTGCACCGGGCATTTGCCAGACGTTGCAAAGCGCCGTCAGTGTATATCAAGCCGATCAGCAGCTTGTGCTTCAGGTGGCTCAGGTCAGCGATTCGAATACGCAGACGAAAATTACATTGCTTGCTGACTTAGTCGCCGGTACGATAAGCGCCATTACTGCGGTGATTCCGTCGTGCCAGAACAAAACTGTTTTCAAGAGCATTAGCAACAGGGCGGTCTATCGTATCTCGACTTTCGCAGATCGTTACAACCGGATTCTGGTCGCGCGGACGGGTAACGCCGCTGTAGATTCGATTACTCCAAAGCTCAAACTGCATCGGCGCTCGAGGTTTGCGCGATCCATAACCTTTGGACTGCTGCAATGACTAAGCGCGAGTTTGGCACACTTCGCGACGTTCACGATGTGAGAGATCGGATCTTTCATGCTTCGCCGGTGGCGCGACCGCTCCCGCAGAATGTAGATTTGCGGGAGTGGGGCGGTCCGATCAAGGATCAGGGCGAAGAGGGGAGCTGCACCGGGCACGCGTTTTCGTCGGCGCGCGAATGGATCGCGCGGAAATACGAGATGACTTCTTCGATCCTCAGCCCGCAGTATCTCTATGCCGAAGAGCTCATTGCCAACGGCTCGTTTCCAGCGGACGACGGCGCGATGCCACGCACGGGATGTCAGGTACTTACTGCGAAAGGTTGCTGTGAGGCGGCGTTGTATCCATACGTGGCTGGTAAGTTAATTGCTCCGACGACAGACCAGACGCAAAATGCGAGTAAGTATAAGACGGGCGCTTATCATCGCGTTGGAACATTGAGTGACTTTCTCAGCTGCTTGGCTGATCCCATACCATGGCCGGTTCTGGTAGGGTTTGTAGTCTACGAGTCATTCATGACAGAGCAGGTTGCGGACACCGGAGTTATGCCGATTCCAAAACTGGGCGAACGCCAGCAGGGCGGACATGAAGTGCTCTGTCTTGGCTATGACTTGCCGAAACACCTGGCGCTTATACAGAACAGTTGGGGTGATAGCTGGGGACAACAGGGTTACTTTTGGATGCCGTTTGCAACGATTGCGTCGCCGGACACCGACATGTGGATTGTGCACACCGGCGGACCGTGGATTCCTAAGGCTTGAGACGCTGTAGGGCGCCGGTGGGAGATTTCGAGTCGTATCGATTTCTTGATTCCTGGATGCGCTCACGGTTTTCTTGCGCCCATTTTGCTAGCGACTGAATCGGTTTGCGCAAAGTGCGACCAAGGTCGGTTAGCTTGTACTCCACGCGCAACGGGACCGTGGGATAGACGGTTCGAGTTACCAATCCGTCGCGTTCCAAACCTTTCAGTGTGAGCGTGAGCATACGCTGCGAGATTCCTTCGATCGCGTGGCGCAATTCGCTGAAGCGTTTTGGATCATCCGCCAGGAGTTGGACGATCAGGACACTCCACTTATCGCCTATGCGATTCAGAACCTCGCGGACAGCGACGCAGGAACCGTGAGGAACATGCTTGTAACTTGGCGACATTGATGTGCCTACTTGCACTCTTTCTTCGTGGTATCTATTCTATTGTTGGTTATTTAATTATACCTGCAATCAGACAAGAACCGCAAAGGCAGGATCGAGGTAGGAATCTATGACAGAAGCAAAAGACGCCAACCAGCCGACAACCATATCCAACGATGCGCTTAATCAGTTATTTCGCGAGGCCCGCACGCATAATGCATGGCTTCCCAAGCGCGTGCCGGTCGAGGCTTTGCGAGCAGCTTACGACCTTGCACGCTGGGGACCGACTAGCGCGAATTCTTCTCCGGCCCGCTTTGTATTTCTTGAAAGTGAAGCCGCGAAGGCTCGTCTTCTGCCTGCGCTCGCTCCGCTGAATGTAGAAAAAACGAAGGCAGCGCCGGTCACGGCTATTATTGCCTGGGATGCCGAGTTTTACGAAAAACTTCCCAAGTTATTTCCTCATGCCGACATGCGCGCCCATTTCGCGGGAAATCAGGCTGTGGCCGAGGAAACAGCATTTCGTAACAGTTCGCTGCAGGGAGGCTACTTCATAATCGCCGCTCGAGCCGTGGGACTTGATTGTGGCCCAATGTCCGGCTTCGACAAAGCGAAGGTGAACGCTGAATTCTTTCCCGATGGAAAATGGAAGGTCAACTTTCTCTGCAATCTCGGATATGGCGATCATAGCAAGTTGTTCCCGCGCAGTCCGCGGCTTGGATTTGATGAGGCTTGCCGAGTGCTGTGAGAGCGTGGCGCAAGTTGCGCCTCTAATATCGCGGTGGGGACGGGTGAGACGCGCGTCGCTCCACCGTGTCTTTATTTTTTGTCGGTCTTTTGGTCGACTCTCTTCTCGACCTTGGCCCAGGTATCTTTTAGTGCCACGGTGCGATTGAATACGAGATGTCCGGGTTTGGAATCCGGATCAACACAAAAATATCCCAGGCGTTCGAATTGATAGTGGGCTTCGACGGGCGCATTAGCTAGCGATGGCTCCAGCTTGGCATTCGTGATTACTTCGAGCGAATTGGGATTCAAATTCGCGGTGAAGTCCTGGCCTTCTTCAACCTGATTCGGATCTTCTTTGGTGAAGAGCTTGTCATAGATACGCACTTCGGCGTCGATGGCATGGGGGGCTGAGACCCAGTGAATGGTCGACTTCACCTTGCGTCCATCGGGAGCATTGCCGCCGCGCGTCGCGGGATCGTATGTACAGTGAACCTCGACTACTTCTCCTTTGTCATTCTTGACCACCGACTTAGCTGTAATGAAGAAGCCATAGCGGAGCCGCACTTCGCGGCCCGGAGACAAGCGGTAATACTGCTTGGGCGGATCCTCGCGGAAGTCGTCTTGCTCGATGTAGAGCACTTTGGAAAACGGCACCTTGCGTTTTCCAGCGCTTTCGTCCTCGGGATTGTTCACTGCTTCGACTTCGTCGACGTGACCGTCCGGATAGTTATCGATTACGACCTTCAAGGGGCGCAACACGGCCATCACGCGCGGCGCGCGCTTGTTCAGATCTTCGCGGACGAAGTGCTCGAGCATCGCTAATTCCAGCGTGCCGTTGGTCTTTGACACTCCGATGGCTCCGCAGAAATTGCGGATCGCTTCCGGTGTATAGCCGCGACGCCGGATGCCTGAGAGTGTCGGCATGCGCGGATCGTCCCACCCGGTGACGTATTTCCCTTGCACTAACTGGAGCAGCTTACGCTTGCTTAGCAGCGTGTAGGTCAGGCCGAGGCGGTCAAACTCCAATTGCTGAGCCGGAAAAATACCGAGTTGCTCGATGAACCAGTTATAGAGCGGGCGATGATCTTCAAATTCGAGCGTACAGACGGAATGGGTCACGTGCTCGATCGAGTCCGACTGACCGTGCGCGAAATCGTACATGGGATAAATGCACCACTTGTTGCCGGTGCGGTGATGCTCCGCGTGCAGGATGCGGTAAATGACCGGATCGCGCATATTCAGGTTCGGAGACGCCATGTCGATCTTGGCGCGGAGAACCCGAGAGCCGTCGGGAAACTCGCCCTGACTCATGCGCTCGAAAAGGTCGAGGTTTTCTTTCACGCTGCGGTTACGATGCGGACTGTCTTTGCCGGGCTCGGTTAACGTGCCTCGATACTTGCGAATTTCTTCCGCGCTTAGATCGTCAACGTATGCTTTGCCAGCGTTAATGAGTTTGATCGCCCATTCGTAGAGCTGATCGAAGTAGTCGGAAGCATAGTGAAGTCCATCCCACTCGAAGCCCAACCAGCGGACGTCTTTCATGATGGAATCGACGTACTCCTGCTCTTCTTTTTCGGGATTGGTGTCGTCGAAGCGCAGGTTCGTCTTGCCGCCGAACTCGTCGGCTAATCCAAAGTTGAGGCAGATAGCCTTGGCGTGGCCGATGTGCAGGTAACCGTTGGGCTCGGGAGGAAAACGGGTCTGCACCTGACCGGCGAACTTTTTCGTCTCCAGGTCTTTAATGATGGTGTCGCGGATAAAATTCGACAGGCGAGACTCGGGAAGCAAGTTCGCGCTGGCATCGCCTGGGGCAGAATTCGTCACACTCATGCTCTTTTTATTTTATATGGGAACAGTGGATTCGCGGCCCCGCCGACGCGTTGGTCACGCATTTCTATTGTTTGCCCGTCAACTCATACAGCACGGACGCATGCGGCTGAAGCCTGACAGTGAGCGAGGGGGCAGGCGCAGCATTCTTGCGCTCCCAGAGATCGCGTACTTTATAGCTTGCAGCACTCAGTTCCAGATCTTTCCACTCGTAATGAATTGTTTGTTCCTTGTCTCCAATGTTGAAGACAGCCAGGTAGTAACTCCGACCGTGACTGTGCTCGTCGGCAAAGGACGGACCGCGGCGAGCCACCCAGATAGCCGTTGTATCGTTCGAGATAACAGCGTGATTCTCGTATGAGAACTGGTCCACCGCGATCACTTCGGAATTAGTCAACAACGATTCTGTCCATTTATCGGCCGAAGTGAGATCTCCGCCCATGATGAGGGGTGAGCGGAAGATGGACCAGAGCGTCACCATCGTTCTCTGCTCGTCTTTAGTAAGTCTGGTTTCTCGCAACTCGCCGTCGCCTGGGTGCGGCCCCAAATGCCCTAGCGGTAGCATGTCCGCGTCTGGCCAGCTGCCGGGTGCGACGTGCGTTGCCCACTTCGCTGTTGTTGCGAACTGCTGGCGCAGACCTTGCGAGAATTCGTGCTTCTCCCAAACACCCCAGTGGTCCCAGAAGTCGTCGCAGATGCGCCACATCTCGGCGTACTTTGAAACCTCAGCAGCGTGGTCGAGCGCGGTCGGTCCGGGGGACAGGCTTAGCACGATGGGCCGACCAGTCTTCTTGATCGCGTTCGCCAGCATGCGAATCTCGTCGGGCTTGTAAGGATGGTCTGCGAGGCAGTCGACTTTAATAAAGTCCACATGCCAGCTCGCGTATAGCTTGATGATTGAGTCGTAATAAGCCTGCCCGGCATCTGAGTCCTTCACGCCATAGTTGTAGTCATTCCACGGACACGTATCCGACGGATCGGCGGCATCCGTCGCACGATATGAGGAATCGGCAATCGGCAGATTTCTGGTAACCGCTTGGCGCGGAATTCCACGGATGATATGAATGCCGAATTTCAGGCCAAGCGAATGAATATAATCGCCCAACGGCTGGAAACCGGCATTGTTTGTGGCAGAGGGGAAACGAATCGATGCGGGCATGAAGCGGCCATCGTCGCTCAGCGCGAATTTGTAATCCTGCGGTGTGCTGTCAGGATTCCCAATGTACCAACCTTCATCGATAACCACGTATTTCCATCCGAAGCGCTTTAAATTCTTTGCCATCCAGTGCGCGTTCGCTTTGACTTGGGCTTCCGTGATAGTTCGACCATAAGAATCCCAACTATTCCAGCCCATTGGTGGTGTCGGGGCCAGCGATGCGTCGCCGGCGATGGCAGGCAAACATGCGAGCAAAACTGCGCACAGACTGGCTCCGCAGAAACAAAATCGAGAGTGCATTCTAGTTGGTGAACTCCTTGGCGAAGCGTCCCCGATAATACTACCGATGGAGCCCATCGGCACGGCGCGCGAATGAAGTGGCGTGATAATCTGCGATACGAAACGCTGCGTTATTCAAGAATTCGCAGCCGGTAGCTTCATCCTTCATGGCAAATTGCGTTCAATGCGGTCGTCAGCTTCCGGCCTTCAGTTTCGGCAAGCACAATAAGCTTTGCCAGTGGTGCATTCAGCATGAAGCTGCGCAACGGGGCGAGGATTCTCCCATCCAGCGAGTTGAACCAGCGCCGTGGAAACAGCTGCGGCAGCCCAGTTCAATGGGAGTCACACAGGCAATTTTCGGCGTAAATGTTGCGGTTTTTATCGCCATGGCTCTGGCTCACGTTTCCCTTACAGACCCCACTACAGCTCAGTTGATCCATTGGGGAGCGAATTATGGCCCTGACACCATCGGAGGCCAGTGGTGGCGTCTACTGACGTGCGTCTTCGTGCATATCGGCATCATGCACATCGCGCTCAATATGTGGTGCCTGTGGGGGCTGGGCAAATTGGCCGAGGCGATGTACGACCATTGGACATTCGCCGCTATTTATCTGATTACCGGCGTGGGGGCGAGTGTGGCTAGCCTCGCGTGGAATCCTGTGGGTGTAAGCGCGGGAGCTTCAGGAGCAATCTTTGGAATCGCCGGCGCTCTGATCTCGTCTTTGTACCTCGGCGAGTTTTCACTGCCGAAAACCGTGGTTTCGGGACTTCTGACCAGCGTGCTGAAGTTTGCCGGATATAACCTGGTGATTGGAGCCTTCCTGGGCCGTGTCGACAACGCCGCTCACGTCGGGGGTCTCGTGTCCGGATTGATTCTGGGCGCACTCATCGCCAAAGTCGCTCCGCAAGCCGATGATGTATTTCGACGCATCTCCGTCCTCTTGATTGCGATTGTGCTGGTCTATGGCGCCGCGGCTTGGTTGCGCCATTCGCGCGCTTTTGTTATCCATTCGCAGAATGCGCAAAACTTCCTCGACGAACACAAGCCCGATCAGGCGATTGCAGAGCTGAAGACCGTGATTCAGCAACGGCCAGATTACGTGCCTGCGCATTATGAACTGGCGCGCGCTTATTGGATCAAAGGCGATTTCGCGAGTGCAGAAAGCGAACTGAAGCGCGTCATTGAGTTGAATCCTCGGGATGAAAGACCATATTTCTCCCTGGGCATGGCTTACTTGGAGGGGAAACGTCCACAACTGGCGCGAGAGAGCTTTACGCAAATGCTTAGTCTGAATCGAAATAGTGCCGACGCTCATTTTGGGCTAGCAGAAGTTTTCTGGACGGAGCAGAAATATCCCGAGGCTCTCGAGGAATACAAGCTGACGGCGAAACTCGACCCGGATTACGATGGCGTCTATCAGGAGATGGGCTTGGTACAGGCAAAACTCAAACTCTACGACGATGCGATCGCATCTTTCTTAAAGCAACAGAAAAATGGGGACAACCCTGAAAACGAAAACGCTCTCGCTGCGGCCTATGAAGCAAAAGGTATGCATAGCGAAGAGGCGGCAGCAAGCCAGCGCGCAAGACAATTCCAGGACCAGCATTAGAAACGCGACCACCCGATCAGTCGACGGGAGAGACTAGCTTCCCTCCGGCAATTTGGTGGCCGGGGACGCCCGGCTCTCCACTCGCGCTAATGGAGTTTCGGAATGGCGCGTGCGATTCTTGCCAGTGTGGTTTCCTGGCCCAACACTTCCAGGGTTTCGAACAGCGGGGGCGCGTTCTTGCGGCCGCAGACAGCCACTCGAATCGGCTGAAACATCTGTCCGGCTTTTAGACCTAATTCTTGAGCGCCGGCGCGGAGCGCTTGATCCAGGGGATCGTGCTTAAACTCAGTTTGCGCTAGCACTTCTTTAGCACGGATCAAAACTTTTAGCGCCATCGCAGCATCTCCCTTCTGCGGGATGAGTTCGGCTGGGTCGTAGGGCGGGAGCTCATCCACAAAGAAAAAATCGGCTGCGGTAAGGACATCGCGCAAAAGCTTGATGCGTTCGCGGATTAACGGCGTGATGGCCTGCATCTTTTCTGGCGCAATTGGAAATCCGGCGCTGTGAACAATTGGCAGCAAGCGGGCGGTGAGATCGTCAATAGAAAGACTTCGGATGTGCTCTGCATTCAGCCACAGCGCTTTGGGGTCAAAAGTTTCGTCCGGTGTAGCAGCCGGTTCCTTGAAATTCTCTTTGAAATTAACGACCGCGTTCGCCCGGTTGATACCTTCAAGCGAGAAAGCGTCAATCAATTCCTGGCGCGTCATATTTTCGCGGTTGTCTTTTGGGGACCAACCGAGAAGGCACAAGAAGTTAATAAAGGCATCTGAAAGAAAACCGGCATCTCGATACGTGGTGACGCTGACTACCGGCCCGTGACGACGCTTGGAGAGCTTCGATCCATCGGGTGCAACCAAGAGCGGAAGATGCGCGAACTGCGGCGGCTTGGCTCCGGCGCCTTCAAAAATCAGGACGTGCTTGTAAGTGTTCGAGAGATGGTCCTGCCCGCGAATAATGTGGCTGATGCGCAAATCGATGTCGTCAGCACACGAAGCGAGGTGGTAGGTGGGCATGCCATCGGAGCGGAGCAGCGCAAAATCTTCAATGTCTTCGGCAGATTTGATCTGCTCGCCGTAGACGGCGTCATAGAAGCGAACTTGTTCGCTGGTACCCCGCGGAACACGGAAACGGAGGGCGAAAGATTCTCCGGTGGCGGCGCGGCGGTCGCTCTCGGCGCGAGAAAGTTCGCGCATTCCGGGATTAAAGAGCCAGGTTTGACTCGCGCCGGATCTTTCGCTTTCGCCGGTGTGAGCGGGGGTGAAATCGCGATATGCCAAGCCTTTCTGAAAGATGCCGTCGGCTATTTGGCGATGCAGAGCCAGGCGCTCGGATTGCTTGTACTCTTCGTCCCACCCGAGATCGAGCCAGCGCAGACCCTCGAAAATGGAGTTCACAGAAGCGTCGGTATTGCGCTCGACGTCGGTGTCATCGAGGCGGAGGACCATGGTTCCTCCATTGTGGCGGGCGTAAAGCCAGTTGAAGATGAAGGTTCGGGCACTGCCAACGTGCAGAAAACCAGTAGGAGACGGCGCGAAGCGAACGCGAAGCATAACTTTCGAGTATAGCGGGATCGCGGTTTTCGCTCTAGACGGCTCTGGCCGGTGGAGGCGCGGGTTTCATACTCGCTGACAGTTCGGTGCTGCTAGACGCGGCGAGCCGCGTCTCTACCCTTGAATTTGGCGGTTACCTTTCGGTTACGGAGGTAACCTTCCACGGGAAGATCATCATAGCGCCTTCGCATCTTATAAGAAGATACTGTTGGAAACGCCGTGCCCAGGGCGGAACCTACCGGAAGACACCTGTTGTTTTGATCTGTCTGGTGTGACAGGATTCTGGATAACGGATTAGGCCAGCCGTAAATAGTAAGAGTTCCATCCGGGCCGCTATTTCGATTGCTGAGTTACGAGTTGCTGAGGAAGCTTTTAAGATGAACACCGTTGCCACAGGTCTGGTACTGATCCCCGGGGCCGTGGCCCTGCTGGTGCTCCTCGTCTTTACTTACCTGTACGAGCAGAATCGTCATAATTATTTTCGCGCCTGGCAGTTGGCTTGGGCCGCATACACGCTGCATTACGGGCTCAAAGCCGTCGAGTATTTTCGGGGCGCATCTCCACTACTGTCTTTCCTGAGTTCGCTGTTATTGGTGGCGATGGCGCTTTGTATCTTCGTATCCACACGGCTGATGAAAGAGCCGTTTCAAGTCAAATGGTATGACGTTGCCTTGGGGGTGGCCGGCGTACTTCTATCGTATGTGGGCTTGCGGGCGCACATGGCGAGCGGAGTATTCAGCGAGACAGCCTCTGCGCCGCCCATTTACTTGCAGCTGGAAATCGGGCTGGCGGCAATACTTCTTTATTGCTCATTTCATTTTTACCGTTACGCTTTTCGCAGGAATTCGGTAGCCTTCCGGACACTGGCCTTTTCTCTGGCCCTGTGGGCGGTCTTAATGGGCGCGGGCCAACTTCATCAACCTTTTCTCGATATTGTTGGCCAACTCGGTGGCTTCCTTGGTCCGATTCCGCAGATGCTGCTGGCCATCGCCATGGTGATGGTCCTCTTCGAAAACGAGCGCAATGCGGTTCAAGAAAATGCGTTGGCATTCTCAACTTTGGGGGTCGATCCCCGGCGATTATTCTCGGCATCGGACCTCATCCCCAGCCTGCAGACTTTTGTGGAGAGGCTGGTTGCGCCCTTGCCTTCGCGGCGCGCAGTCCTTTTTGTATCACAGCAGTGGCGCGGTACCGTGCCCTCTGTACAGAAAGGCTTTTCAGCGGAGTTCCTGGAAAAGCTACAAAAAACCGGGGCTGGCGATTACATCGCCGAACTCGCCTACCGGCGCGGTGGAGTCGTCACCTTCAGAGGCCTGAAGGAACTGGAAGAACCTTTGCCGGCTCTTTCAGGGGGAAGGTTTGAGGCATGCAAGCAAATGCTGCTCGCCGAGGGCATCAACGACCTGATGGCAGTGAGCCTGCAGACCCGCGAGCACAACTTCGGAGTCCTTTTATTTCCCCACGCGGAACGGCGCATGTTCGGCTCGTCCAATTTGCGCTTGCTGATCGGGCTGGCGCTGCAGATCGCGCTGACACTCGAAAATTATGTCGTAATGCATGAAGCGCAGCGCCGAACCAAGGAATACGAGCTGCTCACAGAAATTGGGCAGGCCATCAGCTCTCATCTCGACCAGGATGAGGTGCTCCGCACTGTGCAGGAAGAGTTGGGCCAGATTTTCGACACTAGCAATTTTTACATCGCGTTTCAGGAAGACGATGAAATTCTCTTCGAGCTCGAGATCGAAGGCGGCGTTCTTCTGCCCAAGCGCTCACGCCGGGTCGGCAATGGATTGACAGAGTACATCCTCCGGACGGGGGATCCCCTGCTGATTGAATCGGATCTTGAACAG
The DNA here is from genome assembly GCA_963705265.1 of uncultured Acidobacteriaceae bacterium. Taxonomy (GTDB): domain Bacteria; phylum Acidobacteriota; class Terriglobia; order Terriglobales; family Acidobacteriaceae; genus Acidiflorens. Next base: position 1,782,036 of record OY970064.1, read on the forward strand.
GTGCGGGCAAGACTGGGAGTCGATTTCGTGCCTCCCTCCCCAGCTCGCTCGTTCTGCGCGGTGCCTATTTTTCTCGGCGGCAAACCCGCCGGAGTAATGGCGGCGTTGAGTACAGAACGTGAATCGCAGTTTCTCGCCAGGGATCTCGAGGTCATGCAAACTGCGGCCGGTCAACTCGGAGTCGCGGTCGAGAATGCGCGCCTGTTCACCGAAGAGCAGCGTCGGGCGCGGCATCTCGCATTTCTAAACAATATCTCGAAGATGGCCATCTCCAGCGAAGACGCTGAGCAGATGATGGCCGATATAGTACGCGAGATCCAGAAGAACTTCCGCTACGATCACATCGGTATAGGCATCATGGATTACGCCACGAAAGATATCGAGATCAAGGCAGAAGCAGGAACTACTTCGCAAACGCTAGGCCGCCGGATCGCGGTAGGCAGCGGAGTTCTAGGCAAGGTTGCTCGCACCGGCGTGAGCGCGCTGGTGCAAAATGCCGGTCCTGGCCAGCTCGCCGGTGTGCTGCCGGAATCGCGCGGCGTCCTTTGTCTCCCAATCAGTTATGGCGAGACGCTGCTCGGTGTGCTTAACGTTGAAAGCCGCGATGAAAACGCATTTGCTCCACAAGATGTTCTGATTCTCAATACTCTGGCCGATCTTCTGGCAACGGCGTTGCACAATTCCTTCGTCTTTAGAAAGTTGCAGCAACAGTCGATCACCGATGGACTGACTGGCATCAAGACCCGGCGCTTTTTCTGGGAGGCGCTCAGTTCAGAGTGGAAACGCGCGTCCCGTTCCGGCCGGCCGTTCTCGGTCGTGCTGGTCGACTTGGACAAATTCAAAGAGGTTAACGATTCACTCGGCCATCTCGAGGGCGATCTCGTGCTTGCGCGCATCGGCCGGCTGCTAGAGCAGAAGTGCCGCCAGTCGAATGTTGTAGCCCGCTATGGTGGAGATGAGTTCATCATTCTAATGCCCGAGACTGGAATCGAGCAGGCACAAGTGCTGGCGGAAAGATTGCGCCTCTGGGTGGCCACCGATCCCATGCTGGAAGAGCACCACATCACTGGCAGCTTCGGCGTGGCCAGTTTCCCGGTTCACGGATTCTCGATGGAGGATTTGATTCGAGTAGCGGACGCTGGCATGTACGTGGCGAAGCACGCGGGTGGTAATCAGGTTTCCACTTCAGATGCATTCGGCGAAGGTTCGGCGGTGCAGCGCCAGCTAGTCTCCGGTTACATCGAAGGCTTTCTCCAGCGCGAGCATAACGGACCTGAGCATCTCGAAGAACTCGTCACTACGCTACGCAAGCTGTGTGGACGCGACGGCGAGGACGACAAAGATCGGAAGGCAATCAAAGAGGCCGTCGAGGCCTTGTCGCGAGCCGCCGAACTCCGAGAACACAACGCTGCCGGACATGGCGAGCAGTGCAGCCACTACACGGGCATGATCGCGCGTGGGCTCAACCTCGCGGCGCACGAGGTGGAAGACCTCACCTTCGCAGGAAGGGTGCACGACGTAGGCAAGCTCTTCGTTCCCGATCGGGTCCTGAACAAGGCGGGCGCTCTGACAGAAGATGAATTCGCTGTAATCAAGAAACACCCGTTAGTTGGGGCAGAGGTCTTACGCGCGATTCCTGACATCGAGCGCGTTGCAGAGGCTATCGAATCGCATCATGAGGCCTTCGACGGCAACGGCTATCCCAGGGGACTAAAGGGTGAGGACATCCCACTCTATGGCCGCATCGTCGCCGTTGCCGACGCCTACGTGAACATGACTAGCGATCGCTCGTTCGCTCCGCCCAAAACCGACGAGCAAGCCATGGCGGAGTTGGGAAAACAGAGCGGCACCCGCTTCGATGGCATGATCGTGCGTTTATTCGCCCGCCTGCTAAAAATGGAGAGAGCCACCAGCTTCGGCGGCGCAAACTAGAACAGAGGAGACGGGGGCCCCATCCGTCAAAACCGAAACAGTGTTAGCTCAGCGTCAATACCAGCACCGCATCTTTAGGTAGATAGCTCTTCCGACGAAACCAGTCTTCCATTGCATCCCGCAGCTGATCGAGTGGAACATGCGTCCCAATTTCCATCTGCCCGTCTGCCACCGGTAGCGTGTCATCAAAGACCGAAGCATTGGTGAAGTTGCGCATGCTGAAATTGTCCAGCCATTTTAGTGGACAAAGTTGGAGTTGCCCGTCGTGCTGATATTCCACGCGGACTTTCCGGGCAAACATACCTACTTCGTTGCCTTCTGCAGCCGCGCTTCCAGGTCATCGACTTCGCGATTTAAGCCCTCGGGTAAGTGGCTCCCGAATTTGGCGAAGTACTGCCGGATCAGAGGTATTTCGGCAAGCCAGCCCTTCACATCTACGTCGAGCAATCTGTCAATATCCGCAGGCGCAAGATCAAGGCCTTTGGTATCGAGGTCCGCTGCCTCGGGAAGGCGCCCAATTGGCGTATCGACAGCGCGTACTTTCTCATCGCAGCGTTCGAAAATCCATTTCAACACCCGGCTGTTCTCGCCGTATCCAGGCCAGAGAAATTTTCCGTCATCCCCGGCGCGGAACCAATTCACATAAAAGATCTTGGGTAGTTTCCCGCCCGGCCGGGCCCCGATCTTCAAATAGTGAGCGAAGTAATCTCCCATGTGATAACCGCAAAAGGGCAGCATCGCCATCGGATCACGCCGAAGTTCTCCAACCTTGCCGGTAGTGGCGGCAGTAGTTTCACTGCTCACGGTCGCACCTAAGAAGGTTCCATGCTGCCAGTTGAAAGATTCCGTCACCAGCGGAACGATGGTTGCGCGTCGTCCACCAAAAAGTATGGCGTCAATCGGCACACCCTTGGGATCCTGCCACTCTGGAGCAATCACAGGGCACTGGCTTGCTGGACAGGTAAACCGCGAATTCGGATGAGCGGCGTTGCGAGAAGAGTCCGGAGTCCACGAACGACGCAGCCAATCGACTAATTCCGCAGGCTTTTCGTCGGTCATACCCTCCCACCAGATATCGCCGTCGGGCGTCATCGCGCAATTGGTGAAGATGGAATTCTTCATCGACATGAGCATGGCGTTTCGGTTCGATTTCATGCTCGTTCCTGGAGCCACGCCGAAGAAACCGAACTCTGGATTGATCGCGTAAAGCCGGCCATCAGCGCCAAACTTCATCCACGCAATGTCGTCGCCAATGGTCTCAATTTTCCATCCCGGAATAGTCGGGATCATCATGGAAAGGTTCGTCTTGCCGCATGCTGAGGGAAATGCTCCGGTAAAGTACTTGGCTTCGCCAGCGGGGCTGGTCATTTTCAGGATGAGCATGTGCTCCGCCATCCAGCCTTCATCGCGGGCTTGCACGGAAGCAATTCGCAGAGCGTGACACTTTTTGCCTAGTAGCGCATTGCCGCCGTAGCCGGAGCCAAAGGACCAAATCTCACGCGTCTCCGGAAAATGGCAAATATATTTTTCTTGCGCATTGTTGGGCCAAGTCGAATCTGCTTGGGTAGCCGCTAGTGGAGAACCGACCGAATGCATTCCGCGAACAAAATCTCCATCGCTGCCCAGCACTTCCAGCACGCGTTTGCCGACGCGAGCCATGATATGCATGCTAGCCACGACGTAAGGCGAATCAGTGATCTCGACGCCAATCTTTGCAATCGGCGATCCGATGGGGCCCATGCTGTAAGGGATGACATACATGGTGCGCCCAGTCATGGCACCCGCGAACAATCCCCGCAGCTTCTGCTTCATCTTCGCCGGATCTTCCCAATTGTTGGTAGGACCGGCGTCGTCTTGCGTCCGCGCACAGATGAACGTGCGATCTTCGACGCGCGCCACGTCTCCCGGACTCGACCGCACCAAGATGCTGTTAGGCCGCTTGCTGTCAGCGGTCCGGATGGCACTGCCGGTCAACACCATGAGTTGCAACATGGCCTGATATTCCTCGGGCGAGCCATCGCACCACTGCACTCGGTCCGGTTTGCAGAGCTGGGCAACTTCTTCCACCCAGGCCGTCAGCCGGGGATGTTTAATTTCAGCTTTATTTTCAATCAGGGTTTCCATATCGGAGGTTAGACTGGACATAAAGATGCGCTCTCCAAACAACTGACCGCACAATCCCGCACCGTGCCATTCAATGGTATCCACGGTTAGAAACGCGAGGCTGCGGGGGATTTTGCCCGCCAGGGCACAGGGCTGCTATCTATTGTCCCTCATTTCGAGGGGTCTTTCCAGCAGGCAATGATGTTACCGGCAGGGACTCCTTCTAGAAACAAGGGTTCAGGCTGCTAGCGAGTGGCAACCGCGGCCGGCTCGACTTGGGCGACGACGCCTTCCAAGTGCTTGAGTGTCTCCTCAACGGTCAGTGAATACATTTCGCGACCGAGACCTTCGCCCGTCTCCAGCGCCGTTTTCAAAAAATGGCCGGCGATTTCCTTTGCCAAGGGGTCGGTAATGAGTTTCCCGGTGCGCCTCTTGTATTCCACCCACGCCGGGTGCGGAAGAGCAACCCAAACCGGGCGTCCATCGACCAAAAATTTAATGTCGACGGCGTCGGCGTGGCGGGTGGCGATGGCAACGATCAACGCCTGATAAAGGCAGTGGACTTGTTTTTTAGTCCAGCGGTCAGTGGCAATGAAGTCAGTGAACATATCTGTCAACGCAGAAGTGAAAACGCTACTCAGCAAATATATAGCGCTGCAGGGAGCAGGAGCAAACGGCCGGATTCAATCTCCGGATTCTCTGACTCGCAATTATTAACCCTATTACTCCGCGAAAAACTTCCCAGGTATGGAATGCTCTGCTAGCCTATCCTTATGCCGCAGTCTGTCAAAGAACGCGTTGGGAAGTTGCGAGAAGAAATCGCCGAGATCAGCGAAGCCAATCGCCTGTACCTGCAAGGTGGCAAAAAAATGATTGGAGCCTCCGATCAGGAACGTCGATTGCAGAGATTGCAGGAAATTATGGACGAGTTAATGTCACTGACCGACTGGAAAAAAACCTGACCCGCGGTGCATCGCACGCACGAAACCCTCAGTCCGAAGCTTGCACCTGCATATTCTCCGTAATCCACAACTGCGCCGGAGCGCCTTTAGTAGTGCGCGTGGCGGTGGCTCGAAAACTACTGTCCGTAACCTCGACGTCATAAACGTAAGGTGGCCGCTCACCTTTGATGGTGAGATAGTTTCCGGCAGTGAGTTCGCCCAGCGAAGCGTACTTCCCCTGCGAAGCAAGGTATCCGCGCTCGGCATTCGCGATTCCGATCAGGTCATTTTTCACGCCGGTAATGGTCGCGGCTTCTTCAGGATTGCCGCTGCCGGCGCCCGGAGTGAGTGTCTTGACCTGCAAGGAATAAATGTACATTCCGATTGCTAAGGTGATGACCGTTCCGAGAAATCCAAAAGCACGCCCCATATTCGCTCCGCAGTGTTATTGCACCGCGAACACGGACGGGCGGCAAGTAACCAGAGTGCAGGTGCTAGAGAGCTTCCGGGAGAATTTTCGACAGGTTAAACTGGTGACCCCGGAGGGGCTCGAACCCCCAACCCTCAGTTCCGAAGACTGATGCTCTATCCAATTGAGCTACAGGGCCATATGCCAAGGCCACCTGGCAGTGATCCGGTGACCTTCATTCTACACAGCAGATTCTACACCGCAGGCCTGCTCCTGATCATGCTTGGACGCCGAAATTTCGGTAGCGTTGTAACATGAAACACAGCAAAAAAACCGCATGCCTTTCGTTCCGAATCCGGTAACCCATAGCAGTTCGCGCCTGCTGGAGTTCCAATCTTTGCGCGAAGTATTAGCCGGTTACGCCTCGTCGCCGTTAGGCCAAAGCCGTATCGCCGAACTTGTCCCGTCTCTAGACCAAGGGTGGATCGAAACGCAGCAACAACTCACTACGGAAATTCGTGAATACCGGCGAGTTGGTGGACGTTTCGAATTTGCTGGCTTGCCTGAGGTCAAAACGCTGATCGAGAAATCCCGGATAACCGGAGCTGCTCTCGAAACCACCGAAATCCGAGACATCGTTCTGATCGCCGATCGAGCCTCCGAATGGCGTGAAATCGTAAGTCAGCCGCCAGCCGCCATGCGCAGCGATTGGACTGCTGTTGAAGCTCTATCCTCTGCCATTCAGGATTTCTCCAGCTTTCTCCGCCATTTTCACAACAAAATTCTGCCAGACGGCACGCTAGACGACAAAGCCTCTCCAGAGCTCAACCGCATTCGCCGTGAAATAGAAAAACAAAAGCGTCAAATTCAGGAATCGTTACGAGGCTATCTCCGCAAGCTCGCCGAAGGCGGGACCGTACAAGACGAGCTCATTACTATACGGGGTGAGCGTTTCGTTATCCCTGTAAAGGTGGAACAGAAGCGGCGAGTGCAGGGAGTTGTTCATGGGGCCAGTTCCAGCGGGCAAACCGTCTTTGTAGAACCGCTCGAAACCATAGAACAAAATAATGAATTGGTCCGCCTGCTGGATGAAGAGCAAGCTGAGATCCATAGAGTTTTGCTGGAGATGACCCGTCAAATTGGAGAAAATGCCGAGCCTATTCAAACCGCAGCGGAAGTCCTAGCCGATCTCGAACTGCAATTCGCTAAAGCGCGATTCGCGGAAGACTACAACTGCGTCGCGGTTACGCTTACAACCGCGAGTCTACTTCTCCATCGTGCGAGACATCCTTTACTGGAGCGCAATTTAAAACAAAAAAATGCGAAGGTGGTTCCGATCACGATCGAGTTGGAAGGCGATCATCGTCAGCTAGTGATCACAGGACCGAACACGGGAGGCAAGACCGTCTCCCTGAAAACTTTGGGCCTGCTGGCGCTGATGGCGCAATCCGGAATGCCCGTTCCGGCTGATCGGGCCGAGATGCCGGTATTTGACGCTATTCTGGCTGACGTTGGCGACTATCAATCGATCGAGCAGAATCTGTCTACCTTTTCGGCTCATGTAACCAACATAGATTTCATTTCGCAAACGGCCACTAAAAATTCGCTTGTTCTGCTAGATGAGCTCGGTTCTGCAACTGACCCTGAAGAGGGAGCGGCGCTCGCTGTCGCCATCGCCGAACACTTTCGCCAGATCGGATGCATGATCGTCATCAGCACCCATCACACTTCGCTAAAAGTTTATGGGGCTAATACCGATGGCGTGATCAATGCATCTGTTGGTTTCAATGAATCCACCTTGCAGCCGACTTACGAACTCAAGATTGGGGTTCCCGGAGCTTCGGCGGGAATCAACATCGCGCAACGGTTGGGACTCAATCCCGCGATTATCGAATTCGCCAGAGCGCGACTGGGCTCGCAAACAAAAGATATCGCCCGCTTCCTCGATCGCCTGCATGAAGACCTGCGCAATCTGGAGCAGGAGCGGTCCAAACTGCAAGCCCGAGAACTAGAGCTAGAAAAAGAAAAGGCAACCCTGGCCAAAGAGGGCCGCAAGGAGCAGCAATCTAAAATTCGTGAGATGGAGGGCAAGCTTGAGTCCCTATTCCGCGACTTTGAGTACCAGGCTCGTGAGACTGTAAATGCGGTGCAGGACCGAGCGGCGGCGCAAAAATTATCCAAAGACGCCGAACGCCGAATCGCGAAAATGCGTCGCGAATTTCGCGAGCAGTTCGATTCCACGGTGGTTGCCCACGCTACCGGCGCCGATCGCGGAGATCCAAACGCCCAGCCCAGTCTGGTGAAGCACGTGAGTGAAGGTGATAGTGTCAAATTAAAATCCCTGGGCCGAGCTGCAGTCGTCAAAAAGAAAATTGGGGACAATCACTTCGACGTCGAAATTGGTTCGATGAAGATGCGCATCGCCCGAGAAGACATCGCGGAAGTTCTATCGAGTTCCCCGGCAAGAGCGAATCCGCAAGCTACTCCGGTAGAAGCCGCACGAGCTCGAGGTATTACTGTCTCCTTGCAAAACGAAACCAGCGACCTCAACACGCCTACCGAAATTAACGTAATTGGCCGCACTGTGGACGAAGCCACTAGCGAGGTTGAGAGATTCGTCGATCGCGCCTTCCTCGCTGGAATGCCCCGCGTGCGAATCGTGCATGGCAGCGGGATGGGCATCCTCCGAAAAGCGCTGCGTCAGTATTTGCAGAAGCATCCGCATGTGGAGTCGGTGACAGAACCGCCATCCAATGAGGGTGGTGGCGGGGCAACAGTGGTGGAGTTACGGGTATGACCCAAAGCTTCAAGTGCGCCATATGTGGCAAGTCTCATCAGAGCCTGCCGCTCAGTTTTGGCCTCGCCAAATTGGCCTAGTCTTCAACCGATTATCCGTGTCTTCCACACATTTCCCACAATAATCCCACTAATGCTCATTCCCCTCAGTTCTTCCAGCCCTCATAATCACTGTGGGACCTGCGTGCGCCCTCGATGACTTCGCCTTCTTCTGACAACTTCAAAGAGTCTCTTAAGCAGCAGGCGGATATCGTCCGCATTGTTGGCGATTACGTCAAGTTGAAGAAAGCTGGGGCGCAGAATTTCTCGGGGTTGTGTCCTTTTCATAATGAGAAGACGCCTTCGTTTTCGGTACACGCCACGCGGCAGTTCTTTCATTGCTTCGGTTGCGGAGAGTCGGGTGACGTCTTCACTTTTGTGCAGAAGGTCGAAAACATCACCTTCCCGGAAGCTGTCCGGCTGATTGCACAAAAGCTGGGTGTGCCGATGCCGAAGATCAGCTTCTCCAGTCCGGCAGAAGCGCGCGATGCGCAGGTTCGCATGGCTTTGCTCGATGTGCATGTGCGCGCCACGCAGTTTTTTCAGGAGTGTCTGCGACGGCCTGAAGGTGCCAACGCCCGCGAATATCTGAAGAGTCGCGGCTTGGATTCGGAGACGATTACGCGTTTTCGGATCGGCTACGCGCCGGATTCCGGATTTTTGCTTCGCGATGCTTTGCGACGAGAGTTTGATGAGGAGTTGTTGCGGGAGAGCGGGCTGTTTTCCTGGAAGGAAGGCAGGTCTCAGCCGTCAGCCATCAGCCATCAGGAAAAGCCTCAGACTGGCCAGCAAACGGCGGCCATCTATTCCAAGTTTCGCAATCGAGTCATGTTTCCTATCGCTAACGACCAAGGCAAGGTAATTGCCTTCACCGGACGGACTCTCTCTACCGATGAAAAAGCAGGCCCGAAATATCTGAATTCTCCGGAGACGGCGATTTACTCGAAGTCGCGCGTACTTTTCAATCTGGATAATGCCAAAGAAGCGATCCGCAAGCTGGAATACTCGATTCTTGTAGAAGGACAGATGGATTGCATTTCGGTGTATGCCGCGGGTTTCCACAATGTGATTGCCAGTTCTGGCACCGCGTTTACGGAGCTGCAGGCAAAATTGCTGGGGCGATTTTCGAAGAAAGTGGTGGTGAACTTCGATCCCGATACTGCCGGAGCCCGCGCCACCGAACGTACTTTAGGGCTGTTAGTGGAAGAAGAATTCGAGATCAGAGTGGTGACGCTGGAGACGGGATTCGACCCTGATCTGTTCATCCGCCGCAAAGGCAAGGACGCTTACGGCGCGGCGCTCAAGGCTTCGCAAAAGTATTTCGACTATCTGATTGATCGGGCTCGAGCCATGTTTCCGGTGCGGAATTCGGAGAGCAAGGTTAAGGCTGTCAACCATCTGCTGCCACACATTCAAAAGGTTCCGAGCCGTATCGTTCGCGACGAGCTCGCTATGGAGATTTCGCAGAAGCTGGGAATTGATTCGGCCGTCCTGCGGCAGGAGTTGAAGCACGCGGCGACCTCACGCGCGGCGACACACGTGAAAGCCCCGGCGGAGGCGCAGATCACGGGGGCCGAGCGAGTTCTCATCCGAGCACTTGCGTCAGCCACACAGATGCAGGCCAGCGCGACGAGAACTTCAAGCCGAGAAGGAACCGACGAGGAATTTGATCCGGCGCGTCAGGCGCAGTATGCGCTGCAATCGGAGCATTTGTATGAAGGCTTGACCGCGCAGTCGTTAATCGAGGCCCTGTTGGCGGCTGGGACTGAGACGGCGGACGTTATGGAGCTTCCTAAGACGGAAGAAGATCGCCGGCTGCTAGCGGCGATACTGATGTCGGAAGAAGAAGAGCTGACGCCAGAGACCGTAGAGGGCGCGGTGCGTGCTTTGCGGAGGATTTACCTGCGTCGTCGGCTGGAGGAGGTGCAGCGCACATTGGAGCAGGAGCGTTCAGGGGGCTCAAAGGGCGAAAAACACGCTCTTTTGCAGGAAATGGTCCGTTTGAAGCGGGCTTTAATGGATCCAGGACTCGGAGAAACCGACAGTAAGGCGTCCTGAATTTGAGCAGAGTTTGGAACGAAATCGGCGCGAGCGTCATCTAAAGACTTAGCGGAAAAAGAGATACGGGCAGCTGGGCGCAAACGGTAAGAGGGCGCGAAACTCGCATCGCGCCGACATGAAGAGTAATCGGCGTGCTATACTTCTGAAGTTTGTGCGCCGCGCGCACAACTCCGTAACAACTCCCACCGCTGAATAATGGCGTTCGCTAACCGGCGAACGACTTGAGGATAATCTGATTTGGCACTTGATGACAAGTACGACGACATAAAAAAGCTGATCGACGCAGGCAAAGAGAAGGGATATCTGACCTATGATCAGGTCAACGACCTTATCCCGCACGATGTGCACTCTCCTGAAGACCTGGAAGATCTGCTAACCACGATCGGAACCCAAGGAATTGATGTACTCGAAAGCTCGAAAGGGCCGACGACCGATCTGGAAAAAAAATTCGAGGAAGTTGATGATGCGTCCGAAGATGTCGAACTCGACCTCACCCCGGGCGCTCTGGAAAAAACCAACGACCCCGTCCGCATGTATTTGCGCGAGATGGGAACTGTTCCATTGCTCACCCGCGAAGGCGAAGTTGAAATCGCCAAGCGAATCGAGCGAGGACAAAACCGCGTGCTTAAGGCGCTCTCGCGGTCGCCGATTGTTATTCGTGAACTCCTCGCTTTGGGCGAGGACCTCGAGAAGGGCGTCCGCTCGATTAAAGAGCTGGTGACGTTCGACGAAGAGGAGATCACGGAAGAGATTGTCGAGAAGCGTCTAAAAGCATTCCTTGACAAGATCTACGCGCTGGACAAACTTTACAAGAAAGTGGCTCCGCTCCAGGAAAAACTGGTGGCGGTGAACCTCAAGAAGAGGCCGCGCGATCATCGGCGGTATCGCTTTCAGCTGGCACACGCGATTGTGCGCACTTCGATCGCGGTGCGGAAGCTGGGCTTCACCAACAACGAACGCAAACGCCTGATCGACCGGGTAAATCGCACGGTTGACGGGATGCGCTCGCTCGACCGGCAGATTCAGAATCTGGAGAAACGGGCTGAGGCGACGCGCAGCGAAGAGCAGAAGAAAGAATACAAGAAGCAGTCGCGCGCGGTCCGCGGAGAGCTCGAAAAGCTTGAAGTGGAAGCGGGCCTGTTGTTCCAGGAGCTCAAGCGCACACAGCGCGAGATCATCCAGGGCGACATGGACGCGGAGCACGCCAAGCGAGAACTCATCGAAGCGAACTTGAGGCTGGTGGTCTCGATTGCGAAAAAATATACCAATCGCGGATTGCAGTTCCTCGACCTGATTCAGGAAGGCAACATCGGCCTGATGAAAGCGGTCGACAAGTTCGAATATCGCCGCGGGTATAAGTTTTCGACTTATGCCACGTGGTGGATTCGGCAGGCAATTACTCGTGCCATTGCTGATCAGGCGCGTACGATTCGTATCCCCGTACACATGATCGAAACGATCAACAAGCTGATCCGCACGTCGCGGCAACTGGTGCAGGAACTGGGACGCGAACCTACTTCGGAAGAAATCGCTAAGCGGATGGATATTCCGGTGGCGAAGGTTCGGAAAGTGCTGAAGATTGCGCAAGAGCCGATCTCCCTTGAAACGCCGATTGGCGAAGAGGAAGATTCGCACTTGGGCGATTTCATCGAAGACCGGGCAGTGGTTTCTCCGGCCGAAGCTGTTATCAACGTCAACCTCAAAGACCAAACTTCGCAGGTGCTGCGTACGCTGACACCGCGCGAAGAGAAGGTCATAAAGATGCGCTTTGGGCTGGAAGACGGTTCAGAGCACACGCTGGAAGAAGTCGGACAATCGTTTGCGGTCACACGCGAACGCATCCGGCAGATTGAGGCCAAAGCGTTGAGAAAATTGCGGCATCCATCGCGGTCGCGGAAGTTGCGAGCGTTTATGGATGGAGTAAGGGATTAGGGTAGAGGTCAGATTTCAGAAGTGGGCGCGAGCGATCGCGCCCACTTTTTTATTGCCTACGACCGTTTGCTCGATCTGATATTTTTTCATGCCGGCTCCTCCGGCTCCCGCCAAATATCGCCTTTACACTCCCCCCAGATATTCATCACAAATTCATTGTTCACCCGTCACCGCGTTCAAATTCTGGTTGCACAACAATTGGTGCATGAATGCGGGATTCGGATTGGTTCGGGATTTTGGGTCGGAGTATTTGTTGCGGAGACTGGAGGCGTATGAGATAGGGCCGGAAGCGGTTGAGGCGGCGCGGAATCTGTTTCCGGTTTTGCAGGAGTGGGCGGGGCCGCATCTGGTGGGTATCTGCTTGTCGGGGTCTTATGCGAAAAAGACGGCCACTTGCTTGGGGACGGATGTAGACGTGTTTGTCTCTTTGAATGATATCCAAGGACAGAGCATAAAGGACATTTTCTGGGAGTTGTTTCATTGGCTGGCGCGTCGTGGCTTGCGTCCACAGGCACAGAATGTTTCGCTGCGATTGGAAAGGCGTGGGATTGCGATCGACGTAGTTCCTGGGCGGCTTCGTCCTTCTGGCGGAAGTGCCCCAGAGTCGCCGTTCTCGAAAGACATTCGAAGCAGGGCAGGATTACCCGAATCATCCTCATACCCTCCAGAAGGTGATCACACACTCTATTGGCGAAAGAAAGATAATTGGGTCCAAACAAATGTCGCAGAACATATTCGGTTGATCAAGGGATCGGGACGGACACAGGAAATTCGGGCACTGAAGATCTGGCGGGAACGACAACGATTGAATTTCTCTTCATTCTACCTGGAGCTTACGGTGATCAAATGCCTGCGCGGCCTAAGAAGCACGCGGCTCGGGCCGGACGGTCTAGGACTGGAGGGTAACGTCCGGCGGGTACTTCGTTATCTGGCGGATGATTTCACTCAGGCACTGGTCGTGGACCCGTGCAATCCCAATAACGTGATCTCGGATGATTACGGAGCGGAGGAGAAGCGCGTGATCGCTACAGCGGCGCGAAAGGCACTGGGCATGCGCCGATTGGAGCAGATTGTTTGGTAGAGCATGGGAAAGGTATCTCTCTTCAATGATTGCTGCGCATTGTTGTGCAAGGTATAAAACTTTTTGCTAAGAGATGCCGCCCGAAAATCGCGGCCAAGAGCGTCCACGCCACAAAATCGCCTGTGACACACCCTGATAGAATCTTAGTATCTTCATGGAAGCCTCTCGCATCCGCAATTTTGCGATTATTGCGCATATTGATCATGGGAAATCCACGTTGGCCGACCGGCTGCTGGAGCTGACCGGGTCGCTGGCCATGCGCGAAATGCAGGCGCAGGTTCTGGATTCCATGGACTTGGAGCGGGAGCGCGGGATCACCATCAAGGCCCATGCCGTACGCATGTTGTATCCGGCGTCCGATGGGCAGATTTATCAACTCAACCTGATCGATACTCCTGGACACGTCGATTTCTCTTATGAGGTTTCGCGTTCGCTGGCGGCGTGCGAGGGCGCGCTATTGGTGGTCGATGCTTCGCAGGGCGTAGAAGCGCAGACGCTGGCGAACTCATACCTGGCAATTAATCACGGGCTAGAAATTATTCCGGTAATCAACAAGATCGACCTACAGAGCGCCGATATTCCGCGCACTAAGGAAATGATTGAGAGTGCGGTCGGGCTGGATGCGTCGGACGCGTTACTGATCAGCGCTAAGACGGGACAGGGTGTGCCGGATGTGCTAGAGGCAATCGTGAAGCGCGTTCCGCCGCCGAAAGGCTCGCCGGAGCGCCATCTTCAGGCACTCTTGTTTGATTCCTGGTTCGATCCTTATCGTGGTGTTGTGGTTCTGGCACGCGTGTTCGAGGGACGGTTGCACAAGGGGCAGAAGATCCGCTTATGGTCGAACGGTCGCGTCTTTCAGGTGGAAACTTTGGGCGTTCTTACGCCTAAACCAGCGGAAGTTGACGAACTGGTTGCGGGTGAAGTTGGATTCATAATCGCGAATATCAAGAATGTTGCCGATACGAAGATCGGCGACACCATCACCGACGATGACCGGCCGGCGATCGAGCCCTTGCCAGGATTTGAAGAAATCAAGCCCATGGTTTTTGCCGGACTATACACCGTGGATGCGCACGAACATACCCAGCTGCGCGAGGCGTTGGAAAAATTGAAGCTGAACGATTCGTCGTTCTTCTTTGAGCCAGAGAGTTCCGTGGCGCTTGGATTCGGCTTCCGATGCGGCTTTCTAGGGCTCCTGCACATGGAGATTATCCAAGAGCGTCTGGAGCGGGAATACAATCTTGACCTGATCACGACGGCTCCGGGAGTGCGCTATCAGATTACGAAAACCGACGGCTCAGTGATCGAGGTCGATAATCCGTCGCGCTGGCCCGACGTGAGCGAGATTGCCAAAGTGGAAGAGCCGGTGATTCTGGCCGTGATTTTGACCAACGAAGAATATGTCGGCGGCATCCTAAAGCTGGTCGAGGAGAAGCGCGGGAAGCAGAAGAGTTTTGAATATGTCAGCGCCTCGCGGGTCATGCTGCAGTATGAGTTGCCCCTGAATGAGATTGTGCTCGATTTTTACGATCGGCTTAAGTCCGTGTCGCGCGGATATGCTTCGCTCGACTATCACCTTTCGGGCAACTGGACCTCGCCCATGGCCAAGCTCGACATCATGGTGGCGGGCGAGCCGGTGGATGCGTTGTCCACCATCATTCATCGCGACTTTGCTTATGATCGCGGGCGGCTGCTGGCCGCGAAGATGAAGGAACTGATTCCTCGGCAGATGTTTGAAGTCGCGATTCAGGCGGCCATTGGGGCCAAGATCATTGCTCGTGAGACTGTACCCGCGATCCGCAAGAACGTGATTGCCAAGTGCTACGGCGGCGATATTTCGCGCAAACGCAAATTGCTGGAGAAACAAAAAGAAGGTAAGAAGCGGATGAAGCGCATCGGTCGCGTCGATATTCCTCAGGAAGCTTTTCTGGCGGTGTTGAAGGTGGGCGAGGGCAGCAATTAACGCATCTTGCGAACAAGCACCGGCGGAGGTTATATGTCACACGTCAGAACGATCGCCATATTAGTTGCGGCTTGCACAGCAATTACGTTCGCTCAATCTAGCTCTCCAGCTCCATCGGACGTTCCTGCCAGACAAGCTCAGCCCTCCCGTCCGGAAGCTGTTCGCGTTTCGACCGGAGTAATGCTTGGATTGGTCGAACACAAGACGATGCCCATATATCCCGACGAAGCGATGAAGAAGGGAGTTCAAGGCAACGTGGTGTTCAAGGTTGAAGTCGATGAAGCCGGAAAGCTCGCATCCATCGCACTGGTCGAAGGCGACCCACTGCTCGTAGCCGCCAGCAAAGATTCCCTGCAAACATTCCGTTTTCACGCTTACCTGGTCAATGGAACTCCGGCCAGAGTTCGGAGCCAACTGGGATTTCACTTCTCGACAGAAAAAACTGCCGACGGTGCGAGTGGGCATGTGGAATGCATGGCATCAATTCCTAACCGACCGTAAGCGCGATTGGTTTCACGGTTTCTTCTTTCTCGCGAGTCATTATCTTTGTGACAAAAAGGGTGGGCACGCCCACCCTTGATTTCGCCCTAAAATCTGAAATCTTGCTCGGCTATTGAATGTTTCCGCCAACGGTTGCGCCGCTGTTGGTCTCCGCCATCAGCAGTTCTTTGTTTTCGTTGACTGCGTATGTCGCAAAATCCATTGTGGCAAACCCCGTCGGTGCGATGGTGAGTGTTCCGATGCAGCTGGATGCTTGGGTGTAGCTGCCGGTGACAGGAACCGCCGTGTCGATTGTTCCTTTCGTGCTGACATTGATCGTGCCGGTGACTGATCCCTTGCCGTTCAACACTAGTTGCCCAACGTAACCGACGGCTTCGCCATTGTCGGCTCCGAAAGCACTGAAGGCATAAGTTTTTGACGTGCCGCTCAGACCACAAGTGGCCGTATCCAACGGCTGTATGAAGCCAACGATCGTTGTACCAGAGTCCGTCTCGATCGCCTGCACAGCCTTGTTGCTGTTATCGAGAGTGAAGCTGTAGTTATAGGTGGCGGAGCCCTCTTTGTAGGTAAGGGTGCCTGTACAGCCTTTGGCAAAAGCGTAGGTGCCTGAAATCGCGGCAGTTTCCACGGTTCCGTCTAAGCTGTGCGTGATCGTTCCCGTGATGGTTCCGGTTCCGGCGGAGGTAACTTGGCCCATGTTCGCCACGGGTTTGGAACTGTCGAATCCACTGGTGAAAAATCCGTAAACGCCTTTGAAGGTGGCATTAGTGCAAGTTGCGGCGGAGGCTGAACCGACCGCGGCCATCGTACTGAATATCAAGATGGCAACTCCGGAGACAGCTAAATTGCATATAGTCCTGTTGGTAGTCTTTTTACAAAATCGCATTTTTCCTCCACTTGTATTGTGTTTATTGAAATTCTTAAAGTTACCTAGGAGCTGCAACTTAAAAACATTGTCGCCGGTCGTTTTTCTTCGGGGAGGGTTTAGGAATTCGCCAGCGGGTGAACAGTCGAGTATTCTGTCCTCTGTGTATAGACCGGGTCAAGATGAAATTATTTGCGTTACGACATTGGATGATTCACCCTCACCGGACTTTTTGTAGCTCCATAAGGACCCGGAGCACGTCGTAACCCCCAGTCTGCCCGTCATTTGACGACTGAGGAAAGCCCGCGTCGCGCAGCCGATGCAGCTACAACCTTTTGGATTATGTGCAAATCTCACTTTTTGTGACGAAAGTACTGATTCGCAAGCGGTTCTCCCGATTGATCTCTGCCCGAGAGTTAACCAACTTAGAAACATAGCTTTAGAAACGCCACGGCGATGCCGAAATCTCTCAACCGGATGGTCGGTAACACCTGATTCTGAAACCTATCCTTCGCATCCACAAACTTTTCCACAGGGTGGAGGTGTCTCGGGGTCGGGTTCTACTACCGCGGATAGGCACCATGGATGAGAGCAGGCTCTTACCACTGCCGTGGCGGATTTCTCAAGAGAGGCGTTCCCTATTCACTCGGTTCGTTGTTGCCCTCGAGCATATTCGCGAAACGCGTCGAATTATGCAGGAAGGCGAGATTGAACTTGCCGATGGGGCCATTCCGCTGCTTGGCAATGATGATTTCGGCACGCCCTTTGAGGTCGAGGTCGTCCTGCTTATAGACCTCTTCGCGGAAGATGAACATAACCAGGTCGGCATCCTGCTCGATAGAGCCCGATTCACGCAGGTCGGAGAGCTGCGGACGATGATCACCTCCGCGACTTTCGGGAGCACGGCTGAGCTGCGACAAAGCCACGACGGGCACGCCGAGCTCTTTGGCAATGGCTTTCAGTCCGCGCGAGATTGAGGAGACTTCCTGGGTGCGGTTTTCGAAACGCTTGCTGCCTCCGGACATGAGTTGAAGATAGTCGACTACGAGGAGATCGAGGCGTCCCTGCGATTGCTTCAGGCGGCGCGCCTTGGCTCTCATCTCGCTTAGAGAAATGCCCGGCGTGTCGTCGATGAAGATTGGCGCGTTAGAGAGCTCCTCCATGGCGCGAACGATTTTCTTCATGTCGTCGCCCCAAAGCGAACCGGTACGCAGCTTCTGTGCATCTACAATGGCGCGAGAACACAGCAGCCGTTGCAGCAAGGCCTCGCTCGACATTTCGAGCGAGAAGACGCCGACGACCTTGCCATCGTCGATGGCGGCGTTCTCAGCGATGTTCATGGCGAACGCAGTCTTGCCCATGGACGGACGAGCCGCAATAATCACCAGATCGGCCTTCTGGAAGCCGCTAGTCATCTCGTCGAGATCGCTGTAATGCGTGGCGAGCCCGGTGATGCGCTGTCCGCGTTGCAGCAGAGCATCGACCGATCCAAAAGAGTTGCGGACAATCTCCTTGATGCCCTGAAAACCTCTGCCAATGCGCTTCTCTGAGAGCTGGAAGACGGCGGCCTCAGCTTCGTTGAGAATTTCGTCAGCCGGATCGGCTTGCTCGCTGGCTCTGGCGATAGCGGCATTCGCGACGCTGATCAATCCACGGAGAATAGATTTGTCGCGAACAATTCTGACGTAATGTTCGATCGACGGGCGGTCGGGGACGCCATCAAGCAGGCCAGAAATGTAGCCTACATCGCCTACGGCCTGCAGATCTTTCTTTTGATCTAGTTCTTCGACCAGCGTGATGATGTCGATGGGCCGTGACGACTCGGCCAGGTCCATCATGCGCGAGTAGATGCGACGGTGCGAATCGATGGAGAAATCTTCAGGCTTCAGATGCTCGGCGGCATCGTTGAAGGCATGATTGTCGAGCAGGACAGCTCCGAGAATGGAGCGCTCAGCTTCGATGTTCGACGGCAAACGGCCGATGCTGGTTTCTAAAGTCGCCACGATGTTTAGGTGAGTGCGTTGCATCGTAACCTTTAATCCGGCTGTGCGAACATGAGGACGGCGATGGAAAACGCGTCCACAATTAATTTATTTTCGACAGTTCCGGTCTCCACTACTCGGTGCTTGGTGAGAAGTATGCCATAGGGCGAATAAAAAGCAAATATCTGATGGGAGTCGGCAAAGGCCGACCGCAGAGGGCACAGGGGTTCACGGAGGAAAGCACGCGGGGGATGTCAAAAAAAACAAATGCGGCTCGGGCCAGCCACCCAAGCCGCATTGTTATCGCGGACGTTCTGACTGCCGTCTTTCACTTTCGCGAAAGATCATCGCGCAACCACACTCCGAAGAGTGTTATGCATCGATGCTCGCCTGAGGCTTGCGCTTCAGGGTTACGATTCAACGCTTCGATCCTTCTTGGAAGAAGAATTTTAGGAGGCCGTTAAGCCCGGGCACCGGCGCACTGGACATGCGTCGAATTTCCCCCGATGACTCACTCTCGAAAATCACCGGCAACGCTAAACCTTTGTTCGGTACAGATTCAGAACGTCTCACGCTTTTGACTGTAGGCACTTTGCGGGAGTGGAGAAATTAACGCAACGGCAAAGTGGAGCTGCGTTGTGTAAAAACTGTGGAGTGGAGAAACTTCCTGTGGAAAGGAAAGGAAAAGTGTATTTTTATTCGCGCAGCGGCGGAGCCGGCGAGCCGTACAATACCTGCGATGATTGCTCATCTGCGCGGAACCTTGCTGGCTAAACATCCGAATCAGGCGATCGTGGAAACTCATGGGGTTGGCTATGACGTTGCCATCAGCGTTCCGACGTTTACCGAAATGCCATTGGCGGGCGCTGAAGTCGCACTGCATATCCATACGCACGTTCGAGAGGATGCGTTGAGTCTTTATGGATTTTTGCGCCTGGCTGAGAAGCAACTGTTCGAAAAGTTGCTGACAGTGAGTGGGATTGGCCCGAAGCTCGCGATCACAATTCTGAGCGGCATGCCAGCGGATGAGATGGTGGGCGCGATTCGAGGAGGCGATCTGGTCCGGCTTACACGTATTCCTGGAATCGGTAAGAAGACGGCCGAGCGCATGGTGCTGGAACTCCGCGACAAGTTGCCGGCAGTGACGGGAGCCTCCGAGGCGAGTGCCACGCCGGCAAGCCCGGTGGAAGAGGATGTAATTTCCGCATTGGTCAATCTGGGCTATCAACGAGCCGCGGCGGATAAAGCGCTGCTGGTGGCGCGGAGTGCTAAAGGTCCAAAGAGTTTTGAGATACTGTTCCGCGAGGCGCTTCAATCGCTGTCGAAATAACAGTCAAGAGACAAGCGGATGAATCCAGATCAAGCCTGATTTGTCATATTTTAATACTCATGACATTATGATATAATCGTGTCATCTTGTGGAGAGTATGACAAATGGATACGGAAACTCGCCTGCGGGTTAATGAAAATGGACGAGTGGTGATCCCGGCTTCCTTTCGCAAGGCACTGGGGATCAATGCCGGGGATGAAGTGGTGTTACGGATCAAAGATGATGAATTGCGGATCAGCACGGTGAAGCACCGCGTGGAACGCGCGCAGCGGCGCGTCCGGCGCTACATAAAATCCGGACGATCCCTCGCGGATGAGCTCATTGCCGAACGGCGTGAGGCCGCCCAGAGTGAGTAGAGTTGTGCTCGATGCATCAGCGGTCTTGGTTCTGCTCAACAATGAGCCTGGGGCTGAAAATCTGACTCCGGAGCTGTTGAGCGATGCGACCTGCAGCACAGTTAACCTCGCCGAAGTGCAGGCCAAACTTGTAAGCGCTGGTGGCGCACCTGATGAAGCGTGGGAAGACACTCTCAGTTCTATTCGGGAGGCCTCGTCTTTTACGGATGAACACGCGAAAACAGCAGGAAGTCTGGTTACGCAGACTCGTGCATTAGGGCTGTCATTGGGTGATCGAGCCTGCTTGGCGCTTGCACTCGCTCTTAAGGCGCCGGTGTATACCGCCGATCGGTCATGGATGAAGCTGAAATTGGGCGTCAGGATCCATGTGATTCGGTAGGCGAATTTCCGGCTTATTCATCCTGGCGAATTAATTCCCAACGAAGCGCAGATACAGATCGCGATCGGCGCGGCAGGTTTCCGCCATCTCTTTTACTTTTTGCCAGGCGTCTTTTTGGCTGTCATCGCGAATGCGGTCTCTCGTGCGATCCCATTCCTCGAGAAAAGGTTCCATCTGCAAGTGATTGAATACGGTTTTGCCGAACGGATCAATGCCGCTTAGCAGCATGAAATCCGCGTGGCCGGTGGCCGGAACCACTCCGTGCAGCATCACCCATTCGCTGCGTTCGCCGAGATCAT
The DNA here is from genome assembly GCA_963705265.1 of uncultured Acidobacteriaceae bacterium. GTDB lineage: Bacteria > Acidobacteriota > Terriglobia > Terriglobales > Acidobacteriaceae > Acidiflorens. The sequence continues at coordinate 1,803,005 of OY970064.1, forward strand.
CTTCCAGTTTCACAACCAGGGACATGTACCCTCACAAATTGACGCACGCCTAATTAATGCGACAAGTACTGGCCGCAATGTAACACCGGCGCGGCCATTGTCCAAGCTGTTCTGGGGTATCGAAAGTAACCGCCAATTGATGACGTGGTGGGTAGCACAGAGCCTTTGCTCCGTTGGACGACGGGAACTCCCCTAGCTATCGTCTACGCTTCGCCGACATAGGTTCCGTGCTGGAAGTGATATTGCAGAATCTTCGCGGCTAGCGCTGGGTTCACGCTTTGGCCTTGCGCTTCCACAGAGCGGACTACTTCTCCGCGACAGATGACCTCTGTGGCGGCCAAGCCGGCAATTTCTGCTGGCAGGACGAGACTGATCTCCAGCTGCGCATTAGGGTAGAGCAACTCCTGAGCCTGGAACAGCAATCCTGAGCGACTTATATTTTCGGTTGTGCCGGGGCGCCAGCTTTTTTCACCGAGCGGACGATAGCGCAACGGAAGCTGCAGATTAAAACGACGAGCACGAAATGGTGGGACTTTCTTTTCGATAAGGCTTGAGCCGGTGCTTCGGGATTGCATTGCGACCTCCAGGGGGATGGGCTCGGAATCCAGCACCTCGCGAACCCGGTCTTTCAGCGCGGGAAGGCTAAATGGTTTTTGAAGCAAATTAATGCCGACATCGAGCGTCCCGTCGTGACCAACGGCATTCTCGGTGTAACCCGACATGTAAAGGACGCGGATTTCTGGGAGCAGCTTGGTGATGTGCGTGGCGAGTTCGCGCCCATTCATGCCGGGCATAATGACATCAGTGAGCAGAAGATCGATGACGCCTTTGTGGCCGTCCACGATTTGCAGCGCAGCGGCTCCGTCTTCGGCTTCGAGAATTTTATACCCCTGCGTCTCCAGATACTGGCGAGCGAGACGACGGAGATTGGTTTCATCTTCGACGAGAAGGATGGTCTCTTGCCCATGCCCGGCGCGGGGAAGGCCGAGAGCATCCTGGGCCACGGCGGCTTCTTCGCGGCCATCGACTCGCGGGAAATAGGCGCGGAAGGCGGTACCGCGCTGCGGCTGACTGTCGACAAAAATAAAACCGCCACTCTGTTTCACGATGCCATACACGGTTGAGAGACCCAGGCCAGTGCCCTTCGCGCCCTTGGTAGTGAAGAATGGTTCGAAGATGCGCGTCTGGGTTTCGCTGTCCATTCCAACGCCGGTGTCGCTGATAGCGAGCATGACGTAATCGCCTGGGGCGAGCGGAGTGTGCGTACGCGCGAAGCTCTCGTCAAGGGCCACATTGGCGGTCTCGATCGTAAGCTTGCCACCTTGCGGCATGGCGTCGCGACCGTTCACGGCAAGGTTCATGATGACCTGGTCGATTTGTCCGGGATCCGCGCGAACCGCGCCGAGTCCGGGGCCGGGAACCATGACGAGATCGATATCCTCGCCGATCATGCGGGTGAGCATCTTGAGGTTCTCGGCCACCACCTCATTCAGGTCGAGCACCTTGGGAGCCAGCATCTGCTTGCGGCTGAAGGCGAGCAGTTGGCGGGTGAGCGATGTGGCACGCTGCGTCGCGTTAGAGATCTCCTGCGCTGGACCACGCAGACGGGGATCAGGTCCGACACGCTCGAGTAGAAATTCAGCGTAGCCGGAGATGACCATCAGCAGGTTGTTGAAGTCGTGGGCAATGCCGCCGGCCAGGCGGCCGATCGCTTCCATTTTCTGGGCCTGACGGAGTTGCAGCTCCAGCGTGCGAGTCTCAGTAACGTCTTCGATAAAAATCTCGAAACTGCCTCCGTCTTTACCGTTCGGAATCGAACGCCCTGAAATACGCGCCACGATGGCCGCGCCGTCTTTGCGAACGCATTCGGTCGTGAGGTCGTTGAACTCCTTGCGCGAGTGAAAATAGTCGGCGGTTTGAAACCACTGCTGGGCATCGGCGTAGAGGCTTCCCAGATGCTGGCCCTTGAGTTCGTCGGCACTGCCATAGCCGAACATGGCCACCAACGCCGGGTTTGCGTCCTGCAGAATTCCGAGGGCGTTGCAGCGGCAAATGCCGTAAGGTGCGTTCATCACCAGCGAACGAAAATTGCTTTCGGAGCGCCGCAAGCTCTCTTGGGTAGCACGAAGCGCAGCGTTGAACCAGCAGATCAGCAGGGCAACGGCGAAGAACAAGGCGAGATGCGCGATCGCGTTGTGATACTCGCGTGGAGTTTGTCCTCCGGAGAACGAATAATACGCGCTGACGGTGAGCGCAAACGAAGTGGCAGCAAGACCGGGCTTCCATCCCCCGTACCAGGCACTGACCATCACGGCAACAGCGAAGACCACCAGGCGGCTCTCCGCAACGTCGGAGAAAAATAGAGTGGGAATCAGCGCGAGTACCGTGCTGAGGAGAGCAACTCCGTAGCGCAGGATGGGAGCGCGCGCCGGAGCCACGATCAATCTGCGGATGAGGGGGAGTTTCATTCGCATAGACTTATGCTATGCGCGGGCCGCGCGCAGAGCGAGTTACGCTAGTCCACCGCATTTTCCTGGCGGCACAGTGGCCAGAGGTACACCTACCAGACACAACCTGGGGGCGACTTATGTAAAGAGGAGCGAAAGCCTTGACCCTAGCCTAATCTCATATGATGTTTTAGGCAAAACTCGCTGGTACAAAAAGGCGTGCAGGGAACATAGTCGTGCAACATGTCTTGCAACAGAGCCCGCAAACGAAGAAACTAACGGGCATCGCAGCGAATACAAATAAAGGGCGAGAATAACGGTAATGAATATAGGCCTTTTCGGCGGCAGCTTCGATCCTATCCATCGCGGACACCTGGCACTCGCACAGGCAGCTGCCGCTCGCTACTCACTGAAGCAGGTTCTGTTTGTGCCAGCGAATGTTCCTCCACACAAACAGAAACAGCCACTCACACCGTTCATCCATCGTTATGCCATGGTGGCGCTGGCAACTCAGGTTGAACGCGGATTTGTGCCGTCACTACTCGAAGCGCCGGAGTTGTCCGCGGCGGAGCTTCCGTCTGCAGGACGGTCTAAAGCGGGGGTCGCTGCGCTTGATCGCGCGAATTATTCGATCGACACGGTTCGGCGGTTGAAGAAGACTCTGAAAAAATCGGACCGCCTTTTTTTTCTGATTGGAATTGATGCCTTCCGCGACATCGCGAAATGGCGCGAGGCGCGGGCGCTGCTGGGGGAATGCGATTTTGTTGTGGCTAGCCGGCCTGGGTATTCTTTGCGCGATGTGGCGGAGTCGTTGCCCGAAGACTTGCGACCTCCGGCGGCGGTGACTCGTCCATTTCACAAGCAACCGGCTAGAGGTGACCTGGTTCTGCCAGGAGTCACGCTGCACTTGCTGGAAGGTGTTCATCAGAGCGTGTCGGCTACCGCGATTCGGGAAGCTGCGGCGGCGGGCAAGCCGCTGGCTCGATGGCTTGATCCGCAGGTCGCGGATTACGTGCGCAAGCAGGGACTGTACCGCGCAGCGAAGCGGGTTACAATCAATGAGCCCGTATGAAGAAAAAGAACGAGCTCCAACAACAGGTTATTGAAGCCATTCTCGCCTGCCAAGATAAACAAGCTGAAGACGTGACGGTGCTCGAACTGGAAAAAGATTCGGGAGCGTTTACCGACTACTTTGTGATGTGCAGCGGGACCAATTCGCGGCAGATTCAGGCGATTGCCGATGCGGTGGACGAGCGGCTGGAGGCGTTGGGACTGCGTGTGACTCATGCCGAAGGCTACAAGCAGGCCGAGTGGGTTCTGCTCGATTACGTGGATTTCGTGGTCCATATTTTCTCGGAGAAGGCGCGCCAGTTCTATGATCTGGAGCGGTTGTGGAAGTCGGCCAAACGGCTCGACCCAGCGGAATTGATGGCGAAACCGAAATCCCGGAAGCTTGCGACCATGAAAGCTACGACCGCGAATGACGATTCTGCGGCGCCCAAGAAAACGCGGAAAAAGAAAGCCTGAAGTATTCGCCGCAATTCTATCCTCTGGAATTCTTGTGAAGATCGTTTTGTGAAAATCGTTTTGTGAAAATCAAAGTGGTATGGATTGGGAAGACGAAAGAGCCAGCGATTGAGGCTCTGACCGGCGAATACTTGAAACGCATTTCGCGGTTCGCCGACGTGAGCGGCTTGGCCGTGAAAGACGAAGCTGCAATTTTGTCGCTGGCGAGCAGCGATCGGTCGTCGAGTCGGAAAAATAATAGTACTAATAAAGAGCGGCACAAGTTGGTTATCCTCGATTCGCGCGGAAAACAGCTTTCATCCGAAGAGCTGGCCGGGTTTCTGGAACGCGAGCAGATGAATGCAATTCCCCTGATCTTCGCGATAGGTGGTAGCGACGGATTCAGCGATGAAGCTCGACGCAGCGCCGGGTTCACGTTATCCCTGGGAAAAATGACGCTGCCGCATGAGCTGGCGCGCGTCGTACTGATCGAGCAACTTTATCGCGCCTTCACCATTCTCAAGCACCATCCCTATCATTTGGGTCATTAACTTTTCGGTAACGGGCAGCGTCCAATCAGCTTCATTTTCGCGGGATTCGATTTGTTGTCCAGATGAACCTCTGGCAGCTTCACGGGAGCTGGAAAAAGGCTTACTGTATTTCTTAACAGGCGAACTTATCTAAATTTTAGAGTAGCCTGAATTTGTAGTTGAGGCCCTCCCCCAATGAAAAACCCGTACGACGTACTACGAATGAAAGAGCAGGAGCTGTTGCGGGTTCGCAAAGAGATGGACGCTTTGCGGATCGCAGCACGCTTGCTGGGCGCAGAGGATCCGGGCGCAGCGAACGGCGAAGGTCAGCCTAAGCTGCAACGGGTTGTCGAAATGCCCTAGAACTCTACCTCCTCCCGGTTGAACCTGAGGCGGACGGAAACCAAAACCGTCCGCCTTGTTGTTTGGGTAGCAATGATCAGCCATCAGCTATCAGCTATCAGCCATCAGCCATCAGCCATCAGGAAACCCGGTAACTAACTAAAAGAGGCAGTAGGCAATCGGTAAAGGGGGCTACCCCCCTCGCCTATTGGAATCATTGGGTTGGGAGGAAATTCGGCACTGTCCTAAGACTGCGTTGCTAAGTTTGGTGGCGGCCTCGAAAGATAAGGTCGCCAGTTTTTCACCCCTCAAACGGCAAATACGGAGTATCGCCGTACCTCGGCAGTGACTTATCCAGCATATGCTTGAACTGATCCCAAGTATCGGATGCTTTCATGAGTGTTGTAACGGATGCTAAATGCTCACGCAACTTCGGATGCCCCACGTCCTCCGTTAGCCTTTGGAACAATTTTTGCTTGAGCCGCCCTTTATCGTCACGAGGCGTTAGCCTATGCAGTTCCGTCCTTACCCCCGGCGCTAGGCGATCATAAACCACATCATTCGTGATCTTCCCGACCATTACGGGCCGCTTTCTTTGGTCTGCGGGGAGTTGGGGGAACTTCCATCCGCGCAGCCGAAACAGTTCCTTGTAGTAGTCAACCGGGAATGTGCTCACCCACTTGCGCAGTTCCTTCGCAATAAATGCCTCTAGGATTTTCGCGAGTGCATCTTTCGCTCTCACATCCTGGTAGCCAGTGACTTCGTCAATGACCGCGATAATTCCGACTTTGGCGAATGCCCTGATTATGATTTCTGCCGCCGTTGCGTACTTAGCCTGACTCGGCAGCAACACCTTTTCGTTGTCTCGGGCCTTTAGGATCAACTCGCAAACGTCTATCAGCGTGGTCGCTTCGTAACCGTAACCACGCAATCCCCCAACTGGCGGCATGAAAATAATCGGCTCTTTCATGCGCACTGATAAGTCATTGTCAACATGTAGCTTATCTTCAATTTTCTCGATAAATCTAGCCGTTCTATGCGCACCATTGGTGCCGCCCGAAGTGGACATTCCGATAGCGGTTTGCAATGCCCGTTGACTGATTACTCGTCTGCCGTCCTCTAGGACATAGCAGCCTAGTTCAGCATCCCCAATACGCAGAGGCTTGTCCGGCGATCCGTGTGTAGCGCGAATGATCGCGACTTTGCCCCAACGCGCTTCGACGGCATTCCGCGCAATTTCGCTCCTCTGTTCCGGCGTAAGCGCCTTGGCGCGAGCAATGCCGCCCTTTGATGCCCCCAAATTAGACAGAGCCTTGGCAGCATCGCTCGAACTGCTACTCGGTTCTCCTTTTTCGTCTGTATCGTCCATAATCCAACGCTATACTTGCCCGAGAAAGAAGTCAAGATAAATGTTGACTTCATGCCCGAGCAAGTATAGATTGTTGCAAGCAGTAAAAAGCCCCATTCCGGCGCTAACCGAAATGAGGCTTGAATCCATCGCAGCCGAAGCCACAATGAGACTCGCAACTTCATTATCTGGCAAGTCGGCTGTGAACTCAAGGAGTTTTCACAGTGACTTGCCACAACTGCCAATCACGCTGCAATCGCTTTGGGAAGCATCGCAACGGCCTACAGCGCTTCCGCTGCTCACAATGCCGTAGAACATTCACGGAAGATCATCTTCGGCCCCTTGGCGAAATGCGCCTGCCCTTGGATAAAGCAACTGCCATTCTGCAATTGATGCTCGAAGGAATGAGCGTTCGCGCTATCGAACGATTCACTGGCGTTCACCGAGATACGATCTTGCGAGTGATGAACACAGCCGCGCAGAAAGCGCGGAATATTCTTGATTCTCGCATTCAAAATATCAGCCCCAGGTACGTGCAAATGGACGAAATGTGGGGATTCATCCACACGCGGGAGCCTAATTTACACAAGGACGATCCGGATGAGTGGGGCAGCACAATGGTATGGCTTGCTCTTGATTCAGAAACGAAATTGATAATCACGCATCACATCGGCACTCGGAACGGTGTTAATGCTCATGCGTTCGTCTCCGATCTTCGCGACCGCACAAATGGCCGCTATCAGGTCAGCTCCGATCAATACAACGGGTATGTTGGCGCAATGCGGGAACACTTCGGACAGAACGTAGACTTCGGGCAACTGCACAAAATCTATGGCCGCATCAACACCGATAGCTGGTATGGCGGGGGCCAAGTAGTCGGAGCAGTCCCACATGTCAAAATCGGTCGGCCTGAGTGGGGCAGAATTTCCACTTCACACGTTGAACGTACAAATCTGTCAGTACGAATGCACCTGCGAAGATTTACAAGATTGACGAACGCGCATAGCAAGACGATGGAGAACATGAAAGATGCAGTTGCTCTCTATGTAGCTTTTTACAATTTCTGCCGAGTAAATCAGGCCGTCAAGAAAACGCCTGCGATGGCAAGTGGGATAACCGATCACACCTGGACTTTAGAGGAATTATTGACCGTTTAGGAACCAAAGTGATCCATTGGCTGAAAAACAGTCGTTGACAACTCCTAATTGGCCTATCATCATCTCAGATCAAATGAAGCGCGAGGTCTTTTCCCCCGAGACCTTTGGTAATCAGGCCCCGACCCAAGGAGAATCAGCCATGTCAGACGAATTGAACCGACTTATAGAATTGGCACGCAAAGTGGACATGAGCGAAGAAGACAAAGAACGCCAGCGCATCAGCTTTGCATACGGAAATACGAGAATAGAAAACGACGACATCACATGGGACACTGTAAAAAAAGCTGCGGAGGATTTGAAACATCGTTGACCCTATAAATCCAGCACGCCCCGCTCACCAACTCTGGGAAACGCGTGAACAAAAGGCCGACCTCGAAGCGAGGAACGGCCTTTTGCTTTTTTCGGCACTTCAGAAGATGGTTGACGAATCAAAAGCAGGATTTAAGCTGACACCGGAAATATTGTGTCAACTCCATCGAATCGTGATTCAAGATTTATATATATGCGCGGGCAATTTTAGAGTGCATAACGTTGTTCTGGTCAGGGACGGCAAGATCGACAATGACAAACACCAGCCGCCTCCCCACGAACAGGTAGGCGGGTTCGTTGATGAAATGTGCCGATACGTTAACGACAACTTCGGGAAGTCTGGGCTTCATTTGGCCGCATACTTAATGTGGCGACACAATTGGATACACCCGTTCATGGGTGGAAATGGCCGGACTTCGAGAGGCATTTCTTACTTAGCTCTCAGCGTTCGACTAGGATTCAATCTTCCCGGTGACAATACGATCATGCAACAAATCGAGCGTACTAGAGACCCGTATTATGACGCTTTGGCGGCGGCTGATTTAGCCTACAAGAACGGAAGCGTTATCGACGTTTCTGAAATGGAAGCAATGATCTCTGGAATGCTGGCTGCTCAATTATTATCGGTTCATGAAAAGGCGTCCGGGAAATAAACGCACTAATAGGACAGTGCCGGAAATTCCCGCAAGATTTTTGGGTTTAAAGGGTTTTATAGCTAAGGTCTTTGAGAAACAATGACTTAGGAGGAGTTGTCTCCTCCATTCCGATGTCCGACGGCATGATCAGATATCGGATCCTTCGCTTCGCTCAGGATTTCGGCAGCGGGCTCCCGCTTCGCTCACGCCCCGCTAAACGCCTGAAGTTTTCAAAGATCGCTGAAAATGGGTTTGGTGCTGCCGCGAGGGCCGGGTCGAGAACGAACTCGCCCGAATTGCACCAATCAGATCTCAATTTTCCCACAATGCGGATTGGGTGTCTGTGATGGCGATCACAAGTAGTTGTAACGACAGGGAGATTGCTCGGGCACTTAGCTATGACATTCTTGCTATGACATCTTGGCCGTCATGCTTTTTGGGGTTAGGCCTGCCAAGCGGCGCATTTCTTCCGTTAGCCATTCGGTTTCTTGCTTGTCGCGAAGAGTTCGTCCTAGCGTAATTTTCTCTCCATTGATCAACCTGAGCTCGATGTCGTAATAAGGAGTCCCGGAGCCGCCGCCTTGTTGCGCGGTGATTCTATCGCTAATCGACGCGATCTCTGAGAAGGCGATCTGGCGGGTTGTTCCGCCGCCTAGCCAGCCGGACTGCACCGTCATAGTGCCGCCGCCGATCACTACCCGTGTCGTCCCCAGCCACAACCGTAGGGTGATGTGGAGCAGCACGAGCGAGAAGAATCCGAAGGCCAAAGGAAAGATCAACGGAGCGTGGTGGAGAAGGAAATAAGCGGCCGCGCTGAAGATCGCAAGAAAGACGGTTGTTAATGTGGCGAAGCTTTTGTTTCGGGCGGCGGGGAAATAAAATTCGGTGCCGCTGGCATTGTGATTGATACTGACCGTCATCACGTCCGGACGCGTTTGTGCTTGCGCTGGCGCGGACACGGCGAACTTTTCTGCTTCCTCGTGCGCGGGAGTTTGCTCGGTACGGAATATGGGAACTTCGAAGATATCGTGATAGTCGACGCCGGGGACGTCGGCGAGCGCTTCGAGTATCCACACGAATTCGTCGCGCACATTGCGATTATCCGTGGACTGCGCGTCGAGCGGAATGCGGAACGCTACCGGGATGGTGGTTCCGTCGGGTCCGGGGAAGAGCTGAGATGAAGATAAATTCGCTTCATCGCGCCACAAAATCCTCTCGGAAGTGGACGACGACTTTCCGGCGTTGGTGGTGACGCGATGCACACAGGAGAGGAGGAGATGAATACCATTGTCCGGGGAATGCGGGAAGCGGGCATGGATCTGGCCTTTTAATTCGCGGCCGATGACTCCGGGGACGGAAGACATTTCGAAACAGGTGTTGCCGAATTCGTAAAGGGCGATGGTTTGCCGGATGGCGCGGATCAGCAGAAACACACCCACGACCGGGAAGATCATCACGATTAAACCGGCCGGGTTTCTCTGTTGGACTATTCGCGGGGCCGAAAGGAATGCTAAAGGCAAGGAAACTATGTTCCAAAAGATCGCGAAGACCCAGCCAGCGATGGTATTGGTTTTGGTCCGACCCTTGACCCGGCCCTGAGCCCAGTCTTCGCGCCAGAGCCAGGGCTCGGCGGGATGTTCAACCTGGAGGCGATTCTGTCGCTGCGCTCGCTTCGCGCCAAAGATCGCCAAGAAAATTAATCCGAATCCTACGCTGGAGAAAACGATCCCGAAAATCAACGGCAGCCAAACTGTCGAATTGCCGGTCGAGTTTCCAGTGACGGCAAGCTGAATAACTTGCGAAAGGGCGAATAGTCCAAAGAGGGCGAAGGGCAAGCCGAAAAGGCCTATCAATGCCATGCCGAGTTTGGTGGAACGAGTCATGGTTTAGTGTTATCCGCCTAATCGACGCCCATTGAATCATTGTCTGCGAAAAGCAGCTGGCGGGTAAGGGTCGGATGGTGAGGCAACTAAAGTAATTGCGAAGAAATCATGGACTACCAGCGTCAGATAAATGGCGCTATGAACAGTCTTGTAACAGGGAGGACTTCGGTTGTGCCATCCAAACCACCTGAATTCGTAGGGCTTTGCATCGTCTGGCCGGGTTACTTCCGTCCGCGTACAATCAGCAATTCGCCCTTATGTCAGATATACGCCGTGGTCTCATTATCGTGAATACTGGTCCCGGCAAGGGTAAGACCACTGCTGCTATGGGGACGGCGTTGCGGGCTGTCGGGCAGGGGATGCGCGTCCTCATGCTGCAATTTCTTAAGGGCTCGTGGCATTACGGGGAGCTGGACGCGGTCAAGGCTTTCGGCGACAAATTCATCATGAAGCAGATGGGGCGCGGCTTCGTAAAAGTCGGCGCCGAGAAGCCCGATCCGGAAGATGTACGGATGGTCGAAGAGGCCTGGGCCGAAGCAGAGAAGGCAATCCAATCGAGCGAATGGGATCTGGTGGTGCTCGACGAAATCAATTACGCCATTAGCTACGGAATGCTCGATCCGGTAAAAGTGGCGGAATCTTTGAAGCACAAGCCGGAGATGGTGCATGTCATCCTGACGGGAAGGAATGCGCATCCGGCGATTGTCGAGATTGCCGATACCGTGACGGAGATGCGCCAGGTAAGGCATGCTTATGAAAAAGGCGTGATGGCGCAGAGAGGAATTGAATACTAATTCCACTGACATTTGCGGAGCATGAGGTCCTTCGCTCCGCTCAGGATGACAGTTCTTTTATCGCAAACGCTGCCGAGGTTGATGGCATCTAATTTCGATCTCTGGAAACCTCACGTTTCCGGAAAGAGGGGATTAGACGGTGGCGCAGTTCTGGCATAACTGGCAAGCATGGCTATGGCCGGCGATCGTCCTGACAGGATCGATCATACTGGCGTTAATCATCCATTCCGTGCTTTTTGCGCTTGCCAAGCGTCTGGCAAAACGTACTGGCGGACCGATTGAATCCTCGCTGGTGCGGCATGCTGAAGGGCCGACGCGCTGGATTTTCCCGCTGCTGGCAATTATTCTCGCCCTGCCCACGCTTCCGGTTCGCGATGAACTGGTGCGAGGGGTCCGGCATGTGGTGGGACTGGGGGTAATCGCCTCGATCGCCTGGGTGATTATTCTGCTGGCTGAGGTTTTTGGCGATGCGCTCTATGCGAGGTACCGCACGGATATCGCCGATAATCTGACGGCGCGAAGGATGCGCACACAGATTGCAGTCCTGCGAAGAATCTTCACCATACTGGTTGTCGTCATTACCGCTGCCATCATGCTGATGACTTTCCCGGCCATTCATCAGCTTGGGACTAGCCTGCTCGCGTCGGCCGGGATTGCCGGCATTGTGGTTGGAATGGCCATGAAGTCGACCCTTTCGAGCCTGATTGCGGGTTTGCAGATTGCGCTTACGCAGCCCATACGCATCGATGACGTGGTGATTGTGAATGGAGAGTATGGATGGATTGAAGAGATCCTGACCACGTATGTGGTGGTGCGTACATGGGACCTGCGGCGGCTCGTGGTACCGTTGTCCTACTTTATCGAGAATGTGTTTCAGAACTGGACGCGCCAAACCTCCGACCTGCTTGCTTATGTTTATATTTACGTCGACTACACAGTTCCAGTTGAAGAGTTGCGGCAGGAATTTCGCCGGATCCTCGAATCGACTCCTTTGTGGGACAAGAAAGTGTGCGTGTTGCAGGTTACAGACGCCTCCGAACACGCCATGCAGATACGAGCTTTGACGAGCGCGTCGGATTCCTCGAAGGCCTGGGATTTGCGCTGTTTGGTGCGGGAAAAATTGATTCAGTTTCAGCAGGAGAAATATCCGAACAGCTTGCCGAAAGCACGGGCGGAGATTTATAGCTTCCCGTCCAATGGCAATTCTAATGGCCACTCCGTGGAAAGTGCTCCGGCTCATGCGCGCGCAGGTAGCCCATAATAATAAGCTGTAGAATGTATTGAGGTTATTAGGACCTCGGGCAGCTGTTCGGCTAGATTTAAATTTCCTATGACTTGGTTCAAGCGACAATCCGGCGAGTTAGACACTTCGGGTGAGAAGAAAGTGCGCACCGAGGGTCTGTGGGTGAAGTGTGACAGCTGCCGCCAGATAATTTGGAAGAAGGACCTTGAAGATAATCTGAATGTTTGTCCGAAGTGCGACAAACACTTCCGGATCGACGCTCGCACCCGGCTGGCGCAGCTCCTCGACGATAATCAATACGAGGTTTTCGACAGCGATCTAGCCTCTACGGACCCGCTGAAGTTTGTCGATCTAAAGGCTTACTCATCGCGGCTGAAGCAGGCGAAAGCTGATACAGGGCTAAAAGATGCCATCATCAACGCGCAGGGCAAACTTAACGGCCGTCCTGTGATTGTGAGCTCGATGGAATATTCGTTTATCGGCGGGAGCATGGGGGCCGCGGTCGGCGAGGTCATTACGCGGGCGATTGAGAAGGCGACTGCAACGAAGACGCCGATCATTATTGTCTCGGCATCGGGCGGCGCACGCATGATGGAAGGCATGATCAGCCTGATGCAGCTGGCGAAGGTTTCCGCCGCGCTGGCGCGGTTGGATGCGGCGCGGGTGCCATATATTTCTGTTTTAACCGACCCCACGACGGGCGGCGTGACGGCTTCGTTTGCCATGTTGGGCGACCTCAACATCGCAGAACCGGGCGCACTGATTGGCTTCGCTGGGCCGCGAGTGATCGAGCAGACGATCCGGCAGAAGCTGCCACCGGGTTTTCAGCGCTCTGAGTTTTTGCTGGAACACGGGATGCTTGATGCTGTCGTCCCGCGCAAGGAGTTGAAGCCGTACATCGCGCGAGCATTGGAGTTTATGGCGCCGGCAGCGTAAAGTGCTGTCAGCCCTCAGCTTTCAGCCATCCGTTTCCCCCTTGCGCTTGCCCAGAAAGATTTTGAGATACCCGCCGGGTTGCGCTATTCCCTGCTCAGTGCGTGGTTTGACACTTGAATGCGGTTTTCTGGATAGCATCGGAATAAAAGATTGAGACTGTTGGCTAAGAGCTGATCGCCGAGAGCTGCCTTTGTCCTACGAAACCGCAGTCGCGCAGATGTATGCGCTGGGCCACGAGCTGGCGCAGATGCCATCGCACAAGTTCGATTTGGCGCACATGCGCGTGTTGCTGGCAGCACTGGGGCATCCGGAGAATGATTTTCCGACCGTGCTGATCGCTGGCACCAATGGCAAGGGTTCGACGGCTGCTACGCTGGCGTCGATCCTGCAAGCCTCCGGACTGAAGACGGGGCTCTATACTTCGCCGCATCTGGTTCGCATCAATGAGCGGATTCGCCTTAATGGCGAGGCGATCGGCGATGATGATTTCGCTGTGGTCCACGACGTAGTTGATCGCACGGCTGAGCGGCTGGTTGGGGAAGGCGATCTGCCCTGGCATCCCAGTTTTTTTGAGATGCTGACCGCGATGGCTTTTGAGTATTTCGCGCGGAACCACCCCGATATCGTCGTGCTCGAAGTTGGCATGGGCGGCCGTCTGGATGCGACCAACGTGGTTCAGCCGCTGCTCAGCATCATTACCGACATCGCGCTCGATCATCAGAAGTATCTGGGCGAAACTATAGGCGAGATTGCACGCGAGAAGGCGGGGATTATCCGCCAAGGTGGAGTTGTGGTTACACTGCCCCAATTGCCCGAAGCGAACGATGTGATCGGAAACGCAATTCTGGATGCGGACGCGCGCGCGGTGAATGCTGCGTCGTACGTGCCTCCGGTGTCGCCGGGAAGCGCGAGTTGCTTGAGTACGGATGGTGGCAAGAACACGGGCGTTCGGAATTTTTATCCGCTGGACGTGAGGGGCACGCGAATCGTGGTTGACTCGCCGCTGGCGGGGCGTCATCAACTGCGAAACCTGGCGCTGGCGATCGCGGCGGCTGAAGAGTTGCACAAAGAGGGTTTGGATAACCAAGGAATCACGAAGATCACGCCGGAGACGATTGCGCAGGGCATCCGTGAGACGCATTGGCCGGGGCGCTTTCAAGTGGTGCCGGCCACGGGAGATAATCCCGAATATGTGCTTGATGTTGCGCATAATCCCGCTGGGGCGTGGGCATTGCGGTCGACGCTTTCTGGGGCGTATCGGGATTTAGAGAGTGGCCGCGAGATCACAATGGTGTTTGGCGTGATGCGGGATAAGGCGATGCAGGAAATGACGGAGATTCTGTTTCCGATAGCCGATCACGTGATCGTGACTCATGCTAACAATCCGCGTTCGGCGACTCCGGATGAAATTCGACAGGCTGCTGCGCGTGTGGCAGTGGGCGATGATATTGAAGAAGCCGAAAATGTAGCGGCGGCTCTGGATCGGGCGCGCGAGGTTGCCGGATCGGCTGGCTTGGTTGTCATTACTGGTTCGATTTACATTGTTGGAGAAGCGATGCGAACCCTAGGCATTCGCATCTAAGATGTGTGTTGCGGGGTGCATTTGCCCGCATAGTTTTGCAGTCAGACATGAACAAGATCGCCACTACCGCTGAGCCGGAAAAGGAAAGGGCAGAGCTGCGTTCGTCTGAACAGCGGGATGTTCCTGTGTGGGAAGAAAAGCGGTCCCCTGTTCATCTCAAGACGCGCCACGGCTGGCTTAGCCGTCTGCGATCGTATTTCATCCTTGATCCGCTAATTTGGGCCTACACGCTGACCCTCGGCACAATTTCGCTGATCTGCTCGCTCTTTGATCGCGACGGACGCATCCAGCATAAGTTTGCTCGCCTCTGGTCGTGGCTCGTCATGAAGACGATTCTGTCCCCGGTTAAAATCACGGGCAGCGGCGCAGATCAGCTCGATAACTCGAAACCTCGCGTATATGCGGTCACGCATGCATCGGCGCTCGACATTCCGATTCTTTATGTCTATTTGCCGTTTCAGTTCCGCATTGTTTTCAAGAGTGAATTGCTGATATATCCATTTGTCGGATGGCATCTGAAGCGCTCGGGGCAGGTTTGCATCAATCAGCAGAACCCCGGGGCTTCGATCGGCGCAGTCAAATCCGCGCTTCGGAGTTTGCGCAACGGAATGCCACTGGTTATCTTTCCCGAGGGTGGCCGTACGCGAGACGGAAAGATTCAGCCTTTTCTGCCGGGCGCATTTTTTCTCGCAATCAAAGCGCAAGCTGACATCGTCCCGATCGCGCTTGTCGACACCTTCGACCTTCTCCCGATGGACACTTACCACATCAAGTGCCAGCCACTCGAAATGCGAGTCGGCGAACCGGTTTCGACGGTCGGTTTGACCTTGCGCGATATGGATGACGTTTCGGCTAAGGTGAAGGCGGCTATTGAGGTTTTGCAGTCCGCGCCCAAAACCACCTAGGGATGCCGCGCCTCTGACGGTCAAAGCCACCGCAACTCACCCCACAAGCAAATGATAAACTTAGGAGATTCAGCAGAATACAAGGCCCAATCCATGTCTGACAGCATTCATATAACGCTTCCCGACGGAAGCACTAAAGAAGTCCCGCGCGGCACCACTGCCCTTGACGTCGCCAAGTCGATCAGCCCGCGGCTTGCCGACGCCGCGCTTGCCGCCAAGACCAACGGCGATCTGACCGACCTGACCCGTCCGATCGAAAAAGACACCGATTTGCGCCTTATCACTGAGAAGGATCCTGAGGCACTCGAGGTTTATCGGCATTCGTCCGCTCACCTGCTGGCTGCGGCTGTGCTTGAACTGTTTCCCGAGACTAAGCTTGGGCACGGTCCTGCGACTGAGAATGGATTCTTCTACGACTTTTATCGGCCGACTCCGTTCACTCCTGAAGATCTCGAGAAAATCGAAAAGAAGATGCAGGAGCTTGTCCAGCAGAACCTGCCCTATGCACGTGAATTTGTGGATAGGACGGAAGGACTGGCCAGGTTCAAGGGTGAAGGCGACTTCATGAAGTGCCATTTCATCGAACAGTTCACCAAACCCGACGAAAAGATTTCCATCTACAAGACGGGCAAGTTTCTCGACTTCTGCCGTGGTCCGCATATTCCATCCACCGGAAAAATCAAAGCATTCAAACTGTTCAATATCGCCGGCGCCTACTGGCTTGGAGACGAGAAGAATCCGCAGCTGCAACGTATTTACGGTACGTCGTTTTTTTCCAAAAAAGACCTCGACGCCTATCTGAATGGCATCGAAGAAGCAAAGAAGCGCGACCATCGTGTGCTCGGCAAGCAGCTCGACCTATTTTCGATTCAGGAGCTCGCCGGGCCGGGTCTGATCTTCTGGCATCCGAAGGGCGGCATCATCCGCAAAGAGATGGAAGACTGGATGCGCGACCAGTACATAAAGCGTGGGTATTCTCTGGTCTACACGCCGCATGTGATGCGTAGGCAGCTATTCTTCACCTCTGGGCACGAAGGCTACTACGCGCAGAACTTTTTCGATTTCATGGAGCTCGATGACGCCGAATACCGCGTGAAGCCCATGAACTGCCCCGGTCACATTCTCATTTACAAAGATTCGCTGCGTTCGTATCGCGATCTGCCGGTGCGCCTGGGTGAACTCGGAACGGTATATCGCTACGAGCGCTCGGGCGTGATGCATGGCTTGTTGCGCGTGCGCGGGTTTACGCAGGACGATGCGCACATCTTCTGCACTCCCGACCAGATCGAGAAGGAAATCGCAGATTGCGTGGAGTTCGCCCGCGACGTGCTGAAAGATTTCGGCTTTGACAAATTCCAGACTGAGCTTTCCACCTGGGATCCGAACGACCGCAAGAGTTTTGTCGGTAGTGAAGAGCAGTGGAACATGGCGACTGGCTCGCTCGAAAAAGTGCTGCAGAAACTAAATATCGAATACAAAACGATTCCGGGCGAGGCCGCGTTTTATGGGCCAAAGATCGATATTAAGTTGGTCGATGCCATTGGACGCTTGTGGCAGCTCTCAACCGTACAGTTTGACTTCAATCTGCCGCAGCGCTTCGATCTCGAATATGTCGCCGAAAACGGCACCCGCAAGCAGCCCCTCATGGTCCACCGCGCACTTTACGGATCGGTCGAGCGCTTTTTCGGAGTGCTGATTGAGCATTATGCGGGAGCGTTCCCTGTATGGCTCTCTCCTGTGCAGGTGGCGATGATTCCAATCGCGGAGCGTCATTCCGAGTATGCGGAGAAGGTCGCTTCGCAGCTGCGGGCGTCGGGTGTTCGTGTGGAAGTCGACTCCCGCAACGAGAAGATGAACGCAAAGATTCGCGAACACGCGATGCAGAAGGTGCCATTTCTGCTGGTGGTCGGGGACAAGGAAGCTGAAGCGAATAAGGTTAACGTCCGCACCCGCGGCAAAGAGAAGACTGAAGACATGAGTACTGCAGAGTTTGCGGAGAGGATCAAGAAGCTAATTGCGGAGAAGAGCGCAACGCTTTAGCGCGTGTATGAATTTTTGTCCAGGGGAAGAAGCTGGATTCGGCGGTCTCGGTTGCCAACTGGAGGTTCCTAAAATATACCATGAAAATCCCGCATAGACTGCGGGATTTTCATGGTGTACAATTGATGGGTGATTGTTCGTTTCGCTGATATCACCTTGATCCGCGCCGCTTTGCGGCGCAGCCGCGTGGTCGCCCTTCTCGGACCTCGTCAATGCGGTAAAACTACGCTGGCCCGCGAGTTTGTAGCGCCCGACTCCCTCAACTACTTTGATCTTGAAGACCCCCGGAGCCTCGCCCGACTGACCGAGCCGGACACCGCTTTGCGTCCGCTCAGGAAGTTGGTGGTGATTGACGAAGTTCAGCGGCGCCCGGATCTATTTCCTCTGTTACGTGTACTGGCGGACCGCAAACCGCTCCGAGCGCGCTTTCTCGTTCTCGGTAGCGCTTCGCCTGATCTGCTCCAGCAATCTTCAGAGACACTCGCCGGACGCATCGAGACCGTTCCGCTGGAGGGCTTCCGCCTTTCCGATCTCGGTGCCAATGCCCAAGGTCGGCACTGGCTGCGGGGCGGTTTTCCACTGGCCTACACGCCACGAACCGAGACAGACTCGCTCTCCTGGCGGCGACAATTTCTACAAACTTTTCTGGAGCGTGACTTGCCCCAGCTAGGTATCACGATTCCGGCGCTCGCCTTGCGGCGATTCTGGAACATGGTCGCTCACTATCACGCTCAAATCTGGAATGCCGCCGAGCTCGCTCGCGCCTTGACTGTGAACGAGGCTACGGTGCGCCGTTATCTCGATCTCATGGCCGATGTCTTCATGCTCCGGCAGCTGCCGCCGTGGTTTGAGAATCTCGGCAAGCGCCAGGTGAAGGCGCCGAAAGTTTACGTGCGTGACAGCGGTCTTCTGCATGCGTTGCTCGGCATCGCCAATCACCGGGATCTTGAGCTTCATCCAAAGGTGGGCGCTTCGTGGGAGGGTTATGCCGTCGAGGAGGTGCTCAAGTCTTTTCGTCCCGACGAAGCTTACTATTGGGCCACGCATAATGGGGCGGAGCTTGATCTTCTTCTATTCAAAGACGGGCGTCGCATCGGCATCGAGTGCAAGCGCGCCGATGCGCCGGTGCTCACTTCTTCTATGCGAATCGCGCTTGCCGACCTGAAACTCGACCGGTTGTGCGTTCTGTATCCCGGCGAGAAGTCGTATTCATTGGGGAAAAAAGTTGACGTTATCCCACTGGCAGAGTTTGTGAATGCAAAGTAGCGTCGGAGAAGAGCTACGGCTTGACCTTCGCAGACTTATCCCTTCCTTGAGCCTCCCCACCCCCTGTGGTAGCATCCAAAGTTTCGCAGGCAGCGTGGCCTGTAACCTGTACTCATAATAATTCCGGGCCATACCACCTCTTACCGCAAGCCTGCGGAAGGAGACAACCCGTGAAAGTGTACGAAGGAGCCCATCTCCGCAACCTTGCCCTGATCGGACACGGGCATGCCGGCAAAACTACCCTGGTGTCCGCCATGCTCTATACCGCAGGAGCCGCGCCGCGCCTCGGACGCGTTGACGACGGCTCCGCCACCACCGACTACGACGAAGAAGAGATCGCCCGCAAGATGTCGATTGGGACGGGCCTTGCTTTTGTCGAGTGGGGCAAGACGGATGCCGACAAAGTAAAAATAAATCTGCTCGATACTCCTGGCTTCAACATGTTCGTTCACGAGGCCAAGATGGTGCTGCCTGTGGTCGATGCCGCGCTCGTTGTGGTGGATGGTGTCGCCGGCGTCGAAGTCGTGACGCAGCGCGTCTGGGGATACTGCAGCGACATCGATCTGCCGCGCATGATTGTCGTCAATCGTATGGATCGCGACCGTGCCGACGCCAACCGCGTCCTCGAATCGCTGACCAACGCCTTCGGCCGTGCCGTTACTCCGCTACAGCTTCCCATTGGCAGGGAGAAGAGTCTCAGCGGCATTATCGATCTCGTCCGCATGAAGGCCTACACCTATGAGATGGGTGGCAACGGTAAGGGCAAAGAAGGGCCGATCCCGGCGAACATGGCCGATGTCGCCAAAGAAGCACACGAAAGATTGGTGGAACTGGTTGCCGAAGGCAAAGACGAGTTGATGGAAGAATTCTTCGAGAAGGGTACGATTCCGGAAGAAGATTTGGTTCCGGCGCTGCACGAAGCAATTCGTGAAGACAAACTTTTCCCGGTGCTGTTCACCTCTGGACTCGGGAACATCGGTGTTGACGAGTTGATGGATTTCATTGTGGACTACACGCCAGCCGCCAGCGAGCATCACGCCCTTACCGAATGGATGCCCGACGGCCACGCCGAACTAGCCTCGCGCAAAGGCACCGACAATGAGCCGGCATCAGTCTATGTCTTCAAAACCATGTCGGATGCGTTCGCCGGGCGCATTTCGTACTTCAAAGTTTTCTCCGGGGTGTTAAAGAACGACGCGTCGCTGCAGAACTACAACCGGAATATTCAAGAAAAATTCGCGCATATTTCGCTCATTCAGGGAAAGCAGGCGATTCCGATTCCGGAGCTGCATGCTGGCGATATCGGCGCGGTCGCGAAGCTGCGAGAGACGCTCACCGGCGATACGCTCGGTGACAAGTCGTCACCAATCCGCTATCCGGCAGTGCAATTGCCCGAGCCTGCAATTACTTTTGCCATCGAGCCCAAGAGTCGCGCTGATGAAGACAAGCTGGGAGTCGGTCTCCACAAGCTGATGGAGGAAGATGCCATGCTGCGCTTTTTCCGCGATCCGCAGACTAAAGAATTTTTGATTGCAGGCACGGGGCAGCAGCATATCGAAGTCGTAGTCTCAAAGATGAAGAAGCGCTATCACGCCGAAGTCGTGTTGAAGGCGCCGAAGGTTCCGTATCGCGAAACCATTCGCGGCAAAGCCGATGTGCAGGGACGACACAAGAAGCAAACCGGCGGACATGGCCAGTACGGCGATTGCAAGATTAAGATGGAGCCGCTGCCACGTAATTCCGAAGTCGAATTCGAATTCATCAACGACATTTTCGGCGGAGCCATTCCGCGAAACTTTATTCCCGCGGTTGAAAAAGGGATTAAAGATGCTGCGGCGCGCGGCTATCTTGCCGGGTATCCGGTGGTGAATTTCCGCGTGAGCCTCTACGACGGCTCTTATCACGATGTCGATTCGAACGACCTATCGTTTCAGATGGCGGGGCGTATCGCCTTCCGCAAGGCCATGGAGGCGGCCAAACCGACGCTGCTCGAACCCATCATGCACGTCGAGATTACTATTCCCGACGAGTTCGCCGGGACGATCATGGGTGATCTCAACAGCCGACGCGGACGCATCCAGGGCATGGACAACAAAGCCGGCAACACCATCGTTAAAGCCGAAGTGCCCATGTCTGAGATGCTTACCTACGGCGCCGATCTCACTTCGATGACGCAGGGCCGCGGTAGCTTCTCCATGGAAATGCATCATTACGATACGGTTCCGCAACAACTCCAGGACAAGATTATTGAGAAGGCCAAGGCGGAGCGAGGCGAGGTCAAAGACGAGGAAGAGTGAGCAAGGGCAATCGGTATGGATTACTATGCGGTTAAAGTTCACTATTTTGATGCGTCCGCGTTAGTGAAGCTTGTCGCAGATGACCAAGATGAAGAGCCGGGAAGGAAAACCCTTAGACGTTACTACCATGAACACTCGCGTCCAGTTTATACAACATCATTCTGCGTTGCGGAGGCTTTTGGGGCGTTCAAGCGCAAATTTCAGCGCAAGCGTATTTCTGAAGAACAGTACCTTATCTATGTAAGAAACTTTATTCGGGTCATTGGAAACACCTTTCGGATCGACGAGGTTCCAATTTTGCTGCCTCTCGTAACCAGCGAAGTTGAGCGTCTGGTCGCAAAATATCAGATCGATTTCGTCGATTGTTTTCAGATTGTCACACTAATGCAAGGACATTTTAAAGTGCTAGTTGGGGAATCTCAGTCGATACTTATAACTGCTGATCGCGAACTCGCTAAGGCGGCGCGCGCAGAAGGAGTCCGCGTGTGGGAATGCACAAGCGAGGCGGCCCCTGCCTAGGAAACCAGCTCAACGTCGGTAAACCGAAAATCTTCTCCCTTGGCCAGGAGCTTCTGCCCGGAGAATTTAGCCAACGCGTAGGCAAAGCAATCTCCGAAGTTGAGACCGGCGGCGTGGCGGCCTTTGCCATATTTGCGCCAGGCGGAACGCGCGATTTCCACTTGCTCGGCGTCCACAGGAACTACTTCCAGCTTTGCTCGCACCATAAATAAGTCGAACTCGCGGCCGGCGGATTCTCCGCGTCTTGCCTCGAGCACGATTCCGGTTTCGAGCGAGTTCGCCGCCGAAATCAGCTTCGTTTCCGCCTGAAGAATATGTTCGAGGAATGGCTTCCGTTCGGACTCACCCAAAAAAATGGCTACGATGGCCGATGTGTCAATGACCATTAAGAAGACCCCTAGCGTGGAATGCCGTCTTCACCGTAGCCGAGAATCTCGTTTTCCGGGCGCGGGTCCCGATTCGGAAGCGCGTCTACACGCCGCAGCAAATCCTCAATCTGGCCATTCAGAATGTGGCCTTTGCGCCGCCGCTTCAGCCGCTCCCAGCGTTCTTCGAGGGATTTCTGAATGGCTTCGGTGAGCGACTCGCCTGTTTCGCTGGCCAATTGGCGGGCCAGTCGTTCGGCGGACTCGTTTTTGATGAACAGGGGCATTTTCTCGATGTATATACTTCCGAATACATTATATACCACCGGTCAAGCCCAGATCGCCTATGCAGGAAATCGTTCCCAGATCGAGCGTTCTAGCGTACTATTCGTTTTTCTTATTTCTTCCCTTCAGGGAGGCTTGCATGTCCAAGCAGAATTCCCCGATCTGCTGCCGCTTTTGGTCCGCCACGCGCGTTCTCATACTCACTTTCTTATTCACTACGCAGGCCGCAATGACCCAGGACAGCAAGGACGTAACGCTGGAGATCGATCACGTGTCAATTTGTGGATCGAATCTCGACGCGCTGCGCCAAGCGTTCGCCGATGTAGGGATGACTCCGGACTTCGGCGGTCCGCATGGCAATGGCATTACACAGATGGCAATTATTGGTTTTGATGACGGCTCTTACATTGAACTGATTGCGCCAGTGAAGCCGGGCGCCAGCGCTGGCTCCGATTGGGCGAAGTTTATGTCTGACGAGGCGGTCACCTGCGCGTGGGCAGTGGGGACGAACGTTTTGCTGCAGAATGTGGATCGGCTGAAGAAGAGTGGGATTCCTGTCACAGCTCCTGAACGTGGCAGCCGCAAACGCCCCGACGGCATGTCGGTCGAGTGGATGACTGCGGACGTGGGCTCCGGAACACCCGGCTCTACGCTGCCATTCATCATCGAAGATGAGACGCCGCGCGCGTGGCGGGTGCAGACTTCGGCCAGCGTGCAGGGAGCGCCCGTGAGCGGCGTAGAAAACGTTGTGATCGGCGTCAGTAATCTGGATGCGTCGATTGCCTTATTCCGCAGGGCTTATGGCTGGGCCGATCCGATCATCGAGACGCAGAAAGACATTGGCAAACTGGCGTACTTCCCCGGCGAGCCCGTCATTTTGGCCACTCCTACCGGCGGAGGCTGGCTCTCGGAGCATCTCGCGAAGTTTGGCGAGTCTCCGGTGGCTTATCTGCTCAACGCGCGCGACTTCGCTGCGGCCGTTAAGAAGTACAGACTCTCCGGTAATAAAACCTGGTTTGGGCAGAAAGTGGCTTGGTTTGACGTCGGCAAGCTCAAGGGCGTGCGACTGGGCGTGATTGGACAGTGATTGCCGTGGAGGGATAATCCGAGGCACATTGAGCGCCGCAACGGAGCTTGGGGAATGGACTACCTGGAATTAGCGGTAGGAGTCGCGATTATCCTGATGGCCGTGTATCTCCGCTATTTTGCTGGACTACGAACCGGATGGGAAATCTTAGTATTCTGGGCATTTTGGATTGTTGGACTGCTCCTTTTCAAGCACTCAAGAAAACGGAGAAATCCAAGTTAGGGCGCCCCCAGCATGGACCACCAATTGCCTGATTCCGTTTTTCGCTTTACCATCGCCTTCAGTGGCTGCCGCTAAAGACAATCTTAATTTGCCGAACTTGAAAGACCGGCTCGTCTCCGCCGCTCCGGTCGAGGATGATTCTTCTTTTGAGCTTAAGCTGCGGCCGCAACGGTTGCAGGAATTCATCGGGCAAAACAAGGTTAAAGAGAATCTTGACGTTGCCATTCAGGCAGCGAAATCGCGGGGTGAGGCGCTGGATCATGTGCTGCTCTACGGGCCTCCTGGGCTGGGCAAGACTACGCTCGCGAATATTATTGCCAACGAACTGGGTGCGGCTTTTCAGCAGACTTCTGGCCCGACGCTTCAGATCAAAGGCGATCTGACCGCGATCCTCACTAATCTGCGGGACCGCCAGGTGCTGTTTATTGACGAAGTGCATCGGCTGCAGCCTGCGCTTGAGGAGATTCTTTACTCCGCGCTTGAAGACTATAAGCTCGACATCATGATCGGGCAGGGGCCGTCCGCGCGCACGCACACTATGGATGTGAAGCCCTTTACATTTATTGGCGCCACTACGCGTGCTGGATTGCTCTCCGCGCCGCTGCGCTCGCGGTTTGGGCTGCTGTTGCGGCTGGAGTTTTACACGCACGACGATCTGCGCGTGATTGTTGAGCGCTCGGCTGAGATTCTGGGCGTGAAGATCGATCGTGCGGGAGCGACCGAAATCGCAAGCCGCTCACGGGGAACGCCGCGTATCGCCAACCGGCTGCTGCGGCGAGTTCGCGATTACGCTCAGGTGCGGGCGGCTGGGTCGATTGATCTGCCTACTGCGCAGTCCGCACTCAGCATGCTGGAGGTTGACCGGCACGGCTTTGATGAGGTCGATCGCAAACTGCTGCTTACGATTATCGAGAAATATCAGGGGGGGCCGGTGGGATTGAGTACGCTCGGCGCGGCGCTGGCCGAGGAACCTGATGCCATTGAAGAAATCTATGAGCCTTTTCTGATTCAGATTGGCTTTCTCAACCGCACTCCTCGTGGACGCGTGGCTACGCAACTAGCTTATGAGCATTTCGGGATTACTCCTAATCGGCGGCAGAGTTCGCTGTTTTAGGACCACGGAGTGAGCATCTTGGACGGGCGAGGTCGCCCGTTTCTCCACTAAACCAGTTTGACTTCTGCTGCCGCAATCTGCGTTAATCACTCTTCGTCATTCATTTCCGAGAGACGCCGCAGCACGGGAGAAAATCATGCGCGAAGTAATCGCCACTGAGCACGCTCCGAAGGCAATCGGTCCCTACTCGCAGGCCATTCGAGCCCAAGGTTTGATCTTTACATCAGGACAAGTCGCCATCGATCCCGCCAATCAACAAGTCATCGCGGGCGATGTGAGCGCGCAGACCGACCGCGTGCTCAAGAATCTTGCCGCCATACTGGAAGCTTCAGGCAGCACGCTGGAAAAAGTTTTGCGCTGTACTGTCTTCCTCAAGAATATGGGAGACTTCGCCGCCATGAACGAAGTCTATGGCCGTTATTTCAAACAGTCGCCACCGGCCCGGTCAACGGTGGAAGTGACGCGGCTTCCAAAAGACGTGCTGGTTGAAATTGATGTAATTGCGCTGGCTTAACTTTGCCGAAAACTCACATGAGGAGGAACTATGAAAGCTTTCATCCTGGCCATCCCGTTGCTTGCGGCCACTTTGGTTGGGTCGCAGACGACTCCGGCGCACAACGTCGCGCCCAGGTCCCCGGTTGGCCCCACCAAGGTTACCGGCGAGCCCACTAAGACCGCCAGCGGCCTCGAATATTGGGATACCAAAATCGGCACCGGCGCGGTCGCGCAAGCCGGACAACAGGTAAAAGTCGATTACACCGTCTGGCTGAGCACCGGCAAGAAGGTTGACAGTTCGGTGGGCACAGGCAAACCGTATGAGTTCATGCTAGGCGCCGGGCAGGTCATCAAGGGATGGGACGAAGGGATCGAAGGTATGAAAGTCGGCGGAAAACGCCAACTGCACATTCCTCCAGACCTGGCGTATGGAGCAGCGGGCAAACCGCCGGCAGTTCCGGCGAACTCGACGCTGATCTTCGATGTGCGGCTGGTCGACGTTCAGTGATACGCGGGCCACGGCGCGAATGGTGCGCGGCTGCTTTGCGAGGGGGGAATTAGAGCAGTGAAAAACCCGCTGGATTTCCACATTCCCAGCGGGCTTCGTTCTTTACGCCTTAACCACTTTGCCGCTGCGCAGACAGGAGGTGCAGACGCGCATGTGCTTGTTAGCGGCTCCCACCTTGGCGTGAACCGGGCGCAGATTGACGTTCCAGCGCCGCTTGCTGACGTTGTGGGCGTGACTGATGGTATTTCCGAACTGCGGCCCCTTGCCGCAGACATCACAAACTCGTGCCATAAACTCTGAAATCCTTCCAGGCCTGTTGCCGAAGGTTTGATTTTACAGGAAAACGGTGGGTTTCGCCACATTAGCTGAGGGAGCTAACGGCCTCGGAACTCTCCGGGATGCAGTCCAGATTGGTCTTCCATTCTCACTACCGAAATCCCAGGCTTCTTCGCTGAATACCGAACGCCGATGTTCTGATCCTTCCAGCGGGCGACATGGCGACCAGCTTTCGCTTCGCCCATGGTCTTGAGCTGAAACTGACCCGAATAGAAGTCGTTCTCGACTCGATAGGAGTAGGAAACATCCGTGAGCCAAGAGCCTGAGTTTTCAAAACTTGAGACGTGTTCTACCCTTCCTGGGGTCATCGGCCAATATCGTGCCCTTCGTTTTCGAAGCCAAAGAACAATCGCAGTTCCAGCGGCAACCGCAAATGCGATAGCATCTCGCCCCAGCGTTAGCCAGATAAACGGATCGCGGCTCACAACTCAGGCCGCCTTGCCCATCACCGGCTGCGCGCAGTGGGCGCAGCGGCGCGCTTCAATCGGAATTTCGCTGAGGCATTCTGGGCACTTTTTCGTCGTTGGATCTGCCGGCACGGGAGCTTTACGGGTCCGGGCAATCAGGGCGTTGATTGGAGTCACAACAAAGAAGTAAACCGCCGCCGCGACCAGCAAAAAGCTGACGGCCGCAGTGATGAAATCGCCAATCGGAAACACCGTGCCTCTGATTGCGAAAGAGATACCGGTAAAGTCCGGCTTGCCCACGAAGAGCGCAATTATAGGATTGATAATGTCTTTGACAAGGGCGGTGACTACCGTCCCAAATGCCGCGCCAATCACCACGCCGACTGCCAGATCGACTACATTGCCACGCAAAATGAATTGCTTAAAACCAGATAACATGAGCGTTTCCTCCACTTACCAGAATGGCCGATAAATGTATATGCTTGGTCGCTTTGGGTCAAGGAGCAATACGGCGTGAACATATCTAGAAGAAGTGCAAAAGGTTGCAGTTACGCCAGCATGCGAATAGGACCGTTAGCCCCTACGGGGCAGTGCTAAAAATATCTTTGATCAGGAAGTCGTCGGCAATCCCGGCTTTTAGCGCGTTCCATGGTTGAGCTCCCGACTTATCGAGCTTATACATGGCTTCTATCGTACGCAGAAGGCTGACGTGGTTGACCCCCTTGCCTTCAGCGTATTCGCCTGCCTTGATGTGCGCGCCAGCGAGGATCGTTACAATTCGATTTCTCTTATTCGGATCGTTATTGGCAGGATCGGTCAATCCGCCGATCAGCGTAGATTCGTCACTTTCGTCAAAAGTAAGAATCAGCAGACTGTTGTGCCTCTTGGCCCATTCGTAGTATCCCGCGATATTCTTTTTAAGCCACTCGTCACCAATCGGAACGGACGAAGAAACTGGACCGTCGTGCATGTCATCGACAAGGTTCGGAATCACAAAGGAGAGCGTAGGAAGAGAATTGTAGTCTGAAGGAAAGTCAGCCGGGAATCGGAGGTTTGAGGAACCAGACACTGTCTGGCCATTGGGCACATTGGAGAAGCTGATCCAAGGAACATGCTTGCGCGCATAGAGACCTTGCTTTACCACGGTCGAGCCAATTTCCGGTAGGCCTTCAGAATAGCCTTTGAAAGAATAGCCGGCGCGGATCAACTCCTCGCCCAAATTGGCCGATTTTAAAGCGGAGGCTGGGATTCTATCCGCGAATCCGACGTTCTGATTGCTCCCCGAAAACAGCCAGAAGTAGTTGCCTTGGCTGTGGTGTTCCTCGCCATACATTTGGGTGAGGCTCGCTCCCTCTTTTTTGAGGACGCTGTTGATGTACGGAGCATTCTTGCTGCCGATGATTTGATCGTAATCTTTGTTCTCCTCCACGATGATCATGATGTGGTCGTAGACGGGAAGACCCGCTGGCCACGAAACGGCCGGAGGGTTGACTACCTGAAAGGCAAAGGCCGAGCTAATAGCAAGATCTGGACTGAAGCTTACTGATAGGCAGGCAAGAAGGAGCGCCACGATTTTCATGGAGAAACGCGGCGGCTTGAATTTTATGCGTGACATTCCTGACGGGCTGAATCGGGAGGCGTGAACCTGCGTGTGACTTCAATGCCTAATTCCAATGGTCAGATCCGCATCGGCATCACAATATAGCGATACTTGTAATCGTCGCCTTCCGCGGGACGAAGCTGGCCAGCGGACTGGGCATCCTTCAGTTCCAGCTTCACCTCGCCTGAGCCAGTGGCTTTGATAAAGTCCATCAAATATTGCGCGTTGAATCCGATTGCCATCGGTTCGCCGTCGTAGGCGACCTCGATGGAATCCTCGGACTCACCAGTCTCGGTGGATGATGCGGAAAGTTTCAATTCACCCTTTTCCAGACGCAAGCGCACTGCCCGCGAGCGCTCATCGGCAAACTGGGCCACGCGCGCGATGGCGGATCCCAGTTCATCGCCCTGAAGCGTGATCGACTTGGTAATGTCTTTGGGCAGCACGGCCTCGTAGTTGGGGAACTGGCCGGTCAGCTGGCGTGATGTGAGCAACCGTGGGCCAACGCGGAAAAAGAGTGTGGACTCGTCCTTGGCGAAGTCGATGGTCTCGACATCGGAATCGAGTAGTGACTTTAGCTCGTCCATCGCCTTTTTCGGAATTAACGTCTTCATCTCCCCAGAGACGCCTTCAAACTTTTCTCCCGCGCGCTCCACGTGCGCCAAACGATGGCCATCGGTCGCCACCATGGTGATCGACTCCGGCTTCAGGACCATCAATGCGCCATTCAGCGTGTAACGCGATTCTTCGCTGGCGATGGCGAAGCCGGTCTTCGCGATCATCGAGCGGAGGACGGCTGCTGGAATCTTGATCGCTCCGGCGGATGGGAACACTGGCAGGCCGGGGAAATTTGATTTCGCCATCCCCACCATTTTTGTGTTGGATCTGCCACAGCGAATGCTGACCCAATGATTCTCAAGCAAACGAATGGTGATGTCCGCGTCGGGGAGCAGCCTTACATAGTCATAAAGTTTGCGCGCCGGAATCGTGCATGCGCCTTCTTTTTTTACCTTGGCATTGCACGACGTGCGCAGGCTCAAGTCGAGGTCGGTCGCGGTGAGGGATAACTTGTCCCCGGTTGCTTCGAAGAGATAGTTGGAGAGAATGGGAATTGTGGTCTTGCGCTCCACCACGCCCTGAGTGGCTGTCAGTTCGCGAAGCAGCTCAACTTTGCTGACCGTTATTTCCATGGTCGTTGTGGATATAGCAGGGGCGACTTCCACCGGCATATTGGGTCTCCCGACTCTACTTCTGTTCTCTTCTTATATCAAATACTAAAACAATAAAACCAGTAGTAACCGTAGGGGCCTCGGAGAAGTGGAAAACTGGGCCAGGTCCCTGCGATTCAGTGGCTTCCATGTCTACTCTTCGTGTGAACAATCGCAGGTAACTTTGGCGGAGCCCAATGCAACACTGGGGCGACTCTAAAATTGCAGTCCGTGTCTCCACAGTTTCCACAGGCGCTCCACAGTCAGCATGGAGGAAGACCAGCCTGAAGAGTGGATAATTGCGTGGAAACCGCCTTCTTCCCGCATTCTACGCGCCCAATTGCTCAGTTAGCTTATTGAGCAATCTGTTCAAATCCTTGTCGTCCTTGCGAACGCCTTCAATCTTATCTACGGAATGCAGCACGGTCGTATGGTGTTTGCCACCGAACTGGCGTCCAATTTCTGGGAGCGAAGCCTCGGTGAGATGCTTGGCCAAGTACATCGCTATTTGTCTTGGATAGACGATGGACCGCGAGTTATTTTTCGCCTTGATCTCTACCAGACGCAGGCCGAACTGCTCAGCTACCGCTTTCTGGATGGACTCGATCGTCACTTTGCGCGCCTGCGAATCAATAAAATTCTTCAGTACCTGCTGGGTGTAAGGAAGCGTAATCTCCGCCCCGATCAGCGAGGAATGCGCCACCAAACGAATCAGAGCGCCTTCCAGTTCACGCACGTTCGACCGAATATTCGACGCGATGAATAGCGCCACATCCGATGGCAAGGTCACTCGTTCCTGCTCCGCTTTCTTTTGCAGGATGGCTACTTTCGTCTCCAGATCAGGCGGCTGAATGTCGGCGATCAGGCCCCACTCGAAGCGGCTGCGCATGCGATCTTCAAAGTCCGCCAATTCTTTCGGCGGGCGATCGCTCGCGATTACGATCTGCTTCATCGATTCGTGGAGGGCGTTGAAGGTGTGGAAAAATTCTTCCTGCGTGCGCTCTTTCTGTGCCAGGAACTGGATGTCGTCGATCAACAACACGTCCATGGTCCGGAATTTATCCCGGAAGCTGATCATCTTGTCGTAGCGCAACGAGTTGATCATCTCGTTAGTGAACTTCTCGCTCGACACGTAGCAGATCGCCGCCTGCGGCGTCCGGCGCTTGATCTCGTGGCCGATCGCCTGCATGAGGTGCGTCTTGCCCATACCGACGCCGCCGTAGAGGAACAGCGGGTTGTAAGCCTTGGAGGGCCGCTCGGCGACGGCCTGGCAAGCCGCGTGTGCGAATTGGTTCCCACTGCCGATGACGAACGCGTCGAACGTATAACGCGGATTCAGTTGCGCAGCGCTGTCCCAATCGAATCGCCCCTGCGACGGATGGAGCGCCTGCGGACCTGCACTGGTACTCGAACCGCCAGTCGCGCCTCCGCTTGTACTTCCGCTGGTACCTGTGAAGGAATGAGCAGAGAGGCCGCCGTTGTGTCGTATCGGCGTGTTCGAAGGATCGTCTTCGGCGGTAACGAACTTTACATCCTCGTAGCCGAGCCCGAGGTTGTCGACCGCTTCCTGAATCAGGTCGGCATATTTATCGCCAACGTGACGGAACTCGGCCGTCGGAATGCGCACGAAGAGAATCCCATTGCTGGCGTGGCTGTAGCGTGTGGGCTTCAGCCAGGTGTCGTAGGAGTGGCGATTGACTTTCTTTTCCAGAGCGTCAAGAATGCGCGCCCAAGGATTCGGGATGATGGCAGAACTGGAGAGAGACATTTTTTACCAGAATGTTAAAAACGCCGGCGCGAAGCGTCCGGGAAAAGCCGATCTTGAAATTAAAAGTCCGTCGTTTATGAGCAGTTTTGCCGTACGGGTTGTCTGTGAAATTTATTACGAGACGAACGGCATACTAGCATAAAAAAATCGCCGCGTCGGTGGGTTATAACAAAAAACTTTGGCATGAGTGCTTTATCGAATCGCGATTTGTTTTCGCTGTCAAGTGTCGAGAAACTAACTGCCGCGCAAAGGGTGCAACTTACGGAATAGTGTGCAGCTACGAAATCCGCCGTTCCCGTCGTGCCGGTGCCGTCGTCTTATAATTTCCTGGATACACCACTACCGAGCGTCGTCCACCTTCACCATCACTTTCAGTGCGCAAATCTTTTTCCTCACGCAAGGCCAGATGAACGATCCGACGCTCGCGCGATGACATAGGTCCAAACCGATACGGCTCGCTGGTACGGCGCACCTGCTCCGCTGCCACACGCGCTGCCAGTTGCAACTCGTCGATCCGCATCGCCCGGAAATTCTTGCAGTCGAACCAGATCTTCTCGTGTTCGTTGCCCTGCAAGTGCAGAATTTCCGATGCGAGCAGCTCAAACGAACGCAGCAACTCGCCGCCGCGTTCCAGCAGCAGCGCAGAATCGGGCCCAGCGAACTCCACCAGAATTTCTGGATGCTCCCATTCGCGATTCTGTGCGATCGGAGGATCCACTGTGATCCGATACTTCAGCTTGAAGCCGCCATTCGAAATGACAGCCTGCAGAAATTCCCCAATCTGTTTTGCAGCAGCAACTTTGTCAGTAATAGGCATTCAATCCTCAGCGATCAGCCTTCAACGGTCAGCCATCAGGTGAACCATGCGCATGAGAGCGCTAACGGTTGACAGCTGAAGACTAACGGCTCAGTATCACTACACTAAAACTCTCTCATTCAGGAGCGCTTTTACCTGACAGCTGACAGCTATTTTTCTTTCTTCCGCGCCCGCTTCGCCATCATTTCGCGCATCTCGCGCCCCAGCGACGTCCGATTCATTACCGACTGCTGCACGATCCCGATCAACTGACCTGCCGCCCAATACAAGCCCAGGCCGGCAGGCAAGTTCCAGCTCATGAGCCCGAGCATACCTGGCATCATGAGGTTCATCATCTTTTGTTGAGCCGGATCCATTCCGGCCTGCGGCGTCATCCGCTGCATTAAAAACATGGTGACGATGATCGCAATCGGCAGAATGTGATACGGGTCGGGCGCCGAAAGATCGTGAACCCACATCCACGGAGCATGACGCAGATCCATGGCCACGTTGAGCATGCGATAGTATGCAAACAGAAACGGCGTCTGAATCAGCAACGGCAAACATCCTCCCGCTGGATTGACGCCTTCCTTCTTATACAGCGCCGAGATCTCTTCGTTCATCTCGGCCTTCTTTGGATCGCGCAGGCTGTACTTCTTATATTTTTCCTGAATCGCCTTGATCTGCGGGGCCACGCGCTGCATCTTCAGCATTGACTTCATCTGCGAAAGCCGGAGCGGCAGCAGCGCCAGATTGATGATCAGGGTTTGCAGCAAGATCGCCCAGCCCCAGTTCCCGACGATGTGGCTGTGCATCCACTTCAACCACAAAAATAGCGGCCGCGCGATAATTCCCAGCCACCCAAAGTCGATGATCGCCCGCAAGTCTGGTTCAGCGCCCGTGATGCCCGGCACCGGCACAGTTTCCAAGTCTGATAATTGCTTCGGACCGACGTAGAGCCGCGCATCGGTCGGGCCCCTCAGGTTGCCAACCGCCGCACCGAGCACGTCGATCTTATCCTTCTGATTCGTATCGGATCCGTGTGGAATTTCAATCGCATTGCGCAGAGTCACCAAGGCCGCGTTTTGCGGATCCTGCGGCAAAAAGACCGCCGCAAAATACTGATCCGAAACTCCCGCCCAATGGAACGGTCCCGCCAATGTTCCGTTGCCGCTGATCTTCTTGATTGCCAGCCGCTCGACCTTGCTATCGTATTGGTAGACGATTTGGTCAGCGGCATACTGCGGGCCGGTCATATCCGCGCCGAACCCTGCCGGCCACATTGGAAACGCCGTGACCTGCATGCCCTTCTGATAAACCGCTGTCTTCACTCCGACTACGTAGCTGTTGGGATCGAAAGTGTAGCTCTTTTGTACGGAGATATCGCCGTCATCATAGGCAAACTTAATCTCAGCCGGTGCGGCGGTTCCGGTGCTGGTCGCCACATACAAAACCGAATTCAGCTTGTCTCGGAGTGCCCCCTCATACGACCACAACGTCAGCGGATAACCATATTTCTCCGCTGCCACGGTATTTACTAGCTCAAGCGGGCCGCCTTTGTCGTCGGTGAATTTCTTCAGTACCCAGGACTTAACCCGTCCACCGCGATTGGTGAACACAATCCGGTAGACATCGTTCTCAATTACCGTCTCCGATTCGCGGGCCGCTTGTAGTGGAGCCGATGCTGTTTCTCCCTTCGCGCCTGCGCGATTAGCCGTCGCCGCATTCGTACCTGGTTGTGCGGGAAGTTGCGTGGGAGGTTGTGAAGCGTTCTGCGAAGCAATCTGCGCCTGATTCTGCGCCGCCTGAGAGGTTTCTTGTTTCGCCGGAGGCTGCGGCCCGTACTTTTTCAAGAGCGGCTGGAAAACCATGAGGACGAGAAACGTCAGCGCAAACACCAATAACAGCTTGCGCTCCATCCCGGGTTCTTGTTGAGGATTATTAAATTCAGCCAACTCAGTAACTCATCATTTTCTTGAAGTTGCTAAGAACTACACGTAAGGAAATGTGGGTGCCCCATTCATTCGCGTTTTGTGCGAATGAGAGGGCCTCTCCAGAGTATCTTTGACCACCGGATCTAATCCGCCCGTCGCTAAAGGATGGCATCGCAAAACTCGCCAAGTCGCCATCGCTCCGCCACGAAGGGCGCCAAACCGTTCCACTGCTTCCATGGCGTATTCAGAACACGTCGGTACATAGCGACACGACGGCGGAAACACGGGCGAAATCCATCGCTTATAAACCTGCAACAACCAGAGCGCGAGAGACTTCATTTTTACTTCTCCGTCAGCTTTTTCGCGATTGTATCCAGTGCCCGGCCCACTTCTTCGAGCACCACTGAAAACTCCAACGTCAGCACCGACTTCTTCGGATTGATGACTACGTCCACCGAGCATGCACTCTGAAGCGCCGAGCGCCGCAACCGCACCGCCTCGCGCAGACGCCGCTTAATCCGGTTCCGCTGCACCGCACCGCCGAGCACGCGACCTACCGTAAATC
Organism: uncultured Acidobacteriaceae bacterium; assembly: GCA_963705265.1. Classification (GTDB taxonomy): domain Bacteria; phylum Acidobacteriota; class Terriglobia; order Terriglobales; family Acidobacteriaceae; genus Acidiflorens. Next base: position 1,837,434 of record OY970064.1, read on the forward strand.
CAACGCGCGCGCCTTTTTCCGGTAAATCAGTTTCTGGTGAAGCACCATCCTGCGCAGCACCACCGGCACGCCGCAGATAAAAAACGGTCATGTGCGAGGAAAAGTGCCGCCGTCCTTGCTTATAAACCCGTTCGAAGTCGGAGTGCTTCAGCAACCGCCCCGAGCGTGAGAGGCCGCGCGAAAAGCTCGCACCCGCCTTCGCCGCGGGCCGCACTACACTCCGCTCTGGAGCATCGGCGCTCACCAGCTCACAATCCTGCACAATGAATAGTAATAACGACGGCCTTTGCTGTCCGTGGTTGGAAAACTAGTCGCGGAAACCCGGCGCCACTGAAACACGCTTGCGCCCTTTGGCCCGGCGGCGCGACAGCACGGCAGCTCCGTTCTTCGTCTTCATACGAGTCCGGAACCCGTGCTTCTTCGAGCGCTTGCGCTTGTTGGGTTGAAATGTACGTTTCGGCATCGAAAATCCCTGCTCCTGATTGAATCAGATGGCTTAAAGGCAAACCGTAAGTATAAATGACGCGCACCGGATGCGGCAAACCGGGGTTGGGTAGGATGTGGCGACGGGAAAAAACGACTCCATTCCAAATTGGACCAGCAAGCCGGGGCGCTCGCTAGCTGGCGAGGAGCATTCTGTTTTTTCGCTGGTCACTCAGTTCATGCCAATGCTTTACGGACCCATCCGATCGTGTGATCGGCCATGTGCAGGTAGGCTTTTGCACCTTTTGTCTCGCGAATGGACTGGGCTTGTTTCACGACTGGGCTTGTTTCACGAATGTATCAATCGCACCAGCCTCGACAGGAACATAGAGCGATACAAACTGAGGTTCACTGAAACCTTTGCAACCATCGGCCCTGAGCTTCACAAACACCACCGCGTGACCTACGGAGTCTACACAGTAGAAGGACATGTGAATCCCACCACCCGTCACCTCGGACCCAAACGTGCCAAACTCGACTTCCCGTAAGTCTGTTGTCGAGGATGGGAAACCGCTCAAAGTATTCGCAGCGTTTTGTAGACCGTCATGGTTCAAATACATTTTGGCAGTGCCAGTGAAAGACCCGTTCGAGCACACGACCTGATACTCGATAGCGTGGAGATCAAACCATACGACTTCGAACTCAATGCCCCGCATGACAGGTGATTGTAAGGGATTGTTGGCGAAATCAGGTATTTACACTCATTAAGATTTCCTGCCTCGCACTGCCCGACTCAATCGACTAGGAGTCCGGCTACTCGCGCGCTCCGGGTCCAAATTGTGGCGTGGGTGTGGAGCTGTTTTTCCCGTCGCCACATCCTACCCGGCAAACAGAGGTTGTAAACGGAAATTCAAGACGGACGAGGAATCCTTCAGATCAATTCATATCGCTTCAGACTGGCTCCATGGACCTCCGCTGAGAGCAGGAGCATGATCACACACATTGAAGGTTTCGCTCACCGCTCCAAGAGAGTCGGCTGAGCCCAAGATGAGGGGTTCGAGAATTGGGAAGGTTCTCGACCCCTTATTTTTTCCTTGGTCTAATTCTTACAGGGATTTCGCCGCCGTTATCCGCCGCTACGAACTTCTGACATAATCGACTAATGAAGATGACCGGATTTCCTCTTTCCACCACGAATTGGGATCAAGTGGCGATTTCCGAGCATCCTGGGGAGACCGGCGTAGCCCTCTGGCGAACACAAAACTTCGGCGATATCCGCGTGCGGATGGTGGAGTACTCGCCCGGCTATTCGGCGGATCATTGGTGCTCCAAAGGACATGTGATTCTCTGTCTCGAAGGAGAACTCGAAACCACCGTTTCAGACGGCGAGAGCTTCACTCTGACTCCGGGCAAGAGTTACCAGGTTGCCGATGGCGAATCTTCACATCGGTCTTCAACCAAAACCGGAACCAAGCTTTTTGTGGTCGACTAAATAGCTTAATGATTAGGTCGAATGATTAATCGCCGTCGGCTAACTCCATCCACTGCCCGTCATGAATCTCGATGACACCATAGTAGCCATCGCCACGCCTGCTGGACGAGGTGGCATAGGCGTGGTTCGCTTAGCGGGACCCGAAGCTCGAGCTATCGCTCAGCCCATGCTAAGCCTAAGTCGTGAGCTGGAGCCGGGTCGAGCCCAGCACTGCGATCTGATCGAGCCGGGCAGCTTGGCTTTGTCCGGTCAGGACGGGGCCGAGCCCCGTCACCACACGACCACAACTCCTACTCGCATCGACGAGGTCGTTGTTACTTATTTCGCCAAGCCGCACTCCTACACCACCGACGACATCGTAGAAATCTCCGCTCATGGATCGCCCGTAGTTCTCCGTCATATCGTTGAGCTGGCTTTAGCCCGAGGCGCTCGCCTCGCCGAGCCCGGAGAATTTACCATGCGCGCCTTCCTCAACGGGCGCCTCGATCTGACCCAAGCCGAAGCTGTCCGCGACCTGATCGACTCGCAAACTTTATTTCAAGCGAAAGTAGCTGCGCAGCAATTAGACGGCGCGCTCTCCAATCGCCTAAAGCCCATCAAGCAAAAATTGATAGACCTGATCGCCCTGTTGGAAGCTGGCATCGATTTCGCCGAAGACGATATCTCGGTAGCCCCGGATGCCACCATTCTCGATCGCATTGCGAAAATCAAAATTCCGCTGGAGCAACTGGCCGCCAGCTTCACCTACGGCAAAATCGTTCACCAAGGACTGACTCTAGCGATCGTAGGTCGTCCGAATGTTGGCAAGTCGAGCCTCTTCAATCGCCTGGCTGAGCGGGAGCGCGCGATAGTCACCGCTCAGCCCGGCACTACCCGCGACCTGGTCAGCGAAACCGTCGCCATCGGTGGAATTCCAGTGGAACTGGTGGACACGGCCGGCATCCGCCGTGCTCTCGACGAAGCCGAAAGCATCGGCATAAAAAAATCAATGGAGGCGCTGGCAGACGCCGACTTAGTGCTTGTAGTAATCGACAAAACACAGCTCCCAGACGAAGAAGACACAGAATTATTACGCCAAGTAGAAGGCCGGCCAGCGATCGTAGTAGAAAACAAATCAGATCTGCTCAGTGTAGATGGGAATGATTCGTGTGGGGACGGGCGTCTCGCCCGTTCAAGCCGGGCAGGGCCCGGCCGCGTTTCTCCTGCAGAGTCCAACTCTCCACCGCACATATCCACCTCCGCATTAACCGGCGAAGGCATCCCCGCTCTGCGCGCCGCCATCCTGAATCATGTAGCCGGAGACTCCGTCACCCAACAAGAATCAGGCTTCCTGACCAGCGTTCGCCACGAGAAATTAGTCAACGATGCTCTCACGGCACTCGACGCCGCAACCAAAGCCGTCGCTTTGCGAGTCCCCCACGAGATGCTCCTTCTCGATCTCTACGCCTCCCTCCGTCCGCTCGACGAAATCACCGGAGTCACCACCACCGACGACATCCTGTACCTTATTTTCAGCACCTTCTGCATCGGAAAGTAAAGCCTGTATTCAGCGTCCCTTCGTGCGTCTTTCGGTTACCACCGTAACTTAGTGACTCGTAGTTGTACGCAGTGAACGAAGTGGGCAATCAATAATGATTAGAGTCGTCATGTCCACGGGAGTTCAAAAGGCAGCAATCACCGGGCAAGTAAACGCTTCCCAAGCGCCATCATCATCATTGCTCGATGATGGGATACTGGCGATGATCATGGGCCAGAGTCCACTCCCGAAGACCCTTGAGGCCCTGTGCGCTCACATCGAACAGCATCATCCCGGAATGCTGTGCTCCATTCTTCTTCTTCAAGCTGATGGCGTAACTTTGCGACATGGGGCGGCTCCCAGTCTGCCGCCGGAATACAGTCAAGCTATTGATGGTACGAAGGTTGGTCGTTCTGTGGGAGCGTGCGGTACGGCCATTTATCGTAAGCAGCCTGTTGTCGTCTCCGACATCGCGACCGACCCGTTGTGGGTGGACTTCCGTCACCTGGCGCTGCCTCACGGCCTGCGCGCCTGTTGGTCGACGCCCATCCCGGCGCAGGATGGGACCATGCTGGGGACGTTTGCTGTCTATTACCGCGAGCCGCGTACTCCCGATACTCAACATCTGCAACTCATCGCTCGCGCGACGCATCTCGTTGCTCTGGCCATCGAGCGGGATCGAGACAAATCCCAGCTTCGCGCCGCTGAAGATCGCTATCGAACGCTGGTCGAGCGTTTGCCGGCCATCACCTATGTCGCCGAACTCGGTACCGACGGCGCGTGGCATTACGTGAGTCCTCAAATCGAGTCCATTCTTGGGTTCTCGCCGGCGGAGTGGCTCTCCGACTCGTGCAATTGGATCAATCACATCCATCCCGAAGATCGTGAAGTGGCCTATGCGGCTGAGAAGCGCTTTCAGGAAACGCAAGAATTGTTTCAGGCCGAGTACCGCATGTTTGCGCGTGACGGCAGGCTCCTCTGGTTTCGGGACGAGGGCGTCATGTTGCGTGCGGCGGCCGACGACCGCCGATTTCTGATGCAGGGGGTGCTTTATGACATCACCGAGCACAAGCGTCTGGAAGAACAGCTTCATCACTCGCAAAAGCTTGAAGCCGTTGGACAGTTGGCGGGTGGCGTAGCCCATGATTTCAATAATCTTTTAATGGTGATCCAGGCTCACAACGACCGTCTTCGCGGACGGCTCGCCGCGAGCGATCCCGCACACAAGGATGCCGTTGAAATTCAACGCGCCGTGGTCCGCGCCACGGCCCTGACTCAACAACTCCTGGCTTTTAGTCGCAGACAAGTGCTCCAGTTGAAGGCGCTCGATTTAAATGCCGTCCTCAGCGATGTGGCGAAGATGCTGGATCGCCTCATTCCCGCCAGCATCGATCTGAAAATTTCGCCCGCCGCGCTGGCGAATCGCGTCAAGGCCGATCCTGGACAAATGGAGCAAGTGATTTTGAATCTCGCAGTCAATGCGCGCGATGCCATGCGCCAAGGTGGCCGCTTGACGATCGAAACCAAGAACGTCGAACTTCACCAAACTTACGCTGGAAGCCATGCTCGAATCCCGCCCGGCAAATATGTAGTCCTCAGAGTGAATGACACTGGTATCGGGATGCACAAGGACATTCAGGCCAAAATTTTCGAACCTTTTTTCACCACCAAAAAACCTGGCCAGGGAACCGGCTTGGGTCTGGCCATTGTCTACGGAGTTGTGAAGCAAACGGGAGGGTGGATCACAGTTCGCAGCGAGCTGGGAAACGGAACGACGGTCGATATCTATTTTCCGCAGTTGCAGGTAGAGAAGGTTCTCGACGAACCCGTCACCAAAATAAAAATGTCTCCCGCGTCTACGTCGTGCGCCCGTGGAACCGAAACAATCTTAGTGGTGGAAGACCAAGATGGAATCCGCGATCTGGTCTGCGAGTTCCTCGAGAAAAATGGCTATACCGTGCTGCAGGCTGCAGACGGTAACGAAGCCCTACAGATTGCGGATAGGTACAAACATCCGGTTCACCTTTTGCTGACCGATGTAGTAATGCCAAATATCGGAGGGCGAGAGCTCGCCCGTCGCCTCACCCAACCACGCCCCCAGTTGCCGGGCATGCCAGAAATGCCAGAGATGAAAGTGCTGTTCATGTCCGGCTATCCCGATCATGCCACTTGGGGCAGCGAACTGGTCGAAGATACGGCCGCTGTCCTGCAAAAACCCTTTCCGCTGGAAACTCTGGCACGCAAGGTCCGTACCCTCCTCGATGAATAATCTGCACAAGCTCATCTGTAAAGCGCTGATCTGAGTATCCAAGCTTCCGCATCTCACTTTTAAGCAGGTCAAGGCTGCATGTATTCCCTTCGACAAAATAAGTCCTCCGGGACCGTAACTTTTTCATCCCTTTTCAGGATTATGTAATTAAGAACGCCGCGGAGAACATCTTGAAGGCGCTGGAAAACCAGAACCTGGGAAACAAGAACAAGAATGACGAACAGCTGCAAGTAGAGGCGGCGCGGCAGGATCCAGCGCGCTTCGCGGAGCTCTATGAGAACAATTTTGACCGGGTCTACGCCTACATCGCTAGTCGGGTTCGAACCCGCGAGGAGGCGCAGGATGCGACCGCGGATGTCTTCCACCATGCTCTGGCCAGCCTTCCACGCTTTGAATGGCGCGGATTGCCGTTTGTGGCATGGCTTCTGGGGATTGCGGCAAACGTGCTTTCGGATCGCTGGCACCGGGTTGCGAGACAGCGGGAAATTGTCGCCGATGACTTGGATCAGATCGGGATAGAAGACGACATCGAGCAGCGCGCCATGCTTTATCAGCTAGTGGATACGCTGCCAGCCGATCAACGCCATGTAATCGTCCGGCGCTTTGTCGGGCAGAAAAGTCTGCGTGAAATTGCGACCGAACTCGAACGCAGCGAAGGCGCCATCAAACAACTTCAGCTGCGCGCACTGCAAAATCTTCGTGACCGAATAAAGCTGTAAACGAATATCGGCGTGAATCAGTAACGATTATGAGGAGCAATCATGGCTAACATTACTCTGGCAGATCAACTTGAAGATGCGATCGAAATAATGATCGCGGAACCAGATTCCGCGCCACCCAAGGTCGACTTGAAGATCGGCGAACTGCTGAGAGTCGCGGGCGAACTGCGGCTGCTTCCAGATCCAAATTTCAAGGCCGCCCTGAAAGCAGAATTGCTCGGACAAACTCTCGTAATGCCGATGGCAGTGTTCACCGACACGCGTCCGCAGGTGCCGCAACTACAACGAAGACAAGCACCGCGAGATGCGAGGCTCGAGGATATTCTGCCGAGTCTTTTCAAAGCAGGGGATGGGAACTATCCTGTCCATCGCGGAAATTTTGCGATCTCAGCAGCGATCCACGCGGCGCTGATTGTACTCATTGCGACCGCAGGGTTCTGGATGGCGAGGCAACCGCAACTCACTCCACATGCGACCAGCGTTCTTTTGACGGACATCAGTACCTATCCTCTGCCGCTATCGACCGATAAAACGGGTGGTGGAGGAGGCGGTGGTGACCGGGATAAATTGTCCGAATCAAAAGGCAGCTTGCCGCGTTTCGCGCGAGAGCAAGTAACGCCGCCGGCAATCGTGGTACGCAATGAACAGCCCAAGCTTCCGGCGGATCCGACAATTACGGGATCGCCCGAACTGACCGCCCCGCCCACGTCTGGGATCGGTAATCCACTCTCTGCGATTCTTCAACCACCCTCGAATGGAACAGGAAGTGGTGGCGGGATCGGGAGCGGCGATTACGGAGGAGTTGGCAGCGGACAAGGGCCAGGCTTTGGTCTCGGGTCTGGCGGAGGTACTGGTGGGGGCGCGTTTCGGGTGGGCGGTGGGGTATCGGCACCGAAGGCTATTTACGATCCCGATCCGGATTATTCCGAAGAAGCTCGCCACGCCAAGTTTCAGGGAACAGTATTGCTCTGGGTCGTAGTCGGGGCCGATGGAAGGCCGCGCGATATCCGTGTAATACGTTCGGTAGGCATGGGCCTTGATCAAAAAGCGATCGAGGCAGTTACGCAATGGGAATTCGAACCCGCGATTCTGGATGGCCATCCTGTGGCCGTTCAGGTCAACATCGAAGTCAGTTTCCATTTGTACTGAAGCTTTACTGAAATGAGAGGGCGGAGCATATGCGATTATCGGTAGAATTTCAAAGGAGTCTATCCGATGGCCGAAGCCCCGCGGAATTTTTCGAATTACAAACGCTACGACCCGCTCTTCCACTTCTTCATCCTTCCCGTACTCGCCATTACGCTGATTATGGCTATCGTCCATCTAGTCAGAAGGCCAGGACTGCGCTCAGCACGGTTGATCGTCATAGTGATGGCCGTGATCGTTGCCATTTTCAAAATCCGCATGTATGCCCTTAAAGTGCAAGATCGCGTGATCCGCCTGGAAGAAAGATTGCGCCTTGCGACCTTACTCGATGCATCGCTTCGTCCCCGCATCGCAGAATTCACGGAGTCGCAACTCGTAGCCTTGCGCTTCGCATCTGACGCTGAACTTCCAGCGCTCGCCACGAAAGCGCTCAATGAAAAGCTCTCTGGTATCGAGATCAAGAAATCAATTCAACAATGGCGACCAGATAACTGGAGAGTATGAACCCAATTCACCATGCCTGCCGATAACTCCCCAGTTCTGATCATCACCGGCGCCAGCCGCGGCATAGGAGCAGCCACTGCTCGCCTGGCCGCCGCCCGCGGATTCCACGTTTGCGTCAACTATCTCCGTAACCAGAAAGCCGCCGAAGAAGTAGTAGCTGCGATCCAACAAAAGGGCGGCACAGCCGCAACCGTCCAAGCGGACATAAGCAACGAAGCCGAAGTGATGCGCCTCTTCGATTCCGCCACCAGCCAACTCGGTCCACTCACTGCGCTAGTCAACAACGCTGGCACTGTCGAACGCCAGACGCGTCTTGATGCCATCGACACCGCTCGTCTTCAACGGATTTTTGCTATCAATGTTTTTGGAAGTTTTCTCTGCTCCCGCGAAGCGGTCCGCCGCATGTCGACCAAGTACGGAGGCACGGGTGGCAGCATCGTCAACGTTTCATCCGGAGCAGCCCGCTTCGGTTCGCCCAATGAATACATCGACTATGCCGCTACCAAAGGCGCAATCGATGTTCTGACGATCGGGTTGGCCAAAGAAGTAGCCGAAGAAAAAATTCGCGTCAATGCCGTCCGCCCCGGCTTCATTTACACAGACATTCACGCCCAGGGAGGCGAGCCCAATCGCATCGAACGCGTAAAAGTCCAAGTCCCCATGCAGCGCGGAGGACAACCCGAAGAAGTAGCCAATGCCATTCTATGGCTGCTATCCGAAGAGGCGAGCTATGTCACCGGAGCAATCTTAGACGTAACCGGCGGACGCTAGAAGCCGTCAGTCGTCAGCGATCAGCCGTCAGGATCAAGTTATGATTTTGCTTTAGCTGACGGCTGACGGCTATCAGCCTCACGCCTTCAAATACCAAGGCACATTAATAATGTTGATGCGTTCATCTCCGCTCAGCAGGAGGAGCGCCGTCAGCATCTGCCCGCGCTGATTATGCAGAAAATAGTGATACCAGTGATGCTCCACCATGGTCGGAATCACCACGGCAATCGTCCGCTGCGGATTCTCCTTCTCCACCTTCAACACATAATCCAGAATCGGATGCACCACCAGACGAAATGGCGACGGTAACGTCACCAGCTTCGGAACCCGCGTTCCGGTTGGCGGATCCTTGTCCCACTTCCACTGGGGATGTTCATCATCCGCATCGCACGAGACATGCAATGCTTCCACATCAGGAGATAGCGTCATGGCAAATTGCAGAGCCTTCTCGGTGGCGGCATTCCATCGATCCACAGGAATCAGCACAATCGGCGGCGTCAGGTTTTCCGCACTCAGAACGACCCCACCCTTCAGCTCCAACTCCTCCCCGACCAGCTCATAATGACGCCGCACCCGCCGCATGAATATCAGCACCGCCGGCAACAGCAGCACGACCACCCAAGCTCCTTCAACAAACTTAGCCACCACGATCACCAGCATCGTGAGGCCCGTGGCAAGAGCACCAAAGCCATTGACGAAAATGTGGTGCCACGCCTTTGCCCCTTCCGTCCGCAGCCAGTGCCCTACCATCCCCGCCTGAGACAGGGTGAAAGCCATAAATGCGCCGACGGCAAACAAAGGAATCAACCGGTCGGTGACGCCGCCAAATAAAATCAACAACAGCGCCGCAAAAATTGCCAAAGCCCAAATTCCCTGCGAAAACACCAGGCGCCGCCCGCGCGTAGTCAGAGAATGCGGAAGAAAATCGTCCCGAGCGATCATGCGGCACAGTCGAGGAAAGTCCGCGAACGAAGTGTTCGCCGACAAACACAGCACCAGCAAGACCGAAAACATCGTTACGTCGTAAAAAATCCCTTTGCCCGCGACTGCCGCCGTCAGCATCGACAGCACACTCTGGTATCCCGGAGCGCCCGGATCAGTAGCCATAATCCCGTAGTACTTCACCAGCACCGCGATTCCACCCAGCAGCACAACCAGAATCGCAATGATCGCCGTCAACGTAGCTCGAGCCGCCGGAACCACCGGCTTGCGAAACGCCTGCACGCCATTGCTAACCGCCTCGACGCCTGTCAAAGCCGTGCATCCTGAAGCAAAGGCGCGAACCAGAATCCAAAGTCCAACCGCCTGCAAAGCCCCCGGCAACGCCTGCGGCGGAGACACGACGGCTATAGGATGTCCTCCCGAAACCACCACCTTATAAAAGCCAACCAGAATCACTAGCGTCAGAGTTCCTACAAACAAATATGTAGGAGCGACAAAAGCCGTGCCCGCCTCCTTCACTCCGCGGAGATTGACGACCGTCAATATAACCAGCACCGCCAAACACAATGCCAAAGTATGTGGCAACAAAGAAGGAACCGCCGAAACCAACGCTCCAATGCCCGCCGAAATGCCCACGGCCACGTTCAGCAGGTAATCGATCATCAACGCCGCGCCCGCCAGCAAGCCCGCGCCGCTGCCCAGGTTTTCTTTGGCAACGGTATAAGATCCACCGCCCATCGGATAAGCCGCAATCGTCTGCCGATAACTGAAATAAACGATGATCAGCAGAGCGATCACCGCAAAAGTAAGCGGCACAATGTAGCGCACTCCCACCAACGCCAAAGGCAGCAAGATCGTTAGAGCCGCTTCGGGACCGTAAGCCGCCGAACTCAAAGCATCCAGGCCAAAAGTAGGGATTCCCTGAGTCGGCGAGATCCGCTGTCCCTCGTCCTCGGACGAAGCCAAGGGCCGCCCAAACAAAACGTTAACAATTCCCATGTCCCTCACCAGCCAGAAAAGTCGGCTCAGCGACAATATCAAAACCGCAGCGAAACATCACACTGCGTGCCATCTTTAATAGGAGTGAAACATACGGAATGAATGAAAAGCACGCGCCACTGGGTGAGATTCTCGCGGTCCAGTTCCCACTTGTTACTTCGAAGATTCCCCCGGATTCAAATGGTGATTCCGCTCAATGGTTCCCACCTGCATCGGCGCGGAGGCATATCAATCGTCACCCACCGCTGGCAATTGGCACTGCACAATCCGAAAGTCCCACTTGTTACTCGGAAGATTCCGAGCATCTCAATAATCGAAAGAATGCACTAAATATCCACCAACCCGCAAAAGGGAAGGCCAATGAGCCGTCCACTATTGGAGCCTTTTAAAAATCGCCGCCGGCGCCGCCTCCGCCCGTCTGTCCCCCACCGAAGCGGAAGTCGTCCGGACCGCTCGTTTGCGGGGATGGCGTTATTGAGCTGGGAGATACCAGGCCGAATGCCGCCGACCCGACGCTGATCCAGTGTTTGTCTTTTCCCGATAAGCGGGCAGCGGTAAAGCCATGGAGAATTCCGTCCGGGCCACGGGCAAGCCAGCGTCGGATAAAGAGGACCACGCCGGTTAGCAATATGCCCAGAAGCATCGGATCCCAGGTACGCCGCTGCCAGCCGAGGTAAGGCTTATTTGAGGCGAAAGTGAGGATGGCAGTAATCGCACCCACCGCGATGACGAAGCGATCTTTTTGGTGAATGCCGCGCGCAAGAACGATCGGCGGCAAGCACCAGATCAGCACCCATGTGGTCCAGTAAAACGGCCTCCCGAATTCAGAGAGGATCCTAGGATCGTCCCACCACGGCGGGGAGGGGCTCAACGACGAAAGCTGGAGATTGATGGCCAGGTAGATGCCGAGCCAGAGGAGTGCTTCAACGAGTGAATACCCCTCGTCAAGATAGTCGAAGCGACGGCGGGCACGTACAGCGGTCACAGTTATTAGCCCGGTTGCATAGATTGCCGCGATGATCAGGCGTTGTACCGCGCGGGAGTCGGTCCAGTAGTCTGGGATAAATACAACGAAGATCATGGCGGCGAGAAATGCATAGGACAGCCCGAAGCGACGCCAGATCCAGAGCGAAAAGACAACGCTGGCAACGGAAATAAAGAATTGAGCTGCGTCCGCCTTGGGCAAATAAGGCCTGCCGCTGAACAAAACACCCTGCATTCCCATGCAGAGAAAAACAACCGAACAGACGATGAGAGCTTCCTCGATACCGTAGCGATAGAGCCTGGCTTTGGAAACAACGACTTCGGCAGCTGCATAGCAGATGGCACCGACGATCAGGAAAAAAACTCCGCCGGTTTGCTCTGACGGCCGCGAAAGAAAAAACACGAATAATAGGCCGGCAGTAGCGCCCACGCTGAGCAGGGTGAAGAAGAAGAAGACGAGCCGCAGGAAAATGTTAGTGGTGCGGAGCTCAGAGACAGTTTCTTTTTCCAGCAGTTCGTACTGATCCTTAGTGAGAAAGCCATCATCCGCCCAATCCCTCACTAGTTTGCGGGCGCGCAGAGTCTCTTCGCTGGATGCGGTGTAGATTCTCATACCTGCCTCCCGAAGCGGCGCCCGATCTGGACTAGCACCACGAGCATGGCCACTCCGCTAAATACGAAATAGGCCAGCGTCGCGGATTCACCGTCGAGACCACGGAGTACCAGCGAGCTGACGCCAACGTAGCCGTAGACCGCGGCATAAGCGACAAAAGCAAACTGCCGGCGCGAAAGTCCCCAGGCTAGAGACGCGGCACAGGCGATCAGCAGAGCTAGAAACCATAAACCGTATCCCTGTCGATTGAACACGCCGGAGAGTAGCGCCCAAAATAAAACGTTGGCCACGATGTTCAGATAAGTTCCGAAAAAATGCGGTTTCAGACCGCGGCGCTGAAGAAGTGCTCCACTGACGCCGACCACCAAGCAGTAAAGGAGAGCATATCGGCGATAAACATCATCTTGATGCGCCGACCAATCCCATGCCGACCAATGTGAGACGGTGAGCCCGAACCATCCGGCGAGTGAGGACAACGCTAGCGACAGCACGAAGCGATTGTCGAAACGATAAGCGAGGAAGAAGTAGAGGATGGCGGTTGCCAGGAGATAGAGATCCCATTGCCCAGAGAGCATGTGGAAACGGTTCTCAGTGTAGGCGAGTTCCAGTGACCAGACGAGGCTGCCGAGATAAAGCACGTAGTCCAAGATGGGACTCGGTGCTGGCGTTTCGGCCACGGACCAGACAGGTGCACGGGAAAAGCAATACGAAAAACTGGCGGCGAGAATGGTTGAGAGGATGGTTAGTACGAGGACGTCACCTAGCTGCTGCGACCAGGTGGTGACGGTCCAGCCGAGTCCAGCAACAAACGCCAGTACGCCGGCATAGAGAAGGATGTTGAGCTCGATAAAAAGGGAGAACGGTTCTTGACGAGAGAGGCCTGCCAAATGTGCGTACTGCTCCGGCGATATTTTGCCCTGCTCCTTCCATTGCTCTAATCGGGTGAGGATGGTCATGAAGTCTTCGTTTCTCAACCCTCGGACGCCATATCCCTAGTGCTTCAGGCCTGCGTTCGTGCGAAAAGACATCAAATGTGGGCTTAAGAAGTGAAATGTTCCCACTTATTACTCCCCAGGTTCCCCCAAGGTTTCGAAACTTACCCCTATTTTCCCTTTAGCATCCCCACAACCCGATCAAAATCGTCCAGCGTGGCATAGTCGATCATGATCCTGCCTCTGCCCCGTCGATCCCGGATCCGCACCTTCATCCCCAAAACTTCCTCTAGTGAGCGCTGCGCCGCCTTCACATTCGGATCCGTCCACCGCGCACCGCTTGGCTTATTCGGCTCACCGCGGTCGGCCGGCACACTCACTCCGAATATCAGATCCTGCAGCTTCGCTACTGACAACTTCTCGTCCATCACCTTTTGCGCCAACTTCCACCTCTTGGTGGTGTCCTGCAACTGCAACAGGAGCCGCGCATGGCTAAAGGTCAGCTTTCCCTTCTGAAGCGCGCCGATGATGCCCTCCGACAGCGAGAGCAGCCGCATATAATTCGATACCTGCTCCCGCGATATGCCGGCCCGCTTCCCAATCTCCTCTTGCGTCAGATTGAATTCCTTGCTCAGATTCGCGAACGCCGCCGCCTGGTCGATGCAATTCAGGTCTTGACGCTGCAGGTTCTCCACCAGCGTCATCTCCGCAGCTTGCTGCTTCGAAACCCGCTTCACAATTGTCGGGATCGTCGTCTTCCCCGCCATCTTCGAAGCCCGCAAGCGCCGCTCACCCAAAATCAGGATGAATCGTCCCTCCGTGCCCGGACGCACCGCAATCGGCTGCAAAACTCCTTGTACCGCAATCGAATCCCGCAGCTCCCTGATCGCGTCGTCGTTGAAATCAGTACGAGTCTGGTAAGGATTGTCATCGATCAGTGCAGTCTCCAAAAGAAACACCGTCTCCCCATCCGGACTCCGTCCAGATACGACGGCCTGCAACTCGTCGAAAGGTTCTGCGGGGGATTCAGCGGCAGCGTTTAATGGAGCGACGGGCGTTCCCGCCCGTCCACCACCGAATTCAGCAGATTCAGCAGAAGAGGAAGAAAAAGAAGAAGAGTCGGGTGCCCCATCCTTCCGCGCACTTTGCGGAAGGGTGGGAGTCACCGGCACGACTCTTGGTCCCGGCAACAAAGACGCCAACCCTCGTCCCAAAGCGCGCCGCTTTTCCGCCAGCTTCTCGTGAATCTTTTCCGCACCTTTTTCCGGAGCAGCGTTCTCTGCACCGGTATTCACGGACGTCTTATCGGCCGCGGCATTCGTTGTAGTCATTAGGCATTTCCTCTCTACACAAACTGTCATCCTGAGCGGAGTCACGCTATCCGGGAAGCGGATGGCGTGGCGCAGTCGAAGGATCCCAAAACTCTAAAAATCGTCTGCGCCACCGGAGGGAGTTCTCTCTACACTCGATCGCGCGCGATATATATCGACATACATAAATATTTATGCAAATCGATCTAAGCCGCTTCGCCCGACCCGCTGCTGCTCAATGGGCCCGCCTGCCGATCGAGAATTTCCTTCGCCAGACGTATGTAGCTCTCCGCGCCCCGCGAACGGACGTCATATACCAGCGCTGGTTGCCCATGGCTGGGAGCTTCGGCGAGCCGTATGTTCCTCGGAATCGTAGTAGTGCAAAGCTTGTCGCCAAAATATTTCTTCAGCTCCTCTGCGACCTGCTGAGCCAGGTTGGTGCGTTCGTCGAACATCGTAAGCACGACGCCTTCAACCGCCAGTCCAGGATTCAGCTCGACGCGAATCCTCTCGATCGTGTCGAGTAACTCCGATACTCCTTCGAGAGCGAAGTACTCCGCCTGCATTGGGATCAGGATACCGTCTGCGGCGACGAGCGCGTTCAACGTCAAGAGGTCGAGAGCGGGTGGGCAGTCCAGCACGATGAACTGGAAGCGATCGAGCAAACTGGCCAACGCATCGCGGAGACGATACTCACGCCGCTCCGCCGCGACCAGCTCGATGTTTGCGCCTATTAGATTCTTGTGTGATGGAATCAGCCACAGCTGTTCCAGGTCAGTGAGCCGCAATGCCTCCTCAGCGGAGGCAATGCCCATCATCACGTCGTAGATGCTGATGCGTTCTGGATCCTTCACCAGGCCCAGCCCGCTGGTGGAGTTCGACTGCGGATCACAGTCGACGAGCAGAGTATTAACCTCGGCGGCGGCTAATGATGCGGCCAGGTTGATGGCGGTCGTGGTCTTGCCGACGCCACCCTTCTGATTGGCAACTGCGATTACACGTCCCATAATTTTATTTTTTTGGTGTTGCGCGCCAGAATATGCGAACGCGTTTGTGAAATCAATGCCAGAGTTCTGTGCAAAACGTAGATGTGTTCCACGTGGAACATTTCATCCGTTTTGCAAAAAGAGGAGTTTCGTCGTTTCGTTGATATGTTTCACGTGGAACATATCTCGGAGTTTGTATTTCCCACCGGCCTCCTAAAACTTGCAATGTTGAGAAGTGTTTCACGTGGAACACTTTCTATATTTTTTCTCATATTGAGAATAGGCTATGTATGCGCCACTTTGTATCGAGTTGTACGCTAGCTATAGCTATAAAATTCCACTTTTATGGATTCTATACTAGCTGGTTCCCACTTTATAGTTGCGCCCTATCGACAGCATTCTCGATTGTGACTGTGGGATATTGATTGGATTGTCCCAAGTCAAGGTGGTCAGGGCAGCTAAGCGGGGGAGTTGGGTTGTTCCAATTAGCAGCGCTAACGTCGCTTGGGGAGCTAGGAAGGTTACGGCTTGGGGGAGGATGGTTTCGAAGTGCTCTACTGCTCGCAGGGTTACTACTTCGGCTCTGGGGACGTCTGGGTTCTTCGTTGCTACCTCGGCTCGGTCGTTGATTACATTGATGTTTGTCAATGTAAGTTTCCGGGCTACTTCGCGTAGGAATGTGGCTTTCTTGTGATTCGATTCGATCAGCATTAGGTGGATTTGCGGTGCCCAGATTTTTAGAGGGATGGCGGGGAATCCTGCGCCTGAGCCTATGTCTAGGACTTGTGGTTGAAAATCGGAGTTGTGGTGCTCTCGGCTTTGCTCAGGATGACACTGGATCGGGGCGTTGTCGGTTTTTGCGGACGAGGGCGCCTGCGCCACACTTACATCTTCCGTACTTGAAACATCTTCCATATTTTTAGGGAATAGGTGACGAGCCATGAATAGGGACTCACCGAAGTGGCGGGTTACTATTTCTTCTTCTTTTCTGATGGCGGTCAGGTTGATGCGGGCGTTCCAGCGCTGTAATAGATCGATGTATGTCGATATTTGATCGAGCTGGGACGGATCCAGAGATTGCTCGAGGAAAGGCTCAAGCAGAGCGGCGATGCGAGCGATGTGCATGTCTGGTTAGTTGTTATAAGATACGGACGCCTTTCGATCGACTTTACATGATATCGATTCACGTCATTTCAAGGAGAGACTGATGTTTCGAGTACGATTTGCGATTTTTCTGATGCTGGCGTTGTCGTTTCTGGCGGGAACCGCCTCGGCCGACGTCGGACAATACGTCATACTGAGCGCGCAATATGGCACTGCGCGGAACCATGTTGATGTCACCCAGCGATTAAAGCAAATTGCGCGGGCGAACCAGCCGTTCCGGATGGGCAACAGCACATTTGGCATCGATCCGGATCGCGGAGTGGTGAAGGTGCTGCGCATTTACGCGCGCGGTCCGGATGGACGGGAACGTATGTTCGAATACCGCGAAGGCAGCTGGGTGGATGGATCGCAGTTCCGGAGTTGGGGCGGGGGCGATTGGGGCAACGGTGGATGGAGCGGCAACTGGGATGGCGGCGGTGGTGGCGGCGATACGGGAGCTTATCTGATTCTGAGCGCGCAATATGGCACGGCGCGAAGCCATGTGGATGTGACACAACGATTGAAGGAACTAGCGCGGACAAATCAGCCGTTCCGGATGGGCAACAGCACATTCGGTATCGATCCGGATCATGGAGTGGTGAAGGTTCTCCGTATATACGCGCGTGGCCCCAACGGCCGCGAACGCATGTTTGAATATCGCGAAGGCAGTTG
Organism: uncultured Acidobacteriaceae bacterium; assembly: GCA_963705265.1. Taxonomy (GTDB): domain Bacteria; phylum Acidobacteriota; class Terriglobia; order Terriglobales; family Acidobacteriaceae; genus Acidiflorens. The sequence goes on from OY970064.1 coordinate 1,854,855, forward strand.
GGTGGACGGATCGCAGTTCCGCGGATGGGGCCGCGGCGATTGGGCCAATGGTAATGGCAACGACCGTTGGAGCGGGCGATGGGACGTTGATCGGTAGGAACGGCCAGGCTGGATCCTGATGGAACCAACGAAAGTTCCTATGAACGTTCCTACAAACGCTCCTACGAACTCAGCGGTTGGGAAGGTGAATACTCGTTGCTGCGTGGCGGGCGGGGGACCGGCTGGGATGATTGCTGGTTTCCTGCTGGCGCGGGCGGGCGTGGATGTGGTTGTGCTCGAGAAGCACTCAGATTTTTTGCGTGATTTTCGGGGAGACACAATCCATCCTTCGACTCTGGAGCTGATGTATGAGTTGGGAATTCTGGATGAGTTCCTGCGACGGCCGCATCAGGAGCTGGCAGAAGTAGGCGGCCAAATTGGCGACGTCCCCGTACCGATCGCTGACCTTTCGCATTTACCTACACACTGCAAGTTCATTGCGGTTATGCCGCAGTGGGAATTCCTGAATTTTATCGCCGAAAAAGCGAAAGCTTATCCGCAGTTCCATTTGCGCATGGAGTCGGAGGTTACCGACCTGATTGAAGAAAACGGACGCATCGCGGGAGTGCGCGCCAAAACTTCTCAAGGGAGTCTTTCTCCCGTCGAGCTGGAGGTACGCGCGGATCTGACCCTGGGAACGGATGGGCGGCATTCCATTGTGCGCGAGAAGGCTGGGTTGGAACTTATCGATCTCGGCGCTCCGATCGATGTTTTGTGGATGCGATTGTCGCGGCTGGCCAGCGATCCAAACGAAACGCTGGGACGTTTTCACCCAGGAAAAATTCTGGTGACGATTAACCGCGGCGACTATTGGCAGTGCGCATATGTGATTCCTAAGGGCGGCATTGAAGTGATCCGGCAACGAGGGTTGGCGGCGTTTCGCGAAGACATTGCCGAGATCGCTCCTTTTTTGCGGGAGCGCGCGGACGAGCTGAAGGATTGGGACGATATTAAGTTGTTGACGGTTTCGGTCAATCGGTTGCGGGAGTGGTGGCGGGGTGGGCTTCTGTGTTTGGGAGATGCGGCGCATGCTATGTCTCCGGTGGGCGGGGTTGGGATTAATCTGGCCATACAGGATGCGGTTGCCGCCACGAATATTCTGGCGCCGGAGTTGTTGCGAGGCCCGGTCAGCGATGAGCAGTTGAGCAAGGTGCAGGAGCGGCGCGAATTTCCTACGCGGATGACGCAGCGGCTCCAAGTATTTGCGCACAAGAATCTGTTAACGCCCGCGCTGAGCAACAAAACGCCGATGCAGCAGCTTCCGCTGGCCCTTCGGCTATTGCAACAGTTTCCGATGTTGCGGCGGATTCCAGCGCGCGTGATTGGGATGGGATTTCGTCCGGAGCACGTGCGGACGATGGCAGAGTTGATCCGGTGGTTCGCGCATTTGTGAGTTTCTTTTCAAAAGTTCTATAGCAGTGCGGCTACTGAGCTGTGCTCAGCATAGACGGGCGGGGACGCCCGTCTCTCCACGAACAGATTTGGCTATTACACGCGGACAGGAGTGTCCGCGCTACACGGGCTACCGCGTTCACACTCTCTTAACAATCCTTCCGTATAGTTTCGCCTTTATTGGGAGACATTTGATATGGCTACTGCCACGCCTGTACTCGAATCAAAACTCAATCGGAATCCGGGAAAAATCGGGATGATCGGGTTTGGGATTGTCCTGCTGGCGGGGGTGATTTACTCGGCGTTTCATCTGCTCACAGATCTTCAAGCGTCGAGCAGCGCTTCGGTCACGGCATATGTTTTGTTGGGCATCGCACTGCTGGTGGCGCTGGGATTCGAGTTTGTAAACGGATTCCACGACACCGCGAATGCGGTGGCTACCGTCATCTACACGCATTCATTGGAGCCGCATATTGCGGTGGTTTGGTCCGGGTTCTGGAATTTTGTGGGCGTACTGACTTCGAGTGGGTTGGTGGCTTTCGGCATCATTTCTCTGTTGCCGGTCGAACTGATTTTGCAGGTAGGAAGTAAAGCCGGGTTCGCGATGGTTTTTGCATTGCTGGTCGCGGCCATCATCTGGAATCTTGGAACCTGGTATTTCGGTCTGCCGGCTTCGAGCTCTCACACTTTGATCGGCTCGATTATTGGAGTGGGGATTGCGAATCAGTTGATGTCTCCGAAAACGGGCACCAGCGGGGTGGATTGGGGACAGGCGGCCAATATCGGAAAGTCTCTGGTGTTGTCTCCGATTGTTGGGTTCTTTGGCGCATTTCTTTTGTTATGGCTGATGAAGGCAGTGGTCAAGAACAAGGCGCTGTATGAGGCTCCGGTGGGAACCGAACCGCCGCCGTTCTGGATTCGGGCGCTTTTGTTGTTAACCTGCACAGGAGTAAGTTTCGCGCACGGATCGAACGATGGGCAGAAAGGGATGGGGCTCATCATGCTGATTCTGGTGGGAACCGTGCCTACGGCTTACGCATTGAACCACGCGATCACGCACAAAGACTCGGATGATTTCATCGCGGTTTCGCAGCAGGCCGGGGGGATTCTCTCCAAGTATGTCAGTCCAGATGCAGTGATCAGCGACGATCGGCAGGAAGTTACGGATTACGTTCGCACCAAGCAATTTACCCCCAATACCATGCTGGGGTTGCGCCAGCTGGTGACTGACATTGGCAACGAGACGGTGCTGTATGGGGAATTGGCCAAAATTCCGAATGAGAAGGTGCGAAACTTCCGCAATGATATGTATATCGCGAGCGAAGCGCTGCGGTTGATGAAGAAGACCAATAATCCGACGCTGAGCGCATCCGATTGGCAAGGTTTGGATAATTACAAGAGGCACGTGGACGCCGCGACGAGGTTCATCCCGACATGGGTGAAGGTCGCAGTTGCGATGGCGCTCGGGCTGGGCACTATGATCGGATGGAAGCGGATCGTGGTGACGGTCGGAGAGAAGATCGGCAAAGATCATCTTACGTACGGGCAGGGCGCGGCTGCGGAGATCACTGCAATGGTGACGATCGGCGCGGCGGACTGGTTCGGATTGCCGGTGAGTACAACGCACGTGCTGTCGTCGGGGATTGCGGGGACGATGGCGGCGAATCATTCCGGATTGCAATGGTCTACGGTGCGCAATCTGGCGATGGCTTGGGTGCTAACGCTGCCGGTTTCGATGATGCTGGCGGGATTTCTGTTCTGGGGATTTCGAAACATCTTCTGAAGCGTATGCCGATAACGTTTTGCGATAACCAACTGTTTCCCCTCCGCGTCCAATAGGTCTATAACGTGAAGTAGACGGGAGGGCGGCATGGATCGCAGAAAATTCCTGCTTGCGGGCTCCGCCGGAGTTGCTGGGGCCTGGGTCGGCTCAACAGCTCTCGGCTCTCATATTCTTGGCTCCCCTGCTCCAGGGGAATGGTTGCCTAACTCGTGGGGATTCGACTGGGCGTTCGCTGTAGTGCCGCCGCTGGCGCAGAAAGTCAACGCCTTCGATACCGTGGAGTTGGGCAAGACTGGAATCCGCACCAGCCGTCTCGCCATGGGCACGGGCACTGTTGGAACCGGTCATCATTCCAATCAGACCGCGCTGGGCGTGAAGGGGCTGTCGGGTCTTCTATTGAATGGCTACGATCACGGGCTGCGATTTTTTGATTCGGCGGATACTTATGGGAGTCATCCGCATGTTGCCGAGGCGCTGAAGCATGTGCCGCGCGACAAGGTTACGGTGCTGACCAAGACTTTTTCTCGCGATCCGAAGTCGGCGCGGGAGGATCTTGACCGCTTCCGGCGCGAGCTCGGCGTCGACTACATCGACATCTGCCTGATGCATTGTCTGACTGAAGGCGATTGGACGGAGCGCTTCAGAGGCGTGATGGACGTGCTTTCTGAGGCGAAGGAAAAAGGGATCATTCGCGCGCATGGCTGTTCGTGTCATTCGATCGAAGCGCTACGCGTCGCCGCAAAGTCTCCCTGGGTTGAGGTGGATCTGGCGCGCATCAATCCGATTGGGTCACACATGGACGCATCGCCGCAGGAAGTTGTCGGCGTGTTGCGCGAGATGAAGGCGGCTGGGAAGGGCGTCATCGGCATGAAGATTCTGGGACAAGGCGATTTGCGCGGACGCGTGGATGATGCGATCCGATACGCGCTTTCGCTTGGAGTGCTTGATGCGTTCACCATTGGGGCTGAAAGCAAGGGCGAGCAGGACGAGCTGATTCGCCGCATTGCTGCTGCGTAATGGCCGCTAACTATGCGGAGTGCTTTACAGATATTCTCTCGAGTTTGTTCCTGACAAAAACCCCGTCCAAGCAGAACTTGGACGGGGTAACTTTTTAAGGGCATCGACGCTCAGTGTGAGCTCTTCAGCCTAGCGATCGAACGCGAAGTGGTCGACGCGGTTCTGTTGCCAGCATTGTTCGTTGTCTTCGGTGCAGAACGGCTTTTCTTTGCCATAGCTGACGGTTCGGATGCGAGCGGCTGGAACTCCTTCTTGTTCCAAAGTTCGCTTTACCGTTTCTGCCCGACTGGTTCCAAGGGCGATGTTGTATTCCTCTGATCCGCGATCGTCGCAGTGGCCCTCGACTAAGACTTTGATACTCGGATGCTGCGTGAGGAAGGCTTCGTTATTTTGGACTTTTGGTGCCTCGTCAGGGCGGATGACGTATTTGTCATAGTCGAAGAAGACATCCTTGACATTCCTGGCGAATAGTTCTTCATCGGTGGGAGAAGGTGTGGCAGCTGCCACTGGAGCGTTCACGGTGATGCGCGAAGAAGCGTTGTTAGTTCCTCCTGGTCCTTTCGCGACCAGCTCGTAGGTAGTGGATGCAATTGGCATGACCGATCTAGAGCCGGACGGAGGCAGCGTGCCTAGACCGGCGATGGTAATTTGATTGGCGTTGCTGGTTTGCCACGTCAGCACGCTGGATTGTCCCTGTTGAACTACGCTGGGGTTGGCTGCCAGAGTGGCGGTTGGCGCAGGGGTAGGCGCGGGCGGAGGTGGTGGCGTCACCTTGGCTGCCTTCTTGGCGCATCCTGCCAGAGACAACACGGTCGCGAGCGCTGCAATTGATGCTAATGTCTTTAGTCTTTGTTGCGTCATGTTATTAATTCTCCTCTTAGTTCAGCTCATTGGAAACGTCGAGTTGGTGGAGCAAGGGATCGATACAACTCCGCCTAAGTCGCGAGACTTTTCTGTCGACTGGGATGTAGATCGATTTCGAGAGTGACAATGTGGAGAGAATCAGCAGCGAAGGATTGTGCTGGATTCGGACAACCGAAGCGAATTGAACTCTGTGTTTGAGAATGATAACCACGACAGAATGCAGGATAGAGATAAGAGCGATGAAATCTGGCCATTGCTTAGCGAACTTAGTGCGGCCTGCACTATGGCCATCCGCAGGCGAAATGCAGCCTGTGCGGCCAACAGGGCAGTAACTGGTCCGTGGACCACACAGTACGGGCCCTGCATGGCTGGGAAGAGAAAAATCATCAAAACGCAAACGACTGCCAGCACAGCCAGTTCGCATCCAATGCGGCCAGAAATCATTGAATTGCCATAGTTATTATATCGCACGCTTCGCGCTCTCGACGTAATCACTGGACTTAATGGCGGATTGATCTTTCGTGTGTTTGGGTTGTGCTTGCGGTGCATCGGGACATCCACGCAACGCATTCTTTCTGCGTGAGATACTGAGATTATGGCGCTGCCGGATTTTACCCCTCGGGTGGGAAACGATCCCAAGTCAGTGGTGATTCACTTGACCACCGGGACGGGCATGGAGATTGAGTGGAAGGACGGACATCGGTCTGCCTATACGTTTGCGTTTTTGCGGGAGGCTTGTCCCTGTGCGCTTTGCGAGGATGAGCGCACGAAATCGGGACGCAAGGCCGGCGAGGCGGCGAAGTTGGCTCCGGGGGCTTTGCCTATGTTCAAGCCGGCGGTGAAAGCGTTGTCGGCGGAGGCTGTGGGCAAGTACGCGCTTAAGTTTGTCTGGAGCGATAAGCACGAGATGGGAATTTATTCCTGGTTTTACCTGCGGGAATTTTGTCCTTGCGCGGAGTGCGTGGCGGCGCGGTAACGTGGACGCGGGATGACTTTGGGGTGAATGAGGTCCTTCGCTCCGCTCAGGATGACAATGCTTGTTTATGGCTATACGCATTCGGCTAGCTGAGGCTTCTGATGTTCCAGCGCTTCGGGAGTTGATCGACGCTTCGGTGCGGGGATTGCAGGTGGGCGATTATTCTGCCGCGCAATTGGAGCGTGCGCTGCGGACGGTATATGGGGTGGACACCCAACTGATTTTGGATGGAACTTACTTTGCCGCGGAGGATATCGACGAGAAAGCGGAATCTTCGGGGCGAGAATCTTCAGGAACGGCTTTGCTTGTCGGTTGTGGTGGGTGGAGCAAGCGGAAAACTTTGTATGGTGGAGATCAGTTTGCGGGACGCGAGGATTCGTTGCTCGATCCGGTGACGGATGCGGCTAAGATTCGGGCGTTCTTTGTGCATCCGGAGCGGGCGCGGCGCGGGATTGGCGGCATGATTCTAGAAGCGTGTGAGGTTGCGGCTCGGGCGGCGGGATTTCGGCGGCTGGAGATGGGAGCGACGCTGACGGGCGTTCCTTTTTATAAGGCCAATGGGTATGTGGAGCTCGGGAGTGCAGATGTTGCCTTGGGCGATGGGCTGACGCTGCCGATTGTGCGGATGGGCAAGGACGCGTCGGATTCGTAAATCCTAACTCAAAAAAGTTCTAACTCCCATAGTACTGATCGTTATCCTGGTCGTTGGAATCTTCGGTTACGACTTCTTCCAGATATTGTTTCAGCAGTCTGTCTCCCTCACCTTCAAAATCCACGAACGTGATGCCGTTGCCGAATTGGGGATGATGGGTGACGACCTTCCCTCGAATGACGATAGCGTGGCCGTCAAGCCAGAGTGTAATCCGTACGGAACAACCTACGTTAAAAGGCATCATCATCTGGACGTAGCATCCACCGCGGCTAATGTCGGTGGTTTCGAAGCGCATGGGGACGTCAGTGCCTTCCGGGTGGATCTCGATTTGAACCTGGACGGTGTGGCGGGGATAGTGGCGCCGATCTAATGCCGTTGCGACTGGCGTGGAAGAATAGTCGTTGGATGAATTCATAGAAGGCATAAATTGGCTCCTGCGATCTGGTTCTTATAGAGGCTCTGGGGGAGAGATCGGCGGTGGGCTGGAGGAGATTAGGTGATTGCCGCAACGCGATAGTCACGAAGAGGAGGGCCCAAACGCATATTTCCGGATCGATATGGTTTCAATTACGAACGGGAATCGGGAGGCTGTTTAGCCCCGTGAAAGGGCCGAGCTGCGCTCGGCTTGGACGGGCGAGCCACCCGTCCCTACACAAGAGTCCCTCCCCCGAATTACGGGGTTACTCCTAATTCGGTGTAGAGTTCGGTGGGGTTGTAGAGAACTCCATCTTTTACTACCACGACCGTCTTCCGGATATCGCTGATGTTGGTGGTGGGATCTCCATCGACCAGAACCAGATCGGCTAGCTTGCCGGGAGCGATGGAACCCAGGTCTTTATCCATGCTCATGATGCGGGCGGCATTCAGCGTGGCATCTTGCAAGACCTGCGTGGCTGGAATTCCGGCTTTGACGTCGAGTTCGAGTTCGCGATGCAGAGCGAATCCTGCCATGTTGTCGGTACCGTCTTCGATCGAGAGTCCGGCGCGATAGAGCATACCGGTGAATTCGAGCATCTTAGCGAAAGACTTTTTGTAGGTGTCTTCCATGCCCGGAGGGGGAGTCATTCCGGCGGTGAGAAGACCGCGGCGGACTTGCGCAGGGAGACGATTGGCGACGGGCAGAAACCCGGGAGAGATTTGGCCGGGAGGAGCCATATATTGATCCTCAAAAACGGTGAGGGTGAGATCGAGTTTGGTGTGATGAGCTTGCAGGAGCTTGATGAAGGACTGTACCTGAGCGGAGTTTAGGTCCAGCCCGGCAGTGACTTCTCCGGGCTTGGTGAGACGGGTGATGGTGTTGGTGTCCTTGATTTCGGGGAAGAAGTTGAGGACGAGAAAATTCATGTGCTGGATTTCGTCGTAGCCGTCTTCGACACATTGCGAGGCGATCATGTTGGCGGGGATATGTCCGCTAACGCGAAGGCCGTTTTTGTGGGCTTCGTCGATGATGACGGGGACGAGTTCGGGCTTGACCGAGCTGTAGATTTTAATCTGCACGTAGCCGAGGCGCTTGTAGTTGTCGACGGCAGCGCGGGCTTCGGCTTCGGTGGAGACGAGGACTTTGGTCGGTCCGTGGTAGGCGTCGGGACTGTCGATGATTCCGGCGAGGACGATGCGGGTGCCGATTTCTTTTCCGTCGATGATGCGCTGGCGGCGGGCGAGCAGTGAGTCAGTGTCGTTGGCGAGATCGCGGACGGTGGTGACTCCGGCGGCGAGGTTGAGGAGGCCGTCGTTGTCGCCGACGTGAGCGTGCATATCCCAGAGGCCGGGGAGGAGGGTTTTGCCGGTGGCATCGATGCGTTCGGAAATCGGACCTGAGAAAGCGCTGGGTGGATGAGCTGCAACGCTGAGAATGCGATTGTTCCAGACGGCGACATATTGGTCGGGAATGATTTTTCCGGACTCGGCATCGAAGACGTTGGCATGGATAAATTCGATTCGAGCGGCGTGGTGGGAGAGTTTGGCGGCGAGATCGGCGGAGCGGGATTCTTTGATCTTGCTTTGAGCTGCCAGCAGAGTGGGGATCGAGGCTTCCCAACCCTCGGCAACGATTGAACCCCATTCGTCGACGGAACCGAAGAACTTGTCGTCTTTCTCGAAGAATCTGCATTTCTCACAGCCCCGGTCGGCGAGCCAGATGTAGGTAGGGGAGAAATCGAGTCCGGTTATGGCGTAGAGAGCGACGTGCTTGATCTTTTCGGCGACTTCAACCTCGAGCTCGGTCACGCGCTGGACGCGAGCTTCGCCTTCGGGCAGCAAAGCGATTTTTCCGTCATGTTGCAGGGCGGCGTGCGCGAGGAGAGCGATCTCGGAGGGTCCGCCGTTGAGCGCTGAGTAGAAGGCGGGAGCTGAGACTTTCTTTTCGCCCTGTTCGGCCGTGTTTTTCCAGCGCGCGATTCCGGCTTCGAGCGAATAAGTTTCGCTGACTGGCGATTTCAGATAATCGTTGCCGGTGACTATTTCAGAGATGGGGATGCCGTTTGCATCGAGTTTGAGGACACTCGTAGTTTTGGGGCCACGTCCGCGGTCGTTGAACTGAAAGAAGATGTGGAGCGTGCCGTCGGAGGCAGTCCAGACGGCTTGTTGGCCGGCCACTGTGCCCATCAACAACATGGAGTAGCGCTCGGCAGTGGCCGGAATGTCGGCGGGGAGCGTGGGGGCGGCGGATTGGGGCGGCGCTTGAGCTAGCGAAAGCGAAAGGAGAAGCGTCAGCAGAAGGCTGGTGAGGCATACTCGGGAGGAGGTCGTCATGATGTCCTTTCGGCTTGATCGTGCGAGAGAAAGACATTGTGCTAGAGAAACGCAAGGTCTCTCCACTGCGCTTGGCTTCGCCTGTGCTTCGGTCGGGATGACAGCTCGGTGGTGCATGAGGTCCTTCGCTCCGCTCAGGATGACAATGATGGAATAGTTTTGCATTAGGAACTTTCTCGGGCAAAGCGTGCGCTACAGTATAATCTTCGCCTTGGCTGGAATTGAGATGACTGACACAACACACACTTCGACTTATGAGCCGGAGCCGGTAAAAACGGGGATGGATATTGGCGATATTCTTAAGATTCTGCCACATCGCTATCCATTTCTTTTGATTGACCGGGTGATTGAACTGGCGCGGATGAAGAGCATCGTCGCGTTGAAGAACGTGACCATTACTGAACCTTTTTTTCAGGGACATTTTCCCGGCAAGCCGATTATGCCGGGCGTGCTGATTGTGGAAGCGATCGCGCAGGCAGGCGGATTGCTGCTGCTGACGGAGGTCCCGAACCGGGACGAGATGCTTATGGTGTTCACGGGAATCGAGAAGGCGCGATTTCGGCGTCCAGTGGTTCCGGGAGACCAGTTGCGGATTGAAGTCGCGGTCAAGGCCTGGCGCGTGACGGCGGCTCGTCTGGAAGGCAAGGCTTATGTGGACGGCAAAGTTGCGGCTGAAGCCACAGTGACTTGCCGACTGGTGCCGCGAGCGATGAGCGCTGGAGCGGAAACGGCCAGCGAGGAAGCGTAGAGGATTTGTAACTTCTAGGTGATTGGTAATTGAAACTCGTAATTGAACTCCAGGAACCGCAAATTACAAATCACCAATTACAAATGTCGATTCATCCCACTGCGATCATTGATCCGAAAAGCAAAATACATCCGTCGTGCACGATTGGGTCTTATTGTGTGATTGGGCCGGAAGTGGAGATTGGCGCCGACTGCCGGTTGGCTTCGCATGTGACTGTTGAAGGGCCAACGAAAATTGGCTCGAACAATCGTTTTTTTCCGTTCACTTCGATTGGCATGGCACCGCAGGATCTGGGTTATGCGGGCGAACCTACGCGGCTGGAGATCGGCGACCACAACGAGATTCGCGAATTTGTCACCATCAACCGCGGCACGGTAAAAGGCGGCGGATGCACTCGGGTGGGCGATCACAACCTGATCATGGCTTACACCCACATTGCGCACGATTGCCAGATTGGAAGCCATGTGATCATGGCGAACGCGGCTACGCTCGGTGGACACGTGACGGTGGGGGACTGGGCGAATGTGGGAGCGCTGTGTCCGGTGCATCATTTTGTTCGCATTGGTGAGCATTCGATTATTGGTGGAGGCACGACGATCACGCGGGACGTATTGCCATTTTCGAAGACTTCAGCGGAGCGCGGGGCGAAGGCTTATGGATTGAATGCGGTGGGGCTGGAGCGGCGCGGGTTCTCGAAAGAACGTATTAAGAAATTGCATCATGCGTATAAGGTGTTACTGGCTTCAAAGCTCAATACTTCGCAGGCACTGGAGAAGCTTAAGGCGGAGACGGACGTTGGTGAGGATGTTGAGATGCTGATTCGATTTATTGAGGCGTCTGAGCGCGGAGTGATTAAGTAGTGGGCCGTGGAGAGAAACTCGGTCTTATTGCTGGTAATGGCAAGTTCCCTTTCCTGGTGCTGGAAGCCGCCCAAGCGCAGGGGTTTGACGTGGTTGTCGCAGGGATAAAGGAAGAAACCTTTCCCGAGATCGAGTCTAAAGGCGCTGCTTCTGTCCACTGGCTTTCACTCGGTGAACTGTCGAAGCTTATCGACACTTTTAAAGCTGAAGGTGTTACTCGTGCCGTGATGGCGGGACAGGTCAAGCACAAGCAGATTTTTTCCGCGATCAAACCCGACTGGCGGTTGGCGAAGCTGCTACTCTCGTTGGGCACGCGCAATACGGACTCGCTGCTAGGCGCGATTGCGAAGGTTCTTGCGGACGAAGGCATCACGCTGGAAAGCTCGACTGCACTGCTCGAACCGCTGCTGGCAAAAACAGGTGTGCTCACCAAGCGCGCTCCGAGTGAGCTGGAGCGTAAAAACATTGAATATGGGCGCACGGTCGCGCGGCGGCTAGCAGAACATGATATTGGACAAACGGTGGTGATTGCGGAAGCCGCGTGCGTGGCGGTGGAGGCGATGGAAGGCACGGATGCAACGATCGAGCGGGCCGGGGTGCTGATGCAGTCGTTAGAACGAGAATCGGGATCGAAGCGCGAAGTTTCGACACTTAGCCGCGCTCTAACTGTAGTGAAGGTCGCCAAGCCGAAGCAGGATATGCGCTTCGACGTTCCGGTGATTGGGGTAAAGACGATTGAGACCATGGCGCGCGCCGGAGCGAGTTGTTTGGCGGTCGATGCGGGGCGATGTTTGTTGCTCGATGGCGAGGCGATCATACGAGCGGCGGATGATGCCGGGATTGCGGTGTGCGCAGAATAAGTTTCATTGATCGGAAGGCGTTCCATGTCTGAACACAAATCTGAAACGGCTCGCATAGCGGACCAGCTACGCCGCGCTTTTGACGGCGAGGCATGGCATGGCGATTCAGTGGTTGAAATTCTAGAGGATGTCACGGCAAAGCAGGCGGCTGCTCGGCCGATTCCGAATGCCCACACGATCTGGGAATTGGTGCTGCACATTGCGGCATGGGACGGGGCGGTGTTGCGGCGGCTGAGCGGAGTCGCTGTCACTCTCTCCGATGCAGAGAATTTTCCTCCGGTTAGGGACGCGAGTGAGAGTGCCTGGCGTAGCGCGCTGACGGAAATGAAACACGTTCACGAAAAACTGGTTGCGGCGGTTGCTACTCTTCCAGACTCCCGGCTCGATGACATCGTTCCCGGCAAAGAACAAGAGGGCGCGCACTACACTTTCTATTACATGCTCCATGGCGTAGTGCAGCACGAGTTGTATCATGCAGGGCAGATCGCGCTGCTGAAGAAATTGTGAAGAATTTGACTGCGGCGCACGTGCTGGTAGGCGACCGACAGCGGAGTAAGAATTCCCTGCGACGGCACGGGTAAGGAGAACAAGTGGGGCTCCTTCGACTCCGCCGAGCCATTCGCTTCGCGCATGGCCCGGTTCCGCTCAGGATGACAGCGTTAAGATGACGGTTTCTGGTTTTGCGCTTTCCTAGCTGGGTCTGAAGCTGCGACAATAGCGCGTTGTTCCTCCATTTTGGAGCGCTCATCTGAGTAACGAATTTCCGATTAACGTTGCGGTGATTGGCGTCGGCACTTTCGGACGCAATCACGCGCGCGTCTATCAGCAGTTGCAGCAGGCGGGAAGCGTGCGGCTGGTGGGTGTGGTCGATCCGAATACGGCGCGGGCGGACGCGATCGCACGCGAATTTGATTGCAAAGCGTTTGGCTCGGTCGAGCAGATGCTGACCACGCATAGCGAAGTGCAGGCGGCTTCGGTTGCGGTGCCGACGGTTTTACATCAGGAGACCTCGCGCGCTCTGATGGAAGCCGGGGTTGACGTCCTGATCGAAAAGCCCCTGACCGCGACGCTTGACGAGGCGGATGAACTAATTCGTCTTGCAGCTGCGCACAAGCGGGTGGTGCAGGTGGGGCATCTGGAGCGCTTCAATCCGGCGGTGCGAGCTACGCTGCCGCTGATCAACAAGCCAATGTTTTTCGAAGTGCACCGGCTGAGCGTGTTTTCTCCGCGGGCGCTTGATGTGGACGTAGTGTTGGATTTGATGATCCACGACCTCGACGTGGTGCTGACATTCGTGAAGTCGAAGGTGAAAGAAATCCGCGCGGTTGGGCTGCCGATTCTATCGGACAAGGTTGATATCGCGAATGTGCGAATCGAGTTCGAATCGGGCTGCGTGGCCAACTTTACCGCCAGCCGGGTTTCGACGGAGCGCGTGCGCAAGCTACGGTTTTTTCAGGCGGGGCAATATATTTCGATCGATTATGGACGGCAGGATGTGCTGGTGTTCTCCGTCGGAAGTGCAGCCGAAGCTGCGCACTCATTCGCAAAAGGCGCGAGCACCCAGCCTAGCGTGAATCCGCAGATTCAGATGGCGAAGCCGGCGATCATGGCGGAAGAGCCTTTGCTGGCGGAGATCAAAGCGTTTCTTCGGGCGGTACGGGAGAGGTCACGTCCGGTGGTGTCGCTGGAAGATGGGCGTAGAGCGCTGGAGCTGGGGCTGGCTATTCTGGCGGAGATCGCGCAGCACGCGGGGCGCATCGGAGTGGGATAGAGTTAGCTCTGCTGTGCGATTCCAAAATTGCTGCAAAAGCCGGTCGTTTCTCAGAGTGTCACCGCGAGAAACCGACCGGCTTTTGCATTTCACGCCAACGTTCTTACATCGCTATTGCTGTGGCGGCGGGCTTGCCTGGTCGCCACCCTGGTGCCGGTTCTGCATATGTTCTTCGCGATTCGCCTGCATCGTGTCCCACGTCTTCTGCTGGTTTGAGTCGAGGAGAGCACGGACCTGAGTGTTCGTGGTCTCGTGAATGCTCATCATCTTGGTGTGGCGATCCTGCTGAGAGAGAGAACTGTCGCTGCGCAGGCTCTCCATCTGGGCATGTTCGGATTGGAAGATACTCAACACCTTGGTCTGCTGGTCAGATGTGAGGTTGAGTTTCTTGCTGAGATGTGCGGTTTGCTGTGCGGGATCAGGAGCTCCGTGACCCCACCGGCCCCTGCCTTGCGACGGGGCCTGCTGATCGTTAGCGGAAGGGGCTGGAGGCGCGGAGTTATCCTGCGCCGTTGCGAAAGGCGCAGCGATCGAAATCGCGCCAGCCGCGAGAACAATGAGAAGGTAATGCTTGAGCATAGAGGTCTCCTTATAGGAAGCGATCTGTCTACACCTATGAACGAAATTATGCGCCGGAAGTTGCGCGAGGAACAGCATTCGGACAAATCTTTGCTTAACTTTACAAAGCTGGCTCAGGCCATAAAAATTGCCGGGTTAGACTGCCGGGCGCGTCTGTCTCTATGCTCCTGTTTCTACGCTATTTGTCTATTGCGGTGAGGTTCCCTGAGCGGACAGGCGTTGTTTAAGTTGGGCGGCAAATTGTTTCGCCTGTTCGTCGGAGAACTGTAGCTGACCGTCGAGGATCAGGCTCAACTGATTGGCACCGCTATCCTCGAATTGCGCTTTCTGCAGGGTTGCGGATTCGTGCGCTGTGGGCGGCAGCGTTGCTTTGAAGTCCGCGCCCTTCTGTAGAGCGGATAGGAGCGCCGCGGACGTTTGCTCGCGCAGCATAACACTGAGATCACCGGAGCTCAGCGAATTGCGGAGAGCTCCTTCGGCTTTCACGCGGTCAATTTCAGAGACGAGACCTAACCCCGATTTTGGATCGACCGACGGGGTGAGCTTGATATCGACTTCGACTTCGGCATCGACAAGTTCCGTGGATCCTGTCCCCCCAGAACCGAATGGGCAACTCCAGCGCTCGAAGTGCAATTGAATGGCAACCAGACTAGCGGGTGCCATCGGAGTGATAGTGGCGTCCTGGATCGCAATGCGCTCGCCGCAACGGGGAGATCGATTGAGCTGGGCGCGCAGAATGCCGGTTACGTTCTGCTGCAGATCGGAAAGGTCGGCAACCATCTTGACGCTGAAGAAATTATCGCCGTTTACAGCGGAGGTTTGAGACAGAACGCTTGAGACCGGGAAGGTGACAGATTGGTCAGCGATGCTAATTGAGTTCGTCACCGTGGGAAGGCTGAAGGTGACGTTCTCGCCTGGAGCGGGAAAGAGGATGCTCATTTCTCGCCCAAGCGCTAGCTGATCGTTTTGGAAGCCGGCAAACTCTTTGTCGAGACTGGCCGCAGAAGTGGCGAGCTGCTCGGTTTCCGGCTTGGGGATTGCGACGATTTGATCCAGAGCTTTGATTTGCTTATCGAGCTCGGAATCTGCTTTCTCCAATTTATTGGTGATGTCCTTTAAGCCGGATTTTTGGGCGGACGAAAATGAGACCAGAAAATTCTTGTTGCTGGCACGAGCTTTCTCAATAGAGGCATCGAGGGCCGTGGAGCGATCTGGCAGCGATGATGATGACGAAGGTGCGGGTGCTTTTGACAGAGATTCGCGAAAGGCTTTCAGCTGATCGCTGGCGGCCTCGGTGTATTGGGTAACCTTGGCGAACGCGGCGCGCTGTTCAGTTGTTGCTTGTAGGGCCATGGCGCGGTGAAAGTCTTTAAGACTGTCTTTCTCGTCGACTCCGTCCGGGCGGCCGCCGACAACCCCGCCGGCGCCAGTGCTCATCATGCCGCGCCCGCCACCACCACCGCCACCGTGCTGGGCGAACACGATGCAGGGGGTGGTGAGAAGAACGACTCCGACAACTGCTATCGTAATTATTATCGCGAGACTTGGGACGCAGAGTGTAGGCACCCGACCTGCGGAAGCGTCGCGAATAAAGCAGCTCTGCCGTTGAGTTTCTGGGTGGGACATAAAACTAGAGTCTCCAAGGACATTTTACGGTTGGAATGAGGCCGCAAGAACAATGAAACAACAAAAAATTCTGATGCCGACGAATTCAAATAGGTGATCTGGGTTTTTGCTCGAGTGCTTAGCGTCTATTTGGTCTTGCTGCCCGCGGCATTACCCAGGTACTCACTCGTCGAACCCAAAAAATGCGACAATAGATGAAAGCGGTCACAACTCCATACTTTACGTAACTTTACGTTAGAACTTCGCGTTGGAACTTTGGGCGTGATCTTACAACATGTTACGCAACCAAGGAGCTTGGCCGTGTCTCTAAGCAGTATAGTCTCTGCCTGATGCCGGTTACCCAAATTCCGTCTCGCGATCCGCTCACTCCTCCGGTCGACCCCCAGGAACAGCGTGACTTGTTCGAAGCGCAGCATTGGGAAACGGCATATCGCGGTTTCAATCCGGATGATGTTCCTCATCTTCTGATCCAGTTGCAGGACGATCTCTCTCGCGCACGCAAGCGCGAGGCGTTGTGGCTGTCCGTCATTCTGCACTTGCTGGTCATCATTTTGTTATGGAACAGCGAGAAACTAATGCTGCTGCTGCCGCAGCATGCCGTGAATCTCGGAACGAGCGCCAATGCAGACAAAGCGAAGGACGCGACATTCCTGGAATTACCTCCCGACGCGCAAAAACTGATGCGGCGTCCCGATGCAAAAGCAATCTCGGATAAGGATCGCGTCGCGACCAGCAAAGCGCCGCAGGTGAATCACGAAGATTTGAAGAAGTTACTGCAGAGCGCG
Organism: uncultured Acidobacteriaceae bacterium; assembly: GCA_963705265.1. Classification (GTDB taxonomy): domain Bacteria; phylum Acidobacteriota; class Terriglobia; order Terriglobales; family Acidobacteriaceae; genus Acidiflorens. The sequence goes on from OY970064.1 coordinate 1,871,558, forward strand.
CATCCGGGACGGCCGGGCGAGCATGTGCAAGCTCCGCCGGCAACGGGTCAGCCGGCGCAGAATCCAGTGGCACAGAGTCAGACGCCGCCACCGCCGCAGGAGAATCAACAGGCATTCACGCCGCAGCAGCCGAGCGATCAAACCCCGCGTTTGCCGGCTCCCGCGCAGAATAACCGGCCGGTGCCGAATTTTAATAGTTCAATGACGCCAGGCTCGGCGATCGAACAGGCGGAACGAGCCGCAGCCGAGAGTCGAGGGCATTACGGTGCCGGAGACACCGGCGATTATGGGTTGAGCCAGGGTCGAAATGGGGCGAAGGCGCTGGATCAGGCGGAAATCCTGACCGACACTATGGGCGTGGATTTCGGGCCTTATCTGACTCGAGTCCTGCAAGTGGTGCGCCAGAACTGGTACAGCATCATGCCGCCGTCGGTGTATCCACCGATCAGGAAACAGGGTAAGTTGTCGATCGAATTTGTCATCCTTAAAGATGGTAAAACCACCGGCATGGTGGTTCACACTTCGTCCGGCGATGTGGCGCTCGACCGCGCTGCTTGGGGAAGTATTACCGCATCCACGCCGTTCCCACCTCTGCCGAAAGAATTTCCCGGACAGATGCTGGGCCTGCGTTTCTTCTACTTCTATAACCTCGAACCAGGCTCCGACCTGAAGTAAAGCCCACGCGACTATCCCCAACCCCTAAGGGGGGCTCCTGATGGGATGGCTTTCGGCGTCGCTGAAGCGATGCCCTGATACGAAGCCGGAGCTTTTCGGCAGTCCCTACTTCACGTACTTCGGCGTGTTGCCTGGGGACCAGGGATCATATGTGGCCACGAAATGCACCCGCTCCGGCCGCGTTGGATGATCGAAGAACCAAATTTCGTCAAACGTGCTCGGATCAGGATCGGCTAGGTTTTTCTCTCCACTTTTCTGGAAATAGTGGGCCGCGACCTGGTTTGGGTTGGGCACAATTCCGTGGATCACTTCGAGGCCATAGCGATCCGCTTCGTGTTCAAAATGCCGGCTCACTCCGTTGAATGCAGGAGTTGCTAAGAATGCAAGCAGCGTAATCACGAACAGCAAGGCTGGCAGCGACGCCCAATCCTGCAGATCGCGAATGCCCCACTGCGTTCCCCACCGCGCAAGCATCCCGTTCGACAGCCGGTAGCACAGATACAAAATGAACAACAGAATGGCCGCGTCGATGGCGATCTCTTTAGGGATGTGATGTAAAACGTAGTGGCCCAACTCGTGTCCGACGACGAACAGAACCTGTGGGACGGTCGCGCTCGCAATCGTATTGTCATAGACGACGACCCGCTTGGATGCGCCAAAGCCCGTAACATAAGCGTTCAAAGCTGTAGTTTTCGAGCTGGCATTCATCAAGAACATGCGCTCGTCGGGAATGTCTACCCCGCCATGGTGAACGAGCTTTTGCATTTCTGCCACAAGTTCGGGCTGAGTGCTGGCGAGCGGTTTGAATGTGTAGAACATAGGATCGATCACGATAGGCTGGAGAAAGAAAAGTACGAGCAGGATTGGAATCGAAGCCAGCCAGAAATAAAACCACCAGCGGCGCGGTGTGCGCCGGATGACGAAGTAGAGGATTCCAACCAGCACTGTCCCCACGATCAACATAAGAAACTGGTTCAAGATCCAATCACGGGTCCATGCGGACCAGGTCTGGACGGAGAGCCCATAGGTGCGTGACAGAGATTCATCCCATATGTCTGAAGGAATTCCTAGAACTGCAATTGTGAGCAGGGTCAGTGGCGCGAAGATGAGAAGCTGCGCACCGCGGCGCTCGGAGGCGCGTTCGGCGAGATTGCGAAAGACGGGCGCGACTCGCCATCGCAAAATAACCAGCAGCACCAGAAATCCATAAAACGCACCGATGAAGGTGTGAAGATATTTGGCGTTTGAGTAAGCCTTGGCCCGAGCGTACTGCTCTGGAGGAGGCGCGTACTCGACAATTGCGCTCTGCGCAGGTTCTGCCGTTGTGGATTCCATCGCTCCCGAAGAACTGCTGGCCGCTGTGGGGGCAGGCGCGGTGGAATTATCGGGATTGGTTTGTCCGTAGATTGTGGGCAGCGCGCTCACAAAAAGGCAAAACAGAGCAAGGAATCGCAGTTGTTTCATTAGGGCCTAGCCTCCGGGGCCTGATTATTTCAGAACTTTTGATCAAAAAGCAGAAAAGAAACAGTACAGGCGCAGGGTGTGGAAGGCAAACGTGGAATTGCGTTTCGCAGGATGACTGTAGATCCAGACCGGATTTGCGTTGAAATATGTCGTTACTTCGGAGAGGCTCCTGAGGTGCGCGAACTGCCTGAATTCCGTTACCATAGGGACATTCTCGCTGCGACATGCATCTGAATAAAAATATTGAAACACTATTGAATAAGACTATGAAGATTCAAAGGCTATTGCCGTGTCTACTGTTGTCATTTGTTCTGCTCTGCCTGCCGGTTTTTGCGCAGGATGTGCCAGAAGCTTTGCGTCCGCCGAAAGGTGCGTCGGTTGCGATCGTCGTGTTCGAAGATCTGCAATGTCCGCAATGCGGGCGCGTCGCGCCGCTACTGGCTCAGGCTTCGCGGGCATATAAGATTCCATTGGTGCAGCATGATTTCCCGTTGCCGATGCATAACTGGTCGTTGGACGCCGCCGTGATGGCACGCTACTTCGATACGCACTCCAAGGACATTGGAAACGAATTTCGCGCAACCGTCTTTGAGCATCAGATAGAAATCACTCCGCAGAATCTGCGCGCATTTGAGGAGAAGTTCGCTGCGGAACATAAGATCAGTTTGCCGTTTGTGGTCGATCCGGATGGCAAACTGGCTGGGCTTGTGAAAGCTGATAAAGATTTGGGGCTGAGTTTGCATGTCGATCACACACCGACGATCTGGATTGTGAGCAATAAGCGAAGTACGCCGTATGTCGAGGTGAAAGACACGAACCAGCTTTATTTGATGATCGACGCTATGAAGAAAGAATAGATAAAAAATAGATAAGGTCAGAGGTTAGAGGTCAGATTGCAGAGGTAAAAACCTTACATTCTTGGGGTGAGGAGCATCACCTCAACGGTGAATGTCGAAGAATAGAATTGCCTCGCGAGACGTTTATGACACGGGACTCCAAGGCGCTCAAACTCCGCACCAAGATGCATTGCGCATCCTCAGGCTTTATCGCTACCTTCCTCGAACTCAGGAAGCACGAATCTTAGGTGCACAGCTGCTTCGTTCCAGCACATCCATCGGCGCAAACGACCGAGCAGCATGCCGTGGAAGATCTTGGGCTGAATTCATAGCTAAATTGGGGATTGTTTTGGAGGAGGCGGACGAAGCGGTTTTCTGGCTGGAATTATTTCAGGAGGGGAACATTTTTCCAGCCGAAAGATTGAACGACCTAGTTCGTGAAGCCAATGAACTAACAGCGGTCTTCGTAAGTTCCGTGCGGAGCGCGAGGGGTAAACCTCTGGCAATCCGACCTCTAACCTCTGACCTTCTATTCTGTCCAGCGACGGAACAGCAACGCGCCATTTGTGCCGCCGAAGCCGAATGAATTTGACATGGCGTAGGCGAAGTCGGTTTTGCGTGCCTGGTTGGGGACGAAGTCCATGCCTTCGGTTTCCGGGTCCTGACTCTCTAGATTGATGGTTGGCGGCAGAATCTGATCGCGCAGTGCGAGCACCGTTACTCCTGCCTCTAAACCGCCGGCTCCGCCGAGGAGATGGCCGGTCATTGATTTGGTGGAACTCACTGGAACTGTCTTTCCAAACAAATTCCTTATGGCATGCGCTTCGAGCGTGTCGCCGATTGGCGTCGAGGTGCCGTGGGCGTTCAGATAGCCGACAACGCTGGGATCGAGTTTCGCGTCGCGCAGCGCATTGCGCATAACGCGAAATCCACCTTCGTGCTCAGGCGCGGGCTGCGTCATGTGGTAGGCGTCCGCGGACATGCCATATCCGACGATTTCCGCCAGGATGGGAGCGCCGCGTCGGCGGGCGTGTTCGAGTTCTTCGAGAACCATAATGCCAGCGCCTTCACCCATCACGAAGCCATCGCGATCTTTGTCCCAGGGACGGCTGGCCCGCGCGGGATCGTCGTTGCGCGTGGAGAGCGCGCGCATGGCGGCGAAACCACCGATTCCCATGGGCGTGATCGCGGCCTCCGAGCCTCCGGCAACCATTACATCGGCGTCGCCGTGCTGAATAATACGAAAGGAATCGCCGATGGAATGGGCGCTAGTGGTGCAGGCCGTAGCCGTCGCTTCGTTGGGACCTTTGGCTCCGAAGCGCATGGAAACGTGGCCGGCGGCGAGGTTGACGATGGCGGCAGGAATAAAGAACGGGGAGATCTTGCGTGGGCCGCCCTCGATCAGCGCGGAGTGCTCGCGTTCGATCACATCGAATCCGCCGATACCCGAGCCGATATGGACGCCGACGTTCTCGGCGTTTTCCGGCGTGACTTTGAGCTCCGACATCTTCATCGCTTCATCGGCGGCGGCGATGGCGAAGTGAATGAAGCGGCCCATCTTCTTCACTTCTTTTTTTTCGATGAATTGGAAGGGATCGAAATTGCGTACCTCGGCGGCAATACGACAGGCAAATGCCGAGGTGTCGAACCCCGTAATGCGATCGACGCCGCTCTTGCCGGCGAGCAGTGCTTGCCACACCGCTTCGGTAGAATTGCCCACCGCGCAAATCAAGCCGATGCCGGTAATTACGACCCGTCTTGCGGAAGTACTGGCCAAATTACTTGCCTGCCTTGGCGTGCTTGCCAATGTAGTCAACGGCGTCCGAGACGGTGCGAATCTTCTCGGCGTCTTCGTCGGGAATTTCGATATCGAAGGCCTCTTCAAAGGCCATCACAAGCTCGACTGTGTCGAGCGAATCGGCGCCCAGGTCATCCACGAATGAAGCGCTGGGGGTAACCTCGCCCTCGTCCACGCCCAACTGCTCAACAATAATCTGTTTCACTTTTTCATCAACGGCTGCCATGTTTTCCTCGTTTCAAGTCTGGGAATCGCGAGCCCGGGTTGCGGGCCGGCGTTTAATGATACGACTGCATGTTGATCACATCTTGCTCAATGGAACGAATGAAGTCGAAACCAGTAGTCTAAAAGGGATCGGGAAAGTATGCAAAGGAAGTACGGGAAGAAAACTAGTTTGTGGGGAGATCACTCAAGAATCCTAACTGGCGGCGGGGAGTGGGGTCAAACGTTCAGCCAGTGGAGCGACGGGCGCCTCGCCCGTCAAAGTTGGGCTCTGTGATGTGTCGTGGTTGGTTGTGGCCGGGCGGGGACGCCCGGCTCTCCACCGGCTCAAGTCAACGACATCACTTTGAATATTCGTCCCTCAGCTGTGTCTGCCGGCTGGTCATCGGGATCGCGCGTCCCTGAATGAAGACTTGTTTCACATCGGTCTTGACGTCCAGCGGATCGCCGTTCGCCATCACGACATTTGCGGTTTTTCCGACATCGAGCGAGCCGAGTTGGTCGGCGACTCCCCAGACTTCCGCGGCATTGAGGGTGATTGCCTTGAGCGCTTCGTCGTAGGGGAGGCCGAAGGCGATGGCGAATCCAGCTTGGTCGGGTAGATTGCGAACATTGTGCGCTGAGTAAGACGCAAAGACGATCTTGACGCCACGTTTGTAGAGTTGCGCCGGAAGGCTGTAAACCGTGTCGTAGCGCTCGTCTTCCTTCGGAGCTTCGTAGATTGGCCCAACGATCACGGGCACCTTGAGGCTGGCCACATAGTCGAGAACTGGCTGCGAGTGGGCTATGTGATTCAGCACAAACTTCAGTTTGAACTCGTTCGCGAGACTGACAGCGGTTTGCAGATCGCTTGGGCTCTCGGCAGCGAGCACGATCGTTTTCTTGCCTTCAAGATAAGGGATCAGTGCTTCCAATTTGAGATCGCGCTTGGGAGCCAGCGGCTCCGGCTTTTTATTCTGAGCCGCATCGGCTTTCTTGCGTTCGTAGTCGGTCAACTTTGATTTGTAGTCCTGGGCATCGATAAAAGCCTGGCGCAATTGCGTCGCTAGGCCCATGCGTGTTGATGGGAATTTGCGCTTATCGAAACCTCCTTTATTTCGGCGCTCGTCACCGGTGAAATTGAGCGGCATGGCATTGTCGCGAATCAGAAGCATCTCAGTGGCATTGGCTCCGGCAAGTTGGATGAAAGAATCCTGGCCGGGCAGCGTGTCTCCGCCTTCGGGAGCGACAACTGCATTGGTGATTCCATTCAGACGCGCGACCGGGATCAATGCCGACTCGGCGTGAAATGCCTCGGCGGTGTGCATGTGCGGCATGATCTCGTCGCTCAATTCGACCAGATCATTGGTCATGTTTTCAGCGGAGATTTCGGTGAGGCCAAGCTGCGTCTCGGAATCGATCAGGCCGGGATAAATAGTCATTCCGGTTGCGTCGATGACTTGTGCACTACTTGGGATATTGACGGAACTCGCGGCACCGACGGCAGTAATCTTTCCGCCTAGCATGACGATTACGCCGTTTTCGATTGCTCCGTGAGTTACGGTCAACAACTTGCCGCCCTTGAGGGCTATGGGTTTGTCCTGGGTGAATCCAAACGTTGAAAGCGTCGAAAAGACAAAGATCAAAACCAAGGTCAAAGGCAGCGGACAGGAGTGTCCGCTCCACACGGGCTTAGCTGATGGCTGACGGTTGATGGCTGAGCACTGCATCACTCTCCCTCCTTATAATGCGTGGTTCCGAGGCCTGGCTGCGAGCGATCGAAGTAGACTTCGCCATCGATCCAAACTTTTTCTGGCGCACCGGTTGTGGACAGCGGATATCCATCCCAGATCACGAGATCGGCATCCTTGCCGACATCAATGGATCCGACGCGATTATCCACGCCAATGATCCAGGCGGGATTCAGCGTGATCATCTTCAATGCTTCGTCTTCTGTGGCGCCGCCATAACGGATCGTCTTGGCAGCTTCCTGATTCAGGCGGCGAGTGTAATCCTCGGAATCGCTCTTGATCGCGACCTTCACACCCTTACGCATAGCCATCACGGCATTCCACGGGATCGCGTCCCAGGCCTCTTGTTTAAAGCCCCACCAGTCGGCGAACGTTGCTATGCCGACGTTGTTGGCCGCGAGTTGGTCGGCGACTTTGTAAGCCTCGAGTGCGTGGTGAAAGGCGCGGAGGTTGTAACCAAATTCTTTGGCCATCGCCATTTCCGTCAACATCTCGTCGGCGCGATAGCAGTGTATCTGCACCATGAGTTTGCCGCGCAGAACGTCCGCGAGAGCTTCGAGCTTCAGGTCGCGCTTGGGAGGCGAGGCATCCTTATCGCCGCGCTTGACCTTGTCGTTATAAGCGTCCCACTCGCGCATGTAGTCCTGCGCCTCGACAAGCGCTTGTCGCTGGACGGCAAAATTTCCCATGCGGGTCGAAGGCAATTGATCGCGGCTGCCGTAAACGCGCTTGGGATTCTCGCCGCTCGCAAATTTGATCGATCCCGGCGCATTCGGAAAAAGCATTGCATCGCGTGTGTCACCGTACTTGTGCTTGATAACGACGGCCTGCCCGCCGATCATGTTGGCTGATCCATGCAACAGCAGCGACGTGGTAACGCCGCCAGCCAGGGCGCGGTAGATGGCCTTATCCTGATAATCGAAGGCGTCTTTCATCATCATCTGCGGAGTCACAGGGCTCGTGGCTTCGTTGACGTCGTCATCGAGCGCAATGTGGGAGTGGCAATCGACGATGCCCGGGGTCAGGTACTTTCCTCCAGCATCGATGACAGTTGCGCTGGAGGGCGCGTTCACGCTTTCACCGACCGCCGCGATCTTGCCATCCTTGATGTAGATGGATCCATTCTTGATATTGCCGTGGGTCACGGTCATTATGGTGGCGTTCTTAATGACGATGTCAGAATGGGATTGGGCGAAAGCAAGCGATGCGCAGGCGGTTATAAGACAGAGAAGAATTGTAATTTTTAGTAGTCGCACGGAATCTCCTTGAATCACGGAAACAGGGGATTGTAGGCGTGGGTGGGTGGAGGGGTCAAACAAATAGCGCAGGGTATGAGCAGGCGAAAAGGGGACAGATTTTTTCGCGATTTCGTTTCTTCTTCCGCGCCCTTCAAACTAGGCTGTGAGGTTGTAAATCAAGCCGTATGGATCCTTAACATAACATCTGGGGAAATGCGGCTCGTCTTTGACGATCTCACAACCATTTTTAACAAGTCGTGCTTTGGCATTCTCAACACTGTCGACCGTTACTTCCAAAACCGGTCCGAGCGCCGGGCCGGGCTCGATGAAAAGGTTGATGTGCTTGCCATGGAGACCGATCATCTTAGGGTTATTGTCGGTGATCTCAAAACCGAGGTTCTCGACATAAAAACGCGCAGCCTTCTGCGTGTCTTGCGCTTGAATCAAGATGTCTGAACCGAACTTGTTTGCCATGACTTTATCCTCCCGGCGCGATGATCCTACAACTTCCCTGCAACTTGCAAGCTGACCAAGCTCCCACGATGAGCTGGGAGCGAAGAGCTGCGCGATTCTTGTTTCTAGTTCATGACGGCGAGTTCAGGGTGGTTGCGCGCGAGCTTAAGTCATGTCAGGATTTCGACGTGAAGACTCCTACATTATTGTTTTTGGTTTTGCTTGCTTTGGCATCGACTGGGTTTGCTGCGGATTGTCCCAGGGATCAACCGAAGAACGAAGCGGCGCTCATTCAACTCGAACAGAACTGGGCCGCGGCTCTCAGCCGCAAAGACGCTGACACCGTCGCTTGCATGCTGGCCAAAGAATTTGAAGATGCCGCGCCCGATGGCTCGTTGCACACTCGCACCGAGACGCTCGAGCAAATTCCGCACAGGAAATCGGGCACGAATCAACTTTCGGAAATGCGGGCGCACGTCGAGGGTGACTCCGGATTCACGCGCGGATTGGCCACTTTGGTGGATGCTTCGGGCAAGGTGGTGGTACGCGTTCGCTTCACCGACGTCTTTACTTACCGTGATGGCCGCTGGCAGGCGCTTGCCGGGCAGGAATCGCTTGTACCCGAGGTGAGCTACTAGATGCGCGCTGTCGTGCAGCGCGTGAGCCACGCTCGTGTACTTGTAAATTTTGAGAGCACTGGCGAAATCGACCTTGGCCTGCTGGTGCTGCTTGGCGTGGGCGCGGACGATACGCGCGCTGAGGTCGATTACATTGCTGAGAAAATCATTGGCCTGCGCATTTTTGAAGATCCCGCAGGAAAGATGAATTTATCCATCGCTGAGGTTGGCGGCTCGCTGCTCGTGGTTTCGCAGTTTACTCTTTACGGAGACGTGCGCCGCGGCAAGCGTCCGTCGTTCGACGCAGCTGCTCCTCCTAAGCTGGCGAGCGAACTCTACGAGTATTTTGTGGAGAAAATCCGCATCGTCGGTCTGCGCTGTGAAACTGGACGCTTTCAGGAGACCATGCAGGTCGAACTGGTGAACGAAGGGCCGGTCACGATTTTGTTGGATTCTGCAAAGCTCTTTTAATAGAAAATCTCCGCTAGCTCTTCGAAGGTGCTCAAGTCCAGTCTGTAAGAATCTCCAAACTAGAAGCTCGTGCTTGCCAGGTCATGACTCTTGACAACAATATACATTGCAATACATAGTATGCATATGAAGGAGCGCGACGCGCGCGATCAAGAGACTGGCGACAAATGGGAAGTACAACTCCGAAAAGGCTGTCTGGAACTCGCCATCCTGGCTGCATTGTGGGATGGAAGACGTTATGGGCTGGAGATTTTGCGGCGGCTGGAGAGCGATTCCGATTTGATCGTATCGGAAGGCACTGTGTATCCGTTGCTCAGCCGGCTAAAGACGCTTGGCCTCGTACGTAGCGAATGGGTCGAGTCTGATGCCGGGCATCCGCGGAAATATTACGCCCTCACTCCGGCTGGGAAACGACGAGCGCTCGAGATGACGCGGATCTGGGCTCGCTTCTCGTCCAGTATGGGCAAATTGCTCGCTCCACTCGCGAAGGAGACCAGATGACCATGAGCGGTGACTCGCAGCAGAGAATCGACGCATATTTTGGCCAGTTGCGCGCCCGACTGCGCGGCATTAAGGATGAGGAAGTCCGCGAAATCGTCGAGGAATTGCGCAGTCACGTTGTGGACAAAGCGTCCGCTTTCGGAGAAGTAACGCCTGCTGGAGTTGATGCGGCGCTGGCCGCGCTCGGCAATCCGGAAGAACTAGCCAGCCAGTATCTGACCGATAACTTGTTGGCGCGGGCCGTGGTCAGCCAGTCGCCGCTGCAGATTCTCAGAAGTTTGTTCCGCTGGGCTAGCTTTAGCGTCGCTGGCTTCTTTGTGCTGCTCGGCTCCCTCATCGGTTATTTCTTCGGAGTCGTTTTCATTCTCGTGGCGTTATTGAAGCCACTTCATCCGCATACTGCGGGATTGTGGGCTCTTCCGAGTAGCAGCGGTGATTTTGAGATGTCTTTTCGACTTGGATTCGGGGTTGTGCCGCCAGGAGGCAGGGATGTCCTGGGCTGGTGGATCGTACCGATCGGAATGGTAGTGGGATGCGGGCTCGTGATGCTAACGACGCACATTGCGGTCTGGTTTGTGCGGCAATACAGGAAATCGCGGGTGACGCCTCAAGGCTGATCGAGCGAAAGAAGGAGGAACAGAAGAAGAAGCTCATGGGTAAATCTACCGACCCCGAGATTTTGGGAATAGCCGCGCAAAAGAGTGCCCATCCAGAAGCGGAAATCCGCGCGAATTGGCGGCAGAGCAAATGGTTGGCGATTGGCGAATTGATTATCGTCGCTTTAGTCTTTGTCGCCGACTTCAAGCACCTTATCTTCTTCAGTAAGACTCCGTACCTGCTGTTGTTTGGATGGATCTCGCTTTGGGTGCGGAAACTTCGTTGGCGCGACGTCGGCCTGAGTTGGTTTTGCAACTGGAAGACCACGCTCGGGTTGGGCATTGCAGCGGGACTGCTCCTGGAGGGTTTTGAACTGTTCGTTAGCCAGCCGATACTGGTGAAAGTACTGAAGAAGCAACCGGACCTGGAGGATTTTCGCGCCTTGACCGGAAATCTCAAACTGACTCTGATCTTTCTTGCACTGACTTGGACTGTGGCGGCCTTCGGAGAGGAGATGGTCTACCGCGGTTACCTGATGAACCGAGTTGCTGATCTGTTCAACCGCACGCGCCGCGCTTGGATCATTAGCCTGATTGCGGTTCACGTAGCATTTGGCCTGGCCCATGCATATCAGGGCTGGACGGGAGTAATCGACGAAGGCTTGTCGGGATTTCTGCTGGGAGCGATCTATCTGCGCACAGGACGCAACCTGTCAGTGCCGATCATCGCGCATGGAGTTTGTGACTCGATTGACTTCGTCCTGATCTTCCTAGGTAAGTATCCCGGTATGTAATGTGTCGCTCTCTGACGCGGCTCGATTTAGGTGAAGCTTCCGTTTGACCGATTTCCACAGCGCACGATAGACTAGTTGAGTTTGCCTGTACTTGCGGACCCGTTCTGGGACCGCGTCGCGCTTCCGGTCACAAGCCGTTGCGGGAAAGCAGCAAGCATACGATTGTATTGCCGAGTTGCGCTCGGCATTGGGCAGCCTGGGACGGCTGTCCGTAGGTGGACAGGGCAATGCCCGTCACCGCTCAAGATCTAGAACCACGAGCACAAGGAGAGTTTATGTACGCGGTGATCCGCGCAGGTGGAAAGCAGTATCGCGTCGCCCCGGGCGACGTGATCCGAGTGGAAACGCAGGACGACAAGGACGGCAAGGTCGAGTTCGGCGACGTGCTCGCGGTATCGGCTGCGGCGGGCAGCGTTCTGCCTCCGGGGTCGGGAGCGGTCGTGACCGGCGAGGTCGTCGAGCAGGGACGCGGCGAGAAAATTCTGGTCTTCCACTACAAACGCAAAAAGCAATACAAAAAGCTGCGAGGACATCGGCAGAATTACTCCGCTGTCCGCATTACTGAGATTGCTTTTGATGGGCAGTCGTTCAAAGCGCCGGATCTTCCGAAGAAAGAGAAGAAGGTCAAGAAAGCGCACGAGGGCGGCGAACACGAGACTCACGGCGAAGTGAAGCGGTCGAAGCGTCCCGGGAAAAAAGCGGTGAAGCACGTCGCGCATCCGCACGCTAAGAAAGCAGCCCCGAAGAAAAAAGCGGCGAAGAAAAAAAAGACGTAATTAATTCCTTTGGATTGGTTGAGCATGAGGTCCTTCGCTTCGCTCAGGATGACAAGTTAAGTTTAGATCGCACAAGATTGAAATTTACTGGCAACTGGCCACCGGAAACTGGAAACTGATTTATGGCGCATAAAAAAGGACAGGGTACTTCACGAAACGGGCGCGACTCGAACGCGCAGCGACTCGGGTTTAAAGCTTTTGGCGGACAACTGGTTCCCGGAGGCACGATCATTGTCCGGCAGCGCGGCACTCGGGTTAAGCCCGGGCTGAACGTTGGACGCGGCAAAGACGACACTCTTTTCGCCAAGATCACGGGGCGGATTAAGTTCGTCAACAAGGGATCGATGGGCAAGTTTGTGATGGTCGAGCCCGAGGCTATCGAAGCGGAGTAAGACTTGCTGTAGAGACGGGGCTTGCCCCCGTCTTTTTGGACACGGCAATGCGGCAAGCCGTTTCTCTACGGAAATCTATCAGCCTCGGCTTCGAGTCGAGGCTTTTTCGTTGCATCGCATTTGGCCTAGGGTTCGCTCAGCGGACATAAGCTTTCTTGGTGCCGACATTTCGCGGGCGAGGGTGGCCGCGCCACATAGACACTCCACACCATGTTTATCGATGAAGCCAAAATTCGAGTCAAGGCTGGAGACGGCGGTAACGGCTGCATGGCCTTCCGGCGGGAGAAGTTCGTTCCTCGCGGCGGACCTTCCGGCGGGGATGGCGGGAAGGGCGGCGACATTTGGATGGAGTCGAGCGAGCGACACAATACGCTGGTGCATTTCCGTTTCAATCCCGAATATAAGGCCGAGCGCGGACGGCACGGCGAAGGTGCGAAGAAGACTGGCCGCGATGGCGAAGGGATTGTCCTGAAGGTGCCGGTAGGCACGATTGTTTACGACGAAGACACGGGTGAGATTGTCCACGATTTTTCGCGCCCTGACGAACGTGTCGTGATCGCTCGTGGTGGACGCGGCGGACGCGGTAACGCCCAGTTTGCTACCTCGACGCATCAAGCTCCGCGCGAGCATGAAGATGGACGCCCCGGAGAAGATCGCAACTTCCGCCTGGAACTGAAGCTGCTCGCCGATGTCGGCCTTGTGGGCTATCCGAATGTAGGCAAGTCGACTCTCATTTCTGTCATCTCGGCGGCGCGGCCGAAGGTTGCGGATTATCCTTTTACTACGCTTGAGCCGAATCTCGGCGTGGTGCTCGTTGGTGACAAGGGAAAAGAGGAAAGCTTCGTAGTCGCTGACATTCCCGGCCTGATTGAGGGCGCGCATACCGGATCGGGCCTGGGCACGCAATTCCTGCGGCATATTGAGCGCACGCGCTTGCTGGTGCATATGGTTGATGTCTCCGACGGCAGCGGGCGTCCCGATGTGGTGAAAGATGTTGAGGTAATCCTGGGCGAACTGGCCAGTTTTGGTGCGGGGCTGGAGAAGAAGCCTACTTTGATGGTCGCGTCGAAGATTGACGTGGCGAACCCGGAGAAGCTTAAAAAGCTGAAGGCTTGGACTACGCGCAAGAAGTTGAAGCTTTATCCGATTTCGGCGGTGACCGGCGAGGGGATTGAGAAGCTGAAGTTTGCTATGGCGGAGGAAGTGGATAAGGTGCGGAAGGCGCTGGCGGCGCAGGCAGAGGAAATGAAGATGTCTCGCTTCGGTGCCTAGATTGATCAGAGACTCTAGGAATTCGGATGCATGAACTCGATATAATCGTACCGTTTTTTTAAAGCGAAAGCGGAGGATTTGTCCGAAATGAGACGATGGGCGCTCCTGATCGTTCTAATTCTTCTGGTAAATAATTGGTCGGCAGCGGAGACAGTAAAATTCAGCTGGGTGAAGATACGGCGTCACAAGGATGAGTACAGCCGCTTACTCGTGGATAAAGACGGCGATTTGAAGTTCGACGATGTAAGTCGAAAACTCACTTTCTCGAGCGAAGCCGGTGATGACGTAACTATTGCTTATGAGGATGTCACCAAAGTGGTTTTTGAAAGGACGAGGCGCATGCGAGGAGGGGCGGTCGCCTATTTAAGCCTCCCTGGAGCGATTGCGGCCGCCCAGCACGTGACTGATTATTGGTTTTATATTGAGTACAAGAGCGGCGACCACAACGAACCGGTACTCTTTGAAATACCGAAAGGTTCATCTGAGAAGGTAATTGCGAAGGCTCGCGATCTCTTCGGCGTGCGCGTCATAATACCGGACTTCGAAGAAAAGGGTGAAGAAGTCGATCCGAACACGCTCCCTGATTTAAAGTCAAAACATACATTCATTGCCGATAAAGAACACCACCCATTACCGGAAGTAAAGGCAGATAAGGCTACGGTAGTAGTCGTTTGCCCGGCACTGGAGACCAGGTTTACCGCTCGCGGCAATCAATTTAAGTTGCACGCTAACGATAATGTCGTCGCCGTCAACCGGGCCGGGACGTACAGCTTTGCTTATCTTGATCCGGGGAAATACAAGCTTGTTTCTCAGTCAGAAAATGCCAACGGTTTTGAAATGCAATTGGAAGCAGGCAAAGAATACTACTTTTTGCAGAACACGTTCCAGGGTGCATTGAAGTGGGACACCGGCTTGTCGCGCAACAGTCCTGAGCTTGTGATGTACGAGCTAAACGGGGCCTACTATTCGCGCTGGAAGCAGAAGTAAGCCAAGAGAAATCTGGATTTAACGGGCGGTCACACACTCAGAACCGACTCCAGCCGAGCTTCGATCATGCCACCGCCCTCTCCTGCGCCCCCCGTGCTAAAATTTCCACAGCCTGTGACCCTAGCGCCATTCTGGACCCTGTTTTGATCGACCTTGCACCCTCCATCCTCGCCGCGGACTTCGCCCATCTGGCAGACCAGATTGAGCGAGCGACCGCGGGTGGCGGAAGCGTGATCCATGTGGACATCATGGATGGGCATTTTGTGCCCAATCTGACGCTGGGGCCTCCGGTGGTTAAATCTTTGCGCCGGGCAACTCGGCTTCCCCTGGACTGCCATCTGATGATAGAAAACCCGGATCTTTTCATCCCGGAATTTGCCGATGCGGGAGCGGACTGGATTTCGGTGCATCAGGAGGCGTGCCGGCATTTGAATCGCACGCTGCACCTGATCAAGCAGCATAGTTGCCGCGCGGGGGTGGTAATTAATCCCGCTACGCCGGTGGAGACGCTCTCGGAAGTACTCGATCTCGTTGATTATGTCTTGGTGATGAGCGTGAATCCGGGGTTTGGGGGGCAGAAGTTTATCCCAAGCACTCTGCATAAGATGACCAGGCTAGCCGAAATTCGTGCGAGGAACGGCTATCAGTTCCGCATCGAAGTAGATGGTGGCGTGGCCTTGGACACGGTGACGGATGTGGTGCGTGCAGGGGCTGAGATTCTGGTGGCCGGGAGCGCCGTGTTCGGCGAAGGCGATCCGAAGATGAATGCGCACGCGTTGCTCGAAGCAGCGCGGAGCGCGAGTTTGCAACGGGTTTAAAAGTCAAATTCCACCACGGAGACACGGAGTCACGGAGAAGATCAGTTATTTGTTTTCTCAGTGACTCGGTTACTCCGTGGTGAAAGATTTTGAGGTTTCTCATGCGTCGAAGATATCTTGTCGTAGTTCTCGGATTGCTGCTGGCGTTAACGGTAGCGTGCACGAATAAGAAATCGAACAATCCACTGGCGAACCTCGGATCGAAACAGCCCGACAAAGTGCTGTTTGACCGCGCCATGGATGCCATGAAGCACAACCGGTTCGACGTCGCCAGGATGACGCTCCAGACGCTGATCAACACCTACCCGGATTCCGAATTTATCGCGCGCGCCAAGCTGGCGGTGGCTGATTCGTGGTACGCCGAGGGCGGAACGACGGCAATGCAGCAGGCCGAGATTGAATATAAGGATTTCAAGACGTTTTTCCCTAACATGCCTGAGGCAGCCGAGGCGCAGCTGAAGGTGGCGAACATCCATTACGAAGAGATGGAAAAGCCGGACCGCGATTTCACGCACGCGATGCGCGCCGAAGAAGAATACAGAGCGCTGATTCAGGAGTATCCCGACAGCAAATATGTGCCCAAGGCGAAACAGCGGTTGCGGGAAGTACAGGAGGTGCTGGCCGATCGCGAGTTTGGCATTGGACGGTTTTATTATCTGCGGCTGGCGTATCCGGCAGCAATCGCGCGTCTAAAGACGCTGGTGGAGCGGTATCCGTTGTATAGCGGTGCGGATCAGGCGCTATTCCTTCTCGGGCAATCTTACGAAGGTGAGATTGAAGTGGTCCGAAAAAACCCGCGGATGAATGAAGTTTTCAAAGGCAAGATGATCGACGAATTAACCAAAGATGCGGCTGAGGCGTACGCAAAGATCATCACGCGATATCCGGCAATGGATCGGGCGCTCGACGCGAAAGCCCGGTTGGAGGCCCTGCATCAACCTGTGCCGCGACCGACCCGGGCGATGCTTGAACAGA
This sequence comes from uncultured Acidobacteriaceae bacterium, assembly GCA_963705265.1. GTDB lineage: Bacteria > Acidobacteriota > Terriglobia > Terriglobales > Acidobacteriaceae > Acidiflorens. Next base: position 1,888,173 of record OY970064.1, read on the forward strand.
ACAAGAAAGAAGTAGCAAGCCGGCATGAAGCGGGCACCATGCAGACGATGCTGAATGGTTTCGAGAAGCATCCCGATGTGGCTAAGGCTTCGCATGTGGGCGATCCAACCATGGTGGATCCAGAGCCGGTTACGGCGACTGGAGTGGTGAAGGGTTTGGCCGCTGCGATGGGAACGCCGGGTGGAGACAATAAGCTAGGGGTGCAAACAATTAATGGAAAGCCAGCGGCAAATCAAGCCGCGCCGCGTTCGGATACTCCGGTAGCGACAGCCGACGCGGCGGCAACAGCAACGGATCAGCCCGCTGCCGCGGATCCTGCGGCGACGGCTGAGTTGAAGACGAGCGCGGCTGCGGATCCAAATGAATTGAAGCCGAATGTTGAGCCTGATCCGAATGCGCTTCCTCCACTGCAGCAGAACAATGAACTGGAGAGCAGCAATGGGACGTCCAGCTCTGTCTCTTCTACTGGCGGAGCGAAATCTACTGAAGAGATGGCGGATATTTCTTCGAGCCAGAAGAAAAAGAAAAAGGGCATAGCGAAGCTGAACCCGTTCTAGGGAGGGCAGAGGGCAAAGGTCAGAGGTTTAGTGCTGGGGTTGGCTGCAACCCTTCTGACTGGCCTCTACGACTTGACCCTTGACCGCTGCAATCTGGCCGCCAACCTCTGGAATCAGACCTCTGACCTCGCGCCTCCCCAACAGGCTAGGAACGGTCGTAACCTGTTACCCCCACGGGAATCGTTGACTTAGGTTAGAGGACAAGGTACTTTCGCGTTATCTCTCCTTAGTGTGTGAAGGAACGACACTTGGCGCGGAAAATACTGCTTGCTGATGACAGCGTTACGGCCCAGAACATGGGGCGAAAAATCCTGGCCGATGCCGGGTATGACGTCATCACGGTCAATAACGGATCTGCGGCCCTCAAGCGGATCACCGAAATCAAACCCGATCTGATCGTTCTAGACGTGTATATGCCCGGTTATAGCGGGCTGGAAGTCTGCCAGCGGCTGAAGGATACTGCCGAGACGGCGCACATTCCCGTGCTGCTGACCGTAGGCAAGCTGGAGCCTTTTAAACCGGAAGAAGCACGCCGGGTCCGGGCCGATGCTCACATCATTAAGCCTTTTGAGGCCAGCGAACTGCTGACGGCGATCACGCGGCTCGAAGACCGGATGGTTCCGCAATCCGAAGCGCGATTCAGTACCTCGGTTTCGGGGCTCGAGCGCTTTGGCGGCGAAGAGAGAGGCCGAAAAGCTGAGAGTGGCGGGGAAACGGATACCGGTTGGAAAAGCCGATTGCGTTTTCCGTCGAAGAAAAAGAAAGAAGAGCCAGAGCCTGAAATAGAGGAAGTGGCGCAAGCCGAGAACTTCCGAGATTTCCGGAAAAAGAAGGGCAAGGCGGGCAATGGTCCAGCGTTCACGGTGAAAGAGCCGGCACCGCCGGGACAAGAACCCGGTTTGGTTCCAGATATTCCGCGCGATATCACGCCGGAAGAGTTAGACGCGCTCAGTGCCCTGGCCGCGAAGCTCGACGGGCCGATTCCAGAGGTTGAAGACATCTCGCCACTAGCGGAAAAGATGGGTCCCGCTGCAGCGGCTGAAGTTGCTGCTGCACAGACTGCGGCGGCCAAGATTGAAGCAGCCAAGATCGAAGAGGCAAAGATCGAAGCGGCAATGACGGAGGCAGTCCAGCCAGAACCGACAAAGCCCGAAACGGCGACGACCGAAGTCGAGGTTCCTATCCCTGCGACAACCGCTGCAATCGCGGCGGGTGTTGACTCCCCGGTGCTACCCGTCGAAAGTAAGAATGTTGAGAGCAAGCCGGAAATCGAAGTCCCAGCCGGGCGCGTTGAGCCACCGAGCCAACCGGCAGTTGCCGCGTCAGTTTCCTCAGAAATAGATAAAGCAGAAGCTGCGGGTCTCGCGAGTTCCGAAATTCAGGCTTCAGCGAGCGAGCGTACCGAAACCTCAGCGGCGGCCGCAGTCGCCGTGAATACTGCTTCGTTTGCGCAAGAACCCGATCCGATAGACAAGTCCGACGAACCGAAGTTCGCCTCAACTGCGAGCGCGGTCGAGCCGACACAGTCGGGAGACAAGATTGAAGGGAAGCTGTCCGAAGTCGCCGTGAAGGCTGAAAGCATCGACAGCCCGTCAGCCGAAGCCGTCGCGGTGCACAAAGAAGAATCCAAGATCGAAGCGTCCAAACCCCAGGAACCCAAAGCTCAGGGACCCAACACGGAACAATCGAAAGCCGAGGCCGCGAAGCCGGAAGAGTTGAAGGCGAAGATTCCACTGCCGGCGGCAGCAAGCATACCGGAGCAGGCTGAGGTGGAAGAGCCTGCTCCCAGCGATGAAGAACTCGCCGAGGCGCTGCGAATGTTGACCCCGGCTACTGGGAACGCGGATAACGCTACTGTGCCATCGCACGGAACTCTGGTGGCAGCCGGCCAGATGCTGGCAGAAGAAGTGGCCCGGAATGCGGCCGCGGGTCCGCACTGGGTAGCGGAGCCAGTGGCCTTGAGTGCGGAAGAAGCGACGATTTCGCTGGAAGCGGAAATGTTCCGCATCTTTGCGACAACGGCAGCAGCAGTGCCTATAACGGCGCCTACGTCGGCGCCGACAGGGGAACGAGAGGGACGGATCACTGGTGTTTCAGCAATTGCGGCCGCAGTTGAGAACCGGCTTGCAGAAGCGGAGATAGCGGCAACCGCGAGAGCATCAGCTGAACAACCGGCAGAACGTCATGCAGAGTCGGTAATCGCAGAAACACCGATCGCCGCGGTGGCTGCTGCAGAAACGAAGACGGTTCCAAGCGCTCTGAGTCCGGCGGTCGAAGAGATCGCGACCGAGATCGCCAAAGAGACGACAATTGCAGCCGACGCTCCGGCAACCGAGAAGCAAGAACAGAAAGATTCTCCGGCAACAGCCGCAGAGACAGCACCAGCGGAAGAAGTGGCGGCAGCGACCTTCGCCGACGCGATAGATAACGGCAACGAAAACGAAGACGCCAAAGCTGAGGCGCAACAAAGCGCCGAGCCTGTTGGCGCGACGAATGAGACGACATCAACTGTAGCGGAGGAAGAGGATCAAGATTCAAGTTCATACTCCGGGAGTGAGGAATCCATGGGCAAGGATGGGAAATCGGGAAAATCAAACTGGCATCAGATTCGAACCGCACCAACCGGCGTTGCCGCAAACAGCAATCTGGTGGAAGCGGCGAAACAGGCCGAAGCGAGCGCCGAAGATGCTCCAAAGGCCATGGCAGCAGCCGCGGCGGCAGACGGTTCAGTGTCCGGATCTGCAACCGACGCAGGCACCATTGCCAGCATCGTGGATAGCGTAATGGCTGACCTTCGCCCGAAGATCGTCGAAGAGATTGCCAAGAAGCTGGCGGGGAAATAACACTCCCTTAATCCCAGACGTCAGGCTTCTGCGCTCAGCCTTTTGTTGCGCACTGGGTGCCTCTTCATACCACAATCTCTCGGACGTGAGGCGAAGTCCCGATCCAGTCCTCCTCGAACGACCTAATCAGGCGTGGAAAATCGTTCCCGGTACGGTTATTTATCCGTCCTCCACGATTGAGAACATGCAACCCGTTCTCACCGTCGCGATTCTACGGTGATCCAGCATCACTTCCCTCTACGCGCTGTATGGTAATCTGTGGGCGCTCGGGGCACTGATCGTCGAGATACTATCGTCGTGGCATTGATCGCTTGGGCTTTGACTTTTTGCAAGGGAACGGTTCCGGATGAAGAAAGCACGCCCGAAGCAGCGGGCACACCGAGCCGCAAGCGATACATCGCTTAATACTCCGTACTCAACCGCATGGTCAGCTTTTTCTGGACAAGCGCGATGGGTCTGTCTGGCCCTGATCGCAGTGAACTTAATCGTTTATGCCTCGGTGCGGCATCATAATTTCGTCAACTTTGATGACGATGACTACGTCACCGCCAATCCAGTCGTGTTGCGTGGACTAACGTGGCACGGGGTTGCATGGGCATTCACGACTGAACATGCCGTCAACTGGCATCCGCTGACGTGGCTGTCCCACATGCTCGACGTCCAGCTCTACGGGTTAGACGCCGGCGCACATCATCTCACCAACCTGTTGTTTCACATTGGCAATACTTTGCTGCTGTTCGGGCTGCTGCATCGGATGACAGGGGCGCTGGGCCGGAGTGCGTTTGTAGCGGGATTATTCGCCGTCCATCCGTTGCACGTCGAGTCGGTGGCCTGGGTGGCGGAACGTAAGGATGTCCTGAGCACGCTGTTTTGGATGCTGACGCTATGGGCCTACATCGAGTACGTGAAGCGGCCAGATCTTCGTCAGTCAAGTCGGCGCCGATATGCGGCGGTGCTTCTGTTTTTTGCTCTGGGGCTGATGGCAAAACAGATGTTGGTAACGCTTCCTTTGGTATTGCTGCTGCTGGATTTTTGGCCTTTGGGACGGGTTGGAATCGGACCCAATCCTGCCGGTGGCTGGGCGCCCGCCCGCGATGGATGGGCAACTGCGGGATGCTTAGTGTCGGAAAAACTCCCGTTGCTGGCTCTCGCAGTCGCCTCCAGCATCGCCACTTTTGTGATCCATCAGCGGGGAGGAGCAGTAATCATTCTCAGCGCAATCCCGCTCCAACTACGCATGGAAAATGCGCTGGTTTCGTATGTCGTCTACATCGGTAAAATGCTGTGGCCGGCGGGCTTGGCCGTATTGTATCCCTATCCCCAGTCACTATCGGCATGGTCGGTAGCAGTGGCGTTCGTGACTCTGACGGGCATATCCGTTGCGGTGATTTGGGCGGCCCCACGTCGCCCTTATTTACCGGTTGGATGGTTCTGGTATCTGGGGACACTGGTTCCGGTTATCGGGCTGATTCAAGTGGGAGACCAGGCGATAGCGGATCGCTACACTTATATTCCGCTGATTGGTTTGTTCATCATTGTGGCGTGGGGTGTTCCGGACTTGCTAGTGCGCTGGCCGCTTCGGAGGGTCGTCCTTCCTAAGATCGCCCTTCCGGCAGCTGCATGCCTGGTGATTTTGGCGTGCGCGATCACTGCCCGGGGTCAGCTTGAGTATTGGGAAGATAGTACGACGCTCTGGACACATACTTTGGCAGTAACCACTAGAAACAATATTGCCCATAACAACCTGGGTGCGACCTTGGCCGATCAGGGAAAAACGGATGAGGCCATCGCCCATTACTCCGAAGCATTGCGTATTAAATCCGACTATGCTGATGCGCATAACAATTTGGGAGTAGCTCTCGCTGATCAAGGAAAACTCGATGAGGCCATCGCGCATTACTCCGAAGCTCTGCGCATCAAACCGGGCTATTCCGACGCGCATAGCAATTTGGGGATTGCTCTGGCCGACCAAGGGAATCTCGACGAGGCCATCGCCCAGTTCACCGAGGCTTTGCGTATCAACCCCGACTCCGCCAAGGCACATAACAACTTGGGAGTAGCTCTGGCGAGCCAAGGGAAACTAGACGAGGCGATTGCCCAGTTCACTGAGGCTCTGCAAGTCAAACCCGACTACGCCGACGCGCGTAACAATTTGGAACTGGCCCTGGCTCGACGAGGGAAGTGACCTGATCCATTACTACAATCTGCATCCCCACGGTGTAAGAAACGACGAAAACATAGTAAGCGCCTAGTTTGTCGAGAAATGCTTGCCCACTATGCTGGATAGGGAACTTAGTGTATGATGGCCCCCGTTTTTGACATCAAAAACATTCTGTCTTAGAAATTCACCTTAAGTAGGAGCTAACATGGCTGCCAAAGGATCCTTCTGCTTCCTAACACTTTTTGTCTTTCTCATTGCCGCAGCGGCAACTGCAAAGACGACTACTCCCTTTATCACTTCCATCTCACCTGAGGCTGTCTACGTTGGTAGTCCTGCTACGACGATCACCTTCACCGGCACGGGCTTTGCTTCCGGTGACGTGATTTGTATCTATACCCAATACGGCTGTGACTCTTTGGCGGCTAGTTACGTGAGCCCAACCGAGTTTGCTCTCCAGTTGCCTTCGAGCTTCTTCACTTATGTTGAAGAGTTCGCTTTCAATATTGTCACGCCTACCGGTATTTACTCAAACGAAGTCGTCTTCAATGTGGAGAGCCTTACGCCGAGCATCGGCTCCTTCTCGCCGGCATCGGTCATTGAAGGCTCTACCCCGGCACCGATCACGGTCAATGGCACCTTCATGAGCGGCGCGACCGTCCAGTGGAATGGCGTGACCCTACCCACGACCTTCGTCAGCCCCAGCCAGCTGCAATTTTCGCCTGCTAAAGGTAATCTCAGCAAGGCCGGCATCATCCAGATAACCGTCACAAATCCATCCCCTGGAGAATCATCCCTCTCCACTAACTTCGACGTCACCTACAAAACCACTGTTACGACCGTCGATCTCCCTGCCAATGACATCGTGTACGATCCCTACGCCCAACTGATCTATGCTTCGCTTCCCAGCAGCTATGGGACCAATGGCAATAGCATCGCTGTCGTTGAGCCCAAGACCGGCAAGATCAAGGGATACTACTTTGCCGGGAGCGAGCCTCACCAACTCGCCCTCTCCAGTGATTCCCAATATTTATACGTTGGCCTCAACGGCAACGGCTCCGTGCAGCGCCTTATCCTGCCCAACTTCACGCCCGACATCGACGTCAGTCTCGGCATCAGCTCTTCCGGTGGCCCCAACGTCGCCAACAGCCTTCAGGTTTCTCCTGCCAGCGACCACAGCTGGGCTGTATCTACGGGGACTACCAACTGCTGCTACTATGACGCCATCTATTTCTACACCGATGCCACGCAGCTTCCCGACTCGGTCACCAACTACTCCAGCACATATCAGATTATTTTTGCCAACTCCAGCACGCTGTATGCCTATGACAACAACAGCCTGACTCCCGTAACGGTAAGCTCCAACGGCGGAACTGCTGGGACGCCATGGTCGAATCTGGTGGAAGGTTCTTCGATTGCTTACGCGGACGGTTTGATCTATGGCAATGAGGGCGAAGCGTTCAATCCTGCTACCGGTCTCCTCCTCGGCACCTACGACTTCGGCAGCCAGGAATGCTGCGGCTATGGTTACCCCCAGATACTGCCGGACGCGCCCTTTAACCGAATGCTGGCCCTGGGCACCACACCATTCCTATCCGCGTTAGGCATCACCTCCTACAGCCTCGATGAGTTCACTCCGCAGGCAACGGCGAGCCTTGCTCAATTCGCTGGCTACACTCCATCCAACTTCATTTTCTGGGGCAGCGACGGCGTAGCCTTTGTCACGGAGACTACTATCGAGAATGAACTTGCCCCCTTACAAATCGTAAGCTTGACGAGTTCCGATCTCGTCACTCCCGAAGGCACCGCCAAGAATCCGAAACCGGCGCCAGTGTCGTTTTCTCCGTCGAGCATCACGCACGGCGGCTGGAATTTTCTGCTGACCGTCAACGGCACCGGTTTCGCTCCCGGCGCGTCTGTCACCTGGAACGGAGCCGCACTCACCACTGCCTATGTCAGCCCCACACAGCTCAATGTTTATGTGCCTTACACCGATATCGCCTCAGCCGGTACGGCGAGCATCGTTGTTTCTAATCCCATTCCCGGAGGAGGCAAAGCCGCCGCTCTCACCTTTACCGTCAACTGATTGTCGATGGGACCATCGCTAACAAAACAAGTGCCTGCGACTCATGGCTCCGTTTGCCAGAATGGGTCTCCGCGGATACCCGTGATTCGCGGGCACTTATGCCTACCACTTCCTAGTCCTTTTTGACGGGTATATACAGCACGAGGGGATTTTGCTACACCCTGACCATGACCACCGAATTCAGACCGGAGCCCGCGCGCTAGAAGGGTGAGAGGCGTGGGGCGCGCGAGCGGGCTAATGGGGCTCCCTCGCTCGCAAGAGATCAGAGAAAAGATATGTTCCCTTTTTTCTCTGCAGCAGACGCGTTCACTGTGCCGCGTAAAATAGTCCAATGGAGACTCCTGAAACGAACTGGCTTGACCCGGCACATTCAGAACTAAGGTCAGTTAGTGTAATGGTGATGTACGTCATCCATCGAAAGTCGAAGGTGCGAAAAGTGCTCTCCGGTCTTTCGTCAGAACAGTAGTTTGAGCGTGAACTGTCCCGAACGCGGGCCACCCATAGCATATTGCGGGGCTATGGTGCCGCCCTGGTAACCGGGTAGACTGCCGCTTAGGTACTCGTTCAGCGTTTCCGTTGCATGCCCGAAGTTAGGGAGGGATATGAGGGTATTGATGGGGGCGATGGCAAACATTGGGTGGTTGAAGACGTTGAAGTATTCCGCACGGAAGTCGAGCTTCACCCGTTCGCTGATGTCGATCCTCCGCCGCAGCGCTAGGTCAGTTTGTTCCATGCCGAAGTTGCGGAGGGCATTGCGCGGGAAGTCCCCGATTTGGCCGATCGGGGGAGCTGTGAATGCATTCATGTTTATATATTTGTCGCCCGGTACGGTACTGTCGAAGATCCAAATCCGCTGGTCCGGCACAAGGTCGGCCATCACGTTTTGTGGCACGCCACCGATTACGCCGCCAGGAGACAGGATGCTGATGGGAAGCCCTCCGCGAGCCATCACCAAGCCATCCACTGCCCAGCCTTCCAGGAGTCCGCGCGCGAACTTCCCCCTCTGCGGTGCGGGCAATTCATAGGAGACTGCCGCCGTGAAATTGTTGCGCACATCGAAGTCGGAAAGGCCTTTGTTGACTTCGGGATTGGGCAGACCGCTCAGCGCGGTGGCAGTGTAAAAGACAGTGTTGTCCGACGCGGTGTCGATTGACTTCGACAATGTGTAGGAAGCAATCGCCTGCAGCCCACGCGACATGCGCCGCTCGAACGACATCTGTAACGAGTTGTACCGGGACCAGTCACTGTTCCGAGCCACACCTACTGCTGAGAAGTTCGTGTTCGCGGGCTCGATGCCGCCGCTGCCAATAAGGTTTTGCCCTTTCGCGGCCACGTAGGAGACGGTCATACTTTGGCTCTCGCCAAACTCGCGCTGCACCGCGAGGTTCCACTGGTAGGTACGCGGTAGCTTCAGGTTGGGGTCGAAAGCTTCTACCGAGTTAAGTGTCCCCGGCGGCGGCGTCAGCGTGAATGGGGGCCCTTCAAAGATTGATGGGTCGCTGTAACTGAATGGAATGTTCACGCCGGTCTTCCAGGCAGCGGAATATGGAAAGTCGGTTGTCAGATAGTCGGCGAAAAGACGAGGGAACTCCCGTGTCGTAAAAGATGCCGAATCCGCCACGCACCACGGTTTTCGGGTCGAGCTGGAATGCGGCGCCGACCCGCGGCGCCAAATTGGCGTACCTGGTATGCCAGACCGAGGTTCCGGCAGGCGCGAATCCCAGCGGACTTGAATCGAATATCCCCTGCATAACGTAAATCGGCAGACCCGTCGCGGACGCGGGCGGCGGATTTACGTCCCAGCGCAGGCCATAAGTGAGCGTGAGGTGATTGGTCGCCTTCCAGGTGTCCTGTGCGTACAACGAGTAGTTCTCGAAGATGACCGTGTTTGCGCCACCCCGCGCGCAGTAGCAGTAATCCAGGTTTCCGGCTACCAGCGAAGCATAGTCGGAAAGCAGCCCTATGCTGTTCGGGGTGAAGGACGGGCTCGGCTTTAAGCGGCGCCAGTCAATCCCAAACTTGAGCTGGTGTTTCCCCTTCGCCCAGGAGAAGTTGTCCACAACATTGATCTGCCGCTGTACGTTATCGGCGAAATTGCCGACTCTGGGTCCGAACTCGAAAGAAGGGTCCGAGGACAACGCTAATATCTGGGTATTCGCGGGGCTGAAGCCCGCCGGGAATAGGATCGACTCTGGCGGAGCCACGCCACCGTAAAAGTTGACGGCGTACTGCGAATCCTTGCCGACATTCCGACTGGAATTGAGGCGAATGTCGTTCACTTTATTCGGCGTGAGAACGAACGTGGCCCCGGCCGTCGCACTATCGATGTTTTCGGACACCTTTGCGAAGCTTTCGGAGCTGCCGCCGACAATGGCGCTGGACGGTGAGTGGTTGTAACGGGCGAACACCGTGAGGCGATTGTTCACGGTATGGTCAATGCGCAGGCTGGTGGCATCGAGCGTGGAACGTAATGAACTCGACATGGTGAGATTTGCCTGGCACGGTGTGCTGACGTTATCACAGGGCTCGTTGATTGGCTGCCCAGTGGGAATCGGATCGGCATTTACCCAGGGTTGCCAGGCGGGAGCCACATTGGCCCGTGCTGCCAGGGTCAAGAAGCTCCCGACTTCAGTCTGAGGCTGGCGCAAACGGAGTCCCTCATAAGAAAAGAAGAAAAAGCTTTTGTTCTTCCATATAGGACCGCCGATGGTGCCGCCGAAATCGTTCTGACGAAGTGCTGGTTTTGGGTTGGGTACCGTATTGAACCAGTTGCGAGCATCGAAAACGTCGTTTCGCAGATAGTCGTTCGCGGTGCCGTGGAAATGGTTCGTGCCGGACTTAGTGACAATGGAGACTTGGCCGCCGGGGGTGCGCCCAAACTCTGGCGCAAAGCTGGAGGTCTGGACTCTGAACTCCTGCATGGCATCGACCGATACCAAACCGTTCGTGCCTCCGATAACCGTCCACGCGGGCACCGAGCCGCTGATGGTCGATGCCATGCTCGACGAGATTGCAGCGCCAAAGTTTGCGCTGACGCCGTCGACCATGAAGTAGTTGGTGGTGGTTCACTGTCCATTGACGCTAAACTGTTCATAAGCATCAGTGAAAACGACGCCAGGCACCAAGGCAATGAGCGACTGAAAGCTGCGACCGTTCAGCGGCATGTTTTGTACGAACTGATCGTTCACCACGGTACTCACTTCCGCCGAAACGGTTTGTAACTGGGGCTCCGCGCCGATTACGCTGGCCGTGCCTGACACGGAACCTACGGCGAGTTTGAAATTTTCATTGACGGCATCCTGCACGTAAAGCTGGAGGCTGGGCTGAACGACTGTGCGAAAGCCTTCCTTCTGAATTGTTAGGCGGTAGGTGGCCGGACGCAGGTCGGTTATGACGTAGATCCCATCTTCGTTGGTGAGGGTGGTGGTCGAGACGTTCGTCTCAATGTTGATGATCTTGCACTCCGCGCCGGCGATGACCGCGTCGGTGGAATCCGTAACCCTGCCGGAAATTCTGGCACTTTCTGTTTGCGCGAAGACCATCGCCGCGCTCACAACCAGCATCAGAAATAGCCCGAGGCGCTCCATCAGGGTTTCCCCTATCGGCGGACACTATACCATTGCGCTTCCTCTCAGAGGGGCTGAGTAAGAATAGTGCCTCTCACAGCCAGCCCCGACGCAGGTGGAGTGAGGGAAGCCGGGAGTCAACTGTTGTCATCAGGCGATTTCGCTCATTGAATTTTTGCCTCGCTCTAACCAGCCACTCTCGCCCCGCCGCGCACGCGTGCCGGGTCCTAGGGTTCGAATTCCGTGGTCAATGGTCACGGTGTAGCAAAATCCCCTCGTGCTGTATATACCCTAGTCCCGTTTGACGCTGCTTTTCTCACACCTATAAGATCAATAATTCCCTGTTTACTCCAAAATCTGCCGAGAGCAGCCGTCCCTACACGGTTAGGATTCAGATAAAGATGCCCCACGAGTTACCGAAAGCTTACGAACCGGGCGCGATTGAAGCGCACTGGGCCGAGTATTGGGTCCAGGAAAAACTGTTCCATGTCGAAACGCCTCCGCCGAGCCTGCCCGGAGAAGATTCGCGTCCTATATTCACACTGCTCTTGCCGCCGCCGAATGTGACGGGGCGGCTCCACATGGGTCACATGCTCAACCAGACGCAGATGGACATCATTGTGCGCTGGCACCGCATGCGCGGCTATGTGTCGCTCTGGCTGCCCGGCACCGACCACGCCGGAATTGCCACGCAGATGATGGTGGAGCGCCAGCTTGCCAAAGAAGGTAAGAAACGGCGCGACATGGGCCGCGAGAAATTCGTGGAGCGCGTCTGGGAGTGGAAGCGCGAGTACGGTGGCGCGATCCTCGACCAGATGAAGCGTCTCGGCGCTTCCGTCGATTGGAGCCGAGAATATTTCACCATGGATGACAAGCTGTCGCGCGCGGTGAAGGAAGCGTTCGTGCGTCTCTATGAAGATGGCCTGATATATCGCGGAAAGTACATCGTGAATTGGTGTTCCGACTGCGGCACCGCCATCTCTGATCTCGAAGTGAAGCACGAGGATGTCCCTGGCAAGCTGTATGAGATCCGATACCGCGTGGTTGACAGCGTAAATCGGAAAGAAGAATTCATCACGGTAGCGACGACGCGTCCGGAGACGATGCTTGGTGACACGGCGATCGCAGTAAATTCGACGGACGAGCGCTATGTGCACCTGCACGGCAAGCATGTACTACTGCCATTGATGAATCGCGAGATTCCGATTATCGCGGACGAACTAGCGCAGCCTGAGTTCGGCACGGGCGCGGTGAAGGTCACGCCCGCGCATGATCCTAACGACTTCGAAGCTGGCTTGCGCCACAATCTGCCACAGATCGAAGTGATCGATGAGCATTCGAAGATGAATGCGAATGCCGGTCCCTATGTGGGCCTGGATCGCTTTGCGGCACGCGCCCGGATTGTCGAAGATCTCGCGGCGCAGGGTTTTCTGGTGGGCACAAAGGATTACACGATTGCCATCGGCAAATGCGATCGCTCGGGCACGATTGTCGAGCCGCGACTGTCGACCCAATGGTTCATCAAGATTGCGCCATTGGCGAAGCGCGCCATCGAGGTCGTCGAGAAAGGATACATCCGCTTTACGCCGGAGAATTACGGTCAGATTTATTTGAACTGGATGCGCAACATCCATGACTGGTGCATCTCGCGCCAGTTGTGGTGGGGACATCGGATTCCGGCGTGGTACTGCGCGAACAACGATTGCAAAGAAGTGGTGGTGGCGCGTGAGGCTCCGTCATCGTGCAAATGTGGCAGCGCGAAACTGGAGCAGGAGACCGATGTGCTCGACACCTGGTTCTCATCAGGGTTGCTGCCATTCACCACGCTGGGCTGGCCCGCGGCAACGCGCGATGAAGAAGTTTTCTATCCCAATTCGTTGCTGATTACCGGCTTCGACATATTGTTTTTCTGGGTCGCACGAATGATTATGCTCGGCTGCTGGTTCATGATGCCACCGCATAAACCGGGCGAGCACGCGCCTGCGGACGAAGCCGCGTTACGTGACAGCGTTCCCTTTCGCGAGGTTTATATTCACGCGCTGGTCCGGGATGCCGATCGCCAGAAGATGTCGAAGACAAAAGGCAATGTGCTCGATCCCATCGAGGTAATCAAGCAGTATGGGACCGATGCGACGCGGTTCACGCTGGCCGCGATGGCGGCGCCAGGAACCGATATCGCGTTCAGCGAGAGCCGCACGGCAGGCTATCGAAATTTCGCCAATAAAATATGGAATGCAGCGCGCTTCATGTTCATGAATGTGGAGCGGATCGACGCGGCCATGCGGCCTAGCGACGCCGGCGTGGTGCCGGGCGTCCCGGCCGCCCACGACGAGGCTCAGCCACGCCCTCAGGCGGGAGTTGCTGAGTTTCAGACTCATACCCTCGAAGATCGCTGGATTCTTTCCCGCTTCAATCGCGCCGCGAATGATGTGAACGAATCGCTGCAGACGTATCGCTTCGACGAAGCGGCCAATCGCATTTACGATTTCTTCTGGGCTGAATTTTGCGACTGGTATATCGAACTCCTCAAGCCGCGTCTGAACTTTGAAGAAGGAGCGGACAGGGGACAGGCGCGCATTGCTTGCGCGAATCTGGTGAATCTGTTCGAGGCCTCGCTGCGGCTGCTTCATCCCGTAATGCCCTTCATCACTGAGGAAATCTGGCACGCGATCTACGATGGCAAGCCTCCGCTGAAATCAATTGCCCTGGCCGCGTATCCTGCAGCAAATGAGAAGCAGATCGATCTGGGCGCGGAGACGGAGATGGCGATTCTTCAAGACCTGATCGTCAGCGTGCGCAATCTGCGGGCGGAATTAAAAGTTGAGCCCAAGGTCAAGGTGCCGGTTGAAGTATTTGCGCATGAACCGGAGATTCGCGCCATGCTCGAAAAAAATCTTGGCGCCGTGCTTCTCGATCGCCCCGCAAACGTCGAGACGATTACGTTTGTTGGTAGTTCGCTGGCGAACCTGCCGGGTGCGCGCAGCACCTCGCGGTTTGATGTACATGCGATTTACCAGAAGAAAATCGATATTGTAGTCGAACGTGAACGTCTAACGAAAGAGTTAGATAAGATTGAGAAGCAGCTCGCCGGAGCGCAAACCAGACTTGGCGACGAGCAGTTCTTAAAAAAGGCTCCCGCGCACGTGGTAGAAGGATTGCGGAAACAGGTTGAGGAGTTAACAATTCTGCGCGAGAAGATCGTCGCGCAAACGAAAGAATTGGTGTAAGCAAGAACCGCATAGGCCCGGGTGGGCAAGTCGAGCGCAGCTCGACGAAAATTGGCAACTCATCACTGACGACTGCTTTATGGATTGGAACTCACGACGCATCACCGCAATTCTTGAGAACGCGCTCCACGAAGATCGGGCAACGAGCGATGCGACCAGCTATGCTTGCATCGATCCCAACCAGCGCGCCTCGGCGACCATCATCGCCAAGCAGGAGTGCATTCTGGCGGGCCTCGGATGCGTGCCCCGGATTCTCGATGTCTACGCGGCGCTCGACGGCGCAGTCACTTCGCATTATGAGGTGACGAGCCATCCATCGATCTTCGACGGGATCCGCGTGCATGCGGGACAGCAGATTGCGGTGATCCGGCATAACGCGCGGGTGATTTTGTCGTGCGAGCGCGTGATTCTTAATTTTCTCCAGCGCATGGCCGGAATCGCGACCACCACTCGCCAGTTTGTCGATGCAGTCGAGGGTACGCGTGTACGGATCCTCGATACCCGCAAAACGGCGCCTGGATTGCGGGTGATTGACAAGTACGCAGTGCGCTGCGGCGGTGGGCAAAATCACCGGCTGGATCTCTCCGATGGTGTGTTGATCAAAAGCAATCACATTGCCCTAGCGGGTGGTGCGATTCCCGCGCTGGAGCGCGCGACCCGCAACCGGCGCGGAAAGCAGCCGATCGAGATCGAAGTTCGGTCGCTCGAAGAACTCCAGCAGGCACTCGACCACGGAGCAGAGGCGATTTTGCTTGATCATGTGAGCGTTGAGAATGTGCGCAAAGCAGTCGAGATTTGTTCCCATCATTCGCGGCGGATTCCGCTGGAGTGCTCGGGCGGAATCAATCTGGAGAACGTGCGTTCTTACGCCGAGACGGGTGTAGATTTCATCTCAGTTGGAGCACTGACGCATTCATCGACAGCTGTGGATATGAGCATGCGGGTTACGCCAGCGTAACCTCGGTCGTTTGTCTTTAGTCGTTCGCGAATCGAACACCTTGCCACGATTTGATTTGCCAGAGACAACGACAAACTGCCAACGACCAGCGGCCAGCGACTGTTTATAATTCCTTTCATCCCCTCTTCCACGAAAACTCGAAACCTGCCGTCGGTCCACAAAGCGACCGACGTTCGCCTTGGCCGCATTGTGCGCCTGCTCATGAGCAATGCCACGGTTGTCGTCAGCGGCACAAAGATCGCCGAAGAAATCGGAACCAGTCGCTCGGAGGTTTGGCGGCTGATCCAACAACTGCGCGGACTGGGCGTCGATGTTGCAGGGCATCCGGCAACCGGTTATCAACTGCGCGCGGTTCCAGATTTGTTGCTGCCAGAGATGTTGGCTCCGTCATTGAGGAGCACGATCTTTGCTGGCGCCAAGCAGATCCATCACTATTACAAGATCGGCTCGACTAATTCCGCGGCAATGCGGTCTGCCTCTGAGGGCGCTCCAGAAGGCAGCGTATTTCTCGCGGAGGAACAGTTGGCTGGTCGTGGGCGTGGCGCTCACACCTGGCATTCGGCGCGGTCGACGGGCATCTATTGCTCGGTCATCCTGCGTCCGGCGATGCCGCCATCGGATGCGCTTATTTTTTCTCTGGCCGCGGGACTGGCGGTTCGTGCCGCCGTGGCGGAGATCGCGCCGCAACTTCGAGTTGATTTGAAATGGCCGAACGACTTGTTGATTGCCGGGAAAAAGTTTTGCGGCATTCTCACCGAGATGAATGCCGAGGCTACGCGTGTGCGTTATCTCGTGGTGGGCGTCGGCATCAATGTGAACCAGGTGAAATTTCCGGCTGAACTGCGCGAAACCGCGACATCGTTGCGGATTGAGACCGGCACAGAATGGTCGCGCGTTGAGCTCTGCGCGGCTTTGCTAAAATCGCTCGACCGGGAGTATCGCGCTTTGGTAGATGACCCGGGCGCGCATGCGTCGATTCTGCGCCGGTTCGGTGAAAGTTCTTCGTCGGTGCGCGGAAGAAAAGTAAGTGTCACGGTGACCGAGGATGAGAGCAACGAACTGACGGGCGTTACCGACGGGTTGGATGATCGCGGATTCCTGCGTGTAAGAACGGTTGAAGGATTGACAACGGTGGTGAGTGGAACGGTGAAATTCTAATTATGCTGCTAGTAATCGATGTCGGAAATACCAACACGGTCTTGGGTGTTTTTGAACGCGTGGCGCATCGTCCGGGCGAAGACGTAACCACTGACCCTGCGCGTTATGAGCGCCTGGTTGCGAACTGGCGCGTCGGCTCGCATCTGAATCGCACGGTCGACGAGTACGGAGTCATTTTTCGCAATCTTTTTTCCATGGATAACCTCGAAGTTTCAGGCGTGCACGGCATCGTGATTTCATCGGTTGTGCCTCCGCTCGATTCGGTGCTGCGGCTGGTGTGTGAGCGCTATTTCAACACCAAACCGCTGTTCATCGAGCCGGGCGTGAAGACAGGCATGCAGGTGCTGTATGACAATCCAGCCGAAGTAGGCGCCGACAGGGTTGTGAACGGAGTAGCTGCTTTTGAAAAATACGGTGGTCCCTGCGTGATTGTGGACTTCGGCACGGCCACGACCTTCGACTGTGTTTCAAAAAAAGGTGAGTACATCGGAGGCGTGATTTGTCCGGGCATAGGCATTTCCGCGGATGCCCTATTTCAGCGCACCGCGCGTTTGCCGCGCGTAGAGATTCGTAAGCCAGCGCGTGTGATCGGATCGAATACCGTCGGCAGTTTGCAGTCTGGTCTTTACTACGGATATCTCGGACTGGTCGACGGCATCCTCGAGCGACTGGTGGACGAAATGGGCGAAGACACGCGAGTGATTGCGACCGGCGGACTGGGATCGCTGATCGGTACGGCTTCGCATTTCATCAAAGAAGTAGATGAATTTCTCACCCTCGAAGGTCTGCGCATTATTTGGGATCGCAACCAATCTTTCCGCCGAGACGCAGTGCCGAAGGCAGCAAAGTCGTCGCCGGCGCCCACCAAGCCGTTGGATGCCGATGCGAAGCCGTGGCCTTCGCCGAAGTCTCCCAAATCGCGCTGAGTAGTCGTGGAAAATTACTTCAATTATTTTACGGAAATCGAAGAGCACTTTCAGCGGAGGCGCGGCGGAATCTTGTTGCTTTCGACGCTCGACTGGGCTCTCATCGAGACCTGGAAGAATGCAGGCGTGCCCCTGGAAGCCGTGCTCCGCGGCGTGGATGATGCATTTGACAAATATGACAGGCGTCCATCGAAATCAAAAAAAGTGAATAGCCTGGCCTACTGTTCGCAGGCGATCTTGGCTGCGGCGGAAGATATGAAGGAAGCCGCCGTGGGCGTAACCGGCGAAGAAAAAACCTCGCGGGACCCTGGATTCGAAGCTGCACAAATCACGTCATTCTTGCGGGAGAACGCGGCTAAACTCGAGAAGGCAAAGTTACCCGAGCGCAAGGGGTTCGCTACTGAAGTGGCACGCGAAGAAGCGACCTCGTTGCGCGAGATAGCCAATGAAATCGAGCGCGCCGCGAAACTTCCGCGGCTTGAAGATTTGGAGCGCCGGCTGACGGTGCTGGAACAAAAATTGTTCGCCGTGCTGATGGCAGCCACCCCGGACGACGATCTGGTCAATGTGCGCGCCGAGGCCGATCGTGACATCGCTCCCTATCGCCGGAACATGACGTCAGCGCAGGTTGAGCAGCTCCACAAACAATACGTACACAAGCGCCTGCTCGAGCGCTGCGGCGTGCCGCGGCTTAGTTTGTTCTACATGCACTAAGATTACGGCTTGCTCCTTTCCATCGAAAAACTAATCTACGGCGGCGACGGTCTGGCCCGAACGCTGCCCGGCGCAGACGGCCGCAGCATGGCCGTTTTTGTTCCGTTTGTTTTGCCGGGTGAAAAAGCCGAGGCCGAGACTAAGCAAGAAAGGCCCGGATTTGCGCGCGCCTCAGTCGTGCAACTCATCGAAGCGTCCCCCGATCGCGTCAAGGCTCACTGTCGGTACTTCGAGCAATGTGGTGGATGCCACTACCAGCACATTCCCTACCAGCGGCAACTAGAATTCAAGGCAGCAATCCTGCGCGAGACGCTGCATCGGGTCGCGAAAATAGACCTGAAATCCGAGATTCGTCTGCACCCCTCTCCTCCCTGGAATTATCGCAACCGTGTGCGTTTGCAGGTGCAGACTGCGCCAGAGTTCGCGTTGGGATATTTCCAGTTCGGGTCGCACAAGTTTCTTCCCGTGCGCGAATGTCCCATCACTTCGCCGCTGATCAACCGGATAATGGCGCGGCTGCTAGAGTTGCATGGCTTGAACTGTCCATCACCAGTTCAGGAGATTGAGCTCTTCGCGGACGCGGACGATGAACATCTGCTGGCATGGGCATTCTGCGGACAGGAAGCTAACCATGAGGATCTACTGCACTGGGCCGACGTCTTCCGGCATGAGTTACCAGAAATTATCGGCATTACATTCTTCTCTTCGCGGCGACGATTGGAAGACGATGAAGCACAAATAGAGACGAAGTCTCTCGCGCAATCGGGCGCGAACGTAATTCTCTATCGCACGAGTGACCGCGGGTATCAAGTCAGTGCCGGCGCATTCTTCCAGGTAAATCGTTATCTGATCGACGAATTGGTTTCGGTCGTTACCGGCAATGCCACAGGCGACCTCGCACTCGACCTCTACGCCGGAGTGGGACTATTTTCAGCCGTCCTGGCGCGAAACTTTCATCACATTCTTGGTGTAGAGGCGTCACAGACATCGTATGCCGACTTTGTGCAGAATGTTCCTGCGAACGTGAAAGCGGTCGGCGCGCGGACGGAGGATTACCTAACCGAGAATTACCTGACTAACGACTACCGGAGGAGCGATCGCCGGAAAAGTGGATCGGTGCGAAAAAGGCCCGACTTGGTCGTCCTGGACCCTCCCCGCGCCGGTGCTGGCAAAGCGGTGGTTCGCTCTCTGGTGGAACTCGGAGCACCCCTCATCCGGTATGTTTCGTGCGATCCGGCAACGCTAGGCAGGGATCTTCGCCCGTTTCTGGCGGCCGGCTATTGCATCGAGGAAGCACACTTATTCGATCTCTTTCCTCAGACGTTTCACATCGAATCGGTGATGCTGCTGGCGCGCTGACCGCTTTCACGTCGCCCATTTCCTCCTGGAAGACGGGTGGGTTGGCCGAGGGTCCTGGCGCAAGCAAGACACGCCAGGATCCCACTCGTTGTCTCCGGAGTTTCCGCCGATTCTGGCGAGATGCGCTTGCCGCCGGGCGAGTCCGATTTTCTCCACTGGAGCTCAACCAGAATGGTCCAAACCCTGAAGCCGCCACGGCAGCCATTGTTCTGGGCGGCGGTGGCATTTTCGCTTGGTCTGTGGACGGGCACGCAAGCCTGGCGCCCGCCGTCATGGTGGGTGATCGCGGTAATGGCTTTCGTCTTCGCGGCGTCATGGTTTCTTCCGAGGCGAGCCTGGCTGGCCAAGGCGCTCTCGCTCGGAGCATGGGTGCTTCTAGGTGCGTTTCTGATCCAGGTTCGCAGTCAGACGCCAGCTGAGCCCCAGCCAAATGGTGACGAAATTCTGACATTAGCAGATGGCCGTGCCGTTACGCTCACTGCACATATTATTCGTGAAGGATATGCGCAAGACGCATATCCAGACGCGACTCGTGAATCCATTGATGTGGAGACAGAAGAGATAGCGAGCCAAGGTGAAAGTTGGCCAGTGAGGGCTGGAGTACGGTTGACGATTCGGGAAAAACTAGAGAACTCGGAGGTGATGGAGCGCCGGGCGTCCTCGCCCGGCCTCCATGCTGCGGAGGCCACAATCGAAACGGGCGCGCCTTCGGTCTCAATCCCTGCTCTAACCTATGGCACGCGTGTGCGCATTCGCGCCAAGCTGCATCCGGCGCGCAATTACCGCAATCCAGGAGCCTTCGACTACGAAGGCTATCTACGCGACAACGGCGTCAAGATACTGGGCTCAGCGGACTCAAAAGACATCGAGGGGCTACCCGGATTTTCCGGCAGCCGTATTGAATTCTGGCGAACGCGTGTTCACGCGAGCATCGTGGCCAAGATTCATCAACTGTGGCCTGCCTCGCAAGCCTCGCTCATGGACGCGATGGTTCTCGGCGAAGAATCATTCTTGCGGAATGCAACTCGCACCGAGTATCAGCGCTCGGGCACTTATCACGTGCTGGTGGTTTCCGGAATGAACCTAAGCATTCTGGCGTTTGCCATTTTCTGGGCGCTGCGCCAGTTTCGAGTAGATCCCGCGGTGGCTGCGATCACCACCGTCGTGGTCTCGTTCGCGTATGCGTTTGTAGTGGGAGTCGGTCCGCCGGTATGGCGTGCTGCGTTGATGTTGGCAACATATTTAGGCGCGCGCCTACTCTACCGCGAACGCAACATGATGAACGCGATCGGAGCCGCGGCGCTCGCAGTTTTGATTGTCGATCCACATGCCCTCTTCGGTGCCAGCTTTCAACTCACATTTCTCGCAGTCTTTATCATCGCGGGCATTGGCTCGCCGATTCTCGAGTGCGCAACTTTGCCCTATGTGGGTGGTTTACGGCTGTTGCGAGCTGCGAGCTACGACTTGCATGTTCACCCGGGAGTCGCGCAATTTCGGCTCGATCTGCGGCTGATAGCAGGGCGGTTGAAGAGATTTATCGGTGGCCGGCTCAGCCTGGCTTTGCCCGCGATAATGATGCGGGTTGTTATTCGCTTTAGCGAATTGCTTTTCATTTCGGCCCTGATGCAATCGGGGCTGGCGCTGCTTATGGCCTATCACTTTCATCGCGCCACCACCATGGGAATGCCAGCCAATCTGGCAGTGATTCCGCTCACCCAGGTGCTGATGCCAGCCGCCGCTGCGGCCGTCGGCCTGGGATATATTTCGACTACCCTGGCCAAGCCCGCGGTTTGGATCTCCGGCTTCGCGCTCGAGGGCATTGCTGGAACCGTGCACTGGCTGGGCGGCGCCCATCTCGCGGGAACGTCAATCGCCGACCTGCGCGTGGCGATGCCTTCACTCGCGATTGCTGTTTGGCGTTGCGGTCTGGATCGCGTTTGTCCCCTCGCGTCCTCACCTTCGCCCCGGCGTAATCGAGATGACGACCATTGACGTCGGACAAGGCGATTCCATCCTGCTGGTCACTCCCGAGGGGCGCGCACTGCTCATCGATGCTGGAGGTTTGCCGCAATGGATGCATTCCGACTTTGATCTCGGCGAGCAGGTGGTTTCTTCTTATCTTTGGAATCGAGGCATCGATCGTCTGGACGTGGTCGTGATCACGCACCCCCATGCCGACCACCTCGGCGGAATGCCTGCGGTGATTGCCAACTTCCATCCGCGAGAACTTTGGATGAGCATTGATAAGCCGGTGGGCCAATTGGCGGAGATCGTCGCGCAAGCTCAAAGAGCGGGAATGAAAGTCTCCGTAAAAAAAGAAGGCGATGAGTTCGATTACGGCGGAGTGCATTTCGATATGCTCGCTCCTGGGCGCGACCGGATCACCGGATCGATGCGCCCGAACGACGACTGCCTGGTGTTCACCGCCGCCTTTCGCGGAACGACCGCTCTGCTTGAAGGAGATGCGGAACGTCCTGCGGAACGGCGCGTCGTGGAAGAGCATCCGGAGGCGATATTGCTGAAGGTTGCACACCACGGCAGTGCCAGCGGAACCTCTGCCGATCTGCTCAGGATCGTGAATCCGCGCTATGCGGTCATCTCGGTCGGCGCGCGCAACGTCTACGGACACCCCCGGCGCGAAGTGCTGGAGCGGCTACAGCAGGCCGGAGTGAGAACCTACCGCACTGACGAAAATGGAGCAGTCAGTTTTTACCTCGACGGCGAGTCGGTGACGCCGGACGTCGCGCTTCTGCACTGATTTCACCTACCCATTAATTTCGGCGGTTTCATCATCCAGCGGTGGGAGGTTGCGATAGGCCTCGATAATCTTTTCTGCTTCGGGCGCATCTTCTTCACGAACCAGAAGGACGGTTCCGCCAACGCCTGGAAACGTCTCCTGAACCGCGTCAATGGACTTCAAGTCCGATTCAATGCCGGCAGACTCCAGCAAGCCCTGCACGACGATGGCTTCGTTTTCCTGCTCCGTGTCGAAAATCTTGACGAGTTCCTCGTTAGGCTCGGGTTGAGGCTCGGGGTTAGTCGGCTCTGGCATGCATCCTCCGCAAAATATCAGTTAACAGATTACGGCAGTCCCTACGCCTCTGTCTTGTGTGACACAGGAGTGGCAAATCACTTCTCCATTCGCTGCAGACGAAATAGCAGCGTGCCCCATCCCAGCTTGACGCGCATTTGCACGGGCGTGTGACTGGGGTCCTCCGAATACCATACCCATACTTTGCCCTTGGATTGCAGCGGGCCGGAGGTGGCTTCCGCTGTAACCATGACTGCGGGAAAAGTTCCGGCGGGTACTTTGATTTGCTCGCGCTTCTCCACGCTGGCGCGAATGATCGTCGTCTTTCCGTCACTGATGGGGAATTCGTAGCTCGCGCCGAGTTGCAGCGGCAGCGACTGCAGATAATAAAAGCCTGTAATGACGTCGGTGGCGCAGCCGGCCAGGTCGTTTTCGACGTGTTTGGTCTCACCCGTCTTCAGGTTCCTTTCATCGAGCGTGCTTTTCTTGCGCGCGTAGTCGAAATTGATCGACGTTTCGCGCTTGTGGTTGCCCTCCTCGCTGTGCTTGAAGATCGAAAGCGAGCAGAACGTCCGCGGATCGAAGCGTGATTCGAAGCGGTCATGCACTGGGAAAATAACGTTGACTGCTCCTGAAGACTCGGCGGTCGCAGTGACCTTGCGTTCACTCCCCTCGGTATCCATTCTTACAATGCCGGTACCGGCAGTAATCAGATGCCACTCCGCGAAATAGACGTAGCTTCTTCCGTCGGGGAAAGCATAGTTGGGCCGCGGAGGCGCAATCTGCACCGGAGCGGGTCCGATTGTTGCCATTGGGGGCTTTTGCTGCGCGGATGAACCGGCCCCGATCAGAACAATCAGCACCAAATCACGAACTAGATTATTTCGAAACAGAGTATTTCGAATCAGGCCTTTTCGGCGGCCCTCCAGGTCGGTCACCATAAGTAACGGCAGACTACCACACCACTTTGACGATTAATTTAATGAGAAGGATCGCCAGCACCACTGCACATCCAATGCTGGCTTGGTATTCACGATGTTTCCAGTACCGTGCGGAAGAATACGCGCTCTGTCCGCTGCCATAGGGCGTGAGCCGCGGGAGCATGCGGGGCACGTGTCGGGCATAGTCGTCATAGTCGGGGAACGTCTGACGCAGATAACGCTCTTCGCCCGCGATGACCGGGATATAGATAACGGCGAACATTAGGAGCATTATGGCGACGATCCACCAGCTCCGCGCTGCGATGGCGAAGCCGGCAGCCAGCATCAGCGATCCGAGGTACAGAGGGTTGCGGGTGTAAGCGTAGGGACCACTGGTGGTGAGCTGCTTGTCTTTTTGCACATGGCCGGAAGCGAGGCCGCGCAAAACCAGCCCCGGAATCAGTACCAGCGCTCCGGTTATGAGTGAAATCTTTGTTGGCCGCGCCAGCCAAACGTACACCACCGCAAAAATAAATCCCAACGGCACACGGATGCGGCGAGCCACACGTGACCAGGTGCTGGGAGGCGTCGGCGAGGGTTGCGATCCGTAATGTGAAATTTCACTCACTAAGTTTAGGCAAAAATCAGGTTCTCTAAGATCAAGCTTTGCAATATGAATTCTGCAGCAGCTTTCGGCTGGCGGCGACAACTTCGTCAACTGTGATTTCGAGCAAACCTTGTTCCGGCTCGCGGCGCCGCGTGTGATCGGTGAGACTGCTTGCGCTTCGCAGCACGATCGAGCGTGTCCCAAATGGGCCGTTGCGCGCCGGGTTTGTCGGACCAAAAATTGCTACGACCGGAATCTTTAAAGCTGCCGCCAGGTGCATCGGCCCGGTATCGCCTCCAATGAGCAGACGGGCCCGGCGCGTGAGAGCAATCAGCTCAGAAATCGTGCAGGAGATTCTTTGCGCCGCTCCTCCGCTCGCAGTTTCCACGGCCACGGCCAGTTCTTCTTCTCCCGGGCCGTAATTTATGAGCGAACATAATCCATCTTTCGCGAGCTCCTTCGCCACCTGTCCGTAGCGTTCGGCCGGCCATCTCTTTGCTCCCCAGCCAGCGCCGGGATTGAGAATCGCGAAGTCTTTCACGTTCGCTACGATGCCAGCGATCTTTCTCTCGGCATCCGGGTCCACGGGAAACTCGACTTCGAGACTTGCCAGTGGAGTTGGAACGATTCCAGTCGTACTAATCTCGACTGCGACTGCAGCAGCCAGTTCCGCTGCTTGCTCGACGACATGAGTGCCGTTCGCCTGCACATACACTCTTCGCGTGTAAAACATGCTGGCCGCATTTTCACGCGGCTGTGCATCGCCGTACACAATGCGGGCACGCGACCGGCGGGCCAGTAATGCTGAACGGATCGCGCCCTGAAAGTCAATTACCGCGTCGTAGTGTGCCCCGCGCAATTCCCTCGAGCTCGCGGCAATTTCCTGCCAGGTGGCGAATGAAAACAGCGCACGGCGCCATTTCGCCATGTTTACCGTGTGGACCCGGTCAACCAGCGGTCGCTGCGCAGATCGCTCTCCCGAACGCGGATAGTGCGGTGTGCATAGTAATTCCGCCCAGCGCTCTTCGATCAGCCATCCCAATCTGGCCTGCGGAAACGCATTCCTTAGCATTGTTATGGCAGGCAGGGTGTGAATGATGTCTCCCATGGCGCTGAGACGCACTATGAGCAGGCTATCGAATCGCGGAGTCCCGGCGGTAACAGATTCACTCATCCTTTACGTTTTCGGAGCGCCCATCGCTATCCGCGCCATCTCACGATGTTCGCGGCTCCAGCCGTGAGCGCGCCCGCGAATTAATGATCTCGGTAGCGGAGTGATTCTTGGGATCGCCAACGATGACAACGCGACCTCCGCAGGCTTCAACCTCGTCGCGCTCGGGGACGCTCTCCGCTGTATAGTCTGTGCCCTTGGCATGAAAATCAGGTCGAATTTCGCGAATGACTGCGCGCACGTCTTTTTCTGGAAATATCACCACCGCATCCACATCCGCCAGCGCCGCGAGAATTTCCGCTCGTTCTTCCGCCGGCATCACAGGCCGACCTTCACCTTTCAATGCGTGCACGGAAGCATCGGCGTTCACCGCGACAATTAGTTTGCCACCGAGTTCCCGCGCGGCACGCAGGTATCGCACATGGCCGACATGCAACAGATCGAAACAGCCGTTGGCCAGCGTGATGCGATTGCCGTCGCGCCGCCAATTCGCCACACGCTGCTGCAGTTCGTCGCGCGAAACAATCTTCTGATGGATTGATTCAGTCACTTCGAGGTGCCTGCTTCTCGACCTAATGCTCGCGTGCCACCGGAGGCGCCTTATCCAGCGCAGCCAGCAATTCTTCTTGACTGACCGTCGCCGTGCCCCGCTTCATGACCACGATTCCGCCTGCGTAGTTCGCCAGTTGAGCAGCTTCTTCGGCGGTCGCTCCGGCGGCGAGGGCGGCGGTAAATGTTGCAATGACGGTGTCGCCCGCGCCGGTTACATCAGTGACCTCATCGCTGCCGTAGATCGGAATATCCACCGGCTTGTGACGACGCGGGAAAACCACCATGCCATCCTTGCCACGCGTGATCAGCAGCGACTCCAAATTCATCTCGCCTGCAATCTGATCCCCTGCGGCCAGAAGGCGCTCCCAATCGTTGCCGATGCGGATGCCGAGAACTTCTTCCACCTCGGACTCATTCGGCGTTGCGGCCGTGATGCCAGAGAACTCAAGCATGCGATGACGCGAATCGAGTGTGACGGGAACTTTGTCGATCCCGCGTTTTTCCCGAATCACGTTCAGCAGGGTTGGAGTCGCCGCGCCGTATCCATAGTCTGAAACCAGCAGCGCATCGGAAGCGCGTGTGTATTCGCGGGCGGCAAGAACGATCTCACGTCGCAAATGCGAGTTAGGACCCTCGCTAGACTCGCGGTCGAGACGCACAACTTGTTGTCCGGCAGTGTGCGCGAATCCGGCCAGGATGCGCGTTTTAGTCACGGTGGTATAGGTCTTATCTTTCAAAACGCCGCTGACTGGGATGCGCTTGTGGCGAAAAGCGCGTAGTAACAATTTGCCCGCCTCGTCGTCGCCGACCACGCCAACCGGCAAGACGTTTACTCCGAGATCGGCAAGGTTGTAGATCGCATTGGCGCCTCCGCCCGGAACCACTTTGCGATCATGGTGCTTTAAAATCAACACGGGGGCTTCGCGTGAGACGCGGGAAATTTCGCCGAACACGAACTCATCAGCGACCAGGTCGGCGAGGACGGTTACCGTGAGCTTGGGGAAAGATTCGACAAGCTTCCGCAGGCGGTCGTTTTCTTTAATATGTTTGGTCATCAATTTGCTGTCTTGGAAATGCCGCTTCCAGTGCAACTCAAGATTTTCTCACGAGCGGGGCGTTCGCTCAGTGATTCTAGCCAAAATGGCATCCACAATGTCAGTAGGATGGTCGATCATTAGCTTGAGCTGAGCGACGGCGAGTGGATCGAGGCCGTGCTGATTAGGGCCGAGCTGTTGAATAGCGCCAAGGTTGATAGCGTCTTTTTCAGTTGTCAGAAAGCCGTCAGCCTGCGAGTCGCGGGACGCACGAATGAGAGCCTGAATGTCATCGAGGTCATAAGCATGGTGGTCGCGAAAGATTATTTCTGCGGCAGGCGTAATTCCGGCTGCCCGTACTTGCGTAAAAAATTGTTCGGGACGCGCGATGCCGCAGAAGACAACAGGCCTGGAGGGCGGATTCGTCAAAAGGAGTTCGCGCTCGATTCGCCAGAACAGCTTTCGCGCTAGCATTCGAGACTCCAATGGCAAGCCGCGGGGCAGTACGATTGCATCCGCGCGTGCGAGCGAAGACAGAGGCTCGCGCATTCGTCCTGACGGCAGCAGCCTGTCGCGCAGGTCACGCTCCGTCATCAGAACGATATCGAAGTCGCGTGCCAGAGAACGGTGCTGAAAACCATCGTCCAGGATGTGCAACTGCGATTGGAATTTCCGCTCGGCGACCCGTCCCGCTTCATAACGGCTCTCACCAACGATTACCGGAACGCCCAGTCGCCGCGCAATGAGCAGCGGCTCATCGCCGAAATCCGATGCCTTGCCATCGCTCTCAACTACCAGCACCCCGCGAGTCTTACGGCCGTATCCGCGCGAGAGCACATCGAAGCGAATATCTCTCGCCTTCAACAGTTCGCCTAGCGCAATCACAAATGGAGTCTTGCCCGAACCACCCACCGATAGATTCCCCACACTTACCACCGGTTGTTCAAGCCGCCGCGAAGACAACACACCGCGATCGAATAGAGTGTTTCGCAGCGATGTGACGGCACCGTAAAGTTCCGTGAGCGGATTCACGACGAAACACCCATCAAATGGAGTAGTGCTGACATCGTTCTGCTCGTAGCGCCGCGCTGCGATTCGAGCGCTGCCAGCGCGTTCCGGCCAAGTGTCGCTCGTTCATCCTCATTTCCGATCAGCTCCATGAAGACCAGGGGCAGCTCCGCAATTCCGACAATGCGCACCGCGTTGCGGCTGGCAAAAAAATCAACCACGTCGCGAAAATTCTCATAGTGATTGCCCGTAACGATGGGAACACCATAAAGCGCAGGCTCAAGAATGTTGTGGCCGCCGCGCGGCACCAGGCTACCGCCGACGAATGCGATGGTGGCCAGCGAATAAAGGGTAGCCAGCTCTCCAATCGTGTCGATGAGAAAGACGCTACCCGCGAGCGGCTCACCGCTCCAAAAAGAACGCTGTGACTTGGGGAATCCAAGTTTCTCGACGAGGGCCGCAACCTCCGAAAATCGTTCCGGATGCCGCGGCGCGAGAATCATTACCGCCTTCGGATGATTCACCAGGATGTTGCGAAACGCTGAGAGCAGCAATCCTTCTTCATCTTCGAGCGTACTTCCGCACACCAGAATCGGTCCCGCAGCGGTGCGGATAAAGCTATCGCGAAGACTCTCCACAATCGCCGGAGACGGCGGCGGCGTTACATCGAATTTCACGTTGCCCGCGACGGTGATCTTTGATTCCGCCGCACCAATCGTGACAAGCCTTTGCCGATCTTCCTCTGTCTGGGCCAAAAACAAATCAACATTCCCCAACGCGCTCCCCAATAGTCGCGGAAGCCAGAGGCGAAACCGTTTGTAGCCAGGAAGCGATCGATCGGAAATGCGGCAATTGATAACCGCGATGCGAGCTCCGCTGCGCTTCGCCAGCCGGAGAAAATTCGGCCAAAATTCAGTTTCCGCCACGACTACGAGTTCGGGACGCAGAGCGTCAACGTAGGGCCGGATCGCGAAGGCGAAGTCCAAGGGAAAATAGAATACGTTCTCCGCGCCGAAGCGCTGGGCCGCCAGCTTCTGTCCGGTACTCGTCGTCGTCGAAACTAAAACGCGATGGGACGGAAATTCTTGTCGTAGCCTCGCGATAACCGCGCTCGAAGCCACCACCTCACCGACCGAGACCGCATGAACCCAGATCGTCCGTTGTTCGCCATATCTCTTATCGCGATCGGCAAGAGAAGCCGGAAGCGCGCCGAACCTTTGCGCCAATCCTGCCCTGTATTTTCCGTGACGTAACATCTGCAGCAGCCAGTAGGGCAGCGTCAGCAACAGGAAAAAAGCGAGCAGCGCACTGTAAAGCAAGTACATAAACGAGTGCCTATATAAGAGCAGCCCATTCTAAATGGCCAGGGAAATCTGATCCTCGACGAGTCAACGCCTATAATTTACGGATGGACCATGCAGTTATACAAGAATCGCCTCGGGCTCAAGGATTGCAGGCCGAAAGACGGCCGCCACGGAGATCCCATGTTTTAGCGGTCGCTTCTTTTGTGCTGTTTGGCTGCCTCTGCGCGATTGCGGCGAAACAGTTTGTAATGCCCACCGCCCAGCCCGCCCGTACCTATCCAGCGCACGACGACCACACTGCGGAGAAGGTTGCGGTCGCAGTCGATCCCTATGATGTGGAAGACAAAGCCTCAATCTTCAGCGTCAACTTTCGCAACAATGGTTATATGCCGGTCTTCTTCGTAATCACGAACGACGGCGATCAACCCATTTCGCTTGTAGGCATGAAGGCCGAGTTGAATACCAAAGATCGCAGCAAGCTTTTTCCCTCCACCACGGACGATCTCCTGCGCCGGCTATCCCATCCCTCAAGGAGTGACACGCCGAATCCATTGCCGATTCCGCTGCCCAAGAAAGAAGTTAAAGGGGGCGTGAGCCGCAAGACCTGGGATGAACTTGAGCAAGCTCGATTCGGCGCTGAGGCCGTCGAACCACACTCCACGGCGCGGGGTTTCTTATTTTTCGATATCCAGGACATCTCGAATCCGCTGGCCGGCGCCAGCTTCTATCTCACCGGAGTCCACGACGCGAACGGAAATGAGCTAATGTATTTCGAAATCCCGATGGAGAAGTATCTAAGCGCGCCAGAAGTGAAGCAACCGTAGCGATCGTATGATCGATGGAGCGACGGCGCGACGGCGCGACGGGCGTCCTCGCCCGTCTCACCACTGACCTGGGCCATCCAGCACTGATCTGGCCAGCTATAATTTCTTGATATGGCGACCCCAGCAGCCATCTCCGAGCATTTACTCGCGAAATACGAGCCGGTTATAGGACTCGAAGTCCATGTGCAGTTGCTAACCGTCTCGAAGATCTTTTGCTCCTGCTCGACTCGCTTTGGTGCTCCGCCAAACTCGCATGTGTGCCCTGTTTGTCTAGGACTTCCGGGAGCTTTACCCGTGCTCA
This sequence comes from uncultured Acidobacteriaceae bacterium, assembly GCA_963705265.1. Classification (GTDB taxonomy): domain Bacteria; phylum Acidobacteriota; class Terriglobia; order Terriglobales; family Acidobacteriaceae; genus Acidiflorens. The sequence goes on from OY970064.1 coordinate 1,918,477, forward strand.
ACCGGAAGGCCGTGGAATTCGCTACCCTAGCGGCGATGGCTTTGGAGTGTCGCATCAACGAAACCTCCATCTTCGCGCGCAAGAATTATTTTTATCCTGATCTGCCTAAGGGCTATCAGATCTCGCAATATGACAAGCCCCTCGCCGAGCATGGATTCATTGATATCGATCTAAATGGCAGCAAGAAGAAAATCGGGATTACTCGCCTGCACCTGGAAGAAGACGCGGGCAAGAGCCTACACGAAGGCTTCGACGATGCCGCCTCGAAGACTGGCGTCGATCTCAACCGGGCCGGTGTGCCTCTGGCCGAAATCGTCAGCGAACCCGATATGCGATCCCCCGAGGAAGCCTATGAGTACCTAACCAGGCTCAAGGAAATCATCCTCTATACCGGCGTCAGCGACTGCAACATGGAAGAAGGCTCGCTTCGCTGCGATGCCAACATCAGTGTGCGCCCCCGCGGACAGAAAGAATTCGGCACAAAAACGGAAGTCAAGAACGTCAATTCATTTCGCTTCATCAAGCAGGCCCTAGAGTACGAGATCGAACGGCACATTGGCGTCATCGAATCTGGTGGCAGAATCACGCAAGAGACGCGCCTCTATAATTCGCACGAAGGCAAGACTTACGGTATGCGCTCGAAAGAGCAGGCGCACGACTATCGCTATTTTCCGGAGCCCGATTTACTTCCGCTAGTTGTGGACGAAAAGTGGCAAGCTGCGATCCGCGCTACTCTGCCCGAACTTCCCGAAGCGCGCCGCGAGCGCATGATGAAGGAGTTCGGCATCACCACGGGCGATGCCTACACGCTGACGCTCACTCGCGCCCTGGCAGATCAGTTCGAGTCCTCGGCCCGCGCGGCGAGAAATCCGAAACGCGTTGCCAACCTGGTGCAGAGCGAGTTACTCGGACGCCTGAAAGCGCAAGGCCTCGAGCTCGAGCAGTCCCCAATTTCAATGGCAGGGGTCACTGCCTCGGCCGATCTGGTGGAATCGGGAGCAATCTCCGGCAAAATGCTGAAAGATCTCTACGACCTAAGCTTTGAACGCCAGCAAGACTTCCCCGCCGTCTACGAAGCCGAAGGGCGTCCCGAGCAGTCGCGTGACACGTCGGCGCTAGAGAAATTAGCCGACGAATTAATAACAGCGAACCCTAAACAGGTCGAGCAATACCGCGCCGGCAAGAAAACAATGATCGGATTCTTCGTCGGTCAGTTAATGAAGGGCTCTAAAGGGCAAGCCAATCCTCAGTTGGCGAACGAGATTTTAACCAAGAAACTCGAAGGCTCTTAAAACGCAGATTCGGACGGGATGCAATAACTCCGTTATGCTGAGGTAGGAAGCGCTTCCGCAGCGCTAGCTTCCGGCGCCACTAATTCCTCGAGTTCACGCCGCGTCAGCCAGCGTTCGTTGCTGTCGCTCGCATAGCGGAAACCCTCCGCAAGCGGCTTGGCGTTGATCCAGTTTTCCGCTCTCCACCAGGGATGCGATGGCTGAATCACATACATGTCCTCGGTTTCGAGGGTCTGCCGCGACTCATCCTCAGATACAAGCACTTCGTGTAGCTTCTCTCCCGGACGAATGCCAATATATTCCACCTGGCATCCTGGGGCGACGGTCTCCGCCAGGTCGACCAATCTCATGCTCGGAATCTTGGGAACAAAAATCTCACCACCGTGCATGTGTTCCAGGCAACGGATCACGAATTTCACGCCCTGTTCCAGCGTCAGCCAGAAGCGTGTCATTCGCGGATCGGTGATCGTGATCTTCCCCCTCCGACGCTGCTCGAGAAATACTGGAATCACGCTGCCCCGGCTGCCCACTACATTTCCGTAGCGCGCACAACTGAAGCGCGTATTTTTCGCGCCCGCATAAGCATTGGCCTGCACAAACACCTTTTCAGCGCAAAGTTTGGTGGCGCCATACAGGTTGATGGGATTCACAGCCTTGTCTGTGCTGAGCGCCAGAATGCGACGCACGCCATGATCAATGGCGGCATCGATCACATTGCGGCCGCCCATGATATTTGTCTGGATCGCTTCAAAAGGGTTGTACTCGCAAGCCGGTACCTGCTTGAGCGCCGCCGCATGCACCACTACGGTCACGCCCGAGAGAGCGCGCTTCAAACGCTCCACATCCCGTACGTCGCCAATAAAATAGCGCAGGCTGGCATGATCGAAGCCTGACGTTCTCATCTCATGCTGCTTCAATTCGTCGCGGCTGAAAATTACCAGCCTCTGGGGCCGGTAGTCGCGCAGCATGATCTCAACAAATTTCTTCCCGAACGATCCGGTTCCACCCGTTACCAGTATCGATTCCTGCGACCAATTAATCATTAACCTATGCCCTGAAAATCCTCTCTATCGGGTAGTTATGTCGTTCCACGACCGTCGATGATCAATCAGTATAGCTGAGCCAGCTAGGCTGGGTTTAACTCGGGATGCCTGATTTCGCGCCGCAAAATGGCCGCTTTTACCGTGTTAGCCATCAGCATGGCGATGGTCAGCGGGCCGACTCCTCCGGGAACGGGTGTGATCGCGCCAGCTATTTCAGCGACCTCAGGGTGGACATCGCCAATCAAAGTCGAGCCTTTAGCCAGAAACGTCTCTTCACGCTTTTTATTTCCTGCAAAGAACCGGTCGAACTCTTTCTGGTCGGTGATCTTATTGATACCGACGTCGATCACGGTGGCTCCCGGTTTCACATAATCGCGGGTAACCATGCCAGCGCGGCCAATCGCTGCTACCAAAATATCGGCGCGGCGGCAAACTTCCGGCAGGTCGCGCGTCTTCGAATGGCAGACGGTCACCGTAGCATTCTGATTGAGCAGCAGCACAGCGACCGGCTTGCCGACAATGTCACTGCGTCCAATGACCACGGCTTCCTGCCCTGCAACCTGAATCCCGCTGCGCCGCAGAACTTCCATAACGCCTGCCGGTGTGCAGGGCACAAGCCCAGGCCGCTGTGTGGAAAGGTAGCCTACATTCATGGGATGGAATCCGTCGACATCTTTGGCGGGATCAACCGCCAGCAGAACTTGTTTTGCATCGACATGCGGAGGCAGCGGCAACTGCACCAGGATGCCGTCGATTTCATCCCGGCGGTTCAGATCGGCGATCAGCGAAAGCAACTCTTCGGTAGTTGAGTTTTCAGAAGGTGTGTGCTGCTCGCTATAGAGGCCAACTTCCTGGGAGCTCTTGACCTTGCCGCGAACGTAAACCTCGGACGCGGGATTGTGCCCAACCAGCACAACCGCGAGCCCCGGACGCACGCCGGATAATGCCAAAGCCTTCGCCTGAGCCGCCACTTCCGCGCGAATTTCAGCGGCTATTTTGGTCCCATCAAGAATTCTGGCTGTCATCGACCCTCACTGCAAAAATAAGGAAAATAAAAAGTGATTCTATAGCATCCCGACGAACGCTTGGTGGAGCGACGAGCGTCCTCGCGCGTGAATCCTCAGCAGTTGTCCCTAGGTCCGCCCACCGACTGACCCTCACCGAGGCGTCGCCTTGCGCTACAATCAAAGCCGTTATGATCTCTCAAGATCTGCTCGACATGCTGGTTTGCCCGGTCTGTAAAAAGCCAGTCGTTCTGAATGCCAACGGGCAAAGCCTGAAATGCGGCGTCTGCCGACGTGTTTATCCCATTCAGGACGATATACCGATCATGCTCGTGGACTCCGCCACGATCGACCCGGCCTGAACCAAGCTGCCGGGGATTCCGCAGGTCTGATCGCCTTTCCGACAAAGTTCGGGTTCCTCCCGCCGCGAAACGACATTTAGTGTCAGTCTGGCAACAGCCGATATTGTTATGTATCCCGCTCCCTGTCGCCGATATCCTCGCAACCTTTTGCAAAGTCTTGGGTTCTAACATCTGAGAGCGTCGAGAAGCCGTATTTGAGATGTACCAAAGTTACGGCATTTCGATTGCATGTAACAGAATTGGCTGCCGATGAATCTAACAGAGCAGCAAGGGAGGTCGAAGGTGAGAATGGCCATGAAAGAGCGATTTACGGTGACTGAGCTATGCGCCTTGCGAAACGACCTGATCCAGGGCGGCATGGTAGATTCCCGCGAAGCAGCGGAACTACTGCAGGTTTTCTTAGCGGGCCGGGGCTATGGGGTGTCGCAGATGGACGCCATCGACGCCGCTGGGCGGGTAGAAATGGCAGGCTGTTCGCTACCAGTCCTGGAGCGTGAATTGGAAGGGCTCGCGCTGGTGATGTAAGTTTTCAGGCTCGCTTCAATACTAACTGACTAATACATAACGACTAATACCTAGAAAATAGAACGAAATGAACCGGGGTTCACGGGGAACTGATCTAACCCAAAAATTGACAGTTTCTCAGTACGAAGAGCCGGGCCCGCAGCCCGGCCTTTTGTATTTCAGGGGCTAGTTTCCCGCTGATCCTGCGAAAAAGGCGAAACGAAATCTAGCGGTGCTGAAATTCCGGCGAGCCAACTACCAGTGCGGTCATCGTATTAAGCGTTCGTTTGGGGTCGTCAAGCGCGTGCGCCGCCACTTGCGGATCATCCAGCTGCCGCCGAATGGCTTTCTGTGTGGTGGCCGAAACCTCTCCATTCAGCAAAGCATTTTCCAGTAGGAGCAAAGCCGTCTCCTGCCCACGCCCCGACTCAGAATCCGCAGGATTCGGCCGCGGAAAGCCCCGGCTTGTAAGAGTCCCCAGGGCAAGCAGGCGCCCAGCATCAAAATTCGTGCCGCCGACCTGCCCGTTGCTGAGCGCGAGCGCATAGTTCATGCGATCAATCAGAGCCTCCGAATTCATCCAGGTAGATGCCGTCATAGAATAGCCAGTCGGGGGCACCATCTGGTAGAGCGGCATTCCCATCTTGTTTAGAATGCCGGCGGTCGGGCCGGGATTATTGAGGTCGGTACCGGTGGCGCGCAGCGATGAAATGATAAATTCAAAAGGTGTCTTGACCTTGGCGCGGTAAGCTTTCGCCGACCAGAATTCCGGCGATTTGAACAATGTGCGGAGAACTTCGCGAATGTCGCCATCCGTCGATAGAAATTTCTGCGCTAGACGATCGACAAGCGCCGGCGGAGGCTCGTCGGCAACAAACCGCATGGCCAGTTTCTTCGCAATGAATTTCGCCGTATTCGGATGGTGCGCCAGCATGTCGAGCACTTGCATGCCTTCATTGATTCCATTCTCAGGAATCGTCTGCCCCAGGACAATCTTGTCTCCGGGATCATGCTTCTTCGGATCAAACTGAAACGCCGCGCCCTGTTCGAGCGGTTGGATGGTCCATCCAGTGAGCACGCGCGCCAGTTCGGTGACATCGTGCTGGGTGTAGCCGCCGTTGACGCTGAGCGTGTGCAGCTCCATCACCTCACGCCCGTAGTTTTCATTAAGCCCTGGAACCGACTGGCCCGGCTTGCCTTTGTTAGCGGCAAGCGCTGCCGGTGATTTCGGTCCCATGCTCAGCCAGTTATCCAGATAGAAGAGCATGGCAGGACTTTGCGCGGTCGCGACCAGCAGATCTTTGAACTTACCCAGCGCATGTGCGCGGATTACATCCCGTTCATAAGCTGTAACCAGGTACTGATCGGCATCCTTATTGAGGTAAATATTAAAGTGATTGAACCAGAAATCGGTCATCACCTCCTGCAACTGGCGCTCGCCATAGAGAGCGCGTAAAAGCTTAGCTTGTTGCAGTTCATTAATTACAACGCCGACCGGCCCGTTCATGGCAAGGAAATATTCGCGTTGATCCGAAGGGAGATCAGCCAGCAGGCGGTCGCGTTGCGGTCCACGAATATTGGTAACGAAAAGTCGTCGCTCGTCAGGTGGCATGGCGAGAATCGCTTCCATCCGTTTTTCTTTAGGAAGCGCGAGGATGCCGTCTGCCTGCATCGCGACGGCGTCCTGATTCTGCTTGTCGATCCTCGCCTTAGTATCGGCGTCGGGAGCCTTGCCGTCGCGGGCCAGTTGGTCCTGTTTCTGGCGTTCGGCAAGAATACTGATTTGCACTTCGTAAATCGACCGCTTCATCGGATCGGTAGGCAGAGGAATCTTCCCTTCAGCCGCTGCCTTGACCAGATTGTTGTTGGGAAAAGTCTGCACCATGTCGCGGGTAGACATTTTCAAAGTGCGAAACAACCCCAGCTTTCCGTCGAGCACACTTTCGCTGATCTCCTCAGGATGCAATTGCTGCTCGATCCAGTCATTGACATCCATATTCATGACCTTCTGTAGATCCCCAGGCCGCGGGCCAAAGGTTAGGCGGTTCAAGGCATGGAGGGCGCGCTGCTCGTCGGTAAGTTGAAGAACGTGTCTCGACGAAGTCGCGTGAGTGGAACTGGGAGCAGTCTTTGAAGCAGTCGGGGTTCGCGCCGGTTGCTGGCCCGGCAAGGGAATCGCAATAACAACGATAAGAAGCAAACAGCGGAGTGTGGTCTGGATAGCGGACGCAGCCATCTCAGTATTTCTAACACGACTAGAACGCAAACATTGGAATCGTGTACCACCCGAGAGAAGTCTAGTAAGCCCCGGGGATGTCCTCGCCCGCCGCTACAACTCTGTCTCTCTTTTGAGTGACGGCGGTTTACCGCGATAATGCCCGTCAGCCTGATCGAAGCTGGGACTTGACGAAGTGAAGCGCCCGCGGAGTTGAAGGGTCCCCATGCCCGCCCGCGCCGCCATCGGCCCAAAAGGAGTTTTCTAGCTAGCACGCTTCGAACTCGGGTCCCGCTGTTCTCGAAATGTCTCTACAAGTTTCTTAACCACGCATTCGGCATGGATCGGCTCCCCAGTCGCGGTCGTCCTCATCGGCGCCGTAATCGGATTACCGCAGATTGAACACTTCAGGAAAGCCTCTTTCATAACACGAATCGTAACGGGGTCAATGGCTCAGAATCTCGAACCGATTGCACTTGTTCGGCTTTCGTAAATCGGGCGAATCCGCAATATGGGCTTCGGGAAGCTTGAGGCCGCTCGGGGCCGATTCCGTGGGCATCCTTGTGGAAAAGTTCTGGAGAGCCTCTGGCCGGGTGCCCCATTCATCGCGCACTTTGCGAATGAGTGGGCGTTAGCACCGCCCCTACCTTGCCGTTCTTTTCATCACAATCGGTCGGTGCCCACCGTCACAGACGCCCAACGCGCCCAATGCGAGAATGATCCCGTAATGGGCCAGGCCCTAGGTACGCTTCTCTGGTACAAGCTCTTTGATAATCGAATCGAAGATAAATCGCCAAAATTGGGGCGACGGGCAGGTCCGATTTCCGTCAAATTCTGGGGAAAAACGATGATCACTTCCACTAAGTACTTATTTTTGAATACTTTGGAACTACGTCATTTAGATTTAAAACTTTGGCGAAAGACGGGGGGGAGGGGGCACCCCCCTAAATAGTTGGTTGGAACCCTTTGAAAGAGCATCTGGCGCACAGGCAATAGAATTCCGACGCATCTCTCCACGCCGGAACCGTCACATCGCGAGGCTGTCAACTGCCCTTTGCAGAGCGCGAGCGATCTCCTCGGGCTCGGTTTCCGGAGTAAATTGGATGGGCTTGCCGATGCGCACTTGAATTTTCCCCGGAGCGGCAAATTTCTTTCCAGCTTTCTTGATTTCAAACAAACCATCGATCCGCATGGGAAGAACTGGAATGCGTAGATTATTGGCGAGCAGTCCGACTCCTGTGCGGAACGGAAGAAGTTTGCCATCTTCGGTGTGTTTCCCCTCCGGAAAGACGAGCACGCTGTAGCCGCGATCAATGGCCTCTCCAGCATAAGCGAAGCTCTTCCGGAATCCGGATTGACGCGGCAAAGGAAATAAGTTCAGCAGGGCGACACCGAGCGTCCACTGTATCCGATCGTAGATTCGATGAAAGAACGGCCGATCCGGTCCCGGCGAGCGCAATCTTTCAAGCGCCTCGCCGCCCGTAGCAGTCGCGAGTTTGTGACGGATACGCGCCGGCAGCGCGGTTTGTATGAAGCCGACATCGACATCGTCAATATGATTGGAGATGACCAGCAACGGTCCGCGAACGCCGCGTAGGTTCTCGCGCCCGATAATGCGAGGATAGCCCAGAAGAAATACGGCCGGACGCGCTAGCAAATAGTGGGATGCCAGACGCAACCACGTCGTAGGCCAGCGGAGAGTCCATCGCGGATAGTGAAAGGCGCGAAGAAGTCGCGAGTCGTTAGTCGTTGGTCGACCAACTACCGATCTTCCGCCTTGCAGCAGTTTCTCGAGATCGCCGACGGTCGTTGCATTCGCGAAATTCGTTTCGCTCAGCTCGACCTGATAACGATCTTCGAGAGCACTGAGCAATTCGACGCGTTCGAGGGAGCTGAACCCCAGGCCACTTTCCAAATTTGCGTCCGGCGTAAGGTTCCGAGCCGCGCGGCCAGTGATTCGCGTGAGAAGTTCGGAGAGTGGACTAGCAGCGTTTTCTGGCGATTGCCCGCCCAGCGCCGCCTCGACCGCATCGCGAATCACGTTGCGGCGCGGTTTCTGCGTCGAACTACGGGGAAAATCTTCCTCGGGCCAGACGAACCAGGAACGCATATGTTGATATTCGGCCAACGTCTTGTTCGCGCGCGCGACGATTGTTCTTGCGTCGATTTGGGGGTCATTCGAATTGGAATCGGAATCGCGGTCGCGCAAAATCAAAACTGCACAAGGCTCAGCATTTCCACCGCGCTCCAACCCGACGACGACGCAATCCCGTACTTCTTTCTGACCGCGCAAACCTGCTTCAAGGTCCTCGGGGTAAATGTTCATTCCCGCAGGTGTGACGATCACTTCTTTCTTGCGGCCCTTAAAAAAAAGATTCCCCTGCTCATCGATCGCGCCCAGATCGCCGGTGCGATACCAGCCTTCATCTTCCAAACGCGCCACTGATTGCAGTTCGCGTCCATTCCAGTAGCCGCTGGCAACGCCACTTCCCCGCACCAGAATTTCGCCATCATCCGCCAGCTTGATTTCGCGTCCCGGCAGAACTTTGCCAATAGAGCCGCGGCTAGTGTGGAAGGGATGGTTCAGGCTGATCAGCGAAGTGGTCTCGGTCAATCCGTATCCTTGAACAACAGCGTAGCCGAGCCGATGCCAGAATTCTTCGGTCTCGCGATCAAGCGCGGCGCCGCCGCTGATCATAGCCCAGAATTTCCATCCGAACTGGCGTCTCACCTCACGAAACGTCCACCAGCGACGCAGAAAATGCTGACTCTTGGCAGCAGCGTAACGCATTCCAAAGCTTTCGCGGTTGTCAACGTCATCAAGGTCGCGTTCGATCTTCTGCCTGAGCGACTCGATCATGCGCGGAACAGCCACCAGCACCGATACTCGCTCGCGGCGAATCGTTCCCATTACTTCCGTCGGGTTAAATGTATTTTCGAACACGACCGCGCCGCCGAGCAGCGGCGGAAGAAAAATTCCCAGAAATTGGCCAAAGACATGGCTCAACGGCAGGAGGTTCAGAAAACGAATTGGATGTACCAGACGCTCATATTTCAGGTATTTCTTAATTTCGTTTTCAATTGGGATTAGATTGCCGACAACATTGGCGTGGGTGAGCACGACTCCCTTGGGCTCGGCCGTGGTCCCAGATGTGAAAACAATTTCGAGCGTATCGGAAGGCTCAATATGAACAGGACGAAACCGCTCAGACGCGTGTTCGGCGACGAGAGCTTGCAGACCGGCGGGATCGATGGTTGGGATCTTCTCTCCGACCTTCTCCGCAACCGGTCCATCAAAGAGCGAAGCGCGTTCACGCGGACACAGTACCAGCTTCGTACGCACCTGTGCGCTGATGCGACGCGCAAAATCGGGGCTTGCGGCATCGTCCACGGGAACGGCAATGACCCCGCAAAGCGCGCAGCCGAGAAATGCCGCTACCCATTCGGCACAGTTCGAACTCCACAACAACACCGCATCGCCCTTAACTACGTGGCGCGCTTCGAGTTCACGAGCAAACTGATACGCCACCTTCGCGACGCGCCGGTAGCTCCAACGTTCACGCCGGTATCCACGCGGAAACACGTAGGCGCAGTCAGCACCCCAGCGCTCGAAATCATCCAGCGAATCGAGTAGACTTGCTCGCACACCCTGTTTAGTAGCACAATTCCCGGAACTTTACAGTCTAGAACTGTTACACAACAGAAACTGTACGGCTGAGTGGCAATCGTCAATGCTCAGTGGCATAGTCTTAGAGCCCGATGACTAAATTATTTAGAATTCGCATCGTCAGGCTTCGTATCGCGCTCTGCATTGTGTTTGCGGTGGTGATAAGTGGGCTGATTTCTTGTCAGCCGCCCGCGACCACGAACAGTGCCGGTTCGGCGACGCCAGGTTCTATCAGCACGAGGGTTGAGGCACACGCCAACGACGGTCCGACGCGTGACCTCAGCCAGGACGAAGCCGCTGGCGGGCACATTCTGCGAAAGCACGTAGGCCAGACGGAGGAGCAGCTCCGCGAACGCCTGGAGCGGGAACGCAACATTACTGGTGCTTCGACCTACACTGACCGATCGACAGCGGAGCACGTCGTTGGTGCGGCGATTGCAGAGTCGCAGGGCCAAATTCAGCGCTGGCTCGACCGCTCCGGCCGACATCCCAACCTCGTGCTGGACTCCGAGAGCCCCGATCCCATTGGCCGTACCATGAATCGTGGCGAGAATCACTCGCGTCCCTGTACGCACGCGCTGATTGTGTTGAAGTATGGCGGGCCCAGTCGTTACTACGTTTTGACTTCTTATCCGGAGTGCCGCTCATGAACCCGAAATTGGAAATCACCGCTGCTACCTTTCCCGCGCTGCATACCTTCCTGCGCGGCTACTTCCATGAAGATGTCGCCGATGAATACGGAACACCTCCCGAAGCCGCCGATCAGTTTTGCGAAGATGCCGAGACCGACGAGCGCGTTCCGGTTGCGCGGGAGTGGCAGCATCTCATCGAACTAACTGGTGGCCAGCCTACAGCTCTGAATCCAGCCTTAAAGAAACTCGGCAGCGCGATTCAACTAAATGAAGAAGAAATTCCGCAGGTGTCGGCGATCTTCGCGCGTTGCCTTGCTGTGAAGCCGCATCGGCGTGTGGCCAAATAGGCTAGAGCTGCGAGCTCGAATACTACGCAGCGCTAGCGCCAAGCCCCCAAAATCAGGCCCATGATCGTGAACGACAAGGTCATATATCCGCCGTTGATCAGCACGTAGTTCCGCGGCCGCCGCTCAAACAGCGCGATGGTCCCGAGTCCCAGCGTCACCCAGCCAAAGCCAGCCAGAAAACCAGCCGTCGCGCCCCACGCCGGAGTGGTTTTGGCGTCGGCGAGAAACGCCGCCAGATTTGCCGACATTAACAGCGCGAAGATAAAAGATAGCCCGAAGACTTTGGCCATGTTGCTCTTGTTCAGGTCTTCCTGCGTGAAATTATTGGCTGACATCCAGGCGCGGCCAAACAACGTCGGCGAATACCAGAGTCCTCCAATCACAAATGTAGAAACTGCCGCAGCGAAAACAGCCAGCCAGTTCAGATGAGGCATTGACCCCTCCGTAGATTTGGTTACGCAGGCAGAATGCCGGATGGCTGAGCGGCTGTATTGTAAAAAATTTCCGTCAGTCGTTTTCGTCAGTCAACGGCCACGTACAGAGGAAAATCAGTGCGGCCGCGAAGATACTCCGAAGGCGTCAGGCCTGCGAGTTGCCGGAATTCATGAATCAGATGTGCCTGATCATAGTATCCGCACTCCACCGCAAGGTCCGACCAATCGGGTGTTGTTGTGGCACGATTAGCGGCAGCGAGAGCTTTTTGAAAACGGAAAATTCGCGAGGTCAGCTTCGGCGTCATGCCCACGCGGCAATCGAAACGGGCAAGCATCTGCTTATGACTCAATCCCAGGCGTGACGCCAATTCGCGCAAAGAAAGTACCGGCCAGGAACGCAATGTCTGTAAAGCCGCCGAGACCGCCAAGTCGGGTTCAAGCCGCGACTGCGCTCTCGCGACTAAGTACGCTTCCAATAGATCGAATTTTCCCTCCGGAGACGGCGTTTCGAGAAGTTGCTCGCGTAATGCCAGGATTTCACGCTTCCAGATCAAATCAAGTTCCACCACATTTCCCGAAAGCTCAGACAGCGGAAAGCCAAAGAACGGCGCCGCGCCCCCGGTACGGAAGTGCGCTCCCATCATGGACGAACCTTGTTCCACGCCCAGTACGATGAACTGCCGCTGCATTCCACTCACCCAGCAGCGGTTGTAAACGGAGAAACGCTCCAGATCGCGATTGTCATAAAGCTTTTTAGGCCCTTCGCTAAGATCAATAATCAGCTCCATAGACGCGTCCGGCAGGAGCTTTTCTTTAGCGTGATCGGTTTCCAGGTTCTCGTAAAACCAGAGCAGTTCCACGAAATGAGAGAGAGGAGCCGCCGGAACTCGCGTTAGGTAAATCATCAGCTGAATTGGACGGCAATCCTCCCGGCAGGTTACCGGGAGATCGTTACTCTACCTAATTTTCTCATGTACCGAATCCGGAGCAGGCACTACCCCTCCCGACCCACACCCAGCGCATCGGCTACGCGGTTAATGTAGTTAAACCAAGAGGCAATCAGCGTGATCTGCAGGATAGCTTGATCGTCAAAGCCGACGGACCGCAATTTGTCGTGGTCGTCTCTCCAGACCTTGGTCGCGTCTTTTGTGAGTTTCACGACGTAATCGACCATCGCGCGCTCCTGCGGCGTGATTGGAGCCGTGGTGTAATCGCGTTCCAGTGCCTCCACGAGTTCCTTATCCAGGGTGACCCGACGCAGAAACTCTGCGTGAGACTCAATTCAATACACGCACCGGTTGGTGACCGAAACCATCGTTGCGATCATCTCGTGATGACGCCTCTGCAGCGGGAGGTCGGGAGACATAAGCGCCCCAAAGGTCGAGAACGCATGATAAAGAGCCTGCGGGATCAGCGAGTGGGAGGCCACGATCTGTGATCCGCCGCCTTCAGCCGGATGTATCGGAACGGCATACTCCTTCGGATAAAGCGGTTTCTGCCCTTCCATTGCCTGCCGCAGTTCGTCATCAGCTTCCGAGAACGGAATGGTACGAATCCATGTCATCTTCGAGTTCTCCTTCAACCCAGGCGTGCCGGAAAATTCGGTGGTCCCACACACGCTACACATTCGCCTCGGCAATTGCCAATAGTTGGAAAGCGCTAGCGCGTCCGGTGCTGGTAGCATTATGTTGAGTCGCACAAAAACGCAGGAGAGCGCGGATGCCGCAGGACACCTCACAGAATACTCTAAGCATTACCGACAACCGTACCGGCCAAAGCTACACACTTCTCGTCGAAGACGGAACCATCCGCGCCATGGATCTCCGCAAGATCAAGACCGACCCTGAAGATTTCGGATTGATGACCTACGACCCCGCCTTCATGAATACCGCTTCCTGCCGCAGCGCGATCACATACATTGACGGCGATCGCGGAATCCTTCGCTACCGCGGTTATCCCATCGACGTTCTCGCCGAACACAGCACCTATCTCGAAGTTGCTTACCTGATTCTGTTTGGTGAACTACCCACAGCGAATGAATTGAAGAGTTGGGTGCACGACATTACTCACCACACCATGCTCCACGAAACAACGAAGAAGTTCATGGAAGGCTTCCGCGACAACTCTCACCCTATGGCGATGCTGGTGAGCACCATAGCGGCACTGTCGACGGTGTATCCGGATGCGAAGCATATTCAAGATCCTGAGAACCGGCTGCTGCAGATCAAGCGCCTTATCGGCAAGGTGCCTTCCATTGCGGCTATGTCGTATCGTCACATTTCCGGGCTTCCGTATATCTATCCCGACAACGACCTCACCTATACCGAAAATTTCATGAACATGCTGTGGAAGATGGTCGAGCCTAAGTACGTCGCGAATCCAGTGTTGGCGCGGGCGCTCGACATCCTTTTCATTCTCCACGCCGATCACGAACAGAACTGCAGTACGAATGCAATGCGCGCCGTGGGCAGTTCGCACGCCGATCCCTATCTGTCCACGGCTTCTGCCGCCGCCGCTCTATCCGGCCCGTTGCACGGTGGAGCGAACGAAGAAGTCCTGCGCATGCTGGATGAGATCGGATCGAAGGACAACATCCCCGCCTACATAAAAAAAATTAAGGAAGGTAAAGGCAAGTTGATGGGCTTTGGACACCGGGTATACAAGAACTACGATCCTCGGGCCAAGATCATTAAGCGAACCGCGGACAGCGTGTTCGAAGTTACCGGACGCAATACCAAACTTGATATTGCGCTGGAGCTCGAACGAATCGCGCTGGAAGATGATTATTTCGTGCAGCGCAAACTCTATCCCAATGTGGATTTCTACTCCGGCATCATGTACCAGGCCATGGGCTTCAAGCCGGAGATGTTTACCGTCCTGTTCGCAATTCCCCGAACCATAGGATGGCTGACGCAGTGGCAGGAAATGTTGACCGATTCCGAACAAAAAATTGCTCGTCCGCGCCAGATCTGGACCGGGCATGAGACGCGGGAATTTGTGCCGATAGAAAAGCGGACTAAATAAATTATCGGTCTGTGTGGGGATGACTCGCCCCCGTTGTCAAATGTTCTATGGAGTCATTTCGAACACTACGCCGTCTCCCTTCGACCCGCCCGCGTAGGTTGTCCCGTAGAGATTGCCGGAGCTGTCCAAAATCAGGCTGGCCCACGCAGAAGCGCCGTCGGTGCCGTCGAAACTCCAGAGAACCTTCTCGGTGTAGCTGGTGCTTTTGCCAACCGGGGCCAAAAGTTCGTAAACAGCACCTTTGCCCGCGGCACCGCCTTTGAAAGTTGTCCCGTAAATATTGCCGGCTGCATCGAACACAATCCCAGAGTAAGGATCGCAGGCATCTGTGCCGCCTTTAACAAAGTTGTAGAGGGTCTTCGATGTCCACTTTCCGCTCTTGAGGGTTAGCTTGTAAACCTTGCCGCAACCGTTCGCGTCAGCGTCGGTTACTCCGTAAAGGTTTCCAACACTGTCGAGCGTCAGAGTGCCAGCCACCTCGGGGCGACTGGCGAAGGTATAGATGACAGTAGAATTCCAGCCGCCCTGGCCATTCGGGGACAGCTCGAATACCGCCGAATCTCCGGCTACAGACGAATCCCCGGCGCCGAAGAGGTTTCCGGCAGTATCCATCGTCACGCCAGTAACGACGCCGTTCGGAGTGTTGTAGATCACCTGCTCAGTCCAGCTGCCGCCCGACGGGCTCAACTCGAAGACGGTTCCGTTATTACCTGTGCCGCCTTGGTGAGTTGTGCCATAGAGGTTGCCAGCCGGGTCCATGATTAGAACGCCGTCAGGATCGGCACCATCTGTCCCGCCAGCAAAGCTGTAGAGCACAGTTTCCGTCCAACTTGTTCCTTCAGGACTAAGTTCGAAGACCACGCCGTAGCCATGGGCACCGCCCTGGTCCGTTGTTCCGTACAGATTTCCGAGGCTATCGAATATAACCGGAGACATCGGAAACACACCATTTTTCAATGCCTTGAAGCTGTAGATCACCGTCTCGTTCCAGCCTCCACTGCCGTTCGGCGAAAGCTCAAATACGGTCCCAGCCCCAGAACGCGCACCATAGGCGGTCGTGCCATAGAAGTTGCCCTTACCGTCAGAGGTGAGGCCGTACATGGGACCAGAACCGTCGGTGCCAGCGGTGAAGTTATGGAGCACGGTCTCGGTTTGGGCGTGCGCTGAGCGGGTCGTACCCAGTAGCAGCATGGAAAGTAGGGCTACGGTCAGAGCGCTGCGGGATGCTGTTCTGTAATGCATATTTTTCTCCTACCAGGCACCTGCTCGCGGAGGGTTTGCTCGGCTAGTCCGGCCCCCAGGACTTATGGCCGGACGGAACAAGCTGGCGAAACTCGTGCGGAACGATCATCCCCTTCGGCACAAGGGCGTGTCAAGAGCTCGGGGCGCGGGCGGCGCGCCGAGTGAGAGCTCGCAAGCCCCGGGGCTCTCGCGTGTTAGAATCGTTATTGTGATGCCCCTAACCGATGCTTCCTGACATCGACAAATTACTGGAGCTGCAGGTAGCGGATAAAGAGATCCGCAAACTGCGGGACGAGGTCGCCGCGCTGCCGAAACGTATGGCAGTGATCGAACAAAAGCTGGCTGGAACCAATGCGCACCTGGAAAAGGTGCGGGCTGCGGCCAAAGCCGACGACACCAACCGCAAGAAGTTCGAAGCCAACATCAAAGACCTGCAAGGCAAGATTTCCAAGTATCGCGACCAATCCCTCGACGTAAAAACGAACGACCAATACAAAGCCCTGCTGCATGAGATCGAGTTTGCCGAACAGGAAATCCGACTCAATGAGGACCGCATCCTCGAGGTGATGGTCAACGTCGACGCGCGCGAAAAGGACGTCAAAGCAGCGGAGGCCGAGCTCAAAGCGGAGACGGCTGAGATCGAAAAAGAAAAAGAAGACGCTCGCACAGTTACTGCGGAAGATCAGAAAAAGCTTGCCGAGTGGAATGCTAAGCGCGACGCTTTGCGGCACGGGATCTCCGAAGATGTTCTTCGGCAATATGAGCGCGTCGCGAAGTTTCGCGGAACGGGGCTGGCGGAGGTACGCGACCAGAAGTGCATGGGCTGCCAGGTGATGCTGCGTCCGCAGACTTATAACGAAGTGCGGAATGGCGAGAAGGTCATGGTCTGCGAATCGTGCTCTCGAGTTTATTACTTCAATCCAGCGAATGAAGTGAAACCGGAGCAGGAAGTCGTGACGGTGACCGGAAGAAAACGTGCCCGCCCCAAGTCAGATGCGCCGCAGGCATGGTTCTACCGTCCCGACTACGGCGAAGAAGGCGAAGTGCTGCTCGCTTTCACTAATAGCGGGGGCAACTCGACGCGGCGTATTTATGAAATGCATACGGGACGCCAAGTTGGAGGAGTGCTGCTACGCGAGGGGACTTATCGTCTCGCGTTTCCCGAGGATCTGACTGATGCGGCACTTCGGCTCAACGGACATTGGGACGAAAAAGAGATTGATGAGTGGGGTTCTGAAATTCCCTCGAACGCACTCGATCTTCTGCACAAAGATATTCTTGCCATACGGCGTGAGCACCGAACGGGCCACAAGGATCACGCCGCCTCTCCGGCTGAACAGCCGGCCGCTAGCTAGATTCCCCCTCCCGCCAGAGTAGGCTTCAAAGCGAACCCCAAAGTAAACCAAAGATTATGGGGAACGTTTTTGTGGGCGGAACAGCTGTTTCGTTCATGCTATCGTCTCACCAAAACCTTGGGTTAGGGGGCGTTCGGTTAAGAGTCAAATGGAAATGGAATCCACGGATTTGGCGGAGCAGAAGCACGACCGGCAGGCGGCTGAGTCTCCCATTTTTCAAGGTCCGCGAACGCAGAGATTGGTTTTTTGCCTTCTGCTCGTTCTGGCTACAGTCGCACTCTACAACCCGGTCACACGCGCACCGTTCCTCAATCTCGACGACGGCATCTATGTCACCGATAATCCCCAGGTCCGCGCCGGACTCTCCTGGAAAACAGTGGTTTGGGCTTTTCGCTCGACTGCGGCAACAAACTGGCATCCGATCACCTGGCTCTCCCATGCTTTCGATTGCCAAATCTTTGGCTTGAACCCGGCAGGTCCCCACGCCATCAACGTGCTTCTGCATGCTGCTAACGTAGTGCTCCTGTTCTTGCTTCTGGAGAGCGCGACAGGATTAGCTCGGCGCAGCCTGATGGTGGCCGCGCTTTTTGCTCTCCATCCGATCAATGTGGAGTCGGTGGCGTGGATCGCGGAACGTAAGAACCTCCTCAGCATGTTGTTCTTCCTGATTGCACTGGGCGCGTATGGCTGGTACACACGCCGGCCCGGTCTCGGACGATACCTGGCCGTCACTCTTGCTTATGCTTTGGGATTGATGACCAAGCCGCAGGTGATTACCTTCCCATTCGTTCTGTTGTTGCTCGACTACTGGCCCTTGCGGCGTCTCGCGCAGCCTGAGGAAAATGGAGGCGAGTCGGCAAGCCCTTTCTCCCGCCGCAGTTCTTTCTGGAGTTTGATTGCTGAGAAAGTGCCGTGGTTTGCGCTCTCGGCCGTAAGCGCGTTCATCACCATGAAAGTGCAGACGGACGCAACCCAGGTCAAACTCCCGCTCTGGATACACCTGGGAAATGCGGCGATTGCCTATGTCAAGTATATCGAGAAGGCTTTCTGGCCGGTCAATCTGGCGATTGTTTATCCACATCCGGAGGGTTCGATCAGCGTTCCGGGCGCAGCGCTGTCCGGACTCGCGCTTATTGCCTTCACTATTCTGGTCGTGATCTTTCGGCAGCACCGGCCTCTTTTCGTAGGATGGCTCTGGTTTCTGGGAACGCTGGTACCAATGATCGGGCTGGTTCAGGTGGGCGTTCAATCCATGGCCGACCGCTATGCCTATATTCCACTGCTGGGAATTTTTGTAATCGTCTGCTGGGGTGGTGCCGATCTGCTGCGTACTTTGCGCGTTCCGCTCAAAGTGTCGGGATTGGTTGCTGCAGTGGTCCTGCTGGCGCTAGGCTTTGCGCTGCACCGGCAGGTGAGTTTTTGGAGCGACAACCTAACCCTGTGGACGCACACCCTCGAAATCACGGGCGCAAACTATACCGCAGAAGACAACCTCGCGACGGCATTGATCGCCTCCGGTAGGGTGGTAGAAGCTGTCCCACATCTTCAACGAGCCCTGTTTTTGCGGCCCGACGACCCCATGGCCACACTCAACCTTGCAACTTACGAACAGATGCAAGGCCACTATGAGGCCGCTCTCGAGGGCTATGCCAGGGTGCCTCAATTCACTAACAGTCCTCCGTTGTTGGCAACAGCAAAACTCAACAGTGGATACGCGCATTATTCAATGAAGGAATATGACAACGCAAAACAAGACTTCGAAGCCGCCCTGAACCTGCAACCGCAAAATTCGGCGGCCTATCGCGGGCTCGGATTAGTGGCACAGCGCGCGGGCGAAATCGCGCAAGCTGCCAAAGACTATAAACGTGCGATCGAACTGCAGCCATCGCCGGTGGATTATTTACTTCTGGCGCAGGCCCTTGAAATCGGTGGACAGCCAGAAGCGGCCCGTGAAGCTCAATCCCATGCCGCGCGCATGACTCGCGACCTCAATGACGATATCGCGACCGTAAGGCAGTTGCTGGCGAACTAGGTGATCGTGATTCACAGCTAAGGGCAAACGGAAATGGAATCCATGGATTCGGAGGAGCAGAAGTATAACGGGCACAGGACTGAGTCGCTGATTTTTCAAGTCCCACAAAAGCGCCGGTTGATTTTCTGTTTGCTGCTTGCTCTGACAACTCTTGCGCTTTACAACCCGGTTACTCACGCTCCGTTTCTCAATTACGACGACGTTGTTTACGTCACCGATAATCCTCAAGTTCGTGCTGGACTCACTTGGCCCACCGTCGTTTGGGCCTTTCACACCTCAGAATCATCGAACTGGCATCCGATCACATGGCTTTCGCATGCTCTCGACTGCCAGATTTTCGGCTTGAACCCGGCGGGGCCGCATTTCATGAACATTCTTCTTCATGCGGCCAATGCGGTACTGTTGTTTCTAATTCTGCAGAGCGCTACGGGCATGGCTTGGCGCAGTCTAGTGGTTGCCGTCCTTTTCGCACTGCACCCGATCAATGTGGAGTCCGTGGCCTGGATTTCAGAACGGAAGAACGTCCTCAGCATGTTGTTCTTCCTTATTGCACTGGCCGCATATGGCTGGTACACGCGCGGGCCGGGTCTTGGACGATATCTGGCTGTCACTCTTGCTTATGCCTTGGCTCTGATGACCAAGCCGCAAGTGATTACGTTTCCGTTTGCTCTCCTGCTGCTGGACTACTGGCCTTTGCGTCGTTTTGAAGTCGAGCAGACCGGTACAGCCGATCGCGTCCGCTCTGTCTGGAATTTGGTATGGGAGAAATTCCCTTGGTTTGCGATGTCCGCCGCGAGCGCGATCATCACGATGAAGGTGCAGACCAACGCAACCTGGGAGAAACTTCCGCTCTGGATACATCTGGGGAATGCGGCGATTGCGTATGTCAAGTATTTCGGAAAAGCTTTCTGGCCGCTCAATCTTGCGCCTGTCTATCCACATCCGCAGGGTTCGATCAGCGCTCTTGCCGCTGTGCTGTCCGCACTCGTGCTCGTTGTCCTTACGATTCTTGTCGTAATCTTTCGGCGGTACCGCCCGCTTTTTGTGGGATGGTTTTGGTTTCTGGGAACATTGGTGCCGATGATTGGATTGGTTCAGGTGGGTGTTCAGTCCATGGCCGACCGCTACGCGTATATCCCATTGCTCGGAATTTTCGTGATCGCCTGCTGGGGTGCGGCGGATCTAGCAAAGATGTGGTATGTTCCGAAGCCGGTTTTGGCCGTCTGTACTGCGTCCCTCCTGCTAACCCTAGGATTTGCGCTTCACCGGCAGGTCGATTTTTGGAGCGACAACCTC
The DNA here is from genome assembly GCA_963705265.1 of uncultured Acidobacteriaceae bacterium. GTDB lineage: Bacteria > Acidobacteriota > Terriglobia > Terriglobales > Acidobacteriaceae > Acidiflorens. The sequence goes on from OY970064.1 coordinate 1,938,926, forward strand.
ACTCTCTGGGCCCACACTTTAGCAATCACCGAGGGAAACTACGTCGCTGAGGACAGCCTTGCCACCGCCCTGATTGCACAAGGGAGGGCCGACGAAGCCATGCCACATCTCCGGCGGGCGCGACAGTTGCGCTCTGACGACCCGACGGCCACGCTCAATATCGCAGCCTACGATCAGATGCATGGCAACTATCAGGCCGCTCTCGATGGCTATGCGAAAGTAGCTCAATTCACAAAGATTCCTTATTGGGTAGCGATGGCCCGAGTGAACAGCGGATACGCGCACTACGCCCTGAAACAATACGACAATGCAAAACAAGATTTCGAAGCAACACTGAACCAGCAGCCGGGAAATTCAGCGGCTTATCGCGGGCTTGGTTTGTTGGCGCAGAGAGATGGCAACATTGCACTGGCGGTCCAGAACTATGAACGGTCAGTTGACATTCAGCCGACGCCGTTGGGTTATCTGCTCCTGGCGCAAGCCCTTGAGATTGGCGGGCAGACGGACGCGGCCCGAGCCGCCCAGTCCCAAGCCGCACGGATGACTCCCGATTTCACCGACGGCATCGCGACCATGAAGCAGTTGCTGGCAAAGTAGGACAAAGTCAACAGCGGACTGGCGCCGGGCGGGGGCGAGTTAAAAAGAACGCGAAGACAATCCGATGGATTGGCCCTCGCGTTCGTTATCGATTTGCCGAAGGCAAACTCTTATTTGGATTTATTAGCGTACGGGTTTGGATACTTCAGCACCCCATCCAAGTCCCGGCCGCGGACGATTCCAAATGAGTGATAGGTCAGTCCCCAGGAATCGATCGATGACATATCGGGGAAGATACACGCTTCAAGCACGGTATCTACCGGATCAGACTTCTGCACCCAGCCGCCGCCGTTTGCGTTGACTCCTCCGAAGAGGTCGCTGCCGCCAAGCTGCGAGCAATAGCAGGATGCGGGATTGCCGTTGCAACTGCCACTCAATGGAATCTCGGCATAGTAGGCCAGCGCCGCCATCGTCGGCTTGTCAGAGTCGAGCGTCGACAGGAGCACGTGGATTCGTGAGCCATCTTTTCCAGAGGTGAATTTGCAAAATTGAGCAGAGCCGGAGAGACGGAGCCAGTTCTGCTCGTTATCGTCGTTCGTGTTGAAGTAAGGTTCGCGGACATCGACTTGACCGTCATGCCGGACACAATATTGTTCGGCTTTGCTGAGAGTGGCGTCGGCTTGCGCCTGCGCGTTGTCGGGACCGGCCGCGTGTACCGGTCGGGTGGTGGCGGGAAGAAAAACTGTAATAGCGAGAGCGATACAAACTATCATCACTGGAATTGGTGCAAGCAATAAACGTTTCACGAAGGGCCTCCTGGAAGAACGGGGAATCGGCTTCTCGCCGATCATCGCCCTGGGGGAGTCATCTGCTGGCAATTATTTTCGGCAATCAGTCGCGGGCCGAAGGTTAACACAAAAACTGGCTATCGCTCTTTATTCAGTTTGCGCAGAATTTGTGTGCGCCGGTCATAGATTCAAAGCCTGAATCCCCACTAGATTTACAGCAAAACTGCGGTAAGATTGCCGACACGAGGTGAGTGATGGCCCAAGGCAACGACTTCAGCCTTCCTTCCGCATCGCGCCGTTCATTTCTCAGCCTGTCTGCCGTGGCATCGGCCGCCGTGGCGTTGCGCATTGTCACCGAACCGATGCTCGCGCACGCGCGACTGCACACTTTTCCAAAAGATGCGATCCGGATTGACGCCAATGAAAATCCACTGGGTCCGAGTGCCGCGGCGCGCGAGGCTGCGGCTGCCATCGTTTCGCAGGGCGGCCGTTATTCAGATTGGCTTACCGATGATCTGGTAAAGACGCTGGCGCTAATGGAGGGTCTAAAGGTCGAACAGGTTCGCGTTTATCCCGGATCAAGCGAACCTTTGCACCACACCGTTTGCGCTTTCGCCTCGTCGCAGCGCAGTTATGTTACTGGTGATCCCGGATATGAAGCTGGCATGTTCGCCGCGCAGACCATCGGCGCGAAGGTAGTGAAAGTCCCGTTGACGAAAACTTATGCTCATGACGTGAAGGCGATGCTGGCTGCGGCTCCTGACGCGGGAGTTTTCTATGTTTGCAGTCCGAATAATCCGACGGGAACACTGACCAGCCACTCCGATATCGAATACCTGATCGAGAATAAGCCTAAAGACTGTGTGGTGCTGGTAGACGAAGCCTATATTCATTTTTGCGATGCTCCGTCGGTGATGGATCTGGTGAAAGCTGGCAAAGATGTGATCTTACTGCGTACCTTCTCGAAAATTTACGGTATGGCCGGACTGCGGTGCGGGGCCGTGTTTGCCCGTCCCGACCTGCTCGAGAAGATCGAAACCTACGCTGGATGGAATGCGATGCCAATCACCGCTCTGGTGGCGGCATCGGCCAGTTTGAAAGATGCGCAACTGGTGCCTGAGCGAAAGCGTATCAACGCTGACATCCGCAACGGAGTCTTCGCATGGCTCGACCGCAACGGCTATTCCTACATTCCCTCAGAAGCGAATTTCTTTATGCTGGATACAAAGCGTCCAGCAAAGCCAGCCATTGATGCTATGGCCAAGCAGAACGTGTTCATCGGACGCATCTGGCCTTCGATGCCCACCTATACGCGGGTCACGATTGGGACGGCTCCGGAGATGGAGCAGTTTCAGGTCGCGTGGCAGAAAGTGATGACAGGGGCGGTTACGGCGAGCGTCGGGGTGCTTCCGAGCTCGCGGAAAAACCTGGATGGATTCGTGGTCTCCGTTTAAGCGTTCATTAGCAATCATGCTCCAGTGCAAGAGACTGACTGGACTAGGGGATGAGGGCGTAGTTCACGACAATTTCGGTGAGCACTTTGACGGGTGTCCCATTGAGAGAGTAGGGGCGGTACTTCCATAAGCGCACCGCGTTGACTGCGGATACCGCGAGTTCGATTGGGCCATCGATCACTTCGAGATCCACCACATCGCCGGCTTCGCTAATGACTGCACTCATCCGAACCGTGCCTTGAATACGCTCACGTCGGGCTTCCGGGGGGTAGATGGGCTGTACTTTTTTGAGCAGAAGGCCAGTGCTGACACCTGATGCAACCCGGACCCTGCTTGGAGTGGCGATCTTAACTTGATTCTGAGTGTTGGCCCCGCTCTGCGACACAGGTGGCTCCGGTTCGGCCGGTTGAGGTGCCTCCGCCAGTGAATTGAGGGTAGATACCGCCTCATCCAGCGCCTTCTTGGACCAGCCTTCAATCTTCCATAAGAGAAGGTAGTCCTTCTGTGATGTACAAACTGTTGAGCGATTGCTCGCGCCGTTTCGGTACTCGAAATCTGCGCGGTAAAAATCATGGTTGGCAACTGTGAACTGGCTGACATCTCCCTTCTGTTTTCCTTCCTTCGCGGCGTAAACCCCAGTCGCCAGAGCGTCAAGGTACAGCTTGCAGTTTTCCGCCTCTTTGCTGGAAGAGCGACTGATCGCGAATACGGTAAAGGAGGCATCGGCTCTCAACTCCGTGTTGTCCTGCGGGATGTGGACCTCCGTCAGCAACACGTAAGCGCCTTGGGAATGATTCGCTGCGGAAAACCGCTTACGCACGACCTCCGTCTCGCGCACCCAATCGCGAGAAAGGGGATAGAAAAGACTGAAATATTCGTTCCGGTAGCGGTCGCCTTGGAAATCGCCAAGCGGAGGGGGATCGATCTGCGGCCTCGCGAGATGGAAGTTGAGTGTGACCTGCGTCTCTATCTCGATGGGCGAGCCTTCCACCAGATACGGTTTGTATTTCCACTTCCGAACCGCATCAGAGGCGGCCTTAGCGAGGATTGAATCTCCCGACACTGGGGTTACGTCCTGAACAGCGCCTGAAGTATCAATGCCAATTTCCAGGACAACCACCCCCTCTGTACCTGCTCGAACTGAGTCCTCTGGATACTTGGGCGTTACCTTTTGAATAAGGAATTGGGATGTTGTCACCTCAGAGATTTTTGGACGATGTGCCTGAGAAGGCGCGACGGTCGAGGGTGCTGATGCTGCTGGCGCGGATTGCGCGAAGGTAGAGGCCGAAAATCCCAGAAAGAAGAGTACGCTACAGGCCTTTGCTGAGATACCTCGGTCCTTACTGATAGCATTGCTCAGACACATAGGCCGAAAGTATAGCGCGACTTCTAACCGGCGGTGTCTTATTCGGGTTCGTCGAATCTTGGGCGCGGTTATGATCTATTCATGCCTCAAAACCATGCCGGCCCCGCTAAGCATGCGGAGCCTTTCGTAAAACTTTCTATCCGCGGAGCGAACCGCCTGCAAGCGCGGCATCCCTGGGTTTATCGCTCGGATGTTGTCGAAGAAAAAGATATTCCTCCTGGCGCTCTGGTGCGCGTTCTTGATCCGCGCGGAAAATTTCTGGGCACCGCGCTCTATAGTTCGTCATCGCAGATCGCGATCCGCATGATCTCGCATGGCTCGGTTGCCGATCTACCCGCGCTGGTTGCGGAGCGTATTCGCGCTGCTATTGGATATCGGAAAGATCTGGTCGCGAATACGGACGCCTACCGCATCGTCTTTAGCGAAGCTGACTTTCTGCCGGGATTGATCGTCGATCGCTACAACGATGTGATCTCACTGCAAATTCTTACTCAGGCCATGGACACGCCTCCGGTGCGCGAAGCGATTGTGCGGACGTTGCGAGAAGAGTTGCAGCCGTCCGGGATTGTCGAGCGGGTCGAAGCTCGTATTCGCGAACTGGAACAGTTACCGGCATTGCCGTCCGGATTGCTTTGGGGTGAGAAGAGCTCGACCGAAGTGACCATGAATGGCGTGCGCTTTCACTATGACGGATTGGAAGGCCAAAAGACCGGGGCGTTCCTCGATCAGCGGGAAAATTATGCCGCGGCGGCGCATTATTCTCATGGAGATGCGCTTGATGCATTTTGCTATCAGGGAGGATTTGCCCTTCACGTGGCGCCGAAGTGCTCGAGCGTTACGGGGGTGGATAGTTCGCGTCCGGCTCTGGAGATGGCGGAGAAGAACGCAAGTTTGAATGGACGCGAGGTTGAGTGGATCGAGGGCAACGCCTTTGATCTCCTCAGGGAATACGCCGCCGCGAATCGGCGCTATGACACGATTGTTCTTGATCCTCCGGCGTTCGCCAAGACTAGGCGCGACCTGGAAAAAGCGCTGCGCGGCTATAAGGAACTTAACCTTCGCGCCATGAAAATGCTCCGGCCGGGAGGGATTCTTGTGACTTGCTCCTGCTCCTTCCACGTCAGCGCCGCGGACTTGCTTAAAGTGGTGGCTGACGCAGCCCAGGATGCCCATAAATCCCTGCGCGTGATAGAGAACCGAGGAGCTTCGAAGGACCATCCTACCCTGCTCAATGTGCCAGAAACCAGCTATTTGCAGTGCCTGATACTCTCTGTAAGCGATTGATATATAAGCCTATTTATTACTTGACAATGACACACTCATGTTTTATGCTTACCGCATACTTAATGACAGAACCGGGAGCTCTGAAGGCTCCGGGTTGAATTTCAAGATGGAGGATTTCAGTTATGACTTTGATTACGCGTTTCGATCCCTTCCGTGAGTTCGTCACCCTGCAGGACCGCATGAACCGCCTGCTCCGCGATTCTCGTGGATCGGAAGGACAGGATGAGTCGCTGACCACCAGCGCATTTGCGCCTCCGGTGGATGTGTACGAAGACGAGCACAGTGTCACGCTCAAGATTGAGGTGCCGGGAATCGATGAGAAAGATATCGATGTCCGCATCGAGAACAATACGCTGACGGTGCACGGCGAGCGCAAGTTCGAGAAGGAAGAGAAAGAAGAGAACTTCCGCCGAGTGGAGCGGCAGTACGGCAGCTTTACACGTACCTTCACCCTCCCGAACACAGTCGACCAGGAAACGGTTAAGGCTGACTATGAAAAGGGCGTGCTGAAGATCAAGCTGACGAAGAAAGAAGAAGCGAAGCCGAAGCAGATCAAGGTAAATGTTTCTAGTGAGAAGCAGGGCGGCGCAAGGACGATTGAAGGCAAAGAGCCCCAGAGCGCGGGCAAGGCCGCATAAGCCGGGCTCGATAGTTGTAGACTCAGCGGGAGGCGAGAAACTGCGCCTCCCGTTCTATTTGAACATCAGATATCTTGTCGTCTTTTGCGGTTCCTGAGCAACTAATTCAAGAGGATTGAACGCCATGGCTATTCGTTGGGACAAATTCACAGTAAAAGCGCAGGAAGCCGTGCAGCGCGCGAACGAACTTGCCTCCGAGCACGGCAACTCGGAGCTGGTGCCGCTACATTTGCTGGCCGCTCTCGTTGAGGATCGCGAAGGCATCGTTGCGCCCGTACTGGAAAAAATCGGCATCGGTCCGCAGGCTGTGCTTAGCGATGTGTACAAAGAAATTGAGAAGCTGCCGAAGGTTTCGGGCAGCGGCGGCGCGCAGCAGCCGACGATGTCGTCGCAAGTCAATCAGCTTCTGGAGAAATCTTTTAAAGAAGCGGACACTTTCAAAGACGAATACGTTTCGACTGAGCACATGCTTTTAGCGCTGACGGATCTGAAACGCGATCCGGCACAGGCGTTGCTGACCCGTTATGGCGCTACTCATGACGCCATTTTGAAAGCGCTCACCGCGGTTCGCGGATCGCAGCGCATCACCGACCAGAATCCCGAAGCGAAGTATCAGGCGCTGGAGCGTTACGCTCGCGACCTGACGGAGCAGGCGCGGCGCGGCAAGCTTGATCCGGTGATCGGCCGCGATGAAGAGATTCGCCGCGTGGTACAGGTGCTTTCGAGGCGGACCAAAAATAATCCGGTGCTGATTGGCGAGCCGGGAGTGGGCAAGACTGCCATTGTTGAAGGTCTGGCGCAGCGTATTATCTCCGGCGACGTCCCTGAAGTTTTGAAGAACAAGCGGGTCGTGGCGCTCGATCTTGGAGCCATGTTGGCGGGCGCAAAATATCGCGGTGAATTCGAAGATCGCCTGAAGGCTGTGCTGAAAGAAGTCGAGGATTCCGAGGGCAATGTCATCCTGTTCATCGACGAGCTGCACACGCTGGTCGGTGCTGGAGCCGCCGAAGGCTCGATCGACGCGTCGAACATGCTGAAGCCGGCGCTGGCTCGGGGAGAGCTCCGCGCTATCGGCGCGACGACGCTCAATGAATATCGAAAGTACATCGAAAAAGATGCGGCGCTGGAACGCCGCTTCCAGATCGTGTTTGTGGGCGAGCCGAATGTCGAGGACACGATTGCCATTTTGCGCGGGCTGAAGGAAAAGTACGAAGTGCATCACGGCGTCCGCATAAAAGATTCGGCTATTGTGGCGGCGGCGACGCTTTCGCACCGCTATATCTCCGATCGTTTTCTGCCGGATAAAGCCATTGACCTGATCGACGAGGCGGCGTCTTCGTTGCGCATTCAGATCGATTCCATGCCCACGGAAATCGATCAATTAGAGCGGCGAGCCACGCAACTTGAAATTGAGAAGCAGGCGCTGAAAAAAGAAGACGACAGCAACTCCAAAGAGCGTCTTGGCGTGGTTGAGAAAGAACTGGCTGGCATTCGTGAAAAATCGAACGCGCTGAAGGCCAAGTGGAAACAGGAAAAAGATGTGATCGCAAAGGCTCGCGCGCTGAAAGAAAAGCTCGAGCAACTCAAAGTCGAAGAAGCGGCCGAGGAGCGCAAGGGAAATCTGGAGCGTGTGGCGCAGATCCGCTATGGGCTGATCCGGCAGACGGAGGAAGAATTAAGTAAAGTCACTTCGCAGATCGATGGCAAGGCCGGGCATCGCATGTTGAAAGAGGAGGTTGATGAAGAAGATGTAGCCGGCATCGTCTCCAAGTGGACGGGCATTCCTGTGTCGAAGATGCTCGAAGGCGAAGTCAAAAAGCTGGTCAACATGGAAGACCGTTTGCGGCTGCGCGTGGTCGGCCAGGATGAAGCTTTGGAGCGCGTCGCCAATGCCATTCGCCGTTCGCGCGCTGGGCTGAGCGATCCGAAGCGGCCGATCGGCTCTTTTATTTTTTTGGGACCGACGGGGGTGGGAAAGACGGAGCTCGCCCGCGCGCTAGCTGAGTTTCTTTTTGACGACGAGCGCGCCATGATCCGCATCGATATGTCCGAATACATGGAGAAGCATGCTGTTTCCCGTCTGATCGGCGCGCCTCCCGGATACGTCGGATACGAGGAGGGTGGACAGCTCACCGAGCAGGTGCGGCGGCATCCTTACGCAGTGATTCTCTTTGACGAAATTGAAAAGGCGCACCCCGACGTCTTCAACATCTTGCTGCAAATCATGGATGACGGCCGACTCACCGACGGCAAAGGGCGCAAGGTGGATTTCAAGAACACGGTCATCATCATGACCTCGAATCTGGGCTCGTCGTATTTGCAATCGGAGAACATTCGCACCACTGCCGCGTTCGACGAGGCTTCGAAGCAGGTAATGGGCGCACTGCATGGGCATTTCAAACCGGAATTTTTGAATCGCGTGGATGACATCATCATCTTCCATCCGCTGGGCAAGGAGCAACTGGTGAAGATTGTTGATTTGCGTCTGGAAGATTTACGACGGCTGCTGGCGGATCGCAAGATTTCTCTGGAACTAACGGATCCGGCGAAGGAGTTGCTGTTTACCGAAGGCTACGATCCGAATTTTGGAGCGCGTCCGCTGAAGCGCGCCATTCAGAAGTTAGTGCAGGATCCGCTGGCAATGAAAATTCTGGACGGCGAAGTGCTGCATGGCGATCACGTGATCGTGGATGCTGATAATAAGGCGGGCAAGATGGTGTTTAAGGTCAGCGAGCGGGTTGGAGAGAAAGTGGCGGCGAAGACGAAAAAGTAATCGTCGTTTTGGATTACTATGCTTTCGTGTTTGCTCCCTTCTACACGCTCTACGCCATGATTGTGGCAATCGCGGTTGTGTTGTGGATCGTGATTAAGAAACACAGTTAAAGGCGGTTGAGGCTTCCAATGGCCTTCTGCTTACGTGACTTTCACTGATTTGGTGAATCTGTCCGCAACCGACGCCCGGGACAAGTACAACACAACAGCAAGTCGCACGGTTATCTGCAATCCGAGTAGCAGAAACGGCCACCAAAGGCGAGCTGAGAATACCAACGCTAGCGCCAGGCTCGAGGCAATCCCCCACACTGACGTGAGCATCACTACCCAACGCGCCCAATTATGCAACTGAAGTAATCCCCAACCGATAAGAGCCCACGCAAGCCCCACGAGCAGAGGCACGTACGGTCCAACCCACTTCAGGGCGTTAAATTGCCCTGAGCCCGGCATCGTTGATATCGATCTCGGCCACACGAGCATCCAAACACCCGCTGCACCGACATAACCTGCATATAAGAAACAAATCACCGCAATGGCGGAGACACCAGTGAGACGCAGCATAAAGGCCAAACGCTGCGGATAGATTATCGAGAAATCTCGGATCTTGCATTGAGAGTGCGAACTTCTGGCCGAGCTTTGCTCGGCTGGACGGGCAAAATGCCCGTCACCACACGACCCTTCTGACTCAAAACTCTTCGCCTGACGCAAGAATCTCTCTCGGGTACGATCAGTAGTTACGGTTAATTTTGCCTGAAGGACTACTGCATTGCCTGACGACACAAAACTGCACGATCTTCTACAAGAGCTGCTTCAGCGCGGAGGCAGCGACTTGCTTCTGGTGCACGGGGTTGCGGCTTCGATTCGCAAAAATGGCGAGGTGGAGAAGATTGGCGACGCTCCACTGGATGGTTGCGCGATTGAATCCCTGGTGGAGCCGGTTTTGTCGCCAGTGGGCATGGCGCAGTATCGCGCCACGCAGATTGCCGATTGTTCTTACCGAATTCCTGACCTTGGCCGGTTTCGCATTAATCTGCATCATGAGCGCGGCCACGCTGCGGCTACTATTCGCGCGCTTCCGGTGAAGGTGCCGTCGCTTGGCGAATTGGGACTTCCGGTCGAGGTCGGCCATCTGGCTAGTCTCCGTCGCGGACTGGTGTTGATTGGTGGCGCGGCTGGCGCTGGGAAATCCACAACTCTAGCGGCGGTGGTCAACGAAATTAATCAACGCGATGCCCGCCATATTGTGACGATTGAGGATCCCGTCGAATATGAGCATGAGCATCTGCGTAGCGTCATCGAGCAAGTTGAAGTTGGAACGGACGCTCCTGATTTTCCTACGGCACTTCGCGCTGCTCTGCGGCAGTCGCCAGATGTGCTCGTGGTGGGTGAGATGCGCGATCCGGAGAGCATGGCGATTGCAGTTTCGGCAGCCGAAACTGGGCATCTGGTCCTTTCAACTCTGCACACCACTGACGTGGCTTCGGCGATCTCGCGAATTTCTGATTCATTTCCCGTGGAACGGCAGAGCACGATTCGTCAGGAGTTGGCGATGGCGATCTCCGCAGTGTTGACGCAAACATTGTTGCCAAGCCGCAAGGGCGGGCGCATTCCGGCAGTTGAGTTGCTGATGGTCGGATATGGAGCGCGGCAGCACATCCGGCACAACGCGTTGCAACATCTGAACCAGGAAATCACGATGACCAAGGGGAAGGGATCGATTGCCTTGGAGGAGTCACTGGCGCGGCTGGTGAAAAATGGGCACCTCGACCGGGAAGAGGCAGTCGAGTTTGCGGTGCATCCGGATGAGTTGAAGAGCCGGCTTCGAGGAACGGCTTAATCTTCAGAGGCCGGTTCGTCAGGGCCACGAAATAAATCTGCCACTTCTCCTTGCGACAGATACCACGCTACCATCACGCGCACGATAATTCCGAAGCCGCCGAATGCCAGGGCTTTTGGTTGAATCATCACAGTTGCGGCTGAAACCGATGGTATGAGCATTACGATTCCGGTGATGGCAATCAGCGTTGCCGCGTGGCGAACGATGTTATTGAGTTTCATCAAGCCCCAACCTACTGCCACTCCCACAACGGCCGTCAGCAGAAACATGTACGGACCGGATAATTCCAAACCGAATAAGAGCGGAGCTCCGGCAGACATTGAAATCGTGCCCGGACGAATCAGCATCAACGCGCCGGCGATTCCTAGATAAACTCCGCAGACGGTGAACAACGCGGCAATGGCGCGCACTCCATTTGGGATTGGTTTGTCGGTGTTATCCGTCATAGTGTCCAAGCATGTCTCCAAGCACAGGCCCGAGGGAACTCAGAATCAGTGTGGCCACTCGCCGCGCCGAACTTCTGGCAGAGACGAGTATCCACGCCCACACGCTTGGCGGCTCGTAGAATACAAGCCTTAAGCGTGCTGTCACAAACAAGGCTGATTGTCCGAAGTCAGTATTGGATTTTTAGTGCGGCGTGCGGCCTCAGCTAGATGCCATAGTTAACGCTGCGCAGTCCGTCTTTGTAAGCGTCGCGGGCTTCCGTGGCTTTCGAGTGCGCATCCTGCTCTTTGAAGTGAGCGTCATCCCACTTCTCCATCGCGGTCATGGAATGGTCCGGAGTACCTAATGCTTCTTCATTGCGAATGGCTAAAACCCATTCATCGACAGCTTTCTTGTAGGCGAGGCGTAATTGATCAAGATCCTCTTTACTCATAGCCCCGCAGGTTAATGCCGGCCAGCCGCCCGGTCAATCGCACGAGACGAATTTAACGAAAAATTAATGCAGCACCGCTAGGCTGAGGAGCTTCGAATGTGGGTTTTTTCGCGAGTTGTCGACAGATCGATTCTTCGTCGGTGATCGATAACGGTTGCCGTTTCCCACTCTGAAGTTGTATGGTTCTCGGCCATGACCAATTTCTTATTGGGGGATGGAATGAGATTCGGCCGCTATCTGCTTGCGTTTATTTTTTCGCTCTCGTGTATCACCTTTTCCTGGGCGCAGGGCGCACCTGCTCCCGCAGCAAATCCGAAGACGGTTGTGATTCACGCTGGGCATCTGCTGGACGTGAAAACCGGCAAGACGCTCTCCAACCAGACCATCGTGATTCAGGGTGACAAGATCGCGAGCGTGAAAGCAACATCTGGGGATGAGCTCCTGCCGACCGGAGCCACGGTGGTCGAGCTTCCGAACGCCACAGTGCTGCCAGGATTGATTGATGCGCACACGCACCTCACCATGACGACGAACTTCGGCTACTCGGCGCTGGCGATTTCCATTCCGCGCGAGGCTCTTTACGGAGCGCGCAATGCCCGGGTTACGCTTGATGCCGGATTCACTACCGTCCGCAATGTCGGCGCGAGCGGCTTCACCGACGTTGCTTTGCGCGATGCTATCAATGCTGGCGATGTGCCCGGACCTCGCATGCTGGTTAGTGGTCCTGCCCTTGGCATTACCGGTGGACACTGCGATGAAAATTTACTGCCCTTCGAGTGGCATGTGCAAAGTGAAGGCGTGGCCGATGGCATCGAAGCCGTCCAGCGCAAGACGCGAGAGGTTATCAAGTATGGCGCTGACCTGATCAAAATCTGCGCCACCGGAGGCGTGCTTTCGCATGGCGACAATCCGCAGGCCGCGCAGTACACACTCGAAGAGATGAAGGCGATTGTGGCCGACGCGCATCGACTGGGACGCAAGGTCGCAGCGCACGCGCATGGCTCTCAGGGAATTCTGTGGGCGTCAGAAGCCGGAGTCGATTCGATCGAGCATGGGTCCTATATCGACGACGCAGCCATCGCAGAGATGAAGAAGAATGGAACGTATCTGGTTCCCACGCTCTATCTCATGGACTGGTTTTTCGAGAACGCTGAGAAGATCGGCACCCCTCCCGAACTGATCGCCAAGGGCCACGAAGTGATGCCTGCTGCACGTAAGAATGTGGCGCGCGCGTTTGCCGCGGGAGTGAAAATAGGCTTTGGCACCGACGCTGCTGTCTATCCGCACGGCCTCAACGCCCATGAATTCGCTGTATATGTGAAGCTCGGGATGACGCCGCTCCAGGCCATTCAGACAGCCACGATTAACGACGCCGATCTCCTCGGCTGGTCTGACAAGGTTGGTACGATCGAGCCGGGGAAGTGGGCAGACATTGTTGCTGTCGACGGCGATCCGCTGGCGGATATCACTACTTTGGAGCGCGTTAAGTTTGTGATGAAGGGCGGCGAGGTAGTTCGCAATTCCTACGCGAAATGAGTCGAGTGTCGGCTAGAGACGCGGCTCGCCGTGTCTAAACGGCGCCCGATAAGCTGTGCACAAAATGGGGCAGGTCCCGTCTCTACGTTAGAATCCCTCGGTGTCTGTTCACCTGCAAATTGAGGCGACCCGCGGCTCTGCGCGTGCTGGCAAACTCATAACTCCCCATGGAGAAGTTGAGACGCCGGTATTCATGCCCGTAGGAACGCTCGGTTCGGTCAAAGGCATCTCTCAGGACGTGCTGGAGGATCTCGGTGTCGAGATCCTGCTGGGCAATACTTATCATCTCTATCTGCGGCCTGGGGTCGAAACTGTTCGCAAGATGGGCGGACTCCATCGGTTCATGTCGTGGGATCGATCAATTCTCACCGACTCGGGCGGGTTTCAGGTTTTCAGTCTCAATGAGCTGCGAAAAGTCAGTGAAGAGGGAGCGGCGTTTCGCTCGCACCTGGACGGGTCGGCTCATTTTCTTAGTCCTGAAAAATCGATGGAGATCCAGATTGGCCTTGGCGCTGACATCATCATGGCCTTTGATGAGTGCACGGAGTATCCCGCGGACGCTGCTCGCTCGCGGGCTTCGATGGAACTGACTTTGCGCTGGGCCGCGCGCTGCAAGAGTTATTTTGAAGAGCACCAGCGTGAGGTGCCTTGGGGAGGCAGCCTTCAGCCGTCAGCCCTCAGCCGTCAGGAAAAGCAGATCCTTCGGTCCGCTCAGGATGACACCGCTTGCGATGACAAGCGAACGGGTGACAGCCGACTGGACGGCCAGACACAGGCTTTGTTCGGCATTGTGCAGGGGGGAATGGATGCTTCGCTCCGGCGAGAATCGGCGGAGCGCACCATCGACGTTGGGTTCCCCGGTTATGCCATTGGCGGCTTGAGCGTCGGCGAGCCGCGCGAGCTTACTCGAGATGTCGTCTTATCTACGCTTGAGCATCTTCCCTTCAACCAGCCGCGGTATCTGATGGGGGTGGGCACTCCCGAGGAAATCGCCCAGTATGCGCAGTCGGGTGTCGACATGATGGATTGCGTGCTCCCCACCCGCGCCGCTCGGCACGGATTGTTGTTTACCTCCGAGGGTAAAGTTTCGATCAAGCAAGCTCGATACGCACAGGATGATAGCGCGCTCGACCCGGCATGCGATTGCCGTGTCTGCCAGCGTTATTCTCGGGCTTATCTGCGACATCTTTATGCTGCAAATGAATTGCTAGCGCAGGTTTTGAATACAGTCCACAATCTGCACTACTACCTTTCGACAATGCGGACTATGCGGGCGTGGATACGAGTGGACGAAAAAAGCGGGCCAATGCGCTAGCACGGGCGTTTCCTGAATGTAAATTCGGCGTACAATTAAAGCGCCGACCTTGACACCTAGCGAGCCGTCCGGCATTCTATTCAACTTGGGGATAATGTCCGTTTCTTTCTGTGCCGTTCCGAGCGCAACCGGAGCGCGGCATTGCCGGTTCTAGCCTGTACGCGGTAGGTCCTCCGGCCTTAGAAGAAAAGAACTCCCGTAGTTGAGACTTTGAGCAGGAAAGTTCAGCGGCGAAAGAAGCAAACTTGTGCCGAGTTCATCGGCTAGTCCCTACAAGGTGCTTCTGGCGGCTGTGGTTTTAATCGGGCGTTTCGTGCCCTATTTTGTTGCACAGGATCGACTTGCCAGTGGCAATCGTAGTGTCGGGCATGACTTTCGGAATGGCGGACGGATTGGCGTTGTGGTTGCAGATGCCCAGTGGCACGAGTCTGCTTTCGCTGGCGCCGTTGCTGTTCATCTTTGCTATTTTTTATTTTTTGCTGATTATGCCGCAGCAGCGGAAGCAGAAAAAATGGCAGACCATGCTGGGCGAGTTGAAAAATGGGGACAAGATCGTTACCAGCGGTGGCCTGCGCGGAACGATCATTAGTCTCAAGGACGATGCGCTGGTTTTGCGCGTGCCGCCCGACAATTTAAAGCTCGAAATCAGCCGCGCATCGGTAGTATCGGTGACCACTTCGGAGGAAGGAAAATAATTTTTGGTCGTTGGTCGCAAGCCTACGGTCGTTCGGAGATCGCGTTGGACTTCGACGGTTTCGTAACGACTAATGACCTAAGACGATTGACTGGTTTTCATGAATAAGAACCTTGGTTGGAAATTGGTGGTTATCGTAGCGACTCTGCTCGTTTTCGTGTTCGGCATCTTCGGCGTTCCGAAGGACTGGTCGGGCAAGGGAATTCTGGCGGCGATCACCGACCGCATTCATCTGGGCCTTGACCTCAAGGGTGGGACGCACCTGATCCTGCAGGTGAAGGTCAACGATGCGGTCAATGTCGATTCCGACAATGCTCTTGAGCGTCTCAAGGAAGACCTGCGGACGCACAAGATCAACTACACCGACATCACCAAGCCCGATCCGGACCACCATCCTGAGACGATCGTGGTCAAAGGCGTTTCTCCCGATCAGACCAGCGATTTCAAGAGCATTATTTCCGACCGTTTGCCGGATTACGATCCCGTCTCAGGTGCGGAAAATTCCTGGACAGTTTCGATGAAGGCGCAAAGCCTCAAAGACTTGAAGGATCGTGCCGTAGAGCAGGCCATCGAAACCATCCGCAACCGCATTGACCAGCTCGGTGTAAGCGAGCCCGTGATTCAGGAACACGGACTCGGCGATTATCAGATTCTGGTTCAACTTCCCGGCGTGGACGATCCGGCGCGCGTGAAAGAAGTTATGCAGTCCACGGCGATGCTCGAATTCAGGCAATCGCTCGGTGGGCCCTATCCGAGTGAGCAAGCGGCCTTGCAGGACAAAGGTGGCGTCCTGCCTCCGGACGCTATCCTCATGCAGGGCAAGAGCATCGGCTCTCACAATAGCGATACCGGCGAACAGTGGTACCTGATTACTCGCGCGTCAGCGGTGAGTGGTCGCGATCTTCGTACTGCGGAACCGACCACGGACGAAAATGGCCAGCCGGCGGTTCGCTTTATTCTTACCTCTGACGGAGGTCGCAAGTTCTACGCCTTCACTTCCGCTCACGTCGGCGACAATCTGGCGGTTGTTCTCGACAACAAAGTGCAGGAAGTGGCGGTGATCCACGACGCGATTCGCGACACCGGCATTATCAACGGGCGATTCACCCAGCAGGAGACACAGGATCTTTCCATGACGCTGCGTTCTGGCGCTCTGCCAGCGGGCATCAAGTACCTCGAAGAACGCACTGTCGGCCCGTCGCTTGGGGCTGATTCGATTCGTTCCGGTGTTCAAGCTGCGACCGCGGGCATGTTAGCCGTCCTTGTCTTCATGCTGGTTTACTACCGCTGGGCAGGAGTGAATGCCGATATCGCGCTGATTTTGAATCTGGTCATCCTGCTCGGATTCATGGGTTACTTTGGAGCCGTGCTGACATTGCCGGGCATTGCCGGCGTCATCCTGACGGTTGGTATGGGCGTCGATTCGAACGTGTTGATTTTTGAGCGTATCCGGGAAGAGTTGAGGAACGGCAAGACGCCGCCGTCAGCCGTAGAACAAGGCTTCGGCTATGCCTGGATTACCATCGTCGACACCCACGTCACCACCATCGTCTCCGCAGCAATCCTGTTTCTCTTCGGTACCGGACCCGTGAAGGGTTTTGCTACAACTCTCGTCTTTGGATTAACCGCGAATTTGTTTACGGCGGTGTTTGTATCGCGCGTGATTTTTGATTGGGTATTAAGCCGCAAACAGCGCGGCGAGGCATTGAGTATCTAAGGCAGTCGTTAGTCGCCGGTCGATAGTCGTTCGCGAAACTGAAGTGGTCGTTAGGCGAACGATGCATCCCGAACGACCGACGGCTAGCGAACATCGAATGATTTTGAAGGGATCGTAAGCAGCGTGGAATTCTTTAAAAATACAAACATCGATTTCCTCGGGAAAAAGTGGTACTTCCTGACCTTCTCGCTGATCTTTAGCGTGGCCGGACTATTTTCCATTTTGTTCTGGCATCACATTCCCTTGGGTGTCGACTTCCGCGGCGGCACGCTGGTCTACGTAAAGTATTCGCACACCCCCGATCTGTCTTCCATCCACTCCGATATCGAACGTTCCGGACTAAAGAACGAGCGCGTTCAAAGCTACGGGCCAGCGGCCAACAATGAAGTGCTGATCGATCTCGATATTCGGGAGACCAGCGAACAGGCTCTCGACCAGGGAAAAATCCAGATCATTAAGGCCCTCGAAAGCCACGCGGCGCCGGGCAAGCAGGATCTCAACAACTCCAGCTCCCTGGCCATCGCGCAGTATCTTTTGGATAAGGACCCGCTCCACCTCGGATCGGACGTCGACGCTAACTCACGCTACACCGCGATCGCGCAGGCCATGGTCGACTATCGCGACAAGGTGAAAGGC
The DNA here is from genome assembly GCA_963705265.1 of uncultured Acidobacteriaceae bacterium. Classification (GTDB taxonomy): domain Bacteria; phylum Acidobacteriota; class Terriglobia; order Terriglobales; family Acidobacteriaceae; genus Acidiflorens. Next base: position 1,956,377 of record OY970064.1, read on the forward strand.
GGTGTGCTCGGCTCCATCGATGAGTTAAAGAGTGTGGCCGATCCCGCGGCTGTTTCGTCACTCGGAGATGGTTTCTTCGTCTCCGACTTTGGCATTCGCAACGTTGAGATTGTCGGCCCACAGGTTGGGCAACAACTACGCGGGCAAGCGATTCGAGCCACTCTTTACTCGCTGGCCGGAATGCTCATTTATCTGGCGCTGCGTTTCGAATGGATTTATGGTGTTGCTGCTGTATTGACGGTGTTCCACGACACTCTGATTACGGTGGGTGCCTTTTCGCTCTTGAACAAGGAGATGTCCCTGACCGTGATCGCGGCCATCTTGACCCTAATCGGATACTCCAATAACGATACCATCGTCGTCTTTGACCGCATCCGCGAGAACATCAAGCTGCTCCGGCGGGATAAGTTGGCCGACATCGTTAATAAAAGCATTAATCAGACTTTAAGCCGAACTGTCTTGACAGCGGGCCTGACTTTCCTTACCGTGCTTGCTCTGTTTCTTTTTGGCGGCGAGGTGTTGCATAGTTTCAGCTTAGCGCTGGTTATCGGAATCCTGATAGGTACTTATTCTTCAATCGCGATTGCCGCCCCGATTCTGGTGGCGTACCAGGAATGGCGGGGCGAGCGGGGTAAAAAGCCGATTGCCATGCCGCTGCGGCCTGGAAATAGCCCGACGCCGTCGAAAGAAAAGGTTAAGGTCTAAATTCAGCCAAATGGCGTAGAATCTTCAACTGTCCACAGAGACAGTAGTTCATAGAGGCAAAAAGCCCGAAGAAACAGGGAGTTGAAAACTGGGAGCAAAGAGGATGCATCTGGTGTCTAAGTTTTCGTAAGGTCTGGTGTAGGAGAAGCCTATGTTTGAAGACAGCTTGATAGAGTCTGGCGGAAAGCTGAAGACCAAGCGCTTGAGTACCACGATTCTTTCCTTTTTCGGGCAGTTCGCGCTCGTCGGTATCCTGATCCTGATCCCTCTGATTTATACCGACGCATTACCCAAGACGCAGTTGATGACCTTCCTGGTGGCGCCGCCACCGCCCCCACCACCGCCGCCCCCACCAGCTGCCGCTCCCAAGGTGGTTAAGATCCAGAGCGAAGTAATCAACGGCCAATTGCGCACGCCAACCAAGATTCCAGATAAGGTTCAGATGATTAAAGAAGAAGAGGCGCCGCCGGATCTTGGCGCTGGCGTCCCGGGTGGTGTTCCGGGTGGCATCCCTGGAGGCTCCGCGGGCGGTGTGATGGGCGGCATTCTCAGCTCGACCCAAGTCGCGGTTCCGAAAATTGCGACTCCCCAGCGCGTCCGCGTATCGACTGGCGTCGCGACCGGTCTTTTGATTAAGAAGGTAACACCAAATTATCCGCAACTAGCGAAGCAGGCCCGTATTCAAGGGTCGGTCGTATTGCAGGCCGAGATCAGCAAAGACGGCACGATTCAGAACCTGCAGTTGATCAGCGGGCACCCCATGCTGGCACCGGCTGCGATCGAAGCCGTGAAGCAGTGGCGTTATAAGCCTTACCTGCTCAATGGCGAGCCGGTAGCGGTGGAGACCCAAGTGGTTGTCAACTTTAGCTTGTCCGGAAGCTAGACTTTCCGGCACCGGCTGTGGCAGTGAGATTTTGTGGCAGTTTAGGGCCCTCCCCGTCCACCTTTTACCTGAGACGGGAAACCCGGGTGGCTTTCCATCCGAGAGCACTTCTGCCCACTTGAAGCTTTCTTGCATCAAAGAGGTCAGATCAGGCCGCGCCGCTTTGACATCCAGATGCGGCCTTGATTGTTTATCGCTATGTCGCGCGTTTAGGCGGGAGCATCGCCGTGCGGTGCATGGTACGACGAAAGAGTTTTGAAGAATGGTTAGAAACGAGTTTGAAACAGTTCTGAGGAGGAGAAGCAACTCATGGTAGTGAATCTGGCAGCAGCCGCACTCTGTAATTTCCATCTTTACGCCGCCTGGCTTTTTGATGACAGCTCGGTCGGTTGGGACCCGATTTCTCTCTGGAAGCAGATGGGCCTTCTGGCGAAAGTCGTGGTTATCATTCTGTTCATCATGTCGGGGTGGTCGATCGGCGTGATGATTGACCGGTGGATGGCCTTCAACGCCGCTCGCAATCAGTCGCGCTCGTTCGCTCCCGCAGTTGCTGGAGCATTGCGCGAAGGCAAGATTGATGAAGCGATCAAAGTCGCCGAGCGCAACAAGAAAAGCCACCTCGCGAAGGTCGTCACTGCGGGCCTGATGGAATTCAAGGCTCATCAGGATAGCCCGGGTGAAATCCCCGGCGAGACTATCGAAGCTTCCAAGCGCGCGCTGGAGCGCACCGAAGCCATCGTCCACGCCGAACTAAAGCGTGGTTTGGGCGGTCTCGCGACAATCGGTTCGACAGCTCCCTTCGTGGGACTGTTCGGAACGGTAGTCGGCATTCTGAACGCCTTCAACGGTATCGCCAAGGAAAAAGCAACCGGCTTGGCAGCGGTCGCTGGCGGTATTTCCGAAGCGCTCGTGACCACCGCAGTCGGCCTGTTCGTGGCGATTCCGGCTGTCATGATGTTCAACTACTTGACCGGTCGCGTGGAAGCGTTCGACGTGGAGATGGATAACTCTTCGAGCGAACTGATTGATTACTTCCTCAAGCGCCGGAGCATGCGCCGGTCCTAAGTCGGCGATAGGCCACGGTTTTGCCCCGTCGCCAGAAAGACGGCCGCAAGAACGAGGGTTGCAAACATGAGTTGCTTAGAGAGGCGCCGGTTTTTCGATCGGCGCCCACTCTTCTCATCCTCATCGTTGTGTCCTTAGGCCCGAAGCAAGATACGCAGGAGACAGAATTCCATGGCATTAGCAAAACGAAACGAAGCGGCCAACGTAAGTTCCGACATTAACGTCACACCCATGGTGGACGTGATGCTGGTGCTGTTGATCATCTTTATGGTGGTCACGCCGATGTTGCAACACGGCAAGCAAGTGGATATGGCCCAGGTCAGTAATCCCGAAGATATGCATGATGCCGATAAGGAAGACGCATTGCAGGTTGCGATCACTCGCGATGACAAGGTCTTCTTCGGGACCGACCCCATCAATCCAGACGATCTGACACAGAAGATCAAGGATCGATTGGCGAACCGCACCGACAAACGGGTCTTTCTCAAGGCCGATGCACGAGCTAAATACGGCTGGGTGGTGGAGGTTGTCGACGACGTTCGTGCGGCCGGCGTGGATCAACTCGGACTTTTGACCGAGCAAAAGAAAACCGGATTTACCCCGCCGCCTACCGCTCCACCGGCACCGACGGGCGGACAATAGAGCGTAGTAGCAATACAGGAGATTCATATATGGCTATGGCAGTCGGCCCCAAAGGGGGCCAAAGCGCGAACATGAACGTCACGCCGCTGATCGACGTGCTGCTAGTGTTGCTGATTATTTTCATGGTGATTACGCCGCTGACGCCGAAGGGCTTGGACGCATTGGTGCCGCAGCCTCCACCGAAGGATCAGAAGCAACAGCCACCCACGCCCGACCGTACTATCGTGGTACAGGTGATTGACCACGGTTCGGGTAACCCTCCAGGTCTCAAAATCAATCAGGATGAAGCCACTTGGGAAACTCTGCAGGGGCGCCTGGAAGATATTTTCAAGACGCGCGCCGAGAAGGTCATGTTCGTGAAGGGCGATGACAACGTACCTTTCGCCGATGTTGCCAACGTGATCGATATCGCGCATTCTGCTGGCGTCGATAAAGTGGGGTTGATCACAGCAAAAATTGAAGCGGGTAACTAGAATATTACGAGCGATGTCCGCGCGGTGAAAGATGAATCGGCGAACGACCTTCGGCTCAAGTTCTTACACTCCGCGGCAAGGGAGATTCATAAAGCAATGAAAAAGACGCAAAGGCTCTTGATGGTGTTCGGCGCCGCACTGGTGGTCCTCTCCAGCACCGGTTGCAATAAGCTTAAAGCGCGCGACCATCTCAACAAAGGTGTGCAAGCTTACAAGAATTCGAAGTTCGAGCAGGCGATTGACGACTTTCAGCAAGCCGTCGCCCTCGACCCGACACTAGTCAATGCCCGTCTGTATCTGGCGACGGCATATGCGCAGCAATACATTCCGGGCGCGGATACTCCCGAAAACAATCGCTTTGCCGAGCAGGCAATTGATTCCTACAAGCAAGTCTTGCAGGTCGATCCCAAGAACATTAACAGCATCAAGGGCATTGCCTACCTGTATTTGCAGATGAAGAAGTTTCCCTTGGCCAAAGAATTCTACAAGAAGGCGTCTGAGGCAGATCCGAATGATCCCGAGCCTTATTACTCGGTGGCCGTCATCGACTGGACACAGACGTATGTTCCGCGGCAGGAAGAGCGCGCCAAGCTGGGTATGAAACCAGATGACTCCTTGCCGGCTAAAGACAAAAAAGCCTGCGCCGAGATGAAAGAACACAATACTGCCAACGTTCAGGAGGGAATCGATAACCTGAATAAGGCATTACAGCTTCGTCCCGACTATGACGACGCGATGGCCTATATGAACCTGATGTACCGGGAACGCGCGGACATTCAATGCGATGATCCGGCAGCCCGTTCCGCCGATCTTAAGACTGCCGACGAGTGGGTTGACAAAACCATGGCCACCAAAAAAGCCAAGGCAGAAAAACAGCCTGGAGCTGGCGGCATCGTCATGGATCAGAAGCAGTAGAAAATTTCTCCTCAGAACAAAGGCCTCACGCTTTACGGCGTGGGGCTTTTTGCATTTTGGCGCGGACGCGACATGCACGCTGCCGTTCCCGCAGGTAAAATCAGGGCGGCACCGCGCGTCCAAATGTTCAAGAAGATTCTGATCGCCAACCGGGGAGAAATCGCGGTGCGCATCATTCGTGCTTGCCACGAAATGGGCATCGCTACCGTTGCCGTTTATTCCGACGTCGACCGCGCCGCCCTCCACGTCCGCAAATCTGACGAGGCTTACTTTATCGGCCCCGCTGCAGCTTCCGAATCCTATCTTCGGATTGACAAGATCATCGATGCAGCGAAGCGCTCTGGCGCCGAAGCCATCCACCCCGGTTACGGTTTTCTTTCGGAAAATGCGAAGTTTGCTCAGGCCTGCGCCGACAGCGAATTGAAATTTATCGGACCCAGTCCCCATTCCATGGAAATGATGGGTTCCAAGACCCGCGCACGTCAGGAGATGGAAAAGGCTGGCGTGCCCTTTGTTCCAGGAACTTCACGCGGACTCGTCTCTCCTGAAGAAGCAGAAGAAGTTGCCGAGCGTATTGGTTATCCCGTGATGCTAAAAGCTGCGGCTGGAGGCGGCGGAAAGGGTATGCGGCTGGTGCATACTCGCAAGGAACTTCGTTCCGCTCTCGAATCTGCCCAGAGCGAGGCGCAGCGTTCATTTGGAGACAGCGAGGTCTACATCGAAAAGGCGATCGTTAACCCCCGCCACATTGAGATGCAGATTTTGGCTGATGAGCACGGCAACACCGTCTGGCTCGGAGAGCGCGAATGTTCCATTCAGCGCCGCCACCAGAAAGTTCTCGAGGAGTCACCTTCGTCGATTGTCGATCCCGAGATGCGCCTCCGCATGGGTGAAGTTGCCGTCAAAGTCGCTCAGGCTGCCAGCTACACCAATGCCGGCACCATTGAATTCCTGGTCGATCAGCAAAAGAACTTTTACTTTTTGGAAATGAACACGCGTCTCCAGGTGGAACATCCGGTCACCGAATTGACCACCGGCCTTGATCTTGTACACCTGCAGATCAGGATCGCGGCGGGTGAGAAGTTGCCCCTCGCGCAATCTGATGTCGAGATTCGCGGTCATGCCATCGAGTGCCGCATCTATGCCGAAGATCCCGACAACAATTATTTCCCCAGTCCCGGCAAGATTACGTTGTTGCTCTCGCCCTCTGGGCCTGGAATACGTTGTGATAGTGGCATGTACGAAGGTTGGAATGTTCCCATGGATTACGATCCCCTGCTCGCAAAATTGATCGGCTACGGCTCTGACCGGCAGCAGGCCATCATGCGGCTCCAGCGAGCGCTCGGCGAGTATTTCGTCGCTGGAATCAAAACCAACATTTCATTGTTTCAGCGGATCCTCGGCGATGCCGATTTTCAGCTAGGGAAGCTCGATACTGGATACCTCGATCGCCTGCTCGCGAAAGATACCCAGGCTCGCACGTCGCGCGCCGCAGAGCATGGTGCCAGCGAGAAGACTGTAACGCTCGACACCATTGCTGCAATTGCCGCCGGATTATTTGCCGTGCTCGATCCTGCTTCCGCGAGCACTAAGAATGGTAGCGTCGGCAGTGCAGATTCAACTGCGTCAACTTCGGTTCCATCCAATTGGAAGCAGAAAGGACGGTCGGAAGGACTGCGCTGATCGTTGATCTCGGATCGCTGACCTCGGATCTTATGGTTTATGAAGTCGTAGTAACGAAAAAAGCGGGCGATAAAACCGGCAATGAGACTGGCGGAAAATCGCATCGGCTTGAGCTTGAAAACACTGCCGAGGGATGGGCCTGCCGCTTCGACGGGCACCCAGTGCATATCGATGCGGTCGTCGTACGCCGCGACGTTTTATCTTTGCTGATCGATGGGCGTGCCTATGAAATCAAGCGCGAGCAGACAACCGCCGATCTCAACTTGTGGGTCGGCAGTGCCTGTTTCGCGGTTGAGTTGCGCGATCCGCGCTCGCTGCGCTCGCGCCAGAAAGCCGCCGGGAATGAAAAAGGCCCCAGACAAATCGTGGCCCCTATGCCCGGTCGCATCGTGCGCTTGCTCGTCGCGGAGAACTCAAGCGTCGAAGCCGGTCAGGGAATTGTCGTAGTCGAAGCCATGAAAATGCAAAATGAGATCAAGTCGCCGAAGAAGGGAGTCATAAAGCAAATATCAGCGATCCCTGGCGCGGCGGTGAACCCTGGCGACATTTTGGCCATCGTGGAATAGAGGTCAGACAATAAATGCCGGCGAATAAAGATCAGCGAATGAAGATCGGCACAGGCGCACTTTCCACTGGCTCGAACCGTCCCACCGCCATAGCACCTCCGTCATCTCAAAGTGGTCAGTCTCCGCGCGTACGATGGAAGACAGCGAGCAGATGTAATGTTGGCGACGGCGGAGGTTCTTCGTGAAGCTGCAACGAATTATCAGTTTTGCAACCTTGGCAATTTCTATTCTTACGCTTGTCCTTGTGTTAAAGCGCCCCGCGCCGGTTGCGCCCGTGGTCGCACCCGCTGCGGCTGCCGCCAATGCACAGTCTTTTCAGGAAAAGGTAAACCAGCTCGAACAGCCCAAAGTGCCGGGCGAAAGTGGGAGCGAGGTCCGCATGAACTCCGGAGAATTGTCGGCTGCAATTGAGCAAGCTGCTGGCCTGTTGCCACCGGCTCCGGCTGCGAATACTTCCACCAGAAGTTCTTCTTCGAATAGCGTCCCAGCGAATAGCACTTCTGGCGCAAATCCGGCGATGGAGTTTCCCGGCGCAGTCCCGAATATCAAGGACTATCAAGTCTCCATGGATGGAGACGTTGTGCGCGGTCAATTTCTTACGCAGATCGCCGGCAAGGATGTCTACCTCACGCTGGCGGGACATCTTGGTTCTAAGGATGGTTATGCCACATTCGACGCCACTGAAGTAAAGCTCGGCGATCTCTCGGTACCCGCATCTCTGGTCAATGAAGTGTTGCAGAAGAAGCTCGCCGAGCAACGCGATCAGCTCAAACTGCCGAATAATGTGAAAGACATCAAGGTCGAAAACGGCGAACTGGTGTTTGTCGAGAAATAGCTCCCGGACATCCGGAAACCATCCACCCTGCAGAAAATGCCCGAGGCCTACGGAATGCGCTGGTTGTAAAGCAAAATTTGCCTCGCGTGCCAAACGATGGGTTCTTATAAACAGAGTCTTCTAATCTCCATCTAATCTCGTTCTAACCAAATTCGTTTCAAATCAACCGTATGACAAGTTTTCCGATGCCGTCCAGTTATGCCAACCACGTCCTGGTGGCCAGTCCCAGCAATGTAGTACGCCAGCGCGTCCTCGAAAGTCTACGTTCTCCCGCCCGGCAATTCGAACAGGCTAGCGGGGGAGCCGAGGCCCTCGTCCATTTGGAGAGTGGCTTGTGGCAGGTCCTGTTTCTCGACCGCTGCCTGCCCGACCTCGATGCCGAGGAACTCAGCCATACGGTGCGACAACGTTTTCCTGGAGTCGAAGTAGTAATGCTCGATCCAGGGCGTGATTCCGAAGGCTATACGACCGGCGGCAATGACGAACACGTCGATGTTGAACGCATCGATGGAGAATTCAATGGCCACAACGCCGGCCAACACAACGATGAAAACGAAGCTCTGGTCGCCGCCGCCGCGGCTGAGTCCATTCTCGAAACTCCTCTACCTGGAATGATCGGCCATTCACGAATCATGCAACCGGTCTACCGTCTGGTGCGCTTGCTGGCGCCGCGCAACACGACAGTGCTCATCACCGGACCGACGGGGTGCGGCAAAGAAATTGTCGCTCGCGCCATTCATCAATTGAGCCCGCGCGCCTGCCGTACCTTTGCGGTCGTCAACTGCGCTGCGATACCCGAGACCCTGCTCGAAGCCGAACTCTTCGGCTACGCCCGCGGCGCTTTCACCGGAGCCATGCAATCCTATGCGGGAAGAATCCAGGCGGCGCAGGGAGGGACGCTCTTTCTCGACGAAATCGGCGAGATGCCATTGAGTCTGCAGCCCAAGCTGCTCCGTTTTCTGGAGCAGAAAGAACTGCAGCGTCTGGGCAGTGCCGAAGTCGTGCGCGTCGATGCCCGCGTGGTGTCTGCTACCAATGCTCACTTGTTGTCACTAGTACGAGAAGGAACGTTCCGCGAAGATTTGTATTATCGTCTCTGCGGATTCCCTATCGATATTCCAGCGCTGCGCGACCGCTCCGAAGATATCGCACAGTTGGCAGGGCATTTTCTCGGAAAATATGCCGCGCCCTTGCCCGCGCCGGCGTTATCTATCGAGGCTCTGCATTTGCTGCAGGCGCAGCCTTGGGCTGGCAACATTCGCGAACTGCAAAACGTGATCGAGCGCGCTTTGATTCTCTCCGAAGGCCACGCGGTGATTCGCGCCGAGCATTTGTTGTTTTCCGATTCAAGCTCTGGCAGTGTGCGCCGAAGAGCGACGCAGCCGGAAATCTAATGTGAGTCTTGCGTAACGTGCTACGGCGAGCAACAGGTCGTCTTCATCCGTACCGCTGTTAAGAGTGTTCTAAGGCAATATATGCCGGGCTGGCATCGCTGTTGCAGGACGATCTACATGTCCACCAATTTTCAAACGCCACGAGACCTAGCGCGGGATCCCGAGCATCCGCTGGCTCGCGCGTTTGCATCGTTTACGGAGGCGGCGGGTTCGCTTGAGCGTACTTACGGGCAACTGCAAGGGCAGGTGTCGCATTTGCGACAGGAACTCGAAGTTACAAACCGGGACTTGGCAACCAGCCTAGAAGACAACCACCGCATCCGCGAACGTCTGCGCCGCATTCTCGAAGGCCTGCCATGCGGCGTACTGGTCATCGAATCCGCGGGCCGGATTTCTACCCTCAATCCTGAAGCCGCGCGTCTGCTGGGCGGCAGCTTCGAATCTACGGAATCGTTGCCGACCGCACTATCAGCCGCACTCAATCGGACGCGTCAGACAGGCGAAGAGTCCGAATTGCTACTCGCTGATCTAAATCAGTCGTCACCAACCGAGTCTTCTTCACATCGATCAAAATCCGTCTGGGTGGCCATCGGCCACGCCTGGTTGGAACAAACTCCGGCCCGCACAACTTCTGTCTTCATTTTGCGTGATGTGAGCGAGGCAAAGAAGTTGGAACGCGATCGCGAGCAGTTGCGACGGCAACAGGCGCTGGTCGAGATGTCGGCATTGCTGGCGCACGAAATACGCAACCCTCTCGGCAGCCTCGAACTTTTTGCCGGACTGCTCGCGGAAGCGAATCTTGAAGGCGAGAGCCGCCGTTGGATCGAGCATGTGCAAGCTGGGTTGCGTACTCTTTCTGCGACGGTCAACAATGTGCTGCACCTGCACAACACTCCCCAGCCCGAACTTGCTCCAATCGACGCAGGCCAGTTGCTGGACTGGGCCTATGACTTTCTGTTGCCACTGGCCAAGCAGGCGAGGGTAGAACTGCAGATCATCAACGGTCTCAACGGGGTCATGATACCTGCCGACCGGCATCGCCTCGAGCAGGTGTTACTCAACCTCGCGCTCAACGCGTTTCGTTTCATGCCGGGCGGCGGATGGCTCTCGATTCGCGGCGTAGATCATGCGGCTTCGGGAAACTCTCAGGGCAGCTTCCAAGGCGATGGCGTCGAAATCGTGGTGCGTGACACCGGACCGGGAATTACACCTGATGATTTGCCACACATCTTCGAAGCTGGATTCAGCACCCGAGACGGGAGTTCCGGACTTGGACTTGCCGTCTGCCATCGTATTCTCCAGCAGCATGGCGGCTCGATCGCGGTCGAGAGCCGCCCGGGTTACGGCGCAACTTTCCGGCTCCGCCTGCCCCGTGATGGAGCGGCATCAGATGGACATCAGTCCGAATATTTGTCTGCGTGCGTATCAGACGATTCACCAGAAAATGCGGCGGAACATTCAGCGGAACAGTTGTCTGCGGCCGCCGCAGAACTCGGAGCCCAAACCGGAGCCGAGGTATGAAGCGCCTTCTCATCGCCGATGACGACGCGGGCATGCGTGCGGCTCTCGAAGCGCGATTCCTGCGCCGGGGATGGCTAGTTGATGTGGCGGTGAATGGTGCTGAGGCGCTTCAGAAGTTTCGCGCCGGCTTACATTCGCTCGTGATTACCGACGTGCGCATGCCCGGCCGTGACGGCTTCGACTTGATGCGTGCAGTGCAAATCTCATCAGCACGCACGGCGGTGATTTTACTGACTGCCTACGGTTGTGTGCCCGATGCCGTCGAAGCCATGCGCAACGGGGCCTGCGATTACTTGCGCATCATTTTCGATGTCAGCCTGGTTTCCGCCGAACATCTGACTTACCGCGAGTTCTTGCAGCGCATCCCGGAAAAAACCTACATTGCTTCAATCGACCTTGCGCCCGTTGACGCGACTGCCCTCCTCCAACTCGATCTCGCCATTGCGTTTCCTATCATCGATGTCATGCTCGGAGGCGAAGGCACCAATAGCGAAATTACCCGCAATATTACCGAGATCGAAGAGCAGGTTCTCGAAGGGATTGTCCGCATCATGTGTCGAGAGCTACAGGCTAGCTGGCATGCGATCGCACTCGAATTCAAATTCGGCGCGCGTCAGCTGGTCCTCCAAACCCAGCGCTTGATGCCCCCCGAAGAAAAAAATCTTTGCCTCAGCTTCGAAATCAAAATGTCGGAAACTCGGGGCACTCTTAATCTTGCCGTTCCCGCGGCGGTCTCGAATGCTTTGCTCAGGAAAATTTCTGCCGATTTCAGTTATCAGCGCCCTCGCAGCCCCATTGAAGCCCGCCGCCAGATTGAGAAAAAGCTGTTGGGCTGTTTCTTTTCCCTGGAACTTTCCATGCCGAGTCTGCAAGTGCCTTTACAGAATCTTTCCGAACTCAGGCCCAACGACATGCTTCCTTTTTCCCGGAAGGCATCCGACCCAGCGGTCCTGATGGTCGATGATGTTCGCCTATGCACGGCTACGCCGGTGCGCCTCAATAACCGACGTGCGGCCCGCGTCCTCATTACCGAGGCCTTGCTTCTCAGCGCGGATCAGCTATGACTGGTGAACCACGAATCGTGAATTAGGAATTGTGATTATGATCGAAACTCCCAATGCGTCCGCCAACAATCCAGGCTCTGAACTTCGCACTGACCTACGCAACTGGTGTGAAGCTTGGAAGACCTGTCTCCAAAATGTGCTTTCTCAGGTTTCTGGACAACCTTCCGTCTTCGAAATTTCTTCCGAGCTCCTGGCTGCCGCCGATGCCGATGTCTGGTACGCGGTCGTTGTCGGAGGCGCCGTCCATGGCGAGATGACATTGCGTTTGCCGGCCGCATCCGGTGCACGTCTCGCCCGCAAGCTCCTCGGCGAAACCGAGCCTGCTGCCGGAGCCGCTTTCGAAGGCATTACTGCCGAGCAAAAAGAAGCTCTGGAAGAACTTCTCCGCCAGATTGCCGGCACGGCAGCAACCGCACTCGCCCCCAGCGTTGGTGGCGAAGTGCAACTCCATCTCTCCGCCTCTGTCGCGCCATCCTGGTCTTCTGACGCTGTCATCTGCCTCCGAACCCGCGACGAAGCCGGCGCCACCATCGCTGTCGAAATCCAGATCAGTCCCGCGCTGGCCACTGAACTTCAGACAAAAGTTCAGCCAAGAGTCCAGCCCGCGTCCGTTACACAAACTTCGGAGTCGCTATCCACTCCGTCTTCGACGGTATCGCCTGCACCCGCCAGTTACGGTCGACTCATGGATGTCGGGCTCGAGGTTAAACTCCGTTTTGGAACCCGCCGCATGCTACTGCGCGATGTGCTCGCGCTTAGCGCCGGAGTTGTAGTCGAGCTCGATAACACGCTTCATTCTCCCGTGGATCTGCTGCTTGACGGTCGTCTCATCGCTCAGGGCGAAGTCGTCGTCGTCGACGGCAAGTATGGATTGCGTGTTACCGACGTCGTCGACCCCACTCCTGCCGCCACTTCGCCTATCTGATTTCTATTTTCTAATTCCCTGAGGATGATTAATTTATGCCAGACTTTTTCAAGCCACTAACCTGGTCCACTAACTGGATCAGGCGTCACAATTTCGAATCCACTCAGCCCCCCTGCGCGCTCGTCTCCTGCTCGGGACCGCAATCGCTCTGGCAGCGTTTTCGCAACCACCACCGTCCGAGTGGAACCTTTCTTCAGGACATTTTCTATTGCCAGCCTCAATGCCTTGAAACGGCTCTAGTCGGTCAGCTCTCTCGCCTGCGCGTAATGGTTCCTTCGCCGCAGCCTCCCAACCGCATTCCTCTCGGGCTGCTCATGGTTGCGCGCGGCAAACTCACCTACAACGAAGTTCGCGCTGCTCTGGACGCCCAACGGCGCGCGCGCTACGGAAAGATTGGTGAATGGATTGAAAAACTAGGCTTCGCCACTGAACAGGAAGTAACTTCCGCCCTCGCTTTGCAATGGGGATGTCCGGTTGCAACTTCTTTCGATCCTTCCACCATTCATTCCCCCGGCAGCATTCCGCTTCCTATTCTCGAAGCTTTTCAGATGCTGCCGTTCAACTACATTGCATCGACTAATACCCTTTTTCTCGCCTTCGGAGAACGCGTCGATCACGCCGCTCTCTTCGCCATAGAGAAAATTCTCGATTGCCGCACTCAGCCCTGTGTTGCAGGACGCAAGAGTATCGCCAGCCAACTCGACGCCATGCGCCAACTCCCCCGCCCCAGTGACGTGGAATTTCGTCCGCTGAACGATCTCGCCGAAATGGCCCGCATTGCCGCCAGTTACACCGCCAGACTAAGTCCCAGCCAAGTCCGTCTCACTCGCATCGGCCGTTTCATATGGCTGCGCCTTAATGTTGGTACCAGCGCTCTATCGAGCATGCCGCCTAGTATCAGGACCGATGCTCTGCCGAAGACGAGTTCCATCACCACTAACCTCACCTTCAGTCTGACCATCGACGCCCCACAACCTCTATCTTTCATTCGCCCGTTCCGCCAACTGAGTCCGACTCCTACGCCACAAGTCACGTAAGGAACTGCTTATGGAACGAAGGGCATCCTCGGAGCCTGCTCTGAGCGCGGTCGAAAGGTTCGGCCGAACACAGCTCGGCATTCACGCGGAACTCGTCAAATCGGTTTTCAGAATTGTTTGACTGCAACGGTCTATGGAGAGCGCGAAAAACCGGGGAGCGCAGCTCTATGAGTAAGCTTTTCTCCGCGCCCTCAGCGGCTCGGCGGTGAAAATCTCTACAGCGTCCGCTTGAACAAAGGTACCGCCAACGCCAGCGTGACCAATGCAAAGATCGACAGAAAAAGTAGGTCTGGAACAATCGCCGAGAGTCCCGCTTCCTTCAGCAGCAGCGACTTGAACCCATGCACCGCATAGGTAAACGGATCTACCCACGCAATCGCCCGCAACCAAGCGGGAAACGCTTGCACCGGATAGATCGATCCGCTGGGAAAAAACAATAACGTATTCAGAATTCCGAAGATCGCGCGCGGTACCAGCGGGTCCTCGACCCGTACCATCATTAAAAACATCATGCCGTTGAACGCCGCAGCCGTCGCCACGACCATCCCTAGCAGTCCCAGCATGGTGAGAGGATTGAAGATCGATCCCACGCCGGCCATCAGCGATCCGATGACCGTAATGACGATCCCGGTCATCACCGCCTTGATCGCGCTTGCGCCATTCATTCCAAATACCAACTCTGCCTTCGTGATCGGAGTCACCAAATATCCCTCATGCACCCCGCGCGCCTTGTCATCGATGTACAGGATTCCCCCACCGATCATCGCCGACACGAATATCGCCAGCGCAATCGATCCCGGCAGCAGATATTTCATGTACTCGATATACGGATAGAGCTCCACTGTTTCCAGCGCCGTCTGCTGCAACAACCGCGGCGAAACGTCCGGCTGGTTCAATCCATCCGTCACCGCGGTCATCTCGTCCTCGAACGCCCCACTCATAACGTTGTCGCTGTTGTCCACAATCAGCGCAATTCGCGGATGATTCTTCTCGTAAACCATCTTCGAATACTGTGCCGGAATAATCAGAGCTCCTTGAATCTTCCCGTTACGCACGTCTTCCCGAGCCTGCACTTCGTTGTCATAGGGGATCGGAATGAACGTCCGCATATTCGCCCGCACGGCATCGAATGCTTCCTTGATCCGGATCGATTGCGTCCCATGATCCTCATCCACAACGCCCATCTTGGCGTCACGGATCTTACCCCCAAAAGCGTTTCCCAGCACAACCAGTTGCACCAGCGGCCCTATCATCGCCACCATCATTAGCGTTGGCGAGCGGAAAAACTTGCGCATCTCGCGCTCGATAATCGCCATCATCCGGTTCATGGCTGCGCCCCCGGTCTCGGTGGCATGGTATAGGCATGTGCCTTCACCAGTTCATCGCGCAACTGCCGTCCGGTATAGAAGACAAACACATCGTCCAAAGTAGTGTTCTGCACCGAAAGCGTTTTCACCCCAACCCCCGACTCGACCGCCATCCCGACCAAGTCTGTGGTCGTGCGCGACCCATTCGCCGTCAGCACCCGGAACATCCCCGCGCTCTCGTCCTGCACCGATGTCACTCCCGGCAATCCCTTAAGCCGAACTTCCCAATCGTTCGGCGGATGCTCAAAGTGCGCCTCAATCACATTCGATCCCGGCACACTCGCCTTCAAAGCCTCAGGAGTATCCAATGCCACGAGTTTTCCGTGATCCACAATCGCAATCCGATTACACAGTCGATCCGCTTCGTCCATGTAATGCGTAGTAATCAGAACCGTGAGCTTGCGCTTCGCCTTGATGTTCGTCAGCATCTCCCACACCGCTACGCGCGACACCGGATCGAGCCCTGTAGTAGGTTCGTCCAGAAAAAAAATCCTGGGACTATGCACCAGCCCGCGAGCAATCTCCAAGCGCCGGCGCATTCCTCCCGACAAGGTCTTAGTCTGTGCTCCCCGCCACTTAGTAAGATCCACCGTCTCCAGTAGCTCCTCAATCGCCTCCTTGCGCGTCTTTGCGGGAACGTCATATAACTTGGCGTAAATATTCATGTTCTCTTCCACTGTCAAATCCAGATCGCTGGTCAAGGCCTGCGGAATCACTCCAATCGTCCGTCGTACCGCGACCGGATTCGATGCCACATCGTGCCCCGCCACCCGAGCTGCTCCACCCGTGATCGGAATCAGCGTGGTCATCATCCGAATTAAGGTAGATTTGCCCGCTCCATTCGGTCCCAGGAGTCCAAAAATCTCTCCCTCTTTCACCGTGAATGAAACATCGTCCACAGCCGTGAACTCGCCGTAGCGCTTGACGATATGGTCAACCTCAATCGCATTCGGAGCGTCTGGAGCGATCTCACTCCGCCCGCTAAACTCCGAAGGTGAAACCGGCGTGCCATTAGTCGTATTTGCTTCGGCGTTCATTGCTTTGCCGCCGCCTCGGTGCTTCTCGGGGCTGCCCCCTTCAACTGCTCCGGACTCACCAGCACCTCCGCCGTCATCCCCGGCACATAAGCGCCCTTCGGATTTTCCAACCGCACTTTCAAAGCAATCGTCCGAATATCACGCTTCCGTCGCCCCACATCGCGCTGCGTAGCAAAATCGGCTTCTGCCGCCTTATAGAAAACCTTCCCCGGAACAATCGTTCCTCCGGGCAGCCGCACTCTCAACGTGTCTCCCAGCCCAATGTGATCGGCCTCGGTCTCAGGAATCGCCGCGAATGCCCATGTGTCCGTGAAATCCACCACGGTCACAATCGCCTGCCCCGCGTTCACTACTTCGCCTTCTCGCGCCGCGCGTACCAGCACCGTTCCCGTCACCGGCGAATAAATTTTCGTGTACCCGAGACGCACCTCCGCTTCTCTCATCTGCGCCACCGCGTTCTCCACCTGCGCCCGCGTCGATGCCACCGTACTCTGTGCCGCCGTAGCCTGATTGGTCCGCGCAACCGACGAATTCAAATCCGCTTGCGCCGCCGTCACCTGCTCCTGTAGCGCCTGGACGCTAGACTCTTGCGCTTTCAGATTCATCTCCGCCTGCACCCGGTCCTGATCCGATGCCACTCCCGCCTGCGCCAGCCCAATCGTCCGTCGACTGTCACTCTGCACGCGAGTTAAAGTGGCCTCCGCTTGCGCCAGTTGCGCTCGCGCCGCCTGAAGTTTGGCCTGCGAATTTTCCACATCACTCGACGTCGATCCCTTCGTTGACTGCCGCGTATATTCGTTCGCGCTCATCTGTGATCGCATACTCGTGATCGTAGCGGCCGACGCACGCTCTTCAGCCTCCAACTCCGAAGGATCCAGCAAAGCGATGAGATCGCCCTGTTTCACCTGCGATCCTTCCTCAACCAGCAGCTTCGAAATCCGCCCCTGAATCTGGGGACTCACCACGATCTGGTTAGCATCCACCGTCCCCACTAAAACCAAGTCATTTCCGCTGGGAGTAGAAAAAAAGTAATACACCGACGAAATCACCAGGATGATCGCCAGCATTATCAAAAATTTATTCCGAGCATTCATCGTCAATCTCCATGCCCTATCGAAAAAGTTGGAGCCGGGAATTTGTTGATTTTCCCGTGTTCCTCCGTGCTCTGTCGTAAAGGTCTTAAGCTTTTTCCCCGCGCGCTCCGCGTTTCGGCGGTGCTCCGGCCTTAACAAACAAAGCCGCCGAAATAAAATCCAGCACAAACGCTCGCCGCTCCCGAATTCGCTCCGTCGATAAAGGATCGATCTTCATCAGCGTCTTCATTAGCGGAGCCGCCGTGAAATAGAACACAATCACCGCGGCTATCGAAGGCAGAAAATCCATGGGATTCACTGCCCGAAACTCCCCGGCCTCAATCCCCTCCCGCAGCACACCGCCGAGTTTCTCGAAGATGGGGAAGAAATATTCCTTCGCAATCCGCTGCATGCGAGCAGCGCCATTGCCCGATCTCACCCACTCCCCTTGCACCACTCGCGGAAAGCGCGGATTCGCCGCGATGTAATCGAAATATGTGCCCAGGTATTGCAACATCTTTTCCCGTGGAGGCAGTTTGCTTTCCAGCACCGGCATCACCCGTTCCCGCAAGCCACTGAACACATGGTCGAGCACCGCTTCGTACAGCGCGTCCTTATCTTTGAAGTAGTAATAAAGCAGCGCCTTGTTGACATGCGCCGACCTGGCGATCGCGTCAGTGCGAGCCCCGGCAATTCCGTGCTCGGCGAACTCCGCCACCGCCGCCTTCAGGATGGCAGCCCGGCTTTCCGCCGGTTGTCCCCGAGTGCCGAACCGATGACTCGTCAACCGACCCGACACAGGCCGTGTTCGAACCCGGCGACGTGTGACGTCAGATGTTGTCATATAATTAACCAGTTAGTTAGATTATAGCATAGGCTAAACATTTCACTGGCGACCCTTTTACCTGCCTGTGTAGACGAATGAACGCAACAAATATTGTATTGAGTCAAGCTGGGGCGGCGTTTTCAGGGATTATCCGTTATGATTCGACTTTTCGTGGCAAATTTCCGGCAGTCGTCGAAGACGACGACATTTGTTCCGCAACTCAGTCCCGAGCGATGCCTGTCACACACCCTCGTCTCTGATCTGGACGGCAAGAGGAATGTGTCCAGGCCGCCTATCGGAACATCAGTGTAGTCAATCGTGACCTCAACATTGTCAAACCCAAAACCCTTGGGCAGGTGCATCGTACGCAGATCCAATCGGAGAAGACGTCCATGTGGGCCTAACCAAAGTTCGCCTTCGTATTCGGAATAAAGGATAGCCTGATGGCTATCGCGGAGCACAAAAAATGTATTTTTCTCCGCCGCGAGATGAAACTCGTAGACCGTCGAGGGAACCTTATGGAACATCGCTTCCTTACGAAAATGAAATTCGGCCACAATTGGCGGCTTGAACAGGTCGATGAGGTCGCTCCCGAGTTCTCCGGCCGACTTGAAGTGCATACCGCTCGCCGCTAATGAGGAGTCGGTCGCGGCAGGCTTACCGTTGATGATGAGATTGGAATAGACTTCCTTACCTTTTTCGAACTTCACTTCTTCTTTCAATACTTTGTTCGGCCATGGCCCGGAGGTGGTCGTTTGCTCACAGATAAAGTCAGGAAGGTTGCGACGGAAAGTGCGTGCGAATTCGCACACCGTAGACAGTTTATTCGCGTGAGGATCGCCTATCGAAAGGGCTTGGCAGTCGCTGGTGTCGATGGAAGGTAACGATGACTCAGAGGCAGCCGCTCTCCCGACATTGTCATTGTCAGGAGGCGATGCTTGGCCATGGGCAGCCAACGCATGAAATAGCACCATACCGATGATGAAACAGGCATGATTCCCTTTCAACGACATGGGAAGTGAAGTCTATCAGACAGGGCCGGAAGCATCCGGGCTTATCGTTTTTTCAATTTAGGCATTTCAGTAACTAAAATTTCAGCACGGCGACGGTCAAAGCACTGCTGCTACCGCGCCCCGCCAGCGATCGAAGGCACCAGCAATACCTCATCACCATCCTGGAACGAATACGCCGCGCCCCCAAGGAAGCGTATATCTTCTTCATTCACATAAATATTCAGGAAGCGTCGTGTCTCTCCCGCTTCATCGCGCAAATGGGGCTTCAAGTCAGGAAACTGCGAGTCTAGCTCCGCGAACAACTCACCAAGATTCGCAGCCGAACAAACCACGCGCGGCGTCCCAGAAGTAAGCCGTCGCAAAGCTGTAGGAATTTGAACGGTAATGCTCATAAACCCTCCCGGGCTAAAAGCCCGAACGAAAATAGGCCAGTCGTTAGTCGCCAGTTGTTACTTGTTAGCGAACGACCAGCGACAAGCGACCAACGACCGTATTACTGACCAACCCCCGCCGCCACCGTCTCGGCCACTGGCAGCGCATTCGCCTTCGAAGCCAAATAAGCCTCAAACTCGGCCAGCTTCGGAGCGATTGCCGTTTCGGCCTGGTATTTATCCGCCAGCACGTCGGTAGTCTTGAGCCCGTTGCCCGTAATGCAGAGTACGGTCGTCTCGTCAGGCAGAATGCGATCCTGCTGGATCAGCTTGCGTGCTGTCCCCACCGTCACGCCGCCGGCGGTCTCTGTGAAGATACCCTCAGTCTTCGCCAGCAACTGAATCCCGCTGACAACCTCGGGATCGGAAACATCTTCCGACCATCCTCCGCTCTTGGTGATAGCTTTTAACGCATAGTGTCCATCAGCAGGATTGCCAATCGCGAGCGATCGCGCAATTGTCTTCGGACGCTGCGGCTCGATCTCAGAACTGTACTGCTTGATCGCCGTAGAAATCGGCGAGCATCCGGTAGCTTGCGCGCCAAAAAACTTCACCGGCTTCGGATCGACCAATCCCAGAAGAATCAGTTCATCAAACGCCTTCTTGATCTTGGTAATCAGCGATCCGCCCGCCATCGGCACCACGACGTTATCCGGCAAGCGCCAGCCTAGTTGCTCAGCGATCTCATAGCCTACCGTCTTCGAGCCTTCCGCATAATAAGGACGAAGATTGACGTTCACAAATCCCCAGCGATGTTCATCGGCGATCTGCGAACACAGGCGATTGACATGATCGTAACTGCCGTTGATGCGCACGACTTCGGCGCCAAACACCTGTGTGCCAAGAATTTTTGCAGGCTCCAGATCAGAAGGGATAAAAATCCAGGCCTTCAATCCTTCACGAGCCGCTTGCGCTGCCACGGAGTTCGCAAGATTTCCCGTGGAAGAGCAAGAGACGGTATCGAACCCGAAGCTGCGCGCGTTGGCCAAAGCGACTGCAACCACTCGATCTTTGAAACTCAAGGTAGGCAGACAAACCGCATCATTTTTAACAAAGAGCCGACGCGATCCAATCTTCTCGCCGAGTCGAGGCGCGCTGACCAGCGGGGTAAATCCAACAGGGAGGGAGGGCTGATACCCCGCCGGCAGCGGCAACAACTCGCGATAGCGCCACATATTTGGCGCACGCGAGGCAAACACATCGCACGAAACACGCGCGCGAATCGAATCGTAATCGTAGGTGACTTCGAGGGGAGAGAAGCAATCCGTGCAAATACTGGACGGTTGATTGCCGAAGGTCTTGCCGCACTCGCGGCAGCGTAGTTCATACGCAGACGTAAACGTGCTCATCCTACAACTTCTTTCTGTGACTGCGGGACGAGCCGGGTAAAAATACCCCAGTAAATAGAAATCCCCTTTTCCAAAAAATGGGAAAAGAGGCTCGGGAAATGCGAATCAAATTTTCGCGTACCCGAATCTCATGGTCCCCGTTACCGGGCGAGAGTTGGCACCTGCGATGGAGATATATGATCCCAATCCGGTTGCCGTGGCGTCCTAGGGCTCGTCCCTCAGCCACTCTGCATGAAATTCCAGTTTGCTCAGTAAAGAGCAAACTTGGAAAGATAGTACAACCGACCACTTGGTCTGTCAAGAGCGACTTCGTCACCCGAACACCGAGCTGCCTTCTTAACGTTTGCCCGCACATGCTCGCAAGTGCTTGCCGTTTTACCCGTCGGCGTTTGCCATCCGCCACCAAAATGCTACAAGATGCAACCAGAGACCGAGATGATTCGACTACTCACTATGTTCTGCCTAGCGCCCGCAGTCACGCTTGCCGCGTACGCACAAGATGCCCAACCCGCGCCCCTCTCATACGACTGTTACCGCGCCACCACGCCCATCCAAATCGACGGAAAGCTGGATGACCCAGCCTGGGAGAAAGCGCCGTGGACCTCCGACTTTGTTGATATTGAAGGAGCGGCCAAGCCGACGCCGCGATTTCGCACGCGCGTAAAAATGCTGTGGGATGACAAGTATCTCTACATCGCCGCCGAACTTCAGGAACCTAATGTAACCGCCACGCTTCTCAAACACGACTCCGTTATATTTCACGACAACGACTTCGAGGTCTTTATCAAGCCGCTCCCCAAAACGAAAAGCTATTTCGAATTCGAAATGAACGCGTTGAACACCGGCTGGGATCTTTTTCTGAACAAGCCCTACAACGAAAACGGCGAGCCCGATAACAGCTGGGACATCATCAACCTGAAGACCGCCGTAGCGGTGCAGGGAACACTGAATAGTCCAAACGATACCGACCAGGGATGGACGCTCGAGATTGCCTATCCCTTAAACGCTTTTAACTCGCGTCAACATGTGCCACCGCCGCGTGAAGGCACCGTGTGGCGCATCAATTTCAGCCGTGTGGAGTGGAAGCCGGGCAATTCAAAGGAAGACAACTGGGTCTGGTCACCGCAAGGAGTCATAGACATGCACGTTCCAGACCGCTGGGGTTATCTGCACTTTCGTTAAGTCTCCGAGTCTATACTTGTCAGCGGACGAGAACCATCAGAACGCCAAGGAGCAGAATCTTAAATGGCTAGGGCCGAAGTCGAGCATGTTCTTGAAGTTCACAATGTTATTGGAGAAGGGCCGATCTGGAATTCGCAGGAGGGCAACCTCTATTGGGTAGACTTTATCGAGCGCCATCAAATCTTGCAGTTCTCTCCGCGGACGCGGCGCATGGAGATATTCGAAACCGGCATCCCAGTGATGGCTCTAGCAATTCGTAAGGCGGGCGGATTTATTGCGGCGACGTCCAAAGGCATCTGCACCTGGGATACCCAGAGCAAAGAGTTCGCTCCATTTTGTGATCCCCTTGCCGGACGTCCGAGTATTCGACTCAACGATGCGGCGGTCGATAGCAAGGGCCGATTTTGGGTGGGCACAGTGAATGACGCGAATCAAAAGGGTCCGGACGGCGAGTTGTTCCGCATACAGGCAGATGGTTCAAGTCAGGTGATGGATAAGAACATTACCGTCGGCAACGGCATGGGCTGGAGTCCCGATCGAAAAATCATGTACTTCACAGATACTTTTCGTTATGCCGTCTATGCCTACGATTACGACGCCGAGGCCGGGACCATCAAGAATCGAAGGACATTCGTCGAAACCTCTCCCGATGGCGGATTGCCCGATGGATTGACCGTGGACAGCGAAGGATTTGTGTGGAGCGCATTCTGGGGAGGCTGGAAAGTGGTTCGCTATAACCCCGAAGGCAAGGTGGATCGCGAGTTCCGCATGCCAGTGCCGAACCCCACCAGTTGCACCTTCGGCGGCGCGAAGCTCGACGAGTTATACATCACCTCCGCATCTCTGGGACTGAGCGTGGAAGAAAAGAAGCAACACATCCAGTCAGGCGATCTGTTTTGCCTCAAAGCAGGGATCAAGGGTATAGATGAGCCGCGCTTTGCCGGATAAACAGGGCCTTTGCCCGCGTTCTCAGCGGTGCCTCCAGAAAACTCCCATGAATTAGACTACGTGTCCCGACAAATCGTAAACTCAGAGAATCCGGTCAGGGCTGGCTGCTCCCAGGAACTGGAGCAGAAGGCACGCCAGCAGCCGACTCCAGAGCCCCACCACAATAGGGACAGAACTTGTCGCCCAGTTCCACGCCGCGTTGGCAGTGTGGGCAGACAGGCTGCAAGCGAGCGCGGCAGCTGGGACAGAAACTGAATCCCGGTCCGACCTCAGCATCACATTGCGGACAGTTGGCGGCGCGCGGCTTGCGCAAAATGAAATAGAGGACGATGCCCAGTGCGTTTGGGACAACGATCGCAATGATCGTCCAAAGCCAACGGCTCATCCTGCGCCGACCGGCATCGCGATTGATGTAAGCAATCAGCAGGATGTAACAGCCGACCAGCGTTCCCGCCACGACTCCGAGTATTTGCCGAACCCCAACTGGAGGAGCGTGGCGATCTCTGCCCAACATGCACACAAAGAACACATCGACCGCCGCGAGAACCACGAGAGCCAGGAAGAAAACCCAGGACGGAATGATGCGAAGCTCGTCCTTGAATCGCGTCGGAGTTTGATTTCTGATTGTCATAAATTATTAGCCCCTGTAAGAACCAATCTGATCCGCCAGATTCGTGTCGAAGTGCCTGTCAAAATGCGTACCACTCGCCAACAGCAGTACTCCCGCGACCAGAGCTGGTGTCACGCAGAAGATCAGGAAACCTACCTGCCATACCGATGGAGCCAATTGTGCCCGCTCGCCCAACCATGCAAAGCCGCGCCACAGAGCGATCGTGCTGAGTAGCCCGCAGAAGGTCACGGCTGTACAACTGATCGCTACCAGCCACATTCGTTCGCGCTGGAGTTGCAATTCCAAAGCGCGCTGGCGCACCCGCATCTGCGTCATCGAGACCAGGCTGCGTTCAGCGGCAATGGGAATCGCTCGCAACCCGCGAATCGTCTCGGCAGCGTTCTCGGCGAACACGCGGCATGACGCACAGCTTTCCAGGTGCGCCGCCAACCACGCATTTGTCGATCGTTCATCCGACGACCGTTCGTCCGCGACGGATAGTTCATCTGAACGGCCCAATACAATCAGCTTCCGTGCCCGTTCATGTGCATCGTTGTCCTTACGCTTACGGATGCTCACAGCGACGCTCCTTTTAGCCACGGCTCAAGCGCGCTCAGCCCGCGGTAGATTCTGGATTTCACGGTTCCCAAAGGCACGTTTGCCACGCTCGCGATTTCTTCGAGCGACATGCCCTCCTGAAATCGAAGCACGAGCGCTTCACGGTATTCCGCGGGAAGATGTTGCATACCGGCCGAGATGTGCTCGTTTTGCTCGTGTTGCAAGGTCGTATCGAAAGCCGAGGCTTGTCCGGTCGCTGGCGCGTCGAACGATGTTTCTCCGCCATTCAACAGACCGTCAAGGCTGGCTGGCTGTCTGCGACGCATGTGGTCGATCGCGAGGTTGCGCGCAACCGCGAAGAGCCATGTGCTGAAAGTGTACTTATCGTTGAACTGATGCCCGCGCTCAAGCACGCGGATCCATGTTTCCTGGAACAAGTCTTCCGCTAGTTCGCGGCGTCCAGTCAGGTACACAAGATAGCGCAGAAGGCGATGCTGATATTGCTCGATCAGCCGGTCAAGCAAGTCAGGATCACGCCGCCGAAGTCCACGAGCGATCTCAGTGCTCTCTTCCGTCATCGAGCTCTCGAAATACAGGGCAGTCGCGTTCATACTACCGATACATACGGAGGCAGGGGGAGAAAAGACGCATGCGAATCAATGAGAAGGCTGGGTTTGGTCTAAGTTATTGAAAAAGCGATGGTTGGATGGTTGAGAAGTCTTAAGTGGAGCGCAGCGTCGGACGGCAATGGCATTGTAAGATAGTGAAACAGCGATATTTCGCCAACTACCGCGACTGCCAGCTAACCCTCTAACTAGCCCTGAAAACGGTTTTGGGCGGCGAGCACACGGATTCAAACCAGCGGCTGATATACACCTGCGCGTGCGCCTCGCCGCAGAAATGCCGCGCTGTTGGACTCATAGCGGCAGTCAAATCCCACTTGATGACCGCGAGCTTCTCATCTCCGCACTCGATCACATACCAGTGGATCGGATTCTGGCTAACAATCCCGCAAATCTCACATTGAAATTCTTTCAGGCTCGACATGTCTTCTCCGGCTGCGAAAATAGAAGTTTTCAAACTCGGGTTTTTTAAGGCGTCTTCTTAAGAATGAGTTCCATGCTCACACCAGCCTGCTTCATCGTGCCCGTGATGCTTGCTTTATCCGAATTCATGGTCCCGTCATAAACCGTCAGGCTGGGCGTGCTTTCGAAGTGCAGCGCAGATTTTTGATAGGTGATGGCTGTGATAGGAGTGCCGGAGGTATTTTGGTCAGGATAGTCGATCGTGCCGCTCAGACTTCCGTCCTGCGCAGCGGCGATGTGCACAACAATATGCTTCTTAGGTTGGCCACCCGGATTCAGAGTCCCGTTCCAGTCTCCAACGATAGGCGGCGTATCCTGCGCCATGGTAAGAGCAGGCACAATGCCCAATGCGAGCGTCAGCGTCAACCCGGAGTAAAGCGCGAATCGTGCAGCGCGAGACTTTTTCACTGTCGACTCCCCAATTTGCGAGAATGCCCCATCCGACGACTATTCTCAGACCGCGGGTAAGTTTTTGTCCAGCCTTAGTCCCCTGTCTATTTTTTAGCTGCCTCAAGCTGGCGCAATGCCGCCATCGTAGCCGCGGAGGGATCTTTGCGATTGCTGTTTTTTGGGCGTCGTTTCGTCTTGCTTGTGTAATGAGTCTGAGCCATGTTGTCTCCTGGTTGGTCTGTAAAATTGGTTAGTCTTGATGCTGGTTAGTTTTAAAGCTGGTCAGTCTTGTAGAAGCGAGCGCTGACGGCAATCGTCGCTCATTTCTCGCTCTCCATCTATCTTACAGGGAAAGTGGCGCAATCCGCTGTCTTGACCCCTCAAAGCGTCTGCTGACACTAAATGGACCTCGAATCGTGGCAAAACCTCACCGGCTATATTGATTCCGCTTCTTGTCCTCGTGCCGTTCGATTCCGAGTCGAATCAGCCGGTCAATTAGCTCCGGATACGACACGCCCGATGCCGACCACATCTTCGGATACATGCTGATCGCGGTGAAGCCCGGCATGGTATTGATCTCGTTGACGAACATCTTTCTCGATTTCGGCTCCATCAGAAAATCGACGCGCGCCAGGCCCGTGCAATCGACCGCCTGAAAGGCCGCGATGGCTAACCTCTGCACGTTTTTCATTTCCGTCTTTGTGAGCTTTGCGGGAATCACCCCTTCAGAACCATCCACCAGATACTTGGCCTCGTAGTCGTAAAACTCCTTGCAAGGAATGATCTCTCCGGCAATCGAGGCCTCGGGGACGTCATTACCCAGCACGGCGCATTCGATCTCGCGTGCTTTGTTTTTCTTTCCGCCCACACCTTCTTCAATCACAATCTTCCGATCGAACTTTGCCGCTTCGGCAATCGCAGGATCGAGTTCCTTGCGATCGTGCGCCTTCGAAATTCCCACCGACGATCCAAGATTTGCCGGTTTCACGAACACCGGATACCTCAGCTTCTTCTCAACCAATTTCTGCACCTTCTTAGGCTCGTCTTCGAATTGGCTGCGCAATACCGTGACGTGCCTCACGATGGGCAATCCCGCCGCGCGGAATAGCGACTTCATGACGTCCTTATCCATCCCGGCAGCCGATCCAAGCACGCCCGCCCCGACATACGCGATGTCAGCCAGTTCGAACAACCCTTGAATGGTTCCATCTTCGCCAAAGGTTCCATGCAACACGGGAAAAATCACGTCCACGTTGATGGCGCGATCGGAAGCGCGTCGCAGACTAGCATCGGAACCAGCTTCGGTCTGGAACGGCGTAAGTCCAGTGCCACGTCGCGACGGCTCGGGAGGAACAACCACAGATTCCCCCGTAGCCAGCACAGCCGCTCCCGGCGTAGACTCCGGATCGCCCGCCCGAAGTTGCGGCGATGCGGCGCGGGCGCTCTCGCCCGCGTTCCCTTTTAATAATCTCGTAGCGTGTTCCGCCGTAAGCCAGCGCCCGTCTTTAGTGATGCCGATCGGCACCACTTCATATTTCGTCTTATCAATCGCATTCAATACGGACGCCGCCGACAACAAAGAGATTTCATGCTCGCCGCTGCGTCCGCCAAAAAGTATGCCAACTCTAATTTTTCCCATGCCATTTCAGTTTGGCTCTCGGCGTGTTTTGCGTCAATCGCAGTTGTGGTTCCGTGTGGTGTGGAACAGGAGTTATGTACGACCTTCGGCGGATCTCTGCTGACGAAGAGTTGTGTCCAGTCTCGGACAGTACAATTCGAAATCCGGACATTTTTCTCAACCACCCGTCTAGACCTTGGTCCACCAGGTTCGCGGGAACAAATTACTTAGGCTAAATTGAATTTGGACAACCCGGTGCATCCATTTGCCTACCTCACTTCGCAAGGAGCGGATAGCAATGCCCTTCCATAACCTGCGGATCGCGATTCGCCACTTGCTAAAGTCGCCAGGCTTTACAGCCACTGCCGTCCTGATGCTCGCCCTCGGAATCGGCGGTTCCACTGCTGTCTTTTCCATCGTCGAGAGAGTCTTGCTGCGTCCCTTGCCATTTCCTCACTCTGAGAATCTTGTGCAGCTATCAGACGTTGTTGAAGGAGCGGAGGTGGGAAACAACGGCGAGGCAGGGGTCACCGCTCCTGACATTCAGGCCTATACGCGCGACACGCACAGTTTTGAAAGCCTTGGTGGTTATCAGCAAGTGAGCTACGAACTTTCGGGCATCGGCGAACCAGCGCAAGTGAAAGCGTCGCGCCTTTCGGGCGGAGTGTTTCCAGCCCTCGAGGTTTCTCCTCTAATGGGGCGATTCTTTGCGCAGCAAGAAGATGATCAAAAGGTGCCGGTAGCCGTGCTCAGCTACTCCCTCTGGCGAAATCGCCTGCACAGTGATTCCAACGTGCTGGGAACCAAGATTCTGTTGGACCGCAACCCTTACGAGGTCATCGGCGTGATGCCCCGCAACTTTGAGTTTCCGTTGCTGCCAGGGCGCCTGAACCGCAGCGAGCTTTGGATTCCAATGAGCTTCACCTCACAGGAGCTCACGAACGGAGCGGATACATGGAACTCAAGCATGGTGGGACGACTCAAACCCGGTATCACTCCAGCACAAGCAGAGAGCGATGCCGAGCGCGTGGCCGAGGAGACGTCGCGCGACTATCCCGCTTTCATGTCCAGTATGCGCATTCATGCAGTGGTGCGGTCGCTGCACGAAGAGACCATCGAGCAGGCACGGTATCTTGTGCGTACGTTATTCCTCGCGGTCGTAGTCGTGTTGCTGATTGCCTGCGCCAATTTTGCCGGGTTGTTGCTGGTCCGTGCCATACGGCGTCGTCACGAAATTGCTCTGCGCCTGGCGCTGGGAGCGCGTTCCGCAGTTCTGCTGCGTCAGGCGATTCTGGAGAGCCTCATCTTAAGCGTGACCGGAGGCGTGCTCGGCCTGGCTCTGGCCGTGATCGCGCTGCAAGTCGGCGTGAGCAAATTGCCCGAGACGCTGCCGCGCGTTAATGAGATCGGTTTGGATTGGCACGTAGTGTTGTTCGCGATCATCCTCACATTGTTCACTGGCATAGCGTGCGGGCTTGCTCCAGCATTTGCCGCCCTGCGGACCAACGTGAATGAGACTCTCAAAGGAGGTGGGCGCACCGGCGCGGCCGGAAGCGGCCACGCGCGGCTGCGCTCAGGGTTAGTAGTTGGAGAAATCGCCGTCGTGCTGGTGCTGCTCGTCGCTTCCGGTTTACTGTTGCGGAGTTTTCAGAAGATGCGTGCCGTCGATCTTGGCTTCCGCCCCGATCATCTTCTTACCGCCTCTTTCTCGTTGCCGCAGAAACAGTACGCAACGCAAACGAGGGTAGATGAATTCAATAACGAATTGATTCGCCGCGTGGGGCAGCTTCCCGGCGTGAAGTCTGTCGGGCTCACGTCATCTCTACCCGCTTCGGGTCGCGTTGGCTATAGCGATTTCGTCGGCGAAGGCTATGTCTCCCCAGCCGGCTCCAACCTGAACCTCGCGACGTTGGTGATGGTGCATGGCGACTATCTCCAAGCCCTGGGAATTCCATTGCTGCGCGGCCGTTTCTTTACATCCGCGGACGCTCCGAGCTCGCAACTAGTCGCGATCGTGAACCACAAGCTCGCCGAGCATTACTGGCCAGATTCGGATCCGATCGGGAAGCGTTTGCGCCTCGGTCCACTCGAAAAACCCACACTCTGGATGACGATCGTGGGCGAAGTTGCAGACGCGAAGCAGCAATCGCCCGACTCGCCCACCAGAGAACAGGTCTATCAGCCAGTCGAGCAGTTTGAAAAATCCATAGGACCTTTGGCTTTGCCAACGGATCTGAATGGCAACGGAGGTTACATCGCACTACGCACAGCGATGCCACCCGAGCAGATGGCAAATGTTCTCCGCGCCACGGTCCACGCGATTGATCCTCAATTACCGCTTGCTCAATTACAAAGCATGGAGCGAGCGGTTTCTGGTAGCGAAGCCCCGCGCCGCTTCAACACCGCGCTCATCTCCGCCTTTGCCATTATGGCCGTGTTGCTGGCGGCACTGGGTATCTACAGCGTCATCGCGTTCTCGACGGCTCTGCGCGTTCATGAAATGGCAATCCGCATTGCCTTAGGCTCGCAACGGTCGGGAATTCTGGGTCTCGTCCTTACCTCCGCAGCCAAACTCGCAATGGCAGGTTGCGCCACAGGATTGCTGGGTGCCGCAGCCGCTTCGCATCTGCTGCGTCCGTTCCTGTTCGGTATCAGTCCGTTCGATCCGCTGGTGCTGGCTCTTGCCTCGGTAGGCGTCTTGTTGCTAGCTTTGGCGTCTTCATTGTTCCCGGCGGGGAAAGCTGCTGCCATCGATCCCATAAAAGCTCTGCGGGCGGATTGACAATAGGCGCCTCGCCAAAAGAAAAGCGGAGCCACGATGGCTCCGCTCCTCTCGGCACGCCCCTCTCGATCGACCTGCCCCCGGTGTCGATCGAGACGCAACCCTTTCACCGCGCCGTTTTTATTGCACGGTGAGGTTAATCGTAGCCATCTGGGTGGTTGCTCCAGATTGCGCCGTGACCACGATGGACGCCGTCGCCGGATTCATCTGGCTGGAACTGCCTGAACTGCCGCATCCTGTCGAAACCAGCAGCGTTCCCACAATCAGGAGGCTGGCAAATCCACAGAGCATTTTGTTGGAACGAATTGTTCCTGCCACTGAAAGGCAGCTTACGAGGCCAGGGAGGAAGTTGTTGTCAGCCCAGCGTAAACAAGTAGTCAACAGATAGTAAGCATCCACAGATCGGAGCTTCCAATCGAGACTTCGATTCGTTAACCCTGCAAATGTAAAATTGGCAGCAGTTTGCTTGACATAGCGACGAAACCGGTGTGAAATTGTCGGGACTTCGAAAGGCCGGTGCCCGGCCCTTCCCCCATGGCACTCGGACCCAGAAGCTCTCTTCGATGCAACCCATGAGCGGGATCGCAGGCCAAGGAAACTTCTAGTCTTGCCGAGTATATTTCTGGCTATTGGGTTTATAGGTTAAGAGCTTCATATCTCACAGGAGTGGCTATGAATTCGAGTTACCAAGGAAAGAACGTCCTGCCGAAATGGTCCGTATTGCTGGTTCTTCTTATCTCGGCCGCTGTAGCTTCCGCTGGTGGTCCGCCAAAAGCTTCAGCACCGGCCTCGCATCCAGCCCCAGCGGCTCATGCAGCCCCGGCGCAGCATTCGGCCCCAGCGCAGCACCCGTCCGGGAATTCTAATGCCCATCCCGCCGGTGGCGCTTCGAACAATCGTGGACCCGGTGGCAGCGCGCAAACCAACCGAGGAGGCGCAAGCAATGCGAACCGCGGCACCGCAGGCTCGAACAACCGTGGTCCCGGCGGAGCCGCGAACGCCAACCGAGGGGGAGCCGCAAATACAAACCGTGGTGGAGCGGCTGGCAGTAACAGCGGCAACCGCGGCGGCACCACAAACGCCAACCGAGGTGGAGCGGCAGGTGGCAACAATGGCAACCGCGGAGGAGCGGCAGCCGGCAACCGGGGTGGTGCAGCCAACGCTGGCAATAGAGGTGGCGCAGCGAACGCCGGCAACCGAGGTGGTGCCGGTGCACATTCACCCGCTGGAAGTAGGAACGTTTCCCTGAAAGGTGGAGGATCGGCGAACGTCCGCAGTAATGGGTCGATTCGCTCGGTCAACCGCAACGGTATGCAGATCAATCATGGAGTCCATGGCGGGCGCACGGTGGTTGGTATGCACAATGGAGCGCGTGTCGTGAACACCGGTCGTCATGGCGGATACGTGCAGCGCGCCTATGTCAACCGTGGTGGCCACGCCTATTATTCGCGCACGTACTATCGCGGCGGCCATTACTATAGCGGTGTCTATCGCGGTTACAATTGGCATGGACACGCCTATTACGGCTACTATCCCGGCGTCTGGTATCACCCAGGCTTTTATGGTTGGGCGTATAACCCGTGGGCCGCTCCAGTCTACTGGGGTGTCGGGGCCTGGGGATGGGGAGGCGCGCCGTGGTGGGGTTTCTACGCGGGATGGTGGAATCCGTATCCGGTTTACGCCGGGCCAGCGTTCTGGCTTACGGACTACCTGATTGCCGCGAACTTGCAGGCAGCGTATGCAGCGCAGGCGGAGGCAAATGCTGACGTCGCTGCCGGCGATGGCGGCGGTGGTGGCGATGCGCCTCCTCCGGCTCCGGCTTCGGGTCAGGTAGCTCTCACTCCTGAGGTCAAACAGGCGATCGCCGATGAAGTCAAAGCCCAGTTGGCGGCGCAGCAGTCGCAAGCACAGAACAACAGTGGCGGTTCCGGCGGCGGAGGCGGAGCAGCACCGGCAGCAGCCAGCACCGACCAGGTTCCTCCAGCACTCGATCCCGCAAGGCGCACTTTTGTGGTCGACAGCGACCTTTCTGTAGTCGCCAATGGACAGGAATGCGGCCTGACGCAAGGTGATGTCATCATGCGTCTCACCGACACTCCGGATGCCGACAACATGGTAAACGCCAGCGTCTCTGCCAGCAAGAAGTCAGACTGTGCGGCCGGACAGACTGTAGCAGTCAAGGTCGACGACTTGCAGGAGATGCAAAACCACTTCGACGAGCAGCTCAACAACGGCTTGGGCGAATTGGCAAAAAAGCAGGGTACGGGCGGTATTCCGAAGGCTCCTGATGCAGGCACCGTGCCCTCGGACGTGCCACCTCCTCCACCTGACACAACAGCTGCCAAGACTCTGGAAGACCAACAGCAGGCGGCCGACCAGACCGAAGCAGAGGTTAAGCAAGAAGCCGCTTCCGGTGGTGGCGGGCAGTAGCCCGACGCTTGTAAAAGCCGGTTTCACCGATCACTGAACCATAGGGAGCGTCGGAGTACGACGCTCCCTTCTCCAATTTGAATGTCTCCAATTTGAGTGTCATCCAATTCGATTGTCATTTTTGATTGTCATCCCGAGCGAAGCGAGGCATCTTTAGTTCGCCGCAACGAACTTCGCCGCAGCTAACAAAGTCTGGCGAAACTAAACCGGAGGGTTTTACCATGTCGCGGAAATTCCACGATCTAATTCCAGGAATTGTGCTTTTAGCGGCCACGATTTTACTGGTGTCGATGGCCAGCGCCCAGGTTTCTCTGCAGGACCAGCTAGCGGCGCAATACAAGCTCGTCAAGATGGGTGCCGATTCGAACGGAGCTGCCGTAGTGGAGGCGGGCACCGTCTTGAACATCAAGAAGGGTGGCATCCTCAGTGTGCCTTACGCAGATGCGCCCGTAGCCACTCACTATCAGGACGGAGCTGTGCACTCTCCCAACAACGTCATGATGCAGGCAAGAGGCGGCCTCTTGGGGAAACTTGGGAAGCAGCAGACCACATCGTTGTTCCAGACGGGAACGAAAGTATATCCATCGAAGGTCGTCGTCAATCTCCCCAAAGATCAGGTAGAGATCAGCATCGTTGCCTGCGATTCTTGTAACAACACCAGTCCCACCACGTTCAATAAGGCCGACGTGATTTTCCAGTTCGCCAAAGGGTCGCTTGCAACTGCCAGCGCAGGCCAGGTGGAAGATACGATCGGCGGACTCCTCGCCATCGATGACAGCAGCAGCGGTGATCAAAGCGCCAACAACAATGGTCAGCAGGGCGGCAATGGTAGTGGTAACGACCAGCAAGGGAACAACCAGCAAGGAGGCGGCGACCAGGGCGCAGCGCAACCGCAACAACAAGCCCCTCCGGCCGAGCCTCAGCAGATAGAAAAAGGGCAAACCCCCGACCAAGTCATAGCCGCAATCGGCCAGCCGGACAAAAAGATCAATCTTGGCACCAAACAGATTTATGTCTACAAAGACATCAAGGTCACGTTTCTGAACGGGAAAGTTTCCGACGTGCAGTAAGCCGCAGGTTCTCGTTCGACGTTTTGTGAAATTGTCATCCTGACCCTGAGCGCTGTCGAAGGGGAAGGACGTGCCGGGGTGCCCCACGCCTCGCGTTTGAGACGTGGGATTCCACCGCCGCGTGAAGCTAGGGGTTTTCCCCACAAAGCCGACGAGCCATCGATTGCCCACCCACTGAGCAGGCTACTTAGATTAAGAACCTAATAAAAAAGATGAGCACTAAAGTATTTTCTTACCAAACGCCGAGAGCGCCAACTCAACCGCTAAATCGGCGGTCTGGTTGTGTTCATCGATGACGGGATTCACTTCCACGATTTCCATACTCAGCATGCGTCCGTGGTCAGCGATGATTTCCATAGCCAGATGAGCCTCCCGATAGGTCGCGCCGCCCCAGACCGGTGTGCCGACGCCGGGCGCATCCTCAGGGTCAATCCAATCCATATCGAGTGAAACGTGATAGCCAACAGTGTCCTGTCCGGCCATGCGTAGCGCCTCTTCCATCACAGCTCGCATACCGCGTTCATCGATGTCGCGCATGGTGAAGACTTCGACTCCGGCTTTGCGTATGTTCTCTTTTTCGAAGTTGTCAACGTCGCGGATGCCGATGAGCACACAGTTCTCTGGTCTTACCTTGGGCGAGAAGTCATAGATATTGCCAAGTTCAGCGGGACCGAGTCCCATGAGCGCGGCGAGCGGCATGCCATGCACGTTGCCGCTCGGAGAAGAATCCGGAGTATTCATGTCGGTGTGTGCGTCAATCCAGAGCAAGCCAATTTTCTGATTTTTGCGCCGGTAAAACTCAGCCACTCCCGAAACCGTACCCGCTGCCACAGAATGATCGCCGCCCAAGATCAGCGGAACCTTCCCCGCTTCAAGCGTCTTCAACACAAGGTCGGCGCTCTTAGTGCAAGTAGCAGTGATTTCCTTAAGATATTTGGAATTGGCCGCACCTTCCTTCTTCTGCTCAGGGATAGCGACAGCAACGTTGCCGCCATCTTCAACAATGTGGCCGATGCCCTCCAGTCGAGCCTCCAATCCAGCCACGCGAACTGCCGAAGGACCCATGTCAACCCCACGGCGAGACTGTCCAAGATCAAGGGGAACGCCAATCACGCGTATCTGCCGAGGAGTGATGCTGCTATAGGCCGTATTTCGTAGAGGCATATGCTTCCTAATCCTACGGGTACAGCCTATGCAACATACGCGGGAACGGAATAGTCTCGCGCACATGCTCCAGGCCGCAGATCCAGGCTACGGCTCTCTCGATGCCCATGCCGAAGCCAGAGTGAGGAACGCTGCCGTATTTGCGGAGATCAAGATACCATTTGAAGGCTTCTTCGGGCAGATTGTGCTCGTGAATACGTTGCAGGAGCAAATCGTGCGAGGCCATGCGCTGAGATCCACCGATGATTTCGCCGTAACCTTCGGGCGCCAACACGTCAACGCAAAGAGCAAGCTCAGGACGCTCGGGATCAGGTTCCATGTAAAACGCCTTTACGCTGGCGGGATAACGGTGCACCATGACGGGCCGATCATAGAGCGATGACAGATAGGTTTCGTCTGGGGAGCCCAAATCCCCACCCCATTCGAATTTGTTTTCCAGCTTGCCTTCAGCATAACCTTCCTGCAATTTCTGGACGGCTTGGTCATAGGCGATGCGTGGAAAAGGCGCGGCAATTGCCTCTAGCTTCGCAAGATCGCGCCCGATGGTCGCGAGATCGGATCGACGGCGTTCGAGACATCGCTTAACCAGGAAGGTAAGCAAGCCTTCGGCGAGTTCCATGAGATCGTCAAGCGTTCCGTAGGCAACTTCGGGTTCGACCATCCAGAATTCGGTGAGATGACGACGCGTCTTCGACTTCTCCGCGCGGAAGGTTGGACCGAACGAATACACCTTGCCCAGCGCCATCGCAGTTGCTTCAATGTAGAGCTGGCCCGATTGCGTGAGGTAAGCCTGCTCTTCGAAATAGTCGACGGGAAAAAGCGTGGACGTTCCTTCGCATGCGGCAGGCGTCAAAATAGGCGGATCGGTGAGCGTGAATCCATTGCTGTCAAAAAAGTCGCGTGCCGCCCGAATGATCTCAGCACGTACTCGAAGGATGGCAGCCTGGCGTTGCGATCGCAGCCAGAGATGCCGGTGCTCCATTAAGAAATCAACCCCGTGTTCTTTGGGAGTGATGGGATAGGGGGTCGATTCGGGTACGCGCTGCACGACCTCGACATTCGAAACATCGAGTTCATACCCGCCAGGAGCGCGCTTATCGGCGCGCACTTTGCCTTCGACGATGACGCTCGATTCCTGCGTCAGGCCTTTGATGGCGTCGAAGATTTCGGGCGCAACAGCGTTCTTAGGAACGACTCCTTGGATCACGCCGGAGCCGTCGCGAAATTGCGGAAAAAGCAGTTTGCCGCTTTCGCGAAGGTTATAGAGCCATCCCCGGATGGTGACGGACTGGCCTTCGTGCTTGCCGATCTCTGCAATGGTGCTGATGGGTGAGGACATAAGATTTGGGTGCCTGCGCTGTGCAATTTGCAAAGATTTGAGTGAAGAGGCAGATTGCAAAGGTAAAACTTGGAGGGCTAGCGTCTGGAATTAATCTCTGCAATCTGACCTCTAACCTCTGACCTAGCCCTACGAGTCTTCCAGCTTTTGGAAGGTTGAAATCACTTCCTCGCTCGGGTTCTTTTTTTCTTCGCCGTCGATTTCGAGCAACAGGGGCGGCTTTAGCGGAGCTGTGCGTAGCAATTCCATGGTCTGCTTCCAGTCGATCGATCCATTGCCCGGCCACAGATGCGTGTCTTTGTCTTTGTGGTTATCGTGGATGTGAGTCGAACAAATGTGGTTCTTCAATGTCGCAAAGCCCTCGGCGATCCCGTTCATCATGTGGGCATGACCGCAATCGAAACAGACTCCGATGTCGTCGAAATGCATTGTCTTGATGAACTCGACCAGTCGATCGGGCGTGGACAACTCATTAGGAATATTTTCGACCAGCACTCTGACGCCAAGTGGCTTGGCAAAGGCGCGCAGGTGCTCGACGGAAGTCATGGCAGCTTCGAATTTCTTTTCGTCGAAGGCTTCGTTGGGAGTACCGATGTGCTGGACGAGAAAGCGAAACGGAATTTGCTCGGCGATTTCCAAGGCGCGCTTGATCTCGTCCATGGCGTCGATGCGACCTGCGCGGTCGGTGGACGCAATGTTGACAGGTGGAGAACCGGCACGGCCCCAATCATAGTCGGAGTACAAAGGAGCATGCACAGAATTCAGCGGAATGCCCGTAGACTTGAACCAATCCGCGATTTCGCGCACATGCTGTTTGCGATTGGCATAGTCAAAGTGCTGGCGTGCGGCGAAAATTTCAATCGCCTGGGCTCCCGCCTTCACCAACTCATCGAGCAAGCCCGGATGCAGCCGTTCCTTTACGTAGACGTATGTCGATACCGCCCTCTGCATCAGTAACCTACCGCCTTCCCGTTATTGCGTCCATCAGCACCGGCGAGCCGTTCGCCCGTTTTGGGATCAATCATGATGCACTCGGCATCTCCCCAAAAATGTCTTACGGTCAGCTTGTGCCCCTTCGAACGCAGAATATTCATTGTATCGGGAGAGAGCCGATCTTCGACCATAATCTGATCGGGGAGCCACTGATGATGAAACCGCGGCGCGTTCACCGCCTCCTGAATGTCGAGTGAGAAATCAACAACACCGATCAGGACGTTAGCAACAGTAGTGATGATAGTAGGGCCGCCGGGCGAACCAAGAACCAGAAACAGTTTGCCATCTTTCAACACAATAGTCGGCGTCATAGCCGATAGCGGACGCTTACCCGGACCAATCGCATTAGCTGGCCCTTGAATCAGTCCATAGCCATTAGGAACGCCTGGCTTGGAAGTGAAATCGTCCATCTCATCGTTAAGCAAGAAGCCCAGACCCTCAGCCGTGACGCGCGAGCCAAAGGAATCGTTGAGCGTAGTGGTTACAGAAACCGCGTTGCCTTCGGCGTCGACCACGGAATAATGAGTTGTGTTTTCCGGCTCGCGAATGGTGGTCGATCGCAGTTGAGCCTCGCGCTCCAGCTCATTGAAAATCGGCGGGCGTTTCAGGGTCTGGCTTAGGCTCGCCTGGTTCGGGTCGATGGACTCACGCCAGGCCGCTGCATACTTTTTATCAATCAGCTGCGCCACCGGAACCTTGGCGAAATCCGGATCGCCCATAAATTCCGCCCGATCGTAAAAAGCGCGGCGAAATGCCTCCACCTCAAGATGTATAGCATCGCCAGACCGATTGCCCAATTTAGCCAGGTCGAAGCCTTCAAGAATATTGAGAATCTCGACAAGTGCGACTCCGCCCGAAGACGGCGGCGGAGCACTAATGACGTCGTATCCGCGATACGATCCGCGAACCGGCTCACGCTCTTTCACTTCATAAGCGGCGAGGTCTTCAGCGGTAACCAGGCCACCGCCCTTGTGAATGGCGGCCGCCAATTCGCGGCCCATCGCCCCATGATAAAAATCGTCAGGATCCTTGGCCAGCCGTTCCAGAGTACGGGCGAGTTCAGGCTGTTTGAAAATCTCCCCTCGCTCGTAGAAGTTGCCATCGCGCAGGAAAATGCGTTTGGATTCAGGAAACTGTGCCAAGTACTCATCTCTTTTCAAATCTTGCGTGTCTTCGTAAGCCAGCGGAAATCCATCACGCGCAAGCTTGATCGCCGGAGCCATTACTTTCTCAATCGATAGCTTGCCATATTGTTTTTCCGCGTAAACAAGGCCTGCCACGGAGCCGGGAACACCTACGGATTTATATCCGACGAGGCTGGAGTCTTTGATGACGTTGCCCTGAGCGTCAAGATACATCTTCTCCGTAGCTGCAGCCGGCGCTTTTTCGCGGAAGTCGATGAAATGATCCTTCCCCTCAGTAGTACGGAGAAGCATGAAGCCGCCCCCGCCGATATTTCCCGCCTGCGGATGAACGACAGCCAGCGCGAAACCAGTAGCCACAGCAGCGTCCACGGCATTGCCTCCCGCGCGCAGCATCTCGACTCCTGCGTGCGATGCGAGCTCGTGGACGCTGGTCACCATGGCGTGCGAAGCGTGCGTCGGTCGCAGTGGCGCCGCGGCGACGGTGGTGACGAGCGGAACGCACAGACTGCAGAGGATCAAGAGGCGGGCTAAAGAACGTATTCGAGGACTCTGTTGAATTAGCATGAATTGAGGCTGCAAACATTTGAGGCTAGTCCAGCGGGTTGGGTAGAGTCAAACCGGTTGGCTGCCGCCACGCGGAGCATGCCGAAAGGAATCTTTGCCACACGAGACACAGTAGAAGAGAGAAAAAGGAAACCCTCTTACTTCTTTCGCCGCGTGCTTGCCACTTTCTTGCGTGCGGTTTTCTTCTTGGGTGCTTTCGCGACGACTAGGTCGTACGATCGGCGAATGAGAGCTTCGAGTTCATCGGATGGCAAAACGTTTGAGTTCGCCAGAAGAACCCATTTGTAGCGACCGACATACGGTGCGGGAGAGATGCCTTCGATTTCGACCAACTCGTGAAATTTCTCGGGAGCGGATTTGAAGACGATGGGCGCGAGTTTGCCTTCGGAGAGGTGCACGGTTGCGAATAGCTTGCCGCGAACTTTGAAGCACAGCGTCTCACCCACTGAAGATTTTCGGTTGCGTCAGGGAGCGAGAGGCAAAGTTTGCGTAGCCATTCGATGTCAGGCATTCGAGAAATGATGGCGCTAGGGGAGTCTACGTCGAGATATGTAATGCCTACACCTGGTCTCTAGCTTCCCCAAGCAGCACAGACACCTCCAGCTGTTTCTTCCCCCTAAAAATCGTCACCTTAACTGTGTCCCCGGCACGGTGTCTGTTCATGACGTGGTCGATTACTTGCTGGCCATCGACTTTCTCTCCATCAATGGCGACGATCAAATCTCCTCCAACCATGATCGGGAAATTGCCAAGATAAGCTCGCTCGGTCCCGCCGCGCAATCCAGCGCGGTCGGCGGACCCACCGGGCACGGCTTGCACGATAAGCAGTCCGTAGTCGGCGGCGAGACCAAGTTCTTCGGCAATTTCGGAATCGATGGGGATGGTGCGAACTCCGAGCGCGGGACGGCGTACCCGTCCGAGCGTGACGAGATCGTTGACGACGGCCTTGGCGGTGTTAATGGGGATGGCGAAGCCGATCCCGGCGCTTTGTCCAACGCTGGACGCAATCATTGTGTTGATACCGATGACTTCGCCGTGCCAGTTGAGCAGCGGGCCACCGGAGTTGCCCGGATTAATGGCGGCGTCGGTTTGGATGGCTTCGTCAATGACCAAGCCATCGGGCTCCTGTACCTGGCGGATGGAACTGACGATGCCGCGCGTTAGAGTTCCAGCAAGACCGAAGGGATTGCCGATCGCATAAACTTTTTGGCCGACTTGCAGATTGGTCGAATCGCCGAGCGTCATCGGTTGCAGGCCCGGTGCCTTGATTTGCACTATTGCCAAGTCATGCGACTTATCGGTGCCGACGATGGTGGCTTTATATTTCTTGCGATCGTGCATCGTGACTTCAACCTGACGTGCGTCGGCGATGACGTGATAATTGGTGAGGATGTGCCCTTCTTTGTCGATAATGAAACCCGAGCCCTGACCTTCCTGCGGTACGAGGCCATAGAAGAAATCGAAGGTCATAACACGCGAGGTGATGTTGACGACCGACGCGATGTTCTTATGGTAAACGCTGATATTGTTCTGCTCTTCGGCGTCGAATGCTTCGCTGCTGGCCGCTTCGGTAATTTCAACATGCTGCGGATGACTAACCCATTTTGCGGAATTGAGCCGCCCATGGCGATCGTTCGTGAAATAAAAAAAAACGGATACCAGTAAAATCGCTAAAGTAAGAGAACGTAAGAATCTCATTTACGGTTAATCCTTTTGAGTGCTGACTCGAAAGATACCTGACCGAAAGTACACAGCTTGAATTCTAGCGAAAAAATCGCTTCTAGACGCCCCCGACCCCGCCGCAATTCAAACGGTTGACTTGCCCCATAGCCAACCGTAAGATTTCAGCCCAGTGCTGGGGGGAGAATGGTTGGCGAGATTGTCTCGCATTACCGCATTGTCGAAAAACTCGGCGGCGGCGGCATGGGCGTCGTTTACAAAGCCGAAGACACTCGGCTCGACCGCTTCGTTGCACTAAAATTTCTCCCCGAAGATGTAGCCCAGGACCGGCAGGCCCTCGAGCGATTCCGGCGCGAGGCCAAAGCCGCGTCAGCTCTCAATCATCCGAACATCTGCACCATCTACGACATTGGGGAGCAGGACGGCAAGGCCTTCATCGTCATGGAGTACCTTGACGGTGCTACGCTGAAACATGCCATCGGCAACCGCCCCCTTGAACTGGACACCCTACTTTCTCTAGGCATCGAAATTGCCGACGCCCTCGACGCAGCCCACGCGCAGGGTATCGTCCATCGCGACATTAAGCCGGCAAATATTTTTGTCACCAAGCGTGGACACGCGAAGATTCTCGACTTCGGCCTGGCCAAAGTCACTTCGTCGCCAACTCGATCAGCGGAACCCTCAGGCGCGACCGCGGAAGCCACTATCGCCGAGGAGCACTTGACCAGCGCCGGGTCCGCGATTGGGACCGTCGCCTACATGTCTCCGGAGCAGGCGCGGGGCAAAGAACTGGATCCGCGCACCGACCTGTTCTCTTTCGGAGCCGTGCTCTATGAAATGGCAACCGGTGTCGTGCCGTTCCGTGGGGACACGACTGCGTTGATTTTTCAGGCAATCCTCGATCGAGCGCCGGTTTCGCCGATTCGTCTGAATCCCGACCTGCCGCCCAAGCTCGAAGACATCGTCAACAAGGCGTTGGAAAAGGATCGCAATCTGCGCTACCAGCACGCGGCAGATATTCGCGCCGATCTACAACGTCTGAAGCGCGACACCGATACGGGACGCGCCGTCGCTGCAAGTTCGGGCTCGGTAGCGGCTGCGGTTCACGAATCTTCGGGATCACGGCCCGCAGCGCAAGTTGCCACGCCAGGTTCCGGCGCTGTGCTTCCCGCGAGTTCATCCGGTGTTATCTCGCCTGCAAGCGAAACCGTTCATGC
The DNA here is from genome assembly GCA_963705265.1 of uncultured Acidobacteriaceae bacterium. Classification (GTDB taxonomy): domain Bacteria; phylum Acidobacteriota; class Terriglobia; order Terriglobales; family Acidobacteriaceae; genus Acidiflorens. Next base: position 1,997,956 of record OY970064.1, read on the forward strand.
AGCCAAGAAGAAGTCTTGGACAATTCCGGCCGTCGTCGCGGCTGTGCTAATCGCCGCTCTCATCGGCGGAGGTTTATTCCTCCGCTCCCGTCACACGACCACGCTCACTGAAAAAGATACCGTGGTGCTCGCCGATTTCGTCAACACAACCGGCGATCCCGTGTTTGATGGAACTCTGAAGCAAGCGCTCGCCGTCCAACTCGAGCAGTCGCCCTTTCTGAATATTTTGCCCGAGTCCCGCATCCGCGAGGCGCTGGGCTTCATGGGACGCCAGCCAGGCGAGCGCATCACCAGCGACGTTGCCCGTGAGATCGCCATGCGCGAAGGAGCCAAAGCCGTGCTGGATGGCTCCATCTCCGGCCTCGGCAGTTCATACGTAATCACGCTCTCCGCCATCAACGCTCAAACCGGAGACTCGCTGGCCCGCGAGCAGGTCGAGGCCGCCAGCAAAGAGCAAGTCCTCAAGGCGATCGATACCGGAGCCTCATCACTACGCGCCAAACTAGGAGAATCACTCGGCTCCGTGCAGCAATTCGCCAAGCCACTCGAGCAGGCCACGACTTCGTCGCTCGAAGCCTTACAGGCCTATAGCCTCGGGCATGCCGAGCATACGAATTTGCATGATGCTCCCGCCGTCCCGCATCTCAAGCGCGCGGTCGAACTCGATCCCAATTTCGCCATGGCCTATGGAACGCTGGGCGTCGTCTACTTCAACCTGGGAGCCCGAACCCAGAGCATAGAAGCGCTGCACAAGGCCTTCGATCTCAGGGAAAGAGCGAGTGAACGCGAGAATCTTTATATCTCCGCCCACTATTACGACACCATCGGCGACTTAGATAAAGCAGCCGAGATCTATGAGCAGTGGAAACAGGCCTATCCTCGCGACAACGTTCCCGATGACAACCTGGCGCTGCTTTACAGTGCCACTGGGAGGATAGACAAAGCTTTGGCAAATGCGCAGCAGGCAATGCAAATCGACGCCAAAGACGTTTTTGCCTACCAAAATGTCGCCGGAGCCTACATGGGACTTGGCCGTTATGACGAAGCCCGGGCCATACTCGATCAGGCAGTGCTGCAAAAGACGGAATCGTCCTCGACACAACAGATCGCCTACCAGCTGGCCTTTATCCGCGGCGATCAGGCCACGATGCAGCACTCGCTCGATAGCATCATCGGCGCCGGAGACGAGCCATATATCTTAACGCTCGTCGCCGACACCAAGTATTTCCAGGGGAGAGTGCGCGAAGGGCGTCAGGTGTCAGACACCATTGTGCAGAAGTCAGAGCAGAACAAAGATTTTGCAGCCGGCGCACGCGTGATTGAAGGCTCGTTCGAGGCTGAATTAGGAAATACAGAAGAGGCACGCCGCCAGACGCAAGCTGCACTCGCCTTGTCGGACGATACGTTCCTCCAGGCCCAGGCAGCCCTCACCCTGGCCCGCACCGGCGATACCAGCCGCGCGGAAAAATTGATCGCCGATCTCGCAAAGCAAGATCCGAACAATGCAGTGCTCAATAAAGGCCTGCTGGCCGTTGCTCGCGCCGGCGTCGAACTGCAACGCAAACAGCCGGCAAAGGCGATTGAAGCGCTGGAGCCAGCAAGGCTTTTCGAACTAGGAGGAGGTCCGACTGCACCAGTGGACTTCTGGGTCTTTTACCTGCGCGGAGAGGCCTATCTCGATCTGCACGATCCAGCCAAGGCGCTAGCCGAGTATCAGAAGATCGCCGACCATCGCGGACTAGCTCCCGCCAGCCCGTTATATGTTCTGGCGCGCCTCGGAGCTGCGCGCGCCTATGCCCAACAGGGAGACAACGCCAAAGCCCGGACAGCCTATCAGGATTTCTTCGCCTTCTGGAAAGATGCCGACCCGGATGTGCCCGTCCTGAAGCAGGCTCACGCGGAGTACGACAAATTACGCTAGATCGAGGTTGATCCATCATGATGAACTGCACTCGATGGTTTTGGCTCATCCTGCTAACAACAATTTCTGCCAGAGCTGCTACGCTCACAGGCACTCTAGTCGATAACATGGGTGCGGCGGTACAGAATGCTCGGGTAATCATTCATTGGGACGCAGTTGGATTGGACAGTATCAAAGAAAATGTTGGGATAAAGGAAGATGAGATTGCCACTACAAAAGCGGATGGGCAGTTCTCAGTGGAATTGCCACCGGGCGTTTACGACATTTTTGTGTCGGCAGCAGGCTTTTCACCACACTGCGACAAGGTGTCCCTGAAAGGGACCCAAGCTCGGCATTACAAGGCCAAATTGAAAGTCAGCCGAATGCTGAGAATACAGCTCGACTAGCAGCAGAGTCAGAGAGGTAGGGATCTAGGCGTTCTTCCCCGAAACAAACGGATTCCCCGTAACAAAGTAACGCAGCGGCCGTTCGGCAGCCTTCACAATCCCTATGCGAGGCGTGACCGTTACGCCCCGCACCCGATATCCATCATCCACAATGCGGAGATCCGACCGTGAACTCACCAGGCTCTTCCCATTGTCCCGTTCTCGTGTGACGTCCAGCGCTTCAGCCATCCGCCCGGGACCCGAAGAAATTTTCCTGAGCTCAGAAATCTTCCTGAGCGCAACATCCTTCGTCAACTCAATCCCTCGCGCCTCCGCCATCTGCTCAACGCCAACCACCGGTTCCAAAGCGCGAAAGAGCACGCCGCCAGCCGCTCCATCAGGCAAGCAAGAAACATTCAGGCAGTAGTGGTTGCCATAGATAAAGTACACGTACGCGATGCCAGGAGGCCCGAAGAGAACCGCATTTCGCGCCGTCCGCCCCGCCGCCGAGTGCGCTGCCGGATCATCCTGCCCAAGATACGCCTCGGTCTCAACAATTCGCCCCGCCAAAACCCCGCCAGCAGTCCTCCGAACCAGCAACTTACCAAGAAGCGCCCGTGCCACCCGCCGCGGATCGCGATCATAGAACTCCACTTTCAGCGAAGTAACGTGCCCCAGCGATTTCATCCCAAATCGCCAAACGCTGTCATCCTGAGCGAAGCGAAGGACCTCATGTATCCCAGCACTTGAAGGACATTCATACCATCTTCCTCAGGCCGCGCTCTTCAAATAAGCCAAGACTTCTTCCGCGTGCCCTTCGGGCTTCACGTTCTTAAAAATGTGCTTGATCTTGCCATCTGGACCAATCACAAACGTCGTCCGCGCAATGCCCATCACCTTCTTGCCGTACATGTTCTTCTCTTTGACCACGCCAAAAAGATTGGCAATCTTCTTATCTGCATCGGCCAGCAACCCGAAAGGCAAGCTGAATTTCTCCTGAAATTTCTTTTGCGAGGCCGCAGTATCCTTCGAAATTCCAAGCAAAACCACGCCTGTCTTTTTGATGGCGGAGTAAGTATCCCGAAACTCGCACGCTTCCTTGGTGCATCCCGGCGTATCTGCCTTGGGATAGAAATAAAGCACCACCGTCTTTCCCCGGAAATCTTTCAGGGCAACCTCTTTGCCATTCTCGTCCGTCGTACTGAAGTCCGGGGATTTATCATTGACTTCCATGGAATTTTCTCCTAGCCACTCGTCATTCCGTAACAGGTTCCGTCGCAGGTTACCTCGCAAGTTATATCGCAACGGGATGCTAGCCGTCACCTTCGCCGCCGCTGTAGGACTTGCCAGTCCGCGGCTTGAAGCGCAAATTCTGACGCACTACGGGCACAAGGCGGCGGTCGACAAGGGGCCGCGCGCTTTGGGATTGGTCCAGCTTTCGCCCACTGGCAAGAAAGCTCGCTTCACTCCCATCGCCATTATGGTGGATGGAAAATTTTACGATGCGGGTTCGTATAAAGCATCGCCGGTCCCCATGGCCCTCGATTTTGGGATTGTCTATGAAGGCTTTCGCAGCGGCGTCTCGCAGGGCATCTTCACAATTTCGCAACCCGGACAACTCAACCATGTCTGGATTGCCGAAGGTACCTGGATTCCGGCGGGAGAGAGGGTCCCAGACAAACACAAGAAGTATTCGACACCTGTAATCGCAGACGACGACAAGGACGGGCCGCCTGTACTTCACCGCCGTCAACCGGCGGACTCCAATAGCAGCTCCGACGCGGATAAAGACAAAGATAAAACGGATAAAGATAAAAAGGATCAGCAAAAACCTGCAACTGCTCCAACACCATCGCCGACCACCTCCCCAGCCTCAAGCACGCCGGCGACGCCGGACGCGACTAAATCGGCTCCACCGCCCGAGCCCACAAAAACCGCTCCTCCAGCCCGGTCGTCGTCAGACGAGCCAATCGAAGATCCCAATCGGCCCCGTCTGCGGCGTGGCAAGCCGGATCCAAGCGAGCACGCTGAGCCTTTCACTACGTTCGATTCCCAAACTGAAGTATCGGCAAACGCAGTCTCGAGAACGTCATCGAGCACAGGAAAAGACGCGCCGGCAAAAAACTCGGTAGCATCCCCGCCGCAAATCGTCGTCATCCCGGCAATTTCCGATGTCGGAGGGCCTGATCCGCGCCCCTACATTTATGATCTAAAGCCGGCAGAGGAAGCCGTCTATCGCAACAAGATGCTTGATCTAGCCTCAACGCAGCTTCAGGCAGAGGCAAATGCCGCGGCGAAAGAAGCTCAGCCAGGAAACAAAAAGTCGCCGGCAAGTAAATCTTCTGGTAAGTCCAGCGCCAAGCCGCAGAAGCTTGCATTCGAAGATGTCAGCTTGCGCATCTTTGATCTCTCCAACTCGAACGAGCCGGTGCTGGTGCTCTCCGCGAAGACCCAGCCGTTCGTCACAAGCGCAGCCGGAAGCTCAGCAGGATCCAGAGAAACGGCGCCAAAGGAAATAGAGCCAAAAGAAATCACTCTGATCGCTCGCACCAACCTCGAAGGCGAGCTACAAAAGCTATTCTTCTCGCAAACAGACTCGCACCACCTAGAAATCGCGCCACGCATGGAGTTGATCGACGCCGTCGACGCCGACGGCGATGGCCGTGGAGAATTGCTCTTCCGGCGAACCTTCGACGGTGGCAGCGCCTACGCCATCTATCGCGTCACATCCGACCAGCTATGGCCGCTCTTTGAAGGGACCCCGTAATCGTTACTCGACGCCAATTTCTGGAATCTCTGTCGCAGTCGCTGGCCGCCACCGCGCTCACGCCTTGGCTCGCACGCGCCGCAAGAGCGTCTTCACCACAAATAAGTTTTCCGAAGAATTTCTACTGGGGCGCAGCCACGGCCGCGTTTCAAATCGAAGGCGCATGGAATGAAGATGGCAAGGGTGAGTCCATATGGGATCGCTTCGCCCACACTCCCGGCAATATCAAAGATGGATCAAACGGCGACATCACCTGCGATCACTACCACCGCTATCGAGATGACGTGGCGCTGATGCGTTCTCTAAATCTGAATAGCTACCGTTTTTCAGTCGCATGGACGCGCATCCAGGCAGACGGAATCGGCAAGCCGAACTCCAAAGGTCTGGATTTCTATAGCCGGCTCGTCGATGAGCTCCTGGCCGCCAACATTCGTCCCATGCTCACTCTCTATCATTGGGATCTCCCGCAAAAACTAGAGGACGCCGGCGGCTGGACCAACCGCGATCTGGCCTCGCGCTTCGCCGACCACGCCGAAATCGTCTCCCGAGCTCTAGGAGATCGCGTGCAAGACTGGCTGCTGCTTAACGAGCCGGCGGCTTTCCTCAGCCTTGGATATCTCGAAGGCACGCACGCTCCCGGCAGGCGTAGCATAATCGATTTTCTAAAAGGTACGCATGTAGCGAATCTGGCGCAGGGCGCCGGCTTTCGCGCTATAAAAGCGATTTGCCCCAAGTCTCGTGTAGGCAGCGCTTTCAGCATGTCTCCCTGCGAGCCAGTCACCAACTCCGAAGAGGATAAGCATGCCGCGGAACGTGCTCACGGCATGGTCAATGTGTGGTTTCTCGAACCAGCTCTGCGCGGCCGCTATCCCAACGCATTTTCTTTTTCTCCCGCAGTATTCATGAAAATTCAACAACACGATATGGACTTGGTGCGCGCGCCGCTGGATTTTATCGGTATGAATCTTTACTACCGAGTAATGGTCTCCGCGCCAACGCTGAGCGAACGTCTTTCGGATGCCCGCTTAATGCTCCTACCCGCCCGTATGTCAGGCGGCCAGAAAGGTCCGAAAACAGACAAAGGCTGGGAAGTGTGGCCGCAGTCCATGTATGAGATGGTTATGCGCATCACGCGCGACTACGGTCGCCCCGTCCTCGAAATCACCGAGAACGGCTGCGCCTACAACGACGGACCTTTTGTCGAAAGCAAAATCGCTGAAAATAAGTTCGCCGAAAAAAAGACCGCCGCGAAAGAGAACAACGAAAGAAAGGTTGAAGAAAAAAAGATTAACGACGCCCGCCGCGTCGCCTACCACCAAAGCTATCTTTCCGAATTAGCTCGCGCCATCCGCGACGGTGCCGATGTCCGTGGCTACCACGCTTGGAGTCTGATGGATAACTTCGAGTGGGCCGAAGGTTTCAGCCAACGCTTCGGCCTCACCTACGTGGACTATCAGACGCAAAAGCGCACTATCAAGGCCTCAGGCGCATGGTATGCGAATTCGGAATTCCGAAGCTAGCTCCGAAACAGGCTCCGAGGGTAAGAAAGCGCTAGCTAACGCAGAGGTACTTTTGCCTCCGTGTGCGTCCCCGTGTCCTCTGTGGTTCAAGTTTTTCTTCATGCCCGAGATACGCCGCTTGCTCGATCCCAAGGCATCCCCCCGAATAACACCGACGAAATCCCCGCGTTCTAACGAGCAAAGAATTTCCACTTGCCAGAAGGTACCGCTCTGGTTACTATGCACAGCATCTTTTGTTAAAACTTCGTTAGTCACTTACCTATGAATATCGGCGAGACCATCCGCAATTTCCGGCTCCAGCGCAACATGTCACAGGGTGACATCGAAAAGCGCACGGGCCTGTTGCGCTGCTACCTATCGCGGGTTGAGAACGGACACACCATTCCTTCGCTCGACACTCTAGCGAAAATCGCCGGCGCAATGGATCTAGCCTTGTCCCAATTCTTCGCCGAAGGCAACAGCAACGGCCACAAAGGCTTGCCCCAGCTCTCCGATGACGAAGTCCGTTTCCTGAGCCAGATGCGCCGTTACTCGACAAATCTGAACGACAGTGACCGGAAGCTGGTACTAGCCATGGTAAAGAAAATGGCGTCCAGTTCAAAGTAAGTAGTCAGCCATCCGTAAATTCAGTCCTTTTTCAACTCAGTATTGCCTGCAGGCTGGGAGCTGACGGCTGATACCTGCCGCTCCCTTACTTTCGTACCATCCCCGACGTGCCCAGCGGGAACCTCGTCAACCCGCAACCACAACGCTAAGCTGTTGACGGGGGAATCCTTGTGACCACCGATGAAGAACTGAATCTCCTCGAGCAGCAACTTCGGCGGCTGAAGATCGAGTATGAGATGTTCTTCAACAATCCAGCCAAACGACCGCCCGCCGACGTCGAATGGAAAGTTCTCTCATTAATTCGCAAGTTCAGCGATGGCGCGCGGATGAATTTTGCACAGCGCTTCCGTTACAACGAAATGGCGCAGCGCTATGCCGTACAAAGCGACTTGTGGCGCAAGAAAACGCGAATTCGCGAGGAAGGCTATCGCCGCCCCGCCGATGCGATCCTCTCGGTGCAGGGAGTGCGCGTCAGTGCAGAACACGAATCGAAACATCATCAAGCATACGGTCTCAGTCACAGCGCCGAAGCTGCGGCTGCCCAAGCTCACGGAGCCGATCAGCCTTTCTCCGTACAGTGTTCGGGCACGACGGCCGAGCGCGAGCGGGTCGAATCCCTCTACAAAGCGCTAACCGAAGCCAAGCAAAAATCGGGAGAGAAAGTTTCCGGCAACCTGGACTCCTTCGCGGCGTTCGTCAGCAGAAAAACCAGCGAAATTCGCAAGCAACACGGTTGCGACGCCGTAGTCTACTCAGTAGAAATGCAGGATGGACAAGTCAAGCTGAAAGCCAAAGCAAAAACCTAGCAACTTCCCACTTCACACTGATATGTCATCCTGAGCGGAGCAAGATCTCCACGAAGTGGAGGTCTTGCATAGTCGAAGGACCCCTACCCGCTCACGCAATCCCGAACGAAGCAAGGCATTCTCCCACTGACCAGAATTCTCAAAGTACCTGTCATCCTTGAGCGAAGCACCTCTATGTACTTGTCTCTAGTTGGGAACCCACCTCAAGCTGCTAAAATCTCTGTTCGCCAAATTTTCATCTGCACTAGGGGTCCAGTGTCCAAAATTCAACGTGCCATTCTAAGTGTCACCGATAAATCCGGCCTAATAGATTTCGCCCGCAAACTGGCCGCTCTCGGCGTCGAACTGGTCTCGACCGGAGGCACCGCCAAAATCCTGCGCGACTCCGGCATCACCGCGAAAGATATCTCCGAGCTGACCGGATTTCCGGAAATGCTCGACGGCCGCGTCAAGACGCTGCATCCGAAGGTACACGGAGGCATTCTGCATCGCCGCGAAGACGGCTCTCATCGTGCCGCAGTCGCCGAACACGGCATCCCCGCCATCGATATGGTGGTGGTCAATCTCTATGCCTTCGAAAAGACCGCCGCCAAGCCCGGCGTGCACTTCGAGGAGTTGATCGAAAACATCGATATCGGCGGCCCGTCGATGATTCGTTCCGCCGCCAAAAATTTTCAGGACGTTGCCGTCGTCACCTCACCCGCCGATTACGCCGCAGTCGCCGACGAAATGGCGCGCTCAGCTGGTGCGGTTTCACGCGAAACGAAATGGCGTCTGGCGCAGAAGGCATTCGCCATCACGGCAGCCTACGATTCCGCTATAGCATCGACGCTGGAGCAGATCGGCAGCGACTTCAAATTGCACGCAGCAGAAGGCTTTCCCCAAAATTTGCGCCTGGCATTTCAAAAAGTGGCAGACCTGCGCTATGGAGAGAATCCGCACCAGAAAGCCGCCATGTACTCGGACAGATCAGGCGCAGGTGTGGCCAACGCGAAACAGGTTCAAGGCAAAGAGCTCTCCTATAACAACATCGTCGATCTGCAAGCCGCCTGGGATTTGGCGCAGGAGTTCGACGAGCCTGTCTGCGCCATTATCAAACACACCAATCCCTGCGGAACCGCAACCGGCAAGACGCTAGCCGAGGCTTATGTCCGCGCTCTGGAATGCGATCCAGTCTCGGCCTTCGGCGGAGTGATCGGAGTGAATCGCCCGGTCGATGCCGCAGCCGCAACCGAAATGGCCAAATTATTTCTAGAAGTAATCGCCGCTCCCGCCTTCGATGATGGAGCTAAAGCGGCCTTCGCCTCGAAGAAAAATCTCCGTTTGGTAGAGGTTCCGACCGGACAGCAACCCTGGGTTTTAAAAAATATTTCGGGAGGCATGCTCGTCCAGGATTCCGATCTGCGCGAGCTGACTGAAGCCGATCTGAAAGTTGTTACCAAGCGCACGCCAACTCCGGACGAAAAGCGAGCCCTGGTATTTGCGTGGAAGGTTTGCAAACACGTAAAGTCTAACGCCATTCTGTATGCTCGCGACGGCCAAACCGTGGGCGTCGGCGCCGGACAAATGAGCCGCGTCGATTCATGCAAACTAGGAGCCATGAAGGCGCAACTGCCCCTGAAAGGCACAGTAGCCGCGTCCGACGCCTTCTTTCCCTTCCCAGACGGTGTCGAAGAAATTGCCAAAGTTGGCGCAACGGCCATCATCCAACCGGGAGGTTCTGTGCGCGATCAAGAGGTCATCGATGCCGCTGACCGTCTCGGGATGGCTATGATCTTCACCGGAGTGAGGCATTTCAGACATTAAATCTCAAAGTTTGAGCCCAAAACGCCAATCTTTACTTTCTTTGACAATAGGCTCCAAAGCCCCTGTACCTCCGGCTTCTGTCTCTGCGCTTTCTCGACACCGGATGGCCTGCCGAGGGTAGAATAAGAAAATCCGGATGGCTGCGGATCAGCATCCAAGGGATATGTGGGTTGCTATTTGTTGTTGCAGGATTTCTTCATGAAAAAACAGTTTTGGATTAGAGTCGTAATTCTTTCGGGGTCCTTTTTACTGACCCAATGTTTGGTCGCTCAAGGTCAACCCGCTCACCCCAAGGATTCGCTTGCCGCGGGTGCCCAATCGACCGACAAGACGAACGACAAAGCGAAGACTCCCGACCGTGCCGCCGCCTACTACCACTTCACCCTCGCGCACATGTATGAGGAACAAGTGGCCACCTACGGCCGCAGCGAACTGGCCAATAAAGCGATTGAAGAATATCGTGCCGCGATTGATGCGGACCCGACCTCCGCATATCTGACATCCGGTCTCGCCGAGCTCTATGCCAAGACTGGCCGAATTCGCGATGCCGTCGTCGAAGCGCAAGACATTATCAAGAAAAATCCGAACAATCTCGAAGCCCGCCGTCTGCTGGGACGGATCTATCTGCGCTCGCTCGGCGACATGCAGGCCGGCAACGGTTCGGAAAGCGTATTGAAACTGGCGATCGAACAGTATGAGCAGATCATCCGCTTGCAGCCCGACAGCATGGACGATCATTTGCTTCTGGGACGCCTGTATCGCTTAAACAACGATCTGCAAAAAGCGGAGACCGAATTTAAGACCGCTGTAAAACTGCAGCCGGATTCCGAAGAAGCAGTCACTACCCTTGCCTATCTCTATAACGAACTCGGTGATACTGCACGCGCCACTCAGGTGCTCAGTTCTGTGCCGAACACGCAGCGCTCGGCAAAGCTCTATTCGGCGCTTGGTTATACCTACGAACAACAGAAGCAATACAAAGAAGCAATCGAAGCTTATCGCCACGCCATCGAACTAGACCGCGACAACCTGGACGCGATTCGCGGCCTCGCGCAGAACCTGCTGAACGATGGTCAATCCGATGCCGCGCTCGAACAATACAAAGTGATCGCGGATGCGAACCCAGAAGACGCGCAGACCTACGTTCGCATTGCGGAAATCTATCGCAAGCAAGGCAAATTCGATCTCGCGCTTGAAAACTTGAAAAAAGCCGAGACCATGGTGCAGGATTCGGTCGAAGTTCCCTATAACATCGCCGCCATCTACCAGGCGCAGGGTCGGTATGACGAAGCTATTCCGATCATGCGCGACCTGCTGAAGAAATCAGAGAAAGCCGACGGCAAGTATTCGAATGGTGAGAAGAGCAATCGGGCAGTATTTCTCGAAAGACTAGGCATGATCTACCGCGACCAGGGGAATAATCCGGGCGCCGTCGAGAGCTTCCGCGAAATCGTTGCCCTGGGCGGCGACGACAATATCGAGCGCGGTTATCAGCAGATCATCGATACCTGGCGCGAAGCCAAGGAATGGCAGAAGGCCACCGACGCCGCCAAAGAAGCAGTCCAAAAGCTGCCCACCAGCCGCGATCTGAAAATGGTTTTGGCGTCGCAGCAGGCGGATATGGGCGAGGCCGACAAGGCGCTCAAAGATGTTCATGCCCTGTTGAAGGGTGACGCCGACGATCGTACGGTTTACATCGCGCTGGCGCAGATGTACACGCGGCTGCGCCGGTTCCCTGAGGCCGAGCAGTCGCTAGACAAAGCCGAGCAACTTTCAACCAAGCCCGACGACAAAGAATACGTCTGGTTCCTGCGCGGATCAACTTTTGAGCGCGAGAAGCGCTACCCCGAAGCGGAAGAACAGTTCAAGAAAGTGCTGGCCAGTGATCCCGACCATGCTTCAGCGCTGAATTATCTGGGCTACATGTTAGCCGACCAGAACACGAAGCTCGAAGAAGCGATTGGATACATCAAGCGCGCAGTAGATCTCGATCCCGCCAATGGCGCTTATCTCGATTCTCTCGGCTGGGCATACTTCCGTTTAGGAAAATATGAACTGGCGGAAGAAAACCTGCTGAAAGCTTCGCAGAAAATCAATACTGATCCTACCGTCCACGATCATCTTGGCGATCTGTACCAGAAGACGGGCCGCCTGAAACTGGCCGCGACCAACTGGGAGCGGGCGCTCACCGAGTGGAACCGCACCATTGCCGCGGAAACCGATCCAATAGAAGTGGCGCGAGTGCAGAAGAAACTGGATTCCGCCAAGATGCGCCTAGCCAAAGATGAGGGCGCAAAGTAATAATTTCCCTATCTGTCCGTGTGGGGACGGGCGACTCGTGAGCCTGCCCTGAGCGGAGTCGAAGGGTCCAGGCCGAGCGCAGCTCGGCACTCGTCAGCGATCACAACAACGCTAGGTTCGCTGCTAAACTCTTCTCATGCTCGCCGACTATGCGGCTCGCGTAGAAAACTCCCGCGGACGCCGTCATCCCGAGCCGCCACACCCCTACCGCAACGATTATCAACGTGACCGCGATCGTGTAGTCCATGCGCGAGCCTTTCGCCGATTGGAGGCCAAAACGCAGGTCTTCACCCGCCGCTACTCCGATCACTTTCGCAACCGCCTCACCCACACCATCGAAGTCGCGCAGATCTCGCGCACCATCGCCCAGCAACTTGGGTTGAACATCGACTTGGCGGAAACACTATCCTTGGCCCACGATCTAGGCCATCCGCCCTTCGGACACTCCGGAGAAAAAGCCCTAGACGCGGCCATGCGTCAGCACGGGTTTTCCTTCGATCACAATCTGCACGCGCTCCGCATCGCCGAAGATTTCGAACTTCGCTACGCGTCCTTCCGCGGACTGAATCTCACTTTCGAAGTCCGCGAAGGCATCATCAAGCACTCGCATGATTACGATGAAAAAAATTATCCCGAACTATCCGAGTACTTATTAGACCAGCGTCCCCCGCTCGAAGCGCAGCTTATCGATCTGACCGACGAGATCGCCTACAGCACCGCCGATCTAGACGATGGCTACGAAGCACACTTACTCACAGTCGATCAAATCGCCGACGGCGCGGATCTTTTCGCGCGGCATTTCCGCGATGCCAAAAAACGTTATCCAAACGCCGCCGAAAAGTTGGTCTTCAACGAAGCGCTAAAAAGCATTCTCGACGGATTTGTAGGCGACCTGATCACGAACACGGAGCAACGCGTGAAAGCAGCTGGCGTGCACTCCGTCGACGACGTTCGCCGCCACCAAGATCGCCTCGCTGCCTTCAGTCCGCCCGTAGAAGCCGAGCGTTGCCGCCTGAAAGATTTTCTCTACGAAAATCTTTACTACAGCCCCGCCCTGGCAGCCGAAAAAGAAGATGCCGAGCGCATCACCGGAGAACTCTTTGCCCACTGGATGGAAGAACCCGACGATCTACCCCGCAACTACCGGGAAAAATCCGCCGAAGAACCGCTCCCCCGAGTAATCTGCGATTACATCGCAGGCATGACGGACCCCTTCATCTATCAGCAATATGAGAAATATTGCCGTGAGTAATGCCGCAACATCGCAGCCCAAAACTTGCACCTAAAACTGAGCAGCTAAAACGTATTGTCATCTCTGAGCGGAGCGAAGGACCTCATGCCCCCCAATCTAAATCCTGAGCGCCGCTTCCTACTCCCGGAAGCAAACCCTTGCACGCAGTTTTTATACCGGTTCCCGCCAAAATTACCGCCAACTAAACTGCGCCCCAAAGCCTCTATGGGATAGAATATCTATGAAAATAAAGCACTTGCATTCCGTGCCGCCTGTCCGGGCATTTGGCACGCTAACTGTTATATAGAATTGCAGGTCAGGCAGTATGACCGGATTTTTGAGGCATCTGCTGCGTCGGCGTTTGCCAACTAATAACTGACGGACTTGTTAGTAGTGACGACGCAATCTAAATCGCGCCGGAAGGCGAACGGAGTGGATCTCCCATTCCCCACTTGGAGGAAGTCTAAAATGAAAAACCGCACCATCTTCGGTCTGCTGCTTGCCGCAATGCTCGCTATCCCGGTATTTGCGCAAGACAATTCCACTACCCAGACTCAACCTGCGACGGCATCCAGTCAGTCGTCGACTCAGCCAACCACCAAGGCCGATACCGCCACTGGCAAAGATCCTCTGCAACCGGACACCCGCGAGGGCTTCTGGGGACGCGTGAATCCATTCGCTCGCAAGAAATATGTCGCCCGTCAGACCGAGCCGATCCGCGACCGCATCAACGAACTCGATGAGCTGACCGCCTCGAACACCAAGGCGATCAAAGATACCGACGCTCGCGCCCAGCAGGGAATTCAACTCGCTTCCGCGAAGGCCAACGAGGCCGATCAGCACGCGATCGATGCCGGCAACAAGGCGCAAGCCGCGCAGCAAACCGCGCAGCAAGCTAATACCCGTCTGACCACGGTCGAGCAAGTGGTAACCAATATCGATCAGTACCAGGCCACCACTCAAACCGAAATTCTCTTCAAGCCCGGACAAACCGTCCTCAGCCAGAACGCCAAGACTGCTCTCGATGAGATGGCGACCCCGCTGAAAGATCAGCGCGGCTATGTCGTCGAAGTCCAGGGCTTCTCCTCCGGCCACGGACAGGTGGCAATCGCCAACTCGCAAAAGATGGCCGAGTCGGTCGTTCGCTATCTAGCGCTGAACCATGACATTCCCATCTACCGAATTTACCTCGTCGGAATGGGCAATGCCCCGGCTCCGACCGCCACAGCGGACGGTGAAAAGCCGAAGCGTATTACCGGTGGACGCGTTGAAATTAGCCTCTTGAAGAACAATCTGGAGCAACTGGCTTCGACCACCACCACAACCACCAATCAGGATCAAGCAGTGCAGAAGTAGTACCAGCAGTACCTTCCCCGAGAAAGCCTCCCCCTGAAAACCGGAGGCTTTTTTATTGTTTTCGGCTTGCGCAGCCCACCCGTGCTGTCATCCAACTCGCTCTGTCATCCTGACCCTGAGCGTAGCCGAAGGGAAGGACCTCATGCACGATTGGTCTGCATCATCCGCGTCCCATGGACAATTTCGGCCATCATCCCCGTCACCAAGCCGCATATTTCAAAGAATCTCCAACCGACGTGCTATTCTCCAACCCGTTATGGAGACTCTGTCTTATATCCGCACTTCTTCACCAGTAGGCCCGCTCTTCCTAGCCGCATCCTCCAAAGGATTAGTCCGCCTGGAATTCGAAGCTCATACCCTGAAATTAAATCCCAGGATAGAGCTGCGCGAGTCCAAATCGACCCTGTCGCCGTATCTGCGCGAGCTCAACGAATATTTTTCCGGCGAGCGCCGCGTCTTCACCTTCCCGCTAGATCTTCGCGGAACCGATTTCCAATTAGCCTGCTGGCACGCGCTACTAGAAATTCCCTATGGAGAGACGTGCAGCTACCGCGATATCGCTCAAGCCATCGGCCATCCCCACGCCTACCGTGCAGTCGGCATGTCAAATAACCGGAATCCAATCGCCATCGTCGTCCCCTGCCACCGCGTAATAGCCTCCAGCGGATCACTCTGCGGCTACGGTGGAGGCCTCGACATCAAGCGCCAGCTCCTCGACCTCGAGCAAGCCAGCCTTAGTCCTTGTCTTCCCCTCGGAATCGGGGCATAATCGCGCATCGTTGGCGTTTCCCATGCTGCCACGCGTCGACTATTCGGTTATTGTTCCCGCTTCATCTGATGCCGCATTCCTAGCTTTTCTTAATCTCGAACGCCTCCTCCATCGCGGAATCTACGATGAAGCTTCGTGGGTCGAGGGCGTTCCCTGGCAGGTCGGGAGCCGTCTGCGCTACGGCATTCTTAAGCCCATCCCCGCCACCGTCACCACAGTCGTGACCTCGATCACTTTGCCCCGCTCCATCAGCCTGCTCAATCACGCGCTGGGAATCACCGCCGAAGAACATGTCACCTTCACCCCTGATTCCGGAGGCACCCGCGTTCGCATCACTATGGATATGGTCGGCAAATCAGCCGAGCTATCCGAGGAAGCCATCCACGAAGCCGTCACCTTCATCATCAAGGATGCGCTCGACACCCTAGTAGCATTCCACCACCGCCGTGCCTAACCTACCCATGTCATCCTGACCTTGAGCGGAGCCGAAGGGGAAGGACCTCATGCTCCCAATTCCTGTAAACTGGCCGCCGCTACGATGCCCACCCCAACCTCATCCCCGACTCACACCCTCCGCAAAGCCAGCCTCTTCTATTTCGTCTTCGTAATGTTCTCGTACACCACCGGAGGCCCCTTCGGCTTGGAAGCCACAATCAGCACCAGCGGCCCTGGCATGAGCCTGCTCTATCTCCTGCTCGTCCCGCTGTTCTGGTGCATCCCCGTATCGCTGGTCGCCGCCGAACTCACCACCGCCATGCCCGTCGAAGGTGGCTTCTATCGCTGGAGCCGCGCCGCCTTCGGAGACTTCTGGGGATTCCTAGCCGGATGGTGGAACTGGTCCGCCTCATTCCTCTTAGGCGGATCCTATGCCGTACTCTTCACCGACTACCTGACCTTCTACTTCCCGCAGATCATAGGCTGGAAGCACTGGCTAGTTTCCTTCATCCTGATCGCCGTCATCACCTGGGTAAACATTCGCGGAATTCAAATGGTCGGCAAGGCCGCCACCGTTTTCGAATTGCTGATTTTCGTTCCCGTGATCGCCATGGTAGTGGTGGGCCTGGCCAGGTGGCATCACAATCCCTTCGTGCCGCTGGTGCCGCCCAACCAGCCATTCTCAAAAGTATTCGGAGTAGGACTGGCGCTGGTCATCTGGGCCTACTCCGGATATGAGCAATGCTCCTCCGTGGCCGAAGAAGTAGACGATCCGCAGCGCACCTATCCGCGCGCATTAGCTCTGGTCGTCCCGTTGTCCATCGCCACGTATTTCCTGCCAACCTTCGCGGCGTTGGCCTCGGCCGACAACTGGCAGCAATGGAAAGACGGATACTACTCCACCGCCGCTCTGCTCATCGGTGGTCCCTGGCTAGGCAGCCTGATGACCATCGCCGCCATGATCTGCAACGTTGCCTTACTCAACAGCACCGTGCTCACCAGCACCCGCATGCCCTTCACGCTGGCCGAAGACGGATACCTCCCAACATTCTTAACCCGCCGCCATCCCCGCTACGGCACCCCGTGGATCGCCATCTTAATTTCCGCCGCCATCTACGCTTCACTGGCCCTAAACTCGCTAGGAGAACTAATCAGCATCTACGTCTGGCTGCGCGCCGCCGTCACCGTGCTAACCGTCCTCTCCGCCTGGGGACTACGCCGCACCCATCCCGACCTCCCAAGAGCCTTCCGCATCCCCGGAGGCAATCTAGGACTCTTCTACGTAATCGCCATGCCTCTAGCCATGACCTACGTAGTCCTCCGCTACAGCGATCCCATAGCCATGCGTTGGGGGCCATGGGCCCTAGTCGCAGGCCCGGTTGCTTATCTAGTCTCGAAAGCATTTACCAGACCTCGAAAACTGTCATCCTGAGCGAGTCGAAGCCGCGAACCCAAACTGGGCACTCTCGACGCCGTCGAAGCCGCCAACCCTGTCAAGCCCCCATTCCCGCCGTTTTCCGCGCAAGCCAATGACCAGCAAGGAAATATAAACCAGCCGAAAGTGTCCACTCAGCCCATCCGAAATTGCTACAATAGAACTAGATCAAAAATAAAAGGGTGAGGGATGAAATCCCCACCCTTTTTGATTTGAGGTATCAGGGGAGTCTGAGAACTGAGAACCGGGAGCTGAGAACTAAACTCGAAGCAACTCCTTATTCCCCAAGATTATGCAAATAAGCCCTTTAAACTCAAAGATTTGGCGGAAATTTTCGCCTAAACCAATGATTCTAAAGATCGACAAAATAAAAGATTTTCAAATATCACCCCGATAAAGTCCCATAATGGCTCCGAGCAGGGAGGAGGACAGCCGTTGCTCTTCAACATCCGGGAGCTAAGCCCAAAAATTCGCGACCGCTCCATCTCTCCCGTCGAGCTCACCCACGAATGCCTCGATCGCATTGAAAAGCTAAATCCGAAACTCAATGCCTTCATCACCGTCACCGCCGAGTCCGCTCTCGAGCGAGCCCGCCTGGCCGAACGCGAAATCTATCGCGGAAACTATCTCGGCCCGCTGCACGGTATCCCCATCGGCCTCAAAGACAACATCGATACCGCCGGACTCCGCACCACCGCCGCCAGCGCATTATTTAAAGATCGCGTCCCCACCGAGGACGCCGAGGTCGTCCGCCGTCTGCGCGCCGGAGGCGCAATCTTTCTAGGCAAGCAAAATCTCCACGAATTCGCCTACGGAGGCAGCTCGATGATCAGCTACTTCGGCGAGGTCCACAATCCGTGGGACACAACCCGCGTAGCTGGCGGTTCCTCTGGAGGCTCGGCCGCCAGCGTCGCCGCCACTCTGGGCTTCGGCGCCGTAGGCACCGATACCGCCGGCTCCGTCCGTCTCCCCGCTGCCTACTGCGGAGTAGTAGGACTCAAGCCAACCTACGCCCGCGTAAGCGTTCGCGGAGTCATTCCACTGTCGTCGTCCTACGATCACGTAGGCCCAATAGCAAACTCCGTCTATGACGCCGCCTTGATGTTGCAGGTGATGAAGACCCGAACCACAGCCGATCGCAGTGCCGAACACAGCGCCGAACCCAGCTTCATCTCAGCCTTCGACCAACTGCCGGCAAATCTTCGAGTAGGCGTGCCCAGGGACTTTTTCTTCGACAATCTTCATCCCGACATCGCCGCTGCAAGCGAAAAAGCAATCGACATTTTTCGCCAGCTCCATGCCGAGATTCGCGATCTCAAACTGCGAGACTTCAAAATGGAGGTCTCCACCGATCGCACGCTGGCAAGCGCGGAAGCCTATGCCTACCACGAGCCCTTCATGTCGGCCTCGCCCGAGCTCTACCAGCCCGCAACCCTGGCACGGATCCAGTCCGGAGCCACAATCTCCGCCTCCGATGCTCTAGCCGCCAGCCGCGAACTCCAGAGCAGCCGCAACGATATTCAAAAAGTGTTCGAAGAAGTAGACGTGCTCTTGACCCCCACCGTCCCCATCCCGCCGCCGGCCATCGCCGATCTGCAAAGCCATCCCGAGGATTTGCGCCCGCAAGAGTTGCTAATGCTGCGCAACACCCGCCCCTTCAATGTCTGGGGAATCCCGACGATTTCAATCCCCTGCGGATTCACTAAAGATGGCCTGCCGATAGGTCTGCAACTAGCCGCCGCTCCCTGGCGAGGAGTAGCGCTGCTGCAAGCCGCCCAAGCCTATGAGCAAGCCACGGACTGGCATAACAAAAGACCGGTACTGATGAAGTTTTAAACTCGAGAAACCAGGTTTTTAGCGACCTTAACCGAGGCCATTCCAGCCGCAGTAGCGGCCTCGATGCCCATATCCGCATCTTCAAACACAAGACATTCCCGAGGAGCAACGCCCAGCCTGCGAGCAGCAATCAAGAACGGTTCAGGATCAGGTTTGCTCTTCACATAATCTCCGGCACAAACCAGCGTCTCGAATTTATCAAGGAGATGAAGCGCCGTGAGCGAAGCAGTCACCGACTCCCGAGTACTTCCAGAGACGACGGCAAAGGGAATTCGTCCATAGCTAGCTTCAATATGCTCCAGCACTTCAGGAACAGCCTTAAGCTGAGGAAGATTTTCAAAATACAATTCCTCCTTCCGCTGAGCCACATCAGCTACCGGCATACAAAGCCCGCACTGCTCATTAAGCGTGCAAATAATCTCAGCCACCGACATTCCGCCCCAAGCATAGAACAGCTCTTCACCAAATTCGCATCCCCTCTCAGCAAGCGCCCTACTCCAAGCCACATAATGGAGCGGCATAGAGTCAGCGATAGTGCCATCGCAATCGAAAAGGTAAGCCTTAAAAATTCCAGGCGGCAAAGTAAGTTTCATAACTATTTCTCTCATCCGCTGTCATGCAGCGCAAGAAACATTGCTCCCGAAGAAAAACGCGTGTTCGCAAATCCGAACAATCGTGACGTGATGAAAGTCACTGCATCCCAACCCCTACCCTGTCACCCTGAGCGGAGTCGAAGGCCCCTACTCCATTCGTGCCCAGAGAGCGAAGAACGTATTGTGCATACATCATGGGCAGTCTGTCGAGAACCCTCTACATAGGCATGACCGGCAACCTGCACAAACGTGTCTTCGAGCACAAATTCCACCGCATCGAAGGATTCTCAGACAAACATCAGGTCGAACGCCTGTTGTACCGAGAGTCCTTCGACGAGGTTCAGAAGGCGATCAACCGCGAAAAGCAGCTCAAGGGTTGGAGGCGGTCAAAGAAAATTGCGCTGATCGAATCCGTAAATCCGCACTGGCTGGATTTGGCGCGGGCATGGTATCCCTGGATGACGAGTTCAGATGAGAGCAGCAATCCCAAGACTCTTCCAACTCCTCCGGCTTCCGCCGAGTAAAAACCCAGCACTAGCGAACTCTAACCAAATTGTCATCCTGAGCGGAATGACGGAGTCGAAGGACCCCTACACCAGAAACACCGTCGCCATTGCCCCAGGGAGTTCTATCGATGACCCAATGACGAGAGTCTGCCCAATCCAAACTCCGCAGTACTAGGGACTAGAAACGGCTGAATGGCAAAACTGATAAGTCCGACGGTGAGGAGGCCATAGGGGTCCTTCGACTCCGCAAGCGTATTCGCGGTCGCGAATCCGCCCGCTGCGCTCAGGATGACAGTTTGGTGGCGTGTTCTGAGAGCGTGAAAGTGACTTTCTTTATTTTTCGACCTGCCCTCACAGTCAGTGGCTCCTTTGGATTCCAGAGGAGTATCGGGTCCGTTTTCAACTCGCCATTTACCCTCACAGCTTTCTGCTTTCTCTTGCGTCCAGCATCACTGGCAGAGTCAGCGAGACCAATCTGAGCGAGCAATTTGTCGAGTCTGACATTCCGCTCGCTCTCTTCTCCTTGAAGATCCAAGAACCCTTCTCCGGGACGAACTTCAACATCGGTGAACGCCACAAGCACCTCCTCGATGTCCGCGGGAGTCTCGTCCTTCTGAAATTGTTTCGCCCAATCCTCGCCTGCCCTCCTGGCGGCGTCGGCGGAGTGGAAGTCGGTAACGATCAATCGTGCCAGATTCTTCTTAAGCACCATCGGATTTTCTTTCCGATTCGCGGCGTCGCCCATCATCGCCCGAATTTCTATCACCCCCACATCAGTCAGCAATTCGTAATAAGGCCACATCTTTTCATCCGAGATTGCCATCACTTTGCCGTACATCTCCAGCGGAGGTTCATGAATGCCGATCGCATTATCCAATGACTTCGACATCTTCGCCGCGCCTTGTCGCCATCCTTCCAGAATCGGAGTAGTCAGCACCACCTGCGACTCCTGCCCGTAAGCTCGCTGCAGTTCGCGTCCCACCAGCAGATTGAATTTCTGGTCCGTTCCTCCCAACTCCACATCCGCTTCCAGCGCCACCGAGTCATATCCCTGCGCCAGCGGATAGATCAGTTCATGCATGGCAATCGGCTTCTCATCACGAAATCGTTTATGAAAGTCCTCGCGCTCCAGCATCTGCGAGACCGTGTACTTCGCCGTCAAACGTATGAAATCCTCAGCCGAAAATTTCGAGAACCAGCGGCTGTTAAAATCCACCACCGTCTTTTCCGGACTGAGAATCTTGAAGACCTGCGCTTTATAAGTCTCAGCATTCTCCACAATCTGCTCCCGCGTCAGCGGAGGCCGAGTAGCCGAGCGCCCAGTAGGATCGCCAATCATCCCCGTAAAATCGCCGATCAGAAAAATTACCGTGTGTCCAAGATCCTGAAAATGTTTGAGCTTGCGCAGCAGCACAGTGTGTCCCAAATGCAGATCGGGAGCAGTAGGATCAAAGCCCGCCTTCACCCGCAAAGGCTTGCCAGAAGCGAGCGAGCGTTCAAGCTTAGAGCGAAGTTCGGATTCCTTAACGATCTCCGCCGCGCCCTTTTTGAGATACGCCAGTTGTTCGTCAACCGGAGGAAAGTTAGCCATGCAGTAGTGATTATAACGACCCTACGTCTTCTCTCTGTGTTGCCCCTGTGTCCCTCTGTGCTCCCTGTGGTTAAAGCTCTTGATCTGTCCCTAAACCACCCGCCGGTAAAAACTAAGCGCCGCGTCTCCCTGCACCAGCAAACGATACCGCCGCAACTCCCCAAACGCCTCTCCTGGAGCAAACCTCTTCTCATGCTCAGCAATCACGATGACGTGCGCGCTCAACAGTTTGGATTCCGCCAGCGCCGCCAAAGTTCTTACATACTCGTCCGACATCGAATACGGAGGATCAAGAAAGACGAAATCCGCCACGCTTCCCACTAACTCCAACTGCCGCAGTGCTTTTCCAGTCTCGCCTTTCACAATCCGGAATCCGCCCACAATCCCCAGCGACTTCAAGTTCGCAGCAATCAGTTCCGCCGCAGCCTTGGAGGACTCAACAAAGTGCACTATCCCCGCGCCCCGGCTCAGCGCCTCAATACCCACCGCGCCTGTCCCTGCATACAAATCGAGCCAAGTCGAGCCCACTAGCGCGTCGGGATTGCCTGAGCAAAGCACATTAAACAGCGTCTCGCGCAACCGATCCGCCGTGGGCCGGATCTCGAGCCCAGGCAACGATCGCAAAGTCCGCCGCCGATGCTGTCCCGCAATAACTCTCATAAGTTTGTGCTGATCGAGCCGTGTTTCTTCAGTCTCAGCCCTTCCGTTTCACCGTTCGGCATCTCTACCGGGTCAATCGGTGTCTAAGTAGATAGAATAACGGTAGGCATGTCGATGCGCAGCTGGTCCATCCCGCTCGGACGTCTTTTCGGAATCGAAATCCGCCTTCATCTGACTTTTCTATTCCTGTTGGCTTTCGTCTGGAGCACCGAAGGAGCTACGCAGGATGCAAACACAGTTCTGCGCGGACTGGCTCTGGTCGGCATCATTCTTGCCAGCGTGATGTTGCACGAGGTAGGTCGCGCTCTAGCGACCCGCGGCTCCGGCTTTTCTGCAAAGGGCATCATCCTGCTGCCTATCGGCGGTGTCCCCATTTTCGACGAGGGACATGCCATCCCTGACCCCGTCAATGCCTGGAAGCGTGACATACGAATCGCTGTCTCGGGACAGATGGTCAATTTCTTAGTCGCCGGTTTAGCCGCGCTGATCCTGCTGGCGACGATACCGAATTTTTCGCTGACCGCCAGACCGGTTCTTCATTCCAACACTCTCTTGCGGAGCATCGTCTGGGCGAACCTCGGCCTCGGATTGCTGAACCTGTTGCCTGCCTATCCGCTCGATGGTGGCCGCATTTTGCGCGCGCTATTTTGGCGTCGCGGAGATATGGTTCACGCGACCCAACGCGCCGTTCGCATCGGCCACGTCTTCTCTATCATGTTCATGATGGTCGGAATGCTGGTCAGCAACTGGTGGTTGGTGATGATCGGATTCTTCATCTTTGTAGGCGCGAATATCGAAGAGCGCTCGGCGGTATTTCAGTCCGTTCTACAAAGCGTTCGTCTCGAAGAAGTCATGCTCACCGACTTCGCCACGCTCTCGCCCGCCGACACTCTGGAAGACGCTCTGGAAAAAGCCGTCCACACGCTGCAAGATGACTTTCCAGTAGTGCGCGGCAGCGACATGGTCGGAGTAATCTCGCGCCAAAAAATTCTCGAAGCATTGCGCGCTGAAGGCAACGGCTACGTGCAGGCCGTAATGAATCGGATTTTCGAAGTGGCCGCCAAGCAGGAATCGCTAGCTTCCGCCTTCCGTAAACTCTCCGCTCGCAATCTCAGCATCATCCCCATAGTCGATGAACAGCGCCTCGTCGGAATCGTCACCCTGCAAAACCTTATGCACTCCATGTCGCTGCTCGCCGAAAGCCGCAAACTGCGCAGAGAAGCCTTGGACTCCTAAAAGTTTTATTTCCTTTAAGAATTGTCATCCCGAGCGAAGCGAGGGATCTGCAGTTCTTGCGTTAGCGTAAACTTCCTGCGCCGCTCGAACCGAGCATCCAAACTCCACTGCATTCCCCGTGGTCTCCGCGATTACATGTTCAAGCGCGGCTAGCACTCCCACCGTGTCGAGATAGTCGTAATAGCCAATGTGTGCGATGCGGAAAAGCTGTCCCTTCATCTCGGCCTGTCCATTGGCGACAACCGCGCCAAACTGATCGCGAAAGCGCTTGCAAATAACATTCGAATCAGTACCAGCCGGAACAGTCACCGCAGTCAGCGCCGCTGCCGGAGAACTCGGCGCAAATAATTTCAGCCCCAGAGCTTGCACACCAGCTCGAGTCATCGCCGCGCACAACTCAGCATTGGCGATCAATGCATCACGTCCAGCCGCAAGGCTCCCATCTCCCATTTGACGAACATAATCAAACGCCGCCGCCAGTCCAGCAAACAGTGACGTCGCGGGCGTGTAAGCCGTCTCCGCCTTGGCAGCCGATTTCCGCTCCTTGCGCAGATCAAAATAATACCGAGGAGATTTCGTCGTCTCCATGCGTTGCCATGCCCGCTCGCTGATCGCCCCATAGGCAAGTCCCGGAGGGATCATCAGTGCCTTCTGCGAGCCCCCAAGGATGATGTCAATTCCCCAACCGTCGACATCAAGATGAGTCGTTCCCAGCCCCGTAATCGCGTCCACCACCAGCAAAGTGTCGGGCAAACCACGGACCAGCTTCGCAATCCCCTCGACATCATGCCGAGCACCGGTCGAACTTTCGGTCGCTTGCACATAAACGCAGCGGATCTCGGGCGTCAGCTTGCGACGTACTTCCTCGAGCGCGATCGTTTCCCCATAAGGAGCGGTAACGGTCTCGACAGCACAACCGAATGCCTTGGCCAGCGATATCCAGCGCTCGCCAAACTTACCCGCGGTCAACGCCAGCACGCGGTCGCCCGGCGAAGTCAGATTCGAGACCGACGCCTCCATAAAACCGGTACCCGAAGAACTCAGCACCAGCACGTCATTCTTCGTGCCAATGAACTCCTTCACGTCTGTAAGCACACGCGTGAAGAGGGTGCGGAACTCGGCAGTGCGATGATGCGCGCCATAAGCAGCCATCGCCGTCTGCGCGGCGGGAAGAAGAGGAGTAGGTCCGGGAGTAAAGAGCCTGTTTTTTCTGATCATGAGAACATCCAGAATATTCGAAAGCGGTTGGTTCGGGAAATAAAAGGTCAGAGCTAGAGGCCAGATTGCCGAAGATCTGAGCATTGCGCTCCAGATGGTTTTGACCTCTGCAATCTAACCTTATGACCTCTATAATTCCTCCATGCCCCTTATCGACCAGATCCAGAAAGACATCGTAGCGGCCATGAAGGCTCGCGAAGAGCAGAAACTTTCCACCCTGCGCATGGTCAAGGCCGCGCTCAAGAACCGCGAGATCGAGAAGATGGCGCCGCTCGACGACAAGGAATCGCAACAGGTGCTCTCCACGCTGATCAAGCAGCGCAAGGATTCCGTCGAGCAGTTCACCAAAGGCGGACGTCAGGAAATGGCTGATAAAGAAGCCGCCGAGATCGCGCTGATCGAGGCCTATCTACCCAAGGAGGCCAGCGAAGCAGAAATCGTAGCCGGAGTACGAGCAGCCATGGTCGATATGACGGGTCCGCTAACGATGAAAGATATGGGAACGGTGATGAAAGCCACCATGGCCCGTTTCGCTGAAGCCGGTATGCGTGTGGATGGCAAAGTAGTTAGCGAGGCGGTAAAAAAGGAGTTGGCGGGGAAGTAGAGACTACTTTCCCCGTTGCCACTCCCGGTAAGCTTCGCTCTTCCCAATCCCGCGCTCTTTAGCAACTTTCTTCAGAGCGGCCTTTTCATCCATCTTTTCTTCGGACATGATTTCACGCACGCGTCGTGCGACGCTGACGACTTCGGTTGAAGATGGAGCCGCCCCCTCTTCAGCCTTGGCGATTAGCAGGGTAATCTCGCCCTTAACATCTCCTCGCGCCTTAAGCTGTCCGAGAATCTCTCCAGCGCGTCCGCGCAGAAATTCTTCATGCATCTTCGTTACCTCGCGCGCAACAACCACATGACGATCGTTCCCCAGAACTTCGACCACATCTCCCAGCGCCTCCAGCAGTCGGTGTGGAGCTTCGTAGAATACCTGCGTCCGAGGAGATTCCTTCACGCTCTCCAGCAACTTGCGACGCTGTCCCGACTTGGAGGGTAGGAAGCCGCTGAAGCGGAAAGAATCGGTCGGCAGTCCGCTGGCCACGAGCGCCGCCAGAAACGCCGACGCTCCAGGAATCGGTACGACCGGCACATGATGACGGATAGCCAGAGCGATCAGCCGAAATCCTGGATCGGAAATACCCGGCATACCCGCGTCCGTGACGAGCGCGATCTTGGCGCCCCCTTCAAGGTCGACGATAAGTTCGGCCGCTTTCGTCATCTCATTGTGCTCGTGATAGCTGACCAATCGGGTCTGAATCCCGTAATGGCTGAGGAGCTTCAGGGTCTGGCGCGTGTCCTCACAGGCGATTAGGTCGACTTCCTTGAGCACGCGCAAGGCACGCAGCGTGATGTCTTCAAGGTTGCCGATAGGCGTGGCGACGAGGAACAACGACGGGCCACCGAGGACTGCGCCTCTGTCGGTGCTACCGTCATTTTGACCGTTTTCACGCATGAGGGGAGTCTAGCAAGAAAACCCTTACCACAGAGGACACATAGGAACGCAGGGTGGCAAATCGAAGATTCACGAAAGAATTTCTCTGTGTTCCTCTGTGTCTCTGTGGTAAAGATTCTTCGCGGATCCAGCTGCGAACCGAAGGGGGGCGGCGAACCATTGATATTAACTTCTGTCATCAACTTCATGCTTCGCCTTTCATTCGCTCCGTGGTAAACTGACCAAAACTGATGTGACGGCCAACACTTCACGCTCCAGCCCGAAGGTGTAGGCTACGAGGATTCGTACCTCAGATTCCAGATTCATAAAACAGGAGCAGCCATCATGGCCGAAGATCGGAATAACGAGCGGGTCAAGGCAATCGACCTCGCACTCGCACAAATTGAAAAGCAGTTTGGCAAAGGGTCCATCATGCGGCTGGGGTCGAAGGAAGCCATCGTCCCCATCGCGGTGATTTCTACCGGCGCGATTTCGTTCGATGCAGCGCTCGGCGTGGGCGGCGTTCCCCGCGGTCGTGTGGTCGAAATCTTCGGGCCAGAGTCTTCCGGCAAAACCACCATTGCCCTGCAAGTGATCGCCGAGGCGCAAAAGCTTGGAGGCATGGCGGCGTTCGTCGATGCCGAGCATGCGCTCGATCCAGGCTATGCTAAGAAACTCGGCGTGGACGTCGACAATCTGCTGGTCTCGCAACCCGACTACGGCGAGCAGGCGCTCGAAATTGTTGAGGCGCTGGTGCGCTCGAACTCCATTGACGTACTGGTGGTGGATTCAGTGGCGGCGCTTGTCCCGAAAGCCGAGCTTGATGGCGAGATGGGCGATAGCCACATGGGCCTGCAGGCACGCCTGATGTCGCAGGCACTGCGCAAACTCACTGGAACGGTTGCAAAGTCACGCACCTGCCTGATCTTCATCAACCAGATCCGCGAAAAAATCGGCGTAATGTTCGGCAACCCAGAAACCACGACCGGCGGTCGCGCGTTAAAGTTCTATTCGTCGGTGCGTATCGACATCCGTCGCATTGCGGCGATTAAAGATGGAGACGTGATGGTCGGCTCCCGCACTCGTGTCAAGATTGTGAAGAATAAAGTTGCCGCGCCCTTCCGGGAGTCGGAGTTCGACATTCTCTACGGCGAAGGTATTTCGCGCGAAGGTGATTTGATCGATCTGGCGGTGAACAACAATATTTTGGAGAAGTCCGGTTCGTGGTTCAGCTACAAAGGTGAGCGTATCGGCCAGGGACGCGAGAACGCGCGGACTTTCCTAAAAGAAAATAAAGACACCATGGCCAAGCTGGATGCCGAAGTGCGTAAAGCCCTGGGATTGATCCCCTCTGCACCGTCGCCGGCTCCGGCAGTGGTTCCGACGCAAGCAACAGGTACGCAGGGCCGCGTCACGACGATGCCATCGGCGGTGCCAGAAACAGCGAAGGTTCCAGCGGCAAGACGTTAGCCAGTTCCTATCGGGGCGGACGCATTCGTCCGCCCTGCCCAGAGCAGCGTATCGAAGCACCAACGCCCAGCCATCGTACTGAAACAATTGCCATCCCTGCCCGCCCCCGCATACAATCCTTCTTTCTTTTGACCTTTGACCTTGTTTTCGCCCGAGGGCCCTTTGAAGCGCATCAAAGCCATCTATCCCGGATCCTTCGATCCTCCCACCAACGGACATCTAGATCTGATCGAACGTGGCAGCAAGATTTTCGACGAGTTGGTCGTCGCCATTCTTCGGAACCCCGAAAAGAGCCCGCTCTTCAGCCTCGCCGACCGTCGCAAGATGCTGGAGGCAATGACCTCGGGCTTTGAAAACGTATCGGTCGATACCTTCGACGGTCTCACCGTCGACTACGCGTTGAGGGTCGAGGCTCGGGCCATCCTGCGCGGCATTCGCGCCGTCAGCGATTACGAGTACGAACTCCAGATGGCGCTGATGAATCGCAAACTTCAACCCGGTCTGGAGACGGTTTTCATGATGCCTGCCGATAAATATTCCTACCTGAGTTCGCGCCTGGTGCGCGAAGTCGCGCAGCTCGGCGGATCGATCGATTGCCTCGTGCCCGAGCTCGTCGCACAGAAGCTTCGTGAGAAAATAGATGTGGCTCACAAATTCGAGAAGAGCGTGCGGCTCGCGAACAAGACGCACTCCAAAGGCCAGAGCCAGAAAAAGTCCAGCAAAAAGAAAGCTTGAGTATTGCGAACATGAGCACAGTAATGACCCCCGTCACTCACGCCGTCCGTCTGACGGAACGCATCAATCGCATCGAACCCTCCGCCACCATGGCTGCCGTGGCCGAGGCGGAGAAACTGCGCCAGCGGGGAATCGACGTGATCGACGTAACCGCCGGCGAGCCCCATTTCGCGACGCCCCAGCACATCAAAGACGCAGCCATTGCGGCGATCCAGAATAATTTCTCAAAATACACGCCGGTCGGAGGCACCGTCGAACTCAAGGATGCCATCCTCCGTCGCCACGCAACCGATTTCGGTTCCACCTATAAGCGCGAAGAGACCTGCGCCTCGGTCGGAGGCAAGCATGCACTGTTCAACGTCATTTCGGTGCTCGTGGACCACGGTGACGAAGTGATTCTGCCCGTTCCCTATTGGGTGTCCTTTAAGGATATGGTCCGCTACGTCGGCGGCAACTGCGTGCTGCTCGAGGCCGACGAATCACAGGGTTTCCGCGTCACAGCGCAGATGGTGGAGCGACTGATCACGCCGAAGACAAAGCTGATTATTTTGAACTCACCGTCGAATCCTTCCGGCGCAGTGATGAGTCCTGAGGATATGACCGCTGTCGTGCGCCTCGCGCATGAGCGCGGCATCTGGGTGATCTCTGACGAGTGCTACGTCTATCTCAATTACACCAACAAAAATTTCTCAGTAGGATCGTTGAATGAATATCGCGATCGTTTTTTGGTAGTCGGCTCGCTTTCGAAGACTTATGCCATGACCGGCTGGCGCCTGGGATACACGCTAGGCCCAACTCCTGTCATCAGCGCTGTGCAAAAACTGCAGAGCCAGTCAACTTCAAATCCAACGTCGATCGTGCAAAAAGCGGCAGTCGCGGCGTTGAACGGGTCGCAGCAATGCGTGGAAGAAATGCGTGCCGAATACATCAAGCTGCGCGACCACATCATTAGCGGCTTGCGATCGATTCCCGGCGTGAAGTGCACGATGCCGGAAGGCGCGTTCTACGCTTATCCGAACGTATCTGCATTCTTCGGCAAGAGCGGGATGAACTCGGGAGCCGACATTGCAAACGGATTGCTGCACCAAGCGCATGTGGCAACCGTCGCGGGAGAAGGCTTCGGCACGACGGAGCACGTCCGCATTTCGTATGCAACTTCGATGGAAAATATTGACAAGGCACTGGAGCGGATGGGGAAGTTCTTTGGCGGATTGTAGATTAGAGTTGTCATCCTGAGCGGAGCGAAGGACCCCAGCAGGTGCCTTCGCGGCAGACTTAGCCATACTTCGGTAGTCCGCAATGTACGCAGCGTCGGGCTAGAAAACTTTTGTTGTACCACCACTTCGCCGAAAACCGTTTGCCACAACGCGGGCACCGCCACAACTGGACTCGAAAACCCGTGTAAAGGAATAAAACCATCGAAAGGATGGCTACCACGGACGCAGGGGTCGTGGTATGCAGCAGTCTTGAGGACAAGAACCCGACCCCTATGAAGAGAGGGGCAGACCCTAGAAAGACCAAAATCAACTGATTCCTAATTCGCCGGTATCTCTTCCAATCTTCCTCGTATTCAGACATCGAAGTACCTTAGAATTGCGCATCTAGGTTACCATTCTAGGGACACGCAGCCGAGCGCTTGGCAAGTTGCTCTGCCGGTTGTGACCAGTCCCCATGACCCAACTCTACCCACTCCTGATGCAGCCCGTTTTTGACCCGCGTCCGTGGGGAACTCTCGATCTTTCCACGATCTACCCCAACGCCAAGTTCAACGAGCGCATAGGAGAAGCCTGGCTCACTGGCGACGATGGCGCAGTCACCAACGGTCCGCTGGCAAAACGCACGCTTGCAGATCTAAGCAAGGAATTCGGCGCTGAACTAGTAGGAACGGCAGCGCGCGATCCGCAACGTTTTCCGTTGCTGCTCAAATTCCTGTTTCCCGAAGAACATCTCTCCGTCCAGGTGCATCCCGACGACGCAACCGCGCAGCGTTTTGGCGAGCCTTGGGGCAAAACTGAATGCTGGTACGTGGCGCACGCCAAGCCCGGAGCCAAGATCGCACTCGGATTAAAGCCGGGCGTTACGACCGCTCAATTCGAGCAATCCATCCAGGAAAATCGCGCAGAAGAACTGCTCAACTGGATCAACGTGTATCAGGGCGAGATGATCTACGTGGCTGGCGGCACAGTTCATACGCTCGGCCCCGGCGCCATCATCATAGAGACGCAGCAGCAGTCCGACACCACCTACCGCCTCTACGACTATGGACGCCCGCGTCCACTTCATCTCGAGCGCGGTCTGGCCTCAGTCAAAGAGCGCAATGCCTCCGGCAAAGTGATCCGGCCCGCGCCTGTCGGATTGAATGGTGGCAACAGTCGACGTTCGTCCATGATCGCGGCTCCTTACTTCACGGTGGACTTGTTCGAACTGAAAGAGCCGCAAGCATTCTCAACCGCGGTATCCGGTAAAGACGGCTCAGGACAATCTTCCGTACAGATACTGGTCGCCGTCGAAGGCTGCGGAGTGGTGGAGGCGCAGGGCCGCGGCCCTGTGACACTGACCAAAGGCGACGCAGTCGTGATACCGGCAGCTTTGCAAAATTTCACCGTTCGACCCCAGTGGCAGTTGGAGTTCCTCAAGGCTTCCGTGCCCAGCGGAACCGTAGCCGAGCCCGCCACGCGCATGTGAAGATCATGTGAGGTTTCTCACGCTCGCGAGTAAATGGTAGGCTTTCTATTCAGGCTGTCCATTCAGTGAAGACGAACCCGCACTTCTATCCCGTAATTCTCGCCGGTGGCAGGGGCACGCGCTTCTGGCCGCTCAGTCGCAAGCGTCGCGCCAAACAACTGCTCGCGCTCGATGGCAAGCACAGTATGATCCAGCAGACTGTTGCGCGACTCGCGCCGATGGCCGCGCCAAGCCATTTTTGGATCATCACGAATGACGACTTGCGCCCCGCCATCCTCCGTCAGCTCCCGGAATTTCCTGCAAAGCAGATCATTGCCGAGCCTGTCGGACGCAACACCGCTCCCGCCATCGGCCTGGCTGCGTTTCTTCTGCTTCATCACGATCCCGATGCGGTACTCGGTCTGTTTCCCTCCGACCACGTCATCGCCGAGCCCACTCAATATCGCGCAACTCTCAGCCGAGGAATCGAGATGGCTGCCGCTGGAGAAAATGTCGTCGTCCTCGGCATCCGTCCTACTCGCCCCGAAACTGGCTACGGATATATCGAAGCAGGGGCTGTCGAGCAGGATGGCTCGCTAGATGTCCGGCGCTTCACTGAAAAGCCGGATCTCGCTGTAGCTCGGCAGTTTCTCGTTGCGGGCAATTACTTCTGGAACAGCGGAATGTTTCTCTGGCGAGCCGCGACCCTTGCGAATGCGCTGCGCGAGCATCTGCCCAATACTGCGCCACTCCTCGAAAAGATTGCCTCTGCCTACGGCTCGAGAAAATTTGCAGAAACCTTTCGCAAGCTCTACCCAAAGTGCGAAAACATCAGCATCGACTATGCTGTTCTCGAGCCCCGCTCTGCCAAGGCCCAGTCCCGCATTTTCTGCCTGCCTTCCGATTTCGGATGGAACGATCTCGGCTCTTGGACCGCACTACACGAGCACCACGTAGCAAAGGCGAAATCTGGCGATCAAAGGCCGGTTTTGACGTCTGGAAGTTTTGCCTTAAATGCGAAAAATAATTACGTTCACGTCCCCGGCAAATTTGTCGCTCTCGTTGGTGTGAGCAACCTGGTGATTGTTGAAACCGAAGATGCCTTGCTCATCACGACGCTCGATCAGTCACAAGACGTCGGCAAAGTGGTGAAGCATCTGGATGAGAAAAAGCTGAAGCACCTGGTATAAGGGCGGTCGTTGATAGCGAATGACCAAAGACTAGGGGCCAAGGACTACAAACCACGACTGACTATGACGCAGATCAAATTCGGAACCGACGGATGGCGCGGCCTGATCGCCGACGATTTCACATTCGATAATGTGCGTCTTGTCGCCAGCGCGATTGCTAATTTTGTGCTCAAGAATGAAGCCGCTGCTCTCGGTGTCGGCATTGTCGTTGGCTACGACACGCGTTTTCTCTCCGACCGCGCTGCTCATATCGTCGCCGAAGTCATCGCCCACGCCGGCATCCCCGTATTACTCGCAAACGACTACGTGCCAACGCCCGCGGTCTCATATAACGTCAAAAAATTGGGAGCGGCAGGCGGAGTCATGGTTACCTCCAGCCACAATCCGTGGAATTGGAACGGCGTAAAATTCAAAGCCAAGTTTGGAGGCTCGGCCACCCCCGCGATCATGAAATCGATCGAAGATGAACTGGGTGCGAGCGTAATTCCCAGCGGTCGCGAGGCGAAAATTGAAGAAGCAGACCTGAAGCCTGCCTACGCCGAAGCAGTCTCCCAATTCGCGGATCTCGATCTCATTCGCCGCGCAGATTTCAAGTTTGCAATCGACTCCATGTACGGCTCCGGCCGCGGAGTTCTGCCGAAAATATTTGACGCTCACCGCATCCGTTATGTGGCGATCCGTCAGGAAGTAAACCCGCTATTTCCGGGCATTAATCCCGAGCCGATCCACCCACACGTTGCATTGCTGCAGGAAACAGTGGTGAAAGAGAAATGCCACGCCGGTCTGGTAACCGATGGCGACGCCGATCGCATCGGTGCTGTAGCGGAAGACGGAAGCTTTGTCGATTCGCACAAGTGTATGTGTGTTCTGTTGAATTGGTTGCTGCAATACAAAAAGTGGCCGGGTGACGTGGTGCGCGCTTTCAATACCACCGGCATGATGGACCGCATTGCCGCGAAATATGGCCGCCAACTGCACGAGTGCAACATAGGCTTCAAATACATTGCCGATCTAATGATGGACCACGAAATTCTGATCGGCGGGGAAGAGTCGGGGGGTATCGGATATGGTCGTTTTCTCCCCGAACGTGATGGCATTCTCAACGCCCTGCTTCTCGCAAATGTCATGGCGGAAGAGAAGAAGCCGCTGGGCCAGTTGGTTGCCGATCTGCAGCGGGAATTCGGCGCGCACTACTACGGTCGGCGTGATCTGCACATTTCCGATGAAATGAAGAGCAGCGCCATCCGCCGTGCCGCCGATCCGCAGACGACGAAGCTCGGAGCATATGCCATTCTCCGCAAGGAAAACCGTGACGGCATTAAGTGTTACCTCGATGCTCCCAAGCATGGCAACGGCGCCGATCCTTGGGTGTTGTTTCGCGCCTCTGGTACCGAACGCATGTTGCGATGCTATGTCGAGGCGGCTGCGCCCGAGCTAGTCGAAGAAATTCTTGAAAGCGGTGAACGATTTGTTCGGCAGCCTTAGACACGATAATTTTGCATCGAGTGTAATGTTGACTGGATTCCACGAGCAGTTAAACTCATCCCAAAGAATGAATTGAAGTGTAAAATCGGCCTGCTTGAAACTTGTCTTCCACGAAAGAACAGCGAGGGAAACCGAATGGATCAACTGTACTGGGTTCCGTTTGCAATCATAGCTCTCATTGCGCTCTACCTGATTCTAGGAAGCTTCTTCACCGTGCGCACGGCTGAAGTAGCCGTGATCACGCGCTTCGGCAAGTTCCTTCGTGTCGCCCAGCCGGGGCTGAACTGGAAGCGGCCGTTCTTCGATACCGTGACGGGCACAGTTAGTCTCCGTGTAAATCAGATCACGCTGACTATGGAGACGAAGACGAAAGATAATGTCTTTGTCACGATCCCTATTTCAGTGCAAAATCGAGTTCGCCCGGAAAAAGTTTACGATGCCTATTACAAGTTGTCCGATCCCGTGGCGCAGATCAAATCTTACGTCGAGCAAGTGATTCTGGGACATGTGCCGGGAATGACGCTCGACGAAGTCTTTGCCTCGCAATCCAGTATCGCCGCGGCCGTCAAACAGGAACTCGATGCCGACATGGCGACATTCGGATACGAAATTGTAAATGTCCTGGTGACCGATATTGTTCCCGACGCCAAGGTGAAATCGGCCATGAACGATATCAATGCGGCCCAGCGCGAACAGGTGGCCGCCAACGCGAGAGGCGAGGCGGAGAAGATTCTGGTGGTCAAGAAGGCGGAGGCCGAAGCGGAAAGCAAGGCCCTCCAGGGACAGGGAATCGCGAATCAAAGGAAAGCAATCATCGAAGGGTTGCAGGTCTCGATCGAACAGTTCCAGAAGGTGGTGGAGGGCGCGTCCGCGAAAGAAGTAATGCAGTTGGTGATGGTCACACAGTATTTCGATACGCTCAAGTCTATCGGCGAGAGCGACAAGACCAATACTCTATTTCTGTCTCACTCGCCTGGAGCGGTAAAAGAAGTCTCAGATCAGATCCTGCAGTCCATGCTGGTGGCAGAGAGAGCGAACGGCTAGAGTTCAGAAGTCAGAGCTAAGAGTCCAAATCCGAAAGCTGAGAGCTCCCGTTTTCGGCGCTTTCGCGCGCTCTCCAGTCACCGAAACGCGATAGGATAGTGGTACCACTCACCACAATGGCCACTACGGAAACCACACCGGTTCTCGCAGATTCCCCGGAATCGCGCCGCTACAACCGCACCAAGCGTTGGCTGGGCATCGCCGATTTCGTTCTCGGTTTTGGATTTCTCGTCCTATTATTGGCCGCCGGCTGGACCGGAACCCTGCGCGATTTCGCCGAGCGTGGCGCTTCTCAGAATTACCCGGTTGCCGTTTTCCTCTACGTCCTGATGCTGATGCTGATCAGCAAGCTAATAGGAACCCCTCTCGAGTACTACAGCTTCCGGCTCGAGCATCGCTATAACCTTTCCAACCAGAGATTTCGTTCGTGGATATGGGATGAGTTCAAGGGTCTGCTGATCGGTTTGCTCATGGCCACGATCGTGGTCGAACTGCTTTACATGCTCATACGTCAGAGCCCGGAGCACTGGTGGCTGATCGCATGGGCCGTTTTCCTCGGACTCGTCGTCCTGCTCGCTCAACTCGCGCCAGTCGTGTTGTTTCCGATTTTCTATAAATTTGAGCCGCTAGAAAACGAGGAACTCAAGCGCCGTCTCATCATCTTAAGCGAACGCGCTGGCACGCGTGTGCGAGGTGTCTATAAGTGGCATCTTTCCGAGAAAAGCAAGAAAGCCAATGCCGCGCTGACTGGCCTGGGCGCAACCCGTCGCATAATCCTCGCCGACACCTTATTAGACAATTACTCAGACGACGAAATCGAAGCCGTGCTTGCCCACGAACTCGGACATCACGTCCATCGGCACATTCTGAAAAGCATTTTTGTCCAGGCCGGAATCACCTTCTTCGGCTTCTGGTTGGCGAACGAAGTTTTGCGTTATGCCGTAGACCGCCGCAATATGTTCGAGACTATGTCCGATTT
Organism: uncultured Acidobacteriaceae bacterium; assembly: GCA_963705265.1. Classification (GTDB taxonomy): domain Bacteria; phylum Acidobacteriota; class Terriglobia; order Terriglobales; family Acidobacteriaceae; genus Acidiflorens. The sequence continues at coordinate 2,033,961 of OY970064.1, forward strand.
CGCCAATCTGCCATTGCTGATTCTGGTTTCGACGGTTCTATCGTTTCTGCTGATGCCTGCGCTCAACGCCTACTCGCGTTTCAACGAGCGACAGGCCGACCGCTATTGCTTCCAGTCCGTAGCCAGCGTCGAACCGTTTATTTCGTCGATGAATAAGCTGGCTGACCAGAATCTTGCCGAAAAGACGCCTTCGCGATGGGTCGAGTGGTTGCTCCACTCGCATCCTGCGATCGCAAGGCGAGTCGCCGCTGCTGAAGTCTGGGCAAAGTCGCACTGAACATGTGGCGCGGACTCCTGCCCGCGTTTCGATAGCATGGGCTACCTTAGTTTGGCTTTGCTACCTCCGCAGAATCTCCTCGACTCTTCGCACGTCCTCTTCCGTGTCTACGCCGACGGTATCAAACGGCGTCTCGCCGACATACAACGGCACTCCATTTTCAAGAAAGCGCAGCTGTTCTAGTCGTTCGCTGCGCTCCAGCGACGACTCCGGCCAAAGCACGAACCGGTCCAGCGCCTCTTTGCGATAGCCATAGAACCCAAGATGTTTGTAGTATGCCGGATGCGTGCCATCACGATCATGCGGAATCGTTGCCCGCGAAAAATATAACGCACGCCCGTTCGCGTCGGTCACCACCTTGACCGCGCTCGGATTGTTAATGTCAATCTCTGCTGCTGGCGTCTTCAGCGTCCCCACCTCAACTCCCGCGCCCTGCATCACCGCGATCAAGCTGTCGATATGCTCGGGACGAGTCAACGGCTCATCCCCTTGAACATTTAAGTAAACATGTGCCGGAATCACAGTCGAGATTTCATGCACCCGCTCGGTGCCCGACCGATGCGTCGTCGAGGTCATGCGCGCGACGAATCCCTGCTGTTTGCAGAACCCCATAATTTCATCGGAATCGGTAGCGACAATAACTTGCTCAACCGACGAACACCGCTGCACTCCCCGATACACCCAGGCCAGCAGCGGAACACTCGCGATCTCGCGCAGCATCTTGCGTGGCAGACGCGTAGAAGCCAGCCGTGCTGGAATCACAGCAATGACCTTCATGTGTTCAAGTTTCGCACGGAGCCACGCGGTTTGATACTCCGCAACGGTCAATCCTTCGGCAGCAGGTCACCCGAGGCGAGAACATAGGTAGTCGTCTTGTCGAGCTTGATATTGAAACGCTTGGAACTAAGCGCAATCGCTCCATCACTGTCGCGCACGGATTCCACATTCTTCATCAAAACACGATGTTTTGAAATATTCGACGATGGCGTGGGCGGCGCTGGGTTCGTGTCATTGCCCGTGTCGCGCCCCGGCATTTTCTGCTGTGAAATAGGATTGTTCGGGTCAGGGTAGGTACCAGCCCCATTCCAATGCTTTGGACTGTTCGCGGTGTCCGGTGGCTCATATGAGAGATCCTGCCCCCCCATCATCGCAACTGGGTAGATCCATGAAGTCAGGTAAACCTTGATGGGTGCGGAGCCGTTCTTCCACCGCGCAGAATCCATACGAATGGCGAGGCGGGATGGGGCATCAGCAGATTTTGCGACTGACTCGGTAACTTCACCAGAAAAGAGGGCGTCTCTCGGAACTACTACACCATCGACCATGGTAGCCACCACGAGCTTAGCCTGAACCTTGGTCCCGACGGGTGTTTTGCCAGCGTCAACGTGCGCCTGCATGATTACAGGAAACTCGGCGGTTGCCGGAGATTTAGGCGCCGGAGTTGTTTGTTGACCAATCAAAGCTGTGGAGCCAAGAACAACCGTCAGCATTGTTTGTCCAATGAGTACAATTTTGTTGAACATATGCCCCTCCTTGACTAATTGACGAGTCAGGACACGGCTTAGAGGCCTATGTTTGTCCTGGCGGTTGGCTTTGTCGCCAAGAGCGACATGGAAGATGCAACGGACTTGGGTGCACTGTACCACGAGGACAACACTTATGGATATCCATGCGAGCATGGCCAAGCGGATCCAGGGCTGTTTAGTCCGGGAGTGTTCTCTCGGACGTAATTTCGAACTGAGCGCTCACACCGTCGCTGACGCCCTTTCTTGTTGCTGCGGGGGGCTGGCCTCCCCCGATCCACACTTTGACGGTGCCGTTAACAATGCGCCGCTTCCCATCAGTTTCCACCACGCTGAGATCACGATCGCGTAAACTGAATGTTACTTTCCTGCTCTGCCCACGGACAACATGAATCCGCTGGAAGCCACGAAGCTCCTGTTGTGCAGCCCCAGCCACTCCCTCGTGCGTCAGGTATAGCTGTACCACTTCGTCGCCATCCATCCCACCCCGATTGGCCACCTCAGCGGTGATAGTTACGTCGCCATCCGCCGTAATGGACTCGTGACTGACCTGCGGATGGCTGTATTGAAACGTTGTGTAACTTAACCCATATCCAAAGGGATAAAGCGGATCGCCGCTGAAGTAGCGATAGGTACGGTTCGACATCGCGTAGTCCTCAAACGGAGGCAACTGCTCGACACTTTTATAGAAGGTCACCGGAAGTCGGCCTGCGGGACTGAAGTCGCCCCCTAATGCCTCAGCGACGGCTGTTCCGCCAGCTTCGCCTGGGTACCATGCTTCAAGGATTGCGGATACGTGTTCATTTGCCCAGTTCACAGCCAGCGCGCTTCCGTTCGTCAGCACTAGCACAACCGGCTTGCCCGCGGCGTAGACGCGTTCCAGCAACTGTTCCTGCGGCGAGGGTAAATCGATACTCGTGCGATCTCCGCCTGAGAAGCCGTCGGCTTTTACCTTCATCTCCTCGCCTTCCACTCGCGCGGAAAGTCCCAGCACCATCACCACCAGGTCCGACTCGTGTGCCGCTTTTACGGCCTCGTCTTCTTCGCGTCCGGGGACGCCCCAAATCAATTTCGCTTCCGACGAACGAATCGTCTCGAAATATTCGATCTTGATGGAGTACGCTTTGCCTTTTTCCAGGTGAATTGGTTTGATCTGCGTTGTGGATGGCCGATGTGGCGTCCAGTCGTCCACCAAAGGTTCGCCGTCAATCCAGACGCGATATCCATCCTGCCCGGTGAAGCCGACAATGTAGTCGGCTGTCTCCGATGGCGACAGAACGCCAGTCCAACGCACAGAGTAGTTCGTCATCAGCTTTGGAGAAACTCCGCTGAATGCCCATACAAAATTGACTTCTGCGTCCGTACGTCGCAGCACCGGCTCACCTTCGAACTTGATGTTGTCAAAGTACTCCGCGTTCAATCCATGGTGCATTCGCGATGCAGTGGTATACAGCGCCGCACTCGGAACCGGGCGTACGACTGTCCCAATCAGGCCAGTCCCCTGCACGTAGCGAATCGTCGACTTCGAGAAGCGCTTCCGCAAGCCGGCCAGGATAGTGACTGGAGCCGAGGGCGTTCCGTTGTAGTTGCCCTCCAAAGCGTCCAGACTGTCGGCATCCGGTCCAATCACGGCAATCTTCGGATAGGCCTTCTTGATCGGGAGAAAATGGTCCTCATTCTTGAGCAACACAAGCGACTCGCGTGCAGCCTTAAGTGCCAACTCTCGGTGCGCAGGCGTATCGTTAGCGGCCGCGCCGAGGTTAGACCACGGAACCTGCGCTAGGGGATCGAACATTCCGAGTCGGAAGCGAGCAGTGAGCGTCCTGGTAACGGCAGTATCAATCGTGGCTTCAGGCAGAATGCCCTGACGAACTGCGTTCAGTGCCGCTTCGCGTTCCAAATGCACGCGAGCTTGCGGAGAGCCACAGATGAGGTCTGTCCCTGCTGCGAGCGCAGCGGCCACACCCTCTTCCTGTGTGGGCTTGAATTTGTGGTGCGCGCTGATGTCCTCGATGGCCGCGCAGTCGGAAACAACGTAGCCTTTAAAGTTCCACACATCACGTAAGTGCTCATGCAACAGATCCTTGTTGGCACAGGCTGGCTCGCCGTTCACCGAGTTATAGGCGCACATTATCGACTGCGCGTTGCCGTCGATTACAGTCGACCGGAATGCCGGCAGGTACGTGTCCTCCATGTCATGCCGTGAAACAGACACGTTCACCTCATGCCGCGTCGCTTCCGGGCCGCTGTGCACGGCAAAGTGTTTCGGTGTCGCGACCGTCTTCAGGTATTTCGGATCGTCTCCTTGCAATCCCTTGACGAAAGCGACCCCCATGCTCGACGTCAGGTACGGATCTTCCCCATACGTCTCTTGCCCGCGCCCCCACCGCGGATCACGAAAAATATTGATGTTTGGCGACCACACCGTTAGACCCTTGTACCAGGCGGTAGATCCATCTTTGCCCTTGTTCTCGTTGTACTTCGCCCGGAACTCTGTGCTGATGACATCCGCTTCTTGGCGTAATAAGGGGTCGTCAAATGTCGCGGCCATTCCGATCGCTTGCGGAAATACTGTCGCCACACCTGCGCGCGCGACCCCGTGCAATCCCTCGTTCCACCAGTTGTATTCCGGAATCCCCAGCCGCTCGACAGAATCGGCCGTGTGCCCGAGCTGCGAAATCTTTTCTTCGAGTGTCATCCGCTGTTCCAGATCGCGCGCTCTCTCTTCGAAGGAGAGCTTCGTGTTCTTATAAGCGGGTGTCGAATACTCTTGCGCAAGGAAGAAAGTCGTAGGTTCGATAAACACCAGCAGCAGGACGAAGGCGATTATCTTGCAGTCCATTGGGCCTCGCACGGATATATATGGAGTCTCCTCAGTTCGCTTCTGCTGCTCACTCCGTGGGACTCGGAGCGAGGAATGAAGAACAGCATGGCTTTCCCGCCGGCTGAAACTCCATTAGCTCCACCCGAATTCCGTCTGGGTCATAAAGGTTGAATTGCCACTTACCATCGCGCCCAATCTGGGCCGGGGAATGCTTCCCGCTCATCCTGTCGCCTTCGTAGAGCAGGGTCACCGCCTTCTCCATGTTCGGCACGCCTAGCGAAAAGTGATCCAGCACGCCCAACGCGTCCTGCGACATCGACGATGGAATGCCAGTTTTCTCCGGGCCCTTTACGATCATGTATTCGAACCAGTCTGTGCCGTCCGGCACCTGCTGCGAGATCCAGTCGGTCGCGTCGTCCTTCATGCCGCCGTGCCAATAAGGCCGAAAGCCGAGCAGCGTGCCGTAGAACATGTCCTCTATCGACGGATCGTGGACCATATACCCCATGTGAATGACATGATCGCTTAGCGGATTCTTTGGCACCGGTGTCGGATTCGCAGGCGGCTGCACCAACTCAACCCGGTTCCCCTCTGGATCCCTTACTACAAAGTACTGGCTTCCATCACTGGCCTTCGTCACCGTTGCAGGCACAGCGACTCCGCGAGATTCAAGGTATTTCCGCATGCCCTCCACATTTGTCGTGTTATACGCGACGTGATCGATTCGATTGATCGAGGCCGGACCCGATGGCAGAGGCAACACCTCCACAAACTGGATTGCGTTGAAGTAATAGCGAACGCCCGAGGAATTCTGCGGGTCGGTTCTCTTCAACCCTCCTAGGTCGTGTACATAGAACCGCTCAGCCTTTGCCGCATCCGACGTGTAGACGCTCAGATGCGAAATGCTGGTGATCTTTGGTCGCCCCGCGGGACTCTCTTGCGGCCGTTCCTGTCCCAGGGCAGCCGCTACCAAACACAGAACGAACGCTGCCAAACTCACTGCTGATCGAACTCGCATCATTTGCCTCTCGCTCGCTCGTATCGCAACATGCGGTTACGCGATCGGTGCGCCCGCCGCCTTGTAAATCGCCTCGATGGCGAGCATGTCCTTAAGCCCTTCTTCGCCCGGCGATTCAGGCTCTCTGTTACTGCGAATGCAATTTGCAAAATGTTCTGCCTCCAGCACGAACTGGAATGGAAGCTTGCCGGTGCCGAGTTGGTCGATTTGTTGACCACCGACCTCTCCGTGCAGATGGACGCCGTCGTAGTGGAACGCAGGTTCCATCACGAGATAGCCCTTCTCGCCGTTGATATTCACGAAACTCGGTCCGCGCTCGCCATACGAGCAGCCGCACGACGCGATGACACCCGACGGGAACTTCATCGTCCACTCCATTGACTGCTCTACCTCCGTGAAGCGACCACTCTGTTCTCGCGTCGATACCACCGCAGTGAAATCCGTGGGTTCTTCGCCAGTGATGTGGCGTATAGCATTCAGCGGGTAGATGCCAAGGTCCATCAACGCGCCGCCACCGCCAAGCTTTTTGCTGAGTCTCCACGCGCCTGCCGGTTGCTGGCCGTAAAAACCGCCCTGGAACGACTCCAGTTGTCCCACTCCACCCGATCCAATGATCTGGATGGCTTGCATCCACGTAGGGTCATAGTGCACGCGATACCCGATCATCAGCTTGACCTTTGCCTGGCGGCAGGCGTCGATCATCTTACGACACTCGGCGCTCGAGATCGCCATCGGCTTTTCGCACAACACGTGCTTGCCGGCCTGCGCCGCACGCACTGTGTACTCGCAATGCATGCTGTTCGGCAGACCTATGTAGACGGCGTCCACATCCTTGTTGTCGGCAATGCGATCGAATGTCTCGTAAGTGTAGATTGAGGTTTTCGGAATGCCGTACATCCCCGCATACTTGACGCCTTTCGTGTCCGGATGCCCAGTCACAAGAGCTGTGACCTTGGCCATCTGCGACTGCGCGCAGGCATGCATGAAGATGTCTGAAATTGTTCCCAGCCCGATCGCGGCATAGCCGATCGGCTTCTGCAAAGTGTAGGTATTTTGTCCGTAAGAAGGCAGACCTGCCCACGCCAGCGTAAGAGCAGAGAGTTTGGCAAAGTCGCGACGTCCGATCATTGCAGATTCCTCGGGTGGGCAGATGCTAAGTCGATTATGTTATACGCACTAACTGCCGTAGTAACCAAGCGATAATCCGCCGGCTAACTGCTCATAATGGTGCCGTCGCTAGTCGGGCAGTTTTTGATCGCCCTTAATTCTGAACTCCATTTCCGCTTGGGGAGCAACTGTTTCCGGTTGTCCACCTCCTACGCTGACCCGATATTTCCCGTCGGCGACAAGTCGATCTCCTTTCTCATCTACCTCACTCAAGTCGCGCGCATCCAGCGTGAAGTGGACATGCTTAGTCTCTCCAGCACCCACTCGCAGCCGCGTAAATCCACGCAAAGCCCGAATTGGAGCCGCTGGAGATTTTGGGAAACTTAAATACAGTTCCACCACTTCATCACCTTCCCGCAGGCTCACGTTCTTTACATCAGCATCTACGCCAAGGGAGTCGCCTGCCTTCAATTCCGATGTCGAGAGCTTCAAACCGCTGTACTCGAATTTTGAATAACTGAGTCCATGACCGAAAGCATAGAGCGGCTCGCCCTTAAAATAGCGGTAAGTGCGGTTTTTCATCGAGTAGTCTTCAAATAGAGGTAACTGCTCGACGCTTTTGTAAAATGTTACAGGCAGCCGTCCCGCCGGATTATTCGAGCCTGCCAGCGTTTGCGCAATGGCCGTTCCACCTTCCTCGCCTGAGTACCAAGCGTCGAGAACGGCATCGGCATGTTCACTTGCCCAATTTACCGAGAGCGCGCTGCCGTTCATAAGAACAACGATGAGCGGCTTGCCAGTGGGTTTCAGCGCTTCCAGAAGATCTTCTTCTTCTTTTGGCAAATCGAGGCTGGTGCGGTCCCCTCCCTTGAAGCCGGGCACATCGACTTTCATTTCCTCGCCCTCGAGTTGCGAGGTGATGCCGACAACGGCCACGACAACATCGGCATCCTTCGCTAACGCCACCGCCTCCGGGATTGGGTTAGCCACAAGGCGAAGCCATACCAGTCTTAACCCCGTACCTCCTTGCCCATATTCCAATTTGATCGCGTAGCGATGTCCTTTTTCTAGATGGACGGTCGTTTTCGTCGGTTTGGGGTCATGTAATATGAAGTCATCGACAATCAATTTGCCGTCTAACCAAAGCCGGTTCATCGAACCAATGTTGCCGATTTGATAATCGCCCGATTCGGCAGGCGTGAGGAATCCTGTCCAGCGCACCGAGAAATCTCCCATTCCAGGTGGTGGCGCAATGGAAGACTGCTCGGGATGAAAACGTTGTAAGTCAATAACCTTGTCCACTCGGACCAACTGCGGTGTGCCCTCGAAGTCTGATTTGGAAAAGTATTCTCCTTTGAGACCAGCTTGTCCGTCGCCAGTCGAGAGTACTGTAGTTGGAATAAGATCTTCATTTCGTAAAAAGTTCATGCCAGGCTTGTAAGTCACCTGGGCTGCAGTGAATTGTTGGCGAATGCCGTCCAATGCAGAAGTTGCCCGTGAGGCCGTGCCACTGTAGTTGCCGTGTAACACGCGAATCGATTCCGCGAGCGGCCCGACGACCGCAATCTTCCTGACGCTCGGCCCTAGCGGAAGGGCGCCGTCGTTTTTCAGCAACACGATCGACTCGCGCGCGGCCTTTAGCGCGAGCGCCCGGTGAGCATCGCTATCGATCTCAGAATCAGGTGTCTGCGCGTAAGGCACCATCTCGGGAGGATCAAACATACCCAGCTTGAAGCGGGCCGTGAACAGGCGCTTCAGCGCGACATCAACATCTTTCTCGCTCAGAAGGCCATATTTCACGGCTTCCATATACTTAATGTAATCGGAGTTGTCGTTCGCCTTAGTGAAAAAATCCGCGCACTCATTGTCCATCCCCGCCTTCATTGAAACCGCGGCGGCTTCGGCCATGCTCTTGGTAAAGTGATGGCCGTTGAAGATATCGACGATAGCATCGCAATCGGACACAACATAGCCATTGAACTTCCACGCACCTCGCAACTGATCTTTGAGTAAGAATGTGTTGGCGCATGCTGGTTCGCCATTGACGCGGTTATAGGCGCACATGACCGACTCCGCTTTGCCTTCAGTAACAGCAGCGCGGAACGCGGGTAAGTAGGTGTCCTCCATGTCATGCTTCGACACTTCCACGTTGATCGAATGTCTCGAGGGCTCGGGTCCACTGTGCACAGCGAAATGTTTTGGCGTGGAGATCACTCGAAAATATTTTGGATCGTCACCTTGCATCCCAGTCACGAAGGCAACTCCCATTCGCCCAGTTAGAAATGGGTCTTCACCATAAGTTTCCTGGCCGCGTCCCCAACGCGGATCACGAAAAATATTGACATTCGGCGACCAGAAGTCCAGGCCCTCCATGATGTCTCTTCGCCCTGCCCGCACTGCTTGGTTATGTTTTGCTCGTGCTTCCGTGCTGATCACCACAGCCATGTCATGAATCAAAGGAGTGTCAAATGTTGCTGCGAGCCCGATCGGCTCTGGAAACACAGTGGCGGTTCCGGCATTCGCGACTCCATGGAGGGCCTCACTCCACCAGTCGTATGCGGGAACCTGCAGCCGCGGGATGGCTCGCGCTTGGTTTACCAACTGGGATGCCTTCTCTTCCAAGGTCATCCGCGACACGAGATCGTCAACCCGCTGATCCACCGGCAGTGATGGATTCAAATAAGGCAGTGCTGGCGAAGACTGGACGGTTTGTGCAGCGGCACTGACTACTGCTACAAGTGCGAACAGCGTCAAGAATGCAAACATCCGAAAACGATCCTCGTGCGTAAATTCGCGCATAAATACGAAACTCCTAAACATTGTTTTGTTCGATCGAAGCTAATCAGCGCGGAAGTATACCACCGTCAACGTACACGGAATTTAACTTTACCGCGCGTTCTGTCTCCACAAGGCGTAAGATGTGCAACAATCGAACGCCGCGCCTTTGTGGTTTTAAGAAGCCAGTGAGTGGCGGTCAGGCTAGAGTATTCCGGCGCGATCGATACGTGTGGGCTCATGGACGGAAAGCTGAAGAAGAATCGGCGCGGAATTCACCTGATCGCCGAGATGGCAGATGTTTCAATTGGGACCGTGGACCGGGCATTACACGGGCGCAATGGAATCAGGGAATCAACCCGCCAACGGATTCTGCAGATAGCAAAGCAGATTGGTTATACGCCGAATCTTGCTGCACGCGCATTGTCCGCCGCCAAGGTGGGCGCCCGCATCGGAGTATGCATACCCCGTGAGATCCATTTTTTTTACGACCAGCTTTGGGGCGGAGTATTCGATGAAGCTCGACGGCTGGCACAACTGGGTGTCCAGTTTGAGTATCGTCCCGTACGCAACTTGGGCGAAGACGATACCGCTGCGTTTGAGGAATTGCTCGGGGCCGGTGTGGACGGAATCATTGTCACCGCAGGAAACCCAACTGGTCTCTCGCCTCTGATCGACGAGGCTGAAGCCCATGGAGTTCGGGTAGTTTGTGTTTCCACCGATGCGCCGGAAAGCGGCCGCTCCTGCATCGTATGCGTGGAACCATTGTTAAATGGCCATCTTGCGGGAGAATTAATGGGCAAATTTGTTCCGCCGAACTCCAAGGTTGCGGTAGTCGCCGGAATGCTGACGGCCATGGATCATCGCACGAAGACCGAAGGTTTTTCGGCGACCTTCCCGCAGCACTGTCAGGGCGGGGAAATTGTGGGCGTTATTGAGGGACATGAGGATGAAGATGAGAGCTTCCAAAAAACCTTCGATCTTCTTGGTCGATTGCCAAGCCTCGCCGGGTTATATGTGAACACGGTGAACTGTCTTCCTGTGTGTCGCGCACTTGGAGCCAGGCAACTGGCCGGGAAGGTGAAGTTAATAACAACCGACCTGTTCGCGGAAATGGCGCCTTACTTCCGGAAAGGAACAATCTCCGCTTCGATCTATCAACAGCCCTACCGTCAGGGTCAACTGGCGGTTCGGGTGATGGCAGATAATCTCACGAGTAAGGTGCCTCTCCCGCCAACGGTCCACGTGAGCCCCGGAGTTGTGATGTCATCCAACCTGCATCTCTTCCGGGAAATGAGACGGATGGAGGCTAAGTCCGATGATTCCATTCTTGGTATCCGTAACAGTCTAAAAGCATAAAAAATATGGGATTTAGGAACCCCTATCAATTCTGATCCCTCACTTCAAAATTCAATTCATAGAATCGATTTTGTTCTTGACAAGCATAGTTGAAAGAGGGTACAAGCGTTGACGTTAACGTTAACGTAATTTAAACCATCAGACCACGTCGTCGGAGGTTGTATGGATTCGTGCTCGTCTCAACTCGCTGACATCCTTGTTCGCGCCGTCAAAAATTTGCGCCTCGCGATGTTTTGCACTTTCTTCCTAGCCTTCTCGTTCCACGCATTCGGTCAGGAAGCCACGCTCGTTGGAACCGTTTCCGACTCTAGCGGAGCTGCCCTCCCGAACGTGGCGATCACCATCACCAGCGTCGAAACGGGTACGGTCCGCAATAGTACCACGAACGACGTTGGCCAATACGTAGCGCCCGGTTTGCCGATTGGCCATTACAGCGTCAGCGCCAAGGCCCCCGGATTCAGCATAGCGGAGACGAATGGTATCGTCCTGAACGTGAATGACCGCATTCGCGTTGACTTCACGATGAAGGTCGGCAAGATACAGGAGCAGGTCACGGTCGAGGCTAACGCCGTTATGGTGCAAACGGATACCGGTGAGCAGAGCACAGTAATTACTGGCCAGCAGGTTACTCAGCTCGCTACCAACGGACGCAGCGTATATTCCCTGTTTGCCTTAGCGCCAGGAGCATCCAGTATCCAAGGAGATTTCGTTACCCCCACCGCAGTTAGCGGCGATAGCAACGTGAGTATCAACGGCCAACGAGCCGGTCATAACCTGCAACTCCTCGATGGAGGCGAAAACCTCGACCGCGGCGGCAGCAGTGCCAGCGTCATGCCTTCTTTGGATGCGATTGCGGAATTCACTAACATGACGTCGAACTACAGTGCCGAGTATGGTCTTTCCTCTGCGGCAATGATCACCACCGCAGTCAAGGCCGGCACCACACAGTTTCATGCCTCAGCGTGGTGGTTCGGCCGCAACGACGCACTCGATGCGCGCAACTACTTCGATCCCGCTCCGCTTGCGGTTCAGGAGTTGCGATTCAATACTTACGGTTTTAACGCCGGTGGGCAGGTTCCTCTGTGGAAAGAGCACCCAACTTTCTTTTTCTACAACATGGAATGGCGCGACCTAGTCAGTGGGGGCTCGAGCAACGTCATTGTTCCGCCCACCAGCGCTTATCCCGGTCCTAACGGCGCTGTATTGCCTGTCCCCATCAATGTCCCGACAGCTGCCGAGCTCAGTACGTCCCAGCAAGCGAGATTCACGAGTGCCGGCCTCGTGCTAGGTGCACCCTTCCCCAACAACACGATCCCGGCCAGCCTCATAGATTCGAACGCCCAAGCAATGTTAAACGCTGGTATCTTTCCCGCGAATAACACGACTGACCCCAATGGGAACCCGGAGTTCCATGGCGGAGCTAATTCGCTGACCACCGTCCGGGAGGAAATAGCCCGCATTGATCACACATTCACTCCCAAGTTCTCAGTTTTCGGGCACTGGGTGTCAGAGCAGGTTTCGCAGGGATACGGAACTACTCAGTGGAGCGGTGATAACGTGCCCACAGTTGGCGACACTTTTGGAAACCCTTCCTATAGCGCCGTGGTCCACACTACCTATGTCATTAGTCCCACGCTGCTGAACGAAGCAGCCTTCAACTACAACGGCAACCGCATCTCCATTATTCCGACCGGTGTCTACAAAGCCCCCTCGGACTATGTATTTAATCGGTTGTTCACAGGTCCGAACATCGACAGCCGCATTCCATCAGTTTATTTAAATGGAAGCACCCAGACGCAGTACACTTCGAACTGGACTCCTTGGACGAACGCAGCGAATGATTACCAATTGCGCGATGACGTTTCCTGGACCAGGGGGGCGCATCAATTCAAGTTCGGGTTCAGTTGGGCGCTTTACAAGAAAGTCCAAACCTACTTTGCCAACACCCAAGGCAACTACCAGTTCGCCGGCGGGTATACGGGGAATGACTTCGCAGACTTCCTACTGGGCTATGCCTCACAGTACGAAGAAGATGCTGTTCAGTCCGCCGGTCACTGGAATAACGTTTCGTGGGCTCTCTATGCTCAGGACAACTGGCGCGTGAACCATCGATTGACCCTGAATCTAGGTCTGCGCTGGGATGGTGCGCCGCACACTTACGAGGCAAATCAACAATCGGCAAACTTCTATCCCGGCCTGTATAACTCGGCTAACGCCGCAACATTTGAGTACAACCCAGCTACACACACCTACACCGGAAACATCTGCGGCCCGACCTCTGGCACCACCTTGTGCCCGGGCGGCGTTAGCCCCGGCTTGATCACCAGCCCCAACCCAATATTGGCGGGATTGCAGTTCTACGGAAACGGTATCGGCATCGGCGGTGTGGGCGGATTTCCCAAAGGTCTGGTGAACACCCCTTGGAAAAATTTCGGCCCACGTATTGGTTTTGCGTATGACCTGACCGGTCAAGGCAAGACGGTACTGCGAGGCGGATTCGGGATCATGTTTGATCGTATCCAGGGCAACGATATGTATAACGGTGCCACGAATACTCCCTTTGATGCCAGCCCCACGATTCCTACCGTTTTGCTCTCGAATCCTGCCAACCCAGGAACAGTCGTTAGTATCCCCACTGGAAATACCATCAGCTCTGCTGCTTTGCCGGTTCTGCCAGTGGGTATCACCGGCGTCGACCCATCTAATGACAAACTACCGACCAGCTATCAGTTTAGCTTCGGCGTGCAGCAGCAGTTGGCACGCAGCACGGTACTCAGCGTCAACTATGTCGGAAGCCAAGTCCGGCATCTGAATGACTATCGAGCGATCAATCTTCCGGCGATTACTGATCTCCCAACGTTGGTCGCAAACAAAGGAAACGGTCTTAACACAGATCCAACTCTCACCTATCCCGGGTTTGGTGGCATCAGGATGGCAGAGAACGAAGGCAACTCGCATTACAACTCTCTCCAGGCTGATGTGCGCGCAAACTTGACACGCAGACTACAACTCCAATTCGGCTATACGTTTTCGAAAGCAATCGACTCCACGACGAGCAACGGCAGCGGCGGCGATCTCAACAACGTAACCAACCCCTACCAAGGGTGGAGGTACGATTCCGGGCCGTCTCTGTTTGATCGCCGGAATATCGCCTTCACCAATTTCGTCTATCAGATCCCGCTTTTCGACAACGTAGACAACCACCTTTTGAGAGCAGTCGCTGGTGGATGGTCGTTATCTGGCATCGTCACCTTTGAATCTGGTGCGCCAGTCAATCTTGGCGTGACTGGCGAGAATGCTTCAAGCGTACTTGCCAATACCGGAAACCGACCGGACGTGAATGGGAGTATTTCTTATCCGCACAAAGTCGGCGAATGGTTCGATCCGTCAGTATTTTCGAAGCCGCTTTGCGCGACCGGTCCGGATTGCTACGGCAATACGGGTTTCGATGCAATCCGCGGTCCTGGACGCGACGACTGGAACCTGTCGCTCTTCAAGAGCTTCGTCTTCAGTGAAAGCCGTGGCAGCCGTTTGGAATTCCGCGCGGAAACCTTCAACACATGGAACCACACTCAGTTCAAAGGTGACATTAACAACGGAGGCATCAGCAACAATTTTGGCGCCACCAACTTTGGTGTCGTCACTGCCGCCTTTGACCCGAGAGAGTTCCAATTCGGGTTGAAACTCTTCTTCTAACCTTTTAGTGAAAGTCAGTCTTACAAATCCCCGCTCACAGGCAGCTCTTGTGAGCGGGGATTTTTCTTGGCGCCATTTATCACAACATCTAAGCTGAAAGCTATCGGCCCGACAAGTGGTGAGGGCTACAATTGAAGGGGTTGTACGAATAGAAGTGCCGGGAACTTTTTGACTGCATTTCAAATATGAAGAACTGGATGTTGGAACTGCCTGTCGCTGTCCTGATATTTTCAATTCTCCTTTTGCCGATATGTGCAAGCGCCCAGGCGTCCACTCCCGCCGATGCCATAGCTCTCCAGCAACAGGGAAAATTGGCGGAGGCAGCACAGGCTTGGCGGGCCGTGATCAAGAAAAACCCTAATGATGCCGCTGCTTTTGCCAGCCTGGGTGTGATCCTCTCGAAGGAGCAGAAATACCAGGATGCAGCGTCGGCATATAAGCAGGCGATCGCAATAGATCCGAAGTTACCAGGGGTGCAACTGAATCTGGGCCTGGCTGAGTTCAAGCAAGGACACTTTGAAGCGGCGATTGCTCCACTTCACGCCGTAGTAACTGCCGATCCGAATAACCTGCAGGCTTCCACTCTCCTGGGTCTTAGTTACTACGGAGCAAAACGCTTTGCGGAGGCGATCAAGTACCTCGAAGCAGTAGCGAAATCCGATCCCAATAACTCTGAACTGCACCAGGTACTTGCGCAGAGCTGTCTCTTGGCGAAGCGATATTCCTGCGCATTGGACGAGTTCACCCAGATCGTGCAGAGGAATCCGGACTCCGCTGCTTCCCACATGCTAAGTGGTGAGGCATTGGACGGTTTGGGAAGAACTGCGGAAGCGATCGCCGAGTTCCAAGCGGCGGCGAAGGTCTCACCGCGGGAATCGAACGTGCATTTTGGACTCGGTTACCTGTATTGGAAGTCGCACCAATACGACGAAGCTAAGCGTGAATTCGAGAATGAATTATCGATCGATCCTAACCATCCTCTTGCATTGGCTTATCTGGGTGATATCGCAATGAAGAGGGCCAATCCGGACGAAGCTCTAGCTTTGCTCCAAAAGTCTGTTCGGATAAGTGATAGCATACGCATCGCATATGTTGATTTGGGTGCGGTTCTTACACAGCAGAAGCAGTATGGCGATGCCATCGCCGCGCTTCGACACGCGGTGGAATTGGATCCTGCCCAGCCCGACGCGCACTACCGATTAGGACGAGCGTATCAAGCCATTGGGAATGCTGAAGAGTCGCAGAAGGAATTCGCCAAAGTTCGCGACCTGCACGAGAAGGCAGACGACCCTCTCGCGTCCAAAATACCAACTGCACCACCTCCGGTGCCTCAATGAGAGCGACGGGAATTTGATAAACGAGAAGTTATTTGCGGGGCTCCCAGATAACTCTCTGGCGGTCCGAGGTAACTCGGCTTCACGCCACCTAAATCGACAATCAACTTCTGCAACACAATTCCCGGATCCACCATCCAGAACTTAAGCGTGTGATACCCGGTTGCTGGAAGAATGTGCGTGGACTTCACCTTTCGCACACTGTCGGATACCGACTCCTCCCAATCCGACAGAGAATTGTGCTCTAAAGAATCTATGATCTGGGGCGGCTGGTCATCAAATGAGATTGCGTATCTCAGGCTCCGACCGGGCACAAAATTCAAGGTTGGAGCAAGAATCGCTTCGACTTTAATCTGCCCCGCATGAAACAAATACATCCGATATTCGAGACCCGGAGGATTTTCAGGCGGAATCACGCTGCCAGCTGTGACAGGAAATATCGACATCGACGACAGCGTTCGGCCATAATCGGGGATTTTCTCCCAGCGCGCCGATTTCGCATCAATACTTTTTGTATAGTGCTCCGCTTCAATCGACACGTAACCATTTGCTTCGACAAAGCCGCGCATCGATGCCCTCGCTGGCATTTCCGGATTAAATGCCTCCACATCGACGGTGACTTCCGTGCCAGTGCCTTCGATCGTCACCGAACCTTTAGATGAGCCATGCGGAGCCTTCCGCCAGTCGACGCTTACCCAAAGCCGCTGCTCCTTTTCTATGAAGCCCCGTTTGATAGGGTTGCGTTCTGCGGAATCTTGCGTTTGACTCAGCAGGATCCATGGCGCATTGGCAGTAACCGTAAATTGAAAGTGCTCGGTCCCACGATTAAAAACGTCGATGTATTGCCATTGCCGATTGAAGCTGTCAAATTGTGGAAGATTGGGCTTACCCGCTGAGCCTGGCCAAACTCCTGCCAACCCTTCCACCGCGACACCGAGAGCGCCGGCCACCGAAGATTTAATCTCAGCAACTTGGGGCATGGCGTTTATTGGTGGCTGATTCCAAAAGGTATATCCGATGTGTGTCTGGTCCATCATGTGGTCCCACTTGCCGTGCGCGAGTGTGTGGTTGTAGTAATCCGAAAGCTCCGCGTCAGCATGAAATAGCATGCGGGCCTGCGCTGCGAGATCATTCGTGCTGGCCCGGCCCTGACTCGCATACAACTGGTTCTTTCCAGCTGTTACGTAGAGCTCAGCGACTTGAGCTGAGGCTTTTGCTGGATACAGTACGAGCTCGAAGAAAGCATCACGCTCATTCTGCGGCAGGCTTCGATAAATCCGCTCCGCCTTCTCAACCACTGATTTCCACTCCGCTACTTCGCGATCCGCTTCCCGGTAGTTCACGAGACTGAAAGTAGTTGGCTCAAGAAGTTCGGGCTTCCGTCGCCCGTTATATTTTGTATATGCGGAAATGATCTCGGCAATTGCTGTCGCGTGTTCAGGCCCGAACTCTCTCGCGGCCCACATCCAGGAATATTCCTGAATTTTCTCCGGCGACCACTGGTCAGGATTCCATGCTAAGGTGAGAAAGAATTCCATCGGGAACTCCATGGGCTTGAGGTCGCCGACATTGACAATCCAAATGCGATCCGCTCCATAGCGATACGCAAGATTCATCTGCTCCCACACTTTTGTAATTGGAATCGTGTTGAGCCACTTGTAAGACCGTGGATCTCCGACATAGTCGAAGTGGTAATAAATTCCGGCACCGCCTCTGCGTTTTCGCTCGTCCTCAGTCGGCAGCCTGCGAAGATTGCCCCAGTTGTCGTCACACCACAGCAAGGTAACGTCGTCCGGAACCCGCATCCCATGCTCGTAGTACTCCTGCACCTCCTTGTAGAGTGCCCAAACCTGGGGCACGCCAGTTACATCCGGATTCATGTGATCGGCGATGATCTTCCGTTGGTCGGCCACGATTCGTTCCAATAAATTTACGTTGGCCGTCATGTCGCCACCTTCCACCATGGGCATGTCGCCGTCGCCGCGCATGCCGATGGTCACAATGCTTTCGTAGTCCTTGTTTCGCTCGATGCCCTCCGTCCAGAATCGGCGTAAAACCTCCCCATTGGTTGCATAGTTCCATGGTCCTGTGCCGTGCCTCTTCCATTCCTGCTGCGCTCGCAACATTGGTTCGTGGTGCGAGGTTCCCATCACGATGCCATACTCGTCAGCCAGCTTCGGGTTTAGCGGATCGTCCTCGTTGAAAGCGTTGTTCCACATGGCCGGCCAAAGATAGTTTGCTTTGAGCCGCAATAGGAGCTCGAAGACTTTCTCGTACATCTGGTGGTTGAGATTTCCGTACTTCTCGTGTGCCCAACCTGCCAGTGAAGGAGCCTCGTCATTCAAGAAAATTCCTCGATATTTCACCGCTGGCGGTCCTTGTATGTACCTGCCAGCTTTTACGAAGAGAGCATCTTTGTGAGCGACTGGGACATCAGACCACCAATACCAGGGAGAAACTCCTATCTGTTCAGAGAGGTCATAAATGCCATAGATCGTGCCACGCTTATCACTCCCGGCAATAATTAGTCCGATTTCAACTCCGGGAGTTGGGTGCGGAACAACTTGAATGAGAAACGACTCCCACTTGCCGGCGATGGCGGTTACATCGATCTTCTGCTCTCGGATCAGTCGGTCGATGACTGCGTTCTTTCCAATCGTGCCCACCACAATCGTATTTGTCCCAAGATTAGCTTTGACATTGTTGGCCTCTACACCAACGACTCTGGGTCTATGGCCAGTCACTCGATCTACGTCCGCTTGCAGGTCTCCCGCAGCGCGCACGACACCCTTGTAGTCACTAGGATCTACACAAATGCCGGCCAGCATCTTTCCATGCACAATCGTAAAACTGCCCGGTCGTGGAACTACTTCCACATACCGGGCCCTGCCGATCGCGAAGCTATATTGGGCCAAACCGGGAAGGCACAGGCCAAGCAGAATCGTTTTGCGAAGCCGCTCAACGTGAGGGAAACACTCAAGGAAGCAAACCCCGCGAGAGCGCTTCTTGGCCAGTTTCCTAGCGCGCACCGAGAAGAATATCGACGGTAATTTGATCAAGCCGTTCATAAGGCAATCGCTTCTTGGCGATCTTGTTCTCGTCGAAGCTATATTGGAGCAAAGCGGCAGTACCCTTTTGCGAGTAGGTGTTCACTGGGGGAGTTTCCGCTGTTTCCGCTTCGATGTGCTTCAGAATCTGCCGGATCTCTTTGTCGGCGTTCCACTGCTCTGCCTTTTCTTTGAGAATGAGATAAGTGCGCATGCAGCCCCGAGCGAAATCCTTCACGCCCTCGTAATCCTCAGTCCGGTAGGCATGAGCGTCGAAGTGACGCGAGCCTTCATATCCCACGTCTTCCAGAAACTTTACCAGCCAGAAAGCGGCTTTGGGATTATTAGAGCCAAAACGCAAATCCTGATCGAATCGTCCAGATGCCTGGTCGTTGAGGTCAATGTGGAAAAGTTTTCCTGCTTCCCAGGCCTGTGCCACTCCATGCATAAAGTTCAACCCAGCCATTTGCTCGTGAGCCATCTCCGGATTCACTCCAACCATCTCGGGGTGATCCAAGGTCGAGATGAGCGCCAGATAGTGCCCGGTGGTTGGGAAATAGATATCGCTCCGCGGTTCGTTGGGCTTAGCTTCCAGAGCGAACTTGAATCCATATTTCTTGTCGGCGTTGTACTCGCAAAGATAGTTAATGGCATGACGTGCGCGCTGAACGGCAACATCGGGACGGCGGCACGCATCCGTCTCCGCCCCATCTCTCCCCGCCCACAGCACAAAGACCTTCGCGCCCAGTTCGGCTCCGAGGTCCATCGCGCGCATCGTCTTCTGTAGCGCATACGCCCGTACCTCGGGATCATTCGCGGTGAAAGCTCCGTCACGGAAAACAGGGTGGAAAAACAGGTTTACCGTCGCCATCGGAACTACGACGTGGTTGCGCTCGCAGGCCTTTTTGAAATCACACACAATCCGATCGCGTTGCGCCGGTGTTGCGTCGATCGGAACCAGATCGTTGTCATGAAGATTTACCCCCCATGCGCCTACTTCACCCAGAAGGTCGACTCGTTCTGGCGGAGATAACTGCTCCCGCACGGCATCGCCGAACGGATCTCTCCCGAGGTTCCCCACCGTCCAGAGGCCGAAGGTAAATTTGTGCTCCGGGCGAGGCTCATACTTTCCGCTCTTTGCCATGAGGCTTCCTCCATTTCAAGTTTTCGAACGCCACTGGCAATCGCCACTAGCAATCAAAGATTCCGCGCGTTGCACTGTACACACGGCGATAGGTCGCATAGTTATTGTTGAGCTTCGCGACGACATCTGCTCGCGGAGAAATTCTGTTTGCGACCTGTACAACCGAAGCGCACGCCTCGTCGACGGACGGCCATATCCGCGCGCCCACACCCGCCAAAAGTGCGGCACCATATGCCGCTCCTTCTTCTGCTTTGACCATTTCAACCTCGTGCCCATAAACATCGGCCTGAATTTGCCGCCACAGCGGCGACCTCGCGCCGCCTCCGCCCAGACGGACGCTTTTTACCGGAACATTCATCTCATCAAAAATGCTGAAGGTCTCACGCAAACTGAAGGCGACGCCTTCGAGAATCGCGCGAATTACATCCGCCCTAGTGTGGGACGCAGTAAGACCAACAAAGGCGCCTCGGGCATGAGGATCCAAGTGAGGTGTGCGTTCGCCCATCAGGTAGGGAGTAAACAACAGTCCATTACAGCCCGGTAGTGCGGTTGCCGCTTCTCCCATCAATCGTTCATAAGGATCGCGTCCATCGGTTGCGCATCCTCCAAACTGATCGCGAAACCACCTAAGAGAGAGTCCGGCCGCCTGCGTAACACCCATCACGTGCCAGCGGCCGGGGATCGCATGGCAAAAGGTATGTACCCTTCCTTGTCGATCGAGTGCCGGGGCGTCGGTCGCTGCAAACACGACTCCGGATGTGCCGATCGTCGCGCTGACCGACCCCGGCGTCACAATGCCCATCCCGATCGCTCCCGCTGCCTGATCGCCGGCGCCGGCGACAACCGGAGTCCCCACTTTCAGACCTGTTGTCGTGGCGGCATTCGCGGATACTCTTCCGCAAACGTCGGGTGATTCATAAAGTGCTGGCAGCAAGTTGCGATCGATCTCAGCTGCGTCGAGCATTTCGTCGGACCAGCGCCGATTGGCAACATCCAGCAGAAGAGTCCCGGAGGCATCTGCCACATCGGTGGCGCGATCTCCAGTAAGCCGAAAGCGAACGTAGTCTTTCGGGAGCATGACTGAGCGAACCCGGTTCCAGTTGTTCGGCTCGTTTTCGCGCACCCATAACAACTTGGTCAGTGTGAAGTTGGTCAGCGCCGGATTGCACGTCAGCTGGATGAGCCGCTCCGCTCCTATTTTCTTGGTTAATGCGCGGCTCTGGGCGTCAGTGCGCACATCGCACCATATGAGTGCCGGCCGCACCACGCGCCCGTCCTCGTCGAGCAGTACAGCGCCATGCATCTGCCCGGAGAAGCCGACGCAAGTGATGTCGTCTCCCCGTAGCCCGGCGCATTCCAGAGCCCTTGGAACGGCAACCGTGCAAGCGGCCCACCAATTATCGGGATGCTGTTCCGCCCAGCCGATTTGCGGCGATGCAAACGGAGTGTGCTCTTCGGTCGCGGAGCCAACCACGCGCCCGCTCTGATCGACAATCAGCGCACGTGTTCCGCCAGTGCCTACGTCGATGCCCAGAATGTAGATATCAGTCTCCTCGGCGTTGGCTTTGGATCGCCACGCGGATTAGGGGGCATCGGTTCTCATTAGCGAGAGAGGTCTACGTGTACGTTAACGAACGCAACATTCTACCACCGATTGTCCGAACTACAAGGTCATATTTTCAAATCATCAGGGGCCTTTGGTGCATCTGCAGTCGATGCACAGGTCACCCCCGTTTTAAATGTGGCTATCGCTTCCAGTGCAAGGGCTCACGAAAATTGCCATATTGTATCCGGCTTTTGCGGTTCGGAACAATGCGGCGGGTCCGCGCGCTTAATAACGATTGAAGAAAACATAGCATAATTTGGATATTGCGAAAATCGCGACATTGGACGTGACGAGACCCTGTTCTTAGTTGAAAAAATAGGAATTCATATCCGATCACATAGCTGCCGCTCAAGGATGAATTGGGGGCGGCCGAGAAAGGTCCGTGGAGTTGACGAACCGCCGACGATTTAAACGAAGCTCTAAAATGTTACCGATGTGGATTCCGAAGCGCAGGTCATGTAACGCGCAAATCGCGCCCACCGAGATCAAAACTGCAGATTGTATCGTTAACGTACACGTCATACACATTCATGATGTTTGAAATAGGTTTTGGCAGATGATTTTTTTGTACAAGACAACAGAGGTGGCAAAATGCATTAAGGCAAAGTTTTTATCTCGCTCTTCTTTTTGGCAGTTCACTATGGTTAGATCTGCCCGTTCATGATCTGCTTCGTCGCGCAACGCGGTTTTACGGATTTGATAGAATCTAACGTAACAGGCCGTAATCCTCAAATATATGACTGCGTGGATGGCGTTTTTCGCAGAACTCCGGCGCGTGCTCATGAGTTGTTGATAACACCGTGGCGGCGTAGCTCAGGTGGCTAGAGCGACGGTCTCATAATCCGTAGGTCGTAGGTTCGAGTCCTACCGCCGCCACCAAATTGTTTAAATGATCTGCCAAACTCGAAAGCAACAAGAGGGCCTAAGAGTTTTATTAACGCCGTATGTTCCACTCGCGGGCCCCGTGGATAAATTATTCACCTGTCGTCCAGTCTGCTCCGAGAATACATCGGTAAAATCGAGAGCCTTCTAATCTCGCCTTCCAATCTTAAACATTAGTCGTTGTATGTCGTTCCAGTATCTTTCTCTCTCCCTCGTGACCTGAAAACCCGCACTGGGCAGGCCTTCCGCTCACGCCACAAGTACATGGTTAATCTCATTTCACTTGACATCACATACGAGCGTGCTAATATCTCGCGCCAAGACCACATACGCTTTGGGTCGCCTCGATGCGGCTCAAGCATAAATGAGAAGGGCCGCGTGCTATTTATCCAACGGCCCAACCCGCAGCCGGACCATTGACAGTTTCGACTGCAAGGCAATGCGGGAGCTCGATATGAAATTGAGACGCGGGTTTCTGATCTATCGACAGAGCTACGTGTTTCACGCTTCCTCTTCAATTCTCTGACCTCAAGAGGAAGCTAGCCTCCGGCACTATCGTCTGACACTATCGCCTAGCACTATCGCTTGAAGAACCTTTGGGAGAGTTCTGTCTCTGACGAGTCCTGAATGCCAGGGGCAAGCCGGCAGCATTTCTATTCGTCGGACAAGTCGGTTCCTGGGCATTTCCACCGGAATCGATGAGTCTCCCAGCACCGAGGAGGCAATCTGCAGAGACGTTATAAGGAGGAATTGTGATAAAGACGAAACCTACGTCAGTTCTAGCTTTAGCTCTAACTATGGCGTTGTCATTCGTAACCGGAATGGCATTTGCTCAAACCGATCCCGGAGTTCAGAGTGCCAACCGCGGCACAGGTGCGACAATCATCAATCCGGCGAATGATCCAAACGGCTTCACTGCTTTTTTCCAGGACGGTCTTACTCGCTTCCAGGAAGTGGAGACGGTTTCCAAATCCGCTAACGTTGGCCTCGGACCGAGGTTCAACTCAAATAGTTGCAGTTCTTGTCACGCGCAGCCTACTTTCGGCGGGACAGGCCCTGCAGTCAACCCCCAATTCGAGTTCACCAGCAACGGAGTTGCCCCCGGCAGCAGCACGCCGTACTTCATTACCGCTAATGGTCCAACCCGCGAAGCCCGATTCCCGTTCTTCTTTAACTCGAACGGCTCTGCCAACACCAGCGCTCCCAATGGAGGAGTGGAAGATCTATTCACGGTGACCGGCCGCTCCGACGCGGGCACCTGCAGTCTGCAACAGCCCAGCTTTAACGAGGCGAAGTCAGCCAATAACATCATCTTCCGCATTCCCACCCCTGTCTTTGGCGCAGGCTTGATCGAGAATCTGGACGATTCAACACTGCTCAACAACCAGGCGACAAATCTCAACAACAACTTTGGCATTGCCGGCACCTTCAACCGCAATGGCAACGACGGTACGATCAGCCGATTCGGCTGGAAAGCTCAGAATAAATCGCTGCATATTTTTACGGGCGAGGCTTACAACGTGGAGATGGGTATCAGTAACGAGCTGTTTCCCCAGGATCGTCCGCTGCCTGGAGAGGACCAACAGGGTCTCGGGCTGCCGGCGAACTGCCTGAACCTTGGTGGAACCGGCTACCCGGAAGACAGGTCCAACCCAACGTCGACGCCGAGCACAGCAGTTCTGGATGACGTTTCGGCGTTCGCCAACTTCATGCGGTTTCTGGCTCCGCCGCCAACCGGCGGAGTAGTACTCAATGGACAGCAGGTTCCTGCACAGTCGATCACCACTGGCGGTTCGGTGTTCAGTTCGATTGGCTGCGCAACCTGTCACAATCCGACACCGGGCACAACGCAAGTGTCGAACTTCGTTCCATCCCTGAGCGATGCCCCGGTTCCTGCGTTCTCGGACATTGAGATCCATCACATGGGCACCGGTTTGGCCGACAACGTCTCGCAAGGCGGCGCGGGTGGCGATCAATTTCGCACTGCTCCCTTGTGGGGCCTGGGACAGCGGATATTCCTCCTACACGATGGCCGTACCACCAATCTGCTCACGGCAATCCAGGATCACGCGAGCCATGGCAGCGAAGCCACCACAGTGGAGGAAAATTTCTTCAACCTCAGTACGGCCCAGCAGCAGGCTTTGCTGGACTTCCTGCGCTCACTGTAATTGCACTACCAACATTGCTGGCGAGCCACGACAATGTCTCGCCAGTTTCTCCCAAGCGATAACCAACGAGATGTTAGTAGATGATCGGTGACTGATATACCGCGGCGACCGAGTTGCTAGGTTTCTAAGGAGAAATATGCGCTCTCCATTTTTACGCCACACAATTGCCTTAGTCTGTTTTGCGTCATTACTGCATTCGACTCGGAGGACTGAAGCACAGAGCGCGGCTAAGAACGGCGGCGATTTTTCCAACAACACACAGCCTCAAACAAAAGTGCCGGAGGGAGTCATCCTGGTAAAAGGTGCGTGGTCGAGCGCGAGTGACTCGGTAACTCCTCTGCCTGAAGGTGGAAGTGTGACCAACAACGTGTTTCATAACCAGTATTTTGGATTGACTTACACTCTACCTCCAGGTTGGACCGAGAAATACAAAGGTCCGCCACCGTCAGATAGCGGTCGCTACGTGCTGGCTCAGATCGGGCCGGCGGACACATACAAGGGAGCAACTCGAGGGAATATCTTGATCACCGCTCAGGACATGTTCTTCACGTCGATGCCTGCAGCCAACGCTCTCGAGCTAATCAATTACAGGAAGGACAACCTGCAGTCAGACTACAAAGTAGAACTGCTCCCTACTGAGCTCAAGATCGGCGGCCACTCCTTCCGCTTTTTTGCGTATGAGTCTCCGGTAGCGGAGCTGCACTGGTATGTCGCAGCTACGCAAATCCGTTGCCACGCGGTAGAGATCGTGCTAACCAGTCGTGACACAAAACTGCTGGAGAACCTGCTTCTGGACATGAATAAGATGACCGTGCCGGAGGATGCCAGCCCGACGACCGGGACGGGCGGGGGTCCTTTTCCGGTCTGCATCAAGGATTACACTCGCGACGAGAACTTGATTGCACGGGTTGATCCCGTCTTCACCGAACGCACGTTCAACCCCGTCCCCGTTCGGATCATCATCGACAAGGGAGGCAGGATAAAACATATTCACTTTCTCAGCGCATTTCCAAGCCAAGCAAAGGCGATCACTGATGCCCTTGGTAAATGGAAGTTCAAACCGTACCTGCAAGACGGCCATCCAGTTGAAGTGGAAACCGGCATCGCGTTTGGACCACTGTCCCATCCGACAACGCTGCCTGCAACAAGCAGAGCAACCGAATGATCCGAAGCTCTTTCACCATTCCCCTCATCACGAGCTGACTTCCAGCTACTAATCTTGTCGCGACCTCGGTGAGATTGCCTCGGAATCCCAACCATCGTCCAGACTCGGCATATCTGGGTCGGAGCGATTGCATGCCATATAATGGCGCGCATGACTTTTCACGGAGGCAAGTTCCCGATCATGATCTTCCCGATAAGGATCTTCTCGACGAAGATCACCACGATTGAAATCGTCGCGCTGACCATACTAGGATCGATGCTCTCTCTTGTTCCGGCATCTGCGCAGTCAAAGGACGACTCCGCCCAAAGCAAGCAGACTTCTTCGAAGCCCGAAGGGCTTAAGCCGGAGCAGCAATCCAGCAAGGGCTCGGTCACGATTTCTGGAACATCGACTCCCTATGATGCCTTCGCCGGTACGATCGTTGTGCATCCCAAAGGCTGGGATGACGTCCCTCAGAACGCGGACAAGGACGATAAGAATCTGGAACCGGAAGCCAGCATGTTTTATGTTGCGTATTTCAAGTCCGGTGACCAGAGCGCACAGCGGCCGGTTACCTTCTTTTATAACGGCGGCCCCGGTTCATCAACGGTCTGGCTCCACATGGGAGCGTTTGGACCTAAGCGTGTAATCACCGTTGATGACTCCCATACCCCCGCGGCGCCATACTCCATCGTTAACAACGATTACAGTCTGCTCGACGCAACCGACCTTGTGTTTGTGGATGCGCCGGGGACCGGTTTCAGCCGTATAGCGGGGAAGGATCGCGAAAAAGCGTTTTACGGAGTCGACGCGGATGCCGAAGCTTTCGCCGATTTTATTGCGCAATTTCTGGCGAAGTATGGGCGCTGGAATTCACCGAAGTATCTATTTGGCGAGAGCTACGGTACCACGCGGTCAGCAGCGTTGATTAATTTGCTCGAGACAGAACGCATAATCGATTTCAACGGAGTGATTCTGCTTTCGCAGGTCTTGAACTACGACATCAATGCTGACTCGCCGCAGTTCAATCCCGGAATCGATCTGCCGTATCAACTGGCGCTGCCCACCTACACCGCAACTGCTTGGTATCACCACAAGCTGCCTGATCCACCCCATGATTTGACTCCCCTGCTGGCGGAAGTGGAACATTTCGCGATGACGGACTATGCTATTGCGCTTGGCGCTGGATCCACGCTGCCATCCGACCAACGTCAGGCGATCGCAGCAAAACTACATCGCTACACTGGCCTTCCCTCCGACTATATTGAAAAATCGGATCTTCGTGTAAATGCCGGCCAGTTCGAAAAGACCCTCGATGCGGACAACAACACAACTACTGGTAGGCTCGATACCCGCTTCTCAGGACCCACGCTGGATCCGCTCAGCAGGGAGGCGGAATACGACCCGCAGTCAGCGGCAATTGGCTCGGCTTATGTCTCCGCTTTCAACGACTATGTGCGCAAAGATCTGAAGTTCGGAGAGAATCGCGAGTACAAGCCAGAGATTGATGTCGAAAAAAATTGGAATTTCCTGCATCAGCCACCGGGCGCGCCCATACCGCTGCCGCAAGCTGTAAATGTCATGGTCGATCTGGCTAACGCGATGAAATATAACCCGGACCTGAAAGTCATGGTAAACGCGGGCTATTTCGATCTGGCAACGCCGTTCTTCGACGGAGTCTTTGAGATGCAGCATTTGCCAATTCCCCCAAAATTACAGAAAAATATTGAGTTCAAGTTTTATGAGTCGGGCCACATGGTATATGCGCACGAGGCGTCACTGAAGGGTCTGCATAATAATGTTGCCGCATTCATTCTCGCTACACAGAATTCGAAAACCAGGTAGGCGCAAAGAGGTTGGCGCACAGGAATATCCACCCCTCACGCAAGGAGATTGTTAATTGACTATCCAACCGGCGATCAACCTATCTTCATTATTCCCACGACGTGAATATCAACAACGTGAAGATCAACTCGGATATCGATATCAACGATGGCTGCTGATCGTGGCTGCTTTTTTCATGCTCGGCTCGGCGGCGCATGCCCAAACCGCGCCCCTCACCCCAGATATTCCTACAAAGTTTCAGGCGCCAACTGCGTCCTACGATTACGTGAAAAGAGTAGAGATGATTCCGATGCGGGATGGCGTGAAGCTCTACACGGTGATTGTCATTCCTAAGGGCGCTGCTGCGAAGAGTGCGCCGATGATCCTCACCCGTACTCCCTACAACGCCGCCAAACGTGCGGAACGTATGCGCTCTCCGCACATGCTCGCAACCCTATCGCAGGGCGACGAAGTGTTCGTCGCCGACGGCTACATCCGTGTCTTCCAGGATGTCCGTGGCAAGTACGGCTCCGAAGGCGAATACGTGATGACGCGGCCGTTAAAAGGGCCACTGAATTCTAGTGAGACCGATCATTCGACGGATGCGTACGACACCATCGACTGGCTGGTGAAGAATGTTCCCGAGAGCAACGGAAGAGTTGGAATGCTGGGAAGTTCCTACGAAGGCTTTACGGTCGTGATGGCGCTGGTCAATCCGCACCCCGCATTGAAAGTCGCAGCCCCCATGAGCCCCATGGTCGATGGATGGATGGGAGACGACTGGTTTCATTTCGGTGCGTTCCGGCAAACGAATTTCGATTACTTCACCGGACAGACCACCGAGCGAGGAGAAGGGCATTCAGTCATCCGCCAGGGATATGAAGACTACGAAAATTTTCTTCGCGCGGGCTCCGCAGGAGACTTTGCCAAGGCCGCAGGCTTAGACCAATTGCCGTGGTGGCGCAAAACCGCCGAGCATCCCGCCTACGACGCGTTCTGGCAAGATCAGGCGCTCGATAAGACGATGAGCGAGCAGCCACTGAAGGTTCCAACTATGTGGATTCAGGGTTTGTGGGACCAGGAGGACATGTGGGGCGCGATCCATTGCTACCTGGCAATCGAGCCGAAGGACACGCGCAACGATATGAACTTTTTAGTGATGGGCCCGTGGCGTCACAGCGGAGTCAACTATGAGGGTTATTCCCTGGGACCGTTGAAGTGGGACGGGGATACCGCTCTGCAATTTCGTCGCGACGTGCTCAAGCCGTTCTTCGATCAATATCTAAAAGACGGCGCGCCGAAGGCTGATACTCCGCCGGTGCTCATCTACAACACCGGCGAGAACCATTGGGACCGCCTGAAATCCTGGCCGCTTGCGTGTGAAACCGGTTGCGCGACGAAGTCCAAGCCGCTCTATCTGACTGCAGGCCTCGGTTTGTCATTTACGCCTCCGAGCGGACACGATGCCAAGTCGCCCGAAAATTACGATGAATATGTCTCCGATCCCAGCAAACCTGTGCCTTACCTGCCCCGCCCTATTACCTTCTCCGACGGCGATGCCTGGAGACGCTGGCTGCTCGTCGATCAGCGTTTTGTCTCCGATCGCCCTGATGTGCTCTCCTACACAACGCCAGTTTTGACGGAGCCTCTACGCATCAGTGGCGCGCCGGTGGTCAATCTCGTAGCTTCAACAAGCGGCACGGATAGCGACTGGGTGGTGAAGCTCATCGACGTATATCCAGATGAAGTGCCCAGTCGGCCCGAGATGGGAGGTTATGAACTGAACATTGCCATGGATATTTTCCGAGGCCGATATCGGGAGAGTTTCGAGACGGCGAAGCCGATCATGCCGAATACGCCACTACCCTACAAATTCATCCTACCAACGGTGAATCACGTGTTTCTGCCCGGTCACAGGGTAATGGTGCAGATCCAATCCAGCTGGTTCCCCCTCTACGATCGAAATCCGCAGACTTTCGTACCGAATATCTTCTTTGCTAAGCCAGAAGACTACGTAAGGGCGGTTCAGCGCATCTATCATGTGAGCGGTGCGTCCAGTTTCATCGATCTACCTGTGGTTCCAGCGCATTAGATGACCGTCGGGTAGGAATAAACAACTCCTGGGATTGACGCACCTCGGGAATCGCGATAAGTTCGAGCAGCGTCATCTGCCAGTGGTCAGGGGTAAATTCGCCCACACTGGTTGCCTTTAGGAGAACCTGTGGTCCCCAGAACCAGCCGCTTCGCGATTGTGCAGAAACTTGCCATTGGCTTGGTTCTACCTCTTTTGGTTCTGACCCTTTTTGCGGAGCCCGGGTGGGCTGCCGCGGGATTTACCTCTCAGCATCGCCTCGGATACACCATCGGGGATCAATGGGAGCCGGCGCTGGCAGCAGACGCCCACGGTCACATCTACGTCCTCTTTCCTCAATATGGCGCTGTGGCTCAGTGTCCAGCCTGCACCACCCCCACCATGGTCCTGCTGACCAGTAATGACAACGGCGTCTCATGGGATCCGCCGCAGCCCCTGCTCACCTCGTCGTCCGGACAATTTGATGCCCAGATCAAGGTCGACCCGACTGATCACCAAACTCTTTATGTGTCATGGATGCAGGGTAGGCACGATATCGTCGTGGGACGGTCCCAGGATTTTGGCCGCACCTGGACTTTTGCCATTGCTGAACATTCTCCGGAGATCATCATTGACAAGCCCGTTTTGGCTGTCCGCGGTGCCAATGTCTACGTGAGCTTTAACCACGAGCAGACGCTCCTGGTAGCGGCATCCCATGATTATGGGCAGAATTTTTCTTCCGCTGTACTCAACCCGGGGGCTGAGCCTGGCTGGTCGTTGGCTGCAGGCGCTACGGTGGACCCCATCGGCAACGTTTACTTTTCCTGGACGGCCTACCCGCAAACAAATATTTTTACTCGACCGGTAGAGGTCTTTGTAAGTCGATCAGTAGATGGCGGCCGCAACTGGAGCACGACGCCGATAGACGTTTCCAGCGCCGCACCGGGTTGCGCCGCGCAGCTCTGCTCAGCCGGCTTTCTCGCCTCTCAGATGGCTCTGGCTTCCGACGATGCCGGAATCATATACGCCTTGTGGAATTCAGGTTCTGTCGCAGGTGGCCCCCAGCGCATTTACTTCTCCTCTTCCACGAATGGAGGGCAAAGCTGGTCAGCCAAGGTTGACGTCTCGGACTCTCGGTCGGGAGTGGAGCACTGCTTCCCCGCCGTCACTGCTGGATCTGCGGGCGACGTCCGGATCGCGTGGATGGACACCAGAAAAGCGGACCGGCAAGGCCATCCGCTTTGGAACACTTTCTATCGTGCTTCCACGAACGGTGGGGCAACGTGGTCGTCCGAAGCGAAACTTTCCGGCACCGTGCGCGGATATGATTACATCTTGTCCAACGGTTTCCTCTTTCCATTCGGCAACTTGTTTTCCATCGGCATCGATAACCTCGGTGTCACGCATGTAGTGTGGGGCGAAGGGCGTAATTACAGTTCGCCAGGTTCGATCTGGTACACGCGCGGACAGTAGACTCGCGGCTCTATCGTCGCAGTTCTACCCGCACAAGTGCTTCGTGAGTTCGCATTGGACAAATACCCAAATCAGTATCGCCAGCTGGTTAAATCCGCGCCCTTTGGTGCGGTCTTCTGAATGCGGTCCAGAATCTTGGGCAGGTATTGCGTGTTGTAGTGCAGGCGTGAGAGGTAATTCGGCTGCGTAGGATCGCCATTCCAGCAATGCTCGGCGCGCGGACCATAGGTTACTTCCCCTCCGTAAGGAGGATTGGTTGTCGTATTTAGAAAATCCTCCATGCGGTAAACGGCATTGTTGAGGAAGTAGGTGTCGTCCGATCCCACATAGATGTGGATCTTGCCGGCGAGCTCAGGGCCTAATTTCGCCCAGTCCCGCTCGAGAATCGCCTCCAGATCATAGTGCTGGCGCCAGTACTCGGCTACGCTATGGTCGATCTCTCCGGTCATTTTGTCAAAGATGGGTTTGGGATATCCATTCTCGCCGACCGGCCCGTAGACAGCTTGCCAGATGTCGAACTGCTCGCCGCTGCGGCCGTTGTCTCCGAGCGCCAGCTCGTAGCGATTGATCTCCTGCGTAGTAATAAAAGTGTGGCCCTCATAGTCACGTATCGATGGCTGTGCTATTCGCGTGTGGGCTCCTTCGATGAAGAAAGCGTTCTTGCCGAACTCGCTGTCCGAATCGTAAAGATTGATGTTGGTATAGGCGTGGAAGTCGATGGGGTCGGGGCAGGCTGCGAAAGCTCCATTGTAGTGATCGGGATAGAACACTTGAACGGCCAGCGCCTCCCAGCCGCCGGTCGATCCGCCATAGACAAAGCGCGCCCAACCCTGGCCGATGCCGCGGAATTTTTTTTCAATGGCCGGAATCAGTTCATTCTCAATAGCGTCTCCGTAGGGGCCGACGTTGGCAGAGTTCACGGCGTAGGAGTCGTCATAAAAAGGATTCGCGTGCTGGATTTTTATAATCAGAAAGCGCGGAAACTTCGGCGAGATCCACTGTTGGTAAAACTTGTACGCCTCTTCCTGTTGAATGCGGTTGTATCCCTTGATGTGGAAGCGCTCGCTGTAGTCGGGCTTTAAGTCGGGATCGGGCGGCGTAGTTCGGAAGTTGTCGAAGTCGTCGACAAAGTGGTCATGAAAGATCATCAGCGGGAAGCGAGCGTTAGGATGGTCGTCAAAGCCCTCGGGTACTAGAACTATGGCGCTTATTTCCATAGGACGTCCCCAAAACTTGGTGAGCGCCTGGCTCTGAATGCGGATGTGGCGAATGTACTTCGTATCAGCCTTCGGAGGGATCGGCGGAATTATTTCCGTCAGCGCAAGTTGGATGGGCGCGCCACCAGATTTTACAGTGATCTTCTGTGGCTTCGAGTAAAGATTGCCTGGTGAGATGTTCCAGTGCTGGCCTTCGCCCTGGTCCATGTGCAGCTTTACGGTTTTTCCGTCGGAGCGGTGAAACGTCTCATACTTATTGAGCACTGCCTGCACAATGTAGTCGCCTGCGGGAACGTCCTTAAAGCTGTGGATGGGGTAGCCCGAGGCGCTCGCATCGACAATCGTCGGTTGGCCCGCCCGCCAGCCATCTACTGTTACGCCAAAGACCATCTGCGAACGAGGCGAGTCGTCGATTTGCATCCGCGGTTCCTGGCTCGCGTCGGTGGAGAGGACCAGCAACAGTCGTCCGTCCAAAGGCTGCGCGCTTTTCTCCGCAGGAAAAGTGACGGTGAACGATTGAGCCGTCGCGAGTGCAGCCGGGAAGAATAAGCAGGCGAGAGCAAGAGCGAAGCGTTTCATGTTCGACACTATACAGCCTCCAAACTCGGCGTGTGACTTACAAATTGATAATGGACCACCCGCAATTAGAATTACTTCATTGCACCTGTGCTACCGCCTTCCCCAAGTCATCAGCCGCCTTGCCAATGCCCGCCGCGACATTCTCAATTACCTGGGCAACCTGCGGCACCTGCCCTTCCGCTTCTTTCCATTTCTTCTCATCCATATATTCGCGCACTGCCGCGATCGGCTTCGCTCCGTAACCTGTGTAGGCTCCCGGCGCATAGATCTGGTTCTTGAACCAGGGACGTTCCGGAAGTCCTTTTTCGTTCAAGAACAAGCGAGAGATTCCAAGCAAATCCGCGTTGATCGACGCCAAAGACTGTGCGGAAATCGTAGGTGAACCCTTCGTCTGCCAGTCTGAGAGTGCCTTCGAATAACGCTCGGAGCTTTTCTTTAGCAGATCAATCGCATTTTTCATCGGCGCGAAATTCATGTAAGGCGGCACAATCTCAACCGGCGGCGGGACAGAAGGCTTCCGCGGATCGTTCGTCGCTGTGAACACACCTTCTTTTAGCTGCAGATTACGTTCGGTGAATTCGTCTTGTTTGTCTTTCAGCAGTTTTTCCAATTCCTCTTCGTATTTTGCAATCGCTTCCGCTTGTGGCGAATAATCGTAGGGAATAAAATCTGCATCGGAGAGGCGCATGATTGCAGTGCCTCCGGTCTGCGCCAATGCGCGCCCGTAGACAAAATCAGTGTCAAGAAAATGCGTATACCAATAAAAGTCGTCGTAGATCGAATGGTACTGATCGCCATCATCCTCGCCACCGAAGCCTATATCCAATGTCGATATTCCAGCGAAATCCTGAAACGCGGTAAAGTCTGATCCGTCCCCGAGAGCAGGAATCACCAGATCGCTGCGCCCCCTGAGGTCCTTGCGCTCATCCGCATCCTTCGCGGTTGCGATGCTGGCAAGATGTGAGCGTTTAAATATGGACATGTGAGTCTCCGGATCGTCGACGTCATGAGCTACAGTACTGACGAGACTCTGCAAATCCTGCGTCCCTCCTGCGTAAAAGTACCCTCTTTCGTTGCTGTCGGAATTGATGTAAGCGATCGCGTGTTGCTTTAGATCATTGACGTGCGTTTCTACCCATTCGACTGAACCCAATAAGCCAGGCTCCTCTCCGTCCCAGGCGCAATAGATAACGGTGCGCTTCGGAGTCCAGCCTTGGCGGTGCAACTCGCCCAGCATCCGCGCCTCTTCCAGCATCGCCGCCTGGCCGGAAATCGGATCATCGGCGCCGTTGACCCATGCATCGTGATGATTGCCGCGTAGCACCCATTGCCCATCGTCCGCCCCGTGCAGGGTTCCGATTACGTCATAGATCGGTTTGATATCCCAATTGGAAGCGACTTTCAGATGAACCTTGGCCGGTCCAGGGCCAATGTGATAAGTGATGGCCAGCGCTCCGCGCCAATTTTCGGGAGCGACCGGGCCCTTGAGCGCGGAAAGAAGAGGCAGAGCATCCGAGTACGAAATCGGTAGCACCGGAATCTTAGTAATGGTCTTCGCTTCCTGAATCGAGAGCCGCTTCGCGTCGGCGGTCGCTCCGACGCCGGGCGTGAGGGGATCGCCGGGATAATCCGTGTCCATCACGCTGCCGCGCTGCACTCCATCCCGCGAGCGCCAGCCTCCAGAGGGATAATCATCACCGTTAAAAAATCCATCTCCCTTTGGATCTGAATAAATGATGCATCCAATCGCTCCGTGCTCGCCAGCCACTTTCGGCTTGATGCCACGCCAGCCCGAGCCATATCGCGCGATGACGATTGCGCCCTTCACTGAAATTCCCAGGCGATCGAGTTGCTCGTAGTCCTCTCGATTGCCATAGTTCACATACACGAGCGGAGCAGTTACGTCGCCGTCAGCCGAGTACGCATTGTATGTAGGAAGTTGTTCAGCCGTTTGGTTTGAAGTTGAATCGACAGCTAGTGCGGGCTCCTGAAGTTTTGCGCGGAACTTTGTCGGCTCCAAAAGTTCCACGACACGTTCTTTCGGAGTCGGGAACAAAACATTGAAGGTCTCGATCCTGGCGTCAAAGCCCCACTCTTTGAATTTCGCCAGAATCCAGTCGGCGTTGTCTTTATCGTAGGGCGATCCAACATGGTGCGGACGCGCACTCAGCCGGTGCATATTCTCCCGAATATTCCCAGGCACAACCCCTTCCTTGAACTTTTTTTCCCATGATTGCTCTGCCGCGAAATTATCTGAGCTGTATCCCGTAAGATGGGTAGCCGCTTGTGAAGTTGCGTTGGGTTTCGATTGGGCACCAATGATCGGAACGATTGCAAGTAAGAAACAACACACCGAGCGCAGCATCATGAATGACACTCCCGAGATCGTGAACACCGACGACAGCAGGCCGATTCTACATCAAGGAGCCAGACTGAGTGCTGCTAGGCGGTGGGCAAATCCAGGAGGAATGCATCCATCATCATCGTCAGGAGCGTCAATCTCGACCCCGAGGTGGGAACTGATCGTATCCCACAGATCGGGTGCTCACTTAGTGCCGGTCGTCTTTGAGACAACACCCGGCAGTGGTGGTGCAATCTCCGGCAAAGTTTGGCGAAACTCTTTCTCATTCCCAAGAAGCTCAGCGACTGTCGCCGCGATTTCGGATTGTGTAACCGCCTTTACGTTTGCACGTTCGCCCAGAGCTTCGGTATCGGGGCCTATGATTGCGATCCAAATATTTTCGGATCCCTTCTGCTCCACGCCGTGCTCTTTCCATTCTTCCAGCCCGCTGCCTCGACCGTGATCGGTCGTGATGATGAAAGTTGTCTGGTCGTGGTATTCAGGCATCGCCTGCATAGTTTCCCATAGCTGCTGTATAAACTCATCGACGTGGTGTGCGCTCTCAAGTACCAAGTCGTAGCGTCCGGAATGGGCCCAGTTGTCGGTTTCTCCATATCCCACAAAAAGCAGACGCGGATGCGCAGACTTCACATACTCAAGCAGCGGCACTTGCAGAAAAGAATCGTACACATCTTCATCGTCGAGCCGTGTAGTCGTTCGATAGAGATCGTTGACCAATTCTTGCTTTGGTGTGAGATTGCCTCTCGCGGGTGGATCCCATCCTGCCTGCATTACGAGCTGACTGCGGGGTTCATTAAAAATGTCCTTGAAAGTGGACCAAGTCGTATACACGGCAACCTGCCCGTGGAATTCCGGTACACGATTCATCCACTCAAAAACGGTTGTGTTTGGATTGATCCCAAATTCGTTGCTGTTCACACGTGCATCAGGATGCCCGGTCAGCATCTCGTTATATCCCGGATAGGAAAAGGCCAGTCCGTTAGTGACGCGTGCGATGCTGCCTTTAGTCTGATTGCCGAAGATCTGGCCTTGCTTGGCAACAACACTCCAGAGAAACGGAAACAGCAGCTTCCGGCGCGCTGCCGGATCATCATTCCAATACTCCCGGTGTAATTGTTCTGGGCTTGCCCAAATTCCGCCATGTTTCGCATTCAACAATTTAGGATCGGCACCGGTGAATACCTCCTGCCAGCGCAAACCGTCGCTCACGATGAGAACAACATTACGAGTTTTGAGCTGCGCCCAGGTGCATGGGGCAACGAAAACAGCCGAAAATGCAAAACACAAAACCGCATGTACCAGAAATCTAAATTTATTTGTCATCATTCCCCGCCAAACATCCCGCCAGGATTCCCCGTGCGGCTTGGTCAGCGTTTGCGCAAAGTCTCCCAGTGCCGTTCCATAAAGTAGGTATTGATTTATCGTGCCGACATCGAAACGCGCCGCATTTGTACATTGAACACGTCCCGCGCATGATTATTTAGGATCAAACTTTCACGAGACTGCGATTGCTGACACTAGCCTGCGCGACTGCCCTGCTCAATAGGACTGCATAGCCGAGACAAATACTGCTCAACCTCGACCTAATCCGAAAAAAACCGGCGTTAGGTCGAGGCTGAGCGGCGTAAGACTGTTAGGCGTACCTTTGCCCCATTTCAAAGATCACGCAGCGTCGAAACGGTCAAGGTTCATCACCTTGTCCCATGCCGCGACAAAGTCGTGGACAAATTTCTCCTGCGCGTCCGAACTCCCATACACTTCAGCCAGGGCTCTAAGCTGGGAATTCGAACCGAAAATAAGATCGACACGCGTGCCGGTCCACTTGACCTTTCCTGTCTTACGGTCGTGCCCTTCAAATACGTCCTGAGCGTTTGAAACCGCCTTCCACTCCGTACCCATATCGAGTAGGTTGAGGAAGAAGTCATTGGTCAGCGCCTCCGGGCGATTGGTGAAGACGCCATGCTTTGCCTGTCCGACATTGGCATTCAGAACGCGCAGGCCGCCAACGAGGACTGCCATCTCGGGTGCGGTCAGCGTCAGAAGTTGGGCTTTGTCGACCAGCAACGTCTCGGACGCTACGCTGTATTTGCGTTTGAGGTAGTTTCGGAAACCATCCGCGATCGGCTCGAGCACTGCGAAGGATTCCACATCGGTCTGCTTCTGCGAGGCGTCCGCGCGTCCCGGTGTAAACGGAACAGTCACACTATGGCCCGCATTCTTCGCCGCCTTCTCAACCCCTGCACAACCGGCCAGGACGATCAGGTCGGCGAGCGAGACCTTCTTGCCACCCGATGGCTTGCCATTGAATTCGCTCTGGATGCCTTCAAGCGTCTTCAGCACTTTCGCCAGTTGCTCCGGCTGGTTAACTTCCCAGTTCTTCTGCGGCGTCAGGCGGATACGGGCGCCGTTCGCTCCGCCACGCTTGTCGGAGCCGCGAAAAGTAGATGCGGAAGCCCAAGCCGTTGAAACCAGCTGCGAGATGGATAAGCCCGAAGCAAGAATCTTGTCCTTCAATGCGGCAATATCCTGCTTATCGATCAGCTTGTGATCAACCGCTGGAATGGGATCCTGCCAGATGAGCTCTTCGGCAGGTACTTCCGGGCCGAGATAGCGCTCGCGCGGACCCATGTCGCGGTGCGTCAGCTTGAACCACGCACGAGCGAAGGCATCGGCGAACTGGTCCGGATGTTCGTAGAAGCGCCTCGAAATTTTTTCATAAGCAGGATCGAGACGCAGCGCTAGATCCGTGGTCAGCATCGCCGGCGATCGCCGCTTTGACGGGTCATGCGGATCCGGCACGGTACCGTTGCCCGCGTCACCCTTCGGCTTCCACTGATTCGCGCCGGCCGGGCTTTTGGTCAGTTCCCATTCATAGCGAAACAGGTGTTCAAAGAATTCGTTGCTCCACTTTGTCGGCTTGGTCGTCCAGATGACTTCCAGGCCGCTCGTGATCGCATCGCCGCCCTTGCCGGTGCCAAAGCTGTTCTTCCAGCCAAAGCCCTGCTGCTCGATGCCGGCTGCTTCGGGCTCAGGCCCCACATTGGACGAAGGACCAGCACCGTGAGTCTTGCCGAAGGTATGACCGCCCGCGATCAGCGCGACCGTTTCTTCGTCGTTCATCGCCATGCGCGCGAAGGTCTCGCGGATATCGTGGGCCGCAGCGATCGGGTCCGGGAAGCCGTCCGGGCCTTCCGGGTTCACGTAGATCAGACCCATCTGCACCGCGGCGAGCGGATTCTCGAGATTGCGTTCATTCGTGCCAGAACGAGTACGATCTTTCTCGCTACCGTGCAACTCTTCGTCGGCAACTATCACGCCTTCGCCGGACTGTCCCTTGCCGTAGCGATGGTCGCCGCCCAGCCATGTTTTCTCTGTGCCCCAATAGACGTCCTCGTCCGGCTCCCAGACATCCTCGCGTCCACCGCCGAAACCGAAAGTCTTAAAGCCCATCGATTCCAGGGCAACGTTTCCGGCGAGGATGATCAGGTCGGCCCATGAAATCTTGTTGCCGTACTTCTGCTTGACCGGCCAGATCAGCCGTCGCGCTTTGTCTAGGCTAACGTTGTCCGGCCAACTGTTGAGAGGAGCGAAGCGCTGCTGGCCGGATCCCGCACCACCACGGCCATCGCCGGTGCGGTAGGTTCCGGCGCTATGCCACGCCATTCGAATAAACAAAGGTCCGTAGTGGCCGAAGTCCGCGGGCCACCAGTCCTGGGAGTTAGTCATCACCGTCAGAAGGTCCTTCTTCACGGCTGCCAAGTCGAGGCTCTTGAAGGCTTCAGCATAGTTGAAGTCTTTGCCCAAAGGATCGGAGAGGGGTGAGTGCTGGTTCAGGATCTTCAGTTTCAACTGGTTCGGCCACCAGTCACGGTTCGATGTGCCTTCGCCTGCGGCATGATGAAATGGGCACTTTGCTTCGGTTGCCATGCTTTGTCTCCTTTATTTATTCATTGTTTGAGTCCAATCGGGACTGTTGGTTCAGATAAGTTTGTCTAGTTGCAACAAATGTAGCATCATAAGGAGGGATAGCTCCAATACATAGTTCCCATTCAAAGTATAGGTATCACCTATGGAGTTCCACCAGCTGCGTTATGTCTGTGCAATCGCGGATACAGGCAGTTTCAGCCGCGCCGCCGAGCGCTGCCAGATTGCCCAGCCGTCGCTCTCCCAGCAGGTTCTCAAACTCGAGAAAGATTTGGGTGCAAAACTCTTCGATCGCCTGGGCCGCAGCGTCCGCCTCACCGAGGCCGGTCGCGTCTTTCTGCCCTACGCCCGTTCGATTCTGAGCCAGAGGGAGACGGCGCGGTCGAGCGTCGTCGATAAATGCGCAGACGTTCGGGGCAGCGTCGCCGTGGGGGTTATCCCGACCATTGCGCCTTACCTGATGCCGCGTTTCACGATGTCGTTTACGAAGAAGTATCCAGAAGCGAAGCTGCGCATCGTCGAAGAAACAACGCCGATCCTGGTTGAAAACCTGCGGGACCTCTCGATCGATCTCGCTATTCTTGCTCTTCCTCTGCGTCACAAAGATCTGCAGATGTTTCCGCTTCTTACTGAACCACTATTCGCAGTACTACCCAAGAAACATCCCCTTGCCGCTACCAAATCGCTTGCCCTGAAAGATCTTCGTGGAGAATCCTTCGTGATGCTGCGCGATGGCCATTGCTTCCGCGACCTCAGCATCGCAGCCTGCACACACGCACGCATCACGCCACGCATCGCCTTCGAGAGCGCTCAGTTCAGCAGCCTCTTTGGAATGGTCGCCGCTGGTGTAGGCATCTCGCTCGCCCCCGAGATGGCGATAGACAGGAGTGCTGACTGCCGCTATGTGCGCCTTAGCGACGCGCGCGCGACGCGCACTATCGTCGCTGCGATTCTGCACGGACGCAGCTTCAACCGAGTCCAGCAGGCTTTTTTGATGGGACTTAGTACAGCGAGCCAATTGGCGCCGTATTGAAGCAGTGCATCTCTGAACACGAGGATCGGGTGATCTATCACAGTAAGCGCGCTTCCAAGGTTGCGCTTACGCTAATCTCAAGTAGACTACTAGTCTTTGCGGAGGTTTTGAGTATGCGGAAGACACCACCATCAGGAAAATCATCGCGAGCGCTCTGTTCACGGTTCATCTTACTGTTCGTCCTGGCGACCACTTTCGTCTCAAACCCACTTCTGTCGCAGCAGTCGGGCCTACAGCCTCCGCCGACCGTTGTATTCATGACCGATTTCGGCATCGTGGACGATTCTGTGGCTCTCTGCAAGGGCGTCATGTACGGCATCACGCCGAATCTTCGCATTGTCGATCTCACACACCAGGTCAACCCTTTTTCGATTCGAGACGGAGCTCGCTTCCTGTTTGGCGCCACGCCGTATTTCCCGGCGGGAACGGTGTTTGTGGTCGTCATCGATCCCGGCGTGGGCAGTACACGCAAAGCTGTGGTCGTAAAATCGAAGCGCGGACAATTTTTCGTGTTGCCCGACAACGGTCTGATGACAATGGTCGAAGATCGCGATGGCATAGATAGCATTCGCGAGGTCACGAATCCTGATTGGATGGTCGGTTCAAAAGTTTCCTCCACTTTCCATGGCCGCGATATTTTCTCGCCCGTCGGCGCTCACATCGCGCGCGGCGACGACTGGGCCCAGGTTGGCCCTGCGGTTAAAGAACTCGTCCGGCTTGATCTGAAACCCGCGACCGTGGGTGAGAAAGGTCTAACCGGCGAAATAATTGCCCTCGACGGGCCGTTCGGCAACCTGATCACGAATATCAGCGCCGACGATTTTGTCAAGCTTGGCTATCATCGTGGCGATAAGCTGAAAGTCACCATTGCCGATCATGAAGTTGAAATGCCCTTCGTCAGGACGTTCAGCGATGTGCCGCTCAAACAGCCGTTGTTATATATAGATTCGCGCGGACGAGCCAGTTTCGCGCTCAACCAAGCCAGTTTTGCAGCAGCCTACAAGATTGATCCACCGAAATCGGTGTTCATACCAAAGAAGCAGAATTGAGCAGAAAAAAGGACACTTTCTCGGGTCGGTGAGAGAGGAGTCGCGAAATCGTTGCGGACCAATACCCCGGGCTTAATCGGTTACGAGCACTACCGATCTTCGGCTACAGTTCCCACAATCTTGAGTCGGGTGCGATTGGTTCTCGGTTTGGCAAACCGTCACGACCTCTACAGTAAATACTGTATAGGTTTCTGCTTTGGCCTCAATGCATTCTAGTGAGCTGGGTGGGCTTCGGCATTGGTGCGCCTGCGGGTGGGGGCCTTCTTCCTTAAGAAAATGAGTTCCATCGATATCCTAATCGCCGACGATCATGAGCTCTTTAGGCGTACTGTTCGATCTTTCCTTGAATCTCAGCCCGGCTACAGCGTCTGTGGCGAAGCGGGCGATGGGATCGAAGCTATTGAAAAGGCCCGTCAACTACATCCTGACATTGTGCTCATGGACATCAACATGCCTCGTATGGACGGCCTGGAAGCAACCCGAGTCATTAAGCGTGAATTTCCTGAATGCAACGTGATCCTTGTCACTCAGAACCATCCGACGATCGCTCGCGAGCAAGCTCGCAGCGTGGACGCCAAAGCCTCACTCACAAAATCCGATCTCACAAGAGATCTGCTTCCCGCCATTGGGAAAATCTTCTGGGATGCCAACCCCGAGCCACGTACCGAATCCATAGCTGAAGGAGCAGCCACAGAAGGGTGGGTGCGAGCGGGCGGAGCATTGGCAAAATTGGTCCACGAATTTGATTGGTCGGAAACTCCCCTTGGCGCAAAGGAAAAATGGCCACAAAGCCTTAAGGCTATTGTTCGCGTAATGCTCACGTCCCGCTTCGCGATGTGGATGAGCTGGGGGCCAGACCTAACCTTCCTCTATAACGATGCGTATGCCAAGATGACACTCGGTAAGAAACATCCGTGGGCGCTGGGGAAGCCGTCTCAGAAAGTTTGGGAAGAAATTTGGGACGACATCGGCCCCCGAATTCAAAAGGTGCTAGACACGGGCGAAGCGACATGGGATGAAGCTTTGCTTCTGTTTTTGGAGCGGAGCGGATATCGCGAAGAAACCTATCACACCTTCTCATATAGTCCACTGTCCGGGGACGACGGCAAGATCGCTGGTCACCTCTGTGTTGTCACCGAGGAAACCGACCGCGTCATTGGCGAACGCCGGCTTAAGACCTTGCGCTCGCTGGCAACAGAGCTGAGCAAGACAATCACAGAAGAAGATGTGGTTTCGTCATTATCGCGTAGTCTCTCGGAGAATGAGCAGGATTTGCCGTTCACTCTCACGTATCTCTTGTCTCAAGATGGAAGGCAAGCTCGCCTTGCTTGCCGCACCGGTATCACAGCCGATCACCCGGCTGCACCAGGGGTGATTGAGTTACCCCAAGAGAACCGGACGTGGCCGATGAGCGCACTGCTTAGCGGCAAAGACTCCGTGATCGTCGATGATCTGGCGGAGCGATTCGGGTCATTGCCAACTGGAGCGTGGGACAACCCCCCAAGCCGTGCACTTCTCCTTCCAATGATGAGTCAAGCACAGAGCACTCCTGCTGGAATCATCGTGATTGGACTCAATCCATATCGTCCACTCGACGTGAGCTACGCTGGATTTCTCAACCTCATCGCTGGACAGGTCGCTGCAAGCATTGCCAACGCGCGTGCTTACGAAGACGAGAAGAAACGCGCCGAGGCTCTGGCGGAAATCGACCGTGCCAAGACCGCGTTTTTCAGCAACGTGAGTCACGAATTTCGCACTCCACTCACGCTCATGCTGTCTCCCCTGGAAGACATGCTCGCGGAGTCCGATGGACTCTCTCCGCAGCATCATGAGCGGCTGGACATTGCGCATCGAAACTCGCTCCGTTTGCTTAAGCTGGTCAATACACTCCTGGATTTCTCCCGCATTGAAGCTGGGCGTTTTCAGGCATCCTACGAGCCAACCGATCTTTCCCAACTAACTTCCGAACTTGCGAGTGTCTTTCAATCCGTCATGGAGCGAGCAGGCCTCAAATTTATTATTAGCTGCCCCCAAGTTGACGAACCAGTCTATGTAGACCGCGAGTTGTGGGAGAAAATTGTCTTCAATCTGTTGTCGAATGCTTTCAAGTTTACTTTTGAAGGGGAGATTGAGATTTCCATTGCCAAGCGCGACGCCGGCGTGGAGCTTGCAGTGAGAGATACTGGGACGGGCATTCCAGCTGAGGAGGTGTCACATCTATTCGAGAGATTCTATCGAGTCAAGAATGCCCGCGCGCGTACGTTCGAGGGCAGTGGTATCGGCCTTGCGCTCGTGCAGGAACTCGCGGAACAGCATGGCGGTAGCGCGACAGTCGAAAGCGAAATGGGTTGCGGAAGCACGTTCAGAGTAACAATTCCGTTCGGCAAAAATCACTTGCCTGCCGACCGAATCGGCGCAAAGCGCATGTTGACGTCAACTACTCTCGAGGGTGAAACCTATGTGGAAGAAGCTCTGCACTGGCTACCAGATGTGCAGCATGCTCGGGATTTTCCATTAGCCTCCGTACTTGTGCCGCCCGAAATCCCAGAGCTCCAAGGTGCAGAACGCCGCTCACGGATTTTGATCGCCGATGACAACGCGGACATGAGGGAATACGTGCGGAAGCTCTTGTCATCCAGTTGCGACGTCCAGGCTGTGCCTGACGGTGAGGCGGCACTTGAAGCTATCCGTCAGCACCCTCCCGACCTCGTCCTGACCGACGTGATGATGCCGAAGCTCGATGGATTCGGTTTGTTGAAAGAATTGAGGTCGGACGAACGCACTGAAACGATTCCGGTAATTATGCTTTCTGCCCGCGCCGGAGAAGAATCGCGAGTAGAGGGGCTCAGCGCGGGAGCCGACGACTATCTCATCAAACCGTTCTCTGCTCGCGAACTACTGGCGCGCGTGAACTCGCACTTAAAGATGGCGCGGATTCGCCAAGAGGCGGCACGGGTGGAACGCAAGCTGCGGGCTGAAGCCGAACTCGAACGTAGCCGGCTCCACGATCTGTTCATGCAAGCTCCTGCTGCTATCGGATTCCTGAGTGGTCCCCGGCACCGGTTTACATTCGTCAATCTCGATTGGATAAAGGTCACCGGCCGCCGAAGGGTCGAAGATTTTAT
Organism: uncultured Acidobacteriaceae bacterium; assembly: GCA_963705265.1. Taxonomy (GTDB): domain Bacteria; phylum Acidobacteriota; class Terriglobia; order Terriglobales; family Acidobacteriaceae; genus Acidiflorens. Next base: position 2,078,522 of record OY970064.1, read on the forward strand.
CGGCAAAACAGTCCGCGAGGCTTTACCTGAGCTCGAAGGCCAGGGACTCCTGGAACTCCTCGATGGCGTCTATCGCACGGGAGTTCCTTTTATTGGAACTGCAAGAAAGGTGACACTCAACCGAGGCCTAAACGCACAGCCCGAAGAAGTGTACTTCGATTTTGTCTACCAACCCATGCGGGGAACAACTGGCGAGGTCGAGGGCATCTTGATCCACGGTGTCGATGTCACTCAGGCCGAGAGAGCGAATAACCTGCTCGCTTCCATCGTAGGCTCCTCAGACGATGCTATTGTTAGTAAAAGTCTGGATGGAATCATTACCAGTTGGAACAATGCCGCGGAGCGCATTTTTGGATACACGCCGGAAGAGGCTGTAGGCAAACATATCTCCCTGATCATCCCTGCAGACCGACAGGATGAAGAGATTGGCATCCTTCGGCGCATCAGAACCGGCAATCGCGTCGATCACTTCGAGACAGTCCGGCAACGGAAAGACGGGACTCTCATAGATATTTCTGCGACCATTTCGCCAGTTAAAGATTCCACGGGCCGCATTATTGGGGCTTCAAAAGTTGCGCGCGATATCAGCCAACGCATGCAATCGGAAATCGCGCTTCGACAGAGTGAAGAACGGTTCCGCAAGCTGGCGGAAACTCTTGACGCGGAGGTTCGTGCCCGTACTGAAGAACTTGAACAACGTAATGGTGAAGTGCTGACGCAAGCAGAACAGGTACGCCAGCTTTCCTGGCAGTTATTGCGCACGCAAGATGAAGAACGACGCCACATAGCGCGCGAACTCCACGATAGTGCCGGTCAGACACTTGCCGTGCTTGGAATGAATCTGGCAACTATTATCGAAAATGCCAGGAAGCAAGCGCCCGACATTGTCGAAACTGCCGAGCAGACGCACGAGATTCTTGAGGAGCTGACGAAGGAAATCCGTACGACTTCATATTTATTGCATCCTCCTCTTTTGGACGAGAATGGCCTGCCGGCTGCCCTTTCATGGTACATAAGGGGTTTGAGCGAACGTAGCGGACTCGATATTGCCTTCAGTATCTCGGAAGAATTCGGCCGGCTTCCGCGCGACATGGAATTGGTGGTCTTTCGATTGGTGCAAGAGGGTCTAACCAACATCCATCGTCACTCCGGTAGTAAAAGAGCCATCATCCGGATCGTTCGAGACTCGGACAGAGTTCTGATCGAAGTTCGCGATCAGGGCAAAGGCATTCCGAAAGAGAAGCTCGCACAGATCCAATACGGGCGCGCGGGGGTTGGAATAAGAGGAATGCGAGAACGACTGCGACAATTCCAAGGAGAGATGATTCTGGATTCCACCGGCAGCGGGACCACGGTGGTTGTTACTATTCCAGTCTCCAGAGAAATCGCGAGTTCAAAGGCAAATGAGGAACCGCTCGAATCCGCCGTGTAGTTTTTCGCCCTTATCTTTTCTTCAATCCTTTATGCGCATTCTAATTGCTGATGACAACGATCGAATCCGCAACGCCATCAAAGTAATGTTGAACACCGAGGCCGACTTCCAAGTTTGCGGAGAAGCTGCTCATGGGCAGCAAACACTCGAACTGGCACGACAACTGTTACCAGATATTGTGTTGTTAGACATTCATATGCCGGAGTCGGACGGTTTTCAAGTGGCGCGTCAACTCCGTCTGGAATTCCCTGAACTCAAAGTCCTGATCATGAGCCAAGGTGATGCTGCAATGATCTCGCCTATAGCGCTTCAGATTGGCGCCGATGGATGTCTCGATAAGGTGTACTTGGGAACTGAGTTGACTCGAAGACTGAGGCAATTGACACAACCAAACGCCGCAGTATCCAGCGTTAGCCCCGCAGGGCAGCGATACTAGCGTTTACATGCTAAGTAGAAGGTGGCCAATTGATTGGCGAAATATAGCCCATTACATTAGCGACCGAACGGTCGATCATCACTGTATCCACCTGATTTTAAGTAGTTGTTCTAAATTGAGATCCGCTGGGTTGAAAACCACGAAAGTTCTGGCGGAGAGGGAGGGATTCGAACCCCCGATACCCTTTCAGGTATGCCGGTTTTCAAGACCGGTGTATTCAACCGCTCTACCACCTCTCCGTACTACTGTTTTACTACAGTCTGAATTCACCGTGCCAATTGTTCTGTTTCGATCTCGGAGGCGCGCTTCAGTGCAGATATCGGAGCTGTCTGCGATAATCGCGTCGCAATGGGGAAAAAGAAAGCATCTCACCTTAGCGAACCCGGCAAAGTCACGCTGCGCGAGGTTGCAGGACACGTCGGGTTGGCGCCCGGCACGGTCTCAGCCATCCTGAACAATGCACCTTCCGCGCGCGCCATTCCGGAGCACACACAACAGCGAGTCCATGCTGCCGCTCAAAAACTAAATTACCGGCCAAATTTTCTTGCGCGATCGTTGCGCAAGAAGCGCACCTACACCGTAGGGCTAATCATCGAGGAGATTGGCGACGCTTACGGCTCCATGATCATCAGCGGAGTCGAATCCTATCTGCGACAGCACAATTACTTCTTTCTGACGGTTATTCACCGGCATGAGGCATCCATGCTGCGTGATCACTCTCACCTACTCCTGGAGCGGGGTGTGGAAGGCTTCATCACCGTCGACACCAGCCTGCCAGAAGCGTTACCTCTTCCGACGGTTTCCGTGGCCGGACATCGAACCCTGAAGGGAGTTACGAACATCGTGTTGGACCAGGAGCACGGTGCGCGGTTGGCCCTGGAGCATCTACTGAGCCTTGGACATCGCAAGATCGCGTTTATGAAGGGTCAGCCGTACAGTTCGGACTCTGAAGATCGGTGGAAGGCAATTTGCAAAGTGTCGCAAGCACTCGGTCTTGAGATGGATTCGGACTTGATCGTCAATCTGGAGTTTGACGATCCGTCTCCTCAGGTCGGATATCCCTACGCGAAGCAACTTCTAGCACGCAAGAAGCCGTTCACCGCTCTGTTCGCATACAACGACATCTCGGCGATCGGCGCCATCCGCGCGATTCAGGAAGAAGGTCTTCGGATCCCGCAGGATGTCTCTGTGGTGGGATTCGACGATATTCCATGGGCCGCATTTCATACCCCCAGCCTGACCACTGTACGGCAACCCCTGAGCAAGATGGGACAAATCGCTGCCGAGACTCTGGTCCGAATGATCGAGGCCAGGATGATCGAACACGGCGCAGAGGATTCTTGCGAGATCGCGATCGAACCAACGCTGGTCGTGCGCGAGTCGACCGGACAAGTTCCAACGTAATAACACCGAAATTAGCCGCAACCCGCGACAAGTTATTTCGTCCCGTTCGGATACACCAGTATCTTGCTCGCCTCACCCGTCTTCAAACGGGCCATAGCTTTGGAAAAATCTTTCATCGGGATGCGATCGGTGATCACCGGATGAAGATCGAGGCGTCCGCTCTTCAGTAAAGCAGTCATTTGATACCAGGTCTGATACATTCGTCGGCCGTTGATGCCCTGAATGGTGATGCCCTTAAAAATGATGTCTTCAGAAAAGTTAAGCGGAATAGGCTTCGATGTAAGACCAAGCAGCGAGATGCGGCCTCCACGCCGCACAATATCAAACGCCGTTCGAATGGCGTCGGGATGGCCCGCCATTTCCAGGACCGCGTCCACACCGAGGCCTCCGGTTTTTTCCGCGACGATGGCACGCACATCTTCTTTCGAAGGATCAAGCGCATAATCCGCTTGCATCTTTGTCGCGAGCTTGCGCCGGTGTTCATTGACTTCGATGGCAAAGATCGTGGTTGCTCCGACAGCCCGCGCCACCGCGATTGAGAACAATCCGATCGGCCCGCAGCCGGTAACAGCTACGGTTTTTGCGGCGATCTCCCCAGCCAGCACTGTATGTACAGCGTTTCCCAGCGGATCAAGAATAGATGCGTATTCCTGTGGGATTGCCGGGTCAAGCTTCCAGATGTTCGACTCAGGAATGACGACGTACTCGGCGAAAGCCCCGTCAGAATCGACGCCGATAATTTTTACGTTCTGGCAAATATGTGCTTCGCCGGTGCGGCACTGCAGACATTTACCGCAAGCCACATGCATTTCGGCGGATACGAAATCGCCTTCCTTAACGCTCGTGACTTCGTCGCCGAAAGCGACTACCTCGCCGCAAAATTCGTGTCCCGGGATTAGAGGCGGACGAATTCGCCCCTGCGCCCAGCGGTCCCATTCATAAATGTGAAGATCGGTGCCGCAAATGGAAGCCACCTTGACCTTAACGAGGACTTCATTGCGTCCGTAGTTGGGAATCTTAACTTCACGGATCTCCGCGCCCGGCGCGGCTTCCGGCTTTACCACCGCTAGCATGGTATTTGGCATGGAGTTCCCTTATCGGTGCGGAATTGGAAGAGCAAACTATCCATTTTAACATTGCAATTTGATACCCACGGACTGCGCGGAAGGATCCGGCAATGTGCCGCATATCGGAATTGTCGTTAATCGCAAAGGTATGAGTGGGCGTTATATGATCGAGCACAACATCGGACAAGGGCCGAGGATTGAGGATGTACTCTTCAACTGGAAAATCACCGGACACTATCGATACTACGGCCCGCCGAACTGATGAAATCCCCTCACGCATCACTTGCCGATAGCCACGCCTTGTTCCGCAACCAGCCACCATTGCCCGTCGCGTTTCAGAAACACATCGGTCAGGCGGGTACGGCGGCCTTTTACCTGTCCTGATTCGCGAACAGTGATCGTAAATTCCGCGTTGGCAACAGCCGTGTCGCCGTAGATCCGAATGGCGAGGCTGGCTGGCTCCATCTCCATGACGATGATTTTGCGTTTGATGTCGCGCAGGCTCGCCAACGCCTCATCTTTACTTTCGATCTGCCCGTTCTCGCGAGTGTGTATATAGCCGGAAGCAAGATGGCTCGCGTACTCGTCCCAGTCACCGTGAACGATTAGCTCGGCGAACTTCGTCTCCAGAGATTTAATTTCGCCTTCCGCAGCGGGATTCGTATCGGCTTGCAAGCCAGCCTGCTGCGCGTTTAGCACGATGGCACTCGACACGGTGAGAATCGCAATCATGAATAGTTTTCGCATGTTCTCTGGTCTCCGGTTCTCGATGTCAGCCGGCAGGTTTGGAATTGGCTACGCTTTGAAGGTTCCGCGAGCAGCCGTATTCGGGCTTGCATTCTTGTAGTCTTCCGATTTTCCGCGAGGAATGCTCAGCGTCTGCCAGCGTGAAGAGCGCAGGTGTTTGGCCAAAAAGACGATTTGTCCAGTGTGCTGAGCGTAATGCGCGAGCGCGCGATTGAGCGCCTGCATAACCGTGTGCGGTTCATTACGGATTGTCACCGTCCGCTGCACATCCTCAGGCTGGAGTGAATCGAGCGCCGAAAATACATGCGTCCATGCCTGCTCCCACCAACCAAGAACTTCTGCGCGTGTGGTTTTCGCCGAGACTTCAAATTCCTGATCGCGAAAACGATCAGGCTTCTCGCCATCGCTGCTGAGGAAGTCGGTAAATCGTGACCGTGCGTTCCCCGCGATGTGTTTGACCAGCGCAGCAACAGAATTCGATTCTGGGTCGAGTGACACAAAGAAATCTTTGTCTTCCAGTTGAGCCATAGCGGTCTCGCCCATCCGCTTGTGGCCGCGAAACTGGCGCTTCATCTCCTCGAGGTAGTGAGTAGCAAGGTCGGTCATAGGAACTGATAAAACTTAAACGGGGACTAATAAACCTACGCTCATAAATTTACACCAGCTACAACGTCGCAGGCGACGCGAAACCCATAGTCCGAGTACTTGAACTCAGCAGGAATACTGGAACGGGCGGCACACCGCGAAATCTTGATGTGGTGACGCCAGGAGCCTCCGCGAGAAGCTCGTCGCTCGCCGGTCTCAGGGCCCCGCGGATTGCGCTCGGGCGACACCGCATAGTAATCGGAAACATACCAGTCGCTGCACCACTCATGCACGTTGTCGCACATGTTGTAGAGGCCATATCGATTGGCGTCAGCGAGGCCAACCGGCTCAGGACCGGTCATCCAATGGGAATTGCAACGACTGGCATAATTGGGCAGCGACCGTGGATGCGCGTCGCCCCACGGATATAGCGCACCTGGGTTCTCGTGACCTCCTCGGGCTGCACGCTCCCATTCCGCCTCAGTCGGCAAGCGAAATTTCTTGCCAGTCGATATGCATCTGGTGAGCCAATCGCAGTAAGTAGTTGCGTCATGCCACGACACGCCCACAACCGGTTGCTCCGGATGGCTGAATGCAGGGTCGGTCCAAAACGGTGGCGGCATCGACGCGGTGTCGCGCAGGAAGCGTTCGTAATCGGCGTTCGTGACCTGAAGAGCAGCCAGCAGAAACTCGTCAATCCAGACGCAATGCACCGGCTTCTCATTATCCTGACCGGTCTCGCAGCCCATAGCGAACCACCCCGCGGGGATGCGGACGAGCACGGGAAGATATTCTTCGGCTTGGGATCGGGAGAACAGTTGCGTTGCTGCCGTCGGGTCCATTTGTCAGAGCGTCCGCAGTGTGCGGACAACATCTTCGATTTTATTCTCCTGAAACAATCGGATGCCAGCAACGCCCGCCGCTCCCGCATTTAGGCATGATCCAGCGTTCTCCATGGTGACGCCGCCGAGAGCAAGCACCGGAATCTCTGCAAGACATGCCTCGCGCAAGGCAGAGAGGCCCGCAGGCTGCATTGCGGGAGCACTGTTCTTTCCAAACACCGGAGCGAAGAAGACAAAGTCAGTTCCATTGGACTCAGCACGTATCACGTCGTCATACGTGTGGCAGGAGGAAGCGATAAGAAAGCGGTCGGTGGCTACAGGAAGGTGGACCGAAGCATTCAATACACTCCGCACTTCATGAGGAGCAACATCATCCGAGCGTAAATGAACGCCATCGGCTCCTACAGCTAGCGCGACATCCGTGCGATGGTTGATCAAGAGACGTGTTGATCGAGAATTCTTGCGAGCATTCTCGGCCGCAAATTCGCGCGCATTTTCGCTTACCACCACGACGGCCTCTCGTGCAAAAAGTTCGAGTTCCCGTGCGCTCAAATCTCGCTCCCGAAGCTGGATGTAATCGATACCAGCACGGGCAGCTTCGGCAATTTTAGCAAGCAGAGAGCGGCGACGGGAGCGGTCGTCGCCGCCAAACTGGCTTCGGTCCGTAATGTAACAAAGCAGACAGCGCCCAGCCATCAACTCTCAGCCTACTACGAGAGCGGTACCACGAGAGTCGTACTAAGAAAGACCGCTCACTTCTTGTCGACCGCGCCGGACGCTGCAGGCGCCGCCGCCGTCGCTCCTCCGGAGGATTGCTGCTGCTCCATGAACAACTTCAAATTCTCCGCCTTCCACCGCATCGCAGCGTAAATACGATTCCGTCCGCTAGGGTGATCGAAGAATATCCACTCTTCGATCGGCCCAGGATTCATCTTCCGATATTCACCAAGATGGATCGCTGCCTGAGCAAAGCCGTCAGGCTGCCGGCTCGTGTTCAATCCATACATGTCGGCTTCGTATTCCTGTGTGCGGGTCCAGGTATTCATGACTGGAGTGATGACAAAACCAAAGATCGCGAATAGCAGCATTACGAGCGGCAGAACGGCCGTATCTCCCACCCCTCGAATCCGCCACTTCTCGCCCCAATGCTGGAGCGCCCAGCCGAGTCCCAAGTATAGATAGGCGAAGGCCAGCACGATCACGATCGAGAGAAATATGATGTCCTTATAGATGTGATTTAGAACATAGTGGCCCATCTCGTGTCCCATGACCGCTTGGATTTCTTCTGGTGAGCCGCGGCGCAGGAGATTGTCATTAAGAGTGATGCGCATGGTATTGCCAAAGCCGCTAACGTTCGCGCTCATCTTCGTCGTCTGCTTGGAAGCATCAATCTCATAGACGTTATTGGCGGGGATACCGTTGGCTCGCGCCATACTCAGAATAGGGTCGACGATCTTCGGATCATTGAGGATCTTGGGAGTATTGAAGATAGGAACGATGTAGACAGGCGTGATCAAAATGACGACGACCACGAACACGATACTGACAACGGAAGCCCGGATCCACCAGGTATGCGGCCAGCGACGAACGACGCCGAAGAGCACAATCGCCAACACGCCTCCCAGTACCAGATTTACCGCAAGCATCTTTAGCTGATCTCCCATCCACGGACCGAAGGTTTGCGTGGCAAGTCCGTACTTGTGCTCGCGGAAATAATCTTCGTAAACTGAGAGCGGAAAAACCAGGATGGTGGTCAGCACGAGATACTGCAACCAATACACAAACGTGTGCACCGGCTTGAAACGAGTCACGCGCTCCGACAAATCCCTCATACGAGCCGACCACCGCAAATTCAGCAAGAGCAGCGCGATCACTACTCCATAGAGAAAGTCCCAAAGAATCAGCCAGTAGCCGCCTTCGAAATAGGCATCGGAACGGGCTGTCTTCTCGGCAGGAATCTGCGCAAGATAAGCATTGGTCGCTGCCGTAGCGTCGAAATGCGGCGAGGGCTGTGCCTCCGTTGGAACCTGGATTACCGATGGCATCTCGTTAGCCGCTGGTGGTTGCGCGAACGCGGACGTTACGCAAAGAGTTGCGCAGAAAAAAAACAGGCAACAGAATGCTGTCGCCAAGAATTTTCGTGAGGTCATTTGTCGTTTATCTCCGGAAACACCTACCCGCAGAAGTGTATACGGAGTCGGGCTGCCAGGAGTTCAAATTTGAGCACACATCGGGATGCACGCGGCTCTAACGTCAGATTGAAAGCAGGCAGACAAGCGCGCCCACCTCACCCAGTCTAGGGTCGCGTCTTGGCGATCTCCGGGACAGCCGGCTCACCGGTGCGTTTGGCTTGTTGCGGAGCAAGATGGTACTTGGTTAGTCCTTCTTTTAGGAACTCGAAACTTTCTTCCGGTGAATCCGATATCTTGAACAAATCGAGATCGCCTGGCGAGATCACGCCGGCATCTGCCATGGCTTCGAAATTGATAATCTTCTTCCAATAAGCGCTACCGTAAATAACAACCACAATTTTCTTGGCAAGTTTTTCCGTCTGGGCAAGAGTGAGAATTTCAAAGAGCTCGTCCAGCGTGCCGAAGCCGCCCGGAAAAATCACCAGCGCCTTCGCCAGATATGCGAACCAGAATTTACGCATGAAAAAGTAATGGAATTCAAAGTTCAGTGAAGGCGTTATGTATTGGTTCGGGTTCTGCTCGAAGGGAAGTTTGATGTTAAGACCCATGGTCTTCCCTCCAGCCTCATGCGCCCCAAGATTTGCAGCTTCCATAATGCCCGGACCGCCACCCGTGGTAACCACGAAGCGATGGCGCTTGGCGGGGATATGCGTAGTCCACTCAGTGAGCATCCGCGCCAGTCGCCGCGCGTCCTCATAATAGCGAGCCATGTCAACGGCGGCCTCGGCACGCTTTAGATCCTTGGCTTGCTGTTCGGCAGACACATGAGCGCCATTGCCACGGACTTCGATCAGACGGGTCGCAGCTTGATCACGGCTGGGGATGCGAGCCGAACCGAAAAAGACGACGGTGTCCTGAATTTGCTCACGGCGAAAGCGCGAGAGCGGCTCACTATATTCGGACAGCAGGCGCAGTATTCTGCCGTCAGGACTGTTGAGAAATTGCTCGTTCTGATAAGCGAGCGGTGCGGGCTTAAGTTCTTGATCAGTCATAAGTAAATCAATCGTGGGTCGCTAGTAGTAAGTCTTTCTTCGTCAAAGTTGAATAAATGGGAATACCCTGAAAGCCGCCGCTCGCGAGCGACGACCGACCATCGAAAGTCGGTCAACGACTGCGATTCATTCCTCTCGATATTGAACCGCCTCCCAAAATCCGATCCACACATTGAGCACGCCCAACCCGGTCGAAAGACCGCGGACGAAACCACTGGCTACCACGGCGCGGAGCGTGGGATAGGACAAAAGCAAAGGATTGTCAGACCAATCCGGACGCCACGGCAAAATCATCAACATCACGCCGAGCGTGGCGCATAGGAACACGAACAACAGCACTCCGATGCGTCGTAGCCAAAGGCGCGCAGCCGAAGACGAAGCGGGGGAAACAACCACTGGGGCAAGAGGGCGTGAGCTTTCGGCCGGAGATTTAAGTTCTCCGATACCGGTGGAATCGCTGGCAAAAGGTAGCTTGGGATCGGAAATCATCGCGTGCCGTTTTAAGCGGGCCGAAAGTAAGGCCGTGGAGTGGGCGCAGCTGGGGTCGCATCCCAAGCAAAAATTCGAAACCCACTCTGTGCATTCTACGACTTCAGGGCCTGTATGCGCTCGGCCACGTCGCGATAATCGATATTTGCGCCGTACACGCTGGTGAAATGACGCAGTGCGGCGGGCTTATCCATGGCAGCTTCGCACGCTGACCCAAGTTCATAGTTGATTGCCAGTCGGGCTTCGTCATCAAGTCCAGGAATGCCCAGCGCCTTTTCATACCAGCGAATGGCTGCATCAGGAACTCCCTTATCGAGGAAACACTGCGCCAGCCATGTATAGGTCTGAATGGGTTGCGAAAATGCCTTGCCACGTTCGATCGCGGTACAAACTTTTTGCAATTCGGCAATAGCTTCGTCGAGCAGCCCCATTTCGCGGAAGGCCACACCCAGGTTGTAATGCGTCTCCGGATCGTCGTCGCCCGCCGCAACCTCTTCTTCAAGTTCCTGCTTCAATTCCCCAAACATCTCCGAGAGATCGATGCTGCCGGAAGGATGCATCGCCTGGGCCCCTGCCCCCAAGGGACGCTCCGCAGCCGCGCTGTAACTAATCGCAGGAGTCATAGCCGGAGAAACGGCGGTTGCGGCTCCTGCGGCCGATGCAGCAATCGCAGGCTTGGATGTCGGAGCAACCGAGGTCTTGACTTCAGTCTGTGCCACGACCGCAGGCACCGGTTCTGCCTCCGGCGTTTTGCTGACGGCTGGCGCTTTGGAGGGCTTTGGCCCAGGCACAGCTGGCCAATTCGGCAATGGCGAGTTTACCGCAGCATTGGCCTTGGGAATCTCCCTTGCGGGCGGTGCCTGTGGGAATGAGTCACCAAGCGACGCTTCCAGATCTGCCACAAACGATGTCAACTCGCTCGCTTCCGCCTCCACCGTCTCTGCGTGCTCCGGCTCGGCATGTGCCGGCTCGTTATCTGTGGACTCAAGTTCAATTTCCGCTGGAATCTCTTCGCTAGACACACCGTGCGAATCGCTCTCAGTCTCAGGCTGGTAACCAGCCATCAGATCTGGCGAGACCGCAAGCTCAGCCTCTGGCTGCGTCTCCAATGGAATTTCGAAGGCGGGATCGTCGGCATTGATCTCAGCGATGTCCGCTTCTGGCTCGGCCGGAGGCTGGCTAGCGGATTCAACTTCAGCCCGTAGGGGATCAAGAATACTGGCATCGCTGGTTAGCTTTTCCAGCTTCTCGATTCCGGCGCGTGCCTGATCGATCATGAAGTGTTCAAGATAGAAACGAACTTCTTCAACCGTCTCTGCGATTTCAGGATTGCTGGAATCCGCATCCGCCGCGGTTTCAATAACTGCCGGTGGCTCTACTGACGCGGCGGACTCCTCGACAGAAAGGGATTGTTCCCATTCGGAAGCAAGATCATCGACGGATGAAGGTGCTGGGGAAAGATCCTGCACTTCGGGAGGAGCTTGCACGTCTGACTCGTGGACTGCAAATTCCTGCACAGAAAATTCAGGGTGCGCGACTCCGGCGATTTCTTGACCCGCATTCGACGGCACAGCCGTTGGCCAGGGCGAAGCGGGAGCGTGCGAAGGCGCGGCGGCCGCAGACGATCGTGCCCTTACCGGGTTCGCAGCCGGAATCGCAATCGATGAAGCGCTAACGGCGGCAGCGGCCCGGGCGGCAACCGCCGGAACTACAGCCGAAGCTGGAGGCACGGGAGTGGTTGCAGCAACTGGAGCAAGTTCCGCGCTGTGCTCATAGCGTGCTGCTAATTCTCCGTAGCGTACCGCCTCATCAGGATAGCCAGCATCGTGGTATACGCTCTCCAGCGTGCGGCAGCAGACAGCAGCTTCGGTAAAGCGATAGAAGCGCGTATGCAGCGCGGCCAGACGTTGATTCAAGCGCGCGTCTCGCGGCGCCTGCGGCAGAGCACCCAGCAGCGGTACAACCGCCTTGTCCGGCAAATTATAAGAAAGAAACAGGTCCGCATCGGTGACTGCGGCTCGTACTGCGATCGCAACATTGTCGGGGTAAAATTGATCGATAACCGGCGCCGTAGCTTCCAGTTCTTCAACAATCACTGATCCCTCTTCGGCAGTGATCCCGACAGAGGGCGATGCCTCCTCCATGCGCCCCACCACCTGCTGGTAGTTTTGCATGTGCAATTGATTTTGGGGCTCGGTGGTGGCCAGCATCTGGTATAGGTCGCGGGCGCGGGACAGATTACCGTCCTTGACGGAGGCGTGAGCGAGCAACTCGGTGACTTCATTAACGTGCGTGCTTTCGCCAGCCTTATTCAGCAGCAGCAGGAGTGCGTCCAGTGCGCCTGAATCGTCGCGCACATGGGTAATCATCGTATGTAAGCTGCTTAGCAATTTTGCGGAGTCGGTGCCCAGCAAGCGATCGGCATGCCGGGTGTAAACATCGAGCGCCTCGTGATATTGGCCTAGACGGGTGCAGCCCTCCGCCAGCAGAAACAATCCTTCGGGATCGTTGTGTACCGTGAGCAGCTTCTCGGCAATCGGCGCGGCCTTCGTCGTGTTCCCAATTTGCAGGTACGCTTTCAGCAGGTCGCGCAAGCCCTCGGGATGGGAATCGAGATCGGGCGCTTTCTCGAGATACTCTATCGCGCTCTTCGGATCGTCGCTCTCAATCGCAGCCTTACCTCGTAGCAGCAGAACATAGCCGTTGCCGGGATCGAGCACCAACATCCGCTTCAGAATGTCTTCCGCGGCGGCGAGTGAACCACGCGCGCGCAGCGCTTCAGCGGCGGCGCTGAAAATCTCCCATGCTTCTTTCTTCTTTCCCAGCTTGAGATAAACCTCGGCCAGTTTGATCCGCATGGGCACATTTTCCGGATCCATTTCGAGGACCTTCTGGAAAAGGCGCACCGCCTGGTCGAGGTCGCCGTTCTTCATGAAGTCCTCGGCGACTTGTAGATACTGCGCTCGTGCGTCGTTAAATAGCCCCTGCTGCGTATAAAGTTCCGCCAGTTTCAGAGAAGCGTCCACGCTCGGCTGAAGCTTGGTGATCTTTTTGTACATGGCGATGCCCTTGACCGTGAAGCCTTGGGCGGCATAAGCATCGCCAACTTTTTTGAAGCTCTCAATGGCTTTGGCACTGTCGCCGAGACGAGCGTAAAGATCGCCAATCGTATTATTGACAGTCAGATCGTTGGCGTCGTGCTTCAGAATCTTGTCGTACTCAGCAATGGCGTTCTGCAGCTTGCCCTGCTGGACAAACTTTTCCGCGGCGCTGAGAACCTTTTGTTTGTTAAAGCCAAAACCAAACGCCATAGAGTGCGGACTCCAGCCTTTTTCCCGCCGAACGCCTGCGATTTCCGCCAGCGTCGAACGGCTCCGAACCTCGCCGGGAGATTCCCAGACGAAACCCCGCAAAACCGCGCAACCCGGACTGCGGAGTAAGGTAATTGTAAGGCCGGGTACTCTGAGGACGATGGTTACCAACGATTACCGGAGGTTACCGAAAGGGAGTGTACGTCCGGTTTCGGAAAACAATCGCTTCCCGCTTTCAGAATGGAAGCCAGGGAACGACGCCGATTCCAGCCACACTCTATGGCAACGCGGAGATTACCTTCTGGGTGTAGGCCGATTGGCCCATCGCTCCCGTACCTCCGCCATAAACTTCACCTTGTCCGCCCGCATCAGCCTGACCAGCGCCTGATTGCCGGTCTCTTCGTGTGCAGCAGCCCAGAGCACCATTTCCGTTAACACGGGCGCAAGATCAATTCCTTTGGCGGTCAGGCTGTAAATCAGCTTCCTTCCATCCGCTGGATCTGGTTCCGCGCTGATAATTCCATAAGCGACCAGCTTGCGCAGACGATCCGCCAGAATATTCGTCGCAATGCCCTCGTAACACTCCATGAATTCCTTATAGCTTCGGAACCCGCGCAGCATCATGTCGCGGATGATCAACAGCGACCAGCGATCTCCCAGCATCTCGACCGAAGCATTAAGGGGACACTCCGACCGCCGCTTCGCTTTGCCTATCTTCGGCACGTTAATACCATAGCAATTATTACTTGCATTTAACAAGTAATATCGATAAAGTTTCCTCATTCAGAGATTTGCGACTTCGCTTTCGGTAACTGAGGAGGAATCAATGAAGCGAAAGATAGTCGGGACGATCACGTTGACAAGGTTCGTGCTGCTCATTGTACCGATCGTCTCCCCGTTCGGCGCGGCGCGGCCAACCCAGGGCCAGAACGCCGAAGCGCAGTATCCGAGCATGGCCCCGATCGAGCAATACCTGATCGTCGATCGGAATGCCGAGATAGCCCTGGCGCGAACCGCCGCCCCGGAATCCATCTCACGTGATGCCGAGGTCCTAATTCTCGGGCGGCATGGCTACGAGACCGCGGTCAAAGGCAAGAACGGCTTCGTATGTATCGTGGAACGTTCATGGATGGCCCCCTTCGACGATCCCGAGTTTTTGAATCCTGATCAGCGGCTCCCTCTTTGCCTTAATCCGCCGGGCGCCCGGTCCCACCTGCCACTCACTTTCAAAACCACAGAATTGGCATTGGCTGGACTATCCAAAACTCAGATCTTCAACGGTATCAAGGCCGCATTCGACAAGAAAGAACTGCCACTGCCGGAATCGGGTGCCATGTGCTACATGATGTCGAAGCAACAGTACTTTGGCCGCAAGTACAAGAACGCGGATCCCCATCTGATGTTCTGGTTTCCGAAGACAGACGATATGTTTTGGGGCGCAGGTATTTCTGGCTCGCCTGTGTACGTGCATCAATATTCTCCTCAACCGATTACCGAGTTCATCATTTCAGTTTCCAAGTGGTCAGACGGAACAGCTGCTCCCGCGGATTGATCCCTGACGTTCGATCCGACCAAGCAACGAATGCGAATATAAAAGAAGATCAATCCTATAGAGGACTTCATGCAAAGAATCGTTCCCTTCCTGTGGTTCGACAGCAATGCCGAAGAGGCAGTGAACTTTTATATATCCGTTTTTAAGAATTCGAAAATCCTGAACATCGCCCGTTACGGAGATGCCGGGCCGGGCCCGAAAGGGACAGTGATGACTATGAACTTCCAACTCGAAGGCCAGGACTTCATGGCACTGAACGGCGGTCCCCATTACACTTTTTCTCCGGCTATATCATTCTTTGTAAATTGCGAAACCCAGGCCGAGGTGGATGAGTTGTGGGAGAAGCTCACCGCCGGCGGTTCGGATGTGCAATGCGGATGGCTGCGAGACAAATTTGGCGTGTCATGGCAGATCATCCCAAGAACGTTGATCGAACTGATGCAGGACAAAGACCCCATGAAATCACAAAGAGTCTTCAAAGCCATGATGGGCATGATCAAGATCGATATCGAAGGCCTGAAGCGAGCATACCGAGGCGACTGAAAAATGAGACAAGAAAAATCAATGAAGCGAAAGACCGCCAGGACGGTCACGCTAATAAGCTTGACGCTGGGCATTGTGTGGATCGCTTTGCTCATCATCTTGCTGGGCGCGGCTTGGCGAGCGCACGCGCAGAACGCCAAAACGCCATATCCGAGCATGGCCCCGCTCGAGCAATACCTGATCGCGGATCGGAACGACGAGATAGCCCTGGCGCGGAGCGCGGCCCCGGAATCCATCTCACGCGACGCCGAGGTCATGGTCCTTGGACGGCATGGCTACGAAACCGCAGTCCAAGGCAAGAACGGTTTCGTGTGCATAGTGGAACGATCGTGGACCGCTGGCATCGACGATCCTGACTTTTGGAATCCCAAGGTGCGAGGTGCAATCTGCTTCAACCCAGCGGGCGCTCGATCCCAAATTCCTCTCACTCTCAAGAAGACCGAATTGGTATTGGCCGGGCAATCCGCCTCTCAGATGGCCGAAGGTGTCAAAGCTGCCTTCGACCGGAAGGAACTGGCGACGCCGGAGCCGGGCGCCATGTGCTACATGTTGTCAAAACAAGCCTATTTGAGCGACCGAGACGGCCACTGGCATCCGCACCTGATGTTCTTCGTTCCGCAAACGGACACTGCCACCTGGGGCGCGAATCTACCCGGCTCCCCAATTCTGGGAATTGCGGATGCCTTGGACCGACTGACTTTATTTCTGATTCCGGTCGGCAAATGGTCAGACGGCACACCTGCTCCGATGCACGAGCACTGACATTCGATTTCGACGAGTTATCTTTGAATATATTTGGTCAGAACAAATTGGTCCGAACATCCATTACGAAGGAGCGAAGTATGAGCCAGGTACGAGTTCTGGTCGGCACGCGCAAAGGCGCGTTCATTCTGACGTCGGACGGCAAGCGCGAAAATTGGGATGTCAGCGGCCCTCACTTTGCTGGCTGGGAGATTTATCACCTCAAAGGATCGCCAGTCGACCCCAATCGAATTTACGCATCGCAGACGAGCGGATGGTTCGGACAACTGATCCAACGGTCAGACGATGGCGGCAAGACCTGGCATCAGCCGGGAACGCCCGCCGGAGAACCTGCCGCGTCTGGTCCACCGAAGAGCGCAAGCAACAAGTTCACCTACGACGCGTCCGCCAATCCACTCACCACGCATCAGTGGTATGACGGTACGCAACATCCCTGGGAGTTCAAGCGCGTCTGGCATATCGAGCCGTCTCTTACCGCTCCGGATACCGTCTATGCCGGCGTGGAAGACGCGGCCCTATTTCGCTCCGTAGATGGCGGCGAGAACTGGATGGAACTTCCCGGACTGCGCGGCCACGGCACCGGCCCGCAGTGGCAGCCTGGCGCGGGTGGCATGTGCTTGCACACCATCATTCTCGATCCCAGTAACCCCAACCGAATCTTTATCGCCATCTCGGCGGCGGGCGCCTTCCGCACCGACGATGGCGGTGAAACGTGGAAGCCGATCAACCGCGGGCTTTACTCGAAATACATCCCCAACCCAACCGCTGAGGTCGGCCATTGCGTGCACCACGTCGCCATGAATCCGAAGCGCCCAGAAGTCCTCTTCATGCAGAAGCACTGGGATGTCATGCGTTCGGAGGATGCCGGCGACAATTGGACCAAAATCAGCGGGAATCTGCCGACTGACTTTGGCTTCGTGATCGACGTACACTCGCACGAGCCGGAAACGATCTACGTTGTGCCCATCAAAAGCGATTCGGAGCACTTTGTTCCCGACGGCAAACTGCGCGTGTTCCGCAGTCGCACTGGCGGCAATGAGTGGGAGCCGCTAACCAAGGGCCTGCCGCAGGCTAACTGCTATGTCAACGTGTTGCGCGACGCCATGGCCGTCGATTCGCTGGACGAGTGCGGCGTGTATTTTGGCACCAGCGGTGGTCAAGTCTACGCATCGGCGGATGGTGGAGACAGTTGGAATCCGATTGTGCGTGACTTGCCAGCGGTGCTGAGCGTAGAGGTGCAGACTCTGGCGTAAGCGATATCTTAAGAATAGGCACTTCCTAAACGAGACGTTCAAGGCGCTAAATAAGAAGGCCAGTTTACAAAAGAAATGCTTGGCTTCGGGAGCCACGCAGATCAGGAAGGCTAACCATGCTTCGAAAGGCGTGTACTTTCAGGCGTTCACAAGTTTATCGACGGGTCTCGAGCGCATCGGCAAGCTTTGTCTGATGCTGGACCACTATATCGATCACAATGGCCAATTTCCCGATGCGAACCACATGAAGAATCAAATCGGGCACAACATCGAAACAATCTACCAGCGATCGAAGGCGATAATTAAAAAGCATTCGATCTCAATTCAATCTCCACAGAACCTCGATGACCCTATCCACCAAGCGATTCTGTCGATCCTTTCGGAGTTTGGCTTGGGCGATCGCTACTCCAATATCGACCTCCTAGTGGGCGGGAGGCACCAGAACGATCCAGTTGCCTCGTGGTTCTTGCGGGTAGACCAATCGATATATGAGGCGCGCGTTGCACAAAAAAAGAAGGACACAATCAAAAAGAACGCTGGAGTTATTGCATCGACGCTACAACAGCACGTTATGGTGTTGCACACTTCGGAAACAGGGGAGGAGATCACTGATCTTGAAAAAGCGAGTCAAATGACGGGCTTTTACGAAGCCGTCTCTCCCCATCGCCAGCTGTACGTACTACAGGTTATTCGTTATTGGGTTGAACTTTTATCCTCGTTACAATACAAGGCAATGGAAGTGGGGAATGAGGACATTCCATTCTTCACCGAGATATTTGCTCCATTTTTTAACGACGACGCCTATATGAAAACCAGAAAAACGTGGGACGGACTCTGATACCCAGAGAAGCATGATTCGCGTTATTCTTCCCTTCCACCTCCGAACCTTAGCTCACGTCGGCAGCGAAGTCGAACTCGACGTTGAGGGTCAGGTCACGCAGCGCTCAGTCCTCGACGCGCTCGAGACCCGCTATCCTATGTTGCGCGGCACGATCCGCGATCAAATAACGCAACAGCGCCGTCCGTTCTTGCGGTTTTTCGCCTGCGAGGAGGATCTATCGCATGAGCTGCCCGACGCCCCACTGCCTGATGCGGTCGTATCCGGTACAGAGCCCTTGATCATCATCGGCGCCATTGCTGGAGGCTAGTCTCGGAGGGACAATCCTTGAGAACGCCAGATGGCATGCGCCAACGAGCGTCGAAGGGTTTGAAAAATTTCCTTGCTCGCCAAGACAGAACCCGACCGTCTATATTCTTCGACCGAGGAGATTGATCCATATGAAAGCAATCTTTGCATTTCTCGTTCTTTCCATCTCTCTTCACGCCTACGCGCAAGATAACAAGACGCACACCCTGAAGAGCATTCTGCTGGACCAGCTTCGTTCCACACACAATGTCGCAGGATGGTTTGCGCCTGCGAATACTGCGGTCGAAGGGTTAACGGCCGAACAGGCTAGCTGGAAACCGAAGGACGACGAGCACTCCATTGGGCAGCTCGCGAATCATATTCTTTTCTGGGACCGCAGAAACCTCGAAAAGTTCAAAGGAGAACCACTGGACAAGTATGCCGGCAACAACGATGAAACTTTCAATAGTTTCGACACGAAGTCATGGGGGGCCACGGTGCAACAGCTGGACGCGGTGATGACGGAATGGGAAAAAGCCGTCGAAGCGGCCGATGACAAGAAAGTGGAATCGTGGGCTCCCACGATTGCGAACATCGCTACCCACAACGCCTGCCACACCGGGCAGATTATTTTTATCCGCAAATTGCAAGGGTCATGGGATCCGGCAAAGGGCGTGAAGTAAACTCGCGGTCGCCAACTCTGCTCGGGCGGGATTTCTTCCAGCTACCGATAGAGGTCCGTGTCAAGCGTTCCCGCCCATTGGTGGGTCTATATGATTTCCCCAGGTCAATTGATCGGCTTAGCCCCGGTCACCACATGGATTTGCCCCCCTGCGACCACCCCATTCTCCCAAGGGCGACAGCATGGTGGTATCTCAAGGGCTCGCCGTTCATCTGCTCGCCGATGGATTGCTCGCCAATTCATCACATTCAGCCGTGACCACCATCACAGACGCCAATCCCAACAAGTGAGAGAATGTTTTACTGATTTAGTACGGTTCAGAACTGTGTCCGTCTCCAGAGACGGTTCCGCAACTGCTGAAAAACCACCTTCGGCAATCTTTGACAAATTGACGTCTCGGAGAGCCTTTTCCGAGCCATCGCCCCGCCAAACTAGTTTATATAAATGACAACATTACTGTTTATACCAATGATACTAGGGGGGGGTGGGGGGGGGTGGGGGGTACCCAATTAGCGCGAACAGACACTCGCGCCATTTCTTTCTCAGCCCGCTCATCGTTTGTGTTAGCCTGCGAAGTTTGGTCCGGCGCGGACCAAATCGCACGGAGGCCCATTTGCTAGAGTCGTTGAAGTCGCTGACATTCGCACTCTTGTTTTCTCTTTCGCTCGCATTCGCCACCGTCACACCAGCGCATTGCCAGCAAGCTAAGCCCGGCAGCGTTCTAGTCGAGCGCGTAGGCGATACGGCATTCATTCAACTGCACGCGCCCAGCTTCCAGGCGCTCACTCCCCGGCAGCAAGCGTTGGCGTACTGGTTGACGCAGGCTTCGATGGCCATCGATCCCATTTTTTACGATCAGTTGTCCGCCTACGGTCTGCAACAGAAACGCCTGTTCGAAGAGATCATGGCGCACCCCAATGGAATCGATCCATCAGCGCTGGCGAAGATCGCCGACTTTGCGAAGCTCTTCTGGGCCAACCGCGGTAATCACAACGAGATTACGTCGCAAAAATTTTTACCCGATTTTGACTTTGGGCAACTGGAAAAAGCCGCGTTGATCGCACAGCAAAACGGAGCGTTTCGTACCGCCTATGCCGATCTTCCACCGCTCACCCAACCCGCCGATGTTATTCGCGAGCTGGAATCATTGCGCGCCTCGCTCCTAGATCCTGCATTTGAGCCGATGATCACCGCCAAGAGTCCAGTGGGAGGTAAAGACACGATCCAGGCCAGCTCGAACACTTTTTATAAGAACGTCAGTCTCGACGACCTGAAGGGATTTCAAGACAAGTACCCGCTGAACTCGCGCGTAGTAAAAGGGGCTAACGGCCAGCTCACCGAGCTCGTCTATCGCGCCGGCACGCCCGATGGCAAAGTTCCTCGCGGATTGTATGCAACATTCTTAAAGCGGGCGAACGACTGCTTCGAGAAAGCTCGCGGCTACGCTGAACCCGAGCAAGCCGCAGCTATCGATCATCTCATCCGCTACTACCAGACTGGCGATTATGCGGAATGGGTTGCGTTCGGCACAGCCTGGGTTCAAAACGATGCCACCGTCGACTTTGATAACGGCTTCATCGAGGTCTATCGCGACGCGCGCGGCGCGAAAGGAAGCTCGCAGAGTTTCGTCACTATCACCGATAAGCCGGTCACCACCGCCATGAAAAAACTGGCGGAAAATGCCGCTTATTTCGAGCAGAAGGCTCCATGGGACGCGAAATACAAACTCACGTCGTTCAAGCTTCCCGTAGTGAAAGCCGTCGAAACCCTGATTGAGACCGGCGATTTCAGCGTAACCACAATCGGCGACAATCTGCCGAATGAAAATGAGATCCACGAAAAGTACGGATCGAAGAATTTTCTCTTCATGGGCAGCAAGCGCGCTCTGGAAGAGACCACTGGACAAGCTGCTACGGCCGAGTTCGCCTCCAATGCCGCTGAAATTGAGCGTGCTGCAAAATACGGCACGGAAGCGAGCGATCTTCTGGTCGCCATGCACGAAGTCATTGGCCACGGCTCCGGAAAACTGAGTGACCGCGTCAGCGCCGGAGCGCAGCCCTTCCTTAAGGAGTATTTTTCCACGCTGGAAGAAGGACGTGCCGACCTGATGGCGCTGTGGAACGTG
This sequence comes from uncultured Acidobacteriaceae bacterium, assembly GCA_963705265.1. Taxonomy (GTDB): domain Bacteria; phylum Acidobacteriota; class Terriglobia; order Terriglobales; family Acidobacteriaceae; genus Acidiflorens. The sequence continues at coordinate 2,100,062 of OY970064.1, forward strand.
TGGGATCCGAAGCTGAAAGAACTGGGCTTGATCTCAAACCAGGAAGAAGTGGCCAAGGCCATGTATGACAATGCGGCCGAAGTCGCCCTTACCCAACTACGCCGCATTCCTCACGGCGACTCCATTGAAGAAGACCACGAACGCGACCGGCAGTTGATCGCACACTACATTGCCGATAAAGTTTCCGGCTCAATCGAGCAGTTCAATCGCGATGGCAAGACCTATGTTCGTGTAGCCGATTATCAGAAAATGCGTCAAGGAGTAGGTATGTTGCTCGCCGAACTCATGCGCATCAAGGCAGAAGGAGATTACGACGCCATCAAGGCGTTAGTCGACAAATACGGAGTCCATTTCGATCCCGCGCTGCGCGACCAGGTGCTGGCGCGTTATCAGAAACTAAACCTGCCGACATATTACGCGGGCGTGAACGCGCACTTAAGCGCCAGCTTTGGAAAGAATGACGCAGTCGATAAAGTCGAGATCAGCTATTGGGACGATCCGGTAGCGCAGTATTTGGATTACGGCGCAGTGTACGACTCTGGCCTCCGCCCGCCAAAGCCAATGGCGCATTAGCATCCGTGGAGTAACGCGTTATGGCTGCGGCTCTGACACGTGTTCGTGGACGATCAGCCACTTTCCATTTTGCTTTTCGAAGATGGCTGTCCAGCGGAATGTAACCATCTCGCGCTTGCCTGATTTCCGTGTCATGTCCGATGCCACTGTCGCAGTGACCCAGTAAGCATCACCGCTCTTGTGAATCTGCGCGTCATCGTTCACCGAAAATCGTGCGGCCTTGTAGTCCGCAAGATCTTTGCTCACCGTGGACTGATATTCGTCCCAACTGCCGTACTCAAGCGGCGAAATGTCGAAGAACACATGCGGACCTTGCGCATAGTACCTTTTCTGGCTAGTAGCATCGAGCGTTGCCCAACCATCCCAAATCTTCTGCAGGTAGGCTTTGTCGACCGTTGCGCTCTCAACCGCGACCTTATTTGCCTTTTGCGCAGAACTCGCTTGCGGAAAGCTCATAATGGACATCACCAAAGCCAGCATCGCCATTCGTCTAATCATGTCGTCTCCTCGAAACGGTGGAGCATTCTCGCACGCGCAGTGTAGCTGTGCCAACACGAAGGAGTGAATCGCCGGAAGCGCAAGCCAGGCCCGAGACCTGACTTTGGTAATCTGCCCTGTTACCGCCTCCTGATGCAAAATTGATGCAGAATGCCCTCCACGGCAATTTCGCACCGAGGACAAAGAGGCTTGCGCGTCAAGCTCGGTGGCTCGATCCTCGCGCTGGTGCTACTCGAGAACGGACGTCAGATTCGCGGCCGCATGAGTCAGCTCTCCATCAACGGCGGATTAGTCTCGCTCGAGCAACCGCTCGACGAAGGCATTCGCGTAACAGTCCTGTTCCACCTCGGCCTAACCAGCATCCGCTGCCGTGGGCAAATGTTGTTCCCCATGTGGGCAACACAAGGATGCCTCCAGCCCTTCCGCTTCTTGGAATTGTCCGAAGGCAGCCGAGTCGGCCTGAACCGCGAATTGGAGAGCTTGGTCCAAGGTGGCGCGTCTCAGGAACAAGAAGAAGAATCCGAGTAAGCGCTCACTTTCCAGCCGCCGCCAAGATCTCTTCCAGTGAATACTTCTGCAACTCCCCGATCCTCTCCAGCGTGATGTCCGGTTTCGGATACTGTGCCACCTGTGTTGCATCGAGTGCATAGTGTCCCTGACGCGGAAACACTGTCGTTACCCGCGAGCCCCAATACTTCTTGATCGCCGCCAGAATACGCACCTTATCATCGACCATCACGTAGTGAGTTGCTGGATATTTCGTCTCCACATCATCTAGTTCCAGTTCCTTGTGGATATAAATCAGAACGTGCCCCTCGAAAATTTCATAGAGGCCCGACCGATCGATCTTGCGCGGCTGAAAAACCACGTCTCCGTCGCTCAGAATCACCGCTTGCCCCAACCGCTGCGCGTATTCCACGGCGTCGAGTGACTCCGGAAACAACCGGTTAGCAAAGGGGTAATTGATCATGAAGTGCGACACCGCCAGCAGCTTAGGATCGCGCGGCTGTTCGATGCGATAACGCTGCAGTGCGCCGAGATAGTCCGCATATCCAAGTTCGGTGCGCAACTGTTCGAAGATTTCCCAATAGCGTCGCCCACTAGCCTCACCCACTTTGTTCGCGAGGTGCCGCTTCAGATCTTCCGACACGCGATCATTGTCGAGCAGCGTATTGTCTACGTCGAAAAAGAAGATGGTGCTCGGGTTGGCGTCAGCACGATTCACAGGTTCTCCAGAACGACCCCTCGCCAAAAATAAAAGTGTGCCCTATGATGCCAGAAAATCATGCCAGAAAACATTGCCGAAAGTCGTTGCCGGCCCGGCTGCGATTTATCCCACTTCTCTCGCATGTGAACAACTCCGAAGTGTGAAAAAGCAGCAAAATCGCACTTGTCGCGAGGGACTTGTATACATCGGGTCCCATGGTGTACAAAGACCTCGAACAGACAATTGATGATAATCCGAGGCAAAGTACTATGACTCTGCCTCACAATCAGGCGAATGCGTTTTCGCCCTTCCCAGGAGCCAATTTTCGTGGAACACATCGACCCCGCCGTCATCTATCGCTTCGACACACGCTCGAGTCGACCTTGTGAATTTTGCCGAGAGCTCGACCCGCAATTTCCCCAGCGCAGCCCGCTTGATCAGATGGTCGCGAGCAGCCGCAAAGCTATTGCTTCTGCGCATTTAACCGAGGATGGCTATGTTCGCCATCGAATGCTGGAACTGCGCCGGATCACGTCGCGTGCGCCGCTCACCGCAGCCTAACCGACAGAATTCTGCCCTGCGAAATTTTTTCACGCAACTTTCCCAGTGACCGTAAGTTCTAACTAACCAGGCAATAAATCTGGCCGAAAAATTGATGTACCCTGTTGCGGAGAGGTTTCCATGCTGGCCGGTATGCGATGCTGTTTCCTGCTTTCCTTTTTCGTGGTGTTTTACTTCGTTGCCGGTTTGCCCGTTCACGCTCAGGTTAACGGCATTGCCCCCTCAGTCACTTCAATGGCTTTTGGCGGGAGTAATGCCCCGCGCGGTATCCGACCCAGCGTGACGTCGCTCGGGCCAAACGGTTATACGAGCGCTTCGGCTTTTGGAGGTTCCAACTTCTTTTTACCAGCCAATCTGAATCCACCGTCATCCTCAGTGCACCGCCATAACCGCAAGGACAAAAATCGCGATCAGGCTCACGCTGATTTCCCGATTGGCATCATTGAGCCCGTTTACGTTCCATTTGCTGTCCCGTACGCTCAAGAAGCCGGTGATGATGACTCGCCCGATGACTATGTTCAGGCTCCTGGCGTGTGGAACGTGGATGCCGCCAGCAAATACTCCCCTGACCGCGATTCGGGCTCGCTAGCGTCCGAAGACCCCGTGACTGCTCAGCCATCGACCGTGCTGGTTTTCAAAGATGGCCACCAGTTTGACGTCCTCAACTACGCCATCGTAGGTGATACGCTTTTTGACTTTGCCGACGGCCGAACTAAGAAAATTCTCCTCGCCGATCTGGATCTTCCCGCCACTCGCAAAGCGAACGACGACAATGGCGTGGACTTCCAGATTCCGGTTAACGCTGCCCGCCAGTAACCACGGGGAAGACAGGGTTTTCCCAGGAATTCTCTGCGCTCCCCGTCGTAATCGCTCCTCGATTTCTCGCTTGACACGGACCCGTCGACAAATGGATACTTATGCATTACGGTGCATTTTTATTCATGTCGAAAACAGCGCGCCACAAAGCGATTCTGGATCTGCTCGACGAAGGCCCTGTCGAAAGCCAGGACTCGCTCCAGCAGCGGCTGGAGCGCAAAGGCTTTGATGTAGGACAGGCGACGCTGTCCCGCGATATTCACGAACTAAAACTCGTGAAAGGCGCCGACGGCTATCGTCGCGCTGGCGAGAGTTTCGGAGCAGAAAGCGTTTTGCCCTCAGTGATGCATCTGGCGCGCCAGTTTGTGATCGAAATGCGGCAAGCCCAGAATCTGCTGGTGGTCAAGACCACGGTCGGCAGCGCGCAGCCGGTTGCTGCCGCGCTCGACGCTTCGCACTGGCCTGAAGTGGTAGGCACTATTGCTGGCGACGACACCGTGCTGGTCATTGCCACTGACAAACAGAAAGCGCAAGCGCTCGCCAAACGCATTCGCGAGCTCTCGTAAAAAGTGGTCCCTGAGGGGGATCGATTAGCGCAGAACTTGTGGCATCACCAAAGCGATGCCCATTACAACCTGATTTCTTGAAATGGAGTGTTGCGAAACGCAAAATGAGAACCGATCTTATGGCACTGATGGACCTGTCAGAACTAGCAAAGATGAACTCGCCTACGATGAAGACGAAAATGCCCCCGTCGGGCCTGATGTCGGAACCGGTCGCGCCGCGCGATCTGGTCTCCATTCACGATCTCCGCCCCGCCGAAGTCCTTTCGCTCTTTAATCTCACCGCCATGCTCAAACAGCGCCCCGCGGCTTTCCGTGGCCTTCTCGCCGGCAAGCAGATGGTGATGTTCTTCGAAAAACCTTCTTTGCGCACGCGCCTTACGTTCGAAGCTGGCATGGACAGTCTCGGCGGCAGCACATTCTTTTTCGACCAGACAGCCAATCGTCTCAATGCCCGCGAGTCGCTCTACGACATCGCTCATAACCTCGAACGCTGGATTGACATCATCGTGCTGCGTACCTTCAGCCATGCGGTTGTCGAAGAGATGGCCACTTACGCTGGTGTTCCGGTGATCAATGCGCTCAGCGAGCTCGAGCATCCATGTCAGGCGCTTGCCGACTTCTTCACCTTGCAGGAACATTTCGGCGACCTCTCCAAAATTCACTTCGCCTACGTGGGTGATGGTAACAACATGGCGCACTCGCTGCTGCTGGCGGGCGCTTCTGTTGGCGCAAAAGTTTCGATTGCGACGCCAGAAGCTTACGCGCTCAATCCCGTAATAGTGACCATGGCGAAGGCCATTGCAGAAGAGACCAAAGCCACGCTCCGCATTCTGACCGACCCGCGCAAAGCGGTTGTCGGGGCCGACGCCGTTTACACCGATGCCTGGGCGAGCATGGGAGACGAACACGAAGCCACGGAGCGCGCCGCGATTTTCTCCCCTTACCAGGTGAATGCTTCGCTGATGCAGCTCGCAAAATCGAACGCCCGGTTTATGCACTGCTTGCCTGCGCATCGCGGACAGGAAGTTACCGACCAAGTCATCGATTCGGTGAACTCGGTCGTCTTTGATCAAGCGGAAAACCGTCTGCACATTCAGAAAGCTATACTGGTATGGCTGTTGGGCGGCGCTACTGGTCGCTTCTCGGCGAGGAGTACACACGCTCATGCCTAATAAACCTGAAAAAATTGTTCTTGCTTACTCTGGTGGACTCGATACCTCCATCATCATTCCATGGCTCAAAGAAAACTACGCCTACGAAGTGATCGCCATGGTCGCTGACGTGGGTCAGGGAGATGATATCGAGGCTGTCGTCGACAAGGCCTACAAAACTGGAGCCAGCAAGGTCGTTGTCGAAGATCTGCGCGAAGAATTTCTTACCGGATACGTCTGGCCTGCGCTGAAAGCAGGTGCGGTTTATGAAAATAAGTATCTGCTCGGAACTTCGCTCGCCCGTCCCGTGATCGCAAAGCATCAGGTTGAAGTCGCGCTGCGGGAGGGCGCTTCGGCTGTCAGTCATGGTTGCACTGGTAAAGGCAACGATCAGGTTCGCTTTGAGATGGCTTATCAGGCGCTTGCTCCCGAGCTGAAAGTTGTCGCACCATGGCGCGAATGGGATCTCAAATCGCGCGAAGATTGCCTCGACTATGCGGAGAAGCGCGGCATCTCCGTAACTGCCAGCCGCGAAAAGATCCACAGCCGTGATCGCAATCTCTGGCACATCAGCCATGAAGGCGGAGAGTTGGAAGACGCGGGCAACGCGCCCTTCGCAAGCACATGGCAGCTGACAAAATCTCCGCAAGAGGCTCCTGACAAAGAAGAGCAGGTTGAAATTGGATTCGAAAAAGGCGTTTCTGTTTCGGTTAGCGGACAAGCTCTCGATCCTGTATCGCTGGTCGAACTGCTAAACGAAATTGGCGGACGCAACGGTGTTGGCCGCATCGATCTAGTGGAGAACCGCTTCGTCGGCATCAAGTCGCGTGGCTGCTACGAAACTCCTGGAGGCACGCTGCTGCTTGCCGCTCATAACGAACTCGAGGCTCTTTGCCTTGATCGCGATCTGCTGCACTTCAAGCAACATGTCGGACTCAAATACGCCGAACTGGTTTACTTCGGCCTATGGTTCACGCCATTGCGCGAAGCGCTCGATGCTTTCGTCGAAACCACGCAGCAGAATCTGACTGGAACGGTGAAATTGTCGCTCTACAAGGGCAATGTCAGCATCGTGAGCCGCAAATCCGAGTACTCGCTCTATCGTACGGACCTGTCTTCGTTCACCATGGACGCGAGTTACGACCAGAAAGATGCCGAAGGCTTCATCCGTATTCTTGGATTACCGTCGCGTTGCCGTGCTCAGACGCAGCATAAGGTTGAGGTTTCGCAATGAAGATGTGGTCGGGCCGCTTCCGGCAGCCTCTTGACCCTGAATTTGAAAAATGGCAGCGGTCGTTTCCGTTTGATCAACGGCTTCTGCCTTTCGAACTTGCTGCCAGTTGTGCTCACGCAAATGCTCTTGAACATGCGGGAGTGCTTTCCTCGGAAGAACTTTCTGAAATCGTCACGGCTCTGAGAAAAATTGGGCAGCGAGCCGAAACCGAGCCGGAATTTCTCAACGATTCCGAAGCCGAAGATGTTCACCACTTTGTCGAAAAGCAACTTGCGGCGCTGATCGGCGCCACTGGCTTCAAATTGCATACGGGGCGCAGCCGTAATGAGCAGATCGCAACCGATCTCCGCCTCTTCGTGCGTCGCAGCATCGACACGCTGCAAAATCTGATTGCCGATTGGATCGAGGCGATCCTTTCTCGCGCTGATGCGGCAGGCAACTCTTCTTCACTTTTGGCAATGCCTGCTTATACGCACTTGCAGCCAGCAGAGCCGGTTTTGGTGGCGCATTGGCTGCTGGCCTATGTCGAAATGTTTCTCCGCGACGTTTCGCGACTTGCCGATTGCCGCAAACGCGCGAACCTTTGTCCACTGGGCTCAGGCGCTGTCGCTGGAGCTACGCTCACACTCAATCGTCAAGCGATGGCTGCGGAGTTGGGCTTCGATGCTCCAACAGCGAACAGCATCGACGCTACCAGCGATCGTGATTTTGCCATTGAATTCGTCGACGCGCTCACGCTGCTTGCGCTCCATCTTAGCCGTTGGGCGGAGGAGATGATTTTGTTCTCCACGGCCGCTTACGGATTCGTCGAGTTGCCCGAGGCTTTTTCCACCGGAAGCAGCGCCATGCCGCAGAAAAAAAATCCTGACTTGCTCGAGTTAGTCCGTGGCAAAGCGGCGCGTGTCATGGGTTGCGCCACTACGCTGCAAACTCTTGTGAAGGGCTTGCCGCTCGCCTACAACAAAGATATGCAGGAAACTCAGGAGCCTGTGTTCAACGCGTCCGACACGATCATCGGTATGTTGCCGCTCGTGACCGGATTTATGAACACGGTCGACTTCAACGACGCCAAAATGAATCAGGCGGCGAGTTCGAGTTTTATGAACGCATGGGCTGCCGCAGCCTATCTTGTCGAACGCGGAGTACCCTCGCGCCTCGCCCATGAAGCAGTCGGGAAGGCGGTTGCTTTGGCGGTGGAACGCGGATGCGATTTACAAAAACTTCCACTCGCCGATCTGCAAGTGATCCACTCGAGTTTTGATGCGGGCTTCCATTCCTGCCTCGGACTTAGCGAGGTGCTAGCGCTGCACGACGTCCCGGGAGGCACCGCTCCTTGTCACGTCAAGCGCGCGTTGCAGAATGCTCGAGAGCGGGCAGTTGCTCTGCGAAGCCCAGCCACGCTTTCGTTATTGGGATAGACCGTCACGGTTTCTGCCTCCGAGCCTTCTAGCCCTCGCAATGCATCTAAATCGAGAGAAGTTCTTAACGGAGCCCTAACCCTGATTACTCGCATTGTTTTCTTCACCTTGTTTCTCCTAGCTCTCTATGCCGTCCAGCGATTCTGGTTCGTGCGGGCGTGGACTTGGATTGCCTCGTTCTCGAATGCCAACTGGCGGTTCGGGCTGCATGCTGGATTGATCGCGCTCGCAGCTGCACTTCTCGCTACTTTGCTTGACCCGCTACTTGGGCATGGAATTTCGCGACTTGGTGTTGGCGGGTTGAACTTTGGGAAATCGCTCTCCACATTTTCGCGCCTTTGGATGGTTGCTTCGGTCTTTGGATTCCTGGCAGTTGAATCGGTGGGAGCGATTGAGTGGGTTACGAATGTTGCAGCGCGGCTTCTGCCTCATTCGAATCCGGTTGCGGGTGGATTCAGTCCTTCGCGCCGGGCATTTTTTCAATATGCTGCCGTGCTGGCTGGAGGCTTTCCATTTCTGGCCGCTACTTATGGATTTGCCGCTGGGCGCTTGCGCTATACCATCGAGCGCGTCGATGTGCCGGTGGCCAATCTTCCTCCCGAGTTAGAGGGGCTGCGCATTGCTCAGCTCAGTGACATACACATTGGCGACTACATGCCTCCGCGGGAAATTGCTCGCGCGGTTGACATGGCTAACTCGCTGCAGCCTGACATTTCTTTTGTTACGGGAGACTTTGTTTCGAGCGAGGGCGATCCGCTGAATGCCTGCATTACGGAACTGAGCCGGTTGCGCGCTCCGCTGGGCGTTTGGGGATGCAATGGCAATCACGAAATTTATGCGGGAGTGGAAGATGAGGCGGAACGGCTCTTCCGCGAAAAGGGAATGCGACTGCTGCGGGCGTCGAACTCGGTGATCGAGCACAATGGTGGACGCTTTAATCTGCTGGGCGTCGATTACCAGCGCGACCACATGACTAGTGGCGAGGAGACTGGGCGGATGCTGGCGGAGATTGAGCATCTGATTCGGCGCGACATGCCGAATGTTTTGCTGTCGCATAATCCGAATTCGTTTCGGCGTGCGGCTGAGCTGGGCATTGAGCTTAGCCTCGCCGGACATACGCACGGCGGGCAGATTAAGGTTGAAATTGTGGATCGTAGCGTTAGCCCGGCGCGGTTGATTACTCCTTTTGTGGCGGGGCTTTATCGACTGCCGATTGCTACTTCGACCAACGGGCAGAAAGCTGCGCTTTATGTGAATCGCGGGCTGGGAACTTTTGGTTTTCCAGTGCGCATCGGGGTGCCTCCGGAGATTACGCTGCTGACGTTGCGTGCCGCATAGCTAGAGAGTTGTCTCGCTGGTGCGTATTCTGAGCATAGTCGAAAGGTTCCGCCAGGCGAGGTCAGTCCGGCGCTCCATTCGGCAAAATCGAATTTATAATATTACCGCTCCACTCTTCGCAACTTCTAACTTGACGCCCACCAGATCAGGCCGATGAACAGGATTTGCATCGGTGTCCGCAGCCAGAGCGCGGTTACGGGCTTGCCGCGCAACGTTACTTCCTTCAAAGCGGCGTTGACGTTGGCGGTGAACATTCCGATGAGTAGCAGGATGAGACAGATTCCGGCGAGGGAGCGGAATCCTGGAATTAGTAAACCGGCCGCTCCTAGGAATTCGCAGATACCGGTGATGTAGACGATGAGCATCGGCTGCGGAAAAAAAGATGGGATCATCCGCGCGAGATCGTGTCTCATTTTGTTGAAGTGCGCGATACCGGTGAAGACAAACATGAGGGCGAGCGCGTAACGGACCGAGTCGTGCCAGGTGGCGAGTGCGGTGACGCCGAGCGCGCCGGTGCCTCTCAGGATCAACCATGAAGCGAACAGCACGATCAGGACTGGCATAGAGTAGTCATTATTTCAGGTTTCTTTTCCGCTTTCAGATGTCTCCTGGTTATGCCGGCGAGCGCTAGATTCATCGTCTTCAACGTCATCTTCCCAGGCCTCGAACGTGGTATAATTGCGGGGTAAATCGGAATAGATAAGCACCTGTAGATGCAGGCACTTAGCGGCATTCGTGGTGGGGGTGGCGGGGCGAGGCTTTGCTCCGTTCGGACTAGCCAAACGCCCGCCACAAATTAGATCTGCACAATCTTTATCGAGAACTTTTTTCCGAGAAATTGAGAACCGAACTTCATGGCTGACGATCAGAATCCTGAACTTCCCTTGACTCCTCCTGCTGGAGGCGATGGACAACCTCCCGCGGGTCCGGGCGCGCTCAACATGCAACCGGTCAACATTGAAGACGAGATGAAGCGGTCGTATCTCGACTATTCCTTGTCGGTGATTATTGGCCGCGCTTTGCCGGATGTCCGCGACGGATTGAAGCCGGTGCACCGCCGGATTCTTTACACCATGCAGCAGATGGGTTTGGCTCCGGGACGGGCTACGCGTAAGTGCGCCCGCATCGTCGGCGAAGTGATGGGCAAGTACCATCCGCATGGAAATCTCGCTGTTTACGATGCGTTGGTGCGCCTAGCGCAGCCGTTTGCTATGCGCGCACCTTTGGTGGATGGACAGGGCAACTTTGGCTCGGTGGATGGCGATCCTCCGGCGGCGGATCGATATACAGAAGCTCGGCTGACGCGTGTTTCTACCGCGCTGCTTGAGGATCTCGACAAAGAAGCGGTTGATTTTTATCCCAATTACGACGGGACGGAAACACAGCCGGCGGTGTTGCCGGCGCGTTATCCCAACTTGCTGGTGAATGGGTCGGATGGAATTGCGGTTGGCATGGCTACCAAAATTCCGCCACACAATCTGACTGAGATTGTCGATGCGACGATTACGCTGGTGAATAATCCAGCGGCGCAGTTGCCGGAAATTTTGAAATTTGTGCAGGGGCCGGATTTTCCTACGGCTGGCATCATTCATGGCCGCGCGGGAATTTTTGAGGCTTATCGAACTGGCCGCGGGCGTTTCATGATGCGGGCTCGCGCGGCGATTGAGAATGTTACCAAGGACAAGCAGGCGATCATTGTTACTGAGATTCCTTATCAGGTGAATAAGGCTCGGCTGATCGAGCGCATCGCTGATTTAGTCAACGAGAAGACGATCGACGATATTTCCGATATTCGCGACGAGAGCGATCGCGACGGAATGCGCATTGTGATCGAACTGAAGCGCGGCGCGGAGCCGCAGATTGTCCTCAACCAGCTCTACAAGCACACGTCGATGCAGGAAGGCTTCAGCATGATCCTGCTCGCGGTGGTCAACGCCCAGCCGAAGGAAATGGGGCTGATCCAGGCGATCAAACACTTCATCGATCATCGCGTCGATGTGGTGCGGCGGCGAACTTCTTACTTACTGAATAAGGCGCGCGATCGCGAGCACATTTTGGAAGGCTACCTGACCGCGCTCGATCACCTGGATAATGTGATCGCGATCATTCGAGGCAGTGCCAACCGCGGCGACGCGCGCGAAAATTTGGTCGCTTATTTTGGCGGCAAGAAGATCGACATCAATACCACCGGGCGGGCTCCGAAGCTGGATGCTGATAAGCCGTTCACCGCTAAGCAGGCTGACGCCATCCTTGAACTGCAGCTGCACCGGCTGACGAAACTTTCGATTGATGAAATCTCTAACGAATTGAAGTCGGTGCGCGAGGCGATTGCCGAGTATGAATCGATTCTTGCTTCGGAGACTAAGCTACGTAAGGTCATCATTAAGGAACTGGAAGAGGTCAAGAAGCTTTACGGCGATGCTCGGCGCACGGTGATTGAAGACGAAGCTGCCGAGATCATGCTGGAGGATCTGATCGCCGACGAGCAGGTTGCGGTCACGGTCAGCCACTCCGGCTACATGAAGCGGACTCCGATTTCGACGTACCGTATGCAGCGCCGCGGCGGCACTGGGCGCACTGGGATGAAGACGCGCGATGAGGATTTTGTCGAGCATCTGTTTATCGCTTCGACTCACGCTTACATTTTGATCTTCACGAATACGGGGCGCGTTTATTGGCTGAAGGTGTATGAGATTCCTGACATTGCTGCTGCTGGCAAGGGGAAGCATGTCGGCAATCTGGTCGGTCTGCAACCCGGCGAAACTGTGCGTACCATGCTCGCTGTGCGCGATTTGGAAGAAGAAGGTCGATATGTCTTCTTTGCCACGCACAATGGGACGGTGAAGAAGACTGAGGTCAAAGACTTCTCGCACGTGATGCAGCGCGGGATTATCGCCATCAATATTGAGCAGGGCGATGAACTCGTCGCGGCCTCGCTGACGGACGGAAACCAAATCGTGTTCCTTGCTTCGCATGATGGGCAGGCAATTCGCTTTGATGAAAATGACGTGCGGTCTATGGGACGCAACGCCACGGGCGTACGCGGCATGAACCTGGGTGAGAAAGATTACATTGTCGGCATGGCCACCACGATTAAGCCCGAGGCTAAGGCGGTCGCTAAAGAAGGCGATGTTGCTCCTGAGGTCGCAGATCTGGTTCCGGAAAAGGGCTCGCTCATTCTTTCTGTCACTGAGAATGGGTATGGGAAGCGCACTCCTGCCGACGAGTATCGACTGACCAATCGCGGCGGCAAGGGCGTGATTAACGTCAAGACCACGGAACGCAATGGCAAAGTCGTTGGCATCTCGCAGGTTACCGAGAAATCCGAGGTGATGCTGATCTCGCAGTATGGGAAGATTATTCGGATCGAGTCGAAGTTTATTCGCGAGTCGGGGCGGTCGGCGCAGGGTGTCCGGCTGCTGAATATTGAGCCGGGAGACCGGGTGGCGGCGGCGGTAGTGATTCCTCCGGACGAGCCTACGGGGAATGGGACGCTGATTCAGTAAGGCAGTGAGGTCAGAGTTTCAGATTGCAGAGGTAGAACAGCCCCTCCACAATCATTCTGAAATTGCCTTAGGTCGAGACTAGCTCAGGGTGCGACTAGCGCTAGCGTCGGCGCCCCGCCGATTTTGAGGACGTTGATCTGGCGCATCTCTGCGGTGTCGATCACCAAAATGCTCTGCTTCTGCGGAGCCGTGGCATAGAGCATGGTGCCGTTTTTCCAATCACTGCGCTCCAGAACGGCATCTTGGTTTTGATGGTGCCGATCTTTCGCCAAGTGTGCGTGTCGAGCATCGACTAGCCAGACGCGGCCTCCCGGACCACCGGCATCGGGTTTCGGATCGAGGACATAGAGCCAACCGGGCTTGGGCTTAGTCCAATTTTCTACTTGAATGATTGAGTCTCCGGACGCATTGGTCTGGGGTGGACTGACGGCCGCTTTATTGCTTTGCGCGTCGTTGCTTTGAGTTTGGGGTTGTGCACTACTCTGGCGAGGTGTCGCACTCGCGTTGGCGCGGTCAGACGCGAGACCCACCGCAAAGGATAGGGAAAGGAAACAAAGCAAGGAAGGCAGGGGATTGGATCTCATGAATTGCTCCCGGAAATTAGACCTCTGGTCTGCGAATTGTATCGCGGTCCTGCCGTAGCCACAAATTGGCCACTTATGAAAGCTGCGAAGTGTCAGGCAGAGTTTGCCCTGGGTGCAAAGGTGGGCCAAACCGCCCACTTACTCTCGAAATCGGCGTGAGTCGTATTAGTGGCAGTTACCTTCGCGGACTGATATAGTCACCGACTTATGCAGCCTTGCGCCCCTGTCGTTGTCATACCTCCACGCCGATCACTGGCTATCTTCGCCGCCCTGGCGATGCTGATGGTGTTGGTCTCTTATCTAGTAATCCTGCTGCTGGCGGTTGCGTGCGTTTATCTGCCTTGGCTCATAGTCACTCATTTGGCCAACTTCCAGACTCTTGCTTTATTTGTCGCAGGTGTGATCGTTGCCGGCTCGATGATGTGGTCGCTCATACCACGGCGGGATAAGTTTACTGCTCCCGGACTACCGCTGGAGCGCACATCGCATCCGCGTTTGTTTGCGGAAATCGACAGTATCGCTGGCGCTCTGGACGAGCCGTTGCCGAGCGAGGTTTACCTCATTGGCGATGCTAACGCGTGGGTGGCAGACCGCGGAGGGCTGATGGGTTTTGGCAGTCGACGCGTTATGGGGCTCGGTTTGCCCTTACTGGGGGCGTTGAATGTTTCGCAGTTTCGAGCCATCCTCGCACACGAATTTGCGCACTATTACGGCGGGGACACTAAGCTCGGACCCTGGTTGCACAAGACCCAGATGGCGATGATCCGTACATTTCAGAACATGGGCTCGGTGGGGACAGCAATGCGGGTCGCTCTGATGCAGGTCCTCTATCGCGTGGTCTTTGGGATACTCAATTGGTACTGGCTGTTGTTTCTACGCGCCATCAATTTTGTCTCCCGGCGCCAGGAGTTCAGGGCCGATGAACTGGCCTGCATTGTGGCCGGGCCACAACCGTTGATAAGCGGACTGCGCGTTATCCACGGGGCGGGTATGGCTTGGCCTGCTTATTGGAAAACGGAAGTGGGACCCATGCTCAATTCGGGTTTTCTGCCGTCGATTGCAGGAGGCTTTTCGCAGTTTCTCGCTGCTCCAGCGATTGCGAAGCAAGTCGAGAAGGGGATTGAAAAGGAAATGCGCGAAGGCAAGACTGAACCTTACGATAGCCATCCACCACTTCGTGAACGCATCGCTGCTGCCCAAGCCTTGCCGAATGATTTTCAGCCGGAAGACACGCAATCCGCATTGAGCTTGCTGGAGGACGGAGGCGCGGCGGAGTTGGCATTTCTGGAAGCGCTCAATCCCCAGATGCCTAAAAATGCTTTGAGGCGCGTTTCATGGGAGGAACAAGGGCCTTCGGTACTGATTCCATCTTGGGCGAATTTTGCGGGCGAATATGCTCGTCTTCTTGAAGGCATCACCGCCGGAAACCTTGCCGAGTCGATTGGCAAGGTTCCAGAGATCGCATCGCAGATCCGTGACCCGAAAGGGATGCTCTTGACGCCCGAACAGAGAGTTGAACGAGCGCGCTCACTTTTGAGTGCGGCCCTCGGACTTGCCCTCGTCAAGAACGGTTGGAACCTGCATGCGACTCCGGGAGAATTTCACCTGGATCATGGCGACGAAAAGCTAGATCCTCACAAACTGGTGCGGGAGATCTCGGACGGTATCATTTCGCAGCAGTCATGGACAGCGAAATGCAATGCACTGGGAATCGGGGAGATCCTGCTAGCGGTTCCGGTCGAAAGTATCGGAGTGGCGAAACAAGAGGCGTTGCCGCTGGGATAAATAGCCCTCGCTCGTATTACCGCAGTCACTTCTAAATAACTCTGCTTTCTATTACTGTTAACGGTAGTGATACTGCCTCTCCCCGTGTGTGCCTGCGCGGTTGCAGACTATTTGTCAGCGAGCGTTTGTGCATAACATTGTGATTAATACCGATAGCGCAAAAACTGAACCCGCGTACCAAGCACGTCCGTACGACGAATTGCTCAGCCGGCCGATTCGCGAGCTGGGGCTTACGCTTGCCGGGTCTCCGGTGGAGCGGTTTGTGGAACAGCTTTATCGCGAGTTGGAGGCTAAGGGGCTCAGCAAGTTTCGTCCGGCTTGTTATTTGACCGATGAGTGGGGATGCCCTTCGGGCGAGCCGATTATTGGGATTCCGTTTTATCTGGCTCATGCGGCTTTGGCGCAGTTGGAGAAAGAGACGCATGATCTTGAGGATGCTCGCGAAATCATGATGTATCTGCGGCATGAGGCGGGACACGCGTTCACTTATGCTTACAAGCTGCACAATAAGCCGGAGTGGAAGCGGATTTTTGGGCCGTTCCGGCGGCCGTATCGCGACAACTATCAGCCGGTTCCGTTTTCGCGCGATTATGTGCGGCATTTGCCGGGATGGTATGCGCAGAAGCATCCGGATGAAGATTTTGCCGAGACGTTTGCGGTGTGGCTGACGCCGCGTTCGAACTGGCGGAAGCGTTATCGCGGCTGGGGTGCGATGGCGAAGCTGCTCTATCTGAACCGGCTGGCGCGGAAGTTGGGAAAGAGCGATCCGCTGCGGCGGCGTGGCATCACTGATATTACGGTGGATGACATGGAAGGAACGCTAGCGGAGTTTTATCACGTACAGCAATCCGCGCGGGAAGAAGTTGCCGTGACTGAGCTGGGCGTTAGTGAGCTGGCACCGGACACGGATTTGCGCGATATCTTTCCCGTGTCGAAGCGGCGGAAGACGGCTGTGCCGGCACATGAATTCTTGCATCAGCATCGCAAGGCGGTGATCGACAAAGTTGCGCAGTGGACGGGAGCACAGCGTCCGCTGATCAAGACTTTAATCGACACGATCGAAAAGCGCGCAGGGGAACTCGATTTGCGGGCCGACAAGACGCGGGGAGCGGAACATCTGGCTGAAGTTACG
Organism: uncultured Acidobacteriaceae bacterium; assembly: GCA_963705265.1. Lineage (GTDB taxonomy): Bacteria > Acidobacteriota > Terriglobia > Terriglobales > Acidobacteriaceae > Acidiflorens. The sequence goes on from OY970064.1 coordinate 2,116,431, forward strand.
GCTTACGCGACGGCACTGGTGATGACTTATGTGACGAAAGGAAAATTTATTCAGCCGTAAGAGAGGTCTCAGGTTTTAGTTGCAGGTATCAGGAAAACCTTGCGAGCAGAGATCAACATCAAAGATTTCCTGAGATCTGGCAACTAAGACTCGAGGCCAGGCGTACTAGTGATGGTTTCCGAGGAGAAACGATGATCGGAGCAAAACTTAAGATCGCGCTGCTGTATGACCTGTGGAATGAAGATCCGGTCGCGGCGGCGGCTAAAGAAGAGGCGGAAGCAGCGCGCAAACCCCGCAAAAAAGTGAAGAAGGTCAAGAAAGAAAAGACCGATCGCGAAGAAATCTTCGAAGCTTTGCAAAAGTTGGGCCACGAGCCTTCCTATTTCGAATTGGACGGTCGGCCGCAGTCGTTACACTCGCTCTCGCGTTGCGATGCCGATCTGATTTTTAACCTGACGGAATCTTTCGATGGCGATGACACCAAGGAAATGAACGTGATCGCCTATGTCGACCTGCTGGGATTGCGCTACACGGGTGCCGGTCCACACGCGATTTTTATGTCGCAGGATAAGGCGATTGCCAAGAAGATTTTTGCATTTCACGGTATTAAAACTCCATTCTTTGCTACTTCTTATCGCGGACGCACTGAACATGCTCATGACATTTCTTTTCCCCTTATCGTCAAACCGTCCTGGGAAGATGGATCGATTGGCATCGATGCAGGCGCGGTGGTGAAAAACGTCAAGGAGATGATGGAGCGGATCCAGTACATACAGGATGAGTTCGATGCTCCGGCGCTGATTGAGGAATATATCGAGGGGCGTGAAATCTATGCTGGAATTCTGGGCAGCTATGAACGGACGCAAGTTTTGCCGCTAGTCGAGCTCGATCTGTCGCGCTTGCCTGAAGGAACTCCGAAAATTGCGAGTTATGACGTGAAGTTTGAAAAAAATACTGAGGCCTACAAACTTACCAAATCGGCGATCGCGGAAAATCTGGACGAGAAGACCGTGAAGCGGTTGGAAGATACGGCACTCGCTGCTTATCGGGCGCTGAAGTTGCGCGACTATGGGCGTATCGATATGAGGCTAGCTCCGAATGGCGATGTTTATGTCATTGAGGCGAATCCGAATCCCTGGCTGGCCAGTCGGCAGGAATTTGCCATGGCCGCGAAGGCTTCGGGACTTTCTTATACAGAGATGATTGGGTCGATTGTCGATCTGGCGATGAGCCGCTATCTGAATGCCAACTTAGTGAACGCGGCGGCGATGCACTAGCGAAAATATTTTCTGTGAGGCCGCTGATCTCGGGCGGCTAAAAGTCTTTCGTCAAATAAGAACCGTTTATCGCAGCGTTAAGCCGCTATACCACCCCAAGTCAATTCAATCGGCGGGCTGGGGGACTGTCCACTCATAGGGCATAGCTTGTTCTGCCAATAGGCGCTGGAGTTCGGCTTCTGCTTCAGCACGCATCAGGGCGGCGAAGGCGTTGGCGCTTTGACGATGATCGGCTCCCAGCGCAGATAAGCGCACATGTAAATAAGGCTGGTCTTCTTCCAAGCGGCGAAGCAAGCGCTGAGTTTTGGCAATTCTTTCGTTCAATGTGATCATGAAATGCAGTCAGGACCCACCATTAGACACGGCAAGCTCAATCTCTACAGTGCCATAGCCGTGGCTGGGCGCAAGTTACAAGCTGGATGCGGGGTCTTATTGCAGAGCAGGTAAGGGGTTAGGGCAGCGCCACGTAGCCTTGCAGCTTCGGCGGCATTTCTTCCTGCAACCTGTCGGTCAGCCAGTTTTCGAGCTGACGCTGCGCGCTTTGGGGAACATCGAGGAAGCTGATGCCGGCGTGGCCGGTGCCATCCGCCCAGGCAACTTGGCCGTTCAGTTCGAGCGGAACGTTCGAACCGGGAAGCGTGAATCGAAACTGTGCCTTAGTGTCTTTGCTCAATTTGCCGAGAAAGCGGATCGCCATACCGCCCTCGCTTATGTTGGTCGCGGTGGCGGTTTGTTCGTGATTGTTCGGCAGGCTGATTCGCAACGACATATCTAAAGGATGTCGGAAGTAGCGGCGCCGTTCTCGCACCATAAAATTGAGCGCCGCATTAAAACAGCGGGAAGCATGAAGCGGACTGAGCGGCTTCTGTAGAACGAAATTAGCTCCGGAATGGAAGGCTTCCTGAGTGGTTGTCTTCCCGTTCAATACGGCAAAGGCTACGGACTTGGCGTTGCTTTGAGTTTGGCGGAGCCCCTTCAGGAGATCAAAGCCTTTTTCCAGATCGTCGCAGTCGATAATGACCGCATCGAACTTGCGCTTTGCCAGCAGATCGTTGCCGATGCGGAATTCTAGACAAACCTCAATATCGACCGAGATATTCTCCAGCGCAGGACGCAGGACACCAAGCAAATCGGCGTCGCGGCTGATGAGGAGGGAGTCCAGATTCATAGCATTTTCAATACTATCGGCTGAAGAGAAGTTAAGAAAGTGACCTTGGTACCGAACAAAGGTACGACGCCAACACAGCCCTTTGTCACTCGTGAAATCTGCCACCGGCCAAAATGTGTTGTGTGCGAGACTAGCAGCGTGAGCGAAATCGCTTATTTGTCGTTGGGATCGAACCTGGGAGATCGTGCCGCTAACTTGAGTGCGGCGATCGCGCAATTGGAGGTTGCGGGACGGCTACTAGCGGTATCTTCAATGTATGAAACGCAACCGTTGGACGTGCCGGATCAGCCCTGGTTTTTGAATTGCCTGGCGGCCGTTGAAACAAACAAGGTGCCGCGGGAACTGCTCCAGATTGCGCTGCGGATCGAGGCGACGATGGGACGTATGCGGTTACGAGATAAAGGCGCGCGCAAGATTGATATCGATGTGGTCTTGTATGGAGATGAAGTGGTGGATGAGCCAGGCTTGAAAATTCCGCATCCGGCGATGCAGAATCGGCGGTTTGTTCTCGAACCGCTGGTTGAGATTGCTCCCGACGTGCGGCACCCTGAACTTGGAAAGACGGCGCGAGAACTTCTGGCGGCGCTGGCTCACGGGCAAACAGTGCGGCGGCTTTGAGAGAATGCACTCATTGTGCTCAAGACTGCTTATTGGATCATATGATTGTCTTTGAATCGGGATTCATCGGTCTCGGCTATCTCATGCTCTTCGATCCCCGGAGATATGCAGATCTCTGGAATCGGCATTCGCGGAAAACAGGGTCGGAGAAGCGGCTCTCGATTGAAAAAATGCTCTGGGTTCGGCATCGGGCGGCGGGGTTGTTCTTGCTTCTGTTCGGAACCGCCATACTCTACGTGGAAGTGAAAATCCTCTTGTCGTGACCGGGCATAGTCTCCTACGGAATCACAATCCTGCTGCTTGCTTCTTCGGCACCGGCGATGGTCGAGTATTTCTCCGGGAACTGCGCAAATAGGAAATCGATGAAGGCGCGCGATTTTGGTCTGCCGGATGAGCGTCCCAATCCCATTCGTAAGAGAAAAACCAATGCTTTCAGAACGTCCGAATCTCGCAGTCGAGTATGACCCAAGTGCCGCTGCTCGGCCTCGCGAAATTCTTTGATCATGGTTTCGAGTTCGCGGGCAATCGCCTGGTGCGCCAGATTTGTAGTCGGAGGCTCATAGATGAGGCTGGAATTCACCATCGTTTGGTAACTTTTAGCGAGCGAACCGATGGCGGAGATGAGATCGCGGTCGGTGAGCGTGCGATCGGCGCGGGCGCTCTTGGTCAATGCGAAGCTGAGCCCCATGATCAGTTCTTCGCGCTCGTAGAGGAACTGCTCAGCGATCTCCACATTGGGGAACAGTGCCTCCCGATCAATCGGCTGAACTTGCTCACCGTGGGACGTGAAATGTTCACGTGCCTGCTGGCGTGATTGCAATAGATAAGGACAGTCGCTAGGGCAGTCCAGCGTCACCTCACGCTGCTCCCCGCAGCACTGGGGGCAGATTTTTCCATGCACGGCAGGACAGAATCGTTTTTCTTTTCGTTCGCTACAGATAACGCAACTCAAATGTGATTCCTCAAATTGATTATTTCATGGATGAAGCTAGTCATAGATTTCTACCCCCAGGCTCGAAAGCAACCTCAGAACAATTTCAGCGGGCAGCTTCTGCACCATTTCTGATGCAAATTGGAAAAACTGATCGTTGCTATAATCGATTTCTATTTGTCTGGGTACATGTAACACGATAGCCTTACTAGTCCCCCGGACGTTCAATCTGATTCATGGGCAGCGCACCAACAAGGAGAGGCATGTCTACTGAACTGCGGAATTTTTTAGCGATCCCCTACGACGAACTGGAAGAGTTGAATCTGAAGGCGAAGAAGCAGCGCCTGGATCGCGTCGCTCCTGACGAAATTCAGGAAGAGCGATTGAAATATCTGGCAGACGAACCCGGCATCAAGGCCGTGACGGTGATGTTCAGCGACCTCGAAGGCCGTCTGCACATGCTCGACTATGACAAGAAATTTCTGGTCAAGAGTTTTGACAATCTAACGTTCGACGGCTCTTCAATTCGCGGCTTCACCGCGCAGCGGGAGAGCGATCTGCGTCTCGGTATCGACTGGTCGGCATTCTATTGGGGTCCGGCGGATGTGTTTGGACCCGGCAAGGTGATGGTGTTTGGTGAAGTCATTGACAAGGGCGGCGAGCCTTACTCAGCCGATATGCGCGGTGTGCTCAAGACTTTTGCGGAGGGTCTGAATAAAAAGCACGGTTACACGTTAAACGCCGCCAATGAAATTGAAGGTTTCCTGTTTAATGGGCCGGACGCGGAGCGTACGTACCACGAGACAGGCAAATTCGAGTATGTGAATACCGGCGGCTATTATCACTCGCTGCCGGGCGATCCGCTGCGGAACTTTATCGACACGACTGCGGAAGTGCAGCGCGCCATGGGATTCCAGAATGAAAAGGATCACCCTGAGGTTGCGCCTTCGCAGTTCGAGATCAATTACAACTATGCGGAAGTGGTGGCTGCGGCTGACCACATCCAGCTCTATAAACTGATCTGCCGCCAGGTCGCGCGCAACATGGGGCTTACCGCTTCGTTCCTGCCGAAGCCGGTTGTGGGTGTCAATGGCAGCGGCATGCACACCAATGTTTCGATCAGCAAGGGCGGCAAGAATTTGTTCTGGGACCCGAAGGGCGAAGAAAAGCTGAGCAAGACGGGATGGGAATTCGTCGACCGCATTCTGACTCATGGCAACGACATCTGCCTGCTGCTGAATCCGAGCGTCAACGCCTATCGCCGTCTCGATCCTCACTTCGAAGCGCCGAACCAGATCAAAGCGTCCGCGGTCGATCGTGGATCGATGATCCGCATTCCAATCGGCAACGAGCGCAGTATGCGTGTCGAGGTACGTTCTGTAGCTCCGGATGCGAATCCGTATCTCGTGATGCTTTCGATCTTCAAGACGGGACTCGAAGGCAACACGTCGAAGATCAAGAACCTGCGCCAGGCGGAACGCTACCTACCGGATAACATCTATAAGGCGATTGAGGACTTCCGCAAAGCCAGCTGGACATCGAAGTTAATGGGCGATGACGTTAAGGGTCGCTATGCCGACCTGAAAGAGGCGTCGGCCGATCGCTGCGCACGCTTGTTGGGAACGTTCGTAAAAGCGCCCGAAGTGCAGTACCACCACGACGTTTATAACCAGTATCTGTGGAATAAGTTCTAGTATCGCGTCCCGCGCCGTGTGGAATCCCACTCATCGCAAAGTGCGCAATGAGTGGGAGCGCCTGGCTTTATGCTAGCTAAGCCTCTCGCCGCTCCAATGGTATTGTCTATTGTCTTAAGGACATGGTCCCAGGCTTATGCTTTCGGGGACTACGGCTCGTCCCGCCCTACTTGTGATAATTGGTGCTGCGAATGGAATTCAGCATGGATATCGGGTGCTCTTAACAATCTGTGTGCGCGTGGAGAATGCACGGACTAGACGCCAACGCTGACAGCAGATGCTAGCGTAGGCGCCGCAGATTCGTCTTCCAATGCTGTTTCTTCCCAGTATGAGCGGTCGCGTAGAATGCGCGATACCAGGGCAGTATGCATAGCGTGGCCGGCACGGTCAGCGACCACCGAACCTAAGATCTGTTTGCCGATCAGCGCCAGGTCTCCAATGAGATCGAGAACTTTGTGACGTACGAACTCATCGGCAAAACGCAAAGGTGGGTTCAGCAATTCGTCGCGGTTCAGCACGATGGCGTTCTCGGTCGATGCTCCCCGGATCAATCCTTGCTGCCGCATGGCGTCCGCTTCGTGCAGAAATCCGAAAGTACGCGCCGGAGCAATTTCTTTCAAATAGCGGCCATTTGTCAGCCGCACGCAGAAACTTTGCTTGCCAATCAGAGGATGAGGAAAGTTAATGGAATATGAAACCGAATAGACGTCGGACGGGTATACGGCAATGAACTTATCGCCTTCGCGCAACTCGATGTCTCGCATGATGCGGAGATAAGTGCGCGCTTTTCGCTGTTTCCGAATGCCAGCCTTCTGAATCATTTCGATGAATGGACGGGCGCTGCCATCCAGTATGGGAAGTTCAAGATTATCCAGTTCCACAATGGCGTTATCGATGCCGACTCCAGTAAATGCCGACAGGAGGTGCTCGGTGGTGGAGATGAGCACGCCCTTTTTCATCAAGCTCGTAGCGTAACTAACGCGGGCCACATTGCGTCCGCTTGCTTCGATAGCGAAGCTGTCAAGGTCGGTGCGGTGGAACACGATTCCCGTTCCGGCAGGGGCGGGAAGAATCCGCAGTGTGACGGCAGCTCCACTGTGCAGACCTACTCCAGTGCAAGTCACTGCGGCACGAATTGTTTGCTCGTGCGTCAAAGGGGAAATCGTCTAAGTCTTTTGCTGGTATTAGCTTACTGCCGTGGAAAGAATTTTGCATGTGGCAAAACAGCCACAGTCCGTGGCAAGTTTCGCCGAGGGCAACGCTAAGTTATTCAGGCCGTTATAGATGTTTGAGGGTATCTGCGGGGGAACTCAGGCCAGTTTTGGGGTACTAAAGTAAGTTTTTACCCCATTCGGCCAGCCTTTAATGGCTCTTCATCGGCGCTTTAGGGTCATACGTAACGGCCGCTTCGAACATTGTATCCGGCAGCTTCAGATTGTAGCTTGCTGTGTTGATGAAGCGCTGCTGCGAAGATTCTCCGTTGTAATAGCGGGTAATGGAGTGTGGGGTCCAGATGCCCTGCTCCAATTTGTAGCCGTCGTAAACCTCATCTTCCGTATTTTTCTGCTTGTCTTTCGGATCGCGCCACGAATAACTGATCTTCACTGGATAGTGCGAATTCTGGTCCAGGTAAATGCTCACCGAGTCGTTCTGGCTGTTGAGCAGCGTCACTCCTTCGGTTTCCTTCCCATCGACGACCGCGAGTCCTTCATAGAAAAGCGCGACATTCGGGTCGCGCATCCACTTGCGGAACACCCATTCGAGGGAATGATCGCGGCGGCGAAGATAGTTTTCCAAATCGAGCTTTTCCTGCGCCGCCGTTCCTTTGTAAGTGATTTCGTACCCTTTATCGCCATTGTGAATCAGCGCGAGATCGAACTTGTTCTTGACCTTTACCCCCCCGATGTCGATCGTTCCGGGCAGAAGGTGAATGTCTTTGGTGCGGATGACTTCGAAACGGTCCTTGTCGGGATACTGAAGATAGTATCGGTAGGGAATTCCGGTGCTATTGGTATGTCCGTGATAGAGGGGATAATAGCGGCCCTCTTCAACCCGGTTTTCGTAGGTGAGATAAGGCTGACCGCCGAGAGCTTCAATCGATTTGTCGAGGACAGCCCGCGCCTGGCGGGCATTGTCGGAGTCATTCAGATTGATGGAAGATTGGGCAGAGTGCGCAGGAGGAGTTGGCGTGGGAGCGGTTTGGACTCCGGTCACCGCGTACGAGAGCAAAACTACGAGAAAGCAGTTCATGATTCTATTGGGTTAGAAGCGCCCGGACCTATTTTAGCTGTACCTGAGAATACTTAGAGCTGGACGTATTCGTCCGTCCGACAGTAGACCGATCTCCGACGGCTAGGAGCTCGACAAAGTGAACTTCACAACAACCTGGGTTTCGACTTTCACGGGTTGACCATTAAGCACGTACGGCTTGTACTTCCATTTCTTGACTGCCTTCAGAGCTGCCGGGGCGAGCAAAGGATCACCTGAGATAAGAGAGAGCTCCTCTACGTGTCCTTTCTTGTCGATCTCGGCCTTCATCACAACTGTGCCTTGGACGCGTGCCTGTTTCGCGCCTGCGGGATATTGCGGTTGAACTTTCTTAATCAGTAAGCCCGTGGAGACTTCTGATGAAACGCGGACACGTTCTGGAGTCGCGTTCTTGGTACCCGCAGGCGCGGCGGCGGTATTCCAGCTCACGACGCACTTAGGGTTGACTTGATCTTCCCGGAAGGAAATTTTCTGGAGGGAATCGGCAGCTTCATTCAATCCTGCTGGCGATGTAGATAGGAGATTCGCTCCGATAAAGTAGCCGCGGAACTCCGTGTAGATCTTTGCTGGGTACCAAGAAACGTTGCCGGCTACAAATGACTTTTGGTTCGAGCGAAAAAAATGTCTTCCACCGTAATCGACGGCAAAAGCATCTTGAACCGGTTCGGTTTTTTCCGTCGATTGGTCGATTTGCGCGTGTTCCGCGGAAACAAAATCCTGAGCGTTGCCGGGGTGACTGGCCGAATTCCAAGCGCTCAGAATAATTCTGCCGGGCGTTTTGTCTTTTCGCTCAAGAAATAGCAGGATAAGGTCCTTGTCGGAAGAACCATACCTCGCTTTGCCGCCGGGCGTGACGGTGTCATTGATCTCCCATCCTGCCGGTATTGGAAGAGAAAAGCCGAAACATTCGTTCGAGTAGACGCTGTTCAGAATCGTCCCGTTCTCGAAGGCCAGCGTATTCGAGGAATTGGTGCTGGGCTGCTGCGCCGAGATGAAAGCTGTTGCCAGAAGTACGGCCGCAACGTAGCAAGACCAAAACCAACGACGCTTCATGAATTTCTCTCTAGCCGACCAGTACGGCTCCGCCATTTACGTTGAAAATTTCGCCGGTGATAAATCCAGCGTACGGAGTACATAAAAACAGAATCGGGCCGGCAATCTCCTTAGGCGTGCCCACGCGCCCGAGAGGGATGCTTCCGAAAACTCTAGCGCGTGTCGGGGGATCATTCAGCGCGCCCGTCGACATGTCAGTATCGACCCATCCGGGAGCTACGCAATTGACGTAGATGTGGTCGCGCGCCAGTTCCGTGGAGAGTCCTTTCACCATGCTGATCAGCGCGCCCTTCGAGGCGGCATAGTCGCAGTGGAAAGCTTCGCCACGCTGGCCGGCGGTCGAACTCACGAGCACGACGTGGCCGCCGCCCTGTTTTTTCATCTGTGCGACGGAATGCTTGACCAGCCCAAACACGCTGTCAAGATTTATGGCAATCGTGCGATGCCATTGTTCGTCGGATAAGCGATCGATGGCCGCTTCCTGCGGTGGCCAGATGCCGTGGTTCGCGACCAAAATGTCGAGGCGACCAAAGGTCGAGATGGCAGACGACACCAGTTGCTGCGCCGCCTCAGTGGACGAAAGATCGCTTTGCACCGCGCGACAGTTGGCCGCGCCACATTCTTGCACGAGAGCATCGGCCTGCGTTTTCGCCGCCTGATAATTGAAGACAACTTTCGCGCCTGCGGCTACAAATAAGCGCACCGCTGCCGCGCCGATTCCGCGCGATCCGCCGGTAATGAGGGCAACTTTGGAATTTAGAGTCAGATTCATGACGCCTACAGAATATCGCATGGCAAAGCTCTACCACCGGTGCACAGGGTTTCACGGGGACAGCACTGGTAAAAGCCACGCGCGCGCAATCATACGAATCCACAATAAACTCGTTCTGTGCTTTATTATCGAGCCGAGTCTAAACATCAGCGCTTGCTGCCTTCTTCCAATTCGAACTTGGCTCCCGCAATATCGAACCAGCCTTCGAGCCCACGACGCCTCCCACCATTTCTCATTTCCATGGTCCTGGTGGCGCTGGTAATTCGGTTGGTTGTCATGGTGTTTTTGTTGCCCGAGCAACTCGAACCGCAGCGCGATCACTGGCATTTCGGATATGAAACTGGCAGAATCGCCCGCTCCATTGCGCAGGGTCGCGGCTTCAGCAGTCCTTTGTTTGAGGACACGGGGCCGACCGCGTGGATGACGCCGGTTTATCCCTATCTGGTTGCGGGCGTGTTCAAGATATTTGGCGTCTACACTAAGACCTCTGCCGTCGTGCTGCTTTCGCTGAATGCCTTGATGTCGGCGCTCGTCTGCGTGCTTGTCTTCCTCATCGCTCGCATCAGTTTTGGAGAGCGGGTCGCGAAATGGTCCGGCTGGGCATGGGCGTTCTGTCCCTACGGGATTTATTTTCCTGTCGAGCGCATCTGGGAAACATGGCTGGCGACGCTGCTGCTTTGTCTGCTCTTTCTGATCACGTTGAATCTGGAAAACGAAAACAGGTTTTGGAATTGGATTGTCTTCGGATTGCTCTGGGGGATAGCTGCGCTGACCAGTCCAGCTCTCCTCTCCGTGCTGCCCTTTCTTGCGGGATGGGTCATCTATCGCCGCCATCGCCTCGGCCAGCGCTGGTTTGCCGTCAATGTCGTGGCCACCATTGCATTCATCGCTGTGATCTCACCGTGGTTCATCCGTAACTACGAAGTTTTTCATCGCGTTGTTCCCTTCCGCGACAATATGGGAATCGTGCTGCGTCTCGGTACCAAAGGGACCACTTCGCACTGGGGGCCATACGAGTTGGGCCCGTGGCACAATGACACAGAGTGGAATGAATTCATACAACTCGGCGAACTCGGTTATTTTGACAAGAAAAAACAGCAGGCGGTCGAGTTCATTCGTGCTAATCCCGGTTGGTATGCGTGGGCTACGACTCGGCGCGCTATTTATTTGTGGACAGGCTACTGGAGCCTGGATCGCTCCTATCTGAAAGAGGAGCCGCTGGACCCGCCGAATATTTTGTTCTGCACCACACTCACCGTGCTCGCGCTACTCGGCCTGTGGCGCGCGCTACTGAGGGACGTCTCCGGCGCTCTACCATACGCCCTCGTTCTCTTTTCATTTCCACTTATTTACTACATCACGAGTCCGGAAGTTTACTATCGACGGCCGATCGATCCGTTCTTTGTGATCTTGGCAGTGGTCGCGCTGGTCCCGAGTGCGGCAAAAAAGAAGGGCGGCCAATTTGGCCGCCCACAGAAATCTAAAACCTGAAACCTTCTTCTTTATGCCGTCGCTGGCCGCTCGCCACCCTTGGCTGGAGACCGTTCCGGCTTAATTACTTGCTGTACGCCATCGTCGGGTGTCTTTGCCGGCAATGGCTTGAGCGGCGGCAGATCTTGCCCGTCGATCAGGATCTTGATTTCGGAAGCATCCAGCACCTCGCGTTCGATCAGCGCCTTCGCAATCCGGATCAAGGTTTCCCGATTCTCTGAGAGAATCCCCTTCGCCGTGGCGTAGCCGATGCTGACCATCTTTTTTACTTCCTCGTCAATCTGGATGGCAGTAGCTTCGCTATAGTCGCGGTGTTGCGCGATTTCGCGTCCCAGGAAAATCTGCTCTTCTTTCTTGCCGAAGGTTAACGGTCCCAAGTCGCTCATGCCCCACTCGCACACCATCTTGCGCGCCAATTCTGTGGCCCGCTCAATGTCGTTGCCCGCGCCTGTCGACATGTGGCCTAGGAAAAGTTCTTCCGCGATGCGCCCTCCCATAAGGATGGCAATCTGCGTGTCGAGATAGTTTTTGTAGTAGTTGTGGCGATCATCCGTCGGCAACTGCATGGTCAAACCGAGTGCCATGCCTCGCGGAATAATCGTTACCTTGTGTACTGGATCGGAATGCGGCAACATGGCTGCGACCAATGCATGCCCGGCCTCGTGGTAGGCAGTGTTCTTCTTCTCTTCATCGGAGAGCAGAAGAGACTTGCGTTCCACGCCCATCAGCACTTTATCTTTCGCCACTTCGAAGTCATACATCAGCACGGCTTTGCGATTCTGTCTGGCCGCTGCCAATGCCGCTTCGTTCACCATGTTCGCCAGGTCGGCGCCGGAGAATCCCGGTGTGCCGCGAGCGAGAACGTTTAGTTCTACGTCGTCCGCAAGAGGAATCTTACGGGTGTGCACGCGCAAAATTTCTTCCCGTCCGCGAACATCGGGGCGATTCACTACCACGCGCCGGTCGAAACGTCCGGGGCGAAGCAGCGCTGGATCGAGCACGTCAGGACGATTGGTAGCCGCCATCAGGATGACGCCTTCGTTCGATTCGAACCCATCCATTTCGACGAGAAGCTGATTCAAAGTTTGCTCGCGCTCATCATGTCCACCGCCTAGACCAGCGCCGCGATGACGTCCCACGGCGTCTATTTCGTCGATGAAGATAATGCAGGGAGCATTCTTCTTACCCTGCTCGAACAGATCACGAACGCGGCTTGCGCCCACGCCAACGAACATCTCCACGAAGTCCGATCCGGATATTGAAAAGAATGGGACATTCGCTTCGCCTGCGACCGCACGCGCCAGCAAGGTCTTGCCTGTTCCCGGAGGTCCAACCAGCAGCACGCCCTTGGGAATGCGTCCGCCAAGTTTTTGGAATTTCTGTGCCTCGCGCAGGAATTCGATAATTTCGCGAAGTTCTTCCTTCGCCTCATCAACGCCAGCCACGTCTTTAAACGTGATTTTTTTCTGCTGCATGGATAGCAGCCGCGCCCGGCTCTTGCCGAACGATAGCGCCTTGTTGCCACCCGTCTGCATCTGCCGGATCATGAAGAACCAGAGCGCACCGAGCAGAACCAGTGGCGCGAGATTCAGAATCCAGCTAGGCCAGGTGCCGTTGCTGATATCCTTGATGCTGTATGGCACACCCTTATCGCGCAGGGTTTTGTACATGTCAGGATAGTTGGCAGGCGCAATGGTGTGAAACGCTGAATCCGGATTCTTGAACTTGCCCTTTACTTCCTGGCCGATAAACGTCGCATCGTGGACATTGCCCTGGTCTACTTCCGACAGAAATTCAGAAAACCCGATTTCTTTTTCTTTAGCGCCATTGCTGCCGGTTTTTACTACCTGCCAGAGCAGGACGGCCGAGACTACAATAACCGCCCAGAAAAGTACTGTCTTAATCGTTGAATTCACCTAGAACTCCTCTAAAAATGCAGCCCCGTCCCTACAAGAAAAACGCGGCATCTTCGATCATAATTAGATGCCGGAGGCAGAAATTCGATTGGGAAAAGCCTTCACCGTTATTCTAGACCTTTTCGGGAGAAAACGGAGAGTGAAAGCCAAGGTACAGAAGTCATGGCTGTCAGGCGACGCAGCGGCCGGGCTTCGTCGGTTTGGACGGGACAAAGGCTCCGTGATCACACGATCTATGTCATTGCAGCCACATACGGCAGGTTCCGTCCGGTCTGCTCCGGACTGCCCAATCCATAGCCGCAAAGAAAAGCGTCATCCACCAGGAATCCGAAATAGTCCGGCTGCAACTGCACACGCCGGGCGGACTGGCGGTCGAGCAGCGTCACCAGCTTCACCGAAGATGCTCCTCGACCGCGCAAATCGTTCATCAAGAATTCGGTGGTCACTCCGGAATGCACCAAGCCCTCGACCAACAGTACGTGCTTGTCCCCAATCGCCAGTTCGTGGCTGAAGAGAATCTCGAGCAGTGGAGATTCGCCCTGCTTGCTCTGTTTGTAGCTTGGCTTGATAAAAGCGCAGACGATGGGCACATCGATCGCACGCACTAGGTCGGCCATAAACAGGAAGCTGTTTTCGAGAATCCCGAGGGCGATTATGGTTTGGCCACGATAATCGTCGGAAATCTGCCGCCCGAGTTCGCGGACTCTTTTCTGAATCTGGTCGGCCGAAATTACCTGCCGCAACCCGGCGTTCGACGAAGCATTCATAGCGGAAGTGGCGCCTCCGGCGTGTTCTAAACCTGCGAATTCTGACCAAGGCATGTTACATCATGCCTGCAAGCTCCCGAATCCAAATTGCTCTGCAGGTCCCTGGCTGCGCTCGAAACGTGGCGGGAACGGCAAACCCGCGCATCCAGACGAGGCCACAATCTTTCGCTAGGGCAACCGGCCAGAGTTTTCTCTCGGTTCCGATGACGTACCGGTCACTGAGTAGTTCCTTAACTTTTCTTGGAGCCGCGGTGCGCGGTGGCCAGAAACGATCCCCTGCTCGCCAGTTGCGGATCAAAATTTCCTTCGGCATGCGGTCCAGATCCAGCAGTTGCTCGCGGTTTCCCTCTGGAACTTCGTCGCTATTGACCACGCGTACTTCCAAGCGAATACCTAGCTCGGGAACCTTCACTACCCCCGGCACCGCTAGTGCATATTCATAATCTGGACCTTCGTCTGTTTTGGCACTTTCCGGTTCCAGCAAAAGCTCCTTCCTGCCGCGTTGCCGCGTAAGGCGAAGATTGCGCCCAGTCGTCAGCTCCAGTTTCCTTCCCGCTGGTCCGCGTACCAGTTCCAGCGCCTCCTCAATGAGCCGAAACGAGATACTCAAATCACCTGCATTCGCTTCCAGCCATACGTGCACCAGGCGTCGTTGCGCAGCCAAAGGAAGCGCCAGCAATGCCGTCGCTGGTAGCGAGGCCGTTCGCCGCGTCTCAGGCTGCTCAACGGCCCCTAAAATGGCATCTGATTTCGGGGCACCTCCAGTATCGCTAAGGGGATACCCTGATGCGTGGTCGTTGTCCGCGCCGATGTTACCCGCAGTGTGTTCCGCTTCGGAAGGCCACGGCCTCGCCATTTCCGGGTGCGCGCGTTGCCAATACTCTTCCTCGCCTCGTGCGATTTCCGCCAACTGAGCCACGTGTTCGATCGAGGCGTCGCCGAATTCTTCGCTGATCAAAGGCAGAAAACGATGGCGCACGCGATTCCGGAGAAAAACGATATCTTGATTCGATGAATCCTCCCGCCAGCCCTGGCCCCTCTCGCGCAGAAATTCCTGTAATGCAGCGCGCCGGAACCCGAGCAGCGGTCGCACCACCTCGCCGAATGCGCGTCCGTGCTCTTCAAAAATAACTTGGGGATGAATGCCCGAAAGCCCTCGAATACCAGTACCGCGAAAGATACGCAACAGCACGGTCTCTGCCTGATCGTCGAGAGTATGCGCCGTCGCGATTTTTGTTGCCCGGCCTTCGCGCGTCAGCCGACGAAAAAAACAGTAACGCAGGTCACGGGCAGCGGCCTCAATGCCGGAGGGCTGTACCAAACTCTGATTCGGGTCAATGGGCGCGTCACAGACATGCAATTCCAGCCCATGCTGCTCCGCTAACTTCGCGACGAAGTGCTCGTCCTCGTCCGATTCTTTTCCGCGGAGCTTGTGATTCACGTGCGCGACCGACAGTACGATTCCCAACTCGACGCGCAACTCCAGCAGCAGGCAAAACAAGGCCACGGAATCTGTTCCACCGGAAACCGCCGCTGCCACGCGGTCGCCGGCTCGAATCGACTCCTGCTTGCGAAGTGTTTTCAACAGCCGCTCAGTCAATGCGTGCACGTAGAAATGGTACAGGAATTAGTACCCAGTAACCATGCTAGTAACAGAGATTTGCTGTGGCAGGTCGGGTTCAATCTACAGATTGAATCGGCCTTGAGATGGCGTAGCAGTTTCCGGATTGTGGCGCCTCAAGCTCGCGCTGGTAGCGGACTTCATCGACCGTTACGCCCCACACGGAGTCGGATCGGCGTCGGCCATCGGGCGCCCACATGTCGCTTTGATAAAAGCGCTCCGCCCGAACGTTCCCCACTAGGACCCAAAGAAGCGCGTTTCGGAATCCCAGTTCGAGGAGGCGGGCACGAGCGGCCGACACAAGGGCGACGCCAATACCCCGGCCCCACAGTTCGGGCTCCACATAGAGTGCGCATAACTCTCCGTGGTCCGCCAGATCCGGATCGCGCGATGGTGCGGTGGTAGCAAATCCACGGATCAACCCTTCTTCAAGCGCCACGATAGTCTGCGGCTTTAGAGGGTCGAGGCTCGCGAAATCATACTTTTCCGCTCGATCTTCTGGACGAAGTTGATCGAGGTACTCATCAGACAGAAGCGTTCGGTAGGCGGCTTGCCACGATCGGACGTGCACGCGAGCTACCGCGATTGCATCGTCTGGTTCGGCAGGCCGGAGGAGCATGTCCCAGTATGCACCAGGATTGGGTTGCTTTCACTGGATACCGGGTACTCGGTACTGCTATCCTTTCTCAAATGTTCCGCTGGACTGCCAGATTCCTGCTGTTGGTCATGCTCGCTCCAGGCTTCGAGCCGCTGGCGACGGCCAGTGCTGCACAGGCGGCCCAGCCGGAAGCCATGCAGTGCATGCGGCATCCGATGTCTGTCGCCGGATCTTCGCATTCGGCGCAACCCGCGATGCAGTGCCATCACGCGATGGCACAGTCGGAATCGGAAGCGCCCCAGTCCGAATCCTCCGAAACTTCCTTTCAAGCAGCAGATAACTGCTGTCAGAACCACAATTGTTGTTGCTGCGCTGGCACATCGGAATGGGCGCAGCCCGCTTTCAGTCTGCTGTCTTTCGTGAATCTCCAGATCGAGCCAGCACGCTTCGGTCGAAGCGTGGTCCTTCAATCAAGCAATAACTTCGGACAAGATTCCGCCCGCGCCCCTCCTCGCAGCTAACCCTTAACGTACTAACATCGCGAACCTTGTTGGCGCATTCTTTCCGTGAGGCGTAGCACATCGTGCCGCCTGCTCCCCACGAATGGTTGTCGCTATCGCGCGCTGCCGTTCGGACATACGCAAAACTACCTGTACCCGAGATGGGTACTGAATCGTCGAGGAGAAAATGACGCGTTTCCACCGGATTTTGATCTCTGCCGTTCTGCTCGTTCCCTCCGTCGCATATGCCACGATCTTCGGCTCGGTTCGTGGCGTGGTTCATGATCCGCAGCATCGTCCGATTCAAGGCGCACACGTTACGCTGAAGGCGCAAAATTCTGATTGGACTCAGTACCAAGATTCCAGCGGAGACGGGGAATTCGAATTCAGTTCCGTGCCGCTCGGAAACTACACAGTCAATGTGCTGTCGAAGGGCTTTCAACAAATGCAACAAGGCGTGATCGTCCAATCGGATACCAGCCCGGTGTTGCATTTCGAACTGACTGTTGCAGGGGTTAAGGAATCGATCATCGTTCCGGAGACTCCTGTGGAGGCAACGACAGAAAGCGTGACGCCCACGACAATGGTGAACCGCATCGACATTCAGCAAACCCCAGGAGCCGACCGTACCAATGGTATGGAGATGATCACCGACTACGTTCCCGCCGCCTACGTGACGCACGATATGCTCCACATGCGAGGAGGCCATCAGGTCGACTGGCTTATCGATGGCGTCCCCATTCCCAACACAAATATTGCGAATAATATTGGACCCCAAATTGATCCCAAGGACATCGACTACCTCGAGGTGCAGCGCGGCAGCTACGATGCCGACTATGGCGACCGCACCTACGGAGTTTTCAATGTTGTCCCCCGCACCGGCTTCGAGCGCTACCGCGAATGCGATCTCGTCATCACCGCCGGAAATTTCTATCAGACCAATGACCAGATCAGTTGCGGAGGCCATACCCAGCGCTTCGCCTACTACGCCAGCTTGAATGGCAATCGAAGTCAATACGGACTTCAGACTCCCATCGGTCAGGTAGTCAACGACGCGGCGAACGGCGTCGGGGGCTTTGCATCGTTCATCTTCAATCCGGATCCCAAGAACCAATTTCGGTTGGTCACGTCGTTGCGGCGGGATTACTACCAGATTCCCATCGACCCCGATCCCAACTCGATTGGGAACCAGTACTACCCGAGTTGGGGGCTGCACGACAGCGAGACTGAGCCCGACGGCTACGTCACTTTTTCATGGGTTCATACTTTTAATGCCAATACCCTGCTTACGGTTTCTCCGTTTTATCACTTTAACGGGGCGGATTATCACGGCGGCCCGAACGATTATCCCGTCACTTCCACCGTCACCCAGACGGCCAACTACGCCGGTGGGCAGGCGGCCCTAAGCACGAATGTTTGGAAAAATGATATTCAAGCTGGCGTCTACGGATTTTTTCAGCACCAACATAACTACTACTTTAACGACTACAAAGACGGCACCCCAAATTTCCCACCGTCTTCGATCGGCGTCAACGGAAGTCTTGCCGCTGAATTTATCAACGATAAGTTCAAGGTCACACCATGGTTGACCTTGATCGCCGGACTCCGCGCCACCCAGTTCGGTGGGACATCGGTCGCGGAGAACTCTGCCGAACCTCGCTTTGGGGTTGCAGTAAGAATCCCTCGGCTGAATTGGGTGCTGCGTGGCTTCTACGGCTACTACTATCAGGCACCGCCGCTCTCGACCGCCACCGAACAGTTACAACAGGGCGGCGCGCAACAGGGTTTTGCGTTTACCCCTCTGTATGGGGAGCGCGATCGAGAATGGCAATACGGTGTCATGATTCCGTATCACGGTTGGACCCTCGACGCCGATACATACCAGACCTTCGCCCACAATTGGCTGGATCACAACAACATCGGAGAATCGAACATCTTCTGGCCCATCACTTGGGATTACGCGTTGATTCAAGGGTGGGAACTCACACTGCGGTCGCCGAATCTCTGGCATCGCGGCCAGTTTCACCTCGCATACGCCAATCAGATCGCCCAGGCCACCTCCCCGATCACGGGAGGCTTGATCTTCGCCGTACCGCCGGGCCTTTCTCCTGTAGACCACGATCAACGAAACACATTGAACTTTGGCTACAACACAAGTTTGCCTTGGCACAGTTATGCCTCCACGAACATCTATTACGGATCGGGATTTACAAATGGCTTACCCGGAGTGCAGTACCCGGGAAATTATCTGCCCGGTCACACTACGTTCGATCTAGCTATTGGCAAGAGTTTCGCCGAAAAATATACCGTTTCAGTGACTGCGCTGAATGTGGCCAACCGACGCGTGCAGCTTGACAACAGTCTGACCTTCGGGGGGTTTCACTGGAACGATCCACGACAAATCTATGGGGAGTTTCGTTATCGGTTCCACTACTGAGCGCCAAGACAATCAGTAAGTGCTCAGGGAATTAAAACTTTTCGTCCCGTAAATTGTTTGCTCTCAGGGTCTTGAGGGTAAGTGTGTATTAAAAACGACTTTGGCGTTATCGAAGATTCGTTCCTCCGGCCGTTGCTTCGAAGATCTGCCAACTAAAGGTGCTGGCTGACCCCTGAGCGAGCGGCCGCATCGAACTAATTGAGATCAGCAAGATTGTTTGACGCTGTTCCGGTACGCTCCGTATAATGCAGAGCGTCCACACCCTGATCACCACGCTTACGGTTTCGGCGTGAAGAGAGTCGGCGTCGTACGCGCTTTGCGCGGTCGTTGTGCCGGTTTCAGTCTCAGGTCTGATGATTGATAGGCTCGGGTTGCAATCAGTTTCGTGTTGAGCCCAGCGAGCTGGAAAGCTTCCAGCATTTCCGAAAAATCTGAAGGAGTTCAAAGGATCCAATGATTAGCGAGTTAATTAGCAAGTCTGCGCGCCACGTGGCCGTAGTATTCGGTCTTTCCCTCTTCGCTCTGGCCCAAACCACCCCGGCTGCCGGTTCTCCTGCAGCTGCCAACACACCTGATTCTCCCTCCGCTGCTGCAGCGGCGGCAGCTAAGGCGGCTACCGGTACAAAAGTCGGTACCATCAATATCGAACAGGCAATCTTCGCCTCCAACGAAGGACGGCGCGATGCCGAAGCGCTCAACAAGAAGTTTGAGCCCAAGCAGAATGAACTGAAGGGATTGGCCGACGAACTCGACAGTCTCCAGAAGCAGCTCAGTGCCCAACAGGACAAGCTGAATGACGAATCGCGCGACAAACTGGTGAAGCAGATCGAGGCAAAGAAGAAGAGTTTCGATCGCGCGCAGCAGGACGCGCAGGAAGATTATCAGAACCAGCAGGGCGAGATCGGAAATCGAATCCTCACCAAGATGGCTCCGCTCATCGTGCAGTATTCGAGCAACAACGGCTACGGCATGATTCTGGACACATCTCAACAGTGGCCGCGTGGTCCGGTGATCTGGTATGGACCGGCCGTGGACATCACCCAGCCGATCGTTGAAGCCTATAACACTCAGTCGGGTGTACCGGCGCCGGCTGCGGGCAGCACTCCGACCAAGGCCCCAGTAAAACCGGCGACCAAGCCGGCTGCGCCAGCGAGCACGCCGCCGAAACAGTAACGACGCTGCTCGGGTAGTTTCAGTTCCAACTTACTTACGTTCTTAGCATTAAAGACCGCGTGCAGACGCGGTTTTTTTGTTGTGAAGAGCCGGGCGTTCTCGCCCGGCCGCTATTTCGATGAAGACGCAAACGGGGCGGGGGACGCCCGCCGCTCCGCTTGCATACTTCCTCGTCACCCCACTCATCACGCTGGATCAAATCGCCATCCGCAGGTGTCTGTACATACAACGGGCCCGTTGCGGAGGAACACAAAATGTTCAGCACACTGGAAGGCAACTGGGATCAGTCTGCCCGTCGCGGATGGACCACGCTCGCATCCTTTAGCATGCAAGCGTTTGGACTAAGCTTGCTGCTGTTAATTCCCCTGATCACGATTCAGGGGCCAACCAAACTACAGTGGTTTGAGTCGCCAATTCTCACGCCACCTCCAGCACCGGCGCCACCGACGAGCGGACCACGGCCGATTCATCCGTCGAATATTAACGCTGGGGAGCTACAGCAGCCTCCAACAATTCCACCCACCATAGTGAATCTGAACGAACAAGCCGTCGCGCCTTCACCGGATGTGAGCAACCTCGGAGTCATAGGCTCGCACGGCGATAGTCGACAAGGAGTCCCTGGCGGAACCGGCATCTCGATGGATGCTGCTCCACCGCCTCCACCACAGCTCACTCGTCCGCTCAAAGTTTCGCATTGGGCAGAAGGCAACCTGATCTACCGAGTACAGCCGTTCTATCCGCCAATTGCTCGTCAGGCGCGAGTTCAGGGTGCAGTTGAGTTGCGGGCGATCATCAGCAAGGCAGGGGCGATCGAGAACCTTGTCGTGGTCAGCGGACATCCTATGTTGTCCGCAGCCGCGATCGAAGCGGTCAAGCAGTGGCGCTACCGTCCTTACCTGCTCAACAAC
The DNA here is from genome assembly GCA_963705265.1 of uncultured Acidobacteriaceae bacterium. Classification (GTDB taxonomy): domain Bacteria; phylum Acidobacteriota; class Terriglobia; order Terriglobales; family Acidobacteriaceae; genus Acidiflorens. The sequence continues at coordinate 2,137,623 of OY970064.1, forward strand.
GAACCTATCGAAGTGGAGACTGAGATCACCGTCAACTTTGTGTTATCGGGCGGTTAGTGATCCCTGGTTAAGTTTGATATCGAGTCAGCAGTTACTATCGGCACTTAGCCCCTAACAGCGTGATGCGGCGCGCTCGCTATAATTGGCTAGTGAACGCGCCGCGAACTGAATTGTCGACCGTGCCCGACCGTCGCTCGCTGATTCTCGACGGGCGCACTTGGGCGGAAGTTTCTCTGCATGCCCTCGGAGAGAATTTTCACACGGTGCAGCAGCACGTTGGCGCAGCGGTCACCGTTTGTGCAGTGGTGAAAGCTGATGGGTATGGTCACGGCGCCGTGGAATGCGCTCGAGCTCTCGAGCACGAAGGCGCGCAGTGGCTGGGAGTAACAAACGCCGCGGAAGGCTGGGCGCTGCGCGACGCCGGGATAAACGCACGCATTCTGTTGATGACCGGAATCTGGAAGGGCGAAGAAGCCGGCATCGTCGCTCGGAACCTTACTCCTACCATCTGGGAACCTTGGCACATTGAGTCGCTCGAACGTGCGGCGCAGAAGAGGCCAGCCGATCTGCCCTCTCATCGTTTGCCCATTCATCTGAAAATTGATACTGGCATGAATCGGCTGGGAACATCGCTGGAAGCACTGCCGCATCTTTGCCAAGTGTTATTGGCATGCAAGCATTTAAATCTCGAAGGTGTGAGCACGCACTTCGCGTCTGCAGAAGTGCTCGACGCCGAAGACGCCGTGCGTCAGATGCGCCGCTTCGAAGAAGGAGTCGCAATTCTGCGCAGTTACGGCCTTCATCCTCCACTGGTGCACATGGGAAATTCTGCCGCCATGAGCGCGCGTCCGGAGACCTGGAAGACGATGGTGCGTCCGGGCATCGCCTTATACGGATACTCACTGGCGTTCACGCGCGACGGAGACACGGCGGCAGTGGCTGAGTTGCCCCTGCGTCCAGTGCTTTCATGGAAGACGCGAGTGCTTACGGTGAAAGAAGTCGCTGCAGGACAAGCGGTCGGCTACATGGGCACCTTCGTGACCAAAGCGCGGAGCCGCATTGCCGTGCTGCCCGTCGGTTACGCGGATGGCTATCCGCGGCTGCTTTCGAATCGAGCGCGGGTGATTGTGCGCGGCGAATATGCGCCGGTAGTAGGACGCGTCTCGATGGATCTGACTATCATCGACGTCAGCCATATCGGCGGTGTTGCGGTAGGAGATGAAGTGGTCTTGATAGGTAAGAGCAGCGGCAAGACCGTGGACGCCGTTGAACTGGCGCGCTGGTGCGAGAGCGTGCCTTACGAGATTCTGTGCGGATTGTCGCAGCGAGTGCCGCGAGTTTATATCTGAGCAATCGGGAATCAGCATTCAGCCAAAATGCCAAGGGGTAAACTCGTCCGCTGAATGCTGAGTGCTGACTGCTGAGTGCTAAATCCCGCCGTTAAACTGACCCAAGTCGTCAATCTGCGTCGTCTTGTTGTATTTCTAGAATAGAATGCCCTCGCGCTACGCTCAATGGATGTATGACTGGGAGACCCAGCTCACGTCGGTGGACAACAATCGCGTCGTCCGTCCGCTGGACTGGGGGCTGGACTGGACGCACAGCTGGCCCGGCCGCAATGGTGGACCCGCTGGTCAAACCTCTCGCGATGTATTGCAATATTTTTCCCGCTTCAACGATCACATTATTCAAGCAAGCGACGACTTTTACGCTTACCAGAAGCCTACGGATTTCCGGTTGGAGCGTCGCGGAGTCCAGGTGTTCAGTACGCGCGAAGTACCTGACCCGCGGCTCGAAGAAAAAGTTCGTGGCACTCATGCCGAATTTCTGCGGTTTACTTCGCCAGTGGTGACGCCTTTTCCTGAAAATAATCTGGTGAACGCGCGCTGGTTCCCGGCACACGGACGCCGGGCGGTAGTGCTCTTGCCGCATTGGAATTCCGATGCCCTCGCCTACAACAGCCTGTGCCGCGTGCTGAACTGGATGGGCATAGCGGTCCTGCGGCTATCCATGCCATATCACGATATTCGCCGTCCGGCGGAGATCGACCGCGCCGACTATGCCGTTTCCGCCAACATAGGACGCACGCTCGATGCGGTCCGCCAGGGCGTGGTCGATGTGCGCTGCTGTCTCGATTGGCTGGAGTCGCAAGGTTACAGCCAGCTCGGCATTGTCGGCACAAGTTTGGGATCGTGCTATGCGTTTATCGCCACTGCGCACGATCCGCGGATTCAGGTAGCTGCCTTCAATCACGCCTCGACTTACTTTGCCGACGTAGTGTGGTATGGACAATCTACGCGTCACATCCGCGAGGGGCTGGAAACAACGATTGATTTGGAGAATCTGCGGCAGGTTTGGCGGGCCGTCAGTCCGATGGTGTACTTCGATAAATTTTCGCGCTGGCCACGACGCTCGCTCATTATTTACGCGAAGTACGATATGACGTTCCTGCCGGAATTTTCAGAGCAAGTGGTCGAGGAATTCGAGAAGCATAACCTCGATCACAAAGTCGTCATACTGCCCTGTGGGCACTACACCTTGGGCGAGACGCCTTACAAATATATGGATGGTTGGCAATTGGCTAATTTTCTGCGGACGGCGTTTTGAGTAGTTGGTTCGTTATTCTTCTCAAAAATAGACGGTCCGGCGATTGTTGCCGTGAAGGCCGTTTCTCAATGTTATTAAAAATATGAGGGGCGCACTTCAAAAGCTACGCCCCCTGGATCGTCAGCACTTCACACAAAACTACAAGTGGTGGGGCCGCTTAATCTCTTTCCCTGTCTGCGGACTCGTATTGGAATTGGATGGCACCGCCTGGCTTTGACTGTTTCCCTTGGCGCCGCTGTGTAGATGCGGAGGCTGCAGTTTCGTGCCGGCAATGTTGTTGAAAGGCACTGTCGGTGCGAAAGTGGGCAGGTTGTGTGCACGTACCTTGGTGACCGCTTCGAACCCGGAAGCGAGCTTGATGAGCGTCGGTTCGCTGAACGCCGTCCCAAAGAAGCTAATGCCCATCGGTGCGCCGAACGCCATGCCCGCGGGAACCTGCACTATGGGATAGCCCTCCGGCGCAGCCAGGCTCGAGGTGCCGTAAATGAAATGATCGCCGTAGAGCAAGTCAGTGGCCCACGCGGGATTGTCGGTAGCGGTGACCACAGCGTCGATCCCGAACTGGCTCAGCGCAGCGTCGATGCCATTGACTCCGAGGTTCTTGTCCTGGGCGAGCGCCTGGTTGTATGTCACTCCGCCAAAGGCCGGCTGCGGATCGTTGGGTCCCGTCGCCAGCGACGCGCACAACTCCCAAAGATCCTGATTAAAGAAAGGCATCTCCTCATTTGCGTGGGCATTGTTGAAAGCGATGCCGTCGTTCAAGGTCTTGCCCGCCAAAGGAACGCCCACGCGCGTGGCGAAGTAAGCCTGAACGTCGTTCCTGAAATCGAAGCAAAGTACCAGGGTTTCGTTGTTGGCCGGAGGAAACACAAAGCCCGCAGCGTCAAGATCGACGATGGTGGCACCCGCCGCAGTCATTGCGTCCAGTGCAGCCTCGAATTGCGCCAGCACCAGCGGTGGCGTTGGCACGTCCGGGTCGAATCCGTTGAGTCCCGATCGAGTAACGCCGAGGACCGCGCCTTGCAATCCGTTCGGGTTGAGGAATTGCGTGTAGTCGGTCGGGATGTTTGTGGGACGCGTGAAGCGGCCCTGCCATCCCAGGGGAACACCACCAGTCGCAGGATCGCGGCCGTCATAGGTGCGACTCTGCACTACTCCCAGAGCCACTGCTGCATCGGCTACTGTGCGTCCGTGCGGTCCGAAGGTGTCTTGCGTATGGGAGATCGGCACAATTCCCGCGCGGCTGGTAAGGCCTACTGTTGGTTTGATTCCGACTACGCCGTTCGCGTTGGCGGGGCAAACAATGCTGCCATCCGTCTCCGTTCCGAACGATACCGCCGTAAAGTTCGAGGAGACCGCCGCTGCCGAGCCCGCACTTGAGCCGCAGGGATTGCGATCGATGCCGTAGGGATTATTCGTCTGGCCACCTACACCCGACCAGCCGCTAATGGATTCAAAGGATCGGAAGTTAGCCCATTCTGACAGGTTAGTTTTTCCCAGGATCACCGCACCACCATTGCGCAGGTTCTGGGCAACCGTGGAGTCAATCAGCGCTGGCTTTCCGATCAGCGCGAATGACCCTGCACTGGTCTGCATCTTGTCGCCTGTGTCTACATTGGCTTTGAGCAGTACTGGTATTCCATGCAGTGGGCCGAGTACGATGCCGTGCTTGCGCAGCCGGTCGGCATTGCGTGCCATATCCAACGCGTCGGGGTTCAGTTCGATCACAGCATTCACACCCGGACCATTCTGATCCAGAGCGACGATGCGCGCGATGTATTCCTGAGTAAGTGCCTCCGAGGTGAGTGTGCCAGCGGCCATCTCTTTCTGGAGCTGTGCCACCGTTTCTTCATTGTGCGACTTTGGCGCGCCGTTTTGTTCGTTGTTTTGCGTGGGATCATTTGCTGCCGCCAGAGGGAGCGCCAGCAAAGCTGTGAGAAGGAGAGAGCGTAAGGCTGGGACGATCATGTGGTTCCTCCAGGGAAACTAGGTGGGTGCGATGCGGTGAAATCCTGCTACTCGGGAAAGAGATTGTCAAGGAGCTCCTGCGAGTACTTTCGCAGTGTGGGAACAGCGAAACACCGCTCCCAGCTCGGGTTTTAGCGATATTGTTGCGGCGGGGCGAGGTGTCGGATGTAAAATTTTTGTCAACGCGCCAGGTTTGCTCGCGTATATTGCTTACTCCATAGGAAATCGCACCATTCCTGAGAGTTAGGGAACGCGTTATTTCTTGGCCGTAACTTGGTCAGCAATCTTGTCGTATTCGGCTTTAGGCATAATGTGCCGCGTCACCAGATCGCTGGGATCATTGTAGGGGCGGCCAGCGATCACACGATCCGCTTCTTTGTCGGTGACGCCAGGCAGGCTCACTAACTGCTTCCGACTGGCGGTGTTCAAGTCGAGTGGCGAGGTACGATTCCAGCCCTCTTTGATTCCCTCCGCCACGGCTTTGGCATCGCTCTTTACTTCGACTGTCGCGGCTTGGGCCTTCTCGCGTGCTTCGGCAGTGGCATCGGCAGCTTGCTTTTTGAGTTCCTGAGGATTTTGCTGTTGTTGCGTACATCCAGCGAGTACAGCGAGCAGCAAGACAAGAAACGTGGTTGAATATTTGTGGAGATTCATCTTGGTCAACTTCTTTCCGCTCCCTTGGATGACTCGTGACTAAATGTGGTTGGCCCAATCTGGGCTAGTGGAAGGATTGCCAATGTCTAAGGGAGCCATGTTCGGGAGGATACAGTAATCTCGCGGACCGAGGAGCGCCCGCGCCACGCTAAATCTTCTGTAATCGCTGAACATCATGCACGCCCGGGATCTGGCGCACTCCATCCATAATTTTTTGGAGGTGCTTGAGGTCGGCAATTTCCAGGACTACATCTACGCTTGCCTGGCCGTTCTGACTGCGGGCTTCTATATTGCGGATGTTGGTGTGAGTATCGCTGATTACGGCAGTGATTTGTTTTAGCATCCCGAAGCGGTCGTCGCAGAGCAAGGTGATTTTTACAGGATAGGAAACCGGCTGCCCGTCCTTGTCACCAGCCCAGAGCACGTCGATGCGGCGCTCCGGCTCATAAAGAAGATTGGTCACGTTGGGGCAGTTGACGGAGTGGACGGCAACTCCCTTGCCACGCGTAACATAGCCGACGATGGCCTCGCCGCGTATCGGATTGCAACATTTAGCGCGATAGACGAGCAGGTCGCCTTGTCCGCGGACCACGATGGCATTGCTGTCTCCGCCAAAGACGCGGCGGACGACGCTCGAAATACCTTGTTTTGCGGCCTGCTCTTCACTGTCAGACATCGGTTCAGTACCGGCAGGCGCGAATTTCGCGAGCACCTGACGGGCCGAGTATTTGCCGTAACCAATGCCAGCCATCAGGTCGTCGGGACGGCCTAGTCCGTATTCGCTGGCCGCTCTTTGCAGGTCGGCGTCTTTAATTTCCTTCAACGAGATGCGGTATTTGCGCGCTTCTTTTTCAATCAGCTTCTTCCCGATTTCAATGGCGCGCTCGCGCTGGTGGACGTTCAGCCAATGCTTGATCTTGTTGCGCGCTCGCGAGGACTTGACGATGGCGAGCCAATCGCGGCTGGGCTTATGCCCAGTCTGAGTAATGACTTCGACAATGTCGCCCGAATGCAGCTTGTGGCGTAGAGGAACCATGCGTCCGTTGACTTTGGCGCCGGTGCAACTATGCCCGACCTCGGTGTGAATCGAGTATGCGAAGTCGATGGGCGTCGACTCGCGTGGCAGCACTAGAACTTTTCCCTTCGGCGTGAAGGTGTAGACCTCTTCAGGGTAGAGATCGACTTTGAGCGTCGAGAGAAATTCGTTGGGATCAGAGACATCGCGCTGCCACTCAACCACCTGTCTCAGCCATGCCAATCGCTGCTCGTCTTCGGCGGAGACAGGACCATCTTTGTATTTCCAATGGGCGGCGATGCCTTCCTCGCACATTTTGTGCATCTCTTCGGTGCGGATCTGGATTTCGAAGGTTTCACCGGTTTCGGTGATGACGGAGGTGTGCAGTGACTGATAAAGATTCGGCCGCGGCATCGCGATGAAATCTTTGATACGGCCAGGCACGGGACGCCAAAGGTTGTGGATGATGCCGAGCACGGCATAGCAGTCCTGCACGGAGTTAGTAATCACTCGCATCGCGTAGAGGTCGTAAACCTGATCAACGCTGATTTTTTGGCGAATTAATTTCTTGTGGATACTGTAGAGGCGCTTAATTCGGCTTTCGACGCGACCGGTGATGCCAGCTTCTTTAAGGCCATCGCGCAGCACGCCTTCGACCCGGTTGATGAAAGCTTCTCCAGCTTTGCGGCGAGACTCGACAGCAACGCGGACCTGCTCGTATCCGATGGGATCGACGTATTTAAAACCGAGGTCTTCTAGTTCGCCACGAATCTTGCCCATGCCGAGGCGGTGCGCTATAGGTGCATAGATTTCCAGCGTCTCTTTGGCGATTTTTTGCTGGCGTTCGGGATCAAGATGCTCGAGCGTGCGCATGTTGTGCAGGCGGTCGGCGAGCTTGATGAGGACGACGCGGATATCGTCGACCATGGCCAGCATCATTTTGCGCAGGTTCTCGGCCTGGGCTTCCTCTTTGGAAGAGAAGTCGATTTTGCTGATCTTGGTGACGCCTTCGACGATGTGGGCAACCTGTTCGCCGAATTCCTGGCGGATTTCAACCGTGGTGACCGAGGTGTCTTCGACGGAATCGTGGAGCAAGCCGGCAGCGATGGAAACGGAATCCATTTTCATGTCGGCAAGAACGTTGCCGACTTCGAGCGGATGCACGAGATAAGGCTCGCCGGAGGCTCGCGTTTGCCCTGTGTGGTGCTTTTGAGAAAATTCGTAGGCCTTCTTGACGAGTTCGAGGTCGTCATTGGGACGGTTCTCGCGGAGCTTCCGCATCAGCTCGCGGAAGCGTGTAACCGTGAGCACACCGGTCGCGACCTGTTCACGCAACGTCGCCATAATCGATTCTAACGCAGTGACGAGCTATTTAAGTGGCAAGGCGCTGAGGCCACTGAGAAGGCCGTTCGGGCTGGTAAAGTACGCGTTGGAGAGACATGTGATGGTCCGCATACTTGTAACTGGGGCTTCGGGGCCGATTGGGACTGCGCTTCTGGCTTCATTTGCGCATCAGGGGACTGAAGCTGTGCGTCTGGTACGTGGATCGGCGACAGCGGGGCAGATTGTTTGGGATCCATTAGCTCCACTGGCGCCGACAGTGGTGTCGGGGTTCGATGCCGTGATCCACTTGGCTGGCGAGAGCGTGATGGGGCGCTGGACGGATCAGAGAAAGAACGCAATTCGCGACAGCCGGGTTCTTGGAACGCGGCATTTGGCCACGGCGTTGGCGAAGAGCGAGGTCAAACCGCGCGTGTTGATCTGTGCGTCTGCAATCGGATATTACGGGAATCGGGGCGACGAAATCCTGGGGGAAAAGAGCCCGAGGGGGCGAGGATTTCTGGCCGAGGTTTGCAGCGAGTGGGAGGATGCCAGCCGGATTGCATCCGAAGCAGGAATTCGCACCGTAAATGTCCGCTTCGGGCTCGTGCTCAGTCCGAAGGGCGGGGCGCTAGCGAAAATGGTGAGGCCGTTCAAACTGGGGCTGGGGGGGCGCATCGGATCGGGCCAGCAGTGGATGAGTTGGATTCACGTGGACGACATCGTGGGTGGAATTCATCACGCGATGCAGGCGGAGTCACTCTCCGGTCCCGTGAATCTAGTCGCGCCGAATGCGGTGCGCAATGCGGAGTTCAACAAGTTGCTGGCCTCGGTGCTAGGGCGGCCGGCATTCTTTCCGGTCCCGGAGTTTGCGTTACGAATGGCCTTCGGCAAGCAAGCGGCGGAGGAAATGTTACTCGCGAGCCAGCGGGTGCAGCCTGGAAAACTCGGATCCAGCGGCTATACATTTCGCTTTCGCGAGTTGCGCACAGCGCTGGAAAATCTGGTCTGAATTAGCCTGACGATTGCACATGGGTGCGGGTGATGCGGTCGTGCCAGCACAATCCGTCCTGATCGAGAACGCACCAGAGATAACCGAGTCCAGCGGAAAGTGCGGAGAGAAATGACGCCAACACGCGCCAGCGACGAGTGCGGCGGTTGAGTGGCGAACCATCAAACGCTGCCAGGCGGAGTCGGGCGAGGCGCAGACCTGGAGTCGAGCCGGTGTACACCGCAAATAAGAATTCATAAGCCGCCGAGAGTAAGACCGCGACCATTGATAGCGCGCCAACCAACGTCAGGAGCGAACGTCGTAGGGAATCCGAAGCAGTATTCAGCATGGGATTCAGACTGGGGTTCAACCAAATGAAAATAGCCATACAGAACGCCAGCGCAATTATCACGACACCGCCATCGACGAGGGCCGCCAGTACGCGCCGGCCGACGGATGCAGACGCGTTTTGGAAGCCAGCGTCAGATGGACCCTCCGTCGGCACTGGTTTGGCGGGCTCGATCAACATTCCACCCAACGCCGGAGGCGGCGGCAGAATTTCCGGAGCCTCTACAATACGCGGACGATCAAAAATGGGATCGGCCAGTTCGCTGGATCGAAAAACCGGAATCGCCGCGGAACGCGGGAACTCGATTACCTTCGCGGATTGCTCCGGTGCCTGTTCCGTTGAGTGGCGTTCCGATGCGTAGCCATCCGACGACTGGCGAGGTTCGACAAAACTTCCAATCCCAATCGATGTCGGTTCTTCTTTCGCTTCGAATCTTCCCCCGAATCCAAAATCTTGCACGTCTCCCGCCGGCTCAGGCGTAACCGCGGCTGAATTAATTGGCGACGCAGAACGTGACCAACTCTCGGGCGCATCAAAAGGTAAGAGCAGTGAGGGATAACGCGGGATGCGCGGCTTGCGCCGAGTGCGATAGCGTTCGAGGCGAGCAGCTACCTCAACGCGCCAGGAATCAGGTTTCGGGTCGAGGCCCGGAATAAAGGTCGGATCAACGCTGTGTCCCGAGGGTGCAGTTTCGGCGGCATTGATCGAAGACGATTCTGCGGTTTTGGCAGCGTTGAAAGATTTGCCGTAAACGGGTTCAAGGACATCGGGATCGTCGCTGGCACGATAATTGGTTAATTCGGTCGGCATTAATCGAGTTGTCTTTAGTCCAGTCGTCATCGGGCCGGCATCCATCCGGTCGTGATAAATCAAGTCGTCGTGGGCGTCACGAAGAATGCCGGCGGCCAGAGCGCGGCCCGGCACAAATGCTGGAGATTACAAGAGAATGCCCAATTTTGCTTCGTCTGCCACTCGCATGCTAAGGTCAGTTGATTCCCGTTATCAGACCAACTGGCAGATTGCACGCGCGCTTGCAGAACGACCGCTACCGCTAATGATCACCCGCTATCGAATCTTTATCACGGCTGCATTGGTCTGTCATCTGCTTCTTGCTTCGGAGGTAGTAACCAGCCAGACGCCACCCCCTGCGGTAACGGTTGTTGCTCCTGCTGTGGCTGCAGCTTCGGCTACCGATCTGTCCTCGGCCCCAGTTGGCAGAACGGAACAAGAGGTTACGATCCGAGCTACTCAGCAGGAGAAAGATGGATCAATCTACCACTTGCGGGGTGCGGCGGAAATTCACTATCGCAACTACATCCTGCATGCCGATGAAATCACCTACAACACGGACACAGGAGATAGCGAGCCCGAAGGCCACGTCGTGCTCGATGGCGGTCCCTATGACGAGCACGTAGAGGCCAGTCATGGCACGTACAATATCCGCACGCAAGTTGGAACGTTCTATAACGTAATCGGAACCGTCGGGTTGCGGATGGGGAAGTCCCGCTACACGCTTACCACCTCCAACCCCTTTGCCTTCACGGGGAAAATCGTCGAGAAACAGGGGCCTGACAACTATCTGGTACGCCAAGGTACGGTCACCACCTGCGAACTGCCGCATCCGAAATGGCTGTTCAACGCGAAGCGTATTTCGGTGAATGTAGATAGCACCGCCAAAATCTACTACAGCGATTTCCGGCTGATGGGCATACCCGTGTTTTACTTTCCGTTTGTGACCCATCCCGTGCAGAAAGAACAGCGCCAGACCGGTCTCTTGATTCCGAGTTTTGGCAACTCGTCCACCAAAGGGCTTATTGCCGGAGATTCCATTTACTGGGTCCTCAATCGCAGCATGGACGCGACGGTGGGTGCCGAATACTATTCGAAACGGGGCTGGTTTGAACGTGGAGAATTCCGAGCTCGCCCAAGTGATAACTCGTTCGTATATTTCAACTATCAGGGAATGGTCGACCGCGGCATCGGCTATCCACCGCAAAATCAGGGTGGCGAAGATGCGCATTTTATGGCCGAACGCCCTTTTGGGACTTTTCGCGGCGTTGCCAATGTCGATTATCTGAGTTCGTTCGTTTTCCGCCTGGCCTTTACCGATGTCTATACCCAGGCGATCGATTCGGAAGTGAGGTCGCAGATTTTCCTCTCCAATACCACCAACGGATTTCACTTCAATGCTCTGGCCGAGCGCTATCAGAACTTCGAAGTCTGCGTCCCGCCACCGATACCGGAACCGGGGACTTGCACGACGATTACGCAGGCGGAGTTGGTGCGAATTCTGCATACCCCAAGTTTTTTCATCTCAGGCGAGGAACAGCAGTTGGGAAATACACCCCTCTACTGGTCATTCCAGAGCGCGGCCGAAGGTTTGCAGCGGCGGGAGGCGGCAGCAGGTTCGCAGCCAGGGTTTCGGACCGCGGCCCTGGTAGGCAGATTTGATCTGTCACCAACACTTTCAATGCCCCTGAATTGGCGAGGTTGGTCTTTCCGCCCTGAACTTACGTTGCGGGATACGCTCTATACCGAGCAAGGCAATCCAGCGGATTCCACCACCGCGACCAACGACGTCCTCAATCGCAAGTCGTTAGAAGCTTCCGTCGAGTTACGGCCACCGGCTTTGTCGAAGGTTTTCGATCATCCATGGCTCGGGCGCAAATGGAAGCACGTGATTGAGCCGCGCATGCGCTACGACTATGTAACCGGCGTAAGTAATTTCGCCGACATTCTGCGTTTCGATGCGACGGACGTATTGACCAACACCAACGAGATAGAGTATTCGATGGTGAATCGGATTTACGCCAAGCATGTTGATCCCAACGCCAGGGATTGCGATCCTCAGGGCATGAGCGCGCTGACCATCGGGGGCGTTCCGCAAGTCGGCATAGTGCCGTGGCAACAGCCTCCCAACCCGGACGCTCAGGCCTGTGCTTCTGGACCGCGAGAGATTTTAAGTTGGGAAATCGGGCAGAAGTATTTCTTTGACCCCACGTTTGGAAATGCGCTGATGATAGGCCAACGGAACGTATTTACAACGACTGCAGACTTCACGGGCGTCGCGTTTCTCAATTCAGTGCGAAATTTCGCTCCAATAATTTCGCGCCTGCGCATCGAGACCAGTCCGCGTACCAACACGGAGTGGGACGTGGACTACGACGTCAAAACCGGACAACTCAATTCCAGCTTGGCGCTAGTGAACTACCACTACGGCCCGTTTACCATTGGGGGAGGCGACGCCTTTCTGCGCGTGATCGATACTGCGGCGGGAACGATACCGACGCTGGCGAGCGCCAACGAATACCACCAGTTCCGAGTGTTATTTGGTTACGGTCAACTCAACAAGCGCGGCTTGAGCGCCGCTACCAGTATCGGTTTTGACGCGAACCTGGGATCGCTGCAATACGCATCTGTGCAGACGAGTTATACCTGGGATTGTTGCGGCCTGAGTCTGGAATACCGGCGCTTTGCGCTGGGAACAGTGCGTAATGAGAATGAATATCGTTACTCGTTTACGCTGGCGAACGTGGGAGCGTTCGGCAATCTCAGAAGGCAGGAGCGGTTGTATTAGTTTTACGAGCCGGCGCTGAGTCGCGCGGAGAGGCGGGCGTCTCGCCCGTCCACCCGTCCAGGGACGGCCACCCTTTGCTAGCATTCGTGGATAATATGGATATGGTCACCACGTTGCCCATTCTCGACGAAAAGGCCGAGCGCTTGCGCCAGATCCTCGCGAAGGGCGGTCGCCTAGTCGTCGCATATTCCGGCGGCGTGGATTCCGCGTTTCTGGCTTGGACGGCGCATCAAGTGCTCGGCAGCAAAATGTGCGCCGTGATCGCAGATTCCGCCAGTCTGGCGCGAACCCATCTTGAAGATGCGCTCACCTTTGCGCGCGAGCACGAAATTCCGGTAGAAGTAGTGGAAACGCGAGAGCTGGAAAATCCCGCTTACGCCCGCAACGATGCCATGCGCTGTTTTCACTGCAAAGACGAATTGTTCACCGTCCTCGAAAGCTACCGGGAGACCCGTGAGTTCAATGCTATCGCTTACGGAGTCAATGTCGACGACGAAGGTGATTTCCGGCCGGGACAGAAGGCCGCCCACCAGCATCATGTTCTGGCACCGCTGCTCGAATCTGGTCTAAATAAAGTTGAAATTCGAGAACTGGCGCGACTCGCGAACTTGCGCGTGTGGGATAAACCGGCCTCCGCCTGTCTGTCTTCGCGGATGGAGTATGGACGCGCGGTGACACCCGAAGCGCTTAGCGTGATCGAGCGTGGTGAAGATACGCTGCGTGCGCTAGGCTTCCGGCAATTTCGTGTGCGCCATCACGGAGAAATAGTGCGTATTGAGATTGCGCGCGAAGAACTCCCCCGCGCTCTAACCGCAGAGATGGCCGCGACGTTCACCACCGAGTTCAAGGGGCTGGGTTTCAAGTTCGTCACGCTCGACCTGGAAGGATTCCGCTCCGGTTCGATGAATCAACTGCTGACTACCGAAGAGTTGCTGCGCGGACGCTCCTGAACCCGCTTGTAGCACACCAGCCACGCGCAGCGCCCCTCTCAGCCATGAGATAATCAAACGTTTGCTCATGTTCAGGTGGTTTCTATTGATGATGTTGCGGCGCGCGTTTCTTGTCTTGTTGGTGATTTGTCTGGGCTGCTCGGCTCAGTCGCCTTCTGCTTCTAATCCAACTTCTACTCCTGCCGTTCCTTCCGATCTCTCGCGTCTGGTCGAGCGGCACGTACGAGCGCAGTATTCCCTGCCGCCGGAGGTCAAGGTGATCGTGGGGTCGCTACGATCGAGTGAGTTTCCCAACTATGATGCATTGACGGTCACGTTTGCCAGCCCCGATCAAAAGAAGGATTTCGAGTTCCTGCTCTCCCGCGACCACAAGACGTTGCTCCGTATGACAAGACTGGATCTGACCCAGGATCCATACTCTGAGGCCATGAAGAAAATTGACGTGAGCGGGCGTCCGACTCGTGGCAATAAGAATGCCAAGGTGACGATCGTTAACTATGACGATTTCGAGTGTCCCTTCTGTGCCCGCATGCACTCGACCCTTTTTCCCGGGCTTTTTAAAGAATATGGCGACCGTGTACTTTTCATCTACAAGGATTACCCGCTCGAAGAAATACATCCCTGGGCGGTGCATGCGGCGGTGAACGCTAATTGCCTCAACGCGCAAAACAACGACGCCTATTGGGATTACGCCGATTATCTGCACGGCAATCAGCACGCGATCAGCGACCAAAAAGGACAAGACGCCCGGAATGCGGAACTCGACAAGCTCGCCACTTTACAGGCTCAGAAGCACAATCTCGACGTCCCGAAATTGCAGGCTTGTGTCAAAGCCCAGGATGAAAAAACGGTGCGCGCCTCGATGAAAGAGGGAGAGGCCCTCGGAGTAGATGCCACTCCAACGATGTTTGTAAACGGACAGAAGCTCGATGGAGCTGTGCCCGCGGAAGATGTACGACTCGCGCTCGACCAGGCGTTGACCGATGCCGGTGTCACGCCTCCGGTGCACAGTCCTGCTGCGGAAGACAAGACGACGCCGGCAGCATCATCGAAGTAAGCATCAAGCACTATCGCGAGATCATCGAAATAAGTTGTTATCGCTCTGAAAATGGTTTTTGGATAGCCCGGGTTCTGGGCAAGTCATGGGATGGACGCGCCGTTATGGCGGAGGGAAGAACTTGAAAAATCGTAACTGCTTTGGACGAGCGGGCCTGGTAGTGGTCAGCGCGTTTCTGTTGGTTGGACTATCGGCTTGCAGTCGCAACAGCAGCGGGGGCGATGTCATGGCTTCGATCAATGGGCGGAAGATTTATCGCAGCGAAGTCGACAAATATTATGCCAACCAAACGGCGGGCTCGGATCAGACGCCGATGGGTGAACAGGCGGTGAGTCTCCGGCTGAGCATTCTGAATGAACTGGTTGAAACCGAAATCCTGATGCAACGCGCTGAAAAGCTCGGTCTGCTGGCGACGGACGAGGAAGTAGACCGCAAGCTAAACGAGATCAAGTCGCCCTACACTGCCGAGGAATTTAACAAGCGTCTGCAAGATAAGAAAATCTCGCTCGACGACTTCAAGCGCGATCTGCGGCGCTCGCTCACCCGTGACAAAGTATTGAACAAGGAAATCACCTCACGCATCAACATCACCGACCAGGATGTTTCCAGCTATTACAACGATCACAAAGCGGAGTTCAATCTGATCGAGGCGCAATATCATTTGGCAAAGATCATGGTTTCGGGCTCGGGAAATGGTCAGGTGCACAATCTCCAGAACAGCAAAGCACAAAATGACACCGAGGCGCGTAAGAAAATTGAAATGATCGCAAACCATCTCGACAGCGGCGATGATTTTGCCACTATGGCCATGAATTACTCCGAAGACCCAGAGACCAGCAACAACGGCGGCGATTTAGGAATGGCCCCTGAATCGGCACTCAAGAACGCAGATCCGGCAACCCGCGATGCCGTGATGAAGTTGAAGCCCGGACAATATACGCCTGTAATTCCGATCATCAATCCCACTAATCATCAGGCCGCTGCTTATATGATCGTGAAGCTGATCGCTAAGGAACCTGCGGGTCAAAGAGATTTGAATGATCCGCGAGTGCAGCAGGCCATTCGCCAGCAATTGCGCGATCGGCGAGAACAGTTATTGAAGGCTGCATATTATGAGACTCTTCGCGACGATGCCAAAGTTACGAATTATTATGCGGAAGAAGTGCTGAAAAATCTGGGAGCTGCGAAGTAGAAATCGAGCATCGAAGATCAGAGCCGTTAGCACTCATGCTGAGACTCGGCCTCACCGGCGGCATCGCGAGCGGCAAATCCGTCGTTGGCGAGATGTTCGTCAAACTCGGCGCACATCTCATCCAGGCGGATGCCGTTTCCCACTCCCTCATGCAACCTGGCCTGCCGATCTACAACGAAGTAGTCCATCAGTTCGGCCGCGAAATCCTAAATGCTGACGCCAGCATCAACCGTTCCCGTCTGGCCGCACTTGCGTTCGGCGGCGCCTCTCCCCGAGTCAAAGAACTGAACGAAATTGTGCATCCCGCCGTGATCGAATACGAGAACAAATGGATGGAAGAAATCGGCCGGCGCGACCCAAACGCCATCGCCATCGTCGAAGCGGCGCTTATTCTGGAATCGGGCGCGACTGAACGTTTCGATCGTCTGATCGTCGTTACCTGCCGCCCTGAACAGCGCATCGCACGCTTCGCCCAGCGCATGGCGATTTCAGAAGATGCCGCGCGCGCCGAAGTTACCCGCCGAATGGCAGCCCAAATATCCGACGAAAAAAAAATCAAAGCCGCCGATTTCGTCATCGACAACTCCGGATCTTTAGAGGGCACCCAGCAGCAAGTGCAGCAGGTCTTCGCCGAGCTGCGAAAATCAAATTCTTCTGTTCCTTAACAACAACTAGCTGGCCCTCTTGCTCGGCATAACCAGCCACTGCAATACTGAACTCACTAGGCTCAACATGACCGCGCCGATCAAAGCCGCGATAAAGTTTCTCACGTAGAATCCATTCACCAGGGATGCCGCCAATTCCAGCATCAAGGCATTAATCACAAACCAGAACAAGCCAAGCGTTAAAATCGTCAGCGGGAAGGTAAGGATTTTGAGCAGCAAACCTAAAGTCGCGTTGATCAAACCGATGACCAGGGCCGCAATCAAAGCCGCTTTAGGCCCACTCACATAAATTCCCGGCACGATGTGGGCAACGATCCACACCGCTATGGCGCTGAGAATCCAATGCAGCAGAAGACGCACGAGAACCTCCTTTTGATGATTGGACACTATACACGTGAAACCGATTCAGAAAACAAATGCTGTGCGCTTGCTCGATCAAATGGGAATCCACTACGAGCTGCGCGAGTACGAGGTCGATCCGGACGATCTCACCGCAGAAACGGTCGCGGCCAAGATCAGCTTGCCGCCCGGCCAGGTTTTCAAGACGCTGGTGGGACGTGCCGACCCTAGAAAAGACCGCAACGGAATTGTAATGGCGGCGATCCCCGGTGATCAGGAATTAAATCTGAAAGCCCTAGCAGTCGCTGCTGGAGAACGGAAAATTCAATTAGTTCTCGTGAAAGAGCTGCAAGCGCTGACCGGCTACGTCCGCGGCGGAGTGACGGCACTTGCCGTTAAGCGCGACTATCCCGTTTTCGTGGACGAGACGATTGAACTTTTCGACGTCATCTCGATCTCGGCAGGTGTGCGCGGACTGCAAATTCTGCTTGCGCCCGTCGACTATCTGCAAGCCACCAAGGCAACGATCGCAGCGCTAGGACAGCCGAAGAAGCACGAATCTATGTGAGCACCGAGCCGTCACGTCGGTTGCTACGTCACCATGGGCCGCACCGCTTCACGGAGGGGCTTTCGACTGCCGAACCCCTTATCGATTCCGATTCTGAGATCATCGAACCTGACATCATGGGTAGCCTCCCATCGGCTCGGCAAAAATAGACGCACCACTTCTGAGGAGGTGAGCTACTTCACCGGATCAACTCAACCACTCGAGGTGGTTGTAGACTATAACGCGATAGAACTGTTCCGAGGTACCATCCATGCCGACTGCAACTCGTACCAATCCGCTCTCATTCCTAACCGACCAACTCGACGAGCTCAGAGCAAAAGGCACGCACTTCAAACTACGCGTGCTCGATGACGAACAGGCGGCGCTCTGCACTTTCGACGGCAAGCGCGTCATCAATCTAGCTTCGAATAATTATCTTGGGTTCACGACGCATCCCAAACTACGCGAAGCGGCGCTTGACGCCACGCGCAAATATGGTGTCGGATCTGGCGCCGTCCGCACCATTGCGGGCACCATGAAAATCCACATGGAACTCGAAGAGAAGATCGCGCGCTTTAAGAACGTCGAGGCCTGTGTGGTTTTCCAGTCTGGATTCACGGCAAACGCCGGAACGGTCTCGTCATTTCTGGGCAAAGACGATTTCATCATCTCCGACGAACTCAATCATGCTTCGATCATCGACGGCTGCCGTCTCTCGCGAGCGAAAATTCTCGTCTTCCGTCACAAAGACGCAGCCCACGCCGAAGAGCAACTCGCCAGCGTAAAGAATGAGCCGGGGAAAAAACTGCTCATCACCGATGGCGTCTTTTCAATGGACGGCGACATTGGCCCGTTGCCGGGGTTGTGCGAGGCAGCTGAGAAATATGGCGCGATCATGATGGTCGACGACGCGCACTCCTCCGGTGTCCTCGGTCGCCAGGGACGAGGAACCATTGATCATTTCGGCATGCACGGGCGTGTCGATATTCAGGTTGGAACCTTATCAAAGGCAATCGGCGCTCTCGGAGGATACGTCTGCGGCACACGCGATCTCATCGACTTTCTTTATCATCGCGCGCGCCCGTTTCTATTTTCGACCTCGCATCCACCATCGGTTGCCGCAACCTGCATCGCGGCTTTCGATGTCCTGGAAACCGAACCGCAATGGATGGAGCAGCTCTGGGCGAACACTCGCTTCTGGAAAAAAGAGCTCGGCCTGCTCGGGTTCAACATTGGAGGCCAAACCACTCCCGCCAGCGAAACGCCGATCACGCCCATCATCATTGGTGACGGACGCCTGACCATGGATTTCTCCCGCGAACTTTTCAAAGAAGGAGTGCTCGGAACCGGCATAGCATTTCCCACCGTCCCCGAAGGCAAGGCGCGCATACGAACCATTATGACTGCCACGCACACGAAAGAAGAATTGCAGCAGGCGCTCGAAGTATTACAACGCGTGGGAAAGAAGATGGGAATTTTGGGGTGAGTGCCGCATGCCACATTTTGCCGCCGGATCAACGTAGTAAATTTGCAACTGTTTGTTGCGCGGCGCAAAATTGTTGGGACAAGGTGAAAGATATTGCATCCAAAAAATTCTTGCGGGCTACGCGATTTCGTTCTTGACAACAAAACTGGCTTGATACATACTCTCGTCAATCTGGGGGCCGAACATCCATAGGCTCTCGTCGTAGAAGTAAAACTTCCCTGAAAAGTAGTTCTGCTAGTGAGTAACTGAGACGGCGATTCTCTGTCTGGTTCGCATTTTCGCGACTGCCAGTTGGATTACCGGCGTCCTAAGTTCTTCCCAACAAAGTCCATCGGAGTTCTATGCTTCCTCCGACGATGCGGAGCTATGGGCAACTTGGGGCAGCTGAAGGCATCCGAACCGGAGGCCGACCGCATGCAGAATTTGAACCTAGAAAGTGAACCGAATTTCGCAAGGGCCACTGGAACAGCCACTCGAACAGCTCGGCGTAGTTCTGAAGGGAGCCGAGGGCAGCGCGTCCGAGAGGTTTGTTTCAAAACATTCACCCACTTAACCCCTAACGTCTGAGTTAGACAAAATTCTAAGGAGAGAGTTACTTATGAAGGGATCCAAGGTTCTAGGATTGGCAGCGATCATCGCTCTTGGCGCCGTAGCAGTGGCGCAAGAAGGCAGCACGCACAGGGCTTCGCAGCAAGAGTTGGTCCCCCGCGCGGAACAAGCCGGAAAAGTTGTCACCCCAGCGACTGACAAAGCGCCGTCCGGCTTTGCTCACACCACATACCTGTTGCGCAGCGTCGACGGCGTTAACCCGACAGTCCTGCGGTCATTGGAGGGCGTCAACCCAGAGGTTAGCTATGAACAAACGGTGGAGACGCCGAATTCGATGGGCTGCATCTATGTGAAGAGCCCCACTAGCACTGGATGCATACCAAACGTAAATGGCGGCGGTCCGAGCGCTGCAGGGTATGGCGCTATCGCCATCGTCGACGCTTACGACAATCCGGATGCGGCAAGCGACGTCACTACCTTCAACGCTCAATGGCCGCTGGCTGCGACGAGCTTCACCAAGATCTATGCCAATGGAAACGGGGACTGCAAAACGCCTCCGGCAAATGCGGGTTGGGCGCTCGAAGAGTCGCTCGATATCGAGTGGGCGCACGTCTTTGCTCCGAACGCAGCGATTATCCTGGTCGAAGCTTGCTCCAACTCCAATACCGATCTCTTCTATGCTGAGCAGGTTGCATTCAACTACATCGTAGACAACTACCCGGCAGGCGGACAGGTTACCAACAGCTGGCAAGGCGGTGAGTTCTCAGGTCAGATCAGCGACGATCCGTTCTTCGCCGACTGGAATTACGTTGGCGCCACTGGATTTAAAACTCACATCCAAGGCTTCGCTTCCTCCGGCGATGACGGTTATGAAGGTGCCACCACCGGTTATCCTAGCGGCAATCCCTGGGTGATTTCCGCGGGCGGCACTTCGGTTTATCGTCTTGCGACAAACGGTCATTACTCATATCAGGGTTGCTGGAGCGGCGCAGGTGGCGGCGTAAGCTCGCAGGAAACGTATGTCACGGGATTCACAGGCGGCAACATGGGACCTTGGGCGAACTTCCAGTACCCGATGTTTGGGCAAAGCAATCGCGTCACACCCGATCTGTCGTTCAATGCCGATCCCAACAGCGGCGTCTACGTCTACTCGGGGTATAACGGCGGCTGGTTCGAAGTCGGAGGCACCAGTGTTTCCTCTCCGTCGCTGGCCAGCATCATCAACCGGGCGAACAACCGGCTGGGAACCGTTTTCCTGACCCCAATCACCGGTGGAGACGACTATTTCAACACCGAGGAAAACAACCTGATCTACAGCCAGCTGGCGACTTATACGGATTACAAGAAGAACTTCTACGATGTAACGAAGGGTTCGAACGGTGGTCCGGCAGTCGTAGCATCCTATGACGAGTGCACAGGAGTGGGAACCCCGCTCGGTCTGCTCGGCAAGTAAGTTGTGCTTTTTCCGCGGTTGATTTGATCGCGGAGTGAGAAGAGGCCCTGCTCGCGGGGCCTCTTTTTTAGCTCTGAGCGGCAAGAGCCGTTGTGTGCCGGTGGCCGGAAACGGACGCGTATGTATCCCGGCGCTTCATCTCACCGCGCTTGCTTTCAGCAAAGGGCTCGTGATTCCATGTGTACATATTTTTGTCGAATCAGATTTGTTCACCGAATAAGGAGAACGTAATGAAGCAGTCTGTAAGCATCGGGAAAATCGTTGCGACCATGGTTCTCGCGCTAATATTGTCCGCAACTCTTCTGCACGCACAGAATAACGTGGCTCCCTGGGATTACCCCGACTTCTCGGCCACACAGGTCCTTCTGGCGAATGTCGAAATCCCCATGAAGGTAAATCGCTCGGGTACAAGCGTGCGGATGGAGCGGAGCGCTGCCTGGTCGACCCTCTATACGCCCTTCAAGATCTACAACCTGACCACGTATCCTGATGGCAGCCATCAGTGCGTTGTGTTGCGGCCTGAACAGGTCAAAATGCTTCCCAGTCCTTTGGAACTGCTGAACGGCACCAATGTCGTGCGCACCCCGGCAGGCACAGAGGTCGTCGAGGGTCACCCCAGCAAGATTGAAAAGGTCGTGGTGACCAGGCCTGACGGCAAAACCATCGAGGCCACGGTGTGGGAGGCGCAGGATCTCAAGGGTATTCCCGTGAAAATTGAAACGGCGATTCCACCACACAAATACACGGCCGTTTACCGCGATATCGTACTGGGTACTCCCGACAAAGCTCTCTTCACTCCTCCCGACAAGTGCACACCTTATGAAAAAATGGGCCAAGTCGTGGAGAAAGTAAATAAATAACAACTTTTTCGGCTGACGCTTGCTGTTCTAGGGGCCTGCCAGTTTGGCAGGCATTTCTTTAGTGGCTTAAACGGAAAACGCGCGGACAGAATTAGGCTCGCTCTACGCCTTTACTTATGTTGGCTGACGGAGAGAACATTTCCGTCGGGATCTTTGAACCACGCGACCTTGTCGCCTGTGGGCGCTCTCCAGATTCCCAATTCTTTGTCACTGACCCATGGGTACTTTTCAAAGGCGACTCCTCGTTTCTGGAGCCACGCCACCATTTCTTCAATATTGGAGACTTCCCAGCCGAGCACGGTGAATGGCGCTGGCGTGAAATCCTTGGCCTTAGCAATTCGGATCATGGTTTCACCCGCGCGCATGACTAGAGCAAACATGTCGTCACTGACAAATTGAAACCCTAGCTTACCTTCGTAGAAGTCTCTTGCTTTCGCTGAATCTTTGGTAGGAACGAAGCCAATTACCTTGCTCGAAGCCAGCATTCGCAGCCCCTCCTGCGTGTCTCAATTATGGATGTCTCACTCGATGTCTTGCCCTAAAAAAGATAACACTTGCAGGCCCAGTGAATCGGGGTATAATTCCGCCGCTCACTAACTCCCCCGTTTTAGAGCACGCTCGTACTCTGTTTTACCGGGAGGGTTTTGCCATGGGTCATTTCGATCGTCTGCAGTTAATTGGAAGAGTTACCTACTATGCCGGTTGGATTGCGCTGGTATGTGGCGGATTGGTGCATCTCAACATCGCCAAGACGCTGTTTGCGAATATGGAATTGTCGCAGCGGAATCTGTTTGAGGTCGGAGTAGTGTGCTTCTTGATCTCCATCGCCTCGGAGCTCCGCGCCCGCGATTTCGCTGGTAAAGAAATGCCTAGCGTTTTGAAAAAGGCTGCATAGGGGTCGCCAACAGGCCATGTCGTCGGGGCGCGACTTGGTTGCGACGCAATCTCTCCGGCGGGAGCGCCGTTGTGTCGCTATTGAAATTCAGGCAACCCGTCTTACTTCCGAGTGTCCTGGCGCTTTTCCGGAGTGTCGTCGACTATCGCCTGCACTAAATCATCAATCGCGTCCGTAACGCGCTTCGCGGGAATATTGAAATTATTCGAGAGGATAGAGAAAACAACCGCTTGCCCTGAATCTGTTGTCGTGTAGCCCGAAAGCGCCTTTACTCCGCCCAGCGAGCCGGTTTTCGCCATGACGCGATTTTGCAGCTTCAGCGCGCTGAACCGATCGGAGAGCGAGCCATCGATACCCGAAACTGGGAGTGTCGCCTTATATTCCGCTCCCCAGGGTTGCATCGAGCAATATCGTAGTAACTGGACAATGGCGTGAGGAGTTACTAAGTTCTGTCGTGAGAGTCCCGAGCCATCATAGAAAACATATTGTTCGTCCGAGATTCCGGCCTGAGTCAGAAATCCTTTGAGAACTTCTTGGCCGCCCTCAATGGTTCCAGCGTTGCCGCGTTCGCGTCCTAAAAGGCGCAACAGAATTTCCGCATGCAGGTTCTGGCTGACTTTGTTGATTACGCGGATATCCTGCAACAGCGGCTTCGATTCGTAACTCGCGAGCGTTACGGGCTGGTTCGCTTTCGCTGAATCTGATTGGCCATCGCTGCCTCCGTGCGACGGTGCAATGGTGGTCACACTTAAAGTCGAGAGGCTGGAAAGTTCAGTGTGGTGGGTACGCTGGTGTCCGTAGATTACAACGCCGCGCTTCTCGAGTAATTGGCGGAAGAGCACGGCGGCGAACTCCGCCGGATCGTCAATGGCCAAGGCTTCATTGGTGCCGGTGTCGTCGACCGGCATATTGCCCCACAGCGTGAGAACCATCGATCCGGGCTCGCGGTTGACGAAAAACTTACGCCCGGTTCCGGCAGGAGTGGTGATGATGCGATTGTCGAGGCGATAGTAATCGGCAAAAGGTTTAATGCTGACAAAAGCTTTTTCGCCCGGGCGGTCAGCGGGCAGAATGTTTACGAAAACGACGTTGTCGTTAATGGTTAGGGCCGAGACTGGAGCGCCGTCGGACCAAACCAAATCATCCTGACTCCAACCTTCACCGTAGCGTTCGAAGGCGAAGTACGAGTCATCCGCCACAATATCGCCGTCGATGAATTTCACACCTTTTTGCACCAGCTCATCGGCGAGCGCTTCGAGAGCTTGAATAGGATCGTCGTTGCGCTGAGTTTTTAGATCGTACGGAAGCTCACGTCCCGAGAGATTAGGGTCTCCGTGGCCGACGAGCACGAGATCTCCATTAAGGCGGCCGTAGCGATCGAGCGTTCCGGTGGTTTCAACGGTGGTACGAAATTTGTAGTCGGGACCGATTAGGGCGAGTGCGGCTGCCGTCGTGAAGAGCTTAGTGTTCGATGCTGGAGTGAAGAGTTTGTCGGCGTTTTGGGCGTATAGCGTTTCACCGGTTGCGGATGAAACCACTTCGATTCCCCAAAAACCATGGGCAAGATCCGGAGCACCGAGCACGGCGGCAATACGATCCTGGAGCGACGGTCCTTTTACTGGTTTGGTGGGTGCGGCCAGGGTCTGCGCGACCACCAGAAGCACGATAGAGAGAAGACGCGCAACTGGTTGCCGGCGAATCATTGCAGTGGATTGTAACACCCGAAAAAAAGGCCTGCGGTCTAGAATAGCGGCAATATGCGAGCGATTTTTCAGTGGAACCTGGGCACTCGAGCACTCGAGTTAGGGCGACGAACTCTAATCATGGGCATCGTGAATGTAACGCCCGACTCCTTTTCCGACGGCGGACTTTACGTCGACGCCGAGAAGGCCGTGGCCCGCGCCGAGCAGCTACTCGATGAAGGCGCAACCATCATTGACGTGGGCGGAGAATCGACGCGGCCCGGAACATCCGAGGTTGTTTCCGAAGAAGAAGAGCGCAAGCGCGTGCTACCGGTGGTGCGGGATTTGAAGCGGCGACGACCTACTGCGGTAATGAGTGTCGATACCTACAAGGCGAGTGTCGCGCGCGCCGCAGTGGAACTCGGAGCGGAAATTGTGAATGATGTCAGCGGCTTTCGGTGGGATCAAAAGATGGCGAAAACGTTGGCGGAACTCAAAGTCGGAGCGGTGCTGATGCATACCCGTGGACGGCCGGAAGAGTGGCGATCGCTGCCACCGATTGGCGATCCGGTGCTGATGATCAAACGTGATTTGCGGCAGTGGGCCGAGGCGGCGGCACTGGCAGGGATCAAGCGTGATCGCGTGGTGCTGGATCCAGGATTTGGATTCGGAAAACGACTAGAAGAAAATTATCCCCTGCTGGCGCACTTCGCCGAACTACAGCAGACAGGCTTTCCGCTGCTGGCGGGTGTGTCGCGCAAATCATTTATCGGGCGAGCGCTCGCGCGTGACGGCAAGGATGCGGGGATTGCAGAGCGGCTTTACGGAACGCTGGCTGCCGAAACAGCCTTGATTTTGAAAGGTGCCCACATTATTCGGACCCATGATGTGAAGTTTGCCGTGGAGGCGGCACGAGTGGCGGATGCAATCGTGGCGAGCGGAGGATGAAGTTTCGCCCGCGGGCTAAAGCTTAAAAAGCAGAGACAAAGTATTGGATAGAATGGGTTAGATCCAGTTCGAGCCAAATCAGATAGAGTGTGCAGATAATTGTTTTGCTTCTCGATATATCTTACGATATAGTGTAAGACATGTTTAAAACCAATTATTACCAAGACTCTTCAATGCATTTCGTCTGCGGCTTCGGCCGTCATCGCGGACGACAAGGATTCCGCCATGGGACCCCTGGCTTCATGGGCGGCTTTAGTGGCGGCGATTTTCCGGCAGGGCGAAAGCTCGACGCGATTGACATCCAGCTCGTCATCCTGGCGCTCCTCGCTGAGCGTCCGGCTCATGGCTATGAGCTCATTAAAACCATCGAAGAGCGTTCGGGCGGATTCTACGCTCCTAGTCCGGGCGTGATCTATCCAGCACTCACCTATCTGAATGAGATCGGGCACGCGAGCGTGGAGCAGCAGGGGACGCGAAAGCTTTATAGCATTACGGCTGAGGGTCAGACGCATCTCGCTGCCAATCGCGTGAACGCCGAAGCGATTCTCGACGCTCTGTCGCGCATCGGCGGACGGATGGATCAGGTCCGCGAGGCATTTGCCGGAGTTGGCGATTTTGACGCCGGCGCCTCCGATGAGGTTCACCGCGCACGCCATGCTCTCAAGCACGCACTCCATCGCAAACGCGGTTGCGATCCCGACGAGGCGCGACGCATTGTCAAAATCCTTGATCGCGCTACGGCCGAGATCCTCGCAAATGCGGCAGCGCCGTCGCAACCCGACAAACCGAAGGAGGCTTGATTTATGCAGAACGAACTTGCGGAACATACCAACTTGAGTAGCACGATTCGGGATGCCCGTATTCTGGCAGTGATCGAGCGGCTACAAGCGGAACGGCGTCGTCCGGCAACCGGCGGTCCGAAAGACAACCCAGCAGATAGCCACGATCCGTATGACTACGCCAACTATGGCTTTTCCATCCACCCTGAACAGGGTGACCTGATCTATCTCCTCTGCCGCGGCATGCGTGCAACGCGCGTGGCCGAGTTCGCGACCTCGGTCGGCATGTCGACCCTCTATTTCGCGGCAGCCATGCGCGACAATGGCGGCGGTACCGTGATCGGGTCTGAACTCGTCCCGGCGAAAGTCGCAACCGCCAGGCGCAACCTCGCGGATGCCGGACTCTCCAACTATGCGGAAATTCGTGGGGGCGATGCCCGGCAGACACTGCGCGATCTCGGAGGTCTGGTTGACTTCGCGCTGATTGACGGTTGGCCGCTCGATGAAGGCCCCTCGCTCGCGCTTCAGGTTATTAAGATCGTGGCTCCGCAACTTCGCGTTGGCGGCTATGTCATGAACGACAATGCTGAGCCCGATTTTCTTGACTTTATCCGCGATCCAGCCAATGGCTTCATCTCCGTGACCCTGCCGATCAAGAACGGCACGGAACTCAGCGTTAAAGTTGCATGATCGAGGTGATGATCGACCTCCACTTGTATGGACACCAGTTGCGTGGGGTTTTTCAACAAGTTCAGGCGCGGGCGGCTTCCGCCAGAGTGCCCTTGAGCGCTGGAAGGCGGATTTCAAATGCTGCTCCGCCTTCAGGGCGGTTGTAGCAGGTGATTTGCCCTTTATGATCTTGGATTACGCCGTACGTGGCGCTGAGTCCAAGACCAGTGCCTTTGCCGACCGGCTTGGTAGTATAAAAAGGATCGAACACGCGCTCGGGATCGCGCAGGCCTGGGCCGGAATCGGCAAACTGGACGATCAATTCACTTTGTTCGCGCCAGAGTGAGACTTGCAGACGCCCGCCTCCGATTTCCTGCAATGCGTCCACGGCATTCTCCACAATCTGAAGAAATGCCTGCAAGAGCTGGTTGGGGTTGCCAAGCACCCGAGGCAACGGATCTTGACTCTCTACGGTCAGAGAGATCTTCCTATTTTCGAGCTTGAAACCTTCCATTTGGACCGCGCGCTGTAAAAGAGGCTTCAGTTCAAGAGGATTTTTTTCGCCCGGAGTCTGTTGGGCGAAACTGAGCAGATCAGCGACGAGTTCGCGAGTGCGCCGGGCCTGCTGACCGATTTTCTGCGCGTTGGAAAGCTGCTCGCGGCTGAGATTGCTGCTGGCGGCCATGCGTTCGGAACTGCTCAGGATGGCCGAGAGCGGAAACTCGAGTTCGCCAGCGGCGAGCGCGACCAGTTCTCCAAGCGAAGCCAACTTGGCTTGCTGGATCACTCGTCCCTGCAGCCGCTGAAGGTTGTCAAAGCTCCTCCGCGAATGTTTGAGCAACTGCAGAAGCCTCTGGTCCAGCAGATGCTGTTTCAGAAAAACGACGAAGGCCAGCAGGGCAACACCGGCCATCGCCACGGCGAAACGAACCTGGCGCAAGTAAGGCTGGTCATGGCTCAAGAATAGTGCCCAATATCCCATGGCGGGGAGGGAAAGCAAGGCGAATTTCGCGAGTTGAGGAGCGATCGGGCGACTGGCACGCATGATCGATGGCACCATCTGAGTATCGCGAAGGCAGCGCCTTCCGGAGATGGCCGCCCAGAGAAACCCCAACGCAGCTGCGAGAAATGGAAGGTCATAGATTCCGCCAGTCTGGTAGCGCCCGCGGGATAGGGCGGAATTCATAGCCTCTGCGGAAAATGTGTACAGCGCGCTGGCGAAAAAAATGTTGCGATAAAGTTCACGCCAGGCTCCCGAACTGGTGAAGAACGCCGAGGCTGACACGATAATCAATATCACCCCTTCGACCAGATAAAGTAAGTCCCAGCGCGCACTGTACACCTGAACATTGATGACAAGGTATTCTTCTGGGAAAACGAAGAAGGCATAGACGACGACCCACCATACCAGCAGAATCAGCACGTTCAATGCGCTCGGCAGCATCCCCTCACGCTCGTCGGCCTGATGGGGACGAATCGCGACGGCCGCCATGATCGGGACAACATGCAGGAATAGAACAATGTCTCCGGGGAAAGGATCCGGCAGTGGATGGCGATTGATCACTACCTCATACCACGCCCAGCATGACTGACTGAAACACCACATCGCCATGCTTGCTGCGACCAGGCTCCAAAACAAGCGCGTATGCCCACGACTGTCGAAAGCATTTCGAATGGAGACGACAAAGGCGGCGCTAATCACCAGCAGCGGGACCAGGTCCCCCATGGCCACGCGAAACCGAGGATTGGGAAACATGACCGGCGCTAGGGCGAATGCCACCAGTACCCCAACTCCCCAAAGGAGCATCGAGATGTGACGTTTAGACACCGCTTTCAATCATATGACGTTCTCAACAATCTGTTTAGATCACCACGTGGTTACCATAGGTTACTGAAGTAACGCTCAGATGGTTCGTACGGCAATAACTGCTAGAATTGCCCTGTCATGGCATTCCCCGCCAACCGCTTGCGTCGTTTGCGACGCACTGAAAGCCTGCGTTCCCTTGTGCGCGAGACCCGGCTTACCCCCGAGTCTCTGGTTTATCCCCTGTTCATCTGCCCAGGTATGGGAATCCGTAAAGAAGTGCGCTCCATGCCGGGAGTTTTCAATCTTTCGATCGATGAGGCAGTGAAAGAAGTACGGGAAATCCGTGCTCTGGGAATCCTGTCGGTCATTTTGTTTGGGCTGCCGGAAAAGAAGGATGAAGTGGCCACTGGCGCCTGGGCAGAAGATGGCATCATCCAGAAGGCAACTCGCGCCATCAAAAGTGAAGTGGCGGATGTTTTGGCCATAGGCGACGTTTGCCTCTGCGAATACATGTCGCATGGGCATTGCGGCATTGTGAAAACGAACGCCGGGCCACAATCGCTGGGTGCGGCTGCCGCGGCACCGCCGGCTGCCGGGGAGTATGAAATCGTCAATGACGCGAGCCTGGAGTTACTGGCGTGTACGTCGGTTTCGCTGGCGCGGTCGGGCGTGGACATCATCGCTCCGTCGGACATGATGGATGGACGGGTCGGTGCGATTCGCCGGGCACTCGACCTTGCGGGTTTCGAAAATACGCCGATTCTTTCTTATGCCGCGAAGTTCGCTTCCGGTTTCTATGGGCCATTCCGCGAGGCAGCCGATTCGACGCCGCAGTTCGGAGATCGGCGTTCCTACCAGATGGACCCCGGAAACATGCGCGAGGCGATGCGCGAAATCGAACTGGATATCGAAGAAGGCGCGGACATGATTATGGTGAAGCCGGCCATGCCCTACCTCGACGTAATTGCCACGGCCCGGCAACGTTTCGATCTGCCCTTGGCGGCATATCAGGTATCGGGAGAATACGCGATGATCGAAGCCGCAGCCCGCAATCAATGGATCGACCGGGAGCGCGTAATGATGGAGTCGCTAGTCTGTATCCGTCGCGCAGGGGCGAACATGATCCTGACTTACTATGCGAAAGAAGCAGCGAAACTGCTGGCATAGTCATAGTAGACAAAAAATCAACATACATAGACCAACGCAGTTAAAATGGTTCTGCGATTTGTCATGCTCAATACATGCCAGCACTCTAGCGGTTGCTTATTCATACTTAGATCTTTTAACGATACTTGTAGCAAAATTGTTGTAAAATCCGCTCCACTTGGAGTGGTTACTTGGCGCCCTTCGCGGAGTTTTCGTCTACGGAATTGGTAAGAGCGTGTGCTGGCTCGAAAGATGAGTGGGCATGGTCAGAGTTCCTCCGTCGATTTCATGGAGTGATCGCCGCCACCGTGCTAAGGACTGCCCGCCAGTGGGGCGAACCGTCTCGCGCTCAACTGGACGACTTGATCCAGGATACCTACTTAAAACTTTGCGAGGGCGATTGCCGTTTGCTGCGATCATTTCAACCGCGGCGTCAGGACTCCATCTATGGATTCTTGAAGGTGGTTGCCGCTAATGTTGTCCATGACCACTTCAAGGGTGCGCTGGCTGTAAAGCGTGGTGCAGTTCAAACCATCGCCATCGGCGACCCGGCAGCGGAGCCTTTCAAAGTCGAGCTGAAAACAAATCTCCCCGACAGCTTTGAAGCGGTAAGCCAGCGCGTGCAACTCGAACATATCGACAGGATTCTGAGGCTGGTCACCGCCGGGAAAGATCAGGAAAGAAAACGCGCAATTTTCTGGTTGCGCCACCGCCAGGGACTTACCGCCAGCGAAATCGCAGCCATCCCCTCGATCGGGCTAACCACCGAAGGGGTGGAAAGCGTGCTCATGCGCCTGTCAGCCATGATCCGGAGTCACATGATCAGTTCAGCTCCGCACCGTGAAGTGAAGGTTCTGAACCGACAAAATCGTTCTAAAAGAATAGGGAGTTGATTTTGGAAGCGAATCCCAACGAGCATATCAACGCAGCCGAACTTGCGAGATTGCTCGAGGAATCTCGTCAGCAGACGGAATTCCCGTTGAACGTTGTGGATAAACATCCTCATCTCGTCGCCTGTACGACTTGCCGGCAGCAATTTGACGACTTGTCGTCGCTGGATCGTCAACTCGATCGTCAACTGAAGAATTCGAAAGCTGAGCCTGGACTGCCCCACAACGATTGCCCAAGCGCTGAAGTTTGGCGCGAGATTTCGGGCGGCGTGACATCGCCCGACCAGACGCTTGTCTATGTTGAACACGCCAGCCGCTGTGATCATTGTGGTCCATTGTTGCGCGCAGCCGTCGCCGAGTTTATCAACCTGAATGGCGAGATGACCGCGGCCGAACGCCGGTATATTGCAACCCTGGCAAGCGCGCAAACAGAGTGGCAGCAAAAACTCGCCCGGCGCATCACCGGAGCTTCGCGCACGCGGCTGGATCCGGAGCCTGCACCGTGGTGGCAGAAGTGGTTGTCCGTACCTCGTATAGCGACGGCAGGAGCCACATTGCTGGCCGTGATTGCCGTGGGATGGTGGGTAGCAGTTCATAGGAACCAGCCAGCCACTGCCGGCAAATTACTCGCCCTTGCCTACACCGAGAAACGCACCCTGGAACTCAGAATCGCAGGCGCAAACTATGCGCCTCTGCGTGTGTCGCTCGGACCGGACTCCTCCTTTACCAACCGCCCACCAGCGCTGCTAAAAGCGGAAGCCCTGATTGCCAGCCAAATCGAATCTCATCCTGCCGATCCTTCCTGGCTCCGGGCCGAGGCGCAGGCGGACGTGCTCGAAGGCAAGTACGACGCGGCCGTAGAAACTTTGCGCCACGCCCAGCAGTTGGACCCGCATTCGCCCGCTCTACTCATCGATCTCGCCACCGCACACTTCCAGCGCGCCCAGCAGGCGGACCGTAAAGAAGACTTGGGCGCTGCTTATGAGTACCTGAGCCAGGCTCTGCAGCTGAGCCCCGACGATCCCGTCGCTCTTTTTAATCGCGCCATTGCCGCGGAGCATCAGTTCTTATATCAGCAGGCTCTTGATGACTGGAACCATTACCTGCACGTGGATGCAAACTCGCAGTGGGCGGAGGAGGCCCGCAAGCGCGCTCATGCAGTGCGGGAAAAACTAAAAGCGCATGAGAGTAAGGCAACGCCGCTGCTTTCTCCCAGCCAGATCGCAGCCATGTCGGCCAGCGCAGACCTCGTCTCCCAGGTGGACGAGCGCATCGAAGAATATCTGCACGAAGCCGTCCGCTCCTGGTTGCCCCAGGCCTTTCCTGAAAACCACGACTCTCCCGGAACCAACACTGGCGTCGATCCAAACGCCTCGCAGGCGCTTTTTTTTTTGGCGGACCTGACCAGGCGGCAACACGGCGACCAGTGGCTCTCTGATCTTCTACTCGGATCTACCTCACCACATTTCTCGCAAGCAGCAACCGCGCTTGCCCGCACTGTAGCAGCCAATGACGGCGGCAACTATGACGTCTCTCGGCAACAAGCTGAGCTTGCCGAAAAATTATTTCATGTTACGGGCAACATGGCGGGCGTGCTGCGCTCACAATTCGAACAAGTTCTCGCGGCTCAGATGACGAGACGAAGCGAAGACTGCCGACGTCGCTCCGTGACTGTGGCGGCGGAGCTCCGAAATTATTCCTATCCCTGGGTGCAGGTTCAACTCGGATTAGAAGAGGGCGTGTGCTCGGGACTGATGAGCAATCTAGGCGCATATGAGAGGGCAGCAGTTCGAGCTCAGGAACGTGCGCGGCAGGCCGGTTACGGAGCTCTTTATCTGCGGGCGCTGGGCTTTCTTGCGGACAGCAAATTCGAAACTGGCGACCTGGAAGGCAGCTGGAAACTAATCTACATCGGTTTGGATCGTTATTGGTCGGAACAATTCCCACCAATGCGAGGCTACAATCTGTACACCCAAGGGGTTCGCATTGCCGATATGGTGGGTCAGCCCAATCTGCAGCTGGCCATCTGGCGCGAAGCCGTGGCCACGATCGATGCTGCCGAAGATCCAAGGTTACGCGCTGACGCCCACAGCGGGATGGCCAGAGCGGCCACTGCGGCCCATCAGGCCGAGGTGGCCGAGCGTCAGTATGAGGAATCCATTCGGCTTTATTCAACCGCGCCGCAGACGGCAGCTCTTCGGACAGCCAGACTCCACAGCGAGATCTTGAGCGCCCAGGTCGAGGCGCATCAAAGTTATTTCGTTGAGGCTCTAGCCCGTTTGACTCATGTCCAAGGAGAGGTGCGGCAACTTTCCAATAATTACCTTGCGCAGCTTTTTTACTCCACATTGGGCGAAGTGCAGCTCCGAAGTCATCATCCAGCGGAGGCCGAACAGGCTTTCCGTGCGGCGCTAAGCTTAGCCGAGCAAAATCTGAACTCTCTGAATTCGGAAGGGAGTCGGACAACTTGGAGCAAAGACGCGGCACCGATATACCTGGGCCTCGCCGAAGCCGAACTGGTTCAGGGTCGCGAACAGGAAGCGCTCGATATGTTTGAGTGGTACCTGGGCGCGCCGCAACGCGCCGGTAGGCGTGGGCACGCGGCCTCACAGATTCCTGAACTATCGCAAGCGCTGCCTGATCCGTCCCGGCTCTCTTCTCTGCTTCCGCTGCTTTCCGACCAAACCGTACTGGCTTATGGAGTGCTGCCCGACGGCCTCGCCATTTGGGTCTATGACAACCGTGGTGTGAGCGCGAAGTGGATTCCGAAATCGCCACAGGAGTTGAAGGAAGAGTTGCAGGATCTGGCAACCAATTTTTATGCCCAGTGTTCGGATCCACGCTCCGACTTGAGCGCGTTGCGCCGCGATAGTCAGACGTTATACTCGCGGCTTATTGCTCCGGTTGAACAAAACTTAGATCCCAAGCGCACGCTGGCGATCGAGAGCGAAGGGTTTCTAGCCCGGCTGCCTTTCGAAGCGCTAATAGATGCAAAAGGTCACTATCTGATCGAGCGCGCACCCATCGTCCACTCGCCGGGTTCCTACGCGGAAGAGGTTATGCACCCCGAAATGGCTATCTCACCCGACATGCCCGCCGTGATCGTAGGCAGTGCGGCTTCGTCGCCAGATACCGGCCTGTTCGCTCTTCCGAACGTTGCCGCTGGAGCAGACATGGTTGCGAGCGATTTTCGTTCCCCACGCGAACTCAAAGGTTCGGAAGCAACCCTAGGTGCGATAGCGAAAGCGCTCCCGGCAGCAGCGATTTTTCATTTTGCGGGACATGCCATCACCACCTCCAACGGTACGGGTTTGATGCTGGAGAGTGGAGACGTGCGCACTGTCGCTCCCGTTCTTCTGGACGCCTCTGCTTTGCGCAATCTTGATTTGCAGAATATGCAATTGGCTGTTCTCGCCGCCTGCAGCACCGATTCTGGCGAAGCTGGTTCGCGGGGACTTGACAGCGTTGCCGGTGCTCTCCAAAATTCTGGAGTGCCCCACGTCGTTGCCAGCCGCTGGGCTGTGGATTCTGTCGAAGCGTCAGCATTTACGGACAGCTTTTATCACTCCGTTCTGTCCGGACAACCTGTCTCCAATGCAACCCGCCTGACCTCGCTGAAAGTGCTATTGAACCCACACACGGCTCATCCTTACTATTGGGCGTCGTTTGCTGCTTACGGAAGACCCTAATCCCCGCAAGTGGAGAAAATAATGAAAACCCGCCGCTTCTTCTTCACCACGATGATTGCGCTGGTCAGCGTCAGTGCTACCTTGGTAACGCTTTTTCTAGTCGCGTGCAATCAATCACAACAGCCGATCGTTCCGGCAGCGACTGAATCCAAGGTGGCCGCCAGCAAAGACGTTTACGTGGTATTTGAAGGTCCATGGGCGTTCGTTCCCGATCCCAAGGACGCCAACAGCGTGGTTGCGCTCGCGCCAAAAACAAAGAGCCATCGCGAGCTGATCGCGCAGACTAAGGAAAATATACTGAAGTCGGGAATTTACGATCTTTCGATTCCAGCATACAGCGGATTGGCGACCAGTACAGTCGATCCCAATATCCTGCGGGCAAAAATTGATCCTCAGATTGTCCAACAAGTGCTTGACAGCAAGTCGGAGCGATACGCCATACGCCTCCCGATGCCGGCCGCCTATGTGGAAGTTACTCATTATCGAAGCCGCGCCGACTCCGTGTATCCTCCAGATGCATCGACAGAAAAGGATTATGTCACTGCTGTTTCGCTGCGCTATAACGTTACGACGCTCTCGGGATTTTCTCTGGCGGGGTCACCCGACAGCGGCAGCTTCAGGCCGCTCTTGCTGCGGGTGGAAACGCCGACCATAAATTTTGTAATCGAGCCGGTCCGTGACCCCGATCCCGCCGATAAGTGTCATACCCACGAACGGGAAGCCTTCCGCGATCTGACCAAGCTCGTGAATCTATCACTGTTTCTGGATTTTCCGAACGATCCAAGCGAATGCCACGCCAAAGATCCGCAGAATCCTCACCCCGTCAAAGCGGACATGGCTCCACGGTTGCCGAACTTCTTTGTGCGGAATTCTGCAGGAGGACTCAGGCAACATCTGTTGGCGGCCATTTACTTTTTCGGGATGGCCCATGATTGCGAGTCGCCGGTCATCGTCGGTGGCGGCTAGATTTAACGTCCTTCTCGCGCCAGAGGTGTAAAGCTTGCGAAAACCCTGATTCGCGCCCATCAAGGGCTTTACACCGTGAATGAACGCCGCAAATTATTAAGATCTGTTCAGCATAGGGGCGCGACCCGAATACGCCATTCGCACCAACGTTCTCTCTGAAAAAGGAACGTACAGCAACGCAGCAGTGGCAGCGAATGCCAAGCCCACCCCGATCTGTGGCAACAACAGGAACGGCGCGATGGCCCAGAGCTCATCAAGGGCAAGGACAAACGGAAAAAGCCGCGCGAATGTCGCACCAAGTTTTCGGAAATCGAAAGCGACCGCCGACAGCAAATAGAATCGCAGCGGAATTCCAATCGCTCCCGTCACTAACACAGCAGCCACGATGAATTGTGCTCTCCAGCCCGGAACAAATAGGCTCGCGATGCGGTCCGCACCGCGCAGATGAGCAAGTCCGCTCACATAGAAAATGAGATACATCACCTGAATCAGCGCGAAGAGCCCACGCACTAAGCCGCGTCGAGGAACGGGCACGTGCAGTTCAGGATGCAGCGCTACCTCTGCACCAGGCGAAGTTACCGCGGTATCAAGCCCGTGTGGCGCGGGCGTCCCCGCCCGCGCGCTCCCGCTTTCCGCCGCCGCGGATATTGTTGTGGCAGTTGCGATCACATCGACTGCCACGATAAACCGGTATCCGCGGCGAGCGAGAGTTTCGACGAAGCGCGGACTCGATGCGGAATCGCCCAACGCCTCGCGAATTTTGTTTACCGCAGTATTCAGGCTGTGATCGAAATCGACAAAGGTATCGGCTGGCCAGATTTTTTCGCGCAGCTCATCGCGAGTCACAACTTGACCCGCATTCTGTAGCAGGAGAGTGAGCACCTGAAACGGCTGTTCCTGAAGCCGTATGCGAGCGCCGTTCTTGCGCAGCTCTCCAGCGGCAAGATCGGCTTCAAAAACACTGAAGCGCAGAAGTCTGGCTTCGCGGTTAGAGGGAGACATCGACATGGCGGCGCGGCTGTAGTTTACCGCGAGACAGTAGCTGGTCGTTAGGCATGTTGTTCGCCACTAAGTATTTGCCAACGACCATCCACTAAAGACTAATGACCAATGATTAGCCACCGAAACAGCTACAATAGCTGCGTGAAGGCCCCCAGCATCAAGCCGGTAGCTGACCGCGAGGAGCATGACCGGCATCGGCACCGCCATTCCGTTTATGCCGCCGAGGCCACCGGGTTGCTCGTTATAGCGTTACTGCTGCTCGTTCTCGTAGTCGTCCGCTACTGGCAATATATTCCTTGGAGAGCCCGCTGAATTCTCCAGATCGCGACCCGCTGGTGGTTGTGGTGCTTGGTCCAACGGCGAGCGGAAAGACTGCTCTGGGTCTGGCCATCGCTCGGCGCTTCGGCGGTGAAATTGTCAATTGCGACTCGGTGGCGATGTATCGCGAATTTGAAATTGGCACCGCCAAACCCACTGCCGCCGAGCGCGCCGAAGTTCCGCATCACCTGCTCGACTGTGTGAATCCACTAACTGATGTCACCGCCGGAGCCTACGCCCGGCAGGCGCGACAGATTCTGCGTGAGATCGCTCTGCGTAAACATCTGCCTATCGTCAGCGGAGGCACCGGACTTTATCTTCGAGCTCTACTCGAAGGGCTTTTCTCTGGTCCGCAGCGATCCGAAGAGCTGCGTAATAAACTACGCGAGCGCGCAGAGAAACGTGGAACTGAGCACCTGCACCGCATCCTCCGGCGTCTCGACGCGTCAGCAGCGAACCGCATTCACGCCAATGACGTTCCTAAGATGATTCGTGCAATCGAAGTATGCCTCGCGTCGAGTCAACGCTCTCGGCAGAATATGACCGAGCTTTGGCGACAGGGCCGCGAGCCGCTCCAGGGCTTTCGCATCCTCCGTCTGGGACTCAATCCCGAGCGCGAAATTCTTTACACCCGCATCAATCAGCGCGCCAAGAAGATGTTTGACGACGGACTGATCGCCGAGACAGAAAAACTTCTCTCAAAATATGGCGATCAAGCGCGCCCACTCTCATCATTGGGATATAAACAGGCATTGCAGTTCTTGCGTGGCGAATTGGATCGGTCGTCGGCGCTGGCGTCGACGCAGCAGGCGCATCGCAACTATGCCAAGCGCCAGATTACATGGTTCCGGCGAGAACCGGATGTGCATTGGCTGGCTGGCCTGGGCGATGCAGCAACCATTCAGACAGAAAGCATTGCGATTATTGAGGAGAAAATTTAAAGAATTCACTAAAGTGCCCGACGAGCATTCATTCGGAGGACGTTCCTGTCCGTTTTTGCTATTGTCATTGCATGTTCCGACATCTTTTGTTGATCTCGATCTTGCTCGTCTCCGCATTTTGCCTTGCCAAGGATAAGGATAAAGACCGCTATCTGCAGGCCGGCCCCATTCATGTCGATAGAGCAGGACAGAAATGGGTCGATAAGACATTGCACAAGATGACGCCGGAGGAGAAAGTCGGCCAGCTCTTTGCCATCTGGGTCAGAGTGCAGTTCTTAAATGATGCCGATCCCATCTTCGTTCAGCTCCGCGACAACATTCGCAAATATCACGTCGGCTCGCTGGTCATGAGCGTTCCCGTGGATGGTCCGGTCCTGCTCAAGAGCTCACCTTCGGTAACAGCCGACCTGCTCAACCGTCTGCAACGAACCTCGAAGTTGCCGCTGATCGTCTCCGCTGATTTTGAGCGCGGCGTCTCCATGCGATTGAATGGCACCACGGTCTTTCCTCATGCGATGGCCTTCGGAGCGACCGGCAAAATGGAAGACGCCGAAATCTTCGGGCGCATCACCGCGCTCGAAGCGCGTGCCGTCGGAGTGCATTGGAATTTCTTTCCCGATGCCGACGTCAATTCCAATCCCGCGAATCCCATCATCAACACTCGTTCATTCGGAGGAGATCCGACCCAGGTCGGTGATTTTGTGGCAGCCTATATCCGCGGCGCTCACGAGGGCGGGATGCTGGTGACAGCGAAACATTTTCCTGGACACGGCGATACCGCAACCGACTCTCATCTCGGTGTTGCCGAAGTTACCGGCGACCGAGCACGCCTCGATGCAGTCGAACTGCCGCCCTTCAAGCACGCCATCGATGCCGGCGTAGACGCCGTGATGGTGGCGCACGTTACCGTTCCAGCTCTCGATTCGACCCCCAATCGAGTGGCCACAACTTCGACACCAATTGTGGATGGACTGCTAAAGGAAGAAATGGGATTCAAAGGACTCGTCGTGACCGACGCGCTCGACATGGCAGGGTTGACGCGCATTTATGCGAAGGACATCGGACGGGAAGCGGTCGATTCCTTCAAAGCCGGCAATGACATGCTGATCATTCCGCCCAATCTCGATGCCAGCTATCGCTCGGTGCTGCAGGCAGTGCATAGCGGAGAGATCAGCCGCCAGCGGCTTGATCAATCGGTGCGCAAAATTCTGGAGCTCAAGGCCTCTCTCGGCTTGAACAAGGCGCGACTCGTGGACATCAACCAACTTTCGAACGAGGTCGCGAAGCCTGAGAACGTGGATACTGGCCAACGCATTGCCGATGAAGCGATTACCCTGGTTCGCGACAACGGCAAGGTAATCCCGCTCCAGTCTTTTGGAACTCCGGAGACGGGACTTCCGTATCACTCCTTGACGGCGGTGACCAATCGTCTCGTCGTGGTGATTTTTTCCGACGACATGCGCACCGAGTCAGGACGTATGCTCGAACGCGAAATTCTAACCCGTGCCCCGGATGCCCACGTGATTTATGTGGACGCGCGCTCAGCCGCGGGCATGAGGCCATCCGTAATGGAGGCGGTTGAACAGGCGGAACACGTGGTCGCAGCGTTGTATGTGATTCCGACAGCCGGTAAAGCAATGCGCGCTGCTGGCGGAGGTCTGACCAATACTGTTTCCATGGACGGCACCACGGGATCCTTGCTCAGTGCGATCCTCGATCGTGCGGCCACTCGCACCGTCGTGCTCGCCATGGGCAATCCTTATGTGGTGCAGGATTTTCCTGCGATCGAAAATTATCTGTGCGCGTTTTCCAATGCGTCGGTATCAGAAACAGCAGCGGTCAAGGCGATCTTCGGCGAGATTCCAATCGGCGGCCATCTGCCAGTTATGATTCCCGGAATCGCATCACGAGGCGATGGTCTCGAACGTCTCGCCCGTCCCAACATACCTCAACCCAGCTCAGGAGCTTCCTCCAATGCCCAATAAAATGTTCGATAAATTTTTCCATCGCGAAACATTCAGCCACAAAATCCATCACCGCGCTGTCATCGCGAATGTGGCCCTGGGAGCTCTAGTTGCCATCATTTGTATCCTTCCCGCTTGCAGCATCAACGCCAACGACAAAGGCAAGGATGGCGAGAAGCAGGTCGACATCAAGTCTCCCATCGGCGATTTGCATGTCAGCGAGCAAGCCGATATTCGCGATGCCGGTCTGACCCTCTATCCCGGAGCTAAGCCAGCGCCAAAAGACGATAGCGACGACAAGAAGAGCGCCAATGTAAATCTTTCAGTACCGGGATTCTCCATGAAAGTGATTGCCGCCGAATTTCTCTCGGATGACGCACCCGACAAAATTATCGCGTTCTATAACAAAGATTTGCAAAGATATGGCAAGCCCATCCAGTGCCATGGTGGCTGGAACGGCGGCCACGTAAATTACGATGGCAAGGATGAAATGTCCAAGCCAGTCTCCTGTGAAAGTGATCGCAGCGGGGACGCGGTGGAATTGAAAGTGGGAACCGAGGGGAACCAACGCCTCGTCTCGGTGAAGTCCAACAGCCACGGAACCCGATTTGCACTGGTTTATGTTCGTTTCCACACCGGGTCGGACACCACGATCTGAAAGTCGGTGGGTAATTGAGTCATCGAATCATTAGGAATTGGGCTGGAAAGACTTCCAATGACTTAATGACTCAATCGTTTAATGACCCGATCTCTTGCCGCCTTGCTCTCCCGTTCGTTGTGCGCTAGCTTCAAAGACGTGGAACACTCCTGCCAACAATGTGGAACGACGGTCGAGGATGGCCGCCCGTTTTGTCCGCAATGTCGCGCTCCGCAAATCCACGTGCAGGTAGCGGCTCCGGATGCTGGAGGCGCCGGCGGTGTGAATCATGGGTCCAATGAGATTTCTCCGGAGAGTGTTCATGCCGGGCATTTTGGTCGTGCAGATTTTGGAGGTCCAGGTGTCATCGCCGGACGTACGATGGACCGGGGAATTGCCGTTCGCGCCGCGCTCAAAGCGGGCATACTCGGCATCATCATTGCGATCATTCCATTGCTTGGCATTGTACTGACTGGCGCACTGGCGGTATTTTTCTACCGCCGTGAGAATGGATTGGTGCTTCCTGCAGCGCTCGGGGCGCGACTCGGAGGAGCAGCAGGAGTGGTCGCCTTCGCCATCAACACGCTGTTGTTCGCGATCAGGATTTTTGTCTTCCATGCGCAACAGGAATACATCGATTTCCTAACGCAAATTGCCAACAAGACGGGAGTCAATTCCACCGATCCTGATTTTCAGACGTTGATTCACAACATGTTGACTCCGTCGGGAATGGCGTTCACTTTCTTTTTTGGGATGATCTTCGTCGTGGTGCTGGCCGCATTGGGCGGAGTGCTGGCATCGTGGTTCATGCAGCCCCGCAACACTCGCTCGTAGTTTCTTCGCCATTGACGCAGGTTTGCGCCGCACCCTTGCTCTCATCTTTCTGCACGCGTATGATGCAGCGTTTATGAATTCACGCGCTCCTGGTCGTCCCGGCGAAAGTCGTCCCGTCGAAATTCGTGAGAAAGCGCAGCTGATGTCTGCCTCCGAAGTAGAGCGCACCTTGATCCGGCTGGCCCATGAGATTCTCGAAAAAAATAATGGCGTCGAAGATCTGGCCCTCGTCGGCATACGGCGTCGCGGCGTTCCCCTGGCCGAGCGGCTGGCGAAAATTATTCAACGTATCGAGAAGAAGCCGGTATTGCTCGGCACCCTCGATATTTCCCTCTATCGAGACGATCTTGTGGACAATCTTTCTACTCGCCGTTCCAAGCCCGTCGTACAGAAAAGCGACATAGGCATTCCCATCGAGGATAAGTCGGTGGTGCTGGTAGACGACGTGCTTTACACTGGCCGCACAACGCGTGCCGCCATGGACGCGCTGTTTCGCGTGGGCCGTCCCAAACGCCTCCAATTGTGTGTGTTGATCGACCGCGGCCATCGCGAGTTGCCGATTGAAGCCGCATTCATCGGACGAACCGTGCAGACCACCGAAAATCAGATTATTGAGGTCAAACTTCGCGAGGTCGACGGCGCCGAGAAAGTCCTGTTGATGGAAAAGCAATAGACGAAATGCAATAGACAAATCTGTGAGTGCTATCGCTGAAACTAAGATAAATTATGAATCCCGCGCGTGGTTCGCTGCTCAGTATTGAGCATCTCGAAGCAGCCGAAATCCTGAGGCTTCTAAAGTTTGCCCGGCGCATGAATCCGGACAAGCCTCGGCCCTTGCTCAAGGGCAAGCGCGTGCTTCTACTTTTTTACGAAGCGTCCACGCGCACCCGCAGCTCCTTTGAAATCGCCGCTAAATCACTCGGTGCCTACACCGTTCTCATTCAGGCCATCGGTTCGAGCATTGAGAAAGGTGAGTCATTACTCGATACCGGATACACTGCCCGCGCGGTCGGCGCCGACATCATCGTCATTCGCCATCCCAATGCTGGCGCGCCTTACATAATGGCGCAACACATCGACGTGCCCGTCATTAACGCCGGGGATGGATTGCACGAGCATCCTTCTCAGGCGCTGCTCGACGCCTATACCATTCTTCGCAACAAGAAAACTTTCAAAGGTCTGCAGGTCGCGATCGTTGGCGATATTTTTCATAGTCGCGTGGTGCGCTCGGCCAGCCACCTGTTGAGCAAGTTTGGAGTGAAGGTTATTCTTTGCGGGCCGCCAGAACTTGTGCCCGATATTGCAACAACCTTAGCGCCCGGCGTGCGCGTAACTCGCTATGTTGAAGACGCACTACGCGGCACCGATGTCGTCATGCTGCTCCGCATGCAGAAAGAGCGCCTGGCTGGCTTGAAGATAGACCTCCCGGAATACATCGCGCGCTATCAGATGACTCCCGCCCGATTGAAAATGGCGAAAAAAGATGCCATCGTAATGCATCCCGGCCCGATCATTCGAGGACTAGAGCTCACAAGCGAAGTGGCCGACGGCGCTCAAGCTCGCATCCTTGAAGAAGTGCGCAACGGGGTACCCATGCGCATGGCGATTCTGGCGAGGGCGATGGGGAAGATGCGATAACCATAACCATGACAAGCGCAGCAAAAAATCGCAGCAGTCTGCTGATTAAGGGTGGACACCTGATCGACCCAGCAGCTCGCATCGATGCGCCCATGGATGTGCTGCTCAAAGACGGCCGCGTTGCAGAGGTGTCCGCTCCCAATAAGATCAAGGGCGGTTCTGACGAAAAATTCGATGCTCGCGGATTCATCGTTGCACCCGGCTTTATCGACCTGCACGTGCACTTGCGCGAGCCCGGCCAGTCACACAAAGAGACCATCGCGACGGGTACAGCCGCTGCCGCCGCTGGAGGATTTACCTCCGTCTGCACCATGCCGAACACCATTCCAGTAGTCGATTCGGTAGAGTGGGTCGATTGGCTTCGTCAGCCAGAGCGCGGAGCAGTGGTGAATGTATTTGCCATCGCTGCCGCGACGCGAGCGAGCAAAGGTGCAACGCTAACCGACTTTCGCGCGCTGCACGCCGCCGGAGCCATCGCGGTTACCGACGACGGCAAGCCCATCCTCGACGACAGCATTATGCGCGAGGCTTTAGTGCTCGGCGGAGAGTTGAATTTCCCAGTAGTGCAACACGCCGAAGACACAAGGATGACCGAAGGTTGCTCCATGAACGCAGGCGCGCGTTCATTCCGTCTCGGATTGCGTGGCATGACATCTGCCGCCGAGGCCACGATCGTCGAGCGGGATGTGCAGCTAGCGATGCACATTCCGAATGCCCGACTGCACGTTGCCCATCTTTCCACGGCCGATGCCCTGAAGAGTGTGCGCCGCGCCAAGCGTGCGAAAGCCCGCGTCACTATGGAAGTTACGCCGCACCATTTCACGCTCACCGATGAAGATATGCGTGATTACGACAGCAATTACAAAATGAATCCGCCGTTGCGCTCCGCGTCCGATCTAGAAGCTATTCTCGTCGCGCTCGCAGACGGCACGGTAGACGCCATCGCCACTGATCACGCTCCCCATGCCTCCCACGAAAAAGATATGGAATTCGAGCGCGCTGCATTCGGCATCACCGGACTCGAAACCGCGCTTGCTCTGGCCATCACCAAACTTCATCGCGAGAAGCACATTCCTATTTCGCGGATCGTAGAACTCTTCACCGCCGGTCCTGCTCGTTGCTTCGATCTCCGAGGCCGTGGTTCGCTGGCTCGAGGCTCCGTCGGCGATGTGACGGTTTTCGATCCAAAGAAGAAGTGGACATTCGACGCCGCCAAATCACATTCGAAATCGAAGAGCACGCCTTTCGATGGGTGGCAACTGACGGGAAAAGTGGTTGCAACAATTGTCGGTGGGAAGATTGTGTACTCCTCCTGAATTCACGCAGGGAGATATTACCTCCACTGTGACAAATTCGGTCCGTCCTCGTCTACCTTAGTGTAGAACCCATGACAAGGTGGATCATCACTGCCGCTTTTTTACTTGCGCTGACGCGTGTCAGTCCATCCCAGGAGCAGAGTTCGCAGCCAGCACGAACCGTCAGGCGGCTCGATGGCAGCACGATCACGTCCGCCGAAATCGATACGACCGTCACGCGCCTAATGCGTGCTGCCAAGGTGCCAGGCGTCGGCATAGCCCTTCTCAATGACGGCAAGGTCGCATATCTCAGAGCGTATGGTATGCGCGACAAGGAAAAGAATCTACCTCTCACACCGGACTCCGTCATGACGGCAGCCTCACTCAGCAAGGTCGCATTCACTTACTTGGTGATGCAACTAGTTGATGAAGGCGTCCTCGACCTCGATAAACCGGTGTATGCGTACTTGCCAAGGGCACTCCCCGAATACGATGCCTATCAGGACCTTGCCCCAGATCTCCGCTACAAGAAAATCACCGCCAGAATGTTGCTGGACCATACCAGTGGATTCCCCAACTTGCGGCGTTTTACCAGCGACGGAAAGCTGACCATCAACTTTGAGCCCGGTTCGCGGTTTGCCTATTCCGGAGAAGGCATTAACCTTCTGCAATTCGTGGTTGAGTCCGTCACCAAAAACTCGCTCACTGACTTGATGCGCGATCATGTCTTTCAACCCCTGGGCATGACGCGGAGCAGCATGGTCTGGGAAGATCGCTTCGAAACCGACTACGCAAACGGCTATGACGAGAACGGGCACTCGCTCGGTCCTCAGCGACGCGAGCGCGCGAATGCCGCAGGTTCGATGCAAACCACAGTCGCCGATTTCGGCCGATTTGCCGAGGCCGTACTGCAGGGGAAAGGTTTGCGCCCACAGACAAGAGAGCAAATGCTCAGCCCTCAGATCGAGATTTTTTCGAAGCACGAATTTCCGTCGCTGTCCACCGAGACGACAGACGAAAATAAAGCGATCCATCTCAGCTACGGACTCGGATGGGGTCTCTACTGGACGCCGTACGGAAAAGTCTTCTTCAAAGAAGGCCACGACGAAGGCTTGCGCCACT
This sequence comes from uncultured Acidobacteriaceae bacterium, assembly GCA_963705265.1. Lineage (GTDB taxonomy): Bacteria > Acidobacteriota > Terriglobia > Terriglobales > Acidobacteriaceae > Acidiflorens. The sequence continues at coordinate 2,182,424 of OY970064.1, forward strand.
ACACCGTTTGTTTCGACAAGACCGGGACTGGGATCGTCATCATGACAAATAGTTCGAATGGAGAAGGCATCTACAAAGAACTGCTCGAAACCTTACTGCGGGACACGTACACCCCAATCGAATGGGAAGAGTTCACGCCGTACGATTCTCAAAAGTGATCTACCCGTTTCTTTTCGGGACCCACGACTCCGCCAGTGCTACAATCCCCGCCCATGAAGCGCGAACTGTTTTTCTTTCTGCTGATTCCGTTGCTGTCCGCCCAGACAACGCCTGAAGTCCAGATTACAGCCGAACCCTCGCATCACCTAGCACTTGAAAACGAATACGTGCGCGTCTTCAAGGTCGAGGTCGAGCCCCATGCTTCGACTCTGATGCATCGCCATAGTCACGACTACGTCTACGTAACCATCGGCGACGCGCGCCTCTCGAACGAAGTCGAAGGCAAGCCTCCCGCGGATGTTAAACTCGCCGACGGTGACACTCGATTCACGCCAGGAAACTTCGCCCATTCCGTAAAGGATCTCTCAGACCAGCCTTTTCGCAATGTAACGATTGAGTTGCTGCAGGATGAAAAATTGCGTCTGATGCCATCTCGTTGGCCGGAGGAATCGAGCGAGAAGACTTTTCCCGGTGGCCGCATCAAGGTTCTCTTTGTAAAAGATGGAGTGCGCGTTTCCGAAGTCGACCTCGATCCCGGGGCGACCATACCCAGTCACCATCACGACGGCCCGCATCTGCTTGTCGCGATCAGTGATCTCGATCTACGCAGCGATGTCGATGGAAAGGGACCGGTGTCCGGAATATTAAAGTCTGGCGACATCAAATGGTTGCCGGGAGGCTATACGCACACGCTGACGAATGTTGGGAAGAGCCCAGCGAGATTTGTGACGGTGGAATTTTAGAAGTTCGTGGTCAAGCCTATAAGCTCTTAATCAAGCGCTCTTGATCAACGGATTTCCCGGAGAAACCAGCCCAACCCGATGGAGCTTGGCAGTGAGACGATCTTTGTCAGCGGAAGCGGAAGCAGCGGCGAGGCGCTGGCGCAGCTTAGCGACCTTTTCTGCTCGGGTGCGGCGACGGCGAATTTCAGGACGACGGCTGGGTGCGGACATAACAGTTCTCCTTAAGGTTTACGAAGCTTAATTATAGGGTTGATCCGCGATGCTGGCAAAGACACGTCAGCTATTCCGGGAAATAGCCGCTGCAAACCAATACCGGCAGCCGGGGATATTTTGCAAAGCGCGGATCGTCAAACGAGAGCTTGCACATAAAGAAAATCGACCCGCGATCAGATTCGATCCGCCGCGAATGCTGGCAATTCTGGCAGAGACCAACCTTAGAATCAATCGTCGTATTGTCGTTAGCCGACATGTTTAGAGTGATGCGTCGCGGAAACGACCCTTGCCATAAGATCGTTCTCTGTAAGAAGATACCGGATCAGCAATTAGAAATATTGGATCTCGGCTGGCAATAAAAAATATGCAAAGACCTCGCTTGTTTCTTCTCCTTATTGCTTGCCTGCTCGTTGGCATTGTCGGGACGTTGTCATCGCAATCGCAACCACAGTCAACGCGACCCGCGTCCCCGAAGATTGACGCATCAGCCGTATGGCAGATGCCGCCGCAATTCCTCGCCGCAGCCCACGGCTCCTGCGACAGCTCATTCCACATCGCCGATTGCATGATCGATCAAATGTCAAAAGCGGGAGCGCCCTCCGCTGCCGTGAGCTTCACCCGCGAACTCTACAAACAAAGCCAGGGCGATTTTGGCGTGATGACCGGCTTCCAGGACGCACGCCCCGTAGCCGTTGCATGGATCACCTATCCCCTGCGCGCAAATACCGACTACGGCCTCTTGTTCGTAAACGGAAAACCGCCGATCATCAACATCGAGAACCTGAAATTGCTGGACAGAAAAACAATGGTGACGAGCTCCCAGTTTCAGGATCTGAAGAATCAATTTCCGAATGTCGATGTCTGGCCGGGAGATCGCGACGGAAAGACCTGGCCTGAGTCGCAACCAGCATCCAACGGCGGAACGCAGTTTGTAGTCGCTTATCCGTTGATCAACGGATGCCACGCCTGTGCCCGTGCAGGCCTCGCCATCTTCACCTGGAATTTCGATGCCCAAGGTAAATTCCTTGGAACTTCATTTCAAGGAATGACTCCCGCACCGCTGCAATAACGGCGCTTCCTGTCAGATGCCCGCGTACCAGGCGTAGCCTCCTTCTGGAGCCGCGGAGCCGAGACCTTTGCCGAAAGTTTTCAGATTGTCAGTGACGGTCAGGTGGGTAAGGAATTTCACGTTCTTGTAGCCGACCTGCCGCGGGAGCCGGAGACGAAGTGGCCCCCCGTGGCCCACCGGTAGTTCATCGCCATTCATTCCATAGGTCAGCAAAGTCTGCGGGTGCAATGCATCGGCCATATCGATGCTTTCCCACGTGTCGGGCTCTATCGAGAAATAGACGACGTATCTTGCTTGCGGGAGGACTCCCACAACATCCAGAACGTGGGAGAGAGGCACGCCGGTCCACTCGGCGATATACGACCATCCCTCCTCACACTGCAACATGGTGATCTGGGTATGAGACGGGTAGCTCTTAATCTGATCGATCGAAAACGAGGCGGGCCGGGCGACCATGCCATTGACCGAGAGCCGCCAGTCGGCGAACCGTCCGGCCTGAAGGCGCTTGAACTCGTCAGTCGGAGGCTCGACTTCGTTCGGGAACGGACGCTTCGAAATCTGGCTCCGAGAGAACTCGCGCGCCAACGAGTGCCTCGTCAGCAGCCGCTGCGAAGCGTAGGTCAGCGTTTCACCGAGCCCCCAGATTCCGCCGTGGTCAGGAGGAATCAGTCCATATTTTTGCGCAAGCTGTGCGGCCGCGCCCACACCCGCTAAGCCTGCTGTAGCTGCGAGTCCGGTGGTAATCAGTTTGCGGCGTGAGATTTTACTCATATGCGCTCCATAGTTGTGCCAGCAGTTGTAGCAGTGCTGGGTGTATCGGCGCGGCCCGTGATCATCGCTCGCATGCGGCTCCAGAATCCGGCAAACCAAACCATCCCAACGTGAACCAGCAGAAAGAGCACGAGAGCCAGAGAGACGAAGAAATGAAGCGTGCGTGCCGATTGCTGGCCGCCAAGCACATTGACGGTCGCCGGAAACGCAGAAACAAACGCAGGAGACATCGCCAGGCCGGTCCAGATGACCAGCGGGAAAAGAACGAAGATCACGAACAGATAGCTAAGGCGCTGCAGCACGTTATACGACCAGGCTTCTGCCTCACTCGGCCGCTCGAAGCGTAGATGGTCGGCGATCGACCTCGAGAGCGCCCGCCAGGAAAGATCGGCTCGGCCCGGGATCAAATTCTTCCGAAAATGTCCGGTAAGAAGGCCGAAGATTGCATATAGCAAGCCGGTGAATACCACCACCCAGGCAGCCTGAAAGTGAAGATACCGGCTCCAGCCGTTCGCGTCTGGCAACACGTACCCATAGCCCGTTGGTACCAACTTCCTTGAGGCCGGGATCGGCAGCTTGAACAACGTTGGAGTCAAATCGTTGCCAACCTCGCCCCAGTAGAAGCGCGGATGAGAGATCAAAATTTCAACGCCGCTGACCAGCAAAGCAAGAAAACATAGAGCGGCGATCCAGTGAGTAATGCGAACAAGGGCAGAGTGCCGCGAAGAAGCTGTCTTAGTCTGTGCTGCGGCGGGAACGGCCGAAGCAGCACTTGGGATGTAAGCGGAGTCGCCCACGCGGGAATGCTACCACGCACGGTGTACATCCGACATCTACGTTGAGCCGGTTTTGCAGGCATTCATAGTCTTCAGGGCAGAACAACAATTCATGCGGCAAAGTCGGTCGAGCCTTGCTCAAACCCTTGTTCCCCACCGCGGGACGCGTCGAGTGGGCCGGAATTTGTGGCAGCCGGACCTGTAAGCCGAATTCTGTCTGCCTTGCGGCAGGACGGTCATTCCTCTGGGCCACGCATTACTGCGAGGCTCAAGCGACCTACCCGGAGGTTGTGGCGGGCCGAGCCGGCACGCGTCCAGCTTGCGCTGAACTCCCTCCCTATTTGGTCTTGCTCCGTGTGGGGTTTGCCCTGCCCGGCGCATTACTGCGCCGGCGGTGCGCTCTTACCGCACCTTTTCACCCTTACCTGAACCTTGCGGCCCGGGCGGTATGTTTTCTGTGGCACTTTCCGTCCAACCGGCTTGAACCGGCCGTCCCGGACGTTATCCGGCACACTGCTCTGCGGAGTTCGGACTTTCCTCTGTCTTTCAACAGCGACCGTCCGGTCCGGCTGCCAACCAATTGATTATAGTGCAGGCGGCAATGCGCCAACTCGCAGAGCTCACTCCTCCACTTTGGGTGCGAGCAGGAACGGATACGCCAACAGGGCCACCCCAATCAAAAGTGGGATCAGTCCGGCGAGATAAACCGGGTCGTCGTGCACTAACCCACGCAGCAGTACCATGACGCCGATGCCTACGGCTGTCGTCACCAAACCGCCAATCTTTAGGCCTTCAAGGCGGCGTTTTGCGAAGTTTTTCTCCTGCTCGCGCATCAGTTCCAGCGTGCTCTTGGCCGCTTCGCCTGAGCTTTCCGAGATCTTTTTAAGCGTTTCGCTTCTGTAATATGCTTCGCGCTCCTTGCGACGCGCGTCAGACCATGTAGCGATCGCCAGGAAAGAAAACAGAGCGATACTGCCGACGATGGGTACTAACATGGCTGCGACCGGAACGATGTTTTCTCCTACTTCAAATCCCACGTGAACCTCCGCTATGCGAGTTTTTCTCTTTACGTTCGGTAAGACCGCCCTCCTTCAGTTTCGGTTGCACTTTTTTCAGTGATGCTATTTCTCTGAAATAATGCAACCACCCGCAGCCATGTCGTGTCCTACCTTTGAGGCAGAGTCAAAATGAGGCAGAGTTCGAGGCAGAGTCCGGAGTGAGTGCCATCGACGATCAGACCGATGTCGAACGAGTTCTGGCTGGCGACATCTCCGCCTTTGAAGGGATCGTTCGCCGCTGGCAAGCTCCAATGATCAACCTGGCCTACCGTTTTTGCCAAGATCGCGGCCGAGCCGAAGAGTTAGCTCAAGAGGCTTTTCTTCGTGCCTACCGCGGGCTCGGCCAATGGCGCAAGGATGCGGTCTTTTCGACCTGGCTTTTTGCATTGGCCACGAACCTCTATCGCTCCGAGCTGCGCCGAATCCCAGCACAGACCGTGTCGCTTGACGACATCGCCGAACCTGCGGACGGGCGCTCGTCCGATGGCGGCCTCGAAGATCGTAATCGGGACGTCGCGGTGCGCCGTGCCGTTGGTGCTTTGCCCGCGAAGTATCGCGAAGCTTTGATTCTTTTTTACTTTCACGACATGGATGTCGCCACCGCCGCACGAAGTCTCAGTTTGCCCGAGGGCACGGTCAAGGCGAGATTGTCTCGCGGACGAGACATCCTGCGCGGCAAACTTCCACAGCTTTTGGCTGTGCCGCGCATGAAGGAGGCTTGATGAAACGCCCGGATGGAAGATTGCCTATTAAGCGCTTAGTCGAAGACGAGGAGGTCGATCATATGCTTTCACGCGAGGACGAAATACTCCCGTCATCAGGCTTTGCCGTTGCCGTCATGGATGCGGTTCGGCGCGAGGCTGCAGCCCCACCGCCGATTCCGTTCCCGTGGAAGCGCGCCCTGCTGGGGTTGGTAGTCGGAGGCTTGGTGCTGGTATTTACGCTGGTTGCAGGAATTGCAGCAATGGTGCAGTTGGTGACGACATCCACAATTCCACAAGTTTCGGCGTCACTGCCGTCACCAGGCCAACTCGGCCTCCACGGAGACCTCGCGTCCGCTGCGAGTTGGGCGGCGTTGGCGCTGCTCTTAGCCTTTCTGTCCGTGAAATTCTCCATGCGTCTAGCCGCCAGCAGGACATAGCAGCGCTCAGACGGCCACCTCACAATAGAAGAACGAGACAAAAGCAGACAGCGAAATGCACTGCATTGCACAGATCCCCACATAACATGTTATCCCTGTGAATGAGGCGCGAATTATCCACTAGTAAGCATCCCGCCGCGAGCCTGCTAAACTGATACCCACGCGGGGAGCAAGGCTAAATCGGTAGCAAGTCAAATAAAGACGCCCCCACCCTGATCCCCGCTACCGGCAACCTGGCCCATGAACATCACCGAGGCGATCAAGATTGCGTTTCTATCGTTGTGGGCGAACAAGCTCCGCTCCGTACTCACTTTGCTAGGAGTAGTCATCGGAGTTGCCGCCGTCATCGCCGTGGTCACATTCGTGAACGGCATCAACGGATACGTAGCCGAAAAAATCTTCAACCTCGGAGCCGACGTATTCATCATGTTCAAAGTCTCTCCCGCGGTCAGCGACATCGACCACTTCATCGAAGGCCAAAAGCGCAAAGATTTCACCATGGACGACTACCGCGCCGTCCGCGAGGGCTGCAAGTTATGCGCCTACGTTGGAGCCTATGCCCGCAACAACACCGGCGATGTGAAATATAACGAACGAGCCCTGACCGATTCCACGGTCCAAGGCATGACGCCCTCGGTCGCGGTTACTCAGGATGTCGATATCGATTCCGGCCGCATGTTGGGAGAATCCGATCTGGAAAACAACGCTCCGGTGGTGATTGTTGGCACCGACATTGTAGACAATCTGATGCCGGGCACCGATCCAATCGGCAAAGAGATTCGCGTGGATGGCTGGACCTACCGCATCATCGGCGTCGGAAAAAAGAAAGGTAGCACTCTAGGGCAAAGCCTCGATAACTACGTGCTCATGCCCATGACCTCCTGGATGAAGCAGTACGGCACTCACAACTCCAACATGCGAATCTCCGCCAAAGCGGTAGGGACGGGCCCTGTCCTTGATTCTGCAATGGACGAAGCTCGCGTCATCCTGCGCTCGCGCCGTCACGATCCCATAGGCGGTGCAGACTCTTTCGACATGGAGAACAACAGCAGCTTGCTGAGCATCTGGTCCAATCTCACAGGAACCTTCTTTGTGGCCATGATCGGCATCGCCGCCATTTCCATGGTCGTCGGTGGAATCGTAATCATGAATATCATGCTTGTCTCGGTCACCGAACGCACCCGAGAAGTCGGAATTCGCAAAGCCGTTGGCGCGAAGCGAGCCGATGTGCTGCTGCAATTTCTGATCGAATCCGTAATCCTGTCGCTAGTAGGCGGCATCGTCGGTGTACTGCTCGGAATCGCGGTGGCTAAGGGCGTTACCCTAGCGGTAGGAATGCCATCCGTGATCAAGCTGTGGGCAGTCTTTGCGGGACTCATAGTCTCCGCCAGCGTAGGCATTTTCTTCGGTGTCTACCCCGCGCGGCGGGCAGCCACACTAGATCCCATAACCGCATTGCGGTTTGAAACATGAAGAAAACTGGAATGGCTAAAGAATTCCAAAACAATCAAAGCCGTGAAGTGAAGAAACAAGAAAAAGATTTTCTCGGCGAACTCTGCGTCTCGGCGGTAAAACGGTTCTGAATTGGTGATGACCAAAACATGATGGGCAAAAGCGAATTCGGTGAAATTATCGTGATGGCGCTGGCCACCATCCGCAGCAATAAGCTGCGCTCCGGCCTTACCGTTCTAGGAATTGTGATCGGAGTAGCCGTCGTCATCGGGATCTCTTCCATCGTCCGTGGCCTCAACGACAACGTCAGCAGCATGATCAGCAGCATGGGATCGAACATCATTTTTGCCTTCCACCTTCCCATTACCTTCGGACGCCCCACCGAAGAGCTGCGTACGCGAAAAGAACTGACCTTCGAAGATGCGGAAGCCATGAAAGATCTGCCCCACGTGAAGGCCGTTTGCGCCGGTGTTCGCTACGTCGAGCCGCAATTCGGCAGCGGTACCTATGTCGTCAAATACGGCGACCGCAAGGCCAAACAAACAATCCTCGAAGGCGATACCGCATCCGCCAAAGATGTTTTCGATCTCAACATGAGGTCCGGACGCTGGTTCAGCGAGATCGACGATGACCGCCGCGCATCAGTCATCATCATCGGAGACGACACCGCCGAACAGCTTTTCGGCAGCACCGATCCTGTAGGCAAGGAAATCAATATCGAAGGACAATTATTCGAGGTAATCGGAGTCGCAGCAAAAGTCAAAAGTGCATTCGGTGGCGGCAAGAATCCCGACGACAACAAGGTTTATTTCCCGCTCTCCACGCTTCGCAAACTCCACCCCGAACTCAAACAGCACTTCATCAGCGTGAAGGCAACCTCGCACGTGGATATGCCTAAAGCGGAAGACGAAATGCGCGAACTCCTGCGCCGTCGTCGTCGCGTGCCTCCAGACAAGCCCGATAACTTCTCCATATTTACGCAGGATTCCCTGTCCGATGTCTGGAATCAGATCACCGGGGCCGTCTTCATCTTTATGTTTGCCGTTTCAAGCGTGGCCTTGATCGTAGGCGGAGTCGGCGTGATGAACATCATGTTGGTTTCCGTAACCGAACGCACACGCGAAATCGGTGTCCGCAAAGCCATCGGCGCTCGCAAAGGGGATATCCTGCTGCAATTCACGCTCGAAGCCATCACACTCACGGCGATCGGCGGGATCATCGGTGTGCTCATCGGCGCAGTCATCACCTACGCGATTCGCATGGTGTGGGACTCGCTGCCTGCGACCATGTCCGTATTCTGGGCCAGCTTCGGATTTTTCGCCGCCGCCGCTGAAGGCCTGATCTTTGGCATCTATCCCGCGTGGAAAGCCGCCAACCTCGATCCCATCGAGTCGCTGCGCTACGAGTAACATATTACGAGTAACAAATCCGGTTAACATATTCCTTATGCCGCCACTAACTCCAAGAGTAGTGCTCGAAAGCGTGGCCGCGATCGGAACTGTCTCCAGTCTCTTTTTCTATTTTCTGTCTACGCTCGGGCTCGCCAGCTTTCTCAGAGAGACGAGCCAAAAAGATAAAAACAAGAAACTCAGGCAAACTCCCCCGTGCGAAAATCAACTACCACCGATCTCCATCCTCAAGCCGTTAAAAGGCGTTGATCCCCAAGCCTGGGAGAGTTTCTGCAGTCATTGCGAGCAGGATTATCCCCAGTTCCAACTTATCTTCGGAGTCAGCGATCCCGTCGATCCCGTTGTCGAGCTCGTGCATAAGCTCCAGGCAAAATATCCAATTCTTGAAATCGATCTGATCGTGTGCGACCGCATTCTCGGCACAAATATCAAAGTCAGCAATCTCGTCCAGATGTTACCCGCAGCAAGCCACCAAATTCTGCTCGTGAACGACAGCGACATCCGCGTCCCCAAAGATTATTTGCGTGAGGTGGTCCCGCCACTGGCCGACCTATCTGTAGGACTGGTGACTTGCCTCTACCGCGGAGTCGCCAGTCCCACTCTCGGCTCCCGCCTCGAAGCGTTAGGCATCGGCACCGATTTTATTCCCGGCGTCTTGAGCGCAAGATTCCTGGAAAAAGGATTGCACTTCGGATTAGGTTCAACCCTCGCGTTTCATCGCCGAGATCTTGATGCCGCTGGTGGTTTCGAAGCGTTGCTCGACTATCTCGCCGACGACTATGAACTCGGCCACCGCATCTCGTCCACCGGAAAGCGAGTCGAACTCAGTGCCGCAATCGTCACAACATTTCTTGCCGCTTACAGCCTGCGCCAATTTTTCCAACACCAATTGCGCTGGTCGCGCACCATCCGCGACGCCCGCCGCTGGGGCTACGCCGGCATGATCTTCACCTTCGGATTACCATGGGCTCTACTGACTTTATTCGCCGCTCGTGGTGCGGCGTGGGCGTGGACCTTGCTGGCCATGACATTTATTGCACGATTGGCCACAGGATTTGGCTACGCCGTTGTTCTATTGAACGACCGCCAGTTTCTCAGCAACATTTTCCTGCTGCCGCTGCGAGACCTGATCGCGCCCTTCACCTGGGCCGCAAGTTTTATGGGGAGCCGAATCCACTGGCGCGGAACTGATTTCAACTTGAAAGACGGGCGCCTGACAATGGTTAAGCCTGACGCAGGTTAGGCCGTCGGCTGGTTCGAAAAAATAATCTTGCCGCCACGCCGCGCGATGACATAGCTCGTCAGTCCTTGGAGCGCCGATGGTTCGTCCTCTTCGGCCCACAAAAAAACGCGCTGCGGTCCCTTCCACATCTCAACAAACGATGCTTCCGTCTCAAAAACTCGCGGCGCTCCCGGAAACTGCGTGCCATACCACATATTTCCGCCCGGAGTACGCAAGCTGTGCAATGGAATTCCCGTGTAAAAATTCAGCGTTGAAGCATTTTCGTAAAGTCCAATCACCACAATCTGATCGCCCGGCTTGTATTGTTCGCGGATAGCCAGCGCCAGATCCTTCGACGAAAGTATCGGAGAAAAAATGCCGAACGCAATCCGCACGCACGCCAGCAAAATCACCATCATCGTCGCCAGCGCGACATTCCCTGCTCCTGCCTGTCCGCGGCGCCGCAGAATCCAGTTACCGAGCGCGCCCAGCAAGAATGCCAGCGAGAAGCCAAACAGCGGCACGCGGAATGCCCCCATCGCCTGCGGAGTCAAATCCAAAAAGTGCCCGAAAGATAGCGCGTAATCCTGCGGATGTTTCCGAAGCAGATCTGCCAGATCCGTTCCAGGAGCCGGAGCCTTCGAGAAGATCAACAACGCAAAGCCAACCACGGCAATGATGACGCCGACTGCCAGCAGCACCGTCGAAGAAACGCGCCCGCTGCGTCGCTCGCGACTGTCCGCAGCCGAGGTTCTCTCGCGTTGCAGCCATCCGCCAACCAGCAAAGCCATCGCCGGAATCGCCGGAATCGTGTAGTACTCCTGCCGAGTCGAGAGGCTGAAGAAGCCGACAATCACCAGCGTCCACAATGAAAACAATAAATATGCCCGCTGTCGTCGCGACATCTCCGCGCGAAACTCACGCCACCGCCGCGGAACTTCCTTTACCGACTGCGGCAGAAATACAGTCCATGGAACCAGCCACAAGACCAGAAGCGCCCAGAAAAGCAGCAGCGGAACCTTGTCATAATCGCGAGGCACGCGCGTGTTTAAGAATCGATTGATGTGCTCGTTGACGAAATAGAACCACAGAAATCCGCGCACATTACCCTGCGGAGGATTTCGCAGAGCCGCCAAAATATGCCATGGCGCGGCAATCGCAAAGAACACGACCGCACTCGAAATCAGGCGCAGCTTAAGCAGATGGCGCAAATTCCCCGTCAGCAACAGACAAAGTCCGATCGCGCCGATCGGAAATACAAGTCCGATCAGTCCTTTCGTGAGCACGTTGAGCGCGCACATCGCCGCCATGCCCCAACACGTCCAGCGTGCCGGCTTGGCTTGCTCCAGCGACACCAGAAAAAACCAGAACGTCAGCGTTAGCCACAAACCAACCGCCACATCGGGAATTAAAAAGCGCGTAAAAAGAAAAGGCCCTAGCGCGGTTCCCAGCACCAGTCCAGAATCGAATCCGCCCTCGCTGCCAAGAGCCCACCGTCCGAGGCCATAGGTCGACAAAATCATCGTGAGCACACCCAGCATCAGCGGAAAACGCGTGCTCCACTCACTGATGCCGAACAGCTTGTAGCTCACCGCCACGCCCCAATACATCAGAGGAGCTTTCTCCAGATAGCGTACGCCATTGACATACAGCGTCACCCAGTCGTGCCGTTGCAGCATCTCCTTGGCCGCCTCGGCATGCACCGTATCCGCATCGTCGAGCAGAGCTGGCCGCGAAAGTCCAGCCATATAAATTAGTGCCCACAGCGCAATCAACGCGACGACTGAAACCCGCCAATCCGCAAGCAGCCGGATCGGACGCTGCATCGTCGGACAGTTCGCCGTCGGAACCGCCGTTGCCGCCTGTGTCGTTGTCGGAAGGCTAATGGTGGGAAGAATGGCGCTCTCTGTTGTCGTCGGCTCGAGATGGCGCGCGGCGCTAGGATTCATCGCTGGATTTTCTATTATACGGGAGCAAGAGCCCCTTCAGTCGGCGGCAACCCCACGGGAAACGCGATCGTCCGCCACTTCCCGGTAAATCTCCAAAATTCTCGACACTGAACTCGTCCACGAAAATCGCTGCGCCTGCTCATACCCGCGTTGCTTCATCCGCTCACGCAACGTTGCATCCAGCAGCGCCCGCTGCAACCCGCGCCGAATCTCAAACACATTCTCCGGATTCACCAGCAAAGCCGCGCCGCCCGCCACCTCCGGCAAACTCGACGTATTCGAAGTGACCACCGGAGTTCCGTGTGCCATCGCTTCCAGCGGAGGCAATCCAAATCCCTCGTAGAGCGACGGAAATACAAAGACCTTAGCGACATCATAAAAAATACGCAGCACTTCGATGGGCACAAATCCGAGAAAACGTACATCATTCTGCACGCAGCCCCGCACCACCGTCCGTCGCAGCCGAGGATGGCTGGAAAGATCATCGCCGATGATAATGAGCTTCAGATCCGGATACTGCTGCTCCTTTTGCAGTTCACTCTTCAGCGCCGAAAACGCCTCAATGATGCGCACCACATTCTTATGCGGACGAATCGCGCCCGCATACAAAATAAATGGATAGTTCACCAGATAACGCTGCGCAATCAGTTCACGATCCGCCTCGGTCGCATGTCCGTGCAAAAAGCGCTCGTCAATCGCGTTATATACAACCTCTATGCGCGCATTCGGAATTGCCAGTAGTTTTTCGATTTCGTTTTTGGTGAATTGCGACACCGCGATCACACGCGCTGCCTTACGCAGCACCCGCCGCGTCAGATAAAAATGCAAATTGCGCCGCACACTTGAAAGGTCGCGCGATCCATACATATGCTCCAACAAGTCGTGCACCGTCAAAACATAAGGACAACCCAGCCCGCGCGGCATCCAGAACAGATGCGGAATGTGAACCAGGTCGCACTCCAGCCGCTGCACAATGGCCCGAAAAGCAAGATTGCTTTTCAGCGTATCGTCACGCCCATTCAACTTCACCGCGTGGAAGTTAGGTGGCAGGGCGCCACATTCCGCTACCTTCGCCAGCGACCCAATAAGAAAATATTTGCTCTCGCGATCCAGCCGCGCCAGCGTGCGGACCACGTTCCGTATATAGGTGCCAATCCCGAATTCCGTCATGCGACGGATGTCGATGGCGACTTTCACGAAGGGAATTTAACCATAGAGGGAGTAGAGAACACAGGAAATTCGATGGCGACCACAACGCATAGTTGAGACGGGGCTTGCCCCGTCTCACCGCGTCCACTATGCCCGGACGTCCGCCTGAGCCCGAACCCGCCGCTCCGCATAAAGCGGAAATTCCTCCGCCAGCCCCAGCACCTGCTTACGAATCTTCCCCAGCACCGCAGCATCCGTCCGATGATCCAGCGCCTCGCTGATCCAGTGCGAAATCTGCTGCATCTCCGCTTCTTTCATCCCGCGCGTAGTCACCGCAGGAGTCCCAATTCGTATGCCGCTAGGCTTCATCGGAGGATTCACATCAAACGGAATCGCATTCTTATTGACTGTAATGCCCGCTTCGCCAAGAGCCTTCTCCGCCTCGCTACCCAGCATCCCCTTAGCGAACACATCGACCAGCATAAGGTGCGTGTCCGTTCCGCCGGAAACAATTCGATAACCATCGCTCGCCAGCGTCTCCGCCATCACCTTCGCGTTAGCCACAACCTGCCGCGCATATTCGCGGAAGCTCGGTTGCGATGCTTCAAGGAAGCACACCGCCTTCGCCGCCATAATGTGTACCAGCGGCCCGCCCTGCATTCCTGGGAAAACCGTCTTATCAATCGCCGCCGCAAACTCCTGCTTGCTTAGGATCATCCCCGAGCGCGGCCCGCGCAGCGTCTTATGCGTAGTCGAAGTCACAATGTGCGCGTGCGGCACCGGCGAAGGATGCGCTCCACCCGCCACCAATCCAGCGAAGTGCGCCATGTCGACAAGAAAAAGCGCGCCAACCTTATCTGCAATCTGGCGCATACGCGCGAAATCAATAATCCGCGGATAGGCGCTGCCCCCGCCAATAATCAGCTTCGGATGCTCCGCTGTAGCGATCCGTTCCAGTTCGTCGTAATCAATGGTCTCCGTTTCCTTGGTCACGCCATACGGAATTACCTTGTAAGTCTTGCCCGAAAAATTTAGATGATGGCCATGCGTCAGGTGTCCGCCGTGCGCCAGATTCAATCCCAGAATCGTGTCGCCCGGCTGCAGCACGGCCGAGTAAGCCGCCTGATTCGCCTGCGATCCCGAGTGCGGTTGCACGTTGGCGTTCTCCGCGCCAAAAAGTTTCTTCACCCGCGTTCGCGCCAAATCTTCCACCACGTCCGTAAATTCGCATCCGCCGTAATACCGCTTGCCGGGATACCCCTCCGCGTACTTGTTGGTAAACACCGACCCGGCAGCCTCCAGCACCGCCTCGCTCACAAAGTTTTCTGAAGCGATCAACTCCAGGCCTTCATGCTGACGGCGAGCTTCGTTGTCGATAGCGTTCGAAATCTCAGGATCAACTTCATAAAGCGGGCGGGACATATCAGAAGTTTTCATATGGATTTCAAGGACTCAAGACAGACGCAACATATTTTACTCCGACTCACCCCGTTGTCGGTCCAGCAAACTTTTGTGGCGCGAAATCGCGCCATGATTTAGGCTGCTAGCGAGCAAAATCAAAGGAAATTCCAACAAACATCAAGGAGCTTTGAAATATGAAAAGCATTCTCCGCGCATCTCTCGCCCTTCTGCTTTTGACCGCCTTTAGCTGGGCCGCGCAAGACGTGGTCAGCGCTGTTCACGGAACCATCACCAAAGTGGATGCGGGCACCAAGACGGTTGTCGTCAAGACCGCGGATGGTACCGAGCACACATTGAAATTTGTCGACAAAACCACTGTTCACGGTGTCGATGCTGGCGCCAAAGACAGCTTCCACGGACTTAAAGAAGGCACTGAAGTAGTGGCGCACTATACCGAGAAGGGAACCGAAAAGACGGCAGTCGAGTTCGACAAAGTCGGCAAAGACGGCATCAAGTCGGTGGACGGAACCATCACCCATATCGATCGCGGCACCAAGACCGTGGCCGTAAAAACTGCCGACGGCACCGAAGAAACCTTCAAACTCTCCGGCCACGCCGCCGAGGATGCTGGCAAGGACATCGCAAAGGGAACCGAGAAAACCACCAAGGTCACCGTCTACTACACCGAGGAAGCCGGCAAAAAAACCGCCCACTTCTTCGAAAAAATCTAAGGCTGGCCTAGCATTGCTCGTGTGGGGACGGGCGCCCTCGCCCGTCCAAGCCGAGCGAAGCTCGGCAGTTGCCTGTGGTCGCAGCACCTCTGGACTCGCTATAACGCCGCCTTTTCGACCAGATTGCGAATGAGCGGGAAAACTAGGGTTTCCTATCAGGGTATCGCTTTAGCGATACCGTAAGTTCAGCACCCCTTTAGAGAACTCGAATAAGTGCAACGCTCTCACTCATTTTCAAAGACTGACGGGTACAGTTTGCTCAGGAACGCGACTACTCCCGACTTCGGCAATATCTTTTCGAGAAGGAACGTGTCTGCAGCACTTGCCAACGCACCAGCAATTAGACCCACAGGAGGAATTGCGCCAATTCCCGTAACAGCCAATACTCGGAGTGCCTTTCCTGCGACTGACTGAGATGCATTTCCGAGCTTTGCTCGTAAACTGCTGACCCGTTCTTTGATTTCAGCATCCGTGGCACTCTCAATCGACGGAAGCCATTCCCGAAACTCACGGCATTCAGCCGATTCTCGAATCTCAAGCAGTCGCTCGACGTTGACGCGCCTGTCAGATATTGCCGATGTGAAGTCGGGCAGTCCTGCAATCTCAATTACACGACGGAACTGCCGCTCCCTCGTATCTGGTGACATCCGCAGAAAAATCTTCAATTGCTCGTCAACAAGCGGGAGGTCTCTGTCAGTAAAGCCAGACAGTGCAGAGAACGCGTCCATTTCAGCAAACCGCTGTGACAGTGAACTCAGACCCAATAGACCCCGCTCCACAAGTTTGTGAGCCGTCGCCAGATCAATTTCCATTCGTTTCATCAAATCCGTTTCAACTCGAAAGTCTCCTTCACCAATGGAGTGGATTGATATTGAAAACTCTGGCGGCTCAACTTTGTGGGTTAGTCGTATTACCATCTCGACTGATTTTTTAACGAGATGTTGCTTGTTCAAGACATCGGATGTTGCAGTATTTGCGACCGTCACAGCAAAATCTTGAGGTAGGTTCACAAGCCTGTTCACTATTGCCTTTTTCAACTGGATAATCTGTTTCTGCTTGAGATTGGGCACTTGGTGCAAGGGCTGAAGGCAGTCGTGAACCAACTTCTTTTGGTCAGCGCTTCGGATTCCAGCCAGGCTGTAGGAAAGTGGAGGCAGGAGCCCTTTGGCTGTTCGACTCGGCATCGCCGTTTGGCCGGTCTGTCCGACAGCCATGACCTCACACTGAATCTCGAATGCAGGAGACTCAAGTAGCTGCAATGTCCCGTTGAAACCCAATTCGGCAATCAGAATCGGGAACTCTTTCAACTGAATTGACTTCAGGATATAAGTGTCAAACAAGATCAAACGGCGAATGATGCCGTTGAGGTCAACGCCGGCAACAGCGTGTGCTTCATTCGTGATTGCAGAAGTTCCTATCAGCCGCCTGTAGATGTCCATCGAATTAAATTTCCTACTCTATGATGTGAGTATATCGCGAGGCGAACAAAAGAAGAATATGCTGTCATCCTGGAATGGGCGAGGGGCGCAACCGGGCGTGTGGCCCACGTCTCGCGGCTTTCGAGATGTGGGATGCCACGCCGCTTTCTACTTCTGCAACTCTGACACCTGACTTTTTCATCACAACCATCTGTGATCCCCATCACAGACACCGAACCCATCCTGCGAGACAACAACCCCCAAATAGGGCAACTTCAAGATGTGTCCCCATGATTCCAATAGGCAGGGGGGAGGGGGGGTACCCCTAGCAAACCAGTTACTAGCAGCTTTAGAACGAAAAGGTTCATGCTCGCAAGGCGCAGGCTCCCCATAAAAGTTCGGGTAGTTCGCGGTTTAGTAACGACGATCGACCATCGACCCGCATCCAGCAGCCCAAGAATCCGGTAGAATAGAAAAACATTCTTCCACAGGAAAGACGAAAGAGGAGCAATGGCAGTTCCCGTATCCCAGATGTGGACCGTAGCCTCCTACGTCCTGCGCCAGAAGCTCGCCGGACGCAAGCGCTATCCGCTCGTGCTCATGCTCGAGCCCCTGTTCCGCTGCAATCTGGCTTGTGCCGGATGCGGCAAGATTCAATACCCCGCCCACATCCTTAAAACCGATCTCTCTCCAGAAGCCTGCTTCAAAGCCGTCGACGAGTGCGGAGCCCCCATGGTCTCCATCCCCGGAGGCGAGCCGCTCATGCATCCCGAAATCGACAAAATTGTCGAAGGCCTCGTAGCCCGCAAAAAATATATCTACCTCTGCACCAACGCCCTGCTCCTGAAAGAAAAGCTGCACCTGTTCAAACCCAGCAAATATCTGAGCTTCTCCGTTCACATGGACGGCCAGAAAGAGCACCACGATTTTTCCGTCTGCCGCGAAGGTGGATACGATATCGCCCTAGAAGGCATCCGCGCCGCCATCGCCGCCGGCTTTCGCGTGACCACCAACACCACGCTCTTCGATGGCGCCGATCCCAAAAGCGTCCGTGCCTTTTTCGACGAGATGATGGAAGTCGGCGTCGAGAGCATGATGGTCTCACCCGGATACTCCTACGACAAAGCCCCCGACCAGAAACATTTCATGGGACGCGCTCGCACGCGCCGCCTCTTCCGCACCATGCTCTCGAATCGCAAGAAGACATGGCGCTTTAACCAGTCCCCGCTCTTTCTCGAGTACCTGATGGGCAAGCGCGACTACAAGTGCACCGCCTGGGGAATGCCCACCTACAACATCTTCGGATGGCAAAAGCCCTGCTACCTCCTCCAAGACGGCTATGCCGATTCCTTCAAAGAGTTGATGGAAGCGACCGAATGGGCGAACTACGGCACCGAGTCGGGCAATCCGCAGTGCGCCAATTGCATGGTCCATTGCGGCTATGAAACAACGTCAGTCGATCACATGTTCGGTTCGCTCCGTGGATTCACGGACGCGATCAAAGCCACCTTCTCGCTCTATCCCGACAAGGCCGCGCTCAACGATCTAGGTAGAGACGTGCGTCCCGTCCACTCCTACAATCCGCTGATCCAGATCGAAGCGCACGCGACTGCCCAGCAAACCGAAGAAAGCCACGCATGAGGGCGAGAGCAAGAGTATGAGCGGACGAGAACACGGCCACGATCCGGCCATGCCTCATGGCACGCAGGCAGTAGCCGCGCCGCAGACTGACGATCTGGAAGTAGTCCCCGGATTCGAACGTGAAAATCTCCAAGGCTGGATTCCGCAACTAGCCACCGAAGCCGACATTAGAGCCGTAATCGAAAAAGCCTTCGACTATCGAGGCGATGTAACCATCACAAACAAAGATGGCAGCGAAATCACCGGATACCTCTTCGATCGTCGCATAGGCCCGACGCTAGAAAACTCCGTAGTTCGCCTGATGCTCGCCAACAGCAACGACCGCCCCCAGATCCCCTACTCCGAAATAGCCGCCCTGGCCTTCACCGGACGAGACACCGCCGCCGGCAAAAGCTACGAAGCCTGGGTAAAAAGATATTGGGAGAAACGCGCTAAAGGCGAGAAGAACATCTCCATCGAGCCCGAAGCGCTGGAGTAGCCCAACTGACATATATATTCTTACCAGCATGCATCCTTGTCATCCCGAACGAAGTGAGGGATCCGCAGTTTTCCAGGAGAACGGCCCACTACAGATCTCTTACCTTGTTCGGGGACGGCAATGGGGAAGCAGTTTATACCCGTTCTAAATGATTCCCATGCTAGTCCTAGCCTCCGCCTCTCCGCGCCGCCAGGAATTACTGCGCAACGCCGACATCTCATTCGAAGTTCAGCCCGCCAACATCCCTGAAGACCCCCATCACGGGGAGAGCGCAAAAGCCCTAGCCGAGCGCCTGGCCCATGAAAAAGCGCAAGCAGTCGCGAGCCAGCGTCCAGACGATTGCGTCCTCGGAGCTGACACGGTGGTTGTGGTCAACGGCCAGATCCTAGGAAAGCCAACCGACGCCGCCGATGCCGCCCGCATGTTGCGCCTGCTCGCCGGACGTCAGCATCAGGTGATTACAGGGGTGTGCTTGGTGGTAGATGGCAAGCCGTCCAGCGCGAGTGAAACCACGCTAGTCACAATGAGCGAAATCACAGACAAAGAAATCGCTAGCTACATCGCCACCGGCGAGCCCATGGATAAAGCCGGAGCCTACGCCATCCAAGGTATAGCGTCCCGTTGGATTCCGCGTATCGAAGGAGATTACAGCAACGTGGTGGGATTGCCGGTACCGCTGGTATTTCGCATGTTGCACGAACGCGACTGCGCGCTCAGTTAACCGGGAACTAAGAACGAAATACTGAGACCGACAATTAAGCAGCAGGAGGCTTAGGAGCTTCTTTATCCTTGCTCTTATCCTCTTCTTTCATAGAAGACTTGAAATTCCGAATGCCTTCCCCGAGCCCTTTACCAAGATCGGCAAACTTACTCGGCCCAAAAAGCAGCAGCGCGATCCCGATAATCAATAAAA
The DNA here is from genome assembly GCA_963705265.1 of uncultured Acidobacteriaceae bacterium. Classification (GTDB taxonomy): domain Bacteria; phylum Acidobacteriota; class Terriglobia; order Terriglobales; family Acidobacteriaceae; genus Acidiflorens. Next base: position 2,202,117 of record OY970064.1, read on the forward strand.
TGTGCAGTGGCGAAAGCAGTCCTTCACCCATAAATCCTCCAATAACGCGCTCGACTGCGCAGAACAAACGCTACTGGAATTCTAGGCCACCAAAGACCTGGAGTCAAAGAACTCGATCAGGCCCGCTCAATCAGCCCCGCAATAAGCACCGCCCGCCGCGGCAACTCCGAGATCAGGATATGTTCATGAGTAGCATGCGCTCCATCACCAACTCCGCCAAGTCCGTCAAGCGTCGGTATGCCGAGCCCCGCCGTGAAGTTGCCATCGGAGCCGCCGCCCACCGCAGATTCTTCAAGCTTCCATCCCAACTCACGCGCAATGGCCGAAGCCTGCTCATACAACGCAGCCACTCCCGCAGTACGTTCCATCGGAGGTCGATTTACGCCGCCCGTAATCTCAACCTTGCACTTACGGTTGAAGGGTCGCAGTCGTCGCACCTTCTTATCGATTCCAGCCGCGTCGTTCAGACGAGCAATTCGCACATCGACACGAGCCGTCGCCTCCGATGGAACCACATTAGTTCGCGATCCACCGCTGACCACGCCAACATTGACCGTCAAGCCCTTCTTCAATTCGGTAAAGCTGGATAGCTTTTCAATTTGACGAGCCAGCTCAAGAATCGCATTCGCGCCCTTTTCGAAATCGAGGCCGGCATGAGCAGCCTTGCCAGTAACTTTGACAAGATATTCGCCAACTCCTTTGCGCGCAGTTTTCACCGCGCCGCGTCGTCCATAGGAAGGTTCGAATACCAGCACCGCCGCCGATCTTCTCGCCAGCGCCTCTGTAATCGCCCGCGACGAGTTGCTACCCACTTCCTCGTCAGAGACAAGCAGCACGGTCACGGGCCGCAGCAATCCGCCTGATCGGCCGCCGGAGTTGCCACTAGTCCACTCCTGCAGGCCCGCCAGCGCATGCAGCATCAAAGCGATGCCAGATTTCATATCGAGCACGCCCGGTCCAGTCAGCCGATTTCGCTCGACCCGGCACGGCATAGTGGCAAGCGTGCCTAACGGATACACAGTGTCGTAATGGCCAAGCAGCAGCACCGGCTTAGCCGCTTTGCCGCCAAAGTTCACCTGGAGATGACTGCCAAAATCTTTAGCTCGATGAAATCGCACCTCGCCGCCAAGTCGCGCAAATTTCTCTGCAACCACCTCAGCAACACGATCGACCGCGGCTTTGTTGTCGCTGGGAGATTCGATCTCAACCAGTTCGCGAATAGTAGAAACAATCGCCTCGCGGCGCTTTTCGAAGTATGCAAGACGGCGCTCCGCTTCGACGCTCGAGCGCGTGTTTGTTTTTTTAGAAACCGACATCACTATCGGCTGCTCCTCAAGGGCCGAACTATTGGCTGAAGTGCTTTCTTAAAACTATCGCACAAGTTGAGATTCCGCACGGCTTCGAAGAGTGAGGCCCGAATGTCGGTTTACTAGGGTCTTCGCCCGATGGCTGGAGAACGCGCAAAGCTTTAGTGTCCGATTGTGAGGATTCGGAGCGCGAACCAGAAGCCAGAAATAACCGGTCGAACTCGTAAAATTCGAATTTCTAAGGAGGGAACTCTATGAATAAGGATCAGGTTACAGGCAAGGTCGAGCAGGCAGTGGGCAAGGTTAAGCAAGGTGTGGGAGAAACCGTCGGCAGCGAAAAGCTCGCCAATCAGGGAGTTGTCGATCAAGCGAAGGGTGCGGCGAAGGAAACCTGGGGTAACGCCAAAGATGCCGCCAATAAGGTGCAACAGTCGCACGAGGACGCCACGGCCGACAAAGCCAATGACACGCGGCAGAAGATAAATCAGTCAGTGCAGAACGCAAAAGATAAGGTCAACGAGAAGATCGACGACTTCAAACAGCGGCACTCGGCTTAAGACTGTCCCATTTTTATTGCACTATCACTCTCCGTCCAGCTAGCGGTGCGCCGCAAGCGTCTCTAATGACTTTGCGTCGGCCACTAGGCTGAACGGCTTAACTTTGCCAAAGTCATGCTCGCAGAAGTCATGAAGGAGCACCTATGCAACCAGCCGTCATCCCCATCGTCGAACGCCCAACCGCTTGGGCTGAGGTTCCTGGTAAAAATGAAGCATACTCCGCCGGTGTGTCTTGGCCTGCCGTAATCGGCGGTGCCTTTGTGTCCGCCTCGCTCGCGCTCATCTTGCTCTCTCTGGGTACTGGACTCGGGTTTTCATCGATTTCACCATGGTCGAATATGAGCGTAGCCGCGTCCACCATTGGAAAGGCTGCCATTGCGTGGCTCATCATCACGCAAATTATCGCATCCGCCATGGGCGGATATCTGGCCGGACGACTGCGAACGAAGTGGGTTAATGTCCACACCGACGAAGTGTATTTTCGAGATACTGCTCACGGATTCTTGGTGTGGGCGCTTGGACTCGTAGTCACGGCGGCATTTCTGGCCTCAGCAGCGACTTCACTGGCCGGCGGCGCAGCGCAGCGAAGTGCCGCCGCAACCCCCACGACCGTCGACTCGTACACGTCTGTGTTAAATCCCAATGCTTACCTCATCGACATTCTGTTCCGTTCGAACGGCGCGATTCCAGATCGGAACGACGCCCCGGCCCGTGGTGAGGCAGAGCGGATTCTCACTCACGCGCTGAAGCAGGGTGCGATGCCGCCCGCCGATAACACCTATCTGGCGCAAATGGTGTCGACGATGACGGGCCTTACCCAAAGTGATGCTGAGAACCGTGTGTCCGATGTGTTCGCGCGAGCACAGCAGTCTGCTGAAAGCGCCAGGAAAGCGCTGGCGCATCTGTCATTATGGCTATTCGTGGCATTGTTAAGCGGAGCTTTCTGCGCCAGCTACGCCGGAACAATCGGCGGCAGGCAACGAGATCGCGTCTTGGTTTAGCGATTTGTGGTTACTGCGAATCAAGATGCTGACCGGTTGTTGAGTGCGGGTTCAATTTTGAAGGAGGCTTACTATGCGTTCGATTATCCTGTTGCTGCTGGGCGTGCCCATTCCGATCGTTATTCTGATTGCCCTTCTCAGCCACTGACGCCGAAGCAGACGAAAGCTAGAAGAAGTATGAACAAATCGGCCTTGCGCGTTACAAAATGGCTGGGCGACATCCCTGTTGAAGCGTGCTGCACACTATGTCCCAGTACTTTATTCCGCGCTGCATCGACTCATCACCGCCCGCAGAAGGCCGAGTATCAGGAACAGTTGCAACGTGCATTTGATCGCCACGTAAAGGACGCGCACACGGGAGAAGATCCCTGCCTGCTGAATAAACAGACTGACTGAACAAAACCGCTAAGTGGTGCCCCAGATTTCGCCAATCACGCGTTGAAAGTTCGCCCCCATAACCTTCTCGATCACTGCCGTAGGCTGCCCGCGCTTCGCGAGTTCGACAGCGATCACCTCCATGTGATCGGGGCCGTTGAGATCCGGCACGTAGGGATAACGATCCTCACCAGGAGCCCCGATGCCGAGCTTCTTGCGCCGCGCGATGTCCTGATCAAAAGCGGCTTTCTGTTCAGGAGTAAGGGTTGTTTTCTGAATTGAGCCATCTGACCCTATACCAACATGATCGGCGCCGCATACGTTGATGGCGTGCACCACATGATCGAGCACATACTCACGAGTCGGTACCGTCGGTGACGCGACCACATAGGGCATGAGATAGACGCCGAAATATCCGCCGCGATCGGCCAGCGCTTTCAGAATCTCGTCGGGCTTATTGCGGGGATGGGCATAAACCGCGGCGCATCCGGAATGCGAGATCAAGACGGGCTTCTTCGATTCAGAGATTCCGTCGGAGGTCGTGCGATATCCGCTGTGGCTGAGGTCGACCGCAATCCCGAGATCATTCATTTTTTTCACAGCGGAGATGCCAGCCTTGCTGAGTCCTGCGTTGCCAGGTTCGAGGCATCCGTCGCCGAAGATGCTGCGATTGTTGTAGGTGAGTTGCATGATCCGTACACCGAGCTGCCGGAACATTTCGATGCGGTCAGGATTCTCTTCGAGAAATGCCGTGTACTGGAAGCCCGGGATGATCCCGATCTTGCTTTCACGCTTGGCGCGGGCAATATCGGAATGTTGACGCACAATCAGAAACGCTTCGGGATGCTGTTCAACCAGCATTTCGACGAGAGCAATATTGGCGATCGTATCCTCGAATGTAGGCAGGGAAACCGTGTGATTAATAGCAGTGATACCCGATTGCTGCACAGCGGCGAGGATGTTGGCTGCGGGCGGGTCCGTGTCAATGAATGGTGCGCAAAGCGAATCGATGACGATAGCATTCTTGTAGAGCGCGACAATAGCGGGCGGCTCGTTCTCTCTTAAGCCTTGCGACAAGCCTTCCAGAGGTTGAGCGAATAGGTGCGGCGATACGAGTGCCGCTGCCGACATTTTGAGAATACCGAGATTAAATTCGCGACGATACACGCGTGGCTCCTGCGGAATTTTAGGCTGTCGGCGATACGTATTGCGCTTCGCCATTGCCGAAAGACCAATTCTCCTTTGCCACTTCCACCAGATTGATGAGGACATCCTCACGGCGCACTTTCAGACTTTCGTGCAATCCGTCCGCAATCGCTTTGTAAAAGCGCTGCTTCATCTCAACGGTGCGGCCGCTATTCAAAGTGATCTGCAAAAAAATGCAATCATCCGATCGATGAACGCCAAGGTATTCTCGATCAAACTGCAAGCCGGTCTTGGAATGCTCAGTGATGACCTGGAAGCGATCATTCTTAGGGACATTCATCACATCCAGCATCGCCTGGTAGACGATCCGTCCAATCTCTATGCGATATTCCGGCGTCTTGCCTTCAAGAAGATCAATTCGAACCAGCGGCATGTTTACTCCTTGTATGTGGCCGATCTATTAACAGCGATTTATTTTCGAAAACGTTTTTGTCGACCAAAGTCAATTCGAGTCCCAACTCGTCGGAACATTCACATAAGAACGATTGAGTTCGGCGACGGATGCGCAGCCAAGCAATCGCAATGTGCGATCGAGATCGGTACGCAGAATCTCGATGGCGCGATTCACCCCCGCCTCTCCAGCAGCCGCGAGACCATATGCGTAGGCGCGCCCGCAAAGCACAGCGCGAGCGCCCAGACACAGGGCTTTGACGATATCGGTGCCGCGGCGAATGCCTCCGTCCATGAGGATCTCGGTCTGTCCGTTGACCGCCTTCACCACTTCAGGCAAAACGCGCAGCGAAGCCGGAACGCAATCAAGTTGGCGTCCGCCATGATTTGAAACTGAAATTGCGGCAGCTCCTTCGTCCACAGCGCGTCGCGCATCATCTCCAGTGAGCACGCCTTTGACCACAATCGGACCGCGCCACAATTCGCGAATCCATTTCAAGTCACCCCAGGTAACGGTGGATTCAGCGAGCGCAGCCGCAACGTCGACGAGTGGCATCGGGCCTTTCCCAGGAATTACGACATTAGGAAGCGCAGGCAGCCCGCCGTCCAGCAGAAAACTTGCGAGCCATCCCGGACGTGAGAGCACTTGCGGGAGATACGGAATTTTCTCAAAGATACTTCCGCTGACAAGCTCCTTCATGCCATTGCGGAAATCACGCTCGCGAATTCCGGAGACAGCGGTATCGATGGTCACCACCAGCGCGGACATTCCGGCAATACGTGCGCGCTCAATCACGCCCTCAGCAGCGCCACGACCGCCCATTAGATATAGCTGATGAAATACCGGTCCCGTCGACGCCGCTTTAACATCTTCCAGCTTGTGTCCTGAGATGGTGGAAAGAATGTAAGCAGTTCCTGCATTACCGGCAGCGCGCGCTGCGCCCACTTCGCCCACAGGATGCATAAGCCGGCTATACCCGACCGGAGCCAGCAGAAATGGAAGAGCAAGATCGAAACCGAGAACGCGCGTACGCAAATTGCAAGTAGTGATCGAGACTGCGTGGCGTGGCCGGAAAGTGACATCGTCATAAACCCGGCAACTTTCGCGGAGTGTAACCTCGCCTTCAGCACCGCCGTCAAGATAGTCGAAGACGGATCGAGGCACGCGGCGCTGGGCGATCGCACGGAAATCAGCGATGCTGACCACGCAGGGAGAAGCAACGGAACGGGAGGATCGAGTCATTCGTTATTTTGCGAAACAGATTTCAAAAGTGCAGGACAAGCGATTCTATTTCTTCCTGCGCTTTGTCGCCATGGCGGAAAACAACGGTGCCCCCCATGCTCCTATCGAAAGCAGCGACCCGAACAGGAACACTGCATCGATACTTGATCGTCCTGCCCGCACGAAATAGACGTCTTTCAGGTTGAGCCACAGCGCAAACTCATCGAGCGTCAGCGCCGCTCCTACTCCGTATAAAATCGACATCAAGCGGCTGGCGAAAATCGAAGAAGAATCGCTGCCGTTGCCAAATTCACACAGCCACCCATAACCGACGGCCAGCAAAATTAGAATTCCAGGCACCAGGTGGTGAATGTGGCGTCCGTCCATAATAATGTAGTGAAAAGGTGGAATCTGGTGCGTGATGCAAAAAACCATTCCGCGCACAATCGCAAAGGTCAGAAAGAAGCTGACAGATGCAAGAAAGAGTCTGCGCCTCGGACGGTCGGCGATGTGGTCATGGACAAGTGAACCCAGGGGAGTGCGATGAAGAAGCAACAGCAAGAGCGCTATCATCGCCAGCAGAATTAATAGAAGAATTGCAGCGTCATTCCAGTGCATGGGACATTAAACATCGAAGGTATGGCCCCCAGCAACAAGTAGGCTCCGAATTGTGCGCTAGACTCTTTTAGTCGAAGTTACATCATAAGAAGCTACAGCAAGACGGAGTTCTTAGATGATGAAAATGGATTCACCGCAACCCGTGCCCAGCGGGCAATTGCAGAGCGCTGTCACCGCCGACGCTTTTGTGTTCTTCGGAGCGACGGGAGATTTGGCATATAAACAGATTTTCCCAGCTTTGCAGCAAATGATCCTCCGCGATAATTTCAATCTGCCAATTGTCGGCGTGGCTAAATCCGGCTGGACCATCGATCAGCTGAGAACCAGAGTGCGCGACAGTCTAACGCAGTACGGTGGACTCGACGAAGGCGCATACGCCAAGCTCATACAATTGCTGCAATACGTCGACGGCGATTACCAGGACCCGAAAACGTTTGAGACACTGCGTAAGGTTCTAGGTGAAGCGCGGACTCCATTGAATTACCTGGCAATTCCTCCAGATCTTTTTGGATCAGTGGTGCAGTCGTTAGGCAAATCCGGCTATTCAGAGAACACTCGCGTCATTGTTGAAAAACCGTTTGGCCGGGATCTGAAGTCCGCTCAAAAACTGAATGAGACTCTGCACACTGCCTTCCCTGAATCGGCGATATTTCGAATTGATCATTTTCTCGGCAAAGAGTCCGTCGAAGATATTTACTTTTTCCGTTTTGCGAATACTTTCCTCGAACCGATCTGGAATCGTCAGTATATCGATCACGTACAGATCACAATGGCGGAATCTTTCGGCGTTGCCGGACGCGGCCATGTCTATGATGAGAGCGGCGCAATCCGTGACGTGATCCAGAATCACCTGCTCCAGGTCGTGGCCTTGCTCGCTATGGAACCCCCAGCCGGTCTAACGCCTCGAACTTTCCAGGACGAACAATTTAAGGTTTTGCGTGCCATCAATCCAATTGCAACCCGAGACTGCGTCAGAGGACAGTTTGACGGATACCGCAACGAAAAGGGCGTGGCCCCAAATTCCCAGGTAGAAACTTACGCCGCCGTTCGTTTGCATATCGATTCTTTACGCTGGAAAGGAGTGCCCTTTTTCATCCGCGCGGGAAAATGCTTGCCGCTGGATGCCACCGAGGTAATTGTGAGACTGAAGAAATCGCCGTTGCGTGAACAGGTTTCTGAAAGCAATTTTTTCCGATTTCGATTGGGCCCCGATTTTTCTTTGAATCTCGGAGCACAAGTGAAACGCCCTGGGCCACAAATGGTGTCGATGCCGGTGGAGCTATCCGCTGTGGAGAAAGATAAGAGACAAGAGAGTCCGTATGAGCGCCTTTTGACCGACGCCATGCGTGGAGACAAGTTACTCTTCGTGCGCGAAGATGTTGTGGAAGCCGCCTGGTCAGTCGTAAATCCGATCCTCGATAACGCCGTACCACTGCAAAATTACAAGCCCGGTTCATGGGGACCAGCCGAAGCGGATCGCATGGTCGCCGATGTCGGCGGATGGCATAACCCGGCATAGCCTTGCGCATCACGGTTACCAAGTGTCACTCCATATCGAACGCCAGCCATTGCAATCCACCTCGTCGCTCCAGTTGCAGCACAACTGCGTCATGCGGCTTAATCTGCGCCAGCGCTGCGCGAAGAGAACTCAACGAGTCGATTGATACCTGATTCACGCTGTGAATTACATCTCCAGTTTCTAGCCCAGATGCAGAGCTCAAAAAATCTGCGACTCTCGCAACTACAACAACGCCGGACGGTTTGCGGAGCGTGCCCAGCATCGAACGCAACTGATCATCCAAATCAAGCCCCAATATGCCCAACTGGGGAACCAGGTTGTCATGAGAATTAACGAGATCAGGCAGAGCATCCATGGGGTCTTTCATCTCCAGCGCGGCGATAAAAAGTGTTTTTCGTTCACTCCCGCGAAGCACCTCAAGCTTAAGCGACGCATCTAGTGGATGCAGGTAAAGAGCCGAGGTGAAAGCGGGCAGCGTGCCGATCGGCCGTCCATCCGCGCTGATCACAATATCTCCGATCTTAAGTCCACCGGCGTCAGCCGGCCCTCCCGGAGTTACATCGTCGATAACGACCCCCCAATTTCGCGCGAGTCCCAAACCTTTTGCCAAGCTCGCAGTAATGGTTTGCGCGCCAGCCTCGACCTCGATGCGATGTACGTGCCCATACTTACGCAGGCTCTCGTAAACGAAGCCCACAATTCGTGCCGGAATGGCAAAGCCCAACCCCTCGCTCCCACCCGCTTCGGAGAGAATGAAAGTATTAATCCCTACGACGTAACCTTCGGCATCGACCAAGGGGCCGCCACTATTACCTGGGTTGATAGGCGCATCGGTTTGAATGTAAACCAGTGGACGCGTCGGATCGGCCTGCCTCGCAACTGAACTCACCACGCCCATGGTTACCGAATTCTCCAGTCCTTCGGGACTGCCCATGGCAAACACCAATTGTCCTTGATGTACCGCCCGGTGGGTGCCGAGCGACAGTGTAGGCAGGCCAGTCTGATCGATTTTAAGCAGGGCAAGGTCTGTGTCTTTATGAACACCGATGAGCCGAGCCTCAACCACGCGCTGTTTACCGACGGGCGCAATCTGCTCGGGATGACTTACAGAAGGCATAGGCAGAGCCACATGAATCGACTGTGCGCCCGCGACCACATGAGCATTGGTCATGATGTAGCCATCCGAGTCCACGATCACTCCAGAACCGATCGCATGCTCCCGGGAAATCAGCGCCGTTTCACCGCGACCATTTTCTTCCACTGGCCCATAGCCGGTAACCAGAATTTGAACCACCGCAGGGGAGATCCGCGCGGTAAGTTGCTCGATCGCCAGATTCAATTGTTGCAGCACCGGCGGCGGTTCTGCTGGCTTGGCTCCAGCCGCTTTGGCTTTGTCGGCGTCAAGCGCATCTGCACCAGGCGTCGCTGCGTCAGGATGAGCGACGCCCGGCGTTTGCGGCGCCGCTTGCTGTCCAAGAATCGGCGTCGCTGCAACAAGCAAACTGAAAAAGCACACAGCCATCAAGCGAAGTAGACTTGTCGAACCGCAAGCCCAAAAGTTCATAGAGAGCAATCCCTCCTCGTACACCGTACACGCCTCGATCACGCCAATCCCTCGACTACGCCAATTCTTAGATGATGATTACGCCGGAACTGGATGAACCGCGATTGGGACGTGGAGTGTCTCTGATGATCGCTAGTGCTTATTTCCGTCGAGATGCAGCCTTCGCTGCCGAATGTCGAAACGGGGGACGGAGTCAGGCCCCGTCCTGCTCGTCATGTCGATCCGGTGCATCGTAACCTTGAGAACCCCACGTCAACTACTGCACTTTACCGTTGACGTCCATCAAATGGAACTCCCCAAGGTTCAGTTCTCGAACGCCAGATTCGATCTTCGCCCGATCGCCCACCACGATCCAGGTCAGGTTGTCCGGACGCATCACCTCTTTTGCGGCCCCCTCTACGTCGCTCACTTTCAGCGCGCGGACTCTGTCAGCATATTTTTCGTAGTAATCGTCGGGGAGTCCGAATTGCACCATGTCGACGATGGACTGTCCCAGTTCGTCTAGAGTCTCGCGTGAACCCGGAAGCTTCAGCGTCTCGTTTAGCTGAATCTTCGTCAGTTCGTCTACGCTGATCGGATGGTCGCCGACAATTCCACGAAATTCCTTGTTCATCTCCACCAGCGACTCCTTCGTCTTGTCTGTTTGCACCGGTGCAATTGCGTAGAACGGCCGCTGCGACCGCGCGTCACGAAGAACGGTACGTACGCCGTACGACCAATGCTTGTCCTCCCGCAAATTCATATTCAGCCGTGCGCCAAACGTCCCGCCCAGGCTGTCATTCATCGCCTCAATCGCGATCTCCTGCGGATTAGCCCGTGGGGGCGCCACCACTCCTGCAACAATCACCGATTGCAACGCTCCCGGCTTGTCGATCAAATACACCGTGGATTTCGCGGCCACCGAAACAGTCTTCACATTCTTTACTGGAACGCTTTCGCTCTTCCATCCCGCAAGAAGTTTTTCGAGCTTCGGCGTCACCTCGCCTAGCGTTGTGTCGCCCACCACAATCAACGTCGAATTATTGGGACGCAGCCATATCTCATGAAACTTCACGAGATCTTCACGTGTTAATTTGGCCACGCTTTCCTTGGTTCCAGAGCCGGTCAGAGGGTTCCCATAAGGATGCCCCGGTCCGTACAAAAGTTCAGGCAAGACTCGCAGAGCCACCGTCGCCGGCGAATTTTGCTCGCGGTCAATTCCAGCGATCGTCAATTTCTGCTCGCGCTTCACCTCGGTCTCGGGATAGGACGGATGCAAGACCACATCGGCGAATAAGTCGAGAGACGGGTCAAATTTAGCGGTCAATGCCGAAAGTGAAACGAACGATAGGTCCAGGTTCGAGGACCCGCGAATTGTTGCTCCAAGCGCTTGCAGTTCATCACTGATCTGCAGCGCATTGCGCGTGCTAGTCCCGTCGGTCAATACCTGCATCGCCAAATTGGCGGTGCCCGGCGACGTCAGTGCATCGGAGGCAAATCCCGCATCCGACGCCAGCGTGAAATTCACCAGCGGAACTTCGTGACGCTCCGCCAATATTATCTTCAAGCCATTCGACAATGTCGCTCGTTGCAGTTTCGGCAGCTTCAACTCAGGAGGAGTGCCAGTATCGGGTGCCTTGCTGCGATCCGCCCCCGCGGACGCTGTCTTGTAGTCAGGGAACGGATCCACTTCGAGAATGTACACGCCATCCGAAAGCCACTTTCGCGCTGCAACTTTCAAATCCTCAGCCGTTGCGTCTTGCACGCGTTTAAGCGAGATTTTGTAAGCGTCCGGACTACCACGAAATACCTGGCTCTGCGCCAGTCGATCCGATTTTCCGCCGAACCCTCCAATGCGCACAATCCCGCGGATGAAGTTCGCCTCGTACTGAGCCTTGACGCGCTGCATCTCCTCGGGCGTCGGACCATCTTTGAGGAAGCGCGCCAGTTCTTCGTCTACTTCCTTTTCTACTTGAGCTATGCTCTGTCCCGGCCGCGCTGTTGCCCGTACATAAAACTGACCCCCGATCTCCGACAAGTCGGTGAAGGCCCTCGCATCAGTTGCAATCTGGTCTTCATATACCAGGCGCTTGTAGAATCGCGACGACTTCCCGTTACTCAAGCAATCACTGACCAGATCGAGATAGTCAGCCTCAGCGCTGCCATATTGCGGAATGTTCCACACCTTGTAGATTCGCGCTTGCGGCACACGATCCTGCACGATCTGGCGATGTGTTCCCGTCATCTTTGCGATCCAAACTTGTTGGTGCGCCACGGGAGGTCCCGCCGGAATGTCCCCAAAATACTTAGTGACTTTTTCCCGCACAGTCTTCACGTCAATGTCGCCCGCCAATACCAGCACGACATTCGAAGGTCCGTAGTAAGTCTTGAACCAGTCCTGCACGTCCTTCATCGACGCGGCGTCCAGATCGGCCATGTCGCCGATCGTAGTCCAGGAATATGGATGTCCAGCCGGATAGGTATTTTGCGTGATCAGTTGTTCCGTCACCCCGTACGGCTGGTTCTCGCCTTGGCGTTTCTCGTTCTGCACTACACCGCGCTGCAAATCGAGCGTCTTCTGATCGAGCGCGCCCAACAGGTGACCCATGCGGTCGGACTCCATCCACAGGGTAAGATCCAGTGCCGAGGTCGGAACATTCTCGAAATAATTCGTGCGGTCGGAATTGGTAGTGCCGTTCAAATCGGTCGCGCCAATTCTTTCCATGGTGTCGATGTACCGCCCCTGTGCATGCTCGCTACCGCCGAACATCAGGTGCTCGAACAGATGGGCGAATCCGGTCTTGCCCGGCTTCTCGTTCTTCGAGCCCACGTGGTACCAGATATTGACCGCCACGATCGGCGCCTTATGGTCCTCATGCACGATCACGGTCAGGCCGTTGTCCAGCACAAAGCGCTCATACGGAATATCAATCACTTTTTCTTTTGTCTGGGCCCAAACACCCGCCACCAATCCGAGAACGAGAAACACCACTGCAAACTCCGTCCGCATTCTTAAAACCCCCGAACCAATTTTTCTGGAACCAGCCGAGACTGCAATCATTTGAACGGATAAACGAAAAAATAGTTTACACCCCAAGGAATTCCAGCTCTGTCGCTCGAGCCCCCGACACGTCCCGGCCAGCCCCCGCCAGTGTTATCCTAAGCGGGATCACACCGCAGGGGCTTTAACCTCACTCATGTCAAATCCAAGCATTCCCGATCCAAAAACGGCCAACCCGTCGCTTGCCAATCCATCGATTCCAGAATCTTCATCAGCCACTGAGTCCACCGAATCCTTCAAAGATATTTTTTCCCAGTACGAGCAAAGTCACTCCCGCAAGAGCGAAGCCGGTACTCAGCGCCGCGACGGAACGGTGATTGCCGTAACCGCCGACTCCATCGTCCTCGATATCGGATTCAAAACGGAAGGCGTTCTGCCCCTCACCGCGTTCCCCGCCGACAAACCGCCTAAGCCCGGGGACAAAATTCAGGTCACGATCAAGGGCCGCGATCCTGAAGGCTACTACGAATTGACTCGCGGCAAAATCGAACGCGTAACCGACTGGGAATCGCTCGAAAAAGCGTTTGCCGAGAAGTCGACCATCGTCGGCACCGTCACAGGTGTGGTCAAGGGCGGACTGAGCGTCGATGTAGGAGTCCGTGCCTTCATGCCCGCATCGCGCAGCGGAACGCGCGATGCGTTGGAAATGGAGAAGCTTGTCGAGCAGGAAATTCGTTGCCGAATTATCAAGCTCGATGTAGCCGATGAAGACGTAGTGGTTGATCGCCGCGCCATTGCAGAAGACGAAGAACGCGCCGGCAAAGAGCGTCGCTATTCGGAACTCAAAGAAGGCGATACCGTGCAAGGCGAAATACGCAGCCTGACCGACTACGGCGCATTCGTAGATATCGGAGGCGCGGACGCGCTGCTACACGTCGGCGAAATTTCATGGCGTCGTATCAACAAGCCCTCAGACGTATTATCGACTGGCCAGCAGATCGAAGCCGTAATCATCAAGATCGATTCGGAAAAGCGGCGAATAGCGATCAGCATGAAGCAGCTGCAGCCGCATCCATGGGACGCCGTCGCGGAAAAATACAAGCCCGGCGAGCGCGTGCGCGGCACCGTCACGCGGCTTATGGATTTTGGCGCATTCGTGGAAATCGATTCCGGTATCGAAGGCCTGATTCATATTTCCGAAATGTCATGGGCCAAAAAAGTCAGAACTCCCGCGGATGTAGTGAAGCCCGGCGAAACGGTTGAAGCCGTGATTCTAAGCGTGAGTGCAGCAGAACGCCGTATGTCGCTGGGGCTGAAGCAGGCCTTGGGCGACCCTTGGGCCGGTGCCGCGCAGAAATTTTCTCCCGGCACGGTGGTCGAGGGAACTGTGATCACGTTGACGAAATTTGGGGCCTTCGTGCAACTAACCGAGGGCGTGGAAGGCATGATTCACATCAGCGAAATCAGCGCGGAGAAACGCATCAATCACCCGCAAGAAGTGTTGAGGCCAGGCCAAGTAGTCAAGGCGCAAGTGCTAGCGCTCGATACGGAAAAGCGGCTCATCCGCCTAAGCATGAAACAGCTCGTTCCTACTGGCCTGGATGAATACCTCGCCGAACATAAAGAGGGAGACATCGTCACGGGCCGAATGGTGGAAGTCTCCGGAGAACACGCTCGCGTGGAACTCGGCGAAGGCGTTGTAGCGACATGCCGCATGCACGCTGAAAATCCAACGAAGCCTTCGAAAGGAGATAAGAGCGCTGAAGCTGCGCCAGCCGCGGCCTCAAAGCCCGATCTGTCGTCGCTAGGATCAATGCTGCAAGCACGCTGGAAAACCGGCCCAGCTACGAGCGAGGCGAAGCCGGAAGCTTTGCGAGCAGGGCAAATCCGCAGGTTTCGAATCGCAAATCTCGACCAGTCAGCGAAGAAAATTGAATTGGAGTTGGAATAATTTCGAGAAGTTCGACTTACCGTTTCACTAACTCCCTGAGTTAACCATCATAAGTGCGAACAACGCAGGTAGATAGATAATCGTTGCCCGCAGCAATCGTCGAGCAGACGGTTTCGATGCCGGTGCTGTCGCTGGCAATTGTGGATACGCCATCCCCATAGACACACGAAACAGCGCGACCCCCATCAGAATAGCTCCCACCAGGTAAATACGTCCTGCCATGCCAAACGCAACCGGCAAGAGAGTCACCGGAATTAATGCCGCGGAATAAGCTAAAATCCGCCACACTGTGGATTTCCCATCGGAGTCCACCACTGGCAACATTCGAATATCGCCTTGCGCGTAGTCCTCGCGATAAAGCCATGCAATCGAGAGAAAATGCGGAAACTGCCAGACAAACATGATGGCAAAAAGAATCAATGTCTCGGGTTCAATTCGTCCACGCGCCGCCGTCCACCCCAATACCACCGGCATAGCTCCCGGAAACGCGCCCACAAATGTACACACCGGAGAAATTTTCTTTAGCGGAGTGTAAGCCGCGAGATACACGAGCGAGGTTAAAAATACTAATGTTCCAGTTAGTAAGTTGGTATAGATTGCCAAATAGACTGAGCCGCCCAAAGTTAGCGTCAATCCAACCGCAGCCGCATGTGCTCGGGTCATGCGTCCAGACGGCAATGGACGCAGAGCCGTCCGTCGCATCCGCGCGTCCACCTCTGATTCCAGCAATTCATTCAAAGCTGCTGTTCCGCTCGAAACCAGAGCAATACCGAACAGCGCGTGGATCAAACCCAGCGACCATGACGACACTCCCATCCGGTGCGCGCCAAAAAAATAGCCACACCATGCCGTCAGGACGATCAACATCGTAATGCGCGCCTTCGTAAGTTCCGCGTAGTCGCGCAGCAGAGAAGCGAACCTTTGCAACATGAACCCCACGCTAGTCGGATTGCTCATGTCCGTCTGTACTCGACGGTTCAGATCAACCGACAGTCAAAAAGAACAAAAAAATGTCTGCGAACACGACTACTATGCTCGCTAAGAGATAGCATTCCTATCGCGTCATCTATTCGGTGTCAAGCCAAAAAACTCAAAGTGGCACGACAATGCCACTCACGATGCTCGCATCAAACCACAGTTGTTGGCAACTCAAACCGGATGCACGTGCCTACCGCGACTAGTGGCCCCCCGTAGGCCCTGCAACCGTGAATGTCTCTGGTGGATCGAAATAACACTGATGCCAGAGCGCTGCGTCGTTCAATGCGCCCGCTTTCCATTGTCGCACCGTCGGAAGCGTCGCCGCGATCATGCCGCCATCGACGGAGTCGAAAATCATCACGATTCCTGATAGTTCCTGTGATTTTGCCGCCAGATCGGAATAATTCTTATCAAGCAAAGACTTGGCGAACTCCAGTTTTGCCTGCGCCCCGCTGTTGTCCTCGCCCTCTGTGATTTTTTGCACCGAGATGATTTTAACGTTCTTGCCCTGCAGCGGACCCCAATCTCCCGGAAAAGGCGCAGTTTCTTCGCGCGTTACCTGAAACAGATCTGCGACAACCGGCGAGCCCTTCGTGTTCTCGAGAGGGACGTCTGAAATCCCCTCCGGCATTTCCAGGCTGGTGCGCCAGATCCATCCTCGCGACAAGCCTGAAATTCGCACATGAACCCAGTCCGCGTTGAAGTCCAGCATCTCAAACTCATCGTGCGCGTCCGCCAGAAACAGTGTCTTGCCACTCAAACTGGGACTTGCAACCACCGGTGTTCCCGATTTCTTAATCGCTACCAGATTCTTCGGATGCGCCTGGTTCTTGAGTACTTCTTCCAAACTCGCCGCTTCAGCCTGCAGGCTAGTTGCTGTTTGATCGAATGACTTCTGCGAATTCTTAGTATCTGCCAGTTGCTGACTCGACAGACCCTGCTCCGACGATGTAAACGTGCGCGTGGCATCCGCCGACCGAGGACCCGGAGCCGGAGCCGGAATGGTCGGTTCGTCTGAGCTCTTTGCTGCCGGCGGGGCTGAGGAGGAAGCCGCGCTGGAGCCTTCCGCAGACTTCCCGCCCGAACTCGTCCCGCCGGGCCGGGTCGCCAACAACTCGGTCAACTGGTCAAGAAGATCGGATTCCAATCGCCCATTCGAAGTCAGCAGTTGATATCCCGAGCGAGCGGGAGTTGAGTCGGCATACCACGCCGTTACCTTGGTGCTTACTCTCACCGCCGATCCGCCCGACGCAGTCGAACTCACCTGCACTGCAGATTGGAAATATGCCCGCTGATAGCGGTTCAAGGGATGATCGCCAGGCGAAGCAAACCCGTCCAGCACCGGAAGCCGTCCACTCATGGCCGGTTGCAATTCCTTCAGAGCTTTTTCCACCACGCTCTTCGATTGAGGGTAATTGCGCTCAAACGGACCCGCCTGCGGAATTGTTTGAGCATCACCTTTGTGCGCTGCTGCCACTAGTACAACAGCTAGCAGCGGCGGAATCCACTTCGCGCAAATCGATCGGCGAAACTTGTGCAAACTCCGGCGCGTCATGGCCTCTGCTCCAACTGGTCGCGAGGAATCCATCCATGTTGTCCATCACGCGTCTCCACTCCGTACCAGTAAGGCGTTGAAATCAGAATCAGAACTTCAACGCCGGGCTCCAGCGATTTCAACGTGCTCGCGGTGTGATACGGAGACGATTTGAGCGGGGCGCCCGGCTGCTTGACGAGCCATTCCACTTCCCGCCGCAGGTCCGCAACATGTTTTTCCAGCGATTCTCCCGCCTCCTGATAGGCCGCCGAAGTTGTTGACGGTTCTGGTGTCGTGGATGTTGGCATTCCCGATGACTGTGATCCACCGGCCGACGACGCCGGAATATTTGCGTCATCCGCGGTCACGCTCTCTCGGTTCGTATTTTCGTCCTGCTTTGCGCTCAACGACGGATTGCTTTCAGAAATCACGCCATTATTGGCACCCAATTTTTGCTTCGTCGCGCGTTCCTGCTTCGCTTGTAGGGCTTCTTCTGTTTCTCTTTTCACCAACTCAACCGCTTGCAGACGATCTTGGATGTCCTGATACTCTGCGCCTTCCACCGATCCGTTCGACAGGTGTACGGTGCGCCGGAAGTCTTCGACAAACAGAGCGTTAATTCGCAAGACGGTATTTTTGTCGCCTTGCGGCTGCAACACGTAGCGCACAGCCAACGTTCCCACATCGCCGCTACTTTGAAAATTTCGCGGATCCAACGCCTCAGTTCGCACTTTATAGAAAACCTTGCCACCGCCGGTCCATGCCGGAAATACGGGTGTAGAGATTGCCGCAACCGCTTTGTCAACATACTCGTCTTTGTTGTATTCCTTGGTTCCCCGAATGATCGAATTCTGCACCACGTCGGCCACCACTAGTTCGACTTCCGACTCTGGTAGCGGAACGTTGACGATCAGGCCTTCGCCATAATGTTCGCTTTTTTTGGGGCGATGCACGGGAAAGGCGAAGGCCGTCGCCGTCACGCTTAGCACAAGAAGTATTGCCGTGGCCCGAATACCAACCGGAAGATAAAAGGGGAGATAAGCTGCAGATCGATCAAATGCAACTCGGCGATTCAACTCCATACCGCGAAAACTCTGCTCCCACATCACGTCCAACTCCGCTGTTCCTGTCGCAAGAGTCTTATACGCTGGATTGATCGCTGTCAACTCTGCGCTGCGCATCCGAATTTCCATTCGCCAGTCACGCCCGGACGTTAAGTAAATAAACCCGTAAAAAAAATCTTGTGAACCCTATTGCACTTCATCTATCGACGGTAGTAGTATGCTCCCGCTGGTGACTGGTCATACCACTTCACCTGTAAGAAATTTGTAATTGTTTGCAAATGCGCGTAGCCCGGCTGTAGCTTTCGTTTTAGGATTGCAGCCTGGTCGCGGTTGTTTTACGAGTTTTGGGATTCCTGTAGTTGCAAAATCTAGATGATTGTCTGAGGAGTGCAGCATGCGTATGTGGGCGCAGTCTCATCTCTGTCAGAAGCCGCGGCCGACTTCTTCTGTTCTCGTCGCTGCTTTCGCGTTGTTCTTTTTGATCCTTGGGATCAGTCAGCAGGCGAACGCGATTCCCGCCTTTGCCAGAAAATATGGCCTGCGTTGCTCAGCCTGTCATGAAAGTTGGCCGATGCTGAATTTCTTCGGCCAGAAATTTAAAGACAACGGCTACCAGCTCATGAACGATCGTGATGCTCCAATCTGGCAGAATCCGGGATATTGGCCCGTCACTTTCCGTATGACTCCGATCTGGCATCGCGTCAGCACCAACCTGGTCGCGACAGATCAAAGCCCCACCGGCGAACAGAAGATTACCTCTTCCGGCTTCGACCTCAGTGGTCTCGATTTCCACACCGGCGGCACCCTGGAAAAGAATTTTTCTTTCTATCTGCTCCCGTCCTCCGATCCCACAGGCGCCTTCCACTTTGAAACCGTGATGGCCCGAATCGACAACATCGGTAACAGTCCATGGCTCAACGTCAAGCTAGGCAAGTTCGAGCTCGACAACCTGCTCTCCGAGAAACGTATTCTGACGCTCACTGCAAACGGCGGAATTTATCAGCTCTATCACTTCATTCCGCTGCACGACGGCAACACCTTCGGACAAATGGGAGACAACCAACTTGGTCTCGAGGTGATGGGCCATTCGGCCAACGACCGCACTCGCTACTCGGTCGCACTGCTGAGCTCGAACGATGGAACAACGCAATTACCCTACGGCGAAGAATCCTATTCCACATTCATTACCGGAAGTCAGGCATTTGATGCGGGGAAGCTAGGCGTGCAACGCCTCGGCTTCTATGTGATGGCCGGAGACGCGCCCACGGGCTGGCTCACCTCAGGGGGGGCGCCGATTGCCGGATCAGGAATCGCAAACAAAGGGTACAGCCGCGAGGGCTTTGTCGGGCAGTTCTACTTCGGCCCCCACGCGGACGTCACGGTCGTCACGCAGCATGGCTCTGACAGCGCATGGTTCGGTCAGGGTTACGGCGACCTAATTGACGGGGTTGCTGTGAACAACAATTTACCAGGAGGGCCTGGGCTTCCCGCCGGTTCGCGTAACCCGACCTGGAACGGTGTCCTTATCGAACCCCACTACGTAGTCAGCCCCCAAATGATTCTTATCGGGCGCTACGAAACGATACGGATGTCGCAACAAGCGAATGGGCCAGGGTATACCGGCGCCGGTGGGCCTTCACCTTCGGATTACGGCAATGTCTCCACCTACACTCTCGGCTATCGCTACAACCCGTTTATGACCAGTCGGGCCGGATTCGCCTACCACGGTGAGTACAACTGGTTTCACTGGGTCGGAGCCGCGCCTGACGGCACCTCCAACCTGACCAGCAGTGAACTGTTGTTTGGAATTGACTTCGACTTCTAAAGAGAGGGATGACTGTGCATACAAAATTAATCAAGTGGTCGCTGTTGTCGAGCGTGGTTATCGCTCTCTGCTCTTCCACCGCAGCATACGCCCAGCTCACTTCTGATCAGCTGCGGGAATGGCTGCATACGCCGGCGGCGTCCAGTCGCGTTGGAAATCTCACTGGGGACGTCCATGCTGCTGCTTTACCCTATCGGCGGTTCTGCGTAGGCTGCCACGGTGAACTGGGAGATGGAAACGGCGAGAATGCGGTGTGGTTTTCTACCCCTATGTACGCCCAGCCGCGCAATTTCCAGTTGGCAGTTTTCAAGTGCCGGTCCACTCCGACCGGAACCTTGCCCACCGACCAGGATCTCTTCGACGCCATCACTCGCGGCTTTGACCGCTCGAATATGCCGCAGTGGAACACGTTATCAAAACAGGAGCGAGCGGATCTCGTCGCGTGGATTAAACATTATTCTCCGCGCTGGCAGACGGAGAAGCCCGGCACCCCCATTCAAATCCCTCCCAAGCCGGAAATCACGGAAGAGCGAGTCAAGGACGGGCAAGCAGTGTTCGCCAGGATGCAGTGCTACAAGTGCCACGGCGTGCAAGGTATGGCCAATGGCCCATCCGCCTCTACGCTCACCGACGATCTCAATCAGCCCATTGCAGCCTTCAACTTCACTGACGGTACCAGACCGAAGTGCGGCAGCACCGACACGGATATCTACCGCATCTTCATGACTGGCCTGGACGGAACGCCCATGCCGTCGTTCGCAGACAACATTAAACCGGATGAGGCGTGGGACTTGGTGTTTTATCTGCGTACACTGCAGCCACGCAACTCCTTCAACGCCAAAGAAAGGCAGATTGCCAATCAACTGGGGCTGAAACCGGTTAACCCAAATGCACCAGCACAATGATTGGGAGAGTAGCTCTCCCGAACTATTCGAACTCTGAACTGATTAATTTAGGAGAAAAACAATGATGCAACGTAGCCGTGGGTTGGCCGCGGTTTTAGCCAGTCTAGTGTTGGTCGGTGTTGGGTCGTTGGTAGTCAGCCATAAAGCAAATGCTGCCGGCGAAGGCAAAATTACCGGCACCGTTAAGTTTGACGGCGCACCACCGCACCAGCGGGGAATTGACATGTCAAAGGACCCCTACTGCAGCAAAGCGCACGCGAACGATCCGGCCCAAATGGAGACTGTTGTCGTCGGCAAGAACGGTGGCCTGGAGAATGTCGTCCTCTATATCTCGCAAGGCTTGAGTGCGGATGCCGCCAACTCCAAGCCCAATCAAGTCCCTGTTTTCAACCAGAAGAATTGCGTGTATACGCCACACGTACTGGCGATGGACGTGAATCAGGATTTCAAAGTGGAGACCAGTGATCAGACCGCCCACAATATCCACCCGGAACCCAATCCTCTGACGGGCAATATCCCGTGGAACCAGTCGCAACCGCCCGGCGCCGCGCCCATCACAAAAAGTTGGAAGGCTCCGGAAATGATCCACGTTAAGTGCAATATCCATCCGTGGATGAGTGGCTATTTCGCTGTGGTTAAAGGCCCGTATGCGACCACCAACGAAGATGGCTCCTACACTATTGAGAATGTGCCTCCTGGAAGTTACACGGTGACGGCGTGGCAGGAGAGCTTGCCTCCACAAAACCAGAAGGTAACGGTAGCAGCCGGCGCGGCGGCAAACGCCGATTTTACGTTCAAAGCTAAATGAGAGTGCGGCTTGCGTCCGCCTATCAGCGGCAAGATAACGGACGCAAGTCATAACCAGCAGCACCCCGCCGATAGCGCGAAATACTGATTCGGCAAATTTGATCCTTGGCAAGGGAGCTCCGTGCCAGGAAACAGACTCGCCAGCGCAGGGATGGCGTCGCGGCGATTGATGGCGGATAAGCTTTAACGTCGAATCAGATCTGGCGACAGGGAGAGCATATGGAAACCGCGATCGGAATATTCGCTTCGCGTGATAACGCGGAGGAGGCAGTCAAGGAATTACGGAAACGCGAAGTACCGGAGGAATCCATAGTTTTCCTGACTCGGTCCGAAAACGAAGCCAAGACTGTGGCGAAAGAGTTTGGCGCATATGTTGGAGGCTTCGTCGGGGGAGCAACGGGGATGACCACTGGTGTTGTCGCCGCAACGCTTCTTCTTCCAGGTGTCGGGGCAGTATTTGCTCTGGGCTTCGGCGCGGCCGCGTTGCTCGGGATTGCCGGTGCCGGAGCGGGTGCCACTGTCAGTTCTGCTGCAGCACACGACGCAGAAACGCCACAACCTACTCCAGCTGAAAAATCCTCTGAGGATATTGCGTTCTTCCACGAAGTGCTTAAAGAGGGACGCTCCCTGATCGTGGTTCGGACAGAGTCGCGGGATCTTGCAACGTCTGCGTGCGCGGTTCTTGACCGGCTTGGGATTGGGATGCAGGGACGTGCTCCAGTCAAGATGCAGACTGCCACCCGGGAACTAAAAGGAGTAACCATCGTTGACATCACCGGAAGAATTACGGTTGGAGAGGGAAATATAGTTCTCCGTGAGATTGTTCGAGATCTTGCGGAAAAAGGTAAGAAAGCGGTTGTGTTGAACTTGGCAGAGGTTCAATACATGGACAGTTCCGGAGTCGGGGAACTGGTGAAGGCTCACACTACGATTCGAAATCAGGGGGGGCACTTAAAACTCGCCAGTCTGAACAAGAGAGTGCATGATTTGCTCGAGATAACACGGCTGGCCACCGTTTTCGATATTCAAAAGGATGAGACCATCGCCGTCGAGTCCTTTGGCAGCTCGCCACAAGTTGTGGCGTAACGCATGGGTGGTCGAAGTTAAAGTTATTTCCCAGGTACCAGGTCAGGTTGACTGGTATTGCCGGCCAGCCTGAATGTTTTATGCTTTGCCCTTTATTGTGAGGGCACGCAATTACTCCAAAGACGAACTCATGAAGCCGGACTGAAACCGGTCACGGCGGGGGCATTATGGCGAAATTCTTTTCGGTCACCATCATCGTAATCGCGATCCTCTCCGCGATTCCCATTCTGCGGCATACCTGGGTGGCGCCTGAGGACATCTCGACTCATGGACATCTGATTGACGAACAGATGTCGGAAACCATGGCGGAGGCTGGAATCGCCTTTCTCGCCGCGCAGTTCGTTTTGGCCGTTTTCATCTGGCAATTCTCAAACCGAGCTCCGGACGCAAAGATCAAGAGGTTTCCCGGCGGCGCAACGGGCTTGGTAATTGCTGCCTTCCTGGTTGTAGGCATAGAAGTCCTGGCCCTTGGAGTCTTCGGAGTGAAGGCATGGGCCGACCAATATTTAACCCCGCCGTCAGCCAACGCCATGCCCATCCAAGTCCAAGCCGGACAGTTCGCTTTCTATTTTCGGTACCCCGGTCCAGATGGAACCTTCGGCCCCACTCATCCCGAGCTCATTAATGAGAGCCAGCAGAATTTCTTTGGCCTCGATCTTGATCATGACCCGGATTCCAAAGACGACATCGTCACCGCCGAGATGGCAATCCCTGTGAACAAGGAAATCCATCTACTCATGCATTCGAAAGATGTTGGCCATTCTTTTTTTGTGCGCGAGTTGCGGGTTCAACAGGATTTTGTTCCAGGGTTAGATGTTTCTCTGCACTTCACCGCAACTAAGATCGGCAAGTATGAAATCGTCTGCACGCAGCTTTGCGGCCTGGGGCATTACAACATGAAGGCATATCTCGAGGTAATGTCTCAATCCGACTACGATGATTGGTTAAAGAAAGAAGCGGCATTGCAGTAACTCTTCCGGCTCGCGCTCATGCGCGGCGGATAGGGACATCTCTCCCGAGGTAAGCACAAATGCACGACATAGCAGCGCACGCGGTGCAACACCACGCTCCTCCGACCAGTTTCATCCGGAAGCATGTCTTCAGTCTGGATCACAAGGTGATCGGCAAGCAGTATTACGCGCTAGCGCTGGTCGCCGCTATTTGCGGAATGTTCCTTTCCTGGCTCATGCGCATCCACTTGGGCTGGAACAATACCGCGATCCCTGGCCTGCAACTGCTTTCGAAAACCGGCGCTCCCGGCGGAGTGATGACGCCAGAGTATTACCTGCAATTGATGACCATGCATGGCACGATCATGGTCTTTTTCGTGCTCACCACCGCGCCTTTCGCGGCATTCGGTAATTTCTTCCTCCCCATCCAGGTCGGCGCGGAGGACATGCCTTTCCCTCGTTTCAACATGATGTCGTTCTGGGTTACATTCGTAGCCTTCCTTGTCCTGATGTCGTCGTTCATCTTCGGCGATGGACCAACCCTCGGTGGTTGGACCCAATACGCGCCGCTCAACGCGGTGGGTTCCGTTGGCGGGCCTGGCCAAGGCCTGGGTGTAATCCTGTGGATGGTTTCCATAGCGCTGTTTTGCATCGGTCAGTTGTTAGGCTCATTGAACTTCATCACCACCACGCTCGATCTTCGGGCCAAAGGTATGAGCCTGATGCGCCTTCCCATGACTGCCTGGGCATGGTTTATCACCTCGTGTATGGGGCTGACCGCATTTTCCGTTCTGATGCCGGCATGTATTCTCGTCATTTTGGACCACGTTGCCGGAACCAGTTTCTTTGTCTCATCAAATGAAGTAATTAATGATCAACTCCAGCCCCACTCTGGCGGATCGACCCTGCTCTGGCAGCACTTATTCTGGTTCTTCGGCCACCCCGAGGTCTACATCGCGATCGTGCCCGGCATCGGTATCGTTTCCCATATCCTGATTACCAGCATGCGCAAGCAGATGCTCAGCCAGCGTGTGCTCATCTATTGCATGGGAGCCCTCGCCGTCCTCAGCTACATGGTCTATGGGCATCACATGTTTGTGAGTGGGATGAATCCTTACTCCGCGCTGGCATTCTCTTTCCCTACCCTGATCATCACAATTCCGGCCACAATCGTCGTGCTGATTTGGACCTTCAGTCTGTATGGCTCAAGGTTGCGCATCACCTCGGCATCCCTGTTTGCCTTGGGTTTTATTTCCATGTTCGTGAGTGGCGGAGTAAGTGGTTTCTTTCTGGCTCAGCCCTCGATCGACATCATGCTCCATGGGACGTACTTCGTGGTCGGTCATTTCCACATGGTGATGGCAGTCGCGGCCATGTTCGGCATCTTTGCCGGAACTTACTTCTGGTTCCCCAAGATGGCCGGACGCATGATGAATGAGACTTTGGGGAAAATTCATTTCTGGCTCAGCTTCGTGGGCGCCTATTGCATTTTTATGCCATTTCATTACCTGGGAATGGCTGGAAATGTGCGTCGCTATGCCACGTTCGTGGATGATTACCTGCAACCGCTGATTCCAGTCCATCGCTGGATCACCGTTGCTGCCCTTATTACCGGTGCGGCTCAGCTTATTTTCATCTACAACTTGATTCACAGCCGGTTCTGGGGCAAGCCAGCGCCAGACAATCCATGGGAGGCAACCTCGCTCGAGTGGAGTACGGCGACCCCTCCGCCTTGGGATAATTTTGGCGGTAAACACCCCGTGGTCTATCACGATCCATATCAATATGGCGTGCAAAGTTCCGTAGGTGATTACGTTATGCAAACCTCGCCGGAGCAAGTTAAGACGGACCATGACGAGAAGTAAGGAAGAAGATCTCAGGTAGAGACGGGGCTTGCCCCGTCTCAGTAGCTATTGGAGGCGCGTCTCCTGTTGTGGTATCGCTTGAGCGATATCGTTGAGCGCTGCAGGGTTAGGCGCTCCTTTAGGGATCATGAGAGTGGTACTAGAAGGGAAGTTAAGAGGTTATGGCAACGACAGTACACGAACCGCCAAAAATCGACCCTGATCGTGCACCGGATCAAGGGCGCTCGGGAAACGGCGGCTGGCGAAATCTAGTTCCCGCGGACGGCGACCTGCGTGTAACACAGGAGCACTCGCCACCACCGTCTTCGACTGCCATTTGGGTGGTTATTTTCGCCGTAACCATGATGTTTGCCGCTTTTTCCAGTGCGCTGTTCGTTCGCAAGGGGGCATCGCTCGACTGGCAGGCTTTCACCTTACCCTCGATCCTCTACTTCAACACCTTTCTGCTGGTCGTCAGCAGCATCACTTTGGAAGTCGCACGCCGGCGCGTCGCTGCCTTTATGGGCGGTCTGAAGAGTCAAAGCCAGAGTCCGGCACGCTGGCTCTACGTAACTTTGTTTCTCGGCCTGTTGTTTGTGGGCGGTCAGTACGTCGCGTGGCTGCGGTTGAGGTCCGAAGGCCTTTATCTAGCCACCAACCCAAGCAGTTCGTTTTTCTATCTACTGACGGCCGTACACGCGCTGCATGTGCTGGGTGGCTTGGGTGGATTGATCTATGTCATTCGCAAGCTGAACAAGTCTGTCCTGCGCCGAAATCAGTTGGTTGCAACCGCACGTTACTGGCATTT
This sequence comes from uncultured Acidobacteriaceae bacterium, assembly GCA_963705265.1. Taxonomy (GTDB): domain Bacteria; phylum Acidobacteriota; class Terriglobia; order Terriglobales; family Acidobacteriaceae; genus Acidiflorens. The sequence continues at coordinate 2,228,608 of OY970064.1, forward strand.
TATGGCTATTCTTTGGCTGTACTTGCTTTTATTACTTTGGATGAAGCTGTAACCGAATCAAAGACTCGAAGGTAGAACACTAACAGGAGGCGCCGTGAGCCAAGCGGACTTGACCATGGGAGGACCCTCGACAGGCCCCATTGCAGGGATAGAACGGCCATTTTCGATTCCTACAAAAAAACTGGCGATGTGGCTGTTCATTATTGCCGACACAATGACGTTTGCCGCGTGCCTGGTGGCCTATGGATTCGTACGCAATGGCTCTCCCGATTGGCCCCGGCCGTTTCACAGCATCACCAACGTTGCGTTGATGACGTTCATTCTACTGACCAGCAGCTTGACCATGCTGATCGGATTGCAGTCAGGAAGAGCCGGCGACAAAGCCGGTGCCTTTCGTTGGACCATGATCACGGCAGCCCTGGGCATCCTGTTCGCGCTGCTGCACATTCGCGAATGGATAGGGCTCATCGGCGAAGGCATGACGCTCTTCAAGAATCCGTGGGGAACGCCACTGTTCGGGGCCTCATTTTTCAGCATTACCGGCTTGCATCTCACGCACGTTACGGGCGGCGTAATCGCCCTGATCGTTGTGGGTATACGCTACAAAGGCGGCCGTTACAACGCTGATGATCTCGAGATTTTAGGCCTGTACTGGCACTTCGTGGATCTGGTTTGGATGTTCGTCGTGCCGTTGGTCTACCTTTTGAATCTCGTCCACTAGATCAAGAAACTTGGGAGCGGAATCAGGGGAAATACGGAGCTGGAAAATATGACAACAGAGCAAGCGCACAAGAGTGGAATCGGAAAGGATCTAGTCATCTATATTTGCCTGCTGGCTTTAGCGGGCTTGCAATTTGTCATCGCGTATCAGAACCTTGATCCGTCGCAGATGCTATGGCGCATGCTGGCGGTGGCGATCATTGAGGCTGGCCTGGCAGTTCTGTTCTTCATGCATCTTTGGACGGAGAAGCGTAGTTTTGTAGTGTTCGTCCTCGTCTTCACGATCTTTGTTCTGTTGGCGATGCAATATGGCTGGACCGACAGTACCCGAATGGTGGTGGGTGCGCCATTTTCGAAATGACAAAAAAGCTGGTGACTTGGCTAGCGACTAACGACGAAAGACTAACGACAACGACAAAAGCAGCGTGAGTTGGCAAGATGCTAAGAGAAAAGATGAGCGTCAACAGACCGTTCCTGTTCATTGCCGTTGCGCTCATTGGCTTCGCCCTGCTCGCCGCTCCACTTCCGGCTTTTTCCCAGAGCTGCGCCCTTTGCTATACCTCAGCGGCTTCTGCGGGCAATCGAATGATTCAGGCATTGCAAAGTGGGATTCTGATTCTAGTCGTCCCCCCCACGTTGATGTCGGTGGGCATGATTTTCATTGTCTATCGCAAGCGCAATCAATTTCGGCCGGACGACGCACCTGACTCTGACCGTAGTTGGTAGCTCTGCGTAACCGTCAGAATCGCCCATCTAGTGCGGGAGTTCACCTGAGACGGGAATGTGGCGACGCTTAAGCCTCTCCTCCAGGAACTGACTTCGTCTCCAACTTGCCGGTGATAAAATCCGTGCATGGCAAAAACATTAATTCAATCCGTCGTCAGACAGCTTCAGCAGGAACGTGCGCGACTGGAAGATGAACTCCATCGCGTAACCGCTGCTCTAACTACTTTCGGAAGAGTCTACATGCAGGGAACGAAGCGTCGATCTGTTGCAGTTCCAGTTGCAAGAAAGCGAACCATTTCAGCAGCTGGACGCAAGAGAATCGCTGCAGCGCAGCGGGCTCGATGGGCAAAAGTGCGGGCAGGAAAGACAAGCAAGAAGTAAATCTGCCATTTTTCCCGCCGCTGAGCAGGCATCAGAGGGAAGATCCAAAACATCTCTCGGATGGTGACGAACGTGAGGGCTCTAGTTCGCTAGGTCCTGCACTGCTGCTCCCACAAACTGCGTAAACTCGTGGACGTCCTTCTCTGTGGTATCGAACGAACACATCCACCGCACCACTGACTCCTCTTCGTTCCACACATAGAAAAAATACCGCTCCTGTATCTTCTTTATCGCGTCCCGAGGAATCTGCGCAAAGACTCCATTCGCCTCCACTGGATACACAATCTTGACTGCCGGAATCTTCTTCACTTCTTGTTCCAGCAGTTGCGCCATCTCGTTCGCGTGTCCAGCATTCCGTCGCCACAGATCGTTGGTCAGAAGCGCCTCCATCTGTACCGAGAGAAAGCGCATCTTCGATGCCAGTTGCATCCCCTGCTTGCGGACGAATGAAAAATTCTCCGCCAGCTCCGGACGAAAGAAAACCACCGCATCCACGCCCATCAACCCGTTCTTCGTCCCACCAAAAGAAAGCACATCCACTCCCAGGTCACGCGTGGCCTGCCGAAGGCTCAGCTGTTGTGCCGCGACGGCATTCGAAATTCGTGCTCCATCCATGTGCAAATACATTTTCCGCTCATGGGCAAAATGCGCCAGAGCCTCAACCTCCGCCGGCTTATACACGGTCCCCATCTCAGTCGATTGCGTAATCGAAATCACTCGCGGCTGCACGTGATGCTGGTCCCCAATTCCGTGATAGGCATGAGAAACTGTTTCTACCGTCAACTTCCCATCCGGTGCTGGCAGAGGCACAAGTTTGCATCCAGTAAGTTTTTCTGGAGCCCCGCATTCATCCAAATAAATGTGAGATAGCTCAGGACATAACACCGCATGATACGATCGCGTCAGGGCCTGCAAACTCAACACATTTGCCGCCGTCCCATTGAAAACAAAGAAAACCGCTACTTCGGCACCGAACTCATCTCGAAATTTTTCGATCGCCGATTCCGTATACGGATCAGTCCCATATCCCACCGTATGCCCTTCATTAGCGCGTCGTATGGCCTCCAGCACCTCGGGGTGCACCACGGCATTGTTGTCGCTCGCAAAACTACGGCTAGGTTTCATGACAAAACAATTTAGCAGAATCTAAAAATTCTTAGAGCCTTGAGCCCTTACCATGAATCTATTAATAACCTAGTATTGACGTATGTCTTCAGAGCGGGCTCTTGTCTTGTGAAAACATGAGGTTAGACCGAAGATGCCGTGCAACTTCTTCTACAGTTTTGAGGTTCAATTAAGAACTATGTCTCGATTCGTTAAAAGAACGCCATTTCTGATTCTGCCAGCAGCGCTTCTGGCTGCAATTCTTTTCACCACTGCCTGCGGCGATAGCAAAGAGGCCAAAGCTGCTGCTCCGCAAGCCATGCCGGTTAAAGTCCGAACGGCCAAGGATCAAAAAGTCGACGACACCACCGAGTACGTCGCTACCCTGAAGTCGCGCGATTCTGCCGTGGTCATGCCCCAGGTCGAAGGCATCATTACTCAGATCTTCGTCCATTCCGGCGATCGCGTCGCCAATGGTGCTCCCATGATGCAGATCGATCCCTCCAAGCAGCAGGCCACAGTCAAGAGCCAGGAGAGCGCCACAGCTGCCCAGCTTGCTCAGGTCAAATGGGCGCAGCAGAATTACGATCGTGTCAGTGGTCTGGCAAATGCCGGAGTGGTGAGTAAGCAGGATCTCGACCAGGCGCGTGCCACCCTCGACGCCGCTCAGGCGCAACTGCAATCGCTCGGTGCTCAAGTCAATGAACAGCAAGTTCAGCTGCACTACTACCAGGTTGTCGCGCCGCGCGCGGGTGTCGTTGGTGATGTTCCGGTCCGCGTCGGCGACCGTGTGGTGACTACCACTCAACTCACTACGGTTGATCGTCCTGGCAGTCTAGAAGCGTACATCTATGTTCCCATCGAGAAAACATCGCAGCTCAAGATGAATCTCCCCGTACAGATTGTCGACGCTTCAGGGAATTCGCTTGCCTCCAGTCGCGTGACTTTCATCTCGCCTCAAGTGGATAACGCGACTCAAACCGTGCTCGTCAAAGCGACCATCGCCAACGCGAATGACAGTCTGCGCACTGCTCAATTCATACGCGCTCGCGTAATCTGGGGATCCGATGAAAAACCAGTGGTCCCCGTCGTAGCCGTGTCGCGAATCGGCGGTGTCTATTTTGCCTTCGTCGCCGAGCCCGACCAGAAAGGTGGATACGTAGTCCACCAGAAGCCACTCCAGATCGGTCAGATCGTTGGCAATAACTACGTCGTTCTCGACGGTGTAAAGCCGGGTGACAAAGTCGTGATCTCCGGCACTCAGTATTTAATCGATGGCATACCCGTAATTCCGCAGGAAAGCAGCAGCTAGTAAAAGTGAGAGCCCCAGAAAATTAGGCGGCAAAGGGATAGCCCTTTTTTCTTATGGTCGACTTTTTTATTCATCGCCCGGTATTCTCCACCGTTTGTGCCCTGATGATTATTCTCGCGGGCATCATCTGCATTCCTACGCTGCCCATTGCGCAATTCCCTAATCTTGCGCCGCCCCAAGTCGGTGTGACCGCCGTCTATACGGGAGCAAGTTCTCAGACTGTCGAGTCTGCCGTCACTACTCCTCTTGAGCAGCAGATCAACGGCGCTGAGGGCATGAAGTACAGCACGTCCTCCAGCACCAACGACGGCGTCAGCACGGTCACCGCGACTTTCGACATTACGCGCGATCCCGACCTCGCAACCGTCGATATCGAGAATCGCGTCAATACCGCTTCAGGAAGACTTCCCGCCGCCGTCAAGCAAGTCGGAATTACCGTCGCCAAGACCTCGCAAAATTTCGTCTTCGGTGGCGCCGTGTTTTCCGATCCAGTCGACCGTTACAGCACCCTCTTCATCAGCAATTACCTCGACGTTTATGTCCGCGATAATCTCAAGCGCGTTCCCGGAGTGGCCGACGTTCTAATCTTCGGCGAACGAAAATATTCCATGCGTCTGTGGCTTGATCCCGTGCGCTTGGCCGGACGCTCCCTCACCGCCGATGATGTTGTCAATGCCCTACAGGAGCAAAATGTCGAAGTCGCGGCCGGACAAATCGGTTCCCAGCCGGCAATGCCCGACCAGCAGTACCAGATCAGCGTCCGCGTCGTGGGCCGTCTTTCTGAGACCGCTCAGTTCGATGACATCATCCTCAAAAGCAATACCGATGGCACGTTAGTTCGTCTCAAAGATGTCGGTCACGCGGAGCTCGGCGCCGAAGACTATACCACCGACCTCGATTACAACGGCCGCGACGCCATTGGAATCGCCGTCACACAACTCTCCACCGCCAACGCTCTCGACGTCCATCAAAAGTGCGTAGCCGAACTCGATCGTCTTTCCAAGCGATTTCCGCCCGGGATGAAATACGAGATCGCCTTCGATACCACCGACGCGGTCGGCGAATCCATCCGGGATGTCGTTTTTACGGTGGGTTCCGCGATCCTGCTGGTCATCCTGGTGATCTTCATTTTTCTTGGCGACTGGAGAACGACGATCATTCACTTCATTGCCACTCCAGTTTCGCTCATCGGCACCTTCGCATTCGTCAAGCTGCTCGGCTTCTCCATCAACACGCTTACGCTCTTCGGCATTACGCTCGCCACCGGCCTGGTTGTCGACGACGTCATCGTTGTGATTGAAAACATCGAGCGCCACTTGCAAGAGGGCGAGACCAACGCCGCGAAAGCCGCTTCCGCCGCCATGAAGGAAGTCACAGGCGCCGTCATCGCCACCTCGCTCGTACTGGTTGCGGTATTCGTGCCCGTCGCATTCTTCCCCGGCACCACGGGAATTCTCTTCCGCCAGTTCGCGCTCACCATCGCCTTTTCTATCACTATCTCTGCCTTTAACGCTCTCACCTTGGCGCCGGCACTCGCGGCGATTCTGCTCGGCCGTCTTGAACATAAAGAAAAGAGCTGGTTCTTCAGACAGGTTGACCGCTTCCTGCTCGCGGTCAACAACGGATACGTTCGTGCCCTCCGCGCCTTTTTGCGCTTCGAGGTTCTCGCTCTAATCTTGTTCGCCGTTGGCCTCGGTCTGGCTTATCTCGTCTTCAAGAAAGTGCCGCAAGGCTTCGTTCCGACCGAAGATCAGGGATATCTCATCGTCGCCATCCAGGCTCCCACCGGAGCTTCACTCGACTACACCAGAAAAATTGGCCAGCAGGTGTCAGCTATCACGAAAAACATCCCCGAAGTTCGCGGTACCTTCTCTGTCGCCGGTTTCAGCTTCGGAGGCGCTACGCCCAATGCCGGCCTCGTTTTTCTGCCCCTTCAGCCCTATGGCAAGCGTAAGGGAGAGGAGCACACGGCTGCCGCCATCATCAAACGTTTGCGTGGTCCATTGTTCGGAATCTCCGGCGCTTTCGTCATTCCGTTCGAACCGCCTGCTGTTCAAGGTCTGGGCCAGTTCGGAGGCTTCCAGTACGAACTCCTCGATCAGGGAGCTCATACCCTCCAGGATCTCGACAAAACCACCCACGACCTCATTCGCGCCGCCGGCCAGCGCCCGCAAAAAGATCTCACTGGACTTTTCAGTACCTACACCGCAAACGACCCGCAATACGTCGTCACCATCGACCGCGAAAAGGCCAAGAGCCTCCACATCCCGCTCGGCCAGATTACTGACACGCTCGGCGTATACATGGGTTCGTCCTACGTCAACGATTTCGATTTCAACAACCGCTCCTACCGCGTCTACGTGCAGGCCGACAAGCAATTCCGCTCCCACCCGCAGGATATCGGCCAGTACTACGTTCGTTCCGATTCTGGAGCGATGATTCCGCTCCAGAATCTGGTCAGCATCGCGCAAAGCTCCGCGCCTCAGGTCATCAATCATTACAATCTCTTCCGCTCGGCGGAAATCGATGGTTCCGCTGCACCCGGCTTCAGCTCCGGACAAGCCATCGACGCCATGCAGCAACTCTCCGCCAAAATTCTTCCTCAGGGCTACACCTATGAATGGTCGGGAATTTCACTGGAAGAACTGGCATCGGGATCAACCACGCTCATCCTCTTCGGCCTCGGCACCCTCGTTGTCTACCTCACGCTTGCCGCGCTATATGAAAGTTTTGTTCTGCCCTTCATTATTCTTCTAGCGGTGCCCATGGCTCTGCTCGGCGCGCTCGGAGGGCAATGGATTCGCGGCCTACAGAATGATGTTTACTGCCAGGTAGGCTTGGTCATGCTGGTCGGTCTCGCATCCAAGAACGCCATCCTGATCGTTGAATTTGCCGAGCAGTTGCGCGGTCGCGGCATGACCATTCTCGAATCCGCCGTGGAAGCTGCCCGTATCCGTCTTCGTCCCATTCTTATGACTTCGCTGGCTTTCATCTTGGGTGTTGTGCCGCTAGTGTTCGCCACCGGTGCTGGAGAAAATGGCCGCCACTCCGTAGGCACTACCGTTTTCGGGGGCATGATCATGAGCACCATCCTCAACTTGTTTTTTATCCCCGTGCTCTACCTGTTGATCGAAGGTCTCAGAGAGCGCCGACGCAGGCCAAAAACAACCTAAGCATGTGTGGGGCGGACATTCGTGTCCGCCCGCCTCCGCGTCATCTTCATTTTTCAGGCACGCCTTATTGCCAATCCCACGAATTGGAATTAGGCTGTCAATCGCCGGTTCCCCGGCAAAAAGCAACTGCTCGGACCTTACAGGCGTCTGAAATAGGCTAAATTTTCCACTGACTTCGACGACGTAGTAATTGTGAACTCTTGCGTGAGGTAAGAAAAATGAAAAAATCATTGCTCGCAGTTTTCGCTCTACCGCTGATTTTCTCGATGGTGGCTATTGCCAGTCCCACCACCCAGGACAACCCGCCAGCTGGCGCTCTTCCGCAGAAGAGCATCGATCGCATCGTCAAGGAGGTTCGTCACGAACTCGTGATGCTTCCGTACTACGGCGTGTTCGATAACCTCTCCTACAAAGTCGATGCTGACGGCACCGTGACCCTGCTCGGCCAGGTCGCGCGCCCCACGCTCAAATCCGACGCCGGAAATGTCGTCAAGCGGATTGAAGGCGTCACCAATGTCGTCAACAACATCGAGGTCCTGCCGCTCTCGCCGAACGACGACCGAATCCGCCGCGCCGTCTATCGCGCCATTTACAGCAACAGCGTCCTGTCTCCGTATCAGCTGCGTGCCGTTCCTCCTATCCACATCATCGTGAAGAACGGACAAGTCACGCTGGAAGGCGCAGTGGCCCGTCAGATGGACAAGCAAGTTGCCGGAATTAAGGCCAACGGCGTGTCCGGCGTATTCGGAGTAACTAACAACTTAATGGTCGACGAACCAGAGAATAAAGACGACAAGAAAAAGTAAATTAGAAGGAAGATTGTGGAGAGCCGGGCGTCCCCGCCCGGCCACGTCTTATCGCCTCGCTGCGTCCCCGAAGTCTGATTTCAGCTATCTGGCTTCGCAATCTACAATCAACAAATGCCACCAACCGGGTTTAAGGCCGTCGGTCCCGGCGAAATCAAGCACGCCGCCAAACTCCTCCGCGCCGGCCGGCTCGTAGCCTTCCCCACCGAAACGGTTTATGGACTAGGAGCAAACGCCCTCGACCCCGAAGCCGTGGCCCGCATCTACGCCGCCAAACGGAGACCCGCCACCAGTCCGCTCATCGTCCACGTCGCATCGATAGAAATGGCGCGGTCTCTGGTTGCGATCTGGCCTGAAATTGCGGACCGCCTCGCCCACCGATTCTGGCCGGGGCCGCTGACCCTGGTGCTGGAAAGATCGGAAAAGCGACAAGACGAACAACCAGCAATTTCCGACATCGTCACCGCAGGTCTCTCTACCGTTGCCATCCGCATGCCTGCGCATCCACTAGCGCTTGCCCTGATAGAGGCGGCAGGCGTCCCGCTCGCTGCCCCCAGCGCAAACCGTTTTACAGAACTTTCTCCCACCACTGCCGACCACGTCCGCAGCAGCCTTGGCACCGAAGTCGACTACATCATCGATGGAGGGCCCTGCAACATAGGAATTGAGTCCACAGTGTTGTCGTTGACGCATCCGCAACCAATACTACTTCGTCCCGGCGGAATTTCCCGCGCAGAACTGGAAGCGATGGTCGGCCCGATTGCTTCCGTGGAAGAAGTTCAAGCAGGATCACACCCCGCTCCCGGAATGCACCCGCGCCACTACAGCCCGCGCACCGTTTTATTCTTAACCACGAATGGGAAACTGCCCGATCAGGGCAAAGGAATCTATCTGCAACACGAGCATCCGCCTGTCACCACGAACCTTACCGCCGCCATCCATCAGATGCCGCAAGCAGCGCCGGATTACGCAGCCGCGCTCTATGGAATTCTTCACCAGGCTGACGAGGGGAATTACCCCTGGATTGCTGTAGATCTCCCACCCAGTTCGCCCGAGTGGGAAGCCATCCATGACCGGCTAAAACGCGCCGCAACGAAATAATCGCATTCCAATTCGAACTTTACTAACCTACGGCAACAATCCGAACGCCACTAGGCTGTTCTTTGACCCTATATACACTTTGCCATTTGCCACTACCACATTCGCAAAATGGGGGAGCGGCGGAAGCAGATCGCGGCCATCGGGAGCCTGCCCGCCGCCGTATACTTTTTCCAGCGTAACTGCGTCAAGCGCAAGTAGATATTGACCGGTAATCTGCCAGAGAATGCCATTCGTGGTTCCATTGGCGGAAATCACGGGCGAATGCCCGCCGCCTTCCGCCTTCGATTGTGCGAACGGCGTCGTGGCCATCCGGCCGTTGCTTAGCGCAATTGCGGCGATTGGCATTCCGCCACCAGAAGAATAGATCGTGTTATTCCAGTAAACCAGCGCTCCAGTCCATGGAGCTACACCCACCAACTCTTGCACAATGTTCGTATCCTTTTTAAGGCAGGTCGCGCAAAAGTGACCCATATTGTCCTGGTTCAATAGATAAATCGTGCCTTCTTTGCCTACAGTGGCAACGAGGTTTGGATGCTTCCCTGGCTGCGTCGGCAACACCAACACGGGTTCGCTCAAATCCCTATCGTTTTCGTCGAGATATAACTCGTTGTAAGGTGTAAACCAGTCCGCCAATTGCAGCGTGTCGCCCGACTGCGTCAGTTTGAGCACCGACTGTCCGAAGTTCGTGCTCGCCATGAAGTCCCCATCTGCGGTTGTTCCATAGATGTTCCCTTCGCTGTCTGACGAAAGTCCTCCACCTCTCATCCAGAGTGCAGCCGCCGAGTCCGACGGTTCGTCGTCAAATGCACCTTCGGGCTCCAGTGTTGAAGCGTTGTACGATAATACCCATCCCTGTTCCTGCCCGCCGCGGCATCCGTTTGATCCAAAAGCGATGTAGAGGTTGCCACTCTCCAGCAGTAGAGCAGGACGATTAACCTGCATCTTGTCGGCAAAAATGTTATTTACACCGTTAAACTCGTAACTTGCCGTGATCACGACAGGACTGCCCGTCTTCTCCAGGCCTGTCGTAACATCAAGCGCATGCAGGCGATGCACGAACTGGGAATTCTCGTAGGTCTTCGCCACGACATAAAGCGTCCCCGCCACCGGATCGATCACCGGCGTCGAAACGATTCCTACCTCTGTCCATCGTGTGGTGGGGGAGCATCCCTGCAAGCTGATCGGGACCGTAGTCGCTCCATTGATCAGAAAAGTCGTATGCCAAAGCGGTTTTGCATCTTTCCCGGTCGCGCTGTCTGCGTCAAACGCATACACGCTGTCATGCATCGTTGCGACATAGATAACGTTATGCACCCTCCCAGAAATCTTGATGCCCGGCAGATAAAGTGCTTGGCCAACTATCATTCCATCCACTGGCTGGGTGAAGAGCTTGCCAAATCCTTTATAGTTCACATTTTGCGGAGTCAGAATCGTCTCATTCGGATTCGCCCCGGAACGCGCGTTGTCATAATGCCAGGTCGTTACCGGTGCCTGCGCTTCGGTGGCCGTCATTCCGGCGAGAACAAATAGAAGACAAGAGGCAATTACACGAATCCGCAGAATTGCTGCAATCATTCCTGAAACCTCGACAAATAATTTGGATTGAAACTACCGGGCCGTAAAAAACGCCTTCAGCCTCGAACTACGATACGAGACTGGCACCGGCGACACAGACGCGACTCACGAACACAAAAGGGTACGGGGTGGACCGCAAAAGGGTCAAACTCAGAAGTGCTATTGGTCTAACTATAAACCATTCTAACCCATCTCTAGATGCAGCTACATCAGATGCAGCTATATGCTCAACCTCGAGCGTCGCCTGGCACGCGCACCCGGATCGTCTGCGGAACCGCGCGCAGCTTCGCCAGCAACACCTCATCGCAAGCCCGATTGATGTCGTAAATCGCATATCCTAGCGCCCCGCGAGTATCCAGTACCTGCCGCTCAATATTGATCTCGCGATTCGCCAGAATGTCGTTAATCGCACGCAAGATTCCAGGCACGTTGTGGTGGATATGCATCAGCCGGTGCGAGCCTGGCTCATAATCCAGATGACAAAGCGGCAAGTTGACGCTGAGCAGGGAATTGCCGCTCGAGAAATAATCGATCATCTTCGCCGAAACAAACTGCCCAATATTCTGTTGCGCCTCCTCCGTGCTCCCGCCAATATGTGGAGTCAAGATCGCATTCGGCAACCCACGCAACGGACTGACAAACGAACCGCCACTCTCCGGTTCCTGCGGAAACACATCCACCGCCGCGCCTCCGAGTTTCCCACTCTTCAAATGCCGAGCCAGCGCCTTGTGATCCACGACAAACCCGCGGCTCAAATTAATCAGGCAAGCGCCATCTTTCATTCCGAGGATTTCATCTTCCCCAAATAAATCCTGGTTCTGCATTTTCCCATCGACATGCAAGGTGATCACGTCCGCAGTAGCCAGCAACTCGCGAAAGCTGACCGGGCGAGCATTTCCGCGAGCCAGCACATGCGCCACATCGTGAAACACGACGCGCATGCCTAGAGCCTCGGCCAGATCCGACACCTGAGACCCGATCTTTCCATAGCCCACAATTCCCAAGGTCAGTCCGCGGACTTCATGTGACCCTGCCGAAGATTTATTCCAGACTCCGCCATGCAGCTGAGTGCTAGCCTCAAAGGTCCGGCGCATCAGCAGGATGATCTCGCCCATGGCCAGCTCAGCCACCGACCGCGAATTCGAGTGCGGATCATTAAACACCGCAATCCCTCGCTCGCTCGAAGCCGCCCGATCGATCTTGTCGACGCCAATGCAGAAGGCTCCCACCGAAACCAACTCCGGAGCCGCATCCAGTACCGCCGCCGTAATGTGAGTCTTGGAACGGACGCCCAAGATCGAAACTCCGCGCACTTTCTCAATCAGCTCCCGCTCCTCCAGCGCGCCCTTGAGCGATTCGACCGCAAATCCAGCTTCCTCAAATTGGGAAACGGCGACCCCGCTGATGTTTTCTAGCAATAAAACCTTCAAAGACCCTCCGAGACTTTAACTGCAGAATGATCAATGAGAATTATAAGGGCGGTGAGTTTCGTATCAGGGCATCGCTTTAGCGATACTGCAAATTCCTCAAAACTAGACGCCCCTTTAGGGGCCGCAAACCGAACGCCCTTGCCCATGAATTGCGCCGAAAAGTGTTACAAATATATGGGGCTGCGAAGACAACCAAGCCCGTCCTCCATGAATCTTTCAATCGCACCCCGTCATCTTTAAGGCTTTGGAGGAAAAGAAAATGGCACAAGTTTTGGAGGAAGTGAAAATGGCGCATGAACTACCCCCGCTGCCGTACGACTATGCGGCCCTCGAACCCACCATCGACGAAAAGACGATGCACCTGCATCACGACATGCATCACGCCGCCTACGTAAAGAACCTGAACGCGGCCCTGGATAAACACCCCGAGCTGCACAAGAAAACTGCCGAAGATCTGCTCCGCGATCTGAATGCAATTCCCGAGGACATTCGAGGCGCCGTCCGCAACAATGGCGGAGGCCACGTCAACCACACCATGTTCTGGAACATTATGAAGCCCAAAGGTGGAGGCGATCCCAACGGCCCCATAGCCGATGCCATCAAGAAAGCCTTCGGCGACTTCAAAACCTTCCAGGAAAAATTCAACGCCGCCGGCGTAGGCCAATTCGGCAGCGGATGGGTCTGGCTCGCAGGAGACGCAAAAGGTGAAGTGAAAATCCTAAGCACTCCGAATCAGGACAGCCCCATCTCGCAAGGCCTCCATCCCATCTTCGGCAACGATGTCTGGGAGCACGCCTACTATCTCAAATACAACAACCGTCGTCCCGAATACCTGCAAGCCTGGTGGAACGTAATCAACTGGGACGAAATCAACAAACGCTACCAAGCCTCGAAGAAGTAGCGAATTCTGTCCGGCGGAGAGACGGGCGCCCCCGCCCGTCCACCCCGCTTTCAAAAAACTCCCGAATCTGCCCCCAATACTTCCGCACAATTAAATCGGTGCTCAAATGCCCGCCCCGCCGAAACATCTTCAGTCGCACTCCAGTAAGCCGGGCAAATTTTTGAACCGATCGATAGGGAACATAAGGATCATCCTGCGCATGAAACATCATGATCTTCGAAGCCGTGATTTCTCGCGCATGGTAGGCCGGGTTAAAGAATTCCCCGCCACGCAGCTTCTTCCAATTCTTGTCGGATAGCCGATATCCACTCCCAAACGCGGCCCGAATATAAGCAGCATAGTTGGGATTCGAAGTTTCCTTCTTCTCCTCGCCAGCAAGAATGGCCCAATCCACAACCGGACAATTAGCAATCACCTTCTTAACTCGAGGATCGAGCGAAGCAAGAATAGCCGCCGTTCCACCAAAGCTTCCTCCAATCACAAACACTTCATCCAAATCCGAAACGCGAAATCGCCGCCCAAAGGCCAGCTCTCGAAATTCTTTCGAAAGCCCGCTGATCACATCGAGAATATCCAGGTGCGGCGATCGTCCTAGAAACTCCCCGCCACTCTCCCAACTCCCGCGATAGCGCGGATAAAACACCCAGTATCCCTTCGTAGAAAAAAATTCAGCCAAAGGCTGCTTACGAGGAATCGAAGGCATCCCATCGCAAAGAATAATCACCTTCTGAATTTTCCCCGCTCGCGCCGGAGGCAGAAATTCAGTAACAATATCGCTCGCAAATTGGGCCCTGAACATCATATTCATCTATTCCTCATAAGATGAATTGTCATCATGAGCGAAGCGAAGGACCTCATGTTTGACCGAACATGTCTGCCCAAATTCGCTAGTAAACCCCCAAATCCTTAGCCGACACCCACTTCCCCGAATACTCTTTCCCCATCTGCTCCAGCAAATCCGACTCCGGCAGTTTCTCCAACACCTGGTGATATAGCACCAGCAGCTTAGGATGCGCCCGCCGCGCAATCTCCCCCAACTCCGCCGGAGAAGTATGAAACGTGGCGAAATATTCCTTCCAGTGCGCCTCCTTCAACTCCTCGCCATCCGGATTAAAAACTTCATGCAGCAACACGTCGCACCCATCGCAAGCCTTCACTACTTCATCGGTGGGAGCGGTGTCACCAGAAAGCACAATCTTCCGATCGCGCGTCTGAAATATATATCCATAAGCCTCTTTCCATATCCCATGCTTCACCGGAAACGCGGTCACCGTAACGTTCTCGTCGCGATACACCACTCCCGGCTGAATCTCATGCACATTGACTTTGTATCCCGTAGCGTTAGCCTGTTCCAATCCCTGCCGCCGAACCCGCACGTCTTCCTCCCAAGCCTTCTCGACATGCGTAGTCATGTTCTTCAGCCCATGCGGACCATAAGCCTCCAGCGCCTCGGCCCGCCCCAGCACCCAAGGCGAAAAAATCAGATCGGGATACCCCAGCGTGTGATCGGAATGCAGATGAGTAATAAAAACGATCTTCAACTCCTTAGCCTTCAGAGCTGCAATTCCCTTCTTCTCCGCCGCCGCGGCTCGCCGCACAACGCCCGGACCGCAGTCGATCAAATAAGCTCGGTTATTCACCACCACCGCGACCGCAGGCCCCCACCGCTCCGGGTCCGCGCTAGGATTCCCCGTCCCCAACACAACCACCTGAGTAGACGACGAAGTTTTATCCTCAGCGAGGCAGTTCGAACCAGCAGTTATGACTAGCAAGAAAATAAAAAAGAATTGAGTTATGCTGGACCGCCAGCCAGCCCATGGCATCAACTTCAGCCTATTGTTCCTCCAGTCAGACATCATCTAACTCCTTAAACTCACTCCTTGACACCCACTCCTCCACCCCACTAAACTCCTCTACCACTGCGGCTTTTCATCCCGCAGGCCGCTCCCAGCTCTGCAACTGTTTGCACACACAATGGAGGTTTCAGTGACCACTTCCCAGCTCTCGAAATTTGCCGCCACGCTCGTCTTACTCTTAGTCTTGCTGTCCGCTTTTGCCAGCGCTGAACTCAAAATCGGATCCTTCAACACCGCTACCGCTGATCCGCCGGTGCCGCGTCCACATACGACACCCTGCAAGGTCACCCTGTATACAGGATTCGTCTTCGACAACTTCAATGCCCAGAGCTTCAATTACGCGCCGCCCGCCGATTGCCCCGGCCCTTGGGCCGCCGTCATTCTGGAAGCTAATTTCTCGATCAGCGCCGGAATCCAATACGATCGCACTGCGAATATCTGGATCGGACCCACCAACGTCTACTTCGGAACCACCTCCGAAGATGCGCCCCACCAACCGCGCAATTGGCACGTTGAGCGCGATCTCACCGACTACAGCTCAATTTTCACCGAAAGCCAGGTCGGAACCGTCGATCTAGGGAACGGAGTAAACAAGACTGACACCGGAATCATCCGCGGAGCAGCCGACATCCTCTTCTATCCACTAGCCGAGGGTCAATCTCCGCCAGCCAGCGCTGATCAAGTCATAGCTTTCTCCGGAGGTCCCACCGGTGGCACCGTAGCCCTCACCAGTACTACTAGCCTGCTCGAGCAAACACTCACCCTTCCCACCAACATCCAAAGCGTTTTCTTTGACGTCTTCGCTCAGAGCCAGTTCGATGACGAATTCTGGTATACCTGCGTCCCCAACGATGTTGCCAACGAACTCGAAAGCTGCCCCGGCACCGCGTTCCGCGAGTCTGAAGTTACCATTGACGGAACGCCCGCTGGCGTAGCTCCCGTCTATCCCTGGATCTACACCGGTGGCATCGATCCCTTTCTCTGGTTCCCCATCCCCGGCGTCCAGACCTTGAACTTCAAACCCTACCAAGTCAATCTCACGCCCTTCGCGGGAGTGTTAAGCAACGGCCAACCACACACCATAGCTCTCAGCGTCTTCAACTCGGACGACTATTTTTCCGCAACTGCCACGCTCAGGCTCTATCTGGATGAGAACGCCACCCAGGTTAGCGGAGCGGTGACCGAGAACACACTAGCCGTTCCGAACCCTGTCGTCGCTGAACACATTAACACTGGGAAAACCGGCAACATTCAGGGAAGCGTCGACGTCAAGGCGAGCCACGACTTCGTTATCTCCGGATACGTCAACACCTCCCACGGCCCGGTCACCACCACCGTCGCCCAGGATATCAACTTCAACAGCCTGCAGAATTTCAAGCTGACCGATACGGAATACGAGCAGAACATCAACCAGACCAGTAAGCTCCATTCGGTGGTTACCACGCAGAACTCAGACGGCAAGACCGTCTACACCGTAAATCACGATTGGCCGCTTCTGCTGAACATCACCGTACTCGTTGCGCCCGACGGCACCGAAACTCAGACCACCACCAGCAACCAATACTTCGAAGAGGACGAGGCGGCAAAGCATAACGGACAGGCCACCAACTTCAGCCTGGTCCAAAACCGTGTGACTACGACCGACACCCTCAACTTCGACACCAGCGGTAACTTCACTGGAAACTCGGGCCAGGACAGCGCGCAAAACTATTTCGGTTCCAACTCCACTGGATACTGCTATAGCCGCGACATAACCGCCTCTGCCAATCTCCTAACCAGCATCACCAACGGCAAGGGCTGTAATTGAAAGAAAGTTGTATTTTGATTGGTTTGAAAATCGGGGTGCCCCACGTCTCGCGTTTGAGACGTGGGCTCCCGACAGCCAACTCCAGGGCGAAGTAAGGTCTTCAACAAATTGCAGAAGACTTGATGTCAGCGACGCCTGCGCCAGCCCAACCACATCCCTAACACAATCCCCGCCAGCATTGCGCCAGTCAATTTGCGCCGGTCGCTAATCGGAACAAACCGCGTCTCTTGCTCGCTAACCTCGACCACTCCAAGCGGGACTACGCGAACTCCTCCGCCGCCCCCACCGCCTTCGCCGCGTGCGCTCGAATCGCCCACGCCGCCCGTCCCTGCACCCGCACCATAGCCATAAATTACTTTTGCCACAGGGATAATCGTCTTTCCGTTTGCTGGAATGGGCTCGCCGTAGATCGTCTTCACGTTCGCCTGTCCCAGAATGCCGTCCTTCAGAGATTGCAAAAGAGCCACGCTGCCCATGGGAGTCCTCCTTAAGAATTAATGAACATTATCCCACTCGGAGCAACTCACTCGGCGCCACCTCATGTAGGTAAGACCGAGATACTTCCGCCGCAGAGACGGGGCTTGCCCCGTCTGAGACTGTTGAACAACGCTGATTCGGCGTGGGTTTCGAAAAGGACGGGGCTTAAGAGGCTGCCAAGAAATCCAGTTTCGTATCAGGGTATCGCTTCAGCGATACCAAAGTTCAGCAAAATCAGACGCTTCTTTGGGCTGTGAGCATCGATCTTAGAAAATCGCCAGCCTAGGGGTTCGCAGTATTGCGGTTAGGAACCTTTGGTGTGAATCTCTTTACCACAAATTCCTGGGCTAGATTAGCAATGGCAGTTACGCCCAGCCCGATAGCCGCGTTTGCAAAAGTCAATCCTGCACCGTCACGATCTTGCGCTGGATAGTAGAGATTTGAAATGCCGCCAGCTGCCAGGCTTCCGAGAATATTCGAGTAATTTGGCTGCCAGTGTCCATTGTCTCCCTTGCAAATGATTGCATTGCCAATCGCATACAGAGCCCGCGATTGCAAGCTGCCAGTGCCCTTGTAAAAATAACGCGGATCTTGTTTCAGAATCGACGGCAGTATGGCAGCTCCGATAAACGTGCCCGAAACCGTGTCGGCATAGCCCGCGCCGAAGCGTTTTCCATAACCTTGCGCGCCCTGTCCATATCCGCTGAAGTGATTTTGCGCCTGCTCTACGCCCGCAACGCCTGCCACCACTACGATGGTGACGGGATCGATTACTGTCTTCCAGGCAAGATTGAATTTTTGCTTCGAGTTCAGGGGAACCGCATCAGGAATGTAGCTGACGTAGAAATTTGGGATAACGCCGAGAACACGCTGCTTCTCTTCAATCTTGATTTGTTCTTCCGCAACTTCTACCCGTGTGAGTGAGACCTGCACATCTGTGACCGCCGTAGCAACATCCAAAGCGATCTGCGGGACGGTTTGAATCTCCCCAGCCTGTAGGATTCCAGAGGATGTTTGCGTTGCAAACCCGGGCGCTGTGATCGTGAGTTGGAAGGCCCCGGCACCGACATTAGTAAAGGAAAATTCCCCGTTGCCGTCCGATATCACTTCTTGGTTTTGAGACTGATCTCTTGAAGACTGACCTTTTGAAGATTGATCTCTGGGCGATTGATCTTTCGACGGATCGTTCGAGGTCTTGTCCTCTCGCGTAAGTCTTACCCGCGCACCGGCGACCACAGCTCCACTCCGATCGCCAACCGTTCCGTGAATGCTTCCCAACAATGGCGGATCGGGCACTGGCGCAGCGGCGGGGGACCCGCTTTGCGATTCTGGGCTGCCCTGCTGCGGACGAGGCAGCGTTTGCTGAGGAGTTTGTCCAAAGCAGAGAAATGTACAACTCAAGGCGGCGAAAGCAAGAATTATGAGTCCAGGCTTGAATGGGAGGGGCATGAATAAGCTCCATCCTCCTCTCCTGGACTTACTGACCGAATCACCTTGAGTTCCCTCACACCGATTTTGGGTGGCGCAGTGCCCCCGCAACCACCTTGTGTTTGGATGCGGTTTTTGGCCGCCACGGTAACACTCTCGGCTGGGGAACTGGTTTTTTCGAAATTACAATGCCCCCAGGCTAAAAAGCAAACTCTTCTTCCTGCGACCGCCTCTACTGGTAACTGAGAACCGCGAATTGTTCTTAACCTGTGGACGCCTTGTGCAAAATACATTCGCAAGGCCGACAAATCCCCAGCGCGGTTTTCCGTCAATCCCTCAAACTCAGCCTCCCGTACACTAACCGCAGCTATCCTCGACTCGAACTTGAGCCGAATCTGTCATCCCCGATTCAGGAACAGAATTCCAGCGTTGCACCATTCTTATGGAATTGACCCGTCTTCAGTCTGCGCGTAAAGTCGCTCCACCTGAAACAAGAATTTCGCCGAGTGGTGACCCTGCTCGGCCAAAAATCTGAAACCTGAAATACGAACACCAGCCTTGCCGAAAAGGTGAAAGAAGCCCTTATGAATTTAGAAAGTCAGAATTTAAATCAGAATTTAACAAATCAATGGACCGTCTACCGCACTCGTTTCCTGGTACGTGCCCAACAGCTCTCCGAACCACTCGTCTTCACCGACGCTCTAGGCCGAGAACAATCCGGACAGCCCGGTGACTACCTCGTCGAGACCTCTGAAGGTATAAAACGGATCACGACTCAGGCCCTGTTCGAAGACATCTACGTGCCTCTCACACAGAATAATAATGGAGCATCGGCCGTCCTCACCCAGCCCGTATCAAGACCGGCCCCAGCGCACAGCGCCCAAGCCACTGCCTGACCGACGTCCGGAGCCGTCTTTCGAGCCGAAACATGCTATGGGCAACCACCATTTTCCCAACTCGATACCCTTACCACTTTCGGGCTACCAGATATTGTGTTTCCCTCTTGACAGGCACCATATACGGGAGTACGTTAAGCATCCCAGAGCACTTTTATAGACCTCCGAAAAGGAGGCTGCGACCGCAAAAACAACCGGGGCGAGACTCAAAGCAGAGGTGACTTCGCGTCTTCCCCCTTTACGGGAAACCATCCCTCCGAAGTGGATGGAAATCAGGCAGATGGAAACAAAGCGGTGACTTCCCCCGGCTTGGCTTAGCCGGGCATCCCCACGGGGGATTCATCAGAAAGAGTAATTGAAGAATTTCGCGATTCAAGTTGCGCCCCGACCGGTCCAGCTTCAGTCGCGCCATTAGGAGCCCCGATGGAAGATTTGATGGAACTAGTTGCCGCTCACTTTGCCCGTCACGGCATAGAGTGCGATTCCCACTCGGCCGGACCCGTCCAGCCGAAGGCAGCCCTGGCGGTCCACCCCGCCGAGCCCACCGCGCTCCCAGAACACAATTATCGGAAACGCCTGCAGGGCGATCCGGCTCCGTAGGAGCAGTTTCGTATCATTCGTATCGGGGTATCGCTTCAGCGATACCGCAAGCTCATCGAAATCAATGCCTCTTGAAGGGCTGTACGCCAGGAAGCAGAAGTACTCTGTTTCGTCGCGCCACCGTTCGTATTTATAGAAATATGGGCGTTCCAACCCAAGACCAACGGCTCTTTGCCATCATCTAATTAGGAGAAGGAAATGCCAGAAGTTCAGACGCAAATGCAGATGAAAGATCAGACCAAAACTCAATCCTCCGCCAGCAATAATGCCGGCAATAAAAAGACGAAGGCCCCAGGCCTGACCTTTCGCCGCCTCTTCACCAAGCCCGGCGTCTCACCCTACGACGAAATCGAGTGGGAGCTTCGCAACGCTCAGATCACCGACTCCCAGGGAGGCATGATCTTCGAGCAGAAGAACGTCGAAGTCCCGAAAGACTGGTCGATGACCGCGACCAACATCGTGGCCTCGAAATATCTTCACGGACAGGTCGGTACCGACGAACGCGAAACTGGCGCCCGCCAACTAGTAGCCCGCGTGGCCGAGACCATCCGCGACTGGGGCATGAAAGACGGATACTTCCGCACCGCCGAAGACGCCGCCACCTTCCACGACGAGCTCGTCCACCTGCTCCTCCGCCAGAACGTGGCCTTCAATTCGCCCGTCTGGTTCAACGTAGGCTGCGATCGCATCGAGCCCAAATCCGACGCCACCAACTGGCACTGGAACTTCACTACCCAGCAAGTCGAATTCAGCGCCGTGGGATACACGCGTCCGCAGTGCTCCGCCTGCTTCATCAACTCTGTGCACGATTCTCTGGATTCCATCCTCACCCTCGCCAAGACCGAAGGCATGCTCTTCAAGTGGGGATCAGGCACCGGCACCAATCTCTCTCCACTGCGCTCCTCCACCGAAGTTCTAAGTGGCGGAGGCACCGCCAGCGGCCCGCTCAGCTTCATGAAAGGCTTCGATGCCTTCGCTGGGGTCATCAAATCCGGAGGCAAGACGCGCCGCGCCGCCAAGATGGTCATCCTCAACATCGACCATCCCGACATCGTCGACTTCATCGACTGCAAGAGCAAAGAAGAAGCCAAAGCTCACGCCCTGGTAGCCCAAGGCTATGACGGATCGCATCCCGATTCCGATGCCTACAGCTCCATCTTCTTCCAGAACGCGAATAACTCCGTCCGCGTAACCGACGACTTCATGGTCGCCGTAATGCGCGATACCGATTTCTCCACCAAAGCCATCGTCGACGGACGCGTAGTCCAAACTTTCAAAGCCAAAGATCTGATGGCCAAGATTTCCGAAGCCACCTGGCAATGCGGCGATCCCGGAATGCAATATGACACCACCGTCAATCGCTGGCATACCAGCAAGAACACAACCCGTATCAACGCCAGCAATCCTTGCAGCGAGTACATGTTCCTCGATGACTCCGCCTGCAACCTGGCCAGTCTCAATCTGCTGAAGTTCGCGCCCAACGGCACCTTCGACGTGGAAGCCTACCGTCACGCGGTAGACATCACCATCACCGCGCAGGAAATCCTGGTAGACAACGCCGGATACCCCACCGAACTAATCGGCAAAAATTCGCACGACTATCGCCCGCTCGGCTTAGGCTACGCAAATCTGGGAGCCCTGCTAATGGCCGCCGGTCTGCCGTACGACTCCGACGCCGGACGCGACTACGCCGCCTGTGTAACCGCCATCATGTGCGGAGAAGCCTATCTCCAATCTTCCAAGATCGCCGAGCTATGCGAGCCTCTAACTCCCATCACCGACACCGTACAAAATCGCTTGGGAGTTACGAAGTCCGAAGACATGCCCGGAGCAGCCTGCCCCGGCTGGTACATCAACCGCGAGCCATTCTTGGATGTAATCAGGATGCACCGTGCCAGCGTAAACAACATCAACAAGAATAACGTCCCCACCGCTCTCTACGAGTCTTCAAAACAGTGCTGGGACGAAGCTCTCTCCAACGGAGAAAAGCACGGCTACCGCAATAGCCAGGTAACCGTCCTAGCTCCCACCGGCACCATCGGCTTCATGATGGATTGCGACACCACCGGCATCGAGCCCGATCTAGCTCTGATTAAATACAAAAAGCTGGTGGGCGGTGGCATGATCAAGATCGTCAACAACACCGTCCCCGGAGCTCTCTTCAAGCTCGGATACACTCACGAGCAAGCCGACGCCATCGTCAGTTACATCGACGCCACCGGAACTATCGAAGGCGCGCCGCACGTTAAAGACGAGCACCTGGCCGTCTTCGATTGCTCCTTCAAACCATCGAAAGGTACGCGCTCCATCCATTACTTGGGCCACTTAAAGATGATGGCCGCCGCGCAGCCCTTCATCTCCGGAGCCATTTCCAAGACCGTCAACCTGCCGAACGCCGCGACCGTAGACGATATCTCCGAAGCCTACATCCAGGCCTGGAAGCTCGGTCTCAAAGCTGTAGCCGTCTATCGCGATGGATGCAAGCAGTCGCAACCGCTCTCCGCCGCCGGCAGCAAGACCGCGAACTCCACCAAGGATGACGCCGCCAGAAACGCCGCCGCGTCTCATGCCCGCATCGAAGAAGAAGATAACCTCGACGCTCCGCCGCGCGCGCTCCGTCATAAGTTGAAAGAAGAGCGCATGTCAGTAACTCATAAGTTCAATGTTGGAGGTCACGAGGGTTACATCATAGTAGGCCTCTATCCCAACGGCGAGCCCGGCGAGATCTTCGTAAAAATGGCGAAAGAAGGTTCCACCGTTTCCGGCCTCATGGATAGCTTCGCCCTCGCCGTCTCCATCTCACTCCAGCACGGCGTGCCGCTGAAACTATTCTGCGAAAAATTCGCCCACACCAGATTCGAGCCCAGCGGATGGTCCAGCAATCCCGACATCGGCTTCGCCAAGTCGATCATGGACTACATCTTCCGCTGGCTCCAGTTGCGCTTCATGACCGGACAGCAACAATTCCTATTCGAAAACCTGAGGCCGAAAGTAGCGTCGCAGCCAGAAGGAGTAGGAGATCTAAACGGAAACATAGGTTCAGCGGGTTCCCTGACACCTGATACCCGAGACCTGAGACCTGGTTCCCCCCACGCCGCCGACGCTCTCTCCAGCCTAATCGACATGGGAGACGCCCCCAGTTGCCACGTCTGCGGCAGCATCATGGTGCGCAACGGAAGCTGCTACAAATGCATGAGCTGCGGCAGCACCAGCGGCTGCAGCTGATCGTGAAGTTCGTTTTTGCCTTTGGGTGGCGCAGCGGTTCACCGCTGCGATAACCAGCTTATCTTAGGACGGCTTTAGCCGCTGCGGTAACTAGCACCAAAGTGGTCTAGGCACACTTAGTAAGAGTTGATAAAAAGTATTTCGCCTGAGGGGGCCGCGGGGAAACCCGTGGCCCTTTTTCCATTCGTGCCGGGTGCCCCACCTTTCGTGCCTTTCGAAAGGTGGGACTCCACGACTCTTTCCCTCGTAGGATTCTTGACTCTGTCTCGAAGGCTTGGCCTCACCATTGTTAGATGCTGTGTCGAAAGCGACGTATTTGAAGGCACGATATGCCTGTAACATCCACGAAAGACCATACGCCAATCGTTGAAACTCATAGACGCCACCGTAGTCCACCTGATGCCGGGTGCCCCACCTTTCGCGCCTTTCGAAAGGTGGGGCACCACGACTCCCTCCCTCGTAGGATTCTTGGTGTTTGCAGTACACAAGCATCAGCTGGAACCACTTACGGTTTTGCAACGACCGTGGATACCAATGTCGCGTATTCGGGAAGTACTTCGACGCCCATCTACCCTGCGTTGCAGGCTCAGGACGGTTCGTTTTTCGGCACGGACAACAACGGCAATATGATCAGCGTCAGTCAGTATGGGAAGGTGATCTGAAGCGTGCCCAACGACTATCCGCAGATGGCGACCGCCGATGGAGGAGTAGTCGGAGCCTCGGGCATCACTTTTGACGACCAAGGGCGTGCCAACGGCCAGATCGCCAACATGCCTACCCAGTCTTGGACCAGAAATGCCTACCAAATTGATCCAGGGCTCAGCAAGTACTATCTACACCGATCAATAACGCGACTGGCTTCTGGTCGCAAAATGGAGCAAATCCATCGGTGAACTCCACTGCCTCCCAGAACATAGTGCAGAATCTGTACGTTAGAGTGTTCGCCCCATGGCCCGCGTTTGGTCCTGATCCGTTTGCAGATATCCCGCCATTTGAGCCCGGTTTAGTACCGTGTCTTGTCGATTGTTTCCGGGGTGATAATCGTACTTTCACAACATCTATTGGCGAAGGGGTCACCTCCAGGATCAACGGCAGTGTCCAACTCCAACTCCCGGCAATGGTGCCAATAAGCGATACGGTTTATTCCAACCTAACCACGGCGAGATTTAGAATTCCTCCGAATACGGGATGGGCGCACTCCACGATGACGAAGACTTTCTTCGGCAATGGCAGTTTGAGCTTGCATCTTAGTGGGGCAGATCCGTTGGTTCCACTAGCGTCAAACATCGATGACTATCTTAGTATTACCGGCAACGCAACCACAGAGCAAGTGTGCTATTCCGGACAAGTATCGGGTGATGCATTCCCAAATACAGAAATCTTTGTGATCAATTCAAAAGGCCAGGCGACGACATTGTTCACATTCGCTACCACTTACAACCGAGAACTTGGGCCGTGGACTTTATTGTCGCCAACTATTGTATCTATGGGGTCGTTTTCGAATATCTGTGTTCCGTACTAAGTTGCTAGCTAGGTCATCGCTGGCAGCACAAACTTAAGGATAATCAGATGGAGCAGTGCGAGGTTTTTTCCAGGAAGATACGTTGGCTTGCCATTGCCGTAGGACTCTCAGCTGCAGCGCTATTTTCTTTCCTGAGTCCTGTGGCTGCTCTTGTACCCGCGTTGCTGCCACTGGCCGCTGCGTTGCAACCAAGGCTCCCTGATCCTGGAAAACGGATCGTGAAATGGTTCGTATGGGCTTGGGCGATCGGATGGAGCCAGGGGTTAGTTGTGCTCAGTTTTCTGATGTTTACTAACAACCTTCCAGGTACCCATTACTTCGTAGCTCTCAGGATCCTATCAGTGCTATCAGCGGTGCTCATTCTCTGGTGTGACATCGAGCTCATCATCGACGGGGCAAGACGAATACGAATTCGGCGTTCTGCTCTGGTCCAAGAACCACATCCAGTAGGCTTGGGCCTGTGGATTCTTGCCATCGTCCTCACTTTGTGGGTAGGTTGGGGTCTTGCGAATATAATAAGCATATATCAAGGGATGGGCGACCTCTTAACACTTGTAATGGCCATAGTAGAAGCACTGATCGTTGTAGCCTTCGACATTTATCTGATCTGGCGAGTCGTGAAACTCAGGCGAGTTCGGGGTGCCCATCTCCAAGGGTAAGAACAGAAATTCTCGCCCTGCGTGTGATAATCCCGATGTGATTCGCCGGTGCCTGAACGGAAAATATATGCGCAGACTGATATTTGTATTCTTGATCGGACTTTCAATTGCACGTTGCCAAACGACTCCTCAGGAACCCAACGCCGAACGCGTTGTGCGACGAATGCTCACCCGGTTCCCAAACGGGGCTTTCATCTACTCGTCGTGGGATGAAAAAGAGCTGAAGAGACTCGGTGACGCTTCCGCTGTGGAAGTCGCAAAGCTCATCGACGGAAAAGATGTGAGCGCGGACGAGATTAGGCAGATATTGCTGATTGTCCAGGCCTCATTTGAGGCTCCGCTTCAGATCAAAATCGAATCAGATCGTCAACCAACAGCGGCGTCGCTCCTGGTGGAGAGGCTGCAGCAGTTGCCTGCGTCCTCAGGGCTCGGGGAGGACTTCGCTGGCACGAAGAAATTGCTTAGGCGAGTGTCCCAAATGAAATCACAATAGCCGGGTGCCCCACCTTTCGCGCCTTTCGAAAGGTGGGATTCCACAGCCCTGTTCCTCTTCGGATCCATGCCCATAAAACCCCTGCGCTAGAGGAGAATTTATGACCGACCGTCTGCAAGAGCTTCTTGACGAAGCCAGAAAGAATGTTCCTACGCCGCAGGAAAAAGAAGAACAGCGGCGGAGCTTTGCATACGGAAACACCAAGATCGAAAATTCTCGCATTACGCGAGAGATGGTCGATCAGTAAGCCGAATCACTTAAGAAAGAATCTGCAGATTCCTCGCTCCGCTCGGAATTTTTCATCACACCCAAGCTGTGATCATCATCACAGACGCCAAATCCGCCGAATGCGACAATACACGTCTGGAACCCATAATCCAGCGCTCTCTGGTGCTAAGTTGAGGCGTCAAGCGGGCGTGAGCGGAGCGGGAGCCCGCTGCTGAAATCCTGAGCGGGGCTAATGGATCTCATAAGTCCTTATTCCAGAAGACTTTGATATAAGTCCTTAAGATTCAAGGACCGAGTCCAAAAAATCCCGCCAACTCGATGATTCCAGATACCGAGGGGGGAGGGGGGTGGGAGTACCAACTGGTTAACATGGGGGGGGGTGGGGGGTAGGCTCATTCTTCTTTAGCAACGCCGTCATCTTCCCAGTGGTGGCCGCAGGAATCGCAGGTCCATTCGAATTTCTGCGAAGAGTCATCCGATGCAACTATCGGCGTAGAGGTTCCACCTTCAAAGACGACTTCCGTGGAACGACATTTAGGGCAGCGGATCGAAACCTCGTCGAGCTCTTCATCCTCTTTTTTAGCATCGGGATCATCCTCAGGCTCGTAGTGCCGCATTGCCGGACCAGCCCAGGGCAAACCGATTTTCATGATTTGCACGCTGATTCCTTTGGCGATATCGGAGGTCACCTTGTCCACACCGGTAGCTTTTTCTGGTCCCATAAAAAATGGAATTGCCGCGCCATCAAGAATCTCCTGCACCTTGAGCGCGTCGCGCACGCTGTAGACAGTGCAGAGATCAACCAGCTTGCGGTCTTCGTTATACGAAGAATCGGAGTCGTCTGAAGAATCAGAGTCGGAAGCATCGTAATCCGGAGCATCGCGAAATTTAGGAGCTTCATGCTCGAAACGTGCTGCTGGCTCCGCCTTAACCACCTCAGCCTTCAGCCCACGTTGCCGCACCTCGTTGGCCAGAGCTTGCTGGGCAAAAGGAGTCAGTTCGGAGCTCTGCGGAATAAGGACCAGCAGCTCCTCATCACTCATCTGCCGATAGTGCTCGGAGATGCGCAGAAATTCCTGCCCAGCTGGATCGAAAAGGTTCATAGTTCAGAATAAAGTCGTCGGAATAATATAACCCTTCCGACGTATCGCCAGCGGTACCACCTCAGGACTTTCGGGCCAAAGACAGCACACAAAATATTGTCATCCCCAGCCTGCTGTGATACCGTAACCCTCAGTTCACACCTCTGGACCCACAATTCAGGCTCAAGTGTTGTGGCATATACTGCCCGCCCAGCGCGCAGCTGGAGCGATTTGCAGATCGTGCAATGCAGGTGGTGCAATGAAAGATGCACTGGAATCCATACCAGCCGAACAATCCGCCGGTCATATGAACGAGCAGGAAGGCTTTGCGAATCGCAAGCTGATCCGACCGACCCTGAATCGCACGGGCTCCGGCTCTGGAAACGATCACGCGCACAATAACCACGGCCACAGCCACCCGCCCGCCGAGCGCAGAGAAAGAGATAGAGACCGCGATAGGGATCGAGACCGTTCCGCCGCTCCCGCCAAGAAGGTCGCGCCGACCGAGCAAACCAACGCCGAAAATTTCTATTATCAGAAGCAGATGCAGACGAAGACTCCCATGGTCGTCGTGTTGCGCGACGGCGAAGAAGTCCACGGCTATATCGAGTGGTACGACAAGAATTGCATCAAGCTGAACCGCAGCGGTTCAGCCAACTTGATGATCTACAAACCCGCAATCAAGTACATGTTCAAAGAAGGCGAGATCGGCGGACGGAAGTAAGCATCAGCCGAAGACGCAGGAGATTCGCTTCTTATCGCGATTTCCAATCTCACTTCACCACGTTTTCAACCTCACCTAATCTCACCCTAGCATCCCCAAATTCAGGCGCCAATTTTAATGCGGATCGGTATGCTTCGGCAGCGCCCGAGAGTTGTCCCTTCTCTTCCAGAACGCGTCCTCGCCAGTAGAAAGCCAGTGGCGAAGGCGCAATTTGCGCTGCCCGCACAAAATCCTGCAAAGCGTCATCGAACTTGCCCTCCTGATACTCAATCATGCCTCGACCAATCAAACTATTCTGCTCATAAGGATTCGACGCAATGGCATTAGTAAATTCCGCCATCGCCTCGTCCCTCCGTCCGAGCTGATTGAGCAGCACGCCCAGATTGTTGTGAGTCTGCGCCGCTTCGTGGTTATCCGATGCATATTTCAACGCCAGCTGATATTCTCGCAGCGCCCCATCCAATTCATTCTGCCGATGCAGCAGCGTTCCCAGATTGTAGTGCGCAGTCCCAAGCGTAGGCATCAACTGGATAGCGCGCTCCAAGTGTGGCTCGGCCAAATCCGGACGCCGCATCTCCATCAATGCCGACCCAAGATTCCCCTCAGCAATGGGATTCGCGTCCGTCACCTGAACCGCATGCGCAAACAAGGTGTAACTGTCCCGCCAATATTCAATCTGGCTGCGCGCGGTTACCGCATATGCGAGCAGTACGGCCAAAGCGATAGCGCCCTGCGCAATTTTGCTAAGCGCAACGCGTGATGCTGCTGCGGAAACTAGCCAGACGCCAATCACAAACAATCCCCAAAGCGGGATATACGCATATCGATCAGCCCAAGCCTGACGTCCGACTTGGATCAGGCCGATCACTGGCGCCAGCGTTCCCAGAAACCATAACCAGCCCACCAGTAGATATCGGCGTTCGCGGGAACGCCAGCACAATGCCGTAATCACAATAAGTACCGCAGCTGAAGCTAACACTTTCCAAAGCGCGAGCGAACCCTCAGGATGGGGATAAAATACAGCCAGTCGAGATGGCCATGCCGCTTTCTCGATATAAACGAGATAGGAGTAAATGGCATTCTTTATTCGCATCGCCAGTGGCAAAAGTTGAGTTGAGCCCACGGCGTCACCCGCGCGTTGCGCGTAGAGCGTAATCGCTGCGCTGGCCGCTGACAGCGCCAGCAAAGGAATCTTTTCGAGCACGAGCCTGGAAAGTGAGGTCTGCGGAAAACGCTGCAACGGCCAGAAATCGATAAGCAGGAGCGCATATGGGAGTGTGATCACCATGGGCTTCGCCATCAACCCCATCGCAAATAGCGTCGCGACTAGAAGGTAACGACCCAGACCCGTTTTTTTCACATACCAGCCATAGGCACCGAGAGCCAGCAGGAAGAAGAAAGTGCAAAGTACAGTTTTGCGCTCCGCGACCCACGCAACGGACTCCACATTCAACGGATGAACAGCAAACAAGGCCGCAACCGTTGCGCTGCGTCCTACGAACCTAGTTGCACGCGCCAGCAACAGAAACAACAACACTACATTCACGGCGTGCCAAAAAATGCTCTGGGCATGATGTCCCGCCGGTCGCATCCCCGATAATTGCACATCGAGCATGTGCGAAATCCACGTCAGCGGATGCCAATTAGCTTCTGCGGTCGAAGTGAAAGCCCATGCCAGGTTGCCTGAGGTTAGCCCCTGTTGAACCTGGAAATTAGAAGTGATGTAGGCGGGATCGTCATAGTTGACGAATTTGTTTTGTAGCGCCGGATAATAGAGCAGCACAGTGCCAAGAAACAGCAAGAGCCCGACTAGCGGAACGGCTGTTGAGTACTTTGACACCATTATTTTCTAGCAGGGTGCAACAGGACGGGATAGTCCTTAACGAGTGTCCAGACATAAGGCTAGGAATAGTCTGCACCTTTACCTGCGGATAGCTATAGCGAACCCAGGTATGGATGGCAGGGGCAGAGGCCCGCTCCGCACGGGCCAGGACGGGCGAGGACGCCCGTCCTGACACGACTTATCCCCACGCAATCTAACCGCCTTACAGCTTCGGCAACACAATTCCTTTCTGCGATTGATACTTTCCCTTGCGATCCTTGTAGCTGACCTCGCAAACTTCGTCCGACTGGAAAAAGAGAATCTGACATAGCCCTTCATTGGCGTAGATCTTCGCTGGAAGCGGAGTTGTGTTTGAGATCTCTAGAGTGACGAAGCCTTCCCACTCGGGTTCGAAGGGAGTCACGTTCACGATAATTCCGCAACGCGCATAGGTGGATTTGCCGACGCAGATAGTCAGCACATCGCGCGGAATTTTGAAATATTCGACTGACCGAGCCAGCGCAAACGAATTCGGCGGGACGATCGCGACATCGGCATTCACAGAGATGAATGAGCGCTCGTCGAAATGCTTGGGATCGATAACAGTGCTATTGACGTTGGTGAAAATCTTGAACTCGTCAGCCACGCGCAGGTCGTATCCGTAACTCGACACGCCGTAGGAAATCACTCCCGCACTCACCTGCTTTTCAGAGTAGGGATTAATCATGTCGTGCTCCTGCGCCATGCGCCGGATCCAGCGGTCACTCTTAATCATGGAACTCCTTGGGAAATTGGTAATTTGTGATTGGTAATTTTGCGCTGAGATCGAAAGCTGAAAGGGCAGGATTTTCGATCACAAATTACAAATTACCAATTGCAAATGCTCAGGCTGGTGCAGCCATATTACGAGATTGATCCCCCGGTTGACAATCAAACCTATCTCCCTTAGCATCAATAACTTGAGGAACACAATCCTCAGGGACGGGGGATACCCGTGATTAAGCTGGATATCATTAACGAAGTGGTCAACCGCACCGGTATCACTAAGACTAAAGCGGAGTTAGCCGTCGAAACCGTCTTCGAGAGCATGAAGAAGGCGCTCTCCACCGGCGACCGCATTGAGTTGCGAGGCTTCGGCGTCTTCAACGTGCGACCGCGCAAGACCGGGATTGGGCGCAATCCCCGCACCGGCGCTGAAGTTTCAATTCCGCCGGGCAAGGCTGTCCGCTTCAAGCCGGGCAAGGAACTGCAGTCGATTGACTAGCCGCTCTCACCATTGCTGAGGGCAGAGGTTGGATTGCAGAAGTACACCGGACCTCCGCAAACTGACTTTAAACCTCTGACCTCAGGTCCTATGTCCGAACCCACTCCCACTTTTCCGACTGCTCCCGACTGGGAACAGCAGCATGAGCCCGGTGTCTGGGTAATTCCACGTCCGCGCCAGCGCTGGTGGCTTTATGGATTATTCTTCGTGTTGACCCTGTTCAGCACGACGGTCGTCGGCGCACGCATGCAGTACAACTTCTTGCACCGCCAACCGGTGTTTTCTCTGAACGACGACACCCTCTCGTTGTTCCCAATCGGTTGGATCGCGCATCATCCTGCAAATTTGCTGACGGGTCTCCCCTTTTCGTTGACGCTGATGTTCATCCTATTCGCGCACGAGATGGGACACTATCTCTATGCCCGCGATTATCGCGTATATGTCACGCCGCCGTTGTTCTTGCCGTTACCCTATTTGAGTCTGTTCGGGACGCTTGGTGCTTTCATCCGTATCAAGAGTCCGATCCCCTCACGCGCCGCACTTTTCGACATCGGAATCGCGGGGCCGATCGCAGGATTCGTTCCGGCATGTATCGCCTTGTTATGCGGGCTTTCTCTCTCTCGTCCAGTTGCGGGTTCGACGACCTCGCTACAACTGGGATTCCCACTGATCTTCGACCTCGCCGCACATGTGCTGCACATCTCCGCTCCGCTCTCCGCGCTTTCACTTCATCCGATTGCCGCGGCCGCATGGGTTGGAATGTTCGCTACGGCACTAAATCTTTTGCCGGTTGGCCAACTTGACGGCGGCCACATCATATTTTCGATCTCGCCTCGTTGGCATCGGTGGATTTCGTTGGCTACCATCGTCGCGCTTGTGCCACTTGGAAAATACCTTTGGCTGGGCTGGTTGGTTTGGGCTTTGCTGCTCACTGCGACTTTGCGGCATCCGCGTGTTCCGCGCTATCCCGATGCCTCTGGTGGGCGTCGCGTACTGGCTGTCTGTGCCCTGGTGATTCTGACGCTGACCTTTACTCCCGCGCCACTGGAGAATGGCTCAGGACGAGAGGCATGGCGGCAGGGATGGCCTCAAATTCGTGACACGTTGCACGATCTTCGCGATGAAGCTCGGCATTTGTTGCATCGCAGATGATTTCGAGTAGGGACGTCGGCTTGCCGTCTCTTGCGGCGTACGAGATGTTGCGAAAAGAAACGGGGCCAGCCCGTCTCTCTACAGCAGCTTCATACTTACGGCTGCCTTCACATCAACCATACCGCATCGACATCCACGATCACCTGCGTTCGCGGAATCTTCCTCGCCGAGGCCTCCGCCAGCATCGCGCGCAACAGCGCATTCATCTTCTCGCGGCTGGGAGATTTCAGGATGAAGTGATAGCGGTAATCGCGTTTCAGGCGCATGATCGGAGCGGCTGCTGGTCCAAGCACGCGAATGCCTTCATGCCTTGTCTTCTCGAACCAGCGTCCGAGTTCGCCCGACCACGTCAGTGCTTCATCCAATTTTTCACTACGGATTAGCACATTCGCAATCGCGCTGTAGGGCGGATAGTGCATCCAGGCGCGGAATTGCAGTTCTTTATCGTAGAAGCCGGCAAAGTCATGCCGCGCCGCAAACTGTACGGCGTAGTGATCCTGAAAATAAGTTTGCAAGATAACTTTTCCGGGATACTGGCCGCGTCCGGCGCGTCCTGCCACTTGGGTTAGCAGTTGAAAGGTTCTCTCAGCGGCGCGGAAATCTGGGAGGCCTAGAGCCATGTCGGCTCCGACTACCCCGACCAGCGTCACACCGTGGATGTCGTGCCCTTTGGCGATCATCTGCGTGCCCACCAGCATATCGAGCGCACCTTCATTTAACGCGTTAAGCGCATGCTCGAAATCTTCTCTCCCGCGCACCGTATCGCGGTCCAGTCGCCCGATTCGCGCTTGCGGGAACATACCGTGAAGCAACTCTTCCAGCTTTTCCGATCCCGTGCCCACAAAATACACATACTCGCTGCCGCAATGTGCGCACTTTTCGGGGATACGTTCGATATGCCCGCAATAGTGGCATTCCATTTTGCGCTCGCGCTTGTGGTGAGTCATGGATACGGCGCAGTTCTTGCACTGCAATGTCTTGCCGCAGGCGCGGCACAGCACCACGGGAGAATACCCGCGCCGGTTCAGCAGCACCATGACCTGCTCTCTTTTCTCCAGACGTTCACGGATTTCCTCCGCGAGTTTGCGCGAGATCACCTGCTCTTGCCCCGTCTCCTGAAACTCCTGACGCATATCGACAATTTCGACTTCCGGCAATGGACGCTTCTCGACGCGATCCGGCAATTCCACCAGCGCGTATTTATTTTTCTTGGCGTTGTAATAGGATTCGAGTGAAGGTGTCGCCGAACCCAGCGCTACAACCGCTCCCGCCATCTTTGCTCGCATTACCGCTACGTCGCGCGCGTGATAACGTGGCGTCTCTTCCTGCTTATAAGACGAATCCTGCTCTTCGTCGACGATGATTAGCGCCAGATCACTAACCGGCGCGAACACCGCCGACCGTGTGCCCGCCACCACTCGCGCTTCGCCTCGCCTTATGCGATGCCATTGCTCCGCACGCTCCCCATCTGACAGCCCGGAGTGCAGAATGGCAACTTCATCGCCGAACACCTGGTGCAGGTCGGCTGCGACCGCCGGAGTCAACCCAATTTCCGGAACCAGCAAGATCGAGGATCGGCCCTGCTCCAATACTTGTCGCATGCAAGCCAGATAGACTGCTGTTTTTCCCGATCCGGTGATGCCATGCAAGAGCAGACCGGCAAATTTGCGCGAGGTGACGGCGTCGCCAATCTTGGCGAGCGCGTTTTCCTGTGCCGCGCTGAACTCGAACTCAAATGGGGATTGCCGGGGCTTGAGTTTTGAAGCCGTAAAATCCTGCGGCTCATCCACGAGCTCAATCACCCCTCGCCGCACGAGCGTGCCGAGCGTAGTGCGCGGCACATCCAGGCCGCGCAGTGCTTCGACGGGAACCCGCCCGCCTGCCGCCGCAAGTGTTTCAAGTAATGTGCGTTGGTTGTTGTTGAATTTGCTTGTGGAGGGCACTCTAGCGTTGGATTCTGAGATGGATGCAACTTTCATATCCATACTCCTCAGCACCGCGACTTTTGCCAAGCGCGCCGCGTCCCGCGCCGCCGACACATCTTCGCGCGCGATCCACTTCTTCCGGACCATCCCCGAGAGCAGCGCGTTCGAAACTTGAGTGGCGGTGCGCAAATTTCTTTCGCGTACGTTCTCCCGCTCGGCCAGATAATCGAGCACACGGAATTCGATCAGCTGCTGTTCTGGCGTCCGCTTCGATCGTGCGGGAGACCCTGACATTCCTGCCCGATGCAACGCCATCCGTCCTTCGTCGGTGATGTGGTACGTGATCGAGCGTTTAAACTCGGCGGAGAGCGGAAGCATTGTGCGAAACACTTCACCGACCGGCGCAAGATAGTAATCGGCAATCCACTTCCCAAGTTTCAGCAGTTGTTCATCGAGAACAGGCGCGACATCGAGCGCTTCGATTACCTTCTTGATCTTTATCTGTGGCGGACGGTCGTGCAACTCAACCACGATGCCAGACAGTCGCTGCTGCCGGAACGGCACCAACACGCGCCCGCCAACCGCCGGCTCCATGCCCGGAGGGATCGCATAGGTGAATACCATGTCGAGCGGCACGGCTAAGGCGACGTCGCAGAAGAGGGCCATGTGGAAGGAATCAGTGTAAACGCCTTGCGTGTCGTTAGATACGAGTCGCTAAACACCAAACAGTGTCAAAATGGCCAGACAAATTTATCGTCTCGACCTGTTTCTGGCCGCTCGCATTGGTCGCGAGAACATTGTTCGTCCACGATCACGGCGGGCATACTCGGGATTCGACTGAAGCGACAATATTCTTTCTCTTATTTTGTTTTTACTCAGCAGTGATGGAGAGTTCTAAGCGACATGCAACCTTCGGCAAACGCATAGTTGGAATTTTCGTCATGGACGTTGACGGTGGAAGGCCTTCGTTCGGTCCCTCGCTGCTGCGCGCCGTCGCCCAATTCATTCCTCTCGGTTTTCTAGTGGCGGCGCTTAGTAAACGCCGCCAGGCGCTCCACGATCTCTTGGCTTCGACCGTAGTCGTGCCGGGTACGTTGTAATATCACTTTTTCATGTCCTTCACCTTTCCGACCTCGGACAATACCCGGTCCCCGTGCGAAGGCGGTTGCGAAATTACAAGAAATTGAACTTGATCACCAGACTCATTCCTCATCTGATGCGATGTGCGCGGCGGAATCCAAATCCCCTCTCCGGCAGTCAAAATGATTAGCCGCCCGTCCACTTCCATGACGGCCTGGCCCGCGAGAATGTAGAAGAACTGCTGCGCGTGATGATGGAAGTGGCGAACTTCTGTTGTGCCTGCCGGCATCCGCTCTCGAATCACGCTTAGCTGCGGATTCTTTACCAGATGCCAGCCATCGCAATGATCGCCCCAGGTGTAGTGCTCGGCGTTCGATTTACTGATTGCGCTGATTTCAATGTCCATAGGGGAGAACAGCAATTGCGGCGATAGTTTACTGAACGCTCTTCGCGGGCGGTTTCAGCCCCAGTTCCTTCATCACCATCTGCAAGTCCTTCCATGCCTCGCTCTTCTGCCGCGGATCGCGCAGCAGAAATGCAGGATGGTAAGTGACCGCCAGTTTGCATCCATCCCAGCTGGGATCGTTGCTTTGTACGCCTGCCGGTTTGAAATCGTAGAAACGTCCGCGCAGTTGGATCATCGACGAATTCATCGCCAGCAATGTCTTGGCGGCAGTTGCGCCCAGGGCCACGATTACTTTGGGCTTGACCACTGCGATCTGCCGCATTAGAAACGGCGAGCAAGTGTCGCACTCCTCGCGCTCTGGTGTGCGGTTACTCGGTGGACGGCACTTCACAATATTCGCTATATAAACCTGCTCGCGCTCGATTCCCATCGCTTTAATCATGTTATTGAGCAGTTGTCCGGCGCGCCCTACGAAAGGCTCTCCTGTTTCGTCTTCATCGGCGCCGGGTCCTTCGCCCACGAACATTAGCTCGGCCTTGGAATCCCCAACGCCGAATACAATATTCTTTCGTCCCTTATGTAGGTCACAGCGCGTACAGTTACCCAGGTCGTTGCGGATAATTTTCAGCGCCTTCACTGGATCGTTCACATTCTGCTCGGGCTTCGGTGCGCTCGTGCCGAAAATATTCTCTTCGATCGCAACGGGTGTAGGGGGCGCCGCGGTTTTTCGTGGACTCATCTCTTCTCTCGATTCTGGCTGATTTGTCGAAACCGCATTTGCCGAGATAACGACTTCTTGTTCCTCCACCGCAACCGGCGTCGCAACTTCCGCGGCTTGCACCGAGGGGGGGCGCCGATAAAAGTCGTAGATCCCCATTTCGTTGTAGTAGCGGATACGCGCAGCGAGCGCGCGTCGAAGTTCAGGATCAAGAGTGTGGGGCATTGCGGATAAGAATAACAACTTTTCGCTACAGAGACACCGGGTCACAGAGAAAGCAAACGTTTCGCGTCTGATCTTCTCGGTGACTCTGTTGTGAATGAGTTTTGTTAGCGGGACAAGGCGGCGCTACGTTTCCGCAGCTTTACAACCTCGTCGAGCACGCGGTGCGCCACTTCCCACTTCGAGGTTTCGGGAACCTCGACTACTTCGCTTTGAGAAATGATTGTGACTGCGTTGCGGTCGGAGTCAAAACCAATGTCCGCTCGCGAAACGTCATTGACGACGATAGCGTCGAGCGATTTCGATGCCAACTTCTTGCGCGCATTTTCCAGAACATTCTCGGTTTCAGCAGCGAATCCGATAACGAGTTGCGTCGTCTTTCGGCGCGCAACCTCAGCCAGAATATCTGCTGTCGGTTCCAGTTCGAGCAACATCTCGCCCTTGCGCTTGATCTTCTGCATCACTGCCGCTTTCGGTCGGAAATCCGCGACTGCCGCAGTCTTGATCACGATCGAGGATTCGGGCAGCAATTTCAGGACTGCCGCGCACATTTCGTCGGCTGTCTCCACTGGAGTCAATTCTGCTGCGCCCGGAGCGGCAATCGTCGTCGGACCGCTCACCAGCGACACGCGCGCTCCGCGCCGCAGTGCCGCTTCCGCAATCGCATACCCCATGCGTCCACTCGATCGGTTCGTCAAATATCGGACCGGATCGATCTTCTCCCGCGTGGGCCCAGCCGTCACCAGCACCGTTTCTCCCGCCAAATCCTGCGCCGAGCCGAGCGCTTCCATCACGGTTGCGACAATCGTTGCGTTGTCTGCCAGTCGTCCCGACCCGGTCATTCCGCAGGCCAGATAACCGTCGCCTGGCTCCACAATGCGAACGCCACGCTTACGTAAGATTTCCAGATTCGCCTGGGTAGCCGCGTGATTCCACATATTGACGTTCATGGCCGGAGCCACTACCACCGGAGCGGTAGTCGCAAGATAAAGAGTGCTCAGAAAATCGTTGGCAATCCCCTGGGCGAAGCGTGCCAGCACATCGGCCGTTGCCGGAGCCACGACGAGCGCATCAATCGATTGCGCAACTGCAATGTGCTCGATCGCGGAATCGAGATTCGCAGGCACATCTCTGGGACTTGACTCTGAACCGAACATGTCGGTGATAACTTTCTCTCCAGACAGAGCGGCGAAAGTCAGAGGACGAACGAACTCCTGCGCCGCGCGAGTCATGACGACTTGCACGCGAATGCCACGGTCTTGCAACAGGCGCACGATTTCCGCGGCCTTATAAACTGCGATTCCACCTGACACGCCCAGTGCAATTTTCATAGGAAGAAGGCGATGGCCGCGTTCTTAGATCAAGGCCCGCCTAAAGAGTTGATGCTGCCGACGGGCGCGAGATTCAAACCCCGCGTCGAGGCGCCTAGATTAGCGGCAAAGACTGATAAAGATAACGCCAGTCCTCGACATGAGTGCCGGCGTTAAATATCTACGCGTCTTCCAGAAATACCTTGCTTAGAGAATCACTGGCAGCCTCGATGGGCAATTTCGGAAGCTCCGGAATCAGCCATTTCACCTTGCCTGCCTTAATTTCATCTTGCGCGATGCGGCAGGGCTTGCGAGATCCAGTGTCGATCACTGGCGGAGCGCCGCCTTGCAGTTGCCGTGCCCGCCGCGCCGCCACCAGGATGTAACGGTAGTTGCTGTCGAACCCTTCAATCAGCTTCATACTCTCTCCCCCAAAACTTCAAGTGCCCTTGACCGTATGTAGGTTAAACGAAGCCAGTATCGGTTGCACCCGCTCCCGCGCCTGTTCCAACTGGCAAGCTTGGGCGGCCTCGACCAACCGCCTTTCTTCTTCAGAAAGCTCCACTCCGCGGATTCTCTTTAAACGCTCGGCCAACACGATGTCCCTTAGTTCGTCCGCGGATTGCTCAAGCAGGTTGTTAACTAAAATGTAGTCGTATTTCGAGTAATTCTCAATCTCACGCCGGGCCGTGTCTAACCGGCGACGGATAATTTCCTCTGAATCGAGGCCCCGGGTCCGTAACCGCCATTCCAGCTTATCCCGGTCGGGGGGGAGAATGAAGATGCTCACCGCGTCCGGAATCTTCTCCTTGATTTTACTCGCACCCTGCACATCGATGTCCAGCAGCAGGTCGTTACTTCGGTTTTCCGCTTCACGCAGAAAACGTCGCGCTGTGCCATAGTAATTTCCGAAGACGATCGCGTGCTCCAGAAACTCATCCGCAGCGATCATGGCTTCAAATTCTGGCCGCGAGACAAAGAAATATTCCTTGCCGTTCTGTTCGCTACCACGTGGTGGGCGCGTAGTGTAGGAGATCGAGAAGTCCAGGTTGCGAACCATCTTGAACAACTCGTTCACCAGCGTAGATTTCCCCGAACCCGATGGCGCCGAAACAATGTAAACGATACTCATTCCAGATTTTGTACCTGCTCCCGCGATTTCTCGATTTCCGACTTCATCAGCAGGCCCATCTCAGTAATCTTCAACGCCTCACCTGCCAGGCCCGTGGTCTTCGAAAGCAGCGTATTCGCCTCGCGGTTCATTTCCTGCAGTAGGAAGTCCATCTTCTTGCCCACTTCGCCACCCTGGTCAAGCAATCCGAGAAAATGTTTGACATGTGCATTTAGCCGAACCAGTTCTTCTTGAATATCGCTGCGATCGACGAGTACGGCCACTTCCTGCATGACCCTTTCTTTTTCCACTTGTGCGCCGAGCAGTTCCATCATGCGCGATTGGAGACGCTCCGAGTAGCTGCGCAAAATGGTAGCGCGGTGAGCTTCCACTCCTGCCGCCGCTTTCTCGAGATGCGCCATGCGCGCGCGCAACTCGGTGTTGATGCTTCGGCCTTCCTCTTCACGCATCTGGTTCAAACGGGAGAGTGCTTCTTCTGCGTGCGCCATGACGACTGTCTCCAGTTCATCGCCCGATTTCTCAGCGCCAGAATCCAATGCACCTGGCATCCTTAGAACCACGTTCAGATCGGGCTCGCCTTCAACCCCA
The DNA here is from genome assembly GCA_963705265.1 of uncultured Acidobacteriaceae bacterium. Taxonomy (GTDB): domain Bacteria; phylum Acidobacteriota; class Terriglobia; order Terriglobales; family Acidobacteriaceae; genus Acidiflorens. The sequence goes on from OY970064.1 coordinate 2,268,453, forward strand.
AATTCATCGGCAGCCGCGCGGAATGCGGCCACGTAGCCTGCAATCAGTTGCCGGTTGAGTGCGACTCCGTTGGTGCCGGAGCGATCCAAGCTCAGGATCACTTCGACATGACCGCGAGCCAGTTTCTCCTTCAAAATCCGGCGGAGCTTCATCTCCAACGCATCGGTATCGGAGGGCAGCCGGAAATGAATATCGAGAAAGCGATGATTCACCGACTTGAGTGACAGTGAAAACGCAAGCTGAGCGTTGACCTGCCCTTTGACTTGCGCGAATCCCGTCATGGAGTGTAGCGGCATGCTCGGTTCCTTTTCCCAATCACAACTACGGCGACATAACCTTATTGCGGGACAACTGTGGCGCGTGGCGCGTCGACTTCCGCAAACTGCAACTCGTAAAGCCTCCGGTAGGTGCCCAATTTCTGCATCAGTTCTTCGTGCGCACCAATGTCGCTGATCGTTCCATTTTCCAGCACCACGATGCGATCTGCACGGCGCACGGTGGAGAGCCGATGCGCGATTACAAATACAGTACGCCCACTCATCAAATTTTGCAGTGCCGACTGCACCAGCGATTCCGATTCGCTGTCTAGCGCGGATGTCGCTTCATCGAGAATTAGAATTGGGGCATTCTTAAGGATTGCCCGCGCAATCGCGATCCGCTGCCGTTCCCCTCCGGAAAGCCGCACCCCGCGCTCTCCGATCATCGTGTTGTAACCGTCAGGAAGCCCCTTGATGAACTCATAGGCTCGCGCCGCTCGCGCCGCTTCTTCCACCTGTTTCTGCGATACCTGTGGCTGTCCGTAGGCAATGTTGTTACGGACCGTATCGTTGAATAGCACCGTCTCCTGCGTGACAATTCCGATTTGCGATCGCAACGAATCCAGAGTCACGTCGCGGACATCGCTGTCATCGATCAGAATGCGTCCGCTGCTGACATCAAAAAAGCGTGGAATCAGGTGCACCAGGGTACTCTTGCCCGCACCGCTTGATCCGACCACCGCGAGCACTTCGCCGGCCTTTACTTCCAGATTGACGTCATGCAGCACGACAGGCGAATCGTCGGCGCTTTCGTAGGCGAAAGAGACGTCCGAGAAACGAATCGTCCGCATAAACTTTCCCATTCGCTTCGCTGCCGGCTTTTCCCGAACTTCATCTTCCATATTCATGAAGCGGAAAATTTCGGATGACGCTCCCACCGCTTGCTGAAAATTGTTATTAAACATCGCAAATTTGCGAACCGGGTCGTACAGCTTGAACACTGCCACAATGAAGGTTAGAAACGTTCCTGTAGTAAGGATGCCCTTGTTAATCCTGCCTCGCGCCAAGAGGAGCAACATTGCTATGGCAATCGATCCCAAAATGTCCATAAGCGGAGAGCTGATCGCAAATGCGGCCACCGACCGCAGATTTGCTCGGAATAATCGTCGCCCGGCGGCTCGGAAGCGTTCCAGTTCCCAACGTTCCATGCCAAACGCCTTGACGATGCGATTCCCCGTAATCGTTTCGTGCAGAATGTTCTGGATCTCAGCCAGCTTGTCCTGCCCACCCCTGGTGGTGTGGCGTACCTGCCGGCCAATTTTTCTCGACGAATACAAGATCACTGGAACGAAGAGCAACAGTACCCACGCCAGCTTGCCTCCCACAAGAACCACCACCGCCGCGGTGAATACGAATGTAAAAAACTGTTGCAGGAATTCCGCGAGCACGGAAGACATCGCGAATTGCACTTTCTCAATATCGTTGACGATCGTCGATAACAGCGTGCCGGTAGTGTGCTTGGTGAAAAACGCCGCCGAGCTCCGCAAGATGGCGGTATACAAATCATCTCGCAGGTCGGTGATCATCCCGAACCCCGCGTAGTTTACGAGGTACGTTCCAGCGTAGTCGAAGATTCCCTTCAGTACCGTCGCCGCGACCAACGCAAAAGCAACCACTGTCCACGGATTTTGAAAGTGCGGAGGCACTAATTCCTGCAGGTTAAGAAAGCGCTCCGTGCCAGGAAACTTGAAGAGTGGGATGGTTTTTCCCTGGGAGCCAGGATTCAGCACACGATCGAAAATCGGACCGATAAGCAGAACACGACCAGCGTCCAGCAATCCGACCAGCGCCATGAGCGTCACCGAAGCCAGAAGCGGCCACCAATATGGCAGCACGTAACGTAACAATCGGGTTAGTGGACGGGGGTTCTCCGGTTTTTCTGCGCTCTTCGCGCCCGCCACAGTGGAGGTTGCCATGTGTAAGGCCAATTCTACATGGGTCCAGTGGCCAAGAATCGACACGCCAACAATTACTTCGGACTTTACTTTGGACTATCCCGGTGTACAACTTTGACTTTGTAACCCGCGTTTCGCAGCCTCTTATTTACATCTTCCGCGATCATCACTGAGCGATGTTGTCCACCAGTGCATCCGAAGCTGATGGTCAAATAGCTCTTGCCCTCGCGAATGTAGTGCGGCAGCAGATAGATCAGCAATTCCGAGATGCGGTTAATGAACTCCTGCGTCTGCGGAAATGATCGGATATATTTCGCGACCCGAGGATCCCGACCCGTGAGCGCGCGAAACTCTGGCACAAAATGAGGATTGGGCAGAAAGCGCACGTCGAATACCAGGTCAGCATCGTCGGGCAAGCCGTGCTTGTATCCAAAACTCACACACGACACGAGAATTGTCTGCTGGCTGCCGGAGTGCTGCTTGAAACGGTCGGTCAAGTGTGCCCGCAGTTCGTGCACGTTAAACTTGGAAGTGTCAATCACCAGATCGGCAATTGCCCGAATTGCACGTAGATGTCGCCGCTCCGCTCCGAGCGAAGCCCGCACTGTCGTGCCCGTTCCGAGAGGATGCGGCCGCCGCGTTTCGCTGTAGCGGCGTAGCAATGCGGCATCACTCGCTTCCAGGTAAATTACCCGCGTCGGGATGGTGCGCTTCACCGACTTCAGAATCGCCGGAAGTTTCTCCAGTTGCGTACCCTCGCGCACATCCACTACCAGCGCCGTGCGCGGAATTTCTCCCGACTGCAGCGCCAGTTCGGCAAAGCGTGGAATCAGTTCCACCGGCAGGTTATCTACGCAGTAGTAACCGAGATCTTCAAAGGCCTTCAGCGCGGAGGCCTTTCCCGATCCGCTCATGCCGGTAATGATGACCAGTTCCGCCGTTGGGTGTGGCTTCTCTTTGCGTTCGCGCGGAGACTTTCCAGCCGCGTGCGTCACTTTCTTGATTTTGCCGCGCAGTGGCATTCCCGGAATCTTAGCATTTCGCGGACGGTGCGGCCGGGAAGGTTTTGGCACGGGCGCGATAACTATCGAAAGCAGCCGGCCTCTGTTGTTTATTGTTATGATTTACTAAATCGGGAGCCTCCATATTCACGCTTCAATCCGTCGTATTTCGTTTATTCTTTGCCTCCTCACTACTGCTGCTCGCGGAGTCGCGACACGCCCTGTCGGTGCACCAGACGCGTATACGACGCCAGTCACCGCTTCTCCGGTCGCTTCTCCAGTCATCGTCATCGGTTTCGTCGGCGGATTTGTGAAGCACGATGACACGGTCCACAGCTCGGTCCAAGTAGCTGCGCATCTCCGGCAAGACTATCCGTCAGGCGTGTCTGTGAAGGTTTTCGAGAATCATCACAGGGAAGAAGCTCATGCGGAAATCGTTCGATTCCTGGACGCCGACCACAACCGTTCGTTATCGGCCGAGGAAAAGAAGAACGCCCGCGTCATCCTCTACGGACATAGCTGGGGAGCTTCGGAAGTAGTTACACTGGCGCGAGAACTGGAAAGAGAAGGCATTCCGATATTACTCACCGTTCAAGTGGACAGTGTCTGTAAGCCCGGCGAGAATGATACGGTCATTCCCGCCAATGTATCCGAGGCTGCAAATTTCTATCAGCTGGATGGTTTTTTGCACGGCGAACCCAAGATCCGCGCGGCTGATCCCGCCCGCACGCACATCATCGGAAATTTCCGCTTTGACTACAAAACGAATCCGATCGACTGCAAGGAATATCCATGGTATGACCGTGTCTTCATGAAATCTCATACTCAAATTGAGTGCGATCCGAGGGTTTGGACGCAGGTGGAATCATTGATCCATTCGAAAATACCCGCGCCGCATTAGGGACGGATAGGATTTGACCCGAAAGCACCCGAAGCTCGTGAAACGCTACTGTGAGGCGGCTGCGGTCTGGGCACGATTGTCATTCGTAGAGGCCGGTGTGATGGCAACAGTTCGTCGCTGAAGTAATTGCAGTTGCCGAAACAGTGTCAGATCTTTCTCTACGTCGCTGGACGAAGTTTTGCGGGCTATGGAGGGCCGCAATTCCTGACGGATCCGAGCCTCCAGAAGTCTCGCGGCTAGTTCGGGCGACCCAGAAACATTCAAGATGTTAGCTCGCGAAAGGCCCACTTGAGCCGAATCATCGTCCGCAACCATATGTAGGATAGGTTGCCCGGAAACATCGAGGCCAAGCTGGGCGCTCGCCTGCGCGCGCTCCCAGGTTTTCACCTCCTTCGCTTTTCCCGCGTTCAAGGGATCAATCGCAGAAGATGTTTGACTTAGTTCGTCCAGTCTACTCTGGTAGCGAACACGCTCATCGCGAGTCATGGGCGGACCCAACTCGTGGTTCGAATCCAGGACAAGAGCGTTTCGGGCCGGGTCGAAGCCTTTATGCAAAAAATGTTCGGCTAGCAAGCCGCCACCGATGTAAGGATGCAAAACGACCACAGGTACCATATATTTCTTGGCTGCCATCACAGATTCTAATACTCCATGGATGGGCTTGCTCCGTCTGATCGCACCAGGAACCTGCGGCACAAGAAAATCCGAGGTTCGTAATTCGGGATGGTGGTGGCTATATTTAACAAGCATTTTCGCGATCTGCTTGGGAGTTGTGACACCGAGATCCCCAACCACACTACGATGCAGCGCGTGTGGATAGTAAAAATTAATCACCTCGCGCACAAAATCGGCACAGTTTCTTTTGACGAAGTTATAGCGCTGGAGATTTGGTTGGCTATTGAATTTGCCGATCAGCAGTGCATCTTGTTCCGGACTGGTCTCAATTTCAAATCCATAAATTGTCCGGTCATATGCGGACCCAATCAGTTCATACCAGTTTCCTTGTGGTGTTCCACCATCCGGGAGATCGGGGGCAAGTGCTTCCAAGTAGTCGCGACGATATCGATCTCTAAGAAAGGCGACCAGTTTTGAATCGGCAAATAGCGGAACGGCTCCCGGCTGGTCAACCGCATACAGATATGGAATGAGAGGGATTGCAATCCAATCGTATCCGGAGATTCCGTCGTATCGACTGAGGACTACGCCGGGTTCGCCCTCGGCGCACCTGCGCAGGACGACAGGGGATTCAGAGCATACATTGCTCAGGTAAACGGCCACATGTCCGGTCCCCGCGAACGCTCCATCATAACTATAAGGTTCTTCGAGAAATAACGTCGCTCCCGCGTGTGCCAGCGAAATGCCGCAGAGACAAAAAAGAAGGACAATGCAGGCCCTTCGAGGATCCCAAAACCCCCCGGGTTGAGCGCCAAACGGTTTTGCGAAAGGCTGCATCCTCGTTTTGATGACTAGAAGCTCCATGTGGCTGCCCTGCGTAATTAATGCGTAATTAAGTAGATAGAGCAGCGCGATTGCCAAGCTCTAAGTATTTGCCAACAAAGGGAGGTTAGAGCGCAAGTCGAATCTAACAACAAGTAGAATATTCGGCGTTGCGCAAGAAATACTAGGTTACTTTGGGCTAGAGCGCGGTAAGCCTTTAAGCAAAATATGTATGTTTTCGTCGGGCTGGTTCAAAGTCCTGGATGAATGTCCTGGAAATATGAGTGTGATTTGTTGTGAATGGTGGGCGCTGTAGGATTTGAACCTACGACTTCCACCGTGTGAGGATGGCACTCTACCGCTGAGTTAAGCGCCCGACGCTTTCTATTCAAACAGTTGCAGTCGTTCCCGTCAAGGCATCCCTCAGTGGCCGTCCGGCGATTTCGACTTCCCTAGCGTGATGTCATGTCGGGCTTGGCACTCGATTGACGGATCGAACAGCCCGGTGCCCATAAAATCATCCTTCGATGCATGAAATTCAAGCGGAGGTCGCTGTACCCGATCGGGAAGTCCGGCAAACTTCACCTTTCCCTCCGAGTTGGTTCCAGCCTCAAGATCGAGCCTGCGCATTCCACCAAAGCCATACTTGATATGAACCTTGACCGTCGCAGCGTAGACGGGCTTTTCGTCAGCGCTCTTAACTGTAAGCTCGAGGGAACATGGGCCTGCACCGCCCTGAATGACGGGAACTTGCTCACTGGACGCTTGTGCCCGACCTTCAGAAAGCAAAAGGATTGCGACGAAGATGGAGCACAGAGCACGAAGTATGCTGTTCATTCCCTCACAATTATACAAACGACCGGAAACGCTATCCGCCGGGAGCGGCGTCTCGAGGAGTCGAGATCAATAATCAGGCAAAATTACAAAAACTCCGGACAGCTCGTCGACGGCGCTAAACCAAAACCTCATCGAGTAACTGCCCCACTGCTCTCTGCGCTTCTAAAATCGAATAACGGTGGTCCATAGCTCCGGCAAGATCCGTGTTCGCAAAAGCAATCCGCCCAAATGGCGCACTGCGCAGGACCTCTCGTGGCGCAGGCTGACCGTCCCGTCCAAAGAAGAAACCCGGTTGCGGGCTTAGATAGGCATGACCCCAGCGATTTAAAATAATTCCTGCAATATCCCGCTGCGCGTCGAAACCCGAGGCCACAAACATCTCCGTAAACTGTTCGCGGATCCGTCTTTCATAATCGCGAAAGGACGTTCCCAACATTTCTCCGCGGCCACGATTACCCTGTTCTTCGGTGGAATGTCCGGGGTAAGAATAAAGAACTTTCAACGAAAGAACGATTGGCGAATCTGGACCGATCGTAGAATCTCCAATACCAGTGAGTGCCAGCTTGCACACTTCCATATAATTACCAACACCTTCAAACCAACGGCAGCCACTCATTCCCATACGGTGCAGAAAACGCCAGTTCCGCACGGCGACGTTCGCCATCATGCAGGGAGACCGGTAAAACTCCGCATACGCCTTGCGATGAGTCTCGGGCAAATCTCTGACGATGTGCTTAGTGGTCCAGCTTCCGCCTGCCAAAACTGCCGAGCGCGCCTTAACCCGATATAACTTGCCATCTTTGAGGTAAGCGACGATGACGGAGTGCGCCTTGTCAGGCTCGCCATCATGCTGCACAGAAATAGCGGTCGATGAGAGTCGAAGTCGAGCGCTATTCTGCGGAGTATCGAGCGCGGAGAAATTGATCGCGTTTCGCGTGACGTCCTCAATTGTGCCGGCTCCATCAATCGCCGCCGGGATCAGACTCTTCAACATCAATCGCGCAATTGTCGTGTTACCGCCGGGAAACATCTGATCCGTGTCGCTGCTTTCATCATGCAGAGGATGCAGCATTTCAAACGCGTAATCCGAGTATGCCGACAAAGCATCGGAGCCCAGGCCCGAGCCACCACCTTCAACAGGTGAAAGAAAAGTCCGAATGGTATCTTGGCTCAGCCCGAACCGTTCCATGTAATGCTGTTCTAACGTAATCGAATCGAGATAGCGGGAAACTGAATCTCCTTCTACTTTCGGACGCTCGAATTTGTCCCCCGGCACCGGAGCGCTTTTCAGCCAACGAAGCCACTCTGTCCGAGCCGCCTCCGAAATGGGAGCGCCTTCCAGTTTTTTCCCGACTGGATCGATCATCCACATTCCGGAGTTCCGTCCAAATTTTGCGCCGAACCAGAAGCCGTATTGCCCACGCTCCAGACCGACGGCCTCATAAGGGGTCCGTGAGAGAGGCATCTCTGGCGTCGACCCCGCCCATTTTTGATATTCCAGCTTGGGGGCCGTCAGACCGATGGAGTCATAGAACCGTGCGAGAAAACTATTCGGGTACTGAAGCTGATAAATAGCCGAGCCCTGATGGGCGATCAACCTCTTGCCATCAACCAGAAACTCGTTTTGCTTGGCCTCACCCCCGAAGATAGGATGGTTTTCGAGAATCAGGCACTTCATTCCGGGACGAGTCTGGCGCTGAGTCTGCCGCTGAAAAAAGAGCCCAGCAGCTAGCCCGCTAATTCCACCACCAACGATGACGCAATCGTAGACCTCACCAGTGTCGATGATGTCTTTGGGGAGGGGATCGTAAATTCCGTCGCGGATCGTATGCCCGGCTTGTAGAACTTCGAGTGTGTTTCCGTTGGACGCGCTGTATTCGCCGACGCCACCATACCCGGTGAACACATCCTCATGGACTGCAGGATTCTGGGCGGCAAGTAGTTCTGCAGGAGTAGCCGACCCGAGCAGTGCGGCTCCGGAAGCTAGCAAAGCAGAGCCGAGGAAATCACGGCGACTGATCGATGAGTCCATGCCCAGTTTGGTGTCGCTTGGCACTAACTTCGAATTAGGCATTCGCGAATTCCGATTCGATTCGTTGGCACTGAGGCTTAGGTATTGACGCCGTAATTACTGCCGTGATAGACCCTCGCATTGTTCCCTGCATGGGCAGCCATTGTAACAAGGGGATCCCACCGTTATTGCACAGAACAGCATCTTGACCGTGTTCCCGGCTCCCGGTAGCCTCTTACTATCGCGTTTAGTATCGCGGCCATCGCCCCTTCATGCCGGCTTCCGACATTCCCGATGCTCGATCCGTAAGTGGTTCACGGGAAAACACTTCTACGCGCACTCCGGCATCCGAAGACACGCAACTTTGTCCCCCGAACGGGGTTTCTACAGATGTGAGCAGCGTGGCTATTGATCGCGGAGTGTTAGATCGCGGGCTGCTGAATCTTGCGGGAGCGCCGTCTTCGTCTGCGCCTCCAACTATGGCAAAGTCGGGCGAAGCCATTTCCGACGTCGATGTGATGCTGCGGGTAAAGACGGGCGATGAGTCCGCCTTCTCGTTTTTGGTGCAGAAATATCGCCGGCCGATGGTCGGCTTCATGTATCGCTTGTGCCACAATCCGTCGACTGCCGAAGAACTGGCGCAGGAAGTTTTTCTACGTGTGTATCGTTCGCGTACCACGTACGAGCCGAGCGCCAAGTTTACGACTTGGTTGTATCGCATAGCGACCAACCTCGCTGTCAACCATGCTCGCGACACGCGCCACGAGCGGGTAGAAAATACCGTTCGTCTCGACGAGCCAGACCAGGAAACAGGCACCACGCCCGACCTGGCCGACGAATCGCTAACCGCCGAGGAGCAGATATTGAAGCGAGAGCGGCTGGCGGCGATTCGCAGCAAAGTGAACGCGCTGCCCGAGCGACAGCGCGAGGCCGTTATCATGCACAAGTATCAGCAAATGGATTACCGCGAGATTGCGGGCGTGCTGAAGCTAAGTGAGTCTGCCACCAAATCGTTACTGTTCCGCGCCTATGAAACGTTGCGCGAGCAGCTGAAAGAATTCGTTTCAGGGAAGTAGAGGACGCAGTATGAATTGCAATCAAATTCGCGAACTGTTGCCGGACTTGGCCGCTGGCATGAACGCTGCAACAACAGAGCCGGAGGTCGAGAAACACATAGCATCTTGTAACGATTGCGCCACGCATCTGCGTGACTTTCAGAAGACCATGGCGCTGTTGGACGAATGGCAGGCGCCCGAACCGTCGCCCTATTTCGATACTCGCTTGCAGGCACGCCTCCGGGAAGAAATGGCGCGTCCGCATGCCGCCACGTGGCTGAGCTGGTTGTATCGTCCCGCGTGGGGTATGTCACTCGCCGCTGTTTTATTTGCTGGAGCGCTGGCAATTGGCGTGGGCAGCAAGTCGATGTTTTCTCCGACTGAAGCCATCTCCACCAAACCTCCATCTCTTACTCTGCCAGTGCAGCCTGGAACCGCCGTCGGCGATCTGCAGGCACTGGAGAGGAACGACGATTTATACGCCGATTTCGATGTGCTCGATCAACTGCAGGTGCAGGACGACGTAACTGCAAATCCGTAAGTCTGACTCGTTGGGAGACGCGGCTCCCCGCGTTTTCAGCGGCAGAGACTGGGCAAGCCCTGTTTCAATGGATTGAAGAGCGGAAATGTTTGCTTAATGACAATAAAGATGCTTGATAGAGGTTTGCTGTAAATTCACTGGGGCGGAACAGGGGACCAAGGATGTTGGGCCGGGAGGGAATTGCGAGCTGTCTGGCAGCGTTTCTGCTGTCGACGCCGTCGTTCGCCAAATCCTGGAACGCGCCGCAGCCACCGCCCTATCAATTTCATGTGCAATATCAACAAGAAAAACCACATCCGCAGCAGCGCCCTCCTCAAGTTCATCCACCGCTGAACCAGCCCGGCCATGCCGGAAACTGGCTGCGCCACTATAAAGATATGACGCCCGCTCAGCAGCGGCGAATTCTGGAAAGCGATCCACTGTTCCGCCGGCTGCCGCCGCAACAGCAAATCCGGTTGCAAAACCAGCTGCTACGTTTTTCCAGTCTGCCACCGCAGCAGCAGGAACGCATCCTGAACCGCATGGAAGTCTGGGAACACATGACTCTTGGCCAGAAGCAGCAGGCACGCCAAGTTTTTCAACAGTTCAGGCAGCTGCCGCCAGATCGCCGCCAAGTCATCAATCGAACGATCCGTGGCATGCGCAACCTGCCGCCCGAACAGCGCGACCAACTCATCGATTCCGAGCAATACAGAAACGCATTCTCGCCTCAGGAGCGCAGCATCCTCCACGGAGCCGCCCATCTTCCACTAGCCCCCGGCGACGGCCTGCAAGCGGGACCGCTCGAATAACTACTTCACGATCTTAAAGTTGCATAGCGGCCTTATCGTCCGCGGTCCATAGCCTCATTAGCCAGACGGTCTGCTGTCTGATTATGTTCGCGGAGAGCATGGTGAATCTCGAAGTGCTCAAGTCGTCGAACCAGTTCCTGCGCCTGCTCATAGAGCTTGCGCAATTCAGGATGCCGTACCTTGTAGATCCCTTTCATCTGTCGAACCATTAATTCAGAATCGCTAACCACCTTGAGCGCCTTGATCTGATTTTCAGCCGCATATCGAAGAGCCGCCAAAAGCCCCTGATACTCGGCGTAGTTGTTTGTATGGTGTCCGAGATATTCGCTTAGCTCAGCTACCGGATGACCCGAAGCGTCCTGAATGGCAACGCCATAACCGGCAGGCCCAGGATTGCCGCGAGCTCCGCCATCAACGTGAGCAGTGTGCGCGGCCGGCGCAGATTTGGAAGCAGAGAAAAGATTGCCAGAATTAGGAGAGCGCAAAGGCAAGGACATAGACTGAGTTTACAACGGGGTGAGGTCATCTTCCTGTGGCAAGACGCGTAGCCAACCGCTGCGGCAAATTAGCAGCAAGTATTTTCTCTTGCGCGACTCGCAGGTTGTAAGGCACGCGATAGAAGGTGACGATCCAAGCCTCAGAGTCGAACACGGCAAAGGCTGCTCGCCAGTCACCATCGCGTGGCTGTCCAACCGATCCCGGATTAATAAGGTAGCGGCGATCTTTGCGTAATGGTAAGTCGGACGACTCGGGCTGCCCGACCGTGCGATATCCGGGACGGTAAGCTTCACTGACCTCGCCCTGGAGCGTGAAGCCGCCCTGGATGTGAGTGTGCCCAAAAAACGTGACCGGCACGGGATTAGTAATGAGCGGTTCAATCGCGTCGCGTGCGCTGACCATGTACTCGTCTTCATCAAGTGCCGACCCGTGTACAAACTGAACGCCCGGAACTTCATCAATCTGGATTGGACCTTGCGGGAGCAAGCGCAACCACTCAAGATTCTTGGCAGTAAGCTGATCGCGAGTCCAAAGCGTTGCCAGACCGGCGACGGGGTTGAATTCATCGAGGTTCATAAGGCCGCTGACAGCCTTGTCATGATTGCCGCGGACAAAAACCCGCCCCAGTGACTGGGCCTTGGCAACAACCTCATTGGGATTGCCTCCATAGCCGACAGTGTCGCCGAGATTAACGACAAGATCGTAGTCTGGAGCGGCCGCCAGACAGGAATCCAGCGCTTCGAGGTTGCTGTGAATGTCGCTAAGAAGAAGGATACGCACAAAGGGACGATTATAGCTCGCTTTAAGCGATAGTTGCGCTTCGGGTCAGAGTTGGCCCAGAGATGGTGATTACGCCTCCGCCAACTTGCGCTCCGGCACGAAGTAGGACAACGCAACAAACACAAAGATGGAAAATGAAATACGTACATCGACGAAGGCCAGCGCCACCGAAGCCATGTAGAGGAACAACGAGTAGATATTCTTGAATCGCTTGCGCCTGTGATAGCGAAATGTATCCGGCTCGTCGCGGTGATGCTCAGCAATCGCCGTACGCAGCAGCACGAAGGACGCCGAGCAGAGGCTCATCACAACTCCATAGAGCGCCACAGCACGGGGATCATGATAGTTATTTCCCATGAAGGCAGTGACGAACGGAACAAGGGACATCCAGAATAGGAGAAAGTTATTCGACCAAAGCAGGCGAGCATCGGCGCGGCGCGCCACGTGCAATACATGATGATGATTCACCCACATGATGGCGACCACCAGAAAACTCAGAAGATAGCTAAGAAACTGCGGGAGCAGGCTCCGTAGCGAGCCCAGCGTCGTGTCGCGCGGAGGCTTCAATTCCAGCACCATGATGGTGATGATCACGGCGATCACCCCATCGCTGAAAGCTTCGAGCCGGTTGGTACCCATGCCGTCCATATTTATCAGACTCTGACGGGATTCACGACCGGGCAACGAGCCCAATGATCAGGACGAACTTCGAGAAGCGGGGGGAGTTCGGCGGCGCAAGCATCAACCCGATATGGGCAGCGCGGCTCAAAAGGGCATCCCGACGGAAGTTGCGCGATAGAGGGAACCGTTCCATCGATTGTCGCGAGCGGAATAGAGCGGTCGGTCGTAAGCGATGGAATAGCCTTCAATAGTCCCTGAGTATAAGGATGTGCAGGTGCGCGAAAAATCTCAGACTTGCTGCCAAGTTCGACCAGATTGCCCGCGTACATAACGGCAACGCGATCGGCAACATGTGACACGACTGCAAGATCGTGCGAGATGAAGAGCATCGCCAATCCAAATTTGTGGCGGAGTTCGTTAAGTAGGTCGAGAATTTGCTGTTGAATGGTCACGTCAAGCGCTGTCGTAGGTTCATCCGCAATCAGCAGTTGTGGACGATTCACGATGGCCATGGCAATCATGACGCGCTGTCGCATGCCTCCGGATAGCTGGTGCGGGTAACTGCGGGCTCGCTGTTCGGGGTCGAAGATGGCGACGTCGCGCATGCCTTCGATCACGCGCCCCCAAACCTCAGCCTTCGAAACACTGCCGTGAGCAAGAACTGCTTCCGCGATCTGGTCGCCCACGCGCATCACCGGGTTAAGGGCGGTCATCGGCTCCTGGAAGATCATGGCGATGCGCGAGCCGCGAAGCTGGCGCAACTGCTCAGCAGGCAATGTGGTCAGATGCACCGGCTTGTCGCCAATTTGCGAACTCATCTGAAAGGTAATGTCGCCTGAGACCACCGCGGCAGGCGGAAGCAATCCCATGATGGCCAGCGAGGTGATGGATTTTCCCGAGCCCGATTCGCCGACCAAGCCCAGCACTTCGCCAGGATCAATTGAGAATGAGAGGCCGCGCACGGCGGCAATGGCCTTGGCCGCAGCCGTCTGACCTCGCCCAATGGATGAAAATGCCTGCCCGCCGCGGGATTGCGGAAACGCGATAGTCAGGTCGCGGACGTCAAGCAGCGGGCTCACGAGGGCTATGGTATCAGCCAGAATTAAAATCTCTGGCGCTACTTCTTGGGACGCGATTCCGGCGGCACCATTCCGGCTACGCGGTAGTACACCACTAACTGCCCGTAGTGTTCTCCGGAATGCTCGAGCAGTCCCCACGCCATGTCCGATACCCGCACTTGCTGATTCGCGAAGGGGTCGACGATTAAATCGCTCATACCCTTATCACCTTTCAGTTTGATCGCCGCCGCTCCGTCGGCAAATGCCTTCTTAACAAACTCAACCACTGCGGCCTTAGTTTTGAATTGATCGCGCTTGGGATCTTCTTCCGACGGTGGCTTTAGCCCCACCACTGGATTGGTAAAAAAATAATTTGCATTAGCGGCATGCAAAAGTTGCTCAGCGAAACTGCGCTCTGCTGGCACCGGCTTGAAGTCGTATTTGTCCTCAGGGAAATCCTCCGCCATCGCGATCAATTTTCGTCCAACGTCATTCCAGTTCTCCAGCAACACCTGGGACGGCCCCACCGCTGGCTTCGGCGGAGCTTCTTTCTTCATCGTGTCTTGCGTGGCTGCGAGTGTCCCGAGAATTCCGATAGCAAGAATCACACCTGCGATTTGCTTCTCCATTCGCCAATCTCTCCCGGGGATTTCTCTACTTCAATCCGGCGTTCCCCAGCATTTCCAGGAACTGTTTCTGTGTGCGCATGTCGATGGACTGCGCTACCAGCTTCCCATCCCGATCATAGACAAAGCTCTTGGGAATCCCCGCCACCACGAACGAGTCGTTTACTTTTCGTCCAGGATCGAGCAATACAGGGAACGAAACCTTGCGCTCGCGGATAAATGGCTCGACTTTCGCGGCCTCTTCATCGGAAATACCAAGCACCACGAGCCCCTTCGATCCAAAGCGCTCATAAAGCGCCTCTAGATCTGGCATCTCTTTGCGGCAGGGCGGACACCATGTTGCCCAGAAATTGACCAGCACAACTTTCCCTCGCAGATCCGAAAACGTCCAACTCTTGCCCGAGAGATCTTTCAGCGTAAACTCCGGATGCTCCCGCTTGCGGTCGTCTGTCTCGAGCTGGGCCATCGCCGCCCGAAATTGTCCGTCATCATTATCGTTAAGCGAAGCATCCACATGCTCATAGCGCACGAGTGTGGCCAACTCAATGTATGGATCCGCTGGTACGCGTGCAGCCGCTTTGCCATTGGCTTCGGAATCTTTCGCCTCAGCCCACGGCAGAGGGCGCTCTCGCAACGTTTCTGCCAGCGTGGTTGCCACTTCCTGCAGCGTGTCGTGTCCGAAATCGCCCTCGGTCGACAATCCCGCCAGTCCGACCGCCAATCGAAGCTTGTTCGCACCAGCCGGAAGCTTGCGGATCTTCAGCGCCAGATCCTTCGTAGTTCCCACCCGCACATCGTCTGCAAGGCCGCGCAGTCCATGAATTTGATCTGCGATCGGCTTCTCATCCGCGCTCCAAACAACTTCTTTCTGCTGCGCCGAGGCGAGCCGTCCTGAGAACGTAAAGAAGGCCGCCGACACCGCGACCCATACAAAGAAAAGTCTTGTCCCGGGCATCAAGATCTTGACTTTCATGGCCCACCAAGCTTAACAACAGAGCTACCCTCCGCACCAGCGCTAGAACTAATGCCGCGTGCACTTTTCTGTTATGTTCCGGATGAAACGTCGTCGTTCCACTCGGAAGCGGAAGAGGAGGAGCTGCCGACCAACCGCCTGTGGAGAACTAGCCAATGAAACGCATTGCCTGCTGGGTCGGAACTTGCTCGATAGCCACTCTCTCAATCTTGGGTTTGCTGTGCGGAACATCGGAGGTCAGCTTCGCACAAGACGATGATTCCGCCGCTCGAGCCCAGGTCCTCGGCCTTGAGAAAGCCTGGAATCAAGCCTACAAGGCCGGCGACATTAAGGCTCTATCCACTATCCTCGACAATTCACTGGTTCTGGTCGAAGATGACGGCTCGCTGAAGACCAAGTCCGAGTTTCTCGCCAGCGTTAGAGCGTCCACTGGCAACGAAGAGCAAGTCGCTCCCGAATCACTTACCGTGCGCATCTTTGGAAGCACGGCCATCGCCATCGGAGTGATCGCCGTCAAGGAGACCAAGGGAGGGAAGTCGGTTGTTCACCGTGAACGCTTCATCGATACCTGGATCAACAAGAACGGCACCTGGGTGTGCATCGCCACCGATGCCACGCCCATGACACACGCAGGATCATAGAAGCCTGACCCCGGGGAGGGATCAAGTACACAAGATCAGTGCAGCGCTTTTGTGTTACTGACAAGGTCGCCGTCGCCGCGGCGCAATTCTCGGAAGACGATAGTCGACAAGATCGTCATTACTCCCATGCAGACAAATGCACTGTGAATACCGTGAATCAACTGCGACGCATTCGACCGGAAGCGATCGGGAATAAAAAATGCAGTGACCAGTGAAGCAGTGGCCACGCCAAAGCTCATCGACATCTGCTGCATAGTGCTGGCGATAGAGCTGGCACTGCTTGATTCCTCCTCATTCACGTCGGCATAGACCAGCGTGTTCATACTTGTGTATTGCAGCGATGTGAAAAATCCATAGCAGAAGACCTGCACCACAATGAGCCATACCGGCGTGCTGATGCCAATCGTCGCAAAAAGCAGGATCAACAAGCCGATGATCACAGTGTTGGAAATTAATACGCCGCGGTAGCCAAATCGGCGCAGAATTCCAGGCATCGTCATCTTCAGACTGATCGCGGCCATAGCCTGCGGCATCATCAAGAGACCGGATTGAATCGGCGAAAATCCTAACCCAACCTGATACAGCAGCGGAAAGAGAAACGGTATTCCGCCGATTCCGAGGCGCGTAACGAAGCTGCCAAGCACTGCTGCGCGAAAAGTTCGAATGCGAAACAATGCCAACCGCAAAAGAGGAAACTCGGCCTTGGCTCCGTGCAGCCCATATCCAGCTAACAGCGCAATTGAAATCGTTAGTAGCCCGAGGATTTCTCGACTGCTGAGCGTGTGTTCGCCAAATACTTCCAGCACATAAGAAAGCAGCGCCACTCCCGAACCAAAAAGAATCAGTCCTACAATATCTAGCGGATTTGTTCTCTTCTCTCGATAGTCAGGAAGATGACGGTAAACCAAGTACAACCCAGTTAAACCAATGGGAAGATTTACGAAGAAGATCATTCGCCAGTGCAGGTATCCAACAATCAATCCTCCGGCAATTGGTCCGAGCATAGGCCCGATCAGCCCGGGGATAGCGACAAAACTCATAGCACGGACGAACTCCGACTTGGCAAAAGTTCGCACAATCGTAAGCCGCCCAACTGGCACCATCATCGCCCCGCCGCATCCCTGCAGAATGCGGCACGCGACCAGCAGATGAATGTTGCTGGAGATCCCGCAAAGAAATGAACCTAGCGTGAACAAACCAATTGCGGAGGCGAAGACTCTCCGCGTTCCGAAGCGATCCGCCATCCAGCCGCTGATAGGAATAAAGACCGCCAGGCTTAATGTGTAACTGGCCAGCACCGACTTCATGCTGAGCGGAGCCACCTTAAGCGCCGCAGCGATGGCAGGAACGGCTGTATTAAGAATTGTCGTATCGAGCGATTCCATGAAGAACGCGACCGCAACTAACCATGGAACCAAGCGCAAGCTCGAAGCGCTGAGAGTGGCTGGTGGTGTCCCGGAAGACAGTTCCACGACGATGATTGGTTCAGACGAATTCACGTAAGACGCGCTCGGAAAGAATCGCAGAAGATATCGTAACGGAGCTTGTTCGTTTAGGAAACGCGTTCGAGCGCGGTTGCGAAGGCATCGAGCGACAATGACCGCAACAGGTTGCGGCGCAGGCCACGCTCGACTTCTCCCAGACCTTCGGCGGCACGCTGTAGCCAGGCGAAGTCGGCCGCTTCGGATATCTTCTTGAGTTCACCCAGAATATCCGTGTTGCGGATCAGTTGCGACGCTCCGGATTGCAGGAACATTACGTCTTCGAGAAGCGAATAGAGAGTCCGAAGGAGACTGTCGATTTTTTCGCGCCCTTCGGCGCCCGAACGATAGCTCTCGGTGACTTTGAACAGTTCCGTGTGATCACTAGTGTTGCCGCTGCCGCCGAGCGCGGATTTCAGCACGATGAGCGCGTGGCTTCGAGCGGCAATGTAGCTTTCAATATCAAAGGATAATGCACGTCCAATGGCGCCTTCGCTGAGGCGGGCGACCAGCGTGCGCTGGTGGGCGTTCCAATCGGGACGAAGCCGTGCGAGCTGGCTCTCGATTTCTGCGACAGAGATTGCGCCGAGATTGAAGGTCATGGAGCGAGAGCGAATCGTGGGCAGTAATTCGCCGGCGTTTTCGGTGAGCAGAAAAATGGTGGCGAACTCGGGCGGTTCTTCCAGAACTTTGAGTAGCGAGTTGGCGGCCTCTTTCATGAATGCCGAGCCGGTGAAGATATAAACGCGTTCGCGGGCTTCGGCAGGCCGATAGTAGATGGTCTCAATAACATGCCGTACCTGATCGACCTTGATCATCAGCTGCGGCGGATCGGGTGGAATGATGAGCACGTCCGGGTGAGTCTGAACGAAAAGACGGGTTTCTTTCTTGTCGGTGTCGCGTAGATTTTCGCGAACCTCGACCGCTTCGGCGAAGCGAGAGCTTAAGTCCTCGGATTGGGCGATCCGAATGCAGTTTGAGCAACGTCCACAAAAATCAGGCAAGTCGTCAGTCAACGGCTGCTCTAGGCAATTCATGGCCCGCGCGAGCATAAGAGCGAGCGTGTACTTGCCCGATCCTTTCGCACCGGAAAGAATCACTGCATGCGGAAAGCGGTTGCGGGCAAGCATTTCGCGGATGCGATGAACGGTCTCCGGATTGCCAACAAAATCAGAAAATGGCATGGCACTGCTGCGTGGATACTAGATTTTCAGTTTTTTTCGAACTAACCCCATAATAACCGCATGCGTTTCATTAGGCGTGCCTCGCGCGTTTACGACGTGTACCCGTTGCGGGTCCCGGGTAGCGATTGCCAGATAGGCGTGGCGAACGCGTCCGAAAAAAGCCCGACTTTCCTGCTCGAAACGGTTCTCGTCTTTTCCGGAGTGTTTTTCTGACCGCCCGCTTTTGTGTTTTCGATTGCGCCGCCGGGCCCGGTCCACGCTGAACGCAACCTCATTGTCCAGTAAGACGGTTAAATCGGGTTGCAAATTGCCGCAGAGAATCTCATGCAACAGCAGCACCGGCTTCGACCCTAGCTTGCGGCCCCCACCTTGGTACGCCTCGGTCGAATCGGTGAACCGATCGCAGAGCACGATGCGTCCTTCAGCGAGCGCGGGCAGAATTATCTCGTGAATGTGCTGAGCGCGGGACGCGAACATCAGGGCCATTTCCGTGAATGAAGAAAGTCCCGAGGTTGCCGAGTGCAGCAGCACTTCGCGAATCTTTTCGCCCGTGGAGGTGCCACCCGGCTCACGCGTAACGGTGACAGCCAGACCGTGAGCGCGCAGGGAACGGGCCAGTTTCTCGAGTTGCGTGCTCTTGCCGCTGCCATCGAGACCTTCGAAGGTGATAAATTTTCCCCGCGCGGGCACGTCGGAGATGATAGCAGGCGATTAGGCGGGAAATAGACCTTTAACGAAGAGACAAGCATCAGCCACAGTGTCATCGTCGAATCAATCCGTTAGGCTGATATATTCAATGTACGAATCCATCTGTATCGCGGTAGGGCGGCTCGACAATCTGGAGGGTTAATGGGCTCACGTTGTGGGATGAGGGATTTTCTTTGTCTCGCAGTTATTTTGGTGTCGTCGTTTTCAGTTTTTGGGGCGAATGCCCCAACAATCACACTTTCGGTGGACGCATCCGAGGCGCCGCGCAAGATGTTCCACGCGCAAATGCATATTCCGGCCAAGCCCGGCACGCTCACACTCTATTATCCGAAATGGATTCCCGGCGAGCATGGGCCAACGGGTCCGATCACGGATTTAACTGGACTAAAATTTACGGCGAACGGAAAGACGCTGAAGTGGCGGCGCGATCTGCTTGACGGTTTTACTTTTCACGTTGAAGTGCCCGAGGGCGCGATCGAAGTCGTTGCGAATCTTGATTACGCTTCGCCGGCGTCGTATGAGGCCGGGTACAGTGCTGGGATGGCCGCGACGGAAAAATTGTATATAGTTAACTGGAACACGCTGCTGTTATTTCCCGCCGGTTTCCCTTCCGATCAACTCACGTATAGCGTGAGCCTGCGGCTGCCTGCGGGATGGAAGTTCGGAACGTCGCTGCATGTCTCTAATCAAGCCGGCAACGAGATTCACTTTGCGCCTGTTTCACTGACCATGCTGGTGGATGGACCTGTCCTCACGGGCGAATACTTGAAGGTGGTGCCGCTCAGAACTGAAAATCCACCCGCTGAACTCGATGTTGCGGCCGACAGCGCCGCCGCGCTCGATGCTCCCGAAGAAGTCTGGGAGCATTACCGGAACCTGGTGAAGCAAGCGGGAATTTTGTTTGGAGCGTGGCATTACACCGATTACCACTTCCTGTTTACGCTAAGCGATCACGTCGCGCATTTCGGATTAGAGCATCACGAATCCGATGACAGCCGGGTCGAGGAGCGATCGCTGATTGAAGAGGATGGACGGAGGCTCAGCGCGGGACTCCTACCACATGAGTATGTGCATTCGTGGAACGGGAAGTACCGTCGCCCAGCGGACCTGGCGACGCCGGATTACGAACAGCCAATGCAGACCGACTTGCTGTGGGTCTATGAGGGGTTGACTTCGTATCTGGGAGATATGCTCTCCGCGCGCAGTGGCGAGCGAACGCCAGAGTTGGCGCGTGACGCGCTGGCGCAAATTGCCGCGGATCTCGATCATCGTTCGGGCAGAGTCTGGCGCAACTTGCAGGATACGGCCGACGGCGTTCCGACCATGCAAGACGCTCCGCGTGGTTGGGAGGATTATCGACGCGGCCTCGATTATTACGACGAAGACGTGCTTAACTGGCTGTGGGCGGATGTGATTATCCGGCAGCAAACCAAAGACGCGAAAGCTGGCGCGAGGTCGTTAGACGATTTCTGTAAGCTGTTTCACGGCGCGCCCAGCGGCCCGCCCATGGTGAAACCCTACACTTTCGACGATGTAGTGAATGCGTTGAACCAGATTGCTCCCTATGACTGGCGCGGCTTTTGGACGGAGCGGTTATCGAACCACGGTCCGGGCGCTCCACTTGGCGGAGTCGAAGGTAGCGGATGGAAGCTCGTTTACGACGAGAGTCCTTCGGAATTAGATCGCGCGGAAAACAGCGACGGAAAGTCACTCAATGCGCATTACTCGCTGGGCTTGATGGCGGGGAGTGATGGCGTGATTCACGATACGGTCGAGGGCATGATTGCCGCCAACGCTGGGATCGGGCCGGGGATGAAAATTGTCGCGGTGAACGGCCGCAAGTTTTCTCCAGATGCCTGGCACGACGCCATTCACGCGGCGAAGACTAGCTCATCACCGATCGAGCTCATCATTGAGAACACGGAATACTTCCGCATAGTGAAACTCGATTATCACGGCGGCGAAAAATATCCCCACCTGGTGCGGGACGAATCGAAGCCGGATCTGCTGACAGAGATTTATCGGGCGAAGTGAGAGCTTCTTTTGCCTTTTTTGTCATCCCGAGCGAGGCGAGGAATCTGCATCTGTGGCGAATTGCAGAACCCGAGCTTCGCTCGGGATGACAATTTTTGTTTAGTGAAGGCCTTTTCTCAGCCCTTTGAGATTGCCGCTATTGCCTCATCGTCGCCAGAAATGATTTCAGGCATCGGCTCGTCGAGCATAAATCCAAGAACTTCCTGAGGAATCGGCGCGCTCCACACTGGCGAAAATGATTGGCGATGCAGTGGAGAAGGACCGTGCTCGCGCAGAGCTGCGAGGTGGCGTGGCGCGCAATAACCCTTATTTGAAGCGAGTCCGTACACAGGGAAAACAGGGTCCCAAGCTGAGATCATGCGATCACGTTCGACCTTCGCGATGATGGAGGCGGCAGCGATGGATACTGAGAGTGCATCGCCGTGAATAATCGGCTGTTGAGGGAGTTCGCAATCGAGCCTAACCGCATCGACAAGAAGATAATTTGCCGCTGGCGATAGTTGCTGAACCGCATGCAGCATGGCGAGGCGCGAAGCCTGATAGATATTGATTTGATCGATGCGGGCGGAATCCACGGCGGCAATTGCCCAGGCAACGCAATGCTGGCGAATTTGGACCGCGAGTTCCTCGCGGCGCTCGGCTGGGAGGAGTTTGGAATCGCGTAGGCCGCGAATGCGATACACAGGGTTGTCGCCCCGATAGAGGATGACGGCAGCTGCGACAACGGGACCGAAGAGCGATCCGCGTCCGACTTCGTCGACTCCGGCCACGAGTTCTGCGCCAGATTCCCATGCCCGTTTTTCAAACTTAAGAGTGCAGCGCAGTTTTTTCAACAGACGTAGCTTGGCGGCTGAAGCGGAAATGCCGTTTAATTTCTTCGAGGAAGACGCGGACTTGGAGCGGGACTTGGACACAGCACTTGCTCAGCATCTTCGCCGAAGTGACCGGGCGAAGCAAGAGGAGATGTGTTCGAAGGTTGTGTGGCTGCGGAGCTTTGCCTGCTTGGACGGGGCGAAGCCCCGTCCCCACACAAGAACAGCTGGCCTCGCTTACTGTTGCTCGACTTCCTTCAGTCGTGCAGCCTTCCCTTTGAGTCCGCGCAGATAATAGAGCTTGGCGCGGCGCACCTTGGCGGAGCGGACAACATCAATCTTGTCGATGACCTTGGAGTCGATTGGAAAGATACGCTCCACGCCTTGACCGAAGCTGATCTTGCGAACGGTAAAACTCGGTTGCGCGCCTCGCTTCCGGGCAATAACGACGCCTTCGAACGCCTGCAGACGCTCTTTTTCACCTTCTCTGATCTTGACCAGCACCTTGACGGTATCGCCGGGGCCAAACTTCGGAATATCGGTACGGCGCGATTTCGCCAACAGTTTTTCAATAATCGGATTGCGCATAACGTTTCCTTCCTAATCAATCTTTGGTAGAGATGGGGCTTGCCCCGTCTCGCAATATGTCCTAATCCAACTTAATGCAGTCCAATTTAATCTCTTCCAGCAATTCCCGCTCGTCCGCGCTGAGCGCTACCCGCTCCAACAAGTCGGGACGGTTGCGCAGCGTTTTTGCCAATGCCGTTCTACGTCGCCAGCTGCGAATCTGGTCGTGGTTGCCGTTTACCAGCACTTCGGGCACCGTCATGCCACGAAAATCAGCTGGCCGTGTGTAATGCGGATAGTCGAGCAACCCGCCGGAAACACAAGTTGAACTCGGACCGTCGCCAGCCAAATCTGATTGTCCGGCAAGCGCTTCAGTGAATGATTCCTGCCGCGTCGAATTCTGATTACCCACGGCGCCCGGAATCAGCCGCGTCACCGTATCGACAATTACCGCTGCGCCGAGTTCACCACCGCTCAGCACATAATCGCCGATCGAAATTTCGCGATCCGCCAAGTGCTCGCTGATGCGTTCGTCCACTCCTTCATAGCGTCCGCAGATCAGGACGATTCGATCCAGCGCCGAAAGTTCGGCCGCCAGCGCCTGGTCGAGCCTTCGACCCTGCGCGGAGAGCAGAATCACTGACCGCTTTGCTGCCCCGCTTAAACGCGCTGCACGCGGAGCCACGTCGCCAAACGATTCCACACATTCAAAGATCGGTTCCGGTTTCAGAACCATGCCCTCGCCACCGCCAAACGGACGGTCATCCACTGTGCGATGCTTATCTTTCGTGAAAGCCCGCAGATCGTGAATGCTGATTTCCACTAGGCCCGTTTCCCGTGCCCGGCGCACAATCCCGTAATCCAGTGTTCCGCGAAAGAAGTCGGGAAAGATCGTGAGAATGTCGATCTTCATCGCGAAACCCAGTCGTTGGTCATCGGTCGTTGGTCAAAACCTGAACTCAAACCAAAGTTCACTGCGCGAACGACCACCGACCATCGACTAACGACTATCTTCTTTCTCTTCCTTCGCCAGCGGTGCGTTCACTTCCAATAAACCTTCCGGCAATTTCATTCGGACTTGCCGACGCTCTAAATCCAGCTTCTCTAAAAACGCTTCAGCGAAAGGAATTTCATACGGCAACTGCGTTTTGTGCTCTCTTCCCCGAACCACCAGCAGCGGCGCTTCTCCCGCGCCGAACTGTACATTTTCAATCTCACCGATCTCACGCGGACCATCGAACACTGTGCAACCGATCAAATCGCTCAGGTACGTCCAGCCCGGTTCCAACTCGGCGCGTTCGCTACGCGGAAGCTGAAGTTCAGCACCGATCAACTGCTCGGCATCGTTAATCGTCTCGATGCCTTGAAACTTCAGAACCAGAAAACTCTTGTGCGGCCAGAGATCCTCGACCTTTACTTCGCGGCGCTGACCATCCTTCGTCAGCGCCCACAACTGCATGTCTTTCCGGAAGCGATCCGGAATATCGGTATGCAGTTCGGTTGCTACATCACCGCGGCGTCCCTGCGCCTTGATGACGACTGCCAGGGTAATCCATTCGCCGCTTGCATCTGGTGCCGCCATGAATCTCTATCCGCTGATCTCTACCGACACCCTGCTACTCGATGATTTCCAAGGCATAGCGCTTGTCCAGCTTCGAGCCCGCAGCGCTCAGCACATTGCGCAAAGCCCGGGCAACACGGCCGGAACGTCCAATCACTTTGCCCAAGTCGGCCTCGGCTACTTCGAGCTCGATGACGGTTTCATCACCGTCTTCGTATTCGTCGACAAAAACTTCGCCCTTGGCCTCGACAATCGCCTTGGCGATGTATTCAATCATGACGCGCGGACTGGCGCTCGGCTCGATCATTGTTGCTCCTGAGGACTGCTAGTCCTGAGTTGGCGAGTGTAAAGATGACTAGGCGACCGAAGCAGCTGCAGCCGGCGCGGGAGAGGCAAGCAATTTCTTGACGCGGTCCGAAAGCTGGGCGCCTTTCGAAACCCAATGTTCAATGCGCTCCCGTTTTAGATCGAAAGTAGCCGGGTTGGTGCGTGGATTATACGTTCCCACCACTTCCACCGGACGGCCATTGCGAGCCCGTTCCTTCTCAATCACCACCACACGATAATACGGTTGTTTGCGCGCACCAAAGCGCGCCAATCGGATCATTAACACAGACTTCAGTATCCTTTGCCCGGAAGAATCCGGCAGATTGAAACCAACGACCTAAAGACAAACCATCATTATGCCGGAGGTTAGCGCTTTTCGCAATGGCTTCCTCTGCCTACGCCTGATAGCGAAAGCACTCCACAACGTGATCATTCACCATTCCAGTGGCTTGCATGAAGGCGTAGCAGATGGTGGAACCGACGAAGTTGAAGCCACGTTTCTTCAGATCTTTACTCATCGCGTCCGATTCTGGAGTGCTGGCCGGAAGTCTCTGTCCCGACCGCCGGGCATTTATACGCGGTTTGCCTCCAATGAACTGCCAGATGTAGCGATCAAACGAGCCGAACTCTTTTTGCGCCGCGAGAAACGCTTTGGCATTTTGGATCGCCGACGCGATCTTCAATCGGTTGCGTATGATCCCCTCATTCCGCAGCAGTTGCTGGGTCTTCCGGCGGTCGTAGGCAGCAATTTTCTTCGGATCGAATCCATCGAAAGCTGCGCGATAATTTTCGCGCTTACGCAAAATCGTGTCCCAGCTAAGCCCGGCTTGCGCGCCCTCCAGAATCAGGAACTCGAACAGCACTCGATCGTTATGCTGCGGAACTCCCCATTCGCCGTCGTGATAAGGAATCGATAGCTCATTGCTCGCCCACGCGCACCGAACGACTTTCTCCTGAGTTGCGTTCATTTTCGTGTGCAGTCGATTCTAGCGGAATTCACAGACCGATTATCAACTCAGCGGTTTGAAACTTTTTTCTGTCTGGCACCTCCTATCACGGTGCGTCCCCTCAACCGGAGGCAAACTGCCGTTTTTTCGGTAGTCCTTCCACGGTTTAGCTGCACGCAAAATTGTTGGACAAATACTGTTTAAAACTTAAGGAGCTTGATATGGCTAGGACACAGCATCTTCTGTTGACCGCTATTTTGGCGATTGGCACAATACTGCCAGCCGTTGGCAAGACCCAACCCAAGAGCAATGCCGCGACCGGCGCGGTGTTCGTCATGACAAATGCGGCCGATCACAATGAGATTATTACCTACAAGCGGGGCGCAGATGGCTCGCTCACCGAGGGCCGCAGTTTTCCAACCGGCGGCAGAGGTAGTGGAGGTACCACGGACCCACTGGGATCCCAAGGTTCTCTTACCCTTAGCCAGGATCATTCACTGCTGTTTGCAGCTAACGCGGGCAGTGGCAATATTTCTGTATTTCAGGTTCACGGAGCCACCCTGTCGCTCGTGGACAAGATACCCTGCGGTGGTAGTGAACCGGTAGCCGTAGCTCAGTACGGGAATTTGGTCTACGTGGTCAATGCCGGTGGCAGCAGCGATGTTGTAGGTTTCGCTCTGAAGAAAGATGGACGATTGGAACAAATTCCGGGCTCCATCGCTTATCTCTCGACTGGCAACTCAGGACCTGGGTCGTTGTCGTTCAGCCCCGACGGTCAGTTTCTGCTGGTAACTGAAAAGGTGACCAACAATATTGATGCCTTCCATGTTCAGATCGACGGTACCCTGGGACCGATAAAGGTCAATGCCAGCGCTGGTCCCGGTGCATTTGCGGTGTTGTTTGCTCCAAATGGCGCAGCACTCGTCGTCGAGACTGGTCCTGCCGGAGGCGACGACGCGTCCGCTATCTCGTCCTACACGGTGGCCGCCAACGGAACGCTGTCTCCAATCAGCACCAGTGTTCCCACGTTGGGCGCGGCAACCTGCTGGAGCGCGGTGTCTCCAAACGGCAGCTTTGTGTATACCTCGAATTCTGCCACGTCCACGATTTCCGGGTTTGCAATTGGTGTAAGCGGATCACTGACGCCTCTAGCTGGAACTATCGTGGGAACCAATCCGAGCGGAAGCACGAATCTCGACATTGCCATCAGCTCGGATGGTAAATTCCTTTACACGTTGAATGTGGGTACCGGCACAATCAGCAGCTTTGCAATCAGTCAGGACGGCACACTGAGCGGCCTTGGTGATGCAAGCGGACTCTCGGAATCTGCCGGTTTCAACGGAATAGCGGCGATTTGAATTTCGGCGTCGCGTTAATGTTCGTGAGTTGCGGACCCAGTGCCGCAACTCACAATCTATTTGCTGCTAAGAACCCCGTCGATCTTGTCCAGTTCGTCGGAGGAGAATTTAAGGTTTTTTAACGCGGCTACATTGTCATCCACCTGTGACACTTTGCTGGTACCAACCAGTGCGCTGGTGATGCGCGGATCGCGCAGCACCCATGCTACCGCCATCTCCGCCAGCGTCTGGCCGCGTTGCTTGGCGATCTCGTTGAGCGCGCGAATTTTTGCGAGTTTGTCTTCTCCAATGTCTTTCTTTTTCAAAAAGAAATCGCGTGCCGCGCGCGAATCGCTG
Source organism: uncultured Acidobacteriaceae bacterium (assembly GCA_963705265.1). Lineage (GTDB taxonomy): Bacteria > Acidobacteriota > Terriglobia > Terriglobales > Acidobacteriaceae > Acidiflorens. Next base: position 2,295,751 of record OY970064.1, read on the forward strand.
GGAATTCCGTTCAGATAGCGATCTGACAGCAACCCCTGCGCCAACGGACTGAAGACGATCGATCCCACGCCTTCTTTCCCCAGCACATCGAGCAATCCCTGTTCTGGATCGCGAACAAACATCGAATATTTCGGCTGGTGAATCAGGCAAGGCGTTCCCAAATCGCGCAAAATCCTAATCGCCTCCGCCGTTTGTTTGGCGTTGTATGCCGAAATGCCTGCATAGAGAGCGCGGCCCGAACGCACCGCTGTGTCGAGCGCGCCGAGCGACTCTTCCATCGGAGTGTCGGGATCGGGACGATGGTGGTAGAAAATGTCGACATATTCGAGCCCCATGCGCTTCAGGCTTTGATCGAGGCTCGCCAGCAAGTATTTGCGCGAGCCGAAATCGCCATAGGGACCAGGCCACATATCCCAGCCAGCCTTGCTCGAGATAATCAGCTCGTCGCGGTAGGAAAGAAAATCTTTTTTCAGTATCTGCCCAAATGTTTCTTCCGCCGATCCATACGGAGGGCCGTAGTTATTGGCGAGATCGAAATGTGTGATGCCGAGATCGAAGGCGCGCCGCAGCATGGCGCGTGAATTTTCAAAGTTATCGACGCCACCGAAGTTGTGCCATAGCCCGAGTGAGATGGCGGGGAGCTTGATGCCGCTGCGCCCAGAGCGGCGATATTGCATGGAGTCATAACGTTTGTCGTCTGCAACGTACACAAAGGTTCTCCTCAACGGGAATCAAGACGCCTTCGGAATCAAGCGCGACTAATTCTACTAGTTAGTCATACTTTTCGTAGCGGATTGAAGTTCGATCCCAGCCCAGATTCTTCAGTAACTCACGGTTCGCCTTGACCATCTTGTCGAGGCCGCAGATGTAAGCGTGCATGTCGCTACGCATTCCGACGATTTCTCCCAGATGTTGTTGTACATAGCCTCGCAGTCCTTCCCATTCGCCAGATGCACGACTCAACGTAGGCAGAAAATGAAAATTGAGGTGTTCAGCGGCGAGCCGCTCAAATTCTTCATGATAGTAAATGTCCTGCTCGGTGCGAGCGCCGACGAGCAGCCAGAATTGGTGTTCTCGGTGCCGATCGCTCTCAGCCAGCAGCCAGTGCAGCATAGAGCGGAACGGTGCGATCCCAGTCCCCGTGGCAATGAACACAGTGTCGCGCAGCGGTGGACGCAAAATAAAATCACCGAACGGACCCTGAAACGAAATCTCCCCGCCTTCGCCCAGATCGCAAAGATAATTCGACATAAATCCATCCTGAACGCGATTCAAGCAAAAGGAGACTCGTCCATTGTCGGATGGCGCTGACGCGATCGAATATGCACGTGTAATCTCCTCGCCATCAGGAGTGTTGGCCTTGACTGAGAGCCATTGTCCGGGAACGAAGCCGAATTGATTTACTCCACTCACTTCGAATTCGATATGCCTCGTAAATTCGGAGAGCGAAACCGAGCGAAGCACGTGGGCATTAAAAGTTTTAAACTGAGCCATCGTCGAATTAGATGATTGCTTTCCGTTCCGGGACGCTATGAGTTCGTGTAGATTGACACCGTAGGGTGGCTGCCGTATGTTCGGAAATAGAGAAGTGGAACTGCAAAATCTCTTTAATATTTGTGTTCCGAAAGGGTAAGGACGCATGAGTGACGATGCAAAGAAAGACATGGTTTCGCGGCGTGGGTTCCTGGGAGTGGGATCGGCGGCGCTAGCGGCTGCGGGAATGCTATCGGCGGCTGATGCCGCGGGCCAGGAGCAGAAGCCATACCCGACGAAAAACGATAGGAGCGCCAGCGCTCCGGGACCGGGTAATCCGCCGATCGATGCGCAAAATCCAGACTCTTTCTTGCCACCACCCACCGACGCAGGTGGCGTGCAAACCTTCAAATATCCCTTTGGGCTCGCTCACAAGCGCATGCAAGAAGGTGGATGGTCGCGCGAGGTTACGATCCGCGAACTTGCGGTCTCGAAGTCGATTGCCGGCGTTGATATGAGATTAACGGCAGGGGGTATACGCGAACTGCATTGGCACACGGCGGCCGAGTGGTCCATTATGCTTTACGGAAACGCCCGCATCACCGGGCTTGATGCGGACGGTAAGAGCTTTGTCACCGACGTGACAGAAGGCGACCTCTGGTATTTTCCTACCGGAATTCCACATTCCATTCAGGGGCTTGGTCCTGACGGATGTGAATTTCTGTTGGTCTTCGACGATGGCAATTTCTCGGAATACGAAACAGTGTTGCTCACCGACTGGATGGCGCACACTCCGCACGATGTACTGGCGGCAAATTTTGGCGTGAGTCAACAGGCGATGGAAACGATGCCGCGGAGAGAAAAATTTATTTTCCAGGCTCCGGTACCTGGCCCTCTGGCCGACGACTTGAAGGCAACCGCCGGCTCGCTGGGCTTGTCGTCGCAGGATTTCGCTTTTCGTACAGCACACTTGCCGGTTACGAAGCGCACCAAGGGTGGCGAGGTTAAGATCGTTGATTCAAGCAAGTTCAAAGTATCGACGACAATCGCAGCGGCGATCGTTACAGTTCATCCGGGAGGGATACGCGAACTGCACTGGCATCCGAATGCCGACGAGTGGCAGTACTACATGAGCGGTACAGGGAAAATGACCGTGTTCGCTACCGGAGGCCGCGCACGCACCATGGACTTTCAAGCTGGAGACGTGGGCTATGTCCAGAAGACGCTACCTCATTACGTCCAGAACACGGGCGACACCGACCTGAAATTTCTGGAGATGTTCAAGAGCAACGTTTATCAGGATTTGGCACTCTCGGAATGGCTGACGCACACACCGCCGGAGTTAGTGATGGCCCACTTGGGAATCGATAAAGCTACGCTCGATGCCATGCCGAAAGATGAAGTCGTGATAATGCCGAAATAGCCCGATGCAAAAGTCCCTACTTCTCGATGCGGTTTAGCGGAGGCGCCCGTGATTTCCCATCGCTGGACGTTAGTGCTATTCCCGGTCCTTTTTCTGCTCCAGGCACTCGCCTTTACGGCCAGTGCGCAGGATCTTGTCGAGAAAGAGCTTCGTATTCCCGCCCCAGGCGCCGGGAAAAAGGGACTGGAAGCGTTCATGGTTCGTCCCAATGAACCGGGATCTCACCCGTTGGCGTTGATTAATCACGGCGCTCCCAGAGCAGGAAGCGATCGTCGAAAGATGACGCCGGCGGACATGTTGCCGCAGGCCAGAGAGTTTGCGCGCCGCGGCTGGACCACGGTAATTGTTATGCGCCGCGGATACGGAGACTCCGGGGGGGATTTCGCGGAAGACGCCCGCGCATGTGGACGCGACCCCGATTTCTACGGCTCTGGCGAAGAGTCGGCGAATGATTTACGTGCGGCGATCGACTACCTTTCTCAGCTTCCTGAAGTTGACCCGGCTCGCATTATCAGCATCGGGCGATCGGCAGGTGGATTCGCGACCGTTGCTTTAACCGCAAAGCCACCGGCAGGTCTTGTGGCGGGGATTAGCTTCGCGGGCGGTCGCGGCTCGCCAGCCAAGGATGAGGTGTGCAACCCAGGCGATCTGATCAATGCGTTCCACGCTTTTGGACAAAAGTCTCGCGTGCCAATGCTTTGGGTGTACGCACAAAACGATCACTTCTTTTCTCCCGAGATAGCGGCAGAATTCTATCAAGCGTTCGCGGCCGGGGGTGGAAAGGCCCAGTTCGTCAGAGCCAATGCTTTCGGTGCCGACGGCCACGGATTATTTTCTCCGTCTGGAATCCCGATGTGGACGCCGATGGTCGATGCCTTTCTGGAGAGCCAAAATCTGGCCTTGCGTAAAACGCTGCTAGCCTTGCCGGAAGGAACCGGCATCGACCCTCCATCTGAGCTCCCTGAGAGCGCACGCGCGGTGTTTCGTCAGTTTCTCACTTGCCCGATGCATCGCGCGTTTGCGGTTTCTGAAAGCGGAAAATTCGGCTACACCTGCGAAGCGCGAACCGACAAGAACGCTAAGCGATTAGCCGAAGAGCGTTGCGGAAAATCCGCCGGAAAGAAAGAGCGATGCGCGCTGTACGTCGTCGACAATGCCAAGGTGAGCAACTAGAGACTTACTCTATGTCGCGGCTGTGGTGTTTGAGCAATCCGCCATTGAACTAGTCAATCAAGATATACTCTGCGAAGCTCTTGCAGATGAGGGTGGCACATGTGTCGCGTGCAAGCCTGTGTCGTGATCGCTGGCATTACTCTTCTCGTCGCGTCACCCCTCAAGTCGCAATCTACGCTACCCGCCGCTACGTTTAAATCCTCCACTGAATTAGTCTTGGTTCCCACTGTTGTTAACGATAAGTCCGGCGTGCACATTGCGGACCTCCGCAAAGAAGAGTTTGCTCTTAAGCAGGACGGAAAATCCCTTCCGATAGCGGTCTTTGAGGAGGTTGAGACTAGTTCGGCCCGGGTGCGCCGCTCCGAGGGGGAGCATGGAACTTTCAGCAACTTCGAAACGGGCGGAAGCGATTATCACCGCCTCAACATTATCGTTTTGGACTTCGTGAATACACCATTCTCTGATCAGGCCAACGCCAGAAATGAATTGCTCAAGTTTCTTTCGGAGGCCGCGGAATCAGGCGAGCCTATGTGTCTGCTGGCGCTAACCCGCAGCGGTCTGACTTTACTCCATGATTTCACGGACGATCCCAAGTTGCTCGCCGCAGCACTGCGCATGGTAGGATTCAACCCCCCGCCGCTGATCCACGACTCAACGGTGGACCCCGGTCACCCCCCGCCGAGCGATCCGATGGGTGCAATGCTTACAAAACTGATCAGGGGACAGTCAGAAAGCGAGGCCCAGCTGTCCTCAACAGAAATGAAAAATACAACTTTTATTACAGTGCAGGCTTTTCAGCAAATTGCGAAGGCCTTTCGAGGTTTGCCCGGGCGGAAGGCGCTTATCTGGGCCAGTTCCGGTTTCCCGTTCTCGTTGAGTCCACCTTCCGAGCTTATGTGCGATCCGGCTTGTCCAGTTCATCAGCGGGATGAGATGCAATCGTCATATGACAATCTCTGGAGAATGATGAATGACGCCCAAATTGCCATCTACTCCGTTGATCTGCGATCGGCCGTTTCCGGCACGACGGCGGACGAAAATATTTTTACTCATCCCTATGACGTCGGAGATCCCCAGTTCGATACCGAAGCACAAGCGCGATGGAAACGGCAGGACACGGACAGTGCACTGCACATATTTGCCGAGAGCACCGGGGGAAAAGCTTTTCTCGGAGGCAACAATCTGGTCCAGAGCTTTCGTCAGGCTACTCAGGACGATAGTGGTTATTACATGCTCGGCTACTACGTCAGTCGAAGCAACACCAAGCCGGGATGGCATCAGATCGTGGTGACGACCAGCAGAAAAGGCGCACACGCACGCTATCGAAACGGCTTCTTTCTTTCACGGGACACGTCCACAAGCTCCGCGCGACAGGACGTGCAATTGGCACTCATCTCTCCACTTGACTTTGTGGGCGTGCCTGTCTCGATCAGTTGGTCTGGCAGCAAGGCTGGCAAGTCCGCAGGCAAGACCACAATGCAATTCGACTTGGTGATGCCACCCAACTTTGCCTCTGTGGATGAATCGGACCAGAATCACATGGTGGTTGATATCGCCGCCGTGGCAAGAAATGCGAATGGAGCAGTGGTTGCGGAATTCTCTCAGCGCATCGAAACCCATCTAAAGTCCGACGGCTTGGAACAAATCCAGCACAACGGCATGACCTACCGCAATGGGCTTCAACTTCCACCGGGGGAATACACTGTCCGCTTTGTGGTCCGGGATTCCTTAGGCAATCGCATGGGAAGCGTCGCCGCCCCTGTCACAGTAACTCTTATTCCCAGCGGCTGAGGTTTTCTTACTCCACCGTCACCGATTTCGCAAGATTTCGCGGCTGATCCACATCGCAGCCACGGCGCACGGCGATGTGATAGGCGAGCAATTGCAGCGGCACAATTTCCAGAATCGCGGATAATTCTTCGGGAGCCGGCGGCACGAAGAGGACATGATCTGCTTCTTCGCTAATCTCCTTGTCGCCTGTGGTGGCCAGCGCGATTACTATGCCGGAACGCGCTTTCACTTCTTTCAGGTTTGACATCGTTTTCTCGTAACGAATCATTGATTGCGGGCTATTCACGTCGCGCGTGGCGATGATCACCACGGGAAGGTTCTCATCAATCAGCGCATTCGGGCCATGCTTCATCTCGCCAGCTGGATAACCTTCGGCGTGGATGTAGGAAATTTCTTTGAGCTTCAATGCGCCTTCGAGCGCGATGGGGTAGTGAATGCCGCGTCCGAGGAAAAGGAAATCCTGCGCGCGCACATAAGTCTTCGCCAGCTCGTCGCAAGCCTCATCCTGCGTGAGAATCTGTTCCAGTTTACCTGGAATGTGGGTGAGCTCTTGCACGGCCGCCTTCGCCTGTTCGGGCGTCATGGCGCCACGCACTTGGGCCAGATACAACGCAAATAGATACAGAGCGGTAAGCTGTCCGGTGAAAGCTTTAGTCGACGCAACGCCGATTTCCGGACCGGCATGAGTGTAGACCGTTCCTGCAGCTTCGCGCGTGATCATGGAACCTACCACGTTGCAGATGGCCAGCGTCTTAGAGCCCTTCGATTTCGCTTCACGCTGCGCAGCGATGGTATCGGCTGTCTCACCAGATTGGGAGATCAGCAAGGTGATCGTATCTGGAGAGATGATTGGATCGCGATAACGCCATTCGCTCGCGTAATCGACTTCTACTGGAACGCGGGCCAGATTTTCGATCATGAATTTTCCCGCAAGGCCAGCGTGCCAACTCGTTCCACAGGCGGCGATGTTGATTTTCTTCAGCGCTTTGAACTCGGCTTCGCTGACGAGCATTTCGTCGAGGAAAATGGCACCCGTATCCTGCGAGACGCGGCCGAGCGTGGTGTCGCGGACGGTGCGAGGCTGCTCATATATTTCCTTGAGCATGAAGTGCTTGAAGCCGCCCTTTTCCGCCATGATCGGATCCCAGGTGATGCGCTGCGCCTTCCGTTCGACTGGATGGCCGTCGAAATCGGTGACCTTCACGCCGTCCGGTGTGATCACGGCGAGATCGCCGTCTCCGAGAAAGAAAAGGTCGCGCGTGTGATCGAGGAGCGCGGGTACGTCGCTGGCCACGAAGTATTCGTCTTTGCCGAGGCCGATTACAGCGGGTGGTCCATTGCGCGCGGCAACGATCTTGTTCGGTTCGTCAATCGCGATCACCACCAGCGCGAACACACCGGTCAGTTCCTTCACCGCTTTGCGCACGGCTTCTTCCAAAGGAAGATGGTGGCCGTTTCCGGTTTGCAGGTAGTGCTTCTCCACCAGGTGCGCGATGATTTCAGTGTCGGTTTCGGTCGTGAACTTGTGGCCTTCGGCAGTTAATTTCTTCTTGAGCGAGAGATAGTTTTCAACGATCCCGTTGTGTACGACTACGATTTTGCCGGTGCAGTCGCGATGCGGATGAGCGTTCTCTTCGGTGGGGCGGCCGTGAGTGGCCCAGCGGGTGTGCCCGATGCCGTAGGTGCCGTCGAGCGGTTTGAGGCGGATGGCTTCTTCCAGATTGCGCAGCTTGCCTTCGGCGCGGCGAATCTGTAAGCCTGCGCCGTTACCGGCCACTGCGATTCCCGCTGAGTCGTAGCCGCGATACTCCAGCTTTCTGAGGCCCTCAATGATGACGGGAACGACCTGTTTCTTGCCTACATATCCCACAATGCCGCACATTGGATATCGTCTCCTTAGAATGCATCGGTGGGGGCCGGTGATTGTTCTGGTTAGTTGCCGGTCAAATACAAGGGAAACCTAATCTTCGAGGGAGAAACGAAACTCTTCAATCACCGGGTTCGTCAAAACTTCGCGTGCGATTCGCTCTACTTCCACTTGCGCGTCAGGCTTAGAAATGCTGCCGTTGAGAGTTATTTCGAAATACTTTCCTTGCCTTACGTCGTGCAAACTCTTGTAGCCGATTTTCGTGAGCGCGCCGTGGATGGTCTTACCCTGCGGATCCAGAACGCTCTTCTTTAAGGACACGTAAACGTAGGCTTTCATCAACTCTTCGATTATACGTCAGAGCTCCGCCAACCGGACTGCGGTTTTCGTTATAGGGGGTATGCGCTCGAACCACTCACTTTCGTGACGTCGAGCCGGGTAACTCATTTAAAACATGACAGTTGACGGTCCAATTCCGCGATGGCCTGTTCCAGCAGCTCGCGGTGCCGAGGATTGGCGACTGCCTGCAGTTGATGGACCAAGTGCCCACGGGAAAGTAGCAGACTCTCGCGCTTCCGGTTGCGTTGCTGCTCATTGGGCGACAGTGCCAGGCGGACAGTCTTCCGCTGCTCCAACATTGCAGCTTGCTGCTCTTCTACCGACTTACTCTCCCAGCCGCGTGCCATTTGAGTTCACGGTTCCGCGTCTACTGTTTCCGTTCGGGGCGCGGCAGTTATCGCGGTGCTAACCTCTGCCTTCCGGATGAAAACCTGCCGAGCCGAAACAGCGTCTCTGCCGCTTGTTGATACTGATCTACTAAGGGCGGAAGTGATCGACTTTGCAGGCCCGGCAACACCACCTCGGTCAGCAGGTGGAGGCATGCCCCGATAGTGCGCAATCGAAGCCGAAAAGCACTCTCGGCCACCTGAAGACCGGATGCTGCGATCTCCGGATCGGAGCTCCGTTGTGCGGCTTGACCAACCTTCGCAAGCACCGTCGCGGCCCTGCCCGCTTCCCACGCGTAGATGAATGCGGCCCACGCCCGCTGCCGCCTAATCTCGCGAAACTTCCTCGGCGATAAATTATCACGAAGGAATGCGTCCTCGTCCGAGTCGACCAGGTTTCTGAAGGCTTCAATGTCAAGAGCCCGGAACGCCTGTACAGCTTTTTCCAAATCTATCTGACGTGTGCGGCTGCGGAGAGCAACATACAACAAGATCCCCATCGCCAGGAATGCAATGGCGACCAGAGCCCAGGCGGTGATCAACGCCGGAGGAATCACTGCCTCAGAAATCACTGCTTGAGAAAGTGCTGAAGCTCCTTGTTCCATGTCTCCACCTCATCATGGGAAATAATCCCGGGGGACGCAGGTTCATGTTCGGGCACCAGTAAGTAACCGAGCCAAGTCAAGACACAAATTAGGTAGGTGCCGGTTATCAGCAGATTTAAGAAGTTTATTGACGCCGCGCTGGTAAATTGCGCGCGAAGAGCAAACATCGCAAGATCAACGCTCGTCTGGACCCCAAGACCTAACGCAATGCCGAATGCGGGGCGACGCCAGGACAGACCCAAGAAGCGGGAAAAAAGCAATAAAGAAAGGAGCAGGCCGCATTGAACCATGGCTGCTCCGCGGTTGACGACGAAGATACCCGCAATCAATCTAACGCTATTGTCACCGGGCGCATAGGCAGCGAGTAGAACACCCATGACAAGCAACAGCCCCGTCACGCATTGCAGCGCTCGTCTCGCTGCCGCCTTCAGAAACATGGATTCACGAAACAAATCTTTAGAAACCTCGTCAATAACCCCGAAACGCAGAGCGATACTAACTAACAGCGTGGCGGAGTAGGCATACGCATATTGGTTCCCAGTCACGCTTGGAACGACACGCAGCAGGAACAACACCACAAACTCGGCAATTTCGTAAAGTACATAGGAGAAAAAGCACGGAAACTCCCGGTACAAGCGCCGCTTGTAAATGACAACCGCAACAACACCGAGAAAAGCATGCGGTGAGATCCACAGGAAAAGCGTTAGCAGCCTGTGCCAGTTCACGGGGAGCATTCCAGTGCACTATAGCCCCCACTTTACTCGTTATCAACTAAGAAACCAGCCGTAATTTTTCCCTAGTTTGGCGATCCTGGCTTGGTGCAGCCGCTGGGGGTACATACGGGAGCGGGATTGCCATCGGCCAGAGTGGGAAGCGCCGCCGTTGTAAGGAATAGGGCCATCGCAGCCAAAGTCAACATTAGTCGTTTCACGGTACGTTCTCCTTTGCGAAAGAATTCGCACCGTGATACATTGCAGGCGGAAACTGGCTTTTCTGTATTTAGTTCATTTCCGATGTCTTTTCGGAAATCGTAAATTCGATGAGACTTAAATCCGCACGGGATGACTTCGAAGCGAATACTCTAGGCGCGGTCCCAGGGCTGTTGGGGAGACTTTCCTACGTCGCTAGTTTGCATAGCGAGAATGGAACGTACGATCACTGGGGTTTGGCTAAGATATACGGAAGCGATGCAGCTCAAGACGCAATCCGTGCGTCTCATCGGGTACTGCTTTCCAAGGTCTTGAAGAAGCCTTTGGGCGTGCTGCTTACTGATGTGCTGGATTCATGCTCGAACGAGCATCCGACAGAAAAGGAGTTCCTGGCTACGCTGGCGCAATCTTCACCTAAGCCTGTTTCCCCAGCTGCCCGGGCACATCTCGGGTCAGTGCTGAGCGCACTTTCTGCGTTGGTTGAAAGTCGGAATAGTGCCAATCTCCGAGGCGCATCGCAACCCCCACAACCTGCCCAAGAATCTCAGCCTCTTGCGGGTATTTAAGAACTCGCACCGAAACAGGAGACAGGGGATGAGGTTGTAAGACGATGGAATCTCGCTTGATCGAGCACCAGCAACAGGTATGTCCGTCACGCATTTCCACGAAATAAATAGGACGCTCGAACTCTGATCGCCATATTCCTTCTCCCACCTTGTTCTTGGTTTCGTCCACTTGCACAAAACTGCCCGGAGGAAGAATGGGATACATCGTGAAATCTTCCGATCCAATATATCCATATGTGTATCTGTCATCGGCGAACAGTTCCAGGTACGCCATGGGCACTGAGCCCCATTGCTCAATAGCGCGCCTTAGATCCGTCGTTTTCTGGAGCGAGAATCCAGGATCGAGCCGCGTCGGCATCCGTACTTGTGTGACGTTGCTCAATGCTTCGGACAGGTGAGATTTCTGCGGATGCCCGAAGTTAATGTCGGCTGAGATGCCATCGAGTTCGAGGCCGTAGAAGGACAACAACTCCCGATATTCCCGCCGATAAATAGCGGCAAATGAATAGAGGCGAAAAATACTCGGGATTATGCCTTTTGTTTCGATATCGGACAAACGGCTGGGCGGAATTGCAAATTCTTCACTCTCAAATCTTTGCGCGATCTGATTGCTGGCCAGCTCCACGTCCCTCATACGATATCCGAGGGTTTCTCTTAGCATCCGTAGCCTCTGTCCACCATTAAGTTGCACGGCCCCTGACCTCTTCGGGACATTCTACCATCGGCTCCGAGGTCATATGAACGCGAGCCCCACTTGGATTTTTCGGATTCTAGAACAGAAACGAGTACGCGATTACAGCGTATTTACTTCAAATTGGATGTAGATGGATACCATCGGGGCACCAAATGGGCCCGCTGCCGACAAGCGTCTGTTCGGCTTTCGTAACGAAATGTTTACTTACTTGCAAATGAGATAAGTAGGGAGTAAGAATGCTATGTCCGGTAGCGCACAAACCGGAGAAATGCGATCGCAGCCTGAGGGGGCTCCCCAACCGGGGAGGATCAGATTGGTTCCCGTTTTAAAGAACCAACACCTGCGACGCGACGTAGAACAAGTCCCGCAGCTTGGCAAGCTGCGATGACCCCCAGTTCCTGCTCAATCTAAGCTGCCCAATTCATTGCACTCGGCAGGTGCAGGAGGCGTTTGCATGTCAGGAAACAGACTCGCGCTCGATGAATATTTTTCTCCCGAGCACAACCGCTATCGACTGCTGCTCGAGATCACCGACGTCGTAGCGCAGTCGCGAAGCTTGTCCGACGCATTCAAGGAACTTGCACCCGCGGTGTTGGCCCTGACGGGAGGCGAGTTGCTAAATCTTTCTCTCTACGACCCGCGGCGGGATTGCATCTTGACTCAGTACTGGAAAAAGAACCAGGAAAGTGGAAAGTTCGGTGCTCTCCCTGTCGATGACGCAGCCAGCGGGTGGGCTTGGAAGCATCAGAAGCTGGTTGCCATCCCTGATACTGAGCGCGAGCAGCGCTTTTCCGGTTGTGTGCCCGTATTACTTAATCACGGCGTTCGATCCTATACCGTTCTTCCCATGAGCACGCCTTCACGCCATTTTGGAGCCCTTGGCTTGGGCAAGAGAATTCCCGAAGTTCTGGATCAGGAGGACATCGAATTTCTTTCCCGAGTCGCGCTGATGGGAGCGCTTGCATTGGAGAAGGAGCGAGCCCAACGCGCTTATGAAGAACAACAGAGCCTGGTCGCGATCAGCCATAAATTAAGCTCCAGCCTAGAATTGGACGACCTCTTGCCGGCTATTCTTTCCAGTCTTCGGAACATTGCGCGCTATGACCGGGCTATCCTGTGTCTGCTGCAAGAAGACGGCAGAAAAACACAATTGTATGGAGAGGCTCTGGAATGGGAACCTTTCGTCAATCATGAAGATTCCGTTCCACTCGAACGCTCGCTCTCGGCGCAGGCGATCGAGACACGAGCCGTTGTGTTCCTCAACGATAGCGATTTGCGTAACATGGACTTACCCTTGATCAAAGTCATGTACGAGAGTGGGGTTCGTTCGGTCTGTAGTGTGCCCCTCATCGCGGGAAATCGGATTTGGGGAGCGCTGAATCTGAGCAGCATGACCGACAATGTCTTCGGTGCTTCGGATGTCGAGTATCTCGAGCAAGTCGCCAACCAGATCGCGATTGCGCTTCAGAATTCGCATGCTTATCGCGAGATCGCGCAGCTCAAAGAACGCCTGGCTCAGGAAAAGCGCTACCTGGAGTATGAAATCCGGAGCGCGAACCGCTCTGACGATATCGTCGGTACAAGCGCAGCCTTAAAACGTGTGCTGGATTATGCCGCCATCGTTGCCGACACCGATTCCACTGTGCTCATTACCGGCGAAACCGGGACCGGCAAAGAACGTATAGCGCGTGTGATTCACAGCATGAGCCGGCGCAAGGAACGCAACTTTATCAAGCTGAACTGCGCCGCGATTCCCACTGGTCTGCTCGAAAGCGAGCTGTTCGGCCACGAAAAGGGGGCGTTCACCGGCGCGGTGAGCCAAAAACTCGGTCGATTGGAATTAGCCGATAAGGGAACGCTCTTGCTCGACGAGATTGGGGAGATTTCCTTGGAATTGCAACCCAAACTACTGCGGGTTCTGCAGGATCAGGAGTTCGAGCGCTTGGGCGGCAATAAAACGATCCGGGTAGACGTGCGAGTCATCGCCGCAACCAATCGCGATCTGATTCGTGCAGTCGAAGAAAAAGAATTTCGCGGCGACTTGTTCTACCGCTTGCACGTGTTTCCCCTGCATCTGCCAGCGTTGCGCGACCGCCGGGAGGACATCCCCATGTTGATCCGCCATTTCGTCGAAAAATGCTCGGCTCGCCTCCACAAACGTATCGATATAGTACCTGACGAAGCAATCGAAGCCATGAAGCGCTGGAGTTGGCCAGGAAACATCCGCGAATTGGAGAATTTTATTGAGCGTTCGGTGATCCTATCGGAAGGCAATCGATTGACCCCGCCGCTCGGCGAATTGCGTGAGGAAATCTCAAGGCAACAATCCGATGCCGATGGCACCTTGCGAGACAAAGAACGCGAACACATCATCGAGATTTTGCGTCAGACGCGAGGTGCGTTGTCGGGCCCTTCGGGGGCCGCAACCCGGCTCGGACTCAAACGCACCACCTTGCAGTACAAAATGCAACGGTTGGGAATCTCTCGTACGGATTATCTGAGTTAGAAATCACATTAGTTGCCACCCTGGTACTCACCTAAATAGCGCTGAGTTTGTCCCAAAACAACATAAAGCGCCGCAAGCACTTTCTGGCTTGCGCCCGGCGACCACATCCTCGAAGATACTCTGTATCCTATGCCGCAAGACGTCGCTCCGCCTCCGGTCCATTTCGCGCGATTCGACTCCAGTGCGCTCGAGGCCGCGCTCCGCCGCCACCTCCGCGGAGAAGTCCGTTTCGACTCCGGTAGCCGTGCTCTCTACGCTACCGACGGCTCCAATTACCGGCAGGTCCCGATTGGTGTCGTAGTTCCTCGCGACAAAGAAGACGTGCTGGCCACGGTTGCTCTGTGCCGCGAACATGGTGCTCCGCTGCTGGCGCGTGGCGGAGGGACATCACTAGCGGGCCAATGTTGTAACTCCGCTATCATTCTCGACTTTTCGAAGTACATGGCAAAGATCCTTGAAATCGACCCGGCGCGCTGCACTGCTCGGGTTGAGCCAGGAGTTGTGCTTGATCGACTGCGTGCCGAAGCCGAGAAACATCACCTTACCTTCGCGCCCGATCCTGCGACTCACGACCGTTGCACGCTTGGGGGCATGATCGGCAATAACTCCTGCGGCGTGCACTCAATCATGGCCGGTAAGACGGACGACAACATCGAAGCGCTTGATGTCCTTACATACGGCGGCCAGCGCATGCACGTCGGTGCGACTAACTCCGACACCTTCGATTGCATCATTCGCGAAGGTGGACGCCGCGCTGAAATCTACTCCGGACTTAAATCGCTGGCTGATCGTTATGGCGAGCAGGTTCGACGCCAGTTTCCCAATATTCCGCGCCGCGTTTCCGGATACAATCTTAACCACCTGCTGCCAGAAAGCGGCTTTCACGTGGCCCGCGCTCTAGTCGGTTCCGAAGGAACTTGCGTCACGATTCTCGAAGCTACTTGCCGCCTGGTTGAGAGTCCGCCAACGCGAGTGCTGCTGGTCATCGGATGGCGCGATATTTATATCTGCGCAGATCATGTACCGCTCATCATGGAGCATCGGCCCATTGGTCTCGAAGGCCTTGACGACATCATGGTTAACGCCAGCCGCCGCAAGCGTGTAAACCTCGAAGGCCTTTCGCTACTGCCTGAAGGCGCTGGCTGGCTGATGGTTGAATTCGGCGCGAATACGGCAGCCGAAGCCGAAGCGCGGGCCCGCCGCTTAATTGCGGCGCTCGATCGCTCGGCGGATCCCCCGAACATGCGCCTGTTCACGGACCAAAAACAAATCCGGCGCATTTGGGATGTCCGCGAGTCCAGCCTCGGCGTGACTTCGCACGTCCCCGGTGAACCTCTGCGCTGGGAAGGCTTCGAAGACTCGGCCGTTGCGCCCGAAAAACTTGGCGCCTACCTCCGCGACCTGCGCAAGCTGATGCAGGCCTTTCACTATGAAGGCTCCTTCTACGGACACTTTGGGCACGCCTGCGTGCACACCCGCATGGACTATGACCTCGAATCGACCGCAGGTGTTCGCACGTTTCGCCAGTTTATGGAGGAGGCGGCCGATCTCGTAGTCCGCTACGGCGGCTCGCTATCTGGCGAACATGGAGACGGTCAGGCTCGCGCGGAACTTCTTCCCAAGATGTTTGGGGCTGAAATCATGCAGGCTTTCCGCGAGTTCAAGTCGCTGTGGGATCCCGATTGGAAGATGAATCCGGGTAAGCTCATCGAGCCCTATCGTCTCGACGAAAATCTTCGTCTTGGCGCGGGATACGCTCCATGGCAGCCGGAGACACATTTCAAATTTCCCGATGATCATGGCAGCCTCGCGGCTGCTACTTTGCGCTGCGTCGGAGTGGGCAAATGCCGCCGCGATGAGGGCGGAGTCATGTGTCCGAGCTTCCGCGTCACGCACGATGAGGAGCACTCCACTCGTGGCCGCGCGCACCTGCTGTGGGAGATGACGAAGGGCGATGTGATTAAAGACGGCTGGCAGAACGAAGCCGTCAAAGAATCGCTCGACCTTTGCCTGGCGTGTAAGGGCTGCAAGAGTGATTGTCCGGTGGGCGTCGATGTGGCGACTTATAAAGCGGAATTCCTGTCGCACTACTACGAAAGCAATCGCCGTCCTCTGAATGCGCTGGCGTTTTCGAATATCGACCTGTGGGCAAGAGCTGCTTCGCACGCGCCGGGACTGGTGAATCTTACGACGCAACTTCCTGGCCTACGGGATCTTGCGAAGCTGGCGGGCGGAATCCCGGCTCAGCGCCGCATTCCGGCGTTTGCTCCGCAGACATTTAAGCAGTGGTGGGAGCGTCGTGAAGCTTCGCTCCGCAGGAAGGGCGAAGACACCCGTCGCTCCATGGGCAGCGTACGCCAGAATGCTGTGCTGCTCTGGGCCGATACGTTTAACAACCATTTTCTCCCCGCGACCGCGAAAGCTGCCGTTGAAGTCCTTGAAGCTGCGGGGTTCGACGTAACAGTGCCGCGTGCTCACCTCTGCTGCGGACGCCCGCTGTATGACGTGGGCATGCTCAATCGCGCCAAGGCTCTGCTGTTGCAGATCATGGACGAACTACTTCCTGAAATCGAAGCAGCTACACCTATCGTTGTCCTTGAACCCAGTTGTGCCGCTGTCTTTCGGGACGAGCTGAAAAACCTCTTCCCCAAAGACGAACGCGCGCAAGCTCTGTCAAAGCAAGTCTTTCTGCTGAGCGAATTTCTTGAGCAACGCGCGAAAAACTTCTCTCCGCCTAAGTTGCCACGCCGCGCACTCATTCACGGACATTGTCATCACAAAGCCATCATGAAGATGACTGCGGAAGAAGCTGTGCTTGACCGAATGGGCATTAAGTTCACTGCGCCTGCTCCTGGATGCTGCGGTATGGCCGGTGCGTTCGGCTTCGAGAAAGAAAAATACGACGTCTCGAAAGCCATTGGCGAGCTCGAACTTCTGCCGGCCGTGCGACAGGCTCCAACCGATTGGCTCATCGTTGCCGATGGCTTTAGCTGCCGCGAGCAGATTGCTCAGGAGACTGACCGCCACGCCCTGCACCTGGCCGAGGTTCTCCAGATGGCTCTGCGTGAAGCCACCGAAACTCCCGAAGGGTTTCCGATGTTTGACCCTGCGCCGCAGTATTATCCGGAAGATACCTGGGTTCGGCCGCACGAGGCGGCGGTCGATAAATCGATGAAGCGCGCTGGGCTTGTGGTTGCTGGAATCGCTGCTGGAGCGGCTTTGCTGGCTGCTCTTGCGCGACGGCGGTAATTCGGCGTCGGTTGTGGCGCTATGATGGCGTGATGGAAATCGTCGATGCCCAGAGAGATGTTCGCGAAACGTTTATGGGGGGTTTTGCCGGTCAGCTTGTGTCGGCCATAGTGTGGGGCGCATCAGGCGCGGTATGCACATGGGGCTCACTCCGGCTGGCAGAGTTGGTGCTTATCTTCGGCGGTTTTTTTATCTTCCCTCTGACGCAACTCCTGCTACGGAGCATGGGTCACACTTACGCGCTGCCGAAGGGGCATCCTATGAACGCACTTGGAATGCAGGTTGCGTTTACGCTGCCGCTGATGTTGCCTCTGGTGATCGGCATCGCAATACTTCATCCGGCATGGTTTTATCCGGCGTTGATGATTGTCTTAGGGGCTCATTATCTTCCCTTTATTTTTATGTACGGCATGTGGCAATTCGGTGTCCTTTCCGCGTCGCTGATCGTAAGTGGCGTGACCATTGTTATGTACGTTCCTACTCCCGTCAGCCTGGGTGCGTGGCTCACCGCAGGCTTCCTCTTTGGATTCGCATTTGTTGGGCGGCACGTTGCATTCTCCAATCGCCGCGCTGCCTGATCCATGTAAGCTACTAATAATAAAAGATTTAACGTTGCACTGCCCAAGCTCTAGCATTTCTGGGACAATAGACATAGACAACTAGGCCTCCTCGTCGCGGTTTTGGTCCTCGTATCACCTCGGATCGAGCTCGTTTGTAACAGGACAGAAGAAAGCTGAAATTCTATGGAAACCATAAATCCAACCTTGGCCGCGGTTCCGGTCCAATCCAGCATGGCGGTTCTGAATAAGTCGCTGCAAGGGTCGGTTCTGGTGCTGATCCAGTTCGATGTCTGCGAGGAAATAAACCTTGACGCTCTGCGTGACATCTTCGGAGCTCGCCGACAGGAGGCTAGTTTTAAACATCCTGCTCCAGGATACGTGCGCTTTCAGCGCGCTCCAGTAGTTGAGCCGGTCGAGCCGCTGATTCTTGAAAGTGGCGAACGACTTGACGTGCAGATCAAGTATTACGATTACGGGGTGCTTAGCGTGGTATTCGAGCTGCCATTTTCTGGCGATTGGGACACGCTTGTCCGTCTCGCTAGCCGCTGGGTTTGGGATACAGACTTCACCAGCTTTGCGCAGAAGATCGTCAAACAGAAAATCGAGCGCGCTCGTCCTGCGCTGGTCAAACTTTACGATACCTGGCTGCATGAAGATTATTTCGTTTTTCATGTGCGTGATATTGCTGGCAATCCTACGGCGGCTGAACTGCTTGCCACTCAAGGAGGACGCATCGCGCAGATCGTCCGTGGCGAAACCGTTCCGCTCTCTGATGGGGAGCAGCAGGAGATCATGCAGTCGAAGATCTCGTACTATCCAAACGACCTGGCTGTGATCAGCTGGAACGGCGCGTTTCTCTACGACACTTCGAGCGGCGCAGAAACTGTTATTCAACTGCTGGAATACGCCAACTCGCAGCTTCTCGAATTTCGACACTATGACGAGCTGCTGACTCGCGAACTGGCCAGTGTTTACGATTTCATGGATCACGGTTCCGGCATCTGGGCGCGCTGGCGCACGGCGCGGCGAGCCAGCCGATTGCATACTGTACTGCTTGATGTGGACGAACTGACCGAGCGAGCCGACAACGCGATCAAGTTTCTTAGCGACATGTTTTCCGCGCGTCTCTACAAAGTTGCTGCTTCGAAGATTGGTGTTACCGACTACAAAGACCTGGTGAATCAGAAAGTCCACACGGCGGAAGAACTGTATCGCTTCATGGTCGATCAATTTCATCAGAGCCGCGCGTTTGTGCTGGAGCTGATGGTGGTGATTATTCTGATCATCGATTTGATCTGGCTGTTCAAGGGATCGACTCCGATTTGAGGAACAGGTCGCGGGTGTTAGGTCTCTGGTTTCACTGAAATCAAAAAGCATTTGCGATTCGGCGGCGTTTTGCTTTACCTATTTACTAGAAGGATAATGGGTTTTGTCCCCCCCCCCCCCCCCCCCCCCCCCCCCCAATTTCCGCCAAAATATAGATTGCAAAGGACTTAACTTCAAAATATTCAGAAATAAGGACTTAGCTCCTCGAATTGCTTCTGAAAATGAATTTGGACAGTTTCGAGGGTTCATATTGTGGGTAACGGCACGCCTCGGAAACCGCCCCAATCAGGGTTCTATTATTTCGCTTGTTGGGCTGGGTGTCTGTGATTGGGATCACGCTTTGGTGTGATGAAAAAGTCCAAGGGGCCAGCCCAACCGATCTTGAAACGGCAGCGTCTGGAGTTGGACGGTTGTAAAGTCCGGCCTACAAAGCGCCCTGTCTGAGTTCTTTGTGGCTAACAATGAACTTCGCCCGTTCGTATGTCTGCGTAGAACGCAGACACAAGGACAGCGCACCCTCGGATATCGAGATAGGGAAAGCATGGCCACGCCTTGAGTACTTATTTGGCTGTAATTAGAAAAAGTCAAAATGACTACTGATTCCGTACTTCACCGCCAGGAAGTCTCGAACTGTGGAAGGCGCGGCTTGTGCCAGCTCCTGCCAGGTTGAGATTCTTAGGTTCGTCCGCAGTTCGACCGGCTGCACACATTTCATGATTGCGTACCAGGCATCCACCAGGTCCGGTCTTCGGGCGTCTACCAGAACGCAGAAAGCGCATTGCTGGGCATAGGCCGCGAGGACATTGCGCAAGAGTTGGTAGGAGAGATATCGATCTTTTGTCTGAGGCAGTTGCTGCAAATCGAAAACCGTCGTGAAATCGCGGTACGCGAGGAGAACATTTTTCCTGGCGCTTTGGAAATCACTTTCGGTGAGTTTTGCTTCGGTTAATAGACTTCCCAATCGCAGATCCACTTCCGTGCGATCAAACTTGCCGTTCAAAAGTGGGACGCGGGCTTTATAGCCAAAACATGGAGACGCGCCTGGCTCGGCACCCAGAAATGCCGAGACTCTGCCATCTCGTAACAATCGAGGATGACAGAAGACGTTCATCAGCAGAGCATCGGAACTGGTGCAGGAATCTAGTTCCATCCAGCGTCCACGCTCGGTCTTGGGAAGGGAACGCTTGCCTTGCGCGTGGATCTTCGCCAAGCGTTTTCGCCACTCTGGATTCGCCTGGATCGCCTTATAACTTTGGGGCAGGAAGTTGCCATGACGGGAGTCCCGCTCATAAGGCAGAAAACAAACGATGGGAGCTTCTCCGTAACTTAGACAATGGGGCAGCGCTTCAGTCTGAGCGTGCTTTTGAGCCCGTAGAGCCAGGTCGCGGCGAAGAGCGGCAGATAGATTCATGCGGATGCAATCAGACCCGGTCATATTATAGCGAACAAAATGCGAATATTCGATTCATGCGATCGGAACGAGTCGGAGCGACGGTGAGAAGTCAAAATCCCCGCTCTGCGTCTGCAAAGAACGCAGACACGGGTGGGCATCCATGGTGTTGAAAAAAGGGGAAGGGTGGTTCAGGCCCCGCTTTCGAAGAGACGCTAGCCTCACAGACACTTAGTAACTGAGTAACTCACTAAAGGACACGGCCAATTTCCAGTTTGTAGCCTAACTTTGGTCAGCAACAAAGATCGCGATCCTGGGTTTTAATGAATACGCCCATGTAACTCGGGCAATACGGGGAGATGTTGGCGTTTCGTGCCCCGGCACAAGGAGAAATGACCATGTCTCTTCAGTCAAAAATTCGTAACTTGTTTGTCGCTGCTTTAGTTATGGTGCCGATGTTTACCCTGCCGGTTGCGCAGGCACGCGCCGGCGTCTTTGTCTCAATCAACGTTGCTCCTCCGGCTTTGCCGGTGTATGAGCAGCCCGCGCTGCCTGCTCCGGGCTATCTCTGGACGCCTGGTTACTGGTCTTACGGGGATGCGGGTTACTTCTGGGTCCCGGGTGTGTGGGTGCAGCCTCCGAGCGTCGGTCTTCTGTGGACGCCTGGTTATTGGGGCTATGAAGGTGGAGTATACGGATGGCACGGTGGTTACTGGGGTCCGCACATCGGATTCTATGGCGGCGTTAACTACGGCTTTGGCTACGGTGGAGTTGGCTTTGTCGGCGGCGAGTGGCGCGGCGGAGTCTTCGCTTATAACAGTGCGGTCGCGAACTTTGGAGGGGTGCATGTAACTAATGTGTATGAGAACCGCACCATCGTGACGCAGAACACGATCGTGAATGTTAACCATGTCAGCTTCAACGGTGGTGTGGGCATCCAGGTGCACGCCTCGGCGATGGAGATGCAAGCAGCCAACGAACACCATTTCGAGCCGACTCCGAACCAGATGCAGCATGAAAACTTTGCTGCCCAGGACCGGTCACAACTGGCGTCGGTGAATCAAGGGCGTCCAGCGACGATGGCGAGCGCGAACGTAAACGAATATCACCAGGTATCACAACAGCACGCGCAGTCGCAGCCGATTTCGGCCGCTGACCGGTCAGCGGGTCGCAACTACAATCCCAATACGCGAGAGGCCAATCAGGACCAGCGTATCGCCAACGGACTGCGCAGCGGCCAGATGACTTCTGGCGAGGCGGCACGCGCTGAGCGTACGCAGGCGAACATCGACCAGCAGGTGCATAACGATCGTGAGGCGAACGGGGGCAAGCTGACAGGGCAGGAGCGGCAACAGATTAACAGTGAGCAGAACGCTGCCAGTCGGCAGATCTACGACGAAAAACACAACGCGAATACGGTGAAGCCGAACGAAGTCGACGACCGGGAAGCGAACCAACAGCAACGCACGGCCAACGGACTGCGCAGCGGCGAGATGACCTCCGGCGAAGCGGCGCGGACCAACCGGAATCAGGCGCAGGTCGCGCAGCAGGTTCACAACGAGCGTACGGCCAACGGGGGCGCGCTGACCAAACAACAGAAGCAGCAAATCAACCGCGAAGAAAACAAAAACAGCAAGCAGATCTACAACGAGAAGCACAACAACAAGACCGCGAAACCCGCCAAGTAGATAGCTGTTGAACCATAACAAGAACGATAGGATGGAACGGCCGCCAAGATAGGCGGCCGTTCGATTTTGTACTGCTGTTTATTGTTCACGTTCGAGGGCGGGACCAAGGCAACAGCAGCGGACAGGAGTGTCCGCTCTACATGCAAAAATGCCCGGGATTCTTTCGAATCGCGGGCATCTCGTTGTTACTTAGAGATCGTTGTCGCTACCTAGACAGCGGTAACGTTCTCCGCTTGCCAGCCTTTGGGGCCCTTGGTCACGTCGAACTGCACGGTTTGGCCTTCTTGCAGGCTCTTGAAGCCGCCAGCTTGAATAGCGGAGAAATGCACGAAAACGTCTTCGCCATTTTGACGGCTGATGAAACCATAGCCTTTGGCGTCGTTAAACCACTTCACTGTTCCTTGTTCTGCCATTGATGTTCCTATTCTTGTTTCTTGATTGAAATATGCTGAGAAGATTCGCTGCTGAAGAGGGGGTGACGCTGGTTGGCGGTACCATCCTGCAAGTGCATGTGAGTCAAACTTAGCGATTTCAAGTGTAGCATGACGCGGCGGGGAAATCTCTAATTTTTTCGCCGCGCGACGGGGGAGAGGTAGCTGATTTATGTAAGCTATGTAGAATCAATTGTTTGGGGCTAGCCTTCGGTCTGATCTGCCGAACCAATCGCCTCTTCTCGTTACAGCTGTTTCATAACCTCATAACGCTTATGACTACTAAGGAGGGTTACGATATACATGGTTCATGATCGCCTTTCTTACGCTCGAACTCCACATCGAAGCGGCGCACTCGCTGAAGGACAAGCGGCAGGTCACGCGCAGCCTTAAAGACCGGCTTCGGGCTTCATTCAACGTGGGAGTCGCTGAACTCGATCCTAGTTTGTTGTGGAACCAGGCTACTATCGGGGTGGTCAGCATCTCCCATTCGCGTGATTATCTTGATGGGCTGATGAAAAATGTGGAGCGCGCTGCCATGCGCATTGCTAACAATGCTGGCGCCGAGGTTACTGACTCCTTTGTGGAGTTTCTGTGACGGCAACTATCATACTCAAGATGCCCGCTTCAGAGATCTGACCTTTCTGATATTCTTACGAGTTTTCCTCCATTCGAGGTGTGCCGTGGAGCATCGTGGCCGGAAATATCATCGTGGACGGCTGAGTGAGGCCATTCGCGAGGAGATCGAAACGATCCTCGAAGGTGAACTTGCGGATCCTCGCATCGGACTTGCCAGCGTCAGCGCCGTACTCATGGCGCAGGATGCGCGTTCGGCTCGCATCATGGTCACAGTCGCCGGCGACGAGGCCGAGGCTGAGCGCACGCTCGAAGGCTTGGCCGCTGCTAAGAATTATGTCCGGCACGAACTGGCGGAAAGGCTGCGACTGCGGAAACCACCCGAACTTTATTTTCAGATCGATCGCGCGGATCAGTTAGAGAGCCGGGTCGACGAGCTTCTCAGCCGCGAGAAAAAGCGCAGGCGGAAAGGTGTCGAGCCCAAGCCTGAGAGCTGAGCAGAGCATGCTAGATCGCGTTTTACAAGAAATTCGGGCGCGTCGCCGTTTCGTAGTGACCTCGCACGCCCGGCCCGACGGGGACGGTATTGGTTCGGCGCTTGCCTGCGGCCAGATTCTCCGCGTCATGGGCAAACAGGCCGATGTTGTGATGCACGATGGCGTTCCGCGCATCTACCAGAATCTTCCCTTTGCCGATCTCGCCATCCAGGCCGATGCTGTTCCGGCGGACCTTTCCTCGACCGATGCCGTCATCCTGCTGGAATGCGACAGCATTCGGCGCGCGGGGCTGGAAGGGCTCGAAAAATGTTTTCTCATCAATATTGACCATCACGCCAGCGGCCGCAATTTCGCGCACATCAACTGGATCGATTCCACGGTGATGGCCACTGCCGAGCTGGTTTACCGTCTGGCGCGACTGGCGTGCGTTCCCGTCGATCGCGACATTGCCACCTGCCTCTACACAGGGCTCATGACGGATACAGGGTCATTCATGTTTGAAGGCACCAACGAACACACTTTTACCGTGGCGCGCGAACTTGTGCTGGCCGGAGCCGATCCCGCGCTTTGTGCGCGGCATATTTATTTCGGGCATTCCACGGCGAAGCTGCGCCTGCTGGGCGCGGCGCTCTCGAACCTGCGTCGCGAAGGCGCCCTGGCCTGGATCTGGATTACGCAGGAAGAGATGCAGCGCTTTGGCGCGCGCGAAGAAGACTGCGAAGGATTAGTCAATTACGCGCTCTCCATTGCCGATGTGCAGGTCGCTATATTTTTCCGCGAACTTCCCGATAGTCGTTATCGGGTCAGCATCCGCAGCAAAGGTGAGGTGAACGTATCCACGGTGGCTGAGCATTTCGGTGGTGGTGGCCATAAATGCGCGAGCGGTTGTTCGGTCGATGGGCCTCTGGACGCTGCCGTATCCCGAATTACCGGGCGGCTGCGCGCTGAACCGGTAGTCTTGAACGCGAATTCATCGACGGACACAACGACGTGTCGTTAGACGTTGGTCGATAGTCGATCACCGTTCACGACAGCGAACGAAAATGAAGCAAGGGACGAATCCACGAACTCGCATCGACATATTGCTGCTGGTGGCGTTCTGCGGATTCCTTTTTTTCTATGGTCTTGGAGCCTTCGGCCTGCTTGGCGCTGACGAGCCGCGCTATGCTCAGGTAGCGCGCGAAATGCTCGAGCGCTCCGATTGGGTTACGCCTACGTTGCTAGGCAAACCGTGGCTCGAAAAGCCGGTCCTTTATTACTGGCAGGCGATGTGGTCATTTCGTGTAGCTGGGGTCACGGAGCAGGCTGCTCGCATCCCTTCCGCCTTCGACGCGACCTTGCTTATCGTAGTTATCTATTTATTTCTGCGGCGTTTTCGCCCCGGTAGTGAGCTCGAAGGCGCGCTTATCGCTGCCAGTTGCGCCGGTATTATTGGATTTGCCCGCGCCGCTGCCACGGACATGCCGCTTGCCGCTACTTTTACTATTGCACTGATCGCCTGGTATGCGTGGTATGAAAGCCGCCGCAATATTTATCTTGCTGCTTTTTATATTTTTCTGGCGCTGGGAACTTTGGCTAAGGGGCCGGTTGCGCCTGCTCTGTCCGCTGTTATTATCTTTCTCTTCATCGCCATAAAGCGTGAATGGCGCGTCATTCTGCCTGCTCTTTGGATTCGCGGAATTGCTCTTTACCTCGCTGTCACGTTGCCGTGGTACATAGCGGTACAACTGCGCAATCCAGAATTCTTCCGGGTATTCATTCTCGAACACAATCTTGCCCGCTTCTCGCAGGACCTATATCACCACCGCCAGCCGTTTTGGTTTTATCTGCCGGTTTTCTTGTTGGCCATGATGCCTTGGACAATCGTGTTCATCCTCGCCGTTGCTGAACGCGTTCGGCTGACCTGGACTGAGGGCAAGCAGGCTTTCTCCGGTGCGAAAGATTCCTGGCCATTATTTCTTCTCATATGGATGCTGGTACCTGTGTTTTTTTTTAGCGCATCGCGATCCAAGCTACCGGGCTATATTCTGCCCGCGATCCCTGCCGGTGCACTGCTGGTTGCTGAATATCTAGCAGTTCGCCGCAGTAATACAGATACGAATGAAAACCGGTCGGATGAAGGCAAGAAGGGTGATAGAAAATTCTCGCTTTTGTTCGCTGCTGTTCACGGAATTCTTTGTGGGGTGCTGATCTTTGCCGCTCTTTCCGCAGGCTCCATTGCGATGAGCCATCATCTGTTTTGGGTGAAGGGAACCTATACCGCTGCAGCCACCGCTTTGGTTTTTGCGCTTGGTATTGCCGCCGTGCTTCTGTCGCGCACAGGATTTCGCCTGCTGCGTCCGGTAACCATGTTTGCCGTGGTCGTGAGCGTGGCCGCTGTCATTCGTTTTGCGGCGCCCGTCATCGACGCTACTCAATCCGCGCGTCCCGTGGCCGAAACCATTCAGGCTTTTTCACAAGAGCCGGCGCCGATAGCGCTTTATCATGTCAGTCGCGTGCAGCAATACGGACTTGAGTTTTACCTCAATCGTTCGACGCAGAAATATGAAGACGGGAATATCCCAGACGCAGCGCATGTTGTAGTGGCGCCACAAAATACGCAGACGCTGGTAGCGGAACAAGTTCCCGGACGCCGGGTGTCATACTTGACCAGCATCCCGGCGCAGAAGTTGGATTTGTACTGGGTCGGAAAATAAAGAGAGGTATCAGGTGTCAGGTCGCAGGACCAAGACACTGGACTGGCAGTGGGATCGCTCACGGACGGTTTTCCTGATACCTGATATCTAAGACCTTCTTTTTATGGAAATTCTCGATCTCCGACATTTCTCTTCCGCTGACCTTCGTCCGCTGCTGGAAGATGAGATCGCCATGTGGGAACGGGTGCTCTCCTGGGACTATGCTGTCTCTGCCGAGATGATTCTGCGCTACATGGACGCCAAGATCCTGCCTGGGTACGCTGCCATTGAGCGCGGCAGCATCTTCGGTTATTCGTTTTTTGTTTACGAGCAAAACAAAGGCGTGATCGGCGACCTGTTCGTTCGCGAAACTGCGCGCGACAGATCCCGCGGTCCCGACCGGCACGAGGTTGAAGAACGCCTGCTCACTCATGTCATCGAGACTCTTCAGCAATCGCCCGGCGTACATCGCGTGGAGGCGCAGTTGCTGGCGCACCACACGGGAGAAGTCTCGCGGCCGTTCTTACAGCAGGGGTTCAGCCGCCATCCTCGCGTATTCATGAATTTTGATATCGGCAAGCATCGGCAAACTTCGCTACCTACTCTGCCACTGCAATTCGAAATCCGCCCGTGGTCGGAACAGGAATACCAGGCCGCTGCCGCGCTGATCACCGCTGCCTACCGGGGTCATGTCGATTCCGAAATTAATGATCAGTACCGCTCGCTTACTGGTTCGCTCCGTTTTCTGAATAACATCGTGCGCTTCCCCGGATGCGGCACCTTCGATCCCCGAGCATCGTTCGTCGTTCTCGAACGACGCACGCACACGCTGATCGGTCTGATTCTTTGTTCGCTGGTGCGGCCCGATGTAGGCCACATCACACAGGTGTGCGTGCTGCCCGAACGCCGCTCTGCAGGACTCGGCGAAGCTTTGTTGGCAGCCTCAACTCGGAATCTCCGCGATCGGGGATTCCATTTCATCTCGCTAACCGTAACCGAAGCCAACGACCGGGCTATCGCGCTCTATAAGCGTATTGGATTTGAATCCACGCGGGTATTCGACGCGTTTGTTTGGGAAGGGTGAGGAAAAAAGGTTCGCACTCAGCCATGAGTAGAGGCAGTCCCGATAGCGAGAAATCTCGCATGCAAACATATTGGGCCGCAAAACAAAAAACCTCCGCGCCGCCCTTCCCCGGAACGACGCAGAGGATTTGAAATGGAAACCGGAGTCTCGATGCAAAACCGTCGCGAGCCACGGACCCTTATTACCCAGTTGGACGCAAGCACATCGCCGAGGGGGCAGGCTGTGAATCCAATCCAAGTTGGCTTCCACCAAATAAAACGAAAATGGCTGCCAATCCCCTTCAGGATAAAAAGAAAAATGTGAATTTGGTAGAGGGGTTAGTTTATCGACTTACTCGATTTATGCGTATTCGACTGAAACAAAAGGACTTAAGTCCGCAAGAGGTTCTTCGCTATAAATAGAACATTGGCGGGGCGTTCGGCCAGCCGGCGCATGAAGTAGGGATACCATTCGGTGCCGAACGGAATGTAAACTCGCACTCTCCAGCCATCTTTCACCAGGCCCTGTTGCAGGTCGCGCCGAATGCCATACAACATTTGGAATTCAAAACTGGTGCGCGGAATATTCTCGTGCGCAGCAAAAGCCTTGGCTTCTTTGATGATGGCCTCGTCGTGGGTCGCGAGTCCGTGATAGACGCCGCTCTTCAGCAGAATCTTCATCAGGTTCACATAATTCGCATCCACTTCGGATTTTTTCTGGAAGGCGATCTCTTCAGGCTCTTTATAGGCGCCTTTACATAGCCGGATGCGGATGCGTTCGGAGAGCAGTTTCTCGATGTCGGCTTCGGCGCGCCGCATATACGACTGGATCACTGCTCCTACGGAGCCTTCATTTCCTGGAACACGGTGCAGTTCGTGAACGAAGTCGAGCGTGCGCTGTGTGTACGGGGAGCCTTCCATGTCGACGCGAACGAAGTTTTGTGGCGACATGCTGGCCGCTTTGGCGACTAGCCCGCGGACGATTTCGTAGGCCATGGCCTCGTCCACATCGAAGCCCATGTGAGTGAGCTTCAAGCTGACATTTGCATTCAGCTTGTGAGCGGAGATTTCGTCGAGCAGATCGTAATAGAGTTGGGCGCTGGCGCGCGCTTCGTCAGCGTTGGTGACATTCTCGCCCAGATTGTCGATGGAAACTCCGGCGCCGAATTGATTGACCGCGGCGGCGGCGCGAATTGCGTCAGCAACTTCTTTGCCGGCGACGAAGCGGGACGACGTGCGCTGGCCAATGCGGGAGCGTTCCGCGACACCGCGCAGCGATCGGCTTTCAGAGAGAGCAATGAACAGAGTTCTTAACAAGGAGCCCTCAACACCGTGCACCTGATTTTCGCGGGTTGGATTCTTGCGGGTTTGGAGGGCCGGAGACGTTTATTCGCATGGCTGAGTGTGACAGTATTTTTTATCACATTTCTCGCAGAGAGACGGGTTGCTGTTTCCCCCATGATAGCCAGTGACGGCGCATGCAATAAGGCCAAGCCCCGTGTCTACACCAGTTGCAATCCAGCCCCTGCCATGTGGTCGTGTAGAATAGCCGTTTGTATATGGACTTATCCGCAATCCAGCAAGCGCTGCGCGAGCGCAACATTGATGCGTGGCTTTTCTACGATCATCATCATCGTGATCCTATCTCTTACCGCGTTCTCGGGCTACCCGATGGATTGATGGTTACGCGGCGCTGGTACTATCTCATTCCCGCCAAGGGGGATCCTGTAAAACTGGTTCACAAGATTGAGTCGGGACATCTCGATACCTTGCCCGGCGCCAAAAAACAATATGCGGGATGGCAGGAACTGTTCGACGGTTTGAAGCAGATGCTCGGTCCCCACCGCGATGTGGCCATGCAGTACTCGCCCAACAATTTTGTGTTCACCATTTCGATGGTGGATGCGGGAACAGCGGACATGATCCGCGGGTTGGGGAAGAATATTGTCAGCGCCGCTGACCTGATTGCGCAGTTCGAATCGACCCTGACGGACGAGCAGATCAAGTCGCACTTCGCGGCGCGCGATGTGATTGACGCGGTTACTGCCGAAGCTTTCAAAGAAATCGGACGGCGCGTACGCGGTAGTGGCACGCTTGAGCATGAAATTCAGCAGTTTTTTATGGAAGCATTCGCGCGCGAGAACATGGTGACGGACGATCCCCCGATTGTGGCCGTGAATGCTAACAGTGGCAATCCGCATTACGAGCCCAGCGCCAGCCATCCCGTGCCGATTCGCGAGGGCGACTTTGTGCTGCTCGACGTATGGGCGAAAAAAAATACGCCGGGCGCAGTTTACTACGACATTACATGGGTAGGAATCGTGGGCAATGCTCCGTCGGATCGGCAGCGCGAAATTTTCAAGATTGTGAGCGAAGCGCGTGATCTGGGCGTGAAGACCGTGCAAGACGCCGTTGTTTCTGCCAAACCGATTGCGGGTTGGGAGATCGATCGCGCGGTGCGCAATCACATCAAGCAGGCGAAGTATGGAGATAACTTCATCCATCGCACAGGCCACTCCATTGCGACGGAGGTGCATTCAAACGGCGCGAATATGGATGATCTGGAAATTCACGACGAGCGTCGTATCCTGCCGAATTCTTTATTTTCGATCGAGCCCGGCATCTACCTGCCGGAGTTTGGCGTGCGTCTGGAAGTAGACGTCCTGGTGCGACCGGGAAGCGCCGAGGTCACTGGTAAAATCCAAAGAGAGATTGTGACCATCTGAATGGCCAAGCCGATTACAGAGAAATCGACGGATAAGTCGACAATTAAATCAAAGAATTCAGCTGTGCCGGCTGAGCCGGAGTATCCGCTCACCACGATGGCGGTGGTCGCTCCGATTGTGGGCTGGCTGATTCCGGGCGGTGGGCATATCCTGCTGAAGCGTTATGG
The DNA here is from genome assembly GCA_963705265.1 of uncultured Acidobacteriaceae bacterium. GTDB lineage: Bacteria > Acidobacteriota > Terriglobia > Terriglobales > Acidobacteriaceae > Acidiflorens. The sequence goes on from OY970064.1 coordinate 2,325,850, forward strand.
GCGCGGCATTCTGCTGCTGATTTCAGTGGTCGCAATGTTTGTAATTGGCCTGGGAATGCAGGGTCGGATATATCAGCCGAATGGCGGAGATATTCTGGACATCCTCGGCTTCGTCGGTGATGTGGGTTCCGGTGTGCTTTATTTTCTGGCGCGCATAATGGATTGGGGCAATGTGCTGGCCGCCAATGCCGCGGCGGATTATGGTAAGACATTTTTGATTGTCGCCGGGCTGCTAAACTTTATCGCAGCTGCGGATGCGCATCATATTGCGCTGGGGAAGAAACCGTGACGATTAATCTGTCGCATTTCACGGCTGCGGTAGTCTTTGCGATCTTCGCCTCGATCGTCTTCGGCATCACACAGCGCAATTCAACGATGGAGCAGTTAAAGTACGGCCTGTATTGCTTCGCCATGTTTGTCGGAGGGGTATTTGTCGCCGGCTGGGTCATGGCGCTCATTCGACGATAGTCCGTTGACGCGTGCTTTAATCCTCTCTATTTATTCTGCCGTTTTTATTCTCCAGCCGAGTGATCGTGCACGATCTTCCATCCTTCGGGAAACTTGCGAAAGATGAGTGTGAAAAGTCCGTGCGGCGTCTTTCCGTCTGACATGGTCAGATGAAATTCGCCGCGTACGAATGCGGCTTCAGGCCCTAACATCTCGATGCGCAGATTCGCGAACTCGAGTTTGCCCATTTCGTGGCCTACGCCTTGATAATTTTTCTTATAGCGATCGAGAGCGGCCTGCCAACCCTTCGATTCGTGCGCTCCGGAAAAGAATGTCAGCTCCGGAGAGTTCCAATAACCGGACATGAAGGCTTCGAGATCCTGACGGTTCCAGGCGGTCTGCTGGTCTTCGATTACTTTGCGAATCGCCACTCGGTCAGCATCGTTCGCATTCTGCGCAACTCCTGAAATCGCCAGGATTGCGAACATTCCCATCAGCGCCATGGGCAAAATGAAATTGCGCATAAAAACCTCCGAGGTTTTCTAGTTTCGCATGATCAATTACGGAAGTGGCCTAGTCAACGAGATCGAGGGATAATGTCCTAATCCGGGAGAAAGATTGAACTACAGAGGACACTGGGATTCCACAGAGGACGTAGGATGCCAGGGGCGGTCGATCGGAGTTTCCCTGCCATGTGGGACTTTATTAGAGGCTTCGAGCGAAGCTACGCCCGGCCCTTTTTCGTCGCCGTAGCCGCCTTCACCTTCACCGTCTCCCACGGACGCTTCGGACGCTCCACCTCGGGCTCATTACGATCTTTGACGCGATCATACTGATAGGAATCGCTGACTGTGCCGAGGGATTCGTTGTAGAGGCTGGGGAGTCCGAGCGCTTCTTTCAGCTCTTCGGAGAACTGCTGCAATGCTTTCAGATGATCGGCCGATGCCGGCACTTCGGTCTTCGACGTCTTCATAAACTGTTGATAGCCGCGATTGACCAGCTTCGCAATCTCGCCGCCGATCAGGTATCCGGGATAGGCGAAAATTTTTACGCCGCCGTCGTCCGTCTTCTGGATCGCCGCCGAGCAGTTGTACTTCTTCAGGAATACACGCGTCTGCGCGCCGGGAGCCTCGATCAGATCAAAGCCGTGATCACGGAGCCAAGCGACCGCGTCTTCGTAAGTTCGTTGTTCAACTTTCGCTGTCATTTTTATAGTCTCAATTCTCGTCTCAGCAATTTAGATGCGGCTACCGCGGTTTCGATGGAACCAAAACTCTCCACCACGAATCTAAAGACGAAGAAATACAGTAACGCTAGTATAGATATACCCTTTTAAGATTGCGGGCACATTACTCTAGTCATAAGGGCATTCGATGACACCGACAGCCTCCGGCCCCGCGCCAGCGCCCTTCAATGCTAAGAGCGAGTCTCGTTCCAGGGGCGAAGCCCCGCAAGTCCAACGACAGGGAGAGGCTCTTCTTGCTTGCATCGGCAACACGCCTCTGCTGCCACTCGATGCCTTTACCGCCGATCTCCCCCACGTAAAACTTTTGGGCAAGGCCGAATGGTATAACCCCGGTGGATCGGTGAAAGACCGCGCCGCCGGCAACATTGTGTCCGAAGCGCGACGGGCCGGCAAACTCGGCACTGGGAAAACTCTGCTCGATTCCACCAGCGGCAATACCGGTATTGCTTATGCCATGCTCGGAGCTGCTCTTGGATTCCCTGTCACGCTCTGCGTGCCGGAGAATGTTTCTCCCGAGCGAAAACGCATTCTACAGGCATACGGCGCAAATATCATCTATACCGATCCCGCCGAAGGCTCCGACGGTGCGCTCAAGATCGCGCGCCAGCTTGCCGAGCGTCATCCCGATCTTTATTTTTACGCCGATCAATATTCGAACGACGCCAATTGGCGCGCTCACTACGAAACTACCGCGAATGAAATCTGGCAGCAAACGCAAGGCAGCATCACGCACTTCGTTGCCATGCTCGGCACCACCGGAACCTTCGTGGGCGTTACCCGCCGTTTGAAAGAGTTAAATCCAGAGGTTCGCTGCATCTCGTTGCAACCTGATTCCGCCTTCCACGGCATTGAAGGCGCGAAATACCTGCCTACGGCCATCGTGCCGCGCATTTATGATCCGTTGCTCGCCGATGAAAATGTGGAGATCTTGACCGAAGACGCGCACGCCATGGCCCGCCGGATGGCTCGCGAACATGGGCTGCTCGTGGGAGTGTCGGCGGCAGCAGCGGTCGTGGGCTGCCTGAAAATTGCCGAGCGCCTGCCCAGAGATCAACGCGCAACTATCGTCACGGTGCTGTGCGATTCGGGCGAAAAATATCTCAGCGAGAGCTTTTGGGAGGCAGAGTGAGATCGACCCATTGAATCATTGGGGGATTGACTCAATCACTCCCTGATTCAATAAACTTCCAATGCTCAAGCTTAGCCAATCTGACTATCTTGCCCTTCGTCAACATGGAGAGGAAACCTATCCTCACGAATGTTGTGGCGTGCTGCTTGGCCACTTCGACGATGACCGTACGAAGACGGTTTCGCGCATCGCTCGCTGCGGCAACACACGTCAGGATTCGCCGCAAAACCGCTACCATATCGATCCGAAAGAGCTCATTCGCATTCAGCGCGAAGGGCGCGAGCGCGGCGAGGATATCGTCGGCTTCTATCACTCTCATCCTGATCATCCCGCGCAATGGTCGGTCACCGATCTGGCAGAAGCACACTGGTTTGGATGTTCCTACGTGATTACGAGCGTGGAGAAGGGTGTGGCGGCGATTACGAATTCGTTTGAGCTTGTGGGCAGCGATGAGGGTGATAAAAAATTTGTGGATGAAGAGACTGAAATAGCCTGATGAACCTGTGATGGATGGGCGAGGACGGCCGTCCCCCGTGTTTTACTGCTCCATTGCTGCATCGCTCCGCTTTCGACTTGCATCTTTGGCCGGTACCATAGCATCTTTATCTACATGCCCCAGATACAGATTCCTTCTCCATTGCGCCAATACTCGGGAAAGCAGGCTTCGGTCGACGTCGCGGGAAAAACCGTGGGTGAGGCCTTGGCTGGCCTGGTTTCGCAGCATCCCGACCTGAAGCGTCACCTCTATACCGACGACGGGAAACTGCGCGCCTTCGTCAACGTTTATGTCAATGACGAGGACATGCGCTATCTGCAGAAAGAAGCTACGGTGCTCAAAGACGGGGATACGATTTCGATTGTGCCGTCGATCGCGGGCGGCTGCTGAGTATGATTGGCTTGAGACATCGCCGAATGTCGCGTCCCGCACGTTGTTGCCGCCGTTGTCTTTTTTTCGCTTCGATTCGATAAATTCGCCTTCATCCTGATTACAATTGAAAAAAGGATTCTATGGCCACGCTTTCTGAAGTCAAACCCGCCGAAACCAAACCCGAACCTGCGTTAAGTAACGATGAAATCCTGCGCTACTCGCGCCATTTGATCATGCCCGAGGTGGGCATGGAGGGGCAGCAGAAGTTGAAGGCCGCGAAGGTACTGTGCATTGGAGCGGGTGGACTCGGCTCGCCACTCGCCCTGTATCTTGGCGCAGCGGGCGTTGGGACGCTCGGCATTGTGGACTTCGATGTGGTGGACTATACGAATTTGCAGCGGCAAATCATCCACACGACAGCCGACGTCGGCCGCAAGAAGCTTGATTCCGCGGCTGACAAACTGAAGGCGATTAATCCGTTTCTGAACCTGCGGACATTCGACACAAAGCTGACCAGCGCCAATGCGCTTGAACTGTTTCGTGAGTTCGATATCGTCGCCGACGGTACCGACAATTTTCCCACGCGTTACCTGGTCAACGATGCCTGCGTGCTCACCGGCAAGCCCAATGTTTATGGCTCGATTTTTCGTTTTGAAGGACAGGCAAGCGTATTTGCGACCGAAGATGGGCCGTGCTATCGCTGTCTCTATCCCGAGCCGCCACCGCCGGGCTTGGTGCCTTCATGTGCCGAAGGTGGAGTGCTCGGCATTCTGCCCGGACTCGTCGGCGTGATTCAAGCGACCGAAACGATCAAGCTGATTCTGGGGCAAGGCGATTCACTGATTGGGCGATTACTACTGGTTGATGCGTTGGGCATGAAGTTCCGCGAACTGAAGTTGCGTAAGAATCCGGATTGCCCGGTTTGCGGTACGCACCGGACGATTACAAAGCTGATTGATTATGATGAATTCTGCGGCATTCGCGGCGTGGAAGCAGCGCCTACTTCTGGAGGAAACTTGGCTGAGATTTCGGTTGAAGAATTGAAGAAGAAGCTCGACAACAAAGAAGACATTTTTATTCTCGATGTGCGCGAGCCGCACGAATATCAGATTTGTAACCTGAACGGATATCTCATTCCGCTTGGCGATCTGCCGAAGCGCGTAGCCGAGCTCGATAGCAGCCGCGAGATCGTAGCCCATTGCAAGATGGGTGGACGAAGTGCTAAGGCCGTGGCCTTCCTGCAGCAATCCGGTTTTACTAAGGTGCATAACCTGACTGGCGGAATTACAGCCTGGGCGGAGCGGATTGACAATAAGATGCCTAAGTACTAACTAACCAAAGGAATGCTCAGATCAAGTTTCACGTTGACTTAGTTTCCGCACCGACGATAATGGCGCATTGTCGGTTTTCCGACGGTGAAGAGTTATGGCCGGAGGTTTCATGCGGAAGAGTTATTCTCGCTTGCTCGTCGTGTTGCTCCTTACTCATGTCCTAGTCGGCCAGACTGTCGATCCCCAAGCGCTTGCCGCCGCTCCCGCCCAGCCGGTAACTCAAACATCAAACTTTATATCGGCGAAGGGCTTTGTCCTTGAGGACGCTACGCCAGTCAGTCTCCGATTTAATCGAACAGTTTCCTCGGCGGACGCTCATGTAGGCGATAACGTGGATTTTGAAGTCCTACAGGACATCAGCGTGAATGGGACGCTTGTGGTTCCCAAGGGCGGTCTGGCCGTCGGTACAGTTACTGAAGCTCAACCAAAACGCCGAATGGCCCGAGGCGGCAAACTTGAGATCAACGTCGACTATGTGAAATTGGCCGAGGGTGACAAGGCAGCTCTGCGTGCCGTAAAAGGAGGCAATGGCGGAGGTCACACGGTCGCGATGACGGCGGGGATCGTGGCGACTGGTATTATATTTTTCCCGGCGGCGCCATTTTTCCTCTTCATCAAAGGCAAAGATATTACTCTTCCGAAGGGAGCGGAATTCACGGCTTATGTCAACGGAGACATGAAGCTCGATCTCGCCAAATTCCAGCCACCAGGCCCCGCGCCTGCGCAAGACATGAGCGCCAACAGCCAGAGCGCCATCACGACGTACGCCAAACTACAGGTCGACTCAACGCCGCCGGGTGCGGATATTGAAGTTGATGGCAGTTTTGTCGGCAACACGCCATCTGAAGTTCAGGTAACAGATGGCGATCATACTGTTGTTGTTAAGAAATCGGGATTCAAGGACTGGCAACGAAAGCTAAAGTCGAGCGCGGGTAGCAGCGTGCACCTCAGTGCAGAGTTGGATAAAACCGACACTTCACAATAAGTTTTGCGTTTAGTGGATGCATTGCTTGAAAACTAAAGGGAGCACCGAAGTGCTCCCTTTTTGTTCGTCTTACTCTTCCGGGAGTTAGTAACTTACCTGCTTGAGCTGCTCATTTCGGCTTTGTCCGTTCCGCCGATGGCTAGAGCGTACTTCTTGCCGGCGAAGCGCACTTCGGAGATCGCTGCTTTTCCGCTGGCGTGATCAACGACTGCGGAGTCGTAACCGTAGGCTTTGTCGAGGGCGACGACTTTTGCGGAAGTCTTAGCAACTTCTTTCTTGCCCTGCATGAAACTTACCTCGACGTTCGATCCAGTGCCGTCCCAGCGCAGTTGATAATCACCCGCCGGGAGCTGTTGGCCATTGACTTCGAACGGTTCCCGCACTTGGATCGATCCCTTGTTACTTGCGAACGCACTCGATGCGAGCAATACGGCCAGCCCGAGCACAACAGCCTTTGCCAGATTGTTAAGTTTCATATGCTCCTTGCTTTCTGCCCGGCTGCTGGCCGGGCCGTTAGGGGCGGCTGGTGCGGTGGTTTGACTGAGGGCTTGCCTTTTTCCTGCAAAGTCCTACAATGCGCGTGTCAGGGTGATGCAAAAGAGGCGGGCCTCATACCCGTTCTTTTTATTGGAAGCCGGTGCACCCAGGGCCGCCAAACCATGCGTGCGCCAATCCCGTCACCCTGCAACTTTTCTTCGGTGTCTAGAACTTTCTTTCGTCCACTTCTTGGTTCGCTACAGGATACGAATCTCGGTTTGAGTAAGTTCCCGATTTATTTTTCTTTGCGAACCAGTCTTGTTTGCGAACTACTCTTCTTGCAAATAGCATTTTTGCTGCCAGATCAGAGATTGCGTAAATCGTGCAGTCAGAGTGCGATCCATGCTTGGCCAGCGCTTGAATTCGTTCTCTTTCGTACGTCGCTGTCCGAAAATGAACGAAAACGAGCTGTGAGCAGAAGAATCGCCTTATCACGCATGTTAGCCAGCATGTCTGTTGGACGCGGGTAGGTGTGCCGCGTTAGCAAGATCTGGCACAAGTAGCCGAGGAACAAGGTCGAAGTGTTTTGTTAGGACTTCAGGCTGGTGTCGAAGAAACTTCAGGCCCTTACTTCATTGGATGACAATCTGTTGAGGTAGAGGAGAGATCAAAGTGCTGCTAACTAATCTTCAGTACAATCTTTCCGTAGTTCTTGCCTTCCTGCATTAGCGTGTAGGCGTCGCGTGCTTCTTCAAGCGGGAAAACGTTTCCGATCACGGGATGAAGTTTATCGGCGGCCACCCATTCGGAAAGCTGCTTCCATGCGGATTCCATGAGCGGACGGTTCGCACTCAGATACGACAGCCAAAGGCCGTGGACGCTCGCGCCTTTCGCATATAGAAGACGAGTGTCGAGCTGCGGAGTTTCACCGGTGGCAGCGCCGTAGACGATTACTCGTCCGAAGTCGCGCACGCAGCGCACGCTCTTCGCGACGTGCTCGCCGCCGAGCATTTCGAAAACTGCATCGACGCCTTCACCGTTCGTCAGATCTTTAATAGCCTCGACATAGTCGCGCTGCTTGTAGTTGATACCGTGTTGCAGACCGAGCGCGCGCACCCGCGCCAACTTTTCCTCAGAGGAAGACGTTCCGTACATTTCGATGCCGAGAATCTTGCCGATTTGTACAGCGGCGGTGCCAACTCCGCCGGCGACAGCATGGATTAAGACGCGGGCACCAGGCCGGTCGAGTAAATCGGCTTTCCAGTAGGCGAAGTAGGCGGTGAAAAAATTTACCGGGAAAGCGGCTGCTTGTTCAGCGGTCCAATTTTCCGGGACAGGCCAGACGAGGTTGCGATGCACCACAGTTTTTTCGGCGAAGGCGGCCCATTGCGTGTAGCCCATCACGCGGCGTCCGCTGTGCCCGCTATTGTCGTTGGATTCAGCGTCAGTTACTTCGCGACCCGCGAATTCTCGTCCGGCAGTAAGTGGCGGCTTGGGAGTCGTGGCGTATCCGCCATGCGTGGTCATCAGATCGGCAAAATTCAGGCCGCCAGCTTCTACCTTCACTACGACCTGTTCCTGCGTGGGCTGCGGGTCTGGAACCTGCTGCAGTTCGAGAACCTCGGGACCGCCGAAACGAGTGATGACGAGGGCTTTCATGCGGAGAGTTTAACAGGCTTGGTTCGATGTGGCCGGGCGGGGACGCCCAGCTCACCCACCACCTAGTGGTTCGTGGAGTTTGGCTACGAGATCTATAATGAAGAGTGGTAAGCGATTCGTTAGAACGACGCGTGACGCGCTAACCTCGAAATCATACATGCCGCTCACTGACAATTTCGGGCGCTCGATCCACGATCTGCGGATCTCGATCACCGATCGCTGTAACTATAAGTGTGTCTACTGCCGCACCGGGACTAATGGCGCGGCGTATGCGGAGCTTCCGTTCGAAGATTATCTGCGCATGGCGCGGGTACTGGTTGAGCTGGGGATCACTAAGATTCGCCTGACGGGCGGCGAGCCGCTGCTGCGCAAGGGCATTGTGGAGTTTGTGCGTGACCTGGCGAAGCTGCGTACCTGCGATGGCAAGAAGCCTGAAATTGCGCTGACGACAAATGGCCATCTTCTTGCCGAGATTGCACAGCCACTGAAAGATGCGGGCCTCGACCGCGTGACAGTCAGTATGGACGCTGTGGATCCGGAGCGCTTTGCGCGCATCACCCGCGTGCCGAATGGATACGAAAATGTGCTGGCGGGAGTGCGCGCCTCGCGGCAGGCTGGGCTTGATCCGGTAAAAATCAATTGCGTGCTGCTGCGTGGATTCAACGAAGATCAGATCGTTAACTTCGGGAAGTTCGCCCGGGAAGAACGAGTTGTGGTCCGCTTCATCGAGTTCATGCCGCTCGAAGAAGATCGCGTCTGGACGCCGGAGATTGTAGTCACATTAGATGAGATTCTCTCGCGCATGTCGGAGTATCTGCCGCTTGAAGAGATTGCGCACGAGCGCAGCGAAACGGCAAGACGCTATCGCTTTCCCGACGGTGTGGGTGAGATTGGGATCATTGCGCCGGTGTCACATCCGTTCTGCGGACAATGCAGCCGAATTCGCATTACTTCGGACGGCAAGCTGCGTACTTGTTTGTTCTCCGTGTGGGATCACGACTTGTATGAGTTGATGCGGCGCGGGGCTTCCGATGAGGCGCTCACGGAGTTCATTTTGAAAGTAGTCGAGAAGAAAGAAGAGCGTCACCACATCGGAGAGCCAGGGTTTGTGCCCGCTTCGCGAACGATGGTGCATATCGGCGGGTAGTCTTTTGCCGTGAGGTAGGTTTCACCGCCGAGATGCGGAGTGCACCGGGAATTGTCCCGAACTTCATCCCCTAAGAAGTAAGTTGCTATCGTCTCACCAGCATGATTAGCACTGGTGTGTCCGCCTCCAACCTTTTTTGAGATAAGTCCTAAAGTTATAGACGGATGCTGCCGAAGGAATTATTAGAGGTTTCTAACAATGGCCAGCACAGTTACTAGTGTCACAAAAGTCCACGCCCAGACCACAGTCCAGCCGTCGCCAGCGCGCCAGCCGCGACGCGAGCCAAAAGCGCAACTACCGGCTACCGATACGGTTCAGATCAGCAGCGCTGCCAGAGCTTTGCAGCAAAGAACCGAGGCCGCGACTCAGACCGTGCAGGCGGCTGCCGCAGGGGACGTCCAAGCGCAGGCGGTATTGGCGAAGCCAGCGGCTCATTCCGTCACGAAGTAACTCCGAAGAGCTTGCCGACAGCAGGTGCTCACTGATGTAGTGATGAGGACGGACTCAATAGAAGGAATCGTATTTTGTAACGGTCCAACCGTCGTCTTTCTTTTCTTCGGTTACGGAGAAAAGATCTTTGTAAGTGGAGTCCTGGGCCGGCGTGCTGTAACGCTGGCCCTTATAGTGCAGAATCACCAGCGGGGGCGCGTCTTCCCATTCCACCAAAGTCCACGAGATGAGCGGGTGCTGAGTCTCCGAGTTACAGAGGAAGTCGGCTCGTTTCTTGCGGTAATCCCTCTCCCACTGGCCGAGGAGCTTGCGGCAATTGCCGTCGCGCATTTCCGCGATAAAGCTGTTGGCGGTGCGTTCGATGGTGCGATCGCGGAACGGATTCATGGTGATGCTGATCGGCATCTGGGTCAGAGGGTCGCGTTCTTCAGATCGCGATAGAACCGGCGGCTGATTGCTGAGCCAGTATAGATATCCGAGAAACACAAAGACGAGCAGGGCTCCGGAGCCCACGGCTATCGCGAGATGGGTGCGGGAAACCTGCATCATAAGAATTTTGCGGTATGAACACAGTCCAGGCAAGGTTACTTCAGATACTTTCGTAACCGGTGGCGGAGTCGGTTTTCGCGGCCGGCGCCGAAGCGGCCCGGTGATTCGGATCGACTCGTCAGGCCGTGCGGCGCCTAAACTTGATCGTCCGCAGTTATCGTGCGTAGTGATCCCGGCAAAACTACCAGTGGCGGCAAGTAACGGTATGGAGTACTATTCCTGTCGCATAAGTGCGACTATTTCCAATCCACATACTTCAGTTTTGACTATTGAGTAAATTCTGGAGTAAATCGCGTAGTTGATCGCGAATGGCTTGTCGTAACCACAAAGCCGTAACAATAAATACGGCAGCAAGCAACCCAGGGATTGTTTCGCTGATTCAAACGGCTTGATCCCTACCATTATCTCGGCCCTTTCCCCGGTGTTGTAAAAAAACTCAGTTTGCTGATTTTGCTAAGTGGAGCCCTCCCATGAAGAAAATTCTGTTGCCCTTCGTAATGGTGTTCGCAGGGCTGCTGGCAGGGTGCAGCAGCGGAAGTTCAGCTCCGACCCTCACTTCGATCGCAGTTACGACAGGGACGCCATCGGTGGCAGCTGGTCTACCCGCGACCTTCACAGCTACAGGCACTTATAGCAACAACACCACGCAGAATCTGACATCGACGGCGACATGGGCCTCGTCGAATGTGGCGGTGGCTACGATCGCTGCTGGCGGGACGGCCACGACCTTGACTCAGGGGACGACGATGATCACGGCGTCCATGGGTGGAGTGACGAGCGGGCCCGCCACACTAACCGTCACGGCTCCAGTGCTGAATTCGATTGCGGTGACGCCGGCGAACGATACGATCCCGGTCGGCACGCTTACGCAATTTACGGCGACGGGTACGTACAGCAATAACACAACCCAAAATCTGACTTCGATGGTGACCTGGTCTTCTTCGAATACAACGGACGTGACAATCTCGGCAACCGGGTTGGCCACGGCGTTGAGTACGACAGCAGCTCCAATCACGATCACGGCGACATTGGGCACGGTCAGCGGGAATACGGGGCTGACAGTGGGGAATGCGACGCTGACGTCGATCGTGCTTTCTGGAGCGCCGACGGTCACGATTGCCGCGGGCACGAGTTATCAGTTCACAGCGTGGGGTTTTTATAACGACGGCAGCAAACACAACATTACTGGGCAGGCGGCGTGGACTTCATCCAATACATCGGTGGCCACGGTTGGAGCAACCACTGGCCGTGCCCAGGGAGTCGCAGGAGGGTTGCCAGCAGCGACTATTACGGCAACGTTTGATTCCATGAGCGGAACGGCGGCACTGGACGTGACTACGGCGACCATCCAATCAATCACAGTTGGACCTTCGAGTACGACGATCGCGCCGTTGACGGCAGAAGGTTTTACGGCCATTGGAACTTTCAGCGATGCTAGCACCCAGAACATCACACACGATGCCGTGTGGGCGAGCAGTAATACGGGAGTGGCGACTATCAGCAATACGCCGGGGAGCGTTGGGCTTGCGACAGCGGGAGTGGCGCCCGGTGGCGCGACAACGATCTCGGCTACATTCACATTCGGAGGAGCGACGGCAACGGGATCGGTGCCACTGACTGTGAGTTCGGCGACGCTGCAATCGATCACGGTGACGCCAGGGGTCGCGGGTCTAACTGTGGACTCGAATCTGGCGTTACAAGCCGTGGGGAACTTCAGCGATGGTACGACTCAGCATGTTGAAACGGTGGCTATATGGTCGTCCTCGGCGCCGGCCGTGGCGGCAGTCAACGCAAATACTGGGATCGTCACTGGAGAATCGAGTGGCACAGCGGCGGTGACCTGCGTATTGGGTGGAGTGACCAGCACACCGGCGAACTTGACGGTTGAAGCCTTCACTGCAATCACAATTACTCCAGCCAGCGGCACTGTTGCCGAGGGCACATCGATTGCTTTGAAAGCAACCGGGACGCTAACGAACGGGACAACACAGGATCTGACCAATTCGGTGCAATGGACGTCGTCGAATCCGTCGGTAGCGACGATGAGCGTCGCACTAGGGTCATATGGCCAGGTGACTGGGATTGCGCCGGGGATCGTCACTGTAACTGCGGTGTTTGCCGGGCAAGTTGGAGTAGCTTCGTTGACCGTGACGAACGCGACGTTGAGTTCGATTGCGATCAAGCCTGTAAATCCGACGATCGCTTTGGGCTCTCCGCAGCAGTTCACGGCGACAGGGACGTTCAGCGATGGAAGCACGGAACCACTGAGTGGGCAGGTCACGTGGACTTCATCGAATATAGGGGTTGCGATTATCAACAGTTCGGGAGCGATTTCGACTACCGGAACGGGAACGTCAACGATCGAGGCGGCGTTCGGGACGGTCAATAATACGACGGTACTGACGGTTAACTGAGGACTCCAGAGGGACGGGCGTGTCGCCCGTTCCCGCGCCTAAGTATGGATACGAAGCTGGCGTGCGCGACGAGATTTTGGGCGGGCTAAAGAGCGATCTTTTCCCGTTGCTGTCCTTTTTATGTGGGGCGTATGTAGACGTCCCGCTGGTTTGTGTTTTCCAAATGGGCGGCGTATATTCATTGATGGAAGCTGTTGTGTCGTAGTGTCAGGATTGTCGAAGCACACCAGTGGGCGAAAGCCCACTTTTTAGTTGGCCCGATTGTCTGGCATGAATTAGCGCGGCGGCTCTGGCGCAAATTGCTGAAAACATGGCTCTTGATCTAGATAAGGTCCGGCAGATTGCCGAGCGGGTGGCGAGCTCGAGCGGGCTGGAAGTAGTGGACGTGGAAGTGTCCGGAGTGGGCAAGCACCGCATGCTTCGGGTTTTTATTGATCGAGTTGTAAACGATGAAGCCGGAGCAGCGCCTTCGGCGAATTCTGATGGTGTAGCACACGATGATTTGGCACATCAGGGCGTGACGCACGAAGACTGCGCGAACTTCAGTCGAGAGTTTGGGACGATCGTCGATGTCGAAGATGCGGTGCCGGGCGGATCGTATGTGCTGGAAGTTTCTTCGCCGGGATTAGATCGGAAGCTGACGAAGGCCGCCGATTTTGAGCGCTTTCGTGGACAGCGCGTGAAGTTGATGACGCGGGAGCCGGTGAACAACAACCGGCATTTTGAGGGGAAGCTGGAAAGCTTCGAGAATGGGAAGCTGCTGCTGGATTTGAGCGCAGCGCGTAAAAAGAAGATGCGTCCGAAAGAGGGCGATGCATCGAAGATTGAGATTGAGTTCAGGAACGTAGAGAAGGCGAATCTGGTTCCGGAAATTTAGAAGTTCAAGGTTTCAAAGTTTCAGGGTTTCGAAATTACAAGGCCTTCAAGAGCGGGAGTGAGCGCCAAGCCTTGAGATAGAAACTCTGAAACCTTGCAACCTTGAAAGATTGAAACTGGAATTTTTATGGCAAGTGAGCTCTATAACATCATCGAAGGGGTCAGCCGTGAAAAGGGCATTGATCCGCAAATTGTAGTGAGTGCGGTTGAAGACGCCATTGTTGTAGCGACGCGCAAATACTACAAGTCGCAGGAAAACCTGCGCGCAGTGCTTGACAAAGACAGCGGCAAGATCAATGCCTACGCGGTGAAGTCGATCGTCGAAAATCCGGAGCAAGTGGAAGATCCTAATCTGCAAGTGACCGTCGAGCAGGCGCGGAAGCTCGATCCGAGCGCGGAAGCGGGTGGTGAACTGCTGATTCCGAAAGCGACAGAAGGAATTCTGGGACGAATTGCGGCGCAACTGGCGAAGCAAGTCATCTTTCAGAAAGTGCGCGAGGCGGAACGCGACACCGTTTACAACGAATACATCGGTCATGTGAATGAGATCGTGAATGCGACCGTGAAGCGGCTCGAGGGTCCGGATGTGATCCTCGATATCGGCAAGGCCGAAGCGCGCATGGGACGCAAGGAGCAGTCGCGGTTGGAATCGTTCGCAGTTGGAGAACGGATTCGCGTTGTTATCGTACGCGTGGAAAAAGCGGTAAAAGGTCCGGGCGTAATCGCATCGCGCTCGGCTCCGGAATTAGTCCAGCATCTGTTTCAGACGGAAGTGCCCGAAATTTATGACGGTACCGTGGTGATCCGTGCGATTGCCCGGGAAGCTGGCGAGCGTACGAAGATCGCGGTGATGTCGAAAGACAAAGACGTGGACGCGGTCGGAGCCTGTGTGGGTATGAAGGGCATGCGGGTGCAGTCGATTATCCGAGAATTGCGCGGAGAAAAGATCGACATCATCGAGTATCACGAAGATGCGGTTACGTTCGCGGAGAAAGCCCTGCAGCCGGCGAAAGTAAGCCGGGTAACAATTGTTGATGCGACCGACAAGCATCTGGAAGTTGTGGTCGATGATACGCAACTCTCGCTCGCGATCGGGAAAAAAGGCCAGAACGTGCGGCTGGCGGCGAAGCTGCTGGGCTGGAAGATCGACATCAAGAGCGAGGAAGAAAAGCGTCAGGAAGTCGAACAGCAGATGTCTGCGCTGGTCACGCAGACTGTAACTCCGCTGGAGCTCGTTACTGGTCTTGGCGAGGGCTTGGTCGAGAAATTAAAGGCAGCGGGCGTGAACACGGTCGAGTCGCTGGCCGATATGACGCCAGAACAACTGGAAGCGATTGAAGGCATTGGCCCGAAAACGGTGGAAAAAATCAGTATCGCGGTCAATAATTACTTCGCCAGTCTGGATGGTGGCGAAGCAATATCCACCGCGGAATTGCCCGAAAACGTCGGAGAAGCCGCGACCGAAGTGGCTCTCAGTGAAGAGTCGCTGACCGAGGGTACGGTAGAAGCCGATGTTTTATCCGGGGAAGCCGAGTCGGCGGAAGACGGCGTAAGATCGTCAGAAGAAGCATCGTCAGAAGAAGCACCGGTTGAAGAAGCAGCGGCAGAAGAAGTCGCGACCGAAGACGCCCCGGAAGAAAAGCAGAGCTGAACCTGGAGCGATGGCGAGTTCGGACTAACATCCGAACCGAATGCGCGAGGCTCGTCAGAAGAAAATGAAGGTTGGGCGGGATTTCATGAGGTTAGATATGCGAGCCTAGATATGCGAACTTAGATACGCGAGATTAGCGGGACAAGAAGAGGAAACGACGGCGGATGAGTAAGATTCGAATCAACGATTTGGCCCGTGAGTTAGAGGTCAAGAGCAGAGAAATTCTGGACTCTCTGACTGTAGTCGGCATCACGGAGAAGAAAACGCACTCCAGTTCTTTGGAAGATCACGAAGCTGACCTGGTGCGAAAACATCTCCGCGGACGCACTGAGTCGACGTCGAGTTCGGCGAAGGCCTCGCGCTCCGCGTCCGTCGACGAAGGCATCAAGACCAAGATTGACCTGTCGAATATTTCCCGCCCCGGCGATGTGCTGCGCGCCATCACCCAGCAAAAGGGAGCAGCCGAGACTCCCGCGCCGCGTGCCGTAATCAAGCCACCGGTAAGTGCGCCTGCGGCGGAGACGAAAGCAGAAGCTCCGGTCGCATCTGGATCCGGCGCGCCGAAGGCCATGCCGCCCAAGCCCGCAACGCCTGCGCCGCCAGCACCGAGAATGGTGACCCCGGCTTCGGTGGCTGCGACCTACCGGCCGCCATCCGTTGTTGTAATTCCACCCAAGACTCCGGCGCCGCCGCCCGCCGCTGCCCCACCGGCTGGTTCATCGGCTCCAATCGCGAGGAATGCGCCGCATGCTATCGCGGTCCCACCGCGAGCGGTCACTCCTGCAGCGCCGACGGGTAACGCGCCGCCGCCCGCAGCGCAGCCTCCTGCGCCCAGCAACGTTACGCAGATGCAAGCCTCGGCGCCGGTGCGGCCACCAGTTCCGATTGCGCCGCCGCCGCGGATGATCATGCCGCAGACCGGCCCGCGTCCCGTATATAAAGCCCCACTACCTCCGCCGGGAGCATCTGGATCCAACGCGCCATCACGGCCTGCGCCAGGACGACCGGTGCCAGGGCAGCCAATTTTTCAACGCACATCACGTCCGCCAGCGCCCGGAGGCAGCACGCCGCGTCCGCCGCTGCGTCCAGGTGAACGTCGGCCGATGCATCCAACGCGCGTCGCACCCGCAGGCTCGCGTCCTCTGGGCGTAGGTCCGGGAGCAGGGATGGCTCCGCCGGGACCGGTGCGACCGGGAGCGCGTCCGGGTGCTCCGTCACGACGTCCTGGACAGAGATATGTGCCGCGAGGAGTGAAAGAAGGCCCGATGAAGGGCTACACGCCGCCGGCGCGGATAACGATTAGCAATGAGCCCGCGCCGATCACGCGGAATATCACTATTACAGAAGGTATCTCGGTAAAAGACCTGGCTGAGAAGCTGGGCATTCGCGCCAAGGACGTGATTGCGCGCTTGGTGGTGCGCGGCGTATTCGCAACCATCAATCAGACGCTCGATGCGGAGTTGGCCAGCGAGATGGCGCGCTTTTTCGGAGCGGATACAGAAGTCATCACCTTCGAAGAACAAGCTGCGAAAGATACGACCGAAGCCGTCGAGAGCAGTGAAGAAGGCGCGGAAGCGATCCCGCGTCCTCCTGTGGTCACGATCATGGGCCACGTCGATCACGGTAAAACGACTCTGCTCGATTCGATTCGTTCCACCAATGTCGCCGGAGGCGAAGCGGGCGGCATTACGCAGCACATCGGCGCCTATAAAGTGGCGATCACCGACAAGGCGTCTCCTGCCTATGGACGCGAAATCGTATTCCTCGACACGCCGGGTCACGAAGCCTTCACGCGCATGCGTTCGCGCGGTGCGAAAGCTACCGACATCGTAGTGCTGGTCACCGCAGCCGACGACGGCGTTATGCCGCAGACGGTGGAAGCAATCGACCACGCGCACGCTGCCGAAGTTCCCATCATTGTTGCGGTCAACAAAATCGATAAGCCTGGAGCGCTGCCGGAACGGGTAAAGAAGCAGCTCGCCGATCGTGGCCTTGTGCCCGAAGAGTGGGGCGGCAAGACGGTATTCGTCGACGTGTCCGCTAAACAAAAGACGAACCTCAATCTGCTGATGGAAATGATTCTCTTAACAGCCGACTTGCAGGAATTGAAGGCGACTCCGGGACGCGCAGCGAGCGGGTTGGTGCTCGAAGCAAAACTCGATCGCGGACGTGGCCCAGTCGGAACGATTCTGGTGCAGAATGGTACGCTTCGCGCCGGCGACAACTTTGTCGTCGGAAACGTCTATGGAAAAGTTCGCGCCATGTTCGACGATCGCGGCAAATCGCTGAAAGAAGCAGCGCCCTCGACCCCTGTAGAAATTATCGGGTTAGAAGGACTGCCGCAGGCAGGCGATCAATTCGTTGTGGTTACCGACCGCGAGAAGGCGCGGGATATCTCCGAATATCGCGAGCAGAAATTCCGCGAAGCCACGTTGGCCAAGAGTTCACGCGTCTCGCTCGAAGGATTAGCTGAGCAGTTGAAAACGGCGGGCATGAAGGAACTGAACGTCATCCTCAAAGCTGACGTGCAGGGATCGGTCGAAGTGCTGGGCGACTTACTGGGTCGGCTCTCGAACGAGAAAGTTCGTTTGAAGTTGCTGCGCTCGGGCATTGGCGCGATTACCGAGACCGATGTGCTGTTGGCTTCGGCATCGAACGCCATCATCATCGGATTCAATGTCCGTCCAGAGCGCAAGGCGCAAGAGCTCGCCGACCAGGAAAAAGTCGACATACGGCTGCACTCGATCATTTACGAACTGCAGGACGAGATCAAGCGAGCCATGACCGGCCTGCTCGAACCGACCATCAAAGAAACCTATCAGGGACGCGCCGAGGTGCTCGAGACCTTCCGCATTCCTAAGGTGGGGACGATTGCCGGTTGCCGCGTGAGCGATGGCCTGATCAAGCGCGACTCCGAAGTGCGGCTGCTGCGCGATAACGTAGTCGTATTCAAAGGCAAAGTCGGATCGCTGCGCCGCTTCAAAGACGATGCCTCGCAAGTAACCAGCGGCATGGAGTGCGGTATCTCCATCGCTAACTACGGCGACATCAAGGCTGGCGACACAATCGAAGCGTTTGTCACCGAGAGGATCGCCGCCGAAGCCATTAAGTAGTTAGCGGAGCGCCGGGCGTCCTCGCCCGGCCAAGAGTAATCGTCAGACGATTATTCACCGCAGGCTCTATCTCCTCTGCAATAAAAAGGGCGCGGCATCTAAGCCGCGCCCTGAATTGTTTGACTAACTGACTATTTATTTTGCGGAGTCCACTTCTGGCCCGGCTTCACCGCTCCGTGCGCGTGGCTTGTTGCGTGAAACAGAGCGACCACCGGATGCTTTACTGCTACCTGGGCGGTCGGCGAGGTTTGTTGGACGAACGACCCCAGCGCAATCTGCGCTGTATCATTGTTACCGCCCTCGATAAACAGCGTCGTTGTGCCGTCTACCACGTAATACTCCAAGCTGAAACCGCCATTGACGGTGTTGAGACTGGGTGCCAGTATGTTGCCGCGGCCTGTTGGCGAGGGGTCCGGAGTATAGGTCGCGGAGAAGTTGGCCCCTTGCGTTGACTGAACGCCCATCGCATTCTCGTCAATCAGGCCTGTCATGTTGGGTGAAGCTGACGGACTTCCCGTAAGGAATTGTGCGGTGTCGTCAACCTCGACTTCCTGGCCCGTATTGATTCCGGTCAGGTTCAGCCCGTAGTTTTGAGTCGCCGCGAACGACGTTGCCGATTGCGCATACGCCGCGCCGAGGGAAATATTTGAGTCCGTCTCCAGAATCACCAGTCCGGCGTAAGTTGTCGGGTACATCACCCACTGGGTCGCGGGAGAGCCGGCGAGGGCTATGATGACGCGTCCGACTCCACCCGAACTCGCGGAACCGGAGAACGGGATACCTGTCACAAACGCTCCCGCGTCGTTCACATCCTCGGAGCCATTGGTGAAGTTACCGCTGCTGTCAATCGTCGCATAACCACCCGCCGTGATCGGTCCGCTGTTGATGGTACCACCCGCCATGGTGAACACCACTTGTCCCGCTGGTATGGTCGCGTTCGCCTGAGTATAAAAATCTCCCGCCAGAAATGCGTTGGTGAGATCGGTTTCAATAACCTTGAAGTGTGTGGAATCGACCGGATAGAAGTCAAAGGTAGAGCCGGCACCAAGGGCGTCGTTAAGGACCATTGTTCCAGGCGCCGTTCCTGTGCCCAGTGTGGCCGTGCCAGAGAGGGACGCGCCCCTCAGCGGAACGCCGTCCTCGTTGACATCCTGAATTCCGGCAGTGCTAACACCGCTGGCGTTGAATGTGATCGAACCAGCTGACGCAATTGGAAAGGTATCGTTGATATCAGCTCCAGCCAGGCTTAGCGCGTAGGGGTTCGCTAGTTGGCTGATGCCGGTGAGTGCAGTCTGCAGGTCCATTGTACCGCTGCCGCTGCCAAAGCTGTCGAATTCCGTGACCAGCCCGTGTGATGTCGAAGACAGTACGAAATTGAAGGTGAAGCTCTGAGCGCCCGCAACTGCGACTTGGAACTGCCCGCGGCCGTCCTGGTTGACGATGTAACCTCCAGTCGCCGCTCCCGACGCCGCGCCGACGCTGGCGTCAACAACGTCCACGTTACCGCCGGTGATGTTGCCGTTGCCGTCCGCCGTGATCGCGCCCGCAAATGCTACAAATGCTCCATTGGCCGAATCCAACCCCGTGGATGAAAACACATAGGTGCCGTTCAGACTGCTCTTGCTGAAGCCGACCTGGTTGCCTGAGGACGAGCTGCTGGAGCCGCAGGCTCCCAAAAGAAGAAGGCTGGTGATCGCCGCCAGAGCCATGAAAAGGCGTCCGGCACACTTGTGGATGGAAGCGAGGGAATTCATAAGACACTCCTGTCTATTATTCTTAGGATGCCATAACCCTCATTGTGAAAGAAAGTTTCGAAAAAATATATTGGCAGGTAAGCTTCGTCAAACCGTGTCCCTCAAGCCTTCGCGGCTCAGACTCGGCTCCTCAATGGCATCGAAGTGGCACGTTGCTTGCGCTTTTCCGATGCCCACACGCCCACGCGGTAGAGCAGCAGAATGCTGAGCACGATCCCGTATTCTATGGGTTTGTGTAGGTCGGCTTTCACCAGCCAGGTGTAATGTACTACTCCCAGGATCGCCGTGACATAGATAAGCCGGTGCAGGCGCTGCCAATTTTTGCCCCCGAGGCGGCGAATTGACCAAGCGGTCGAGGTCATGGCCAGTGGAATCATGAGGACAAATGCGGAGAAGCCGACGGTAATAAATGGGCGTTTGGCGATGTCCTTCAGCATCTCGTGGATGTCGAAGAACTTGTCGAGCCAGATATAAGTCAAGAAGTGTAAAGTTTCGTAAAAGAAAGCAAAGAGCCCAATCATGCGGCGGACGCCGATCAGCCAGTATTGATGGGTGATCCGCCGAAGAGGCGTGATGGAGAGTGTGGTGAGTATCAGGATCAGGGTCCAATCGCCGGTCGAGTGCGTGATGACTTCGATCGGGTTGGCGCCTAGACCGTCGTGAAGCGCCTTCCAGGCGAGACCTGCCAGCGGAATCAGAGTAGCCAGGAAGATCGCAATCTTGGTTAAGCGTAAGGTCATTTGTAATTTGTGATTGGTAATTTGTAATTTGAACCCGGAAAGCCTCTCGTCCCGGACTTAAATTACAAATTGCCAATCACGGATTTTAGAAGTTCTTTTTCAGGTCCATGCCGGAATAGAGGCTTGCCACCTGGTCGTAGCCATTGAACATCAAGGTCGGCCTCTTGAGGAATTCGCCTAAACGGCGTTCCTTGGCCTGGCTCCAGCGCGGATGATCGACGTTCGGATTCACGTTCGAATAGAAACCGTATTCTCTGGGGGCGGATTCTTGCCAGGTATTCAGCGGTTGGTCTTTGGTGAACCTTATGCGGACGATCGACTTGGCGCTCTTGAATCCGTATTTCCAGGGAATCACCATGCGGAGTGGGGCTCCATCTTGATTCGGCAGCACCTCGCCGTACATGCCGAAGCAGAGCAAAGTGAGCGGATGCATCGCTTCATCCATGCGCAGACCCTCGACGTAAGGCCACTGCAAAACGCTGGTGCGCTGGCCGGGCATTTGTTTGAGATCGAATAAGGTGGTGAACTCGACAAATTTTGCTTTGGGCAGAGGGTCGGCGCGCTTGATCAGTTCGCTCAGGGAGAATCCGATCCAGGGCACGACGATCGACCAGCCCTCGACGCAGCGATGACGGTAGATGCGTTCTTCGGGAGCAGCCATTTTTATGACGGTGTCGACGTCGAGCACCTGCTTTTTCTTGACCTCGCCGTCGATAGTCACAGTCCAGGGACGAGTCTTGAAATTCTTCGCCAGATTGGCCGGCTCGTATTTGTCGGTAGAGAATTCGTAGAAGTTGTTGTAATTGGTAACGTCCTTGTAGGGTGTTTCATTTTCTGTCGTGCTGAAGGGACTCTTCTGGAGGCCATCAATTTTAGTGTTGGCGCGCGCGGTGAACGCGGGATCGGCAAGATGCCGGAAGGCGACGCCGGTGACGGTGGCCGCGCCTGCGATTGCCGCTCCGGCTATGAAGTTGCGCCGGTTCAGATAGGTCGTTTGGGGAGTAATTTCAGAAGAGGAAATGGCCTCCGGTTTCTTGATCAGCATTGCTCCTCCTGCTTCTTAGCTACTGACTGAAGTACGTGCGACAAGAGGACATGGATGGGTCTCCCGCCGAGAGCTAAGATTCCGTTAAAAAATTATCTTCAGTATAGGACACATCGAAAGAGAAAAAGTTGCAGGCGCTCAGTAATCCTTAGCTTTGCCAATGAGCGGCGGGCGTCCTCGCGCGGCTACTACACATCAAGCCATCACGCTTAGTTCGAGGCTGACTTCGCGATTGACTTGGCGGTGCCGGCTGGAGTGGTACTCGAGACCAGGACCTCACGAACCTTCTTCGCAAGATTCTGCAAGGTGAATGGTTTCTGCAGGAATGCGGTGCCAGGACCGAGCACGCCTTGAGTGACGACGGCATCTTCAGTGTAGCCCGACAAATAGAGCACGTTGATGCCGGGACGCAGAGAAACCAGTCTCTTCGCCAGTTCGCGGCCACCCATGCCGGGCATGACGACATCGGTAATCAGGATGTCAATGCGCTCCTTGAAGTCGTCCGCGATGCGCAGACCGCACTCGCCATTCTCGGCTTCGAGCACTTTGTAGCCGCGGGAGGTGAGAGTTACACGCACCAGTTCGCGGACGGATTCCTCGTCTTCCACGAGTAAAACGGTTTCGCAACCACCGGCTTCGTTCTGTTGGGTCTTAGCGGGGCTCATCTCTTCGGCAGACTCCTCTACACGGGGTAGATAAACATAGAAAATTGTGCCCGCTCCGACCTCGCTTTGGGCAAACACGTATCCACTGCTCTGTTTGACGATGCCATAGACGGTCGAGAGGCCAAGGCCCGTGCCTTTCCCTTTTTCCTTGGTAGTAAAAAAAGGCTCGAAGATACGGGACTGGGTTTCCTTGTCCATACCGTGGCCGGTGTCGGCCACCGAGATCACGGCATAACGCCCCGGCTGGATGAAACGGTGATGGCTGTAACTTTGGCCGACAGCTACATCCGCGGTCTGCAAAGTGAGCTTGCCGCCTTCGGGCATCGAGTCTTTGGCATTGACCACAAGGTTCATGATGACTTGCTCGAGCTGGCCGGCATCGGCGCGAGTGCGTCCAGTTTGGGTGGAGAGGCGAGTGACCAGTTCGATGTTTTCGCCGATCAAGGGTCGCAGCAGACGCTCCATGTCGCCGACGACAGTGTTGACGTCGACTACCTTGAGCTCCAGGAGTTGCTTTCGGCTGAAGGCCAGTAACTGACGGGTGAGAGTAGCGGCACGGTCAGCCGCTTGTTGGATGGATTGCACCTTGTTGTGCGTGGCGCTGTCTTTTTCCAACTGTTCCAGCAACACCTCGGTGTATCCATTGATCACCATTAGCAGGTTATTGAAGTCGTGGGCTACGCCGCCAGCGAGGCGTCCGACGGCATCCATTTTTTGCGCCTGGCGAAGCTGTTCTTCGAGTTGACGCCGGTCGGTGATGTCTTCAGCGATCAACTCCAGTACCTCTTCGGGTTCTTCGGTGCTAACGGCGGCGCAGCCGCTCAGCCGCACGACGATGATGCGGCCGTCTTTCCGTTTCCATTGGACTTCGACGCCATTAAGACTTCCGGTGCGGCGATAGTCTTCGGCCAACCGGTCTAACTCGCGGGGATTGACGAAGACCTCACTTCTCGCGTCCAGCTTAAGAAGATCTTCGACTGAGCTTTGCCCAAGCATGTTGATAAGCGCCGGATTTACGTCCAGGAATCTTCCGTGAAGCGTGCAGCGGCAAATGCCGAAGGCTGCACTCAAGATCAAAGAACGCGAGCGGGCTTCGGAACGCCGGAGTGCTTCTTCGTAACGCTTATGCTCGATAGCTGCTGCTAACTGCTGCGAGACGAATTTCAGAATTTCGCGGTCGCGTTCCGAGAAGCGAGTATTTTCGTTGTAGCTCTGCAAGACCAGAGCTCCGATACAGGTCGTGCCGCTTTTTAATGGAACGCCAAGCCAGTCGAGCGACGCAGCACCGATCAATTCGACTTCTCCACGCTGCACCAGTTCTTCAAAGACCGAAGGCGTTGCTAAAATCGGCTCGCCGGATCGTAGAACGTATTCCGTCAGGCCGCGGCCCAAGGGCTTGGGGACGGGTGTGGGATCCTCTTCATCGACGAAGTAGGGAAAGCTCAACAACTGACTCTGCGGATCGTAGAGCGCGATATAAAAATTGCGCGCATTCATCAACTGGCCGACGATATTGTGAATAGCTGCGAAAAACTGCTGCAGGTCTTCGGCGGATTGGCTGCGCGCCGCGATGGCATATAAGGCGGCGTTCAACTCCTCGGCGCGTTTTTGTTCGGTGATATCGCGATAGGAGGCGTAGGCTCCAACTTTTTTGCCGTTGATCATTACCGGCGAGGTCGAGAGCAGCACTTCGACCAGCGAGCCGTCTTTTCGCTGGCGGCGGGTTTCCAGCGAAATTTTGTTCTGGTTTTTGATCGATTCCGCGATCCACGCCGTTTCTGCGTACCGGTCAGGTGGCACGATTAAATGGTCGAGTTGTTTGCCAATCGCCTCGGCTGCGCTGAAGCCGAAAAGACGCGTGAACTCGGCATTGGTGCGCACGACGCGCACTTCCTCATCGATAATGCTGATTGCTTCCGGTGCGTTCTCGATGATTTGTTCGAAGTAGGCTTTTTCTACTGTGAAAGGAACTTCGACGCCATGGCCGTTCGTCGGCGTATCGGCCAGGGCGGTCTCGGAGATGTGGGAGAAGATCGGCGGACCACTCGGATCAAGGACATCCCGGAGCGTCTTCACCCCCGGCAGTTCGTTCGAAGTTTCTGCCGGGGAGATTTTCTCACCCATACAGACAGTCCTTTCCCAGCGTGCACTAGCGATTATGTTAAGTGGGTGGCGTTATTCACCGATAGTTACGGGGGTAATGCGGTTTCAAATGAGGAAAAGCAGAATCTCATCGGGAAAAGCTGGAGTTCTAGGAAGCGTTTGACAACACAACGCTGACCTGGTGTAGGACCAGCCGTTGTTCCTCGGTCACGACCAGAAATTCGAATCCACAACGCAGTCCATCGCTATAACGCACCACCGCTCGCACCTTCATGATATTGGGCGAGACGGGGATGGGAAACTCCAGGGAAACAACTTCGCCGGCCTGCACCTCACCGCTAAGCGTCGCTCCGATCCCATCGAGCCCAATTTCGTTAGTCCGGCCCCAATACGTGGTTGTTAGGCCATCGCGAAATACGGACATTTGAATGCGCGCGTCAAAACGATAACGAGCGAAACGCCGTCGCCGCGCTTTACCTACCGCCTGTGAGTCGCCGCTCAATCCAGACTCTCCACTTCAGATTTCCTTTTCAAACCCTGGTTTCAGATCTTGTTTTTTTGCCTGCTCGAAAAACAGTATCAGCCTTCTCCGCTTTGCGATTGTGCTTGAACGGAAGGGGTATCCTCAACGGCATCAAAGTGCATGTACCAACGAAGTGAGGGTGGGGCTGGGACTGCCTCGGTATTTGTCACGGTGCGCATCTTTTTTCAGCTGGCGTTTTTGACTTTCGCGACGCGCTCCGAGCCCGAAATAGCTCGTAAATCTGCGTAAAAACGCGTGACAGACCCGGCTGCGGCATCTACCATGGATTGGTTGGCTGTCGACCATCGCCTTCTGAACAGCCGGTGATCGATCCGCACGGGACTAATCCGAATTCTTATGTCTTACCGCTCAAACGCAGCTGAAGCCTGGTATCCCGACCCGCAGTCAACGTCGGCGCAGCCGGATATTCCACTGGATTTGCTCCCACCGACGAGCCTGACGCAGCCGCTCTGGAGGTCGCTCGTCGGTAATCTGCGCGATACCCTAGTGCCGACCAAGTTGCCGCCGCTCGAACTCACATCACGCCCGGTGTATGTTGGGCTGGCGCTTGGCGACCGTTTGCGCATGCCGTGGTTTCGCACCGTCTTCACTAATATCGGAGACGTTCTGTCGCCCGAAATCCTTCCGCCTCTGGAACTTGAGTCGCGGCCGGTGGATGTTGGTGAACTCATCACCGATCAACTTAGCCATTTCTGGTGGGGTTCGCTCCTTCGGAATCTCGCCGATCGCGTCGCGCCAGAAACGCAAACTGCTCTGAGTCTGACCGCCAAACCAATTCTGGACATTATTCCGAAGTCGTGGATCCTGCTGCCGATGTGGTCGGAGGTGATTGATACTCCGAAGGTCTTTTATCCCGACAAGCCGAAACCAACGGAGACTCCAAGAACGGTCAATCTGCAACCCGTCGCATTGCCTCCGGAGAAGCGAGATATTGTTCCTGAGTTGACCGCTGCCGACCTGCTGCGCGACATCCGCCGCTCGCGCATACGTCAGCGCATCTGGATCGGCCTCGCGACTGCGCAATTTGTTTACATGGTTCTTGCGGTAGCTGGGAAAATCTGATCGCAGGCGTCGCTCACTGGCGCAAGCCCATCCAGCCTTCGGCAATCACCATGGAATTTCCCGGATTGCGCGAATCATATTTCACTGAAGTTGGCAGCCCGAGCCGGCAAGAATGTAGGTTGATCCATTGCCGAAGATAGGTGACATCCTGTGACGCCTCATAGGAAACGCCGGCTACATCATACTGATAAATCAGCATAGTCGCGGGACGGTTCGTGGCCATGGTGATTTCCTGAACATCGATCACCGTGCCGTCGGTGATGCGTCCGATCGTATTCAGCCAAGTACGTCGTTCGAGCTCGATGTCGTCCGCGGTTTTGGATTTGCGGTGGAGTAGTGCATAGCTGGCGAGGCCAACCCCAATCGCACCCAGCGCAAACGCATATTGAGCAGGCGAAATCATCGGCAAATGGATCCTAAGCTCCTCAATCTACTTTTCAATCTACTCTTTCCATCCACTGTCAGCATAAGCTGTTACCTCTCTGACCGCCAAGGGCACTAAGGTGTGAAAAGGACGCCCTGAGCTGTGGACGGTTCCAAGTTTTTCATCCCAAAGATTTTTCAGTTTTGGCCCCGATCATCTTTTTCCGCGCACCCTCGTTCTTCCCCTGTTCGCGCGGACACATTAATTGATTTAACGAGAAGTTGACAGTTCTTTGACAACTTGAAGGCGTCGCTAGCCTAGATTAATCCCGTTCAGCCGGTAATAGCGGCGATTTCAACGAGCTAAACCTGTCATACGGCGCCAGGTCACGGGGCGAACGTCGGGGCTGATGCGCCGTCTTGACAAGTAGAACTCGGGGAACAGGGGCCGACCCACACGCGGCCCCTGCATTGAGATTTATCAATAGCGCGGATCGTCCGCTTCCAACCCACGAGTTATGGTTGCTGTACCAGCACGACAACGTTGGCTCCTGTTGCGGCAGCGATGCCGAGACGTCCACTGCTGTTGAAGTCGCCAATCGCGACCGAGAATGCCGGTCCTCCCACGGCAACGGGCGAACCAGCCGAGGGGTTGAAGGTTCCGTCGCCGTTGCCAAGCAAAATGGTCAGGGTACTATCGCTGTTTGCGACAACGAGATCGAGTTTTCCGTCGCTGTTGAGGTCGGCAGCAGCGAGCGCGTTGGGATTGCTTCCCACGGTAACTGGCAAGCCGGGCGCAGGCGTGAAGGTTCCATCGCCGTTGCCGAGCAGGATGCTCACGGTGTTGTCGTCTTGATTTGCGATTGCTAGATCGAGTTTGCCGTCGCCATTGAAATCAGCGGCGGCGATTGCCCACGGATTGGATCCGGTCGGAAAAGTCGACTTCTGAGCAAGGCTGAAAGTTCCGTCGCCGTTTCCTAGCAGGATCGTCACTACGTCGGTGGGATTGCCATAACCTCCGCCGGTGACTGCGATATCGAGTTTGCCATCGCCATTGAAGTCGCCAACTGCCGGCATGTATGCACCAGCGACATTGGCATTGGCCGAAACCGGTCCCTGATTAAACGATCCGTCCCCACAACCCAGAACGATGTCGATCGGCAGGCCGCCTGGCGAGTTTGCCACCGCCAAGTCGAGGTTGCCATTTCCAACGAAATCTCCGATTGCGAGAGAGTTGGTGTAGAGGCCCTCGCTGTAGACAAATGAAGTTGGAATTGTAAACGTTCCGTCTCCATTGCCCAGCAAGATCGGCACGGCGCTTTCCCCCAGGTTCGCGACGGCCAATCCGAGCTTTCCGCTGTTATTGAAATCTCCCGTAGCAACAAAAACCATTAACGGGTTGGTTCCCGTGTCCCATGGGGGTCGCGGTATAGTGATCGGCGAGCCGGATGCCTGCGTGAACGTTCCATCTCCATTTGCAAGTATGATGTACACTCCGTTGCCGTTTATCGCAACTGCTAAATCCGGCTTCCCCTGGCCTCTGAAATCGCCCACTGCAATATAGTTCGCAGATGTAATGGACAATGGAGATCCCTTCGCGCTGGAAAATGCCACATTCGCTTCCGGGGTTGACACCGGAAAGTAAACGGCATTCGAGATTCCTCCGCCCGGTGACGGATTCTCGATAGTTATCGAAGCAGTCGCAGCTGTCGAGATATCGTCTGCGGGTACCAGTGCAGTTAGCTGCTGATTGCTCACAAAGGTAGTTGCCAGCCCGGTGCCATTGAAGTCGACGGTCGATGTCGGAAGAAAACCAGTTCCATTTACGGTCAGAGTGAATTGCGCGCCGCCGGGTGAAACGGCGTTGGGCGCAAGTGGCTGATTGAGAAATGGCACTGGGTTGCCCGCGGGGGTATTTGGCAGAACCTCGATGCTGAGAAAAGGTTGTAGAACTGTCGCACCGGTTGCATCGGTGAGTTGCACCCAGAAATACCAGGTGCCTCCTTCTGGTGGCGTGCCGCTGATCGCGCCGGTGTTGGCAGCAAGGTTTATCCCGTTCGGCAGTGCTCCGTAATTAATCGACCATGTGAATGGCGGCGTGCCACCAGACTCGCCGACTGTCTGGCTATAGGCGGTTCCTGCCGAAGCTCCGGGTAAGGAATTGGTCGTAATGGATGGTTGGGGGTTGATGATGATCTTTACCGACGCCGTCTTTGTATTGTCGTCGACCGACGTTGCAGTGATGGTTGCGCTCTGTACGGCCGACGAGCCATTTGAGGGTGCAGCGTACGTGACAAATAAGGTGGATGGACTGGTCAACGATCCCGGTCCGTTCAGACTCCACGACACGCCGCGCGCCGACGGATCGTTGGTGAGTGTGGCTGTAACGTGTACCGACTCGCCCTGGTCCGTTTGCGCCGTCGAGGCCGATAGCTGGATTGAAATTGGCGGAGCGGAACTCGAACAGGAACATGCGAAGCCAATAGCCAGGAATCCAAGAAGCGCGGTAGCCAGATGGAGCTTTACCATCTTGGAAATCCTATCGCTCGCCGAGAAGAATTCGAGCAATCCAGGCGACATCTCACTTACTAACTTGTAGCTCACTACGTAGTAGCACATCATGGTTGTAGCACAACGAGCCAGCGATGTTAAGCAAGCTGTTGTAACCAGTGGTGATTACACTCAGAACCAGGACTGCTAGTGCAGCGGGCGCTTACACCAACTATGCCGTTTTAGACTGGCGTGTCCGCATGGCGGCTACGGACTTGACGGCCATGGACCTCAACACTTGTTGGTCCACATCGGCGAGATTCTTGATGTAGAGGCAGCCCTTGCCGGTCGAGTGCTTCCCTAAATTTGGCAATAGCGCCTTGCAGTCGTCGGATGCGATCATGCCGTACAGAACCGTTGCAGACTTACGCGGCGAAAAGCCGATGAGTAGCATATCGCCCTCGCGTCCACTTTCGTACTTATAGTGGTAGCTGCCGAAGCCGATGATGGATTGCCCCCACATTCGCGGCTCTTCTCCTGACGCGCGTTGCATCACTTTGACGAGCGCCTTGGCATCCGTGCGCCTCGTCGGGTCGGTGATGGCAGCGATAAATGCTGTCACGCTTAAGCTGGTGGGCTTGGTTTTGTTGTCCGCCATCTCTTCTGTCTTTGGCACGCTAGGCTAAATCAGTTCTCGGTGACGCGCAATTCGCCGGTAAGGTTTTTTGACAGAGGATTTCATTGAGAACCTTGCTTTGAGCCGGTCGGGCTGCGCCGCGTGCTAACATTCCGCCGTGTTCAATTTCGGCAAACCAAAAACCGCTGGCGACTGGATCGTTCACATCGCAGGCGCAGTCGTTGCAATATTTCTTGTCTGGTGGATACTGCGGCTCTATGTGCTGTAGCTCCTGATGCCATGCGGGCCAACCATCATCTGGATAAACAGGTAAACACGTCGTCAGTTACCGCTTGTAGCCCGGCGCGGCCGCCAGCAATACAACTTGAGCGAAGAGTCCGGTTGTGTCGCCGGAATTCGTCTTATCTTTTCCATACCCTACGGCAAAGGTTACGGTGTCGCTGGCGCGCAATTCAATCTGTCCCGAGTAACTCGCCGTCGGGCTCGCTCCCTCGACCTTGTGGAAGGCCGGGTCGCCACCATAGCCATCGATATCGGCGTCGAACAACGACGTGCCATTGTGGAGCACATGTACGTCGGTCGTAGATAGTCCATAGTGGATGCCCTCAAATTGGGCGCTTACCTTGTAAGTTCCAGCGAAGGGTGCCGTAAACCGGACCAGGCTGTATTGACCGGAATTGCTGGCTTCCATGGCGACTTCGCCGGGACGTACGGCCCATCCTTTGCAGCCCACCTGAGGCTGCTTCGTTGTGTTGTAAGCAACGTACGGATAGTAGCCGGGGCCCGGCCCGTGATTCGCAGCGGGGTGCCAGAATCCAATCGAACCCGTCGGATCACATTGCATGTCGGTTCGATCGGATTGCGCGTCGACTCGAAACTGATCGGGCGCCAAAGAATTAGTTTCAGAATATCCGTACTGCCAAACCTTGTTGGGAGTAGCGCGGTTGGGATTGTCGCGAAAAGAAAAGTCAGCGGACAGGTCGAAGGTTGTCGGCGGCGGTGCTAGCTGAGCGAATACTAGGATGAGAATTGCCGCTAGAGTCATGCTGATGCCTCCTGAGTCGCTCAACAGACAGACAGGTTATATGTTAACAATCGTGTTGACAGATCAGGATACCGCAGAATCCACCACAGCGGTTTACTCGCAGTTTTACCATGGCGACATCGGGGCGAGGATGCTCACGACCGGCAATCAACAAGTGAAATGGCGATCTTGCAACAACTTACTCGCCTAGCACATGCCAAGGAATATACTCGTTATGAGTGAAATTGTCGTGGGAAGGGCAACACCATGATGAAGCGGTATCTTGTGATTGCGACGGCGTGGTTGCTTCATTTGGCTTCATGGTTCTTTCCCGCAATCAAGGGCTTTTTGGGTAGCAGGCTCGACCAAGACATTCCGGGATGGGAGGTCTTTTTGGCTGTAACCTGCGCGTTGCGACCTTGCGGAATTGCGAGCGCCGACCCATGGTATGGTACGGCGATCGCTGCGTCAGGAGCCGTAACAACAGTTTTGTTCGTCCTTGCTTCACCGTGGATTGTATGGCGGGCATCACCTAAACTCAGCCGTGCAGCAGCATTTGTCGCGGGTGCGGCTTTTGTCGTGAACTCTCAGTGGTACGTGTTTTACGTACCAGTCAGGTCGGATCTCGGACTCGGGTACTTTCTCTGGTGTTGCTCGTTTGGTCTGCTTGCGATAGGACTTCTCTTTCTCGCAAAATCAAACAACGAACTTCGGGCTACACAACAGCAATCAGCACTGATTTCAAGTCAATTGACGTAATCCAGTCCAAAAAAGATCCGCCCTACGATCGCCGCCGATAGTAGATGTTGAATTCGAATCCGGGATTGGGTGGGAAGATTTCGGCGATCTTGCGCAGGCGTTCGGCCATGGGAGCTGGCGCGAGCAGTGGGTAATCGCGTTCGCGGAGATCGTAGTAATCGACGTCGAGATACAACGAGAGTAAGTAGATGGAAATCGCGTCGGCGAAGCTGGCGGCTAGATATTCGTTCTTATATTTCTCGGCATCGGGACCGTGAGCGGTAGCGAACTTGCGGGCCTCCCAGGCGTCGAGAGAAGTTTCGCCGCGGACGCCTGCTTCGACCTGCTGCCAGGCCAGGTCGGCGAAATTCTGTGATACTCCGGCGCGTTCAACCAGGGCGTGGCCGACGTTGATATAGAACTCGAATGCTACCGAGAACTTGTCATCCATTAAACGGGTCGAGATGAAGACGCACTGCGCATCGCCCAGATTCAGGTTGCGATGGCAGACAGCGTTGTCGCTGAGCGCAACGTCGTAGCGATCGGCAATTACGGTTTCGTCTCCCTGGGTAACTGTGAGCGGAACGAAGTAATAGGCCTTGCGGCTAAGCGCCGTCGCGATCGGCACGGGGACGGTGGCAATCATACGATCGAGATCGTTGTCGGCAATCGTGATCTCGCCCGAGTGGGCATAACAGATGCCATTCGGCGCCTGTGAAACCGGACTGTTTTGCACGATCTCCGCGGGGCTGCGGGTGATCGCGGAGGCAGTTTGCGACATGACGATATTGTAGCGCACCGATGCCGGGGTGGCCGCTGAGATCGCGACGGCGGCGGACCAAGTTCCCGGGTGTTTATTCGCGTCCGCGTGAATCTGATAATCTTCTTCGCGAAACTTCCTCACTGAGCTGCCATGAAAAGACAATTCTCTTTGCTGCGGTCCATTCTTTGCTTGCTGTCCATAACATGCTTCGGCTTGGCGCAGCAGAAACCAGCTGTACACAAGGCAGTACCGACCATTTGCGCAGCCTGCATTCTAGCTCATGAAGAATTTCTTGCATCGGACGCGATGCAAGGGCGGGGCAGCGGCACGCACGATGAACTGGTCGCAGCTACTTATGTTGGTGCCGAGCTGCGGTCTTATGGAATCGCTCCGGCGGGAGACAATGCCGGGTATGTTCAAAGCGCGCCGCTGCTCAAACTGAAGGTGACCGGGCCGCCGACGGTTGAGATTGTTCCGACGGGCGGGTCGGCGAAGATCACGTGGATCTATGGCAAAGATTTTCTGGTGAACCACGTAACGCGTGCCGAATTCTCTGGAGCGTTGCAGAAGCTGGCCGGGGACTCAACCGATCCGAAGATTGCGGCTGGCGCTGTTGTGTTGGTTACGGGTAGAGGCGACAAACGTAGAGTGTCAGCTTCGGCGGCGATGCATGCCGGTGCGATTGCGGCGATGGTTGCGAGCGATAAGGGCGCGGCGGATTTCGAATCTCGATCCAAGCATCTCCCTGAGCTTCCGGATCGATTGGTGAACGACGATAGCGGATTCGGCAGCCGTAACGTGCTAGAGCTGACCGCGGACGCTGTCAAGACGCTCGCGCAAATGCCCGACGGAACGCAGATTCATTTTCAAACTCCGGTCGCGGAAGAGAAAAATTTTACTTGGAATGCTGTAGGGATTCTTCAGGGAACTGATCCGAAGCTGCGGCATGAGGCGGTGCTACTTTCAGCGCATCTCGATCATCTTGGCGTGGGGCGGCCAGTGAATGGCGACAGCATTTATAACGGCGCGGACGATGATGCTTCGGGCACAACCGCGGTGCTGGAATTAGCGCGCGTGCTCGGGTCGGGGCCGCGTCCGAGGCGCACGGTGATCTTCGCGCTGTTTGGCAGTGAAGAGTTGGGTGGATTGGGGTCGACATATTTCCGCGAGCATCCGCCGGTGCCGTTGACTGAAATCGTCACGAACCTGGAGTTTGAAATGATTGGGCGTGCTGATCCTAAGGTAAAAGCGGATACGCTTTGGCTCACAGGGTGGGAACGATCGAACCTGGGCCCAATGCTGGCGGAGCAAGGAGCGAATCTGGTGCGTGATCCTCATCCTGAGCAGGATTTTTTCGCGCGCTCGGACAATTATGTGCTGGCCAAAAAGGGCGTGGTCGCGCAGACGGTTTCAAGTTATGGCATGCATCCGGATTATCACCGGCCGAGTGACGACATCGCGCATCTCGACTTCAAGCACATGGATGCAGCCATTCAGTCGCTGCTTGGTCCGGTAGAGTGGCTGGTGAATTCGAGCTTTACTCCGGCGTGGAATAAAGCTGGAAAACCATGAACTGCTGGAGCGTGATGTGGTTTCTGATGCCCAGGATGATGGTGTAGTTTAGAAGTATGGCGAAAACGGGTGCAGGCGGGCCGCGCTGGGTGGGGATTCCGGTGCGCGTATTCGCGATGACGTTTCTGTTTACGGTGCTGTCGTTCGCGGTCGCTCTGCTGCTGAGCATTCTTGGGACAGTTGTGTATTCGCAGGTGAAGCACGTTGCGCCGAACCTGACATTTGCCTATCGGCATATCGCGTTTCCGTTCGCGATCACGGCGGGTGCGATCGTACTAGTGTTGTCGCTAGGGATGGAAATTCGGAACTACCGGCAGCGGAAAACTCTCAATGGAATTGAGCGCGTGAGTTGAGTATGAGCGAGTTTGATGTGGGTGACTCAGATCTGAGCGAGTCGAAGAAGACCTGGCCGCGGATTGCGATTCCTGTGCCGCATTCCGGAGATCGCGAATATGCCGAGCGCTCACTGCCGCAGTATGAAGAGGCTGTGCGCCGGGCGGGTGGAGAGCCGGTGCGCGTCGAACTGGATCAGACCCCGGCGCAGGTGAAGCAACAGATCGAGAGGTGCGATGGCGTTCTGTTGCCGGGCAGTCGGGCGGATGTCGATCCGCAAAAGTATGGCGCTGAGCGCCATGAGAAGACAGCGTCCGCCGATGCCAAACGAGACTTGGTGGATGAGGTGCTTCTGCGGGATGCCTACAAGATGCGTAAGCCGGTTCTGGGCATCTGCTATGGATTGCAATCGTTGAATGTGTTTCGGGCGGGATCGCTTGTGCAGGATATCGAGTCGACGATTACCGAATCGATGATCAATCACAGTCCGGGACGGTCGGTTGCCAAGGCGCACACGGTGGCGATCGAGCCGGAGTCGCGGCTGGCGCAGATTATCGGCGCTTCTTCTTTGGGAACTTCTTTAGACACTCGGAAGCCGGTGGCCGTGAATTCATCGCATCATCAAGCTGCGGATTCGGTGGGGGATGGATTACGCGTGGTGGCGCGCTGTGCTGAGGACGGAATTGTCGAAGCCCTGGAAGGAACCGTTCCTGAGCATTTTGTGCTGGCGGTGCAGTGGCATCCGGAGCGGAGCGTGAATGATGGGCCGGAAGTAGGCGACTCGGCGCGGGCGATTTTTCGCGCTTTTATTGAGGCAGCGAGAGCGAAGCACAACGAGATAACGAAAGTATTGGAATCTGCTAGCAATTAATGGAATGACGGGCGTCCTCGCCTGGCGCTCAGAGCCGCTTCAGCAGAACTGCGACATTTGCGATTGCGGCATTGTCCGTGCCGATGCCTTCTGGCGTCTTGGCTTTGATCCCCACACAGTCTGAGGCAATTCCGCACAACTCGGCTACGTGTTGGCGAATTGTGTCGGCGTGCGGGCCGATTTTTGGCGTCAGCAAAATTAACGTGGAATCGAGGTTTACGATTTCGTAGCCTGCGTTCTTAACGCGCGTTAGCGCCTCACGCAGAAACACGGCCGAGTCGGCATTTTTCCACTGCGGATCGGATGGTGGAAATAGCGATCCTATGTCGGGACCGGCGATGGCTCCCAGCAGCGCGTCGGTGATGGCGTGCAGCAGGACGTCTCCGTCGGAGTGTCCGCCTAGGCCTTTATCATGCGGCAGAGTTATGCCGCCGATTTTCAACGGGATGCCGGGCTTGAACTCGTGCGAGTCCCATCCACAGCCGATACGGATTTCAGGCTTCAAATTATTTCTCGTCGTTGTGCCGGAATCAGGTACTGCAAATCAGTGCTGCAAATAAAATTCTGCCAGGTCCATGTCGGCTGGCGTGGTGATCTTTATGTTATGCGGCGAGCCCATCACGACTACCACGGGCAAGCCAGCGCGTTCGATTAGAGAAGCTTCGTCGGTGCCAAGGAAACCGTCGGCCACGGCCTCATCGAACGCCTTCTTCAGAATGTCATAGCGAAAGCCCTGCGGAGTTTGCGCCATCACTATGCTGGCGCGCGGGATGGTCGCTTTGATGAGCGCGCCTGCCGCGGTTCGTTCCACTTGTTTCACGGTGTCGACGGCGGGCCAGCCTGCGATGGCGGCTCCATGTTTTTGCGCCGCCTCGATTACGTTCGCAATAATTTCGGATGTAACGAAGGGACGCACAGCATCGTGCACCAGAACGATGTCGCCAGCATCGGCGGCGGTGCGCGCGAGAGCGTTTGCCACAGAATTCTGGCGGTGCTCGCCGCCTTCCACCATTTGCAGGCGTTTGCTCAGGATTTCGGGAAACTCCTTTTCGACCTGGGTGCGAAATCCCGCGATCTCGTCGCGGCGCAGAGCGACGATGATTTCGTAGACAGCAGGAGTTTCGGCGAACTTACGCAGTGTGTGGACGAGGATAGGGATTCCACCGAGCTCCTTGAACTGTTTGCTGGGGGCCTTTTTCTTGGGCTTATCGGTTGGCGACACAGACATCCGCGTGCCAAGTCCAGCGGCCGGAATGATGACAAAAACCTTCATAGGGGCGACTAGTATAGTACAGGGTTGAGCGAAAAAAAGTGGCGCACCGGAGTGCGCCACTGAGTTAAACATGAGCTGAACACGAGTTATAAGCGCTACCTCGGCTCCCGGCTACTGTTGGCTGAGAACTCCGAGGGTTAGCTGGTTAGTGTCGGTTTCGATCGCGAAGCTGTCGCCCGCTGCGTCGTACAAGTAGTAGTCGAACACATCGGCAGTGCAACCGGGCGCGCCTTGGGTGAACAGGGTGCAGTTCGTCAGATCTATGCCGGTGACGCTGCCACTCGAGAAGATGCCATTGGCAGCGGCGCTACCAGTAGTCACGAAGGTGCCGGAAACAGGCGCATCCGCAACGTCTTCTGGCGCTGACGTAAAATTAAGCCAGTTGAGATCAACGAATCCGCTGATGGTTCCGACTCCGTCAGCCGTAACTGGACCAACCGCGGCGAAAGGGCCGTCATAATTGGTATCCAGGCCAGCGGCACTGAAGCCGTAGGGGCCTTTGAATGACGCAGCGGTCAGAGATCCGCC
The DNA here is from genome assembly GCA_963705265.1 of uncultured Acidobacteriaceae bacterium. Classification (GTDB taxonomy): domain Bacteria; phylum Acidobacteriota; class Terriglobia; order Terriglobales; family Acidobacteriaceae; genus Acidiflorens. The sequence continues at coordinate 2,362,697 of OY970064.1, forward strand.
TCCGGTTTGCGCGACACCATAACCACTAAGGACATCACCCGGGTCCAGGGTAATCACCAGTGCGTTGCCGTTTCCGTCCAAATAGAGTTGAAGGTTATAGGTGATTCCGTTGCCATCGGTTACGCCGGCTATGGTTATATCTCCGGTGGAAGCTACTGAGTACGCCGGAGCCGTGACGGGATCCGGATTATAGGTATCTGACCCCGACAGATCACTAAAGTCGACGAAACCGGTTACGCCACCGTTGGCGCTGGGAGTAATCTGCCCGACAGCTTGCAGGAAGAACTCTGTGTCCTCACCGGTCAACCCAAGTACAAAATTGTTGCCGACGACGGAAGCGGAAGTGGAGGTGAATGTTCCGGTATTCGATCCCTGGCTAAGAGCAAGCCCACCTTGGATACCCCCAATTTGATCGCCGTCACCTTCCACGAGCCGGATCTGGCTGCTATTGACGATGTAGCCAATCAAAGTGAACGAGGGGACGAAGTTGCTGCCGGTGGGGTTTATTGTGAAGGTAACTCTGCCCGAGGGATCAGGTCCACTGTATGTACTGGCGCCGATCGTGATGCCCTGGTAGTACGTCTCGGAATAGTCAACATTCAGGTCGAAGATGCTGCCAGTACCTGAGATTGTCCCGGCACCGTTACCGTTATCGACGTTGATAACCCCGCCGATGGCAAATGGGACTGCGCCCTGGTTCTCGAAGTTATCCCAACCGCCGATTGTGAAGGCATAGCCACCCGAAGGCACGGAAGCAGCGGCACTGGTTTGCGCGTCTAACTCTCCCGAACCCGAAGCCGAAGCGTCGAACTCATTAATGAGTGTCCTGCCCGTAGAGCTGAGCGGCAGCACGGTGCCATTGATGGTCTCGACCCCGCCTACGCCGACATTGGAGTCTGGGCCGGAGCTGGTGGCGCAGGGCCCGGTGCAGGTTGTGAGGACAATTTGCAAGTTGCCATCGGCAGTAGTGGTTACGGTGCTGCCGGCGGGGTTGATCTGATCCGAGTTATCAGCATTATTAAAATCGACGAAATCTTGCTCGCCGCCAGTGATCGTCCCGTTGGAGACGGTAAAGGCACCGGAGACGTAGTACGGGCCATTAGTGTCCAATCCGTTTAAAGAGAATACGTAGCTGCCGTTCGTCAAACCGGCGCCGCCGATTGCAGTGTTGGCCGTGGCGGTGATGTTGGAGTTCAACGTGGCGGTAATCACGACGTTGGTCGCGATGAACGCGGGCGCTGTGTAAGTGACGGCAGCTCCGCTGGCCGTGGTGGCGGAGCTAAAGGAGCCGCAGGCTGAGCTGGAGGTGGCATCGGTACAGGTTACAGACCAGGTTACGTCCGCAGTAGTATTGGTTGTGGTCGCAGTGATGGAGGTTTGGCTGTTGACGGCCAAGGTAGTCGGAACAGTACTCAATGAGACCGTGGGAGCTCCGGGACCACTGCCACAGCCGACCAGCGCGGCAATCGTGCCCAGACTGATCAGAAGAAGAATCGATTTGCGTAATGTCATTGGCCACCTCCAATTACCTGCGTCATCCATCTTTCTCGCGAAGGAGGCATGGTATGTCTAGGATGTCCGATCAGCAGAGCACCGTGTTTAGTGCGCACGTTAACGGTGTCGTCGCCGACGGTCAGTTGACGGACCAAGAGGTAACTCCTGCCGTGGATTGAAGTCATAGCTCCAACCAGCTCAACCGGTGTTCCAGCGTGCAGGGTTTCTTTCGTTTCCTTGTTCAGAAAAGCTCCCACATGAGAGTCGACTAAGCCCTGCGGACCGGCCACCAGTAGATGCATGCCTGCCGGACTGTACCTAACGTTCTTGGTGATGACTTTCTGGATGGTTCCAGTGACGGTGATTTCATGCGCCGCGTCGTAGACCGGACCAAAGCCACGCCCAACGCGAGAGGGAGGTACGGTTTCGGCACCCAGTGGAACAGCTACGATCGCGAACATAAGGCCAGCCAGCAAGCCCGCGATCATTCGAGTGGACGTCATTAAACGACTACTACTCATGAATCAGCTCCTTAAAGCATTCGAAATTTGTGGAAACAGGGAAAATTTTCCCGTTAACCTGTGAGCACTGATGTTTGTGAGCCGGGCTCTCCGAGGTGGGAGTCCGGATGTGTGGAGATTATTCGCTAGTTGCTGTTCCACAAAGGTTTATCAGCTTCGGCAGGTTACTATCGTGTTACCAAAGGACGATCCCCTGCGAGGGCAACCGATGGTCAGGCCTCGCAACTCCTACAGGCGTGGGCGTATGCGACTGCTCACAAGGGATGCAAGCAATTGTCGAGTAAATCAGGTTGGTGTCTTGAGCTCCGAGCCTAATCGGCGGCGCGGTCAGCAACGGCCGGTGTTTGTTTTTTTGCCGGGTCCGAGGGCGGACCGCCGGTTCCTGACACCGGAGGCGCTGTTACAGGAGGCGGCGATTTGGAGTCGTGACGGCTGGTGCTACGCTCGTCCCATTTACCGAAGATCATCTTGCCGGCGGTCGTTTGAAGGACGGATGTTACTGAGATATCGATGGTCTTGCCGATCATCTTACGCGCGTTATCGATGACCACCATGGTGCCGTCGTCCAGATAAGCTACGCCCTGGTTGTACTCTTTGCCTTCTTTCAGAATAAATACCCGCATGATCTCCCCAGGCAGCACGATCGGCTTAAGCGAGTTGGCCAGTTCGTTGATGTTAAGCACAGCGACGCCTTGTAACTGGGCAACTTTGTTCAGATTGAAATCATTGGTGAGGATCTTTCCTTCATAAAGCTTGGCGAGTTCGATGAGCTTTAAGTCAACTTCGCGGACGCTCGGGAAGTCGTCTTCCACGATTTGAATTTGCACTGAAGCTGTTTTCTGGAGGCGCTGCAGAATGTCGAGTCCTCGGCGTCCGCGATTCCGCTTGAGCGAGTCCGCGGAATCCGCGACCAGCTGCAATTCGCGGAGAACGAACTGCGGGATCACGATGAGTCCATCAAGGAAGCCGGTTTCGGCGATGTCGGCGATCCGGCCGTCGATGATGACGCTGGTGTCGAGAATCTTGTAACTCTTTTTGCCTGACTTTTCACCGCCAAAGATTCCGCCCAGTGCGGCTAGATTGAGTAGGTCGCCTTTGTTAGCGCCGACGGCCAATCCCACATATGCCATGACCAGCATGACCATGATCTGCAGGAAGCTTTGCATGTGTCCGGGAGGAATGCTGTTCCGAATGACGAGGGCGAAGAGATAAGCGCCGATGATACCGAGTACGCTTCCAATGGCGGCGCCGATCAGCCGTTTCAGGCTCATCACGCGCAGTCTCCACTCGAAGACGATTATGATGACGCCGATCAGCAGGCCAACGGCGGCGTCGAGGTTCCTGGGCAGGTTAAACGGATCGATAAAGAAGCAGATAACAGCGACGATGAGAACGAGCAGAAGACGAATAAATATGACGTCCACAAGTAAAACCTCTCTCGGGGGAGGCACCGCTTGAGCGATTCCCGCCCACCGCCGGTCGCTCAGGGCAAATGAAATAAAATCCCTGCGCCAGCGTTCTATTCACGGAGCGGTATGAAATATGAGAAATGTGCCCCGTGCCGGTCATAGCCGGGTTACTGCGAAAGTGACGGGAGCAGTATATACCCGGGGAGACAGTGGGGCTAGTTGAAGCTGTGGGCATGTTAGTTAGCCTCCCGTAGCTCCCGGAATTGACGGAGCATGGCGTTTGGTGGCTGCAAAAGTGGGTTATTTCACGTTCCTAACTAGTTCGCTGGCCCCACTGCCTGGCTGATTGCCGCTTCTGCCAAGGGCGCCATCAACGTGTATCCCGCCTTGTTCGGATGCAGGCCGTCTTTCGCCAGATCCTTCTCAAGTAAGCCGTTCTTGTCGACCATCACGCTGAAGTAATCGAGATAGATACAGTCGTGGGCAGTGCAGTATGCCTTCAGCCAGCGGTTTAGTTCGACGATCTTCTCTGTTGGGCGCTGCGCAAAAAATTCCTGCGACTCCGGGGTGTAATTGTGCACCGGCAGCACGGATGAGAACACCACGGCGATGCCGGCAGCGCGAGCTAACTCCGCGAACGAGGTATAGTTTGCCTCGATATCCTCGATGCGAGTTGGACCAGTGTTGCCAGCGATGTCGTTGGTGCCCGCCAGAATAACAACTGCCTTTGGTTGCAGGCCGATCACATCCTGACGGAAACGCACCAGCATCTGCGCCGTAGTCTGACCGCTAATACCACGGTTGATGTAAGGCTTCCCCGGAAAATATTCCGGTAGGGGCCAGCCAATGGTGATGGAATCTCCGAAGAATATAACGCGTTTTTCCGTGGACGCCGGGGGCTTCAGGGCCGCGTTTTCGTCCCTGAATGTGGAGAGCTCGCCAAAGTCATTCATATAAAGGGACACACGGGAATTGCGCCATTGATCAAAATGACTCGGCTGCTGTGGCACCGGGGTGTGCACAGTCTGTGCGATCGATGCTGCACTGAAGGAGATGGCAACAGCTAGAATTCGCGCCCAGAATTTTCTTCGCGTCATGCAACCTCCGTAAGTATTCGAAGTAGTGTATTTGGATTGCTGCGCTCGATCGGAACGCGAGCGATTACATGCCGTCATAATTCGGGCCACCACCACCCTCGGGTGGAACCCACGTAATGATCTGGTAGGGATCCTGAATGTCGCACGTTTTGCAGTGCACGCAGTTCGCGGCATTCAGGCTGATGCGCCTGCCATTGGGAGCGGCTGAGTCATCCAGCATTTCGTAGACGTTGGCTGGGCAAAAATTCTGGCATGGGTTGCCGAACTCCTTTACGCAACGATCATTGCAAACATTGGTGTCGTGAATCAGCAAATGCGCCGGCTGATCTTCTTCATGCTTGGTGCCGGAATGATAGAGGTCCGTGAGTTTGTCGAAGGTCAGTTTGCCATCGCCTTTGACGGGGCCGAGCAGACGCGCTTCCGGGCCTCCATCGGCAGGAAGATTGGCGAGCGGGGTCAGGTTCTCGTATCCGGGATGCGAAGGGACGTGGTTGCGGAGTCCACCGTCGAAAAGTTCCTGCAGCATCGTGTTGACCATGCCAGCAGCCATGCCTTTTTCGAATCCCTGATGAAAGTTCCGCACCGGCCAGAGCTCATCGTGGATCCAACTGGTTTCGACGCGGCGTTGCAGCTTGCCTAAAGTTGCGGCCGATGAATCGGATTTCACCAGCGCTTCGAACGCAGTCTCAGCGGCCAACATGCCGCTCTTGATTGCCAGATGAATTCCTTTGAGGCGCGCGGAATTCAGGAAGCCCGCGGAGTCTCCGATGATCATCCATCCATCTCCACCGAGGGGAGGGAGCGACCACCATCCACCGTAGGGAAGCGACTTGGCTCCGTAGCGAATCATCTTGCCGCCGTCGAGCAGCTTCGCAATAAGAGGATGCTGCTTGAATGTCTGGAGTACATGCTGCGGATCGAGACGCGGATCGTGATAATCGAGTCCAGTGACGAAGCCGAGCGAGACTATGTTGTCTTTAGAGCCGTAGATCCAGGCTCCGCCATACTCTTTCGTCGTTAGCGGATAGCCCATGGTGTAGATGACTTCGCCGGCCTCGATGCGGCCCGGTGGGACCTCCCACAACTCCTTTACTCCTACTCCATAGGTCTGCGGGTTACGGTCTCTCATCAGGTCGAATTTCTGGATGAGTTGCTTGGTGAGAGACCCGCGGGTACCTTCGGCGAGCACAACGACCTTTGCTTTGATGTCATAGCCAGGCTCGAAATTTGATTTCGGCTGGTTCCGTTTGTCAACGCCTTTGTCGTCGGTGCGTACGCCGATTACACGATCGACGTTTCTCTCTTTGTCATAAAGCAGTTCCGAACCCGCGAAGCCCGTGAAGATTGTGATCCCTGCTTCTTCGACTTTGCCCGCCAGCCACTTCACGAAACGATTGATCGAGATGACGTAGTTGCCGTGATCTTGTAGTGGCGGAGGAGTCAGAGGAAGTTTGTGATGTCCGGTGCGCGTCAGGAAGTAGACCGCTTCTTTGTGGACCACTGCGTCGAGCGGAGCCTCGTTTTCGAACCCAGGCAGAAGTTCTTTCATGGAGCGCGGATCGAGGAGTGCGCCGGAAAGACAGTGCTGCCCGGCCTCGCGCGCTTTTTCGAGCACGTAGATATTTTCTTTGCTGAGCAAGGATTCCGGATGTCGCCCGTTGTGATCATCGATCAGCTGCGATAGTCGCAACGCGCAGGCCATGCCGGCGGGCCCTCCACCAACGATAACTACATCGGCCGGCATTTCGGGATGCTCGATATTCGGAAGAGGCTTGCGAAAGATCAGCATTGAGCACTTAGCCTTTAGCTTTTCGTGCAGAAAACTCTCTATGATACGGGAAACAGCATCGGCAGCATACTGCCGTCGTCCCGAACATCATTTGCGAAGACGATTTGAGTGACGACGATGCGCGCTGTGCTGTCATTCGGTTGCCAACCGGATGTTGCGGGTCTCTGGCATCAAGAAGCGGAGAATAGCGAACGCTGCTAGCGCCACTCCCGCGAGGAAGAGGAAGCCGGCGCGAAAACTTACGTGATGTACGATACTCCCGGCGATGAACTGGCTCAGAGCCGCGCCAATACCGACCGCAGTGGTGATCGCTCCCAGCGTGAGATTGAACCGGCCGGTACCGCGCGTCAGATCGGCAATCACGAGCACGGACACAACGCCGAAAATTCCCGCCCCAATGCCGTCCATGATCTGTATCGCCACTAGCAATGCCGTATTGGATGTAAGGGTGTAAAGGACGCCACGAATCGGAAGCACGGCGAAGGCGATCAGCAGAAGCGGCTTTCGACCCCAGGTTCCGGCCATGCGCCCTGACCAGGACGCAATCAGCGTGACGACGAACTGGGTTGTTACTACGCAGGCTGACATGAAGAGCATCGAACTTCGTCCCCGGCCCTGGGCCAGCATCTCGCCGAGCAGCGGTAGCATCGCTGCATTTGCAAAATGGAACATCACGGCACAGACGAGGAAGATCACGAGCGGGCGATCCTGAAACAGCACTCGGACGCTTTCCGCTTTGCCGCTTTTTTCGCCGTCACTTGCACCGCGAGCGAGCTCATAGTCGATCTCGCCGGGTCGGATCAGAAGCAGGACCATGATCGTGGGGATCGCGAAAGCCGCGACGAAGAAAAAGATGCTGCGATTGGAAACGAAGTAGCCAAGCAAGCCCATGGACACGGCGGCAACAACGTTCCCTGCCGAGTTGAACGTCTGGTTGCGACCCTGGCGGACGTCAAAGGCGGCGCGTCCTACGATCCCGAGCGACATGGCGCAGATGGCTGGGATGAAGACGCTGGACGTGCTTCCGATTAAAACCTGCGCGGCCATGACGGGCCAGAAGGACGGAAACAAAGCGATCAGCAGAGCCCCTGCAGCCAGTGCGCCCACGGCCGCACCGATCAGCGCTCGCTTCGCTCGCAGAAAGTCAACCAGCCCGCCCGCAGGCGTTTGCGCAAGGATTCCTGCGATGCCCCCAATGGTAAGGGCGAGCCCAACGCGTTCTTCATTCCACTTGTAGCCGGCAAGGTAGATTGCGAGAAATGGCCCTACTCCCGTCTGCACGTCGGCGAGAAGAAAATTAAGCCAATCGAGGCCCCGCAGGGTTCGCGGCGAGGGGGAGTGTTTTGCCGGGCCTACCATTTCTTGAAAATGACGGCGACGGCGCCGATGATCATGGCGAAGCCGACGAAGTAGTTCCACTTCAGCGGTTCTTTGAGATAGAGAACCGAGAAGACCGAAAATACGGTCAGGGTGATGACCTCCTGGATCGTCTTCAGTTGCGCCGCTGTGAACTCGTAGGAGCCGATGCGGTTGGCGGGCACCTGAAAACAGTATTCTGCGAAGGCGATGAGCCAACTGATGATGATGACCTTGAACAGCGGCACCTCGCGATACTTGAGGTGTCCGTACCAGGCGAAGGTCATGAAGATGTTAGAGAACGTTAAGAGCAGAATCGTAATCATGGAGATATGTTGCCTCAACGAGCGGGTCGGTTGCACGTCTGGGGATTCGTGGAGCGACGGGCATCTCGCCCGTCCTTGAGAGATGCTGGCAGTATCTTGGGCGGGGACGGCCGGCTCTCCCGGTCAGCGTCGAGTTTCGGCAACGGCCTCGCGAATTGCCCGTAATACTTTATCCATCTGTTCGGGCGTGCCGACAGTGATGCGGACGCATCCTTCGCAGCCGGGGTTGGCCGATGAATCGCGCACTAGAATGCCGCGACGCTGCATCGACTCCACAAATACCTGCGTCGAGGCACCGACTCGCACCAGAACAAAGTTCGTCCGGCTCGGCCAGAAGCGCAGGCCAAGTTCTTGGAATAATTGCGCCAGCTGCTCGCGGCCCTGCTTCACTTGCGCTACGTGTTCACGCACGAAGGCCTGATCCGCCAGCGCCTCTTCGACACAAGCGAGCGCCAAAGAACTCACATTAAATGGTTCGCTGAGTCGGCGGATGTAGCCGATTTGTTCGGGGTCCCCAACCAAAACTCCGAGACGGAGTCCGGCTAAACCGTAGGCCTTGGAAAATGTTCGCGCTACAAACAGGTTTGGATGGCTCGCCAGGGCCGGTAGCAGTGTCCCACCACAAAACTCTTCGCTTTGAAACTCGAAATAGGCTTCGTCGATCAACACTGCCGCGTCGGGCGCCGATTCTGTGATCTTCAGTAAATCGGCGGGCGAGGCTGCTAATCCGGTGGGATTGTTGGGATTTGCGATTGCAACGACGTGCGTGTGCGCTGAGATGCGAGCCAGCAAATCAGCAACAGGAAGCGCGAGGTCTTCGCCTGACTGCTGGCGCACTAAGCGGGCACCGAGCGCCTCGCCTAGCATTGGATACATCACGAAGGTCGGGTCGGCAAAAAGGAGTTCATCGTCAGGGTTGAGGTAAGTTGTAAAGAGCAGCGATAACGCCTCATCCATTCCGTTGGTAAGTAATACTTGCTCGGGTGTTACGCCGAGAAAATTCGCTACCAGTCGCTCTCCAACCTCACGCTCAGGATAGAGCGACACATCTTTGGCGGAAAGAGAATGCAGGCGCGCTAGCACGCGCGGCGAGCACCCGGCCATGCTCTCGTTGAGATCGAGGCTCAGTCCGGCGCGGCTCACGATGGGCGAGCGGTACGGGGCCAGTCCGGCAATTAATTCTCGCGGCTTCAGCATGAGAGGCGCGCTAACATGACGCGTTGAGTTTACTTGATCCGCCTCTTCATTCCTGATCTTCATCCCGTCTCAGATACTTCACGCCTGCAAAAATCACGGTGCAGATCGCGAAATCCAGCAGCAATCCCCAGTCCTCCTTGAAGAGCGAGTGGCGCGCAACCCTCGGCAGATGTGGCATGAGCAGGTAGTAGATCGCATTGCCGGCGAGGACCGCCGTCAGCGCGTCGACGAAATTGTTCACCGTTTTATTGCCGGTTTTGTTCTTGGCCGGGGTCTTGTCCAAGGCTATCCTCCGCTCCTGCTGATGTCTCCCGCTACCATCGCCTGCTACCATCGCTTAAGATGCTGGAACCCTCCACTCCAGTGCAGTATGTGAAAGGCATCGGCCCGCGCCTGGCCGAAGTGCTTGCCGCCAAGGGCATTCGGACGGTTGACGACCTGCTGCACTACCTGCCTTTTCGCTATGAAGACCGGCTCAACCCCCGGTCCGTTGCCGAATTGCGCGCTGGAGAGATGGCGACGGTGATTGCCGAAGTCCGCAACTCCGGGCTGTTTCGCACGCGCCGCATGCCCATCTTTCAACTGACGGTCGGCCAAGGACGTACTAAGTTGAAGTGCCTGTGGTTCAATGCCGCTTATCTTCAAGACCGCTTCCAGGCAGGACAGATGGTCGCGCTCTACGGCAAGGTCGAAGAAGATCGCGATTGCCACCTGCAAATCATGCAGCCGCAGTTTGAGATTCTTGGCGACATTAATGAAGAAGGTGGGGCTGACGAGGCTGAGAAAAAGGCGGCAGCGTCGCTCGAGATCGGGCGGATTGTCCCGATCTATGAATCGACCGGCCAGGGCAAGCTCACGCCGCGCTGGTTTCGGCGGATTATCCGATGGACGCTGGAAAATCTTGGGCCCGATGTCCTTTCTGAACCTCAGGATCCGATTCCGGCGGCGGTGCGTGCGCATTTGAGTCTGGTGTCTCCGCGTGAAGCCTTGTTCGCAGTTCACTGGCCGGATGCGGGCGAAAGCTTCAACGATCTGCAATCGTCACGCACTCCGGCGCATATAAGAATGATCTTCGATGAACTATTCTTCATCGAGCTGGGCCTGGAACTCAAGCGGCGCGAACAGAAGGCGCAAACCGGAATCGCGTTTCAGCTCAATGGTAATGTTCGCGAGGCCATAAAGAAGATACTGCCGTTTCATCCGACGGCAGCGCAGAAGCGTGTGCTGAAGGAAATCGCGACCGACATGCAGGCGCCGTGGCCGATGCGGCGTCTGTTGCAGGGTGATGTGGGATCGGGAAAGACGATTGTCGCTTTTCAGGCAGCGATCATCGCCATTGAAAACGGATACCAGGTCGCATTGATGGCTCCCACGGAAATTCTGGCGCAGCAACATTATTTTTCCGCGCGCCAGATTCTGGAACGCGCCGGCTACCGCATCGTGCTCTTAACTGGCTCGCTCGAGCAGGATCGTAAACGCGATATCCGTCGCCACATTGCGCAAGGCAACGCGCAACTCATTATCGGGACTCATGCGCTAATTCAGGATCGCGTCGAATTCGAAAATCTGGGGCTGGTCGTAGTCGACGAGCAACATCGCTTTGGCGTAATGCAACGGCTGAAGCTGATGCGGAAATCGGACGATGCATCGAAGGCAGCAGAGCCGGACGTGCTGGTGATGACGGCTACGCCGATTCCGCGCACGCTGGCTCTTACACTTTACGGTGACCTCGACCTCTCGGTGCTCGACGAGCTCCCGCCAGGTCGCACGCCAGTTGTTACCCGCTCGCTCCCCGACGAGCGCGCGCCTGAAGTGTGGGACTTCGTCCGCAAGCAAATCGCCGCCGGACACCAGGCTTATGTGGTTTATCCGGTAATTGAGGAGAACGAAGAACGGGAATTGAAAGCTGCGCAGCAGATGCATCGGCAGTTGCGGGAAAAGATTTTTCCTAACCTGCACGTCGGATTACTGCATGGCCGTTTGGACGCTGACGAAAAAGAACATGTCATGCGTGAGTTTCAGCAAGGCAAGATTGAGATTTTGGTTGCGACCACGGTGATTGAGGTCGGCGTCGATGTCGCGAACGCGACTGTCATGGTGATCGAACATGCCGACCGCTTTGGATTGGCGCAGCTCCACCAGTTGCGCGGACGCATCGGACGCGGCGCGGCGAAATCTTATTGTGTGCTCATGCGCGGTGGCAAGGTTTCCGAAGAAGGCGAACGGCGTCTGGACGCCATGGTGCGATCGAATGACGGGTTTCAGATCGCGGAACTTGATCTTGAACTGCGCGGTCCGGGCGAATTTTTTGGAACGAAGCAGGCGGGCATTCCTAGTTTTCGCGTAGCGAATATCATCCGCGATCGCGAATTGCTGGAAGCGGCCAAGCGTGAGGCTGCATTTGTAATCTCGGGGCCGAATTCTGAAGTATCGAAAGAGGAGATCGATCGGGCGTTGAGAGAGATGCGATCGCGCTGGGCGATGAGTTATGGGCTGGTCGAGGTTGGGTAGGATCTCCTTATAGGCCAGTTTGACCGTTAGTGGCGTAACGGCGATATTTCCTGCAACGAACTTACGACGCAGTCCTATCGAGGGCTAATTCGACGTCTTGTTGGGCGTAACGCCGAGGGGGCGCGCCTCCGCGACCCGCTGCAAATACTCTAGGAGCCACTCATCGTTGGGAATAAAAGTCCGCTTTCCCGGCACGTATAGACCAACGCAATTGCCAATCAAGCATTTCATAGCAGAGCTTTGCGAGCACAGCATACTCAAGTTCAAGATCGGCATTACCTTTTACATAATCCACTGCCGTCCATGCTGTGTGTTCAGCCCACGCTTGCCGCTGACTTGCCTTTGGCAATGACCTCCCAAAGTTGGGAGAATCGTCGCCGTAGGGCTTTGCGTAGTTCATAAAGCTAAGCGTGTGTGGGCCAGCTTTCATTACGGTGAACAGGACGACTTGAATTACGTAGTGCCGCGACTCTTTGTCTCCTGTAAATGAAGTGCCAAAAGCCCTTTCTGCCGCTGATCGAAGTTGGTCCAGTGTTGAAAACGTCGGTTCGCGTAGCAAAAGCACCATCGAGACGTGATCATTGCCGTGTTTGTCGGGAGCCTCGCCCCATCGCAGGATTGATTCAAAGGCTCCTTTTAGGTTGAATCTCACGGGCACTGATTATAGCGAGGAGCTGCCACAAAACTGGCGAAAAAGAGGTGTCTGCATCATCATCGATGCCAGCTTAGCTTCATGCGCGGCGCTTCTGCTATGATCGCGTCAAGGCCGGTAGAACCGGCGCATTACACTTTGCATCACACTTTCACGAGGAGTTTGTATCATGGAAATGCCCGGTCTTCCTCTTGGCTCCCGCCGCGATGAAGACATCGCGTTGGACCTCATGAAATTTATCGCCATGACTACCGGCTATGGCAAAACTACTGGGACTGGAGTTGGGTTCCAGGGCAGCGGTGCGGCGGCTAAGCCTGAGGACTATGCCTCACATCTGCTCGAGCTTTACGGGCGTTGCCTGCAGTCGGTGGGTGGTAAGTAAGTTGGAGCTGTTGTAGATGCGGGCAACTGACGAGCTGCGCTCGGCTGGACGGGCGAGGCGCCCGTGGCTCCACCGATGAAGATGAAATTGGTTAACCCCTTGGCGCTGAACCTCTTCGTTGACAAGCTTGTTGAGGCTGGGCTATCCTAGAGGTCTTTGCAAGTGAAGTGGAAGTCCTGCGGCTGCCCGCCGGGAACACCTAGCGCGCGTTCTGCGTGGATAATTATTAATCAGGGCACTCAGCGGTCTTCGTCGTTTGTTGCGTTCTTTTAACTTTCTGGGAGATTTCCGATGTCAACCTATTTCCCCAAAGAGGGGGATATTGCGCGTAAGTGGTTTGTGGTGGATGCGAGCGGACTCGCGCTTGGACGCCTTGCCTCACGCGTAGCACGTATTTTGATGGGCAAAGAGAATCCGCAGTACACACCGTTTATCGATACTGGTGATCATGTCGTGGTCATCAATGCCGACAAGGTCAAGATCACTGGCATGAAGGCGGATCAGAAGATGTATCACCACTACACCGGGTATCCGGGCGGAATCCGCTCCGAAGAGATGAAGAAACGACTGGTGCGCAAGCCGGAGCTGATTATTGAAGATGCGGTGGCACGCATGCTCCCCAAGAACAAACTGGGGAAACAGATGTTTACGAAGCTGAAGGTTTATCGCGGCGATAAGCATCCGCATGACGCGCAAAAGCCGGAAGAAAAAGTTTTCGCGTAGATAAGTAAGGTGTCAGGTCTCGGTTCTTAGAGGCTGAGACGAAGAAAATTTTGAAAGGTGATAAGCACCTGGGTTAGCTGACGGCTGACGGCTGAGTGCTGAACTTAAATGGCTGAGATTGTTCAATACTACGGAACTGGACGCCGCAAGACGGCGATTGCGCGCGTTTTTCTTCGTCCCGGCAGCGGCGAGCTTAAGGTCAACGGCAAGTCGTTCGATGAATACTTTGTGACGCCCTCGCAGCGCATCGCGGCGAAGCGTGCGCTGGTCTCGACCGACACTTCGGCGACCTTCAATGTGCTGGCGAATGTGTGCGGCGGCGGAGTTGCCGGCCAGGCCGACGCCGTTCGTCTGGGCATCACGCGTGCCTTGATGCTGTTCAACGCTGAGTTGCGCGGGAAGCTCAAGAGCGAAGGTATGGTAACGCGTGACCCGCGTGCCAAAGAGCGCAAGAAGTATGGACAGAAGGGCGCACGCAAGCGCTTCCAGTTCAGCAAGCGTTAAGGTTTTGTTTTAGCTGAAGGCTGAGAGCCGATGGCTGTCAGCTGTTTCACAAATTCATCCCCCCACCTCCCCGAGATGGGGTGGACGGGAATGGCAATCCGGGGCCTCTTAGTGTCCGGATGCAGACCAACTGAGGAGGTTGATTGGCAAACATTACGATGAAGGAGTTGCTCGAAGCGGGCGTTCACTTCGGGCACCAGACGAAGCGGTGGAACCCAAAGATGAAGGAGTACATCTTTGGTGAGCGCAATGGTATCTACATTATCGATTTGCAGAAGACGCTGAAGATGTTCAAGGAGGCGTCGAAGTTCGTTCAGGATCTGGCTGCCGAGGGCAGAATCATCCTCTTCGTGGGCACCAAGCGTCAGGCACAGGACGCGATTGCCGAAGAGGCGCAGCGCTGCTCGATGTACTACGTAAACCAGCGCTGGCTGGGCGGCCTGCTTACGAATTGGATCACGGTCCAGAAATCCGTGAAGCGGCTCAAAGAGCTCGATGAAATGGCCACGGATGGCCGTTACGATCTGCTTCCGAAAAAAGAAGTGATCAAGCTCGAGCGCGAGCGCAAGCATCTGCAGGCAAACCTTGCCGGAATCAAGAACATGACGCGGTTGCCGGATGCGATCTTCGTGATCGATTCGAATAAAGAGCAGATTGCAGTACGCGAATCGCGCAAGCTGGGCATTCCTGTGGTCGCTGTTGTCGATACGAACTGCGATCCTAGTGAAGTCGATTACGTGATCCCAGGCAACGACGACGCGCTGCGGGCAATTCGTTTGTTCACGTCGAAAATATCGGAGTCGATTGCCGAAGGCGTCCATGCTCGCGACGACAAGCAGATGGCGGATATTCAGGCAGTGGCCGAGCCTGAGACAGCGGTTGCGGATCCGGCGGCTGAAGAGCTGTTTGCTGCTGTTGCAGCCGATGGAGCGACTGCAGCTCCCGCTGGAGTTGACGGCGCGGGTCTCGACGCCGCGGCTCCTGAAGGCGAAGAGATTCGCATGGAAGACGTGCTGGGCAAGGGAACGCGCAAGCGTCCATCACCCGCCACCGAAGACGTCGACGAGCTGCAGGCGGAGACGCGCCGGTTCTAACTGTTGACGAATTGCGACCATCACATCTGACCCGCGCAGCCGGTCTGTGCGCGGGTCGAGTTTTATAACAGCAAGTTTCACGAAGGAAAAAACCTTAATGAGCACGACTATGGCAAACATTTCTGCTGCGCAAGTGAAAGATCTCCGCGAAAAAACCGGAGCACCCATGATGGACTGCAAGCATGCTTTGACCGAAGCGAAAGGCGATCTGGAGCAGGCGATTGTTCTTTTGCGTAAGAAGGGTGTGTCCGTGGCTGCCAAGAAGGCAACCCGTGTGACCAGCGAAGGTTCAGTGGGCCACTACATTCACGCCGGCGGCAAGATCGGAGTGCTCGTCGAGGTCAACTGCGAGAGCGATTTCGTGGCGCGCACCGAGGACTTCAAAGAGCTGGTCCACGACATCGCCATGCACATTGCGGCGAGCGATCCCAAGTTCGTCCGCAAAGAAGACGTCACACCCGAAGCTTTCGAGCGCGAAAAGGACATTTACCGCGCGCAGGCCGCTGCCAGTGGTAAGCCTCCTGCCATCGTCGAAAAAATGGTAGCTGGCAAGATGGAAAAATTCTACGAAGAGGTCTGCCTGCTCGAGCAGCCCTTCATCAAAGACCAGACCATGAGCATCTCGCAGCTGATTGCCGCCAAGATCGGCAAACTCGGCGAGAACATTGCTGTGCGCCGCTTCGCCCGCTTCAAGGTGGGAGACGCTACCGCCACCGTCGCTTTTGTCACCAGCAGCCCTGACGGCGATGCCGGCGAGGCATCTGCTCCGGTTGCTAAATAGCAGCCGAATAAGAGCGGGCGCTGCGGCGCCCCTTTTGATTTATGCTTCCTTGTACCTGATTGTCATCCTGAGCGAAGCGAAGGATCACCCTGTCATGTCTGCACCGATCTTCAAGCGCATCCTGCTTAAAATCTCCGGTGAAGCCCTTGCCGCGACGCAAGGCTTCGGTATCGATACCAAACGCATTCATGAAGTTGCGGCTGAGCTCGCCGACGTGCACAATCTCGGCATTCAGATGGCGATCGTCGTCGGCGGCGGCAATTTCTTTCGTGGCGTTGCCGACCAAGCCAAAGATATGGATCGCGTTTCTGCCGATCACATGGGCATGCTGGCCACCGTCATCAACGCACTCGCGCTACAGGATGCTCTTGAAAAGCAGAATGTCTTCACCCGTGTGCAGACGGCCATTGAGATGAACCAGGTTGCGGAGCCCTTTATCCGGCGGCGCGCCATCCGGCATCTGGAAAAAGGGCGCGTTGTCATCTTCGCCGGTGGCACGGGCAATCCCTATTTCTCGACCGACACAGCCGCTTCGTTGCGAGCCATGGAAATCAAGGCCGATGCCATTCTCAAAGCAACTAAAGTCGATGGCATCTATGACGCCGATCCGATGAAGGTGAAGGATGCGAAAAAGTTCGACACCCTCACTTATATGGACGTGCTGAAGCAGGGCCTCAAGGTGATGGACTCGACCGCGATCTCTTTGTGCAAGGATAACAATCTACCCATCATCATTTTCAACCTGAACCATCATGGCAATATTCGCCGCGTGGTGCTCGGTGAAAAGATCGGTTCGCTGGTTAGCGCGTAGCGTAAGGTCAGAGGTTTTTGATGTGATCTGGAAGGAACTGTTGGCATGAGCGAGAAAATGACGGAACGAAATAGAGCCATCATTGTCAACGTTGCCATCGTTGTAAGCTTGATGTGGTGCTACTTCAGGGGATACCCGCCGAAGATAATTCTCGGGTGCGGAGTCTTCCTACTTGCCTTTGCAAACGTCCTGATGTACCTGAAGCGTCGGCGGTCATCGACGCAAGTCTAGGGACTATCGAAATCTGACCTCCAACCTCTAACCTAAGCCTTGCTATAATCTACAGTTTTGATCTCGATATTCTAGGAGCCCCGAGCTATGGCTCATCCTGCCCTGAAAGAAGTTTTTGCCCAACTCAAAACCCGCATGGATAAAGCAGTGGAAGACTTCCGCCGCGAGATGGCCGCCACGCGCACTGGGCGGGCCAACATTCACATGCTCGACACTGTCACCGTCGACTACTACGGTTCGCAGATGCCGCTCAACCAGGTTGCCCAGATTCATGCGCCCGAGCCGCAGATGATCACCGTGCAGCCTTTCGATACGTCGCAGCTTGCCGTGATCGAAAAGGCGATCCGCGGCGCCGATCTCGGCCTCAACCCCATGAATGATGGCAAGCTGGTACGTGTGCCCGTACCCGCGCTGACCGAAGACCGCCGTAAAGACATGGTCAAGCATCTGCACAAGATTCTCGAAGAGCATCGTACCGCGATTCGCAATGTGCGGCGTGATGGCAACGATTCGATCAAAAAAGCGTTGAAAGACAAGAAGCTTTCCGAGGACGACGAGAAACGGGCCATGGACGAAATCCAGAAGCTCACCGACGACGAAATCAAGAAGATGGAAGAAATGAGCAAAGGTAAAGAAAAAGAAGTTTTGGAGTTCAAATAAATGTGTAGTAGAGACGCGGCTTGCCGTGTCTCCCTCGACACACCGCGTCTCCGCTCGCCGCGGGAGACGGGACAAGCCTCATCCCGACCGGTGAAACACTATTTCACCGTCACCTTTACCGTAGCCGTTGTCCGTCCATACTGGTTCGTTGAATAGAGCGTGTAAATTGTCGTTTTTGTCGGCACTACTGTGGCAGAAGTTCCCCGCATGACTCCAATCTGTGGCGAAATGATATTGTATTCACCGTTGGTGACGTTCCAGCTTAACGTTACTGGCGATCCCGGCGCGACGCTCTGCGGGCTGGCCGTGAAGCTGGTGATGGTTGGGTTGGCTCCCTGCGGAATGTTAGCTGCCGTATAGATCGGATTCATCAGCACAACTTCAAATGCCGATGCAGGAACCTGCTTCAGCGCGCCAAGGTCGTCATTGTCCCAGCGGCTGTCCGGAGCTCCACTGACAAACATTGAGCTGCCGTTGTCAGCCATGATCATTCCGTACTGTTGCAATGCCGTCAGAATCACTTTCGATTGCGCAGGAAATCCCGAGATGTCGTAGCTCGCTTTTAGGCGCAAACGCATGCCCATAGGAGCCGCGTAAGGATTCGTAGAGTTTGCCGCCCAGTGGCTTGCCGGAGGCGTGAACGCCGCCTGGCTGTACTGCAGCGTGAAGCGTAACGCATGCTGAATCGCACCCTCAGCATACTCGTCATAGCGTGCCAGGCCGGGAAAAATCGGTAGGCCCGCTGCATCGGCTGATGTCCACGTATATGGTCTTTGCTCACCATTTAACAAATCCCACACAGCGGCCGATGCGGCGTCCCAGTTTCCGTTCTTGAGCATGTGTGAATCGTAGAGCTCGTAGAGCCAGCAGTTATCACGATCGAGGACGAGCACATGCCGGTCGCCACTGCCAGGCTTCGGATAGCCCTCGATCGGCGCGTCCGCAGGAACCGGCATCGGTCCGGGATCGCTCTCGTCGCCGTAGGCCGTGAAATTGATTTTCACCAGCGGCGTGCCGCTCACCACGATGTAAGGAATTCCAATCGACTGTTTGGCGTAAAGGCCCGAACCGAAATCCGGATGCAGCGGCGTATTCGTGCCGATGAAATTAATGATTGAGTCCGAATTAGGATCGACAGGCGAGCTGGCGATGTTCTGATTCCAGAGGTTCTCGGCAGGAAATGGGATGAAACCATTCAGACTCGCGCCGATTCCGAGACCCATGCCGCTGCATCCGGTCTGCGCATGAAGCGCCGCACCAAAAAGAACAATCGCAAGCCACGAGGAGAGAAATAATCGCATTGAAGACTCCAGAAGAATGTCGAATTCAGGGTGGCGATAAGCGCACGATAGCATGGCGCCAGATCGCTGACACCACTCGGATGTACCATCCTCGCAGCGCATAGGGCCAAGCGGACGAGTGTCCGTTTTTCAAGCGCGATTGGGTCCGATTCCGTCATCGATTTGGCCGGCTTCGGTCGTCGACTGGTCTCAGCGGAGGAAATATAAATGTGCTAACCTCAGAAAAACTTACCGACGTGGGCAACGCGGCCACGTTTTATTCCGTCTGTGTTGAAGTAGAACTTTTTCGGGCGTGACTCCCAGGGAAGAAATTTGGCCCTGCCTTGGACGGTTCTCACTCTCTACCGTATAATTACCGTTTTCCTAACTCTAGTTTTTCGAGGTAGTTGCGATTCATCGTCGTCATCATGCTATCCCTGTGCGCGCCCCGCGGCATGGCCACGACATGGGCCCGCAGAGACTCTCTTCCTGGTCTCCATCTTCCTCCACTACAAGGGTTTGGAGGCATAGTTCTGTCTGGAATACTCTGCTCGGTTTGCTGGCACTTTTGCTTCTGACTGCTCCGGTTTTCGGCCAGCAGGACTTGATTGTCGGCATCGTCGTCCACGGCAACCGCCGTATTCCGGCCGACACGGTTAAAGCACGTATTTTCAGTAAAGTCGGTGACGTCTATGACCCCGCTGCCATCGAGCGCGACTTCAATGCGCTCTGGAACACGGGCTACTTTGAGGACATCCGCTTTGAACGCGAACAGAGTCCCAAGGGCTGGATTATTCACATTTATCTTAAAGAACGACCCACTATCCGTGAGATCAACTACCTTGGCCTGAATGCAGTTTCGACCAGCGACGTGCTCGACCGGTTCAAGGAACGCAAGGTTGCGCTTTCGGTGGAGAGCCAGTACGACCCCACGAAGGTCAAGAAGGCTGAAGTTGTCCTGAAAGAACTGCTCTCCGAGCACGGGCGTCAGTTCGCCACCATCCGCACCGAGATCCGTCCCATTCCTCCCAATGCCATCGGCATCACTTTTGTCATCAAGGAGGGTCCCAAGGTTAAGGTTGGGCACATCCGCTTCCGCGGCAACAAACACATCAACGACCGCACGCTGCGTGCGGCGATGAAGAACCTCAAGCCCATCGGTATCCCACACTCCATTTTCCTGGAAAACATCTTCGCCAAAACTTACGACGCGACCAAACTCGAAGAAGATACCGAACGTGTCCGCGCCGCATATCAGGATCGTGGCTATTTCAAAGTGGTGGTCGATGATCCGAAAACCGAAATCTACGACACCGGACACACGGGCTTCCACATTCCCTGGATCCAGCCCGGAGAGGGGAAATCAGTCGATATCACCATGCCCATTGCCGAGGGTGATCGTTACCGGCTGGGTAGTATCACCTTCAAGAACAACAAAGCGATTTCGAACACCGCCGCCTTGCGCAGCCTTTTTCCGATGAAGGACGGCGATATTTTCAGCCGCGAAAAAGTTTCTACCGGTCTCAAAAACTTGACGAAAGCCTACGGCGAAGCTGGATTCATCAACTTCACTCCGGTTCCGGATACTAAGTTTAACGATGAAAAAAAGACCATCGATCTCATAATCGACGTCGACGAAGGCAAGCAATTCTATGTGCGCCGCATCGAATTCGAGGGCAACACCACCACCCGCGACAAAGTCATACGGCGCGAAATCGCACTGGAAGAAGGCCAGATCTATAACTCACGGTACTGGGAGCTGAGCCTGATGCGCCTGAACCAGCTCGGCTATTTCGATCAGCTTAAGCCGGACGATCCCAATACCACCGAACGCCACCTCGATGAAAAGAACGGCACTGTCGACCTGACGTTAAAGGTGCACGAAAAAGGCAAGAACAGCATTGGCCTGCAAGGCGGCGTCAGCGGCCTAGCCGGCGCTTTCGTTGGCCTTAATTACGCCACCAACAATTTCCTTGGATTGGGCGAGACGCTCTCTGTGCAAGCCAGTCTCGGCAGCCGCCAGCGTGACTTGGTGTTCGGATTCACCCAACCTTATTTGTTTGACCGGCCAATCCAGGCTGGCTTTAATGTCTACGCCCGCAAGACCAACTATGACCAGGCGCGGCAGTATGCCATTCAGACCGGACAAAATCTGAACCTGCCCTCGGTCTACCTGCAAAATCTTCAGAACTATTCGCAGTCGAGTACAGGCGCTACCATGAGCGTGAGCTATCCATTGCGCCATTCTTTCAAGCGCTTTGGCATTGCCTACTCTTTTGATCGCTCTTCACTGGTTGCGGTCAGCAATGCTTCCAAACTGTTGTTTGAGAATCTCAACTTCCGTGGAATTACTGGCCCCAACGCGCTCGACGGCATCATCACCAGCAAAATTACACCCAGCTTTACCATGAATACCCTCGACGCGTCGTATGCGCCTCATAAGGGCAAGAGTCTATTTATTGGTGGAGAGTTTGCTGGCATCGGTGGCACAGTTCACACCATCCGGCCCATCATCCAGTTCAAGCAGTTTTTCCCCATGCAAAAGCGCCGCAATGCGCTTGGGTATAACGTGCAAGCCTCCTTTATCACAGGCTACGGCGGAATCGTTGCGCCGCCGTTTGAACGCGCCTACCTCGGTGGCGAAAACGATTTGCGCGGGTTCGATATCCGCACCGTTTCTCCAATCGCCTACCTGCCCAGTACGCAGAACGTAGCTCTCAGGAACCCGGATGGAACATTCGTCCCCGCCAATCCACGGTTCCCCGTGGTAGCCGGCAGCAACGGATCATGCGCCAGCAACTGCTGGAACATCCCGGTGCCGTACTCGCAACTCGTGACCCCCGGTGGCGACTTCAGTATTCACGGCAACCTCGAATACCGCATTACCATCGCCGGGCCGGTCGCGATCGCACCCTTTATGGATTTGGGCACCGATCCCATCCTGCGTCCGTCGCAGTTACAGATCAACCCGGTGCAGTTCAACAATCTCCGGAGTACTCTGTACGGATGTCCAGTGTTGAACACGGCTTACGCCTGTTCAGGTGGGCAACTGCTGAGCCCAAGCCTTATCCAGCCGAATCTCTCTCCGGTTCCTGGCACCAATTGGGTTCCGCGCATGTCCCTGGGACTCGAGTTGCAGACGATGCTTCCAGTAGTGAATGCGCCCTTCCGCATTTACTATGCCTACAACGCCCTGCGTCTTGATGGCAGCGCAGCCCCGAGTGTGCCGATCACTCCCAACATGTTCCCGAATAGCGGTGCTGGACTTTATACCTACAACACAACCCTCTCCACCCTAGGCTCCAGATATACTCTTCTGGAACCGCGGAAGACGTTCCGCTTCTCGGTGGCGACGACCTTCTAAGACAGCCGTCAGCCATCAGCTTAAGACTGCTGCTATTTGCGAAAGTTGTGCCTGAAAGACTTCTGGAAAGGTTTTCCTGAAGACTGATGGCTGACCGATGATCGCTAAAAGCGGACAGCTACTCGATGTGTACCAGTCCACTCGTCGCGCCTGATGCCGGCGCTGGCCCCTGGGGCGCGCGCCACGCGTCCACCACCGACACCTGATGCACGCACGATACGGTGCAATGCGGAGCACATGACTTCTCCGTATAGAACTCGCGGCGTATATCCGCAACTGTGTATTTCTCCAACGGAATCGCCGGATAGCCGCGCTGCTGCGAGCAGTAATGCACCAAGCCATCCTCGCAAATGTAGAGATAGCGCGCTCCAGCGCGACAGCGCCACTGATTGGGAAGGCCCAGCGCGATGTTGTCCTGGAAGGCATTTACACGGGTAAAGCTGCGTTTCTCCAGCCCCTTCATCTCGTGGTAAACGCGCTGCTCGTCGTCGTTCAACGGCTGCACTTGCCCCGAGCCGTCGTGGATGATCCCCACGGTCGAACTGAATCCCAATTCCAAGGCACGCTTTCCGATGGTGAGCGCGTCCTGCGGATGGCTCACTCCTCCGCCGACTACGGAATTAATGTTCACGTGAAAATCCGCATGCTCGGCCAGCAGTTGCAACTTCCGGTCGAGTACCTTCAGACTCTTTTTGGAAACGTCGTCAGGATTCACGTTATCAATCGAAATCTGGAGCCATTCCAGACCCGAACGATTCAGTTTCTGGATGCGATCGGTTGTCAGTAGGTAACCATTCGTGATCAGCCCGGATACAATCCTGCGTCGCCGCATGTGGTGAATAATGTCATCCAGTTGCGGATGAAGTAGCGGTTCGCCGCCGCTGATTGTGATCACGGAAGTACCCAGATTTCCTAAGAGATCGACCCGCCGGAGCATCTGATCGGTCGGTACGGGCTTGGAAAAATCATCGAACTCATTGCAGTAAGTGCACGACAGGTTACAACGCCGGATCGGGATCAGATGTGCCAGCAGAGGGTGGTCGGTCGACACAACCGCCTTCAGGATTTGCCACAATCCATGAACGTTCCGCTCCGCGGCTTTTACTTTGCGGCGCCATGCCACTGACCTGATTGTCATCCGATTGACCTGTTCCTATTTCACCACATCAGCCGCGTAAGTGCCCATTTTCCCGCAGTATTCGGCGCAAAAGCGGGGTCGAACGGTAACTTGGTTCTCATCTCCCAAACTCGGCCCATCTGCCGAAGTGAAACATCTTGCAGCAGTTTCGTCGGCCCGCTCCGTCCTGGCTGCGCAATGCGACTGTTATTGCGAGATTTACGCGGGATTCGTGCCTCACTCAAACGGCTTTAAATTTGCTGCCATTTGGCTATAATGTCTATAATAGTGATAGATATTTAAAGCGAGAAACCGTGGTCAATCCCCCAATCGACGTGCTCATTATTGGCGGCGGATTCAGCGGAACCATGCTCGCTGTGCATCTGCTGCGGCGGACTACGTCCCTGTCTATTGCCGTCCTCGATCAAACCTCGCTCCCCGGCCGTGGTCGTGCCTACCGTTCTCCCCACAGATTTCATCTTCTGAATGTGCCCGCCGGACAAATGGGTGCGTTCCCCAGCGGTCCGGAAGATTTTCTCCAGTGGGCGAAAAGTAACTATGACGCCTCCATGCAAGCGCGCAGTTTTCCGCCGCGCAAGGTTTACGGAGAATATCTCGGAAGCGTACTTGATCGCACACTCGCCGAGAGAGGCGGCGACCGTTTTAACTTGATTCAGGACGAAGCGCTGTCACTGCAGCGTCGGAAGAATAAGGATAAAAGTAACGATAACGATAACGACAAACTCCCCGTGCAGCGCCTAGCTGTGCAATGCAAAAACGGCCCTGAACTCCTGGCGCGCGCCGTGGTTCTGGCGACGGGCAATTTTCCACCTGCCTCACCAAAACTCCCCGGCCTCGAGTCCGGCAATTCTCTTTATGTGCAATTCGCGTGGGTAGAGAATGCGTTTGATAAACTGCCTCAGAACGGCAGTGTGCTGCTGCTCGGTTCCGGTCTCACGAGCGTCGACATGATCATGGCGCTCAAGTCAAAAGCCTTTCGAGGCACCATTCACGTGCTCTCGCGCGAGGGTCTCATTCCCAGCCGCCATCAGCAAACTAAGCCTTGGCCCGTTTTCTGGAACGAACAATCTCCGCGAACTACTCGGGGCTTGCTGCGCTTGATTCGGAATCAGGTGGCCGCTGCTACAGAAAAGGGAATCGACTGGCGAAGCGTCGTCGATAGTTTGCGTCCCGTGACGCAGCAGATCTGGCGATCGCTCCCCATCCACGAGCAAAGACGATTTCTGCGCCACGCTCGCGCGCAATGGGATATCCATCGCCATCGCTTGGCTCCGGAAATTGCCGACATTTTTTCCGATATGGAGGCCGAAGGGCAGATTCGGTTTCACACCGGACGGATCACAAGCTACGCCGAAGACCACAACCTGGCCGAAATCGTCTATCAGGAGCGCGGTGCCACCACCGCAAAGCGCCTCCACGCGCATCGGGTCATCAACTGCACCGGATCGGAAACCGACTGCCGGCGCATCGACGACTCCCTCATCACCAGCCTCTTCGTTCAGGGACTTGCTCGCCCCGATCCTCTGTTTCTAGGCCTCGATGTTGATCCAGACGGAGCGCTCATCGACTATGAGGGCGTGCCATCCGAGTCGCTCTTTACGATAGGACCAACTCGGAAAGGGCAACTATGGGAAACGACCGCCGTTCGCGAAATTCGGCAACAAGCCGAACAGCTAGCTGCATACCTGGTGAAAGCCCTGCATCGTCAATCGCTAGAAAGTCAGTCGCAAGAGCATAATTCAGAAAAACAGCGACCGGGGTCAGGAGAAGATGACCTGCTCGACCCCGCCGTCTAACGTTGCCGAAAAACCTGATATTGCATTCGATTTGCATGGCGCAGCCTTTCAGTGCTTCGATAATTTCGCTCGTTTGTATACGGCTTCAGCCGCTGAGGTTATTGGCCGATGCTTGGTAACCTGGAATAGTCCAAAACTCCGCGAGTCAACGACCTTCTTCACAAACTTGTTCGTGTCCAAACGCACTGAGCGTCCGAATCGCCAGCTCCAGGTCCTCACGCTTGATCAATACGTAATCAGTATCAAACGTCGAAATTGCGAAGATCGGGATCTGTGCGTCCCCTAGCGGTTGCACAAAAGATGCCAGCACGCCAGTCATCGAAAAGGGAAATGGTCCCTCAAGCTTCAATGCCAACCATCCGCGTTCGGCCGAAGCTCCCGTCGGCAGACGATCTTCCTCGCAGGCGCGTTCCATACAGACAATAGAAAGCTCATCGTGCGTGCGCACCACGCAGAAGAAACCACCCTCCAGCGCCCAGTCGGGAACAGGAGCGTCGGAAGCAAACCGGCAAACTGCCAACTGCTCCGCAAGAACACGGTATCTCAAAAGGTGTGCCAATTCAGCAAGGAGGTTACTACATCCAATTGCGAACTAGAACTGCAAGCTGCGACCACGGCTCGCCACCTACAGGTGCACTTAGCCTTAGCAGGATACGGTGATGTTTCTTCATAACCGGACCTATCTCGCTGATGAAATAGCGCTTGGCCCTTCATGAGAAATTCAGGAATTCTACAGTTGACGGGATTCGATATTTCAAGCAGAGTGTTCGCGCATAAGCAGGGGGTAAGTGCCCTGAGCGGGGGCGGTCTTCCCTCGGGGGAGAGGACATGGCCGCTCCGCAGTTTTAGCGCACTTTTGCCGGCACACTGTGCTTGCGAACTTCTATTGTCGCGCTGTTATTGAACGACTGCGGCCGTCACCAAGGTTGCATGCTTTGCGGTTTCGACCAGCGGACGCAGTTCGCTGGTGGTGATTCCAAGCGTGCCTCCCGAGAAGCCATCGATGTAAGCAGAATTGATACCCACTACTTCGCCGCGCCGGTTCAGGACTGGGCCGCCGCTGCCTCCATGTGCCGTGGGCGCGTCGTAGATCAATTTGTCTCCGGTTACATCGCCGATATGTCCGAAGGTTGCCGAGGGGCGTATCAGCGACAGCGCCGCCAGTTCGCCCACCGTATTGGCGTTGTCTGGATGCGACGAGAGTCGCTGGTATACCACTGCTGGTGACTTGGCCACCATGCCTGTAACTCCCATCGGATAGGCCAGCACACTGACCGAATCGCCTACGTTCGGCGCTGCTTCGGCCAGCGTCAACGGACGCAACTTCTTGGTGAAGGCGGTTTCTTCCATCAGCAGCACGGCCAAATCTCCTTGTTTGGCCAGCACGGCTACTTCCAGCTTTACCGGAAGCGCAGAGCCGGGGAAATAGGCTACGAGTTTTTCGAGTACTGGAGATCCGCCATTGCGCAAGGCGGCTTCGACTTCATGATCGCCATACCATGGCTCGGCCACGTGGCGGTTGGTAGCAAGCAGTCCGGGCGCGACTACAAACCCTGTCCCGGCCACACGGGCGCGAAAACTCTGCGCGTTAGCGCGGCCGGATATGTGATAAATCCCATAAATGTAAGCGACCGACTCACGCGCATTGTCCACTGCCGAGGCCGAAAACGATTGCTGCCGCTCAAGATCCGCTATCTGCTGCGAGAGCTGGTGAACCTGTTGCTCCAGACCAGAGTTTTCAGGTGGTGCATAGTACTGCGCCATCACTCCAGCCCCCACCAGCGCCAGCACACCCAGCAGGCCCTGGACAAAACGTTGCCAGGTTTCCACTAACTCATTTTCCCTGTTTTCAGAATTGAACATGAGGTGTCAGAACATGATCGTCAGAACGTGGAGCCGTTAGGCCCGGTTGGAGGGAGTTACCCGGGTCAGTCACTATCCTGACGTATTTGGGACTAGGCGTGTAGGGTACAGAAGTCGGGTTGGAGACGACCCAAGGTAACTGAAGATGGCTTTACAGAAGTGGCCTGCCGCGTCTTTATCGACACAGGGTTGGGGGACGGGGCAAGCCCCGTCTCCACCCGTGCTACGGTTCGACTCCCAGGCGTTTTGACATGGCTTCGTAGAGAAAACCCTCGTCTGTGTTGTAAGGCTGGACCCATTCACCATCAATCACAAACTGCGGGATGGCGCGCTTGCCGGTGCGCTTTACAACTTCGTCAGCAGCTCCGGGAGTGGTTTCGATGTTTATGTCTTTATAGGGCAGCTTATGCTGATCGAGAAAGCGTTTGGCTTCGCGGCAATCTGGACACCAGGGGGCGGAGTAGACAGTAATTTTCATGGAGGTTTTTAGAGTTTGGGCCTCTTCGAGTTTCGATGCTCAGGAGTTGCTTGTCAAACGTGTTCCAGTTCGTGCACGGTACGTTCGTTTTCAACATTACCAGTATTCAGCGTGGTGGCCGGTTCAAACAGTATGAGCCAGCATTCTTCCTCAGCCACTGGACGATGCTCGACTCCGCGCGGCACCACGATGAACTCTCCCTCCTCGATCCATTCGTGTGTGGTTCGCTGGTGCTGGTCGCGAAATTCCATGCGGAAGCGGCCTTTGACTACAAGGAACATCTCGTCCTCGTTGTCATGATGGTGGAACACGAATTCGCTGTTCAGCTTGACGAATTTGACTTGCTGGCCATTCAGCTCGGCGGCGATGCGAGGCTTGTAGTACTCGGTAATCTTGCCAAACTTCTCGGCGATATTGATTTTGGACATGGGATCCCTCGGGGCTTAATTGCCGCGTCCTTAATGGATGGCGCACCTGGGTTGCGCGTCGCATGAAATTCACTGAGGGTTGAGATGGTTCCAAGCTGGGCTCGGCTCGACGGGCGGGGATATCTGTCGCTCTCAAGAAAACAGCCGCCAGCTTTTCGCTGACGGCTGATGGCTGAACGCTGACCGCTGTTTAGAACCCCGCGCCGGCGTTCGGGTGTCCTCCACGCAGAGTCATCCGCACGCCGCGTTGGCTATTCACCTGAGTGGTAGTGGTCCAGTCGACTTCATCGGTGCTGATCACACCGCTTCCACCGCTGGCGAGTTCGTAGCTGATCCGGCCTTCCTGATACGTGTAGTTGCCCACCTCCAGAACCATGCCCGTCTTCAGAACAAAAACGGGTACTCCGGGAGCCGCGCCGCCATTTGCATTCTTAGTGACGTAGCTGGCATAAGCGACTTGGGGCATGTCAGCAGACGCTTGATCGCTGGCCGTTCGCTCGCTGGCAGTGAAGCTTACCCTGCGCACGGTCAACTGAGGAACACCATTGTCCCCACGAACGCTGGCACCTTCGTACGAGCCCTGATAATAGGAGTCGTTCTGCATCTGCGGTCGCCCAAAGAAATGCCAATCTGGTCCGTTGGTGGCGGAAACCTGCGGGATCTGCACGTCATCCATCAAGCGCAACTCCAGCATACTCTCGCCCTTCAGCGTAGGACGCGGGCCGCGTGCCGGCAGCATGATGATCTTCCACGGCCAGAGCGGTGGAATCATCCATTCGACGACGTCGCGCGTGGCATGTCCTTTACCCCGGATATCACCTTCTTTGTCGACCTTGTAGCCGCGTGTCGCGATCACTTTCGCGTCGAGTGGCATGTCGCCGTTCGGCAGTCCGATGCGATCGAACACCAGCTTCATGTTGCCTTTGCCCCAGAAATGGCCGGGGTCCTTGGCGGATTCAAGATGCCCAACCAGATAGCTTCCCCGAGGAAACGTCTGCTGGCCAAATTCCGTCACCGAGTGCAGATGACAGAGCACGGGATCTCCGACCGCGACGGTCGCAGAAGAAAAGTTCGGTTCATTCATGGTGCACTGCAGAAGGGTACCGGCGGGCAGGACTGTCTCCCGCGCACTGGCACTTAGGCTCAGACTTAGAACTGTTAAAGTTAGAAGGGATACCGCAAGGATTGAATACGAGCTGGACTTCATGACTGCACCTCGGTCTCACGCCCTGGAATTTTTGCTACCTATTTCCAAACAACTCGCGTTGAGCCCGCCCCGATTGATGGAGTTAAACATAACTTGACACTTGCGGTCAACCGACGGATAGAGATCAAAACTGTGTCTTTCTTACAATAGATGGCCCAGGACTCTGAGGGTTCGAAGTTGCTTGACAGGAGATGTCGGTATATATCATGATATATACCATGCCTCGAACCGCCAAACTGTTCCGCAACGGTCGGAGCCAAGCCGTCCGCTTACCCTCGGAATATAGATTCGAGGGGTCCGAGGTCTTTGTCCGCCGGGATCCTGCGACGGGCGACGTGATCCTGTCGCGCCGTCCTGACTCGTGGATGGAATTCTTCGCCTTTCTGAAGACTGCCGACGTTCCCGAAGACTTTCTTTCGGATCGCAAGGACGCGCCTCCGCAAAAACGCGAGTTGCTCTAAGTGGCTGTCCGCTATCTTCTCGATACCAACACCGCCAGCTACGTCATCAAAGGAAAGTTTCCGCGGGTGCGCGAGCGGCTGTTGGAGGTTCCCATGGCGGAGGTCGGAATTTCTGTTGTCACGGAGGCGGAGTTGCGCTTCGGGGTGGCGCGGCGTCCAGACGCCGCGACGCTGCAAAGAGTGGTTGAGGAATTTCTGCTGCGGGTAGAGGTGCTGCCGTGGAACTCAGAGGCGGCTCGAGAATATGCGCGCATCCGGGCGGCATTGGAGAAAGATGGCCAGCCGATGGGCAACGTGGACTTGATGATCGCGGTGCAAGCATTGGCTGCGGGAGCGGTCTTGGTGACACACGACCATGTCTTTCGGGGGGTGAAGGGGCTGAAGGTCGAGGACTGGAGCAAGTAATGCTTAAACTGATTCCATTTGACGCCCGGCAAGGTGAAGCTTGATCCACTTCCAAGCGCGCGACGCATCCGCTGGATCAACAAAGAGGATGTAAGCGGAGAGCACGTCCCATTGGAAGAGCGCGATGTTGAGAGAGTATTCCAGCCACAGATGAAACAGCAATCCGAGCGCCAACAGAATATAGCGCAAGTCTTTCACCCAGATCAGAACTCCTAGAGAGAATTCGAGGGCAAGCGCCGACCAGCCTCCTACCTTAAGCATCGTCGGGCTGAGAAACCACGCGGGAACGGGAAAGCGCCGCAGCGAATCCAGATGATAGATGTAGTACAGCGCGTTTCCGTTAAACCAAGCCGGACCCTTTACCTTCGTGCAAAAGGCGGCAAAATACAGGAGAGACAGTTGAATCTGGATCATTCTTTGCGCCCACGGCCTTTGCGGCTCTACGAGCGCAGTGCGTTCACTCCCTCCTTTTCTTTTTCCGCGCCAGATTAGCAGCAGTCGGTCCAAAGAGAGCGTGGCTCCACCAGGAGCGAACATGAGAAAGAATCCTGCAAGGCGCAGGAACGTGTCGCCGCCGTGCGTGATAAAAAGATTTCTTTCATGAATCGACGTAAGGCAAATAAACACGATCACGCTGTTAATACGAGTGAGAAATCCAACCGCCAGCAGGATCGCCGAGCTCAGGAATACCCAGAAGAATGCTGAGATCCAGGCATCGCTTTGCGGAATGATGGTGAAGAGATTGATCCGGGTGCCGGGCTCAACTGCTTGCATGGTTTGCAAGCTGATCCAGGCATGAGTCCCGTACCAGGCCAGCCAATCCGGACGCAGAAGGACGAGAGTCGCAATCACCAATCCGCCATAGATGATGCGAAACAGCGCAATCGGCACCGGGGACTGCTTGGCAAAAAAGAACCGATTCCACGCCTCGGCAAATGATCTCGGCGTGAACCTCACTGTAAATCCTCTGGCTTCACACCATAGCCTAAAAGAACATGCTGATCCCATGGCTCGGGCTGGTAGGAGCCGTCGGGGCGGGGAACTATGAGCGACCACCGTCGCATCAGGATAATGGTCTTCGCTGGATTTGCAGGCGTGCTGTTCAGACGCGCAATGCGGCGTGCAACATCCGGCCACAGAGCGTCGTTCTGGTCGATTTGGAGGACCTCTGAAAACTTACGGTAGCGTTCTTTGAAGTAGCGATCCGTGATGCTAAGTTGCTCCATTCGCGGGAATGACCATGATTGCCGCGACCCATCTTTGTAAATTACAACCGCTTCGACATAGCTGTTCGACACCCACGGCGTTGGAGCAAACATATCCCAGGTCTGAAATAGTCCAGCCCACAAGAAATAAGGACGGACAATTTTCCTGCATAGTGGAAATAGCGGCAGGTTCAGCGGCACGCACCAGCAAGCAATCGCAACGATGTGAAAAGCCAGGAACAGATTGATGGCAACGATTTTAGCCCGTGGCATCCAATCTGGGCGGTTGCCTTTTTGCTGACCGACTCTCTTCTTCACAGTGGAGATTGTAGTGCTTCTCTGCAACCCCTTGCGGGAGCATTCGGCGGCGGGCTAACCAGCCACCCGTTTGAGGTCACGGAGAGCCTTTTGTCCCTGAAACCAACGAAACACGAAAAAACCATGGACGCCGAATGCCCAGATTGAAAAAGTCACCATAAGTGCGAGCATGTCAAGACCGTAAAGAGCGATGCCGAAAAGAAAGGCCCATCTGTAACCTTTGCGAGCAGCGAATCCCAGCGCGCATAGGATCACGATCCAGAGGACAACGGTAGCTTCGGCGACGGCAGGAAAATTCTCGCCAAGTTGCCTTCCATAGAAGGTGAGCAGATCGAATATGCCAACGTTGATCAAAAAATTGAAGCGGAACCCGAGGATGCCGCTGCAAGTCGCCGCCAGGCCCGCGGCGTAGAAAAAGTAGTTGGCGTCGGTCTGGCTGTCCTCGCGCAACTCATCTCTTTGTCGTTGCTGCGCTTCTTTGTATTCCTCGTCCGTTCGGCCTGCCCCAACGTTAAGTATGTCCATTAGCTCACCCGAGAAAGGCGACGCAAGTATAAATGGCGCGACGCCTGCAATCTCAAAATCGTTGTAGGTGCATGTCAGCATCCCTCCACAAAACAAAAGCCGCCAGTTTTCACTGACGGCTGATGGCTGAATGCTGATGGCTGAATGCTGACCGCTGAACTAGCTTTCGTACAGCAGCACACCCTCGGTCTTCTCCGCGTCGACCGGACGGTAATACAGTTTATTCGCTTCCAGGAAGACCTCGATGAACGCCGGCCGGGTTGTGATTGTGCCTTGAATCAAGGCCTCCGACAGCGGATCTTCGATGTACTTCTGCAACGCGCGGCGAAGCGGACGCGCCCCATAACTGCGATCGGTGAGCGTCTGATTCAGAATCCACTTCTTCGCTTCGTCGGCCACTGTGACGGTGATCGAACGTTGCGCGAGATTCTGGTTCAGCTGGTTGACCATCAATTCGAGAATCTGGATGAGGTCGGCTTCGCTGAGCGCCATGAACAGGATGATCTCGTCCACGCGGTTCAGGAACTCCGGATTGAAGGTGCGCTTGACCTCGCTCTTCACCAGATCTTCGACCTTTTCGGAAACCATCTCGTCTTTTGACGACTGGAAGCCCAATCCCTCGCGCTTCATGAGGTGACGTGCGCCGATATTCGACGTCATGATGATGATGGTGTTCTTGAAGTCGACAGTATTGCCCAGTCCATCGGTCAGTTGCCCGTCTTCAAAAACCTGCAGCAGGATGTTGAAGACATCCGGATGCGCCTTCTCGATTTCGTCGAGCAGAACGACGGAGTAGGGAGCACGCTTGACGCGTTCGGTGAGCTGGCCACCTTCTTCGTAACCCACATATCCTGGAGGCGAACCGATCAGCTTTGAAACGCTGTGCTTCTCCATGAACTCCGACATATCGAAACGGACAAGAGCTTTGTCGCTGCCAAACATAAAGTGCGCTAAGGTGCGCGCGACTTCAGTTTTGCCAACGCCGGTCGGCCCTAAGAAAAGGAAGGAGCCGATGGGACGATTCGGGCTTTTCAATCCCGCACGCGAACGCCGGATAGCGCGAGCCAGAGCGCTGATGGCACGTTCTTGCGAGATGATGCGCTTGTGCAACTCTTCTTCAATGCGCAACAGCTTCTGCGTTTCCTCTTCTTTGATTGAAGTGATGGGAACGCCAGTCCAGCGCGATACCACGTCCTCGATGTCCTCCCGACCGACAACGCCGGTGGAGGATTCATCGAGGTGGTATTTTTCGCGAAGGGCGCGCAGGTTCTCGCGCTCCTTGCGTTCTTCGTCCGAATAGAAGCGCGCCTTCTCGAACTCGTGGTTCGCGATAGCGTTCTCCATTCTGTGGACGATGAACTTGATGCGCTTTTGAACTTCGGTCAATTCTTCCGGCAGCGTGGTCTGGCGCAATTTCACGCGCGCTCCCGCTTCATCGATCAGATCGATAGCCTTATCTGGCAGAAAGCGGTCCGGGATGTAGCGGTTCGAATGCGAGACAGAAAAATTGATGGCGTCGTCGGTATAAGTGACGGCGTGGAATTTTTCGTAACGCTCTTTTATGCCGAAAAGAATCTTGACGGCGTCGGCTTCATTCGGCGGTGGAACCTTTACGGCTTGGAATCTGCGTTCTAAAGACCGATCTTTTTCGATCGACTTGCGATATTCACCCGGCGTGGTTGCGCCAATGCACTGAATTTCGCCGCGCGACAAAGCAGGCTTCAGAATGTTGGCCGCGTCGAGCGAGCCTTCCGCTGATCCCGCGCCTACCAGTGTGTGCAGTTCGTCGATAAAGATGATGGAATTCTGCGACTCCATCAGCTCCTTCATGATGGTCTTGAGCCGCTCTTCAAACTGTCCGCGATACTTGGTTCCGGCGACGATCAAAGAAAGATCGAGAGCAAGAATGCGTTTATCTGCAAGAAATGAAGGAACCTCGCCGTCGGCAATGCGCTGCGCAAGTCCTTCTACAATGGCCGTCTTGCCTACGCCAGGCTCGCCGATGAGCACAGGATTATTTTTTGTGCGTCGGCACAGAATCTGCACCACGCGCTCAACTTCGCCATCGCGGCCGACCAGCGGATCGAGCTGGCTATCCATGGCTGACTGTGTCAGGTCGCGCGAAAACTCGCTTAATAAAGAAGACTCGCGCTGTCCGCGCTGCGGCGCAGCTTTTTCCTGGCTGGAACGGGCCAATTCTTCGCGGATGGTCGAAAGCCGCAATCCCCGCTCGTGCAAAATCTCAGCCGCAAAACACTTTTCTTCACGCAGTAATCCCAGAAGCAGATGTTCGGTCCCGATGTGCTTGTGCGAAAGCCGTTCTGCCTCTTCGGCTGCATATGCCAGCACGCGCTTGCATTCATTGCTCAGCGGTAAATCGACCGAAGTAGAAACCTTTTCCCGAATGGTGGTGTGGCCCTCAATCTGTTTGCGGATCGACTCCACCGACGCATGAGAACGCAGGAAGCGATTGGTCAGGGCCTTATCTTCGCGTAGCAGTCCGAGGAGCAGGTGCTCGGTCTCTATATAAGGAGAACCGAACTGGCTGGCCTCATACCGCGCAAAAAAGATGACGCGCCTGGCTTTCTCCGTGTAGCGTTCGAACATATACCAATTCCCCCCGAGTTCCTGCGGACGATCCCGCCCTCCGCCAAACCCCTGACCGTACAACCCTTAATTATGCCTTTATATCGCCTAATCTCCCAAGCGATATCGGCCTGTATAAATCTTCGGAGTCTTACCTTTCGGATACCCCGATTTTAACCTCTACTCTTAATCGTGTTTCGATTCTGCCTTTCGTTACGCCGGAAGCGATTCCGGAGCTACTTCCTCTATTTTGCCCTGATCCAACCTTAAAACGCGATGGCACCTACGTGCAAAAGCCAGGTTGTGCGTAGCAATTAGTGACGTCAACTGATGTTCCCGATGTAACTTTGCAATCATCTCAAAAACCATATCACCGGTACGTCCATCGAGATCGCCAGTAGGCTCATCGGCCAGCAATACTTGCGGCTGCGTAATAAGCGCCCGCGCCAATGCCAGCCGTTGCTGCTCGCCGCCTGAAAGTTCGCCTGAGCGATGATGCCCGCGCTGCTCTAATCCCACTTCGCGCAGCCATCGTGAAGCCTCTTTCTCAGCCTGAGCCAGCGCTTGCCCGCGGGTTAGCAGGGGCATCGCAACATTCTCCAAGGCGGTGAATTCGGGCAGCAGGTAATGGAATTGCCAGACGTAGCCGATTTCGCGATTACGAAACTCAGCAGCCTCATCCTCGGAGAGCGTATTCACTTGGGAGTTGGCGCAGTATACGGCACCGGCCGAGGGACGATCAAGCGCCGCGAGGATGTGCAACAAGGTACTCTTCCCCGCACCCGATTGTCCGACGATGGCCAGCATCGTTCCTTTACCGACCTGAAAAGACAGATTCTCAAAGAGCACCAGCTCCGCCTCGCCTGAGCGAAACCTCTTACTTAACCCTTCGACCCTCAAAAGAGGATCTTGAGCTATTGGATGCAAAATTGCCCTCCTAAGTATCATGACCGCCTCCGGCTACGCCTGAGAAGACGGTTTACGATCCATTAGACCATGATCCATTCAGACCGTGATCCATCAAAACATCAGGAGGAACAAGCCGATCCCGCAATTCCATTTTCGGGAACGAGCTATGCGAAAGACTGTATACCTCTGGAAAACATTTGCAATGTGACGGTGGTCACAAAGGGTGGGAGCTTTGAACCTACTCATATCGCAACGCCTCAGCCGGTAGAATCCGCGCCGCCGACCATGACGGATAAATCGTGGCCACAAATGAAATTCCGATGGAAACCAGCGCCACGATGATTCCATCCCCCAGCCGTGGCGCGAAGGGCACGTAGTCGATGGAATAGACCTCCGCGGAGAGCGAAATGAAGTGATAGTGTCCGCCAGCCCAGGAGATCGCGTAGCCAATCACCAGCCCGATCGCCGTCCCGATCACTCCGATGAGCACGCCTTGTGCGATGAACACGCGGCGGATCTGCGCCTTCTTCGTCCCCAGCGACATGAGCACGGCAATATCTTTTGTTTTTTCCATGACCATCATGATCAGCGAAATCAAAATATTCAGCGCGGCCACGAACACGATCAGTCCGATGGTTATGAAGGTCACCACCCGCTCCAGCCGCAGGGCACGGAAGAGAGGCTTGTTCTGCTCCATCCAATTGGTGGTCAAGAAGCCCTGGCCAGCAGCCTGTTCGAGTTCGTGCGCCACGTCTCCGGCCTGATAGATATCGTCAATCTTGAATTGGATGACCGAGATCACATCGCCCAAGCCAAACAACTGCTGCGCGTCGGCCAGCCGGATAAATGCCCAGGACGAGTCGTAGTCGAAAAAGCCGGAGTTGAAGACGCCCGCGACGCGAAAACGAATATACTTCGGCACCATTCCAAACGGAGTGAGCTCGCCCTGCGGAGAAGTGACCAACACCACCGATCCGAGAGTCGCGCCAATCTCATTGGCCATGTCGTTGCCAAGGATGATAGGAGGCATAGCCGCGACGCGCTGCTTCACCCCAGCAAGATCATCCGGCGACTCCGCTTGTGTAGAGCGGACACTCTTGTCCGCTGCTGTTGCGTTTGAATTAGAGCTTAAACCTAAACTTAAATTAGAAACTGTCCCGCCAGGCTGAGCAGGTCCCTCGTCAAGCGCAGCCGCGGAACCCATATTCACCGAGTTCAGCAGATCACTAACTCTTCGCTCATACTGTGGCAGCATTCCCTTAATCACCGCGCCGCGCGCCCGCGGCCCCCGCGAAATCAGCACCTGCTCATAAATTGCCGGGGCCGCCGCCACTACATGCGGCTGCTTCGACAACTTCTCCAGCAGCGGACGCCAATCAGAGATGCCATCACTTTCCACTCGCAGCAAACTGATGTGCGAGGTCGAACCCAGCAGCCGTGCCTGCAAATCCTGGCGAAAGCCGTTATTGACGGCGAGTGCGACGATCAGCGAAGCGACTCCGGCAGCCACTCCCAGGACGGAAATGCCCGTGATGACGCCAATAAACGCCTGCCGGCGTTTGGCGCGAAGATAACGGGTTGCAACGAAGAGTTCGAAACGCATGAGAAGCCGTCAGCGATCAGCCATCAGCCATCAGCCATCAGCTAAACCGGATTATAGCTGGCGGCCTTCTCATCCTTCAGAGTAGGGGCGGGGCTTACCCCTTCTTTCGCCGTTGCTTTTCCTGACGGCTGAGCGCTGATGGCTGAGCGCTGATGGCTGAGCGCTGACGGCTGAGCGCCGACGGCTGAGCGCTGATGGCTGATCGCTGACGGCTGACCGCTGCTTCCTGATATTCTTTCCCCTCATGTCTCCCATCCTGACCAGTCTGCTGCTGGGGCTGACCGCTGCGGGCGCGAACGTGTTTGGTGGCGCGATCATCGTCCAGAAGCATTGGGATCGCTCCTACCTGCGCTACTTCGTCGCGCTCGGAGCGGGCTTCATGCTGGCGACAGCGCTGGTCGAGATGGTGCCGGAGAGCGTCAAACTGCGCGGCCCCTACGCCGGATTTCTCATTCTCGGCGGATACCTGCTCGTTCATTTCTTCGAGCACACGGTCACCCCGCACTTCCACTTTGGAGAAGAAACCCACGCTGATCAGTTCGTCCATGCTCACAAGGGATATTCGGTTCTGATCGGCTTGCTGATTCACACTTTTTTCGATGGCATTGCAATCGCGTCGGGATTTCTGGTGTCCCAGGCGCTCGGCTGGATCATCTTCGTCGCGATTTTTCTCCACAAGATTCCGGAAGGCTTCACGATCTCGTCGGTGATGCTCGCCAGTGGCAGAAGCCGCGCCTTCGCCTGGGGAGCGTCCGTGGCTCTCGGCATAGCAACCGTGGCCGGAGTGATGACCATGGCAATCTTCCGCTACGAGGTAAGCTTTGGCTTGCCCTTAGCGGCCGGGGTTACGATCTACGTCGCCGCGTCGGATCTGATCCCTGAAGTAAATAAAGAGCCGGGCGTGAAGATGGCTCTACTGGTGTTTGTCGGAGCGGCGTGTATGTTCTTGCTGGATCGGTTTTTTCAGGGGCATTAAGAACTTCTATCCACTGTGCCGAATATGCATCACATCCCCATCTTGCACAATATAGTCCTTGCCTTCCAGTCGCAGCGTTCCCTTGGCGCGTGCGTTTGCTTCAGACCCCGCTTCCAGCAGCTGATCCCAGCGAATCGTCTCCGCTCTGATGAAGTGCTTTTCCAGATCGGAGTGAATCGCTCCGGCACCATTCTGCGCCCGCGTATTCGCAGGAATCGTCCAGGCGCGGCATTCGTCTTCTCCGGCAGTGAAAAACGAAATTAGTCCCAGCAGGTGATAGCTCTTGCGGATCAGGCGCGCGAGACCGCTGTCAGTCAGTCCATAGCTCCCGAGAAATTCTGCCGCATCTTCGTCGCTCATCTCGGCAAGTTCCGCTTCCACCTTGCCGCAGATTGCGCTAGCTCCGGCATTGGGACGCGCTGCTACTTCGGTCAGATTATATTTTTCCACCGCCGCTTCGAGGTCTTTGCCCAATTGTGTGCTCTCGCCGATATTGAGCACGTAGAGCATCGGCTTCTCGCTCAGAAACATGAAGCCGCGGATGCGCTTCTTGTCTTCGGATGACATTTCCATTTCGCGTAGCGGCTTCTCGGTTTCGAGAAAAGCCTTGGCCTTAATCAGCAGCTCATTTTCTTTTTCGAGATCCGGTGTCTTCATCTTCTTCAGATCTTTTTCCAGACGTTCGAGCCGCTTTTCGATCTGGCCAAGGTCGCTGACCATAAGATCGAACTCAACATTCTTGATATCGCGCAGCGGATCGATCGGACCGACGTGTGGAATCTCATCGCTCTCAAATGCCCGGAGAACGTGAATCAACGCGTCCACCTGCCGGAGATGGCCGATGTAAGCGGTTTCTTTCAGCGCGTCCTGGCCGATGGCGCCTACGTCGACGTATTCAACCGAGGCGTGCGTGAGTTTCTTTGGATGGTAGAGCGCGGCCAGTTTGTCGAGGCGTTCATCGGGAACCTTGGCGACTCCAATGTGCGCCTCGCGCGGATTCGAATAGGCTTGTTCCGAAAGATGTACCTTCGTCAGAATGCCAAATAGGGATGTCTTGCCGACTTGCGGCAGACCGATGATGCCAGTTTTCATGGATTAGCGTCTCAGTTCTAGGTGCCAAGTCTCAGCGTTTACAGTTTGCTGAAAAACACGCTTCGTATCAGAGTATCGCTTTAGCGATACCGTAAATCTCAAAATCAAACGCCCCTTTAGGGGCTGGACAACGGAATCCGAGCTTTTCAGCAAATTGTTTAGACAACAAGAAGAATAAATCATCGCGCCCGATACGAGTATTCAGCGCGCGGCTTACCGGAGCTTCTGCGCGGTCGAGTACAGCGCCACCAGCCCCAGCAACAGAATCGTCCCCTCAACTCTCACAGACCATCCATGCAGACGATCAAACTCGGCACGCAGCGGATTATTCAGCGGCACGTTATCGATCACACCCACTTCATCGCGGATGGTACGCATCCTCGGAGTAATGGCGAACTGCGAAATCAGGGTCAGCAGGAGCATGAGCATGATGAGAAGGTGCCGCGCTGCCAGTGGCCGCGCATTTCCAGTGGACATTCGACTGAGGGTCATGGACGCGATCAGAAAAATAATTCCGGACCCAATCGCCATGAAGTGCAGCAGATCGAGCGAGCGTCCGACGATTGATCCCGCCATTTGCCGAGTGGGGAGCAGTCCGGACGAAAAAACGGTGGGCGCGAGCACGAAGGCGAAAAAAATCAAGCCGCCCAGCCAGACCACGAGCGAGAGCAGTATTAGAAATCTTAAGAATGGCATGCGCGAAATTATACGGAGGAACCTGCTAAATCAGTTATCCACAGGCCGAACCAGCTCTGTTACTTACTCATTTGTGCACAACTGTTTACCCTCATCCTTCCCCATTGGTCTGGAGGAAATCAGCCACATGCACATGCAACATTCGCTGACGGCCGTCGACGTTAATTTTGTGTCCTTGCAGGCGGCAGTATTTTGCGTGCAGTGTGAATTGCTTAGCGAAAACAATACACCGCGCTGTTTAGCTTGCGGCAGCGGCGCTGTCCTCAGTCTTTCGCGCGTCCTGGGCGGATCGTTGCGCACGCAGCAGACGGCGCATCTCATCGCCGATGCGGAGTTGGATCGCTTGGTGCGATCATTGCTCTATACAGTTCCGAATAGTGCGCCGCAAGTGGCGGAGTTCGATGAATATCGCAGAGAAGACGAAGAAAATGCCGTTGAACTTCGTGGGATAGCAACCGGGATAGCAACTGTTTCCACCCGTCACCGCATGCGGCCGCGCCATCATGGGCCGGTCGCCATGCCCCACGCTCTGATGAATGCTGGAGAGATTGATCTCGAACCCGGCATCAGCATCATCGCGGAAAAAGCGCAAGCCTTGACCGGAGCTACCGGTGCGGCCATTGCGCTGCGCCGGGGCAACGAAATTGTTTGCCGGGCGCGCACCGGCCGCACCGCTCCCGATATCGGAGTCCGCTTGCAAACCGACAGTGGGCTCTCCGCCGAATGCGTGCGCACCGGCGAAGTACTGATGTGCAATGACGCTGAGTCGAATCCGCGCGTGGATTGGGCGACCTGCCGGCGCATGGGCGTCCGCTCGATTCTGGTGGCTCCGCTGCGGCATTTTCGACGGACGCTGGGAGTTTTCGAGGTGCTGTCGTCGACGCCTCATGCGTTCGACAATAATGATGTGGCCACGATGCAATTCCTCTCCGGAATGATGGTGGCAGCAATCTCGCGGCTATCGAGTTTGCAGCCGGCTCCGCCGATTGCGTCTGGCGAATAAGGCGCTGTTCTACCGGTGCGGCGGAGAAAAGTCCCGCGTCGGAAAGGGAGATTCCGATGAAATATATTTTCGGGATCGCCGTATTAGTTGTGGCAATCATAGCGGGCTGGAGGATGTCTGAGCCCCGATTCACGAACATTCTGTTGCAGGATGACCTGCGTGACACGGCAGCGCAGCTCGGCTGGCGCACGGGCTTGACTCCGCCAAACTCCGACCAAGATCTTCGCAAAATCGTGATCCGCAAAGCCGCCAGCCACGATATCAAGCTTGCGCCCGGGCAGGTAAAGGTATGGCACAACGGTGAAGGGGAACGTACGAAGTGGTACATCGCGGTCGACTACACGGTGCCGGTGGATCTGATCGTCTATTCGTACAACCTGCACTTCAATACGACGAGCGCAGACAATAAGCAGTAATCTATCCGGGAACTACACCGGAACCGGCACACTCTCCACAATCTCGCGCAGCACTTGCTCAGCTTGCTCAGATTTTTTCAGCGTGGAGGTGTAGAGCGAACTTACGACGACGCGATGGGCGAAAACGGAAACGACTAACGGTTTGAAATCCTCAGGCGTGCAGTAATCGCGGCCTTCGAGAAAGGCCATGGCTTGGGCGGCGCGGTAAAGCATCTGCGACCCTCGGGGAGATACTCCAAGAGATAGATATTCGGAATCGCGCGTTCTGCTAACGATATTCAGCAAGTAAGTAATAAGCGATTCGTCCACATGGACCTGGGCCACAGCTTGCTGGATTTCTACCACGTCGGCGGCATTAAGCACGGGACGCAGGTTTTCCAGCTGCGCAACTCCGGCCTCCGCGCGCAAGATTTCGCGCTCGGCATTGCCCTCGGGATATCCCATGCGAACTCGCATCAGGAAGCGGTCAAGCTGGGACTCGGGCAGAGGATACGTGCCATGGTGCTCGATTGGGTTCTGCGTGGCGAGAACCAGAAACGGTTGCGGCAGTTGATAAGAGTGCGCGTCAATGGTGACCTGGCCCTCGTTCATAGCTTCGAGCAGAGCAGATTGCGTCTTCGGGGTAGTGCGGTTGATTTCGTCGGCTAATAGTACGTTTGCGAAAACGGGTCCGCGTTTGAATTCGAATTTCTGCTCCAGAGATGAATAGATCGAGATGCCCAGCACGTCCGACGGCAACAAATCGCTGGTGAACTGTATGCGCTGAAACGTGCAGTCGATGGCGCGTGCAAGGGCCTGGCCGAGCGTGGTCTTGCCGACTCCAGGAACTCCTTCGATCAGCAAATGACCCTTAGCGAAAATAGAAACCAAGGCCAGACGTAGCACATCATCTTTGCCGCGGATCACACGCCGCAGGGACTGTTCAAGCTGGGCCGCGCGACTTGCCGCGGCGAGCACTGGATGGGGCGACATTGGTTAAATCTTACTATGCAGGCGTGTGCGCAAAAGGGTTACGGGAGTCACGAGACGCTGGTGCGGATAGCGGATACAACGTGCGGCTTCAAATTGATTGCGCGCCTTTACTTGTTTCGAATAAGTCTGCTTCGAATGCGGCTGCGAGCCTCTTCTCACATCCACCACGATCGTTTCTGCGAGGCGATCTAGGGCGCACATTCGGTCGCGCGGTCCCAGAAGAACTGCAAGAAGCCCAGTCCCCCCTTCGAGCACTGCTGCTCCATAGCAAAGCACCGCTCGATCGATTGCCAAGCGCCCATTCGCGCACTTGTTTGCGATGGGGAAATGACCAAACTCCCGGTGAAGGCTTTACAGCCTGCGGAAAAGCCCATGGTGGGGACGGGCCTTGCCCCGTCTTGCCGCGATCCGAGAATTGTTTGTGAGCATGAACGGGAAGGCCGCGGTTTCAGCCGCACCGTAACTCACGCAAAATCAATAGCGTCTTTAAGCCGCTGAAGGTATGCAATTTCCAAACTGAGCACCACCCGAAAGCTCGCTTTTTCGCAAGCAGAGTTTCGCGTTACTGCCGTGATTTTCAGTTCGCACCAGCGTAACTTTTGGAGTCACACGGTACCATGCTAGGCTGCTGCTTAGTACCGCAGTTTCAGCCATTT
Source organism: uncultured Acidobacteriaceae bacterium (assembly GCA_963705265.1). GTDB lineage: Bacteria > Acidobacteriota > Terriglobia > Terriglobales > Acidobacteriaceae > Acidiflorens. Next base: position 2,405,612 of record OY970064.1, read on the forward strand.
GCACGCGCCTGCGAGACGAGCTCCAATGCCCAAGCTCCCCATTTTCCGGCTGCGTAATTCGGAACCGCCCAGCCGGCCCGATCTTCAATACTACGGGCTCACGCTCGCGTTCAACGATTTGCAGCTCGGCGTCGACAATCTCCGCTACGACGTGTTTCTCAGCCCTCGCATCACTGCGGATTTAAGTTTTCATATCGCCCGTTACATCTGCCGATTCGGCGAGGTGGAATCGCTCCAGGAAATGGACGTTCCCTCCGCGACTCAAACCAAATTTGTGCGTGCCGCCGAAGGCACCACCAAGTTGCGTAAGGCCGAGCCCGCCGACCTGAAAACTCTGCTGGTCTCTCTTCATCTTGCGATTCTGAATCGCGCCAAGGCTGAAGGTAATCCATCCGTTGATTTGCTGGGACGCCTGGCCGTCGTCAAATTCATACGCACGGAACTGCAAGCGCAGTTTGTGAAGACTCTCGAACAATGCCGCTTGAAGTCGAAATCTCTCGAGGGCGTGCGGCAGTTGAAATTGATGCAGACGCAGGAACTGGTCTCATCGTTCCAGGTGCGTAAGAAAATTATCCTTCGCCGCGCCGGCCAGGAAGTGTTTCGTTTGCTACGCGAAATCGAAAAAGAAACGCTGGCTCGCACACGACGCTCGCTACTCGGTGAGCTGCCCGCCGATTGCTATCGTTTGTTCCTCAATCCGCTGATTCTCACTGAGGACGGGCGCGACGACTATCTCTGCGCCGAGCACTATTACATGTTCGGCAATTTTGACAAAGATCCCGACCGTTTTCCGATTCTCCGCCAGTTGGCCCTGAATTTTCTGCGTGAGATTGGATACGGGGACGCGATTGACGATGAGCATCTGGAGCAGGCGCTGAATGTTCCCGAAAATGCACTCACGCTGGTAGGCGCGGGTAATGGCGAAGATTTGACGCCGGAAGATCGCAATCGACAAGACCGTCTCGATATATGGACCCGCGTACTGCAGCGGGAAGGAATTCTTTCGCATGTGGTGGCTTCCTATGAAGCGGTTCCGCTGCTGGCGGAATATGCGCCGCGGGTGAATCCGCAGCAGCTGAAAAATGCGCTGATCTCTCGCGAAGAAGCGGCCCGGGTGGAGAGAATTATTGGCGAGAGCCGGCTGAGCGCCGACCGGCTTTTCGCCGCGGTCGGGCGTGTAGGCTCTTGTCGCGGTTCGGAACGCAACCGCTTTGCCGCGCGACTTCTGCAAGACTTATTTTGCTATCACCGCGACCTGCGCGGGCTGGAGGCGCTGACTGCGGGCTTTGATCGCATCAATCTGGTCAGCGACGAGAAGGTGCGCAAGCTCTCCACACTGAACGGCATGCTCTACGAGTTCTTGCCGCCGGAAGATCAGCGTCCTGCCGAGGATCGCGTGCTTCATCATGTGATTCTTAAGGCGGATGTGCGGGATTCTTCGCGGCTCACGCGTTCCATGATGGAAAAAGGCATGAACCCGGCGTCATATTTCAGCCTGAATTTTTATGACCCCGTAAATAAGTTGCTGGCGAAGTACGGCGCCACCAAAGTTTTTCTCGAAGGCGATGCCATTATCGTGGCGCTGCTGGAGCGCGAGGGCGAAGCGATGCTGGGCGTCGGACGGACCTGCGTTCTGGCATGGGAGATTGTGAATCTGCTGCGCGAGTACAACCAACTTCTGCAACGCTCGGGACTACCGCAGATGGAGGTTGGGCTCGGCATCGCTTATCAGGATTCGGCGCCTCTTTATCTAATGGATGGCGAGCATCGCATCATGATTTCCGACGCCATCAATGATAGTGATCGTCTATCTTCATGCAGTAAACCCGTCCGCAAGAAACTCGCACCCGATGCCGGAGTGTTTCAGGTGTATTCGGTTCTGGTCGGCGGCGCCGGCAATAATAATGGAAAAGATAATGTGAGCGTCGAAGGCGGGGCGGAAGAGATGCGCCTCAACTACAACGTCGGCGGCATTTGTCTGAGTGAAGCCGCCTTCCAAAAATTACAGCAGGAGATTTCGCTTGCTTCCTGGACGGCAAATTCGCGGCTGCCGGGGTTTGCTGGGCCTTGGGTGGATGAACAGTGCGAATTCTTCATCGGCACCGTTCCGATTGCGAGCGGAATATTCCGCAAGATTGCCATCCGCAAGAGTCGCATTGCTCAAGTCGATGTTCGCGACCTGTCCATCTTGCACTGGACCGACAGGTATTACTACGAAGTCTGCGCGAATCCTGCTGTATATGCTGCCCTGCCGGGAGAAAAATCCGCGTCGGCTACCCGATAAATTGAAAACTTAGAAATTACTCGAGTGAACTCGGAACGGAATTATTACCACGGCCTCAAGCGCCACGGGCTTCCCGCCGCGGACTGCAGGTTGGAATTTGCAGCTGGCCAAGGCCTTGGCCGCATAGGAATCCAAACGGTCGTCAGGACTGTTGAGCACGCGAACGCTGCCTACGTTTCCATCGGGCTTAATAACCGCGTAGAGCGTGACCATTCCGTGTACATTGGCTCGAATCAATGCCAGCGGATAACCGGGGTCAAGTTTTTCCATGGACTCAGGCGGCGTCAATGAGCCTTCTTTGTGTCCCTCGTCGAGTTCAGCAAACTTTATTACCCAGCTGCCGGTTGCGGAATTCAGATTCGGCATGTTCAATGTCATCGAATGGACCGGCTTGCCACCAAAAACCTGGCGATCTATATCGGTGAGTTTTTCGTCGGGAACGACGGACGCGTCATGCGCGCGTGCCGTGTTCTCACCCGCTGCGCCCACATGCAGCCCGGATGGCAATGATCCGTTGCGTGCGTAGAGACCGGTGCTGTCTCCCCGATTTCCCAAACCTTTTCCCTGCGATTTCGATCCGGTCAACTCCGGAGTTCCCGAAGCGCCAGGCTTACCCTGCGGAGTCGCGGCGAACGTTCCGCGGCGATTGCCCGCAGGAACAGCGACCGGTCCAGTCGCTGTTACCGGATGAATCCCTAACGCGATCAGCCGGCCTCCGGCATTGCCGCCGCCCGACGCCGCCACGCTTGGCGGAGGCGCGACTGGTTGGATGCTACCTCCAGGCAGACGTCCTTTGCCGCGCGCCAGCGTGTGTTGCTCAGTGAGTGTGAGCTGTGGGGCCGGCGCCACCACGTCACTGGGGCTGATGTTCATGAGCCCAACATTTCCTTTTGTTGACTGCGTCAGCTCAGGAGGCGGCGCGATCACATCCGATTTCATGGCGGTACGAACCACGCGGTCGGGCGCAAACTCCACCTCTGGAGCCGGCGCTACCACCTGCGTTTCTGGCGCGTTGATACGACTCAATGGAGTGCGGGTCGCATCCAGCGGGACGGCTGGAGCGATGGCTCCAGTAGCAACGATGTTGGGAAGGGGAACATCTTTGTTGAGCTTGAGATCGGGCGGCGCGACGATGGTTTGCTCGCGATTGTCGGCTTCGCGAGGAACGGAAATGATCGGCTGCTTTGCGTACACCGGGTCGCCCTTTTGTGTCTTCGGAGCTTCCGATGCGCCGGTGTCGAGCGGCTTTAAATATTCCTGCGGCAAATAAGTTACCAGCGATGAACGATCAAAAGCCGCGCGTTCCAGAATCTTTTGCTGCCGTATCCATGCGAGTGAAATCGTCCAAATAAGAGCAACCGCGGCCGTGTGCAATACGGCGGATTGCACGAAGCGCCGCCACGGCAGTTCTTGCTCGACGAACACATCCTGCCACAGGGCGAATTTGTCTTTCTCTGCCAAATCCGGCGGGTGAAGAGCGTTACGAACTTCGCTGCGAAATTCCGCGCTCGCAGGATCGCGTTCCACCAACAGCTTCAACAGTCTTTTTCCTTTTTCCCACGGGGATTCCATCTATCTATGACTCCCAGTTGCGATCTGGCCAGCACTTCTTATTCTGTTTCGACGGTCCCCGGAAGGCGGGATCCGGGGCTTTGCTGGCACGCCTTCGGATGGCTGCTTCTATTAACAGCATTATAACTGACCTCGAAGTACTGGCCCTTGAGTACTGACCCTCGAGAACCGGGTTTCACCCACATCTCCAAGTCACGCCCGCTATACTGACTACTCCGAGGTGAGTATTGATTGAAATCGACACCATTCGTTGTCGTGCACTGCAAGTCGTGGGCGTCGTTCTCCTGACTTGGATGCTAGCCGGCGCGCAGGCGAGTCCGGATGGTCAAAACAAAGACGCTCAAAATAATAATCATCAGGGCAGCCAAAATCAGAGCAGCCAAGGTCAAGATAAAGCTAAAGATGGAAAGAATATCCCGAGTTCCATTGCAACCGGGTACTCGGGGATGTACAGCTTTTTGCGCGACGGCGAATTCGTGCAGCTCACCGTCGAAGACAATGCACGCGTGACCGGTTTCGTTTCGCGCTACGGTGATTCAGAAAGCGATCGCGATGTTTTTCTGGATCATTTTTTTAAGTCGGGTAAGCTCGAAGGCAATCAACTCGCGTTTACGACTGATACCGTCCACGGCGTCTCATTCGAATTCCATGGGACGATCAAGCGCGGCGAGGGCAAGAAGGCGGGCGACGAGGCCTATTACGTGCTGAAGGGAACTCTTGTCGAAAACAAAACCGATGAGGCGAACAAAGCCTCCGCTGCCTCGCGCGAGGTTACGTTGAAAAGTTTTCCGCAGGATATGAATTCGCCGCAGGACCAAAAGAAGTAGGCCGGCAGTCTTTACGTTTTGCAGGCTTCCATCGGAGGTCGTCACCCTGAACCTCCAGTTTGCAGTTTGGAAATGTCCGCGCGGGTACTTGACATCCATAGCCAAACCGCAGCAAAATATCGCCAATTCAAGACAAACGCGCATTCCCCGCTCGTGAGATGAACAGTTGCTAAGTTTATGACGCCTAGCCAGCCGTCGCAATCCCCTCAGAAGAAAGTCAGCCCCGAACAGTGCAAGCATCCTCGTGTGCAAATTGTCTCGCGCGATGAGGAATCCGAATATGTGGAATGCCAGGAATGCGGAGAGGTCTTCGAGTCCAGCGAGTTGAAGGACATGGCGATCGAAGAGAAGAAGGACCCCGACGAAGAGTGAGCGGCGACTTCAGCCTATCGTGCTCACTTTATTTTGATTATTAGATTTCCTGTCGTATCAACCCAAAATTTCTTTCTCGGCGGAATTACAGTGGTTGCGCTGTACTCCGTGATGATAGCGGGGCCTTTCATTTGCCTGCCCATTTTCCGAGCGAAGTGAAGGTCTCCGCGTTCGAAGACGGGCGTGGTTAGTGCTTTATTTTGGAAGAACACTGGCGCGCGTTCAACGGGCGCCACGGTTGATGCTGGCTTTCGCGCTGTTTTCTTCTGGGTTGGAGTGGGATGGGATTTGACTTTTTCGGGGCGCAATCTGGCGCGTAGACGGACAGTTACTAGTTCGATGTCTCGTCCTGGATGGTGATATCCGTAGCGGCGCTGATGTTCTTTGTGGAAGCGCGCGATAACGGTGTCTTTATTAGCAGCATTATTATTGGCATTCGTTGCGCTAACGTTGAGTTCGTAGCCTTGGCCGCGATAGCGCAGATCGAGGCTTCTTTCGAATTCGAGAGTTATTCCGGGGCGAAGACTGCCTAGCCAGTGTTCCGCGTGGAATTCTTTTTGCGCGGCGGCTTCGAGCTTACGAAATTCTTTTTCTAATTTTGCCTGCGGCAAAGTACCGGCTAGCCGCCACAGCAGCGTGCGCGAATAATCTTTGACCACATCGCTCACTAGGATTCCAAATGCCGACAGCGCACCCGGCCGCGCTGGAATCATCACCGTCGGAATCGACAGCGCTTCCGCCAGTTCGCACGCGTGAAGACCTCCTGCTCCTCCGAAAGCAACCAGTGCAAATTCGCGGGGATCGTAGCCGCGTTCGATGGAGACTACACGGAGAGCGCGCTCCATGTTCGCGTTTACTACGCGGACTATGCCGGCGGTAAATTGTTGGAGGCTCAGGCGTGAGCCTTGTTTCTTCAGCCATTCGGAGGTGATGCGCTGCGCGCGTTCGATGTCGAGCGTGAAGTCGCCCCCTAGAAACCGGTTGGGGCGAAGGCGTCCCATTAATAAATTCGCATCGGTTACGGTGGGTTCGATGCCGCGGCCATAGCAGATCGGTCCGGGATCGGCGCCGGCGGATTCCGGTCCCACGCGGAGCGAGCCGCCGGCATCGAAGCGCGCCAGCGATCCGCCGCCTGCACCCACAGTATGAATCTCAAGCATGGGAACTCCCACGGGAAGGCCGGCAACTTCGGATTGGCCGCCAGTCTGAACTCCATCCTGCACGGCTGCTACGTCAGTCGAGGTGCCTCCCATATCGAAGGAGAGAATCTTTGGAAACCCGCTCTGGGCGGCCATTGCGGCTGCGCCCACCAACCCGCCCGCTGGGCCCGAAAGCACGGTGCGGACCGGTTCGCGTGCGGCGGATTGCAGCGTGGTGATGCCGCCGCTTGATTGCATAACGAAGATTCGGGGCGAGTTCTTTTTCTGAGTTGTGGCCGCGTGTTCTTCGGCGCGCTCTGCCAATTTTTCCAGATAGCGCTGCATGAGCGGTTGCAGATATGCGTTCACTACCACAGTGCTGGTTCGTTCATATTCGCGGAACTCCGGCAGAATTCGATGAGATAAAGAGAGTGGTTTGCCCAGGTTGGCCAAGGCCGCTGCTATCGATAATTCGTTCTCTGGATTGGCGAATGAAAATAATAGGGAAATGGCGACGGCGTCTGCGTTGGTGCGGCGAATCGTGTCGGCCAGTTGCGCCAACTCCGCTTGGGACGGACGCTGCAGGATTTGGCCGTTAGCATCGGTACGCTCGTTGACGCCGAAGCGCAATTCCCGGTTGACTAACGGGGCGATCCGGTCGAAGAAGAAGTCGTAGAGCCGAGGGCGAGCTTGACGTCCTATCTCAATTACGTCTTCAAATCCTGCGGTTGTGACGAGGGCAACACTGGCGCCTTTTCTTTGCAGAAGTGCGTTGGTGCCCACGGTTGTGCCATGGAGCAGCGTGAGAGTAGCTCCGGCGCGGCCTTTTTTCGTAGCTTCCGTGATTTTTTGCAAAGCTTCGGCGATGGCTCGCGAGGGATCGTCGGGTGTGGAAAATACCTTGAGAGTTTTGAGAGCGCCCGCGTCATCGAGCCAGACGCAATCTGTGAACGTGCCTCCGGTGTCGATGGCTATGCGGATTTCGGAACGAAGTTCGGAATGTGTTGCGCGCGGCATGAACAGGGAAGACTATCACTCCGCGCGTTCTCTGGAATAGCGATAGGGAATACGGCAGGCTGTGCCTGAAACATAATCGCCTCGCGGGCGTGACTGCCGTATTCTTAAAAAGTGAACGCTCGAACTTGGAAGGCATGGCTGGTGCCCGGCGGCTTGTTATTGGCGCTGGCGGCGGCGCTTGTCGACAGTTCTCTGTTTGTTCAGGTGGCGCCATCGCTGGCCTTCTATTATGTGGGCGCGTTCGCTGCCGGATTGGTCCTGGCGTGGCGATTTAATTCCAGCCGCGTTTTGTTTTCTTTACTGACTCTGTTGCTGGCGCATCGCGCCGTCGATTTCTTTTCTGCCGGGCAGGTTCATGCGGGCGTCCTTCGTGCGGAACCGGGACGAACTGCGGTCGCGCTTGCCGCTTTGCTGGTCCCCCTGAATTTCATCGTGTTCGCGGCGATGAGGGAGCGCGGCCTGATTATCGCAGGAATCGCGCCGCGCTTTGGATTGCTCTTTTTCGAATCGGTCGTCTTTGCGGTGATGTGCCGCCCGGAAAACAGTCCGGCTACTCCGCTTCATGCGGGGGATTCTGCGATTCCGCTTTGGATCCTTTTGAGTTTTGTTGCGGCTATCGCGGTTTTTGTCCGGCGTTTTTTTCAGACGCGCAAGCCGGTTGAGCCAGGTTTTGTCTGGTCGGTGGCGGCGGTTTTTATGTGGCTCCAATTCTCTCCGGTTGGCAAGATGTCGGATGCCTATGTTGCGACCGCTGCTCTCATTCTCGCGGCCTCGCTAATTGAGACCTCGTATGTGCTTGCCTATCACGACGAACTCACAGGCATTCGCGGACGTCGGGCGTTCAATGAATCTCTGCTTTCGCTCGATCAGCAATACGCCATCGCCATCGTCGATATTGACCACTTCAAGAAATTTAATGACACCTATGGCCACGACGTCGGCGACCAGGTGCTGTGCATGGTAGCTTCGCGTCTGTCAGAGGTGAGCGGCGGCGGACAGGCTTTTCGGTGTGGCGGGGAAGAGTTCGCCATTGTCTTTCGAAATGCTTCAGCCAAAGATGCGTTTGAGCATCTGGAGGCGTTGCGGCGAGTCATCGAGAAATCGAGTTTCCACCTTCGTGGTTCGGATAGGAGAGCTGCCAGAAGTGCGGAAATGAGTGCTGGGAAGTCCGGCGCTGTTCGGAAGGATCTTCGGACGGGCGGATCCGACCGGCGAAAATCAAGGAAGAAAAAATCTGACCGGGCTCAGGCCAGGCAATTGTCTGGTTACTTATTTGAAGATCAGGTGACCGATGATCGACCTCCCGATAGTTTCGCCGATCGCCCATCAGATCATTTATCGGTAACGGTCAGCATTGGCGTCGCGGAGCCGAGCACACGATATCGCCAGCCCGAGCAGGTGATTCAGGCCGCCGACCAGGCTCTCTATCGAGCTAAACATAAGGGACGGAACCGGGTGGAACCGGCGTCCACAGAGCCGCTGCGGTTAGCCGCGCGCAAAGGCGTGAAGGCTTCGCGCCTCTGATCCGCCGACCGGGCGACATTTTGGAACTGTGATTTGGTCAAAAAAAAGACCGCGATGAGTGAATCGCGATCTTTTTCTTGACCTCTTCTCAGCTTAGCCCTTGGGAGGTTTTGCCTCCGCGTGCGGTGCCGACTCATGTTCCGCCGGCGGCTTTGACTGGTGCGTAGTTGCGGGTCTTGATTGGTGCATAGCCGTAGGTTTTTCTGCTTTGGCTTCGGTCTGCGACTTCTGCTCGGCCTTTGCTTCAGACTTCTCTTCAGCCTGGGCAGACTTCTGCTGGGCCTTTGCCTGGGACTTCTGCTCAGCCTCCGCAGACTTCTGCTGGGCCTTTGCCTGGGACTTCTGCTCAGCCTCTGCAGACTTCTGCTGTGCCTTTGCCTGGGATTTCTGCTCAGCCTCCGCAGACTTCTGCTGTGCCTTTGCCTGGGACTTCTGCTCAGCCTCTGCAGACTTCTGCTGTGCCTTTGCCTGGGACTTCTGCTCAGCCTCCGCAGACTTCTGCTGTGCCTTTGCCTGGGACTTCTGCTCAGCCTCTGCAGACTTCTGCTGTGCCCTAGCTTGGGATTTCTGCTCAGCCTCTGCAGACTTCTGCTGGGCCCTAGCTTGGGACTTCTGCTCGGCCTCCGCAGACTTCTGCTGAGCCTTTGCAGCCGACTTCCGTTCAGCTTCTGCCGATTTCTCCTGGGTCTTCGCACCTGACTTCTCTTCGGCCTTTTCTGTGGACTTCGCAGGTTTGCTCTCCTTAGGCGAAGTACTTTCGGCCTTCTCGGTACGCGGCTTGGCGGCTGGTTTCGCCGTGTGAGCGGCTGGCTTTGCCTCTGCCGATTTAGACTCGCGAGCGGCGGATTTTTCTTCAGAGCGCGCTTTGGCTGACGTCTTGGCCTCAGTTCGCGTTCTTGTTTTAGCCTCAGACTCCTTGGCGGTCTCATGATGGGCAGCCGCGCCGCGCGCTGCCGCTACTCCGGCACCTTTGAACTCGCCGGGCCTCGCGCTTGCGGCGATGGCTGGGTGTCCGTGGTTAACGGAGGCGAACTGGTTATGGTCGCCGCGAGCCGCAGTCTCATGCTCGCGCTGCATCGCCGTTGCGGGAGTATGGTTCTCGTGGGCGAATCTCTCCTGTGCTGCGGTGGGGCGTGCGATCACGCCGCCACGACCTCCGTTGAAGCTGACGTGACTTCCATGTGCGACGACTGTCTTGGAATAGACATTGCGAAAGCCAGCGCCACGCACATTGCTTACCGCGGTGTTATAAAAAAAGCTGCCACCTTGCCAGTAGCCGCCGGCATACCCCACGCCGACGTATCCGAAACCATAGTTGATTCCGCCGTAAAAGCCGACTTGCGGACCCCAATATCCTGCATTCCAGAGGTAGGCGCCATTGGCCCAGCCCCAATAGCCGGGCGTCCAGAGCAAACCGACCTCGGGTGCTTCCACCCATGTGCCAGGAACCCAGAAATAACCACCGTCATCGACATAGCTCCAGTAACCCGGCGTCCAGATATAACCTTCGCCTGGGCAGAGAGGCTGCGTATAAATGGGGAGGGCAGGTGGAGCGATTGTGACCGAGAGCACGACCCCAGCCGATGCGGTCGAAGGAATCGCGACCATTGTGAACAGAATCGCGAACAGAGATATAGCAAGAAGCCTACTCAAGGATCCGAAAGATCGGAGCCGGCGGCTAATATTTAGAATTCGCATTGGTGTCATCACCTCGTAAGCACATCATCGCTTGCGCGGGAGAAGACAAAGCCCCGCAGTAAAAATCCTACGGGAGGCGCATCTCGGACGCGATGCCCTAAAGTCTGTAGCGGCGTAGGAACATTACGGTAGGCGGCGGAGCTGGGATAACCTAGTAGTCCGCTCGAAACGTTTGGATCCACAGGTAGTTATCTCTGCAAAAGGCCAACTCCCAGGCCGTTTTTGTCATCGTTGTCCGTCTGTCTTCGTCACTATGACTTTAAGGTCCCTGGACCCTCGGTGCACGCTCTAGCGCACCCGATCAGGAGCTCCCGTTCGCGCGTGTTGCGCGTGAGTCCGGCTGCGCGCTCGAACTCTGCGCGTGCCTCATCCATGCGGCCCAGCTTCTTTAGGAGGTCGCCGCGCACGCTGGGCAACAGGTGGTAATTTTCAAGCGATGGTTCGGAAGTGAGAGCGTCGACGAGTTCGAGGCCGGCAGCCGGACCGAACGCCATGGCGATCGCGACCGCACGGTTTAATTCCACCACGGGTGATGGCATTAGCCGAGAGAGCTCGTCGTAGAGCGCGACGATTTGTGGCCAATCTGTTTCTTCCGAAGTCAGCGCTCGTGCGTGGCATGCGGCGATCGCAGCCTGCAACACGTAGGTGCCACGTGCGCCACCGTCTTCTTCAGGATTGAATTTTTCCGCACGGACATTATCTGCACGAGCAAGCGCCGCGAGTCCGCGACGAATCAAAAGTTGATCCCAGCGTCCGCGATTTTGATCGAGCAGCAAAATAGGCTCTCCCGACGCACTCACCCGAGCAGTCGCGCGTGACGCCTGAATTTCCATGAGCGCGACTAGGCCATGAACTTCCGACTCCTGCGGCGCGAGTTCGGCCAGAATGCGCCCCAGACGCAGCGCGTCTTCGCAGAGCGCAGGCCGCATCCAATCGTCCCCAGCAGTGGCGGAGTAGCCCTCATTGAAGATCAGATAAATCACCTCAAGCACCGACGACAACCGGGCGGCGAGCTCCACACCTCGCGGGATCTCGAAGGGAACCCGCTTTTCAGCAAGTGTTCGCTTAGCGCGGACGATGCGCTGCGCGATAGTCGGTTCGGGGACGAGAAACGCGCGAGCAATCTCCGGGGTGGTCAAACCTCCAAGCAACCGGAGAGTGAGCGCAAGCCGCGCTTCCGTCGAAAGCACGGGATGACACGAGATGAAGACAAGGCGCAGCAGATCGTCGCCGACTTCGTCATCCAGATTTGCATTGAAATCCGGCACAGCCATCTCTCTGGTCGCTAATTCGCGGCCGAGTTCCTCGTGCTTGCGCTCGAGCAGGGCATTTCGGCGGAAGTAATCAATTGCACGATGCTTGGCTGCGGCCATAAGCCAGGCTCCCGGATTGTCCGGGACGCCCGACTTCGGCCACTGCTCGAGCGCGGCGACAAGAGCATCCTGCGCGAGGTCCTCGGCAACTCCGATGTCGTGCACAATTCGAGTGAGACCGGCGATGAGCCTGGGAGACTCAATCCTCCAGACTGCGTCAATTACGCCGCTAGTCGAACTACCGATTGAACTATTGGTGTCGGTCGCCACTGCTACCGATCACATCACGCTTCAATCAGTCAGCGCAAGTTGATGCGATCGGCGGGCGTGAAAGTTTGCTGAAAAACTCGAGGTTCGTATCAGGGTATCGCTTTAGCGATACCGTAAGTCGTTCAAAATCAGACCCCCTTTAGGGGCTGGACATTAGAATTCGAGTTCTTCAGCAAACTAGTCAGCCCGCCTCCGGACCCGAGTAACGCTATCCGGCCTTGCGTGTCTCCGAAAGTTCCTTTGCGCAATAAGCGAGGTCCTCCGGCCCGAATATCTGGCGAATCTCGGTTTCGCCTTCCCATCCCGGCCAGTGTTTCTTGTGGAGTTCCATGAAACGCACCGCCCCTTCGATCGCCTCCTCTTTCGACTTCAGTTCAAACTGCGCATAGCCGCCGATAATCTCCTTGGCCTCAGTGAAGGGACCATCCGTTACGGTCAGTTGTCCCTTCGAAACCCGGACGCGCGTGCTCTGCGTCATTGGAGCAAGGCCGCAGTTCCCGAGCATCGTGCCATTCTTGACTGCTTCTTCGCCGAGGATCGCAATAGCGTCCATAAGTTCCTTAGGCGGAGGGCCCTGATTCTCCGCGTGCTTGACCAACATTAAGAATTTCATCGTCGTATCTCCTTTTAATCTCTGGTTTGATTAGTTTCTGATCTACCTTCAGTGAGACGTCGATCGAGGCGCGGTGAAATCGACAAACTCTAGAATTATTTCTGTCGATCGTCGCCTCACGATACCTTACGCCCAGCTTTCCCCGGCAATTCGGAAAATCCAGCCGCAGCCTCTCGCACCTCAGCCGGGAATTCCGAAATATCCTGCACCTGGCGAAGTTCGATTGTTTCATTCTCCGATGCGGGGCAGCGGGATGCCCATGCCACCGCCTCTTCCTTCGACTTCACTTGGATCATCCAATATCCGCCGATCACCTCCTTCGCCTCGGTGAACGGGCCATCCGTCACCTTGGGTTTGCCTCCGGAGAAAGTGACCCTCGCGCCCATCGAAGGCGGGTGGAGCCCATCGAGCGCCAGCAGCACACCGGCCTTCTGCAGAGCTTCGTTGTACTTCATCATTGCCGAAACGGCTTTGGCGTCCGGCATCGTGCCCGGTCGCGCTTTCTCGTATCCTTTGGGGATCATCAACATCATGAATCGCATCGCAATTCTCTCCTTCTGATCATTGGGATCGAGCAGGGTTCTTGGACTCATCTCAGTCGGTCGAATCTCAGCTCTCTAATTCGCTTCTACTCTGACGTCGAACCAGAGACAGCGAGATCGACACCTACAGTATCGTTATTTTCGTAGATATTTATTGGGCTGTGACACTCGACGCCAACGATGAAGGTGATGTATGGAACCGATTTGGGTCATGGCGGTCTCCTCTCGAGTAGGTTGGGATTTCCTGGTTTGTGTCACGAGCCAGCGTTTTCAACGTCAGCCCTGACAAACCCGAGAATGGCCGTAGATTGTATCGCCTATTTCGAAAAGTTTTGTTAACTGGCGATTACGGTAGTGTCTGAAAAATCACGGCATCGCCCCTTGCGATCTAACGCGATGGCTGCTGATGCAGATTTCAGCCACTACCGCCATTACGATTAGTGTGCCAATCATCCGTTGAAAAAGCGGTTGTGCGCTAGCGTACCGACAATATCCAATTCCGCTGGTATTTTTCTGCCGTCATGTCTGGGTCGGCTCTCTACTGCTCAATTTGCAGCCAGTTGATTGCGCTCGAAGAATCCAGGACGGACGGCGAAGGCAACGCCGTTCACGAATTCTGCTACGTTCTCCTTATAGTGGAGCAAAGCCGCACCCAGGTTCCCTCCAAGCCTTCGGAGTAAATTTTCAGCATCACTCTTTCATCACACTCAATCTGTGACCTCCATCACAGACGCACAGTCCTACAAGTGCAACAATCTCCCTGATTAAGGCAACTATAACTGTGTTTTTCCTCAGAGACGGCCTCAGGTCCGCCTAAAGTCTCTTTCAGTGCTCTTCGACAAGCGTAAGTTCAGGCGATGGCGGGCATCAGCCGACCGTCGGAATGCCACGCGAAACCAACAAATTGGTAGAGAGTAAGATTAAGATAATAACTAAAGGGTTAATAGGGAGGGGGGGGAGGGGGGTACCCCCAAAGTGAATCATCTTCACGGGAAATAAATAATTCAGGGCGGTACCCACCGGCGCAGAAACTGTTGCCTCAGAGCGGCATTACCATTCGAAAAGATGAAGCAGAAACAGGATCACGGTAGCTGCAAACGGCAATAGCAATCCGGCGCGCAGACTGCCCGTAGCATGCGAGATCACACCCACCATCCAGGGAATGACCGCTGGCCCTACCGACGCCAGCGAAAACATGACCGCACCAATGCTTCGAGCGGCCACGCCGAATCGCTGCGAAAACAGGGCCACGGTGATCGGATACAACGTCGCAAAACTCAGTCCCGTGATCAGCGCGCCGCCGATTACTGCCGGCAGGGCCGAGGTCAACAGCATAAGTCCAATCCCGGCCGCGCCGGCAGCATAGCCCGCCTGCAAAACGCGCCGTTCCGGGAAGTAGCGTAGAAATGCAGTTCCCAACCCTCGCCCGACCGTCAGCGCCGCGTAGAAAAATGCCGGCATCACGGAAGCCATTTCTACCCCGTGCGCTCCCAGGCGCAAAACGTAAGACCCGATCCATCCCCCCACCGCCGTTTCCGCTCCCGGATACAAAAAGAAGATGGCTGCAAAAATCCAAATCGCCGGACTTTTTACTATCTCGCGCCACGAAGATGAGGCCGAAGGTTCCGCGGCTTTCGCTGCTGCGGGAAAAGGTAGATCGCGCATCGCTAACGCCAGCAACACAAGTAACAGCGCCACCGAGCCGAGAAAAATTGGCAGTAGTTTGTGCGCCGCCGTCCATGCCACCATCAGCGAGCAGAACACCGCCCCGACGCCCCAGAAAAAATTCAGCAGGCTCACCGCGCTGGCCTTCGAACTCCGATCCGTGCCCGATCCGATCTCCGCAATCAGCAGATTGTCTGCCGGAACAATTAGTCCTAGTCCGAGCCCATAAGCGGCCACGGAAGCCAGTCCCAAGAAGGGCGATCCGAGATAGAGCGTTGCCACTCCGCCAGCCATCAACAGCAGCCCCGAAAGAAACGCAGGGCGGAATCCCAGCCGTGCTAATAGCACTCCCGCGAGTTGCACCCCTAGCAGCGAAGCCAGGAATTGCACCAGAAACAGATTGCCGGCCTGAGTGTCATTCATCGCCCAGCGCACAATCAGGATCGGCAGCATCGGACCGAGCATGGTCTGAAGAATGCCGGTTGGAAAAAAAGCTATCTGCCCGGCCAGAACCAGCTTGCGATTCGATGATTGAGAAAGCTCGGAATGAGGATCGACCATGCTAAAGACAAAGTCCCAATCTCTTGTGAGGGACTTTTCAGCATAACGCAACGGCCAAAGCGACAGATTGACAGAAAAGAAATTCGTGGCGAATGTAGTCGCAGCATCACGGACCCGATGCAAAGCTCCGCCAGTGGTAAACTATAATTCCGCAAACGCCGGAGAGGTGGCCGAGAGGCTGAAGGCGGCGGTTTGCTAAACCGTTATACGGGCTAACACCTGTATCGAGGGTTCGAATCCCTCCCTCTCCGCCATACAGTCTGGAGTGCAGAGAAATCCGCCTGAATTGCTCTGGAAATTGCGAAAAATCAGCGCTATTCGGCGATTCTTCCTTTGAAACTGGACCAGAGAAAATGTCATCGTCGAGCCCGGGGGCCGGTATTACTAATATTTTCTCCAGTAGGCGTTTCCGCAGCCCGGTTTCAACAAAACCGCATGCGCGAACGTAATACGATCACTAATCGATGGTGAGGCGAAAGCGGCTTGACTCGCGCGGGGAAAATTTATTGAACCTTCGCATACTCCATCCGAGCTCGTTTGAAAGTCGGCATATTAGCATCGGCATCTTTCCAAAGTGACTCACAGAGAGCACGGCAGCGTTCTGCCGGAACCTATTTACAAGAGGACTGTGGAGCACTTCGGTCAGGAAGGCGTGGCGGAGCTGTTCTACGTTGTCCGCATTTACAGCATGATCTCCGTCACCCTCAACGCCTTCGACGTATCGGCGCCTGAATAAAGCGTCGCTAGACTGGATGCCCGTCGTTCGACCAGAATTCGGATTGGAAGAACTGTGTGGTAAGAGCGTTTGGGATCCTCCGCCGAAAGTAAAGTTTCTAGGCGATCTTCGTACGCCTATTCTTGAACCTTGAGGCGCAACTGGCGGTCGCGTGTCCTACCAGAAATAGACTGCTTCCATCTTTGGCGTACCGGGCTGACCATCGATAATTTCGGTGCTTAAGACGAACTCCATATTCTTCTTTCCAGCAGCAGCCCGGGACGCGTTTACAACCTGGGCCAGATGGGTCGCGTCAATGAGAAACTCCCCAGCAGCGATCGTGCCGCCACGGCCGACGCCAGCAACTACGATCGCGATCTTCCCGGTGTTGTTGTCGGTAAAGCGCGTCACAATGGCGTAGTCTCGGTAGTTGTTGGTTGCCTGTTGTTGCGCGCGATCGATCAGCCAGTCAGAACGGCTCGGGTTGTTGCTGTCGGCGATCCAGAAACGGGTCATTTCCGCATTGTTCGCGAAATGGAAGCGCAGCGGTCTGGTCAGACGCAAGGTCCAGGCATTATCGAAGGCGCCCACAAAGACCGTTGGGCCGTTACGCAAATCGGTCAATGTAGTCGAGGCTTCGCCCTTCAGACTGTACTTGGTTCCATGTGCCTGCAAGACGCCGGCGATTTTCACCACCGGACTCAGATCGTCCATGACAACTGCGCTCAGGTTGTCTTTAAGGATGGTCTGGTGGGTTGGATCGTCCGCATCGCGCAGGGCAATTGCCGTGTACTGATTCTGGTCCGCTATACAAAAGAGTACAGGATCGCCGGAATTCAGAATCGGTTCCCAAAAGACATCAAATGCGGAACGCTGCAGCGATCGCCACCACAACGCGCCTCCCACTGCCGCGAAGAGTGCGAAAAGCACGACCGAGATGGCGAGCCATCTGCGCTTCCGCGGACGTATAACCTGTGGGACGGCTAAGGTGACTGGGACGGGAACGGGAGCTTCCGTCAGCGTTTCCGGTTCGATTCCAGTAATAGACGGTACGACTTGTAATGCCTGTGGCCAATGAAATTGTGGAACGTAGGAGCCGGCGGGAAGTGAAACGCGAATCTCGACGTCATGGCCGGGTTCCTGGTAATACTGTGCGATGCGTTTGCGAATCTCCGCCGCCGTCACACGCACGATGGGATCGGATGAGGTATCGTAGTCGGCATTTCTTCCAAAGATTTCAATTCCCAGCGTTCGTTCCTTCACCGCATCCGCCTGTCCGGCGAGAGTGTGCCGGACAACGAAGCGCAGGAACATGGGGAAGCGACGGCTATGGCTAAAGTATGGATTCTGTAGCAGGCGCTCGACCTGCTGCTCGATCGCTGCCTTCTCGAGATCAGAAAAATCGGCAGGATTGGTCGCCGACGATACGTCAAACTGCATGGCGGTTGCTGATACTCCGCCCCGGATTATACAACGATACAGAGGACAGCATCAGATCAAAAATGACGTTCTGAGGATTCATAGACGATTGATAGACTTGGAGTTGCGCGATAAATTTACATGATAAGAGCCGTGTGATTTACCGCAAAGACCTTATCTATTCCCGTAGAGACTTCTATAAGGCATCTCGTTACAAGTCCTGCTCTGCTGCAGGCGATTGCTGGCGATTCCAACAATTGGAATGTCTCCGGCGAAAGCACAGAGACTCAGCGTGGAGGCTCCATTGATCAACATTCAGAAGCGCGCTCAGACCGGTCTGGCTTCTCCCAGTCTGTGCATTTCGTCCATTCTTTTATTCTTGCCGGTGCTACTTCTCTTGTTCGCCGCAGTCGCGACGGCACAGGTTGGCAGTGCAAGCCTAAATGGCGTTGTGCAAGACTCGACGGGGGCAGCGGTGCCTGACGCGGTCGTCACCTTGGAGAATGTACTCAACGGCACGCCCCGTACGGTTCGATCCAACGGGGCCGGGACTTTTTCATTCGCGGCAGTTCCGAGTGGCGACTACAACCTGAAGGTAGTCAAGATGGGCTTCTCAAATTTTGTTCAGAATGGGGTTCATCTTGATCCAGGCGACAGCCGAACACTCACCGACGTTCGACTGGCTGTCGGCGGCCAATCGCAGACGGTCACCGTAGAGGCTGATGTAGCGGGCATCCCTCTCGATAGCGGCCAACTGAGCTCCACTATTACCGCGCGCAATCTGGAACAGCTCTCCGTGGTGGGACGCGATGCCACTGAGTTGGAAAAAACTCTACCTGGATTTGCCATTCGCACCCTTGGCCCAACGAATGCAGCCCCAGATTTCTCCGATGTGCAGATTGGCCAGGAGACACCCTATGCCTCAAATGGCGCGCCAGTCGCAGGCGTAACGCTGAAACTGGACGGCGCCAACCTGACAGATGCAGGTAACTTCGGTGCGAACCTCCAGAATATCAACGATGCAATGGTCGCCGAGGTGCAGATTCAGACTTCAAATTTCGGCGCGGACCAGCCCAATGGCCCTGTGGTAATAACCGGTGTGACGAAGGCGGGCGGATCGCAATACCATGGTTCGCTGTATACCTTTGCTAGAACGAGCCAACTTAACTCCAATGATTGGCTCGCTAACTATAACGGCATTCCTCGCCCCGATGATCGCTATATCTATCCTGGCGCTACCTTCGGTGGTCCTGTGCCTCATCTCAAAAAGCTCACATTCTTTGCCGCCGCCGAGGAGGACGCGCAAAGAGATGTTTACGCTTATGGCAGCGCCGGAAGCGCCATTATTCATGCGCTTGTGCCCACAGCGAACATGCGCACGGGCAACTTCAGTTCAACCGAACTCATGAACTATCTGGGGCCGAACTATCAAGGAGGCGCCTACGGCAATCTTACGAACGCCCCGACATTTGCCTCCGATGGAACGGCGCTCGTCAACGGCCAAATTCCAACGCAATACCTTGACCCCGGCGCCTTGGCTCTTATCAATCATGTGCTTCCGTTGCCGAATAAGCCAACGGGGACCGACGGCTACAACTACACTACGGAAAACCTGGTGGATAACGACGTTTTTCAGACGACAGGCCGCGTGGACTACGCTCTCAACGACAACAACCATATCTTCGGCCGCTATACCTATGAAAGAGAGAGTCAGGGCCAACCGCAAGTTCCTTATTACTCACCGGGCGCGGTGATGGGATCTGTGAATACACCCGGCGGCGGAGTGATCAACGCTATTCAAGTGCATAGCGCAGCCGCAAACTACGCCAGAATCATTTCTCCAACACTGACGAACGAACTCTTTGCTACGCTGGTTTATTTCACACAGGATTTTGAGGCCAAGACACCATCGGCCTTGACGAAGGCTGCAATTAATTATCCCTACAATGGAATCTACGACAATGGCAGCAAGGATTTTCCAATGTTCATGGACTACGGCTACGATGGTCTGCCAGTCGCCATTCAGCCCGACTTCACTTATGGACCGCCGTCACTGAAAAAATTCCAGCCTAGCGTTGGCGACAATGTCACCAAGGTCTGGAGTCATCACACCATTAAGGCTGGCATCTTCGCGCAGCGCGTTACAAATAACCAGACCATCACTAACGGCACAACCAACGGAAATATTCGCCTCTACTATTTTCCACCCGCCGGTTCAACGGCCTACACTTATGCTGGATTAAATCCAGATGGTACCCCGGCTTTTGGGCCGCCGTTTGTTACCAGCGGAAACTATCTCGCAAATTTCATGGAAGGCGAGCTTCAGAGCTTCGATCAGCAGAATATTCTTCCGCGAACAAATCTCTACTTCTGGAACATTGGCTTCTATGGCGAAGATTCCTGGCGAGTAAGGTCGAACCTGGTAGTAACCGTTGGCCTGCGTCTCGAGCACCTGGGAGCGTGGGAGGATGCCCACAATCTGGGCGCGGCTGTGTGGGATCCGGCGACGATCTCCGAGCCGGTTTCACCGACCAACCCGCTACCTGGTTTTACTTGGCACGCTCTTAATTCGTCTGTCCCAAACTCGGGAACAGGATCCAGAGCTCTCTTTTATGAACCCCGTGTCGGTGTGGCATGGGACATTTTCGGAACTGGTAAGACCATTCTTCGTGGCGGCTACGGCTCCTACCGGATGCATGACTCAATCGTGGATGTGACCAACGCGTTCGCTAACTCAGAAGGGCTTCGCGAACCGAATCTCTTTGGCTTCGGCGCGGTAACACTCGGAGGTATCGATAGCCTCCACTTCCCAGTTGCTGCTGGACCGCTCAGTACCAGCGCTTTTGGACTCTCTCGCGGAGATACAAAGGAACCTGTCACCAACAGTTACAGCGTAAGCTTAGCGCAAAGATTGCCCAAGAATTCTGTCTTTCAGCTTACTTACGCGGGTAATAACAGCAACTCGCTATTCAACAATGGTTCCACTTCGGCAGTAACGCTGAATAACCTTAATGCGATTCCAATCGGCACCCTTTATCAGGCGAATGGGATCGGGCAAGGCGAAGGCGTGTGTGCGGCTGCCGCCTGTACTCCGTATGAGGTCGCGGCAATGAATGCGACGAATATTCAAGGATTCCGCCCCTATGTCGAATATCAGTCAATCACCGTGCCGCTGCATAACACTTACGCCAACTATAACGCGATGCAGGCTGTATGGCAGAAGACATCGGGCAGGCTGAACTATGGTTTCAACTACACTTGGTCGAAAGCGCTAGGCATTCTGGGATCGGCGGCTAACTTCAACTGGACGGCCGCGATTAATCCCTTCAGCATTCCCAGCAACTATGGTCCCATGAATTTCGATCGTAGCCATATCTTTAACGCCACATACTCCTATTCATTGGGAAAGTATTCGAATAGCCGGTCGCTGGGCGCGCTGGTGAATAACTGGCTCATTTCCGGCATTACCAGCATTCAGAGTGGCGGCAACATGCAAACAGGAATAAGCGGATCGAGTCCGAACTTTAATCTCAACGGATTTATCACTGCTCCCAGTGAACCGGTGCTGCCGGTGAACGCTCAGGTCTTCTTGGGAACGCCGGATGTGAGCCTGCAACCGGTGCTGAAATGCGATCCGAGGACGGGACTAGCTTCCCATCAATACATCAATGGAGCCTGCTTCGGCCTGCCAGGTATCAACAGCGGGCAAAACGGTCAATATATTTTCCCGTATGCGCAGGGTCCAACTTTCTTCAACACGGACCTCACCGCCGAGAAAGGCTTCAGTCTCGGGGGCGAACGCAACCTCCGCTTTCGCATTGCCGCCTTCAATTTCCTCAATCATGCACTGAACAGTTTTGGTACCGGATATGCGCAGCAGACGAATCTGTCGCTGAACGGTGCCAGTGCCAGTACAGCGACTTATTCCCCGTCGACAGATTTTGGATTCGCTCCTCAAAAACTTGGCCGTCGACTGCTGGAGGTGTCGGCTAAGTTCACCTTCTGACGATCGCACCGCGACAGAAGCTTTAGCGATCTTTACTGGTCGCGCGTTCACGGGCCATTGGCGCCTGATGGTCGAGGTGTGGCCGATAAAACAAAAGGCGCGACGGATCGGGGTCGCTATCTGTAAGACACGCTCCAGCAGGCCGGGATCATGTGTTAATTCCGATATGGTTTGCGACCAGGACTGCTTGAGAGATGATGATGAGTACATCTAACGACCGCCGCCCGGGACTCTTGCACATCTTCATTGTTCTCTCGTTTGCGTTTGCTCCTTTGCTATGGGGACAAAGTGATCCGGTGGATTCCGCTCTTCAACTCAATCACCTTACATCGTTCACCGCTCTGCCGAATGGAATCGATCTTCGAGATGGCAGCGCTCGTATGCAAATTCTCGCATTGCGTGAAGATGTCGTGCGCATTCGCGTGTCGCGCTCGGGCGAGTTTGCGGAGGATGCGTCATGGGCTGTACTGAAAGACGCACGCGAGAACCGAGTTGCAGTGAGCCCGACCGAGACCGCAGATGCAGTCGGCTTCCAAACGAAAGTTCTACGCCTGTTCATAAACCGGCAAACATTCGCGCTAACGATCTCTGATACGCAAGGCAACATTCTCCAGCAGGACGCAAGGCCTATCGAGTTTTATGGCGACTCTTTTCGCGTCTACAAGGCAATGCCCCTCGATGAGCACTACTTTGGCCTGGGAGACAAGACCGGTCCGCTGGATCGCCGCAATCAAGCATTCACACTATGGAACACCGACGCCTACAGCTTCCAAGAGTCCACCGATCCTATCTATAAGAGCATTCCTTATTTCATGGCCTTCAGGGCTGGTCGTGCATTCGGAGTTTTCTTAGACAACACGTGGCGCAGCAGTTTTGATTTTGGCAAAGAATTGCCCAACACATATTCCTTTGGCGCTATAAATGGACCTCTGGACTACTACGTGTTTTGCGGACCTTCACCAAAACAGGTTGTGGAGACATATGCGTGGCTGACAGGAACGATGCCAATGCCGCCGAAATGGGCTCTGGGATATCAACAATCGCGTTACAGCTACACGCCGCAATCGCGAGTAATTGAAATCGCAGATCGCCTGCGAGCGGATCACATTCCTGCCGACGTTATCTATCTGGATATCGATTTCCAGGATAAAAACCGCCCGTTCACCGTGGATCATGATCGTTTCCCGGACTTTCCGGGAATGATTTCGAAACTCGGCTCGATGAACTTTCACGTGGTCGCCATCACAGATCTGCATATCGCTAACTTTCCCGGTCATGGGTACCAACCCTACGAGAGCGGCATTGCCGGTGACCATTTCGTGAAGAATCCCGATGGCAGCGTCTACTCCGGAGTCGTATGGCCGGGGCCAAGCGTATTTCCGGACTTCACTCGAGCGCAGACTCGTGAGTGGTGGGGCAATCTTTATAAAGACTTTTCAGAGCAGGGCATTGCGGGTTTCTGGAATGACATGAATGAGCCCTCCGTTTTCAAGACTCCGACGGGCACGATTCCTGATGACGTGGTGCACCGCATCGACGAACCTGGATTCATCAAGCGAACTGCGCGCCACGTCGAATTGCATAACGTGTATGGGATGGAGAACTCGCGAGCCACGTTCGATGGATTGAAGCGGATCAATCCGGGCTTGCGGCCCTTCGTACTCTCCCGTGCCACCTATGCAGGTGGACAACGTTATGCTGCCACTTGGACTGGCGACAATAGCAGCACCTGGAATCACCTTCGCCTGACGACTTCGATGATCGAAAACCTCGGGCTAAGTGGTTTTGCATTGGCTGGAGCGGACGTCGGCGGATTCACAGGAACACCACAGCAGGATCTACTCACAAGATGGTTCGAGATTGGTTCGTTCCAGCCGATTGATCGAGATCACACCGAAAAGGGAACCGGAGATCAGGAGCCCTGGGTGGGAGGTGCAGAGCCTGAAGCTGTTCGTAGGCGATTTATCGAAGAACGGTATCGACTTATGCCGTATCTCTACACCTTGGCTGAAGAAGCGTCGCGCACTGGCTTGCCGATTGAAAGACCACTTTTTCTCGAGTTTCCTGATGCTGCCAGCGATCATCACCCGATTGATGTCGATGTTCGGGCGACGGGGGAATTTCTTGTCGGCCCTGATCTCCTGGTAGCAGCACCCCCTTATCCTGATGAACTCGATAGTTATGGTGTCGAGTTTCCGTCGGCGGAGTGGTACGACTACTGGACAGGGAAGCGTGTCCCAAAGCCGGCGCCGGTGGATCCGAAACCAGATGCTCCAGCCAGTACTAGCGATGTGGTACCGCTCACTGCCTGGATACATCCTGATCTCGGGACTCTGCCAGTATTTGTGCGCGCGGGAACCATTCTGCCAATGGCACCATTGGTGCAGAGTACAGACGAGGTTCCACAAGGTCCACTCACGCTCCGTGTATACGCCGGCGATGCGTGTACCGGACATTTCTATCTGGACGATGGAAAGACCTATGCCTACAAGAACGGCGCGATCCTACGCATGGACTTCAATTGCGAGGTGACGGCCGATGGCCTGAAGATAACCCTAGGCAAGCATGAGGGCTCGTATCCCGCGTGGTGGCGGCAGATTCACATCGAGGTTTATGGCTGGTCATCACGTGAACACACGGCTCGTATCGATGGCAAGAATGTCGAAGTTGAGGTTAGCTCATCGGGCAATATAGCTCTTACTATTCCTGACAATGAAACAGGATCTTTGTTGGAACTGAAGTAAGGTGTCCCGGACAACTTGTCCGCGAGATCAATGACTTTGCGACAAACTAGCCGTATCGCATGCCACGGGCCGTGTTTCCTGTCGCGCTCCATAAGCCTAAACTTTATGCCGCGCATCAGATGTTTCGGGGACACCTTCCAAGTCCTCGCAGCCTGAAAATAATCACCTTTTGTCATTGGTATAGGTAGAACCCGGAAGACAGGTGAGACTTCAATTGAACTCCAGCTTTGTCGACCAACCGGGAGGCATCCGCAGGAGGATTCCGCTCAAGCTTGATCGGAGAGAGTGTCCCACCAATTGCTGTTGACGGGCTTCTCGTCAGCTCCTGAAGGCGCGCATGATGCGATCACCAAATCGATAGCGCCTTCACTTTGTCAGCGCTCGGAACATGGCAATCGAAACCGATGTAACGGCGAAAATCTTGATTGTCCAACGTCGACAGGTTTATGCGACGTTGGGTACTGAAAAAGGCGGCGGATTGCTCATCGAAGCACGTTTATTGGACCAATCCGAAGGCGTCGAACGCGATCGGAGGGTTGCGGTTTTTCGTCAACTTTGCCCTGGAGTGCTCCCATATCTGCGATAGACCGTACCTTCATGTGCGGGTGGACCCACGCGCTGCGCTGGCCTGCTCCTTCGATCAAAGGCGATGCGGCTCAGATCGGTTCCCGATAGCGGCGCAGACGCACCGCTGCCGCCAGGAATACCGCAGCGATTGCCAGGCCGATCCACAGGCCAGGGCTGCTCAGGAAACTACCCGGCATGAAATGTGTCATCGGGTCGGTTGGGAACATATCTGGTGAAGTCGAGGCGACATGGGGAGTGGCGCCGATCAATCGGCCTCCCACGAGGATGGCGAAATGCCAAGTGTGGAAGACAATTTGCTCGACTCCGCCAATCGCTATCACTGGCAAGGCTGCCCATAGAAATGGCGCTCGTCGCGACCATCCGGAAACGAGCAGTAGCCAGCAATAAACTGGCGCGGGCCACAGCGCGTGAGACGTAAGAACGTGGTAGAGCAGCAGCCATGACGTCCGCAAGAACGATGAGTTCGCCCACAACGTCGCCACACTGCCACCGCTCGCGAGCACGACCGCGCTGCTGACCAGCAGCATGATCCAGTGCATGGCGAGGGCGATCGCAACAATCAGCAGTGGCAAAATAACCAGGGGGATGCTCGCTTTCGCAAGCACGGTGGTGGCATCGGACACCGGCAGCGACTTCCAGAAAAGAATGCTGCGGTCGCGGCGCTCGCCGTGCAGCGCGTCCAGACAATAAAACACACTAACAACGATGCCGGTAAGCATCATCAGGCCTGCTGCCATGTCGAATGGCGCTTGAGCATGCGCCTGATTGAGCCGCAGCGGTGCTTCCCAGATGCCCAAAAACGAGCTGAGACAGAAGGCGAACAGAGCGACTGCAGCGACCGCCAGCGGCGCAACGTAGATGGACCGGTACTCCCACAATTCGCGTCGCACCGACCAGTACAAAACTCGAGTCACCGGAATGATTGCCGGCGGGGCGCTCTGCGCTTGGAAGGACTCGGACATCGCGTTGGATTGTGTACTCATCGGCCCGCTCCCTAGTTACGAAACATGGTTTATGACACTTTGGGTTATGACACCTTGGGCTACGACACTTTGATTGCCCATTACGGCAACGAACAAGTCGGCGATGCCGGGCGTGCGCACGTCGCCAAACGCAGCCAGTTGCTGACCGCCAACCTTATCCAGTGTCATCAGATCGAACAGCAAAATGCTGCGACCGATCGCCTGGCGTTCGTGCATCGGCTTGAGTGCCCGTGCCACCGCGATCTTCTCGGGATGCACTGTCACTTCCACATAGCGCGACTCCAACTCTTCCATGCTGCACTCGAATACGATGCGGCCGCGGTCGATGAACATGAGATCGGTGAGGACGTGCTGGATCTCTTCCACCTGATGTGTCGCCACTACGATGGTGCGGTTACGATCAAAGTAGTCGTTCAGCAGCGAATCGTAGAACTGCTTGCGGTACAGGATGTCCAAACCCAGCGTCGGCTCGTCCAGCACCAGCAATCTCGCGTCAATCGCCATGACCAGAGCGAGGTGCAGTTGGGTCACCATCCCCTTCGATAATTCCCGCACCCTGCTGCCGCGCCGGATGGTGGTCTTCGCCAAAAAACCTTCCGCCTTGGCCCGATCGAATCGGGGATGCACACCGGCGAAATAGTCGAGTGCCTGCGAGACCCTGATCCAGCGCGGCAGCACGGCAACGTCGGCGATGAAGCAGACATCGCGCATGAGCTGATCGCGCTCCGCCCAGGGGTCGCGCCCAAGCACTCGCAGTTCTCCTTGATATGGAGTGAGGCCGAGAATTGCGTGGAGCGCGGTGGTCTTGCCTGCGCCGTTTGGACCGATCAGTCCCAGGATGCGGCCTTCTTCGACGCGCAGATCGATGCCGTCCAGCGCAATCGTTGTACCGTATGCCTTACGGAGACCGCGTGCTTCTATGCATGCCATGGCTTCAGCGCTCCTTCCGCGTGCTATCCGGCTTCGACCGATCAGGCTTCGCGGGGTTCGACAGCTCAGCCTTGGAAGACGACCGCGTGCCATTCATCAGCTCTTCCGTTTTCAGGCCAAGGCGCTGAATAGTTGTCTGGATCCTCGGCCATTCTTCACCTAGAAATTTCTGCCGTTCGCCCTGCAGCAACATACTCCGTGCGCCCATATTGATGAACATGCCGAGGCCGCGTCTGGTTTCGACCAACCCTTCATCCACCAGTTGCTGATAACCCTTGAGGACCGTGAGCGGATTGACGCGATATTCCGCCGCGACGTTGCGCACGGACGGCAGCGGATCGCCTTCCTTGAGCACCCCGTCCAGGATCATCGCGACGACACGGTCGCGCAGCTGGCGGTAGATCGGCTGATTGTCGTTCCACTCACGGTCCATCGGTTTTCCAATTGGCACCTACCAGAGATAACACACGCCCTAGTTCACCCGGTGAAGATCGAAGTGCGCGTGGATCGGCTTGTCCTTCATCATGAACGTCCAATCCTCGGTGTGATGGTTGGCGTCAATGATGGTGAACATCGAATGATGCATGTGATAGTCCGGGCTCCCGCTGATGTCCTTGAACTCGAACTCGACCGTCTTGCCGTCGGGCGACATCTTGCCAGTCATGCGCGGCCGGTTTCCCGCGTCGCAATAGTGAATCAGCATGAGCTGCTCTCCGTCAACGTAAAGCATCGTGACCGGATGATCGTACTTCGTTGCGTCGAGCGGCGTCCCCGCTTCCTGCAACTCGTGCACCAGAGCGTTTCCCCTTGAGGTCACGCGCATCGTAACGTGGATCGGCTTGCCTCCCGATATCGCCGGCATCTCCGGGACGACGACGGGGCCCTCCCATTCTCCCGCCAGACTTTTCATGGTTGTGAAAGACTTCTGCCCTTCGGAAGGCCCAGAAGCCACGGAGGACATTTGTACGTCATGCTGCGCAAAAGCCACGGTGGAGAGCGACATCAGAACAACGGACAGCACGCAACTGAGGGATTTCATATTTCATTCTCCTTAATCGAAGAGGTTCATTTCTTTCTGTTTCGAGCCAGGAGTCATTCGCAGGCGCCGACAGATCAGATGAACCTGAACTATACTGCTATAGTTAACTATAACAGTATTACGTGTCAAGTGGTTTTTCTTGTT
The DNA here is from genome assembly GCA_963705265.1 of uncultured Acidobacteriaceae bacterium. GTDB lineage: Bacteria > Acidobacteriota > Terriglobia > Terriglobales > Acidobacteriaceae > Acidiflorens. Next base: position 2,433,577 of record OY970064.1, read on the forward strand.
TTCCTCATCCGCCGCTAGCTGCGTGAGGACAAAATGGCCTCGCGACTCACTGACGAAAACCTCACCTTTATTTAATCGGGTGTTCGGCACCGTTCTAGTGAATGGCCAAAGTGCTTAATCGGCTGCCAGATTGAAGATTGGGAGCGCTTGACCAGGGAAAGTGTCCGGTCTCTGCTGTTGGCCAGTTTTTGGCGGCCCATACCGTCCGGGAGACTTCTTGGTGACCCAGTTTCAAAAAAACCCGTCCGAGGAATCAATGCGATCACAAATCGGATGATGTGACGAAAACGCCTTCGTTCTTCGTCGGCACTCGAAGCTGGCAGTGAAACCGACGTAACGGCGAAAATCTCGGTCATCAACCTCGACACGTTCACGTTACGTCCGGTTGGGAATAGGTGGCAGATCCTTCAACAGAAGTGTGCGTTTATGGGCACCGATCGAGAGACGAACCAATAACTTCCGCATTGCCCTTCATGCGGGATTAATCGCCGATCACTCCGGCCGATCGACTTCCAGCCCGAAAACGCCAAAAACGGGAAACGCGTTCCTATCGCGTCTCCCGTTTTCGGCCGGTGGAAGCACTACTCGATCTCCGACCAGTCGTCAGTCGGATTGTATTCTTGAATGGACGCCGCGAGCTTGACTGTGTCAGGACCTAAGTCCCGCTCGTAGATCACGCCATCGGGTCCGGTCATAAAAGTCATGATGCCGGTTTCTGCGTACTTGACGGGTGTTGCCAGGACAGCGAAGCCGCCGGTCATCTTACCATTCTCGATGTAGCTCTGGGCGCCACCGGGGGCGACGTCGCCTTGAGCAGTCAGGATGCGCAGCGTGTAGCCATCAATAACCAGAGGTTCACTCGGAGAGAGCTTCGCGAGCGACGGTCCGGCGAATTCGCCGAGGTTCGCAAGCGGGCTGGAAGGCTGCTGCTCTGACGCGGCCCAATAGAGCCCATCCTGCTTGCCCGAAGTGCTAATGATACGCTGGGCGAATTCGCCCGAACCACCGCCGGCGGCATAATAAGCCTCTTGCGCGCTGGCGAGCGCGGAGCAAGCGTCGATCGTTAACAGTTCGTTGCGCCCAATGTCACGAACCCTGATCTCCTCCGCGCCGGCGACGGCATCAAAGTACCACTGGCGGGAGGCATTCCTCGCCAGCGGCACTGGGAAAGCAAAGTTGTCCGCTCCGATGTAGAGCACGCGGCTGCCATCGGTCATGTCGACCCAGCGATTCATCTTCTCGTACTTTGCCGCAAAGGCCTCTAATGCGGCCTTATCTGCCTCTTTGTCTCCTGCGTTTAGCAGGACCTTGGTATCAAGGCCCAGGATCTCCGCAACAGCAGTCTCATTGCCGGCCTTCGCCGCCTTGGCCAGTGCGGCACCGGCCTCGACCGAGGACGGAAATGTCACCTGGGTGCCATCAGCTAACACCGAATTTCTTGTCTTGAGTTGTACAACCGCTATCGCAAAAGCGGCGACCGCCAGCAATCCGATTACAACCCGCGTCCACTTCTTCGTCGTCTTGTTCGCATTCGATTTCATTTTCAATCTCCTTTATGAAAGTTTTGATTTGTCTTTTTCTTTTATTGAATGACTGAATACTGGTTGACCGCCATTGAATGACCGATTTTCCCGGCCCGTTACCGACGGCGGCCGCCTCCGCCCGAGTGGTGCTCAGCCGGTGCGTGTGCTCTTGCCATATGTGGCTGGGAGTGTCGTCCTTCCATGCTTCCACGGCCGCGATTGCTTTCCATGCGGTTTGCCCGGCCGTCTCCACTCATCCGCGAATAGTTCCGATCGCGATTATCCGCACCTGCACGCTGGACACCGCCGTTGCCGCCGATCATGCCGTGATCGCCGTTGTGACCGCCATTCGGACCACGGTCTCCCCAGGAGCTGCCGTCAGCGTGAGGCTGCGTTCCAGACGGATGCTGAACACCACCGTTGCCGCCAATTAACCCGTGGTCGCCGTTGTGACCGCCATTTGGTTGATCGTTCGGATTGGTGCCAGGAACATCGTGATGAAAGTGACCATTCGGACCGTAATACCCATTCGGGTGATATCCGCCGTTTGGTCCGTAATGAGTGTCGGTTCCAGGATGATAGCCAGAGTTATTCGCCCAGGGGTGATAGCCGTTGTAGTTCGTGTTGTTCCAGGTGTGATTGTTGATATAGGTGTTGTGGTTGTAGATGATGGTGGAACCGCCGCCGCCACCCCAGCCGCCGCCCCAGTTCACATTCCAGGAATGCCAGCCCCAGCCGAAGCCTCCGCCCCAACCTCCGCCACCGAACGTGGCGCCGATCGTAATACCACTTCCGAAGTAGAGGCCGAAGGAAGCAACCGGCAGCGGCGGGGCCACATACATCGGCACCACCACAGGCGCGCCATAAACCACCGCAGGGTTGTACTGCGGAACATAGACAACCTGTGGGTTCGCCGGCTGAATCACGATCGTAGTCGATGCCGGCTGAGTAACCGTGATCTGCGAATTGGATTGCAGCGTTCCTGCGGCTTGCGCTTTCGCGCGCATCGCTTGCACTGCCGCCATCACATCGGACTGTTGATTCGCGAAGGCCTGCCCGAGGCTCGACGTCCACGAGAGGTTATGAGCCAGGTTATCCAATACTGAAGAAAACTGGGTTAGCGCCTTGACGCTTGGATCCCAGGATTGCTCGTTGACAGCCTGTCCCAGCGCGGCGCCGGTCAGGTTTCTGTTTTGTGCCAGCCAGTCATCTGCAAACGTGATCTGGTCCGGGTTCGTAGCCGCTGCGAGTACCTGGGCCACCAGCGCATCGGGATACAACGCGATGGGTGCAACTAAGGAGTCCAGCTGATCCGATGTCAGGAGCGCGGGTATCGGCCCGGGATTGGAGTTGTCTTGTACGGTGGAATTGGAACCGGTTTGCACGGCGGAATACGCGACCGGCTGCGGAGCAACTTGCGGCTCAGGCGCGTACACAGGTGCGGCAGCGGGCGCAGAAACCGGTGTCAGAACAGGCTGATAGTTATACGCAGGCGTCGGTGGAACGGCCTGCGCTATCGGTGGATTACGCTGGGCCTGCCACGGTGCGTGCCGGCCGTGCAGTCCATATGTGCCAGACATGTTATCGCCGTAGATCTGCCCATGGAAGTTCAGAACGTTGCGAGTGACCGTGCTGAACCGAATGTGATGGACATTGACCTCTCCTTCAATCGGCCCCGACTGGTTCGGACCTTCGAAGTATCCGGTGATTCTGTTTCCATATTGTGAAATCTGGACGTGCTTCACTTCGATCTGACCGTCCTGGATTCTCGTGGAGTAAATTATCCAGTTGCCTTGGACGTTGTCAGGTGGCTGCTGGGCTAGTACTGTCTTGCAAAGAATTAGCGACGCGAGAACAAAACCAGCAAGCTTCAGCGTCGTGCTTATCATTGCGCTCATTTTCTTCATGACATCCTCCTCTAACTACTGTTCGATTTGCGACTATTCGCTTCATCCTGTCGCTATCGGGATAATCGCCGCAGTCAGGAATCTTCGTGTTCGCTGCAGGTACTATGCGGTTTCTTGCAGGGACGGGGCATCTGGCGATAAGAAGTTTTTTGGGTATTGCTGCGGGAGGTATTTGAGATACCACTTTTGGCTATGACAGCAGTCAACAGGTATCGACTGTCGAGATGGAGTCGACGAAAGAAGCAGGGGCGACGAAAACGGGAGGCAGGGAAAAGCTTAGGTATTTGTTGCGCGCGGGACGATGATTTTACGGTGTCCGAAGAAGTAGGCGTCGAGTGAGAATGCTCCTGGCCCCAGCAACGTGATCGCAATGACCATAACAATCGGGCTTGCACCTAGCAGGCCCGTCATCGGAGTGCTCCACTCCGGATGCAACAAGCGAATCGCAATGCCCGCCAGCGCTGAAAGGGAACCCGCCAGAGGGGTCAAAAAACCCAACATAAAGGAGATGCCGATTACGAGAGCGAGTAGGATTGGCGCCCACATTCCAATGTTGGAGGTTTGCGGCTCAATCAGCCAGGAGAAGGCGTGAATTAATAGTCCTACGCCGATTGTGATTCGCAACAGCAAGAGACCGGCTCCCGGCAAGCCGCCTGGAAAAGTGGAATACAACCGCCGCAAGAGTGGCCTCCTCAACTGCTCGTAAATGCCGCAAAGAAAGACTATCGAGTGTTCGCTGGAGGCGAATCTGCCGAATTTGAAATTTTGAAGTACTACTAAAGTGATAGTCCGTAATACTCCCGATTGGGAGTCTCGATTGGCTGCTTAAAGATGGATGATGCCGCGACGTACAGCAATCGTGATTGCCTGGGTGCGGTCGTTGGCCCCCAGCTTGGCCATGATGTGTTGGATGTGAACCTTGACCGTCCCTTCCGAGATGAAGAGTTTTTCGGCGATGTCCCGGTTACGGTTGCCTTCTGCAACCTGTTGCAAAATCTCAATCTCGCGAGTTGTCAGCCCTTCATCGCTGTAGTGGTCAGCAAGCCGCGCAGCTACTTCGGCGGGAATCGCCTTCTTGCCGATATGCACTTTACGAATAGCCTCAAGTAAGGTCTGGGGAGGCATGCTCTTAACGATGTAGCCGGCCGCTCCACCCTCGAGAGCTCGCTGCATTTCAACATCACCTTCGGACGATGTGACGATGATGATCCTGGCTTCTGGGAACTCGCTTCGGATCGTGATCATGGCGTCGATTCCATTCATGTCCGGCAGTCTTACATCCAGGAGCACGACATCCGGTCGATGCTCCCGAAAGAGTTGAATCGCTTCCTTGCCTGTCGATCCCTGAGCCGCGAGTTGCATCTCAGCTTGATTGTTGATCAGTGCGGCAATCCCTTCGCGCACTAGCGGATGATCATCGACACTGAGAACTCGGATACGCTCGATATCGTTCACTTAGGTGGCTCCTCGCCAGATTTCGCGATGGTCCGCTCCGACCGCCAAGGATACAGGCTGGTTAGCCAACTCCAAAATAAGTTCGAGGAGGCGCGCTCGAATGCCAGCTTGCCCGGAATCCAAAGTCGCACAACGGTTCCGGCCTTGGCCCGACTTAATACCTTGAATCGGCCGCCAATCCGTTCCGCTCGCTCCCGCATGTTCGTTAAACCCCAATGTCCTTCTCTTCCTAACTTCAGCAGCTCTTCATCGATGCCGCAGCCATTGTCTCGAATCGAGACGCGCAAGTTGCGTGAAATGTATCCCACCTTGACTTCAATCGCGTTCGCTTTGGAGTGTCGAAACGCATTGATCACTGCTTCGCGAACGATGAGGTAGACCTCATCTCGAATGAGTGGGCGCAGGAGTTCGGATTCGCCCTCAGTAATCACCCGATAGTCAATGTTCGCGGGGAGGGAAAATTCACCGCGAAGCCGCGAAAGAGCTTCTTCCAGATCACTCTCAGACGATGCGGTTGTGCGCAAGGCCAACAGAGTATTACGGCCTTCTTTGCTCACCTGCGTCAATAATTCCATGCCGCGTTGCACCGAAGACTTTGCCGGAGAATCGCTCGGTAAGCGGTTATTCGCAACATCAAAATGAATGGAAGCGCTGAAAATTCCCTGCAAGAGCGTGTCATGCAGGTCGCGCGCGATCCTCTCGCGTTCCTCAAGGCGGTCATCGAACCGGGCTTGGATGCTCGTAGCCAAATGTCGCACTCGAAGAGCATAGAGCAACCACAGGACTACAGCCCCCGCCAAAACGCTCAGCAACTGAAACCATGTCGTCTGAAAAAACGCCGGGAGAACGGTAAAGCGAACGGTCGCCCCCTTTTCGTTCCATACACCGTCGTTGTTGGATGCAATTACATGGAATTGATAATGTCCAGGAGGCAGATCGCTATAGAAAGCTCGGCGTCGATTCTCCGGATCCTGCCAGTCCGCATCGCGCCCTTCGAGCTTATAGCGAAACCTCACTTTTTCCGGAACCACAAGGCTGAGCCCCGTGTAGTCGATCTCAATATCCCGAGTGCGTGCTGGGAGCTGGAGTTTCTCGCTCACAGCATATTTCTTCCGGTCTGCAATGATCTGTTCCACAACCACGGGTGGTGCAATGGCATTTCCATCCAGATGCTCAGGATCAACCACCTGCAAGATGTTTTCATTGGCAAACCACAACTTGCCGTCGGGCGCTCTCGAAACTTCCGGCCGGAAGTTAGTCAGGCCAGGCTGGGCACCGTCGAAGACATCAAGGATCTTTAGTCGCACTTTGAGTTCGGGTTGTTGCCACCAACGTTCCAGTTCCGCGGAATCGATGGCGATGAGTCCGCATTGCGTATCAAGCCAAAGAGAACCGTGGCCATCCTTAATAAGAGCGAACATGTCATCGCAAGGTAGTCCATTGTGAGAATTCAGGGTTTCTACCTTACCTTTTTTCCAACGGAACAAACCATCTTGAGTCACCCACCAGATTGACCCATCGGCATCGACCATCAGGTTTCGGACAGAAAAACTGCCAGGAGGATTCGTTGTCATCATCTCCAACTGACCGCGCTTGTAGCGTGCTAAATTCCCATTCGATAGTCCCAGCCAGATGCCATCCTTCGGATCGGCTGCCAAAGAAAGCACGCGCGGAATTCGAGGCGGCGAAATTTCCTCACGGACTGCTAGATCCTGTACGCGAAAAAGAGCAGGCTGCGTCGTTGCCACCCAAACGTTATGATCAACATCTTCGACAATACCGGTGACAACTCCAAGAGAACTACCGTCAGGTTTGCTAACCCAGCGAAATCGTGCGTTCTCGTAAACGGTGAGTCCACTATCCACACCAACCCACACTCGTCCGCTCTGATCTTCGAATAGCGAGGTGATCAACGATCCCGGCAGCCCTTTCGGAGGTCCGATTCCATCGAACTTGCCGTTGCGAAGAACGTCCAACGCGTGTACATTCCCGATCCACACCGTGCCGTCGCGGGAGGCGAGTACAGAATCCACGTCTTCTGAAGTTAGTCCCTCACGGATGGAATAGCTCACAACGCGAGTATCGCGAAACCGGTCGATGCCTCTGGAAGTTGCCACCCACAGATCGCCCTCTCGATCCTCGTAAAGTCCCTGGACCGCATCGCTCGACAACCCGTCGGCGCTACCGAAATGGTCGGCCTGGCCAGCACGAACTCTGTAGAGTCCACTGTTGCCGGTGCCGATCCAAAGATCGCCTTTGCGATCTTTTAACATCATCGAAACGTTAATCTCAGGGCCGTTTAGTGCGGGCAAGATATAGTCCCGCCAAACGCCATCACGCAATTCCTGGAGCCCGAGTCCTTTACCCTGCTTTTTCATCCCCACGAGAACTGAACTGTCGTCACCGGGGACAATAGCGCTCACTCCAGCCAGACCTTTGACACTCATCAAGGCCTTGACGATGTACGTCTTCGCGTCACCGGACTTCCAGCGGCAAACGCCAACGGAGCTGCCGATCCAAAGATTGCCATGGACGTCACTGAGCAGCGGCTGAGCATAGGGAAACGGAATTCCGTCCGCCGCACCATGGCACCGCTGCGTGTTAGCAACGACTTCGCAAAGACTGCCCTCCGCGTCGCGCACTTGGCTACGTGTAAACCAGACTGCGCCCTCTGGATCTTGAACGATGGCTTCGACGAACGCTGGTTCCCCAGAAAAAGTGGAAAGTTCCCCCTTATTCCAGCGCGCCAAACCCCTCGAAGTTCCAATCCATAGGCTTCCATCGCTCGTGCCCAGTAGTGCATGAATTCTCGAACTCGGCAACGCCTCGCCATTCGGCGCAGCCCAGGGAACAAAACTGACTCCATCAAAGCGCACCAACCCCGCTTCCGTTCCAATCCACAGGTATCCATCTGCCGTCTGCGTGATTGTCTGAGGAGTTCCGCCGAAAAAGCCGTCCTGAATGCGCCACGCTGTGTGCGCATACTGTGAAATTCGGCGGTCAGGAGCAAGCGCCAACGCTGAAGAGCAAAAGATCAGTGTGGCGATCGCGAGAATGATCTCACTCGCCGAGACAGTTCTCACCACGCATCGAAAGGCAACCAGTCTGGTGTCTGCTACGCTGCACTCCGTGAATAGCAATAGAACCTCGCGTCGATGCTATTCTCGCGCAAGGATCTTGGAACGGCCACAAGAATAAGGCAAATTCGGCAAATCCGACCAGGAGCGGTGTCGAAGTTTCCTTCCGAACAGCTACACGAGTCTGAAAAGGCGCATGAATCGGCCGCATCGGCGGGATTCGCCGCGGTAAGTTTCTTGTGCTGATCTTCTATACGCTAGATCCACCATATCAGTAACGACACGCCGGCTTTTTAGCAACCTTCGCGAATTCCATCCGTTCCGAGGGAGCAGGCCGACGTGTAAGTGGGGAATCCCCGCCAATTCACCGGTTTTTATTGTTAAACCGGAACAGAGAAAGTGCCTCGTGTCAGCGTTACACCTCGACCCTCTGCCTGTTTTCTCTGATCGCCCGGCGAGCGGTCCGTCATGCCGGTCGGCGAATGAAATACGACGAGAAAGCGATCAATTGACGAATAGGATTTGACTTCACTGGCAGTCATTATTTCCGCGGAATAATGTGTGCCTCCGAATAACCATCCTCGACCAAAGAAAAACGAAGATGACACTGTTTCAGCATTTTCCCTGACGGCAAATCAATAGGCATTTTCGCCACGTAATGCTACCGAGATGGTGCGCAGGAGGATGCGAAGATCGAGCGCTATGCTCCAGTGTCGCATGTAATACAGGTCGTAGCGGAGCCTTTCGGGAATCGACGTATCACCACGCAGTCCGTTCACTTGAGCCAATCCTGTCATCCCGACTTGACAGCAGTGGCGACGATTGTATCGCTCGATATTTTCTCGAAACTTTGCGACGTAATATGGCCTTTCCGGGCGTGGGCCCACCAGGCTCATCTCTCCACGAATCACGTTCAACAACTGCGGCAGTTCATCGAGACTGAACCGACGGAGCACAACACCGAGCGGCGTACAACGGCAATCATTTTTCGTAGTCCAGACGGTGTCGCCATCGCGACCGCCTGAGCAATACATAGTGCGAAACTTGAAGAGAGTGAAGATTGTTCCATTGCGTCCGACACGCTGCTGCCGGAAAAACGCCGGGCCTGGTGAGCTTAGCTTAACTAAGACAGCGATTAGTAGTAGTGCCGGGCTAAGTATTACTAGCGAGGTAATCGCTCCGAGTAAATCGAAGACTCGCTTGACGATGGTATATGCAAAACTCTCGGTGGGTGAGAGAGCGAGGCTCATCATCTGCATGCGTCCAAAATGAATGAATGTTTCGCGAACGAAGACCCGTGCGCCGAAGTCCAAGACGACGCGGACCGGTTTGCCAAGATCCTGAAGAGTCTCAAGTATGGAAGCGACCTGCATATAGCGCTGGGGAGGAATGGCTACGATAATTTCGTCGAAATCCAAATGTCCTAGGCTGGCGACATCTGAACACTCGATGATCGGCGCGTCGCGAACGACCTCCGGCTGGCTCGGGAGGTGGAGATAGGCCTGTACCTCAAATCGCGAAAAGGGTACGCGACTGAGCAAGCGGACGCTGCGGCTGGCATATTGATCAGTGCCGACTACGAGAATCTTCTCACGCTTTGGTGGCCAAGAAGTCGCTTCGGAGGTAAGACGAAAAAAATTGCGGACCACTAGAGCAGACACGAATAGAACTGCGTCGCTGCTGAAAAGGAAAATACGCGAAATGCTGAGTTCTTTAACAGAACCGAGTAAAGCGGTCTGAAACAATAGGGTTGGCAAGGAAGCCAACGCGACAGCCCGGATTCCCGTAAATTCTCGAAATATTTCTCTGACCGAAGAAAGCCCCGAGTGGTGGGCCGCGATCATCCAGACCAACTCGGTGAAAAGGAGCAGGATCCAATAATGCTGTGGGTCCAACGTAGGAACGCCAGAGATCCAGATATTCCCAAATCGAAGATAGCCCACGACAGCGAAAGCCAGCGCCGGTAGCGAGTAGACGCTAACACGTAACAAGAAACCGTAATAATAAAAGCGTGAAATCACTTTACTTCAACTCAAATGTTTCTTTTTCAATTCACTAGCCACTGTTCTCACTCGGTTCCCCGTGCACCTCGCGCATGACTCCCGATCGCACTCTGAGATGCGTTGCCCCTGGGCCGGGGTTGGGCGTCATGGTGGTCTCGCGCGAACGATTATGCAGTAGTTTGTTCTAGGGGAAAGCATGTAGGAATCACGCGAACAATCGATATTGCCAATTACATCCTGATTGCATTTATTAATGATCTATCGTGCTTCGGGGCAAAGACGGTGCCGTAAATTCCCGTAATCGCCAGCAATCGGTGCCCATTGCTTATCGATCAGAGATTAATGAGTTATCGGATTGGTATGTATTCGAGGCCAGACCTGAATTTGAAGAGCGGCGGATACATTATTCTGTGGCAGCGGATTCAATTCGGCGAACCGCCAGCGCTCATATTGAAAGAGGGCATCGATTTCAACGTCGTGGGGTAGAGTCCATCCGAGCGACGCGGAGGCGTCATGTACGTTCCCCCCTTTGAGTAGGCTGGGACCGGTGATCATGCGGCGGTAAGTTAAAGTTGCCTTATTCCGGCCTGTGAACCAGTACGTAGTAGATGCTTGGCCGCCGCTTCCGGTGCGACCGATCCAACTACCAATGATTTGTCCATAGTTTCGATAACCAGTTGGATAGTGATCGTTTCTGTAGAAGGCGTTGTTGGTCGAATTTCCCGGGATATTGGTATAAACGCCCTCGCAACGGAAATCGACCTTATTGAGACGGGGCAAATGGACGGCATAAATCCCCGCATTGAGGGCTGATTGTTGAGGATAAAACAGTGGAGTGGGCTGGGCGAGCGCCATCGAATCAGCATAGATGGTAACCGTATCGCGTAAATGAGGTAGGCGGTAAGAGGCGGACACAGTAGGCCTGCGCGCTCCGGGATCGACGGGTTGAAAGTCGCCGTGCTGCGAAAATGTATGAAGGAACGTCTCAAGTGTTAGAGGTCGGCCATGTCCAGCGAAGACGGTCGTGCCGGCAAACTGCAATTCAAGATTGCGTGTGGGCTTGAAAGTGATCGCTCCTCCCCAGATAAAAGGCTGAGGATCAACCTGATGCACACCGTCTCCATATAGAGTGAAGTTGGGACCTAGGGCAAGATAGCGGACACCTCCGAGCCGTCCAAGAAAGGCTGAAACGTAGAGAGGGCCGAGAAACGAGAAGATCGTTGGCAGGCGCATAGGGCTGACGCGCTCAAGGCGCAGCATTGGCATCGCCTCTGCATTGTTGGATAGAAGTAGGCTGGTGCTGCGATTGACACCCCACCAAAGACTCTGCTGTCCAAAGGTCAACTGCCAGTTTTCAATATTGAGTCCGGCATAAGCTTCAATTGTGCGAAGACGGGAAACAGGGCCGAATGTAGGAACAGAATTCGCCGGGAGACTATCAGCAATGCCGATGTCCTGGGCCTGAGCGGGAGTATAGTCCGCGCTCGCGGCCGCGTGCTGATATTCGCCGCGCACGTAGAGCAGGAAAGGGCCGAGCGTGGCATTTGTGGTAACGCCGGAAATAAAATTCGCACCCCGTCCGTAAGGACGACCGAAATCGTCGGCGAGCGTCTGGGCGAAGTGAAAAGAATCGCGAAGCGGCGGTCCGCTGATCTGGGTGTACCGCGTATACATCGATTCGAATTCCGCATCGACGTTGGGGACGTCTCCAGTGAGAAGACGGGTCTCAAACGCGAATTCAGAGTCGAGATCATTAACCTGGCGCACAAGCGAATCGTCGGTCTGATCGTTCAGTTCGTCTATGTGGTGATGGGCTTCTAAGAGAAGACGCGCACACTCAAGGCGCGACCATGGCCGCAAGGAGGCCCCTCGGTCAGAGATTGCGCCAGAGGCAATGAGTCGGTCAAATGCGGGATAGACCCAATTATCGATGGGGACATAGCTTGCGCCCATATTTTGTGGAGCGCGAAAAGGATTGGGCTCTTCACCCGCAATTTCCTTTTTAAAGGTACCGTAACGAGCAATTTCTGCATTGCTATAACGAGAATGGGAGTGAAACACTTGCCATCCCGCATACCACCCCAGAGCATCGCCTGCCAGAACGTCGGTTGGGAAGTGCTTCTGTCCAGCAATTCGAGCAGCGCTCACTCCGACCGCCAACCCATAAACGAAGAAACGCGTCAAGGGACCGGGATATTCGTTTGCGATAACAGTGGCGATGGCAAATGAGACAGCCGCGTGGTCGGACGGGAACGAATCTCCATTGTGAAAGAATAGCCCCTTTCCATTACTTTCATAAGGACGCTGGCGAGCAAAGGCGTACTTAAAAGCAGTATCTTCGAGGAGCACGTCAATCCCTGCCTCACCGCTGAGTATTCCTGTCTCACGCATCTGGCCATTATGTTCGAACTGGCCCCAGAGAAACATCCCACTGCCGATTCCGGCGAGCGCACCCAATCCCGCATTAGAGGCCGTAACCGCGTGAGATATGGTCGTTGGGTTGTTAGGAACGTGCCCATCGATGGCTGAATCGCTCGCTAGCAGAGCCGCACTCACGAAGGTAATCGGCACTGTGAATTGCCAATCTCGCTTGCTCATATGAAACGGCAAAGTCCAAAAATCTTTCTGATCTCGAAACAAATTGCGCGGAACGGACTTAAGAGAAAGCTCTGGGGAAGAGAAATCCCAGAAGGCTGGCAAAGGTTGCGCAGATGCCGGAGGAGTTGCCGATTTGTCCGAAGGAGTTTCGGCATTGTTTATAGGAGTTTCCGGTGTGTTCGAATGATTGACCTGATCGTTAGAAGGAGTTGGCGGATCGGAAATCTTATCTTGATTGGCGGTGGGGGTTTGGCCTAAAGCTCCGAATTCTGGGCAGGCCAGTAGAAAGGCGGTCAGACATAAGGCACGAAAGATCACACACATGCGTTTTTTTATATGCACTGCAGGAACTCCAACCCAAACAAATTGCACCAGAGATATGAGCCATCCCTTGCGACGGTTGGGGCTATCTGATTTGATAACGGCTGCATGAATAGAAACACTTTGGATGAAACAACCTCCATATGTGTTGTCGCATCTGTTCTGTAGCGAAACCAGCCAAATGAGATAAATGTTTCGTCTTTGAGACAGCGGACTATGCGAATCGAGACTCAAACTGAGCCTGTTTCTATAGGGAGCTTTCGCGCACACGTTGAAGACGATTTTTGGTCGTTGCTGTTGGTTGTGGGCCGCCGTTGGCGCTTTCTTATGCGTTTCGTCGGGTTTGCAGTCGTCGTTGCGGCTGCTTTCGCATTCCTTTTGCCGGTTCGCTACGAAGCACGAGTCCTTCTGCTTCCACCGCAACAGAATTCTTCCATTGGGAATTCCCTTGTGAGTCAGTTGGGTGGCGCGGCTTCGCTAGGCGCACTGGGCATGCTTGCGGGAGGTAGTTTGGGGATCAAGAACCCCGCTGACATGTACGTCTCTCTGCTGATGAGCCGCACCGTGGAGGACGCAGTCATCCAACGATTTGATTTGCAGAAAGAATATGGCGACAAGCGGCTCTCGGATGCACGCAAGAATCTCGAATCGCGAACTGACGTTGTCGCGGGAGTGAAGGATGGTCTAATTCGCCTGTCAGTGGAAGACCGTGACCCGAAGCGCGCAGCCGATCTCGCAAACGGATATATCGAAGAATTTCGTCGACTTTCTGAATCGCTGGCCATCACAGAAGCCGCGCGGCGCCGGCGTTTCTTCGAGCAGCAGTTGCAGCAGGCCAAAGATGAGCTAACCAAAGACGAAGACGCTCTACGAGCGACGCAACAATCGACCGGAGTGCTGCAGATCGACAGCCAAGCTCGCGCGTTGATTGAAGGGGCCGCGATTCTGCGAGCACAAGTCGTGTCCAAACAGGTAGAGATTCAGAGCATGCGGGCATTTGCGACCGAAGACAATCCGAAGCTCGCGTTGGCGAAACAGGAACTGGCCGCACTGGAGTCGCAACTGTCAAAAATGGCAGGATCAGAAGCGGATAGCGGGTCTGACATTAATCTTTCGAAGGGACGGGTCACCGGAGCGGGGATGGAATATCTTCGCCGGTATCGCGAATTTAAATATTCGGAGACTGTATTTGAACTTCTGGGAAAGGAACTGGAAATTGCCAAGCTGGATGAGGCAAAAGAAGGATCGATTGTACAAGTTGTCGATCCGGCGACAGTTCCAGATAAACGGTCGTTCCCGCCTCGAATATTACTCATTCTACTGATTGCGGTGCTATCGATTGTGATCGCGGTTCTATGGATTCTGGCTTCAGAACGCTGGTTATACTCTCCTGAGGGGCAGATCCGGTTTCAGGCTTTGAGACGCGCAGTTCGAGGATAGCGCGAGAGCGAACTCCAATGGGCGCAGATGCCGTGAGCGAGCAACATCAAGGCCTGGTTCTGAGAAACATTGTCTCGCCCTATGGGCTAGCCATATTTTCTTACGGCGTGTTTTTGTTTGCATGTGCCATGCCGCCATCCCTCTACCGTGCATTCATGCACGAGCCGGACCTGATGTTTCTGGATGCCCCGACTATCCTTTTCTATACACTGTGTGTTTTGGCGTTTCTGGCCGGTGTGAAATGCTTCGAAGAACTCTTTGGAGCAGGTCCAGCCCGAATGCAAAAACTGGAAACCCGTTTCCCGGGAGCAAGAGTGGTGCTTCTGCCGCTTGCGGCGGGGATTGCGCTTTCAGTTTTATCTAGTTTGTTGCTGGTGACCAAGAATCCTACCCTGCTCGTGATGCTCACTGCGCAACAGGGCAGTGAGCTGCGTGGGCTCGATGGAAGCGGGTTGGAATTCGATGGGACCTTGAGAAGCTCTGTTTTCTTTCTAATAGGAATTCTTTGGTGGGTCTTTTGGCGCTCGGGAGAGCTCGAGTTAACGCGAGGAGAGCGGCGCTGGGTGAAAGCCGGGACTTGGCTGGCGCTGATCACAGTGTTTGTGTCGTCGAGTCTGACAATTTCCCGGCAGCCATTTGTCGTTGCGATTTCTGGAGTCGCTATCCTCTACGTGCTTCGCAAAGCGCTTGCCGGCCAGTTGACGTGGGGTTTCATAGTCAAGATGACGGCGGTGATGGTGTGTGCCGGGACTCTCTTTTTCTTTCTAGTGTCGTGGATTCGCGGAGGCTCACTGCAAGATGGCCAGGCCGACGCGCTCGTGGGATACACAATCGCTTCTTACAACCGGCTGGCAGCTTTGCTCGACGGGCGCCTGCACTACGAATTCGCTGGCAAAGGTATCTACTTGAGTAATTTTCTATTATTTAATAACACGTTTAACCGGGTCGTCCCGATTGGAAAACTGATGGACATTCCGGACTACTTCAATTGGTGGGCATCCGATTTCGCGGCTGTGGCTCAGGCCGGACTCGATGGATCAATGATTTATTGTGGAATGTTTGGCGACATCTTTGTCGAACTGGGGTGGTTCACTCCTCTTTATGTGTTCGGATATGGACTACTTTACGGCTTCACATGGAAGGAAATGCGCGAGGGTAGTCTCTTCGGCATTCTGATGTATCCATATTTCGCTCATTTAATTACATTTTGGTTCGGAACCAATGCGGTTTTCGAAACGCTCACTTTTGCACTGTTTGCAGATGCCTTGCTACTCGCAGCTTATGAACGATTTTTACGGTTCGAGCCAAGGTTACAGCCGGCATATTCTGTAACGTGACAATGGCGTTAATCACCGCGAAACGCCAGTTAGTCCCAGGCGTAGCAGTGCCAAAGAAAGCTGCAATCGCACTTTTAAACGCCGGGAAAGCGATCGCGGGGTGGCGGTAGCGCAATTTGCGTGACGGCGATAGGCCACGAGCGGTCGTGGAATATACTCCGTCTTGCCACGGACCAGGGTATTGACGCATCCCAACCATACGTCGTGATGGATTAAAGGCGAGTCCGGGAATGGAAGTGCCTTCCGCAATAGTTGCGAGCGAAATGCCATCGTGCATCCCAGGAAGCGGCAAATCATGAGGTTCGAAAATATACCTTCGCGGAAATGGCCGCGGATTTTGTAATACGATTCGGAAAGCAGACCGCCATGCTGATCGATCACAATTGCATCGCTCGCGGTGAGCAAAATTCCTGGGTCTTTGGCGAACCTATCGAGGACAATTTCTACCTTATGGGGCAACCAGAGATCATCTTGATCGCTGAGAAACACGATATCGCCAGTGGCACGCAAGACTGATGCTTCAAAGGAGCGAAGGAGTCCACGATTGATCGGGCTGCAGGTAAGCGATATCCGTGGATCGCGCAATGAGAGAATTTCAGCGCAAGTGTAATCGGTCGATCCATCATCGGTGATGATGATCTCATCGTCCGGTAATAGTTGAGGGAGAATCGATCTCAACTGCTGGGCGATATAGCGCGATCCCTGGTAGGTCGCGATGCAGACGGAGACTTTGGGTCTATAGCTCAACTTGCTTTCCCACCTTGCCAAGAAATGCGTCCGCCGTTCCACCAGCCATGGCGCGGAATTTCTTCCATTTATCCTGTTCGACGAGCGCTATTTTCGCCCCATGCAGAAAAAACGCCCGAATCTCGCGCCAAACCCAAGGCCAATCTGTGTAATATCGCAGGAGCAAACGTAATCGGTTACGCGTGATGTAGTAACGCCTTTGCCAAGAATGATTGGTGACGCCATAACGGAATCCAAGAAAGTGATGAAAAGTTGTTTTTCCGAGCGAATGGAAGAGCACCGCTGGCGATTGGAGGATTACCATTCCATGGCGGCGCGCGCGGAGACAGAACTCGGTGTCGACATAATCCATAAATAGGCTTTCGTCGAACGGTCCTAATGCTCGTATGGCCGCAGCGGATGTGAGGCTGCCGGAAGTCATCGCCGTAATTATGGAACCATCCCTGTTGCGCGTGCTGTGCACACGAATTCCTGAATGCTGGTCAATATATGACGGAGCGATGAGGGCTATGGACTCAGGGTTGCCAGCGAGACGGAACGTTTGAAGCATTTCGTGAACAAAACCGGCCGTGACCTTACTGTCCTGGTCAAGGGTGAGAATCCATGGAAACTCTAAAGACAGCGCAAGGCGAATTCCTTGATTCAACGCGACTGCTATGCCTCGATTGCAATGGTTGCGAAGCACGTGGATTCCTCGACCTTCGATAGCGGTAAGCCGACGCAACGCATCTCCAGACGAATCGTTATCAACAATAATCACTTCATCCACTTGGTTTGCAACGGCGGAAATGTTATTGAGGAGTGCTGGGCCGGGATTGTAGGTGACTACGACAGCGCAAACTCGACCATGACACGGACTATATTCCGCCGTTGGGTAGTCGTCGATTCTGGGCTCTGATCTCGACTTCATAATCCTCTTGACCGGTACAACTTAAAGAAGCCGAAATGCCCGGTGCGGTTGCCCTGTCATCGCTAGTTTGTGGGTGGTCCGAAAGGCGGTTCAGACGAGTATCCCCAAACCATTGCTCTCCTTGAAGTTGTAAAAGCGCCGCCCAGTATGCCGCGCGATTTCTATGACAGCACGTCTTACGGCCGAGAAGCTCTCGGTGTCGTGAAAAATGACACATGAGGCATGCTGAGCACTCCACAGGCCACATGCAAATGTATCGGCGAAGGTATGGACAATATCGACGTGAATCAAGTCGTAGCGGCCAACATCATTTAGGATCCAATCGCGATAGTCGCTGCGCACTAGCGTGATGTTCGAAAATGGTTTTAGACGGGCACCAGTTTCTCGAAAAATATCCTTCTTATTTACCGTGTGCTGATCTCCTGCAAATGTATCTACGCCGCGGACAGATTTGAAAAAGCAGGAGAGCGCGGCCGTCGAGTAGCCGTACTCGACACCGAACTCTAGACAACAATCATTTCCGATGTGAAAGCGTTCGAGGATATCTGCAATGACGCTCTCGATTCCTTTCCATGCTGTTTCAACTGGCAGAACTCGGTGTGGCAATTGACGGGAGTTGGGGATATAGGGGAAGATAGGGATCTTCGAAGATCCGATCCCGCTCCAAACCGCCTTCCAGTATTGGGTCTCAAAAATCACGAATACTCCAAAAAGTGCGGCGCAGTAAATCTTTTAGCGTACACATTCAAAAACCGAACGCGACGGAAAATCAATCGCAGCAGTGGCATCTTCAAAACCTGCGGATCCGGGATCACGGGCTGCCGGGAAGAATCTGGCAAAAACGGCGTCCTAGCGCCAATAGATTTGTGCGATCACTTCTGTTAATGGCGAGTAACCATGCTAGAGCGATGGTACTCGTCAACCAGAGAATGGCCGATGGAGGATCCAAGGTTGCTGTTCGCCACCAATTATCTAATAGAAGAAAAGACGGGATTGCGATCACCATTGGCTGCAAGAGGCCCTCGCGGAAAAACGCTGAGCGAGAAACCGCGACGCTCTGATGAGCGCGCCGCATCGTGACGGTAATGTGCAGAACAATGCTGACGAAGGAGCCGATAAGCGTGCCGGCAGCGACACCAATCGCCCCGTAACGACGCGCGAGAGCAATGCTGCAGCCTAAATTGACCACCGCCTCCGCAATCGCCGCAATGACAGCAGCTTTCTGCCGTCCCGTAGCGCAGATCATGGTGGCATATGGAGCACACAGGTTGCGGATGACGTTCGCAATCATCAGCAGCCGTAGATAGGGAAGAACTTGAATGGCGAATTCACGGCCAACCCAAATCCGCAGAAGAGGAAATCCAAGAACGATGGCTGATAAACAAGTAAGCAAGAGAATCACTGTTGAATAGCGAGTGAGTTTGATCAAAACGCGGCCCATTTCCGATGGGGAATGACGCGCGCTCATGGCTGATGCTGCGGGCATAACGGGTCCCAAGATCGAAGCAAGCACTGCCGAGAGAAAACTTATAGGGAGAGCAGCAATGGCGTAATACGCAGTTTGTGAGTAGTCGTAGTGTCCGACAATGACGATGTCGAGTCCCGACACACATAGCATGCCTGCGGTCCAGATTGATTGATAGAAGCAATATATCGCCATTCTGCGGACGGACGCAGCTTTGATTGAAACAAGTGAAATAGGAATGTGGTAGGCGTAGTAGCGCCAGGCGAGAACCTGGGCAATGCCTGTTGCCATGTTTACGAGTACAACGCCAATACTCATTGCAATGAGGCCGCCGCCGCGAGCCACGATTGCGATTACTACAATGCTGAATCCGATGCGGTTGGCGACAGAGATGGCCACGGGAAGGCCGTAGCGCTGCAGTCCAAGAAGTACAGCCGAGTAGATGGAACAAACCAGGCTTAAGGACAGGGAAAAACCCACCAGAATGATGCTGATGCGAACTTCTTTGAACAACGTTGAGGACATACCCGCAAAAAGCGTGGGCACCCTCCATGCCAGTATGGGGGTCAGCAGCAGCCCTAGGCATCCGGCAACAAGCATTAACGCTAGTCCCGAACTGGCTTTGGACCCAGCACCCATTCGGTCTCCGCGGGCGCTGTGCTCGGCAACGAACTTTGAAACGCCGGTCTGGATCCCAAAATCCAGATATGAAACATAAGCACCAAGTTGCAAGATCAAGACCCACGCCGCATAACGATCAACGGGCAGACGGTGCGTGAGATAAGCGGGGAGTGCCAGAGCCACCACGGCAACGGCAGCAACTCTGATAAGGCTCATCGCCATGTTCCGCGAGATTACAATCGCCGCGCGGCCGCGAGCGCTGTCGCCGCTGGCAAGACTTAACAGAATCGCTGCAGTTTCACTCAACAGAGCCAACCGTCAACCTGTGATATTTGCGAAGCAAACAAACGGTCCTAGATGTGTTGCTATGCCTAGGTTAAGACGCGTTTGGGTGATGCAAGGATGGTTGCGGGGGTAAATTTCCTGCACTACAGGAAAACCCCTAGTGCCGCAATCCCGAAACATCGCATCCAAGGCGGAGACGATTTCTTAAGCAATCATGACACCAGAGGTAACCGATTTAGCGGGCCTGCGGGTAGCGATCGTCCACTACTGGCTGGTATCGCGGGGGGGTGGGGAGAAAGTTGTCGAGGCGCTAGCCGAGATGTTCCCCCAAGCGGACCTGTTTTCGCTGATTGCAATCCAAGAAGCGCTGTCCCCGGCTCTTCAAAAACATACCTTACGGACATCGTTTATTCAAAAAATTCCTGGAGGTCGGAAATTCCACCGATATTTTCTTCCCCTGCAACCCTTGGCGCTAGAGCAGTTCGATCTTAGTGGCTACGACTTGGTGATCAGTTCGGAATCAGGACCTGCAAAGGGTGTGATCACAAGTTCGAAAACTTGTCACATCTGTTATTGCCATTCTCCAATGCGGTACATATGGGACATGTATCCGGATTACAAACTGGCCTTCAGCCCCATGGTCCGACCGGCATTTTCGCTTGTCGCGCACTATCTGCGCCTGTGGGATCGCGCCAGTGCTGACCGAGTTGACTATTTTGTAGCGAACTCGAAATTTGTAGCATCCCGTATCCGGAAGTTCTACCGGCGAGATAGCGCCGTCATCTATCCTCCCGTTGCGGTTTCCACAGGAAACGTCTTGCGTGTGGCTGAAGACTACTACATCGCAATCGGTCGACTCGTGGATTACAAACGATTTGACCTATCAATTGAGGCGTGCACGAAGCTTAACAAACGGCTGCTCGTTATAGGCGATGGTCCTTCAAGAAAGGCACTACAGAGAGCCGCGGGACCAACTGTGACGTTCCTGGGGGAAGTCAGTGATGGCGAACTGCGCAACCATCTTGCAAGCAGCCGGGCTTTACTCTTCCCAGGCGAGGAGGATTTTGGAATCGTGCCTGTGGAGGCGCAAAGCTTCGGCAAACCGGTTATCGCCTACGCTTCAGGCGGTGCTCTGGAAACAGTGCGGGCGGCGTTTTCGGAGGAAGGCGAGATCGAGAATCCCACAGGCGTGTTCTTCCAAAATCATTCTGTCAGCGGGCTCACGGACGCGATTCTTAGATTCGAGGCGATGGAAAAAGAAGGGAAGTTCCGTCCCCACACCATCAGGCAACACGCTAAGCAGTTCGACAAATCAATATTCCAGCTACGCATGGCGCATTTCTTGAGATCCGCATTGAAGGATTTCCGAGCGGGCGGCGAGCATCGCGCGGCGGGAATTTCAGCCGCGAGTTGAAGAGGCCCGTGGGTGGAGTCGTGAAACCCGGCCAGCGAACCATCTCAAGCCCGGAGATCGAGTATCGGTTACGGTAGAACGGTCGAGAGGACGACTCCGGTAACGGCGAGCTGCGAGACGATCTGACTCCAGTCGCGCAAGCCACGCACGAAAGCCCCGGTGGGAAGCTTGAACGGAACAATCACCTGATCGCCGGGATAGAGGCGCAGACGATCAAATTGTCCTCCCGTGAAAGGTCCGTTCACATTGTTGGCGGCGACCACGACCCCATTTGCACGCAACACGAAGGCATGATGAAAATCCGACGCAGGTTTTCCCTTACCCGCCATATCCAAATAGGATTCGACTGTATTGTGAGGGTTATAGATAAATGATCCGGGGTTATAGACATTTCCGACGACCGCGATGGTCGATGGCGTATGCGGGATTGTGAGACGGTCATTATCTTCCATCATCATGTCAGGAAAATCATTGATGTCTTTATCGTGTGGCCGTACAGGAAGTGAAACACGCCCGGTGGCGCGTGCGCTATGCAACTGGCCGAGAATCGCTTCCTGGGCAGATAGCATTTGCGGAACCTCACCTGCCTGACTGGATGCGGCGGCGGCCGCCGTCGTTTGCCGGACTTGGACTTCCATGGTTCGAGCGAGTTCATCGAGGCTTTTCTGTTCGACAATCCGAGCCGACTCCCGGAATAGCTGCGAACCGTAGATATAAGCTTCAGGGGTTAGTCCTCCCGCTCGCTCAAGGATGGAATGAAGCGTCTCATTAACTTCAAGTTTGTATACGCCCGGCCGTCGAACTTCCCCTTCGATGACCACGTAACGGGAACGATTATTTTCCGGAACACTTATGTCGTGCTGGGAAAAAATTGTTACGATATCGCCGGCCTGCAGCTCGAGGTTACTGGCGTCGTCGTGCTCAAGGATAGCTTTCCGTGGGCTCATCCAGATGAGCCTGGATGATAGATCGATAGGGTTGATGCGCTGGATGATGGCATAGTCCCAATTGATTTCCGGCGAATAACGACGAATATCCTGCGCGACATTCTTGACAGTATTTGGATTCGTGGAACTTTCAGCGGAGGACGCGCCACGTTTATCTTGAGTCGACTGATCTCCTGTTCTTGCTGAGATGTCATTCGGAGAACTCTGCATGCCTTCAGCTATTTCCGCTGTAGCGGCGGAGCCTTCCGGTCGAATGGTGCCGGACGGATTATTATTAGGGGCATTTGGGTTGGAGAGATTTAGATCCTGCGAGAGTTTGTCGTTACGAATTGATGGCTGTTCGTCACCAAGAATAGGATATTCGGTCGCGCGCCCATTGACGATCGCCGCGCGCTCACGCCAGTAGCGACGCGTAAGAAGAGCCTGGGCATCGGGAATTAGATCGCGCACGCGCATGCCGGGTTTCCAGGGGTAGCGGCCTGGATTGGCGACGTTACCACGCAAGGTCACCGTGTCTTCAAAACGCGGGATGATCGACCAGACGCGGACAATGTCCCCGTCCTGCAGAACAAGGACGCGAGACTGGTCATCAAGGGGAAATTCGAGAGTCTTACGTGAGCGATCGGCGAAGCGGTCGATGGTGATGCGGCTGGCATCAGCGACAGTGCTGAGGTCACCCGCGGTCTCAATCAGTTCACCTAGAGTAGAACCGCTTTTCATTTCGTAAATCGCGGGAGTGTTGATCGATCCCGAGATCGCGACAAGCGGACCAACGTGCGGGATATAAATAACGTCGCCACTTTGAAGGCGAACATCCTTTGACTTGTCGCCATTCACAAGCAAGTCATAAAAGTCGAAGTCAGTTATTGTCGCTTCACCGCGACGAACCTGGATGTGGCGGAGCGATCCCTGCGGACTCGGACCTCCGGACGAGAAAACGGCATTTACCAAAGTGCTGAGCGAACTGATCGTGTAAGTGCCGGGATAACGCGCATTCCCCACAACCGTTACCTGAATAGCGCGAAGATGCCCAGCCTCTACAGTAAGATTGAAGTTCTTGAAGACATTCCCAACCTGGCGTTTTATGTGATCTTCGAGATCGCCGTACCGGACTCCCGCGACAGTCACCTCGCCCACCTGCGGAATATAAATTCCCCCCGAAGGATCAACAACCACGCGCAGATCCGCCTCGACCTGACCCCAGATCCGGATACGCAACTCATCGCCTGGACCAATCACGTATTCAGCAGGCGCCTGGGTACGATCAATCGGGGAGAAGGTGCTTGGCGGTTCCTCAAATAAGGACTGGCCGAAGAGCGGTAGGACTCGACCTACCGTGTCCGCAACCATCTGCTCAAATTCCGTTTCCGGACGCAAAGGGATCCGCGGACGATGTAGCTGCGGCGGATTCGACGGCGGCGGGCTGACGTAATACTGGTCAGCACTGAAAGGGCTTATAGGGGTGCGAAGCACAGGATTGGTAACTTCTGGAGGCGAGGTACGTCCCTGTCCGCCGGTCCCCTGTCCGAGCGCGCCACCGCAGGCGGCAGTCGCGGCTAGTTGAGGATCAGAGCAATCAGCACTCTGACCGGCTTGCGATTGCGTTGCTCCCGCCGTGGACTGCCCTGGGAGCGATTGCGAGTAAGATGTCGCAAATGAAATGAAGATCAGACACGCCCGCAAAACGAGCCTGTTGATGTGAAAGATTTTCTCTTTCATGTCAGAGGCTTAGATGTCGGATGGCAGCCAAAGGCTGTCGATATAAACCTATTTCTTCACCTCATATGCCATTGAATCCGCTTAACGGCCACGAGTTCGTCACGGGGTTTACATCCAAGAACGACCCTCAAGGTTGCGCGTGACCTTTCCTCCCAAACCTGCATCTTAAAGCCGCCCGAAAAGGCAGCTCTTAGGTATTTTCGCGAAAAGAAAGCAGGCCAGTTCATTCAGTTTTCATCGGTGGGCGGAAGGATTGGCCCTCCGGGACGTGGGCCTTATTCGGCGGCGAAGTGGGGTGTCGAAGGCTTCTCCGAGGTGCTTTCGCGCGAAGTGGCACCGCTCGGCATCAAGGTCACCATCGTTGAACCAGGTGGCTTTCGCACAGACTTCGCGGGCAGTTCCACCCAACTCAGCGAAGGTCATCCTGAATACGATTCAACGGTTGGAGCTACCGCAAGATTTCAGCGGAACTACAACGGCAAGCAGCCTGGTGACCCCAAAAAGGCAGCTCAGGCGATCGTCCAGTTGACGCAAGAACGGAACCCTCCCTTGCGACTCTTGCTCGACAGCGATGCATACGACGCCGCGGAGAAGAATGATCTTGCGCGATTAGAGGAAGCACGAATTTGGAAATAACTCAGCGTCTCCACCGATTTTGAGACGAAGTGAAGAAACAGCAAATATTAAACAAGGTAGTCAATGGTTCGACTTGGACTCGATTCGAAGCCACATCGGATTGGACCGAAAATACGACTTATCAGTGCCTATCGTGGTTCACGAGACGATAGCCTCGGGTTGCACAATCAAGCGTCGTTCACACCGGCAGTGCGGATGCCGTTTAGTGTCAAAGCAGGCCGCGGTGGCCAGCGTAGTTTTTGTCCACGTCCAGACCACGCTCCTTGATCACCTCAGCAGCAGCAGCCAGCGCCGTTGCGATGGCAGGATAGCCAACGTATGGCAGCGCCTGGATGAGGACTTCCTCGATTTCTTTCAATGTGAGGCCGTTATTGAGCCCGGCCCCCATGTGGATGGCGAATTCATGGGGCTGACGCATGGCAATCATGACGGACATCGCAACTAGGCTGCGGGAGCGCCTGTCCAGACCGGGACGAGTCCAGATATCTGCAAAGGCCTGGTCGAGCGCATAGGCAGCGATCGGGGCGCCGAAGGTATTTGAGTCAGCGGAAGAGCTGAGTTTTGCGGCCGCCTGGTCGCCCATCATTTCGCGGACTACATTGATTCCGGCTTCTCGATTCGTCATGATTGAGTCCTCTTGTAAAGCTCAAGTGACTTCTCCACCCCCAAGATTACCCGAACGGCTCGAGGACACATAAGTATCGTAAAAACGCGCTTGTGCCGACCAGCGAGTAGTTGCAAGTGGTCGGCTACTCCGAAATGTCGCTATGAACGACTGCTCTAGGTTTTCTCTGATCGCCAGGCGAGCAGTCCGGTTTTCGCCGTCCGGATCGGCGAAATGAAATACCGACTGTGCTACGCGAATGGCTGTACTCGAAGCGTCCAAGCAAACGACCAAGATTCTCGAAGTTCCAGCCGCGCTCGGGTCATTCACGACCGGCCCGACAAGCTCATCATTACCCCTGTAACCTTGCCGCTGGATCGCCCTCGAGTCACACTAAAGTTGTGGTTCTCTAGTGCCCGGGGGAAATGTAAACGGGCGCTACTCACTCAGTCGTTTTCCCCTTCGAGAGATGAGGTGCTCTTTTGCAACGTGCTCTGATAACAGGAATTACCGGACAAGATGGTTCCTATCTTGCTGAACTGCTTTTATCAAAAGGTTATGAAGTGCACGGAATCATTCGTCGCGCCAGCACCTTCAATACGGGACGCATCGACCATATTTATGTCGATCCGCACCTTCCTAATGTCCGTATGTTTTTGCATTACGGGGATCTCTCGACCGGCAGCCGTCTGACCGATCTCATCTACAGCATCCAGCCGGAAGAGGTGTACCACTTGGGCGCCCAAAGCCATGTCATGGTTAGCTTTGAAAATCCGGAGTACACTGGCGACATCACGGCTTTAGGGACAGTTCGACTTCTCGACGCTATCCGCCGGAGTGGCGTGGCGACCCGTTTCTACCAAGCCAGTTCTTCAGAGATGTTTGGCGCTGCACCGCCTCCCCAGAGTGAACAGACACCGTTTCATCCCCGCAGCCCATATGGTGCAGCGAAGGTTTACGCATATTGGGTCGCAATCAATTACCGTGAGGCGTACGGGATGTTCTGTAGCAACGGGTTGTTGTTCAATCACGAGAGCCCCCGGCGTGGAGCGACATTCGTCACCAGAAAAATTACGCGTGCGGTGGCACACATTCTCGCGGGCAAGCAGGACAAGCTGTATCTGGGAAATCTGGAGGCGAAACGTGATTGGGGTTACGCTCCGGAATATGTAGAGGCCATGTGGCAAATACTGCAGAAGGAACGTTCCGACGACTATGCTCTGGGCACGGGTGAGTCGCATACCATCCGCGAATTTGTTACGGAAGCCTTTGGATATGCTGGCTTGGACTGGCAAAAGCATGTCGCCATCGATAATCGCTACAAGCGGCCTGCCGAAGTCGATTTTTTGCTCGCTGACTCGAAGAAGGCGGAGCGTGAACTGGGGTGGAAACCTAAAATTACTTTTCGCGAGTTGGTGCGCATCATGGTGGATGGAGACATGGAGTCTTGTGGACTCGCCTCTCCGGGTGAAGGCGCGCGAACTCTGCACGAAAAATTCGGCGCGTGGCATCAGTGGAATAACAGTGTCTCCGATAACCTGAAAGCTGCTGCGGGAGCGGTGCTTGGGTAGCGAAATTGTTTTTTGGACAGACAAGACGGTTCTGGTAACCGGAGGCAGTGGTTTTCTCGGACGGCACGTTCTTGCGAAGTTAATGGCCGCTGGGTGCAAAAAGATCATCGCACCGAGAAAACATGAGTATGACCTACGGGAACGAGAACAAATTGTCCGCCTCCTCAAGACCACGGAGCCGGATTTAATAATTCACTTGGCGGCAGTCGTGGGCGGTATAGGAGCGAACCGGTTGCATCCGGGTGAGTTCTTTTACTACAACGCCATTATGGGGATTGAACTCATCGAACATGCGAGGCGTTTGAACGTTCGCAAGTTTGTGTGTCTGGGAACGATTTGCGCTTATCCAAAATTTGTTCCGGTTCCGTTTCGCGAAGAAGATCTGTGGAACGGTTATCCGGAAGAAACCAACGCAGCCTACGGACTGGCCAAGAAGATGTTACTGGTCCAGGCGCAATCGTATCGGCAGGAATATGGGTTCAACTGCATCTATCTCTTGCCGGTAAATCTCTATGGCCCTAAAGACAACTTCGATCTACAAACGTCCCATGTGGTTCCGGCACTGATCCGGAAGTTGTTGGAGGCGAAAGCGCGTGGCGAACACAAGGTCACGTGCTGGGGAACAGGATCAGTTTCGCGCGAATTTCTATATGTAGAAGATGCGGCAGACGCTATTTTGCTGGCCGCGGAACGTTACGATAAGCCCGACCCGGTGAACGTCGGTTCCGGACACGAGATCACCATTCGAGAATTAGCTGCGTTGCTATGTAAATTGACGGGGTTTGAAGGCGAACTCATCTGGGATACAACCCAGCCTGATGGTCAGCCCCGGCGGCGTCTCGATATCACGCGCGCCGAGCGCGAGTTTGGTTTTCAAGCCAAGACTTCACTGGTAGACGGACTGCAACGAACTATCGATTGGTACCAGAATTGTGGAACGCCTCTTAAGAGCAGAACGTGATTGCGCCTGTACTACCTGATATCGGAATGATCTTGCCTACGCAATCTGAAGAAAAGCCGCTGCCGTCCATTTCCATCGTCGTTCCCAACTTCAATGGTGGCGCGACCATCGAAGCTACGCTGGTGAGTCTGATCGAGCAGAACTATCCCAAGCTTGAAATTCTAGTCGCCGATGGCGGATCGACGGACAACAGCCTGGAAGTAATCCGCGAGTACGAGAGCCACATTACATGGTGGGTGAGCGAGAAAGATCGTGGGCAATCCGACGCCATCAACAAGGGGTTCGCGCGGGCCAAAGGAGAGATCGTCAATTGGCTCTGTAGCGACGACATTCTCTTGTCGGGCGCGCTGCACGCCGTGGGCCGCGCTTTTCTGGATGACCCGATGCCCGATTTAGTCGCGGGACCGTGTCAGTTCCGCTACCTAGATCATCCAGAAAGAAATCGCGTGGACACTCCTAGCGCAGAGATGTTGGAATTGATGCCGTGCACAAATCCTCTTCCGCAGCCGGGTTGCTTCTTTCGCAGATCGCTGCTTGATCGCGATCCCATTCTGGATGTAGATCTGCATTTCGCCATGGACTTTGACCTCTGGAACTACCTTTATCAGCGTGGAGCAAAATGGAAGTTCATCCCCGATGTGCTCAGCGTGATGAACTTTAGCGACACGAATAAGACCTCAACCGGGCGGGTCAAGATTACGCAGGAATTCGAGACGATCTACAAGCGCTATGTTCACGAGCGTATTCCGCTGACCTACTGGCATCGTCTACTGCGCTATCCGCTGGAACAAGTGCGACGCCGGAATCGCGGGGCTCTGTTCGCCTGCCTTATTTATTTCCCGTATCAGTGCGCGATCATCGCCGTGCTCAGTCCCTTCTACGGCTTTCGCCGCGTCCGGTGGATGAACTGGGCAGAATTCGGCTAGACAGACTGCTGAAAAACTCCTGCTTTACTTAAAGCCCCGCCACCCAAAGAAGACAGATCCTGAGGCAATCCTAAGCTCAGCTCAGCCATTCGCGTTGGATGAAAAGGGAACTTGAATGGTATAGGATCAGGCTCGGGCCGCGTGAATTCGGCATCTTCGGCCCTTTACAAATTGAAGCGGGCCGCAATGCCCTACTTGACCTGACGAAGATACCCGGTTTATTGATCTGTTTCCGTTAAGGCTTCTTATAATTTCCCAGGGAGGAAGTATGAACAGAAGGACCAGGCCAGCAAATGCAGATGTTATTTTTCAATGGCTGTCATGCGTCGCAGTTGTGATCGCGATGACTTGTGTGCCCCTATCGGCCAGTGCGGTGGACGGCAAGCTCATTGCGAACAGCACTCCAAGCTATGTAGCGACCGCGAAGAATCTCGGAGCGGAAGATCCAGCAAAGGTCATCGAAGTAAGCATCTGGCTGCAGCTTCATAACCGGAGCGAATTTGATGCGCTGACCCAGTCGCTCTACGATCGCACCTCACCCAACTACCATCATTGGCTGAAACCGAACGACATCGCCGCCCGTTTTGCACCAACGACGCAAGAAGCAAAGACGGTACAGCAGTTTCTTGCGGCGCATAACCTAACCGTGGTGAAAACTGGCCCCAATAACTTCTATGTTCGAGCGCGAGGGACGGTCGGTGACGTGGAGAAGGCGTTCCATGTCCAGCTTAACAACTATCAAGTCGGCGAAAAAACGATTCGCGCCAATGCCGGTGACCCTTATGTAGAGGGACCAGCGGGTTCTCTGGTGAGAGCGATATCAGGATTGGATAGCGCGCAATTCGAGCATACGTTGCTCACTCAGCCCACAAAGCTCGGAGGCTCCAAGGGAGCCGCAGCGAAACCAGCAGCTGTGAGCGATGCCGATTTCTACTCGTCGCAATGTTTCACGGGCACAGAGACGGAGTCGTTTTCCACCAACGGTGACGGCGAGCTGCCGATCGGCACTTACTCGGGCAACAAGCTGAATCTGCAGAGCCAGAACAGCCCAGGCTGTGGTTATACGCCATCGGAGATCCAAACTGCCTACAATCTCACTGGCTTATATAACGAGGGATACGACGGCACGGGCCAGACGATTGCCATCGTCGACTGGTGTGGTTCGTTTTCGATTCAGAGCGATGCCAATAAATTTTCCACGAAGTTCGGATTACCCAAGCTAACTTCGTCGAACTTCGCCATCACCTACACGGCACCCAGCGAGTGCATTGCCTACGATCAGGTCGAAATCAACCTCGACGTGGAGTGGGCCCACGTTGTCGCCCCGGGCGCCAACATCAACCTGGTGGTTCCACCATCTGCGTCCTTCCAGGACGTAGACGATGCCGAGTTCGATGTCGCGATCTATGGACTGGGAAATGTGCTCTCGGGCAGCTACGGTTCGCCAGAGGCCCTCACTGCGGAGACCGAACTTGACACGGAGAACCTGATTTCAGAGATTGGCGCTGCCGCGGGGATTTCCTTCAACTTCGCAACCGGAGACGACGGCAATTATGCGCTCGTTGATGACGTTTTTCTCCCCACGGTCAATGCGCCGGCGGACTCTCCCTGGTCCACTGGGGTGGGTGGCGTCACTCTGGCGCTGAATTCCGACAACTCGATTGCATGGCAAGCGGGTTGGGGGAACAATGTAAATGTGGTGGCTGCAGGAGGGGTCGTCGCCGATCCGCCGGTTGGCGAATTCTTTGGCGGTTCCGGCGGTGGTCCGAGCAACTGCGTCACGAAGCACACCGAATTCAGACGTCCGATCTGTACCGGCGGCTTTCCCAGGCCGTCGTACCAGAAAGGATTTGTGCCGGGTAAGTATCGCCAACTTCCTGACGTCTCCTGGCTGGCGGACCCCTTCACGGGAGCCGTGATCCTGATTAGCATTCCTGGTCAGGTGCCGGAACAGGTGTATCAGGTGGTTGGTGGCACGAGCCTGGCTACTCCGATGTTCTCCGCGTTATGGGCCATCGCTAATCAGGAAGCCCTGGCTGGCGGTGGAACGGAACTCGGTCAGGCAGCTCCCTATCTCTACACTCTGCCGGCAGGAACCATCTCCGATATCGTGCCCGTGACGTCGGCGACGAACGTAACCGGATCTGTTCAGGATTCGCACGGCACCAAAAAATACAGTGCGGCGCGTTTAGCTGGGGCAACCCCGACCGAGCATCAGTTTGTCAGCGCTCTGTGGGATATCTTTACCGAAGAAGAAACGGCGGCAGTCGTCTCATTCGGTACGGATCCCGGCCTGAAAATAGCTACGGGTTGGGATGAGGTAACCGGCGTGGGAACGCCGAACGCCCAGGCATTCGCCGATTTCTTCTACGCACAATAACCAGTTGCTTGTAATTGTATGGCCCTGTCATCCTTTCGGGTGGCAGGGTTTTTTTTCGGAACGAGTATCCATCCGTTCAACACCTCTTGTGGATGCCCAATGGGACGCCCGGCGGTCTCAGTCGGCCACGTGGATGTGGAGTCGTCCCGCTAGCCCTAGCCACGCTAGTCCTCGACAACCGGTGTCGCAACCGTGATCAGATTAGGCGCGCGATGCAGATGTTTGAGAGCACGAGGTAAGTAGATCGTGCACGAGAAAATAACGATTGTGAGATAAGTGATAAGGGTGGCCCATGGAACCGCGACGATTCCGTACCGGTGGGTGAGGTAGATCTTCACAGCCAGACATGCGACTCCAAATATGGAAGCCACGATGATCTGGAAACGCATGATGCTGGCGCCATTAAGAAACATGGCGATCGTATTTCCGCAACAATCCACGATGGTCCAGAGCGCGAGGCCGAGAAGCAGGACAAAGGGCGGGGAGATGCGCGGACCAATCCACCAGGCAAGCAGGCGGTGAGCGATGAGCAGCATAGTCAGGGAAGCCGCCGCTGCGAAGCCAAAAACCAAAACCAGCGAGCGCCTGAGAGTTCGGCGCACCCATGGGATATCGCCGCGCGAAATGGCTTCTCCATAGGCTGGCCAAAGCGGCGTGACCAGCATCACGACCATGATAGAAATCAGGGAGAACATGCGTTGTGGGATGGAATAATCCGGCACGCTGGATGCTCCAAGGATGCGGGCGATGATGACGTTATCGGCAGAAAATGCGACGGCTGCTACCAGTTGAAGGACGAAGAACAGGGTTCCGATAGTGACGATGCGCGAGATAGCATCACGCGAGACGAATTGGCTGCGAGGTCGCAAATCCGGCCGGCTGACGACAAAGAAATGGAACGTGTTGAGCGCGGTGGCCGCCACTGGAGCTCCGGCAAGAGCGGCCACGAGAAACGGCAGACCAGCGTGCAGGCGGATTCCAGCGATAACACTGGCTAATCCCGCGACGCTGCCGCATACCTGCCAGAGATTCATGCGAAAGCCCTGCTGTAGGCCCAGTTGCGCGCGTTGCACCAAATCAAGCGGGATGTTGAGTGCGAAACAGAAAGCAAAAACCATAAGCGCCGGAGCTGCCTCCGTGCGCGCCTGAGCCGAAGCCACGCGAAAGACATCGGCCCATGAGACCCAGAAGAAAGTGGAAGCAAAGAGCGCCAGTAACAGAAGACCCACCGCACCGAGGACAGCAAATCCGCTGGAGATAGCCGCGCGGATGCGGTCAAAGTCGTTTTTGCCGAAGGCATCGGCGACCGTGTTGAGTACTCCATTGCCAATGCCGAAATCGGCGAAGTTGGCCATGGCAAGCACCGAGCTGATGGTCATCCAGAGACCGAATCGTTCGTTGCCGAGGTAATGAATGGTGAGGGGAATGGTGATGAGAGACGTAGAGACTTGCACGACGCGAGCTAGGACAGCGGTGCCACCAGTGATCGCAGCACGGCGGTTGCGCTCCGCACCGCGGCGGCCGGCATCGGTAGCGGTCGACG
Organism: uncultured Acidobacteriaceae bacterium; assembly: GCA_963705265.1. Classification (GTDB taxonomy): domain Bacteria; phylum Acidobacteriota; class Terriglobia; order Terriglobales; family Acidobacteriaceae; genus Acidiflorens. Next base: position 2,465,967 of record OY970064.1, read on the forward strand.
GCCTGAAATCGTTCCACAACTGCGCGAGTCTGCCTGCCATGTTCATTCCATCACATTCATTTGCTTAAGGGCACCACGGGAAGGTTTTGGATGGTCTTACAGTTCTCGCGTTCGGCACCTGCCGCCGATCCCGAAACAAACGAGATTATCCGCAAAAGTGTTTCTCCCATTTGCCGCTGCCGCTGCCGCAGCATCGATAGGGTAGCTTCGGGACTGAGGCGTTGCGGCGGATTCCTGAGTGCTGCGACCATTTTTTGTGCGAGGTCTTCGGCTGAGCCGGCACGGAAGAATTCGATCACCCCAAGATCGGCTTCACGGTTCACATCAATATCAGAGAGGATCACCGGGGTTGCAGTCGAGACTCCGTCGTAGAGTGCGCCGCCACCTGGTCCGCCTTCAAAAAGCGTGGGCTGCACCACGGCAACCGAGCGGCGCATTATTGCGAGTTGATGCCGCTTGGGAATCATCCCAAGAAAATGAATTCGATCCGTAAGGCCGTCGCGAGCAATACCAGCTTTGAGCCTGTCCACATAGCCGGGAGCGCGATAATCGTGCGGGTTGCCGGTACACAGGATGTGAACGTCGGGGAATCCAGCGTTTCTCACCAGACGCAGCGCGTCAAAGGCAGTCTGGTGCGATTTGTGTACCCAGAACTGGTTCGAGATGATGAAGAATTTTTCCGGCAATGCATAAGGACGCAGCGCCTCCTCACCGATATCGTCGAGTGGCGCTGGATTCGCCGGCGGACAGAACGGAAGAGAAAACAGCTTTGCCTTAGATTGGGGATAGAACTCCTCAATGTCCCGCACCACGCTTGTGGAATTGACGATCACCGCGCGAGCATCAGCAAGAAGCGCACTGAAGTTCCTGTCCCTCTCTCGACGCTCGCGACGGCTGAAATTGTCGGGCAGGCGCTTGTGCTGCAGGTCAGGGATGTACCCAATCCAGGGCTGAAGAAAATGCCGGCTGAGGCTCATCATAGATGGGAGCACGACCTCGGCATCAAGGTTGCGCATGGCACGGCTGAGTCCCTGCAGCGAGCCATAATAGCTGTGCATTTCAATGCTGCAACCCGTGGTGCTAATCGCATCACGCAGATGGTCCTTAGAAACATGAGGCGTTACCGCCGGCTTTACGCCGGCTAGTGAGAAGAGACGTCGCTTTGTGGCCACAGCCAAAGCCAGGGCGCGCTGGCCGACGGTATCGTCAGGCACAAGGACGGGCCAAGTAGTTCCAGGCAACACGGAAGCAATTCCTGCGACGCAGAGACGCAGGAAGTCGAGTCCACCCGTCCATTGGATGAAGCCGGCTGCGAGAAATGCGATCCTGGGTTGGGATGTTGGCTGCATTCTGTGACAACCCTCGTTCCTATAGCCTAGACGTGACAAATCCTCATGGCACAAAGTTGTATCGAATGTTGCGTCGTAGCTTGAGCCTGGCCACGCACACATATCCATAGCATCGCAGAACCGAAGCAGCAGCGAGCCATGACTCCAGTAACTGGCGTGCGGATAGCGGTTCGATGGTAACATTCAGCGTAAACCCAGCCAGTTTCGGATTTACGTGTCCGCACGATGCCTAAGCCGCCAATATCAACGAATTCAGGCAGCGGGAGCGCAGGCTCTGCTGCGATGCCTTCACTTGCCGCCATTCCTGTAGCCGCACCGGATCTCCGCGGCCATGAGGAAGCGTACGTCGTTGAAGCGATCCGCAGTTCGTGGATATCTTCAACCGGACCGTTTATTCAGCGCTTTGAGAGCGAGTTTGCGAAACTATGCGGCACCCGCACCTCACTTGGCGTCTGCAATGGCACAGTCGCACTGCACTTGGCGCTGCTTGGCCTCGACGTCCGTCCCGGCGATGAAGTGTTGGTGCCGTCGCTTACCTATATTGCGACCGCTAATGCGGTGCGCTATGTGGGCGCCGAGCCCGTATTCGTGGACGTAGATCCTACGACGTGGTGCATCGATCCGAAATTGCTCGAAGCCAGCATCACGCCTCGCACTAAAGGCATTATCGCGGTTCATCTTTACGGACACCCGGCGGACATGGACACCATCAACCACTTGGCCGCAGTGCATGGATTGTGGGTGGTGGAGGATGCAGCCGAGGCCCATATGGCGCTCTACAAAGGGCGAGTCGTCGGCGGCCTGTCGCAGATCGCGACCTTTTCATTCTATGGAAACAAAATTTTCACTTCGGGTGAAGGTGGAGCGCTAACCGTCAACGACCCACAACTCGAGTTGCGGCTGCGTACCTTGCGCGGTCAGGGGGTCGATCCCAGGCGACGCTACTACTTCCCCGTGACTGGATACAACTTTCGAATTACAAATATCGCGTGCGCGCTGCTGTGCGCTCAACTTGAGCGCTGCGAAGAGATTTTGGCGCGGCGTAATGCAATATTCGCCCGCTATGACGCGCTGTTGCATGGGACGCCAGGCATTGGTCTGCAGCCGGTGGCGGAGTGGGCTCAACGGGCTCCCTGGCTGTATTCGATCACGGTGGATGCGAACGCTTATGGACGCTCCCGCGATGAGCTGATGGCGTTGCTTGGTGAAAACAAGATAGAAACACGTCCGTTCTTCCTGGCCCTGCACCGTTTGCCGCCATTCCGCAACGAATCGCGCCGGCGCGGAGAAGAGCTGCCGGTAACGGACGGGCTTAGCGCGGCAGGCGTGAACCTGCCCACCTATAGCGCTTTGACCGATGCTGATCAGGAGCGCATCGCAACCGTGATCCGTAACGGATACCGCTAGGCAACAACGCTGGAGTGGGCCTGTCTTACGTACGCTTGGGAACTGGACGTGCTGGAACACCCATCACCGTAATGCCTGAGGGAACAGCGCCGATCGCCACGCTGCCAGCGCCAATACTCGAACCCTCGTGGGCTACCTGCCTTGGAACAATGCTGCTGTGGGTTCCCATGAACACGCCACGTTCGAGGTGCGCCTTGCCTGCGACGACACTATACGGGCTTAAAGTACAACCCCGGCCAATCAGGGCGTCGTGACCCACAACGGCCCCCACGTTTAAAGATACGAAATTCTCGACCTGCGCGCCCGCGCTGATCACTGCATTCGCGAAACAGAAAATTCCATTGTTCAGTTTAGACCGAGGAGCAATTAATGCCGTTGGGTGCAAAAGGTTAATAAACGAACCGCCTCGGGACTCGATCAACTCTGCGGTCACCAGTTTCCGATAGGGATCGCCGAGAGCGGGAATAAAAACATCGTCCGAGTGAGGATTATAGTCTGCGATGCTGGAGAGCACGGGCAAGTCGCAACCTTCTTCAGGCAAAAATCGGCGGGCAGTATCTGGATCTTCATCGATCACACCAGAGATTTCCCAATCCCGTTGCTCGTCCGACATCGACATGACCGTCCACAACAGCTCCTTTACGAAGGAACCACCGCCGATGAAAATCAGCTTGCGCCGTGCCATAATTCGCCCCGGTTTTCTGACCAAAACAACTCAACGAAGTTCTCAGAGTAACAGCATCAGCCCAACATTTTTTGGCAGCGAGCCGAACCACAGTCTATGGCGCACAACCGACCACCGGCGCTGCATGCCACCAACAGAAAGAAGTCGACTCGCAGCTTTCAACGCTGCCAGGTCGGATGCGGAAAGTTTTTCATGGAAACGTTCGGCAAAGGCACCGGCTTGAGGAGCAATTTGGCCAATAAGACGGTCCAGCTTCATCCGAGCGCTGCCGGGAGCGGTCAAAAGGCGATGTACTATGTCTTTGGTCGTCGAAGCATAAGGCTCAAGAGAGTCATTGGCGGAATGTCGACGATAAAGAATCGTACGGTCGTCGAGCTTGACGATTTGGCCGAACGCCGCCGCCACCATCATCGCCCACGAATCTTGACTCCAAACCGCCCCTGTCATCGGTAATGCCAAGTCGATTAAGGCGCGGTTCACCATCATCGTCGAACTGATTGCCGGGCTGTCTACGACGACGCGGCGGAACACATTGGCTGCCGCAAGATTGGCTCGCGACCAGCGCCAGTAAGACTCAGCTACAGGTTGCAGTCGTTCGTCGACGACCTCGGCGTCAGTGAACACGACTACCGGAGTTGTAGTGCCGTGCGTGGCCTCCGCAGCACGCATGGCGCGCAGCGTAAGCGACATTTTGCCGGGCCGCCACACATCGTCAGAGTCCGCGAGCATGACCCAGTGGGATGTGGTTGCATTGAGGACGGCATTGTAATTCCCGACTGGTCCAAGGTTCCGCCCCTCGAAACCATCGATAATCATCATTCGGTCGCCTAGGCGTCGTTTCCACGAAGCAAGGCAAGAGGGACTACCGTCGGTCGACGCGTCGTCGCGCGCTACAATACGCCAGTTGTCGACGTCCTGCTGGAGAAGAATCGATTCAATCAAATCATCGAACCAAGCTGCGCAATTGTAGGTCGGAATTGCAATGTCTATCTCTGGCATTTATGTGCTGTTTATACCTCGACAATTACAATCAGTGCAATCATCGTGCAGTGTCCCCCTAGAACTGGACACCGAATTTAGTTCGGCTTGACGTATAGGAAATACAAAAATCCCTCATGAAACGCTGCTGGGCAATCCGGCGGTCGTCAGTTTGTTTTTGGTGTTTTCGAGTCCGGTTTCAGCGAGTCCATCTATTGAATGCAACGCGATCACAAATCGATGATTACGCAAAAGTGGCCTTGACTTCGGTACGCGTTCGGAAACACCGTTGGTTGATGTCCGCGAAGACCGTCATTCCGATTGGGCGGAGATGATTCCCTTGCCTTCCTTCACCGTGATGAACTGATTTGGTTTGATGTTTGAAATCGAATCCTTTTGGCCGCTGGGCCAGACAATCTCCAGACTTACCGTTTTGCCCTCTTCTGGTTTGCCCAGGCCAAAGGTTAATGGCAATTCGCTTTGGGATAAATAGCTTGAACCTGTTTTGACCATGGCAAAGAGGCGCGTGCCTTTACTGGTTTTGAGCGTCACCTTTGCTCCTATGCCATCTCGGTTCGATCGTGTGCCCACGGTCTTCACGCGCAGCATGTCATTCTGGTTTCCGTGGTCGTTGCGCAGCAACCGCGCAGGCCCATTGTTGGTTGTGATCAACAAATCCAAATCACCGTCATTGTCGAAATCTCCGTAAGCCGCTCCCCGACCCACGACCGGTCGTTGCAAAGCTGGCCCGAGTTTCGTTGTCACTTCTTCAAACTTGTTCCTGCCGAGATTTCGGAAAAGATGAGGTGGCTGCGCATACTTCACATTGGGCTGCACCACACTAATGTCGTCGGAGACGTGCCCATTGACCGCAAGAATGTCCAGCAAGCCATCGAGATCATAGTCAAAGAAAAATGTGCCGAAGGTTAGCGACTGAGTTGACTCGCGCGCGATGCCGGTGACAGGGGCTTCATCTGTAAATAGTCCCGAGCCGTCGTTGTGGTAAAGGGCCATCCCTTCGTTCGTGAAGTTGCCGATCACTAGGCTCTGCCATCCGGAGTTATCGTAATCGGCGGCATCGGTGCCCATCCCAGCGCGCACTGTGCCCGCTTCGCTGTATGCCACGCCGGCTGCCAGTGCAACATCCGTGAATGTGCCATTGTGGTTGTTGTGGTAGAGCTTGTTTGGTTCTGTATCGTTAGAAACGAAGAGATCAAGCCATCCATCGTTGTCATAATCGAGTAACGCAATTCCGAGCGACTTACTGGTGGGATCGTATAGGCCAGCCTTCCTCGTGACGTTCTCAAACGTTCCATCCCCCTTATTGCGGAAGAGCGTCGAGCTCTGGCCTTTGTATCTCTGTGGAGTGCAATAAGACTTGTTCTTATTGTCGAGCGAGCAGTATTGATCTGTCTCCATTGACCAGTCGATGTAATGGGCGACGAACAGATCCAGTTTGCCATCATTGTCGTAATCAAACCATATCGCGCTGGTGGAAAACCCAGGGTCGGCCACGCCCGCTTTAGCGGTCATATCCGCAAACTTGCCATTACCGAGATTGCGGAAAAGATGGTTGGATCCGAGAGCAGTCATGTAGATATCGACGTTGCCGTCGTTGTCATAGTCGCCGACAGCACAACCGAGTCCATACATTTCGACGGCGAGGCCGGCTTGCCGCGTTACATCCGTGAACGTTCCATCATGGTTGTTGTGATAGAGCGCGGGAAAAGACTTGCCGGATTTGTGACCGGGCCAGTCCATCGAATTTACGAGCAGAATGTCCTGCCATCCGTCATTGTCGTAGTCGAGAAAACACGCGCCGCTGCCCATAGTTTCGGGCAAATATTTCTTACCGAAAGCGCCGCTGTTGTGTTTGAAGTGAATGCCTGCCTCGGCCGTTACATCGGTAAATCTGATCGGACCGGAGGGGCGGGAGGGTTTTAGAAGCGAGTCCGGTGACGGCGTAGATTGGGATGCTAAATGCGCTGGGACGGGAGCTTGTATCGCGGGAACGGTTTCAGCCGCCGTTGATTGCTTTTGCTCGCAACTGGTCAATCCAATGAGTGCACTAAGCAGAAGACATACAGCAATTCGGCGGCATGGTATTAAATGGGGCGCTGAATATTGAGTGCACTTTTTACAAACTATTTTTCCCTGAAAGATCACTGCGCCACCGTCGGGTTCGCTGCGTCGGCGTGCCGTGAATCCTGCCAAATCTCGATCAGCATGGCTGTCGGACCTACCATGAAGAGCGCGTAAAAAGGTGCGTAGACGACCTGGTATAAGCGCAGCACCATTTCCACCAGCGCGACCACGAATACGACCAGGCATTGGCCTCGCTTGGACCGAACGGTAGTTTTTGGATCGGTAATCATGAAGAAAATGAAAAGCTGATACATGGGACCAGTAATCGGTGCGATCTCCGATTGCCACGGGCTTCCGGTCATCACGCTTCGCAAGAGCGCGAAGGCAATAAAGGACACAACATAAATGCCCGTAATGTGAAAGCGCCGGAGACGCCAGATAGTGACCGATCCTAATCCCCAGATGACTACCATCGGCCAAAGATAATTGCCCCACTGGATGCTCAAACTAGCGACCGTTTCCGCTGCTAGAAACAGCATGACGGAGATGCCGAAGTTGGACGGGTTCCAGATATGGCGTCCTTTCACTCGCAACACATATTTGGATGTAATGGAAATCGCACTGCAAAGAGCGTAAGGCCAAAAGGCAGGCGAGCGAACCAGAATGCCAACGCTGATGCCGGTGATGTATGCGCTGGCAGGGTGCACCCATTTGTGGAAGAAAATCCGTCCGAGTACGAGTTCGAGCAGGATACTGGTGACAATCGCAAGCAATGTCTTCTGATAGCTTTCGAGAATGCCGAATGACAGGTGGCCGGCCAGAAGAATTAAAGTTATAAGCGCAGGCGCGATATAGCGGTTGTCGAGACTAATAGGTGCCGACCGCTTGGCGGACGCCTGCGGCGGCAGTACTGGCACGGTCGTCTCTTGGCTCACGCGGCCCGTATTCACACGGGCTCCTTGATTTTGTGCAATTGATCCGTGGCAGGGTCATCGATCGTTTGAATCTTGCCCGAGGGCCAGCGAATCACAGCCTTTTCTACATGCGGATTTCTACCCAGGCCGAAATGCAGACGCCGGTCATTTTGAGCGGCAAAACCACTGCCGCCGGAGATTTCTTGTATCTGCTGCTGGTTGTTCCAAAATAGAGTAACCTGAGCGCCGATCGCGCTGCGGTTACTTCCGCGATTGCTACCGGTTCCTTCCAATTCAAATTCGACCCACTGGTTTTCAGGCGCAACCGTATTTTTGTAAAGCAGCAACGGGCCGTTTTGATTGGCGACCACTACGTCCAGAGCGCCACGATTCCATAAATCTACCAGCGCCACCGAACGCCCGTCATACGTATCTGTAGCGCCAACCGCCTGTGCAACATCAACAAACTTCCCAGCTCCGTCATTGAGCCAGAGTCGCTTAGTTTGATAGCCAGACAGACTGCGCCCTTCGAACGCTGGCCAGTTCTTTGCGTCTCCGATAATAGAACTGTTTCCGCCGGCCACTTTGGAGAAGTCGTACCAGTAACTCCGATTCCGGTCGAGCGAGATATAGCCGTTCGTGAGATAGAGATCGAGCGTTCCGTCGTTGTTCAAATCGCCAAACTGTGCTCCAAAACTCCATCCGCCAAGCTCCACCCCAAAGTCGCGCGCCAGATTCTGATACTTCAAAGTGTCGCCCGCAGTGCCTTCTTTTGGCATCCACAAGTTATTTCCTTGAATGAGGATGCCATCCTCTGAAATATTCGAAACGTACACAGCGTATTTGCCTTGGTTCAGAATATCGCCAAACGCGGCATTCATGCCGCTCTTGGGGGCGAAGCCGATGCCAGTCTGTTCGCCGACTTCGTGAAAACGATGGCCGTCGTTGAAATAGAGTTCTGACACTCCGTAATCATTCGCAACAAATAAATCAGGATGTCCAGTCCCGCGCAGGTCGGCGGCAGCGGCGGCTAATGCCCAGCGCCGGCTATTGATGCCAACTTTCTCGCTGACTTCTTCAAACTTACCGTCGCCGAGATTGTGGAACAGATACTTTCGTCCACCGTTCTTGGCGTACTCAAAACTGTCGGGCATGATTCTCGTCGTTGTGAGATGCCATAGGTCAATATCTTCGGAATAGTATCCGCCAACGAAGAGGTCGAGGAGTCCGTCGCCATCGTAATCAAACCACACGGCTGTGTTCGCATTGGCCCAAGGCGGCAATCCCGCCTGCTCAGTTACGCGTGTGAAGCCGCGGCCCTGATCGTTGTGAAATAACTCGGGACGTCCCCACTTGATCAGAAACAAGTCCTCGTAGCCGTCATTGTCATAGTCACCCCAAACCGCGCCGGTTGAAACTCCAGTCCCGGGTTGGTTGACGTCTGCAATGCCCATTTCGCCGGCCACGTCTTTGAATGTGCCATCATGCATGTTGCGATAGAGGGCGTTTTTGCTTCCGATGGCGCTATTAGTGACGTAGATATCGGGCCAGCCGTCGCGATCGAAATCGACGATCGACACCGATGCACCCATCGATGCAACTTCCGGCATGATGCGCTCCAACTTGGGATCAAGCTGAGGAGACTGATGAACAAAATTGATGCCCGCAGCGTGCGAGATTTCTTCGAGATAAAAGCCATGGCGAGCCAACGCCGTTTTCGCATCGATCTTCAATCGATCCACTTGATCGCGAGCCGACATCCGCTTGATCACGATCGGAGTCGCCAATAGCGCCATAAAGAAAAGAACGAGAACAATTTTCGCGATGCGATTGCCCGTCATCTGCCGGTTTCATCCCTTAATGCATTCTTGAAAACCTCGGGAGTGACATACCGTGTGTGATAAGTCGTCCAGTCGTCGGGATGGTGCCGGTAGACCCACTCATCTTCAAGGCTACCAGGCCGGGTCGTGTATTCATTCTTGGCGTGGTAGGGCAAAGGCAACACGGTCTTCGAGAAGGTTGAGTTGTAGTCGCCGTCTTTGATCCAGCCGTCGCCAATGATCACGAAGTCGCGCACCCAGCCTGCGGGCGGAGGTGGCTGCTCAGAGAATCGCAGCGACAGTTCATCGCCCGAATTCACGATCACGTAGCGGTCGTCGATGTGGTTGATAAGTTCGCGCACATCGCCATAACGTGTGTAGTAGCCGATGAGGTCTCGCCAACGTTGTTTTGTCCCCTCAATCTGGTTGTAGTCGGGCACTTCGGGCGCACCAGCGCCGACCGGCATGTGCATAACGGAATACCCGCGATAATGCAGATCCGCAACGGTGGGATCTAAAGTTACAGTCTTCAACAAAGCGTCAGGCGCACCCCGCGCCCACTGAATGGCGTCCCAATAAATTTCCAGGTTGGTACGCAGCCGCACACGGCGCGAAGTTCCAGGCCGAAAGACGTCGGTCAGATTGAAGAGAATTGTTTTTTTGCGTCCGGCGGGAAAACCGAGATTGTCCTGAGCCGTAACCCAGCCGCCGTGACCGTCCGGCACTTCGAGGCTCAAGCCGTGAGCGCGCCAGCGATTGCCTTGCGTGATCGCTACATTCACCGACGACTCGGTGTCGTGGATGGAGCCCTGCGCGATTAGATAGAGCGGACCGTTTTTTGGGGCATCTTCGCCGAGATCGATTTCGAGGTAATGATCCCGCGTGACCCCCTGGTATTGGCCGCGCCCAAAGCTAGCCACGGCTCTCCCATCCAGTGTGCTAACGATGTCCGTCACGTCTTCGCCGTTGTCATCGATCGCACGGGCGATCTTGTGTGGAGTGGCAACGGTCGTGACGCCGAGCTTCAACGGCGGAATTACGAAACGCTCATCGACAAAGATCTCCGTGCCCGCCAGATGGTCGACCGTCATAAGTGCAAGATAGTCGTAGTAATAGACCTCCCATAACTCGGCAGTAATGCGTAGATCGTAAAAGCCATCGTGCGGTACGAGTTGATCGCGGCTGATCTTGTACCATTCTCCGGTCGCCGCGATCTGCGCAGAGCCGAGAGTATTGATGCGTAACCCAATTGCGGAGCCCCACGGCACCGCGTCTTTCACAAATTCCATGTGTCTGCCGTTGTATGCGAAGAGAAACGGACATGATGCTTTGAGGCGTTGCTCCGTTACGACTTCCGTATCTGCCTTCACGCCAAACTCGGCGCGGACCGTACCATTCGGCCAGACCACTCGCACCACGTCCGCTTCGGTTTGTTCCCCCAGACCAAAATGAAGTTGCGGGCCGGTAATCGGTTGCTTCTGGACTAGCAAACCGGAACGAATCTCTATTTCACCGCCAACTCCGAACGGGTTTATGCGCTGGTCGCCTACGGCTTGCACGGCATGAGGACGGACGATTTGCCAGTGATAATTCTTCGCGGTCTGATTGATTGCCTGAACCGGTGTGCCGTCGGGAGAAAGACCAACCAGGTCCAATTTGCCACTACTCCTTAGATCCGCTGCGTCAAAAACCTGACCCAATGAAAACAGCTGCTTTAGCAACGTAAATTTTCCTTGCGCGTCGCCAAGCCAAATAAGCGTAACGTTGGAATTCTTCGCCGAAAGTAAGGAAGCCGGAGATAAGATTAGATCGAGTGCTCCATTGTTATCGAGATCGGCAACGTGCAGACGCACGTCCCCGGCGTGCACATCCGGAACTCGAGCAATCTCGGCCGTCTCCCAGCTCTCGCCCTCGTTCTTATCAGAAATTCGAAGGATCGCGCCGTCGTCTTGCACCGCGAGGAGATCAAGGATGCCGTCATTGTTTGCATCAGCGACCGCAATCGCTTTGACCAACGGCAAACCAGCAGGCAGGGCGCGCTCGCGAAACTGACTTTGCCGCTCATTCATAAAGACGTGAAGCCGCCCTGATCCATCGATTATGGCTGCATCGGGATTGCCGTCGCCGTCGAGATCAGCCCAGGCAAATCCGCGCAGGCCCGAGATGCCATTAAAAGGATGAATGGGCAGAAACGTGCCGTCGCCATTATTTCTGAGCACGAGCGGCGATCCTTCACTCGCGCCTAGCACGATATCGAGATCACCGTCCGCTTCGATGTCAACTGCCCACGCACCGGTATAACGAGCATCGGTTACTGCCTTCGGCAGCTTGGCCTGCGCGGTCACATCCGTAAACGCGCTCGGACTATCCTGCCGGAATAAGCGTACGCCGCCAGCTCCGGCGAGCACGAGGTCGGTTTTGAAGTCGTAGTTGAAGTCGACTTGCAAGACTCCCTCAGGCGAAGGCGGAACACTTGATGATCCACCGGGAAACCGAAGCGTGGCACCAGAGAGCAAATGCACATCGTGGCCGTTGGCTTCGGCAATCACTGGCGCACCGGCGCTGCCGAGCTGGATGGCACCAATCCAGTCCCAGCGACCACTGTTTCCGCTGCCAGCATTCGCGACTGGCTGCGTTACAAAATTGATGGCCAGGTCTGGCGCTGCTGGTTTGAAGTCGGGGGATTGCAATCGCAAGAAATGAGTTACGGGCTGTGCCTCTTCTCCAGCTGGCGCCTTAATGAGTGAAAGGCTTTGACGGTATTCCGGAACGCGCATGAGCACATTGCGCAGAAAAGTAGTTCGCGTGGCGGCTGAATGCAGATCTGTTCCGGCCATCGCGGCTTGCACTGATGCCAGTTGCTGTTTCACTTCCGGCGGCCATGTGGAGGATTGAGCCGCAATCTTGCCTACCGCCGATTTTAGTAGGGCGGCATCACCTCGTTTGGCGGCAACACGGGCAAACTCGAGCAAGGCGGCAAGATTGTCCGGCTGTGCGACGAGAATCTTTTCAATCACCTGCTGGGACTCGGCTTCACTATTGGCATCGCCTTGCCGTTCGATCTCTTCCGCAAGCGCGTAAGCTGCCCGCAGGTTTTTTGGATTAAGATCTACTGCTTTTCGCAGGTCGGCGATCGCTTCCGCGGAACGGCCACGATCAGCTTCAAGAATTCCCAGCAGTTCGTAGATTTGATCATTTTGCGGAGCAAGGTCGCGTGCCTGCTCGAGTCTTTGCTGAGCTACCTCATAGTTTCTTTGGCGCAGCGCCAGCACGCCCCAGTTGGCCCATCCCGCAGGCTCAGCAGGTATGAGTTGGGTTACCTCTGCGAGCTTGCTCTCGGCTTGAACGTCATCGCCGACTTGCAGGGCCGCTAAGCCGACATAGAACGCAGAGACCGCATCCACGTAAGCTTTCGAACCTCTTTCAGGTAGCTTTAGGCTGGAATGGCATCCCGAGAGCAGCGCTCCAATGCTTCCGAGAAGCAGCCAGACCAGCACGCGATGAAGACTATCCGATCGCCGATCAGGCAGTGTGAAAACACAGTCACGGCGGCGAAGCGAGTCAACGCGCATTAGAAATCAGCCTCCATCGGAACCCGAAGTACATTTTGGAAATCAAAGCATCAACTGGCGCAGTCGGTGGTATTCGCGGTTGTACCTGCTACAGCGCCCACTATTGCCGCATTTGTTGCGCGATTTTCTTTCTTCAGTTGCGCGTTCCTGCGCCGCTTTGTCCTCGAAATACCGCGGAACCACAAAAATGCCACGAAGAGAAACGGTAAAAGATATAGCAAAAGGTCCCACCGGCCGAATCCAGGCGGAGTTACCTCGACCTGGCTCGTGGCATCACCACCGCCCTGCGAACTCTCCAGCACAAGATGCACACGCCACAACTCCTGCCGGTCGAACTCGGCCTGAGCGTTGTATTGCACCTGTCCGTGCGACTCCACACGCTGGGCATCGTAAAATTTTTCGGGAAGCCTGTCGGTTACCGGCTGCACCCCGATTTTGATCTTCAGATCATTTGGAAGGGAGGCACCAGGCGCCGGCTCGACGAATACGTAGAAGGCTCCGAGGCCGACATCTGGATGAGTCCAAAGGGCAACTATACAAGGCCCGACTTTCTTATTCTCGACAATGGGAAACGGCGGCCCATTGTGTGCGCTGGCCCGCGTCGACAAAGACAGCAAGAGCACAATCAGAGCCCTGATTAAGACTTCTCCCGAGGTTGTAAGGCGATTCATCATCCTCTTAATGTTTATGTCAACGCTATGATAGTTCTCACGATACTTTCTGACATTTTTTGAAAGACAATTCGAAATGGCTTAACCACTCATGAGCGTAGCGCGCATTTCCATCGGCTGAAACATCAGCCACATCGACGCGAGCCAAAGCACCAGGCAAACCGCTGCCCATGGAACGAACGCCCGCAGTGGTTTCTCCGGGGAATCGTCCTCTGCCAAACTATGAACCACCAGCAGCGACCCGGCAAATCCAAGCGCCAGAAATCCAATCTCTACGACCTGCACGATGTTGCTCGGTATGCCGGTCAGAGTCCAACGCGGTTGCCCTAAAATCGGCCAGCCTAAATTCGCAAGGGCGTTTTGACTTACTGGAATCACCGTGTAGAGCCCCGTCAGGAAATGAAAAGAATAGTGGGCCAGCCACATACCAAAGCCCAGAGGAACTAGACCATAGGTATATCTAACTGCGAGCGGCAACAGGGCGCGTTCTTCACCGGCCGTTGTTCCGTTGGTCAATGTTCTGCTGATCCCGATGCTGGTCAGCCACGCTGCCGTCCCCAAGAGCAGAACCGGCTCCACGATCAGGAAGGCGGCGAAGATCACTCCGAGCACGGGCGTCTCGTGATTCACATGCAATATTTGTCCGAGCCAACGTTCAACCGCGTAGACGGGACTGACCATGCCAAACGCATTCAGCAGCGCGCCAAACGTAAATACGATCACTAGAGCTGCCAAGTCCTTGCGGCGCGAGAAGTAGCCAATTCCCGACCGGATTGGATCGATCATCAATTCACTGGCCGGCATCCGGCTCAAGATGCCGATGTTGTCGTGTGGGCAGGCATGGACGCAGTCGAGGCAGAACGTGCAGTCCATGTTGCCAACCTTGCGGGGCTGGAACAGGGCCAACTCGCAGCCGCGAATCGTCACCAGATCCGAGACCGGCTCACGCCTACCACGGATGCAATCCTTGGTGTGGCAACTGGTGCATACGTCTTGGTCGCGGACTTTCACTTCCAGCGGCGAAAGTGTGGAAGCCACAAAGTTGAATTGTCCGATCGGACAGACGAATTTACAAAACGAGGCGTGCTTGAAGAATCCGTCAACTGCAACCACTGTCAGAAAGTAGGCCACAATCAGCAACGCCGTCCACCACGGCGAAGACCATAGATCGAATAACTCGTAAGTAAAGAGGATCAGCACGAAGAGACCAACCGAAAGCCATTTATTGCGTAATGCCCGCGGCCAGTCGAATCGTGGCTTAAAGATCCGTCGCGCGAGCTGACGCACCAGCATGAAAGGACAAGCAAGACAAAAAAAATTCCCTGCGCAAAGCAAGATCAATACCAGGACGCCGCGAAAGTGAAGCCAGCTCAGGGTCGTCGCTAGATTCTTTGGCGCCAGCGTTGGCCCGAACAATCCATGGAGGATCATTATTAGGCTGAGGATGAGCAGTGGAGCTTGGAGCACCGGCCGCGCATAACGCCAGCGCAATAGATGACCTATCCCGGGGATGCGCATCAAATCGAACGGAAGCGAATCAGGATTTTCCAGAAGCGGTATGGATGACGGATTCAACAGCTTGCCTAATTCGGTCGGACGCCCTTTACGTCGATCTGTTGTTCCAACTTCTTTCCGCTGGGTAGCGTGACATGGAGGAGCATAACCCAGTCGCCCGCCATTTCAAATGTGAGACGGGCTTGGTAGCGCCCGGATTCTGCTTCTTTCGCCTCTGCGAACTGAGGACTCATGCCTGCGTGCGACATGTCAGCCTCAATCGTTATGTGCGCTCCCGTAACTGGCCTAGCTGCTGCATCGGCCAACTTGAAAGTGACCGCTTCCAAGCCGACTCGAGGTGGTTCGGGAGAAAATTCGTGCTCGATTACGACCGAAGGTGCCGGCTCGACCGGCTTCGAGCAGCCACCTGTCAGCAAAATCGCAGCGCACGCAAGCTCGGATACAACTGAGACGCGGCAAAACACTTTTCGATCAGGCTGCTTTAGCCAAGTCGTGGCGGCCCCACTCGCATGTGCAATTTATGTTACCGTGCTCACCCTCCGGCGGGAACATATGAAAGTACATGCCGATCACCATCGGGATGAACACAATTGTGTTGTAAAAAAGATGGAGCTCAACCCGCGGGAAGACAAGCTGCAGGATGCTGCAGGGCACCGGCTTACCCCAAAAATTGTGGTGAAACGTGGCCTGCCAGATAAGCAGGAAATGTTCGATGTGATGCCAGAACTGAATCCAGAACGCGATCATCCACCAGGTATGCGCACGCCCGGTAAAGCCCTTGCGCAGAACCCAAATGCCGATAAGCATGACCAAGGCATAGCCATAGTGCAACGTTTCTGTCTGGATCAGCCAGGGGTACCACAAACCAAGCAGTCCCAAAGCCTTCGGGCGAGGCCATCCCATGACATAAATCTGATAAGCCTGGACGAGATGCTCTGCCCAATGTCCTAGCACGATCACCATAAAGATCTGCAACGCGCGCTCATGCCATCGCGTGTTGAGCTTCTCGTAAAAGCCGGGTTTCGTCCCTGGCGCAACGTGAATGTTAGGAACCGCAGGATTCGAAACCGCCATAACTGTCCTTCCTGAGCCGAGATCGCCTCGAAGCATGACAACGATCCCACCGCTACCATTTTCGGTCAATAATAGAATTGTATTAGCCATCAGGGTGCAGAAAACAGCGGCAGCTATCCTCTAATTTCGCGGAGCACTTTCTGCTAAAACTAGGCTGCCTCGTCCGTGATAATTGAAGTAGGATCTCGGTTTAGGACCAGAGGCAAGCCGCATCTGACAGTTTTTTGGGCCTATCGAGGACTTCCGTCACAATGAAGTAGTGCTTGATGGTGTGAGCTATGCTGAATCTGCTACTTCCAAAATGTTTCAGAGCGAAACGCCTCGCTTCCAGGGAATAAAATCATCCTGGCCCAGCGATTCCGCCTTCGTTCGAGCTTCGCCACTCGCCACTCGAACTACCAGCTCGAGAATCGTCTCTGCCATTTGGTCGATCGTCTTTTCGCCGGAGATGATATCGCCGGTATCGATATCAATGATGTCCTGCATCCGCTCTGCCAGATCGGAGTTGGTAGAGATTTTGAGCACGGGCGCAATCGGGTTCCCGGTTGGCGTACCCAATCCAGTTGTAAACAAAACCACGTTGGCGCCGGCGCCCACCTGCGCGGTAACGCATTCCACGTCATTCCCAGGAGTGCAAAGTAGATGCAATCCTGATCCGGCGGAGTACTCGGGGTAGTCAAGCACGGCATTGACCGGAGAAGTCCCGCCTTTTCTCGCCGCGCCGGCGGACTTCATGGCATCGGTCACAAGTCCGTCGCGGATATTTCCGGGAGAAGGATTCATATCAAAACCGGATCGAACCGCTTTTGCTCGGGCTGCATAATCGCGCATCAGTTGGATGAACCGGTCAGCGACATCTTTATTGATGCTGCGATCGATCAGGCCCTGCTCGACGCCGCAGAGTTCGGGGAACTCCGAGAGAATCGTACGTCCACCCAATGCCGCCAACATGTCGGAGAGATAGCCTATGGACGGATTGGCCGAGATGCCGGAGAATCCGTCGGATCCTCCGCACTTTAAACCTACGCATAGGCGTGAAAGCGGCACCGGAGTTCGGCGGGCCTTGTTGGCTTCCACCAATCCAAGGAAAGTGGCTTGGATTGCCTGGGAAAGCATTTTGAATTCGGAGCCACTCTGTTGCTGCTCAAACATTAGAAGTGGTTTGTGGAATGCTGGGGCGCGTTTGCTGATCTGCTCTCGGAGAATGCCCATCTGCGCGTTCTGACAGCCGAGACTGAGGACAGTCACTCCAGCGACGTTGGGATGATGGATGTATCCGGCTAGCAAACCGCAAAGATTGTTGGAGTCTTCGCGAGTTCCTCCACACCCGCCTTCATGCATCAAAAACTTGACGCCGTCAAGATTTTCGAAGACTCTATTCTCGAAATGACGCGCGGGGGGAAGCGGACTCTGAGTCGCCGTGTGAGTCTCGATTTTGCTTAGCGCGCCTTCACGATAAAGCCTGACCAGATCCGCTACCTGTTGGCGATAAACCTTCGGCGGAGCGACGCCAAGTTCTTCCTCAAAGGCCTGTTTCAGTACATCAATATTCCGGTTTTCGCAGAAGACCAGCGGCACAACTAGCCAGTAGTTCCTCGTCCCCACTTGGCCGTCTGCTCGCTCAAATCCGAGGAAGGTGCGCTGCCACCAGCGATCTACGTTGGGTGGAGTCCACTCGTATTGGCCTGACTTCTCATGGTAGGCAGCCGCATGGTGACTGACGTTGCGCGTAGTCAGAGCCTCCCCTCTGCGAATGATTTGCCGCGCCTTTCCGACTAGAACGCCGTACATGATCACGTCACTGTTGGCCGCAAGATCCTCGGTGGAAAATTTGTGTTTGGCTTGGACGTCGGTGGCCAGGACGTAGGACTGGTCGGCAAAATTGACGCGTTCTCCCTGATACAAATTTTGCAGTGCAACCAGGACATTGTCTCTTGGATCGAGTTGCAGCACCGCGCTTTTCATCTTGAGCTCGTCCTTAATTAGAAGCAGCTTCTATATTTCAGTCAAGCTATGGCGCCTGGCTACTGGGCCGTGGGGTCCCAGCCATCGAGAAAAGTCTTGGTCTCAAACTGAGCAGCCTCGGCATCGGTTAGAAGTTTGGTGTGGGGATCACGTTCGCCGGAGCGTGCTCCCGGACCCGTGGAGTTGAACTCGGCATAGTAAACAGTTTCGATGGAGTGCGTCTCGCCGGGATGCCACTCGCGCCAGCCTGCGGGAAGAATGTGAGCTCCTATCTCTGTGTTGAGAAAAATAACTTTGGCGTAAGGCCGCCAGGGTCGTCCGAGCCAGACATTCGCAACATCAGGCGCAGCTGTCAGAGTGCAGTCGTTGAATACAAAGCCACTGTCCTCCATGGGATAGTGCTTGGACTGGGCCGTGAGGAATCCTTCTGAATGAGAAGTGCTGTGAATCTCGCAATGGTCAAATACTGCTTTGCTGTCGCCGAAGATGAAGTCGACGTTGCCCTCAATGTAGCAGTGAGTAAAGTATTGGCGCGTTGGGATGCAGGGCTCGCCATCAGGAGCGCAGTTCCGGCTGCCAGCGTATAGAGTGTCCTGATTACCGAGGAAGCGAACATTGCTGAAAACAGCTTTGTCAGCTGCGATCAGTACGGCTAGCGCCTGCGATCCGACGGGAACCTGGTTGTGCGTGGCGTTCCAGTCGTTGGCGAAGGTGAGGTTTTCGGCGCGGAAGCTGTCTCCGCGTATCTCGGCGGTGGCTGAGTGAAGTGTGCCACCGGAAGTCCCAGCGCTCTTATTGAAGATAATGACGGTCTTGGAGGCGTCAGTGTTACTGCCACGGAGTTCGATGTTTGGCTTGGTGATTGAGATGGATTCGCGATAAATCCCAGGTGCAACCAGCAACATCGCGCCGTTGGCAGGGGCAGCGTCGAGCGCCTTCTGGATGGAATAGAAATCTCCCGTGCCATCCGCTGCAACGTAGAGCGTGTTATCGACAGGAGGCGCTACGGTGGCGGATTTTGGGGCAGTTGGATTTGCTGGGTAATCTTCGAAACGCGCCTCGCACTCGACGAGCTTGCCCGCAGTGCTGCCTGGTTGCTGTGTGATGGTCACATTGTCTTTATCGCTGAGTTCTCCGGCAGCGACGAGATTGCCGAGCCGCGGACCCAGTGTGATGTCAGCGTTCGAGGCATGGATAGCGGCTGCTGGCAGCCCGCCCGCAAAGACATTGTCCAGCGTCACTCCCAGCTTGTGATTCGTGTCAAAGCCTTCGAGGGTGACCTCTCCGGATGTTATGACGCGGACGTCTTTGAACATGATGTCACGGTAGACAGGTAGCAGTTCGCCGGGGAAGGTTGTGTAGTGCGGCGTGAGAATGATGGGATTCTTGACATGGCGGATACAGACGTCGTCGTAGATGACATCATGTACAAGACCGCCTCGGCTCGGATCGCTTTTGATGCGAATCCCGTTGTCCGCGCCGTCGATGGTGAGGTCCGAGACACGAATCGCGCTGACGCCGCCGCTGGTTTCACTGCCGATCGACATACCGTGTCCGGAGTAGAAGTGATCGTGCGCAATGGTGATGTGGGATGACCCACCGGCCTTTCCTCCTTTGATAGCGACGTTATCGTCTCCGGTACGGATGTAGGAGTGGAGGACGGAGACGTCGCTTGAAGCAGAGGGATCGATGCCGTCCGTGTTACGAGCCGTGGCGGGTGTGTCGATTTTCACGCCCCAAGCCGTGAAGCCATTTGTCTTCTCGATCGCTACGTGAAAGTTGGGAGAGTTGCGCAGAGTGATGCGATAGAGGATGAAATCGTCCGACTCGCGAACGATTAGAATGCGAGTGCAGTTCTGTTTCGAATCATTGATCTTGGCGACGTGAGCGAGGTCCCACCAGGAAGTCTTCTGTCCTAGTAGCATTTCGCCGCCACGACCGTCGATGGCCCCGTCGCCCATGATGGCGCTATGCGGTGCGTGGTCGGCGAGGATGAAAGGTCTGCATCCATGGCCGTTCTGATCGACAACGCCGCAACTGCCGGGGGCTACGTCGTAGTCACGTGGATTGCGCGAAGCATACAGCACGGTATTTGCCTCGATGAGCAGGGTGACGCCGGGCTGAAGATGGAAAGGCGCGGCTAGAAAAACATTCCGATCGCCAGAGCCATGGAGTTCTACCGCTTTACCGCTGCCGCATTGATCGATCGCCTTCTGGATGCGTTCAGTATCCATACGGCGCTCGTCCGCGTCGGACAGTAGACCGTGCGGAGCAGAAAGACTTGCGTCGAGCGTCGTGCAAACTGGCGGGATGTGCGGTTCGAGCACGGCGCGCCTGTCTTGCGCGAGAAGACTTGCGCACAGTGCCAAGACAATGGCAATCCCATGCGCGCAGTAGCACAACCGGGAAGATTGTCGACGAGGGAATCGTTCAAGAGAAAACACAGGAAGCATCCTTGTCGGTCCGCATCAGTGGTCATACCACATCCTGAAGAAGGCAGTCAATCGATGTTGATTAAGCCGATGTTTTATGATGTCTTGGAAGTATCAGAATCATTCTGAAAAGACGAGGTCAGACCACTAATTTGCCGTTAGTCCGTTTTCTTGCGGGTTTACGCTTGCGCGACGCGATGCGCTCCTCGTCGTCTTGCGCATCTTTGGCGCGTGCTATATGGAGTTCCATCAGCCTGTGCGCTTCGGCGGGATTTCGCTTGCGGATGGCGCGATAGATCGCGCGATGGACGTCGGCGGAATCTTTGAGCGAGGTGCTGAGGCCAACTGTTTTGCGACGCCCATCGTACAGTGCAGAGGTTATGGTCTCCATCAGGGAGGCGAGGATGGGATTGCCTGAGGCTTCGGCAATGGTGCGATGAAAGCGGACGTCGTGAATAAGATATTCCTCGGGATCGTCAATAGTGGCATACATCTCGGCGACCTCTTCGGCGAGCAAGGTGAAGTGTTCTTCCTTACCCCGTTCGGCGGCAAGCGCGGCCATTTTGCTTTCTAGCAGAAGGCGGGCTTCAAACATCTGCCAGGATTTAAAACCGTGCAGAACGCCGAGTAGTCCAAGAGATGACCGGCCAATTTCCGGCGGGCCTTGAGCAATGAATGTGCCAACGCCGTGGCGCACCTTCATGATTCCCATGGCGGCCATGTATCCGATGCCGGTTCTGAGGCTGGCCCGGCTGATTTTTAGTTTCTGCGCGAACTCACGCTCAGGCGGAATCTTTTCACCCGGCTTGAGGGTGCCGTCTTCGATCATGGCACGAATGTGGTTGACCACCTGCATGGTCAGGTGGGACTCGGAATCGCGTGTGGTTTCTATTTGTGCAGGTTTCACGATTTAAACTCCGGTCAAGTTGAAATCAACATCTCGCTCGTCAGATTAGCACCGGACGAGGCGGTTGCGCCAGATTTGTCATTAATGGTGCAATTGCTAGAGTGATGCGACTCCTTGAGAACAATGGTGCGCGCCTAGAGAGGTATTGACGGTAAGTCGAACCGCTGCGCGAGTTGTGTCTTCTGTGGCACTGTCTTTCGCTCCGCATGCACTTTTTTTTCTTGACAAGTGTTCGCTTAAACCACTATACCAGTTCACGCAGACCAAGTGGTCTGACCTCTTACGCTCGACGGTCTAGAGCCCAGGTTGTGAGGCATCCAATGACGTTCCGCAAGATTAAAGCCAGGACCATGTTCGTCCTGCTCGCCACTCTGATGCTGTTACTAGGCACGTCTGCTTTCGCTCAGCTCTCAGGTAAGGGCGAAATTGTAGGCAGCGTCACCGATCCTGCCGGCGCCGTCGTTTCGGACGCAACTGTGGTCGCTACCTCGACGACCCGCGGCACCAAGGTCACTACCAAGACGACATCAGCCGGCGATTATGCGCTCTCCCCGCTCGATGCCGACACCTATACTGTCACCGTCACGGCCAAAGGCTTCAAGACAACGACTCAGCCGAACGTTGTCGTTAACGCACTCGAGATTGCGACGGTCGACATCGGCCTGGCCCTTGGCACCGAGAGCGAGATCGTCACTGTCACCGAAGAGGTCGAGCAAATCCAGACCAGCAACGCCACGCTCGGCGCGACCATGGCGCAAGAGACCTACTCCGAGTTGCCAATCGCGATGGGCGCTGGCGGTGCACCAGACCAACGACGCGCCAGTGACTATGTGCTGCTGATGCCCGGCGTCCAAAACAATGAGACCAACAACAACGTGACCGACAATACCGGCCCCATCGACGGTTCCGGCAGCAAAGGCGGCGCATCCTCCGTTTACATCGAGGGCATCCCCTTCTTCAACGTCTCCCAGGAGGGTGACAATCGCTTCATCTGGACCGCCATATCCGTCGATGCGGTCAACGAATTACAGGTGCAAACCTCCGGCTATCCGGCTATTTACGAAGGGCAGGGCGTCCAGAATTTCGATCTCAAGCGCGGAACCAACGCGCTTCACGGTGCGTTGTATGAATACTTCCGCAACACTGCGCTCGACACATGGGGCTTTTATGCGCCGGCGCTGATCAATCCCGCCACCGGTACTGCGACTAAACCCGCCGAGCATATGAACGAATACGGCATCGTGCTCGGCGGTCCGGTTATTAAGAACAAACTCTTCTTCTTCGGCAACTATGACGGCTACCGCTACGCCAAGGGGCCAGTCCCGACCTTGCAGACCTATCCCACGTTGGCCGAGAGGTCCGGCGACTTCAGCGCATTTCTGACGTTGCCGACGCCGGTGCTGATCTTTGATCCCTCCACTGGATCTAACGCAGCGACGCGCACGCAGTTCATGGGCTGCAACGGCACTCAGCCGAATGTCATCTGCCCTACCGAATTCTCCAATGTAGCGTCGGCTATGAATGCATTGCTGCCGCCCGCCAGCATGTATGCCAATCAGGATCCGAGTAACAATTTTCTCGCCGGGCTGCCATTTGGGCTAAGCAACTTCACGGCGACCGGCCGTGTCGATTATTCCATTAACGATAAGCACAGCATGTCGATTGTCATCGCAGCCGGCCGTCAGGCATCCGTCGGCCCGGCGGCGCAAACTACGACGGGCAGAAATAACGGACCACTACCGTTCAACTACGGCCAGGCATATGCACCGAAGACGAAGACCGACATCTTCGAAGATACTTACGCCATCAATGCGCACATGGTGAATCAGTTCAAGTTCGGTTTTGCCCGGTACTACAGCCCCTCCTTCAATCTTGGTGTCAACCCAGCTTGGGCCGCGACGACGCTAGGAATCACGGGTGTGCCCGCCGGGCAGGCTTCCACGTCTTTTCCCGAGGTCACTTTCGCCGGCACCGATGCACCCACTCAGTGGGGTGGCAACGTCGGAGGCCTGAAAATCTCCAACGCGTACTATGTTATCGACAACTACCAGTGGGATTTCGGCAAGCACCTGCTTACATTTGGAACTCAGGTTGCTTGGCTCCAATATCAATACACTCTCGATACCGGCGCCAGCAGTCCATTGACACTCGCGGCCGCTACTTCTGAGACTGCCGGTTATACTTCGGGAACCACTATCAATACCGGTGAAGGCCTGGCTTATGCCAGTTTTCTGGTTGGCCAGATCGACGCCGGCAGCCTGACGCAGAACGCAGTTCAGGAAACGGGTGCCCGCTTCCGTCCGATATCGCCGTATGTTCAGGACGATTGGAAGGTCTCCCGTAAGTTGACGCTGAATCTTGGCCTCCGTTACGACTTCTTTCCAACCTACACAGAAGCCCATAACGTGCTCTCGTTCTTCAATCCCAACGGGATCAACGCAGCTGGCACAGCTGGCACTCTCCTGTTTGCTGGCAATGGAACGAATACCTGCAACTGCAGCACGCCGGTAAACAACTACAAGAAGCAGTTCGGCCCTCGTCTCGGACTCGCCTACCAGGTTCTTCCTAAGACGGTCTTCCGGGCCAGCTGGGGAGTTATGTATACACACGGAAACGGCGTTGCCGGCAGTTCTGTCTCGCAGAACGGAACGGGCATTCTCGGCTTCCAGGCCTCACCGAAAACGTCTTCGACCAACGGGGTTGCCGAATACGATCTGGATCAGCCGTATCCTTCATATGCTCCACCGGCAGGAGTGGCCTCTGGTCCCAACTATCCGGTAGGATACTCGACGATCTCGCCTTACACGGGCTCGCCACAGAGTGTGGCTTACGGCGATCCTTATTATGGCGGCCGTGCGCCGCAATATATCGACTGGAATGCGGGCTTCCAGCAGCAAGTCACGCAGAACATGGTTTTAGGTATCAGCTATGTCGGGTCGCAGGGACACTTTGAAAGCCCCGACAGCAGCACTGCGCGCGGCCAGTGGATCAATCAGCTCTCCCCCCAGTACCTGTTTCTTGGATCGATCCTTGGGACTGACGTCAAGAATCTGACTCCGGCGCAGCAGACCACATTGACTGACGCGGGAATCACTCTGCCTCCCAATTTCACCCCAAACCAAACGGTCGCGCAGGCACTCGTGCCGTTTCCAAATTTCAAGAGCATCGCTGACACTTATGGGAACGTTGCCAACTCCAACTACAACTCTCTGCAAGTCTCGGTGACGCAGCGGGCTTACAAAGGGTTAACCTTCATGTTCGATTACATCTGGTCGAAGGCAATCGACGATGGAGGGACGTATCGCTCCGGCTATGCGATCCCAGCGGCTTACTCAACTGATGGCAAGGCGTGGCCGGTGGATCGTATCGAGCGTGGTGTCTCGACCACTAACCAGCCCCATCACGTTATCGCTACTGGAGTATGGTCGCTTCCCTTCGGCGCACAAGGGCTGGGCAGTGGAAACAGCGTTGTCCGCGCGCTCGCCAGCAACTTTAAATTTTCCGGGATCCTGCAGATCTACTCCGGTTCGCCTCTGGCCATTACCGGCTCCTCCTGCCAAGTCAATCCCGCTCAGAGCACCTGCAACCCAACGGTTGCACCTGGCTTCACGGGGCCGGGACGGATCAACGGCAAATGGGGCGACGGTGCCACACCAACCAGTTCCCCAAGCTATCTCAATGCCGCTGCCTTTGTTCCCATTTCAACTCTCACGGCCGCCGGATCGCCCTATGCTTACACATTTGGCGATGCCGCGCGCACCGCTCCGTTCGGCATGTATGGACCGGGCAACTATGATATCGACATTAGTTTGCGCAGGACCTTCGGTTTGACCGAGCGTGCCCATCTGACCTTCGAAGGAGACCTCTACAACCTGACCAATCACACCGACTTCCTCGTAGGGGGCACAGCTTTTGGCAGCTCCAACTTCGGTACGGTCAGTGGTCAGGCGAATACCTCGCGTGATGCTCAGCTGTCTCTACGTTTAGAATTCTAGGTGCGTTATAAACCAAGCCAAGAAGACAGTGACTTAATGGGACATCCAGCGCTCGACCTTAATTCAAAAACCGCAGTCGTAATCGGCGGAACGTCGGGGATTGGCCTGGCGCTCGCAAAGGGCCTGGCGGCGGCCGGTGCTAATGTCGTTCCGTCGGGCCGCCGCCGCGATCTGGTCGAATCTGTTGCTTCCGATATCAAGAAAACAGGCAGGGGCTCACTCGCTCTCACCTGCAATGTTGCCGACCGCTCGAGCCTGCAAGCACTCTTGGAAGCGGCCTGTGCGGAGTTCGGCAAGGTTGATATTCTTGTGAACTGCGCAGGAATCACACAGCGTACTCCTATTCTCCATATGAATGAGAGCGATTGGAACGCGATTTTGGAAACGAACCTGAATGGCACGCTCCGCGCCTGTCAGGTTTTTGGATCTCACATGATCGGGCGCCAGTATGGAAGGATCATCAACATTGCCTCACTTTCCTCTTTCGTCGCTATCTACGAGGTTGCTGCCTATGCCGCAAGCAAAGCAGGCGTTGCTTCTCTGACGAAGTCCCTGGCTATCGAGTGGGCGCGGCATGGAGTGTGCGTGAATGCCCTGGTGCCCGGCGTTTTCCGCACCGATCTGAATGCGGCTCTGTTGGATGGGACGCCGCGTGGGCAGGAGTTCCTGATGCGCACTCCCATGGCGCGATTCGGCAAGACCGAGGAACTGGTCGGCGCTGCCGTATTTCTAGCCTCCGACGCGGCAAGTTTCGTAACCGGCCATTTGCTTGTAGTCGATGGCGGCTTCCTCGCGAGCGGAGTGAATAGTTAATCGTGTTTAAATTGTTGACAGTGTCTCGACCATGGACAGCGTCCGACCATGCTGATCTGATCGTGCCTCAGGTTTCTTATGAATCTCCCGTCCGTCTCGAGACCCGGATCTGAATCCCAGTCAGAATTAAATCAGCCGGAAGTAAGAAAGAGCGCTGCTGCGCAACTTGCTCACCATTTCGGACGCTTCCGGTGGATCATTTGCACAATTCTTCTACTCGGCGTGATGAAGAATTATATGGATCGCCAGGTCATCGGCGTCCTAAAAACGACCCTGCAACATGATTTAGGTTGGAGCGAAATCGATTACGGGAATCTGGTATTCGCTTTTCAGGCTGCCTATGCGCTGGGGATGGTGCTTGTCGGGCGATTTATCGATCGAGTCGGAACACGGCTAGGCTACGCGCTAGCAATGGCCTTTTGGAGCTTGGCTTCGCTTGCTCATGGTATGGCGAGTTCATTCGCGAGTTTTCTCGTGGCTCGCTTCGCGCTGGGGCTTGGGGAGTCAGCGGTATTTCCAGCCAGCATGAAAGCAATCTCGGAGTGGTTCCCGAATAAAGAGCGCGCGCTGGCAACGGGTATTTTTAATGCTGGGACGAATCTCGGCGCCATCGCTACGCCTTTGCTCGTTCCTTGGATTGCGGTGCATTGGGGCTGGCGCGCCGCGTTTTTCCTGCTCGGAAGCATCGGATTTGTATGGCTGGCGCTGTGGCTTTGGGTTTATCGCCGGCCGCAGGAGCATTCATTCTGCTCACCCGCCGAGTTGGAATACATAAGCAGCGATAGTGTTTCGCAGCCGCTTGACGAAAAGCCGATCGGCGTAAAGAAGATCGACAAAAAAAAGATCGACGCAAAAAAGACAAGAGTAAGTTGGTGGAAGCTGCTTGCTCATCGCCAGACCTGGGCCTTCGTGCTGGCAAAATTCATTACCGATCCGATCTGGTGGTTCTATTTATTCTGGATCCCGGATTTTCTCCAGCGGGAGCATGGGCTCAATCTGCTGCACATCGGGCTGCCAATCGTTGTGATTTACTTGATCGCGGATGCGGGTAGCGTGGCCGGAGGGTGGGCCTCTTCGTCCTTGATTCGCCGCGGGAAAACCGTGAATGCAAGCCGAAAAATAGCGATGATGATTTGTGCAGTCTGTGTCACGCCCATTGTCTTCGCTCCCAAGATTGCATCGATGTGGGGAGCAGTCCTGGTGATCGGACTCGCGGCCGCTGCGCACCAAGGTTTTTCCTGCAACCTGTTCACCTTGTCATCCGATATGTTTCCGACGACCGTGGTTGCCTCCGTCGTAGGAATCGGCGGCATGGCTGGCGCTGTAGGAGGAATGCTCATCGCAAAAATCGTATCCTACTTTTTACAGCGAACGCATAGCTATGCAGTACCATTCATTCTCGCGGGCTCAGCGTATCTGATTGCCTTGGCTATCATCCAAGGTCTGGCTCCGAAGCTTAAACCGGTAGAGTTGGGCGCTGCCGAAATATAGCTATGAATATAGTTGTGGTAGGGAAAGTTTTGTTCCGGAAGGGCGAAAGTGGATAAAGGACACGCAGCAGCCAGCCTTACCATTAAATCTGGAGACCAGTGTCGCTGGGATCTGGTGAGTCTGGGCGAAGTGATGCTTCGATTTGATCCGGGAGACAATCGCATATGGACCACGCGGAACTTCGAAGTCTCCGAAGGGGGAGGAGAATATAACGTCGCGCGCGGTCTAAAAAGGTGCTTTGGTCTGAATAGCGCGATTGTTACTGCTATCGTCGATAATCCTGTTGGCAGATTGCTGCAAGATCTCATCTATCAAGGCGGCGTAGATCAGTCATTGATCCGTTGGGCTAACTTCGATGGAGTGGGCCGCACGGCGCGAAACGGTTTGAATTTCACCGAGCGTGGGTTTGGTGTCCGCCCAGCCTTGGGCTGCTCTGACCGCGGGCACACAGCAGTTTCACAGTTGAAGCCCGGCGACATTGATTGGGACGAAATCTTCGGCAAGCACGGCTCACGGTGGTTCCATACAGGCGGCATTTTTTGCGCGTTGTCGGAGACAACGCCCGACGTGGCTGTCGAGGCGATGAAAGCGGCCCGGAAGAATGGAACGGTAATCTCCTACGATCTAAATTACCGCGACTCTCTGTGGAAGGCGATTGGCGGGAAAAAGCGCGCCCAGGAAGTGAATCGGCGCGTGGCTCCGCTGGTTGACGTCATGCTTGGTAACGAGGAAGACTTCTCCGCCGCTCTAGGTTTTCAGGTCCCAGGCCAGGATGAGCAGATCTCGAACATCGAAACCGAAGCATTCAAGAAGATGATTGAGATGGTAGTGAAGGAATTTCCTTTTGCGGTGATCGCCACTACGCTTCGCAAAGCGAAAACCGCGACATTGAACGATTGGGGCGCAATCTGCTATGCCGATCGTAATTTTTATGAGGCGAAATATCGGGAGAATCTGGAGATCTTCGATCGCGTAGGTGGTGGAGATTCATTTGCCTCCGGGCTTATCTACGGTTTTCTTACGGGCCAGGGACCACAGTGGGCAGTTGAATGTGGTGCAGCGCATGGTGCTCTGGCGATGACTACGCCGGGCGACACTACCATGGCGACCTTACAGGAAGTGTTGCAGGTCATGCGAGGAAAAGGCGCACGCATCGCTCGCTGAAAGCGGAAACTAGAACTTTATGACGAGACAGGAAGTTGCGAACCAGATTACGGAGGTCGGCATTGTGCCGGTGGTCCGGGCAGCATCCTCCAAACAGGCGATGCGAGCTGTGGAGGCAGTCTGCGCGGGCGGAATTCCAATCGTGGAAGTTACGATGACGGTCCCAGGTGCGATCGAAGTGATCGCTCATCTGAACAAGAGCATGGGTTCCGAACTATTGATCGGAGCCGGAACGGTGCTCGATGCTGCGACAGCGAAGCGTTGCATTGACGCGGGTGCTGAATTCATTGTGAGTCCAGGATTCGATTTCGAAACCGTGAAATTTGCGAAACAAGCCGGCAAATTAATCATGGCCGGCGCGCTTACGCCAACCGAGGTGATTGCTGCCTGGAAGGCTGGCAGCGACTTCGTGAAAATCTTTCCTTGTGGAACGGTGGGCGGCGCGAAATATATCAAGGCTCTAAAAGCGCCCTTGCCGCAAATTCCGATGGTTCCGACGGGCGGCGTGAATCTGCATACAGCGGCTGATTTCATCCTGGCCGGAGCGGTTGCTCTCGGTATCGGAGGCGAACTGGTGTCGGCTTCGGCGCTCGAGTCCGGCGATACAGCATCGATCGTTGAAGCGGCTCAGGAATTTGTCGCAATCGTGCGCAATGCACGCGTGCAGGTTAGCTCGCCCAATAACTTGCAGAATAAATAATGGAGATAGTCGTTGAACTTCATCACGGATAACTTTTTGCTCTATTCAAAGACGGCGCGCCGGCTCTATCAAAACTATGCCGAATCGCAGCCTATTCTCGACTATCATTCGCACCTGCCAGCGTGTGACATTGCGAAAGACCGTCGCTTCCACAACCTCTTCGAGATTGCGCTTGAAGGAGATCATTACAAATGGCGAGCCATGCGGGCGAATGGCGTCTCCGAACGCTACTGCACAGGTGACGCCTCGCCGAAGGATAAATTTCTAGCTTGGGCGCGCACCGTGCCCTACACCATCCGAAATCCACTTTATCACTGGACGCACCTGGAACTGAAGCGCTACTTCGGCATTGATGACTTGCTGGACGATCGAACCGCGGAAGCGATTTGGGAACGTACAAGTGCGATGCTCTCGGATAGCGACGACCTCGGAGCTCGCAGCATTCTGCGAAAGTTTAAGGTAAGAATTCTCTGCACCAGCGACGATCCCTGTGACACTCTCGACGATCACTTGACGGTGAACAACAGCAATTGCGGATTTCGCATGTATCCGACATTCCGCCCAGATCGGTCGCTTCAGATCTCGACACCCGGTGCTTTCAATTCTTGGGTCAAAAGGCTGGAGGCTGTCAGCAGCATCGATATATCCGATTTTGCTGCATTCTTGCATGCT
This sequence comes from uncultured Acidobacteriaceae bacterium, assembly GCA_963705265.1. GTDB lineage: Bacteria > Acidobacteriota > Terriglobia > Terriglobales > Acidobacteriaceae > Acidiflorens. The sequence goes on from OY970064.1 coordinate 2,496,176, forward strand.
CTGGAAAATCGACACAAGTTCTTTCATGAAAGCGGCTGCCGGCTATCCGATCATGGATTGCCGCACTGCTATGCGAGTCCTTGCAATGAAGCGGGTGCGGCTGCGATCTTTGCCAAGGTGCGGTCTGGTATCGTCGCGATCCCCACAGAGCAGGAGGAATTTGCCTCATTCATGATGCTGTTCTACGGACATCTGGACTCGGCGAAGAACTGGACGAAGCAATTACATCTGGGCGCATTGCGCAACGTGAACACGCGACGCCAGCACGAACTCGGCGCCGACACAGGATTCGATTCGATTGGCGACTGGCCACAGGCGGCGAAGCTTAGCGCGTATCTTAATTTGCTCGAGAGCGAGAACGCTTTGCCAAGGACAATCATCTACAACAACAATCCCGCCGACAATTACACTTTCGCAACCGCAACCGGCAATTTCCAGGATTCGGCAATTGCCGGGAAGGTCCAATATGGCAGCGCCTGGTGGTTTCTGGATCAAAAGGAAGGGATCGAATGGCAATTGAATGCGCTTTCCGCAACCGGCTTGTTCTCTCGTTTCGTTGGCATGGTAACGGATTCCCGTTCGTTCATGTCGTTTCCAAGGCACGAATATTTTCGTCGCGTCCTGTGCAATCTCCTGGGTAGTGAGATGGAACGCGGCGATCTGCCGAGTGACGAAAAGCTAATCGGCTCTGTGATTCAAAATATCTGCTTCAACAACGCTCGTGACTATCTGGGACTGGATCTGGGCACCGACTAGTTTCACCAGTTGTGCATCGTTCCATCCAGCTTACGGTTTACGGGCAAGTACGCGGCACGGTACGGATACTTCGCCGCCAGATCTTCGTCGATATCCACGCCCAATCCTGGGGCATCCCCTGGATGCATCAGGCCATTCTCGAATGTGTAAGCATGCGGAAATACTCTGTCCGTCTCGTCGGTGTGCTTCATGTACTCCTGAATACCGAAATTGTGAACGCTTAGATCGAAGTGCAGTGCAGCTCCCATACAGACGGGGCTCAGGTCGGTGGCTCCGTGCGAGCCGGTCCGAATCTGATAGACCTCTGCAAGATTCGCAATCCGACGCAGATGCGTGATTCCTCCCGCATGTACCACAGTGGTACGGATGTAATCGATCAACTGTTCCTGTATGAGTTGCTGACAATCGTAGATAGTGTTAAACACTTCTCCCACCGCCAGCGGTGTGGTGGTGTGCCGGCGAATTAATCGGAAACTTTCTTGCAATTCCGCGGGGGTGGGATCCTCCATCCAAAACAAGTGGTAAGGCTCGAGTTCTTTTCCCAGCCACGCTGCCTCAATCGGAGTAAGGCGGTGATGCACATCGTGCAAGAGGTGCAATTCATTGCCGAATTCTTTGCGCAGCCGCGCAAATAGCGACGGAACGAAGTTCATGTACGCTTCCGATGACCAGCGATTCTCAGGCGGTGAATCCTTCTCGGCTGGCTCGTAATACATGAATCCGCGGCCCACTCCATAAGTGCTGGGCAATCCTGGAATGCCAGACTGCGCGCGAACCGCCTTATATCCGCCCTCGATGTAATGTGCTACAGCTTGGACGGTTTCTTCGATTCCGGCTCCGCTCGCATGACCATATACAAGCGCCGCTTCGCGAGATGCGCCACCCAGCAACTGGTAAAGCGGCGCATTCATGATTTTTCCCTTAATGTCCCACAGCGCCGTATCCACCGCCGCGATTGCTGACATCGTCACCGGTCCTCGACGCCAATATGCCCCCTTATAGAAGTACTGCCACGTGTCTTCGATACGGCGTGCATCCCGCCCAATTAATAAAGGAATGACATGATCGTTGAGGTAGCTGGCCACGGCCAGTTCACGTCCGTTCAGGGTCGCATCTCCCAGCCCGTGAACTCCGTCTTCGGTCGTGAGCTTCAGCGTGACAAAGTTTCTCCCAGGGCAACAAACGATCACTTTTGCATCGACAATCTTCATCGTGCTCCTTCTTCTTAATCCCCACCGCCCTAGATCCTGCAACCGTTCATGATTCTAGACGACAGCAGTGGCGGTTGACGGTGAACGCGGATATCCCGGGCGAACCAGCATTCGCCTTCTGTATATCAAGATATCGCAAGACCCCCTAGCGTCGGGCCTCAACTAGATAGCTTCAACTCGCGAATCGCGTCCCCAGCGCCGCCGAGGTCGGCGAGCCGCATCTCAGAATATTTACGAGACAGAATTATTCCTGGTGCGCCAGCGCGGAAAGCCGCCAAAACTGCTTCCTTAACACTTTGTGGTGTGCACTTACTGTTATTCGCCTCAGTGGGTATATCGACATCAATGCCGGGCAAAATCAAAGTGCTCGTGCCTGCAACACCCTCCAGCGCGCGTTTCGTCTCGCGGTAAACGTAATCTGCCGAGAGCCCGGTGTGAGGAAGCTGATCGTAGCTGCTTTCCTTGAATCCCATCACCGCATAGTGAAAATCGATCAGGCCCTGTTTGGAGAGATCTGCATAGAGTGTCGAGCCGATATTGCCTGCATACAACGCCATCCGCTCGCCACCGCAGTTGTTGTACATCACGACCTTTATAAAATCTGAATAATTCGAGATCTCATGAAGGTCCTGTTCGGCGCGGTAGATCGGATTGAATGAATTGTTGTGCCAGATGTGCCAACCGACCGGCACCGTCGGCTTGGCCGTCTTTACCGTTTTGTATATAGCGGCATAGGTCTCGCGCAGGCTGTCGGTCCAGAGCATTTCCCAGGCAGCGAGTTCCGGATACCGCAATAGCAAACGCCAGAATTGAACATAGTAGCCGTCCGCGGGGCGTCTGCCGTTACGCGACGCGCGAACGAATTTTTCCAACTCCAGAAATCCCTGACGGGCGCGATCCACATTTATGCCTTGCTGCTTCGCCTTGCTCTGACAAAATTCGCAGAAGCAAGTTACGTTACCGGGATCGATCGGCGGAGTATCGTGTGTGGCTCCCAGACTGTCGGAAAGCGCACCCTGCCGTTCCGACCCCCACATAATTCCGTCAATGTCATAGGAGCGCGCGTAGTCTTCAACCAGACCGGTCAGGAAATTCCGGTAGTCAGGATTGTTGACACACAGCGTCTCAGCATTCCGTCCGTACAGATCCCGTTCCTGAACTTTCTCTATGTTCGGCAGGTCTGTGCGAAACACGTCCTCAAGCCAGCAGATAACCTTCATGCCACGTTTTTTGGCGGCAGGGAGCACTTCTGCCAGAATATCGAGGTCGCCGTGGTCGGGTGCGCGCGTGCTTTTGAGGACCGTGTTCTTGTAGTACTGAGGGTGAGGCGTGGCAAAGTTTCCGCCGTGGAAACTGAGATCGTACTCCTGCGTACCGAGATCGGGCAGCGGCTGGCCGGGGATCTGTCTTCCCGCAATACCTCGACCGTAAGTAAATACGGCGAGAAACAAAGTGTTCACACAGCCACGCTCCTGAAGCACATCGAGGACCCTCTCGGTGCCTTCATCCACAAACGAAACGGCTCCGACCTGGATACCGATCATTTTCGAGGAGGTGACAGCAGCATGTCCTGAGATTGGAATGGCCAAGGTCGCGCCGGCTCCCGCAGTGATCTTCAGGAATTCGCGGCGATTCACGTCGAATTTCGACACGGACTACTCCTATTTTCTTTGGTAGCAGCCGATGTCAATTTTTCCAGATTTGATACGCGGTGAGCCATCGAGGTCCAATTCTCCCACCGGTACTCCGTCAATCGTGCCAGCAGAAAGCGCGGGAGAATCTGACTGGAGATGAAAATCCTTGGCAGCGTCAACAAAATGCGGATCCAGAAAACTAGAATGGCTGTCACTACCAGTGGACTCAACATACTTGTCAAATCCTGTCACGGATCCGGAGGCTTCCGCCCATGTGCTCGCTTTCGCTCCGGCCGCACAGTAATAAAGGTTGTGATCGATAGTGACCGGAGGGTGGGCTTTATCGAGCTGGGATTTGTTCAGCGTGATAAGGCAGCGCGCCCCTGCGTAGACGATGTTGTTCGCAAAGATATTGTCCGACATGTTCCATTGCATCTGGAACTCACCAGACCCTGTTCCCGAAGTATCATTCTCGTAGAGAGTGTTGTTTACGACAGTGCTGTGATCGGTGTGTCCCCGCTCAGGCGCATAGCCTCCGATGGAAACGCCCGCGGTATGACAATGGTAAATTAGGTTGTTCCTTGCAATGATGTGGCTGGTGGCCCTGTCCTTGTGCTCACTGGCTAGCTCGATTCCAAAATCATCATCGTGCATGACGTTCTGTTCGATTAGGATTCTGGTGCCCCCGTCCACGTAAATTCCGTCGGAGTTCTCCTCGTTCTGGTATGCCGGATTGCCGCGTGAGTGGATGTTGTAAACCAGATTCCCGCTAACTACTCCATCGCGGGCCTGGTCGACGGCGGGGTCGGGCGCCGTGTGCTCAAAACCGATGACGTCGATTCCGATGTTGTTGTTGTCGTGGACAATATTGTGCGTAATGCGGAAGTTCGTTACGTTCCCGTTCACGACCAGCGATTCGCTCGAACCGGTTTTGAGATGATGCACCTCATTGCCGTCGATAACCAGTTCACTGATAGGAGTCTTTGCATCCGTACCGTATACAGCAATTCCAAACCCATTTGCGCCATGTCCCGGGCCATCGCGCCCTTCAAAAGTCTGCTCGATGTGATGGACATTGTTCTTCAAAAGTTCTATATGGGAGCCGGCGCCCATAACGCTGATGCCCAGCGGAGTCAGCCGATGTTCGCCGGTGTGGTAGTTGCGAATTTCAAAACCTTCGACCCTAACGTAACTCTTGTCATGAATGGTCACTATGGCGCTTCGGCCGCCGGGAACAAAATGCTCCGCGTCAAGGACGGCGGTCTCGCCGGGATAGCTTCGAAAAGTGATGAATCCATCAGTAGCGTTGCCGGATATCTTGATGTTTAAGAGCTCTTCGTAGATTCCACCGCGCACGTTGACGGTACTACCCGCGCGCACAGTGTCCGCCGCATGTTGAACGGTGCGCCAAGGTGCCGCTTGTGTGCCGGGATTCGAATCATCCCCGGTCTTCGAGACGTAAAAGGAAGAGTTGGACTGGCCAAAGGCTCCGGAAACACAGACCAATAAAATGGCAAGAGACAAAACTTTCACGTTAGTTCTCCTAAAAAGTATCTTCTCGATGTAGACACTGTTTATTGTGGGTGCACTTCCACAAGCAGATTTCCGTGGAACTCAACCGGCAGATGCGCGTTGTGTCCTGACACAGTCCCCAGGTTTTTCCCTGTGACGTAATCCACGACACTGTACTTGCGGTCTTCAAGGCCGCGCAGTTCGACCGGCCCCTTCCACTGCTTTGCAAAAAAGGCGTAGTACATCGTCTGGTCCTTGCGGATCACGTGAGTCTCCGGCACATCGAAGCCGATGTCGTAGAGCTGCCCCAGATATTGTCCTCTTGACAACATTTTGTCGTGATAAATGCGAAGCCACTTTTCGAACTCTTTCTCGCGTGCAGGAGTCAGATCGGACTTACTCCTCTTCTCGACAAGAGACGGAAGAACAAATTGCGTTCCCACGACGCCTCCCACGCCTACAGTAGAGGCAAAGTCGTTGCCTCCATCGCTCAGCTCGACGTGATCGCCAAAGAATGGAATGTTGTCTCCCATCAGGGCCTTTAAGGTTTTCGCCTTGGAACGAACTTGAAACGAACTCGTCGGATCGGAAGCTACCGACATGTTGAAGTGAGGCATCGTGAAAAACGAGAACGCAGTTCCGCAGGGGCAGAACTCCACCAGTGTCCCCGGCTTTACCGCCTGTGCGGTGTCGTAAATTGCTTTGAAGAAATCCGGCAGAGCTTCAACCGAGTCCTCAGGCTGTACGTGATGGTGAGCAGGGTTGTAACAGGCGGGGACTCCGTTCATGTGCTGGCCATCGAGCTTCAGCCCGTCAAATCCCCAATCCACCAGAATTTTTCGCACCAATGCCTTGTGATACTCCACGACTCGGCGGTCCGCTGGGCACAAATAGTACGAATTCCACCAGGAAACTTTTCTCTTGGAGCCATCTTTATTCAATAACTCGTAGTCGGGATGATCCCGCAGCAGCTCCGAATCCGGCACAGCGCTGAGCGGCGACCACCAGAGCTGGGCCTTGAATCCTTCCTGGTGAATGCGGTCCACCAGAGCCTTCATGTCCGCGTCTCCGTTGGGGAATTTCTTCGGATCAAGTTGCCAGTCGCCCACATTATTCTGCCAACCGTCGTCAAGCGTGACCCACGCAAATCCCAACCGCTTCGCCGTCGGAAGTGTGTCATACACCTGCTGAGGCTGAACTTTTCGTCCATATCCCCATGCGCACCAGATGGCGCCGAAAGCGTCATCGGGAGCGGTGGCCATTTGGAACCCTTGCTTCATCATGAAGCGCCGGTAATCGACGAGCGCACGGAAATAGTCACCTTGGTGGACGGCCACGAAGGTGCGAAAGGTATGAAAACTTTCACCGGGATTGAGTGAGATATTTTTGGTGAAACGCACAGCGATTTTGGAATGGCTAGCATCGGGCATGGATACCGGTAGGGAAACAAGTTTCGGCCCAGGCTCGACGTGTCCCACAGCGATTCCGACATCGCGCCGCCAGACATCGATAATCGGCGTGCCGCCGCCATAATCGCTGGCATTCATGCCTTGATAATTCTCTTGCTGAAAATTGGTGTGCAGCGGCAGGACCCAGTTAGGACGCTTCTCATAGGAGCCACTCTGGTAAGACCAGAAAGCCGGCGCGCCCGCCCCGGGTTGAGCATTCACCGTGTAAGCGTTGTTGGTCCAACTTTTGATTGCGAGCTTGGATGTTCCGGCATTAGTGTACTGAACATCAAAGAATGCCATCGCAGGAAAGTCGTCATAGATGGTAACGGCGACCGTCTTTGTAAGCGTTCCCGCTTTTCCTTCCACCGTGAGCCGCTCACCTTCCCCGAAATTGTCTTTTGTGCGCTCGTGTTTTTGCGAGCTTAGTAGAAACCCGGTCACGAGCTTGTCTTCGGGAGTAGTGGCCACGGTCTCAGAGGCAGTGAACGGCCCCATCACCGTTTCCGTCTTATCGAAACGGGCAACTACGCGGCTCCGCAAGTGGTTATCAAATTCAATACGGATATTGCCGCCCTGTATCTGAGGTTTGTCGCTGGCAGTGTTGGCGGCGAGTGCGAATGAAAAAGCCACTAATATCGTTGCGAAAACAATCCAAGATCTCATCGCAGTCTTGGCTCGCATCTTTCGCACGAGCTTACCGCCAGGTCGCGAAACCTCATTCTCGTGTCCGAAAACACAGACCATTTTCTCGAAAATCTGCCGCGGCCTTCGCGGAGTCCTCACATCCCAGGTCATCTGTCTAAATCCTTTGCAAGCTGTTCCAGTCGCGCGCTAGTTTGCATTCATCAAAAACTTGTAGAAATATTTGTTGCCTGCCGCTGGACAAACGAAATAAAACGATATAAATAGTAACAGTTCGATACTTGTTTTGGTGATTATTCCGCGTCCGAGGAACTTTCAATGCAGCGTAGAGATTTTCTAAAGAGCACAGTCGCTATCGCTGTCGCTTCCGAACTCGGAATGGGCAAAGCGCAGGCCAAGGTTCCGGCCCACAACTGGGGAAATTACGACTTCGGTTCCGGTCCTCAAGTCACCGATCGGCTCAATCAGGGTCCGTTCCCGCAATATCCACCCGATGCGATTATTCCCACTGACGATGTGGTGATGACCACGACTCCTTCAGAAGACGCCGTGCCGAATTATGGCAAGGGGCTGGTCACCTATATCACGGCAGACAGTGGCACCACTGAAATCAAGTCAGACAATATTCCGCAGGCGATCGAAGACCTGGTTCGCTTTCCACTAGGCGAGCAGGTTTACATTCGTCCGACTTGGAGAGAGATGCAGCCGCAGCCAGGACGTCTGCAGATGCCTGATTACGTGAAGCAGGTATTTGAATTGGCGAAGAAAAATAACAAGCGGGTCGGATTGCGGGTTCAGATGAGCGCTCCCGACTACACGCACGAACCAGCCCTGCCGGATTTTGTCCTCGAGAAGGTTCCGAAAGTGGATCTGGTGATTAGCGATCAGGAAAGCGCCGCTGAGGGGAAGAGATTCTTGGCGAACCCGCACTCGCGCTATCAGCCCCGATTTGACCACCCTTTTTTCCAGCAGGCATTCAAAGAGTTAGTCGGAGAACTGGCGGCGGAATTCGATGGCAGCCCGCTCGTCGAGTATATCGACACCTTCATGTACGGCTTCTGGGGTGAAGGCCACACGTGGCCGTTCGGCAACAATCCTTTCCCTGATTACCAGACAGCGGAGCGCACCTGGATGAATATGCTCGAAGTTCAACTCGAGCACTTTAAGAAAACTCCTCTGCTCACTAACACCCAACCAGACTACAGTCGAGTCGGCAATTCAGAACTGCTGGATCGCACGGTCCGCAGCAACAATTGGATTCGCAGCGATACGATCTTCATCGAGAACGAGCAGATTGAAGCGCTAAGCAATCGCCCGCCGTGGATCGCCGCACTGCTTGAGCAAGGCCTTCCGGGAAAACCTCCCGATCCGAGCGCTTCGTTTGAGGGGATATCTCCGGCAGAGAACATGATCGCTCACGTGATCGACGTCGGAGCCAATTACTTTTCGCTCTGGAACTTTCACCAGATCAACGCAAAGAATCTGATGAGCTACTACCAGGCTTATCCGGCAGCGTTCGACCGGATCAGTCGCCGGATTGGCTATCGCGTGAGGCCGTCTTTCATCTGGAGCTATAAAGACGACGCCTATCAAGGGTTGATCGTCGGCTTCGCAAATGACGGCATCGCGGGGGTGCCAGGCGTATTGAGGGTGACCGTCGAGAGCCCAGAAGGAAAGGTACTCAAGAGCGGCTGTCTCGACGCTGGTTACCCACTACCGGGAAAAATTCGTCAGGCACAGTTCATCCTGCCGAATGTCGCCGATTGGAAAGGATTGAAACTCAAAGCTGAGATCGAGGTAAAGGGAATGCGCTATCCCGTGCGGTGGGCTTGTCACCAGAAGCTGAACGATGATGGCTCGCTCACGCTCCGTCCCAACCTCCGTCAGCAAGGGTAGGCTGCGGTTGTTCCCGATCCGAGAGAGTGAATTCTAAGCGATCCAAAGGCCGTCCTAGCGATTGGGAATTGACAACCACAGAGCAAAGTCAATTTGTTGTGAAAGCCTCCGTCAGCGATACGATTTTTAGTGCACTTCTAAGCTGATCGAGTGTGGCAGAGGACTTGAGAGTGAGCGTGGCGGGCTCTCCTGGAAGCAGATCAAAATAGTTATCCGAGCTTTCTACGTCGAGGTCTCCAAAGGAAACGTAGACATTCCGAGCGAGTTTTGCTGACTGCAACGTAATCGTGTAGTCGCCGCCGGTTTTGTTGAACGTAGCTTCAACCTTGGGAGCGACAGGCAGTTGCAGGTTGTGTGTCACATCAAAAAATACGAGGTTCCGAGACACGTTCTTCCCGCCCACCTCCAGGTCGACCACCAGAAAGCTGCTGCGGGGATCAGCCTTCGACGACAGATCTGCTTTATCAAGACTGAGATAGACCATACTTGATTGTGCAGGTATTTGAGTGTCTTTCGCTTGATCGAGCAGAACTTTCCCAGAGAAATCGAGAAGCCGTGCGCGGATGGTTCCGGTAAGTGGTTGTAACTTGTCTGAGACGACGTAGATATCCACCTTATCATCGTGCAGATAGGGTGAGATTAAGACGTCGTCGTAGAAACGCCTGGCATAGTAATGGAGGGCCTTCCAGCGCCCGTAGTAATCGATACTCGCCCAGGAAGCCACAGGCCAGCAGTCGTTCAATTGCCAGTACAGCGAGCCCATGGTGCGCGGCCGGTGCCGACGCAAATGCTCGGCTCCGATCTTGATGATTTCAGCCTGCTGCACTTGACTCAAATAGACGAACGAAGCAAAGTCTTTGGGCTCACGGTATTCGCGCAGCATGTACGTCAAGATTCGTTCATTGCCGCCTTTGTTTTTCTGATGCGCCTGCATGACAGTGGAATGAATGTCGAAATCCTCCGGCTTGTTGGCAAATGACCGGATCGTTCGCATCTCCGGAAAAGACTGAAAACCGTATTCGGTCATAAAGCGGGGAAATTGCTTGGTATAGTCTTGCGCCGGCGCTTGCTGATGCCACACTGCCCAATAATGCATATCGCCGTTGTGTGGATTGTCGGGAATTTCCTCAAAGTTGGCACTGGGAGAACTTGGCCAGTAAGGCACAGGATCGCCGTACTTACTAACTGAACTCTTGAGAATGTCGGCAAACATAACCATGTAATCCTGCCAGACACGATCGCGGATTGTCGGGGAGATTGCTTCCTTGAATTCCTGGCGATCGCCCCAGTGATGCCATCCCGTCTCCACTTCATTATTTCCGCACCAGATCACAATACTAGGATGATCGCGCAGCCGCTTAATCTGTTGAACTGCTTCCTCGCGGACGTTTTCCTGAAACGCTACATCGCCGGGAATCATGTCACCACCGAACATGAACTCCTGCCATACCATGATGCCTAGTTCATCACAGATATCGTAGAAATCATCGGATTCATAGTAGCCACCACCCCATTCCCGAACCATGTTCATGTGAGCATCGCGAGCCGCCTGAAGGATTTTGCGATGAATCTCGGGAGTAACGCGATTGGGAAAGCTATCGAACGGAATGACATCCGCTCCTTTGGAGAACACGGTGATGCCATTAATCACAAATTCAAAACTTTTCCCCCATTGATCGGCTACACGATGCAGTTCGATCGAACGCAGTCCGGTTTTTACCTCCGCGTGCGCCGCTTCAACCTTTTTGCCAATATGAATCGAGACCGAAAATCTGTAGCGGTTCTGCGGGCCGTATCCGACGGGATACCAGAGCTTGGGCGAAACAATGCGAATCGGAAATGAAATGTGATTCATTCCCGCATCGAGTGTCAGGGTCTGGGTTCCATCGCTCGTCTGAGCGCCAGAGAGCTCATCGTGCGCCACCGCGAGAGTGGCAGTTGTCGGCTTGCCAGCTTCGACGTCAAGTTCTGCCGTAACTAGAGCGGTATCGGCGTCTATTTTCTGTTGATGGATGTGAAAATTCTCGACGCGTAAAGCATCCCAGGTCTCCAGATGCACAGGTTGCCAGATGCCTTCGGTCATGAAACGCGGGCCCCAATCCCAACCATAGTTGTATGGTGCTTTGCGGGTGTAGGGAGCGGTAGCAATGTCCTCTTCATTTCCGTAATTATGAGTTGAGATCGAGGGCAACACATAAGGTAGGGACTTAACGTATGGCAGCATTTTTTCGACAGCAGAATGGAAGACCACACGAAGCGTATTCGAACCCGGTTTGAGCAGTGCCTTCGCGGGAATTCGCCAGTGACGGAACATATTATCCGCATGGAGAATCGGCTGATCGTTGAGATAAACATCCGCGAAAGTATCCAGGCCATCGAACGCCAAATCAAGGTGGTCGTGCGCGAGCGAAGCCGCATCGACTTGAAACACAGTTTGATACTCCCAATCAGTCAGACCAATCCACTGCAAGCGGAATTCGTTATCGCGATCGAATGGATCTGGGATGAGCTGATTACGCAAGAGATCGGTTTGCACGACGCCTGGAACTTGTGCGGGATGCCATTGCTTAACACCAGCTCTTTCTTTGTCAATGGTCGTGTCCGTACTTGCGATGGCGCGAAATTGCCAATCTGAGTCAAGCGTTCGCGAGGAAGGTTCCTCAGCCTTGAGCGGCAATACCAACAAAGAAAACGATAGCAGGAGAAATGCAGCCGCAGCGATTCGGCGAAATACTTGCTGTTGAGTCCGGTTCATTATGAGTGCTCCCAATTTTGAACTACGATCTCACGTGCACGAACGCAAGTTATCACAGACAAAAAATAAATTCATTGGACGAGGGAGCACGTGCGAGAGAATATTACGAGATGCAGAAAGATCGAGTATCCACGGAAGATGCCGGCGGTTCTCCAATCAAGGCGGTTATATTCGATTACGGTCAGGTCCTGGTTCACAGCCCGACGAAGGAAGATTTCCAATCCATGGCTGATGTACTCGGCGTAGGTTTTCAGTCGTTTTACAGGCTGTGGGAGACCAGTCGGGATGCATACGACCGCGGGGATGTTACCGCCGAAGAGTATTGGTTGAAGTTGGCAGCACAGATGGGTGCTTCGATTGATCGCGCGCAAATCGAGATCCTCCGGCAAATAGAAGTCGAGATTTGGGCCCATCCTGATCAAGCCATGCTCGTCTGGTTGAGCGCGCTACAATCGGCTGGATTTAAAACTGCTTTGCTCTCCAATATGCCGTTAGACCTGATGACATACGTCCAGGAGAACTTTCAATGGATGGAGAACTTCACTTTCAAGACTTTTTCGGCGGAGGTGAGGCTAATAAAACCAGATCCGGCCATCTACGAGCACACGTTGCGCGGTCTCGGTGTTTCCGCCGGTGAAGCGTTATTTGTGGATGATCGTGAAATCAATATCCAAGCTGCCCGCGTCCTCGGCATCCATGGGATACTGTTTCGATCGATCGTGCAGCTCAAAGATGACTTGGAAACTTTGGGCTTTCCGGTATTGCCGGCAGTCGCAGGCGTGGCTGGTTCGGGCGAACACTCGACCCAAGGAATCAAGTTTCAACTCTAACTTCCAATTTGACTTCCGAATTTAACTGCGAAGATCAAAATGCTAGGCCTGCCTAATGCTGCGATTCCTGTTTTTCTGTTGCGTGCGGCGGATTCGATCCAGCCTGCAGCTTTTGGAATTCCTGCATTTCATGCTGTGCGGCGGCTGTCTTTCCTTGTTTTCTGTACAGACCCGCCAGCCCGAAATGCGCTTGCGCCGCGAGCGAACTGTCTTTTTCGATGGAAAGAAGCTTGGTCCATTCCTTCTCAGCTACAGCAGTGTCGCCCTCGATCGAAGCGGCTTTGCCCAGGGAATACAGAGTCTCGGGCATATCGGGCGTCAACTTGTCGGCGCGCACGAGTTCCGTTCGCGCCTCATGCACTTTACCCTGTTCCAATAGTGCCGCTCCCAAGCGATAAGCCGCCTCGGCGTTCCCGGGCTGTAACTTGGCTTGCGCACGAAATTCTTCCTCCGCTTTCGGCCATTGAAAAGCGCCGGCGTAGACTTCTCCCAGTTCCAGATGAACTTCGGGCACATCTGGCCGCAGATGCAACGCTTCGCGATATTCTTTCTCCGCTTCCGGCATTTCGCGCAGGACGAAGTAATTTTCCCCCATCGCCTGATGCGCGCGCGGAGAGTCAGGGTAAGCCGCCAGCAAAGTATCGATCGATTGTTTTGACAGCAAGCCGCTGGCGCGGCCAAGGTAATACAAGATATCCGGATCGTTCGGTCGTGCGCTCAACGCTGCCTGCAAATTGGCGACTGCCTCCGCCAGTTGCCCAGTTTGAATCTGCGCAATTCCGAGAGCAGTCTTATCTTGCGCTCGTCCGAGATGCGGAATCGCCTCGGCCGCATAACCCTGAGCCAGCAGTGTGTAGCCCAATAACTGATGAGCAGGCACCGAATCCGGATCGATCTCCAGGGCATGTTTCAGCGGCGCACCAGCGGAGCCGAAATCGTGCTTCTCCATATATGCTTGCCCGAGACCGATGAAGCCGTCCGCGAATGCCGGATCGAGTTCGGTGACTTTGCGAAACTCACTGATGGCCACATCGAACTGTCGTTGTTTGTCGGCCGCGATTCCGGCTTGCATGTGTTGAGCGGCCTCCGGCGAAAGAGGGTGCGACGCGAGGGAGAAGAACAGGATTAACAGTGTACGGATCATGGATTCTTCTTCTCCGGCTCCTGCTTCTCTGAATCTTTAACTTCGGGTTCTTTAATCTCTAGGAACCGATCAGCGGGCACATCATTCAAAGTTTGGTGAACGCTGGATGGCCACACGATTTCGACCTTGGCTTTTTCCGCCTCTCCAAGTCCGAAATGCAGACGCTTGTCGCTGGAGGAAAGATAACTGCCAGCCGAGGTTGCGAATCGCGTTTGCCCATTGACCTGAACGCGAGCACCAAATCCATCACGATTGCTGCGTGTGCCGCGCAGAGAAATTACGAGCCAGTGTGCCTTGCCGCCCGCCTTCCCACCGTTGTTCATAAACACTTGAGGATGGTTGCTAAGGCTGGTCATGACGACATCTTCCCAACCGTCATTGTTCAAATCGCCGAACGCTGCGCCGCGTCCCGCTTCCGGAACTGTACTTCCAGAATCAACACGCTCGAACCGGCCATTATGATTCATCGCCACGAGCGGCAGTTCAAGGTAGTGCAGCGATGGATCGATATGCTCCACATTATCCAATACGTGGCCCTGCGCAACGAATAAGTCTTTCCACCCGTCGTTGTCGAAATCTTCCAAGCCAACACCCCAGCCGGAACTTCCGCTCGAGAGTACGCCGAGTCCAGCTTCGAGACTACGATAGCTGAACGCACCGCCGCCGTCGTTGTGATAAACGCCATAAATTTCCCTCGGCAACTCCGTCACCATCACGTCCGGGCGGCGATCATTGTCATAGTCTTGAAAAACTACGCCCATGCCTGAGAGTCGTCTGCCATCTTCGGAGAGCGCTGTGCCGGCTTCGAGACCGAGTTCCGTGAAAGTTCCATTCCCGTTGTTGTGATAGAGATACTGCTGCATACCGTCGTTCGCCACAAATATGTCGGTGAATCCGTCGCCATCATAGTCGGCGAATGCTACTCCTAAAGCGCGTCCCTTCTTAACCGCGATGCCGGAGCGTTGGCTGACATCGGTGAAGGTTCCGTCGCCATTATTGTGATATAGGATGCTAGTAGTGGGGGGAAACTCCTCCGGCGGACAATAAGTGTGAAAATTCCCACCGCAGTCCTTACTATGCTTAGTGTCCCACTCCATATATCGAGTAACGAACAGATCTAACTTCCCGTCATTGTCATAGTCGAAGAAGCCCGCCGAGACAGACCAGCCACCTCCAGCCACTCCAGCTTTCGCAGTTACATCCGTAAACGTCCCATCGCCATTGTTGTGATACAGAATATTTTTCCCATAACTGGTGACGTAGAGGTCGGGATAGCCGTCGTTATCATAGTCACCAACAGCTACTCCCATGCCGTAATTTCCATCTCCAGCATTGGCGAGCCCCGCCTGCTCGGTCACATCCGTAAAGCTTCCATCCTTATTCTGGCGGTAGAGTCGATTCCAGTATTTCGGGTCATGACGATCGAAATCATCTGATGCTGGCAACGGACTCGTTAGGCGGCCTCCATTCACAAAAAAAATATCCAACAAGCCGTCGTTGTTGTAGTCGAACAGTGCGACTCCTCCGGGCATAGTTTCGATCAGATGCTTCTGAGGAGTAGGAGAATTTTGCAGGATAAAATCAATGCCCTGGGGCAGCTTCACTTCAAATATGGGCACACTGGCTGTGCCTGCCGCGAACACCACAAGAAGTCGTATTGCTGTAGACAACCCGTTCAGCATCCTTGTTCCTGACATCTTAAAACTAACATTTTCAGCTCGACCTTTCGGCCCAAAAACTCAGAACAAGAACTTTAAAGCAAACTGGATAAGGCGAGGATTTGTCCCCTGTGCGGAACTTGTGACCACGCCGAAATTCGCGTTGTTTGAGGAACAACAAGTTGTATTGGGTGGAGAAAACTGAGTCCGGTTAAAGAAGTTGAAGAACTCCACGCGAAATTCCATACTGGTATGTCCCTCGTGATCAAGAGGGAGATCTTTGAAAGCGGCAACATCGAAATTGCTGACGCCTTCGGCGCGCAGAGTTGAATCAACCCGTGCCTCGCTGCCAAAAGTGAAATCCGGAGGCGCTGCAAAACAGCGCGTATTGAACCAGTTATCGATCCGGGCCCTGCCACTGGAGGCAGACGATTTGTCGCATCCAGGCAAAACATTTGGTCGCGAGCCAGCCCCGAATAAGGTAGCGTCGTTCGCTTGACCGTTGCGGAACACGAGAGGAAATCCTCTTTGAAATGTAGTTACACCGTCGATCCCCCAACCTCCGACAATACGATTCAAACGGCTATCCACATTGGAAAGATATCTTCTACCTTGTCCGAACGGAAGGTCGAGCACATAGCTGATTACCATTCGCTGCGGCACGTCTTGGGAAGATAGCGAGCGTTCGGCTGGCAGATTGTTGTTGTCCTGTATAGCGCCGACGCCCGTTTCCAGCCATGAGGTGAGCGTGTCGGTATTGCTGATCAGTTTGGAATTTGTATATGCGATCAGAAGCGACCCGGCCTCGGCGAAGCGTCGTCGTGCGGTTATTTGCAGTGAATGATATGTACTTGAGAATGAGCCTTGCCCGGCGAGCTCTACGCTTGTGTATTGCGGGTACGGTCGCATAAGTTGCCCCTCTGTCGTAGTAGGAGCTGCCAGTGCCAAAACCTCTCCACCATTTGTGATGAAAGGATTGGGCACGGATTGCAGTAGCGTGACAGTGGATCGCCCTCCTGTCGCAAACTGCGCTGCTGCCTGCGACAGCAATGCATCGGAAATCTGATTGACCTGCTGTGCATACTGCTCCAGATGAGTGCCTTTGGAGCCCACATAAGCCGCAGAGAGCAGGAATCCACCCGCGATCTGCCTTTCAATACTAAAGTTCCATTGTTGAACATAACCGCCGGGATTTTCAGCGCGGTCGACTTCTGTAATCGCCTGCACGACCTGCGTAAGAAACTGTTGCGTGCCGAGTGTCCCAAGACTCCGTCCCGGCGGCGCGGAAATCCCATTCGGGAAGGGAAGCGTAATCGAGTTATAAGGGTGTGTTCCATCCACAGTTCCAGTGTAAGTTGTGCTGCTGGCGTTAATCATGTCATTGATCGGGTTCAGAGCGAAGGAAACATCGTTTGGCACCCAGAAGATCCCGTAGCCGCTGCGGAGAATGGTCTTTGGCGTCAAGCCGTAGGCTACTCCGATCCGGGGCGCGAAGTTGTTCTTCTGAAGCGGAAGATTATTCCGAGTTCCCTGAGGCATGAGGTAGACATCCCCTTTGACGATCGGAGAACCGGACGGAAGATACTGATTCAGATAGCTATTCGCGCTGGGGACAAAATTTGAGAGTCGATTGAAACGTTCAGACCACGGCCCTTGCAGCTCATAACGAAGTCCCATACTGACCGTCAATCGATCTTGGAGGTGCCAAACATCATTGAAATAGAAAGCACGGTACGTTTGCTTTCCTGCAGTGAAGTCTGGAACAACGGCCTGCGCAAAGAAATGGTTTTCGAAATTGCTGAAGTTGTCTGCATACCCTAGCAGAAAATCCGCGAAAGAAAATCCTGTGAAGCAGGGTTGGCCGGCAGCGCAAAAGTCGAAGGCGCCGCTGGCCACGTTCGTCTGCGAATAGTTGTCATAGCCCGGCTGGTATTGGAAACCAAAGTGATACCGATGGTGCCCACGTATCAAGGTCAGACTTGGAGCCAGATTGTACTGAGTATCCCGGTCTTGAATAAAACTCTGTCCCTGCGTGCACATTATGTTGTCAGCAAAATTTGCGACACAAGGAGTCGGCGGAGTCCTCATGATCGATGGAACAGTTGCGTTATAAGTGACGGGCCAGTCGATCGAAGCCAAATCAAATCCCGCGTTGGTGGGGGATCGATTGTAGTTAAATCGGCTGAGGCTGGCGTGGAAATCAAAAATTGTGGTGGCATTCAGGCTGTAATTGTAGGCAACTGCCGCCGCGTCGGTTGAATAGTTTTCCGAGCAGCGGTCTACGCAGACGCCATTCTGTAGTGGATCAATTGGCAAATCCAAGACATTCCAATAACTGAATCGGACCAGGAGTCTTTGCAGGCGTGTGAGGTCCTGGTCGACTCGTACCACCACCTGGTTCTGGTTGCCTCCTGTCCTGGCTACCGTATTAAAGTTGTTGATCGTGCCCGACGGAGTAACAACTCCGGCGCTGTTGGCCGCCGGCCACAGGTCGAGGAGAGCTTTGGATGTCGGACTAATCCGGTTGGCAGGAATCAAATTGTTTTGGAACGCAGTGGGCGTGACCGTGCTGCCCGGGCACGCTCCAACACTATTCACAGAACCGGCGCACGGATCGGCGAGCGTAGTATCGATTGCAGAAAAGTCCCCGTTGCGTTCCGCTGCGCTCGGTACGGTGGCGGTGAATGGTTCGCCAGTTCGCAGCCGAAATCCCTCCCAACTCGTGAACCAGAATGTCCGTTTGCGTCCGGTGTAATAGGGGAGTGACAAAGGCCCGCCGATTTCGGCCCCAAACTGGTTTTGTACCCATGCAGGACGGGGTTGCCCCGCTCGATTCAGAAAGTAGTCGTTTGCGTTAAATAAGCGATTTCGCAAATACTCGTACACCGTACCGTGAAGAAAATTCGTTCCTCCCTTTGTCGTGAGGTTAACTACCCCTCCGGAGAAGCGACCCCATTCCGCTCCCAGGTTACTAGTCTGTACTTTGAATTCTTGAATCGAATCCTGTGTCGGAATCAGCACCGGCAGGTTGATGTAGCCGATGTTCAGAGGTTGGCCGTCGAGATACTCGGCGCTCTGATTTCCGAAGGAGCCGCTCACCTGGTAATTTCCCCATCCGAAGGGATTGACTCCTACCGGAGTACCTGTGGAACTGCCTTGAGGAATCACCGACGGCGCTAAAACGATCAGGTTAAAGACATTGCGCCCGTTGAGCGGTAGTTCATTTGCCTTGCGCTGTTCGACCACCGTGCCGACGGTCGACGACTCAGTATCGATCGGCGATTCTTCCCCTTCTACGGTTACGCTCTCGGACGCCGATCCCAGCATCATTTCAAAGTTCACTTCGAGCGCATCCTGTACGTGTAGAACGACGCCAGACTCAATCACTGCCTTGAACCCAAGCTTTTCTACCTCAATGCGATACCGTCCGGGTCGGAGGTTAGAAACGTAGTAAGTCCCAGTTTCATTAGTAAGACCTTGGTAATGAATCCCAGTGCTGCTATTGATGACAGTAACCGTAGCCCCAGTGATCACCGCTTTATTTGGGTCAGTGATTCGACCCGTCAGCGATGCATCGGCGGACTGCGCCCGAATCATGACCTGAAGCAACATAACCAACATCAGTCCGAGAACGAATTTATGCATCGAGACCTCGACTCATTTCGGTCATGATTTGGTTCGGCACCATCCAGCGGTTCGTCCTTAAGAAGGGAAGGCGAAAACTAGCATAAAGCCAGCCCGGCGGGGAAATTAAATTGCTCGACTCGTCGACCGTATGGATACGGCTGATATCGCAAATATGTACCAGCTTCTGCCAAAATTTGTGACTTTGCATTCCAATATATTTTTTTGGACTAGAAAAACATTTGCTATCTGATGTATGCTTCGCGGCGAGCTAGTGGGAAGCTTAGTAGATGTAACTGAAGAACATCTATAGAGTTCGAGGTTTGTGTCCCGCAAAGCGAACATCTTAACTCTTAACAATGAGTTCTCCTCTGAATGGGCGCGCGCTGGCATTCCCCGTGATATGGGGGACAGGCCAAGAAGATGCGATCACCCCGGCCCAGCCCATCGAGGCCGGGCCCTCCAGCGATGAAGAACTCATGGCTGGCCTCCAGGCTAAGAATGCAAAAGCTCTCGACCTGCTCTTTAGTAGGTATTCCAGGTTGGTGCTAGGAATTGCTCTCCGCATCCTGAACGACCGTAATGAAGCCGAAGATGTGGTTCAGGAAGTCTTCTTTAGCCTCTACCAAAAAGCTATACTTTACGATCCTGCCAAAGGCACGGCAAAAGGTTGGATCGTGCAGGTTGCTTTCAGCCGCGCTCGAGACCGAAGAGCACATTTAGGGCGCCGCGGATTTTATTCTGGTACGGATATCGAGTCTCTGGACGATACTCTGGTAGGGCAGACCGATGTCGAACATGAAGTCGGCGTGAGGCTTGATTTTTCGCAGCTGCAGTGTGCTTTTGAAGACTTGACTATCGTCCAGCGGAAAACGCTGGAGCTGTTTTATTTTGAGGGATTAGATCTGAGGGAGATAAGCGAACGGCTTCGCGAGCCATTCGGTAACGTGCGTCACCATTTTTATCGCGGATTGGAACGCTTACGGAAAAGCCCTGCCGTGAAGAGGCTCCGGGATAATCACAATGCATGAACGTGAACGTCTGAACGACCACCAGAAGTTCAAAGAACTGGCCGCTCTGGCGCAGGGGGGTGCGCTGACCAGCAGTGAACGAATGGAATTGAAGCGTCATCTGGAGTTGTGTAGCGCATGCCGCGCAATTTCTAGTGAGTACTCCGTCCTCAGTACGCAAGGCATGGCTTTTCTCGCGGCGGATTGCGGCTACGTTCCGGAAGCGGAAGTTTGGAATGACCGAGCGGTGCGGAACGAACTATTTTCGCGGATTCGAGAATCCGAGTCCTCCGCCGGTGTTTCGACCAATGTTCCGACCAACATTCTAAGCGAGGCCGCTCCACCCCGCTCCGCCCCTGCTTGGTTGGCTTGGAACGCGAGAGCACGTTGGGCTGCGGTCGCAGCGGCCGTTTGCCTTTTGATCGGGGTCGCGACCGGGGCTTATCAATTGGGCGATCGCAAGCAAGCGCGTCGAGAACGAACTGTGGCGGTCGCACCTACATCTCCTGCGTCCACACCTCTTTCGTCGACATCCCTTCAAGAACTCACCTCGGAGAAGAAAGCGGCGGAGGATATGCTCGTCGTCCAGACGGCGCAGATATCCCGCTTACAAAAACAGATCTCCGGCGACCAACGTGATCTTGCGGGATTGCGTGCCTCGCTTCACAGGGCCGAAGACCTTACCAGCACCCTCTCTGGGTCCAACAGCAAAGTAGATGCTCAGTTGCGTCAAGTCTCCGAGGAGCGTGACAAGCTTGCCGCCCAGGTTCGCGATGCGGAAAAGGCATATCAGCTTCTTCAAGCGGAGTTCACCAACCTTCGCGCCGAACATGATCGCGCTCTCCTGCACACGGCATCGCTGGAATCAAAGATCGAGGGACTTTCTTCCGACGCTCGCGACCAGAACCGCAGGCTCAAAGATGATGAACAGTATCTGGCCTCCGACCGCGACATTCGCGAACTCATGGGTGCGCGAAAGTTGTATATCGCCGATGTCTTCGATGTGGACAGTGGAAGCCGCACCCGCAAACCTTTCGGGCGTGTCTTTTACACGCAGAACAAATCGCTGATCTTCTACGCCTTTGATCTCGATCACGAACCAGGAGTCAAAAACGCCAGCACCTTCCAGGTATGGGGGCAGAAAGATGGCGAGCTAAATGCAAAATCACACCCGATGAACCTGGGCATTCTCTACATGGACAGCGAATCAAACCGACGCTGGGTTCTTCGCTGGGATGACCCCAAGCAACTTGCCGAAATCGATGCAGTGTTCGTCACTGTTGAGCCACAAGGTGGCAGTCAGAAGCCAACTGGAAAACCATTTCTATACGCGCTTCTGAGAAAAGAAGCGAACCATCCGTAGCGTCCCCGACAATTCCCTTTTTTGGTTGTTCAGTAGAATCTTTTTCCAACTGGTACAACTCCTTTCACATTCCCGTAATGGTTGACAAGGGACAACTGTGGACTGATCGGGATCCGTGTCGATGCCCGGCTAATGTTTTCACGTTAGTCCCGAATTTGGAATACGAATTCCAAATTTAAAATTCCGAAGGTGGAGCAGGTATGACGTCTTCCAAGCTGCAGACGCTGCTGTTCTCGGTGGTTCTGGTTCTCACGACTTCCCTTTCCCTCTATGGCCAAAGTACCTACGGCACCGTCGACGGCACTGTATCTGACCCTTCTGGAGCAGCTGTATCCGGTGCCAACGTCACGCTGACCAACACAGGAACCCAGGAAAAACATACTCAACCCACGGGAGATTCAGGCGCGTACCAGTTTGTGAACGTGATACCTGGCGAATATCGCCTCGATGTCGAAAAAGCCGGCTTCAAACATTTCGGCCGCACCAACGTTGTGGTCCAAGTGCAGCAGGACACTCACATCGACGCGTCGCTAACGGTTGGTCAAGTCAGCGAGACGGTTGAAGTAACTTCTGAGACCCCGCTGCTACAGGCGGAAACCTCGTCGCTCGGCCAGGTAGTGGAGCAGCGCAAAGCTAACGAACTGCCCTTGAATGGACGCAACATTTTCAACTTGATCACAATTTCTCCGGGAACGGTTGCACAGGGTGGATCCGGCGGTTCCCCTGTGGGCCAGAATCCGTTTAGTTGGGGCAACTACCAGATCGGAGGTTCGTTCGCGAATCAAGGCGCGGAGTACCTTGACGGTCAGCCGTTGAATATCGGCTATATCAATTTGCCCATCATCATTCCAACCCAGGACTCAATTGAGGAGTACAAAGTGCAATACAGCAATCTGGGTGCGGAATGGGGCAAGTTCTCCGGCGGTATAGTGAACCTGAGTACGAAATCCGGCACAAATAGCTGGCACGGTTCCGCTTACGAGTATTTCCGCAACAAGGTGCTGAACGCTAATGAGTATTTCAACAAAAATGCCGAATTGGCGGCAGGCTTGGCGAACGAGGCGCCACCGTGGTCGCAGAACCAGTACGGTTTCGAAGTAGGCGGGCCCGTTATCAAGGATAAAACGTTCTTTTACACGAGCTGGGAACAGTACCGGCAGAGAACGGGTTCGCCTTTCACCACCACGGTTCCCTCAGCCGGGATGTTGACTGGAGATTTCTCTGCCGTATGCACCGCGCCAACCACCCAGGGTGGTGCAGGAGGGACTCTCAGCGGAACCGGCCTTTGCAGTGTCCCAGCCGGACAGCTTTATGACCCCTACACGGTAAACCAGGCGACTGGAGTTCGCCAGCCTTATGGGCTGGACCCAGCTAATCCAACTTGCCTTGGAAACTGTATTCCGACGACGGGGGGAGCAAACAACCTTGGTGAGTCCAGCTTGGCGGCCGCCACCATATGGCAGAAGGTCTACCCGGCCGCCACGATACCGACCGCTGTGGTTAACAATTTCGTGAGCGCGGCCCCCGCCGGTGGCAATACTAATGAATTCGTAGCGCGCGGGGATCAGAACATCGGAGCCAATACGCGTCTGTTTGGAAGATTTGCCTATTACGGGTTGACTGATCTCGCCACCGATCCGCTGGGAACTGGCATGTGCTTCGATCGTTGCGCGGAGCTATACCATAGCAAGCTACTCGTGCTGGACTTGAATCACACCTTTACTCCCACAACCATTCTCGACGTGAATCTAGGTGGGACACGGTTCGTCTATTCGCGGGCACCCAAGCTTTCTGGCTATGATCTAACTCAACTTGGGTGGACAGCTGCCTACAACACTCCGCCAAGCTCGATGCGTACTCCACCCACTCCGGCTTTCTTGTACCCCAACGATGTCGGAAAGTCACAAGGTAACAGCACGATCGGAGATCACAACACCCAGTACAACCTGTCTCCAGCGCTTACTATGATCCGTGGCAAGCATACGCTGCAGGTGGGTGCCCAGTTCGAGCTAGGGCTGGACAATTACTTCCAAACTAATATCGCCAGCGGCGCGTTCGCCTTTCAAGGAAATTGGACTTCGCAGAGTCCAACGGGGGCGGGCGGATTTGGATTCGCGGACTTCCTGTTGGGACTTGCGCAAAACCAGGGGTCGTTCGTAAACCAGACCGAGGGAGTTGCTCAGGTTCCTGCTCAGACTGCGGGCAAGCAAGTCTACCGTGGCTTCTACGTTGACGATACTTTTCGGCTAACCAATAAACTTACTTTGAATCTGGGGCTTCGTTATGAATTGCAAGGAACATGGTCAGAACGCTTCAATCGGCTTAGCTTCTGGAACCCCAGTATCGCCAACTCGACGGTCTTTGGATGTGACGGCACTTCGACTGACCCATGCACCGGTGACGCGTCCCTGGTTGGGTCGGGCGGTAACAACATCCCAATGGACAAGAAGGCGTTCTCGCCGCGGATTGGGTTCGCCTATGCGCTGGACCAGAAGACCGTGATCCGCGGCGGCTACGGCATCTTCTATATTCCGAACTATGTTTCGTTCGGGCTCAACCCGGACAACGACATTATTAACTTGGCCACCACTGGCATCACTGCCACCACCAATGGCTACTTAACTCCGAATGCAACACTGAATGGGGACAATTGCACCCTCGCAAATATACCCGGAGGCGGCACCTTTGCGAATTTCAGTTGTGCCGACACAAGCGGCCCATTCGGCGCGCAGGGGATTTTGCCTCCTCCCGGACGCGGCCCTTTCCCATCTCAGACGCCCACTCTCTCGAGCTATGTAGCGGCAAACGGTTCTCCGACGCTCGCGCCGTACACCGATCCTAAGTATGGGTATGTTGAGCAGTGGAACATCGATATCCAACGTCAGCTACCAGCCGGCTTCTTTGCCGATGTCGCTTACGCTGGATCGCACGGTGTACATATCGAGCAGTATTCAACCCACATCAACCAGATTGGCGATTCCCTCATCGCAACGGCTGGGTCACAATACAACGCAGCTCTCCCCGGCTGCGCTTCCGCTCCCAATCCTGTTACTTGTGCGAACGCCTCCGTTACCATCGACCAATCGGTTACCAACCCCTTGGTTGGATCCCCCAACGCCAACCTGAACCAGCCCACGATCCTCCAGGGGCAACTTGATCGTAGGTATCCGCAATACAACGACGTGGATTTAGCGGGGTATGGATGCTGTAGCAGCACCTACAATTCGCTACAGGCCACGGTTCAGCGACGGTTCGCTGGCGGCGGTACGTTGCTGGTGGCGTATACCAATGCAAAACTACTCAGCAATACCGATACCTTGACGAGTTGGCTGGAAACTAATACCGGAGGCGTCGGACAGGTTCAGGACTGGAACAATCTGTCCAACGAGAAGTCCCTCTCCTCGCAGGATGTTTCGCAACGGCTGGTGATCAGCTATGTCCTGGATCTTCCCTTTGGCCATGGCAAGATGTACGCTTCCGGGTTCACCGGCATAGCGGACAAAGCAGTTTCTGGTTGGGGAGTCAACGGCATCACCACTTTCCAAAAGGGTTTTCCGATGAAGATTACTTGGGCGGGCGCTGCCACCTCTTTGGAGGGCGCCAACCTGGGTGTCTCCAACGTTCGTCCTGATGTTGTGGCCGGATGCGACAAGAAGGCAGGCGGCGGTCACGTAGCCAGTTGGTTCAACACAAACTGCTTTGCGCCACCGCCGCAATGGGGTTTCGGCGACGAATCTCGTACGGATCCAATACTCAGGACGCCCGGAATCAATAACTTTGATTTCGCCATCTTCAAGCGAACTCCAGTTACCGAGAGGGTCAATCTCGAGTTCCGTACCGAGTTCTTCAATTTGTTTAACCACCCGTATTTTGCGCCGCCAGGTAACGGTTATGACGGTACTCCCACGGGCAACGGATTTGGTGCGATAACGGCGACGGTGCAGAACGGCGTTGCTTCACCGGAACGTCTGATTCAGTTTGCGCTGAAGCTGAATTTCTAACTTATGCTAAAGAGCTGGACTGGGCATCTTACCCAGTCCGGTTTCTTGGCATTTCTTAAGGTTCGATTCCCCGAGCAGCAGTTCGCAACATTCTTCTCTGTCTCCGTCTGATATCCTCACGACCCGTGTTAGTAATCCCACGTCATCCACTACTCGCCACTCCGCCCCTTGCGTGAACTGTTCGCCATTCCCCAGGTGAGGTACCTTCCCAGTTGTGGAAAGCTCGAAAAAAAGAATTGGCGTCTTCGTAGCCCAATAGATACGCGGTCTGGTTCAGCTCCAGTGATGAATGTAAGAGATAGTGCTGAGCCAGTTCGCGACGAGCGTCTTCCATCAATTGTTGGAACGTCGCATCCTCATCCGTAAGTCGACGCTGCAAGGTGCGCGTACTCATGCGCAACTCCCTGGCTACGTCCTGCAGAGCCGGACGCTGCCCAGCCAGCAATTTTTTCAGAATTCCTTTTACCTGTTCGCCAACAGTTTTTTGCGCCAGCTGTTGCGTCAACTCAGCCTCTAGCTGAGGTGCGACCATAGCCAGCAAGTCGGCGTTATGAGTTAGGAAGGGCCTGTCAACGTCAGCTTTGCTAAAGACGAGAACGTTGTGCTTCGCCTTGAATTTTACAGGACACCGAAAGTGCGCCTCATGCATCTTGCGGTGCATTTCAGCTCGCTGAAATTCTATGCGCTTCGGATTTACCGGAAGCCCAGTCCCACGCCGCCCGATAGCGACGACCCAGGCAAAACAGGCGTCAATCAGCAAGGAGGGTTCTTCCTGGTCAGCTAGCAACCAGATGAACTGGACGACGCACTCGTCTCCGCGTTCGACCACATGTATTTCTTCAGGGCAAGTGAGCTGCTTGTAGCGCGCCAGCCGCTGCAGAGCGTCGCGAAAGGACCGCGTGTACAGCGCGGCAATGGCAATCGGATCGTAGCGTTCTACGCGTTCTTCGGTCCCTAATTTGATTCCGATAGCCGGATCACGGCTGATTTCAGAAATTCCCCGGTACAGGGCAAACATCTCATCCGTCGTAACCAGTATCTTTTCCTGGTCGAACAAGCCCAATGGAAGACCCGCTTGCCGCAGCACAACCGCCGTCGAAAGCCCCAACTCTTCGAGCTTTCGCGGCAGGATGCTTGAAACTCTGAACCGGTTCGTCATAGCGTGGCTAATTACCTGACTGATTATTGAAGAATAAACGTAACGAGTCGTCCGGCACCGAGATCTGTCAACCTGTCGCCGACGAAAAGCCTACTTTAGCGAAGCCATGTCGATAACGAAGCGGTATTTCACATCGCTTTTTAGGAGGCGCTCATACGCTTTGTCTATCTGCTGAATATTGATCAGTTCAATGTCCGAGGTAATTCCGTGTTTCGCGCAAAAATCCAACATCTCCTGCGTCTCCTGAATGCCGCCGATGGCGGAGCCGGCAATCCTGCGGCGTTTCATTATCAAATTAAAGGCGGAGACACCGGCTGGTTTTTCCGGCGCTCCGACCAGCGTCAGAGCGCCGTCGAGCTTCAACAACTGAAGATAGGCGTTCAGGTCGTGGTCCGCGGAAACTGTATCGAGGATGAAATCGAAGCTGCCGACATGTTTCTGCATCTCGGCTTCGTTCTTCGAAACCGCGACTTCATCAGCACCGAGGCGGTGAGCATCGGCAGTTTTGTTCGGAGACGTGGTAAAAAGCACCACGTGGGCGCCGAAGGCATGGGCAAATTTCACTCCCATGTGCCCTAATCCACCGAGGCCGACAATTCCGACTTTCTGTCCTTTGCCGACCTTCCAATGACGCAACGGCGAATAGGTAGTAATGCCAGCGCAGAGCAGTGGCGCAGCACCGGCGGGGTCCAGTTTGTCGGGCACCCGTAAGACATACGCTTCGTCTACCACGATGCTATCGGAGTAGCCGCCATAAGTGACTCCACCGAGAAACTTGTCCTCAAAGTTGTAGGTGAGGGTAAAGCCGTTTTCGCAATATTGCTCTTGTCCTGCGCGACAATTAGCGCAAACGCGACACGAGTCCACCAGGCAACCGACCGCAGCGATGTCGCCCTCCTTGAATTTCTTGACGGTGTTGCCAACCTTGACCACACGGCCCACGATTTCATGACCAGGGACGCAAGGATAGACCGTCGGCATCACCTCTTTCCATTCGTTACGAACCTGATGCAGGTCGGAATGGCAGACGCCGCAATAGAGAATTTCGATCTGGACGTCTTGCGGACGAGGAGACCGGCGCTCAAACGTGAACGGCGCCAGTGACGTCGTCGCACTTCGGGCCGCATATGCTTTCGCCGGAAAGGTCGCTGGTTTTGAGGAACTATTTTCGGATGCTGGCGTTTGTGTTGCTACGTCGCTCATGCTGCTTCTCCTTAAACTCAACTCACAAAAACTACTCTAGTCTCGTCGCTGCATAGTGTCACTCGCCAGACGCGCCAATGTACTCGCGGAACGCGCCATCTGCAATTTATCTTATTTGAGCTGCCTCGAAGATATTCTTCCCTGAAAATGCAGGCTCAGGGTGATCCGTTCAACTGAACGGGATGAGAACGTCTTTAATAATATTATGTTTGAATAAACGTGTTTGAATATCGTTGACACTGCCGAACGGTCGGATATCTCAAAAGAGAGCTGCCTCCATGAAAAAGATGGTAAGGATTTTTGTCGCCGTTGGTGTACTCTGCATTTCCGCAGGCCCTACGCTATCGAGAGCGGAGCAACCGCCCGATCGCCAAGTCGCAATCACGATTGACGATTTGCCAGCCATCGATGCCAACACGATGTCCGCGGCGACGATTAACGAGATGACATCGAAATTGCTGAACACACTCCGCGATCAGAAAGTCCCCGTGGTTGGATTCGTCAATGAAAACAAGCTCTACAAGTTTGGGGAGGTGGACGACCGAATCAAAGCTCTCCGGATGTGGCTTGACTATGGTTTTGAACTCGGCAATCACACCTTCACTCACATGTCGCTCAACCAGGCGGGCTTGAAAGCGTGGGAAGATGATGTGATCCGGGGTGAGAGCGTGACCCGCCTGCTGCTGGCCGAGCACAAGATGACGCTTCGATATTTCCGGCATCCATTCCTGGAGACGGGCCGCGATCTTCAGACCCGGCGCGAGGCTGAAGCCTTTCTTGTCGGCCGCGGTTACCGCATCGCCCCCGTCACCCTTGATGCTTGGGACTGGATGTACGCCGGAGTTTACCAAGATGCCAAAAATCGCGGAGATAGCGCATTGCAACAGCAACTAGTCAGCAGCTACCTCTCCTATAGCGACGCCTCGTTTGCCTACTCGGAACAACTTGCTAAAAATACGATCGGCTACGAACCAAAGCAGATTCTACTGCTGCACGCTACTCAACTGGAGGCTGACCACATCGGCGAGCTGATTGAGCTCATGCGTAAGCGAGGCTATCGCTTCATCACACTTGCTGACGCTCTCGGCGATCAGGCGTACAGCTTGCCCGACACTTTCGTCGGCGAGGAAGGTTCAGGATGGATCGAGCACTGGGCGATCGCGCAGGGACACCCTCCGCAGGGAGCTCCCGTGTTTCCACAATGGGTGATTGACCGTTCGAAGGCATTGCATCAGCCTCAGCCATGAAATGGAATGCTATGCCACTCGGAATTCAGACCCTCAGCCGAATTCACTCTAGAACACTGTGGAGCAAATTTGCCTTCGCCGTGATAGTTAGCACCCTCGTTTGGCACAGTGCTGCCGCAACGGCCCAATCGGCATCTACCGCGGAACCGCAGACAGCAACCGTCCACATCGATACGACGCCAGGGCATGCCATCAATTCATTCGATCCCGACAGCGCTCTCGGCAGCTCCATCGATGTCCTCTCTCATGACGACATCGATAAGGTTTATACACCGCACATTATTCAGGAGTCGCTCTCGGCGGGCTGGGGACCGATCACCTATCGCAACAATTCCGAGCTCCGCATGGCCGCTTGGCACTGGACTGAAAATGGAACATGGAGCGATCCGGCACGCAAGAGCGGATACTTTACGGGCAGTACCGATCTCAAGGAACCCATACGCTACATTCTTTCCTACGCATTGCCGCACCGTGGCTTCTCGACCAGCGAAGACCGCCCTCTGCAAAGCCCCAATCCTAGTTATTGGAAGAGCAATCCATATCTCACTAACAAGTTCACCGGGGAAACCGACGCTCTGCATCCGCAATGGGTGATCGCGGATTTGAAAATGGAAAAGCCGGTAAATGCGATCCGAATAGCCTGGGCAAGCCCATATGCCACGACTTACCAGGTGGAATATTGGGTGGGAAAACGCGCTCTCGATTTTGATGAAGGACCGCAGGGCGAGTGGAAGATTTTCTCGTCTGGAGCAATAAAGAACGCTCAAGGTGGAACGATCAATTTAAAACTCGCTGACGCGCCTGTCATCACTCAGTATGTGCGCGTCTTAATGACGGAATCATCGAACACTTGTGATCTGCATGGAGCCGACGACGTGCGCAACTGCGTGGGTTACGCCATTCAAGAAATCCGCGTCGGTACCGTCGATTCCAGCGGCGCCTTTGCCGAGGTCGAGAAGAATCTTAGCGATAAACCAACTTCCTATTACTCATCTTCGATTGATCCCTGGCACTCGGCTGCTGATGTGAACGCCACCGGCAGCTATCAGCACAGCGGCTTCGATCTCTTCTTCTCCAGCGGACTCACCAACAATCTTCCTGCGATGATTCCGGTTACGCTGCTTTACGGCACGCCGGACGACGCTGCCGCCCAGATTGCCTACATTGAGAAACGCGGCTACAGCATCGGATACATCGAAATGGGCGAGGAGCCGGACGGCAAGCACGCCATGCCGGAAGATTACGCAGCCCTATATATTCAGTGGGCCGCGGCCATCCACAACGTTGACCCCAAACTCAAGCTGGGTGGGCCGATCTTCGAAGGAGTGAACGAAGACATTCGCGTCTGGCCCGACGCGCAGGGCCGTACCTCATGGATGGGCCGTTTCGTGGATTACCTGAAGACGCACGGCCGAATCTCCGACCTGGCATTCGTATCCTTTGAGCACTATCCGTTCGAGCCCTGCATCATCACCTGGAAAACTCTATATACCGAACCTCAATTGATGAAGCACATCCTACAGGTGTGGAGAGATGACGGTGTTCCCAAAGACGTCCCACTCATGGTGACCGAGAACCATCTCGCCGCTCAGCTCACCGGACCGATGACCACGATCTTTGCCGCGCTATGGCTGGCTGACAATGTAGGCTCCTTCTTTGAGGGCGGAGGCGCAGCTTTCTATCACTCGCCGATTCAACCTCAGGGCATTCAGAATAGTTGTCTCGGCTGGGCCTCATGGTCGAATTTTGTCTCTGACGAAAACTACGACATCAAGGGATATACATCGCCATACTTCGCTGCTCACATGATTAATCTGGAGTGGGCGCAGCATCGCTCTGGCATTCATCACATGTTCCCTTCCTCCACCAATATAAAGGATGCTGAAGGTAATGTGCTGGTTACGTCATATGCTGTGTATCGGCCGGACGGTAATTGGTCGCTGATGCTGGTCAATCGGGACCAGGCAAACCCGCACACCGTGCGCATACAGTTTGAAGATTCCAAGAGAAAACAGAATGCGTCGTTTTCAGGGCCGGTTAGCTTCGTGACTTTCGGAAGCGAGCAGTATGTCTGGATTAACGACGGCCTAAACAGTCACGCGGATCCGGATCATCCGCCCGTCGCAACCACTCTGGCGGCAGATTCGCAGACCGCGTTCACCCTGCCCAAAGCTTCAATCACGGTATTGCGGGGAAAAGTAACGAGCTTCAAGGATTGAATCTGCGGCGTTTCGGCGGTTTTGTTCACACCCCTTCTCTACAATCGCGGCGTCACTCGATCTCATTGGACAACAGAGCCCGCGCAATCTTTACAATGTCTTTTCTCGATCCACGAAAAGCCCAGAGTTGCGAGCGATCTTCGACGTGCCGTAGCCCAGTGGTGCCGCCAATTGCGGGAACGTGATATTCCATCTCACTGAACATTCCCCAGCGGCTGTTCACACTGCATGCTTGGGTGGAATAACCGCGATCTTCGGGCTCGGTCCAGGGCACGTCGGCGTATTCCCCAGAAGGATTGACAGCAAAATTACGGACGATCAGGGCGTGCTGGTTGCCGGCGGGATAAATGTAGCCGATGCGTCCGGTGGTGACAGCCGCGCGCAATCCGATCTTGTGTTCGCCGGGGGCGCGCATCTTGAAGCGCACCAGACGATCGCTCATGGCTAGTTCGTCCGGAGGCGCGTCTACCAGACCAAAATAAATTCTTGGCTCGGTTCTGGAATAGGTCGGAACGAATAGCTCTCCTTGATGCGGCATTTGCGTAAGACTCCACAAGCCAACCAGCGGAGCGTTTTCCGGATTTGCATCGATGATCTTTAAAGAGGTCAACAGAGTGTGTCCGGCATATTCCACCTCTCCGATCCCAAGTGCGGAATCGTAGCGCAAGGGGTTCGGTGCGGACGCCACTGATTTTGCGATCTCGAGCTCTACGCGTTTCTTGGAGCGAAACGCCTCGATGTTCAAGCGATTCGCGAGCTTTATTCCGTGCGCCGATTTGGTCAGTTCATAGTTGCCGGGATCCAGGCTGCGCGGCTGCCAGTAGCCGGCAATATCGATGTTGGGAAACTTGGGAAAGAAAAAGTCGAGTTCGGGCGCGAGCCAAGTCCTGTCACCGCCGGAATTCTGCCAGTCATCGCTGGCATAATAGGCGCGAGCTGATTCGACGGTGTCGAGCGCGGAGTTAGTCCACAGGAAATTCTCGTCACTACCAGGCGCAAAGACTCCGAGAATCCTGCCTCCATAGGGCAGAATGAGCACCCGCGTTCCGTCATCAGTCTGATAGATCTCAGCAGGTTTACCGACTGCCTTCAGAGTTGCGATAAGTTTCTGGAGCATTTTTCCGCCACCTATACGCCTGGGATATAACCTCTGCCGAAGGTGTTGGTAGATTCTTTTCTGAAATCTGAAACGAGGGACATGAGCGCGGTGGTGCCTCCGTCGGCAACGATCGTTTGCCCGACGATGAATGACGCGTCATCCGAACATATGAAAGCCGCAAGCTTGGCGATATCGGATGGTTCACCGCAGCGCGCGACCGGAATTGCTTTATAGCCTGTTTCGGCGGCAATTTCTTTGGTAAAGCCGGGAATACACTTGAAATAATTTTCTACCGTAATCCAGCCGGGCGCTATGGCATTCACACGGATGCCCTTGTAAGCCAGCTCTACAGCCAAAGACCGCGTATAGGCGATGATTGCGCCCTTGGTAGCGGCATATACGGAATGTTCGGGCACGCCTTGCAGTCCGTGAACCGATGACATATTGCAAATCACGCCGCCTCCGCGCTGCAACATGCCTTCCACTACTCTTTGCGTCAGGAAGTATTGTCCGCGAAAGTTGATGTGAAACATCTTGTCGAACTGTTCCGGCGTGACCTTCAGGAACGGACGATTCATGGTGACACCAGCATTATTGACCAGACAATTTAGTCCGCCGAGGAAATCGCTGGCTTGATCGGCGAGGCGCGTGACTTGGTCCAGGGCATCAAAGTCGGCCTGAAACGCGGCAGACTTACGCCCAAGTGACTGGACTTCTTCGACGGCGGCCTTTACGCCGGCATCGCTCAGGACATAATGGAACACAACATCGGCACCCTGCCTGGCAAATTCGAGACCGATCTCATGTCCGATGCCGGTGTCGGAGCCGGTCACTAGCGCTTTTTTCCCGTGAAGTCTGAGTTCTTGAGGCATAGAAGATTCAACCGCTCTGTGAATTTAGATGGTGCTGACAGAAAGCGCTTCGCCCGGACGGCAAAACGTCTTTCCGGCGGCAATGGTAATCGCCATCGTAACCATAACACCGTGCGCCAACAGCAGAAGCCATCGTGCAGCCGAATATGGCAGGGCACAGGGTACGTCTCGACTGCGAATATTGTCAACAATAATGTTGACTATAGCAAGATCGCTCAGCGATAATTTCGAGTCACGCGCCAAATTCCTGCCATGAAAATCACTGCTGTCGAAACCATCTATATTCCTCGCGGGGTCACGGTTCACGTAGGAGCCATCACCTACCTTTGGGTCCGCATTCATACGGACGAGGGAATCATTGGGCTTGGAGAGAGTTACCCGAATGCCGAGGCAGAAGCCTCCATTGTGCATTCCCGGCTTGCTGCCGTGCTGTTAGGAAAAGATCCAAGCGCAATTGATCGCCTGTGGGCGGATATGTTTCTAGCAGTTTCTTATAGCGGTTGGGCCGGCGCTGAAATGCGTGCTATCAGCGCGGTCGACATCGCACTTTGGGATTTGCATGGCAAGGCCATGGGGCAGCCGGTTTATAAGTTGCTGGGTGGCGCATCCCGAGAATCGATTCGAATCTATAACACGTGTTATGACCGCGTGGATTTTACGAACGAGCCCTGTCAACTTGCTCGAGAGTTGCTCGCCAGCAATGTTCGGGCGATGAAGATATGGCCGTTCGATCCAATCGCTAGAGAAACCGGCGGGAATCATATTTCCGGGGAGCAATTGCGGCGTGCTATCGAACCGCTGCGCCTTATCCGCGAGGAATTCGGCGACTCGATCGATGTTGCAATCGAATTTCACGGTTTCTGGAATCTGCCCTGCGCAATCAAAATCGCCGCCGCTTTAGAGCCTTACAAGCCTATGTGGCTCGAGGAAATGCTGCCACAAGACAATCTGGCCGCCTATGCCGAGCTGGCGCGTTCTACTGACGTACCCCTCTGTTTGAGCGAACGACTGATGACTCGCTGGGGATTCCGCGAGCTGCTCGAGAATCGTGCCGCTCAAATCATCATGCCGGACGTTGCCTGGTGCGGCGGCATATCTGAAACCAAGAAGATTGCGACCATGGCTGAGACTTACTATCTTCCGGTTGCGCCGCACAACTGCGGCGGTCCTATCCTGCACTTTGCTACCGCGCATGTAGCTGCCAACGTGACTAACTTATTTATTATGGAATCCGTCCGACGTCACTACAACGAAGAGTATGAAGGATTGGTCACGCGAAAACTGGTTCCGCAAGCAAACGGGCAATTGGCATTGCCTCCCGGGCCGGGTCTGGGTGTGGAGTTAAGCGCAGAAGTGCTTGCCCGCAAGGATGCGGTCATCAAGCGGACCTCTCTCTAGTCGCTGTTCGAGACGTTCTTCACTAGACGCGCCGGTAAGCCGGATGGCCGCGTAGTCCGCGCTACGACTGTGTTTCGGGTTCATCGGTCAACGTCGCGAGCAGAGTGCCAACCGGCACCTTGAGTCCGAGTTCAACCTGGCTTGCTCCCAGATATCCTTTACCCATCGCTTCGACTTCCATTTCGATCTTGTCGGTTTCGACGATGAACAGAGGATCACCCTTTTCTACATACTCGCCCGGCTTTTTGAGCCAACTGGTCACTGAACCTTCTTCCATGGTCAGACCGAGTTGGGGCATGACAATTTTGTACGCCATTTCTAAGACCTTCTCCTTGAATTATTCCCCTTCATCATTTCGTGCACCTCGCCTACGATGCGCTCGACTGACGGAATCATTTGATTTTCGAGAATCGGACTGAAGG
Organism: uncultured Acidobacteriaceae bacterium; assembly: GCA_963705265.1. GTDB lineage: Bacteria > Acidobacteriota > Terriglobia > Terriglobales > Acidobacteriaceae > Acidiflorens. The sequence continues at coordinate 2,531,282 of OY970064.1, forward strand.
GGTTGGGGACAGATAGCGAGCAAATCCGCCTTGGGATTGATCGCAGTTCGTCGAAACAATCTTCCACTGCGATTGCGAGGAGCTCTGCCGCGAAGCTACAAGAGGATGGCGACTCGTCAATGACTGCGAGCCGTCCAGTCTTCTTGATGGAGTCGGTGATTTTCTTCCGATCAAGAGGAACGATGGTTCGTGGATCGATTACTTCGGCAGAAATACCTTGCTCTTCGAGCACTGTCGCAGACTTTATTGCTAGGTCCACCATGCGCGACATCGCCACAATGGTTAGATCCTTGCCCTCGCGTATGATGCGCGCGTCACCGAGCGGGATCAAGTATTCCTCCTCGGGAACGACGCCTTTGAAGTTGTAGAGAGATTTGTGCTCAATGAAGATCACGGGCCCAGGCTCCCGCAATGAACTTTTGAATAGGCCTTTGAGATCGTAAGGTGTAGCTGGCAGCACGACTTTCAATCCCGGCGTATTCGCGAACCAGTTATAGAAGGTGTGCGAATGATGTGCTCCGGCGCTGCGGACGGATCCCATAGCTCCGCGAACCAGCACAGGCGCTTTGATCTTTCCGTCTGACATGTAGGAGATGTTCGCCGCCTGCTGGATAATTTGAGTAATCGCCTCAAGAGCGAAGTCGAGAAAAACTTCGTCCACAATGGTGCGCGTGCCAGCCATGGCCGCGCCAATCGCCGCGCCCGTTGCTCCCAGTTCGCAGATGCCCGTGTCTCGTAATCGGTGATCGCCGAATTCTTTCCAAAGTCCGCGCGTCTGACGGAAGTTTCCGCCGCGTGGTCCAATGCCTTGCCCGATGTAAACAATGCTGTCGTCTCGGCGCATTTCTTCGCGCAGCGCTTCAACTCCAGCATCCGCATACGTAATTACTCGGCCTTGCTCTGCCATGCCATCTCCTCTTTCAAACAAATGCTCAAAACGAATGCCCGAAACCTAACGCCTAAAAGACATGGTTGTTCACCGATGCTGCCGCGGGTTCCGGACTCTTTTCGGCGAATTCCACCGCTTGATCGATAAGTTGTTCTACTTCAAGATCGATTGCCTGCAACTTACTCTCCTCTACTCCAGAATCGAGCAGCCGTTTGCGGGCAAGCTTCACTGGGTCTTTCCGTTTCCACTCCTGAACCTCGTCGCGGGTACGATAATCCGTGCCAGGATCGCCCTCGTGGTGGCCGACGTAGCGATATGTCTTGCATTCAATCAGAGTAGGGCCACCATCCTTGCGAGCACGGCTGATTGCCGCTTGCGCGGCCTCGTGGACCGCGACTACATCCTGTCCATCAACGGCTACGCCTGACATTCCATAGGCTGCGGCGCGGCTCGCTACACTCGTGTTTTTGGTGGCGCGTTGAAAAGCCATTTCTGTTGCGTACAGGTTGTTCTCGCAGACATATACGATCGGCAAGTCCCACACCGAACCCATATTGACGGACTCATGAAACGATCCGCTATTGACGGCGCCGTCTCCAAAAAAGCAGACAACGACTTGGCCGCGCTTGCGCAGCTTGGCGCTGAGAGCGGCTCCGGTAGCTAGGGGTATGGGTGCGCCGACAATTCCGTTCGTGCCCATGAATCCGTACTCGGGGGCATACATGTGCATGCTGCCGCCGCGTCCGCCTGAACTCCCGGTTGTTTTGCCCCAGAGTTCAGCAAGCACAACTTCAGCCGGAACGCCCTTCGCTAACGCATGACCGTGGCCGCGATGTGTGCTGAAGATCAAGTCGGCAGTTTCAAGATTCGAACAGACGCCTACTGCGACCGCTTCTTCTCCTACATACAAATGGACAAATCCCGGAAGCCGCCCGTTGCGATACAGTTCTTGCACCTTGAGCTCGAACAGCCTCAGTTCGAGCATTTTCTTATAGTGATTCAGGAGCAGTTTTTGGTCGACTTGCTCCGTCAAAACTTGTTCCGTCATTCTTAAAACCTCCAGACGTTTATTGCGACAACGGCAACTTCACAGGTGCGTGTTCTAGTTGCGAACGATAGACAGCAGTGAATAGCTCAACCACACGGCGACCTGCTTCAGCATCCACAGCAGGTTCACGACCTTCTATGACAGCATTCAGAAAATCCGCCAACTGTAACTGGTGATAGTGGGTCATCACGTTACACGGCCGCGACCGATCTTCAGCGTTCCATGCCTGGAGATTCTGTTCTTCGCCAGGCACAGTCCAAATGTCATTGAAGGGCGGATCCATTTTCTCGGTGACCCCGGAGATGAATGGCGATCCACTGTCCGTCTCAGCACCGACCGAAGCGCCGGAAGATCCATGGACGTGAATCTTGCCGTATAGCCCTGGACGTTGCGAATTGCTTAGGACGATGGACCCCATCCCACCACTCTTGAAACGAACGGAGGCGACCACCGTGTCGTCGACTTCTATGCCGGGATGATTGTAGTTATCCCAATAGGCATGTAACTCCTCTGCGGGACCCATAAACCAGCATAGTAAGTCGAGATAATGCGGTGCCTGGCTTACTACGACTCCGCCGCCCTCGCCTTTCCAAGTTCCGCGCCACGGGTCGGACCGGTAGTAAGCAGGTTCCCGCCAGCCGAGCATTGTTACTACTGCGAGCACTGGGTTACCCAACTTGCCGGCATCGATTGCATTTTTCATCCTCTGCACGGGCTCATACCAACGACGTTGGCTGATGACTCCCAACTTGATTCCGGCGGCGCGCGCGGCTGCAATCGCCTGATCACAAGAGATGAGATCAACAGCGAGCGGCTTTTCCGAAATTGCGTGAACTCCAGCGGCAGCCGCTATCTCGACAGCGGCAGGGTGTTGCGTATGTTGAGTGCAGATCGATAGGACATTCACTTTTTCGCGCTGCAACATCTCTGCAAGATCTGTGTAACCTTTTACGTTGAACTTTTCCGCGAATGCTTGCGCACGATCGGGAGCAACGTCGCATACCGCTACAAATTCTGAGTTAGGGAGCGCCTGATAGGCGAGCACGTGAGTCGCGCCAACTTTTCCGCAACCGACAATTGCAGTCCTTAAACGAGTTTTACTAGCTTTCGGCATAAGTATCCGACTTCAAACACAACTTACCTCGACTTTTAGTCGGGAATCGACGTGCCGTCCGTTTCGCCGGGACGATGACGTAATTCCACATAAAATCCGAGCATTTTCTGTGTGTCTAGTAACGCCCAGCGCGTGCCCGGACGAATGCCGGTTCCGGATTGCAGCACGGCTACTCCGGATTTGGCTAACTCCCGAAGAACGGGATCGATATCGTTCACTTCGAAAAGAACGTGGTGAATGCCACCGCCGGTTTGATCGAGGAAATCTTGATATGCGTTGCGGCCTTCGAGAGGCTGAATAAGTTCGACTTCGACATCTCCCATTTGCACGAAAGCTTGCTTGACTCGAATCTTCTCTGCCACGCCGCGATAGTAATACTTGGATTCAGCTCGATCGGGCCATTCCACTAACCGAAAAGGGCCGATACCGAAAACTGAGGTCAGTAACTGCGTAGTACGATCCCGGTCGGCGACGACAATTCCAATCTGGACGATCCGCTTAAGCGGCAAGCCTGCAGGAAGCGATGATGACAGACTCGAGATCACGCGCGGTTCCTAGTTTTCTGACGTTCTTTTGTTTGCGAAGTCATCGAGCCAGATAACCTCCATCGACTGGAAGAACAACGCCAGTCACCATCGAGGAAGCATTCGACGCCAAGAACAGAGCGGGTCCAACGATTTCTTCTGCTTCGCCCACGCGGCCAAGTGGAATACCAGAGACCCATGTTGCCATTAGTTTTTTGGGATCGAATTGCGGGTCAGCCAAAACTTCCTTAAGCCCCGGGGTCATGAACTGGCAGGGGGCAATGGCGTTGACGCGAATTCCTCTGTCCGCCCATTCCAGGGCCAGTTGTTTGGTTAGAGCGTTGACTCCACCTTTGCTGGCGCAGTAGGCATTCGAACCCCGGCCCACTCCGACCACACCCGCAATCGAAGAAAAATTGATGATCACGCCGCTGCCTTTTTTCAGCATGACTCGCGCCGCAGCCTGGCAGCATAGGAATGTGCCGCGCAGGTTGATGTCCAGCACTCGATCCCAGGTTTCGAGCGGAGTGAGTTCCGCGGGATCGTGTTGGGGAATACCCGCGCAGTTAACCAGAATGTCGACTCCGCCAAGTTCACGAACAGTGGCATCCACCATGGCGAAGATGTCTTCGGGAACAGCGACATTTGCTTTTAAGGCAATGGCACGCCTTCCCGTTTTTCGTATTCTTTCGGCTGTGCGCTGCGGATTCTCGATATCAAGGTCGCAAGCCGCTATGTCGCAGCCAAATTCCGCGAAGCCGAGCGAAATGGCTTCACCGAGGCCAACTCCGGCGCCGGTAATGAGCGCCACGCGTCCGCTGAGATCAAACAGTTTTCTAAAATCAGCCTTTGCAATATCCATGATTTCAAATCTCGGGAGGCTCTTCGCACTCCTGCTTCCTTTCAGCGAGATGTTCTGTTCGCTGGTACGTTTTCAAAAAACAACATCTCCGAGGTTCCTGTTGTTTCAAGTCTGACCGGAATGCCGTCTGTCATCAGTTGGATGCCAGACAACTCAGCGCTTTCATGCCGATTCTCGAAGGTGACTTTGTAGCTGAGAGAAGCATCGAGGCCGCGAGGAACAAAATGGTAAACAGGATCTTCGAAGTTCGAAGTGCGAAATAGAGTTGTTACATCGCGCCTCTTATCCGGGCTCGCATATTCGAGCACAAGCCACGGTGACTGGTTAAAGTATGGCGTCATTGGCGTGTGATGGTAGACCACGCTCTCTCGCAGAATCGGCCGCAGTTCGCGCTTGTAGAGATCAACGCCGCCGCGAATCTTGTCTCGCAAAACGGGATTCAATTCGGTGAGGGAGGGAGCAATCCCACGGAAGATCGGAAGTGACATCTGTACTTGCCGCAACTGCGAGTCGATGTCGCCGTCGCCAGCCAGATCGGGAACCTCCGTACCGAAGGTGCGAAGCAGAATCTCTGGTGGAAGTACCCATGTCATTCCATTCAAGATTTTCACGCCGCGCGGTTCGCGCATCCAGTCAGAAAGTTCGGTATTGTCAAAGCGGCGTAGGATGCCCCAATCGAGACGGCCACCACCCCCGGCACAATTTTGAAAGATCACCCCTGGAAATTGCTGGCGCAGCCGATCGAACATGGCATACAGATTTTCGACATGACGCCATGACGAATTTTCGACAAACCCCTCGCGCACCTGATTTCCATCTTCCTCGGTTGACATGTTGTAGTCGATGCGGAAGACATCAAGATCGTATTTGCGGATGATCCGGGCAATCTCTGATTCCATCCACTTGGCGACCACGGGATTTCCCACGTCGAGATGGCGTCCGTTGGCGATGGGTTGTCCATTGCGAGTTAGAATCCAGTCGGGATGTTCTTTGCGCAGTTTGGAAGCGGATCCCGCGCCTTCGATTTCTACCCACAGTCCGAAGCGCATTCCTTTTTTCCGCGCATATTCACGGATGGGTTGAATGTCATTCGGCAGCCACGCGCCTGCATACCAATCGCCGACGTTTTGATACCAGATATTCGGCTCGGGACCGTACCACCCTGCGTCAATAAGAAATGTCTCGGCTCCGATGTCGGCGGCCATATCGATTTCGCGGTCGATTCCCGCTTCGGTTTCGTGGTCGACAATATAGCCGCGATGGTTCGCTTCGACATCGAAAACATGTTCAGACGGTGGACGAGGAAGAACATCGCGACGCACGTGATTCAAGAGTGCCTGGGTGACGTGGTCCAGATCCGACTTCATGCACAGGATGTGAGTCTCAGGAGTCTTGACGCTCTCGCCCGGATCGATGACACGCAGCACGGGGTCAACAGAACTGGGTCCCATGTCGAAAAACAGTCGAGCCTCATTCACGGGACGATCGATTGAGTTGCTGCGGTCAACCGGCGATTTCTCGATTTTGCTCGTGACCCGGATTTTCCAGTTCGCACTCCAGGCTAGAGAGGCGACGAACCATTCTCCGGTTGCGTTGTTGCGAGCGAAAAATGTGGGGTGTCCCCATCCCGATTTTCCGCGGTCGCCGGAGATGATTTTAGTCTCGTTAACGACCGGGTCGAACCGCCAGGCACCTTCGTATCCCCACTTCTCGTACTGCGCGTAGCCAACGTCATAAACATTTTCGGATTCAGGTTGCAGCTTATCTGTGAAGTTCGGAGTGTGCCAAAGTTGTCCAGCCCATGGCGATACATTGGAAATGGCGGTTGGCCGCTGCCCTGTATTGATGATCTCGAGCCAGCGAACCATCACCGGGCCGCCGTTGAGCAGAGTCTGAATCTTCACCCGGATGGGACGAACGCTGCTTTCTAGTTCGACGCTGACCAGCAATCCGTCGGGATCATGGCCTTCAGACTGTTCAGCCTTGATCCATTTCCAGGTTCCAGCAAGATCTTGCCCTTCTATTTCGAGCTTGAAAGCATCAACCGGCAGTGTGTCCATCTGCTGCCGTTCCGCATCGATTTGAATATCTGCAACAATCTGGCCGCTTGACTCCCAGTAACGACTGACCCAGCGGCCGTTGCGCAACTCTTCATCGCATACTGTGAGGCCGGAGGTGAAGCGGACGCCCGGAAACTGGCCCGTCCTGATGAATGCCAAGTATGGACCTGCTTCTGGTGCGACTGCCCCAAACAGAGACGAATGCAGAGAGGACAGCAAGCAGAGAGCCGCAAGAGTATTAGCGATGAAAGCCCAAACGCGGCAAGTGCTCTCCGCGCGAACTATTTCATCGGTAAAATCCATCGCGACCCTCTCCCCCTCGGTTAGCTTGCCAGCTTCCATTGCACGTGCTCACGACCAGCAAAGCGCGTCACCCGTCCCTGTTGTTCCAGTTGTAGAAGGTGACCATGCAGCGGATACATCAACAACCATTGATTAGTCAGAGGCCATGCTCCCAAAGCCGGCCCACATTCATCCATAAAAGTTCTTAGCGTAACTCCCGCAGAATATTTCTCGAGGGTTTTCAAGACGAGGGCCGCAGCCTTTTCAACAAATACTCGTGACTCCGTGAGAAACTCCGACACCTGAGAACCGTGGAAAGCTGGCCAGTGGCCGGAATAGATCCAGTCAATCTCGATCGCCTGAAGCATTTGCAACGTTCCCAGATATGCAAGTACCGAGTAATAACCAGGGGGCAGCGCAGGTTCACCGGTTGTAGTCGGGCAGTAGTTGCCATGCAAAGCATCGCCGACAAAAACAGCTTTATTGACGGGGTCGTAGAGAGCCAAATGCCCATCGCTGTGGCCCGGCACGTGCAGAATCTGGAGCGAGCGGTCATCGTCAATTCGGATATGTTCGCCGCCCATAAAAGTTTGGTCGATGCGTTGTGCATCGCCAACCATCTTTCGCACCCATGCACTGGCTTCGGGGTGAAGACCCAGGCCCACGCCATGATCGGGAATCCATTGGTTATAGCGCGAAGCATAAAGGCGATCGGGATCCTCGATCATCAACCGGTCCTGCTCTCCGCAAGCCAGCAATGTTTGACTGGCGATTTGCTTGAGAGATGCGTTGCCCCCGTGGTGATCGGCATCGGCATGGGTGTTGATTGCCCAAGTCAGTCGCGAAGGCTCAACGCCCACCCTTTTAAAAAATGGATAGATCGTCTCGCCCGGAGTATAAGAAGCGCCCGTATCCAGCAGGACTGTGTTATCGCCAACAAACAGGTACTGGAAAAGATTGCGGTCAGCGACGAGCGAGGCGATCTGATATACGTGTCGGAAGATTTCCATAATACTGTGCCGCCAGGCACTAGAAATGAACAACCCAGACTCTGTAGTGCAGAGGCGATAGCTCTCGCGACGCGGTTAAATCCTGGGAGGAGTGAACATCTCGCAATGCCCCGCGCTCCCGCAATGTTTCAAAATGCCACTCGCACAATACTAAACTTAAACGGTAATCGTCAACAGTTTTGTTGACATTTAATTTTCCCTGGCCGCTACGCTCAGAGCACAATGCAATCCGCATGGTGGGAAAAGGGGATCAGCAGAGGGATCGCCGACTTACATATCAAAACTACGATCGTCCGGCATAACTCAGAATCGCGATAGCCAGGACGAGAAGGCTAACTCCTGCAATCATCGTCCGGATTGGGCGTGTGCCGGTCCGGGCCCATTCGCCAGTTAGCGCACCAAAGATCGTGCTGGCGACCACGATAGAAGCCAGAAACAAGGGCCAGCCGATCGAAGTTCCCAAATCACCCAGTTTGATAGTGGAGATACTGTAGAGAATAATGCTGCCGAACCAGAGGAATCCCATGCTGGCGCCGATCAGCCAGTAATACCAAGTGCCAGCCAATCGAAGCTGACTGACATTGCCGTTTTTCCGCATCAGGATGTAACAGTAAATCGCTCCGGGCAAGAATCCGGCATACAGGCAAGGCAGCCACACTGCGTTGGACATCATGGCAAGACTCGCGCCGTGCTGCTGGGCGGCTCGCTGAATGCTTCCTCCAAATGCCAAGCCAAGATTCAGCATGGAGCCTAGTATCCCGGAGGTGAAGGCTAATAGGAAGCCGCCCCAGAAGCCCTTCCGCAAGTTGGTAGTCGCCTGTTGCAAAGCGGTTTCGCGATGCTTTCCGGCCAGCCCGCAGAGCGACACGCCGAGAATAATCACTAGAACACCTAGAATAATCAGCCCACCTTGCCGCGTCATAACCAGATCAGCATGCTGAGCGATTAGTGGAGTGAGCGCACCGACGGCAGCGGAGGTTCCAAGGCAGACTGCGAACGTGATGGCCAAGCCCAATCGAGTTAGGGCAAGGCCGAAGAACACAAGGGATACGCCCCAACTAGCTCCGAACAGCACCATGGCGGCGAGGGTCCCGATGGAGATCGTCGAGTAGGTGGACCATAGCTCTGGCACAGTGAATAGCGCGATTATGGTTGGAACGACCGCTACGCCGAGAACCGAAAATGCAAACCAGGAATGCTCCCATTGCCACTTCTTACTGAGTTTCATGGGAAGCGCATACGCTGCATTCATGATCGCAGCGCACAAAACCAGCAGGATTGCCTGAACCGTTTGCGATATCATGGTGTTTTGATGGTCTTCGAGGACTCCCGCTACGCGAAAGGTGAACGCATTCCCACGCTCTGGTGCGTTCAAGCCGTGCTATTGGACCACCGGGAGCTCCTTGTGTCAACAACTTTGATGACACTTCGGCACCTAGTTGACTAAACCGGGAACGAATTCACTCCGCAGGAGATGTGAGGGTGCTGTCTAAGTCGTCAGTCCAATCACCCGTCGCAAATGAGGGAAAAGCCGCGCTCTGATCGAAGGTGCGGGTGTACAGCCCGCCAAAGTACCGTTCCACTTCGTCCTCAATTTTATCCAGAGGTGTTTTCAGGACCATGCGCACATATTGCTCATGGCTCTCACGCCGGTTCGCCAGCGGAATGCGAGAGGAATATGCTCGAGCGATAATAAAAATGTAGGGATTCATCAGCAGGTTAAGAGTCCGGTAAAGAAGTGGCTGGTTCGATGCCTTCCAGATCGTACGGTGAAGTTCCATGTCGGCCTGAAAGAATTGTTCTTCGTTACTCTTCGCCGCTGCCGTCTTCAGCTTCTTCAGCGCCCGATTCAGAAGCTCCGGTGGATCGATGGAAGGGTTTTCTCTCATATAGCGTACGCAAAGCCCCTCAAGCTTCGCGCGCATACGAAAGATCACGCCGATTTCAGCCAGCGAAATATCGCGTATAAAAGTGCCGCGACGCGACGTTGTGACCACTAGGCCATCGCGCTCCAACCGCAACAGAGCTTCGCGCACCGGTCCACGGCTGACTTCTAATTCCCGTGCAAGATCTTCTTCGATGATGCGTTGCCGCGGGCGCAGCTTACCGGCGTGAATAGCCTTACGTAAGTGAGCTTCCACCCGCTTACTGGCGGAAACGCCGCGTTCTGGTTTGAGAGAATAGGTCTTCGGAGTTTTCATGCAGAGTGGTCGATAGTTATAAGCCGGATTCGGCCGAAAGGCAAGGGCCATCCCCACACAGTTTGTGGAACTGTCTCTACGCCACGACGAAGCGGGCTCGGTTCGGGTCAGCTAAACGTCCGAACCTTGTAGCCACTTTATCATGTTGTCGACAATATGGGTAACAGCTTAGTCGGCAGAAAAGTGACATCGCGAAACGGCTCACAAAACGTTAATCCCCCGTTTGTGCCGCTTCTTTCAATGAATTCCAATTATTGTAGACATTAGTGTTGACAATATTTCCCTTGACACTCGTCGCAGCATAGGTTAACTTCCGCGACGGCATGAGAGCTTGCAGCGCCGCGTCGCCGAACATCGCGAGAACGCAAACGCAGCGAACTCTATATTTCGTAGCGCCTCCGACCTGGGGGCAAATTTCGATCGAAAGCGCTGTCGTCCAAGGAGACTCCACGATGAACTCCGCCATATACCGTTTTCTAACCCTCATTGCAGTTCTTTCCCTGGTCAGTATTGGCATATTGCACGCGCAAACTGCAGTCACTGGAGGCATCGAAGGCAATGTAACTGATACCTCTGGCGCGGCCGTTTCCGGGGCGACGGTAGAGGTAACAAACGTTGGCGATGCAGTGACACATAAAACTGTCACGAACAACGATGGAGCTTATCGATTCCCGAGTCTGATACCTGGAAACTACACGGTCACCGTCAATAAACAGGGATTCGCTCAATTCACCAGAGACGCTACCCGTATCGATACAGGGATCATGTTCCGCATCGATGCCAGGTTGCCCGTCGGGACGGCAACCGCCAAGGTTGAAGTTACTAGCGAGACGCCTCTTCTCCAGACCGACAGCGCTGAAGTAAATGAAACGATTCGGTCCAACGAAATTAATGCCCTGCCTACATTCGGCAACAACATCACTCGATTGTCGCTCTTGGCTCCTGGAGTTTCGATGCCAAGCGGTCAACTGGATCTTCACCCTGAGAACGCAGGAGAGGACTTCAACCTCAACATCAACGGAGCCGCACCTAACGCCAACGGACACCTGCTGGATGGAGTCGAGAACACCGAAGCGATCCAGGGGCTATCGATCGTCGTGGCTCCGGACGATTCCGTGCAGGAAGTGAAACTCGCGACCAGCGATTATGACGCTGAGTACGGGAAGGTCGCTGGTGGGCTATGGCAGATCACGACCAAGTCGGGAACGAATGCTTTCCACGGATCGCTATTCGAGCACTATCGTACTGCCGGTTTCAACGCACCCGATCACTTCACCCAGCCCAACGGTATCCCCGGCGATGTGTGGAATCAGTTTGGAGGCAGTTTCGGTGGCCCCGTCATCAAGAATAAGCTATTTTTCTTCGGTGATTATCAGGGTATGCGCAATAATCTCTCCGGTTCAGGCAATGAAACAGTTCCAATCGATGCATTTAGAACGGGAGATTTCAGTTCTGTCGCAGCCACCGACCCAATCTACGATCCGGCGACGGGCAATCCTGATGGAACCGGCAGAACTCAGTTTGACGGTTGCCCGGGTACACCCGAACTGAACGTAATTTGTCCCAACCGGCTCAGCCAAGCGACCCAAAATCTGCTGGCTTTGCTGCCTCAGCCCAACGTCCCGGGCGCAACACAACAGAACTATCTAATCTCTCGGCCAGCCACTTTCGACCAGGATCAGTTCGATACCCGAGGCGATTTCTTCGCGACTTCAAAAACAGTTGTATTTGGGAAATTCAGTTATTTTAGGGCGAACTTTAATACTCCCACTGCCTATGGTGTTGAAGGAGGCGGTAACCCACTGACCAGCGGATCGGCCAATGCGGGAATCTCGGCCGATCACGACAAGAGTTTTATGGTCGATTATCAGCACACCTTCTCCCCATCGCTGCTAACCGACGCTCGGTTCGCGTTTTCGCGCATTGTCATTTCCGAACTGCAGCCGGATTACCAGACGGATGCAGCGACTGAGGCAGGAATTCCCGACATCAATCTCGGCACTGTTTATACCTCAGGATTACCTCAAATTCAGGTCGTCGATCCATTGACCGCATTCACCATGGGAGATGAGGGGCTGCCGTTCTTTGAGCGCGAGACCAACTTCGAGTTCTATAACAACTGGACTAAGACCTACGGCCACCACGCCTTCAAGTTCGGCGCCGATATTGGAAAGTTTTTCGGGATCAGGACCGACGTCAGCGGCCGCGGAAACTTCACAGTTAGTCAATCTCTCACGCAACTTAACGACGCATCTTGCACTGGCACGTTGCCGGCCGGCGACTTTTGCGGATCTGGCCTGGCGGCGTTTGAGCTTGGTCTCACTTCCGGTTTCGGAAGAGACATAACTCTGGTTCAGCCTCAGGAAAAGATGTGGAAATATGCTTTCTATGGGCAAGATACCTGGCAGGTCACGCCGAACTTTACGGTTACCGCTGGACTGCGTTGGGACTACATGAGCCCGATCTTCACACCTAACGGCGAGAGCGTCGGAAACATTGATATAAACACCGACACATTGTTGTTGACCAACCTCGCCGGCAAATATGCGGGAATAACAACTCCGAAAACCGAATTCTCACCGCGCATCGGCGTGGCGTTACGCCTCCCGCATGAATCTGTGCTCCGCGGCGGATACGGCCGCAGCTACTATATGAATGCTGACGGAGCGGGATTTGGAACCCAGGGAGGGGGCTGGCCCATAAAGCAAAGCCAAACTGATGTCCAGGCCAATCCCTTTGCCCCACTGCCTTATACGCTCGATCAGGGGCCGGGTCTTCCTCCCGCGCTACCGGCTTTTCCATCGAATGGCCAGATTTCATTCTACGGCGCTCCTGGTGGCAGTGAATACTTCGTCGGGACCGGAACCTATCCGCATAGTTACAACGACACTTACAACGTCACCTTGGAGCATGCTTTCCCCTATCAGATCACCGCCTCGATTGCGTATGTGGGTAATATCGGGCGCCATCTGTGGGATAACTATGACGTTAATATGCCGCCTCCAGGACCGGGTCCCTATACCTCCCGCGAGCCGTTCTTTGCAAACTATGGTTGGGCTGTACCCGAATACCAACGGAACAACGCGGTTTACCATGAACCTGAGATGAGAAGTAACTACAATTCTCTGCAACTTCACGCGGAAAAGCGTTTTCATCAGGGGTTGTATGTGCTGAGTAACTTCACTTGGGCTAAGTCCCTTGACGTTGGCACGTTCGGCCCTGGAGATGGCAACGGAAATCAATTCTGCTACTCGTGTAACTACGGACCCTCAGGAACTGTAAGACCCTGGACCTGGGTGAGCGCAGTCAACTATGAACTACCATTCGGTAACGGCAGGCCTTTTGCAAATAATTTGAGCCGTGGTGCAAACGCAGCGGTTGGGGGCTGGGCGCTTAGTGGAGTTTTCAATCTCGAAAGCGGATTGCCTTTCACGCCGTATTACGTAAACTCTCCAACCGTGCTCAATTCTCCTATTTATGATAGGCCGAACGTCGTTGGCGATCCCCATGTGTCCAATCCCAATCGCTATGAGTGGTACAACCCGGCGGCCTATGCGGACCCGGCGCTATACACTTTCGGGGACGCCGGACGCAACAGCTTAATGGGCCCCGGCTATGGTGAAGTGGATCTATCGTTGACCAAATCCTTCGTCATCACCGAGAGGGCTCACTTAGATCTCAAGTGGGATGTGTTCAACGCTCTCAACCGTGAGAATCTGGCGCAACCCACCGGCGACGGTGCGGCATTTGTTGATGTTGGCAACGCTGGAGTAATCACAGGCATTGTCGACTTTAGGCGGCGTATGCAGATTGGAGCGCATCTCATATTCTGATCTCTCTCCACCCTGTAACTGGATTTGCCTCGGCTCCTCGCTGAGGCAAATCTTGTTATGGGGGTTCACAATTTACGTCGACAACTTCTGACGCAATTCGACTAAGCAGCTAACCAGCAGCCAAGATTCTCAAGGCGTTTTTCCATGAAATCCATTCTGTTGTTCGCTTACGTCGTGCTAAGTTTTACAACGCTTGCGACCGCCGAAGCAACAATTACGAAAACCTCCACGGGCTGGGAATTATCTAATGGGCACATTTTTATAGAACTGGCACGGTCTTCCAGCAGCGTCCAGTTGAAGTCTTTGCGCCGTGAAGGCGGTTCAGAATGGGCGGCGGCGGGGAGCGCACTGATAGCATCTCCGGAGAAAACCGACAAACCCTACCATTACTCCGACGATACTATTTCTCAATTAGACAAGGGCGGCAAGCAGCTCACACTACGCTTCCAATCAGATTCCGGCGGATTGTTCTCGCTTCAGTTGAAACTGTATCCCACCGGCGCCGTCATTCAAATGGCCATGCGAATTGAGAACCACAGCCAACATGACCTGCTTCTCGAAGCTCACATCGACCCACTATTTCTAACCTTGAAGAGTCCAGCCAGAGGGCTGAAGCCATATTCTTCGGTTAAGGGTCAGCACGGTTTTTATGCCATCGGCGATTCTTCGCAAAAGCGCGAGTTCCCGGATTGGCTGGTGCTCGAAAATGAAACCGCCGGAGAATCCATGTTGGTCGGCGGCGAGCCCGGCCTCGGCGTGCTCGGATGGAAGGCCAGTGTCCAGCCTTCTTCCAAGAACACCTCAATCCGCGCGGGGACGATTCTAATAAAGGATAAAAAGTCAGGCCCTCCCGAAACGTTAGAACTCGCGCCGGGAGAGACCGTTGAAACACCGATAAGTTTTTTCGCGCTGGCCAAGGGAGATAGCGACAATGCGGGCAACGAAACGTTTCGCTATCTAAAACAATATGTGTTTCAAGCGCCTTTGCCGGATTCTCCCCTGGTCACATATTGCATATGGCTCACAGAAAAGAATAGCGAAGAGCAGCTTCTCAAAGAGCTCAAACTTGCAAAACAAGTGGGGTTCGATGTCTTCTACCACGATGCGACGTGGTACGAAGGCGCGTCTGTCGTTCCCGGTATGAATGATTGGACCCTCGGGCTCGGCAGTTATCAGGAAGACAAAGAAAAATTCCCGCACGGTATAAAGAATTTTTCCGACGCCGTCCATGCCACGGGCTTGAAATTCGGCCTATGGGTGGATCCGGGGAATGTGGATGCGGCCCGCGTCGAATCGGGCGAGATTCCTTCGGACTGGCTGGCTATGATCGACGGCAAGACCATCGGGACCACGCACCCTTCCCTCGCGATTACGAAGCAGTTATGTCTGGGCGATCCCAAGGTAGTGGCGTGGATCGAAAAGCAGTTGGGAGACATTATTGAGAAGTGGGGCTTGGACTGGATCAAATGGGATCCTTCCTCCACCGTAAGTTACGAGTGCAATCGTACCGATCATGGTCACGGAAAAACCGATGGCGCCTACGCGGCGTACCGCGGACGTATGGAGATCATGCGCTATCTCCTCGAACGCTTTCCGAATCTTTCGGGATTTGAATGCGACCCATCCCTGCAATTCGCGCGAACTAATCCCGGCCCTCAAAGTCTTCTGCCGGGTGGATATACCAATGAATTCATCACAGGTCCTATGCTCAGCCCCAACGTATGGGGCTCGCTTGCAACTGCGGGCAGCGGAGATGCGAGCGGAGAATATCTAACGAGTCGATGGTACAGCGCCTCGGCCCTCGACTATTACTTTCGCAAACATTTTACGCACGGAGTGACTTTCGGCAACATCAACGGTATGTCGTCGCAATTTCTCTCGGCAGCTCCCCCTGGCTTTGTTGAAGCGTTTGAGCGCAATCTGTTGTTTTTCAAGCAGTATCGCCATCTCTTGCTTGAAGACGTCTATCATCCAAAAATTGCGGCTTCCGGATGGAGTTCGATTCAATACGTAAAGGAAGATTCCACCGAGTCTGTCGTTTATATTTTCCGTGACAAATCGGAAACGGCTGACACCATAGTTCGGTTGCGCGGCTTGGACGCGAACGCGAAGTACCGGGTGACAAGTTTGAATGATCGTCCGGGGCGCGACAGACTCATTACCGGAGAAGCTCTGATGAATGGCGTCGCTGAGCATCTGCCCAACCAATGGCTCAGCACTGGCGACGGCGCTATTAAGGAATTCGCAGACCAGCAAACCTACGGTTCAGACATTTTGTTGCTTAAACGTATTCCATGAGGTTGCGACTACTCCCAGCACAGAATATGGTTAGCTTGCACGCCGAAGCATGTGCATACTGACGATGACTCAAAGATCATCCGGTACTCTCCTGATGAGTTGAGTGATTCCGGCTTTCGCGGCAAGCCGACAACGTGATTTCCATTCCGAACGCTAATTCTATCTCCGGCGCAAAGCCAAGCCTGGCACGGAAACTGGGCTTATTCGACGCCACCATGCTGGTTATGGGCGGCATTGTAGGATCCGGCATCTTCATCAATCCTTACGTCGTCGCGCAACAGGTGCACACCCCGGCGCTAATCTTGGGCGCGTGGATTTTCGGCGGGATCATCGGCGTGGGCGGCGCCTTCATCTGGGCTGAGCTAGCAGCTACGTTGCCTGAAGTGGGTGGTCAATACGCCTACCTCCGGGAGGCTTATCATCCGGCGATTGCATTTCTTTACGGATGGGTGTTGCTGCTGGTCATTCAGACCGGAGGCATGGCAGCGGTATCGATCACTTTCGCGCGATACTTTCTCGAACTTACGGGCATGCACACGCCGGACTGGGTAGTTGCGGCAACCGCACTCGCCACCTTGACGCTCGTCAATTGCCTCGGGGTTAAAACCGGTGGCCGAACACAAAGCGCGCTTATGGTGATGAAGATTGTCGCAATCTCTGCACTGGTGATAGTCGGATTGCTGCTGGCCGGTAAACACGTCACCACGAATACCGCAGCCGAGTGGAACTGGTCTCTGACTTCGTTCGGCGGCGCTATGGTCCCGGTGCTGTTCGCTTACGGAGGGTGGCAGACGGCGAATTTCATCGCGGCCGAAGTCAAAGAGCCGAAGAAAAACCTGCCGCGCGGATTGGTGATTGGAATGCTCGGTGTGCTGCTGCTCTACACAGCCGTGAATTGGGTATGCTTGCGTTCACTCGGACCGCAGGCTTTAGCTGCGACCAGCACGCCCGCCACCGCGGTGATGCGGCTGGCGCTTGGCCAGCGAGGAGCAACCTTTATAGCAGCGGCAATCGCAATCTCGACGCTGGGCTTTCTAAGCCAGTCGATTTTGACCGCGCCGCGAGTGTACTTTGCCATGGCGGATGATGGGCTGTTCTTCCGCGCCGTAGCATGGCTCGATCCTCGCACCCGTGTGCCGGTCGTCGCCATCGTTCTGCAAAGTGTCTGGACGATGGTGATCGCGCTCTCGGGACGCTATGAGCAGATTTTGAATTACGTTATCGCGATGGACTTTCTATTCTTCGGACTGACCGCGACCACCGTCTTCGTATTCCGCCGACGCGCCGCGCGCGGCATCATGAATCCCAGCGTCGGCTATCGAATCCCCGGCCATCCCGTGACCACCATACTGTTCGTCACGATATCCTGGTGGGTAGTGGCGAATACGATCTACCGTTATCCTCAAAACAGTCTCATCGGTTTCGTCCTGCTGTTGGTGGGCATTCCCGTGTACTGGTTCTGGAGCCGGCAGAGCGGTCGCGATCGGTGAATTCGTAACCGATCTTTCTGCAATCAGGAGAGCAAGATATGAGTGGTTTGCAGCAGGATGCCGTTTCGCGCTACCTGGCGTGGGCCAAATTGCACTCGAATGCGCGCTTCAACCTCGCGGTCAGTGGAGTGCTCGACTATCCATTAGCCGAGTTGCCCGTTCGCATCGATGATCTCGAGATCGGTGGCACCGGACCTTACGGTTACAAGCCGCTGACGGAACGGTTGGCAGCCAAGTCTGGTGTGCCCGAGGAGTGTGTCGTCTCCACACTCGGCACGTCGATGGCGAACTATATTGCGCTAACTGCGCTCGTTCGCCGCGGGGACGAGGTGCTGGTAGAGCGGCCCACCTATGACCCGCTGCTGACCATTCTCGATCACATTGGTGCAAAAGTGAACCGTTTCGAACGCCGCGCGGAGAAGGGGTTCCGGCTCGGCCTTGGAGAACTGGAACGGAATCTCACACCAGAAACACGTCTCGTCGTTCTCTGCAATTTGCATAACCCAAGTAGTGCGTTCACCGACGACAACACTATGCGGCTGGTAGGTGAGATGGCCGCTAAGGTAGGAGCGCGCGTTCTAGTCGATGAAGTCTATCTTGAGACTCTGTTTGATCAGCCGTGGCGTTCTGCTTTTCATCTGGGTCCAAATTTTGTGATTACCAGCAGCTTGACTAAAGCCTACGGTTTGAGCGGCATTCGCTGTGGATGGATTCTAGCGCAGCCCGAGTTGGTGCAGCGGATGTGGCAGGTCGTTGACTTCACCTATGGCAGTCCAGTGCATCCCGCCGAACTTCTCGGAGTGATTGCGCTCGATAATCTCAATCGCGTGCGTGATCGCGCTCGCGCGTTGCTGGAACCAAATCGTGCGTTGGTTAACGAATTCCTGTCGGGGCATGCAGAGCTTGATTGTGAGCCTAGCCGATTCGGTACAACTGTTTTCCCGCGGCTAAAAACGGGGAGCGCCGATGATTTCGTCGCCTTGTTGCGCGAGCAGTTTGAGACCAGCGTAGTGCCGGGAGATTTTTTCGAGCGGCCGCAACACTTTCGCATTGGCTTCTCTGGAGCTACCGAGACGGTACGCGGCGGGCTTGAGCGGCTGGGCGCCGCGCTCAAAGCCTTCCGCAAGTTGTCCCGCTAGCAGGCTGCGGGAAAACTCCCTTCCGGTCGATTTTGGGAAGGGCACGAGTTCCACTCGTGCCGCTAAACCGTTCGAAATAGGTTGGCGCTTCAGCGCCTGAGGCCAGTTTTTCGCCTGCGCAATGAGTTTTTCCGCAAACCCGCTAGGGAGAAGCAGCCGCTCCCCGAACGATCTCCGAATCGCGAATGACAATCGTCGGGTCCCAAACAATCGGATCGGCACGGTTTTCGCCATTGTGCTTCACCATGAATCGAATCTTGTCACCCGCCGATACTCGCAGGTTTGGAATCTCATAGGTAGTGGGGTTATCGTAATTCGGGAAAACTTCTCCCCATCCTTTTGTCGGCCACACCTGTTGGGAGTTCTGAAGAATTCGGACAAAGCAAGAAGCCTGATTCTCCGCGCTGGGGTCTTTGCGAATGACGCCAGAAGTACTCACTGTGCCGGAGGCAGGCACGATGAAAGTGCGCGAAAGATCATCTTGGGCCGAAGGTTGAATCCAGACTCTTCCGATTCGTCCCAGCCCTGAGCCTATCCATCGGCCTTCATAGCCTCCTTTATCCCAAACTAGATTCTTGTACGAACCATCCTCGATCTCCTCCTCGTAGGTCCAGTGATTTAGAGATTGCGTCGGAGAAAAATCCCCGAGAGCCTCATATGTCTGGAGATCACCTGCAGCCTTCTGCGCTACAGCCGTAGGACTGCGATTGCCATCTCCGTCCACGGCTGCGACTTCAAAATTGGCGTCGATGTCGTTGCGGGCGGAATCGGAGTGATCGAAGAAAAATGTTCCCTTTGCCGTCCTTCCCAGAAGCTTCCCGTTCTTGTGGATTTCGTAGTAGGAGATCCAATTGTCATCATGGCTGGGCGACCACGTAAGTTCGATTCCTTGTACCCCGAGATTTGTGCCCAGCCGCTTTATCACGTTAGCGGGCGAACTGGGAGGAATATTGTCGGTCCCAGAGCCGGGATAGTTAGGCAAGTTCAAAAAAATCAGCTCTCTTGGCGCAATGTTTTCAAGACTGATTCCGTCCGACATCAGTTTGGCGCCACTTTCCCGCAGACGCAGCCCCGATCGGCTTGCTCTCACTTCATAGATCTCCGTGGGCATGAGTCCGCACGGATAAATGACTACCGGTTTGGACGAATCCTCGAGCCGAATGGGATTTGTCAACCGAGCATATTTGAACCCCATCGCATCGGGATGCGTTTGGCTCATATCAAGACCAACCGTGGCGAGCACTTTCCTGTCGTCAGCTCGCACTAACGATAGCGCATATGTGCCATGGTTATTTCCAGGATCAAATTGACCTAACTGGGTAACGACCATAGGCTTGTCCAATTGCAGCGCCATTCCAAAGAAGCGATCTGCCACTCGCCGTTCCGCGCCAACTTTTACAATTTTGGTAACCAGTGACTCTTCGCCGACGCCCGCTTGATATTTCACATTCAGCGGTCCAAACTCCTCCGCCGGTACGCCGTAATAACGGAATGCGCCATCCACCGGATCCTCGTACACGCCGGTTTCAATGCTGGCGGCGGAGGTTGTAGTGACAACGTTCATTACTCCCGCATCTCCACGGTATTGATCTCCATGGTATTGATCGGTAGAAACCGGCGAATGGTTGGATGGTCGACTTACCAAAAAGTAAGTCGAACCATGCTTTGTATGTTTGGTAAGAATGACTCCTTTTGTACTATCTCGATTCATCCGCTGGAAATACCAGACAGCATCATCGTTATTTACTTTAGGCCGGAATACATGACTCCAGCGTCCGACCACTCCCTGCGCCACGAGATAGTGATAAATCTCCCAGTCTTTACGGATCGCTTCCACGTCGGGGCCGTCGCCAGGGTCTCTGTACCAGGTGGGATCCATTGCCAAATGTGTGCGGTCGGTCGCGGGGTTGTAATAAGTGTGATCGAAGTCAACCACGTTGTGGAGTTTGTCAGGCGGAACGAGCAGGGAAGTGTAATAGGCGCTATATGGTCCGACACCGCCATCCGTATATTCCCCCGAGTCTGCCAGTCGCGCGATGTCGTAACTTATCCAACGCCCTCCTCCGTCACAGGCGTCGATCCCGCTTTGGGGATGTTCACTTTTGAAATGCTCAAGCACTTTACGAAAATTCTGATCGGCGGCGAGAGCATCGGTATCATTGGCGCTGGCCGCAGGTGCTATGTCATAACGCCACTGATAATTTCCCCACGTTGTAACACTGTTGTCCAGTAGTCGATTCTGCCAATCCACAGTTGCTGGAATCGATTGTTCGAGAGTTTCCTGGCCTGGAATCATCCAGTCCGGGTGTTGCTGTGCGACCTTGGACTCTGGAGTGGCAAGAAAAGTGGGATACCACAGTACCCACCGCATGTCGTGCTTTCTCAAATAATCATTCGTTCTTCGCCATTCAGGCCCATTCCACGTTCCCCACTTGTCATACCATCCCGCGTCGTCCCATAAGATATCGGTGCCGGTCTCTCGGAGCAGATCGATGTAGCGAAGATCGAGGGCCAGCCTACGTCCCCAGTTATCCGCGCTGGGAGTGCCCCCATCTCCAACCCATGGATCGGGCCAATCAACTGCCCAGCGAGTCTTGGCAAAATATTCTGGATTGGTGTAATCCCACAGATAAGCGTATTGCCAATCGAGCAGTTGATTTCCCAGTTCGTCAATTCCGCCGGAGAACGTTGCTAGAAATGCTTTTGGCGTTTCAATCTGTGCGCCGGGAGCCAAGTTCTTTTCAAAGCCCGCCAATGTCAGGCTCATGCCCAGCGGTGAACCGTCATGAGCGCCGAGCTCGAAGCGCCAGTGGCCGAGATAGTCCCAGCCAACAGCAACGCCTTCATTGGCACGAGGATTACGAAGAAAAACCAAAGGCAGGAAACTACTGTAGTTACCAGGCTGAATTCCACCATTTGAATCGAGAGTTCGCTGGTAGGCCGGGCTCATGGGCTCAGTTTTCAAGAGTTGGCTGCCGTTGTAGTTGCCGCCACCGGTCAGGTAATTAAATTCGAGACCCTGTCCCATGGAACTGAGTACCCGGGTATGTAGGAAGTCGACCTGGCTGATGCGGACAGGTTGATCGGATGAATTATTTATTGTCAGCCATTCCCGAATTACCGAAGTTCCCGGATAAATTACGTAGTGTTTGGTGACTTGGATCGCCGACGATTCAAGTTCAATGTCGAGTTGAAGTTCGCCCTGCGTACCTCGGACAACCTTGTCGTCACGCAGTTTCCAATGCCAGGTTGAGGCACTGACATCCTCACTGTTTGCAAGAAATCTGATCTCGGCAGAAGGATTGTTAGCGTCCTGATACTCCCGCCCCGAAATCTTGTTGCGAAGCGAGACTAGAGAGAAGTCCCCGTCAGCAAAACGTATCCTTCTTTCAACCTTGGACGTTCCAACGATCCACTCATCCCCTTCGCGGCGCACATAGCCGTCTCCGCTCTGAACACTTGTCTGTGCCCACAATAGCGAAGCAGTTGTGCCCAGAATAGATAGTAGGATCACAATTCGGCCGCGAATTGAACTTCGGTTGGCCTTGAGGCGCGAGATCCACGAGATCAAAGATTGACTCCATTCCGCAATCGCATTTTGTCTAAGTGGCTAAGTGCGGCTAGGCCAAGCAGCCAAGGGTAAGTGCGTTGCTTCCTCGATCTCGAGCAGGCGGTTGTATTTTGCCAGGCGTTCGGATTGCCGAATCGATCCATTTTTGAATTGATCGGCGCGCCATCCGACCGCCAAATCAGCCGCCCAGTTGTCTTCTGTCTCTCCGCTGCGAACGCTGAGCGTGACCGCCCATCCCGCCGCTCGTGCTTGCTGGTAGGCTTCAATCGCCTCGGTAAGCGTCCCAATCTGATTGACCTTCAGCAGCAAAGCGTCACACGCATTACTTTCAATTGCCCGCTGTATACGATCGGGATGAGTGCATAGGAGGTCGTCTCCCAGCGTGAGTGCCCGGCCAGAGATTGCTCGCCGAAGCCTCGGCCAATTCTCCCAGTCGTTTTCCGCCAGTCCATCTTCTATGCTTAAAATCGGATACTGATCGAGCCACTTCGCAACCGTTTGAATCATTCCAGCACTGTCCAGAATCTTGCCATCTTTCCGGTAGTGGCTGTCCTCGTAAAAATGCGTTGAGGCCACATCAATCCCGAGAAAAATATCTTTACCTGGAACATAGCCTGCTTGTTCTATCGCTTCCACGGCCAAACCCAACATCTCTTCAGCAGATTTGCAGGGTGGCGCCAAACCACCTTCGTCAGCCGTGAGAAGGCGCATCCCATATTTCTTTAGGATGAGGTCTGCCGCTGCCTGATAAACATTGAAGGCACAAACCAGAGTCTCATCCATGGTTCGCGCGGACATCGGAATGATCAGCACATCCTGTACAGAGACTTGCTGGCCAGCATGCTTTCCTCCGCTGAAAAGATTGATGGTAAGACGGGGTAGTGTATTCGCCGGAGCGCCCATCATATCGGCGAAATGCTGGTAGAGAGGAACACCACGGTGCAGCGCGTTGGCTCGCGCAAACGCAACGGACACAGCCAAAATCGCATTGGCTCCAATACGCGATTTGGTTGAGGTTCCATCGAGCGCGATCATCGCTCGGTCCAATTCAGCCTGATCCGAAAAAACGCGTCCGGCTAATGCGCCGTGAAGTTCTCCACTAATGTTCGCTGCCGCACGACGACATCCTAAACCGCGATAGCGTTTCGGATCTCCATCTCGCAACTCGACAGCTTCAGCGCTTCCCGTTGATGCTCCCGAAGGTACGGAAGCGGAGGCACTAATTCCGCCTTCGAGGGTGCACGTTGCCAACACCGTGGGTCTTCCGCGGCTGTCGAGGATTTCCCGGCCTAAGAGGCGCTCAATTTTGGGCATAGGTTTCGATTCTGTAAACAAACTCAGTAATCAAATCTGGGACGTTAGTCGGGGGCTTCACAATAAGCGTGAGGACTATATCCCGCTGCCGCGCCTTTTCCACAGGCGTCAGATACTCCAACGGCGATTTCCCGGCGACCCGCGCCAGCAAACACCCGAGTGTGTGGCGTACGATCCGCGGCTCTAGCGTTCCCGCCCAGTCGAGTCGCACAACCTCCTCACGGTAAGCCTGCCAGAACAACTCAGTAGCGCTGGCCAGACGCGCGCGTTCTTTGGTCAAGTGATGCGTCTTGCTGAGAAAATGGGTTAAAGCAAACCCTACATCAAAAGCCGGATCTCCGAAGTGAACTACCTCGTAATCAAGCAGAATCAATTTACTCCGGAAAATGAGCGTGTTTTTCGGGCTAAAATCGCCATGAACCAGACAATTTTTGTGACGCAATGTTTCCTGCGCCAGCGTGTCGAGAAACATGGCACTCTCAGATACTTTCTGCGCGGTGTAAAGGTAGTACGGCTCCAGCCGAAGATTTTCGAAGTACGTGGTGTCGGCAAATTCACGGCGAAATTCCCGTCCGGCTTCCGATGACCGGCCGTGAATAGCACCGAGAAGCAGCCCAAACTGCTCGAAGTGGTTCATCACGATCCGTCCCGAAAGCAGAATCGATTTCCAATTTTCATGTTCTTCCGGGATCGCTTCCATCGCCATCAAATGGTGTTGCATATCTTCAAAGATGAAAGCGGGAGTCGTTCCCGGTGGGGCCATCCGATTAAGCCATCGAAGGGCCTTTGATTCCACCGCAATCCTCTCCGGACTGCTGAACCAGTCTACGTTGACCCGCAATTTTGCTAACGCCTGTTTCAGAACCCAGCCGTGTCCATCCGGCCATGCTATCTTCACCGTCCGATTCGAGACACCGCCGTGTAGCTTTTGCAGCGACATCGCATCGCCTGACTGCAGGTATCCCTTTGCCGTCAGGTAATCGCGTAGTGCGTCAAAATTTTCGATGTCTAATTCCACAATCAGGACGGGCCCATGTCTGGACCGGAGCCAGTCTATAATGTCAACAGTAGTGTTGACAATGCGGGAATGCATGCTCTAGTCTTCCCCGGGAGCGCCAAATTCCACTTTCGTTTTTCTGCTGGACCCGAAATATTTTCCAGAGAGAATAGCGATTCAGAATTAATGACTTAAGAATTAGAATTCGGTGACTAAATAATTGGGGATTACATAATAAAGATGAGTGGAAGACTGGCGGGGAAAATTGCAGTCGTTACAGCGGCGGCGCAGGGCATAGGGCGCGCCACCGCCATCGCATTTGCCAATGAGGGAGCGGTCGTCTGGGCCACTGACATCAACGAACAATTGCTTGCGGCTCTTAGTGGTTCCCGGCCCGGAATTCGAACCCGGCGTTTGGACGTTCGAGAATCAAAAGAAGTCGCTGATTTTGCCGGCGAAGTGGGAACCATCGATGTCTTGTTCAACTGCGCGGGCTATGTTCATCACGGCAGCATTCTCGATTGTGAAGAAAAAGATTGGGATTTCTCTTTCGATTTGAATGTCAAGTCCATGTATCGAACCTGCCGTGCTTTTCTGCCAGCCATGCTGGACGCTGGAAAGGGGAGCATCATTAATATGTCGTCGGCCGCATCCAGTATCAAAGCAGCGCCTAGCCGTTTTGTCTATGGAACTACAAAAGCCGCTGTGATCGGACTGACGAAGGCAATCGCGGCCGACTTCATTCGCCGCGGCATTCGTTGCAATGCGATCTGCCCAGGCACAGTACATTCGCCGTCACTGGAACAGCGCATTGCAGCGCAAGGGGATGCCGAAAAAGCTCGTGCGGAGTTTGTGGCGCGGCAACCCATGGGCCGTATAGGAACTCCGGAGGAGATTGCGGCGTTAGCTGTCTATCTGGCCTCTGACGAATCAGCCTACGTGACAGGACAGACTCAAATTATCGATGGCGGCTTCAGCCTTTAGACGCCAAGTGTAATTCGGAGAAAAAAATGAAATTGCTGCGCTACGGTTCACCTGGCCAGGAGAAGCCAGGCATTTTGGCGGCTGATGGCAAAATCCGTGATCTGTCAGGAATTATTTCCGATGTTGCCGGAGAGTCATTGCTCCCGCAGGCGATCACGAAACTTCGAAACACTGACATCTCGCTTTTGCCCAAGGTTGCAGGCCAGCCTCGAATCGGTCCGTGCGTCGGAAGTGTGGGAAAGTTCGTTTGCATTGGCTTGAATTATTCCGATCATGCGGCGGAGGCCGGGATGGCCATGCCTGTCGAGCCGGTTGTCTTCATGAAGGCAACGTCTTCCATCTGCGGCCCGAACGACAAAGTTGTGATTCCGCGAGGATCAGAGAAGACAGATTGGGAGGTCGAACTGGGCGTCGTCATTGGCAAGCCAGCAAAGTACGTGGACGAGGCCGACGCCCTTTCTCACGTTGCTGGGTATTGCGTGATTAACGATCTCTCCGAGCGCGCCTTTCAGTTGGAGGGCACTGGACAATGGGTGAAAGGTAAAAGCGCCGATACCTTCGGTCCAATCGGCCCGTGGCTGGTCACATCTGATGAAGTTCCTGACCCGCAAGCTCTCGATATGTGGCTGGAAGTAGATGGTCACCGTTACCAGAGTGGATCTACCAAAACCATGGTGTTCGGAGTCGCTTATCTCATCAGCTATCTAAGCAAGTTTATGAGCTTGCGAACAGGCGACGTTATTTCTACCGGCACTCCTCCAGGAGTGGGACACGGCCAGAAGCCGCCGGTCTACTTGCGATCCGGCAATCGTATTCAATTGGGCATAAGTCGTCTCGGGGAACAGACGCAGCAAGTCGTTGCCGATTAACCCACTTTGGTTTGAACCTAGCGGACTTTCTTATAAACAATAATCACCGCTCCGCGCTTCTCTTTGATTTCCACGTGCAGTCCTTGTTGCATTAATTCTTTTCCAGAAACTGTAGTCGGTGTTTTCGTGTCGAGATTTGTGATCTCGTAGGTTGCGGCTGTATCGAGTCCTCGTAAACGCAAATCCTTAGTGGTTTCGTCATCTTCATCTCGGCGGAAGGCCTGGACCATTCCATCTCCTTGTTCGGGACGATTGAATTGCCATGCCGCCCATTCGAACGCAGCGCTGCGCTCCTTGCTGGGGTCGGTGGTGCAATCGGAGTTCGCGCTGCAAGGCAAGAGAGGATAGTAGTCGCCGTAGTAATAAGGACGTACGAGCTTAAGCTGCGCGACCATGTTGCGCATCCAGTCATAGGGAAAATCCGCTGGTATAAAATTACCGACTTGATTCGGATACCCAGCTACGTTGAAAAGCGCGAAAGCCAAACCAGGTGCCATTCCACTCCGGAAATGATACGTATCGTTTGGCCGCACCTGGAGCAAGGTCCCAAAATGTGGTCTCCAATATGCAAGTCCTTCGGTGCTGATCTGGGCTCCGATTGGATCCGCATCCGGCGATACAGGATAATCCGCACGGCTCAGGTCCACGGCGCGTGAGATAGTTTCCAGATCGCCGCGCTGAACAATGTCGAGGATCAATTGCGGATGACGACGGCGCAATCCATCCCAAAACTCCAGCAGACCTTCCGCATATCGGATCTGGGTGATGCCCTGACGATCGGTCGTGTCGTTCTTCTCCCAGAACGGAGCGAGAGCAAAGTTGCAGTCTTGCCGATAGACGTCGATGCCTTGCTTGTCGATAAGATCCGAGATGGAATCGATCATGTATTGGCGGGCTACAGGATTGCCGAAGTCAAACATCCGAAACTTGACCAATGGCCGTTCAGTATTTCCCTCAAAATGAGTTGTGACTTCTCCAATGAACCAGTCGGGGTGCTGAATCGTCAGCGGCGTTCCGACAACCGCGCGTTCAGGCTCAAACCACAGCAGGAACTTCATGCCATGCGCATGGGCAGCATCGCTGATCGGTCTTAACCCTTTCCCGTCAGGGTGAGGAACCTCATTGACCCGCCAGTTTCCCGCATGTAAGAACCAGTCCTCTTTGCCAAAAACTTGAAACTCATCCACCGGTCGATCCGTGCCATACCATCCTGCGTCCATCCAGAAATTCTCAAAGCCGATATTTTCTTTCGAGATCTGGTCGATAAGCCTCAGGCTTGTAGATGTCTTCATGCCCCCCCAGCCCAGATGAGAAACAGGCAGAACGACTGGCTTCCCGTCATATTGTGGCGTGTGATATTTCAGAATGTGACGCCGCAACGCATTGTGGGCGTCAATATCATCGCCTTCCCACGGAAGTAGCAGTACTTCCGGAGTGCGAATCTCTTCGCCAGGATGCAGCGAGAGATGGGTCGTCCCCATGCCGGCGCTAACCGCGATTGCAGCTTCGGTGGCGCGCGAGAAGTTAATGGTCCACGTGCCCGGCCATCCTAACGCGCCGATCAGGCCGTGTCCCGCCGTTTGAATATCGAAGAACGGTATGAACTCAACCGTTTTGCCGCCGCTTTCACTTGAAATCTGAAATGACTCAAGTTGATTCAGCGACTTTTTCTGCAACGCATAGGTATCCATCACGCCACATCCCTTGGAGTAAAGGATGGTAGGGATTCCCGTGCCAGTGACTTCGAATGACGTGTCAAGTGCCTGTACATACTCGAGTATCGGCGCGTCGACCTTGCCGTCATTCTTGAAATGCGCGGTCCACTCGACGACAGGAGAGCCCGCAAACTCCAATGCGCTCAAACGAACCTGCAAGCCGGTTTTCGGATCAGTCCAACTCACAATGTGTTCCGTACGGTCACCGTCCAGCTGCTTGGTCTCGATCTTCTTCGGCCAAGCTTTCAGCAGCGCGCTGGATCCCTGCCGGTCATAAGCGAACGAAAATGGTAGTTCGGCATTGTCATTCAGTAGATGTTCTTTTAACCATTGGTTGTCTTGGTGCTTGTCGGCGGGCTGGTTGAGGTTCGTCGCCTTCACGTAATTCGGCCTAACGCCGAATGCGAGGATTGCCAAGGCAAGGAAGCGCGTTACTGACCCTCGACTGGTTATACCGGGGGTCTGTCTTGCGTGTTCTGGGTAATTTGACTTCAGTCTGTCCGTTGCTTGTTTCCGAAATCCCCACCTCGACTTCATAAAGTACTCACCCCGATTTGCAGTATGTCAACACTATTGTTAACATCGGCGCTCGTCGCACGCAAGCCGAATAGCAATCCTCTTTCTTGTGCATCATCGTCGGCGTGTGTTTTCCAGATGAGGTAATCTTTTCCAGGCAAGACATCGAAGACCAAGCTCCCAGCTCGCAGAAGGATTATTGAATTCATGCCCAGTGATAGCGACAAAGAGAAGCGCACCTATCGCTCAGCCGCTTGGTTCGCCAAAACGGACAAAGACGGCTTTGTCCACCGAAGTTGGATGCGGAATCAGGGACTGCCCGACCACGTGTTTGACGGACGGCCCGTCATCGGCATCTGCAATACCTGGTCGGAACTCACGCCTTGCAACGCGCATTTTCGCCAGATTGCCGAACGCGTCAAACGAGGTGTCTGGGAAGCCGGAGGTTTGCCTTTCGAATTCCCAGTGATGTCGCTGGGCGAAACCAATATTCGGCCTACTGCGATGCTATTCCGCAATCTGGTCAGCATGGATGTCGAAGAGTCGATCCGCGCGAACCCGATTGACGGAGTCGTACTGTTGTGTGGCTGCGACAAAACTACACCGTCGCTGGTTATGGGAGCTGCCAGCTGCAACATCCCCGCGCTAGTGGTTTCCGGCGGACCAATGCTCAACGGCAAATATCGCGGACAGGACATCGGTTCCGGAACGGCTGTCTGGCGTTTCGACGAAGAATTGAAAACTGGCGTGCTCACCTCGCAAGATTTCAGGGAAGCCGAAGCGTGCATGTCGCGTTCTGCAGGCCACTGCATGACGATGGGAACGGCGTCCACGATGGCCTGCATGGTGGAGGCTCTCGGTCTAGCGCTTCCGCACAACGCAGCAATTCCAGCCGTCGATTCGCGCCGATATGTTCTCGCCCACAATGCAGGCCGCCGGATTGTCGAGATGGTGCGCGATGACCTGCGTATCAGTCAGATTCTGACGCGAGAAGCATTTGAGAACGCAATTGTCGTAAATGGTGCCGTCGGGGGCTCGACCAACGCGGTTATTCATCTCCTGGCTATCGCCGGACGCGTCGGTCTGAGAGTTACTCTCGACGATTGGGATCGCTTAGGCCGAAACGTACCCACCCTCGTGGATCTAATGCCCTCCGGCCGCTTCCTGATGGAGGATTTCTACTATGCCGGTGGACTGCCCGCAGTCATTCGCGCGCTCGATCAGCGGAATCTTATCCATCGCGAAGCGCTGACCGTCAACGGCAAGACTCTCTGGGAAAATTGCCAAACCGCCCCCAACTGGAACACGGAGGTGATTCGGCCGCTGGAAAATCCTCTCGTGGAACATGGCGGCATCGCAGTACTACGCGGCAATTTGGCGCCCGACGGGGCAGTCCTCAAGCCTTCGGCCGCTTCACCGCTTCTTATGCACCATCGCGGCCGCGCTGTGGTATTCGAAAACATCGAACACTACAAAGAGCGCATCGATAGTCCCGATTTGGAAGTGGATGAGGATTGCATCCTGGTATTGAAGAACTGTGGCCCGAAAGGCTATCCCGGAATGGCCGAGGTGGGCAACATGAGTCTGCCTGCAAAACTGCTGAAACGTGGGATCACCGACATGGTGCGTATTTCCGATGCCCGCATGAGCGGGACAGCCTATGGGACGGTTGTCCTCCACGTTTGTCCCGAAGCCGCAATCGGTGGGAATCTTGCGCTGGTGCGGGACGGCGATTTCATAGAATTAGACGTGGAATCCCGTCGCCTCCATCTTGATGTTTCGTCCGAAGAGTTAGAGCAGCGGCGTAAGCAGTGGCAGCCTCCGGCGAACCCAATGAAAGGTGGCTACCAACAGCTCTATGTTGAGCGGGTGATGCAGGCGAACACAGGCGCGGATCTGGATTTCTTGACGGGTTGCCGCGGCGACGGAATCCCGCGGGAGTCACATTGAAGTATGTCCGAAACCGCGTTCACTTAGGCTGGCCCGTTGTGCGAGGCGATGGCTGCCCGAATAATAAAATTAAATTGAAAAAGGGTCCACCCTTACGGCGGACCCTCATTGCTCAGAGTGCACGCCCCAGATCCCCTTCCCTGTGGGATGCTTTGGTGTGCAACCTTAAATTGCCCAGAATGCGTACCTTAGATCCCCTTCCCCGTGGGATTGCTTCGGTGTGCAACCTCGCATTCTGACAACAATTCTCATCCTGGAACCGCAATCGGTGCCAAGGTCATGCAACATGGAAGTATCGGAAAGCTTCCGTTTATCTCACCCCCGCGCAAATATTTTTGTTATCATGACGCGAAACTGAAGACCAGCGGTCGGTCGAGATCTTCAATCCGCCGGATGGTACGCCCAGGATGGCCGCATGCGGGTTTCTTACCCCTATCTCCATTTAGCACTTTTCGGACTAATCATCTGCTTCCCACCGTGCCCATCCCTTCACGGGCAATCCGTCGCTGCTGCTCCCACCGCCATGGAGCAATCGCAGCCTGAGCCCCTAAAGTTGGACGAACGGGTCCGCCACGCGATCGCCCCGGGTGAAACTCACGCCTACACCATCAACCTGGTGGCCGGGCAATATCTTCATGTGGAGATCGAGCAAGAGCGGCTGCCCCTCGCCATCCGCGTGCTCTCACCAGACGGGAAAGAATGTGAGCACCGGGCCCCTGTAGAGGACACGTCCATCCCTCTGTCCTTGGTCGCTTCTGCCGACGGCAATTATCGAATCGAGATTCGATTCGATGACAAAGACGGAGGCGCGAAGGATTACAGCATCAAGGTAGAGCAGCTCCGCGCCTCTGAGCCGGATGACCAGAAAAGAGTTAAAGCTGAGCGCGCCGACAACGAAGGCGATAAGCTGCGCTTGCAGGGCACAGGATCTTCGCGCCATAACGCGATTGCCCAGTATGAAATCTCCCTCGCGCTGTGGGGCGAGATCAAAGAGCAGAAACGCCAGGCCAACACCCTCTCTAGTGTCGGTCGCACTTATTACGATTTGGGAGAAACCAACAAGGCGTTGGATTACTGGAACCAGGAACTAACTCTGCGCAATGCCTTGGGGGATCTGAACGAAGAAGGAAACGTATTAGGTAGTATCGCCACGGCCTACACCAAATTAGGCAACCGCCAGAAGTCCTTGGAATATTTCAGTCAAGCTCTGGAGAAGGTTCGCGCCGTCGGTGACAAAACTAATGAAGGCCTTATTCTCGCCAATCTCGGAAATGCTTATTTCGGATTGGGACAGATCCAGACGGCGCTCGATTATTTTCAGCAGGCCCTGCCGCTCGAACACGGTGTAGGCAGCCCAGCCGCTGAGGCTGCGACACTAGGCAACATGGGGACGGTTTATTCCGTGCTCGGCGAACCGCAGACGGCGCTGGACTTCTATCGTCGCGGGTTGAAGTTGGAGATCGATGCCTCCGACTTGAATGGACAGGCGGCAGCACTCAGCACAATCGCCTCCTTGTATTGGCAGCTAGGAGAGTGGAATCACGCTCTCGAAAGTCAGAAGAGCGCCCTCGAAGCCATCAAGAAGGCGGGGGATCACAATACCGAGGCAATCATCCTCAATAATATGGGGACGACCTATCGCAACCTGGCGCAACTCGACGTCGCGTTGAAGTACCACCAGGACGCCCTTCCGATTCTCCACGAGGCGGGACTTCCTCACGAAGCCACAGCCCTGCAAAACATCGGGCTCGTGTATCGCGATAAAGGAGACTTTACAAAAGCTCTCGACTACTATCAACAGGCTCTTAAGATATTTGAGGCGAGGCATAACAGCAGAGCGGCCGCCCAAGTCCTCAATTACACCGGTGACGCCTATCTGAAGCTGGGCAAAATCCAGCAAGCTTTGGATTGCTGGAATCAGGCTTTGCCGTCGGCACGCTCATCCGGTGACCGTGTGCTCGAGGCCAGCGTCCTCACCGGAGTAGCGAAAGCCCAGATCCAGCAAAGCCACCTGGACGAAGCTCAAACCGCGCTGGATTCCGCACTAGCATTAACCGAGACACTCCGCACCGCCTGGGTCGGAGCAGATCTCCGTGCCTATTACTCTTCCACGGTGCGCGACCGTTACCAACTACAAATCGAATTGCTGATGCGCCAGCACCTCGATGCAAAAGCATTTGAAGCGAGCGAGCGAGCTCGGGCACGCAGCTTGCTTGAATTATTGAGTGAGAGCCAAGCCGACATACGCGAAGGAGTCGATCCCTCTCTGCTGGCGCAGGAACGATCGCTGCAAGCAAACCTACGCGCCAAATCGGAGCAGCGTATTCGAACCCAGAATGCATCTCTGGAGAAGGATATTGACTCACTCACCGCCCAATACCACGAGGTCGAAGCAAAGATTCGGTCCGTGAGCCCACGCTACGCCGCCCTAACCCAACCGCAACCTCTGAGCCTGGCTGAGATACAAAAGCAGTTGCTCGATCCAGACACATTGCTGTTAGAGTACGCGCTTGGCGAAGAGCGCAGCTTTCTTTGGGCAGTCACGCCCGATTCATTTAAGACTTACGAACTGCCGAGCCGCTCTAAATTAGAGGCAGTAGCGCGTCAGTCCTACGAAGATTTGAGCTCCCGTCAGCGGACGCCGCATGCGGGTACCGTTGACCCGACACTAACACTCAGTCACATGCTGTTGACACCGGTGGCAGGTGAGTTGGGCAAGAAGCGACTGGTTATCGTTTGTGACGGAGCGTTGCAATACATTCCGTTTGCCGCATTGCCAAACCCGTCGGTGCCTGATCGGCCTTTGATTGCCGATCACGAAGTCGTAAACCTGCCATCAGCATCGACCGCAGCATTGTTACGTCACCAGATAGAAGGACGGAAGACGGCGCCGAAGCTAGTGGCAGTATTAGCCGACCCTGTCTTCAATCCGAACGATCCCCGAGTGACTCATTCCGCAGCCACTCACGCCGAGCATGTTGCTGTCGCCCAGGCCACAGAGCCGGAGAATCTGGAGCGATCAGGCCAGGACGCTGGAGTTCCAGTTTTCGAGAGATTGCTAGCAAGTCGCCGGGAGGCCGACACAATCGTAGCGCTCGCAGGAAAAGATCGGAGCTTAGAGGCCGTCGATTTTGACGCCAGCCGGGAGCTCGTCGCGAGCGATGCGCTTGGAGAGTACCGATTCCTCCATTTTGCGACGCACGGCCTGTTGAACAGCCGCAGCCCGGAACTATCAGGCCTCGTTTTCTCTTTAGTCGATCGACAGGGAAAACCCCAGAACGGATTTCTGGAGGCACAGGAGATCTACAATCTCAAGCTCGGAGCCGATCTTGTCGTATTAAGCGCCTGCCAAACCGCTCTCGGGAAGGAGATTCGCGGCGAAGGATTAGTTGGCCTCAGCCGCGGATTCATGTATGCGGGCGTCCCGCGCGTAATCGCAAGCTTGTGGAAGGTACCTGATCAAGCGACCACAGAGTTGATGCAGAACTTTTATCGTGGAATTTTGAAGCAAGGCTTGCAACCTGCCGCCGCATTGCGGGCAGCGCAATATTCCATGTGGAAAGAATCGCGCCGAAGCTCTCCTTATTACTGGGCTGGATTCACGCTTCAGGGAGAATGGCACTAAAGGATGCAACGGAGGCAAGGTGGAAGCAACGCAAGCTGGCCAATTGGTAGCAAGGATACTGGCCGGAGAAAAATCCGCGGAAGAGGAATTGGTCCAACAGTATAGCCGTGGCGTGTCCATCATTCTCAATCGATCGACCGGGGATCGCTCCATCTCCGAAGACCTTTCCCAGGAAACCTTCCAAATTGCTTTGGAAAAAATACGGCAAGGGGAAATCCGCGAGCCCGACAGGCTCTCGGGATTTATCGTCAGTCTAGCGAGAAACTTGGCCAGTGACTATTTCCGGAGGTCACGTCGCTTGGAGGGGTTCGCGGATCCGGACGAGGCTGAACTCATTCCCGAATCCTCTCCCAGCCAGTTGGATCGCCTCCTGATGAAAGAGAAATCCAAGATGGTTAGGAAGCTTCTCGATGAAATGTCGGAGCGCGATCGCCAGATTCTCTATCGCTTTTACATCGCGGAAGACGATAAAGACCGGATTTGTGCCGATCTGCAGTTAAGTAGCTTGCATTTCAATCGTGTCCTTCACCGGGCACGTGAACGATATCGTGATTTATACGAAAATCAAAAGTTGTGATCGCTTCGGGTGGGATAATCGGACCCGAGCTGGCACTTCTAATCATAGGCATTAGATATGGCGCGTGACATGGACCACCAACATATTCGCGAGAATAACGTCGTCTCGCTTTATTTGATGGGAAAACTTCCCGAGGAAGGCCGCGCTCAATTCGAGGAGCATTTTGTCGATTGCCAGCAGTGTCTCGATGAAATGGAATTGACGAACGATCTTCGCGCAGGACTAAAGCAAGTGACAAAAGAAGACGGCCTCTCAAAAGAGAACAATTGGGTTTCCCAACGCGGGAGGGCCGCTTGGCTAAAAGCGCCTACTCTGTGGCAGCCGAGACTGCTAGCCTATGCGGGTCTCCTTTTCGCGGTCAGTCTGACCGCCGTTTTCTTTGCCGGCGCCAGATACCATCGTTCGGAACTAGCTGAAACCAAGAGGCTCTTAGACGACTCGCAACGCCGCTATGCTGAAGAACGCCAAACCAGCGAAAACTTGGAGAAGCAGCTGCAAGCTTCGGCCGACAAAGCAGGTGACCAGAAGGCCGGTGATCAGCAGCCACAGTCATTGCTGGCAAGTCTCCAACCAGCTCCCCTGTTCTTCCTGTCTGCCACTCGTGGCGCCGACGATAGTAAATCAACCCCTGCGAATCACATCGAGGTTTCCACAACCTCGCCCTGGATCGTTCTTTCTCTCGAGTTCGAAAGAGATCCTGAGTTCCAGAGCTATCGAGCGCGACTCATCAATACAGAAGGTAATGTTCTTTGGTCAGCGGAAAAGATCATGCCACCACCTTCGGACGCAATTGCCATTAGCTTGCCTTCCGGCCTATTGAGCAAGGGTGATTACGCTCTGGTTCTTGATGGCCTAACCTCTGCTGGCCGCTATGTTCCCGCTGCACACTTCAGTTTTCGAGCAATCGTGCAGAAGTAATCCGCTCTCCTGATTTGGCTTCCGAGTGCCTTGCTGAAAAACGCGAGTTTCGTATCAGGATATCGTTTCAGCGATACTGTAAGTCCTCGACTCAGACGCCCCTTTTAGGGGCTGGACATTCCGATTCGACTTTTCAGCTAGTCCACGGTTCAGTCTTAGTTGGTCAACTGGCCTTCGCCTGAGGCGCAACAGTTATCTGTCGAATCGTAGGAATATCCGATCCCACAATCTTTAACTTAGGCTCGCGTTCGAGTTCCTTCAAGATCTCTTGAGTGATACGGTCGTCTACCTCCGTTGCGTCGTGTAGCTGGACGGGGAAGCTGACTCGAACCTCGAGTCCTGACGGCGTGAGCTTTAAGCCGGTCCGCGCTTGCAATGGGCCGACACTCACTGAACCGAGATTTCTCTCCATCAGGAATCTTTGTTGCTCAAGAGCTTCATGGTACGGAGCAAACGCGGTATCCACAGCCTTGATGATGCGCTCTTCGACGGTGCGGTAGTCGCTGTCAGCCGCAAGGGTGAGAGTAATCTCGTGCCAGACGAAGTTAGTACCCGGAATTTGTTTGAACATTCCAGCCATCGGCTGAAACACAAATGAATTCGAGAAAGCAACTATGCGTCCAGTGGGCTGAACGTCTCGACCGTTGCTCCCTAACTCCATCAAGTACATCCGTACCAATCCAATCTCGACCACTTCACCGGATACGCCAGCGATCTGCACCCTGTCGCCGACCCGCACACCAAACTTGCCAATAAGAAAAAAGTAGGCAGCGATCGAAAGGATGACATTTTGCAGTGCAACCGCAACACCCGCGGTTAGTAGACCGGCGAAGGTTGCGAGCGATCCCAGTTCACTCGCGAAAGAGAAGGCAATGACCAGCCCGACGGCAAGCCACAACGCGATCCTCCGCAGCAGCAACATCTGATAACGGCGGCGTGTCTCACGCACATAGCGGTAGATTGCCCGTCGCCAAACCTCGCCTACTCCCCACACCATTGCCAGAACCAGGCCCAGACTAACTAACCGGAGCGCCAGATTCTTCAAGTCAGCGACATACTGATTCTTGACCGCATTTCGCCAGCTCAATAAATTACGGGAATAGAGATCAAGCAGAATGGCGAGTTTGCTCAGCGGAACGTAGGATGCGGAAACAAGTTTAAACTGGCTGGTAAGATAGTCCAGTTCTCCTTTGTTTTGGGTGAGTGTGGCGCGGTTGTCAGCGTCGGGCTGAGTTGCAATTGTGTCGCCCTGTTTCGCCATTTGCCGGAGTCGATCGACCAAGGGAGCCTGAAGCTGTCTGCACTCCTGGGCCAGTGCGTTGGTCGCCTGAATATCCTGATCCAGATCCTCAATTTTCCGCGAGGCGGAAACGATACCAGCGATCAATCCCCAAAGACCCGATGCTTCCGACTTAGGTGAAATAGCGGCTGCGGAATTGCCCGCCTCTGCGCGGCCGCCGGCATCGGAAGGACTGGTCAAAGCGGCGGGAACAGAATGGCTGAGAGCTTCGATCTGAGCTGACAGCCCGGTTGTCTCCGAGCCCTCCGACGTCGAACCAACGAATTCAACCATAGTATGTATTACGTCACGCCTGGTTTCGAAAAGTTGGAGTTCGCTCCGCGCCTCCGCGACAGCCGATTGGATATCCTGACGTTTGTGGCCAGTAGCACTATCTAGTTGTCTTTGCAGAGACTCAATCTCTTGCTGCGACTGCTGGATTTGTGCGTCCAATTTTTGGGACAGCTGAGTGAGAGCCTGATAGCGCGACGGCACCGCTGATTGTTGCTGGCCGCTATTCGTTTGGGTTTCCGTGACCTGTACTTCGCTGCGCGCAAACTCGAAAACAAGGCGCACAACCTGGTCGCCAACCCGCGCATTGTCATTAACGAACACCGCATCACTGGCAGTGGACGCAATTTCACGTTCCATCGCGACGCGCCGATACCACGTAACTGTCTGGTTCAAGAACTGGGCTGCACTTTGTGCATAAGGGTCACCCGCAGAACTCTGCGCCAGGCACGGCGATAGCGCAATCAAAACGGATAGGCATATAACGATCAGAAGAATAACGGATAGAAGAATCTCTCGCGTCTTGAGTCCACGCATTTCTCCAGCTTTTAGGACTCGACTGCGCGCGATTCGTCTCATGAGGGCCGGTCTCCTTTGATTTTAAAATAGCGGCAAATTCATGGCCAATCCAGTGAACTCTGTACCTTGAATCTTGCTTCTCGTTTCTGACCTGACATCGTTTTTGGCGGGATTGATTGCTACAAGATCGGGCGCCACAAATCATGGCCGGTCAGTTTCTTTTCGGAGTGGCGTGTGCGCCCGTTAGCTTATGGTAATACCCGATGCGCTGTATCGAAGGGAACGCTAAGTTTTTCGTAAAATTTGCCGAGTCGCGAGTTACGGCCATCGAAGTGAAATCAAGACAAAAGAGGAGAAAAAACTTGAATCGACGATTCGGAAAAACAGCAGTGGCAACCATTATGGCGGGGCTGCTTTTGTTATTTGCGGCAGCACCTATCGTTCATGCGGATGACAAGGACAAATGCAGGCATGCAATCGAAAAAGCGGAAGCAAGACTGGACAAAGCAATCCATGACAAGGGTGATCACAGCCGCGAAGCTGACGACCGGCGACGTGATTTGAATGCCGAACGGGAACGTTGTTGGAATCAATACCATCAGTGGTGGAATGGAAAAGATCAGCGATGGGAGACTGAACACAATTGGGATCGGTGAAATTGGCGTTGAGTAGAACTCGGTAGTCGATAACCCGAGCACTCTTCGAACGAACGCCCTATGCTCTGACCGGAGTCTGGGGCGCTTTCGTTTATAGTCCTTGATCAGTTGCTCTGCCCTGTGATCCTCC
Source organism: uncultured Acidobacteriaceae bacterium (assembly GCA_963705265.1). Classification (GTDB taxonomy): domain Bacteria; phylum Acidobacteriota; class Terriglobia; order Terriglobales; family Acidobacteriaceae; genus Acidiflorens. The sequence goes on from OY970064.1 coordinate 2,569,943, forward strand.
TTACTTGCCTGTGTAACTGATGCGCCAGATGGAGCCTGAAGCATCATCACTGACTAAAATGGATCCATCTGGAGCCAGAGTCACGCCCACCGGGCGTCCCCAAACGTGTCCGTTATCCACGACAAAGCCCGTCATAAAGTCCTCATACTCGCCGCTGGCGTGACCAGTCTGGTGCAACGGCACGCGAATCAGCTCGCCGCCCGTTCGAATAGATTTGTTCCATGAGCCATGCTCCGAGGCGAAAATATCTCCCTGGTATTCCGCCGGAAACTGTTTGCCCTCGTAGAAGGTCATCTCGAGCGAGGCATTGTGCGGTTGCAGGATGACATCCGGAGTGATGACCTTATCTTTCAGTTCGGGATGTTTGCCCTGGTGCCGCGGATCCTGATGGCCACCCATATACCACCACGGCCAGCCGTAAAAACCCCCATCCTGTACGTGTGTAATGTAGTCGGGAACCAGATTGTCTCCGAGGCCGTCGCGTTCATTGACGGAGCACCACAGTTCGCCAGTCTTCGGATTTACTGCAAGCCCGACCGCGTTACGAATTCCGTAGGCGTAGATTCGCATGTCTGAACCGTCGGGGTTGAACTCGAGTATGTCAGCGCGATTTTTTTCTGCAGGAGTGGTATCGGGATCGTCGACATTGGAGCCCGAGCCCACGCTTACCCACATTTTTTTGCCATCCATCGAAAACTGAACATCTCTCGTTACATGGCCTTTGTTACCGGGCAAATCCAGCAGATGCTGCGCCGATCCGCGCGCTTTCAGATCGCCGTTCTGATATGGAAAGCGCACGACAGAGTTCGTATTTCCAACGTAGACCCATTGCGGATTGTTGCCGGGTGGATAGAAGTTGATGCCGAAAGGGTGCTTCAGTCCAGTCGCGAACACAGACATCTGCTGCGGCTTACCATCGGCCGTAATTCCGCGAAAGATTCGGATGACGCCGGAGGAACTTTCTGCCACGAAAAAATCACCGTTCGGCGCGGTGCGAATCAGTCGTGGCTCTTTTAGATTACTGGCATATTGCTCCACCTTGAACCCCGCCGGAACTTGCGGCCACGCGTTTTCCGGACGCGCAACAATATCGGGCCCGTTGCCAGCAGACGCAGTAGCGTAGGGAGCAGGAAGATCGGCCAATGTAATCTTTCGAGTCACTCCTGGCTTCTCGAAGCGATAGTCAGTGAATGGAACTGGCGGCGGCGGAGCGTTCGTGTTGTCCACGATTGACGCGGGCGATGGCGTCGGAGCGGGCGCTGCCGAGCCAGTGGTATGCACTCCGGCGGGATGCCCAAGTGTTTTTACATAAGCAATAATCTGCCATCGTTCCTTCTCGGACAGGCTTCCCCAGGATGGCATGCCATTATCGACGTCACCATTCGTGATGTACCAGAAAATTTCGCCGTCCGACGCAGATTGCGTTGAGTGACCCGTCAAGGCTGGCACATTCCCCGTGCCCGCCCCTTTGGAGCCATGGCATGTGGCGCACTTCGCAAACAGACTCTGGCCTGCCTGTACTGCCGCCGCCTGCCCCGCGAGTGGGTTCTTCTTCTGCTTCGCGGTTGCCGGCGCACCGTGGAACGCTGGAGTTTGCGCTATTGACGATGAAGACGACAAAAATCCTGCGATGCTTAACAGCAGTGAGCCGAAGACGCGTACGCTTTCTTTCACAATTCTCCTCCGTTGGTCAAAAATCATTTCAAAGCCTGCTCTGGTTCGATAGATAGGATAAACCGGCGACTGGAATAGCACGCCAAACTTCCTACTTCTAGGTCTTAATTGCTAGCTTTTATAAAGATGCGAGTTCGGGGTATTTGGTCGTCATTCTAGTGATGATTTATGCTTAGCCGCTGTGCTGGACGGCCAGTCGATAGTTCGTCGAGCACTGGTTCGTCGAGCAACGTTGTAGTAGTGCCCGCGGCATGACAAAGCCTTCTCGTAGTAGAGATTTATCGTGCGCGATCAGTATCGAAGACTTGCGCTCGCTCGCTCGTCGTCGACTGCCGAAGGTGGTTTTCGACTACATCGACGGTGGCGCAGAAGTGGAGTTCACACTGCGCGAGAATCTCCGCGCGTTCGAAGAAGTTACCTTTCGTCCGCGACACGCGGTTGCGATTCCAAATTGTGACTTGCGAACCCACGTCTTGGGCTTCGAGTTATCCATGCCCATTCTGCTAGCTCCGGTGGGTTATTGCCGGGTGATGCATCCCGGTGGCGAAGTAGCCGCTGCGCGGGCCGCAGGAGCAGCGGGGACGGCATATATTCTCTCGACTGTTTCTGGACACCGTCTTGAGGATGTGAAAGCTGCTTCGGCTGGCCCTGTGTGGTATCAACTCTACCTGACTGGCGGACGCGAAGCGGCGGAAGACGCCATGCAGCGGGCGCAGGCTGTAGGTTACAAGGTCCTGGTGATCACTATCGACAGCGCGATGATCGGATTGCGCGAACGCGAAGAGCGCGGTGGCATGGAGCAGTTGCTCCGAGGCAGTCTCTGGTCGAAGGTTCCATTTCTACCGCAGTTTCTCTCGCGTCCAAGATGGCTCGTTCGCTTTCTGCTGGATGGAGGACTTCCCGAGCTGCCGAACATTGTGACTCCTGGCAGCGGGGCTTTGCGGATCGGCAACGCGCACACGGTTATGGGGCGGGCAGCATTCGCGTGGCCGGATTTGAAATGGATCCGCGAACTTTGGCGAGGGCCGATTGTCATAAAGGGCGTATTAACGGCGGAGGATGCGCGAAGATGCGTTGATGAAGGAGCGTCGGCTATCGTTGTGTCGAATCACGGTGGACGGCAGCTTGATGGTGCTCCAGCGTCGTTGCGGGTGTTGCCCGAGGTGGTCGAGGCCGTCCGCGGACAGGCCGAAGTGCTTATGGATAGCGGCATTCGTCGCGGCACTGATGTCGTCAAAGCTCTTTGCATGGGAGCCCGCGCTGTTTTGTGCGGGCGTGCCTTTGCGTATGGACTGGGCGCAGCTGGCGAGTCCGGCGTCTCGCGTGCGCTTGAAATTCTGCGCGACGACGTGGAGAGAACTTTGCGCTTGCTGGGCTGTCCATCAATCCGCGAGCTGAATGGATCGTATGTTTCTGTTCCTGAAAGTTGGAGAAGATGAACGGTGTGGTGCTATGAGGTGGTCTGAGGACGCGGACGAATCGAACTGAGTTTTGCTATCGTTTTAGGAATCTCTTTAAGTATCTACCGGTGTCTCACATGAAATACGTCATTACCTTCTTTGTGTTCTTCAGCGCAGTTTTCGCTGCCGCGCAGCTGCCGGTGCCAGAGATACGCTTTCAATCTGTCCCGGATTTTCTGAAACTTCCGTCAGACATGTACCTGGGCGAGGTGGCCGGAGTTGCCGTTAATTCCAAGGGGCATGTGTTTGTTTTTTCCCGCGGCAATTCAACCGGACCTGCATATGGCGCGAGCGCCGCGCAGCTTTTGGAGTTCGATGCGAACGGCAAGTTCCTGCGTGAAATCGGCCACAACCTTTACGCCTGGTCATACGCCCATGCGGTCAAAATCGACAAGCAGGACAATATATGGGTCACAGATAAAGGCTCAGACATGGTGATCAAGTTCACGCCCGAGGGTCGCGTCGCCATGGTCTTCGGACGCAAACAGGAAGCCTCCGCTGAGGAGACCGGGCCGTTGAAGCATCCTAAGCCGCCGCTGCCACCCGTGGATGGCATGTTCCGGCAAGTCACCGACGTGGCGTGGGATTCAGCGGGCAACGCCTATATCAGCGATGGCTATATCAATTCGCGCGTCGCGAAAGTAGACAAGAACGGCGCCTGGATCAAATCTTGGGGCGAGCCCGGCAGTCAGCCGGGACAGTTCAACACACCGCATAGCATCGCGGTCGACGCCGAAAATCGTATCTATGTCGCTGATCGTGGCAATCGGCGCATACAAGTATTCGATACAGAGGGAAAACTCCTGAGGCAAATCACAGTCGATGTCCCGCTCGCTCCGAATGCCCAGCCGGCAATCGGAAATAAACCGGAGTTGCCAATCACAGGCACGCAAACCATGGCGCCTGGTGCGCCATGGGCAATTTGCATCACACCTCCGCCACATCAAGTGTTATACAGTTCGGATGGCTATCCGGGCCGGATCTACAAGCTCAGTTTAGACGGAAAGGTTCTTGGCGTGTTGGGCGAATCCGGCAAGCAGCTCAAACAGTTTGGCTGGATTCACGAGATGGCATGCCCGTCGGAAAATGTGCTCTTCGTTGGCGAATTGCTGAACTGGCGAGTGCAGAAACTGATTCTCGAACCGGAGCATTGAGGTCCGAGTATTCAGGATTTCGCTTTAACAGGATGGCCGGCGCCTTGTTTGAGAATCACAATCTGGTTCGCGTTGCCTCCGGGAAAAACTTCTCTCTCGCCACCCGGCCACTGCACTTCGATCCGTTCATACCTAATATCGTCGGCAAGCCCAATATGCACGCGCGGATCATTTTGCGAAATGAAGCTTGATCCCGTCTGAATTTCTCCAGAAATACGTCGGTTGCCGACATACACATAGACACGCGCGCCCACCGCATCGCGATTGCACTTGACTCCTACCGGGCGCACCAGTAGCCAATTTTTTTTCGTACCATAATTCTTGAGCAGGCTTGGACGGCTATCCAGGTTGTTGATCACCACCTCGAGCGACCCGTCATTGTCGAGATCACCCACCGCCGACCCTCGCGACGCCCATGATTCCGTGATGCCAGGTCCGGCGTTTGCCGAAATGTCCTTAAACTCGCCGCCGCCCACATTCCAATAAAACAGACGCGGTTGCCGGTACTTGTAGCTCGCCGAACCTTGCTCTACTTCGGGATACACGTGCCCGTTGACTACCAGCAAATCCTTGCGGCCGTCATTGTCAACATCAAGAAACTGAATTCCCCATCCCAAAAATTGCGAGTGCGTGCCCAGCCCGGATTCATACACCCGGTCCGTGAAAGTTAAATCGCCATTGTTGTGATAAAGATTAGGGACGTCGTCGCTGAAGTTCGTCTTGGCGATGTCGAAGTAACCATCCTCATCGTAATCCGCCACCGCGACGCCCATGCCCGCCTGCTCCTGGCCGGCGTCATTCAGAGCAACGCCTGATGCGATTCCGATCTCCTCAAATGTTCCATTTTTCAGGTTGTGGTAAAGCAGGCTGGGTCGGGAATCGCACGCAATATACAAATCAGGATAACCATCATTGTCGAAATCGGAGGCTAATGCGGTGAAGCCATAGCAGTCGGTGGACTTGCCGATACCACTAGCAGCGGAAACATCTGTGAATTTTCCCGTTCCATCATTGTGAAAGAAAAAATTGCGGCCGGTGGGAAGTCCTCGCGGTCCGCACATGACAGGCATACCCTTCCATTGGCAATTTCCACTGGAGCCTGGCGCGGGAATTTTGCTTTGATCGAAATCAACGTATCCCGCCACCACCAGATCGAGTTTGCCGTCGAGGTCATAATCAAAAAAAGAGCAGCCCGTGTCCCAGCGCACCGAATTTGCCATCAGTCCGGCCGCTTCAGTGACATCTTTGAACGTGCCGTTACCTTCGTTGTGATAGAGAACGCTGTGTCCGTAGTACGTGACAAACAGGTCGGTATAGCCATCATTGTCGTAGTCGGCGGCGCAAACCCCTTGTCCCCAGCCCACTTTGTCCAGGCCGGCTTTTGCCGTGACGTCTTCAAAATGTAGATTTCCCAAATTGTGGTACAGATGGCTTGTCGATGTTGCTCCTCGCCCCTTGCCGTCCAGCGTGGTTCCGTTGACCACGAAAATATCCATCAATCCATCGTTGTCATAATCGAAGATCGCGACGCCATTGCCCGTTGTCTCCAGTATGTAGTCTTTTTTGTCGGCTCCGCCCGAGACATTCAACGCCGTCAAGCCGGCCTGTTCGGCAATATCTTTGAAATCCACGATGATTGGGGGTAAGCTGGCCCGAATCCGAGGAGCCGGCCGTGCCAGAGGACCCGGTGCAGCGGAGCCCGATTGGCCCTTGATTAACGGGGAGAGCAATACGATTAGAAGATTAACCAGCAAACTCGTTCGCATCAGTCGCATCGCATTCGAAGTTTCGTTCTGCGTCTGTAAAACTCCCATTTTCACAACTTACCACACGATCCTTGCTCGCTCTGGTTTCCCGCCCAGCGTCTAAGATTGGCCTAGCCTCCATAATCGAGCCCGTTTCCCTAAAATATTTGTCTCGCTCAATCGTCTACAGGTATAGATGGATGAGGCGCTGAGCAAACAGTGGATGATGGCTAAGCAGGACGATCGGATCTCCGAAGCGGTCGAGCGGGAGCAGGCCCGGCTTAGCAACTTCATCCGAAGACGCGTATCCGACCCAGGCGATGCGGAAGACATCCTTCAGGAAGTCTTCTATGAGCTCGTGGAGGCCTACCGGATGATGAAGCCGGTGGAGCAGGTGACCGCCTGGCTCTTTCGCGTGGCTCGTAACCGCATCACCGATCTATTTCGGAAAAGGCAGCGTGAAGCGCTGAGGCGCGAGCCGGATGTGCTCACAGAGGACGGGGAAGTCTTTCAACTGGAAGATCTGCTCCCCGCGCCGGATGCCGGGCCGGACGCGGCATATACACGGAGTGTGTTGCTGGAAGAACTGGACGCCGCTCTGGAGGAGTTGCCGGATGAGCAGCGCGACGTATTCGTCGCTCATGAGTTGATGGGATACAGCTTCAAAGAGATCGCTGCACAAACCGATGTCAGCGTGAACACGCTGTTGTCGCGGAAACATTACGCAGTACAGCATCTGCGCGAGCGGCTACAGGCTATCTATAACGATTTCAGGAAGGCATGAGGGCAGTAAACACAAGGTCAGTAAGAATGAGGTCAGAAAAATGAAAAGTAATCGAATTGTGAAGGTAATAAAAGTGGCGTTGTTTGCGGTTCTGTTCGTCGGTGTCTTTGGATTTGTAGTGATGAGCCTCTGGAATTGGCTCATGCCGATTATCTTCGGTCTGCACCCGATCCATTTCTGGCAAGCGGTTGGCCTTTTGATCCTGAGCAAGATCCTGTTCGGTGGATTTCACGGCCGGCATGGCGGGCGCATGCATTGGCGGAAGCGCATGATGGAGCGGTGGGAGCACATGACTCCCGAGGAACGTGAGAAGTTCCGTCAAAATATGCGCGGCCGCTGTGGTCCATTTGGGCCGCCGACGGTAGATCCAAAGGTCCAAGCCCAAGGTCCAAGCTAAAGAGAATCAAGTCGTTACAGGCCACTTGATTTTGTCTTGAAATTCGCTTTTTATTCGCCTAGAATGATCTCCTCTTCGAGAAAGGCATTCCCTCAACCGCAGTGTCAGGAGGATTGAATATGCTGAATGTAACTATAAGAAATTCGAGCGATGCCGTGATTTTGCAATGTTCCGGCCGGCTTGTCCGTGGCGAGGAGACAACGCTTTTGTGTGCAGCTGTCCAGCAACATGGCCGGACTGTCGTTCTCGATCTGCGAGAGGTTGGCGCAATTGACGCGGCGGGAATCGGCGTTCTGATTTCTTTACAAGCCGCTGGCGTTTATTTAAAACTCCTGAGTCCAACAGCACCGGTGCGCGAGTTGCTGAGGATCACGAAATTAGAGTCTGTCTTCGAGATCTGCGACGCTGCGTCTCTAAGCGAGGAAACGGAAGAAGACCGGGCGAATGCCGATCCAGTAACATGTTGCGCGCAAGCGTGAAATTGTCGGTGATGAGTGCACGCTAAATGCAAGGCAATCTCACGCGGACCCGGCAGCCTCTTTTTCCGTTCAGGTTGGTCAGTTCAATCGAGCCTCCGTGTGCTTCGGCAATCTGGCGCGACAACGCCAGCCCTATGCCGCTGCCAGCGGGCTTTGTCGTATAAAACGGGACGAATGCATTGCTCGGATTCAGAAGTCCCGGCCCGTTATCGTCGATGATTAAGACAACGCTTTGATTTTCAGCCGTCCAATTTAAGGTTACCTGCGACTTCCGGTTTTCTGCGTCCCTTAATGAGTTCAGACTGTTATCAGAAAATGGCTCCAGCGCAGCTTCGACCGCATTGCGTATTAAGTTAATCAACATCTGCTCGATCTGGTCGACGTCCACCATTACCATTACATCCGGACCGTGGGCAACCTCTACTTGCAGTCGGGTCTCAAGAAACGCAACCCGCTCGACGATTGGGAGCAGCGCAACTTTCGTAATTGTAGGAGGAGGCATCTGCGCCAATTGCCGATAAGCCTGAAGAAACCGATTGAGCGAGCCGGTGCGATCTTCGATGATGGCCAGCCCGCGTTCGAAGTCTCGTCGGTGCTCAGGATTTAATTCCGTATCCGCGAGACGACTGCCCAGGCTTCCTGCGATCGACTTGATCGGAGCCAGCGAATTATTAAGCTCGTGCCCGAGCACGCGAATCAACCGTTGCCACGCGCTACGCTCTTCCTCGCGGAGTGCTCGGCTTACATCCGACAAGACAACCAGCGTATGCGGCACGCCTTTTTCCCGAAACGTACTTTGTCGCACTAACCAGCGAGCGCTCGAACTGTTGCCCGAACTGTTAGCCGGTAAAGCCACCAGTCCCTCACTCGCTACACTGAAGCAATCAGCCAGACCGATTTCATCGGCAGTTCGTCCCAGGAGGCGAACGGCCGCTTGCTGGAGAAGTTTTTCCCCCGCGGGATTCACCAGTCGAAGCACTCGGTCCGGATCAAACGCAAATAACGGAGCATCGATTTCTTCCACGACACGCCGCAACAACGCAGTTGCTTCGATGGCGCGAATGCGCTGATCCGCAAGTAGATCTGCTAGCGCGTTAACTTCAAGCGAAAGCTCCCCCAATGCGTCGTCCGCGATCGCACCGCGCGCGCGGAACGAATAATCTTCTTCGCGAAGCGCCGCCACAACGTTTGCCAAGGTCTGCAAAGGCCGAACCGTCTGTCCGTGCAAGGCGAGGGCCAGCATCCACCAGACAAATAATTCCGCAAATAAAAGAGCTAACTTCGACTCAGTAGACCATGGCTGCAACCAGATAAGAATGCCGCTGACCACCATTCCCGGTAACGCGACAAAGAGTGAATAGAGGCTGATGCGATGTTCATAGAGGAGGCGAACTCGCTTGCGAGGAACTTTACGTATTGAATCCTTGCCGCTGGTCGGCGGACTAGAGGCCATACTTTTCCATGCGCCGATAAAGCGCACCCCGGCTTAGCCCTAAGGCTTCGGCCGCCTGGCTTATGTTTCCCTGAAAACGTTGCAGTGCTTTTCGAATCAGGACCGCTTCCACTGCCTCCAGGCTAAGCTCTTCGAGGTTCTGAGCTTGCGGCCGCTGCATATTCAGGCCGAGGTCGGCGGGTTGAATCTCCCGCCCGCGGCACATCAGTACGGCGCGTTCAAGTGTGTGTTCGAGCTCGCGAACGTTGCCGGGCCAGGAATATTGCGCCATCGCTTGCAGTGCGGAAGCATCGAATCCATCGATTTCGCGGCGATAGCGGGACGCATACCGTCGGAGAAAATGAATGGCGAGCGTTGGAATATCTTCGCGTCGTTCGCGTAGTGGCGGCACATGAATCTCAACAGTATTGAGCCGAAAGAGCAGATCCTCGCGAAACTGTCCCGCGGAGCATGCAGCCTGAAGATCAGTATTCGTGGCCGAGATTAGCCGCACGTTGACCTTCTTCGATCGTGACGCCCCCAATCGTTCGATTTCGCCAGATTCGAGCACCCGCAGTAATTTTGCCTGCTGACGGATGGGCACATTTCCGATTTCGTCCAAGAAAATCGTGCCGCCGTCGGCCAATTCGAAGCGCCCGATGCGATCGGTCCGAGCGTCAGTGAAGGCACCCTTCACATGGCCGAAAAGTTCGCTTTCGAATAATCCCTCGGCCAATGCACCCGTATTCACCGCAACCAGCGGACGTGAGGCACGTGAAGAAAGTGCATGCAGCGTTTGCGCGACCACTTCCTTGCCACTGCCATGTTCGCCCGTAATAAGGATATTCGCGTCGGAGGGACCAACTCGCGCAATCGCCTCCAAAACGGGCTGCATGGAAGACGACGCAGCGATAAATTCCGGGCGCCCTTGCGCTTGCAATAGGCGATTCTCCGCTGCCAGTCGTTCCGCGCGTTGCAGCGCGCGCCGCAATTCGATTTGCGTTCGCAAAATGGCAAGCAGGCGTTCGTTCTCCCAGGGCTTTTGGATGAAGTCTCGCGCGCCGCGACGCATGGCTTCAACCGCCAGTTCGACATTGCCCCACGCCGTCATGACGATGACCGGAAGATTGCTGTCGAGCGCCACGATTTCCGAAAGAAGGTCCAAACCTTCGCGGCCAGAAGTGGTGTCGCGCGTGTAGTTAAGATCGATCAACAGCGCGTCATAAGATTCCGTCGCCAGCGCCTCCTTGACCTCGCGCGGTGATTTAGCGCTTTCCAAGCGATAGCCCTGCGGATGAAGTAGAAGCTGAAGAGCTTCGAGGATGTGCGGTTGATCGTCCGCCGCCAGAATGCGAGGGGCGCGTTTCTCGTAAGGATGAACTGCCGCGTCGGAAGGAGCGAGCGGACGGACATCTTGCGGCTTGGCCGATGTTGGCATTTGCTATGGAGTCGTTATGGAGCCGGCGCGGTAACCTTGCCGGTGACCGCATCCTGTATCAGGACTCCATTATGTTCCAAAGTTGCGCCCGTAGCGCGATCAAGTTCAACTCTGGCCTTCTGGTAGGTAGTCATGGCGTTCACCAGGTCGAGTTCCGCCTCCGAAAGATCACGCTGTGCCGTCATGGTCTGGTAATTCGATCCCGATCCCAGATCCTGTTCTTTCCTTGTGATCGTGAACGTGCGATCGGCTAAATCCCTTGCCTTGCGGGCAGATTGAACCCTTGCGCGTGATTGTTCCAGCGCATATTGTGCGTTCCGCACCTCGATTCGAATCTGCTTTCTCAACTGCTCCTTACGCACGCTGGCCTGGCGATACTCCAACTCGGAGCGGTACTGGTCAGCCTTAGCGACACGGTTGCGAAAAGGAATATTAAGGTTGAGGCCGACGAAATAGTCGGGGGACGAGTTGTTAAACGCATTTTGCCAGCTCCCCGCCAGATCGGACGGAGTGCCGGGTGTAACGCTGGAGTTGCCAGGTGGGTTTGACAATCCTCCAAGACCACTCCCGCCGTAAAAACCAACCAGAGAAAGTGTAGGCAAAAGCGCATTCCTTGCGGCCTGACGGCTAATTTGCCGGTTTGCCAAATCAACATCGGTTTCCAGCAGTTCGGGACGATCCCGCAGCGCTGCTGCAATCAGATCGAGGATTGGCTCCGTCATGTCTGCTTCGGTATTAGTATCCTGCATGCGATCCATCGGCACGACCGGCATTTCTTCCAGAGTCGGATCATCGAGACTCTTGGTGAGCGCATTCTTTATCAATGATTCCTGCAACTGCAGATTCGTTCGCGCCACCGTCAAATCCTGGTCACGCTTCGAAACCTCGGCTTCCGCCTTCATCACATCCATTTCCGGAATACTCTCCAATTGCAATTGTTTCTTCGCATTCTCTAGAGTCTGATTGGCAAAGGCGAGAGATTGCTCATTCACGCGCGCCTGCTCATAGGCGCTAACCAGATCCCAATAAATATTCTCGATTTGCGTGATCGTGGCAATTACCTGATCTTTAAAGGCAATATCGGAGATCTTCTTGTTGTTCTTGGCGATCCGTAGGTAACGCAGGTTCGGGCCAAAGCCAAATCCCGCGAGTAACTGCTGTTGGAAAGTGAAACGATAGTAAGTATTCAAAGCCGGAGACAAAAAGATTTCCGGGCTATTAGTCGTCTGACGATTGTTATCGAATGCAAAAGAAATCGAAGTGCCAGTCGAAAAAGCCTGCGTGTAGAGGGCGTTGACTTGCGTCGTATTCAGCTGCAGAGACGGAACGTTGTAGAGTACCGCGCTCGACTGTGGCAACGTCAGGTGCTCGATCCCCATATTCACGCTAAGGGATGGATCATATGACGACACGGGAGTTCCCACACCTAAAGTGGATTGCACCAATCCCGATGCGCCAGCGCCAGCGCCACCGGCGCCGCCAGTCGTGCCTCCTGCGCCCGCTCCCGGCGCTCCCGCGCCATACCCCCCAACTCCTCCGCCGGGAGTTCCTTGCACCACGCCAGTATTGACGCCGCGAAAACTTCCGCCTGCCTTGGTGCGGAGCAAATCCGTATCAGCAATCGGTAGGTTATAGCGAGCGATGGCCAGATCCAGATTGTTCTCCAACGCAAGGTCAAGCGCATCCTTAAGCGATAAGTAGAGCTTGCCATCGCGAATCAGCCCGTCGAGCCGCGGAGAATTCGTAAGCGCTGGCTCCGGCACACGCTCAGCCATGTAGGGACTGAGTGGATTCCGCGATTTGGGCATTTCCAGCGCAGGTGGAGTTCGTACCTGCGTTTGTGCCGCACCTGCAATAAGCATAAGCAGCGCCGCCATCCGCGAAATTTCGCGGAACCTTGCGCGGAAACAGATCTTCATCGATTCACCGCCGCATCGCTTGGGTCCGTCTCTAGGTTTAGATTTGGATTGGCCGTATCACCCACCAGCCAGCCATCGCGCAATTGGATAGTGCGAGTTCCGTAGCCAGCGTTTGTTTCGGAGTGTGTAACCTGCACGATCGTTGTTCCATCCTGATTCAACTCTCGAAAGAGCTCCATGATCTCCTTGGCTTGGCTCGAATGCAGATTGCCTGTCGGTTCGTCAGCGAGCAGCAATGCAGGCTTATGGATGACCGCGCGTGCGATCCCAACCAGTTGTTGCTGACCGCCAGAAAGCTGGCTGGGATACAGATCTTTCTTGGCAACAATCTGGAAACGATCAAGTACGTCAGCCACCAGGCTCTGCCGTTGGCTGCGCGGAATGTCTTTGTAGGAAAGCGGTAGGTCGATATTTTCCTGCACCGTGAGATCGTCGAGCAGGTGGTAACTCTGAAACACCATGCCAACATTCTTCTTCGCCAACTCCGCGCGTTCCTTCCTCTTCATGGCATGCGCAGCCTGCTCGCGGAACCAATATTCGCCCTTCCACTGATCGTCCAGCAAAGCGAGGACATTCAACAGAGAGGATTTCCCCGCACCCGAAGGCCCCATAACCGTGATGAACTCGCCTTGCTGAATCTCCAGGTTGACGCGCCGAAGAACCCATGTCTGGCCGGCGCCGGTCTTATAGCTGCGCTCGATATTTTTCAGTTGGATCATCTCACTCCCGATTGATACAAATTCAATTCACTCATAACGCAGCGCCACCATCGGATCGACCTTGGCCGCGCGGCGGGCAGGCAGTGCCGCGGCCACAAACGCAACCACCGCTACTAGGACGATCACGATGCCAAAGGTCAGCGGATCGCTCTTTGAAATTCCAAATAATTCGCTGCGAACCGCTCGGCCGAATAGCAGCGACAGTGGCAAGCCGAGTGCGATGCCGATGCCTGCCAGCGCAAGCACTTCAACCATGACCATGCGCACGATTGCGGCTCGAGTAGCGCCAACCGCAATCCGGACACCGATTTCGCGAGTGCGCTGCGCGGTGGAATAGGCGAGAACTCCGTATACTCCGATCGCGGCCATGAGAGCCGCCAGTATGCCGAAGATTGAGGCCAGGAAGGCAATCACGCGCTCGCCGTTTAAATCCTTATCGATCTGTTCCTGCATGGTGCGGAATTTGTTCAGCACTAGGTTCGGGTCGAGTGTCTGCATCGCCTGGCGGATCGTGTCCTCGGTGCTTTCCGGAGATTGCCACGTGCGAACGTAAAGCGTCTTTTGACCCAGCCCGAAGTCCTGCAAATGTTGCTGGTCCTGCAGAAAGGGCGTGAAGACCGTGCGGTGAATATCGCCGCGAAGAGTTGTATGCTTTGTGTCTCCGACCACTCCAACGATCTGTATGTCGATCGGAACCGTCCCGGCGCCCTCACCGAAGTATTGACCGATCGCATTTTGTGGCTGTGAAAAGAAGTGGCGCGCAAAACTCTCATTCACTACGGCAACTTTCTGTGTACCTGCGCGATCCTGATCGGTCAGTTCGCGACCAGCCAGCAGCGGCATTTTCAGCGTCGAAAAATAGCCTGAACTCACGTATGCCCATTCCACATTCATGTGATTTATGTCTTCGCCATCCGCAGCGCGGTATCCGGCAACGCTGATATTGGAGCTTGAATTGGTGTTGGCCAATTCCGGATCGGTCGTGGCGGCGACGGAGCGCACACCCGGCAGTGCAGATAGCGTTTCCAATATCCGGTCGTAGAGTTCCGCGCTCTGATCCAGTTGATATCCGGCTAAGAGTGGCTCGATCGTGAAGGTAACCAGATGGTCGGTTGCAAAACCCACGTCAAGCATCCTGAGATTACGCAGCGTGCGTGCGAACAGGCCGGCTCCGGCCAGCAGCAGAAGGCTCAACCCGATCTGCACGACAACCGACGCCTGCCGCAAACGGCGCGGCCCGCCTGCGATTCCCGCCACCTGTTGTTTGAGCGTAACCGTTACGTCGGGGCGTCGGAATTGCAGCCCGGGCGCGAGGCTGAATAACAGGCTCACCAGCAGCGCAAGGGCGAAGTTGAAGGCAAGCATGCGCAAATCGAGGCGAGAAGAGAGACCGGGGGATTTGGACCATATTGTGCGGATCAGTAGCGCGGAGATCTGCGGCGCCAGCACAATCCCGGCGACCCCGCCTGCCAGGCCCAACAACATGCCTTCACCCAGCAATTGCTGAACGATTCGGCCGCGTTTCGCGCCGAGGGCGTAACGCACAGAGATTTCGCGGTTGCGTGCCGCTACCCGCACCAGAAATAAGCCTCCGACATTTACGCAAGCCATCAGCATCATCAAGCCGCACATGGCCATCACCACCAGCAATGTCGTGGGAACGGTGCCATGGATGGGCACTCCTCCCGATCCGTCATCAAGGAATAAATGTGAATTGGTGAGAAAGGCGTCGCGGAAACGCTGTGAGCTGTGACCCATCAGGCTTAGTTCCTCGGCGCGGATCGAGTGCCACAGCGGATCGATTCCCGTCTGAGCTGCAGCCCTTGCTTGCTCGTTGCTGGGGCCGGGCTTCAATCGTCCAATGATGGTCAGCCACCTTGAACGCCGATCCTCCAGATCGTCTCGACCGGGAGTGATCTCCGGCTTCATCGTCATGGGCGTGAAGATTGCAGGATCATCTCCCCTCGCAGCGCTCTGAAAACCTGGCTGTGCGACGCCAATGATGGTGAAGGGATGGCCGTTGATTGAAATGCTCTGGTTCAGAACGCGCGGATCAGCGCCAAATCGGCGTTGCCAATAATCGAACCCCAGCACCACAACCGGACTGGCTTCTCGCGCAAGATCATCCGAAGGGACGATCAGACGGCCTAATGCCGCCTGCACACCCAGCACATCGAAATAGTTGCCAGAAATCAACTCTGCGTCGGCGAGTTCAGGCTGGTTGTGCCATTGCACACCGACTTGGGCGAAAGCGGTCGCAATCGTGCCGTTGAAAACAGAGTTGCGGTCGCGCAGATCGCGATACATGGGATAGGAAAAATCCAGGTAATCATCGCCGCGGGGAGAAGAATGACCGGAAGTATCACCAGAAAATCTCAGCACGACAAGCCGGTTCGGCTCGTTAACGGGAAGCCTGCGGAGCACTGCTTGATCGAGCAAGCTGAAAATTGCCGTATTCGCGCCGATGCCGAGTGCGAGCGTAAGAATCGCAACCGTCACAAACCCAGGCGACTTACGCAACCGCCGCGCAGCATAGCGTAGATCTTGCAGCAATCCGTTCATGCGTCCTCGTTACTCGTAGCGCAATGCGCTCATCGGTTCCACTCGTGCCGCCCGTCGAGCCGGCAACATCGCGGATGCAAGCGCGACCAAAATCACGACCATGGTCATCAAGAACAGCGTTAGCGGGTCACTGCTCGAAATACCGAACAATTGGCTACGCACAGCGCGCATCAGCAGCAACGACAGAGGCAAGGTGACTGTAATACTGATTCCTGCCAGCCACAGCACTTCAAACAACACCATCCTGACCACGGAAGTGCGGGTCGCGCCAAGCGCCATGCGAATGCCAATCTCACTCGTTCTCTGGGTAGTTGAATATGCCAGAACTCCGTACAAACCCACCGCAGCCATGAGCGCTGCAAGAATTCCAAACCCTGACGCCAGCAACGCGATTACCCGTTCAGCAGTCAGGCTTTGGTCGATCTGTTCGTCCATGGTCCGGAAAGTGTCGAGCACCAAATTGGGGTCGAGCGTCTGCATGGCATGGCGGATCGTACTCTCCGCGCTTTCGGGCTGCTGCCATGTGCGGACATAGAATGTCATCGCGCGCGGCTCCGGCGACTGAACATAGGGCCGGAACACTGTGCGCGCGATGTCCTCTCGAAGGCCGGCATGCTTCGCGTCTTTTACCACCCCAACGATGGCCACGTCCGTCTTTACTCCCGCGCCGCCGCCGTTCCCGAGGTAGTGCCCAAGCGCCTGCTGAGGATCTCCGAAGAAATGGCGCGCCAGGCTTTCGTTGACTACAGCCACCTGCTGCGATCCAGCCGAGTCTTGTTCAGTGAATGCCCGGCCCGCCACCAAAGGCATCTGGAGCGTCGAAAGATAGTCGGCGCTCACGTTCGGCTGCTCGACGTTCATCTCCTGATCTGATTTTTCGGTATACCCGGCGATAGTGATGTTTCCTGTTTCGTTGTCACTCGCTAACTCGGGATCGCTGGTCGCGGCAACAGACCGAACTCCAGGCAAGCCTTTCAATGTTTCGAAGACTCTTTGGTAAAGTGCAAAGGTGCGAGCCGGTTCATAGCCCGCCAGTCTGGGGTCAACCCCGAACGTCAGCAGATGATCGGTCGCAAATCCCGCATTAAGCGACTTGAGATTGCGCAACGTGCGTACGAACAGACCCGCGCCAACCAGCAACATCAGGCTCAGCCCAATCTGTAGTGCGACCGACACGCGACGGAAGCGGAGTGAACCGCTTCTGGCAGTCATTCCTTGTTGCTTCAGCGCAGGTGCCAGATCGGGGCGCCAGAACTGCGCCGCTGGCGCTAGACTGAAAAGAAGACTGGCAAGTAACGCCAATGCACAATTGAAGAGCATAATCCGCAGATCGGGCTTGGACGAAAAAGGAAGATCGCCCGTTCCTCCGCTCCAGATCATATTGATCAATAGGCCCGAGACTCGCGGCGCCAGCAGCATGCCGAACAATCCACCGCCGACGCCGAGCAGCAATCCTTCTACCAGCAATTGCTGGATGACCCGCTTCCGTTTTGCGCCCAGGGCGTAACGCACCGACATTTCACGGACCCGACCAGCTGCACGGACGAGCAGCAAACTTCCTACATTCGCGCATGCCATCAGAGCCACCAGCCCAACCATGCCCATCACAATCAGCAGCGGCATCTGGATATCGCTGCGGAGCGGAGAGAATCCCCTGGCACCGTCGAGAACGAATAAATGCGATTTGGACACAAAGCGATCGCGGAAACTCTCCGAGACACCTTTAATTTCTTTCAGTTCATCGGATCTGGTCGAATACCATAAAGGATTGATGCCTGCCTCCGCGTGTTCGCGGCTGGTTCCCGGTTTCAGCTTTCCGATGATGTTCAGCCAGCTGGAACGACGGTCGTCAAGATCCTTGGGCCCGGGTATAACCTCGGCCTTCATCATCATGGGCACGAACACATCGGGAGTATCGCCGACCACAATGCTGTGAAAACCGGGCGGCGCAACTCCCACAACCGTGAAGGGTTGTCCATTCACCAGAATGTTCTGGTTCAAGATTCCCGGGTCCGTGCCAAAGCGACGCTGCCAATAGCTGAAACTCAATACAACTACAGGATTCGCGTCCGGAGCGAGATCATCCGCGGCAACAAATAACCGCCCTAGCGCAGGCTGCAGGCTGAGAACATCGAAGTAATTGCCCGAGACCAATTCCGCCGCTACCAGATCAGGCTGGTTGTGCCATTGCACTCCGACCTGCGCCCAGTCCGTGGCAATCAGCCCGCTGAAAACAGAGTTGTGGTCGCGCAGATCGCGATACATAGGGTAGGAAAAATAAAACTTTCCATCCGTCCGCGACTCAAGGCGTCCAGTGTTGCTGCCTTCATACTTCAAAATCACCAGACGATCCACATCCTTCACAGGAAGGCTGCGCAGAAGCGCCTGATCGAGCAAGCTGAAAATTGCCGTGTTCGCACCAATACCGAGCGCAAGGGTAAGTATCGCGACCGTTGCGAACCCGGGCGACTTTCGCAGTTGGCGCAAAGCGTAGCGGAGATCCTGAAGCAATCCGTTCATCCGTCCTCCTTACTCGTACCGCAGCGCAACCATTGGATCGACGCACGCCGCTCGCCGTGCTGGCAGGTAGTTCGCGAGGAACGCCACAGCGCCGAGCAGCAGGACGACTCCAGCGAAAGTCAGAGGGTCGGTTGCTGTGATCCCGAAGAGCATCCCTGAGATCAGCCGCGTCGTTGCCAGCGACAGAATGATGCCGGCGGCGATCCCTATAAAAACCAGTGCCATTCCTTGCTTCACCACTAGCGCCAGCACGTCGGGGCGACGAGCTCCCAAAGCCATGCGAATACCGATTTCTTTCGTGCGCTGCGCGACCGAGTAAGACATGACTCCGTAGAGTCCGATGGCCGCCAGCAGCATGGCCACCGCGGCGAACAAGGTGAGCAGCAACATGCCGAACCTTCTTCGTTGAACGGAATTGGCAATGACATCCTGCATGGTGCGGATGTTCGCGAGAGGGACATCATGGTTCACGCTCCAGACCGCACTCTGTGCCGCCGACGTTAGGGTCGTGGGATCGGACGTTGCGCTCCGCATCGCCACAAACATCGATGGCCATTGCGCCTGGCCGAGCATCTGGTAAATCTCGGATCGAGGAGCTGTATCGAGCCCGACGTGCCGTACATTTCCAACAACGCCTATGATCTGCAGCGTCAAAAAATTCGGGGCCGACCCGAAATTAGTGATCTGCTTGCCGATCGGATCTTGTCCCGGAAAAACGGTGCGCGCCAGAGCCTCGTTGATGATCGCGACGTTGAACGAGCTGCCGACGTCGCTCTCGTTGAAGCTGCGGCCCTTCAGCAACGGAATCCCCATGGTGCGGAAATAATCTGCGCTGCTGACGCGAATATCCGCACTGTAACCGTTTGCGTCCCCGGGAACACTGAAACTGCGTGAACTGTTGCCTCCAACCAGCGGCAACCTGCTGACCGCGCCCACAGCCTTCACTCCTGGCAACGACTGAAGGCGTTCTATCACTTGTTCGTAAAACATCAGTTGCTGAACGGGATCGGCAGAGGACGGAAGGCCAATTGTGAAGGTCAAGAGATGATCTGGATCGAACCCCGGATTAACATTCATGAGCCGCGCGAAACTCTTGACCAGCAGCCCTGCTCCAACCAGCAGGATCAATGAAAGTCCCACTTCGGCGATCACCAGCGCAGAACGGGTTCGTCCGCGATTTGCTGTGCTCCCACGCTCACCCTCCTTGAGCGATTCGTTGGGGTTCGAGCGCGACCCTTGCAGAGCGGGAATCAGGCCGAACGCAACTCCGCAAATTAGTGACGCCAGGAAACTGAACGCCAGCACTTCACGATTGATCCCAATCTGCCTGAATTCGCGGATGTCCGGCGGACTCAATGCCAGGAGCGACGGAACGGCTATGACCGCCAGTAGAAGCCCGAGAATTCCCCCCAATAACGCGAGCAGAATACTTTCAGTAAGCAACTGTCGGAGAAGACGCTGCCGGCTCGCTCCCAGGGTTGTTCGGATCGAAATTTCTTTGGCGCGCGCCGTGGCCCGGGCCAGAAGAAGATTGGCAACATTGGCGCAGCAGATCAGAAGCACGAAAATCACCGCCGCCAGCAGAACCAGAAGAATCGGACGGATATCGCCGACAACATAGTCATGCAGCGGCAGAAAACTGACCCCAGTCTTGTCATTCGAATCTGGATATTCTTTCTCCAGGCGGCGGCCGATGGTATCAAGCTCGGCATGAGCTTGCTGTAAGGTAACTCCGGGCTTCGTTCGCGCCCAGGTTTCGAGATAATTTCTATCCCGGAATTGGCGTGGATCTTTGTCAGGCGCTAAAGGATGAGTAGGCACACCCCACGGCGACGGCACCCAAAGCTCGCCATACTCATCCGGAGAAAAGTTCAACGGCATCACGCCGAGAACGGTGTACTGCTCGCCATTGAGCCGGACGCTGCGGCCAACGATCCCGCGATCGGCCGCGAAGTAGCGTTGCCACACGCCGTACCCAAGCACCACAACGTGATCGTTACCGGGCTGAGCATCGCTCGCCTCAAGGCCGCGTCCGAGAATCGGATTTACTCCGAACAAAGGAAAAAAATTCGGTGTAGCCATCGTGCCCCTAACACGCTCGGGACGATCTCCGCTCGATAAGCTCGCCGGCCATCCGCGAGACGCTGCCATGTAGGCGAAAGCGTGTTCTTGTGAAGCTTCGTTTTGTGCGACCCAGTCCAGATAATTGGCAGGGGAGGCATCGTCGGTCAATATCCCCCCGAAGGTCTGCGAGACTTTTACAAGGTGGTCCGAATCCGGATAGGGAAGCGGATGCAATAACACTTCATCAACCACGCTAAATACTGCAGTGGTAGCGCCGATTCCAAGCGCCAGCGTGATGATCGCAATCGCAGTGAAGCCAGGGCTCTTCATCATCTGGCGTAGAGCGTAGCGAATATCTTGGAATAGTCCGGTCATTGCTGTCTCCTCACTCGTACCTCAACGCCACCATGGGATCGACCTTGGCCGCGCGCCAAGCTGGCAGGAACGCGGCTACACCGGCAACGAGCGCGACGGAGCCTGTTGCGACCACAAAACTCAGTGGATCGAAAGCAGACAGCTCATAGAGCATCGAATTCAAAAAGCGCACGCATACAATCGCAAGGGGTAGCCCTACCGCAGTGCCAATACAGCTAATAAACAGGCTCTCGCGCATAACCATCCAAAGTACTTGGCCACGTTGAGCGCCGAGCGCCATGCGCGTTCCGATTTCGGCCGTGCGGCGATTTGTCCGGTAAGACAATGTGCCGTAAAGTCCTGTCGCCACCAGCAGCGCCGCGAGCCCGCCGAAAAATCCTCCCAGCCTCGCAAACATCTTCGGCTGCGAGTAAGACTGCTCGAACTGTGCAACCTGTGTCATCGGCTTTTCCAGCGGAACGTTGGGGTCAATGCCATGAACCACCTGTCGAATTGTTGGCAGCAGGTTCAGAGGTTCGCCATTCACTCTCACCTCAATGTGCATGGTGTCGCCCCGGTCCAGCGTCTGGAAGGTGGGGAAATAAGCCATAGGTATGGGCAACTCGCCGACAGCTCTGTACTTGCTGTCCTTCGCAACTCCAATGATGGTTCTGTTATCGCGAAACTTATGCCCAAGTGGATTTGTTTTAGGTAAGAACTTTTTTACGAACGTCTCATTCACCACGACAACTGGCAAAGACGATGGAGTGTCCGCGTCAGTGATATCGCGGCCTTCCAGGAGAGGAACTCCGAGCACGTGAAAATAATCAGGCCCAACGTCATTGCTTCGTACCAGCGTTGAACTAAATCTTCCCTTAAGCGAGACGCCATCGAGATCATCGTCATCATTGTTGCTGCTCCATCCCGAGCCGAGACGGTTCTCCATAAGCGTGGCGGATTCAACGCCCGGTACCGTGCGAATCCGTTCGAGCAGGGTGCGATAGAACGTCAGCGTCTCCGGGGCGGTGCGCGCATTCTGAGGAGTGACTCCAAAAACCAGCAGACCGTCGGCGCGCATACCTAGGTCTTGCGTCTCATAATTTCGAAGAGTGCGCAACAAAAGCATGGCCGAGACGAGCAGCAACATGCAGACCGCTATCTGTGCCGACATAAGCACTCTTCCGCTGAAAGCGCGGCGCCAGTCTTGCGTCATGTTGGTTGCAGTGGCCCGCAGCACGCCGGAAACCGGTGCCCGGAGCGCAATCCACAGCGGCGCAATGCCAAAGGCCAGCGCGCTGACCGCCGAAATCCCCAAAGTGAAAAGCAACACGCTGCCATTGGGCGCGAGGCCAGTCTCAATTCCCGACCACGCCGCCAGCGCGTCCGTGGCCAGAATCGCGAACGCCCAGCCGAGCCCCGCTCCCGCTACCACCAGTAGCGAACTCTCAGTTAAGAGCTGGCGAAAAAGATGTCCTCGCTCTGCCCCCACCGCCATGCGCAGGCTAAACTCTCGCTGCCTCGCCTCATTACGCGCCATGATCAGCAATGCCACATTGGAGCAAGCGATCAGCAACACCAGCAGCACCAATCCCATCAATATTTGTACAGGCTGCTTGTATTGCTGGTTGAAGCCCCGAATGCCTCTCGCCGGATCAAAATTCAGCAGCGGCTGCCACTCCTTCGGATCAATCGTGCCGACTCCTATCTTCGCCGCTTCCCCAAATGTAGATTGCAATGCATTCTGCGCCTGCTCCGGTGTAACGCCCTGTTTGAGGCGGACCACCAGCGGCATACACCAGCATTTCGGTGCATAAAGGCTGTCTTCCCCGGCGGCATTTCCCCAGGCATTCAAATCCGCTCGGCTTTGTAACGGAATCCAAAAGTCAGTTGACGTTGCCGGTTCGAGCCCGCGAAACCCCTGCGCAGCAATTCCGACGATCGTGAAAGGCACATTCTTGACGAAGAGAGTTGTACCGAGAACCGCCGGGTTCTCAGCAAAACGCCGCCTCCAATAGTCACGGCTGATCACAGCTATTGGGGAGTGGCCTCTCTCGTCCTCCAGCGAAAATCCACGGCCTCGCGATATTCCGGCCGTCAAACCAGAAAAAAAATTTCCACTGACTTCGTCACCCTCTGCCGCTTCCGGCGTCTCCCCGTAGCGCACCGCGACCTTGCCGATGGCAAGCGGAACGTAACCGATGACATCATCGAACACATCGTTGCGCTGGCGGAGCGCTTCAAACACGGGCTGCGAAAACGACGTGTCTCCGTTTCCCGTATTGCGCGCTCCCCGCGGCTGGCCCCCGCTCGCGATCTGCAGATAGTAAAGCCGCCCCGGATCGCGTACCGGCAGCATTCGTGACAGAACCGCATCCATCACGCTGAAGACCGCCGTATTCGCACCAATGCCCAGGGCCAGTGTAATCACCGCGACAAAAGTAAATCCTGGGTTCTTGCGCATCTGCCGCAGCGCGTAGCGAAAATTGTGAAGCAGTCCTTTCATTTGTCCTCCTCACTCATGCCGCAGTGCGACCATGGGATCGACTCTTGTAGCCCGGCGAGCGGGGATATACGAAGCAAGCAAGCCGGTCGCCATCAGAGCAAGTGGAGCGATTAGAAATGTTCCCACGTCGAAGGCCGATATACCCCAAAGCTGCGACTTCACAATGCGCACGGATAGAGCCGCCAGCGAGAAGATCCAATAGGGATTGAGCACGCCGTTATAAAAAATGCTGAAGATAGTGGTCGATAAGCCGACGCCCAACGCCAGCGCGATCACCCCAACCGCGGTAAACCCCGGATTCTTACGCAGTTGCCGCGCAGCATATCGAAGATCTCGCAACAGCCCACTCATGCGCTCGTCTCCGCCAGCAGTTTCTTCAACTCTTCTTCCGCAACAACCTTCCCGTCAAACAAATGCACCTCGCGCTGCGCATGTTTCGCGAAACGCGGGTCGTGTGTCACCATGCAGATCGTCGCGCCCTCGCGGTGAAGTTCCTGCAAGAGTTCCATCACCGCTTCGCCGTTGCGCGAATCGAGATTTCCCGTAGGCTCGTCAGCCAGCAGAATGGATGGCTTCCCACCCAGAGCCCGCGCCACCGCCACGCGTTGCTGCTGGCCGCCCGATAACTGCGAAGGATAATGCCGCACTCTATGCGCCATGCCGACGCGATCCAGCGCCTCCATCACCCGCGCCTTGCGGCCCGCAGCCGGCATTTTTTGACGATAAGTCAGCGGCAGTTCGACGTTCTCGTAGACGGTCAGATCGCCAATCAAGTTGAAACTTTGAAAAATAAATCCAATCTCCTGATTGCGAATCCGCGACCGCTCCGCGAAATCAAGATTCTCGACCGTCTTGCTATTCAGCGAATAGCGTCCGCCTGTCGGTGTATCGAGTAGTCCGATGATCGAGAGCAGCGTGGATTTGCCGCAGCCCGACGGACCCGACATGGCGACGTACTCTCCTTTAGCTATCGACAGGTGAATGCCGGAGAGCGCGTGCGTCTCGATTTCATCGGTATAAAAAACTTTCGTTAGATCCTGAATCTGGATGAGTGGCTGCCCTACTTCGGTCATTGCTGACTCCCTCGCTGTTTGAGTTCTCCGCTTACTCGAGCCGAACACGATCTGTATTGTCCCAACGCGACATGTCAGACAAGATGACCGTATCTCCTTCGTGCAGCCCTTCAATCACCTGAATGGAATTCACCGACGCTCGCCCAACTTTCACTGGCACACGCAAAGCACCCTGGCCGTCAGGACCCAGTTTGAACAAACTGATGGTGCTGTTCTCCTGCCCGAATGCCGGACGCCCGACGTAGAGCACGTTATCCATCCGTTCTAAGTCAATAGTTCCGTCCACACTCAAATCAGGCCGCGCTCCTTTCGGAAGTTCGCCAGTTAGTTTGACGTCGACCGTCACCGTTCCGTTTTGTACCCCTGGATCGACCCGCATCACCGTGCCTGCAATCACTCCATTGTGAGTATCGACCGATGCGGGTTCGCCAATCTGCACATCGCGCGCCTGCGTCTCGGCAACCTTCAAAGTAGCCATCAAATGATCAGGCTCGACTACTTTCGCCAGCATGGTTCCGGGCAGAACGTGCTGACCGACTTGCAGCGGCAGATCTACCAGCACTCCATCAATCCCCGCGCGAACTTTCAATGCGTCCAATTGTTTCTGTTTGAGCTGGAACAGGGTGCGCATCTGATCGACTTTGTCTTGCTCCTGTGCCATCTGCGACTCAATCGCCCGCTGATTGGCCGTGAGCATCTGCGTTTCAAGATCATTTCG
Organism: uncultured Acidobacteriaceae bacterium; assembly: GCA_963705265.1. Taxonomy (GTDB): domain Bacteria; phylum Acidobacteriota; class Terriglobia; order Terriglobales; family Acidobacteriaceae; genus Acidiflorens. Next base: position 2,594,938 of record OY970064.1, read on the forward strand.
AGTGGTAAGTTCGTCCGCCTTATCCTTGGAAGACTTGTAAGCCAATCCAGAAATGACTCCGAGTTGAAACAGCGCCTTATCGGTTTCCGCCTGCCGTTGTGCAGTCGCATCGTCCGCGTGTACGGTCGCAGCACCAGCCTTCTGGTTCATCAGATCGCTTTCCAGCTTCACCCGAAGACTCTGGTATTCAGCTTCGGCGGCCTTAAATTGGAGCTGCGCATCCACCGCCGCTTGTTCCGTCTGCGGGTTGCTCATCTCCAGCAGGATCGTGTCGGCCTTCACCTGTGAACCGGGCAGCATGTGAATGCGAACGACTGTGGCCTCAGTCTCTGCCGGAATCTGACGCACCGATTCCTGGCTGGGCACGAGTGATCCCAGGCCGCGTACCTGACGCAACATCGGACCACGCTTGACCGTGTCCGTCCACACCGTTCCGCGTTCCACCGTCGGCGCCGCCGGCTTCAGCCGTGAAACTCCAACTGATACCGCGACCACGCCCAAAACTACGGCAGTCGCGATCATCGTTTGACGACGGCGTTTCTGAGTCTTGAATTCGGGCCGAGCGATATCCATTCAACTGCAGTCCGGCAACTGAGAGACCATCTTCTTCCGAACCGTAAATATTGAGAAGCGCAGCGGATAGCACTGATGTGGTGGAGCGCAGGCTGCGAGCCACTATCCTGAACTGGACGATGGTGTCCGAAAGTGGACAGTCGCTATCGGGCTAAATTTCCCCGCGGATTGTGTTTCATGACTTCGAAAGAAAAAGCGGAGTCTTAACAAGAATGCCACGTTAAAAGAAGATTGAAACCGAACTTCACGATGCCCATGTTGTTTCCAATCTTTTAAATCTATCCCATGCAATTACTAGCGTAACTACTGGGGTAATCTCCGGCTGTGTTAGAGATTACTAATAATAGTAGCTGGAATGGCAACTGGTTGGACGAGTATTCTCCAAAACCTTCCAGATATTCGGCCTCCCCGTAGAGGTTTGCCCCAATCTCGGGACTGCAGTTCGAGGAGAACGATGTCCAAGAAAATCCTTGTCGTAGACGACTCCAAGACAGCCTTGATGATGGAGCGCGAAATCCTGGAAAAGCGCACGACCTACCAGTGTGTGACCGCTGCAGACGGACAGGAAGCTGTTGAGAAGGCGCAACAAGAGCGCCCCGACCTGATTTTGATGGATGTGGTGATGCCTCGCATGAATGGATTTGAAGCCTGCAAGATGATGCGTCAGCAACCCAGTACGCGTGAGATCCCCATCGTTCTGGTCACGACTCGTGGCGAAGAATCTTACATGGAGGCCGGGTTCCAGAGCGGATGCAACGACTACATCACCAAGCCGATTGATGGCGCTGAACTCGTTGCGCTCTTACGGAGTTACTTGGGCGAGTAAATGGACCTCTTATGAACAACGACAAGAGCGCTACATCAGAGCCGGTACTTCTGGGGCTACCGAGATGAATGATCCAAGAATGAACGATCTAAGATTGGGCGCGGCGCGGAAGAGACTGGCCGAAAGCCGGGATCAAGATGATGCCATCGAGGGCCTGCGCGAAATTGTGGCGAACTTCCTCGGCTCCGAGGAGATGGGTTTGTTTAGAGTTGATCGCGAGGCTGCGAGCATCCAGGTTTATTGGTCTTTTGGCATCGACCCAGAGAAGTGTGACTTGTTGTGGGCCATGGGCGATGCCGGTCTGCGTCGTGTGATGAGCGGCGAATGTCATGTTGAATTCGCAGCTAGCGACCGCTCGGGTGCAGCGGCTGGCGCCAAGGCGTTCATTCCCATCCGTCGCGCGAACCAAACCATAGCGATACTTGCGCTATTTCATCTGCTTCCACAGAAGCTTGCCTTCGACAAGTCCGACATGGAACTGTTCAAAATTATTTCTGACGAAGCAGCCCAGCCTTTGTTTGGCCTGAAAGCTCATTCGAAGTCAGCAACCGAGGGGCCAGGGATAAGAGCATGAGAGAAAACTCCCCCAAATTCAACCCCGCAGTGCTGCCCGCGGAATACATGAAGCGTTTTGAGCGGACAGACTCCTCCAAGGAAGCACGCCACTTCCTCTATCCAGGCCAGCTGTTCGTGACCCGCGATCCCATGACCATCTCAACCATACTCGGATCTTGCGCCGCGATCTGTCTCTGGGACAGGCATAAGAAAGCGGGAGGAATGAATCACTATCTCCTGCCCGAAGGCGCTAATGAAGGAGCCAACCGGCTGCGCTACGGCAATGTCGCTAATCCCGAGCTCCTGAAGCAGGTTCTGGCCTTGGGATGCGAGACCCGAAATTTGCAGGCCAAGATTTTCGGTGGGTCTAGCGCTTTTGGTGGCGACCCGCTGCAGTCGCTGGGATCGAGAAACGTGGAGCTCGCGGAAGAATTTCTTCGTTCCTCCGGCATCGCTGTGGTGGAGAGAGACGTCTCGGGGAAGCATGGCCGTAGGTTGGTCTTTCGAATACTCGATGGCGTAACGACGATTAAGAATTTCGACCAAGTGTAGTGAAACACCAGGTCAGTGAGAACTCAAACTGCAGCAATCGACGCCGATTTTCTAGGGAGGAGGAACAGTGGATTTAGCCGATTTTGATCGCGAAGCAGTCCTCGCGTCGTTCCTCGCCGAGTCGGAAGAAGGGCTGGACCTGATGGAGCAGGCTTTAGTTCAGATGGAATCGAGCCCTTCTGATCTCGAACTCCTGCACAATATTTTCCGAGTCGCACATACTCTCAAGGGAAACGCCACGTCCCTTGGGCTCAGTGAACTAGCCGGATTCGCCCATGTCATAGAGGATCTGCTGGACGTTTTTCGTGAGCAGCAGACGCTACCCGGCGCGGATCTGATTTCACTGCTGCTGAAGACCGTGGATGAACTCCGCGTCATGGTCTCAACCGCGACAGCCGGCCCCCATGAGCTGACACAAGGACAGCAAGACCTCATAAAGCAAATCGCACGAGAAGTAGAAAAACGGTCAAGAGAAGTTGCCAACGCCAGCAAGGTTCCGGGCGAATCTGGTTCATCGTTGAAAATCGACACGCTCCCGGGTGCCGCTCACCGCACACTGCGCGCCGACGTCGACAAGCTCGACCACATGTTGAATCTAACCGGAGAAATTGTGATTGCGCAGGGTCGACTGCGCCAGATGATCGAAAAGCTCGGCAGCGAAGAAGGACGCGCCATCGTAGAGATGCATCGCGAAGCAGAGCGCCTGTATATGGATCTGCAGAGCGAAGTGATGAGCATTCGGATGGTTCCAGTCGGTCCTCTATTTCGCCAGTTTGTTCGGTCGGTGAGAGACCTCGCTAGGAGCCATGGCAAATTGGCCCGTCTGGAAGTAGTAGGAGCAGACGTCGAAGTGGATACCACCGTTCTGGAGCAATTAAAGGATCCTCTGCTGCACTTGGTTCGTAATGCAGTTGATCACGGGCTAGAAATGCCAGCCTTGCGCGAAAGCCAGGGCAAGAATGCTTGCGGATTAATCCGGCTAACAGCGGCCCACAGTGGCGGAAACATTATCGTGACGCTCCAAGATGACGGCGCAGGGTTCGACCGCGCCCGCATCCTCGACAAAGCAAAACGGCTTGGACTCTTGTCCGTCGAAGACGAGATTCGTGACCGCGTTCAGGACAAAGATATTTACGACCTAGTCTTTCACGCTGGATTCTCAACCGCTGAATCGGTCACCGATCTTTCTGGACGGGGTGTCGGCCTGGATGTCGTCCGCCGTAACATCGACAATTTGCGTGGGACGGTGGAGATTTCGAGCGCAGCTGGCAAAGGCGCCACGATCACCATCCGCCTGCCGCTAACCCTCGCCATCATTGAAGGGTTCTCAGTCAAAGTTGGCACTGAAACATTTGTTGTTCCTCTGGAGCATGTGACCGAGTGCACGGAATTGCCGGCGGAACAGCGTAGCCCTGAGGCTAGCGGAGTCCTCAGTCTGCGCGGAACCGCTCTTCCTTATGTCCGGTTGCGACGTGTGTTTGGACTGTCCGGCGAGGCTCCTAAGAAGGAGAACATTGTTGTCGTCAAGGTGAATGATTTTCACGCCGGAATCGCAGTCGATGAACTGCTGGGTGGCATGCAGACAGTAGTAAAGCCGCTGGGCAGATCGTTTCGTGGGGTTTCAGGGATCGCCGGTTCTACCGTTCTAGGGGATGGACGCGTCGGCTTAATTATCGACGTTCCCAGTCTTCTGCGCGGAGTGATGCAGTCAACTTTGCAGCCGCAAGCTTAGTAGAGGTCAATCAGTATTGCGCGGCCATTATCGAGAGGTGAAGGAAAATGAAAACTTGGCAAGATCGAAAAATAGGCACACGGCTCGGGGTTGTTTTCGGAGCCATTCTGCTGTGCGTGATTGCGGTAGGTGGGTTCGGACTGAACTGGCTCGGTCGCCTGAACTCTAACATGTCGGCCTCGCTGCAGAAGCGTTACAACACGGTTGAGGCGACGCATAAGACGATTGAGAGCTCGATCACCAACGCCCGCATCACCATGCAGCTGTTCGAGACCACCGACCCCGAAGAAGAAAAGAAGCTGAACACGCAAAATGACGCGATCAGCGACGAAATCAGCGGTCAGGTTGCGACTATCGAAAAGAATCTCAGCTCGTCGCAGGAGCGAGAACTGTTCGAAACCGTTACCCAAAATCGCGATGCCTACAAGTTGGCCCGGCAAAAAGCCAAGAAACTGTTGGCCGATAAGAAACGCGACCAGGCGGTTACTGCATTGCGGGAAGAGGTGGTCCCGGCGCTCGATAAATATCGTGCATCTTGGCAAAAACTCATTGACCTCCAGACCGCTGCCATGGAGCAGAGTATGAAGGATGGCCAGGAAGCTTACGCTCTGGGACGCAGGGTTGCATTGATGCTACTGGCGGGCACTCTGATCCTGGCTACGCTCGCGGCAATCAGCGTTACGAAGAGCATAACCCTGCCTATCCAACAGGCAGTTGACCACGCGGAGCGTATCGCCGCCGGCGATTTGACCAAGGAGATTCTTGTCACAAACCGTTCCGAGACCGGCCAATTGCAGCAGGCGATGCAGGAGATGAGCAGCAGACTCTCTGGCATTATCAGGGATGTCCGCGAAGGTTCCGCAGCGGTCGCTTCTGCGGCCCAGCAGGTCTCCGCCTCCTCTCAGAGTCTCTCTCAAGGAACGAGTGAACAAGCCGCTTCCGTGGAAGAGATGAGCTCCAGCTTGGAACAGATGAATGCATCCATTACCCAGAACGCCGACAACAGCCGGCAAGTAGAGCAGGCGGCTGCTAAGGGGGCAATGGCAGCAGAAGAGAGCGGAGACGCCGTCAAAGAAACAGTCGAGGCCATGAAGCAAATTGCCGCCAAGACTTCGGTGATCGAGGAGATCGCATACCAAACCAATCTTCTTGCACTCAACGCCGCCATCGAGGCCGCTCGCGCAGGAGACCAGGGCCGCGGTTTCGCCGTGGTCGCAGTCGAGGTTCGAAAGTTGGCTGAGCGGAGCCAGTTGGCTGCGCAGGAAATCGGCGGATTGGCCGGCAAAAGCGTCAGCGTAGCCGAACGATCTGGCGAATTGCTGTCCGACCTGGTGCCATCCATAAAGAAGACGGCCGAACTTGTGCAGGATGTTGCTGCCGCGTCCACTGAACAGTCTGGCGGAGTAACCCAGATCAACAAGGCAATGTCACAAGTCGACACGGTTACGCAGCGGAACGCGTCGTCCGCGGAAGAGCTCTCTAGTACCGCTGAAGAATTGGCGGCACAATCCGAGCAACTGCAGCAGCTCATGACTTTCTTCCGAGTAGCAGGCGAACAGCCGGCCCTTCGCAACGGCGATACTCGCAACAGCGACGGCAAACAACAGCGCGTCGTGATGCCCCTAAACCCAGCCTTCAGGAGCGAGTTCGCGCAGCGTAGCCACGTTCAATCGGTCAACGGCAAGGGAGCGGAAGAACCTAACTTCTCCCCGTTCTAAGCTGCACGCGGCAGAAATGCGAGGAGCGAACCTGAGGAGTGAATCTATGGCAGCGTCGAACCGAGGGAAGAACCAACTCCCTGCGAGCATGAGCATGAATACCAACACGACTATGGAGCAGTACCTTACCTTCCTGACTGCGGGCGAAGAATATGCCATCAGTATTGGGAAGGTGAGTGAGATCGTTGAGTACGAAGCGGTCACGACCGTGCCCAATACTCCCGTCTGGATACGTGGCGTAACCAACCTGCGAGGCAGAGTTATCCCGGTCGTAGATCTTGCGGCAAAGTTCGGATTGCCCGCCAGCACCATTTCGAAGTTTTCCTGCATCATCATCACCGAAGTGATTTTTCAGGGCGAGAATCTGACCATGGGGGTCTTCGCGGATTCTGTAAGCCAGGTCATTGAGCTTTCCGCTGACGAGATCGAACAGACGCCACCTTTCGGCACTCGTGTCAAAACCGAATATTTGCTCGGCATGGGAGTTTTAGGCAAAAAGTTTTGTCTGATTCTTGACATCGACAAAGTACTCTCCGTCGATGAATTACTCGCAGTCACCGAGTCGGTTGCCGATCAAGTTCCTTCGGACGACACCGCTACTGATGCAATCGCCAAACATGCCACGACAAAAGAGGCGGCCGCCAAAGTTGTGCCGAGCAAAAAGTCGCACTTTGAAGCCGGAGCATAGTGGTGCGCGCCGGAACTGCTGCGGGCAAGGAGCCAAGCAAGCGCCGCCAAACTGAAGCTGACCCGCGCCCTGAGCAACCGCCCCAACTCTCGGTAAGTCCCGCGCTGTTCCAAAAGTTCCAAAAATTAATCTACGTCGAAACCGGCATCTGGCTGGGAAGTTCAAAAACAGCCTTGCTGTGTGGACGACTCTTTCGACGCCTTCGCGAATTAGAAATCACTTCATTGGAAAGTTATTACGAATGCGTCGCAGGGCCGGACCAGCAGAAAGAACGCGACCGGATGATCGACGCCATCACCACAAACGAGACGCGCTTTTTCCGCGAGCTCAGGCAGTTTGAGTTTATGGTGCAGAAAGTGCTTCCTCGCTGGCGAGCCGAAGCCGAACACCAGCTGCGCTCCAAGAAAGTGCGAGTCTGGAGCGCCGGATGTTCATCCGGGGAAGAGCCATACACAGTAGCCATGCTGTTCGCCAAATATCTTCCTGCCGAAGAAGGCTGGGATACGCGCATTCTCGCCACTGACATCTCGAACCGCGTGCTGGAAAAAGCGCGCAAGGGAATCTATCCCATCGCAAGATCGGCGGAGTTACCCAAGGACTTACTGCACGGTTTTATGTTACGTGGAACGGCTGAACGGCAAGGCGAGATGAAAGTGAAAATTGAAATCCAGCAGATGATCGACTTCCAAAGGGTGAACCTGAACCAGGAGTCCTATCTCAGCGAAGGTCCATTCGACATCATTTTGTGCCGCAACGTCTTGATCTATTTCGACGTAGCTTCGAAGCAAAGAGTAATCACGAACCTCTGCCATCATCTAACGGCGAATGGCCTCTTATTCGTGGGCCACGCTGAGAACTTGAACAGCATATCCTCTCAACTGCGCTGCGTTGAGCCGAGTATCTACACCACGACCGGACACAATCAGGACCTGTGAGAACTGCGCCGACGGAACTGTCTTCTGCGGTCCCAAATGTTTTAGGAGGGCGACAAGAGCGTGCCACGTATTCTTGAAGATGAGTTGCACGTCCTGGTCGTGGATGATTCTGCGATGGTCCGCCAAGTCATGCAGGCCATCCTGAGCACCAACCGCATGGTCAAGGTGAACGCCGCAGCGGACCCCCTGATCGCATGGTCGAAGATGCAAAAGGACCCTCCCGATGTGGTCATCACCGACCTGGAAATGCCCCGGATGGATGGTCTGACTTTCATTCGAAAAATCATGCAGGAAATGCCCACGCCGGTCGTGGTCTGTTCCGGCCTCGCTGCTCGGGGCACCGAGCTCGCACTGCGCGCGCTCGAAGAAGGAGCAGTTGAGGTAATCACCAAGCCCAAGGTCGGAGTGCGTGATTTCCTCCATGAGTCGGCCGTAACGCTCCTCGATGCTGTCTGGAGTGCGTCACAAGCGCAGATCAAGCCACGGCCAATTCTCGGCGCTCCACGCCCGATCGCCGAGAGGATGACCGGTCAGATGACCGATTCTGTCCTCCTTCGCAAAGCTAAGCCCCGCGCCGCAGAAATGCCGAACGGGATAAACGTAGTAATAGCGGTAGGTGCATCAACCGGTGGAACAGAAGCTCTTCGTGTTTTCCTCACCGCCCTGCCCATCGATTCTCCGCCAGTCGTGATTGTGCAGCATATGCCTGAAGTCTTCACGCGAGCCTTCGCCGACCGTTTGAACAAAGAATGCACAATAGAAGTCGAGGAGGCTCGTGATGGCGACCAACTCCGAACCGGCCGGGCATTGATTGCTCCCGGCAATCGGCATATGCTCGTCAATCGGAGTGGCGAAAAACTTATCGTCCAGATCGCCGACGGTCCGCTGGTCTCTCGCCATCGACCAAGTGTTGATGTGCTGTTTCGCTCCGTGGCTGTTTCGGTTGGCCCCAAAGCGGTTGGCATCATCATGACCGGCATGGGCGACGACGGCGCCCAAGGTCTCTGTGAGATGAAGGAAGCCGGCGCCGCAACCATCGCGCAGGACGAAGCAAGTTGCGTGGTGTTCGGAATGCCCAAAGAGGCGATTTCTCGCGGCGCCGTAAACGTCATCGTTCCCTTGGATCACATCGCCAGCGCAGCCCTAAATGCACAGAGATAGTAAATAGAAATAGAAGAGAGCATTAGCTTCTATCAAGCTCTAGTACGGCGTAATGCGATCATTTAGTTCTTCGCCACAGTTCTTCGCTACCAGATCACCGGATGCGTCTCTCCCGTGCGGACATTCACAAAGCCTTCAGGCAGCGCATCAGTTGGCGGCATAAAAGTCCATTGCCACGGAGGACAAGTCAGGAACGCATAACAGAGCGCCTCGGTTACATGATCCACACCGAGAACTTCCTGAATGTGAGGGACCGGTTTTTCCATCCACTCCAATTTTTCCATCTCCGCACGCATGGCCAGCAGATCACCTGCAAGTTCTTCCGCCGGACGGGCAGTCATCAATCCGCCAATCTCCAGGCGAACTCGGGCCACCACTTCGCCATCGCTCACTAGAACAAATCCTCCATCCATCTCCGCCATCGTATTCACGGCGAGCGCCATAGCCCCGTCGCTACTGCCGATCACCCAGGCATTGTGATTGTCATGCACGATCGAGCAGCACATCGCGGAATCCGGCGTCTTCATCCCCACGTCTTTCCAGAACATTCGGGAAATGCGCGTGCGTCCCGAATAACGATCCAGCAGCGCTACTTTCGTAATTGCACGCGTCTCGTCACGCTGCACGAATCCATCTTTAACCGGCAGTTCCACGGCGAAGAAATCCTTTTGATGATGAAAGGGAGGAACGACCGCTGCTTGCACCGTGGTGCGTCCAGTTGGAGCCGGAACAGCAAAGTCAGCCGCCACAATCTTTCCTCCAAGATTCACCGTCTTCGTCGCCCATTCCGGCCACGCGATCTTCGGAACAGGAACCAGCATCTTGTAATCTTCAGAAACCTTGATGCCATCGGCATAAACAGATTTGATTTTCACCTGCTCGGGGTCTGACAGCAGCACCACGTCCGCATAACGGCCCGGAGTAAGCGAACCGACGAGGTGATCGATATGGAAATGGCGCGCCGTATTGTAACTGCCCAACGTGTAGGCAATTTCTACAGGCACGCCATTCTCAATCGCGCAGCGAATGTTGTAATCCATCCCACCACGCCGCAACGTTTTCTCAGCATTTCGATCGTCGGTTGTGACCGCGACGTTCGACCAGTCACGTAAACCTTTTTCGACCAGATATTTCAAAGCGCGCGCAGCGTTCGGCCGCAGTTCCAGAAAAATTCCGCGCTCCAGTTTGTCCCATGCCTCTTGTGCTTCCCGCATCTCATGATCTGAACTGATTCCGGCCGCTGCAAAGGCGCAGATTTCTCCCGCCGATACCAAGCCGGCACCGTGACCCTCTACCACTCCACGCGCGTCTAATGTGGCTTCGATGTTCTCCCAAAGCCGTTTGTAACCGGGATTTTTCGGATTCACTACGGCCGACCAATCCATGACTTCGTCGAGTCCCGTAACCCAGAGATTACGGTCAATAAAATCGCGAACCTCACGATAACCGTAATAGCCGCCAGATTCTTCCCATCCCGTAGGCGGTGTGGCGGAGCCGAGAGAAGGGAAGATTTTGAACGGACTGCCGTGCGCCCGCGCCATCAGCCAGAATTCAACGTTGCGCGCGCCATTCACATTGGAGAACTCGTGCGACGCCTCCACGTTCCACGTAGTACCCATGCGTAGAACTAGGTCAGCCTCGTACTCCGGACTCAACATCGTGCTTTCGATGTGCTTATGAGCTTCGCCAAATCCAGGCACGGCCCACAATCCGCGAACCGAAGTTGTATTTTTCGCAGATCCCTTCCACTCGCCATGCGGACCCACCCACGCAATCCGCTGTCCTTTAATAACGATGTCCCAGTTTTCCTTCCAGGTAAGCGTGTGAGCGTTTAACAGTGTCGCCCCTTCCAATACCAGGTCCGCTTCCTGTTGCGCCAGCGCGACACTGACTAGACTCTGCCGCGCAACAATTTCTTCACTGGATATATGGGGCGACTGCTTGGTCAGCAATGGTGTTCTCCCTGTGCTCGGAATCTTATCTGCCCGGAATACTTTTGTTTTGCACTGTGAGGGACGGACGCAAGAAAAAACTAGAAACTGGCGATCACCACATTCGGTGCGGATGGCAACATGAATTTCACGCCACGCTCTCGGTTGGCGTTCAGAGTAGCCGCCGGATCGAGCGCGGAGAGCGGGATTTGCTTCGTCCAATAACCGTTTTGCCAGTCGGTACCGTGGGCATAAATCATGCCGTTCGCGATTGCATAATCGGGAAATTCTTCGCGATGCCCGTCGCGGTAGACCAGTACTACAGGAATCGTCTCTGCGCCCGGAGCTTCCGTGTGGTCTTTTCCCGCGGATACGTCTCTCATTGGGTTCGTAGCTGTCGCTTCCGCATAGTCGGGATGTGCTGAGGTTCCACTCCGATCCGTTTCTTCAACGCCACCAAAGCGCACGTAACGATCGCCCTGCAACTCGATCAGCAATGGTCCGGGTTTAATTGTTTGAAAAGAATTTTCGGCTGCAGTAGGCCGCATTATCACAACCTGTGGCGAAGCGCTATCTTCTGCATATCGCTCATCGTATTGTGAATCGGAGTAATAGCTCCCGCTAAGATCTGGATAGAGATAAGACGAGCCGGGAAGTAATTCTCGAGAAAGGCGATGCGATGTATGAACACGGCCAATTCTGCCGACGCCGCCATGCCCAAAGCCGACATGCATCCCATGCATTTGGGCGTTCGAACGCGGCAAAGCTGAAGATAACGTCGCCGCCAGCAGTGCGAGGCTCAAACGCCAGAACATATCAGACCGAACTACCTTCCGAGCATCCTACTAGACTCGAACTTCACAAACTCGAATCTTGGATTTAAAAACAACTACAGTTTACACCCGTTGTGTCTGCTCGCATCTGCGTAACGATTTCATATTTCATCTGGAGCGTTCGAATCGGTGAGTTGTATCATCGGGAAGAATAGGGAGAACATGCAAACTCGACTAGTGGATTGGGCACTTTGCTGTGTGATGTTGGCAACCGCATTGTTAGGGAGCACGCTGGCCTTCGCGCAAAGGGACGGCGTCTGGGAATCAAAGAAATCAGGATGGCTTTTGCTCTCGGGCGATCAACACAATCAGGTATTCCAATTCGCCGATCAATATAAGCAATACCTGAGCGTGGCTCGCAGCGCCGAGCTTTCGAATCGCGAGGTGACGCGGCTGGCTAAAGCAGCGGGCTTTGTCGAGTTCACCGATCCATCGCAAGTCAAGGCCGGAGCTCGGCTCATCATCAACAACCGCGATCGTGCAGTCATTTTCGCCGTCATCGGATCACAGCCAATGGCGGAAGGCTCACGTCTCATCGGTACGCATCAAGATAGTCCGCATATCGACTTGAAAGCGCGGCCGATTTATTCCTCAGGTAAAAGTGGTTTCGCACTCTTCAAGACTAAATATTACGGAGGCATCGAGAAATATCAGTGGGCAAACGTTCCGCTCGCGTTGGTAGGCCGCATCGACACCGAAGATGGACGCAGGGTCGATGTTTCCATCGGACTTAAGCCGGGCGACCCCGTATTTCTCATAACCGCGAATGCTCCCCACTCCGACACCGAATTGCGCAACCGCACATATTCCGATGTCTTCAAAGGCGAAGAACTCGACCCGGTCGCGGGCAGCATTCCGTCGGACGATGGCTCGGTCACCGAACAGGTCGCCCAAACGCTCACGTCTATGTTCAAGGTGAAGGAAGAAGATCTCGTGAGTGCGGAACTGCAATTGATCCCTGCCACGCAACCGGTGGATGTTGGCATTGATCACGGGCTGGTGGGCGCATGGGGCCAAGACGACAAACTGTCGTCATACTGCGCGGCCCGCGGAGTAATTGAAATTCAAGGTACGCCCAAGTACACGGCGATGGCCTACCTCTCGAACTTCGAAGAAGTTGGATCGATCAACAATACGGGCGCCCGTTCGGAGTTCTTAACTGCAACCTACTCGCGGCTTACCGCGGCGCAACGAGGCGCTGGATACAACGATATAGATCTCCGGCGCGCCTTGCACAACGCGCAGGTCGTTTCGTCCGACACCAATGATGGCGAGAATCCGATTTTTGAGAGCACGCAAGAGCCTAGCAATGCGGCGCGTCTCAGCTATGGAGTCACAATCAAAAGATACGGCGCCGGCTTCGATGCGAATTCTGAATTCATCGCGCGCATCCGCTCATTGCTGGATCAGAACCAGATCCCATGGCAAACGCAAACTCCCAAGGTCGATGTTGGCGGAGGCGGAACGATTGGAGGCTTCATGTCGGCCGAAGACATGGAAGTTATAGATATCGGAGTGCCGCTACTGTCGATGCACGCCACCATTGAAGGATCATCGAAGGTCGACCTTTGGAATCTCTATCGCTTCTTCAAAGTGTTCTACCAATCACAGTAACAGGATCTTGTCTGGGAGCAATGTAGATACATAGCCCCCAGCAAGATCGGCAAAATCATCAAATGTTCTAGACGCACGCCGCCGACTACTGCGTGACCGTGAATTTAGTCGTACTGGTTCCGGTGCCGCCCGCCGTAGTTACAGCGATAGGCCCAGTCACTGCGCCCGCTGGGACCAGCGCATCCACCGTCGTATCAGATTTTGCCTTATAACTGGTCGCCGCCACCCCGCCAAATGTCACTTTCGTAGTCCCAGTGAAGCTGTTGCCGGTGATCGTGACCGATGTTCCTGTCGGACCGCTGGTTGGCGTGAAGCTTGTGACTTCCGGCACTACTGTAAACTTCGCCTTGCTGGTAGCAGCTCCTCCGGCCGTTGTGACAGTGATGGTCGTGCCTGTTTTTGCTCCGGCAGGGACAGTAGCCGTGATCTGTGTATCGGAATCAACTGCGAAGCTGGCCGGCTTTGTACCAATCGTTACAGCCGTCGTCTGAGTAAGGCTCACGCCAGTGATTGTCACCGAAGTTCCAACCACACCGCTGGTCGGAGCAAAACTAGCGATCTGCGGCGTTACCAGAAAGTTCCGATCGCTCTTGAGCGAGCTCGAAAAAGTTGTCACCGTAACCGGCCCGGTGAGCGCCCCAGTCGGAACGGTCGCCGTCATGTAAGTATCCGAGACGTTATCGAACTTAGCTGCGATTCCATTGAACGAAACTCCCGTCGTGCCAGTGAAGCCTTGACCCAGAATCTCCGCCGATGCACCGTCCTTGCCAGACCAGGTCACAAGCTTGACGAACGGTTTCAATTTCGTTTTGAAGCTATAGAAAACCGACCCGCCGTTTGAATTCCCAGCCGTGTTGCCGTAGAAAATTCCATCCGTGTGCAGCACCATCGGCGTCGTCGGAATAAAACCGTCATAGCACGAAACGACGCAGAAATTGTAAAGAACCGTCTCCTTGCCAGCAGGAGTGATTTCGAAGATGGCCCCGCCATTCTGAGTTCCGCCATACGCCGTTGTCCCGTAAAAATTGCCGTCGGTTCCGAGCGTCAATCCCGCAATCGGAAGTTGCCCATCATAAGTAGGAGCCTGAAAGCTGAAGCTGTGCAGCAGCGTATATGTGCCACTAGGCGTGATCTTGAAGACAGTGCCGGCGTTGTACTCGCCGCCTTGGTAGGTTGTTCCATAAAAGTTGCCGTCCGCACCCTCAACCAAAATGCCAATCGGCCGGGCGCCGTCATACTGCGTGCTGCTCACATATCCTGAGAAGTTATGGAGAACCGTAATCTTGCCCGCAGCCGTCGCTTTGTAGATCACTCCGCATGCGCACGCAGCATTGCCGCCACCTTGCGTGGTTCCGTAAAAGTTGAGGTCAGTGCCCTGCACAGGAAGATTGGGTGAAGAGCCATCCGTGTAGTCGAACGGATACGCACTGATCTTGCCTTTAGTCGTCAGTTTGAAGAACGATCCATACTGACCCTCATACTGTGCCTCGGATACGCCGTACATATTGCCGTCCTGCCCTTGCAGCAAGGTGTAGGTTGGGGCGCTGTCATCTTTGCCGTTGGTAAAGGAATACAGCGACGTCAAGTCTCCAGCAGGCGTCATTTTAAATGCCGTTCCCGCTCCGTCTTTCCCACCGTTGTAAGTCGTGCCCCAGAGATTGCCATCCCAGCCCAGCGTTACACCCCCCGTGGGATTGGCGCCGGTGCTCGCACAGGGCGAGCCCTCCCCGCAGAAGCTATAGAGCAGGGTGTATCCCCCTGACGTAGACATCTTGTACACACTGCCGTATTGGTAGGAGCCATTCGTTTGGATGGTGCTGTAGAGGTCGCCATCCTGACCCTGCGACATCACGCTTGGCCAAGTGATGCCACTGGTGTTATTGTCCGTGCCGGGATAGGCGTACAGATTGGTGTAAGTCTGGGCAGTCGCCGCCGTCACAGCCAGCAACAACACTGCGGATATGGAGAGCGACCTCAAAAATGACATCAGAAACTTGGTGCCAAAGTTTTTCATACGAATTTTCCTCCAACAGAATTCGGGGCGACTGGTTGCGGGATCCTTAAGTAAGAACCTGTTTCGTGAGGAGCCCACGGGGATCAAGCCCTTCCCAGCTTGATCCCCACTCTCGGGCATCTATTTGCGTGCTCCGGCCACCAGTTCGTGGCAAAATGTCTCCACATACCAGCGACCGTCGGACGACAGTCTGCACCATCCCCCGCTGCGTGTCCTGACGGAATTCTTAAGAACTCTAAAGCGTGGCTAAGTCTATGAATTACAAAGAAGCTGGAAGAGAAGTCGCGTCGACTTCCGTCCGCCTCTGGCGCTTTGCCGACTACGAATTCGATGAGTTAGGCCGGGAATTACGGGTCAAAGGCCGCCCGGTCGACCTCGAATCGAAGCCGCTCGACGTCCTGCTCCAACTTCTTCTTCACGCCGGCGAGGTTGTGACCAAGGAAGAATTACTCGAATCGGTCTGGCCCGACGTGATGGTGGTAGATGGATCGTTAGCCACCGCCGTCTCCAAACTGCGCAAGGCCATGGGGGACGAGGAGCATCCCGCGATTGTCACCATCCCTCGCGTCGGCTATCGGCTGGCCGTGCCGGTCTACTGCAAAACCGTAGCCGCCGCAGCCGGTCCCGAACTTGGATTCAAAGCGGGCGATGTCGTTCCCGGACGAGAGCAGTGGCGCCTTTCCCGTCCCATGGATGTCTCCGGATCAAGCGAAGTTTGGCTGGCTGAGAATCCCAAGACGCGCGAACAGCGCGTATTCAAGTTTGCGGCGGACGGCGTGCGCTTGAAAGGTTTGAAGCGCGAGATCACCGTCTCCCGTTTCCTGCGCGAATCGCTAGGCGACCGGCCGGAGTTCATCCGCATTCTGGAATGGAATTTCGAGACGCCGCCTTTCTTTCTTGAAAGCGAATATGCCGGATCCAACATGGCAGAGTGGGCCGAATCGCAAGGTGGCCTCGCCAAAATTTCGTACGATGTCCGCCTCCGATTGCTGATCGATGTCGCTCAAGCCGTAGCCGCAGCCCACGACATCGGCGTCCTGCACAAAGACTTGAAACCCGCCAATATTCTGGTGGTGCCCGGAAGCCATGGAGGCTGGCAGGTCAAACTCGCTGACTTCGGCAGTGCTTCGTTATTCGAGCCCTCGCGTCTGCATGCCCTGGGAATCACAAACTTAGGATTCACTCAGACCGCTGGCCTAGAAAACGATTCGCTAACCGGAACCCTGATGTATCTAGCGCCCGAAGTTCTAGCCGGACAATCTCCCAGCGCTGGAGCCGACGTTTACGCTCTCGGCGTCATGCTCTACCAGTTGGCGATTGCCGATTTCCGTAAGCCACTAGCGCCCGGCTGGGAAGCCGATGTTAAAGATCCGTTGCTCCGCGAAGATATTGCGGACGCAGCTTGCGGCGATCCTGCGAAGCGGCTGAATAGCGCGGCGAACCTCGTCGAACGGCTGCTCACACTCGACCAGCGCCGCATCCAACGCGACGAATTAGAAGCGGCGAACCTTCGAGCGCAAGTTGCCGAACGCAAACTATCCGAATCCAGGGCGCGGCGTCCCTGGGTCGTGCTGGCCGTGATTGCCCTCGCACTCGGCCTGGGATTCAGCTTCGCACTCTATCGCAGAGCCGTTCACGAACGCGACGTTGCCAATCGCCAAACTAAGATAGCAAGCTCCATCAACCGGTTTCTCTCCGACGATCTGCTGGGACGCAGCAATCCCTTTGCCAGCGGCAAATCTAGCGAATCGCTGATGGACACAATCAAGCAAGCGTCGCCCAGCATCGACCGCCAATTTCAGGACGAACCGCTGATCGCCGCACGTCTCCATCAAACCATCGCCCGAGCCCTCGACAACCGCACCGATTATCCCGATGCGCGTCAGGAGTACGATCGCGCCATTGCTCTTTTCAAAAAAGTCGATGGTGATTTATCGCAAGACGCAATCATCGCCCAATTACAACGAACAACATTGGAGGCGAGGAGCTACGAAAGTGGCTCGCTGCCGCTAGCCAAATCCATCCTCGGACAGCAAGAAGCGCTGATAACAAAGCTACCGCATCCGCGCCCCGATCTGCCGGTCTGGCTCTACTCCGCGCGAGGCATGGTGGCGCTCATCGAGAACAATGCCAAGTCGGCAGCGGAGAACTTCCAAGCCGCGCTCGACAAAGCAGAATCTCTTCCCGAATTCGATGAGAGCGCCCGTCTGACATTCAAGCAGAGGCTGGCATTTTCCTACATCCGCCTCGGCGAAGGAGCCAAAGCGGAGCAATTATTTCGCGAACTCATCGCCGCCTTCACGCGAGTAGCCGGTCCAGACAGTCCTAACGTTTTGCGGGTTCGGCTTAATCTGGCACAGGCCTTCATGATCCAGAACAAACACACAGAAGCGATCAAAGAAACGAATGCTATTTATCCAGAATTTGTCTCGCGTCTCGGCCCGGACCACGAACTTACAATGCAGTTACTATCTACCCGCGCGCAGTCAGAAGCCAATCTCGAGCTATGGGACGACGCGGTCCGCGACGACTTAGCCATCTATGAACTAGCCGTTCGTAAACAAGGACCGCTTTCGTTCTTCGCCGTAGCAACGCTCACCGACGCAGCTCTAGCCCAATGTAGAGCAGGGCACAATCGCGAAGGTGAATCGAATGCGCGCAAAGCATATGAAGCGTCCGCAAAAGCCTTCGGCCCACATGCCGCATTGACTGGCGCCACTGCGTATACCCTTGCGAGTTGCCTGATCAGTTTGAATAAATTGGACGAAGCATCACCGCTCTTGCAGCAAATCGACGTGCCGGCAGTTACGCAGCTGACTGGAGATCCCGACTGGGGCGCGAATGTAACTCTAGCGCAAGCTCAAATCGCAAATAGTCATGGTAACTACGACGCAGCCCGTACGTACATCCAGAGCATAACTCCAATTTATACGCGAACCAACGCCGAGCCCTACCAAAAGCGCGCATTCGAATCGCTGAAGACCACCCTGGAAAAATCGCATAATCCCGGGAGATAGGGTCATATGATGGAGCGACGGGCGTCCTCGCCCTTCCCACCGACGCATCTTTTCACTCCCATCTCAACCGCGAATTTTCCCCGAATAAAGTGCCATCCCCACAACGGCATCAATGCCAAGTGCATCGAGGCTGTCGATCTCCTGTTGTTCCGTGATGCCGCCCGCGACCACCAAATGTCGTTGCGTAGCCTGCCGGATGGCATGGACCGTCTCCATCGGAATCCCGCCCATCAAGCCCTCCGTATCAATATGTGTGTAGAGGAAAGACTCGCAAAACGGCTCCAACTCGCGAATCATGTCGAAGGCAGTGACGCTAGTCTGCTTGCGCCAGCCGTCAATCGCAACACGTCCTCCACGGGAGTCAACGGCAAACATCAGCGCCGACTTCTGGAATTTCTCCGCCAAAGTCCGGGCATGCTCCCGATTAATCCGCCCCTCGGCCATCAAAGCAGAACCAATAATGATTTTGCGTGCGCCAAGGCTAAGAAGCTCCTGCGCGGTTTCGACCGTTCGGATGCCCCCGCCGACTTGGCAGGGCAGTTGGCTGACGATCTCCTTGACCAGCAGCCGGTTGTCGCCAGCGCCGCGTGCTGCATCAAGGTCGATCAATTGGACCATCGGATATTTCGAAAAGCGCTCAATCCAATATTCGAAGTTATCGAACTCCAGTTTCTTTTTGTCGCCCTGAACCAACTGCACGATCTTGCCGCCCATAAGATCGATCGATGGAATCAGCATGGCCACCTCACCGGCACGTTGGCAGCGCGCAGTTCGAGCTTCAATTGTCCGATGTTCTCAATACCGAAATGAAAAATGGAAGCAGCCAGAGCCGCATCGGCGCGGCCATTGCGGAATACATCAATAAAATCTTGCGCTGATCCAGCACCGCCCGACGCGATCACGGGAATCGAAACTGCATCCGCCACCATTTGCACCAACGCGCAATCAAAGCCCGATCGAGTCCCATCACGGTCCATAGAAGTGAGCAGAATTTCTCCAGCACCGCAATCAGCCGCCTCCCGCGCCCATTGCAGTGCGTCGCGGCCCGTGGGAGTGCGCCCTCCCGCCACAAACACCTCGAAGCCGCCATTAACTCGCCGGGCATCGATGGACACCACAACCGCCTGTGATCCAAATCGAGCCGCGATCTTTCCAATCAATGCCGGGTCCTTCACTGCGGCTGAGTTGATTGCAATCTTGTCGGCTCCCGCCTCAAACACAGCCTCCGCATCCGATAGTTCACGAATTCCTCCGCCCACTGTAAACGGAATAAACAATCCGCGAGCCGTGCGTGAGACAACATCAAGCATCGTCGTACGTTTATCACTGGTGGCCGTGATGTCGAGCAAAACGATCTCATCCGCGCCATCGCGAGCATGAGCAGCCGCACATTCCGCCGGATCTCCCGCGTCGAGCAGATTCACAAACTGCACACCTTTCACGACCCGGCCGTCATCCACATCAAGACAAGCGATAATGCGTTTCGTCAGCACTTGGTGATTCTCACAAATCGGCCTCACAAAAATTCCTGAGGATGCAAAGTCCTACCGTCCACGATTTCTCGGGATGAAACTGCACACCAAAAATATTTTCGCGTTCGACGACAGCGGAAAACTGCGTTCCGTATTCACTCGCTGCTGTAGTAGCCTCAACCACCGGCGCTTGAAAAGAATGGGTGTAGTAAACAAAGGAATCGGCAGCGACATCGCGCAGCAACCGCGAATCGCCTTTGACCATGAGCGAGTTCCATCCCACGTGCGGCGATTTCACCAAAGGCGGAAACGGCTGGCAACGACCTCGAAGAATTCCTGTACCTGCAAACTCCGGAGCCTCATCACTCCCCTCAAAAAGCCACTGCAGTCCCAGACAAATCCCAAGGAATGGTTTGCCCGCATTTACACCTTGCAGCACAGCATCTCGTAATCCCGTGTTATCGAGGCCACCCAAGGCAGAAAAATGCCCGACGCCAGGCAGCACAATCTTATCCGCCGCCGCAACAACTTCAGGCTGCGAAGTTACAAAGACGTCAGCACCAAGATAGTCAAACGCTTTCTTCACTGAATTCAAATTACCCGCGCCGTAATCAACGATGGCAATCATAAAAGACCTTTGGTGCTGGGCAGCATTCGTCCTAGGCGGCGATCGCGCGAGCAGGCCACGCGCAAAGCGCGGGCAAAAGCTTTGAAGAGCGCCTCGATCTTGTGATGACTCGATCGCCCATAAAGCACCCGCACATGAACATTCGCGCGCGCGCCACGTGCGAACCCCTCAAAAAAGTCAGACACCAGTTCCACTTGCAAATCGCCGACCCGGGTCGCGCGAACCTTAGTCTGAACCACGGCCACGGCGCGCCCCCCAAAGTCCACCGCCGCTAAGCCCAGCGTTTCATCCATGGTCATCAGAAAATATCCCGCTCGCAGAATGCCGCGCCGGTCGCCCAGAGCGCGATCAAACGCCTCGCCCAGGCTGATCCCAACATCTTCGACAGTATGGTGCTGATCCACATCGAGGTCGCCCAGTGCAGCAAGTTTCAAATCAAATCCACCATGACGCGTAAACAGTTCCAGCATGTGATCAAGAAAACGGATTCCCGTAGAAACCTCATACTTCCCACGACCTTCTATGGTGAGCGCAATCCGAATTTCCGTTTCGGCCGTTTTGCGATGAAGTTTTGCTTTCCTCATGCACGCACCTCATTTCGCAATCCAAGCTGCTCAACAACCAAACGCAGGGAGGCGATGAGAGTGCGCGTATGTTCATCTGTTCCCACGGTCAGTCGAACGCAGCCTTCGCATCCTGGGTCGGAACTCCGATCACGCACCAGAATTCCACGATCGCGCAGGGCGCGAACAAACTCCGCGTGGGCAGAACCAATGCGTACAAGCACGAAGTTGGCGTGGCTCGGCCAGTAATGTAACCCGAGAGCGCCAAGTTCCTGCTGCAACTTCTCGCGACTACCGACTACCTGCACCACATAGCGGCCGACGAACTCCTGATCCTGAAGAGCTTCGGGCAAAACTGCCAGCGCAACCGCATTCACGCTATACGGAGACGCAACCCGGCGAATCATCGCCATCTGCTGCGGCTCTCCAGTAAGAATGCCAATGCGCAAACCAGCGAGCCCATACGCCTTGGAGAAAGTTCGTGCTACAAAAAGGTTCTCGACTGCTCGGGTATGGTCGATAAGCGTCTTTCCATGAAATTCAAAGTACGCCTCATCCACAAGCACAGCAGCATGCGGCGCCGCTTGCGCAAGCTGAAGCAGGACATCACCTGCAACCGCCGCTCCGGTCGGATTGTTAGGATTCGCCACCGCGATGAGTCGAGTGCGTGGGCTGAGTTGACCCAGCAGATCCCTTTCCGGAAACGTGAAGTTTTCGCGAGCCCGAACCTCGACAACGCGTGCGCCTTCAGCCTGAGCAAAAATCGCATACATGGCGAAAGTCGGCACAACGATGAGCGCTTCATCGCCGGGATTTAAATAGGTTGAGCACAGCAAATGAATCGCTTCATCGACCCCGTTTGTCAGCAGAACTTGCGCCGGATCAAGCCCCAGAAAAGATGCGACCTCTTTTTCAACCGGTTCGCGCTCAGGATAACGTGCCAGAAACTCCGCATCGAGCGATCTCAACCGGGCCAGCACACGCGGCGAACATCCCACTGTGCTCTCGTTAAAATCCAGACGCAGTCCGCTTCGGCCAGCCAAAGGAGGCCGATAAGCGTGTAGATTCTTAACCGCTGTTCGAGCCTCAAGCATGCGAAAACCTCACTCGAAATGCCTCCGCATGCCCCATCAAACCTTCCGCGGTTGCCAACTTAATGCCCGCCGCTCCAATGCGCCGAACGCCTTCGCGCGTCACTTGCTGACAGCCAATGACGCGAACGAAATCGTACACGCTGAGTCCGCCGCGGACACGCGCCATGGCGCCTGTCGGTAACACATGGTTCGGTCCAGACATGTAATCTCCCGCGGCCTGCGGCGTGAACTCATCAAGAAAAACTGCCCCGGCATGCTGCACTTTCTGCGCCAGTGTCACCGGAACTGTGAGATGCTCAGGTGCAATTCGATTGGATATCTCGACCGCTTCTTCAAGTGAGCCAACCAAAAGAATAGCGCCACGACGGAGAAGTGATTGCGCAGCGATCGGATTTGCGAAAGTACGCTTCCGAACCTCGCTCTGAACTGTTTTCGCCAACCTTCGCGAAGTGGTTATAAAAACGCACAACGCGTCCGGATCATGTTCCCCCTGCGCTACCAGATCGGAAGCGATGCACTCCGAATCGCCGTTCTCGCTGATGATGACGGCTTCAGTAGGGCCAGCCAAAAATTCAATAGCGCAATCAAAAGCGACCAGCTTCTTAGCCGCAGTCACATATTGATTGCCCGGACCAACAACCTTATCCACGCGCGGAATTTCCTCCGTGCCATAGGCAAGTGCAGCGATGGCGTGCGCTCCGCCGACACGGTAGAACTCGCGCACGCCAAGAAACGCCGCCGCCGCCAAAGTCGCCTGCGCGGGGTGTGGAGACACCACCCGAATCTCCCCGACCCCCGCAACCTGTGCTGGAATTACCGTCATCAGCAACGTGGAAGGCAAAGGATAGCGCCCTCCCGGCACATAACACCCCACCGACTCCAGAGGGCGCACCAACTGACCCACCCTGACCCCGGGCTCAATTTCGCGCAGCCACTCATTTTTACGTAATCGCTTATTATCCTTGTCGTCGACCAACGGCAGCATTTGCCACTCCGCATAACGCCGAATATTTCCCGCCGCATGCTCAATGGCGTTTCGCAACTCGGGATCCGTTTGCTCCCAGGCTTCATAAAGTTCTTCCTCAGAAACACGAAGCTGCTCGCCCTTACCCAATTTGTCCCAGCGTGAAGCATAGCGGCGTAAAGCGCGATCACCATTGCGCTGGACATCGCCCACAATGCGACGGACCGTCGGCTCGATTTCAGCTAGATCAGTGGCGCCGCGCTTAGTAAGCGCCGTCACGAAATCGACTTGCGCGGCGCCCTCAAGAATACGCATCAGCTCGCCGTGCCCCGAGTCTTTGCGTCTCGCACTTTTGCGCGTAGCGTCGATGCGCGCGTTGGTCCGCATCACATCACCACCTTGTTCAGCGGATATTCGACGATGCCCTGAGCGTTGGCTTGTTTCAATTTCGGAATCAGCGTCCAAGCTGTGGTCTCTTCAATCACCGTATTCACCGCGACCCACTCGCCATCCGCCAAGGGTGCAACCGTCGGATTTTTCAGCGCCGTTAGAAGATTTAAGACCGACGGTAAATCCGCCTTGCGCACGTTGAGCATCAGGCCCACGCGACCCAACGCGGCGATCGCCCCGCTGAGCATGACAGCCAGATTCTCAATCTTTTGCCGGCGCGCAGGATCGGCCCAAGCGGCCTTGCTCGCAATCAACTGCGTGTTCGATTCCAGAACAGTTTCAAGAATGCGCAGATGGTTCGCCCGTAGCGAACTCCCCGTCTCCGTTACTTCGACAATGGCATCAGCCAGCAATGGCGGCTTAACTTCGGTTGCTCCCCACGAGAACTCGACCCTCACGTCGACCTTACGGTTAGCAAAATAATTGCGCGTGAAGCTGACCAATTCCGTAGCAATAATTCGACCGTCGAGATCTTCGAGTTTCTGAAAATTCGAATCCTCCGGCACCGCCAGCACCCACTTCACTTTGCCCATACTCTGTTTGGCATAAACCAGATCGCAGACCTTTACTACATCGAGGCCGCTTTCGAGCACCCAATCCAGGCCAGTCAAACCAGCGTCGAGCGCGCCGTGTTCGACATAACGCGCCATTTCTTGCGCGCGAATCAGCAGACATTCGATATCGGGATCATCCGTGGCTGCAAAATAAGAACGCGCATTGGTGTATACGCGAAGTCCGGCCCGCGTGAATAAATTCAACGTCGCTTCCTGCAAACTTCCTTTCGGAATCCCCAATCGCAATTTCCCCGATTGCAAATTCATCGCTTCACCTGCGTTCGCCCGAGTTTTTCCTCAATCTTCTCGATCTCGAATTCATTGACGAGAGGAAGTTCTTGAGTAAAGCAAGACCGCGTCCCCGTGTGGCAAACTTTGCCCTCACCCAGCACGCGGACTCGCAGCAGCACAGTATCTCGATCGCAGTCAGTCCAGGCCGCAACCACCTGTAGACGATTCCCGGAGCTTTCTCCCTTGGTCCACAAAGTCTGGCGAGTTCGGCTGTAGAATGTCGCGAAACCTGTGCGCAAAGTCTTATCCAGCGCGTCCTTGTTCATAAAGCCAACCATCAGCAACTCCCCTGTGCTCGCATCTTGAATGACTGCGGGAGCCAGTCCTTGCATCTTGTCGAAATCGATTTCCACGTCGATCCCCATTGACCCTCCTGACCTTGTGTTTTGTGCCAAAAAGCAAAAAGCCCGCTGGGCATGTTGTGCGCCAGCGGGCCTGGATTCCTATAAGTGCTTTGGTTATCCGTGATTCCCCGCCGACACGCTCATCGCATGGTGATGATGATGGTGCCGATGGGTCAGCGGAGTCATTATGAAAAGCATATTAGGGTAGCCGAGATAGGTTGTCAATCCCTTTGTGTCTCTGCACTCCAGAGCCCTCCGGCCTCAGCCCACCAGCGCCAAATCCGAACCTTTATGGCAAGAGCGAAGACGCCAAAGTCGAAATCGAAGAGGCTGTGGCCAAGGCCAACAAAGATCATCAGCGCGTGATCCTGGTTTTTGGCGGGAACTGGTGCTATGACTGCCATGTGCTCGATCAAGCGTTTCATCAAGCGGATGTCGCTCCGCTCTTAGGAAAGAATTTCCAGGTCGTGCATGTGAATATCGGCGACGACGGCAAACAAAATAACGATCTGGCCGCGGAATACCAGGTTCCGCTCGAAAAAGGAGTGCCAGCACTGGCGATCCTCGGTCCCGATGGAAAACTTCTGTACGCACAGAAGAATGGCGAATGGGAGTCGGCACGGACACTTGATCCCGACGACATAATTACATTTCTGAACAAGTGGAGGCCGTAAGAGGCACGATGAAGCGATAATCCGCTAGGCAGAGGCAGCATTTGTAAGCAGAGCGCACGTGCGTCGCCAGGACGACAACTAGTTAACTTCGGCAATCAGCAACCCGAAAGGCTCGAGGCTTACCTCATTGTCCTTCACTGACGCCGCAGTCGACGCGATCAGGGTTTTCAGGGTAGACCGCCCAAACCCTTGCTTGGAAAGATTGAATGTCGTTTTGCGCGGAGCGTCCGACATGTTCAACACCACCAGCACTCCTGTTCCCTTATAACTGCGCAAATAAGACATCACGTTCGGATCGTCTTCGTTGAGCGCGATGTAACTCCCCTCCAGTAAAGCTTCGTTCGTGTGTCGCAGCGCAAGCACTCTCTTGTACAAATTCAGAACCGAATTAGGATCCTTCGACTCGGTGGCGACATTATGAGTTTTGTAGCTAGGCGGCACCGGAAGCCACGGAGCCTTCTTGCTGAATCCCGCATTGGCCGCCGTATTCCACTGCATGGGGGTACGTTCGCCGTCGCGGCCTTTTTCTTTCGGCCATCCCGTGCGGCCAATCGGATCTTTCACGTCCTCTTTACGAGTAGGGTCGTTATTTTCCATCCCTATTTCTTCACCGTAATACATAATCGGCGTGCCGCGCAGCGTCAGGTAGAAAGCGCCCATCAATTTGGCAATAGCGTCGTTGTTCTTGCCGTCGCCGTAGCGATTGTAAGACCGCACAATATCGTGATTGCTGATCACGAACACAGGCCAGCCGTGAGCGCGATCGACGGCCGCGATCTGACGCCGGAACTCAGGCGGCGAAAGTTTGTCGACAGTAGTAAACATAAAGTCCATCGGCATTTGCAGTTCATTGCCACCTTGGCCGTAGTACTGGTCAAGCTCCGCAACGTTCGATGTCCATGTTTCGCCAATCAATATGGCATTAGACTCATCGGCCACTTTGCGCAGCTTCTGCAGTTCGTCATGAACTTCTGGAAGATTCGTGTTGTATTTGTTCTCCATGTTGGCGTCGCCCTGCGCATTAGTTCCATGGAGAACGGGATTGTCATGCAGGTCGGGATCTTCAAACAAGGTGTCCACCGCGTCAAGACGAAATCCGGAAACGCCGCGCTTATACCACCAGCGCGTGGTGTCGAGCATCACCTTCTCAACCGCAGGGTTTCGCCAGTTCAGGTCAGGTTGTTGGGCATAGAAATAATGATAGTAGAACTGGTTAGTGGTCGGGTCGAACGTCCATGCTGAGCCGCCAAAAAGTGAAACCCAATTGTTCGGAGCCTGGCCCGCCCCTTTGCCGTCGCGCCAGATATACCAGTCGCGATGCGGTGCGTTGCGGGAAGACTTCGAATCCAAAAACCACGGGTGCTGATCAGACGTGTGATTCGGCACGAAATCCATAATGATGCGGACATTATGTTTCTTGCCCTCGGCAACCATGTGATCGAAGTCGTTGAGATTCCCGTACATCGGGTCGATGTTTCGGTAATCGGAAATGTCGTAACCGAAATCGACTTGCGGAGACGGATAGCACGGAGTGATCCAAATGGCATCGACTCCCAGTTCATGCAGATAATTCATTCTTGAGCTGATGCCGTTGAGATCGCCAATGCCATCATTGTTACTATCCGCAAAACTGCGGGGATAGATTTCGTAAAACACAGCGTGCTGCCACCACTGGTGGCCTTCCGCGTCGGCTGCTTTCTCCTGAGCCCCGCTGAACAAAGAACAAAACAGCATGAGAAGCAATGGCAAGATCAGAGTTGGCGCGCAAAGCGACGATCGCCTGGACATAATTTTCTTTCCTTCTAGATACATGAAGCAGACACACGAACGTAGCAAATCTGTACGCGGCTCCGTTTTTTACGCCTGAGGTGAAGCGAGATTCTTTTTCGTCGACGTGGTCCAGCGACGCAAAACATCAATAAACGCGGTGGTGGCGCAGGAGAGGGTCCGGTCACGGCGGTAAGCCAGTCCCAGTTCGCGGAAAAGTTCTACATCTTCCAAATCGATAAGTTTGACCCGGCCCGAAGCTACTTCATCGCGCGCGAACGAAGCGCTGATCAGCGACACTCCAAGATCGGCGGCCACAAAACTCTTAATCATGCCGATGCTGGGCAACTCCATCCGGACCTGCAGTTCGTCGCGATGGGGACGGAACAGCTTATCCAGCAATCGTCGAGTGTGCCCAGTCTTCGGCAGCAGCAGCGGATGTTTCACGATATCGCGAACTGCGGCCGTCTTATGCTTGGCCAAGGGATTGTTCGGGCTCACCATCAGCATCACCTTGTCGCGGAAGATGGGTTGGATTTCGAGGCTGGGAGACTGAATCGGTAAAGTCAGAATGCCCACTTCGATCGACCCGTTTTCCAACTTCTCCGTGATCTTGTAGCTGAAATTCCTGTAAATATTGATCTGTACTAAGGGATGGAGCCGGCAGTATTCCGCAAATACCTCCGGCAAAACATACAGACAGGTAGCCTCATTGGCGCCGACCCGAAGCGTGCCGCGCGGAGTGCCGCTATGGTCCGCGACCGCAACCAACGATTCCTCGCGCAGCAGCTTCAGCCGTTCGGCATAGTCATAAAGCACTTGTCCCGCTGGAGTCAGTTTGACCGTCTTTCCGGACCGGTCGAGCAGTCGATCGCCATATTCCTGCTCCAATTGGCGTATCTGGGCGCTAACCGCCGATTGCGAGCGGAAAACCTTCTCTCCAGCGCGAGAAAAACTGCCCTGTTTGGCCACTTCCAGAAACGTGATGAGTTGATCGAAATCCATCGGCTTTGTGGCCGGATTATAACGGACAGAGCCGATTTCTGGGAGAATTAGACTGAATTCGCCCCGACTCGCCCAATTTCTGAAATTCGTATCCTTTGTATCGAAATTCTGAATTGTACTTTCCCCTCTGTCTCGCAGTAAGTAAGAAGATACGTAATTGCGTTCCTGAGCCGGGGCGTACCAGCCCCCTTGCCCTTTGCCGGCAAAGTCCCAACTCAAGAACAACTGATTCGGAAGCGGCCAGGTGGCTGCGAACCACGCCATGCTGCAAATGATGCCTTGCCCCGAATGATGTGATGACGACGCGTCTGAAAAATACGAACGGTCTGCCGCCAGCTCAGGGTCTCTACCACCCCGCCCAGGAGCATGACGCCTGCGGCATCGGATTTGTCGCCAATATCCGCGGCCACAAAAGTCACGAAATCATAAGCAAAGGAATCCAGGTCCTCCTCAACCTGACCCACCGCGGCGCCTGCGGATGCGATCCCGAGACCGGCGACGGCGCAGGCATTCTCCTCCAGATTCCACACCAGTTCTTTGTGCGCGAGTGCGACAAGTTGGGCTTCGAATTACCTCAACCCGGCGCCTATGGCGTGGGCATGACATTTTTGCCCGTCGAAAAACATCCGCGTCTCCAATGCGAGGGCATTCTGGAGCGCATTGCCCGCGAAGAAGGATTGACGGTATTAGGCTGGCGCGATACACCCTGCTTCGCATCCGCCATCGGCCGCGTGGCGCGAGGTTCGCAGCCCTACATCCAGCAGATATTCTTGGGCTGTGGCGCGTTTACCGATGAGGATGCCTTCGAACGGAAGCTGTACATTGTCCGCAAGCGTGCCGAAAGTGAAATCGCAGCATCGGGCATCGAGGACGCCAGCGTTTTCCACATTCCATCTCTTTCTTGCCGCACCATCGTTTACAAAGGCTTGCTCCTGGCGCCGCAGATCATCCATTTCTACAAAGAGCTTTCTGATCCTGATGTGACCAGCGCACTCTGTCTGGTGCACCAGCGCTTTTCCACCAACACTTTTCCCAGTTGGCAGCGAGCCCATCCCTATCGCTATATCGCGCACAACGGAGAGATCAACACGCTCAAGGGCAACGTCAACTGGATGCACGCGCGCCAGTCGTTGTTGCAGTCTCCGCTATTTGGCGACGACATAAAAAAACTTTTTCCCATCATCACGCCCGATGGCAGCGATTCCGCGAACTTCGACAACGCCGTCGAACTGTTATTACAGTCCGGTCGCAGCCTTCCTCACGCCATGGCCATGTTGGTCCCGGAAGCATGGGCTGGTAATCCGCACATGAAGCCCGACAAGCGCGCCTTTTACGAATATCACGCATGCTTGATGGAGCCATGGGACGGCCCCGCCTCGATCGCCTTCACCGACGGCAGAGTGATTGGAGCAATCCTCGATCGCAACGGCCTGCGCCCCGGCCGCTACGTGGTCACGAACGACGACCACGTCATCATGGCCTCCGAAGCTGGAGTCCTCGACATCGAGCCCGAACAGGTGAAGATGAAAGGCCGCCTCCAACCCGGGAAAATGTTCCTGGTAGACACAGTCGAAGGCCGCATCGTTCCCGACAAAGAGATCAAACACCGCCTTGCATCGCGGCAACCCTATGCGCAATGGCTCAAAGATAATCAGATCACCATCGATCAATTGCCCGCGCCCACGCGCATGCACATCCCTGACGCGGAAACGCTGCTTCGTCGCCAGCGTGCCTTCGGATACAGCGATGAAGACCTCCGCATGATCCTCGGGCCCATGGCCGCAAAAGGCCAGGAGCCAGTTGGCTCTATGGGGACCGACACGCCGCTGGCCTGTCTCTCCGACCGGCCGCAATCGCTATTCAATTATTTCAAGCAGCTCTTCGCGCAGGTCACGAATCCTCCCATCGATTCCATTCGCGAAGAGATCGTGATGTCCCTCATCAGCTATATCGGGGCCGAGCGCAACATCCTCTCGGAAGAGCCCGAGAACTGTCACATGCTGAAGCTGGCTCACCCGCTTCTGACCAACGTCGAACTGGAAAAACTCCGCCGCGTCTCCACCGGAGATCTTCTGGCCATCACGCTGCCAACGCTCTTCCGCGCCAGCGAAGGAGAAGCAGGACTGAAGCGCGCTCTCGAAGAACTGTGCCAGCGCGCATCGTTAGCCGGCAAAGCGGGCTACACGCTGCTGATTCTTTCCGATCGTGGAGTGAATAAAGATTACGCTCCAATCCCCAGCCTGCTGGCCTTGGCGGCCGTGCATAATCTGCTCGTCCAGGAAGAGACGCGAACCCAGGTCGCGCTGATTACAGAATCAGGCGAGCCGCGCGAGGTGATGCATTTCGCATTGCTAAGTGGATACGGAGCAAGCGCCATCAATCCATATCTGGCATTGGAAAGCGTTGAAAGCCTGGCACGCAGAAATGAGTTATCAGACGGAGTAACTCCCGAACAAGCCGTAAAGCATTTCATTAAGTCAGTGAACAAAGGCTTGCTGAAGACGTTCGCCAAGATGGGCATCTCGACCTTGCAGAGTTATCAGGGAGCTCAGGTCTTCGAAGCCATCGGACTGAATAAATCGCTCGTCGATTCCTATTTCGCAGGCACGGCCTCGCGCCTGGAAGGCATCGGCCTCGAAGTTATAGCGCGCGAAGCGCAGATGAAACACGAGCACGCATTCCGTCCGCTGACCGAATCCGAGACCGAACTCGTGGTCGGAGGAACCTACCATCAACGTGTCAATGGCGAATACCACCTGCTGAACCCGCTGACCATCAGCAAGCTCCAGCAAGCAGTTCGGCAAGACAGCTTCCAGACCTTCCAGGAATATACCGATCTGATTGACAACCAGAGCAGCAACATGGCGACGCTGCGCAGTCTGATGAAGTTCAAGAAAAGTGCCAAACCGGTTCCGCTGGAAGAAGTAGAGCCCGCCAAAGACATCGTGAAGCGCTTTACCACCGGAGCCATGTCTTTCGGCTCCATCAGCAAAGAAGCGCATGAGACTCTGGCCATCGCCATGAACCGCATCGGTGGAAAGTCGAATACCGGTGAAGGTGGCGAAGATGAGGAACGCTTCAAGCCCGATGCCAATGGCGACTTACGCCGAAGTGCCGTAAAACAGGTTGCCTCAGCGCGCTTCGGAGTTACTGCCAACTATCTCGTCAACGCCGACGAGTTACAAATTAAAATGGCCCAAGGCGCGAAGCCCGGCGAAGGTGGTCAACTCCCCGGGCATAAAGTGGATGAGCTCATTGCACGCCTGCGGCATTCCATTCCCGGCGTAGGTTTGATCTCACCCCCGCCTCATCACGACATTTATTCCATTGAAGATCTAGCCCAGCTGATCTACGACCTCAAGAATGTAAATCCGGTTGCACGAGTAACCGTGAAACTGGTGGCCGAAGTAGGCGTAGGAACAGTTGCGGCGGGCGTAGCCAAAGCACACGCAGACGTCGTCCTGATCAGCGGCGATAGCGGAGGCACGGGAGCATCGCCCCTAAGCTCGATCAAGCACGCCGGCATTCCCTGGGAACTAGGATTAGCAGAAACGCAGCAAGTGCTCTTATTAAACGATCTGCGTGGCCGAATTCGTGTCCAGACCGACGGCAAGCTTCAAACCGGACGCGATGTCGTAATCGCCGCGCTCTTGGGCGCAGAAGAATTTGGTTTTGCCACCACGCCGTTGATTGCAATGGGCTGCGTCATGATGCGAAAGTGCCATCTCAATACGTGCTCGGTGGGTATTGCCACGCAAGATCCTATACTGCGCAAGCAATTTCAAGGTCAGCCCGAGCACGTCATCAATTTCTTTTTCTTTTTAGCAGAGCAAGTCCGCCAGTACATGGCCGAACTAGGTTTCCGTCGTGTGGATGACATGATCGGCCGCGTCGACATGCTCGATGTGCAGCCCGCCGTCGATCATTGGAAGGGAAGAGGTCTTGATCTCACAGCGATTCTCTACAACCCAGCCGTGCCGTCGCGCGTGGCCCGCCGTTGTGTGCAGTCACAGGATCATGGCTTGGATCAA
Source organism: uncultured Acidobacteriaceae bacterium (assembly GCA_963705265.1). GTDB lineage: Bacteria > Acidobacteriota > Terriglobia > Terriglobales > Acidobacteriaceae > Acidiflorens. The sequence continues at coordinate 2,626,924 of OY970064.1, forward strand.
GCTTTAGATCATGAACTTCTAGACAAATCTCAGCCAGCATTAAAAGATCTGACTCCAGTTGAAATCAAACTCCCGGTGCGCAACGTCCACCGCTCCGTCGGAACCATGCTAAGCGGAGCGATCGCCCGCCGCCACGGCTCAGCGGGCCTGCCTGACGATACGATTCGCATTCAACTCGAAGGATCAGCCGGTCAGAGCCTGGGTGCATTCCTCGCCAGGGGAGTGACTCTCACGTTAGAAGGCGAGGCCAATGATTACGTCGGTAAAGGCCTTTCCGGCGGACGAATGATCGTCTATCCACCGCGCCGCTCAACCTTCGCTCCCGAAAAAAATATTCTCATCGGCAACGTCGCCCTCTACGGCGCGACCAGCGGCGAAGCATTTTTCAATGGAGTAGCGGGCGAGCGCTTCGCCGTCCGCAATTCCGGAGCGACCGCAGTCGTTGAAGGAGTCGGAGACCACGGCTGCGAATACATGACCAAAGGCTTGGTGCTGGTCCTCGGAGCCTGTGGCAGAAATTTTGCCGCCGGTATGAGTGGAGGCGTTGCCTATGTCTTCGACGAGCGCGGAGACTTCACCGAGAAGCGCTGCAATCTTGACTCAGTCGACCTCGAGCCGCTTCTCGAAACGCAGGATGCTCAACGAGTCGAAGCGAGGCTAGTAAAAAATCTCGTAACTCAACATTTGGAACTCACGCGCAGCCCACGTGCCGCGTGGATTCTGGACAACTGGTCCGAGGCTCTCTCGCGTTTCATCAAAGTCTTCCCCCACGAGCACAAGCGAGTGCTGGGAGTAAGCCGCAGGCGTCAACCCTACATTCCAAGCGCGCCATTAGACACATTAGTCCAGGCCGAGCAGGTGCAGCATGGGTAAAGACACAGGCTTCCTGGAATATGCGCGCGAGCATGCCCCGCGCCGTCCAGTAACGCAGCGCGTAAACGATTGGTTCGAGATCTATCTCGATTTTCCCGAAGAAAAACTTCGGACCCAAGGCGCGCGCTGCATGGATTGTGGAGTTCCTTTTTGTCAAACGGGATGCCCGGTCAATAACCTGATTCCCGACTGGAACGATCTGGTCTATCACGGCCGCTGGAAAGAAGCAGTCCGGCAATTGCACGCGACCAACAACTTCCCCGAATTTACCGGCCGGATCTGTCCCGCGCCGTGCGAAGCATCGTGTGTGCTAGGCATCAATCAGCCTCCCATCACCATCAAGCAAATCGAAAAAAATATCGTCGAGCGCGGATTTGCCGAAGGCTGGATCCGTCCCGAGCCACCAAGGATTCGCACCGGCAAAAAAGTAGCCGTCATAGGCTCAGGCCCCGCAGGCTTGGCCGCCGCCCAGCAGTTGTGTCGCGCCGGACACGCTGTAACGGTCTACGAAAAGTCAGACCGCATAGGCGGCTTGCTGCGCTATGGTATCCCCGAATTCAAACTAGAGAAGAAAATAATCGATCGCCGTCTCGAACAGATGTCCGCCGAAGGCGTCAAATTTGTTACCGCCGCGGAGGTTGGTAAGAACGTCGCGGTGGAAGATCTGCGGCAAGAGTTCGATGCCATCGTTCTAGCCGGAGGTGCCGAGCACTCGCGCGATCTCAACGTCCCCGGCCGAGAGCTGAAGGGCATCCATTTCGCAATGGATTATCTGCCCCAACAGAATCGGCGCAATCATGGCGACACAATCGCACCCGAAACAGAAATCCTGGCGAATGGCAAACGTGTGGTCATCATTGGAGGCGGCGATACCGGCGCCGATTGTCTCGGAACCTGCCATCGGCAAAAGCCATTATCCGTGCACCAATTCGAGATCATGCCCAAGCCTTCCGACGACCGCTCCCCTCTCACACCCTGGCCACTCTGGCCCATGCAATTGCGCACCGAAGGCGCGCATGAAGAAGGTGGAATCCGTGACTGGAGCCTGGCCACCACAAAATTCACCGGCACCAGTAACGGTCAAGTTCAGCAACTGCACGGAGTGCGCGTCGGGGCGCCGCCAAAGTTCGAGCCAATTCCCGGCACCGAATTCACGATAGAAGCAGATCTCGTATTACTCGCCATGGGCTTTGTCGGGCCGGTGCGCAATGGAATGATCGAGCAGCTAGGAGTGAAGCTCGACCCCCGCGGCAACGTAGCCACGGACCAGAACAATATGTCATCCGTGCCCGGAGTATTCGCCGCAGGCGACATGCGTCGTGGCCAGTCGTTAGTAGTATGGGCGATAGCGGAAGGCCGAAAAACCGCCTCCAGCGTCGATGCTTACCTAAAGGACAATGGAAAGCCGGGTGTCCCCGCCCGGCCAAACCAGCGAGACGCTCATCTCTCCACCGTCTAAGTAACGATTAATTCTAGCGTCCCGCCTGCTCTAATTGTTGCGCCGCCGACTCAATCAGCGCCGCTTCATCTTCCAACGCCCTAGCAACCCGCACTATCTCCGCGTCGGCCTCCGCATAATGCTTCAGTTCAATCCCTTCACGGACTCCCGGAACCGTTTTCGCTCCATATCCCGAGTAAACTCCCGGAGCATAAAGCAAATGCTTATACCACGGACGCCGCGGCAATCCGTCAGCACTTGTCAATCGCCGTTCGCTCTCAATCAACGCGTGATTTAAAAGGCCAAGCTTCGCCGCAATCGCCTCACCTCCCAAATCAGCCTGCTTCTGCGATAGAGCCAGCTGATAGTGCTTCGCGCTGCGAGTAACTGCGTCAACCGCATTCTGCATCGGCGCAAAATTCAAGTGTGGAGGCACTTCTTCACGCGCTGGCGCAATCGTAGGATGCCGAGGATCAAACGTGGCCTTAAACATTCCCTCGTCGATCTCTTGATTCCGTTCGCGAATCTCATCTTGCTTATCGGCCAGCAATTTCTGGAGATTCTTCGTATACATCTCCACCGTATCGGCGAAATCAACAAAGTCAAACGGCAGCACTTCTGCATCCGCCAGCCGCATCACCGACGTTCCTATCGTCTGCGCCAGTGCTCGTCCATATACAAAATCCGTATCCGAGAAATGCGTGTACCAGTAGAAGTCGTCATAAATCGAGTGATAAATTCCTCCATCGTCTTCGCCGCCGTATGCAAAATCCAGCGTAGCAATACCCAGATGATCGATGAACCCCGTGAAATCGGTTCCCGAGCCCAGCGCGCCAATGCGTAAATCCGCGCGCTGCCTTATTTCTTTGCGGTCGTCCGCAGACTTGGCATCAGCAATCGCATGCAGCTGTGCCCGCTGCCACACCGTCATCTTGCTTTCCGGATCTTCAATGTCGCGCGCAACTCCATTGGCAAACTGCTCCAGGCTGTGCGAACCGTTCACATTTAGAATTCCACGGTCATTCCCGTCGCTGTTGATGTAGACGGCCGCATGCTCCCGCAACTCGTCAGCATGAGTTTCCACCCACTCCGTCGAGCCCAGCAGCATCGGCTCTTCGCCATCCCATGCGCAGTAGATAATCGTGCGCCGCGGCTTCCATCCCTGCTTCAATAACAAACTCAAAGCCCGCGCCTCTTCCAGCAAAGAAACCTGCGCTGAGATCGGATCCTCCGCCCCATTCACCCATGCGTCATGATGATTGCCGCGAATGATCCACTCATCCGGAGCCACGCTCCCCGGAATTTTCGCGATCACATCATAGACCGGCTTGATATCCCAATTAAATGCGACCTTCAAATGCACCTGCGCCGGTCCCGGCCCCACGTGATACGAAATCGGAAGCGTCCCGCGCCACTCCTCAGGCGCCATCGGTCCCGCCAGTGCCGTCAGCAAAGGTTGCGCGTCACCATAAGAAATCGGGAGCACCGGAATTTTCGTAATGCTCTTGGCGTCCTTCAATTCCAATCGCTTCGCATCAGGAGTCGCACCCACCCCTGGCGTCAGCGGATCGCCCGGACTGTTAGAAGGAAAATCCATAACACTGCCACGCTGTACTCCATCCGGAGGCCGCATCGGCCCCACCGGAAACACATTGTCGCGCGTGTACCCATCGTCTTGCGGCTCCGAATAAATCAGGCAGCCAATCGCTCCATGTTCGGCCGCAACCTTCGGTTTTATTCCACGCCACGAATGCAAATACTTCGCGATGACGATCGCGCCTTTCACCGAAATGCCCAGCCGGTCAAGCTTTTCGTAGTCCTCAGGCAAGCCGTAATTCACAAAAACCAGAGGCGCAGTCACGTCGCCATCGATCGAATAGGCGTTATAAGTAGGCAACTGTTCCGATTTCTGATTCGAAGTCGGATCCACCGCGAGCGCTGGCTCCTCAAGCTTCGCCGTAAACTTGGTCGGCGCAACCATCTCCAACACGCGCACCTTCGGAGTAGGGAACAGAACATCAAACTGCTCAATATGCGCGTCCAATCCCCATTCTTTGAAGTGGGCAAGAATCCATTCCGCGTTGTCCTTATCGTAAGGAGAGCCCACATGATGCGGCCGCGCACTCAAACGCTTCATGTAATCGCGCAAATTCGCAGGATCCGGAATCGCTCGAAACTTTGTCTCCCACTCTCGTTCGCTTTGCGTAGCCCGTGGCGAATATCCAACGAGCCCAGCCGGACTTGAACCGGCCTGATCAACGCCAAAGACCAAAGAAGGAAAAATCAAAGTAAAGATCAACACCATCGCGAAAAAGGGTCGCATGCAGCTCCTTATTTGTTAGAGGGTTGCCATTATAGCCGCAAGAAAAGGCAAAGAACCGTTTTGCACCGACCAATTCATCTTGCCGAAGACAAAGCAATCTCTTACCCTTGGTCCTCCACCACTCACCAATGCACCCAACCTCAAGCCGCCGCAAATTTCTAAAAAAAGCAGCCGTAGCCAGCGGAGGCGCTTTGCTAGGTACCGTCGGCCTTAACCAACTCTCTCCCAGCATTTGGCGCGAGCCGCTAGTCTTTGAGCCCAACCATAGTTACTGGGCGAGAAGTCAGCCGCCGCAGAATTCGCCATTGACCAGCGATATCACTGTCGATGTAGCGGTGATCGGAGGCGGCCTCACAGGCCTCTCCGCCGCCTATTACATCCGCTGCATCTCCCCGCAAAAGCGCGTCGCTGTCTTCGAAGCCAAAGGCTGCGGCAACGGCGCTTCCGGACGCAACGGTGCGATGGTGCTGACCATGACCGAAGACCGGTACATGAATTTCAGCTCCGCTCCCGCCATCGACAAAAAGATTTATGACCTAACCGCCGACAACGTCCAAAGGTTGTCAAAGCTCAGCGCCGCCACCGGCATCAACTGCGAGTTGGAGACAAACGGCGCACTGCAAACGCTACTAACTCGAGAAGATACGAAGGCAGCCCAGGCCTACGTACAGCAAGCGCGATCTCTAGGTATGCCGGTGGAATTTTGGGATAAGCCGCAACTTGCGAAAGCCATCGGCACCGAAGTCTACGAAGCAGCCTTCTTCGATCCCAACGGCGGACAAGTCCATCCCATGAAGCTGGTGCATGTCTTCAAAGCCGCAGCCGAACAATCCGGCGCGGAGATTCACGAAAACACAGCCATAGCCAGCATCGACGAGGGTCGGGAACATCTGCTACACACCACCTCGGGACACACCATCAAAGCAAAGTCGTTAGTGCTGGCAACCAATGCGTTCACCTCGAAACTAGATTTTTTCAGAAACGCGATCTTGCCCGTCCACGAATATGTCGCTGCAACCCCGCCTCTAAACGAGCAACAACTCGCCGCGGTCGGATGGCGCATGCGAGTTCCATTCAATGACAGCCGCACCGAAGTCTTCTATCTCGGCTTGACCAAAGACAATTGCATCCACATCGGCGGAGGCAGTCCGAGCTACACTTTCAATAATGGAGCTGGCAATCCGAGCGGCGTTGCAACGCATGCCGCAGCCCACTTTGCCCAACTTCACCATGAACTCGTGCGAATCTATCCCGCTCTGTCAGATATCAACTTTGAAATCGGTTGGGACGGCATAGTCGACTGGTCGCTCGATGAGTCCCCATCCGTAGGATGCACAGGAAAATACAAAAACATATTTTATGGGCTAGGCTACAGCGGACACGGCGTGAACCTGACCTCAGTTTTCGGAAGAATCATTGCCGATCTAGAAGCCGGACGCGACGAACCTTGGAAGCAGTATCCCTTCGTCAATAATCATCTGGAATACATTCCGAATGAGCCCTTCCGCTGGCTCGGCGCGCAAGCCGGGCTGGCCTGGTATCGCCTGACAAAATCCTAACGAAAAAAGAACGGTGTGAGCTTACAAGCCAGCAGGGAACACACGAATATTTTTTCGCCGCCGATTACTTATTCTTCCCGAACTGAGTACGTCTCAGTGTGCGCCTGCATGTAGCAAAACCGCGACCGATCCTGCCCGGCCCGCCGTGCAAGACGAACTGTTGCAGTAGTTGGCCACTGCTAGATCAGGTCTGCCGTCTCCGTTCAAATCCGCAATCGCGACCGAATCTGCGCCAAATTCCAGCGTACTGTAGGCGATCGGTGATCGGAACCTACCGTTTCCATCTCCAGGCAATATGCTTACTTCTCCGATCATGGTGTAGTCCCCAGTAGTGACAACCAGATCCGGTTTGCCATCCTGATTCACGTCACCAATAGCGATAGCATATGCATATCCAGCCGAGCTGTAGATCGTCGGTGCCTGTAACGTACCATCCCCATTGCCGAGAAATACGCTGACGGTATCGGACCCGCCGTTGGCCACTGCGACGTCGAGTTTGCCATCGCCATTAAGATCAGCCACAGCGACCGCGTTGGCAAATCCTCCCGTCATGTAAGTCACGACAGGCTGAAAAGTTCCGTCACCGTTGCCCAGAAATACTCCAACATCGCCCCCATTCGCGCATCCCTGATCCGTGCAAAAGCTCGTCATAATTACATCGAGCTTTCCGTCCCCGTTGAGATCGCCGACTGAAAGAGAGTAACTCCCAGGTTCGTTCATGTTATAAGTCTGGGCTGTCATGAATTCGCCATTGCCAGTACCCAGTAACACTGCCACGCTGCCGCCCTCTGTGCAGGTCAGAATATCGTTGGTGCCGCTGCACACGTTGCCCACGATCAGGTCGGGCGTTCCGTCTCCATTTACATCCGCCACCACGACCGCCCAGGCTGCGCCTCCCGAACGGCGTTTAACGGCCTTTTGAAAGGTTCCATCGCCGTTGCCCAGCAACACAGCTACCCAGCTACCATTTTTGCAGTCGCTGTCATTGCAAGAGTCTGCTACGACCAGATCCAGTTTGCCGTCGCCATTGACGTCAGCGATAGCAATTGAGTTAGCGAAGGAGGCCGTGCCTCCACTGTCATAAGTAACCCCCGGTTGGAAGGTGCCATCGCCATTGCCAAGCAATACGGCCACACCGCCATTATTATCTGCGTTATAACCGTTCGCTACCACAAGGTCTGGTTTTCCATCGCCATTCAGATCTCCCACAGCGACCGCGTTACCGAAGCTGCCTCCGGAAGAATACGTTACGGCAGGCAAGAAGCGGCTACCGGTCGGATGCTGTGCAACGGCTGCAAGCGGCACCAGCATCAGAAACACAAAAATTCCCGCTAACAAAAAAGGACCACGAAGCGTGTCGGTCTTGGACATATCTTTCCAGGTCATGGATACCTCCACAATTGAAACTATGCCGGGTGCAGTCGTAGGGCTGGGCGTGGGGGAAGCCGCTTAAGCTAGGACGACTGCAAACATATGCCTCGCCCCCGCGTCCGTCAAGGGGTTCGATCGCTCCCGCTTAAAGACTGAACCCATCCGGCGGCAAATAGGGCACAATCCCTTCCTTATGATTCAGTCCAGCGTCTGATTCGGTCCACCGTCCATCCCTCAGCAATGCTAAATTGAATGGTTCATGTCCGCGCCCAATTCTCTCTTGATCCGTGCCACGAAGGTTCTGCCCGCCGAACGCACTCCGGTCTGGTTCATGCGCCAGGCTGGACGCTACATGCCCGAGTACCGCGCCATCCGCAAACAATATTCGCTGATCGAGATCTGCAAGAATCCGGAGATCGCGGCCCAAGTTACCATCGAAGCGGCAGAGATTCTCCAAGTCGATGCGGCCATCATCTTCGCCGACCTTCTTCTCCCGCTCGAAGTCATGGGACTGCCGTTTCACTTCTCTGCCGGCGAAGGTCCGAGAATTGAAAGGCCTGTGCGCAACGCCGAAGACGTCGCTCATCTCCGCACCGATCGCGCCGCCGATCTTGGCTATGTTTCAGAAGCCGTGAAATTAGTTTGCAAGCACTTCGCCGGCAAACTCCCCGTGATCGGATTTTGTGGCGCGCCCTTCACCCTCGCCAGCTACATGATTGAAGGTGGAGGCTCGCGTAACTATCTTTTCACCAAAAAGATGATGTACTCCGAGCCCACTGTGTGGGACGAGCTGATGAAGAAGTTGGTCGCAGTCACCGCCGAATACTCCGCGGAGCAGGTTCGAGCCGGAGCCGACACCATCCAGATTTTTGACAGCTGGGTAGGATGCCTGAGCGTAGAAGATTATCGCCGCTACGTTCTGCCGCACGCCACCGATCTCGTAAAGCGCCTGCAAAATACAGGAGTACCGGTAATCTACTTCGGCACCGACAGCGCAACTCTTCTGCCCTCGATGCAGGAAACAGGCGCCGAAGTCATCGGTCTAGACTGGCGCATTCCGCTCGACGCCGGATGGCGGAGCCTCAGCCTGAAAGGCGCAGTGCAGGGCAATCTCGACCCTGTGCTACTTTTCGCCGGATGGAAAGAAATAAAATCGCGAGCCGAAGATATTCTGCGCCAAGCCGCTGGACGCCCCGGCCACATCTTTAATCTAGGCCACGGCATTCTTCCCGAAACTCCCGTGGAAAATGTGAAAGCGCTCTGCGATTTCATCCGCGAATACTCAGCAGAATTCAAAGCAAAAGGGGAACATAAGACCTGAGACCTGCATCACGATGAAACGCATAGCCATCATCGGCGGCGGAATCTCCGGCCTCGCGGCTGCCTATACACTCGAACAAAAACGTCAGTCCGGCGCACCCATCGGCTACGTCTTGTTCGAATCCAGTCTGCGTCTCGGCGGAGTAATCCACACCGAACAAATCGACGGATGCGTCGTCGAAGCTGGCCCCGATTCGTTTCTTACCGAAAAGCCGTGGGCCACTGAACTCTGCAACAAGATTGAGTTGAGCGACCAACTGATCGGTTCGAATGACTCCGAGCGTAAGACCTACATCTTCGCCAAAGGCAAACTCGTCGAGATGCCCGATGGGCTCATGTTCATGGTGCCCACCAAGGTCATGCCCACCGTGCGCTCTCCGCTTTTTTCCTTGCGCACAAAAATTCGTATGGCTGCCGAATGGTTTCATCGTCCGCATCAATCGACTGAGGACGAAACCGTCGCCCAGATGGTGAAGCGCCATTACGGTCACGAGATGGTCGAACTGTTAGCCGATCCGCTGCTCTCCGGAGTCTACGGCGGCGAAGCCTCGCAGCTAAGCGCCCGAGCGGTGCTGCCGCGTTTCGCCGATATGGAATCGAAACACGGCAGTCTAGGACGCGCTATGCTCGCGGCCCGTAAAGATAAAGGCAAAAATAAAGACCAGAATAAAGACAATAAAGTAAACCCAGCCCAGAACGCTCCACCGCGTCCCATCTTCACTTCACTCAAAGAGGGCATGCAACAGATGGTCGATGCCCTCGTAGCAAATCTGGACGCGAAATCGCTAAAGAAAAATTCACCGGTCCAGTCCGTGATCCGACAGGATAACGGTTGGACGGTTTGCGCCGGATACCAGACCGATCACTTCGACGCCGTCATCATCGCGACCCCAACCTACGCCGCTGCGGAACTGCTCGAAGGTACGGACAGCGAACTATCCCGCGACTTAAGCGAGATTCCGTACAGTTCCTCCGTGACAGTCGCGCTCGGTTACGACGAAAAAGTCCGTCGGGCTCTTCCACCGGGCTTCGGATTTCTAATTCCACGCAGCGCGGGCCATCGCACGCTGGCAGCCACTTTTGTTCACAACAAATTTCCCCATCGCGCACCGGAGAATCGCGCTCTCATCCGCTGCTTTCTGGGAGGCACACGCGACGAACAAATCCTGCAGAGCGGCGAAAAAGAAATTCTGCAAATTGTTCGCGACGAACTGCGGCAAATCTTGAGCTCTACATTCAATGGCCCCGCCCTGAATACCGAGCCTCTGTTCACCCGCGTCCATAAATGGAAGTCCGCCATGGCTCAATATTCCGTTGGCCACCTCGAACGCGTGCAGCGTATCGAATCTCGCCGCCAGACACTCCCCGGCCTGGCGCTCGCCGGCAATGGCTACAACGGGATTGGCATCCCCGACTGCGTCCGCTCCGGCACCGAAGCGGCCAGTAAAATCCTAGCCGAAATGGGCATGTGGTCCTCCGCATTGCCCGAATAATAGTAGAGCGGCGGGCGTCCTCGTTCGTCTAGCAATTACCGCCGTAATGTAACCAGCCGATTCGCAGTTGCGGAAAACTATAATCCAGAGGCAGGGTTAATATAACTAGGATATTCAAAGCTAGGGAACCGCTATGAAAATGCTCTTCGCTCTATTTTGTCTCGCCGGAACGCTGTGCTTCGCACAGCAAAATTCGTCACAGGATATGAAGGGCATGGACATGCCTGGCCACGACATGTCGCAAATGAGCGGTCATGACGCGCCGCAAGCCTCGGGTGAAGACCCCGACGCAAGTATGCACGCCATGAATTCCATGGAAGGCCATCACATGGACATGGGGCCACACATGAAGATGACCGCGCTCCGCACTCCGCAGCCAGGCGACGCCGAGAAAGCTCAGAAGATCGTAGAAACAGCGCGCGGCGTAATGGAAAAATATAAGGACTACCACGTCGCCCTCAACGAAGGATTCAAGATCTTCCATCCCGAAATTCCGCAGAAGCAATATCACTTCACCAACTATCGCTTCGGATTCGAAGCCGCATTTAATTTCAATCCCGAGCACCCGACTTCATTGCTCTATGAAAAGACAGGCGACAACTACCGGTTGGTTGGCTTGATGTACACGGCCCCCAAGCGTTTCACCGAAGACGATTTAAACCAGCGCATTCCGCTGAGTATTGCCCAGTGGCACGAACACGTGAATTTCTGCAGGGCACCCGTCGGTCGCAGGCTGGAGTCGTTGGGGTCAAATCCTAAATTTGGCCTGAGGGGCTCGATTACCACGCAGGCAGAATGCGACGCCGCCGGCGGAGAATTTCTTCCCATCGTATTCAACTGGATGGTCCATCTCTATCCGCTAGAAAAAGACTCGGCGCAAGTCTGGTCCGTAGACCGCCAACACGCCGACTGATCCAAAGAATCCAAAGCCGCCCGATATCGGAGTCTCAGCGGTATAAATCTCCACTGATCGCTGGCCTTTCTTCCAAAACTGCGCGACTCAATAGCGCCCAGCCCCGAACCGTGACAACGCCTGTCCTCTGATATTCTGAACTTTTCCCCGCAATCCCATGACCAGCCCCACGCCCGCAAGCCGGTGGAAGATCATTTTCGCCTTCGCACTCGTCTACATCTTCTGGGGCTCAACTTATCTAGGCATTGGCATCGCAGTCGAACAAATTCCTCCCGGCATCATGTGCGCGACGCGCTTCCTCATCGCAGGCACGGTGATGCTTGCCTATTGCGCGTTAACCGGACGCCGCATTCTTTTTTCCACGCGCCAACTCGGTCATCTCGCCGCTGTCGGCATTTTGCTTTTGATGGGCGGCAATCTCACGCTCTCCTACGCGGAGCAGATCGTCCCCACCGGCCTCGCCGCGTTACTGATTGCGGTCACGCCGCTATGGTTCTTAGTACTCGATAGTTTGTTGCTGGGAGATCACCACATCTCGCGGCGCGGCAAGATCGGCCTGATCATCGGAATCGCCGGCGTGGTCGTGCTCATCTGGCCCGATCTCCTGCATCCCAATTCCCTTGGCCGCCGCGAACTCTGGTGGTCGCTCGCATTGCAACTCGGATCATTTAGCTGGGCGTTCGGTTCCGTACTCTCGAAAAAATGGCAGACCGCCGCCGCCGATCCCTTCAGCGCCATCGCGTGGCAAGTATTCTTTGCAGGAATTGCCAATCTGATTTTCGCTTCACTTTTCGAGCGGCATGCCAACGTGACCTGGAGCTTCCGCGGCGTGGCTGCAATCCTCTATCTAGTGGTATGCGGATCGTGGATCGGCTACACCGCCTACATCTGGCTGCTGCAGCACGTTCCAACGTCGAAGGTCTCCACGTACGCATACGTCAATCCCGTAGTCGCGATTTTTCTAGGATGGCTCGTTCTCCACGAGCGCATCGACCGCTATATTTTGATGGGGAGCGCGATCGTCATAGCATCGGTAGTCTTAGTGACAAGCGCCAAGGTCTCAAGCCGGACCGTGGCAGAAGATCTCGCCACAGTCGAAACTGCGGGAGACTGAGCCAGACGCCTCGCTAGTAGACAGACGGGCGTCCTCGCCCGTCCGCCACAATTCAGGCAGTGACCGACGACATTCGCCAGCGCTGTCCAAACGAGCAAGGTTCGCATAGACATAAGAAAGCGAAAAATTATTCCTCCGGCTCTTCCGCGTCATTGACCACATCGACCACTCTGCTCCGGATCGAAAACACCAACTTCTGATCGTCATCGGGCTGAAATGTAACCCGCATAGGAGTACGCTCCCAGACCGGCGGCGGACACTCAGTATCCGGGTCGTCGTCTCCACCAGGCTCGCCCGCGTCCTTCTTTAGAATCGGCTTGCGCCGACCCACTTGCGCGACCACCGCGTAAAGCTTCTTGCCATCTTCGGAGACACCGCAATAAGCGATATAGTCGCGATACCAGCTCGCGGTCGAATAGAAAGGATCGAACTCCGGCAGATTGAGCTGGGAGACATGTCCTGTGACACGATCCACCAGCAGCCATCCGCCGCGTTGCCAAAGCCAATGCGCAGGATTCAAATTTTCAGTAGGCAGCGCATCGTTCACGCGAAAAGCTCGCCGCACCACAAACAATCGATCTGTCAGTTCATGCGGAGCTCCCGTCGTATATTCCTTAAGCCGAGTATCGACAAACAACGCGCGTACTTTCAGGTCGAGCAGCTTTTTCCCCGTGGCATTGGGCCACTTGGCAGATGTCCATTTCCCAAAGTTGATGACGTGCGGCTTAGAAATGGCCGCACATTCGCTCCCGTTAATGCAGAGCATAACGAACACAATAGCCCACATCGGCAACATCTTTCGCAGCATGATGAAACACTGGCACAAGCGCGGAAATCGATGCAATGACCCGTGACCAAGAAAAATGTTCGGTTTTCTGGCAGAGTTGCTCGGTTTGTGGAGAGACGGGCGTCCTCGCCCGTCCAGCCGAGCAAAGCTCAACATCCCCCCAGGCGCATGGCCCATGACTAGCGCAGTTCAGAGAGCTGTGGGAAACTGAAACATGCCAAAGCGCACTCTTCGGATACTCAAGCGAGTCAGCAGTGTCCCGTCGCTCGGGACCTGTGAATCCTGTCACATGCAATTCACGGCAGATCCTCGTCAACTAGGACAGGCAGGTGTACAGCAGCAGTTCAATGTGCACAAGTGCGACACGGCGCACAAAATGCACAAAACAATGGCGGCCGCCGCGAAAGCTTCGGAGAAGTGATTTAGTTGCGACCAGGCCTGCAATATCGCAGCCAATACATTGCAGCCCTTATATCGCAGCCCGTAAATTTCAGATACTATTCCAGCAACATAAATCAAAGCGATGACTCTTCCCCCACGCCAGCGCCGGACAACTTTTTCTCCACAATCAAGCTCTTACTTGAATATGGGTGATCTTCTGGCGGGCCGCCGGAAGCAGTCGATTCTGGTGGTCGACGACGTTCTGATGAATGCCGTGCTGATGAAGGAACTGCTTACGAGCCGCGGCTATCAAGTGACTGCTGTGCAGAACGCGGCTGCCGCCGAGGCGGAAATCCGCCGTGATGCTCCCGACCTCATCCTGCTTGACGTCGTCATGCCGGGCAAGAGCGGCTATGATCTATGCCGCGAACTCAAAGAAGATTCCAAGACGCGCCTGATTCCGATCGTCATGATCACCGGCCTCACCGATCGCGAAGACCGTCTCAAGGGAATCGAAGCCGGCGCCGACGATTTTCTGACCAAGCCCATCAGCTCCGAGGAATTATTTGCGCGCGTAAGTTCGCTGCTCAAACTGAAGGAATTTACCGACGAATTGGAAACGGTAGACTCCGTGCTGTGCACGTTGGGACTCAGCGTCGAAGCCCGCGATCCTTACACCGAAGGCCACTGTGAGCGACTGGCGCGTAACGCCACCGATTTGGGACGTTTCCTCGGAGTGGAGGAAGAATATCTTCTGGCGCTGCAGCGCGGCGGCTACCTTCACGATCTGGGAAAAATCGCTGTGCCCGATGAAATCCTGAAAAAAGGCAGCGACCTGACGCCTGCAGAGTGGGCAATCATGAAGCAGCATCCCGTTACCGGCGAGACTATCTGCCGTCCGTTAAAATCACTGCGGTTGGTGCTTCCGATTATTCGCCATCATCACGAGCACTCCGATGGCAGCGGTTACCCGGATGGCTTACGCGATGGCGAGATACCGCTCCTGCCGCGCATTTTGCAGGTGGTCGATATTTACGATGCCTTGCGGACAGAGCGTCCTTATAAGCCTGCGCTCGGCCACGAGCAGGCCGCGATCACCATGCGCACCGAAGCGCGCAACGGCCTCTGGGACGAAGAACTGGTGTCGGAGTTCTTCGGCATGCTAGACAAGAGGCAGCAAGTAGCGTGAGTCGCGTCTAAATAACTCAATGTTTCAGCGACTCAATGATTTAATCTTTTAATGGCCGTGACCTACAGTTTTGTCATTCCCGCCTATAACGAAAGCGTGCGCATTAGGCCCACGCTCCATGCACTGCTGCGCCACGTGCAAGAACAGAATTGGGATGCCGAAATTCTGGTGGTGAACGACGGTTCCACCGACGACACGGCGCAAGCCGTGCGCGAATTTGGCAAAACGCACCCGCAGGTTCTGCTGGTGGAGAATCCCGGCAATCACGGCAAAGGGTATAGCGTGCGCAATGGGATGCTGCACGCGCGCGGCGATATTTGCCTGTTCACGGACGCTGATCTGTCCTCGCCGATCACCGAAGCGCAGAAGCTCTTCGACGCGATCGATCGAGGAGCGGATATCGCGATCGGCTCGCGCTGGCTGCGAACCGAGCTCCAAACCGAGCGCCAGCCCCTCTATCGGCAGGCCTTTGGAAGAATTTTCAACCTCGCGCAGCGACTCATTTTGGGTTTGCGTTTCGCCGACACGCAGTGCGGATTCAAAGCCTTTCGACGAGACGCGGCGCAACGTATTTTCCCCCTCCAGAAAATTGAACGATGGGGATTCGATCCCGAAATTCTTTTTCTTGCGCGGCGCGCCGACTTGCGGGTGGAAGAAGTCCCAGTTTTGTGGGCGCACAGCGAAGGCACCCGGCTGAACCCACTTCGCGACGGACTCCGGATGTTCGTAGAACTTTTACGGATACGCTGGAACGCAATGACCGGAGATTACGCCGCTTCGGCCGTACCTTCACCAGGAAAACTTTAGATCGTGTGGCGCGGACATTCTTGTCCGCGGCCGTTGCTTTTGCTCTAACTACGAAGCAGCTCGATTGGTTGTATTTGCCGCCAGACGCACGAATTCAGCGATCTGCGCCCCCATTTCTTCGGTGGAGACAGTTCGCTCACCCGGTCGCGCCAGGTCGCGTGTACGCAAGCCTCCCATCAAAGTCGACATGATCCCCGCCTCCACACACTCCGCTTCTTTTTTCAGATTAAAAGTATGGCGCAGCATCAAAACCACCGAGAGAATCGCACCCAGAGGATTCGCGATCCCTTTTCCCGCGATGTTGGGAGCGGATCCGTGCACCGGCTCATACAGACCCACTGGGCCTCCAATGCTGGCCGAAGCAAGCAGTCCGAGTGATCCCACAATGCCACCCGCCTCATCGGAGAGAATGTCGCCAAACATATTTTCTGTAAGGATCACGTCAAACTCCGTCGGCTTCAGCACCAGCGACATGGCCGCCGAATCCACATACATGTGCGAGAGTTGCACATCGGAAAACTCGGAAGCCACACGAGTGACCACTTCGCGCCAAAGCCGCGAGCACTCCAACACATTCGCCTTGTCGACCGAAAGCAGCCGCTGGCGGCGAGTTCGCGCCAGTTGAAAGGCAACACGCGCAATGCGCTCAATCTCCGGCTCGCTATAGCGCATGGTGTTAACCGCATAATGCCCGCCCGGTTCGCCATCTGCAACTATGGAGCGTGGCTGTCCGAAATACAATCCTCCCAGTAGCTCCCGCACAATGAGAATGTCGGTTCCTTTGACGATCTCCTCCCGCAGCGGCGAAGATGCTGCCAGCACCGGATAAAAAATCGCTGGCCGAAGATTGGCGAAGGCTCCTAGTTCCTGGCGCAGCCGCAACAGTCCCGCTTCAGGTCGAAGTTCGCGGGGATTGTGATCGAAGGCGGGAGAGCCGACTGCTCCTAGCAGCACCGCCTGGGAGGCCAGGCAAGTCTTAATCGTCGAATCCGGCAAGGGATTGCCGTATTTCGTCAGCGCTGCGCCGCCAATTTCTTTTTCGTCGAGTTCGAGATCGTGACCAAACCCGCTCGCCACTTCCTCGAGTACACAGATGGCTTGGGACGTAACTTCGGGGCCGATTCCGTCTCCGGGTAGAGAAGTGACGCGGAGTTGCATGGGATCCTCGTGTTCGAGTTTCCAAAAGAATATACGAGGAAAGTCCGCTGTGCTAGCCCGGTTTCAGGAGATTGCTGAAATACCCACCAGCTAAACGCCCCAGAGATAGTCTTCTTGTTCGCTGTGATGCTCATTGAAAGGAATCGACACGGTCGCCTGCCCGGTGCTGCCGGATATTTGAGCCGGATGCAAGTCCCCAGCAGCAACATTCGCGGCCGCCGCAACCGCTCGTGGGAAAGGCAGAGTCGCCGCGGCTGCCGGAAATTTCTTAGTCTGGCTCCGAGTGCCATCGCCATTCCCATCGACAACATCCCTGATCAATTCGAGCAAGTGGCTGTCCTGAACTTTCTTGATGCGGTCGGCAAGAACGACGAATCTGCGATAGACCTCATCAAGTTCACGTCGCTCAAATTGGTGTCCCAGTTGTTCGCAGCGCAGAGCCAACGCATGCCGTCCCGAATGCTTGCCCAGCACCAGTCTTGAGTCTGGCACACCCACCGACTGCGGCGTCATGATTTCGTAGGTCAGCGGATTCTTAAGCATTCCATCCTGGTGAATCCCCGCCTCGTGCGCAAACGCGTTCCGTCCGGTGATCGCTTTGTTGGGTTGGACGGCAACGCGAATAATCTCCGCCAACATCTGGCTTGCAGGAAACAGTTGCTCGCTGGCAATTCCAGTCTCATAAGGATAGCGGTCAGGCCGCACCCGCATCGCCATAACAATTTCTTCCAGAGCAGCATTTCCAGCGCGCTCGCCAATCCCATTAATCGCGCACTCAACCTGTCGCGCCCCGTTCTGCACTCCCGCCAGCGAATTCGCAACCGCCAGTCCGAGATCATTGTGGCAGTGTGTGGATATCGTAACCTTCTCGATCCCCGCGACACGCTCATACAGCGTGCGAATCAGTTGTCCATATTCCTCTGGCATGCTGTAACCGACAGTGTCAGGAATATTGACGGTTGTCGCGCCAGCTGCGATCACCGCTTCAACCACCTGGCAAAGAAATCCAACATCTGTGCGAGTAGCATCTTCCGGCGAGAATTCCACGTCCGCGCACAAAGATTTGGCATGACGAACCGATTCCCGCGCCTGTTCCAGGCATTGTTCCCGAGTGATGCGCAGTTTGTATTTGAGATGAATGTCAGAGGTCGCGAGAAAAATATGTATCCGAGGACGAGCCGCTTCTCGCAACGCCTGCCAAGCGCGATCCACATCGCCGGTGCACGCTCGAGCCAGGGCGGCAATCACCGGACGGCGCAACGACGCGGCTATGCTCTGTACCGCTTCAAAGTCGCCATCGGATGCGATAGGGAACCCGGCTTCAATCACATCAACACCCAGTCGGTCGAGTTGCTGGGCCAGTCGCAGTTTTTCTTGCACGTTCATACTGCAGCCCGGCGACTGTTCGCCGTCACGAAGCGTAGTGTCGAAAATAACGATGCGTGCCCGATCCATTGATGGAGTGCCTCCGAAAAATTTGCTTTTATTTAAAGGATGCCTGTACAGTCTATCGGCGCGAGAAGGCGAAAGAAAAGATGATTATGTTTACAAGAGCAGTAGAAAACGTGATACTATTAGTATTAGTTATCAAGCATCTTAGTTTGATAAAGCCTCTCAGACTCCAAGTCAAAGCTGAGCGCTGATGGCTGAGCGCTGACGGCAAAAAACCATGGACCTTTCCCAGCTCGAAGTCTTTCTAAGCGTAGCTCGCGAGCGCCGCTTCTCCCGCGCCGCCGAAAAGCTTTTTCGTACCCAATCAGCGGTCAGCCAAACCATCCGCAAACTTGAGCTAGAAATCGGCGAACCCCTATTCGACCGTTCTTCGCGCGACGGAGTTCTCACCGACGCCGGACGCGTCCTACAGGAATACGCCGAAAAACTCCTAAATCTCCGCCAGGACGCGCAGACCGCCCTGGTCGAGATGCGAGAGTTACAAAAAGGAAAACTCACCATCGCCGCCAACGAATTTACTGCGCTCTACCTCTTACCCGTCCTGGCCGAATTTCGCCGCCTGCATCCGACCATCAAGATCACGGTAAGGCGTTCGCTAGGCAGTCACATTCCCGACGACGTACTCAAGCACAACGTAGAACTAGGGGTTCTTTCGTTCGATCCGCAGGAACCGCAACTGCGGTCAGCAGTCGTTTATCTCGACGAACTGGCCTTCGTAGTCCCACCCGGCCATCCCCTGGCATCGGCCGGAGAGGTCAGCATTCGCCAGCTCGGCGCAGAGTCCTTCGTAGCCCACATCGTCGCCTCTCCATATCGCGACAAGGTAATCGAAGCATTCCGCCGTCACAAAACTCCCCTCCACATGGACGTTGAACTCCCCACCCTGCAAGCCATCAAGCGTTTCGTCTGCATGGGCAATGGGGTAGCGTTGGTGCCCGAGATCAGCGTGGAAAATGAAATCCTCCGCGGAGACCTGATCCGCGTCCCAGTGCGCGATCTGCATTTTCAACGCAAGCTGCGCCTCGTCTATAGGCAGGAGTCCACCCTATCCCACGCCGGCCGAGCATTCCTGAAAGTAGCAGAGCAGGTTGCAAAAGACCGAGCCGGCCGCTATCGCTTCCAAAGAGAAAAGTAAACCATTCCGCAGGCTGAGTGGCCTGGTTTTCCCCTGTGGAAGTTTCCCTGTGGCCCTCTGTGGTAAACGGGCTAAGTTTTAACCACAAAAGAGGCGGCTGCTATCGCGTCCAGCCAAAAAACCTACGAGGAGTGTATTTCTTCCTGCACCATGGCCGTCATCGCCTCTGGTACGCTGCCATAAATATCAAACACCAATACCAGATTTGTGATCTCGAAAAGATTTCGCACAGACTTCTTGGGACTGGCGAACTTTAACGTGTATCCCGCCGCTTCCGCCCACATATGTGTGAGCACAAGTTCGCCCAGGCCGCCGCTGTCCACGGAATCGACCCCCGCTAAGTCCACTACCATCCGACCCGCCGACGGCAGCACCTCCGCCACAATGGCAGAAAGCGCCCGCGCCTCGCTATGAAAGATAATTCGTCCCTGACAATGCAGTACTACGGCGCTGCCAATGTGCCCGGCTTCCAGAGTAAGCTTGAGTCGCTTGTCGCTCGTCGTATCGCCGACCGCAGGCGCGCGAGCAATCCCGAGCCCTGACGATGCACCTGGATTTTCGGGTTTCATGGCTAAACGCTAGCCCCAGAAAAATAACCGTGGGTTGCGAGGAGATGAAAGTTTGGTAAATTCCCCTGCAGCGTCTAACACAACTGTTGCGGCGTTCCACAACAGCTGTCATCCTGTTTCATAACAACTGTCATCTTCTTTCACAACAACTGTCATCTTCTTTCACAACAGCTTGTCATCTTGTTTCATAACAACTGTCATCTTGAGCGCAGCACAATTGTTGGCGAAGCCAATAATTGTGTGGAGTCGAAAGACCCCTACTCCTCTATCTCCGTAGAAGTCGCATCAGGGAGTTCTCCCCAGAATGCTGACGCGTTCCCAGCACCCATCACTACTCAAAGAAGTTGTTACTTAGACGAATCTTTTCGGCGAGTAGCTTCTGCCGCAGGAACCAGCGTTCGCCGCAAGGGCACGATCGCTCCCTTCGAAGGATCGGCAGCCGCCGAAGCCCGAGCCAGCACTTCATGCTGAATGTACTGCACAAATTCCTGGATCTGATGCTGCATCTCCTCCATACGCTCGCGCATTTGCAGAATGATAGCGATTCCGCTGATATTCACACCCAGATCCCGTGCCAGCGACAAAATAAACTCCAGCCGCTGCAAATCCTCATCCGTATAAAGCCGTGTGTTCCCCTCAGTGCGGCTAGGCTTGAGTAGCCCTTCACGTTCATAAAGCCGCAAAGTCTGGGGATGAATCTCATACATCTCAGCCACCGCCGAAATCATGTACGCGCCCTTGGATTTACGCTTGGTCATTAGATCTCCGTCCAAATTCTAGAGCACGATCACTTTTCCTCCTAATTGATTACACAGCCTCGCCAAACCCCATCGTGATATTCGCATCCAAATCCCGGAGGATAAATATATATGGACCAAAATAATATTAAGAAAGTCCTGGAAGATCTGATCGAGACCTGCCGCGACGGACAAAAGGGCTACCAAGATGCCGCCTCACATGTAAAGCGTCCGGATTTGAAAACCTATTTCCTGGATCTGAGCCTCGAGCGCGGTCGTTATGCCGAGGAGCTGCAAGGCGAACTTCACCGCCTCAACGATCCCGACAAGAAAGTTTCCGGTTCCGTGGCCGCAGCTCTCCATCGCACTTGGATTGATACGAAAGTGGCCATGGGCGGTGGCGATAAAGCAATTCTCGATTCGCTTGAGCAGGGAGAAGACAAAGCCAAAGAAGCCTACAAGAAAGCCCTGGAGAACTCTCTTCCCGAAAATATAGCTCAGATTGTGCGTTCGCAAGCCGCCGGAGTTCAGCGGTCTCACGACAAAGTGAAGAATCTGCGGGATACAGCAGAAGCCGCGGCTTAATTCGTGGACTGTCGAAAAAACGGGAAAACAAGAAAGAGGGCCGCACAGTCCGGCCCTCTTTCCTCACCACTTGTCTTAATGACGGATTAAGCTGCGGGTTGCACCGTTTCGGTCCTGGGTGTCCAGCCTGCCGGCTTCAGCGCATGGTTTATCGCGTAGACCACAACCCCAGCGCCAATCATAAACAGAGCAAACAAGAACGAACTCATGCCAAGCACAACTTCATGTTCGCTCCGGATGATGGCAAATCCCAGTAGCAACACTGGAGGGATGCCGACCGCAATCGCTCCAAACAGGCCGCCCGGCACCCGAAATGGACGCTTCAATTCCGGCTCGCGAATTCGGAGGCAGATCAGCGCCACGAATTCGAGTGTCAGGCTCGCTCCGTAAATCATGATGTCGAGCGTAACCAGATGTTCGAAGCCGAGATTGAGAGCGAGACCCCAGCCCACCGCCAGCGCCAGAATCGCCACCCACGGAGCCCGTGATTTCGGGTGCAGTTTGCCAAAAACTTTCGGCAGCATGCCATCCTGCGCCATCGCCAGCGGCAGCCGCGAATAGCTCATGACCAGCGCATTGAACATTCCGAAGCCGCTCATCATGCCACCCGCCACCAGAGCAACCCGAAGCACCGGACCGCCCATCAACTGGGCGATGTCGGCCCAAGCGCCTGTTTCCCATGCGCTAGCGGGAAGGCCAGTCATCCACATGGCGGCAAACGGCAGAACATAACTCACGCAGACAATGGCCACCGCCGCCAACATGGCGCGAGGATAGGTCCGTTGTGGGCGCTCCACTTCGGTGGCAATCGTCGACGCGTTATCCCATCCCATGTAATTCCACATGCAGATGAGCAGCCCGCCAAGAATGTCGACATTGGACGTAGTCGGCTTAGTCACCGCATTTGCCAGCGCGTGAATCTTGAAAGGAGCCAGCACAAAAATAGCTGCGAACGGCGCTGACAGGGCGAAGAACAGCCACAGTGAGGTCGTCGAGACGACCTTTACGCCCATGATATTAAGGATCGCGCAGACGACCACCACGGCAAGCGCGACCGCCACGCCACGATGGTTCTCCTGAAACCAGGGAAACATGCGTGTGAGGTACGCGACAAACAGCGTGGGGTAAATCGCCATGTCGAAAATGGACGCTACGAGCGACAGCCAGGCTTCCTGAAATCCCCAGAAATTTCCCATGGCGCGCCGCACCCAGGCGTAGTAGCCGCCTTCAAAGGGCAGAGCGCTGGAGAGCTCGCCAATCATGAACGCAGTCGGCAGGCTCCAGAGAAGCGGGGTCAGCAGCAGAATGAGAATCGCTTTGCCATACCCGGCGCCATGCACGATGTCTTCGGTGCCATAGGTTCCACCCGAGACCATAAAGAAGGTCGCGGCGACCAAGGGCCACAGCGTGAGGCGGATAGACTTTTTCCGGGGGGCGAGTGCGAGAGACGGCTGCGAAAGGTTAGTGGGTGCGGTAGCTGTTGCCAATTTCTATGGCTTCCTCCTCAAGCGACTCACTCTCACCACCGCCTCTCCGAAGTTTCGGATCAACAACTTCTGTTCGCGGCTCCCAGGGTGGACAGCGATTCCCAGGCATTTCGGCGAAGTTAGTTCGCAATTGTGAGATTACGGGAAATCCACAGAGATGCAAGATTTTTTTATGATTTTTTGGAAAATTTTTGTCAACAAGTACAGCGACGGAGGTAATGGCAAACCAGCGCTCGGATCGTCTGCAACCAGGATGACCATTCAGAGCTTCAGTCGCCAGGTCTCCGACACCAAATCCTTGCGCCCCCAACTGGAATGCTGTTCTTTCGCGACAAGCTCAAAGCCTGCCCGTTGATAGATGCTGCGCGCCGCAGTCAGCTCGCTCTGCGTCCAGAGCGCGATCGTCTCGTAGCCGGCCTTTCGCGCAAAAAGAACGCACTCCGCAACCAGACGCTTGCCAATTCCCATACCACGCGCCGTTGGCTCAACCAGCAGCATGCGGAGCTTAGCGGCCTTCTTCGATTTCTTCACCAGAAAAACTGACCCGGCGATCTGGCCGTTACTCTCCGCTATCCAACAGCGCTCGCGGGCCGGATCATAGTTCTTCACAAACTCACCCACGATCCCCGCGACCAGAGCCTCAAAGCGTTCGTCATACTTATATTCCTGAGAGTAAAGAACCCCATGCCGGTGGACGACCCACCCCATGTCTCCAGGTTTATGTCGCCGCAGAATGTAAGTTCGTTCTTTCTTCTTTGGTTCCGAATCCCGTTCCCCGCCAAAAGCCAGTATCGACTCGATCGTCTGCATCGCGACGATCAGCTCTTCCTGTTGCGCTGGCTTCAAATTACCCAGAAGCTCGCTCACCTGTGCTGTCGATCGGGTATTGAGAGGATTAAAAACCCCCCTGCCAACCGAAGTCAGGCTAAGAAGGCTTTGACGGCGATCCCTGGGGGAAACCCTCTTCTCAATCAATCGCTTCTTCTCGAACGTGCGCAAGATGCGGCTCAAATATCCGGGATCCAACCCAAGCTCATCGCATAATTCAACTGCCGTCGACTGTTCGCGATGCGCCAGTTCGTAGAGCGTCCGTACCTCCGTCAGCGAGAACGGACTATTCAGCAACCCCTCCTCGAGAAGCCCGATCTGTCGCGTATAAAACCGGTTGAAGCGCCGCATGGATTGGACATGTTGCTCCGAAACAGCAGTGGCCTTTAGATGGCGAGCCATACCAGAATAGGATTGCCAAAATAGTTGACTAAGTCAAGTAATTTATTGATGCAGTCAACTATTTGGGAAGTTTCTCCAGGTTTTGTCTATCTGCGGAATCTGCCTCGACACGGAGGGTGACTGGATTCATCACAAACAAGCCTAGCGACCATCACAGACAAGCTAGCCGGCAGTTGCTATTCATGGATTCAAGGGAAAAGTAAACGGTAGTTGTCGTGCACTGCCGCTACTGAGTTCAAAGTAAAGCGTCAAAATTCACTACTAAGGAATCTTATGAAAAAAGTTTGTACTCTTGCGGTTGCGATCATCCTGCTATCGATCGAAGCCTTCGCTACTCCATTTGGACAAGGATCTGTTGTCTTTGTTCTTGCCCTCCCCGGGCCAGGAAACTTTCGCGCCTTTGATTTCAATTTGTGCTGTGGTGGACCCGCGGGATTGGGTTTCCTGGGCAACGGGTTCGATTATGAAGGAGCCGTCGGCGGAGTTTTTAACCTCGCCTACACCGCCGACGGAATTTGCGCCAATGGCTGCACGTTTACCGGCAATTTCCAAACCTTTGACCCACCGCAACATGTCGACCAGTTTTGTTACGTTCAGAACGGAACGCTTATAGGCACCTTCGTCGTGGGGACAGACCCGAACGACCAGATAAAAGCCGAATATTCCCAAACCATCTGTCTGGAAAAAGGCGTGTACTGGTCATCCACGGGAGGTCTTACGGTTCACTGGGAGCAGTAGCTTCAATTCCAAAATTAAATCGCAAGTAGAAGTGCGGTGTAGGGGAAACTCTGATTAAGTCCCCGTGAGCCCCTGTGTCCTCTGTGGTTCAAGCTTTCGTCGAACCCTTAATCAGTGTTTCCCCGGCCCTTAAACCTGCTTCCAGATTTCTTCCCTGGGATCTTCAGGATTCAGCTTGGCCAGCTCCCGCAACAGTTCTTTAGTCTTTTCATCGCGCGGCATGGGGACGGTGATCTTTACCTCGACGATCTCATCGCCGCGCACACCGTCCTTCGTCGCCGAAGGCACTCCCTTTTCGCGCAGTCGCAGCTTCTGGCCCGACTGTGTTCCCGGAGGAATCTTCAACATGCTGCGCCCATCGATCGTCGGCACTTCAATCTTCGATCCCAGAGCCGCCTCTACCGCTGTCACCGGCACCGTGATGTAAATATCGTCGCCCTCGCGCTGGAACAGCGGATGCCCATCGATCCGAATAATGACGTAGAGATCGCCGACCGCGCCGCCGCGCAATCCCGCATTGCCTTTGCCCGCAATGCGAATACGCTGCCCGTCGCGAGTTCCCGCCTTGATGCGGATCTCCAGCGGATCGGTGCGCTCAATGCTGCCTTCACCATGACACACCGGGCACGTCGAAATATTCTTGCCGGTCCCATGGCAGCGCGGACAAGTAACGTTGAACTTCATCCGTCCACCCGTCTGCTCGATCGTTCCCTTGCCATGACACTGCGGACACTGTCCCGGAGCCTCAACAAATCCATTGCCGTGGCAGTTGCCGCAAACATCGCGTCGAGCGATATTCAACTTCATCACGCCGCCGCGAATCGCCGTCCAAAACGGCACATTAACCTGATACTCAAGATCGCCGCCCGGCTCCGGCCCCTCGTCGACCGGCTCACCGCGCCCGCCGCCAGTAAAAATATTCGAGAAGATGTCCTTAAATCCGCCGCCTGATCCGCTAGAACTCTTCCGTCCGCCCGCCCGAGCGCCTTCAAACAAATCCGAAAAATCAAAGCCGCCAAAATCAACGTTGCTCGGTCCGCCCGGCTGCCGTCCCCCACCAGGAAATCCTCCGCCAAAATCGCCCGGCCCTGCCCCTGGCTGTCCGCCGCCACGCGCATAAGCCTCCGCCGTAGCCGGATCAATATTGTCCGAGTAAAACCCAAGCTGGTCGTAAATCTTCCGCTTCTTGGGATCGCTAAGAACATCATTGGCCTCTGAAAGAGTCTTGAACTTCTCCTCAGCCGATTTGTCTCCAGGATTAACGTCAGGATGATACTTGCGCGCAAGTTTGCGGAACGCCTTGCGAATGTCGTCAGTAGAGGCGGACTTCTTCACCCCCAGAACGCCGTAATAATCTTTATCTTTAGTCGCCGTAGCCATCTATCCCAATTCTGTCATCTTGAGCGGAACGTTGTCATCGGCGAAGCCGAAGACAACGTGAAGTCGAAAGATCCCATATCTTTCAGCATCATCACCAGCAAAGCAAGGCGTTTTCATCGCGCCGCAATCGACTGCCCAGCAAACGCCATCTCCGAGCCGAACTTCTCACCCAGGTCTTCCCACCGAGGATTCTTGAACTCGATCAACCCAATCTTCTTAGTCCGTCGCCAGCCTTTGAGTTGTTTCTCCCGATCGATTGCCGTAAGAACGTCACCAAAGCTCTCCCAGTAAACAAGCCGATTGCAATGATACTTGCTAGAGAACCCCTCAATCTCGCCACTCTTATGCTGCATCACCCGAACATACAAATTATTAGTCATTCCGATGTAGAGAGTCCCGGTGCGGCTAGCGACGATGTAGACCCAGTACTTCTTATCATCCGCCATCTGTCCTTCTCGAAAAAAAATTGTCATCTTGAGCGGAACAAGGTCACCGGCAAAGCCGATGACCTCGTGAAGTCGAAAGACCCCAACTCAGCAATTTCTACCAATGTAACCTTAGGGAGTTCTCTCTACAACGCTGACGTTCAGCTCAGTTCACCACTTCCTTCGCCTGCTCATCCACATCGACCGTATAAGCCTCAAACGGCGAAGCGTCCATCGACACCGGAATCTTCTGCAATCCGGTCTCCGTCGGAGCGTAGCAGAACCACCGCCCCTCTTCAGGAACGAAGTTCACAAAAAACATCTGTCCATTCACTTCAAATCTCATCTGCCTTCCTCTTTCTTGGCCCACCCCACTCTCGCTTGGATGCAAATGGGGGCGCATTTCGCGCCCCCACGAAAGTGTTACCACTCTCCAATCGAGCGTTACTTCTTGTCTTCAACGTCCACGTACTCAGCGTCGATCACGCCTTCATCCTTCTTCGGACCAGCCCCGTTAGTTCCCGGCGCCGCTCCCTCCGTCGGACCAGCACCCGCACCCGGAGCCGCCTGCGTAGCCTTATACATCTGCTCCGCCAGTTTGTGCGAAGCCGCAGTCAGCTTCTCGCGCGCCGAGTCCATCGCCGCCTTGTCGCCGCCTTCAATCGCTTTCTTGGCGTCCGCCAAAGCATTCTCCACATCTCCACGCTCGGAGCCCGAGATCTTGTCGCCATGCTCCTTCAACATCTTCTCGACGTTGTAAAGCATCGAGTCGAGCTGATTCTTGGCTTCGATCTCTTCCCGCCGAGTCTTGTCCTCCGCCGAGTGCGCGTCTGCTTCCTTGGCCATCCGCTCAACTTCTTCCTTAGACAAGCCCGAGGACGAAGTGATCGTGATCTTCTGATCCTTGCCCGTGGCCATGTCCTTAGCGGTCACGTTGAGAATGCCGTTTGCGTCAATATCAAACGTCACCTCAATCTGCGGCACGCCTCGAGGAGCCGGCGGCAATCCCGTCAAATGGAATTTCCCCAAAGTCCGGTTCTGCGCCGCCAGAGGACGTTCCCCCTGCAGCACATGCACCTCAACCGAAGTCTGACTATCAGCTGCGGTCGAGAATGTCTCCGTCTTCTTCGTAGGAATCGTGGTATTCCGAGGAATCATCGGAGTAGCCACTCCACCCAGCGTCTCGATCGACAACGTCAAAGGAGTCACGTCGAGCAACAGAAGATCCTTAACCTCGCCGCCCAGCACGCCACCCTGAATAGCCGCACCAACCGCCACGACTTCATCAGGATTCACACCCTTGTGACCTTCCTTGCCAAACAGTTCCTTAACGATCTGCTGGATGCGAGGCATACGAGTCTGTCCGCCCACCAGCACCACTTCGTTAATCTTCGAAGCATCCACACCGGCGTCCTTCAAGCACTGCTTCGATGGACCAACCGAGCGCTGCAAAATGTCCTCAACCATCGACTCCAGCTTGGCGCGAGTCAGCTTAAGCACCAGGTGCTTCGGACCCGAAGCATCCGCCGTAATAAACGGCAGATTGATCTCCGTCTCCATAGTCGTCGAAAGTTCAATCTTCGCCCGCTCCGCCGCGTCACGCAGACGTTGCAAAGCCATCTCATTCCCCTTGCCCCGGAGATCGAGCCCTTCATTCTTCTTGAACTCGTCAATCAGCCAATCCACCAGCCGCTGATCGATGTTGTCGCCGCCCAGGTGCGTGTCGCCATTCGTGGCCTTTACCTCGATGACGCCCTCGCCCACTTCCAGCACCGAAATATCAAACGTGCCACCGCCAAAATCGTAAACGGCGATAGTCTCGTCCTTGCCCTTGTCGAGCCCGTAAGCCAAAGCCGCCGCCGTAGGCTCATTGATAATTCGCTTGACGTCTAATCCAGCAATCTTGCCCGCATCCTTGGTAGCCTGCCGCTGCGCGTCGTTGAAGTAAGCCGGAACCGTGATGACTGCCTCAGTGACCTTCTCGCCCAGGTAGTCTTCCGCCGCCTTCTTCAGCTTCTGCAAAATCATCGCGGAGATCTCAGGCGGGGTATATTTCTTCCCCTGCGCCACGATCGCCACATTGTCTCCATCCCGCTCAACCTTGTATGGGACCATCTTCAACTCTTCGCTAACCTCGTCATAGCGCCGTCCCATAAAGCGCTTGATCGAGAAAACCGTGTTCTCAGGATTGGTAATAGCCTGCCGCTTAGCGACCTGCCCCACCAATCGTTCGCCAGTCTTAGTGAATCCGACGACCGAAGGCGTAGTCCGCCCACCCTCTTCATTCGGTATAACCTTCGGCTCTCCACCCTCCATAACCGCTACGCAGGAGTTCGTAGTGCCCAAGTCAATTCCAATAATCTTTCCCATAATCTATCCTCCAAGCCTATCCAATTAGCCTATCCAGCTTAAGATAAGTGCTTTACAATCAATATGATCATGATTACGCTTCCGGCCATGCTATAACCTGAGCGAATCATTGTCAATGTTTAGATGCAAGGAAAATGAAGAAGTTTCGTGCCTGTGCTAGTGGAGAGACGGGCGTCCTCGCCCGTCGTTCTCTCCCCCCGTTCATCTGAGCAAAGCGAAGGACCTCATTCTTTACAAGACTGCATTCTTTACAAAATCTGTCCATCTTCTTAATCGAGTCATCCTGAGCGGAGCCGGATCAAGCGCAAAGCGCATGACCCAGCGGAGCCGAAGGACCCCATACGGCATAAAGCCGCCACGAACAAGGCTAGGTATTCTCAAGATACTCTCAACGTCAGCTGGGCTGCTCCCAAGCGCAACACCTTCTGCTACCTTCATATTGCGCCCGATATGGCTTCGAGAATGCGCCGGGCACGGAGTTTGCAGCACGCAAGAGATTAGATGGCAGATGAGCTCAAAAGTTTATTAAAGCGCTGGCGAGACAACTATTACCTCAGCCAATTGCTCGCGTATTCTTCGAAGCCGCTACGCCATATTTCCGCTGGGGCCGCTCGACATATCGAACAGAAAGTGCGCAAGAACGGAGTCACGCTTCGGCTTCCCAATGGCAAGAGACTCCGCATCGGCAGAAACTCCGGGATTGGAATCGCCTCCCTCCTGTTTTGGCACGGATTGGATGGATTCGAGCCCGAGACTTCGCGAACTCTTAGATTCTTTTTCGAACGTGCTGCGACCTTTATCGACGTTGGAGCAAACTGCGGTCTCTATTCCATGATGGGTTCGTTGTGGAATCCGAATCTCAAGGTCGTCGCCTTTGAACCTGTGCCGGCAATATTCGACGGTCTGAAAAAGAACGTTGCGCTCAATCATTTGGAAGGCCGCGTTCGTTGCGAAAACCTCGCGCTGTCGAACGAGACCGGGAGAAGGACGTTTTTCTTGCCGAAAGGTGAGGGTCTCGATATCGAAAGTACCGGCACGTTATCCAGTGACAGCTGGCAGGCCAGAAAAGAATCACCCCGCATCGAGGTCGAAACGGTGCGGTTCGATGAGTACGAATCTCGTCACTCTATGCGCGTGGATCTGATGAAGATCGACGTAGAGGACTTTGAAGCCGATGTCCTTGAGGGCATGCAAGAGATCATCACACGGGACCGCCCGTTCATAGTCTGTGAAATCCTTCCGCGGCTCCATGGGAACCAGCGTACTCACAAAATCATCGAATCTCTAAACTATCAACCTTACTGGATCACACCAGCGGGCTACGTACGCATCTCCCGATTTGACTTTGGCCGAGGCAATTTCACTGATTTCGTCCTCTCACCTGTCTCGACTTCCGATATCGTCCTCGACAATCTCGAAGTCCTCTGGGAACTGCAGCGCCCCAAAGCGAAACGCGTTGGGTAGCCTTGGGGAACTGGCAAACCCTTCCAAACATTTCAACTCCCGAATGGTGCCCTGCTCTCTTCGCGTTTCCGGCAACAGGGCGGGGATTTTAACCTCTTAATCCTCACCACAACCCCCATTCGTCCCCATTCTGTCTGTCATCCTGAGCGCAGCCGGATCGAGCGCAAAGCGCATGACCCGGCGGAGTCGAAGGACCCCATACCCGTATAAGCCACCACGAACAAAGCAAGGCATTCCTAAGATATTCCCAAAGTGAGCTAGGGCAACTCTCAAGCGCAACGCGTTCTGCTACCCATATTGCGCCCGATTATGTGGTTCAATCTTTCGTCCGACGCCTAATCAGAGTTTCTAGAAGCGATTTCTCATCACAATCATCTGTGACGGCGATCACAGACACTCCATTCGCCGAGTGCAATCATATCCCCTGGATGGGGCAGTGCCCGGAGCAGAACCGTTGACCACAAGACGGTCCTCGGGTCCGCCCAAAGCCACGTTCGGCTCTTTTGAGGCGCTAAGTCCTTATTTTGGAATATTTTCCATATAAGTCCTTTAAACGCAAGGATTTGGAAGCAAAAAGTATCCTAAACCCATGATTCTAAAAGACCGGACAAGAGTTTTTTCCGTCCCCCCGAAGTTAGTAACTAAAGAGTAAATAGCCGCGATTTCGGGCAGTTCCAAGTCATCCCAATCGATGCCGAACCGCCTCCAGAATCTCCAACGGCTCCGGCCGATCCATATAGTCCTCGTGAACAGAGGCAAACAGAATGACGCCGTCGCGATCGATCACAAAAGAAGCCGGAATCGGCAGCTCCCAACTGGAGTCGCCATTGGCAAATGGCAAGTTAACGAAAGTTCGGCTATAGAGCGCCTGCTGTTCTTCCGGGACGCGATACACCAATCCAAATTGCCGGGCCAACGAGTTGTGACCATCCACCAGCAGCGGGAACGCAAGCCTGTGCTGGTCGTGCATAAAGAAAGCCTGCTTCTCCGTCTGCGGAGAGACGGCAACCACCGAAGCTCCCGCCGCCGCAATCTCGCCAGCAATAGTAGACATGGCCTCCATCTGCCCCACGCAAAACGGACACCAGCGTCCGCGAATGAAGCAGAGAACCAGTCGTCCCTCGGCCAGAAGATCGGTCGAAGAAACAATCTTGCCATTGTGATCGGAGAGTTCGAATGAAGGAGACGGATCGCCAACTTTGAGCGCGCGAGCGACAAGCCCCTGAGCAATAAGATGGTCAACGCAGCGCCGATGAACCGCCTGAACCTCAGCCGGAACGTACTTGTCGATTAGCTCCTTGCGCTCAGCAAAAATTTCGCGCAGCAGCCGAACATCAGGCCCAACACGGGATTCGGCAAGGGAGCGCCACTTCATAAAGGCGTAAAGCAGTGAGTAGCTTTAGAGACCGAAAGCTGACGGCTGTTCCATCACATCCCAGGAAACTTCATCCCCGCCATGCGCCGCGCAAAGCTAGGCTTGCCCATCTGCTTGAACATCTTTCGCATCTGCGCATACTGCCGCAACAGATTGTTCACTTCCTGCACACT
Organism: uncultured Acidobacteriaceae bacterium; assembly: GCA_963705265.1. Lineage (GTDB taxonomy): Bacteria > Acidobacteriota > Terriglobia > Terriglobales > Acidobacteriaceae > Acidiflorens. The sequence continues at coordinate 2,658,770 of OY970064.1, forward strand.
CGTTCCCGAGCCCCGAGCAATGCGTTTGCGCCGGCTGCCATTGATAACTTCATGATGATTGCGCTCGTGGCCGGTCATCGAATTGATGATGGCCTCAACCCGGTTGATCTGCTTCTCATCAACCTTATCAGCAGCTTTTTGCAGGCCAGAAAAGGCGCCTACGCTAGGCAACATCCCGATCAGACTTTGCAGCGATCCCATCTTGCGCACCTGCCGCAACTGATCACGGAAATCCTCCAGCGAAAACCCGTCGCCGCTGAGCGCTTTGGTGGCGAGTTCACTGGCCTTCTTCTTGTCGATCTGCGATTCGGCCTTTTCAATGAGCGAAAGAATGTCGCCCATGCCAAGAATCCGCGAGACAATGCGATCGGGATGGAAAGGTTCAAGCGCATCGTATTTTTCGCCGACGCCGATGAACTTGATGGGTTGTCCTGTAACCTGACGAATCGAAAGCGCGGCGCCGCCGCGAGCATCACCATCCATCTTGGTGAGAACAACACCGGTAAGCGTGAGCTTCTTATGAAACTCATCTGCCGAATTGACCGCGTCCTGTCCCGTCATGGAATCGGCAACAAACAGAATCTCCTGCGGATTCAGCAGCCGCTTCAGCGACTGCATCTCGTCCATCAGTTGATCGTCAATATGGAGACGACCCGCAGTATCGACAATCAGCACGTCGCATCCGGTATTAATCGCTTCGCGTCGGGCCTCTTTGGCCAGCCGCTCAACCGTAGCCGTATTCGCCTCGCCAACCGAGCCTTCGTAAATATTTGCCTTAATCGCCGCCGCGACCACCTTCAATTGCTCGCGAGCCGCAGGCCGGTAAACGTCGACCGAGACCAGCAGCGGACGATGTCCGCCATTCTTAAGCCAGTTCGCAAGTTTGCCCGAAGTAGTAGTTTTGCCCGAGCCTTGTAACCCAGCCATGAGCACCACGGTAGGTGGCTGCGAAGCGAACTTTAATTTCGCCGTATCTTTGCCCAGCGTCTCAACCAGTTCGTCGCGGACAATCTTAATAACCTGCTCGCCCGGCGATAGCGCAGTCAGCACTTCCTGCCCGACGGCCTTGGCCTGTATGCGGTCGATAAGTTCTTTAACTACCTTGAAGTTGACGTCGGCCTCAAGCAGCGCCAGACGAATCTGTTTCAGCGCCTCCGAGATGTTCTCTTCGGTGAGGACAGCCTGCCCTCGCAGAGACTTGAAAGCGCGTTGGAGTTTTTCCTGAAGATTCTCAAACATGTGTGATCAATAGTATTTTAACAGGCGGGAAGTTGGGCACATGCGGTTCACCGTGGGCAATTACTCCACCTTCGGCCGTACCATTTCAAACCGCTGAGTGGTGCGCGTGTATTGCATGCCGCCCATGCGACCAATCAAATCGAGCGAGTCCCGGTCCAGACGGCCGTTCTTTAAGTGCTGCTCGTTGATATGAACCGAAACGATCTCGCCAATCACCAGGCTGCTTCCTTCAGGCCCCGGATTGAAGTCGAGAATCTGGTACAGCTTGCATTCGAAGCTCACAGGAGACTCCGCCACTCGCCGTGGCCGCACGATTTTCGAAGGTGCCGAAGCAATCTTCGCCAGTTCGAACTCGTTGACGGTCGAGTCATACTCGCCGCTGGTTAAATTCATGGCCTCAGCTAGTTCGAATGTGACCATGTTGATCACGAATTCTCCAGTCTCGCGAATATTTCGTAGTGTGTCCTTGATGTGTATTCCAGGATGTCCCGCCGCCTCATCCGCCACCGCTTCAGATTTATGCGGCAAACGCATCCCCGGCGCAAACACCAGTAACGGTGGCTTGGCGCACACGGCGTTAAAGAAAGAAAAAGGCGCTAAGTTAGACTGCCCAGAAGCGCTAAGGCTAGAGACCCATGCGATCGGACGCGGCACCACGGCGCTAATCAGAATGTTATAGAGCTCGCGATGCTCAAGTTCCGACGGAATGACGTCCATAAAGTCGAGTATATCGAAGCGCTTGCTTAGCCCGGATTGGTTAACCCGCCTCGCTCAGGCCTTTCCAGCAAATATTTCTTTCGCGGCAATCACCGTGTTGCAATGAATCGCGACCGTGTCCTCGACATTTCGAGCATAGCCGCCCGCATAGGTCACCATGGCCGGAATGCCCCGTGCGCGTGCTACACGAAAAACTAATTCATCGCGCCGCTTTAATCCGTCGATAGTAAGCGACAGGCCACCAAGCTGATCTTCGCGATAGGGATCGGCTCCAGCGATATAGCAGAGCAACTCCGGATCGAATTGCCGTAGACCTGAACTGAGCGCGTTGTCGAGCCACGCAAGATAATCATCGTCGCCAATGCCGTCGGGAAGATTGACGTCAATCGAAGAAGGCGGTTTCCACGCCGGATAATTATTTTCCTGATGGAGCGAAATGGTGAAAACATCTCCAGCGTGAGCGCCTCCCGTCTTACTTTCGGGCGTCGTTTTGAGTCTTGAGCTGGATGCCGATGGCAGCGGATCGCCAGGGGATCGTGCGCCACTAAAAATTGCAGCAGTGCCATTGCCCTGATGCACGTCGCAATCGACAGTCATCGCAGTGCGAATCCTGCCATTGCGCTGCATGCGGCGGATCGCGATGGCTACGTCATTGATAACGCAGAAACCCTCCCCATGATCGGGGAAAGCGTGATGGAATCCTCCGCCGATGTTGAAAGCCACGCCGTCATTAAGGGCATGATCGGCGGCCAGAATGGAACCGCCGGCGGCCAGCCAGAAGGCGCGCACTAACTCCGGCGAATACGGAACTTCGAGCTCCATCTCTTCGCGAGGACTAAGCGTGCCCGTCTTCAATTTCTCAACGTACTGCGGAGTGTGTACCAGCAGCACATCCTGGTCGGTTGCCGGATTAGGAACGACAAAATCGGAGGGCGCAGCAATTTCAGAAGCCAGCAACTGATCGTGGATACGCTTGTATTTTTCAGCAGGGAATACATGGGCGCCGATCGGCAAAAAATAACCGTCACTATAGATGAGCTTGAAGGTCAGCATTTCAACACACAGAATTCAGCACTCAGAGATTTGAGCGCCGAAAACTCCATATCATACGCGATTGCAGGAATTCATTAGCTGTTAAACTTCCCCTGTTGCCTCCTAAGAAGAAATCATCGTCGCCAGCGCAGGTGCCAGCGAATGACGTCCCCAAACCGCAGCCCGCCGTTCACGCGGATGCGAAGGGCCGCATTTTCCTGATCGACACAATGTCATTCATCTTCCGCGCCTATCACGCCATGGCGCGCCAGCGTCCTATGTCTACAAAGACCGGACTTCCGACAGCAGCGACCTACGTTTTCGTCAACATGCTGCGGAAATTGCGCGATGATTTTTCCCCTGAATATCTCGCGGCCGTTTTCGATGTGGGAGGGCCCACAATCCGTAATCAGCAAGCCGAAGCGATCACGGTCATCCGCAAGTTCGACATCAAAACGCAGACTTTCAAAGAATCGCAATATGGCGGATACAAAGCGAACCGCGCCGAAATGCCCGGAGATCTGGTGCAACAGATTCCCTACATCCGTCGCGCGCTGGAGGGATATCGCATCCCGATTTTGCAGCTCGAAGGTTACGAAGCCGACGATGTGATCGGCACACTGGCACGAAAAGCAGCGGCAGAGTCGCACTCAGTATTTGTCGTATCGAGCGACAAAGATATGTTGCAGCTGGTGAACGACAAAGTGTGCGTCCTGAATCCGCCAAAAGATAACCTGATTTGCGATGCAGCGAAAGTCGAGGAACTTCTCGGAGTCCCTCCCTCGAAGGTGGTCGACGTAATGGCGCTGCGAGGCGATTCGGTGGATAACATTCCGGGAGCGCCGGGGATTGGCGATAAAGGCTCCGTGGAACTGATTCAACGCTTTGGCAGCGTGGAACAGGCATTGGAGCGCGCCGCTGAAGTGGAGAAGAAAACCTATCGGGAGTCCTTGCAGAACAATCGCGACAATATCCTCTATAGCAAGCAACTCGTGACAATTGATACCGATGTGGCCGTAGATTTCGATGTTGCCGCTATGAAAGTAGGTGAAGCGGACGTCGAAGCTCTGCGCTCGCTATTTGCCGAGCTCGAATTTACGTCGCTGCTGAAAGAATTGCTTCCGGTGGTCGAAGTGAAAGACGGTGACTATCGGGAAATCAAATCGAAAGCCGAATTCGACGAATACTTGACGGGATTACCCGAAGGCGTGCCGTTGGCTGTAGCATTTTCTTCCGAACAACCTGCGAGCATCAACGTGGAGAGCGCAGCCGAAGAAGATGAGCCCCAGCCGGCACAATCGGGATTCCTCGCTCTACAGCCTGCGGATGTAGAGGATCAGACATCACATCGAAGCGCGGGAGGTCAAAGCGCAGAAGATCGAAGCGCCCCAAACTTGAACAGAATCGCAGTTTCGAATGCCCCAGGCGCCGGAGCGATGGTCGATCTCAATTTCAATGATCGGGCATTGGCCGGCCGCTTGAAGAGTGTGCTCGAAGATGCAGCCGTGCCAAAGACAATTCACGATCTCAAGTCCGCGCTTCATCATTTTAGTGAGCACTTCTCCAAGCCTGGAATTACGCTGGCCGGAGTCAAGCACGATCCGATGCTGTATTCCTACCTTCTCGATCCAACCTACTCTTCGCATTCACTGCCAGAGGTTGCGCTTCGCCGATTCAACTTGAAGCTCAGCGGCAACTTGGCCGAAGCCGCGGATATAACGGGCAGGCTCGCAAGCGCGCTCCGCAAAGAGGTTGACCAGCAGGGACTGACCTCCGTGTACGAAGAGATCGATGCGCCGCTCGTGCCCGTACTGGCGCGAATGGAATACGCTGGAGTGAAGATTGACTTAGCGGCGCTCGAGCAAATGTCAGGCAAACTGCAGGGTGCGGCCGCAATTAAAGCGCGTGATATTTACGAGCGCTGCGGCGTCGAGTTCAACATCAATTCCCCGAAACAATTGGGCGACGTGCTGTTCAATAAGCTCGCCCTTCCCATACCCGTGAAATACGGAAAAGGAAAAAAGATTTCAACGGCAGTGGATGTGTTGGAAGGATTGGCAGCCGATCACGAAGTGCCACGCCTAGTGCTCGAATATAGGCAACTTACGAAATTGAAGTCTACCTATGTCGACGCCCTTCCAGCGCTCATCCGCAGCCAGAGCGGCCGCGTGCATACGACTTTCGGGCAAACTGGCACCGCTACGGGGAGATTATCGTCGACGAATCCGAACCTGCAAAATATTCCGATTCGCACCGAGCTTGGACGCGAAATTCGAGCGGCATTCATCGCCGAACCGGGACACGTATTGTTGGCGGCGGATTATTCACAGATCGAACTGCGATTGCTGGCGCATTATTCCAAAGACAAGTTACTGGTGGAAGCGTTCCGCCGCGGAGATGACATCCACACGTTGACCGCATCGCAAGTGTTCGGCGTGCCGCCGCTGATGGTGACTTCAGAACACCGGCGCCAGGCAAAGGTTGTCAATTTCGGAATTGTTTACGGTTTGTCGGCATTTGGGCTGTCGCAGAATTTAGGCATCGAGCCCAGTGAGGCCAAAAAATTCATCGATGCATATTTCGAAAAATACTCTGGGGTCCGGGCGTTCATTGACACCACACTTGAGCAGACGCGCCGTGACCAGAAGGTGAAGACGCTCTTTGGGCGCATTCGTCCGATTCCCGACATTAACAGCAAGAACGCTACTCAGCGCGGATTCGCGGAACGCACCGCTGTAAACACTCCTCTGCAGGGTACAGCCGCCGATCTGATCAAGCTGGCGATGATTCGGATCGATGAGGAAATCGTGAAGCGCGGACTAAAGTCGCGGATGACCTTACAGGTTCACGATGAACTTGTGTTCGAAGTGCCAGAAAGTGAACTAGACGCAATGAAACCGCTGGTGCGCGAGCAAATGGAAACCGCCCACGCTCTCATTGTCCCTCTGGTGGTCGAAATAGGAGTCGGGCCGAATTGGCGAGACTTGGAGTAGAACAGTTCGGATCGAAAAACAGGCAGAACGAGCTCGGGGAAAATCCGATTCGGGAACACGAACAAACTCCACTCATATTTAGAACGAACTATTCCACAGTTTCGCTCCAGCATTCCGATATACTGGGCGCAACTATTCTTGCAAGCGCCACGTAGTCGATGGTTCCAGCCGCATGACAGGACTTTTTATTCTGCGGAGGCGGTCTGATGAGTGCAGCTCCATCGCGCGTGCTCGAAACACCACAGCGGGGTTTTTCCCGTCATCACATTAACGTCCCCCTGGACTTGATCGTGTTGCGATCCGGGGTTCCCGAAAATCTGCCGGGACGATGTATCGACGTCAGCGAAGCCGGTCTAGGCGCGGTGATCGCCGGTGAACTGTCCACCGGTCAACAGGTGGCGATCGAGTTGCGCCTTCCAAATCTCGGCTTGCCGGTGCGTGCGCGTGCTCTCATTCGCTATCAGTCGCATCTCCGTTATGGTCTCGAGTTTGTCGGCTTGTCGATGGAGCAGCGGGAGATGATCCGGTATTGGGTCTATCGGTCGGCCGCGGGACATTCAAATTCAGAGAATTTCGATAAATACGTCTATCTAGGGGAGGAAAATAAATCCGTAGGAACGGAATCGTCAGTCGACGTAGCGGAAGCGGCCCCAAAGCCGTCACGAAGAATTCGCATCGGACGCCGCGGAATATACGTATTGATCGCCGTTATATTGCTTCTGGCAGGTTTGGGATGGTGGGAGTGGCAGAGATCGTGGAGCGAACTGGAAGAAAATGCGCCCGAGTCAGGGTTGCGAGTTTCTCCCGAAACCATGGACAAACGGATTGTGACGAAGGTGGATCCCGTTTATCCTGAAGCCGCCCGAACTGCTGGCACTCAAGGAATCGTGGTGCTCGACGCCGTAATTGCGCCAGACGGTAGCGTGACACGCCTGCGGCCTGTATCAGGTCCCGATCTGCTGGTGCGCTCGGCAACTGACGCAGTGCAGTCCTGGAAGTTTGAGCCTTTCCTCGACAGCGGCAAGGCGATCGAGGTCGAAACCACAATCGCCGTCGACTTCCAGCTGAACTGACGCATCAGCGAACAGGGACTGCCACGCCTCCGTCCACCTTGGCTAGAACTCCTGGGAAAATATTGACCAGCTCGTCTCGCGTCTGTTCCTCAGAACTCCATCCCAACACGTCGTAATAAGTTTTTTCGATAGAGCGGGCAATTCCGGGCCAGAGATACTGGCCTTGAATCCGTTCGCGCTCTCGAGTTGTGGATTGACGGCGAAGTTCGGGATCGTGGAGCAGCAAGTCAAGCATGCGCTCAAGATCCCCTTGATCTCCTTTGCGGAAGGTGAAGCCCGCGTTCTCCACCACTTCATTGTTCTCTGGAATATCGCTGGTCAAGACGCAGACACCGGCGGCCATGGCATCGAGCAGTGCCAGCGACAGTCCTTCAATATCAGAGGGGAGCACGAACAAAGCCGCATTCGACAGCAGCTCGTCGAGATCATTCCCAGAGACCCAGGGAAGAAAACGAATTCTGTCCGATTCGTGCCGGCGCAAACTCTCCGCGTATGCATCGGAATGACTCGATCCTCCGGCGAGTATCAGCTTCATATTGGTATGCTGCGCTTCGAAGGCATTAATGAGGAGATGGCAGTTCTTTTCCGGCGAGAACCTGCCCAGAAAAAGAACGTAATTGTCCGGCACAAGGCCCCACTCAATCAGCTGTCGGGGAAGTCGCCGAGGCGCCAGCCTGGCTCCATTAGGAACGTAAATCGTGTCGCGATTGTATTGCTGCCGATAGTACCGCTGCAGGGTGCGCGAAACCACCATCGTGGCGTCCGGCGATGACACCGCTGCCGCCTCTCCCCAACGCAATACCCGCGCAGCGACCCGTCCCCATTTTCCTCGCTGCCAATCGAGACCCTGCACCGTGACGACTGTTTTCTTGCCAGCCAATCGCGGAAGAAACGAAAACAATGCCGGCCCCAGGCAATGGTAATGAATCACATCGTAATCCGATGTCATGGCATGCGCCGTGCTCAACAAAGTGTGGACGAAGGTTTCCAGATGTTTCGATCGGATGGTCGGCAGCCGTCGCACGCGCGTGCCGTTGTGCGTGCTCATTGGTGGAGTGAAATAGCTGCGGCAATACACGGTAACTTCGTGCCCCAGTCGCGCCAGTTCGTGGCCCGCCTGCTCGTAATAGGATTCGATGCCGCTGTATTGCGACACCACGCCGCGGCCTCCGATGAATGCGACCCGTACACTGCGCCGTGGACGAGGCGGCTTCGGAGCCGCAGGGAAAGACAGAAATTTCTTGGAGGATGTAAGCCGATAATAGAGGTCAAGCAACTTCTCGAGATGCTGATCGGGATCGTGCTTTTCTCTGACGCGAAGGCGCGCAGCGCCTCCCATCTTCTCGATCAGATCTGGACGGTCAAACAGAAATCCTATGGAATGCGCGAGCTGCTCCCGATCTCCTTCGGAATAGAGCAGGCCAGTCACGCCATGTTGAACGAGTTCGCGGCGCGAACCCAGATCAGATGCAATCACGGGCCGCCCCCAGGCAAAGGATTCCAGAATAGATTTGCCCAGAGTTTCGTAAGCATGCGACGGAAACACTGAGAAACTGCAACCGGCGATCAACTTTTGAAGTTTTTCGCCATGAACCATGCCTGCGAACAATACTTGGCTCAAGTTTAATTCTTTCGCGAGCGCCTCGAGTCGGGTACGTTCGGGACCGTCTCCAGCAATGATCAGAGGAGTATGCGGCAGCCGCACCATGGCACGCAAAAGATCGTAAACGCCTTTTTCAGGAGACAGCCGGCCAAAGTAGAGCAGGTATCCTTCATCAGTGCTGAGTTGGGTCTCGTCAGGCAGCGCCTGAAAGTGCGGCAGCACCTCGATACGATGCGCCGGAAAGCCGCTGGCGATCAACTTGTCGCGCACGAATTCGCTCGGAGCCAGAAACATATCCACGCACTGTTCGTAGGTTCGCAACCATTTGTGTAGATATCCTTCGGCCGCGAGAACTACCGCGCTCGAACGCGAACCGCTATAGCAGCCTTTTGTGACCGCATGGCGAAAAGCGCCGTGACTACAAAGCTCGCAAGGGCGTCCGTCGGCAACAAAATTGTAAGTCGGGCATAAAATCTTGAAGTCGTTAAGGTGGTACATCACTGGGATCCCCTGACTCTTAAGTTCCCATAGAATCGATGGCGACAAATGATGATAGATGCCGCGAACGTGGGCAATATCCGGTGAGAAGTCTGTCAGGCACTTGCGCATAGCGCGTCTGGCGGATGGCGAATACAGAGCGTGCGCTGCCATCTTAACCTTTTTGAAAATACCCGCGTTGGGATCCTTGAAGTCGATGTGTGGAATGCGGTAACTGCGTCCCGCAAACGCCGGAGTTCGGCCGTGATCCATACTGAACAAAGCGGTTTCGTGACCGCGCGTGTCCATCTGATGAATGAGATCGAAAAGATAAGTTTCAGTTCCGCTGAACGGATAGTCGTACTTGTTGCAGTACAGGATGCGCAAGGTCAGCCTCCGGTTGAGGAATGCGGGCCAGGAATTCTTCCGCGAAGGCGCGTAGATTTCGCTGGCGATTGTAGATAACGGCGATGCTCGCCGCGGCTGCGTGCTGGATTCCGGCCGTGGAAGTCTTGTTGGCCTGAATCCAACTGACGGCACTGACGAAGTCGCGCAAAGAGCCCGGCTGATAAAGAAATCCGGTTTGCTGGTGCTCGACCAGTTCAGGAATCCCTGTAATCGCAGGTGCCAGCACGAGTTTCTCGTGTGCCATGGCTTCCATCAGAACTACTGGAATTCCTTCGCTCTTGCTGGTCATTACAACTAAGTCGGCATATCGGTAATAGCTGGGAAGATCGGCATGAGGCACATGGCCGATCAGGTAAACAATCCCTTCGAGGCCTGAGCCTGCAATCAGTTTTTCAAGAGCCGGGCGTTCCGGTCCTTCCCCAACGATCCAGCAGATAAAGTCGAGGCCCTGATCACGCAGCGCAGCACACGCCTGTATAAGGAAGCGGTGGTCCTTCACCCGGTGAAGGCGTCCGACCGAGAGCAGGCAGAATCTTCGATGCTCCGCCTCGGCCACCGGCGTCGGTGTAGGCCAGGACAAGACGCGGTCAACGCCCAAACGCTGCACCACTATTTTTTCCGGGCGCGTAGCGGGATAGTTGCGCAAAATGTACTCGCGGTTAAAATCCGAGATCGTCACGCAGAATCGGCAGGCGCGTAACTTAGTCGAGAGCAGATCCGCGCGCCGCAACAAATCCGATCCGTGCAAGGTGAAGCTGAACCCGATCCCCAACAGTTGGGACGCAGCCAAGGCCATCCAAGACGCAAAATACCCATGGTGAGCGTGGATATGCTCAACACCAAGCGGCCCCAGTTGTTCCGCCAGCGCAGCGCCCATTACGGTGTGGCCGAGCGTACGAACCCGCCGGATTAGTGAAGGTCCGTGTTCCCACAGCAAAGGCCGGAACAACTGCCACAGATGATGCCGATCAGAAGCGAGCTGACGGATCGCTCCAACCAATTGATCATCAGAGAGCGGCTGAAAAAATCGTGTCTCTTTCCAGAACGCCCGTTCCACCAGGCTGAGCTCGTTCGGCGAGACGCGCTTACCGCTGCAGCAGATCACGTCCGCCCCCCGCCGTCGCAGCTCAGTAATTTCATCAATTACATAAGGTTCGACCGGGGACGGGAACTCATTGGCGATGTAGGCGATGGTGGTCATGCGACGGATTCCTCGGACGCGCAGAGTATCCCGGCAACGGTAAACAGCAGTCCGATGACGAACTGGTATGCCATATCTACAAAGAAGGCGTTGAAGAGATAAACACTGAGCAATACGGGCCAAACCTTGCGCAGGGAAGCAACAGAGCTGCACTCATCGCGCGGACGTCGCCACGAAAGGCGGAAAAGGTTGAAGAAGAGTATGCCGTACAAAACCAGCCCCGGCACACCGAACTCGACCAGCAAAGCGAGATAAGTGTTGTGCACGTAAAAAGTGCGGAGATGATAACCCTCCATGCGACGGGCAAGTTCGGCATACATGCCGACTGGAGCCCAACCCGTGAATGGCCTCTCTCGGAACATCGCCCAGCCGGCGTCATACACTGCGAGGCGCGCTTCTACCGGTCCGCGTTCTCCAGTGCGGTCCCAGAGAGTAGCTTTCAGCGAATGATCGCTGAAGCCAATTGCCAAGCCGGCCATTAGACCTGTAACCGCCAACAAAGTGCAGATAGTTTGCAGGCGGCGTTCAACCATGCGAAATCCGAGAACGATGGTTGAGACCGTGAACGAGATCCAAACCGCTCGCGTCATGGTGGCGAGCACGGCCAGCGGCAGAACCAGCCACAGCAGACTTCCAATTGCCTTGCGCTTTTGCGCCAGAGCAATTACAAGAATCCCAAGGATGTTCAACGAAACACCATTGGCTACCGCCTGAAGAAACGGGCCGCGCGCGCGATCCGGATGAAAACCCAGACTTTCGTCAAGAATAAAGCGTGGAAAAATAAGCGAGCGGGCATCCGCGAGGAAGGCGATAGCAATAAATACAAGGTAGGCGAGTGTAACGACGGCGAAGATTTCAAAATGCTTTCGTTGCGTCTCCCCTCGGAAAATCAGCACCGCCAGATGAAACAACGCAAAAGGAACGATGTATTTGCTGGCGATGATGCTCCAGATTTGCGCGTCGAACGGCTCTCGAAGTACGCGCAACACAGCGAGCCCCGTCAGGCCAAGCATGGGCAAACTGATTGCGGCAAAAAATGGAACTGTGTCTCGGAGAGCCATGGTTCGCAGTGCAACAAAGAAGACTAAGACCACGAATGCGATCCGATCGGCGTAAAAAGAAAACAGGTCTGGCGGCCGAAACAAGAAAACGGTCATCGCGGCCACGTAAAGAATGGAAGGAAAAGCTAATCCCAAATGAAGCGGACGAAGTAACAAACCGGCGAAACGCCAAAGTAGATTGCCTTCACCATCTCTGGTTAAAGCTAGCGCGCTACCACTGATAGCGTGGACGGTCATGCGAAGCTCAAGCTCCTTCCGGCGCGAACAGCACGCGAACCGTGCCGGCAAGAATGCGCAGATCCAGCCGCAGACTCCAGTTCTCGATATAGGTAAGATCGAGATGCATATTGAGCTCGAACGATGGACATCCCCGCGCCGTAATCTGCCAGAGACCCGTGATACCGGGTTTTACGTCAAGGCGGCGGAACTGCTGCAGTTCATAGTGGTCGACCTCATCGATCGGATGAGGCCGTGGTCCAACCAGGCTCATCTCTCCGCGCAGAACGTTCCAAAGTTGAGGTAGCTCGTCGAGACTATAGCGCCGAAGGATACGGCCAATGCGCGTGATTCTTGGGTCATCGTCGATTTTGAAGATTGGACCCTCGCGCTGGTTGCGAGCGCGCAAGTCTTCCTTGAGGTGGGCGGCATTGCTCACCATCGAGCGAAACTTGTAGCAACGGAAGCGGCGGCCCTTCGCGCCGGTTCGTTCCGCGGAGTAGATGATCGGACCGGGCGAATCGAGCCGGATAAACAGCGCGATCATTGCCATTAGAGGACTGGCCAAGGTGAGGGCGAACGCCGCACCGCTCAGATCCAGCAAGCGTTTCAGAAACAAGGCGGCGCTTGGCGACGGTTCGCGATGAAGCGTAACCACCGGCACTTCTCCAATGCGGTCGATCCCCGAATCAGGCCATGGACCAGGCGGCAGGTCGGGCACAGCAAGAATGTCCAGATGATTGCGAAACGCGGCCTCGGCAGCCTCTCGCGCCTTACCCGGCTGACCGGGGAGAGCAACGATAACCTCATCAATGAATTCAGCCCGCGCCAGCCAGTCAAGGTCCGCAATTCGCCCCAAGACGGCCGGGGAAAGAGGCTGTTCGTCATCGATGAAGCCGCAGACCGTGGCACGGTGCAATGGATCGTTTCGCAATGCCCGGGCAATGGAGCGAGCGACGGGGCCTCCGCCGATGATCAGAATCTTGCGCAACTCGGTAGCGCGGCGTCGACGTTTCCATACCACTTGCCTGAGTCGCCGCAAGATCACCATGCCCGCCAGGCTGCTGGCAAAAATTCTCAACGCGGCGAGAGGATGCATTTCGTCCCAGGCGGCGATGAAGACAAATGTGATCGCAAGCAGAGTTGACCTCGCCATAGCATTGACGATTCCGGTAGGGGACGGATCCCCAGCCTGCTTGTAAATTCCTTGGCAGAAATTAAAGAGCGTCACTAGAACGGCAAAAATCGGCAAATATGCGCGTGGCAGACCCCAAGCCGGAGAGAACAGCGATAAAGTGCCGCACACGATCACGAGAACGATCAAATCGGCTGCCACCAACTGATAAAGCGTGAATCGATCAACGCCCGCTTGCAGTGCCGATTCTTGGGTACGTAGTCGAGCTTGTTGCCGTCTCAGTCTGGCGTCGTTACTCACGTTAGTTGGGCGATCCGTGGTCGCTTCGTTTGTCGATACGAACCGTGGAGGTGATATCGCTGACATCCCAAGAATCATTCGCGCATATTGCGAGGCGAAATTGTTCGGTTCGCTGCCCCATAGTCGGTTTGTGATCAATTCGCCCATAAATTTATAGACTCCGATACAGTCCTTGCGGCACGGGGAAGCGACGTTCAGCGAGCACAGTCCCGAGCAGAGGAATTTGCGCCTTGTTTAGCTGATCCTTGATTTGGACGGCGACCAGCCGTCTGGTTTTATTTGCCGTCAGCACGAGGACCAGGCCGTCGCAGGCTTGCCCGATACTTGCCGTGAGCCATGACGCGGGAGCACACCAGAGAATGGAAAAATCAAACTCCGCCGTGAGTTCGTGCAGCTTGCATATAGCGTGGTCTGTGGCCCGTTGCCCACAAGTCTCCTCAAGCCAGCTTTGACGGGGAACCATCCAGAGCCGAGGTGCGATCGGCCATGTTGCTTCGGCATTGTTAGGTGACAGAATGTGCAGCTTGCTTTGCAATGGAGCTGACCCTGGGTAAGCGTCGATAAGTCCTATGTCGTAACGGTCTTCTTCGGCGAGGGCTCTGGCGATCTCCAGGCAAAGGGTTGCCGTTTCAGTCGTTGCCTCGATCGCGACAAATCCGACGTGTCGTATGGGACTCGATTCATGCCGAAAGAAAAGTTGTTGCACGAGAGCACGGACCTGATCGTCATGAACTGCAGCTGCCGCAGAAACAGCGGTGCGCCGGATCTGCTCGCGAATGGGAACGATGCATGACTGCTCCGTCGGCGACGATTCAGTTGGAAGCCCGAAAAGACTGTTCACTGGAGTATCACCTTGGGACCACCAATTCGAGGTATTGGGGCATGTAGAACCGCAGAGTCGGACGCCGGCAGCCACGCCAGCACCGGGACTTCCAATAAGCTGTAAGCTTCGTGGGGAGTGCGAATCGTCGGGTCAAAATATTCGGTCGTAAAAGCGATTCCCACGCTGAACGTCATCGCCAGAGCGAATGCCAGCGCGAAATAAAGGATCGCGGAATGTTCGGGCAATGCTGGAGCCGCGGGCTGTTCTACGATCGCCACATTAAGGATGCGCCGCTCATCGAGCGCGTCACCGATGCGCGCTTCCTCGCGTTTGCGCAGGTAGAGGAGATAGTTGTCTTCTTCAGATTTCGCTGTACGCACCAGGTCCTGCTGATCCACGGAGTCTGATTGCATGTGATCGGCAAACGTATGCAACGACGCAACCTGTGCGGAAGCATCGGATTGCCGTGCCTGCAAGCCGTCGAGTTCCACCTGCGCCTTCTCCATTTCCATGCGAGCCCATTCGTAGTTGGGATCCTTGTCACTGGTTTCGTCGCGCACTGGAGTGAGCCCTTCAGCCACAATCGACGCATTGGTCGCAGCGATTTCCTGGTCAACTTCTTGCACCAGCCGGTAAGAAGGTTCAAAGCGGCTGACCAGCTCGGTATGCTTGAGTTGGAGCTCCAGCAAATGCGTTTTCATCTTTTCCAGAGCCTCAGGATTATCGGCCCAACGCTTCAAGGTGACCGAGCGCGAAGGAAACGACTTCAGCTGTTCGCGCAGAGAAGAAATTCGGCGGTCAGCCTCCACTCGATCCTGATCGATCTGACGATACGCCGCGCCCGCTTCGCCCAGTTTCTGCAGAGCAATATCGCGTTCCAAAGCCGCGGAAGCCACGCCTCGAACCCGAGTAAAATTCACCAGCTCCGCCTCCGACCGATGCAATCTCTTTTCGTATTCCGCGGTTTGCAGTTCGAAAAATTGGTTCTCTCCTGGTGGCCGCTGAAGATTCGTATGCTTTTGCACGTAGAGAGTCGAAAGCGCTGCGAGGACACGGGCAGCCCGTTCCGGACTCGGGTCTTTGTAGCTGACCTGGATCAGGTTCGATTTCTTGAGCGAATCGACATCCAAGCGGTGTCCTAGCTTTCTGGCCGCGTGTTCAATCTCTGCTGGCCGCTCACTATCCGAAGTGTCCGCAGTCACCAGCCCAGCCATTTTCACGACTTCTTTAAGAAGATCTGTGTCGCGCAATAACTCGACCTCGGAATTCAATTCTTCTTCCGTGATATCGGGACGTGTAAACTCCATGGCGCTTGCCGGTTGGGAAGAGACGACGGGATCAAAACGGCCTCTTCGCAGTAAAACCTTAAAGTGCGATTCATAGCGGGCGGAAAAGAAGACGAAGAGCATCGTCCCCAACAAGACGAGCCCAAAAGAGACGGCCACAAGTCGCGGCCGTCGGAATAGCGTGGCCGCAAGCTCGCGTGGCGTGGGCGAAAGTGTAGCGTGCGGCTTCCCAATTAGTTCGGCGGACATATGTTTGTACAGCAAGCGGTCAGCGCGGCGAGTGAAATCCGCCAGATTTTAGAAACGCAATATGAACGCTGCCACTCCTTTCTGCTAGAACTGCAAGGGATTCATGTACCAACTCATCGCATTAGTAGGAACGTACTTCCGGATCTTCGAAATCCGGCTTTGCGGCACATAAATAAAATCGCCGGGCTGAAGATGTAAATCCTCATTAAGATTGTGAGAATCCAGCATCTTCTTTACGTCGATCACGTGCGATTCTGCTACATATGCCGAAATCCGGCGAAAAAGAATGACCTGCGAATGGCGGGCTTGCTGCGTCAGTCCACCCGCCATCGCGATGCCTTCGTTTACGGTGAGGTCTCCACGAAGTTCGTACTTTCCCGGCCGCGCTACCTCGCCTGAAGCAAGAAAGTAAGGCTTGTCAAAATCTTTTAAAGTCACAGTGACCTCGGGCTCGCGCAGAAAACCGCGGTACGCGCTGGCAACCGCCTGCTGCATCTGGGGGACTGTGAGTCCTGCCACAAACAGCGTGCTCGCCCCTCTCAGGGCCACGAAGCCGTCGGGCTGCACGGTCAAAGTCTGGTTGAAATCAGAAGAAAAGGTGAAATTGACTTCAACAGTATCTGATCTTGTGAGCCGATAAAGCGGATGGCGTTCCCCTCCGAATGCAGGCTCTCCCTGCCCATCCGCTTTTCCGGGTTGTGTGATCGCTCCGTTTGTCGAACCGCCCCTGCCTAACCCTTCCTGGCTCTGCGAACTCTCCGCGGCGACTTTGCCCGTTGGAGGAGCAGATGATGCAGGTACAGTGGCTGGCGAAGGTACCGTCTCCTGTGCGGAGGTGATCACGGCTAGCTGCAGGACGAGCATGCCCGCAGCTCGCAAAATCACATATCTAGTCAAAATATTCATCTCCGGACTTTGGCCGTTGCTCCGAACGGCGAACTAGCAACTCGAGCGGCTGAGTTGTTGGCATGAAGGTACTGGCAGGTCAGCAGTACAACAAGACTAGTAAAGTACTGTCCACGGCCGTACAGGGCACGCTCCAGCCACTAAAAAGGTGATGAAACCCGTGGCGAGGCCGCCAGCGCAGGGTTTGCCGCTCAAAGCGTTTATTCGCCAGAAAAGCATTGCCCCAAAAATTATGCACTGGAGTAGCCCCTCGAAAGTAGCTAGCAGGGTAAGAATTCATCACCAACGAGGTGTGATGAGGTACACATCCGGTCCGTATCCATTAGGGCATGATCAGGAGGTGAAAATCAGTCGTTCTGCAAAGCATCCCACCGTAATCAGTCAGGTCGTAGCCGACACGGTCCATGTGCTGGTGGCCGATTCTGGTCCCATTCAGTCCCAACTCTTAACCCGCGCATTAAAAAACCGGCGCGATTTTCACGTCTCTGCCGTCGCTTTGGAGATGTCGGCCCTGCACAGCTTCATGCAATCGAGCCCGACCGATGTGGTCTTGATCGCAGGCAACCACCTGCCCGATTTCAGTTTGCTGCGCTGGTTGCGTGTCTCATATCCCAAAATCGCCCCGATTCTGCTGGCCGAAAGCGATGACCGTGAACTGGTCGTCAATGCTTTTCGCGCGGGCGCGAAAGGTATTTTTCTTTTCACTCACACGCCACTTCCCATGCTCTGCAAGTGCATTCACTGCGTTTTTCAAGGCCAGGTGTGGATGAACAGCCAGCACCTCAATTACGTGCTCGATGCTTTATCGGAGGTGCCCACGCTGCGCGTAGTCAATTCCAACGGAAGATTCCTACTCACCCCGCGCGAAGAGCAGGTAGTCGCGCTCGTAGCCGACGGCCTCACTAACCGCGGAGTCGCCGTCGAGTTAGGACTCAGCGAGCACACCATCAAGAAATACCTGCTACGCATCTTCGACAAGGTGGGGATTTCTAGCCGCGTAGAACTCGTCCTCTATGCCATGTCGCACGGCGAGCACCGCGCCGCCGAATGGATGCCAAATAACGCCTAAGCGCAGATGATCGCAGAACAAAAGGCCAACAGATACAATGGCAAAATGCGAAATGGCGAGGAGATCGCTCGGTGACCGGCTCGGGGTTCGAGCCCCCATCGCAATCGCAGGCCCAACCCGAGTCCAGTAAGTCCGGATCTAATTCGAATGTAGCGCGCCGCTGGACCGTGATCGCCTCCGGCCTGCTTCTCTTGGCCCTGGCGCTGGTCATCATCTACACCGGGCCGAACGCCTTCTACAGCCCAGTCGCTTTGGTGGTAGTGGCTGCCATCGGACTAGCCGCGCTACTCCTCCAGGTGTGGTTTCGTCGCGATCTTCCGCTTCATTCTCCGCTGTGGCTGAACATCCTGGGTATTCTCTGTGCCATGGCATCGCTCTTCTCCGATTACATCCGGCTAACTCGCAGAATGCTCGACCTGGTAGCATTCGCCGCCGTCTTCTGCTTCGGCATCAGCGGATCAATCATCCTGCACGCCCTGCGTCGCAAAGTGCGAACGCCCCAATCAAGCAATGCCAACTAGAACTTTGCCGGCGGAGCGCCGGGTGCCCTCGCCCGGCCACTAGACTGCCGGCGGTCGTCCTCCATTTACAATGCAGCTATGCGCGTCACATTATTCGGTGCCTCAGGGCTACTCGGCCAAGACCTGGTCAAAGCACTGACCGGCGAGCAAATGACAGGCGTGGAACTAACCGCGCTCTCCTCAAAGGACGCCGACCTGCGACACGGCGCCCGCGTTCGCGAAGTTATAAGCAATTCCCGTCCTGATTGGGTAATCTTGTCCGCCGCTTACACCGATGTGGATGGCTGCGAATCCAACCGCGACCTGGCCTTCGCAGTGAATTGTGAAGGCGCCGTCAATGTCGCCGAGGCCGCGCGCGAAGCGGGATCGCGCTTACTCTTCCTGAGTACCGACTACGTTTTCGATGGCTGTAAACTATCGCCCTACGAAACCAGCGACGCCAGAAATCCAGCTAGTGTTTACGGTGAGAGCAAAGCTCTTGCCGAAGTGCGGCTTCTTGAGATCCTACCCGAAGTCTGCATAGCCCGAACGTCATGGCTGTTCGGCGACGGAGGCAAATGCTTTCCCGCCACGATTCTGAAGCTGGCGTCGGCGCGTCCGGAGATTTCGGTTGTCAACGATCAGCGCGGCAGTCCTACGTTTACGCGCGATCTGGCGTCGGCTCTGGTGCGATTATGCAGCGTGTCCGCTCGCGGAATCGTACATGTCACTAATTCCGGCAACTGCACCTGGTACGATTTCGCCGGTGAAATTGTGCGCGCGTCTGGTTTGGCGACCACAGTGAAACCGGTGACTACGGGTGAATTCCCGCGCCCAGCGCGACGGCCCGCTTACTCCGTTTTGTCGCCGGACAGTCTGCACGCCTACAATATCCACATGCAGGAATGGACGGATGCACTACACAGCTATCTTGCCGGGCCCTCCGTCTTCCGTCGTTCGGTAAATGACCCTCAGCCTCCGGCAATTACCTCGTAGGGGCGCATCATTTCATTGTCTTCGTGTTCGAGGATGTGGCAGTGCCAGACGTAGCGTCCGGTAAAGCCTTCGAAGGGGACGATTATCCGCGTGACCATTCGAGAATGGGCTTGCACGGTATCTTTCCATCCGGCTTCGTTTGGCTCGGGAGGTTCCGGCGGTCCTAAAAAGTGCAGCTGACGTTTGGTTTGGAACAGCCAGGGCTCGTAGGGTTGCCGGTCGAGGATTTGGAAGCGGACCAAGTGGAGATGAATGGGATGCGTGTCATTCGTGGGATTGATCAGGGTCCAGATTTCAGTCGATCCTAGTACCGGTTTTTCTGTGACCGGCATTTTCCAGTGAGAAGCATTCAGAAGCAGCATGACCGGATTACCCGACTTATTCACATACTCGTCGAGCGTCAGCAGACGTGTCTGCGCGGCTTTCGATTCTGGAATCTTGGGTACAGGCCGCAGGGCTGAAGGTAACGAACTAGTGTCGATGACTTTCCCGGATGAGACACGAAATTGCATGATTACGACAGCATCGTTCTTAAGAATTAGCTGCGTGCCGCGATGCTCGTTGAAGTCGACAATAAGATCGGCGCGTTCGCCCGGCGCGATTTCGAGAGTGGTAAGCGGGACCGGCGCGGGCAATGAACCCTGATCCGTGCCGATTTGGTGAAACGGCACATTATTAGGCGGCGCACTATTGACCGGTGAACTATTCACAAGCGACAGATGGTAGATGCGGGCATTCGAACCGTTCAACACTCGGAAGCGATACTTTCTCGGCTCAACTTCGAGATATGGGAAGAGCTTGCCATTGACCAGAATGGCGTTGCCAAAGATTTCAGGGACCCAAGGGGATTCTGGATCGGGTGAAACTGGATATAGAAGCTGGGCATCATGGGTTAGCAGGCGATCATAGAGGATGAGCGGTAGCTCATATTTGCCCTTTGGTAGATTGAGCGCATCCTCTACGCTGTCTCGAATGAAGAACGTTCCTAACAATCCGGCATAGACATTCAGCCGATTAATTCCCAGGGCGTGATCGTGGTACCAGAGCATGGCGGCGTCTTGCTGGTTTGGATAGTGATAGAGCGAGGATTTGCCAGGCACAATCCAGTCTTCGGGATAGCCGTCACTTTCGGGTCGGGTTTTCGCGCCGTGCAAGTGCACAACGGTGCGAACCGCAGGACTGTCGGT
Organism: uncultured Acidobacteriaceae bacterium; assembly: GCA_963705265.1. Taxonomy (GTDB): domain Bacteria; phylum Acidobacteriota; class Terriglobia; order Terriglobales; family Acidobacteriaceae; genus Acidiflorens. Next base: position 2,679,241 of record OY970064.1, read on the forward strand.
TTCGGCTCCGTGGATGGTGTGGTCAATGGGTAGGAAGTGTTCGTGGGGGAGTGCATTCACCCATTCCACGAGCAGAGGTTCACCGGCGCGCGTTTCGAATGTTGGACCTGGTGAAGACGGTCCAAAGCCCCAGAACTTGGTGGGCTGCAAGTCGCGATGAACTTTGCTGACGACGGATTGAGCTTGCATCCGATAAAACGGAATGTTCAGCTTTGGGTCGGTCGGACTCGGTCGGGTTCCTAGTGGCTGCGCGATTTCAGGAATTGGCAGCGGATCAACAAATTGTGCTAAGGTGCTGACGTCGAGCGCCGCAGGCATCGAAGCCACCACACCAGACGTTGACATCGACATTGCGTTCGCTAGCACGCTCTTGCCTGTTGCCAGTGTTGTTGCTAACAAGCTTGATCGTTGCAGGAACTTTCGACGTGTAATCACCAAATACCTTTCACGGAATGAGAATACAGCAACGGCAAGTCAGGTGACGGCTGACTCGCCGCACCTGACTTGCCGTTATCCGTATCGCGATTTTCCAATCAGCTAATTATTGCAACGAACTTACTGTGTTTTTACAGGTTCGCCCGTTTGTTCGTTGAGAATGTACAGATCGTTGCTCACAGTCTGTTTGAAGTCGAATAACGAGCTGATCGAGTTTGCAATCGAATCAAACGATCCGTTCCCGATCCGCTCACCACCTAGCCAATTGTCCTCGATGAAGCGAATGACCGAGGTCTGATCGGTGACTGAATGATCCACGTAGTTGTGCTGCGCCCATGGGGATACGACGAGAAGCGGTTGGCGTGGACCATATCCGCAGCGACCTTGCGCGTGTGTGGTGGCAGGATTCAAGCCGGGCAGTGCGTTCAGGCCATTTCCGCAGGATCCAGGACCGGTAAGAGCATCGGCGGAAGTCTTCGATCCATTTACGATCTGGCCAAGCTGGTGATCATACCAGCCGTCCGAATCGTCATAGAGTACGACTAACGCTGTGTTCGCCCATTCCGGTTGAGCCTGCAAGAAGTTGGCTACTTTCACCACGAATTGCTGTTCATCCAGTGGATCGGAATTTCCAGGATGAGCATCTTGAATGGAGATCGCTTTGAGGAAGCTTACCGTCGGGAAGTTTCCGGCAGAAACCGCGTCAAAGAAATCGTTGATGTCGTAGTCATGATTGGCTGGGTCGCCCGAAAAACCAATCGTTTTAACCGAGCTCGGTCGCGCGTGTGTCGGATTCGCGGTCGAAGCATAGTACTGGAAGGGGGTGTGATGCGGAACGTAATCTCCCTGCGTCCCGGCAATTGCTGAAGTGGACTGACGGTTGCACCCGGTGCTGCCGTCTGGATTTACAATATTCAGGTTAAAGCCTCCGCCGAACCAGCCCCATGTGATACCGGCCGCATTGAGCAGATCGCCGATATTCTTTCCACCCATCTGGACTTGTCCCGATCCCGAGCACACATCACCGAGAGGATCGGGGTCTCCGATCACCGTGAATCCGCCGTTGCCATCACCGACCAGCGAACCGGTGCCGCCAGTGTGAATCGCAACGCCATTGGTCTGTCCTGAAATCAGATTAATCGCACCTACCGTGGAAGGACCAAAGTTCGTGCTGTAAGAGTTGTCGCTCATCGCATAGTGTTGCGCATAATTCCACAACGCCGTTGTGGAGTTGCCATCGAAGTAGCCCAACACCAAGCCAGTGGTATTCACAACTGCCGGCGGAGCAGCGGGAGGGGGACCTGCGCTTCCCGTGTTCGCGGGGAATAGATCCATCGCGCCGCCGTCGAACGCAAGTTGTTCGGCCATGTAGTCGTGATCCATGTCCTGGGTGAACGCCTGAGAGCGATCAAGTCGGAACGGATTGGCGGCACCGGAGCCATTGAGCGGGTTGAGGTTGGGATTATTGTTCAGCAGGGCATTGCCCAAGCCATTGACGCTCGGTGTATTTGGAAGCGGGTGGAATGCGGGCTCTCCCTTCGGGTTCAGCGCGTTCGGATACGTGCCGAAGTAGTGGTCAAAAGACTCATTTTCCCCGAAGATGATCACAATATGTTTAATCGGCGTGGCTGTTTTGAGATTGGAGGCGTTTGCCAACGGCGTTAGCACTGGCCCAGCAACCATGGCGGCGACGAGACATACCGACAAGAATTGACGCATAGTTCTTTACCTATCCTTTTCAATTTGGCGGAACGGACTTGCTATCGCCGATGCTACGTAATGAATGTTACTGAGCGATTAAAAGACTCAAGGCGAATTCATTGGCTGGTCGCGGCAAATCCAATGTCGGCAATTCTTTGCAGTGATAAGCCGATTCTCTGCGCGATGCGTATCCTGCTTTTGCGAGTCAGTTCGGCGAATCATCTGAGGTAGGAACGAGGAATAATGCAAACTTCCATTCAGGCTGCATTCTCGTCGGCGTTTTGGCTTGGCGTGTTTTGATTATTCTGTTTCTTATTTTCTTTCTGGTTTGCCTGGCCAGGTTGGTTCTGGTCTTTCTCGACATTCGCGCTGGTTTCTTTCCCCTCATCCGCCTGAGATTTGTCGTTGGCAGCAGCTTGCTGCGCGTTTTTAGTGGTTTCTTCGCTCGATTTTTCTGCAGCTACTTTCGCTTCTTGTTTTGCTTCTGGTCGAGTTTCTGTAGGCGCAGGTTTCGGAGATTCTTTTTCCTTGGCCTCCGCTTCAGCGGCCTTGATCGCGCCCGAAAGGAGATAATCGATTCGCACGCGAGTGGCGCGCCAGCGGACACTGCTTGCGTTGCCCGCCTGCTCCAGATGGGAGGCTAGTTCTTCGTCATTGGCAATCCCTTTATCTCTCAAGAATTGCAAGATGGCGGTGCTCTGTGTGTCTAAGGCCTCAAGTGAGGAGAACAGTTCGTCGAGTATTTCCTGCACAATTTTTTCATCCATGATTCTGTTCTCCCGTCGCGAGCTACGGTTGGATGCAAAAGGCTGGTGAAGGGCTGGGGCGATTTTCCGCGAAAAAACGGCTCCGCGAATTGATTCCGTTCTTCTTCGTTTTTATTTTTGTTCGTTCGTTGATAGGAGGCCCAAGGGTTCTGTCCCCCCCCCCCCCCCCCCCCCCCCCCCAACTTTGCGCCAAAATATTGATTATAAAGTACTTAACTACAAAATATTCAAAACTAAAGACTTAGCTGAGTGCTTTTAAAACGTCTCTAAGAGGCGGAGCGGAATTCTGGACTCTACCAATCAGTCGGCATTCTCACACTTTTCCAGGCATCAGTCTGTGATGGTGGTCACTGGTTGAATGTGATGAAACGAGTTCAGAGGGTTGAGGTGCGATTGCAGAGGTGGATGCCATCGCTGTGTCTTGCCGCGTCGGCACGCGGTTGCTCACATTTTAGGAAGTGATACGCCTCCGACAATCAGGCCCAAGCTTTCTTTATACCGTTGCTCAAAACGATCGAAAAGGATGGCACCGCTCCGCCGCAGAACGGGAATTTTCTTGAGTCGAGGTTGGCATTTCGCTTTGGAAGATCATACGCAGGAGAGCGTTTGCCTTTCATCGGGAAGACAGCCTGTTCCTCAATCACGAACCTCATGGTGAATGTGTATACGGTGCTAAGCAGTACAACTGCTTGTCGAACTGAAAATCCGGCTTCGATCAGGCGCCTTCCGCTGCGCTCGGCGGTCTCCATATAGGCATTGACCCAGGTTTTCCAGTCACTAGCGCTCTTCGAAGGCACGAGGCGGGAGTACCCCTGGCCAACACCAGAGTTGCCATTGGCGCCTGGATCTTCAAGGTCTTGGCGCTCGCTGTTTCCAATTATCGCAAAGAATGCAATCAGTGCAGCACCAGGCCGAAGGCGTCCACTAAAAGAATCGCCGCATGGGCCAGCTCTATGTTCGCTATCTGTGGCATCGGGACTGGCCCTGCACTGTCGAAAATACCAGTTGATCGATGACCCAGGTAGCGTCAGGCTTGATGGTGTCGCGCCTGCAACAAATCCGGTTAACGAAACCCCTGAGGTTAAGAAAATGAAAGTTCGCCTCGCGTTCACCATCGCCGCAATGCTCCTCCTCTCTTTCTCCAATACGACCGCGCTAGCGCAAGACCAGACTTCGCAATCCTCAGCCGACGTCGCAAGTTGGGTCGCCTACTGGGCCGCTCCGCCCGTGATTCTCTATGGCCATGAGGAGGACGCATTTTACAAGAATATGAAGGGCATCATGTTTCTCCGGAACGACTACGATTCTCCGACCAATCCAGGCACACTGGACGACAACGTTCAATGGCTGAAGGATCATCCCAGCGTGCGCTTCTATTTGGACGGATACGCATCCATCACCGGAGATGTCCTATACAACCTCGCGCTGAGCCAGCGCCGAGCGGAATGGGTGAAGCAAACTCTGGTAAGCCGAGGCATTTCCGAAAATCGCATCGTTGTGGCCGCGGGCTGGGGAGAGTTGTATCCCGCCTGCGCAGAGAATACCCAGGAATGCCGCGACAAGAACAAACTCGTTCGCTTTGTTTACTCCCCCAATTGACATCAGGCCTCTGCTGGGAAATCGCGCTGCACAAACTCCATTGCTTCTTCGCGCGAGAGTAGGCGACCTTCCAACTGGGCGTCTTCTACCGCTCCCAGCACCTCTTTGAATCTTGGGCCGGGCTTGTAACCGGCTTCGATCAGGTCGCGTCCGGTGATTAGGGGGGCGGGACGGATGGCTTCGGGAGGCATGGAATGCAACTGCTGTTGGGCGTATTCGTAGGTGCTTAGTTGCCCGTGGCTGCTGAGGCAGTCGATGCGATGGAGTTCCAGGTGCTCGTCGAACGCGGGCAGGCGGAGAAATTTTTTCAGCGTGGATTGCTTCATGCGCTGCACGTCTCCGAAGCGCATGTGATTGTCGACTAGAGCCAGAATCTGATCGGTTTCGTGGTTGGAGAAACGCAGGCGGCGCAAGATTTCGGCAGCCATTTTGACGCCTACGTCTACGTGTCCATCGAAGCGGATGCGGTCGGGCGCGATGCGGAAGGTGGGCGGCTTGCCCACATCGTGAAGGAGCGCTCCCCAGGCCAGCGTTTTGGAGATCGTATTGGAGTTTGAATCGGGGTGGAGCTGCTCCAGTAAGAGCAGGGTGTGGATGAAGACGTCGCCTTCGGGATGATACTGGGGCGGCTGGGCTACTCCTTTCATCGCGGCGACTTCGGGCAAGACTTCTCGCAGGAGTTTCGTCTGGTCTAGTAATTCGAAGGCTCGGCGGGCTTGGCCTTCGGTCAGCATTTTGGTCAGCTCTTCGCGCATACGCTCGGTGGAGACCTGGTGAATTTTAGGGGCTAGGTTTTGAATTGCGTTTAGCGTGGCGGGATCGATCTGGTAGTTGAATCTTGCCGCGAAGCGCACCGCCCGCAACATTCGGAGTTTGTCTTCTTCGAAGCGGCGATTGGGATCGCCGATGGCGCGGATGATTCCTTTTTTTAAGTCGTCCTGGCCGCCTACGAAATCCAAAATCTCGTTTGTGGCGGGATCCAGCATCATGCCGTTAATGGTGAAGTCGCGACGTTGTGCGTCTTCCTGGGGATCCTTCGTGAAGCGAACTTCGTCGGGATGACGTCCGTCGGAGTAGCCTACGTCGGCACGAAAGGTGGCTACTTCTACTGCTTGTTTGCTACGCTCACTTTGACGGGCGATCGTTGCTTCATCGTCTTCAGCGGGCGGGACCAGAACTACTCCGAATTGCTCGCCTACGGCGTAGGTCTGGGGGAAGACTTGCATTACCCGTTGCGGAGTGGCGTCGGTGGCTACGTCGTAGTCGGCGGGTTCGCGGTTTAGGAGAATGTCGCGGACGCAGCCTCCGGCGAAGTAGGCCTGGTGGCCGTGCTGGCGGAGGGTGCGGACGATTTCTTCGGCGTGTTGTTGGGCGGTCGACATCGGCGCGATTTTACTCAGTTAGACTAGCAGTTGCGCAGAGTGTACTCGACGCTGGCAAGAATCTTTACTACAGGGAAACACAGGGCAAATCCACTCAGGTTTCGGACTTTCCCCTAATCGCTTCATTATGCCTGACACTTGCATACTCGGGATTGAAAGTTCGTGTGATGAGACAGGCGCGGCCGTCGTGCGTTCGGGGCTGCAGATTCTTTCGAATGTGGTTGCTTCACAGATTGCCACTCATCAGCCTTATGGCGGAGTGGTACCGGAACTGGCTTCGCGCGAGCACTTGCGGGCGATTGTGCCGGTGGTGCGTGCGGCGCTGGCTGAGGCGGGACAGACTTACGAGTCGGTCGATGCCATCGCGGTAACACCGGGTCCGGGATTGGCGGGTGCTCTTTTGGTGGGCATCAGTTATGCCAAGGCGCTGGCGTTTGCGCTCGAGAAGCCGCTGATTGCGGTGAATCATCTTGAGGGACACATTCATGCGGTGCTGCTCGATCAGCGGCTGCGTGGGGAGGGTGAGCTGCATTTTCCGGTGCTGGCGCTGGTTGTGTCGGGCGGGCACACGCACCTTTATCTGGCGAGCGAGCAGGAAAATCTTTGGAGCTATCGGAACATTGGGCACACTCGCGACGATGCTGCCGGAGAGGCGTTCGATAAAGTCGCTAAGCTGCTGGGACTGGGCTATCCCGGCGGACCGGTTGTGGATCGGCTGGCACCGCATGGCGATCCGCAGGCGGTCAAATTTCAGATTTCGCAGATTAAACATGCGGATCGACGGGATCACAAGCTAGGCGATCAGAAGCTATCGGCGATTGAGGAAGACTGGCCTCATTTCGATTTTTCTTATAGCGGTATTAAAACGGCGGTTTTGCGGTATGTGGAGACGCAGAATTTGAAACCGGCGATTGAGGTTCGCCGCTCGGCGCTGGCAGGAATCGAGAAACCGACGGTTGAGGACTTGCTTCGGCTTTGCGATCGACAGACGCTTAACGTTGTGGCGTCTTTTCAGCGCACCATGGTCAATGATCTGGTTGTGAAGACGTTGGCGGCGGCTCGCGAGTATGATGTGCGGACTCTTTTTGTGAGTGGGGGCGTGGCTGCCAATCAGGAGTTGCGGGCGGCGTTTGAACGCGAGGCCGCGATGGAGGGGATTTCTGTTTTCTTTCCTTCGCGCGGACTATCTACTGATAATGCTGCCATGATCGCGGCTGCGGCTTTTCCGAAATTTCTGCGTGGGGAGTTTGTGGGTATGGATTTTTCGGCTGAGGCGGGCATGGCGCTGCGCTAGAGGGATGGTAAGCATACGTTCTCGCGAGAACTCCATGGGGCAGCGTAGACGGTGCTGGCAAGGTAGGGGTCCTTCGACTTCGTGATTCCGTTCGCTGCGCTCGCGGAATCACTGTGCACAGGATGACAGTGATTGCACTGTTCAGACGGCCCCCTTTTCCTGTTTATCGAAATCGTCACACTTCCGGGCTACAATGGTCGCGTGAAACCGACGATCTATGTAGTGGAAGATGACCCGGATATTTCTCGCCTCGTGCGCCATCATCTGGAAGCGGCGAGCTTCAACGTGCGACTCTACTCAACCGGCAATCTTGTGGTGGTCGATGCGGAACGACAGCGTCCCGCGCTGTTTTTGCTCGACATCATGGTGCCTGGAAAAGACGGTCTGGAACTTTGCCGCCAGATCAGACAGTCGGTGTCACTGGCTTCAGTGCCGGTGATTTTTTTGACTGCCAAGAGCGGCGAGGCGGATCGCGTGCTGGGGTTGGAGTTGGGAGCTGACGATTACATCCCAAAACCGTTCAGTCCGCGCGAACTGGTGGCTCGCGTCAAGGCGGTGATGCGACGTTTCGAACGGCCGCTGCCGTCGGTGCCAACGAAGATTGATGAGGTCCACATTGACCCCGGCGCTATGACGTTGACGGTTCGCGGAAAACAGGTGCCGACCACGGCAACTGAATTCCGCCTGTTGGACCACTTTATGCGGCACGCAGGACGCGTTTTTACTCGCGACCAATTGCTCGATTCGGTGTGGCGCGATACGGCGTACGTTACGCCGCGCTCGGTAGATGTTTATGTGCGGCGCATCCGGGAAAAGATTGAGCCCGACCCGGAAAATCCGCGCTACCTGAAAACGGTGCGGGGGGCCGGTTACCGTTTTGAGGTCGCGCGTTGAGAAGTCGCATCTTCGTTAAATTGATGTTTGTGTTTCTCCTAGTGATTGGCGTAACCGCGATCACCTTGCAAGTAAGCGTACATAAGGTCTGGGAACGGACGCTGCGCGAACAGGTCGAGCGCAATCTTAAACAAAAAACTTTGATGTTTGCCCATCGCGTTGAAGTGGATCGACAGCACTCGATCGCCGACATTACCGCGCAGGAGGGGCAAGCGGCGGGAGCGCGCGCAACCGTCATCGATCCGACTGGCAAGGTGCTGGCCGATTCCCAAGTCGATCCCAGCACGATGGAAAATCATGCGCAGAGGAAGGAATTTATTTCTGCTCTGCGCGGCCAGGTAGGAATGGACGAGCGCAATAGCCAAGCTCTCCACGTTCCTTATTTGTATGTGGCTGCGCCTATCTCTGGAGGAGCGGTGCGGTTGGCATACCCGCTACCGGAGATGGAAATTACGGACCATCCGCTGGGCGTGGCGTTGTTCTGGGGATCGCTCTCGGGCTTTGTTTTTGCAATGCTGGTGGCGGCGGTCGCTTCGCAGTATGTGGGCTGGCGATTGCAGCGGATTGTAGACTTTGCCGAGCGCGTCGCCGGCGGAGATTTGACGGCAAGAATTGCGTCGTCTTCTACGGACGAGATTGGACAAGTGGCAGCAGCGCTCGATAAGACGACACGCCGCGTGGAAGAAAGTTTTGCGCGTGTTCAAACGAGTCAGCGCGACTTGGAAACCCTGCTCAACAGCATGCAGGATGCCGTCATCGCGGTCGATGTCAACGGGCGCGTGCAATGGGCCAATCGCGGCATGGATCGTTTGCTGCTTCGCGCTCCCCGTCTGAATGCGCCGCTGATCGACAGCGTCCGCGATCCGGATTTTCTCGCTGCGATTCAGGAAGCGGCGCGGGATCAGGTCGTTACTTCGGCGCGCTCGAACACGATCGCATCTGGGCGCACTTTTGACGTGACGGCAGCGCCCATGCCCGGAGGTGGCGCAGTTGCGGTGCTCCGCGATCTTACGGAGACGGAGCGTATGGAAAAGACGCGGCGAGATTTTATCGCCAACGTTTCCCACGAGTTGCGCACTCCGCTGACTTCGATCCAGGGATATACGGAGACGCTGCTCGATAGTCCTCTGGAAGACAATCACGTGCGCGATTTTCTGGAAATCATCCGCAAGAACGCGGCGCGCATGGCTCGGCTTACGGAGGACCTGCTCACTCTGGCTCGCGTTGAGTCGGGCGAGCAGAGGTTCGATATCCAGATGGTCAGTGCGGAAGAGCTGCTGCAGGACGCTCAGGAAAGCTTCCAGGAAATGGCGCGATCTCATGGAGTCGAGCTGGTGATCGAAAATGCCGCTTCCAGCGCTAACGTGAATGCCGATCGCGAAGCCATCCACCAGATTTTTTCGAATTTGATCGAGAATGCGTTAAAGTATGCGGCGCCAGGAAAAAAAGTGATTCTGGGCGCTCGCGGGGTTGCGACCGGGGTGGAATTTTATGTTAGGGATTTCGGGCCGGGTATTTCTTCCGAGCATCTTCCACGTCTTTTTGAACGCTTCTACCGCGTCGACAAAGCGCGATCGAGAGAATCCGGTGGAACCGGATTGGGGCTCGCCATCGCCAAGCACATTGTTCTGGCGCATGGCGGGATGATTCGCGCCGAGAGCGAGCTTAATCATGGTTCGAGCTTTTTTTTCATTTTGACTGCTGCTTAGTCGAATGACGCAGTTGGAGATCGCTTCGGCTGCGCTCAGGGTCAGGATGACAGTCGCGGACGGGGCGTTCAATCGTCAAAAGAATTCACTGCCTTGTAACCTCCCGCGGGCGGGCAGGCATTATGCTTCTACTGGGCATGTGTGACATTTTCGGTTGATCCATTCGCGTCCACCGAAGCGGATCGAGCATCCAAAGAAGCAGGGTGGTTTTGCCTATGAGCACAGCGAGCGTAAAGACCCCCTGGCCGGAGACCTCGTACTCTGACTTGGTGCAGCGAACGGTAGAAGCTTGCCAACTAGCGCGGGAGGCTGCAGCTATTGCGGCCGAGGGAATTGCCACCGGATCCATGTCTCGGCTGGACGCGATCCGGCAGTGTGAAAAAGAACTCGATGCCATTGACCTGGAAGTAGACTCCGGTGTGACCGCAACCATTACACGTGTGCCGGAGGCCGAAACCCGGCAATTGCTGGCTTGTATGAAGGTCATGATCGGGCTGGAGCGCATCGGGGACTTGCTCCTAAGTTTCGCCACCAGCGCACAGGCTGCGGGAGGTCGTCTCGACTCTCAGGACGCTCGCGACTTGACTCACATGGCCACGGTGCTGGAAAAAATGCTAGCCGATGTTGGGCTGTCTTTCTCGCAGAAGGATGTCAAGAAAGCGATTGACGTGCTTCGCGCCGACGCTGAAATGGACCGCCTGCGCAATCTCATTTTTCTGCGCCACATTGAGAATCCCGAGAACCTGGTGCGTCACGCCAGCCTGCAGGTTATCTTCATGACGCAGTCTCTCGAGCGCGCGGGCGATCATGCCAAGAACCTGGCGGAAGAAGTTTGTCATTTTGTAAGCGGACGCAGCATCCGTCACCTGCTTATGGCATATGACAAGCCCAAAGAGCAAATGTTTATCGAGTGGCTGCGGCACAAGGAAGAAAAATCGCAGTAAGTTCCAGACAGGTTTCAATCTCCTGACGAGAGGGGCTCTCGGCCCCGTCAGTGTGGTGGCCGGGGCGGGACGCCCGGCTCTCCACCTGCGCGCCTGTCTTGTCTTCTTCTAACCTGATCTCTGGCCCTTGACAGTGGGAGTCGCCGAGGCGAGACTCGGATTAGCCCTTTATCGTCTTCTATTTACTATGCACGGATCCGCCCAACCCGAGGACCAGCGGTTTCCATCGGCGAGCGCTAAGGACGCTATCGCGGAGGGCAATCCTCCCCTCGTTCGCGTGTCGGGAACAATTGGCGATCGCTCCAATGGGAATCGCTCGCTCGCAGAGACGGAACTCGAGTCCGCGCTGCAGTTGCTGGTGGAACGCGCACAGTACATCACCGGCGCTACCGGAACTGCTCTTGCTTTGCCCCAGGGCGAGGAGATGGTTTGCCGCGCCAGCGCTGGCGCTTCGGCTCCGCCAATCGGAGCGCGCTTACAGGTTCGCTCGGGATTGACCGGAGAAAGCATTGCTCGCCGGCAGTTGCTGCGCTGCGACAACGCTGAGAATGATCCACGGGTGAATCTGGAAACTTGTCGGGCACTGGGCATTGCGTCTATTGTGGTGTTGCCGTTATTGCGGCGTGACGGAGAGGTTCGCGGCTTATTCGAATTATTTTCCGACCATCCTTACGCGTTTGAAGAGCGCGATTTAATCGCGCTGGAGCGCATGGCCGCGCTTACTTTAACTGCCCTTGATCTCGCCGAGCAGCGCCAGAGCTCCGAACCTTCAGCAGTGCCTAGAGCTGAGTTGAAGAAGCCGGTTGAACCCTCGGTGGAAGATGGAGAGTGCCAGATTTCGGTTGTTTCCGTACAGCCGGAGGTGGCAAAGCCAGAGTTGGTCGAACCGTTGGTTCAACCTGCACAATCAGGGTTAGCCGATGTGGAACTGGCCAATCGGAAGTTAGCGCCCCCCTCGCCAGTTGAGACGGTAATTCTGCCAGTTGTGTCGCCGATTATTTCTCCTGCATCCCCTGCACCGTCGTTCCCGGCTTCGTCACTCGAAATACAGGCTGCACCGGTTTCCGCAGTGGCTTCAGTGGCTTCCGTTCCTGAGGCTATGCTCCGGGTGCAAAAATGCGCTTCTTGTGGATTTCCTGTTTCCGAGGGGCGAGCGCTGTGCCTCGATTGCGAAAGAAAGAACGATAACGAAAAAAAGGAGTTGGAGAAACAGCGTAAGAAGGAAGCGGCCGAGGCGAAGCCAGACAACACGGAGCAGGGCTCTTCGGCCGAGGTGGGATTGCCAGCTGCCGAGGAATTTGTGCCAGCCTTCCTGGCAAATGCAAAGTCGGTGAATGAATCGTGGCTTGCTAATCACGTAAATCTGCTGGCGGTCGCGGTCCTGATCCTGTGCATTCTGGTGGCGGTGGTTGTATTTCGGTGAAACGCCAATAACCTCGTGGATTATCACTGTTGATAACCACCCATGCACTCGTGAGTGCCTGTTTTCCTTGACAAATCGCTGGTAGAACACATAGTCTGCGCTTAATATCTAGTTCCAGCGCGAAGGGTGCCCAAGCATGAAAAACGTGTATGAAGTTTTACGGCAGAAGGAACTTGAACTGACCAGGTTGGAAAAAGAAGTCGAAGCTTTGCGTGTAGCCGCTCCGCTGCTTTCGGACGAAAAAGAATCGATGGCGGAAACATCTAAGCCGAGCATCGCTGCTGCGCCGCCGCAGCCGGTTCGGATTCCTCCGGTGGTTGCCGCGCAGGCCGCAACCGCTCCGTCACGCGTTGCCGGGTGGGAAGAAGCAGCGAAGCGCTGGCCATAGAACAAGATCGTTAGCCGCTTAGCGACGGGGCTTGCTCCGTCTGGCCGATATCCATTTAAAAATTTGAAGAAGCCCGGGATGGAATCATTCCTGGGCTTTATTTTTTCTCGTGGCCTGATATCGATAGTTCCGGTCTTGTTTCAGTCCTGCGTAGTGAATGCCAGCGCCAGAATTGTCTTCTGCTCAACTTCGTGCGCCTTTGCTGAACCGGTGGCCGGGCTGGCGCTCGCTGAACGTTTCACCGAAAAAACTGGTCGGTCGTTGGCGATGCGCTTCAGGCGCGGCAACATGTAGAAAAGCGCACCCATGTTGGATGGCTCTTCCTGCACCCAAACAATATCCCGCGCGCTCGCGTGGCGCTCGAATTCGGCGGTTAATTCGGCTTCTGGAAATGGGTACATCTGCTCCAGAAAGATAATGGCGGTGCTCAAGTCCTTGCGCTTCTGACGTTCGGCGCGAAGTTCGTGTCCGATTTTTCCGGTACAGATGAGAATCCGTTTAGCGTCTTGCGCTTCTGTGTCCGGGATCACCGGCAGAAATTTCTGGTGAGTCAGATCTTCCAAAGGAGACAGTGCGTCGGGATTCCGCAGCATGCTCTTCGGCGTGAAGACTACCAGCGGCTTTCTCCACTTGCGCAGCGCCTGGCGGCGCAGCAAGTGGAAATATTGTGCTGCATTCGAGGGCTGACAAATCTGGATATTATCGCGGGCCGCGAGCTGCAAAAATCGCTCAATGCGCGCGCTGGAATGCTCTGGACCCTGACCTTCGTAGCCATGGGGCAGCAACAGAACCAGGCCTGATAGCAGTCCCCATTTGTCTTCGCCAGCGCACACAAACTGGTCGATCACGGCTTGAGCGACGTTCGCAAAATCGCCAAACTGGGCCTCCCACAGGACCAGGGCTTCAGGATAATCGCGGCTGTAACCGTATTCGAATCCCATCACGCCCGCTTCCGAAAGGGTCGAATTGTAGATGTCGCAGGTTGCCTGGCCAGGCGCAATATGGCGCAATGGGACGTATTCTGTCTCGTCTTCAATATCGAGCAGCATGGAATGGCGCTGATTGAACGTTGCTCTCCGCGAATCCTGCCCGCTCAGGCGCACGGGGATTCCCTGCTTCCCTGGATTGGGTTTAACCAGACTTGCGAAGGCGAGCGCTTCCGCCATGCCATAGTCCAGCGGCTTTTTGCCGGTTCCCATCTCCTCGCGCTGTTCGAGCAACTTCTTTACCTTGGGATGGATGTGGAAACCCTCGGGATACGTGGTCAAACGCTCGGTGAGGGCGATCAATTCCTCGCGCGCAACGCCTGTGGGCTGCTCATACTCGGGGTTATAGCGGCCTCCGAAATAGCCATCCCAGTATTTGGGAAGGCTGCGCATGAGCGGTTTCTTGGTGACTTGAGTTGCGCTTTTTTGCGCGGCCTCGTACTCGCTCTTGATCGCGCTCACTTGCTCAGCAATATTTTCGACGCCGAGTTGTTTCGCATAAATCTGATACAGCGGCGGATGCTCTTTGATCGCCTTGTACATCAAGGGCTGCGTCACGGTGGGATCATCGACCTCGCTGTGGCCGTGACGGCGGTAGCCGATCAAATCGATGATCACATCAGTGCCGAATTTATAGCGGTACTCGGTGGCGATGCGGGCGATGCGCAGAACGGCGTCCACGTCTTCACCATTTACGTGAAATATCGGAATCGATTGCCGACGCCCCAGTTGCGCCGAGAATCGCGAAGTGTGCTCTTCGCGGCAATTGGTGGTGAATCCGATGAGATTGTTTGCGATGACGTGGACTGTTCCGCCGACGGTGTAGCCGGCGAGACCCGCGTAATTCAGCGTCTCGGCGGTGATGCCTTGGCCCGCGAATGCGGCGTCGCCGTGGACCAGTAGCGGCAGGTATTTCGCCGTGCCACCTTCTCCGGCGCGATCCTGCTTGGCGCGGGTGCGTCCCACGGTGACTGGATTTACGGCTTCCAGATGGCTGGGATTGGAGACGAGGTGAATATGGATGTTCTTTCCGCTTCTGGTGGTGTATTCCCCGGTCGCACCGATGTGATACTTCACGTCACCTGAGCCGAGCACGCTTCGCGGGTCAACGTCTTCGAATTCCGCAAACACCTGCTCCGGCGGACGCTTCGCCAGGTGAATGATGACGTTCAGGCGTCCCCGATGGCTCATCCCCATCACTAGTTCGACAGCGCCGCTTTCGCCAGCCACGTCCAGGATCGCGTCTAGTGCGGGGAGCAATGAAGTGTTGCCTTCGAGCGAGAATCTCTTGTTGCCAAGATAGCGCTGCTGCAGCGTTTGTTCGAAAACATCTGCACGGACCAGCATATCTAGCGCGCGGTCGCGGTCTATGGGCGCCGGTTCTCCTTCGAGACGTTCTTGAATCCAGCGACGTCGCTCGGGATCGGCGATGTGCATGAACTCTACGCCTACGCTGCCGCAATAGATGCGACGTGCTTCCTGCGCCCACTCGTTGTCACCATTGTCTCCATTGTCCGCAAACCGCAGGTCGGGATGGGGTTGCGGAGGGAGCAGGCCGAGAGGGTTCAGTTCGGCTTCGAGATATCCAAATTGCCGGAATAGGCCAAACACACGTTCCCGTTCATGATTTTGAGTCACGAGCTTAGAGACGTTCCCAGCGCTTGCAGGAGTCGCGCTCCCGTCAGGTTTTCGAGTCGAGGTTGCCATAATCGTCTTCTATAGAATAACGGATGAATTGATCTGTGTGGCCGATTCAGGGGGAAGAAATGGAGTTACGGAGGTCCACGACGGGTATGCTGGACAAGTAGCGTGGCCCGATTTTCAGTGATGTTCAGCTCGGATGGGGTAGAACCCCGTCACCGCACGAGCAAAAAGGAAATATTTGCATGACGATGTGTTGCGACGCGGCCAAAGCCGGAACCCCTGTGATTGTTGGCATTCCGTTCGATGCTAATTCTTCATGGCTGCGCGGGCCATCGGGAGCCCCGGCTATCATCCGTAGCGCTTTTCATTCTGACTCCTGGAATTCGTGGACGGAAACAGGGGTCGAGCTTGGCATCGAGGGCGCTTATTGCGATGCGGGTGATTTGAATTTCACGGGGGCGACTGACAAAGAGCCGTTCGGGGCGATCGAAGCGAGAGTGGGAGAACTGCTCGACCAAGGCCTGCGGCCCGTCTGTCTAGGTGGCGATCACTCCGTTACTTTTCCGATCGTTCGTGCTTTTGGGCGCGCCTCCGTCAAAAGTGTTTCTGGGCTGACAATTATTCACTTCGATGCGCATTCCGATCTCTATGACGAATTTGAAGGCAGCCGGGTGTCTCATGCTTGTCCGTTTGCACGGATCATGGAGGAGGGAGCGGCTCAGCGATTGATTCAGGTCGGTATCCGCACTATGAATGGGCATCATCGCGACCAGGCTAAGAAATTTGGCGTCGAGGTTATTGAAATGCGCCATTTACCTGCGCTTGATCGCATGAAAGTGAAGGGTCCGGTTTACATTTCTTTTGATATGGATGTGCTCGATCCGGCGTTTGCTCCTGGAATTTCGCATCGCGAGCCGGGTGGAATGTCGGTTCGAGAGGCGATTGCTCATTTGCATGCGATCACCGGTAAGATTGTTGGGGCCGACATTGTTGAATTCAATCCCTTGCAGGACAACACACAAATGACGGCGATGGTTGCGGCGAAGTTGCTCAAAGAGATTCTGGGGAAGATGGTTTTGAACTAGACTGCAGAGTTACTGGTGGGGCGGGCAAGATCGCCTGTTGCTCCACTACTAACGATTGGTGAATGATGGCGAATGAACGAGAAAAAGAAATTGCCGGGCGCGCGGCTGCTGAGTTGGTGCGCGACGGCGAGGTGGTTGGATTAGGCACAGGCTCGACCGCGTATTTTGCAGTGGTCGCTCTCGGCGAACGGGTGAAGGCTGGCCTGAAAATTATTGGAATTCCAACTTCGGTGCAGACCGGCGATCTGGCGCAGAAGGTTGGCATTCGGCTAACTACGTTGGATGAGCATCCTGAGATCGACATTACGATTGATGGCGCCGATGAAGTTGATCCGCGATTGCGGTTGATTAAAGGTGGTGGTGGCGCGCTGACGCGCGAGAAGGTGATTGCATCGGCGTCGAAGAAGATGGTGGTGGTCGCGGATTCGAGCAAAGTGGTTGCGACGCTGGGAAAGTTTCCTTTGCCAGTCGAGGTTATTGCGTTTGCTCGGACTGTGGTCGAGAGGAAGATCGTAACGCTCGGCGGGTCGCCCAAATTGCGCCTGAAAGCGGATGGCAGCCCTTTTCTTACAGACAATGGGAATCAGATTCTTGATTGCAGCTTTGGAAAGATAGTAGATCCACCAGGACTGGCACAGGTACTGAGCGATACTCCGGGCATTGTTGAGCACGGGCTGTTTATTGGGCTGGCGAAGATGGCGCTGGTGGGACGCGGAGAACGCGTGGACGAAATGCGCACTTGATGTAGTTCTAGGGCCTAGTGAAGGACGACTTACAATTTTCCTCGAATTTAAAGACAAATCTCTCCCGCTCGATTGTCCTATACATTGAGAGCGCAAAGTGCAGCCCAACCGTGGCGATGCCACCGAAATCGAGTCGTTGTATCGCCGGTATGGTCCGGCCCTGCTACTTTTTGCGGCAGCGATCACAGGCGAACGCGGTCGCGCTCAAGATGTAGTTCAGCAGATATTTCTCAGGCTGATAAAAGATGGGAATCTGCGGCGGGCCGCGGATAAAAAAGCGTATGTGTTCGCGTGCGTACGCAACGAGGCTCTCAATGAGATCAAGGTTCTACAGCGGAACACCGTTTTTGAGCCAAAAGATGCTTGGTTCAACCCGCCGGAGCGGGATTATGCTGCGGAGCTGAACCTCCGGCGCGCGCTGTGCACGCTTCCCGACGATCAGAGACAGGTCGTTGTCTTGCACATGTGGGGCGAACTCACCTTCTCTGAGATCGCCAGCCTTTTGGATATTAGCTCGAATACCGCGGCATCGAGATACCGGTACGCGCTGGCGAAATTGCGCGAGTCTATGTGTGGTAAGTCAACGTGTGCGAAGGAGGATTCCTGTGCCAACTCCTGACTTTGATGATGAGCGAGATGACCTGTTCGAAGCCTATTTAAAACAGTTTCGTCCACTTGCCGTCGAGCCGCTCCCTGTCGAGAGGCGTGGCCTCGCCACTCGACGTTTCTTCGCGCTCGCGGCATTGGCCGCCGCGGTCGTTTTCGTCATAGCGGTGTTTGCATCGCATTCTCGCATGGGTCGAACCGACGATACGCATGCCGTTGCGAGCGTGGTGGGCGTTGAACGTCTGGCGAACACCCATTCTTTGACTGTGCGAAGCGCGAACGCTCTGCTTGCCGCCGCGCCGTCATTTGAAGCTGCTGTTGATGAGATGGCGTTTCCGCCACAAACAAGTCCACTTCCGAAAGACCAACATAGCGCGCTCACTGTGCTTAGCGAAGAGAGGATAAAGCCGTGAGAACTTCGGGCTTGATTCTATCGATGATTCTGTTTGCGGTGCTGTCGTCTGGCTCAGCTTCCGCGCAGCAAAAAGTGAAACTTGGTGACAATGCCGCATTGCGCTACTGGTCGGCATTTGCCCAAATGCAGGATGCGGCGATTACCAATGAGCAAGTAAAGGAGCTGCACGCGATCTTCGACGGCACTACTCCATACGATGATCTCAAGTTTAAAGATCTGGTTGAGAAAAACAGGCGTGCTCTTGAAACCATGGCCCGGGGAACGGCTCTTCCGCACTGCGACTGGGGCCTGGAGTATGAAATTGGACCGGATTTTCCAACGGACTATCCGGTGAAGGCGGTTGCCCTGGCTCGACTCAACGTTCTTTACGCGTTTCATTTGCTGAGTGCTGGAGATAAGGACGGGGCGGTGCGCGCGCTGGTGGCCGGATTGCGATTCTCTCGGGATGTGGGGAACGGAGGAATTATGCTCTCTACAGTCCTGGCTGAGGATTCGCTACTCAATCATCTTCGGGCCGTGGGGTTTGCATTCCGTACGGCAGGGCTTACTAACCAACAGCGATGGGTGCTGGCAAAAGCCCTAGCCCAACTTAGTCAGGAGCCGCTGGATTGGCAATCTGCTATCAAGCGAGAAATGGAAGTCTATAGTATGCTGCCCTGGCCCTCGACCGCCCCGCCGCTGGAACGTATCATTCACGCCTATCAAGGCGTGCTTAAGGATCCATCGACTCTGCCGAAACTCCAACAGATGATTGCATCCGCGCCGCAGCCATTTCAGGGTCTCATTATTGATCCAAAGCGAACGCTGAAAAATAAACAGGAATTAAGCGATGAACTCCTGCAGGTTCGTTCCCAGGCGTTTCTGCAATAATTGTGTGGAGACTAGGTAAACACGAGTAAGCTTTGTTATCTCGCAATCTCACGCAGCGCGGCGAGGAGTCGATCCACTTCTTCCATCGTATTGTAGTGGACCAGGCCAATGCGCAGGAATCCTCCTAGTCGCTCGACATCTAATTGTTCCGTCAGGTTCATCGCATAGTAGTTTCCATCCCAAGTGAAGAAGCCTCGCTCGCCTAGTTTCGTTGCCAGCTCCAGCGGAGTGTGCCCTTCGATTCGGACTACGAAGGTTGCGCAGCGATTGTCGAACTGTTGCGAATTGATGATGCCGTAGAGCTTCAGTCCGGGGATTGCTTGCAATCCTGCGAGCATCTTCGCTGTCATCTGTTGTTCGTGGGCATGAATCACTTCATGCGCGGCTAGGATCGCGGCTCGGCGGGTAGTGACTGCGGGTTCGGCTCGGCGGCCTAGCTCTTCCCAGTAATCTATGCAGGATTTAATTCCGGCTATGCATTCGTGGTTTAGGGTTCCCCACTCCCAGCAATTTGGAATGTCATTGGTATTGGGGCGGACTTTATAGGGACGCAGCCTCTTCAGGTGCTCGCGCTTGCCATAGAGAACACCCATGTGCGGTCCGAAGAATTTGTAGGTGGAGCAAGCCAGGAAATCGCAGTCTAGCTGGCGTACGTCGATGGAGCCGTGCGGAGCGTAGTGGACGGCATCGATGTAGCTGAGCGCTCCCGCTTGCTTTGCCAGACGGACGACTTCGGCTACGTCGTTGATTGTGCCAACAGCATTCGATGCATAGCCTACGGCCACCAGGCGGGTACGGCCGCCAATTTTGGCCTTCAGGTCATGCATGTCTAAGGTGCAGTCTTTTTCGTTGAATGCGACGGTGCGGATGACGACGCCTTTTTCTTCCAGCGCTTTCCAGGGCGAGAAATTCGCGTCGTGGTCGAGGAGGGTCAGCACGATCTCGTCGCCAGGGCCGAGTTCGCGTCCTATTGCACGGCTCATGCCGAAGGTCAACGTGGTCATGTTTGCGCCGAAGACAATTTCATTCGCATCGCAATTCAAGAAATCTCCCATCGCTGAGCGTGCTTCTGCGATCATGCGGTCGGTGTTGCGGCTGGTCTGGAAAGCGCCTCCAGTGTTGGCGTTGTTGTGCGCGAGATAGTCTGCGATGGCGTCAATCACACGCTGCGGTACCTGCGTGCCGCCGGGGCCATCCATAAAAACTGCGGGGTTTCCGTTGATGCTTTGAGCTAGCGCGGGGAACTGCGAGCGAACCCAGGCTAGGTCGAGCGAAATGGATGAAGCTGAAGATGTAATCCGCTCAGCAGTCGGCATAGCGGACATTCTAGAGCATTTTTCTTGACGGCATGTACCACTATGCTGGGCAGCGCTCTTGGACGGCGAGACGCCCGTCTCCACACAAGCTCGAATCTCTTTGAGAGCTCACGCAGCGCGGTCGGGAGGATTGGGCTGACGACCTTTTCCTTTGTTTGCGGCATCCAGGCGTATGCGCGTGACTCGCGATGTCTCCTGGACCAAATCGTCGGTGGCGCGGGGCTCACCACCTGCCATTACCGAACCTGCGGCTAGAGCAAAGCGGAGAGCGTCTGCTTGGTCCTCAAAGTACAAAATGACTTGTCCCGACATAAATACTTCTCCTGAGCCCGATCCGCCGAGTCCCCATTGGGCAGGGATGGCGGAGGAAATCAAATTGAGACGCAGGTGGCGCTGCAACAGACGAGTGTCGGTGATACCTGAAATGATTGTCGGAGAATGGCGGCGCCAGCAATAGTGTTTTTGTTGGTTCTCGTCCCAACCTATTTAGCGCGTTGATGGGAAAGATTTGAGGATGGAGGAACAGCGGGCTTGATTTGAGAGTGTGGTATTGCTGAAGCGATATCCTGGTACGAATCTTCTGCCCGATTCGAATCCTCCGGCGTCGCCTACGGGGTAGTCGGTGTCCGGAAACGAATCATCTGGGGATTTATGGCTGGATTACGATTGAGGTACGATTCGCATCTGAAGGTCATGGTCCGCAGAGCGTGTGCTCGGCGCATTATTGTCAAATTCTTGCACTTGGAATTCCCGTGGTTGACCATCTCAGGATAGAATCGTCTAAGACTAGTTTGCATAAGGGTTTGTTCGCCAAAAGTAAGTTCCTAGCAGGGATCACTGGGATTTCATGTTGAAGGTATTGGCAAATCGGGGCGTATTGGCCAGGGCTGTCTGTGTGCTTTGCGTCGCCTTGATATGCGTCATGGGGTCGATACAGGCGACGCACTCACATTCGGACGAGTCGGCCACAGCCCATCACACCTGCTCGATTTGTGCTACAGCTCATGCCGGAGTTAATACCCAAACAGCCACGTCAGCACCGATTTTGGTTACGGCTGTCCTGGCGAGTCCGGTTGCAGAAGTTTCCCTGATCGTTCGTCCTGCCATCACGCAGTTTATTCGTCCTCCTCCTGCGCTCTGATCCTGCGCCAGATTCAATACATCCACAGGATATTGCGATCTTCGATCCTAAATGGGAGCTCAAATGGGATTGAACTCGCTCCAGAACCGTTTTTGGAGGAATCATGCATTTATTTCATAAAAATTGGCTCGCCGGGGCTATGGCCTTTGCTTTGGCCTTCTGTGTTGGGTCCGTGAATGCGCAGTCGGGCGGAAGTTCGGGGTCGATTAACGGGACTGTCCTGGACCCGTCGGGCGCGGTGGTTGCGAATGCAGGGGTTGAGATTCATAACCCGGTGACTGGCTATGACCGGACTACGACGACTGACAGCAAGGGCGGTTTCAGTTTTGTAAATGTTCCGTTTAATAACTATCACATGACGGTGACGGCAGGGGGATTCGATAAGACGGCGCAGGATGTCGAGGTGCGGTCAGTAGTGCCGGCCAACGTGCAGGTCAATCTTCAGGTATCGGCATCGACCACTACGGTTTCAGTCGAGGCTGCTGGAGATCTGGTGGAGAATGATCCGACGTCTCATCAGGACGTAGACCGGGAGTTGATCGACAAACTCCCCATGGGAAGCGGATCGTCGTCGATGAGCACGCTGGTGGGGCTGGCGACGCCTGGGGTTGCCTCCGATTCCGATGGGCAAATCCACGGATACGGGGACCATGCGGAGAATTCGTTCTCCATCGATGGCCAGCCTATGACCGACCAGTCAAGTAAGACCTTCTCCAATCAGGTTCCGGTTGATTCGATTCAGTCGATGGAAGTGATCGCTGGCGCGCCGCCTGCGGAATACGGCGGCAAGACTAGCGTTGTGATTGTGGCAGCGACACGCTCGGGACAAGGTATAACTACGCCCCACGGCAGCATCACCACTTCTTACGGGTCATTTGGGTCATCGAGCGTGGCCGCCGATGTTTCTTATGGGGGTAAGAACTGGGGAAACTTCATATCGGTTGGCGGCTTGAATAGCGGACGGTTTCTGGACGCTCCGGAATTTGCTGTGATCCACGACAAGGGCAACGAACAGAATGTGTTCGACCGCGTCGACCTCCAACTCTCATCTGCTGATTCGATTCACCTGAACTTCGGTTATAGCCGGAGCTGGTTCCAAACGCCGAACTCATTGGATGCCGAAAACGCGACGGCATGGAGCGGACTGAATGGAGTTCTTCCAGCGGCCCAGAATTATGGAGGCGTCGTTCCTGGCACACTCATTACGGTCGGCGCAGCGGATCAACGCTCCAAGATTGGGACATTTAATATCGCGCCTTCGTGGACGCGTCTCATCAGCACGCACTCCGTGTTTACCCTGGGGGCGTTTGTGCGCCGCGACGATTACAACTACTACCCTAGCGATAATCCTTTTGCGGACCTTGGACCACCCAGTTTGCAGAGGCAGTCGGTGGGCCAGAACCGTACGCTCACCAACACGGGAATTCGATCGGATATCTCCTATGTTCGGGGGATCAATAACATTAAGGCTGGCGTAACCTACGAACAGACGTTTCTTGATGAGAACGACACGATCGGAATTGTCGATCCGGCTTACAACGCACCCTGCATTACCCAGTCACCAGTAACGCCGCTGAATCCGAATCCGTATGTTCCTGTTCCGGGGTTGACTGATCCTTCGCAATGCGCCGCCGCCGGCTACCAAACAAATACAGGTAATAACACAGACCCGCCGTTTCCAGGTAACCCGAACGCGCCGGGCACGGCTTTTTATCCTTACTTCAATCCGACGTTGGCTCCTTACGACTTAACCCGTGGCGGCAGTTCGTATGTCTTCAACGGCCACACAGATGTAAAGGAGCTTGCTCTCTACATTCAGGATGCAATCACGGTCGGCCACTGGTCGATGAATCTGGGCATGCGCGGGGATATGTACAACGGTCTCACCATCGCAAGCCAGGCCGAGCCTCGGATTGGGATTTCGTACAACGTCAAAAAAACAGGAACCGTTCTTCGTGTTTCCTACGCACGGACGCTGGAATCTCCATTCAATGAGAATCTGATACTTTCCAGCGTTGGATGCAGTAACCCAGTTTTGGCCCCACTCCTTGCGTGTTCGCAGCCTCAACCTGGTGTTTTTGTGTCCAACCCGTTGAGTCCCGGCTTTCGCAATGAATTCCACGCCGGACTCGAGCAAGCTTTCGGACGCTACCTGGTTTTTTCCGGCGAGTGGATCACGAAGTACACGCACAATGGCTATGATTTCAGCGTGCTTGGCAATACGCCGATTACTTTCCCGATTGAATGGCACAATGCCAAAATTCCTGGATATGCCGGCACGCTAAAAGTACCGAACCTGCATGGCTTCTCGGCGCAAATGGTCTTCTCCAGTGTGGCGGCGCGATTCTTTACTCCGCAGATTGGCGGCGCTGGTGCAACGGTAACGACCGGTGCGGCTGGCGCAGGACTCCCGTTCCGTATTGACCACGACGAGAAGTTCAACCAGACAACTCACTTGCAATATCAGCTGGGGAAGCGTGGTCCATGGTTCGGTTTCAACTGGCGGTACGACAGCGGCCTGGTGGCGGGCAATGCGCCGTGTTTCGGGGGTGCAGAGTTCGGAAGTCCGCAGAGCAATTGTCCGCAGTCAACTACAATTGGCGGCCAGCCGGTCGTTATGATGCAGGATTCTTTTGGAAATCCCTTGAGCGCGGATCAGGAGTTTGTAGCCGGGTTCACCTGCGACGGCGCGCACGCAACTCCCACCGTTCCGTTGCCTTCCACTTGCTTAGCCTCTCAATTTGGGTCGACACGAATAAAGGTGCCAGCGCCCAATAGCGAGAACGACGACCGCAACCCGCCGCGCATCGCGTCACGTAACCTGTTTGATGCTTCGGTTGGCGACGACAACTTGTTCAAGGGCGACCACTACAAATGGAGCCTGACGCTTACGGCCATCAATATTGCCAACAAAGTAGCGCTGTATAACTTCCTTTCGACCTTTAGTGGGACGCACTTTGTGACGCCCCGCGCGCTGACGGCTCAGTTGGGGTTCCACTTCTAACGAATACTCTTCCCGGGGCGAAGGCAGCATGGTTTCGACTGTGCTGCCCTTACTTTTTGCTCTAGTTTTTCCCGGATTACTGCAGTCTGGCGTATTCCGCTTTGGCTTCGTGGAGGATCGGAAGATCGGGATCGGCACCTTTCCAATCGGCGAGGAAGTTTTGATAGGCGATACGAGCCTTCGGTTTGTCGCCCTGCTTCTGGAAGACTCGGCCCAATTCCAGTTGGGCTACCACGAACATCATGTCGGGGCCGCTATGTGATTTCATGTCCATGATCTTCTGGAGATCCTGCTGCGCTTCAGCGTAACGACCAGCCTGCTCATAGGCAATGCCTCGGGTGTAAAAGACGCCGGTGTCGGTGCGAGCGTAGACAGCAGCGGAGTTAAGGAGATCGATGGCCTTTGCCGGGTCAGCCTTAGCGGGATTGGCCGGCCGCAAGAGGGTGATCGCGCGAATCATGGGGACGGTCACATTTATCGCGATGGTGTTGTTCGGATGGTCGCGCTGAATTTCGTCGGCCAACGCGATCGCTTTCTGATCCTGACGTAGGATAGCGAACGTGTAAGCGACATTCCCCGTCACGGAAAGAGTTCGAGATAACTTGAGCGCTTCGCTGGCGTCGCTGTTGGCCTCGTCGTGATTGCCCACCAATACTTCGATTCCTGCAAGCTGCGCCTCGACATCGGCGCGGCCTTGCAGGTGCAGGCTACTGAATACATCATCAACCTGATGCGCAAATTCCCGTGCCTGACGTATTTGTCCCCGGTTGCTGGCAAGAGCGAAGCGGAACCCGAGAGCATTCAACTGCCCGTCAGGGGTTACGGAGGCGCTCTGCAGTTCCTTTTCTATGTCGGCATCTTTGCCTTGGGCCCAGTCCAAATTAGCCAATACTGTATGGAAGCTCGCAGTAGAGCCCTTGTGCTGTAGAACGGTGTTGATAGTGGCGCGCGCTTCCTCAACTCGGTTCAATCCAGCGTAAGCTTGGGCCTCGTTTGAATAACCGACCACTCCGTCTGGATCGAGTTCCACCGAACGCTTTGCCTTCTCCAAGGCGTTATCGAATTGTCCCAGCGTGTTATAGATGCCCGCCAGATTGCTAAACGGAGTGGAATCCCGAGGGTAGGTCTGGCAATAGAGTTCGTAAGCTGTAATACCTTTGTCGAGCTGACCGCTATCGGCGTAATAATGGGACATGATGTAAAGCTTCTCGCGCTCGCTGGCACGATCGCGAAGCTCGAATGCCTTCTGGCGATTTTGCTCCGATAAGTCGGTCTGTCCCAGGTTGTTGTAGACGGTGCCGAGGCGGGCATAGGCCATAGCGAAATTGGGATCGATCTCCACCGCTCGCTGGTAGTCGGGAAGCGCACCGAGTTCGTCGCCCACGTTGTGCTTGGCGTCGCCCAGGCTGAACGCCTTCAGCGCGTCGAGCGAGGAAGTTGTTGCCTGGGACAGAGACATGTCATATTTCTGCACCATGGCCAACGACTCGCCGAGCTGACCACGGAGTTTAGTGGAGGCGCTATGCAAAGCATTCAACACATCTTCTTTCCGGTTGGCCTGAGTTTGCTGGCGTCCTAGCGAATCGCCGGATGCAGCATTAGTTGCTTCTAGATTGATGACGTACTGGCCTCCGACGCTATCAATGCTGCCGTTGAGCATGGCTTTGATGCCATCGCGTTGGCAAATTTCGCGGCCGACGTCGGTGGTGATGCGGTCGCCCGGACTGCGTCCCATGAACTGCAATGTCTGACGGATTTTCTGTTCTGGATAGACATTGAGGTATGGAGACTGCTCCAGATCGACGGCAAGTGCTTTCTTGAGAGTGCCATCAAAGACCGGATCGGCAGTGGTGTTCACGAAGTCGGTGACCAGGATCGAATCTTTTTCGGTGAGCGCGTGGCCGCGCTTGAGAAACACGAAGCCTATGCCAGCTGCGACGACCGCGACGATTAGAGCCGGAATCAGCCACAATGGCAATTTGCGACCTGGCGCCGGAGTTTTGCGAATGGGCAGACCAACGGGGACACTGTGTATGGCAGAACTGGAAGAGGTTGCGGCCAGGATGCTGCCCGATTCCGTGTCGCGCCTGAGGCGCTTCAGGTCAGAGCGCACATCGGCCGCGCTCTGATAGCGCAGGTCGCGGTCTTTTTCCAGCAGCTTGTTGAGAATTTCTTCAAACTTCGGAGGTAGGTCGGGGTTTAGGCGAAGAGGCGGCGATGGAGGACGATTCAAAATCGCATCAAAAATAACGGCGGATGTATCTCCGCGGAAGGGCCCTGCGCCAGTAGACATTTCATAGAGCACAGCGCCAAATGAGAATAGATCGGTACGCGTGTCGAGATCCTTGCCGCGTGCTTGCTCCGGAGACATATAGGCGACAGTGCCAACGGTCGATCCCGGGCTCGTTAGAAATGGGTCGTCGACGGTCGCAGCCGAATTACTGATGGTGGCGTCAGATAGGATGGAAGCCTTGGCAGTGCGTTTGGCTAGGCCGAAATCAAGAATCTTGGCCTGGTTACGGGTGGTCACAAAAATGTTGGCCGGTTTGATGTCGCGGTGAATGATCCCCTTGGCATGAGCGGCATCGAGGGCGTCAGCGATCTGAGTGCCAAGATCGAGCAATTGCTCGAGTTCCATCGGTTGCTGATGGGGCTGATCGTGGATCTTTTTTTTGAGCGTCTCGCCTTCCAACAGCTCCATGGCGATGAAGTGGCGTCCGTTGTCATCGCCGACTTCGTAGATGGTGCAGATATTGGGGTGGTTCAGGGCGGAGGCGGCGCGGGCTTCGCGCTGAAAACGCTCGAGCGCCAGCGGATCCGTCTCGGTCGCGGGAGGCAGGAACTTGAGCGCGACATGGCGACCCAGGTTGATGTCCTCGGCCTCATAGACAACGCCCATCCCTCCGCCGCCCAACTGGGAGAGGACACGGTAGTGCGAGACGGTCTGGCCGATCATTCCTGAGAACACTCCTGGGAGAGAGTCATTCATGTTAGGCCGGGGTTTCTGGCAAGTCAAACCGGCAGTCTCTAGGGTTAATACGAAGCGGCGGGGCAACAAGTTCACAGTTTGGCAAAGTGATATTTAGAGCCTTATTTTCTTCGGTTTAAGGGTCCTATTTCAGCGATTGGACAGCTTAGGTAAAGCCGAAAGGTCACTCCTCCTCATTACGTAAGTTTACCTCCAAATAGCCGAATGCTTCCCCGCCTGTTCGGTGCCTGTTATCAATGGATGTTGGGAGTGTTGCCGTGTATTTGCGCCTGGGAGTGGCAACCCTGGCTTCCTGGGCAGGAGTGCGTCCGAAATGAAAACTCGCCCTCAATCCTGGAGGGACATGAGCGCAGCGCCACGCTTTTTTATTGCCGTGGTGGTTGTTTGCGGGACGGCCGTGCTTACTTATTCGGTATTGCATGGGAAGAGCGAAAATCCGCTCAAATTTTTCTGTTATCTGGTGATCGCTTTGGCCGCCTCGCGGCTCAAGGTGAATCTGCCCGGCATCACTGGGACGATGTCGGTAAACTTTCTGTTTCTGTTGTTGGGCGTGCTGGAACTTAGCTTATCGGAAGCTATGGCGCTCGGATGCGCCGCCGTAGTCGTGCAGTGCTTCGACCGCGACCGCCCGATCCCCATACAGGTTGCATTTAACGTCTGCTCGACGGCCCTCGCCATTGCCGTGACTTTTGCCGCGTACCGTTTTTCCCTGGCGCATCGCGCCGTGAATAATCCCTCAACATTGCTGTTTCTTGCAGCGTGCGTGTATTTCGTTGCGAACACGCTTCCCGTGGCAGCGGTTATCTCACTGACAGAGCGAAGATCGCTGCGAAAGATCTGGGCGGACTGTTATTTCTGGAGCTTCCCGTATTACCTGGTGGGTGCTGGCGTAGCTGGCATGATGAGCTGGCTACACGGTTTTACCGACTGGCAGACATCGTTGCTGACGCTTCCGGTGGTCTACCTCATCTACCGTTCTTACCGGCTTTACCTTGGGAAGTTGGAAGACGAGAAGCGGCACGTGGAAGAGATGGCTGACTTGCATATGCGGACCATCGAAGCCCTGGCACTGGCCATTGAAGCCAAGGATCAGACGACCCACGACCATTTGCAGAGAGTCCGCGTTTATGCAGTTGAAGTGGCGAAGGATCTTAATGTTGACAAGGATGGAATGGAGGCATTGCAGGCCGCCGCCTTGCTGCATGATATTGGCAAGCTCGCGATTCCTGAGCACATCATTTCGAAGCCGGGACGCCTGACTCCGGAAGAATTCGAAAAGATGAAAATTCATCCGCTGGTGGGAGCGGAAATTCTGGAGCGGGTGCGCTTTCCATATCCGGTTGTACCGATCGTCCGGGCGCATCACGAAAAATTCGACGGGACAGGCTATCCGTTGGGGCTACGTGGAACGCAGATTCCGATTGGAGCCAGAATTCTGGCAGCTGTGGATTTCCTGGACGCGCTGGCGTCGGATCGCCAATATCGACGCGCACTCCCGCTACATGAAGCGATGAAGCGGCTGTCGGATGAGTCGGGAAAGTCCTTCGATCCGCAAGTGGTCAAGGTGCTCGAACGAAGATATGTGGAGTTGGAGCAGCTTGTCCATCAACGAACGGACAGCCTCGGCAAGCAGAAGCTATCCACGGAAGTTGAAGTCAAAGACGAAAATGCGAAGAAAGTTGAGCCGACCATCAAACCGGCGGCCGGGTTTGAGACGGAAGGCCGGCGGCAAGTACCCGAACGCAGCTTCCTCGGTTCGATTGCGGCGGCACGGCAGGAAGCCCAGACGCTCTTCGAACTCAGCCAAGATCTGGGAGCTTCGCTCAGCCTGGGTGAAACGCTCTCGGTATTTGCGGTAAAGCTGCGCCGGGCAATGCCCTACGATGCGATTGCAATCTATGTGCGTCATGGCGATGAACTGGTGCCGGAATATGTGAATGGCGATAACTTCCGGCTGTTTGCTTCGTTGCGGATTCCGATGGGACAAGGGCTTTCGGGATGGGTGGCGCAAAATCTTAAGCCAATTCTCAACGGCAATCCTTCGGTCGAGCCCGGCTATCTGAACGATTCTTCAAAGTACAGCACGTTGAACTCGGCGCTTGCCGTTCCACTCGAAGGCTTGCAGGGTGTGGTGGGAGTGGTCGCTTTGTATCACGCGGAAAAGGATTTCTTTACCTCCGATCACCTGCGCATTTTGCTGGCGGTAAGTTCGAAGATGGCACTCGCGATTGAGAATGCGATGAAGTATGAGCAGGCGGAGAGTTCGGCGGTTACCGATTACCTCACCGGTCTCCCCAATGCGCGGTCGCTGTTCCTGCAGCTCGACCGGGAATTGGCGCGCTGCAAACGCGACAACAAAACGCTGACTGTGATGGTCGCTGACATGGACGGCTTCAAGCAAATTAACGACCGCTTTGGACACCTGGAAGGGAATCGCGTACTGCGTCTCTTTGCCCACTCCCTCAAGGAGACCAGCCGTGAGTACGATTATGTGGCGCGCATGGGCGGAGACGAATTTGTAGTCATCGCTCCCGGACTTACGGCCGAAGCTACTGCTCGTAAGGCGGAACAGATGCGGGACTTGGCAAAGCAAGCTGGAAAAGACATCTGCAACGAGGATATTTTATCGCTGAGCGTCGGTAGGTCCATGTTTCCTGAGGATGGGATGGATGCCGAGAAATTGCTGTCGGAAGCCGACAAGCGGATGTATCTGCAGAAGCAGAGTCAAGTGACACAGAAGAATCGGCGTCTATACCCGCGAGTGCGAGGCCGGCTCACCACGGAAATTTCTGGAAACGATCAGGCGCTGGCGACACTTGGCATTGTGACCAATTTGAGCCTGGGCGGTTGCTACATTGAAACGAGCGGACTCCTCTTGCCTGGATCCGAACTGAAACTTACTTTCTCGCACGAACATACGAATGTTTCGATTCAGAGCGAAGTTGTACGCATGGACATGGGCATTGGAGCGGCATTGAAGTTCAATGAAGCGACTCACGAGGTGCGAGCCGCACTGCAGCGGATTCTTGAGCAGTTGGCCAGCGCGGAGGCTGTGATTGATTTAAAGCGCGGCCAAAATGCTGCGGCGGCGAGCAAGTTATAAACGGGAATCGATAGCAATCCTGATTTGGTGCTGGACGGGCGAGAACGCCCGCCGCTCCATTGTAATGACCTAGGCAGGAAGTGCAGCGGGACGAATCTGGATCAATGGAACGGTGGTGCGCGGTTTCGTCAGGCCGTGCTTCAGCATGTTAGCTGTCGGCACGCCGCCGGTTCGATAGAACGACTTCTCGCAATCCGCGGTGGATGGTCCCCGCATACTTCCTTCCATATAAGCTAAGCCCGGGCAACGGGTGCAAGTGCCGACATGCGAGCAAGACGAGCAGACGGTGAGATCTTTGGCCTTGATCGAGCGAACCTCGGTCATCTGTGGGGAAAAGTTCCAGATGTCCAAGAACTTCTGTTGACGAATATTTCCCGTGGGAAGCGGAAATTGTACGCAGGGAAAGACATCGCCGTATGGCGAAATGTAGCAGAAAGAATGGCCCGCGCTGCACGAGTAACCTTCAAGATCGTCCGCCGTAGGCGGTTTGGGAGGGGCACAGAACTCTTCCTGGTTGTCGACCAGCGCCGGATTGTGGAAAATCTCCGGCAATTCTTCTCCTGGAATGCGCAGCGAGAGGACCGAAGTGTCGCCGTCCATCATCGGCGTGATCGTGGGATCGAGTGTGTACTGCACGCCGAGTTCTGCGGCCAGTTGTTGCACCCCGGCATGATCGGCAGAATTCACGGTCATCAGCACATTTGCGATGGTTACGCGCAGACCCTGTTCGCGCAAGAAGCGAATCGATCTGACGGTGCGCTCGAACGAATGGGGCAACTTGGTGATCGCGTCGTGTACTTCGGGGCGATGCGAATAGACGCTGATTTGAATTGCGTCCACATTTAGTTCGCGAATTCTCCGTGCTTCTTCTTCGTGGATCATAACTGCATTGGTCTTGATCTTGACGTTGAACATGAGACGGCGGGCATGCTCAACGATCTCAAAGAAGTCACGGCGCATAAAAACCTCGCCGCCACTGAAGGTGATAAAGAAAACTCCGGCCTCGGCCAGTTGATCGAGTACGTTCTTGATCTCTGTGGTTGTCATCTCGCCGTGATCATCGTGATCGAGATAACAATGTACGCAACGCTCGTTGCAACGATACGTAACGTCCATGTGCACTGCGATGGGCAAGCCCAGATTCAATGCTTTCTGGCCAACTTCACTCATCAAGCTCATCAGGGCGTCTCCGAAACCAGGGGATGATTCGAAACCAGAAGAATTCCGTGGCCAGAGAGCTCGGTGACGAATTGTTCGGCGTCTGCCTGGGCCTGTTCGGGATCAATATCAAATTGGTCGCAGATCCGATCGCGGACAATTTCCCGCAGAGGAGTGCGGCCGTCGGCAGCTTGAAAGATTGCGGTTGCAACCGGGTTCAGAGTGAAAAATGTCGAATCGGCCGAATTCATGACCATCATTTCGCCGGCCAGAGCTCGGGCCGCGATGGCAGAACTGCGTGCGATATAAATGCAATTCTCAGACATGCTCAGCCACCCCCTGGAAGTTGCGGATTTGATCCCACACCCTGGAATCAGGATAGAACGTCAGGCGCCGAATTGGAACCCTGGCGACGAAATCGCAAGCGGTGGTGAGAAGCTTCTCTACAAGAACGCGATCTTCAGCGAAGAAAAGAATATTGCGCATCAGGCGACGCACCGCTTCTGCCGAGGGTAATTCATCGATGCAGTTCTCAGGGCCCTGCTCCAAAAAAAACAGAGCAGAGACCGGAGCAGAGCAGTTCTCACCGGGCTTGGCCAGCTCTCCAGCGAAAGGAGTGCCATACGCAACATAACCATCGGCACTCGGTCGCAGGTAGGAAATCTCGTCGGTGAGCAGAGTAATGTCCGCAGGTGCCAGTCTTGTCATTGTGGTTTTGCCGGCGCCTGATACGCCTGAAAACAGATACGCCTGGCCATCGCAGATCGCACTGGCGGCATGCAGCAGGAATCCGCCGCGCTGCGCGAGAATCAGGCTGTGCAGAATGCGCACCACAGAATCGAGAGAATAGGGGTTGGCATTTTGCCGCACTTGGCCTCGCCCGGTGCCCGGGTCCCAGCGGGCTTGGAAGTCTCCACGCTCGATCAGCCACTCGTCGCCTTCACGGCGGACGCGAACATCTTCATCGGAAGGCGGGATCGCGGCGATGAGGTCGAACTCAAGCTCAAACTCAGGAGGGGAAGAACTCAGGAACCCGGCATAACGCTGGCGTAGCAGATCAAGAAAGTGGTCGTCGTCGGAGGAAAAGGCAATCGGAATTCCTCCAATCTCGACACAAGCGACTTTTCGAGCCGCGGCCATCACCGGGCTTTCGGCTCTGCGGAAGACATCTGTACAGAAGTCAAATCTTTGCCATATGCTAAGCTCCGAAATTTGCTCGCGGATAACTTTCGGCGGCCATGAAGTCTCAAAGCAACACGGCGTGCGAAACTGAAATGGCAGAACAGCATTCCCCAGGCGCGAGACCAGGCCACGCCAAACCAGGTTGTGGTGAGAAGCGAACCGCTGCTGGGCACCAATCGACCCACCAGCGCTTCGGGAGGAAATATAGGATCGGGACCAGGCATGGAATCGCCGCGCAGCTCGAATCCGTTTGGGGTGCAGGGGGCCACGAGACGATGCAGAAAAAAGCGGTCTTCACGCATCGCAAGCACGATCTCGCCAGTCCTGAGGTCTTGGGGTAAACAGTTCGCAATCTCGACGATATCTCCGGGCCAAAGCCTGGGTAGCATGCTTTCCCCGTAAACTTGCAAACGCACCCGCTGAGACGAACCACCACGGCAACGCAGAGCCTCTGCCACTAAAGCTGCGCGCTCTGTGCTCCAACTCAACCGCGTCGCACTGGTGGCTCTTACCAGCATCAGGAAGTTTTTTGGACGCCCCCCTGGCATGTTCCCTGGGTTACGGCGATCTTGGTGCAAGACAAAGCCTGAGTCTCGAAAACCCGTTCGTAGCGGAATGCCGGCTTCTGGTAAAGCTTCTTCTCTTTGCAAGCGGTGTGTAACTCCGGCTGTTTGTCGCGAGGAGGCCGATTGTCGTTCATAGTTGGTCAAGCCAGTTTCAACCCGCTGACTTATTCCCCCATTGTTTGATAAGAGTAAAGGCAGTGTACTACAGCGCTTTCCCACGCGCCAATATAACTTGGATGCAATTCGGAAAATGCGAATCAACATCCTCAATAAAATGAGAGGGTTCCATTCCTGCGTGCCCGCCGCAGGCTTAGCGACAGGCCAGCAAGCGCCAATGGCAACAGAATCAGGCCGAACCCGGCGAGTATAGCCAGAGTTGGAACCATCTCTCGAATCGACCGCCCCTCAAGCAGCGCACGACGCATGCCATCGATAGCGTAAGTCAAGGGAATCGCGCGGGCGAGTAACTCGAGCGGGTAGGGCAAACTCTGGATTGGGAACATAGTTCCGCTCAGAAACCAGAGTCCGGAACTGAGAAGCCAGAGCAGAGCTGAGCCTTTCTGGAACGCAACCTGCAGCGTGGCTGCGATGATTCCCAGAGCCAATGCGATGGCCAGAGAAAAAAACAGTACCGCTATGCACGAGAGAAAGTTGGCGTGGATCGATGCCCGAAAAACTGCCACGCCAGCGAAAAGGTAGACCAGCAGATTGACCAGGTTTCCGGCAAAGGCGGAGATAGAACTGAGGATGACGAGCTCGGCTGGCGCGGTTGAGGTTGTCATGAGGACTTCGAGCGTTCCCGTCTGCTGCGCCTCTTGCACCGAACTCAGAAAGGCTTGCGCACTCATTACGAAAAACGTGTAGACGCCAGTGCCGACCAGAAGAAATGGAAAGTACTCGACGCCACCAGGTCGAAAGCCAGGACCGATGGCGCGCGACAGAAAATAGAAGGCTGCTAATTCGGTGAACACACCAACCAGAGTCACGATGAAACCGCTGCGGTGACGAACGGCGGTCAGCAGATCGCGGCGAAGGATGGCGTGGAGCTTATCCAGAGTCGAAGTCATACGAAATTTTGTAATTTGTAATTGCTAATTTGTAATTTCGAGTGTGGCGCTGTCAGCGATTGATTCCGAAAACAAAATTGCCAATTACAAATTGTCAGCTACAACTCTTCAGAGTTTCAAATCTTCAAACTTTGAGTATGGGCTCATCGATCTCGCCTGTCGTGCGGAAGTAAAAAGAGCGGAGCATGTCTGCGCTTTCACCGTCATCGACGCGGCGGTCAGCCATCAATTCGCCGCGATGCATCAGGAGCAGACGATTCGCCACTGCTGCCGCTTCCGCGAAGTTGTGAGTCGCTATTAAAACGGTGGTCTGATGCTGCGCCAGAGTGCGGATCGTGGCCCAGAAGTGCGCCGTGGTGGCGGCGTCGAGGCTGCGCGTGGGTTCGTCGAGCAAAAGCACGCTTGGGCGCTTCACCAGTGCGCGCGCGATTCCCAGTCGCTGGTACATGCCGCTGGAAAACTTCATGACCAATGTGTCGGCTTGTTCTAGGAGGCCCGTATCGCGGAGAACCTCCTCGATCCTCTGAGCACGCTCACAGCGCGAGACTTCGTCGAGAGAGGCGAAGAATTCAAGATTTTCACGAGCAGAGAGGCGAGGGAAGAACGAGCGTTCGGAGGCAACGGCAATGCCGACTTGCCGCCGTACTTCACCGGCATCGGACTGTGCATCGAAGCCACCCACGCGCACCGATCCCGCATCGGGCAGGAGCGTGGTTGAAATCAGCTTGAGGATGGTGGTCTTTCCACTACCGTTCGGGCCGAGCAAAGCTAAGACCTCGGCGCGGCTGGCAGAAAAGGAAACGTTTCTTAGAGCAATGGTTTCGCCGCTCCGCTCCTTTCCCAGCCAGTTGAAAAGAGCTGGACGATGGCGAAATATCTTGCGGACGGATTCGAATACGACCTGATCCATGAAAAGTGCGAACTAAAGAATGCAGACCCAGAAACTCAAATTAAGAAAGTGCAAACGGCGAAAATGGCCGAAATTCAGGTCCGCGCCGAAGACTCTGTATTATAGTGGCGATTCGCGTCCCTATTGATTTTCATTTGCGGCCTGCCTCTTCGGCGGGATCCATTTTTCATGACCGAAACCTTGCCCAACTCTGCTGCGCCCAGTGCTACCCCGCAGAGAGCGAAAGAACGAGAACGCGAATTTGATCTTCTTTGTGCGACTGCCCGCGGGGAACTCGCTCCGCGAACGCGGGATCGTATCGCTAATTGGGATTTCTCGTCATTCGATCGGACTGCGTTTCTTCGCTTGGCCGAGCATCATGGTGTGCTTCCGCTCGCAGCGCGCAACCTGATTGAACACGTCAGCGGGCTTCCACTTGAAATCCATCGTGCGCTGCGATCGGCGTATGAGGAGAATTTGCGGCGCAGCTTATGGTTCACCGCCGAACTGGTGCGCATCGTGCAGCATTTCGAGCGTTGTCACGTTCGTGCGGTACCGTACAAAGGCTCGCTTTTGGCGCAATCATTGTATGGAGATCCGGGGCTGCGAAGCTTTTCAGATCTCGACTTTCTGATTTCTTCTGTGGACTTCGAGCGAGCGAAACAGGCTCTTGCTGACATCGGATATCTCCCTTCTGCTGTTTTCATGCCAACTGTCGAGCAATTCTGGCTGCGCAAGGGCTATGAACGCTCATTCGATGGTCTGGCCGGGAAGTATCTGGTCGAACTTCAGTGGGCATTGTTGCCATATTTCTACGCGATTGAGTTGCCTGTGGAGGACTTGCTGGCGCGCGCCAGAACCACCATTGTCGGCGGTTATGAAATGTGTGGCTTGTCTCCCGAAGATTCGCTGGTGGCGCTTTGCCTGCACGCAGGCAAGCATCTTTGGACACGGCTGATCTGGCTTGCGGACATCGCTGAGACTGTGCGAACCCAGACTGTCGATTACTCACTGATGCTCTCGCGGGCGCGTGCTTTGGGAGTTGCTCGTATTCTTGGCGTCAGCTTCTGGCTGGCGAAAAATGTCCTCGACGCGGAGCTTCCAACGCCTGCGGAGGAGATGATTGAGTCCGATTCTCGCATCTCTAGTCTAGGCAGGGAATTTGCCGAGCGCCTGGCTCGTGGAAGGTCCTATGATTTCGAATCCACGGAGTACTTTCGTTTGATAATGGAGTTGCGCGAGCGACGCCGCGACCGCTGGCGCTATCTCTGGCGACTTTTCTGGACGCCGGGCGCTGGAGATCTGGCCGCGGTGCAACTGCCGGAAACGCTGTTTCCTCTTTATCACGGAGTGCGAATTGGCCGACTCATACGGCGACTCACCTAACGAAACAAAACTTAATTTCTGAATGCGAAACGGGCGTCTCGGTCGTTTGATTTCGAAGTCGCCGGGCGGGGACGCCGGCGCTCCACCGGCGACGATCATTTGGTTGCGGTTTAGTGCAGTTCGCCGTCGCCGGGAGCCACGTCGGGGGTGTCGACTTTTCGTGCCACGGCCGTCCCTTGACTCGGTGGTGGTTGAAACTCCCCGGGATCTTTGCCGGCAAGCGCAATGTTCATAAATTGCATCCAGATGGGCAGGGCGGCGCGGCTTCCGGTTTCTTTGTCGCCGAGGGATTTCTTTTCGTCGTAGCCGATCCACACGCCGCAGGTCAGCGACGGCGAAAAGCCTACAAACCAGGCGTCGGTAAAATCGTTGGTCGTTCCTGTCTTGCCGGCCAGAGGATAGGGCATTTTGGCGGCGGCGACCGCCGTTCCATGGAGCACCACTTCCCGCAGCATGGATGTCATAACGCGCGCGGTGCGCGAGCTGACCACATCTTTGATATCGGAGAAGTCTTCCTCCAGCACACGGCCGTCGTAGTCGGTCACCTTGGTGATGTAACGTGGAGCTACGCGCACTCCATCATTCGGAAAGACGCTGAAGGCTGAGGTCTGCTCGAGCGGCGTGATTTCCGCAGAGCCGAGCGCCACCGGAAGATAGGCGGGAATGTTCGCCGTGATGCCGAAGCGGTGCGCGTACTCGATCACGGTTTTGATGCCGACGTGGTCGGCAAGTTTGAGTGCTGGAATATTTCTGGACTGAGCGAGAGCGCGTCGCAATGTAATGGTGCCTTCAAATTTGTCGTCATAGTTGTGCGGCATATAAGGGCCGGATGCAGTTTGAAAAATTATCGGCGCATCCAGAATCGTGTCGTCCGGGCTGGCCCCCTCGTCGATCACGGCAGTGTAAACGTAGGGCTTGAAAGATGATCCAACCTGTCGCAGGGCCTGCGTGGCGCGATTGAACTTCGAGAGATTAAAATCGCGGCCACCGACCATGGCTTTGATCTCTCCGGTTGCATTGTCGATGGCAATGAGCGCCCCTTCAGCGCCTGAATCCTGCTCGAGGCTGACGCGCGCTTTGGCGCCCTGGTCCAAAGAAAGCACCTTGACGTAGACTATGTCGCCGGGGTGGAGAATGTCGGGGAGCTTAAGTTTAAGTTTCGTCCAAGCTAGATCGGCCGGCGCGAGCGTGGCTGTGCGTTGGCCGAAGCGGATTTCGGCGGCGATTGGCGAGACTCGGATCACGAGCGCGTGCACGTATCCGTTTACTTCGGGCTCTTCATCCCAATCTGGATCCTCGTATTTCCCTAGCGTCTGACCCTGCGCGATAACGTTGAGAAGTTTGCCGTGCCAACCATGGCGGCGCTCATATCCGGCGAGGCCATCGAGAACGGCTTGGCGCGCGGCCTTCTGCAAGTCCATATCGAGTGACGTGTATACGCGTAGTCCGCCTTCGAGTACCTGATCGCTGCCATACTTTGCCTCTAGGTAGCGCCTGATCTCTTCTACATAGTGCGGCGCGAGTGAATTTTGGTCCTTCTGCAGGTTAAGTAAGATTGGTTTGCTCCTGGCCTCTGCAGCTTGCGCCGAGGTGATCTTGCCGTCTTCAAGCATGGCGTTGAGTACGAGGTTGCGGCGTTTGATAGCGCGGTCCGGGTGAGTGATGGGAGAATAATACTGCGGTGCTTTGGGGAGTCCCGCGAGCAGCGCGGCTTCTTCCAGTTTGAGTTTCTTCGCCGGTTTGCTGAAATAGTATTCCGAGGCAGCCTCATAACCGTAGGCTCCATGGCCGAGAAATATCTGGTTGGCGTAGAGGGTGAAGATCTGCGGCTTGGTAAACCGGCGCTCGATCTGGATGGCTAGCAGGGCCTCTTGCACCTTGCGGTAAAAAGAACGGTCGGGCGAGAGAAACAAATTGCGGGCGAGCTGCATGGTGAGCGTGGAGGCTCCTTGCACTTTTCCGCCCGATTCGATGTCGCGATATGCAGCGCCTACAATACGCGAGATATTAATGCCCGAGTGCCGGTAGAAATCCTTGTCTTCAATTGAGACCAGCGCGTTGCGAAGGACTTCGGGATAATCGTCATAGGTAGCGATGACGCGGCGTTGGAGTGCAAAGGTGCCAATGACTCTGCCCTGTCCGTCATAAAGTTCGGTGACGGAGCTGGGACGGTAACGTTCTAGCTCTTCGACTTGGGGAAGGTCGGTTGAGTACACCAGCAAAAGGCCAGCAGTCGCGCCCACGGCGGCTGAGAGCAGAACGAGTAATCCGAAAAGGACGCGACCGACTAATTTGCGTCCGCCAATCTCTATCGTCGGGATGTGTTGATAGATGATTTTCATCGAAAAACAAATTTCGGAGATCCAAGTTCAGGATAGCCTCAAGTCTTCCGAGTGCCCAAAGAAAATCGCCCGCCAAGGCGGGCGATGGAACGACTTTGAAACCACACAAGCTTTGGAAAGCTGATTCTCTAGCCCTTCGATTCGCGATTCTTCAATACTTCCAGCGCTTTGTTCAGTTGGTCATCCTGCTGGTTTTTTGGTTTCACTTCTTTCTTGTCGTCGGCAGCGGGCTGCTCGTCTTCGTCGGGCAATCCACCGTCGTCTTCTGTACTGTCCGCGACGAGGACGTTCGGCGTGACGGCTACATCCTGAATCGCTTTTCCGCTGGGCGAGTAATACTTCGCGATGGAAAGAATCAGGGCTGAGTTGTCGGGCATTTCGATCAATTTTTGCACTGAGCCGTCGCCGAAGGTCTTGTCTCCTACGACGTCGCCACGTGCGTTTTCAAGAATCGCAGCGGCCACGATCTCGGCTGGCCCGGCCGTACCTCGATTCACCAGCACTACCACGGGAATCTTGGTGATGTCCTTGCCAGGATCGGCATTGAAAGCTTGCCGAGGATACTTCTGCCCCTGCAGATAAGTGATGGTGCCATGGTCGAGGAAGAGATTGGCAGTGGCAACACCCTCAGATTCCTCACCACCGGCAGAGTTGCGGAGATCGAGTACGAGCTTCTTCGCTCCCTGCTTCTGCAGGTCGCGAATCTTGTCGGAGATCTCTTGCGACTTGCCTTCGGGGAAGGCGTCGACCTGAATGTATCCGACGTTATCCGCCATCAGTTTGTCGCTGACCGGCGGAATGATTACGACGTCGCGCGTGATCACAATTTTCTGCGGCTCGGCTCGCCGAGGCCGGACCACAGCCACGGTGAGGGTCGATCCGGTTTCGCCCGAAAGAAGGCTGCGAATTTCAGCAAGCGACATGTCGTGCGTGCTCTTGCCCTCAATCGACTCGATGATGTCAGAGTTTTCTATCCCGGCTTTGTCGGCGGGACCCCCAGGGATGATTGCGACCACAGCGGCGTATCCAAAGCGCTTGGAGACGTCGGCGCCGATATCGGCTTTGCCACCGGACTTCATCGACTTGTAATGCTTGTACTCCTCCGCCGAGAGGTAGCTGGAATTGGCATCAAGCGACTCCAGTAGACCGTGGAGTGCGCCGTCGGTGACGCCAGCAATATTGGGCTCTTCAACATATTCCAGGCGAATGCGGGACAGCACCTCGCTGTAGACCGACAACTGGCGGTAAGCGCCATCGTTAGACGAGGCACGAACGTTGACAAAACCGCCAACCACGGTAAACAGCAGAATAGCCAGGGAACACGTAATGATTGTGACCTTCAACTTTGTCGACATAAATTTAATCGCTTTGATTGTTGCCGTTTTGAACTTTGATCATTGCTCGTTTAGGTCGGAGGATCGGATTTTCCCCAAGGAGCTGATCACCTATTATAGACGGTTTGATGCATAGATCGGAGAGCAAGGTTCCAGCAAAACGTGTCGCGGGTAATGTACGAGAGGCTGACGCCCGAGGTCACAATCTCCGAAGTTAGTGACGGGTTAGTACTGTCAGTCCCCTCGCCTGCCTATTAAAATCATGGACTTAGGGACGCTAAGGCGATCTAGACGAAGCCTTACGCAAGTAAGGCCGCTATCTCTTTGTGGCCCTTTTCCGTGGCTACCGTGGCTGGAGTCTTGCCGTCGTCGTTGGCTAGCGTGGGATCGGCGCCATGCTCGAGCAATATTTCCACCATCGGACGATCTCCGTTCTGAGCGGCGGCGTGAATAGGAGTCCATCCTCCATGCTGACGGGCGTTGGCGATGGCACCATGTTCGAGCAGTAAACGAGCGGCCTTGAGGTTTCGATTTGATGCCGCAGAGTGCAGCGGCATGACCTGCATGGAATTTGCGGCTACGGCATTGACCGAGGCTCCACTTTCGATCAGTAGACGAGCGGCCTCGGGTTGTCCGAAAAAGCAGGCGAAGTGCAATGCGGTGAAGCCGTCGGCTGAACACGAATTGAGGGCGGAAGTGTCGCTTAGATACGCCTTAAGGAGGTCGAGGCGCCCGAGCGAAGTTGCCTCGAAAATATCGAGCGTCTTTTTCTTGCTTGCAATCAGCCCGGCCAGGTCGAGGCGCCCGCGATAGAGAGAGTTCATGAGCAGGCTCACACCGGCAGGGTCGCGCGCTTCGGAGACGAGGGGATCTTGTTCCAGAATTTGCCGGAGGCCGTCTGCATCGCCTGCCTGCAAAAATTCGAGACCGCGCCGAGAGTTGTCCATGGGATGTACCTCTTGATTATTTAGCACTGCTAACGAATTATAGAATCCGCATTTTTCTTGTCAAGAAAAATGTTAGCCATGCTAATTGATTACGATGCTAAGCTGTCGCATATGCCGCGATCCCAAGTTGCGTGCCCCAAGATTGCATGCCCTGATGAGTCATTTCGGTTGGAGGTGGCGGATCGTCTGCACTCGGCTGCGATCCACCTTCTGCGCCACGCCCGCAAGCAGGATGTTCTTGCGGGCCAGGGTCCAGCACGGCTCTCGGCGCTTTCCGTTCTTGTATTCGGCGGTCCGATGGCGCTTGGGCAACTGGCGGCGGCGGAGCAGGTGAAGGCTCCAACGATGAGCCGCATCGTGGCAGGATTGAAGCGCTCTGGGCTGGCAAAGATTGAGACCGATTCGAAAGATGCGCGGCGCATTCGTGTTACGGCAACGGCTAAAGGGGAACGATTGCTGCAGCAGGCAAGGGCACGGAGAGTTCGGCTTGTGGCAGAGACGCTTAGCGATCTGCGGGGTCCGGAAATAGAAACGCTGCTCCATGCGGCAGAATTGATGGAGCGAGCCGTGCGTCAAGTTGCTGGAAGTAAGTAGGCACGAACCAATATGCCGCAAATGCAGATGAGTGGTGGGTATAAGATGCACGCGCGTGGAAGAATTTTCCGCGAATTTTGTGCGGGAGAAACTGTGGGATGGAAAAGTTGAACGGGGTCAGTTACTTGGAAAGAGACAGAGAACGGAGAGGTCATTGCAATCACATGCAGCCCAAGGAACCAATTCACCAGCAGGAGGAACGCATGACCACTG
Source organism: uncultured Acidobacteriaceae bacterium (assembly GCA_963705265.1). Taxonomy (GTDB): domain Bacteria; phylum Acidobacteriota; class Terriglobia; order Terriglobales; family Acidobacteriaceae; genus Acidiflorens. The sequence continues at coordinate 2,721,357 of OY970064.1, forward strand.
ACCCGGTTTGTGAAATGAAAGTCGATGAAAGGGAATCCGAATTTCAGACCCAATTTGCGGGGAAGAAGTACTTTTTCTGCTCGGAAGACTGCAAGAGGGAATTTGAGGAACGGCCGGATGAATACCTGGAGATAGCGGCGTAGAGGCTGAGTTCGGCAAAAACGCAGCGGCAGAGATTGGCGCTGAAAATTGGCGCCAATCCGCGCCGTCGCGGTGTTCTAGCCCTCTGTTTAAGTTTGGTCGGCGACGGGATTGCGCAAGCTGCCAATGCCATCGATTGATACTTCGACGACATCCCCTGCGACAACCGGTCCTACTCCTTGCGGAGTGCCGGTCGCGATTAGATCTCCGGGTTCGAGCGTCATGATCTGGGAGATGTAGCGGATTAGGACGTCGAGCGGGAAGATAAAATCTTTCGTGCTTCCGGATTGCCGCACCTCGCCGTTGACGCGGGTTTCGACTTTGACGCCTGTCCAGGGATCGAGACTGTCGGTGACGAGCGGTCCAACCGGGCAGAAAGTATCGAACCCTTTGCCGCGAACCCACTGTGGCTCTTTTTTCTGCAAATCGCGGGCGGTGAAATCGTTGACACAGGTGTAGCCGAGAATGTAGGGACGCACATCTTCGCTGTCGGCGAGGCGGTGGCAGCGACGAGCAATTACTACTCCTAGTTCGCCTTCGTAGTCAGTGCGCTCGGAAACTTTGGGCCGGAGAATGGTTCCTCCTGGCGGCAGCAGGGAAGAGGGCGGTTTGAAAAACAAGAGCGGCTCGGCCGGAATTTCGTTGCCGAGTTCGGCAGCGTGCTCGCGATAGTTACGTCCGACACAGACGATCTTCGATGGCTGCACTGGCGGGAGCAGCGAAGCCTGTGAGAGCGGGATGCGGTCGATGCGGCGACTGGGAAGTCCTTCGACATCGCCATCGCTCTCCTGCGGAGACTGGAGGAGCAGGCGCGTGATTTCGGCTTCGTTATTTCCAGCCGCGGATTCGACCAGGCCATAGTGAGCGGAACCGTTGAGATTGAATCGGCAATATTTCATTTGAGCAATATTCAAACACAATATTGGAAACGAAGGAGCAGAAAGATCGCTCAGAAAAATCTAAGGGACAGGCTCGCTCGTTTGCTCGGAACGATGGCTCTCGTTTCCTCGCACGTCGACGGCAGAGACTGAGTAAGTGTAAGTTTTGCCGGAGGTGACTGAGAAGTCGCGATAGGCGGGCGATTTCACCAGTTCGGAATTTAGCTTAATTGCGGCTCCACCATTTTCGCTCCGAAAGATGTTGTATCCCGCGAAGTCGGCATTTGTTACCGGCGCCCAGATTACGTCAATGAACGGCTTCTGTCCTTCGCCAGAGAAAGCAGCTTGCAATCCTGTGGGTACGGCGGGCGGGAAAATATCGTGGGCTACTACGCGCACGGGGGGAGTGTCGTCTCCTTCAACCTGTACCTCGGTGTCGGGCTGCTTGATGATGCTTACTCCAGTGATGTGGTAGAAGTAGGTCTTTTCCCATTCGAGTCCGGAGTCGGTGAAGTGTGCGGGGCCTGGCTCGCCAACGGGGACTTCACCTGCAATCGCATCTTTGCCGGTGCTCTCGTCGCGCCGGTAAATGCGGTAGCGAAGTTGGAGGCTGGGAGAGTTGGCAGCGCTTGCGTTGGGAATAATTTGCGACTCGCCGGCGCTTGTCCAGGTGAGGACGACCCCGTCTCCGGTCAGTTCGGCGGATAAATCATTCGGCGGAGCCAGGGTCGCGATGGCGGGCACGTGGATGCGATTCGACAGTCCCGCTCCGCGGGAGTCGGGGTTCAATACCTCGACGGCATAGGTGATTTCCGCGGCCGGATTCGGTTGTTGCATGGCTGCGGGCAGAGTGTCGGTGTAGGTCTGGGGCGCGGGGTGTGCGGTGTCTGATTTCTGCGGATGGCGTGGTGCGCGCTTTGACACAGTGCTGGGTGGGGCTGGTAGGGTCGCAGCGGGATTTCCGCAGACTGTGATTTCAGATTCGGAGCTGCGGCAGACTTGGGTTGGTCCGAGGTAGCGTACACTCTGGCGGTCGGTGGTGAGCGTGGGCTCGCTCCAGGTGAGAGTCACGCGATCGCCTTTACGGCTGGCGCGCAGATCACTGGGCGGCTTGGGGAGTTCGAGCGACGGAGGCAGCGGCTGTCCGGTCTGCGCGCAACCGACCATTAACAGGCTGAGCGCCATCAGCGCGATGAGCTTCCCTGTAGTTGCTGTCATTGTCATGCGGAAGGGAAAGAGTATCAGAGGTAAGGCAGACCAGGTAAGGCAAGCGAGTCGCCTGCGGTTGCACTCGGGCTGCTTTTGGTGGGGGTACCCCCTCTCCCCCTGCTTGCCGCAAAGTATTCAATCTAAATGACTTATATCTAAAGTATTGTTGAATAATGACTTAGTGAAGAGTGCCGTGCGTCCTCTCTGGCTTTGTATCTGGCCTCCTCGATTTTTATTTATCGAGCTAATGGAATCATAGGTTTAGCGGGAAACCGCTCCCAGATCTTTGAGTTTGAAGGACTTATAGGCAAAATATTGTGCAATAAGGACTTACGCATAGGCTCCGTGAGCTCGCTGCAATGAAAAAAGGTGCGGAAGTGATCCACACCTTTTGCTTAAGCTCTGTTTATTTAGCTCTAGTTCCATTATAGCAATTTCGACCTACCTGACTGGACAAATCTCCCAACTTTATATTTCTAGCCGCTTCATGGAGTTATGGGGAAAAGGGAGGATATGGGGGGTTGACAGCAACTTCGCAAAAAGCGGAGATGGCGAACGCGCCTTTCCGGAACTTTCATCGCGCCGAAAGGCAGTTGTCAGTTGCTGTTGGCCAGTTGCAGCGATGACGCTGATTTGTGATGAAAAATCCAAAACCGGGCGGGCGGGGTCGCCCGCCCCCACACTTCCCGCCCCCACGGTTCATCAAGAAGGCGAATCACTAGACTAACTTTCCCAACACACGGAGCCGGTGAGAATTGTAATGTGGCCTTGGGACTGTGTAATGGACGGGCTGGGAAGGTCGTGGTAGACCCTCCGCCAATCTCCGCAGCTCCACAGGTAAAGGCACTTGGCCGAAAGCGAACGCTTGAGACTACAGTTTGAGTCGTTGTTGAAACCAAATGTGTAGGTCAGAGAGTAGGAGGTTATATCTTCGGTGCATCGTCGGCATTCGAAGGTGGAATTTTGAGCGCTGGCGAGCGCGGTTGGCTTCAACATTGGATGTCCGCTGACGGCAACTGCCGAGGCGACACTTCCATCACGACGAATTAGGACTTGTATTTTTACGTCGCCAGCTATGCGGGCCTGGCGCGCTAAAGGTGGATATGTTGGCAGGGACAACTTGGTTAACGTAACGTCACCTTCCCGACTGATGCTGCTAGGCGTGTCTTGAGCCTTAGCGGGATTCGCAGAAACGATAAAGCATGCAATCGCGGTGAACTGGAAGGTCAGAGATAGAACATGGCTCCGCATTGCATGGATTCTAGTCTTTAGGCATGTAGTTGGGATCGGGGCTGAGCCGGGCGGGCGAGGTCGCCCGCCCCCACACGCCCCCACACTTGCAATCCCTACACTTGCAACCCTGCATTCATTTACAGTTGGCTGCTCAACCACATTTTTCGAACCACATCCACTTGTATTCTCCCGGCTGTTTTACCAATGCAGCCCGAACTGGATTTAAGCGTATGTACTCAAGCTTGGCATCGATTCCCTCGTCGCGGCGAAGGACGTGATCAAATGATTCCTCCTGCCAGACTCTAGCCTTCCGTCCGAGCAACCTATTGATACGGTGCGCGGATTCGCTCTTCACTTTCTGAAAGATCTCGGGAAGAGAAATAGGACCATCATCATCCGCCAATGGCGTGAAGACCAGGTGCACGTGGTCTGGCATCACGACGAAGCCATGCATCGTGCATTTTGTTCCGTTAATGTGCAGACAGGCGTCGACTACGATATGCCGGGCCGCTTCTGGAAGATGCCATCGATGGTAGGTTGCGAACGTGCCGAAGATTGCTTTTTTGTCTTTCTGGTAGTGCGGAAGTGTTCGGCGATACTCGTACTTTCTAAGCATACCGGCAGAACGTAGCATCAGGCGAAATGCTCAAGCAGTGACCGTTGGACAGTAGGCTTGTGATGAATTGACTGAAGCCGGGCGGGCGGGGTCGCCCGCCCCCACACTCACAACTACCCACACTTACAGAATGTAGCGACTTAGATCCTGATCTTTCACGATCTCGCTTAGCATTTTTTGCACGTAGGCGGCGTCGACTACGAACTGCTGGCCTTTCTTTTCGGGCGCCTCGAAGCTGATCTCGTCGAGCACGCGCTCCATGATGGTGTGGAGGCGGCGGGCTCCGATATTTTCTGTGCCTTCGTTTACTCGAAACGCAAAGCGGGCTACTTCTTCTAGCGAGTCGGGCGTGAACTCCAGCTTGACGCCTTCGGTTTCGAGCAGTGCGACGTATTGCCTGGTCAGCGAAGACTTTGGTTCGGTGAGGATGCGGACGAAGTCTTCCATGGTGAGGGACTGGAGCTCGACACGGATGGGGAAGCGGCCTTGCAGTTCGGGGATCAGGTCGCTGGGCTTCGAGACATGGAACGCGCCCGCGGCTACGAACAGAATGTGATCGGTGCGGACCATGCCGTAGCGCGTGTTGACGGTGGTGCCTTCGACTATGGGCAGGATGTCGCGCTGTACGCCTTCGCGCGAAACGTCCGGTCCATGGCCGCTTTCACGGCCGGCGATCTTGTCGATTTCGTCTAAGAAGATGATGCCGGTATTTTCCACGCGGTCGATGGCGGAGCGGGTGACCTGCTCCATGTCGATGAGGCGCTGCTCTTCTTCCTGGATCAGGTATTCGAAAGCCTCGTTCACCTTCATCTTTCGCTTCTTGGTGCGCTGGCCGAAGATGTTGGGCAACATGTCTTTGAGATTGACATCCATCTCTTCGACGCCCTGATTGGAGATGATTTCGAAGGATGGGAAATTACGCTCGCGGGTTTCGATTTCCACAGTGCGGTCGTCGAGCTTGCCTTCGCGCAACTGCTGGCGAAGTTTCTCGCGGGTGCGGCTGGAGGATTCGGTCAAGGTGGTGCTGGCGTCGATGACAACGCCTCCGGTGGAACTCGCGGTGGAGGTGGAATCGGAGGGGCGCGGCGTGATCGGGGGCAGAAGAATATCGAGCAGGCGCTCTTCGGCGTTGAGTTCGGCTTTGTCGGAGACGTCTTCGAGCTTTTCTTCGCGGATCATTTCGATGGCGATCTCGACCAGATCGCGGATCATGGATTCGACATCGCGGCCGACGTAGCCGACTTCGGTGAACTTGGAGGCTTCCACTTTGAGGAACGGTGAGTTCGCTAGCTTGGCCAGGCGACGGGCGATTTCGGTTTTGCCTACGCCGGTGGGGCCGATCATCAGAATATTTTTCGGCATGACCTCTTCGGCCATTTCGGGCTGGAGCTTCTGGCGGCGCATGCGGTTGCGCAAGGCGATGGCGACGGCGCGCTTAGCGTCTTTTTGTCCGACGACGTATTTGTCGAGCTCGGTGACGATTTCGCGCGGGGTGAGTTCGTCGAGCGTGACTTGCTCTTCTTCGGCGGTTCCGGGTAGATAGATGGCCATAAAAAATTAGGTTTCAGGTCCTAGGTCTCAGGTGTCAGGATTAGTTTTCCTGCGACCTGAGGCCTAGCACCTGAGACCTTGCCTCACAACTCCTCAATCGTAATCCTGTCATTGGTATAGATGCACATGCGGCTGGCAATCTTCATTGATTCTTCGGCAATTTCGCGCGGGGAGAGCTTGGTGTGATCGGCCAGGGCTTGCGCGGCGGCCTGGGCAAACGGGCCTCCGGAGCCGATGGCGGCAATGCCGGTGTCGGGCTCGATCACGTCTCCCTGACCGCTTAGGAGGAACGTGGCTTCTTTGTCGGAGACGAGCAGCAGGGCCTCGAGATGGCGCAGAAATTTGTCGGTGCGCCAGTCTTTTGCTAGCTCGACGGCGGAGCGGCCCAGGTTGCCGTGATACTGCTCGAGCTTGGCCTCGAAACGGCTGAATAGTGTGAAGGCGTCAGCGGTCGAGCCGGCGAATCCGGCCAGGATTTTGTCTTGGTAGAGGCGGCGGATTTTCTTGGCTCCGTGCTTGATTACGGATTCTCCCAGCGTGACTTGGCCGTCTCCGGCCATGACCACTTTGTCGTTGCGGCGGACGCAGAGGACGGTGGTGGAACGAATTAGGCGTTTGGTGGAGGCTTGGCTACTTTCTTCAGGGACTGCGACTACTGGTGTGTTCTTCTTCATGAGCGCAATTTTTGATTATAGCAGTGCCGGCCCATGATGATTTACCTCGAAGTCGTCAGGGTTATTGCGGCGCCATGCAACTGCCGCAGAGTCTCGCCCGCGGAGTGCGCAAGGGCTTACCGCAGTGTTTACAGGGCGGACCGTAGAGCGCGAGTTCATGATGGTAGACAGCATTGGGATTGGTTTCCTTGAAGCCTGTGACTTTCTCATACTCTGCCAGAAGGTCTGCGAACTGCCCTCTCAAATTGTGTTTGGTCAGATCTCGCTTTGACAGAACCTGGCGGAACTCCGCCGGATCGAGCATGGCTGCTTCGCATTTACAACGCCAGCACCATAACAGCTGCATAGTTAGCTATTTTAGTCTTTCAGCTATGTACATAATTTCATGAATTGTGTACACACCGTGATATAATTTCGTAGTAAAGGTGACTTCCATGGCCACGTCAAGTAGTCGCGTGCATAAACACTTTCAGTTGGATTCTGTGAAAATCAAGCGCGCTCAAAGAGTATTACGCGCGAAGACTGAGACCGAAACGATCGAACGCGCATTGGATTTCCTGATCACCGAGCATGAGAGTAACCGATTGGCTTTTCAGGCCACCGAGCGTTTCCTCAGGAGCGGCGGCAAGATTAAAGACGTTTTCGGCAAGCTGGACCGTTAGATGAAGGGCGCGTTGCTCGATTCCTCCGTTTATATCTCCAAGATGCGGAGAGGCGACCGGGCTGTCCTGGAGCTGAGGCGGTCGTCGGTGGACACTCCGCTTTGGCTGAGTGCGGTGGTCCTGGAAGAACTATACGCAGGCGCATCGGGTCGTGTTCTGCACTCTCTGGAACGGATGGAGCGCGAATTTGATCGTATGAAGAGGATATTGGTTCCGAACCTCGGGGACTGGACTGAAACGGGACGGGTGCTGTCGCGTTTGGCGTCTAAATATGGCTACGAGAAGATCGGGCAAGGGCGTCTGGCAAATGATGCGTTGATAGCAATGAGTGCCGCGCGAATGGGTTTTCGAGTGATCACGACCAACGAACGAGACTTCGGAAAGCTTGCGGAGTTTCGAGAGTTTCAGTGGGAAGTGAGCGCATTTTAGTTGGGAATATTGGCAACAAAGTTATCGAGGTCGCTTCATGAAAAAGTCCGCCAGGAACAAAATCCGGTCTGCAATCGGAGTAAGAGTGCGCTCGAACAACGCTCTGGTGGGGACCTGGGAGGATTCGGAGGAAAAATTCCGGGTTCTTGTTCGTTACAACCATCCGTTCGTTGGGACTTGGCAAGAGGTTGAGAATCCAATTTCAGAGACTTCGGTAATCTATAAGATTGCAGTAGTTGAGGGGCACTTTGTGGTGAGCGGAATTGACGAGGATGATGGAACGGAACTCAAGATTTCAGGTACTCGATGGGATGGAGCGTCCCTTCATTTCACGAGCATCTACCCTCGAACCGGGCACCGAGTGCAGCATGAGTTGCGAGCGCTTAAGCCAGGGTTAGTCAACCACTACGGCACGTCGACCGACCTTGAGGTTTGGAGAAAGCGTTCGCAGAAAAAGCCGACGTATGCGGCCCTAGATTCAAACATTCATCGAAGAGGCTCCCTCTTAACCTTCCTGTAAAATCCCTCTAGTGCATTTCGGAGCCATTCTCTTTTGTCGTTTTTGGACGAGTTAAATCCGCAACAACGCGAAGCAGTTGAGACCACCGAGGGTCCTGTGCTGATCCTTGCTGGGGCGGGCAGCGGGAAGACTCGCGTCATTACGTTTCGCATTGCTTATTTGATCGAGACGATGGGTGTGATGCCGGAGTCGATCCTGGCCATGACCTTCACTAATAAGGCTGCGGCGGAGATGGCGGAGCGCGTCGAAAAACTTGTCGGCGGACTTAGCATCGCCAAGCCGGTGATTTCTACTTTTCATTCTTTTTGCGTGCGGACGCTGCGGCGGGATGTTGAGGCTTTGCGGATTCCTTCTACGGTGCCGGGACAGCCTCCGATTGGGCTCACTAAGAATTTCGTTATCTACGATGAGAGCGATCAGCAGCAGGTGGTTAAGGGGATCATGCGTCGGTTGGGGCTGGACGACAAGCAACTGACTCCTCGCAATGTGCTTTCGCGGATTTCGTGGGCCAAGAATCACATGCTCGATCCGCAGGAAATTTATTTGCAATCGGCGGATCCTAAGTCGGAGAAGATTGCACACATTTTTGAGGAATATCGCAAGGAGCTGCTCAAGGCGAACGCGATGGACTTTGACGATTTGTTGCTCGAAGCCACACGGCTGCTTAAGTCGGTTGCGGCGGTTCGCGAATATTACAACCGGCGCTTTCAGTATCTGCTGATTGATGAATATCAGGATACGAATCGTCCGCAATATGAGTTGATGCGGCTGCTGGCGGGCGATCGGCACAACGTTTGCGCGGTGGGAGATGAGGATCAGTCGATCTATTCCTGGCGCGGGGCCGACATTCGCAACATTCTGGAATTTGAGCGCGACTTTCCGGAGGCGAAGATTGTGCGGCTGGAGCAGAACTATCGCTCGACCCAAAACATTCTGGGCGCGGCGTCGGCGGTGGTGGCGAACAATGTCCGGCGCAAGGGCAAGAATCTTTGGACGGCACGGCAGGGCGGAGCGAAGCTGGGATATTACGAGGCTCCGGATGGAGAAAATGAGGCGTTGTTTGCGGCCGACACCATCAACAAATACGTGCGGCAGGCGGGCGAAAGCGGCGAGACGGCGCGTGCGGCGGTGCTTTATCGGACGAACTCGCAGTCGCGACTGTTCGAAGAGGCGATGCGGCGCTATGGGTTGAAGTATCACGTGGTGGGCGGGTTTTCGTTTTATGAGCGGGCTGAGATTAAGGATCTGATCTCGTATTTGAAGGTGGTGTTGAATCCCGATGATTCGGTGTCGTTGCTGCGGGTGATTAATACTCCGGTCCGCGGGATTGGCAAGACGACGATTGAGATGCTGGAACGGCTTGCGCTTGAAACTGGATTCTCGATGTGGGGCGCGGTGGGCGAGGCGATTACTCGGCAGTTGTTGCCGGCGCGGGCGTTGGCGGCGCTGAAGAGCTTCCGCGATCTGGTGGAAGATGGGCGCGCGATGCTGGCGGGGACTTTTGTTGAGCGGGTGGAAGCTGAGACGAAGTTGGAAGCTGGGGACGGGGCCGAGCTGCGCTCGGCTTGGACGGGCGAGACGCCCGTCCCCACACAAGCCCTTTCCACACAAGCCCGTTCTATGTCGGTCGACGAGGGCACGGATTTTGATCCTGGGAACTTTAGCTTTGATTTTGCCGCTGGCGATGCTGCGGAGGATGAGGCGACGGGCGGCGGCGCCCCTCTCTCCACTGATGTGACGGATGCCGGCGTGACGGACGAGACGATCGCTGCTGCCGATACTGCTTTTCGCACTCCCGGGGCGGCGGCTAATACTGCGGAGCTTCTTAAGTTCCTGATCGATCGGACGGGATACATCAAGCAACTGGAAGAAGAAGACACGCCGGAGGCTTACTCGCGCATTGAAAACTTGCGCGAGTTGGTGAATGCGGCGATGGATTCGCGCGATCGCGGGGAGACGCTGGATCAGTTCCTTGATCATGCGGCGCTGGTTAGCGATGCCGATCAATATGACGAGCATGCGCAGATTACTTTGATGACGCTGCATGCGGCCAAGGGATTGGAGTTTCCGCTGGTGGTGCTGGCGGGGATGGAAGAAGGATTGTTTCCGCATTCGCGGACGATGCTGGAGCCGGATGCGATCGAAGAGGAGCGGCGGCTTTGCTACGTTGGCATGACGCGGGCGATGGATACGCTGGTTTTGTCGCGCGCTGTTTACCGGCGGCGCTACGGGACGGACATGCCTGAGGCTAGCGTGCCTTCGCGGTTTTTGGAGGAAGTTCCTCCGTCGTTGGTAGAGGAGATGGGTGGATCGCGACGGCGGGGATCATCGTCTTCGGCATCTTCATCTTCTGCTGCCGGCTTTTCGCGGGCGAGTCGCCCGCGGCCGCACGAACAAGGCGCTCATTATTATTCTTATGAGGATGAGGACCAGAGCGCTGCTTGGAATCCGGAGCGGGTGAAGCCTAAGACGCAGACTCCGTTGCGAAACTACAACTCCATTGACAATATTGCCGAATTCTTTGCGTCACGCGGCAAGAAATTTAGCGTCCCGAAGCTGGTGCCTGACGAGCCTATGGGCAGGCGGGGATTTCGTCCCGGGCAGAAGGTTAAGCATCCGAAATATGGCGAGGGGACCGTGTATCAACGCGAAGGGAATGGGGAAGACGCCAAGATTACGGTACAATTCCCTCGCTTCGGTTTGAAGAAGTTGGTGGAGCGTTACGCGCAGTTGGAGAAGGCGTAGATAGCGTCGAGTAACTACGAGTCCGGGAGAAGTAGAGTGGGAAATCTCACACAATTGGGTCAGATGGCGATGCTGGGGATGTTGTCGGCAACTCTAGTTTTCGCGCAAGGCAAGCAGCTACAAACGCAGCGGAGTCCAGCGGCAAATGCAGAGGCGACTACCGACAAGGCGCCGGCTGATCCGCAGAGCGGCGGGGAACCTTACCACATCCTTAATGGCCTGCCCACGCTGCTCCGGCTTCATCATGACACGGAAGTTGGGACCAACAATCCGGTTGATGTTTATGCGCTCGTGATCGAGATGCAGGTCATGAACTCGGACGGGCAGCGGGAACCGATCGGACTGCAAATTTTCAACTTTTACACGAAGTTCCCTCAAGACCCGAAACACGTGGCCAATCCGAATAACGCGAAAGACTGTAAGACCTGGTTTGGTATGCAGACCGAGGCCATGAAGGTGCGCGATCCAAAAAGTAAGACGTGGCCGTATCTCGAATTTGCAGCGTTGGCGCATGCACGCGTGATTCAGACGAATGAGGACGGACCGGTGTGGTGGAGCGATGACATTGAATGCTGGGGATCGTTGGATCGCTTTCCGCCGTTCTGAACATTACGCGCAATTGGCGCGCAGTCAGGTTGATCCTCGTAAAATGGTCTTTGAGAATTAGAGATTTAGAAAATTGAATAACAGAGGAAACTAACCGCAATTATGGCAAACACAGAGAAGCTAACGAAAGAAGAACGTAAGAAGAGCAAACGAGCCTCCCGCAAGAAGAGCAAAGCGGAGAAGCCGAAGAAGCCCCGCGACTACGCGCGCGGATCGAAAAAGCGCAAGGTGAAAAAGCTGGCACGCGGCCAGGCGAAACGGTAACCCGTTAGCCTGAGCTGTGAGCAATGCCGGGCATGGGTTCGCTCCCATGCCCGACTCCGTCGTAAAGAGACGACCGTGAGGAGACAACGAACTCTTGTCGCAATCATCCACTGAGCCAGCCCCCGGCGTCGGCGTTGTTCGTACTTCCAATACTCAGGCATTTTGTTGTAAATCGATCGACAAACTGATTTCGGATTCGGAAAATCCGGACCGAAAACTCAAGAAAACCCTCGGTCCCGTTTCGTTGACGGCTTTGGGTATCGGTGCGGTGATTGGGTCCGGAATTTTTACAGTAATCGGCACGGCGATCGCCGGACAAAAATTTGATACTTCATCGATTCTCAATGCGCCTCTGCTCGACTACTTAATCAGACACCACGCTACACTGGGGCGACCCGGCGCCGGTCCGGCGTTGGCGATGTCCCTGGTCTTGGTGGCGATTGTCTGCGCCTTTACTGCTCTCTGCTATGCAGAACTGGCATCGATGATCCCGATCGCAGGGAGTGCTTATACGTACACCTATGCGACCATGGGCGAGCTGATTGCCTGGATCATCGGCTGGGATCTCATCCTCGAATACGCAGTGAGCAATATGGCCGTGAGCGTCGGCTTTTCGGCGCATCTGGTGGATATGTTCGACTGGTTTGGTTTGCATCCTGCATTGCGATGGATTGTTCCTGCCTATCTACCTGCTGGACTGACGGACCTGCAAAACAATGTGCTATATACTCCTGGCCTACATTTCGGGTTTAATATTCCGGCATTCCTGGTGGTGATGTTTCTTACAGTCATTCTAGTGCGCGGCATTCGCGAATCGGCGGAAGCGAATAACGCGATGGTGATTCTAAAAATCGCTGCCATTCTCGCATTCATCATTGCAGCCTCTCATTACATTCATCCCGCCAACTGGCACCCGTTTGCTCCCATGGGATGGTCGGGAGTTCTTACTGGCGGCTCTATAATTTTCTTTACGTACATTGGGTTTGATTCTGTATCAACAGCTGCTGAAGAAGCGCGTAACCCGCAGCGAGATCTGCCAATCGGAATCATTGCTACGCTTGTGGTTTGCACCATTTTGTACATTGGCGTAGCAGTGGTTCTTACCGGAGTGGTTCCTTGGCAGTCGATGCTTGACGACGCTGCGCCAGTTGCAAACAGTCTGAAGGCTCTTACCGCCTCAACGCACTCGAACACGCTACGGTGGGTGGAACTTGGCGTTCTGTTCGGCGCAATGATGGGCATGATTTCATCGCTGCTGGTATTCCAGCTCGGACAGGCCCGCGTCTGGTTTTCGATGTCCCGCGATGGCTTACTGCCGAAGTTGTTCGGTCGTGTTCATCCCCGTTTTCGAACTCCTGCAACCGCGACTTGGATTGCTGGATTTGTAGTAGGTATCCCCGCTGGGATTCTCGACATCGGGACTCTTTCCGATCTCTCTAACATCGGAACCCTTTTTGCATTTGTCCTGGTGTCGATCGGCGTAATTATTCTGCGGTATCGAGATCCTCATCGCCATCGCGGTTTCCGCGCGCCCGGCGGTATTATCGCGCCAGTGTTGAGCGTGCTCTTCTGCGTCTTGTTGATGTCCGGCTTGCCAATTCTTACTTGGCTTCGTTTTTTTGCATGGTTGATCATTGGTCTCATGATCTACATCTTCTATAGTCGTCACCACAGTGAGTTCGTGAAAACAAAGTAGTTGGATGATCAGATCATCGAGCCTCACAATCCTTTAGAATCGCAGTATGCCTTCGGAGCCATCTCGCTTCATCCTGTCGCTTCCAAAGGCGGAGTTGCATTTGCATCTCGAGGGTTCGATCGAGCCTTCTACCTTGCTTGAGCTTCGTCAGCTTCACTCGATGGATGGAGCCGCGCTCGCCGAAGTGGAGCGGCTTTATAACTACAAGGACTTCGCGGGCTTCCTCTCGGCTTTCAAGGATGTGACGGGACATTTGCGGACGCCGGAAGACTACGAGCTGATTACTTACCGGCTAATGGAGCGGTTGAAAGCGCAGAATGTTCTGCATGCGGAGGTCATTGTTTCGGTGGGCGTCTGCCTCTGGCGCAAACAGGATTTCGCCGCAATTTTCGAAGGCTTGGAGCGTGGACGCCGGCGCGGAGAAAAAGAGTTTGGCGTTTCTCTGTTATGGATATTCGACGCCATCCGGCAATTCGGTGCGGATAAAGCGCAGAGTGTGCTTGATCTCGCTATTCGATTTCGCGATCGCAATGTAATTGCTTTTGGCATCGGCGGCGATGAGAAGGCTGGGCCTCCCGAATGGTTTGCGGGAGTTTATACGCGGGGCGCGGAAGCTGGTCTTCATCTTACGGCTCATGCGGGTGAGAGTGCTGGGCCGGAATCGATTTGGGGCGCGCTGAACCTTAAGGCGGAACGTATTGGGCATGGGCTGACTGCTGGGCGGGATCCGGAATTGATCGAAGAGTTGGCAGAGCGGCAGGTTCCGATTGAAATTTGCGTGACCAGCAATCTGCGAACGGGCTGCTGTGCGGAATTGGCGCAGCATCCGGTGCGGCGGTATTTTGATCAGGGATTGATGCTGACTTTGAATAGCGACGACCCTGCTATGTTTCGCACTTCGCTGGTCGAAGAATATGCGCTGGTGCAGGAGGCATTCGGCTTTACAGATGAACATCTGCGCGAGTTGGCGCGCAATTCGTTTGAGGCGTCGTTTTTGCCGGCGGAGAAAAAGGTCGAGTTTTTGAACCTGTTGGACGCCGCAGCCACTAGAACCTGAGGTGGAGTTATCACCGGGAAAATCACCAATTAGTGCTATAATTGGTGCTTGGAGGTTTTGGCATGAGAGCGACTGTGGCACTTGACGATGATCTGGTACGTAAGGCCCAGGAATTTTCAGGCGTTACGGAGCGAACGGCATTGCTCCGGGAGTCTTTGAAGGCTTTGATTCACCTTGGCGCGTCGCAAAGACTTGCTGCGGTCGGTGGAACGGAGCCAGACCTGAAAGATATTAAACGCTTGAGGGTGGGAGATTTGTGATCTGTGATTTTGGCCGACACCTCAGTCTGGGTTGATTATCTGCGCGGGGGCAATCCGGAGATGGAGAAAATCCTCAGCCAAGGACAAATTGTGATGCATCCGTTTATCGTAGCGGAGATTGCTCTAGGATCATTGCGCAAACGGCGTAAGCGGCTTGAAGAACTGGAAGCGCTGCTCGAAGTAAAAGTGGCGCAACTTGGCGAGGTGCGCCACATGGTTGAGAGTCGCGCGCTCTACGCGAAGGGCATTGGCCTCACGGACGCGCATCTGTTGGCGTCGTGTCTGATGACTCCTGGAACGCAATTGTGGACGCTCGATGGCGCCATGAAGAAAATAGCTAAAGCTCTGGGGATTGTCGTCTATTTGCCCTGAGCGTTCTATTCAGCTGACGTCTTAGCTCGCTCGTCTTTGCTCCGTCCCTTATAATCTGTCGCCTATGAAACTCGAAGAGAAAATTGCGGAACTGAAAAAGCGTGATCAGATGGCGCTCGAAGGCGGCGGCGCGAAGCGGCGGGAGCGCCAGCATAAAGAGGGCAAGATGTCGGCGCGGGAACGGATCGAGTTTCTGCTCGACGAGGGCACGTTCGAAGAGACTGACAAGTTGGTTACGCATCGCTGCAACGACTTTGGCATGGCTGAGCAGAAATTTTACGGTGATGGCTTTATCACTGGTTATGGTCGCGTGGAAGGCCGGCTGGTTTTTGTTTTTGCGCAGGATTTCACTGTGTTCGGCGGTTCGCTCTCTGAGGCCAATGCGGGAAAGATCGTCAAGATCATGGATCTGGCGGCCAAGATGGGCGCTCCGGTGATTGGGCTGAATGATTCGGGCGGCGCGCGCATTCAGGAAGGTGTGATGTCTTTGGCCGGCTATGCCGATATTTTTTTGCGCAACACGCTTTATAGCGGAGTGGTGCCGCAGATCTCGGCCATTATGGGGCCGTGCGCGGGCGGGGCGGTTTATTCTCCGGCGATTACCGATTTTATTTTGATGGTCGATCAGACCTCTTACATGTTTATTACTGGTCCAGACGTGATTAAGACGGTTACGCATGAAGAGGTCACCAAAGATCAGCTGGGCGGCGCGCATACTCACAATGAAACTTCTGGCGTGGCGCATTTTATGTGTCACGACGATGCGGAGTGTCTGTCGATGGTGCGCGAGCTGTTGAGTTTTATTCCTTCGAATAATCTGGACGATCCTCCGCGGAAGGCTTGCGGCGATCCAATCGATCGACTGGATGAGAAGCTTGACACGCTGATTCCCGATCAATCGAACATGCCGTATGACATGAAAGACGTGATTCATACGGTGGTCGATGATGGATATTTTTTCGAAATTCACGAGCACTACGCCAAGAATATTGTGGTTGGGTTTGCGCGGCTCGATGGGAAGCCGGTCGGGATCGTGGCCAATCAGCCGGCGATGCTGGCGGGCACGTTGGATATCAATGCCTCGGTGAAGGGCGCGCGTTTTGTGCGTTTCTGCGATTGCTTCAATATTCCTCTGGTAACCTTTGAAGACGTGCCGGGATTTTTGCCGGGCACGCAGCAGGAATATGGCGGAATTATCCGGCATGGCGCGAAGCTGCTGTATGCATTTGCGGAAGCTACTGTGCCTAAAGTGACGGTAATCACGCGCAAAGCATACGGTGGCGCTTATTGCGTGATGGCTTCGAAGCATATTCGCACCGACGTGAACTACGCCTGGCCTAGCGCTGAGATTGCGGTGATGGGTCCGGAGGGCGCCGTCGATATTGTCTACAAGCGCGAACTGGACGGAGCGGAAAATCGCGACGCAGCTCGGCAGGAGAAGATTGAAGAATTTCGCGAACGGTTCGCGAATCCTTATGTGGCGGCGGATCGCGGATTTGTCGATGCGGTGATTCAGCCGCGGGAGACTCGCAAAAAGCTTATTCAGGCGCTGGCCATGCTGGAGAATAAGCGGGATAAGAATCCGCCGAAGAAACATGGGAATATTCCGCTGTAGGGAGCCGTCAGCTTTTCAGCCCTCAGCCGTCAGCTAAAGCGGTTTGATTCGGCGACCCCGTGGCTATTTGCGGGAACGAGGCATGACGGTGAGGAAGCATGAGGTTCCTCTGCTTCGCTCAGGATGACAATCCCTCAGAGATGACTATGTATAGGAGGAGTTGCGAGATTTATCTGCGGAGATCTCTTTGTAGAAATAGAGAGTCCCGAGGTGATGTTGATCTCATTCGTCTCGGCCAGTAGCTCGCGTTTAGACCCTTGCTGACCTTTTCCTGCAACTCCCTTGCGGGTTCATTGCAAGCCGATCTTTGCTCGGGCTCCGGGCTCACCGCCAACCGGATAAATCAGTTCAACGCCTCGGGACTCTATCCTGCCTTTGTCATTGGCTCTTGTTCTTCTCGACCAGCGCTTAGCTATAGACCCTTGCTTGCCCTCCCAAACTCACCTCGCGGTTGTCTGAGTGACTTCGCTTGAGCCCCGGACGCTGCACCAACCGGAAAAACTTCAGAACGTGTCAAAGAACGATTATGGTTTTAACACGCCTATTTTTTACGTCAATGAAAAACACGCGTCTATAAATGCTTATTTATCAAGCGGGTGCAGCTCATGCACAGGCGGGTGACGCGGAAATTGTGCAACTGCTGATATAGGAATCTAAAATCCCCAGCATTCATGCGGTTTTTCTGGGCTTCGACGCGGTAGTGTCTTTCCCGCCGCCTTGCGATTCCGTTGTGCAAATCGGCAGCTTATGGGCATGAATGCTGGATATTCGCATCCTGGGCATGATTGATTGTCGCTGCTTGGGTCTCGAAGAATCTTTACCACTGGGAGCACGGAGGTTACAGGGGAAGGCTTGCTTGCTGTTCCACTACAATACTCGGGCTTGCGGTTGGAGGCGTTTTCATGCGAAGGGTGAAGATTTCTAGCGTCGTTTGGCGGGATTGCTTTGGCTGGGCTTGGGTTGGCTTGCTGTGGTTGGCCGCGCTGACTACGGTCGCGGTGGGGCAGAGCGCTGAAGAAAAGACGTCAAAGTATCTGGAATCGGTGCGGCATCAGCCGGGCTTACTGCTGGCATTTTTACAGGCTATGCCCAAGGGTGGCGATTTGCATGTCCACCTGTATGGGGCGATCTATGCGGAGAGCATGATTGATTGGGCGTCGGAGAATGCGCTTTGTGTGGACCGCAGCACTTCGAAGCTGATTCGCGCCGCGTGCGATTCTTGCGAGGCTTACAAGAATGATCCGTCGGTGCGCTGCGCTTATAAGGATCAGATTCTTTACGACCAACTGGTGGATGCGTGGTCGATGCGGAACTGGCATCCGGCGGAGGAATCTGGCCACGACCATTTTTTTGCTACGTTCGATAAGTTTGGTCCGGCGTTTGACAGGCACATCGGAGAAGCGCTAGCAGAAGTGGCGTCGCGGGCGGCGGCGGATCATCTGCAATATGTGGAACTGATGCACACGGCGGATGGGATGCAGGCGGCGACTTTGGGATCGAAGATTGGATGGGGCGCCGGATCGACGATCGGCGATTTTGGCAGGCTCCGCGAGAAGCTGCTGGCTAGTGGGATGGCGGATGTAGTCGCGTCAGTTCGTCGGCAACTCGACTCCGATGAGGCGCGGAAAAAAGAGTTGCTGCATTGCGGCACGGCTCAAGCTTTGCCGGGATGTGAGGTTGCGATCCATTACTTGTATCAGGTGCTGCGCGGGTTGCCGCGGGAGCAGGTGTTTGCGCAGATAGTGCTGGGCTTTGAGCTGGCCAAGGCTGATCCGCGATTTGTGGGATTTAACCTGGTGATGCCGGAAGATTATTACGTCCCGATGCATGATTTTGATTTGCATATGCAGATGATTGAGGCTCTGCGCAGGTTTTATCCGGCGACGCATGTGTCGTTGCATGCCGATGAATTGTGGATGGGACTGGTGCCTCCAGAGGGCTTGAGATTTCATATTCGCGAATCGATTGAGCGCGCTGGCGCGGAGCGGATTGGGCATGGCGTTGCGGTGATGAGCGAGGATGATCCGTTTGGGTTGCTGCGGGAGATGGCCGCAAAGAATGTGTTGGTCGAGATTTGTCTGACTTCGAATGATGTGATTCTGGGTGTCAAGGGCGATGAGCATCCATTGCCGGTGTATATGAAATATGGGGTGCCGGTGGCGCTGGCTACGGACGATGAGGGTGTTTCGCGCAGCGATATGACGCATGAGTATCTGCGGGCGGTCGAGACTTATGGGCTATCGTATGGTGATTTGAAACGGATGGCGCGGGCGAGTTTGGAACACAGTTTTATCCCGGGTGATAGTCTGTGGGGCGGCGCGGGGAGCGATGAACGGGAGTTGCGGCGAGTGGAGGCTTGTGCGAATGACAACACTGCAGGCGACCGCGTTTCTGGAAAATGTCAGAAATTGATTGGGGCGAGTGAGCGTGCTCGCGTGGAATGGCAACTAGAGCGAGCTTTTGCTGAGTTTGAGAAGCACTTCTGAGAAATGGAATTCCGGTGGAGTGCTCACGGTATGAGTAGTTCTTTGCTCCAGAATCTGCTCGGATGCGCTGTGGCCGTTGGCATAATGTTCTACGCATATCGTGGCGGGCCTGTGAGGTACGGGACGGTGCCCATGCCAGTGGAAGGGCGCATCATTGTTTTCATTTGTGGTCTGATCATATTCGCGCATTGTTTGAAGCTTGTCATTATTCTGACTTCGAAATGAAATGACTCCTGACCTCTTTAATCGCGCTGAATCCGCGGCTGCATTTGTGCTGTCGCAGACTGCATTGCGTCCGCAGATTGGGCTGGTGCTGGGCTCGGGGTTGGGATCGTTTGCTGACGATCTTGGCGACGCGGTTCGCATTCCTTACGCTCACATTCCTACATTTCCGCGGTCGACGGCGGTTGGTCATGCTGGACAATTGGTGATTGGGAAGTCCGGCGATGTGCCGGTGGCGGTGATGCAGGGACGAGTGCATCTTTATGAAGGCTATTCCGCTGCTGAGGTGGCTTTTCCTACTCGCGTGCTGGCGCGAACTGGTGTGCGGGCTTTGATTCTGACCAACGCCGCTGGAGGAATTAACGCCGAGTATGGACAGGGCGCGCTGGTGATTCTTCGCGATCACATCAATTTGCAGGGGCAGAATCCGCTGACGGGCGTGAACGATGAACGTTTCGGCTCACGCTTTCCTGACATGACTTACACATATGCCAAGCGCTATCGCGAGATCGCTTTGGAGGAGGGTCAAAGGCTTGGTATTCCTCCGCGAGAAGGCGTTTATGCGGCGCTGGCCGGGCCGAGTTATGAGACTCCGGCGGAAATTCGATTTTTACGAACCATTGGAGCGGATCTGGTGGGGATGTCGACTGTGCCCGAGGCAATTGCGGCTCGGCATATGGGGATGAATGTTCTGGCAATCTCGTGCGTGACGAATATGGCGGCAGGAATTCTGGATAAGGCGCTGGTGCACGACGAAGTGTTGGAGGTGGGGCGGCGGGTGATGGGACATTTTATTGCGTTGCTGCGGGCGGTGCTGCCTCGGATTGCGGGGGAGCTGCGGAGGGCGGGGTAGGGGGCCGAGCTTTGCTCGGCTGGACGGGCGAGGTCCCCGCCCCCACACAAGCCCGTCCCCTCATAGGCAGGACTGGTGGGTTTTCAGGGGATAGCCACCGGATAGGACGAAACCCAAAGCTGCCTCCGGCATCTATAATCGGGGCGGCAATCAATCAGCCATCATTTTGATTCAATATTCGATTCAACATTTTGATTTAACCTTTCTATTTGACCTAAGGAGAGCCTGCGATGTCTCACGTGATTCCCGAAAAATATCTCGACCTTTTCCAGAAGCGCGCTTTCGCCAGTCTGGGGACCATCATGCCTGACGGAGGGCCTCAGGTCACTCCCGTCTGGTGCGACTTCGATGGACAGCATGTCATCTTCAACTCGGCCCGCGGCCGGCAGAAGGATCGCAATGTGCGCCGCAATCCGAAAGTTGCGCTGGCCATTATCGATCCCGACAATCCCTATCGTTATATGGAGATTCGCGGTACTGTGGTTGAGATTACAGAAGACGGCGCCGACCACCACATCGACAAAATGGCGAAGAAATATATGGGGGTCGATAAATATCCGTATGCAAAGCCGGGAGAGGTCCGCGTGATCTACAAGATTCGACCGGAGCATACGACTGTAATGGGCTAGCCCGTAATGCTTTAATGTGGCGCCGACAATCCCTTCGACTGCGCCCAGGACAGCTTGTGTCAGCGAAACCTTCGGCGGATGCAGCTGCTAGGGTGCGTCCTGACTGCTTGAGGGGCAACTGCAACGACAAGGGCCGGGGATAAGTGTCCGCGCCACACAAACCTTCCCCTTTTCTCCGATAACCTTTCTTCAGGTAGCGAGTCCAACTCTCAACGGAACTTCGTGGGATCGTTTTCCGTATTAGAGGACGAGTCGTGGAATCTCGTCGACTATTTACTGGGGGCATTTATGGAAGTCAGGAAGAACGGCCATGATGGCTTGCAAGCGCATGGAATAGAAGCTCAAGCCAGTAGCATTTCAGCCCAGCAAGTGGTGAAGGCAGCACACGAAGAACTGCTACAGCTAATGCGGCAGCGCGCCGAGATTATGAAACGGATTGGCACGGTGAAGCAGACCATTGCTGGATTGGCGAATCTTTTTGGCGACCAGGTGCTGGGCGACGACTTGCTGGAGCTGATCGATCGCAAGCCTAATGGACGGCAGCCTGGTTTCACCAAGGCATGCCGAAGGGTGCTGATGGAAATCCGTCGTCCTCTGGGAGCACGCGAGGTTTGCGTGGAGCTGGAACGATATGCACCGGATATTTTGGCGCGACACAAGGATCCCCTGGCCTCGGTGACGACGGTTCTGAATCGCCTGGTGGACTATGGTGAGGCGCGGAGCCTGAACAACGACCGCGGGCGGCGTGTTTGGGAGTGGATCAGCGAGAGCGAGATGGCAGTGGATTCGATTGCCTCTCGAAGAACGGCCTGAGGAGCGAGGCTGAGCGAATATTAATCGCAACCAAACTGCGCACTCCTCCCCTTCGGCTTCGCTCAGGGTCGGGATGACAGGTTCTAGAAAGTTTTCCTACGCCGGCAAGAGTCTTCCTTTTTCAAGATGCCGGGTTACGTGCGCGTACTGGGCTGCGTGCGGATCGTGCGTGACCATCACAACTGTTTTGTGAAAACTTTCATTCAGGCGCTTGAGAATTTCCAGAATGTCGGTGGCTGAGGTGCTGTCGAGGTCGCCGGTCGGCTCGTCGGCCAGAATCAGCGTGGGATCGCCGACGATGGCGCGGGCGATGGCCACGCGCTGCTCCTGTCCACCGGATAACTGTTTGGGAAGGTGATGGACGCGATCTTCGAGGCCGACGAGTTTGAGCGCGGTCATTACGTGATCGCGGCGTTGCTGCGGTGTCATTTTGGTCAGCAGCAGCGGCAGTTCGACATTTTCAAACGCGGTGAGCACCGGGATGAGATTGAAAGTCTGAAAGACGTAGCCCACATGCGTGTTACGCCACTTGGCGGAATCTCCGTCATTGAGGCTGAAAATATTTTTGTCCATGACCAGCAGTTCGCCGGAGGTGGGACGGTCGATGGCGGCGATCATATTCAGGAGCGTCGTCTTGCCTGATCCTGAAGGTCCCATCAGGGCGAGAAATTCGCCTTCGGCGATATCGATGGAGACATTGTCGAGCGCGGTTACCTGGAAGGCGTCGCGTTTGAAAACCTTGCTGACGCTACGCGCCTGGACCACTTTGCTGCCCACGGCTGGTTGCTTCGGCGTTTGTGTTGTTGCACTCATGATTGCCCCTTGATACGAATCTTTTGCCCGTCCTGTAAATCCGCGGGCCCTACGGTGATTACACTTTCGCCGCCTACTAACGAATCCACCAGATAGCCTCCCGAACGCTGGCCCTGCACGTGAACTTCGCGTCGGAGAACCTTGCCGTTGAAAGCGAGCAATACAAATTTCGCCCCGTCTTTATCGCGCAGTGCGGTTGAGGGAACAAAGACATAATTCTGCTTCGAGCCGGTGTTTTTGGTGTCGTCGGTCTTGGCCTTGAACTGCACGGTCGCGTTCATTTCCGGGCGCAGATAGGCATCGGGTTGCAGAATCTGAACCTTGACCTGGACGGTTGCTTTCTGGCGATTCGCTTCCGGCGACATTTCGGCGATCTCGCCTTTGTAGGAGCGATCTTTGAATGCATCGAGGGTGACGATGCCCTCCTGTTTTGGCGACAGCTTGGCGAAGTCATCTTGCGCGATATCGAGTTCGACCTGAATATCATTCAAGTCCGCGAGCGACACTACCGAACCGCGTGGACCGCCTTCGGCTCCGCTGGCAAATTGAGCAGTGACGAGCTCGCCTTTTTCAGCGGTGCGATCGAGAATCGTCCCACTCACAGGTGCGCGGATCACGGTCGCGTCGAGTTGGGACTTGGCGTATGCCATCTGACCTTCGGCTTGGAGAAAATCGCCTTTGGCACGGTCAATTTCTTCCGACCGCGGGCCGAGTTGCATAAGGCGGAAAGCCCGCTCGAGGGAGTTCATTCTCTGCTGAGAGGCATCATTCTTGGCGATGGCATCGTCCAGATTCTGCTTGGACATCACTCCCTGGGCGGCGAGATCACGGGTGCGATCCAGATTAATTTTGTCATTCACCGCGGTCGCCCGCGCCTCGGAAAGATTGTGCTCCGCTTGCTGGATTTCTTCGGGGCGAGAGCCGTTCTGCTGTTCGAGCAAACGCGCTTTGGCACTCTCCGCAGCACCTCGGGCCTGTTCGTACTGGGCGCGGTATTCCTCGTCTTCCAAGCGCACCAGAACTTGTCCTTCTTTTACCTTGTCGCCTTTTTCCACGCCGATCCAAGCGACGCGGCCGGTGACTTTGGAATTCACGCTGATTTTATGGTGCGCGACGATGTATCCGCTCGCTGAAAGCACGGTGCTGCCGGCAACATCGCTGCCTTCGGCGGTGGCGCGCACGACTTCTACTTCTGGTGCATCAGGTACGAGGAAGCGATAGGCGAGTGCGATGATTCCCAGCAGGACGACTACGGTGATTCCGCCCAGAATGAAACGCCGCGACCACGCGGGCGGCTCGCCGCCGCCGGCGCGCAGGGAATGGTCGATGCGCAGGCTTCGCAGGTCGTCGTGCTTGGTATCGGTTGGTCCTAGGTCCGTAGGCATTGGTGTAGTTACGCTTTCAACTGGTTCCTGGTTCAGGGTCAATTGTACGAAAAATATGCTACAGCACTCCAAAAAGGACACTCAACTTCGAATGAATTATGGCATCGCTAACCCGATCGCCTGATACGAAACTGGCGCTTGATACAAATTCACCCGATATGGATCTCGGGTGCCGGCGGTGAAACGGGGCAAGCCCGTCTTTACTATAGATTCGTTATGCTCGCAGCGAGGTCAGGATGTCCTGACGCGCGGCGTGCCAGGCGGGCGCGAAGCCTCCTAGCAAACCCATGATTAAAGCAAAGCCAACCGCTGCCAGCGCTACTGCCCAGGTCAGGTGAAGGCTGAAAACTGTTTCGCTGAAGGTTAGGGAGTTGCCGATTCCGGTGCTCATGCCATTGAAGGGCAAGATCAAGACTATCCCCACAATTGCTCCCAGCAACGAGAGTAACAGCGCTTCGAGCACGAAGGACGTGAGAATGCTGGGGCGGGAGAATCCGATGATTCTCAGGGTTGCGATCTCGCGCGAGCGGTAGGCGACTGCGGCATACATTGTATTCATGGCGGCGAAGCTGGAGCCGATGGCCATGATGATTGCGACAAATGTTCCGATAAATTTGATTGGTCCACCGGAGCTGGTCTGCTTTTCGTAGTAGTCGGTTTCGAGCGTGCCTTCCAATTTAAGCCGCTGATCATCGCTGACGCGGTTTTTCAGCGCGTCTGCTGCGACCGGGTCGGTGGCACGCAGATAGACGGACCCGTACCCTCCCTGGCGATCGAAGTCGGCGGCGATCTGGTTAACGTCGCCCCAGATTTCGGAATCATAAGATGTGCCGCCGGAGTCGAACACGCCTACCACTTTCCATTGGCCCTTGGCGAAGTCGAGAGTATCGCCGACGTTCGTGCCAGAAAAGCGATTATGGATGGAGTTTCCAATGACTACTTCACGCTGTCCTGGTGTAAACCAGCGTCCTTCGAGCAGTTTTGCGCCGGGACGCAGCGTGAGTCCTGCGGGCATGAGACCGCGAACTGAAACGTTGACTTCACCGGTGCCATCTTTGCGAGGCAGCACTACTACCACCACCCATTCACCGGAGGCGATTGGCTCTCCCTGGGCGTCTTTGGCGATGCCGGGGAGCGTTTTCAAAGTTGGAAAAAGGCTGGCGTCGAAGCCTCCTGAAAGCTCCGCCGTGGAGCCTTTGCGCATGACGAGGACGTTGATCGGATCGCCGCTGGACTTGAAAGCTTTATTCAGGCCTGCGAGCAGCGCCATCAGGAAAACCGCCGTGGTGACGGTGAGCGCGATGCCCAGCGCGGTCATGATGGTGAGGCCTTTGCGCAGCTTCAGATTGCGGATGTTATAGCTGATCGGAATCGCCATAGTTTTTATTCGCTACTCGTTATCCGGTGTAGCGCAAGCCCTCCACGATATCCAACTTGGCGGCGTGATAGGAAGGTAAAATTGCGCTCAGAAATCCGACCATCGCGGCGACGAACATGGCGAGCAGGAAGGTCGGGATAGTCACAGTCATCCCGAGGAAAAAGAATCCCATTCCAGGCGCATTCTTCAGAACCATCACCAGGAAAACCGCCAGCACGCAGCCCAGGACGCCGCCAACCAAAGCGACGGTAATGGATTCGCTCACATAAAGCCGGAGAATCGATTGCCGGGTAAAACCCAGTGTTTTTAGGACCGCAACTTCGCGGGTACGTTCGCGGATTGACATGGCCATGGTGTTCGCGGACACGAGCAGGGTCGCGAACACTACCGCGAAGCAGATGCTCAAAATGAACGCTTTCACATTGCCGAGGCTATTAATGAAGCTGAGTTGGAATGCTTTTTCGCTCTCCGTTTTAGTGGGCTCGGGAGAGTTGCGGAACATAGCATCCACGGCGGCTGCGACCTTGGGAACGTCGTCCGGAGAATCGGCGAGAATGCCAAAAGTGCCAGCGCGATCTTTGGCAAAGGGAACTGCTTCCTCGACATATTTCTGGTTGAAGTAAACGGTGATGGTGGGCTGTGGGGCGGTGAAGATTCCGCGAATGGTGAGCTCGAGATTCATCGGGAAGATGGTGCCTTTGATGACGATACGATCACCGATTTTCCATCCATACTTCTTGGCCAGTTCACTATCCACTACGCAGCCGGCCTGATCGCGCTGCCAGGCAGCGAGCTGGTCGTCGGGAATTTTGAAGTCGGTCATCACTTTGAAAATTTCCGCGGGATCGGTGCCGAACTGGGCGAAGAAATTCTCGGGCTTGTCATCTTTGTACAATCCGCCAAACCACTGCGTGGGAGCGACCGCGACGACTCCTGGAACGGTGCGCATTTTTTCCCGGTAGTAAATCGGCATATTCTCGGTCAACGAAACGCGATGGCGAGTAATCAGGCGCTGGGCCGATTGAGCATCTCCCTTATCAACATAGAAGCTGTGCCAGACGGTCATCATCAGAGTCAGGAGCAGGAGAGAGAACGTGATGCTGAGCACGGTCAGAATGCTGCGGCGTTTGTTGCGGAACGCGCTCTTTCTGACGAAGCTGGTTAATGTCATGCGAGGTAGACTCCAAGACGGGCTGCACGGTTACAAGAAATTTACAGTGAGGGAAAACCAACCCTAATTACGTTAGCACTGAGGATAAAGCAGGGTTGTGATATGGACAACTGGGTTTAATTTTTTTCTCTAGCGGGCACATTTGTGAACGGTTCGGTTCAGACAGTCTCAGTGTGTCTTTGTTTGGGAAATGGTCAGAGTGTAGATTGCGGAAGTGGGACGTGGCATCCCACTCATCGCAAAGAACGCGATGAGTGGGGCACCGTCTGTTGCGTTGGGTATTAACGATCAAACGGCATTTGGGTGTTTCAGTCTCCAGGTGGCGTGTACTCTACTGGGGGCCCGTTCCCATTTCCGCCTCCGTTGATTTCATCGAACGTCAGGGCTGCGCCGATCTGCTGGATGTAAATGTACCAAGTACTGCCCGCTGGGGGAGGATAGGTTGCGTTACTGAGGTTAAACGAGCAACTGATCACGCCGCTGCTGGATGTGCAGTGCGAACCGGTCGGGAGGATGCTTTGCTCCGATAGATTAAGGTCTCCCGCGCCAGTGCCATACCAGATTTTGAACTGATCTATGGTTGTGGGGGAGGTGCAAGTTGAACTGGAGGGGCAAGTAACAGGGCTAGACAGTGCATCGGCGCTCCAACTTACGGTGGTTCCACCGGTGCCGCCGATTGTGGGAGTGGAAATGCGCCAGCAGTTATCGACGCCATTCTCGATGTTAGTTCCCTCCCCGTAATCGTTCCATGTCGCGAGAAGGATCCAGGGCAGCTGCTTTGAACTGCTGTAGCCCGCCTGAGCGATTGCTCCTGTGGATTGGGAGCCGCCCTCGAATTGGAAGAGCTGGCCGCACTGCCGCGCCAGAATATTGTGATTGTAGTTATTGTTGCTGCCATCAAAACCGGCGAAAAACGTGCCCATCTGAATCTGTCCGCTACTGGTGTAGGCTTGTTGAGCTAGCGTGTAATAGGAGCTGATGTAGTCGTAGGATTCGCACTCGCCATTCGAGTACCCGGGCCAAGCCCAGCAGAATTGGCTGCCCGGTTCGCTGTTGTTGAAGGCAAGGGGCTGAGGCCAGGCATAAGCACCGTCAACTTCTCCGAAAGTGCCATTCCACTCCTGGACAATCTTGTAGGGTGTTGCGTATTTGGACATATACGATTTGAGGGTCGACCATACGGGGCTTTGACCGCTGCACACGCTGCCATCGCTCGCCTCCCAGCACACCCCTGGAAAGTCGCTTTCACCGATAAAAGTCAACGTCATCGGATAGCCGCTGACTGGGTCGGTAGAGTAATAGGATTGACGGCCCCAGTTATGGTCGATGTAATCATAAGCCGCTTCCAACGCCGTGATCACACAAGCACTGTTAGTTGTGCTCGCCGGACAACCGGGACTCCCGCCACTATAGCTCGTGGCCGTCATTCCTGAGGTGATGAGCCCTTTATCGATCATGATCATAAGCCCCAAATAACCCGAGGCCCTGGTAGCAAGATCGGCAGCTTCCGTAATAATGGTTTGATTGAGGAAAGTTTGCGGCGTTCCGTTATTGCAGCCGTCGCCATTACAGTTGCCATACCAGTCGGGACTAACATCCGTGAACCCCACCTCGTGCATGGTCGTATCCTGTAATTTCACGGTGGCCGCGACATTTTCGCTGTATCCAGTGCAGGGATGCAAAGAATAGCTTTCGTTCCCGCCGGGTCCGTAGTATTCGCAGTCGGGGTAGGTTGAGCCTTCGGGCGCAAACCAGGGCTGGTAAGCGGAGATGATTCTGGTTGTGGCTCCCGAGTACAAATAGCTTGTCTTGATAGAGATTGAGGAGACATGGCCGGGCGTGGGATTCAGAACCTGCGTCTGGGCGTTGGTGTTTGCGCTGGCAGTTGTCAATTGAGAGATCTGGGAGACTGTGCAGTACGAAGGGTCCGCTGTGCCTCCGCCGTCATAGCTACTGGACGAGCAAGCAGAGGTGTTATTCGAGGTTTGAGCACTTAGCGTCGAGGTGGGCTGCGCTGGGGTTTGGGCATTTGCCAGAACCAACAGTCCCCATAGGCATACGCAGAGATTCAAAACTTTGTATTTCATTCTGCTACTCCTTACTTACATGCAACTTACATTTCAAAACGGAGCATGAGATGTCGGTAAGGAACTTGCCGGTTGCTGTGCATAACTCGAAAGTTGAGTGGTCCGTGGGGAAGGCGAAGTTACCCGTGGACGTAAGCGACGAAAATATACGGGATACCGGTACGCCACTGCATTCATTGAGGGTGGCGGAAGTGGATACGCCCGGGGCGGAGTGTTTAGGGTTTCGCTTCGCGACGCTGGGATGCTAGCCTCCTCAGTAAGGTGAATGCATGGAAGAGCGGGTTCTTATGATGCTCCGCGACCAGGTTGTCCCCATCATGCTGGGGACCGTGTTTCTATTTGTCGGCCTGATTGCGTTCGCCATCTCTGCTATTCGTGGTCGCGGGGTAAATCGCATCCTTCTCTGGTTCGGCCTGTTGAATATAGCGTGGGGAGCTCGCATGCTGGCATATGCACCAGCGGCGTTCGACATGCTCCCGCGATTCTTGTGGGGTAGCCGCCTCGATTTGATCGCTATTCTCTCCTACGTGACCGTCATTCCCGGACTACTTTTTTTCCTGGAAATGAGTCGTGGAATCGTGCGCCGGTTGTTGCAAATCTTGTTGCTGGTGGAGTTGCCGATCTGCGCCGCTGGAGTCAGCGCAGTGCTCTTTACCAAATCGCCTTACAGATTCATCCACTTCAGTAATGTGCTGGTGGTGTTATTCGTTCTGTTTATCGTGTTCGTGGTTGCCATTCCCGCCACAGCGAAGAAGTTCGGAATCCAGACCCACCGGATTTCCACGGTTGGCTTTCTCGTAGTGGGGGTTGCCGCGCTCTATGCCAATCTGAGGGGGTTTGTCGGCCTTCCGGAGTATCGGTTACTGGAACCTCTGGCCTTTGCCGTGTTGATCTTGTCGCTAGGATACGTCGTGGCCGAGAGGATCTTTACCGATGGTCGCCGCTTGGTCTCTATTGAAAAGGAGCTTGCCATCGCACGCGAGATCCAAACCTCGATTCTTCCCACCGGTGTTCCAGAAATCACAAGTCTCAATATCTGCGCTGCTTACCATCCGATGGCTGCCGTGGCCGGCGACTTCTATGAATTTATTCCGATGGATGAGCACCGAGTAGGCTTTCTGATGGCAGACGTCTCAGGGCATGGTGTTCCCGCCGCACTGATTGCTGCCATGATCAAGGTGGCAATGCAGTCGCTCGTGCACTGTGCTGATCGGCCGGGCGAGGTCCTGAAAGGTTTGAACCGCATCCTTTCCGGTCAATTGCGGTCGCAGTTCGTCTCCGCCGCCTATTTGTGGCTGGACATGGTAAGTGGCAGGGCGCTGTACTCGGCTGCCGGCCATCCGCCGCTAATCTGTTGGCGGCAGGGAAGGCTGGAGCGTATCGAAAGCAACGGCATTCTGATTGGAGTAGTGCCAGACGCCGAGTATCCAGTTTGCGAGATTCTTCTCGGTCTTGGAGACAGATTCCTGCTGTACACGGACGGCGTCAGTGAGCCTGAGAACGCCGCGGGCGATTCATTTGGCGATCGGCAGTTTGAAGACATTGTCCGGAGGAATCAGTCGCGATCGCCCTCGGATCTGTCAGACGATCTGCTCAGAGGCGTACGCAACTGGCAACCTGCGTCAGTGAGTCAGCAGGATGACATCACGCTCATTGTTATTGACGTTGCCCAGGCTCCGTGGAATATGCAATCGGAAATTGTGGGGACGGCCCGGGCGGCGGTTTGAGGGAGGTCAGACTTGTTTAAACGCGCCGGATGGGATTCAATTTTGGAAATTGGTCGGGGCGATAGGATTTGAACCTACGACCCCCTGCGCCCAAGGCAGGTGCGCTACCAGGCTGCGCTACGCCCCGACATAAGTAGCAGAATTGATTCTAAAGTACTTTTCAACTTTGTGACTACTCTATCGACCGTAGGAATTGACCGTTGAGCCGTCCGCATCACTTTTTCGTGTGACTCATCTAACGACTCATGGGTGACGGGTTGGCAGTTTCAGTTCTGGATCTTGTGGGCATGCGAACCGGGGAGTCGGCGGGCAGTGCGATTGCCCGATCGGTGGATCTGGCGCAGCATGTAGAACAGTGGGGATATAAGCGCTATTGGCTGGCGGAACATCATTCCATTCCAGGACTGGCTTGCTCCGCCACGTCCGTGCTGATTGGGCATGTGGCGGCAGCGACCAAGACGATTCGAGTGGGCAGCGGTGGAGTGATGCTGCCAAACCACGCACCGCTGGTTGTGGCGGAACAATTCGGGACGCTGGAAGCTTTGTACCCGGGTCGAATTGATTTGGGGCTGGGACGGGCTCCGGGCGGCGACTTTCAAACGATGCGGGCGCTGCGACGAGATTTGCAGCAGAGTGGCGAGGATTTTCCGGCGCTCCTCGCTGAATTGCAAACCTACCTGGGGCCCGAGCGGCCGGGGCAGGCAGTGAGAGCGATTCCGGGGCAGGGAAGCAACGTCCCGATCACGTTGCTGGGGTCGAGCGGCTTCAGCGCGCAACTGGCAGGGATGCTGGGCTTGCCATTCGCATTTGCAGCCCACTTTGCTCCTGAGCTTTTACATGCAGCGGCAGAGCTATACCGCAAAGAGTTCCGGCCCAGCGAAGTACTGCGGAAGCCGTACTTCATGGTGGCGGTTCAGGTGATTGCGGCGGAGACGGACGCGGCGGCGAAGCGATTGTTCACGACTCCTCAGCAGCGCTTTCTGCGGTTGATTCGAAATCAGCCAGTAGAGTTGTTGCCTCCAGTCGATTCCATGGAGCCGCTTTGGCAGGACTGGGAGCGGGCAGCCGTACAGAACAAACTGGGTGCGGCGATAGTGGGATCGGATGCGACGGTGAAGGCGGGGCTGGAGAAGTTAGTCGAAGATACGGTCGCCGACGAGGTGATCGTTGTCACGGACACCTATGAGCATTCCGATAGGATTGAGTCGTATCGGCGAGTGGCTGGCATTGCCAGCGTATTCGAGGTGAACCCGCGGGTAAGCGTGGAAGCGTAAACAGAATCCCCAGACGCTGAGCGCGGACACTTTTTAGCCGGACTCATCGATCATTTCGATCGACATAAGACGACGATCGATCTCGGGGCCAGCGCGTATTTCATTTCTTTCAGAGAGATCCCGTCTTGTGAGAAATCGTCGGGACCGGGTAAAGCGGTGTCCACGATTCTCTTCCACTCCTGTGTGATGCCTTCCTGCACCTGAAATTCCAATTTCTCCCAATAGGCGTTAATCATCACGTAGATATCGTTATCACCTTGAGAAGCGCCGTGCAGGCAGAATGCTAGGCTATGCGAAGCGGAGGATAGATCGACCGCGGGGCCGACGCCATACCAGGAGATATCCTCGCGCCAGAACCTGCTCCGGCTCAGCGAAGGATGATTCTTGCGGAACGCAATCATGCTCTTAAAGAACCGGAAAATGTCGCGGTTCGTCTGAAGCTGACTCCAATCGAGCCAACCGATTTCGTTGTCCTGGTTATAGGGATTGTTGTTGCCGAGTTGAGTATTCAGGAACTCGTCGCCGGCGCGAAACATCGGTGTACCGTTGGATAAGAAGAGCAGGCAGCAGAAATTCTTTACCTGTTGCCGGCGCAAGGCGCGGACTCCCGGGGAGACGCCTTCATCTCCCTCGTGCCCACAGTTCCAACTGTAGTTCGCGTCTGTTCCATCCTGATTATTATTTCCGTTTTGCCAATTGTGCTTGCGATCGTAAGAAACAAGATCGTAGAGGGTGAAGCCGTCGTGGGAGGTTACATAATTCACACTCTGATAAGCGTGATAAGCATCGGCCCGGTTGTCTGGAAATAAATCGTCGCTACCGTAGATGCGCCGCATCACTTCGGCAACCATCCCTGTGTCGCCCTTAACAAAACGGCGAATGTCATCGCGAAACCGTCCGTTCCATTGCAGCCAAGTCAGCCCAGGGAAGCCGCGTCCGAGTTGATAAGCGGCTGTGTCCCAGGGTTCCGCGATCAGACGCACGCGTCCCAATTCCGGATCCGCGGCAATTTCACTAAAGATCGGAGCTTCTCTCCAATTGAGCGACCCATCCGCGTTGCGGCTGAACACCGACGCCAGATCAAAACGGAAGCCGTCGATGTGCATACTTCGCTTCCAATAGCGCAAGCTATCGATCACCATCTTGCGCACCTGAGCCTGGCCAAAATTCAAGGTATTGCCTGTACCCGAGTAGTTGGCGTAGGGGTTGGCCGGATCGGAGGACATCATGTAATAGCCCGCACTGTCGAGACCCTTGAAGCTGTAGATCGGCCCTTTGTAGTCTCCCTCGCACGTGTGGTTATACACAACATCCATCACCACGCCGATATCAGCCTCGTGAAAAGCCTTCACCATATTCTTGAATTCAAGATGGGGCTCATCGGCATAGTGAGTGCTCGCGTACTGCGCATGGGGTGCGAAGAAGTTCAAAGGCATGTAGCCCCAGTAATCGCTCTCTTGTGGATCACGCTGAAAAATCGGCATCAGCTCGACAACCGTCACTCCGAGTTCCTTTAAATATGGAATTTTTTCCACCAGACCGGCGTAGGTGCCGGCGCGGGATGGATCTATGCCGGAGTTTGGATTCTTGGTAAACCCCCTTACGTGAAGTTCGTAGATCACAGAATCCGACTCATGATGCGGCGGCCGATCTCCCGCCCAGTCAAATGTCGGTCGGTGATCCTCCAACACTCCTAAAGGCGCATGGCCTGCGTTCGATCCTTCTCGCATAGCTAAATTGCGATCGAAACCGGAAGGAAACAAAATGCATTTCGCGTAGGGGTCGAGGAGAATCTTCTGGGGGTCAAAGCTATGGAGTTGAGGAATGGACTCTCCCGCCACGGAGTATGCGTAATAGCGAGCGTTGCCAAGTTTTGTGACGGGGACGCGGCAGTGCCAAATTCGCCCGGACTTGTTGTGCAAAAAATCAAAGCGAACCGTCAGGAGAGGATTCACCAGATCGTCGGGGGAATACAGCAACAGGGTGACGCTCTCGGCATGTTCCGAGTGAACGGCAAAGTTGAAAGCCTGCTGCTCTTCGATCCACTTGACCCCAAGCGGTAATGGGTTGCCCTCGGATTGCTCCCATGCTAAACGTTTCGTGGGAGCGGGATTCGAGGAGTTCGCTGGAGAGTCCGCAGTGGTGAGCGCATCAGGATTTGAATTCTTCATGCTGTTTCTTTCATTTGCCTCGGCTGTCCTTCCCTATATCGTTATTCGCCTATGCCGTCCGATCTCTGGCCTTAGTCCGCCTCAATGTGCCGCCATATTGGCGACTTGCGGCAATGAACTAAGCAGCTTGGCTGCGCCGTTCCAAAAGATCTGCACACCGATGCACACCAGCAGAAACGAGGACAATCTCAGAATTACGTTCACTCCAGTCGGCCCCAGGGCGCTTGCGAGGCGATCGGCGAAGGCGTAACAGGGATAAATGGTTGCCGCCACGAATGCGCAGCCAATCGCCGCTGCCAAAAGCGCTAAAAGGCCCGGTCCTAAGTGATGCGTCGTTTCATTCGCGCCGAGAGTTATCGCGACCGAGATGGAGCCGGGGCCAACGGTCAAGGGCAGTGTCAGCGGGTAGAACGCCTGGTTCAGAGCATCGGCGCAAGTAACGGTTCGCCGGCTGACGGTGTCTCGATCACCGCCATCCTTCTGATTCAACATCACCCAGCCGGTCGAAATCACAATCAGTCCACCACCGACCTGCACAACCGGAATCGAAATCCCAAAGAATGAGAGCACGTGCGATCCGATGGTGTAGGACGCGATCAGCAGCACAAAACTGTTGATCATGATGCGGCGAGCTAGGACTCTGCGCGTCTCCGTCGGGTAATCTCTAGTCAGCAACAAGAACACCGGGCTTCCGCCGATGGGATCCACAATCGGAAAGAGTGCGCTCACGACCAGCAGAATGCTCTTGGCAGCTTGAATCAGCATGTTCGGGATTCTATCGCTCGTTCAGGGCCGGTTGCACGCGTGCGGATATCGTGGAGCCGAGCGCGCGTTTTGACTGCTCCGTCAATTGGCGTAGCCACTCGAAAGCCTGAGCGGACAACATGTCTTCTCGGACGCGCCAACGCCAGTTTCCATCTGCCCGTCCCGGCACATTCATGCGAGCCTCACTCCCCAGGTTGAGCAAATCCTGCAGTGGAGCGATGGCGAGCGCCGCGGGTGACGACCATGCCATGCGCATCAGTTCCGCGGCCGCTTCATCACTTCGGCCTGGCGGGCGCTGTAGATAATTCCACAGGTTGCGCCGCTGATCGTCAGGTAGCTCTTCGTACCATTGGCGAGTCGTGGCATTGTCGTGAGTCCCGGTATAAACGACTGTGTTGGAGACGAAGTTGCGTGGGAGATACGGATTGTCCGCGTGCCCATCGAAGGCAAACTGCAGGATCCGAGTTCCCGGCACTTGAAATTGATCGCGTAGAGCGCGCACGTCCGGCGTAATCACTCCCAAATCTTCCGCGATGAAGGGGAGATGACCGAGCTCTTTCTGTACCGCTTGAAAGAAGCTGGCACCTGGCCCCGGCACCCATTGCCCGGATTGAGCCGTCGATGCACCGGCTGGAACATACCACGCTGCGGCGAATCCGCGAAAGTGATCAAGGCGGATTACATCGACGTGGTTCAGCAGGGCACGCAGACGATCTATGCACCACCGATAGCCGGTCGCACGGAGTGCGTCCCAGTTGTAAACAGGATTGCCCCACAATTGTCCCTGCGCGCTGAAATAGTCGGGAGGAACTCCGGCAACAAAACGTGGCCGATGCTGCTCGTCCAACAAAAAGAATTCCGGGTCAGCCCAGACATCACTGGAGTCCGGGGAGACAAAAAAGGGCAGGTCGCCGATCAAGCCGATGCCGTGGGCATGTGCGTGTTCTTTAAGTTGATCCGCTTGGCGAAAGATCAGGAATTGTGCAAAGCGAACCTGATCGATATGGTCCGCCTGCTCGCGCCGTGCCTCGGCGAGCGCCGCAGGATCGCGCCGGACCAACTCGGCTGGCCATGTGAGGTAGTAGGCGCCGTCGTATTTGGCCTTCAGCGCCCGGAATAGAGCATAGTCTTCCAGCCAGCTTGCCTGCGCGGCGCGGAACTGCTCGTAGGCCGGCAATAGGTCATCCTTTATGTGGTCGCGATGTTCCTCCGCTTTGAAATTAGCCCACGCTTTTTCAAGCAACCGCCGTTTGAACTGGATTACCGCGTCATAGTCGACCGCATCCGCAGAAAAGTTGGACTGGACATCGCTAGCCTGTAGCAGCCCGTCCGAAATGAGCGAATCGGGACTGACCAGCAGCGCATTACCGGCAAATGATGATAGCGATTGATAGGGTGAGTTTCCGTAACCTGTTGGACCGAGAGGTAGAGACTGCCACCAGCTTTGGCCGGCGTCGTGGAGACGATCGATCCACGAGAATGCCGCCGATCCCAGATCGCCAATGCCATAGGGCGAGGGCAGAGACGTGACATGCAGCAACAATCCGGAAGCGCGATATTCAGACGGAAACGGCGGAACACTGGTGCGAATGCCGTCACCATTCATTACTGCGCTCCTACAGCCAGCGCATTGTTCACCATCTCCTGGGCTTCGCTCACAATTGCAGCCAGGTGGGTCTCGCTCTTGAAGCTCTCGGCATAGATCTTGTAGATGTCTTCAGTGCCGGAGGGCCGGGCCGCAAACCAACCGCTGGCGGCCACAACTTTCAAACCGCCAATGGGAGCGTTGTCGCCCGGAGCTTTCGTCAGCTTCGCGGTGATCCGCTCGCCGGCCAGATCCGACTCCTTTACCGCGTCAGGTGAGAGTTCTTGCAACTTTGCTTTTTGCTCGGGCGTGGCGGGCGCATCAATGCGCGTGTAGTACGGTGTGCCGAATTCCGCAGTCAGTTCGCGATAGTGCTCTCCGGGATCTTTGCCGGTGCGCGCGGTAATCTCCGCCGCGAGCAGGTCCATGATCGGGCCGTCTTTGTCGGTCGTCCAAACTTTGCCATCAAGGCGAAGAAAGCTTGCTCCAGCACTTTCTTCCCCGCCGAAACAGCAAGAACCGTCCACCAATCCCGGCACGAACCACTTGAACCCCACGGGCACTTCGAGAAGCTTGTGGCCGAACTTCTTAACCACCCTGTCGATCATGCTGCTACTTACCAGCGTTTTTCCCACAGCAACATCACTGCGCCACTGAGGTCGATGCGTGAGCAGGTATTGGATTGCCACTGCGAGATAATGGTTGGGATTCATCAAGCCCGCAGTGGGAGTTACAATCCCGTGCCTGTCGGCGTCGGTGTCGTTGCCAAAGGCCACCTGGTATTTGTCTTTCAACGCGACCAGCCTGGCCATGGCGTAAGGGCTCGAACAATCCATACGAATTTTACCGTCATGATCAACCGTCATAAACGAGAAGGTCGGATCGATTACCGGATTCGTGACGTCGATGTGTAGCCCGTAAGTGGAATTGATTGGCTCCCAATAGGGCAGCGATGCGCCCCCTAGCGGGTCGACGCCAAGTTTGAGCCCGGCACTGCGAATCGCATCAATGTCGACAATATTCTTGAGGTCGCGAACGTAGGGCAGGATGAAGTCTTCCTGGTGAGTCGTCGCTGCCTGGAACGCTTTGGTAAATGGAATGCGCTTGACCCCAACATTACCTGCTCGCAACAGCTCGTTTGCGCGATCTTGAACCCAGCGCGTCACGTCGGTGTCGGCCGGGCCTCCGTTGGTGGGGTTGTACTTGAAGCCTCCGTCTTCGGGCGGATTGTGCGATGGCGTAATTACGATGCCATCGGCGAGATGGGATGTGCGGCCGAGATTGTAAACGAGAATGGCGCGCGAGATCACAGGAGTCGGAGTGATCCCATCTTTTTCCTGGATGATGGTCTCTACATTGTTGGCAGCCAGCACTTCAAGGGCGGTCCGCTGCGCCGGGCCTGATACGGCATGGGTATCTTTTCCCATGTAGAGCGGACCATCGACTCGCTGACCTTGCCGGTAGTCGCAGATGGCCTGCGTAATCGCCAAAATGTGCGCTTCGGTGAAAGTGCCGTGCAGGGGTGAGCCACGGTGTCCGCTGGTGCCGAAGCTAACGAGCTGGTTGGGATCGTGCACGTCGGGAAGTTCAAAGTATTTCTTTTCCAGAAGTGCGACATCGATCAGCATGTCTTTCGGTGCCGGCTTGCCGGCAAGAGGAGAAATCGTTGGTGCGCCCGCTGCGCCTGTGAGGGAATGTTTTTCTAGAGCACTGGGCATGGTTCCACCTTCCAAATATCAGATGTGTATTGGGAGATCGTGCGGTCACTCGAGAATTTACCGGAGCTGGCTACATTCAGAATCGCTTTATGCGCCCATGCGCCGGAGTCGGCGTAGAGCGCGCCGACCCGCTCCTGAGTTTGGACGTAAGAGGTCAGGTCTGCCAGATGCATGTAGTGATCGCCCGAGGTCAGAAGCGTTTCGCGCAATGGTTCGAATATTCCGGGTTCGTTGCGGCTGAAGTAGTCAGAGAAAATGAGGTCGAGAGCGGCACGAGTCTCCGGCTCATGGTTGTAATGCCAGTATGGGTTGTACCAGCTGCGGCTGTTCTCAACTTGTTCCACGGTGAGGCCGAAGAGAAACATGTTGTCCTCGCCCGCCTCTTCCGCCATTTCAATGGTCGCGCCGTCGCGCGTTCCGACTGTCAGGGCCCCATTCATCATGAACTTCATATTGCTTGTGCCGCTGGCTTCGTAGCCGGCGGTCGATATCTGATTGGAGACGTCGCTTGCTGGAATCAGCCTTTCCGCCAGCGTTACATTGTATTCAGGAAGAAAGATGACGTTGAGGCGTCCGCGAACGATAGGGTCACCGTCGATTGTGCCCGCAAGATTGTTAATGAACTTTATGATGACCTTCGCCAAATGATAGGCGGGCGCCGCTTTACCGGCGAAGAAGAACGTGCGCGGCGGCATCTGGAGGTTGGGATTCTGCCGCAGCCGGTTATAGACAATTACAATACGCAGCGCGTTCAGCAGCTGCCGTTTGTATTCATGGATGCGCTTGATGTGGCAATCGAAGATTGTGTCCGGGTCCACGACCTGCCCCGAAGTTGATTTGAGCCAATCGGCAAAGCGCACTTTGGAATTGCGCTTCGACTTGAGAAAGTTTTCGCGAACACTGGCGTCGTTGGCTAGTGCCTTGAGCTGCTTGAGTTGGCTGAGGTCGGTAATCCAGCGATCTCCGATGGTCTGTGTGATGGCATTGGACATTTCCGGATTTGCCTGCAGCAACCAGCGTCGCGGGGTCACGCCATTGGTCTTATTGTTGAACCGGTGGGGAAACACATCCGCGAGATCTTTGACGGTCACCGTGCGGAGCAGCTTCGAGTGGACCTCGGCCACTCCGTTGGTGCTGTGCGATCCGACAATCGCAAGATTGGCCATGCGAATCTTGCGCTCCTGGCCCTCTTCCACAAGGCTGATGCGCTGGACGCGGCCTTCGTCGCCGGGAAAGCGCAGACGAACCTCGTCAAGGAGCCGTTGATTAATTTCGTAAATGATTTCCAGATGCCGGGGAAGAAGCACTTCAAACCACGCAACGGGCCACTTCTCGAGAGCCTCCGGTAACAAAGTGTGGTTTGTGTACCCAAGTGTTTTCTTGGTCAGGTCCCACGCCTGATCCCATCCAAGGCGCGCATCGTCCAGTAAAATGCGCATGAGTTCAGCGACTGACATGGAGGGGTGTGTGTCATTCAGTTGAATGGCAGCCTTCTCCGGCAGCTTGCTCCAATCCGTGTTGTGCCGCAGAAAACGGCGTATCAGGTCGGCCATCGAGCACGCCACCAGAAAATATTCCTGCAAGAAGCGTAGACCTTGCCCCGCGGTTGTCGAATCGTCTGGATACAGGACGCGAGTCAGCGTTTCCACCTCGAGTTTCTGGCTTAGCGCTCCGACGAAGTCGCCGGTGCCAAATTCCTGAAAATCGAAGTAATCAGATGTCGCCGCCGCCCAAAGACGAAGAGTATTGATCGTCTTCCCGCCATAGCCTACAACCGGGCGATCATAGGGAATGCCGATCAGAGTCGATGGCCGACCTGCGATGATTTTGAAATTGCCCCCTCGCATTACAAAGGAACTGTGCAGCTTGACCTCGACTTTCTCGTGGGTGCGTTCGATCTCCCAGGGATCGCCGTCGCGTAGCCAATTGTCAGGCTTCTCCTTCTGCCAGCCGTCTACGATGGATTGCTTGAACATGCCGTATTCATAGCGGAGTCCATAGCCAGTGGCGGGGAGTTGCATGGTAGCCATTGAGTCGAGGAAGCATGCTGCCAGGCGGCCCAAACCACCGTTACCCAAGCCCGCATCGGGCTCCTGCTCGAGCAACTCGAGCCAGTCGATATTTGTGTCTTGTACGACTTCTCGTGCAAGGGGATCGAGCAGGAGGTTGGAGACGTTGTTGGCCAACGAGCGACCGATGAGAAATTCGAGAGAAAGGTAATAAATGCGCTTAGCATTCTGCTGTTCGTAAGTGGTCTTGGTCTGCACCCAGTGCTGCGCGAGGATATCCCGGACGGAATGGGAGAATGCCTCAAAGCGTTCCCGCGCACTGGCTACTTTCGGATCGATGGCGCGATCAAAAATCAAATGCCTTCCATAGAGTGCGCTATCGGTGCCGGAAAACGGAATCGAGGCGCTCCCGTATTGTTTGAGAAGTTCTGACGCTTCGGCTGGGGTTGGTGTCATCGGAACGACCTTCGCGGCGTTTGTCACCTTCACACTCATGGTACTCATTGGATGATCGTTCGCCCGCTGAGATACTCGAAAAATAATATTGGGTTCATATGAATGCTGTGGAAGGCTGAGAGACATCGATGAGACGATCTACGTATACTCGTCGGAATTGGAATCGAACGCTGACGGTTGGAGCGGATGGGTCTGATGCTTCCGCCTGCGAGACGACGCCAAGGAGGCACGGCCCAGTTGACCGATACCGCCGAAAAGAACCTGAGCACGAGGGACTCATCGAGTTTATGGCAACCCCTCCGTGTATCGACCTTCCGCAATCTGTTGGTCGCAGATGTGGTTTCCGATATCGGAACCTTCATGCAGAACGTTGGAGCTGCATGGTTGATGGTGTCACTGGGCGCCGGGCCGATTTACATTGCGCTCACCCAGACTGCTGCTTCGCTGCCATATTTTCTGCTGGCTCTTCCTGCAGGGTCCGCCGGTGATATCTTTGATCGCCGCAAATTAGTTCTAGCCACCGAGTTGTGGATGATGGGCGTCGCGCTGCTTCTCGCCGTCTCGACCATCGGTGGTTTCATGTCTCCCTGGCTATTGCTGGTATTAACGTTTGCGCTCTCCGCTGGGGATGCGTTCGAAACTCCGACGTGGCGTGCAATTCTCCCTGAGTTAGTGCCCAAGCAAGACATTGCCGCCGCGTCCGCGCTTAACGGGATTGAATTCAATCTTGCGCGAGCGGTTGGTCCGGCACTCGCGGGCTTCGTCATAGCGGCTGCTGGTGTCGCCACCGCATTTGTAGCAAATTTCGTATCGTTTTTCGGCGTCATTCTGGTTGTCGCCAGGTGGAAAAGGCCAGTTCGCAAAATGAATTCTCCTCCGGAGTCGTTTTCGGGAGCCATAGTCGCCGCCATTCGCTATGTGCGCTACTCGCCGGAGATCTTGACGATATTGCTCCGAACCGGCGTAGTCATGTTCTTTTCCAGCGCGCTCTTTGCGTTGCTGCCAGCGCTTGCTCACAGCGTGAACAAGACTGCAATCGGTTATGGACTGTTGCTCGGATGTTTTGGGTTCGGCGCAATTGCTGGCGCTTTTGCGATGCAATCAGCGCGTGCCATGTGGTCATCGGAGACCGTCGTATCGGCCGGTGTCGCGACATTGGGATTGGTGATGGTGGCGATCAGTGGCTTACACAGTTTGAGCACACTCGCTGCGGTCATGTTGATCGGCGGCGCAGCCTGGGTCATCTTCATTTCTCTCATTAACGCTCTGGTTCAGAACCTGGCCCCTGATTGGGTAAGAGCTCGAGTGCTCGCTATTTTCATTCTGGTTTATCAGGGAAGTTATTCTCTAGGAACTGTGGTCTGGGGTGCTTTCGCGCAACGAGCATCGGTTCGAACCGCGATGATCTATGCCGGGATTGGAACCATCGCGACGATAGTGGTCGCGCTTTTTGCAAAGCTTCCCGACTCGACAGCCGATCTGAGTCCTTGGAACCACTGGCGCATGCCCGTCGTCGTCGGCG
Organism: uncultured Acidobacteriaceae bacterium; assembly: GCA_963705265.1. Classification (GTDB taxonomy): domain Bacteria; phylum Acidobacteriota; class Terriglobia; order Terriglobales; family Acidobacteriaceae; genus Acidiflorens. Next base: position 2,762,949 of record OY970064.1, read on the forward strand.
AAGTTGGCGCTGATCTTGCGCAAGGCCCGGTGCTCGTTACAATCGAATACGCTGTCATTTCGAAAAAGGAAGCAGAATTTGTGGAAGCAATGAGTGAATACGGTCGCATGCGACGTCGCGATGGCGCCTATCGGTGGGGGATCTTTCGTGATACTGAAGTTGCAAATCGCTATTTGGAAATATTCCTGGTGAATTCCTGGGCAGAACATCTGCGTCAACACGAGCGGCAAACACAGGCCGATGGTGAACTGGAAGGGCGAATCTCCGGTTATCTTGCCGGCGAACCGGTGGTGCGGCATTTAATCTACGCGTACAAGAACCAAACCTAATTCGAAAGAAACATAGTCGAAGAGAAAATAGCTGAAGAGAGGAAGGAAACATGCCAGTCTCATTCGCGCGCGACATCCTGCCGATGTTTAGACCGATTGACATCGAACACATGAACAAACATGACATTTTGCTCGGCGACTACACATACATGTCGGATCCTTCGAACAATTACGGCAATGCAGAGGCGGTCGAGAAGACCTTGATAGAAAAGTCAATGCCACCAGGAGGTCCCTTTTGGAGCGCTGAGCAGTTGAGTCTCTACAAGCAGTGGAGGAACGACGGGTATCAGCCGTAAATGCGATTGTCGATGATGAATTGCGGGTGACCTTCGTGACACTCCTAAGACATGGATGCCCGCAGCATGCCGTGCTCGGGCTATAATTTTGCTTCAGAAGTCTTACTTCGGAAGTCATGGCCAATTCACGCTACGCGTTGGTGACGTACATCCGCAATCCGGTGGGCGAGTTTGTGGAAGAACTGCGCCGGGAATTGCACCCGACGACAGCTCATCTGGCGGCCCATCTCACGATTCTTCCTCCGCGGGCACTGGTCGGAAGTGAGGCGGCGGCATTGGAATTTCTGGAAGAGGCTTGCAGTCATGCGATCCCGTTCAGCGTCGAACTAGGAGACGTGCAAACATTCTTGCCTCGAACTCCCACGGTGTTCATCGAAGTCAGGCAGGCGGCCGCTCGCATGCGCGAATTACACGATCAGCTCTGTGGACGGGGTCTGCACTGCGAGGAGAATTGGCCTTATACGCCGCATCTCACGATTGTGAAAACTGAATACGATGAGGAGGCACGCGCGGCGTGTGTGATCGCGCGCGAGCGTTGGGCACAGTTTTCAGGTAAGCGGCAGGTCGAGGTGGAGGAGTTGATGTTCGTCCGCGAGACGGATAATTGTTGGCACGATGTCGCGCCGGTTCCATTGGGACGCGGCCAATTGTCGTCAAAGTTGTAATTCGGGCAGCCAATCTGCGAAAAGGTTCCGGTGGTAAATCCGCAATGTTCTCGACATTGCGGGCAGCGAATTTTGCAATCCATAATAAACGTCCGCAACAAACCCCTGAAAACCCGCAAATAGCGGCTGATTTCGCGGCTCGCCGGTACATGTCCTTTTCACCCGTTGCCAAGTCTTTTGGGCGGATTACCATAGATTCAACGGGCTGCAGACCAAGCGCCGGATCCCAGGCTGCGGGTTTGATCGCGATTTCGAATTGTGATTTCGATCGCGATTTCGATTGAAAGAGAGCATATGCAAATTGGGGTTTATGGATCCGGCTACCTTGCCACAGTCATCTCCGCCTGCCTCGCCGATTTCGGCACACCGGTCTGCTGCTGTCACGCTGACGGCACCCGCATCATGGAAGTCGCCAAGGGTAATATCCCTTTTTTTGAAAAAAATCTTCAGGAAGTAATTCGGCGCAATGTGCGTTCGGGACGCTTGGTGTATTCGGCGAATCCGGAAGAATTGGCGCACAAGGCACAGGTGATTTTCTTAGCCGAAGATTCTTCAGAGGGACTTGAAGAATTGGTCCTCCGTTTAGCAGGAGCCGGTGGCCGTTTCCAGGTGCTGTCGATCGTCACGCCGGTGCGAGTCGGCTCGACCACAAAGATTGAGAAAAACTTGAAAGCCAAAGGGCTGAAGAGCCTGTTGGTGTGTCAACCGATGTTTTTCACCAACGGATGCGCGGTCGAAGACTTCAACTGGCCCGACCGCATCATTCTTGGGACGCCTTCGAGCGAAGCAGTTTCTTCACTGAAACAAATTTTTCATCCGCTGGTGATGCGTGGAGTTCCTGTACTGGTCACGAATTATGAAACGGCGGAATTGGCGCGCGAAGCGACCACGGCGTTTGTAGCGACGAAGATTTCGTTCATCAATGAAATCGCGAGCCTGTGCGAACACGTGAATGCCGATGCCGTCAGCCTGTCACTCGCTTTAGGTTTGGACAAGAAGATCGCTCCGCGCTGTCTGCAACCGGGCGCGGGCATGGGTGGGATTTTCGCAGAAACCGACATGGACTCGCTGACAGGATTGGCGCTTGAGAACCGTGTCGATCTAAAGGTGCTGAATGCCGCGCGCGCGGTGAATCTGGACCTGGTGAACCGGCTTATGCAAAAGGTATCCGCTGCCATCGATAGCGTGCAAAATAAAGACGTCGGCATTCTGGGATTGGCTTTCAAGCCGAACACCAACTCGGTTGCGGGATCTGCCTCGGTTCAACTGGCGCAAAACTTGCTCGCTGGAGGAGCGCGCGTGCGGACTTACGATCCGGTGGCAATGCCTGACGCGCAGTTACAACTTAACGGCACCGTGAAGTACTGCGAATCCGCCTACGGAGTCGCAGAAGGCGTCGACGCCCTGATCGTGGCGACGGGATGGCCAGAGTTCCGGACGCTCGATTTCGCCAGGATTCGCCATCTGGTGAAACGTCCGATCATTATTGATACCAAGAATCTGCTCGACTCATCGCGTCTGCGCGCCATGGGCTTCCAGTACATGGGCGTGGGACGGCCCGTAGCTTAATTGAGATTTGCGATGGGGCAGGAGCGTCCCAGCGGCCGTTTTTACGTCAGAAAATATCCGAGGTAAGTAGCGCCGTGGCCGGGCGAGGGCGTCCGGCACTCCATTAATCGCTAGGCATGGATCCTGCTCGCTTTGACGGCCCCAGCAACGCGCGGCCCGGGAATACATCCGGTACAATTTTCCCGTCGTCGACCACTGCGGTCCCTCCTACCAATAAATAGTGCACGCCTATGCTGGGCTCCATCGGTTTCTGAAAAGTAGAGCGATCGCTGATGGTCGCGGGATCGAACACAACGATGTCGGCGTCGACGCCTTGCTGCAATCTGCCTTTTTGCCGCGCTGCAGGAGTCGAGCGTTCTAGCATCTGCGCCGGCATAAGAGTCATCTTTCGCAGCGCATCCATAAGCGTAATGGTTCCTTTTTCGCGGACGTATTGGGCCAATACGCGCGAATAGGTTCCAGCGTTGCGGGGATGACCTTCGGCGCCATCGCTCGCGATCATCACCAGTGGATGCGGAATCACTTTATCCACCACTTCTTGCGTGTTGGCGTAAATCAGCACCCATTTCGTCTTGCTGGAATTATGCAGTTCTTCAAAACGTTCTTTGGTCAGATGCTCGCCGGTATCGGGAAGCACGAGCTGCGGATAGCTGATGCCCAGCTTTTCCTGCCAGCCGGGGTTGAAAAGCGCCGAGTTTATGGCGGTCATGCCGGGGATGTAGGGATATGCCTCGGTGGTTACATCCAGTCCGCGCGCGCGCGCCCCTTCCACCATGGAAAGACATTCCAGTGAATCCTGCAGACACGAGCTGTTGATGTGTACGATGTGCAGCGAAGCGCCGGTGATGGCGGCGGCTCCAATCACTTCGCTGATCGACTCAATGGAGGAGCCCGGCTCGACGCGGCCCACGCTGCGAACGTGCGTGTAGACGGGCAGTGCGCGCTCGGCGGCGAGACGGAACATGTCGATTACCTCCAGCCGAGTGGCTCCGGGTGTGTATTGGATGCCCATGCCAACGGCCAAGCCACCAGCATCAAGCTCGGCGCGGAGACGTTGCCGTATGGCTTCGATTTGTTCGGGTGTGGCGGACCGGTCGGTCGCCGGCCCACTCTTGGGCAGGATTTCACCGGACGGCAGCGGCGCCCCGAACACCAACGCCCGCGCCGCCACATGGCTCGCGGAAGTGCCGTAATTGATCAGCGAGTGGCCGGCCTTGGCTTGCAGGAACTGGGCAACATCGGGCACGCCGATTTCCATCTCCAGCGCCGTGGTTACACCGTCAAGCGCTTTGACGCGCTGGCTTGCCGCATCCTGGCCGTGCTGATGGAGATCAATAAAGCCGGGAGCGACTACAAGCCCATCGGCGTGAACAATGCGTCGTCCGCTCAACGTTTCGGATGCGATGCGGGCAATCTTGCCGTCGCGAACGCCAACATTGCGCACGGCATCCAGCCCGGTTTCGGGATCCATAACGCGTCCGCCTTCGAGGACAAGATCGTACTGCTGTGCGGAGACGATGGCGGTTGAGAACAACAAATAGAAGAGAGAGAAAATCAGCTTGCGCATGGCTGCTCCCGAGGGAATCGATGAGACTAGCGATGATATCAAGCCTGCAAAACGCTTGATGCGGGTGGAGAGACGGACGCATCGTCCGTTCAGCAGAGTTGCTTGACTTGCTACCCGCAAATCCAGATCGAAGTTCTCGCTCGCTTGCACAAGCCGGACTCGTGCCGCAATTGCTATAATCGTTGTCTGCGGTGGGAGTAGCTCAACCGGTAGAGCATCGGACTGTGGCTCCGACGGTTGCGGGTTCAATTCCCGTCTCCCACCCCAACCCTCACAATACTCAGCTATTTTTGAACAAGCGATGCGGTTGCACAGTGTCGCCGAGCGTGAATGCTTGTAGCCAAGGCCCGCCTAGCAAGCTTATCTCAAAGATTCTTACGATAAATACTCATAGCTTAATCGCGGTTCGACGTGAGTTAGAAAGATGTAATACGCTACTTTGGGGACTCATTGTGTGACGATCTCAACACTCGAAACTCAGCGCACTACAAAGTGGAAAACGGAACCAACGGTAGGTGAGCTTCTCCTGTTGCTGGCGATTGGAGGCTTGCTCTTCGGCGCCACGTTAATTGCCTTTCACGCCTGGCATGGTCTTTTGCTGAATTACGGAGACGATGGTGCATACCTGGAAGTGGCGACAGCCATTCGTCACTGGGATTTTCGCGGAATCGACATTCAGCATTTTATGGGCTACCCGTATGCAATCGCGGGCATATCGCTGGTCCTGCATCTCCCCTTAAGCTCCGGCCTCTGGCTTGTGGCGAGCGCGGCTTCTGTTGTTAGTACCCTCCTGGTAGCACGTTTGTTCGGTGCATGGGTGGCGGGGTATTTCGCATTCTCAAACTTCGCCTGGTTACAAGTCTCGTTTCTGGGCGGGTCCGAGCCTCTGGCAGTTGCTCTCGGAATAGGCGCCTTTTGGAGCTTTCGCCGGGGAAACGTTCTGCTGGCTGCTTTGCTCGGGTCCCTCGCAACCACAGTTCGGCCGCTGATGTTTTTCGTACTGGTAGGCATAGGCGTCGCTTTGCTCTGCCAGAAGCGGTATGCCAATTTTTTCGGGGCTCTCACCGTGGGGCTAGCAACCGGCCTGTTGTATGTGTGGCCGCTCGCGCACTATTTCGGAGATCCATTGCTGACCGTTCACAGCTATACGTCCCGCGATTACGGTGCCGCTAAGTTAGTCGGACCTCATGGACACCTGTTCGGTTGGCCCTTTCACGGTATCATCGCCGGCACCATGTTATACCCGTCGCCGTGGACCAATCTTGTCCTCAGCTTCTCATGGATTGCGCTAGTGCTGGCAGGAGCGGTGGCGATGTTTTCCCGAGATCTACGCGAGTACTGGCGAGCTAATCCGGGTGAGGCCGTATTCTGCGGATTCTATCTACTGGCTATTTTTTGCTACGACTATTTGGCTTGGGCGCGCGGCAACTTCATACGTTTTGCGATTCCCGTGCTTCCTTTTGTGTTCTTTGCGTTGCTACGCTGGCTGCCAAAAGATCGGCGAATCCTGTGGGGTCTCAGTGTGCTTGGGCCATTCTTAGCCGCTTGTTCAGCGATCGGGATCAGGAACCTTCCGATTTCTCACTAACCAGCAGCGGGTTACAACTGACTGTTTGCGGTTCCAAGAGCCATCCAATTTTTCAATCGCAGAAAGTCAATCGCCGAAGATCTATTATGCCTGACTGCTGGTAGTGTGCTGCAGGAGAAATTCTCGTAGCAGAGTTGCGTCGCGGAAGGCTTCGGTGCCGCCACTAGCAGTGGCGGAGAACGCGCCGCACAGGTTTCCGTAGGCCAGGCAGGTCGTAATATCGGCTCCGCGCAGGAATTGGTGGAGGAATCCGGCATCGAAGCTATCGCCCGCCCCAATCGGATCGACGACTGTTACTGGCACAGCGGGTGCGGAGAATCGCTGCCCTCGCTGAATAGCAACCGCGCCGTCGGCGCCCATCTTAATCACGACAGTTTTTACTTTGTCCGCAAGCCGTGAAAGCGCGGTTTCCACGTCGTCTGCCCGAACCAACTTCATTGCCTCTCGTTTATTCGGTAACAAAATATCTACGTGGGGCAAGATCTCGTTGAGTAGAGTGTCATCCCAACGGTCGTTAGGATCGTCGTTGGTGTCGAGCGAGGTAGTCAGGCCTGCGGATTTCATCTGCCGAAAGAGTCGGGACACATGCGGCAATAGTTCACGCTGCAAAAATAATGATGACATGTGGAAGTGGCGGGCGGATGCCAGGTAATCGAAGTCGAGATCTTCGAAGCGCAGTTCGGAAATTGTGCCTGGATAGGTGAGGATGTGACGATGCAGGCCGTGAGGCAGAATAAATGTCACGCCAGACTTGGCGCCATGCGCGACGTGCGCAAGGTCAACACCGCGCTCGCGCAGGCGCTCCATTGCAAGACTCCCGAAAGAATCGTCGCCGAACTTGGTAACGAATCCGACACGGCTGCCAAGGGCGGCCAGATTATGCGCCAGGATGGCCGATGAACTGCCCAGTGTGATTGCGAAATCGTTGGCCAGCAATTCGCGTTCTGTGGGCATTTGCTCAGGCAATCCATAGAGGATCAGGTCGAGATTGATCTCTCCAACGATTGCGATATCGAGCTTGGACATGAACAGATTTTTTGGCGTTCTTCGCTAAGTGCAAAATACTCAGTGTTGACCGCAGGTTTTATTGATCTGCGAGCTCGACCACGCGCGTCAAGTTTTTCGGGGAGTCGGGGTTAAGGCCTTTCTTAAGACCGTAATAAACACCGTATAGTTGACCCCAAATCGCGAATGCAGCGGGACGCGCAAACTCCGGCGAGCGCAGGCCGAGTTCGATGGCAAAGTCGGAGGCGCGCTGCGCCCGGCTTTCGAGACGATTTGCCACGACCATGGTAACTGCGCCGAGGGCTTTCATTTCTTCGAGTAACTCCACCTCTGCGTCGTAGGAAGTTTCCGAAGTAAGAAATGTGATCAGCGTTTCGGGGCCAGCGATGGACTTCGGACCATGTCTGAATTCGAGAGAGTGAAATACCTGGGCATAAGAGCAAGATGACTCCGTCACCTTTAACATGCACTCCGAAGCAATCCCGAACAGAGGACCCTGCGCCAAAAAAACGAAATCAGAAAGACGCCGGGAATCAGCAAATAATCGCAGGCGCTGCGGAATGTCGTTCAGCAGGGGGGCAACCTCCTGCGGAAGGTCGAGTAAGGCACGCCGAAAAGTGTCTCCGTCGTTGCCTGAGACGGTTGCAGCAAGGTATTGCAGGCCCAGCAGCATCGATGTGAAGGATCTCGTCATTACCGTGCTCTGCTCGTCGGCATCCAGAAGTTTCAAAGTTACGCTGCACGACGACTCCAGAGGCTGGCCATTGGCGCAAGTAATGGCGATGGTGCGAAGATTACGATCCTTCTCCAGCATCTTTGCGGCGCGGACTGCCTCCGAGGTGCGGCCGGAACGCGAAATTACGACTGGGACGTAATTCCGTCCGGTTTGCAGGGTTAGCGCGGGATACATTAGTAAGTCCGAAGCAGGAACGGCCCGTGCCGGTAAGTTGAGGTAGTTGAAAGTGGAAGCGGCGGCCTGTGCGAGATAGTAACTCGTTCCGCAGCCTACGAAGATCCACTCTGCATTGGGGCGCGCGAGTTGAACGGCTGCTTGCAACTCCGAGCTTGACGCCAATTTGCCGAGGCACGTGCTCCAGCACTTTGGCTGGGAGAAAATTTCATTTAGCGTGTGCTGGCCTTGCTCAGTGATTTCTGCCGACTTCATTGATTCTGTCCCACTTCCCTTATGCAAATCCGTTACACCAGCGTGACTTTTACTCCTGCTTCTTTTAGCGCCTGCAAATCCGACTTCGGAATCTGCTTGTCAGTGATTACTTCCTGAACCGATGTTACCGGCATGATGTTACACAGGCTGCGACGACCGAACTTACTCGAATCGCAAACTGCGACGGTCCTGCGTGCAATGTCTACCATTGCTCGATTGACTTCGGACTCCAATAAATTCGGAGTGAAAAGACCGGCCTTGGTGTCGAAGCCGTCGACGCCGAGAAACAGGATATCCGCGCTGAGTTGGCGCAGCGTCCGTTCCGCAAGAGGACCGACCAGGGAAAACGAGTTCTTGCGCAACATGCCTCCGGTCAGAATCACTTCAATGTGCGTGCCGGCCAGCTCCGAGGCGATGTTAATCGCGTTGGTGATGACGGTAAGCTGAGCCATATCTTTCAATGCTCGCGCAATGGCCGTGGTCGTGGTTCCGGAATCGAGTAGCACCGACTGCCCTTCTTCAACTAAAGCGACCGCGGCGCTGGCGATTTGCATCTTCTGCTTGCGGTGGAGTTTCTCTTTCTCGCGCAGCGTCGGATCGAGCAGCGCGCCGGCTTGCACGGGCAACGCACCTCCGTGGGTGCGCTGAATAATCCCTTGTCCATCTAGGAATTCCAGATCTTTGCGGATGGTGATCTGCGAAATACGGAATTGCCGCGCAAGATCCTTGACCAGGACGCGACCATCCCGGTGAAGGACCGCGAGGATTTCGCGGCGGCGTTCTTCATTGAGCATTCCGTTCGAAGGCATGATGTTTCGATTTGTTTCGAATAGTAACTTTCGTTGATAGCCTCGGGAATTGTCAAGGGCTAATTCGTCGAGGGGATCGTGTCAGTGTAGCGCTCGTATTGCCGCCAACAGAGCTCCGTTCAGCGCCTTTGAACCGCGCAAACAGTGCATCCGCGTTGCCGTGATATACCTTTTCCAGCACATCGTCGGGCAAGCCGAGGCCGTAAATCATCCAGCGCCCTTGCTGCGGATATTGCGAGTAGGGAAAGTATTCGTCTTCCGTTTCGAACCAACGGAAATAATTCCGGTACATCGCTTCGCCTGCGCCTTCATCGGTACCGAACATGATGCGGTCGGAGTATTTCATGAAGATTTCGCGAGCCCGCCGGGGCTGACGTCCGAGCTCGCCTTCGCGCGCTCCGGTTTCGACCATAACATTAGGAAATTTCTGCAGCGTTTGTTCGACGAAATCTAGATTCTCAGGCCAGCTGCCAAAATGCAGAGCTGCAAAGGTGGTATGCGGATGTTTGGCAAACATGCGATCGCGCTGTGCCATTAATTCTTGCAGAGAAGGAAACTGGGATCCGTAAAAGCTCCAATCGGGATGCTCGATGAGTTCTTCGTAGCGTTCATTGTGGGCGTCGATGGGATGAAAAAACGCTTCTGGATCAGCCACGTGAATAAAGACGGGAATGCCTAGCCGTCCGCATTCTTCCCACGTCGCATCGAGGCGCGGGTCGTCGATTGTGATCAGCTTGCCGCTCGCATCGCGCACGCCCAGGCCGAGTTCTTTTAAAACTTTCAAGCCGCGCGCGCCCCGGGCAACGGAGTCGTCAAGCTGTTGCACCATGAGCTGGCTGAAATTCGGGTCGTTAATTTTTGACCAGTCGAATTGGGTGAATACTATGAATCGTCCGGGATAGGGCCTGACCATGGTGTCGACGATGGTCTGCAGTTTGTCGCCCCACGAGCCCGTCAGTATGACGATGGTTTTGATGTTAAGACGATCCATGCGAGCGATCATTTCTTTGGGATCGACTCGATCTCCAATGCCCATGGCATCGTCGGTATGAGTGTGCACGTCGAACACGGGAAACTTTGCACGCTGGACTTCGTGAGCTGCGGCGTGAAGCGCCGGCTCGGGTTGAAAGTCCTTGAGTAAGATGGTTTTCTTGCTTTCGGCGTCGGGAGCGGCCTTGTAGCCAATGCCGGTTTGTTGCCCCCGGGCGGCAGCCAATAGCGTGAAGCAGAGAATGGTTGTCTGAATCGGTTTAATCTTTATCATGAGAATCATTGCTTATGTGAATCATGGGAACTCGAGGTGGAATACGACGTGGGCAGAATACTACATGTCGAAATAAAACGAAAGAAGTCGAAACAACTCCTCAACGCAATAGGCCTTCGTTCCTGCAATTGCGATATCCTCGAACTTGAAAAGAATATTTCAAATAATGATTGGGAGCGATGACTGACGGCATACAGACAACGACTACGAGCGGGGGTTGGCGAGCTTCGCTGCGACGCCGCTTGGCCGAATTGCGGCAACGCGAAGGACAGATATTCCTCGTATTAGCGCTGGTCATCGGCGCATTGACTGGTCTAGTGGTGGTTGCATTCATTCTGTTGACGGAGCGGCTGGGCATGCGGCTCTATCCGGTTGGCGGCGCTCCCTGGCGGCGGTTGCTTTTTCCGGTAGCCGGATCGCTCGGCATCGGATACTTGCTCTATCAATATTTTCCTAATGCCCGGGGCAGCGGCGTGCCCCAGACCAAAGCTGCTTTATATGCGCTGGAAGGGCGGATCACTCTTCGCACAGTGCTCGGCAAGTTTTTCTGCACGTCGGCGACCCTTGCCAGCGGTATCCCGCTGGGCCGCGAAGGGCCTTCGGTCCAGGTGGGAGCTGGCATTGGTTCTGTCCTTGGGCGCGTGCTTGGGCTGCGCACTGAGCAGGTCAAAAGATTAATTCCCGTTGGAGCAGCGGCGGCTATTGCAGCTGCGTTCAATACGCCTCTGGCCGCTGTGCTGTTTGCGCTCGAGGAGATTGTGGGCGACCTCAATGCCCCGGTGATGGGTGCCGTAGTGCTCGCTTCGGCAACCGCATGGATGGTTCTGCGCGTATCGCTCGGCGATCATCCTTTATTCAAAGTTCCTCAATACCATCTGGTGCATCCGGCGGAGTTTGCGGTTTATGCGGTGCTTGGCGTAGCTGGCGGTCTGATTTCGGCGGTATTCGCTAAGCTCTTGCTGGGGATTCGAGAACGCTTCCTGCGGTTCCCGATAAAGACGCGATGGTTCCAACCCGTCGCGGGCGGATTACTTGTTGGATTGATGGGCTGGTTCGTGCCACAGGTTCTCGGCGTCGGCTATGGATATGTCGGCGATGCGCTGAACGGAAATATGGCGTTCAAGATGATGTTGCTGTTGGTGGTTCTAAAACTTTTCGCCGTCACCACCAGTTATGCCTCGGGAAACGCGGGCGGTATCTTCGGTCCCGCCTTGTTCATTGGTGCCATGCTAGGAGGCAGCGTCGGAACCGTGGCGCATCATTTCTTCCCAGCGTATACAGCAACCCCGGGGGCCTATGCGCTGGTTGGAATGGGTGCCGTGTTTGCGGGAGTAGTGCGCGCTCCCATGACGTCAGTATTAATGATTTTCGAGATGACCCAGGATTATGCCGTTATAGTTCCGCTGATGATTGCCAATCTAGTTAGTCTTTTTATCGCTTCACGACTGCAGCATGAGCCCATCTACGAAGCGTTGGCGGCGCAGGATGGCATTCACCTTCCGACAGCAGAGAGCCGTCAACGATATGGTCAGCGTCAGGTAGTAACTGTCCTTCGCGCGGCGAGTGAACCGCTGCCGGCGGAGACTCCGGTTCATGAAGCTCTGGAAAAAACTCGATCGAGTCCAGTGCGAACCTGGCTGGTGACTGATTCTCGCGGCGTGATTGGCGTCATCAATCTTTCCTGGCTAGAAAAACAAATGGCGGAGAGTGCTGACAAGAAGCTCGAAGAACTGGTAAATGCGCAGGTTTTTCCGCACGTCCACTTGGATCAGGGACTTGATTTGGCGCTGGAGCGAATGGGCGCGAACCAGCTTGAAATTTTGCCGGTAGTGAACCGTGCGGATGTCCATAAGTTGGAAGGCATCGTCACATTGCGGGATGTGCTGGACGCCTACGGCGTTACCCGTGCCTGAGCTGGCAGCAGAATCCAAATTGCATCGACGTTCATCTATGCAAGCATGGATGTCGATAGTATTTTCATTGAACCTCTTTTGTCTGAACCTCTTTCTTCGCATCAATTAGCAGGCGTAAATTTGCCTGAGGATTCGGTGCGCACTGTTACCTCCGAATTTGCAGACACCGGCCTGCTCGATTCTTATTCGCGTGCGGTAACGGCCGCGGTCGAGAGAGTTAGCCCGTCGGTGGTGAATGTTGAGGTGCATCACCAGGTGCATCCTCAAACGACGGGCCGCGCTCGTTCCAGCGAGCCTCGCGAGCGCCGCGGGGGCGGTTCGGGCTTCGTCTTTACGCCAGATGGATTGATTCTCACCAATAGCCATGTTGTCCATGATGCGACGCGGATCGAAGTAACGCTGGCCGATGGGCGGCGCGCTCCAGCGCACACCGTTGGTGATGATCCGGCGACCGATCTCGCCGTGATTCGAATTGATGCCTCTGGCTTGCAGGCAGTTTCGCTTGGAGACTCGCAGCAACTGCGGCCGGGGCAGATGGCGATTGCGATCGGCAATCCGTATGGGTTTCAGTCCACGGTAACGGCGGGCGTCATCAGCGCGCTGGGCCGATCGTTGCGCTCGTATTCAGGACGGCTGATCGAGGACGTGATTCAGACCGATGCCGCCTTGAATCCGGGAAATTCCGGTGGTCCGCTCGTCGATTCGCGGGGTCACGTGATTGGAGTGAATACGGCGACGATTCTGCCGGCGCAAGGCATATGTTTCGCGATTGGGATCAATACCGCGAAATTCGTTGCCAGCCGCTTACTGCGCGATGGGCGGCTACGGCGCAGTTACATTGGCGTCTCGGCGCAGACGGTTCCGATCCATCGACGCGTCGTGCGCTTTTATTCTCTTGCGCGGGAAACCGGGGTGGTTGTGGTCGGTATTGAAGACCGATGCCCGGCACGCACTGCCGGATTGCGTGAGGGCGACGTGATCGTGGCGCTCGATGACAAACCTGTGGCGGGCGTCGATGACCTGCATCGCTTATTGACCGATGCGCAGGTCGGAGCGCGGTGCACTTTGACCGTTATTCGGCATACGGAGAGGCTGATTCTAGAGATATTTCCCGAAGAGGCACGCTAGAAAATTAAATTCTCATCGTAGTCCATGTGTGCTCCCTATCGCATTGCATACACAGGATTTCGTGTGTTAGCTTCGATTCGGAGAGTTCTGCTTGCGACACACTGTTCCGGCTGGGATGGACCGCAAGGAAACTGACGTTTACCTGCGGCTCGATCCGGCGCGTCTTCCCCAGCATATCGCCATCATCATGGACGGAAACGGGCGCTGGGCCCGGCGCCGGCACATGCCGCGTGTGGCCGGACATCGCGCCGGTGTTATCGCCGTGCGGTCGACGATCGAAACTGCGGCTCGCATCGGAATTCCTTCGCTGACGCTCTACGCCTTCTCCGAGGAAAACTGGAAGAAGCGTCCGAAAACGGAAGTCGATTTTCTGATGCGCCTTTTGTGCCGCTATCTCAAAGCGGAGGTCAAGACTTTCGCCGCCAACAACATCCGCTTGAAATACATTGGACGTCAGCACGAGTTACCGGAGTTGGTGCAGCGCGAGATGGCGGAAGCGAGTTATGCTACCTCAAAAAATACTGGGATGCTCCTGACGCTGGCGCTGAATTACAGCGCGCGCAGCGAGATTGTTGATGCCTTCCGCTCGCTGGCTGAAGTTGCATCCCGCAATGGTGGCCTCGATCACATGCAAGTCGACGAGCAGGCGATCAGTGAGCATCTCTACACTCGTGGATTGCCCGATCCCGACTTAGTAATTCGCACCAGCGGCGAGATGCGGCTGAGTAACTTCCTGCTCTGGCAGCTGGCTTATGCCGAGATCTATGTGACACCAACATTGTGGCCGGATTTCCGTGGTATGCAACTGCTTGAGAGTATTGAGGAATATCAAAAGCGCGACCGCCGTTATGGTGGGCTGGGTCAGGATAACGGACACGCGTCGCACCGTTCGCACGCCGAGGCGAAGCGTTGATCATCCGAAGAATGATATCCAGGATCATAACTTGGCAAAGCCTGATGCCGTTCCAATTCCCTCAATTTCAATTTCGGTTTCAATGATCAAGCGTATCGCGACCGCCGTCGTTCTGATTCCCCTGGTGCTGCTGCTGGTGCTGAAGGCGCCCCTTTACGTGCTGGCCTTGGTGGCCGGAGCGGTCGCTGTGCTGGCCATCGCCGAGTTCCTGAAGCTGGTAACGCCCTACGGAATCTCGCCCCTGAATCTCGCGACCTATGCCTTCGCTGCGATCTTTTTTGTATTTGTGATTCTGGCCTCCATGAATCGCACGCCGGAAGACGAAACGACAGCCATGCTCTACGGAATCGCGGTAGCAGCAGCGCTCGCACCGTTTGTGTTTCTAACTGCAGCCATGCGCCGATCCGACTTAAGAACCAGCTACCCTGCTGCGGCAGCTTCGTCGTTTGCGTTTGCCTATATTGCGATCCCGATGGCACTGCTAGTCGAGATCCGCGTGCTACCCGCGGGAGCGATCTGGACCATCTATACTCTGCTCGCCGTGTGGGCGGGAGACATATTCGCATACTTTGTAGGCAAATCGTTGGGGCGACACCGCATGTCGCCGCGCATTAGCCCGAAAAAGACCTGGGAAGGCGCAGTGGCGTCGATCCTAGCCAGCGTCGTCGTCGGCGTGCTCTGGTTTCACTACGCGTCCGGAATCAGCTCGGCTCTGCTGCGGATCGGATTGATCGATCGCCGCGATGGCATATTCAGCCAGGAGCAGTTGCCGAAACTCTGGCCCATCATTCTGCTATCGGCGCTGGTCAACATTGCGGCGCAGCTTGGCGATCTGGTGGAGTCGCTGATCAAGCGCGGCGCGGGAGTAAAAGATTCGGGCACGATTCTCCCCGGCCACGGAGGCATGCTCGACCGCATCGACGCCATGCTGTTCGCGGTGCCGGTGGTTTGGGCTTATGGAGCTTGGCGGCTACTGCAATAGCAAAAGAATCTTTCGACACCCATCCCGTACAATAGAAGAGCCGTCACGCATGAAACGCATCGCCATTCTGGGTTCCACCGGATCGATCGGCCGCAGCACTTTAAGCGTGGTCGAGAGCTATCCTGACCGGTTCGAGGTCGCGACGCTGGCCGCCGGCAACAATACCGAGCTTGCTTTTGAGCAGGCGGTGCGCTGGAAGCCGCGAGTGGTGTCTTTAGCGGATGAAGGCGCTGCGCAAGCATTGCAGACCAGGCTCCGGCAGGCAGGTTTTGGCGAAATTGAAGTTGTGCATGGTTCGGCGGGCACGGTTCGGGTCGCGACCCATCCTAAGGTGGATTTCGTGGTGAGCGCCATCGTCGGCGTCTCTGGGCTGGAGGCGACTTACGAAGCGGTTCGCGCGGGCAAAACGGTTGGCCTCGCGAATAAGGAATGTCTGGTAGTTGCGGGCGAGTTGATCACTGCTGAGGCCCGGAAACAAGGCAAGCCGCTGCTGCCGATTGATAGCGAACATAATGCCGTCCATCAGTGCCTGCGGGGCGGCCGAATGGACGAAGTTGAGCGGATTTGGTTGACCGCCTCGGGCGGCCCGTTTCTGAAAACGCCGAAGTCGGAATTTGCCTCAATTACGGTGCAACAGGCGCTCAATCATCCCACTTGGAAGATGGGAAAAAGGATCACCATCGACTCCGCCACATTGATGAATAAGGGGTTCGAGGTAATCGAGGCCTGCCGGCTATTTAACGTCCCTTCCGAGCGCGTGCAAGTGGTTGTGCATCCGCAATCTACGATCCATTCGCTGGTCGAATTTGTGGATGGCAGCATACTTGCACAAATCTCAGTGACCGACATGCGTCTGCCCATTTTGTATGCGCTGACGTATCCGGAGCGGATCCCTTCGGATCTGCGCTTCTCGATCATGGACTTACGGCATCTGGATTTCTCGCCCCCGGATATGGCTAAATTCCCTTGTCTGCGTTTAGCTTACGAAGCCGCGGCCGCAGGAGGAGCAAAGACCATCGCTCTGAACGCGGCCGATGAGGTCGCGGTGGCGGCGTTTCTGGAAGAGCAGATCGGATTCGAGGAGATTCCGCGGGTCATTGAAGAAGTAATGGCTGCAACGCCAGCCGGACATTTGGAATCTATACAAAAGGTGCTTACGTTGGATGCCGAGGCCCGCCTTTTGGCAAGACAAATTGTGCATCAGTGTCGTCAAAAGGGATCGCCCATCAGGGCCATTTCGTAACCGTAATTATGGGGTTAATCTAGGGAATTATGCCGCAACTCTTGTCTATTCTTCATACCATTTGGGATATGGCGATCGTGCTCGGATTCATGATTTTGATCCATGAGTTCGGCCATTATGCTGCCGCCAAGTATTTCGGCGTCCGGGTAGAAGTGTTTTCTATCGGCTTTGGCAAACGCCTGCTGGGCTTTACAAAAGGTGAGACCGACTATCGCATCAGCGCAATTCCGCTCGGTGGTTACGTGAAGATGTCCGGCGAAAATCCCATGGATGACCGCTCGGACGATCCTGGCGAATTTCTGAACCATCCACGCTGGCAGCGCTTCGTCATTGCCATCGCTGGGCCGGCGATGAATATCATACTGGCCATTGCTTTACTGACTGGCGTCTATATGGCGCATTACGAATACCCCGCTTTTCTCGATGATCCGGCTGTGGTGGGCTGGGTAAATCCCAACACTCCCGCAGAAAAGGCAGGCATCCAGAAGGGCGACAAAATTGTGCGCGTCGAGGATGTCGACAATCCGACCTGGGAACAAGTGGATGTTAAAGATGCGCTCAGCCCGAATCAACCTCTGAAATTTGGCATTGAGCGCGACGGCAAGGTCATGGAGAAGACCGTGGTTCCGGAGCCGTTTGGACCGAATCAATATGGCTCTGTGGGTTGGGCTCCGCAACAATCCAGCGTCACTTTGACACTCGTCGAACCGGGGATGCCTGCCCAAAAGGCGGGAATCAAGGTTGGAGATCAGATTCTCAGCGCGAACGGGCAGAACATTCCCGTGGTAGAAGCGCTTATCCAGATGTTGAACCACACCAAGGATCAGCCGCTGCAAATGGTGGTCCTCCGCGACGGCCAGAAACTGAGCTTCACTGTGAAGCCAGTACTTGATCAGGGAGCGTCTGGGCAGGAACCTGCCTACCGGATCGGCGTCTCCAGCGTCCTCACCAAGGTGGTGAAACTCAATTTCTCGGACGCTCTGCAACGATCATTATCCGATAACAAAAGAAGCTCTTTCCTGATTCTCGAATTGTTGCAAAAGATGGTACGCCGCAAGGTTTCCATGCGTCAGGTCGATGGTCCAATTGGAATCGGAAGCGCCGTTGGCCAAGCCGCCCGTGAGGAGGGCTGGACTCCGCTGCTCTTAATCACGGCCGCCATCAGCTTGAACCTGGGCATTATGAACCTGCTGCCGATTCCTATCCTGGACGGCGGCGTGATCCTGCTGCTCTTTATTGAGACCCTCATGCAGAAAGAAATCAGTCTGCCCATCAAAGAGCGCATCTACCAGGCGGCTTTCGTATTTCTGGTGCTCTTTGCCGTGATGGTGATTTACAACGACCTCGTCAAAACATTGCCTGGCCTGACCAGGATGCCGTAGCTAGGATGCCGTACTAAAAGTTGTGTGGCGCGGACACTCTTGCCCGCGTGCGTGCTCAACTTCTATTCGAGGTCGCCGCGTCGGTTGCGCGAAGTTTCGAGAGTTTCTCTCGCTTCCGGGGACCGGTTCATAACCTCCGTACCCTTGTCTTCCCTGATTTCGCGCGGTAGTGTCGTGCTATACGCACAGACGACACTCTTCTCGTCAGCAAGCGCCGAAAACGATGGATTGGCAATCATGATATCCACGATCTCACCATATCCCATGCGGTCCACGGTCACGCAGCAGGATGGCGTCCTGCGCATTTCCATTCCCGCGGCCAAGAATACGCTGGCAATTTTGTTTGCATCGTTTTGGTTGTGTATATGGACGATCGCCGGGATCTCAGTCGCGCAGCAATGGATTGGCAAGGGAGGGTCAGCACACCCTTTTTTCACGCCGAAAGTTGGACACTATCACCACGTTGGACCTGGCAGTGCAGCACAGCCGCCAAGTTCGTTGGACTCATCAAAAGGCTTCTGGATGTGTGGCTGGGCTGTTGGAGAAATTCTGGTCGCGTTCTGGCTTGGCCGAATGCTGGGAGGCCGCGACATATTCCAAACCGCCAACGGGACGTCTACGATTCGAAGAGAGATCTTCGGATTGCGGCTTTCGTTGAAACAGTACACACTGCAGGAAATGCGTAACCTGCGATATCAGCCAGGCACGAGGTCTCCCAATAGCGAGAGGCCCAGCGGCATCGCGTTCGACTATGGATCCAGAACCGTCTTCTTTGGAGACGGCGCCGATGAGACCGAGGCGAATCAGTTGATCGAGATGATCCTATCTAGGCAAACAGGCAGGCAAGCATCCAACAATAACAATAAAGATCGCTCCCAGTCGCACGGGCAGGCTGCGGCATCCGCCTCATCCCCGTTCTGGCGGGGAAACTGAAAGCTTGCCCGGGATGCGCATGGTAAAATAGAGCTTCCGACATGGCCGAAATCCAGCGCAGAAAATCTTTTACCGCCGTAATCGGCGGTGTCCGGGTGGGCGGCACTGCACCAGTAATGGTGCAGTCCATGACCAATACCGACACGGCGGATATTCCCGGCACCATCAAGCAGGTTGCGGCGCTGGCTCGCGCTGGCAGCGAAGTCGTCCGCGTCACTGTCAACAACGACGATGCTGCCAAAGCTATCCCTCATATCGTTGAAGGGCTCGACAAGCAGGGCGTTCGGGTTCCGATCATCGGCGACTTCCATTACAACGGGCATCTGCTGCTCACGAAATATCCGGGCTGCGCCGAGGGACTGGCCAAATACCGCATCAATCCCGGCAACGCAAGCATCGGACGCAAGAACGACGACAACTTCCGCACCATGATCGAGGTTGCGGCGAAGCACCAGAAGCCTGTGCGCATCGGCGTGAACTGGGGATCGCTCGATCAAGCCCTTCTGACCAAAATGATGGACGAGAATTCGCGGCTGGCAGAACCGAAGGACGCCCGCGAAGTGACCATGGAAGCGATCGTCGCCAGCGCGCTCACATCCGCAAAGATGGCTGAGCAATACGGATTGCGCTCTGACCAGATCATCCTCAGCGCGAAGGTCAGCGGCGTGCAGGATCTGATCGATGTCTACCGCATGCTCGCTTCGCGCTGCGAATATCCGCTACATCTGGGACTCACCGAAGCTGGCATGGGCGCCAAAGGCATTGTCGCTTCGAGCGCGGCGCTGGCCGTGTTGTTGCAGGAAGGCATCGGCGACACGATTCGCGTTTCGCTTACACCTGCGCCGGGAGGCGATCGCACCGAAGAAGTTCGCGTTGCGCAACAGATTCTGCAGTCGCTCGGCATTCGCAGTTTCACTCCGCAGGTCACCGCTTGCCCCGGATGCGGTCGGACGACCAGCACCTTCTTTCAGGAGATGGCCGAGCAGATCCAGACTTATCTGCGCGAGCAAATGCCGGTCTGGAAAGAGACGCACACCGGCGTCGAAGAGATGAAAGTTGCTGTGATGGGCTGCGTCGTCAACGGTCCCGGAGAATCAAAACACGCCAGTCTTGGCATTTCGCTGCCCGGGACATTTGAAGAACCGAAGGCTCCGGTGTACGTCGATGGTCGCCTGTTCACCACACTCAAAGGCGACAAGATCGTTGCCGAGTTCATCAAGATTCTCGACGACTATGTCGAGTCGCACTACGCCGCCCGAGAAAAAGAAGAGGTTGGCGCGCGGGGCTAAGAGGTTCCGACGTCGACCATTATCATCCTGAGCGAAGCGAAGGACCTCATGTTCCACCGCTACCTCCAACGGCTCTCGTCATGATCACGCGAATCTGGCACGGCACGACTCCCGCCGCTAAGAGCGATGAGTACCTCAACCTGATGCGTACTGTCGCCATTCCCGATTATCGTTCGACGCCAGGCAACCAGGGAGCTTACGCACTTCGGCGCATCGAAGGCAAAACAGCACATTTCCTGATGGTCACCTTTTGGGAATCTGAGGAGGCAATCCGTGCCTTTGCCGGAAATGACATCAGCGTGGCAAAGTATTACGACTTCGACAAGAATTTTCTTCTCGAGATGGAGCCGTCCTCAACGCACTACGAAATGTACGATCGGTAAACCGTACTCCGGCCTATACCGAGCGAAGTTACCTCTGTTTCGAAGCCTTGCGAAATGCCCCGACTTCTATCGCGCGAGTCGGGGCACCTGAAGATCCAGCTATCTTCCCAACCCCTTCGCCATCGCCTTCACCATGGAGGCGTGGGCGTCATCGTCTTTGAAGGCCCAGAAGAAAGCTCCTCCCAGCCCTCCTGGGACGCGCGTGTTCACATAGGCCATTTTGAATAGCGCCGTGTTCGTTGTGTCATACGTCCAGAAAGTCTGCGTGTCGGGGCTGTAGATCCACTGCGCGATGCTTATTTTATCGAGATAGTGAGTGAATCCAGTTTGCGTTTGCAGCGTGCCATAGGTCGCCTGACCGTTCGTCTCAAGAACATCGCCAGCCGGCGACGGCGCTGGGCCCGTTGAACTCTGGTATAGGCCGTGATTTATATCGGGGACACCGGTCCATCCATAGCCATAGAACGGCACGCCGACGAGTAACTTGCCCGCTGGCACTCCACCCGCGAGATAGGCTGCGATCGTATCCTCTATGTCGTAACCCTGCCCATAAGTCGGATCCTCCGGGCTGTCGTAGAGCGGTGAAGCGTGGTTAGTGGTGGATTCCCAGGTTCCATGCATGTCATAACTCTGCACATTGAGGAAATCGAGTTGTCTGCCGGCAGCGCCCAGTTCGATATTGGAATAATTCTGCGAGCCCGCGGGCGCGAAAATGGAGAGTTGATATTGAGTGTTATTGGCAGCGCCCAGCGCCTTAAGTTGCTTACGGAACTCCGCCAACAGAAGTGTGAAGTTGTGTTTGTCCGATGCAGTGGGAAATTCCCAGTCGATATCGAAGCCATCAAAAATACCCGCAGCGGAGATTCCCGGTGCGAGGTTGCCATTAATGAACAGGTCGATGCAAGAGGAAACAAGCTGAGCGCGCAGGCTTGCGGTGCTGGCTGCGTAGGAAAAGCCGGCCGCGTTCGTAGCAGAGGATCCGCCGAGAGAAATCAATATCTTCAAATCTGGATGAAGCTGCTTCAGTTGCTGGAGCGCTGCAAAATTTCCATAGAGTGGCCCAGGATAGGGTTTGTTCTTGATGACCGACGGAAGATATGGGGTTTGATAATCGGCCCAAGTATCCGCCAGTTGGCAGGTGGCGTCGGGAGGGCCTGAGGTTGGCGCGACATTTCCGAAGGCGTAGATCAAATGTGAGATATGGTTGGCGGCGCCGTTATCCTGCAAGTTAGCGATGTTGTAGTTAGCGCCGTAGATACTCCACTCCTCGAAGTAGCCGGCGAGAATTTTGCTTTGGGTCACATCTTGAGCGAGCGCGGAAACGCTGAATGCGATCATCGCTAAGATCACGGTTACTAAGTTGACGCAGACCACGCGAGAAAACATTTGCGAGAGACGAGTAGGGAAGAAGGATTTCATGGAAGCTACCTCCGCGGCGGAGTATAGACTGAATGTGACGGTATCAGCAACCGCTTCAAATAGTGGTGCTGACCGCATTTCTAGAGGGTATATATAGCACTTGGTTCGGCTTGCCGGCGTCAATGGGAAATCGCTGTTGCCGCACTTTTTGAGCATTGCCACGAATCGCTGGCGGAGAAAAAGCCATACGGTTGTTTCGGCATGCGAGAGTTGGTTCGTCGCTGTCTGGGTGCGTATATATAGCGGGGCGCTTTTCATAGGGCGTTGTATCGATCGAGAAAGAGCTGATGCTATGAAGATTGTGATCCTCGGCGGCACTGGACAGGTTGGTACGCTCCTGGCGCGTGCATTCCACAAGGACGGTCACGAAGTTGTTATTTTTGGCCGACGATTGCCGATGCCTGCACCATGGCGCGTGGAGAAATGGAGTCTTGAAACAGTCGAAGCGTGGGCCGATAAACTGGATGGCGCCGATGTCGTTATCAATCTTGCCGGCCGATCTGTCAATTGCCGGTACACGCCACAGAACCGACAGGAAATTCTCCAGTCCCGAGTCGAGTCTGTTCGCGCTGTAGGAGAGGCGATTGCGAATGCGAAGCGCCCACCACGAGTGTGGCTGCAGGCAAGTGCGGCGACCATCTATGCCCATACTTATGATGCCCCTAACGACGAAACGTCGGGTGTGATTGGAGGCACCGAGCCGAATGTTCCCGATACCTGGCGATTCAGTATCGAGGTGGCTACTGCTTGGGAACGAGCCCTCGATGAGATTGCGGCGCGAAGAACTAGAAAAGTGAAGCTTCGCTCGGCAGTAATCTTGAGTCCCGATCGCGGGGGTATCTTCGATACCCTCCTGACACTGGTGCGACGAGGACTCGGAGGAACAAGTGGCGACGGTCGTCAGTACGTTTCGTGGATCCATGAGGCAGACTTCATACGTGCAACCTACTTCTTGATCGAGCGTGACGATATGGATGGCGTTGTAAATCTGGCTTCTCCGAATCCTGTGCCCAACCGCGAGTTTATGGCGAGCCTACGCCGAGCTTGGGGAACAACTATAGGTCTACCATCGAGCAAGTGGATGCTCGAAATCGGCGCTGTCATTTTGCGAACAGAAACCGAGCTTATTTTGAAGAGTCGGCGCGTTATCCCCGGCCGTCTGCTTCGTGAGGGATTCTCGTTCGTATATCCAGATTGGCCCGGCGCAGCTCGCGAATTGTGCAAGGAGTGGAGGGATGCAGCTGACGTGGAGGCGACTCAATAGCTCCTCAATAAGAATGGCTAATCTCAGTAGAGAAGAATCGCGACCCAGTACATTCCCGTTGGATACGCCGCATTGCGCGCATAACACGCCCCCACTGCAAATTGACGAACACCCGGGTCGCGCAGCAGCGGCAATGCCGTGTTCGGCAGGATCTCGGGACGACTCTGCGTATAGGTGATAATTTTTCGATTCTCGTAAGCGGTCGCGAGCAAATGAGCATTAGGCCGGCTTTCTCGCGCCAGCGAGCAGGCCGCTTCATCAAGCTTCGGTGGCGTGAGTTGGACCAACTCCGGAAGCCCTGCCTGCCGTCGCATCTCATCGACGGCGCGCCCCACTAATGTTTCGCTCTCGTGCGCGGAATAAGATGGCACCTCACGCGCAAAATCCTGCACTACATACAATTTTCCGTTACTCCAAATGGCCGCAAAGCCCGCAAGATTGAAGGTATGATCGAGTAGATTCTCGCGATGTGGAGCGGAGCGCATCAGTGCCGCGTTCACATTCGGAGCGCAATCGGCATAGGCGATGTTCTCTCCCGCGCGGTCGATTTTCAGGTCGCCATTTGCAGTTCCGTTCAGCGCGCCAACTTCAGCAATTCTTTGAAGTAAGGGAAGCTCACCGGGTAACTGATGTTCCAGGCGATCGCTCGCAATCATCCGTTGCGCATGGCTTCGAGCCGCTTCGCGCAGACTTTCATTGACGCGTAATGGTGGCACTCCGGCGAGCTCGCGGCTCTTGTTGGCCGCTTCCAGGAGTTCGTTCTCGGCGGCAGAGTCCTCGCCAGAAGAGGCTCCGGCCGCCGAGTTCGAGTGGGGGTTGGGCTGCTTGGTACTGATGTCGTTACTGCCTATTTTCTGAAAACTGCTGCGAGCGTCGGTGGCTGGCAGAGTCGGTTGCGCTGCGCATGGTCCTGCATGCATCGCAAGTACCGCGAATAAAACCGCCAGAGCCCGGATCATAATTGTTGTGGATGGCGTTGCGGCACGGGGATGGCCGGTAAACTTCCGCTTTCCATCTGTCACGCTAACCTCTAAAATTCAAGTCAGCCACTTACCATGGAGACCATACTGCTGGTTACCGTGCTCGTTGGAACCCTTGTCCTGCTTGGGTTCTCGGCTATTCTGTTGCGCCGCGTTTCGGCGGCCGCGCAAGTGGATGTAAAGACGGAAGTTGCAGCTCAGCTCGAAAGGTTCAATGGCACCCTTGGCCAAAAGATCAGTATCAGCACTGCCGACATGGCCAGTCGCCTGGAGCAGACTAAAGGGGACCTGCGCCAGCAGGTCACAGACCGCATCCAGCAAGGCTTTTCAGAGATTCGGAGTTCGGTCGAGCAGCAACTTGCCGCGGGAAGGGAAGAACAGAACCGGAGTTTGAGCGACGGCCGTAGCGAGATGACCTCTTCGCTTCTGCTCACAACACAGCAGCTCAAGAGCGAATTTCAAAGTCTGAATCAGCAGACTGCGCAGAGCCTCGACTCGATTCGCGATCGCGTGGACTCGAAGCTGATGGCGATCACCGAGCAGGTGCAGGTAAAACTTGATCAGAACATCAAGGAAGGATTTGCACAGTTCGAAAAAGTTCAGCAGCATTTGAAGAATGCAGAAGAGCAGCTCCGTGAAGTCGGAGCACTCGGCCATTCGATCAACGATCTGAACAATCTGCTCAAGCTTCCGCATCTCCGTGGCCAGTTCGGCGAAGCGAGCCTGGAGCGGCTGCTGGCAGACTTTCTGCCTGCGCATATGTTCGCGTTACAGGCGTCCCCGGGTGAAGGTGGAGGACGCGCCGATGCTGTCATCTATTTTCCCGATCGCAAGCTGCCGATTGATGCCAAGTTTCCACGGGAGCAAGTCATCGCTCTCTTCGAAAGCAATGATAAAGCTGAGATCGACCTGGCGCGCACAGCGTTAGTGCGGGTGATGAAGGCGGAGGCCAAGCGTATCCAGCAATATATTCAGCCGGAGAATGGGACGACGGAAATCGCCCTGATGTATTTGCCGAGCGAGACCTTATATATGGAGGTCATCCGCAATCGTGAATTGGGCGATTGGATGAACGAGCAGCATGTGTTTCCGGTCTCGCCTAACACCTTATTGATGACGCTGCACACGATTGCCCTGGTGCACAAATGGTACGAAGTCGGCGTCCGTTTTGAGAAGAGCCGCGCCGAACTGGCCAAAGCACAGAAGTCATTCGACTTTTTCCAAAATCAGTTTGAAAACGTCGGCAAGAACCTGAACAAGGCGCAGGAAGCGTTCGAAACCGCACAGAGACACCTGAAAAGTTATAGAGGAAAAGTGTCCGCGCTCAGCGGGCAAGAGCAATTGGAGTTGGAGACGTCGGCATCCGTATCAACATCAGATGAAAAGCCGCTGCCGCTGCTCGACAAGGCTAGTGCGTAATCCTCTGTAGTTCACGCGAAACTCTTAACCGCTGCGCTCATCCCTCTTTCGTAGGCGGCAATCAGCTTATCCATGGTGGCGTTGACTTGGTGGTCGATTTGTTTGCGCGACGGATCGGCGTCGAACCATGCGAGTGTCTGTCTAATTCCTTCTGCAAAAGTTGTGGTCGCGCAATAAGTCGGAACAAACCGCTTAATCTTGGAGTTATCGAAGACCACGCTCACGGACTTATCTCCCGTAAGCGTTCCCAGCTTCTCAGGAATACACGCGCTAACAAAGTCAGAAGGAATGTGGATCAGTTTTGGTTCCACGCCGATGGCATCGCCCACGGTACGAAAGATCTGATCCCACGTCAGCACCTCGTCCGAGGTGATGTGAAAAGCGTGCCCGATGGCCTGCTGATGCCCGAGCAGCCCGACGAGTCCTTTGGCGAAATCTGTGTTGTGAGTGATCACCCAGAGCGATGAGCCATCTCCTGGCACAATGAGCTTTTGTCCCCGAATCATACGGTCGACAGCTGTATAGGATTTCTGCCAGCTGTTTAGCACGAGAGGGATTTGTGTTTCGCCGTAAGTGAGCGAGGGTCGCACGATGGTGATGGGAAAGCCTTCTTCGCGATAAGCCCGCATCAGCCGTTCTTCACAGGCAATCTTGTTACGCGAATAATCCCAATATGGATTGGCGAGCGGAGTGGATTCGGTCATCAAATAGTGCGTCTGCGGCTTCTGATAGGCGCTGGTCGAACTGATGAATACGAACTGGCGCGTACGTCCGTGAAACAGCTTGAGATCGCGTTCGATGTCGGCCGCAGTGAACGCAATCCAATCGACTACCGCGTCGAATTCCTGCGACTGCTGCTGCAGCCGCTGCGGCAGGGTAGGGTCATTCACATCGGCAGTCAGAGTCTTAACGCCTGGGGGCAGCTTCGCCTCATGCTGGCCGCGGGTCAGCAGCGTCACGTCAATGCCGCGCTTGGCAGCCAGTGCGGTGCTTGCCATGCTGATGATTCCGGTACCACCGATGAAAAGAATTTTCATAGCAGACGATGTAAGCTAGGCAATTTCGCGAGCCGCGCGAGACGTGTTTCGCCGCGATGAGGATTCATGGCCATTCGCGTTTTTTACCTCCCAGATTCCGTCGAACTTAACGAAGTAGGGCTCCACTGAAATGTCAGGGAAGTTTGTAGTAAGAAGCTCTCCGGCGCGAAGAAGTTCGCTGCGGTGATGTTCGGCTTCGGCTGACTGGTCACCTTTGAAATGGGCAAGGCCACCGTAGGTCGCGCAGTCGGAGTGGCTCATCACCAGCACGCGTTTCGTTTGGTGCAAGCGAATTGACATGCGAACTTGTTCGAGGATGAAATCCTGTTCGAAATCGTTGCGCGGTGAGGCTAGAGTCTTGGCTCCTCCAGCGACGACGATCATATCGGCACGCTCGATGCCTTGCTTCTTCAGGAATTTTCGCACTACGGTACCGATGCGATGATCGAAGCAGCAGAGGACAGCAGCGTCGGCTACGTACGGCGCGGCTGGCGAATCGAAATGGAAGATTTTGCGCATAAGATGTCTGACGCGATTCTAAACTGTAACTGGCCGACGGGCGACTGCGTAACCTATGGCCGACAAAGCGCGGACTCCTGTCGCTCCACTAGCTTAAGCGCCGCGCTTAGCTTTGAGTTCCGTCAGCAACTGCTCAATCCGGTCTTCTTTTTCCAGGGCGGCAATGCGATCTTCTACGTCGTCGGCCAGGAGTTGTACTTTGGCGTCGCCCAACGCTTCTTCGCGCGCTACTTTTCTCTTCATGCGATCGAAAGTCGCAGACTTGCTGTTCGCGCTCATGCCAGACTGCGCGTCTGTGGCTCGACTGGCGGCGCGGGCGCGGCGGTGCTGCGCTATCAGCAGATCGGCTTTGGCATTGGCCTCGGCCAGTTTCTGATCGAGATTGCGCAGAGCCGATTTTAGGTTCTCAACCTGGGCTTTCTGGTCTTCGAGTTGTTGCGCGAAGTTGGCGCTCAAATCGCGATAGCTTTCCACTCGGAGCAGAGATGCGCGGGCGAGGTCATCGTGCTTTTTATCGACGGCTAATTCGGCCTTACGCATCCATTCTTTGATTTTGTCGTCATTTTCCAGTTTCTTTTTCTCCAGCAAATGCTGATCAGCGATGGCGATCGCGACCTGAGTTTTGACCTGCAAGAGCTGGTTATGCATGTCGAGGATGACCTGCTTGATCATCTTTTCTGGCTCTTCAGCTTTATCGATCAGATCATTGAGGTTTGCCCGTACTAAAGTTGAAACGCGTTCGAGTAATGCCATATAACACCTCGTTTAATCTCATTCGTGTTAGTCGTTAGTCGTTTGGCCTCTTGTTCCAGGTGCCGCCTACCACCGAGATCGCTATATAGGCCGCGATCCCGGCGACCACCCAGATGCCGATGTGGCCAGTCGCGGCACCGAGAGCCGCGCCCATGGCGGCTCCCAGGGCAACGGATAATCCAAGCGATCGGGCGTGATGAAGTTCTTCTTGCACGTTATACCTCCTAGATTCTGCCGTTTGTCGATAGTCGTTAGTCGTTCGCGATGGCTGGCGGGACATGTATTTGCTAACGACCATCGACCAACGACCTGCCTTACTGATTTTCCTCCGGCTTTGGTGCTCTGTCGCCGATTTGCCGGACCTTACCTAACAACTCTCCCAGCGGCATGCCGGAGAGCGTTTCGAAAAGGGCGGGTACTTGCGCCGCCATTTTTGTGATGTCGCCGGTGATCTTGTTTAATCCGGCAGTGTCGCCGTTGCCGGTGGACACGATCGTGATCTTGTCTACATTCGCTAGCGGCGCGGCCAACGCTTTCACGATCTCCGGCAATCCCGTGATCAGTTTGTCGACGACCGCGGCTTGGTTGTATTCCTGATACGCTGCGGCTTTTACGTTCATGGCCTTCGCTTCGGCCTCACCTTTTTTGAAAATGATTTCGGCTTCCGCTTCTCCCTGAGCGCGGATGGCCGACGCCTGACCTTCGGCTTCAGCGATCAGGCGCTGCTTTTCGGCAGCGGCCAGGGTTTCGATACGCTGGCGCTCGATCTCGGCGCCTTTCAATACGGTTGCGATCAGTTCTTTTTCGCGGCGGTTGATTTCTGCGTCCTGAACTTTAACCTGCCCTTCTTTTTCGACTTGCTGTACGCGCACGCTTTCGGCGATGACTTGCTGCTGCATCACGTTGGTTTGAATGTCGTAGGACTTGTCGGCCTGCGCCTGCTGCTTTTTCGTGACTTCGAGGTACTGCGCTTTCTTGACCTCGAGATCGCGCTGTGATTCCGCCTGCTTGGCTTGGGAGAGTGTTTCTGCCAGCACGCGTTCCTGATCGGCTTGCGCCTTTGCAACCGCCGCTTCGCGCGTTGCGATGGCGCGCCTGATGGCGGTGTCACGCTCGGCTTCAGCGGTAGCTACGTCGGCATCGCGTTTGATGCGGGCGACATCGGGCTTGCCCATATTGGTGATGTATTCGTTCTTGTCGCGGACCTCTTTTATCGTGAAGGAAATTACTTCGAGGCCCATCTTGTTCATATCGTCGGCGCAGGTCGCGCGCATGCGATCACCAACCATTTCTGGCTGCTTCACGATTTCTTCGACTGTGAGCTGTCCGATGATGCCGCGCAGATGCCCTTCCATCACAAGCCGGATCAGCCCTTCGCGCTCCTGGTCGCTTTTCGTCAGGAACTGCTCGGCCGCCGTGAGGATCGACTCCTTATCGGACTTCACCTTGATTTGCGCTACGGCTTCGACGGTGACGGCGACGCCTTGTTTGGTATAGAGATCCTGCTGCGGGGCTACGTCAAACGACATGAGTTCAAGCGAAAGGTCCTTGCAATTTTCGACCATCGGAAAGATGACGGTGCCGTGCCCCTGGACTACGCGGGTTCCGCGAAAGCCGTAAACGATAAGCGCTTCATGTGGTCCCGCTTTGCGGTACAACCGGGCCAGCATGCTCATGAGGAACAAAGTCGCCAACACGACCAGTCCCGCGATGACCCAGATTTCAATTGCTATGCCGAACATATAGCCTCCTGAAAAATCGTTGCCGCGCGTGCTCACGCCGAGTGCGAGTGACTCCGCAGCGTGTTAGTGACTCATCACCCGGTCCAGATCACGCACGATGCGCGCGGGATCATCATGCCCAAGAAAGATGTCCCCGTTCAAAGTCTTGATGTGGACGACCTTGTTACCCCACACGTACGCGCGCGAGCTGCCGACCCCACGAATGCCATAGCCACGCAACACATTCCACGACTCCGGCTGATAGCTCTGAATCTGTCCCCGCGGAACTGAACGCAGACGAAAACCCAGGCTGCGAATCTCAACGCCGTGGCGCAGAAAACGATAATGAAATCCGCTCCAGGCAGCGACGATGGCGGCGAGCCCAATCAGCCCAATCAAAGCCATCGAAAAACGCAAGGCCGGCACCGCTACCGAGTACGCCGTAACTGCCGGCACGATGATGGCTGGAAGAATGACCAGGGCCACCCATCCTCCAGAGTGCGTTTCTTCAACCAGAAGATCAGAGCCGTCAGAGGGAAGCGGCGCTTCGCGTAGCGATCTAACATAAACGCCAATCAGCGCGACAACGGCTATCGGGATCGCGATCAGCAAGGCTCCCGGAATCACGGGCGTACCATGCAGGTTGTAATTTACGATGCCGCGATTGATTTCGACCGTGAAGCCTACAACCAGAGCGCTGAGAGCCAGCATCCCCCACGAAAATGCATCGACACTGCTGCGGACGATGTAAAACAACAAAGCAGTGAAAATCGTCAGCAGAAACGCGGTGAATCCCACGCCGAATTTGATGGCATCATTGGGCGACATCCAGCCATTAGCCTGACCGGCGGCATTGAAGTGTGTGGCTATGTGTGCTGGAAGTTGATTCCACACCTGGCGGTACTGGAGCGCGACCAGCGGCAGCGCGAGCCACAGAAACACGGTTGCGAGTTGAAAGATTCGACGGTTCATAAATGGTTCGTACCCGTTGGCCATCAGCTCTCTGTCAAGAGGTCTTAGCGACCAAGCGCTGTCCATTTGCTATTCCCCACTGACTTCTTCCCAGCGCTTTACGTAGGCGATGCCTTTCTCGTAGCGAGCGACCATAATTTCGGTACCTTTTCCCATGGCGTTGCCGTTTTCACTGCGCGCGCCACAGGTACGCCTGGTGCCTGCTTGCGAGTAGATGATCTCGCCGGTGCCGTTCTCACGGATCGGCATCGAGATTCTTCCCAGCACACCGACCATTTCGTAATCGGCGGCGTCCATGTTCTCCTCGTGCGAAATCAATACACGCGTCAGAAAAAGAAAAACAACGGCCGCAGCGAAAAGTCCGGCGGCCATTGCGATCAGCAGGCCGAGCGCGAACCATAGGCTTGAGAAGCGCGTGATCAGGAAACCTGTTCCTCCAAACCAGGCGAGAAATGCCGTCAGGGTGACGAAGTTGAGTGGCGATATCTGTGCCTGGTGGTTCGTATGGGTGGGCGCTCCATTGGCGCTCCCGTGTGCCACCGGGGGATGTCCGGCTCCAACATGTCCATCCACGTGTGGAAAGTGCGGCAGATGCAGATGCCAGCGCATTCCTCCGCCAATGAACGAAATCGCGCTCAACAAGAAGCCGACAGCGAAACAGATCAGGTAAAAATCAGACCAGCTCATGTTGCCGGTCATATTCGCGATCATAAGTTTCGCCTCCTCGAAGCAGGCGCGGCGCCAATGGCACGACCCAGTTCCGGACGCAGCGCTTCGAACAGGCGATCTGCGAGTCCCGGCGTATTCAGGATTTCACCGAGAAGCAGCAGGCAGCGCCGTGTGTCCTTGTCCCGCGCGACTTTAATCAGAACTTCGCTTACCGCCGGGTCACTGGCAAAACGCTCCGAACCTTGCAGCAGCCAGACATCGAGCTGTCCCTCAGTGGTGCGCAGGTCGGAGACAAGCTCCGTGTGATACCCCTCCGGATCATCCACCAAAAAGCCGGGGTGCACCTTAAAAAATCGCGCAAGCACGGTCCGTGACGATTGCGTCATATGCGGACGCTTGCCGCGCTCGATCTGCGATAGATACGACTGGCTGATCTTCTTGCCCGTCTCGGCCTGAATTCCCTTCATCAACTCCTGCTGGGTGAGCGGACGATTCAAGCCGCGGAGGGAACCTTCGACCTCGCGCAGGTAACGGATTTTTTCTCCCAGCGTCATATATGCCACATCGCAATAATATTATCGCAATATGGAATATTGTCAAGAACTGAATCATGCCTGTTTACAGGGGCTTATGCGATTTCCACCGGACTTGCGCCGAGCGTGCGAAGAAAAAGCCTCTGCCGGAGCGGAGGCTTGAAGGAGCGATGCAACTGGAACTGAGGCTGGTCGCGTTCTAATTGACGGTCAAAATCGTAGATCCTTGATGCGAGGCTCCGGTTCCGGCAGAACCGGTGACGATAATGTTGTAGTTTCCAGCCAGCGTACCGCCGGTGGGGTTGGCGCTGACGCTGGTCGAACCACAACTCGGCAGCAGCATGATGATGCCGACAACCAGGCCGAGGAGAGCCCCAATCAACCAGCGGCGACGCCTACGAGTGGCGCCCACACCCAGTCCCATCAGGCTCAGGCCTCCGATAGGGAGCCAAGTGGCGTAGAACGAGCTCCCGCTCCCATGAAGCAGGCTGCCGGTATTCACAGGGCGGGCCACGGTGGCGATACTAAGCGTGGTGCTGCCGCACCCATTTCCCGAAAGTGTGATGGGGGTTGGGTTGAAACTGGGAGTGGTGGCTGTAACCATCGAAGGCGATGTTGTCTCACTCGGAGTGATGGTACCGCTATACCCTTTCGTGGGGACGGTGGGACAAAATTGGACCTGGATCTGCGTCGGATTGCCAGCGTAAATGGAGTTCGGGTTCGGCTGTCCGACCTGTACGGTGAAGTCAACGACACTCGCCTGCTGCGTGACCGCGCTCTGCAGCGGACCATTATTCGCGCTGGCAGCGCCGGAGACAGCGATGGTTAGGGGTGGGGGTACGACTGTAGTCGACGGGGTCACGTCGACTTCAACCGTGGCGATTCCACCCACCGCCAGACTTGGAACAAAACAAGGAACGACTGATCCCTGGACTGGAGCGCAATTTCCCGTACCGCTGGTGAGTTTGGCGGTAGGAGAACCGGTTAGCTGAGGCGTCGGGACGGTGCCGTAAAAGTTAACGTTCGCTGCATTGTCGGGCCCGTTGTTGACGATGCTGAAAGTAAATGCAACCTGGGTTCCAGCCGCGACTGGGTTGGGCAATGGACTGTTGCTACTGGCCGTGACGGTGAGTTTGCTGACCGAGCCAATTGTGCTCACGAAGGCGTCCTGCGAGCCCGCGTTCAATTGAGGCTGGTAAGCAGTTGACGTGACCGGGAAATTCGCAGACAGAGTGTTACCAGCTACATAAGCGGCGTTGTAGGTATCGAGCGCGATGCCCGTGCCCTGATCCAGATTGCTGCCACCCAGATAGGTCACGTAATCGCCGGCCGGAGGCGCAGGAGGTGGCCCGGCTGTGGGTGCTAATGTGGTTGAAATGAGCGCAGCGAAGGCATCGCCGCCACCTCCATAGGCCTGGAGGGCGTCGGTGGTCACTGGGAGATTCGGGGATGCTGTGTTACCCGCAACGTAAGCATTCTGATTCCCATCGACTTGAATGGCTTGGGCGCTGTCTGGCCCGGAGCCGCCCAAATAAGTAAAGTAGCTCAGCGGAAATACTGACCCCACCTGACCGCCGATCTTGGCGATATATCCATTGCTGTTTCCGCCGACCCCGGCATAAGCGGGCTGAAAGCCACCTATACAGCCGCTGCAAGTCCAATTATTGGAATTGGTCGAACCGACGATGTAGGCATTGCTAAGGGTGTCGACGGCAATGGCAAGGCCGGTATCAGTACCGCTGCCACCTAGATAGGTGGAATAGACCAGACTGGAAACGCCATTATTGTTCGGGTTGATCTGGGCGACGAAAGCATCCGTGATGCTCGTTGGAGTAGCCGTCGCGCAAGTGCTATTCGGGGGCTCGTTGAGGCACGCTTGCTGCGCATTCAGCAGAGGAAATGCCGGCTGGTTGTTCGCTCCCACCAAGGGAAGCATATTGGTCGTCCCGGTAAAGAACAAGCTGACGCCGGTGGCTGCCGGAGTTACGGCAATGCCGCCGCCGCTCGCGATTGCGCCTGCGGGATTTCCTCCACCAAAATAGGTGGAGTAGAGCATGCTCTGCGGACCGCTGCCGCTAGTGTTGATCTGGCTGGCAAAGAACTGCGGGTCACCGGCAGCGGCATTCGACGAAGTCTGATAGCCATTGGCGTTTGCCGGGAAGCCGTTGCTGACAGGATTGTTGGAGGTGGTGTCGCCGGTTACATAAGCGTTCTGATTGGTCGCGTCGATCGCGATTCCGGTGACATTATCGGCGCCATTGCCAGCAAGATAGGTGGAGTAGGTGAGCGTGTAAACGAGGCTGGGCGGGTTGGTTGGAGTTTGAGCCGCGCTGATCTTGCTCAGGAATCCGTGGTTGCCAGTCACGGGGCCGGGATTGAATGCATTGCTGGCAGTGGTAGGAAAGTCGGGAGAACTGGTCGAACCTGCGACATAGATACCGAAATTAGAATCGACCTGAATTCCCGCTGGAGTGTCAACTCCCGAACCGCCGAGATAGATGGAATACACCAGCTGAGAATTGCCGGTCCCAGCGTTTTGTGGGTTGATCTTGGAAATAAACAGGTTTTGCGTGCCCGCCAGAGTGGAACCATTCGTAACGGGAAAGTTGGTTGAGTTGGTAGCGCCGGTGAGATAAATGTTCAGGCTTGAATCGACGGCTACATGCACGAAACCTTCAGTGCCACTGCCGCCGAGGTAGGTCGAATAGCTCAGAGTCGGATCGATGACCAGTTCGCGGCCGCGGTCATAGTTTCCAATGTTGAAGCCGATTTTGTTGTCCGCCAGTTGGCGAAAACTTCCCGTGATAGTTTTTTCGGCATTTCCAGCGTTATCTGTGGCGGGCTGATAGATGTGAGGCGCGTGGAAGTGGACGTCTCCATTGGCGGTGGAGAGGATGAGATCGCCGGAATTGCCTGCATCAATATGGGCAGACGCGCCGTTAAAGCTCAGCGCAATCTGGCTGGTGTCGGCGCCGGGCGCGACGCGGAAATCATATTCCAGCTGTCCTTCATGACCGTAGTAGACGAGATCAACGCCGGGATAAACGCTCGTGTATTCCACGCGTCCAAATTGGGGAATGTCGCGGCGCCATTTCGAGGGGTCGTTGCCGATGAAATAACTGCTCTTGCCCGGAAGCGGCTGCGCGGCGGAAACTTGCGCAGTGGAATTGGCTCCGTCAAGCCGCATGCGAATTACGCTACTTGGGGATGGTTGCCCCTTAGCGGCGGATCGCCGCAGACTCAGCACGGTTTCGTCGGCGGTCAGAAACAGGCCATAGCCGGCGCCGTGGGCGAGGTACTTGACCTGAGGAGCGGTCTGCCCTTGATTCGGTTCGAAGACCAGCGGCAGTGACAGCGACTTCAAAGGAAGTGGTTTATGGGCGGCAGAGATTGGCTGGGAAGATCCTGCCTGGGAGGATCCGGGTCCGCTGACCTTGGCGGCGTGTACGGGGGGTCCCCAATAGAACATGACGCCTGCAGCGGCCAGCACGGCGGCCACTAGAAACGAGACCTTCATCCAGTTCCCCGCCTTCTTTTTTCCTAATTCTTTGCCTGACGTTTTTCCCAACACCGAACCTCCGACCGACACAGGATAATTCCGATTCACTAAACTCCTCCGATTTCCCAATTTCGTGGGGTGAGAAGAAAAACGGCACACAAACAGCGCTGCGGCTCAACGCCCTTTGGAAGCGGATGCGTACCTGTCACCAGAATAATGGGATTGAACCAAACAAATACTTTTACATTCAACAGATACGCTGTCAAGCCGGGCAGACAGCTTGGGTCGCATAGTGAGAAGCTGAAACAGGGCGAAATGGTTGCAAGACAAGACACGGCAAGTCGTGTCTCAGCCTATTTATTTTTTCAGATCTTCTTTTTCACGCCTTTTTCTGGCTCTTGCCGCCCTTTAAGCACTCGATCTCCCGCTTCAGGTGCGAATAGCGAGCCACAATCGTACGGAGATAGACGATGTGGATGATCCAGGTGGCGGCATAGGCGGCAAAAAGGTATCCGTTTCCACTCATCGCACACCTCCTCGGGGTCCGATCAATGATTCCAGAGCATGGGCCTGATCGACTTCACGCTGCAAAGTCTCCAAACGATAGCGCGACCAGCAGACCAGAAACGCGAAGCACGAAAAGGCCAGCCAGTTGAGAAGCAATACATGCAGCATCCGCGGATCAATGGAACCGCCATCCCCCATGACCGGCTGCGGATGCTGCGTCCGAAAGAACCAGATGGAAAAGTAAACAAACGGCACACACAACGCACCAAGCACGGCAAGCACCGCCGCCAGCAGAGGAGTCTGCCCGCTGGAGGAAAAGCGACGCAGAAAAAGATAGCTCACATAGATGAGCCACAGCACCAGCGTCGAAGTCAGGCGCATGTCCCAAGTCCACCAGATTCCCCAAACCGGACGCGCCCAGATCGGACCCGTTACCAGGACGACAGTGCAGAAAACCACGCCGACCTCCGCACTGACCAGCGCGACAATATCGGCAGTGGAGCAGCGTTTGATCAAGTAGTAGACCGATGCCCCGAAATTGACAAAGAAGAGAATGAACGCCGTCCAAGCCGACGGAACGTGGTAGTAAAAGATCCGCTGCACGTTGCCCATGGTCTGTTCAGTCGGCGCACCAATCAGCGCTTCGTAAAGCGCGTAGCTCAATAAGACGGCTGTCAGCACAGCGAAGATAGGAAAGGCTTTTTTCATTCCGCATTCAACACGGTTTCAAACAAGAGCAGGCACACCGTAGTAAACACCAGATCATACGTGACAAGCAACACGATCCAGAAGCGTGCGCCTTCGCCAACAAGGACGGCCGTAGTCGCCTGCACCATGGCCAGCAAAGCCGGAATTGAAATCGGGAACAACAGCAACGGCAGCATGATCTCGCGGCTGCGCGTTCGCAGTGACATTGCGGCAAAGAACGTTCCGTTCACCACCAAAGCCCAGGTTCCCAGCACTGCGACCAATCCCAACTGCCATATCGGACCAAGCGACCGCAGCCGGTAAAAGATGATGAACAGCGGAGTCATGAGCGCCTCCAGCACGCCCACGAAAATAAAATTGCCCAGCGTCTTAGCCAGAAAGAGCGAGTTCGCCGGAGCTGGCGATACCCGATAAGCATCAAGCACCTGATTGCGAATCTCACGCGCCCACGTCTGGTTAAGCGCCACCACCGCCGCAAACAGGAAAGCGACCCAGATTAATCCGCCAGCGATCTGCCGCGATTCTTCGGCGCTGGGATCAAACGAAAAACTGAAGACGACCACCACCAGCAGAGAAAAGAACAGCATGGAGTTGATGGCATCTTTCGATCTCCACTCCAGCCGCAGATCTTTCAGCAGGGTGGCGCGAGTGATGCCGGCAGGCGAGCTCATCTCTTCAACTCCACGCTCATGTCCTTGACCTCACGCCTTCGACTCCACCTTGAGCTCGCGCGTGCGCTCAACAATCTCGCCGTATTCCATCCACACAAACTCGTCGGCCACTTTTTCCAGCAGAGCCGCCTGATGAGTCACAATAAAGATCGTCTTACCGTCATCCCGAATTCGCGCCAGCAGTTGCACCATTTCGTTGGCGGAATGAACATCCACATTCGAGAAAGGCTCATCCAGCAAAAGCACCTTGGGATCGTTGAGTAAAGCCCGAGCCAGAGACATCCGCTGCTTCATGCCCTGCGAATACTGGCCGACGGGTCGGACCAAATCGGGATCGAGACCAACCGCGCGGATGACCTCGCCGCAGCGCGTGCCGCTGGAGATTCCGCCGCCGGAGATTCCATAAAGCCGGGCAAAATATCGTAGGTTCTCCATGGCGCTCATCTCGTCATAAAGAAGAGAAGGATGCGCCATGTACCCGACATGCTGGCAGATGTCGTGAAACTTCTTTGCCCCAAGAATTGTGACCGCGCCGCTCGATGGCTGGCTGAGCCCAGCCAATGTCCGCAGCAGCGTAGTCTTTCCGGCGCCGTTATCGCCAAGAATGGCATAGATCTTTCCGCCGGAAAATTCCGCAGTAACCCCACGTAGTGCTGCAAAACGGCCAAACTGTTTGATCAGATTTGTAACGGAGACGACGGGCGAGTTTTCAGTCAATGGAATGGTGAACTCTTGTTGACTTACGTAATCGTAGATCGCAACTCCCGAATGATCGATCTCAACTCAACGACTGCTGCCTCATCCATGCCCCCTGGCCTGTTTACAAGCGGACTTAGCTCGTCGCAGCGCTTCCTGTAACGCTCAACTCTCGCATCATCTTGCTGTGTCTCCGCGAAATCACACCATTCTATCGAGTCGTGCGGCCCATCCAGGAACCGCTCGATGACCTGCGCTGCCTCTTCTGGGGTCATTTCCCACTTCCACGGCAGCCTATTGGGATTTGACTCGATCCACTTGGAGGGAGGCCAAAGATTCATATGAGGGCCACCGCTCTTCCGATTCCCCATAAACAATTCCTTCAAAAGCTAATTCGCCATGCCGCTAGATCCCGAACCCTGATTCTGCGACATGCTCTTGGCTGGCTCGGCAACCGGAGCAGCTCCCGGCTGCGGGGCATACTTCGACGCGCACTTCGCCTGCAACTGCTTGGCGTGGAAGACGCCATCGCGTCCGAAGTTTCCATCGGCCAAAGCCTGCGAGTCATCCTTGAAAGTGTCCGGAGGAGCTTCGGTCCCAGTGTAAGAAACCGGCAGTGTCAGATCATTTTCTTTCAACAGAAAGTCGACGCGGGTTCCAGAGCGCTTGATCGATCCCGGCACCACATTTCCCGCCACCCGCAGACGCTTGGAGTAAGCCGACGGCCCCTGCTGCTGCAATTCTTTGATAGTGACGTAGTAGCTCTTACTGTCCTGCACGCCGGTGTAGGCCAGATACCCAAGCGAGACAATAATCAGCACCGTCACCGAACCGAATTTTAGATACTTCCCGGCTTCGCTAGACATGGTCAACCTCAACTATGCAAAAACTGTACGCGCAGCGCAGGTACGGGTCAAGACGAAGCGCCCTTGGAGAGCCGGGCGTCCTCGCCCGGCCACTAGGCAGATTCAGGATGTCTGAGAAATTCTGTCAAGCCCCCGGTTCACCGATTTTCCCGCTAAGTCGATGAAGACGTGATGAATATAAAGTAAGAAACCATGTCCAGTTAGACCAGTCGAAATTGCTATAATAGAACTTAGAGATAAAGACTAGGTTGATCATTTCCCGCTGCGCAAGCTTTCTTAATTTAGATTGTGTCATCCCGAGGGGGCGTGAAGGACCTAATGCATCTCGTCTGGTAGTAGATATGCGGCCGTTTGGTCACTCTAAGTCGTTGATTCTATAATATTTTAACTATAAGTCCTTTTAAACCAAAGATGTGGCGTCGATTTTTCCCTAAACTAATGATTCTAAAGACCGAGAAAATAATTTTCTTCGGCAATCTACAAAGGCAGACCTGATTCC
This sequence comes from uncultured Acidobacteriaceae bacterium, assembly GCA_963705265.1. Classification (GTDB taxonomy): domain Bacteria; phylum Acidobacteriota; class Terriglobia; order Terriglobales; family Acidobacteriaceae; genus Acidiflorens. The sequence continues at coordinate 2,802,104 of OY970064.1, forward strand.
ATGATCCATCCCTGGCACGACGTAACTCCCGGCAGCAAGTTGCCGCAGGAGTTCAATACCGTCATCGAGATTCCCTTCGGCTCCAGCGTGAAATACGAACTGGACAAGACCAGCGGCCTGATCAAACTCGACCGCATCTTGTACTCGGCGGTTTACTACCCCGCAAATTACGGATTCATTCCGCAGACCCTCGCCGAAGACGATGACCCGATCGACGTGCTCGTGCTCTGCCAGGAGACTGTGGTGCCGCTGACCATCATCCACGCGCGTGCCATCGGACTGATGACCATGATCGACTCCGGGAAAAAAGATCACAAGATCATCGCCATCGCCACCGAAGATCCGGAATTCAATCCCTACCGCGAAGCCGCGGAAATGCCGCCACACCGGCTGCTAATGCTGCGCCGCTTTTTTCAGGACTACAAGCTACTGGAAGGGAAGTCGGTCGAAGTCGATGAGATCCAGCCGGCAGGCGAAGCGTTCCCCATCATCGAAGACGCTTTGCACCGCTACAGCGAGCAACGTCGAAAAGGATTTGCAGGATTAAAATCTAGCTAGTAGGTTTCGTGGTCTGGTGAGGTTTGCTCGTGTGGTGAAGGGCCTTGCCTGGTCCCAATCCCAAACCTCGGCAATCAGGAAAGCCAGTATTTTCCAATGGCATTCCAGCACAATAATAAAGTCGATAAACTTACTTGACATTGCTCAGAGCCTGCGCTATATTCTGAGTCGTTCCCTCCTGGCCTGTACCACTATTCGCCTGGTGGTACGGGCCCTCTTTTTTCCCCTACCAATATCTTTGGGGTACAGACGGGGCTAGCTCCGTCTCGAGCAGCGAGGCGCTGCCAACGTAGTGCGTACACGTACGCGCCGAAGCACTGCCGAGATGTCGCAGGCCAAGTCTCGATAGGCGACTCTCAATTTCCTTCTTTTTCCCGCTCGAAAGGTTTCTGCATATCGCGGCGGCATTCGTCGAGCGCGCCCTGTGTGTTGTCGTTGGTCTGGAGACATTGCCGGTATTCATTGACGGCGCGTTCGCGCTGGCCGGTGACGTCGAAGATCTTTCCAAGCTGCAAGTGGCTCCAAACCTCGGTCCAGCGCGGCTCGCCGTCGCCATTCAGGGATTCGCGGTAGGCGTTCGCTGACGCTTGATAATTTCTCTGGAGAAAGAACACCTCGGCGATGCGGTAGTGCGCGAGTGAACTGTTCTTGTTGACTTCGAGTGCTTTGTTGAACTCGCTCAACGCGCCCGCCAGATCGCTTTGCTGAATCAGGCCCTGACCGCGCAAGATTGAGGACCGCAGCTTGATATCTTTTGAATTTGTCAGCACGCGGTTTTCGGGATCGACCGCGATGCGGCGCGGGCGTCCGTAGGTTTCGACGGAAAACGGGGAATCGGTGCCCACAACCTCGATACGCTTTTCTTCTGTTCTTCCGTCCGTGTCGATTTTCAAACTTACCGGCATACGAAACAGATCGAGATCTTGCGTGATGGCGCCGACGATCCGGAAGCCTTTGTTATTGCCCAGCCGGTAGATGGTGTACTTGGCCTTGAACTCCGGGGCGCTGGTCGAATCCATCCACTGCGAATAAAACCAGGTGAGTTTTTCGCCATACACTTTCTCGCTGAGTTCGCGGAAATCATCGGTGGTGGCCGATTTGCCCGCGTACTTGGTGGCGAACTCGCGCATGATCTTCAGATAGTTAGGCTCGCCGACAACCCAGCGCAGCATGTGTAGAATCATGGCGCCTTTGTCGGTAACCAATGATTGAAATTCGGGAGAAAAATAATCGAGCTTGTCAGCACTCGATAGCGGCACGCTGTCGTAGGCGAGCGCGCCCACCGACATATCCTTCACCATTTCGTCGAGCCCCGCTGAGCCCGCCGCGCTTTCCACGTAGCGAGCTTCGGAGTAGCGCGAGAAGCCATCGCTGATCCACCAGTCGTCTTTCGATGCGGGACTCACCGAGACTCCCCACCATTGATGGGCGATGGTGTTGGCCAGCAATCGATAGTTTGTCCTCTCGGTAATCGCGCGGCTCGAAAGCGCTGCGATTTCTGGCGCCCATGCCGTGGGTACGGTGTCATCCGGTATTTCAACGACGTTTAATCGAGTGGACGGTGCGATTCCATATTGCGTGACGAAGTAGGTGAACTCCTTGACTGCTGTCGAGGCATATTCCGCGCCTAGACTCTGTTTATTGGGCTTGAAGAAAACGTGCAGGTCGATACCCGCCTCGTCACTCTTGAATTCCTGGAAGGTGCCGGCAACGATGGTTCCCGGAAAGCTCGGCTTGTCCCACTTGAAGGTGAAGGTCTTCGAGTTCGCCAGTTCGGTCGCAGATTTCTTTGAATTTGGCGTACCAGCCGCGGCCGCCGCGGACAACGACGGTTCTTTCCCACTGCCGATCACCACCATGTGCGACGGCACGGTCACGCTGATCGTCGATGTAAAGCGGTTGATGCCGTATCCCGCAACCGGAAACCACAGGCCGGAGTAAAGCAGGTAGCTGGTGTCGGGACCGATGTAGGCAAGCTTCAATCCCTGAACCGGGCTGTCGTCGGCGCTTTCGAGCGTTCCTTCGTATTCGAATTTAAAAGTGGTGCTGGTATTTTTCGCGACATCGTTGTTGAGTGCGAAGCGTACGGTCGACTCCTGCGTGTTGCGTTCGGGAGCGAGCGGTTTGTTGTTGACGTCTGTGAGTTTTGTTATGCGGAGCGAGTTGTTCAGCTGAAACACCGCTACGGTAAGGTCTTCAAGAGCCGTGACCTTGACCGTCGCTGTCGCAACGAGCTTATGACTTTCCGGCAGGAGTTGGAGGTTGATCTGATAGTCATCCACGCGCAGGCGCGTTTTCTCAGCCGCTATCGCCGGCCGAATCGCGACCGGCGCGAGAAAAAAGCCTAGGAAAAGAACAACCGATCGGCCGAGCGCCCGACGCGCTGGGTGAGAGTGGCAGAGCTTCAAGTAGAGTCTCCTGGCGAGGACAACAATTTGTATGATGTTAATTTTCCCGCAAAAGATGCTGTGTCGACAAGGGTTAGCCAAATTTGTTGGTCAAAATTTTGTCAAATAAGCATGCAGAGCGAGGGGACGCCGCCCAAGCACGCGTCAATATGGCCGCGCTCCAGGCATTCCCTTTAACAATGCGCCGGGACAGTTCAGCCCGCGTAATGAGTTTACAGAACAGGGTCGAAAATGATCCGTGAGCTACCCGACCGCTCACGATTGAGAACAAAAAATAGCGAGGGAAAAATAAAAGTCCAAATAGTCGAAACTACTGCGCATTGCCCGTCCAGCGCCGTGTTCCAGTCCGGGAAAACCACTCCACCTCGTTAAGAACAGCCATCCCAAACTGGCAAAGCGCAAACATGGCGATGGGCCGGAGTTTGCACCTGCAGGGGTACACATCTCGAATCGGCTAGCTGCCACATTCCGCTGACCTCCTCCCTGTTAGGCCAGGCATCGCGATGAAAAGCCATAGGTGACTTTACTTGGATACTGCGCGTCTGCTCGTTCTCATGCTTCTGTTCGTAGCTCCGGTGCTGGCTCAAAGCTCCATGCCAATCGAGACGGTCAGCGAATTAAAAACTGATATCAACTCGACGAACGCCGCAGCCAATTCAATCTCAATCGTCGCGCCCGCAGTTGTTCCGCCAATCTCATTGCCCGATGCGCCTGCTCCGCAAAAGGCGAAGCCAAAGAGCAAAGTCATCGACAAGAAGTTTGTGTTCGTGATGGCAGCCCTGGGAGGAGCGGAAAGCTTGCGCTTCACCACGCATAAGCTGGTGCTGGATCACGAATTCGATGCCGGCGCTCCCTGGATCGCCAGCGTCCCAGCGGATCAGCACTTAGTCGCCAAATATGCCGCGATCTACGCGGCCGAATTGATCGTGGCTTACGAGCTCAAGAAGCCGCACTCCTGGCTTCCCGGCGACAAAGTCATAAGAAAACTCTGGTGGGTGTATCCGGCAGCGATGGTGCCAATCCATATCAAGAACGGAGTGCGGAGTATACGAACCCAGGCTCCGTCATGCCCCGTAGAGGAGTGCGGAGCGCAATAATTCGTAGCGAAGCTTAGCCAACCATGTTCAGTATGATCTCTGCCGCGGCATCCGAAGGATGAGCCGTGCCGCTGCCGTGCTGCAACCGTTGCTTAACCGCCGCCAGCCGCTCGATCATGCGAGTCCGCGGCCCGCCGTCGGGGATGATCTGATTCATCTCAGCGACGATATTCTCGACGGTGAACTTTTGCTGTACCAGCTCCGGGACGACCGCCTCCTCCGCAATCAGGTTGACCATGGCAAAGTACGGAACCTTCACCCGTGGCTTGCCCAACATATAAGTCAGCGGCGATACGCGATACACCATCACAAAAGGAGTGCCCATGAGAGCCGCTTCGACCGTAGCCGTGCCGCTGGCGATGATTCCTGCGCGGGAGTGATAGAGGGCAGGCAGCGATTCAGGGACCAAATGAATGTTGAGTAGAGACACGGCTTGCCGCGTCTCCATCAGATTTTTAAGAAACGCCGCGTCCAGCGTGCGTGCCACCGGCAGCAGGAATTCATAGCCGCTGCCCATCTGCTTGTTTTCTAAGCGGTCGGCGGCATCAAGAATCGTCGGCAAATTCATGCGCACTTCTTTGCGGCGGCTGCCGGGCATCAGCGTGATCCATTGCTTCGCTGCGTCGAGATGATTGTCAGCGGCGTAAGCTTCCCGAGTAATTGCAGGCACGGGCAGATCAGCCAGAGGATGGCCAACAAACGTCGCATCCACTCCGCGATTGCGATAGAACTTTTCTTCGAAGGGAAAAATCACCAGCGCCTTGTCGACATACTTGCGGAGCAGTTTCACACGTCCTTGGCGCCAAGCCCAGAACTGCGGACAGACGTAGTAGACCACCGGAATACCGCGTTTGCGCATCTGCCGCGCTACCCGCCAGTTGAATGCCGGAGAGTCGATGACGACTGCCAGGGCGGGACGCTTCTCATCTGCCGCGCGAATCAATTTCCGATAGAGGCCGAGAATCTTTGGCAGATGGCTCACAATCTCAGTGATGCCGACGACGGCGAGATCTTTGGCGTCGACGATGATGTCGCACCCCGCGGAGCGCATGCGCTCCCCACCTGCACCGAAGAATTGGAGCGATGGATCTTGCCGCCGAAGCGTTTCAATCAATTGCGCGCCGTACATTTCGCCGGAGGCTTCACCGGCAGAGATCAGAATTTGCACGGGGACCATTGTAGCGGTCGTCGTGTAGCGGAAGGTCGATGAAGTCTCGTTTAATCGTCCGCGTTCGCAGGCGCGGTTGCCTGCGTCGCACTCACTTCCTGATCCTTATATTGCAACTGATAGAGCTTGTAATAAATTCCTCGCTGAGCCAGCAGTTGTTGATGCGATCCCATCTCGCGGACCTGGCCTTTGTGCATCACGATGATCTTGTCGGCGCGCTGGATAGTCGAAAGCCGATGCGCGATGATCAGCGCGGTTCGTCCTTCCACCATGCGGCTAAGCGCGTCGCGGACGCGGAATTCGGTCTCGGTATCGACGCTCGAAGTAGCTTCATCAAGAATCAGAATCTTCGGATTATGCGCCAGCGCGCGCGCGAAACTGATCAATTGCTTCTGACCGGTCGAAAGCGTCGAGCCGCGTTCGCGTACTTCCTCCTTGAACCCCCCAGGCAATTGTCGAATGAAATCGGCCAGGTTGACATCCTCCGCGGCCTGCTCCACGTCCTGGTCTTGAATGCGGGCGGTCCCTAGCCGGATGTTGCCCGCAACTGTGCCGCTGAATAGAAATGGATCCTGTAAGACGACGCCGAAGCGGCTGCGCAGGTCGTCGAGATTCATCTCTTTGATATCGACGCCGTCGATGCGAATTGCTCCCCGCTGCACGTCGTAGAAACGCATCAGGAGCGAGATCAGCGTGGTCTTACCCGCCCCAGTGTGACCGACGACGGCGATAGTCTCGCCGGATTCGAGCGCAAAGCTAACGTCGCGCAGAACCCAATCGGGCTCGGCGGTTTTTTCAGACATGCCGTACGCAAACCATACGTGATCGAATTCGATCCGCCCGGGTCCCTGCGTTTTTTTCATAACTGCCGGTGAGGTCACTTCAATTTTTGTATCCAGCAACTTGAACACTCGCTCGCCCGCCGCCATCGCCGACTGCAGAATGTTGTACTTCTCGCTCAAATCCTGAATGGGACGAAAGAACCGCTGCGCGTACTGCATGAACGCGACCAGTACGCCGATCGTCATTGCGTTCTGCACGATGTGAAAGGTAAAGAGGCTCTTTTTGGAGAATCCAATGGCCAAGCTGGAAGCGCTCATGTGGCGGAGGATTTCATCTCCGCCGAACCAGATGATGCTCGCGACGGCGATTGACGACAGTATTTCCACCACGGGGTAATAAACGGAGTACGCCATGATGGCATCTTTAAATGCTTCCATGTGCGAGGCGTTGATATCGGAAAATTTATTGAATGCCCGCTTCTCGCGATTGAAAAGCTGGAGCACCAGCATGCCCGAAACTGCTTCCTGCAGGTAAGAATTGATTCGGGCGATCGCCGCGCGGATGCGCCGGTAAGAATCGCGCACCTTGTCGCGAAAAACCATTGTCGCGTAGACGATCAGCGGGAGCACGGCGAAGGTGATAAGCGCGAGCTTCCAGTTCATCTCCATCATGATGGCGAGAATGCCGGCCAGCACAAACACATCCTCAAAGATCGACACCACGCCCGCCGTGAACATTTCGTTCAGCGCATCGACGTCGGTCGTGACGCGCGTCACCAGACGTCCCACGGGGTTTTTGTCGAAAAACGCGACGTGCATGAACTGCAGGTGACGAAAAATCTGCTTGCGGAGATCGAACATCACCTTCTGCCCGGTCCACTGCATCAGGTACGTCTGAATGAATTCAAGCGCGAAGGTGAAAACGAGAATCCCGACATAAAGGCCGCCAATTTGCGCAATGCCAGTCAGAGGAGCGCTGCTCAAACGGTCGCCAATCCAGGAGTGGGAGTTGGTCGATTTCGCCAAATACTTGTCGATGGCGATCTTGGTGAGGTATGGCCCCAGTACGTCCAATACGGATTTCAGAATGATGGCTGCCAGCGCCACTACCACATGCCACTTGTATGGACGCAAATACGTAAGCAGCCGCCGCATCAGCCGGCCGTCATACGCTTTGCCTAATACTTCTTCTTCCTGATTGGAGGCCATCGAGGGCGCGAGAGATCACCGTAACCGGAGATCGCTTGAGTAAAGATTACCGCAAAATCGCTACTCCAAAATAGATGGTCGAACCGGCGGACAGGATGGAAAACAAATTCCGCACCGAAGTCAAAGCTCAGCCAGACGCCGCTGGATTAGCAGAAAGTAAAGGACCAAGGTGAGAAGCAGCAGTCCATTCACGCAGAGCACCAGGGGAGCGGTAAATATAGGCACGAGCCACCCCGACAGCAGATTCCCCATCGGCATTCCGCCCCGGAATGCGAAGTTATAGACGCTCATCACACGCCCTCGCATTTCGTTGGTAGTAATCATCTGTACTAGCGAATTCACTGTAGCGAAGACCGCCATCATCGAGGCTCCTACAACCACCAGGATGGCATAGCTAAGCGGCAGGGACCTCGAAAGGGCAAAGCCGGACATCCCAGCACCAAGGCAGGCGAGTGCCGCGAGTGCAACTCGCCCCTTTTTTTTCATGTTGCCCGCACTAGCGATGGTCAGCGAGCCGAAAATCGACCCGAGACCCATTAGCGCTAGCAGGTTGCCGTAAGTTTCAGGACCGCGATGGAAGATGTCCTTCACGAACACAGGCAAGTAAGTGCGCAACGGCACGCTCAAACTAGTCATGAAAAAAGCTAGTACGATCAGCGCTTCCATCGAGTTCTGCTGGCGAGCAAACTGGATTCCCTGCTTCAGGCTGGCGAACATCGACTGCACCGTTTTTACTGGAAAGAATCGCGTGCGGATCATCGAAAGTGAAATAATCGGCGCCAGGAACGAGATCGCATTCAAACCAAAGCACCACTTCTCTCCCAGTCGCCCCAGTGTCAGTCCGCCGAGCGCCGGTCCTACCATCACCGCCACGTTGAACTGAATTGAGTTCAGCGCAATCGCGTTCGGCATGTCTTCTTTATCGACCAGAGTAGGAATCAAAGCTTGGTACGCCGGACCGCCGAACGCCTGTGCCAGGCCGGAGACAAACGACAAGCAAAGGATGTGCCACACATGGACGACGCCGGTCGTTACCAGAATCGTAAGCAGTCCGGCTGTGAACATCTGCAGATATTGCGAGACCAGAAGAATTTTTCGACGCTCCACCCGATCCGCTACCACGCCGCCAATCAGAGAGAACAGAAAGATGGGAATGCCCCCTAGAAACTGATCCAGGGCGAGTAAGAATGCGGAATGGCTGAGACGATAAACGAGCCAACTTTGCGCCACGATCTGCATCCAGGTGCCGATGCTGGATGTGCAAGCGCCAAACCACATCAGGCGAAAGTCGCGATATCGAAATGCTTTAAATACCCGGCCAATCACCTACACATTCTCCGGAGGGCTAACAAAGGCTAACATGGACGTTCACGGGCGGTGATCTGAGCAGGAATGAAATTGTCGACAGTAGTAACAAGAAGACAGGGGCGTTTCATTGCAGGCGGCGACAACGGAATAGCCTGGAGACCGCCTCCTAGTTGGGCTTCGACGCCGGTCGCAAAGCCTTGTTGTTCTCGGCTCTTGCAGATTGACAGTCATCACCGGCCCGGCAATTCGGACATACGACCCTCTCGTTCTGATCTGCCATCTGGTGCAGGAAGGCTGAGAAAGTCGCCCCACATTTCTCACACAACTGATCAATCGTATCTTCGGTCATATTTTTCCTGATAAACGTCCGCTATTTTTGTTGAGCACCTGGCCAGTGCGTCCCGATCCTTATTATTCTATCTCGGCCCTCGATAACACGCCTCGTGCCGTAGTCCAATAGAATAAATTAGAGATCATCTCCATGCCCGTAGGCCTTTACATTTCCGTTCCGTTCTGCCGGACCAAGTGCAGTTATTGCAACTTTGCATCCGACGTGTTTTCGAAGTCGGCTTACGAAAATTACGTTGCGCATCTGATCGAGGATATCGCGTCCTCGCGTCAATTTGCAGCGACGCTAGGATGTGAGTTGGACGAAAGCGCCAACTCGGTTTATCTGGGTGGAGGAACTCCGTCGATGCTGGAAGGCTCGCAGTTGCAGCGCATCTTTGCGTCACTGCGCGCTAATTTTGCGATAACGCCTGACGCTGAGATCACCGTGGAGTGCGCTCCAGGCACACTTACGCCTGTTCTCATTGAGACCTTGCTGCAATGCGGAGTGAATCGGGTGAGCCTGGGAGTGCAGTCGTTCGTCGATCAGGAAGCGCAATCCGTCGGAAGACTGCACAAACGCGCGACTGTTCTTGAGGAGATCGGCCGCCTGCGCCAGGCCCGTATTACCAACATTAATATTGACCTGATTGCCGGACTGCCGCACCAGACTGCGCAAAGCTGGGAATACTCCGTGTCTGAGACGATCGCAACAGGTGTTCCGCACGCCAGCGTTTACATGCTCGAAGTGGACGACGATTCGCGTCTTGGCAGGGAACTGATTGCGGGAGGCGCTCGCTACCATGCCCACTTTGTCCCCGATGACGACGTGACCGCGGATTTCTATGAGCAGGCATGCGACATGATGGCTTCCGTCGGAATTGCGCAATATGAAATTTCTAATTTCGCCCGCGTCGGAGGATTAAAGAACAGTGAGTCACAGCATAACTTGAAATATTGGACGCGCCAGCCTTACATCGGCTTCGGTGTCGATGCACACTCGATGCTTCCTGTCGATCGCCATAAGCACATGTGCAAAGAGGAAGAGGACGAGGAACAGCAAGCCGTCCGCTTTGCTACCCCTGATTCGCTCGACGCTTATATGAATCGAGAGACGCATACCGTAACGCCGATTAGCGCGCGATCATCGATCGAAGAGAGTTTCTTCCTTGGCCTACGACTGAACCGTGGCATGGATATCGAAGAACTTCGACGGGAATTGGATCCGGAGATGGCCCAAGTTTACGAATCCGTGGTTCAGCAATGCGCGCAGGAAGGACTACTCGAAGAGCAAGACGCAGCCTTGCGGCTTACTGCTCGTGGGCGCCTGTTGTCTAACGAAGTTTTCGCCAGATTTCTGATTGCAGAAATCGAAGCAACAAAAGTGGGAGCCGGTCACGTGAATCCACGTTAGTTGGTCGATCGGTGCCGTTCGGCTTTGATCGATGTTCTATCCGGTTCCCACCATCTCAAAAACTTTGGGGAGGCCGATACCCAAGATGGGAGGCTCAAATGCCAGAGCCTGTATGCCGGCCTCTCCCGAAAGACTCATCCAAATAATGCGAAATTGCGCTCGAGACGCGCCCAGTTGAACATCCAGCAATTCTCCGGTCTGGACCTTGGAGCGCACGCCGATTAGAACCGCACCACGGTTGCTGACGTTGCGCACGCGAACAATCTCCGCGAAAGGGCGTGCCATCCTGTCTACTCCCCAGATCCTCACCGGAAGCTCCAGGTTCAGCCTGCGCTCTCTTCGCCGATCCATTTCCGCTCCAAACTCAATCGGATCATAGCCACGAACGCCGCAAAGAGATACATCACATCAGTTACAAAGTTAGAGTTCCCGAAGTTACGTTGCAAATAGCCAAGGAATAATCGAGGGAATAAAGAGTCGCGCAGCAGCAGTCGGGTCATTACTTGGAGCGAAAAAGGCCTTAGTCGACGTCTTTCAGCGAGCAGGCGCCCGGTCCACGCGGATCGCCGCAGGAGCCACAGGATCCGGCAGGTGGTGTGGAGAAAGATGGTTGAGAACTACCCCCGCTCTTGGCCGAGACGGCAAACACGGAAAGTTGAGGATCCAATCGTCGGCTCTGACATTTCGGGCACGCGGCTTTTTGCTGGCCGAAGACCAGGGCCTCAAACTCGTGCTGACATTCTTTGCAGACGTACTCGAAGATCGGCATGAGAAAACTCCGCGGAGCAAATTGCTCGCTTCTATTTAAAATCAAAGTATGAGTACTTCGCAAACACAGGAAGAGACTAGTCCCTTCAGGCCACGTCGCTGGCTGCGCGGAGGGCACGTGCAAACCCTGGCGAGTTTCTTAATTCAGCGACGTATTCGTGTGCCCCACCCCGAAGAGCGGTTGATCGAAGTGGAGCCTGGGGTCAAGGTACTTTGTCATTGTCACTGGCAACCGGATCGAGCGCGCGCACTGACCATCATTATTGTGCATGGACTCGAAGGGTCAAGTGAGTCGCAGTACATGCTCGGAATTACCGAAAAGGCCCTCGCCCTGGGGATGAATGTAATCCGCTACAACCAGCGAAATTGTGGCGGTACGGATGCGCTGGCCCCGGTGCTCTATCATTCGGGGCTGTCGAATGACGTCGCGGTGGTGGCGCGAGAGATTATTGCCCAGGATGGGGTGTCGCGGCTCGCGCTGGTTGGTTTCTCCATGGGCGGCAACATTATTCTGAAGTTAGCTGGGGAGTGGGGATCCCAGGCTCCGCCGCAACTTCGAGCGGTGGCAGTGTGTTGTCCGGCGGTTGATCTGGCGACGTCGGCAGACACACTGCATCAGCCCTCGAATCGAATTTACGAAACATATTTTCTGTGGGCGCTTCGCCGCCGGATGATGCAGAAGGCGCGGCTCTTTCCCCATCATTTCGACCCGAGCCGACTACGCGGCATCCGAAGCCTCCGTGAATTTGATGACAAAGTGACGGCTTACTATTGTGGCTTCACCGGCGTTGATGATTACTATGATCGCGCTTCAGCGGCGCATGTCGTGGGGCGGATCGCGGTGCCTACGCTGGTGTTATACGCGGCGAATGATCCATTCATTCGCATCACCCCGGAGACGCGCCGCAAGATGTCTTCGAACCCGAACATTACTTTCGTTGAGGCTGATGATGGCGGGCACTGTGCGTTTATCGGCAAGTCGAGACTATCTCCCAGATCGGCTGCTGGAGTGGGAAATGACAGCGAAGGTCGTTATGACGACGGCTATTGGGCTGAGTATGAGATCGTGAAATTCCTGAGCAGATTTTGATGGATGCCGACTTCTCGATCGAGCTGGGACGCGAAGATCCGGTGCTGGATTTTCCCTGGAAAGATCCGGCTGGCACGCTTTTCTATGTTGACTTAAAGCGGCGTCCCGAGTTGATGGTGTCGATCGCTGAGGTAGAAATGTTCCCCGAGTTGGGAGGATTTCTGCGGACGGTGAACTCGGCACAAAGCGTGGTGGAGTCAGCGAAGTGCGATGCGTGGGAGACCGCGGATCTGTGCAAGGAGGAAGAGATTTATGGCGCATCGCACAAGCTCGGGAGTTATGTGGACGTAGTGTTCTCCGACATTGATTCACGTCTATCTTTAGCGGTTCACGAACAGTTTGCCAGGAAGCTCGTTGAGTTGTTGCAGCGGGCTCCTGAAACTCCTTCGGCGGCAGAGGTATGCGTGCGGCGGTGTTATTTTGGGGTGGATAGCGACGTCCGGGAAGGTTTTTACTGCACCTTGTATGTGAGCGGTTACGGGAACGACAACGCCGGAGCGGGTCAAAATTGGGGAGTAGCGCTGAAATTGATGGGCAGTGCGATCGTTCAGTTGTCCGCCGAAAACAAAATAGAGAGAATCCAGGGGAAGATACCGCTGCGAACTTGACACCCCAACCTCTGGATACCGCGTCCCTAACCCCCAGTTCCTGGATATCGAGCCCCGAACACGTTAGTAACTTGGAACGACTCGGCGTGTGAGCGGACAATAGGCAAACGCCACAAATCTCCTGGCTCTCGCGACCATCGGCGAGTCGGTTCAGGAAGGCTGTGTCCTTAATGTCAGGAGTGATTTATGCCGACTAATAAAATCCAAAAAGCAAGCGCTAGTTTCGGCGTTGCGCGGCAGGATGGCGGAATCATAATTGCCGTTCGCCCCAACCATGACACTATCACTGCGCTTCGTGGCGTGCAGTTTGCCTTCGAGTTACTGAACGGAATCACACTCGAACAGGCGAAAAAAGTTGTGGATATGCTGAACGAGAACGTCATCGGATTGTTAGCAGCGACTGCTTCTGAGGAAAAGGTGGATGACAAGTCGCAAGCGGCATCGGGCTGATTTTGTCCAGACCATCTAGATATTGAAGGTCTGAAATCGCAGATAACACTATGGATGATCGCAGGAGCGAACGTTTTGGGCGCTACGAGATTCTGTCCGAGTTGGGACGGGGAGCCATGGGTGTCGTCTACAAAGCGCGCGATCCCAAAATTAATCGCGTTGTGGCGGTAAAGACCATTTCGTTGGCCGGTCAATCCCCAGAAGAGGAGTTTGAATATCGCGAGCGGTTCTTTCGCGAAGCGGAAGCTGCGGGGCGGCTGTCGCATCCTGGAATCGTAACTATCTTCGATGTGGGTGAGGAGCCGGATACCCACGCTCCTTATATCGTGATGGAATATGTTGGGGGGCAGTCCCTCGACAAATTGCTGTCGCAGGACGGACATAAGTTACCGGTTGAGGCAGCTTTACAACTAACGCTGGAACTCGCGGAAGCGCTGGATTGTGCCCATGGTCAAGGGGTGGTTCACCGCGATTTGAAGCCCGCGAATATTTTGTTGACTGAAGACGGTCATGCCAAAATCGCCGACTTCGGCGTGGCGAAGCTGAACCTCTCCAACCACACTCTGGCGGGACGGGCGTTAGGCACGCCTGCTTACATGTCCCCCGAACAATTGAATGGCGAAAATGTAGATGGGCGCTCCGATTTGTTTTCCCTGGGCGTAGTCCTGTACACAGTTCTGACAGGTTATCGACCGTTCCAAGGCAATAGCGCCATCACGGTCTCTTTCAAGGTGGTGAATCACGATCCGATCGCAGCAACCCTCCTGAACACCGAGTTGTCACCAGGCCTCGACTACATCATCGGACGGGCCATGGCGAAAGACCCGGCTGAGCGTTACCAGCGTGGCATGGAGATGGTGCTGGACATCCAAGAGCTGCGGGAGGGACGAGAACCGTGGAGCAAGTCAAAGCTGCCAGGCTCTCCCACGAGCAAGAGGGTAGCGCAAACGGCGAATGAAAGAGCCGGAGTACCTCTGGGGCAACCGTGGATTGCCGCTCAACTTCTCTCAACGGCGCGCTCTCTCTCCATGGGGCAGGCTGCAGCGGACAGTCTGCGCCAGATGATACGCAGGAAGTCCGTGGTTGCTAGCTTGGGTTTGCTGACACTTTTTGTCTTTGGACTTGGGCTCTGGACGATTGCGTTTGCTCCTCAGGGAGTGTTACCCAGAGTTGCGGGGCCTCAGCCTCGCACGGTCGGCGCGGCGCCAATCAAAACAGAGCCGATCAAGACAGAGCCCGCGCCGGCGCCACCGCCGGTTGCTGCTGCGCCGATTGCTGCTGCGCCGATTGCTGCAGTATCCACACCGATTGTGAAAGATATTCCGAAGGCGATTGTGGTAAAGCGAACTCAAGCGCCTACCACGAAGGTGGCGCGAGCTGACTCCCGAGTCGATTCTCCAGCCTCGCCTTCAGCCCCATCGCCAGTTGCGTCTCCAGCAACTCTTGTAATCGAAGTGGACCACAAGTTCGCAGAGGCTAAACTTTCGGTCTGGGTGGATGATCAATTAACTTATACGCACATGTTGCAAGGGAGCGACAAAAAACGCTTGGTTGTCTTTCATCATGTCCAGGGTCACGAATTGCATGCCATACAGTTGCCTGCGGGGAGACATCATCTTCGCGTAGAGGTGTCGCCCGGCGGAGGTGTCTCTGATCAGTCAGCCATGATTGCGGGCGAATTTACCAGCCGACAGGAAAATGTACTTCAGGTCAACTTCGATAAATCCGGCGAGATGAATTTGAGCCTACAGAATTAAGCTGCGTCTATGCAGGCTGCGCCCCTCTAAAGATTTTCTTCCAATCAGTTATCCTCAGGTTTTCCCAGTCGATTTTCTTCCAATCAATTCGAGTTCGGATCAGGGAGAGGATCAGCATGAATAAAGTAATCTCAATGAATCCGCGCGTCGCTGTAGGAATGTTTTCCGCTCGTTTGGGGAGCAGGGAAAAGCGTCCGTAGACGAATTCTATGTGCACCCAGTAGACAAGCAATGACGTCTGGCCCAGTTGGATTAGTGGGCTAAAGCCGCGAGTTGCCAATCCCCAGCGGCACCAAGCGTAACTCAGGAACGAGATCACTAACAAAAGACCGATGCGCATCACTAAAAAGTTAGGACTGGTGTGCCAGTAATCATAGGTGGAGTAGATATGGACAGAAGAATGGTCGAATTGGCGGGCCGCGAAGATGGTCAGGGCTCCAACGACGGCGAAGAGTGCGAGAGTCTGAGCCGAACGGGCACGAGCTTTTTCGCCGATGAGAATGAACCCGGCGGCTAAGCCAGCGAACGCAAAAGCAGCCCAGGGGAAGAGTGGAAAGATCCAGGGCTGAGGAGTGCCCAGGTTGTGGCATCCGTCGATGTAGGACTCTAACGGCCAGGGCAGCCAGGTTGGCCGCCAGGTGGTGTAGAGCGGTGGAGTTAGTAACGCGATTAGCGCTGTGACGGCCATCGAGGCGACTACGATCGCAGAACCGCTGGAGCCAGAGCGCTTTTCAGCGAGCTGTGGTAGGCCTGAAGGCATATTCTGATGCGCATTAACTTGCGTTTTGCCATTCGAAACGCCCATTTTTCCATAGATCGTTAGCGTAATACCGCAGATTAAAGCCATCAGGACCATGGATAGTCCGATGATGTTGAGGATGTCGACGCGGAGTAAGTCTGACCACGGCGCCCATCCCCAGGCGATGAGAAACTCTTGCAGGCGGAAGAGGAGTCCGAAGACGAAGATTTCGGCGCCGCGTCGGGCCATGGCACGAGTGATCTGGGCGGGGCTCAGATTCTTGCGAATGAGTTTGTCGGTGACCAGGGCGAAGGAAATTCCGGCGAGAAAAAGAAAAAGCGGGGCAGGCAGTGTGCCAAGGAGTTGTGATCTTTTTAGGAAGCTGGTGTTACGAGCATCGCCGCCCAACCAAGCATCGTAACAGTGCGTCTGGAACATCAGGACACAGGCAAGGCCGCGCATCCAGTCGATCCAGGCGAGACGTGAAGAAGAGTGCGTGGTCACGGACGAGAGTGTAGCGTGCATCGCGCCGTGGGGCCAAGGTAAAAGCTAATGGGCGAAGGTATCCATCTCTCCAACGGTTGGCTGGCGTGCTAGCATTTTCCTAGAAGTTGGTCAGGCTCATCATGAGACATCGCCAGCCCCTTGAGATTGCGACGCGGGCGTCCCGAATCGCCGCTGTATTGGTGCTGCTGATCGTGCTGAGCTTGTTTACTCCGAAAGCTGCGTGGGCTAAGGATAAAGATGAGCCTAAGTGGATCGAAGTGCACACTGCGCATTTTTCCGTGATCACGGACGCGGGCGAAAAGCGCGGGCGAGAAGTTGCCTTGCGGATGGAACAGATGAGGGCGGTGTTCGGTCAACTGATATCGAAAGATAAATTGAAAATGCCGGTGCCGATCACGGTCATCGCTCTCAAGAACGACAATCAGTACGGCACGGTGGCTCCTTCGAAACAGAGCATGGGGGCGGGGTTTTACGTTCCTGGGTCGGATCGAATTTATATCGTCTTAGATCTTTTTCAAATTGATCCTTGGCAAGTGGCGGCGCATCCGCTGGCGCATTATTTTTTGAACTTCAACTATCCTCCAACGCAGAGTTGGTTTGACGAAGGGCTAGCGGAATATTTTGGGTCAATACACATCGGCAAACAGGTCGAAATCGGAGCCGATCCGGAATTGTTACCGGAATGGCATGAGGATTTCTTCGATCAAATGCAGCGGGATCCGAGCGTTCCGCAGTCGCTGACACAGCTCGCGAGTTCGCCGGTATGGATATCGCTGCCTGACTTGTTCACGATGAAGCACGATGGCTCGGGAACGCGCGAGGGGACGCACAACACGCTGTATTATGCGCAATCCTGGGCGGTCGTCCACTATCTGCTGAACAAGAACAAGATGCCGGAGGTAGGAACCTACTTCGATCTGGCGCTGAATCAGAAGGTGCCTGTGGACAAGGCGATAGTGCAGGCGTTCGATATGTCGCCAGCGCAGATGGAAGATGGGGTGAAGGCGTATCTCAACTCGCTGAGCGGACTGGGTATTGCACTCGATCAGTCGAAGAAGCCGATTGCAGATCCAGTGGACATTCAGCAGCCTTATCGTCTCCCATTGCCTTTCGACGTGGACGAAATTGGAATGGCGGTTAATCCGGTTAAGGATGATGACGCGAGGGCGGTGATTGACGACGTAATGGCGCGGGTTCCGGAGCATCGTGATCAGGCGCTGCACGATTTGCAGCAATTAACGGCGGATCCGAAAGACAATGAGGTAGCGCATCGCGGCCTGGCCTGGGACGATATCCGCCAGAAACGGTTCGACGCGGCGGCCGATGAATTGGAGAAGGCTGCGGATTTGAATGCGCGAGATCCGTGGATTTGGTATTACCGCTCGGTGCTGAAGTATCGGAAGGCGCAAGCTACGCGGCAAGAGATGCAGGGGCTGGCCAACATGATGCAGGATTTGCGAGCGGTAACGGATTGGTATCCGGACTTCGCGGACGCTTATAACATGCTGGGAATGGCGCGAGTCGAAGGCGGCGGAATCAATTCGGCGTTGGAAGCACAGCGCGAGGCGATCGCGTTGGCGCCACGAAATGCGGAATACGAATTCAACCTGGGGCAGATTTATGTCGCGGGCAAGAAGTGGGATCAGGCGCGTGAAGTATTTACCAGGCTGAAGACTGGGCCGGATCGAGTGGCGGCAGCGGCGGCGAAACAGCAATTAGACGATTTGGATACGTTGCAAAAATATGGAGTGCGTCCGCAACGAGCTGGGGAAAGCGAGACGCCGGCGGGCGCGGCTAGCACTCCAGCGGCGGTGCACGGAGCACCTGCGGCGCCTGCGGCCGCGAACACGGCGCAGAATCAAGATGAAGATGCGGATACTCCGCCGAAACCGCCGGCCGTGAAGCCGGGCACAACTGGGCCCGTGCAATTTCTGAAAGGCAAAATCGTTAGCAGCGACTGCTCGAAGCCTCCGGAGGCTACGGTCACCGTTTTGAGCGGCATGACAACTTACAAGATGCATGCTTCGGATTTCAAATCATTGTTGGTGATTGGCGAGGATCAGTTTTCCTGTGAGTGGAAGAATCGGTTGGTATCGGTGAATTATCGTGCGGTGGGAAAAAACCAAGGAGAATTGGTTTCAATTGAAGTGCGTTAAGATTGGCAATACCGTGTCGCCGTACTACAGGGCTCCAGAGATGCGGACAGAGACAGCTCGCAGAGGGACGACTCCCGTTTACTCCTGATCTCAATGGCCAGGAAATGGCATTTGGGTGGGGATGTCGTTTTTGATCACGTAAGAAAAGTGAGTTTTGAAACGAGCGATGGTTCCCTTGGGGCCGACTGCCCATCCTTCTTTACCGTCAAAACTGGCGGCGTTGAAATTTAAATGGTCGGTATGTTGCCAATGCATGCCCCCGCCGCCATTGCCGTGGCTAACGTCCGTGCCATCGGGACCGACTGCGGCGAAATCTCCATACCCTATCCCTGCGACTGCCGAGCGATAGCCCCCGGGTTGCTGCTCGGCGAGATGCCAGGTCGCGCCAGAATCCTTTGAATAGGCGGCTACATGGTTTGCGCCGGATGGCTGTTTGTAGTCGCCTCCGACTGCCACTACCAGGAAGTCTCCGCACGCGATGCTAAAAATGCCGCTGGACGGGTTGCCGTTGGCTATTGGAGTGTCGACGGCGGTCCACGAGCGCCCACGATCGGCGGAGTGAAAGACTCGAGCGGCAGCACCGCCTCCTGTGCCAAAGTAAATATCGCCCTGATCGCAGATAGCGATGGCAGTGCCGCTCGCGGCAAACGCACCTTCATGAGGAAGAGCGGCTAGCACCTGGCTGCGCGGCAGTTCTTTCCAATGCTCGCCGTCGTCGGTACTCAAGACCAGGAATTTTCCATCGACCGGATCGCTCAGTGCGAGGCAATGAGTTTTCGAATCGCAAGCCAGTGAATCGAGAAAGAAGCCAGGGCGCTTGTCGGAGTACTGCAGTTTCCAATTTTGGCCGCCATCAGTGGTTTTGTAGATGCGCGATTTATCGCCATCCCCACTCGACATCACGTAGGCGGTATCGGCATCGAATGCTTCGATGTCGCGAAAATCAAGATCGCTTCCGCCCGTGACGCTTATTTGCTTCCACGTCTTTCCGTTGTTGATCGAGCGTAGAACGACCCCGTTCGAGCCGGAAGCCCATATGACGTATTGGGATTCGAAGTTGCTCGGCCGCCGTTCGCTGACTCCGTTGGATTTGACGCTGACGCCTCGCAAGTTCGTATCGAGCCCACTGGTCTGGACGGTCCACCAGTCATCCCAACCGAAGAGACTTGGGACCGCTAAGAACGTGAGGACGATGGCAACGATCAGCGTTCGTGTACGCACCGCAAAATTGTAGTGCAACGATTGCGATTCCAGCGCAGTCACTTTTTGCGGATGCTCGGCCGACGAGTGAAGGACCTGTTTCTGACCAGAGTTGAGAGGACGATTGAAGTCGAGGTGGTGCCGAAGGGCGTCAGTTTGTCGATCAGGCGCTCCAGATGCTGTACTGATTCAACGGCGACTTTTAAAGTGAAGGAATCAGCGCCCGTGCCACGATGACATTCGAGCACTTCGGGCATGTCGCGAACGGCTCTAGCGATGCGCGAAAAGACGTCGCCCACGACACTGATGCGGATGAAGGCGGCAATGGGCAGGCCGATCTTCGCGGGATTGATCTCCGCGCGGAAGCCGGTAATGATGCCGGCATCTTCCATCTTGCGGACGCGCTCGGCAACAGCAGGTAGAGTTAGACCGACACGCCGGCCGAGTTCCGCGAACGACACCCGGGCATTCTCTTGCAGTTCTTCGAGAATATGCCAGCCAATTGCATCCATCGCCACAGTATCGAAGGCCATATCGTCATTCTACTTTACAAATGGTACATAATTGCCAAAAATGCTTTATCTGTCGTATTTACGAATTTCTCTCGCCGCCCAACAATAGTGTTAGCGCAGCCTTATTGGGGGCAACCGTTATGTCATTTGAAAATATTCAATGGACCTGGATGAACGGCGACTTTGTACCCTTCGCGGAAAGTACAGTGCCGCTCTCAACCCACGCTCTGCATTACGGGACTGGAGTGTTCGAAGGCATTCGCAGCTATACAGCGAACGGCGAGCCCGCCATTTTTCGCCTGGATGCTCACCTGGAGCGCTTTTACGAATCTGCTGCCGTATATGGTCTGCGCATTCCCTTTAACGCGGAACAATTGACGGATGCGATCTGCGGATTGATTCGACGCAACGGCCTGACCGAATCGTACATCCGACCGATTGCTTATATGGGAGCGGAGACGTTGGGGATTCGCGCACAGTGTTCGACCGACACGGCGATTCTCGCGTGGCCACATATGGCACATCTCAGCGAACAGAGCCGGCGTAGCGGCGCGAGGTTGACGGTGTCTCCGTATCGAAAATTTGATGCGCGCATGATGCCAACAACCGCCAAGGCGTGTGGCCAGTATCTGAATTCGCGGTTGGCTACCACCGAAGCATCGCGGCGTGGCTTCGATGAAGCTTTGTTGCTCGATATTAATGGAAATGTTGCGGAAGCAGCAGTTGCGAATATTTGTTTGGTGAATGGTCACACTTTACGAACCAACGACGAAAGATCGTCGATTCTAATGGGTATTACACGAGACTCGATTCTTCAGTTAGCCACGGCGGAAGGGTTTGATATAGAAGTTGGCACCATCACACTGGGAGATCTGCAAAAAGCTGACGAAGTGTTCTTGTGCGGCACGGCTTGCGAGATTGTGCCGGTGGCTGAATTAGACGGTGTCCAGATCGGACGGGTGACGCCGGGCTCAGCGACCGAGCTGATTCGCAACGCGTTCGATCGCGCTAAGACGGGTGCTTCTGACGAATGGAGTCATTGGTTGCATCGCATAGCGATTGAAGAGGTTCCCGTCGCAGCAGCCGCTTCCAAGTAGATGGATTCGGGTCACGAAGCCGTCAGCGAGCGATAAAATATCAATGTGAGGAAATCAGATGGAGAACCCACTCAAGCTTAAACGCATTCACCATGTTGAATTCTGGGTTGGCAACGCCCGGCAGGCGGCCTACTTTTATCGCAAGGGATTTGGGTTTACACAAGTCGCCTACAGTGGATTGGAAACTGGCCAGCGTCAACGAACTTCTTATGCGATGACTCAGGGCAAAGCAAATTTCGTTCTGACTACGCCTCTGACCTCGGATGATGTGGCGGCGGAGCATATCCGAAAACATGGCGATGGCGTGCGCGATATCGCCTTGGAGGTGGCTGACGCGGATGAGGCGTTTGCGGAAGCGGTCCGACGAGGAGCGCAACCTGCCGAAGAACCGCACGACCTGAGGGATGAGCACGGCACCGTTCGAAGGGCTGCGCTTCACACTTATGGCGACACGATCCACTCGCTGATTTCTTATAAGGATTACAAAGGGCCATTCTTGCCGGGATTCATGGCGGCGCCCGTGGCCGGTGATGATTGCGGCATTCTACGCATTGATCACATTGTTGGGAACGTCGAACTTGGCAGGATGCAGTACTGGGCCGATTATTACACACGTGTGTTCGGGTTCCATCGCTACATCACGTTTGACGATAAGGATATTTCGACCGAGTACAGTGCGTTGATGAGCATCGTAATGTCAGACGATTCGCATTCGGTGAAATTTCCTATAAATGAACCGGCTGCGGCTCGCAACAAGAGCCAGATTCAGGAATACATCGAGGCATACGGAGGAGCGGGAGCCCAGCACATCGCGCTGCAATGCAAGGATGTGGTGTACACGGTGGGTAAACTGCAACGCAATGGGCTTGATTTTCTTCGCGTTCCTGACACCTATTATGATGTGCTGCCGTCGCGGGTCGGGCCGGTCGAGGAATCGCTGGCGGAATTGCACTCGCTCGGTATCCTTGTGGACCGTGACGAGGAAGGATATCTGCTACAGATTTTCTCGAAACCGGTGGAAGATCGTCCGACCGTGTTCTTCGAAGTCATCCAGCGCAAGGGCAGCCGAGGATTTGGCAAGGGAAATTTCAAAGCATTGTTTGAATCGATCGAGATGGAACAGGCGCGACGAGGAAATCTGTAGGTATGCCTAATCCAAAAGCGACGAGCGCAAGAACTGCGAGCGCAAAAACTAAGACGAAGACACCAGCGGAAACGTCGTTGCGTTATCAGTCGGGATTCGGCAACGAGTTCGTTAGCGAGGCTGTGGAAGGTGTATTGCCGCGCGGACAGAACTCCCCGCAAAAAGTGGCGCACGGGTTATACACCGAACAACTGAGTGGCACGGCGTTTACCGCGCCCCGCGGCGTCAATCGACGGACGTGGCTCTATCGGATTCGTCCGTCGGTGGCGCACAAGCCATTCAAACCCATCAGCCTGAAAAGGCTGCGCAGTGCGCCATTTGATGAAGTGCCGACACCTCCGAATCAGTTGCGTTGGGGCCCGATCCCAGTTCCTTCGCCTTCAGAGCGCACAGATTTCATCGACGGCCTGATCACCATGGCGGGCAATGGCGACACTCATACTCATATGGGCGTTGGGATTCACATCTACGTCGCCAACGCTTCGATGACGGATCGTTTTTTCTACAATGCCGACGGTGAGATGTTGATAGTGCCGCAACAAGGGCGATTGCTGCTGCGCACCGAGACGGGTGTCCTTGAAATTGGTCCGGGCGAGATTGCAGTAATTCAGCGGGGAATTCGTTTTCGCGTCGAACTTCTGGAAAAAGAAGCGCGCGGTTATATTTGCGAAAACTACGGCGCTTTATTTCGTCTGCCTGATTTAGGGCCGATCGGAGCGAACGGCCTGGCAAATCCGCGAGATTTTCTGGCTCCGGTCGCAGCGTTTGAAGATCGCGAAGGCGATTACCGGATTGTGACCAAGTTCCAGGGAAGATTGTGGGAAGCGGCGATTGATCATTCGCCGCTGAATGTGGTTGCATGGCACGGGAACTACGTTCCCTATAAATATGATCTAGCGAATTTCAATTGCATCAACACGGTGAGTTTCGATCATCCGGATCCATCGATTTACACGGTGCTGACTTCGCCCTCGGAAATCCCGGGGACGGCAAATGTTGACTTCGTAATATTTCCGCCGCGATGGATGGTTTCCGAGCACACCTTTCGTCCGCCATGGTTTCATCGCAACTTTATGAATGAATTCATGGGGCTGATCCGCGGCGAATATGACGCCAAAGCGGAAGGGTTTGTGCCAGGCGGTTCCAGCATGCACAATTGCATGGCGGGTCACGGGCCTGACGCTGAGACGTTTGAGAAGGCGAGCAATGCCGAGCTGAAGCCTGTTTTTGTGAAGGACACCATGGCATTTATGTTCGAGACTCGCTTTGTGTGCCAGCCGACGAAATTTGCGCTGGAGACTTCGCAGCTTGATCATCAGTACTTCGAGTGCTGGCAGGGATTGCGGAAGAAGTTTGACAATTCTGGCAGCTAGAATCACCCACGTTGGGGCAATGAGTTTGCAGATATTTCAAACATCACAGAATCCCGTAGACGCCGTGAGTGCAACAGGCGTACTTATGCGTAACCTGATCGACTATGCGGGATTATTTCCTCCGGCATCGTTGGGGATGGCTCCATCTGTCGCTAATTATGATGTGTATTCGCGATCGGAATGGAGTTGGATTCTTGGGCGTTTTATTGTCCCGGCGACGCGGCTTGATGAGTTCGAAGCAGCAATTGCCGAATTGCCAACTCCAATAACTGGAACGGACTTCGTCAACTGGCGGCTGTCTGCGCTTCTGGGCTCCGATCCGGCTGCGGATACTGCTCGCATTCACGAATTCAATGCTCGAATGACGAACTTCGCGCCAAGGAGAATGGCTGTCGTCGAGTCGGTTGAGGTGAAGGTTGCAAGTCCTGCGGAGATCATACGGCTTTCCGAAATCATTCCCGCAGAACTCGCTGCCTATTTCGAATTCCCGCTGTCCAGTTGTACCGAATTCATCGCGTCAGTCGCCAAATGCGGACGCAAAGCCAAGATTCGAATGGGTGGCGAGACGGCTGACAATTTTCCTGCTCCCGAGGGTGTGATCAAATTCCTTCGTCGATGTGCGGCGTCGAACGTGCCCTTCAAGGCGACTGCGGGATTGCATCATCCGCTGCGCTCGGTGCACCGGTTCACATATGAACCCGACAGCGCGGCGGGAACTATGCACGGTTTCTTGAATGTTTTTATGGCCGCGTTGTTTTTGCGGGCAGGAATGAAAGCTGAGCTTGCGGCGGAGGTGCTCGAGGAGGAATCAGCGCAAGCATTTCAATTTGAGTTTGGTGGGGTCAGCTGGCGCGAGCATCAGCTTAGCCGACATCAAATCGCGGACGCACGCCGAGACTTCGCAGTCTCTTTCGGGTCATGCTCATTTACCGAACCCGTCAACGATTTACGGACTATGCACCTCCTATGAAGAATCTGCTATGAAAGCCGTTATCGACGAGACCCACGATCCAAACGTGCGAAGTTGGGTTGAATCCGCGAACGTCGCGGGTTCGGATTTCCCCATTCAGAATTTGCCCTTCGGCGTTTTTCGGCGATCCGATACAGGTGCCGCGGCAAGAATTGGGGTTGCGATCGGGGACTGCGTTCTTGATCTTGCTGGAGTGCGGAGCGATGGTCTACTTGGGGAAGAGAGTCTGCGACTAGCAGCGCATGCTTGCACGTCTGATTCTCTGAATAAATTGATGGCGCTTGGAGCTGGTTCTCGGCGTGCCCTGCGCCGTCGTCTTCATGCGATTTTGCGGCTGGAGGCGCCCGCCTCTGATCGGCAGGCCGCTTCGCGACATCTAGCTGCGCAAGCTGATGTTGAAATGGCTCTGCCCGCGGTCGTCGGCGACTATACCGATTTCTACGCATCGATCTTTCATGCTTGGAACGTGGGAAAGCTGTTCCGTCCCGACAATCCGTTGTTGCCGAACTACAAATATATTCCGATTGGCTATCACGGGCGCGCGTCGTCGCTGGTGCCGACCCGAACGTCGATCCGGCGTCCTTCTGGCCAGACGCGCGATGGAGAAGCCGATCCAAAATTCGGGCCAACCAAGGCGCTCGATTACGAAATGGAGCTGGGCTTTTTTTTGGGCACGGGGAATTCGTTGGGACAAACCATTCCAATTGGTGATGGGGAAGAACATATTTTTGGAATCTGCCTGGTAAATGATTGGTCGGCCCGAGACATTCAGGCTTGGGAATATCAGCCGCTGGGTCCTTTTCTAGCGAAGAGTTTTGCGACGTCCCTTTCGCCGTGGGTGGTCACAATGGATGCGCTGGCTCCGTTTCGAACAGTTGCGTTTGCGCGTGCAGAGGGCGATCCGGCGCCTCAGCCATATCTCTTCAGCGAGAGCGATCAGGAAAGGGGTGGTCTCGATTTGTGGTTGGAAGTTTCTCTATTATCCCTCCAGATGCGCGAAGCTAGCATTGCGCCCCTCGTTTTGGGACGAAGCAATTTTCGCGACATGTACTGGACCATGGCGCAGATGCTGACTCATCATGCGAGCAATGGCTGCAATTTGCGCTCCGGCGATTTGTTGGCAAGTGGAACCGTGTCGGGCGCAGATAAGAGTGCTCGTGGCTGCTTGTTGGAGCTAACTTCACGTGGCAAGGATCCAGTTACTCTGCCGACTGGAGAGCAGAGAAAATTTCTAGAGGACGGAGATGAAGTTATCCTCCGGGGATTCTGCGAACGAGATGGATTTCGTTGCATTGGACTGGGGAGTTGCCGCGGGATGGTTCTGCCCGCTTTTCTAACTTGAGAAGTCTCCGCTTATGAGAGCCTCAGTCACTTCATCCTGCTTCGGAGTCCATCGGAACGTGATCTATCGCCTCAATCCGAATCAAGCCGACATGCGGGTACTCCATATCGAGAATAACTTAGACAGCAATTGAAAGTATGTCCGAATAAATGAGCGTCTGCATTAAGCTGCGAGTTTTTTGCTTCCGCCGTCCTGTAACTCGCTTAGAGGGCGATAGCGAAGGCCAGCACACCTAGTCCCGAAAAGACCGCAAGCAGCAACGAACGCGGACCAAACTTTTCCCTGAAACGCGTTGGATCGATCGAGCGATGCTTTTGCGGCCTTGTCCTCCGACGGGGCTGCCCTTCCTGGTCTTCACGCTGGGAGGCCTTAAGCCACTATCCGTCGAAACTGAGCTCATTGTACGAATCAAAATTCCTCCTGGCGGGCAAACCGGAGTCGTGAAAGATGTTATCGTGTCGAGCATAAAATGATAAAAGGAAAACCCTTGATAGCTCCATTGGATGCGACCGTCCCAACGACCTCTGTGAATCCGCTTACTCCTACAACGTCACCAATAAGCAAAGATGGCCACGGTGCTGCCGTTTTCGCTGGCTTTCTCGGATGGACGCTCGACGCCTTCGACTTCTTTTTGGTCGTCCTCTCGTTGACAGCCATCGCCCAGGAGTTTCACCGGTCCGACAAAGAGATTGCGTTTTCCATCACTCTCACTTTGGCGTTCCGTCCAGTGGGTGCGTTCATCTTCGGATTGCTCGCCGATCGCTACGGCCGCCGCCTTCCGCTGATGCTCGACCTCATCTTCTACTCAGTGGTCGAGGTGGCAACCGGCTTCGCGCACAGTTTCACCACCTTCCTTGTCTTGCGCGCATTATTCGGCATCGGCATGGGCGGAGAGTGGGGCGTTGGCGCCTCTCTTGCCATGGAAAAAGTTCCACCTAGGCTGCGCGGATTTCTTTCAGGATTGCTTCAGCAGGGATATGCCCTAGGCTATTTGCTGGCCGCGGGTTGTTTCTATTTTGTCTTTCCTCATTGGGGTTGGCGGCCGATGTTCTTTATTGGAGGACTGCCCGCCCTACTCGGCCTTTTCGTACGCTTCAAGGTGAAAGAGTCAGAAGTATGGCGCAAGACTCGTCACCCGAACTGGAGCAGCCTAGGCCGCGAAATACTCTCCCATTGGAAATTGTTTCTTTATCTGACGCTCTTGATGATGATGATGAACTTTTCCTCACACGGAACGCAAGACATGTTTCCGACCTTCCTGCAACGACACTGGGGAATGAAGCCCACTCAACGCGCTGTGGTCACTGCGATCTCTATGGTCGGGGCGATCCTCGGAGGTACGCTGATTGGCTTTTTGTCCGACCGTTTCGGACGCCGCAGCACGATGATCACAGCATTCATCTTGGCGATTGCGTGTATTCCGCTGTGGGCTTACGCTCCGTCAGTGATCTTGCTGGTCGTGGGAGCCTTTCTGATCCAGTTCATGGTCCAAGGGGCCTGGGGCATTATTCCAGCGCACCTCTCGGAATTGTCTCCCGACTCAGTGCGGGGATTCCTTCCCGGATTCGCGTACCAATGTGGCGTGCTGCTGGCTGGCTCAGTCGCTTACCTGGAGGCCATTCTCGCCGAACATACCAGTTATGCCAATGCTATGGCTCTGACCGCATCCGTGGTGTTCACACTAGCCGCCATCGTAGTGGCTTTAGGACGGGAGAAAAAAGGCATTCAATTCGGTGGGTAGGTCTCCGATCAGATGTCGGCGCGCTACGCGATTGCAACTGTTGAAGAGGTCGGTACTTTATACCCGTTCAACTCTTGACTTGCCCTGTCCGTCATGCTATACCGCTTGGGTTAACTAAAGCGATTTAGTTCAGTACGGGGACGGAGGGTCATCGTCCAATCTATTACGATCGTAAGGACTGTTTTAATGGGCATTAAGACACGCTTCGCCCTTTTCGTTGTTCTGTCAATAACGTTGATCTGGTCTCGGACGCAGGCTCAGTCCTCAATTGTTGCGGAGGATTCCCGCGCGGTTGTCATCGATGCCTCTGCTCCCGCTCATCCTTTTCCCCACTTCTGGGAAGACATGTTTGGTTCCGGACGGGCCATTTTGACTTTGCGCGATAGCTACCGTGAGGATCTCCGTAATGTGAAGCAGATTACCGGCTTCGAGTACGTGCGCTTCCATGCGATTTTGCACGATGAAGTTGGTGTCTACGATGAGGACGCGCAAGGTCACCCCGTGTACAACTTTTCTTATGTGGATCAGATTTATGACGGACTGCAGGCCAATGGCGTGCGCCCGTTTATCGAAGTGAGCTTCATGCCCAAAAAGCTGGCAGCTAAAGAAGCTCTGCATCCTTTTTGGTACAAGCAGAATGTCTCCCCACCCAAGGATTGGGATAAGTGGGACGATCTCGTGACACAATTCACCAAACACCTCGTTGAGCGTTATGGCATCGACGAGGTTTCGCAGTGGTACTTTGAAGTCTGGAACGAACCAAATCTTGATTTTTGGGCCGGCGAACCAAAACAGGCGAGTTACTGGCAACTTTACGATCACACCGCGCGTTCCATAAAGCAGGTAAGTGCGCGTCTGCGCGTGGGGGGACCCGCCACCGCACAAGCCGCATGGGCCGATGCTTTCATCCGGCACTGTGCCGAAAATAAAGTCCCTGTCGATTTCGTTTCCAGTCACGTTTATGGTAACGACAAAGCCCAAGATGTGTTTGGCATTGACGAGAAAATCCCGCGCGACCAGATGGTGTGTCGCTCAGTGAAGAAGGTGCACGATCAGATCAAGTCTTCAGCAATGCCTGACTTGCCTCTGATCTGGACTGAGTACAACGCGAGTTACTTCAATGAGCCTGCGGTTACTGATTCAATTTATATGGGTCCGTGGCTGGCCGACACAATACGCCAGTGCGATGGCTTGACGAACATGATGTCTTACTGGACTTTTTCCGATGTTTTCGAAGAGCAAGGCGTGGTGAAACAGCCTTTCTATGGCGGGTTTGGACTGATAGCGGCGGGCGGTATTCCCAAACCTTCCTACAACGCATTCAAGTTGCTGCACTTGCTGGGTGACGAACGAATTACCCTGGATTCAAGTACCGTGCTGGCAACTCGCCACAAAGATGGTTCGCTGGTAGTTGCTGTGTGGAATCTCATTCCTCCGGATGAGACTGGACAATCGAGAACAATTCATCTGCGATTCGAACATCTCGCCGGACATCCTCGCGCCTATATTTCGCAAGTCGATCGCGACCACGGAGATATACATCCTGCCTATGAAAAAATGGGACAGCCTCGCTATCCGACCGAGAAGCAGCTCGCGGAGTTACAAAGAGCCGCAAAGTTGCCTCCCGCTGAAATCCGCAAACTTGTGCACGGGGAATTGACCCTTGATCTCCCTCCCGATGGTCTGTCAGTTGTCGAGGTTAAGTAAGGGAAAGGGTTTGGATTTGGCCCGGAGCGCTAATCCGGAATGCCGTCCCCATCGAAATCTCCGGTTGCAACCAAAGCAAAGCCCGCGGTCAGATCAAGGTTCGGACCCGCCGCCGATGGTCGGATTCAGTCGATCCATCAACTACAGTAGGTCGTGTCGTCGCCGGCTTGCCTACGGCGCGAGCTGGAGTGATTCTAGCTGCTAGCGTTCGCGTTCCCGCCATGAGCGCTTCTCTTCGAGCGCAGCCCTTCGTTCAGCGCGACGGCTTGCAGTTGATTCATGATACGGGTCCGCGCCTGCACCAAGCGGTCACGATGCCACAGCAGTTGCCGGAGATTCCGGTGCCGACGTCAAATCTGCCGCCTTTTTCATGAGCAGGATTGAAGGCAACACGCGTACTGAAACGAGCAGACGATCGAATGCTGAAAAACTGTCGCGCTAAGCTCCTGGATTGCTCTTTTCGGTAGGCATGTGGCTTTGGCCCTGGATGGGAGCCGCCTGTCGTGCCTTCGAAAAATTCCTAGCCCAAAACTCGTCCGTAATTTTGTAAATATCAGTTTTGTTTTCTTCTGTTGCGACGCCTGTCAAACTTTACGCCTTCCACAAAGGTGCATAGGCTCAACAGCCTGTCGTATTATTTCATCCACCCCGCTTGCGGGGGCACAAGTCTTATGTCACGAAAGAAGGAGACTTCCCTTGAGGCTCAGTTACGAATGCTGCCACGTTTTCTTGCAGGCTGGAGTCTTGATTTGTGGAATTGCAACATCCCTTGCTCAAAACGAGACGACAACTCGTCCGAGCACTCCTGGCCAGGCCATCCCGGGAACAAATGGCGTGAGCTCTTTCGCAGGCAGCGTACCGGGAAAGGTGGTTCCTGGAGTTCTGGCGCTTTCGTTGCGCGAGGCCATCGACCGCGGATTGAAGCAAAATCTCGGACTGCTGCTTTCAAATGCAGATATTCGCTCCGCTCGAGGGCAGCGCTGGGAGCAGTTGAGCGCTCTTCTGCCACACGTTACGGCAACGCCTTACGTGGCAGAGTCGAGGGTAAATATTGACGAACTCGGCTTTGCTGGTCTCGCTGCCCAATTGCACCTCCCATCATCCGTCGTCCTCTATTCTTATTTCGACGCGCGCGCCAATGTCACGCAAACTCTGTTCGATTGGAAATCAATCAATGCTACCCGCGCGGCGAGCCAGAGTTTGAAATCCGCCGACTATACCTTCAAAGACGCCCGTGACCTCGTTGTGCTAGCCGTGGGCTATACCTATTTGCAGGCCATCGCCGACGAAGCCCGCGTTGAAACGGCGGAAGCCCAGGTCAAGACTGCAAAAGCGCTTTACGATCAGGCAGCCGACCAGGTGAATGCAGGCACGTCGGCCGACATCGATGGCCTGCGTACCAAGGTGGAGTTCCAGACCCGGCAACAACAGTTGATTCAAGCGAAGAACAACTTTGCTATCCAAAAGCTGACGGTCGCACGGGTAATTGGGCTGGCTCCCGGGCAGGAATTCGAATTCACGGACAAGTCGCCCTACCAGCCATTCGAAGACATCACCATTGATGAGGCTCTGAAACGCGCATACGCCTCGCGCTCCGATTACCAGGCGGCTATGACTGACGTGCGCGCAGCGGAGTTCTCGCGAAAGGCCGCTTTGGGTGGCTATCTCCCATCGCTTTCGGTTAATGCGGATTATGGGCTGGGAGGGTCGCATCCCTCCACGGCAACACCCGTGGGCGACGTACGCGGAACGCTGACGATTCCAATCTTTCAGGGCGGCAGTGTTCACGGTGATGTTTTGCAGGCTGATGCGAAACTCGAGCAGAGCCGCGAACGCCTGGGCAATCTGCGGGCGCAGATCGACTCCGATGTGCGCGCGGCGTTGCTGAATCTGCAGTCGTCAGCGGATCAGGTAAATGTGGCTCGCAGCAACATTGATTTGGCGGAACAGACGCTGGTGCAATCGCGCGATCGTTTCGGCGCGGGCGTCGCCGATACCGTGGAAGTGGTGCAATCGGAAGAAGCAGTTGCGAGCGCGCACGAACAGTACATATCGAGTTTGTATAGCTATAATTATGCAAAAATTTCCCTGGCCCGTGCTCTCGGAGTCGCGGAACAAGGTGTCAAAGACTATTTCAAAGGAAAATGAACATGTCGGAAGAAAACCCACCCCGGCCGGTGCCTGACCCAGGCAAGGAATCCCATGTCGATTCGTCGTCTGTGACGGGCAGGAGCTATACGCCGCCGGTGCGCCGGAGTTCCAAGCGCCGCAGAAACATCGTGATTCTCGTCGTCGCGGTAGTGGTAATGGTCGGCGGTGTGTTCCTCTGGCGCTACTTAAGCAGCTACGAATCGACCGACGACGCGCAGGCGGACGTCCACCTCTATCCTGTCAGCGCGCGGGTTTCCGGTTATGTGGCGAAAGTCAACGTCGACGACAACCAGTGGGTGGAAAAAGGCGCTGTGCTGGTGGAGATCGATCCGAAGGATTATGAAGTTGCAGTGGCGGAGGCACAAGCGAGTCTTGCTAATGCGGAAGAGACGGCAAAATCGTTGAACATTACGGTTCCAATTACCTCAGTGAACACTTCAAGCCAATTGAAGTTCTCTGCCTCGGGGATTGACGACGCAAATGCCGGGGTTATCGCCGCCGAGAGGCAGTTAAACGCTGCTCAATCTCAGGTCGAAGCCGCCGAGGCGAATGATGTGAAGGCGCAAGACGATCTCCACCGCTATAAGCTACTGGTCGACAAGAGGGAAGTATCGCAGCAAATCTACGATCAGGCGCTGGCCGCGGCCAAGTCCAGCACGGCCACGGTGGCCGCAGCCCATTCGAATGAGTCCGCTGCGGAGCAATTCGTGCAACAGGCGAGGAGTCGCCTGGCGCAAGCAGACGCAAACCACAAATATGCGGAGACGGGGCCTCAACAAGTGTCGTCGACGCAAGCCCGCGTTCGCGCAGCGATCGCTGATGTTGAGGAAAAGCGAGCGCTACTTGAGCAGGCCCAACTGAATCTTGGATACACGAAGATTGTGGCTCCGGTCACCGGTGAAGTGAACAAGACCGTCGTGGTTGGGATGAACGTTGCTGACGGGCAGCAACTGCTCACAGTGGTGCCTCTCGATGAAGTGTGGGTCACTGCCAATTTCAAAGAAACCCAGCTCAAGCATATGCAAGTTGGACAGAGAGCGGAGATCCATATTGATTCCAGTGGCCGAACTTTAAAAGGCCGTGTGGACAGCTTTGCGGGAGCAACAGGTCCGCTATTTAGTCTCCTTCCGCCGGAAAATGCCACAGGAAACTACGTGAAAATTGTGCAGAGGGTTCCGGTTAAGATCGTTCTCGATCCTGGCGAAAATAAAGATCGCCTATTGCGGCCGGGCATGAGCGTGGTGCCGGACGTTTATCTCCAGTGAATTCCGTTTCCGGAGTTTCGTATCGGAGTTCCGTATCTAAGTTCCGTACCATGAGTTTCATTCAGTGAGTTCTGCCGCAACCAGCTTTGAACATTTGAGTTTTCCGGAATGAGTTCCGCTACTCTCACTCTCGAACAGGATGTCTGGAAGCCTAAGTACAATCCTTGGCTGATTGCGGTTGTCGTGGCACTCGCGGCGTTCATGGAGGTGCTCGATACGAGCATCGCCAACGTCGCCCTCCCGTATATGGCGGGAAATCTGGGCGCGAGCAATGATCAAAGTACGTGGGTATTGACGTCTTACCTGGTTTCGAACGCCATCATTCTGCCCATCAGTGGTTGGCTCGCAGGTGCCTTGGGACGCAAACGCTTCTTCATGGCCTGCTTAACTGTCTTCACCATAAGTTCTTTGCTCTGCGGCATTGCGCCGAGTCTAGGATTTCTTCTTTTCTTTCGCGTACTGCAAGGCGCGGGCGGAGGCGGATTGCAGCCGATGGCGCAGGCAATTCTGGCCGACACATTTCCACCGCAGCAGCGAGGCTTGGCATTTGCTCTGTACGGCATTACGGCCATCATGGCTCCTACGATCGGGCCGACACTGGGTGGATGGATCACCTTCAATTATTCGTGGCGATGGATTTTCTTTATCAATCTCCCGGTCGGAATAGCCACCTGGTTTCTGGTGCGCCGCTTTGTCGAAGATCCTCCTTATTTGGCCAAGCTCAAAGCAGCTGGCGTCAAATTGGATTACATTGGCATTGCCCTCCTCGCGCTCGGCATTGGAGCATTGCAGGTGTTACTCGACAAAGGCCAGGAAGATGATTGGTTCGGATCGCAATTCATCACTACTCTGGTCGTCATCGCGGTCGTATGCCTGATCTCCTTGGTGATCTGGGAGTGGTATCAAAAAGCTCCGATCATCGACGTCCGCATGTTCAAGAGCTTCAACTTCGCGAGCTCCAGCCTCATGATGTTTATGTTGGGCATCTCGCTGTTCAGCAGCCTGGTTCTGATGCCGCAATTTCTCCAAACGCTTTTGGGATACACTTCGGAGCTGGCCGGGCTTGCTCTTTCCGCGGGAGGCATGGTCCTTCTGATTGAAATGCCTATCATGGGCCAGCTGACCACAAAGTTCCAGGCGCGCTATCTGATCGCCTTCGGCTGGCTGTCTTTATCCATTGCCATGCTCTATTCCACCCAGCGAATCGACTTGCTAATCAGCTTCAGTGCCGCCACGTGGCTGCGCATTGCACAGGTGATCGGTTTGGGATTTCTCTTTGTGCCGATCACTCTGGTAGCTTACATCGGAATTGCGCCGGAGAAAAATAACGCGGTCGCCGGAATCATCAATTTCATGCGTAATATGGGGAGCAGCGTAGGAACATCCTTAGTGACCACATTAATTGCGCGACGCTCGCAATTTCATCAGGGAAGACTAGTGGGGGACATTCGAGTCGACAATCCCAATTTTGCGAATGCGGTCCAAGCTCTAGCTCAGCGCCTGGCAAACGCTGGTGTTGGCAAGCACGAAGCACAAATAACAGCTTATGCTCAGATTTACCAATCCGTGCAGGCGCAGGCGGCGAGCCTGGCATACATCGATACCTTTAAGGTTCTTGCTGTGGGTGCGGGGATCATGTTCTGTCTGGCTTTTGCGTTGAAGAAAAATGATCCCGGCGGTGGTGGGGTTCGGGTGATGGAGTAATAATAAAATCTTGGTGCCAGCAAATAATAGTGGGAGTCGGACACAGATGATAAAAATCGTGACCATTGAGCGTGAGTACGGCAGCGGCGGCGGTGAAATCGCTCAGCTGCTATCGAAGCAGCTGGGCTGGAAGCTTTGGGATCAGTTGCTGACCGAGGAGATCGCGCGCCGTGCTGAATGCCCCAAAGCGATTGTCGAGGGTCGGGAGGAACGAACTGATCCCCTGTATTACCGGCTTTTCAAGTCATTCTTGCGCGGAAGTTACGAAGGAAGCCTGAACGCACACAAGCTCAAAGTGGTCGACAGCGAGTGCATTCTGAAGTTTACAGAAATTGTTGTTCAGGAGGCGGCGAAAACTGGGAACTCAGTCATTGTGGGCAGGGGATCGCAGCAGTTTCTGAGGAACCGCACAGACACTTTGCGTGTGTTTCTTTACGCTCCGAGAGAAGATAAAGTGCGACGCCTGTTGACTCGCGGCAAAAGTGAGAATGAAGCTGAGCAACTGGTTGATACGGTCGATAAGGAACGCATTGATTTCATTCAGAAATATTTCGGTGTCGAATGGCCTGACCGTGCCGTTTACCACACCATGATCAACACTACGATCGGAGATGAAGCCGTTGTTCACATGATTCTGGATTTCATGAAAACCTTCGATGCAAGAATTACTGCCTGAGTGCTTGCGGCATCGATCTGTCGCCATCCGCACGGCGCGCAAACCAATATATCTGCTCCCTAGAGCACTGCCGACATGCTTGTTCCTGCGGCGGCAAAGACATCGGCGGCTTCCTGTTCGGCGATGGGAATAAATGCCTGCACGACGTCAGAGTCAAACTGGGTTCCACTGCTGCGGATAAGACGGCCAATCGCTTCCGAGTGTGGAAGCCCCTGCCTGTAGCAACGGTTCGAGACCATGGCATCAAAAGCGTCGATGACGCAAATGATACGCGACACCAATGGAATATCGGCTTCCTTGAGTCCTGCGGGATAGCCGCTGCCATCCATGCTCTCGTGATGGTGCAAGGCGTAGAGGCTTGCTTCTTCGAGTCCAGGGAACAGACGCAATAAGGACCAGCTGTATTCCGGATGGCGGTTGATGAGAGCGCGTTCCTCCGGCGTGAGTGGACCCGCCTTTTTCAGAACGGCGTCGGGCACTCCAATCTTACCAACGTCATGCAGCAGCGCGGCTACCTCGACCTGATAAAGGCGCTCTTCCGGAATCTCCATCTTACGAGCTACTCGAAGCGCCCATTCCGCCAATCGAGTGCTGTGTACCCCAGTGTTGATGTCCTTCAAGTCGAGCATCTGGTTGAAGGCACACACGAGAGAGTTGCGGAAAGCGAGATGCTGCTCTTCCAGTTCCTTGATGCGCAGCATAAGCCCAGACACATCCACTACAGGATTCGAGGTTGCAGACATGTCGTTGCTGGCTCGCTTTCAACTTATCCATTTACAAGAGATTGCACGCCTGTAGTGCCTTATACGTATCCAGCCGTCCGAACCCGAGGTTCAGATTGCCGATGTAGTCAGCATTCGCCAAGCCAAGGGGAACGGTCCAGCTTGGGCAGTTGCTGTTAGCCCCCATCATCAGAGCGGCGGTACCGGCTACCAAGGGTGTGCTGAATGATGTGCCCCATCCAGCGGCGTAGGTGCCCCATGGATAAGTGGTGACAATGCTCTCTCCCGGAGCAGCCAACCACACCGGTGGCGCACCATAGTTCGTAAACGTCGACTGGACGTCGGTATTCGAAGTTGAGGCGACGTCAATCACTCCAGGAAGTCCGCCTGGATAAACCGTTGTATACTCGCCGCTGTTTCCAGCGGACGCGACGGAAATTACTCCACGGCTGTTGGAATATTTGATCGCTGTTGCGAGTTCTGCTGAGTAAGTCGAATAATTAAAGCTCATGTTCATCACATTGGCGCCATGGCTCACGGCATAGTAGATGGCTCGCAGAATGTCTGAGTCATACGCGTTGCCGTTCGCGGAAAAAGCTTTGAGCGGCATGATCTGTGCTTCGGGCGCGACCAGGTGAATGAGGCCGGCGGTCATCGTTCCATGTCCGAAGTCGGAGTACGCGGTGCCGTCCAGGACTGCGACCGTCCGCTGATCGAGCACCGCGACCGTCCGTTGGTCCAGCATTGCTGGCTGCGCCTGACTCGAGTTAGGAGCGGGGGTCCCCTGAACATCGTTCATTTCCGAGCCGCCGCTGATATTGCGGGTGAAGTCGTAGCCGTTAACCAGAACACCTTTTAGAATCGGATTGGTGGGGTCGACGCCAGTATCGATGTCCGCGACTATAGTGCCCGCCCCCGCCGCGTTAAAAGCGCCTTGAGTTGTGGCTGTGCGCACGAGCTGATTTCCGGGTTGCGCCAGGTAACCATGCCAAACCGTCGCGCCGTAGTAAGGTGTTGGCGTCTCATCCCTTAAATACGAAGGGTCGGAATTGGCATACGCGGGCACTGCATTCACAACCTGATCGACTTCAACATCGAGGATGCCGGTCTCAAGATTGAGCTGAAGCAGCTTCGTAACCGGATTGAGAATGGCCGGCAAAGTCACGAGGAATAACTGCCCGTTAGGATCGCCAAGACCAGTTACGACTTTGCAACCCATCAACAAGCAGGTGAGGTTGATACCGGGGAGACCAAGCGAGTCGCGCACAATTAGACGAGTTTGCGCTTGCGCAGCTGGCGCGCACAAAGCAGCCAGCAATAACAGCAGGCAAGGTATTATGCCCGCGCGCCGAAGACTCATATGTGATTTTGTTTCTACCATCGTTGTCCCCTTTTCGATCCTGTACTTGAGTGCGAGTCTAATGTAGAACTTTGGTGCTTTCCACTTACACCCGTACTCTCTCTGGAGTAACCCGTTTTGGTTCCTTTGGTAAGACATATTGGTTACCTTTAGCTTGGATTTGTCAGCGGAATCCGCACGGGGTTGCGGCCCACCGCCTTTACTGATAGCCACAAATGTTCTGTCGCTTCAAACTCGATGTGGAACTCTCCCAAGGTGCTGACATCGGCGGTCGCGACCATTCGATCTTGTTCTGTCGACAATTCGACCGTGGCATTGTTTTGCAATGCTCTTACTTCCTGCTTGTCGAAAACTTGTCCTACCAAGTGAACTGCCTTGGACTGTGCACGCCGACCGAAACGCAAGTCCACCGTCAGGCCTTCTGCTTCATAAATGACCTGCCATACATTCAGCGCGCCGCTGCGCACACCAGCCATTAACGGCTGGGCAAAACTGTCGAAAACGAGGTTAGCCAAAGTCCACGTCCGCAACGGTCGTGAATATCTACTGGCAAAGCCTGACTTCACCAGGCGCACCAGATTCTCGGGCGGCGCATAAGCGCCTTCTTTGGTTGCAAGCCTTTCGACCCGGCTCCAGGCGTCATGAGCGGTCTTGCACTTCAAACAACCCGAGCCTAGATGTGCCTTGATGTTTTTGCCGACTTCGGGTCCGCTGATTCCGCGTACAAAATCAGCCCAGGGTTGTTCTGAAAAATGCTGCATTCTTATCCTCGAGTACCTTTTGTCTTTGGGGTCTAGAGACTCGGTCCATTAAGGCTGGGCTTTGTCTCTAGTACAAAAGGGATGGCAGAGCCTGGAAAAATACAGTTTTCGAGAAAGAAAACTTCGTAACTTCTTACCCCTTTCCTATCAATAAGAAAGGAGCCCAATGATAGGGATGGGGGCGGTGCCGGCGCAGGCTGATGGATGCAGATCGCATGGCTTCCGCTTGCGAACGCCCTGCCTGCAGCTGGGTATAGAACTCGACCATGAATTCCTTAGTGCTGTCGTCGTGAACATCCCACAGGCTCAAGATGAGCGACTGCGCTCCAGCCTGTAACAAGCCGCGGACCAAGCCCATCAATTCGTCTCCGGGAGTTACTACGTTCAATCCGGTGGCGCATCCACTCAGCACGACTAACTCGACTGGCAGTTGCAGATGGGCCATGTCGTAGAGGCTGAGATGGGATGTCCCGAGGCGAATCGACGAGAACATCGGGTTGTCTTGACGAAAGTATCCGTGAGTTGCAATATGCACCGACTTACTGCGAGGTCCATAGGTACGCAGCACGTCCTCGGTTGCCTCATCGCCCATGAAGAGCTTGGCGTCCGGTAAGATTTGCGCGAGTGCATTGACCTCCGTGCGAATCGCGGGTGTCCGTTCATCGGGTACACCGAAGATCAGCGAATGGCCCGCCGTATTGGCTGTTTTCGTCTGGCAATGTGCGTAAATGCTGGCGCTGGGCGCGTAAGAAATGGAGAAGCGATCGATCAGATAGGACTCGCCGTCATGGAGAGCATGAAACGGAACGTAGTGCAGGAGTCCATGCTGCACAAAGACAATGTGCCGGGCGGTGAGCAGATGGCGAATGGGCGCAATTAACTCCTGATAGAGGCTCTTGAGGTGTGCCTCGGTCGATTCCAGCAGGGGCTGGCTGAAAGTTGCCACATACTGGGGATCAAGCCG
Source organism: uncultured Acidobacteriaceae bacterium (assembly GCA_963705265.1). Lineage (GTDB taxonomy): Bacteria > Acidobacteriota > Terriglobia > Terriglobales > Acidobacteriaceae > Acidiflorens. The sequence continues at coordinate 2,841,139 of OY970064.1, forward strand.
GAATTTCGATATTTGAAATTGCAGAAATTGCAGCAGCTTTTGAATGCGTGACTGCACCGTGACCGGACAGATGTGAAGTTCGTCACGAGTTAGTACGCATACAACTACGCGGTCGTGCGTGCAAAAGAACTCGACTAATGCAGTATCGGCAGGAAGGACGGAGCGAATCTCTTCCAGTGACATGTTGGAAGGCATTTGCACCCCCGCTTGATTGGCCTCCGCAACCGTGGCTTCTTTCACCGCGCGCATAAAGTCGGACTCGCGCGATCGAGCCTGTTGCTCGAGTTGCTGGACGCGTTTTTGCGAACGCTCTTCCGGCCGAAGCTGTTCGCGCTCAATCAGGTTGTAATACCAATTCAGCTCTTCGCGAAGATTGCGGATCGAACGTACGAGTTCGCTTTGCCCATGATCGGCTGGCGTTGGCACATGTATTGGTTGGTTCAGAAGATCCAGCAGGGTGCGTGATTTGGCCTGTTCGATGTAAGCGAACACCTCCTCGAAGCTGTTCTGGCGGCGCAGGCAAATGTCGACCAAGCTCTCGTAAACTTCAAGTTTGTTCTCGAAAAAGGCGATCTTCAGCTCTTCTCCGCGCAAACTGCTGCGTAAGCGCTCAACTGCCATACGCGCCCGGCAATACGACTGGTAGGCAGCATCCTCATTTCCTGTTACACGCTCGATTTCGCCCATGAGGAACTCAGCCTGGTAGAGGAGCGTGGGCGAATCCAAGTTCGACAAATCTGTCAGCGCCATTCTGCAGTGTTGTTTTGCGAGTTTGGTGTCGCTCAGACGCAGGGCAATTCGTGCGAGTAAGAGGTCGGCCAGCACCGCCTTCCCGCGCATGGATGATGTGCGGAAGAACTCGTGCGCTGATGTGCAAAGGCGACGCGCCTCAAACAGACGACCCTCGGTGAAAAGCACCAGAGCTTCGTACAGATCAATGAGCGAAGGCCAGACCTGATTCTGGTCGCGAACAAACATTTCTTTTGCTTGCGCAAACAGTTTGACAGCCTCAAACGCCTGCCCCTGGCGACTGGCCGCGATGGCCGCGAAGCCCAATGCCTTTGCGGCCTCATAGCCAAAACCGAGATCGTGAAAAGCTGCATTGGCGGCTCGTCCCAGTTCGCCAGCTTCGGCACTCAGATTCAATTCAAGATAGATTTCGGAGAGATCAAGATTGCAGAGCGCAAGCTGATAGGGGTCATTCGCTTTCTTCGCACTGACGGATGCATCCCGCAGCATTTGAATTGAACGTCCGTACTCCCCGCGCAAGAAGTATAGGTAGGCTATGTTGTAGTCGGCGTAGGCGACCAGAATCGGCATGCCCTTCTGTTCGCAATGGCGACGGGCGACCCTGTGCAATTCTAATGACTTGGGAAAATCGTTCAAACTGATGTGACAAAGCGACAAATTACTTAGGACAGCCGCCAACCCTTCGGCATCGTCGTGAACTAGCATCTGTTCATACGCGCGCTCATAAAATGCGAGCGCTTCGGTGAAGCGATCTTGCCGGTGATAGATGTTTCCGATATTGATTTCCAGTCGAGCAAGCCGGCGAGTATTTCCTTGTTTCTGAAAGATGGCGCCTGCGCGCTCTCCGGCAGAGAGTGCCTGATCGTACCGCCCCAGCAATAGCAACGACTGAATGGATCCACTCAGAGTCCGCGCGAGTTCGGCTTCTTCGCCGGTTTGCTCAAACAGAGCAATGGCCTGCTCGTGCAACTGAACGGCTTCCGTGTGCTCGTCGAGCGCGTACATGGCATTTGCTTTTGCACGCAGACCTCGTGCGAGGAGACTCGGATTGTTGAGCGCTTGTGCGACATCAAGGGCTGCCTGCGCCAGGTGCTTGGCCCGATGCGTGTCGATGCGAACTTCTTGCCAAACTTTTTCGGTGAGAGTGTTTACGATCTCATCCCACGTAATTGCAGGATGTTGCGCGACCAGTTGGGCGCGGCTTGGCGTGTCATCAAGCCCGAGCAAGCGCTCGATGATGGCGTCGGATTCGGTCTTCTGAACCGCCTGGACACTCATTTGGAATTAGAAGCCCTTCTTCTCAAGATGTTTCCTGAGATGGGCCAGGCAGCGGCCGCGGATCGCCCCGATCGAGCCGGTCGCCATGCCCAGTTCCTCCGCAATATCTTCGTAGGGGCGTGGAGGAATTTCGAAAAAAAGCAACCGAACCATCCGCTCACACTTTTCGGGCAATTCTGTGATGGCGTCGCGCAGTATTTGTTCTTGCTCGAGTTGCACTAACATGTGCTCGGGAAGTTCGTCAGCATCGCTGGCAGGAAGCGCGGCGTCGCTGTCTGTACCTTCGGGAGCAAGTTCAACCAACTTGTCCGCAGCGCGCTGATAGTGAAGGCATTTGTGATAGCAAGTTTGCATCAGCCATTTCGGCAAGGCGCGGTGTTCGCGGAGCTGCGGCAGCTCAGAGAGCAAATCCACACAAACGGACTGAAATATATCGCTCGCATCCTGATGCATCCCAAGTTTGACGGGAATCGAGTAGATGAGGTTCTTGTACTTGTCGATCAAGGCTGACCAGGCTTCCTGATCGCCTTTCAAGCAGCGGCCGATCAATAGTTCATCCGATGATTGGCTCGGCGAAGAGTGAACCGGTTTTTCCTTCTGCCGTCCTGTTGCCGCTCCGGTCATCGAACTCCCGCGTTCTCCCGAGCTGGGTCGCGAATATAGAGTTCGTCCGCGTTCCACAACGTATAGGGATCGATGACCGCCGGGTGGAAATTGCCGACCCGAGCACTCGCACTGGCAAGGATGTTGGGCGTTCCCAGAAAAACGAAGGGCAAATTGTCAGCGATCAGTTGCTGCGCACGATCGTATAACTGCTTGCGTTTGGTGTAGTCGAGCGTGACCATCTGTTGTTGCATCAACTGATCAAGTTCGCGCTCCCAATCGGATGCTGGCTTGGTTTCGCCTAAGTGCCATAAGTGCGAGGTTCCGGCGAAGGCCCAGACATTCATCTCCGGATTTGGATCTGCGTCTCCACCACCAAGGCCCATGATCGCTGCGTCGTAGTCAAAGCTCTGAAATACGCGGTCGATCATGGCGCGAAATTCGAGCGGAACAACATGGACCTGCATTCCAAGGTGCGAAAGGTCGTCTTGCAGCAGAGTTGCCATCTTCATGCGCTGGCTGTTCGACGAACTGGTAATGATCGAGAATTCGACTGGCCGCCCCGCTGTGTCCAGCAATTGGCCCGATTGGTTCCACGAGTATCCCGCGGACTTTAGGAGCTGTCGCGCGGTCTCGACTGACCGTTGTGGATGCGGGATATTTGGATTGATCCAGAGTTTGTTTCCTGGGCCGACATTTCCCCACAGAGCTGTGCCGCGAGCTCCGTAGACGAGGCGAACGATGGAATCTCGATCGACTGCCGCGGAGATTGCCTGTCGAAATTTCAAATCGCGAAACCAGGCCTGTTTGCCGGCAACCTCGTCGAGTTTTTTCCCGTTAAGGTCATTCAGGTTGAACAATAAGAAGTTGTATTCCAGACTTGGGCCCATGTCTGCCAACTGCGAACCAAGGCGTGACTTCTCGCGCGAAAGTAGGTTGTAATTTTCGGAGCTGAGCCGGCTGACAATGTCTGTCTCGCCCGCCTCGAAGCGCATTACCTGTGCATCTTCCGTGCCTACAAACAGAAATACCAGCTCGTCAAGGTAGGGCAGGCGCTGGTTTTCGCGGTCAACTTTCCAGTAATAAGGATTGCGTTCGACGGCGATTCGCTGCCCCGGCACGTACTGTTTGAGTCGAAATGGGCCCAATCCAGCGACCTCCGCTGCCTGTGCATTTAGTGACCATGCCTGTATGAAGTGGCCTTCGCGATAGGGTTTCTCCAGCAGATGCTTCGGCATCATCGCCAATCCATCGAACAATCTTTCAGCCGCCGCGTAGGGACGCGGCAACGCGAACCGCACCGTGTATTGATCGAGTTCGGTAACCAAGATGGGCTTGCCGTCGATTATTAGCAGGTCGCGCTGCGGTGAATCGATCGCCTCATCCATGTAAACGTTGAACGAGAAAACAACATCGTCCGCGTCGAATGGATGCCCGTCGGAAAATCGGATTCCCTTGCGGAGTTGAAGAGTGAAAGTACGGCCATCGGGAGAAATCTTCCACGATTTCGCCAGCGCTGGCTCAGTCTGTTGCGTGGATCGATTAATCTCGATCAGATCGCCCATAAGACGCCCGATTACCTCGCGCGAAACCGCGTCCGTCGCTGTAACTGGATTGAGCGTCTTTGGTTCGGCCCGCTCTCCGATGGTCAGGTGGCCGCCGTAGTGGCCGGAGACCTCCGCCAGGCGCGCAAGTTCTTCGCCGGGTTTGGCTGCATCGGGAACTGGCGCTGCGGCAAAGCATGCACCAGTGAGTAGACACACGTGTAGGGTTAGGCGAGCGATCAGCTTCATAAATACCCCTTACCCCACAGAACACGATTTTCTAGGTTGAATAAGATTTTAACCGGGAATGAAACATATCAGCGAGGGAGCTATAGAGTACGGAAGTAACAACCAATGCGCAGGCCGGAGCGAGGAGCCATCCGTAGGACACGAGAACACTGTATTGCTGAAGCGTGCTTAACATGTTGCCCCAGCTCGGCACGGGCTCGTTTACTCCGAGGCCAAAGAACGAGAGTGTTACTTCAGCGGCAATATAACGCGGAACCAGCAACGCTGCCTGGGTCAGCAGCAAGCCCAAGACTTCGGGCAAAAGATGTCGCCGCAAAATGTAGAAATCAGATCCGCCAAAACCGCGTGCGGCCAAGACATAATTGCGGTTACGCGAGCTGAGAACCAATCCCCGTACTAACCGGGCGGGCCGTGCCCAGCCGATCAGCCCAATTACGCTGGTCAAAAGAAAGAACGTACGGAGTGTACTCAGATGTAAAGGCAGGAACGCCCGTACCCCGAGTAGAAAATAGAGCCACGGCAGCGAGAGAAACAGCTCGGTCACGCCCATCAGCGACTCGTCAATCCACCGCCCGTAATATCCAGCAATGATTCCGAAAATGCTTCCGGTTAGAAGCGCAATAAATGTTGCCGTGATTCCGGCTGCGACCGAAATCTGACCGCCAAACAGGACGCGTGAGAATTCATCGCGTCCATAACCATCGGTTCCAAAGAGCAGGACTTTGCCGGGCGCGTCCACTCCGAACAAATGCACAGTTGTTGTTACGTAAGCTCCTAACAACTTATAACTCGGTCCTCTTACGAAGAAATCCAGGGGAAGCTCGCGGCTTGTGTCTTCTTTATAGCTTCCCGCCTGGTCGCCATCCAGCACACTCGTCCATGCATATACAAACGGACGTACATGAAACCCGGAGTCGTCCTTGAAATGAATCCTCGTGGGTGGAGCATAGGGCAGTTCGCGATCCTGTGTGGTGGGATCATAAGGCGCAAAAAAACCGGCGCACAGCAGGATTAGATGCAGCCCAGCAAGACACGTGATCAAGATGACAGTCTTAGGTCGCATCCGCTCCTTCTCTGCGAATTCGCGGGTCCAATGCGAGCAACATTACGTCGGCCACCAGGTTTCCACCAATCATGAATAGCGCCGAGAACATAATTCCCCCGATGACGAGATATAAGTCACGGGATAGCGTTGCTTCCAGAATCAGTTGGCCCAAACCTGGCCATCCGCAAATCACCTCCACCATCAGTGATCCACTGAGCAAGCCGGCTAGAGAAAATCCCAGAAGAGAGATGGCCGGATTTGCCGCAACCGGCAGCACATGCCGGAAGAGAAGTCTAGTCTGGTTGGTTCCAAATCCCCGCGCGGCTTGCACGTAAGGAGCGTTTAACACTTCGACGACGCTGGCGCGAACGTGTCTGACAATTATGGCGGATTCGCAGAGCACGAGGATGAAGGCCGGCAGCGCCAGATGAAGTAAGAAATCTTGCAATTTTGACCAGTCGGAAAAGCTTTCGAAGTCGGACGACATCATTCCACCGACACGCAGGACTCGCCAGCGGACTACGATCGCGAGCAGCGCGACCGCAATCACGAGTTCTGGAATAGAAACGAGGAATGAACATGTGAGGTTGACCGCCTCATCCAGTAACCCCCCACGCCAGTTGGCCGTCCACACGCCTAACGGAACGGAAATCACCCAGGTTAGAACGAGCGCTGTGGTCGTGAGTAGCAAAGTATTTTTTGCGCGGCTCCACAGTAATGGTGCGACTGGCGTGTTGTAAGCAATGGAATATCCAAGGTCTGCATGCAGGGCAGATTTCATCCACCGTCCATATCGCACCAGGAAAGGTTGATCCAAGCCGTAGTGGGAGCGGAGCGCTGAAATAGTTTCTGGCGAAATCTGCGGATTCAACCGCATCTCGTCGAAAAAACTTCCCGGTGCTATTTCAGTGAATAGAAAACAGAATGCCGATACTCCGAGCAGTAAGAAAATCGCGCGCGCTAGCCTTCGGCCGATGTAACTCATGTCGACTCTCCAGTGAGAGCCGTGAGGTTCGACGCGGTAGGCTTCGCAGAAGCCAGCAATTTCTTCGTTGCAACATGATTAGGGTTAGTAATGATTTGCTGAGTCGGCCCGACTTCCACGGTCTGCCCTCTCGACATAACTCCGATCACATCTGCTAGTCGGGCAACGAGCGCCAGATCGTGAGAGATCAGAAAATAAGTCAGCGAGTGCGTTGCTTGCAGGTCGAGCAGTAAGTTCGCGATCTGCGCCTGAGTAGACAAGTCTAGTCCGGAGAGTGCTTCATCTAACACCAGAAGCTGCGGCCGCAACGCGAGTGCACGGGCCAGCGCGAGACGCTGGCGCTGGCCGCCGCTAAAGTGAAGGATTGATCGGTTCATCCAATCTGGGGTAATCCCAACTTCTTCCATCAATGTGCGGACTAGATCGCGACGGTTTTGGGGGGTGTATTCGCCTTGGCTGCGCTGACGCTGAATCAGCAAAGGTTCCTCAATGACTTCTAGTGCCGAAAAGCGCGGGTTCATGGAAGTAACTGCATCTTGGAAAACAATCTGAATACTGGCACGAAAGGGAAGTAGGTCGCGCCAGTGAAACTGTGCGATGTCAGTTCCCTGGATCAGAATTCGGCCCGAGTCCGGTTTTTCCAGACGGGCTACGCATCGCGCCACTGTCGACTTTCCCGATCCCGATTCCCCGACCAGCGCAAATGTCTGTCCTCGCAGGATCTCGAAGTCAACGCCACTTACGGCGGCCACGGGCACGCGTTTCCACCATAGGCCACCGCGCACATATTGTTTGTGAAGTCCTTTCACGCACAGTAAACTCTCGGTCCACGTGTCTATCGACGAGTTAGTGGGCAAGTTACTTTCCATATTTGAAACAGTTCACAGGTCGCGAAGGTTCCGGCATAAACTCGCGCGGATAACTGTGTGAACAAATGTCCATTCGTTCCGAACAACGAGGCTCAAATCGGCAGCCAATCGGGATGCGGCTCGGATCGGGAGACTCGCCTTCGATCGCCGGAAACTGGAACCGTGTACTTGACCCTGTAACTACGGAGGATGCTGCGATCCGCACCAGAGCTTGTGTATAGGGATGGAGCGGACGCACGAAAATCTCAGCGCTGCTCCCAACCTCTATAATTCGGCCGGCATACATGACTGCGATGCGATCGGCAAATCCTGCAAAGAGCGCTGGATCGTGGCTGATTACCAGAATTGTCGTCCCATGTTGCTTACGAATCTGCGACAGGAGCGCGACAATCTCCGCTTGCAGAGTTGCGTCGAGTTTGCTGGTGGGTTCATCGGCGATTAAGAGCGCGGGGCGGCAGGCGATCGCTTGCGCAATCGCAATTCGCTGACGCTGCCCACCACTTAGTTGATGAGGATATGCGGAATAGATTTCATCTGAGCGATCGAAGCCGACTTCTTGGAGCAATTCAGTGACTCGTTCGCGACGTTGCTGTGCATCGATTGGCAAATGTGCACGCAGAACTTCACCTATCTGCGAGCCGACGGTCATTACGGGATTGAGAGAAAGAGCCGGATCCTGTGAAATGAGAGATATTTCCAGACCTCGGAGTGCGCGCAATTGTTTCTCTGACAGATTCAGTAAATCGCGCCCGCGAAACAAAATCGTCCCACTCTCGCATCTCGCGTGCGGAGGCAGCAACCGCAGCAATGCGCTGGCTAGAGTGCTCTTTCCGCAACCGGACTCTCCTAGTATCCCGACAATATCACCGGCTCGAAGCTCTATATTTACGCCATCAAGGGCGCGAACTGGGGCGCCATTTTCAGGGTAGTAGGCAACTGTCAGTTCCCGGACTTGTGCGAAACATTCTTTTGAGTCATCCACCAGGCAATAACCCCGCAATTCAGATATTACCCACAACGCGAGGACGGGGGAAGGTTGCTAGTCAAGTCCAAAACACTTTCACTATTTCTAACATCTTCAACATTTGTGATTCGACGGGCGATTCAGCTTTGGCAAACCAGCATACTTCTTTCACATTATTGACCTAGCAATTTGCCTCCCTATAATCACGGGACTTCAACCCGAGGTGAAATCTCTTCGTGCTGCCGTGCAGATTGATTCGCGGGGAGTGTTTCGGTATCGGAAAACGATTCTACAAAATTGGTAAAGAGGAGACGGATGATCAGTCGGAAGGTCCTGGCGTGTGCGCTGCTTATGGTTTCTGCGGGTTTGCAGCTTGCTGCGCAACAAATCACAGGTAGCATCCGCGGAACTGTGGTGGATCCGAGTGGCGCAGTAGTACAGGCCGCCACGGTACGTGCCCAACAAACTGAAACGGGTTTGACGCGCACGGTCATTACCGATCGCGATGGAGCATACGTTTTTGTTGAATTGCCGATCGGACATTATCAGATCAGGACCGAAGCCAAGGGCTATCAGAAGTATCTGCAAGAAGGAATCACGCTGGATATTAACGAGACCGCGACGGTTGGCATTCATCTCAAGCTGGGAGCGGAGACGCAGCAAGTTGAGGTCAAGGCGGACGCAGATCTGGTGCAGAGCACCGTCAGCAGTCTCGGGCAAACTGTCATGGAGCGCGAGATTCTCGACCTCCCGCTGGATGGTCGCAACTTTTCTCAGCTCGGACTCCTTCAACCCGGCGTAGTGCCATTGACGCCCGGCCTGCTCGAAGCCGGAGGTCCCGCACGCCAGAACCAGGCCTATGCCGTAGATGGCCAGCGGCCCGAATCAAACAACTTCTTGATCGACGGCGCCGACAACGTTAGCGCCGTCGACGGTGGATTCGTGCTGAAGCCACCGATCGATGCCATCGCCGAATTCAAGATTCTTACCCACAACGCCAACGCAGAATTCGGTCGCAACACCGGCTCCACCACCAACATCGTCACCCGCTCTGGCACCAATTCATTTCACGGCGCTGCCTGGGAATTTCTGCGCAACGATGCCATGGATTCGTCCGACTACTTTACGCAAACTGTCCAGCCTCTGAAGCAAAATCAATTTGGCGCGACCTTCGGCGGCCCCCTCTTCAAAGACAAAACTTTCTTCTTTGGATATTACGAGGGCTTTCGCAACCGCCAAGGTGAGAGCGTCCCAGCAACCGTGCCTTCCGCGGCCGAGAGAGAAGGCAATTTCGGAGAATGGTGTGCTCCGCCCGCCGACTTCGACGCCAGCGGAATCTGCAGCAATCCGCAGGAGCAATTGACCTATTTCGGCACGTCGGTCCCATTCAACCAACTGACGCTTTTCACGCCGATTGACCCGATTGCAACGAATGTCCTTCCGTTCTTCCCTCTGCCAAACGCTGCCGGAAATGGCTTCATCGCCACCCAGACTCTAAGTGAGAACAACAACCAGTTCGGCGTGCGCCTCGATCATTATCTCTCCCGTGCGGACACGCTGAACTTCCGCTACATGTACAGCAGCGGCCCGACGACCGACCCGCTATCGCCCGTCGGCGCAAATGTCCCGGGCTTTCCAGTGGGCGAATATAACCGGGCGCAGAATTTCGTCGCGCAAGAGACGCACGTCTTCTCGCCGACCACCATCGCGGTCGCGCGTTTTTCATTTCTCCGCAATGCATTCCTGCTCGACCAACACCTGAACCATCAGTCGCTCTCGAGTCTGGGTTTTCAATACGCCCCTACATTGGCTTCGGCCGAAGGCCCGCCCTTTATCCAGATCGGAGGCTACGCCTCAGTCGGCGATCCCATCACCGGACCGCGCAACACCTATCAGAATACGTTTGATCTCTCCGGCTCTCTCAGTCGGATCTACGGCCGTCACGAATTTAAGTTTGGTGGAGGCTACCGCCGCGATCAGATCAATGCCTTGCAGGGCATTGCCACCAACGGCTTCTTTGTATTCGAAGGCGTTCCTTCGTACGAGAACTTCATCTACAACGACGGTTTTGCCAACTTTCTTTCCGGCAATCCCGTAGTCTTTTTGCAGGGCGGAGGCGACTTTGCCCGCGAAATCCGGGATCGAGCCATCGATGCTTACGCTCAGGATAATTACAAAGCTACATCTCGGCTGACGCTGAACCTCGGTCTCCGTTACGAACTGCCTTTCCCCGCCACCGAGAATAAGAACCGCGTAAATCTTTTTGTTCCCGGAGTGCAATCGCAAGTACTCCCTACCGCGCCAGCGGGACTTCTTTATCCAGGAGATCCGGGCGTGCCCGCCGGTTTGATTCCAACCCAGAAGAAAGCTTTTGCTCCGCGCGTAGGCTTCGCGTGGGATCCGCGTGGCGATGGTAAAACGGTAGTTAGCGCGGCCTACGGAATTTTCTATGAGCCGTTCTATAACGGAGAAGGTGGTCCACTACAAGATCCCGTCAGCGCGCCTCCTTTTCTTAAGACTCAGCAGATAAGTTTCCCAGTCAACTCATTTGCCTATCCGTTCTATACCCCCGACCCGTTTGCCCAAGCCTTTCCAGAGCCGATGACGTTGCTAGTGGTAGCGCGCAACCTGCATTTGCCATATGCACAGGATTGGAATCTGAACGTTCAACGCTCTCTCGGCGCGGACTGGCTCTTGCAGATCGGATACGTCGGCACCTCCGGTGTTAGGCTGCCGCGATTCATTGAAGGCAATCCACCAGTCTTTATCCCCGGGTTTGACACGACTAGCCCGGGCTGTACAGTGGCAAATCCGTGTCCGAATTCCACCGAAGGCAACGTGAACAACCGTCGCCTCTATTCTGGATGCACCCTGGCGGACCCGCCTAGCAGTTGCATCTACAGCTCGGTAGGTGAAATTGCGAGCCTGGCAAACTCGGGCTACAACGCCCTCGAAGCCAGCCTGCGCAAGCGCTTCGGCCACGGCCTGTCCTTCCTGGCCTCTTACACCTGGTCGCATTCCATTGACGACGTTTCTTCCTTCAATATCACCGGCTCGGCATCGCAGGATATAGCGGGAGAAAACGATTTAGCACAGAATCCGTTCGACCTAGCGGCGGAGCGCGGCCCGTCCATGTTTGACGCCCGCCATCGCTTCGTCTTCAGTTATCAGTGGATCCTGCCCTTCTTACAACATTCCAATAACTGGTACGGAAAGGTGCTGGGTAACTGGCAATTGAATGGGATCGTCACCGCGATGAGCGGCACCCCGTTCACGGTATACGACTCTGCCGATCCCTCCCTGCAAGGGCAGGCGCCGGAGATCACCGGCTTCTCTGCGAACCGCCCGAATGTGATTGGAAATCCAAACTCCGGCCCGCGCACCGCGCAAGAATGGTTCAACGTAAACGCCTTCCAACAGCTCCAGCCCGATCCTCTAGGCCGCTTCGAGGTCTTCGGGAACGAAGGCCGCAATGCAGTCCTGGGCCCCCGATACGTGAACTGGGACGCCTCAGCCTTCAAAAACATCAGGCTGACGGAGACTAAAGAGCTTCAATTCCGCGGAGAGTTGTTCAATTTGCTCAACCATACAAACTTCCGCTTGCCCGTCAGCGACATAGAATCGCCGACATTCGGCCAAATCCAAACGGATATCAGTCCGCGGGTGATTCAGGTGGCGCTGAAGTTTCTGTTCTAGTACATGCTTCGGGAGGTCCGTGAAAAGTATCTTGAGCGCAATACGAAAATTCCCGAAGCGTGTACTGATCCGAGCATTCGCTGTGATTGCTCTGGTGTGGTTGCTTGGTTGCGGTGTGCTCTATGAGATCATGCGGCAGCCGCCGGAGACATTCGGCCGCTTCATGGCGAAACTGCCGGGTCCAGTCCCATTTCTTTTGTTTCCATTTGAAACCCTATGGTTGCAAGCTCGGGCGGGTAAGTTGCATGTCGGCGATCCTGCGCCAGACTTCTCGCTAATGAGGCTCGATAAGAGTGCATCGGTGCGACTCTACGCCGTGACCGCACAAGGACGCCCCGTGGTGCTGATTTTTGGCAGTTACACCTGACCACCGTTCCGGTGGGAGGTGCCCGCTCTCAACAAGCTGTACGAGCAATACGGCAACAAGGTTAATTTCATGGTGGTGTACATCACCGAGGCACATCCGAGTGATGTCTGGCAGATGCAAAGCAATCTCAAAGACAAAGTTGTTTTTGCCAGTCCGAAAGATGAAGAGGAGCGCGCGCTCGTTGCGGGAGCGTGTGTGCGAAAGCTGGGAATTCAGATTCCCGCCGTGATCGATGAATTCGGCAACTCAACCGAGCAAGCGTACACGGGATGGCCTGATCGTCTTTACCTCATCGATGCCAATGGTCGGGTTGCCTACAAGGCGAAACCGGGTCCATTTGGCTTTAAGTCGGAAGAATTAGGTGCGGCGTTGGGGAGGTTGGTAAATTAAGTCGTCCGCGTTGTATTCTCGGGGCGTGCGTTCGCCTGCGTTTGGCTCTGCCGTGCCTCATCGGTCCCCAACTCCTGGCTTATTCCTGGGGCTAATCATTACTCTGGCTGCCGTGGTTGCTTACTCGGGATACATCACTCGGCAGATTTCCGGCTTGCGCGAGCTACAGAAGAATCTGGTGGATCGCAACCGAAAAGATTCGTTGCAATTGCTGCGCATCCAGAACGATTTGAACTCGCTGGCGCTGGCGATGCGCGACATGCTGGACAACGATGAACCTTATCCACTGACGGCGTGGTCGGCGCAGTTCGAGCGGGTTCGCACCGACCTGGACGATGCCCTTCGTCGCGAACAGCAGGTTGCCCCGGTGAATCGCACTCTTGAACAAGAGCAGTACCTCCAGAATTCGGTTATGCAGTTCTGGGATGCAGCGGATCGGACTTTCGCACTCGCGCACGATTCCAACCAGACGGAAGCCAGGACGCAGATTCGAATCTCGCTGCGAGCCCGGCAAGAAGCGCTGAGCACAGCAGTATCACGGCTACTGGTGCAGAATAATGAGAGTGAGGAGCAGGCTGCGCTCCGCATTGGGCAGATTTACGATCGCGTTCAGCGTCAGGTATATCTGTTCCTGACTGCGACGTTGATAGCCATTCTCTTTACCAGCCTTTACCTGATCCGCTCGAATCGTCGATTGTTTGCGCAACTCGCGACGCTGTCCGACCAGCGCAGCGAACTTGCCCAGAAACTCATCTCAACTCAGGAATCCACTCTGCGCCACATCTCACGCGAATTGCACGACGAGTTCGGACAGATTCTGACTGCCGTTGGAGCCATGCTGACGCGCGCTGGAAAACACGCTCCTGAGGGATCGGAGTTGCGCGCCGAGCTCCGTGAGGTTTGTGAGATTGCGCAAAGTACGCTGGATAAGGTGCGCAGTCTGTCGCAGGCTTTGCATCCAGTGATGCTCGAAGAAACCGGACTGGAGAGCACGCTCGACTGGTATTTGCCGGTGGTGGAAAGGCAGGCGGGAATTCACGTATTCTATGAGAAATCGGGAGAATCTTTTCCTGTCGATGGCAACGCCGCTATACACGTTTATCGCGTGGTGCAAGAAGCTTTGAACAACTTGACCCGGCATTCCGGCGCCAGTGAGGCTTGGGTGCGTCTGCGATTCTTGCCACAAGCTTTAGAGGTTGAAGTCGAAGATCACGGCAAAGGTTTTGAAACGCAAGCTGCCAACCAGGGAATTGGATTGGTGGCGATGCGGGAACGCGCGGAGTTGCTCGGCGGCACAGTTGAATTTCTGCGGCCCGCGCACGATAAAAGTGGAACGGTAGTCCGATTGAGAGTTCCAAGAGAGAAGCTTGATTCACATGGCGGATAAAATTTCAGTTCTGCTGGTTGACGACCATAACCTGGTGCGGCGAGGATTCCGCCGCATTCTGGAAGATGAGACGGATATTAAGGTTGTAGGAGAAGCTGGCGACGGCGCTGAAGCGGTCAAGCTCACGGATGAACTCCGCCCAAAAGTGATTGTCATGGATTGCGCCATGCCCGGAATGAACGGACTGGAAGCCACCCGTCAGATTCTTGACAAACGTCCTCAGGCTTTGGTGCTCATGCTTAGCATGCATCCGGAAGAGACGCTGGTGCGGCAGGCACTCGATGCAGGCGCGCGCGGATATGTCCTTAAGAACGCGGTGGATCTTGAATTGGGCACTGCCATCCGGCGCGTCGTGAACGGTGAAGTTGTGCTCGATTCCCAACTCAAGCGTCCGGCGGCGCTCAAAGGCAAGCGCAGCGCTGGACTTACACCGCGAGAACTCGAAGTTTTGCAGATGATCGTGGATGGAAAATCAAATAAGGAGATCGCGTCCGCGCTCGACCTCAGCGCGAACACGGTCGCGGTCCATCGAGCGAATATGATGGATACTTTGGGAATCCACAAGGCTGCCGAGTTGGTTGTCTATGCGATCCGCAACGGGTTGGTTGATCTTCCTTGAGACGGCCCTCTGTGAGAAGCTCTTCCGCAACAAATTCCTCCGTGAATCGCTCTGCTTTGGATCGACGAGCGTTTCTCCGGGGAATGGCTGGATTTGCATCGGCAGGCTTAGCGTCGACCTCCGGCTTGCTCTTGCAGGCATTTGCCGCTTCTCCCGCGCCTGATCCCGGTTTCCGGTTGGTCGATGTGACAGCACAGGCTGGACTTCATTTCCGCCACAACAGCGGCGCCTACGGAGGAAAGCTGTTGCCCGAAACGTTAGGCGCTGGCTGTGCATTTCTCGACTACGACGGCGACGGCTGGCAGGACATTCTTCTGGTTAACGGCACCGATTGGCTGGGACACAAACAGGAACATAAGTCGGCGCCCAGTACGCTCAAGCTCTATCGCAACAATCGCAACGGCACATTTTCCGACGTAACCCACAGCGCCGGACTCGACATTGAAATGTATGGCATGGGAGTTGCGGTTGGAGATTACGATAACGATGGTTTTCCTGACATCCTCATTACCTGCGTCGGACAGAATCGTTTGTTTAAAAATACCGGCAAGGGAACATTCGTTGATGTTACTAAGTCGAGCGGGTTGGGCGGTCGCCAGGCTTTGAGCACGTCCGCGATATGGTTTGATTTCGACCGCGATGGATTTCTGGATTTATTTGTCTGCAACTATGTGAAGTGGTCTCCCGAACATGATGTTTTTTGTAGTCTTGACGGCAAGCACAAATCTTATTGCACTCCCGAAGCCTACCGCGGAGAAACCTGCTGGCTGTTCCACAATCGCGGCAATGGAACCTTTGAAGATGTCACAGCCACAAGCGGGATTTTCGACAGCAGCTCGAAGTCCCTCGGCGTAGCCATGCTTGACTACGATCATGACAGCTGGCCCGATTTGTTGGTAACCAATGACACGCAGCCCAACAAGCTTTACCGGAATCAGCGCAACGGCACGTTCAAAGACGTAGCTGTGGAAGCAGGCATCGCGTTTTCCGCAGAGGGCCGAGCCCGCGCCGGTATGGGCGTGGATGTGGCCGACTTCGATAACTCAGGGAACTCGGGAGTCGCTATCACGAATTTCGATAATGAGATGACGGGTCTTTATCGGCTTTCCGGCGGCGGCAATTATGTTGACGTGGCCATGCCGAGTGGAGTGGGGATGGCGTCGAAAGACAAGCTTGGATTTGGATGTGTGTTTCTTGATGCCAATCTGGATGGCGCGCTCGATCTGGCGGTTGTCAACGGACATATCGATGACACAGTGCGCAATGTTAGCGGCGTTGGCTACGCACAGCCTCCGCAGCTTTTCCTCAACAATGGAAAGGGAACTTTTGTGGATGTAGCCGCTGCAGTGGGCGGTGGTTTCAGTCAACCGAAGGTTGGACGCGGGCTTGCTTATGGCGATTTCGATCGCGATGGCGATCTCGATCTTTTGATAACGACTAACAATGGACCGACCTATCTCTACCGCACGGACCAGACTGCTGGGAATCGAAGCATCCGTATTCGCCTGGTTGGGACGAAGTCGAATCGCGATGCTATCGGTGCTTCGGCGAAAATCTATCACGGGACCTCGAACGAAGCTCTGAACGGAACTCCGAGCCAATCGCGCCTGGTCAAAAGTGGTTCCAGTTATCTATCGCAATCGGAGCTGCCCATAACTTTTGGATTGGGAAAGCATGATACGGTCGATCGCCTGGTAATCGAATGGCCCAGCGGAAGAACGGAAGAGTACAAGAATCTTTCTGCGGGCAAAAGCTACGAGTGCTTGGAGGGTAAAGGGATCACCGCTCTGGCACGTTTCTAAAGCTAGGTCTGATTCAGAGCTTATGAGCCGGTATAAAGTTGAAAGGGTGCCCAGTAAAACGGATTGTGGAATCCGCTGTGCTGAAGCAATGATAGTTTCGCGGTGCGTAGAGCTGTCTCGGGATTCTCTCCCTTATTTAACTCGTCGTAGAACTTATCCATAAGCTGTTCCGTGGAAGCGTCGGTAGCCTCCCACAAGGCGGCGATTATGTTATGAGCGCCGGCTCGAAGAAATGCCCAGGAGAGCCCGACTAATCCCTCGCCCGAATATGCGCGTTCGCCTGCGCCGTAGCAGGCTGAGATCGTGACCAGATCGGCTCGCAGGGGATGGCCAATGATGTCGCGGGCGTAGAGCTTGAAGGCGTCGTCGGCTGCGATTTCAGGCGTCGCAAGTTTCGATACTGAGGTGTTCGACAGTGTCGTTTTCGATGATGTCATTTTAGATAATACAATCGCCGAGTCGAGTGGACTCAGCCGGCTGGCCGTTCCGTGCGCCACAAAATGGATGTAGGAAAACTGCTCGGGATTACTCGCCAGGTACGCTTCCGGAGTGGCCTGCTGGCGCGCGAATATTTGTTCTTGCGCTTCGGGAAAATGTTTGGCCACGCTTTCCATCTGAGCGGCGGCTTGTGGCAGTTCGGGATATTTATCGTTCGGCGAGACGCTGTTGCCGAAGAGAAGCAAGCTGCGGTTACGCTTTCCTTTATTAGGCGCTCCGTTATAACCGGTGCGCGCTGCGCCGAGCACACGTAGCGAGCTGGCATCTGCAATCGTCGCGTCTTCAATCCAATAGTGCAACTTGGGTTCGGGGACGAGCAGTGTTTCGAAATTCAGGTTATTCAGGCTGCCATCCGGGATGACAAGAACTTTCGCGTCCTTCTTTAGCAATGTTTGTGCCGGCGCGATCAGAGTGCGATAGAGCAATTGCCCATCGCTGTTGGCCGATTCGAGAACATCTTCTGGTCCGCCGAGATCCTTGCGATAACGCTCGACGGCCGCATTGATTTCCGCACCGGGCGGAAGTGTAAACAAGTCGGTTTTCTGCGGAGTGATTGCCCACAAGTACGACTGCTTCTCGCCTAGCCAATAAAAAAGAACGGTGCATCCCGTTCGCCGCGCAATTTGCTGAGGGTTCAGTGGCGGAGGCGCGGTTGAAGTTCCTTTTGGAAGCAGTCCCAATCCCTCAGCTAAAGTGCGAGCACGGCTGTTGTCGGCCCAGCGCAACGCGTCGTCTGGCTTTCTGCGAGCCACGAGAAAATGGACATAGTCGTCGTAGATGCGGGAAGCGTTGTTGGAAAAAGGTAGCTTTGAATCGTTACGCTGCAGCGATGATCTGGCCGATTCAAACGTGGCCAGTGCGGTGCGATATTCACGATCCGCGTTATCCGGGTGGCCTTCCTCTTCATACAGTCGCGCGAGTTCGTGCTCGGCTCGCCATTTCAGGGAGGCATTGCCGCTCTTATCCAGTTCGACTTCGCGGAATAGTTTTTCGGCTTGCGCATCGTCGTGCGATTGGGCAGCGATCGACCCCTTTACCAGGAGCGGGTAAAGTTCATCCAGGCGATTATTGTCGGAGTGTGCGATGGCAAAGGCTTCATCGGAATACTTGCGTGCCTCATCTAGTTCGCCGCTCTCGACTGAGACTAGGGCGAGAGCGCGCAAGGAATTGTAGATATCCTCCCTGGCGTTGATTTTGGTAGCGAGGTCAAGCGCTTGTAGGTAGGACTCTTTAGCGCGATGAAGATCGCCAAGGCCAGCGTATACATATCCAGTGGTTGTGATCCAAGACAATTGAGCTATGACGTTCCCCATATGGCTGGCGCGTTTCTCAGCTTCGAGGGACAACTGCAATGACTTTTCCGAGTCGCCAAGATTGTAGTAGGACCAACCGAGGTTACCGAGAGCCGTTTGAGCAATGTCGTCAGCACCTAAAGCCGTTGATGCCTGATACGCGGAACCCGTCCAATCGATAGCTTCGTCGAAGCGATTCTCTCGAAGCGAAGTCAAGCCCAGGTTGAGGAGAGCGGTGGCCTCTAGGAAATGATCGTTGTGAGCGCGAGAGAATTGCAGCGATTGCTCGAAGAACTGTTTTGCAGTCTCAATCTGGCCATGTTGTACTGCCAAAACACCGTGGGCACCGATAATATCTCCGCATGTCACTTCCGACGAAACTTGGCACATTTCTTTTGCCCGTCCTAGCTTTTCCTCGGCTTCTGCAAATTTGTGCAGACGAGCATTGGCCGCGCCCTCTAACGCAAGCATCTCGATCAGCGATTCTTTCCCAGCCGGTTGATTAGGCGGTGAATCAAGGAGTGTCAGTACGTCCGCAAACATCCCACGCCAGAGGAGGGACTTGGCTTCCAGGATTCTGAACTTCCAAGCCCATTCTGGGTTCGAATCTTGAAAACGTTCACATTCCTGATCGGCTTCGGCTTGACTTTGTTTCAGATCGCCGTGCAAGAAAGTTTTGTAAACACGATCGAAGGCGACCTGCGGGCTGTCGCGACGACTGCAAGCCAGCCCGCAAATGAGGATTAGAAGGCAGAAACCAAGAGCTACGGTATTGTTTGGCCGTTGGATGAAACGCTCGGTACGATCAGCGCTCCGGCCACAGGGCATCCCAGTTGCATATCCAGCATTTTCAGAGTGAAGTAGTTGCTGTCGCTTGGTTCCGCCGAAGAACCAATTCTGTGCGGAAGGTCGCTGTGGCTGGGTCCGACGCCGACTTCGACTTCGGCCAATCCAACGGTCCCAAAGTTCGGGATGAAGATGATATTCCCGAACGTCCTGACGCCGGGAATCGGAATCGGCCCGATGCTTTTGACCAGTGAGCATTGCAGCTTGGAGTAGCCGTTCCGATCCCCATTCTTGCGCCCATTGGCGCGCTTTTTGAGATCGTCGATGTAGGCGATCTTGGCATCGTACTGCTTCTCCATGTTATCTGGAAGACCCTTGGTGCTGGCGATGCTCTCGTATTGACGCTCGACGCGATCGAGAAAGCCTCTGTCTTCGAGATATGGCCGGTCGCCCTCGGGCTTATTGCCGCAAACTCCGAGATCGAGTTCCACCTGGACCGGGAATCCGCCGATCCGCAAATTTTCGAAGCTTGTGCCTATGAACGTGACCTTGGGAACGTGGCCGTTGATCATCGGATGCTCGGTAGAAACCTGCGCCACCACACGATCGGCCGTTACTACATCGACGACATTCAATCCCTCTACCGCTGAGGACGACAGGGTTACCCAGCCCGCGTGATCATTGCCAAAGATATCCGTCTTACTCTTGATTTGGCTGCCAATGACGCGAGTATGTCCCGACTTGAAGGAAATCAAGCCCTCGACTCTGGTCTCCCCGACCGACTGGGTGATGAGGCTTTCGCGGCGGGTATTTTCCAATACCACGCGCCCATAATCTTCGACTGGCTGCTTGATGGGATGTTCCAGGTGGCCACTGAGTATGTGAGCCTCAGCATGATAGATGTGATACTGCTCCAGGACGGATCCTGTTTCCACGGGTGACCTCGGATTTGCGGCCATGTTGTTAATCCTCCGGTTGGGCTTACTTCTCAATTTGTAGTTCGAATGATGCCTGACCGACTTCCTTACTTTTGCCTGTGGCAGGAACTCCGAGCACCTTCAAAATATAATTGCCCGCTTCCCGAGTGCCCGTGGGTATCTGGATTGCCCATTGATCCTGGCCGGGAGTTGCTGGGACCGTAGCCGACCACTCAATCTTGCCCGCAGCATTATATAACTCTGCCGTGTACTGAGAATAGCCTTCGTTTGGGGGAATTCTCATGAAAAGCAGGAACCCTTTCCCGGGGGCGGACTTAATTACTGGCCCCTCTGACCCATAGGCACCCACATTGACCGGCACCCACGGCAAAACCTGCGGGCTGTTCAATGCCTGTTGCAGGTGGGGATACGTAACCAGATTTTGATATCCGATCACGGCAAGCAACAAAGCCAATACGGGTACAGCGAAAGCCGGGCGCAATATCCGAGTTAGCCCGGCAAGCCATCCCGGCTTAACTGGCACGGGCGAAGCTACGGGCAGATTGGCGGATACGAGTACGGATTTTTCCGCCGTGTTTTCTGCCAACGCAACCTTGCTCTGTTCAATGAACAAAGCGCCGGCGCGTACGTCGAGCGCGCAATCCGAACAATCGAAGTAATGTTCTTCAAATTCGTCCCGCACCGCAGGATCGAGCTCGTTGAGCAGATATCTTTCCGTCATTTTTTGACGAACCACCGCATCGTGGTCCATATGTTAGAATGCCCCCTCGCATCAATAGTGCGTCATCGCGACGCGACGTTACACAGTTATCAGACCGGAGTAAATTCCGGAGAATCGTTTCCCATATTCTTTTTATAAAGCGACTTAAACGATTGCTTGGCACGATGAAGTAGTACCCGCAGATATTCCCGGTCGACACCGAAGTCGCGGCATACCTCGTCCTTATCCCGCTCCTCGAGGAAAACATCGCGCAGCAATCGCCGGTCGCGTTCCGGAAGTTGCTCTAAAATCTCCCGGACTTTCTTTTCGGTTTCTTTGGCGACGAGGACTTCCACCAGATTCATCGCCGGGGAAGGAAGTTCTTTCTGATCGTCATCATCGAGCGAACTAGCGCGCGCGTTCGTGCGGTAGTGCTCCAGTAAAACATTGTTGCAAACTGAATTAACAAATGATCCTAGACGCTCCGGGTGCAGAAGTTTTCCTTCGCGTAGAGCGACATAAAATCGGGTAAAAGTTTCCTGACGCACATCTTCTATGGCCTCCCGCGATTGCAGCCGGGAGCGCAATTTCACATGGATCAAAGCGCTGAAATATGCGCCAAAATGCTCTTGCGTTCGGAAGTCGCCCGCTCGCAGACGTTCAACGTAAGCGTCGTCAAAGGAGTGAAATTGCAAGCACTGGCTCCGGGGACCCGGAAGTGGCAGACAGTGTAGCACTTGGGGCGGCGAAGCGTGGCCGTTTTCGGGAACCAGCGTGAGCGCCGCTGAAGAACGTTTCAATGGCGTGTGATTGCTGCGATGGCGTCCGGGCGGCGGGATGGAGCGGGCGGCATGCACAGGGAAGAGAAGACTCCTTTAGGAATGTTGGACCAGTCTGATAGATCAAAAAAACTGCGCGGAGAAGAGTATGAACAAAGCGCCGGAGCCGCTTCCCCGTCGGCTCCGGCACTTTACTGGGCCCCAGCCGGGAGTTTCCAGGCTGCGATCCTAAAGTGTGGCTCATCGCCGCACTGCGCGATGTCTTCCACTTATCGGAATAGTGCAGAAAGGGTGCGGATCGTTTCAATCGTTACAAACAATTTTTTCGCCGCTGACGTGGGAGCGGTGTCTTTAGCGATACAGCCGACGCTTTCCCGTTAATGACGAGTGATTATCTACACGGTCTACGCGCGCCCCAAAGCCCTTTGGCTGCCCGTCTCGCCGACAACAATTGTGCAAACCCGTTACATCGCCTTGACAACCGATCGGAGCCGCGGAACTAGCATTCGTTTGCCAGCAGGACTCAGAATTTGCCATTCGAGTGTCACGCTATTCAACAACTCGCTTGTTCCCTGCTGCTGGCACAATTCTAAGGAGGATTCAGTATGACGCGTCACAAGACTGCTTTCACAATTTGCCTCGGCTTCGCAGTGCTGTTGTTTTCGAGCGCGGCCCTCGCACAGTATCAACTCACGAGTCTGGTTTCGAATCAGGTGGGGTGGGCAAAAAATGTCGATCCCCTGCAGGTGAACGCCTGGGGCCTTGCCCGCAGCGCGACCAGTCCCTTCTGGGTGAGCGATCAAGGCTCAGGCTGGTCGACACTCTACACTGGCCAGGGAGTCAAGGAGGGATTGGTGGTTTTGATTCCGTCAGCGACCGGCGCAGGCCCGGGTCAACCGACCGGGATTGTGATCAACGAATCGCAGGATTTTCAGGTGGAGGGATGGGCATCGATCTTTCTGTTCGCGACTTTGGATGGAACCATCAGTGGGTGGGCTCCGCAGTCCAATCCCAACGATGCGATTATCGCGGTGAATAACTCGGCAGCGGGCTCGGCGTTCACGGGACTCGCTGTCACCAGCCGGCCTACGGGGAATCTTTTGTACGCCGCCGACTCAGCCCACAACGTAGTCGATGTGTATGACGCAAGCTTCAACCTTGTCAATTCATTTACCGATAGCACGCTGCCAGCGGGCTACGCGCCGTTCGGCATTCAGGATATCGGCGCAATGGTCTATGTAACCTTTAACCAGACATCGGGAGCACCGGGCGGATACGTCGATATTTTCCAGGAAGACGGGACGTTCGTTCGGCAACTGGCGCACGGCGCGCCATTGAATCAGCCATGGGGCATCGCCGTGGCACCCAAGAATTTCGGGAAGCTGAGCAATACTTTGCTGGTCTCCAACAACACCAACAACGGTACGATCAATGCCTTTAATCTCGCCTCTGGCGAGTTTGCAGGTACGGTAAGGGATACGAACGGCAAGAATATTGTCATCAATCAACTCTGGGGCATCGAGTTCGGCGGAGGTTCGGCAAGCAACGGACGGACGAACCAGCTCTTCTTCACCTCCGGACCAGCAAATAATCTGGCGGGGACATTTGGCGTGATCTCGCTGGAATAGTCAGCCAATCGCCGAGAACCCGAGTGGGGAAAACGCAAATGGGAATGGACCGAAGGCCGCCGCGGAGGCGGCCTTCGTGCAAGACCCAACCTGCAATAGCGAACGCTGCTCGAAATAACGCCCTCCGCTATTTGCGGTTACAAATCGCAATTGAGCAGCGGTTGCAAACGCCCAATTCGTCAATTAAGCTAATGGTCTCTTCAGTTTTGGGAAGCAAGTTCTAAGGCACGAAGAGCCGGGATGGCGGAACTGGCAGACGCAGCGGACTCAAAATCCGCCGACCTTCGGGTCTTGGGGGTTCGACTCCCCCTCCCGGCACCAACCCCAAAAGCCCACAGAATACGCGTCTAGCTGGTGCTAGCTCCCGCATGAGATGCACCTCTTGGAGCAGACACAGCGGATTTCCCGTCATATATAGTTGCGAACGAAAATCTATCACATTGAAATGAGTAGGTTTATGGATACCTACGTAGTAGGTGTGGCTTACGCGTCAGTTACACATATTCGGATTCGTACCGCATTTCAAGCAAATAAAGATGGTGGAACTACGAATCAACCTTGACTGCAAGTTATTTCG
This sequence comes from uncultured Acidobacteriaceae bacterium, assembly GCA_963705265.1. Lineage (GTDB taxonomy): Bacteria > Acidobacteriota > Terriglobia > Terriglobales > Acidobacteriaceae > Acidiflorens. Next base: position 2,864,885 of record OY970064.1, read on the forward strand.
GTGAGGACGGGAGCCGCTGGTAGCGGTACCCCCGGGGTTTGAGCTGCTGATTCACGTAGGTGCCTTTGGAATCGGCGGCGAGGAATGCGGTGTATTCCTCGGCGGGGACGTCAAAGTATTGATAGACCTCGCCCGATTGACGAAACTCCAGTTCCAGCACGCGTTCCTGGGGAGCGTAGCCGATGCTGGCGATACTGCTGGACTCTACCGGAACTCTCTGCATTCTCGAATCGAGCGCCTTCCGGGCGCGCTCTCTCCTTGGATGCGAATGACGTCAAGGAAGGAACTCGCCCACTTGTCTAGACGGTCACAACCGGACGCTTTGACCTTCATCCACTGCGCCCCGAAGACCGCGAAAATTCGAGTTACGCCCACAAGCAAGACATTGGCGCAGCAACAAGACGGTCGCCGAAGGGGACCGGCCTTCCGCCATCGTGGAGAACCACTCCCAGCTTGAAGTTATCGCCGGAGGCCTCCGCCAACTTTCGGAGTCCCTTGAAGTCACCAGCATTCACGGTAGCGCTCGCTTTGACTTCGATACCGACCAATGCGCCACCTCCGGCTTCGATCACAAGGTCAACCTCGTCCTGATCTTTATCCCGGTAGTGGTATAAAGCGCAGCTCTCATCAAACCAAGACGTTTGTTTCAGCACCTCAGAGAAAACAAATGTTTCCAGCAATGACCCGAACATTGTCCGGTCTTTCGCGACCCGCTCCACACTAGCTCCTAAGAGTGCGCCGAGCAGGCCCGAGTCAAGGAAATGCAGCTTGGGCGTCTTTACCCGACGCTTCAATTGGTTCCGAAACCACGGTTCCACCCGACGAACGAGAAAAAACTGCTCCAGGATGGCGACGTATTTCCTTGTGGTCTTGTCGTCAAACCCAACTTGGCCGCCTATCTGCGTGAAATTGGTGAGCTGGCCAGAATGGTGGGCAAGAACCTGTAGCAGACGCGGCATTTGGTCGATTTTTCCACGTCGGCAACATCGCGCACATCCCGCGGCACGAGGGCTCGTACATAACTGCGTGCCCATGTCTGGCGTCGTTTCGGATCTTCGCGCCGCAGCATTTCGGGGTAGCCACCAATCAAGACGGCCTGTACAGGTCCTTGCCGATCATTGGCTCCGCAGGTTTGCCAAGCTTGCTGTCGAACGCTGCTTTGAGGAAGCCCGGCTTTTTACCGGATTTCGGCCCTCGAGAGAGGCAGAAGGCTCACGATTTCCATGCGGCCAGCCAGACTCTCCGAGACGTGAGGCAGAGTGAGAATATTGGCTGAGCCCGTCAACAGAAACCGGCCGGGCCGGCGATCATCATCCACTGACTTCTTGATGGCCCGGAGGAGGTCGGGCACTCTCTGTACTTCGTCAATCGTTGTTCGGTCAAGAGCGCGCACCAACCCAGTTGGATCGCTGCGCGCTGCAGCCAGAACTGTGTCGTCGTCCATGCTGATGAATTCGCGTTTGCCCCCTACTAAATCGCGGACCAGCGTGGTCTTGCCACACTGGCGCGGCCCCGTAACCATGACGACCGGCGTGTCCTTGAGCGCGGTGGCTACCAGTTCGGTGGAAAAGCGAGGAAAGAGGGCGTGATCGGTATCGTCCATGCCGGGTAAAGGCTCCGTCTAGTTCGGATTAATGTCCCGTCTATTCCGGATTATAGACTCGCCTGATCCGGAACGCTGGACATGTACTGGGACTCATTCCGGTTCGTGGCGCGTGACCTGAGTGTGAGGTATCTCAGACTCTTCGGCAACTGAGTTCCCTCATTTGCGTTTCGCTCACGAGCGATCTCAACCCAAAAACCAAACTGCAAAGCCCTCCAAGCGCTCACTCGCTCCTCTAAACAGTGGCAGTTTCGCCCCTTTCCGGCTTAAAGTAGTGTCTGACGCGGCCCGGAGTCGGCGCTAGGAAATCGGCCTGCGATGGGACATACCTCGACTTCTCGAATCTAATAGGACCGGGGAGGATAATTCATGGAGAGAGCAATACAGTTTCCCTCAAGAGTCCTATCGCGCGACGCACGGTCGGAACACGAGTTGGGGCTATTCTCGACTGAGTCTGTCCTCAACCTGCAAAAATTGATTTTTGCGGGCTCTCCTTTGTCCGAGGTTCTAGCGAACATTGCTCACTTGGTTGAATCGCAAGCCGAGGGCATGTCTTGCACGATTTGGCTTCCCGACGAAGACGGAAAGGAACTCCATTGTGCCGCTGCGCCTAGCCTTCCTGGATTCATCGCTCATGTAGGAGCCATGGCTGTTGGTCCGAAAGGCGGATCTTGCGGCACAGCCATTTATCGGAAGGAACCGGTTTACGTAACCGACATCCTGACCGATCCCATCTGGGAGCACTATCGCAGCCGCGTGTTGCCTTATGGAATTCGTTCCGTTTGGTCACGCCCCTTGTTCACGAGCGAAGGCAAAGCGCTCGGCACATTTTCCATCAACTACGGTGAGCCACGCAGGCCCGGTGCCAATGAACTCCAGTTGATCGAAAATGCCAGCCACATCACGGGGATCGCGATTGAGCGCCACATGAACGAACAAGCGCTGAAGCGCGAGCGCGACCGGCTGCGATTGCTTCTGGAAATCACAAGCAGCGTCACGTCGAGGTTGGATCTCCGGCAAATGGTTGAGGCGCTTTCGACGAATCTATTCAGGGTGATGCAATGTGACGTGTCCGCGTTGCTGCTCCCCGACTCCGAGAGCGGCGCGTTCCGCGTCACTATCTTGCACAACCCTGACATGAGAGGACCCTACCGTGAGGGATCGTTGGTGCCGATGAATAGTTCGATTTCGGGGCAGGTATTGCGGAAAGGCAAGACCATACGGATCGATAGCTTCGAAGAGGTGCGCGAAGACCCCGAAATTTATGGAAACCCTGACGGCCAGCTCATCTATAAGCACGTAGTCAAAGAAGGCCTGAGGACGGGGTGTTATCTTCCGCTCATTGGCCGTGATCGCGTGGTTGGCGTTCTAATGCTCTGCAGGCGCTCGGATAATCATTTTGCCAAAGACGACGTCATCTTGCTCGAGCAGGTGGCCTGTCAGATCGCGATTGCCGTTGAGAACACATTGGAGTACGAACAGGCGGCAAAGGATCGAGACAAGGAGACGAAACAAAGACGCTATCTGGAAGAGGAAATTCGCGCCGAGTTAGGAGAAATCGTCGGAGAGAGCCAGGCGTTGAAGACTGCGTTGAGCATGGTATCGGTGGTTGCGCCCACGGATTCCGGCGTGCTGATCCTGGGTGAGACGGGCACCGGCAAAGAACTGGTTGCGCGTGCGATACATAAGCTGGGCAATCGTAGCGAAAAGGCATTTGTGAAACTGAACTGCGCCGCGATACCCCTTGGACTTCTTGAGAGTGAGCTTTTCGGCCACGAAAAAGGAGCATTTACCGGCGCCATCGCCCAAAAAACCGGGCGGTTCGAACTCGCTGACAAAGGCACGCTGTTTCTTGACGAGGTCGGAGATATCCCTCTCGAACTTCAAGCGAAACTGCTCCGCGTTCTACAAGAGCAGGAATTCGAAAGGCTTGGCAGCAACCGCACACATAAGGTCGACGTCCGCCTGATCGCAGCCACGCATCGGGATTTGCCCGCCATGGTGAGACAAGAGACGTTTCGCGAAGACCTTTACTATCGACTGAAAGTATTTCCGATCCAGATCCCGGCCCTTCGACAACGCACTGAGGATATTCCGAGATTGGTGCGGCATTTCACAGCGCTCTACTCTAAGCGCATGAACAAACGAATTGACGTAATCCCGCCGGAAACGATGGACGCGTTGGTGCGATACCAATGGCCGGGAAACGTCCGTGAATTGCAGAACTTTATTGAACGCGCGGTGATTCTCTCGCCACAGTCGGTATTACGCGCGCCAATTTTCGAACTGGAGCCGTTCCAGCCTAACAAGGAATCGAATGCCTCTATGAATGGTCTCGCGGAGGTTGAGCGAGATCATATCCTTCTTGCGCTGGAAGCGAGCGACTGGGTGATCAGTGGAGCGGCCGCGCGTTTAGGAATGAAGCGAACCTCGTTGGCCTACAGAATGAAGAAGCTTCGCATTCGCCGGCCTGCCGCGGTGCCACAGACGGGTAGCGTCGGCGCGGCTCGCGACAACTGACTCTCCGAGCCGTTTAGCAAACCGCCGACCAGTAACAGTGGATCCGACGGAAATCCGTCAGCGGCGGAAATCCGTCAGAAACGTGTCAGCTACGGTTTGAGATCCGCCGAACTCCTTTCCCTACGAACTTCAACTGCCAGAATGGTTTGCGCTGAATGTGCTCTCTTCGATTGAGCTGCTTCTCTTTTGGTATCCCACCTGCGCTAAACACCACAGAAGTGAGGAGAGGTTTCCATGAGTGACGCGACGCCACGAACCGCGACAAAACGCCAAATGCCCCGTCAGGACGATGCCCGATTCAACGTACCTACTACATCCATCCACAAGATCGAAGCCGACGGGGTGCAGGTGTTGTATCGCGAGGCCGGCGACGTAAATGCGCCCGTTGTTCTTTTGCTGCACGGATTCCCGTCCTCATCTTTCATGTTCCGCGAACTCATTGCGCGCCTGGCTCACGACTACCGCGTGGTTGCGCCAGACCTTCCTGGTTTCGGATTCACCGAGGTGCCGCCGGAACGCCAATATTCGTACACGTTCGATCGATTGGCGCTGACGATTGATGCCTTCACACAGGCGCTCAAGATCGACCGTTACGCAATCTACGTATTCGACTATGGCGCCCCCACCGGCTTCCGTTTGGCGATGGCACACCCTGAGCGCGTCACAGCCATCGTTTCGCAAAACGGGAACGCCTACGAAGAAGGCCTGGGCGATGCGTGGGGCCCGATCCGAAAATATTGGGCATCCCCCACAGCGGAGAACCGCGACATACTCCGCCAAAGTGTTTTGACCGCCGGAGGTACGCGCTGGCAGTATACCCACGGCGTGGCGAATCCGGAGGCCGTTCCGCCGGAGTCATACACGTTGGACACAGCTCTGCTCGAACGGCCGGGGAACAAAGAGATTCAACTCGATTTGTTTCTGGATTACGCGTCGAACATAAAGCTTTATCCCAAATTCCACGAATATTTCCGTAAATCGAAACCGCCTTTGCTGGCGATCTGGGGCAAGAACGATCCTTTCTTCGTCCCTGCGGGAGCAGAAGCGTTTCGAAAGGACCTGCCAAGTGCGGAGGTGCAATTCCTCGATACTGGGCACTTTGCGATTGAGACGCACGTGGTAGAAATCGCGGCCGCCATGAAAACCTTCTTCGCCGCGAATGGCGTCGCCTGGCTGAAAGCAGAACGAACGGCTTAACGACGAGTAGCGAGGAGAATATGGAACGTCGGAAATTTCTTGGTTCGCTCACGGCTGCATCTTTGGGTGCTGCTCTTGATGCCTCACTCATTAGACTTGCGCGAGCGCAAAACACCGAACAGGCTAGAGCGAACTCTCAGGCTCCCAAGACAAGTGGATTTCCTCCGAACTCAACAATAATTTTGGTGCACGGGGCTTGGGCCGACGGCTCGTGTTGGCGAAACGTCATTCTGCCTTTGGAACGGCGCGGTCTTCACGTCATCTGCGCGCCGATCCCGATGACGTCCCTAACTAACGACGCTACCGCTTTGAGTCAGGTGCTGGAGCGGACCAGCGGCCCTGTGGTCCTGGTCGGACACGCCTACTCTGGCGCCGTGATCGCCGCCGTACGGGAAGACCGGGTCAAGTCTCTGGTCTATATCGCGGCGCTCGCTCCCGACGAGGGTGAGACCGTAGCCAAGGTTTTCTATCTTGACCCAAAGCCTCCGGAATCGCCGAAGTTGGCTCCCGATCCTCACGGCTTTATATGGATTCCGGACGGTGGGTTTCGCCAAGCGGTTGCCCACAAGGCTTCCGCCGAGCAAACAAGCATTGCATCCGCTGTGCAACGGCCGATCGCGGTTCAGTGCATTCAAGAACCGGCCCCGACGCCGGCATGGAAAACAAAACCGTCTTGGTTCCTGATCGCCGAGGAGGATCGCATGATTAACCCGAAGACGCAGCATTTCATGGCCGATCGCATGCGGGCGAAGGTTCGTTCGCATCATGTGGACCACAGCCCGATGTACACGGAGCCAAATCTTGTGATCAACATAATCCTGGAAGCGGCGCGTGAGACCCTCTCGTCCTAGCTTCTTGCCGAAACGAACTCTCAATTGTTTATCGGAAGAGGCAGGACATGGGCAATACAAAATCGGTCGCCATCGTCACCGGCGCAAGTCAGGGCATAGGCCGAGCCACAGCCATCCGGCTCGCTCACGATTTCTCGGCCATTGCGCTGGTGGCAAGGGATAAGGACAATCTGGAGAAAACCGCGAGCGAAGTAAGTTCGCTTGGGGCAGAAACGATGGTCTACGCTCTTGACCTACGTCAACCACAATCGTCGAAGACCATTGTCGACGGAGCCCTGGGAAGCTTTGGCAGAGTTGATGCATTGCTCAACATCGCCGGCGCTGTGCCGCAAATCGATTTGTTCCAGATGACCGATGCGCAGTGGGACGACGGCATGGCTCTTAAGTTTCACGGCGCACGCCGCTTGACCCTGCAAGCTTGGAACGCTTTGAAGACCTCGAAGGGATCTGTCGTGTTTATCTCCGGAAGCGCAGCCTTTGATCCGAAGCCCGGCTATGCGGCGGTCGCGACCATCAATGCAGCCATTAACGCGCTCGCCAAGGCATTCGCAGAGCAAGGAATCAAAGACGGCGTGCAGGTCAACAGCGTATCGCCTGGGGCGGTGATGACAGGGCGCCGACGGGCGTTCTTTCAAACCTGGGCGCCTATGCAGAATCTCACAGTAGAAGAGGCAATCAAGAAATTCCCGGAGCAGGCTGGCATCACCCGCTTTGGACTGCCCGAAGAGATTGCCGAGCTGATGGGTTATCTCGTATCTCCGGCGGCGAAGTGGATGACGGGTTCTTCTGTGCGCATGGACGGCGGCGAGATCAAGACCATCTAGGACCAGACTGAGGAGGTAGCAATGGAGCGTCGTAGTTTTCTTGGTGGCCTCACCGCCACATCTTTCGGTGCCTTGCTGGAAAATTCTTTCGCCAAACCGATACGACCACCGAACTCAAATAAAACTGGGGGAAGTATGGCTGGCCAGGATTCTTTCGAATCTTCTCAAATCGAGGTTTCAGGAAACACGATTTTTGTGCGCCGGTACGGAAATGGACCGGCGATTCTCATGGTGCACGGCTTCCCGCGCACCAGCCTGATGTGGCGATTTCTCGCGCCCAAGCTTGCTGACAATCACACCGTAATTTGCGTAGACCTGCGCGCCTACGGCGGCAGCGGAATCCCTACTTCTTCCGACGATCACTTTCCTTATTCCAAGCGCGCAATGGCAAAGGAACTGGTAGAAGTGATGGACAATCTCGGATTTCCGACCTTCACGCTGATCGGTCACGACCGCGGAGGACGCGTCAGCTACCGCATGGCCTTGGATCATCCGAAGAACGTGGAGCGACTCGCTGTGTTCGACGTGATTCCCATCCTCGAAGCATGGAGCCGGTCTAACGCGCGCTTCGCTCAGACCTATTGGCCATGGATTTTGCTCTCCCAGAAAGAGCCGCTACCGGAAAAATATCTTCTCGGAGCGCCCGAGGCCGTGTTCCATAATCCCTTCGGGCAAGGTTCGTTCGGCCCAGAGATTCTCGAAGAATACGTTTCAACCTATCATGACCCGGCTCGCGTTCACGGAATCTGCGAAGAGTATCGAGCGGCTGCAACGATTGATGTCGAACACGATCGTGCGGATAAGGAAGCGTCCAGGCGAATTGAATGTCCCATGCTGCATTTATGGGCGGAGGCCGGTCCGCTCGACACTTTCTATGCGAAAGACGGAGGCCCGCTGGGCATTTGGCGGCAATGGGCTCCGCACGCGCACGGACAGGCGATGAAGGGTGGTCATTTCTTCCCGGAAGAAAATCCTGACGACACCGCAGTTCTCCTCAAGCAGTTTCTTTCTGCTTGAGGCCCGCATCGCGATAGGAGGAGGGAAACACATGGGGGCATGGGATCGCGTGACCCGTCGTGACGTGTTGCGGGCGATACACGAGTACGATCAGATGGGCCCAGAACAGTTCTTCTCTAAGCATGGTTTCGCCCCTACTACGACCTATGAGTTGGTCTTTGATAAACGCCGTTACCCGCCTAAGGCAGTCTTGGGCGCAGCTTATGAGTTCGCTACGGGGCAGCAGCTTGGCTCGGGTGACTTCGAGGGTGGGAAGACCGGCGCCGTAAGAGTGCTTGGCAAACTAGGATTCAGCATCGAAAAAAAGCTAAAGAAATAAAGGAGACGCGGAAAATGAAAAAGTGGAAACTTGTGATTCCTATCGCCGCGGTCGTGGCTTTTCTCGCTTGGTATGCATTCCGCCCCGAACGGCTTGTGGTTAATCGGCGTGTCGATGAAGCCATGCCAGCCGCACAAGGTAGCTCGTCGCCACAGCCTCTTGCCTCCGGGCAGTTCTACAGCATCTTGCACCCAACGGCAGGCACCGTAACCATCTACCGGATGGGGGATGGCAGTCGTGTTCTTCGCTTTACGAGCTTTAGCACATCAAACGGTCCTGATGTGCACGTCTACATGGTTGCCGCCGACGATGCAAAAGACAGCGCCAGCGTGCTGCGCGCGGGTTTCATCGACTTGGGGACTATCAAAGGCAATATGGGCGACCAAAACTATACTCTCGGTCCCGATGTGGACTTGTCGAAATATCGCGCGGTTTCGGTGTGGTGCAAACGGTTCAGCGTCAATTTTGGTGCTGCTCGATTGGTGCCCGACCAAGCGGTGTCGGAGAAGTAGCACATCGAAAAGATCTTTGGCCGGATGCATCTAATTTCAAATGGTCGAGTCACCATTCATGACCGACGAGTTGGTGGAGATCTCAGGAAAATCAGGTCCTCACGTTGTATGGAGACCCGGCACAAATGGGGAACCAGTCGTCGCTGCCCCGTGTGGGGGCCTTCCGTTCGAGGTCCCCTATCAAGATGTCAAGAGGTGGAAACCCGCAGCCGATGAGTTCCAGGAGTTCTCCCGAAGGGAACTTCGCGGCGTCACGAAATGACGACGGGGCGAGGCTTTCACGAATCCAGAACCGCAAGTTTCTCACCCGGAGCTAATGATGATTTCTTCCGCAGTCCGAGGTTCGAACCAGGCAAATTGTGTCAGGGTCGGTGGAACCGGCTCGCCATTGAAAGAAGTCGAAACCCTAGAACTTATACGTCGTCCATACCCCGGTATAATTCACGTCCTTGCCTGGAGGTGATGCTTGAGCCAGAAATGAGCCGGCCAAAAAGTGTCCGTAGGCGGCGGATACCGAAAGGTGACGGGTTGTATTCCAGTACAATCCGACCGTCGGCTGATTGCGGATGAAGGTAACAGACGCTACCTGATGAACATCTCGCCAGCCTTGGCCACCAAAGAAACATGGTCGTGAAGGTTCCATATTTCGTCGCAGCGATCGAAGCTGTTGCGGGAACGAAGTTGATTGCCACGGTCCCTCGACGATCTACATTGCTTCATGCGAAGGATAAGCGTCTTAAGCTCTTGTCGCCGCCGAACATATTTCCGCCATTTAAGTACCTGATGATTTGGCATCCGCGAGTCAACACGGATGCTGCCCATATCTGGCTAAGGCGCACCATGCAAGATCTCGGCACATTATTAGATACAAATGCCGATGTGAAATGACTCTTCCGGCGCGCAGCCGGCGAGCGGGGGCCGGAGCCAGGCGGAAAGAGGGTGCAAGGAGAAAGCGGCACGCTTTCTCCCTGCCGATTTTTGGGCCAAGAAACGAGGGACGGCGGGTGTCGTCTTTCGCAGCATCGATAATCTAAGCGGCTTTCTTTGTGGTTTTTGTTGTGGGCGGTGGTGTCTTCTTGGCTTTCTCATTTGCCGCGAACTCCTGCTGCGCCGTCTCCAGGGAGAGAGTATCGCCGACAACGAGCTATCGGTACTCCTAGCGCGTGAGCAGCTAGTCCCCCGTGGTGCACGGCACGACGTACGACGCTCTCCGCGAAATCAGCCCCATGCTTGCCTCGCGAAACGGCCTGAATACTCCAAAAATCCGATGGCAGTCGTCGCGGCCAAGCTCGCTGAGCTGGTCGCCCTCTGGCTCTATCGCCGGGGTGGCCTACGATGAAATCGAATCGATGCTGGAACAGTCTAGCTTGGATCAGTAGTCTGCAGATGTAAGGGTCATTGTTGAGTCCGATTGGTATTCACAAGTCGGCTTGTCGCCATCGATCGGTATGGGCATGGTTTTCTCCTTGACGTTGAGGCGTGTCAGGTTTGGCGTATTGATCCAATCAGCCGCTCCCAGTTCCCGTGAGCAAACAGTTCCTTCTGCTCCGGAGAGAGAACTGCTTCTTCAATGAAAGATCGACCCGGTCCGCCCGGGCGGTACTGGTAGGGATAATCCGTGGAGAACAGAATGCGTTCGGGTCCAACCAGTTCGAGCGTACGTTGAAGATAGGGTTGACTCCACATGCCACTCGGCGTCACGTAGAGGTTTTGCCGAATGTAGTCGGCTATGGGTCGCTGCAGATGCGCGACACGTCCCAGCGAATTGAGCCGTTCCAGATAGAAGAGGACAACTTCGCCCCAATGCCCCAGGATGATCTGCAGATTGGGATATTTATCAAAAACACCGGCCAGGATCAGACGTACGAACTGGATACCAGCTTCGTAGTGCCACCCCAGAGCAAACGTTGCGAATGCGGTATCGATCTGGTCGCTGAAACCCGAATAGTAAACCTCCCTGACGACACGTTGCGGTATCTGAGGGTGCACAAACAGGGGAGCGCCGAGTCGCGCGGCGGTCTCGAACATTGGTAAGAAGTCTGGATGATCCAGGTTCTTTTCGCGTGTGCGACCGCAGAGCATGGTCCCCACTAAACCAAGGCGAGTCACAGCGCGCTCAAGTTCGGCAGCAGCTTCTTTCGGCGCTGCGGTCGGCAGCGTGGCAAAGCCCTGAAAGCGTGTGCGGTACTTCGCCACACTTGCGGCCACCAAATTATTGGTTTCCCGTGCCAGAGTCACGCTTTCCTCTGGTTCAAGGTTGTGCAAAGCTGGCGTGGTCACGGAGAGCACCTGGACATCTACCCCGCTCTCATCCATCAGCGCCAACCGCTGCTCCCCCAAGTCGTCGAGCCGCTCCTCGATTTCTCCGCGGTCGAACCCGCCGGTACCCTCTTGTCCAATCGGAGATGCTGCCCAGGCAGTACGGATGTCAGCGGTAACAAAATGCTCTTCGATTCCTATGATTCTCACAAACCATTTTCCTTTATCACGCGCTAGAGACTACATCACCACGGGATCTTTACGTTTTCCCAGCGCGTGAATGTACCTGACGGACCGTCCGGGCCAAGCAGTGCAACGCGCACCACCTCGCGGGAACCGTCTTCGACAGACTCCGTGCCCTCATATCCGTTGAGGTTCGTCTTGGTGAATCCGGGCGAGACCAAGTTGACCTTGATCCCAGTCGACTCTAGCTCGATCATCATGGCCAACGTCATCGCGTTGAGAGCTGTCTTGGATGCCGGATACACCGGGCCGTAGGACGCGTGGAACGGGTGGGATGGGTCGGCGTTCGACGTCAGCGAGCCGACTCCGCTCGACACGTTGACGATGCGGGCCTCAGACGACTCGCGCAGTAGTGGCAGCATTGCCTGATACACGGCGAGTGCGCCGAACACATTGGTTTCCCACACCGCCCGGATTTCGTCGAGGGATGCGATGCTCGGGCGGGTTATCTTCCTGTACTCCTGGAGGGACAAGGTGCCCTTCCTCGTATTCGAGATGGCTGCGTTGTTAACCAACAGATCGAGGCGGCTGAATTCCTTGCGGATGCGTTCCGCCGCGGTGGCGATCGAGACTCGATCCGTCACGTCTAGTTGCAGCGCGACGGCGCCCGGCCCAATCTCTTTGGCCACGGCCTCGCCCCGCTCGAAGTTGCGCGACCCGACGAGAACCGTGACGCCGTTTGTCACGAGGGCCTTTGCGACCTGAAATCCCACTCCTTGATTAGCCCCGGTGACCAGGGCGATGCGTCTGTCCTGCATGAAGACCTCCTTCGTTCAATTAGGCAACGTTTGCTGTTCAAGATGCGACTGTGGTCAGGACCTCGGAGTACCGCACTCGCTCGAGATCTGCGATCAGGCTGGACCCCGTCGGGTTCCACCCAAGTTTTTTCCGTGTTTGCGCGCTTGAGGCACGAAGATCGTGGCTAGCGAACACGCTTAAAAACCCAAAGTGAGCCTGCGCTTCGTCCGTAGAAAGAGATTCCACCGGCACTTTCAATCCTTTACCAATGACTTCAGCAATATCGAGCATGGCCACGCCTTCTTCGGCCACCGCATGATACTTCGCACCGGCCTCATGCTTTTCCAATGCAAGCCTGTAAAGCTTTGCGACATCCCGAACATGGGCTGCTGCCCACCGGTTCCGTCCTTCCTCTACATACGCGGACACTCCTTTTTCCCGCGCCACAGCGATTAGATAAGTGACAAGCCCTTGCTTAATGGTGTTGTGAACCTGGGGAAGACGCATGACCGAAGCGTTGACGCCCTTGGCTACCAGAGTAAGAGCTGTCTGTTCCGAAACCCGCGGGAATGGGAAATCCGGCGGTACGACAGTGTCCTCGGTCGCAACCTGACCTGGCGTGGCCAATCCAGCTGTCCCCGATGTGACTATGAGGGGCCGATCAGAACCGGCAAGCACAGACCCCAGAGCTTCGATAGCCTGTTTGTCGATCTCACAGTTCTCTTTGAATTTTGAGAAGTCGTGAAGGAAGCCCAGATGAATGACGGCATCCGAAGCGGTGGCCCCTTTACGCAAGCTATCGAGGTCTTCGAGCGAACCGCGATGGACATCCGCACCGAGAGCAGCTAAGGACTTTGCTCCCGCATCCGAACGAGCCATGCCGAGGACTTTATGTCCGGCAGAGATCAGTTCTTTCACAGTCGGAGTGCCTATAAAACCTGTTGCACCTGTAACGAAAATACGCATATTAAAACTCCTTTTCTGGTTTACCGATTGAGTTAAGGTTGGCAAGTACTTCAGAAGGAATGCCCAGCGCCGCGGCCTGGAGATTCTCCCGAAGATGCTTGCGGGAAGATGTTCCAGGGATCAGCAGAATGTTGGGCGAGCGTTGCAGAAGCCACGCCAGCGCAGTTTGCATCGGCGTCGCGCCGAGACTCGTTGCGATATCGGACAACTCTGCCGACTGCAGTGGCGTGAACCCGCCGAGCGGAAAGAACGGCACGTACGCAACCCCGTCGCGAGCGAGATCGTCGATGAGCGCCTCATCGGCTCGATGCACGAGGTTGTAGTGATTCTGTACACAGACAATCGAGACAATTCCCCGCGCTTCGGCGACCTGAGCAGGCGTGACATTACTCACCCCGATATGCCGGATCAGCCCCTTCTGCTGGAGTTCGGCCAAAACGGTGAGCGGAGCCTCCATCGAACCCTCCGCTGGTTCGTGAATGCTGAACATGCTGCGCAGGTTAACTACATCCAGCACATCCACTCCCAGGTTGCGAAGATTGTCGTGAACTTGCGCAGTCAATTCCTCGCTCGAAAAAGCCGGAATCCATGACCCATCTTCACCGCGCCGGGCGCTGACTTTGGTGACAATGACCAGATCGTCGGGATACGGAGACAGCGCTTTTCGTATGATTTGGTTCGTGATGTGAGGACCATAAAAATCCGCCGTGTCGATGTGGTTCACTCCGTTCGCAACAGCTTCTTGCAGTACGGCAATCGCTTCGTCGACATTTCGAGGAGGCCCCCATACCAATTTGCTGCCATCTCGCCCCGCAAGTTGCATGGCTCCGTAGCCCACGCGATTTACTGTCATTGAAGTGCCAGGCAGCGTGAAGCTCCCCGCGAGATTGATCTGTTCAATCATTCGTTCCTCCCGATGCTGTTTATTCCTTGCTTAAAGCCGGGAGCCAAAAACACTCTCCCACCATTTCTTCACTCTTCTTCCAGAGCGCCTCAGCCGTTTTCGCATCCACCGCGTAACTGCGGACTCCTTCAACCATGGAACTCGTGGGAACTTCATCCGGCACGATCTCGGCGACGTGGCAGTTCTCGCAATACCTGCCACCGATCTCGTCTGCCGGAGCGACCACGCCGGCCCATACTGAAGTTGCGGCGCCTTGTGCCAAACTCTTCCTCTGCAAAGGCGGCTTGCCCGCGGTGGCGAGCTGCTCATTGATCTGCTCGACTCTCGCCTGCAGCCAGCTTGGACTCAAATGGCGAACTAATTCGGTTTCGATGATGCCCGGGTGTACGGCCGCGGCGCGCACGCCACGTTCCCGATGTCGTTTATCGAAGGCAACGGCGAAGAGGATGTTCGCAGTTTTCGACCTGCCATAAGAAACGAACGGATCGTATTCCGTTCGTTCAAAGTTCGGATCGTCGAGGTCGACGTTGGAATAGCGATGGCCCGCGGACGACACATTGATCAACCGCCCTCCAGTTCGAATGAGCGATGCAATGCTGTTAACCAGAACAAAGTGGCCCAGATGATTTGTGCCGAACTGCGTCTCAAAACCGTCGGCCGTCTTACCGAACTTTGTTGCCATCACGCCGGCATTGGCGATGATGACGTCGAAAGGTGCCGCTTTCGTGAGCAGTTGTTCGGCGCATTTCCGCACGCTGTTGAGACTGGCCAAATCAACTTCGATCAACTCGAAACTGCCACCGTTAGCCGTAGCGTCCTTACGCAACTGTGTGGTCGCGGCCTCAGCCTTGGTCAAGTCCCGGGCAGCCCCCACAACGTGCGCGCCATGGGTGGCCAGTGACCGCGCCGTTTCAATTCCAAGTCCGGCGGAAACGCCGGTGACAAGAATCCGTTTGCCGCTAAGGTTTATTCTCGTTAAAACATCGTCCGTGGTTGCGGCTGCTCCAAAAACTTCCAATGTTGCTGGCATATTGTTTTCCTCCTACACACTCTGTACTTCCGTCAAAAGGGACGAAGCAGTCACTCGGCTGGCGAGCCGGTTCGAAGCCTTCGCAGTGATCGCACGCCATTCGCGAATCGAAGACGGGAGGCGGTCGCTCGCGCTCAGTTCGATTAGCCAATCCTCGGCAGACATCTTCGCCTGTTCCGTCAACCTTGGAGATCGAAGACCGTGGCGGTGGCGCTCTTGACAAGTCGCCGCGTTCCTAATAAAACGGAGAGTGTCTCCGAATCAGTAGATAAGATAACCGGAGACGCTCTCCGGTTGCAAGTTTTTTTTTTATGCCAGTCAAGAATCAGAAGATTGCCCCTCGAAAACCGCGCACCGACGCGCAGCGGAACCGCGAGCGCATTCTGGAGGTGGCGAAGGAGTCGTTCACCCGCTCTGGCGCGAATGCCAGCCTCGACGACATTGCTAAAGAGGCGGGTGTTGGAGCGGGGACGTTGTATCGCCATTTTCCTACCCGTGATGCATTGATCGAAGCCGTCTATCGGACTGAAGTGGAAAAGATGGCAGCAGCCGAGAAGAAGTTTTCCGATAGCCTTCCTCCCATTGAGGCTTTGCGAGCCTGGATGCTCTTGTTCGTGGATTACATCGCAACGAAGCAGATCATCGCCCCTGCCCTCAACTCGGTCGTTGGAGGGCCATCGAAGCTGTTTGAAAATTCACGCAGTCAGATCCAGGGAGCGATCGATTCGCTGGTGAAGCGCGCCATCAAGAGCCGCGAAATTCGTAAAGATCTGGAGCCATTCGATCTACTTCGGGCGCTGATCGGCGTCTCTCACGTGGCGTCCGGTCCTGACTGGCAGCAAAGCGCCAGGAGACTCGTGGACATCCTCATCACGGGTTCGCGTCCAATCAAATAGACCATTGCAAAAGTCAGGATTCGATTACCGAGCTATTCACTGTTGGTGAAAATGTGAAACCGAGAAGACTGCTTCTCGGTAGCGACCCGTTGCTGATGAAACACTGTTTTTGCCAATGATTCTCCTCGTGATGAGAGGTGAGAACCACCCGTTCGTGGCTAATTACAGCTTTGTGAGTTTCATCTGCTTTGCGAGTTCTGCGTCGAGCATCCTCGTAGGCACAAGTCTGGGCAGAGTCCAGTTCTTGAAACGTTGCGGAATGACCGCGTAGCGTGCCTTCGGTTTCGCCGTGCTGAGTGCCACGTGGACGGCTTCGCCCAAACGCTCAGGGGATAAGCCATTCGTACGCGCTTCGGTGACGATGTATTTCTGGAAGTTCTGCACCGCCTCCCAATACCCGGTCTGCTTGAACTCACTCATATCTTCTTTTCCACCCTTGTCGTACATCGCCGTGTTGACGGTGCCCGGTTCAATGATCACGACGTCGATGCCAAATAACATCAGTTCACGCCGGAGCGCGTCCGACATGCCTTCAAGACCAAACTTGGAAGCGCTATAGGCGCCGAGAAGCGGGATAGCAATTTTTGCGACGCTAGAGGTGATGTTCACGATGCGCCCGGCCGGCCCCTGCCTCTTCTTATCTGTTCCCAACAGAGGCGCGAAGGCTTGGATTACGACGAGCGGGGAGACCATGTTGACCTCCAACTGCCGCCTGTACTCGCTGGGCCTCAGATGAAGCAGCGGCCCGCTCACTACAATTCCTGCATTGTTCACCAGGCCAACCAGATTCCTGTCGCCTATCATGGAGCCGACCTTCTCGGCGGCTTGATGGACAGCTTCGGCGTCCGTAACGTCCATCATGAGAGGTACGAAGCCGTCACCAAACTCCTTTTGCAAACGTTCCGCGTCAGCTGGCTTGCGTACAGAACCGAACACGCGAAATCCTTTTGAAATAAGCACCTTTGTGGTTCCGCAACCGATTCCGGTGGAGACCCCGGTGACCACGACATCTTTGCTTTTGCTGTTCGCCATTGCAGTTCTCCTAAGATGAGCAGTGTTCATCTTCAACATGTACAGCGTACATCTTTACCCATGACATGTCAAGGTGTACAGTGTTCTGTATGCCGTATCCGTCGAAAACAGACCGCCCGACCATCCTTTCTGCTGCGGTGAAGGAACTCATTCGCGGGGGTATCCGCGACTTATCGCTACGGAACATCGCTGCTTCCCTCGACCTCGCGCCCAACGCGATCTACCGTTACTTTTCAGATCGGCGGGCACTCGAAGCTACCCTGGCAAACGAAGCTGCGCGGCAACTGGAACTGGCGCTGAGAAAGGCAGCCGACGGGTGCGAACCGGTCACAGCAATCCGCAAAATGTCATCCACTTACATCAAGTTCGCGAGGGACAATCCTCACCTCTACGAGGCGATGATGAGTCTCCACGCACCGGGGTCCGATGCGACCTCCCACCAAAGCCTCTGGACGTTCACTGTCGAGCAGGTGCAACGAATTGCCGGGTCCGACCGAGCTGCGCAGGCGTCCGTCGCGCTTTGGGCGTTCCTGCATGGAGCCGCGACACTAGAAGCCGCTCAAGTGTTAGGCGAGATCAAACCGGCAAGCGGACTCGACTTTGGGTTTGAGGCGTGGTTGATGGCGGTTTCTACGCGTCGGGAGCCCATGGATGCACTCCGAATCAAGCCCACGAAAAAGAGGGCGAACAAGAAGGTGTCTGCGCGTGAAAGGTCAGTGCGGAGCGGCAAGTGAGGATTCAGCCTAGCGTCATTGATGAGGGCTTGTGTCGCCGTCAGCTCCTATTCGTCAACATTTGGAACGTGGGGCTTTACGACTGAAGTAAGCGTGATTGGATTGCTCTCGGATTAGAGGCAAACTTGGCCGACAAACCGGACAGAACGGCGAAGACCGCATTGGTAGACTCCACACTTCTTCCCTTTTGCCTTATAACTCCCTCTTGATTTCCTTGAGGAGACTGAGGATGCGGTGAACAAGCGGGTCTACATTGCCACTTGACCATAGAGCAAATGTGTCCAACGGTCCGATAGAAAAACCTGGAGTTCGTAACACGACCCCATCAGGAACAAAGTCTTTTGCAGAAGACGGAAGGAACATATATCCCGCGCGGGCCTTTGTAAGGTTGACCCCAGTCTGAAAATGTTCCGCCATTTGATATCTGTCCAGCGGAATGCAATTCTTCAGAAAGGCAGTCGCGATCATTTGGTGCACACTCGGCAACAAATCTTTCGAGGGCATGATGAGGAGCTCGCCTTTGAGGTCTCTTAAGCTCACGTACTTCTTGCGGGCTGCTCTATGCCCTTTTGGGAGAGCCACAACAAGTCGCTCCCGAATCAGCAGCATGTTCTCGATTTCGTCGTAGGTACGGCTCAAATGACCAATGCAGATATCAAAGGTTCCCGAACGTAGTCCTGTGATTTGAGGGTCTTCAGGCCCTTCTTTAAGCTCCACGTTCACAAGAGGAAGAGTGCTTCTGATCTTCTCGAGAAGCGTGGGAAGAATCTGGAAGGTCGCCGTCGGAATAAATCCGAGCCGGATTGTTCCTACCTCACCGCTCTCTGCATGAAGTGCTGCTGCCGATGCCTGCTGAAGTCTCAACAGGATTTCACGTGAGGCAGACAAGAAGACTTCACCCGCACGGGTGATTTCAACCAGCCGCTTTGATCGCCGAAAAAGGGCAACACCCAGTTCGTCTTCAAGTTGTTTGATTTGGACGCTTAGAGAAGGCTGGGAGACATGTAGCTGTTTGCCTGCCTGCCGAAAGCTCAAGGTTTCGGCGACCGCAACGAAGTATCGCACGTGCCGGAGTTCCATGGCTGATAATCCCCACCTATCAGAGTGACACGAACAAACTACCACGCCGTATCACTACGCAGGCGAATCTTACAAACTGTAACGCAATGAAAGTGGCGAAATCAGTCAGTAGGAGGTGGGTTGTGAAAATAGGTTTTTTGGGCGCCGGGAACGTAACACGCACATTCGGCCGTCACTTGATAAACGCTGGTCACACCATAGTTGTATCTAATTCCAGAGGTCCGGAGACGCTGGCTGATTTTGTCGCTGATCTCGGTCCGGGCGCCGTCGCGGGGACCAAGGAGCAGGCGGCCGAGTGCGACGTGGTTATTCTCGCTGTACATTGGGTGAAAGTGCGCGAGGCGTTGAAAGGTATCGATTGGCGTGGCCGAATTCTGATCGATGCGACTAACGCGCACATGGATCCTAAACCCGATATTAGTCTGGCGGGAGTCACTCGATCTCGGGCCGCGCTGACGTCGAAAGGGCGCACATCGAGCGAGATCGTTGCGGAGATGGCAGTGGGGGCAAGGCCCGTTAAGTCGATCAGCAACATGCCAATGGCCTGGATACAGGATTTCTCGCCGAACAAACCCCGTACAGTCATCTTCACATCCGGCGACGACACCGAAGCCAAACACCTCGTCATCGAATTGATCAACAGCACCGGATTAGTCGCGATCGATCTCGGGCCACTCGCCGTAGGCGGTGCCATGCACGAGGTCGGGGCACCACTATCCGGCGTCGAGCTCCACTTCGTCCAGCGGTTTCGGTGAGAGTGGTCGAATGCGGTCTGACGATTCCTTGCAAGCGGCCAAACGGTGGAAGGAGAAACCAATGCAAGCCGAAATCCGCGAAAACGCAGCAATCAAGAGTCTTGGTCTGTGATCCATCCCCTCACCTCTGAAGATTCTGTCGCGATGAGAGCGCTGAGATCTGCAGTCGTAGCCATGAAAGGCAAGCTCGAAGGGGTCGCTGCCCGCGGTGCGTTCAACGGCATCAGGCAGCGGAGCGCGGCCCCCGGCGCCCTCAGCTTTGAGGCAGAGATACGGGATGTACAACAGCGCTCGACATTTATCTACCAGAAATGCAGCGACGCGCTATAGATTGTAGTCACGGAAGCTGGTGGCGGGCGATGGGCTCGTGAATGAGACTAGATTCTAGGGAGCTCGTGATGAAAGCAACACGGTCGGCTGCATTCGGTATGTTGTTCGTCAGTTTTGCACTACAACCACGTTCGCAGCAATCATCGACAGTGCCGCAACATACACCGCCTCCGTTGGTGGGATCGCTCGCGGGTCATCTTGGATGGCCCTCTGCCAAGAACACCAACGATGTGGACACGGTTGAGCATCTCGTCGCCGCGCTCTATGACGTAATCTCTGGACCTGCGGGCAAACCTCGCGATTGGGAACGCTTCCGTTCTCTCTTTCTGCCTGATGGTAGGCTCGGCGTGATCCGTGCTGACGCTTCTGCCACAGTGAACCAGCCAGCGCGCAAAAGCGACGCTTTCTTCCTCACCCCAGACATGTATGTCGAACGCGACGACCCTTACTTCAAAAGTCAGGGCTTTTTCGAACGGAGCATTGCAAATCGTATCGAAGAGTTCGGCAACCTCGTGCATGTTTGGAGCACTTACGAGAGCCGCCATGCAGCGGATGATCCTAACCCTTTCACGCGCGGCATTAACTCGATCCAGATCATCCATGCCCAGGGGCGTTATTGGGTGGCCAGCATAATGTGGGACGACGAGCGGCCAGGATTGACGCTGCCCGAGAAGTATCTGAAATAAATTACCTTGATTTGTGTTGCCCGTTGCCAGACGGGATCGACTACCCGTTGCACTCATTGAGAATTGAACCAATAAGTTCACCAATCGCAAGAAAAAGGGAGGTGGGAGTCTGTGAATCTGCAGACTCCCATACGTGTTGTGCGTGCGTTATGTAAAAGGAGGAGATTCCGAAATGCATCCGAGTTTTTCGCCATAGTGGAGGCGAGACTTCGAGCTACAAACCGCCTCTTAGAAGCCGACTTCCGAGGATGGTACAGCGTGACTGGACGTCACCCTGAAGGAGATTTCACAGAGAATTAACCCCTGCGTAATATTGGATGGCTAATACTCTTACTTTCATGGAGGTCGTACATGAAAGCGAGAATGGTGCTGGCTGTGGTTATTGTCGGGCTACTTCTGACGTTGTCGACTTATGGAAACGCGGCTGATAGAAATAGCAGAGATAAGAACACCGTAGGCTCGGGCAACATCAAACATGTTCTGCTCTTGAGCATTGACGGCATGCACGCCGTCGTACTCCGCATATCGGAGTTACCTATTCCGGCAGCACCAAGAAACTGGCTGAGCGGCTTCTCGCACGACGACACCAACGTCATGATGTTGGTTTCTAATCCTGGCCTCCGAGGAAATACTGTAACCATCCCGGTCACCACCATGCAGGTTGCTCCGACCATTCTCAAGGTTTTGGGGCTCAACCCATCCGCGTTGCAGTCTGTTCAACAGGAAGGAACGGAAACTCTTCCGAAACTGTTTTAGCTTTGGCATTGCGTAACAAAAGAGCGCGGCCTCAACGCCGCGCTCTTATTGCGATAGTCTGGACGTTGCTGTGGACCAGAACGTGGGCGCATTGCAATGCCACCGCCTACAATAACGGGGGAACATCACAAGTAGACGGCGGACAGAGCGCAGCACTCTCTAGACAAGAAGCTTTTGCGAACTTCTTACCAGTTTGGTCCGGCTTGGTTTCTGGCATTGACAGGCGGCTAAGTCCGGATAAGCTTTACGACAGTCTAAGAAGTCTCTCGAGGGCATTTCTCATGTGGATATTTTCCTGTGTGCGACCGCTGTGCCTAATTTTGGCGGGCTTGTGCTTCAGTGCCGCGTTGCTTGCGCAAGATCCGACAAAGGTGGAGCCCACACATTACAAACTAGCGTTTGAAAATGAATATGTTCAAGTGGTGAACGTCCACTACGGGCCCCATGAAAAATCGAGTTTACACGCGCATATGGGAGGAGTGGTTGTCGTTCTTACGGCCGGCCATCTCCGATTTACGGATGAAAATGGCAAGACCCAGGAGGTTTACGCTAAGCCGGGCGATCCGCGATGGTTTCCTCCGTTTAAGCACAGAGTGGAAAACCTTGGCGACACCGCTTACAATGCCGTCTACATTGGGATCAAGAATAAACGCTTAGCTGGCGAGGCGAGTCTGCAATCCGGGCCATCGCCGACGGATGACCAGACCAAAAAGCTGGTGACCGATGCGCTTTTGGCAATGGTGAAGTGAAGCGCGGAACCATATTGTGGTTCCAGTTATCGCTCGACAACGATAATCTCGAAACTATCTACCACCACACTCCGGCGCGGGTGTGGCATGTCTGCCGTTGCTGTCGGTGCCGGCCCGAATTGTGCGGTTACGAGGTAGACTCGTCCCGTCGAAACATCGAGCGCCATGGTGCGCGCACCTTTTTCCGTCTTGACCGTTTGGAGTACGGGAAAGCCGGGTTTGCTGGCATCCACAACGGTGAGCGTGCCATCTCCTCCATTCGAGGAGAACGCCAATCCGTGTTTCGGGTCAAAAGCGGCGGCATCAGGAGAGTCGCCGATTGCTGCCAAGCCTAAGACTTTGCCCGAATCGTAATCGATAACAGCCATCTTTCCTCCATCGCAGACGGAGAAGAGGTGGTGCTTATCGCGGTCAATCGCCATTCCGGAGGGCGATTCGCAGCCTGCGAGCGGCCAAGTGGCGATAGGCTTGCGAGTTGCCGCGTCCAGCTTCACGATTTCATTCTTGTCCTCGATGTTCACGAACACCGACCCATGTTCGTCAACCTGCGGGAACTCTGGCTTGCCGGGTAGTGGCACAGTGGCGATCACGGCGTTGGATTCGGTGTCCAACACTGAGACGTTGTTGCTGCGACCATTGAATGCCCAAACGGTTTTTGTCATGGTTTCGAAAGTGATGCCATCGGGGTTTGTACCGGCCGGGATCATGGCCACGACTGAGAAATCTGCACGATTGAAGACGACGATAGCATTTCCCGCGCCATCGCTGACGTAGCCAGTCTTTCCGTCTGGGTTGAGCGCTACACCGTGGGTGCTCTTGAGGCCTGTAATCGCACCAATAAGTTTACCGTTGGTGCTGTCGATGACCTCGACCCTCGAGTTGTGCGTGATGTAGAGCCGATGTGCGGCATCGTCGCTGAGCAGATAGTCCCAGCCGCCCTGGCCGCCGACTTTCCACCGACTGGCGACGTGATAGTTCTGTGCAGAGGCTGTGGATGCGAGAGAGAGAATAGCGGTGACAATCGCCCCCTTGTTGAAACGACAAAGACGGTGAAGTCCCATAGTGAAACTCCTTTGAAGAGAGACTCAAGATTAATATCGACTTTGCCAGTATGCCTATGGCGCCTTAAGCGAAGCTGAAGCCAAACCGCAAAATCCACGAAATCTATGCCAAGCGGCTAATCGGTATTTCCAGCGGTTTTGAAATACTGCAGAGGGTTGAGGATGGCCTCAACCAGATCTCGCAGAAAATCCGCTGCGCGGGCTCCGTCTACAACACGATGATCACTTGAAAGTGTCAACGTCATTATGGGACGGACACCGGGAAGGCCGCCTACGGGGACCACTCGGTCAGTAATCGCTCCGACAGCGAGGATCGCGGCTTGGGGTGGAATGATGATTGCGGTGAATGCGTCCACCCGGAACATGCCGAGATTGCTGATAGTGAAGGTGCCGCCCCTGATATCATCCGCCCGCAGCTTTCCACCGCGCGCGCGTTCTGTCAGGCCGCGTCGCTGCAACGCAATCTCGCCTAATTCGGTGTGGGCAGCTTTGTGAATGACGGGTGCCACCACGCCGTCGTCCACAGCCATTGCGAGTCCGATGTTGATCTCAGAATTCGCACACGTGCCTTCGCTGCTCCAGCTTGAGTTGATGCGTGGGTGTTTTTGGAGAACGGCCGCGACCAGCGCCACCAAGAGATCGCTGTGCGTGAGTTTGACTCGGTGCGACTTATCAATCGCTGGCCCCAACTTCAGACGCGCCTCGTTCAGTGCGCCAGCATCCACTTCGCGGACTACAAAGAAATGGGGCACGGTCGTCCAACTGTGAGTGGTGCGATCGGCCATCAGCCGTGCAATGGAGTTGCCGCTTGCAATCTTTGCGGGAGGCGCGCTGGCGTTGGATTCGGCGACGCCGACAATATCGGAAGCAAGAATTTCCCCGCCGGCACCGGAGCCGCGGACATCAGGGAGATTGACTCCCCGTTCGCTGGCGAGACGTCGGGCCTTGGGGGAGATCTTTACGTGTCGCGTTACGGACTGTGGTGGAGGTGGTGTTTGACTCGCGAATTCCGAGACTGAAGTTGTGGAGGACAAAACCGCGGTGGTTTTTCGTCCGGATGCCGCTGCCAGTTCATCAGTGGGAGGAGTTTCCCCAGGCTGGACGATCCATGCAATGGTGCGGCCGACCGGAACTTCCACCCCAGCGTCAACCTTGATACCGGCGAGGACGCCAGCGGCGGGAGATTCGATCTCCATCACCGCTTTGTCGGTTTCGACTTCCAGTAGAGGCTCGCCCTTGGCCACCGATTCACCTTCTTTTTTCAGCCAAGATATAAGCTTGCCGGTTTCCTGAGCCATTTCGAGAGCTGGCATAACGACACTGATTGCCATAAATTAGAGAACCGTAGTAAGGAACTGGGTTAGACCGCCATTCGTCTGATGGAGTCTTATCGAGATAAGCTCTCCCTCTTACACCAACGGCGTTTAGTCTCCCACTCCGATGCGTTCCTGCTGGGAACTCGCTTCAATCATTTCGCGCACTCGTTTGCTCGGCTTTGATTCCGTCTCTCGGATTGCAGGAAGCGGACCATCGACCGTGAAATAGTGCCGACCGGCAACTAGTAGTTCTTCAGCCGGGAAACGCGTGATGACTTCGTGGCCAGTTTCGGTAACCACGATTTCTTCCTCGATGCGGGCGGCGCTCCAGCCGTCGGTCGAAGGCCAGAAAGTTTCCAGCGCAAACACCATGCCGGGCTTGATCTCGCAGGAATGTTCGAGTGATACAAGACGGCTGATTACGGGCTTCTCCCAGATGGCTAGGCCGATGCCGTGCCCGTATTGCAGCGCGAAAGCGGCTTCTTCGTTTGGGAAACCAAACTCATGCGCCTTTGGCCACACTGCGGCAATCTCGGCGGTGGTCCGTCCCGGTCGCACGAGTTCAATCGCTGCATCCAGATAATCGCGGCAGCGCTTGTAGGCGTCGTTCATCGCGTGCGATGCGTATCCGATGGTGAAACAGCGGTAATAGCAGGTGCGGTAGCCCATGTGAGAGTGAAGAATGTCGTAATAGACAGGATCTCCGGGACGCAGGACACGATCGGAGAAAACGTGCGGATGCGGATTACATCGCTCGCCTGAGATTGCGTTCACGGCTTCCACGTATTCGGAGCCCATATCGTAGAGAATTTTGCTGACCAAGCCCACCGCTTGGTTCTCGCTCATGCCGGGCTTCATGGCGCGATAGAGTTCGTCGTAGGCAGCATCGACCATCATCGCGGAGTGGTTGAGCAAGCTGATCTCATCCCGCGTCTTGATCAGGCGCGCTTCTGACATGAGTGCCTGGCCATCGACAACGTTAATTCCTTCTTTTTGTAATGCGAACAAAACCGGTAATTCGATAATGTCGATGCCTACCGGCTCTTTATGTAAGCCGCGCATCTCTAGCTCGATGCGAATTTTCTTGGCTACATCTTCCGCGCGTCCCATCTCCGGAGTCATGGCTCCGCGCAGCACGGAGATTCCGGCACGCGACCGCTCGCCGAGCCAGGGACAATGTAGTCGATGGTGCTTAGCGGCCGATCCGAAGTCCCACAAAATCGGTTCGTCATTTTGTGGAAGGAGCGTGAAGCGATTTGCCTTGTCCTGGGCCCATGTGCCAATGTGAGTTGCGGTCAGATAACGGACATTGTTCATGTCGAAGCACAACAGTGAGCCCATCTCAGACTTGGCTAGAAGTTCTTTGGCACGCGCAAGGCGTTCGCGGCGAAGGCGGTCGAAGTCCACCCTGTTTTCCCAATCCACAGCCATCGTTCCGTATGTGGGCAGAGCCATAGAATTCTCCTTTGCCAGTTGAGCGTGTTTTCAGGATCGTCCGCAGAGCGCGCGGGCAGCCTCGAACACGGTCTGCTCGGTCGGCACAGTCACATCTTCCAAAGGCGGCGAGAACGGAATTGGAACATGCATTGCACCCATGCGCTTGACCGGAGCGTCCAGATCGTAGAATGCACCGGTGGCAATCACCGATGCAAGTTCGGCGGTAACGCCGTAGCGTTCGTAACCTTCGTCGAGAACAATCGCTCGCGACGTTTTCCTTGCTGAGTCAATCAGAGTTTTTTCGTCGAGCGGCCACATGGTACGCGGGTCAACAACTTCGGCGCTGATTCCTATTTTTCCCAGCAGCATTGCCGCGCCCAGCGCAACTTGTACCATGCTGCTGGTCGCAACGAGAGTAATGTCCTCGCCTACGCGTTTTATATCTGCTACTCCGAGAGGAACGGTGTAATCGCCTTCGGGCACATAGCCTTTGAGTTTGTACATCATCTTGTCCTCGAAGAAGACTACGGGATTCTCGTCGCGAATCGCGGCCTTCAGCAATCCTTTGGCGTCGTAGGGCGTCGAGGGCAAAACAACTTTCAAGCCTGGGACGTGGCAGTACCACGCGTGCAACGACTGCGAATGCTGCGCAGCGGAGCGGCGCGTCGCTCCCATGGTCGTGCGCATCACCATCGGCACTCGCCACTTTCCTCCCGACATGTAATGGACTTTGGCGGCCTGGTTGACCATCTGATCCATAGTCAGAGTGATGAAGTCGCCGAACATGATGTCAACCACCGGGCGCAGTCCGGTCATGGCGGCACCCACCGCTAGCCCGGTAAAGCCAGCCTCGGAAATTGGCGTATCGAGCACGCGGTCTTTGCCGAATTCTTCTAACAGGCCGGAGAGAACTTTGAACGGAGTACCAGCCTCAGCCACGTCTTCGCCCATGATGCAGACAGTCTTGTCACGGCGCATCTCTTCAGCCAGCGCCTCGCGAATCGCTTGCGCGAATGTCAACTCCCGATCGTCTTGCGCGCGAAGCTGATTTTCAGGCATACACGTCCTGGTTCACTTCGTCGACAGTCGGGTACGGAGCGGCGATGGCGAAGTCGACTGCCTTTTTCATCTCAGATTCAAGTTCAGCTTGCACTTGAGCCAGGACAGCGGTGTCGGCGAGATTCTGCTCAATGAGCCACTCCCCAAAATTTGTAATCGGATCTCGCTCTGTCTTCCACATCTGCTCTTCTTGTTTCGAGCGGTAGTATTCGCGATTGATGTCTCCTACATGATGTCCGTGGTAGCGATAGGTGTTACAGAGCAAGAACGCGGGACCATCGCCGTGGCGGGCGCGATCCACCATGCGCTGTGCTACGGTGTGAACCGCGCGTACGTCCTGACCGTCCACGACGGCGGCATCCAAACCAAAGGCGGTCGCACGCATCAGAATATCTCCGGCCGTAGTTTCTGAATAGTGCGTGTATTCGGTATAGAGGTTGTTCTCGCACACATAGATCACGGGAAGCTTGAAGAGTCGAGCGAGATTCATCACTTCGTACAGCACACCCTGGCCGAGAGCGCCTTCTCCGAAGAAACATACAGCTACCCGGCCATTACCCAGACGCTGACTCGAGAATGCTGCGCCCGTCGCGATGCCAGCACTTCCGCACACGATCGCATTGGCTCCGAGATTACCGGTGGCGGGGTCCGCAATGTGCATGGAACCGCCCTTGCCTTTGCAATAGCCCGCTTCTTTGCCCAGCAGTTCGGCGAACATCTTGTCGGGGGAAGCCCCTTTCGCCAAACAATGTCCATGACCGCGATGGGTACTGGTGATGAAGTCGGTGCGCTCCAGCGCTTCGCATATGCCGACGGCTACCGCTTCTTCGCCAATATAAAGATGTGCCAGACCAGGCATCAACGCCCGCGTGTAGAGTTCGTTGACTTGGGCCTCAAATTGGCGGATGGCGACCATCTTCCGGTACATCCGGAGCCATAGAATGATTTTTTCCGAAGCCTCTCCTCGGGGCTGAGCGGCAGTAGTCATTTTTTCGTTCCAGAAGTAATTCCCGACATGCTGGCAAGAACGTCGAACACAACGGCAAAATCGAGTTTCTCCCATCCCATGCCGCGGGCAGCGGTGAGGAACTCGTTACTGATGGCGGTAGTGGGAACGGGAACATTCAGCTTGCGTCCCATCTCCATGGCCAAGAGCATGTCCTTCTGCATCATATTGACGTCGAACCACGCCTCTGGCGGTTGCTGCAAGACGAATGGGCCACGGTAGACAATCATGGGCGAAGCAATGGCACTGTGGATCATCACGTCGACGGCAACTTCGCGCGAAATGCCGCTTTTTTCAGCCAGCAATACACCTTCGCAGAACGCCAGCATCTGGACAGCTAATTGCAAGTTGATCGCGATCTTCATCGATAACGCCACGCCGTTATCGCCGACATGCGTCACCTTTGGCCCAATATCGAGAAGCAATGGTTTCAAACGCTCGAAGGTTTCTTTGCGCCCACCAACCATCACAGAAAGTTTGCCCTGCTGCAGCGTGATAACGCTGCCTGAAACCGGCGCGTCAATCATGTCGGCGCCCGTCTCGCGAACTTTCGCAGCCAGCCCGCGACTTATTTCGGGGCTGACAGTGCTCATGTCAATGTAGAATTTGCCCGCCGCCAAGCCGGCGAGCAATCCATCGCGACCCTCTGTCACGGCGGCGAGCGCCGCGGAATTCGTCACCATGCTGAACGTCACATCCGCCGCAGTCGCCACTGCCTTGGGAGATTCGGCAAACTTCATGCCCTTGTCGATCAACCACTGCGCCTTGGATCGCGTCCGGTTGTAGCCAGTCACGGTGTGCCCTTTTTCGAGCAGACGGGCCACCATGTTGCCACCCATAACACCGAGACCTATGAATCCAAGCTTCGCCATACAGCGATTCCCCTTTGTTCGAGGATGAAGTTACTTCCTGCCCAGTGTCGACGAATCCGCAAGCACCTGATTAAGATGAGCGCGCATTGATTCTCGCGCTGTCTCGGCATCGCGATTCTCGATCGCGGCCAAGATTTGCTTATGATGAAACTGTCCGCGTTCCGGCCCTCCATCAACATTGAAGATTCGGCTGCGTTGCTCGCGCAATAGGCCAACAATCGAGTCGAGGAGCGAGAGAATCAGCGGATTGTCGGCCGCCTCTGCCAGCGCTAAATGGAAATCTAGATCGGCTTCAACGTACGCATCAGGGTCATGTAGGTTCCGTTCCATAACGGCGACTGCTTCACGCATGGTAGCCACGAGCTGCTCCTCAATTCGTAGAGCAGCCAGAGCGGCAATCTCCGGCTCCAGCACCAATCGCAATTCGGCCAGGTTTGCCAACCCTTCCTGCTTGTTGATGCGGATCATCAAGTCCAGCGATTGCCGAATCGCTTGCGAAGTCCCATTGGTCACGAAGGTCCCACGCCCCGAATAGGCTTCCACCAGTCCCTTTTCACGCAAGGTCTTCACTGCTTCGCGCACCGCTGTGCGACTTACTCCAAACCGCTGGGCAAGATCACGCTCCGCTGGCAATTGGTCGCCAGGTTTAAGCTGGCCTTTTAGAATTGAATCTTCCACTTGCTGCACGATCTGCTCGAACAATCGTGAGGTTTTGACCGCACGGTATACCGGCTTAGCTGACAGCGAGTCTGCTAACTCGTTTTCATTCATGATTGGGCCCTACTCCCAAGCGAATTTTAAGCATCGGTATCATGGTATGACCACTATACCATACACCGGTCTACATAAGTTTATTATTGGATCCAAACTGTCTTTATGTTCATAAACTCCCGTATCCCATGTTCTGAAAGTTCACGACCGTGTCCTGAGTACTTGACGCCGCCAAAAGGCAGTCGAGGATCTGAGGCTACCATTTTGTTCACAAAAACCATGCCGGACTCAAGCTCATTGATGAACCGTTCGGTTTCCCCGGGGTCGTTCGTCCAGGCGCTTGCGCCCAATCCAAAGCGACTGTCGTTGGCGATCTGGATAGCGTGATCCACATCCTTTACGCGAAAAATCGACGCCACGGGGCCAAATAATTCTTCCTTATAAGCCGGCGAATTTTTCGGAATGTCTGTTATCACTGTGGGCGCATAGAAGTTCCCGGGACGGTCAAGAGGATTGCCTCCCGTTAGCACCCGGGCGCCTGCGGCCACAGTTTTTTTCACATCGGAATCAAGAGAAGTAACAGCATCGGCATTGGCCAAGGGGCCAAGTTGTGTGTTCTCGTCAAACGGGTTGCCCACTCGTAATTCCTGCATGCGTTTTACAAACTTGCGCTCGAACTCGTCGGCAATTTTTTCCGAGATAATAAAGCGCTTCGCCGCAATACATGATTGACCGTTGTTTTGAATTCGCGCATCGACTGCAGTTGCGACGGCGGCCTCCAAATCTGCACTGCTCATCACGATGAACGGATCGCTGCCTCCCAGTTCCAGCACCACTTTCTTGACTCGCTTCGCGGCAGAGACTCCAACTTGAATTCCTGCCTGCTCGCTGCCAGTCAAAGTTGCAGCGGCCACCCGAGAATCATTCAGGATGGCATCGACCGGCTCCGAACCGATCAGCAACGTTTGGAACTCACCGTCGGCAAAACCGGCACGGCGAATGATGTCTTCAATCTTCAACGCACACTGTGGCACATTCGAAGCATGCTTCAAGAGGCCGACATTGCCCGCCATTAATGCGGGAGCCGCGAAACGAAACACCTGCCAAAAGGGAAAGTTCCACGGCATGATGGCTAAAATGGGGCCGATCGGCAGATACCGGATGAAACTATGCTTCGCTCCTGTTTCCACAATTTCGTCCGCGAGAAATTCTTCCGCATTTTCCGCGTAGTAGCGACACCCTATCGCGCATTTTTGGGCTTCGGCGACTGCAGCCTTGAGAGGCTTGCCCATTTCCAGCGTCATTAAACGCGCGCACTCGTCTTTTTCTTTTTCCAAGATTTCGGCCGCACGCGTCATCTTGCTTGCTCGATCTGCGAATGAAGTCCGACGATAAATTCGAAACGCCGTGGTCGCCAATTGCAACTTCTGTTCAATTTGCGCCGACGTGAGAGGGTCGAAAGTTTTCAACACCTCGCCGGTTGCCGGATTGATACTAGCGATTGCCATGCTCGTTCGTCCTCCTCGCTTCGGTAGCTTACGCCGCCAGTTGTCCGGCAACAATCGAGTGAACAGCAAAGGGGAAGCTGTTCTGTGGTCGGACCACAATACTACTTGACGGGTAGGCCACGTCAAGGCTATACCTTCAAATCGCCTGAGTTTTAATTTCTACGGCCCGAAATGGCCGCGAGATGTTCGACCATTAAATCGTCCTTCCTCGTTTTCTTGAGGAATTGGAGGTCGTAATGCATTCTCCGTCGAATGGCATTCGGGTGTTCGGCATTGTCTTTTGTGCCTGGATGGTGCTTGCCCTGACTGTCCCTCTCTTTCCCCAAACCACGATGGGCCGCATTCTTGGGAGCATTAGCGATCAATCGGGTGCCGGTGTGGCTGGAGCTACCGTAGTCATTACCGATGTTCAGCGCGACACTACTCGAACCGTAAGTACCGACGACTCCGGAAATTATGTTGCTCCGGAGTTACAACCGGGTATCTACAAAGTTCGTGTCGAAGCGAAGGGCTTCAAAACTGTAGAGCGCGTGAACATCGCTGTGGAAGTAGCCGAGGATTTACGCGTCGACGTCTCTCTTCCAGCCGGACAAGTTTCCGAGACGGTGATTGTTACCGACGAGGTTCCGCTGGTCAATAGCACGTCATCTACTTTAGGTGGCACGTTGAGCAATAAAGAGATCAATGATTTGCCATTGAACGGCCGCAACTATGAGAACCTGCTTCAATTGCGTCCGGGAGTGATGCGATATCCAGGTGGAGGATTCTCGACCACGAGTACGAACGGATTGCGCGCGGAAGACAATGCCTACTTCATTGAGGGCTTGTTCAACAGCGAGCCCTACTCCGGCCAGGCCATCATTAATGGCGCCGGTATTGCTGGTGATTCGGCGACCATTCTACCGATCGACTCGATTCAGGAATTCAACGTCGAAGAACTTGCACCGGCCGAGTTCGGCTGGAAACCGGGTGCGGTCGTTAATGTCGGCATCAAATCCGGCACCAACCAGATTCACGGTACGGCGTTCGCCTTTGGCCGCGACGGTGTGATGGATGCACGGAACTATTTCAACACCGTACCGAATGCCAAGCTTCCAAGGACGCTCGAGCAATATGGCGGCAGTGTCGGCGGACCGATTATCAAAGACAAGCTCTTTTTCTTCGGAGCCTACGAAGGGCAGATGTATGACGTGGGGAACTCTTTCGGTGGCGTCACTAGTCCTTTTATGCCCGCATCCAATACCAACGCTGGTAATTGCCTAGTAATAACCGGCGACTGCGCCGACAGTATTCAAGATTCGATCAATGATCTCCAAGCTTCAGGGGTCACGATTAGCCAAGCCAGCTTGAATATCGCCGGATGCACGGTCACAGGCAGTGCGGTTACATGCAATGGAACTGGTTTTCCCACGAACACCACCCAGAGCACGACGATTCCGAACGGATTCCCCAACGACGTCACTGTCTACAACGCAATCGGAAAAGTAGATGTAAACCTCAACCAGAACAACCGCGTCAGCGGGATGTACTTTTTCGGCAACAATACCGGTACGGTGGAAGACTTCCCAGAATTGCAATCAAGATGGCGGTCGGATATTCACACGCGGGCGCAGGTAGTGGGCGGAAATTGGGAGTGGACTCCAAGTCCGCATTGGGTGAATGAAGCGCGCGCTGGATATAACCGCCTGTATCAGCCGACACTCCCGGGCGATCTCAACACGCCCGCATCCAGTTACGGCCTTGACACGGGCGTATCGGGCCCATTCACGGGCGGTCTACCGCGCATAGGGTTTGGCGGATATTTCTTTCCCGGCTTGGGCGGCTTCAAGTGGCCCAAGTTTCAGGGACCCGATTCCATCACGCAGTTCGTCGATCACGTTTCCTACAATGCGGGCCAGCACTCCATCAAGTTCGGCGGCGAACTGCATTACAACAAAGTGACCAATGCAGCCTACGGAAACGCACGGGGAAGTATCACCTTCCTCGGCGGCGTGACTCCCAACCCCGCTAATCCTTCTCAGACTCTCAACACAACCCAGTTGGAGGATTTCTTCGCAGGCTATCCGTTCAAGGGCACTGTGACGGTGGGTAACCCGACGCTGCAACTGCACAATTGGGCATATTCCGGTTTTATTCAGGACGACTGGCGCTTGGCGCGGAGCCTAACGCTGAATTTCGGCGTACGTTACGAATTTAGCTCGGTTCCGCAGGAAGAACATAATCTCCTGGGGAATTTTGATCCGAATGTCGGCTTGGTGCAGGTGAAAACGGGCACCAATCAGATTCCAAGTCTGTACAACTCCGACCACAAGAACTTCGCGCCGCGCTTCGGCTTTGCCTGGGATACAAACGGCAAAGGTTCAACCGTGCTTCGAGGCGGCGTAGGTCTGGTCTATGAATCCGTGAACTGGCAGTCGTTCATCGCCTTCAACAATGCCTTCGGCCCGGGCAGTGTTCCGACCGGAGCGCCGATTGACTCGGCTGGTGATACCTCTGGCGGCACCATCACCACTGGAAACGTCTCCTTACCTTTCTTCCTTAATTCTCCAGCTGTTCCTTGGGACCAGGGACCAGTCTATGGCAGCCCAACCGTGAACTGTTTCAACAGTCCCTGTCCCGTCATGACCGTGAACCGCAACCTGACCACGCCCTACGTCTGGAACTGGAGCTTCAGCGTGCAACACGCAATTACACCCAACCTTTCGTTGGAGATGGCCTACGTCGGCAATCATGGCGGGAATTTAACCGGCATTCGCGACATCAATCAACCGCCGGTGGGGTCGGGATGGCCGGCAGCAAATATCGCCGCTTGCACGACGGAGGCATTGGGGCTGGGCTATTACAACACTGCGAATAATCCCGCCTGTCAGGTCGCCCCCGAGGTGGGGCCGTTTAACACAAAGTTCCCGTATCTAAGCAACATCTTCCAGATGGCCAACGTTTATAGGTCAAATTATGACGGCCTGCAGGTAACGCTGAACTCCAGAAATTACCATGGATTGAGCATGGTGGCCGGTTACACCTGGTCGCACTCTCTCGACGACGTAGGCGCAAACTGGGATTTCGGCTACGGATCGGGACTGCCGCAGAACGCATACAATCCGGGTGCTGAATACGCCAATAGTGATTTCGATGTTCGCCAGCGTTTCACGCTTTCGGCCACCTATGCCATCCCCGGCAGGAAAGGTTACGCCCAGGCTCTGGAAGGTTGGGAAATTAATTCGATTATCACGATTCAGACTCCACAATCCTGGGGCCCGATGGATGAGGGAACGGATGCCGCCGGTATCGGTCCGCTGCCCGTCAGTCCTCCAGCGAACACTCCCATCCGATGGAGTTTTTACGGGAACCGAAACGACTTCAAATCGACGCCAACAGGAATTCCGTTTTTCGGCGGAAACAATAGCCCGACCAACCCGAGCAGCGATGCAGCCTGTAACGCGAAGGCGTTGGCTCTTGATGGGGGTTCCCCCGGAGCGTCAACCGAATCGTTGGCGTTCTTCGGTTGCTATGCCCAAGGCAACTCCATTATGCTCCCGCCACCCTTGGGGCAATTCGGCAACATGGGCCGCAACACCTTCCCTGACACTGGATTTAAAAACGTTGACTTTTCGATTGCCAAGAACTGGCATTTTACGGAACAGTTCCGTGCCCAGTTCCGGGCCGAGTTTTTCAATATTTTCAATCATCCCAATCTCGCCAATCCTTACGGGGGACAGAACGGCTTCGGATTCAACGATCCTTCGGTTCAGCCTTTCGGTTGCGGATGTGCGACGCCGGACGTCGCTGCCGCCAACCCTGTCATTGGCTCCGGAGGCAGTCGCGCCGTTCAACTGGGTTTGAAGCTTATCTTTTGATTGCCAAGATTTCACAAACTGGGGGTCGGACATCTCTCCAGCCCCATCTTTATTTCAACAAATTGAAAGGAACGATCCCGTGTCAACATTTGTGCTGCATAGTTCTCGTGCTCGATTGACAATGTCTCTATCAATGCTAGTAGCGTTGATCCTTCCGCTAAGCGTTCCGTGTTTTGCGCAGCAGCGCGCTGAACGCACGATTGAGGAGATCGAGACGGAAGCCATCCACCGCGCGGAAGTAGGGCAGTATCCGCTGATCGGACTCGACCCGGGCGACGTTCGAGAAGCTTTCAAGTCTATCCACACCCGCGATAAGGACGAGTGGGCTGCGGGCTTCATGGGAGTGGCTGATCGCTACATGACGCAAGCGAAGTCTCTGGAGAAGACCGATCCGACAAGGGCGAATGCCGATTACATACGGGCGTGGCGGCTTTATTCCTTCGGACGCTGGCCCATCCCCGCCTCTCCCGGCAAGCAACGTTCCTACGAAAAGGCCATCGAAGCTTTCCTGGCACACGCTCGTTTTTGGGATCCGCCACTCGAAATTGTGAAAATTCCGTTTGAAGGAAAAGAAATCATCGGCTACTTGCGCTTGCCGAAGAACGCGAACGGCCCAGTACCACTTGTTCTGGCCGTTAATGGACTGGACAGCCGCAAGGAAGACTTGACCGAGAGTTTCAGCGCGATCCTGCCATTCGGTATCGGCTATCTGGCCGTGGATGGACCAGGCACTGGACAAAATCCGATCAAAGTCAGTGAGAATGCCGATCGGATGCTCTCGCGCGTGCTCGATTACGTCGCCACCCGGCCCGAAATCGACAAAAACAGAGTTGCCATGCACGGTGTGAGTTGGGGCGCGTATTGGGCAACGAAGATGGCCCTCGTAGAACGCACCCGCTTAAAAGGAGCCAGTGCCCAGTCACCTCCAATAGATGCTTTTTTTCAAAAAGATTTTCTGATGAATTCTTTGATCGGCAACCGCGAGTATTTGTTCGATCAAGTCCCGGCATTGATGGCGATCTTCGACAACGTGACTACCCTCGATCAAATGGCAGAGGTATTACCGAAGATGTCGCTCGTCAAACAAGGCCTGCTGGGCAAGCCGATGGCACCGATGCTCATTCTTGCTGGAGTAAAGGATACCCAGGTTCCAATCTCCGACATTTACCTGCTTCTCGACAAAGGAGACGTGCCCAAGACCGCGTGGGTGAATCCGCTGGGCGGTCACCTTGGGCGACAGGTCGGTGTGTGGCCCGATCCACGCATTTTCAAGGAAGTGATCATTCCCTGGCTGGTGCGTACGCTGCAGCCTGAGAACGCTGCGGAGATCCACTAGAACCCGCAGTTCCATTTTCTGATAACTAAACTGACAACTATAGCTACCGACTACGAATTAACTAAGAAGGTTGAAAGATGGACCGACACCCAGGATAGGCAATCGAAGATGGCAACCTTCCCACCCGTGCAGACGGGTCTAGTTACTGCCGCTCCGGCATCCAGCAAGCCGCCGTTCTATCGCGTCCTTTGGGTGCAGGTATTGGTGGCGATGGCCCTGGCTGTGGTGTTGGGTTGTGTGGATCCGGCTCGCGCGATCGCCATGAAGCCACTAGGCGACGCTTTCATCCGGGTCATTTCGATGATCATCACCCTGATCATCTTCTGCACCGTGGTCACCGGAATTGCCGGCATGGAAAACCTGAAAAAGGTGGGCCGCGTCGGCGGCATGGCTCTCCTCTACTTTGAAGTCGTTTCCACAATTGCGCTGCTGATCGGGCTTGTAGTGGGTAATGTCATTCGCCCGGGCAGCGGCTTTAACGTAAACGTCGCCACACTAGACGCCAAGGCAGTCGCCGATTATGCGGGCCAAGCAAAAGCGCAAAGCGTTACCGAATTCTTGATGCACATTATTCCGACGACGGTCTTCGACGCCTTTGCCCGAGGAGACATTCTTGAAGTCGTATTCGTAGCTTTGCTGTTCGGCTTTGCGCTGTCAGCTTCCGGAGCACGCGCCAAACCGTTGGTGGAGCTCATCGACTCCTTAACTACTGTCGTATTCGATATAACCAGGATCCTGATGAAATTCGCTCCGGTTGGGGCGTTCGGAGCAATGGCATACACGGTCGGCAAGTTCGGCCTGGCTTCACTTGGGCCTCTAGCCAAATTGATCGGAACGTTCTGGCTCACATCGGCGCTCTTTGTAGTGGTCGTCCTCGGCGTCATCGGGTGGATTGCGAGCTTCAACATCTTTCGATTTCTGGCATATATCAAGGAAGAGATATTGCTAGTGCTAGCTGTAAGTTCGTCGGAGATCGCTATTCCGACGTTGATGGCCAAGCTTGAGAAACTCGGGTGCTCAAAATCTCTCGTGGGCCTGGTGGTACCGACTGGATTTACTTTCAATACCGACGGCACGAGCCTTTACATGACGATGGCCGCTTTATTTGTTGCACAGGCGACCAACACTCATCTAACTCTGACGCAGCAACTCACTATTCTCGCGGTAGCAGTGCTTACATCCAAGGGCGCGAGTGGCGTGCAAGGAGCATCTTTCATAGCGCTGGTGGCCACACTTTCCGTGATCCCAACTATTCCAGTTGCAGGCATGGCACTCATTCTCGGGATTGACCGTTTTCTAAGTATGTTCAGAGCATTGGTGAACATGATCGGAAATGGAGTAGCGACGTTAGTTCTAGCTCGCTGGGATGGAGAATTAGAACGCGAGACTCTTAAAAAACGTTTGGGCTGACAGAACCCATTAACCGGTTAATGACTTCCGAAATGGGTGAATTCGAGATGTGCAAGCTATCTACTGGGTTTTGAGCGATGCTGAGAGCCCGGAAGTGTCTTCTAAGACTTCTGCTGGGAGCGTCACAGTAACCAAGGCACCACCCGAAGTGCCATTGACAATCTCGATCGTCCCGCCAGCGCGTTCGCAGATTGCCCTGCAGATGGAGAGTCCCAACCCCGTGCCGCCGCTCTTCCGACTTCGCGATGGATCACCTCGATAAAACGGTTCAAATAGGTGAAGACGATCTTCGACCGAAATGCCTTCACCGCGATCCTTAACCGTCAACTGAACTGTTTGTTCGTTGACAGTCAGGGTAATTCGGACGGTTGATCCATCGGGGCTGTGCTGCACGGCATTCAACAAGATATTCGAGCATAAGAGAAATGCATCGCGGCTATCGATGGGCACCCTGACTTCGGCGGTGGATTCAATTTGCACATCAACGGCCTTCAATTGAGCGAACGAGTTAATCTGATTTGCGGAATCCTCGACTGCGTCGCGCAGAGAACAGGAGCGATTCACTGCTCCCAACTTGTCATTCTCCATTTGCTGTTCCAATCGTGCCAGTGTAAGCATCTTTTGCACTGTATTTTCCAAACGAGTGAAGTCATTCACACTAAGCGTCAGACCCCGGATGTACTCTTCGACGGTGCGCTTTCGCATGGATAGCAATTGCAGGGACGACTTGACGATTGCTACGTCCGTCTTAAGTTCGTGAGCGGCATCATTGGTGAATCGTCGTTGTTGCTCGAATGAGCGCTGCAAACGCGCGAGGGCGGCTTCGAGAGCAAGAGCAAGAGGTCGTAGTTCTATCGTTCTTTTTGCAAGTGCCGGCGCGTTGAAACGCCAGTCGCTCGAACTTATGCGCTCCGCTTCATGAGCGAGTTCGTGGACGGGGGCCAGTCCCTTTCGCAACAGCCAAATCATGAGTGTAGCGGTGACACCTAGCAGTATGGCAGTCGCAATCGAGTAGAAACGGATGGCCTCCAATACTTCATGCCAGACGTGAGCGACAGGGGTTCCGTAGACAATTGTGATCGTGTGGCGAACGCCACCATCGAGTTTGCCGGGATCCACGATCCGCAGGCGGTGAAGAACGAGAAATCGGTAGGCGTGGCCCCTCAGCTCCACGTCACGAAAAGACGGTTCTTGCCGTCCGGCTGTTTCTAAAGCTGGGGGCTCACCCTCGGAGCCGAGCATCCTCCCTCGCTCATCCTCGACTCGAAAAGCGGCGTCTTTGCTGGTGTGCACTTCCTGAAGATCGAGCATAACGTTGTCGGCTTCATCTTCAGCATCCTGGACCGCACCCGCGAGCGACTCAGCAGTGGCTACGAGTGACGCATCGAAAGCTTTCAACTGCACGTGCCGTTCGTGAAAGGCGACAATGATAATCAAAGAGATAGCAGACAGTAGCTCAAGAACAAGGACAGTCACGATCAGGCGACGAGTGATGGAGATATCTCCTGTCATGGTGTAGCGACCGGTTCCCGCAGACGGTAGCCGCGATGGCGTAAGGTCTCGATCAGCGGTTCCGTTCCTGCCGCATTCAGCTTTCTGCGCAAGTTCGAGACGTGCGCTTCGATCACGTTGGAATGATGCTCCCATTCGAAATCGTAGAGATGTTCCAACAACTCCTGTTGGGAAACAACCGCACGAGGCCTATGAATCAGGTATTCAAGAATTCGATATTCTGTTGGTGAGAGATCCACGGGCTGCCCGCGGCGACGAACTGCTTGCTGAACTGTATTTAATTCCAAATCTGACACCACTAAAATTGGGGTAGCGACTCCTCTGGCACGCCGGATGAGAGCCTTGATGCGAGCGAGGAGTTCACCTAAGTCAAATGGCTTGCCTAGATAATCGTCCGCCCCTGTATTCAGCAGATTTACAACAGATTCTTTACCTTCCTGGGCCGTGAGAATCAGGACTGGAGTATGAAGCTTTTTTCGGCGTAGGTCTTGCAGAACACGTTGACCACTTTTGCCGGGAAGCATAAGGTCAAGGATAATGGCGTCGTAAATGCCCTCCTCCGCGAGGTGCGAACCGGCCTCTCCCTCCGCCGCGTGATCGACCGCTAACCCTGTTTCACGCAACGCGGCAATGATGTTCTCTGCAAGCCTCTGCTCGTCTTCGATCAAGAGCACGCGCATGATAAGACGACCTGAAGATATTGTCTCAAAGCTTCCTTAAGCCTGGCTGAACAGCTTTGGCACTATCTTTGCTTGTATTTGCCGCCTGCTTTTAAGGCGCACGCTAGACTGGAAGCATTATGACTTGGGTTACGTGGTCTTTGCTCTCTGCTCTCTTCGCTGCCGCGACAGCCCTCCTGGCAAAGATGGGGGTATCGCGTGTCGAACCGAATTTGGCAACCGCAATTCGGACGACCGTAGTGTTGGTGCTTGCGTGGTCCATTGCAATCACCTTCGGGTCGCACAGGCAGCTCGCGATGCTCGACCGTCGTAGTGTCGGTTTCCTGGTCGCGTCGGGTGTAGCAACAGGGTTGTCGTGGCTCTGCTACTTTCGAGCGTTAGCTGCCGGGCCCGCTTCGAAAGTGGCGCCTATCGATAAATTGAGCGTTGTGTTCGTCATTCTTCTGGCATGGCCTTTGCTCGGAGAAACCCTCACGAAAGGGAAACTATTAGGTGGAGGCCTCATTGTGATTGGGGCGGTCGTCTTAGCCGTGACGCACTAAATCTTCTTTCGATCAGAAGCTTTGTCGTAAGCTACGGCTTGCTCTCGTCGGGTAACTGTGTTTCTAACTACGGCGTGACTGGCTACTTTGGTCCGAGCAGAACCTGTATACCAACATATGCGATCCAACTCGGCTGGCTGTTGGATACGGAAATCGTCTGGAAACTTCGGCCCCCCATCAGAAGCAGGTTCAACGTCTTCGCCTTGTTGAGCGCCTGCCGTCCACCCAATCCCAACGTGGTCTCTCGTTGCTTCG
The DNA here is from genome assembly GCA_963705265.1 of uncultured Acidobacteriaceae bacterium. Lineage (GTDB taxonomy): Bacteria > Acidobacteriota > Terriglobia > Terriglobales > Acidobacteriaceae > Acidiflorens. The sequence goes on from OY970064.1 coordinate 2,905,448, forward strand.
GATAACCTGTGGCGAATTGTCCGACGCCCCGGCCCGGCGGAATGCGGTTGGCATCCTGCTCGTCATAGAGTTCAAGGTAAGCCTCGGTGCGATCACTGAACTCGTGCCCAACTAGTAAGCCGCGTCCCCAGCTTTGCGGTACCGAATGGTTTCCAAAGTTGTAACCGACCTCCCCGAGCAATCGTATGGGTCCAACGCGACCGTTGACCTCAATCGGAAGAAAAAATGTGGGACCCGAGGCGACTAGTCCGCGCTGGACGGCTCGGGTCGGGTTATTCAAAAACAACTGCGGGTAGGTTGACACGCTGAAATTGACTCGCGATTCGGGCGAGTCTGCTTCTCCGGGCGAGTCGCCCGAGGCTGCGGCAGGCTCCACCTTGTCCTCGCCAGCATGATGGCCGAATACGGCGGGGAGGCCGGTGCCGAAGCGATCCTTTAGCCATGGATCGTGGGAATGATGTTCATAGAAACGCCACTTAATCCCCAGCAGGCTTTCGCCTAGGCCGGTGATCACGTTGCCCGGGACTGCCGGTTGGGTCGAGGTCGCAGGTTGTGGACGCGTCTCCTCTATGGCAATGGGAATTTCATATTTCAACTGAATCCGATCGCCCAAACCATAATTGATGTCGAAGTCTGGCACCTGATATGCGCCAGCCGCGGGATTGCGGTCGCCGATCCAGCCAAAGTTGATCTCCCAGTGCCGGTTGCCTGGAGTTTCCGGGTCGTCAGTCCGAAACGGTGGCCCGCCCTGCGCGTGGGCCGCGGCGGTAAGCAAAGCGGCCAGCGCGACGACGATCGCGCTAAGCCATCGAGAGCGTTGAAAATGCGATTGGGCCCCTTGTGCTGAGCGCTGGCAGTGTGGAGCACCGATATACATCTTAATGATGATATCGATAGCACCTTAAACTTAGCTGAAGAATCTCCGTGAGCGAGTGCAAGCGGCGAAGTCGTGTTGCATCCTGTGCTAATTTCTCGAATTCCGGCCTTCGACGTTTCGGCTACTGAAACACTTGACTCCGGCATTATGCCGAGTGATCGGTTTCCGTAAATCGTTGCCACCGCTACCCAAGGCTTTGCAGGCACCGTTCTCTGGCAAACCTGTTCCAGAATCAAAGCGAAGACGCGTTAACGAAATCTTCGGACCAACAAGGTATGCCGGTCGGAACGGTATAGACCGAGCACATAAAGCGTAGCCTTTCCCTTGGTTGAATAAATCACCTGCCGGATTCTAAGCAGCGGCTCATCGCGGCCAATTTTCAAGAGATTGGCGGTTGCAGGGGAGGCGGCAGTAGCATCCATTTCTTCGTCGGCATAAGCGATTTCGATGCCGTAGTTTCCTTCTAGAAGAGAGAATAGCGAGCCTCGCGCAATGAGCGCGCGATTGAGGCCGGCAAACTCATCTGCCGGCAAGTAGCACGTCTCCACTGCGAACGGTTCGTCTGCCGCCAGTCGAAGTCGCTCGAGTTTAACCAGACGCGCATTTCCCGCTAGAGCCAGACGGGCCGCGACTTCCTGCTCGTTATCGACCACGCCAAATGACAGAACTTTTGAGCAAGCCGCCAAGCTTCGGCTCGCCATCTGCTCGGTAAAACTCGTAAGTTTATTGAAGTGGATCTTGGGCGGCGCGACAAAAGTTCCAGCGCCACGCCTGCGCTCCACAATGCCCTCCCGTTCGAGAGCGGTTAAGGCATGGCGCGCCGTCATCAGGCTTACCCCATGAATTTTCGCCAACTCTCGCTCCGAATCGACGGTATCCCCCGGCTTAAGCTGCCCGCTTTCAATGCGCTTCACAATTGTGGCTTGAATCTTCTGATAGGCGGGCATTCCATTTGGGCGGCTGTTTGGCATGAACTCCCCGATCCTTCAAATCATAAATGCGAAATTCGTTTTACCTTCGTCTACCGGTATTTCAGTCGACAACTGCACCGAATTCAGGCCTGTTCAATGTGCTATAGAGCGACAAATCCCTCAATTATTGGACTTCCATTTCCTCCGGCAGGTTGTGCTTATCTTCTATGCTATAGAGCTTTTGAGACATAACCGTAATACCGCACCGGCTGGGGAAGATTCCCCACACTCTATCCTTCTCAGAGAAACTTGTAAAGGCTAACACAGTAGAATCACAGTAAAATCCTACATTTCATAGCCGCGATTCCATTTGCGGGATGGCAAGTTTTCCACAGGGCGAGCATCGAAAATTTGAGTGCCTTACATCGATTCTTTGGGGTGCTATAGCTTAAAGCGCAAGGAGCAATTGCAATAATTTTGCTGATTCCGCATTTTTCGCTTGACGCTCCCAGTAAATGTACTATATAGCATTGGTCTAATCGAATTGCAGTATGAGGAAGCGAACTCTATTTTAAGAAACGGTTTTTGGAGGATGTGCGATGCGAAAGTCAATTTGGACGGCGATTCTGCTACTGGTGGGGATGGTCAGCGTGCTGCAATCGGCGAGGAGCCAGGAAGTCACCGCCAACATAGTAGGAACGGTCACCGATCCGAGCGGCGCTCCGGTCAAAGGGGCTAGCGTTGTCGCCACCGACGTGGATCGCGGAACGACGTGGAACGACGCGACCAATGACGCCGGCACTTATAACTTGTTGCGCCTGCCTGTGGGCACCTACACAGTCAAGGTGACGGCAACCGGCTTCGATACGGCCTCGCACGCCCCATTCACTCTCGTGCTCAACCAGACGGCACGCGTGGATGTTCAGCTGAAGGTAGGAAAAATCTCTGAAACGGTGGAGGTGAGTGGCGCCGCACCAATCCTTCAGACTGAAACCACCGAAGTCAGTACCCTTATCGACGCCGAAACCAACGTTAGTCTGCCGCTGGCCTCGCGTAATTATCTGCAGCTCTCGCTTCTCGCGCCAGGTGTAACGAACGTCGACCCCGATGGAATGCGCTCGCCAATGAACATGCTCAATTCCGGTCGTCCCTATATCAACGGCAATCGTGAGCAGGCTAATGAGTACTTGGTGGACGGCATACTCAATAGCGAAGACAAGAATAACGAAACCGGTTATTCACCGAGCGTCGATGCCATACAGGAATTCAATCTCATTACTCAGAATGCCTCAGCTGAGTTCGGTAACTATCAGGGCGGCATCGTGAGCGTAAGCACCAAGTCGGGCACAAACAATTTTCACGGCGGTGTTTATGAGTTCTTCCGCAGCGACTACCTCAACGCCCACGAGGCTTCCGATGGATGGACCCAGGGGGTGGCCAACAACCAGGTTGGATTTAACGCTGAGGGCGTGGCCAACAAAGCTGAACTTCGTTACAACCAATTCGGGGGTACCTTCGGTGGTCCGATCATTAAGAACAAGTTGTTCTTCTTCGCCGACTATCAGGGCCAGCGGCTAGTGAATGCTGCTCCCACCTCGGCACAGGTTTTTACCGCGCAGGCACGTAGCGGAGACTTCGGCCAGCTCTGCACCGATTGGGGCGGAGTGTTCAATGGCGCAGGAGCGTGTACCGGGGCTGCGCCTCCGTCCGGTGTTATAACGCAGCTTGTTTATCCCAACGGTCCGAATGCAGGTCTGAACATTCCAAATAACAATCTGGCCGCCGCTGGCTATACCATCGATACAGTCGCCAAGAACCTGTTCGCCGACACGCAGTACTATCCCTTACCTTCGATTAACAACCTAAAGGGAAACAACATTTTTTATAAGAGTGGGAACGACCTGAACAACAATCAGGGAGACCTGAAAATCGACTACAACTTATCCCAGAGCGACCATATCTTCGGACGCTGGTCACAGATGGATCTCGTCCAGCCTACATTCACAGGTTGCGTCTTCTGTTTTAATCAGGCCATAGAAGGCAGTGACGAGCCCGTCCGCAATGCCGTAGTCAATTGGACGCATACCTTTCGCTCCAACCTGCTCAACGAGGCACGTTTCGGGTTTAATGCGGTCCGGTTCAATCAAGACGAGACCCCAACTTCCTCACTAGGCAATATCAGCCAAACTCTGGGTATCGCTGGCGCCAATGCTCAGGCGCCTGGCTTAGTGGAATTGGATATCACGGGAAATAACGGAGGAATAGCTAGCCTCGGACTGCGCAATCTGATCCAGGACTTCCACTCCACTCAGGGCCAGTTCGAGGATAACCTGATCTATACGCGTGGCCGCCATCAGATTAAGACTGGTTTTCAATATGTACGCGAACGCCAGGATTACATTTATCCAGGAAATAATGGCGCCCTTGGATTTTATAGCTTCACCACCCTCACCCAGTCCAACCTTGCTGATTTTTGGCTAGGCAGCGTTGCGGGAGGAGCGGGCTCACAAAGAGATACTGGCAGCCAACTTAGTTCGCCCGCCAAACTACGCGGCAATATATTCGCGGGGTTCATACAGGACGACTGGCGTGTAACACCAACGCTTACCGCGAACATCGGGTTGCGCTTTGAAGACCATACTCCGCTCTTCGAAGCCGACGGCCACGCGGTCAACTTCGGGCTGTACACCGGGACTATCTACACGCAGAATGGCGTCGACTCAACTGCGACCTACCCCAATAAAGCTCTCTACAAAAATTACCTCGGCATTGGCGACTGGCAGCCGCGAGTCGGGCTGGCATGGGCGCCAGCACAGTTCGGCGGCAAGATGGTATTCCGGGCCGGATTCGCGATCTCTTCTTTCTTCGAAGGCGGAGGCGGAAACGAGGAACTCACGCAGAATCTGCCCTTTGGTTTTCTCCAGCAACAGGCACCGGGAGGCGTCTACACTCTCGAAAATGGTTTCGGTTCTGCCACGGGTGCCGCGTGTCCCGGTGGCATCAATCAAGCTTGCTATAACGGTGTCCGAGTTCGCATCTTTGATCAGAATTTCAGACCGGCCACGGTCAATCAGTGGAACCTTACGTTCCAACAGCTGCTAACCAACTCTTTAACCTTCCAGGTTGGATATGTCGGGCAGCGCGGCTCGCACTTGCTTAACTTTGAGGACGTTGCACAGTCGGTCCCGCTGAACGCGCAAGGACAAGTCGCCGGGCGAGGGGAACAGATTACGACCCGTGAACCTGGGCCGTTCCTCGGAGGGAGCACGCCAGGCTCGCTCTATTTGGCGGATAATCCGCAGTTCAACCCGGCTGGTTGCGGCACTACTATCACGACCAATCCTCCCTGCGGCGTGGAAACTCTCGCTGGCACCAACATGTCAAACTCTGACCAGTCCTACAACGCGCTTCAGGCCGTGCTGCAAAAGCGCATGAGCAACGGTCTCGAAGCTCAGGTTTCCTATACCTGGTCGAAGTGCCTGAGTAACTCTCCAGGCTATTTTGGCACAGGCTGGGGCAGCATTAATGCCACCAGTTCAGGCGGACAGCCGGGCTGGGAGAATATCTACAATCCGCGTTTGAATTGGGGACCGTGCTACTACGACCAACCCCACATCCTAACCAGCTACGTTACTTATGGACTGCCCTTTGGCCGCGGAAAAGAGTTTGGCCACGATATGAATCCCGCATTGAATGCTGTGCTCGGCAATTGGGAAATCGGAGGAATCGTCACCCTCCACAGCGGAAACTCTCTTAGTCTAAATAACTTTGGAGGCTGGGGCGTAGGTGGTAACTCTGATAATACAAATGGAATCGGGCCTGAAACGCTTGCAAACCTGCCAGACTGCAACGGCCCGATCGATGCTCACAAACAAACGGTTTTAGCGTCAGCTGGAGCGGCCGGGTATATTCAATATATTCCAAATTCGATCAATGGCCCGGCACAGCCTGCAGCTCCGAACACGTTCGGAACCTGCGGTGTCGGTAACATCCGCGGCCCGGCCTATGCCAACGTGGATTTAAGCCTGCACAAGGGTTTCCTTCTCACAGAGACCAAGAAGCTGGAGTTCCGATTCGAAGCGCTCAACGCCCTTAACCATCCCGTCTGGACCTTCTCCGGCGGTCCTGATAACGGATCGTTTGATCCGGGTACTTGGACGATCAACCCCACTACCCACCAGCCCCAAACCACCAACACGACCTTCGGCAAGATAACTGGCTCCCAGGGAGCCAGACAACTTCAGCTCGCCTTGAAGTTTTACTTCTAGCGGGAGGAAATTTTGAAAACGAAGCAGGCGCGTAGGCAGCGCCTGCTCTCTTTTTTGCATTAAAATTGGCCCGGCGGTTTCTTTTCTTGAGAGTTGCGGAAGTCACCCTTCGGATGGCGCTAACGATAGCATTCTGCGCTCTCGGAATTTTTATTTTGGCTGCTGTGTCCTTGTCTCAAACTTCGGCGGCTCAGACCTCGACTCCCCTTGGCATCTCCCAGCCCACCGAATTACGCATTAAATCCGGCGGTTGGTGGCCCACCAAAGGGGACGCCTCACGAGAGAGTTACGCCGGCACGGCCGCATGCGCCGAATGTCACTCTCATCGAACCGCGACCCAGCAAACCAACGCCATGGCCCATGCCGCCGTTCGCGCCGCCGATGCGGAAGTACTTCGTCAGCATGACACTTTATCCTTTCGCGTCGGCCCTTATCATGAGGAGATCGTCACAAAAGGGAACAAGAGCGTTCTAACCGTCACCACTAGCGATAGCGCGGCACCCTTCTCCGCCGAGCTGCTTTGGGCGTTTGGGATTGGCCACATGGGTCAAACTTATGTCTACGAGAAAAACGGCAGCTTCTACGAAAGTCACCTGAGTTTTTTTTCCTCTTCCCACTCTTTGAATGTCACTATTGGGCAATCGCCTGCCGTTCCCGGCAACATTGAAGATGCTGCGGGACGGCGCATGCCGGCTGAAGAGAGCCATCGATGTTTTGCCTGTCACGCAACCGCTTCGGTGACAAACAATCAATTCGATCTAAACGGTGCAACGCTTGGAGTCACCTGCGAAGCTTGCCACGGACCAGGTGCCATGCACGACGCTGCGATGAAATCGGACACGCCACAGAATGGTGCGAAGACAATTATGAATCCTCGTAATCTGGATCCGGTCACATCCGTAGACTTCTGCGGGGCATGCCACCGCACCTGGGAAGATGTTGTGACGAGAGGTTTCGTCGGAGTTGGTGTATTAAACGTTCGTTTTGCGCCTTACCGCCTCGAAAACAGTAAATGCTGGAGCAACCCAGATGCCCGTCTCACCTGCGTCGCTTGCCACGATCCCCATCTGCCGCTGGAGCACGACCTAATAGCCTACGATTCACGTTGTCTGCAATGCCACGTCAACCATCGGGGCGCAAAACCGACCGCCGATTACCCGGGGCCGGCTTGTCCCGTGAGCACGAAGAACTGTGTAAATTGCCACATGCCTAAAATTGAGTCTCCGATCCAACATTCGAGCTTCACTGACCATTGGATCCGGATTGTTCGCCCGGGTCAGCCTTATCCCAATTGACTGGTAGACGCGAAAAAAGTGAGATATAGATCAAGGCGCGCATTAAACGGGTCGCGAAAAAACGAGATTCCTGTGGGCACTTCTGGTGGAGTTCGATCGATGACTTTCTCGGCATATAATCGACAAATGCTTCGTTCTCTCCAGTGTCTCGCCTTATTTTTGTCCGCGGTTATCGTGCTGACTGCGGGTGCCTACGGGCAAAATGCGGCGAAAGGTTCGGTGCCGGCGGCTGGTGGCGTTGATAGTCAGCGCGGCCTCGCTCTGGCTGAGAACGGACACTGCAAAGAGGCTCTTCCTTTGCTCAAGAAAGAGATTCATCAGGCAGCCGATAAAGACCTCAAGAAACGCATCGGGCTCGATGGCCTGCATTGCGCCATGACTCATGATATTCCCTATGAGGCCCTCGATTTCCTCGTCGTGCTGAGTCGCGATTTTCCACGCGATCCGGAAGTGCTCTACGCGGCGACCCATGCTTACTCCGATCTATCGATGCGAGCTTCGCAAGACTTGGCTCACGAGGCGCCATTTTCGTTTCAGGTCCATTTACTGAATGCCGAAGCCCTAGAGCTTCAGGGCAAATGGGACGAAGCGGCGGTTGAGTACCGCAGGATTCTTGAGATTAATCCGATGCAGCCAGGGATTCATGCTCGCCTCGGACGTGCGTTGCTTTCCAAGCCGCATCCTTCGCCAACAGAACTCGATCAAGCCGGCAAAAACTTTCAGGAAGAACTAGAAATTGATCCGAAAAACGCGGTTGCGGAGTTCGTACTGGGGCAACTGGCCGCGGATGCAAACGACTCTGCGACGGCGATTCGGCACTTTACTCGCGCCACCAAACTTGATGCTGGATTCAGCGAGGCATACTTGGGACTCGGCACCGCATTGAATTCGGCCAAACAATTCACTGAAGCGATCCCGCCTCTCGAGGCCTACGAAAAAATGGCACCCGATAGTCCCACCGGACACTATCAACTGGCTGTCGCCTATGCAGGCGCTGGGCGCCGTCAAGACTCCAACCGCGAGGCAGCACTGCAACGGGAATCAGCGGAGGCTTTGGAAGCCGTCAAGAGGAAAGCGGCAACCGCTCAAGAACAGCAATCTGCTCCGAATTCCCAGCCACAGGAGCAGAAGTAACAATGCGCTTTAATCCGGCGTTCGTCGGAGTCGGAAGGAGAGACTTTCTAAAAGTCCTGGCGGGAACCCTCGCCTCGCCTGGGTTGTCGCGTGTCGCATCTGCCGTTGCCACTCCCACTTATCCATTCTCTGAGGTGCCAGCCTCCGCCAGCGGTATTCGCTGGACCCACACCTCCGGAAGTTCTCCGGAGAAATACTTGCCCGAGTCCACCGGCTCGGGCTGCGCCGTCCTCGATTACGACAATGATGGATGGATGGATATCTATCTCGTTAACAGCGGGAACTCTGACTTCTTCACTCCCTCTCAGCCTCTGCGCAATGCTCTCTACAAGAACAACCGCGACGGTACATTTACCGATGTGACTGAAAAAGCTGGAGTGCCCGGCGGGGGCTACGGCATGGGCGCTGCGGTCGGCGATTACAATGCCGACGGTTTCCCTGATTTGTACGTGACACAGTACGGACGCAGCATTCTCTATCGCAACAACGGCGATGGTACTTTCACCGACGTCACCGAGAAAGCGGGAGTGGCCGCTCCGGGCTGGGCTTCGAGCGCGGTCTGGTTCGACTACGACAATGATGGAAGGCTCGATCTGTTCGTGTGTCGTTTCGTTGACTTCAGCAAGGCCAAGCACCACAACTGTGGAGCGCCAAACATTCCAGCGTTGAAAGGCATGAACGAGTACTGCTATCCCAGGGTCTATTCACCCATGGCCAGCTGGCTCTTTCACAACAACGGAGACGGCACTTTCACGGATGTGAGCCAGAAGCTGGGGATTGCCGATAATCCGGGCAAGTCGTGGGGCGTGGTTGCGACCGACATCAATAATGATGGTTGGATGGACCTATTCGTAGCCAACGACACAGAAGCCAATTTTCTTTTCAAAAACAATGGCGGACGCCACTTCGACGAAATCGGATTTACCTCCGGTGTGGCTTATGGCGAGGGTGGAAAAGCACGATCGGGTATGGGGGTCGACTCCGCCGACATCAACCAAGACGGTTGGATGGATCTTTTCGTAACCAATCTGAATCACGAATTTTACGGCTTCTATCAGAATCGACACGACGAGACCTTTGACGACATCGCTGCCCCTTCCGGAATTGCCAACGCCACCAGGCTGATGAGCGGATGGGGCCTGAAATTCTTCGACTACGACAACGACGGCAATCTCGATCTCATGATCGCCAATGGTCATCCCGATGACCTGATCGAAAAAATCTATGACAACGTGGGCTACCGCGAACGCTTATTGCTCTTTCATAACAGCGGCCACGGATTGAAAAACGTCACTGAGGAAAGCGGTCCGGTGTTTGCTCGCCCTCTGTCAGCCCGCGGTCTGGCACTCGGCGATTTCGACAATGGCGGAGGCGTCGATGTACTCGTCTCTTGTAACAATGAACCGCCACTTCTCCTGCACAACAACGTTGGCGGCCAGAATCGTTGGCTCGGAATCAAACTCGTCGGCAAGAAGTCGAATATCGATGGGGTTGGAGCACGCATCAGCTATCAGGCCGGCGATCTTAAACGAAGTCACACGAAAGTGGGTGGTGGAAGCTACCTTTCATCGCATGACCCGCGCATAGTGTTGGGAATCGGCAACCGTCCGAGGCTGGACTGGATTGAAGTGAAATGGCCCCAACCAAGCAACGCGGTAGATCGCTTCACTGACCTTCCTCTCGACCGCTACGTCACGATCGTGGAGGGAGAGGATAAATGGAAGTGACGACGACTCCTGAACTCTGCCCAGCGGCGCGTCCGATTGGGAAGCACGCTAGCGACCGTGCTGACCAGTTGCCGGCTCAAAAATACGTCCCTCCGAATTGGCGCAATCAGCGATTTCATCGGATTTATTCTTGACTGACTTTGGTCGATCGCGAACTTGAGGCGTCGCGCTCACTCTACCAATAGGTGAGACTCAAATTATCCAAGTATGTGGTGTTTGCCGACTGCTCGTAGTTTCCATCCATCTGGTAGTTAACGGTGACGCCATACCAACTACCCGGCACTGTAAAAGGAGCAAACGTTTCGTTGATGTCGGTCGTAACGCCGTTCAGCGTGATCGACTGATAGAGCAAGTTATTGCCCGATTCCCGTTGGAACTGAAGGGTGAGGTGGTTCCAGCCATTGGTGAGATTGCATGGGGCGCTGGTTTTCGTCCATTGCGGAATTACGTTGTTCAGGACATCCCATTGGCCGTCGCCGAGATGGTTGCATTGGGTGCCCCAGAACATTCCAGTTCCATTGAGATACATGGCCACATCAAATTCCAATGCCTGAGTCACAGATGCGTTCGCCACATAAAAGTCGGTGTCGTAGATGAAGTTGTGGAGACTCGGGACGAGCGTGTGATTCGGATCGGGCAGACCCTCAGTTGAGGATTGGCCGATCACCGGGTTGTACCAGAGGACAACTCCGTATGGAGTTGTTCCATTGGTATTGAATTGGGTTGCGTTTCCGCTCAATGATGGCGATTTGATTACATAATCCGTCCACCAGTTGAGTCCTGAGCAGGGTGAACAGTCGACATAGGCTGGGGGAAGCTGACCCCAGCTCTTCCAGCCTTGGTTGGCCTGGAGATTCGAGAATTTGGAGTTGGGTACGGTGATATTGACGGCGGAATAAGATGCCCCGCCACACTTGTCCCACTCTTCCACCACAGTGTTGTAGGTCCCAGGGCTCAACGTCAAATTGGTGTTCAGGCTCGTTCCGTTCGCCACATATGACAGCTGGTTGTTGACGTAGACACCCATGGAAGCCACGCCCTTCGCGCAAGTGGACGTGGTCGCTGTCGCTGCATAATTCACCGGTGAACCCACCCGGCCGTTGTTCGCGGGCGAGGTCACCCATACGCCGGTTTGGTTGCTTACCGTGATCGCTACTGGCGTATAGGTTGCGCCGCCACAATAGTCCCACTCTTCCACCACGGTGTTGTAACTCCCCGGACTGAGGGGCCAAGCCGTGTTCAGGCTCGCGCCGTTCACGACGTAGACGAGCGCGTTGTCCACGTAAAGACCAATGGACGCTACGCCTTTGGAGCAAGTTGAGGTTGCAGTCGCCACGTAATTCACCGGCGACCCAACCGTCGCGCCATTATTTGGAGTACTGACACTGACATTGGCGAACGCAGAGGTCGCCAATAGCAAAATCGCAAAAAGGAAGGAGTGGAAAGGTTTCATTATTATTCACGGTGCCCCGCCCGGCATCCACCCGAAACGCATGAAGGTACGTCTCGGTCGCGTCGGAGCTAATCCTTTTATTATTAGGCACTTCGGGACTTGCGATTCCAAAAGCGATCGATTTTCGCCGATCTGAGGTTCAGCCTGTTGCCCAAACAGTAATACAGGGTTCCGTGTAGGGTCAAAGAAAATTGCCTCTGACGCCCACTCAGAAGGGCATGGACTTTTTCGCAGTAATCAGCATGTGGCAGACCTCTCCACGACAGCAACCAACAATAAAGATTCGGCTTCTAAGTGCCGTCTCCAGGAGCGGCGCGGCTCTTCGGCTGTGTCGTGGGGATTCTTAAAGACCGCGTTTCTTGAGGATTAGCCAAATGGCCCTTCGTCGTCGCTATTCGCTTTCCACCCCGATTTTCGTCTTTTATCTCGCCCTCGTGATCGCGAACACAGGGTGCGGCTCGTCAAGCGGAACCGTACCCCCGGCTAAGACACTTACCTCGATTTCAGTAGGGCCGTCAAGCGCAAGCATTGCGGTGGGCGCTACACAGCAGTTCACAGCCACGGGAACCTATAGCGATCATTCAACCGCCGATATCACATCGACGGCAAGTTGGACAGCGACACCAGCGTCAGTAGCGACCACGAGTTCGAGCGGCCTTGCGACAGGAATGACTGCGGGCGCGACGGCGGTGGCTGCCTCGCTAAGCGGCGTCAGCGGAAGTGCATCGCTCACCGTGACGGCCAGCGCTAGTGGAGGAGCAAACGTCGTAATGTGGCATTTCGACGCGCAACGAACCGGGTTGAACCCAAACGAGAGTCTGCTGTCGCCGCCCACTGTAACTCCGCAAAACTTTGGCAAGCTCTTTACTCAGTTGTTGGACGGCTACGAGTATGGACAGCCGCTGCTGGTGTCAAACTTAACCGTCAACGGTAGCGTGCACAATGTGGTGTTCGCGGCGACCGAGAATGACAGTGCGTATGCCTTCGATTCCGACAACTATAACAATGGCACGCCGTTGTGGAAGGTTTCGCTGCTGCAGTCGGGCGAAACACCGATGACCGATGGCCCTATCCAACCTGTACAGGGGATTACGTCAACGCCGGTGATTGATTTGACTTCAAATACGGTATATGTAGTTTCCGCGCAAGTGCTCACTGCAACGGGGGCTTCAACCTTCCGTCTTAATGCGCTGGATATCACCACAGGGGCGCAAAAATTCGGTGGCCCAGTCACCATTCAGGCTTCGGTGCCGGGGACGAATTCGGATTCAGTGAACGGCGTTGTTTCTCTAAATACGTCCTGTGTCCAGCGAGCGGCCCTGCTATTGGCTAATGGCACGGTTTACATTGGTTTCGGCGGTTGTCATAGCGGATGGTTGCTAGCCTATAACGCGCAGACACTGGCCCAAACTGGGGTTTTCAATATGAGTCCCAACCTGAACGGCGAAGGTCAATATGCCAGCGCGGGCGGCGTGTGGATGGGCGGCGGCGGCCCGGCTGCCGATGAGAACGGTAACATATACGTCACAACCGGAAACGGCCCCTGGGACGGGCAGACGGCGTGGGGTGATTCGGTGATGAAGTTCTCGAACAACGGACAACTCCAACTGCTCGATTACTTCACGCCCGACGATTACCACTTCATGAATTGCCACGACGCAGACTTGGCCTCGGGCGGTCTGTTGCTGATTCCAGGTAGCTCCGAAGCGCTGGCCGCGGGAAAAACCGGAAAGCTCTATTTGGTGAGCACAAGCAATCTTGGCCAGGAGCAGGCCAACGACGCAGGGGCGACGCAAACCGTGCCCGGTGTCTTATCCACCTGGGGCTTCGACCCCTATTCGGCGAGCTGTACTGACAGTCAAGGAACATGGACAACCGACGTCAATTCCTATGAGTTTTTCTCGACGGCGTCCTACTTCAACGGATCGGTGTACGTCGGCATCACTCCGACGGCAACAGTCATACCAGCCGGGATCGTGCAATTTCAATATTCGGGGACATTGATGCCCAATCTGGATAGTTCGCCTGCCATGCAACTCGGCAGCAATGGCACGACGGCTTTCATTTCGGCCAATGGCACGGCAAACGGAGTCTTGTGGATTATCGACCACGGGCAACCACTTCAAAACCAAAACCCGAACGGTGCTGCGCCGACTGCGGCAACTTTGCGTGCCTATGATGCCGACAATCTGGCCAATGAACTGTACAACAGCGGAATTAATGCCGGGGATGCTCCAGGATATGGAATCAAGTTCACCTCCCCAATCGTGGCTAACGGGAAAGTATATATAGCGACCGGTCATGATCTGGTGACGGCACCAAATCCGCAAGGTGAATTGAATGTGTACGGTTCGAAATAGAACATGTCGCGCTTCGATGTCCGCCAGATTCGGCCCGCAAACGCGCTCGATAGCGGTAAAATGTTTGTTAGTGTGAGGTTGAAGCCGTGTTTGTGGAGGTCGCCAAGCCGGTCGCCTTGGTGTTGTGCATCCTTTCTTTATTCGGGGTGTTCCACGCCGCATTTCTGAGTCCCACAAGCGATCTGGAGCAAAGGATTTGGGACTCACTTGTGTTACTCGCGCTGGCTGGTGGAATTTCTATTACCAGCGGATTGATTTTCCGCGAGACGCCGCGAGGGTCAGCCATCGGCACCTCCCGGCTAACTGCCACACTTCCTGTTCAACTGTTTTGCTGGGCCTCGAGCGTGATGCTGGTTCTATTTGTCGTTTCCTGGTATTTGGAAAACCACTGCGTTTTCTATCGCGACATACGCGTCTGGGTTTAAGTTCTCCGAGTACCCAAGGGTCACGCGCCCACGATCTCGCGCACTGCGCGATAGCCCTGATCGATTGCAGTATTCGTATAGGCATGACCGTCTGCGTCAGAATTCGCGATCTTAATTCTTCCAAAAGGCTGGCGGCCAATTACACACGGACGTTCCGACTTCGGCCGGTCAACGGGCTCGAATAATTCGTTATATTCGTAGGCATATCCGTGAGGCCAACGGTTTACAGTAATTGCTTCGATATCGCGAGCGGGATCGAAACCTCCTGCGGAGAGCACGCGACCAAGCTCATCCCGCACTTGACGCTCGAAGGTATCAAACGGTGTGCTCACGAGTTGCCATCTTCCTGCTCTGTACTGATCCTTACAATTCGCTCCCGGTTTGCACGGTACATGCAGAAGGTGAAGCAGGCAGGATTCATCGGGCGAACTGGGGAAATGATAGCTGCCCATGGAGACAGGAAAATCCAATGTAATGTTGCTGAAGTACGCTCCTGGAGCGTAGACGGCGCTGATGCCGAGTTTCTGAAACGCTCTCCAATTGCTGATTTGGACGTTGGTATAGACGAGAGGCATTTTCACGCAGTAGGCCAGTGCCTCCTTTTGTTTGTCTGACATCTCCGGACAAAGATAAGGAATCACCATGTTGTAACAGGCGAGTATGCAATTCGCAGCCCTTACACGGCGAGCTTCGCCACCGCGAACGTAGGTCACTTCGACTTCTTTGGCACTTGCTGGATCTCCGATGTGTTTGACTTTCACAGCGGTGCTGTTCAGGCGGATGCGGATTGGGGAAGATGGATCGTCGAGGCGAGCGTAATTTGCACGCGCGGTGACGATGTCTTCCATTGAGTTGCCGGGTATAGAGCCCGGCACGAGCGATCGGACTAGCATTCGGCTGATGGACGCGTTACCGTCCGGAAAATGGAAGATGTAGGGTTCGTCTTTCTCTGGATTTTCCCCGTGGTCTTTGGGGAGGTTCATTCCTTCGAAACCGGGAAATCCTTCTCCGGCGCAATCGTTTGCTGAAACGGCGTCGATTCCAATGGCATAGATATCGTGGGTCGAGCTCTGGAAAACCTTGACCACATCCGGATGGACTTTGACGTATTGCAGCAAGAAATCTTTGTAGCTGGTCTTAATGAGTTTGGTTTTTTTCTGCTCCGGACTAAGGTCGGGCATGTAATCGACCTTGGCGTGCTGCAGACGGAGCAGATCTTTGCGGGCGGATTCTGCGATGGGAAGCTGCGCAACGCTCTCTAAGGTGAAGTCGACTCCGAAATAGTGCAAGCCTTTCTGGGGCACGAGACGATCGGTGCCGAAAGTTTCTTTATCGAAGAACACGGCTTCGGTCAGATGCATCGAGTCGAACAACTTTTGATCGTAATATTTGCGGAAGCGCTGGACGTCGATTCCTAGTTCTTTCAGGAGGCCAATTGACTCCTGGCTGTAATTGTTGGGAGCTTCGATGGATTGAGTTCCGCCGTAGCCAAGCAGCATGCGATTTCCGGCCTGAAATTCGTTGCGCTTGGCATGACCTCCGAAATCATCGTGGTTATCGAGAATGAGAATTCTGGATTGTGGCCGAGAGAACTTGCGATAGAAATATGCTGATGCGAGGCCGCTTATTCCTCCGCCAACGATGACCAGATCATAGGATTCGGCATCGTCTACTGGATTTGCCCAAGCTTTAGTTTCGTCACTGCCATCGCGCAGTTCGTGCGCAACTTCCCAGGAACCGTCGTGAGCGCCGCGAAGCCCGGTTTTTGCGGGAGGGTAGTAATTGGGGTCCTTTTCGGGAGCGAATGGAGATTGCGGAACGCCGAAGGCTTCTAGCCAGGTGGAATTTGCTCCTACTTTTGTTCCTACTAAAGAGGTTCCTACTGCGATGCTTACTCCATTGAGAAAATCGCGACGGGTAATTTCACGTTCCAACCCCAGTTCACGATCTCGATTCTTGTTGCTCATTCACTCCCCCAAAAAATAATGTCTCAGGACTCGCGTGCACTTGCCGCCAGCCATTGTGCGCTCAACGGGCAGAGGATGTCGACACAAGTTGTCAGATGTTAAGTCATTGGCAGAATATGGCAGCGTTGCGATAAAAACCGATAGGAAGAGACGAGCAAGAACTCAAGGATAGAGTGATGGGTTAGGACCTGGCGGCGAGCGGCATGATGATAACTCCCGATTAGACCCGAAATACCTCAGGGCATGTTATAGTGGCGGGCTCCGCAGCTCATTTCCAGGAGGATCCGCATGGCCGAAATCTTGCGCCCCATGTCCACGGGCGAACTGATGGACCGCACGTTAGTCCTCTATAAGAAGAACTTCAAGCTCTTTGTCGGAATTGCCAGCTTAGGTCCCGCCACTTACCTGGTCTTTCAGTTGCTGACCATCGGCTCGGCATCGGTTCGGGCCGGGGTCCCTAACCGCGTTAGCCCGTTTTCTGCTGCGTCACTCGGATTTGGATTTGTTGCCGGATTTCTGATCATGATGGTAGGGATGGCAATCGCGCCGCAACTGTGAGAGCGGTCGCGGCGGTCCACCTCGGGTTGCCCATTCGCATTGTCGAAGCCTACAAAGGACTAAAAGGCAGAATCTGGCGAGTGCTCGGTGTCTTTGTATGCATGGGGCTTCTGGCGATGTTGGCGGCTATAGCAGCGGGCATGCTCCTCATTATCACGATGCTTATGCTCAGAGTACGCGGTTCGGGATCGGATTTCGAGAGCTTGCGTGAGTATCGCGAAGGCGATGAGATTCGCAATATCTGCTGGACTGCTACTGCTCGTCGCGGCAAAGCTGTGGCTAAGACTTTTCAGGTCGAGCGCAGTCAGGCAGTGTGGTTGGTGCTGGATTGTGGACGACTGATGCGCACGCGCAGCGAAGGCTACAGCAAGCTGGATCGGGCTGTGGATGCGGCTTTGGTGCTCTCGCAACTGGCACTTTATTCCGGCGATCGAGTCGGATTGCTGGCTTATGGTCGTGCGCTGAATCAGCGCGTTCTTCCAGGACGAGGCGCTGCGCAACTTCGTCAACTAGTCGAACAACTTGCGGTGGTGCGAACGGAAACTCCTGAAGCGGATCACATTCGCGCTGCAGCTACGATGCTTTCGCTGCAAAAGCAACGTGGACTTGTTATTTGGATTACTGATCTTGCCGAAACTGCTATGACTCCTGAAGTGATTGGTGCGGCTGGACAACTGCTTAGTCGTCATCTGGTGATTTTTATTGTGATTGCGCAACCTGAGGTGAAGCGGCAGGCTGCGGTCACTCCTGAGAACGCGCAGCAGATGTATGAAACGGTGGCTGCACAGGAGATGGTTTTTCGCCGCGAGCTTTTGCTTGGTCGTTTGCGCGAACATGGAGCGCTTTGTCTGGAAGTTGCTCCGCAACAACTTTCAGCTGCGGTTTTGAATCAATACCTGTCGGTGAAAGAGCGGAATTTGGTTTGAGTTTGATATGTTTACTAGATGTTTAATAGCTGTAGCATTAAGTCCCCCACCCCCCCCACCCCCCTAGTATCGTTGTTATAAACAGGAGAGGTGTCATTTATATAAACAAGTTGGGCGGAACGGAGCGATGTTCAAACCAGGCTCTCCCAGAGCGTCGATTTGTCGTCAATTTATCAAAGTCGATTTATCGTCAATTTATCAAAGATGATCGCCGAAGCTGGTTTTTCGGCAGTTGTGGAACCGTCTCTGGAGACGGGCGGAATTCTGGATGCTCCACTCTGGGGAATGATGGCAGAGTTTGGGAACGGGTGTCTGTGATGGAAGTACATCAAATTTGTGATGAAAAAAACGGCCGTGATGCTGTAATGATCGCCGGATGCGCGGGAGATTATTTTTCGACTGTCTTGATGTCCAGACTACGCCAGAGATACCAGCAGGCGATCGAGCGATAAGGAGCCCAGGGCTTGGCGATCTTCAGCAACACAGCCGGTTTCGGCCATTTTCGCTTCTTGTAATGCTTCTTGATGGCAGCCTGAACTCCGTAGTCGCCGACAGGCATAATATCCGGACGCCGCAAGGTGAACATCAGGAACATGTGCGCGGTCCAGACGCCGACACCTTTGACCTGGGTGAGATGCGCGATCACTTCTTCTTCCGTCATGTTCGACATGCGCTCGAATTCCAATAGGCCGGCTGCCGTTTTTTCGGAGAGATCGCGTAAGTAGGAGGTCTTCTGCCGCGACAGGCCGACGCCTCGCATTTCGGCGTCGGTTAATTTGAGAATGCCCTGCGGGGTCAGCGGATCTCCGGCAAGAGCGGTGAAGCGATCGAAGATGGTGGCGGCGGCTTTGCCGTTCAACTGCTGGTAGAGGATCGATTCCGCCAACGTGTGGAATGTGGGCTCGCCAAACTGCATGCGGCAAGGGCCGATGCGCGCGATGATCTCCGCCAGAATGGGATCGGATTTCTTCAGATGCCTGGTCGCCGATCCGTGGTTCGCCTTGTGTGGCCTCGTCTTGCGCATCGTTACCAACTCCTAGGCTGACGGAGGGAAAGTTTAGCACAGGGGCGAACAGGTGGCGAATTTTGAGGAAAGCTCGGCGGCGTGGTTTCGACGTTTCGGCTGTCAGCAGCTGTTGTGGCCGGGCGAGGACGCCAGCCTCTCCACCGGCCACAGACTCAGGACGGGAAATGGAAATGTACGTCGTGGCGGGAGGCTACGGGCGTGCCATCTAGCGTGGCTGGCTGGTAATGCCAGCGGCGTAGTGTGGCTTCGATCTTTTCATCGATTCCGTGGCCGATCGCCTGCACAATCTTGGTTTCAACCACATTGCCTGCGGAGTCGATCGTCACCTCAATAACTACATCTCCCACCAGGTCGCGGGGTAGCTCGGCGCGGTCCACGGGAGGGTCGGGATACACGGTCGGATACGCGACGTGGACTTCGTGGCCGGTGATTGGTCCATCGATCATGGTGCCGAGTGGTGATCCGGCATGGGAGTTATGATCGCTGGCCTCAGCGTCGGCGATGACAGGCGACGGCTGAGGCTCCGGCGCAGGCTTCTGAGTCTTTGGCTTCGGGCGTTGCTTGTTCGCTTGCAGCGGAAATTGTAGCTTGGCGGGGTCGGGGGGCGTGTCGTTGTTCGCGTCCGGCGGAAAATAGACCAGTTTGTAGGTGTGGGAGCCGTCGCCATGGGCGAGCCAGGCGGGACTGATTTCGATGGCCTTAGGATTGTGGAACACGATCGCGGCCAGCAGCGCCAGATGCGCCGCTACCGACACAATTAGTGCTCGATGTCGCCGGAATCCCGAAGTCACCGAGTTTGGGGTTGGATTTGGCTGAAAACCAGTAAACACGACAATCTCTAGCTTACTGGATTGACGGGCGAAAGGAGAAAAGGTTTTTGGGAGGGTCCAAGCTCCCTCAGAGACGCGGATTTCTGCGTCTCCGGGGCTATGAGCCAGCCTGCTGCGCGGCTATGTCGCCGATTACCGGCAGCTTGAACTCTTGTCCCTGATAGGCCTTGAGGGCCAGAATCAGCAAGATTACAAACAAAACCAGACTCACTAGAGGCCACAGAAAGAGTACCGCCCATCCCAGGAATGGGATGTGACCGATGATTGCCAAGCCGATGTCCACCGCGACCCAGGCGACAAAGAAGAAGATGGATTGAAAGGCGTGGAAGCGGACAAAGCGCCGCTTATTAAAAGGCTCGAGCACAAGAAACAAAATTGCCGGAATGATCGTCAGGTAGGCCAAAGCGCCGGCTACGTTATCGGTGAGCCCGGCGGCTGCGGTTGGGGCTACGTTCACGGTTTGTGCCGCGCCAGCACACTTCGGGCAGGCCGCTCCATCCGCGATCTGGGTTCCACAGGTTGGACAAAAGGCCACAGAGCCTCCTCTTAGAGACGATCAAAAGACGAGAGGCAAGGTATCAGAATGCTCGGCGGCGCGCAATGGGCGAGGGGCGGGCGTTGTGAGTGTTCACTTTCTTCGTCTTTTCATGCCTTATCTTCTGGTCTCTCATCCTTCATTTGAGGCTGGCAAGAAGAATAAGAAAGTTATGCATAGTAGTAACGGCCGGTGTGTCCGACTGCCCAAGGGTGTCGTCCCCCTCAAACAGCAGCGTCCACCCAAAAGCAATCGGACACCTCGCCGCGCTCGGCGCCACTAACGGAGATCAAAACAACGTGGCGCCGGGCAAACTTTTGCACATCTCGCAGTACGAGATCAGGAATATGCTGGCGGAGACTCTTGCCGTTCAATCGCCTCTAAAACAGCGGCGACCGCATACCATGCTTCGACCGGATCTATGAAACCGCATCCCCGAATCGCGGAGGATATAAGTTCACTGAGCTTGGAGTCTTGCAGGCCTTCCAACCCCGCTACTGATTCATCGAGCTCTTGGAGCACGAGTAGCAACTGTGAGATTCGTCTGTCTGCGATGTGAACCGTCGAATGCGGAAGAATCTTAGTATCATCAGAATTTGGCCGCACGCTTTCGAGGTACGGATCCGAAAACGACTGATTTATTTTGTCCATCGTTGCCTCTCTCTAGTTCAGAACTTGAGAGTTCAGCGCTCAAGTTCTGGGTTCGCATGAATGCCGGCGGCGCTCACGTTAGTCCACGTTGAGGGGAGTTATCGCCTGTCAATCAAGCCAGACCAAAGCGGACGATGGAACGAAACTCCATGGTCGGCGTGGCGACTTTGACCGTGGCGAGTTAGCGTTAATACGAGAACTACGCGCACGGCGCGGAGCAATAGATGAACTACCCCTTGAAACAAGGCAATGTTTTTCAGGCTGGACGGGACTTCAGATCAGCAACGTGCAGAGGAGATCCTGAAGAGAATGTGGATTATGCCGGACTGGTGTGTAGGGTGATTTTCGCTCGTGCGCCTGGGCGCTGACGCCTAGTCTTGCTTCAAAAACCTGCCTGGGAAGAATGACCGGGGCAACGGCTGGGCGAACGAATCTGATGCCAGGAACTACTGGAGGCGCCTGATTTACGGGAGTGTCAACTTCGTTGTAGGAAGTCTCAGGAAGGTCGGTCTGCGGGATAGCGGAGACGCAGATGACTGCCGCCAGCAGAAAAAGAACGAATACCCAAACGCTTCGCCTCAACCCGGCACCCCCGCGATTGTTAACAATAGCTCGCTAACTAATGGTTTGTCAAAGTACTAAGGAGCTATATTGCTACCATTGGCAGTAAGTGCAAATACCTTCACATCTGACTCTATTTTGTCTTCAGACCTGCGTCGTTTTTTCGTTTCGTTAGTCTCGAAAAATGCAACCGGAATCCCCCGGCACGGAGGGGCTAGTCGCTATCTGCAACCCCTTGTCACATTCGCGGATGATGAAATGATCTTTGCCCAACGGCCAAGTTCCCACTATCATTTCAGGTTCTCGATTTTATGTTCGGGGTTCATTCAACGGGGTGAGGAATTAGCTTCCGCTATTTCGGTCTATTGAAAGGTACTGATGATCACTATTGTTTCCGGGTTACCGCGGTCGGGCACATCGCTGATGATGCAGATGCTGGACGCTGGCGGATTGCCGATTCTTTCCGATGGCGAGCGCAAGGCCGACACCGACAACCCCAAGGGCTATCTGGAGTGGGAGCGTGTCAAACAACTTCCAAAAGATCCCGGTCTGATTGCAGAGGCCGAGGGCAAGGTGGTAAAAGTCATCTCGCAACTGATTCTGTCTTTGCCGCCGGGCCACGAATACCGCGTCATTTTTATGCAGCGACCGCTTCCTGAAGTGTTGAAGTCGCAGGATGAAATGCTGCGGCGGCGCGGCAATGCGGATTCGATTGCGGATCACTCTCCCATCGAAGAAGCCTTTCAGCGTCACTTGGTTGAGGTGAATAAGTGGCTTACGAGTAAGGAAAACGTGAAGCTCTTGCGCGTGCATTATCATCGGGTGCTGCGCGAACCGAAGGTAGTCGCCGAAGAAATAGCTGCGTTCTTACAAATGCCGCTCGATATGGAGGCTATGGTCCAACAGGTGGACGGCAGCCTTTATCGGAATCGGATGAAGAAGTAGCGTCGCATTGGGCATGGCCGATATGCTTAGATGGAAGGCCCGCGCAGCGGCATCCAGCGCGCGATTGCGACCAAGAGAAGGCTTGCGCCAGGAACACGCAGAGGAGCACAAGGGCATTTAGGGCTACGTGCGCATAGCCGAGTTTGTCGACATCGATAATGGGGTAGAGGTAGATACCCGTACTTACGCCCCGGGCCGATGAGTAAACGAGAAGATTGCGGGGTACGCGAGCCATGCGGGAACGTCTTGAAAGCGAAGACTGTGTTTAGTGCTGCCTTCATCCCCGTCAGCACCCTGGCGCACGAATATCAGCCGATACAAGAGATACAAAATTGCGATGGCATCGTGGAGAATCACGTCGGGCGATTTTCTGCAAACCCTCTGGTGCCCTGCACGGTGGGGAACATTCAGGCCTCGCCTACCCCGTCCGTGTCGACGGTAGCGCGAATCCGATCTTGCTTCGCCGACTCGCAGGATGGTTCATCAGACGCTTTATGACGGCGAAAATTTCCTGGATCGCGCCGTCGTGTATCTCCACATGTTTTTCAACCTCCTCGATTCTATCGGCTAGTTCTCTATTTGCCGCCAGCAACTCGCGCAATCGGACAAACGCGCGGACAATGAAAACACTCATTTCCACCGCCTGCTCTGAGTTGAGCACCGTTGCTGCCATGATTGCGCCGTGTTCGGTGAAGGCATATGGCAAGGAACGCCGGCCACCACGACCGATGTTTGAGGTCGCAAATTGCGACCGCAAAGATTTGTTTTCGTGGGCAGTGAGTTGGAACATGAAGTCTGCGGGAAATCTCTTGCGGTTGCGTTTCACTTGCTCGTTCAAACGCTTTACAGGCACATCGTAGAGATCTGCGAGGGCCGTGTCGAGAATGACTTTCTGGCGCCGCAGAATCAGTATCCGAAGGTCGATGGAGAGTGCAGCAGCTTTTTTTCGGATGGCAACGGCGCGCGGCGATCGTTTTGGTTTCGGCGAAAGGGTTCGCATCCTGCCATCGTAGACGTTCGCAAACAGTCGACGCTGTGACGAGCGGACGCTTTGAATGTGATGAACAAAACCCAGCTGCAGGGCGCTCTGGCGAGGGAATGCTTCGAGTTTGACGGAGAATCTTTGCGGTCGCAATTTGCGACCGCAAACAAAAGTTACGTGATACTCACTTCCGTATAGGTTCCATAAACCTGCCGCAGGGCTTCGCAAATTTCGCCTACAGTGGCATAGGCCCGAACTGCATCGACGATGTAGGGCATAGTATTGACGTCGGAAATATTTCCATTAGTACCTGCGGTGGGAGTCTTGGCGGCTGCTTGTTTTAGATCATCGAGGCAGCGCTGCACTCCTTCATTCGAACGGCGAGCGCGCAAGGCTTTGAGCTTCTTCTCTTGAGCGCGGGCCACCGATTCGTCGATGTAGAGGATGTGCGGAGATTCTTCTTCGATGACGAAATCATTCACGCCGACGGTGATTTTCTCGTTGGCTTCGGCAGCGCGCTGGTATTGATAACTGGACTCAGCAATTTCTTTCTGCGGATATCCACGCTCGATCGCTTTGACCATTCCTCCCATATTGTCGAGTTTCTCGAAGTAATCGAAGGCGCCGTTCTCCATGTCTAGGGTTTGCTTCTCGACGAAGTAGCTGCCGCCGAGCGGATCGACCGTTTGGGCAACTCCGGACTCGAAGGCAATAATCTGCTGCGTGCGTAGCGCAATGCGCGCGGCTTCCGCCGTGGGCAAGGCGAGCGCTTCATCATAGGCGTCGGTGTGCAAGGACTGTGTGCCGCCGAGAACCGCCGCCAGCGCCTGCAGGGCTACGCGCGCGATGTTGTTCATAGGTTGCTGTGCAGGCAGCGAGACGCCAGCGGTTTGAGTGTGGAAGCGCATCAGGCGGGTGCGGTCGTTCTTCGCACCGAAACGGTCCTTCATCAGGCGATACCAGATCTTGCGCGCGGCGCGATATTTGGCGATCTCTTCAAAGAAATCATTGTGCGCATTGAAGAAGAAGCTGAGGCGCGGCCCGAAGTCATCGATGTCAAGGCCACGACGGCGCGCCCACTCGACGTATTCGACGCCGTCGTAAATGGTGAAGGCGAGTTCTTGGAGCGCGGTCGATCCGGCTTCGCGAATGTGATAGCCGCTAATGGAGATGGTGTTGAAACGCGGGGTAAACTTTGATCCGAACTCGAAGGTGTCGATGACAAGGCGCATCGAGGGTGCAGGCGGATAAATGTATTCCTTCTGGGCAATGTATTCCTTGAGAATATCGTTTTGGAGAGTGCCGGAAATTTTCTTCCAGTCGACGCCTTGCTTCTCCGCGACCACGAGATACATGGCCCAGAGCACGCTGGCCGGTGAATTGATGGTCATCGACGTGGTGATTTTGTCGAGGGGAATGCCGTCGAAGAGAATCTCCATATCTTCGAGCGAATCGATCGCCACGCCGCACTTGCCGACTTCGCCTTCGCTGGCGGGGTGATCGGAGTCGTAGCCCATCAGAGTCGGCAGATCGAAGGCAACCGAGAGTCCGCCTCCGCCGTGTTCGAGAAGATATTTGTAGCGCTGGTTGGTTTCCTCGGGCGATGCGAAACCGGAGAACATGCGCATCGTCCAAAGCTTGCCACGATAGCCAGTAGCGTGAATCCCGCGCGTGTAGGGCGGTTGGCCGGGATAGCCGAGGTATTGATCGTAATTCCAGTCGGCGGGAAGATCGGCCTGAGTGTAGAGGCGGCGGATTGGAGCGTTGGAGATTGTGCTAAAACGCGCATGGCCGTGTTCGTCGAGATTAGTCCCGGTGGCAGCGCCGATCGGTTTTTCGGGAGCCTTGTCGAGGGTGGGCGCTAGAGTCTTCTCGGCCCAATCTTTTTCAGAATCGGTGGGATGACGCCCTTCGAAGACATCAGAAATCGGGCTTTCGGTGATCGTCTTGCGCACATCGGCTCTTGGTTTCTCTGGCATTCAGTCCACCGCGTTAGTTGCCACTCTCAGTTGATGATAGAGGAGCGATTGCCATGCTGCAAAATGGCGCAACCGACCGAGCGGTTGGTGAAGTCAAATTCTGAAGCAAGCGCTTGACGCTTGTTTTATTGCGCACCTATGCTTGTCTTCTTTCCGCGGAGGGAATCTGAGAGCTTTTCGGCGTCTGTTGCAGCGTACTCCGTTCTACGGCGTGTATAAGGCATTGGGCCATTATCCAGACTACTGGTACTGGATATTGCGCGGACGACCGGCGCGTTCTCCGCATCTGTTGAAGCAGAAAGTGGTGCGCGAATACGGCGAGAAATTCAAGCTGCGGACATTGGTCGAAACTGGAACTTACTACGGCGAGATGGTTGCGGCTATGAAGAATCGTTTCGATCGTATCTACTCCATCGAGTACGTTCCGGTATTAGCGGAGCGGGCCACACGCAAATTCGCGCGCGATGAATATGTGCGAATCTTTTGTGGAGATAGCCGCGTTGTTATGCCCGAGGTGCTCGCATTATTGACAGGCCCGGCACTGTTCTGGCTCGACGCCGGTTACTACGGCTGGGTTGGAATTCGAACGAATGAGCAGCGCCTGTCGGCGGAGTTGGAGATGATTCTTAGCCATCCGTACCCGCACATGATCCTGCTCGATGACGCACGCGGATTGACGGGACGGGATGGAATTCCCTCGGTTGGTGACGTGAAGGCTTATGTAGAGGCGAAGTTTCCGCAACGGCTGGTGGAAGTAAAGTACGACATTATGCGCGTTACACTGCGGGAATAGGGAGACCTGCGGAAGATACGGTGAAGCATTTTTGCATTTGCGTTTCTAATTACATCGTCTTCATAAAAACGGGCCGCCCGAAGACGGCCCTGTTTAGAATCCCTTGAGAATCTGAAGACTAGAATACGTCTCGGATAGTGCGGTTGACCAATCCCACGGAATTATTCGCTGCTTCACCGGCTGCATAGCTAAACGTCGCGGACTGATCCGGAAGACTGATGTTCTGCGATGTCAAAATGGTTGTGGTGCCGGAGGCGACGATCTGCACGAGATAGGTGCCGGCCGGTATGAATATCCCCTGCTCTGTATCAGGATTCGCGGTTACGGTGTAGGTTTTGGGGCTCTTAACATCCAATTGCGTCAGCGTCGCTTGCAAGGCTGGAGCATCGGCAGATTGAGCGAAGACGAAATGGGCATCGCCGGACGCTACTGGTGAGAAGTTATCGGTGAAAGTAAGCACGGCAGGTTGACCGCTACTGATCGCGGCTACAGCCGACACATTTGCACCCGGGCCCAGAGTTACCGACGAGTCAATCAATGGTGTATTCGTGCAAGGCGCCAAGGTATTAGCCGGGCTGATCTGGACGTCGTACGTTCCGGGAGCGAGCGTGTAAGGACCAGTTGTGCTGCCGAACGTCAGACCATGCGTAGGACACTTGCCGCCAATCGAAATGTCGATGGGCAGGCCGGGGTTGAGATTAGAGGCAACATCGCGGCCGGGAATGCCATGCACGATGTAAAGGTAAGCGTTATTTTGGGCGAGGGCAGAGGCGCCCAGAGCCAGAGACAAGGTTGCGAGCTGCAGAACGACACGTGTGCGAAGTTTCATAAGTCTCCTTAAGGTTGTCTAAGTGTTGGAAAGGTGCGGCGCTAATTTGGTAGATGAAAGCCTCAACGCAGATGAGCTACGTCGAGCGATTCATCGTTTCACTCCTGCGACCCCAACCCGGAAGCGCTCTAGCTTCGTCTGAATGAAACCCGCTTTCCTAATGGAAGTTGCCCCGGACCGGGAAAAAATTTGAAAACAAGAAACGTGGAGCACAGATTGTCCGGCTGTGGCCTTACCTGGAAGCGCAGGCCAGCATGGCTATTTCTATTCTTGCTTATGCGTGAGTTCCCATGCCTTCGCATATTTCCACGAGACGTAAACCGCGTGGTAGAGGTGCAGGAGCAAGCCTTCGCGGCCATCGAGAAATCCGAGGCGGAAAAAATAGTTATAGATGAATGTTGCTAGTGGGCGCAGGACGATGTTGAAGAGGCTGAAGCCTTGTTGGCCTTTGGCGACTGCCATCTCCGCGCCGAGGGAGGAGTAGCGGTTCATGTGGTCGATGTAGTCGGCGAGAGTGGGGTAGGAGTGGTGGAGTAGAGAGCCTTGCAGGCTGCTGGTTGGCCCATTGAGTTGAATGTCCTCATGAACCGCTCGGTTCTCGAAAGTGCCGGCACCGCGACGGAAGAGACGCAGCTTCGGATCAGGCCAGAATCCACCATGCTCGATCCATCGGCCGAGAAAGTGATTCTTGCGGGGAATCCAATAGCCAGCCGGCATACCCTTGATTTTGTCGAGATGCCTTGATCCAGCGGATGCTTGCTCTACCGTCAGGCACCAATTGTGGGCACGCTCTGCCGGATTGATCGCGCTGATCGCTTCATGATTCTCGAGTTCAGCAGCAAGGTCCGGCCCAACTTCTTCATCCGCATCCAAACTTAAAATCCAATCGCCCGTTGCTTTGTCGAGCGCTGAATTTTTCTGCGCGGCGTAGCCTTTCCATTCTTCGATGAAAACTTTCGCGTCATACGATCTTGCTATTTCGACGGTGCGGTCGGTTGAGTTGGAGTCGACTACGATGATCTCGCCTTTGCCGTGGGCGACTAGCCGCTGCACGCTGGCCAGAGTGCGTCCGAGGTTGGCCTCTTCGTTGTGGGTGATGATTACTACGGAGAGGATCACGCGAGGCTCCTGCCGCTGCTGACGGAGTACCTGCCGAGCTGTGCTCGGCTTGGACGGGCGGGGTCGCCCGTCCCCACACTAGCCTTCTCTACACTTGCCTTGCCGATCGCATAAAGCGTCACGGAGAGAGGATACGCGAGAGGCGTCAGGCGGCAAAAGAAAAACGCGCAAAAGGGAAACGCCGAGCGAGGACGCCCGGCGATCCATCGATAGTGTCTTGTGGTGCTACTGTTGCGGTTGCGCCGGCGCGTTCGCCGGGACTTGCTGTTCGGCTGGCCGCGGCGCCACGTGGGGAATATTCGGGGTGTGCGTGACCTGACCCCGCACGGCATCGGCGATCATGATACCTGCGTGATCGAGCAGGAGACCGATGGACCGATCCAGTTCGACTTCTGCTTTTTCATACAGCGCTTTGGCAGAGACGAGCGTCACTTCGGCCTGGGTTAGGGCTGTCTGGTTCTGCAGCACGAGAGTTGAAGTGGATGCGCCAAGCGCGTACTTCTTTTGTTCGGCGTCGAGAGACTGGCGAGCCAGATCCACGGCCGCTTGTGCGGAATCGACGCTGGCTCGATTCTGCTGCACCCCGAACTGCGCATTGCGCACTTCTATGCGGATCTGATTCTCGATCTGCTGGATACGTAACTGGGCTTGACGGTATTCGAATTCAGAGCGCACCTGCACCGACTGAGCCGCTCGGTTTCGTAGCGGGATATTAATGTTTACTCCCACGCCTTTGTCGGGTGCGGTCGAATTAATGAGCTGATTTAAGGTGCCACCGTAACTAACAGTCGGAGCGACCGGGATCAGGGGCGGTCCTGGGGCTGCGGGATTTGGTCCAGCGCAAAGACCCGTCTGTGGTGGGTTCTGATTTACGCAGAGGTTCGTCGGGTTTTGCGATCCTCCGAGGCCCTGGCCACTGTAATAGGCGAACAGATCTACAGAGGGGAGCAAGGCGCTCCGGATCGCCTTGTTACTGATCTCCGTGTTCGTGAGATTGATACGCTGTTCCGCGAGTTCCGGACGATGACTGAGCGCATCATTTACCAAGTCTTGAGTGGGGACAACCGCCTCCTCGGCGGACAAATTCATCGTGGAAGTAGGAATTACTTCAGCGTCTGCCAGTAGTGGATCGACCAGCGAACGGCTGAGAGCATTCTTCATCAACAACTGTTGCAACTGCAGATTGGTGAGGGCCACGGTCAGGGTTTGCTGATCGCTGGCGACGGTACTCTGCGCCCGCACCACTTCGATCGGCGCCAGCGTCCCGATTTCTACCTGCTTCCTGGTATCGGAGAGAGTCTTTTGAGCGAAAGCCAGTTGCTCCTTTTGAACCCTAACGTTCTCGTAGTTGTACACCAGGTCCCAGTACATGTTTTCGATCTGGTCGACGGTAGTAATGATTTGCAGGCGGAACGCCACGTCGGAGATTTCACGATCATTCTTGGCAATCTGAATAAAGCGATTGTTCGCGGCAAATCCGAAGCCCTGCAACAGGTGCTGGGTCAGCTTGAAATTGAAACTAGAGTTGAGTTGCGGACTCAGGGTTGTGAAAGGTGCATTCCCCGCAGTCTGGCGGGTGTTGTTAAAGCCTACGGACAGATTGGTGCCCCAGGCAAAGCCCTGTTGATACGCAAAGTTTCCCGTAGTGGTGTTTAAGGGAGAAAGAGGAGTGAAAATACTGGATGAGAGGAGAGTATTATGGTCGATCTGGAGTGTGCCCGTGAGGATGGGATCGAAGCTGGTGATGAGCGGGCCGCTGCCAAGAGTCGATATTACCAGGCCGCCTGCGCCAGCACCGGCGCCGCCGGCACCGACTGACGTTCCACCCTGACCCGAACCGACCTGCGTGCCAAGACCGCCGACGCCACCGCCTGGCGTGTTCTGTATCACACCATTATTAACGCCGAGAATGGTGTTGGCACCTGATTTGGCACGCCAGATGTCGGTATCGGCGATGTTCAGGTTATAGCGCGCGATGGCGATATCGAGGTTATTTTCGAGAGCCAGGGCGACCGCATCGTTCATCGAGATATAGAGTTTGCCATCCTGCATAAGTTGGTCGATGCGCGGCGTATTGGCGAGGTTTGGCGGCGCCACATGTCGCGCCGTATAAGGAGCAATAGGATTGGGGAAGTGCGACTGTGGTTTCGAATATTCCTGCACGTCGAACGGCTGCGACGATGACGAGACCGCCTTTTGCGCCGGCATCTGTGCCGATGGCGCACTGGGCACGGGAGAGGCATCTTGCGCCCATCCAGCAGGTACCATAGTGGCGGCCAGCAAAAGGGCAGCGGCTCGTTGAAACGCAGTCGACAGAATAGAACGTTGCATTCGCATCATCTCCATAAGATCGAACTCAAAAGTTCAAACTCAAAATCGATCGGAATGAGATCGTCCGGACTCAAGCGATCGGGCTCGAGAGGAACGGACACAGGTGTCCGCAGTTTTCCTAACTTCTTCTTCCAACTCTGGTTAATACGCAGAACGACGGGCGAGAGTTCCTAGCAATCTTTTCCCTGGCAGTCCTCTCCTTGCAATGCTGGGCAAAGGCAATCTTTTCCATTTAGTGAAAGAGTGATCGTTAGTGAAATAGTATAGCTGACGGGCCATTGCACTCGGCAATGACACCGGCTAGCGACGGCGCTAAAGCTCTGTAAACAAATACGATGATTCTCAGACAGCTAAGGACTCGAAAAAGATCGTGCGTAATCTCAGACTGACCCTTTCTTATGATGGCTCCGAGTTTGCTGGCTGGCAGGTGCAGCCTGGCCGGATGACCATTCAAGGCACGCTGGCCTCAGCCATTGGACGGCTGAGCGGGGAAAATGTACTGCCTCAGGGTTCCGGTCGCACGGACGCGGGTGTGCATGCGCTGGCCCAGGTGGCGAGCTTTGCGACCGCGTCACCAATTCCGGCGGAAAACTGGATGCGGGCACTGAATGACATTTTGCCGGCGTCGATCCGGGTGCTCGAAGTGACGGAGGTTGGGCCCGAGTTTCATGCGCGCAAGTCGGCGCGCGCCAAGACTTATCGCTACCGCATGTATCGCGGAGCGGTCTGTCCGCCATTTTTGGCGCGGTACGTTTGGCATTACCCTTATCCGCTGGAGGAATCGGCGATGGTTGAAGCCGTTGGCGTGGTTGTGGGAGAGCATGATTTCACTTCGTTTGCGGCGGTGGATCCAGAGCGGATGGAACGGATGGCTGGTGAGGAAAGCGCCGCGGCTGGCGTTCCGACAACCGAGGTTCCGACAACCGCGGTTCACACGACTAACATCCGGACGATCTTCGCATCCAGTTGGACGCGCGACGGTGACGAGTTGATCTATACGGTTCGCGGCAGCGGATTTCTTCATCACATGGTGAGGAATCTGGTTGGCACATTTTTACTCGTCGGAAAGGGAACTATCAGCCGGGAAGATTTACGCCGCATTCTTATTGCTCGAGAGCGCACTGCGGCCGGGCCGACTGCGCCTGCCAGCGGGTTATATCTGGTCGAAGTGGGATACTGAGGCAAAGCTTATTTCAGAAGATGGGAAACTCTGGTACGGATCTTCTGTCCCGCGTACACTTCTCTGCAGATGGCCATCAACGCTGAATTCGCCGTCTCTCGTATCGCCTCGGTGAACCCGGCGACGGGCGAAGTTCTCGGCGAACTCGATAGTGCTGGTCCGACTGAAGTGCGCGCTGCGGTGGCCCGCGCGCATGCTGCACAGCTCGAGTGGGATGCCTGGGGCATCCACAATCGCGTCAAGGTAATGCGTCGTTTCCAGCAGATTCTTCTCGCGCATAAAACCGACATTGCGCGCCGCATAACGCAGGAAGCAGGCAAGCCTTTGGTCGAGGCGTTGCTTACAGAGGTCTTGGTTGTGCTGGATGCGACGCGCTTCCTTATCGAGAACGCGTTTGCCATTCTGCGCGAAGAGAAGTTGACGCATGGCAATCTTGCGATGAAGACCAAGTCAGGGCGGATTCTGCGCGAGCCCTACGGTGTAGTGGGAATCATCTCGCCATGGAATTATCCTTTTTCGATTCCAGCGACTGAAGCGCTGGCGGCTCTGGTTGCGGGCAATGCGGTTGTGCTCAAGCCCTCTGAGTTGACGCCCCTAATCGCGCTTGAACTACAGGCACTGCTGCGCGAGGCTGGAGTTCCTGATGACATTTTCCAGGTGCTTCCAGGCGATGGCGAGACCGGGGCGGCGCTGGTGAGAAGTGAAATCAGCAAACTGATTTTCACGGGAAGTGTCACCACGGGTCGGCGAATCGCGCAGGTCGCCGCCGAACGACTGCTCCCGGTGGTGCTAGAACTCGGCGGAAAAGACCCGATGATTGTGCTCGAAGATGCTGACATTGATGTCGCGTCGAGCGGCGCAGTCTGGGGAGCTTTCATGAACGCTGGGCAGACTTGTTTGTCGGTCGAACGCTGCTACGTGCATCAGAGTTTGTACTCCGTGTTCTTAGAAGCTTGCGCCGAGAAGGTGCGCAAGCTGCGCGTCGGCAATGGCATGGATCCGGCCTCCGAAATCGGCCCCATGATCCACGAGCGGCAAGTTCGTGTTGTGGAAACGCAAATTGAAGATGCGAAGCAGCGTGGTGCTCGCGTGTTGGTCGGAGGTACACGATTGCGCGAACTCGGCCCGACATTTTTTGCGCCTACAGTTTTGGCCGATGTTGATCACAATATGCGCGTGATGCAGGAAGAGACTTTCGGCCCGGTGCTGCCGGTTACTCCGTTTCGCGAAGAAACTGAAGCCGTGCGCCGAGCGAACGATTCCGATTTCGGATTAGCCGCCAGCATCTGGACACGCGATCGAGCCCGTGGAGAACGGTTGGCTCGCCAGATCAATGCCGGTACTGTCATGGTGAACGACGCGGTGTCGTGTTTCAGCATCAGCGAAGCTCCGCACGGCGGCGTAAAGGCTAGTGGCCTGGGGCGTACGCATGGACGTTGGGGACTGGAAGAAATGGTGCGCGTGAAGTATGTCGACAGCGACGGGCTTCCCCGGATAAAAAAAATCTGGTGGTTTGGATACGGTGGTGGATTCGGCGGCGAGATGGAAAGCTTGCTCGATCTGCTCTATGCGCTGCCGCTGCGAGAGAAGCTGAAAGCCGCAGCACGCGCGGCTGGAGCGCTGTGGCGCCGAAAGCTTTAACGTTGGAACGACGTAAATAGAATTCGTCATCATTTGCGAGTGCCGCGTCCTATAATTCCGGCGCTGCGTGCAAGGACATAGGTCGTCCTTCACGCCGCTGAGGATGACGACATACGGAGAGTGATCTACTCATGAGCGAAACTCGTACATTCCTCCGCCACACCCTTGCAACCCTGGCCTATCGTGGCGCGAAGGCCATCCGCGATGCAGGGCCGAACTTTGCCGACTACGACTCGGATGAAACGGAGCGAACGCCGGCGAAGATCCTTGCGCATATTGGAGACTTGATGGACTGGGCGCTCGCCATGTCGGAGGGCCGACGCGAATGGCATGACTCGCTTCCGCTGCCGTGGGAAAAGGAATGTGAGCGTTTCTTCGCCGCCCTGAAAAAATTGGACGACTATCTGGCGTCGGACAAACCGTTGCAAGTCTCGGCTGAAAAACTGTTTCAAGGGCCAATAGCCGACGCGCTTACGCACGTCGGTCAGATCGCGATGCTGCGGCGGATGGCTGGGGTTCCGATGAAGGGCGAAAATTATTTCGTCGCCGAAATCACGATGGGACGCGTCGGCGCAGACCAGGCGGTGCCGCGTAAGCAGTTTTGACGAGGCGCGATTTCGTCTCTGGAAGAAGTCAGAAGGATGGATAGTAGAATAGGTTGAAATCGGCGTGGACACTTCTGAACTCATCTACGACTGGAATCGTCAAAACCTTACACCGCCGCATCCGGCAGGGCCAGTGCGTCTGACTGATGAGACGTTGCGCGACGGGTTGCAATCGCCTTCCGTCCGCGACCCTTCGATCGAGGAGAAGATCGAAATCCTGCACTTGATGGAGTCGTTGGGCATTAACACGCTCGACCTTGGACTTCCGGGAGCCGGCGCCCGCGCGGTCGAGCACGTTACCGCGCTGGCGCACGAAATCGTCGCTAACAAAATGAAGATCACGGCGTACTGCGCCGCGCGCACGGTCGAGAACGATATTCGTCCTATCGCTGAGATCGTCCAGAAGACGGGACTGCCCATTGAAGTCGCCGCGTTTATCGGATCAAGTCCGATTCGCCGCTACGCTGAAGGTTGGGACGGCGACTTCTTGCTTCAAACCACCGAAAAGGCCGTCAAATATGCGGTTTCACTTGGCCTCGAAGTTATGTACGTCACCGAAGATACGACTCGCTGCGATCCGGCGACGGTGAAACAACTGAATTCGGCGGCTATCAACTGTGGCGCGCGCACGCTGGTGCTCTGCGACACGACTGGGCACGTCACGCCTGTGGGTGCGGCGGCGCTCGTCAAGTTCGTCCTCGAAGAAGTGGTTAAACCTTCCGGTGAAAAAATTCGCGTCGATTGGCATGGACACTGCGACCGAGGATTGGCGATCGCTAATTCGATGGCGGCTTTGGTGGCAGGTGCAGGCTGTGTCCATGCGACGGCGCTTGGGATCGGGGAGCGCGTTGGCAACACGCAGATGGATCAGATGCTGGTCAATCTCAAACTCATGGGTGTCGCGCCATGGGATCGACAGGATCTGACCAAACTCAAGCAATATTGTGAGGCTGTTTCTGTAGCCACGGGCGTTCCGATTCCGGCGAATTACCCAGTGGTTGGCGGGGATGCGTTTCGCACCGCGACCGGCGTTCATGCCGCAGCTGTGATCAAAGCGTATAAGAAAAAAGACATCGAACTTGCGAACGCGGTGTATTCAGGAGTGCCTTCGCACTACTTCGGACTCGAACAGGTTATTGATATAGGTCCGATGAGCGGGAAATCGAATGTTCTTTTCTGGCTGGAGCGGCGCGGGCTTCCCGCGAGCGATGAGGTTGTCGAGCGCATCTACAAACGCGCCAAGGGTAGCGACCACACGCTGACCGAAGGTGAAATTCTGGAGTGCGTGCAAGCTGCGCATTGAGCGGTCGATTTTCTACTGCGGCTCGCGTGCCAATTCTGGACTCGGCACCGTGTCTCCTTCCAATTCCTTGTGCCGTGCCGCCCGCTTTTCATTCATCATCTTGGTTGCCGATGCTAGCTCCTCGCGGCCCTCTTTTTCTCGTCCCATCCGCACCAGCACCTGACCGCGCAGATAACGTGCGCCGGAATTTCCTGGGTCGAGTCGAACAACTTGATTCAGTTCGGACAGCGCCTCGGCATAATGATGCTGACGTTCTTCAACCTTCGCCAAGCCGAGGTGCGAGGTGACCATTTGTGGGTCGAGCTTCAACGCACTGCGATAGTTCTTAGACGCTTCGTCGTCGTTTCCAGCCACTGATTCCAGGCCACCTAACTGCTCATAGTTGAATTGAACATCTGGCTCTACTGCGATGTCCTTGTGAAATTCCTCGCGTGCGTGGTCGTAGTCCTGCTTATGTAAATACGTAAGACCGAGATTGAAGTGTACGAAGGGAAGCTTCGGATCGGCCTGTGCGGCAGCTTGCAAGTCCCTTATCGCGTCGTCATATTCTCCGCGATTCAGGTGCGCTTTGCCCATCAGCAAATGAAATTCCGGAGAACCTTCTCCAATCTCAGCCAGCCGCGCCCCGGCTTTTTCTTCCAGCGCGGTGTTCTTGGATTTGTATGCCGCAATATCCAGTACGTAGAGATAATTGAGTTGATTTGACGCCTGCGCCCACAATGGTTCGAGCGTGCCGATCGCATCTGTCCAGCGATCGTTGAAGAAGTAGCACAGCCCGAGTAAATAACGAGCTTGAAAAGAGTCGGGTGACTGCCGCACAACCGATTCGAATGGCTGAATCGCCCGAGCGAAATCGTTCTGCCGGAAATATGCAAGGCCGATGTTCAAGCGAATTCCAGCAATATCCGGAGCGAGTTTCTCGGCCTTGCGGAGCATTTCGAGAGCCTGCGGCCACTGCTTGCGGCGCATGTGGATCACGCCAAGATTGGCGTAAGCTCCGGCAACGGTGGGGTTGATCGCCACGACCTGCTGGAAGTCCCGCTGGGCTTCATCCAGTTTGCCCGTGTGCAGCGCGGCTTCTCCCGCTTCAAACAACTTCTGTGGATCGTGCGCTGCCGCATTTTGAGCGCTTGAACCGCGTGCAAAAAAAAGCAGGAAGAAAGCAACAACCAGCGCGGGGATGCTTGACACTCGATTCATCGTCCTGTAGTGTCCGCCAGCAAGAGGCTGAAATTCAAGGAGTCCATGGAATCTTCTGATTCGAAGCCTACGCGAAATACGTCGTCGGCGAAATCCCGCCGCACATCCGAGCCCTCTCGCAAGAAGTCGCGCTCGTCAGCGGTCACTATCCGCGATGTCGCCGAACGCAGTGGATTTTCGTCGGCTACTGTTTCCATCGTACTGAACAACGCGCCGCTGGCGCGCTATATTCCCGATACCACGAAGGCGCGCATTCAAAAAGCCGCTCAGCAGCTCGGCTACCGTCCTAACCCGTTTGCGCGTTCGTTGCGGGGCCGGCGCAGTCACACCGTCGGCGTCATGGTGTTTGACATGACCGATCCTTACTGCACGCTCGTGCTCCGTGGAATCGAGAACACTCTGTACCAGTCGTCATTCCTTCCCATTCTCACCGATGTCCACAACGAACGCAGCCGCTTTGAGCGCTATCTTGAGATGTTACTCGACCGCCGCATCGAAGGGCTGGTTGTGCTGGCGAACTGGCTATTCGTCGATATCAATGTTCTCGCCGATCTGGAAAAGAACAATATCCCGACCGCGACCGTGGGCCGCGAACTCAAGAACGACAAAATCAGCTCGGTAATCGTAGACAACACGGCGGGTGCGCGTGCGGCGCTCGAACATCTCCACTCGCTTGGCCATCGCAAGATTGCGTTCATTCGTGGTCCACACCAGTTGTCAGACACCGAACCGCGGTGGCGTGGGGTACGGGCGCTTGCCCGCGAACGTGACATGGAACTTGATTCTCGGTTGATCGTCGATCTACCAGAATCTGGAGATCCGTTTTCAAGTTTTGAACAAGGATACAAATTAACGGAGGAATTGCTGCACCGCCGCCGTCCTTTCACCGCGTTAATGGCCTTTGACGACATGACTGCCTTTGGCGCTATTCGTGCATTGGGCAAAGCTGGCATTCGTGTCCCTGAACAGTGCTCGGTGATCGGCTTTGACGACGTTTCCCCGTCGGCCATCTATTCTCCGGCGCTGACCACGGTGCGCCAACCTATGGAAATTATGGGCACGGCCGCGGCTACGATCGTGCTCGAAGCGATCAATGCCGGTCTAGAAAAAAAACCGATTCGTACCATTCACCGCAGAATCGTTCCCGAGTTGATTGTGCGGGAGTCGACGCACACGGTGAAGTAACGCAAAAGGAGTATTTTCTCTTGACAGAGAGAAACTACTCAAGCAGTATTGATACGTTTTAATAAAGGTATTTGGCTGTTTTTGAAAATTTTGAACGCTGGTGTCGCCGGTAAGGCGAATGAAGCGGGGCGTCCGGCACAATACCAGTCTGGATATAGTTCTGCGTTGAATCGGCGAGAGGAAATCGGATATGAGGATTCGTTTAATCGCGGTAGCGATGCTGGCGCTTTCGGCGGCGTTTGTACATGCTCAAGACAACGCTTCTGTGACGGGAACGGTTCGCGATTCCAGCGGCGCTGTAGTAGGGGGAGCGCAGGTCGCAGTTACCAATGCCGCGCACGGCATCGACCGGACTACCGTCGCTAATTCCGATGGCGAATATTCAGTTCCCGCGTTGCCGGCTCCCGCTTCGTACGATATTACCGTTACGGCACAAGGCTTCAAGAAGTTTGTCGCCAAGGGCGTTGCCTTGGATATTGCCCAGAAGGCTCGCATCGATGTGGCTCTGGAAGTGGGCACTGCGAGCACTGAAGTTTTGGTGCAGGGCACGTCCGTGGCCCAGGTGGAGACAGAATCTTCGGACTTGAGCAATACGATCAGCGGCCACGAAATCAGCCAGCTGCAACTGAACGGGCGCGACTTCACTCAACTGGTTGCGTTGTCGCCAGGCGTTACCAATCAATCTGGCGCCGATGAAGGCGAGCCGGGAGCCTCCACCGTGGCTTTCAGCATCAACGGCGGCCGCACTGAATACAACAACTTCGAAATCGATGGCGGCGACGCGCTGGACAATGGCAGCAATACCACACTCAACGTCTACCCGAGCATTGATGCAATTGCCGAAGCCAAAGTACTGACATCGAACTACGGCGCGCAATATGGCAAGAGCGGCTCCGGCACGGTCGAAGTCGAAACCAAATCGGGGACCAGTCAATTCCACGGCGACGTCTACGAGTTCGTGCGCAACGACGCTTTTAATGCGCAACAAGAATTCATCGGTTACGTTCCGGCATACAAAAAGAATGACTTTGGCTTCACCATCGGCGGTCCGGTTTTTATTCCCCACCTCTACAATACCGACAAGCAAAAGACATTTTTCTTCTGGTCGGAAGAATGGCGCCGAGAGATCACCCCGAACCCCTTCTCCACGACCATCGTCCCCTCAGCACCCGAGCGTACCGGGAACTTTAGCGACGTATGTCCAGCGTCGGGTTTAGCCGTCAATCCTGCTTTCCCAGACTGTCCCGTCGACACCAGTACAGGCCTCTATTACCCGAACTACCAAGTGCCCATCGCCAGCGACCCCGTAGGTGGTCCTATCGTCGCTGCCTATCTGAATATGATCCCGGCACCGAATGCCGGACCAAACTCATGGAATGCGAGCCCTTCGCTGCCCATGAACTGGCGTCAGGAATTGTTCAGAATCGATCACAACATCACCAACAATGTTCGCGCTAGCTTCCGCTATATTCACGATTCATGGGTTGAGGCATATCCCACGCCTCTGTGGACGGACGGAACCAGCTTCCCTACGATTGGGACAAATTTCAAGAATCCCGGCGTCAGCATGGTGGCGCATCTGACGGCCACGATTTCTCCCACGCTGCTCAACGATTTCGTCGCCAGCTACACCACCGACCACATTTCGACGAACCTAACCGGAGCCTGGCAGCGCGGCAACATCCCGAATACATATGGCCTGTTTAATAATTCCAACAATCCTAGCGGGATCCCCTATCAGGGTGAAGCGCCCGGTGTAAGCCTGAGCGGCGGTATCTTTGCGGGCGGTTTTATCGAAGACCCCGGCTACGTCCCGAACGGCCCGTTGAATTCAAACCCGACATTTACTTACCGCGACAATATGACCAAGATCGTGGGCACGCACAACATACAGTTTGGCGTTTACTGGGTCGACGCTCACAAGAACGAAATTCCGCAGCCTGGGACCGGTGTGAACGGCCTAACGTCGTTTACCAACTCCAACGCCGTCACGAGTGGGAATGCCTTCGCTGATCTGCTGCTCGGCAATGTCGCGAACTTTACCCAGGAACAGGCCGCGTATAAGGTGCATGAGCATTACGACATCTACGAAGCTTATCTTCAGGATGACTGGCACGCCACCAAGCGTCTGACTTTGAACCTGGGTCTGCGCATGAGCTTCTTCGGCAGATATAGCGAAGAAAATAACTTGGCTTACAACTTCGACCCGAGTTTCTACGTTCCAGGAGCGAGCGGCGTAGATCCCACGACCGGGCTGGTCACAGGAACTCCGTACAACGGGTGGGTGCAGTGCGGCGTAACACCCGGTTCTCCTGAGGGCTGCATGACGAATCACTGGATTAACCCGGCGCCGCGTGTGGGTTTTGCCTTTGATCCGGTCGGTGATGGTAAGTGGGCGATTCGTGGAGGCTACGGCATCTTCTTCGAGCACACCAACGGCAACGAAGCCAATACCGAGTCGCTCGAGCAATACAACATCAATACGCAGATCACGAGTATTCCGGGGCCGCAGACCAGTTATGCCGCGGTCAATCCTTCGCTCCTGGGTTTGGTAGGAGCTACGGCGCCACTAACTTTTGTGTCGATACCCAGCAAAGCCACTTGGCCATATGTGCAGCAGTGGCATTTCGATGTTCAGCACGATCTCGGAAAAGGAACGGTCGCCACTGTTTCTTACGTTGGCACGACGGGCGTTCACCTGACCCGCGAGTACGAGTTGAATCAGATCCAGCCGTACTCTGGCCAGAATCCCTATAACGTTCACCAGCCCATTACACCTACGGATTGTGGCAACGTCAATTTCAACACTGATCCAAACGAAGTGAATGCGACCGCAACCGTGAATAGCCAGACGGTGACGGGAAGTTGGGCAAACAATCTTGCGGTAGCCTGCGGCGTCACTAATAATTATGGCGTTTCCCCCGGAAGCTTCTACGTTCCTTACGCAGGAATCGGCAGCATTACACGTAAGGATCAGACAGCATCTTCAAACTACAACGCGCTGCAAGGTTCGCTCCGACATAACATCGGTGGTCTCGAATTGACCGCCGCTTACACTTACAGCCACTCGATTGACGATTCCTCGGACGGTGCAGACACCGGCTTCGTGAATGCCTACAACCTCAACGCGTACCGTGCCAGTTCTAATTTCGACCAAACTCACAACATCAGCATCGCTTATGTTTACGATGAACCCTTCTTCAAACAAAGGGGCTTGGCGCGCACACTGCTGGGAAACTGGGAGTGGTCGGGTATTACCCTGATTCAAAGCGGAACGCCGTTTAGCGTTTACAATTTGGGCTATCAAGGAGTGACGGGTGACAACGCAGGAGTAGCTAACTCCATCGCTACCGGAGGCTCCTACCCCGACCTCGTGGGCAATCCAAGGTCGGGAGTTTCGAGCGCGGCCTTTGGAGGAGATCTTACCGGCAATGGCTACGGTCCCCTGCTCTTCAACCCAACAGCATTTGTTCAACCCACGGGATTGACCTTCGGCGATGCGGG
Organism: uncultured Acidobacteriaceae bacterium; assembly: GCA_963705265.1. Taxonomy (GTDB): domain Bacteria; phylum Acidobacteriota; class Terriglobia; order Terriglobales; family Acidobacteriaceae; genus Acidiflorens. The sequence continues at coordinate 2,946,549 of OY970064.1, forward strand.
GAGAAATATTCTGCGCAATCCCTGGCGTACGAACTTCGATATGGCGCTGATGAAGCATATCCCGGTCACCGAGAGCAAGTTCTTTGAGTTCCGTGTTGAGGCGTTCAACGTGTTCAATCATGTCGAATACAACTGGCTGGGTGGCGATGCCGGTTCGGCCGCGAACAACGGTGGATTTGGCACCTCTACGAATGGGATTAGCTGCTACGGTGGAGCGAACAACTCAGCCGGAGATCCCTCGTGTGCGACCGGCCCTAACGCGGGCAATCCGCTTTTCCGTCCGAGCGGCACGCACCTTCCCCGCATCCTGCAATTTGCGGTGAAGTTCATCTTCTAGCTGAACACACAGTGCAAACTAGAAAATCCTGGCTCGCAACGAGCCAGGATTTTCTTTTTGAACTTAACTTCGCGACTCAAAGACGATGGACGGACCGCGCCGTCTTAGTCTGCCACCGCTGCCTCTTTCCGTGTGTGACTCAGCACCGCCAGACCTTTTTCCAGATCGGCGATCAGATCATCAGCATGTTCGATACCCACCGATAACCGGATCATCTGTTCAGTCACGCCCATCTTTTTGAGCAGTTCGGGGTCGACTAGATAGTGCGAAGTGAGCACCGGGATGGTCACCAGCGAATCCACTCCGCCGAGGCTGGGCGCCAGAGTGAACAGATTCAGCGCTTCGGCCACGCGACAGGCGTCGGCACCGTTGCCTTTCACCTCGAAGCTTACGACGCCGCCAGCGCCCGTCATTTGTTTCTTTGCGATGGCGTAGTCCGGATGCGCCTTCAACAGCGGATAATGCACTTTCGCCACGCTTGGATGACGGTTCAGGAACTCTGCAATCCGCAACGCGCTTTCGTTCTGGCGCTCAACACGAACGGCTAGCGTCTTGATGCCGCGTAGCAGCAGAAACGCGGCGTGCGGATCGATGCAGCCGCCGAACGTTGTGCGCGCTTGATGAATCTGGTCGATTAAATCGCGTTGCCCGGCGGCCACGCCACAGATCAGGTCGGAATGTCCGCCAAAATATTTCGTTCCGGAATGCAGCACCAGATCGATGCCCCATTCCGCGGGACGGCAGTTAATGGGTGTTGAAAAGGTCGAATCGATTGCCGTGATCAAGTTATGCTTGCGCGCTAATGCGGCAATCTTCTCCAGATCAACTACGCGCACCGTCGGATTCGTTGGCGACTCGACGTAGAGGATCTTGGTGTTGGGGCGGATTGCGCTCTCGTGCTGCTCGATGTCGTTGGTATCGACAAACGTGGTTTCTATCCCCAGCTTCGGAAGCCACTTTGAGAAGAACTTAATCGCGCCGCCATAGATGTCGCGCTGCGCCACGATGTGATCGCCTGCCTTTACTAGGGTGAGAATCGAAGTGGTGATCGCGGCCATGCCCGACGAGAACAGCAGCGCGGCGTCCGCGCCTTCGAGTTCGGCGATAGCATTCTCAGCGACGGTATGCGTGGGATTGCCGTAGCGGGTATAGAAGCTGTCACTATTAGTGGCGTGTACCTGCTCCTGCATATCAGTGACTTCGAAAGTCGAAGTCTGATAGATCGGCGTGGAGAGCGGGCCATTCTTCTTGGCAAGGTCGGTGCCGCCGCGCACGGCCTCGGTTTCCTGGCGGAACTTGTGTTTCTTCATCTCAAAATCTCCGTTATAGACACGGCTGCTGCGTCTTCGTTTGCGATTCCGTGGCGGGAGACGGGGCAAGCCCCGTCTCTACGCTAGACCTTACTAGCTCCGTACCGCGGCGCTATTCAGCGCCGGAACCGGTGCCAGCCATTGTGCGGATCTTGCGTGCCGACCACTTACCACTTTGTCGAACTCCTGTTGCAAGGCACGCGTTACTGGACCAGCCTTGCCATCGCCGATGGCGCGGAAATCAATTTCGCGCAGGGCGACGACTTCGGCCGCGGTGCCACACACAAACACTTCGTCGGCAATATAAAGCTGATCGCGTGAGATCGGCTCTTCGATCACGGAGCAGCCCAGATCCCGAGCTAGCGTGATTAAGGTATCGCGGGTTATTCCTTCGAGAATGCCAGCACGCGGCGAGGTGTAAATAATATTGTTTCCTGCGATATTTCTTACGAGGAAGAGATTTTCGCCGGTGCACTCGGCCACGTATCCATCGGGCCCAAGCATGATTGCCTCGTCGAATCCGGCACGCTGTGACTCGGTTTTGGCTAGGATGGAGCTCACATAATTTCCCGAGACTTTGGCCTTAGTCATCATGATGTTCGGATGCAGCCGCGTGAATGACGCGATATTTGCGCGTATGCCGCGTGCCTTTGCTTCCGCTCCTAGAAAAGCCTTCCACTCCCAGACCGCAACCACGAAGCGGGGTTGGCCGGCCTCGACGGTCAGGCTCATCGCGCCATCAAGGTAGATCATCGGACGGATATAGCATGACGAGAATTCGTTTGCAGCAATCGTCTGATTGATGGCCGTCCTCACCTGCTCCGCTGTGACGGGCAGTTCGCGAAAGCCCACGATGTGAGCTGAGTCGAGCAGGCGATCCACGTGCTCGTCCATACGGAACACGGCGGGTCCTTTATCGGTCGAGTAGCACCGAATTCCCTCAAAAACGGCGAATCCATACTGCACCGCAGCACTCACAAACGGAACTACGCCCTCGCTGGCGGGTCTTAGAGAATCGTGTATCCAGATGTAACGAGCGGCGCCCATGTTCTCCTTTATAAACCTGTTTCTTAGCAAAACTTTTGATCTGGAACTCTTGCCATTAGATTACCTGCGGTGCCCAACTGCGGCAAGGCGCCCGTCGCGCGCCGCAGGCGTACCGTATCATGTCAATGAGCGAGCGTTTTAGTTGCTGCTGTCTACTGGATCATAGCCACTTGTCGATTATTCAAACTGCCGGAACCGTCTCCCGCCTGCGGTGCATTGCGTGCGGCGCCACACCTGATTCCGCAGGCCAGGACTTTCGTTGCATCTCCTGCGGGGATCTGCTGGAATTCTTTTTCCCCGGATGGCCATCTGAATCGCCTGAGCCCGCGGCGCTGAAATCTCTTTGGCTCAACCGCCGTACCTCACTCGACCCGCTCGATCAGAGCGGAGTCTGGCGCTTCCGCGAATTGCTTCCGCACATTCCTAAAGAGCATGTCATCACGCTGCGCGAAGGCAATACGCCGCTATATCACTTGCCACGGTGTGCGCGCGCAGCCGGAGTCGAGAATCTTCGCGCCAAACATCAGGGCATGAATCCGACCGCATCGTTCAAAGACACAGGCATGACCTTTGCTGCCTCGTCAGCGCACCAGGAGAAATTCCGCTGGGTTGCGTGTGCCTCTACAGGGAACACTTCAGCATCCATGGCTGCCTATGCAGCGCGTCGCGACATGCACAGTCTGGTGCTGATCCCGGAGGGCAAAATTTCCTGGGGCAAGCTCTCGCAGTCGCTCGACTATGGAGCGCTCACGTGCCAACTCCGCACCGATTTCGATGGATGTGTCCGCATCCTCAACGATCTTGTTCGCCAGAAGCCAGTTTATCTGCTGAATTCGGTGAATCCTTATCGCATCGAAGGGCAAAAAACCGCCGCTATCGAGCTGCTCGAACAGCTGGGATGGGAGCCGCCCGACCACATCATCGTGCCCGGAGGCAATCTCGGAAATAGTTCCGCCATCGGCAAGGCACTGCTGGAGATGCATGAGCTCAAGTTGATCTCGCGCCTGCCAAAGCTTTCCATCATTCAGGCGCGGGGCGCGAATCCGTTCTATCGTTGCGTGCGAGAGTTCGGAGGGAAGAAACTCGAGCCGATGACTGCCGACACACTGGCGACGGCCATACGCATCGGCAATCCGGCATCATGGAAGAAAGCTTTGCGAGTGTTACAGGCGACTGGCGGTGAAGTCGAAGAGGTTTCGGAGGTCGAGATTGCTATCGCAAAGGCGGAAATCGGCGCCGATGGCATCGGGTGCGAACCTGCCTCCGCGGTCACGCTGGCTGGACTCAAAAAGCTGCGCCGCAGCGGATTCGTCAAGTCCAGCGAGTCGATCATCTTGATTCTGACCGGTCACATTCTTAAGGATCCCGACTTCACGATTAAGTTCCATCGCGGCGACTTATTTACTGGGACATCTGACGAGGCCGAGGCTGCGCGGGCGAAACATCTGCAACGGGCTCCCGTTGTGCTTGATGCCAATCTGGGGGCCGTCATTGCGGCTCTCGACGCGGCTGAGAGAAATCCGTAGCAGTTCGCTGCAAATTCGTGTATAAAACACAGTTCAATCGGTGTTGCCGATCGTTAGCGATTCTACGTAGGCCGGATCGGGCTAAAGCCTTCCATATCTGTCGTTTCGGTCACATTTTGGCTGCCGAGGAGCTTGCTCTTTTAACCTATGCCTTCACGTCCCACATCTTTAAATCGCTCGCTGCGCTTGGCGCTCCCGGCGACCTCCGCTAACCTAGGGCCTGCGTTTGACGCCGCTGCTCTTGCCCTCGATTTCCACCTGCGCTTGCGCGCCGAACGGGCTCCTGACTTCTTTGTAACCGCTGAAGGCCGCGACGCGCAGATCTGCGGCCGGATGGAGAATCACCTGATCGTTACCACTTATTGCGAGGTCCTCGAATCCGAGAATCGCAAGATCGCACCTTTGCGCATCCATATCGAAAACGAGATTCCCATCGGTCGAGGTTGCGGATCGTCTGCTGCTGCGCGCCTGGCTGGAATTGCGCTGGCGGTACATTTCGGACATTTGCGCTGGAAGAATGACCGCATTGTCGGCGAAGCTTCCATGCGCGAACACCATCCCGACAATGCTTCGGCTTGCTGGATGGGCGCGCTCACGGTCGCTCGCATGGCGAATCAGGTGCAGGCGCAGGTAGTTGAAGTGAAGCCGAAAGGGAAGTGGCCGCTGCTGCTGGTTGTCCCAGATGCTCCGCTCTCGACGGAGCAAGCCAGGCGCGTGCTGCCATTTCAATACTCACGCGCTGACGCGGTTACCAACATTCAAAACTCGATGCTGCTGCTCGCGGCCTTTACGCAAGATCGGCCCGACCTGCTACCCTCAGCTCTCGAAGACCGCATTCATCAGCCTTATCGCGCACCGCTGTCGCCGTTGCTTCCCGCAGTCAAGGAACTCACGGGAGAATCGGGCATTCTTGGCGCCGCACTCAGTGGAGCGGGCCCGTCGGTGCTGGTGTTCCTAGATCCAAAGGTTCCAACGAAGAAGGCGAAACAGAGAATCGCCGCCCACCTTACCAAGCGACGGCTCACCGCTGAACTCATCCTCACGCAAATCGCACTCCACGGTGGACGCGATGGAGTTGACTGGCGGAAGCATCATCCGGGCACGAGAAAATAGTTTCTAACCAAGATAATTTCTAGCCAAAATAGTTTCTAACTGCGGCTGGCCGGCGGCACGATGCCGTTCATGCGCAGATATTCCACCATCTGACCGTAGTGATCGAAAGCATGCCAGGAAAAGATCATAGCTACGCTGAGTCGCGTCGTTGATTTGCCGCCAGAAGAGGGAATCGATTCCAGGGCATTCGCATCGGTAATGCTTGCAACGGCTTTATGAGCATAGGCGAAGGAGTCCTTCAGGTACTTGAGGATCTCGGCTTTGGACTTCACGCTATCGGGACCCTTTCCGTCGTTGGCGTCGATGGGCGGTTTTTCTCCCAGAATGTGTGCCCCGATCAGATAGTTGCTGGCCGCAACATGCTTAACCTGCTCGGCGAATGTACGAACTCCTTTAAACTCGCCGTTCGTAGGCGCGAAGCCGTATTTCTCTTCGGGCATGGCTTCGGCGGCGGGAACGAATTCGCCTTCCACGGTTTTGATACTGCTGTCGAGTACCTGGCTGATGGTCCTCTTTTCATCTCTCGTTTGCGCCAGCCCAAGACTGCATAGCATGAGCAGCGTTCCCAACATGGCAGCGATCGTTTTCATTTTGCCTCCAAGTAAAGTTGACGCATCAATCTCTTACCACTACGGGCGTCATGTCCAGTTCGCTCGCTGTGATGTGATGGCTGCGCAGCGCGAATACTCCCAGCGCCAGCGCGATGGCTGCTACGCCAAGGGCATCCGGCACTCCGATTCGTTGGGCCACTGCGCCCCACAGCGTGGCTCCCAGCGCCATGCCTCCCTGCAGCGCCAGCAGGTAGAACGATAGCGCCCGAGCGCGCACATATGCTGGACACATTGTCTGCGCCACTACGTTCAAACAAGCCAGAATCCCAATCCAAGCCGCGCCCGCTACCAGCATCACTAAGCAGAGCGGTACAAAAGTCTCCGCTCGTCCGGCGGCAAAAGTCATTGCCGCAAAAATCATAATGGCTGCACCGACCACACCGTCCATAGACAATTTTTCGCGCACACGCGGCAATGCCACTGCTCCCAACAGCGCGCCCAGGCCAAAGCAGCCCAACAGCACGCCATATCCTCTCGCTCCGTATGGACTCGCAATGATCGGTAGCAGAGCCAGCATGGCCACGGCTGCCACACTGAATGTCCCCGTTCGCAAGAGTACGGATTTCGCCAGATCGCTTTGCCGCACGTATTTGAATCCGTCGCCAATTGCCGACCACACCCGCTGGGTCTTGGGCTGAGCTTCAATCGGCCGCTTCCAGCGATAGAGGAATACGATCACGCCCAGGAATGAAACTGCATTCAGCAAAAATGTTGTGCCGCATCCGATGGCCGCTACAACTATGCCGCCCATGGCGGGTCCCACCGCTCGCGCCACGTTGTATCCTGCGGAATTCAGAGCCACTGCTGAAGCATGCTGTTTCGCGGGAACCAGCTCCGGCGTAATTGCCTGCCACGCCGGATCGTTCATCACCGCGCCGAGGCCCAGCAGGAACGTAAACAGCAGCAACACCCAAGGTCCTACGCAACTGGTCAGCGTCATGATGCCGAGCGTACCGGAAGCCAGGACCATCCATCCCTGAGTTAGCAAAAGAAAACGCCGCCGATCCACCATGTCCGCTAGCGCGCCCGCCGGCAAAATTACCAGGAACACCGGCAGGGCCGCCGCCGCTTGCACCAGACCAATCATCAAGGGATTCATGGTCATCTGCGTCATGAGCCAGCCCGCGCCCACGTTCTGCATCCACGTGCCGGTATAGGAAATGACCGATGCAATCCAGAGCGATCGAAACAGAGGCTCACCCAATGGGGCCCATGGAGAAACCGAATGCTTGGTTGCGATCGGCTCCATCACCGGCATTTTGAACATTTCGGCCATAAGCACTTGCAGGTCGAGAGTCGGGCGTTCCCCCAGCTTCGAATGGACCCTTCGACTTCGCTCAGGGCAGGCTCACGAGACCCCTGTCGCTACATTAACTAATGGCGGACTCCGCGAACGGCCATTCTCGTCGCCGCCAAGCCCGCACACAATAAACAAGAATCCCCACGACGAGAATCAGGCCTGCGTATCCAAGAAAATCCTTGCGCGACTCCAAAATAAAAACATAGCTGACCCCAGCCACCAGCGCGGGTACTGGATAAAGCCACATCCGAAACGGTCGCGGCATATCTGGTTGCCGCACCCGGAGCACAATGACTCCAATGATCTGCATAAGAAATTGCAGCACGATGCGGATTACGATTAGCGCGGCAATCAAGTCGGCCAGCCTCAAGAAGCAAAACAACGCCGCAACCCCAGTCAGCGCCATCAGCGAAACATAGGGAAACTTGTGAATTGGATGCACCTTCGCAAAGGCGCGAAAGTAGTTCCCGTCGAGCGCTGCCGCATAAGGTACTCGTGAATACCCCAGTGTCAACGAAAAGACCGAGGCGAATGCCGTCCACATTACGAGCACTGAAATAATCGAAGCGGCCCAGTTTCCACAGACTCGTTGCATCAAGGTTGCCACGACATACAATTTGCTGTTCGATGCCCCCGCCTGTGTCAGTTCTCGCCATGGAATGACACCGAGAATGCTGACATTCATTACTATATATAGACACGCCACGGCCAGAATGGATAGCAACAGTGCCCGCGGAATATTTTTCGTGGGTTCCTTGACTTCGTCCCCGAGAAAACAGACGTTGTAGTACCCTCCAATGTCATACGCGGCGATCAGCATGGCCCCACCTAGTCCGTGAAAGAAGCTTCGAGAAAATGTAAAAGCCCCCGGAGGCAGATCGAATGCCCGATGCGCATTGAAATGGGTTAGTCCCGCGAAGATGATCCACCCGATGGTCGCCATCACGCCTGTCCACAGGACCTTCGTTAGGCGTGCAATCGCGGTGATTCGCCGGTAGAGGAGAAACGCCGTCAATGCGCAGACGCCGATCCCGAGAAATGTGGCAGGCATCGCCACCCACGTCAGTTGCAGAGTTCCCAGAAAAGGAAGATGGAGGCCCCAAGTATGAGTCGACCACACCTGTTCGAGGCGCGGCCAAAAGAAGGCTGCGTACTGCGAGAGGCCCACTGCGCCCGACGCGATCGAAAGCGGGGCACTGAACGAGAGCTGCCAGATAAAGAGGAACGCGATCAGTCGTCCCAGTTTCTGCGGCCCGTAGATCTGCAGGAGGTAACGATAGGATCCGCCCGATCCCGGCATAGCCGCGCCCAGTTCAGCCCAAACCAGCCCATCGCAGATGGCCAGCACCGCGCCCAACACCCACCCAAGCATCGCCTGCGGACCGCCCATCGCAGTTACGATCAGGGGAATCGTAATGAACGGTCCAACGCCGATCATGTCAATCATGTTCAGCGCGGTGGCGGAGCCGAGGCCGATGCCACGGACGAGTTGTGGTGGGGTGTCGGCTTTGCCTTTGGGTTGGATTGTCATGGAGTACGTCGATGGTCGTTAGTCGCTGGCGAACAAATCCTCGTGGCGTCCGCTGTTTGTCGTTCGTAACTGCACCCCGAACGACCAACGGACGACCCGACGACTAGCGACTGCCCACCAGATTCACAAATAACCGCACCGCACCCGGCACGCCTGCGGGTAGTTGCCGAAAGAACGCGTATCCTGTGTAGATGTATGTCCCCTTGCCATAGTGGGCCACCAGAAGTCCGCCCTTCTGCTCGCCTTCGCCTGGATCATGCGATTCGAGCAGGGGAGTAAAGTTGGAATCCCACTGCGACATGAAGTACAGACCGCGCTCCTGCACCCAACCATCAAAATCTTTCTGCGAAATTTCATTGGGAGAGTGAAAGATCGGATTCGCCGGATCGAGAATCTTCACCGGCGCTTCTTCGACCGAAACACGGGCCCGGCTGAGTGTTGTGGGATAGGGCGTGTATTTGCCCGAATTGAAATCGATCGGCACCCCAAAGGATCCCATTGTGTTGTATTGCACGACCAAGCGCCCACCATCTTTAACGAAACCGAGCAGCCGCTTGTTGTTATCGATAACGCCTTTCTGGGTATCGTAAGCGCGAATGCCCAGCACGATCGTCTGATATTTGCTCAGGTCCTCGCTGGCCAGCTTGTCAGCCGGAATCATCTTGACGTTTATTCCGATCTGCTCAAGGACCGTCGGGATATCGTCGCCCGCGCCCATGATGTAGCCGATGCTGAGGTCTTTGGGGACTTTCACATCCACGATCGACACGCGCTGCACGGCAGGCTGATAGTAATAAAAGGCGCCGAGGTCTTCGCGCGTGACTACCGTATATTCCTCGCCGTAGGCCTTTTCCTCGCTCGTGAGTTCCGCTCGAATATGAGTTTCGCCTTCCTCTAACTTGGAAGGGAAGACTTGGAATGAGGCGTCCTTCGACTCATCTTTGGGAATCTTAACGGTTTCATGCGACGGGTCCGCGCGCCATCCGTTCGGCACATTCAGAGCAATCTGAGCCTGGGAGTCGTTACCCTGATCGCGAGCTGTTGTCTTCACCCGCGTGCTGCCGACCTTGTCTGAGGGGATGACTGAGTTTGATGGTGACAACGCAATAGAAAATTTCGGGCCAATCGCCAACGGGTGCTCGCCCTCGCTCCCGTCAGGCTGTTTGAACCGCACCATGACGGGAGCCTCGATTGATCCGGCGAGCCCTTTATATAGATACTCTACCCGCACGTGAAATGGCGGAGGCGGAAAGGGAAGCGTCTGATACTGTGGCTCGTCAATGGTATTCAGCGCGTCGCGCTCGGGATCGTGTCGATGCCAATACGGCCGTGTGTATCCGGCCTTCGCGCACGGTGTCATACGGAAATCGAACTCGGCATATGAAGGTTTGTCGGCAGACATTGCTCCTTGTGTGCTCAGTTGGCAACTCGGAGCGTCCAAGATCAACGTTGCGGAGACCACTGTTCCTCCAGTTGCATTACCCAACGCCTTCACAGCAACGCTTTCTCCCGGAACGGCCATCGCTGCCGATTCTGGAGAAGACGCGGATCGGGCGTCGTAAGTTGCTGTCAACTTGACTCCTAGTGCTACGTTCGCTGCCTGCTGGAACTGATTGTTCTTCGCCTCAAGTTCAATTCTCAGTAACTTTTTCGCATCATCGGACAGCGATGATGGTTGAATGCGCTGCAGCAGATCATCCGCTGCCCTTCGTCCGCTTAGGAGAGCCATCGCGCTCTTTGCCGAGTCCCTGTCAGAGTTGTGCTCAGCTTCGGCAATCTGTTGCTGGATCCGAGAAAGTTCCTCACGCAGCCACGGAACCTTCTCCTCTTCACTCCCCAGCCTCGACGCCAACCCTGGTAGCGTTGTGTCGATTCCGTCGAAGAAATCTTGCTCGTGCCCGTCTTTGTCTTTTGGCGAATCGACCACCGAATCCACGAGCTTGTAATAAGCAAATCGATCACCCTTGGGAACCGAGACGCCGCCCAACGCTTGCGATTGCTGATGGCGCAATCCCTCGATTGCGAACTGCACGTACGATTCGCCAAGCAGCGGATCTTCTTTTCCAGTGTTCAGCTTTACCGTGTAATTGGCGGCATCACAGGTTGAGGCTCCGAAGCCGCACACATTTCCGATGTACAACTTCTTCGGCTGCCACGGCTGGAGGCCCTCCGCGATTTGCTCCGGGAACCGCTTTGGATCGGACGCCGCGCGGAACGCCTCTTTCGTCAAAATCGCCGATGCCTGATGATGACCGTGCCCGTCGCGTTCCGTGCCCGAAAATCGCGCGATCAGCACGTCGGGCCGAAACGTCCGGATCACTCGCACGATATCGCCAAGCGCAATGTCGTGTCCCTGCCACTTCTGAAAAGTCTCTTCGGGAGTCTTCGAATATCCGAAATCCGCCACTCGCGAGAATCGTTGCTCTACCCCGTAGTAGCGGTCGGCTGCCAGCACCTCGAGCGTCCGTACCACGCCCAGCACGTCGAATAGATTGCTGCCCAGTTCGTTCTGCCCACCTTCGCCCCGGTTGAGCGTCATCAGCAACGTCGAAACGCCTTTCCCGCGTGCCTCGAGCGTGAGCATCCCACCGTCTTCGTCATCGGGGTGCGCGTCCACCTGCATTAGCCGCCCCGTAGTCTGCAAGCGCCGCAGCATCAGCTTCAGGCCATTTGCACCCGTTTCTTGCGGGAGGGGCTCGTAATAATGATCGGCAGCCGAATTAGCTGCAGCGGTCTTTTCGGGCGTTTGTCCAGCGGCGAATAGCGCCGCCGAGGCCACCAGCGATATCACTAGCACTGCTGTCGCAAACCTGACGTACACCAACTCGATCCTGAACTTCGCCGTTGTCATTGCAAACATGTCCATCTGATAAAGTTTCCCCTAAGTAAGAAGCAAATATATTCTGCTATTAGAACCGCTTTTTACTTGCCCATCCCTTGAGCTACCTCAAACTTCTGCTGGCATTCCGCGGCCGCTTGCATAATTTGCCGGAACTCGGGGTCCTCGCGCACATTCGCTAGCAGCGGATCGGATTGCAATGCTTGATGCGCGCAATAATTTTCAGACACCGCTTTGCGCAAAAAATCGAATGCAATCTTCTTTTCGCCGCAGGATGCTAGTAACGCTCCCTGGTAATACTTCAACTCCGGATCCTGTTCCGGCAATAACTGGTTCTCGGCCAATCCCGCCAAGCGGTGTAGTTCCGTTGCCGGAGCCTTATTGAGACAAGCCTGCAACAGTCCGCGCATCCACATTGAATTCTCAGTCATCTTTTGCGCGGCCTGCTGAGCTTCCGTCGTCTTCTCCTCACGTATCAGCACCGAAACCCGCACCGCGTTCGACCACTCCGAGCCAGCATCCCGGTTCAGATACTCCATTGCCCGCCCAGGCTTGCCCGCTTCGAAAAAGGCGAACGAGCACGAACGCCAGTTGTAGTTGCCGGAATCGATCGCTAGTGCCTTGTCACACTCGCTTTGTGCCTCGTCCAGCAGCCCGGCGTAGCGCAGGACATACGCGAGCGAATAATGCGCAACTGCATTGTCGGGACGCTTTTGTACCAGCGCCCGCGCGTCTTGATAAGCCTTGTCGAGGTCGCCAGTCTCGACTTCGTTCGCCGCCAGGAACCCAGCTGCGCTCACTCGTCCCGGCTCAATCGAGATTGCTCGCTGGTAGGCTGCATTCGAACGCTGATATCCTGCCGTTCCCCCGCCCGAATAGATCGCATCGAAGTAATAACGCCGCCCCAGCGTTTCCCATGCCGGGGCATAATTCGGATCGAGTGCCACCGCGTGTTCCAGCATGGTAATAGCATCTTTGTTTGCTGCTCCATCGTGCGATATTGCGAGGCTTCGCAAGTAGAGATCGTAGCCTTCACGATTCGCTGGAGTGCTGCTGGTTTCGACTCTCTCTCGCGCGACGCCGAGGGCCGGTACCAGTTCCTGCCTCACCTTCCTCGTCATCTGATTCTGCAGCGCGATCAGGTTATCCGCCGGAGACGTGAGTGTGCTCGACCAGATCAACTTGTCGTCTTTTACTTCGATCGCTTCCAGCGTCACACGCAGCATGTTGTTCTGGCGCAGAAAGTGTCCTGTCACTACCGTGCCCACACCCAACTCGCGCCCAACTTTTGCGGGATCGACTTCGCCGTTACCGTATTTCTGTGTCGATGCCGAAGGCCGGATCTCCAACGAATGCGCATAGGTCAGCGCGTTTGCAATCTCATCCGCCAACGCAAACCGCAGGTACTCGCTCGGCGCATCATTATTGATATTCTGCAGTGGGAGCACCGCGACCGTCCGATTGCCGGCTTCTATCTTCGGAACCCGATGTTTAACGAACCATGTACCCATCGCTATCAATATCGTTAGCAGCACCGCTGCCAGTCCCACTAAAATCCAATTCAGCTTCGAACTCGGCTTCTGAAAAGTGTTTGTTACCACGTGCAGTCCGCTCACGTGCCGGAACCCGCTGCGCATCGCAGGTTCTGTGCCTTTTTTCAGACGTATCAGGTCAGCCTTCATTTCCGTTGCGTTTTTGTAACGCCGGTCCCGATCCTTCTCCATCGCTTTGCCGATGATGGTTTCGAGTTCCGGCGCTATGGATGGATTGATCGATCGAGGCGAGGCCGGTTTCGAATTGATTACCGCATGCAGCGTCATCACGACGTTCGTTCCGGTGAACGGTTTCTTGCCGGTTGCCATTTCGAACAGCACGACACCAAAAGAAAATATGTCGCTGCGCACATCAAGGTCTTCCGACCGCGCTTGTTCAGGAGACATATAAACCGCGGTCCCTGGAATTACTCCCACCTGCGTCAGCGAGTCTTCCAGCGAGGAATCCGTGGTCGTGCCCACACTTCCGTCCTTGGCGAGTTTCGCTAAGCCAAAATCCAGAATTTTCACCTGTCCATTCGGAGTCAGAAAAATATTTGCAGGCTTGATGTCGCGATGCACAATGCCCTTGGCATGCGATGCTGCGAGCGCGTCTGCTACTTGCACTGCTATATCCAGCAGGTCTTCCATCTCCATCGGTTGGCCGTGGATCCGCTGCTTTAGGCTCTCGCCTTCCAGCTTCTCCATGACGATGAACGGCTGCCCGTTATTGTCCTCAATGTCATGGATGGTGCAGATGTTTGGGTGATTGAGTTGTGATGCAGCGCGCGCTTCGCGCATAAACCGGTCGAGCGAGCGTTGGTCCTTAGCTAGATGATCGGGAATAAATTTCAGCGCGACATGACGACCTAAGCGAAGATCTTCTGCCTCATAAACAACTCCCATTCCGCCGCCGCCCAGCTTCGACAGGATGCGATAGTGGGAGACAGTCTGGCCGATCATGTCCATGATTGTGTGGACGGATTCTTTTGTCCGCCGCAGTTGCTTTTGATTCTAAATGCAGGGTTGAAAGTTTGGCCCGCCCCCACAAAGGCGTAATGGTAGGCTGTCGACGCGGTTGGGTCAACGAGATTGGGAGGCTTGAAAGAGGAAAGAACGTCTCGTCACGGCGCCATCACCTTCGGCAGATTCCAATGCCGCCAGACGCTCACCATGCGTAACGTAAAGCAGAATACTCCGCCTAACACCGCCGCCCAGGTGTGAGGAAGTTTCAGCTTGCGGGCCGCGATCATCACCGCTGCCCCAGCCATTGCCGCCGTAGCGTAAATGTCGGAGCGCAGTACGTTGGGAACACGCGCCAGGAAAATATCGCGGACTGTACCTCCACCAACCCCGGTGATCGTGCCAAGCAGAACGGCGATGAAAGGGTGCATGTTGTAGAGGAGCGCTTTTTCCGTTCCGGCCACAGCAAACAATGCCAGTCCAGCGGCATCCAGAACCAGGATCAGCTCGTGGGGAATTCCCTGCGAAAAACGATACGAAAAGAAAGCAACTGCAGCGCCTGTGAACGCCATAGCCGTGTAACGCCAATCGCGTAATGAGTTCGGTGGGATGGCGCCGATCAGAACGTCACGAAAGATTCCGCCCGCCAGAGCGGTGGAAAAAGCCAGCACCATGAGCCCGAGCAAGTCGAGATTGCCAGTGATCGCCGCCTCAGCGCCCTCAATGCCGAATATAAGCGTGCCGGCCATGTCAGCCGCGAACAGCAGGGTGTTTGTTGGGCGGCTTGCAATTTCTGTCTTCACATTATTTGACAATCAGCATCCGCCTATCAACGTCAGGCAATCGATATCATCCAATCAACATCAGCCAATCAAGGCCGCTGACGATCCTACCCAAGCCATATTCTTGTTGTGATCCACGCCCATCATCAGGCCTCGTCCCATACGGACGATCGTCAGCACCGGCACTAACTCATCGATCCACACATACATGATGCGCAACTCGACTTTAGTGAGCCCGTAGGGAGTTTCGACCACCGGTGTGAAGTTCAGTCGTTCCTGCAAAATATATTCGCTGCGTTTCGCTTCCGGAATCGCATCAATGTCTGCACGCGAAGGCGCGATGACCACTCCCAATCCCGCAAATGAATAGAGCGGCTTGAGGACAAAATTCTCGAGATCAGCGGGTAGTTCGTTGAGTTGATCCAGAAACCAAGTCCGCGGCACCGACGAATGCTTCAAATACGGAATCGAATACTTGCTAATCCGAAAATACCAGTTGGGATGCCCTGCCCATTCCACGTCAAGTTCATCACGAAAATCAAATGGCAACTTGACACCTTTACGTTCTAATTCATCGACGATAGTGCGGTTATAAATCCGCTCAATTGCAACTCGCTTGCCTCTGTCCTCATAGAAAAGCCGTCGTCCTTCTTTCTGAATTTTGGTGATGCACACTGTCCGAATCCCCAGTAGCTTTTCCGTAAGCAAGAAATCGGGACGAGTCTTCTGCTCCTCGGGATGTACTTCCATCAGCACTACATTTGCGGGATCATGTCCTGCCACAATCGCGTCCTGCAGAAGCCGCTTGTAGGAATTCGAGTTCAGTCCATTCAAGAAATAGCCAAGTGCAGGGTCAAGTCCAAATACATCGATATAAGCCTGTGCCAAAACCGGCTGATACGCGTAGAGGGAAGGGAAGGCCTGCAACTCAACCAGCTTCGGCTGTAACTCGCCGGTCGCTTCCTGCACCAGCCCAAAGTCCACCTGGATAAACATCGGATGCAGCGATTCATTCGGTACCCGAAACTCCGCCGGGATGGAAGCTTCCGAACGCGCCAGGTACGCTGGATTCTCCACCAACTGCTGGACCAGCGCTTTCCCATCCTCGCCCATGCGCTCGACCAACGCATGAGGAAAAAAGCAAGGAGTCTCGCAAAGTGCAAATGGAACTTCCATTCCGCATCGGGAGGTCATCTCGCGCCGCAGCTGCTCATATTTTTCAGGAGTGAATCGCGAGTTGAAATCGTGCCGGTAGGAAGGGATCATCAGACATCCTAATTAATCGCTTTCTTGCAAAGGAAACTTCTTCCACGGCCAATAGTTCATGAGGTCAGCTACTAGTCGGTCGAACTCCGCATTGTAGTGGTGGACATGCGGTTCTGGAAGCGCAACTCCGGGCACTTCTTGAAGATTGTTCTGGCGAAGAATCGCCTCGAAAGCTTCCAGTGGATCATATGCGTAAAGAACGTTGTGGTTGTCATAAACCACTAAGGAAGAGTTATCGACCGCGCTGATCCAGAAATGATGCCGCCCATCACCTTCGAGGAGACTGCCGAATTGCTGAAGAAATAAAACCAACTGACCGCGCGTGATAGGCTCTGGGCTTTGATACCTCCCGGCCTCAGCAACGCCGCTCCTTGGAGTATGCAACACGTAAAGCAAACCGTAAGGTTCGTTCATGACTGTTGCTAACTGAAGAAGCAGTTCTACATGCCGAGACGAGGGCGCGATGACAAGACGATCCGGACCCTTGGTCTTCTGACGGGCCCACATGTTCTGGTAGTGGTAGGAGGATTCCGCCCCAGATGCGTCTAGGTATCCGAACTTGTAAGTGTTCGTCAAGGTGGGCAAGAGCCGTCTTACGCCTCGATTAAAAACTGACCGCTCCGCATGATCTGCTCACCGTCGACCCAGATATCAAAATTTCGTCCCACGACATCAATGTGAGTCGACGAAAACCATTCTGCTCCCGTATGCGCCCCATACGGATTTCCAAAAGCTATGTGGATGCCAGGATATTTCTCATCCTGCAATATCTCTCCAATAACATCTTTGAGTTCGATATTCGTACCGATCGCAAATTCGCCTACCCGATTGCTGTTCTCATCTTTATGCGTGTAGGACCAGAAATCGTCTTTCAGTTCCTTGTTCGACGAGTGCGCCTCGATCAAACGATTTCCCTTCACATGAATCGTCAGCGGATTCGCTTTCAGATCGCCAAATTTTGCGCACAAATAATCGCCCACTACTCCATCGATTACGAACGTGCCGTTCACCTCGCCCGGAGTGGTGAACACCTCGCCGCCTGGCAGGTTCCCCCACTTTTCGGTACTGATAAGGCCACTCGTTTTCACCCAGCGGTAATTGGGATTCAAGTCCGCCACAAGATCAGTTCCAGCGGGCGTCTTGGCGCGAACCTGTTTCGCTTTGCGCACTGTTTCGAGAACCTTCACGCTCAGCCGGTCTACTTTTAGGAAATCCGCACGCATACCTTCCATCATGATCCGCTTGTTGATGTTTACCATGTGGGCGTGGCGGATTTTGCGCCGGTTCACCACATCCGTCATCTGCATGCGGGATTTCAATTCGTTGGCTTGCGCCTGTACTGCAAAAATGCTGACCTGGCTCGTCTCCAAATCATCAGCGATCGGCAGCGGCAAATCTGTCAACGGACGCGTTGCCACATCCTCCAGCACCCACGTCTGATATCGGCAGCCCACGTCTTCCAGTTCGTGAACGATTGCTGCCGCTATCTCCAGGCTCACCTCATCGGTGATGACGGTGACTTTTTCCGAAGGCAGCACACGCAGGCACACGCGCACCGCATTCCGCGCCCCCGGCGTCAGCTCCGGATTAAAAGCCATCTGGTTAAGTTGTCGATTGGATGGTTCCGTAATATTCGTAGAAGTCTTCATCAAACTCATCAGCCGACGCGTGCGGTGGGCAAACTCTCCACCTCGTCAACGCCCACTTCAGTCTCCTTAATGATGTAATCCATCACGGCTTTCATGTCGCCGGTCTTGCGGAACACGTCCAGTTGGCGGTCCGCTCCGGTGCCCATCTTCATAATCTCGCGGATGTATTCCACTTCGGCCCGGCAATCTAGCTCGTCGAGCACGTCATCCACGAACTCCAAATATTCTTCAATTAGATCGCGCTCCGGAACTTCCATTTGCTTGCCGAAGTCGATCAGTTTTCCGTTGATCCCGTAGCGCGCCGCGCGCCATTTATTCTCCATCAGCAGCGACTTTCGATAGAGTCGGAATCCCTGATTCTGTGAGTGCAGCTTATACAGTTTCGCCACCGTAGCCTGGATCAGCGCTGCCAAGGCAATCGTCTCATCCACCCGCATCGGGAGATCGCAGACCCGGAACTCCAGCGTATTGAAGAACGGATGCGGACGCATGTCCCACCAGATTTTCTTCGCGTTATCGATGGAGTTCGTCTTTACCAGCAGCTTGACGTAATTCTCATACTCGCCCCAACTCGGAAAATAATCCGGAAGATTCGTTCGAGGGAACTTGTCGAACACTTTGCAGCGGTAGGAGTGCAGCCCGGTGTCCATCCCTAGCCAGAAAGGAGAATTCGACGACAGCGCCAGCAGATGAGGAATAAAATAGCGCGCATGATTCATCATCTGAATCAAAATTTCGCGATCCTCGATGCCGACATGCACGTGCAGCCCAAAAATTAGATTGGCCCGAGCCACCAGCTGCATGTCTTCCACAATATTCTTGTAGCGCTCACCCGGAGTAAGCGCCTGCACCCGCCAATCGGCAAACGGATGCGTGGCCGCCGATGCTAGCCGCAACCCATTCTCCCGCGCCAAGCGGATCATGTGCCGCCGCAGACCCTTCAGCTCTTCCCGTGCTTCCTTAATGTTGTGGCAAACCGAAGTCCCCACCTCCACCACCGATTGATGCATCTCCGTCTTGACCCGTTCCTGCAGGATCAATCTGCCCTTCTCGATGATCTCGGCGTGAATGTGCGACCGCAGATCCCGAGTTTCGGGATCGACGGTCTGGTACTCCTCTTCGATTCCAAGCGTGAATGTAGGCTTCATCGCAGCATATATCCGGGGCTGCCAGAGGGGAAGAATTGCTGACAGCCGGTCTTTTAGTATACCAATGAGAAGCTGGTGTGGGGACAGAGTGTGTCTCGCGCGGCGGCTGAGCACCGCCATCACATGATTTACTTCGGCCCGTTCAAGAACGATGCCCAGCGCAACTCTTCGACGGGATTCTTCCCGCCCAGCGCTTTTTTTACAGCCATTTCTGCCACTGCATCGACGACCCAATCGAAATTGTCTCGTCCGACTGATGTAACCTCGGCATCCGGGGCTGGATTCATGAAGTCAATCGCATATGGCACGCCATCTTCCACAGCAAACTCGACGGTATTCAAGTCGTATCCAAGCGCGCGGCATAATGCCAAAGCATCTTTCTCGATCCGTTGCTTCAACTTCGATTCCGGCTGCGGATTCCCCTTCACATAGCGTTCATGATGCGGAGCCCGGGGATCGTACTTCATGATGTGCACTTTCTCTTGGCCGACGACGTAACAGCGGTAATAATCCTCAAACTCCACACCATGTTGGAGCGTCATGCAGAGGTCGCCCGTCTGGTTGTAGTGATGAAAAAATTCCTCCGGCGAGTGCACCTTATACACATGTTTCCACCCACCGCCGGCATAGGGTTTTAGAAACGCAGGAAATTCGACATAGGCAAACATCTCTTCCCAATTCAGCGGGTAGATCAAATTGCGCATCGACTTGTCGGTAGTATCGGGAGGATGGGTATGATGGGGCAAGATTACCGTCGGCGGAATCGCTACACCCATCTTGTGCGCCAAAGCATAGTTAAAAAACTTGTCATCCGCTGTCCACCAGAACGGATTGTTAATCACAATCGTCCCCTGCAACATGGCATTTTTCAAATAAGCGCGGTAAAAGGGAATGTCCTGCGAAATCCGATCGATGATTACATCGTATTTCTTAGGCTCATCCATCCGGATTCCGCCAATCTTCACAAACTCGCCCGTAACGCCGGCGGTCTTCATCGAACTGATCTTGTCCACCAGAGCTGGCGGAAAAGTGTTCTCCATTCCAAACAGAATGCCAATTTTCTTAGCCATAATTCAGATCCTCTATTCAATGAACCACTCTGACCGGCCGCCATACATACTGGACGGGCGAGACGCCCGTCGCTCCACTAAAAATACTTTCCTGCCATCCGCTGCCACAACGGCCAATCATGCTTGCTGTTATCCCCGTAAATATCCAGCCAATGGGGAATCCCCTTGCCATGGAGAATCGCCGACATCTTTACGTTCGCGTCCAGGCACATGTCCCAATCTGACGATCCCAGCACAATCTTCATCTGCCGGTAGCGGCTCAGAAACCATTCATCGCTGGTGCGGGGCAAATAGTCGGGCGGATTATTGAAGTACACATTGTCGTCGTAATATCCATCGAGAAAGCTCTTGATGTCGAACGATCCACTCATGGTGACGCAAGCCGAGACCACGTCCGGATGCCGCATGGCAAAGTTCAGGGCATGATAGCCGCCAAAGCTGCATCCGGTTACTGCGATTTGCGGCGCCCAATTCTTCCATTTCAAGTACGGAATGAATTCGTTGAGTACGTAGCGCTCGTACTGCACATGCCGCCAGATTCGCGATCCTGGATGCGCGCTCTTGTTGTACCAACTCTCGCCATCCACGGCGTCCACGCAAAATATCTGGATCGTACCTGCATCCAGTTTCCCGCTGAGCGCGCGAATCATCCCCGCATCTTCATACTCAAAAAAACGTCCCCTGGATGTCGGAAAAACAACGATTGGCTGACCGGCGTGTCCGTACACCAGCGATTCCATGTCGCGGCCCAATTCGTGGCTATATTGCTTGTTATATTCTCGGTTCATGTGCGCGAGGATTGTAACCGATTGCCCTGAGTTCGGCACCTTTCCGTCTTAGCTGCAGAGACTCAGCATGCGGCATTTGGGTGGAACAGCGAGCGGGCCCCGCTAACCGAAAAAGATAGTCACAGCGCTCGCGCTTTCCTCGATTCTCAGTGACCCGATCTTCTGCTATAGTCAGCCCGCGCGCTTCCCACAGATATTTCAAATTCGTCTTTCAGGAGAAAACAATCATGTCAATTCTGGCGTGGATCGTGTTAGGTCTGATTGCAGGTTTTATCGGGAGTAAAATCGTCAACAAGTCGGGAGAAGGCCTTATCCTCGACATTGTTCTGGGAGTCGTGGGTGCCATTGTCGGCGGATGGCTGTTCAGTTTCTTCGGAGCTCATGGAGTGACGGGTGTCAACATCTACAGTCTCGTCGTCGCTGTCGTTGGCGCGATCGTAGTGCTCTTCGTCTATCACGCCATTAAGAAAGTCTAATGCGTAGTATGGGCGGGCTTCACGCCTGCCCATACTGTCCTTTTGAATCAATGTATCAGTCGTCCTGATCGCGGATCGATTCCCAAGTGCTTCAGTTTCGATTGCAGGGTTGTGCGCTTCAATCCCAAACGCATGGCCGCTCCTCGCAGCCCGCCAATCTGACCATGGCTCTCCCGTAAAGCACGCAGAATATGATCGCGTTCGGTCGTCTCCAGAGTTTCGTCGATCCTTTTCTCCTCGCGGGAGATCGATTCCATTTCGCCTAACGGCGCCACCAGCACAGAGCCTTGCGTCAGAATCACCGACCGCTCTATAAAGTTCTCCAGTTCCCGTACATTTCCCGGCCATTCCCAAGCCAACAATGCATCCATGGTTTTCTTGGGAATGCTTGTGATCGACCTGTTCATCCGCCTCGTGAACTTCTGCACGAAATGTTCCACTAGCAACGGTATGTCTTCCCGCCGTTCCCGCAATGGTGGCACGCGGATTGGAAACACGTTCAACCGATAATACAAATCGCTGCGAAACTCGCTCTCTCGCACGCTGTCCGCTAAATCACGGTTTGTGGCCGCAATCAAACGGAAGTTCACTTTCAAAGTCTGTATGCCGCCCAGCCGTTCGAACTCCTGATCTTGCAAAACCCGCAAGAGCTTCGGCTGCAACGCGAGTGAAATTTCTCCAATCTCATCGAGAAACAGCGTACCTTTGTCGGCTAATTCGAGACGGCCAATTTTCCTGCTCACAGCTCCGGTAAATGCGCCTTTCTCATTCCCGAATAATTCGCTCTCCAGCAGACCCGACGGAATCGCAGCGCAATTCAATTTGATGAAGCTACTGTTGGCACGCTGACTCAAACGGTGGATCGCCCGCGCCACCAATTCCTTCCCGGTTCCGGTTTCGCCGAGCAGCAGCACCGTGGCATCGCTGGCTGCCACCCTCGCTACATTCTCCATGACGGCTTGCAAGGCTTTGCTCTGGCCGATGATTTCGCCAAACCCCAACTCGGTATCGATTTCCTGCTCCAGATAGAGTTTCTCTTCTGTAAGTTTTTTCTTGGCGTCGCGTAAAGCTTCAGTGGCCTCTCTGAGCTCCGTTACATCGGTGCTCGCGCCGGTGATTCCAATCACCGCGCCCGCCGAGTCCAAAACTGGTTCGATGGTGGCGTCGAAGTAATGCTTTCTACCGCCGAACGCGATCTGCATTTCGTGACGCACTCCCACCCCGGTTTCAAACACTCGCCGTCGTAGCTCAGCGCTCCGCCCAGCTTCTTCAGGGTCGAAGACCTCGGCCAAGGTCTGTCCCGGTCTTTTTCCCACCATCACGGGAATCTGCGGATTGTACATCCAGGTGTAGCGCAAATCCCGGTCCTGGTTGAAGACCGTTGTCCGAGAATTCTTCAGTGCCACCCGGAACCGTTCCTCACTTTCCCGCAAGGCCTCCTCGGTGTGTTTGCGCTCGGTGATGTCCTCCACCAGCCCCATTTGCCACCGGCGTGTTTCTCCTTTGCTCCACATCGGTACGACCAGAATCCGTACCCAGCGTACCGATCCATCCGGGCGGACATATCTCTTGTCGATTTCGTAACTGGTGAGCTCTTCCTCAGCCAACTGGTGCAGGTATTCACTCCCTCGGGCTACATCATCGTGGTGAGTAATGCTGGAGACGTCGATCCGCAGCAGTTCATCTTCGCTACGTGCGGTGATCTCGCAAAACTTTGGATTAACCTGTAGAAACTGCCCGCTGCGCGAATCCACTAGAGCAATTCCCACCGGAGACCGTTCGTACACCGTCCGGAATCGCAATTCACTTTCCCGCAACGCCTTCTCCTCCAGCCTCAGCTCTGTCAGGTCGATGGATGCTCCCACCGCTCCCCTCACTTTGCCTTTATCATCCAGCAACGGAACTGCATTCACGACCGTTTCCCGCACCGTACCATCCTCGCGTTCGATCGTAAGTGGGCACCCAAACGCAGGAGTTCCCGTGGCCGCGGCTCGTTGCATCGGCAACGAATCCACTGGCACCTCGATCCCATCCCGCGTCAGCCGGAACATGGGTTGCCTCTGAAGCGGTGCGCTCTTCGAAATATTCCGGCCCGCCGGCACACCCATCTCTTCGTATGCGGTTCGATTGCCGCTCATCCATTGGCACTCGGGATCATGCGCGATACAAACTGCTATCGGCACCGCCTCCAATACTGTCTCCAGTTCCTTGGCTCGCGCCCGCTCCCGGGCTTCACTCTCCCTTAGCGCCACTTCCGCACGCTTCCGCTCCGTAACATCCCGCATGACGCACGCCACGCGATCGATCCCGCCCGGACCATCCACGGGCAAATACGTGATCGATATACATCTCTCTCCCATCTCCGGATATACATGGTTGAGTTCGTAGTTGACTACCTTTCCCTGAAAACATTCGTCCAGTTTCTTCTTGATCAAGGTTTCATATATGTCTGGATTCTCTAACTCAGCTACCAAATGTCCAACAACCTCTTCTTTTCTCATTTCGCGATAACTCAGGAACAACCGGTTCGCAAGCACGAACCGATACTCTCGATTCACGACCACGATCATCTCTTCGAGATTCTCAACTACTCTTTCGAACTCACGCAGCCGTTCCTCCGCTCGCTCTCGCTCCTGTACCGTCTTCAGTAGCTGTTCATTGGTGTCTCGCAGTGCCTTCTCGGCCCGCACCCGCTCGGTGACATCGTGCGCAATCCCTCGCACAATCGGCGTCGCGACTCCTTCCGCGCGCAACGTGTTGTGATACTCCCAGATCCGTCGCTCTCCCGATCGCGTTATTACTTTCAGCAATCCGTGCGACTCCCCCGTGCGCTTGATTTCGCGTAGATAGGCTTCGAACTCGCCGTAAAATTGCGAATCGATAAAATCCCGCATTGGCTTCTGCAGCATCTCTTCTACGCTGTAACCCAGCAGACGCGCCGGAACGGGGTTTACGGATAAGAATCGGCCTTCAAGGTCGTGGACACACAGCAAGTCTTGGCTGTGCTCAACCAGGTCGCGATACCAGTCTTCGTTTTCTTTCAGGTCCCGCCGGATCGGGTCCCATGCGACTGGCGCTTCAGCCGGGAAATGGTGCTTCTGTTCCCCAGAATGCAAAGCCATGACTCACCACAAGCGAGCCACTAGGAGTCGTATACTTTTATATCCGCATACTGTTGGAATCGTATACTTTTACAATCGCATACTAATAGCTTCTGGCCAGTTTAACTCCAGCGTTCGCCCCAAGAATTTTGTTTCGTATTTTGTTCCTGGAGAAGGTCTGATCAGGTCCTCCAAGATTCGCCCTTACCTGGGAATGCTTCTTTTAACTTGGCCGAGTCAAAAAATGCCCTCGATCTTTGCGGGCAGTCTAACAGAATATTGGTTCAGTTACACGGCCCATTAGTGGTATGGAGTGGCTTCATATCGTAAAGGTCTAATAAGCTCTGCGTCCACGACAGCTCATACAGGACTCAGCCAGGCTTCCAATGCCGACCCCCATCCGGTCCTGATCTTCCGTGATCTCGGAAGCAGCCCCGCTAATTGTTAAGCTCAAGTGAGTTTCAGGAGGCCACTTTTGCCCGCAGCCGCGCAGAAATCCGCCCATCAGCCCGCCACCCAGTCCACCATCAAGATTCTGTATGGCGAGTCGGACGAAGATACTCTCTCTGCCCAATCCGCGGAGATGACCAAGGCTGGACATCACGTGACTACCGCTCTGAACCGTCAGGGCGTTCAGGAAGCCCTGCGGTGCGATGCCTTTGATCTCGTAATCCTCGGCGCTACTTTATCGAAGGATGATCGCCATCATCTGCCCTACATGGTGAAAAAATCTCACGAAGGGACCAAAGTCCTGGTCATGCATGCCGGTACACATCATCATGAAGTCGATGCCGCTATTGACCCCAGCCTGAGCATGCACCGCATCCTGGAAAGAATCGCCGCCCTCATCGCCACCACCAAATAAAAAGATCAGGCCGGTGGAGAAATAGAACCGGCCCGATCCGCTAGATCACTTCCAGGAGATCCAGAGTTTCCGGATTATGCATCCCCGGAAACGACTTTCATTCTCGCCAAATTCCACAGGGCTGTTGTCACGCGACAGTCAACAAATCGTCATAAGATAAGTCGGTCGGATTCCGACGTGACGGTAACGCAGAACGGAAATTTTCCAAATAATTAAAATGGGCCGCCAGCCAAGAAGCGGTGACTCTTCCTTGGCTATCGGCCCATTCGATCCGGACTGGGATCGGAGGTGATATTTACATCGTAGACCCTCAGCTTCGATTGTCAAGGAGCATCTTCCACTTCCGGCAATTGCTTCAATTTGGGAAAATTCCCCCGCCATCCCGCACAAATCATTGACACTTTCTCCCTACAATGTTATTTTTATGAGTTTTAGGAGTGGCTCTTCTTCCAGCAGGATAGCCAGCGGATTCAGTCGGTAAGATCAGCAAGAATTCAATCGCCAAGGATTCGGTCAGCAACGATTCAGCCAAGACGATTCGATCGTCAGTTCGATCAAACAAGATCATCAGACAATGGAACAGATACTCCGACAACTAGGCGAATTACTGCTCGGAAGCGTGCCCACCATCATCCTGCTGGCGCTGCTTTACATTTTTTATACATTCGTGGTTCATCGCCCGCTGACCGCGGTCTTAGCCGAGCGCCGCAACCGCACGAAGGGAGCCATGGAAAAGGCGCGCGCTGATATCGCCGCCGCCGAGGCTCGCACCGCCGAATACGAGCAGCGCCTCCGCGAAGCCCGCCAGAAAGTTTTTAAGAGCCAAGAGGCCCGCCGCCAGCAGGCGACGCAAACCCGCAATCAACTCGTGAATCAGGCTCGAACCCGCGCTCAGGAACAAGTTCAGCAAGCCCGAGCCGCCATGGAACAAGATAAGCAGCAAGCAATGTCCAAGTTGCAGTCTGACGCCGCCCGTCTGGCTAGCGATATAGTGCGCGCGGTGCTGCGCCCGATGGCATCGCCTACTCAGGTAGGTGGTCAGTGAAATACAAGTTTGAGACAGTGGAGAGACGGGAATCTTCGCCTGTCAGACGCCGCGGGTCTAAATCCACGAAAGCGACGTTGAGGTTCTCATTGCTTGCGCTTGCGTTGTTGGCGTTTCTGGCGGCAATCCCCACTCATGCCGGCGCCCAGGAACAACCCGCTCCGCAGCCTGCCAAAGAAGCGAGCCAGTCGGCGTCCGCACATCACACTGCCGCCGGAGAACTAGTCGAGGAAACGCGCGAAGCAGCGGGAGAAGAACCGGAAGAAAACGCCAATCTCAAACACTCTTCGCCTGTTCATTGGCTGGCGCGCAAGACAAATCTAAGCGTGCATGGAGCGCATCTGCTGGCAAGCGGCGTGAACTTTGCCATCGTTGCCGTCATTATCATCTGGGCCGCGCGCAAGTTCTTGCCCGGAATATTCCGCAGCCGAACCGCATCCATCCAGCAGGCTTTGGAGGAAGCGCGTTCTGCCAGCCAGGATGCAAATCGCCGTCTTTCCGATATCGAAAATCGTCTTCGCCAATTGGATGTAGAAATCGGACGTATGCAGGTCACCGCTGAAAGCGAAGCGGCCGCCGAGGAAGTCCGCATCCAGAAAATCGCCGAAGAAGAAATTCGTAAAGTGGCGCTGGCCGCTGAGCAGGAAATCGCAATCGCTGCCAAACAAGCACGCCGAGAATTGAGCGACCACACCGCTGGCTTGGCAATAGCCTTGGCCCGCAAGCAAATCAACGTAGATTCCAACACCGATCAGGTTCTGGTCCGCAGCTTCGCGACAAAGCTAACCTCGAATAGCGATGGCAGAAAGGACGGTCAGTAACATGGCTTCCGTGGTAGGCACCTACGCCCGAGCCTTCGCCGATGTCGTAATGAAGCCCAGTAATCACTGGGATCCAGCGCGAGCCCAGCAGGAGTTACATAGCATTGAAGCTCTGCTAAAGGAAAGCGAACAGCTCCGCCGAGTGCTTGAAAACCCCTCCATCGCAGGAGATCAGAAACGCCGAGTGCTCGATGCCATCACCACCCGGCTCGGCACAACCAGACAAGCGAGAAATTTCGTAGCGGTCGTAACCGATCACAGAAGGCTGCCGCTATTCAGTGAAATCCTGAAACAGCTGGCGCAGGAATTGAACGAGCGTCAAGGCTTCGCGGAAGCTCAAATAAGCAGTGCTCGTCAATTGAACGATACGGAAAAGCATTTGCTCGAGGCAGAGATAATAAAATTGACCGGCAAGAAAATCCGGGCGAGATACGAACAAGACGCCGCGCTATTAGGCGGAGCGGTCGTGCAAGTAGGCAGCACTATCTATGACGGTTCGGTAAAAGGCCAATTAGATCGTATAGGGGAGCAATTGGTGGAAGGCCGAGCATGACGAGCCGTGGAGCGCTAAAGAGGCACTGAAGAAAAAACTAAAACGTACGACCTGAGACCTGAGTTTTTATGGCACAAATTAAAGCAGACGAAATTACACAACTAATCCGCGAGCAAATCGAGAACTACGAATCCAAGATCGCGGTTGACGAAGTCGGCACCATCATCACCCTCGGCGATGGTATAGCCCGCGTCTATGGCCTCGACAAAGTCATGGCCGGAGAGCTCCTAAGTTTTCCGCACAACGTCGCCGGCATCGCCATGAACCTCGAAGAGGATCAGGTAGGCGTCGTCATCCTTGGCGAATACACCGAGCTTAAGGAAGGGGATGAAGTTAAGCGCACCGGTCGCATCATGAGTGTCCCCGTCGGCGACGCTCTGATCGGACGAGTAGTCAATTCGCTCGGCGTCCCCATTGACGACAAAGGCCCCATAGCCAGCGATAAATTTATTGCCTTAGAGCGTATAGCCCCGGGAGTAATCGATCGTCAGCCAGTACGCGAGCCCATGGCCACCGGACTGAAAGCTATAGACTCCATGATCCCCATCGGTCGAGGCCAGCGCGAACTCATCATCGGAGACCGCCAAACGGGCAAGACTGCCGTAGCTCTCGATACCATTATCAACAGCAAGGGCAATAACCTGGTCTGTATCTACAATGCAATTGGCCAGAAGCGCAGCTCGATTGCTCAGGTAGTCAAGATTCTGGAAGATGCTGGCGCGATGGAATACACCATTGTAGTAGCTGCGTCTGCGTCTGAACCAGCGCCTATGCAGTACATCTCGCCTTATGCAGCCTGCGCCATGGGCGAGTTCTTCCGCGATTCCGGACGCCATGCGCTTTGTATCTACGACGATCTTTCCAAGCACGCCGCATCTTATCGAGAGATTTCGCTCTTGCTGCGTCGTCCTCCGGGGCGCGAAGCTTATCCGGGAGACGTTTTCTATCTCCACTCCCGCTTGTTAGAGCGAGCCGCTAAAGTAAGCGACAAGTTAGGTGGAGGTTCGCTCACAGCATTGCCCATCATCGAAACGCAGGCGGGAGACGTCTCCGCTTACATTCCAACTAACGTGATTTCGATCACAGACGGCCAGATCTATCTGGAGACTGACTTATTCAACCAGGGAGTCCGTCCAGCCGTGAACGTTGGACTGTCAGTAAGTCGCGTCGGCGGCAGCGCTCAGATCAAAGCCATGCGCCAGGTGGCCGGAACCCTGAAATTGGAACTAGCCCAGTACAGAGAGCTAGCCGCTTTCGCACAGTTCGGTAGCGACTTAGATAAAGCCACGCAAGCGCAGCTGAATCGAGGCCAGAGGCTTGTTGAGATCTTGAAACAAGGTCAGTTCAGTCCGCTACCGTTTTCAAAGCAAATTCTGATCATCTTTGCCGGCACTAGTGGCGTACTCGACGACATGCCCGTAAATCAGGTGCGAGACTTCGAAAAAGATCTGTACAAGTATGTGGACACTACAAATCCAGGCCTGCTCAACACGATCATGGAAAAGAAAGTTTTGGATGACAATCTAAAAGCAGAAATGACGAGAATCATAAAAGAAGCAAAGCAGCAATTCGTGGATTCCAGTCAGGCGGTAGCGAAGTAGTAATGGATTTAGAAGGACCCACAATGCGAAGGGCGCTGGCTAGGCTCCAGCGGTCAACAGTACTGACGAACGACTAAGCAATGGCAAATATTCTCGATATCCGGCGTCGTATCCGCAGCGTGGTCAACACGCGGCAGATCACGAAGGCAATGAAGACGGTCTCTGCCGCGAAGTTGCGACGGGCGCAAGAGGCTGCTCTAGCCGCGCGCCCATATTCGCAGATGTTGACCAACGTTCTTAAGTCGCTCATATCGCGAACTGATATTTATGATCCCGTAACTGGGCAGCCGCTGCATCCCTTGCTTGCCGAGCGCGAGGAAAAAACTATCCTGCTGATCGTGGTTACCGGAGATAAGGGACTGGCCGGCGCCTTCAACACCAACATCCTGAAGATGGCGTCGAAGTTCATCGAGTCAAAACCGAATCAGAACATAGACATAGAATGCATTGGCCGCAAAGGTCGCGACTTCATGAGAAGGCGCTACCCGATCGCTCCCGATCGGGCTGACGGAGAAACGGATGCCTTGCGCGTCCGCCAAGATACTGATGATGCTCTGAAACGCGCTGGACGGATGCAAATCGTAGGCGAACATGTAGGAGTGTTGGGCAAAGTCGAATACAAATTCGCATCCGCTCTCAGCGAGAAAGTGATTGCCCGTTACACTCGGCACGAGATCGACGGCGTCTACCTTCTGTTCAATGAATTTAAATCTGTAATAGCACAGCGCCTCGTAGCCGAGCGATTGCTACCCATTAAGCAAATCGGGGAGCTTGATGTTGAGATGGCGGAAGAGCCGACGCCAGAGGAACGCAGGGAGCGGTTCGAAGCAGCCAAGACGGCAGGCGTTGGCGTCCGGCCACCCGATACTCACAGCGTTGATGAAGCCGCTGCCACTTTCGGAACGTCGCCGGTGGACTACATTTATGAACAGCCGCCCCAGCAGCTTTTCCAGGGAATTCTGCCCAAGTACATAGCCATCGAGATTTTTCACGCGGTGTTGGAGTCGGTAGCGGCCGAGCATGCTGCTCGCATGACCGCGATGGATGCGGCCACAAGCAACGCGAGCGACATGATTGAATCGCTAACCCTGATAATGAACCGAGCGCGCCAAGCCAAGATCACTAAAGAGATTATAGAAATCGTAAGTGGAGCAGCGGCAGCGCAGTAGAAGCGTATTTGAAGAAGTTGAGTTGAGACCTTATCTATGTCAGGAAATATGTCGAAAAATTTCGGAAACGTAATTCAAATTGCTGGCCCGGCCGTCGACGTGCAATTCACCGAAGCGGCCATGCCTCCTATTTATCAAGCCCTCCGGGTGGTAAGCGATGGTTTCACCGTCCCGACGCCTATCAACGTAATTCTCGAGGTGCAGCAGCATCTGGGCGAAGGCCGGGTGCGCTGCGTCGCCATGGAAGCAACCGACGGCATGGTGCGAGGCATGAAGGCCATCGACCTAGGTGGACCCATATCCGCGCCTGTTGGTCGGGGCACGCTGGGGCGAGTCATGAATGTGATCGGCGAGCCCGTGGATAATCTGGGTCCCATAGCGTGCGATAAGAGGATGCCCATTCACCGCTTGGCTCCAGCGTTCGACGAACAATCTACGACTGCGGAGATGTTTGAGACTGGGGTAAAAGTTATCGATCTAATCCAGCCGTTTTTGAAAGGCGGAAAGATCGGTCTCTTCGGAGGCGCCGGCGTAGGCAAGACCGTTGTCATCATGGAATTGATTAATAACGTTGCTAAGCAGCACGGCGGTTTCTCCGTATTTGCGGGAGTCGGTGAACGTACTAGAGAAGGTAACGATCTCTGGCTGGAAATGAGCGAGTCGGGCGTTATCAAACCGGGCAAGCCCGCCGAATCAAAAGCCGCATTAATCTATGGTCAAATGACGGAACCCCCAGGCGCGCGTCTAAGGGTTGCGCTCACTGCGCTAACCGTGGCGGAGTTTTTCCGTGATGAAGAGGGCAGCGATACGCTATTATTTATCGATAACATCTTCCGCTTCACCCAGGCGGGCAGCGAAGTATCGGCGCTGTTAGGAAGAATGCCGTCAGCCGTAGGTTATCAGCCTAACTTAGCTACAGAAATGGGAGAGTTACAGGAGCGGATTACTTCTACTAAGAAGGGATCGGTTACATCGGTACAGGCCATTTATGTTCCGGCGGACGATTTGACTGATCCGGCTCCGGCTACAACCTTTGCTCACTTGGACGCTACCACTGTGCTTTCTCGGGCACTGACTGAGATCGGAATTTATCCGGCGGTCGATCCCTTGGCTTCTACTTCGCGGATTCTTGATCCGCGAATTGTGGGACAGGATCATTACGACGTGGCGCAGATGGTTAAGAAGACTTTGCAGACTTATAAAGATCTGCAGGATATCATCGCCATTCTGGGTATTGACGAGCTTAGCGAAGATCAGAAGATCACGGTGGCTCGCGCTCGGAAAATTCAGCGCTTCCTTTCGCAGCCGTTTTTTGTGGCCGAACAATTTACCGGTACTCCGGGCCGCTATGTGAAGATTGCCGATACCGTGAAGGGCTTCCGTGGGATCGTTGAAGGGAAGTATGACGATATTCCGGAACAGGCCTTCTATATGAAGGGCACGATCGACGAAGTG
The DNA here is from genome assembly GCA_963705265.1 of uncultured Acidobacteriaceae bacterium. Lineage (GTDB taxonomy): Bacteria > Acidobacteriota > Terriglobia > Terriglobales > Acidobacteriaceae > Acidiflorens. The sequence continues at coordinate 2,978,447 of OY970064.1, forward strand.
CTGGAGACGGCTGAGAAGATGAAGAGCGCTGCTTAGAACGCAGCAAGTTGCAGTGAGTCAATGCTTCATGACGTGTTTTTGAGATTGAGGGCTGTGGCGAATACTTTCCAACTCGAAATTGTTACTCCCGTAAAGTTGCTGGTTAAGGACGCGGCGGAGGAAGCGCAGATTCCTGGATTGAGCGGATATTTGGGGATTCTTCCTGGGCACGCTCCTCTCATTACCGAGTTAGCCGTGGGCGTAATTACTTACAAGGCGAGTGGAACTACGCACACGCTTTCTGTAGCTTGGGGATTTGCGGAAGTGCTGCCGGAGAAAGTGACAATTTTGGCGGAGGCGGCGGAGCGTCCTCAGGAAATTGATATGGAACGAGCACAGAAGGCGAAAGATCGCGCTGAGCAGTTGCTAAAGAGCAATAATCCCGAAGTCGATTACTCGCGGGCAGAAGATGCATTGAAGCGTGCGGAAACGCGACTGAATGTGGCGAAAGAGAAGTAGCGTACCTCCAAAATAGTTCACGGGCTCACAACGAGGTGGAAGAGACCTTCGCTCCGCTGGGATGATTCGATGCGGAGAGAATTCGTCGGATCCGCGATCGTGGATGCCGCTATTTTTAAACTATCCCTCCCTCTATTACTCTCTAACGATTTGCGTCAGCGACGCTGTGCTGCCGGTGAAATTGGTGCTGCCGCTGTAAGTTGCCGTGATAGTGTTTTCGCCATTCGGTAATGTGGCGATCGAGATCGTTGCGATCCTGCCCTGCAGTGCAATCGTGCCTAGCGCTGTGCCATCTGCAGTGAAGGTTACCGTGCCGGTGGGTTCTGCTCCGGTGGAAGATGATACTCCTGCAGTGAAGGTGACGGTCTCCCCTGCAGATGACGGATTCGCCGAAGAAGTAATTCCCGTTACCGTCGAAGCCGGATTCACAACCTGATTCAATGCTGGCGACGTGCTCTTGGAGGAGTCGAGATTCCCAAGATAGTCTGCTGTCATTGTGTTCGAGCCCACAGCCAAATTCTTGATAGTGAAGACTGCTGCGACTCCGTTTTCGTTCAACATCGCAGTACCGACCGGTGTTGCGCCATCCAATATTCTGATTTTGTCTGTGGGCGCCACTGCGTTCCCGTTTGGTGTCGCCGTGAAAGTCACCGCTTCTCCGTAGCTGGAGGGATTCGGGCTTGAGATCAAAGTTGTGGTTGTGGGCCATGGACTCACTACCGCGTCAGCGTATCCATGGCTTCCGTAGTACCCTGGATCCCCACTATAAATCGCTTCGATGCGGTGCGTCCCAGCCGTCAGAGAATTTGTATCGAGCTCCCGAGAACAAGCGTTCCCAACCGGGTTACCCGTTCCGAGAACGGTGCCGGCGGTGCGGTCGTAGAACGTAACCGTCCCGTCGCAAAAATAATAGCCATATTGGCCGTGGCAATATTGAGGCATATTTAAGGCCGCATCGAGAGTCACAGTCTCGGTCACGTACGGGCCTCCATAGACAAACACCTTGGTCGTCGAATGGCATGTGGGTTGTTGCGTCTGCGGATTTGATCTTTCGGGCTCAGTCGGATGCGCGAGCGACGAAAGGGCAGCGGTTGAAGAGTTAGTCCCGGTTGAGGTTGGTGGCGCGAACAGCGGCGTTGTTAACGTCGACGCTGGATTTACAACCTGAGTCAGGATGGAGGAAGTACTACCCGCATCGGTGGTGTCTCCTCTGTAGACTGCCGTTAGCGGGTAGGTGCCGACCTTCACGTTGGACCGGGTGAGAGTGGCCACCCCGTTGGCGTTCAGCGTTGCGGTACCGATACTCTGTTTATCCCACATGAAGCTTACTTTTCCAGTACGCATGGTTTGCCCAGGATTGGAAACGGTTGCGGTCCAGGTTACCTTCTGACCGTAAGTGGAGGGATTCAAGCTGGAGGCGATGGTAGTGGAGGTTGGACTGTAGCCTAGCAGGACAGCTACAGAACTATCTTTTCCTTCAGCTTGATTCACCACCAGCACGTCGAGTTTCCCGTCGCCATTCACGTCAGCGGTAGTCAATTGGATGGCTACATCACCGCCTGTATGGTAGGCAACCGCAGGCTGAAAAGTTCCGTCACCATTATTGAGAAGCACCCCGATCGCGCCCTCTGGGTTGGTACACAAATCGTCTTTCTTTGAACAATTGTTTGCCACCAGCAGGTCGGGGTTGCCATCCCGATTGACGTCGGCGACGGTTATTGACCAGGCTCCGTATCCGCCAGTGGGATAGGTAACCGCAGGTTGAAAAGTTCCGTCACCATTGCCGAAGAGCACACCTACAGTGTTGAGGCAGAAGACGCACCAATTCGTTACCACCAAGTCGGGTCTGCCGTCTCCATTTACATCGGCCACGGCTAGGGCGGTTGTCTCGCCCGGTCCGGGGTTGTAGTCAACTGGAGACTGGAAAGTTCCGTCGCCATTGCCGAGCATAACGGCAACACAGCCGCTATTGCCTTTGTTCGGTTGGCAAGACATGTTGGCGACCAGTAAATCGGGTTTGTGATCTCCATTCACATCCGAAACAGCTACGGAAGTGGCGCCGATTCCACCCGTGTGATAAGCCACGGTGGGCTGAAAAGTGCCATCGCCATTGCCAAGTAGCACGCCCACCATCCCGCTTGTACTGTTGTAGTAAGTGTCAAAGAAACTCGCGACTAAGATGTCAAGCTTACCGTCACCGTTCACATCTGCTATGGCAACATAGTCGGCGCTGAGGCCGCCCGAGCCGTAGGTGACTGCCGATTGGAAAGTTCCATCGCCGTTACCGAGAAGCACACTCACCACGCCATCCAGCGGAGTGTTTGCACAACTGTCAGACCCGCTAGGACCACAATTGGCTACCACCAGGTCGAGCTTTCCATCCCCATTTACATCTGCCACCACAACAGCAGTGGCATCCGCCCCGCCCGAGTCGTAAGTCACCGGCGCCTGAAAGGTGCCATCACCATTGCCGAGAAGCACTGCCACCGACCCGTCGGCATTATCCGCATACGTCCGGCAGTCGCCGGTTCCGTCGGGCACGCAATTGGCGACAATCAGGTCGAGCTTACCGTCACCGTTCACATCCGCAACAGCTACCGCATTGGAGGAAGTTCCACCCGGGTTGTAGGTTGCGGCGGACAGAAAGAGAGGCAGAAGTTTCTTGCTTGGATCGATCTTTGCTAGATCGATGTCAAGAGCATGCTGCGTGGCCGCGACGGAAGGTTCACCGGATGCATGCCCAGCGGCCCTTACATCGGCCAGGGACGCCAGAGTAAACAAAATGGTGATGGTTGCGACGAATAGAGCGACGACACTCAGAATCTGGGGCTTGCGGACGAAGTGACGGGTCATGGCAGACCTCCTGTAGGGTGATGGCAGGGATCCCTAATTTTTTTTCGCTTGCTCTTTTTCTTTCCCCTTCTTCTTAACTTTCTCTTAAGTCTTGCTCATACGAGATGGTTGCAGCGGTCGATGAGGCCAGGAAGCCGCGACGAGCAACGATAACTATATAAGGCGGCTACGCCGATTCGCGCGAAACTTGGTTGTTCGCGAAGCTCAGTGGGGGAGAACAGATCAGACCAAGTTTTGGCGCACCTGCTCCGGTAGGACTATAACTCCAAAAGAGGAAAAGTTGCGGGTTTTTTTATAATGCCAGGTGGAGGGAATGCAAGGCTGCGGGCACGGAATTCCGACCGCGGACTTGCGCAATACTTAGCCGCCAACGATGATGCCCGACGCCGAAGGCGTGAACGTTAATGACTGATTCAGGCTCTAACTCGAAACTCGATTTAATCGAGGGTCTGCTCGATAACCCCTTCTGGAATGCTCTTGGTGGTGAGCATGCGAAGTTTGCGATCTGTACTGTTCTGGCTCGCAGATATCCTGCAGATATCGTTCCGTTTGCAGGCTTACAGCATGGACGAACGGAGGCGCTGGCCGAACTTCGCGAGCTGCTGGAGATGGAGGAGTTGATTTATGTTACCGGCGAAGAACTCTCGGGCTGCTCTGGGATTCAGTTCTTGGGCCAGCTGCCTACTTGGCAGATGACTTATTCGGAGTCAGGCGCCACGCAGTTTGCGGCTCATCGCGATGATCATCCTGAAATTGGAGAACGAATCATCATCGAACGAATGACTGGCGCCGATGCTCCTGCGATGGTTGCATTAACGGATGTCGCCTTTCCTGGGTATTTCCGGCTTCGAACCTATGTCATGGGTTCTTATTACGGAATTCGAGTCGATGGACAGCTTATCGCTATGGCCGGCGAGCGGGTGGCATTGCCTGGGATCCGAGAGATCAGCGGAATCTGTACTCATCCCGCGCATACGGGCCGAGGTTATGCCGGCCATTTAATCAAGCGGATTTTGAGCGAGCATGCAGCTGCTGGCCTTAGCACTTTTCTGCACGTAGGGACCTCCAATGAACGGGCGATTGCCCTGTACGAGCGGTTTGGATTTGTGAAAAGAAGAAGAATAATCTTTCATCGCCTTCGGCGGACTTCTTTTTAAGTCAGTTTCTGAACTGTTTTTTTAGTCACATCCGAGTCGCCTGAGAACTAGTGATCGTGATGGCTCAAAGCTGGGCGAACTCTCAGAAAAATCTGGAATGAAACTGGATTTCTACCGTAAGCTGAATCCAAAGTTTCGGGTTTCGAATAGAAAGTAAAGTCGCCGCCTAGAGCCAGCTGCCAGAGTGGGCTTTGGACGAGATCATGCGCGCCTCCGAAAGTGTAGGCTCCTATGCGATAACTTGGGAGCGAGGGATTGTCGGGAAATAATTCGTCTTTGTCGACCAGTTCCATTCGTGAGAAGACATAATTTCGCAACTTGAAATTCACCGTTGTCTCCAGTAGATAACCGTTCAAGTTATGGTTATCAAATACCTGGTGGACGCGTCCCCAGATCACTGAAGTTGCCCACGATCCTCGCGCGAACGGACGTACATATTCCACGGCGGCGGTTTGACGGCGCTGGCTTCCCGGTTCCAATGCCTCGGGATGTTCCAGCCGCCCGTAGCTGTATTCCGTCGTCCAGTTCTTTGAGGCGGCGACGCTTAAACGCGCTGACCAGGAGTCGGGCGGGGCAAACTGAATCGTATAACGCTTTTCATCGGGCTCACGGCCGTTAAATATCGATCCTTCAACCTTGAATCTGTCGATGACGAGCCCCGTGGTGATCACTCCGAAGCTGGTATGAGTGGAATCCTGCAGATGATGCGATAGCGGAGCCATGGGTAATTCCGATGCCGAGGCGCGATGCATGAAGGCCACGGGACCGAGCGCGGGTTCGCCCGCAGGTGCGCCATAAAACTCCCACGAGACCTTCTCTTTGAGGGGAAGAGTTATAGGATGTGTGTAATCGAACGAGAGTTCGGCAAATACGTTGTGGGGATGCTGGTGGTCGACCAGAGCCTGACCGTGATAAGTTTCGCCGGTCTGAAAAAGTTCCGGGAATCCCGGATGCGGCGAAGTAAGTGACTCGGCAGAAAACATCTCGCGGAACAGAATATTGCCGCTTCCCAATGAGTGCTGTTCCATTACCATCGCCCAATTTACTGACTCCGCTTTGCCCTCGCCGCGCGGTCCGCCTTGCTGGTTGTAATCCGTGAAGATTACGCCGTGCGCCATCAATTCCCATCGCCCAAGGGACTTCATCCACATGTGGTCGGGAGTTGCCGCAGGCTGCCATTCTGTGCCTGAGCCATTCTCGGGAGACGGCATCCATGTTGGTCTGGGCTGCGACATGTCCATGCCAGGCATTTCCATAGCTGGCATATCCATCTTTTGTAGATCGGTCTTCTGTTGTTCTGTCTGTTGTTCTGTCCAACCCTGATTTTGCTGGGTTTGTGGATCATTCTCCCGAACCTCCGAAACAATGTTCTGTGCTGCGGCAAAACCGATCCACAAGTTGATTACGAAAACACTAAAAATGAACGGCCGCACGTCGTACTCCTCATGCGCAAAGATCGCGTGAAAAAATAAGAAATTAATAATGTCTGGGTTTGGGACAGCTGCAGAGTTGAAGAGAGAAGACTAGATCCGGAGGGTCGTTGTGCCAGGCGGGTTGGCGAGGGTGGTTGAGACTTCGAGCCGAGCCAAGGAGCACACGGGTTGCGCTGGTTCGATTTGAACAATGATGCCTGCGCATTGTGCAGAAGGTTGCGAAGAATCGGACGCTTGTACCAGCGCTGCGACGTGACCAGTGAGGCAGCACCGATAGCTAACCGGTACCCGTCGCGGGAAAGACAGCGGAGAACTTAGAGGGGACGATGCAGGAAGACTGTTGCCGCCGTGCGCGTGGCAACCCAAAGGATGCTGAGCAAGCGTTGTTAGATAGTCAACCGCGTGATCAGCCTCTGTCCAAGCTCCCATCACGAGCACCAGCGCCGCGATCAATAGCAAAACCGGAATCTTGGAAGCGACTTTCATTACTTTAACCCGAACGCCTTAATCCGAACTTCAACGCTTGGCCCTTCACGACCCCGTAAGCTTCACCCGTATTTCTTCTGGCAGTCGCTCGCGAATTTCCGCCGGCAAGCGATCATGCACGTGCCGCGCTCCGAGTTTAGCTACGTCCGCCATCACGGTCGGCGCTGGAGTTGCCACGGCCACAATCAGCCAAATCAGCGCCGACAAAGCAAAGCCGGCGAGCGCACCTACCTCTAGCCAGAAGGCGTGACGCGGTTCAAAATACCGGACGGCGGCAAATGCCAGAAGAAACACCGCAGCCGATGCCGATGCCAGCACAATCAGTGAGATGTCGATGATGCGATGCATTTTCTGTCGGCTGCGGCAGTGCTCACAACCGGCAAAATGCAAATCGTAATCCCCGCGCATCTCGGGAGCTAGCCCGGAAATATCATAGCGCCATCCCGCAAGGATTTTCCCTACGATCGGGTCCACGCACTCGCTCATAAAAGGTTACAACCGGATGGATTCAAGAACCTGGGTCTGAGTTGCCAGCAGCACACGATTGTGCCAAAGCCCCTGACGGCCGCCGAGCGCCTGTTCTGCCGCCGCTCGCGCGATTTCGGGATGGTTATTCTGCTCAGAAATATGTGCCAAAACTAAATATTCGGCTCCTCCATCATAGTCGCTGGAGAAGAATTCCGCGAGCGCGTCATTCGACAAATGGCCGACGCGGCTCATCACGCGCTGCTTTACGGACCACGGATATGGTCCCGAACGCAGCATCTCAACATCGTGATTCGACTCCATGACTAATACGCTGCAGCCGCGGAGATGGTTCCGCACGTTCGTCGGCATATAACCGAGGTCGGTAGCGAAGCCAATCTTCACGCCTTCCGCGCGAAAGGTGAATCCCACAGGGTCGGCGGCGTCATGAGGAATGGTGAAGGGCATGACTTCGATATCGCCCACCAGAAAGCCACGACCGGCAGCGAAATGCTCCGACTTCGGCAACTCTGGAATCGCGCCATCTTCGTCGCGCACCGCGCGGTTCCAGGCATGATGTGTCGGGGCGGTCAAAAAGACGGGTATATTCAGTTTGGTCGCCAGCCGTTGCAAGCCGGCAACATGATCGGAGTGCTCATGCGTAATCAGGATGGCGGAGATATCTTCGGGGCGTTCGCCGAGAGAGCGTAGCCGTTTAAAGGTCTCTCGACCAGAGAGGCCAGCATCCACTAGAAGCCGCGTTGAGCTGGTCGATACCAGCGCGCAGTTCCCACGACTGCCGCTGGCGAGCACCGAAACAGACACTCCCATATGGTGGTAGCTTACGCCCAACGACTGTGGAAACGTGAGGAGATTTTCAATAGCCGGTACCTTTGGGGAAAACCGGGAAACCGTCTTGGCGCACAAGCTACTTTTTGGCGAAGAGATTGTCGACTACGTTCCGCCCTATCGATGCGCCGTACGCGCCAGCAATGCCTGGGACGAAGGCGAGAAACGATTCATAGATCTGGGCGCGCTGTGGTTTCTGCGAGAGGAAGAAATAGGCCAGCCATTCTACGATGGGCACGAACATTCCGATCAGCACGACCCAGCGCCATGGCTTCCGCGGACTCAAGAATCCCAGCAGCATGTTCGCCGCCAGTACCGCTATCGCCGTCAGTAGCAAGTCGCCGACTTTGATATCCAACCATCCTGCCAGCGCTCCTAACATTACTGCCAACACGTAGTAGAAACTGTCTCCTCCTGATTTGTTTTCAGGAAGAATTTGACCCCAGGCTGTCGTCATGTTTCCTGTTTCTCAGTCCCCTGCGTTTCGAATTCCAGTGGCGTGTTCTATTGGTTGCGAATTTCAGCTTACGGGTAAGTATAAAATCCGCGGCCGCTCTTGCGCCCGAGCCAGCCAGCATCGACCATCTTGATCAATAGCGGACAGGGACGGTATTTCGGATCTCCCAAACCATCTTGTAGTACTCGCATGATGTCGAGACAGACGTCGAGGCCGATAAAGTCTGCCAGCGTCAGCGGACCCATTGGATGCGCCATCCCCAACTTGAACACTTCGTCGACGGCTTGCGCCGTGGCTACGCCTTCCATCACTGTATACATTGCCTCATTCAGGAGCGGCATCAGCACACGGTTCGAGACAAATCCGGGAGCGTCGTTTACCTCGACGGGCGTCTTCTCCAGTTTCACTGCCAGATCGCGGACCGTGTCAAACGTTGCTTGCGAAGTCGCCAGGCCGCGAATTACTTCTACTAGCTTCATCACCGGTACTGGATTGAAAAAGTGCATGCCGATCACTTTGTCGGCACGCTTGGTCAGCGCGGCGATCTTGGTGATTGAAATCGAAGAGGTGTTGGAGGCCAAAATTACCTCTGGCTTCATGATGCGATCGAGATCGCGAAAGATTTCGGACTTGATCTCAAATTTTTCGGTTGCTGCCTCGATCACGAGATCGGAATCGGCGAGCTTTGCACGATCGACGACTGCTGTAATTCGTCCGAGTGTGGAGGTCCTGGCGTCGGCCGTAATCTTGCTCTTCGCCACTTCGCGATCGAGGTTCTTCGCTATGGTGGAGAGACCTCGATCCAGAAATCGCTGCTCAACGTCGCAAAGAACAACGTTGAATCCGCTACGTGCAAATACGTGGGCAATGCCGCTGCCCATTGTTCCTGCGCCGATTACACCTACTCGTTGAATCGCCATGAAATTGCCTCTCTCACTCATCTCATAATCTCAAGAAGGAAACTGGAAAGTTTAGCAGAGCGGACTTTGCTGGAATGGCAGGAGGAGCAAACTGGCGGTCGTTGATTTTATTGCTTACTCGTTTTCCTTCTCTTCGTTGTGGTTCTCGTCTTCAATGTGTTTTCATCTTTGAAATTATTTATTATTTCTTCCTATTTTTTCTGTTTACTATATGTGTAATAATCATGGTATTAAGTCCCCCCCCCCCCCCCCCCCCCCCCAATTCCCGCCAAAATATTGAATATAAAGTACTTAACTCCAAAATATTCAGGAATAAGGAGTTAGCTCTTTGAAGAGCGTTGAAAATGAATTTGGGCAGCTACGAGGTCCGTCGTTATTCTCGACGGATATATCTCGAAGCTGCCCCGATTGCGTCCCTCATTGTCGCTTACTGCGAGTTGGGTTTCTGTGACGGGGATCACGGTTGTTTGTGATGAAGAGAAGCGAGGGATGCCCTTGAAAACTAGGGAAAAGTGAATTTGAGTTGCTCAGCCCCTAAGCGGTATCTGACTTTGAAGATTGTGGTATCGCTGAAGCGATACCCTGATACGAATCCCGCTCGAACGAGCCGATCGACTCGAACTTAAACGGGGAAGTGTGGCGTGGACAGATTGAGGGATGGCAGCGGCCACCGCTGCGATCCCTCCTAGCGGATAGCAGCGGCGGTTGCGTTTTGAGGCATAGGAATTAAACGCTCTTAACCTTGACGGTACCCCCTCCATTACCACCGCCGCCCTCGATCGATACTCTCGTGACCGTGTATGGGTAATCCCCAGGGCCGTAGCTTGAGCTTTCGGTATGCGACGAACTGTCGGCTTTGTTTATCGGTACCGTAAACGGATCGCCATTGGTCCAGGCGACGTTGTAGACGTGGGAGCTGACGGCGGGTTGCATCTCCAGATTACCGCCAAGGGGAATCGCCACCGGGTCAGGATTGCAGGTTTCGGTACCAACACCGCCGCTGACCGTAACAACCATAAACCCGTTCCCCGACTGGATGGCATAGGGACCGTTCGGAGTTACGACGGATCCCACGGTTACGTAATAATTGACGCTCGCGGACGTGGGCATTGTCTGCGCTGCACTGGTACTGCCGACGGCGAGATTGCTGATGTTGGTGAGAATGCCGGTGGGATTAAACGCGATGCTGACTGGCGAGCTGGCATTGTTGGTAAAGGTCACGCTATTCTGCACCGCCGTGAGGATGCAACCCTCGGGAGTTGCGTCGGTATCGGTGAGGCTGATGTTCTGTGCGGTATCACTATCTTCAAACGGAATGACGCGTGCGGCCATGGCTGGCTCCTTTTTGAATCGAATTTACTTACTTAGAGCGGTTTCACAAAATGCCTTGCAATGCGGAATGCACATCCCTCAGGGGCTAAAGCCCGCATTATTACAGGCCGGAACGGCACGGCTGAAGCCGTGCCCTACCCAAAGCCATATTACGAGATAGCTTCTACTTACTTACCGCTGGGCCGAAAACTGGGATCCGATAACAGGCCTTGCAGGTCCGGGATACTCTTCAAATCCGCAAGGGCAAAGCCTTTTTGCAGGCTCTTTTCGATGTACTCCAAGGCCTGGACGCGATCTCCCAAGTCTTCATAAGCTTGCCCGACGTTTTCCAGAACATTCGGATCGTCGGGCGCAAGCGCGAGTGCCGATTGTATGCGAGAAATGGTCTTTTCGCGCAGCTTTTTCTTAGCATAGAGCAGTCCAAGATTGGACTGCGCAGTGGCATCGCGCGGGGTGTCCCGCACGACCTGTTCAAGCAAGGTGATTTCACGGTCCCAGGCCTTGCCTTCTTTTTCTTTGTTTTTGAGGCCTTCATATGCCATCGCCAAGTTGCCCCACACCAGGTAATCTTTGTCGTTCAGTTGAATGGCTTTCTCTTCCGCGTCGGCTGCCTCGGCGTACTTATGTTGCTGAATGTAGACATATCCAAGATTGGTATAGGCGGGATAACTGGGCTCAAGGGCGATGGATTTCAAAAGCATCTGTTCCGCCTCGGAATAGTGCTTCTCACCCATATCGGTATAGACTGCACCTAAGTTGAGATAGGCCGAAGCATTGTCAGGAGTGAGCGCAATGGCATGACGAAGCTGCACAATGGCTTCGTCATAGCGTTGGTGATCATCCAAAAAAATGCCGAAGTTGTTGTAGCCGTCCCAATAATCGGGGCGAAGAGCAATCGCCTTCTTATAGGCAGCCTCGGCATCGGTCGTCCGCCCTGCACTGTCATAAGATGTGGCCAGACCGATGACCGCGTCTGCGTTGCGCGGGTCAAGTTGTAGTGCTCGCTGGTACTCCTGCAAGGCAAGATCGTACTTTCCGGTGTTGCGATGAATGTGCCCCAATGTTACATAGACCGCAGGCAAGCGATCATTGAGTTGTTGCGCTTTCTGGCAGTTTTCCAGAGCTTTATCGATCCACTTCGTATCTTTGTCTAGCTGGTATTTCAGGCGGTAGGCTTCGCCAAGCTGGGCGAATCCCAGGGCAAATTTTGGATCGGCTTTCACTGCTTCGTCTAATGCTGCGATGGCCTGATCCAGGTTACCGGGCTTGTCGTAGCGCTGGGTGTAGCCTAACGCCTTCAGGTATAGCTCGTAGGCTCCGCCGGTAACTCCGCCGGTTGCTCGCAGCATCTCGGGAGTGACTTCGATATGCATCATCTTGGCTAGACGGGCTACGGCTTCGTCTTCCAGTGAGGAGAAGTCTCCGGCTTGATCTTCTAGAGTTACGGAACCAATCTGGCGCAGATTGTTCGTGTTTACCAGATTGACGGTCAGGTGAATCATCTGGCCTTCGCGGCGGAGGGTGCCTTCTACGGCGATGGTTGCTCCCAGCTCCCGGAGGGCGGAGGCGGGATCGGTAATTTTGCGGCGGCGAACCTCGCTGGCGGGCACAACCCAGAGTGTCTGCTTGCCTGCTTCGAGATTGGTGAGGCGGCTGGAGAGGCTCTCCATTAGTCCGGCGGAGACTTCTTCGTTGGCGGCGGCGTTATCGTTACCTTTATCGTCGCCGTTGCCGTTGCCGTTGCCCACATTTTCAAAGGGCAAGACGGCTATGTGATCTTCGGTGCGGCCGAACCATGCGCTAACGCGGTCGCGTACGGGAGGCAGAAACGACAATATGGCCAGGGTTACGGCTAGCAGGGCTGCGCCTGCTAACCACCAGGTCCACTTATGGGCTGGAGCGGCGTGGGGGCCGGAGTTTATTCCCCATATTGGACGGGAGGCTTGCTCGATTTGCTTTCTTAGCTCTGAGGTTGACGCGGCGGAGCGGGAAGATGCGGAGCGCGATCCGGATGAAGATCCGGCGACAGTTTGCGCGGCTGTCTCGGGATCAAGATGGCTGCGAACTTCTTTCAGGTCGGCTACGACCTCGCGGCAGCTCTGGTAACGCGTGGCGGGCTCCTTCGACAGGGCGCGATAGATTACGCGCAATAGATCGATGGGAATCTCGTCCATGGGGCGCGGCGGTTCGTTGATGATGGCGAAGATTGTGGCTGCGGGGGTATCGCGTTGGAATGGATTTTTTCCCGTGACCATCTCGGCTAGCACAATTCCCAGCGACCAGATATCGGTACGCTGGTCGACCAGTTTGCCGATGGTTTGTTCGGGAGACATGTAGCCGATGGTGCCGACGGTGCTGAGGCTTTGCGTGCTGCCGGAGGAAGACGCCAGCCGCGCGAGGCCGAAGTCCACGATCTTTGCCACGCCGTTTTGGGTGAGCATTACGTTTGAAGGCTTGAGGTCGCGATGGACAACGGTTCCCGCATGAGCAGCGGTTAGGCCTTCGCCGATTTGGATGGCGGTGTCGACGGCTTCGGTGATGGTGAGAGGACCGCGATAGATTTTGTGGGCCAGCGTTTCTCCGGTGTAATAGGCCATCACGATGAAGGAGCGACCGTTGGCGGTTTCCTCGAGGCCGTGGATGACTCCGATGTTGGGATGGTCGAGCGAACAGGCGGTGCGGGCTTCGCGAAGGAAGCGCTCGCGGTCGTCGCTGCTGGAGGCGACGTGTTCGGGAAGGAATTTCAGGGCGACGGTGCGCTCTAATTTCACATCGAGCGCGCGATAGACGACGCCCATGCCTCCGGCTCCGGCCATGCCGAGTATTTTGTAATTGCCGACGAGATCTCCCGCGGACAGCGTGGCGTTTTGGTTAGACACCAAGCTTCTCCCATAAGGGTGCACACCTAAGGGGAGCAATCCCGTGAGGGTTCGCCCCGAGGTGCGCAACAAAGGTCAGTTCGAGGGGGAGGAGACGAATCCGGTTACTCGACACGATGATACGCTACCGCATTTCTTGTCGCGATGAAAGTGTTGAGGGGTACGTTGATTCGAGGAAAGCTTGGACCACAAAGGGCACAGGGGGTTCACAGAGGACCACAGGGGACTTCATTCAGAGTTTCTTACGTCCGCTTAGTCTGTCAGCAACCCACCTATCAGGTCGCCGAGGCGCTCGATGCGGTGATCGCGGCAGTAAGTTGTAAGTTCTTCGACTAACGTCTCAGTGGCTACAGGGTCGAAGTAACTCGCGGTTCCTACCTGGACGGCGCTGGCTCCTGCCAGCATAAATTCGACGACATCCGCGGGAGTGGTGATTCCACCGATACCGATCACGGGAATTTTCACGGCGTGAGCGGCGTCGTAGACCATGCGCAGCGCTATGGGCTTGATGGCGGGACCAGAGAGGCCGGCGGTTACATTTGCAATTCTTGGGCGGCGGGTTTCCGCGTCGATGGCCATGGCTACAAATGTGTTTACCAGCGAGATGGCGTCGGCTCCGGCTTCCTGGGCGACATATGCCATCTGAGCAATCGAGGTTACGTTGGGTGAGAGTTTTACTATGATCGGCCGCGCAGCCGTGCGCTTTGCGGTTCGGACTACTTCGTCGAGCAGATGTGGATCGCTGCCGAATTGAATGCCTCCGTGGGCGGTGTTTGGGCAGGACACGTTGATTTCGTAGGCTGCGATGCCTTCGCCTTGATTGAGAATCTCGATGGTCTGCTCATAGTCGGCGCGGGTGTAGCCGAAGACGTTGGCGAACACGACTACGTTTTTCTTCTCGCGCAGCGCTTGGAGCTTTTCGGTTAGAAACGCTGCCGCTCCGATATTCTGCAGGCCGATTGCATTCAGCATCCCTGCGGCAGTTTCAAAGAGGCGCGGCGGGGGATTTCCGGTCATCGGTTCTTTGGAGAGACCTTTGGCGACGAAGCCGCCAAGCCGGTCGAGATGCACGATGTCTTCGAATTCGATCCCGTAACCAAATGTTCCAGAGGCGGCGATGATCGGATTTTTCAGATCGATGCCAGCAAAACTGACGCTCAAATCGGGATTGGCGATTGGCGTCATTGGGGGCTTCCAACGGGCTGCTTGGCTGGCTGCGCCGCAGGCGGCGGTGGTGCGAGATGATAGGGCGGTTGCAATGCTTCGGTCAGCACTCTTCCTGTGGCTTTCGCGGGAGCATTGATTCCTAATAACGAAGCGAGAGTGACTGCGAGGTCGACTGGCTCGGCATGCGTCCGGTAGGTTCCGGGCTGAAAGGCTAAACCGTAAAAAGCGAGCGGCACATGAGTATCGTACGAGAAAGGCGAGGCGTGATCGGTACCCTTTGTGATTCCAACCTGAAATAGACCGGGCATTCCCATTACATACCATCCGCCCGCGGGCGAGTAACTATGGGCGTAGCGACGGCCGAGTTCGGTGTTCGGCGTTTCTCCCCGCGCCAGTTGCGACTTTGTAAAATATGCAGTCAACCCCGCTTGCTTCATGGCCTCGCCTACGTCGGCTTCGGCCTCGGATTCTTTTTGTTCGGCAGTGTGTCCGGTGAGGACCCCACTGAATGCGCCTTCGTTTAGCCAGGCAAGCGGGTAATCGAGATCGATCACATAGTCGCCACTCTGCCGGTATTTTTTTGAGAGCAGGGAATTGATCTGTTCGCGTAATGCTTTCGTGTCGAGATTGGCGGCGGGCAGACGAAGCGTTTTTGCGAAATCCGGTAGAGGCGCGATGCCGTGGTCGGCGGAAAGCGCTAGCCATATGTTCGCCATTCCAATCTGGTGACCGAGGAAGGTGAAGAATTCAGCTAAGCTGCGATCGAGTTCGAGCGCCATGCTGTGCATTTGCGGGGAGTCGGGGCCAAGCTGGTGTCCGAGAATATCGTTGGCTGAGAGGCTGATGACGAGCAAATCGGTTGCTGAGCCCGCGCCTAGCTGCTCGTAGATCGCGAGTTCCTTGGCGAATTGCAGTTCGTAATCGTTGGCGAATGGAGTGGGGCCGACGATCTCGTAGAAACCTGCGGGCTTGCCATCTTTACCATTACGGGGAGCGGTTGAGCCGAGGACGGTGCCGTCGCTATCTTTCCATTCGCGGTTCATGAATTTCTGCGCGCGATGGTTGTCGTTGAAATTGCGCACCCATTCGGGAAGGTCGGGACGATAGTAGGTGGAGGTGATCCAGTCACCGCTTTTAGGATCGATCCAGTAAGCAGCGTCTCCAGAAAACCCGGCGGGCAATATCGCGGCGCGATCTTTCAACGACACGGCGAATACTCGGGCTTTGCCGCCGGTGGCCAGTTTTAATTCGTCTCCGAGAGTATCGCTCATGAGATTGTGGGGCGATGCGCCTGGGCCGGATTGGCTTATGCCGACGAGCTTTGTGGCGTCGTCTTCCACTGAAGTTACCATCTTTTTCTTTTGCGGATCCCACCATTCGTTGGCCATGATGCCGTGTTCGCTGGTATAGCTTCCGGTGAACAGGGTGGCATGTCCGGGAGCGGTGCGGGTATTGGCGTAGTCGTAGTTGCAGTTGGCGAAATTTGCGCCGTGATCCAGAAATAGGCGGAACCCGCCTCCGCCGAACTGGTCGCGGTAGCGTTCCAGGTAGTCTCCGCGGAACTGGTCAATCACGATTATGACGATGAGCCTGGGGCGGGCGTTGTATGCAGATGCGAATCCGCCAGGAATCACGCTTAACAGGAACAGCGCGACGCACAGGGCACGGGGAAGTCTCATTGCGAGTTAGTTTACAGGAGAAAGGATTTTAACCGCAGAGAACGCTGTTCATATGCACGGAATCGTGTTTTTCGGCTAAAGTTAAAGCAGAATGCTCGATCTGAATTTTGTTCGTGACAACCTGGCGCTGGTGGAGGAAAAACTGCGGCAGCGCGGAATGAATCCGGCGGAAGTGTTGAAAGATTTCGTCGCCATTGATGCCGAGCGCCGGCAGGCCATTACGGCGGCTGAAACTTTGCAAGCTCGCCGCAACCGAGCCTCGGAGGAGATTGCCAAGCTCAAAAAGAGCGGGCAGGACGCTACAGCGCAGATCACCGAAACCAAGGAGCTTCGCGAGCAGATTCAGGAGTCGGAGAAAAAAGCGGCTGAGCAGGAAGCGCGCTTGCGCGAGCTTTTAGCGGCAATTCCAAATCTGCCTAGCGACAGTGTGCCCGTCGGGAAGAGTGAAGCCGATAACGTAGAAGCGCGCCGTTGGGGTGCGCCGCCGAAGTTTGATTTCACACCCAAGCCGCATTGGGAACTTGGCGAAGAACTCGGAGTGCTTGACCTGGAGCGTGCCGCCAAGCTGTCGGGCGCTCGCTTCGCTGTGTACTGGGCGCTGGGTGCAAGATTGGAGCGGGCGCTCGCTAACTTCATGCTCGATCTGCATACTCGGGAGCATGGATACACAGAAGTGCTTCCGCCGTATCTGGTGAATTCAGAATCGATGTATGGTACTGGGCAACTTCCGAAGTTTGCGCAGGACTTATTTCGCGTGCCGAACGGCGAGAAGGATCTCTGGCTGATCCCGACGGCCGAGGTTCCGGTTACGAATCTCTATCGCGACGAAGTATTGGACGCGGCGAAGTTGCCGATCTCGCTTATCGCATACACTCCTTGTTTTCGCAGTGAAGCCGGATCTTATGGTAAAGACGTTCGCGGAATTATCCGGCAGCATCAGTTTCAAAAAGTAGAACTGGTGAAATTCGCACGCCCAGAGACTTCATACGAGGAACTAGAGAAGCTGACTCATAACGCCGAGACGGTTTTGCAGAAACTCGGGCTGCACTATCGCGTCGTCTCCTTATCTACAGGCGACATGGGATTCTCTTCCGCCAAGACTTATGACATTGAAGTCTGGCTGCCGGGACAGAATCTGTTTCGCGAGATTTCTTCGTGCTCGAATTTTGAAAGTTTTCAGGCGCGGCGGGCTAATATACGGTACCGTCCTGAGGGCAAGAATAAGACTGAATTTCTGCACACTTTGAATGGCAGCGCCTTAGCAGTGGGGCGCACGTGGGTTGCGATTCTGGAAAACTATCAGCAAGCAGACGGTAGCGTGCGCATTCCGGAGGCGCTGCAATCTTATATGGGCACGGATTGCATCTCACCACGCAGCCCCTAAAGGGCATTAGTTCGAAGAGCTTTGTGGTATCGCTGAAGCGATACCCTGATACGAAAGGTCTGAATATTAAGGAGCATGTAAACTTGCGCCAATCGCGGTATGATCGGTGCGGTTGGCTTGATTTGCCACCATATGAATTCCCAAATACACTGGCAACGAACTGAAGCGGCCTCGACGGCGCTTGAAAGTGCCGTTTCCCCAATGGGCGCGATCTGGCGCACAATCCGCGGATATATTCTTTGGTCGTATGAGCGGGGAAGCCTGCATTACGACATCATGGTCACGCTGATTCTTCTCTTTGTTTTTGTTTCTCCACATCTCCTCAACTACAAGGACAAACCAGTCGAACGCAATCCGCATCTTACCGGCGTGATAGTGATTCCCGCTGACAAGGGCGGGTTTATCTATCAGATACAGGCCTCGGCGGTAAATGCGGCGGAGGGTAAGGATGTTCGCAGGCAACTGGAGCAGATCATCGAACCAATTTCCGGAGCGGTCAGCATTACAAGGTACGAGACGGTTGAGGATGCCTTTGGGCACACGCAGAGTTACAAAGTGTGGGTTGAAAAGGAATAGAGCTGGTTTCAAAACGTCAGTTCATGGTTGGTTCCTCAAATGAGAGCTGTACTTAAAAGGCTTGTACTCTCGACCCTGGCGCTCGGCTGGCTTTATTCGCCAGTCACTTGGGCGCAGAATGCCGGGGAATCCGCCGGGCTCGAGCATGTTCTCATCCAGATGGATGCAGCTGCGCGAAACTTCAAGAGCGCCGAGGCGAACGTTGTTCAGGACCAATACGATCAGGTGATCAAACAAACTGACACGGAGAAGGGCAAGATTTATTTTCGGCGGGAAGGCAGCGAAGTACAGATGGCTGCGAATTTCCTAGAACCTGACAAAAAGGACGTCATCTATTCTGGCGGCAAGCTTCAGGTGTATCTGCCAAAAAGGGACCAGGTGACCGAGTATAGCGCGGGGAAGAATCGGAGCGAGTTCGATAGTTTTGTCGTACTCGGCTTCGGCGGTAGCGGGCATGATTTGCAAAAGTCTTTCGATTTGAAGTTTCTGGGATCGGAGACGATTGGTGGGATTGCGACGCAGAAGCTGGAATTGATTCCGAAATCGGCGCGATTGAAAAACAATATCGCGCGAATCTTACTGTGGATCGACCCGGCCCGCGGTGTTTCGGTGCAGCAGCAGTTCTTTGAGCCTGCTGCAAACGGCGATTACAGCCGCGCGAATTACCGCCTGGTGAAGTATTCCGATATTCAAATGGATCAGAAGATTTCCGACAGTGTTTTCAAGCTGAAGACGACTGGGAAGACCGAGTTTCTTGCGCCTCAAGGGTAGATTTACGCGCTAATTTCCTGCAAAATCTGAACCAAGAGAAACATGCTGAAAAAGGCCGTCTCGGGCTATATACTGCAAAAGAACCCCTCAGAAGAAGTCGAAAGATGAGCTTGCATGGCTAAAGTTTTTACCATTACCGTTCCTCCCGATTTGTCTCGCAGAAAGCGGGAACGGACCTCCGATCCCCGTTATGTGGATGGCCAGAAGATGCTGGTAGAAGCAATCAGCTATCTGGCGAAAGCCGATCGAGTGGCGAATCGCGAAGCCATCGAGCTACTGTCTGAACACGTCCGCACTCGTTTTCGCATGACCGACTCGCCGCTCAGTTAAGGCTCGCATCAATTAAGCACGCTCTTCAGCTTGCGTTGCTATTGCTGCCGGTCTTTTCCCGGAAATAACCCCGCCACGAAGGAAGCTGCGAGCACAATGACGACGGGATAGCATTCTAGCGTATATCGCGGTTCCGGGCTTTCCACGGTTCCGAGGAATGTTGAGCGCAGGAGTAAGAAGGCGACGAGCAATCCTGCCCAGCGAATTTCTGATGGCCTCCGAGTGAGCGATAGCAACGCTAAGATCCCTGCCGCCACGTAGGCCAAATTTAGCAACCCGAATCCTATCGCTATTATGGAGTGCTTCACGTCGTCATTGAATTCCCACCATCTTGGGTCGGGTGGCAGGAGTTCGGTTCGCGGACGCAACCACATGTCCGTGACGCGCAGTGCCGGAAGCACAACATAGTAGCGAACAGAATGGGCATGAATACGATCCGCGGCGAGTTGGCCAAAGCGGGCATCGATTTCTGGTGTCATATCCTCCGAATCGTTGTAGTCCAGAATAGCGGCGAGCGTTGCTTCGCGTTCGGGCTGATTGTCCATGGCGCGCGCTGGCAGTTTTTGCGCGTCAATCTTGTCGCCAGGAACATTCCAGTAGATTTCTTCCACGGATGTGTAATCGACGATCCAAGTTTTGGTCCAACGGTTGAAACCTCGAGGGACGAGTTCGTCGGCGTCATTGGCGTAACGCGGAGCCAGCGGTTGAAAACGATGCATAGTATGGAAATTACGAATAGTCCACGGAACGAGCGGGGCCAGCGCAAATATCACGACGATGATCGCGGCGGCTAGAGCCCTGCGAAAAGACGTTCGTTTCGTAGTAAAGGCCAGATAGAAAACGACCGCTGCCAATACGATGCCACCATCGGGACGCAACAAGATGCAACCGGCAATAGCCGCACCCGTCGCGGCCCAAAGTTTCGACGATAGATTTAGTGCACCGTTCCCCGCGCGACCGTCTCGCATGCGATCGAGCGCTGCGCTAGCGCAATCGAGCGCGAGCGCTGTAAAGAAAACCTCTAAAGTTTCGGTGAGCGCAACGGAGGCATAGTTTGCGAGGAATGGACACATCGCGGTCAGCACAAATGCGATTCGCGCCGCACGATTCGAAACCGTCCGCCGAGCAAGGTCGGCAACGATGAAGCAGGTCGCCACGTCCACCAGTATCTGCGCCAACATTACCGCTTTGAAGTTGCCGACTCCGAACAGCCAGAAGATCGCAGCCAGGAATGCGGGATATCCTGGTAAGCGGGTATCGACCGGCAAGATTGGTTTTTCGGGGTGTCCGCTCTGAGTCTGGCCGTAGATGCTATGCTGCAACCAGTTGGTGGCAATGTCGGCGTAAACGCGCGAGTCATCCGTGACCGCTGGAAAATGGATTAAGAAAAATAGTCGCAACACCAGGGCGGCAAGCGTAGTTCCTAGAAAGAACCTGCGATGTTCACGGACCAGATTGAGCACGTTGGGAATATACCGTGAATCGTGCGATTTTCCTCAGCGGCTTGCTTGGCGGCATGTTCGGCGATGTGCGTTTGACCCCCTGCTGCTCGCACCTTAGGATGAAAGAACCACAACGAGATGGCGAAACAGATCTTCTACGATCCTTTGCAAGCGCGCTGGCGGCGAATTCGCCGCTTTGTCGACGCGGCCGCTCTCGCCTTTTCGTTGCTGGTAATCTTTTTTATCTACAGCGCCCTGCGCAGCGAGCCTTTGCCCGATCTTTCCTGGCTCACACAAAAGAAGCCTTACCATGCTCTGAAAGAAAATGAAAAAGACAAAGCGCGCGAGAAACGGCGTCTCGCTACGCTCGCGCGCGCCGGCCACCGTCGACAGCCCAGCAAACATCCTTCTCAACTCACGCTGAACTCGGCGCAAGGAGTGCGAGCCGCGTACTACGTTCCCTGGGACTCGGCGAGCTTCTCTTCCTTGCGCGAGTATGCGCGCCAGGTCGACTTGCTCTTCCCAACATGGCTGCAAGTTCTCAGTCCAGATGGACATTTGCAAGCCGTGGATGAGGAAACAAACAATCTGTTTGACGTGATTCAGAGGCAAAAAGATCAGGGGCAAAGAGTCCGCAGCGTCGATAGCAAGGTGATGCCATTTCTGAAATCGGAAGACACGGACATGGAAGTGTTTCCGGTGGTGCAGAATTTTGACGGCACAGACTTTGTTCCGGGCATCGCCGATTTTCTGAACAATCCGGAGGCGCGCGCCAATTTTCGCCACGAGATCGCGCTTTTTCTCGCTTCCGATCACTATCGCGGCTTGATGGTCGATTTCGAATCGTTCCCGAAAAGAGGCCAGGCCGGGTACGTTGCGCTGCTGAACGAACTTGCATCCGACTTGCACTCTAGGGGTATGAAGCTTTATGTAAGCGTGCAGGTGCGCAACGAGGATTTTGATTACAAGGCTATTTCAGCTGCGGTGGATGGCGTCGTCATTATGAATTATGACGAACATTTTCCCGGCGGAACTCCTGGCCCTGTTGCTTCGCAGGAATGGTTCACGGCGAACCTAGAGTCCGCAGTGAAAGTTATTCCGAAAGAGAAGCTCATCTGCGCCATCGGCAACTACGGATATGACTGGCCTGAGAAACCCAAAAAAGGCAAACTGCCGCCAAGTGAGGCCGACAAAAGTGTTTCGGTGCAGGAAGCGTGGATCGGGGCGCGTGATTCGGAAGAAGACGTTGATTTTGATGACGACGCGCTCAACCCGCATTTCAGCTATGAGGACGATGATCACTTTCGCCACGATGTCTGGTTTCTTGATGGCGTGACCGCTTTGAACGAAATGCGCGCGGCCCAGACCCTTGGCATCCAGACTTTTGCTCTATGGAGGTTGGGCTCGGAAGACCGCTCCCTCTGGCGTGTATGGGATATGCCGGGAGAAGCCAATGCGTACGAACGACTGAAAGATGTGCCTCCCGGCCAAGACGTGGACATGGAAGGCGAAGGCGAAATTCTGCACATCGAGGCGCGGCCGACTGATGGTGAGCGTGAACTGACCATCGACCAGCCCTCTGGACTCATCGACGGGGAAAGTTTCAAAAGTCTGCCTCAGCCTTATCGTGTGGCGCGTTATGGCGCGAGCAAGAACGAACTCTCCATTACTTTTGATGACGGTCCGGATCCTGAATGGACTCCGAAAATTCTCGATGTGCTCAAGAGTGAGCATGTGCCCGGGACATTTTTTCTTATTGGAATCCAGGTGGAGAAATTCAGTGGTTTAGCCCAGCGCATTTATCGCGAAGGTCACGAGATCGGAAACCATACTTTTACGCATCCCGATATCAGCTCGATTGGTTCCGGCTACATGCGGATTGAGATGAATCTTACCGAACGCTTGTTCGCCAGTCGCCTGGGCATTCGCGCTATGATGTTCAGGCCGCCATACTCCGTCGATGCCGAGCCGGATACAGAAGACGAGGTGAAGCCGCTTGAACTCACGCAGAGCATGGGCTACATCACGATCGGCAATAAACTTGATACTAAAGATTGGAATGACGATCCGCCGATGACTCCGCAACAGATTGCGGCTTCAGTGCTGAACCATTTGCCCCCTTGCCAGCCGAACGACCAAGCCTGCGGCAACATCATTCTTATGCATGATGGCGGAGGCAATCGTGAGAGAACCGTGCTGGCGCTTCCACTGATTATCGATGGGGCTCGCGCTCGCGGATTTACCTTCGTCCCCGTATATCAATTGATGGGCAAAACGAAAGCGGATGTTATGCCGCCGCTTCCGCGGAACGAATATTGGTCGGCGCGGCTGAATTGGATTGGCTTTTGGCTCTTCAGCGCGACGATGACAGCCATCACAGTCATTTTTTTTCTCGGTGACATTCTGATGACTGGGCGGCTGATTTCCGTGGGCGTGCTTGCCGTGTACGATCGTATTTTTTCGCACGTCCGCGGAACACCGGAGCAGATCGCTGCTTACAGGCCACGAGTTGCTGTACTTATTCCGGCGTATAACGAGGAAAAAGTTATCGAGCGCACGGTGCAAGGCGCGCTTGATTCCGACTATCCGAATGTGCGCGTGATTGTTATTGATGATGGTTCTAAAGACCGAACTTTGGAGATTGTCCGGCGTACTTTTGCTGCGGAAGAAACTGCCGGCAAGGTGGTGATCCTTACCAAGGCCAATGGCGGCAAGGCCGAAGCGCTGAACTTTGGGCTGGAGCATATCGGCGATGCGGAAATCTTTGTTGGCATCGACGCCGATACCATCATTGCGCCGGATGCGATTGTGCGGATGGTGCCACATTTTCTCAATCCGAAGGTTGGGGCGATCGCCGGGAATGCGAAGGTCGGAAACCGCGTTAATCTCTGGACGCGTTGGCAGGCTCTTGAATACATCACTAGCCAGAATTTTGAGCGGCGAGCACTCAATACCATGGGTGCGGTTAGCGTGGTGCCAGGAGCCATCGGGGCGTGGCGCGTGGAAGCAGTTCGCGAAGCCGGAGGCTACCATGTGGACACAGTTGCGGAAGATGCCGATTTAACGATGGCGCTTCTGCGCAACGGCTATCGCGTGGAGTACGAAGATCAGGCGCTCGCTTTTACTGAAGCTCCGACCAGTGCGAATGCGCTGATGCGGCAACGCTTCCGATGGTCGTTTGGAATTCTGCAGGCCGTCTTCAAGCATAAGGGTGTTTTTGCGCGCAAAGGCACATTGGGGCTGGTTGCACTGCCCAACATTCTGATCTTCCAGATTTTGCTTCCCCTGGTGTCGCCGTTTATTGATTTGATGTTCATGGTCGGCGTGGCCTGGTATTTCATACAGAAATACTTTCACCCTGAATCGAACGATCCGACCAGCTTCCATCGACTGCTGATTTTCTTCGGAGCGTTCCTGGTCATTGATTTCCTCGCTTCGACCTTGGCTTTTGCACTGGAGCGTCGCCAGCCGGAAGCTCGCGAGGACGCATGGCTGCTCAGCCAAGTCTGGTTGCAGCGCTTTGCCTATCGCCAGGTATTCTCTCTGGTCCTGTTCCGTACTTTGAAGCGTGCCATCCAAGGGCGTCCATTCGCGTGGGACAAACTCGATCGGACAGCAGCGGTCAAGTATGTTCCTGCCGAGCGCAGGGACTCGGTGAAAGTCTAGGAATAAGTTTGCTCTATTAATTCCTAGGACCATTCAGCCGAACGTCATAATTCTGGACATAGTCCGGAACGGAGATACCTGCGACTAATTTGTCGTCTGGAATTGGCGGCTGAGATTTAATCTGGAGTGGTAAAACCCCAGCCCAGACTGGCAACGCAAGATCACTCCCGTCGTCCAATGGCGGTCCATTCCGCACCTTCGATGAAGCTTCTTCGATTGAAAATTCCAGCACCGTTGTTGCTTTTAATTCCTTGTCGCTCGGCCCCCGAACTTCAGCCCATCGGCCGGCGATGAGGTGCTCGGAGATCGCGCGCAAGGACTTGATCTTCAGTTCCGGGTCCGCGATTTTCCGCGCTGTTCCAAACGCAACTACGGAACGGTAGTTCATGGAATGGTCGAAGGCAGATCGCGCTAAGACCAATCCGTCGACGACAGTTACGGTTACGCAGGCCGAGATGCCAGTTTCAAGTTCCCGCAGCATGCGGCTGGCGGCTGAACCATGCAAATAGAGCGTTTCGCCATCGCGGCCATACAGCGTCGGAATGACAAACGGCTGGCCATCGACACAAAATCCGACGTGAGCGAGAAAGCCGGCGTCCAAAATTTGGTTAATCGTGTCTCGGTCGCGCGATCCTCTATCGGGTAGACGGCGAAGTTCAGTGCGCCTTGTCAGGTTCATCTTTCACCCGTGTTTGATCGGTAATAAAATTAACTTCCCAGGTCTTGCCACCATCGTCCGAGAATGACTGCTCGAAGTGCGGCGAATTCGTGGTCATGTCCGTCCAGGCATATCGAATAAGGATGGTCCTGCCATTAATCGTATCTTGGGCAAAAAACTCGCCGCGTCCATTCTTGAATCCGCCGACCTGGGGTGGGTCCATGATGCCAGTCTTGCTATTGGCCCAATAGAGCCTCCACTGGTGGGATTGAGGGTTATAGGTACGCACGGTCAGACCTTCGATGTGGTTTACTGGATCATCTATCTCGACCGTGTCCATCTCAGCGCGGCCATCCCAAATCTTGAAGCAGACGCCGGTACCTTCAGATTCGACCCAGGTATTCGAGCCTGTCAGGGGATGCAGGCGGCGCTTCAGGTGAAATTTCCATGTCCCAATCAGGGGGTCAAAATCGTGCTGCCCATTCCGTTCCGTGGAAATTTGCTCGTCGCTCGTTGTCGACGCGCCGGGATTCTGCTGCGCGAACCCCAGTCGGGGCAGCAAAGCTAGAATCAAGCCGCACGCCATCAGATAAGCCCGAACGTGTTTGATATTCATCACTGTCTCCTTTAATTTCTGAATGCCCCTGTCTATTTCTGCTTCCTCGTGAAATCAATCATCCAGTGTTTGGTCCAGGTCCTGCCGCCATCCATGGAGCGATGGCTTTCCCAATGCGCAGAACGCTCGGTGATCCGAGACCAGGTTAGCCGCGAAAGAACTTGCTTCCCGGTCTCATCCTGCCACTGGCCGTGTAGATCGATGGCGTTGCCTTCGAATCTTCCATGCCAGACCAGAAAGCCACCGGGGGCGGAAGTGTCCGTCCACGTGTGCTCCCATTCAGAAGTTTTCGGATTGAAGGCGCGGAGGCCGAGGCCTTTGATGGTCGATCCCTGATAGGGTCCCTCGAAAAATTCCAAGGAGGCGCAGCCATCGAGCACCTTACTTGCCTTTAGTGAGCCGGGGCCCTCTCCCCAGGATCCACCGGGCAGAGGAAAGTGGCAGATGGCGTTCCACTCGCCTTCGAGAAAATCAAATTGCTTTGCCTCCGCATTCATTGTTTCGAGACTTATTGCATCAACAATCCCGTTGCTCATGCCAACCTCCCAAGGTAGTCCGAGCCAATTTAAGTGTGTTCCTGCCGCTCCATCCCTCAGAAATATTTCACGCGCGTCACTGGCGAGATCCAATTTGCTTCCCAAGTTTTGCCTCCATCGTCGGAGTAGGACTGTTCAAAGTGTGCGGAATCAGGGGTGATCCCTGACCAGACATATCGAATGAGGATCGCTCTGTCCTTAAATGTGTCCTGGCAGATAAATTCGCCGTATCCATCTTTGAATTCGCCGATCTGTGGTGGGCCGCCCATGATGCCGGCCTTGCTGCTGGCCCAGTAGAGACTCCACTGGCGAGTTTGGGGATTGTATAGGCGAAGAGTCAGGCCTTCGATGTGGCCGGTTGGGCCTTCGGCCTCGAACTCGCTTAGATTGGCGCGCCCGTTCCAAACTTTTTGGGTGGCAATTGTTCCGTCAAATTCTACCCAGTTCGTTGAGCCGGTGAGTGGATGGACGAGGCGCGATAAATGAGTTTTCCAAGTTCCGAAATAGAAATCAAAATCATGCTGGCCGTCCCGAATAGCGGATTGCGAGCCCGTTTGCAGCGCCTCTGAATTCTGGGGTGCAGGCGCTTTGTCGGCTTCATCGCTTACCCTCGTCTGGTCCGTAATCCAGTTCACTTCCCAGGTTTTGCCTCCATCGTCTGAGAATGATTGTTCAAAGTGGGGCATATTCGTCGTGGTGTTCGTCCAAACAAATCGAATAAAGATAGATTTGCCATTCAATGTGTCCTGGGCGTAAAACTCACCGCGTCCATTCTTGAATTCGCCAATCTGGGGTGGGACCAGGGTGCCGTCCTTGCTGTTGGCCCAATAGAGGCTCCACTGGTGAGACTGAGGATTGAACAGACGCAGCGTCAGACCTTCGATGTGACCCGATGTAGGGCTATCAGTTTCGAATTCCTCCAGTTGAGAGCGGCCATCCCAAACCTTTCGCGTGACGGAGCTGCCATCAAATTCGACCCACGTATTGGATCCAGTTAAAGGATGCAGACGCCGCTTAAGGTGAATTTTCCAAGAGCCTACCTCGAAGTCAAAATCGTTTTGGCCGCTATTGTCTTTATTGTTATCGCTTAGGTTTTGCTCGACGGCCGTCTTTTGTCCCTGTGCGTTCGGATTTTGAGGTTGGTTGAGAGTGTTGTTCGAGTTCGGCTGCGCGTAGATTTGGCTGGTGCCGAAGAATAAGCCTACGGCGCAGAATGTGTAGAGTATCCAAGTTTTCGTGGGAGTCATTAGGATCGTTTTCTCCAAGTGAGTTGAATCACCCTGATCGCTGGTCAGTGATCAGTGATCATTGGGGAAAACTATCTTCTGGGGTGGCATATCACAATAGCCACTTTAATCTGATACGATATAGCCACTTCGAAGGGCCTCGATGAAGCGAATTCCCGCCAGCTTTCTGCCACCGATTGCACTGGATTTCAGCAGAAGGATTTCGATGTACCGCCAGCTGTACGAATGGTTTCGCCGAGCGATTCTCGCGGGGCAATTGCGGCCGGGACAACGAATACCATCGACGAGAAACCTCGCGGCAGAATTGAGGGTATCGCGCATACCGGTTTCGAGTGCGTACGAACAATTGCATGCGGAGGGTTACCTTGAAACATTTGTGGGAGCTGGCACGTGTGTGGCAAGGTCGATCCCGGATGACGCACTAAAGCCAGCGATTGGGAAAATACCGGACGGGTCGAAGGTTTCCAAAAGCCCGGCTCTGCGCAAGGTTTCGCGCCGAATGGCGTTGATGCGCCTGCCGGAACAAACCTGGTCAAACAAACTGGTTGCATTCCGAGTGAGCTTGCCGGCACTGGAGCATTTTCCTACCAAGGTATGGTCCAAGCTGGTTAATCGCCATTTGCGAAAATCGACAAGACAGTTGATGGCTTATGGAGATGCAAAAGGATATTTGCCGCTCCGTGAAGCTATTGCCGAATATTTGGGTGCAGTGCGTGCGGTGCGATGCGAGCCTTCGCAGGTTCTGGTGACGACTGGATCGCAGCAGGGCTTACAACTTTCCGCGCAAGTCTTGTTGGATGCCAATGACCGGGTGTGGATCGAAGAGCCTGGATATCCTGGAGCGCGTCAAGCGCTGATGATGGCTGGGGCACAGCTGGTCTCGGTGCCGGTAGATCATGAGGGGATAAATGTTGCTGAAGGAATTCGCTGTGCTCCGAGCGCGCATGCTGTCTATATCACACCATCGCATCAATATCCGCTGGGTGTGACCATGACGGCTACGCGACGAATGCAGTTGCTCAATTGGGCAATGCGAAGCGGTGCTTGGATTATTGAGGACGATTACGACAGCGAGTATAGGTTGGAAGGCCGTCCGATTGCATCGCTGCAAGGTTTAGACACGGATGCACGAGTGATTTACGTCGGTACATTCAGCAAAGTGATGTTTCCGGCGCTGCGCCTCGGTTATGTGGTTGTTCCCAAGGATTTGGTGGAGGCATTCTCCACCGCGCGAGATGCCACGGATCAATTCTCATCTACTTTGTATCAGGCTGCGATGACGGATTTCATCCGCGAGGGACATTTCGCGCGGCACATTCGCAGAATGCGCATGCTCTATATGGAGCGACGAACAGCGCTAGCCGGCGCGATTCACAAACGGATGGGTGACAAGTTTGAGGTGATTGGCGCCGAAGCGGGGATGCATCTAGTGGGGCTGCTGCCGCCGAGTGTCGATGATGTGGCGATTTCGAAAAGAGCCACCGAAATGGGAATCTCGGCTATGCCTTTGTCCTCATGCTATGCGAAACCACCTGTGCGAGGCGGATTGATTCTCGGATATGGCGGCACGGATGCACGGCAGATTCATGAAGGAATCCGCAAACTGATCATGTGTATTTGATCCCATGAAGCGTCGTAGCCTGGTTCGGTAAGCTAAGGTCATCGCTAGCGATTTTCGACCAATCCTCAAAAGGTGCTGTGGATGGCCGCAATCGTCCTGGGTTCATGACATTGCGCGGGTCGAGCGCTCCTTTGATGGCGGCTATGGCCATTACACCCACAGGTGAAATGTCGTCGGCGAGCCACGGCAGGTGTTCGGTACCGACTGCGTGGTGATGAGATAGAGTGGCTCCGTGATCCATGAATGATTGTTGGACGGCTCGCTTCGCTTGAAGATACTGTTGCATTTCTCGGCCATCCCGCTGCCGGCAGGCGAAGGTTAAATAGAGGCTTGCCCCGGAGTGATAGGTGTGGCTGATGTGACATCCGACCCAGGGTTGTACTCCGCTACTTTGGATGGCGTCGCGTAGAGCTGTCGTCGTCGCGCCATACAAAGGAATGAGATTGCTCCAGACGCTGGAGGTTTCGCTCACGTCAGAGGTGATGCCGCGGTCCAGAAGAAAATCACGTATGTGGGGAAAATCGTATTTGGTCGATTCGAACGACTTCCCTGAACTGGGGCCCAAGTCCACCGCGCCGAAGCGACGGTAGATTTCGTTCACTTGACTGTGTTGGCGGGCGATACCGGCTTTGCTGCCTTCGAAGGTGGTGAGCATGAGACAAGTTCGCGCGAAATCGAAACCCTTCACTCTTAGATAACCCCTCATGACTTTGCTTACTGCCTGCGAGAGTTGCGACGATGGCGGTTTGAATGCCAGCGACAAGGCAGTCTTGTCAGGGTCGTTGAGGCGCATCATTGAGGGTACGCACTCTTTTCGCGCGCATTCGTGCATGGCCTCGATGCCTGCTTCGAAGTCGCGAAACAGGTAGCCGTGAGTGCGACGCGATCCGGACAGAGGATGGACGAGCATGGTTGCTTCGGTGATGACTCCCAGAGTTCCCTCACTGCCGATGCACAGATGATTGACGTCGATGCCATTGGAGGATTTGGGTACGGTTCGCGTTGCCAGTACGCCTTCGGGTGTGACCATGCGCAACGCAATTACCATGTCCTCGATCTTGCCGTACTTGTCGCTCTGCATTCCAGCAGACCGTGTGGCGATCCATCCGCCGAGCGTGGAGTGTAAGAAGGAGTCTGGAAAGTGGCCGAGCGTCAGGCCGTAGCCGTTCAATTGCTCTTCCAGATCAGGACCAAATGCACCGGCCTCGATGCGCGCTGTCAGCGACTCCGTATCTACCGCCAAGACACGGCGCATGCGTCGCATATCGAGCGACACCGCCATGCGGTGGACGTCCGTGCGCTCCAGGCAACCGGCGATATTCGAACCACCGCCGAATGGGATGATTGCGACATTATGGTTTGAGGCTGCCCGTATTGCCATGAGTACGTCTTGCTCATTTTCGGGATAGAGCACTAAGTCAGGAGCTCCCTCAGCCATGCCGCGTCGCATACGAAACAAGTCTCGAAGGCCTTTGCCGTAGGCGTGGATCAGGCGCTCGTCCCGACTATCGCAGATCTGATCGGCGCGCATCCCCAGGCGAAGCTCGGCAAGGAAGCGATCGTGACGAATTGCCTCATGCAACTGCGCAGCTTCGATCGGCACGGGCCGCGTGGATATCTCTTCATCCACTCCGAGTACCGCTCTGGCATACGGCCACAGACCGGGATGAGCATGCGAGTCGAATCCGACTTCTTCATGTCCCCATCCCCACCATTTCATGTGTTTGGCTGTGTACATTTTGCTTCGCCCTCTCGGGATATTCGGATCTATAGGTTGGACCGGCGTGTGCCGACGCGCAAGGAAATTGTCGCCTGATCTTTCTGGCCGGGCTCTGCTGGCAGGCTGATCACCTCTCCCGTGGGAGGCCTCTGGCTTAAGCTGCGGATGCGCTGTTCAAGCAATTCAACAGCAGCCCTCCGAGGGCCACGCCCCAACGGAGTGTCGAACTGGTTCGATTCGAACATCATCGGTTCTCCGAAGTGGACGGTGACAGTTCGCGGCCGGGGAATGAATTTTCCTTTGGCTAGAATGCTATGAGCGCCGTCGATATACGCGGGCACGACTGGTACTCCGAGGTCGGCGGCAAAAAATCCAGCACCTTTTTTAAATGTCTGGATCTCGCCATCACATGAACGCGTACCTTCCGGATAGAGAATCAGATTGCCGTGCCTCCGCTGCAGAAACTCCTTACACATTGCTAAACTCCGTCGCAGCGATTTATGTTGTGCCTGGCGATCGATCGGTATGACATTCATAAATCGAGAGACTAGAAACCGCGTCGTCCAAGATTCAAAGAAATAATCGCTCGCGCCGAGCAGTGCGAAGGTAGAAAAGGGAAGGCCGGAAGCTGTCATCAAAACTGCACTATCGACGTGGCTCGTATGATTGCTGCAGATGATGAATG
The DNA here is from genome assembly GCA_963705265.1 of uncultured Acidobacteriaceae bacterium. Taxonomy (GTDB): domain Bacteria; phylum Acidobacteriota; class Terriglobia; order Terriglobales; family Acidobacteriaceae; genus Acidiflorens. The sequence continues at coordinate 3,009,874 of OY970064.1, forward strand.
GAGGAGTTGGAAGGTGATGAGATCCCGCAACCGCCAGGCGACAATAACGGCGAAAAAACATCTTGCAGAAGCCTTGAAACACGGCGCCGCCGATTATCGGCGCCAAAAACATATTCTCAGCTTTGCCCCGGTCTGTCATAGGACGTGTGTGTTGCATCGAGGAGCACCCACGCCGTTTACTGTAGCTTGGACTGCGAGGTTGAGCAATCGGGTCAGGTCGGGTCGGTATGCTGGTTTTGAGATATTAGGAGATAAGGCCAGGCCGTTTTTCGCCAGATGATGAGAAGTCTCCAAAGAATAAATCGCAGAACTAGTCGCAGAACTGCGAGTCTGGGCCTTCAACATAAGCGCGACACCTATTTTTGACGCGCGTTCAGCTTATCGAGTGCACGCTTTAGCTCTTCGAGCTTCTGTCCAGCCTCGCCGAGCTTGCCTTCAGCTGTCAGGCGCTGGTAGTCGGCAAGGTCTTTGGCGGCCTCCGCGATGATTGTGTTGAGATCGGTCGCGGGCGACCCGGCGGATGCCGTGGTGATTCGCGCCGACTCCGCAGGGACTGCCGCGGCACTTGTCGGCAAAGCAGTCATGGATGAGGCTGCCCCGCCAAAAAGGGCCGCCATCGCCGATTCGAACGTCGGCCCATAGGCCAGCCGATCTTGCAGCGCGAGTACGACCAGACGCAACTCCGGCATCGGACTCCGCTCGGCCTGCAGGTAAATCGGTTCCGCATACAACAGCGCGCGCCCGGTCGGAATCACCAGCAGGGCTCCGCGCCGCACGTGGGAGCCTTGCTGGTTCCAAAGCGTCAATTGGCCGGATAGCTGCGCATTCTGATCGATTCGGGCCTCGATTTGCAGCGGTCCGTCGACCAGCTTCGTTTTGGGGAAGTTGTAGACCACCGAAGTTCCGTACTGTACGCCGTCACTGCGTCCGGCGATCCAGCCAATCATGTTATTGCGATTGGCCGGCGTGAAGGGCAGAATTTCCACAAACTCTTCGCTCGTTTCGCCGGGCAGTTTCATCAATACGAAATTCGGCTGCATCGCCTGCGTTACTTGCTGGCCTCCCTCGCTCATGCCGACTTCGGTGGCGACTGTCCAGAGATCGTCACGGTTGTAGAAAGCTTCTGGGTCCGTCATGTGATACAAGCCGTATACTTCCGCCTGCAACTTGAGCAAAGACTCGGGGTAACGCACGTGCTGGCGCAGGTCCGCTGGCATCACGTCTGCATCTTTGAACAGAGTCGGAAAGATGCGGCGGTAAGCCTCGATGATCGGATCATCTTTATCAAAAACATAAAATGTGGTCGTACCATCGTAGGCGTCGATCACCACCTTGACGCTGTTCCGCATGTAATTAATAAGATTGTTATCGAGACGGTAAGGGGTCGAGTACGGATAGCTGTCTGAAACTGTGAAGGCATCCATGATCCACGACAGCCGGCCATTGTCACCCAGCACCATGTACGGATCCGGATCGTAGGTGAGAAATGGCGCCAATGCCGATACGCGATCGCGAATGTTGCGCCTCATTAGCAGGCGGCTATCGTCATTCACATCGTCGCTGAAGGGAATCTTGGCGAGGTCGTCGCGGTCAAGCGCGATAATGATGCGGCGCAGGAAACCGTCGAGCACGATGCCGCCTTTGCCCTCGTAGGACGTCAAGCTGTTACTTGCGCCTTGCGGGTAATTGAATTCCTTTTGCCGTGTCTTCACGTAGACATCGGTATCGGTTAACTCGCCGAAATAGATCTCTGGGCGAGTTACAGTCAGACCGCGGACGGTACTCTGGACTGGCATGTTACTCAGCATCAGCGTGGGCAGTCCTTCAGGCGTGAACCCGTTGACTGGGTTCATAGTGATGCCGTAACCGTGGGTATAGATCAGCTTGTCGTTAATCCAGTTGCGGCTGCTCTCCGGCAGCTTATCGACGTTCAGTTCGCGCGGGGCGAGCATGACCTCGCGAGTCGTGCCCTCAATATTGTATCGGTCAATATCGATGTCGGGAAAGTCGTAGTAAGTGCGGATTTCCTGAATCTGCCGCAGCGTGTCCTGGAGTGCGTGCCAGTCCCACAGCCTAATGTTCTGCAGCGTAGCCTGATTGTTGGCCGGATCGGCCGATTCGATGGTCGTTTCGGCGGGGAACTCGCGCTGCGCGACCCGGTTCAATCCGTAGGCCTGTCGCGTCAGTTCGATGTTGTGGGCAATATAGGGCTGCTCGCGAACCAGTTCATTGGGTTTGACGATAAAGCTGCCGACATACCAGGCGACCCCTTGGAGAACGACATAACAGACGGCAGCTGGTAGAATCGCGGCGATCAGCCAGCGTCCTTGTGGCTCCCGCACGGCATTGATGATGGCGATTACAGCTCCGATAATGAGCGCCACACAAACCACGAGCAGTCCTGCGAGTGTGATGTGCGCATCCGTGTAAGTTACACCGCCGAAGATCGTATGATTATCGAGCAATAACTCGAAGCGACTTATATAGACACGCACAGCGAGGACCAACAACAGGAACGCGAAGGTGATGGAAAGTCCCCGCCAGGGTAATGCGACGTAACGGCTGAGACGTCCGGAGAGTGCCCGGGTTCCACCGGTAATAAGGATGAAGAAAACAGCGAGTAAGCAGGTAATCACGGCTAGCGTTAACAGCCATCCTGCAATGAGTTGCCACGCCGGCAGGCTGAACAAAAAGAAGTTCAGCGGCTTGCCAAAGATCGGATCTATGACGCTGCCAGTGGCGCGGGGCGAGTGCCAAAAGAGTGCGAGTGTCGGCCACTCCACCATCATGCCGGCGCCGGTGGCAGCCGCGATAACGAGAGAAATGCCGAGCGCGATGAGGCGCAGGACAGGCTCGACCGGCAGCTTCAACGGCTGGCCACCGATGTAAATCGTATGGCCACTCGGCAGGCCGGGAAGATGCGCGCGCTTCAGAGCCAGGAACGATCCAAATAAGATGAGGAATGTAGCCGTTGCAAAAGCCGTGAAGATTCCCCACTGAAGGCTTTGTGTTTTCCAGAACACGTCTCCGTAGCCGAGCGACCCAAACCAGAGCGAGTCCACATAATATGACAGCGCGATCCGGCCGCCGAAGAAGATGACAGCAATGACGACGAGAATGAGAAGGAAGCGGCGGCGATGGCGAGGCCGCTCCGTATGTTTTGGTGGCCAGTTTCTCGGTGGCCAGTCAATGGACTCGTTCATTGCCCCACTCCGTTTTCATAATTTGTTCGTTGAGTTCTGAACGCGAATTGACGAATCGCTGATTATGGAACACAAGTTTTACATGCTTACATGAATTTCATTAGCGCGGCAGTCGTTTCTTTTGGCTTTTCCTCGAGTACCCAGTGGCCACAGTCTTTCAGCACAATCATCGTTGCATTCGTCGCGACAAGTTTCATTTGCTCGCCAAGCACCTGTCCGTTCGCCTTCTCGCCACCGATTGCCAAAACAGGCATCGTGAGCTTGGCCTGAGAAAGTTGCGCGAAATCCTTGGCTGCCTGCTGGAACGAAACGAAGTACGCCCATCCCGCATGCATTCGTCCCGGACGAGCATAAGCAGTCGCATACGCTGCGCGGTCGGCTTCTGGAATCGAATGTGTCTTATCGGCGGCAAAATCGTTCCAGAAATAATCGAAGTATATGCGCTCTCGTCCGCGAACCAATGCTTCTGGCGTCGGACCATTGAAGCGAAAATGCCAAATCCCCGGATTGTTATATACGCCCTCCCATCCCGCTACGCCCGGGAGAAACGCGTCTAGCACTATCAACTTCTCCGTTTCCGACGGAAATTGCGCAGCGTAAGCGTAGGCGACCATCAATCCGATGTCGTGACCGACCACTCTCGCCTTCTCGACGCCCAGTGACTTGGCGAGCGCGTGAATGCGGATGGCAGCAGTCTTCATATCCAAATCATCCGCGGGGATGTCAGAATCGCCGATTCCGGGCAGGTCGGGCGCAATCACAGTGAATTTCGCGGCAAGAAGGGGAATAATCGGTCTCCACATGCGGGAGGTTTGCGTATAGCCGTGCAGCAGGATGACGGCGGGGCCATGACCAGCCGTCAGGTAGTGAAGTTTGATACCGTCCACTTGCGACATGCGCGAGACGATTGCCTGGGGCTGGGCGGATGCTTTTGGCGAGATCACACCAGCGAAAAGAATCAATACAGCTAAAGTGGTTAGTGGCTTAAACGACAATTTCATAAGAATTCCTGACAAGATCACACTGCGCAAATGCTTCGCCTGCGTGGATGCCTATGCTATCAGCAGCAGGCTCGATGAGCGCGTACGAGATGTCGTATTTTTCTCCTGCCATAAGGCAGAGCTGCAGACCATCACGCTGGTGAGAGAGAGACTGTTCCTGTATCAGCTGGGCGAGATCGTTTTTGTCGGAAGACTTGGCGGAAGAGGTTCAGTCGATTCCGTGTATGCGCATGCTGACCAGCTGATCGATGCTCAGGTTCTGCATCCCGCGCGAACGCAGGTCGCTGATGTATTCCGGCGTGACAGTGTGAATACGCATGGCTACCAGTTCATCCGGTTCGGGATGGGAATAGCCTAATCCCTGTAGTTTCTCGATGAATTCGGGGGAAACGCCGTGGATTCGGAAGGCGATTAGTTTTTCGAGGTCCACATGATCGTAGCCGCGGCTCTTGAGTTCCGTCATCCATTCCGGCGTGGCACCGTGAATTCTCATCGCAATCAGCGTGTCTTCATTGGGTGAGTAGCGGCTTGATGGAGAAACGCGATCATTTGTGGCGTGACGCCGTGGATGCGAAATGCCACCAGCTTGTCGCTGTGAGCGTGGCCGACTGGCATTGAAGGAAGCGGTAAATGCGCAACTGGATGCGATCCCGGATCGTCAATTCACGGGCCAGATCGAGCAGATCAGCACGATTGCCTCAATTGATTTTTCCGGGGGCTGGCCATTTCCGCGAAACTTCGATTTGGAGATCGCTCTGGATCAGGCGGACGCGCGGCTGAAGCCTGGGATGACGGCCCAGTTGACCGTGGTAGTAGACCGAGTTCCGGATGCGCTCACCATTCCCGTGCAGGCCTCGTTTCAGAAATCGGGGCAGACGGTGGCATACGTGTGGCAGGGATCGAAGTTCCAGGAACGTGATTGAGATCGGGCGAAGAAACCGGGACCGCATTCTTGTGGCAAAGGGTCTGAGCCCAGGCGATCGCGTGGCGCTGAAAGATCCGTCGGTGAAGGAGTGATCTCGCGTAAATGAAACGCCGCCGTGTTATCGCGTGGGGACTATTCGTAGTTATTTTCGTGGGATGCATCGGCATAGTGGCTGCAGCAAGGCGAGCCAAGCTACCTTCGGCCGACGGCGAGATTCCGGTTAGCGAAGTAAAACGTGGAGATCTGGATCTGCAGGTGGTTGCCACTGGCGAGCTGCGCGCGACCCACGCAGGTACTCTCATTGCGCCTCCCGTTGGCGGTGGCGGCCCTGAATTACGCTACCGGGAGCTTGCTAGAGCCTTACGGCGTGCAAATCAAGGAACTAACCCATTAACTTCACCGTGGAATCTCACGGAAAGTCCGCGATCAAAATGCTAGGGGAATCCGCAAGTTGAATTCCCATCCAGAGGACAACGGAAGCTGACTACACCCGAACGATCAAACTTTCACCGTCAATCTGATCGCAAAAGTGTCATTTTGGTCCTCTAACAGTTTGTTTCCCTACAATTAGAATAGGGAATAGGCGCTTACGAATATTTACGTTCCGTTACCAATTCTTTACTGCACCAAGAGCCAAAGGGTGTTTCGATCAAAGAGTTGACTATGAGCCCTGAATCGCGCCGCTTGCCGACTTTACAAAATCTCACCGGTTAGGCAGGCTATAAGATTAAATCAAGGATGCAAGAAGGTCGGATGGAAACCAAACCTCCTGCTTCACCCACTGAGAACGAGCGCCAGCAATGGTCGGAAAGTCATCCCCAAAAATCCAAGTGGCAACGGGTTTTTGTGTGGGTGGCAATCCTTCTGGTTTTTGCAATTATTTTTGTGCTGGTGTTGCGTCATCACGACACCCAATCAGCTTCAACATCCCGGCGCGCCATAGGTGGCACGGTCACCGTCAACATTGCGACTGCAAAAAAGGGAAACATTGGAGTCTACCTAGAGGCGATTGGCACTGTCACGCCGGTCCATACCGACTCCATCACCGCCCAAGTCACCGGCTTGATAACCCAGGTGCACTATCAGGAAGGTCAACTGGTTCGAAAGGGCCAGGCATTGATCGATATCGATCCGCGACCTTATGAAGCGCAGCTCATGCAAGCGGAAGGCGCGCTCGAGCGCGACACCCACATCCTTGAGCAGGCGAAAATGGACTTGGACCGGTACCGCGACGCCTGGGCGCGGAACGGCATTCCAAAGCAAACCCTTGACGATCAGGAAAAAATCGTGCTGCAAGACCAAGGCACGGTAAAAAATGATCAGGGCACGGTGAACTTTGACAAAGTCCAAGTCGCCTTTTGTCACATTACGGCGCCGATTAGCGGGCGCGTTGGGCTGCGTTTGGTTGATCCCGGGAATGTCGTCCAGGCTGACGGTACAACGAGCCTGGTGGTGATCACGGAGGAGCAACCGATCACTGTGGTCTTCACCATTGCGGAAGATAATCTCGGTCAAGTGCAGGAGCAAATGCGACACGGAAAACGGCTGGCGGTGGATGCTTTCGACCGAGCATCACAGTCCAAGATAGCCACTGGAAAACTTCTAACGCTCGACAACCTGATCGACACCACCACCGGCACGGTTAAGCTGCGCGCGGTCTTCGATAATAAGAACGGAGCTCTCTTCCCCAACCAGTTCGTAAACGCCCGGCTGCTGGTGAAAACCCTGGAAGGCGTGACGTTAATTCCATCCTCCACTATTCAGCACAACGGTCAGACAACATTCGTCTACCTAATTCAAAATGACACAGCCCAGATCCGCAATGTCAAGCCAGGAGTCACAGACGGCGGCATGACGGTCGTTGATGGCATCAACCCTGGAGACGTGGTAGCCGACAGCAGCTTCGAGAAACTTCAGAGCAACTCGAAGGTCGCAGTTTCCCAGAAGCCAATCCCGACAAGTACAAGCGAGGGTCCGGCCCAGTGAGTCCGTCGCGACCATTTATCTTGCGGCCGGTCGCGACGTCGCTGCTTATGGCGGCGATCATGCTCGTCGGTATCGTCGCCTATACGCAGTTGCCGGTCTCGGCTCTGCCGGAAGTCGACTACCCAACCATCCAAGTCCTTACGTTCTATCCCGGCGCTAGCCCGTTGGTGATGGCGACGACTGTGACCGCGCCGCTCGAGCGGCAGTTCGGCCAACTGCAAGGGCTCAGCCAGATGACCTCGACAAGTTCGGGAGGCACATCGGTAGTTGTGTTGCAGTTCAATTTAAGCCTCAACATTGACGTGGCCGAAGAAGAGGTGCAGTCGGCGATCAATGCGGCCCAGAGCTATCTGCCGTCGAATTTGCCGGCTCCCCCGGTTTACAGCAAGACGAATCCGGCAGACGCCCCCGTACTTACGCTCGCCATTACCTCCGATTCCGTACCCTTGTCGCAAGTCGAAGATCTCGTCGATACGCGACTGGCTCCGAAAGTCTCGCAGCTGAATGGAGTCGGACTGGTGAGCATCAGCGGTGGCCAGAAGCCGGCAGTGCGCATTCGTGCAAACCCGGTCGCACTTTCCTCCTATGGCATCAATCTTGAGGATCTGCGCACTGCTCTCACCCAGGCGAGCGTGAATGCGGCGAAGGGTAACTTCGACGGGCCACGGCAGGACTATCAGATCGATTCCAACGATCAACTCGTCAGCAGCCTCGACTATCGCAGCGTTGTGGTTGCCTACCGTAACGGCGCGCCCGTCATGCTCACTGACGTAGCGGAAATCATTGATGGCATCGAGAATAATAACCAGGCAGCGTGGATGAACCTGACGCCCGCCGTCATTCTAAATGTCCAACGCCAACCGGGCGCTAATACCATCAGTGTGGTGAAGAGCATCAAGCGGCTGTTGCCGCAGCTCGAAGCCAACCTCCCCGCCTCGGTTCAGGTCACAACGCTTACCGATCTGACCACTGCGATCCAGGCCTCCGTGGACGATGTCGAGTTTGAACTGATGCTCACAATCGGACTGGTGGTGCTGGTCATCTTTTTGTTCTTGCGGAGTCTCTACGCCACCATCATCCCCAGCGTAGCCGTACCACTGTCGCTGGTCGGCACCCTCGCGGCGATGTACGCCCTCGGGTACAGCCTCGACAACCTTTCTTTAATGGCGCTCACCATCTCCACCGGGTTTGTGGTGGATGACGCCATTGTGATGATCGAAAACATCTCGCGCTACATTGAGGAAGGCGAAAAGCCGATGGAGGCGGCATTAAAGGGGGCGGAACAGATCGGTTTTACGATCATGTCGCTGACGATCTCGCTGATTGCGGTGCTCATTCCGTTGTTGTTCATGGGCGACGTTGTCGGACGGTTGTTCCGCGAGTTTGCCGTGACTCTGGCGGTCACGATCATTATTTCTGCCGTGGTCTCGCTGACCCTGACTCCAATGATGGCAGCGCGCATTCTGCGGCATGAGCCCAAGGAGCAACAGGGACGCATTTACCAAGCGTCCGAGCGCGTTTTCGAGCGCATGATTGCCTTTTACGGGCGAACACTCAAGGTCGTGTTGGAGTATCAGACCATTACTCTCTTGGTGGCTCTCGGCACGCTGGTGCTTACCGTCTTTCTTTACATTGTGATTCCCAAGGGATTTTTCCCGGTGCAGGATACCGGCGTCATTCAGGGTATTTCGCAAGCATCCGAAACTATTTCTTTCACGGCAATGGCGGAGAAGCAGCAGGAACTTGCCAAAGTCATCCTCCAGGATTCGGCGGTCCAGAGTCTATCCTCGTTTATCGGAGCCGATGGTACCAACACCACTCTTAACAGTGGTCGTATGTCGATCAATTTGAAGCCGCTGGCTCAACGCGACCTCAGCGCGGCCGATGTGATCAGGAGACTTCAGTCCAGCCTGCAAAAAGTGCAGGGCATCTCACTCTATATGCAGCCGGTGCAGAACATTACTGTGGACGATCGCGTGAGCCGCACCCAGTATCAGTACACGCTCGAAGATCCGGATGCGAACGAACTGAACGACTGGACCAACCGCTTTGTGGCGAAGCTAAAAGCTCTACCGCAGATCGAGGATGTTGCGACTGACCAGCAAACCGGTGGGCTTGCGGTTTCGCTGGTGATTGATCGGGCGACGGCTTCGCGGCTTGGCATCGCTCCTTCCACCATCGACAACACGTTGTATGACGCCTTCGGACAACGCCAGATCAACACGATGTATACGCAGCTTAACCAGTACCATGTGATCCTTGAAGCCCAACCGCAGTTCCAGCAGGATCCGAATACGCTGCAACATTTGTATATACAGTCCAACGCCTCGTCTGGAACCTCGGGTCCTGGAGCTTCGTCCTCTTTTGCGGCCTCCGGATCATCCTCGGCCGGCTCAAATGCTCTCACTACTTCGGTGCTTTACACCCCATCTGCAGGTACGTTGAATCCTCCTTCGAATGCGTTATCGCCTAGCAGTTCGACGGGTTCAGGACCCAGTTCTCCGAATACGACGTCGACTACGCAATTTAGCAACGCGGTGCCGCTGAGTACATTTACACACTTTCAGCGCACCAGCGAGGCATTGTCCATCAACCACCAAGGGCAGTTCCCCTCGGTCACCGTCTCGTTCAATCTTGCGTCCAATGCTGCTCTTGGGAGTGCCATTACTGCCATCGACAAGGTGCAAAAGGACATGCACATGCCGGCCAGCCTGCAGGCGGATTTCCAGGGCACGGCGGCATCGTTTAAGAATTCGCTGTCGAATGAGGCTCTGCTCATTCTTGCTGCTCTGGTCACGGTGTACATCGTTCTGGGTGTGCTCTATGAAAGCTTCATCCACCCTGTAACCATTTTGTCGACGCTTCCTTCCGCTGGAGTGGGCGCGCTGCTGGCGCTCATGATATTCCGCCAGGATCTCAGCGTTGTAGCGATCATTGGCATCATCTTATTGATCGGAATTGTGAAGAAAAACGGAATCATGATGGTGGATTTTGCGCTCGAGGCGGAGCGGCAGCACGGTAAGAACGCGACCGATGCAATCTATGAGGCCAGCCTCTTGCGCTTCCGCCCGATCATGATGACCACCATGGCCGCGCTACTTGGCGGCATTCCGTTGGCGTTTGGAAGGGGCATCGGTTCGGAGATTCGACGTCCGCTCGGAATTGCCATGGTGGGCGGGCTTTTGTTGAGCCAAGCGCTCACGCTCTACACCACGCCGGTTATTTACATTTTCTTCGACAACTTAGGGCGAAGATTCTCGGGCTCACGCTCCGGCGAAACCTCGGGTGAAAAACCGGGAGGCACGACGCAACCCGCGGAGCCGGCATGAACCCTTCCAGCCTTTTTATCCAGCGGCCGGTGGCAACGACTTTGCTGACCATCGCCATCTTCATCGCTGGGGCGATCGCATTTACGGTGCTTCCGGTTTCTCCGCTGCCTCAGGTCGACTTTCCCACTATTTCGGTCGGCGCTTCGCTACCCGGCGCGAGCGCGCAGATCATGGCATCTTCCGTTGCCACTCCACTCGAGCGGCAGTTTGGCCACATTGCGGGCGTCACGGAAATGACCTCGGCAAGTTCGCTCGGAACCACGTCAGTCACAATTCAATTTGACCTGAGCCGCAATATCGATGGCGCGGCGCGCGATGTTGAGGCAGCGATCAGCGCGGCCCGCACTTATCTGCCGGCAAATCTCCCCGCCAATCCCACCTATCGCAAAGTGAATCCCGCCGATGCTCCGATCATGATCATCGGACTGACCTCCAGCAAATACGATACTGGCAAATTGTATGACGAAGCTTCGACGGTAATGTCGCAGAAGCTCTCGCAGATTAATGGGGTCGGACAGGTTTCAGTGGGCGGCAGTTCGCTGCCTTCCGTGCGCGTCGATGTCAATCCAACGCAGCTCAATAATTACGGCCTGTCGATGTCCAACGTGCAAGCCGTGTTGAGTACTCAGAATGCCGACCTCGCCAAAGGACAGTTGATCGATGGCGCCGTTACGGCGGACATAATTGCCAACGACCAAATCTCAACCGCCGACGAGTACAAACCGATAGTCATCGGCTATCACAACGGAGCCGCGGTCCGGCTCTCGGATGTGGCCCAGGTCACCGACGCGGTCTCGAACATCCGTTCCGGCGGGTTTCTGAACGGCATTCCTGCGGTCATGATGATCATCTTCCGGCAGCCCGCCGCCAATATTATTCAGACCAATCAGAATATCCGGGACGCATTGCCATTTTTGAAGGCTTCGATTCCCCAGGGCATCGATACCACCATCGTCCTCGACCGGACGACCACGATTAAGGCATCGGTTAAAGACGTGGAACGCACGCTGATGATTTCTGTGGGTCTGGTCATTCTGGTGGTCTTCATATTTCTGCGTAGCCCGCGCGCCACGCTCATACCCAGCGTTGCCGTTCCCGTCTCCCTGATTGGAACTTTTGCCGTGATGTATCTGTTCGGCTACAGCCTCGACAACCTTTCGCTGATGGCGCTTACGATTTCGACCGGCTTCGTGGTGGATGACGCCATCGTAGTAATGGAGAACATCTCGCGTCATCTGGAAGCGGGCATGGAACCGTTCGCGGCCGCGTTGCAGGGTGCAAAAGAAATCGGATTCACGGTATTTTCCATCAGCATGTCGCTGATTGCGGTTTTCATTCCCATTCTCATGATGGGAGGTATTGTCGGCCGTCTTTTCCGTGAGTTCGCCGTTACGCTTTCGACAGCCATTGTCGTATCAATGGTAGTTTCGTTGACCACCACCCCCTCGATGTGCGCGCACCTGCTAAAGGAATCGAAGGAAGAAAAACACGGCAGGCTTTATCAATGGAGCGAGAAGTTCTTCGCCTGGATGCTGGATACTTATCGTGGCACGCTGGAATGGGTGCTCGACAATTCTGCGCTCATGGCGACTGTTTTAATACTTATCGTTGCATTGAACGTTGTGCTCATCATCAAAATACCCAAAGGCTTCTTTCCGCAGCAGGACACGGGTGCGATCGTGGGAGGGTTACAGGGTTCTCAGGATGCATCGTTCCCTGTAATGGATAATTCCATCAAGCAGTTGGTCGGGGTGATCAAAAGCGATACCGCAGTCGCCAATGTGATCGCCTTCACGGGCGGCGGCGGCACCACCAACTCGGGATTCATCTACATCGCTCTCAAGCCGCTCGATGAACGCAAAATTGGTGCCGCGGACATCATCAACCGCCTGCGTCCGAAGATGAATCGTTTGCCCGTGGCTTCAGCCTTTTTACAGGCAGCCCAGGATCTGCGAATCGGAGGCAGGGGAAGTAATGCTCTTTACCAATACACCATCCAGTGCGATAACGTTCAGGATCTTTCGCATTGGGGACCGATCCTGTTGAGCGAGATGAAGAAACTTCCCGGCCTCCAGGATGTGAACTCTGATCAGCAGAATGGTGGACTGGAGGAGCTGGTCACCTATGATCGAACCTCTGCAGCCAAACTGGGAATCACGACGCAGTCCCTCGATTCCTCGCTCTACAGTGCCTTCGGTCAATCCCAAGTCTCGATCATCTACACACAGCTGAATCAATATTATGTGGTCCTTGAGGTGGCGCCGCAGTACTGGCAGAGTCCTGAGGGACTTAAGTACATATACATGAATTCTGCTGGTGCCGGAAATGTGCCGCTCGCAGCCGTTGCGAGTTCCCAGGCGGGCACCACACCGCTGGCAGTAAATCACACGGGATTGTTTCCGTCCGTGACGGTGTCGTTCAATCTGGCAAATGGGGTTTCCTTGAGCGACGCTACGCAGCGCATCGCTGAAATGCAGCAAAGACTGGGCACGCCTTCGACAATTCGCGGCTTCTTTGCCGGTACACTTCTGGCCTACCAGCAATCGTTGAGCACCGAATGGATGCTGATTTTGACGGCGGTACTTGCGGTTTACATCGTGCTTGGCGTGCTCTATGAAAGTCTGGTGCATCCGCTGACTATTCTCTCTACGATACCCTCGGCCAGTGTGGGCGCAATACTGGCACTCTATCTGTTCAAGATCGACTTAAATGTGATTTCTATCATAGGCATCATCCTATTAATCGGCATCGTGAAGAAAAACGCCATTATGATGATCGATTTTGCATTGGTCGCCGAACGGCAGGAAGGCAAGAGCACGAGAGATTCGATCTTTGAAGCCTGCATGTTGCGCTTCCGTCCGATCCTGATGACGACCATGGCCGCGCTGTTCGGCGCGTTGCCGCTGGCATTCGGCACGGGCACCGGTTCTGAGCTGCGAAAGCCGCTTGGAATTACCATCGTAGGTGGATTGATTATGAGCCAGATGCTCACGCTTTATACCACCCCAGTGGTGTACTTGTATCTCGATCGCGCGCGACTTTGGGTGCACAAGAAACTACATGGATCGGTTGCGGTTCCCGCTCCAGAGGCTAGCTAGCGGCGGGACAGAGCTGAAAGTTTGGTTAGGTGCAATCATGATGATCATCTTGCGGCAAAAACTGGCGGATTACGCTACTCGGTTGAGTTTGGCGGCATCCGCGTTAATTTTATTGGCGATGCTGGCCGGGTGCGTGGTCGGTCCCAAATACCATCCGCCGGTGGCGCAGGCGCCCGCGCCGGACTATAAGGAATCGCCCACCCAGTTCAAAGAGAATGAAGGCTGGACGGTCGCTCAGCCTGCTGACGCCAAGCTCCGCGGTAAGTGGTGGGAGATCTTCAACGATCCGGAGCTGAATGCTCTCGAAGAACAACTCGATATCAACAATCAGAACATTAAAGAATTCTTCGAGAACTACATGGAGGCGCGCGCGATTGTGCGCGAAGCCCGCTCGCAATATTTTCCGACGTTGGCAGCGGCACCCTCAATCACCCATTCACGTAGCTCGGCAAACCTTGGCACCAACAATAACTCGAACTCGAACCTGCAAGGTTCGCTCTACACGCTGCCACTCGAAGCGTCATGGGAGCCTGATCTTTGGGGGAAAGTTCGCAACACCGTGCATGAAGCTCAATACGCCGCGCAGGTGAGCGCGGCCGATCTCGAGAACGAACGACTGACTGAGCAGGCTAGCTTGGCGGAGTTTTTTTTCCAAATCCGTGGTCAGGACATGCTGCAAAAGATTTTCAACGACACCGTGGACGCGGATCAGAAAACATACGATATAACGAAAGGACTTTACGAAACCGGTATCGACGATCAGATTGCGGTAGTCCAAGCCGAAACCGCGCTGCGGAGCGCGCAGGCGGGAGCAACCAATGTCGGAATCGCGCGGGCACAGTATGAGCACGCGATTGCTGTGCTTATCGGTAAGGCGGCAACAAATTTCTCCATTCCCGTGAAGCCGATGACTACCGCGCCGCCGCCGATCCCCATAGGTCTGCCTTCAGAGTTGCTCGAACGACGGCCGGATGTCGCCGCCGCCGAACGCACTATGGCGGAAGCCAATGCGGCCATTGGCATCGCTTATGCAGCCTACTATCCGAATCTGACTTTGAGTGCCGAAGGCGGTTTTGAGAGTGCGGTATTCACTCATTGGCTCTCCTGGCCTAGCCGATTCTTTTCCGTCGGTGCGTCGGCTTCGGAAACTATTTTCGACGCCGGCCTGCGTCGCGCTACCGTCCAACAATTCGTTGCGACTTACAATGCGGATCTTGCAAATTACCGTCAGACAGTGCTGGGCGCATTCCAGCAGGTGGAAGACTCGCTTGCCGAGGTTCGCATCTTGTCGAAGGAGATACAGCAGCAGCAGCAGGCGGTGGATACTGCTCAGACCTCCCTGAATCTAGAACTAGCCCGGTATGAGACCGGTATCGATCCCTACATCGCCGTGCTGGTTGCCCAGACCACGCTCTTATCGGACCAGCAGACACTGAATAATCTTCAAGTGGAAGAGATGACGTCCGCCGTGGCATTGGTGGAGTCGTTGGGCGGCGGGTGGGATCGTTCGCAACTTCCAAGCCCGCGACAGGTTACACAAAAGCCGGACAAGGCGGACACAACTATCCAGCAATAGGACGGGAAAAACACCATTGTCGAGAGCGGATTAAACATGCCGGCCGGATCTTTTCTCGCCGAATGAATTCCACTCTCGTACCGTGCGCAATTCGCGCCAAGCACAAAATGCGATTCCCGGATTACACTGGATCGTCGTGGGTGATACGAATAAGGAGGGGTATCGGTGTTCCGAAACGTTTCCATTCAATTCAGCAAGCGCCAGCGCCGTGTGTTTCCGTTGGCAGTATTGTCAGTTTCCGCGGTAATCATTCTCGAGTTGATCTCGGGTGCTGCCAAGCCTGTCGTTGCGCAGAATGATAAGTCAGTACGTCAGAGCGAAAAAGACACCGATGATACCAAGGTGGCTCGCGGCAAATATCTGGTCGAAGGCGTTGCCATGTGCGGCCAGTGTCACACGCCGCGCGATAGCAATGGGAATCCCGATCGGACACGATGGCTGCAGGGTGCGCCTATTCTCTGGCTATCGCCAACCCACGATGTGAACTGGCCTATTAACGCACCTCGGATCGGTGGCACTCCCCCGGCCGATGACGCCGACATGATTAAATTGCTAATGACCGGCATATGGACGACAGGTGGTCGTTTGCGGGCTCCGATGCCGCAATTCCGCATGGACATTAATGACGCCGAAGCAGTTGTTGCCTATTTGAAGACAGTGAAATCCGGGCAGTGAAATCAAATCTTGGTTTATTGTGAGATTGGATTCATGCTCGAATTCCGACCGCTTAAACTTCTGGGCTAGTTCCCCGGCCGCGACTCCCCATAAGCTAGCCGCGGACCGACTGTTGCGCCAAATCGTTCGAACGAATCCGCATCATGCCTTGACCGGCGCCTCCGCGCGATAAGAGGAAATCCACAGAGATTGCTCGACGACTAGGGCGCCTGCTCGCTCAAGTCTGGAGCGGGACCCGCGCTGCGCGGTTATCAGATCCGAGAGTATGATAGAGGCCGACTCCGAAAGTGATGCGGAACAATTTTCGCATCACCGGTCATCCTTGCACTGTGGAACGTCCCTCGTCGTGCCCTATCAACGACTTAAGGCGAGGTTTTTTGGCAGGGGGCTTGCATCTCCCACTCTCATAAACGGGAACAACCTATCTGCGTCCCGAGGCGTCAAAATTCCGGGTAATAAGGACCATGCATGAGATTGTTGAGTTTTCGGCTCATTGTGTCTCTCATTCTCGGCATCACTGTGGTCTCGTCTGGTTTTTCTTACTATGAAGTATTAGGCGAAAAGCAGTCTCTGCGCAACGAAATGGAGCGTCGCGCGGAGATGCTTGGTGAGAGCCTCGTAGGCAACGTTGAGCGGTCGTGGAAGTCAAGTTCGGGGAATACAAAGGACAACCAGAAATCGGACAAGGAACTGCAGCAACTCGTCCAGCAATTTGCGAACCGCGAACATCTGTTGGGGGTCGTAATTTACGACAAGCAGGGCACGCTGGTAGCCATAACTCCGGAACTTGCTAAAACGCTCACCGTCAATCCACTTCCCGTAACGCAATCCATTACGCAGAATCGCGAAGAAAGTTCGTTCACGCGGCTTGGACGGATGCAGGTTCACATTCTCGCATTACCCATTCATCGTGGAGACGGGGTATTGGGCAGTTTGGCTGTGGTGCACGACGTAAGCTATATCCGGGCGGAGATCCTTCTGGTCTGGCGGCGGACGTTTTTCCGCGTGCTGGCTCAAGTCTTTCTCATCGTTTTCATTACTCTGCTGATCGTCCGCTGGAGCATAGCCGGTCCGATTGCACGAGCTGCGCTGTGGATGCGTGCCCTACGCACAGGCAAAGTTTCTTTCCGTCAGGGCGTGCCTGATCTCGACATGTTTCGGCCATTGGCGCGCGAAGTTGCAACTATGGCCGAGAGCTTGAACCACGCCCGGAACGCAGCAGAAAATGAAGCTCGCCTGCGCGAGGCCGGAGAATCCATGTGGACGGCGGATCGTCTGTCGGTGCAATTGCGCACACGTTTACAAGATGGCCACCTGTTTGTCGTTTCGAATCGTGAGCCTTATGTGCACCAGCGAGAGGGAAAGACGCTTGAGGTAGTGGTTCCGCCGAGTGGCCTGGTCACGGCGCTCGAACCCGTGCTCAACGCATGCGATGGAACTTGGATCGCACACGGCAGCGGCAATGCCGACGCCGAGGTTGTGGACGCTGCCGACCGATTGCGTGTTCCTCCCCAGGATCCTCACTACACGTTGCGACGCGTATGGCTGAACAAGGAAGAAGAGGAAGGCTACTACTACGGTTTTGCCAATGAAGGGCTCTGGCCGCTTTGCCACATCGCCCATACCCGTCCGCTTTTTCGGGCATCCGACTGGCAGTACTATCAGGACGTCAACCGCAAGTTCGCTTCCGCCGTCCTGGAAGAAATCGAAAATGTCCGGAACCCCGTGGTGCTCGTTCAGGACTATCACTTCGCATTGCTACCCCGATTGATAAAGGAGCAGCGGCCGGATGCGCGCGTGGCAATTTTCTGGCATATTCCATGGCCCAACCCGGAAGCGTTTGGCATTTGTCCGTGGCAACGCCAACTAGTAGACGGTTTGTTGGGTGCGGATCTAATTGGGTTCCACATTCAATCGCACTGCAACAATTTCCTGGAGACCGTGGACCGCGTGGTCGAGTCGCGTGTGGATTGGGAGCATTTTTCGGTGCTTCGTCAGGACCATCGCACGACTGTCCGTCCTTTTCCGATCAGTGTCGATTTTGCCGGCGACGACGATGCCGAGAGCAACAATCATGGCTTCAACTATCTCGAACGTACGGCCCTGCTGCGGAGTCTCGGCGTAGAAGCGACCTTCATGGGAGTTGGCGTTGATCGCGTCGACTATACCAAGGGAATTCTTGAGCGGTTCCTGGCGATCGAGCGGTTCCTCGAGAAATATCCCAGCTATCAGGGAAAGTTCACGTTCGTGCAGATCGGGGCGCCGAGCCGTACTCATATCAAGCGCTATCACGATTTGTTGGCCGAAGTTGAGGCTGAAGCAGAACGGATCAATTGGCGTTACCAGAATAGAAATTGGAAACCGATTGTGTTTCTCAAACGTCAGCACAGCCACAAAGAGATCGAGCCGTATTACCGTGCCGCTGCGCTTTGCCTGGTGACTTCACTGCACGACGGAATGAACCTTGTGGCTAAGGAATTTGTCGCTGCACGCAGGGATGAGCGGGGCGTACTCATACTCAGCCAGTTCACTGGAGCGGCTCGCGAACTGCGCGACGCTTTACTGGTAAATCCTTACGACATCGATCAAACCGCTGAAGCGATCCGAGCTGCCCTGGAAATGGAGCCGGAAGACAAACAAATGCGCATGCATCGGATGCGCAAGCTAATCAAGGAGCACAACATCTATCGCTGGGCCGGAGACTTGGTCACCGAACTTTGTGAAATCCGCTTGGATGCTCCCGAGGATGCGCACGGAAAGGTCAGTGTCGGCGTGTCCGCTGCATGATCCGATTGGTTGTGGTCCGCTCGTCTATATCCGTGAAGAGTGAGGAAGGAGCAATGGGTTGAGGTCAGAAGTGCAATCCCGACTTGCGCCATTTCTGAGAGCCGTGGCCGATTCCTCCCAAGCTGTGTTGCTGCTTGATTACGACGGAACGCTGGCGCCATTCCAAGTTAAGCGGGATCGAGCGCAGATGTATCCCGGAGTTGCGCTCTTATTGCAAGAGATCATGGGTCAGGGCCGTACCCGGGTGGTTCTCGTCTCCGGGAGAGATGCGAACGAGGTGCTCCTTCTTCTCAATATTCAACCTCGTCCCGAAGTTTGGGGAATCCACGGACTGCAGCGTCTCAAAACAGATGGAAGCATGGAAATGTCGCCCGTCAATGAGCGAACACTCAGAGGCCTGTCAGATGCTGACCGCTGGCTCGGCTACCAGCGACTCCGCCATGCCGCGGAATTCAAGGCCGGAAGCATTGCAGTTCACTGGCGTGGCCTGAGCGAGATCGAGGCGGAGAATCTCCGCTCCCGTGTACTGCTCGGTTGGCGGACCATCGCGGAAGACAGCGGACTTGACCTACTGGCATTCGACGGTGGCGTGGAAATTCGCGCGCCGGGCGCCGACAAGGGGGATGCGGTTCGAATCTTATTGAGTGAAATTAGTCCCAATGCGCCAGTGGCTTATCTGGGCGATGACACGACCGACGAATCCGCGTTCCTGGCCATGCAAGGCCGCGGCATCAGCGTGCTGGTGCGTCCCACATGGCGACGGACGGCAGCATCGTTGTGGCTTAAACCTCCCGCTGAGCTCCTAGACTTCCTTGGGTTATGGCTCAAGGCTTGTGCTGAATACGATCCTTTTGGCCGCGGCACGGCCGCTGCTGTGAATGGATGACAATCACAGTTTTTCTGCTGATGATCTCCAAAATCATGATCGTCAACGACAATCGTTGACATTGTATCGTTATCCCGGCCCGCCGCCTTCGTGTGCTTGAATCGATGTGCATTCTGCCGGTTTGGTGTTTTGTCGCCGTTTCAAGTACAGCAACTACTGTACTTGCTACGCATCGCCGCAGGTGTAAGGTTGAATTCAAGGTATGAATTCGAAGTGAAGGAATTAAGGATAACAACGGACAATTCGGCACTCTTTATCTCGATGGAGACACGGAGGTCCACAAAACATGCGAGAGCTAAGCTCGCAGAAAGGAAGATCAAATGAAGCGCACGGAACAAGAACCATTCGCCCGATCAAAACCTATTCCTATTGACTTGGAAGAGGAGGTTAGACGGCGCGCGTATCTAATTTATGAGCAGCGAGGGGCAAGGCCCGGCTCCGACGTAGAGGATTGGCTCCAAGCGGAAGCTGAAGTTCTCGATAATCCACAGCTTTTACGGAGAGTAGCTTAGCGTGGTGCTGTGCCCTGATCGCGGCCAGGAGCGGCAGCATTGATCGTCCACGTTGCTGCTCTCGGCCCCGGGATGGGCCAAATTTGCAGTGCGCTTGATGATTTTTTACCCATGATGAAGAAGCGCCATGATTAAGAAACTAAAATCCGGGGAATACCGCTTATATTCGCGCAAGAAAGATCCCAAAACCGGCCGTCGGCGCAATCTTGGAACATTTGGTACAAGAAAAGCTGCAGAAGCCCATGAGCGGGCGGTTCAATATTTCAAACATCGGTGATCATTTCTGGGCCGAATCCCTCCTGCTACAGCACACGATGGACTCGAATACAGAATGCATTCGATTCCATCGTCCCAAATCTGAATTAGATTGAGAGATAGAGGTCGGCATTCCAGCCGGCCCGCGGTCTGTCACCTTTCGGATGCTCTACATTGCGGAGAGTTGGCGTTGTCTCGGTCAGGTAGACTTAATGTTCTCTCGGCAAGACACTGAGCACCGAATTCCTTGATGTCGAAAAGCGAACAAACCGAGCTTCGGAGCAGGCGGAGTGGCCTTTGGCGATGGATAGGCGGAATCGTGCTGTTGTTAATCATCTTCACCACCGTTTTGGTCATTGCAATCTATCGCGCCGAACCAACCTTGCGCGCAACCGTGATTGAAACTCTATCGACCAGATTCAAGAGCAAAGTCGAGCTGGACGCATTTCATGTTTCATTGTTCAAGGGGCTCCAAGTTTCGGGCAATGGGCTTAGAATTTTCGGAGCCAAGGATCCCAACAATCACGAGCCTGGATTTCAGCCGATCATCAGTGTTACTGAATTCCGGTTTCGTATGGGGATAGTGGAGCTTTTTCGCTATCCCCATCACGTCGACACCGTATACGTAAAAGGATTGCAATTGAATTTGCCGCCCAGAGAACAGCGTGGCGAGATGAGTAACATGGGTCCAAAGAATGGAAAGATAGAGATCACTGTGGATCGTCTTTTCTTCGATCAAGCACAACTAATCATCAACACTCTGAAGCCGGGCAAGTTGCCACTCGAGTTTGACATCGAGAGCCTAAAAATGACGACAATCGGGCCAGGTTCTCCAATGCATTTCGACGCGGACCTCACCAATCCCAAGCCCGTGGGACACGTTATCTCCAGCGGACTCTTTGGCCCATGGCAGGCCGATAGCCCTCGTGATACCGCGGTAAGCGGTACCTATTCTTTCAACCACGCAGATTTGGGCACGATCAAAGGACTGGGTGGAATTCTCTCATCCACGGGAAGCTATAGCGGCATTCTTGACAAGATTGTCGTCGATGGCAAGACGGACACGCCAGATTTTCGCCTCGCTATCAGCGGTCGAGCCGTGCCCTTGCATACTGATTTCCACGCTATTGTGGATGGAACTAGCGGAGACACCTACCTCGAGCCGGTGAAAGCGAGAATTTTAAATTCATGGCTGGAAGCAAATGGCTCGGTCGTGCGTACGAAAGTTCCGCCTGGGCACCTTGTGGAGCTCGACGTCGTCATTGAGAAGGGAAAGATCGAAGACCTGCTGAAACTGGCAATACGAACCGATCCTCCAATCATGACCGGCATCGTTAATTTGAAGACTAAGTTTGATCTGCCGCCCGGTGAGCTCGGAGTTGACAATCGACTGAAATTAGCCGGCAGCTTTCAGGTGTCCGGGGCGCACTTCACGAACGAAAAGATTCAGGACAAAGTCGACGCATTCAGTATGAGAAGCCAAGGGAAGCCACAGCTTGCGGAGGACAAAATTCCCGACAACATACACTCCGACTTGAAAGGCACATTTAATCTGAGCAACGGTCTGATTACATTCTCTGAGTTGCAATACCAGATCCCTGGCACGCAAGTGGCTCTTACCGGCACTTACAGCCTTGACGGAAACCAATTCGATTTTCACGGCAACGCTCGAATGGATGCGAAGCTTTCACAGATGGTGACCGGCTGGAAGTCGATATTGCTAAAACCAGCGGACCGATTCTTCAGCAAGAACGGAGCCGGCACGGAAATTCCAATCAAGATTACCGGTACGAAGTCAGAACCTCACTTTGGGGTGGATTTTGGTCATAAAGATGAAAGCAAAGCCCAGGTGCAAAACAAGTAGAGACATCTCCCCTGACGAACAATGAGCCGGACGCCTCAGCATGGTTCCCCAAGATCTGAATCATTGGCGGCTTATCGCGAAAAGGCCTTCCGTGGACGAAATCTGACTTGTCCTTACGGAAGGCCATTTATTTTCGGAACGGACTTAAACGCAGTTACATCACTACAACAAGCACGATGCTAACGCCCGGATGAGCTAGGTCAAAGAGCAAATACTGCCCGTCGATATAGTCGATGTAGCATTGATCGGTATAAGCCCAGCCCGCCGGCCATGCATCGACCAGGGTGAATGAATATCCACCATACTGAAAGCCCGGCTGTCCTCCGACTGTCGTTGTGTGGACTGCAAAGGTATGCTGGCGTCCGAAATTGGCGCGGAACTTGTCATCGGGAATACGACTGCCGCGATCGGCCCCGCGAGGAGCATTTTGAGCTGATTGTCCGGACTGCTCCTGTTTAATATTCTTGTCGTTCTTAATATTCTTGTTGTCTTCTTGTTGTTCTTGCTTGGCTGCCTTATCTTCGTTCTGTTGAGCGGGTTTGGCCTCATCTTGTCGCGGCGACTTCGCGTCATCTGCGGCTGGTTTGTTGGCATCAGGCCGAGTGTCTTGTTGATCGGGCTTGGCGTCATCCCTCTGGTCCTGGGCGTAAAGCCGTCCCTGTGAGCCGATCAGAGCGACAGCTCCGAGAAGCAAAGAAAGAAACGCGGTGTTAATCAATCGAGTCAACTTCATAGATTTTTTCTCCTTCGTGACATACAAAGAAACATAGTCCCGAGTGAATTCAAGCCTCGCATCATCCGGGCCATGCCTCTTTGCTGCAAAGCGGTACAGCATGGCCCACTAGACTCTGCTGCCTCGTCGACCAAGATGAGTGAGGAGAGAGACTACGAACAGGACTAAAAAGACTACAAATAACAATTTCGCAATACCGGCCGCTGCGACTGCTACGCCGGTAAAACCCAGGATCGCAGCGATCAGCGCCACTACCAAAAACGTTATCGCCCAGTTGAGCATGACAAACCCTCCAGTAGAATCTTGCAGCCAGAATCCTATCCAAGAGCTACGCACAGAAGAATCCTAGTGACGCTGTAGGGTACGATCCGCAATCGGGTAGCATTCGATGACAAGGAGCCTTACGGGGAACGAATAGTCCGCAAAGATAACTGCTCGTGAAATTTGCAGCTGTTCTTGCCTCCAAAACACTACAGTGATTACCGTATAGGAGCGATTATTAGCGCGCTGGCAGGAGTAGGCAGGAGTAGAAGGAACATGCGAGTATGGAAAGCAGACGCATGTGGCCCGCGCACGAACCGTGAAAATGAAATATGACGCAATCCTGATTACGTCTTTCGGTGGCCCCGAGAACTCCAACGAAGTAATGCCATTTCTTGAAAATGTCTTACGCGGAAAAAACGTTCCTCGTGAGCGCATGCTCGAAGTTGCCGAGCACTACTATCGTTTTGGCGGCAAGAGTCCGATCAATGATCAGAACCGTCAGCTGATCGCGGCGCTCAAGGCCGAGCTCGCCGAGCACGGTCTTGACCTGCCCGTTTATTGGGGAAACCGCAACTGGCATCCCATGCTCGCCGACACGCTGCGCCAGATGAAAGCTGACGGAGTGCGTCGCGCGTTGACCTTTGTAACGTCAGCCTACAGTTCATATTCAAGTTGCCGGCAGTATCGCGATGACATAGCTCGCGCGCAGGATGAGATTGGAGATGGCTCGCCTGTCGTCGACAAGATCCGTGCATTTCACGATCATCCGGGATTTATCGAGGCCGTAGTAGATCGTTTGCGACCAGCGCTGGAGCAGATTCCACCGGACCGGCGTGAGGCAACGCACCTTATCTATACCGCGCACAGCATTCCGCTGACGATGGCGCAAAGCTGCGACTACGAACGACAACTCCAGGAAACTGCGCGTCTAGTGACAGAACGGTTGGGGCGCAAAAACAAAGAATGGCGATTGGTGTACCAGAGCCGGAGCGGCCCCCCGTCGCAACCTTGGCTGGGGCCAGATATTCTCGATTGCCTGCGGGAACTCAAAACTTGCAGCACGAGTTCAGATGTTGTGATCGCGCCCGTCGGTTTCGTGTCCGACCACATGGAAATTGTTTTCGATTTGGATACGCAGGCGCGTGAAGTGTGTGAAGAGTTAGGCCTAAATATGGTGCGAGCCCAGACCGTAGGCGCGCATCCCAGATTCATCACCATGATTCGCGAACTGATTCGCGAGCGAACCGACGAAAATCAGCCACGACTTTCTCTAGGAGCGTTCGGCTCGCGCCCCGACATCTGTCCAGCGGATTGCTGCCCGGTACCAGCCAAGCATCGCTAAGGTAAAGACTTAGTATCCATCGAACGATCTATACGCTGCGTAATCGATCCCATGCGCGCAAGGAGCGGGCTCGGTTCTCATTGGTCATCTCACTGGTCCAGCACCTTCAGCAGGTTTTTTCTACTCGGCGTGTCATGAAATCGCGATCTAACAGGTTCTTCTCGCTTGCGACTCACGAACTGCCGCAGAGTATTCTTCCCACGCACTACATAGCGTCCAATCGCGGCCGAAGTCCAGAAGATATGCCCGGCTGTGATTGGGCCGACAAGTTTGCGATTGCCTACCGCAGCCAATCCCATTGACGCCACACAGCCACATCGTGAGCAATCAGGATCGCCGCCAAACTGGCAGGGTTCAACCCGGGTCGTGAAATCCGCAGACAAGGTCTGTGTAGTCTGTGCGAAGATGCACCGCTCGGGCGATGTCGGAGGAGCCAGAAATTCATTGATCACTGGTTCGGGCATATCGAGCTCGGGCTGATCACGCCGAATCCGCCGTAAGATTTCCACGACTTTCCTGCGCTCATCGACGGTAAGGCATTCGATGTTGGCAGCTCCGCGCTGCGGAGTGAAAATACTCATCCAGATTTTTCTTACTGCGGGATTGACTGACCAGAAATCGACGAACTCGGAGATGTAGCCGTCACGTTTCACCATTGCGCTGGTAATAGTGCAGTGGACCAGAATGTGTTGCCCCTCGATATTGCGCAGGATGCGCTCATAGGTGGCTGGCTTGCGGCGTATATCGTGTTCTGGTTGCAAGCCATCGATCGAGACAATCAGCTGCAAGTTCGGCAACGCAGCCCACGACAATGGCAGGGGACGAAACGCGCTCGTCACTACTTGCACATGGGTACGCTTGACCAACTGCGGCAATAAGACTTCAAGTTCGCGGTAACGGACAAGAGGATCGCCGCCGACAATCGACAAATGGATCGGCTTGTACTTGTCTACCAAGCCGAGCACGCGCGCAATTAGCTCGTCTCCCTTGAAATCGGACAAGCTGCGCAAATTCGTGGTCCCCAGATGAGCATCTTCGTAGGCGTAACACCCGGGGCAACGAAGCGGGCATTCTCGTGTGATTTCAAGAGAGAGTGACGGGACCTGACCTTGCAGAACACGACCCCATGTCTGCAATACGGGCTTAATTTTCAATTGCATGACTTAGAGGGTTAGACGCGTTCCGATGGTCGGCAGTTGCACCAACTTGATCAGCGTTTCGGCTCAGTGCGAGCTTGTATTTCATCACTATCAAGTTCATTCGAAGCCAGTGTAAACTTTCATTCCGTGTTCGGAGCCTAATAACTTAAGAGGGATCCCGCATAATGCCTTCGCCTCCGCGCTCTTCGTTTTCAGTACTCAATGCGCTCAGTAATTAAGGGGCATCGCATTCTCGCACTCGGAAGGAAATTCAGAATGAGCATCGGTAGAGAGCATTCCTGCTACTTCACTGTAATCAGCGCGTTTGTCTTCTCCATGCTCGTCTTTGCCAGTTCCCATCCGAACGGTGATAAAGACGACGTCAATGCCGAAGTCAAATTTACCGCGCGTACTGAGTTGGTGCTGATTCCGACGCTCGTGACCGACAAATCCGGAAACCACATCAGCGGACTGAAGAAGGAAGATTTCACGGTGCTGGAAAACGGCGCTCCGCAGAAAATTGCTACGTTCGAAGAAATCACCAGCGATGCCCATCGTTTATCGCGTCCCACGAATCCGAACGAGTTCAGTAATTCCGTGGCGGGCGGATCGTCCAACCGGCGCATTACGCTCATCGTGCTCGATTTCATCAACACACGATTTGCGGATGAGGCGTACGCGCGGCAGGATTTGCTCAAGTATCTAACGCAATCTGTCGACCAGCATGAGCCGACAGCGCTCTACACGCTTACGCGCACTGGTATTCACGTCATCCACGATTTCACTACCGACCCACGCATTCTGGTCGCGGCGCTGCACAAGGTAAAGGGCGACGCATACGAGATGGTCGATAGTCCGGAGGAAGTGGAAGCCATTACAGGAACTGCGAGTCCAGATGGCAGCGCGGGTGTATCGGGTAGCAGCGGCAGTTCCGGCGGCGGGACAGGTTCGAAAGGCAGCTCTGGGGGTTCGAGCGCCGCGGCTGTGGCGAACGAAGCCCAGAGACTCCAGACCATGATGGAAGATACGGAACTTAATTTTCAATCGTTCGAGCAACGCCTGGCCATCACCTACACTTTGCAGGGGATGCAACAGGTGGCGCAGGCGCTGGCAGTGTTCCCTGGGCGCAAGTCGCTGATCTGGGCGAGCGGCGGATTTCCATTCAGTGTGAGCGACACCACTATGCAACTTGCGCCCGCTGGCCGCGATACGCTCAGCGATGTACTGCCCTTGTACGAGCACACATGGCAATTGCTGAACGATGCGCAGATTGCGCTTTATCCGGTCGACGTCAAAGGACTGCAGAACGTGTCCGTGGCCAGCGCCTCCATAAGCAGGCCAGGGAAAAACTTTTCGCGGAATATGAGTTGGAGACAACTGGACACGCAGGCCTCGTTCCAGACTTTTGCGTCAATGACTGGAGGGCGCGCCTACTTCAACTCCAACGATCTGGTAAAAGGTTTTCGCGATGCGGTGAACGATTCCGCCGAATACTACATGCTTGGCTACTATCTCGATCAGTCGAAGACCAAGCCCGGGTGGCGCAAGCTCGCGGTGAAAGTAAATCGCGATCACACCGAGGTGCGCGCGCGCAGCGGCTTCTTTGTCACGAATGCCACCGTCGATCCTGAGAACAGCCGCACTGCCGACATTTCTTCGGCTTTGCAGTCACCTTTGGATTACACGTCGCTAGCGATGGTGGTGCACTGGGACAAGATTGAACCTGGCAAAGAGCCGGGCAAGAAGCATGCGAATTATGAGATGCATCTCGCGCCGGATGCCGCGCTGGTCAATGAGTCCGAGAACAACCACGTTATGTTGGAATTCGTTGCGGTGGCGAAGACGCCCGAAGGCAAAACGGTCGATCGTCCCGTAGGCCAGACCGTCGAAGCTCATCTGACTCCGGAGAAGTTGGCGGGAATTCGCCAGAAGGGCGTTGCCTACCACGGCGCGATCGATCTTGCCCCCGGAGAGTACACGGTCCGTTTCGTTGTCCGCGACAACCTCAGCGGGCGGACCGGATCGGTTGCTGCGCCATTGAAAGTTGAGTAAACTCCCGACGATTAACGGTTGGTACCGGTACCCCCCCCTCCCCCCCCCCTAGTATCGTTGTTATAAACAGGCGTGTTGTCATTTGTATAAACCAGTTGGGTTGGTTCGGAATAGGCAAATGGGCGAATCTGCGAGAACGTCGCGTTGTCGTCAATTTATCGTCGATTTGTCAAAAAAGATGATTGCCGAAGGTGGTTTTTCAGCAGTTGTGGAACCGTCTCTGGAGACGGAGCGGAATTCTGGGTGCTCCACTCTGGGGAATGATGGCAGAATTTTGAAGCGCGTGTCTGTGATGGAAGTACATCAAATTTGTGATGAAAAAGCACGGAAGCACAGCACGACTGAAGTGCATTGGTTTGAACTCGACCTTGTGGGCGGGGCTGCCAGACTCTACATAATTGGTCACAGTGTGGTATTCAATTTTGGGGATTCGAAATGTAATCGAGGCCTTGGAACTCAAAACCCTCAATGAGTGCTATGGCGATATTTCAACAATTGAGATTTTGGTTCGACCAAGGTTGCTCCCCTGAGAGGGAGTTGGCTATCCACTCTTTGTGAAGTTGAGTCTCATCTTTCGGCGTACTAGCACCGCCTCAAAGAAGATGGCAAAAGTATAGAGAACGGCGCAGACGAGAATGCCCGAAGAGACAACAGTAAGCACCTCAGCCATGGAACCCGCGAGGAGTGCCACGCGCGTTGATTTCTCTATCGTGACTCCCACCAGAATCTGCGCCGTGCTCGACGCGAATACGAGCAGGGACAGCAGCAAGGTCAGCACAGATAGGTTCTTTATCGCGGCGGTTTTGGCATAAAGAGACTCCCAAAATAATGGGAATTTTGAGGTCAGCTCGGTTGCGGTCTCCTGTTCCAATTTTCGAAGAGCCCTCAAGCGCCGTATAAGGCTTATGGCACGCGCCGCCGATAGGAGAAGCACCAGAGCGAGGTATACGACAAACACTTTCGTGAACCAAGGTAGGTGGGCCTCGTACATCGGGTCCCATCCAACAGTTGTCTCTTGCATCGTCGTCTCCACCATGTCGGGATTTATGGATGGAAAATCTAGCTGCTAACGCAATTAGACACCACTCCACTCCCGTTGGGTGGTAGCTGCCGAAATCAGGCGTTAGCAACAAATGACTTTCGGGTCGTAGTTGGTGCTATCGCGATTTTTCGCTAACTACCGGCGGGTGGCCACCTTCTCCATTTAGCCCTTAGATTGCGGCTGAGGTTTTGCTTCTGGTTTCGCCTGCGGAGCCGGTTTCTGCGGTTGAGGCCTCGCCTGAGGTGCCGGTTTTGGTGCAGGCTTCGGCTGTGGCGCGGGCCGTGTGGGCTGTTCTGCCGGACGGCTCGGCTGCGACGGCTTGGCCTGACCCGGCTTGCTTGGGCTAGTTGGTGCAGGCCGAGTAGTCGTCGGCGGTTTGGTCTCCGGACGATTCGGAGTCTCGGGTTTAGTCGGTTGCACGGAGGGGCGGTTCGGCTGAGCTGGTTTCGTTTGTCCCGGAGTCGTTGGTCGAGATGGCGCGGGTCGAGTCGGTGCAGGTTTAGTCGTAGCCGGTGGTTTTGTTCCCGGGCGATCAGGAGTGCCAGGCCGCTCCGGTTTACCGGATGGCGGATTTGGTTTAGGCGCGCCCGGTTTAGGAGCACCCGGTTTAGGACCTGGTTTAGGAGCACCTGGTTTAGGATTACCTGGTTTAGGCGTCCCCGGCTTCGTACCCGGCGTGCCCGGCCGGTTGGGTGGCTGATTCGGTGGACGATTTGGTGTGCCCGGCTTCACTGGCTGTATTGAAGGCTGCCCCGGACGATTCGGCGGTCTGGTCCCGGGCCGATTTCCCGGTCCCCACGGCGGACGATTCGGTGGTCGAGTCCCCGGACGAGGCGGCTGATATCCCCTGGGACGGTATCCCCAGTTGCCGTGGTACCCGGGCCGATTCGCCCAAACAATCGGTCGAGGACGATACCATGGTTGCGGCGGTCTATAAGGATTCGACCATCCTCCCCAATATCCGTGGTTGTAATAAGCGCGGCGCGCTCCCCAATTCCAACCCCATCCACCCCATCCCCAGGGATGATCGACCAGCAGGGCTCCGATTCCAATTCCCACTCCAAAACTGATCAGCGATGCCGCGACCACCGTATTAGTGCTCGGTCCCACATAAACCACGGTCGGATCATATTGCGGGACATAAACGACTTGCGGGTTCGCCGGCTGAATTACATAAATTGTCTGCCCTGCTGCCTGCTGCACTTCCACTTGCTGTTGCTGACTGCTGCGCAAAGTGCCCGCGTTGTATGCCTCGGCCCGCAAACGCTGGATCGAAGCAGAGACCGCACCCTGATCCGCCGTGAATGCATCGCCGATGGCCGCGTAGTCGTCGATGTTCTGCGCCATCATATCCAGCACTTGCGGAAAATTGACCAGCGCTATAAATGCCGGATCAAATCCCTGTTGCTGAGCCGCATCGGTCAACGCCGTGCCCGTCAGCGACGAATTCTGCGCCAGCCAGTTGTCTACATCCAGAATTTCCTGAGGATTCGTCGAGGCTGTCGTGATCTGCGAAAGCAGAGAATCGGGATAAAGCGCAACCGGCGCCAGCAACTGATCCAGTTCTTCCGGGGTAGGAACCGTGTTCTGCGCTAATAGGAGCGGCCCGAAATCCTGGGGTGCCACCATCGAGATCAGTAACACAAGCGCAATAAAGCTGGTAAAACCAGGTCTCTGTCGCATAGAGTGACTTGCCTCCGGCCGGGGTAGGTAAAATCGTCCCGATTATATCGCAGGAAAGGTAATCATATTTTGTTGCGCTTGATCTTGGGTGGGCGGCGGTTCACCGCTGCGAAAAAGCTGGCGCAGACTCGTAGGCTCTAGTGATCGTCCTCAGTGCGGTGAAAAATCGGTTGTACTCTGCTCCGAACGTCGCTTCGCAGGTCGGAGCGCAGATCGGACTACAAAACGGCCCCCGCCCTACTGGGCGGTGACCGTGGCCATGAAGTTTGCCGGTTTGAGACTGCCTGTGGTGGCTGTAATCTCCACAATGCCAGGTTGGTTTGGGGTCGTATAAGAAGTTGAGGCATACCCCGAGGCATTCGTAGCCGTAGTGCCGTTCGAGAAGATGCCGCCCTTTCCACCATCGCTGAAAGTTACTGTTGCTCCTTGAATCGGGTTGCCGTGTGCGTCTGTAACCAAAGCCACTAATGGTGCGGCCAATAGGGTGTCCACGGGAGCAGTCTGCTTGTTGCCGGAGTAATCCTTGATGTTGGTTGCCGGCCCTACGACAGCCGTTTCCGCGAATACAGCAGAAATGTAACCGGTTGCGGTGCAGGTGATGGTGATCGCTTTCACCTTCGTCGGCAATGTGTAACTTGTGCTGAAGTCGCCTGAGCTGTTCGTCACCCCTGACGAAGGGCTGAATTTTCCGGCCGCGCCCCCATCCTTGCAGGCCACGGTTACACCCTGAATTCCAGGGGTGCTGCCGCCGTCGTTGGCCAGTACGGTTAAGGGAACTGGGAGCGTCGTCGCCACCACTCCTGACTGGTTGTTGCCGCCAGTGGCGGAAAGAGTGGGCGTACCATTTCCTCCACCACCCGTGACCGTGACGCCGAAGTCGGCCGGCTTGAGGCTACCGGTGGTCGCTGTCACTCTCACGAGGCCGGGTTGACTAGGGGTTGTGTAAATAGTTGACGCAAATCCGGAGGAGTTCGTGGTCACTGGGTTAATGGAGAAGCTGCCACCTTTCCCGCCATCGCTGAAAGTGACCACTGCTCCCGGAACCGGATTGGCGTGTGCGTCCGTAACCAAGGCGACAAATGGCTGAGGCAATTGAGTATCCACGGGAGCTGTCTGCTCATTGCCGGAGTAATCCTTGATCACACTTGGCGCGCCGACAGTAGCCGTTTCGGTGAATACCGCCGAGACGTAGCCGACGGCTGCGCATGTGATGGTCACGGTCACCGCTTTTACTCCGAAGGTGTAACTCGTGCTGAAGTTACCGAAGCTGTCGGTCACGCCGGTTGCGCTGCTGAACTTGCCGCTTTTACCCCCATCCGTGCAGGATACCGTTATGCCCGGAATTCCTGCTTGGGTGTAAGCGTCCGTAGTCTGCATGCTCAGAGGAATGGGAAGAGTTGCTCCTGCCGGTCCGGACTGGTTGTTGCCCGCGGTGATGGCGAGACTGGGCAAGATACCAAAGACGTACAGTTGATTGAGGCCGCCGACGTAGACTTTACCGTTTGCAATCGTGGGAACGACAAAACGCGAGGTTGAGAGAATCCTATCCCGCAGTTTCGGGGCCTGCGTGGAGTCGTAGAGTTCGGTGGTGAGATTGGTGGCGTCGAAGGCGTACAGTACGGGCGTGCCATGCAGCATAGCCCACAGAATTCCGTTGCTGGTTCCATTGGCGGAAATCGAGATAGAAGGGCCACGATCGTTGAAGGATATCGTGGTTTCCTGCACAGGCGTGGTCGACATTACGCCATCGCTAATGGAAAACATCTTGATAAAGTCTTTTTGCCCGGACAGGTAGACGCTGCCGTTCCAATATGCGGGAACAGTTTTGATGGAAGGCGTAATCTCAGGCCACTCCTGCAACACCATGTCCTGGGCTTCGTTGTATTCGCCCATATCATCGCGATTGACGAGATAGAAAGTGCCTTGTTTGCCTCCGCCGACGAGTTCATGAGGGTATGTGCCACCCTGATCGGGGAGAATCATCAAGCCTCCGGAGCCGAGATCCAAATCGTTGTCGTCGAGGATCGCTTGATTGTAGGGCGTGAAGTAGTCTTGCACAGCGAATCCGTTCTGGACCGTGCTTAGCTTAAGAAAGCTGTCTCCAAAATCGGTGCCTCCCGCGCTGAAATCGAAAGTGCCATTCGCGGTGGAGACGTAAACAAATCCTTCGTCGTCTGCTGCGGGTCCACCGCCGCTGCCCCAGAGAGATCCCTTCAGACCCTCGGACGTCGTAATATACACGCCAATCTGCTGCAGAGTGGAAGCGCTATAGGCTAATAACCAGCCATGGTAATCGTAGGCGTCGCAACCATTCGATCCGAAGCCGATGTAAACCGTTCCGTTCAGCAGCAGTAATGCTGGCCGCTGCAGCTGGATGGCAGGAGTAAACACAATCGGTCCCGCACTTGTTTGCACCGTGGCGCTGATCGGCATCGGGCCGCCGAATTTCTCCGCTCCGGAAGTGATGTCCAACGCATGCAGATTAAAGTAATAGCCCCCCGACACCAATGTCTTCGACACCAGGTAAAGAGTATTCGTAGTGGGGTCGATAACCGGCGTGCCCATAATGCCGATTTCCGTGTAACTCGGTGTGCCGCATCCAAAGTTGGCCGCGTCGTCAGGGATGGACTTAGGGTAATTCACCGTCCAAAGAGGGCTTGCATTCGTGCCCAGCGGATTGTCCGCATCAAAAGCAAAGACGCTGTCGTGCTGGGTGGCAACATAGACAACGTTGTGGGTAGTTCCGTTCGGAAATTGAACCCCGGGCATATAGAGTGGCTGACCCACGATGGAACCATCGACCTTCTGGCTAAACAGCTTTCCAAAAGTGGCCACGTTCACATTTGACGTGTTCAGGATGATCTCATTCAGATTCTGTCCGGTACGTGCCACATCGTTGTGGTGGGTAAGAACGCTCGCTTGACCGGAGCAACGCCAGGGTGCAAGCAGCACCGTGGCAAGGGCAAGAATCACCGTAAAGCGAAACTTCATAAATAGGATTGCCGGCATGGCAGTTCCTCCCGGAAACGTGCGTCTAGCAGAGCACAATGAATGGATCATGAGTTACAAAACAAGGGGGAGATTAGCGCGAATAAGCGGATTCTACAGCGGAAGAACCCGCGAATTGATCTGGATTAGTGTGTCATAGGGGACTCGTACGGTCAACCCAAAACGGCAGCGGGGCAAGGCGTTTCACCCGAATACGACAAATGGTCGCTTACGACTTATATGGTAGAAAAATAAGCGCTTCGTGTCGGATACTATGCTTATAGCTATGGCAATAGACGAGAAAACAGCCTAGAGATAAGCCATCACAAAACTGCAAAGATAACCAACATGTGGAAGAGTGCACCTCGGAGCGCTCGATCGCGGCACTGCAACGTCGGCCATAGTGTCCGCAGTAGTTATCTCAAACCCGACCCATATATCGGCTTCCCGACTGGCTGTGACAGTTAGAGATCGGTGTCTTCCGTAATCTTCCCGATCCTGACTCGACGTTGTACTCTCAACTCGAGTCCCATCTAGCTTCTCAACACTCTTAAATTTTAAGGACGTACCGCCCCTATGTCTTCACCGACAAACCTAGCTCCTACTCTCTCGCCAGGGACAGCAACGGCCGCTGCTCCTGTGGCCGCGCCGTTTTCGACCCCAGCGCTGCTGGTTGCCATGCTGAATACTGCGGAGAGGATCAGCGACCTATTTTTTACTCCGGGCAAGCCTCCGTTGGTGGAGATTAATGGGAAGCTAACTCCTGCTGGAGCTTCGCGTATCTTAAAGGTTGAAGACACCCAGCGCATCGCTTCCGATCTGATTGGGAACAATCAGCATGCCCTGGAAAACTTGCGGGAGCGCGGGTCCTGCGACGTCTCCTATAGTATGCCGGGCGCCAGCCGTTTTCGCGTCAACGTCTTTATGCAGCGGGGCACCTGTGCGGTTGTGATGCGCGTGATTCCGGCCAAGGTTCCCGATCTGGAATCGCTGCACCTGCCAGCCGAGTTGAATAAGATCGTGGAGCTGCGCAATGGGATTGTATTGGTCACGGGACCAACTGGCTCGGGCAAATCATCGACTCTTGCCGCCATTATCGACAAGATTAATAAGGAGCAGTCTTATCATGTGCTTACGATCGAAGATCCGATAGAGTTCCTGCACTCGCACAAGGGTTGCATTGTGCATCAGCGGGAATTGCACAGTGATACTCCGAGCTTCGCTCTGGCCTTAAGAGCGGCGCTGCGCCAAGCTCCCAAAGTGATTCTGGTGGGCGAGATGCGCGATAAAGAAACCATAGAAATTGCGATGGAAGCGGCGGAGACTGGGCACTTGGTTCTTTCCACATTGCACACCATTGACGCATCGAAGACGGTTGAGCGAATCGTAGGTGCTTTTCCGATGGCTGAACAACACACCCTTAGAAATCGTTTGGCGAAAAGTTTTCGTTACATCATTTCGCAGAGACTGGTTCCCCGTAAGGGCGGGGCCGGACGCGTAGCCGTGATTGAGATATTGAAGTCGACGTTGCGTACACGTGAGTATGTAGAAAAAGGAGAGGTTGAGGGGAAGACGTTGCTCGATGCCATGCGCGTGGGTGAACAAGAAGGTATGCAGACCTTTGACGGCGACATCGAACGGCTGATCCGCAACGGGACGCTGGATATGGAAACCGGCTTGGCCTATGCCACGAATCCGGGCAATCTGCAGCTGGATATGTCTGATTTGAAATTGGAGGCTGAGGCTGAGGTTGAGGCTGATCCGTTGCTGGAGACCAGCTAGAGCGATGAGTGGCAGAAACTGCTCGCAACGAATGGTACGCATTTTAGGCGCGGCCAAGATCGCGATGGATTTCCCATTCGGTTCACAACTGCGAGCCTGTAACAAATATCCACCCCTGCCTTTTCAATAACTTACCACCAAAAAATCCTGCATTTCCCCGCTTAACCCCGTTTTTCTCCCCTTCATTGCCTTCTTCGTGCCTAAATGTCACAGATTCAATAGCATCAACCTGACCAACTCCACGCATCGAAACTTCCAGGTTTCTCCGTGGACAGTCTTTTTGCACAGGTTTCCTTTATCGGGAACCGTGGGGACAGTTCTAGCCGAGTTTAGGACAAGGAAAGCGAGAGCAGAATGCATAAGCCGATTAAATATGTAGAGAAGGCCGTCACCGTCGCCGCGACCGGCGCATGGGCAGTGTTTGCGCGCCTCAACCGCATCGCTCCGAATCAGTCGCCGACTCCGAAGTGGTCTGACAAGCCTCTGCTCAAGTCGTGGGAAAAGTCGAAGCCGCCACTGGGCTGGCCGCGCTCGACCGATTCTCTCTGTCCCAAGTGCGTCCCTGAAATTCGCCAGCAGATTCTCGACGGCCATTTGCCGGTTGATGTGCTGATGAACGAAAAAGTTGGCGAGATCAAGGCCCAGATTGTTGAGCGTGACGGTAAGATCTGGATGGTCAAAGACTGCCCCAAGCACGGCCACTTCGAAGACCTGATGTCGATTGACACAGAATTCTCGAAGCACCTAGAAGATGTTTTCCCCGGCCGCGACATCAAGGCTCATAACGACGAGAAGCTGCATCATCACGGTTCGTCGACGGTGAAGTATGGACGCGGCTCGGTGCTGACCGTCGACCTGACCAACCGCTGCAACATGATGTGCGATCCGTGCTTTATGGACGCGAATCAGGTTGGGTATGTCCATGAGTTGACATGGGAAGAGATCAAGACGGTTCTGGATAACGCGATCACGATCAAGCCGCGCCGGCAGATGTCGGTACAGTTTTCTGGCGGCGAGCCGACTTTGTCTCCTTATTTTCTGGATGCGGTCCGCTACGCGCGCAAGGTTGGCTACAACAGC
This sequence comes from uncultured Acidobacteriaceae bacterium, assembly GCA_963705265.1. Classification (GTDB taxonomy): domain Bacteria; phylum Acidobacteriota; class Terriglobia; order Terriglobales; family Acidobacteriaceae; genus Acidiflorens. Next base: position 3,046,076 of record OY970064.1, read on the forward strand.
GTGCAGGCAGCGACCAACGGAATTGAATTTGCGAAGAGCTTTGAATTCGCGCAGCAGGCTGTGGAAGCGGGAATGCGCTACGCGTATCTGCAGTTTGACGGAATTGGAAACGCCGCTAACGATCACCGGGCAGTGGGCAATCTGTTTGATGTGAAGTTGAAGGCGATCGATAACCTGCATCGCGCCGGCTGCGAAATTGTTCCGGTCGTCACCATCGTGAACGGGATCAATAACGAGCAGGTGGGACGCATCATTCAGTTCGCTTTGGATAATCCTAAGAAGATTGGGTTCCTGTCGTTTCAGCCGGTGTCGTTTACTGGGCGCGATGAGGCGATTACTGACGAACGACGTCAGGCGCAGCGTTACACGCTGGCGCATCTGGCGCACGACGTTAAGAATCAGACTGGATTTGGCGAGCCTACGCGCGATTGGTTCCCCATCAGCTTCATGAGCACGTTCTCGGACTGGGCCGATGTATTGCACTCCCAGGACACGAATAATGACTGGGGCCAACTCTCCTGCGGATGCCATCCGAATTGCGGGACGGGGATGGCGATGATGATCGACAAGGAGACTAAGGAGGCAGTGCCGGTAACTGCTTTCCTTAAGGGCGATCAACTGGCCAAGGATATTGCCAAGGTCAATGACGCGGCTCGATCGAAATTCTGGACTGCGTTTGGCATGGCTCTTTGTTTGATGAAGAACTACGATCCGTTCCAGTCACCGACACACTTCAAGTTGATGGACCTACTGAGGAAGTTCGATAAGAACTTCAATGCTACAGGCAAGAATTATGGGAAGGTTGGTCCGGATCGTACGATTGACGATGTGATGAAGCGGCGACAGGATCGATGGAATTTCCTGTTTATCGCAGGCATGTGGTTCCAGGATCTTTTCAACTACGACTTCCGGCGGACGGAACAGTGCATTATTCCTTACGCCACACAGGAAGGCGAGATCAGTTTCTGCGCTTACAACACGGGCGTAGGCTGGCGGAACATTATTGAGAAGATGCACATGACTTCCACGCTGACGAAGTGGTACGAAGAGCATGGGCGTCATGAGATCTTCGCGGGCGGCAAGAAGGTAAAGATGGAAGACAAAGAGCACGCTCTCTACCTGCGAGAAGAGATCGTTACACACGAAGTGCAGCATGATCTCGACAAGCTGGGCATTGCGAAGACGGCTCGCGAAGAGAAGAAGCGTGCGCGCGATACTAAAGCTGAAAGCAACAAGGTCAAGAATGATGCGGCCTATGATGCACGCATGGCGCAGCTCTATCGGGAAGTTGTACTGAAAGAGAAGCCGGCGACTTCGAATGAAGGCGGGTTTATTCCGCTTGGCGCAATTACAGCTGCAATTGCTCCGGCGAATGGAAATGGCACCGCGAAGAAGAGTGAAGAAGTTGGCGAACCGGTGGCGGGAGACTAGCGGCTTTTGGCTGTTAGCTGTTGGCTTCTGGCTTAAGGATACGATCTCAAAAGGATAGAAAGCCCGCTCGATTCGAGCGGGCTTTTTACTTTGGTGCGATGAAATGGTATCGCACACATTTTCCTTCCGCACGTCATTAATTATTTGACGGCCACAAACTTGAGGCATACGGGCGACGGCACTTGCAGGATCTGGCCGGTGGGTGTCAGTTTTCCGTTATTGAGATCGATGCGAAATACCACGATATTGTTGGTTCCCTGATTGGCCACGAACAGGAATTTTCCCGTGGGATCAATGTCGAAATCGCGCGGTGTTTTGCCTTGAGTGGGGAAGTGATCCACCAGAGTCAGAGCTCCGGTGCGGCCGTCGATGGAGAAGAGGGCAATGCTGTCGTGTCCGCGATTCGAGGCGTAGAGGAACTTTCCGCTGGGATGCACGTGGATTTCAGCGGTGTCGTTAACGCCGGTGAAGTTCTTGGGAAGAGTCGAAATCGTATTAAGCTTCTGAAGAGTGCCTCCGCTTGGATCGTAGGTAAACGCGGTGATCGTCGACTGCAATTCATTGACTACGTAGGCGAGCTTGCCGTTCGGATGAAAGGCCAGATGCCGCGGTCCGGCTCCGGGATCCAAGCTGGCGAAGGGCGGGTCGTTCGGAATGAGGGAGCCTTTACTTGCGTCGAACCGGTAAACCAGTAACTCATCTAGGCCGAGATCGACTGCGATCGCGAAACGATTGTCTGGCGTAGTCTCGATCCAATGCGCATGCGGGCCAGCTTGCCGTTCTTTATTGATGCTTGAACCGGTGTGCTGAACGAATGCGGAAGACTCTCCTATGTCGCCGTTGGGCTTAACGGGGAACACGGCTATGCTTCCTCCCGTGTAGTTTGCTATCAGTGCGAACTTGCCAGTCTTGTCGAATGTGATGTAACAGGGATCGGCTCCGCGGGACGGGACTTCATTCAACGAGGACAATTTGGCATTTTGCTGGTCAATACCGAAGGAACTTACGGCCCCGCTGCTGGCGCCTTTGTAGTTTTGGACTTCATTCACTGCATAAAGGAAGCGGCCACTGGGATCAATCGCCAAGAATGAGGGATTGGCGGTCTCGGCGGCTAATCCTAGCGGAGTTAATTGTGTGGACGCGGCGTCGAAGCGATAGGCGTAGATGCCTTTGCTTTCTTTCTCGGTGTAGGTGCCGACGTAGAGGAGATAGGAGTTTTTCGGTGAATCTTTGGCGGAAGACATAGTGATTAGCGATAGGAGAACGACTAGTCCTTGAAGGCTTCGACGGCACGAAATTTTCATGTGAATTATCAAAGCCTATTTGCCGGTGAAGCGCAAGCAGGCCTGAAATTCTTGCAGCCTAAGGGTGACTGCGGTTGTGATTCTGTCGGCAGTTCGCGGGCGGGGCACCAGCGCCACACGGGCCGTGGCGTATGCTTTTGAGATGGCTTTTCGACGATCGCCGGCTGACGATTCTCGGTTGATTCAGATCGTGGATGTGGCTTTAGCTGATTCTGCTCGGCGCAGTGGCGAATGGCTGGTGTGTCGTCCGGGATGCACGCAGTGCTGCGTGGGAGTATTTGCCATCAATCAACTGGACGCCGCTCGATTACAAAACGGGTTGGCTGAGATGGAAAAAACGGATCCGCAGCGGGCTCGACGGATTCGCTTGCGGGCCAGGGATTCGATTCAGCGATTGGCAACGGAATTTCCGGGCAATGCGCGGACGGGCGTGCTCGATGAAGGTCCAGAGTTCGAGGAGCGTTTTGCGGAATTTGCTAATGATGAGGTGTGTCCTGTGCTCGATCCGGAGACGGGATTATGCGAGCTTTACAGTGCTCGTCCAATGACTTGCCGCACATTTGGCCCTCCTGTGCGCTCGGAGGATGGGCTGGGAGTGTGCGAACTTTGTTATCACGGAGCCAGCGATGAGGAGATTGCGGCTTGCGAGATGGTGGTTGATCCCGACGATCTGGAAGCGGAATTGCTGCGGAAAGTAGAGAAGATGTCCGGTCGGCGGGGGCAGACTATTGTTGCGTTTTGCGTGAAGTGAAGAACCTATCCCAGTGTCCAACCTGATCCGGCCGATTATTAATGAACTCTTAATTTTGCCTTCCATACTAAAGACACCTTTCGTGTCGAGCTAGGAAAGTGCTAACTTTTTGCTGCGGCCACGCGCACCCCTATGCAGGCTAACGAATACGACTTGGTGGTGATTGGAAGCGGTCCGGCGGGACAGAAGGGCGCGATTTGCGCGGCAAAGATGCGCAAAAAAGTCGCGATCATCGACCGGCGGCTCGCTATGGGGGGAGTTTGCGTTCATACCGGCACGATCCCGAGCAAGGTTCTGCGGGAAGCGGTGCTTTATCTGAGCGGATTACGGCAGCGGTCGTTCTACGGCCGTGGATATGTGGTGAAAGACCGCATCATGATGTCGGACCTTGTGTTGCGGGCGACGACGGTGATGACTCGTGAAGTCGATGTGATCAAGGCGCAACTGCGGCGGAATTATGTGACGACGCTCGAAGGGGACGCACGCTTTGTCGATCCGCATACGATTGAGATTGTGACGGAAGAGGGAGTGCAGCAGGTTCGCGCAGAGAAGATACTGATTGCTTGCGGCACGCGGCCGGCGCATATTGACGGGATTCCGGTCGACGGGCAGCGCATCTTCGATTCCGATCAAGTACATCTTCTGGATGAGATTCCGCGCGAGTTGATTGTGGTGGGCGCGGGAATTATTGGGCTGGAATACGCCTCCATGTTCACGGCTCTGGGAGTGAAGGTAACGCTATTGGATCAGCGTCCTACACTGCTGGATTTTGTGGATCGGGAGATTATCGAGAGCCTGTGCTTCCAGTTGCGGCAACTGGGAACTGTTTTTCGAGTGGGGGAGAAAGTGGTTTCGGTTGGTTTCGACGAAGAGCGCGACAAAGTGTTTGCGACACTGGAGAGTGGAAAGAAAGTTCGCGGACAGGCGTTGCTCTATACGATTGGACGGACTGCTAACAGCGACAAGCTAAAAATTGAGGCGGCGGGCCTGGCGAGTGATGCTCGTGGCAAACTTGCCGTGAATGAACATTTCCAGACGGCAGTGCCGCACATTTATGCGGCGGGCGATGTGATTGGTTTTCCAGCGCTGGCCAGCACTTCGATGGAACAGGGGCGGCTCGCGGGTTGTCATATGTTTGGCAAGCCTAGCCGGTTGCTGCCGAATTTGATTCCGTACGGCATATACACCATTCCAGAAATCTCTATGGTCGGCGCCACCGAGGAAGAGCTGACGCGCAACAAGACTCCTTATGAGAGCGGGTTGGCACGCTACTCGGAGCTGGCCAAGGGGCAAATGCTGGGGGATGATCAAGGTCTGCTGAAGATTTTATTTGATCCGGATACGCTGAAATTGCTGGGCGTGCATATTATTGGGGATCGAGCGGCGGAGATCGTCCACATTGGACAAGTGGTACTCGCGATGGACGCTACGATTGAGTATTTCCGCGATGCCGTGTTTAACTATCCGACGCTGGCGGAAGCTTACAAGGTCGCCGCTCTCGACGGGCTGAATAAACTCTGATTAGGGTAAAGAAGACGGGGCGAGCCCCGTCTCTACCGACAATTCACAGCCTGGCACGGTACCAGCGGCGGACGGCTACTACCGACCAGATCGCCTCGACAACTCCAAAGGGCCACGCGCCTTGCAGGAATCCATAAACCGAGCCTAGCGTGCATGCGCCGGCGAACGCCAGGATGAACCAGGTGCTGCGATTCTCCATCGCATAGGTGACCAGCATCGCGGTCACGGCAAATAATCCAAATAGCGTCAGCATCGTCACGTTCTAGCTTCCTCCGTGCCATGTGTGGCTTGCCATCCCATTGTTACAGACTCCAATAATCGTTTGAGATTTGCGGTACAATCGCTGGCACTTCGTGCTTCAAATCATTCTCGGTTGGAACAACGTTCACCCATAAACTTTGATCAAGGAGGCCGTATGAGTTTATCGAAACGGGCTATTGCGGAATTTTTCGGAACTTTCTGGCTGGTATTTGGGGGATGCGGGGCAGCGGTTCTGGATGCGGCATTTCCGCAGCTGGGCATCGGATTTTTGGGCGTGGCGTTGGCCTTTGGACTGACGGTGCTCACGATGGCGTTCGCCATCGGACATATTTCGGGATGCCATCTGAATCCTGCAGTCTCGGCGGGGCTGGTGGTGGGGAAGCGCTTTCCAGCGCGAGAATTTTTGCCTTATGTGGTGGCACAGGTGCTCGGCGGAATCGCGGGTGCGGGGACCCTCTACATTATTGCGAGTGGCAAGGAGGGGTTCGACTTGGCAGGTGGCTTTGCCTCGAATGGATATGCTGCCCACTCTCCGGGAGGTTATTCGCTGCTTTCGTGCCTGGTAGCCGAAGTGGTGCTGACGTTTTTCTTTTTGATGATCATCATGGGATCGACGGATAGGCGCGGCGTTCCCGCCGGTTTTGCGCCCATTGCGATCGGCTTCGGTTTGACGCTGATTCACCTGATTGGAATTCCGGTGACGAATCTTTCGGTAAATCCGGCGCGCAGTACTGGACCGGCGATTTTTGTGGGTGGATGGGCAGTGCAGCAATTGTGGCTATTCTGGCTGGCTCCGATTGTGGGTGGGGCGCTGGCGGGTGGAGTATATCGCGCAATATTTGGCGAGTAGCGAAAGCTGGAATTTGCTTCTGGACTTGCGTTGCTGCTGAGACGCGGCTAACCGTGTCTCTACGGGAAACTGTTTTGCAACTCTTGACTTGCAACTGATGGGTGAGACCGCGGAAATTCGGGAAGCATCGCTGACGGAAATTGCCGTGGTTTTTCTGAAACTGGGCACGATTGCGTTTGGTGGGCCTGCGGCACACCTCGCGATGATGGAAGAAGAGTTCGTGCGACGGCGGCAGTGGATGACGCGTGCCGAATTTCTGGACCGGCTCGCTACGGCGAATCTGATTCCGGGGCCGAGTTCCACCGAAGTCGCAATCTTTGTTGGACAGTTAAAAGGAGGCTGGCGCGGACTGGTTGTCGCGGGTTGCTGTTTCATTATTCCGGCGGCGGTTATTGTCTCGTTAATTGCTTGGACCTATGTGCGCTTTGGCTCGCTGCCCAAGGTTGAAGGCATGCTCGCGGCGATCAAGCCGGCCGTGGTCGCGATCGTGATTCAGGCATTGGGGAAATTGGGACGGACGGCGTTGCCGACGGCTCTGCTGGCAGTGGTTGCGGCGCTTGCAGCGGCGCTCAGTTTTGTTGGAGTCAGCCCCGTGCTGGTGCTGGTGTTTGCCGGCGTGCTATCGGCGGCGAGTTCAGCAATGAAAAACCGCTTGCTGGGCACGAGCATAGGCCTTCCAGGATTTTTCGGGTTGCCGAAGATTGTTGCCGCAGTAATGGGAGTGGCGGCTACTGGCGCGGCTTTTCCGGTTGGACTCATGCGGCTCTTTTTGTCATTTCTCAAAATCGGTTCCGTAGTGTTCGGGAGTGGGTACGTCTTGTTGGCATTTCTGCAAGCGGAATTTGTCGAGCGTCTGCACTGGTTAACGGATAAGCAATTAATTGACGCGATTGCGGTGGGACAATTCACGCCTGGTCCTGTGTTTACGACAGCAACATTTATTGGATACATAGTGGCGGGCTGGGCGGGCGCAGTTGTAGCGACCGTCGGTATTTTTCTGCCGGGGTTCGTGCTGGTTGCGGTGAGTGGGCCGCTGATTCCGCGGCTGCGACGGTCGGCAGTTGCGGCGGCAGCGCTCGATGGCGTGGTTGCAGGTTCATTAGCTTTGATCGCGGTAGTGGCGTGGCAACTCGGCAGAGCATCGATCATCGATCGCGCGACGCTGATTATTTTTGTGGCCAGCTTGATCGCGCTGCTCCGGTTCCGAATCAATTCGGCATGGCTAGTTGCGGCGGCTGCGGTTGTGGGATGGTTTATGAGGTGATTTGCAAATTTCAGATCGGAGGAGCGCAATGAGCGAGACGCGGATTCGTCCTGCAATGCGCGAAGATCTGGCTCGTCTCACCGAAATCTATAACTACTACGTTGTGAATACCGCGGTGACGTTTGATATTGAGCCTTATACGGAGGAGCGACGTGAGGTCTGGTTCTCACAGTTTGGCGCGACGGGACGGCATCGCTTACTGGTTGCCGAGGAAAATGGAATCGTGATGGGATATGCGGGGACGACGCGTTTTCGTCCGAAGATGGCGTATGAGACGACGGTTGAGACCACGATTTATTGTGCGCCTGAAGCAGTGGGGAAGGGAATCGGGAAGCAGTTGTATGCGCGGCTGTTTGAGGTGTTGAAGGGCGAAGATATCCATCGTTTTGTGGCGGGATACGCTTTGCCAAATGCGGCGAGCGAGGCGTTGCATCGGCGATTCGGATTTAAGGTGGTTGGCGTGTTCAGCGAGAATGGCCGAAAGTTTGGGAAGTATTGGGATGTGTGCTGGACGGAACGTATGAGCTGAGACTTACTCTCTTCTCTATTTGTTGTTAGTAACTGACAGTCATGAAGTGATGGAGGAGTTAGTGAAAGAGCGGTTGCTAAGAGTGCGCGGAATGGGATGGCTGATGTTGGGTGCGGCCTTAACGGTTTTGAGCGTCAGTTCGCCGCTACCGGCCGAGCCAATTTCGCTACAAGCACTGGTCACTCCTTCTACTACGATTGTCAAGGATGGGCGCCCAGTGAAGTTTGCGCTCCACGGATTCTTCGAGTTCAAATCGCTGGCTGAGCTATTCCCATATATCGAGTCACAAACTCAACGCTGGAATGTTCGGGGCGGTCTGGATGAAGAGCAGCGGCGGCAACTGTCGAGTGAACTGCTGCGGCGCGGAATCGAAAGCCGGGTGATCTCGATGGAAGATGAGCGCCCACTGGAGGCTCTGATAACTCACACGCGTGAAGAATTGCGGCGGGCACTTTCCGATGTGAAAGAGCCGGTCCCGCCAGGCTATGGCCAGGCGTTCCTGGCAGTGCAGGAGAAGTGGAAGCATTCGCTGAACTGTTGGAGTGCTGCGCCGTCGATCCCGGCACGCGTGTTATCGAACTGGTATCCGATTGAAGAAGGCATCCAGCTGTATGGCGCGACTTACGATTCGACTGAACATTTTTGGCAATCCATAAAATATCACCCCGACGTGACGTTGGCCGATCTCACGGAATTACTTGGCATTCTGGAACAGAAGGACTGGGGCCTATGGCTGGCGCGGCTGGATGGCGATTCCAAGGTTTACTTACCGAACACTTACGCGGTTGAATTCCTTCGGCACAACCTCGCCAGGGAGCGATTGCAATGGTTTCGTGAAGAACTGGGACGTCACGCACTGCACGCGAACGATCATGCACGGGAGGCGCAGCAACGCGGTGCGGTCTCGTTCCGCTTTAGCGCCTTCGAGGAGAAAGTTTTATGGGGCGATCTGGCTGATCTGCTTCACCTTATATACACATTTTCTCAACCTGACGATCCCGTTCGGAAAGCGCTCGGGGCGAGGCATTTCGACGCTGTCTATTTGGGAGAGCGCAGAATGGGTTTTATCAGCGAAGAGTTTCGCTCGTTGATGCTTGAGATCTGGCGAGTGAAATATTTAAAAATGGCGCGGTTCCGCGAAGTCATCAGCTCGATTCCCATGGAGATTCAACTGTCTCATTTCCTGAATGACGGCGACTCGCCGGACATACCGATCCCGGTATATGTGGGGTATTTGAACCAGATTCGGGATCTCGCGCGGGCACCGTAAGGAGCCTTGGCCATCAGCCATCAGGCTCCAGGTCTTTGCTCGACTTTTAAGAAGAAAACCCGCGTCGGGATCGCTTGCGGTTATTCTTCTTCCTTTGTGACAGACAGGTTAAAATAAGGGATTCTACCCGGTCTTCTTGGGGCGCCGTATAGGTTGCGATAGTTGCACGAAGGGCATCTTCCGACGAGGCGCGGTTGAAATATTGATTCGTGGAACCTGTGAACAATCTCGAGGAGCGAGGTGCTCGAACGTCGGTCGATGCCAATACGTTAACCACCGGCGTCTCATCGACCCCGGGCACTACTCCAACGATTGCTTCCCCCGGTGCTTCGTCTTCCGGGCGTTCACGGCCTTCGTCGCCTGTTTACTGGCGGGTTGAGGGAAGCTTGCTGGAGTTGACCACGGTTCGTCCAATTGCGTTTTTCACATGGAACAGCCAGACGTTTATCGCGCGGGCAGTACGCCGCTCGCTCGTGTTTGTGATGGCATTGTTGCGTCCATTCTTGTATGCGGCGAACCGGATTGCTGCGACTCGAATCGTCCACGCTGTGCTTCGCGGAGTTACTCGCGACCGGCTTGATCTGCTGGGCGAAGAAGAATTCGAATACAAGCTCAAGCCGCTGCTAAAAGAAGAAGGAGTGCGAGAGCTGAAGGCTTTACAGACGACAGGCGCGGATGTGGTCTTGGTGAGCCAGGGACTGGATCATGTGATGCGGCCGCTGGCCCGGCATTTGGGGGTACGCTGGATTATTGCGAATCGCCTCGATTTCCGCGATGGAGTTGCAACGGGGCGACTGCTGAGTCCGGTCATACGCCCACGGGGACTATTTGCACGGATTCGCGAAGCGGGCCCCGATGGGCAGCAGAATCTGGCGCGATGGGTGCGCGCCCTTGGATTGCGCGGTCCGAAGGCGTTGGCGTCAGCGATTGTGCCAGCGGTACGAGTAGACGCGCCGCGAGTTCGCCCGATTGTGTACTTCAATGAAAATCGGCACTCCGCGCCGTTTTCGGTGCGGAAGGCGTTGGGCGGCAAGCGTGTGATGCTGATCGGCGTCACCGGATTTATCGGCAAGGTGTGGCTGGCAAATACTTTGCTGGATCTGCCGGAGATCGGGAAACTCTATCTTCTGATCCGGCGGCAGAAATCGAGTCCGGCACAGAAGCGCTTTGAGAAGATGATTGAAGGCTCGCCCGTCTTCGATCCTTTGTTTGAAAAATATGGCGAACGGCTGGGCGCTCTATTGGCAGAAAAGATCGAAGTGGTCGAGGGCGATGTTTCGCAGCCGAACATCGGTCTAGACCCGGAGACGGCGGCACGGTTGCGGCCGGATTTGGATTTGATCATCAATAGTTCGGGACTGACGGATTTTAACCCCGATCTGCGGGACGCGCTGGCTGTCAATGTGGATTCGACGCATCATCTGATCGAATTTATTCGCGGTTCGGATCACGCGGCTCTGTTGCACCTTTCTACTTGCTATGTGGCTGGGCAGCGCGATGGGCGGGTGAGTGAGCGGGTGCGTTTGAATTACACTCCGGCGCACTTGAAAGACTTCGACTCAGAAAACGAATGGCATCGCCTGCATGGACTGGTGGAAGCGGCGGAAGCACGAGCGGATGGGCCTGAGATCACAGAAGAGCTAAAGAAGCAGGCGCTGGGAAAAGAGCATGCGGCCAAGGGGCTGAGCGGACAGGCGCTGGAGAATCAGATCCGCAAGAACAAGGTTCGGTGGCTGAAGAATTATCTTACGGAGGAAGCTACTCGGCGCGCGAATGAGCTGGGTTGGCCGAATACTTATACCTTTACCAAGAGCCTGGCGGAATCGATGATTGCCAAGCATGGCGCGGGGCTGCCGATTGCGATTGTGCGTCCGGCGATTGTTGAGACTTCGGTGACGAAGCCGTTTCGCGGTTGGAATGAGGGGATCAATACTTCGGCATCGCTTTCGTATTTGCTGGGAACCGCATTTCGACAACTGCCCTCGAATGAACGCAAGCGGCTTGACATTATTCCGGTGGATGCGGTGTGCGCTGGAATGACTTTGATTGGTGCGGCACTGGTGGAGCGGCGGCACGATCCGCTGTATCAGCTGGCAACTTCGGTGACAAATCCCTGCGACATGGGACGGTCGATTGAGTTAACTACATTAGGGCATCGGCGGCACTATCGGGCGCAGGAGGGGTTGGAATACTGGCTGCGATTGCGTATGGATGCGATCCCAGTTTCGAAGGAACGTTATAACCGCATGTCGGCGCCGGCGCAGAAGATGATTATCCAGTCGATTCAGCGGGTGATGGCTCCGCTTCCATCGGCGATGAAGAAGCCGCTGGCGAAAACCGAACGCAGCCTTGAGCGCGTGGAAAAATTAGTGGGATTGTTCGAGCCTTTTATTTTGCTCAACGAACATGACTTCGTTGCGGATAATGTGGAGAAGTTGTCGCAGGCGCTGACACCCGAAGAGAGAGAAATTTTCGGATATGACACGGCAAGTCTCGACTGGTGGGAATATTGGATCGACATTCATATCCCGGCATTGCGGCGCTGGACGTATCCGCTGATTGAGGGACGTCCGCTGGAAGCGCGGGAGCCGAGGGTGTTGCAGATGCCGCCTCGGAGCTCGGGGACTTCAGAAACAGGTCCGCTAACGCCTAGAGGCAATGACGGTGGGATGAAGACGGGAACGAACGGAGCAACGTGGCAATTTTCCTGACCGGTGGGACCGGATATATCGGCGCGCATGTTGCCGCCAATCTGCTTGATCAGCATGACGCGACGTTGAATGTGTTGGTGCGTGGGCGCGATCCGCGGGACGCGGAGCTTCGGCTATGGAACGCGCTGCAACTGCACCTGCCGTTTGGCAGGTTCTACGATTATCTGCAAGCGAAGATACGCATTTTTCGTGGTGATCTTACCTCTCCTCAATTTGGACTTGAACCGGGCGACTACGACCGGCTGGTACATACCACGGATTCGGTGATTCACTGCGCGGCTTCGCTGAATCGCAAATCCGAAAAGAGCTGCTTGAATGTGAATCTGCGGGGCACACTTGAAGTGCTGCAACTGGCGCGGCGCGCACAGTATTATCACGGGCTGCAACGGTTTTCGAATGTCAGCACGGTGGCCGTGGCAGGGAAGCGCAGTCACGAAATTGTTTCTGAGGATCATTCGGTAGAGTGGGAGCGCTCGGATTACGACCCTTATGCGCGGACCAAGAAATTTTGCGAGCACATGGTGCGCGAGATGCTGCCTGATGTGCCGCTGACGATTTTTCGTCCAAGCATTGTATTGGGGGATAGCCGGTATCCGCAGACGACGCAGTTCGATATGGTGCGGTCATTCGTGTTTCTGGCCGGCTTGCCGGTGCTGCCATTCCGTCCGCATGACAAGATTGACATCGTGAATGTGGATTTCGTGGCGGATGCGATTTCGACTTTGCATATGAAGCCGAATCCTGAACACGATGTTTATCATCTTTCTTCGGGCAACGGGGCGCAGACATTTCAGGAATTGACGAAAGCGCTGGCGACGGAGCAGAACAAGCGAGGGCCAGTATTTTTGCCAATTCTCGAAAAGCCGTTCGGCTCCATCGTCAACACGCTGGCGGGTCGCAAAGGGCCAGTGGGGCACGGTGCGGCGCTGATGAAGGTCTTCCTGCCTTATTTGACCTGGAATACGGTGTTCGACAACTCGCGCGTAATCGCGGAGATGGGACGGAAGCCGGTGCCATTTTCGCAATACAGTTTTCCTCTGCTTCGTTTCAGCCGCGAACACAATTTTGCCTATCCCTATCAAGCGTGGCCGGAGAGCACTAAGGCAGGAGGGTCCGCGGCATGATGGATTTTTTTCTGGAAGCATGGGTGTCGGGCATTATTGAAGGCAAGAAAATTCAGTGGATGATGGGCAAACGCAAGCCATGGCAGCCGGGTGAAAGACTCAAGCTGTTGTTTGCGGGCTATAACGGAACTCGGAATACTGGTTCTGATGTGCGCGTGGAAGAGATGTTGCGGCAGATCCGGCGAATTCTTGGGCCGGAAAATGTCGACCTCAGCATGATGACGTTTAATTTTGACCGGTCGCGCGGGTACTTCGAAGGAACTTCGCAGGTGCGACTGCCGGATATTTTCCCTCCGTTTCTTGCGAATGAAGTGCCCAAGCATCACGGCGTAGTGGCGTGTGAAGGTTCGATGTTCAAATCGAAATTCGCGAATGCGCTGGCTACGATGATGATTGGCTCGCTGGGCATTGCGGCGGCGGAAAATAAGTTGTCGGTCGGATACGGCGCCGAGGCGGGACAGATGGATCCGCTGGTCGCGAAGATGTGTGGGCGTTATTGCAAGAATTCACTGGTGATTACACGCAACAATGAATCGCGGAAGATTCTGCGCGAGCTTGGAGTACCCACTGAATTGGGCACAGATACAGCCTGGACATTTGAGCCTCTGGGTGCCGAATATGGGCAAAAGGCGCTTCGCGATGTGGGGTGGGACGGGAAGACGCCGGTGCTGGTGGTGTGCCCGATTAATCCGTTTGAATGGCCGGTGAAGGCTTCGGTGACGAAGGCCGCGCTGCGCAGCCTGACTGGCGCGTATAAGGAGAGCCACTATCGCGGTCCGTACTTTCATAATGCAGGGCCGGAGGCGGATCGGGCCTATGAACATTATTTGAGTTCGATTGCGAATGCGGTGGCTGCGTTCCGGCAGAAAAAAAGCGTTTTCACGATCATGGCGGCGACGGAGCGCATGGATGCGCGGGCTTGCCGTCGTATCTCGGAGAAGCTGGGTGGGGTTCCGGTGCTGACCTCAGATGATTACAACATGTATCAACTGGTCAGCATTCTGCGGGCTTGCCGGATGATGGTTTCTTCCCGCTATCACGGGATTGTAACTTCGATGCCTGCTCTGGTGGCTTCGGCCGGGATCACGATGGATGAGCGCATACGGAATCTGATGAATGAGCGCGGCCATCAGGAGTTGTTGATGAATGTAGACGATCCGGATTTGGAAGCCCGGACTTTGGCGGCGCTCGAAATTCTGGATCGCGATGGCGAACGTATTGCCGACGGGATTGCGCGAACCGTGGTTCGGAATTTGAAATTGATGGCTCGCATGGGCGTGTATTTCGAAGAAGAAGTGCAGCGGCGCTATCCAGAATTTCCTACACGGCGCGGGGAGTGGAACTGGGAGGATTATCTGCCACCGATGAGTGATGGGCTGAAGCAGTTGGTGGCGGCGTATGGGTAGACTGCGGCGAGAATGCGTTGCTTCGCTCAGGATGACAAGTCGTAAAAATAATTGTAAGAGCCAATGACTTTTCTGGAACAGATTTTTGCGAGTCTGGAGCGTAGCGGCGATACCGTCGTTTTGGAAGAACTGCGCGACGGGCAGCCCGTATCACTTACGGCCCGGCAGTTGTTGGCTCAGGTATTAGTGGCGCGCGCTTATCTGCGACGGCTGCGATTGAAGACGGGCGACCGCTGCGGACTGCTGGCGCATAACTCGATGCAGTGGGTGGCGATGGATCTGGCGCTAATGGCAGAGGGACTGACGGTCGTGCCACTGTATGCGAGGCAAGCGCCGGCTGAACTGGTCGCGATGATGAAGGATTGCTGGCCGTCGGTGATCGCATGCGGGGAGAAGACGCTGGCCGATGCGATTGTCGAGGCGTGGCCGGAGGCGCCACCGCATTTCTGCTTTGAAAATGTCTTCACTTCAACACGCGAACCGGTGGAAAATCCCGCGCTGACGGTTGCAGAAAAAGATGTGGTGACGATCATCTACACCTCGGGCACTTCGGGCGAAGCGAAGGGAGTAATGCTGAACGCGGGTAATGTCGAGTACATGCTGGGATGCACTTCGGGGCGACTCGATCAGCTTATGCGTGGTCACACACGTAGCGGTCCGGGGAAAATTGGCCCGGCTCAGGATGATGTGTTTCATTACTTGCCACTTTGTTTTGCGGGTTCGTGGATCATGATGCTGACCTGCTTGCTGCGCGGCAGCAAACTGACATTGAATACAGACTTGGGCAAGATATCGGGAGAGATGCGGCTGGCAGCGCCTGATTATTTCTTGAATGTGCCCGCGCTTCTTGAGCGTATGCGCAAAGCCGTTGACGAGCAGCTTTGGAAGACTGGCGGATTTCCGTTGAAGGTATATGCGAAGGCCAAGGGTGCGTGGGCGCGTAGACAAGACGGCAAAGGGCGCGCCGGGGACGGGCTCTGGCTTGGACTGGCCAATCGGCTGGTATTTCCTACGATTCGAAAGAAGATGATTGGCGGCAAGCTGCGCGCTTTGATTTGCGGTTCCGCACCGCTGAGCGTGGAGACGCAACAATTTTTCATGATGCTCGGTATTCCGGTTTTGCAAGTGTATGGCCTCACCGAGACAACGGCGATTTGCACTATGGATGATCCGGATGTGCCGGTGATTCCGGGACGCACAGGGCCGGCGATTTCCGGCGTCGAGATGAAAGTTGCGGAGAACGCTGAGATCGTCGTGCGCGGGCCGAATATTTTCCCAGGTTATTGGAATCGTCCCGAAGAAACGGCGAAGGTGCTGCGCGATGGTTGGTTCCATACCGGCGATCAAGGCGAAGTGGACGCGAACGGAAACTGGAAAATTGTTGGGCGGATCAAAAATCTGATAATTCTCGGATCGGGACACAACATCGCGCCCGAGCCGATTGAAGATAAGATTTTGCACGAATTATCGGGCGCCACTCAGGTGGTGGTGGTGGGCAACGGGCGCGGATATCTCGCGGCTCTGATCACGGGCAAGGTGAGCGGCGAGAAAGCACAGGCGGCGCTGGATCTTGTGAACCCGGAGCTTCCCCATTACAAGCAGGTGCGGGCGTTTCATCTGATTGAGGACGCATTTAGCATTGAGAACGGGCTGCTGACGGCGAATGGAAAATTGAAACGCGACTCGATTGCCGAACGCTTTCGCGATGAAATTGACGCGATGTATGAATCCTCGAAAAACCAAAGCTCGACAGAGCACGCAGCGAAGACGGCATGAACGCATTCAATGGGCAGACACTTTCGTGGCAGATCGTGAATGGGGCGATTGAGCTGGCCTTGCATCGGAATCCATGCAATGAGATCGGGTCGCTCACACTGGACGAGCTGGAGAAATTTACGACTGCGCTACCTGAGTTGGAAAAGGATGCGCATGCGCTAATTGTTCATTCGACTTTGAAGGCTGGGTTTTCGGCCGGCGCGGATTTGCGGGAGCTATTCCAGCGCGGGCAATCGATGGAAAAGAGTGCCGCTCGGCGCGGTGTGCGGGAATTTCTGGAGCGCATTCATTTCGTGATGAATACTTTGGATGCATTGCCGCTGACGACAATTGCAGCGGTGCATGGCGTGACGTTTGGCGGCGGATTCGAATTGGCTCTCGTTTGCGACATTATTATTGCAGACCGGATGGCGCGCTTTTGCTTTCCAGAATTGCGGCTGGGGCTCATTCCGGGATTCGGTGGGATTCCGCGGCTGAAGCGGGATTTGGGTAATGCGGTCGTGCGTGATCTGCTGCTTACTGGGCGCAGCTTCAATGTGATGAAGGCGCAGCAGATTGGGCTGGTAAGTCAGATTGCCTCTGAGGGCGAAGCATTGCGGGTGGCTCGCGCGACGGCCAGCCAGGCGGCGAAATTTGAAAAACGGACAGCAGCTGCTGCTAAGGAATTTGTGAAACCGATTCCGTATGAGGAACTGAAGCGGGAGATTGATATTTTCTGCGAGCTTTATTCGCGTCCGGCTGTTGAAGAGGGTCTGAGGAAGTTTGTGGAGAACGAAGGAGTGCAGCCGTACTTGCCGTAATTGCTATTGGTAATTTGTATCTCTTTTGTATTTTGTACCTCTAAGGACATCACTTTATGTCAGCGCCTACCATCGATCACACTCTTGACGAAATTCTGAACCTTGCGGCTTCGCATTTCAAAGTGCCGCGGGAAAAGCTTACTCCAGACGACGATTTTTTCAAGACGCTCGGGATTGATAGTCTCCAGGCGCTTGATCTGCTGACGCGGATCGAACATCACTTCCGCATCGAGTTGCCGGATTATGAATTGCAGGGCGTCTCTGATTTTCGTACGCTTGCAAATCGGATTCAAGCACGGCTTTAGAAGGACTATCCAATCCCCTCTTATTTATGTTCTGTTAAACTCGTGCTTTTGTCCGTGTCTCCGTGGTGAAACTAGAACATTGAATGCTTGATCTCCGCCAATATGCCAGCCTGGGTGCAGCGCTGAAAGACGCGCTGGAGCGCTGGCCCAACGAAACCTGCCTGATTGAAGCCGATCGCGAACGCGAGAAAGTACGGCTTACTTACTCTGATTTTAGGGAAATGGCGAGGCCGCTTTGCCGCGCGCTGGAGGACGCCGATTTTAAGGCGGGCGACCGGGCTGCGATCATCATGACGAATCAGTCGAAGTGGCTGATTTCCGCCTACTCGATTTTTTTCTGCGGCGGCGTGCTGGTTCCGTTGGACTTTAAATTATCTCCTGCGGAGCATCTGCAGCTATTGGCGCACTCGAAGGCGCGATTTTTGGTTGTTGAATATTATTTGTGGCGGGCGATTACGCAATCGCCGGAGTTTCCGAAGTTGACAGCAGAAATTGTGCTGGTGACAGAAGCGCCAGCAGGAGCGGATTTGCGGGGCGCTTATCGCTGGGAAGAATTCCGGAGAAAAGGCGAGCCGCAGTTGGTGGCGCGGCGGCGCGAAGACACGGCTTGCATCGTGTATTCGTCCGGGACGGGCGGGCGTCCCAAGGGATGCGTACTGACGCATGACAGTTATCTGGAGCAGTGTGCGGCGCTGACGGCCTGGTATCCATTTTGGCCGGGCGTGCGCTATTTGAGTATTCTGCCGACTAACCATGCGATTGATTTCATGGTGGGATTCATTGGGCCGTTTGTATGTGGAGCTTGCGTGGTGCATTTGCGGACGTTGCGTCCGGAGTTTGTACGCGACGCATTTGTGCGCTATCGCATTACCTATGTGAGCCTGGTGCCAATGGTGCTGAAGAATCTGGAGCGCGGGCTGCGAGCGAAGTTCGATGAACTGAAGCCTCGCAAGCGCTGGATGCTGGACCGCTTGATTGGATTGAACAAAATGTTGACGCGAGGACGTCCGCGTGTGGCGCTCAGCCGGCGCTTGTTGCCGGAAGTCCACAAGGCGTTTGGTGGGGAGTTGCAGGCATTGATTGTTGGCGGGGCATTTACGGATCCGTCGACCATGCAGTTTTTTTATGATCTCGGGATTCCGGTGACATGCGGGTACGGGCTGACGGAGGCTTGCACAGCGGTGACGCTCAACGATCTGAAACCGTTTCGCGCCGATACGGTGGGCAAGCCGCTGCCTGGGAGCGAGGTGCGCGTGTTAAATCCGGATGGCGATGGGATTGGTGAAGTGGCTGTGCGGAGCCGAGCAGTCATGTCGCATTATCTGGATGATCCGGAACTGACGGCGCAGACCATCGTTGAAGGCTGGCTGCTGACGGGAGATCAGGGCCGCTTTGATTTAGATGGGCGCGGGCACCTGCAGCTATTTGGGCGCAAAAAGAACATGATTGTCACCGCCGGCGGGAAGAATATTTATCCCGAAGACATTGAATCAGTGTTTGACGGTTTGCCGGTGAAGGAATACTGCATATTCGCGGCGAATTATCTGTGGCCACAAAAGACGCTTGGCGACGAAATGCTGGTGCTGGTGCTGCGACTCGAACAGAACCAGCAATTCGACGAGCGCTTACGTGAAGAGATTGTGGCGCGAAATCGCCGACTGGCCGATTTCAAACGTGTGGGCGGATATCTGGTGTGGGAGAAAGATTTTCCGAGGACGGCATCGCTGAAGATTAAGCGCGGGGAGTTGGCGGCTGAGATCGGCGCCGGCGTGACGCGGGCGAGAGTGGTAGAAGTCTAAGCATATTTGGCTGAATGCCTGTTTGTTAATGTGAACGAAACTTTTCTGGCCATCATCAATCCGGCGGCGGGCGGCGGGCGTTGTGGCGAGCGAGTTGCCGCGGTTCTTGACCGCTTGCGGGCCGCTGGGATTCCGCTAGAGACGGCGGAGACCGGCGCGCGCGGACACGCCACGCAGATTGCTCGCGAAGCCTATGGGCGCGGCTATCGCAGGTTTCTGGCGGTGGGAGGGGATGGTACATCCTATGAGATCGTCAATGGCTTGTTTCCCGATTCGGGAACGGCTTCGTCGGGGGGCGCGCCGAACGACGAAATCGCAACGCTGGGATTTCTTCCGCTAGGCACGGGTAATTCATTTCTCCGGGATTTTGTGGATGGAGCTTTGAGCAAGGATGGGTTGGAGCACGCAATGCTGGCGCTGGAGGCAAGGCGTTCGCGGCCCTGTGATGTTCTTCGGCTCATTCATAAAGATGGAGCGATCTACTATACGAATCTGCTGAGTGTGGGGTTCACCGCAGATGTGGCCGCGCTGCGGCATCGGCGGTTTCAGGGGCTGGGACAGTTCGGATATTTGCTGTCGATCTTTTTTTGTCTGGCGCGGCTTGATCGACGGCCGTTTCCGGTGCGATTTGACGGTCAGGGAAATTTTGATTCGCGTCCGTGTTTGTTTCTGACATTCAACAACAGCAAGTTTACCGGTGGCACCATGATGATCGCGCCTGATGCGGTGACCGATGACGGATTGATTGAATATGTGCGGTGGGGACCGATTGGGAGACTGGGATTGATCCGGAATTTGGCCACGCTTTATGACGGCACACACACGCGACACCCATTGGCGGAGCGACGGGCGGTTCGGCAGGTTGAGTTCCAACTTGATGGGCCGGTGGATGTGATGGTGGATGGCGAGGTGCTTACGCTGCAGTGCCGCGCGATCGATGTGCTGCCTTCCGCGTTGCGAGTGGTGGTGTGAGACAGGACAAGTCCTCTCTACTCTAATCTTGGAATAATCGTGATATAAAAACTCGTGATATAAGAACTTCATGTCGCAAGAGCGAAGAGAACGGCAAAAAGAGAAACTCGGGATTAAGACCTCCGGCCCGGAATGGGGACGTATCGCAATTTACGCGACGCTTGTCGTGGTTGCGGCGGGACTCGTCTATTACCTGAATAATCGTGCCGAACACAAACATGATGCGTTTGCGCGTTGTTTGAGCGATCGCGGAGTCAAGATGTATGGGGCGTACTGGTGTCCGCATTGTCAGGAGCAAAAGGAAAAATTTGGCGCGTCGTTTGAGTACGCTCCTTACGTGGAGTGCGGCGTAAAAGGCGACGCACACGGCGTCGCGCAGGTCTGTAAAGACGAGAGCATCAAACATTATCCTACCTGGCAGTTTCCGCCACTGGGTGAGCGTGTAGAGCGGGTTTTTACTTTGGAAGAGCTTAGCGACCGGACGGGATGCTCGTTGCCGTGAACCCTTTGACCCGGCGTCTGATGAATGTGGTAACGATTCTGGCGTTGGCTGGAATTGTGGTGTCGTCGGTCTCGCTGCAACATCATTACGCTACTTCGAAGACGGCATATTGCGATATCGGGGAGGCGTTCAACTGCGATATCGTGAACCGCAGTGTCTATTCATCAGTCTTCGGAATTCCAGTGGCACTGATTGGGATGCTGGGATATGCGGTGCTCGCGGGCCTGGTGACTGTGTATCGCAAGCGACCGGAGACTCCGGCGATGCTGTTTGGCGGTGCTTCGGCGGGACTGGCGTTTGCTTTGTACTTAACCTACATTGAAGGACGCGTACTCGGAGTCTGGTGCATTTTGTGTTTGACTTCGCTGGCGCTGATTACGACGACGACGATTCTGGCAGCGCTGATCTGGTGGAAGCGAGATAGTAGCGAGTAGACAGTCATTAGCGATTTACTTCAGCAACTTACTTTAGCGTTCATTCAACGATTCCCGTCATGCCCCGTCCCACAACTCGAAAACTAAAAGCGAAAGCGGACGCTTCCCCTGCCTTACCGGTTCAGGTCGGCAACGTGTGGCTGCATGAACTCAACAGTCGGGTCTTCGGGAACACTCGGCTGTTACGGGTTTGGCTGCCTCCGGATTACGACGGCTGGGGCGCGAATCGTTATCCCATCCTTTATTTGAATGACGGGCAGAATCTGTTCGATCCGGCTACGGCTTTTGCGGGAGTCCATTGGCAGGTGGGCGAGACGGCGACGCGGTTGATCGCTGAACAGAAAATTCGGCCGCTGATTATTGTTGGGATCGACAACACAAAAAACCGGGCCTCCGAATATATTCCATATCGATCGAGAGATCCAAGAGTTGTGAGCGCGAAGGGAAAGTGCTATCCAGAGTTTCTACAGAGTGAAGTGATGCCGTTGATTGAAGGGCGTTATTCGGTGTTGAGAGGACCGGAGAATACGGGGCTGGGCGGTTCGTCTCTCGGCGGTCTAATCACCTTATATACACAACTGGCGGCCCCGGGAGTGTTTGGGCGGGCGCTGATCGAAAGTCCTTCGCTGTTTGTGGCGAACCGAAAAATCCTGGAAGAGAGCCGTCGGTTCCGCGATTGGCCGGCACGCACGTATCTGGGAGTGGGCACGCGCGAAGTGGGAGACGTGGAGAAAGATGCGAAGGTTGTCGCGGACGTCCGCGAACTGGAAGCAATTATGCGCTCGGCTGGGTTGGACGAGCGGCGATTGAAGGTCCACATCGCAGAGGGTGCTACGCACAGTGAAACGGCCTGGGCGGTGCGGTTTCCTGAGGCTCTGGAGTTTCTTTATAAAGTTTGATGGGCCGAGCTGCGCTCGGCCTTGGACCCTTCGGCTTCGCTCAGGGCAGGTTCACGAGGGCGCCGTCACCACACAATCTTAGAATTCTACTTTGTGATTACGCCGCAGGCTATGCGGTCGCCCGAGTTTCCCGCAGGATCGGTTTTTTGGTCGTCGGCTTTGGCGTGGATTACTAGCGATGTGCCTCCGTTGCTGAATATGGAGTGGCTACCCTCGCTCCAGGTCACGTCTTTGTCCTCCCACTTGAAGTGCGCTTTGCCGTTCGCGTCAACCGTGAAGTTGGGATTGTCTCCGGCGTGGTGGCCTTCGGGATTTTCCAATCCATGCTTTTTGCTATCGGGATTGAAATGCGGGCCTGCGGACTTAAAGTCAGGCGCCTCACACTTTGCGTTCTGATGAAAATGGATAGCGTGTTCGCCGGGAGGCAGATTCTCGATGTTGACTTCGATGCCGACGCCTGGGCCGGACTCCCAGAGAATTGCGCTGCCCGCTATCTTGCCTTGAGCATCCTTGAGTTGAACTAGCATTTTGGCCGAACTGGCTGACACGAGTGCGACCACCAGCAGAGCGAGGGAGAACAATCGACTGGTTTTCATGGAAGGGATTATAGCGAAAGTTGGAGCGACTGCTCCAGCGTTCGGCGCATTAACCTTGGGTTCATAGAGTCCCCGTTAGCTTACGAGAGTCTGCATTAGCGCGGGTCTGGCGTAGAACGCGGGGCAATGTGACAATAGATAAATGCAAAGATCTCTCACTACAGCGCTACTATTGGCCGCAGCGACGATGCTGGCTGGAGATGGCTATGCCCAGCAGACTCCAACAAGCACTCCGCCGGCAACGACTTCAACGGCTCCTGCAGCCACAACTCCGAAGGCTCCAGTAAAGAAGACCGGAACGGCGACAAAAAGTACGGCAGCTCCGCTGACAACGCGAAAACAAAAGTTCAGCTACGCGCTCGGAATGGACATTGGCACCAAGGTTGGCGGCAGCCTGAAACAGCAGTCGGTAGAGGTGGATCCGGCTCTCGTATCTCAGGGATTGAAGGATGCCATGGCGGGGAGCAAGACGCGGCTGACGCAGGACGAGGCGCAGGCTGTGCTCAAGGAAGTGCAGACCGAGGTTGGCAAACAGAGGCAGGAAAAAATGGCGGCAGCTGCAGCTAAGAATAAGACCGAAGGCGACACATTCCTGGCAGCGAACAAGGGCAAACAGGGCGTGGTTACATTGCCAAGCGGATTGCAGTATAAGATTTTGACGGCCGGTACCGGTCCGAAGCCTGCCGCCACCGATACAGTCGTTTGCAACTACCGGGGCACGCTCATCGATGGCAAGGAATTTGACAGCTCGTATAAGCGTGGACAACCGGCGACGTTTGGAGTGAGTCAGGTAATCAAAGGCTGGACAGAAGCTCTGCAGCTCATGCCGGTAGGATCGAAGTGGCAGCTTTTCATCCCTTCGACTCTGGCTTACGGCGAGCGTGGTGCGGGCGCTGACATCGGTCCCGATTCGACGCTGATCTTTGAGGTCGAACTGCTCTCCATTCAGGATAAATCGAAAGACGAAAAGAAGGACGACAAGGGTGCAGAAAAGAAGTGATTGAAAGAAGTAATTGAACTTTGTCCGGTGGAGCGTAGGGCGTGCGCCCGTTGCTCCACCGGATACTACCTCACAAAAATCTCATCGTTCTATCTTCGCTCCATCTTCCGTAAACATCACATTTCCGTACACATTGCGCTCCCAAATACTCCACCCGGACATAGGTTCGAGCCTGACGTTATGGGCGAGGTACCAGACATTTTAGGGATGCGACTTGCCGGACGCTAGCCCGGCTCTCCAGCGATGCCTTTCTATTCGTAGCGGAGGGCTTCGATCGGGTCAAGACGGGAGGCGCGGATGGCAGGTACCATGCCACTGATCAGTCCGACGACGCTAAGAATGAGGACGGCGACGAACAAGGTGAGGGGGTTGATCATCAGGCGGATATCGGCGGCTTCGGCGTGCTTGGCCACGGCGCTGTACAGCGTAAGTCTGCCGACGGAAAAAGCAACGACATACGCCAGGATAATGCCGAAGAGTCCACCGATGAAGGTAATGGTGAGAGCCTCAGCGAGGAATTGCAAAAAGATGTGGCGGCGCCGAGCGCCGAGCGCCTTCTCCACGCCGATTTCGCGGGTACGTTGAGTGACGGAAACGAGCATGATATTCATCAAACCCACGCCTCCGATGCCGAGAGTAAGGGTGCCGATGAACGCGAGAAGGATTTTCAAACCGATAGTGATGATCTCGAACTGGTGCACCTGCACCATGAGATTCGCAATATACAGGGCGCGACGGTCGGTGGGATTGAACTTGTGTTGAGCACCCAGGATATAGCGCACGGATTGCTCGATCCGTAGATAGTCGTTGGTCTCGTAATTGAACCAGATAGTGTCGAGATAGTGGGTATCCTTAATATCGTTCATGGTCGTGAAGGGGATATAGACGACACGATTAATATCGTCGTCGCCGGCTTGCATTTTTGGGCTAAGGACTCCGATGACCTCAAAGCTGATGCCGTTGATGCGGATGTGCTCACCCAACGCGTTGCGCCCGGAAAAGAGTTTGTCTTTGGTTTCAGAACCGATGACGGCGACGCGCGCTCGCTGGATCTGGTCCTCGGGATTGTAGAATCGCCCCTGCGCGAGGCCCAGAGCGCGGATGCCGAAAGTGTTGGGATATTCACCGTTTACGCCCATGGTAAAAGATCGAGCGTCGTACTGTATGGTTACATCCTTGTTGCAACTCGGCGTAATGTGGGTGATTTGCGGGATGTTGGTAGTGAGCAGATCGACGTCGTCCAGGGTGAGGCGGGTTAGGGCTCCGGCTTTCTCTCCACCGGCCTGCATGGAGGAGCGTCCGGGAATCACAATCATCATCTTGGTGCCGAAGTTGGCGAAGATGCTGGCGCAAGCGCGTCCAAAGCCGTCGCCGTAAGCTAGAAGCATGACAACCGTGGCGATACCCCAAGCCATGCCGAGCATGGTGAGCGCGGTGCGGCGCCGGTTGTGGCGCATCGCTTCGTAGGATTCCTGGAGCAGGTCTCTAATCATTTGTAATTTACGATTTGAAATGTTTCGGTTTCATGCTTGTTTGGCTGCGACATCAAAAGTCGATCTGGCAATTTGGTAGACGAAATTCTCTCGACCGCCTCCGTCGATCCGTGATCCCACACGAAGTCCGCCTATTTTCTCCACAGCTTTCTGAGAGCGCAGATTCTGCGGACCAACGAGAAGGATAACGCTGGACGCAAATTTGAAGGCGTGGCCCAGCATGAGCTGTTTCATCTCCCCGTTGTAAGCGCCGCCCCAGTAAGACCTGGCCAAAAACGTCCAACCGATTTCCATCTCGCTTTTTTCTTTGTCGTACCACTGGAACCGCGACGACCCGATGACTCGGCCATTCTTGGAATCGATGGCGATCAACGCTCCACCGGATTCCAAGCCCTCACGAAAAAATATCTCAAAGACGTCTTTCTTGTAACGATCATTAGCCGGATGCTGTTCCCAGATAAGCGGGTCTGATGCTACGGCGTAAAGGTCATTAAAATCTTCTGGTCGAAGCGGCCTGAGTTCGAGCAGCATGCCTTTCAAAATGGGTTGGAGATCAAAGGACATTATTCCTGCCTCAAGGCCTCGACCGGCTCCAGGTGCGCTGCCTTGCGGGCCGGATAGAGACCGGCTGCGACTCCAGCGAAAGTGAGGCCAGCAATCGCAACCACTGCGGTTTTTAGAACAAGCCGCGGCGGATCGAAGCCTCCCGGACCGTTGTAATTGCGGAATAGGGCCATCAAACCACCAACTACAGCCATGCCGACGAGCCCGCTGCCCAGGGTGAGCAGAATGCCTTCGGCGAAAAATTGCAACATGATACTCCGATTGGTGGCGCCCAAAGCCTTACGCAAGCCGATTTCGCGGGTGCGTTCAGTGACCGAAATAAGCATGATATTGATCACGCCGATGGCGCCCAGGGCGAGAGTGACCAGGCCAACTGTGCCGAGGAATTCGTTCATCGCGTCGAAAATCGTGCCCATCATTTGCGCCTGCTTGACCGTGTCCCAGCCTTCGAAGGCGTCTTCATCGCGATAGTCGAAACCGTGGTTGCGAGCGATCACGCGATGAGCCTCATCTAACGCGAGTTCGTGTTCGTCGGGGACGAAAGGCTGAAAGTTGACCGAAGAAATGGCGTCGAACCCCTCCTCGCCTTTCAGCGGGAAATCGCTGCGCATGACCTGGAAAGGAATATAGGCGCGAGTGTTGGTGGAATTTTCGTCGCCGCGGCCGACACGTTTCAGGGTGCCAACGACTTCGAAGCGATGATCATTGAGCAGAATGAACGAGCCCACCGCAGGACGTCCCGGAAAAAGGTTGCGTGTCATCTCGTCGCCAAGGACGACGACGTCGCGTTTCTGAGTTTCGTCGAGATCGTTGAGCCAGCGTCCTTGTTTGACCGGGAGGAAACGGATTCCGTTGTACTGGGGTTCGGCGCCGGTGAGTTGTCCGCTGGCGCTGGCAAACTCGCTGACGGCATGTACATCGCTGGTGGCAAGAACCGGGGTGATGGCGCGAATGTGCGGAGATTCTTTGCGAATGTCGAGGTAGTCCTGGTAGGTGAGCCGATACTCGCGAGCCGAATTAATACTGCCCTGAACGACCGGGGCGCGGCCGGGGAAGATCATCATGATGTTTTCCCCAATCTCCGAGAGGTTGCGCTTGTTGCCGCTTCGGAAGCCTTCGCCTAAGCCGACCAATAAGAGCAGGGAACCGACTCCCCAGGCGATGCCAAACATGGTGAGGAACGAACGCAGTTTATGCGCCCAAAGGGTGCCAAAAATCTGCGCGAATACGTCGATCACCATTTGCATGCAATTTGATAACTCGCGATCAGGATGGTAGCGGTTGGCCTTTGGCTCCGGCTGTCAGCCGTCTATTCCAGAAACCTGGAGTTTTCCTTTACCTAGGATAGCAAGCCGCGCGGCTGGGGTATATCGCCAAGTCTGGTCACCTTATGAACAGTTTTTTCCGAGAACGGTTTCACGTGCTTCTACCCGCGTAAGGTGGCAACTTGCTTCTCGACCAATATGGTCCCAGGGAACCTCTGAGTTCCCACTCTGGGCTTTGATCGCCGTATTACGTGGCCTTCGCGTGATTTCGGAAACTTCGATTGGCTTTGGATTGTTCGAATTGAGCTTGCATCGGTTGTGAAAAAGCGAGGGGCTGCGTGGCCACCAGAATGCTTATCTGTAGTTCGTCCACGTTTGCAGAGGGCATCTTCGCAGCGGCCATCGCAGGAATGAGTATTATGAAAAAAGTCGCAATTTGCATTTTATTCTGGGCTGCGCAACTGCTCGCGCAACAGTATGTAACCGGCGGAGCGCCGGTAGGCAATCGACCGGCTGCTGCGGCCGTCATTCCGGTTTTTGAAGCGAGCGTCGGCTATACCTACCTTGTGCTGAATACGCCATCCCATGAAGGCGTAGGCCTAAGCGGAGTGGATGCCAACGGTTTTATCGATTTCACTGCGCGCTGGGGACTAATGGTGGATTCGAGCTATGCGCGCGTCGGCGACGTGCTGGGAACGGGACACAGCGGCAACGTTTTGAGCCTTCTGACCGGTCCCGTGTTTTATCCCCTGGAAAATAGAAACAATAGGATCTTTGTCCACGCCTTGGCTGGCATCGGTTTGGTGAACAGCGCAGTTCCCGTCGAAGGAAGCTACTATCTGGGCGGAACAATGACGCGATTCTCTTACGCGCTTGGTGGAGGGCTGGAGCGTACCGTAGTCGGGCCGCTCGCCATCCGTACGAGCGCCGATTATTTGCGGACCACTTTTGCCAACTCGACCGCGGCGATGAAGTCCCAGAACAATCTCCGTATCGTAACGGGCATCGTCTACCGCTTTGGAAGTCGCTAGATGGAAGGGAAGAGATAGAAGGAAGACCGCGTTCATTCTCATCGGGACCCAGAGTCACGCATCCCGTTTGTCGGCGCTCTGCAATTTTTGAATGTGCTATGCCGCCTGCACCTATCCGTTTCAGGCATAAGGATTTTTACTGCCTTAAAGTTCTAGCCTCTCGGGTCGATAAGGCAAGAAGTAGGCGGAATGAGGAAGAAGCAACAGCCATTCCCATTACGCAGAATGAGCGCTTTCTCATGAGCATACGTGCCCTGATCGTAGATGATTCCTCGGTTATGCGGAAGATTGTAGAACGTTCGCTACGGCAGGCGGGCATTGACCTGTCTCAGGTTTTCGAGGCGGGAAACGGGGCCGATGCGCTGGGTGTACTCAAGGATCAAGCTGTCGACCTGATCCTCTGTGACATCAATATGCCAGTCATGGACGGGCTGGAGTTTATCAAACAGCTCCCCGCGGTGCCGAACGCAAAAGACGTGCCGGTAGTTATGATCACGACCGAAGGGAGTGAGGCTCATGTGGTGCAGGCGTTGTCCTGCGGTGCGCGTGGCTATATCCGCAAACCATTTACCCCAGATCAGGTGAAGGAGCATGTGGTCCCAGTGCTGGGCGGCAAGTCATGAAATCGGCGAATGAGTTGCACGTAGCGATTAGTGCGCACGCAGACTGGCTCCCGCTTATCGACGTAGCAACGCGAGAGGTCTTCGAGCTTATGCTGAGCTCGCAACTGACCGTGCCGGCAACAGTGGAAGACACAACTATGGATGTTACTGCCATGGTCGGATTGGCGGGGCAACTGTGTGGAGTGCTGAGTGTCCGTTGTGGTGTGAAGGCGGCTACGCTTATGGCTTCGAAGATGCTAGGTGTCGCCGTCGACAAGGTCGGCGCTGACATGCCGGATGCGCTCGGCGAAGTCTGTAACATGGTGGCGGGCAACTTCAAGAATAAGATTGCCGGCCTGGCAGAAGGCTGCATGTTATCCCCACCCACTGTAATTACCGGGAACGACTACAGCCTGCACTCCCAGGCAGATTCGCCCGGCCTGCAAGTCAGCTTGCTTTTCGAAGGCATGCTCATGGTAATTACTCTTCAGGTCCAGAGCTAATTATTGGCTCGCTTATGGATCCGCTAGTTGATCTCGCTTACTGACCTCGCTGGTTGTTCTCGATCGAGCCGGACATTTCAATACAGCATGCAACGGGGAAGACATTACTGCAGGCCACATTTCGCTTTGCGGATGGTTCCTGCACAGGACCAAGGAACAGCATCGTGTGGATTCTTCAAATGGTGGTCCTTCGCGGCTGAGGTTATTCCTGGACTGAACCGTGCGCGCGCCAGCTAGGGCACCGCTGTCAGGTACGAGTCGGTGACGACCCGAATACCATCGCCACCATGGTCTGGACTTCCTCGACCGCTTCGTCGAGTTCAAAAGTGAATCGCACCAGGTCCACGCCGTCAAGATCGTGATGTTCGTTCAAGAGGATGGTCCATGCCGGGTCGGAGATCAAATCTATCTTGCTCCGTTCATAGTATCCATAACCCAAGCCGCGCATGCGGCAGAGAAGGTCGCTCAGGTGCACCAGTGCCACTAACGGCCGCGCCTTTTGGCTGTGCTCAATGGCATGATGATGCGCGATTACCTCGATGATGTCGTCAGCGAACTTCCATTTTTCAGCCAGGGCCTGGCCGGTCTCGCAGTGCGTGAACCCCACGGTGGCTTGTTCCGCCACGTCGAGCGGAATCCCCTCCTGGTTGGCACACTCCATCGCTGCGGTGAATTCCTTGGGAAAGGTCAGGCAGTTCACCATAAACCCTATGTCGTGCAGAAGCCCGGCCATGTAAGCTTTTTCATGATCGGCGGCAGCTAGCTTCTCGCTGAATTTCCGGCACACCAGGGCGCACCCGAGTGAATGCCGCCAAAATATGGCCGGATCGAGCGCCGACTTTTTTACGGGGAAGGCCTGTCCCAGACAGCAAGTGAGGAGAATGGTTTCGACGCGACGCAGACCTAGGCTGATCACCGCTCCCTTGATGGACTTGGGCGATTGCGCCAGGCCGAATATGGGAGAGCCAGCCACACGCAGGCATTGTGCGGCAATGGTGTTGTCGTAAGACACCAGACGCACTACTTCGTCCAGCTTCACGTCTTCTACGGAATTGTTCAACATCTTCAGTAAGGGTAAAAAGACAGCGGGGATGGCGGGCATGGTTTCGATTTGCTGTACGCGCTCCCGAATTCTTGCGGTATAGGATGTGGTCATAATTTGCCACTGCTCAAGGATGGTTTCCAATACGCAATGGATCCGGGAAAGTGGACGAGGTGGAACTTGTCATTCAATTTCATTAAAGATTCCGAGGTCCCGAGGAAGAAATAGCCGCCAAAATTAAGGTTGCTGAAGAAATGGTCGATCACCTTCGACTTCGAGGAGCCATCAAAATAGATCAGCACGTTGCAGCAGAAAATCAGATCCATACCCTTCATGAAAAGCATCTTCGAGTCCTCTTGCAGGTTGAGACGGCTGAAGGTGATCAGCTGTTTCACTTCGGGGCGTACCTGGAGTTTTTTCTCGTCAACCGTCAAAAAATATTTTCGTTTGTAGAGATCGCTGGTGTTGCGCAGCGCGTAGTCACCGTAGATGCCGGCCTTAGCGGTTTCCACGGAGCGATCGTTGAGGTCTGTAGCGAGAATCTCCACCTTCCAGTCCTTTAATAAGCGGTCCCTCTCTTCGAGCATGTTCATCGCCAAGGTGTAGGATTCTTCGCCGGTAGAGCAGCCAGCACTCCAGATGCGCAGTCGTTTCGTGATCTGCTTGGATTTTTCCGCCACGATTTCCGGCAGGATCACTTTCCGCAGTGCATCGAGCTGGGGCTGGCTGCGAAACAGACAAGTTTCGCCAATGGTTATTTCGTTCAGCAGTTCCCTGAGTTCAGCATCGCGGAAAGGCGCCGCAGTGAGGCGGTCCCAATACTCGCGCGGGTTCCGTACGCCCAATTGCTTCATTCGTCGTGTGCAGCCGTCGGCCAGAAGATAAAGTTTTTCCTCCGCCTTATAGATACCGGAAATCTTGTAGACCAAGTCACGGATTTGCCGGTAAACGGGATCAATGGCTTCGCTGCTCTTAGTGAGCGGAGACGGCGCCGGAGCGGTGGTGGGTGCAATTGTCATTTTGCGGGTTGCTCCAAAGTGGAATAGCTCTTCTCCTCAATGTGGGTTCGAGGAACGCGGCTCTGCAGCACGCGACGCGTGATCTCCGTCGCTAGATGATCGAGCGGATAAGCCCCGTCGCAAAATCCCGAAGCATGAACCAGCCCGGGCATTCCCCAGACCACGGATGAAGCCTCATCCTGCACAATGACATCTCCGCCCGCGTCGCGAATGCATTGCGATCCAACCGCACCATCCGCACCCATGCCGGTCATTACCACTCCCAGAACGTTCGCGCCATAAGCGACCGCCACCGAGCGAAAGAGCACATCGACTGCTGGCCGGCAAGAATTCTCCGGAGGCCCCTGATTCAAGTTCAGACGCCACTCCATGCCCGCTCGTATCACCTTCATATGGAAATCCCCCGGCGCGATCCAGGCGTGCCCCGGAGAGAGAACCGCACCAGCACTGCCTTCTTCCACAGGAATAGCGGAACGACTGGAAAGCCGTTCCGCCAGCAGACGAGTAAAAATGGGCGGCATGTGTTGCACGATCACAATCGGGACAGGGAAATCTTTCGGGATATGCGGCACAACTTCCGCCAGAGCGTTTGGTCCGCCGGTCGAAGTACCAATGGCCACTATGTCGATGGGTGGGCTGGAGCGGTATCGAATTCTCAGTGCCGGACGCGATCCGGGGATCGGCAGGAGTTTCAAAGGAACCGCGACACCGCAGAGCGCTTTGATCTTGGGGATTAGTTCAGTTCGAATCCGTTCGATCGCAACCGCAGGGCTGCCAGAATTACTCGGTTTACTGGCGTAGTCCGACGCTCCAAGCGCCAACGCCTCGATAGTCGCCGCCGTCCCGCGTTCGGTGAGCGTGCTGAACATGATGACGGGCAATTTGGGATATAACTTGCGCAACTCCGCCAGCGTCTCCAAGCCGTCCATCACCGGCATTTCGACGTCGAGCGTAATCAGGTCGGGTTTGAGCAGTGAAATCTTCGCCAGCGCGATGCGTCCGTCGCTGGCCACGCCGACTACCTCTAGCGCGCGGTCTGCCGACAAGGTGTCCGAGAGCAACCTGCGAATCACCACCGAATCATCCACTATCAGAATGCGAATAGGAGCCATAGTAAATCGTGTCGATCCGTTCTTGATCCAACAATTAGCCGGGAATCCGAACGCCGGAAACTCGGATGAAAAATATTCAGGGCGCAAAGATGTCCTGTCGGCCGAGGTTGCGAAGAACTTAGGAGCCAGCGTGTGCCGCCATGCTGTAAGTTGGAGCTCCGAGATCCTCGTCGCCGCGGACATTGTCGCCAGCGTTAATCCTGAATTGCTCAACCAGGCGACGGAGTTTGGTCGAGGTTTCGACCAGTTGCTGCGAGGCTTTTTGAGTGTCAGTGGCGCCGCGTGTGGTGCCCTGGGCGGCTTCTGCCACGCCTCCGATGTTGCTGGTAATCTCGCCGCTGCCGTGCGCCGCTTCGCTCACGTTGCGTGACATCTCGTTGGTCGTTGCATTCTGTTCTTCCACGGCCGTGGCAATCGTGCTCGAGATGTCGTTGATCTGGTTGATGACACCGGAGATCGATGCGATGGCGTCCACGGCGGCCTTGGTGTCAGTCTGAATGGCTTCGATCTTGCGGCTGATGTCCTCGGTAGCTTTGGCGGTTTCTTTAGCCAGTTCTTTCACTTCGTTCGCCACGACCGCAAAACCTTTTCCCGCCTCACCCGCGCGCGCGGCCTCGATGGTGGCGTTCAAGGCGAGAAGGTTGGTTTGCTGCGCAATCGAAGTGATGACCTTGATCACCTGTCCGATTTCGGTGGAGGAATCGCCCAGCTTGGATACCGTGGCAGTAGTGGTCTCGGCGACCTTGACAGCGGCGGTAGCGACCTTGGCAGCCTCGGTGGCGTTCTTGGCAATTTCCTTGATGCTGGCGCCCATCTCTTCGGCACCGGTGGCGACGGTCTGAAGATTCTGGCTGACTGCTTGTGCGGCCTTTGAAACGACATCGGCCTGAGCCGAGGTTTCTTCGGAGTTGGCGGTGATCTGCTGGCTGGTGCTGTTTAATTCCTCGCTGGCGCTGGCCACCTGCATGGCGTTTTCGGCGATGGCAAGGATGATGCGTTTTAGGCTGCCGCTCATTTTATTGACGGCGGTGGTCAAGTCGCCGAGTTCGTCCCGGCTGCGGACCTTCAGATCGTCACGGGTCAAGTCGCCGGCTGCGATGGCCTCGGCCTGGACGAGGACGGACTGCGTTGCGCCGGCAATGCCGCGGCTCAGGAAAATCGCCACAAAGATTCCGATGCCCAACGCCACGAATGTGGTTACTGCCATGGTTAGGTTCATTGACCGGGTTTCGGACTTCATATCCTCGCTATTCTGCTTCAGCAATGTGGCGAAGGAATCGGACATTTCATTGAGGGGTTTCTTGATCGCCTCGGTGATGACGGTGGCCTTGTCGGTAAATTCGATTCCCGCCTTGGCGACGGCATCATGTTCACTGCTCGCCGCTAGTTTCATGGGTCCTTCTTGGCTCTCGCGGAGACTGGACAGCTCCTGCTTCGTCTCAGTGAGCAGGTCGCGGTTCTCCTGAAGATTCCATTTGGGAGCCAATTCGTCCAATTTTGCGACGTCCTTCCCAATGTCGTCCCACGCTGAATCGAAA
Source organism: uncultured Acidobacteriaceae bacterium (assembly GCA_963705265.1). Taxonomy (GTDB): domain Bacteria; phylum Acidobacteriota; class Terriglobia; order Terriglobales; family Acidobacteriaceae; genus Acidiflorens. The sequence goes on from OY970064.1 coordinate 3,079,750, forward strand.
CCCCTCTTCGCGGCTTCCCACCGGGCCGAATCGTTTCCCGACAAGACGGCCTGGCGACCCTTGCTTTGCGCCTGATTGAGGTCCCTCTGCAGGTCCTTCAAAGCGCCGATACTGGGGACACGCACGGTCATGGCGCGTACCTGCGTTTCCTGAATTGAACTCGCCTTCACATACGTGAGCACTGCGCTAAGAACCATGAGGGTGAGGATCACTCCAAAACCCAGTCCCAGTTTCTTTCCAAGCGTAAGTTTCATTTCCTTCTCCTAAAGTTTTCCGAATTCAAAATCAGTGAACTTACTGCCAGCGAACCGCGCCGATGCAGTTTGGGGAGACAGAGGGTGCTATCGTCCAGCCGCGGCCGCCTCCGCGACATCCGTCATCTGGCACGCTTTTTCGATGTCCAGTACATGCAGAAGCCGGTCGTTCATTTTGTGGACGCCGAGGATCATGGCTCGCATGCTGACGCGCAGAGTTTCCGGTGGAGGCTCAAAAGTCTTCTCTTCGACCTCGACTACATCGCCAATTTCATCCACCAGCAGGCTGACGGCGCCGTCGTCAGAACGGACCACCACATTCATGGACAGCATGTCCGCCGGTCTCGGCTCGAGCTCGAGGCGTTGCCGCAGATCGACTGCCGTGACCACCTGTCCGCGCAGGTTGATGAGGCCACTGACCACCGGCGGTGCCAGCGGGACCTTCGTCATATCCAGAGTGCGGATGACTTCCTGAACACCTTTCAGTTCCACGCCGAACAGCAATTTATCCAGATAGAACGTGCAAAACTGAGAAGTTAGGACCGATGCGTGTTCCATAATTAATTCGCACCCCCCGCTTTCGCCGCCAATCCGGGCTGCGCTGTGCCAGGATTCGAGCCGAGTTTCGAGCTAAGGTCTGCGCTGCGCAAAATCGCCGGGATATCGAGCAATTCCGTGACTCGTTCGCCGATCACGACGGAATAAAGAACCGACGGCCGCGTTGCCGCCGATTTCACATCCGCGCGGTCTTCGACAATGTCCAGAATTTGTTCCACGACCAAACCAAAAGAGCATCCGTCGTGGCGCAACACCAGCACTGGGAGCGGTCCGGAATCGGCCGCCGGCGGGCCTTGCAGGGCGCGCAGCTTGTTACGCCGTTCTTCCAGTACCACATTCAGTCGAATCAAAGGCAGAATGCGCCCGCGATACTGGGTCACCCACTGGCTGCCTGACATTTCCACCTGCGCCACGGGAAACTCCTCAAGACGCGCCAGGGTGCTCAGCGGTATGGCCATGCGTGAATCCCCTGGTCCCGCGAAGAGCAGAAAAGTTTGTTTGTCTCCGGCCGTCGCTGCCGCTTCCGCGACTTTTCCGGCCAGGGCGCGGTCTCTGGTTTCCGTAACCACGCTGGCTCGCTGCGCCAGGCCAAGCACATCCAAGATGAGCGTCACTTTGCCGTCGCCCATGATGCTCGAACCGGCGAAGGTCTTCACTGTCTTGAGCTGCTTCCGCAACGGCTTCACCACGATCTCTTCGGTGTCGTTGATCTGATCGACGACCAGCCCGAATTGGCGCTCATCGGCTTGCAGGACGACGATGTTGACCGCTTTATCCCGCTCTGATTCGGGGCGTTTATCGGGGGCAAGTTTCAGTTCTCGGTCGAGATAAACCAAGGGCAGGAGCCGTCCCCGCAGCCGGTAGACCGGCGCGCCATGCACCAACTCAATCCCTTTGGCCACCTCGTCGGCCTTGAGCCGCACCAGTTCGAGCAAACTCACCTGCGGAATCGCATAGCGATCGCCGCCGCAAGTCACCACCAGCGCCGGGATGATGGCCAGAGTCAAGGGAATCTTGACCCGCACCGTGGTGCCCCGACCGAGAGCGGATTGAACGTCTACCGTGCCGCCGATCTTTTCGACATTCGTCTTCACCACGTCCATGCCGACCCCGCGGCCGGATACGTTGGTCACTTTTTCCGCCGTGGAAAACCCGGGAAGAAAGATCAGATTGAAGACCTCCCGTTCGCTCAGGCGTGCGGATTGCTCGCTGGTGATGAGGGAGCGTTCAATCGCTTTCTTGCGGATGCGTTCCACATTCAATCCCGCGCCATCGTCGGTGATCTCGATATTGACCTGTCCACCTTCATGAAAGGCGCGCAGAATCAGGCGTCCGCTGCGGTCCTTGCCAGCCTTCACTCTGTCTTCGGGAAGTTCGATGCCATGGTCGACGGAGTTGCGCACCAGATGGGTGAGGGGATCTTTAATTGCCTCAATAATGGTTTTGTCGAGTTCCGTTTCCTTGCCCTCCATCTCGATGCCGACTTCCTTGCCGCAGCCGAGCGCAACGTCACGCACCGTCCGTGGAAACTGGTTCCAGATGTTTCCGATGGGCTGCATGCGGGTCTTCATGACGCCTTCTTGCAGTTCGGTCGTAATCAGGTTCAGACGCTGCGAGGCTGCTAGAAAGCTGGTGTCCTTCATTCGGTTGGCGAACTGCAGCACCTGATTGCGAGCCAGCACCAGTTCGCCCACTAAATTCATCACCTTGTCCAGTAATCCCACGTCGACGCGGATGGTGCTGTCTGATGCGTTGGCCTGCGCACGCGCCGACTGCTGGACGCGCTGCGGATCCACAGGCTCCACCGGAGACACCGCACCCCGCTCCGCTTGGATTTCGGTCATGCGCGGTGACTCTCCCTCTTTTTCTTTTTGCTGCTCCGGTGCGAGGAAGATTTCTGGCTTAGGAACGGTGGTCGGTGGCGGCGGGGATAGTGGTAACGGAGGATCGCCGACCGGAGGTGTTGTGGAGACTGCTATGGAAGGCTTGGGTGCCGAGGCTACCTCGGGTTGTGCCGCGATTTCAGGCAACTGCTGCACGCGCGTGAGGGTGCCAATCAGCTTGGTGTCGTCGCGTTCTCCTTCGCTCCCGCTCTCTTCGATACTGCCCAGCATCTGTCGAACCGCATCGACCATGCTGAGAAGCGCGGTGGTGATCTCCGGGTTCAGCGAGAGTTGCAGGTCGCGCAGACGGGTCAGCAGGTTCTCACCCACATGCGCGACCTTTTCCAACTTGTTGAAGCCAAGAAATCCGCAGGTGCCTTTGATGGTGTGAATGGTGCGAAACACGCTGCCGAGTGCGTCACGATCCTGTGGGTTCTTCTCCAGACCGACCAACTCTCGGTCCAGACGGTCGAGGTTTTCGTAACTTTCCACCAGGAACTCTTTTACGATTTCGTCGTCGCCCATCGCTGCCTGCCTTCTGATGCCGTTTGAAGCGCGCTTCTTCCAGTGGAATTACTTTTCATTTCGTGTGCCGCAACTGCTCTCTTTACACTCTCCATCGTCTGTTTGCGCAGTTTGCATTAGAGACACGTCTTGTCTTGCGGCGGGGGGAGCAGGCCAGAGGCCGTGGTTGATTAGAAGCGCTATAGATTGCCCTTTAGTGCGTCGGTCGAGGCGGGCCGGGCAGCAGACTGTCGTCGAATCGGGCTCGATGTGAAACGCGCTGTTCCTGGGCCGTATAATGCTCGCTCAATACGCTCAAGGCTGGCTGGAAGATAGTTCGTGCGACATTCAGGTTGGGCTCGCTTCGAGGACAGCTTGGGGCTAAATATTCTGCCTGCACAGCGTGCGCGATCCTCCGGAAGAGACTGAGGGAAGTTTCTCTAATTGCTGTTCGCTCGGGTCGCTGTTTCGGCTGTGGCGTTTTTATCGCGCCATAAAGGTATGGAAGTTAGGGTGAAAAGTAAATCAATTCACTAGTCCCTTATCTCCAGCTCCTGCGGGGTCAATTATTGTCCTTGACAGAGCCACATAAACGAAAGTAAAAGTTACAAAACGCAAGTATCCGAAATAATGAGTGATTTGATTTCTCCCGGGGGGCTGACCATGCGGGTTTCAGGAGCTGAAGGGTTGACGAGTCGCTGTCGCGTGTACTCCACCATTCTCTGTTCTTTCGTCACGATCGTCGGTTTGACTTTGGGATTAACTCTATCGCTCTGGGGTCAGGGCTCATATCGGGCGCAGTTACGCGGAGTCGTCTCCGATCCTTCGGGCGCTGCAGTCGCCAATGCGACGGTGACCATCCAGAATGTGGGCACAAATATTTCCAGCACCGCGCGTACCAACGACAAGGGGGAATACTACTTTACGGGTCTGGTTCCCGCGACCTATGTCGTCAAGGTCGAAGCCGCCAGCTTCCGCTCGGCGGAGCGAACCGGTGTGGTTTTGCAGGTTGATCAGGAGTCCTCACTGAACTTCCGGCTGGACATTGCAGGAATATCGGCCACGGTCAGCGTCACTAGCACGCAGCCCCTTCTTGACACCGACGACGCGACGCTGGGCACTGACATCACCAGCGAATACATCAAGGAACTTCCTCTCATCAACCGCGACTTTTTCAGCATGATGTTCTTGTCGGCGGGCGTGACCGAAGTAGCTGGGTCGGGCACGAATGATAACTATCCTTCGGGCACGAATTTCGTCTCCAACGGGCAACGCAATGCGACCGCCGAGGTGCGCATGGATGGCGCCTTGATCAGCGCCCCCGAACAGGGCGAGGGAGGAAACTCCAACGTCTACTACGAGCCTCTGGTCGAGAGCATGCAAGAGGTGAAAGTCCAGAACAACAGCTTCTCGGCGGAGTTCGGCAACAACGGTGGTACGGTCGTAAACATGATCATGAAGAGCGGCACCAACGCTTTCCATGGCAGTGGCTGGTATTTTTTGCAGCGTCCGCAGATGGACGCCCGCGATTTCTTTAATCCTGAGCCCAATCCCAAACCAGACGTGAAACGCGACCAGGGGGGATTTTCGATCGGCGGCCCGATCATTAAGAACAAAACTTTCTTTTTCGGCGATTTCGAAAAAGTCCGCTATATTAGTGCGACCAGTGGGCTCGCATCCGTGCCGACACTGGCCGAGAGAACAGGCGACTTCTCGGCATCGGCGAATGCGATCTATGACCCGACCCAAATCACCTGCCCGGGTGGCAACTGCATCAGGCCGCAGGTCCAAAGCATGGGTCAGCTAAATGTAATTCCCCAGAGCGAGATCGATCCCATCGGGCAGGCTGTAGCCAATCTTTATCCGAAACCCAATCTTCCGGGAGAATTCAATAACTTCAATTTCACCACCACAGCGAGTCAACCGGATTATCAGTTCGACATCAAAATTGACCATCAGCTTAACGATAAGCAGCGTATTAACGGCCGCTACAGCCGGAGCAAGAGCAATTTCACCAGCCCGTTCGTGCTGGGAGACAGCTTTGATAGTCCTTCAGGAGACGGAATCTCAGGGACCCCTACCACTGCGCAGAACGGCTCGTTCGAATATTCGTGGACGATTAACCCACGAATTATCTGGACAAGTCACGCGTCAATCGATCGAGTGCATGAGTTGTCGACATCCGGCGGGCCTACGATCTCCAGCTTCAATGCTTCCTTGCCGGCGGGAGTTCAGGGATTACCCTCCGTTTTGCAGGCCAATGGGTTGGGCAGGATGCCAACTTTTCAGATGGTGGGTGCGTCGCCATGGACCGATCTCTTCGATCAGTGCTGCGTCGACACCACCTTCGCCCATACCCTTTATAGTTATTCGTCCCAGTTTGTTATTTCCAGAGGCTCGCACCTGCTCAAATTCGGCGGGGAGCAGAGACTTTTTTACAACAATTTTTTCCAACCACCGAATCCGACAGGCCTCTTTAGCTTTACAGACTTCGTCACGTCGCCGACTCCGAACAGCGATACCGATGCGTTTGGAAACGCCACGGGCAATCCCTTCGCCAGCCTTCTGTATGGTTACGCCGACAACGTAAACGCCTCTACTTACCTCAATTTATATCCCTCGGTGGCTAACCGGTCGCTGGAGACCGGCTTCTATTTCCAGGACGACTGGAAGGTTACTCCAAAACTCACGCTCAATCTGGGCTTGCGTTATCAGTGGAGCACACCATACAACGAACGCCACAACAAGATCGAATTCAGTGATTTCACCGCCAACACTGGGGTCAATCTCGATCTGAGCGCGCCCAATGGCGCTCAGGCAACACTTCAAGGGGTCGGCGTGAATTACCCTTCCTCCGTGCCATTGCTAGGCACTACGATATTTGCCACTCCCAGCAACAGAAGTGTTCCGGTATACCGCAAGGATCTTGGACCGAGGTTTGGATTCGCCTATCAGATCGATTCGAAGACGGTCGTGCGCGGCGGGGCAGGCATATATTTCGGGATGAGCCCAGCCACGAACTTTCAATATACCGGTACGGCCTTTCGCAAAACGGCAACTATGTTTTTCACAAATAACAATTTTGTGACTCAATCCGCTACCCTGGAGAATCCGTTTGCGAGCGGATTCACCGGTCCGCAAAATATGGAGTATGGCCAGCTGGCGAATTGGGGATACGTCAACAATAACGATCTCAGTACAACGTCTGCGCGAGACGCCAACATTTATCAGTGGAACATCGGCATTCAGCGGGAATTGCCCAGCCAGATCGTGCTGGGCGTGGACTACTCCGCAAACCGAAGCACGCACCTGCCGTGGTCCGGCACGAATAACAGGGATTACATTTCGTCGCCTCTGTTGTCGCAGATTTCAGCTGCCGTAACCCCCACTGATCCGACCTGCCAGGCAGACAGTTGCGTGAGCAACTTTCTTCAGACGCAGGTGACCAATCCATTTGCCGGCATGTTCAATGCGCCTTGCACTCCGACGCCTTCCAATCCATGCTTCAATGAGCCCGATTCGAACTACGGCCAGCCCACCCTGCCCCTGGGAAATCTGATCAATTCTTACCCGCAATTCGCCGGAGACTTTGAAGGGCTGATGCTGGAGGAAGCCAGTTCCTGGTACAACGCACTGCAGATTCGTTTCCAGAAGCGCACTACGCACAACATCAGTTTCGATGGCAGTTACACAATATCGAAGTGGACCGACGATTCTTCGGCAGGTAGGAACAATTGGGTCGGGGCGCTCGGCAACGGCACAATTCAACAACTGGACCGCCTAAATTTGGAGCACAGCATCAGCGCTAGCGACACGCCGCAGCGCCTGGCAGTGGCTGTCGTCGTTGACTTGCCCGTCGGCCGCCAGCAATGGATTGGCGGCGACATGAACCGTGTTCTCGACGCAGTAGTCGGAGGCTGGTCGATCTCGACCTTGATCACGGAACAATCAGGTCAACCCATGGCGATAACCATGGCCAACCCACGGCTGGCGAACGGCAGCCAGCGTCCCGACGTCCTATGTCCGCAGCTCAGGACGGGGATAAGCTTCAATGACGCAGCCCTGACCTGGCAAAACTCGACACTGGCTCCGTACCTTAACATGAACTGTTTCGGCGACCCAGGCGATCAGAATCCCGGCAACGCTCCACGCTACTTTTCCAACTTGCGCGTCGACGGTATCCATAACGTGGATCTGAGCCTTTACAAGTCATTCGTACCCAAGGAGGGCACCAGAATCGAAGTGCGGGCGGACATGTTCAACTTCACCAATCACCCTCGCTTTGGGCAGCCGAATTCTGGAGTCGGAGATCCGCTTTTCGGGACAGTTACCGGTGATGCGGGAGGGCAATCGCCCCGGTACTTCCAGTTCGGATTAAGGTTCGAGTTCTAGGCGCGACGCTTCAGAAAATAACAGAGGCTTAGACATGAGAAGCGCGCGGCACGGCATAAAGTTCAGCGGATGGCTGCTCATACTTTTCGCAGCAGTGATGTTCACGGCCGCGATAGCCGAGTGCCAAACCCGGCTCGGCGTGCCGTCCTACCAGGACCCAGGCTCGCGGGAGTGGGCGGCGTGGGCGAAGCCTGGCGCCAAGGCCGTCGGCATCATGATCGTCAACCTCGATAATGGTGACGATGAACATTACTACCCGAGCGTAGATCATGCGATCCGCGAAGCCCGCAAGCAGGGCATTCTTGTGCTCGGATATACCTACACCGGCTACGGCACAAGAGATCCGAAACTTGTCCGCCAAAGGATCAATGCGGTATACCGCAACTACCTGGTTGATGGCATTTTCTTTGACGAAGCACCCACTGATTGCAACGGCAGCAATCAATTTTTCCCGACCGCGTTCTTGTACTACGAGTCGCTCACCAACTACGTGCGCGAGCAGGTGGGCGCGCGGATCACAGTACTCAATCCTGGCACCTATAGCCCGAGCGATTGCTGGATGGGAATCACCAACATCCTGATGAACTGGGAAGATCAGGGATTGGCAAGTTATCAGGACTATTACGTGGACTTTGCCTGGGTACATAAATATCCTCCTGACCGGTTCTGGCACATCGTCTACGGCATGAGCTCGGATCAACTCCAGACGGCACTGGAGCTCGCCAAGCAACGCAATGCCGGCTGGGTTTACCTGACGCAGGAGACGGGCAATCCCTATGCCAGTCCGCCAGAATTCTGGGCCAAGGAAACATCGACGGTGAAACACCAAGGCGTGCAGGCTCCATTTGCCAGCGCCTGGCCGGACTCATTCGATCCCCGCGGCGCTCGCGTGCTCGGCCGCACCTCGATTCGCTGGGGTGGTGAGGGAACAGCCAATTGGCAGATATTTCTCGACACCGATCAGAGTTCAAAAACTGGATACACTGGCGGCGGCATTGCCGTAGGCGCCGAATACATGCTCGAAATCGATGGCGGCGTCATCCATTTGTCGCGATACGCGGGCACAGGCACGGATTGGAACTGGACCGAAGTCGCCTCGAACGCCACATTTGACGTCCTTGACACCAACGTTCAGGTTGCGAGCTTCGAGACGGCGCGCCTCGGCGGCATGAAGGCTCTGAATTATCAGATCCGCGCCTTAAACGCTGCCGGACAGTCAACCTATGACAGCTACGTCTTGCCACTTAGCCTGAACAATACCGGCTTCGTGTTCGATATCACGAACCACCAGCAGTAATCGGGAAAATAACTATGAAAAAGCTTGGCGCCTCGTTTGCGGCGATGGCATTGGTTTCTTTGAGCGCGGTCCTGATAGGTCAGGATATTGCTCACGATCAGAATTCGACGAATCACGGTTCGACAAATCGAGACGAGAAAAAAGACTGGCCGAATCAGAACTGGACAAATTACGTCCGCATTGGCGCGTGGGGGTTGGCCCGTAACGATGCCGAAAAAATTGTTCGCGAAGCTGGCGAGAGCCACGTCTTCGGCATTGAGGTCGATAACGACATTCCGGGTCGCTACGAGAGTTTCCTACATCCCGAGGAGAAACTCGCGGCGATTCGCGCTGTGGCCGACCGTGCGCACCAGGTAGGGAACCGCGCGTTCGTTTACATAGCGGGGCTGGAATGCATCACGGCCAACGCCGCGCAAGTGCCGCACTCTGTGGTCAAAGATCATCCCGATTGGTTGCAACGCAAGATCACCGGCGAACCAGCAGTCTTTGGTGGCGGCGACGCCTTCTGGATTACAAAAGGTGACGAGGATGTGTGGATCAGCCCCTATGCGGCGGAATGGCGCAAAATCTACATGGAGCGCGTGCGCCAGATCGCAGCAACGGGCATTGACGGCATCTACGTCGATATCCCGTACTGGATGACGCACTTCGATGGTTGGGAAGACACGTGGGCGAGCTTCGATGACGCGACGGTGGCCGCCTTTCGCAAACAGACCGGACTGGATGCACGGCACGATCTAAAGCTGGGCGATTTTTCGGATCCGAATTTTCGCCGCTGGGTCGACTTTCGAATTCAGTCACTGACCGACTTCATGCAGGAGATTGACCAGACAGCAAAGGCCGTCAATCCGCAGATCAAGACGATTCCGGAGATTTATCCGGGCATAGAGGAGGAAGCCGTTCGTGTGGGAGCGGATGTGTACAGCCTGTATGCGGTGAACGATGCGATTGCGCACGAGTATGAGTTTGGTAGCGGCGATCACATGGCGGCATCTCGAACGCCATTCGATTGGTTTCGTTACCAGATCGGCATGCAAACCTTCCGCGCGTTCGCTCAGGGCAAGGCAACTTGGATCTTGAATTATTCATGGGAAAACAATCCCAAGGTCGCCGCTCCCGAGCCGATGAAAAATCTCTTCATGTCGGAGATCATGGCGGGCGCGAATGTGTGGGATGCGAAAACGCATGTGATGTCGGGCTCGAACGACCTAGGCACGCGCAAGCAAGTTTTCGCATGGATAGCGGCACACGAAAAGACTTTCTATCGTCCGCGGATGCCAATTGATCCGGTCGGCGTTTATTTTTCTCCGACGACACGCAACTACTTTACGAAAGAGTTCCTTCGTTCGTACCAGGGCACACTCTTGCTCCTGATCCAGAGCCACCGTGAGTATCAGATCGTGACGCCGAGGACGCTCAGTACATTCCGAGGTAAGAATTTGATCCTGCCGGATGTTCGCATCCTCTCAAAAGAGGAAACAGCTGCGTTACGGAATTATGCCGGAAGCATTGGAAAGATTATCGCCACCGGCACTTTGAGCCAAGAATTACAAAGCCAATCCAATCCAATCAACATTGTTAATATTGCCGATTCTCCGGGAGCCCGTTACATCGCATCGGCAGAAAGTCACTTCGACGATAGCTCTCCGAATAGTGAAAAGCGTTTTCTAGACAGCCTCGGCGAAGGCAAGATTCGAGTAAAGGCGTCGCCAATGGTTGCCGCGCAGATTGCGTATGTGGACGGCGAGCCTCACGTTTTCCTTGCCAACTTCATGGGCCTGCGCAGCAAAGAAAACGCCGAACAAACTCCGGAGAAACATGCCGAGATAACCGTGCCAGGCAAGGTGCAGGGACACTTCTTACCTTTTCTCGGCGACGAGACTACGATTACAGGCCGCTTCGAAAACGGTTCCACGCACTTCGATCTGCCGGAAATCTCGAAGGGTGCAGTGGCTTGGTTTGAGCCCGCCGAGCAGTAGGATGTCATACAACGCGGCCGCCTTGTTGATATTCGCGACCCCATGCACAAATCAGACCGCATGCACGGGATCTGCAAACACTGCGATGTTCTCCTGCACCCACTGATCGAACGTGATCGGCTTCCGCCCAAGAACACGTTTGACCGTGTCTGTAACGGTCGCAAGATGCCCGTTGCGAATCGCGCGAAAAATCGAGAGACGGGCTTCGACCAGCGGTTCCGGTGCGCCCCATGCGATCTGCTGTTGGCGCGCATCCTCGTCCGAAATTGCCTGGAATTGAATCGGTTTTCCGATAGCAGCGCTGATCTCCTCGAAGATTTATAAAGTGTAGGATTGCTCATAAACTAACCTCAGCGTCCCATTCCTATGTAGTAGCTGTCTACGCGCATTGGCACACGGTTGATCTGGGCCGCGCTGTCCTCGATCGCCCTGATCAAGTCCTAGCACCCTCTCCTGGGAGTTCGCAGAGCCCGAGCCTCCCTCCACCCGGTCTTTCCTGGCGGCAGGCATTAAAGAGACGGTCAATTCCGCCGATGAGAGAGTCATGTGAAGGGAGCAGTGTCTTCGCCCGCATACCCCGTCCATTACTCGTATCGAGGGAACAACCAAAACGGCACTGTAGCTTTGCGAGATAGATCTCTGTGACATAGGTTCACGAAATAAATGACAGACACGCTAACGCGGATTCTTCTCGTGGAAGACAACTCACTTGATGTTCGTCTGCTGCGCGAGATGCTCAATGAGCAGGCGCTGTACAAATTCGCCTTGGCCGAAGTGGGATTTATGAGCGAGGCGGAGAGACACCTGGCGACGAATGCCGTGGATGTTATCGTGCTTGACCTGGGGTTGCCGGATGCGCAGGGAACCGAAGCGGTGCGGCGTGCGCGCGCCGCTGCGCCTGGTACGCCGCTGGTTGTGCTGACCGGATGCGACGACGAATCGATAGTAGATATGGCTTTGCAAGAGGGCGCCCAGGATTTCCTGGTCAAAGGCACAATCGAGGCACCCGAGCTGGTCCGCGCCATACGCTACGCGACTCAGCGCATGAAAACCGAAATTGAAATGCAGAAGGCCCAAAACGAGGTGGAAGCTGCCAGCCGTGTCAAGGGTGAACTCCTCGCTGAACTCAAAGCCGCACACGCGGAAACCGAACTGTTTCTGCGCTCCATCCCTTCGATCCTGATCGGGCTGGACGTCCGGGGCTGCATTACGCGGTGGAACTTGACGGCGACGAACACTTTTAGCGTCGATGACCGCAGCGCGCAGGGCCGGGCGATTGAGGACTGTGGAATTCGATGGCTGAATCCCGACATGAAAGGCGAGATCGCACGCTGGTTGGGAACCGAAACCTCGTATCGTTGTGACAATTTGCCCTATGAACGGGAAGGCGAGACGCGGTTATTGGGCTTGAATGTCTTACCCATCCTGACGGAGAGCGATAGTCCCACAGGATTCATCATTACCGGGGCCGACGTTACCGAACGCATGGGCCTGGAACTGCAACTTCGGCAGGCGCAAAAACTCGAGGCTATCGGTCAACTGGCGGCCGGCATCGCGCATGAAATCAATACTCCGACGCAATTCGTGGGGCATAACATCCGGTTTCTGAAAGATTCCTGGGACTCAATTGCGGAATTTCTGAACTTCTGCGGGACGGTGCAAGCAGAATGCGCCACCGGACCAGTGCCGCCCGAACATTTGCAGCAGTTCTCCGAACTCCATCAGAAGTGTGATCTGGAATACCTGTTAAAACATATTCCGGATGCCATCGATAACTCCCTGGAAGGAGTATCACGAGTGGCCAAGATCGTAAAAGGATTTAAGGAATTTTCGCATCCCGGCTCGGAAGGAAAGCGAGTCATTAACCTCAATCAGGCAATCGAAACCACGATCTCAGTCTCTCGACACGAATGGAAATACTGCGCTGATCTGGTTACCGCTTTCGATGCCGACCTCCCTCTTGTCCCGTGCCTGGTGGGCGAATTCAACCAGGTGATACTTAACTTGATCATCAACTCATCCCATGCTATCGGCAGCGTGGTCGAGAAAAATGGCCAAGGAAAAGGGACCATCACGATCAGCACGCGACGAGACGGGGAGTGGGCGCGGATCGCGGTGGCCGACACCGGCGCCGGTATTCCGGTTGCAATCCGCTCTCGAGTCTTCGAACCTTTTTTCACGACTAAAGAAGTGGGCAAAGGTACGGGCCAGGGATTGGCGTTAGCTCATGCCGCGATAGTCAACCGCCATCACGGCCAGCTTTGGTTTGAAAGTGAATTGGGGCAAGGCACGACCTTTTTCATCCGTCTCCCGCTGGAAATGGGAGCTCTCGGGTCATGAAAAGAGTCCTCTTCGTCGATGATGAACCGATGATCCTCCAAGGTATTCAGCACAGCCTGCGCAGCATGCGCGCGGAGTGGGAAGTCCAGTTCGCGAACGGCGGCGCCGAAGCCTTGGAAACCATGGGGCGAGCTCCATTTGACGTGGTGATCAGCGATATGCGCATGCCCGGAATGGATGGCGCCCAACTTTTGGAGTTGGTCAAGGCCAAGTTTCCCCGGACCATCCGCATCATTCTTTCTGGGCAATCCGACCGCGAAAACATCTTGCGTTCCGTCGGTCCCAGCCACCAGTACCTGTCGAAGCCGTGTGACGTGGATGAACTTAAGCAGAGGCTGATCCGCGCGTTCGCCTTGCGTGACACGCTCGACGATCCCTGCTTGAAAGAGGTTCTCTCCCGCCTGAAAACTGTGCCCAGCCTACCCGCGCTTTATTTGGCGGTAACCGAGGCGTTGCGATCTCCCCAAACATCGCTCACGGAGATCGGTGACCTGATTGAGCAAGACATGGGCATGTGTGCCAAAGTGTTGCAGTTGGTGAACTCGGCGTTTTTCGGGCTTGCATGCCCGGTTTCCAGCCCGCACCAGGCCATCGCAATCATCGGATTCGAGAATCTGAAAGCCTTGGTTCTGAGCGTAGAAGTATTTTCCGGTTTCGGAGGACAGGGCGCGCCGGACATGAGCTTCCTCTGGAAACACAGTATGGCCACTGCTTGCTTTGCGAAGGCCATTGCAAAAGTGCAGCGCTGCCCACGCGAGATGATGGATGATGCCTTCACCGCAGGTCTACTTCACGATATCGGCCGGTTGGTACTGGCCTCCGCCTTTGCTGACGAGTATGAACAAGTTCTACGCCGCGCCGCCGAGCCCGGAGCTCTGCTGGCGACGTGCGAGGGAGAAGCGTTTGGTTGCAGTCACAACCTGGCCGGCGCGTACTTGCTCGGGCTGTGGGGACTGGCCGATTCGGTGGTCGAGGCGGTCGCCTGGCACCATGAGCCGGCGCACGCCGAACCCAAGTCATTTTCCGCGCTGATTGCGGTTCACATCGCGGACCACTGCGAGAGCCAGATTCATTCGGACTCCGGCTTCGGAGAAAACTCGACGATCGACGAGCCTCTTATGATCCAGTTGGGGCTGCAGACGCAAATGGCATCGTGGTCGAACGCTTGCCAGGAAGTTGCTTTAAGGAGCGCAAGTCATGCTTGAAAGAATTTTAATGGTTGACGATGAAAGCAAAGTGCTGTCCGGATATGAACTTCTATTACATAAGGAGTTTCAAATCGACACCGCCGTCGGTGGAGCAGCCGCCCTAAGCGCGCTGGAAGCGACTGGACCTTATGCTGTGGTGGTCTCTGACATGCATATGCCGGAGATGAATGGCGCCCAGCTATTGGCAAGAATCAAGCATCTCGCCCCGAATACGATTCGCATCATCCTAACCGGCAATGCCGATATCCAAAATGCAGTGAGCGCGGTCAACGAAGGCAGTATTTTTCGCTTTCTCACCAAGCCCTGCGACAAGGAGACTCTGGGGAAAGCTTTGAGTGCGGGATTGATGCAGTACCGTCTGGTCACAGCGGAAAAGGACCTACTGGAAAATACCCTGCAAGGCAGCATTCAGGTACTCACGGAGATACTTGGCCTCATCAACCCGGTGGCCTTCGGGCGCGCCCTCCGTGTCCGCCGCTATATGCACTACATAGTCACAACCATGGCCCTGGAAAATCCTTGGAGGTTTGAGGTGGCCGCCATGATGTCGCAGCTGGGATGCCTCACGCTCCACCCCGAAACCGTTGAGGCGGTTCACGCTGGCAGGCCAATTTCAGCGGGCGAGCAAGCACGATTCGATTCTCACCCGGGCATCGCTCATGACTTACTGGCGAAAATTCCGCGGATGGAACCTATCGCCTGGATGATCGCCCACCAGAATGAATCCGGCGCAAGCGCCCGCGAGGCCGCGAATTCGGAAATCGCCGACCTCCGGCTCGGAGCCAACCTGCTACATGCGATCTTTGCTTTTGATGATCTGCTAGCGAAGGGTCTCTCCAAGAAGGAAGCCGCGAGCCAGTTGTCGGAAGCGAACAAGAGTTTCGATCCGCGAATCTTCTTTGCATTACGAGAGATGAAATTGGATCTGGAGAAAACTCAGACGGTTGTGCGCACCTGCAAAATTGATGAGTTGGTTTCGTTTGGTATGGTCCTGGAAGACGAGGTGCGGACCAAGGCCGGAGTATTGTTGGTCGGAAAAGGGCAGGAAGTCACCGCTGCCCTCATTGTCAGGCTAAAGAGCTTCGAGGAATACGGTACCATCGGCCCCACCGTCAAGGTCGTAGCTACGGTGACCGCGAAACCGGCCCTGGCCACGACCGCCTGAACGGTCCGGCAGGAAGATAGGTCCAAAATGGGAATCGTGCTCCCCTCGACCTGAACCTCGGTCAAGATCCAGCCGATTAAAAGTTAAACTAATTAAGAACTCCTGCACGCGAATCCTACGTTTGCAAGCGTACAGGTAAGCGCATTCGACACCCTGGTGAAGAGCGTCTATACCTTGGCTAACCAAAGCCAAGTTGCTAAGTTCTTTCGAATGACGGTGGCCAGGGACGGAGTTGAACCGCCGCCGCCAGCCTTTTCAGGGCTGCGTACCACCAGCTTATCCCTGCCATTTTTCGACAACTTAACTTTGCAGAGTGGCCCAGTTTTGTGACCATTCTGTGACCAGCGCCGATGTTCGCCTGAGCGTCGCAACAATCTCAGCCGTGCTGCTTACAAAACGGCTGTTGCCTTCCCGTCCCAAAGATTGAGTAAGTTGTTGCATATTCGAAGCCTCTCTATTTTCTTGATCGTTGTCGAAA
The DNA here is from genome assembly GCA_963705265.1 of uncultured Acidobacteriaceae bacterium. Taxonomy (GTDB): domain Bacteria; phylum Acidobacteriota; class Terriglobia; order Terriglobales; family Acidobacteriaceae; genus Acidiflorens. The sequence continues at coordinate 3,095,808 of OY970064.1, forward strand.
CGCGCGAAGTGCGAGGTGCGGTCAATTGACAGACCTTGGAAAGGCTTTGATTAGGACGGGTCGCGGGTGACCTCGTCTGAAAGAACTTGCGGCTGCTCCCGAGAACTCGAACGGAAAATCTGCTCTTTCTGCAGGGACCTAGTCGCTGGACCGCTTTGTCTTCGTCCCGGCTCTTTAAGCTGCTTACGGCACAAATTTATAGCCCATACCTCGTGCTGTGAGAAAGTGTGACGGGTGCGAAGGGTTGTTCTCCAGTTTCTGTCGTAACCTCTGGATGTGGGTGTCCACCGTCCGTGTACTAGGATAGTTCTGGTATCCCCAAACTTTATTGAGAAGCTCGTCCCGCGAGATCACGCGGCCGGCATTCTTTGTGAAGAACTCCAGCGCCTTGAATTCCTTCGCCGTGACCGTAATCTTCTCGCCGCAACGAGTGATCTCGGCCTTGGCAAAATCCACCGTTACATCATCAAAAACATACAAATCTTCCGGACTGACGCGCGGTGCATGCCGAACCAGAGCGCGCAGATTCGTAACGAGTTCACTTTGCCTGAACGGTAGGGTGACGTAATCGTCGACATCTATTTCCGGGAAAGTGATGTTGTCCGCAACATCGGAGCTCGCGCTAAGAATTGCCACGAGCAAACCGGGGATTAGATTCGCAACTTTCTTGCAATGATCGCATCCCGAAGATCCTGGATGGCGGAGATCGACCATGACCGCGGAGGGCGGCTTTTGGCGAAGCATCTCCAGACCACTAACGCCATTGGGGACGACCTCGACCTCATATTCTTCCAGGGAGAGAGGCCGCCGCAGAATTTTCCGCGAAGCACCATCTTCTCCGATGAGTAAAATCCGCTCTATTGGAGCCGGCCCGATTTCAGATATCGGAGCATTCAAGGTTGCTGTCAAGGAAGTAGCGGTTGCCATAAACTTCTCCTGTTTCTGCGGGATCGCCGCTTGATTCAAACTTCAGGTATCACCCTCCGGTGAATCTCCCGGAATACGGCCATTTCTTGCGGTCCTGATGCGCTACGAATTTGCCTTTCTCCACCGAAGCACTGCGGCTGAGTTCGAACTGGGTGTGCTGCGCCTGGCGTGACAATCTGGCGCATCCGGTGTCGGTCGTCAATGACCAGTCATTTTTCCAGATATTGATTCATTGACTGGAAAGCAATTACCGCCTTATGACTTGGCTCCGCGCGCATCCCAAACCCTGAGAGTCTGTGCGAAAAGCTCAACCCGTCAACCCTTTCCCTTCTTCTATGTCCAGTTCGAGGCTGGTCACGATACTCTCTGTGCTCGCTGAAGTACTCGCTTAGTAGATCGCGCAGTCGCAGCCGAGCTCGCCATAGCCGCGCCTTCACCGCGGCGGGACTTAGGGAGAGCACCTCTGCCGTCTGATCTATAGATAGCTCCTCAATGTCTCGTAGCACAAAGACTGTTCGTAAGATTGGCTGCAACCTATCTAGCGTCTTGACCAGGATCTCTCGTAACTCGGACGCCCGGTAGAGTTCTTCGGGATTAGGAGCCCAATCGGCGATCTCGCGCGGAACTATGTCCTCAGCAACCTGCAAGTCTTCATCGAAAGACACCTCTTTGGTTGTGCGCCGCTTTCGTAGCTTCATAAGTGCCTGGTTGACCGCGATGCGAAACAACCAAGTCGAGAATTGCGAATGCTCTCGGAATTCGCCCAAATGTTGGAAGGCCTTCAAGAAGCTCTCCTGAACCACATCCTGGGAATCTTCTCGATTGCGCGTGACGTGTTCAGCAATTCTGAGGAGTTTGCGATCGTATCTCCTTACGATTTGCTCAAAGGCAGACAGATCCCCATTCTGGGTGGCATGGACAAGGTCGAGATCGTTTGCCGCTGCTCTTCCTTCGAATTCTGTCGAGTCGTCAGTCATATTCACTCCGATCAGCGGATGCACCGTCCTTGAGCTGCTCGGCCATAAACGTGTTCGCTCGCATAAGACCGACACCGCGACTCCGCAGTTGTTTGAGGAGTAGGATCCCTGTGGCATCAGCGAATGAAACGTCCGACAACTCGAGGAACAATTGGACCTCATCGGCGATAATGTGCACATCGCATGCCGTGCGGAGTTCCTCGACGGAGGAACCCGTTAGCCGGCCCTCTACCCGAAGGGTCACGGCTCTACTTGACGACTCGACAACCGTGACCCTTAGCATCGCCGCCTACCTAATCTCCTCCCGGTTTGGTAAAGCAAAAGCAATTGGCGTGCCCTTTCCGGAATCATGCTGGGTCGGAAGGAAACTCCACCCAGCCGGCAATACCGGCAGAGCCAATATTGATCAAGAATCAATAACTTGCGAAATTGCGCCCCTTCACTTCCAGTTCCGCGAATGCGTGGACGGCCAACTCTCCAGGGTAGGCGGAGCCACCACATTTGGTAATCACGTGAGTTTGAGGTGGGAGGAACTACGATGGGCGGTGGCGAGATCCCTTGATGCCGAGCTTATTCATCCGGTGGCGTAGCGTGTTGGGATGAAGTTTCAGTATCTTCGCCGCGCCCTTTGGACCATCTACCACCCAGCTGGCATGTTGAAGGGCCGCGAGGATGTGATTTCGGTCTACCTCGTCCAACGTCAGGAGCGGATTCGCAGAATCGAGGTCAGGTTCCCGGTGCCCTGGGACATCAGTCTCAGGATCCGCCACGCCTTTCGGCATTAGGTCGCGGTCCAACCGGAGAGTGGGATCCACCGACAGGACAACTGCGCGCTCAATCACGTTCTGCAGCTCGCGAATGTTTCCGGGCCATGGATAGTTCACCAAGTTCTCCATCGATTCCCGCGACACGCCGTCAATCTTCTTGCCCAACCGCTTAGAGAATCGGGTCACACAGAAAGCCACTAGTTGCGGAATGTCGGAGCGGCGTTCTCGCAGAGGGGGAAGCTCGATGGGAAAAACGTTGAGACGGTAGAAGAGATCCGAGCGGAATCGGCCCGCCTCGACTGCTTCGCGGAGGTTGCGGTTAGTGGCGGCGATCACGCGCACGTCCACACGCAAAGAGCGGCTGCTCCCTACCGGCTCAAACTCATGTTCTTGCAGAACGCGGAGCAGCTTCACTTGCGTCTCCAAGGACAGCTCCCCGATTTCGTCCAGGAAGATGGTGCCGCCGTTAGCAAGCTCGAAGCGACCGATGCGCCGCTCCAGAGCCCCCGTGAAGGCGCCCTTCATATGGCCAAAGAGTTCGCTCTCGACCAGACCAGCCGAGATGGCACTACAGTTCACGTTCACCAGGGCGCGGCCGTTGCGGGCGCTGCGGCTGTGGATCGCGCGCGCCACGAGTTCCTTCCCTGTCCCCGTTTCCCCGTAAATGAGTACGGTTGAATCTGTGGGCGCGACCTGATCGACGGCATGTAGCGCCTTGAGCAGCGCTGGACTATTGCCCACGATCTCCTCGAAGTTGTGCTCGGTGCGCAGTTCCTCCCGAAGATAAACGTTTTCCTTTTCCAACCTTGCCTTGAGGTTGTCAATTTCCTGGAAGGACTGCATATTCTGAATCGCCAATGCGACCTGGTTCGCCACTTCCTGCAAGAATGCGGCGTCTTCATCCGAATACCGGTCCTTTTCCCGGCTTACCAGGCTGAGCGTGCCGAAACACTTTCCCTGGAAAACCAGGGGTAAGACGCACATCGACCGGATACCCTCTGCGACGAGGCGGCGCTCATTGGCATACTGCTGCTCCTTTCCAAGATCGCGGCGCAGGAGAAGCCGTTGATGGTCGAACACCCAGCCGACGCAGGTCTCGCTGCGGCGGTCCTCGAGCCCCGCTCGGAAATAGTCGGAGAGCAAATCTCCCTCTACCGCAAGGAAACGGAAAGTATCTCTCTCCGGCTCGTAGAGGGTAATGGCGCACCGGTCGAAGGAAACGACACGAAGGAAGGCCTCTGAAATAGAGTGCAGGAGCGCGGGCTGGGTTAGGTTCGTAATAATGGCATTGTTGATCTGAAGCAGGCTGCGGTTGCGCTCTTCACTTTTACGCAGCGCCGCCTCCGCCTGCTTCCGCTGCGTGATGTCCTCGGAAAGCGCCATGATAAATCGCGGCATGCTTTCCGTACCCGGAAGCAAAGAAACGTTGTTGCTGACCCACCGCAGGGTGCCATCTTTGCGTCGATATTGTTTCTCGATCTGAAACTGTTGTCGCTTGCCCTCTAACAGCTCGCTGATCAACTCTCGGTTGGCGTCGCGATAATCCTCTTCGGTGATCTCTAGAAACGTGAGCTTGCGGAGTTCATCTTCGGTGTAGCCCAGCATTTTCTCGTAGGCGCGATTTACCGCCAGGAAGCGTCCGTTGATATCTGCCAGCGCCACCCCGATGGCCGAATTCTCATACACGGACCGCCACCGCTCCTCGCTTTTCCGCAGCGCCGCTTCCGCCTGTTTCCGTTCCGTGATATCGATAAAGGTAATCACCGCGCCCAGGGTTCTACCTTCCCGAACGACAGGATGAGACCAGTACTCTACGGGAAAGCTCGTGCCGTCCCTTCTCCAATAAACCTCATCGTCTCGGTGGACACTCTCACCTTTTTGAAAGCCTACGTAGATGGGGCATTCTTCGAGGGGATAGGGGGTGCCGTCTTTTCGGGTATGGTGTTCCAGCGCATGCATGTTTTTCCCCAGTAGTTGCGCGGGGTCGTCGTATCCGAGTATGCGCGCCGCAGAGGGGTTTGAGAAAAGACAAGTACCTTGTGAATCGCAGCCACAGATCGCTTCCGTGGCGGAATCGAGTATTAGGCGGATTCGCTCCTCGCTATTGTCCAGAGCGTCTTCCACTTGGCTTCGCATCGCGCTGTCTTCGATATGATGACTCGTGGATATTGAATAAAAATCCGTAAGGAGTTCGCAAAGATTACAGTTTGATCTACAAACTCTTATGCAGTTGTTTCGCGCACTCGGAGTCGATTGCGATGGCCGCGGCACCCCCGAAAGAGACGTCGGCAACCCACGATCGACCCTCCACCTGTGAATTGTACAGCGAATCCAACGCCCGAAACTGCTCGCCGTGGAAGTCAAAGGCGGGGACCGACAACAGAACACTCGCGGGGCGTCTCCGACGATCCCATACTTCAGTCAGTCGTATTTCAGTTAGGGGTGGCAAACCGATTGGCGATAACGACATTCTCAGCCGGCCGGCAATGTGGCGGCGGAATGGAGCGCCGCGGGCTGCGAACGCATTCATTGAGGTTGGCTATGCTTCTCCGTTGCGCCAGGTGGACGAACGCCGTAAGACTGGACCCAATAATCCTTTACAGCCGGGGGCAGGGTTTCAACTTGCGAGAGGAAGCCTGTCACCTTCCACATTTCCTGCTCACTTAGTGTGTGGCTCCAAGAAGGCATGCCCGTGTAGCGAATACCATTACGAACCACATAATAAGTATGCCACTGAGGGTGATCGGTTGGATCCAGAACGAGTTGCGGAACAGGCGGATAAAATGAATGTTCCAAAGGGCTCGGCAGATTATCGAGCGTGCCATGACAAACGGCGCAGTTGATCGTGTAGATTTTCATGCCTGCGATCAGATTTTCATCGCTTGCCGGAACAGGATTGCTTAGTCGCGGAGCGTGCCGATTCATCGCGGCGTGGAGCGCGCTCGTGGCAATGTATTTTTCCGCCGCAGGTGGACTCGAATCGGCGTTGGTAGGCATGAAACCAAAGCCCGCGATGGCAAGTCCCCCCAGCCCTAGCAGCAGGAATGCAGCGATAATTCCGAGAATGAAGTTGCGCATTTCTTTTCCTGCCATGACAGTAAATCCCGCAAAAACTTAGTTTGTCACGGCAGGGTTAACTCTTCGTCACTTTTCATGCGAGGAGTCAACTGACCGGCTGCTCCGGTTTTCCCTGCTCCGTCTACTCTCTACTCTGCTGGCCGAAATAACCAAGTGCGCGGCCGGCATCAGTGGGCTCGCGGACTGGCACATAAGCGGCAAGGAAAGCTCATATGGAAAAGCGTTACAAGCAATTTACAAAGGTCTGACAAATGCACGAGCCCTCTCATTTACATTTTTCGCAGTATCACATCTAAGAAAGCAGGGGTTTAACGATCCAATGAGTAGCAAACGACCTTTCCTCCGCATTGCAAATCTGCTCGCAATCATGCTCGTGACGGGGTCCATGTACGCAACGCAATCCGATTCCAATAATATTTCGACAATTACCGGCGAGATTATGGACTCACTTTGCGCCAAAGCCGGATCGCATGACCAGATGATGCATGACATGAAGAGTATGGGCCCCGATAAGAGCTCGTGCGCCGCGCAGTGTATTAAGCTCGGCGCCAAATACGTTTTATACGATTCGGCCAAACAAGCGATTTACCAGTTGGACGACCAGGATAAAGCGGCAGAGTTCGCCGGACATAAAGTGCAGGTATCGGGCACGCTGCAAAAAATGAAAATCAAGGTTGCCAAAATTTCGGCGCTAAACTAACAGTCCGGACGTTCGGACTGGCATTTTGCGTGGGTCCGGTTCCATTACCCTGAAGTACGAATGTTGACGCTGGATTCCGGGAAGGATGGCAATGTCCGATACTTTGATTCTGGATACTACCAACACAGCTGGCGCGGTGAACCCCGCCGATCCTGTGCTCAGTTACTTCAGACTGCCTCTGAGGGGTGCGTATTATCCCTTGGGGTTCGCGTTAGAAATTGCAACGAACTCCAGTGAAGTGCTGGCTGCCGCTGAGGAAAGCTGGGGCGGTTTTCACCAGAAATTTTCTGAGCTTCCCCTGCGCCTGGAGATCGGCGTCATGGCGGATGGTTCGAGGGACTGCCCTCCGCCGCCGGGCTGCCGATCGCGGGGCAATTTGCTGACAATCGTCGCGGACGCCGGAAATTTTTGCGTTTGCGACCTGAGTCGCGGTTTTGCCTTTGCCTGGCTGACGCAGTCGGCGGCCGCGGATAGAGCCTATCTCCGCTACTACTTCCTGGAAGCCGCGGTATCGACCTTACTGGAGGCGTTGTACTTGACGCCACTTCATGCCGCCTGCGTGCAAAATGGAGGCCGGGGAGTGTTGTTGTGCGGAGAGTCGGGAGCAGGCAAGTCGTCGCTGGCGTTTGCCTGTGCACGCAACGGCTGGACATTCCTGTCGGACGATAGCAGCGCCATTATCCGAAAGCGGCGGGGCCGGGTCGTCGTCGGCAATCCCTGCCAAATGCGGTTTCGCGAGTCAGCGGTAGAGCTTTTCCCGGAACTCAAAGAGCAACGCGTCACGCCTCGCGCCACCGGAAAAATGGCGATTGAACTGGCAACCGCAATCCTGCCAGAAATCGCAACGCAAGCGGAATGTCAGGTCGACTATATCGTGTTCCTCAACCGGCGTGAGCCCGCTCCGCCTAGCTTTTTGTCCGTTCCGAAAGAAATCGCATGGCAATATTTTCAGCAGTACATGTGCTTTGGAGAGGACGAAGTTCATCAGGCTCAGACCGCATCCATTCACGATCTGCTCACTACCAAAGTCTTCGAGATGCGCTATCAGGATTTGGATTGGGCTGTAGAGCGGCTTGGCATGCTCGTCCGGGAAGGAAACTGAGCCGACGCGAAAGTGAGAGCACCTGCTTTCGCCGAAAACCTATGCGTCGAAATTCAGCCCTACTCGCGGCGCTATTGCCGTTGCTTCAATTCCGCAGCCCCCGCCCTGAAGCGTTGCAAGCCCTACACGAATCCGACTGGCCTGAACTACTCGAATTTTGTGATCTCGCGCACCTGACGCTGCCCTTGTGGCGAAACTGCAGGGATGCAGAGGTTTTGCCGGATTGGGTTCGCGAGCGAATGGAACGAAACGGCGCCGACAATGCCAGGCGTTTTGACAATATTAAGCGAGCTTATTCGGAACTCGCGAAGACGCTCGAGGATGTTCAAGTTGAGTATCTGGTAATCAAGGGCTTCGCTCAGTATCCCGGATATGTTGAAGATCCGCGGCTCAGGATGCAGTCCGATATCGATATCTATACTCCGTCGAGGTCAATTCTTCGGGCTCAAGACGCGCTGCTGAGTCTCGGCTACCAGCCTCTCCGGGGACTTGAAAAGCTTCCCAAGGATCATCTGCCTGCGCTGATTCGCAAAACAGGCTGGGAATGGCGCGGAAATGCTTTCGATCCTGAGATGCCCCCTTCCGTAGAGCTTCATCATTGCCTGTGGAACGAGGCCAACGCTCGCTTTGCTCCAAAAGGTCTTGAGGACTTCTGGCCGCGACGTATGCTGCGCCATTTGGAGGACTTCAGTTTCCCAGCCCTTGACCCCGTAGACAACTTTGGCTTTTCCGCGCTGCACGCGTTGCGAGATCTGTTGAGTGGAGACTGGGTACTGCACCGTATTTATGAGATGGCTCGGTTTCTGCATACGAATGCGGCCAATAAGAATTTTTGGTTGCGGTGGCGAGAAGTGCACAATGATTCGCTACGGTCCAGCGAAGCGATCAGCTTCCGCCTGGCGAAAGATTGGTTCGCCTGCGATCTCTCGGAAGAAGTAGAAGCAGAAGTGAGAAACCTACCCCCGCCAGTCCAACAGTGGCTTGACTTGTTCAGTCGTTCGCCGCTGGAAGGGATGTTTCGCAGCAATAAAGTCGGGGTGTGGTTGCATATCGCTTTGCTCGAGTCTTCCCAAGACAAGCGAGCCGTTCTCAGCAATGCTCTTGTGCCAAGGCGAATGCCTTCGGTCGGTGCGCCCGGACAAGACACAACCAGGCAGGGACGAAGAAAACGGTTCTGGCCATCTCATCGATACGCCAAGTATCTTTTCTACATAGCTTCCAGGGTCGCCTATCATGCGAAGACTTTGGTCCCGACACTCTGCCACGGTGTGCGGTGGTGGTTGGCTACGAAAATCTTTGGTAGGGAACTCCGGACGATGGACGTAAACTAACGTGGGCCGAATTGGCGCTCAAATGCGCAAGCAGTCATATTACGAGGCCCAAGGCTGGGCTCTCTGACTGACACTGCTCGACGATCTCCAGGCGATCGCTGGCGCCAACCTTTCGCAGAATGCGATGGATATGGTTCTTGACGGTTTGCTCCGATAGATTCAGACGGTTTCCGATTTCCTTGTTTGAAAGTCCGAGACGAATCAACCCAACCAGTTGTTGCTCCCTACGGCTCAGGCCAAATTTCGTCTTTTGCGGCGGTTTGAAAGTGAAGCAAACATCCCGAGCAGCACACCGGAACAAGGACAACGAAAACTGAGATGGACAAATTGCTTCGCCTGCCGCGACCGCGCGGATCACGCGAACGATCTCGGTGGCCGACGCGTCCTTCAGTACGTAACCCACAACTCCTTCGCCCACGGCTTGCAAGAAGGTAGCCTCATCTTCTTCCATACCGACCATTATTGACTTGGGGTTCGCCCTCGAATGCCTCATCCGCGAAACCAGGCGGGGACCACTCAAGGCGATACTGGGGGAGTCAAGCAAGACTACATCGGGATTCGCGACTGAAACCTTCTCCAAGGCAGAAGTCGAGAACGGAATCGCATCCGCGATGATAATGTCTTCCTTGTTTCGCAGAACTCGAACTAAAGCTTCGCGCAGCAGGCAATTCTCCGCCAAAAGGAACACGACGATTCGCTCAAGAGACAAGTACGGCCTCCTTGGTCGACTGGTGAGAACAAGACTAACTCACAGCATGTACCCCCTTGTCATAGATGCGTCAACGATTTGTAAAATGTGGGCGGTTTCGATTTGGGCATTTCGGAGTCATCTTCTTTCTTACGCTGCGGCCCAAAGGCGAAGCCTCTCTAGTTCTCCTTTCGCGGCGCCCTTGAGCTGCAAAAATGCTGGCAAGCGGAAGATCCAGCAGAGTCCGACGTAGAGGCAAGCCCCCACGAGGGTCTGACCGATCAGCAGGTTTATATCGTTGCCAAACGGTATGCGTTCTGCCCAAATCATGCCCCCAGCCATCACGCCGCTTGCGAACGCGTAAGGTGAAACATCGGCCAATTGCTTCCCGAAGGAATAGGAAAGTGTTCGACCGGCCGAAACACTATTGATGAACCAGGTGACTGCCATCGCTGCAATCTGGCTCAAGATCATACTTTTGATACCAAAATATCCAGCTACCGAAATGAAGATGACAGCCAACACGGTTCTCGCGAATTCCAATTGCAGAAACAAAGTTGAATGACCTTTAGCGACAATTACGTTTAGGTTAAGTCTCTGCAGGGGAAGAAAAACTCCAACTGCACAAAGCAAGCGAAGAAGCGGCACACATTCGAGCCATTTTGCGGTCAGCAAAACCACAACCAGCGGATTGGCGACAACTGCCAAGCCGGCCATGACCGGAAAAACGATTAACGCCAGATGGGTGAGCGCGGAGCGAAAACGATACGCTAAATCTGCTTTATCGTCCTGCGACGACGCGAAGAGTGCAAGACTGGGTCGTGATACCGCAAGGTAAATGGTCATCACGGGAAGCTCCTCGAGCTGTGTAGCTCGTGAATAGAGTCCAACGTCAGTCGTTGTGAATCGCCTGCCTATGATTGCGGAGGATAGCTTTCTGGCAAGCACGTCAAGCAAGCTGATGCAAGCAAATGACGAACCGAAACCGAACATGCTGCGGAGCGACTGGAAGCTAAAGCCCGCGACAGGTCGCCACTCCGTCAGTATCCACAACAGCGCGACATATACCAAGTTGCCGGAAAGCTGTTGAGCGACAATGCTCCAAACACCAAATCCCCTCCACCCCAATACGACTCCCAGGACGCCCGAAACGACGATCGAAGCGATGGAAACCTTGCATAGGGTGAGGAAATCAAGCTTCCTGACCAACAATGACCCTGGCACGATACACAGGGAAGTGACCAGCACATCGAAAGAGGCGACGCGTCCAATCAATGTCAACTGAGGCAACTGGTAGAATTCGGCCACATAAGGCAGGGCACAGAACAAGACCATTGTCAGAATCACGCCGGCGATGACATTGAAATAGAAAATCGAACATTCATCGACCCTGCTCACGAATTTCTTCCGAATCAGGGCGGTGCCAAACCCGCTTGTCATGATGACGTCGGCAATGCCGATGAAAACAGACAACAAGGCAATCATCCCGAAGTCCTTTGGCAAAAGCAGACGCGCAAGAATTATGGCGAAGACAGAACGCAGCACTTGCGTTCCGATCCGCTCAATGAAGCTCCAAATAAAAGCGGTAGCCGTTTTTGATCTTCGGATCATGTCAGTGCAACGGATGCCTCGACTAGCCATGAGCCGTCGAGTCAGAACGGAATTGGCAAACGACAGCCGCTCAGGAGGGTGGGGAGGAAGGTGGAAGGGTATGGCAGCGTAGTCCTGCGAGTTGAAGGCCGATCGCAACCAGGAAAGTTGAGTTGTTCACCAGGTAGCGTTTCCACAGACGCCGTGGCTCCTGGCAGAGACGGTGGGCCCACTGAAGCCCCGCACCTTTGACCCAGTTCGGCGCGTCTTTCACGTGGCCGGTGTGAATGTCAAAAGCTGCGCCTACTCCAATCATTATTTTGCATGCTAGCCGCTGGATGTTGTCGGCCATAAACTTTTCTTGCTTCGGCGTGCTAAGTCCCACCCAAACAATGTCCGGTTGCGCCGTTTCCAACTGCTTTTCAAGGGCAAGTTGCTCGGATTGCTCAAGAACGCGGAATGGAGGTGTAAAGGTGCCAACTACTTTGATTCCAGGAAACCTGCGCCGCAAGGCTTCCGCGAGTTCATTGGCAATTCCTGGATTCCCGCCAAAGAGAAAGTGGCGGATTCCGTTGCCTGCCGAACGCCGACACACCTCGAGCATCAGGTCAGGACCGAAAACTCGCTTCATCGCGGTGTAACCCTGCATGCGCCCAATCCACACAGTTGGCATGCCGTCCGGGACCACGAGGAGAGCGCGGTTAAGAGTTTTGCGCAACTGCGGATCCCGTTGTGCTTCCATCACGCCGTGCACGCCGGTGGTGCAAACATATCCCTTCCTGCCTTCGCGAATGGCATTCTCGATAATGCCTGCCGCACGGGGAAGGTCGATCGCGTGCACACCGACGCCAAGCACGTTGGCGCGATTCTCAGGCGGCGCTGCGGGCTGTGGCAATGTCGGCGAGGCGTCCGGCGTGGCGTAATTCATTCTCAATCCATCGGTATGTGACGGTCAGCCCCTCTTTGAGCGACACAGAAGGCTCCCATCCCAAGGCTTGTCTCAAGCGACTATTGTCGCTGTTGCGACCGCGCACTCCCTGGGGCTTTGTCAGATCATGACGACCGGTCAGTTGCTTGCCGGCGATCTTAGCGACAAGTTCGAAGAGTTCATTGATTGTGATCAGACGATCTGTGCCCAGATTCAGAGGTTCCCGATAGCCGGATGCCATGAGCCGCAGCATGCCCTCGACGCAGTCGTCCACATACATGAAAGAGCGCGTCTGCTCGCCGTCGCCCCAGATGTCAATTTCGCCACCATCCCTGGCTAGGGCCACTTTACGCGATATTGCGGCAGGCGCTTTTTCTCTGCCGCCTTCGTATGTCCCCAGCGGACCGTACACATTATGGAACCGCACGATTCGAGTTTCGAATCCATAGTCCTGCCAGTAATAACGGCACAGTTCTTCGGTAAATAGTTTTTCCCATCCATATCCGGGCTCGGGATCGGCAGGATAGGCGTCCTCTTCGCGCAAAGGAGTCACTTCCGGGAGCTGTTGTTTGGACTGGGCATACACGCAAGCAGATGAGGAGAACAGAAAGCGGGACACTCCGTTCAAGCGGCTGGCATCGAGCATGTGGGCATTGATCAGAATATTGTTGCGTGAGATATCGGCGTGCGACGCGGTGATGTACCCAATGCCTCCCATATCAGCCGCCAGGTTATACACTTGGTCGATTCCACCTCGCGTCGCCAGCAAAGCGTTGTCGCATTTTCGAAGGTCGAGTAACTCAAATTCGTCCGCCGCGGATGCCTCGTATTCCGGCTCCTTGATATCGACGCCTCGCACCCACAGGCCTTCGCTTCTAAGCCTCTTTACGAGATGGTGCCCGATAAAACCTCCGGCGCCGGTAACAAGCACACGATGTCTAGCTGGCATATGGGATGCCCTCCTTAGGATTGTCAGTGGGTGAATACAGAAATTACTTATGGTAGTTAGTAGGGTGACAAATACCGTACAAACTAGCGGATCAGTTAACTAAGGCGACTTTCGATATGCCTTCAGCATCGAGACTCCCGTTAGAGCTCTTAAGACTGGAATATTTTCACATCGACTGAGCATAGTTTTTAGAAACGAAAACTTGCTTTCCCATGAATTTGCCTGTGCCGCAGCCCGTTCGAATTGTGGCGCTATGTAGCTCGTCCCCAAAAGCTCCATACCTTGAGAGATGAAGAGCCGGTCCATCTCGGCTGAGTAGAACACTCTTGCGAGGGACCACTTCCTGTGGAGTGGGCGAATGTAGGGCAAGAGTGGGATTTTATGGGGGTAGAGCCGCCTCCCGTGCACTTGCGTCGAGGGCCGGGACATGCTCAAGAACCTCAAAAGAAGTTATGAATGGAAAGAACTCGCTCGGGAACTCAATCTTCGCTGCCGACATCAACAAGATCTGGAAGTTGGGTTTTTCGCTGACATGCGCGCGGAAGTCGTCCAACCGTGTTTTCTCCATATCTATGCCGACCACCTCGTCAAAGTCTGGAGCAACAAGTTCTGTGATGAAACCATTCCCGCACCCGACGTCCAAATATCGACGACATTCTGAATTTCGGGGACTCAATCCGACCCAGCCGAGCGCAAAGCCTGCGAGTTTGTTGGCTGTCCGCCAAGCATGCCGAGGCGCTGTCCCGCCAGTCACCGGCATATTCAGAATTTCCATATTCGAAATTCTCTCAGGAACAGCAGCTTCTATTCAAAAGCACGGGGTTACAGGCAGCACAGTGCAGGGTTCAGGGTCCAATGCTCTAATCCGCGACGGGCAAGACCTTCCGATCATAGGAAGTCAACGGCTTTCGCGCTTCTTGCACGGTCCGTTGGTAAACTTCCATCAGCATTTTGTAATTGCGTTTCGCGGTATACTTCGCCTCGTATTCCGCGCGAGCATTCCACCCCATTTCGAGCATTTCGTCTGAATGCGCCCATGCCCACTCAACTTTCTTCGCTAGATCGTCTGCGTTACCTGGGAAAAAGTGCAACCCGGTGCGACCGTCCGCCACAAGCTCCGCCATGGCTCCGAGACGAGATGCAATGACGGGAGTTCCACACGCGTAAGCTTCGGCAATCGTCATCGGGAAATTCTCGTAGCAGTTACTAGGCAAGATGAGAACCTTCGCGCCCCGCAAGACCTCAAGGGACGCCTCACGATGCAAACGTCCATTCAGATGAACATTCGAAAGACCCGAGCGACTTATCTCCGACTGAAGATCTTTAAAAAGCGGACCATCGCCGATTACCCGCAGCGCATAATTGGGATTTACTCGGCCCCACGCTTGCAGCAGTGTCCGCAATCCCTTCTCTTCCGAGAGGCGTCCGATGAAAACGGCATAGGCTCTCGATCCGGCGCCAACTCCTGGGTCTTGGAGGACGAAATTGGGTTTTACGACGATCTTCTCCGCGGGAAGGCCGGCCTCTACAAACTTTGTGCGAGAGAACTCCGAGAGTGCGATGTAGCGATCAACCAGGTTCTTCCAGGTTCCGTACCAGTGGTGAAAGGAGAGCATGGCCGCCGCCGTTGCGCTGGCACTGCGCGATTGCCGGTAGCAAGCATGTCGCACCGATTGCCAGTGGTTTTTTGTGAGGCAGTCTTCACACACTTGGCCATCGCGAAAGAAGGCGCCTGCCGCGCAGAATAGCCGGTAGTTGTGGAGTGTTTGGACAACGGACACCTCGAGTTCCCGGCAGGCGTAATAGGCTGCCGGCGAGATGAGCGGAAATGTGTTGTGAAAATGGACGACGTCGGGCTTCCACTCTTTGAGCAGCCGATGCAATTCATTCCGAGCGCCAGAGGACCAAACCGTCCGAAAGCCCAGAGTAATGTTGGAACAAGTGCCTCCAGACTTAATCTCATTATTATCTCGAAGATATTGGTTAACTTCGTTGCCCGCTTGCAGGAGGAGAGCCTTTTCCGCACTAACTACCGCGTCTTCACCACCTGCCTGCTGGTAAGCATTGTGAACGATTAGTACGCGCACTGTAGTCCTTGAGCCTGCCGACTTAATCGCACAACCAGAGATCCTCGGTGTTTCCCATCAAAGGATGTCTTACAAGAAGTCAACACTGACTCGCGGCTGCGATTGCTTCAAGCATTCGATTCGCGGCGAATTCGGGAGTCAGGTGTGCCACTCGAGAACGGGCGGCTACCCGCATTTGCTGGAGGGCAGCTTCTGACGTATTCAAAGCCCGTTCCAGTGTTACATCCATTTCTTCGGGCTGGTCCGGCCGGAAGCTCCATCCGTTGACGCCGTCTTCGACAAGTTCTTCGACTGCCTGGCTGAATCGGCTGCCTAACACGGGGAGTCCAGCCGCCATAGCTTCGTTCACTACCACTCCCCAAGTATCCTCGAGCGTGGGGAAAACGAAGATTCCGGCCGACCCGTAAATTCTGAAGATGTCATCGAACGGCATGAAGCCGAGGAACTTCACATCAAGGTTTTGCGAGCGAGCGCTCCGTTCGAGGTCGTGATGTAATGGCCCCTCTCCCACTATCCAACACTCGGAAGAGCGTTGCGGATGTCGATGTTTCCATCGCGCCAGTGCGGCCAGAAACAAGTGAATACCCTTACGTTCAATTAGCTGGCCGACGTACAAGAGGCGGCGATTTACCGCACCTTCGCGGGTCGCCGGTAGCGAACTCAAGCCGTTCATGTCACGCACGAAGGGCACTCGGAAAACCACCTTCGCACGGGCACCCAATCGTTCAACATACCGAGCGCCACTCGATCCGTTTACCAATATCGCGTCCGAGGACTGCAGTAGAATGCGGCGGATTGCCGAGCGTGCCTTTCCAGTTCCGCACTCACTCTGTTCCGAAAGATCTGCCCAGGTAATCAGGCGAGCATCCTGCGACATCTTGCAATAGAGGAATGACTGCATAGTTCGCGGGCCCAGTTGACTCGAAATGACTACGTTGGGTTTGTAGCGACTGAGCAGCGGGATTGTATCGTATGAAAAATGCAAATAGCCTGGTACAGAATATCCGATGGGATGTCGTCGACGAACCGTGGTCGTCATTGTTTTCTGAATGGTGACCTGAAGGCCGTCCCAATCCAGCTTCCAGAAACGGTCGGCCTCCATCTCTGTACTCACAAAAATGTGTAAGTCGGCTACTTGAGACGCCAGTCGCCGTAGAACCGGCAACAGGTAAGGTGGAATAAAGTTGGTGAGAATCGCGACTCGCAACGGGAGAAATAGCACATCAGGTTTGACCGGCACCGCTTGTTGAGCCTGGTATGCTTCCATAGCAAACATCTCTATCCGTTGTTAAGCAGGAAAGTGTTTTTCGACACGAGCAGCAGTGAAATTTGGCGCCATTCCTCCTGCCAACATCGGATGTCTCGCCGTAGCCAGCAACGAACGCGATCCAGCGGGCGCGGCTGCCGAGAAAGTGAAGACCAGGAGATATCCAGTTCCTGCAGGGTGACCCGCGTTGGCAAGAATGTTCTCCACTCCTAGTCCAAGGAGTAGCGTCGGGAACAAGGCTATGTACGCTAAGGTCGAGACTTCCCTGGTGGCCTTGGCCCGTCTCCAGCAAAAACTGAAGGTTGACCCAAGGAACCCAAGAAGCAGCACAAGGCCCACGATTCCCCATTCGTAGACGGCGCGCAAAAATTCATCGTGCATGGAGCGATTGGCATCAACTTCCTCTAGGGTGAATTGGTGGGAGTAGACGTCGACCTTCACGCCGCCCGCACTGCTGGTTCCTGAGCCGAACAACAAGCCCACCGCCGTGCGATTCAATATCTGATCAATCGCTTCTTCATAGATAAGAACACGCCAAGCGAAAGTGCCCACATCCTCATAGGAAGACGAACTCGTGCCCGCATAATCCACTAATTCGTTTAAGCGGTTCTCTGGTGCGAAACGGACGATCACAGTCACCAGAAGTAAGGTGGCAGCAGCTACAAAGACAATCCTTTTAACGAAGGCACTAAGCTTTGCTCCCGAACCTTGTTCAAACCATTGCCTCAGGAAAGAAAGCACCGCGAGCATGACAAGCCCGATCAGCACGTAGCGGCTGCCCGTCAAGACAATGCCGCCAGCGGCGGCGGCTAGGGCAAACCAACGCAGCGCACCCTTCTCATTCTCGCGGGCAAACAAGACAATGGCAGCAATCGAGATCAAATATGCAGCGAAATTCTGGGGGTCGTCAAAACTGGTAAGTCGGCCTTCAGGACTGGCCAAATCGCCCAGTACGTAAGTCTGGGCGGCGGCAATACACAAAGCCGCGCCCAGATTGGCGATAACGAATCTGATACTGAACCAGGATTGCGCCCATGCACGCCGGAAGAGAATGAACAGCGCAGAGTAACAGTAGAGATAGCCAATCATCTTAATCGCAGAAAGCGGGAACGGGCTCCAGAATGATGCGATTGCGACATAGGCGGCAAACAACAGCCACCAGCGCGACAAAGCGTCGGGGATCGCCGGAGCAGGCGCTGTCGACCGAAGCCGGAGCAATAAGACTGTTGGAATCACGACAATTCTGAAGGCGTTGTCCAATCCCAGAGTGGATGCAGAGGCGAAGTCAGACGCCGAGAGATCAACCTGGGCTAGTAATAGGTAGCTGAACAGTGCCCACCGAGGAGGAGCGATCAACGCCACTGCTGCTAGGGTCCAAAAAAGCAGCGGCGCTACGCTATCAGCGAAATCCGACATTGGTATTCATTCGCCTTGCCGAACAAGACCCGCGAAACGACCAGAAAAAGACTGCAGCGTAAACCGCGAACGCAGCTACCAGACTGAATGCTGCACCGTTGAGACCCCATCGTCTGATGAACATAGCTGCCGCAATCAGCCCCACCGGCGCAGAAATCAGATTGGCTACAAGATCAAGATGAGGTTTCTGTGATGCTCGCACTGCCATTGAGAAGCCGGTAGCGAGGCCCGCGCACACGGGAGCCAATCCCAGGATAGGGATCAGCCGCGTATATGAAGAGTACCTCCCGCTATACAGCAGGTGCTCAATAGGACCGGCAAGGAACCGGAGGATGGCGGCGTATCCGAGTGCGATCAGAGTCAGGAAGGTCGATGCCAGCACTGCCTTCCGCCGCAACCGTGTGAGCTGCCCCAACCCAAATTCGTGAGACATAGAGGGCAAAACCAAGACACCAACTGCGGTGACAATTTGTGTCATCACTAGCGAGGGCACTTGCATGGCGCGAAAAATTCCCGCTGCCCCCAGACCCAAGAGTCCCGCGGCTAGATACGTCTGAGCCTGGGCTGCTACAGAAAATAACCCGGTGCTTAACACCAGCCAGCGGCCGTAATTCCAGTTCTCTTTAGCTACTGCTTTCCAGGAACATGCTTTCGAAGAGATCAGATCATCTGTTTTCGCGCCTGAAATTCCGAGTAGACACATAGGCAGGACAGCAGACAAGAGGCTGGCAGTCCCCATAATAAGGAATGCGGTCGCGGGGGAGAGCACACTCATTTTGTGGAGGACGAGCAATCCGAACAAAGTCAAAAGAAAGTAGATGGCGCTCGCGGTACCCGCGACCGCGGGTCGCTGCACCATGTATGCCATCCGGCGCGCCACCCAAAGCATCAGGAAAAATGGCAGAGCGACGCCACTTGCCGCAGTAGCGGCCACCAGTTCGTGGTTTGCTCCCAGCAGTTTCATGACCAGCGCTACGAGCAGCAGAGTGCCTGCGAGCAAAGCTCCCATCAATTTGTGAATGTGCAATTGAGCCGCAAAGTAAAGCGGTGCCCGATCCGAGTATCGCGCCGGGCCCATCACGTTCATGGGCTCGAGAACCAAGACGTTGTGGAAACCGCTGAGGAATAGCAGCGTGGCCAAGGCCACAGCGAAGGCTCCGTAGACTTCGCTGTTCAGCCAGCGCGCGAGTAGGAAGCTCAGCAGAAAGCCGGCGCTAGAGACGAGACCCTGATCGACAATGGAAAGACCAGACTTGATTCCCCAAGTTCTAACCCGGTCCGCGGTCAATTCGAAGCCTAGCAGTCTTGGCGTTGTCTGAGGCGTTGTCTGAACAGTGGAGTTCACAGCTTGTCGTTGTCATACTGCGTAATCGAATTGTTGCGCGATTCGTTGCGCATGAGAGGTGCCCTCAGTCGATTCAATAGCGCCGTTCCGTGATCAGAGGTGGTCTTCCACACGCTCTTCGCTAACAACTTCCCTGGATCGTGCGGATCCATGTGTTGCCAGCGTTCGGATCCGATAATCCACACGGCTGCGCCGATCACCGAAAAAAACGTCAACCCCAGAACTATCAAAAGCCGGTGCGGAGATGACTTCCTCTCTGGCACATTGGCCTGGTCAACTACGTTGACAGTCGGGATCTCCTTCGCTTCCTGGATTCGCGCCAGTTCATACTGTTGATTCAGCAACTCGTAAACCGTTTCCTGAATCTTCATGCGGCGATAAAGATCAGCCCACTCAACGCCAAGCAATGGCAGCTTGCGGATAGGAGGATACATCTCGTCTGAATGCGAGCCATCCGAAATCCCAGATGAAACTAAAGAAGCGTCCGTCCCTTCGAGCTTCTGCAATTGGCGTTTGAGCTCGTCGACCCTCGCTTGCAACGATCGGACGCGGATGTTGCTGCTGGTATAGATCTGCTCCAAACTCTGCAGCTCCGACTCTGACGCGATCAGTTGGCCCTGTAGGACGCCTGCGGACTCCACCATCGCTTTCGTCTGCTCTTTGATGTCTAGCGTGGAGTTCTTGCTGGCAAAAGCGCCAAACTGTTTTTCCGCATCCTCAAGGTCAGCCTTGACCGCGGTGAGGCGTTGTTCGATGAAGATGCGCTCGCGACGGGCCGATGAAGTGCTGACTTGGGCAAGGAGGCGGTTCAGCTCTTCTACATACGCTTGCGCGATGTCTCGCGCGCGCTGTGGACTCTTGTCGGTCACAGTCACCGAAATCACTCCGCTCTTGCGATCTTCGTTGACACCTGTTTGGCTGTCCAACCTCTTGCGTGCGTCTTGCTTGTAGCGGGACTTATAGACCTTCTGCAGATCTAACTTGTCAATCACGCTATCCTGTACGCTGCGGCTTCGGAATAGTTCGGCGAAGAGAGCGCCCGACCCCCTCATTCCCAACAGACCTCCAGCCATGCTTGCAAGTTCCGGAGAAGCTTTCGAAGCCAGAGCAGCTAGCATCGCTCCGCTACTGTTCATAGACTCTGGCGGCATGATGCTGACCGAGGATTCGTATTGGTTCGGCATGAGGAGCACGATAACGATACTGACCGCGAACGCCCACGCTGCAACCCGGCGGAGTGCCTGACGTTTTTCCCATAGCAGCCGCAGAATCGCCAATCCGTCGGCTGCGGATTGGTTTGCTCCGGGTTCGGCAGATATCGAAGGCGAAGGGAACTCGATCTCTGTGACCGGATCCATCTCATGGATCGCTGCGTTTTGTCTTAGGCTTTCCACAGTCGGTCCTTAGCCTCGTTCATATTCCCCGCATGGCAAAGATCGTGGTGTGCAACAGGATCGCTAGGTCCATGAAAAAGTTACGATGCTGAATGTAGTAGAGGTCATATTCCATGTTTTCGTGAATAAGGTAGTTGCGGTCTCCGCTGAGTTGCCACAGACCTGTGATGCCTGGCTTTACCTGGAGACGCTGAGAATGGCGTTCGGCATAGGTTTCGACGATGAACGGCATCTCCGGACGTGGCCCCACCAGCGACATGTCTCCCAACAACACATTCAATAGCTGCGGAAGTTCATCCAGACTCGTGCGGCGGAGTAAGCGGCCAAGCCGGGTAATACGGCGATCGTCTGATTCTCTTGGGGAATAAGCGTAGACGGGGGCATCCACATACATGGTGCGGAACTTGAACATTCGGAACCTGCGCCGGTTCAATCCCACCCGTTCCTGTCGAAATAGTGCTGGTCCCTTGGAATCGAGTTTGATCAGCGCGGCGAGAAAAAGGAAAAGTGGCGAACAAATAACCAACAGAGCTGCCGCGCCGCAAAAGTCGAAGACTTGCTTCGCCCGCTCGTAGGAAAAGCGTCGCGGGCTGTGACTGAATGAGGCCAGCAGAACACCGTCAATATCCTGAAAGTCAACAAGCGGATAGGAGTGCAGGAAGTGGCTCGGGACGAAGGAAACGCGTGCGTTGGCCGCCCTTGCTTCTCCGACTGCCTGATGAAACCGCTCGCGCTCGAGAGAAGGAATCGCGATCACGATCAGGTCGGCGGCGCACTGGATAACCAAGTGGCGAGTCATTGGACCTTGCATCACAGAAGCGGAACGCCGGTTTTCGTAGCCTAATTCAAAAATTGAACTGCCAACTTTCATGGCATTGTCGTCGACAAACGCCACCGGTTCCAGACCGAGTTTAGGAGAACGGCGTAGAACTGAATAGACGCGGCGCCCCGTGCTTCCCGAGCCGTAGATCAGAACCCGTTCGATTCCGTAGCCCTTAGCATGCAAATGCTGCACCAGCATATAAACAAGATATTTTTGGAGAAAAAGAAAGAGGGGCACCATGCCCAGGGCAATTACCAGCAGCCAGCGTGGAAACAGGACGGTGGTGAAGAAACTTACGGCCAGTATGAAGCCGAGCGCCTGCATGGACACGCGGAGAACGTGCTCCGTTTCGCGCACATGCAACAAACTGGTTCCGCGGGAGTACGCACCCACGCGGTCCAACATCAAAACGATCACGGCTGCGAAGGTGGCGGAGACGCCAAAAACAACCGAACGCGGATAATGAGCTTGCCTGCCCAATCCGAGGAAATAGTATGCCGCATAGGCCGACGTGGTCGCGCCAATCACGGTCACGAAATCGGCTAGCGCTTCCAGTTTTGTGAGGTGACTTCGGAACCGCGCAGCGGAAGTACGCCGTGGGCCGGGCATGACCAGAGCCAGATCCGCAGCCGGACCTGATTTTGTTTTTCGTGAGCTGGTTACGCCGATTGAGGAGTGCACGTTAATCTTTAATCGTTAATCTTTCGCGAGGTCTTTTGCTTTTGCGGGGTTTTGCGGGTGAATCGTGATGCTTAGGTTCCGCGCTGCCTCGTCATCGCTTGGTGGGAGTCCAACCAAATTCGAAGATCGCCACGACATTTCCGCGTGAGGAATTGAACAGTATTGGGTAGCGCGAAATGTGTTCGTACTGCACTTGACTCTTCCAGTAGAGCCCCGACTTCAAGTACTTGTTGTAATTCAGCTGGTAATCCTGCCAATCCCCGCCCCCAGGAATGAAATTGGCGCTCACACTGTTTGTCTTGCAAGAAAACTGGAGCGTACTGGTCGACGATATCCAGTAAGTGAGCCAGCCCTGATTCGAAATGCCCATACGGCCTACCGTATTGCCGATCAGGTTCCCTTCGTTGGTGTATCCGTCGCGGTAAAGTTGGTTCCAATAATTCAAGTTGCCTTTGTTAGGACCGCCGAAATTGAAAAATCCGGGAGACTCAGTCGAAACAGTCTCCAGATGCAGGTCCAGTTTTGGAATACCTGGGAAATGCGTCAGATAGATTCCCGGACGGTACGGATTTTTCGGCGGGTTCACGATGGGGAGGGGATCATCATCGGCATATAACTCGCCGTAAAAGACGAGATAATTCCGGACCTTCGGAATGTAAAATACCCAATCCATGCTGGTATGCGTATCGCCTGGCACCGACTTGGTCTGGTTGGTCCTCCCAAAGAAACTGTCGACGAAATTCCCAACGGTTAGCGGATTTCCTCCTCGGCCACCGATTGTGACTGTACGTCCGAACCCAAGTTCCAACCAACGCAGCGGTTTAAAATTGATCTTCTGACCGTAGATATAGGGATGGGGAATGATGTTATGTCCGCGGAGCACGCCTATGAATTGATCTACGCGCACGGAGCCTACGATTGGCAGTTGCATGTCTTTTACGATTCGTACCATTTCTACCGGGTCGGCGTTGTTACTCCACAACAACGAGCCACCGGGCCCGGGCCCCCAATCGAGGCTCTCCTTGCCGGCGGAGATCTGCCATCCATCCAGAGTGAGTGCGGCGTATCCTTCCAGCAGATGCGGCCGATTGACTGGAGCAAACGGAGTAGCCGGCGGAACTGGCACCATGTCACGCAAGCCAATCACGTTGAGCACCGCATTCGACAGCGGCGGAGCGTACGGTGCGTGCTGAAACTCTCCGCGAGCATAAACTGCGAGGGGGCCGGCGGCCGCCCACATAGAAGTGCCTACTTGTCCATTGGTGCCTTCACGGAAAGGTCTGCCGTAATCGTAAGAAATAGTCTGGCCGAGATGATAACTATCGGTCAGCGCCGGTCCGCTGATCGAAACTGGCCGGACGTATACAGATTCCACTCTCGCTGTTTTGTTCGATTTGCCGTCGAGCAGTCCCAGTTCGTAAGTGAATTCCTCTTCGAGTCGTCCGTTGATCCCGGCTATCTCTGCAGGGAGGACGCTTTCGTCAACCAGATCGTCTTCGATCTCGCTTACCAGACTCGCCGTTTCCATGCGAGTCCACGGCTTCAAAGAAAGAAATGCACCTTTGATATAGCCGAGACTCACTAGCTTCTCCACCGCCGGATACACCCAGCTATCGAGAGGCACGTTGGGCGACCCCATATATTTGGGATTGCGGACTTTATCGTCTTCATCTTTCTTGTCTGAGTCTGGGTCCGAGTCTTCAAAGCTCCCCCATTCCGCGCTGGCTGGTTCAGGAACGTGATGAGCGCGATAAATCTGGCGCGGCCCCGAATCGGTCTGAGCCTTGCTCTGTTTAACTGGCAGGAGAATCACAAGCACCACTAAAAAAAACCAAAGCCTCATGCGGCGGCCTAGTAGCTATCGAGCCACCTCAACGGCAATCGCTGCGGCAGACAAGATTTGGGACGCCTGCAAGATATTCTTCCATCGTGAATTAGCGCTGAAGGCCTTCTCGGGTACGACGACCATGTCGCCGGGCCGCAGTACAGCACTTTCTACTCCTCCGCCGAATAATCCTCCGTTACCTCCGGCGACGGAACCGTCGGCGCGAATCACGAAAATGCCCTTTTTGTATGCTGTATTGCTCGGGCCGCCCGCCTGCCCCAGATACCATCCCGCAGACTTGCCCGGCTTGTAAGAGACGGCAGTTGGGTTGTAAACGGCGCCATTGACCATGACGGATGTGGGGACTTTCGGAATGAAGATCGTATCTCCCGCACGCACCTGAATATCTGCCGAAGTATTTCGCCAACGCTTGGAGTCCCTGGAGATGTGGATCACCATGCGTCCGGCAGGTGGAGTATTCTGCAAACGCTCCACGGTCGCCTGCCACTGCATGAGCGCAGCATCCTTGGCGGCTTTCTGGTCGGCATCGCCATCTGGAACGGCTTTCAAAGACGCGCCTTGATCCTGGAGGTTCTGCATGAATTCAGCACGGTTGCGCTCTTCGAGTTCGCGAACCTGCACTCGTTCGAAAATGCTGCCGTAAGGATAAGCATCGCTCCGCAGACCTCCGGCACGCTCGAGAATTGAACTTAAGTGTTCACCTTCCTCTATCCCGTAGGTACCGGGATGCATTACTTCACCGTTCACTGTGATGGTAGCCCCCACATCACGCCAGCCGGCGAGCTGGCGGATGGTGAGCACGTCGCCATCGTGCAGACGCATATCGGTGTCCGGCTCGCCCTCGATCGCGCGCCCGATCGCAACCGTCTCATGCTCGCCGACCACCTTTTGACCACCTTCCACGGTATAGCGCGTCAAATCCGCCGTCTCAGTGAAGGCGCCGCGCTTAAGGCCGCCAGCCGTCTCAACCAACTCAGCGGCAGTCATGTCCTGACCGAGCGGGTACTTTCCGGGGCGCCCTACCTCGCCTTCGATGGTGACGGTTGGCGGATCGACCTTGGCGAGATTGCGGTGGATGATTAAGCGATCTTTAGGTTCAAGCGGAAGATTGTCTTTGTCGTCGCCCGCGAGCGCCTGCAGCAGGTTGACGCTCAGTACGATGAGTTTGTTGTCGCCAGTCCGGCGGAAAATCTGCACGGAATCGGTCGACGCGTCGGAAGTCAGTCCTCCGGCGAGGTACACAGCATCGCGCACACGAGCGGCGCCGTTGGTCAGGTGATCGCCCGGATCGCGCACTTCCCCTGTCACTGTGATGATGGGTGGGTCTTCAAAATCGAAGCGGGAGAAAACACGTACCGTGTCGAAGGGCTTCAGCGCGACCGGCTGGTCTTTATTGGTATTACTATGACTCGCATTCAAGGCATCGTCGAGATTGAAGGCGATGACCTGTGGAGTGTAATCGGGCGGATTCAAGCGGACGATTTCGGCGTGTACCTTCGATGGTTCAGGAAGTAAATCGTCGTAGGACTTAATCAAGTCAGTAATCAACATGCCGTCACGAAAAGCGTACTTCCCGGGCCGAAAGACGTGGCCTTCGAGGTAGACTGTCTTGTCCGCATAGGGAAGGATGGGCGAGATTTTGATCTTGTCGCCGTCCTGCACCGCGAAATCCTCCAGTGCTTTTTCCACACTCTCCTGGTTATTATTTTCTGGGATGTCAAGGCGCAGCATAGTTCGGCTTTCGTGCGCCTGCACGCGCTCGACATCGACGTGGCGAAATGTGCCGGTAGTCAGGACGCCACCCGAGAGTTCCAACACCTCGGCCAGATTTTTTTCACCATGCAGTTCATAGATTGCCGGCCGGCGAACCATCCCTTCGACGGTAATTTCTCCACCTAGAGGTGGTACCAGCACCGTATCGCCTGATTGCAATCGCTCAACCCCGTTACGGATACCATGCAGCAGCAGATCGTAAACATCCACCTCTTGAACCAACAAATTTCCGCGATAGTGGCGGAGGGTGCGCAACGATCCGCGCGACGTAGGACCTCCAGCCATAAATACGGCATTCAAGGGCGTGGAAAGCGAGCTGATGTCGTAGGCGCCGGCTCGTTCGACGTCTCCCACAACATAGACCCGAATAGTGCGCAGACGCGCTAGAGAGACATCGGCTTGCACATCCCGGAATTGGCTCTGCAAACTGCCTTGCACTAACCGCTGGACGTCGCCAAGACTTCGTCCGGATACCTGGACAAAGCCTGCCTCCGGCAATGCAATCCTTCCCTCGCCGTCGACTACACGGCGGAGGCGCTGCGAAACTCCGCCCCAAAGATTAATGCTGACCGAATCTCCGGGGCCGAGCACGTAGTCGGGACCAACCGGGAGGTCCATGGGCAACTGATTGAAATTCCCGGTGCCATTGCGAAAAACATCGTCCCCAAAACGAACCAATGCGGGCGAGCGCCTGCCGTACTGCGTATACAAATCGTAGAGAGAAGGAACGTCCGCGTAAGGATTCACGCGATGACGCAATGAAGCATGATCGTCGCGAGGAAATGGCGGCAAAGATGTGCCGTCACGGCGAGAGTCCAGCGGGGCGCGTTGGCTCAGAGAGTTCTGATCCTGCGGAAATCCTGTCCTCCCGCCGGAGATGTCTTCACTCGGCTGCGTAAGAGATGGATAGGCCGGCAATCGGCTCACATCGCCTGCGGTCTGTTGGCCCATCGAACTACCCAGCGAGCCTGACGAGTCCAATGCTGTCTGTTCGGATCGGGCGCGAATCAGCCCTGGCAAATCTTCCGGAGTGATCCGCTCCGTCGAACCAGGGGTTCCCGAGCCCATAGATCCCGAACCCGTCGGCATTCCGTCAAAGTCGTCGGAATCCTGCAACTGGGCTTGTTCGACGGCGCGACGACTGTCGAGTGCAGGCTCCGACTGAGTTCCGGGTAAGCCTTGTGGCGCTCGCGGATTGTAACCGCGATTGGACGGAGGATCATATGGACTGTTGTACGGAGCATTACTCAGAGGCTCGGACAATTCAGGGCACAGTTCGCTACGCCGCGCCTGATCGGACCAGTAGCGATCCTCCTTACTGGGCTTGGGGCTGGCATTGCCCGTCTTATCGGAAGTTTCCGGTGTCGAACTCTCCCCTTGTGTGCTCGGGATCGAACTGACGCATATAGACGCCTCCCGCTGGCGCTCTTCTCGGGTAGGAAGAGCTTGTATATATCGTCGCTTCATTACCTCTTGCGTGGCCAGCACGCGAATGTTCTCATCCTCACGCAGCAGGCGAAACAATGCCTCGTCGGTTAGATCCTTGGACTCCAGAATCCTGCCTTGGTCGAAAGCCCTTCGAACCAGGAGCTTCTTGACTTCCAGGAGTAGCCCAGTTTCCTTCTGGAGCAGACTAATCAACTTCTCCGCCGAAAGCGATACAGTCTGCTCCGCCTGCCACTCCGCTTGCGAGCGCGATTCGTCGATTGCTCGCGTTCGGCCATAAATGGGCAAATCTTGCGCAGACCCACATACCACGAATCCACCTACAACAAAGAAAGAAACGAGCAATGCCAGATTTGCCATCCGGGTGCAAAACAATTTAAGTCGAAGAAACATGTTAATTTCTCTTGAACGAAGACGACCAGCGAAACGACACGCAAAAACCTGAGCGGAATAATCCGCGCAACCTTCAGTCCGGTCCGACTGACAAGACCTCAAAGCGGTTCAACATCGGCTTCATCCACCTCCAGCATCACCGACCGCATCAGCAGATCGATCGAGAGCACCAGGCGAAAGCCTTCTTTGCGCCGGACCAAAATTCCCTCCGCATCCACCAGAGGCCCGCTCTTCACGCGAACTTTCTTGCCCTGCCGCAGGTAAGGATGGGGCTGCGGCCGCAAACCGGCGGACACGCTCGATGCCAGCGCACGGATATCGCAGTCCGGAACCGCGGCAGGCTGGCCCTGAAAAGTTACGAATTGCACAACCCCAGGAGCCCGAAGAACGCCCAATCGGTCTCGAAGGTCGAGGTTCACGAAGACGTAGCCCGGGAACAGCGCCATATCCAATTCCTTGCGACGATCCTTCCAACGGCGCACGCTCCGGTAGACTGGAAGAAAGTAGTTCAACCCCTGGTGTTCCAGATGACGTGTAACTACATTCTCGTGCCTCGGACGAACCGAAACCGCGTACCAGTGGTGAACCGGCAAAAGCTTTTCGGTGCGGCCGACGTTGCCGCCCTGAATCGAGGTCTCTGAGGTTTCGATGTTTGAGAAAGTATTTTCCAGCACCGCTTCCTACTCCCTAACTACAGCTCCGCCATCTCAGTTACATTCAAAGATGAATGTAAGCGATTAGTTATCAGCAATTTAGTCAAACAATCGCGACCGTGGCGAACTACTCGTGTATTGCACCTACTAACGATGGACGCTCCCGCAAGGCGTTCAAAATTCCAGCCTCGGAACTCTCCAGCGGCTTGGTACGAACGTCGATAACCGCCCAATAAAACAGCCCGCGATTCTGTTCCGGCGCGAGCGCTAGAATCTTCATCTGTGGATACCGTCCAAGCAGAAAGCCGCATTGCGCGACGCGTTTGTTAGCGTCTTCGAGCGCGAGAATCAAGACGTCGGGCTGGGCCTCTTCAACCGCGCCAGCCAGTTCGTTCTCATCATGGACTTCACCAATCACTTCGATGTCAGGTTGGTCTGCGATTACGGCAAGAACAAGCTCTCGCATCAATCGTGGACGGTTTGCCACCAGAACTCGCACTCGTTTCACCAGCGTAACCCTCGAATCTCAGTTCTATAACTCCCGCTATGCTCGAACAAGGTTCAATTGCGTACTCAATTCGTATGTCCAAAAAGGCCATGGCACAGTCGCAACCGAGGTACTAAGTCGGTACTAAGCGAGGTACCAATGGGAGGCTCGTCAAAGACTTACGGTAATCCGGCGCGATATAGCGCGGGCAAACCGAACGCGCGATCGCAGTCGCTGGCGAACAGGATGGACCCGGAATCTAGTGCCCACGCCGGAGATAAGCTGTTGCAATTTCCCCCAGTTAACAACACCTCTCGACCGTCGGCACTTCGCAGCCAGACTTGCTCTGGTCCGTTCCGGGCTGACGTGAACGCTGTCCATTTCCCATCAGGCGAAACAACCGGCTTCCTGAAGTCGAGCGGCACCGGTGCAATCCGCGCCGTTGCCTTTCTTGTTGAGGGATCGAACTGCATCAAAGTCGATTTCCGGTTCGCTACTAATTCGAAGTAGATCGGTCCATCTGGCGTGATGGCGAAGGGATGAAATGCTTCTCCCGGAAATGCCAGTTCTTCATCGCGGCCGTCGTGCAACCAGCGCAATACGTAATGATCTCCGCTTATTGATTGATAAAAAAGCCCCGCTCGAGAGATGGCAGGGTATGACGAGAAGATAGCTCCCTCTTCGACGGCGACGCGCTCGAAACGCTGGCCTGGCTCCTCGGCATGGATCCGCATGTGTTGCCGCGCATCGACCAACCCAATCAACATAGCTAGAGCCGTTGCGCCAACAATCCACGTGCGAGAAAGACTTCGCCATCGCTCCCGTCCCAGCATGAGAAACAGAGCAACCAGCAACCACACCTTTGGAAATAACGACGGGAGCCCTAGAGGAGCGGTCAACAAAATATATGAGCCGACGAAGAACGCGCGCTGCCACTGCGGCGATTCTTGCAACAGAAGCACGAGCGGCAGCAACAACAAGATGAAGGTATAGGATGCAGCGTTCGTGGATAGCAAAACTATGGCGATAACAAACCAGGCGAAGTCACGGTGCTCAGTGGTCGGTCTTAGGGCGACACCCAGGGACAAGAACACGATCACCGCAATGGCAATAAAGGTGCGCAGAAAGAAAAACATCCACGGAGCTTGCCAAAGCGGGCGGGGATTCAGCTCTGGTTCCCGCAGAAGAAAATGCCGTAGCATGGTTGAAAATGTCGGCACGCCAGGATTGTAGGGATCAATCGCACCGCTTTCCAGGGATCGTGGAAAAATCTGCGTTGCGTAATAAGCAATGTCATGCCAACCGAACAAGGCAACCGCAATGGCTCCCATAACAGCTGTTGCGGAGAGCATTCCGAAGACTGCCTTCCAGTTACGTTTGACAATGAAACAAAGAAGAAACGGGCCACCGTACAGTTTCAACCCAAACGCGAGGCCAGCAACTAGCCCGCTGAGTGTGTGGTTCCCGCGGTGCAGGCAATAGAAAGAAAGAGTCAGCAGAAAAAGCAGAAAAACATAGTACTGGCCATAAAGAAAGTTGGTTCGAAGGGAGAAGTATCCGCAGAATGCCAGGAGCCAGACTTGCTCTACCGGGAATCGCGTCAGGCGCGATAGCAGCCACACCGTCATCGCTAGAAAACCAAGGTTGCAGAGGAGCCACACCCGCTTGGCTCGCAGTGGCGCAAGTCCACTCAGCCCCAGTAGCGGCAGCATCGTCAAAGGCGTATGGGGGTTGTAGTTGCCGAGTTGATGCTCGATACCGGCATAGTTCATTTGCCGTTGGAACCAGGTCCAGTCGTAGTAGTTGTGCAAGGGCTGGCCTTGCCGGACCAGGACCGCGGCTGTGTAGTAGTTCGGGAAATCAGTGTTTAACTGCGTCCAGCCTGTTCGAAATGCCCTTGCAAGAAAAAATATCAGCGCGAGTAGCGCTATCCAACGCGTTACGCCGGTGAAGCGCGAGTTAGAGGGTGAGGCAGCCATGGGTCGAGCGGGATCGTCGGGTGGTCCTTGAAGCGTCTGCGAGAAAGACGGTCGTACACAATCCGAGCGGTGACTTGTATCCGCATTCGCCGAGTGCATAAAGACCACGGCCTGGTAGTAATGGGAAATCAGTTTTTGATCTGGTTCGTTCCTTTCGTTGTATGCGGCGTGGTGGCATGGCTCGGGGCTGCAGCTTCCAGGCTCCCTGGACCAAAGTCAACGACCAATGGAGATGGGCTCGTCACACTGCCGCGCTCCAAGAACTCGTCTCCATTCGAAAACTTCTTTCCGACATGGTAATGGTCGTGGAGATAGAGCCGTAGAGGAGCGAGATGATCCCCGGCGTTGTTGACGGGATCGTCCAACCCAGGGAAGCGACTCACGAAATTTACCCGATGTTCTTCCAGCGTTTGCACCACGTTCAGAACTTCTTCGGGCCTGGAATAGTCGGTCGCACTCAGAAACGGCACTCGAGAGGGATTTCGGAGCCGGAGGGCGAAAAAAAGAGAAGTATTGCCGAAGAAATAGTCTGACGGCTGGGTCCGTTCCGCCAACCACTTGGCCTTCTCGTAATACTCGGGCTGGAAAAAGACGGTACGTCCGGTGGGAAGATTGAGATAGGCTTTCCAGCGCGTTTGCGTAACGGCCGGCTTCAGGATGGCCAAAACTACGACCGCCGTCCATAGAATCGGCAAAAGAATTTTACTGACCGGAACGAACTCACATGTAAGCCAGACGAAAAGAATAATTCCAGGTCCGGAAACTGTATACAGCCGGTTGTATGCTGGAGCAGAGGCGACTGCTAGAAACATCGATAGCCCCGTGACGTTGATTAGCATCAATCGCTCCCAGGGCAGTTCCCACCGCGATGGAGCCGCACGCCAGTAGTACAGGACGAAGAAAATATATATAAAGGGAATAAGAACATGAATAAAAGGCCAAGCGGCGAGGTCGGGCCAGTTCGACCACGAATGAACGGAGGGTGCTCCCCTTAGATAGGCTCGCCATGTGTTCCACTGTTCGGCGGAATAATACTTAGCGACGAAGACAACCGTATAATAAAAAAACCGTCTCAAACCCACCTTCCACAGAAAATAGGAACTGAAGATGGCAACGGTCGCAAGGAAACCACCAAGCAACCCTGCCTCCTTCTTAAGCAGCAAGCCCCGCCGTTCCGCGCTTCGTTGCTGTTCCCACAGCAAGAACAAAGCGAAACCTATGACACCGAGAACCATGGATTGACTGAAGCATGTGCCTAACCCCCACAGCGCGCCGGCTCCGGCCATCCGGACGACAGTTCTTTTCTCGATAGCGATTGCGAGCGCCGCAATAGCGGCAAGCGCGCTGTACCAGTGATGGGTAGCATCCAGGTAGCTGCTGAACGGAAGCGTAAGAAACAAAAAACCGGGAAGAAACGAAGTTCCTCCGACCAACACCTTTCGAGCGATCACAGTACACAGCCAGACGTCGACCACGCCGATCAGGACCAACATTGCCTGAGGGATCCAGGCTCTGACTCCAAACAGCCTGAAGAGCGTCGCATAAAGGACGTCTGTTCCGGGCAGGGTGAAATGATCGTAGTCCCGATAGATGATTTGTCCTTCGAGCATTCGCGTGGCGTTGTGCACGTAAATTGACTGATCACCGATCGCCAGACGAGGCGTCACAGGAAGGACGAAAACCTCCAGATACAAGAAAACGCTGCAGGCCAGCAAGGTGAACACAGCAAGCCAAGACCTGGCCCGGTCCTTCGAGAGGACCGGCGTCAAGTATCGAACGGGGGTGGCAAACTCTGTAGAGGGCTTCAGTCCTGATCTCCTCTCACCAACGGATGGCCTGTCGAAACAGGACTCGCTAGTGCGGTGTCTAAACGCGTCGAACCTCCTGGGCCAACTCAATAGATCTGTCGAGTCAGGTCAAATCCGATAAATACCTTCGAGGGCGTGTCGGCGCTGGGATCGCCCGTAAAAGTCGCGTTGGTCCCGGAGCGCTCGGAGACGATTGTGCCTGGACTGTTGCTGAAGCCGAGAGTAAAGGCATGCCTCCACAGTCTCTTCTGGATGCCAAAGGAAAACTGCGGGCGATGAATGGCGAGTTCATTCGCGTTGACCAAGGTCGGTATAGTCTCGGCAATGATGGCAACAGTCGGACGAATATCCACGGCCGCGCCCATCGCCAGTGAGAAGGTATTCGCACAAGGCCGGGCTTGGAATGAGGAAGGAAGACCGACGGCGAGTGGAGCGCCGCAAGGTTGGTTTGGAACAGCGTCCGCAAGAGCGTCGCCCGGATTCGCCAGCAACGGACGTTGATGAATCGAGAAGGTCGGCGTGGCGTAGAGCTGAGCGCGGTGGCCGATACTGCGGGAAGTGACCAGCTCAAAATTCTCCGTGTAGTTGGAGTCGAAGTCGTTTTGGCCGTCGACGGAGAACCTCAGCGCTGCGTTGAAAGGCTTGCCGTCTCGCTCATCGAGGAAATTGTAAGCGGCCATGAGTTCGACCGGTCGTCCGATTACACTGGGTGAACGGTACGCCATTACCGAGAACCTCGAGGTCACTCCATAGCGCAGGCCGAAGGACGAGACGGAAAAGTCATCCAATCCAAATAAGGTGTCGCCGCGGCCGGGCGTGGTGAATGCCGGTTCGTAGGGGAAACGATGCGTAAAGTTCACGTAGAAACCATGCCGTTCCAGGCGCCGTCCGGTTGGGACACTAAATAAGGAGTCGTCTCCCGGAGTGTAGATCTTGGCGACGCTCTTCTTCTTTTCCGCGTCTGCTACCGCGGACGTTTTGGAACTCGATACCGTCTCCGCCGGAGGAGTTGCGGCAGTCGCGGAAACCTGCGCGGTGGTGGTGTCGTCCTCGCGAACGGAATTAGTGGCGATGTCTACGAGATACCGCTTGCCATTGCGTTCGATCACCAATTGCGAAGCGGATCCCGGTAAGAACGTAACTCCGAGATCACTGGCGCTGATGGCGGGCTGGGAAGGCGCCGCGGCCGCCGCCGGAGAGGAGACCTGTGCAATGGCAATCGTGATTGAGGCAGGCATCAAGCCCACCGATAACAGAAGTTTCGCAAACGAATTACTGACCAACATGACTTTTACATTTCTCCTTTGACACTGGACAATATCGGCTGCAAGATCTCTTCGCTAATGGCCTTGCGGAAGGTGGAGAGAACACACGCATCGCCGGCAGATCGGATTGTTCGCGATATCAAGCTCGCCACGGAATCGCACCGCCTGTGGACTATTCACGATCTCCTGCAAGCTGGAATCGTGAATGTTCCCCAAGGGGGGATGAAAGAAACATGGCCGGACGTCGCCCTCTGCACTGACCACAGCTGAAACCCATGGTGCATTGCAGCGAGGGGCGACGGGTTGTGCCTGCCCGAGATAGACACGGAACTGCTGGACGATGCGCCGTAACTTCGCAGGAGTCTCCACGACGAAACCTGAATTCAGTTCGGGTCCGTATTCGTGGATGAGGTCGTCCATCTCTCTCCCGAGAATCTCGACTTGCTGGGCATCGAGGGTGACGGAATCGGATTTAGGCTGGGTCCAACCTTGCGGATGATTAAAGGCGTCCGAAACCGCGTCGACGGCGAGAAAGGAAATCGAATTTAGTGCGTGATCTTTGGCCGATTTCACGGTGGCGCGCAAGGACGCGTGATTTTCCCTTTGCACAGTACAGCGGGCCCGTACAACGATTTCGGGGCGGAAACGCCGCAAGGACTGAACTCCATCCATAAGCAGTTCGAAGGCGCTCGGAACTCTCCGGATGCGATTGTGCACCGCAGTCGGACCATCGAGCGAAACGATGACATCGTCGATGACAGCTGCCAGAGGTTCTGCTTCCGCCGAAAGAAGCGTGCCGGCGGTTAGCAGCGTCACCCGAATACCGAGGTCGTGGAGCATCCGCGCTAAAGTACAAAGTTGGGAATTACGCTGCGGTTCACCACCACTTAGCACCACCCATCGCACTCCAAGCTTACGAAACGAATCGCGCTGAGTCTCCAGAAGCGCAGGTGTAATCTCTTTCGGCTCACGGATCTTCCAGATGTCGCACATCACGCAGCGGCAGTTGCATTGGTTGTGGGGCGAGAGCACAACCACTGGGAGGAAATCGATGTTATGAGAAGATTTCCGCAGGTGTGTCTCTTGACTGATGTTACTGATCGTTGTGACCAGAGTACTCATAGCTGGATGCGCTCGAGTTTCAGCAAAATGTGATCGGAAAAACCGCGAATGACCGGGCAGCGCGCTAATACACGATCGCTTTGCGCCGCAAACGCCAGGAGTGACGGGAACTGTCTGGCGACCGACTCAACATAGCTGGGAGGGATCATGAGGCCGATCCCACCCCACGAGCGGAGCCGAAATGATGGCGCGAAGATTCGCGCCAGCGATCGAACACTGTGATAGCGCACCTGCACGCTCGCTTCGGGAGCAAGCCGCGCGCTAATACTTCCGGAATGCCAACGTCGGAACGCCTTGCGGGGTTTCGCTTTGAGCAGATACCAGCAAACCTCCCACAAGCAGCAAGGACCGAGGAAACAAAGCAGGGCTGTCGCCCCTGGCTTGAGCAGGCGGCCGAGATTCTCGCCAACCGCGCGTAAGTCTTCGACGCAATTGAGCCCGGCAAAATTCGAAAAAGCGCCGTCGAACGAACCCTCTTGGTCGAA
Source organism: uncultured Acidobacteriaceae bacterium (assembly GCA_963705265.1). Classification (GTDB taxonomy): domain Bacteria; phylum Acidobacteriota; class Terriglobia; order Terriglobales; family Acidobacteriaceae; genus Acidiflorens. The sequence continues at coordinate 3,131,115 of OY970064.1, forward strand.
GGCAGCCAAATTCTCAGCGGCCAACAGATGTAAATCTACGGTGTTGGCCGCCATCTCCTGAACCCTCCTCGCTGCTACCTCAACCATCGCCGGTGAGCTGTCACATGCAACTACTTTCACCCCGCGTCCGGCCAGCAAACAGGCGTCGACTCCAGTACCGCATCCGATTTCGAGAACACGATCACCCGGGTGGAACGTGCGAGCGAGCTCTTGCCATACAGCTGCACGCTGGGCTTGGCCAATCTTCGAAAACGTGAACTCCTGGTCGTAGCGTTCGGCAAGGGCGTCGAAGGGAGCATGAATCGATTCTGCTTGCAGGGTCGGCATGCTCATACCTCCGTCTCGGAAATCGACGCGTACAGTCCTTCACGGGCAAGAGCGGCCTCGGACTGCAGATTGTGAATGGCCAGCAAGTCGACGTCCGGCTTAGCCTGCATTCTTTCGATCTCCACTTCGGAACGAAGCAACCGATCCGCAAAACTGTAGAAGCGGCGCGAGTGCCGGCCGCGTACGCGAACCTCTCGATCGGAACTCACGTTCCAGGGTTTGAGCGCTTCAACCCTTCCGGCAACTTCCGAGAAATAAGGTGTGCCTTTGATCGGATACGCGACCGTCGTAAAGAAAATGTCGGGGTTCGTTCGCTTCACATGACGAACGGTCGCCTCAATGTCCTCGAGTTCCTCTCCCTCGTATCCCCACATCAGGAACATTCCGGTTTGAATGCCGTGGGACTTGCAGAACCCGACCGCCGACTGCACCTGCTCGATTGTCACCCCCCGCTCCATGGCGTTCAGCACCCGTTGGGAGCCGCTCTCGGAGCCGATCCATACACGGAAGCAACCGATCTCCGCGAGAGTTTCGACAACTTTTTCATTGAGCCGGTCTGCTCTCGAAATACATTCAAAAGGCAACCGGAGGTGCCGGCGTTTGAGCTCGTCGGCATACTGAGTGAGCCAACCAGGATGAATGGTGAACACATCGTCCGCCATCCATGCCATGTCCGGCTGATATCGTTCGATCAGCCATTCGAGTTCGTCGGCCACCGATGCCGGCTTTCTCCGGCGATGAGTTTTTCCGAATACCTGGTGGCTGCACCAGCGGCAGTGGTAAGGGCAGCCGCGGGCTGTGATCAGCGAAACCGAACCCATACCATGATGCTTGCGCCAGGTCGCGACGTACTGTCCCATATCGATGGCTTCGCGATCCGGCCAGGGTTGGGCGTCGATATCGCGCAACTGTTCGCGCGGTTTCGTCTGAATCACGGACCCATCAGAGCTGCGAAAGGCGATACCATCCACACGATGCAGCGATACCCATGAACCGGTCCGTAATACGGGAAGCAGTTCTTCTGTTGTCACTTCTCCCTCGCCAAGAACAACGACATCCGCTCCAGCGTCAAGATATTCCACGACATAGGCGCCCGGTTCCGGTCCCCCAACCACGGTCCGCCAACCCGATTCTTTTGCCGCGCGCAAGATTTCGAGCACATTGGAGCGAGTCATCAAGTTGGCATAAACGCCGAGGACTGCCGGAGGTCCTTGCCGGAGAATTTCAAATAGCTGTTCGCGGGAGCGGAATGTGGAATCGAAAACTTCTACCTGAAATCCTTTTCTGCGCAGATGCGAGGAAATATAGAGAATGCCCAAAGGGGGGTATGGCTTCATGATCTGAAGTTCCTTTGGATCCTCAAATAAGAAATAACCGTGCGTGAGAAGCAGGTCCATATCCTCTATATATCCTCATCAAAAATCTTCCAGCGCGCCTGGCGAGTTCTGTTAGTTGTATTCAGACTGCAATTCCAATTGCACCAAGCCTCCGGGGCGAAAACCCTCGAGCTTCGTGGGATTTGCCGTATGGCTCGTCTGTTCGAGCTGCACCACTCTGTCCCACAATTCCCGCCACCTATTCCCGCCGGCTCTTCCATTCCAGGAATCTACCTCCGCGTGCAGCGCGTCGTGCAGCGCGCGATAGAACTCGCCGGTGTAGGTTCCCTGAAACATCATGGAGAGATCCTCACTGTCGGACCAGTTGGTTTTTGTCCCCAGCTGCGCCTGCACTTGCTTGAAGAACTTCGTTCCCGGCAGTGGATACGCTACAGAAATGCCGATGTCGTCGGGACGCGTATCGCGCACCAGGTCGACCGTGCTTTTGATGTCTTCCCAAGTCTCGTCCGGATAACCAAATTGCAGAAAGTAGCAGGCCCGAATTCCCTCTTTGCGAAGATTCTCGCGCGCCTTGGCAACTTGCTCTACGCGAATGCCTTTTTCCATTGCATTTAGAATCTTCTGCGATCCGGATTCCACTCCCATCCACACTTCGGCACAGCCCGAGCGACGCAATGCCAAGGTCGTGGCGGGCGTCATCAAGTCGACGCGGGACTGCATCTTGAAAGGAACGGCAGCGTCAAGGGTCGCAACCGCGTCGGCAAATTCCTGTACCCATCTCGCCTGCAGGCCGAAAATATCGTCGGCGAACCACAGATGCTCTGCGTTGTGCTCGTGCTTCAGTTGGCGCATCTCCTCCGCAACGCTCCGAGGCGACCGCGCCGAAAATGTGTCACCATAGATTGGCTTGGCGCACCAGTTGCAGCGATACGGACAACCACGACTGGCAACGAGGTTGAGAGAGAAATATCCGTGCGCGGATTTCCAGGCCTCGCGATATTGACCCGTGTCGATCAGATCGCGCGCCGGAAAAGGCAAAGCATCCAGATGGCGTAACTGGCTACGTCTCGTGGTGCGAACAACTTCTCCCGTCGCCGGCGATAGATAGGCAAGACCGGCGATTCCGCCCAGCGCCGCTTTTCTATTTTTCAGCAATTGCTCCGCGGTTTCTAACAATGTAAATTCGGCCTCGCCCAGCAGTACGCAACGAAAACCGTTCCGGAGATAGTCCTCAACGTGATCTGAGGCATCGGAACCATTGATCACAACGGTGGCGCCCGCTTTTTGGGAGGCAGCAAGAATCTGGAACGCAACTTCCCGCATTCGGCTAAGACACATCTTTGAAAGAAAGTTAAAGTTATCTTCGTAAACCACCACCAGCGCCGGACGATGTCGAGCAAGGGCCGCTTCGAATTCCTTTTCGGGGTCGTTGAGCATGGTGTCAAACACCGCGACCGAGATGCCTACGCTGCGCAGAGTCGCTGCGGCATAGAGGGTGCCGAGCGGCGGGTAGGGCTGCATCTTACGAGTTTGTTTTCGGTCGTAAAACAGATGGTACGAGTGAGTCAGTAAAACGTCCGCCACTTCGGCCCCCTATGCACTAAAAACGACGCACTAAAATGACGCCTATTAGGAATCAACAAACTTCTTGCATTCTCTCCGCCAGTTTTTGCCCGGTTAATAGAGATCGCCGTGTCACCACGCGCTGTGCGACGCGCGAAATCCAGAGTTCCCAGGGAAAGGAATAGCGGTTTTTCCCGATACGCCACCGGATGGGCGCGCCCAGTGCCTGGCGAAATCTCTCGCGCAGCCATGCTTTGCTTTGGGTGGCTTTCCGGATTTGGTTGTTAAGCAGAAAATATTCCAGACTGCGGCGCAGCCGTTGCAATTCTTCACCTTGCAGCCAGGGAAGAACATTGCGTCCGAGCGCCAGGCTTTGCCACTCCTCCAGAGACTGTGGCTCTCGCAAACCCATCTCTTTTAATTGCGGCCAAATCGGAATTCCCGGGTAAGGAGTGAAGATATTCGGCGAAAAACTAACGTTCGAGTATTCCCGGGCAATGTCGCTCATTATGGAAAAAGTTTGTTGGCGATCGGCCTCGGTTTCGCCGGGATATCCGAGAATGACATTGAAGGTGACGCGAATGCCGGCGAGATGAGCCTTGCGAGCCGTCTGCACCATTTGCTCGACGTTCTGGTGATGCTTATTCATCAGCTTCAACACTTGCTGAGACGCGGACTCCGTGCCAAAGCCCATATGGGACACACCGCTCTGCCCCAATAAGCGAACATCATCGTCGCTCATTCGCCACAGAAAATCGGTTGACGCCTGGAAATCCCAGCGAAACTTGACGCCACTATCCACGATGCCACGCGCAATCGCGAGGGCGCGCTTGATGTCGACAAGAAAATTGGAATCGAAGAGCGCTACTTCCTGGATGGCATAGCGAGATACCAGATCGGCGAGCTCGCTCACTACCCGATCTGCCCGATAAGCATTGAAGCGACGATTGTAAAAAACCATGTCGGTGCAGTAATTGCACGCATAAGGGCAGCCAACGCTGGTGGTGTAGGACAGTTGCCGGAACCCAACAGCAGCGGCATAGGCGTCAAAGTTCGCGAGATGGAACGCCGGTGCGGGGAGATCGTTGATGTTCGCCACCCGTCTCTCAGGCTCATGGTGGTGAATGGCCGCCTTGTCCTTAACCGCTTTGTCCTTAAACGACAGGCCCCGCACGCCATCGAGTTCCTGTCCATCCGCCAATCGTTGCGCAACTTCCAGGAACGTTAACTCTCCCGGGCCGCGCACTACCGCATCGACGAAATCCGCCTGAAGCGTCTGCTCGGTAGCAAGCGTCGGATGCCATCCACCGAAGATTATCGGCAAAGATGGGCGGACCTTCTTCACCGCCTTGGCCATCCGAATCGCTGATCCAATCGTTGGGCCGGTGAGGACAGAAATTCCGAGGCACAGTGCATCGCTGGTCTCGCGGAGGATTTCGCTCTCGAAGTCGGGTGAGGTGATATTGTCGATCAACTTGACTTCAAATCCGGCCTGCAACAGCGGTGATGCCAGCGCGAGCAAACATAAAGGCGCGCTCAATGGGGGACCATCGTAAGGCGGATAAAAAAGCACGACCTTGTGTTTTCCTGGCACCCAAACCTCAACGCAACGCGGAATCAATGGCCCAAATCGTAATTCCAGCGTGGGAGTCGATTGTCAGGAGTTTGTCAACTTCTCGTAACTTCTCAAACGGTGTTCGGCGACAGAATCCATTCGCTCACTGTCCGCGTTGCAGGTTTGGGAAAAAACTGCGACAAGTGAATCTCGTCCCTAGAGCACAGCGGAGCCTCGCGGCTTTCCCCGGCCGAAAGCCTGACGGGCATCGTTGATTTTGCAATACGTTGACAAATTCTTGACATTCGCCCTCTATGTGCCTGCTAGCTTCCATGAAGGCTGCAGTGGTGCAGAACGCCATGCATGCCAACGTTGAGGAAACGCGATGAACGCCCAGTCAATTGATTCCGCTCAGGCGTACTGGGATACCGCCGCCGAGACTTATGACTTGGATTTTGCCAACACACTGATTGGGCGTGCGCAGCGAGAAGCCATCTGGAGAGAAATAGCGAAAGTCTTTACCGCCGGACAGCGCATTCTTGAACTGAATTGCGGCACTGGGATAGATGCCGTCTTCTTGGCCAATCGCGGAGTAAGAATCTTGGCTTGCGACATAGCTCCACGGATGATCGAACTCGCGCAGAGACGCGCCAATTCGACACAGACGAATGAGCAGATTGACTTCCGCGTGCTGGCCACAGAGAACATCGAGTCGCTTGATAAAGAAGGTTTATTCGACGGCGCCTTTTCTAATTTTTCCGGATTGAATTGCGTGGACGATCTCCCGGCCGTCGCGCAAAAGCTCGCGAGACTCCTCAGGCCCGGTGCCCGGCTTGTTTTGTGCATGATCGGACGTTTCGTTCCATGGGAGATCGTTTGGTATCTGGCTCACGGAAATCCACATAGAGCCTTTCTACGATTTAAAAAAGTCACGGTCGGCCGCATCGGCAAAGATGCAGTAGTTAGTGTGCGTTATCCGTCCGTGCGCAAATTGGCCAGCATCTTTTCGCCAGGCTTCCGAATAAAAAAGCGGCAAGGCATCGGCATTACTTTGCCACCATCTTATTTGGAACATTTGGGGCAGAAATTTCCTTTGCTCCTCAATCGTTTGGCGAACTTCGATCACCGCATTGGCTGTCTGCCTCTAATGAGGTCGATGGGCGATTGTGTCCTGTTGCAATTCGAACGCACGGAAAGATAAAGATTAAAGATAAGGATAACGATAACGGGTGTCAGCGCATCCCCAAACCTGCATCGCTATCAAGCGATACCAAGGCCGCGAAATAATCAAGCGGCTCGTTTTAGGGCCGTCTGCCTTTCCTCATCAGTGCGCGCTTGGGCTCAGTGCCCCGCAGTCCGAAATCAGTGTCTGGTTGCACGGCGTTGGCACTCCGCGTGACGTCACGTCCACAAACGTGGTAGCCGGGACGCAGCCCCTCGTGATTGGAATTGGCGCAGACAGCGGAAATAGTTGGCCCGTTGCCACTCATCACCGCCCAGTACTGGTATTTCAAGAACGGACTGCGAATCAACGAATACTTGGCGAAATCAGCCTCGAGTGGATGGACACGCTCTCGATCGGGACCGCGCAGCTACATCTATTCCGAGCTCTGCATTCCGCGAATTACTGTTTGCCAAAACCCAGGCAGTGGGCGCGCCACTTGTACCACGAGTACCGGAAGTGGCGTTCCGGAACCCGATCGACTGCGTCCGACGTTCGGGTTTCGCACCGCGAACTGCATTGCCTATTCACCTTCTATATCTGCCCACGCCCCGTTGTTCTAGTTAGTGTGATGGACAAAGGTGCAGGGAACATTTTTCCAATGGATCTTATTGGCAGTTTTGCGAATGGTTATTTTTCTCTCGCGCTCCATGCCACCAGTAGGCCAGCATCGCTCTTGGAGAATTCGCGAAAGATCGCCCTGAGCGATGTACCCATAGAACACACTCAATTAGCGTATGAACTGGGCAAGAATCACAATAGGACTTCCGTGGATTGGAGCCAGATCATGTTCGCTACCACAGCCTCGCCGTCATTCAGGTTGCCCGTGCCTCAATTTTCAGTGCGAGTGCGAGAAATGCAAATTGACGCAGTTCGGAATATGGGTAGTCATAAGCTATTTCTCGCCTCCATTCGTGCCGAGCAGCGGCAGTCGAATGGATTACAACTGCATTTCATCCATGGGTTCTACCAGTCGTGGAGAGAACAAGCGCGAATCGCCTGAAGTTAATGCCTGAAGTTAATGCCTGAAGTTAATGCCTGAAGTTGAGAAGAGCGTGGAACCTATACTCAACCGGAATTGTTATGACAGCTAGCTTGGCGACGACACAAACTACCATTTCCTCCAGCCCGCGCCGCTGGCTGAAACCCGCGCTCTGGGCCACGATGGGCGCAATGACCCTCTCCGTCCTCTTTTACAGCGAGATTCCGATGCTGCGCAAAGCGGACGAGCGGGCGTATCTATCGACCATTCCGTATCTGATCATCCCCCACGTTCTCGCGGGCGTTGTTGCGCTGCTCTGCGGTCCGCTTCAGTTTTCTAGCCGAGTCCGCCGTCGAGCACCTGCGTTTCATAGAGTGCTTGGCCGCGTCTATGTTGTCTCAGTCTTCATCGCTGCCCCACTCGCCATTCTTATGTCCAATACGCACCGTGAATACCATGATCTCTACTTTGTTGCAGCCATCGTCGTTCAAGCTGGCACATGGATGGTCGTCACAGCCGCTGCCTTCCTCATGGCGCGCAATCGACACTTCCAGCAACACCGCGAGTGGATGATCCGCTCCTACGCTGTGACCTTTACCTTCGTTGGCACCCGTGTGTTGCAACCGATCCCCGCCTGGAATCGCTTTAGCGCCCCAGGCTTCGCAATGGCAATCGTCGTGATCACATTGATGGCCATCCTGATTCCCACCATAGCCCTTCATTGGCGCGATCTAACCACGCGTCGAGCCTGACCCACCCACAAAAACAAAAAGCAGAATCTTGGGTAGTAGCGCAAGTTGGATTCAAACTGCATCGCTACCGCATTTTGCATTAAGTTGACAAATTCATGACATTCGTACTTTGTGCCCCTGCTAGCGTATTAGCGTCCACCAAGGCTTGAGAGGTGCAGGCGTGAAGTCGTCGAACAAGATCGTATTCTTTGTTGCCTCGTTCTCCAGTATCGAGGCCACGGCCCCGCTGGGAATTTTGGCGATTTCCACTCCGCTGCTGGAAGCGGGCTACGAAATCCGAATCATCGATTCCACAATCACACCCGACTACCTGCGGCGCGTACTGGAAGAAGTGAAAGACGCTCTTTGCCTCGGAATCTCGGTAGTCACAGGACCGATGATCCGGGAGACCGTCGCGGTCGCCAAGGCGGTGAAGGCATGGGACCCCGATTTCCCCGTGATCCTGGGCGGCTGGCATCCATCGCTCTTGCCCAAGCAGACCATCGAAGCCGAGTACGTGGACATCATCGTGCGCGCTCAGGGTGAAGACAGCATGCTGGAGGTGGTTCAGCGCTTGCAAAACGATGAACCCCTTGACGATGTTCTGGGGATCGGTTTCAAGCGCGACAACCAGGTTGTGCTTACGCCTGAGCGACCGCTGAAACAACTGACCAAGATGCCCCGGAAGGCATATGAGCTTGCCGACTTCGACGGCTACGAGCGGGTCTGCGGGCGGCGCTGGGCCATGTATGTTTCCAGCCTTGCCTGCCCGTTCAACTGCTCGTATTGCACCAATGCGGCCGTGTATGGGCGCAAGTGGAATGCGCTTCCCGTCGATCAGGTCGTCGAGGAAACGATGGAATTAACACGCCGCTACCGACTGGAATTGCTGTGGATGGCGGACGACAACTTTCTGGTCGATCTCGAGCGCTCGCTCAAGATCGCCGAAGGCCTGGTTCGAGCGGGAGCAAAATTTAAATGGAGCGTCCAGGCAACCACCAACTTGACGGCTCGCTTGAGCGTGGAGGAACTCTCACTGCTGCGCCGCTCCGGCATGCACCAGGTCTGCCAGGGAATTGAAACCGCGTCGCCGACCGTGATGAAACACATGAACAAGGATTTCCAGGTGCTCGCCGATATCTACGAGTCCACCGAGCGCTGTCTCCGCGCCAACGTCATCCCATCGTTCAATATTATTTTCGGTCATCCTGGGGAAGGACCAAAAGAACGCCGCGAGACCGTCAGCTTTATGATGGATGTCTGCCGGCGCTTCCCCGGAGCCGAATTCTGGACCAACATTTTCACGCCCTATCCCGGCTCTCCCGTTTTTTCACAGGCGGCGAAACTCGGGATTGATGTGCCCACCTCGTTAGAGGGCTGGATCGATTACTTTCCGCGCTATACCACGCTGCCCTGGCTCAAGGGCAAAGATCATCAACGAGTGCAAACCATGCGCGATTATCTCCGCATCGCATTCGATCGGGCGCCGATCGCTGCCAAGGGGCCGGGACGAATCGCAAAAGCCATTCAGCATCTCACCGCTTATCCGGCGCGTTGGCGATTAGATCATGATTTCTACGATCTCCCGGTAGAACTCTGGCTCAATCGTGCCTTGAAAAATATCGTGAAATTGCCCAAACCGAGTGTGGACGCAAAAGTTATGGAACCGTCACCGGTGCCGAGTTGCTAGCTGGGCAACGCGGTGTGGACTGATTGGCGTAGAAATCGAAACTGGTCGTCGTAAGTCTTCGCGAAATGATCATTCTCTACAATCCGAAGGCGGCACGATATCGCAATCGCCGCTTACCGCTTTCCATTTTGTCGATTGCCGCTGTGTTGGAGGGGCGCGAAGAATATGCGATCGTGGATGGAAATCTCGATCTCCATCCTACCGAAACGATTGCGTCCCTGATTCAACAGCACGCGGTCGAGATGCTTGCCGTGTCAGTGATGCCCGGACCACAAACGGTCGGCGCGGTCTCCACCTGCCGCGAGATTCGAGCCCGATTTCCGCATGTGACGATCGTCTGGGGAGGCTATTTCGCCACTAACTATACGGCGGCCGTCCTCAATGCGGACTACGTTGATTTTGCCGTGCGAGGTCAGGGAGAGCTCACCTTTCTTGAGCTGCTGAGTGCCCTTCGAGAGAATAAAGAGATGCAGAACGTTGCCGGCCTCTCCTATAAAGACAAAGGATCGGACCGGCGAGTGCGCCACAATCCAGAGCGGCCCATGAAATCGCCGGATGTCTTTCCCTGGTTACCCTACCATCGGCTTCCCGTGGAAAAGTATCTGCTCCCGACATTTCTCGGCCGGCGCACGGCGGTGCATCAGGCCAGCATCGGTTGTCCCTTCCGCTGCAACTTCTGTGGCGTCGTAAACTTTTCCGGCAGCCGGGAGAAGATGGAGGCGCCGGAGCGCACCGAAGCCGTCCTCCGTCATCTGGCGCAAAGCTACGGTGTCGACGCTGTCCAGTTCTATGACAACAACTTCTTCTTGCGCGAGGACCACACCAGGGAACTCATGGAACGTATGACCGCCCTCAACTTTCACTGGTGGTGCGAGGGCCGCACCGACATCATGATGTCTTACTCTGACGAAACCTTCGAAGCGATCCGGCGCGCAGGCTGCAAGATGATCTTTTTCGGCGCCGAATCTGGGAACAACGAAACCCTGAAAGAAATGAACAAGGGCCTCAAAGCGGAAGATACGCTGGCGCTCGCTTCCCGCATACGCCGCTTCGACATCATTCCCGAGTTCTCGATTATTTTCGGAAATCCCAAAGACCCTGAAGGTGACACCCGTGAGTGCATCAGTTTTATTCGTCAGCTGAAACAGCTGAATTCGGATTGCGAGATTGTGGTTGAACATTACACACCGGTTCCGCAGCGAACGAAGATGTATGGCAATGTCGAAGACCAGGTTCGTCTTCCCGACACTCCCGATGAATGGGCTACCGAGCGCTGGCAGCGTTTCGCCACGCAGAAGGACCCCAAAACGCCCTGGCTGCGGCCCAGCACTAAACAACTGATCGACAATTTCGAACTGGTGGTATCTTCACGCTGGCCCACTGTGCAGGATATCCGCCTTCCGAAGTGGGGAAGAATCACGTTGCAGGCCTTGAGCGCGTGGCGCTACAAGCTTGGAGTATACTCGGCGCCATTCGAATTGAAATGGACCCAACGCATGATCGATCTGCGCAGGCCGAAGGCCGAGAGCTTGTGAGTCGCAATTCCCCGGCCGCGACGACCATCACGCCAACAATCGATCAACAAGTCTCTGCAGCCGGTGCTATCCCGTGCCGGGTTTCCGTCGATGAAGGTTATGCGGCTTGGGCCCCTACTTACGACCACACTCCGAACCCGCTCCTCGCCCTGGAACAGCGCTGCCTTCTGCCATTGATTCCGGACATCACCGGTAAGCGCATGCTCGATCTGGCATGCGGGACCGGACGCTGGTTGCAGAAGTTGTTGGCCGCAAAACCCGCGTCAGGCTTTGGGATTGATCTTTCGGCACCTATGCTGGCAGTGGCTCAAGAGAAAGCCGCCATAGCTGGGCGATTGGTCGGAGCCGACTGCTTGCAGCTTCCGTTTCCAAGCGCTGCGTTTGACTTGGCTGTCTGTTCCTTTGCGGTAGAGCATATTAGAAACTTAAGCGAAGTCGCGGCCGAGTGGTCGCGTGTGCTCAAGCAGTCTGCCGATCTCTTCATCACAGGCCTTCACCCTGCCGCCTACGCCGCCGGCTGGCGCGTCGGGTTTCGAGATGGCCACGCTGCGATGCAGATTGAAGCCGTGCCTCATGCCGCAGAGGTAATGGTCGCGGTCTTTCGTGCTGCCGGATTCGCGCCGTGGCACATGCTGCAATGCTTTGTCGGCGAGCCAGAGCGTCCACTCTTCGTAACCGCGGGCAAGGAACGATTCTTCGATGCCGCGCGCGGGGTACCCGCGATCATGATTTCGCATTTTCGGCGTTGTTCCAGCGCATCGGAAACCATAGCTGGATACACAGCGGTTCCGTGAAGAGGAAGCCGTTATACTAACCCCTGGGAAAGTCGCGGTACGGACAACGGGAAACGTGTGACATGCGAATGTCCCGGATGGTTCTGCGAGAGGCTTTTGGGTGGAATCCCTGAGGTCTACTTTCTACAGAGATGCCCCTCGGGAACATCCGTTGGGGAGGCAACTCGCGTCCTCAAACGCACAATTCTCCCTGACGCGAAGCCCTCTGGGCTGCGCTCCGCCAAACCACAAGCCCTTATTTCTTACGCAGTTGCAGTCACTACACATTCAGCCATCCGGCCTTAAATTGAGAGGATATAACGGGTGAGCGATGTCTAGCAAATTATTGAAATTACGGTATTTTTGGTGGCCAGGGACGGAGTTGAACCGCCGACGCCAGCCTTTTCAGGGCTGCGCTCTACCACCTGAGCTACCTGGCCACTTCCTTACGCACACGACACTGTCCGCAAAACTACCGGCGGCCGATTTGGCCGCGTACTGTGCGCTCTCACTGGGCGGGAAGCCGCGAAGCAAAACAGCCGATGCGCTGGGACCGTGCGGAACTTCCGAATTATAACAAGGTGCGCTGTTCTCTCAAAATGTCCGCCAACGATTTTGGTTCCGCCTCTTCTGCCTCAACTTTTCTTTCACCATTCTCAAGACGAAGGATGCTCACTTGGCACGCCATTCATGATGGTCGCCACACAGCGATTGACGCCAAACCAGTACGGAATCTCGCGATGGTCAATCACGTCAAACACGGCTAGGTCGGCGTCTTTGCCCACTTCCACGCTGCCTTTGCGATCGGCCAAACGCAGCGCGCAAGCTCCGTTGATCGTTGCTGCTGCAATCGCCTCCGCAGGCGACATCTTCATATGCGTGCAAGCCAGCGACATCGCCATCGGCATGCTGAGCGTGGGCGATGAGCCTGGGTTGTAGTCCGTGGCCAGCGCGATGCCCACGCCCGATTCAATGAACCGGCGCGCGTCCGGATATTTCGACAAGCCGAGAAAATAATTTGCTCCCGGAACGAAAGTTGCCACCGTATCACTCTCGGCGAGCGCGGACAGGTCGTCGTCGTTCACGTGATCCAAGTGGTCGAAAGATGCAGGCCGATAGCGCAGCAACGGTCCCAACCGCGTTTCGCTGAGTTGCCCGATGTGAGCGCGGATCGCAAGACCGTGATCCACTGCAGTTGCAAAAATCCGCGCAGCTTCTGCCGCACTGAATGCTCCGCGCTCGCAGAACACGTCCACGAACTGAGCGAGCTTGCGCCTAGCGACAGCCGGAATCATTTCATCGCAGACCAAATCGACATACGGCTGCGAACGTCCGCGATATTCCGGAGGCACAACATGAGCGCCAAGAAAAGTAGGAACCACAGTTCCCGGCCACTCACGCGCAGCTGCACGGATCGCTTCAAGCGACTTCAATTCAGATTCCAAGCTGAGACCGTAGCCAGATTTGGCTTCAACGGTAGTAGTTCCATGGCGAGCCAAATCCGCTAGCGTCGCAGAAACTTTCTGCGCCAGCACGGCCTTGCTGGCTTTCCGCACGCCATCGATGCTGGATCGAATTCCTCCGCCAGCCTCGGCAATCTCTTCATAGCTCGCGCCAGAAATTCGCTTCTCAAAATCCACCAACCGCGGATGCATAAACACCGGGTGAGTATGCGAATCGACGAAACCGGGCAGGACCACGCGTCCGCCGCAATCGATCTCGATAACCTTCTTGCGATTCTTCTTTAGCCACGGATCTCGCAGCGAGTCTTTCGTCGTGCCAACCGAAACAATCTTTCCGCCAACGCAGAGCACCGCAGCGTCCTGAATGATGCCGAGTTCGGACAAAGAAGCGCCGCGTCGCGGACCGTCAACTGCCGATCGCAGCGTCAGAAGTTGGCCGATATTCGCCAGCAAGAGCATCGACGTTCGACTCGTCCTCGCGGCGTCGCGACCGCTCACGATCGAGCCATCGGAATTTTCACGCCCGCCTTTTCCGCAAATTCCTTAGCCTCCTCATATCCCGCATCCACGTGCCGAACCACGCCTGTGCCCGGATCCGTCGTCAACACACGCTCAATCCGCGCAGCCATCATGTCGCTGCCGTCGGCCACCGTGACTTGGCCTGCATGCAGCGAATATCCAATCCCCACGCCGCCGCCGTTGTGGATCGACACCCATGACGCGCCCGCTGCCGTATTTAACATCGCATTCAGCAACGGCCAATCTGCCACGGCATCCGAGCCATCTTTCATGCTTTCGGTTTCGCGAAACGGGGATGCCACCGAGCCGCAATCGAGATGATCGCGCCCAATCACAATCGGAGCTTTGATCGTCCCTTTCTTTACCAGAGCGTTAATCGCCAAGCCAAATTTCGCACGCTCGCCGTATCCCAGCCAGCAGATGCGTGCGGGCAATCCCTGAAACTTGATGCGCTTGCGAGCCAATTCAATCCATCGGCGCAGGCTGCGATTCTCGGGAAAAAGTTCAAGCACCAGATCATCGGTGACAGCAATGTCCGAAGCCTCGCCCGAAAGCGCTGCCCAACGAAACGGTCCACGGCCTTCGCAGAACAGCGGACGAATATACGCCGGAACAAATCCCGGGAAAGCGTACGCATTCTTCACGCCGCGCTGGTAGGCGAACGTACGGATATTGTTGCCGTAATCAAACGTGACCGAACCCATCTCCTGCAAGCGCAACATGCCTTCCACGTGCTTCGCCATGGCATCGAGCGACCGCTCCTGATATGTGTTCGGATCGTTCTTCCTCAACTCCAGCGCCGCTTCCAGCGTCATTCCATTCGGCACATATCCGTTCAGCGGATCGTGCGCCGACGTCTGATCGGTAAGAATGTCGGGCACAACTCCGCGTTCGGCGAGCTCAGGAATAATGTCCGCGCAATTACCCACCAGTCCAACCGAAACATTTTCTTTTTTGCGGACCGCATTCTTAAGAATGCGCAGCGCTTCATCCAGCGTGTTGACCAGAAAATCGCAGTACCCAGTCTTAAGTCGCTTCTTGATGCGCTCAGGATCGACATCAATCCCCAGAAACGCCGCGCCCGTCATAGTCGCCGCCAGCGGCTGCGCTCCACCCATGCCGCCCATTCCGCCGGAGACGATAAGTTTTCCACTTAGATCGCCGCCGAAGTGTTTGTCGCCCGCGGCGTTGAACGTTTCGTAAGTGCCTTGCACGATGCCCTGCGAGCCGATGTAGATCCACGAACCGGCCGTCATCTGTCCATACATCATCAGGCCGGCGCGTTCGAGTTCGTTGAACTTTTCCCAGTTGGAAAAATGCCCAACCAGATTCGAGTTCGCAATCAGCACGCGCGGCGCATACTCGTGCGTCTTGAACACGCCCACCGGCTTGCCCGACTGCACCAGCAGCGTCTCGTCATTCTCCAGCGCTCTTAACGCCCGGACGATGGCGTGATAGCAATCCCAATTCCGAGCCGCCTTGCCCGTGCCGCCGTAGACGACCAGATCCTGCGGGCGCTCGGCAACGTCCTCGTCAAGATTGTTCATCAACATGCGCATGGCCGCTTCCTGCTGCCATCCCTTGCAGGAGAGCGTGGTGCCGCGCGGAGCGCGAATGCGGGTATATGAAGACGCGGGAGTTTCGGTGTCAACTGGCATGGAAGTATGTTAGTTGCTAAGGCCCAGAATCATCAAACTGACAAATCTTTGCAGTCGCAGGCGCTACCGCAGGATTAACATAGCAGGACTAACATAATCGCCAGCCTGTCTGCGCGTCTGGCTGCGGGTAGGCAAACCACAGCCGCGTCGCCATCAGCGGGAGGAAAATCATGAAAGCTGCGTTCGTCTCGATTGTGTTTCTGGCCGCCACCGCGTTGGCGCAAGACCGTAAGGCTGTTGCCGCCGCTGAAGCCGCTTGCGGGCCCCAGAGTGTTAACTTTTCGGTTGATCAGAATACGACCGATCATCCCGTTCCCCAGCCCGATGCGGGCAAGGCGATCATCTATATTGTTCAGGATGACGAAGAACACATTGGCTCAGCGCTGATCAAAATCGGAATGGATGGAGCGTGGATGGGAGCCAACCGGGGTGCATCGTATTTATTTTTTCCTGCGGAGACCGGGGAACATCATCTGTGCGTGAACTGGCAATCACGCGTCGATTGGCGCTCCCATTTCTTCGGGATGGCGAATTTCATCGCGGAACCCGATCACGTCTACTACTTTCGCGAGCACATCCTGGAATCGCGCGCCGGAATTTATTTCGACTTCGATCAGATCAATAGCGACCAGGGAAAATACCTGGTAGCATTGTCCGCCCACAGCATCTCCCATCCAAAAAAATAATGTCGCTGTGCCCCAGGTTTTTCGCCGTCAGCTAATTCCGCGGAGGCTGCCCCATTGTTGCGCGTTCTGTGCGCAAGAGTGGGAACCACAAACCCCGAGGTGTGTGGTGTTCTGGGATTCTCTTCCTTGGGTTGCGCCATGGGGAGCGTTCCGCCTCTGGAGGCGGGCCCACGTTCGCTGGTGCGATCTGCAAAGTGATTGTTGCATCGCGTGGGAATTCTGTCTGTGATGATGGTCACAGGGCGGATGTTATAAAAAAACGGGTTGGCGGTGTCCGGCGTTTCTCCGGCTATACACATAAATGTGCTAATATTACACATCGAGGTTTTGAGCACAAATGCGGACTAATATCGATATCGACGACGAGTTAATGCATAAGGCAATGCAGCTCGGTGGCATTGATACGAAGAAGGCTACGGTGGAGGCAGCCCTTCGTTTGTTCATTCAGACACGTGCCCAGGTTGGTATGCGGCGGTTTCGAGGCAAGGTGAAATGGGAAGGGAATCTTGCGGAATCTCGTCTGGGACGTAACAGCGGGTAATTCGAATGGTGATCGTGGACACGACCGTTTGGATTGACTATCTCGGTGGCAATTCCAATGCAGAAACTGAGTGGCTTGACCGCGAGATGCCGCTGCAGCGGATCGGTCTGACCGATTTGATTTTGTGCGAAGTGCTGCAGGGCATTCGTGACGCGGGCGAATTCCGACGGATACGAGATCAGCTTCTTACGTTTGATGTATTTCAGACCGGAGGTGCTGAAAGCGCTATCGCGGCTGCCTCGAACTATCGCACCCTGCGCCAACGTGGCTACACCGTCCGCAAGACCATCGACTGCTGGATTGCCACGTTCTGCCTGCTTAAGGGGAATCAACTGTTGCATCGGGACCGGGATTTTGATCCGTTTGAGAAGGTGTTGGGGTTAAGGGTGGTGAAGGCGTGAAAGGCTGACTTCCAGCCTTAGCCGTTTATATTGTCAGTACTTCCCAAGCAAACAATCTGGCTGTCTGATGAACGGGATGAACCAGTCCTTCACAAGACTTTTCGACGCGCGGGCCAAGTGTTATACCAGCAACGCTCGTCGCGATAGTTTCAAAAGATTTGATGAGCGGAGTGAGGTCTATTTTCGCTGGCGCATGCTCATACCCGATGACAAGGACTGCTTTTCGCTCAGGCATCGATAAACCTAAGAGCTTGTAGCAGTCACCGATCGAACTTGTGTTGCCCCGATAAGGGTGTAGGAGGTTTACTGACCAGTTCTCGGCTTCTTTACCATTGTCCCCATACGGCCTTGTGATCTTGATCTCAATCGCCCATTCGTCTGGGATTAGTAAATCCGGACATCTTTTTGTACGCACCGATTCACCGTACTTCTGCAGCGTGTTAAGGTGAGCGGCGATCTGTTTTACAAGTTGAGGTTCCCCGAAAGGTCCTATCCCAGGCTGGAATTCGCGGAATCTGCCTCCTGCGCCGTCGAGAGCGGACAGCCCCGTCGCGATATCGGTTACTACTTCTCGTAAGTCCATATGCACTATTTTCTAGGGACTTCTTGAACCTGACGCTCAAGCGTTGTGACCTACCGTCTTACTCCCACTCAATCGTCCCCGGAGGCTTCGAGGTGATGTCATACACCACGCGATTCACGCCGCGAACTTCATTCACAATGCGATTCGAAATTTCTTTCAGCACTTCATACGGCAGCGGAACCCAATCAGCAGTCATGCCATCTTCGGAATGCACCGCGCGGACAGCGCAGGTGTAACCGTAAGTGCGCTGATCTCCCATAACGCCAACCGACATCACAGGCAAGAGAACAGCAAACGACTGCCAGATTTTCTGATAAAGACCAGCCTTCTTGATTTCGCTGACAACAATCTCATCGCAATCGCGGAGCAGGTCGGCGCGCTCTTTGGTTACTTCACCCAAAATGCGCACAGCCAGTCCAGGTCCAGGGAACGGCTGGCGCTGGAGAATATCTTCGGGCATGCCGAGATCGCGGCCAATGCGTCTTACTTCATCTTTGAATAAGTCTTTCAGCGGCTCGATGAGCTTGAGCTTCATCTTCTCCGGCAATCCGCCGACGTTGTGATGCGACTTGATGACCTGCGAAGGGCCGCGCACGGAGCGCGATTCGATCACGTCGGGATAGAGCGTTCCCTGGACGAGCCACTCGACTTCGCCTTCTTCTTTGTCTTTATTATCTTGAAGCAGGCGTTTGGCTTCGTCGTCAAAAACCTCGATGAACTCGTTGCCGATAATTTTGCGTTTCGTCTCGGGATCGGTGACTCCTGCGAGCTTCTTCATGAAACGATCTGTGGCATCGACGGCGATGAGGTGAAGTCCGAGATTGTCGCGCATGTTTTGCTGAACTTTTTCGAACTCGTTTTTGCGCAGCACTCCGTTGTTGACGAAGACGCAAGTCAGCCGCGACTTTCCGGAGGCATCGCGCATGGCTCGATCGACGAGTACCGCGGCGACGGAAGAATCGACGCCGCCAGAAAGCGCGCAGATGGCGCGACCGCTGCCGACTTGCTGCCGCACTTGGGCGACGGTCGCGTCGATGAAATGCTGCGGCGTCCAGGATGGCTTCGCGCCGCAGATGTTCACGGCGAAGTTGCGGAGAATGTCGGAACCCAGCGGAGTGTGGTGTACCTCGGGATGAAATTGCACCGCCCACATTTTGCGTTCAGCATTTTCAATGGCAGCAACAGCGTTCGGAGTTTTCGCGGTCAGCCGGAATCCAGCAGGCAGTTCTTCGGCTTCGTCGCCGTGGGACATCCATACGGCCAGTTGGTTGGGCAGGCCCTGAAAGAGCTGCGAGTCCGATTTCTGAATCTCAACTTTCCCGTGTCCATATTCACGCTTTGCGGCGGAGCGAACTTTGCCGCCCAACGCGTACACCATGAATTGCAGGCCGTAGCAGATTCCGAGCACGGGAATGCCGAGGCCGAAGACTTTCTTATCGGCGTGCGGCGCGTCTTGGTCGTAGACGGAGGAAGGTCCGCCGGAAAGAATTATTCCAACCGGCGAGTAACTGCGAATCTCTTCCAAACTCGCGTTGAATGGTAGAACGACGGAAAAGATTTTCAGTTCACGGATGCGGCGAGCGATTAACTGCGAATATTGCGCGCCAAAGTCGAGGACAACGATTGCTTGATTGAGCGGAGATTTGGTTTCCACGGATGAGTGTCTCAGATTTGTTTCAGCAGTGTAAAGCCCGCACTTGTTAAGTAGCTAGTGTCAGTTTGTGTAAATGTCAGGATGCGCATGTTATCACGTAATTCTGCAACCAACGCGTGACGCTGCGCATCTGTGACTGAAAGAGCAATTTGCAAAAAAAAAGCAGGCCGAATAAGCGCATTGTGGAGCGCAACGTCGTGCAGCGTAACGTTCTTGATCGCAGTCGGCATTACCGCAACCTCAACCATTCAACTTATGAGGAGGACTAGAAACATGAAAGCTCTAGCACACCTGACTGCGTTGGCCATGCTCACCTTTGCGCTGACCACGGTCGCATTCGCCAAGAACTCTAATAAGAATGAAGGTAATTTCACGCTCCCCAACCCAGTTCGAATCGGCACCACCGACCTTCGCCCCGGAGACTACAAAGCAGCATGGACGGAAGAGAGCGGCGGCGCGGTCAAAATCAATATCCTGCAACACGGCAAAACCGTCGCGACGGTGGAAGGCAAACTGAAGGATCTGCAACAGCCTGCAATTAATGACGCGGTCATCATCAAGCCGCTCGATGACAACACAAAAACAATCGATGAGATCGATTTCAGTCGACGGAGTCAGGCTTTGGTGTTTGGAGAGTAGATGTGGAGAGCAAGCTCCTAAAATGACGCGTCAATAAAGTTCAATACGGGCTCGCCGTATAAGAGGCAGCCCGTATTTTTTAGATTGCACTACGATTACACATGGACTTACTTGCAGACTACCCACTGGCTTACTTAACCCGACTTACTTGACCTCGTCTATCTAACAACGATATTCACCAGTTTCTTCGGCACGACGATGACTTTCACCACTCGCTTGCCGGCAAGTGCCGCTCCCACCTTTTCGTCGGCAAGAGCAGCTTGCTTGATTTGATCCTCGGAAGCCTCTGCCGGCACGACCACCAGTCCGCGCAGCTTTCCATTAACCTGTACGGGAATTTCTATCTCGTCTTCGGCGGCCAGTGCAGCGTCATACTTTGGCCATGGAGCCTTGAGCAGATTGCTCGTTTCTCCCGTCATCTCCCACAGTTCGTGGGCTAGATAAGGCGCCATAGGAGCCAGAAGTAAAGCGATGCTGCGCTGTACGTCGGCGATCAGTGAATCGGGAATTACGCCTGCGGCACGCGCCTCTTCAGCGCCGTAGATCTCG
Organism: uncultured Acidobacteriaceae bacterium; assembly: GCA_963705265.1. GTDB lineage: Bacteria > Acidobacteriota > Terriglobia > Terriglobales > Acidobacteriaceae > Acidiflorens. The sequence goes on from OY970064.1 coordinate 3,151,523, forward strand.
TTCACGAGTTCCATGATGGCCGAGATGCAAGTGTTAAAATGCCAGCGGCCTTCAAAATCGTTACTGACTCGTTTGATGGTTTGGTGCAACTTGCGCTGAATCGCACGAGCTTCCGGAGACAACGTCATCGAGTGTTTACCGTGCTCTGGAGCACTGGATTTCTTGATGGGATTACGAAAATAGAATCGGTACACGCGTCCTAGAAAGCGCTGAATTCCTTCAATCCCCGATTCTTGCCAGTCCAAATCGCGCTCTGGAGGCGCTGCAAACAAGCTGTACATACGGGTTGCATCCGCGCCGTAGCGCTCCACCATCTCGTCGGGAGAAACGACGTTGCCAAGGCTCTTTGACATCTTGGCGCCGTCTTTAATCACCATCCCCTGAGTGAACAAGCGCGCTACCGGCTCGTCATTTTTTACCAGGCCCATGTCGCGCATGAACTTGGTCCAGAAGCGCGAATAGATAAGGTGGAGAATGGCATGTTCAACTCCACCAATGTACTGATCGATGGGGAACCAGTAAGCGACCTTGGTGGAGTCAAACGGAGCCGAATTGTTGTGCGCGTCGGTATAGCGATAGAAGTACCAGGATGAATCGACGAACGTATCCATAGTGTCGGTCTCGCGGCGAGCTGGACCGCCGCACTTGGGACACGTCGTATTCAAAAAGGACGGCACGCTCGCCAGCGGCGATCCACCGGCCAAAGTAATCGGAACGTTGTCCGGCAAAATCACGGGTAAATCTTTTTCTTCTAGTGGTACAACGCCATCTTTATCGCAATACACCATTGGAATTGGCGTGCCCCAATAGCGTTGGCGCGAAATGCCCCAGTCTTTCAATCGGAAGGTGACAGTCGCTTTGCCGAACCCTTTCTCGGCGGCGCGTGCTGACATTGCCGTAATTGCTTCGGCGCAGCCCAGTCCGCTGAACTCGCCTGAGTTCACCAAGATTCCGTCCATGGTGGTGAAGGGAAGCGGGGGTTCGGCCATGGTTTCTTCCGGGTCGCTGGACGCGGGTAGAATCACGAGCCTGATCTCCAGCTTGTACTTCTGCGCGAATTCGTAATCGCGTTCATCGTGTGCCGGCACGCTCATGATGGCGCCGGTGCCGTAGTCCATCAGAATGTAGTTCGCCACCCACACCGGAACTGCCTCGCCGTTGTAGGGATTTTTCGCGTAGCGACCGGTAAACACACCATGCTTCTCGATGTTGCCAATATCGCCAGCTTCTTTGGCTCGACGCTGCTCGGCGATGAGCTCTTCAACTTTGGTGCGCAATGCCGCATCGCGCGCGATCATGTCGCAGACAATTGGATGCTCCGGCGCCAACTGTACTGAAGTCGCACCATAGATCGTATCGACACGAGTGGTGAATACAGTGATCGTCGATCCTGCTGGGCCCACAGTTCCGCCGAGATCGAAATCGACGAGCGTGCCTGCGCTACGTCCAATCCAATTCTGTTGCATGATGCGGACTTTTTCTGGCCAGCCTTGGAGCTTCTCCAAATCGCGGAGTAACTCGTCGGCGTATTTGGTGATGCGCAAGAACCATTGCTCTAACTCCCGCTGCTCAACGGGTTGGTCCTCATGCCGCCAACACATTCCGCCTACTACTTGCTCGTTCGCAAGCACGGTGGCGCACTGCGGACACCAGTTGACTTTGCTTTTTTTGCGATACGCCAATCCGGCCGCGTAGAGCTTCAGGAAAAACCACTGATTCCAGCGGTAGTAATCGGGCAAACAAGTAGTAACTTCGCGCGACCAGTCGTAAGCGAAGCCGAGGCGCGCCATCTGCTTCTTCATGGCGGCAATGTTAGAGAGTGTCCATTCCTTTGGCGGAGTGTTGTTCTTGATGGCAGCATTCTCCGCGGGCAGGCCGAACGAATCCCATCCCATGGGATGAAGCACGTTGTAACCATTCATCCACATGTAGCGAGCCAGGGCATCGCCGATGGCATAGTTGCGCACATGTCCCATGTGGAGCGCGCCGGACGGGTAGGGAAGCATCTCCAACACGTAGAATTTCGGCTTGGTCGGATGAGCTTCGGCGGCATAGAGTGAAGGATCGCTCAGCCAGCGTGCCGCCCATTTTTGTTCAACGCTCTGCGCGTCGTAGCGCTCATCGCGAGCAGCAGTAGCAGGTTTGTCTTCCTGTTCCATAGGTGTAGGTATAGATAAGGATAGTGCAGTAATGGGTAATCCTTTATTTTACCTCGGGAGGACTCCTGGCATGCTGAAGCCGTGCACTAGAGCTATCTGAACGATGATCGCCCAAAGGAGGAACCAAAGGCCGACGCGGTTCCAGTCGCGAACGGTTCTGCGACCGGCAATCGCATAGGCAATCAGGAAAGGAATAAGAATTCCAACCGCAGCGAATCCAAACGCTCCCGGAATCACCGTGTGGTGCGACCAGTGCATCGCAGCTAGCCAGGAGTGAGCGATACCCAGTGCGAACGCGATCGCTCCTAGTGTTCTTACTGGTTTTCCGGGTGCGGAGGATAATTGATGTGTCGCGTCCATGGGCAAAAATCATAGCACCGGCGCGGCGTTTTATTATTTGCTGTTCCCGTTCTTTTCCACCAGAGCCTTCAGCGCCTCCATATTTCGCAAATCGTCTCCTGGATCGTCGACCGGCGTCTCCGCGATAAATGCGGCGTGCTGCAAACGGTGATCATTCAGCAGCGCCCGAAATACGTCTAAGCCCAGTCTCCCGCGACCTATATTTTCATGGCGGTCCAATCGCGAACCACGTTCTGCCTTGGCGTCGTTGCAATGCCAAACTCGGACGTTCTTCAATCCTACGGTTTGCTCGAGATGCCGCAACGTGAGGTCTCGGCCTTCTTTACTTACGATGTCATACCCCGCGACGTGGGTATGACAGGTATCGATGCAAGCGCCGACGGGAACGGCTTGCCGCAGAAGCGTCAACAATTCCGCGACCTGCTCGAAAGTGCCGCCCAGCGAGTACTCAGCTCCAGCGGTATTTTCAATCAGGATGGTCAAGCCACTCTTTGCGAGGTCCAATCTCTCGCTCGCTTCCGCAATAGACTGTGCGGTCCGCTCCAATCCTCGCTCGCGACTGGTTCCGCGAAACGATCCTGGATGCAAGACCAGATAGTCGGCGCACAATGCGAGCCCGCGCTCTAGTTCTCCTCGAAACGCCGCGATCGATTTTTTTAAAAATGTCGCGTTTATTCCGGCCAGGTTGATAAGGTAATTGGAATGAATCACGAGCGGCTTCAAGTCGTAACTCAAGCGAAGGCTTTTCATCTTTTCACATTGGCTCTTCGCTAAGGCATACGGCTGCCATTGCCGCGGACTCGAAGAGAAGATCTGAAACGTATTGCACCCCAGACGGTGAGCTCGCGCGGCGGCGTTCTCAACGCCGCCGGCAATCGAAGTGTGAATACCGATTCGCCGTTCGGTTATCGACGGCGGAGTCTTGGGTGAGGGCCATTTCAGCGGATCTTTTTCGGTGGGGTGAAATTCGGATGCGCAGAACTCGGCCATGTTGAAATTCTAGAGCAGTTCGCTGACACGCGGGCCTATGCGGAGTCGCGAATCTTCCGGAGGGTCGGCTCGGTTTGTTGAAAAACTCAGATGCGGCGGGCCTTAATTCGTAGCGACAATTCGTAGCGACGATTTTCTTGCTTGCCTTTTTCCGGCGTAACAACGATAAATACAGGCAATCTATGCCTAGTCGTTGGTGCGCCCTTTGTCTTACTCTCACGCTGGCGATGTTAGTGACCGGCCACGCGCAAGCTGCGCCGCCGCAGAGTGCTGCGAAGGCGGACTATTCACAGGAGTCCGCCGTCATTGAAGAGATGGCGACCAAGATTGCCTTCGACAACGACGGCAACTCTACCCACGAGCAGACCAGCCGGGTGCGTGTGCAAACCGACGCGGGCGTAAAAGAGTGGGGTCTGCTGAAGTTCCCTTTTCAGTCCGCAACCCAGACGGTGGAGATCGACTACGTGCGGGTCCACAAAGCGGATGGCAGCACTCTTATTACACCTCCCGACAACGTGCAAGACCTGGATTCGGAAATCACCCGCAGTGCTCCTTTCTATAGTGACTTGCGGGAAAAACATATCGCGGTCAAGGGATTGGGCAAAGGCGACATTCTTGAATACCAGGCACACTGGCACAGCACCAAACCGCTGATCCCGGGCCAATTTTGGTTTCAATACAATTTTCAGAGGGAAGGCATCGTGCTCGATGAGCGCTTAGAAATCAGGGTGCCCAGTGAGCGACCGGTTAAAGTGAAGGGACCACAAGCTACCCAGACCATCACGACGGAGGGTGGATCCCACGTTTATAGCTGGACTTACTCCAGGTTGCAAAGCGCCAAGGAACCTGGGAGCGATCAGAAAACGCAGACTGAGTCGGCGCGTGGCCTTTTTCCTCCGCCGGACGTGCAAATCAGCAGCTTTCAAAGCTGGGAAGAAGTGGGCCGTTGGTACTGGAATCTGCAAAAAGACAAGATCGAGCCTACTGCCGCAATCCGTGCCAAGGCTGCCGAACTCACCCAGGGAATGACTGACGATGCCACCAAGTTGCAAGCCCTTTACAGCTTTGTGAGCACGCAGTATCGCTACATTGGAATCGCATTTGGCATCGGGCGATATCAGCCGCATGCTGCCGACGATGTTCTTACCAACAGCTACGGCGACTGTAAAGACAAACATACGCTGCTTGCGTCTTTGCTCCAGGCTTCTGGTATCACGCTCTATCCGGCACTCATCAGTTCGAGCTTCAAGATCGATCCTGATGTTCCGTCTCCGGCGCAATTCGATCACATCATTGGGTATCTGCCGCAGAGCAATAAAGATAAGGGCGCGATCTGGCTCGATACCACGATCGAGGTTGCACCCTTCGGCTATTTAGTGCCACGTCTGCGTGAAAAGTCCGCACTTGTGATGTCGGGAGATAAATCGATAAGGCTGGTGACTACGCCCTCCGATTCGCCTTTCCCCGACACTGAAGCTTTCAAGATCGAAGGCAAGCTGAGCGCTGACGGCACATTCGACGCCAAGATTGAAGATACGACTCGAGGGGATTCCGAGGTGATGGTGCGGTCGGCGTTCCGGCAGGTGGCGCAACCTCAGTGGAAAGATTTGGTGCAGCGGATTTCCTATGGACTGGGTTATTCCGGTACGGTGAGTGATATCAGTGCGAGTACACCCGAAGCGATTGGTGAGCCTTTTCACTTCTCCTATACGTACAACCGCAAGGATTATCCCGATTGGAAGAGCAATCAGCGATTTACTGTTCCCGGATCGCCGTTCTTCATGCCCTCGGTCACGGATGACGCAAAGTATCCTCTATGGCTCGGATCTTTGCTCGACGGCGTATCAGATTCCAGAGTCGAGCTTCCACCGGGTTATGAGGCACAAACGCCATACAATGTCGATCTGAAGTATGACTTCGCGGAATACCATGCCTCTTATTCACGCGATAAAGGTGTGCTCATAGCGAAACGCCATTTGGTGACTAAGCTCCGCGAGGTTCCGGTGGCCGAATTTGACAACTATCGGAAGTTCGTTAAAGACATCCAGGATGATGTAAATCAATACGTGCCGACAACGTCTGCCGGATCGACGACGGCATCGAACACGCAAGACATGCCTAATGTCTCAGCCGCGTTCTCGCCATCCGTGCGAGCCATTCGGAACCTGCCCGAGAGTAATTCCTCTGACGCGAACCAACTCGAAGCCAAGGCACGCGATGAGATGGCAAAGCGCGATCTGCCAGGCGCAGTCTCTTCTTTGCAGGGCGCGGTGGCAGCGGATCCGAAGTTCACACGCGCGTGGATAATGCTGGGGGAACTGCTTCTTACCGAAAAGCAAGTGGATGCCGGAATGGATGCCTTTCGCAAGGCCATGGCCACCGATCCGCAAGAGCCGGCCATTCCAAAGATGTTGGGCTGGACGCTGATGTCGAAGTCGGAATTCGAGGATGCAATCTCGGTATGGCAGGACTATATGAAAGCGCATCCGGACGATGACGATGGGCCGGCAAATCTGGGCAGTTGTTTCGTTCAACTGAAGCGATATCCCGAAGCTGCCGAAGCGTATGAGGCTTCGCTCAAAATCAGCAAGAACCCTGCACTCCCGCAGGCCAGACTGGGTTCGGTGTACTTGCTTGCTGGGGAACGTGACAAGGCAGCAATGGCATTTGGTAAACTCGCCGACCTGGATCCAAAGGGGAGCACTTTCAATGATTCTGCCTATGAGATGAGCAATGCAGATTTAAATCTTCCTCTTGCACTGAACTATGCAACGAAAGCGGTGCGCCGCGTGGAAGAAGAATCGCAGAAGACTGAATTGACGGACCTGAGGATGGAGGATCTTCAGAGGGTGCAGATAGTGGCGGCTTATTGGGATACGTTAGGTTGGGTGAATGAACGGATGTCAAATTTGGAAGAGGCGGAACAGTATTTGCGGGCATCGTGGAAGTTGACGCAAGACGGCGTCGTGGGCGGTCACCTATGTCACCTCTACACGCGTACCCATAGGACCGCGCTTGCCATACAGATGTGTCGTATGGCCATATACCGCATGCCGATGACTGAGCAGCGGGATCTGAGCCAATTTCAAGTTGAAATGGCGGCGGCGCAGGAGAATTTGAATAACTTGACCGGCAAAGAGGCAAAGTCGAGGAGTTCGGTCGATGCCTCCGGCGAGGTCATCCGGGAGCGCGAATTCAAGCTCCCACGATTCCTTCAGGGGACGGAAAGCGCCGAGTTTTTTGTGCTGCTTGCGTCGGACGGCAAGAGCAAGGCCTTCAAGGTGGAGAATGTAAAGTTCATCAGCGGCTCGGACAAGATGAAACTTCAAGGCAAGCAACTCGTTAGCATAGATTTCAAGGTTCCCGCGCCGAGCAATGTTCCTACGCGCTTCGTGCGACGTGGGATTCTTGGATGTTACCAGTACACTGGATGCTCTTTCGTGCTGCTAGATCCCGCATCGGTGCATTCGTTGAATTAGAGGACCCACCCGTCGTTTGCCCAGTTCCACCCCGGACGCTAAACTGAATATCTCGGGGTACCCATATGCTCGTAGTGATGCAGGCGCAGGCCACCGAAGAACAGGTCCGCGCCGTTTGTCAAAAAATCGAGGCGCTCGGATACCGTCCTCACTCCATGCCCGGAGCGCAACGCACTGCCATTGGCATTACCGGCAACAAAGGCGAAGTCGAAGCCGGGTCGCTCGAGGAAATGCCGGGAGTGCAGGAAGTCATCCGCGTCTCCAAGCCCTACAAACTGGTCAGCCGAGACACCAAGCCTGACAATTCCGTAATCAAGTTCGCGGCCGCGAACGCGAATACCCAGCCCGTCACCATCGGAGGCCGGGATTTGGCGATCATCGCCGGTCCCTGCGGCATCGAGAGCCGCGACCAAGCCTTCACGATCGCCGAGCGAGTTGCACGAGCGGGAGCGCAGTTCTTCCGCGGCGGAGCCTATAAGCCGCGTACTTCCCCTTATTCTTTTCAGGGCATGGGCGAAGAGGGACTAAAGATCATGGCCGAAATTCGGGAGCACTTCGGCTTGCTCATCGTAACGGAAGCTGTCGATTATGAATCTCTGGATCTCGTCGATCAGTATGCAGATATGATCCAGATTGGCGCTCGCAACATGCAAAACTTTTCGCTGCTCAAGCGAGCGGGACGGGCCCATAAGCCTGTCTTACTAAAGCGTGGCATCTCGGCCACGCTTGAAGAATTTCTGATGGCCGCCGAGTACATCATGAGTGAAGGTAATTACAATATCGTGCTATGCGAGCGAGGAGTGCGTACCTTCGCCGATCATACTCGCAACACGCTCGACTTAAGCATCGTGCCGGCGGTGCAGCGCCTTAGTCATCTGCCGATTGTGGTTGATCCCAGCCACGGAACGGGCAAGCGCAATAAAGTAACTCCGCTGTCGCGTGCGGCAGTGGCCGTCGGAGCCGATGGGCTGATCGTCGAGGTACATCATGATCCCGATCGTGCGTTGTCGGATGGAATGCAGTCGCTGTATCCGGATCAGTTTGACGCGCTGATGGTGCAGGTAACACAGATCGCGTCGGTGCTAGATCGTACGGTTCCCAAGTCAAGTTCAGTTCATGCCGAAGTAATAAGTTCTGCGGACTGATCGTTGCGAAAACTTCTCTTCATCGCTGTCCTAATTCCGCTCGTACTGGCGGCTGGCTGGTACGAGTTTCACCAACGCACCCTTCCCGCCTACGGCCCGCTTTATCGCGAATACGCCTACATAACCAATGGCAAGAGCAACACTGTCACTGTTATCGACCTGCGCAGCTTCATCCCCATTCGAACTCTCCAGGTCGGCGCTGGTCCTACGGGAGTCGCGGCGAATCCGAAGCGCAACGAAGTGTATGTAGTGAATACCGGATCGTCCAATGTCAGCGTGATTGACGCCGAACAGAATAAGGTCGTCGCCACCATCGGAGTTTATGGACGACCCTACTTCATCGATGTCTCTTCTGACGGCCACCGCGCTTATGTGGCGAATTCTGGGTCGGACAATGTTTCAGTGCTTGATCTTGACCGTCGCACGGTTGCGGCTACGCTTCATGTTGGAGCGAATCCTGGCCTCGCTCGCGTTTCTCCCGATGGATCTACTGTGGTTGTCTCCAATCGTGCCGATAACTCGGTTTCGATCATCGACACGGCTCGTATCGCGGTGCGCTCGGCGATCAACATTTGCATTCATCCGGAGGATATTGCCATTCTGCCTGATTCCAGCAAGGCTTTCGTCTCCTGCTCGGGATCGGGTCAGGTTGCCAGCATCGAGCTTAAAAATAACGATCAAAAGACGGACAACTTACTGGCGCTCCTTGATGTTGGAAAATCTCCGGTTAGTCTTGCTTTGAAACCTGACGGTGGAGAACTGGTTGCTTTCAACTTTGACGCTGGCAGCATCTCCATTATTGAGACTACGGGCAACGAAGTTTCCGGCAGTTATCTCATCGGCGAACAACCAACTCGTGGCGTGGTTTCGGCCGACAACTCGCGCTTGTATGTCTCTAACTTTGGATCGAATAACATTGCGGTTTACGACATCGATCTCGGCAAGGTCGTTGCTTATCTTCCTGTGGGGACACATCCCGATGCGCTGGCACTTTCGCAGAATCAGAACTATTTGCTGGTGCTGGACTCTGGTTCGGGAGATCTGGCTGTCATACAGAAACGGCAGCCGAATAAAAAATTTGAGCCTTCGGAATATTCTCTGCTGACCATTATTCCGGTTGGCATGCAACCTAATCAAATTGTGGTGAAGTCGTTTCTCGCTACGAAGCTGATGGATGGACGCTAAGCCTCGATCTCGAGCTGCGCGCCCTTCAGCTAACGAAGGACGAGATCCAAATATTCGGGATGGGTTTCGAGATATCCGGCGACGAAGGGGCAGACCACGTCGACCTTCATCTTGTGCTCGCGCGCCCAGCCGAGCGCCGACTTTACCAAAGTGGAGGCTACTCCGCTGCCGCGAAGCGACTCGGGAATTTCGGTATGGATCAGCGCGAGTACCTGGCCAGCGACGGTGTATCGCAGGGAGGCCACATGGCCGTCGCGTTCGAGTTCGAATTGGCCGGAAGTGACCAGCTCTGGGGTGTGCTTTTTGGCGCCGAATATTTTCATTGCAGACTCCGGAAATGCTCCAAGATCGCTTGCGCCTGCGACTTAGTTACAACCGACGACAGCGCCGCTAGATCGGCTTGCTTTACGGCTTGCAGACTGCCGAAATGTTCGAGCAGGCGGCGCGTGGTGGATTCGCCAACGCCGGGAATTTCTCGCAGTTCGGTGGCTCGGTCTCTGATCTGGCGGCGCTTGCGATGGAAGGTTACGGCGAAGCGGTGGGCTTCGTCACGGATCATTTGAACGAGATGCAAGACGGGAGAATGATGGTCGAGAACTACGGGGTCGCCTTCTTGCCCGTAGACGTAGATGATTTCTTCGCGCTTGGCAATCGCGGCCAGCGGTTGGTTGATTATTTCCAGCGCTTCTAATGCCTGGGCCGCGGCGTGGAGTTGGCCCAGGCCTCCGTCGATTAGGACAAGGCTCGGCATAGGCTTCTTTTCTTGTTGAAGACGCTGATAGCGGCGAGTTACTACTTCACGCATGCTCGCGAAATCGTCCACTCCTTCCACTGTCTTGATTATGAATTTTCGGTAGTCGGATTTCTTCATCTTGCCGTCTTCCCAGACGACCATAGAGGCTACGGTCTCCGCGCCTTGAATATGAGAGATGTCGAAACACTCGATTCGCTTCGGTCGTTCGGCGAGAGATAACGCGTCTTGGAGGGCTTCCTCGATGTCTCGAGCGTTGGGCTTCATGACGCGAAATCGCTGATCGTAACTTTGCTTGGCGTTGGTGCCGGATAGGTCGATCAGTTCACGCTTGTCTCCCCGCTGCGGGACGGTGATGTGGACTCGCGTGGCGCGTCCGCCCTCGCCGGCTAGTTGCTCGCTTAGCACTTCTTCTAACTCTTCGCGGTCTTCAAAATCTACAGGGACATAGATGTTTCTTGGGACGTAGGGTTGCCCTAGATAGAGTTGCTTTAGCAGGGCGGAGAAGAATTCTGCAGGATGAAATGAGTCGTCACTGGAACGGGCGGGGACGCCCATTTCTCCGTTGTCTTGGTCGATTTGTAGCGCGAACTCGGGTAAGTCCTCCCAAAAAAATTCTCTGCGATCTAGAACTTTTCCACCTCGCATGTGGAAGAGGTTCACGGCCAGCATTTGATTTTCGTAGTGGTAGCCGAAGACGTCGGCGTCATCGCCTTCGACGGCCGCGATGCGTTGCTTCTCTTGCAGTTGCTCAACAGTGGAGATCAGGTCGCGATAACGTGCGGCGCGCTCGAACTCCTGCGACTCGGCGGTTTCAGCCATGCGCTCGCGCAGAGATTTGATCAGGTCGGTGGGACGGCCTTCGAGAAAAAGTTTTACATCTCGTACCGCTTCGGCGTAGATCTCGGGGGTGGTCAGTCCCAAAACGCACGGACCCAGGCAACGCTTGATATGAAACTGAAGGCAGGGGCGCGGATGAGTGCGGTTCAGGTCGACCTTGCACGACGGGATCAGGAAGTGGCGGTGGATCAAATCGACGACGCGATAGGCTAGATTGGCTGGAAAGTATGGGCCGTAGTATGCGCTGCCGTCTTTGCGCAGACGGCGGGTTACGTAGACTCGGGGATAGCGCTCTCCCAGGGTTAGTTTTACATACGGGTATGTTTTGTCGTCGCGCAGCAGGATGTTGAAGCGCGGCTTCCTCTGCTTGATTAGGTGATTCTCCAGCGCCAGCGCTTCTTTGTTATTGGCTACTACTATGTAGTCGACGTCGACAGCTTCGCGGACTAGCGTGCCGGTTTTTGCGTCCTCCCAACGGCCTTCGTGAAAATAGGAAGCGACGCGCGAGCGAAGGTTTTTGGCCTTGCCTACATAGATAACTTCGCCTTCGGCGTTTTTGTAGAGATAGACGCCGGGGGACGTAGGCAGGGTACGGATTTTGCCGGGGAGATCCATTTGCCGATAGGTCTATGATAGAGCCTGAGCGCCAAAGGATTCAGGGCGATGGCGAAGCGTAAAAACTCTGTTCCAGCATTCATGAAGTATGCGGGATCGATACTGGGACCTGCCGATCTGTCGTCCCGGCGCGGCTTTTCGCCTGGCGCAAGGCGGAAAGGTCGAAGTGCTGGAGATCGTAGGGAAAAAAACTCGGGTGAAACCATCGAGGCCTACTCGCCCACAATTGCTCTTCTACGCACTCCATCCTTTTACGAACTCCACTAGACTCCGCAACGCTATTCCTGACGGGCCTTTGGCGATCCAGGGTTTGTTGTCTTCCATCCAGGCAGTGCCGGCTATATCAAGGTGAATCCAGGGTGTATCTTCGGCGAATTCTTTCAGGAACATGGCGGCGAAGATGGCTCCTCCCCAGCGGCTACCGGCGTTGACCATGTCGGCTATGTTCGATTTGAGATTTTCTTTGTATTCGTCGTCGAGCGGCAGACGCCACATTTTTTCTCCGGCTTCCTGAGTGGCCTTGGCGAAACGTTCGTACATTTCGTCAGTGCTGGCGAAGATTCCAGCATTCACGTAGCCGAGGGCCACTACTACAGCTCCGGTCAGGGTGGCGGCGTCCACAAGGTGGGTGCAGCCTAATTCGCGGGCGTAACTTAGGCCATCGGCCAGGATCAGGCGACCTTCGGCGTCGGTGTTGATAATTTCTATGGACTTGCCTGACATGGCAATCTGCACGTCTCCGGGCTTTTGCGCTTTGCCGGAGGGCATATTTTCTGTGGCGCAGATTACGGCGGTGACTTTTACTTTCGGCTTCAGCAGCGCGATGGCGCGCATGGTGCCGATCATGGTTGCGGCCCCGGCCATGTCGTATTTCATTTTCTCCATGCCGTCGGCTGGCTTTATGGAAATGCCTCCGGTGTCGAAGGTGACGCCTTTGCCTACCAGACCGAGGTGGACTTTATCGACCGCGCCAACGGGATCGTAGCGTAGGACGATCAGGGCCGGTGGTTCGTCGGAGCCTTGAGCGACTCCCCAGAATGCTCCCATCTTGAGTGCTTTGATTTTGTCGGCGCCGTAGGTTTCGCAGGCCAAGCCGACCTCCGACGCCATTTTCTTTGCGCGATCCGCCAAAATGGTTGGGGTCATGAGATTGGAGGGTTCGTTGACTAGATCGCGGGTGAAATTCTGCGACTCGGCGATAATTCTTCCGGCTTGCAAGGCGACTTCCAGAGGCTTTGTGTCGCCTTCGACGACTAGGGTGATGGCATCGATTTTCTGGTCCCCATCCTTATCTTTGCGATCGCTTTTGTAGTAGCCGGGATCGAAGTCGCCCACGAATGCGCCTTCGACAATGGCGCGCACGGCTTCGGGCCGGGCGATGCCGCTCTCCGGCAGAACGATGGCGAAACTGCGGATGCTTTTGCTTTTCAGGGTGCGCACGGCCGCGCCGGCTAGTTTGCGCAATTCCGCGGCGGAAAAGGTTTTGGCTTTGCCACCGCCAATGAGGAGCAGGCGTTTCGCCTTCAGTCCGGTTGGCCGATGCAGCAGCGTTGTTTCAAAGCTCTTGCCCGTCACTTCGCCGCTGACGACCACATCCGCAGCGGCTTCTCGCACGGCGTCGTCGGCGCTCTCGACGGATGGTGAAGGCCTATTTTTTTCGCCTTTGTTTTTTTCGCTTCGATCTTTTTCGTTTCGATCTAGCGTTACTACGACCAGGCACTCGGTTTCGAGTTGCGACGGTGTTGTGGAGGAGAGGTTTGTCTTCATGATGAGTATGTTCAGTATCCACGGTGGAAGGGGAAACTTGCAACTCAGCAGGGAAAATCTGGAGCTGGAATGTGCTTTTTAGGGGGGTACCCCCCTTCCCCCCCTGTTTTCTCGCAAAGTATTCAGGGGTAAGGACTTAGTTGTAAAGTATTCAGGAATAACGACTTAGCATTTTTTAGCTTTCGTAAGATATTCCAGAATAAGGAGTTAGCCGTTTGGGCCACGCTCGGGCTTTTCGGCAAATGGTCTCAAATTTTCCTCAGGCTCCGTGTTGTCAAAGAACGCGACTTGTGGGGCTCGGACAGGTTTCGGCGGGCGTTGTCTTAACGCACACTTCGGACCTGTCACAGGTCGACCTCTATTGTGGCCGATGGGCGGTTCGGTGTCTGTGATTGTGCTCACTGGGCGTTTGTGATGAAAAAGTCAAAGTCCCCGCCCTTCGCTTCGCGATAGGACGGGCCACCCGCCCTGATGCTACAGTAACGGTGCCAGCGACTTCTTATCCGCAGTGGACGCAACAAACCGCAAACGGGCCGACTCTGTGCTATCCGCAACCCTGATCGTTCGCAACATGACTGAGGCAATGACTAAGTCCCGATGTAAAAACGATGACGGAGGAGTAATGAGAGGCGCAACCAAAGATTGGGTGCTCATTCTAGCTGTTACAATTTCAGTGTTAGCTCATGCTCAGACGGTACAGCAGCCATTTAGTTTAACGATCGGCGCTGCGCATGATACCGTGAAGGCAGGGGCACCGATTGTTATCGAGATTAGATTCAAGAACATATCGGATCATAATATTTTTCGTACGGAAAGACCTGACGGGCCGATCCACGGGGAACTGCTTGGCTTCACTCCGGTTGTAAGAGATGTGGAGGGAAAGGAGCCCCACTGACTAAGCTTGGTAGATTGGAATTCGGACGGAAGAAGGCTGGTGAGGATGATTCCGACGGTTACATGATGCAAAGTGGTGTAGGAGGTTCTTGGCTGCGTCCGGGAGGAGTTATGACGCCAGTGATCAAACTGAATGAGTTGTATGATCTGAGCATTCCGGGCAAATACACCGTTCAGGTTTTGCATGGCGGCTACGATTTGCACGGCGGCCACGACGACAAGACGGAAGTCAAGTCCAACACAATCGCTCTGACCGTGGTGCCTTAGATAGTGTGATGGCAACGAAACAAATGAGAAGTTTGCTCAGTCTTTGTCGCTCATTCTGACCATAGCCGCCTTGGAGGCAGCTTTTCCATGAGCCGTGATGCAGTCTTCGCGGTTCAGAATGTTGTGAAGATTAAGATATAGGATGGGCCACCCGCCGACGTATAAGCCAGATAAGTCGCTTCCAATAAATTGCCATGAAATATCGGTTCCCGCAGCTTAGCGAGTCAGAGTCAAAGGCAGCGGACAGGAGTGTCCGCTCCACACGGGTCCCGGGGAGAACACCCTGACGCTTTGCTGAAAGTGTCGGATGTGTAGGGGTCCTTCGACTGCGTAGCTGCTTCGCTTCGCGAAGCGGCTACTCCGCTCAGGATGACATTTCGCCGGAGAGGTGAGCCCAACCGCTGCTGTACATCAGGCTCCTCTTACGTTTTTCTTCCTCTGGAGACGGCTTCGCGAGCTTCCTTGTCGGCGGTACGGCGGCGCTCGGTCTCGCGCTTGTCCCACATCTGCTTGCCTTTGGCCAGGGCTAGTTCGACTTTAATTTTCCCGTTCTTGAAATACATTCGGGTGGGGATCAGAGTGAGTCCCTTTTGCTGGGTCTTGCCGATGAGTTTGCGAATTTCTTCTTTATGAATCAGAAGCTTGCGGGTGCGGAGAGCGGCATGATTGGCAGAGTTGCCGTGGTCGTAGGGGCCAATGTGGCAATTCAGGAGCCAGAGTTCGCCGTCTTTGATCAGGCCGTAGGCGTCTTTGAGATTAACCGATCCAGCGCGAACCGATTTCACTTCCGTTCCGGCGAGAACTACTCCGGCCTCGAATTTTTCGAGCAAGAAGTAGTTATGGCTCGCGTTCCTGTTTACAGCGGCGTCTTTCTCGCCGGAGGCGGTCGGCTGGCGTCGAGGATTTTTCTCCCGGTTGGGCTGTGTCTGGTGCGTGGTCTGCTTGGCCATATCGCTGAAACGAAAATAACAGGTCTCGGCTCTCAGGTGTTAGGTCCTGGGGATGGCAAACCAAGGTCTCTAGGAAGGCAAATGATGGATACCTGACAGGTACGCTAGGAGACCTGCATTCGCCCGCACTTAAGGACAGGTACTTATGAGTGTAAACATAGCCCCACCAAGCACTTCGGGTGCCAGTTAATGCGATGCTATAATCCGATTTTCCGGTACTTTTTGCGCGCGAC
This sequence comes from uncultured Acidobacteriaceae bacterium, assembly GCA_963705265.1. Taxonomy (GTDB): domain Bacteria; phylum Acidobacteriota; class Terriglobia; order Terriglobales; family Acidobacteriaceae; genus Acidiflorens. Next base: position 3,167,158 of record OY970064.1, read on the forward strand.
ATGCCCCGAGATACCCGGTTGTTTGGTTTTTTCGGGCGGTTGGATGGGTTTGGACCGCGCGTGTCATGACTGGATGAATTTTAGTCAAATAAATCTTGGCCATGAGTTATTGCCAGGTGAGGCACTGCCAGGTTAGTTAGGGCCAGTGCCGCCGGCGGAGGCGAGAGAGATTTTTATGAGGACTGTTTGATGAGGATGAGACGCCTGATCCGTCCGGCTTTGTTTATTCTTTTGTTGCTCTGCTTGAGGCTCCCGGTTATCGGAAAGAGTCATGATTCCGCCAAGGCGCTTTACGAAAAGGGTACCGACGCCGAAGCACGGCAAGATTATGAGCAGGCCTTCGAATATTTTAAGCAGGCCTACACCCTTAAACCGAAAGAACTGACATATCGGACTGCGTTCGAGCGAACCCGTTTCTCGGCGGGCGCGGCGCTGGTGCATCGCGGACAGGGTCTACGCGAGGCGGGCAAACTCGACGAGGCCGCAGCGCAATTCCAAAAAGCACTGGACATCGATCCATCGTCGTTCATCGCACTGCAGGAGTTGAGGCGAACGCAGCAGATGATCAAAGAGGCGCGGAATCCGCAACCGCAGGCTGCGTCGCCGGGGTCAAATTACCTCCGCAAGCGGCTGGAATCGGCGCAGGGGCCGGTGGAGTTGGCTCCGATCTCGAATGTGCCCATGACGCTGAAGTCCACCGAGAAATCCAATGTGATCTATGAGACAGTGGGCAAACTGGCCGGCATCAACGTACTTTTCGACCCCGAATACACGCCGCGCCAGGTCCACATCGAGCTGAACAATGTGACGCTCGAAGACGCGTTGGAGATTATTTCAATTGAGACCAAGACTTTTTGGCGTCCGGTGACGCCGAACACGATTTTTGTCGCGCAAGACAATCCTGCAAAACGGAAAGAGCTGGAACAAAACGTCATCAAAACTTTTTATCTTTCCAATCTTTCCCAGCCTACCGAATTGCAGGATATTGTGAACGCGATGCGCACCATTCTCGAGGTGAGCAGGATTCAGCAGTTGCCCTCGCAAGGCGCGATCGTAGTGCGCGGCACACCGGATCAGGTCGCGCTGGCGCAGAAACTAGTGGATGACATTGATAAGGCGAAGCCAGAAGTGCTGATCGAAGTGGAGGTGATGCAGGTCAGCAAAGACAAGTCGCACACGCTTGGAATCAATCCTCCAACCAGTATTTCGGTGACGCTACAGCCTAACATCAACACAACTTCAACCACGAGCACCACGACGACAACTTCCAGTACGTCAACATCGTCGAGCGGCATCAGTCTGAATACGCTGGCCAGCCTCAATGCCACTGACTTCCAGGTAACGATTCCGACAGCCACAGCGACGGCATTGATGAGCGATAGCAATACTAAGGTTATCCAGAGTCCGCAGGTCCGCGCCCTGGATGGTCAGAAGGCCACATTGAAGATCGGCGATCGCGTGCCGATCGCGACCGGATCGTTCTCGTCGGGTATTGGCAGCATCGGTGCAGGCGTCAGCCCGCTGACCAACACTCAATTTCAATACCTCGACGTAGGCGTGAACATCGACATTACGCCGCGGGTGCATGCCAACGGGGAGATTTCCATGAAGTTGTCGATGGATGTCTCGGACGTCGAGAACTATGTGAACATTGGTGGCATCAGCCAGCCGGTGATCGGGCAGCGCAAAATCGAGAACGAAATCCGCCTGAAAGATGGGGAAGTCAGTCTGCTGGGTGGCATGATGGAGGATTCGAGGACGAAGGCTCTGACCGGGATCCCGGGTCTGGCCTCGATCCCGTTCCTGAAATATCTTTTCGCGCAAGATACGGCCGACCACTCGACCAATGAAATCGTATTTGTCTTGATTCCGCATATTATCCGCGAGCCGGAAATGTCTCGCGGCAGCGGGGATCTGCTCGACATAGGCACGGCCAATTCGATCATGCTGCGGCCTGGGCAAAGCAAGGTAGTTGCGCCATCGGCACCGATGGCCGCTCCGCAACCGCAGGCGGGAGCGCCTCAAGGACCGGGGGCGCAGAACGCGATGCCGCAAAATCAGCCTCCGCAAAATCAAGCTGCGCCCGGTCAAACTGGGCAAAATCAGGCAGGCGCTTCTGCGGGAACGTTCCTGTTTGATCCGCCCACCTTAAGCCAAGCCAAAGGGTCGACGTTTACGGTGAACGTCATGCTTTCTGGCGGGCAGAATGTGTATTCCGTGCCAGTGCAACTCAACTACGACCCGAATCAACTAAAGGTGGTTGACGTATCGAATGGTGGCTTCCTGTCGCAGGATGGGCAAGCGGTGGCTTTGGTGCATCGCGACGATGATAAGACAGGCACCTTACAAATCACGGCCACGCGGCCTCCGGGGTCAGGTGGCGTTTCGGGACAGGGGGCGGTGGTGACGCTCACCTTTATGGCGAAGGAGCCGGGACAATCGGCCTTGACCATCACTCGCGGGGGAGCACGAGATCCGGCAATGCAACCGCTGGCCATGAGCGGAGCGCAGGCGGCCATTACTATTCAGTAATCGCTCTATACGGGATCTGTTCGGGATCCGCGGATTGGCGCGCAGGAATGAGTGGAGTTTGTCAGGAAGCAGTCGATGAATATAGCGAAGGTGCGATTCGCGGTGGGCCGCCAACAGCGCGGATTTACTCTGATTGAGCTCATCGTTACGACTTCCATCATGGCCATTCTGGTGGGGGCGGCGATTCCTATAGCGAGAATTGCTGTTTTCCGCGAGCGCGAGCACGAACTGCGTGAGGACCTCTGGATGATCCGAGACGCGATTGATCGTTATAAAGACGCCGCCGATCGAGGTGCGTTCACGATCAAGCTGGGGAGCGAAGGCTATCCTCCGGATCTCGAGACGCTGGTTACGGGTGTGGATGTGGGCGGCAAGAAAGTGAAGTTTCTGCGTAAGATCCCGCTTGATCCGATGACCAAACAGGATTGGGGAATGCGCTCCATGCAGGACGATAAAGACTCGGATTCATGGGGCGGGCAAAGCGTTTTCGACGTTTACACCAAGTCGGACGGGGTCGCGTTGGATGGCACAAAGTACAAGGACTGGTAGATGAAATTCAAATCCAATGCGCGCAGTGCGAAGGATGGCAATCCCAGGGTCCGCAACACAAAGTTTGGCAATCGGGGTTTTACTCTGATCGAGATGCTGGTGGTTATCAGCATGATCCTGATCTTGCTGTCGATTGCGTTGCCGATGTACAACAACAGCATTATTCGAGCGCGCGAAACTACCCTGCGGCATAATCTGGCGACGATTAACAAGTGCATCGATCAGTACACGCTGGACAAGCAGAAGGCGCCACAAGCGCTGGATGACTTGGTCTCCGCGGGGTATCTGAAGAAGATCCCCGATGACATCACCGGAAGCAGAGACACCTGGCAGTGTGATCAGGAAGACTCGCTCAAGTCCATCGATCAGACGCAACCCGGCATTGTGGGATGCCACAGTGGTTCCGACCAAACATCCATTGATGGCACCGCTTATTCGAGTTGGGTGTACTGACTTAGGCGCTTCGCGGTAATCGCTGATCGTTATTAATTATTCATATCTATTATTCGTTATCCTGATAGCTACCCTCCTGCCCACCCAGCCTTTCTGTTACCTTATCCGTTCGCTATTCTGATTCCTAAGAATCGTTTTGGAGGTGAACGTGGATTTTCTCAATCGATTGCAGCCTTTGGCGCTGCTCGTGGTGCGACTTGTTCTGGGAGCGGTCATGATCGCGCATGGTTATCACAAGGTTTGGGGAGGGTTTCATCACCACATGGATTTCGTGGGCTCGCTCGGCCTTCCAAAATGGATGGCATATCTTTCCACTGGGACAGAGTTCTTCGGCGGAATCGCGATTGTGCTGGGATTGTTTACGCGCTTCTTCTCGCTCGCATTCGTGATCGAGATGGGCGTGGCCATCTGGAAGGTACATTTCAAGAACGGGTTGACTGGGAATGGCGGATTCGAATTCCCGCTGGCGTTGGCTGCGATGGCTTTTACGCTGGTGTGTTTTGATGGCGGGCCTTGGGGAATGACGTTTGGCGCGAGATCGGGCGGTACGCGAAAATCGTCTCCGCGCTGAACCTAAAACTCCGCCAGCTCCTTCATTGCGCGGAACAGGTCGCTGGCCTGCGGCAGAATCGCATCCTCGAGAATCGGCTGATAGGCAACGAATGTATCGGTAGCCGCGATTCTTTTGACGGGAGCATCGAGATGATGGAAGAGTTGATCGGCGATGCGAGCGGCAATTTCGGCGCCGTATCCCCAGCTCAGCGTATCTTCGTAAGCGATTAGCGCACGGTTGGTTTTCTTCACTGAAGTGGCGATGGCATCCCAATCAAACGGATTCAAACAGCGCAGGTCGATCAGTTCGACGCTGACCTGATGCTCACGCTGTATTTTTTGCGCGGCTTGCAGCGCGCGCGGAACTACTGCGCCGTAGGTGATGACGGTGAGATCGGTTCCGGGCTGCACGATATTCGCTTTTCCGAATGGGACCATGTAGTCGGGGCCGGGATAGGCGGCGCGTCCATAGGTTTCGCGGTAGAGGCGCTTGTGTTCGAGGAACAATACTGGATCGTCGCAGCGGATCGCTGTTCGCAGTAAGCCTGCGGCGTCGAGCGCATTGGACGGGAAGACCACGCGCAATCCGGGAGTATGGGTGAAGATGCTCTCGCCGCATTGCGAATGATAAATAGCGCCTCCAGTCAGATAGCCGCCAATCGCGACCCGGACCACCAGAGGCGCCGAGAAAGCGTTGTTCGAGCGCCAGCGGATGGTGGGGAGTTCGTCGCGCAACTGCATCATCGCCGGCCAGATGTAATCGAAGAACTGGATTTCAACTACTGGTTTGAGTCCGCGAGTTGCCATGCCCGTGGCGCGTCCTACGATATTGGCTTCTGCCAGGGGAGAATTGAAGACGCGGTCAGCCCCGAATTCCATCTGTAATCCGGAGGTCAGCTTGAAGACTCCGCCTTTGCCTTTTACCAACTTCCGCTTTATGTACTCTTCGCGGCTGGCGTCGGCGACGTCTTCGCCGAAGATGATAACCCGCTCGTCACGCCGCATCTCATCGCGCAGTGTGGTGTTGATGAGCTCCGCCATGGTCTTGGGCTGCGAGGCGGAACGCTTGCCATCGGCGGCGGTTTCAGACACGGCTGTTGCAGGACGAGTCTCGAACGCCGCCGAAGTGGGATCGAGATCGGGCGAATACACGAAGTTGTAGATGGTCTCCGGCTGTGGGATCGGGGCCGCCAGGGCGCGATCGGCGTCGGCTTGAATCTGCTCTTCGATTTCCTTCTCGATCTTGTTGATCCCTTTTTCGTCGAGGATGCCTTCTCGCAGCAGGAACATCTGCAGGCGGGGCACGGGATCGCGCGCGGCATCGGCCTGGCGCTCGGAGTCGGGACGATACAGACGTTCGTCATCGGAGAGCGAGTGTGAATAAGGGCGGATTACATGGGCATGAACAAATGCCGGACCATGCCCGGCACGGCAATGGTCGGCTGCTCGCTTGAAAGCGGCATAAGCCACGGCGGGGTCGGTGCCATCGATCTCCTCGAAATGGAAGTTAGGAAAGCCGGAAACCAAGCGTGAAATGTTGCCGCCGGAAGTCTGCACTTCCACTGGCACCGAGATCGCATATCCGTTATCTTGCACGCAAAAAATTACCGGCAATCGCAAATTGGAGGCCGAATTTAGCGCCTCCCAGAATTCGCCTTCGCTGGTGGTACCGTCGCCGAGCGAGACATAGGTGATTTCGTCACGCTGGAATTCGACATCCTTAAACTGGCGGTAATCGCCCTCGGCTTTTTGCGCGGCGTTGGGATGCTTGGAGAAATAACGGCCACCTTCGGCGCATCCGACAGCCTGCAAAATCTGGGTTCCCGTGGCGGACGACTGGGTCACGATATTGATCCGCTTGAAGGCCCAATGCGAAGGCATCTGGCGGCCGCCGGAGCTGGGATCGTCGGCCGCGCCGACGGCGCCGAGCAGCATTTCATACGGAGTTGCGCCCAGGGCGAGACAGAGCGCACGGTCGCGGTAATAGGGATAAAACCAGTCGCGGCCCGGCTTTAAGGCAAAAGCCGCAGCCACGCCCATGGCTTCATGGCCGGCTCCAGAGATCTGAAAAAAGACCTTCTGCTGGCGCTTGAGCATGATCTCGCGGTCGTCCACGCGGCGCGAGGTAAACATGATGCGATATGCGTCAATTAATTGCTGACTCGTTAGGCCATGATAGCTTTTGGCCTTTTGCGCGACGTTGCTTTCGTTCAGTTTGGGATCGACTTTGGTCGTGGCCATCGTGTGCCGTTCACCCAGGGCGATGTTCTGCCGAGCTTTATTGTAAACGCGACCGGGCTGTGGAGAAAGAATTACTCGCGCATAACGCGGATTGACGAACAGGACTGTACGGCTCGGGCTATCCCTAAGTTATTCTGGAGAGTCATGATTCGCTTCTTGCGCCAGTTCGATCCGCATCGCATCCGCTTGCTGGTTTTTGATCTGGATGGGACTCTGATCGACTCGCGGCTGGATTTAGTTCACTCCGTGAACGCGATGTTGCGGCATCTGGGGCGTCCTGAGTTGGCGGGTGACGTCATTGCGAGCTATGTGGGAGACGGTGCGCCGGCGCTGGTACGCCGCGCACTTGGCGACACGGATGATGAGGCGCTGCTCCGGACGGGTTTGGAATATTTTCTAGGCTATTACCGGCTGCACAAGCTCGATCACACCACGGTTTATAAGGGCATTCCTGAAGTGCTCTCTGGATTGGCGCAGCCTTCAAACGGAGTGCATCGGTTGATGGCAGTTCTCTCGAACAAACCAGTCAACCCTTCGCGCGATATTGTGCAGGCGCTGGGGCTGGGCGACTTCTTTGTTCGTATATACGGCGGCAATAGTTTTGTCACAAAGAAGCCCGATCCGCTGGGAGCACGCACCATCCTGCAAGAAATTGGGGTGGTTGCCGATGAGGCGCTGATTATTGGAGACTCGTCGATCGACGTTTTGACCGGGCGTAACGCTGGTATGTGGACCTGCGGCGTGACCTATGGGTTCGCTCCGCATTCGCTGGAGGATGTGCCACCGGATGTGCTGATTGACAGTCCTCGGGAGTTGGGGGAGTTGCTGAGGTAGTGGCGGACCATTAGCGTCAAAGAAGATTTGTCGCCGCGAATACGACAGCAAATCAGAAGCGACGGCTATCAATAACGCCCAAATCTAATCTCCACACTAATCGGGGCTGGCATCGGCTCTCCGTTACAAGTCGCAGGTTTGAAGTGCCACGCACGGACTGCATTCATGGCGGGGTCATCGAACTGCTTTCCTGCGGATCGAATTACCTTGACGCCCTGCGGTTCTCCCTTAACGTTAACGATCATCCATAAGGTGACTGAGGTATTCTTGCTTGTCCCTAATGGCACCAGTGGATAGTGAGTGTTAACTGCCTGGGGTGGCAAGGGGTTCAGGGAGCAGTTGCCCAACTCCAATGACGCCGGAGGTGGGCTGAACAGGGTGGCATCTGGGGATGTCATTGTCGAAAGCTCTACAACCTTTGCTTCCATCTTTCGGTGACCGTCCAGAAAACAGGTCAGAGTGCGGGGAAATGCGTAGACACCGAATTTTTTAAACTGGCCATAGTTACAGGAGAAATCGACGACCCGTTGCGCACCAACCAGTTGTGGAGTCACATTTTCCACTAAGAATCCGCTGGCTTTATCGAAACAGAAGGCGAGTCTCTTGCGTTTATCTCCCCAGGGCTTTGTGACCGCGCATTGAGTTTCGGCGTCTGGGGAAGCGATTGACTCAAACTGGAATTTCGCGGTTCTTGCCGGGAACACATTAAGCAAACTCGAAACACCCGCCGCCTCCTCCGGAAAATCTCCGCCGCTATCGAGAAGCCAACGGCGCGTGGGCCCACCGACTTCGATGCGCCGAAAATTGCCCACGGTCGTTTCCCTGCGCCACTGTGAGTTCGATATCCACACCTCGCTGTAGGTTCCTTCGGATGTCTCCAGATCCTTTCCGACGAACGAGAAGGTAAGCTTCATTTGGAACGGAGGAGCATTTGGCGAGCGGATGTCCCCGAGTTGCCGTGCCCCGTTCAGCAGTCCTTCAGCCGTTTTCTGTATATCCTCGGCAGAGGATGCGGCAGCAAACAGCACTAGCATGATTGTGGAGCAAATAATGGTACGTAGTAACGTCATGAACTGGGGTCAAGCCAGGGACATCTTATCTGAACGGGCGTTTAGTACGTATATATCTAAGTCATGTGAAAACTTGCGACTGTTAGGATTCTGCTTAAGGACCTGCTCCTCTATTCCCAACCATCGCTCGATGCTGCTACTTTCAAAGGGAGGCCGCAGTCCGCGGAAGACGCGGCAAGACGCGTCTCTACCGCGAATTTGGGATGATGAATAAAAACGATTCTTGGAACTTGACCCCGGCTGAACTGCGAAAGCTCCGCGCACTCCAGACTCCTCACGGAATTCAGCGGGCCTTAGATGACATGCCGTATCACCTTGCCGACAGTGCGTGGTCCCCGCGGAGGGTATTGCGGGAGAATACTTCACACTGTTATGAGGGAGCGTTATTTGCCGCTGCGGCTTTGCGCGTCATCGGATATCCTCCGCTGATTCTTGATCTGGAGGCCGAGCACGATACCGATCATGTGATTGCCGTGTATCGCATCGACGGACATTGGGGTGCTTTAGCCAAATCGAATTACACCGGTTGCCGTTATCGCGAGCCGGTGTATCGTTCGCTGCGCGAACTGGCGCTTAGTTATTTCGACACCTACTTCAATCTGCGGGGAGAGCGCACGCTGCGGACTTTTTCCCGGCCTGTCCATATGCAACGTTTCGATGCTCTGCAATGGATGACTACCGAGAAGCCTGTGTGGTTTGTCGCGGAATATTTGCTCACCATTTCTCATTATTCGCTCATCACTCCTGCTCAGGCTAAGCGGTTGCACCGGCTGGATGGGCGATCCTTCCGGGCGGGGTGCCTGGAGCGGGCGGAGAAGTAGTGGAACAGAATCTTTTCTCGTCTCGTAGGTACAGCATGGGTAAGTATTTTCGCTGTATCGCGATGGGCCTGTTCGTATTTTCCTTTCTCGCTTTCTGCGGGTTTGCGCAGGAGCAGGCCAATCCTACTGTAGCCGCAGCGCCAAATCCGCAAGGTCCTCCCACGCCGATCGATCTTAAGCCCGATGCCAGCGGTGATGTGCCTCCGGAGCAGATTCGGGAGTTGTTGCGCCGCGCCGAAGAGAAAGATATCGAGAATGACAAGCAGCAGCGCGATTACACTTACACTGAGCGAGAGGAGAGGCACAAACTTGATGGCGATGGTGCGGTCAAAAAGACCGAGACCTCGACTTCAGAGATTCTTGAAATTTATGGAGAGCAAGTCGAGCGGCTGACTGCCAAGGATGACAAACCGTTGTCGGCTGAGGATGCGAAAAAGGAAGACGAGAAGATTCAGAAGATCATCGACAAACGCAAGCAGGAATCCGAAGAGGACCGCCGCAAGCGGTTGGAGAAAGAAGAAAAAGACCGGGAAGAGGATCGCAAGTTTGTGCTTGAGATCGCCGATGCGTTCAACTTTCGCTTGCTTGGTTCCGAAGTGATCGACGGACGCGACACATGGTTATTTGAGGGCGAACCTCGTCCAGGTTATCAACCCAAAAATCGGGAAGCCAAAATACTCGGCAAGTTCAAAGGGCGCGTGTGGATTGATAAAGTCGACTCAGAATGGGTTAAGCTCGATATCACAGCCATCGACACGATATCCGTCGGCTTCGTGCTTGCCCGGATTCATAAAGGGACGCATCTGATCATTGAGTTGTCTAGAGTGAACGATGAAGTGTGGCTGCCCAAACATGTGCAGCTCCATTTTGATGCGCGGGTAGCGTTGTTCAAAAGTTTCGACGAAGATGTCGATCAGACCTATCGCGATTACAAGAAATTTCGAACCGATACGAAAATCACTGTGGTTGGCGAGCAGCCGTGACGGCGCAAGCGCAAATCATCGCGGGGCTATGCTCGTCATTCACCGGCGAGGATGCTCGTCGCTCCACCGACCAAATCTCGAATGCCGCGCACGGAGTTTGAATTTCGCAAGCGAAAAGTTGCATTGCGAAAGGCAAATTGTGACGATCGCTGATGCGCTTCAACCGCGTATTTTCAAAGGGTTGCGCGGCCGTTCCAGTACTTCCGTACCGTCTCTAGTACCTTAGTTACCCCAACTGGGGTGACTGGTGCTCTATCCGCATAGATACCACTACTAATAGTGATCCAATCATATCTGCATACATTCCGTAGACGGCGACTGCAACTTCACTTTTCGTGAAATCCAGAAAACCCCCATAAAACCCAAAGAAACCGGGAGATTCACCTTGAGAGGCCCCCGCTACCGGTTGAGATATGCTCAGCACACCAAAATACACACGAACCCGTAGGGAAACGTAAATGGCCGACTCGCGAGAAGTGATGAATATTCGTCAAGCTTCGCAGTATCTGGGAGTGAGTCCGGACACTTTGTACAAGTACGTGAACGAACAAAAAATTCCGGCGTTCAAGTTGGGCAATCGCTGGCGCTTCAAGAAATCGAAGTTGGATCAGTGGATGGAAGAGAAGTCGATGGAAACGGAACCGCAGGGAAAAAAGAAAATTAAGGCAGCAGGTAAAGCTGCTGGAACTCCGTAAACGAACTTCGTAAAAGAGGGGCGGGCACATGTTTGGAATGGGATCGAAAACGATAGTGGGTCTGGATGTGGGCTCATCGAGCATCAAGGCCGTCGAGCTCAAGAGGACGCGCGCTGGAATCGAAGTGGCACATCTCGGTCTGGAACCAATCGCGCCTGACATTGTTGTGGATTCCATGATCGTGGATTCGGGCACGGTTTCGGCCGCCATCGCCAAGCTGTTCACGGACACTGCGATCAAATCGAAAGCGGTAGCCACGGCGGTCAGCGGACACTCGGTGATCGTGAAGAAAATTTCGCTGCCTTCGATGAGCGACCAAGAATTGGCCGAGACCATCCAGAAGGAAGCCGCCCAGCATATTCCGTTCGACCTGGCGGATGTCAACCTCGACTATCAGATTCTTTCCGACGACGCGACCAGCCCGCAAATGGATGTGCTGCTGGTGGCGGTGAAGAAAGACAAGATTCTGAATTACACCAACGTACTCTCGATGGCGGGCAAGACACCGGCTATTGTGGATATCGATGCGCTCGCTCTGCAGAATTGCTACGAGTACAACTATGAGCCGGCGCCGACGCAGGTGGTGGCATTACTCAACCTGGGTGCGAGCGTAATGAACATCAACATCGTCAAGGGTACGACACCTTTGTTTCCGCGCGACGTTTCGGTGGGTGGGCATCAGTACACCGATTCCTTGCAGAAGGAACTGGATCTGAGCTTCGACGATGCGGAATCGCTCAAGCTGGGGCACAAGGTGGGCACGGTGCAGGATGACGCGAAGACGCCGATCCTGCAGCAGGTAACCGAAATTATCGTGCTGGAAATTCAGAAAACCTTCGACTTCTTCCGCGCCAGCGCCGCGGGTGAGCACATCGAAAAGATTTATCTCGCCGGTGGTTCGGCCAAAGTTCCAGGGCTGGTGGAAGCGTTGCGGCAGGAGTTCTCGATGCCAGTCGAATTGTTCAATCCATTTCAGAAAGTCTTGGCTCCGGCGGAAGGTGCTGGGGCGGAGTTGGTCGAACAGAACGCCGGCCAGTTGGCGGTGGCTGTGGGTTTGGCCCTGAGGAGCTTTGAAAAGCTATGATCCGAATCAATCTGCTGGGCTCTCCGAAACCGAAAGGCAAGAAAAGCTCCGGTCCCGCTCTGAGCATGCCGAGCTTCGAGTTTGGCAATCTGGGCGGACCAGTAGTCCAGGTGGCGGCGGTCGTGCTGATTGCTGGCGCCCTCAACTACGGGTACTGGTACCAGCTCGACCGGGAAAAGAAATCGATTGATGTCCAATCCCGTCTGGCGGAACAAAAGAACCGCGAACTGGCCGACATCAAAGTGAAATACCTGGAGCGGCAGAAACAAGCTGATTCCTACAAGCGCCGGGTCGATGTGATCGATCAGCTGCGTGCCAATCAGACTGGACCGCTGAACCTGCTGGCGATGATCGGCGATACGGTCAATGGCACCGAGGCGGTCTGGTTGAACAGCATGCAGGACCAGGGTGCGAGCGTGGCGATCGACGGTACCGCATTGAGCAGCGATGCGGTGGCTAACCTGATTTCCAACCTGCAGAAGACCGGCTTCTTCAAGAACATCGAGATCAAGGAAAGTTATCAGGACGAGGGCGTGAAGGACATGCAGGCGTTTCAGTTCACGCTGACCTGCGAAAAAGCGACGGATAAGGCGAAGTCGTAAAGGCGGAACCGACTATGAATCTTGGCGAATTAACAGGTGTGAAGCTGTTGGGAGTTCTGCTGCTGGCCGCGGTGGTGGGCACGGGTGCCCTCTACTACACGGTCTTCAAGTCGGAACGCGATCAGAATGACGCGGCCCGGGTCAAGTTGCAGGCGAAACTTCGCGAGAATGCGGAACTGGAAGCCTACCGGCCGAAGCTGGCCGATATGGAACGCCAGCTCGCCAGTCTGAAGCAGCAACTCGATATCGAGCGGCGCATCGTGCCCGATGAGAAAGAAGTGGACAACTTCATGCGCATGGTGAGCGGAGAAGCTCGCAAGGCGGGAGTGGAAATCCGCCGCTATACGGCCAGACCATACGCCAACAAAGAGTTTTACACCGAAGTGCCGTTCGAAATTGAGTTTGACGGTCCGTACTACTCGATGCTCGGGTTCTTCGACCGGCTGGGGAAAGTTGAGCGCATCATAAATGTCTCGAACCTGTTGGTGGCCTCGACTCGTGCTCCAAACGCAGCAAAAGCGAAGCACACCTACCAGTATGCGGCCAATGAGACGGTGGTGGCCACTTGCCTGACCACGACATATTTCAGTCACGATCTGGATCCGGCGCCGCCGGCCGCCAGTAAGCCCGGACCGCCGGTACCAGCGGCAAAGAAATAGGGAGGGACACAATGAAACCGACGATCGCAATCACGATGACAACTCTCGGTTGCATACTAGCCGCGGGCTTGGCCTCGGCCCAGAGTCCCACGATCATTCAGAACACGCGCAACACGATGAACGGTGTCAGTGCTACTTCGACAGCTGCGTCGAATGCGGCTTTGAGTCAGTCGTCAGCTCCAGTAGCGCAGAACATTGCATCCGCTCCGGTATCCACGAAATCCGCAATCGGCGCGAAAAAGAGCGGATCGAAGCATGGTTCGAAACATGCAGCCCGGCTTGACGCGGCGCCGATCGGTCTTGCTCCCAAGAAAAATCCGCCCGCAGGCGCGATTGTGGCCAGCAATGGGGCTCCCGGAGATGGTGAAAACACGGAACCTGAGCAGCAGACTACGCCGGACGCTAAATATGCTGCGAACGGCAGACGCGATCCTTTTATCAGTCCGGTGGTGAACCATACGAGCGGTTCGGGTTGCAGCTCCGGCAAGAAGTGTCTGGAAATTGGCGAAGTTAACTTGCGCGGGGTAGTGCATTCCGAAAACGGGTTCATTGCCGTGGTCAGCAACGGCCTGAATAAGGCCTATTTTTTGCGGGAAAACGATCCGGTGTTCAACGGTTATGTGGTGAAGATTACGGGCGACTCTATTGTTTTCCAGGAAACACTGCAAGACCGATTGGGCAAGACTTTTACGCGGGAAGTGGTGAAGAAGATTACGACTCCGGCAGTGTAGGCCTGGAGAGAGAAGACTTCGACGAAATACGTTCTAGAAAACACATGGAGGCGAAACGGCCTCGCATGGGGAGATAGGGAAATGCGAAAGCAACTGCTGGGTCTTTTGGTTCCGCTGATGGCGTTTGTGATGATCGCCGACGCGGCTGACATGACGGGCACGGGGGTGGCCGCGAGCTCTGCGCTGCAGAAGCTCGAGGTCGCGAACAGCCAGGACGGATTACGCGTCGAGTTCAAAGCGAAGGGCGCATTGGCGCCCCGAGTGACGACACTCGATTCTCCGGCACGCATCGTCATCGACTTTCCCAACACCGTGATGGCGACGGCGCAGAGCCGCATCAGCGTCGGCCGTGACGGCGTAAAAGACGTGCGCGTCGGGATGGACGGGCAAGCTCGGCCAACTACGCGTGTAGTTGTCGATCTCACCGCCAACTGCCAGCATGAACTGGTGGCAGGCCCAGACGGCAGCTTCATACTAAAGATCCACGATGCCGTGGTGGCTCAGCGCCCGACCGCGCCGGCCGCGAAATTGGTGACCGCGAGCTCCGCGCCGAACGCCGCGCCGAAAATGGTCCCGGTTTCCGCTCCTGTCACTTCTGCTCCGGTAGCCTCGGTCCCGACTGCATCGGTAACGACGGTTGCTTCTGCTGCTACTCCCGCAGTGAGCACCGATAAGGCATCGGACGTCGCTTTCGTCGAGGTTAAATATTCGCCCAAGACGGTCAAAGCCAGCGACAAGGCGGATGACAAAGGTGTCGAGCCGGCGGCAAAGGCGCAGGCGGCGGCAGATCGTTTTGCCGACAAGACGGCCTCGGAACTGGTCGCCAGCAATGCCAATGCCGCCCTCGGTCAAGCCCCAGGGAACCCACAACCTATTCAGCCCGCCGTGAATTTGGCTGCCGAGCAAAAAGTCCAATTGGAGCAGAAGCCGGCGGTGAACGGCGCCAAGTACACTGGCGAACCGATCTCGGTCAATCTTAAGGATGTCGATCTGAAAGATTTCTTCCGCCTGATTCATGAGATCAGCGGTTTGAACGTCGTGCTCGATCCTGCGATCCACGGCAATCTGACCATTGTGCTCGATGATGTGCCATGGGATCAGGCACTCGATATCGTGCTCAAGGACAACGAACTATCTCGCCAACTGGACGGCAATGTGTTGCGCATTGCCACGGTTGAAACGTTGAGGAAGGAAGCCGAAGGCCGCCGCGCGCAAATCGATGCCGAGGCGCTCGCAGTAGACAAAGTCACCATCACTCGCTTCCTCAGCTACGCACATGCCAAGGACGTATTGGTACCGCTGAAGAAATTCATTACTCAGCGTGGAGACATTGTTGCCGATGAACGCACCAACTCGATCATCGTATCCGATATTCCATCGGTTCTGCCCCAGATCGACCGTCTCATTCAGCAGATGGACCGCAAAACTCAAGAGGTCGAAATTGAAGCCCGCGTGGTAGCAGCCACGCGTACCTTCGCTCGCGACATCGGTGTGCAACTCGGCTTTGGCTGGGGTAACGGCACAACCGGCATCGGCGGCGCGCAAGCCGTAGGAGCTTCGCCCAACATCGTCTCTGGGCTGACTCCTCTGTATCCTCAAAGCACTTCTACCACCGGTACGATTCCGTTGTTCTCGAACCTGGGAGCAACCGGACCGACCAGCGGTCTGTCGTTCGTCAACGCGACCAACAACATGCGTCTCGACCTGATTCTCACCATGGCAGAATCGCGTGGGTTGCTGAAAGTTCTCTCTCGTCCTCGTATCGTCACCCAAAACAACATTCAGGCTGTAGTGAAACAGGGCGTGCAGATACCGATCGTGACTCAGGCCCAATTGGGTGGTCCGCCCACCACTACCTATGTGAGTGCTTTCCTGCGACTGACAGTAACGCCGCAGATCACATCGGAAGGAACCATTTTCCTGAACGTGGACGTGGAGAACACGACACCCGACTATAGCCAAGCGAACCAAAGCAACGGCGACAACCCCGCCCTGGATACGCAGCAGGCGACCACACAAGTTCTGGTCACCGACGGCGGCACGGTGGTTATCGGCGGCGTCATCCAGACCGAAAACTCGCTGACGGTGTCGCAGGTGCCTGTGCTCGGGGATATCCCGTACCTCGGCAACCTGTTCAAGCATCGCACCGTGATTACATCAAACCAGGAGCTGATTTTCTTCATAACTCCGCGCATCATCCAGACCTAGCGCGAAGTTAGAACAAGCCCAAGCCGCCGGCCCTCTCGGAGAACCTGCCGAGAGAGGCCGGCGGTTTTTGTTTTTGCGCCGTGAGATCACGCCGCCAGCTTTATCGTCCCTGCTACACTCCATCCATCCCATGAATCGCGCCGCGATGAAAAATGGTGTCATGGACTCAACCATGGGCTCGATTGGTATGAACCTGACTCCTACGCCCTATGCTGGACGCCTGCGCTGGCTCCAGTCTTTGCTCTCCGATCACAAGCTTGACTTGCTGCTGATCACACATCTTCCCAATATTCACTATCTCTGCGGATTTACTGGAAGCTCCGGAGCTTTGATTGTCTCGGATCGCGGTTCCATTCTCTTCACCGACGGCCGCTATCGCACGCAGGCGACCGAGGAGATCAAGGCCGCGAACTTAAAGGACGTGAAGATTGAGATCGCTCCGAAGTCTCCCCTAGTGGCGGCTGCGGAATGGCTGGCCGCCAAACGAAGAAGATCAGCTCCTGCGCGGGTGGGCATCGAACCAGAGTCGATCACTGCCGGCATGCGCGATCGTCTGGCATCTGCGCTCAAGGGGAAGGGCCGGTTGTGCTTGGCACCTCCGCTGGTCGAGCGTGCCCGCATGGTGAAGGATGCAACCGAGATCCTCCGCATACGACGCGCAGTTGAACTTGGCGCTAGTCTTTTTAAGATTGCATGCCAGAAGATTCGACCGGGGGTACGGGAGGTCGAAGTCGTGGCAGCCATGGAGTACGAGGCGCGGTGCGGCGGAGCCGAAGGCATGTCGTTCCCGACGATACTCGCTGCGGGGACTCGCTCTGCGATTGTGCATGGCCGTGCCTCTCAGTCACGCATCCCCGGTCGGGGGTTCGTGGTCTGTGATTTTGGTGTTATACTCGCCGGTTATTGTTCGGATCGCACTCGGACTGTGCATGTAGGGCGTCCTTCAACGGAAGCTCGACAGCTGTATCAAGCAGTACTGGAAGCGCAGTTAGCCGCGATTTCGACGGTCCATCCAGGCGTGACTTGCGCCGAAGTGGATAGCGCTGCCCGCCGAGTGCTTCGCCAGCGGAAGTTGGCCCGGTACTTCACGCATTCCACTGGGCATGGTTTAGGATTAGAGATACACGAGGCGCCTAGGTTGGCGCAGGGGCAATTCCAGAAACTACAGCCGGGAATGGTCATTACGATTGAGCCTGGCGTGTATGTTCCTGGGAAGTGGGGAGTCCGCATCGAAGACGTGGTGGTGGTCACCGCGTCGGGTTGCGAGGTGCTGGTTCCCACGGATAAAGAACTGATTGTTATTTAATTGCTAAAATTAAGTAATTAAAAGATTTAGTTTATGACGTTGTGATTGTTAGCGACCGCCGCACCCGCTGCCCGGTTAGCGGGATTTTTTGAAAACGGAACCCGCCGTATACATGAATCAAAAAGAGCTGAAAGAACTGATTGAGTTCTTAATCGAAAAAGACATTGCCGAGTTCGAGTTGGAGCGCGGCGATGTCAAAGTGAAGATCAAGCGCGCCGCCGAAGCGCCTCCCGCGGCATTGCCTGACTCGCGTTACATTGCAGTTCATCCGGCGCAGGTCGCGATTCCCGTAGCTTCTACTTCGGAGCCTTCCAAAGTTGACCTGGCAGCGGGGGTTAGTGCGTCCAAGCCTACCCCCGAACCCGAAGAAGAGCTGCACATTGTGAAGTCGCCCATCGTCGGAACCTTTTATGAATCGCCTTCACCCGGATCGCCGCCTTTTGTAAAAGTCGGCGATACGTTAGAAGTGGGCCAGGTCTTGTGCATCGTTGAAGCGATGAAATTGATGAACGAAATCGAATGTGATGTAGCGGGAGAGTTGATCAAGAAACTCGTCGCTAACGGCCAACCGATCGAGTACGGTCAGGAGTTGTTCGCTGTGCGTTCGTCAAAATGACGGACGATAGCTCCGAATAAAGCCCCACGGCAGATCATTCCAAGCAGGACGTCTCAGGCAGATCATGTTCAAGAAAATTCTGGTAGCGAATCGCGGCGAGATTGCGCTGCGCGTCATTTGCGCATGCAAGGAACTCGGCATCCGTTCGGTCGCGATCTATAGCGAAGCCGACCGGAATTCGCTGCACGTGCGCTTTGCGGACGAGGCGATCTGCATTGGTCCGCCGCAGCTGGCGCAGAGCTATCTCAATATTCCCGCAGTGATCAGCGCCGCCGAAATCGCAAACGTCGACGCCATCCATCCTGGCTACGGGCTGCTTTCTGAAAACGCCAACTTCGCGGAAGTCTGCAAAGCCTGTCATATCAAGTTTATTGGCCCCACTCCAGATGTTATACGGCTGATGGGTGAAAAAGAGAAAGCGCGCGCCGCCATGAAACAACATGGTGTGCCGATTCTTCCTGGTTCCGACGGCGTAGTCGCCTCCGAAGGCGAAGCGCTGGAGTGGGCACGGAAGGTCGAATTTCCCGTCATTTTCAAAGCAACGGCAGGTGGCGGAGGCCGCGGCATGCGCATTGTGCGCGATGAAGAGGAATTGCCTGGGCTCTATCGTCAGGCGCAATCGGAAGCATCGGCCGCCTTTGGCAATGGCGACCTTTACCTGGAACGCTATGTCGAGAATCCGCGGCATATCGAGTTTCAGGTGCTGGCAGATGAGCATGGCAACGTTGTCAGCCTGGGAGAGCGCGAGTGTTCGATCCAGCGCCGCCACCAGAAGTTGCTGGAAGAGTCGCCGTCGGTGCGCGTAACTCCCGAACTGCGCAAGGAAATCGGAGACATTCTCAGCAAGACGCTCAGTCAGGTCGGCTACCACAATGCCGGCACTATTGAATTTCTCATGGACCAGCAAAAGCGGCTTTACTTCATCGAGATGAATACGCGCATCCAGGTGGAGCATCCGGTCACTGAAATGGTAACCGACGTGGATCTAGTCAAGAGTCAGATCATGATCGCGGCGGGCGAAAAGCTGGCCGATGTGCTGCAAGGTCCGATCGTCCATCGCGGACACGCCATCGAGTGTCGCATCAATGCCGAGCATCCAGAAACTTTCAGGCCGTCGGCGGGCAAGATTACGACGTTCAATCCGCCCGGAGGGACGGGCGTGCGCATTGACACAGCTGCCTATGCTGAAGGCACGATTCCTCCTTATTATGATTCGCTGATTGCCAAGCTGGTGGTGCGTGGCAAAGATCGCAGCGAAGCCATTTCTCGAATGAGCCGCGCTTTGGGAATGTTTATTGTCGAAGGAATCTTCACCACAATTCCGCTACACCGGCGCATTTTGGCTGATCCAGATTTCCGAGCGGGGAATTTCGATACCGGATTTATAGAGAGATTTCTGGCGAAGGGGAAATAAGCCCGATGTGTAAAGGAGAATCCTGATGTGTAAGCTGCTTGATGCAACTGTGGCGTTCGCGTTGCTTGCAGTTTGTACCTCTGCAAGCTTGGCTCAGGACCATCCGAGGGACTCCGAAATTTCTCAAGCGTTGTCCGCAGCGCCACCATCGATTGCTTCGGGAGCAGCGGTTGCGGTGATGGACGGCAAAGGCAACACGACGCAATTACGTCCAGGGTCAAACGGCTGGACATGCTTGGCACCTCAGGCCGGCCAGGCTCAGCACGACACGATCGAGCATCACCCCAGTTGCTTTGACAAGTACGGGCTGGAGTGGATCGAAGCCTATATTGCACACCGCAAGCCTGATGCAGAGCATGTTGGTTATTCCTACATGTTGCAGGGTGGATCGGCGTGGAGCAACACGGACCCGACCGCAAAAGAACTTGCGCCCGGAGAGAAGGAATACATCCATATGCCGCCTCACATCATGATCTTGAACGCACGGGTTGCGGAATCATCTGGTTTTCCTTCCGGGCAAGCCAGTCCTGACACCCACAAACCATTCGTCATGTTTGGGGGCACTGCTTACGCTCTAGTCATTATTCCTCTGAGTTAACGGAGATAGCTCTCGATAGGGCTCCATTGCGATGCTTCCTCGCCTCTATCCCATCGTCGATGCCTCCTGTTTCCGCGAGTACGCCGGTCTGTTCGCCGCCGCTGAAGAACTCGTTGCCGCTGGCTGCACACTATTGCAGTACCGCGACAAATCTGGCAACGCCCGGCAAATGCTCGACCAGGCGCGTGAACTCCGGGCGCGCCTCGGACCGAGCGTCAAGCTCATCATGAACGACCGCGCTGACCTCTGCCTCGCCGCCGATTTCGTTGGCTTGCACATCGGCCAGGATGATCTATCGCCTGAATCAGCTCGACGCATCATCGGTCCCGATCGCCGGCTAGGAGTATCCACGCACAATCCCGAGCAACTCGCAGAAGCCGATAAAACCTCCGCCGACTACCTTGCCATTGGTCCCGTCTTTGAGACCAGCAGTAAGGTGAATCCTGATCCTACAGTGGGACTCGAAGGGGTTCGCCGGGCGAGGGAACTGACGAGCAAACCTCTGGTTGCGATTGGCGGCATCACCCGCTCCAACGCTCGATCTATCATCGATGCCGGTGCTGACTCCGTCGCAGTGATATCCGACTTGTTACGGGATCCACGCAAATCAGCAGAAGAATTTTTGAAGGTTCTGGGGTAAAGTTGGACAGCTCTTGCGAAGAAGAGTTTTCTGCAATCTTTTTTCAGCAATCTGTTAGGAGGTTCGTGAGCACGAACGTTCAACCCCCAACTTCCGCGTCGAAAGCCGCTTCGAACAATAGCGACTGGGCGCAGCACACCCATCAGGATAAAGAGCTAATCAAAGGTCTCGGCCTCACCAGCGCAACCATGCTGGTAATGGGCTCCATGATTGGCTCGGGCATCTTCATCGTCTCTGCCGAGATTTCGCGCGAAGTCAGTTCTCCTGCGTTGCTCATTGGTGCGTGGCTCATTACCGGTTTTCTGACCATTGTTGGTGCGCTTACTTATGGCGAACTGGCTGCCATGATGCCGCGTGCTGGCGGCCAGTATGTGTATCTGCGCGAATCACTTGGTCCGCTTTGGGGATTTCTCTACGGCTGGACCTTGTTTCTGGTGATTCAGACTGGCACGATTGCAGCGGTGGGCGTCGCATTCGGCAAATTTTTGGGGATCTTCTGGCCGGCTATCTCTTCGAGCAATTGGATCGTACATATCTGGAAAGTTCCAAAATTTCAGGTCGGCCCCATGCTGCTCGGAGGCATGGATGTTGGGCTGAATACGCAGAACTTCGTCGCCATTCTGGTGGTAGTTGCGCTCTCGATCATCAATATTTTTGGCGTGAAGACGGGTGCTTTCATTCAGAACATCTTCACCGCCGCGAAAGTTTCGGCTCTACTCGGGCTGGTCCTCTTCGGAATATTTCTCGGTCGAAATGCGCAGGCAGTGGCCGCGAATTTCGGCGCAAACTTCTGGCACAACGCAGGCCGTGGCACTTTGCACGACGTCGGCAGCGGCGGAGTGACCGTGCTGGTCTCAACACTAACGGTGCTCGCGATTGCGCAGGTCGGTTCGCTTTTTTCCGCCGATGCCTGGAACAACGTCACGTTTACTGCTGGTGAGGTCAAGAATCCCAGTCGGAATCTTCCGTTATCGCTGGCGCTCGGCACTGGTGTGGTGATTGCGCTTTATATTGCGTGCAACTTCATCTATCTGAGCGCGCTTCCGTTGGTGGGAAGCCCGACGGGCGCAACGCTTGCCGAGCGTGGTATTCAGTATGCCAGCGAAGATCGCGTCGCGACCGCCGTCATTACGCAGATGTTCGGTTCGATCGGCGGTAAGTTGATGGCCGTCGCCATCATGATTTCAGGATTCGGCTGCTGCAATGGTTTGATTCTGGCGGGTGCGCGCGTTTATTACGCGATGGCGAAGGATCATCTGTTTTTTCGCAGCGTTGCCAGGCTCCATCCCGGATATAAGACGCCAGCCGTTTCGCTCATGGTGCAAATGGTTTGGACGTGTGTCCTCTGTATCTCCGGCAGTTATGGCCAGCTTCTCGACTACATTATTTTTGCGGTGCTGGTGTTTTATGTGCTCACCATCTTCGGACTTTTCGTCCTGCGCCGCACTCATCCCGAGGCCCAGCGTCCGTACAAAGCCATTGGATACCCGATTTTGCCTGCAATCTACATCGTAATGGCTTTGTTTATTGATATTGTGCTGTTACGCTACAAACCGCAATACACTTGGCCGGGATTGTGCATCGTGTTGCTCGGTATTCCGGTGTATTACATTTGGCGGCCGCGAGCGGAGACACCGTCACTTTAGAATCGACAGGAGAGACGCTATTCATGACTGACCTCTTTGCGAAAAAGCCGCTTGAGCTTCTACTTAAGGAAGCGCAAGAGACGGGCTCGCATAGCCTGAAGCGCACTTTGGGCGTATTTCAGTTGACGGCGCTCGGTGTCGGTGCCGTAATTGGAGCCGGAATTTTCGTGCTCTCTGGCCTGGGCGCGCACTATGCCGGTCCGGGACTGATGCTCTCTTTTGTGCTCTCTGGCCTGGGCTGCGCTTTCGCGGCGCTCTGCTATGCCGAGTTCGCGGCGATGATTCCGCTCGCGGGCAGCGCTTACACCTATGCGTATGCCACGCTCGGCGAGATATTTGCCTGGATCATCGGCTGGGATCTCACGCTCGAATACGCGATGGGCGCAAGCACTGTGTCGTCGGGTTGGTCTAACCACTTCATCGAATTGCTGAACATCTTTCACATCAAAATGCCGCTGTGGTTGGCCTATGATCACTGGACTGGACTCAGTACGGCGGAGAAGATCGTCGCTCGCCAGATGGCGCAAGTCTCCGATCCCACGCTCGTCCCCGGCACGCAAGTGTTTCTCGACAAAGTAACGGCGATCACGGCGGCTCGCTCGCCCGAGTTGATACTGCGAGCTCATACTTTGTTGAACGCACCGCACCTTTTCGGATATGAAATCGGCGTCAATCTACCGGCTTTCATCATCGCGCTGGTGATCACGGCGATTTTGGTTATCGGCATCAAGGAGAGCGCTCGCTTTAACGCAACCATTGTTGTGATCAAGGTCTCGGTCGTGCTTTTCGTAATTGGTCTCGGAATCCGATATGTGAGCGCTAGCAACTGGGGAACAGACTGGGCGAGTTTCGCGCCCTTCGGATTTTCCGGGATCGGGGCCGGAGCCGCTTATATTTTCTTCGCCTACATTGGATTCGATGCCGTTTCGACGACCGCGCAAGAGGCGAAAAATCCACAGCGCGACCTGCCCATCGGGATCATTGCTTCGCTATTGATCTGTACCGCGCTGTACATAGCCGTGGCGGCTATTCTGACTGGAATGGTGCCGTGGAGGGACGTAAACATCGAAGCGCCCATCGCGCGCGCTTTCCTCGATCGCGGCCTTACCGGCGCATCGCACATCATTACCCTCGGCGCGTTGGCTGGCCTCACCAGCGTGATGCTCGTCATGCTGCTGGGGCAGACACGCGTTCTCTATTCGATGGCGAATGACGGTCTCTTGCCCAAGAAATTCTTCGCCGAAATCCATCCTCGCTTTCGCACTCCGTGGAAGAACACCATGCTGGTCGGCCTGCTTGCGGCAATCGTAGGCAGCCTGACGCCGATCGACGATATCGGAAAAATGGTGAATATCGGAACCTTGCTTGCCTTCGTAATTGTTTGCATCGCGGTCATGGCCCTGCGTCACACCAATCCTGGACAGCCGCGGCCTTTCCGGACACCATGGGTTCCGTTTGTGCCGGTCATGGGCATCCTTTTCAACGGCTACATGATGTACAAACTCGGTTGGATCAACTGGGCTCGATTGATTATCTGGCTGGTAATTGGCATGGTCGTGTATTTCACCTACAGCCGGAAGAACAGCAAGGTGCAGGCAGCGTTAGAAGGCCGAAAGAGTTCGTAATGTAATTCCATCGTCGGCTAGCCTTTTGCTTCCTGCGTCTTCCGCGCGATTGCCGTTACTAATCGACGTGGGGAGAAGCGCACCGATTGCGCCAGCAGCCAATTTTTTAATCCTGAAATCACCACTGGCTTTCCAGCCATCAATGCGCGATAACCGTCTTCGGCAACGGTTCGTGCATCCATCGAGCCGAATCCTAAGAGGCGCATGTCGGTTGCATTCGCTCGCTTGTGGAACTCCGTGGCCGTTGCACCCGGACATAGGCAGGTTACGGTAACGCCGGTTCCGCTGAGTTCGTTGCCCAACGCTTCGGAAAAATGCAGGACGTAGGCTTTCGTCGCGAAATATACGGCCATCAGTGGTCCGGGCTGAAACGCCGCGGTGGACGCCACGTTCAGAATACCTTCGCTTTTTTTCTCGATCTTTGCTCTCTCGGTCATTGCCGGAAGATACAGCCGCGTCAGATGAGTGAGAGTTGTCACGTTCAGTTGAATCTGGCGCAGGCATTCTTCGATATCATTCTCGACAAACAAACCGTACTGTCCGAATCCCGCATTGTTCACCAGCACATCCACATGAATATCTGCGCGCGTAGTCTGATCCAGTACGTAGGCGGATGCTCCAGGTTCGGTAAGGTCGGTCGCAAGGATTAAGGATCGTGTACCATGCGCCTTCTCCAGTTCGGATGCGAGTAGCCGAAGTTTGTCCGCGCTGCGGGCGACGAGAACCAGGTTGTAGCCTTCGCGCGCAAAAATGCGGGCGAGTTCCAATCCGATTCCGAATGAGGCGCCGGTGATCAGAGCGGTTTTGCGGTCAGGCATGGGACTCATATTTCATCTCACGAATTTATGACAGGGAAAATTTATGTCAGAAAGAAAGGCGGGTCCGCAGACCCGCCTGACTAAAGACCTGCCTAACAAACTAAGAGCTAGCTAGGTTTAAAGCGAAATCGCTAAACCAGCGCCGGTTCCACTTCGTAAATCGAGTGCCATGAAGTCGCGGTTTTCAGTTTGTCATTAACGTTGTTGATATTCTTCACGCCCTCGGTTTCCAGCCATTTGCGAAACGCTGCCGCTCCTTGTTTGGCATAGATCGGGATGCCGTCTTTCCATGTCGCGCGTCCGCAGAGCACGCCATTGAACTTCACACCTGATTCTCCGGCGAGTTCGAGGGTCTCGCTGAATTCCGCGTTGCTGACTCCAGCTGAAAGATAAATGAACGGTTTCGTTGCCGCGTTGGCAGCCTGGTGGAAGAAGTCGATAGCTTCTTTCTTCGTATAAGCCTTCTCGCCTGCAAACGATTTTGTGCCCTCGACATATTTCATGTTCACAGGCACTTCGACTTTGAGCACGTCGACGCCGTAGCGCGGTTTGGTGAACTCGCGCATGCTTTCGGTGACGATGTACGGTTTCTTCCTGGCATAATCGAGCCCTTTTTCGTCGATGCCTTCTTCGTAGCCGACAAACTCGAGAAAATAAGGGATATCATTCGCGCGGCATTCGTCGCCGATGCGCTCGACCCAGGCGTGCTTTATGTCGTTCACATCCTTGGGATCGTGAGGACTGTAATAAAGCAAAATCTTGACGCAATCGGCTCCGGCTTCTTTCAGGCGGCGCGCGGACCAATGATCGAGCAGATCTCCGAGGCGTCCGGGACCGGTCTTGTCGTAACCAGTTTTTTCGTAGGCGAGCAGCAGTCCTGCGTTTTTGGCGCGGCGCTTCGAAGCCGGCAATCCCCATTCGGGATCGAGCAGGATCGCGCTGGCATGTGGCGTCAATACTTCCGTGACCAGCGTCTTGAACTCTTCCATCATTCCGTCGGAGACTGCCGAACCTTTTTCCTTGGCGAGTGACTTTTGCAGAGATCCGCGCTGGTCCATGGCGGCGGCAGCGATTACGCCGCGGTCGTTTGATACCGCTTTCATTCCGGCAAGTTTACCGGGAGTGAGCTTCATACATCCTCCTGTGATTTTGTTCGACACAATTCTAAACCACGGTTGTGAAAGTGTGGCGATGAGGCGCTGCCCGTCTGGGCGGGTCGGAGACCCGCCACCACACAAGCAAGTTATTGCCGCAAAGCCAGCGTTCCGAGCAGGCTCTGCTGCTTGGCGATCAGCGACTGGATTCCTTGTCGCGCCATCGACATCATCTTTGCGAGCTGAGCGTCGTCGAATACCTGATGTTCCGCCGTAGCTTGGAGTTCGACAATTTTGTTGCCGGCGGTCATTACGAAGTTCATATCCACATCGGCGCGCGAATCTTCTTCGTAGTTGAGATCCAGAAGAATTTCGCCATCGACGATGCCTATGCTGATGGCTGCCACGAAATCTTTGATCGGAGCCGCGGTCAATGTTCCCGCGTCGATCAGTCGTTGCAAAGCCAGGCCCAGCGCGACGAATGCTCCTGTGATCGAAGCTGTGCGCGTGCCTCCGTCCGCCTGGATGACGTCGCAATCGATCCAGATGGTCCGTTCACCAAGGCGCTTCAAGTCGGCAACGGCGCGGAGCGAGCGTCCGATGAGCCGCTGAATCTCCTGCGTTCGTCCACTCTGTTTTCCCTTGGCCGCTTCGCGCGCGGTGCGCGTCAAGGTTGAGCGGGGAAGCATTCCGTACTCACTGGAGATCCATCCCTTGCCAGAATTACGCATGAAGGCAGGGACAGTTTCCTCGACGGATGCGGTACAGATGACGCGAGTGTTCCCCATCTCAATCAACGCCGAACCTTCGGCGGTGGAGATGAAGTCAGGAGTGATAGTTACGGGACGAATCTGCTCAGGAGTGCGGTTATCGCTGCGAAAGATCATTGACAGAATTCTAACAGCCATCAGGTTTCAGCTCTCAGCCTTCAGCCATCACCTCTTGGCCGTCTATGGAGTGAGGGGTTGCGTCCAACTGGGTTGGTTGGTGTTATGGCGATGTTTCGCGAATTGACCAGGGAGATTGCAAATCCAACCTCTTGACGACACTGCTGCAGGGTGTTGCAATGCCCCATGAAAAGGAGAACCGATGAGCCGATTTTTGGGTATTTGCTTGCTTGCAGGCTGCGGGATAGTCTCGGTCCTGGCGGCGTCCGACTCTCCTCCGAGAACTTCGATGGCAGGCGACCGGGCTAACGCTTCAGAAGCAACAATCGAGGGCCTGGTTCGGGACGTTGCCTGTCCTATTCAGAACCTGGACGGAACTGCGACTGACCTAAGCCTCAAATGTGTGAGGGAATGCGTGAGAGGTGGTTCGCCGCTGGTTATTCTGACCAAGGACGGTCACCTGTATTTCCCTATCTCCGACAAAATGCCTGACACGGATCAGCGGCAAAAACTGATGCCATTCGTCGGCAAATACGTGCGGGCTAGCGGGACCGTATTTGAGCGGACGGGGACGCATGCGATTGTGATCACGGAAATTAAGGAAATGAAAGAGATCCACATGACGATAGATGAGCAGTGACTCAGGCTCACCGACAACAAACGACTGAATGCTATTGTGGGAGCAAGTCAATTGTTGTAAACAGCCACAGGCCATTTCAGCAACTAAGAGTTGGCCGCCGTCAATGAGTGAAATGGCGATGTTTCGCCAACAATTCCGAAACGTCCGGAGTTAGCTCAGGTACTGATGGTTCTGACAGCTTACACTTCGAGAATGAAGCTGTATGCTTGTTGAATACAGCTGTCCGCATCTTAGCGACAGGGGTTGGTGTTTATGGTCGTCGGAACGAGAAACCATCCGGACGCAACAGTTCTTCCTCTCTGGAATGCAGTCTTCTGCCTGGCTTGCGAGTGCATCAGCAGCAGCCAAGGTGACGAATGCTCCGCTTGCAACAGCCGGTCGCTCGTGAGTCTGGCGCGAATGCTCGGGGGTAGTTTGCTCGCACATAGGGCACAACACGTTCAAGAATGGGAAGGCGGGTTGTTCGACATCACAATTACGCTTGAATTGCCGGAGATGCATGGCAAAGACTTGAGCACGACTGTGGAGAGGCTAACCGGTGTGATTGGTCCGAAGCTCGCACAAGATCGAGCGTCATTCCATGTCAGTGTGAAGCCGGTAGTGGATAAAGTCGATCTACAGCCTCCACTTTGCTTTCCGGAACGGGATGCCGCATAGAGTATTGCTGTATTGAATTACCTAACTCCGTAACAAATTGCATCGGTCAATGC
This sequence comes from uncultured Acidobacteriaceae bacterium, assembly GCA_963705265.1. Taxonomy (GTDB): domain Bacteria; phylum Acidobacteriota; class Terriglobia; order Terriglobales; family Acidobacteriaceae; genus Acidiflorens. The sequence goes on from OY970064.1 coordinate 3,195,166, forward strand.
GGGCCGATCACGCGATGGAGAATAATCAATAATCGATAATCAAGGTTTCATTTTCGCATCCCGTGCCGGCAGCTGACACTCATACAACTCCAATTCGATCCGGGCATCTTCCCGGCTCGTGTGGTCTGAGGTGCGACCGCACACGGTACAGAACCATTCTTCAGTATGCGGATTCCATCTAATAGTTTTGTGTTCCACATAGACGACGCTATACGAAAGCGGTTAGTGGGAGCATCGCCACGAAGGTGCTAGAGGATCAACGGTATTGCACCCTGATGAACCAGTCAGTGCTTGTGCGACGGGAACGTTGACCAAGCCGTAAATTTTCTTTTTCTGATACTAGATAAAAAGGCATCTCGAAAGATGCCCTTGTGTTCCGCACTCGCTATTTGAAATTCAACAATAATCCCGAACGGGATTCGCCTATCTACTTCGTAAAAATACCCTGTTCTTCCTCATTCCGTTTCTGAACCTCCTGTGCCTTACCGGCCATTTCGTCGGCATCTTTTTCCAACTGCTCGTCGATGGCTTCTTCAGAACGACGTTGTTCCCTTGATGGCTGCTGCGGTGAATTCTTCTTGATATCGGGCATATGCACCTCTGACTCCATTATAGGTAGGAGTCGTAGGCTATCCACTACGGCGTTTACTGTAGGAGGGGCAGCGACCGGTTGCGCGGCTGGTGACGAGGTTGAGGTGCAGGGGGTCCTTCGCTTCGCTCAGGATGACGACTACATATATTGCTCAGGCTGACAAAATTATAGTTAACGATGAAGGGCGCTTACTGATTGCTTGCCTGCTCGATCGTCAAGACATCGAATGATTGGGTTAGATCGGCGTGGCCGGCGAGGGTGTCGCGGGTCTGGCCTCCGACTAGGATATTGACTCGCAGAATTCCCGGAACGTTGACGGCTAGCGTCTCGATCAGCGAGTTCACAGTTAGTTGCTCGCTTAGAATGCCGGAGCGATGCTGGTCGGCGAAGGCCGCGTTTAGGTCGATTACGGCTGCTCCGGGATCGACGAGGTAGATGCTGCGAATGTCTGCGTCGGGCGAGAGAGGATGCGCGGCGCCGGGCTGCTGGTAGATGCGGAGCAGGGCGCGCAATAATTCTTCGGCTCGTTGCTGGCGTCCTCCGGGCAGAGGGATTTGGGCTGAGCGCGGGCGAAGCGTGCCGGCGGCGTCATCGGCTACGTATAGAGTTACGGTCTCCGTCGGGCCGGAGGTTGGAGGAGCTACAGGGGACAGGCTGGCTGCGGGCGGCTCCAATTTCTTCACTTGTTGCCGCATGTGGCGCAGGTAGATTCCCATCGACACCACCAGCAGCAGCAGCGCGGCTACTCCGATTAGAAGATGGCGCGGGATCATGCTTGTGACCTCATCCTTATAGCCATCATTGCTGTACTCCTAGACGGTCGCGGACGGAAGCGACCGCATCGGCTATGGCCGCGGCGGTGCGCTGTTGATAGTTGGCGGAGGTCAGGTCGGTGATGCCATTTGGGCCGGGTGCTAATTCCACCGCGATTGCTGGCATGAAAACATTGTTCAATGGGCGCAACGAGGCGGGAAACGCTTGCACTGGAAATTCTTGCTTGCGCATCGTAGCGACGATCGCCGCCGACACGATCTTGCTGACGGGCAGAGCGGGAGCTTGGGCGGAATTCCAGGGATGGAATGCTCCGTTGCTTGGGCCTTCGACTGGCAACAGGGAAGTATAGACTCGCGCGCCCCTGCCTAGAGAATCCGCGTGCAGGCTGATGTAGATTACGGCGCGCGCAACGTTGGCGGCTGCGGCGCGCTGATCTAAAGTCAAAGTGGTATCGGCATCGCGCAGGAGCAGGACGGAGAATCCGCGAAGCTCCAATTCGTGACGCAGGAGACGGGCAAAGCCCAGCGTGACATCTTTTTCGGCGAGCGTATTGGTTAGGGCTGCTCCGCGTTCTTCGCCGCCGTGCGCAGGATCGACGACGGCTAGAGGGCGATGGAAAGTTTGGGCGGCGGGTGCGGCTGGTGGCGGCTGAGGCGAGGTCTGCGGGGGATTTTGTGAAGCGGTCGGTGATCCGGGATTTTGCGGTGTAGACATTTGCGCAGGATTTTGTGGGCCCGACTGCGACGTGGCTGTGCCTGGTGTCCCATTCGCAACCGTTCCGGGTTCAACGGCTGAGACAACGATCGTCTTACGATTGTTGCTGTAGCTTGCCATCAACGGCTCGTTCGCAATCACGTCCAATTCGGCGCTGCCATTGTTCTCGGAGTAGCTGGCCTGGGTGATGACCTTATTGGCAAACGAAATCGACTGGGTGCCGGGAGAGATGAGGGGATCGCGTTTGAAGATCATTCGCAACTTGCCCGGTTCGGTTGAGATCGTCGGATTCACCGGCGCGCTGAAATTCAGCGCCAGTCGTGGCGGGGAGCCGTTATCCAGCCGGAAGCTGATTTGTATGCCGACATCGCCGATGAATAAACGGCGCGCGCTTTCTCGGAAATTGACTGTTGTTCCCAGAAAGCGCGGCAGCAATGTGCTCAGCGAATTCAGAGGAACTAAGCCGCGCGAATTCTCAATCAAGAAAGGAGTGGAGAAATCAAAATCGCGTCCGCGAATTTTGGCCCGCGTCTTGCCGGCGGCGAACTCGGCATCCACCGCGTTATAACGAAGCTTCAAGTGCCGTCCGTCGGATTCGCTGCTAACGCGGCCGAGGGGTTCGAGAAGTTCGAGGAGGCCGACATACTCATGGCCCGCACGCTCCAGAACCGGGAGAGTGTAGGTCGCTACAGGAGAATAGACGGATATGTGTTTTTCGTCGGCAGAAGGTGCGGCTGACATGAGGGTTGCGCTGGCCAGTAGGACGGCAAAAATCTTACTGGTCAATCTCTTGCTGCCCAACGTCTTGCTGCCCAACCTCTTGCTGGCCAATGTCTTGCTCGTCGTCTTATTCGTCGACGTCTGGTTTGTCGTGGCGGAGGGCACCGCTATTAACTGTAGTTCTAAATTTGTTACTCCAGCGCATAAATCGTGAGGCCACTTAGTAATTTGGGGTAGAAGTCGGTGGATTTCTGGGGAAGGACTTCATTGGCCAAGGCGATATCGCGAACCTGCTCCATGCGCACGGGATTCATGAGGAACGCTGCCTGGGCCTTTCCACTCCGCACCTGGAGCAGCGCTTCCGATGTTTCACGACAGTATGAAACATTGTCCTGATTACGAATGGCTTCCTCTGAGATCTTCAGCACGTTTTCGAGCAGACATTTGTGCAGTTGGACGACATCGAGCGACTGCTGGCGTAAGGAAAGATTCCCGAAAATGTTGGTGCCGATGGCTTTCGGCGAATGCAGCAGAAATGCTGCATCGACTGTGACGGCCAGGAGCGCTGTTCCTGCGTGCCCGGCCTGCGCCAGAATGGTGGTGGCGCGCGCCGCGTCGATTCCGGGGTCAACCTCTTCCACGTTGAAGAATTTTCGGGCCTCCGACTGAAATTCTGTAGCCGAAAAAGAGGATATGCCGAATACGAGCCGGTGGGTGGGTAGGATCACCAGACCCGGGCGGTCCATATCGATGAAGGTCATCATTACATTGTCATAGGGAACAGGGAGGCCCGAGCTGGTATCGGCCGCGGCTCGTCGTTCATTGCGATAAGTGAGGGCTGTTTCGTAGCGATGATGGCCGTCGGCGATGATCAACTTTTTGTCCTTCATCTGTTCCTGCGCGGCGGCAATGATTGACGGGTCGGAGATCTTCCACACACGGTGGACAACACCGTATTCGTCGGTGACCTCGATATCTGGAGTTGTGCCTGGGGTAGCAGCCGAATCGAGCAAGGCATCGACTTTGCCGGCACCACTGTATACCACGAAGATTTGGCCGAAGTGCGCTCGACTCGCTCTCAGCAGGTCGAGCCGATCTGCTTTCGGCTTGGAGAGTGTCTGCTCGTGCCGGAAGACGACCCCTGCGGAATATTCCTCGATGCGGCTCAGAGCGATGAAACCGCGCCGCTCGGCATGGGTTTTGCTTCCAGCGGCACTGCCACGAGCTTCGCCCGGAAGTGTGAATGTCTGCGAATAGCGGTAGATCGAAGGTTCCGGGTCCCGTCGCAGAACGCCTGTCTCGCGCCAGTTTTGGAAGGATGCTGCGGCCCTGGTATAGACATTTTCGGACGCGGTATCAACGGCCAGACGCTTTCCGAGGATTATCCGCACCAGGTTATAGGGACTGGCCTCGTAATATCCCTCCTGCATCGCGGGAGTGATCTTGTCATAGGGTTGGGTTACGGCGTGCTTCACCCGAACGCGCCCGGGGTCGTAGCGCCAAGCTCGAAATGGGGTAATCATTGCCATAAAGGGGAAGGCAGAATTGTAGCAGGCGCCGATCTGGCGGCGGGCACGCGGCCAGCCCCCTAAAGCGGCGTCGGATTTTAAAGAGCTTATGGAATCGCTCGAGCCATACCCTGACACGAAGCCCCGAAAACGTGGTGCGAAATGACATAAGCCTGATGCCAAATGACATAAGCCAGATGCGAAACTACATAATCCTGATGTGAAGCCAAGCTTCGGCAAACCGAAAAGCGCGCGAAAGCGGAAAAAAGATGCGCAGTGTCGGAAGCTACCTTAGAACCTTTTGTCGAATCTAAGATTTTCGTTACGAAAAAGTGACAACACTCTTTCGAGAGTGTGCTACCATGCCCGACTGTAGAGATTGTTGATCCGCCCGCGGAACGCGGATCGCCTCCTTTCACTGTGCGGATTTAGTGGGGCCTATGTTGTACGGCAGACAACTCTCGGCTCGCTTCCTGGCTGTATTTCTGATTGTTGTTGTGTGCTGTGCCCTCCCGGTTCTTGCGCAGAATTCCACCGAAGATGTTCACATCCAGCCCCGCGTCAAACCAGCGGCTCCTAAAGATCCTGACGTAGATCCGGCGCTGAAGACACACACCAAGCCATACAAAGTTGATGTGGACATGGTTCTGGTACCGGTCACGATTACAGATCCTTTAAACCGACTCGTAACCGGACTTGACCGCGACAACTTTAACCTCTTCGAAGGCAAGGATCAGCAGGAGATCAAGACTTTTTCCAGCGAAGATGCTCCCGTTTCGATCGGGGTGATCTTTGATATGAGCGGGAGCATGGGGAGCAAGATCGATCGTGCTCGCGAGGCGGTAATTGAGTTCTTTAAGACTGCCAACCCGCAAGACGAATTTTTCATGATTACTTTTTCCGATAGACCGGAAGAGATCGCCGATTTTTCCACTTCGGTGGATGACATTCAGGGTCGGCTGCTGTACACCGTTCCCCGGGGCCGCACGGCGCTGCTGGATGCGATTTACCTGGGCGTGAGCAAAATGCGCGCGGCGAAGTATCCGAAGAAAGCGTTGCTGATTATCTCCGATGGCGGCGACAACCATAGCCGCTATACCGAAGGTGAGATCCGGTCGATGGTCAAGGAGGCCGATATTCTCATCTATGCCATCGGCATCTACGATCACTATTTTCCAACTGAAGAAGAACGGCTTGGTCCCACCCTGCTCAGTGATGTGACCGAACTGACCGGTGGCCGGGCATTTACGATTGATAACCCAAACGACTTGGCGGACGTTTCCACGAAAATTGGTATTGAGTTACGCAACCAATATGTCATCGGCTACCGTCCAAAAAATCCAATGCACGACGGCAAATGGCGTAAAATAAAAGTGAAGCTCTTACCGCCAAAAGGATTGCCGCCGCTCCGGGTTTACGCCAAGACGGGTTACTATGCGCCGACGGAATGATGCTCGTCTCCTGATTCTCCTGCTGGCGACAACCGCTTTGCTCGCTGCCGCTCAAGGCAACCAGTCGGCTTCAGCGCCCGCCACCGGTTCTCCTTCAGTTGTATCGGCGAGTTCCCAACTTACACAGGCGAGTACGCCGCCGACTTCCACGGGACAGGCTGCGACTCCACCGCCCGCGCAGAATGCGGATTCTGACGACAGCGGCGTTTTCGTTTTCCATAAGCAGGTAGAGGAAGTTGTGCTGCATGCCACTGTCATCGACGACAAGCAACACATTGTTACGAGCCTCGATAAAGGCGATTTCGCGGTCTACGAGGATGGGCATCCGCAGACCATCACGTCATTCCGGCGCGAAGATATCCCGGTCGCCATGGGTATCGTAGTCGATAACTCTGGTTCCATGCGCGAGAAGCGCCAAAAGGTGAATGCCGCGGCACTGAATCTGGTGCGTTCGTCGAATCCTAATGATGAGGTGTTTATCGTCAATTTCAACGATGAGTATTACCTTGACCAGGATTTCACTTCCAACATCAATAAGCTAAAAGAGGGGCTGGAAAAAATTGAGGCTCGCGGCGGTACTGCGCTCTACGATGCCGTTGTGGCCTCCGCCGAACACTTGAAAAAGGATGCGAAGCTCGAAAAGAAAGTCATTCTTGTGGTTACGGACGGAGAAGACAACGAGAGCGCCGAAACTTTGGAGCAGGCGGTGCGGCGTCTGCAGGTCGATGGCGGTCCAACCGTTTACACCATCGGCATCCTGGAAAAGGAAGAGCATCCAAAGCATGCCAAACGTGCCCTGCAGATCATGTCTGAGAGGACGGGCGGTATTGCTTTCTTTCCCCAAACAACGGACGATGTGGACGCCATCAGCCGCACTGTGGCCCACGATATTCGCACCCAATACACGATTGGGTACAAGCCGACGACCCCGAAAAACCAAGGTGGCTATCGCCAGGTGAAAGTGGACGCTCACTCGCATAGCTTCGGCAAACTCATTGTTCGAACGAAGAGCGGTTATTATGCGGGTCCGGAGTCTGCCTCTGGGGCGCAGTAGCGGAACGGATAATTTTGAATTTTCCGGTTCTTTCGCTTCAAATAGCCACGTTACCAAATTGCAAAATTACAAAAGCCCCGCATTGACGCTGCCCCTCCCCGTTCCTTACTCTGTAGTGTGCCGTCAATTACTGAAAACTCCCGCCTGCGCGTTAGCGACGATATATCGAAGCTCGTCGGCGAAACGCCGATGCTGCAAATGAAAAAGCTGGCTCCTCCGGGATCGGCTGATATTTTTGCCAAGCTCGAATATCTGAATCCTGGCGGCAGCGTAAAAGACCGCGCCGCCATTGGGCTGATCAAGCGCGCCGAGAGCGAAGGCAAGCTGAAGCGTGGTGGTACCGTCATCGAAGCGACTGCTGGAAATACCGGCATCGGCCTGGCATTGATCGGAGCGAGCCGCGGTTATAAGGTTCGACTGTTTGTCCCTGAAAAATTCTCAGAAGAGAAGGTGATCATCATGCGAGCCCTCGGCGCTGAGGTGACTCGCACTCCAGAGGCCGAGGGCATGCAGGGCGCCATCCAGCGGGCTAAAGATCTGCTGGCCACAGATCCCACGGCATTCATGGCCGCGCAGTTCGACAATCCTGCCAACACCGATTACCACTACGAAACTACCGCACGCGAGATTTTTGAACAAACGGATGGTCGCATCGATGCCATTACGGTCGGCTGCGGCACTGCTGGAACCTTTACCGGAGTTGCCCGTTTTCTGAAAGAGCGGTTGCCGAAAGTTCACGCTGTGGCGGTAGAAACGCAGGGCTCGATTCTGGGCGGGGGTAAGGCTGGTCCTCACAAGGTGGAAGGCATCGGCAACAGTTTTATTCCTGGAAATTTTGACGCCTCCGTTTGCGATGAAGTGATGATGGTGACCGATGATCAGGCGTTCGGCATGGTCAAAGAATTGGCTGCGCGCGAAGGCGTGCTTGGAGGATCGAGCTCCGGAGCCAATGTTTACGCGGCGGTTGAAATCGCCAAGCGGCTTGGGGCAGGGAAGCGCGTGGTTACGCTGATTCCCGATTCTGCGGAGCGATATTTGTCGAAGAAGATTTTTGAAGGCGGAATTTAGAGACGCCGTTCGTACGGAATTTAAACCGCGGATAATGAATAGCGGCAAGCCATCCAGGAGAATCCATTGATTCCTAAGCAATCGGGCTTCGCAACCAAAGCCATCCATGTTGGACAAGAGCCCGATCCGCTCACCGGTGCAGTCAGTCCTGCTATTTATCCAACGTCCACTTACGCGCAGGAAGAAATTGGGAAGAATAAAGGATACGAATATGCGCGGGTGTCGAATCCAACCCGCGACAGACTAGAGACGAATCTAGCTGCGCTCGAAGGCGGGACGGCATCTCGCGTTTTCGGCAGTGGCATGGCGGCGATTAACGCCATTATGACGATGCTCAAGGCCGGCGATCACGTTGTTGCCGGCCACAATCTCTATGGGGGAACGCCGCGCCTGTTCAATCAGGTGCTTGCCAACTTCGGTCTGACATTTACCTACGTTGATACATCCGATGTGAACAATGTTGAACGCGCGTTTCAGAAGAATACGCGGCTGTTATTCTTGGAGACACCAACCAATCCTCTGATGGAGCTTTGCGATCTCCGTGCCATCAGCGAACTCAGCCATCGGCATGGGGTTGAGGTGGTCGTCGACAACACTTTCATGTCGCCATATTTTCAGCGTCCGATTGAACTCGGCGCTGACATGGTTGTCCACTCGACTACGAAATTTCTTAATGGTCATAGCGATGGGTTGGGAGGTGTTGTGGTCTGCACCAAGCCGGAGCAGGCGGAGAAGCTTGCGTTTATCCAGAAATGTGCGGGAGCCATCTTGTCGCCGTTCGAATGCTGGCTGCTTCTGCGCGGTGTCAAGACTTTGGCCGTTCGCATGGAACAGCACGATCGCAGTGGCCGCAAAGTCGCTGACTATCTTTCGAAACACAAAAAAGTGCAGAAGGTTTTCTATCCAGGCCTCCCAGATCATCCGCAGCACGAGCTAGCGAAGCGACAGATGTCGGGCTTCGGGTCGATGATCTCTTTCGAAACCGGATCGCTGGACAACGCCAACAAGATGCTGCGCAAGGTGCGTGTTTGTTGCCTGGCCGAGTCTCTGGGCGGCGTCGAAACTCTGATCTCGCATCCCGCGACTATGACGCATGCTGGCATCGGTGAAGAAGGCCGTCGCAAAATTGGTATCACCGATGGGATGGTGCGCATCTCCGTCGGTATTGAAGACGTCGACGATATTCTTGGGGATCTCGAGCAGGCATTGGCTGCTATCTAACTGCTTTCTGGTTTCTGAAGCTAATGGCCGAACCACCAAACTCACGCGAATGGAATGCCGCTGACTACCATCGTCTTTCTGCGCCACAGTTTCAGTGGGGACAACGCGTTCTCAGTCAGCTCAAGTTGCGCGGCGATGAACGTTTGCTCGATGCCGGTTGCGGCACGGGAAAACTAACTCGTATTCTTTTGCAGAATCTTCCGAACGGCAGTGTGGTCGGGGTCGATCTCTCGCGGAACATGGTGCTGCACGCGCAGCAAGATCTTCGGCCAGACTTTGGGGACCGGGTTCGTTTCGTTGCGGCTGATTTCGTCGCACTTCCGTTTTGTAGCAGCTTTGATGGCATCTTTAGCACAGCTTCATTTCATTGGGTTCGAGATCACGACGCGTTGTTTCGTAGTCTGTACAAGGCGCTTCGGCCGGCGGGTTGGCTGCACGCACAGTGCGGCGGCGGTTCGAACCTCAAACAACTGCGGCAGCGCGTGCGGGCGCTCTCGGAGACGGTGGAGTTTTCGAGTTGGTTGGGAAACTTTTCCGAGCCGTGGTTTTTCTCCGACGCCCAAGGTGCGTCTGCTCGCTTATCGGCTGCGGGATTTGAGGATGTTCGGACGGAACTCGAGCCAGCGAGCTACGCGGCTTCTAGCAATGAGGAATTCCAGCAATATCTCCGCACATTTATTCTTCATCGCCACTTGGAGCTCCTCCCTGACGAGGCTCTACGCTCGTCATTTGTGCAGAAGCTCGCTGCCGCCGCGGCGCTGGATGATGTACCTTGGACGCTTGATTACTGTCGTTTGAATCTGCGGGCGCGCAAACCGGCGTAGATTGATCGAAGTTAACGTACGGACTCTCCAATCCACTGCAGGTACGCCGCGCTGCCGTCTTCAATGGCAATCTCGATACACTCAGGAAGCTCATACGAATGAAGTTCGCTCAAGGCCTGGCGCAGGTGCGTGAAGGCAGCCGTCGTGGTCTTGATTACGAGCAGCCACTCAGTCGCCGTCTCCACTTTGCCTTGCCAGCGATACACCGATTCAATCTGGGGAACGATATTGACGCAGGCTGCCAATCGGCGCTCGACCAGCCCGTGCGCGATGCTCCGAGCCTCTTCGATGGATCCGCAAGTTGTGAGAACGAGTCTTTTGTCGGTCATATTAAGATTAAGCATCTTGAGATTGAACACCTAGCGGATTCGCGAAGCAGGTTTCACGAAGCATACGAGGCGGCTGATGGCAACGCAAATCAAGTTTGGCACATCCGGATGGCGGGCGGTAATCGCCGAAGAATTCACGTTCGCCAATGTGCAACGGGCTGTGCACGGCATCGCGCGTTACGTAGTGTCGCAGAAATCGACGCGCAATTCGAATGGGGCCGAGGTCGAAGTCATTATCGGACGCGATCCGCGATTTCTAGGTGAAAACTTCTGCTCGATGGCGGCCGATATTTTGTCCAGCTACGGGATAACGCCGCTCGTGATTGCCGAGCCTACTCCGACACCGACTATTTCCTACGCCGTGATTCAGTCCAAAGCCGATGGCGCTATCAACTTCACCGCCTCGCATAATCCGCCGGAATATAACGGTATCAAGTTCTCGACGCCGGACGGCGCGCCCTCACTTCCCGAGGTCACAAAAGCCATTGAGTCTGAGATTGCCGCTTTCGATGCGAATCCGCGGATGCCCGACCCGACGAAAGCTCGAGCGCAATCGAAAACGCAGAGTATTGATCCTCGGCGTATGTATCTCTCTCATTTGCGGGAAATCGTCGATCTTGATGTGATCAAAAAAGCTGGCATCAAAATCGCGTTCGATCCCATGTGGGGCGCAGCGCGCGGTTATTCTGATGCGTTTCTGCGCGAGGCTGGTGTGACAGTGGCTACTGTCCACGACACGCGCGACGTTCTTTTTGGAGGCCACGCACCTGATCCTGGCGATCATCTTCTTGAAGATTTGCGGCACAAGATGCGTGAAACCAGTGCCGCGATTGGTATAGCGACCGACGGCGACGCCGATCGCTTTGGGATTCTCGATGAAGATGGCACGTTCATTCAACCGAACTACATCATTGCTTTGCTCTTTGACTACCTGGTTGAAACGCGCGGCTGGACAAATGGAGTTGGCAAATCGGTGGTCACCACTAATCTCATCAACGCGCTTGCGGAAAAACATAAGATCGAGCTCTACGAAACGCCAGTGGGCTTCAAATATATTGGCGAACTGATCAAGCAGGACAAGATTCTCATCGGTGGGGAAGAAAGTGCCGGGTTGTCGATAAGGAAGCACGTCCCGGAGAAAGATGGCGTGCTCGCCGGCTTGCTCTGCTGCGAGATGGTTGCTCGTCGAGGCGCTTCGCTGGGAAGCCAATTGGCTCAGGTATTTGCCAAAGTTGGTTCCTTTTATTCTTTAAGGGAGAACTTCCACTTGACGCCGGCAGTAAAACAGAAGTTTACTGATAAGTTACGTCTCGATCCGAGCGAGTTTCATGGCATTAAAGTTGCGCAGACAGTAAGAACCGACGGACTCAAACTGGTACTCGCTGACGGATCGTGGGTGTGCTACCGGCTTTCGGGCACGGAGCCAGTGGTGCGTGTATATAGCGAGGCACGCAGCAGGGAAGACCTCGCAAAGTTGAGCGCGGCAGCAAAAGCATGGATCTTCGATTAGGACGAGCACGATTAGGACGACTACGATTAGGACGATTACGACTAGGACCAGCGTCGACGGTACGCATTCTTCCGAGAAGAGAGGAAGGACTGCGTGCTGCCGTTAATCAGGCGATGGATCATGCTGTCAGTCAGGCCAAGGATCAGGCTCCGAAGGCGGAAGCATTCGCAGTTCGTTGCGTCGAAGGCACGCGCCCGGTCTGGTCGTGGTTAGCGATTGAGTGGCGCCGGCTGGGGACGGCAGCGGCCGTGCTTCTTATAGTCGGATTGATGTTGCACGCCATGTTCGGAGCGAATGGCATGGTCGTCTATCGGCAGAAGCGCGCGGAGATGCAAGTGCTGCAGACTGAAGTCGATCGGTTACAGAAGGAGAATAATCAGTACGCCGATCAGATCAAGTCGCTGAAATCAGATCCCGCGGCGATTGAAAAAGAAGCGCGCGAACAGCTTCATTACACTCGGCCGGGTGAAGTTATCTACGTTTCCCCTACGCCTCCGCAGAAAGCACCTACCGGTCGCGCCAAGAACGACAAATAGGCGCCGCGTAATGTGTTAAAGTTCAGCTGTCACTTCACGTGTGGGAAATAATCTTAAGGAGGGTGACATGCGGAAACTTCTCTTGCTTTTACTTGCCGGCGCGTTGATTTTAATGGTCGCCTCGGTGTCGTTTGCCAGTCCTGCCCAAACCGTGAACGGCTGGGTTAGCGACTCCAAGTGTGGAGTTAAGGGCGCCAATGCTGGCGCGGAAGCGTGCACGAAAAAATGCATCGGTGCCGGCGCCGATCCGGTCGTCGTTACCGATAAGGACCAGAAGGTTCTGACGGTGGACAATCCCGATGCTCTCAAAGAGCACTACGGACATCATGTTGCTGTGACTGGACACATCGACGGGGATAAGATTCACGTTGACAGCGTCAAGATGCTGTAACCCTAACGAATCGAGTATTTGCAAATAAGGCGGCCCATTTGGCCGCCTTTTGTTTCTAGCGTGGCGACGCGAGACTCGTCACGTCAACCGAGTCTTCTACCGCACCACGCCTTCGAGCGGCGAACTCGCCGTAGCATAAAGTTTGCGCGGCATTCTTCCTGCGAGATATGCCTGTCGTCCCGCTAATACCGCGTGCTTCATGGCTTCGGCCATGAGCACCGGTTCCTGCGCTCCGGCGATACCCGTGTTCATTAGCACAGCGTCGTAGCCGAGTTCCATAGCGATGGCTGCGTCGGAAGCTGTGCCTACGCCGGCATCTACAATCAATGGGACTCCCGTGATCAGTTCGCGTAGGATTTGCAAGTTGGCGGTGTTCTGAATACCGAGCCCGCTGCCGATCGGCGCACCCAAGGGCATCACTGCCGCGGCACCTGCGTCTACGAGCCGTTTTGCAAACACAATGTCATCGGATGTGTAAGCCATAACGGTGAAACCTTCTTTTGCCAGCACACGCGTGGCTTCGAGCGTCGCTTGCACATCCGGATAGAGCGTTGCCTGCTCGCCAATGACTTCAAGCTTGATCCAATCGGAGAGCCCAACTTCGCGCGCCAATCGCGCCGTGCGGATGGTGTCGTCGGCGGTATAGCAGCCGGCGGTGTTGGGCAGGAGGAAATATTTATTCAGATCGATGTAATCGAGTAGCGACTCTTTGCTGCGGTCAAGATTCACGCGGCGCACGGCCACGGTCACCATGTCGGCTCCGCTGGCCTCGAGGGCGCTCGCGGTTTCCTGAAAAGATTTGTATTTACCAGTTCCGACGATCAAGCGGGAACGGAACTGCCTGCCAGCGATAATGAGCGAGTCGGTCATAATATTATTCTACGGCGACGCAGAGCCAGCGGCCAGACAGTGAAGAGATGGGCGCTTCGCTCCTCCGAACTGGGCAAAAATGCCCGGCTCTCCGCTAGCTAGTCTCTGCCTTCGCGTACATTTCGTCTATCAGGGTCTTATATCTTTCTTCGATCCCCCGCCGTCGCACTTTAAAAGTGTGGGTCAGCGTTCCGTCTGCTGCCGAAAGCTCTTCGGGCACCACGAGTACGCGTTTCAGCTTTTCGAAGCGCGCCAGATTCTGGTTTAGTTCTTCGATGATGCCTTCGTAAAGAGCTTGTACCTTGGGGTTCGCGACCAGCGCTTGTCGCGAAGTGAGATCAACTTGATTCTCCCGTGCCCACTCTTCAAGAGCCGGGAAGTTTGGCGCAATCAACACGGCAGGAAACTTTCTCCTGTCGCCCAATACCACGGACGTTCCAATAAACGGATTTAGCTTGAGCGAATTCTCGATCGGTTGCGGCGCAATGAACTTTCCTCCCGAAGTTTTGATCAGATCCTTTTTGCGATCGGTGATTGAAAGATAACCGTCGCTATCGAGATGGCCGATGTCGCCGGTCTTAAACCATCCGTCCACAAACGCGGCCTGAGTTTCCTCGGGACGATTCCAGTAGCCTTTGAATATTGACGGTCCGCGCGCCAACACCTCGCCGTCCTCGGCAATTGTTACTTCAACGTTCGCCAGCGGTCTGCCGACTGTTCCTAGTTTGTTGGCTGTGGGAGTGTTGACCGCGATCACCGGAGAAGTCTCCGTCAGTCCGTATCCCTCGTGAATCGGGATGCCGAGATCGGCATACCACTCTGCCAATTCGCGGCCCAGAGGCGCGCCTCCGGAGATAAATTCCTCTGCTTTGCCACCCATTCCGGCGCGTACTTTGGAGAAGACTAACTGGTCTGCGATTTTCCACGAGTGCGATGTAGGCTTTATTCCGGCCACAGTCTCAGAGCGGTGAGCGCGACCCACAGAGAGCGCCCAGCGATACACCTCGTTCTTCGGAAAACCCATGGTCTTCGAAATCACCTGTTGACGAATCTTCTCGTACACGCGCGGCACAGCCACAAAGATGTTTGGTTGCACTTCCGCCAGAGTTTGCGCCAGTTGCCCAATGTCGGGACAATAGGCCAGCACAACGCCGCGATAGAGCAGAGCGAAATCCACATGCCGCGCCGTTACATGCGAAAGCGGCAGGAAAGATACGCTCAGTTCATCCTTCGTGCCAAAGCCAAACGCCTCCATCGAACAAGAGATATTCGATGCCATGTTTCCGTGAGTCAGCATCGCTCCCTTGGGGGTACCCGTCGTGCCCGAGGTGTAAATGATGGTCGCCAAGTCGTCAGGGAGAATTGTTTGACAGCGGGCATCGAATTCTGGATCGAAGTCGGCAGGCCCTTGCAGCATCAACTCTCGCATTTGGACGGCGCGCGGATCTTCGACTGCGTCCATCACAAGGATCCGCTCCACCGGTGTGCGCGACTGGATGGCTAGTATTTTTTCCAACTGACCCTTCGTAGATGCCGCGATAATTCGCGCCCCAGAATCATTAAGGATGTAGGAAGTCTGCTCCGTCGTCTGTGTGGCATAAATTGGAACCGTGACCGCGCCCAGGGAAAGCACAGCGAAATCGGTGATCGTCCACTCGGACCGATTTTCGCTGAGGATAGCGACGCGATCGCCTTTGCGAATTCCCCAGGATTCAAGTGTGCGAGCAAGAGCTACAACGCTGGAGTAAATTTCCGTGGAGGAGATCGGCATCCATACCGCAGCCCGTTTTTGCAGCATGACTCGGTCGCGGCGGCTGTTGCGGACCGCCAACAAAATATCATTTAGATTCTGAAGGCTCATCCGATCCGATCAAAGTCAGACAATCACTGTACAGGGTCATTGTACGCAGTCGTTGTGTCGGGTTCGAGATAACTGAATGGAGTCCATCGCCGACGATCGGCACATCGCAGAGCCACAGCCAGGTTCCACTCGGCTTCGTCACACTGTGTTATTCTTTTTGTGCGGGGTGGAGCAGTCTGGTAGCTCGTTGGGCTCATAACCCAAAGGTCGGTGGTTCAAATCCACCCCCCGCAACCATTTACGGATTTGAGGGACTACCGGCGTAGTCCCCAATTCCAAATCAGTGGATCGTGGCTGTTTCGGGCTTCAAATTCTTCAGGGAAACTTCCTTCGCCCTATCCTTCAGTTGCTTTTTGATCGCGGGTGGCAAAACAAGATCTGCTACCCGGCTATTGGCTCGGCGCTTCGTCTTCTCAAATGCTGAGCCGTAGGTATTCATGGTGGTCTTGATGTCTGCGTGCCGCATGAGGCGCTGCTGCACCCCGAGCGGCGTGCCGATATCGTCGATCAGTGTTCGATAGGTGTGTCGAAAGCTGTGCCACCCCACTCCTTGCAACCCGATCTTTTCACCCGCCGGTCGCAAGTAGTCTTTCTGAATGGCATCGCCGTGGACCGGGCGTTTCGTATCCGCATTAGCGAATAGCCAAGCCTCCGGCGTTTCGACACATTGCTTTCGCCAAGCCTCCAGAACCGACACTAGCTTGGAATCCAGAAACACTTCGTCCTCTGAAGCTCCGGTTTTTCCGCCGTTCCAGACGTAGCGGCCCACAATAGATCGGGTCAACGTCAGTATCCGCCCCTTCAAATCAAAGTCCTGCCACTGCAATGCCCTGATCTCACTGATGCGCAAGCCTAGGCACATTGCAATCATGACCATCACTTGAATGTGGTACGGAAGCTCCGCGAGAAGAGCCTGATATTGCTCGACCGTAAGCACAACTTTCTTTCGAACACGTTTCGTCACGCCCTTGATTTCGACTAACTGCATCGGGTTTCTCTGAGTCTCCAAAATTTCCCATTTCATCGCGTACTCAAAAATGCGATGCAGGAGACCCTTTATGTTGGACTTCGTTTTGGGAGAATGCTTCAGTTCCTTCAACCATTGTTCCACCTTGAGGGGCTTTTTCACTTCGGCCACGGGAGCCTCGCCCCATTGTGGCAAAATGTGCACTTTCAAAATGGATACGTAGGACTTCTTGGTTGAATACCGCTCTGGCATTGCTTCGTGCATGTATCGCCTTACCAATGCTCCGAACGATTGACTGGAAGACTGCTCCATCCGCTGGTATCGCAACTCTCTCGACCCCTGCCAGGCATGATCTTCCGTTGGCCACGCTTCCACATCTCCCGCTAACATTACGCTGCGCTTTCGCGTAATGCCCATCTCGTCCGTTTCGTAAAAGCGCCAAACCCACACATCCGGGCCTCGCGTTCTCCTCTTTCGGACAATCGTGCCCACGTCTTGCTGTGTGCGTTTCAAGAAGCTTTCCTCCTCAAAGCGCGCACGGATGACGCTTCCGACTCTACACGACAACGCATGTGCGAAACTAGCTCTGAAATTCGGAAACGCCAGCGCTTGCGGACTCCGCTGCCTATGGGATGTGCGGGAAGCCAGCCCTCCCGAGCCATCTTCTTCACGGTCACCGGGCTGATCTTCAAAAAGTTTGCTGCTTCTTCGGGCGTTACGAAGGGTTCGTTGTCTTCGGCTGGATTCATTTTCTACTCCATCCCGGAACTTCGGACGGGTTCATTTGGCTGAGCGTGCAGCAATCCCTGCGACGTAGGTCGTCCGACCGGGGAGCAAACGTTGCACTTGACACTAACGCACGTGTACCAATACAGTCAATACGTAACGTTACGATATTTTAGTGAGACTGACCCCTTGGCAGACAAGACCCCAATCCTGCAGCAGCCGGTGATCTCCATTCGGATTTCCGAAGAGCTGCGTCAAAGACTCGACACTTTGAAAGAAATCATGGCCTCCAAGAGTGGCGAACCCGTCTCAACATCGGAGGCGGCAAAGCAGCTCCTTGAGTCCTCAAAAGAGGAGCGATTAGAGTTCGTAAATCTACTCTCAGAGCCAACCGATTCCCTGGTGAAGATTCGCGGGAAGGTAGACGCAAAGCTGCCACTTTCGCAAGCCGAATGGACCCTAGTTGCTTACTACTGTCAGCTGGGTGCGGAGTTATATGCAAATACCGGCCAGACGGACATTTCGTTTGAATCTCTCGCCGGAATTCTCGAAGCTTTCCTTGCCGTTTATGGACTTGTATCTAAACAGAGAAAGAGGGGCCCGATGGCCCCTTATCTCCTCACCACTCTGCCGTCACAAAAGCAAACTGAGGCGAAGCAGTCAGAGGAGATCGTAAACGATGATGTGCAGCGGGCCGTGAACCGAACCATCCACACGCTAAAGAACGCTGACAGCGAGACTGACCGACCGATTCATACCGCTCGACTTCTCTACATGGTTCTTGACAACGAAAAGTTTCTAAACATCGAGAAGCTGAACGAAGCGCTGCGACCGTACTGGCCGATTCTCTGGCGCGTGTGCGCCCGTGGCCATTACCTCCGCCATGAAGAACCCTTACGCGATGGTGCATTTTGGGGTGCCGATTCTAGGTTGAGAAATCCTGGGCCATTGCCTTCGTTTCAGGAAGGCGAATACCGTCTTGAATTTCACCGGGGGCCGGAGACGGAATTTTCTACCTGGTTGTATTTTCCCGGAAGATTCGCTCTGCAATATCCGCTCTTCGATTACCCGAGAATTGCGGAACTTCGGACGATACTAGAAGGGTTGTCGCTGCGCGACACACTGATCTTCTGGGAAGGTCGCTATTTCCTCGCGTCTACGTGGTTCGACGAAGAAGAAAAGGTCGGCGTCGTATTTCGCTCTCGGGACCACGGGATCGCTCTCACATTTCATCATGACGATTGGCAGGCGATTAAGAGTCTGTTTCGCCGCGGCTGGCAGGCGCCTGAAGTGGTCCGTCTGTGGAATGCATTGGCGAGGGAGTATCACGCAGCCGCTGTGGAGTGCCTTTCTCTTTGGGAGTCCTCGGATGGCAAGTGCCTCGGACCCAAGGCAATTCAAATCGAAGTGCGCCAGTCCTTCGATTCTGTTTTGGCGCTCATCTCTTTGCGGGGCGGACCGGGCGACGTGGGGGAGTCGGTACGACAACGCTACGTGCCTAGCTAGCCTTTCTTTCGGTGGAGGGAATTTCTGCTCCGCGGGCTGATGAAGACTTTCAACTCGCGTCGAAATTAGTGTGGTATCTACCGAAGAAACAGTGGTGCGGCGGAAGGACTTGAACCCTCAGGGGCTGTTTAAGCCCTGCGGATTTTCATACTGTCTACGGCTTTCGCCGCCCGAGCGTGAGGCCTTTGGGGGGCTCACGCCAGGTTTTGCGGTCTGGACTATCCCTTCGCGCTCCTCCGGAAGATCCGGAGTTTAGGTGCTGCCCGTCTAGTCTTTACAGCTTTCCGGCTCGTGTCTCTCCGGCCTTGGCTCGGGATTGCCATTTAAGATTTCCCCGAATTTGAGCAGTTCTGCGTCCCCGGTTTTCCAGACGAGCACTCAAGTTTTCCTTGAGTCCGCTGAGTATTCCATTCCTCGCCGCGATTTATACTCCACGTGATGTACAGATTTTTGCAAAATCGCTCGCATAGAACGAGGGACGACGATGGCGGAACAACACACGATTCTTGGCGGAAAGGTTTACGTCTACAAGCGTCCAAACAGCAGCCGCTGGCAATGCTCAAGCTTCTTCGCCGGCAAGAATCGTCGCACCAGCACGAAGGAAGAGAGCCTCTCCAAAGCCAAGGATGTCGCTGAGGACTGGTATCTACAGCTTCGGGGAAAACTTCTCACTGGAGAGCTCAAGGCTGAAAAGACCTTTCGCGAGGTGTCTGAACAATTTTTACGCGAATGCGAGATCATGACGCGTGGAGAACGTAGCAAGCAATACTTGAAGGGCCAGTATTTGCGGTCGAGCGTTCACTTGGTGCCCTTCTTTGGGAACATGGACATCTCGAAGATCACCACTGGAAGAATCGTGGATTATCGAGTTCACAGATACCAACAAGCAATTGCGAAACGCGGCAAGCCGCCGGCACACAGCACCATGCACCACGAAATCGTGACGCTGCGCCAGACCTTGAAGACCGCGCTGTGCCACGGATGGCTCGACCGACTCCCAGATTTCTCTGAGCCGTACCGGCGATCATCGAAAATCTCCTACCGGGCAT
Organism: uncultured Acidobacteriaceae bacterium; assembly: GCA_963705265.1. Lineage (GTDB taxonomy): Bacteria > Acidobacteriota > Terriglobia > Terriglobales > Acidobacteriaceae > Acidiflorens. The sequence continues at coordinate 3,214,837 of OY970064.1, forward strand.
GGTTTTCGCCAGAAGAATACGAGAAACTCTGTGAAGCGACTCGAAAGCGCACACTAGAGCCGAAGAAAAAGAGTTTCAAGTGGCAAGCGGAGCAACTGCACGACTATGTCCTCTTCGCGGGCACTACTGGACTGCGGCCTGATGAGGCTCGGCGCCTTGAGTTCCGCGATGTCGAGATCGTTGACGACGAGGGTTTGGGTGAGACGATTCTCGAGATTGAAGTGCGCGGAAAACGCGGATTCGGATATTGCAAGAGTATGCCCGGTGCAGTGAGTCCATTCGAGCGACTTAGAAGCAGGCTCCGTCCGATGCGCGTTGAGGGCGTGCGCGCCGCGACCGAAGTTGCCGACAACTCTGATGTCCTCGGGAAGGAATGGCGCACGCCCGAACCGACCGACCTCATTTTCCCCAAATGGCAGAGCGAGCTCTTCAAGACCATCACTGAGGAGGAGAATCTTCGCTTCGACAGAGACGGCCGACCACGTACGGCATACAGCCTACGGCACACGTATATCAGCATGCGGTTGATGGAGGGAGCCAACATCTATCAAATCGCTAAGAACTGTCGCACGAGCGTCGGGATGATCGAGAAATACTACGGGGTGCACGTCAAGAACTCGCTCAACGCCGCTGCCATCAATGTGGTCCGCTCGGGTAAAGACGAGATGGCGGAAGAAGAGGTATGAGCGACGCGCGGAAAGGTTCTGTCACCCACCCAACCTAGCTCGTCTCTTTGGGATCCGGCTGATTCTGGATCCCGGGCACTGGCGCGTTTGGCTTGTCGAACTCAGTTCCTGGTAAACCCAGAAAACGAGGTTCATCCGCCGTTCCGAATCTTGGTCTCCAGAACACGCCGGAGGCAGTCTTTGCCACAAAGTCCTCCTCTGTGGCCCCTATAACAAGTTGAAAAGCTTTCTTGCGTTCGAACACCATCTCTTCGAACCGCGTTACAAAAGCGGCCAGATCTGCCGCATGAAGCTCATGTTGTTTTGGCGTGTCCAAGACGAGGAAGGGAGGATGATAGCCATCTTTCTTCAACGACGTTTCCACGACTGAAGCATGGTAGGCGAGCACTATTCGCGTTCGTGTACTCCCCTTAAACGGAGAGTTCTCGGAAAACCGCTCGTCGCCCAGATTCAGCCTGATATCCTCATCAAACCAGATCTTTTCCGGCATGTTCTGTGTATTTAGCACTTTTAGCCACTCTTTGAAGCAAGTGGTGAGGGTCTCGCGAATTTCGTTGAGCCGCGTCTGATCGCTGTTGCCTCCGCCAGTTGGCCTGAGACTTCTGACCTCTTCCTCCTGTTTCAAAGTCGACTCGATCATAGCCTCGAAGCGCTTTTGTTCCGCCATCGTGCTGTCTATTCTTTCGATCCTGAGATTTATCTCCGAAAGCTCCCTCGTAATTGCATCTATCACAGGAACAATTTGGCCCGACGGCAATTTTGAGACATTCAGCTGTCGTGCCTGAATCGCATCTCGCAGTTGCTTTTCCGATTCATTCAAATCAGAGCGCAGGGAGCCGATGTCCTGCTCCATTGTGCCAAAGGAAGACTGAAAGTCTTTTAACTGATCTTTAAGATAGAGGAGCCGCCGGCCATATGACTCTTCTGGTCGCCTAAAAAACTGGCATGTTTCGTTGCCGCACAATACGCGAAACGCATCGGCGGCTATTTCATTTGTTTCCAGGATGCTCACTTCTGATTTCAGTTCTTCGCCCAGTCTTCGAAGCTCGGCAATTCGACGCTCTGCACTGTCCAAGGCGAACTTGATTCCGTCGCGTGCTCTTTTCGCCTCATCAACTTTGTTGTCGAGTGATGATGTCGATTTCACCAAAGTCTCCAGAGCCGAATTGTTTCGCTCAAGTTCCGCCAGCAGCGATTCTCTCCGCTTCACCAACCGCTCTCTGCTCTCAGATCGAGAATCCGCACCAATTTCCCGGTTCAGCGCCTCGATCGTCTTGCGTTTGATGGAGACCTGCTCATTAAGCGAATCGAGCCTTTGCTTGGCTTCCGTGAACGCACTCTTGTCCATCGGACGATGCTTCGCGGGAACCCCGAGAAGCCAACGCGATACTTCATCCTGCTGATCCCACACGAAATTGTGCGTAGAAAGCGGACTGTAAAGATTACGCCACCCCAAGTCCTGATCAACCCAAAACATCGGAACAAGGATACTCATGTAGGGTGCAACGATTCCTGAATCACGCCCCGCCAAGTTTCGTAGAGGAATTCCCAGGTAATTGAGGATCCAGGCTGTGTAACCTTTCTCTTCCGAGAATTGCTCGATCTTATTGCCATCCACCGTGACGCTAACTTCAAATCCGGGAGTCAGATTCCGTTCCACTCGTGCGGGATATCCGCCTCCATTCAGCGATAAGACAACCGATCGGCAGTGGAGGACTATAGCCGGTGGCAGTTCCAGCGGGTGTCCTAAAGCCCAAGCTAGTCCTGTCAACAACGGCGTTTTCCCGGAACCGTTCTTCCCTAGTAGAACAGTGGATCCGGCGCCGAAATCCAGCCTTCCGGATGTCCAGCCGTTAGAGCCTCTCGGAATGAATTCGATGGAGGAAAGTGGCGAACTCATGACAGTCGCAGTCCATGATGTTCGACGGCTCGATAAGACCGTTCGAGGCTTCGGCAAAATACGCCCGTTTCATCTGCTTGATGCAGCAGTTTTCGCACAAACTCATAGCCTGTTTCGGTACACCGGACAGTTCTATCTTGACCTTGCGTGGTCGTCACCAGTCCTACATTCTCCAGAAATACTAACGCGTCTGCGCAACGCCGCCGATGTTGTATAGACCACTCCAGCTTTCTGCGTGCCGCTTCGATGCCTGAAAAATGGTTGCCTAAAGTTGCACCGGTCCATGCCGCTAAGTCAGATGTGCAGAGTTCACCTTTCTTACCTTGACTGACGACAAGAATACACAGCGCCAACAACGGAACGTGAAACAGCCCTTCATTGCCCAACCGCGCCACTCGATCAAGGTGTTGAGCGTCGATGTGCAGGTGTAACCCTGTATCGTGTGCCTGAATTGCGAATTCTCTCAGAGGCTTCACGTTTAACCTTCAGCGTCAATTACAAGAGTAATAATTAGACCCATTACCAATTCAGCGGTAAGCGGAGCAGATGAGGGCAACTTATCCCTGTACTTGTCAGCCAGAGATTTAGCCTGTTCCACCAGTTGGCCGATTTTCAGCGTTCCAGAACTGTGAGCTGTGAGAATGTCGGCGCCCTCGCCCTTTAACGCCAGGTAGTCTAACTCGTCTACCATGTTGCGTTGTTCCATCCACCATGCGACCCACCCAACCTTGTATGTGCAGAGATCTGGAATCAATGATTCGGCGATATGGTTTCGCTTACAATATCGCTGCAATCGTGAAAGAGTGATGACGGCTTCGCGCCCGCCATCTCTCAATTCCTTGTAACCTGCGACAGAAAGACTCAAGACTCCAAGAATATCTTGGATTATTAGTCCCTTTTTTGTGCGCAGCTCTTCTACCGTTGCGGGCAAAGATCTCAGTGTGAGGTGCGATTTGTCACGTACCGCGGCAACAAGCTGCGCACCAATTTTTTTCGCCTCGGACAATTTCAGATCAACCTCTGATGCAGTAAGTATTCGATTCGCGATCAGTATTTTGGTTTCATTTAGCCCGTGAACTGTGCCGAGGCCTTCTTTGACCTCCAATCGTTGAAGAAAACCGAAAAGGTGCTCCTCTGTAATCTCGGGAAACGTCCTTTTGGCTTGGACTATTATCTTCGCGAATATTTTCCCGGAATCTTCCTGCAGCCTATCTGCGCACTGCGACTGCCGCGCATCCTCCAAGAGTTTCGTCATTTCGATTTCTATTCCTGCGTCTGTAATAAATATAAATCTGCCGCAGCGGGAGCCGAACTTTTTCGTGTGATCCCACAGGTGACTGAAAATTGAATCCGTTTTCAGTTGGGGCTCCTGTTCGTCTTTCCCCTTCGCGCTGTATCCGAAGAATTCTTTCCACTTCCAAGGCCCCTTTGCCTTTTGCCTTGTCTTAACTTGATGGAAATCGTAGCAACACACTTCATTAGTTTCGGTGACAAAGTCATCGTGCCACTCGCAATAGATGCAAATAGCGTCGGCACTCTCCAGGAGTACCAAAGCCTCAGCGGCAGCTTGATGATATTGATACTCGTATGCTGCGCCGGTTGCAGCCCCCACCTGCTCTCGCGGCTCAACTTCATTTAACGCGGGGTCAGCGGTCAAGTTACAAGCTCTTTCCGAAGTCCAGTTTTTGGGAATCTATACCCGTTAGCTAAACGGAAATCGGCTTCATCGTACTACACTGCTTGGGAACCATCGAGAAACTGTCCTTAATCTCTGGCGGATCCATAAAAAATCGTAACACAATGGGCGAAGATAAGGCGAATATGATGACCACTTTTCAGATGAGGAACATACGGCTATGTGCATGGGCGGTGCGGGGCCGCACTTCCAAGCGGGCGGGACCAGTCCTCTCTCGACACAATAAGATAAACATGGTACAACGTAATAGGATAATCATCGTACAGCGCAATAGTATAAAGACGGAACAACACAAACGGATAATGGGAGCACGAAGCCTGAAGGAAACCGGCCATGGCCAGACCCCCTGAAAAACTCGCGCAGTCCCTCGAAATCCTGAGGAAACTCCAGACCGCGGAAGGGGCGGGAGCGATCCGAGCGCGCGACCTGTCGCGCACGCACCGGGAGCGCCTCCTGCTCAACGGCTTCCTGCGGGAAGTCATCAAGGGCTGGTATATCCCGAGCCGCCCGGACGAAGTGAAAGGCGAGAGCACGGCCTGGTACGCATCCTTCTGGCGTTTCTGCGCCGCGTATCTGGAAGCGCGTTTCGGCGCGAGGTGGTGCCTTTCGCCGGAACAATCGCTCTCATTGCAGGCCGGCAACTGGACCGTGCCCGGCCAGCTCGCGGCGCGATCGCCGCGCGCGGGCAACAAGGTCACCAAACTCCCGCATGGCACGTCCCTGCTGGAGCTTCGCATCGCGCTGCCGGGTGTGGCGGACCGGAAGGAAGAACAGGGCCTGCGGCTGTTCTCGGCAGAATCTGCCCTGATTGCGTGCTCCCCCAACTATTTTTCGAACAATGCGACGGATGTCCGCGCGGTGTTGCCGATGATCCCGGACGCCTCCGGCCTTCTCCGCCGGCTCCTTGAGGGCGGTCACACGGTGATCGCCGGACGTTTGGCCGGGGCCTTCCGCAACACCGGCCACGACCGCATCGCGGACGATATCGTGAAAGCGATGACGGCGGCCGGTTATGCCGTGCGGGAAAACGATCCCTTCACGGACAAGCCGTCCCTGGTCATCCGGGCCCGCGAAACCTCCCCTTACGTAAACAGGCTGCGGCTGCTCTGGCAGAAAATGCGCGAGCCGGTCATCGAACGCTTCCCGAAAGCGCCGGGCCCGCCGCGCAACATCGAGGCGTACCTCAAGCGCGTCAACGACGCCTACGTCACGGACGCCTATCATTCGCTGTCGATCGAGGGCTACCGCGTCACGCCCGCTCTCATCGAGCGCGTCCGCAGCGGCACATGGAATCCGGAAGCCGACGAGGGCGACCGCGAACAGCGGAACGCCATGGCGGCGCGCGGCTACTGGCAGGCCTTTCAGTCCGTGCAGAAAAGCCTCGGCAAAATTCTGAAGGGGGAAAATCCGGGAACGGTCGCGGACGAGGACCACGGCACGTGGTACCGAGAGCTGTTCGCGCCGAGCGTCACGGTCGGCCTGCTGAAGCCCGCCGATCTCGCTGGCTACCGCAACGGCCAGGTCTATATCCGCAAGTCAATGCACGTGCCGCTGAACCGGGACGCGGTGAGGGACACCATGCCGGCGTTCTTCGACCTCCTGCGCGAAGAGCCGCACTCGGCCGTCCGCGTGGTTCTCGGGCACTTCATCTTCGTCTACATTCATCCTTATATGGATGGCAACGGCCGCGTCGGGCGCTTCCTGATGAACACGATGATGGCGTCGGGCGGATACCCGTGGACGGTCATTCCGGTAACCGACCGCAACGCCTACGTGAACGCTCTCGAAAAAGCGAGTGTCGGCGAAGATATCGCGCCCTTCGCAGGCTTCCTCGCCGGGCTGGTGAAAAAACGACTGGCGGGCGAGCCCTTGCCGGCGGTGCCGAAAGCTTCGCTCGTAGACGAACGCTAAGACAATTTTCGATCTGCAGCTTCAAGGTTCACGGTGCGATCATTCACTGTCCTTTAACTGTCCAATAAGGATTCCTTAGCACTTCTTACAAGGTTTTTCAGGGGCCACCCGCGTCTTGTAAGTTGTTGACAATGCTAGTATTTGTGGGCTCATAACCTAACGATCCTTAGGATTCCTTCTTGCTCCCTCGGTGACTCTCGCAGACAGCACATGTATCGTGCGCGTCGATCAATGACCAACCATTTGGCGCACACAGCAAGGGAAGTATGCGACTGGTTGGGATCATCGTTGCCGACAGATGTTTCATTGATTGGGCAAGTTCTCCGAAAACGGATCTGCACGTCGACTGTCCGATGGCTGTCCAATAAGGAGTTCCAAATCGGAATGGGATGACAACCCAAAGGCCGTGTGGGTCCGCGAGGTTGGGATTGCATACACTGGGTATCAACGTTGTGCGGTACGTCGAGTGAGCATTGTTTCCACATAATCCAGGCGCATGTAAAGCATCTCCCGCTTCAATGAGCTGTGGCGATCGGCTTAGCCGCGACCGAGCTGGCTGTCAGGGAAGCTACCGAGTGAATCAAGAGCAACCTCGAAGATAGTAATTATTCAGAGCTTCCTAAGCTTTGCCGCCAACTCAAGTGCATTCGGAATTGCAGCGCCGAAAGCGGTGTTGTCGAAAATACACCATACACGCGCTCTTGCACCTAAACTTGCCGCTTGCGCGACGATCATATTCAGTGAGTCGCTGGAGTAGGCAGAGAAATATCGGCAGGGAGACCCGTGGAGCCGAAAGTAAGCCAAGCTTGCCAGACCACCGGGCCGGGCGGCGGCAGGTACGCACGCCGGGTCGGCGACTACGCGGGCAATCTGATATTCCATCAGCAAATCATCAACGTGGGGTTCGAACCAGCTGCCGTGGCGTGGCTCCCATACAATGTCCCCTGAAAAACTCCCACGAATCAGTGCGAGGAACTTCCTAGCGCGGGCATAGTCGAATTCCAGACTAGGCGGCAGTTGTATGAGGACCGGACCAAGCTTTTCGTGCAGACAGTTGATCTGTTCAAGAAACGCCGACAAGACCTCCGAACTACAATTCAGCCTCGCCTCATGGGTGATTGCCTTGGGGGCTTTGACTGAAAAGCGGAATTCAGCCGGCACCGACCCAGCCCACCTTTCCCAAGTTTCTTTCTTGTGCGGGCGATAAAAAGACGAATTGATCTCGCAAGAGTTGAACGCCTGCGAGTAACGCTCCAGGTGGCTTCCTCTGGACGCGAAATGCGCAGCGGCCAGTCGTGGAATACTCCACCCTGCGCATCCGATTCGAACGGGCTGCCGCGACAAATTGCGATTTTCTTCAATCGAAGCGTCGGATACGCAAGGTTCCGTCATTTCCTCGGGGTAATCCAATCGTGGAGGATCTGCTCGTCAGCGGGGTAGAGAGGTTTCAAACGTACCGGATCTGCCAGCCCGTTCTTCTTGCCCATTTCGAATTGTTAGTCTCCACTCTACTGAGTCGAGTTGCTCAAGCTGCTCAATCAATCTTGCCGGCACATTGTGCGTGCCCGCATTCGCAGGCAAGCTCAGGACCGGTCTTTAGCGTTTCGCAGTGTGGGCTGCAATATCGGCTGTCATTTCCAACTAAGCAACTGCAGCCGGTGTGCGCACATCGATTTTTCTTATTGTCGTCCATTGGGAAATCCTTTCAGTTTGGTTGTTGGGAAATCGTTCTTGTGACGTATCGTTTTGTGTGAAGCGAATGATTGTCGCCTCAGCGAAAACCCCCAAGGAGGTAGGCGATGAGCAGGATCAACAGAATGGTGCCCAGCCCAATACCAGCACCACCTCCATAACCCCAGCGGCTATGACCGTAATAACCTCCACCGCCGCCCAACACCAAAATCAGGATAATGATCAGGATCAACATACGATTTCTCCGTTTCTGTTTACCTTGTCTGGAATTTCACCATATTTTTCGCGTTGAAGCGTCAAAAAACATCCGCTCTCACGAACCGACACATTCGGTCCTGCCTTAGGCCAGCACCCGTACTGACTTTTCCCGGTTCCATTGTCTTGTCTTAGCTGCAGTGATAAATGCATTTTCCTCGTTGGCGCTGACCACGCCGCCGTCCTTTCCGATATTGGCGGCTTTCAAAAGCGATTTCGCGCCCTCGTCGGCGGCAATGGCCTTGAGATGACCGAACGCATCCCGCACAAAGTCAACTGCCGCACTCTCTAGCGACAGTGCCTTCGCGCCTCCCTCGGAGAGGATTACCGCGACGGCATCGAACAGTACAGAAGGCATGCCGGCCAGTTGGCCGTCTGCCGACATCATCGACCCGCCCGCGACCTTTGCACCGCCCACTTTGGGCGCGATGATCTTAACGGTGGCGCCCGCTTCAATCGCGGCCCTCTTGATCTTCTTGATGAGATCGCCGTCCGACCCATCCGCAATCAGGATGCCGATGGCGCGGCCCGCAAGTGTGTCTTTCATCTTTCCAATAATCTGCAACGCAGGCGAGGGTTTCAGTTTCTGTACGGGTGCAGCGGGCTTGGCCGCGGTTGGCACTGTCTCCAATCCCAGACCGCCGGCTACGCGCTGGGCAAGGTCCTCTTCTATATTGCGCAGGTGGCCGACCATCGCTTCCCGGACGTGCAGGTGCTCGACCTTTGAAAGCTCAAACACCAATGCGGAGGCGATATGCGCCTGCTCATAGACCGTTTGGCTGAGATAAAACTGGCGAGCCTGACTGTAGTGATCGGCGAAGCTCTCGGGCCTGACTCGGCCTTTATCTCCGGTTTCTTTGATCGCGACACTGCGAAATGCGTTTACAGGGCGCTCGCGTGGTGAATTCTTCGACAAGGAATTGGGCTCATAGGAAACCCGGCCCTCGGGTTGCTCCATCTGCATGTGCCCGTCGCGCTGCTGGTTACCGAACGGACACTTGGGAGCATTGACCGGAATCTGGTGAAAATTAGGCGATCCCAGGCGCGAGAGCTGCGTGTCTTGATAAGAGAACAAGCGACCCTGCAATAACGGATCGTTTGAAAAATCGATGCCGGGCACGATATGAGAAGGACAGTACGCCACCTGCTCGGTTTCGGCGAAGAAATTGTTCGGCCAGCGATCCAGAACCATGCTCCCAATCACTTTCAGAGGCACCAGTTCTTCCGGAATCAGCTTGGTCGCGTCTAGATGGTCGAACGGGAACGCGTCCGCTTCCTCTTGGGTAAACAGCTGAACCGCAAATTCCCACTCAGGAAAGTCGCCGGCAGCGATGGCGTCGAACATGTCGCGCCGGTGAAAATCCGGGTCAGCGCCCGAAATCTTGACCGTTTCGTCCCAGATGGTCGATTGCAAACCCAACTTTGGGCGCCAATGGAACTTCACGAACGTCGATTCGCCGGTAGCATTGATCAGTCGAAAACTATGGATACCAAATCCCTCGATCATCCGCAGCGACCGCGGCAGGGTGCGATCGGACATGATCCACATCACCATGTGCATGGATTCCGGCGTGAGGGAAATAAAATCCCAGAACGTGTCATGCGCCGTCGCGGATTGAGGGAAGCCTCGGTCAGGCTCCATTTTCACGGCATGGATGAGATCTGGGAATTTGATGGCATCCTGAATGAAAAAGACAGGAATATCATTCCCCACCAGGTCCCAGTTTCCTTCTTTCGTGTAAAACTTCACCGCAAATCCGCGTACATCCCGAGGCGTGTCCACCGAACCTGCGCCCCCTGCAACGGTTGACAATCGTGTGAAGACCGGCGTCTTCTCCCCGACCTCGGTGAGTATTCTAGCGGTTGTGTATTTCTTGAGCGAAGAGGTCAGCTCGAAATATCCATGCACACCTGTAGCTCGTGCGTGAACGATACGTTCGGGAATACGCTCGTGATCAAAATGCGTGATCTTTTCGCGCAGGATGAAGTCTTCGAGAAGCACAGGGCCGCGCGGATTGGCCTTGAGCGAATTCTGGTTATCTGAGAGCGCGACACCCTGGTTTGTGGTCAGTGCCGGATGCTGGCCCCCAGCAATCTGATGCACTTCTCCGCCCGCGACTGGTTTTGTCTCGGGATTGCCTGCTGATTGGTTTTTCGGGCTGTGAGTTCCAGAAGTAGGTTTCGTTGTTTTTCTGACCATAGCGACTCTCTCCTCAGTCTGCCCGGCACCCAACCGAGGTTAAGGACTCTTATGCGATCTTGACCGACTCGTTCGCCTCGGCAACCGATATCCTGTCCTTAATCGCGGCGTATTCGTCCGGCGACAGAACGATGCGGGAGACGAGTTCGAGCTTGGTGCGATACGGACGGTTTTCAATCAAACGCTCTTGGGTCTCTGCGGAGAGCCCCAGTTCCGTCAGTTGGTCGGTGTTGGCGGAATTTAAATCGATCAGGTGTTGGGAAACGAGTTCCTCGGGTGAGTGATCGGAATAATTCAGGTCGTCGTTGGTGAGATGAAAATTTCGAATTCTGCGGCGCCCGTAATACCATCGCCAGGCGTAAATAAGGATGGCACCTGAACAGAATCCGCCAATGATTGCCTTCGTGGATCTTTTCATCGTTGTTTCTCCGACGCGGGATCACCTTGACCAGCCGTAATTGGATGTTGTGTGAGTCCGTTGGGTTGTGATCGGCAAGCTCATGCCTGCCAAGCGGGGCGGCCTATGTATGCCGACGATTTCAGTCCTTTACTTCGTGTATGCCCAGTGATCCCCAGTCATAACCAAGGTCGCGTTGTCCGAAGGATTCGAGCCTAGTGAGGACGCGACACCAGGGTATGCCGTCTTCATCTCTGGTGAATTGGCCCAATCGGCAACATTGGCGATTTGATAGTGGTAAGAGACGGCGACAGTTTTGGCACCTTCGCTATTCGTGCCCAACGTCGAATTGTCGATTGACGTGACCTCTCGATGTCCATAGCAGAAGTTGCCATATCCCGGCTGCGTGGAATCCGGGGTCCACGACGTCCGACCTTTCTCTGACAGGTCGTAATTGTTCACCTGCTTCGAGGCAACGATTAGAACCTTCTTCTCCGCGGTAGTCCGGGTGAGCAGGCCCTCCTGCGTCAATGCGTCGTATCCCTCAGTCTTAGCATCGTCCGACGTGGCTGCCTGGACGGGGAACTTCTTCGGCTGGGACCAGATGCAAACGGGATAAGCCTTGAAATGGTCGTTGATCGCCGCTTTATAGCTTATGTCCGTCTCGCTGCCGTTGTTACATGCTGTCGACACTAGCGCGATCAGACCCAAAACTGCTGCGTAACCCATTCGCTTAGTGAGCATAGGGACTCCCTTCATTCCAGATCTCATGAAAAACCCAAACGCCGCCCCTAGGGAGCGGCGTTTCCGCGATGAAAGATAAAGAATTTTAGGCCGCTGCTTTCTGCGGCGCGCCGCTCAATAAATTCGCGGCAATCTTTCTCAGTTTGTTTTCTGCTCCCTGTTCCTCGGCCAAGGATTTCTTAAGCAGACTGACGACCTCGTTTTCGCCGATCCGCTCTGCTAGGCTGATCGCAGTCAGATACCCAGCCATCTCATAGTGCTCAACGCGGCTTCCAGCGCCGATGATGCCTAGATCAAGGACCGTTTCGTTCCCGTCCTCGCTTAATGCCTCCGCGCCTTCCTTAATACAACCTTCCATGCCGACGCACTTCTTCCCGCTCGGCTTGATTTCGAGGATCCCCGCGATCTGTTCGAGCCGCTGCACCTGCGCTTCGGTTTCTTTTAGGTGCCCTTTAAATGCATCCTGAAGAGCGGGATCATTCGATCCCTTTGCCATTTTCGGAATGGCTTTGATGAGTTGCTTCTCAGCGGAATACAGATCTTTGATTTCGTCTTCCAGTAGATCCTTCAAGACTTCTTTTTCAGCCATGTTTAAACTCCTCATTGTGGAATCGTTCTAGTGCACTCAACAGACCTTGGAACTTGCCGTGAACTTGACTTGTTTTTACAGTCAGTGACTCAGAAGCGCGATGAGAATAACAATCGGTATCGGCACGCCCAGAAGCAAAAGCAAAATTGAACGCATATAGCCTCCTTAATTATTTAGGTTCCTCATACAGAATCTAGACAGGGACGTGATCCCGCTGCTTTCCACCGATTGTTCCTGCGTAGCTTGCACAGAATGCACCGCTGAGTAGGGCCACAAATAGCCAAAGTGAAAGATGAGCGATCCCTTTTCGCACACGATCGGCCGATTCCTGAGCTTGGCCGAAGACATCGGTCACTCGCTTCTCCGCGTCGGATGCATTGAGTCCAGTCCGAGCCGATACCAATTGGGCCAGATATGACTTGTCCCCACTTGGCAGCGTTCCTTGGTGGAGGTCGTGAGCAAATATCCTCGATACCTCAGCTCGCTCGGACACATCTTGCTTCTCGACGGCAGAAGCGTTGCCACGAAGTAGCGTGTCGACGAAGTATGCGGTGGGATCGATCGCGGATTCCTGAGGGGAACCGGTCGTTGCCACAGCCTTCTGCGTGCCTGCAAAAGAGGCCGCTGAGGATGCCAGGAATCCGGCTGTAATCACCATTCCTACCGCCCACACTAGCAACCCGTGCGCGGTATCACGAAAATAGACTTCGTCGGTGTGAACCCCAGTCCATTTTGTTCGTAATCGGCCTCCCAGATAACCGCCAAGAGCAGAAGCCAGGATCTGAGTCAGGATGAGCCACACGATGGCCCCGCTTCCGATGGCCGCTGCAGAAGCTCCGTTATTTGACCAAGGGGATATGGCCGAGAACCCAAGTCCCGTTCCCAATGACAACAGGATGAGGGAAAGAGCTGCGGCCACAAAAGCGCCTCCAACTACCGCTGCCCATGACACGGCTGAAGTGTAGGCTTCGTTTTTTGCGACGTTCGAAGGTAACTCCCGATCTACAGCAGGGCGCAAAGGTTGTGCCGCCAAGAAGTGCCTCCTCAATTAAGCACGAAACTAAGACTCGGTTCGCTCCTTATCAGTTGCTTGTTAACTTCAGATTTTTCAGTTATTTGGAGGAGCTCTAGTATCGATTGAAATTGAGAGAAGGGATTAAGATGAAGTCCAATGAACACTCCGCGAACCCGCGGGGGCAATCCGGTTTTCAAACGCATTGGGGGCATTTTTGCGAATGCTCTACCAGCCGCCAATCATTCGATCAGGACAAAATCGCCGTCGACCACGGCCGCTTCTATGGCCCTGACAAGCGCCTCGCCAGCCTTGCTTTTCGCGACATAAGCCTGAGCGCCGCTCTTCTTGGCTTGCTCGATGAAATGCTTATCCGCATGCGATGAAAGAATTACGATCGCTGTTTCCGGCAGCTTCGCCGTGATTTCCCGCGCCGCAGCGATCCCGTCTAGCACGGGCATGGTTATGTTCAGGACGACCACGTCGGGTTTCAGTCGCTGCGCTTCGTCGACCGCTTCGGCGCCGTCGCGGGCTTCGCCGCAGACCTCGAAACGCGGATGGGAATCCAAAATGTGCCGCACGCTTTTTCTGATAACCGGATGATCATCCGCCACGAGAATTCGCAGGCGTCGATCATGCAGCGGTTGCGGGCTTGTACGCAGATCGCGGGCGGACACAAAATAAAAATAAGGAGGTAGAACGCGGCAGGCCATACAGCGCAAATCGTATTAGCTAAGAAAAAGATGCCTAGTTCAGAGCGGCAGAGACGTTGCACGATCGAGCCGCCCCAACGTGGTTGGGTTGTTCCGGCGTCTCATTATCAAGCCGTAGTGATAACGCCTGGCACGCTTGCTTGTAGAGCCTCAGTCTTGCTCTTGTCCTCGGGCGATGCGCTTTTCGGGAGCGGGATGGTCGCGAAAATGCGGGTTCCGGAGCTTCCGACTCAATCTTCATGATCCCTTCGAATTGACGCAGGCGTTCCCGCATCCCCCCTATCCCAACACCCGAGCGTCCCGATTGAATCTCAGCCAAACGCGCAGGGGACATGCCCTTCCCTTGGTCCCGGATATCTAGGATGATTTGATTCGATTCACGAGCAATCCGGATCGAAGCAGTCTCGCTCTCGGAATGCCGGTGAATGTTCGTCAAACATTCCTGCACCAGTCGGAAGATCAGAAGTTCCATATCATGCGGCAGTCTCCCAAACTCCTTCGGAACGTCAAGCTGAACTTCAAGACCACTACGTTCTTGAAGTCCTTCTAGGTACCAGCTAATCGCGGAATATAGCCCAGTCTCATCCAACAGAGGCGGATGTAACAGATAAGAAGCTGTGCGTATCTCGCGGTGCAGTTGTTGAACTGTCTCTTGAATCTGTTCAGTCTCAGTGGCTAACTCGGGGGCATTGCGCCCAGTCTTCTGAGCAAGCTGCGCGAGGCTAATGCCAAGCACGGTCAATGTCTGACCAGCGCTGTCGTGCAACTCGCGAGCGATGTGCCGGCGTTCTTCATTCTGAGTTGTCAATAAGCGCCAGGAAAGCTCTCGAACTTGGTTCGATTGCTCCTCTAATTCTCGAGTGCGAGCCCGCACCTCTGCATCAAGAGTTTGAGCCAGCTTGCGGAAGTTTTCCTCTGCCTCTTTGCGAACAGTCACATCACTGGCTGCACCGAACCACTCCAGGATCTCGCCGTTTACATTGAGCAGGGGAACCGCCCGCGAGTTGGTCCAACCGAGCGTGCCGTCGGTTCGTCGGATACGATGTTCCAGCTCGAACATGCTTTTCGTCCGCACTGCCTCAAGGATCGTCTGCAACACGATCGGTTGGTCGTCGGGATGAATATATTCATTCAGCCAATCCTTTCTTGGGTTCCCCGTATTCGCGATGAACCCCCTGCCATCGAGTTCGCGCATCTCGCTCCAGTCGGGACTCATGCGATAAACCACGTCAGAACTCGCGGTCACGAGTGCGCGAAACCGCTCTTCACTTCGACGCAGCAACTCTTCCGCCTGTTTCCGTTTGGAAATATCGGCCGTAACAGCAAGATGTACTATGGTTTCATCTGGATTTCGCAAAGGTGCGGCGTGGGTTTCCATGTGCCGCCTTTTGCCCTCTAGCCCAACGATATCGAACTGAAGTGAACCCTGTTCACCCCGGCAGATGCTCTCATTGAAAGCTTTGAACCGCTCCTTATCATCCGGCGCGATCAAGTCATAAATATTCTTGCCAATCACTTCGTCTGCAGAACGAGCGCCAACCATCTCCAGCCCAGGCGCATTCATGTGCAACAACGTACCATCTGCTGAAATCAGTTTGACGCACTCAGGCGTGGTTTCGACAATGGCCCGGAAACGTTCTTCGCTTTCTCGCAGTGCCACTTCAATACGTTTTCTTTCACCGATATCTCGGGCGACGTTTGATGCCCCGATGGCCCTGCCTGCCGCGTCGCGGATGGGAGAAATCGTGAGTGAGACATCTAGATAAGTGCCGTCTTTCCGTCTGCGCACCGTTTCAAAGTGTTCGACTCGCTCACCTCTCGCCAAGCGCCTGAGAATGTCTTCTTCTTCGGAACGTCGTTCCCAAGGGACGATGAGAGTAATATGCTGACCGACGGCTTCCTCTGCCTTATATCCGAACACTCGCTCGGCACTCTCATTCCAGCTCGTTATCGTCCCATCGAGCTTCTTGCTGAGGATGGCATCATCCGAACAATCGACAATGGCAGCCAATAGTGAGGTTGTCCGTTCTGCCTGCTTTCGCTCGGTAACGTCACGGAACGTGAGAACGATGAGAGAATCCCCGGCTCCCGCCAAGCGGCGAGCGTCAAGCACAAGCGTCCTTCTACCGACCGAGAATTCGCGGTCGATCTCGAAAGCTTGAAATTCACTAGGACCAGAAAGAGTTGTTTCTAGGGATGCCCACACTTGGGAAGTTTCCCATTCCTTGTTCCCCAGTTTGCGGATCGAAATGCCCTGGGTTTGATCCCGCGAAATCCCAAATATGCTATAGAAGGCCCGGTTCGCCGTCTGTACCTGCAATTTGGCGTCGAGCACAACGACGGGATCAACCACCGTGTTGAGGATCGCCTTCGTGTATTCCCGTTCGTAGATGGCCTGCTCGATACTTGCGCGAAAGGCCGTTACATTCGTGAATGTCAGCACTGCGCCCAGAATCTGGCGATCGCTTCCAGTGTACGGAGCTACTCGAAGAAGAAAATATCTATCGCCATCGCGGGTTTCGACCCGGTGTGGTGCTCCGTCTTTGATCACTCGCGTGCAGATTCTATTGAGATCCTCCACGCCCGCAAGGGTGTTGCCAAGAGGACGACCGAGATCCGAGACCTTCAGGCCAAACACCGTCATGGCGGCACGGTTGATGCGGGCAATTGTGCGCTCGCGACTAAGTACAACAATCGGAACCTCGACAGCATCAAGCACACCGATCTCGTCGGCGGTCATTCCGCCCGAAGTCGCAGCATCGCCCGACACGGCGCCGGTTACAGAGAGCTCGTCATCCTTGGCCATGAAGTATCTCTATCTTTTAATCAGTGGCACGATACAACGTGCGACTCCGTTGCAGCACGTCATCGGCTACAAGCGGGAGAGTCTGACGCAACGCCAAAAGCAACGCCTGAGATCGCGGCATGTGAAATGCCTCGGGATAGCGGGCCAGAAGTCGGTCCTCCAGGACACGGGACTCGTCCGGTCCCACAGCGTCCCGAAGTGCTTCGGATACGGCTCGCTCAAGCCGAGAGTAATCTTCGACGGGGATAAGATGCGAGTGATTCTCGCTGAGTCGCGGCAGCATTCGAGCGTGGACGTCTCCGTTGAAGTTATCCATGGCGAACGAGCAGAAGATCGAAATATCTTGCTCATGCGCGAGTTGGTCAAACAAGTCTTCGAGATTCATACTCGCGGCTACGTCGCCGCGCTCCCAAAGAATGTTAACCATCTCACCCCACCAGCGCACTTGCGGGTACCTTCCGTCTCCGCGAGCTTGTGACACAACGTTTTCAGCTAAGCCCAGGAAAACAGGCGAATCCGGCATTCCCTCACTCATGAAGGTGGGGAGGAGGTTGTCCGCGTCAACAATCGTTAATTGTCCGCGCTTTTCAGCGGCCTTCACATCCACGCCCTCGCTTTCCAATCGAGGCCGAAAAGTGTCCCAATGCGCGATTGTCGGAACTAGAATTACTCCCTCGCCGTTGGCAATGGCTGCAGCCGCAAAGCGACAGACAGCCCGATTGAGAAATTGCTGATCCTGATAAAGCTGGACGATGTGATCGCGCGGCGCAGCGCCGTCTAAAAGACCGCACCAGGGCTCACCGTCAGCCGCTGCGTTTTTTGTCTCGTCCAAGCTGCTATTGTTTTTCATTGCCACCCTTTTCCCGTCGCCAGGAGCAAATCTCGGATCAACTCAGATTCTCATTAACGACCGCGATTACCGTTTGCGGTAACGATTTTATCGACCTCAAACTCGAAAATCAACGATGATTTATGACCCGTAAGTTGGATTCTTCAGCTAGTGGATAGCCTAGGGGATCTGATCTCTTCCTGCCCACCACAGGACCCTCCCCACAATGCGCCAATGAGATCCATTAGCCAATAACACGGAACGGTGCCCCCGCTGATCCGAGACGAGGGCCTCCGTGTGGTCAAATCTTATTAACCGGGACAAAAGCAGCGCCTTCTCCTTGGGATTCCAAGCGACAACGATCTTTCCAATCAAGTCGTTCCGGGAGGCAGCAGATGTATCAACGGCAACAACGTATCCATCGAGGATCAATGGCGACATTGAATTACCGGCGACGCGAAGGCTGATTGTAGCCTGTGGATTCGGGCACCACTGCGCGGGAGCCGTCCACATCGCTTCGGGTTTTAGCTGATCGAGATCGGTAACTTCATCTCCGTCGGCTCCCGGAGTCGCCGCACGAACGGGCAAAAGAGGAATCGCAACGAAATCTTCTGGTTTCAGGGAACCGAGTACTCCAGCATGAACGAGATTCACGCTGGCAATCCTGCCTTGACGCAATCGTCGGTCTGCCAACGGCAGGACCCGCATCACGTCCGCGGTGCTGAGACCTGCGCGTGCCCAAAAGAACCAGCACAGCGGATCACCCGCCAGGTTACCGAGACGGATATATGACTCGGCCGTAGGCTCAGTCTCCCCGCGCTCCCATCGGGAAACCGCCATGGCGGATGTCTTTAGTCTTTTGCCCAGTTCGCCTTGGGTGAGTTTCAATGCGTGGCGAAAATCAATGACTTTCCGGGACCACTCGGGAACGGCCTTTGCAGGATTCTTAGGCATATGCATTACCCGATGAGTTTCAGCGCGATCGGCATACCCCCAACGAAAACAATTTTATAACGACGCGATAGCTAAATGCCAAGCCCGGTATTGGATTCCGCGCTGAGTCTTCAAGCGACAGAGCATCAGTTTTTAACGGAAATCAACCCACGAGGATAGACATCCAGTGTCGGCCTTTTCCAGAGCCGCCGGGCGCGCATCCGCACTCGAATCATTCGAGGGGCTAAGGGATGCTCCAGAAAGAGGGATTAACTTATCCGTACTCCTCCGTACGGTAAACGGCATCAGAGGATGATGCTGCAAGCCATTGAAGCCCGACAGCAAGAAACCCGCATCTTGGTTGTTGATGACAGCGATCTGATGCGACGGAGTCTGCGGACTTTGCTGGAAGGGCAGGACCACTGGAAAGTCTGCGATGAGGCTTCGAACGGACAGGAAGCTGTCACGAAATTCAGTCACAAGAAATTCGACATCGTCGTACTCGATTTCCAGATGCCCGTGATGGACGGGCTGGAAGCCGCCAGACAAATAATAGTGCGCTCGCCGGACACGCCCATTCTGATGGTGTCCATGCACGCGTCTCCCCAGCTTGCCAAAGAGGCGCGAAAAGCCGGAATTCGCGGGGTCTGCGGCAAGGCAGATATCAAATGCGTCGTGGAAGGAATCGAGGCTCTCCTTCTGAAGAAACCGTACTTCCACAACTAGAAGCAGGAGAGCACCGTTGCCCGACGACCCGTTAACCAATTCCCAACTCTCTGAGTTGTTGGCGAATGCGGGCGACGATGCCAAGCCGCCGTTGAGCAAGGCGTATCGTCGCGCCTCACGGAGGGCCTTGCTTTGGCCGGAAGAGGCGTCGTCGCTGTATCAGGCGGGCCGGTCGCTGACGGAACTGCCGGGCGTCGGACCTTACCTCGAAAAAGCCATCGGTAAGTGGATTGAATCCTCGCCGGCCGTAGGTTCTCCTCCCGATATACGCGAGAATTTCCTGACGAGAACACAAGTGCGGACGATCCTTGAAAAGCAGCCGTCCTGGGCATCCCGCGCCAGAGGAGATCTGCAAATGCACACGGAGTGGAGTGACGGCTCCGCCTCGATTCAGGAGATGGCGGAAGCGGCAGATGCTCGCGGCTATGAATACATCGCCATCACCGACCATTCAAAAGGTTTGAAGATAGCGGGAGGCATCAATGAAGAGCAGCTACGGCAACAGGCGGAACAAATTGCTGCCGTCAATGAGTCTCTGGGCGCTGTAGGCAAGACGCTGCGCGTGCTGCGCTCGATAGAAGTGAACCTGAATCCCGCTGGTCAGGTCGATATGGAGGTTTCATCGCTAGGTGAGCTCGATATCGTTCTGGGCTGCTTTCATTCCTCCCTGCGCAAGAAAGATGATCAGACCGACCGTTATGTAGCGGCACTGCGTAATCCCGCGATCCAGATACTCGGACACCCGCGCGGACGCATTTATAACTTCCGGCTGGGACTGAGTGCCGATTGGTCGCGGGTATTCGCGGTCGCTGCGGAATTGGACAAGGCAGTCGAGATCGACTCTTATCCGGATCGTCAGGACATGAGCATCGATCTGATCCGTCTCGCCGGTAAAGCAGGCTGCCGGATTTCTATCGGCACTGACTCCCATGGTCCATCGCAACTGGAATTTATCGAGTTCGGGCTTGCCGCTGCATTGAAAGCGAAGATCAATCCCGACCGGATTCTGAATTTCATGAGTCGCGCAAAGCTGATGGAATGGGCGGCAGGTCAGCGTGATCGCGATTCGGGCCGGCTAGCCTCTTAAGTTCTAGCTGATCTCGATGCGGATTCTACTGCCCCCACGTAACAATGAGCGCGACGGCAGCCCCTGCCATAGCGGTGAAGGTTATCCAACCGGCAATATTCAGGATTCTTCCATTCACTCGCTTGCCCATAATCTTGGGATCATTCGAAATCTTGAGAATAAGTACGAGGAGGGGAGGCGCAAGAAAACCGTTGATGACGGCGGTCCAGAACAATGCCCTTATTGGATTGATTCCTGCAAAATTGATCAGCATCCCTAGGAATGTCGAGATAGTGATCAGCCCGTAAAATTCCTTGGCCCGGTTGGGATGCTTGTCAAAACCATGCTTCCATCCGAAAGCCTCGGCGACAGCGTAGGCACTGGAGCCGGTGAGAATCGGAACTGCGAGAAATCCGCTGCCAATCAGTCCAATTGCAAGGAGCGTCTCGGCGGCGCGTCCTGCAAGGGGCCGCAATGCTTGTGCGGCATCGGTCGCGCTTTGAATGTCGGTCTTGCCGGCTTTAAACAACGTTGCGGCCGTGGAAAGAATGATGAAATACATGACGATATTCGACAGGAGCATTCCCAAGTTCACATCCAGCGCGGCATATTGAAGCTCGGCGTCCGTAGATCCTTTGCGCTGTTGCAGCGTCTTGCGGCCCGCCGCAATTTCTTCTTCGACCTCTTGGCTCGATTGCCAGAAGAACATATAAGGAGAAATCGTCGTTCCCAAGATTCCGACGGTTAGCGCGAGGAAGGTGCGGTTCCACGGAAAATTCGGAACGAAGGTTCCGCGCATGACTTCCGCGAAATCCGGCTTCGAGAAGAAGGCGGAAAAGACATAGGCCAGAAGGGCCAGCGTGAGCCACTTGAAGATATTGGCGATCAGGCGGTACGAACCCCAGATCTGGAGCGCTATCACTGACAGGGCGATGGGTATGATCAGAGACCAGATGGGAATCGGGACGAGCAGGTTTATTCCGGCCGCGATAGCGCCGATATCCGCTCCGGCGTTGATGGAATTTGCGACTACTAGAGCAAACACGGCGACATAGACGAGATTTCGAGGGTAATGGATTTTTAGCACTCCAGCGAGACCGCGACCCGAAACCATTCCAATCTTGGCGCACATATACTGCACGGAGGCCATCATCGGAAAAGTTACGAGCGCCATCCACAGTGTATTGAAGCCGAACGAAGCACCCGCAATGGCATACGTGCCAATACCGGAGGGGTCATCGTCGGAAGCGCCGGTGATGAGGCCTGGCCCTAGTACCCTGAGAAATCGCTTGAGGTTGCTAAGAGCAGAGAGCCGCGCGGCATCCAGAGAAGCCGTGCCGCCCGCCGGAGCGATTTCCGGAATTACGCTGCGTGTCCCGCGTCCGCGTTGAAGCTTCCGAGCCATTGGTACCGCCCATGCCCTGCTATTGCCCTACGAATACGAGCACTCTGAAACAAAAAAACGTCGAATCCCTACGGAACCACTGCTTGGGATTCGACGCTCATTTCTAACGGGTCAGACGAGTGTACCGCCTATGCTGCCTTTTTTTGAGGGAAGCGAATCAGCACTTTTGTGTAGCCCTCAATTCGCTGATCAAATTTGTCATAGGCGTCGGGAGCGTCATCGATGTCGATGTGATGACTTACAATCTGGCCCGGCTTTGCGCGCCCATTCACAATAAGATCGCGAAGGTATTCGTTATATTTCTTCACTGGCGCCTGGCCACTTCCCATGCTTATGCCCTTGTCAAAAAACTCGGCCACCGGGAAAGGAAAGATTCCTTGTTTAGCGTCGCCCTTCGCGCCGGGGTCAGGGGACATGTACACGCCAATCATGCCGATGCTGCCCGTGGGATTCACCACTTTCAAACAGTTCTCCAGGACCTGCATCGGTTTTTCCTTCTTAGGGTCCGCGTCGTTTCGCGCCTGATAACCGACCGCGTCGATCGCGCAATCCACGCCCTTCATTTTCTCTTCCCCTGGGCGCAGCCCTTCCTGTGTTCCCTGATTTTGTTTGCGCAACTTGAAGATCTGCTCTACCGGATCGCCGTGGCTGAAATCAACCGGAATCGCTCCCAATTCGCGTCCTTTTTCAAGGCGTTCAGGAATGCTATCGACAAGGTAGACTTCGGATGCGCCTTTGAGCAGCGAGCAGTAGGCGGAGAGCAGGCCCACCGGACCGGCTCCGAAGACGGCAACCGTTTTTCCGGCGCTTACGCATGCAAGTTCGGTGGCATGAAAAGCGGTGGGAAACACATCCGACAGAAGAAGGAAGTCATCTTCCCACTGATCACCTGGCCGTCCAGGCAGCTTCAGACAGTTGAAATCGGCGTGCGGCACCAACACAAATTCCGCCTGCCCTCCCTGATACGGGCCCATTCCTGCATAACCATAGGCGGCATGCGGTTCCTCGGGGTTCATAGTCAGGCAGGCTTCCGTGTGGCCGCGATGGCAGTTAAAGCAAAAACCGCAGGCGATATTGAAGGGCAGCACCACGCGATCGCCCGGCTTGATGCTCTCGACGGCCTCGCCAACTTCTTCGATTACCCCCATTATCTCGTGGCCGACGACAGTACCTTTGTCCAACGGAGTTCGGCCATCGTACATATGCAGATCGCTGCCGCAAATACCGGTCGTTGTGACTCGCAGCAAAGCGTCGGTTGGTTTCTTGATTTTGGGTTTGGAATGACTTGATACCGACATCTTGCGCGGGCCTTGATAGCTAATTGCTTTCATAACTTGTTCTCCTGGAGAAAATATGATGACCGTGCGAAACGAGGCACTCGGCTTACGAGCCCTTCTTCTTTGGAACCTTAGCTCCCTTTTTGCGCGCTTCGGAAAGTCCGATGGCGATCGCTTGCTTGCGACTCTTGACCGCCCCGCCTTTGCCACCTTTGCCTGATCGAAGCGATCCCTTTTTCTCGCGGTGCACCGCGCGCTCCACCGATTTGCCGGCAGCCTTGCCGTATTTGCGGCGTCCTGATTTTCGGGAAGTGCTCTTCTTTTTGGCAGCCATTTTCATCTCCTCGTGTTCGATCTGGGAAACCTACGATGCCGCTCACGCACCTCGCCGTTGCCGGATCTTGCGCTAGGTACGCGATTCTGAAATCCGCTTGATTCGGGGCAGGACTTCCTTGCCGTAAAAATCAATGACTCGTTTCTGATCCGCTTGGCCTGAATGAATGTTCACGATGGTGGCTCCGCTGCTGAAAAGATCCGTGATCGTTTTGATGTGAGCTTCCGGGTCCGTGCCGACCGGCCAGTCTCCATAAACTTTCTCCAGCGGAATCTCAGCGTCTGCCCTGCGCTGGATTTCCTCCGGATCACGGACGTTGTAGTACGACTTGAAGGCCTTGGGCCCGAAGCGCCATAACTCCGCGGCCGCCTCTGCGTCTTTCTTTTCGCCAACCACCACATACTGTTCGACGAGAACGGGCATCCGGCTGGCATCCTTGCCGGCGGACTTGGCTCCCATCTCAAACTCTGCTTTGTGCTCTTTCCACGTCTTCGGGTCGGTGACGAGGCCATCGGCATATTGCCCGGCACGACGCATCGCCTTCGGGCCGTTGGCCGCCATTAGCAGGGGAATCGTTTTCTCCGGCCGGTCGTAGAGTTTTGCATTCACGTTGTAATACTTCCCCTGGTGAGCGATTTGTTTGCCCGTCCACATCTGCCGAATGATTTCAGTGGCTTCGATAAGTCGTTCGGATCGCTCGAGCCATTTTGGCCACGAACCGGTTGCCGCCTGTTCATTCAGCGCTTCTCCGGATCCGATCCCTAGAAAAATCCTGCCTGGCGCGAGGGAATCCAGAGTTGCAAAAGCCTCCGCAACCACGGCGGGGTTATATCGGAATGTAGGGCAGGTAACGGTCGTTCCCATCCACACTCGCTGCGTGCGTTGGGACAGAGCACCCAGCGTAGTCCACGCTTCACCGCTGTGGCCTTCATTTGCCTGCCAAGGCTGAAAGTGGTCGCTGGTCGCCAGAAGATCGAAGCCGGCCTGCTCTGCAGAAACGCCGATATCAATCACCTGCGGCACTGTGAACTGCTCGTGGGCCAGCATGAAGCCGACCATCTTGCTCTCGATGGCCTTTTCAGGCCGGCCAGAGTTCTGGCTCGATGCCGCTGTCACGAACGAAGGAAGGGCATATGCTGACGCCAGCGTTGCCGCTGCCGATTTGAGCCAGATTCGTCGGCCTGGCAGTTGAGCCTGATCGCCCGAGGTATGTCGAGGAGGCGCTTCCATGGTGGTGTCCTGTTCCGGTTTTCGTGGTGCAAATATCGGATGTAAGTCGCGTTTCGATGCTGTGTTGCGGGGGGAGGTTGGTTTTCGAAAGCAAACCTTATCCCAGTCCCCGGCATCTGGTTCGGTTGGCTTAAGGAGAAATTGATGAGCAAGAGGGTCAGCAGGAAACAAGCATTAGCAAATCCGATTGGGTTAAATCCGTTCAGCGTTGACAAGGGCCTGCTCCGGGTCGTCATCGAGACCCCGAAGGGGAGCCGAAACAAGTTTGCCTTCAACGATGACGAGCGCATTTTCGAACTAAAGAAAGTTCTGCCTGCAGGAATGACCTTTCCCTATGACTTCGGATTTGTTCCCTCGACCAAAGCCGATGACGGAGATCCCGTGGATGTACTGGTGTTAATGGATGAACCCGCCTTCGCCGGATGCGCGCTGAGTTGTCGCCTCATTGGCGTCATTCAGGGCGAGCAAGGGGATAAGAAAAGGAAGAAAAAGATACGCAACGACAGAATTGTCGCCGTTGAGCAGGATGCCCATAGCTGGGCTGACATAAAAACAATTGATGACCTGGGCAAAGAGTTCTGTCGTGAACTCGAAGAGTTCTTCGTGAATTACCACAGCCTTTCGGGCGAACAATACAAAGTGCTCGGAATCAAAGGGCCTGGACAGGCTCTAAAGTTGGTGAAATCGGGAATGCGATGATCCATATACTCATCCGTTTCCTCGTTGGCGGAGCGATGGTGTCGGTCTTCGCGCTGATCGGGGACGTGCTGAAGCCCAAGAGCTTTGCCGGACTGTTCGGAGCGGCTCCCTCCGTGGCGCTTGCGACGCTGGGCCTGACAGTGGCGACTAAAGGAGCGTCCTACACTGCGGTTGAGGCGCGTTCGATGATTGCAGGAGCGATTGCATTCTTTATTTTCGCCTCAGTGGTCAGTTGGATTCTGATGCGATATCCGTTCAGGGCACTTTGGGTGACACTCGGCGCCATGCCTTTGTGGTTTGCAGTCGCCTTCGGTCTCTGGAGTGTGGCGTTGAAATGAGAATACCC
This sequence comes from uncultured Acidobacteriaceae bacterium, assembly GCA_963705265.1. GTDB lineage: Bacteria > Acidobacteriota > Terriglobia > Terriglobales > Acidobacteriaceae > Acidiflorens. The sequence goes on from OY970064.1 coordinate 3,240,283, forward strand.
ATAAGAGTAGATGGTTCTGCGCTCCGTGACTCGAAGTGGAGCCAGTACGCAGTGCGTTTTCTCTTCGGCGGCATCGTCACCGCTATCGCCGGTCTCGTGGCGCAGCACTACGGGCCGGTGATAGCAGGGATTCTGCTCGCTTTCCCCGCAATTTTCCCTGCGAGTGCGACGTTGATTGAAAAGCACGAGAAGCAGCAGAAAGAAAAAAAGGATATGAGGGGAACGGTCAGAGGAAGGCAGGCCGCCAGCGTAGATGCTGCCGGCTCGGCAATGGGGAGCCTTGGGCTTCTTGTGTTCGCCGTCATCATCTGGCAGTTCTTACCGGCGCATTCAGCCGGGGCCGTGCTTGGTGCTGCTACCGTGGCTTGGGCGGTGGTTTCGGTATTTGTGTGGCAACTCCGCAAACGCGGGATTGGTCCTTCCCGAGGTCGATGAGTTGGCTACCATGCCTCTTGACCTGTTAGGCGCGCGTGCACGGATACTTGAAACTGCAAATCAACCTAAATCCGCGCTTTCACGGCGGTAATAATTGCGATAATTCTCGCTTCCAAAAGGGTATTAGCAGAGCTGTACGGCGACTGTCCTTTAACTGTCCAATAACGATTCCTTACCCCTACTTACAAGGCTTTTCGAGGGCCACCCGCGTCTTGTAAGTCGTTGAAAACAATAGTAATTTTGGACTCATAACCCAAAGGTCGGTGGTTCAAATCCACCCCCCGCAACCAAAAAAATCTTTCCTTTCAGCGAGTTCTGCGAACCCCGCAACCATCCGAATTGACAATTTTGGAACTTCTGAATAGTTTCAAAACCGTTCTCTTCCAAATTTGGTGACGGTCATAAATGGGAGCAGGGCGGATGAACACGGACGCTTCCCGAAGTGTCGACATTGACGTGACGAACCGGCGGGAATTTCTAAAACGAACGGTTGCAACCGGTATCGCAGCGGCCATGCTCCGGCGGGTTGTCGGCGCCTCGGAAGCCGCACGTGTAAATGGGCAGCTTGGCCACGGTGGTGTCGCTCAAACGGTTTTGGGGCCGCTCGATGCCTCGAAACTCGGATTTACTCTTCCTCACGAACATATTGCCGAGGCGGCATACTATCTGAGCAAATGGCCGAAGGCCTGGGGTGGCAGAGCAGAATTTGTCGCTAAAGCCGTCGAAAAACTCAAACTTGTACGAGCGGCGGGTGTCAACCCGCGACACTTTTTCAGTATGTCTTAAGCGCTGTTCAATCGGCCCTACCTGTTGCAAAAAACTCATTAAAATTGACTTCGAGAAAAGGCTCTCATTGCTGGGCTTAAGCAGCACCGCAATGAATCAGTTCGCTCCGGAACGGAATGCTTAAAGTCTCTAAATTCGGTACGTATCGGGCCCCCGCAACCATTTACGGATTTGGGGGACGACCGGCGTAGTCCCAATTCCAAATCACTGGATCGTGGCTGTTTCGGGCCTCAAATTCTTCAGGGAAGATCCTTTCGCCCTAGCCTTCAACTGGCTTTTGATCGCGGGCGGCAAAACAAGATCCCACCAAGATTGCTAGCACGAATAATTTTCTTCTCATGATTTGCCTCGATCGGCTCCTGAAAGTCCTTGATACCGCATGCAATGTTAATTAGGTACAGACGCAATTGAAGAATCGATCCTTCATTCTTTCGACGACCACGCCGCAATCTTCTGCCAAGCCCGAGGTCTCAATAATATTGCGGCACCGAATAGAGGGGGTAACTGTCAAAACTGACGCCATCAGCGTCGTTAGTAAAAATGGAACGATAAAACTCAGATAAAACCCGGCATCGCACTGACAACGAGGACTAATGCAGATGTGAGCGGGTGTACTATAGTGTCGTTCTCGCATTTGGTGAAGGTCTTTCTCGGTCTCGCGGTAAGGGAGGGTTCGAGACTCATAGTAATTTCGTTCCTAGGCGTGCCGGGAACTCTGATTTGAAATTTAATTTCAGACGCACTAGCGTAGACGCGCGTGCCTACATAGGCAAGTAAGCGAGAATGGTAGATGATTGGCTGAAAAGGAGCGTGGGTCATGAAGAATCTGTCAATGATTTCGCGGCGTGAGTTTGTAACACTGGCCGCTGCGGGGCTGAGTTTGGCTAACCCCAAGAAGTTCCTTGCATTGTCACAACAGGGAGTGGTGGGTAGCCCTCGATCGCTCAGCGCTGACGAAGCGCTGCAGGAACTTATTGACGAGAACCTGCGTTTCTCAAGGGGACAATCCACGAGTCCGCGGCGCGGTCCCGAAGATTTTCGGAAGCTGGCGGAGGCCCAGTACCCCAAGGCGGTTATCGTGGGTTGTGCGGATTCCAGAGTGGCGCCGGAGATTTTGTTTGATGTAGGTGTCGGCGACATCTTTGTGGTGCGTATAGCGGGCAATGTGGTAAACGGCGCGGGCGTGACGGTCAAGGGCAGCATTGAGTACGCGGTCGCTGAACTGAACGTGCCCCTTATCGTCGTGTTGGGGCACAGCGGGTGTGGTGCGGTGAAGGCAGCTATGAAGCACCTTGATGCCAAGGATTCGCTGCCGGGAGCGATCAATGGACTGGTGGAACTGATCAAGCCTGCTGTCGTTCAGAGTAAGGGAGTACCCGGCGACGCGCTGGAAAACGCCATTCGGAAGAATGTTGAGATTGGTGTCGAGCGGCTCAAAGTACTTGAGCCCATCCTGGCACCACGGGTCAAGGACGGCAAACTCAAGGTGGTGGGTGGTGTGTTCGACATACGAACGGGGAAAGTGACGCTGTTGGAGCAAGGGAAATCCTGAAAGCGAAAGCGTGATATAGATTCCTGTGCCGGCGCCAGAAGCAAGGCTTTATTTGGTTGGCACGTAGAAATAGTAATCCGCTGTATAACTGCTTTTCGTTTCGACATCGTGATGCGAAGCGTCGCATCCTTCGACAGGTGGATTGCCGCCGTGGGTGTGCACACGCTGAATCGTCGTCACATTCGCCAGCACACCATTTCCCGAATGGCTCACGACGTTCACCAGCAGCCACGGGATAGAGCCCGGATCTGGAGAGTCCACGTGAGCCAAAGCTTTGCCGCTGACTTCGCTGCCATCTTTCAGCTTCCACGTTGGACCGGCGGAATGACTTCCAATGACCTTGCCGTTTCCATTTTTCAGTTCGGCGTCGGGGGCCTTCAGTGTCCATGTGAACTTGCCGTCCGCTCCTGCCAGACATGCATAGATCTGGGATCCTGAGGCATGTGCAAGCAAAACAACCTCTTCACCGGGGCGTGCCTGGACTGAAGGTGGGACTTCGGGTGGAGACTCCTTCTGTGCGTTGGCGAGGGGGAGTCCGAGGAGAAATCCAATGATCACTACACCGGCGAGGGTTGCCGCAGTCTGCGTAGATCGTCGCATTGCCAGATTGTAGCAGGGAAGAAACGTGCGGGACGAGCCCCTACGACTGCCTCATCTATTGAAATGTCCATTAGAATGTAACCACACCGTTACAAGCGCAAATGCTCTTGAGAGGGCCGGAACCGGATACCTCGTCAGGGCAGAATGATTAATTCTGGCTTGCTCGCGCCACTCATTCCCTTAACTGTTCCGGAACGGAACGCCCCAGCGTCGTATTTGTAGCAGCCAGGAGTCACTGCTTTCGTCGTCACCTGCTTATTGCCGCCGCCCATGATTGGCCCGTCTGGATCAAATGGAGAGTCACTGCCGAATGAGACCATGAAGCCATTATTCTTGTTCGAACTCATCCACAACACTGTGGTGCCAGCCTTGATGCAGAACAATTGGTTGTTCTTCGCATCGGGGATGCCGGGTTTAACATTAGCAGAATCTGCGCCCCTCCTAATGTCAACCGTGCATGCAGATGAGGCCGAACCACAGGTATTGGCCGCGGTGCACAGGGTCTCGGGCTGACTTTCTTCACATGCGTATTTACTCTTCTGTTGGGCCGCCGCGTTTGCGCAGCCGAATAGCACGACGCAGCACAGGAGAAAGCATGCGCTCCAGACGTTGAATTCTTGCTGAATTTTCATAGCCAGATCCTTATCTCACCTTCAGTCGCTACGATTTTCCGAAACAGATTGATTCCGCGAGACATTTCCTGCACCGCGATTAAGCGCTCAGTCTTCTTTGTCTTTGTTCCATTCGATGATGTTGATCAGCTTCCATGAATTCTGGTTCAGTTCCCACTGCAACTCTCCGTCTTTGTTAACAATGAGCTGGGCAGCCGGGAAAAGAACACCTTCGCTCTTGCTCTTGTCCTGATCGTTGAGGTTGATTTCGCCAGCAGTTAGGTTGAAACTCTTCGAGTTGGTGCTCCAATAGCTTTCGCCGAACGCAATCTTGCGGTTGGTTACAAAACGAATGGTCCTCCCGGTCGGCGTCAGAATTTCACGGATGTAGCTAAGATCGAATCCAAGCGTTCCGGGGATCGATATCCGTCCCACGCTCTTCATCTTCTCAAGGGCGTTCACCAGTCCGTCGTTCTGACCCTGCTGGAATGCCTGTACCAGGATGTCTCTATCGTCCGGACTCGAGAACTCGTAAATAACGATCTTTACGCCGAAATTTCGTCCGAGCTGAGTACTTGTGCCGAATGCCGTGGCGTCGATGGTTTCGGTGCTTCCCCGCTGCCCAAAGCTGGGGATACAGGCGATCATGACCAGAGCGATTAGAAGCGCGATTCCGTTCGCGAAGCGCGAAGTCCTTACGTTGGTGCACATGAAGTTTTTCTCCCGTCACCTGACTGCGTTAATGCGCAGCCAAGTTTCCTTGAGCAACGCAAGGCGGCGCGAAGGACTATATCGTCGATGGCAAGATGGCCGGCGGATTCGCCTTCGTAGCCTATCCCGCGGAATACGGCAATTCGGGAGTGATGACATTCATCATTAACCAGGATGGTGTGCTGCTCCAGAAGGATTTGGGGAAGACCACAGCAGAGACAGCGGCAGCAATGACCGAGTTCGATCCTGGTGATGGTTGGAGCGAGGTACAGGGAGAATAAGAGCGCAAGACAAACGGAGCCTTGCGCAAGGCGTGCCGGAAAACCAGGGAAGATGTGACGGGCGATTCATCGGCCGCCGACCCATCGCAGTATTCGGTAACTCCGACCGCGATTTGCAAGTACTCCAGTGGACATCCGTCGGCGTTTTCCACGTCCATCGCAACGACGCGGAGTGCCGCCGGTGGCTATGCCCTATGAACAACGTTATGGATTTTCCTCTTCTCATTGCTGCCGTCGTATTTATCGCACTTTGGATCTCCGTGTTTGTTGGGACCTACTTTCGCAAAAGAATAGGACCGTTGAAATCAGACGAGCGCGACGACTTCGGTGTTGTCCAAGGCACCGCTTTGACATTACTCGGCCTCTTGATCGGATTTACCTTTTCGATGGCCATGAGCCGCTACGAGCAGCGCAAAAACTACGAAGAGGCAGAGGCCAATGCAATTGGTACAGAGTACGTGCGCGCGGGTCTGCTGCCTGACGCAGATGCAATCAGAGTGCGCAATTTACTAAGGAAGTATCTTGAGCAGCGTGTGCTGTTCTACACCATCCACAATGAGCGGGACCTTGATCAAATTGGCACCAGTACTGCCCAATTGCAGGAAGATCTGTGGTCCGCCGTCCAAGCTAGCGCTTTGTCTCAGCCCACACCCGTCACTGCCCTGGCCGCTTCGGGCATGAACGACGTGTTGAACTCGCAGGGTTACACGCAGGCGGCTTGGTGGAACCGCATTCCACTTGAGGCCTGGATTTTATTGGCAGCGATCGCCGTTGGCTGCAATCTATTGATCGGCTATGGTGCTCGCCGAACGAGCTTCCTGTTTATGATCTTGCCCCTCGCTGTGTCTCTGTCATTCTTTCTCATAGCGGACATCGATAGTCCGCGCTCTGGCCTAATACGAGTGTCTCCAGAAAACCTGGTGATTCTCTCCGAGACCCTGCGTTCAAAGTAAGGCAAAGAAAACGGCGAATCGTCTGCGAGCGTCCCCTACTTCGAGGAATGCTTGGCCGAGTATTTTCCCACTAATTTCACTATTGCCAGGGAGCTGAAGACAGCCAGTTCTCATCTCCATTTGTGCATTTTTCGGGAGCTTCGCGGTTCTGCGAATCTCCGTCGTCGAATCAACACTTTGTACGGTTACTACGGAACCTTGTATCCGGATGGGGTTTTGTAAGTGTCGGCATGGCGTCGCGCGTTCTCTACTTTGGCCATCCCAGCCAGGAGTACTGCCAAGCGAACGACACGTTCTGGAAGTCGCCACCAAATCGGGTATAGTCGCCGTGGCTATAACTCCATTTCAGAGATTGGTGCGCGCTGACAGGAACGGAGATGGTGGCCCCGATGCGGGAACTCCGCTGTAGTGTATTGATATTTTGTGTACCGTTAACACTCGTGCGCCCGCCAGACCAGAAATTACCGTCAAGCGAAATCCAAAATCGGGGCTTGACGTCATAGCTAAGGTGCCCTTCGAACGATCCAATTGTGTTTTGCTTTTGAATGTTTGGAGTGCTTTGACTTTGGGTAAAGTAATCGTGATTTGTCGTGTAAAACCATATGCCTCCGTAGATATCAAGCAGCAAATTCCCCCATCGTCGAGACAAGCCCACCTCCGGCTTGAACGCCCATCGATTCGCGCCATAGTTGACCAGTTTTGTCGGGTCATATTGACCAGTGGGTGCGACCACCTTCAGGCTTATTCCCACCAGGGTTTTCTGGTGCCATTCGCGCATTTTTGGTGCATTCATGGCCGGCCCACCCTTCAGATTTACAGCGAAGCGAAAGACGGAGTCCAACAGTCCTGACCGGTAGAGCACGGTTTGACTACCCGCAACGTTCCCCTGAAAGCTCCCGATGCCGTAGGGCATCGACGCGAGGACATTCGCAGACCGCCCAAAAAAGCTCAACGAATGATAGAAGGTGAAGGAGGGCACACTGACCCGGGCCGAGGCATTTGTGATAGGCACGGCACCATCGAAGAGGACACTGCCATCATAGAAAGAATAGGTTAAAGTGACTGCGTTTGAATGAACCGGCGTGATGAGATACGCCCGTGGAGCGAGATCCTGCCCCCATAGGGGAGACGGTGACCCCGCGATCGCGGCCGTCAACAGGCAGGCAAAGAGAAATCGCGAGCCAAGTTCCGAAGCCACCCGCCAGAAGTGCAATCGTGTCGGGTTGGACATAGACATCACAGGAATTTACGGCCGGTGGCCCTTAGCCCGCGGCAATGGCAATGAAGAGCAACTTCGGCAGACATTGCGAGCGTGTGGTTTTCCTCCTCACTTTTCTTTCTTATTAGAGAGGGCTATGCTAGGCGCTCGCAGCTGCCACGCGAACTGTCAAGACTGACAGTAGTGGTAAGGTCGGCACCATCGCACCATGGAAGCCGTCATCGAACTATGTGCGATTATCGCGACGCAATGTGGCTTGCTCACAGCGTCGGACGCGGGAAAACAAAAATAGATGCTGAGCTTGGTATTGCAGGTGGATTTTTCTGAGTTCCCAACCTGAGCAAAATGAAAAGTGGATTTCACGAGTCAATGATGGGAAATCGGCGATGTCATGGCGCTGACGTCGGTGTGTTCCGGTTCGTGCTGTTCTGCGTCTCTGGTTCTGGCATATAGGTCAAGGCCCGCAACGGCGGAAGGCGCGTATGAGTTCTATCCACGGTCGCTTACCACGGAGGACCTCCAGTGTGGATTCCCCGTCGCGCACACTGATGTGGGTACTTCTGGTGGCTGCGCTGTCCTACCTCGCCGCAAGGTTGGGAGGGGTAGTAGTTATGCGTCCGCAGGTGGACTGGCCGCTTTGGCCGGGCAACGTGCTGCTGGTGTCCATATTGTTGCTGGTTCCCAGAAGGATCTGGCCAGTACTCATGGCAGCGGCCTTTGCTGCATTTGCGATCTATGACTTGCAATCTGGCGTGACGATTCATTCAACCACTTTGCTGATCCTGTCTGATCTGGTTGAGGTCCTCACGGCGGTGTGGGGTCTGCACTATGCCTTTGGCGAAGTTCCTCAACTGAATGGTGTAAAGGCGCTGGCCAAGTATGTCTTTTTCGCCGTATTCCTGGCGCCGTTCACGGCAGCATTTGTCGGTGCGCTGGCCAGTAGTGGGAGCTATTGGACGAGTTGGCGGATTTCTTTCCTGTCAGAGGGGCTGGCATTCCTGACTTTGTTGCCGGCGATTCTAGGTTGGGCAAGCAATAGAGCTTCCTGGGCACGCGAATCACTTGCGTATCATCTTGAGGAGAGCATACTGCTCGTTGGTTTGGTGGTTCTCGGATATCTTACCTTCGTCTCGCCTTGGACAATCGTTGCACCTGCATTGCCTTTTGTGCCGTTGCTGCTTTGGACCGCTTTGCGTTTCGGACCGACCGGCGTCAGTACGGCGATGGTCGTTTTGGTTTTTTTGTCCATCTGGGGGGCAATCAATGGCCGAGGCCCGGTCGTCGGAGCAGGATCGCTTAAGAACGTCATATCGCTACAGGTGTTCTTGTTGTTTGCTGCTGCGCCATTCATGTTTTTGTCAGCGCTTGTTGAGGAGCGCAAGCAAGCGGAGGAGGCCCGATCCAGACTTGCTTCCATTGTTGATTCGTCGGACGACGCGATTATCTCCGAGAATCTTGACGGCGTCATCGTGAGTTGGAACCCGGGGGCAGAGCGTATCTTCGGATTCAGTGGAGCGGAAGCGGTGGGTAAGTCCATTGCAATTCTTATTTCGCCCGATCTTCGAGAGGAAGACAAAACAATTCTGCAGAGAGCAAGAACAGCGGGGTCAGTTGAACACTGCGAAACGATCGGCGTGACAAAGGAAGGGAAGAAGATCCGCATTTTGTTGACGATCTCTCCCTTGAGAGATGCGACGGAAAAGATTGTAGGCGCTTCGACGATTGCTCGTGATTTTACCGAGCACAATCGAGCGCGAGAGGAACTGAAGAAGTCTGAAGAGAGGTTTTCAAAGGCGTTTCGGCACAGCCCCATGGCGTTGTCGGTGGTCAGTGCTAAAACTCATCGTTATCTCGATATTAACGAGACCTATGAACGGATTTGGGGATATATGCGTGCCGATGTGATCGGAAAAAGCGCCCTGGATCTGCAACTCTGGGTGAATCCAGCCGAGCGAGATCGGCTGAACCAGAAATTGGAGCTCGAGGGTGCCATTCGTGAAGTGGAATGTGAATGGCGCACCAAAGACGGTCGAATCCTGATCGCGCTAGTGTCAGTGGAGCTGATCGAAATCGACGGTGAGCAGTGTTTTCTTACGGTCGTCGGGGACATTACCGATCGCAAGCGGGCAGAGCAGTCTCTGGTCGAGAGCGAGCGGCGGTTTCGATTGATGGCCAACGCAGCTCCGGTAATGATCTGGACATCGGGTTTTGACCGGTTGTGCGACTACTTCAATCAGTCCTGGCTCGAGTTCACCGGTCGGCCGCTAATGGCGGAGCTTGGAAATGGTTGGGCACAAGGAGTCCACCCGGAAGATTTGACGGCGTGCATGGATACGTACGTGAGAGCGTTCGATGCACGCCAGCCTTTCGAGATACAGTATCGGCTCCGGCGACATGACGGCGAATACCGCTGGGTCTTCGACACAGGTGTGCCGAGATTCGGTGGGGGCGATTCGTTTGCTGGCTACATAGGTTCTTGTATCGATATCACGGATCGCAAGGTCGTCGAAGAGGCCCTTTCCACGATAGGCCAAAGGTTGATGGAAGCCCAGGAGGAAGAACGAAGCCGGATTGCACGCGAGTTACACGACGACATCAACCAGAGACTCGCACTGCTGGCGAACGGACTCCAGGAATTTGAGCAGCTCATATCCGCGAATGACGGTACTCTGCAAGAGAAGAATCTGCACGAACTCTGGCAGCTGACCAATGAAATCGCGACTGATATCCAGAACATTTCCCACCAGCTGCATCCATCAAAGTTGCACTACCTCGGACTCGCTGCCACCGTGCGCGATCTCTGCCATGAGTTTTCCGCGCAGCACAAGGTTGAGGTCGAATGTGTGGTGCGGGATCTACCCCGGAACCTCGACCAAAACAAATCCCTCAACCTTTTCCGCGTTGTGCAAGAAGCGCTGCGCAATGTGGTCAAACACAGCGCTGCTCGCCATGTGAAAGTGGAATTGACTTGTCAATCAAATTTGGTACAGTTGCGCGTTTCCGACGATGGAGTTGGATTCAATCCGGAAGACGTAAGACATAAACACGGTCTTGGACTGGTCAGCATGCGCGAGCGTCTGCGGTCCGTGGACGGCGAATTCTTGATCTGGTCGAAACCGTCCCTCGGTACTCAGGTAGAAGGTCGAGTTCCGGTGACCAGGAAGTTGGTTCGCCAGGCCGATGCCCCGGCCGCTGATTAGAGGGCTAAAGCCAGTTATCGCCACTCGTCAATTCTGACAGTAGCCGACCCCAAGTAAGTCCGGATAACATCGCAGTTTGTAACGGTTGGTTTGCGAGCTTAAAGTCCCGGCAACCCTGACGGCGTCAATTCGCAGCCGGGTGAAATGACGCAGCGCCAACCACAGAGAGAGGCGGATCTGTGCCAAGTACGACTGTCCTCCTGGCCGACGACAATTCTGCTGTCCTTGATCATGTTCGCAAGATGCTTGAAAAAGCGGAGAAATATAAGGTCGTCGCAGCCATATCCGATGCTGTAGTGGTCGTCCGCGAATACCACCGGCTCCGGCCTGATCTCATCTTGCTCGACATTTCCATGGGCGCAACGAGCGGGATCGATATTGCACGACAGCTGCGAGATTCGGGGTGTAGCGCCAAGATTATTTTTCTCACCGTGCATGAGGATTCCGACTATGTAAACGCGGCAATAGGCGCAGGCGGCTCGGCTTATGTTGTGAAATCACGGTTGAACCTGGACCTGCTCTCCGCCATCACCGCGGTGTTTTGCAACAAGCTCTTTGTCTCGCCAACTTTGTTATATGCGCCCGGTGACAGCGGGAGCCGTTTGGTGTAAACCGCAATGCATTGGTTAGGCAAACTCGGTCTGTTTATCTTGATCTTCGTGATGCTGATGTCCGCTCATCGTCTCGCAAGCCGTTTGCACAATATATGGGTGTAAAGATCGATATCGCGTATCAGTTGTGTGGTGCTATATGCCAAGGTCGTGTTTCCAACGACACGAGGACGGTTAGCGAATGGTCGCCTTGCGGTGAAGTCCCGGCGAAAGCGTGAAAACGCCCGGTGCAGAATGGCGTCGATCATCCTCACGCCTCGTGAACGTTATGCACCGCTTCTCTCCAGCCGAAGCTTTCATTCAATGACTGTCAGTAATGACAGTTACGCCAATGTCTCGATCCTCTTACTGTTTGCTAGGTAATCGGGATGTGCTGTCTGGCTCGCAGAGGGCCATGTAGAGTAATCAGACTCTCAAGTGTGTTCTTTGCCGATCAAAGCAAGGCGGCGATGGGCACACCACGGTAAACCGGAATGAATTGGTTACGCAATCTCGAACGTCTGATGCTGATAATCGGCATACTGTTACTCGGTTTTTATGCGGCAGGCCGCATTCACCGGACCGTTCTATCTCGTGCAGAATTGCAAAGTTTCCAGGGGCAGTTAGCCTTAGTGGACGAACCGGGTCGGGTGGCGCTGACCAGTGCGCCTCCCAACTTCAGTTTGTGGTCGGAACAACGCACCAAGGATTACCAGGCTAGCCTGGCGGCGCATTTTGCGCCCGCCATTGCCATCCTCCGAATACCCAAGATTCGTGTCGAAGTTCCTGTCCTGGATGGCACCGACGACCTTAGCCTGAACCGAGGAGTCGGTCATATAACGGGTACAGCCAATCCCGGAGAGAACGGCAATATCGCGATTGCGGGACATCGAGATGGTTTCTTTCGCGGATTGAAGGATGTCGGCCTAGGCGACACGATAGAAATGGTTACATTGGCGCGGACAGAAACCTATGTCATCGACCACATCACAGTTGTTGATCCCAACGATGTCTCGGTGCTTGCGCCAACTCCGCGTCCGTCGTTGACACTGGTGACCTGTTACCCGTTCTATTTCGTCGGCAGCGCACCGAAGCGCTATATCGTTCAGGCATCTGTCGCCGATTTGCCCGCAGCGAGCGCTCATGCCAGTGGGCAGGCGCAGTCGATCCCAGGAAGTGTTAATCGGCAAGCAAGCGCAAGATAAACGTTTCGCAAGACGAAGCGATTATCTAGTTCGATAGGCTTTGAAACCTAACAAGGAGAAAAACGATGAACTCAAAAACAGGTTGGACACATGCATGGCTAATGTTGGTAGGGGGCGCTATTTGCGCGGCCTTTACCCTTAGCGTGAGCGCGCAGGTGCAAACAAAAACGAGCACGGAAGGCCAAAAAGCCGCTATTGTTACTCAAGTCGAGCATGGTGAAGTCGTATACGTCTCGGGCAACGACATGGTGGTCAGGATGGAAGATGGCACGATCCGGCACTTTACCAATGTGCCGGAGAGCGCCAGAGTCACCGTGGACGGCAAGCAACTCGGGATTCACGATCTGACCCCGGGCATGAAACTTGAACGTACCATCACAACCACTTCGGTCTCCAAGACGATCACTACCGTACAGAGTGTGACGGGAAAGGTGTGGCACGTCAATCCGCCTACTAGCGTGATTCTGACGCTTGCAGATGGCAGCAACCAGCAGTTCAAGATTCCGAAGAATCAGAAGTTTAAGGTCGATGGCCAGATGGTCGACGCCTGGGGATTGAAGAAGGGGATGAATGTCGCCGCCACCAAGATTGTCGAGGTCCCCGTGGTCTCAGTCTCCGAGCAGCGGAACGTGACGGGCACGGCTCCAGTGGTCGCAGCCGCAGCACCACCGCCACAACCACCGCCGCCCGACACACCAATACTAATCGCAGAGGCCGCTCCAGAGCCGGCTCCGGCAGAACTGCCGAAGACCGCAAGTTCGCTGCCGCTCATCGGACTTCTCGGTCTTCTTTTGCTGGTCTCTTCGCTGGGGTTGCGGAAGGCTCGGAAGCGTTGCTAATTTGGTTCGCCGAGAACTTCGTGTCCCGGCGGATCATCCAACGAAACCAAAAGGAGTTGCCCGCTCAGCCGACAACTCCTCTTTCTTTTTCTCGAGTTGCATCCCCAAATTTCATCGAACCGGGCCGCGCTTTCAATCGTGACTGGCATTTTTACCAGTAGCCCACCACTTCTTTAGCGACGAACATGGCAGTGTTGCTGGGATGGTTTTTGTGAACATCCTGCGGCGCCGTTGGCTCACCCCCGGAGTCGTGCCGATTAAGAGGAGGGGGCTCGAAGTTTTCAAACGAGCAAGAGGAGAAATGACATGAAACTTCTTTTGACAGTGTTGCTCATCTCTTTGGCGATTTCCGGTGCTCGCGCACAAAATGGCTCGCCCACATCATGGTCCCCGGCGAAGAGTATTGGCATGTTCGCTTATCCAAAGAACAATCAGAACCCTGACCAGCAGCTCAAAGATGAGAGCGACTGCTATGGCTCTGCCAGCCAGAATACGGGAGTCAATCCTCAGACTCCGCCGCCGACAGGGCCAAGCGCGCAACAACAGCAAGCTGCCCAGCAACAGGCAGCTCAACAAGCCGGAAATGACGTTAGCAAAGGCGGAACGATTAAAGGTGCTGCGGGCGGCGCTGCGGGCGGCGCCGCAATAGGAGCGATCGCCGGCGACGCTGGAAAGGGAGCAGCCATTGGCGCCACAGTCGGCGCCATAGCCGGCAGACGAAAGCAGAGAATGAAAGAAGAGCAGGCCAAGCAACAGGCGGCTCAACAGACTGCTCAAGGTCAACAACAAGCTCAAGCTCAGTCACAGGCCCAGTATCAAGACGGCATCAATACATTCAAGAGAGCCTTTTCTGCGTGTATGGATGCCCGTGGATACTCCGTTCAATGAGAACGACCACTTTGGCCGCCAGAGCTGACGGTTGCTGACAGAACTCTTCTAGCTCACGGCTTTTGAAATGGAACAGAAATTAGCTCAATTTGAAAAACGTATAGGAGAGACATTTATGCGAATCTTGATGACAATCTGCGCTTCTCTGGTACTGATGAGCGCTGCGGTTTCCGCTCAAACAGCGCCAGCGGCAGCAAAGCCCCTTACCGATACCGACATCCAACTCCTTCGCTCCGACGTGCAGGCGGACAAAAACCAGATTATTGCTGACACGATGCAATTCACCGATGCGGAATCGAAGGCATTCTGGCCAATTTATCGGGACTTCGCGCACGACCAGCAGGTGATTGGTGACGATCGTGTGCAGCTGATCAAAGACTATGCCAAGAACTACGACAGTATGGACGACCCAAAGGCAAGGGACTTGGTGCAGCGGATGATCAACATCGAGGACCGGACATTGAACTTGCGTGAGGACTATTGGCCGCAATTTATGAAGGCATTGGGAGCGAAACGAGCCGCCAAGTTTTACCAGGTGGATAACCGGCTCGGCCTGATCGTCAACCTCCAGCTAACTGCTCTAATCCCATTGATCCCCTAGCTGGAATTACTCTACGTTCGGGGCAACGTAAGGATTCGGTATACGGGAAGGGATAGCAGGAGCACAGCGAACACAAGCAGGCCCGACCGCACATCACGAGTCTTGAATCGCGGGCTGATTGCCAACTCTCCGGGGCCCGAATCTCGGTGGAACTGTCACTTTTGACAGTGGCGAGGCTTTCCGCTCTTTGGTTGACTGGAGCAGGCTCCTGAGGTGTCGTTCCCCAGCGCTCATGAGGTTTTCAGCAATAAGCAGCGTGATCGCATCATTTGACCAGGTTCTGAACGCGATCGCCTTGCAACATCGCGTGCAGACCCTTGGCATCGGCTTCCGGCAGCATTAAATACTATGCTCGTGCTGGCGACGAAAATGGGGTGGATTCGATGTGGCAAAAGATGCGGAGTGCAGGGTTGATGCTGGCCACGCTCTTGGCTATGCCGGGCCTTTGTTCGTCAGGGACTGTGCAGCAGAACGGAGTTCTCGTTGTAAATGGTCAGCCGGGACAGACGCCGGTTCTCCAGATAAATGGCAAGTCTTATGTGGATATCGAAGCCCTGGCACGGCTCACGAATGCCAGCCTCGGCTTCAAAGGGAATCAACTTACATTGACATTGCCTTCCTCCGCTGAAAGCGTTCCGACGACAACTGCCCCGGCAGGCCAGCCTGCGAATTCCGGACTCTCGAAAGACTTCATGAAGGCAGGCATCGAAGCAGGATCCACGATCAGGGAATGGCGCACCGCGCTTTCCAGCGCGATCCAAAATGGTTACGCAGTTACAGATGACTTTGTGGCTCGTTACCGCGACCAATCTGTAACCAGTCTTAGACTCGCTTCGGTAGCGGCGTCAACCGATTCTGATCGAAACGCTCTTCAGTTGCTCACTAATGTGCTCGATAACATGCAAAAATTGAGCAACAAGATCCTGGCAGCGCGCCAAAACATGAATTATTTCTCCGCCGATGCCCTGCGAGATGATCCTTTGAATCAGCAAATACTGAACTGCGCACGCTCTCTGGCATCGATGGCCGCCAGCGGGCAATTTCAGGACGACGGATCGTGTCATTGATCTTGGGATCTCGCTACAGTAAGGCCAAATCAAAATGAGTGGTCAGACAGAGAAATACGAGACGTCTCGCGCTTTTGGTTGGCGCCGTTCTGTGTGTGGCATCGCTTTTCTCGTCGCGACGCTGCCAAGTCTCCTCGCCGGGCAACAGCCCTCCGACATCCAGAACCTGATCACTAGTAGCCATCTGGAAGGCATGCTCTGGCCAAACTTCAGCGACTATCGCGCATCACTACAGAAGTTTTACGAGTCCGCAGGATATGCTCCGGCTTGGGTCCAGGGACAAAAGCTGGTGCCGCAGGTCGCGTCGATGATTGAAGTTTTCAAAGCTGCTGGAAAGAAAGGACTGAATCCGGAGGACTACGACGCCTCGCGCTGGGAGGAGAGAATCCGTGTGCTGCAAAGCTCTGCGAGCGGACCGGCCGTGGCGCGCTTTGATGTGGCGTTAACTGTCTGCACTATGCGCTATGTGTCCGACTTGCGTATCGGACGGATCGATCCGGCGCATTTCAAGTTCGGACTGAGCGTGCAACAGAAGAAGTACGACCTAGCCCAGTTTTTACGTGACCAGATACTGACTGCTTCGAATTTGCAAGTAGTCCTAGATCGAGTGGAACCGCCGTTTGCAGGCTATCGCCGCACAGAGGAGGCGCTTGCGCACTACCTCGAACTGGCACGCACTGACGACGGGGGAAGGCTTCCTGACGTTACAAAGCCCATCGGGCCGGGCCAGATATATGCTGGCGTCCCGCAGTTGGCTCGTTTCTTGCAGCTCGTGGGCGACCTGCCAGCGGATGCCCCGTTGACGGATGATGTCCAAACCTATGCCGGCCCCCTGGTGGATGCGGTGAAACGCTTCCAGCGCCGCCACGGCCTCGATGACGATGGTCGTCTCGGCCCTGACACCATGAGACAACTGAACGTGCCACTACAGGACCGGGTACGCCAATTGCAGCTCACGTTGGAGCGCTGGCGATGGTTGCCGGCCGAGTTTTCCGCGCCGCCGATCATCGTGAATATTCCCGATTTTCGACTGCGCGCTTTCGATGAAAACAATAAGGTGGTGATGGATATGCGCGTCGTGGTCGGTAAGGCGATGCGCACGCAAACGCCTGTCTTTTCACGCGATATGATCTACGTTGTCCTGCGTCCATACTGGAACGTGCCTCCTAGTATTCTCCGCGGCGAGATTGTTCCCGCCATCGGGCGCGATCGCGGCTACATTGCCCGCAAGAACTATGAGGTCACTACATTTGACGGTAAGGTTGTTACCTCGGGCGACGTTTCCGACAATGTACTGGCTCAACTGCGAGCGGGAAAGTTGACGGTGCGGCAAAAACCCGGTCCCGCCAACGCGCTTGGCCTGGTCAAACTGATTTTCCCGAATGAGCACAACGTCTATCTCCACAGTACACCCTCGCAGGATCTGTTCTCGCGTTCCCGCCGTGATTTCAGCCATGGTTGCATTCGGGTCGAAAAACCTGCCGAACTCGCGGCATGGGTACTGCGCAATAATTCCGGATGGACGCTGGAGCGAGTAAAACAAGGAATGCAGAGCGGAAAAGACGACGTCACCGTAAACCTCGTGAAGCGAGTTCCAGTCTTCATCGTTTACGGAACGGCGCTCGCCTACGAAAACGGCGACGTTCACTTCAGCAATGACATCTACGGACACGATGCCAAACTAGCGGCTGAACTCGCCAAGGGCTATCCGTACCCGTAGTCGCATAGTCTATCTTAAATGCGATCCCGCCAGGTAGCGGAGGACGTAACTCATGCCTGAGTTCACCGCACAAATTCGAAGCCGTGCACAAAGTCTGGATTGTGTTTCGTCAACCAGTATGGAGTCGACGTTGCTAGTGCTGTCGTTGCAAACAATAATTACACAGTAATTAAGGAGGCACGTAAACCGCGCCTCCCTTACTCTTGTAAGCAAAACCTTACTCGCCAGCCACGCCTTTGTTGACAAGGAGTTTAAGATCGACCCTGCGGTTTTCGGCTCGTCCGTCAGCAGTCTCATTAGATGCTGCCGGATTCGTCTCGCCCATCGCACCCGGCGCGGTAATGTTCTTTACCGGAACCTGACAGTCCTGGAGCAAATAGGCGACAACCGCTTGAGCGCGCTCCTTACTGAGTTGTTGATTGTCTGCAAGTTTGCCAGTCGAGTCGGCATACCCTCTGACTTCAATGACAAATCCCGTGTAGGTGAGCGCTTGGGTTGCCAGGGCTGCGAGTTCTTGTTTGGCCTCCTCCGAAAGTGCGGAATCACCGAGTGCGAAGCGCACGGTTGTTTCACCCTTCACGTACCAGGTGGCCAAATCGGAGAAACGCTTCGAAGTTGACTGCGCAACCTCCTGGATGCCCCGTTCGTTGGCCGCGACACTCTGCTTGGTTGCCTCAATCTCCCGTTGATGAGCTGCGATGGCCGCCTGGTTAGACGCAATATCTGCATCGGTCGCCTGCTTATTGGCATGGTAGGTGTCCATGTTCTTGGCTTGTTGTTGCGCGGTCGGGTTCAATCCAGCCTGAATCACTTTGGCAAGGCTGAGATCGTCTTGATCGAAGGTTATGGTTTCCGCCGTCAACTGAGTCCAATCACCTGTTCCTTCGAACTTTAGCTTGAGGCCCGGTATCAGGACTTCTTGACCCACTTGTTTTTTCCGTGCGCCGAGTCCTATGGGGTGTTGCACTTTCGTATCAGGTGTGACAATCACGGTTGTAGTTCCATCGTCAGTCTCGACGGTCAGGTTGTTTCCAGAGCGGAGGGTAATCACCCCTTTGCCTTTTACTTTGTCGGAGGCATGGGCCGCGCCCAAGGCCATAAGACACACGGCCAGTAAACTGGCCACAACTTTCATTTGCCTATCCATTGTTATCTCCTCTTATGCTCGTCCTATGACGAGGTTCGTTAGCGTTATTCACGGTTTCCCATTTTCCTGCCAGACATACCATCATGTGCGATGGACGTTTTTGAATGAGCGACATTGGATTCATCCACCCACGGTCATATGTCCCGCTCATTTTTGTGGCCGATGGCGGCGTGCTGCCGCCGATGTCCACTTTCTTCCCGCCCGGATCTCCGTATAGCTACAGCCACAGTCAAGCTACCATCGCCGGAGTGACCGAGGGCACCTTGTACAACAACATCCAGCGACAACTCAATTTCGTGGATACGTTTTCCTGGGTCGTCGGTGCCCACCAGTTGAAAGTCGGTTTCGATTATCGCCGTCTCAACCCAACCGGTGGGGAAAGCACCAACTATGTTGCCCTTACCTCGGGGTTCCAGGATCTGGTGCAGGGAACCGTGAGTACCGCTCTGCTGCTCGACAAATTTCCTCTTTCCGTCAACGTAAATAATTACTCGCTGTTCGCTCAGGACACCTGGAAGGTCACGACCCGCCTGACGTTAACCTATGGGCTAAGGTGGGAGATCAATCCCGCGCCGGAGTCGGCATCCTCCGGCTTGCCGCTATACGCCGTGCAGGGAATTTTCGATTCGAATCCCATTGCGCTGGTGCGGGAAGCACCCTGGCGCACCCAGTTCGGAAATTTCGCTCCTCGCGTTGGCGCTGCCTGGCAAGTCACGCCTAAAACCGTGGTGCGGGGTGGTTTTGGTTTCTTCTACGATCTGGGCTACGGCAACATTGGTGACGCCTCCAGCAGCTATCCATATATACGCTTCGAGTTCAATTCCCCCCCATCTCCGGTACCTTTCGATCTGAGCAATCCAGTTTTCCAGCCGATTCCGCTTTCAACGACCATCACGCCGAACCAGGGAGGCCTTTTCGCTATCGATCCAAACCTGCAACTCCCGATCACGATTCAGTGGAATGTCGCCGTTGAGCGCGAGCTCGGAACGAACCAGCGGCTGACCGCAACCTACGTTGGCGCGGATGCAAGACGCCTCCTCCGCGAGGACAGGATTGCTCCACAGGGATTCGACAATGGCCCTTCGTATCCCGCAGTATCGAACGGTGGCTACGCCCACTATGAAGCTTTACAGTTGCAGTTCCAGCGCCGCATGTCCCATGGTCTGCAGGCGCTGCTGTCCTACAATTTATCGAAAGCCAGTGATACCGGGTCCAACGACGGAACAGGCTACGTGGTGCCGAGCGTTAGCCAAATCGTCATACCACCACTGACCCCTTCTGACTTCGACCTGCGGCATTCCCTTGCCGGAGCCGTGTCCTATGAAGTGCCGGCCCCTGCCTGGGGTCGCGCAGGCAATGCAATCCTGAAAGGCTGGGCTGTGGACGGTTTGGTAAGAATAAGTTCGGCGCCGCCGCTCACCGTGGTCGTTGGAAATGAGAATTCTATCGTTGGGTATCACCAAGTGCTGGCCAACGTCGTACCCGGTCAACCGTTCTGGATTCCCGATCCGACGCAACCGGCGGGAAGAGCACTGAATCCCTCTGCCTTTTCAATGCCTGCCGATGGAGCGCAGGGAAACTATCCCCGCAACAGTCTGCGCAGTCCCTACTCGATCAACGAGACCGATCTCGCGCTGCGCCGCCGTTTCAACCTGACCGAACGGGTCAAGCTCGATGTGCGTGCGGAATACTTCAATGTTTTCAACCATCCCATGTTCGGCGCTCCTGGTGGTAACCAACCCAATACCGGATTCGGTATTTCCGATTTTGGCAAAGTAGATACCACGACGAACCAAGCGCTGGGTGGCGGCGGCTCAGCCGGCGGACAGAGCTTCCTGTATGCATTGGGCGGTCCGCGGTCCGCGCAGTTCACTCTGAAGCTGCAGTTCTGACGAGGAACGCGGAAGCACCGCCCGAGCCCTTAAACTGTGGGCGATTCAGAGGAAGTTGTCGTGCGCTACCCAGAGATTGAGAGCATTATAAGGGGAACTGCTCTACGGTTCCCCTTATTTATTGAATCAGACCGCTTGATTGGTCTAGAGATCGAGCATGATCCACGCCGGCGCATGGTCGCTAGCGTTTTCCTGCCCACGCGCCCATCGGTCAACACCGCCGTCCACCAGCCGGTCCGACAAATTCGGTGAGAGCAGAAAGTGATCAAGCCGCATGCCTTTGTCCTTCTGCCACCGTTCAAATTTGTAATCCCAGAATGTCCAGAGCGGCCCCTCCGGATGTAGCTTCCGCAGGGCATCAGTCCAGCCCTGAGCCAGCAACCGCGCAAAGGCCTGTCGGCTCTCGGGTTGGATCAACGCGTTGTTATCCAACGATCGAGTCGGATAAATGTCCTGCGGAGTCGGTACGACATTGTAATCACCGGCCAACACCACCGGTGCTCCACTCGCCATAAGTTCGGCCGCGTGAGCAATCAGGCGCTCAAACCAAGCCAGCTTGTAATCGAATTTCGGCCCCGGCTGCGGATTCCCATTGGGGAGATAGATGGAAGTGATTAGCACTCCCTGAACCGCCGCTTCAATGTAACGAGCTTGCCGATCTTCAGAATGATGATCTTTTTTATGATCCTCCTTATGATCCTCGGAATCTCCCGGCAAGCATGTGCGAGTCACCACGGGAGTTTGGTTGCGCGCGAGAATGGCCACGCCGTTCCACGAGCGCTCCCCTTGCCAGACCGCTTCGTACCCGAGAGTCCGAAGGGCATTCACCGGAAAGGCTCCCTGCTCTGCCTTGAGCTCTTGGAGACAAACCACGTCCGGTTCAGCTTTCGCTAACCAAGCCAGGAGGTTGTCGAGCCGCTTATTGATGTTGTTAATGTTGAAGGTGGCGACTTTCAGCGGGTCCCTTTCCGTGGTTCATCTTCTCTGGTGGCTGGAGCGACCTCAGTTAGTGCAGTGACGGTTAAGCTGGGCCAGCGCCCGAATGGGCTGATTCGCGTGTTGCCTTAACGAGTGCATCAACAACGTGAAGTCGAAGTTTGTCCGCCCTGCCAGGGTCGAACAAGCCAAGGTAATTGATACTTCCTTTTAGGCTCTCGACGTAGGCCCCAACTTCGGCAGGAGCCACTTTTCCGCACACTAGATTATGAATTCCTGCTCTGATGCGAGCCTTATATTGCTTCTGGACGGTCACAAACTCACCGAGGACAAGCTTATTCAGAAGCTTGCGATCCGTTGGCCCCATGAGCGCAATCTTGCGATGGGACACTCGAAACCCTGCGCTCACCAGAACAGCGATGACGGGACCCACAACTTGCGACGCGGAGTTTCCTGAAAATGCGAGATCGTCCACCCAACTCGAATAACGAACTTGGTTGGCACGGCAAACGGCCATAATTTCCGAGTCAAAACTGCTCAGAACAAGGTTCGCCAAGAGTGGGCTAGTCGAGGCCCCTTGGGGAAGGCGCCCACGACAAGTTGTTAGCCCGGTGAGCAAGTGTGATACAGCGGAAGAGCAATTCAAAAGCCTGCGGAATACCGCTTGAACTTGCCTTGGAGTTATCGTAGGGAAAAAATTCTTAATATCTATGGTAACTAGGTATTTTCCGCCGAAATGCAGCTTTGCGTTCTCAAGGATGCTTTTTCCCTTAACTCCACCAAGAAGGTGTTCCGGCAGGATCAGCCGGGCCAGAAGACGCTCTTGAATCCGAGCCTGAATCATCTTCAGGGGGTCGACTGGATTATCGATCCAGCGCTTTTTTGGAGCCGTGATCTTTCTGGCAAATGGGCGGACTTTCGGCTTCTGGAGGAAGGGCTTGTAATATCGGACCGCGCCTGAGGCCAGGTCCCTCAACTCGGTGCGGGAGCGACCCAGTAAGATTTCCAAATATCGAAGAGAGTAGAGATTAAGACTGTCGCTTGCGCCTAACTCGTTCACGAGTGTCTTCGCTTCTTAGAAGAAATTTCGCTAGATAAACGCCTATCGCTTGGAACTCCCGCTCCTCTATACCCTGCAGGTCGCAAGACTGGGTAGCGAGCATGCTAAACAGAGGCTCCGGAATCTTAAGCGCACGGCTCAGCTTACTAATCGCGGCGACGCTCGGCTTCCGATCACCCTTTTCAATCAGCGAAATATGACTGGGATCGAGTCCCGCCGCACGCGCTACCTGCCTCTGTTCCATCCCAGCAGCAGCTCGAGCAATTCTTAATGCCTTCCCGTAGTCCATCTAATCCTTGGTTTGGTTCGTCTTTAAGAGTTGTGTGCCTGTCGATGTTAATCGCGATTTTTGAACGCTCGAACTAACTCTTCCACGATCCTGCGAATGGATTCGTTTTGTTCATTTCGGTCCAAACCCGGCCTGCGCCGAATTTGTTTCAGTTCGTCGATTACGTGTTCGACTGCTTGCTTTTTCTCTGAATGTACGCTGCCTCCGCGCAACAAATCTTCCAAAGAAGAGATGCAGGCGTTGAGGTCTTTGCTTGTTCGCATTATTTCCTCCTTTCCGGCAAAAGCATTCCGGCACCCTCAATGCTCTTCCCGTAAAGGAGCAGCGCTTCTTCAACGAACCATCCTTAGGTGTTCTAGCGAAATCCGTGCCTAAAACAGAGCGGGCCGGTTAGCCCGCGACCCATTTTCAAAATGAGTCAAAAGGCTCTGCACTGGTGAATACGCCAGCCAGAGATTGCCTTTCGGCCTTGGGAAGAATTGAGCAGCAGAGGAAATTGTCAAAGACCCCGAACCACCGTTGACAGTGGCCACTTGGAACACCATACTCGTGGCTTTGCCTAAAGTCAACTGAAATGACAACCGAAAATTTGGGCGGATTTGCGGACAGACAGGACGTACCCCGTTGCAAAAGAACCTACGAATAAATCCCGGGCGCCTCATGTTCAAGCTTCTGCACGTACTCAACGTATGACCCGGGATAAACCGTGGGATGGCGGTCCGTGCCGCTCTCGCCGCCCAGTTCCAGCACACGTGAGCCCAGACCGCGAAGGAACATGCGGTCATGCGATACGAAGATCGTCATGCGATATAAAAATCATGGTGCCTTCAAAATCCTTCAGGGCGTCCACAGCATTTCCTTGGTCGCAAAATCATGTTATTGTACAATTGTACATGTTGTATAATTTCCATTGTGGAAATAGTGATCGACACCTCCGCGATTTTGGCAGTCGTCGGAGAGCAGCCGGAAAAAGCGGGCCTTGTCCGACTAACACGTGGAGCAATTCTGGTGGCTCCCGCCTCGGTCCACTGGGAAGTTGGGAACGCATTGTCGGCCATGTTCAAGCGCAGGGCAATTGGCATCAAGGAAGCGTTCCAGCTCTTGGACGCCTACGCCGAGATCCCCATTCGCATGGCTGAAGTTGGCCTGAAGCAAGCCGTGGAATTGTCTGGCAGGTTGAACATATATGCCTACGATGCCTATGTGCTTGCCTGCGTCATAAACCAACGAGCTCCCCTTCTCACGCTGGACGGCGGGTTGAGAGAACGCGCGCGGGAATTGAAATTGGATGTACTGGAGGCTAACCTACGATGAAATCTTACAGCTATTCTGAGGCGCGCGGAAATTTTGCTACGGTTCTCGACGAGGCCGAGCGTGATGGAGCGGTAGAAATTCGGCGCCGCGATGGCACCGTATTTCGCATTCTACCTCTGCGAAAATCCAAAGCATCGCCACTAGACGTGAAAGGCGTAAAGGTGAAACTGTCGGCCGACGATCTGGTCGCCATTGTGCGCGAAGGCCGGGAACGCAAGCCCTACGAATAGATCCCAGGCGCCTCATGTCCAAGCTTCTGCACGTACTCAACATACGACCCCGGATAAACAGTGGGATGGCGGTCCGTGCCGCTCTCACCGCCCAGTTCCAGCACACGTGAGCCGAGACCGCGAAGGAACATGCGGTCATGCGATACGAAGATCATGGTGCCTTCAAAATCCTTCAGCGCGTCCACCAGCATTTCCTTGGTCGCAAGATCCAGGTGATTCGTCGGTTCGTCGAGCACCAGGAAGTTCGGCGGGTTGTGGAGCATGCGCGCTATTGCCAGCCGCGACTTTTCTCCGCCAGAAAGTGCGCGGATCTTCTTGTCCGTGTCTTCGCCGGAGAACTGGAATGCCCCCGCCAGATTCCGCAACGCCCCGATACCGTCCTGCGGAAAATCCTGTTGCAACTGTTCGATGACGGTGAGATCGGAATTGAGCGTGTCCAAAGCCTGTTGCGCGAAGTAGCCCATATGCAGGCTGGCGCCAAGCCGCACGCTTCCGGAATCTGGAGCACTCGCCCCGGCAATCATCTTAAGCAGCGTAGTCTTGCCCGCGCCGTTTCTCCCCATCACGGCCCAGCGTTCTCCGCGGCGAATGGTGAGACTAAATCCGTCATAAATCACGCGCGGTCCGTAACTCTTGTGCAGATTCTCAAGCACGGCCACCTGTTCGCCCGATCGCGGCGGAACACGAAAGTCAAACTTCACCACAACGCGTTTCTTAGGCAGTTCGATCTTCTCAATCTTGTCCAGCGCCTTGATCCGGCTCTGTACCTGCGCCGCTTTGGCCGCGTGCGTCCTGAAACGATCGATGAAGCGCTGCTCCTTAGCCAGCATGGACTGCTGCCGCGCAAACGCCGCCTGCTGATTGCTCTCTCGGATCGCCCGCTCGCGCTCGTAGAAGTCGTAGTTACCCGAATAGGTGATGATCTCCCCGCCATCAATCTCCGCAATCTTTGAGACCAGGCGATTCATGAACTCGCGATCGTGCGAAGTCATCAGCAGCGCGCCCGGAAACGATTTAAGAAACTGCTCCAGCCAGATGATGGATTCAATATCGAGATGGTTTGTCGGTTCGTCCATCAGCAACACATCCGGCATTCCGAGCAGCACGCGTGCCAGCGCAACCCGCATCTTCCATCCGCCGGAGAGAGCACCCACATCGCCATCAATCTGATCGTCTTTGAATCCCAACCCATGCAGCACTTCCCGAGCCTGCGATTCAAGCGCGTAACCGCCTAAATGCTCGTATTCCTCCTGCACGTGCCCAAAGCGATCAAGGATGCGGTCCATCTCATCAGCCTTGTCAGGGTCGGACATCTCCCGCTGCAAAGCTTCGAGTTCGTGGTGCAGATCGCCGACGCGTCCGCTCCCCGCGATCGCTTCATCCAGCACCGAACGCCCCTGCATCTCCTCAACATCCTGCCGAAAGTAGCCAATCGTCATTTTCTTGGGGACCGATACCGAGCCATCATCAGGAGTTTCCTCGCCAACCACCATGCGGAAGAGCGTTGTCTTGCCCGCCCCATTGGGACCAACCAGCCCAACTTTCTCGCCAGGATTCAACTGAAACGAAGCATCCACGAAGAGCAGCTGCTTGCCATACTGTTTATTGATATTTGAGAAAGAGATCATTTTTGAGAAGTCAATTTAAGAGTGCAACTCGCGGCACCGTGCCTCTTCCAGTGTAGCGTGGAACTGGCCCACCCTTGTTCTTGGCTTGCCTCAGGCTCTGATAGGGGCTGCCCATCCTTTGCGGTTCTCAGCTGATAGAATCAAGCCGCAATGCGCTTTTACACTAAAGACGAATGCGACGAATGGCTTGCTGGGCTAGGCCGGGTAAAGCCGGACGCGATCCCTGAAATTCATAGAGCGCATGTTCACTATCCGACTACGGTAGGGCGCATTTTTTATCTTGCGCATTGGATCGGAAGTTCGTTGATGTATCGCAGTCCGGTGTTGGTATGGATTACGGAGTGGGGTATCTGGGGAAGCAGCGAGAACTGGCATCTATACTACAAACTCCGGCAAAGTTACGGTGATCTTCGTCTGCTTCATGAAGCTCCCGGCCATCTGTTTCTCGGCCACGAATCGGAAGACTTAACATCGTTTCTGCAAATTGCTATGTTGAACGGCTGGGGCGGATACATTTTGACGCAGGCGGACTACCTCAATGCCTTCTTCAGTCATGACGAGTACATTGACTTCTTTGCCGCTGAAGGTGGGCTTGGACTTTTCGGAGATATACGCAAGGAGTTCGGCACCGTCGAACATCCTCCCAAAGATGTGTGACTCTCAAAGGAACCGGTGACAGACGGAACGAGATGCCCATTTTCTCGCGATTTGCCTGCCAGGCGTAAAATAGCGCTATGAGTCCAGACGTTTTCGAGCTTTTAAAAAAGGCCTTGGCTCTCCCGCCGGAAGCCCGTGCTGCGTTGGCTGGATCGCTGTTGGAAAGCCTCGATGATGAACCTTGCGACGAAAGTGTCGAAGCCGCCTGGAATGAAGAAATCAAACGCCGGATCGAGGAAATCGACTCCGGTAAAGTCCAGATGATTCCGTACGAAGAAGTGCGCCGCCGCCTGGCGGCTCTGTTGTCAGATGCCAGCAAGTAAGCCGTACCGCTTCCATCCGCAAGCATGGCAAGAAGTCGAGGCAGCAGAATCCTGGTACCGGGAACGCAATCCCGAAGCAAGCATCAGATTCCTCTCCGCGATCTACGATGCGCTTGAAAGTTTAGCCCGATGGCCGCAGCGCTGGCCAACCTACGGGCATGGAACCCAGCGATTCGTTCTTTATCGGTTTCCGTTTTCCATCATTTACAGGGATGAAGAAGCTTCAGTAAGCGTCGTGGCTATAGCCCATCACAAACGCAGACCCGGATATTGGAAGGATCGTCTGTAAAACGATCGTCTCTAGAAAGTTAGAAAACGGAGAACGTCTCGCTGTCTCCTCCTTTCAGGAACCGCAAAATCCACGCACTTGACACTGCCCAATAAGCCACTACCATACGGTTGTGGATAGATTAGGTACAACCTTCGCCGCTTTGTCGGATCCAACCCGGCGGGCAATGATCGAACGACTCTCCCATGGGCCTGCCTCTGTCCATCGATTGACGGAACCGTTTGCACTCTCCCAGCAGATGATTTCAAAACATATCGCCTACCTGGTGCGGGCGCGGATTGTGATCAAGACGAAACGTGGACGAGAGAGTGTGTGCACGCTCAGGCCAGGGGCAATCAAGACAGTCAGCGACTGGGCGTTCAGCTATCGCCGATTCTGGGAAGAGAGCTTCGACAAACTGGATGCGGTTGTAAATCAAATGAAGAAAGAAGAAAGAGGAGGTCAGAGATGACAAAAAACACGGTGAACGAAATTGAGCGGATGGTCGTTACAAGAGTTTTTGATGCCCCACGCGAGCTGGTGTGGAAGGCGTGGACAGATCCGAAGTACGTGATGCAGTGGTGGGGACCGAAGGGCTTTACTGCGCCCGTTTGCCAGATGGATTTTCGCGTTGGGGGAAAATCTCTCTTATGCATGAGAACGCCGGATGGGCAGGAGTTCTGGAATGCGGTTGAATACCACGAGATTGTTCCCCCGGAAAAGATCGTTTCCTCCATGTACTTTTCCGACCCGCAGGGAAACAAGGTTGAGCCTGCAGAATTAGGAATAGAACATGAGGCGATCGACGGTGCGTACGACGTGACCATCTTCGAGGATCTCGGAAACGGCCAGACGAAACTCACCTTCATTGGAAATGAACCCATGGAGAGCGCGAAAAACAGCGGTCAAATGGAAGGCTGGAACCAGATACTCGATAAAGTTGCCGAGGTTGTTACGAAGCTCGCGCAGGCGAAATAACAAGTTGGAGTTTTGGACAGAAAAATCGGGGACAGACGGGACGTTCACTAATTTCCATTTGCCGAAAAACTGGGAAACGTTCCGTCTGTCCCCAATTTTTCAGAAGTTTTTGTTAAGCCTCTGCGGGAGCATCGATCGTGATGGCGATAGCGGCTGAGATGGGGCCCGACCGAAGATTGAACACCCTGAATAGGGCTTCATCGTCCATAGGATTTACACCAGCAAGATGTCCCTCTTTGCAACTGAGGACGAGATCGGCAATGAAGTATTCCAGAGGCCAAGGAGGGCTGGTCGACGAAGCAGTACTTGCGAAGATCTGGTTGAAAGCTGGATTGTCACGAGCGCCTAGTTGCTGCTGCTTCAATTCCGCGTCAAGCGAGACAGCAGAAATAACGCGAGCCCCGATTCGTTCCGAACCGACCGGCGGCTTGGTGGTATCAGCCTCGGCCGGATATGTGACGGTTACCGGCAGTTGCACGGGATTGTAGAGGAGGTAATGAACCGGAATCGCTGTGTCATTTTCATAAGTGAGAATGGCTTGATATTGTCCATCCTCGTACTCAAGCGCACGATAACGAGAGCTCTCCAGAAATGAAAATGCTCTGGCTTTGACTGCCGATCTATACTCCTGTTCTGCCGGTAGGAGTCTGCCGAACCCTACGATGTAATCGATTGGATGATCCTCGGCACTGGTCTGCGCTTCTACGGGGTAAAGCCGTTTCGATTGAAGCAGTGCGATCTTCGTCTGCTGAACGACAGCTGCCCGGCGAAATACGACGAGAACTCCGATGTCCGCAATCTCCCATTTACCCCAGTAGCGCCCTCCACCGAGGAAATGAGTTTCCAAGCGTACAAGCCAGCCAGATGAGAACTTGACTGGCGCTGAATGTTGGGACACTTCCTCAATGAAGGACATATCCAGCGAGGTTTCATGAGTTGTAGGGAAAGCCGTCAGTTTAGACGACACTCGGCGGTTCACCGCGGCGAAGACATCACGTATCCAGTTGATGACCTCCAGCGGTATAGGAAATGGCAGCTTGCTCACGCGTGCAGTATAGCGGAGTGATCGGTAATGGGAAAACGCGCTTGTTTTACGAGTATCGCGCCCCAACTCCCGATTAGGCGGCAACCCTTCTTTTCGGGGTACTTCCCGCTTGCCCGTCATCCAGGAGTTTTTGGAATCGATTCACACAAGCCAATTTCGTGGTACTAAACTATCGGCGGGTGGCCCACTTCTTCGGCACGATCATAACGCGATTTGCTTTGAATCGTTGAATAAACTAACTGGGGGTGCCCCACTTCTCAGCTTTTCGAGAAGTGGGCCGCTACACTGCTGACACCGTCGTGGTTTTGGTTCTAGGCAGCCGTCGCTCGAATTTTCATCTTCGAAAAACCGGGACGAAAACCGGTAAAAAGCGGGGACAGACGGGACGTTACACTTGTTTTCCTTTACTCTCTGAGAAAATACTCAGGTTACTTCCCGTCTGTCCCAGGTTTTCCGACGTCTATTGCTTCTCGTAGACGTAAATCTCTTTGTGGTCGTCTGCGTCGTTCGTGAGAGTTCGACCTTCAGCCGTCAGTGTCCATGTATCGATGACGGGCTTGAGTCCCGTGACAACGACAGTGGCGTTAGGGATTCTTATATCCAGCGTGGATTCGATGACAAGCACTGAGTCGTGCCAGCTCGCGCTCGAATTCAGTTGACCTGACGACATGTTCACCGAAGCGCGCTTCTTTCCATCCGGCGTGTAGGTTTCCGTCGACTTCTTGCCATCGGTTTTGTAATGCAAAACAATGGCCGACTTCTTGTTTTCAATAACGATTGTCCGGGATTTTATCGTGCTGTCCTTCGGGAGCGTGCTCTTTGCGACGTTGAGAACCCAAGTACCAGAGAAGTCGGGTGCCTCCGCAGCCGTTGCGAACACCGACATCACAGCGATAACCAGCGTAATTGTGATTAGTAACTGACGCATAATAGTGGCCTCTACTTTCGCGAGTGATTGTAATAGATTTCTCGGAGCAAACGGTCGGAGCTAGAATCCCATCGCGAAAGGCGGGCCACCCGCCTACTTACGGCGCAGCAAGATCACCACCTGGGCGAGAGACAGAAGCAGGCCGATTAATGTCAAGGTCACCATGAAAACCTCCTGGGCGAACGTGCCTCGCCCGACCGATTTCACACTGCCAATGTTCTCCCCGATGGAGAGCCAAAAGTTGTAGAACTGGTTGCACTCAGTGCTGTTTGCGCGCATCATTTTGTTATGCAAATTCTAGACGGTAAGAACCACGCCGGAGGCCGCTACGAGCGATTCATCCGGGACATGATCCTCGATCTCCTCAATGGCGAGGAGACGCGATGGGGCATCCTGAACTGGCCGCCGATTCCAAGCCTGAATCTACCGAGCGCATCACAATGTGAAGCCGCCAACTCTGCCTTTATCACCCGGCTGCGCGCTTTCGTGGATGGCTTCATTCAGACTGGAATTGACAGCGACGGGATCGAAACACCGTCGAGCCGTAGAGTTCGCGCTTCGGTGGATGAGTCTCCCATCATGACCGTATCCACAGACGAAGCCCCAGTTGTGATTTTTGATGAGATCTACGAATCGTGGCGTCGAAACCAACCACGGCCATTGTTGAACGGTGACGGTACGATGGCAATAGGCGTGAACCAACCCCGCTGGGAGAACCAAGACCCGAAGCTGTATGCGCGCGACATGGCGACCTACTACTTCCAAGAGCTGCTCTCCTCGCCGTTTCGGAGCTGCATCGGCAGGTGC
The DNA here is from genome assembly GCA_963705265.1 of uncultured Acidobacteriaceae bacterium. Lineage (GTDB taxonomy): Bacteria > Acidobacteriota > Terriglobia > Terriglobales > Acidobacteriaceae > Acidiflorens. The sequence continues at coordinate 3,271,043 of OY970064.1, forward strand.
ACAAATCCAATTTGCAAGCGATACTTCCTTCGCAGACGCCAAAGGAAGACGGCAATCAAGCGCGGTAGCTATTGCGGCAGTTGCAAACTTATCGGCGGTGCAGAGAGGACTCGGTTAAGCCGCGAACGAGCAAAGCGAGAGATGCTTCAGGTTGCGGCGCGAGCCTGGCAGGAATGGGGCACCCGCAGGCGTCATACGGACCGTGCGGCTTGGGTTGCGAATACAATCAACAGAGTTTTCGGCAAAACGCGGTTCATCCGCCCTAAGTGGGTTAATCAAAATAGCGAAGCGATTGAGACGTTCCTTGACCACGAACAACTGACCACACCGAAGTGATTCAAAACGAGGTAAGCGCAGGTTTCAACGGCCACCCTTATTTGATTCCCGTCCTGAACCTACTGATGCAACGAGAATCCGTCCGGCAAAGCTGCCTCAAGATTGATTTGTTCCCCGGTGATGGGGTGTTGGAAAATCAGAAATTGGGCGTGCAGGAAATATCCTCCATCGCCCGGAAGGCCGGGGAGATTTTCAAGAGGCTGACCAGTTAAACCGTACAGAGGATCGCCTACCAGGGGATGGCCGATGGATGCCAGATGGATTCTGATTTGATGAGGACGTCCCGAATTTAGGCTGACCTCAAAGGTTGTGCAGCCTGGCGCCCGTGAGATCACGTTCGCCAATGACTTTGACGGTTTGCCACTTGGGTTGGCGGCCCACACCGAACCGATGCGCGGATGCGGTACAAGTCCGATGGGTGTGAGAATTTCGTAGGCGTCTTGCTGTGCAATGCCTTGCGCCAGCGCTCGGTAGATTTTTTGCATTCTGGATGTGTTCCAGTTCGCGGATAGCTTAGCGGCCGCCTGCGCTGTTTTAGCGAAGAGAACGATGCCGGAAGTGCCTCGGCCCAACCGGTGGACAGGGTTTGCATCGGGGCTTTGCTTTTGCACCAGCCGCAGGAGGGTGTTTTCCATAAAGCCGCCGCCGGGGAGAGTCGGCAGTCCGCCAGGTTTGTTGACGGCCAACAGATGCGGGTCATTAAATAGGACTTCGAAGTGTTGAGGGGAGTCTGGTTCGATCCAGGGTGGACGCTTCCAGACAAGGGTTTGGCCTGAAGTGAGCGATTCGCTTCCCGAGGCGGTGACGCCGTTGACGGTGACTTCGCCGTTGTTCAGATTTTGTTGCCAGGTTTGTGGGGTCGAGTGTGGATAAAGGTTTGCCAAATGGGAGAGCAGGGTTTGCCCATGGTATTCGCCGCTGATGATGGTGGTGTAGGCATAGCCCCGGTTGAGCATTACTGTTTGAGTGTAAGCTATGGCATCCCCCAGTAGGACTACCCCGCCATGGGTGCGATAATTTCGGTAACGAATCCTCCTGCAACTTATGAAGCGCCACGTCCTCATGTACGGGTTGATCGGTGGAATCTTGATTGCTCTGCTGCAGTGGACCGAGTATCAGTTCCTGGTCGTCGAACATTCCATCGAAATCTATGGCGGACTGATCGCCGCGACCTTTGCCGTTCTTGGCATCTGGCTTGGCCTCAAGCTGACAGCAAAACGCCAGACAATTGTTGTGAAGGAGGTTCCCGTCCCCGCCGAGGGACCGTTCATCCCTGACGAAAGAAAACGTGAGGACCTCCATATCACTCGCCGTGAGCTTGAGATCCTTGAACTGATCGCCCAGGGACTGAGCACCCGCGAAATCGCCGGGAGGCTTTTTGTGAGCGAGAGCACTGTGAAGACCCATTCCAGCCGCGTTTTCGAAAAACTCGGGGCGAGACGAAGGACGCAAGCGGTGCAACTCGGCAAGGAATTCGGCCTTCTCCCCTGATTTACTCGTGCACGAGCACGGTTCGCGCCAGTGTTCGGGCCAACGACCGCGCCAATGACCGCTCCAATAACCATCCCCCAAACGGATGATTTTTCTCTCCGCCGCCAAAATCAGCCAAAAGGATGACGACACCGACCCCGCCTCATGCGGTATCTTGAGCCCACTCAATATACGAACGAGCGACACGAAGTTTATGAAAACGTGAAGTTTCTGAAAACATGAACTTCCTGAAAAAAGGAGCGAACATGAAATCTCTGAATTCACATTCGATAAAGGTCTTTGTCTTTGTCGTAGGAACTCTGTCGATCGGCTTGTTTTCCAGCACTGCGCTCATTCCCGCAACCGCCGCCGCCCCGGAATATGAGCTTCCCCGTGTTTACGACGCCTCCATGCCCCGTGACCAGCAGATCGCACTCGCTGAAAGCGCCGCCCCGGCCGAGGTATCCAGCAAAGCCACAGTTTATGTTCTCGGCCCCAAAGGCTACGAGAAAGCGCGCGAGGGCACTAGCGGCTTCAGCTGTTTTGTTGGCCGGCATTTCGTAAAGCCCGCAGAAACGACCCAGCCAGAAACGACCATTGAGCCGCAGTGCTTCGACGCCGAAGGCAGCCGCACACTCTTACTCGTCTACATGCACGGAGAAGAGCTGCGCACAAACGGCAAGTCCGAGGCCGAAATCAAGGCAGACGCCGCCAACGGATATAAGGAAGGCCGTTACCAGTATCCCAGCAAACCGGGGTTCCTCTATATGATGTCCAGCCACAACCGCTTGAGCGCGATCCCCGAGCACGGCACTGGCATTTTCCCTCCACATTTGATGTTTTATGCGCCGAACATGACAACCAAAGACATCGGGTTCGACGCCAAACCGGGACTCGACAAGCTCGATTATCTTGCGATGACTCACCCCGGAGCAGGCGATAACCTGATCGTAGTTATTCCAGCGGCATCCAAGTCGCCAGCTGACGTGGCTGGTCGCTGAGCCGGTATGAGCCCGTATGAGCATGGGGCCGGCAGCATACGTGGAAAGGTCGAGGTCGGATACGAGGTCGTATAAAAGATCGGATAAAAGAATTACAGGGACATTACTAAGGACATGAGAAAGATCGTCGTCACCTTCGGGCTGATTTCCGGCGCTATCTCCTCGCTGATGATGATAGCGGTGGTGACCTTCGGCGGCAGGATTGGCTTCGACCGCGGCGCGATCATCAGCAACACCTCGATCGTGCTCTCGTTCTTGATGGTGTTTGTCGGCATCCGAACCTACCGCGACAACATCGGGGATGGTCAGATTACCTTTTTAAAAGCTTTTGCCGTCGGCCTCTCCATTACGCTGATATCCTGCATCATCTATGTCGTAACCTGGGAAGTGATCTACTACAACTTCCTGCCTGGTTTCTGGGACGCCTATGGCGCTCATTTAGTGCAGAAGCTCACCGCCTCGGGGGCGAGCCCGGCAGCCGTCCAGGAAAAACTTCAGCATGTCAGAAAATACAAAGAGCTGTACAAAAACCCATTCTTCAATGCAGTGTTCACGTTCATTCATCCCTTCCCGATAGGGCTCGTCATCACGCTTTTCTCCGCGTTGGTCCTGAGGCGAAAGCCGCAACCGCAACCCGAGCAGTCACCCTTGCCGGCTGCAATGAGCTCCCATAAATGCGGATAACCTACGGTGGTTTTTATCGGCGGTCATCCGCGTTCATTGGTTCACCCACTGGATTCGCGCAGGAAAGCCAGCGGTGGGAGGCTATTTTCCCCGCTCGGTTCCAGAGCAGGCTGCTGCCTTCACGGCGAGGAGCAAACGGGGCAACAACAATGTCATGTCAGCTTCATTAGTAAGGTCCCACCCGGTGAACACCACGATCAGGTTTTGCTCGGGAAAGATCAGCAGTGTCTGGCCTCCCCATCCGGAAGCCATCCAGATATATTTTGCCCCTAAGGGAATCAACCACCAGTTAAACCCCCAGTAGAGCCTTCCCCCTTCCACCGTATATGGCATGGGAATGTGTGGCGCGACCGATTGCTTCACCCAATCCGCGGACACGATCTGCTTGCCTTCCCAGATTCCGTTGTTCAAATAGAGGAATCCGATTTTTGCCAGGCCCTCATCGTTGAGATACAGGCCGCCTTCGGTATCGACCGTGCCCACGTAGTCACGCTTCCAGTAGTGCCTGATGCCGAGTGGGGCGAAAAGATATTTCTCCCCATAGACGTCAATGTCCAGTCCCGTTTCTTTTTGAAAAATGTAGGCCAGCAATTCAGTGGTTGCGCTGCTGTATACGAAGTTCTTTCCCGGTTCTTCCACAATGGGTTCATCAATCGCGTATTGCACCCAATCGTCGGCAGCCTCCATGTGCACAACATCATTCTCGGGGACGTCAGAGTCGAGGGGATAGTACAACTCCTCCGTATTCATTCCGGAGGTCATGGTCAGCAGGTTTTCAATCGTCATGTGGCGCTTCCACTCACCCACGTTCTTGACTCGCGCCACATCGAAATACTTCAACACGGGAGTGTTCAAGCTGGCCCTGAAATCGCCGCGGGTGATGGCTACGCCAAAAATAATGGACGTAACGGTTTTGCTGATGGACTGCATGGTGTGCAGGTCCGTGCCGTGATAAAAAGGGTGCCACTCGGTATCGAAATAGTTGTACGGACCAGTCAGCCGCGCGTTGAGCGGACCTCTTATCTTCGCTTCTTTTGCGTAGATTTGGCCGTAATCGTGCTGGTATAGCCGCGCGAAGACCTCCGTGCCGCAACGGAAGACCCGGAAACTGTCCGTCATCGTGTACTTGCCGCGCGCGATGTCGGCATCGAAATTCTTCAAAATCTCTTCGTCGAGTCCGACACTTGCAGGAGTTCCTTTCGGCCAGGCCTTCGTCGGCCACGTTACGGTGGAAGTGGGTGAAGCTGCTTGCCCGGCCGCGAGTGAACACGCGGTTGAGTACAGAAATACAGTGCCGACAAGACCGGCCCACGCGACTGTCTTTTTCATAAATTCCTCCGAGAGCCGATGCGAATGGGGCCGAAATCTCAAGAAGGCTGAGCGAATCTCCGGGATTATAGCGTGACGACCCTTAGTCACCGAGAGCTATAATTCCCGCGTGCAACAACCTATGCGGCATGTAATGGCGCTTCGCGTTTCCAAAGCGGTTCTGGTTTTTGCAATCGCACTTTTCTACACGATTCTGGTCCTGAACAACATCACGGATTACGGCTCCAACTACGAGTTTGTCCGCCACGTCCTGATGATGGACTCAACCTTTCCAGGCAACCACCTGATGTGGCGCGCCGTCATTTCGCCGCGAGTCCATACGGCCTTCTACGTCGGCATCATCGCCTGGGAATCAGTCACTATGCTCCTATGCTGGTGGGCTGGCGTTCGGTTGCTGCAATCGTATCGTGCAGATAGGGCGCAATTCGCCGCTGCACTCGACGTCGCCATGATTGCGCTGACGACGAGCCTGCTGATGTGGTTGGTGGCATTCCTCGATGTCGGGGGCGAATGGTTTCTGATGTGGCAGTCGAAAATATGGAATGGGCAGGAAGAGGCATTCCGAATGTTTACCATCGTCGGTGTGGTGTTTTTGGTGGTGGTGCAACGCGAGCCAACTCCCGATTAGTCGGCAAACCTTCTTTTGGGGGATTACTTCCCGCTTGCCCATGATCCGCCCAGAATCCCAACGACGGCGATCATAATACCCTCTTAGCCGAGCGACCTAACGGCAATTGTTCGCAGCATATCGATGCGATTCACACCTTGGATTCTTGTCCTGGAGCACCACCGGATACGTTCTCAGCTTTATTGCTCGGATCTGCTTAGGGGCGCGCTTCAAAAATTAAATTGAATGGCGTCTCCGTAGCACGACGGAATCTGGAAAATCCTCCTGACTTTACTACCTCTCGCAAACGCTTTTCTCCCGCTTGCGCTCCTAGCGCTAAGCCTACTTCCTGCGAAAGTGAGGCCGGCGTGCAAAGCAACGTCGAAGCCCCATAGAAAGCGCGCCCAATCGGATTCAGATTGTCTTCGAGCTTATCTCCCGCGAATGGTTCGACGATCATCCAGCTTCCGTCCGATTTCAAAGTGCTGCGCACGTGCGCCGACGCGCCCGCGGGATCGCCCATGTCATGCAAACAATCGAAAAATGTCACGAAGTCATAGTCCTTGCCAGGGTAATCCTTGGCCTTGGCAACTTCGAAGCGAATGCGGTCACTCACTCCAGCATCCTTCGCTCGCTGTTTCGCCGCTTCGATGGACTTATCATGGTAGTCGAATCCTACAAATTCCGATTTGGGGTAATGCTTTGCCATGAGGACAGTGGATGCACCCAAGCCGCAGCCAACATCCGCCACTCGCCCACCTTTTTTTAGTTTTTCGTCCACACCTTCGAGCGCCGGAATCCACGCCGCAATCAAATTTGCTGCATAGCCCGGACGGAAGAATCTCTCCGTTCCGGCAAAAAGCTCGTGGTGATGTTCGTGCCAGCCGAATCCTGCGCCTGACTTGAAGCGTTCGGCCAATTGCTCTTCTGCTTTTATTGCGGCGAGTGCCACCTGAAACGCGCCCGGCATGAACGCCGGACTCGTCTCATCGGCCATCGCGAAAGCCTGTTCTTCGGTGAGATAGAATTTGCCAAGCATGGCGTCATAGCTGACATAGCCACCCGCCGCTTGCGCGCTCAACCATTCACGAATGTAGCGTTCCGTCGTGCCTGTGCGTTTGGCAAGCTCCGCCGAGGTTTGCGGTCCGCCGGCGGCAAGCGCCTTGTAGAGGCCTAGCTTGTCGCCAATTCGAACCAAGGCAGCGTGAAACGTCGCACCAAAATCGACCAATGCCCGGCCAAGAAATTCATTCAATTTTTCGGGATCGATTGCCATACATATCTCCATTTCATCGGATGGCTGAAGAGGTCGCCGGATTTTACGCTCGAAAAGATAACGAATGCAAAAATACTACCAGTTACTGGTGACTCAGTTTCCGAATAGCCCGTGATTCAGGGGTTTCTGGAATCGATTCACACAGGGCGGCTTCAGTACCGATCTCCCAAGCATACCTTCGCCGATACTGGTTCGAGATGATAGCTAGGATAGCTAGGGACCGCAAGATGTGAAAAAATCAGCTAGGGTCGCAGCTGAACTCCCATAAAACGCGAATAACCTACAGCGTTTTTTATCGGCGTTCATCTGCATTCATTGGGGGCCCCCGCTGGATTCGCGCTAGAAGGACGGAAGACAACGAGATGCGAAAAGGGTTTACGAGACAACCAAAACCGGACGAGCCCGCGACGCCCGTCAAGAACTACATAACGCGGGGCGGACTGCAGCGCCTTAAAGATGAGCACCGGTTTCTGCTCACCAGGGAGCGCCCGGCCGTGGTGGAGGTGGTGGCGTGGGCTGCCAGCAATGGCGATCGCAGTGAAAACGCCGACTATCAGTATGGCAAGCGCCGTCTGCGGCAGATCGATGGGCGGATTCGCTTTCTCACGAAGCGAATCGAAGCCGCGGAAGTGGTGGACCCGGAAGCTCCAAGAGCGGGGCAGGCGGCGACGAGGGCATTCTTTGGAGCGACCGTGCGCTATGCCAATGCCGCGGGAGTATCCCGAGTGGTGAGCATCGTGGGCACCGACGAAATCGATCTCGACCGGAACCACATCAGTTGGGTGTCACCTCTGGGGCGCGCGTTGATGAAGTCGGCAGCGGGTGACAGCGTAGTCCTTCAATTGCCGGGCGGTACAGAAGAGCTGACCGTGCTGGAAGTGTGTTACGAGCGCATTTCTGTGGAACCGTTCCGTGAACCACCCGGATCCGAGGCCTCGACAAAGGGACTCACTCGCCGACGCTAAATCCACCTGATGTACAGCGCAATTGTATAAATACCGCGCAACACAATCGGATAATAGAAATGAGTTACACCCGGCTGAATCTACCTATTCGGGGCTCAGACAACGAGGAAACTGAATGAACAACTCGCCTTTGCCGATGAATGCGGCTTGACTTCACACCCGATCTCGCCTCGGCAAGTTCCGTGGCGAGCTAGCATGCCTTTACCCAGACAACGGCCTCCGAGCTGACGGAGATCAGCGCGACTGCCACGCCGCGGTCAAACGCCGTAGACCTTCTCGTGCCTGGACATTGTTGCGATCGAGCTTTAGGACAAGTACGTATTCGTAACGCGCCAGACGATAATCGCCGCGCGCTGTGGAGGAATCGGCCTGGCGAAGCAGATCCGGGATGTCCTGCCGGCTGAAACCGTCTGCAGTCAAAGGCGATACCGAAGCCCGCTTTCGGGTCGCCCAGCCTGGTGTCGCTGGAGGTTCAGTTTGTTTGTCATCGCCATTGTTGCGGGAGGCAGAAGACGTGGCAAATGCGTCTGGTGCGGTTCCATTGTCGGCCGCGGATTGATTGCGGCTGCTCGACTCAAGCGGCTGGGGTGTGTGGGCCTGGGATGGATCCACGGATTTCCGCGATGTCTCCACCGGCGTAGACGGCGTCGACGATCCTGAGACGGGCGAGCTTTCGTTTATCTGATGATCGCTTGACGACTGCGCCACGACTGGCTGCAAAGTTGGTGCGACTGTGGGAACCGAAGCCGCAGGCATCGTAGATCCTTGTGACGCGGTCGCCCGAGCATCCAGCGTCTCCGTATTCTGAGGACGGGCGGACGCGACGCTGTGCTGGTCTGAGGCACGGCTAGGAACCTGCGCGGAGTACTCACTCAGCTTTCCGGTGCCGGAAGCCAGGGCTCTGATCTTGTTATCGAGTTTCGCAACAAATGGAGGAAAGGCGCCGGTTTGCGAACGAATATAGAGAGCCCAACTCGCCGCTGCAAAGAGAAGAAGGGCAGAACTCAGAATCAGAGGCGGCCAGATTCGCGGTTGAGTTGGCTTGAGTTGACGCCGTGCGTTTGCTGCGATTGGTGGCCGGTTGGCGATTGTTCTTTCCGCAGAAACGGCGGCGGGCGGGGTGAGCGGTGCGCGAGCTGATTGCTCCAGAAATGCTTGCCGCATTTCCTCGCAAGTCTGGAATCGATCCCTGGGATCTTTAGCGAGGGCCTTCCGAATCACCGAATCCACACCCCCGGGAATCGCTGGGTTAATGAGGGACGGCGCGACGGGGTCCTCATTCACGATCTTGTAGAGGACGGTCGCGATATCCCCAGCAAAAGCCCTTTCGCGGGTCAGCAATTCATAAAAAACGGCACCCAGGGAGAAGATGTCGGCGCGGTGATCCACTTTCTTACCGGCGATCTGCTCAGGAGCCATGTAGCCAGGCGTGCCGACGACTAGCCCAGTTTGTGTGAGCGACGTATTCTCGATTTTGGCGATTCCGAAGTCGAGAACTTTGATGGCGCCTTGGTCGGTCACCATGAGGTTGGCCGGTTTTAGGTCGCGGTGAATGACGCCACGGGCGTGGGCAAAACCGACCGCCGCTAAAATCTGGTCAGCCCAGGAAAGAAGCGTGGCAAGCGAAGGCGCACCAACATTAGCCAGTAGCTCGGCCAGGGTGGTTCCTTTGACGAACTGCATGCTCAAATAAATGGCGCCATTTTCCTCGCCAACGTCGTAGATGGTGATGATGTTGGGATGATCTAATCCGCCCGCCGCTTTGGCTTCTTGTTTGAGCCTTTCGATCATCTGGGCGCGGTCGGGAGCGTTATTGTCGATCAGAATGGTCTTCAGCGCGACGGTGCGCGCAATTACGGGATCGAATGCTTTATAGACAGCTCCCATGGCGCCGCGCCCTAACTCTTCACGAATCTGGTAACGGCTCAATGATGTGAGGTTCGCGAGACTCGCCGGACGGAGCTGCCCAGAGGCGGGATCGTCAGCAGATCCTCGCTGCTCAACCCGGTTGTTAGGTGGTTTCGTCAATTCCATGAGAAATCTCTAACGCGCCATCATTGAAAATATGTGCAAATACGCGCAAATGCACCAGTTATCCAGTCTGCGCGCTGCATCCTCAATCATAGCGCCGCCAAGTTTTGCTTCCCACTTACTTTAGTTTTTGATTGGGCTATGTATCTTCTTTAACCCGTTCCCACTCGCGAGAAGATGTATCTTGCGGACTTTTATGAAGCGGTGGAAGCCAATCTTTTTGCCCAGCCTTTCGAAGCGGTCGAGCGCGATATCCGGCTTCGAACGCTGTTGGGCTGCGGTTGTTGTCATTGCTGTTCTTGTGGGTGGAGCATCGATTACGACTTACGCCAAAGAGGTGTCCCTGACTGCGGTGGTTTTGTTTGACGGCCCGAAGGGTGCGGCGTATGTACAAATCACTGACGCAGCCTTGAATGGCAGGACCGAAGTTCGCAGCTGTGATGGCGTTTCGAAGCTCGACAAGAATACTTATAACGGGCTTCCGCGCGTTTCTCTGGCGGACGCCAGTTCGCTCCAGCGGGGCGCTGACGGCGTACTCAAGCTGACGGCGAACGGGAAGTCCGTCTGTATTCTGCCCAGCAATCTGAAATTCGAGCGGAGCGCTGAACTCACACCCGCAGCGGCCGCTGAACAAGCCATTATCCGCGGCACGATTGCTCCTACATCGCCGCGCGATGCGACAATTCCAGAATTCAAACCCGGTGTGCAGCTGGTGTTTATCGCCGCTCCGGACGTTGAACTTGCTGACTTCCTGCGTGCGCAACGAGCAAACACGGTAACAGACTGGGAGGATTTCTCAACGCGATATCCGTCCTCTACCCGCCGAGTATCCGCTCAAAATGCCATTGCCGGATTTCACGAGCAGGCTGCCGAAGCTGCCTTTGCGCAGTATCAAAGGTCGAGCGGCGGCAAAGCACCAGACCTGGCCAAGTTGCGCCAGGCATACCTGGAGGCACAAACCGCGAGCCAGTCGTCTTCCGACTACAAACCTACGGCGCAGTTAATGAATGCGATAGGGCGGGAATTGGATAACCTGGCGCGACCTGATCAAACACAACTCCAAGCCTACCGCAAGGCCCTGCAAGACCATACGCCTGGGTATGGGGAACTGTCGGCCGCCAAGCTGCACGTCGCACGCCTGTTGGAAGTCAGGCCAGACTATGCTCCTCTGCTCAGCCTGCAGCGCGAAATTGCTGGCGAAGAGCGGAAACTGGATGCAACTATCGTGAACGCGCAGGTGTTGATCGCAGAGTCGCATTACGACCAGGCCGTCAACTCGTTGGGTTCTTATGTCGCATTCGCTTCCGAAATACCCCGCTTGGATGCCGTGCTTAGCGCAGCGTTCCAACATCATTACGAACGCGGGAAAAAACAGGCGGCTAGTCAGGACTGGGACAAAGCAGCCGTGGAGTTTGGCAAAGCGATGGCTATCCGGCCCGACCGCAAGGATGTCCAGGCAGCCGCCGACAACGCTGCCGCTCAAATCGATACCGAACGCAATCAGCAGGCCGCAAATACGGCTATTCAAGAAAGTGACGAATACGCGCGGAAGAACCAGTTTGTCGAGGCCTATAACGTACTCGCCGACTTACCCGAGAAACAGCGCGCCCTCGTAACATCACAGCTGTCGGCGTTGTCGCACAACTATATCGGCGCCGCCGTCCGACGCGCACAGAGCATCCAGGAGTCGCACATTCCAATCAAAAGTCCCAGCGACGCGAATGCGGCGCTTGACGCTTATGTTCTGTGGGATCGCGCCAGCTCTCTAGGGGATGATCCGGCGATCACTGTCAAACGCGATTTCCTTTCCGCCAAGATCAGCGCTTACTACCTCGACCATGCCAATCGATATCTGCAGAAAGCTTCGGGATCTGGAGCCGGCGTTGGGTGGCTTTACCTGAAGCAAGCAGTGCGTTACGGGATTACTGACGTCGACAGTCTGAAAGGCGAGATGTCCCGTTACGAACCGGTTTATCAACGGCAATCCCAACTCACGGTCGGCATCGTGTTTCGCGATCAAACTTCACGGCGCGACAGCCACGGTTTCGCCGATCAGCTTGCGGACGCGGTAACCAGCGGATTCGATTCCTCCGGGATACCGATCGCGGTGGTGCGTAATTCGTCGGAGGGACAGGAGGCTCAGCCGCCGAATTTCACGCTCGTCGGCCAGGTTCTGGAACATCGCATGGTCAAGACGGCGAATCTTGAGGCTCCGGAATCGAAATACAGGGCGGGCGCGCACGAGGAGAAGAACCCGGCCTGGCTGAAAATCGAAGGCGATTATGAATCCGCCCAACAGCAGCTTAGCGCGGCGCAACATGCGCTGACTGACGCCCAGGACCAACATAAGAAGAAGCAAGTAATTGCGGATGCCACTGACACGGTGCAGCAGGCACAGAAAAGCGTCGACGACTTGCGGCATAAGTTGGACACCACGGAGCAGAGCCGCAGGGAGACCGTTCTTGAGTCGTATCACTACACGAAGAAAACCATTGATCTGACGGCATCGGTGGAGATCGAATTCCAGTTCCGCGACCGGGCCGGTAATTTTGTCGGGCAGCCTGCCGATGTGCATAAGAGTAAGCACGCCACAATAGTCGTGTTGCAAGATGTCAAGGCGGAAGATACCGATGGAATCACCAATCAGGGCGTGGAACCGGACGGGGCCCAGTTTCTGACGGACATGGAAATTGATTCCCGGAATGCCTTAGTTAAAGCGGTACGGGAAAAAGCGGCTGAACTGCCAGCAGCAATCCTGCAGGCAGCGAAAACGTTGGCGCAACAAGGCGACGCGGACGGAGCCGCGGAATTGTACGTGCTGTACTTGAATACAACTCCTCAAGGAGCATCTCCAGGGCGAGACGAAGCAGTCAAGTTTCTGCGCGATCAGTTCAATTTAGCTGTGTCAACAGACGCGAAGCTGTGACCCGTTTAGCAGAGGGAACGCGGGTACCTTAGTACTCTTCCCTTTCGTGTTTTCAGGCGCAGAATAGAAGTTGATCGTCGAGGGGTAGCGCCAACGGAAATTCGCTCTCCCCTACCAATTGCCTTTGTAGTCACGAATCTTGGAGTCGTGCTATGGCCGAGCTGTTTCTCAAATTTGAAGACCGAGTCTTACAAGAGATCTTGCTTTCGGGCGGCACAGTCACCATCGGCCGTCAGCCGGACAACGTTTTTCGCATCGACAATCCAGCCGTCTCCGGACATCATGCCAAGGTCTACGCGGAAGGCGATCACTACGTGATCGAGGACTCCGAAAGCTTTAATGGCACGTACGTCAACGGCCAACGCATCAGCAAGGCGGTATTGAAGGACGGAGACAACGCTACCATCGGTAAGCACACGATCGAATTTCGTGACGAAGTGCGTCAGGTGGCCGGGCCGTATGGCCTTCTCGATTCCGCCGTTGATGGGCAACAGCACATTGCCCCACAGCTTGATCCCACGATGGTCTTAGATACGGCAAAAGCGAAAGAAATGCTCACGAAAGCAGCGGCCGCAGCGGCATCCTCCGCCGGTTCGGTTGTGGTGCGGAGAATCGGCAGTGTGCAGAGCCAGCCGCCAGTCAAGACCACGCCCGTCGTGCACCAAACCATTGGCACACTGACAATCGTCAAAGGCCGAACCGACCAACAGCGTTATGTACTGACCGGTAAGCTGACACTGATCGGAAGGTCGAAGATGGCCGGCATTCGGCTAAAGCGTTGGTTTGCTCCGCGCGTGGCCGCCTTGATTTACCGAGCCGAGGATGGATATTTTATCGCTGCTTCCGAGAACGCGGTGCGGATCAAGGTGAATGATATTGTGGTCGAGGGCGGCCAAAAACAACTCGAAGCAGGTGACGTAATCGAAGTCGCAGATATCAAGGCCGTTTTTGCCACTTAGTTGGGGATACCCGAATCCGACCCCCAATCCCAGAACAGGTCGAGGTTCAGGTGGTGCTCGGAGGCCGCTCATGGACTCAGCATCGATGCGAGAGAAAAAAAGCTCAAACGAAAGATATTCTAAGCTTGGATGAATGCGGCGGGTTGGTTGTGTACATGAACGGCAAGGATTCGAAGCAACCGATATCTGCTTAGTATTCTCATTGATGTATTTCTCATTGCACCGGAACGATATCGAATTCTATTTTGACTTCGTCTTTAACCTTAACGGTTCCGCCTGCGATGCTGATGGGAGTGATGCCGAAGTCACTCTGCTTGACAGATCCGGAACCGCGATAGTGTCCTGCCTCTGAAGAAACCACCACGACAACCAGCTGATTCTTTCCGTGCAGGCTCAAATTCCCATGCACCTCCCAATGGGCCTCGCCGGTTTTGGTTATGGCGGTAGAACGGAATGAAATATCTGGAAAATGCTCGACATCGAGAACCGTAGCTCCTTCCATTGTCTGTTGGATTTGGGCACGCTTGTCGGCCGAGGTCTCCGGGTCGAGCACACGCATCTTGCGCGAATCCACCCGCAGTTGAACACTTGGACTGGCGGAAGAATCGATCTTACCTTGGTCAATTGGAGCTTGTATTTCGTGATCGTGTGCAAATGCGGAGAATGCGCCCGATTTGAAAACTCGAATCTTCAAGCTGGATTTGTTCACATCGATCTCGTGGGTTTGGGCGTGGAGGTTGTTTGGTCGGAGGCAGAGAACGATTGCCAGAATTGCCAGCGCTAATGTTGTTACTCTCACTGAACCCCCGCCTGTTTCGCGTTTCCACCCATCTTTAATGGCCATACCAACATCATAGAGATTCCGGAGTTTCCTATGGTGGACATTTAGCTCGCCCACCGATAAGTATGATGACCCGTCACGGGCCAGCTGTCATAGCGCTGTCAACAGATTGTTATTTGTTTGTGGTAAGGAGTAGCAGGCACATTGTGATTGTCGATGCCTGAACGGATTTCGGATAGCCGTCCACCCTTCAAAAAGGCAGCAGAATTAAAGGCCAACACGATAGTCAACTCTGATATATATCGACAGTGAATATACCAACCGTAAGCATGAGAATGAAAAGCGCTCGATCGCTTCTGCGTCAATGGACACTCGTCATCGCGACGATTGTGACTATCGAGGCGATTGCATCTGGACAGATACGGCCGCCAGCAGTGCCTTTGGTGACACACAATCCCTACTTCAGCATCTGGTCGATGGCCGACCATCTAACGGACGACAATACACGCCATTGGACGGGAACTGAACAACCATTTACAGGAATGATCCGAGTCGATAGCAGTGTGTATCGGTACATGGGCGAAGGTCTAGGCGACGATCCCTCGGAAGCCGTGCCTGCAATGCGGCAGCTTTCGGTGAAAGTAGAAGCCACACGCACAATTTATGTCTTCGAGGCAGCAGGTGTGCAACTCGAATTGACGTTTTCTACTCCGGCGTTTCCTGAAGATCTGGACACATTATCGCGCCCCGTCACTTATCTCATCTGGCACATTCACGCGACTGATGGAAAAAAACACGAAGTGTCGGTTCTGCTGGATGTAGATCCGCGTATCGCCGTCGACCAGGAATATGAGCCCGTAGTCTGGGGCCGATCACGCGCCGGATCGCTCACTGTGCTCAACGTGGGGTCGCAAGAGCAGCGAGTGCTTGCGCGCTCAGGAGATAACCTGCGCATCGATTGGGGTTACTTCCACCTGGCGGTTCCCGAAGACGAGCACGCGGTCGTGGCGAATTCATCGGACGCGATAGAGAGTTTTCTGCATTCGGGCGCGTTGCCCATCACCGATAATCTCGATATGCCCAAGAGAGCGGAAGACGCGGCCCACTTAGCAGTACTCTTTCCCGCGAATCTCATGCCATCAAACAGCGCGGAGATGCATGTGCTGCTCTCTTATACGCAAGGCTATGCGATTGAGTACATGCAGCGCAGGCTGCGTGAGTATTGGCAGAGAAATGGAGAGACCACCGAACAGATGCTCGAAGCTGCAGAAATTCAGTATGCGAATTTGGCGGAACGAGGTAAGCGATTTGACGCCGGGCTTCGAACTGCTCTCGAACATGCCGGTGGAAAAGATTATGCAGACCTTGCAATTCTCGCTTATCGCCAAACTCTCGCTGCCCACGCGCTCGTTGCCGATTTAGACGGTTCACCGCTCATGTTTCCTAAAGAAAATTTCAGCAACGGTTGTATTTCAACCGTTGACGTTCTCTATCCCTCGGCGCCTTTCTTTTTGTTCATGAATCCAGCGATGTTGGAGGCGCAGCTGAAGCCGGTGCTGGATTATGCAATGCTGCCGCGCTGGAAATTTCCTTTTGCTCCGCACGATCTCGGAACCTACCCGCTGGCCAATGGGCAAGTCTATGGCGGAGGCGAGCGTACCGAAGACGACCAGATGCCGGTGGAAGAAAGCGGGAATCTGCTTATTTTGGTAGCCGCTCTGGGGCATGCGGAAGGGAATTGGCATGTGGCCGAACAATATTGGCCGTTGCTTACGAAGTGGGCCGACTATGTTGCGCAAAAGGGATTAGATCCAGAAAATCAGCTCTCCACGGATGACTTCGCCGGACATCTGGCCCACAACGCCAATCTCTCGATTAAAGCGATCGAAGGGCTGGGAGCATATGCCGCCATGGCGCGGGGCTTGGGCAAAACAAACGAAGCGACAAGGTTTGAAGCCCTCGCAAAAAAAATGGCTCGCCAGTGGGAGGTCATGGCAATCGAGGGAGATCACTACAAGCTGGCTTTCGACGCGCCCGGAACCTGGAGCCAGAAGTACAACCTGGTGTGGGATCAAATTCTGGGCCTTGATTTGTTCGATCCCAAGGTGAAGCGAACGGAATTAAGTTTTTATGCCGGGCATATAAATAAGTACGGCCTTCCGCTCGATAACCGCAAAGACTACACCAAGCTCGATTGGGAAATTTGGACGGCAACCTTAGCTGGCACGACAAAGAATGGATCAGCAGCGCAATTCCCGTTGTTCATGGCGCCCATTGCCAAGTGGATAAACGAAACACCCACGCGTGTTTCCCTCACCGATTGGTATGACACAACATCTGGCAAACAGATGGGATTTCAGGCGAGATCCGTCGTGGGTGGTGTATTTGTCAAGGCCCTCGCCGACCCCGAAGTCGTAGAGGAGTGGCGCGCCTTTGTGGTTTCTCAGACTCGTTGATGACTGATGCGCGAATACAGAGTTCAGGACGATTTCAGGATTTGGTACGAGACTGCATTGCCATGGCCACCAGCGTGCCGATCAGGATTACGGGGAAAAGCTGCCCAACCGAAGCCTCAGCGATGGTCAGCGAACGGGCAAAAGGGGAAAGCGGAGTGATCTCGCCACCGACAGTCGTGAGAGTGCAAAAGCTGAAATAGGTTAGCTTCGCGATGAGTTGATCGAAATCCATAGGAGCGCTGACGAAATTAAAGGAGCCGGGATAGAACTGTTCGGTTACCTGAAAAGCGGAAGCCCAGGCCATCCCGAGGAGCAGGTATGCACACACGCCACCCTGGATGCGGCTCCAGGTCACGGGGCCTCCCCGAAACATCACCATGAGTACGATGCGAACGTAAAGAAGCAAAGTAATCGTGGAGAGAATGCTGCCGAAGTGGTGTAGGAGCGGCACCGGGTGTAAGCGGCCCGCGGCCAGGAAGCACGCTGTCGTCAGTAGAAAAGCGATCAGCGAGAATTTTGCGATGCGGCTCTGCTCGACGGCAAGGACTCCGAAAACCATTAGAGACACGACGATTAACTCGAAGAAGATGCGCTCTGGGATGCCCGCTTCGCGGAGCGGCGTAATTACGAAGACAAGTACGACCAGCGAAATGGTGAGCAGAGTAAGCCCGAGGTCGCCGGACCAGAAGCCGCTCATTTGTAGTTGGAAGAATGTCTGTGGAGGCGGCGTTCTAGTTGTTGTCATCAAGACTTCCTCGAATCGGTATACGACGCTCAAGATGAGACCGTCGAAATAAAACGATCGAAATAAAATGAACAACAGTGCATCTCATCCCGAAAACGCCAAAATCGGGAAACGCATTCCGTTCGCGTCTTCCGCCTTTGACTCGGTGGAGGCACTACTCAATCTCCGACCAGTCGTCAGTCGGATTGTATTCCTGAATTGAGGCCGCGAGCTTCACCGCGTCAGGATCCAAGTCCCGCTCGTAGATCACGCCATTGGGTCCTGTCATAAAGGTTATGATGCCGGTTTCTTGTGCCCGTCCTGGATTCTCGTGGAGTAAATTATCCGGTAAGTTCGATGGGTTGGTAAAGGCGCTGAAATGAATGATCACTCCATGGAATCCCGTCTTTACAGAACTGCATTTTGGTCCACTGCTGACTTCGGTGTACAGTAGGTGTCGTCTTCGGAGGGCTAAGATGATCAGAAAAACAGCTTTCGCCTGCGTGCTGGCGTGCATGTGTATTTTGTTTTCTTTACGGGCAGCGGCGTTCGGTGATGAAACGCCCATGCATCATCATAATGCCAAGGATAATGAAAAGCTCGGCAGTGTTTCGTTTCCTATTTCCTGCGCGCCTGATTCGCAGAAGCCCTTCGAGCGCGGTGTCGCGCTCATGCATTCCTTCGGTTATGAAGAGGCCGAGGCCCAGTTCGTCGAGATCACGCAGAAAGATCCCACCTGCGCCATGGCCCACTGGGGAATCGCGTTGAGTTTGTTCCATCAGATATGGGAGCGCCCTGAAGAGCCGTCATTGAAGCGCGGCTGGAGCGAGATACAAACCGCTCAGAAGATCGGCGCGAAGACTGACCGTGAGCAGGGCTATATCGCGGCGCTAGCCGAGTTCTATCGCGATTACGCTACCCGCGATCATATGCAGCGTGCCGCCGCTTATTCGGACGCCATGGGCAAGCTCTATCAGAAGTATCCCAACGATTCTGAGGCGGGCGCGTTTTACGGTCTGTCGCTGTTGGCGGCTGAACCTCCAGGCGATAAATCACACGCGGCAAGAAAGAAAGCCGTCGCCGTGCTCAACCCGCTCTTCCTCAGGCAACCCGATCATCCAGGGCTTGCTCATTACATCATTCATGCCTGCGACACTCCTGACATGGCTCCCCTCGGACTTGATGCAGCGCGCCGGTATGCGGCCATCGCATCTTCCTCGGCGCACGCCGTTCATATGCCCAGTCACATATTTGCCCGGCTCGGCCTGTGGCAGGAAGATATTGACGCGAATCTAAAATCGGTGGCACTCGCTCATCCAGCCGGCGAGATGTACATGCACGGACATGAACTGCATGCCATGCATTTCCTCATCTACGCTTATCTACAAACTGGACAAGATGAAGCAGCGAAGCGCGTCGTGGATGATTCCAAGCAGATCGTAGCGAGCGCGTCCAAGACCGGCGACGACATGGGGATGATGCAGTATTACGGCTTCGCCACCGCTCATTTCCCCGCGCTTTATGATCTGGAGATGCATCACTGGTCCGATGTAGCTTTGCTCGAGCCTGCGCCCGGAGCCGCCCCTGATATGCAAAGTATTACTTACTGGGCGCGGACCATCGGCGCAGCTCAACAGGGAGACGCAGAAGCTACGCGCAGCAATGCGCAGAAATTCGATGCCGCGCAGGAAGCAACGCGCAAGACGAAGTACGCCTACACGCTCGACGGCCCAAATTTTCCAAAGGGAGAAGTGCATGCCTGGCTGGCTTTTGCCGAGAAAAAGAACGACGATGCGCTTCGTCAGATGCGCGAAGTAGCCGACCTGCAGGACAAAGTAGGGAAGCAAGAGGTCGACATTCCCGCCCGTGAGATGCTGGCCGATATGCTGCTCATGCTCAACCGTCCGACGGAAGCCCTGGCTGAATACGAGAGCGCACTGAAGACCGATCCCAATCGCTTTAACGGCTTGGCCGGCGCTGCGCGTGCCGCGGAAATGGCGCACCAGTCGGAAAAAGCCAACACCTACTACGCTCAGTTACTCAAGAACTGTAACGACGGAAAGAACTCCGACCGTCCCGAGCTTGCCCGCGCAAAAACCATGGTGGCAAAGAACGGGATGTAGGCATACCGACTTCTATTTTGCTTTTGCCGGAGCTCTCATCACCGCAGGTAATGCAACCGCTGGTAGCGCGGTGAGTGACCCCTGTTGCTGGAGGGATCCCAGGAAAACACTGTAGTCATCTTCATCCAGCCACAGTAACTGTCCACCATTCGCCTGATAGATCACGACCGAGAAATCATTCTTTATACCGTCAAAAGCAATCGCAAACGGAATCGTATAACGCCCGGCATTTGACCCGTCAGGCGCCGCTGTTCCCGAATATCGAACCGGGGAATCAGTCGGGTTGGCACCGAGAGCTATCCAGGGGTCGCTGGCAAGTCCGGTTCCTTTCAATGCCAAACTCGTAACTGCTCCCTGACCGACAAAGTCAAATTCCCAACCGTCTCCCTCGCTCAGGAAGTTGTAATCCTGCGCTCCAAAAGCATAGTTACCTGTAAAGCTAGCCGTGTTAGTGTCGGTTTGCGGAATCAGAATCCCCGTGCCGTTAAGAGTTGTATCCAGGTCAGTAACCAGAGCGCCACCTAGCCCGCTGGTCGTGTTATTCGGATCATTCAGGTTGAGGTTGGGATCCGTCATATAGATTCCCAAAGCGCTAACGTCTCCCAAATCTCCGGCAGCAATTGTCAGGCTACCGTATCCATTAGTCCCAATCGAATAGGTGCCCGAGATCGGTGCGGCCGTAACTGTGATGCCATTGTCCAGTTCATTGTCATCCGCAACGCCCTGGAATGTGCCACCGGCTGGACTCGTAGCAATCTGTCCCGCTGTCGCATAGAGAGCGCCAAACGAGTTGCTTGCGAAACCGAATACGGAGCTTCCCAGAGACGTGTTACCGAAAGTGCCACTGCCTTGCCCATACGCCGAACCGACACCAGCGTCGTTAGCGTCGAGGTCGATGATCCGTATAGCCTCTGGGCCAACAACGTAATAGTTGAGCGTAAGTTCTTTATCTCCGAAAGTAGTGCCGGGGATATTGCCCCGTCCGAAGGCATCCGCTGCATTTATTGTTCCGGAGAAGGATGTTCCGATCAGGACCGTTCCATTATCATTAGTATCGGCGGTACCACTAAAGGTAGTGCCGCCGATCGAGAATACGCCTCCATAAACAACCGGTAAGTAATTGAAGTCCACTCCGGTTAGAGTGAAGGCATAACCTCCGCTTAGAGTACTCGGAAGCGTTTGCAGGTCCATGCTTCCACTGGATGTTGCCGATCCATCAAACTGAATAACCAGCGCGTGATTCGTATTTACAAATTGGACACCGAGAGTTTCGGTCCCACTCACTCCCAGGTTCGCGTTGTTCGTGATCAGGGTAAGTGTTCCCTGGCCGGTATTAGGATCAACCGTCAGCGTCCCTCCTCCGATGCTGTCGCCGGAGGGCTGCGGGGAGGTGAATCCCAAGCCGTCGTTATAATCTTGTTCGCCGCCGAGCACGTTGCCATTTCCATCGAGGCTGACCGCACCAGCGACAGCATAAAAATTCGGACCGTTATTCGCTGCCTCCGACCCGTTCAGATAGAACGCATAGTTGACCGCTGTGTTGGTCAGGCTAAAATCCGCCGGCCCCGCATTACCTGCAACCGAAGCAGCGACCATATAGGCACCGACAGTTCCATTTGCTGTGAACAACGCCGAGGTGGCCACGCCGTTCACGTCGGTGGTTGCGGTATTCAGTCCACCCGCGAATGTGCCGCCCGCCCCTGTCTTTGGAGGCGTGAACGTCACTACTACGCCGCTAACCGGCGCTCCACCTGCAGTCACCGTCGCCACCAGCGGTGCTGCAAACGCAGCATTGACCGCTGCGGTTTGAGGGGTTCCACTCGTTGCCGCAATCGTTTCAGCCTGCGTCGTTGTGTTTGACAGCTTGAAGTTGATGGTTGTCGCGACTCCCGAAACCGAAGCCGTCACGCGATAATTTCCGGGCTTTGCATTCGCCGTGAACACCGGAGACATGGCCACGCCACTCGCATTAGTCGTCGCCGTCACCGTACTTACCGCGCCCGTAAAGGTACCACTCGCGCCTGCTGTTGGAGCTGTGAACGTTACTACCGCGCCACTTACCAGGTTGTTGTAACTGTCTTCCACCGTTGCAACCAGCGGCTCTGCAAACGCCGTGCTGATGGTCGTGGTTTGTGGCGTTCCGCTCGTCGCTGCGATCGACGCTGCCGGTCCCGATGTGTTCGTCAGACTGAAAGTGGTCGACGCCGACACTCCCGAGACGGTAGCGGTCACCGCATAAGTTCCGGCTGTTGTATTCGCCGTGAACGCCGGCGCGGTAGCCACGCCGCTCGAAGTAGCTGTTACTGTGACTATGTTCGTACCACCCGCGAAAGTGCCGGTCGCTCCCGTTAGCGGAGCCGTGAATGTAACTAGCGCGCCGCTTATTGGTGATCCGCCCATCGTCACTGTTCCAACGAATGGTGATGCAAACGCCGCATTCACAGCCGCGCTTTGTGGTGTACCACTAGTCGGCGCGATCATTTCGGGAGGGTTGTTCACGCGCGCACTTCCGCAGCCGGGCAAGAAAGCGAAGGCGAGGAAAATTAGCGCGGAACCGATCGCGCACAGTTTGAGCTTCATAGAGAGCCTCCCGCGTTGTGGCTGGCACGCTCGCGCGCCTGTGGTGACACGGGAAACCCGTGCTGGTTCCGAACGGTATAGACCTCGTCCCCCACTTTTACCGTGCGAGCCAAGAATACTTGTCTGTCCTTAATCGTCTTCATCACGCCAGTTATTTCAACTTGTTGTCCTGCGGTGACAGAGAGAGAGCCCTTACCGCGCAAACCGAATCGACCCACGCTTGCATCCACTGGACCGGAGGGAGTTGCGAGCAGCAAATGAGAACCCATAATCATTCCCTTGGAGGGCTTCGCGAGCACACTCGACACCGTGCCACTCAGCGTGACTTCCCGGGAGGCGTCGTATCCGAACGGCCCGGCAACCTTCGTCGTCTCGGTCGTCTGCGCTTCGCCTGCCGCTGTCTGCGCCTGAACTGGCGATTGGAGTGCGATCAGGGATACGAAGGCCATCGTGCATATACCTGCGCATCGTCCAGCGGATAGTCCCGCGAATAGCCGTTTCATCGATATGCCTCCGAGTTGAGTGTTCGACCGTAATTTTTGGTGTGGAGCTCTTCGTAAAAATCTCTGCGCGAAAATCGCTGGCTGTTCCCGATACCTAGAATGTCAACCTCGCTCCCAACTGCCCGATGCGCGGCGCAGCTCCACGAAAAGTACCGGTCGTGGTGATCTGCCCGAAATCTTGAGGATTATTAATGTTGGTGGCATTGTCGAGGAACGTGGGTTGCGCGAACTCCGGACGATTCAGAACGTTGAAGTACTCCACACGTAATTCCAGGCTCACACGCTCAGTGATGGCCGTGGTCTTTGCCAGAGCGACGTCAATATTGAACAGGCCGGGCCCGCGCAGCGTATTACGCGCCAGACCATAAGTACGATCGGACGGATTGTTGACCGGATCAATCAACGGGAAACATGGATTTGTTCCTTCGAAGTACGGAGTGTTCTCCAGAGGAATATTGGAAAAACTGTTGGGATTGAAATCGAAGTTGCCGGTGACGGGGGTGGTGCTGATTTGGCAGGCCCCGGTGGCAGAGTTTGTGCCGTAAGTATTCACATTGATTGTGCGTTGGTGACGAGGATCATACTGAGTGATCGGGCCGATAACCGCCGCATGGGAAAAGTAGGGATCGCCCAGACCTGAACTGCCCGGATTCAGCGGGTCGTAGGTATCCGGCAAGCTAGCGGAAATGTCGAACGGAAATCCGCTGCGCCAGGTCACGATGGGATAGAGGCTCCAGCCTTTGGTCAGACGCTTGGGCCCGTTAGCCCAAGCGCGCTCGAAAGGCAAATCCCAACCGCCGCTGAAACTGATGCGGTTACGGACGTCGCTGTCTCCAGACGCATAGAACTTGCCGGGGTCGTTGGCTGGAACACCGTCATTGCGCTGTTGAAATCCAGAAGCATTATCCAGGTTGTGGCCGTATGTGTACGCGAAAGTGAAATAAGCGATGCCCAGCCTGGAGTTCTTCGGCTGACGCGTCAAGCTCGCTTCGAGCGCATTGTAGTTTGCGTTCGAGACATTCTGAAATTCGGGGAGTGTTCCGAAACAGATTGTACCGACGGAAGGTCCGCAAACATTGTTGCCCGTCAAATTGAGCACGCGGTTATAGCTTCCCAGCACCATTGGGTTGATGTCTTTCAAAGAGGTCATGCCGTGCGACGAACTGCCCACGTAATTTGTTTCCAAAACCGTATCGGCAAAAAGATTCCGCTGCAGACTCAAGTTGAATTGGTAGACATAAGGCGTGCGCAGATGCGGATCAACCAAGTAGACAAATCCCGTACTGTTGATCGGCAAAAAAGGTCCAAAGTCGACGTTGGATGGGGGCGGTCTCGAAGGAAATGTGTTCTGCACGCCCGCAGTGCCAAACGGATCCGCCATGGCGCTTGACGCACCGGAACCGGAATAATTATTAAAGAAAAAGCCGGCATTGCTGACGAAAGGCGGCTGCCCGTTATATTGAAGGTTATCTTCGCCTTTCAGGATGTCGTAGAAAATTCCGATACCTCCCCGAAGGCTGGTTTTGCCATCACCCTTCGGATCGAAAGCAAAACCGAAGCGAGGCGCAAAGTTCTTTTTGTCGGGGAAATTGGTGCCCCATGGAGCCCCAGGATCGCCAGGAAATACCACTCCGAGAGGCGCATTGGGAAACCGCGTTGATTGCTCGCCCGGAATTACGCTGAAGAGGCGTCCCTGTGTGTCCGACTTGGGCGTGTTGTATTCATAGCGTAGCCCCATAGTGAGCACCAGATTCTTGCTGACATGCCACTCATCCTGGCCAAAGACATACGTGCTCTTGCTGCGAATATTGGAAGGAGCGTTGGCTCCTTGAAAGTAAGCATCCGGAATGCCCAGCAGGAAATCGGCGTATGCGTTTCCCGTAGCGACGCTCGTACCGGTATAAAAATCAAACTCGCCGTTTGTGTAGTAGGCATAAACCAGATTCTCCTGGTAGGGCGAGAAACCGGCACCGAATTTCCAGTTGTGTTTTCCCTTGGTCCAGGAGAGCGCGTCTGTCCACGAAAACGTATTTTCAATGTAGCGTGTGGGACCATTCTCGCTGGGCCCGATCTGAAGGCCGGTATCGAAATATATGTTGGTGGGGCCTGTGGCGATGTCCGGAGTAATACCGATACCTAGCTCAGGCCCAGTGGGTAGGTGATTTCCAGGCTCATCCTGCAGGAAATTGCTGCGATGGGTCACAAAGTGAAATTCGTTGAGCACTGTCGGAGAAATGACCCGCGTATAGCCAATATTGACGAAGTAATAGTTGGCCGTTGTAAGGCTGGGAAACCCGGGTACGGTGGCATACGGGAACGGATTCGAAGATGGTGTGCGGTTGAAGCCTATCGTGGCCGAAAGCTTGTCTTTGCTGTTGAGATTGAAATCAAACTTGGTGGTCAATTCGTCGGCGTTGGTATATTCGCCCAGTGATGCAGAAAAAATACCGGTGGGGGTGCTGGGGATGAACTTATCATTGATATAGGTCTGGGAAATGCTATTGATCGCGCTGGGAGCGATAATAGCCTGGGCCGCCTGGGCCGGGTCAGGTTGGAAAAACGGATTTGCTTCCAGGAAAGCCGCAACGCCGGGATCAGGACCTCCATTCACAGCTTCCGAAAAATCCCCCGTCAATTCCTGCGGAGTAAAAACGGGAATCGAATTATCGGGTATGGATTGCACCTGTCGTTGGCCCTGATAGGCAACGAAGAAAAAGGCTTTGTCTTTAAAAATCGGTCCGCCAAAAGTCCCGCCAAACTGATTACGCTTCAGATCAAGCCGGGGAAGTTCGGGGGATTGGTCTTTATTGAAGTAATCATTAGCATCCAGCGCGCGGTTTCGCAAGAACTCAAACCCACTGCCGTGGAACTGATTGGTGCCCGACTTCACCACCACGCTGATAATGCCGCCACCGTTGCGGCCATATTCCGCCGTGTAATTGCTGGTGAGCAAGCGGAACTCGGCAATCGAATCGGGATTTGGATCGAGCAGATTGCTGTTATCGAGCAGATCGTTGTTGAGTCCGCCATCCAGCAGAAATGTGACTGAATCGGTACGTCCACCGGCAATGCTGTAATTTCCTGCGCCGGCATTATCGTCATTGCTCTCAGTTACACCGGGCTGCAGCAGAGCGAGATCGAGAGTATCCCGCCCGTTGAGCGGCATGTTGGTCAGCGTTCGTCCTGTGATCGACTGACCCAGAGTCGGATTAACGGTTTCAACCGGTGCGGCTTCGGCTCCGACATCGACAGACTGATTCGCCGCGCCCACTTCCATTTTGACGTCGATGCGGAGCGCCTGATTGATAAGCAATTTTTGCTCGCCGCTGATCACAGTGCGAAACCCAGCATGTTCAGTGGTCACCTTATAATTTCCGATGGGGAGCGCCAGTACCTGAAAATATCCCTCTTTGTTCGTGGTTGCAGTGCGGGCGTCTTTAGTCGCCGTGTTGGTCACGGTGATCTGCGCATCGGGAATCACGGCTCCCTGCTGGTCATAAACTGTTCCAAAGACTCTTCCGCCCGTATCCTGAGCCACAGACACGAGTGAACCCGCGGTCACAACCAGCAACAACAGTACAACCCTGGGGAATTTCATTCAGGTCTCCTCAACTTCAACGCTTCAACTTGAACTCTTAGCAACGTGGATCGGGAACGTGGGCGGATTGCCAGCTAGATTACATGCAGGAAGGTCACAGGCCAGCTTCGAGCTTGCCGGCGTCGACCAGAAAGCGCCTTCGCTCAAAAGCGCTCGCACAAGGATGGAAATGGTGACAACGACTGCTCATGGCTACCTTGGGCCCAAACTTCTAGCCACGGAGTCTCGCAGGGAATGAGGCCGAAGTCAACGGCAATAGCGCAAATTTGCCACGTAAAGATTGGTCAACAAGATTGGTCAATAAACGTTTAGTCAATAGATGGCATGATCAGGCTGCGTGCTGTCGATGTTGCCTTTCTCAACGGAGAGAAAATAAACCGTTCCTCCATCGCCCGTCCATGACCCGAGATCAAAGTGGCCGCCCGCAGGAACTCTATAGACACTGATTTTCCGGAAGGTGAGAGGCTGGCCGATTTTGCAAATATCAGGCGCGAGGGTAGGCCGCAGAAAATATGCACCTTTTCCGTTTCCCACCACAGTTCCCGTGCCATCGGCCTCGACCAGCACTGCCGATTTTTCATCAATCGCAACTTCGCGCGGAGATTTCGACCATCCGTCTTGCATGATGCGAGCCAGAAAGCCCAATGTGCGGCCCATGCGATCACGTTTAGCGAAATGCGAATCGGTGAGCAGGTTTTCCAGATGCGGAACTTTTAGAAATCCCCGCACCAGGGTTACCCGCTCATAATAAGGATTGGGCAGAACATCTGTTGAAGCAAGGTCAGGCCCATCGGGCTTGTCGCCGAGCGCGCCATAGACAAATTCGCCCAGCACAGCAAGGCCGGCACTGGTGCCGCCGATCGGCTTGCCGGCGGCAATATTTGTATTGATTGCGTTCTGAACGGGTGTATCTTTCCAGTCGCGGAGATAGTTGGCTTGATCTCCGCCAGCAATGAATATCACCTCCGCGCGGAGAATAATTTCCGCCACCGTGGGGTCCTGTGCTGCCTCGCGATTGGGAAGAATAAGCGTTGCCACCGAGTTCGCTTTGCACAATCCGTTGACATAGGAGTTGTAGTCGTCGTCTCCGGTCGCACGCAAAATCAGGAAATCGCCACCGTTGCCCTTCTGGCAAAGCCAGCGAAAAGCTTCGTCAAGGTCGGTGCCGCCGCCCATCATGGCGATGCCGGCACGGGGTTTAGTTTGTATGTCATCCTTATTTCCAATGCGAAAATATCGATAGGATGCAGCATGAGCAAGACTCGCAGCTAGCCAGAGAGTCAGTAAGACAAGAGATAGTCGATTGGCGTTCATTTTCCCAATCACTATACCGGAAGGCTGAAGTAGCAACGGCAGTTCGCTTATCTCCGCTCAGCCTCTGCCGCGGAATTGAATGATTTGCCGCCGATCCCGCTTGGATGGCCTGCCTGCGGGCAACTCTTCGAACTGATTCATAGCCCGACGCTCCGCTGCGACCTTCAGGCGTAGCTCGCGGCTCGCCTCCGTTTCGCGGTAGAGCGTTTGCGCAACCGAAGCCGGGCCGCGAACCTCGCTGAGAAGCAGGACTTCCACCTGAAAATCACCACCATCGTTAGTCACCCGCAGCATGTCTCCAATCCGGACATCACGCGCAGCTTTGGCAGGTTGCCCGTTGGACTGAATCCTGCCGAGCTCACAGGCTCGCGCTGCCAATGATCGTGTCTTGAAGAATCTCGCTGCCCAGAGCCACTTGTCGATTCTTACGGAGACCATGATCTACTGCTCCACCAAAGATTGTAAGTGTGGAGCGTCTCCCTCCGGTTGCGAATAACGCTGCCGGATGAACTGATTCATGGGTTCGGAATAAAATCGGGCAACCACTTCGCCGAGGAGACCCGCTAAGAAAATGACAGCCAGGAACAACGCCGGCACGGCGCTCATAGGTTTCCCGGCCAGAACGAAGAGTTGAAACAGACCGAAAACGATAAACATGTGCGTGAGATAGACCTCGTAGCTGCGCTGGCCCAGATTCAAAAGGGGATTCATGAAACGCGGACTCCTCCACTTCGTCTGCGTAACCACTGCGATGACCATGCAGGTACCGACCGCAAGGATGGTCATATCCAGACCGCTTCGAGCCAGACCCCAGGCTTCAACTCGAATCGAAAAGCCCAAAATCAAAATCAAGAGAGCAGACCCGACGATGGCAAGTATCCAAACAGCGCGACAGGAGAAACGAAATCGTGAGAGCAAAAGCGCCGTAAGACAGCCAAGGGCAATGGCGTCCATCCCTCCCAGGTAGGAATACTCTTTCCAAACCTCATTGCCGTGAGTGAGCACCGTGCGTGCGAATGGTCCCATCACGACCAGGCCCAAGAGCAGCACTATAAGCATCTTTCCACGGCCGAGGAACCGCGCAACTAGCGGAAAGAAGAGATAGAAAATTTCTTCCACGGAAAGCGACCACAAAATATCCCAACTGCCTGGCAGGTATCCGCTCCGAGCCTCCAGCACGTTGACATGGAAGGTGAGTGCCGCGAAGAGCGCTCGTCCAAGGCCCCCAGTTTTTGCGGAGACAACGAAGTACTTAACGTGAGCGAAGTGAAGCAGGCTTAGCACGGCCAACAGCGAGAGTAGCAATGGCACAATGCGAGCAAAACGCATCAGGTAGAAGCCGCGCAAGCTGACACGAGACAGCGATCCCCAGCGCCTGAGGGTTGTTGCCGTGATGAGGAAGCCTGAGACCGCGAAGAATATCTGAACGCCAAACTGGCCATTCCACACCAGCGACGACACAAGCTGTTTGGGTAGGCCATTGGTGTAAGGTACTTCGGCGCCCAGCAGGCGCATGTTGACGTGATTCATCAACACAAAGAAGATGGCAATACCGCGGAGCAGATCAACGCCGTCGATTCTCCCGCTGCCGCGCTGAGTGTTTGAGGCCTCGATGGAGGTCACGACTCATTATGCATTAGAGAATTGCGGGAGGAGAATATGCGGCAATATGCCGGGTTATCGCGGTGCTCAGTTCAAGCCTCAAGCCTATGCGGCGGCTTTAAACAATTTCGCAAGGCTGTCGATATCGGCCATACCTGCGTCACCAATGACGAAATAACGAAGGCCGCCTTGACTCCATGTCTCCATATTAAAAGGCAATTTCTTCGGAGACAGAGTGTTCTCGCGCAAGCTGGCTGGCAATTTCAACTCTGACTCCAACAACCTCTCCTGAAATATGAATACAGAAATGTGATGCTTCCGCACATCATAGATCAGCTGTGCCCCGGGCGTTTGGTCAAGATAGGTCATCCGGCCTCCGAGCAGAGAGAATTCTGAGTTCTGCAGCTCCGGCAAATTGAAGGCAAATGGAATCTTTCCCTGGAACCACGGCTTCACAGTGTGTCGGTCCGTAGAAATCACATCTACCGGCGACGAACTGGCCAGCGTCGCTACGTGCAAGTCAGCAATTTCGCCAAAGGCCTGATCTCGCAAGGCCTGATCTCGTGAAGCCTGCTCTCTGCCGGATAGTATTCTGTAGCTTGAAGTCACTCCGACGACCGCCAGGATAATTCCGAGGACAGCTACCGAAGCTAGCATCCATCCCAGCTGGAAATTGCGCTGCGGCTTAGCTGCAATGCTCTGCTGTATCCGTCTCCGAAACTCTGCGCTGGGAGTAAAGCGCCTGCCCGCGACATGAATCGCACGTTTCATCTGTACACGCGTAAGAGCATCCGCCGCGCAAGACGGACAGCTCCGGACATGAGCGTCGAACGCGCGCATTTCCTCGTCCGGAAGCTCACCGTCGAGGTAGGTACCCAGTTTTGTCTTCCAAGCTTCGCAAACCATAGCTGACCCTATTGATCCGTAATCCCTTTAACTCGTCCTCTGAAACTGCGGCCGCAAGCTATCCCGCAATATTTTCCTGGCGCGCGACAACCGCGACATCACGGTGCCGATCGGAATGGAAAGAGTCTCCGCAATCTCCTGATACGACATTTCCTCCACTTCGCATAGAAGTAAGATCTCTCGAAAATGCACCGGCAAGTCGGCGATGGCACTCTGCACCAGTTGAGAGTTAGAGTTTTTCATCAAAATCGTTTCAGGAGTGTCATTCTCAACTGCTCGTTCTGGTCCGTCCTCCTCCAAATCAAGGGGGATAGTCGAAGTCGCTTTCAGTCCTGTGCGCGAGGTTAAGAACGTGTTCCGTAAGATGCGATACATCCATGCCCGAAAATTGGTTCCTAATTGGAAAGAGGAAAAACCTTTCAACGCCTTTGTGTACGTTTCCTGAACCAGGTCTTCAGCCTCATCACGATTCTGCGTCAACCAATGGGCGAAGTTGTACAACTGATCGAAAAGTGGCATCGCCATTTCTTCGAACAAATCGGATTGAGGGCCTGCTCCCGACATCCCCATAAGGTTAAACTAGCCAGTAGCTCTTTTATTCCCATCCATACAATATTTCCGTGAGCGGCAATAAAACGTCATCGGTTTAGTTATGCGCACGAGCGCTGAAATCGCGGAAGATGGGTGATGAGATGCAGGGAAAAATCCGAAATTTTAACCGGGCGTCTGATGTAAACTTTAGCGCTCCGAGAGATCATGAGCGCTCAGACCCAGATCGCTGAACTTCAGGACGAGCCAGACATTCCGCGCTGGAGTCTTGGCCTGCGCGTCGCCTTTCGTTTCTGCTTCGTCTATTTCGGACTGTATTGCCTTTGCACGCAAATCGTCGGCGGCCTGATTTCCGTCCCCAAGATGGAAGCGATCGATCCTTCAGGGCTCTGGCCGATAAAACAAGTCACCTTCTGGACCGCCGCTCATATTTTCCACGCCAAACTCCCGCTGGTTTTCTCAGGCAGCGGCAGCGGCGACAAAACCTTTGACTGGGTTTTGACGTTCTGCCTGCTGGTCGTCGCCGCGATGGCAACGGCGATCTGGTCGGTTCTCGACCGCCGGAGCAAGAACTACGTCACGCTCTACAAATGGTTTCGACTCTTCATTCGTTTTGCGCTCGCCTCACAACTGGTTGGGTATGGAATGGCAAAACTCATTCCATTGCAAATGCCTTTCCCGTATCTCACCAGATTGATCGAGCCCTTCGGTAACTTCTCTCCGATGGGAGTTTTGTGGTCTTCGATCGGAGCCTCTCCGGCGTATGAAATGTTTGCTGGCTCTGCTGAAATGCTCGGAGGAATCCTACTCATCATCCCCCGGACAACGATGCTCGGCGCACTTGTTTGCGTAGCTGACATGACCCAGGTCTTCATGCTCAACATGACCTACGACGTCCCAGTCAAACTGTTTTCGTTCCACCTGTTGCTGATGGCCTTGTTCCTGCTCGCACCTGAATTCCAACGTCTAGCCGATTTCTTCCTCCGTAATCGTACTGTCGCGCCTTCTACACAACCTCAACTTTTCAGGGCGCGCCGCGCCAATCTCATCGCGATCGCGGCCCAGTTTGCCTTTGGCCTTTGGATGATCGGGACTGCAGTCTACGGTGGTTGGGGCGATTGGCACACTTACGGCGGCGGTAGTCCCAAATCGCCACTCTACGGCATTTGGAATGTGGACGAGCTTTCTATTGATGGCCAAATCCGCTCGCCCCTGCTCAACGATTACGATCGTTGGCGTCGAGCTATTTTTGACTTTCCGGAGGCGATTGCCTTTCAGCGTATGGACGATTCGTTCGCATATTATGGAGTCTCAATCAACGTCAACGACAACACGCTTGTGTTGAAGAAATCCAGCGACAAGAATTTCAAAAGTAACTTTACCTTTCAGCGCCCGGCTCCAGATCAATTGATTCTCGATGGCGAAATGGGTGACCACAAGATGCGCATGCAACTGCATCTCGTAGACCGCAGCAAATTCTTACTCGTCAACCGTGGATTCCACTGGATTCAGGAATATCCTTTCAACCGCTGAGCCAGCCAAGAGATGCCATCGCTGAGCGCCAAGACTTAATCGCTCAAAATGCCCACAGCATTCCGGAAATCACATAAGCTAAGGGTAGCGGGTGTTTGCAAGGTGATCCGCAATGAGTCGTAAAGCATGCGTAATCGGAGCCGGTCCCAATGGACTGGCAGCGGCCATCGTTCTAGCCCAGGCCGGGTTGCAGGTCGACGTGCTCGAAGCCGAGTCGACGCCCGGCGGAGCCGCGCGCACCCTTGAATTAACTTTGCCAGGCTTTCATCACGATTTCGGATCCGCCGTTTATCCGCTAGGCGCAGGCTCACCATTCTTTTCGTCACTGCCTCTGTCCGATTACGGTTTGGAGTGGATTCATTCGCCCGCGGCCTTGGCGCATCCGCTCGATGACGGCACGGCCGTGATGCTGGAACGCGACCTGGATCAAAACAGAAATTCTCTCGGAGTCGATGGTCCCGCCTGGGACAAGCTGATGCGTCCCTTTGTCGAGCACTGGGCGGAGTTTGCTCCCGAGGTTCTGCGTCCGATTTCTATTTTTCCCCGACATCCCTGGCTGATGGCCCAGTTTGGGATGGTTGCGCTACGGTCAGCCCGATCGGTCGCTAGCCGGTTTCAGAAGGGGCGAACCCGTGCGCTCTTCGCCGGCCTAGCCGCCCATTCTTTCCTCAGCCTGGACGAACCGTTGAGCGCGGCATTTGCCATCCTCATGGCAGCGCCAGCCCACGCGGTCGGATGGCCGATTCCTCGCGGCGGTGCGCAGTCTCTTACCAATGCGCTCTGCGGATATCTCTCGACTCTCGGCGGCAAGCTGCACACATCATCGCCGGTCGAGAGTTTGGCTGCATTGGCAAATTACGATCTGCTCCTCTGCGACCTGACTCCGCGGCAGCTAGTCAAAGTTGGCGGCGAAAGATTATCTGACAGCTACAAGCAGCGGCTGAGCAGATACCGCTACGGAGCCGGTGTCTTCAAAGTAGATTACGCGTTGAGCCAGCCCATTCCCTGGAAGTCACCCGATTGTTTGCGGGCAGCAACAGTGCATCTAGGCGGAAGCTTCGACGATATTGCCGCATCGGAAAAAGCAGTGCGCATGGGGAAAAATGCCGACCATCCTTTCGTTCTGCTGGCACAGCCCAGCCTTTTCGATAGTACGCGCGCTCCCGCAGGCAAACATACAGCCTGGGCTTATTGTCATGTGCCAAATGGCTCCAACGTAAGTGCGCTTGAGAACCTGGAGAATCAAATCGATCGCTTCGCTCCCGGCTTCCGCGATTGCATTTTGGCGCGCCGTGTCTTTTCTCCCACCGACCTTGAGAGCATGGACGCGAATCTTATAGGAGGCGATATCGGAGGCGGCGCTATGGATATCGGCCAGCTTCTGTTTCGGCCGACAAGGCGATATTACGCCACGTCAGCGCGCGACATTTATATTTGCTCCGCATCCACTCCGCCCGGCGGAGGCGTGCATGGCATGTGCGGCTATCATGCGGCGAAGATGGCGTTATCGAAGTGGGGCGGCGACTAAATGTGTCAGGTGGAGCGCCGGGCGTCCCCGCCCGGCCACCCGCGCCCTAGACGGGCGAGACGCTCATCGCTCCACTGGAGGACGTTACTCCCGTGGACCAACCGTAGGCCACTCGACGCCCCGCAGAGTGCCATCCGCCTCGCGCTCAATCGTCGGCGCGTAGAGTCCGAGAAATTGTCGGCGCCACCACAGCCCCTGTGTCCGCCTTTCAGACATAGATGTGAACCAGTATTGCCAAATCACCGCACGCACCTGACGCGGAGGCTTGTTCGGAAAAGGATTCTTCGCAAAAAGAGTGAGAACATCGCGATCATTGGAAAGCAGCCGTACTTCTGTGCGGGGCACAATCGGATAATCCCGCCACGAGCCCAGTGAAGCGAACCAAAGGTTCCAATCGAATCGCGGCTGATACGGCGCATAAATCCCAGGCGCCGTGCTCAGGTCCTGTGGTTTGTAACGGAACGGATATGCCACCCACGTCTTACCGTCCTCTGAACCCTGAAACTCAATCTCATATCGGCCTCTGGTCATAATGCCAAAAAGTCCATAGCGATTGGCGATCCGAAAAGGCTCGAGCGCCGCCACCGGTGCGGTCGGAAGCGGCATCTCAGAAAACATCCAGATCAACTCCACCGTCGTTGCGTAAAAAATCCAGCTGAGAACAACCGCGACCAAAGACAACTTCAGCATCTTGAGTTGCCGGACGAAACCATCTCTCCAACCGTGCGCCCTGTCTTGTGGATGTTGTGCAACTTCTGCCGACGCCTCCTGCTTCTCGTCAGATTCACCTACACCGCAAACGGCAAAGAAATTTCTCCACCGCTGCGGCACAAGCCACAGCACAAAGCGATCATCCAGCAAGAGAAATCCCAGCATCAGCACCAGATAGTTTAGAAATGTGTAGTTGGCGGTAAGAATAACTACCATTTGCCACGGAGTAACAATAAAGAAGCATACAGTTCGCCAGCGTCGCGGCAGAATAAACATCCAAACCAAAACCAGTTCGAGCGCCAGCGTCGCGAAAACAGTCGAAGCGTGGAACCAGTGCGGCAAATGCTGTATGTACCAGCCAATCCACGTAGGCAATGGACCATTCTGATAGTACTCATCCATCGCCGTAAAATTCCGCCACTCGGGATCTCCACCAATAATCTTCGCGACCCCCGACTCGAAGTAGATACGAAACCACTCCCATAGCAGCAGAAACAAACTGGCGCGCGATGGCGGCGATGCCGCACCCATACCGGGGCGAAATCCAGCGGGAGCAAAAAATAAAGCAATAAATCCGGCTTCGAGCAGCATCCCGTCGGACTGGTAACTGGAAAAATCCTGCGCGGCGCTGACGAACGATAAGAAGCACAGGAAACAAATCACCAGCATTCCGCGTGGCCACAAATTCAGAGCTAACAGAAGCGACGCGCCCAACCCCACCCAACATAGGACGGTCAGCATATGTGGCCCGCTCGCCAGCCAAAGCAAAGTAGGCACAAACCACAGCCCGCGGATGTAGCCGACCGAACCTGATACGGCGCGCAGATATTCACCCGCCGGAAGAATTCCTTCCGGCCCAATCAGCCCGCGAATTTGAAAGACAAGTGAGAAGAAGGCGGAAAAATAAATACAGCCAAGCGCCCGCAAGAAGATCCAGCGCGGAATCACGCGATCAGATGCGCCGTGTTTCGAATCGAAAAGCCAGCGAATCACGGACGTAACCCTGTCCATAAGCGTCAGCAAATTATATCGATATAAGAGGAGCAAGGGCTCGCCGCCCCGGAGTGTTTATGTGCTCTTTATAAACTCTTTACCCAATCCTTACGCCTTTTCCGCTCTGATGCTAGCTCGATCACAAAGAAAAGAGACAAGAAATCGAGTGAAAGAACCGGGCTGCAGGCCGGAGAAGGATGCAACTTGAAAATCACCAAAGCTTTTGCGCATAAAACCATAACGGTTTCAGCCCTCCCTCTAATGCTCCACGTAAGCCTGGTTATTGGTGAGGCTCCTCATTGTTACGCGCAGAGACAAACGGATGCTTCTGCCAACCCAGCGCCCGCGCCCGATCCATCCGTGGCTGAGATCCAAGAAGAGCTGGCCGCTATGAAAGCGCGCATCGAGCAGCTCGAAGCCGAACTAAAAAGTCGAGCCGCAGCGCCGGACGTTTCTGCGGCGACATCTGCGGCGACGGTCGCTCCAGCAAAAGCTCCGGAACCAGCGCCAGTAACTGTGCCGCCGCAGGCCACGATGGCACAAGCTGCGAGCGATTCCTCAGTTACCGCGCCCACAAAAAAGGAAAAGATCGCACCTTTTTCGGATTGGGACTGGACTTGGTTGAATGGCAACCCGCGCAACAAAGACACAGCTTTTGATTCCAAGTTCTTCACTCCTGAAATCCGTGCAGATGTTACCTATACTTACGATTTCAATAAACCAATCGACAATTCGATGGGCGGATCGAGTGAACTGTTTCGCTCGAACGAAATCCAGTTGGAGCAGCTCGGCATCGGTGGTGATTTCCACTATGACAATGTTCGCGCTCGATTCATGACTCAATTTGGCCTGTATTCCACGGCAACCGTGCGTAATGACCCCAGTTACTCCAAGGGGCAATGGAATATTGCCGATGCCGATCGCTACATATCTGAAGCGTACGGCGGTTATCACGTGAGCGCGTTGAACGGAATCAATATTGATGCCGGAATCTTCATGTCCTACATCGGCCTCTTCAGTTATTACAATTTTGATAATTGGGCCTACCAACCTTCGTATGTCTCCTCCAACACACCCTGGTTTTTCGAAGGCTTGCGTGTGCAGATTTTCCCCACACCTCATTTGAAGATCGAGCCGTGGTTGATTAACGGATGGCAATCATACGGGTCGTCCAATTCGCGAAAGGGATTGGGTGGGCAGATCAAGTGGACTCCAAAACCTTGGGTAAATATCGTCTCGAACAATTACGGTCTCGGCCACGACGACCTCTACGTACCGAATCGCGGTCGCATCCACACCGATAACAGCATCGAGATCAAGTATTTCGACAAACCGGGAAACCGCCTCGACAAAATGGCATTCTCATTCACCGGCGATTTGGGTTGCGAGTTTGGCGGCGGCGTGAGCTGCCATGGCAATACGCCGGGCCCGAATGGAACCATCAATCCCAAGCAGAGCTTTATCGGCTACATGATTTACGACCGCACCTGGTTTAAGAAAGATACGTTCGGATTGACCATTGGCGGCGGCCAAATTAACAATCCGGGACGCTATCTTGTCCTACTCCCGCCCATCAATGGAGAAACCGCCTCCTCCGCCGCGATCAACTCGCCTTACTTTACCGAGAATCCCGGAGACCCATTTAAAGCCTGGGATAGTTCAGTAACGTTCGATTACATGCCGAAGCAATGGATTACTTTCCGTTGGGAGTATGACTATCGCCACGCGAGTGTGCCGTACTGGACCGGTCACGGTGGAGTTACCCCTCCGGGATCGGGAGGAGTGCCCTATACCAACAATGGGTTTCCACAATTCTTTGCGTGCAACGATGGGAACACATCAGGCGCATTGACGCTCAGCGCCGCGCAAACAGCCTGTGGAGCACAAGGCAGCAGCGTATGGTTTCCTGATCTGCGCAGGGACGAGCATCTAGTCGACATCGACATCATGGTCAAGTTTTGAGGTTGGAATTGAGGGCGGCGTTCCAAGATTCTCCACAGTTCTGCTCTTCGGTTTAAGCTCTCTCAAAAGCCTTCGCCGGCCGCGAATCTGTCTTGCCTTTTCGATCAGTGTTTCTTGTTCTTCGCCGCATGAGCTATCTTGCGGCGGCATAGGGGCTGCTTCGAATAACCGAAGCCGTGCATCGAATGTAGGGAAGGCTCGTTACGGGAAAGGAAAAGGAAAATGAAACTTAGAATGAAAACACAATCAAATCCCATCGGCATAGTGCCAAATAATGCGCCAAATAATGCGCCAAATAATGCGACGAACAGATTGTCGGCGGCCGACTCTGGCGATTTCCGTATTGGCGGCGACCTTTCCATCCATAGGCTTGGCTTTGGCGCCATGAGAATCACTGGTAAGGGAGTTTGGGGTGAACCGCGAGATCGGGCCGAGGCGATCCGAGTGCTACGGCGAGCGGTTGAGCTGGGAATTAATTTCATCGACACAGCCGATTCCTACGGCCCTGGGGTCAGTGAAGAGATCATCGCGGAGGCTTTATATCCGTATCCAGCGGGCTTAGTGATCGCCACCAAAGCTGGTTTTGATCGTCCTGGACCGGATCAGTGGACGGAGAACGGCCGGCCAGAACATTTGCGCGCTGCGTGCGAAGGCACTTTGCGCCGCCTGCGCCTTGACCGCATTGATCTTTTCCAACTCCATCGCATTGACTCCAAGTTTCCAGCGGAAGATCAACTCGGAACGCTAAAAGATCTACAAACTCAGGGCAAGATCAAGCACATCGGGCTCTCCGAAGTCAGCGTTGCGCAGATCGAGCATGCCCGTAAGATTGTACCCATCGTTACCGTACAGAACCGTTATAGCGTGGCTGATCGCGGAGCCGAAGCTGTTCTCGATTATTGCGAGCGCGAAAATATTGGATTCATTCCGTGGTTTCCGCTCGGGTCTGGCAAATTGAGTGCCGCGGGCAGTGTGCTCGCTCGCGCGGCCGCTCGATTAAATATTACGACTTCTCAGCTTGCACTCGCGTGGCTGCTGTGGCGCTCGCCCGTCATGCTCCCGATTCCCGGAACGTCTCGCGTGGAACATCTCGAAGAGAATATTGCCGCAGCATCGCTCAAACTTGACGAAAACACGCTACGCGAGATTGGCGAATCAGTACGCGCGGCGTAATTGCGACTGAAGTCAAAATGCAAGAGGAGGAGATCTCAGAAGCTGGGGTGCTGCGCTAACCTCCAAGACCACATGAGAAACGATGTCGAGGTCAGATCAATCCCCGGCTCCGTGGTGCTGTAAGACTGCATGTTGTCTTGATACACCGCGACTTGTGACGGATCAAACGCGCCTGCGTTTCCATTGAATTTTCTGAAGGTGTCAACTCCGTTAGCCGGGCACAGATTCATGCCGTCAAGCAGGCCCGAAGTGGTATTACTGGCTGGGCCCTCGGACGCAGCACCCCAAAGCACTGGCGTGCCTCCAGAACTCCCGTCCAGCGCACCAGCCAGGTTTGCCACCTGGTGCTGAATACAATTTGGAAATGTGCTTCCATCGCCCACAATAAACGATGAACCCCACGCATTCGTGCCGAGTATATTGGCCAGCCATCTCTGCGAGTAGGTGTCGTACCTCTTGGACTTCGTAAGGTA
This sequence comes from uncultured Acidobacteriaceae bacterium, assembly GCA_963705265.1. Classification (GTDB taxonomy): domain Bacteria; phylum Acidobacteriota; class Terriglobia; order Terriglobales; family Acidobacteriaceae; genus Acidiflorens. The sequence goes on from OY970064.1 coordinate 3,310,136, forward strand.
ATACGCTTCGCTAGCCATCACCGACAAACCGGCGCCATGCGAAGTAGTATCGCCGTCACTCCACTGATATCCGAAGCCCCAGGGATCCGTGCCAGCTTGGGCGATCGCGTCATTGACCTGCCGCAGAAATTGTTGGCGAATGCTCGCTTGTGAAACGGCCAAGCCGCTCGGATCTCCCGCCATGTTCAATGCTCGATACAGTTCGAAATGTGCCAGACCGCTTACGTCGTAGAGATTAAGCGTGTCGGCATATCCCGGATCGTAGATGTTCGTGATGTAATTTCGAGCGTACTGCGCTGCCTGCTGCAAATAATCGTTGGAATTTGTGTGCGGAAGCCCGGCGGACAGATCTTTACTTTCCACAGCCGATTGCAACGCGAAATATAGTTCCGTTGCTCCCAATTCCATGTCATCTTCCCAAACATTTTCGGGATAACCGTCAAACGGAGCAATGGTGAGCAGGCATTTGGCGCAAGTGCCTCCATATTCTGCGGGTGCAGGATCGGGATACGAGGTATTCGCAAGCGCAAAAATATCCTCTGCATTCTTGAGGCACTTATTCGCCAAAGAACGATTCGTGGTGCGGTTGAGCTGATAGCACAGCGCAAAATCCGCCGCCAACCGGCCCGCAAGATTAGGGCTGATCGGCGAACCTGCGGGGCCAGCCACAAATACTGGGCGATGACAGATAAAAAATGTCGTGTAGGCATCGCAAGGCTGGGGATCTCCCGGCTCCTCGTAATTGTCAGCCGCCTGAGGCAACGTCCAGATGTCGTATTCGGTGATCAAACAGTAAGGTGTTGCATACGTTCCGCCGCAATTGCCCGTCGCTGAACTGGGATTGCCCTCGCCGTAATAATCCCAGTCCTGACTGTTGTCGACCTGATAGTACAGAGTTTGCGTTTGGTCATCCCACATCTTCATGAGCCAGTTGATTCCAAACTTCGCTTCATCAGTGAAGTCGGATGACGCTGGCGCTCCCGGACCGCTGTTGCCCGCATAAGAAAGAGAGCCCGGCGGCGCAGGAGGATTTGGCTTTGCATTCGCGCCCATCTGATTCGGAAAATCGCGAACCCCAATCTGCATCAGTGCAGTCGTATAGCTGACGGTTTCGACATATTTCATGTAGTCGCCCGCATCCCACCATCCTCCCGAGGCATTGATGTTCGGCAGTTGCGTCGATACGAATGGAGGTGTCGGCGGCACATTGTCGACATCGTCGTTGCCGTCGAGCGGAGGCGTCTCATAAACTCGCGCGCTCTCATCCGTCAGGTGCCCAGGCCCCGTGCGCAGCGCGTTGGGGACAAAGTTCGCTCCGTCGCGTTGCGTTTCATAAAAAAACAAAGTATTCAGAAGCAAGCCGGAATACAGCGCATCCGGCCCATCCACCGCGAAATGCGGAGAAGTTTCCCTCACTCCCGATACCGAGATCGTGTAGAGGTCGCCTCCAGGAACATTGAAGTCAATGGCGTACACGTCGTACGTAACTTTCTTGCTGTGACCCCACTTGCCAAGCAAAGCGCCGACATGACCTGAATATGCGGTGACACCTTTCGAATTGACGACCTTGAAAGTAGCTCCACTTACTATCTTTGTGGACATCAAGTACGCACGAAAAGGCGTCGCTCCGGCCTCGTATCCAACCTGACTGACCCGCACGAAAGAAGTCTGCGCCCACCCCGGCATAGCGCAGGCAAACAGGACGACTAAAAAACTGGCGAAAGAAATGAGTCGAAATCGGGTCGAGAGGCACAACCTGGAAGGCAACATGACTTACTCCTGGCCACGGGGATGGCCTGTATTAAATCCGTTTAATACCGCATAAATATTGCTCTTTTTGCCGTTGGAGTGTCAAGGGGAAAGAGGAGAGAGGAAACTGTGCAAGACTAAACGATTACAGGGCCAGAGCGTATTTCAGTGCGCCGCATTTGGGGCTGCGCCTGAAGTTTCCGGGCGAATCAGCAATGCCAGCCGCGGAAACAGGAAACGTCCTCCAGCATCATCGATCACGTTTATCTGACAGGTATAAAAACCAGGTTTGAGCGATGTGAGCGGCACATCTAACTGAAAGACCGCAGCTTTCCGATCTCGCGCATTCAATTCCGTCAACTCAACCAGGGAGCTCTCATAGGATTTCGCTTTGCCTTGGAAGAAAGCCACGTTCGACAAAAGTCGTATGCCAGGTTTGTTCGCTGCCCCGATTGGAGAACCGGCGGAAGCCGTTCCCACCGCCGGATCATATACCTCGTAGTAAAAAAACAAATGTTGTGAAGCCGAGAAAACATGGGTGATGTTCGGAATAATTTCGGAACCGTCCCGGATCAACGGATTTAGATTCGCACTTTTCTTTACTGTTTGAATCTGGCTGGCCAGCACAACTGAACTCATCTTCATCGGCTGCCCCTTTAATTCAGGCACTTCGATGTCGCTTTCGAACGATCCCATGCGCCCCGTCTGATTCTCGCGCACAACAAATTTCAAGTGATATTTGCCGCTAAGCAGGCTCATCCCCGTGTCGTACTGCACATTCTTTTTCTGGACTTCGGTTGAAGTATTTACCGCGAGCTTCACCGTGTCGCGAATTCTATTCAGAGGATGGTGTTCGTTATCCAGCACGATTCCAATCACATCAAGCGTCGCCTTGTCACGATCGCTGCTGCGGACAAAAGGAATTTGCGAGCCTGGCACCACCAGTGAGATCGGAACAAAAAACTTGTTACCCTCCAACCGGAAATATGAGACGCCTAGATACAGCGGGAAATCCGTGGCAGGCAGATCGGAGGCAAGTTCCTCCTCCAACTGCCGCTCCTTGTCGTCTTTCGTGGAATGCTGATAATCCGCAGGCGCGTAGTAACCGCGCCGATAGTCGATCTTCACTCCCGGAAGACTGCTCTTCACGACGATGCGCCGGTAACGCCCATCGCGCGCGGCGTTTGTGCTGTGATACCCGAGCAGATAATAAGTCGACGTATCTTGCTGCACCCCGGTAAAAATCTTGCTGAAATCGTTGGAATCAAGAAAAGCCCGTCCACCAGTGTCGCTCGCTAGAGTTACCAGCGTTTCCTGCGTTGTAAAATTCGAATTCAAAGCATTCAGCGTAGCCTGTCCTGAGTATGCCGAGACCCCGCGCAAACTGGCATTCTGCGCTTCGCCGCCCGCGACCAACGCCTGCAGGCCGCGCATATCCATCGTATAAATCGCGAGGTTAGAGCGCACCGCCGCATTCACCGCCGCACGCAGTTCCGATTGATTCTCAATGCCGGTGCGGTCCATGCCGCTCGAAAAATAAATGAGCGACTTCTTTTGCTGAACGTAAGCCAGCTTCTCCGCCACTGATCGCAACGCCTCCAGACGCCGGTCGGTATTAAAGATGTTGTACTCCGTATCGTCAGCCGTAAAGGGCTGACCGGAGTCGGGCGTGCCCTCGGTCGTCCCGGTCGTGCCTTCCTCAAATCCTTGCCCACTCCCCGTACTGAATTCGTCCAACTGCTTCTTGAGGAGCGCCCGATCCGAAGTGAAATCCTGATTCACCAGTAGCGAACTTCCCAACGAAATAATCGACACCAGATCCGCGGGCAACATTTGCGCGTCGAGATAGTGTTCGGCCGACGTTACTGCATGATCGATCTCGTCAGGTTCCATGGCCGAGAGATCAAAAAATAAAACAATCAGACGCCGATCTTTGAACTGGGATGCCGTATCTGTTGCCGAAGCCGGTGCACTCGGCTGCCCAGTCGGCTCCGGCAGCGGTTTTGCCTGCGCCACATCCACAGCGGGCAGAGCATCGACGTTCTCCACATCAAAAGAGACAATTTTCTGCGGCTTGTTGTCTTCAAGAATTGTGAAATCCGATGGCTTCAATCCCGCCACAAACTTTCCGTTCTTGTCCCGCACCGTCACATTGACCAGCACCAGATCCGATTCCGCGTGGAACACATAGTCTGTCTGCTCTTGCCCGGGCAAAGCGGGACACAAAAGCGAGAGCGTAACCAGCACCGCGACGGCTCTGTCGGCAAATTGGTTTGAAGTGAAGGTCATCGTAATCCTCTAGCAGTGCGTCCAAATCGGAGCATCCAATTCCGGAGATGCACGCGGTCTTTCTTCTCCCGAGATTGATCATTCAACAAAAGCGTCCTCCTCAAAAACGAAAGCGGGATGTAATGGTGAACTGCCGCATACCTCCCACCGTCGTGACTCGGCCAAACGTGGGAGAGTCAACCGTAGTGTCAATTGAGGAGTAGTTCACAAGGTTGAAAATGTTCGTAGCCTGTGCCCTGAACTCCAGCACGCGTGCTTCTTTTAAGGGGAAGACTTTCGTGAAGGCCATGTCAAACACCTTGCTGCCGGGCCCGATGATGCTGTTGCGGCGCGCATTGCCATAGCTACATGTTGTCTGACCCACGAATGCAGCAGTATTGAACCACTCTGCAATCGAAGGATTGGGCAAACTTATCGATTGCCCGGGAACCAGATTCGGCCGCAGCGTGCCTGTGGTGCCGCCGTTCAACTCACAGGGGTTATTCAGCAGCCGCGGCGTAAACGGCAGCCCCGATGCAATCGTCCAATCGCCACTCCATTGCCAGTCACCAAGCACGGCGCGCCAGGGCGTATTCCCAGTGAGCCAGCGTTTGTCATGCCCGAATGGCAGCTCCAACAAATAATCCGCGGTGAATTTGTGTGTCTGGTTGAAGCTGGAAAGTCCGCGCTCCGCCGAAAGATCAAGAGGATTTTGCGCGACATTGGCGGCGCCTCCATTCGTTGAAGCACTGGCTCCTGCCGCACCCGTGCCACCAGCGCCCAATCCGGGGCTGCTCGCAACTGACGTTGCTCCGGCACCAATGGACGACGCGTCATCCAGAGACTTGGAGAACGTATAAGTCCCACCGACCGAGAATCCTGACGCGAGACGTTTGCGCACACGTACCGAGAGCGCATTGGCCTCTTGATCCGCCACCGAATTCTCATAAGTGAAGGCTTGAACGCCGGGAACGAGAATCCCGCCTAAGGTTCGGTTCGGAGCTTCCAGAATGTCGAGATTCGTTCCCTTTGTTCCCGTGTAATCAAGATTAAGCAGCAGCGTCGGACGAATCTGTTGTTGAATGTCCAGATTACGAATCTGCACATAACCAAACCGGTAATTCGGATTCACCGCATAGTTATTCGTAATGCCGGTTGCCGCCGGAAATCCATCTTGCAAAGTTAATTCCCCCGGAGTTGTCTGTACATTGGTTGAAGTGGTGGCGAATGGCGGCTGCAAAGCAAGCTGCTGCGCGATACCTTGATACGCACCAGTGTTGTAGTTGATGCCATATCCGCCACGCACAACCGTATTAGGAAGCGGCTTCCAGGCGAAACCGATACGTGGCGCAAAACCTCTGCGATCTGGGCGCACCAGGCTGTCCGGCACGCCGTTGGCGCCCGGCGTCACTGGCGTCACGCTGTATGGCGGCGTCTGCGTCAGCACCCCGGGAGAAAGCTCGAGGTTCACAATGCGATTATTGATCTCCGTCAACGGCGAAACATACTCATAGCGCACGCCGAGATTAAGCGTCAGGTTCCCGCGCATTTTCCACTCGTCCTGCGCATAGAGATCCCAGTAGTTGCCTCGAAAGTAACTGCCTTGTCCAAACTGCACAGAAGTCTGCTGCGGCAATCCAAGCAAAAAGTCGGCAAAGTCATATCCCGTGTTAGGAATCTGGGTGCTTCCATTGAACTGCGCTGTGTTGGTACCTGAAAATACAAACGAGCCGCGCGGGTTGCTATCCGTGTCTGTGTTGACCTGCACCCGCCGGAAATCCCCACCCCAGCGCCAAGTGTGCTTGCCATGATTCCAGATCACATTGTCAGAAAAGGTATAGGTCTGGCTTCGGTTGAGCGAAGGAGTCGTATCGGAAAGACTGGCGAAGTTCGTAAAAGACAGATTCGGCAGTCCCCAGTCGAATGGATTCGTAGAAACTCCCGTGATTCCGAGCGCACTCGCAATATCATTATTGAAAGCATATAGATTCTGGGTGCGCGTGCGGTTGCGGTTGAAGTCAGCGCGAACAATGTTAGTCAGCTTTCCGATACTGCGCGTGTAGGACACCGGAATGTCAAAACTTCGAACCGTTGTGCTTCCTCCTACGCTCGGGAACGGATTCGTCAGCGTCGCGGTAGTTTGGTGGTAGTGGAAGCCCACCTGTAGGCTATTCCGCGGAGCGTTGCGTCCTCCACCGCCGCGCCGTCCGCCCGCCGGCGCCGCGCCAAAGCTATGGTTCACCCGCACGTTCAGATCGTCGCTGTCGCTGGTGGCCGCCGTTACGTAGTGGAAGTTTTGCGTAGTGCCCGGGAGATTCGGCAACGGGATATAGTTCAGCAATCCTTGTGCCGCCGGGTTAATTTGCGGAATCGTGTTGCAGGTAGGGTTGCATGGGAATGGGGCGTTCGTCGCTGGATTGAAAATCTCTACCGCTGCCCCTGAACTGTATGTGGACTGAGAAAAGTTCCCCTGCCGCTCGAGGACCGTCGGTACCGTTGAAAACTGATCGAAAGGATTCTCTCCGTGCTTTCCGTTGAAGTTAAAGAAGTAAAAAGTCTTGCTCCCGCCATGATAGATATGCGGAATATTCAGCGGTCCGCCCACGGATCCACCAAAACTGTTTTGTAGATACGCCGGTTTTTCGGTCGGCGCGCCCGTAAGCGAAAATGGTGAAGCATTCAGCGCCGAATCGCCGACTCCGTAATAGATCGATCCATGGGGTCGGTTGATATCAAAACCCCTGCGGCTAAAAACCATGCCGCCACCGCCGCCGCCGCGACCTCCTCCCGGACCGCCGCCAAATCCGCCTCCACCGCCGAATCCTCCGCCCTGTTGCCGGGCATCATTGAAGCGTTGCTGCATTTCGTCGGCGCTCATCGCATTGAACGAATTAGTGGTGTTGCCAGAAACCGCCACCGATTCCGTCGCTCCATTTTGCGCGGCTCCTGGAACCGGCATACCAGAAGGCGCAATGTCAGCCATCGAACTGCCACCGGAATCCTGCCCCGCCTCACTCTGAAACACCGAAAGGTTCTGAAATCCGCGCCTGCCCGTACTCGCTTGTCGTTGCGGTTCGTTAGGAACCTCATGCGCCCGAGACAGCAGTATCAACTCAAAATTCGTCAGCACATCTGGATGGCCCGCATCCAGTTCCACCTCGCGCGCGCTGGCAGAGAATGCCGCCATCTGTACTCGCACGCTATAGTGTCCATCAGCCAGAACGCGCAACGAATAACTGCCGTCGACATCCGTCGAGGTATTGACTTGTTCCTTCGTGGCCGTATTCGTGGCAGAAACTCCAGCACCCGGAATCGGCATATTCCCCGATTTCACAATGCCGTGGATCGTCCTGAGCCCTGTCGCCGGTGGAACCGCTTGTCCCCGTAGGAGCTGGGGGTAAAACACAACACCATGAAATAAGAAGACGAACAGGAAAATGAACTCCAGGCGCAGCCTGCACTTGGTTACTGGAAAAATCACTAGAAAATTAAGACCAGAATTGTTCATAGCATCGCGCGGCCGATCGGTGCTCTCTGGCTCCAGTCATATCTGCTTTGGATCATACCGCTCCCATATGCCCCAAACTGTAGAGTTTTGTGAGTTTTCCCTATAGTTTTATTGACTGATTTGTTACTTCTGGCCTGCGTCGATTGAGTTGTCGACAAGAATTTCTCATCAATCAAATCCACGCAATTGCGAGAAAACGGATTCCCTGAAAGTTTTGATATGCTAAACGGACTCTTAATATTTTTGGGGAGTCTGGCGTGCTGGCTGGCATTCGAACTCGCGACTTACGCAAGATCTACACTTCACCGCCGCCTCTCGCCTCCGGCGGCGGCTTCGCTTTCAATACCGCGCGCGGCAAGAAGAACAAGCAGCCTAAATCTGAGATCGTCGCTCTCGACGGCCTGTCGCTGGAGATCTTGCCCGGAGAAATATTCGGCCTGTTAGGACCGAACGGCGCAGGCAAATCGACGACGGTCGGAATTCTTACCACGCGCGTCCGGCCAAGCAGCGGCCAGGCGTGGATTGGCGAATATGACGTATGGGCGGAACAGGTCAAAGTCAAGCGCCTCATCGGAGTCGTTGCGCAGCGTCCCAACCTTGATTTTTCTCTGACCGCTCGCGAAATTCTGCTCTATCACGGCGCTTATTTCGGCATCGAATCGCGGGAGCGCGCCGATCGAGCGAAGGAATTGCTTGATCGCTTCAAACTCAACGACCGCGCCGATCAGATGGTTCGCGGATTCTCCGGCGGCATGATGCAGCGCCTCGCCATCGCCCGCGCCATGATGCACGATCCTCAAATCCTTTTTCTGGATGAGCCGAGCGCCGGCCTCGATCCGCAAACCCGTCTGCTTCTCTGGGAGATCATTCGTGAATACAACCAGCGCGGCAAAACCATCCTTCTGACCACGCACAACCTCGAAGAGGCGGATGCCCTGTGCCAGCGTCTGGCCATCATCGATCATGGCCGCAACATTGCCCTCGGCACTCCTGCGGAGTTGAAGGCTTCGGTTCCTGGCGGATATTTGCTGCGGTTGCGTTTTGGTAACCACTCTCCAGAATTGTTGCAGCATCTCCAGACCCTGGCCGGTGTGAGAGAAGTGCGCCCCAATACTGGCATAAACGAAAACGACTCGGCTGACGTGTACGCCGACCGCGGAGGCTCTCTCATCTCCGAGATTGCCAATCTGGCCTCCTCTAACTCGGTCGAATTGTGCGACGTCCACATCTTGGAGCCCAGCCTGGAGAATCTTTTCCTGCACCACACCGGAAGGAGCTTGCGCGATTGAACTGGAAGACTTTTTTCGCTCTGCTTGGTCGCGATGCTCACGTCGCCCGCCGCAACTTCATTCCCTTGCTGCTGCAAACATTCTTGCAGCCGATGATGTTTGTCTTTATCTTCGGCCGCGTGATGGTAAGCAGCGGCTACATGCCTCCCGCTTACAAGAGCCTGCTCTTGCCCGGAATAATGGCAATCAGCATGGTGTTTACCGGCGTGTGGGCTGTCGCCATGCCGTTGATCGCCGAATTCCAATTCACCCGCGAGATCGAAGACCGTCTACTGGCTCCGATAGAAATCCACTGGCTGGCTATCGAGAAAGTAATTTTTGGCACAGCGCAAGCAATTGTTGCGGGACTGGTCGTAATCCCAACAGCATGGTTGTTGCTTCGCCCCGGAGTTGGATTAAATATCGATTCTCCGCTGAGCTTCGCCTTCGTCACCATCCTCGTGGCGCTCTTCTCAGCCTGCGGAGGTTTGGCTCTAGGCTGCAGCATCAACCAGACCCACATCGGCTTGATGTTCAGCATGGTCCTCACGCCGATGATCTTTTTCGGCTGCGCCTATTATCCTTGGAGCGCCTTAGACCATTTTCCAATCCTGCAAAAAGTAGTTCTCATCAATCCTCTCGTGTACGCGAGCGAAGGCCTGCGTGGAACCCTCGTACCGCAATTCCCGCACCTTCCAGTATTGGTTGTATTAATAGCCCTGGCGATCTTCGACGTACTCTTTCTCGCAGTCGGTTTGCGGCAATTCCGCCATAAAGCCGTCAGCTAGTGGGCGCGGGCTAGTGGAGAGCCGGGCATCCCCGCCCGGCCCAGTCAGATCAATGCGCGATCACACCTTAATACTGCAGATACCCAATCCCCACCCGCATGTGGTGCAGCAGGCTATCGGGCGTCACCAGAAAAATCGTCAACCCCAGCATGGCATGAATGATCCCGATGGGATAGATACTGCGAAAGCGCCGGTACATCTCGCAGAAGAGGAGCGCACCGACAAGGGTAGCCGTCGTGAGCACGGGACTGGGCAAATGGGCAGCGGCAAAGAGCGTGGCCGCAAGCCATACAGCAGAGGAGCCTCCATAGAGCTGCTCAAAGCGGTTGAAGAAAAATGATTGCAGTATAAATTCCTGAATCAGCGCCCAAATCAGGTATCCCCAGACCGACCGCAAATTCGGCCAGGTCGGATTCGCGGGAATTTGCCCCCCCGCCCAGTTCACCAGAACTACCATCAAGATAACCGTTGCAAAACCGATTCCCAACACTACGCTGGCGCCGAACGTTTTCGGCAAGCGCAGGCCGAGTCGCTCCAGCGACGGCCTGTCGATCAGAACGAAGACGAGAATCGAGATCATCGCAATGAGCGCCCAGCGGTTTCGAATTTCCCGAGTCGGCGCCCAAAGGGCAAATTCCAAGAATAAAAACACAAAGATGATCTCTGCCCAAATAAAGTACCGCCGATATGCGGAGGGTACCGTAAGGCTCCAGACCTTGCCGGTTAGGGGATTTGAGGACGCCTCAGTGGGGAGAATTCTTGACTCAACTGCCATTTTGCTTCGTCTCTATCCTTGTTATAGTCCGGCGCCGGTTCAAAACCAAAACGACCAGATGGCATCGACGCTAGCGTGCGTAATCGCCGAGGCCGGAACTCGCCGTCGCTCGCGCCATGCCCGCCCGTAGAATATCCCGGCGATGCTTGCCAGTATGACGTAGCGCCAGTTGAAGCGTGTCGATCGTTTGTTGAAATGCGAGAGGCCGAACACCACCGCCGTAATTGCAAGTGCCGTGCGTCGTCCCACTCGTCGTTCCAGCAGGTTTTGCACCCACGCGCGAAAAAAAAGCTCCTCCGGAACCGCAATGAAAATAAAAATATAGGTCCACTTCAAAATCATCGACAGCTGCGGCACATTCCCATGCGGATGAAGAAATCCGAGCGCCAGCCCGAGCCCCACAACCAACGGTGTAAAGAAAACCAGCTCCCGCAGCCCACTCTTCCAATCACTCCAGTGGAAGTGAAAGTCAAAACCGGTTCCACTGAGCCGCCGGATCGCAACAAATCCATACAAAGCTGCATCGACCAGAAGTAATTTCCCCAGGCCGGCAAGTCCGCCAGGCCAAGCCCGCTCGAACCAGCGCAAGTCAACCGCCAGCCCCAACGAAAGAAGAATAATCGCATCCCGCCAATTACCACGCTGTTCAGGATCGGAGATCGCGGCCTGCCTCAGCAGCCATGCAATCGCTACGGGCAGCAAGGTGTAGAGAGCACACCATCCCCATGAGAACATGTGTTGCGACAGCGAAACCAGAACGTAAGGCAGGGCACACGACACCGGCAATATGGTTCGTACCGCGGATGGCCAGCGCGCGCACGCTCGTCCAATCCGTTCCCCTGCAAGCCCAAACGCGGCTGCTGGCACGAGTTCCAGCACAAGCACCGCAATGCCCACCGGGGTTGCGTTTTGCATGGCGATTACCCTAAAAGCAGAAAGGGATTTGGCGGAAAGTTCCCTGCAAAATCGGCATTATCACAATGAATTTGACGCAATCAACCAATCGTTTGCTGCTTCTCCTTCATATCTATTTACTCTTAATTAGGAACGTCACTGCACAGAGCATTGATTCACGAATGATTTACGAACGAAGCATATAGTTCGAAGCCACCTCGCCAAATGCAGCCAACTGTTTCGCGCGTGTGACCTCATCCCAGCCCAATTCTGAAGCCATCAACTCCGCGACCGCGGGAGCCATCGCCAGAGCCGCCCGTGCATTCAAGAAAAGCGCGCGCGTACGCCTTGCCAATACATCCTCAACCGTGCGAGCCATTTCCTGTCGTACCGCCCATATAACTTCCGCCTTCACGTAGGGCAGAGCGGAATGTAAAGGTTCGCCAAGCGCAGTGTCAGCGTCAATCAGCTTGCGAATCTCGTATGCATCCGAACCATAAACGGCCAACGCCCCAAATTGTTTCGCGGCGTTATGGAATCCGTGAATGTTCAAATGATGCGTCACGCACGGTCTGTCCGGCAATTGCGCCAGCGTAGCTGCCTGATCGACACAGTCCTCGGCCATATGCCGGTAAGTAGTCCACTTTCCACCACAGATCGTGACCAGGCCAGAACGATCGATGTGAACAACATGATCACGCGACAGTGCCGAAGTTCCTACCATGCCTTTCGCCACGCCCGAAGCCCGCACCAGTGGCCGCACTCCGGCGAACACGCTCAACACATCATCACGTGTAGGCGCTTTGGTCAGATATTGCGCGGCAGTTGTAAGAATGAATTCGATCTCCTGCTCCATGGCGACCGGCTCAAGCGTCGCAGCAGCAATGGGAGTATCCGTAGTTCCAACAAGAGTATGACCGTGCCAAGGAATCGCAAACAGCACGCGCCCATCGCTGGTGTGAGGAACCATGATGGCGCTGTCTCCCTGTAAGAAGCTGGAATCGAACACCAGATGAATGCCTTGGCTGGGCACGATCATCGATTCACCTGAAGGTTCCGCCTTGAACCGAAGCAGATCGCTGAACGCACCTGTAGCGTTGACCACAACTTTCGCGCTTGCAACAAATTCGTTCCCTGTCTCGACGTCGCGGGCACGGACGCCGTCCACAAATCCCTGAGCGTCCTTAGTCAATCCCGCGACTTCAGCATAATTGAGCAAAGTCGCACCCTGCTCGAAGGCCGTAGTTACCATGTGGATAAGCAGCCGCGCATCGTCGAATTGTCCATCGTAGTAAACCGCGCCGCCTCGCAGGCCCTCCGTCTTCAATGTGGGCAGATGTGCGAGTGTCTCTTCTCTGGAAAGAATGCGTGAGATTCCAAAGCCGTATTTTCCGGCCAGCAGTTGATATAGCTTAAGACCAAGCCCGTAGAACGGAGCCTCCCACCAGTCATAATTCGGCACCACGAACGCGAGATCCCAAACCAGATGAGGAGCATTTTGCAGAAGGAGTCCGCGCTCCTTGAGCGCCTGCATCACCAGCCCGATGTCACCTTGTTCCAAATAGCGGACGCCGCCATGCGCCAGCTTAGTGCTTCGGCTGGATGTCCCTTTGCCGAAGTCGCTCTGCTCCAGCAGCAGCACGTCATAGCCGCGCGAAGCCGCGTCGATAGCAACGCCCACACCTGTCGCGCCGCCGCCCACCACAATCATGTCCCATACTTTGGGATGTGCTTCGATGCGGCGCCACATGTCCGTTCGGTTCATAGTGAGACTTCTTAGTCAGGTCGTTAGCTGTGTTCCTCTGCAGTGAAGCACTAATCCCCCTGTGTTCCTCCGTGTCCCCTGTGGTAAAGATTCTGACTCTGACTCTTTCACCCATAAACAAAATCATCAGCGCAATTACAACACGGCCGCCATTTTGATAATCGCAGCCCCAATTCCGCCAGCGATCAGCGGGCCAAAAATCGGCACCAGCGCGTATCCCCAATCCGAATTTCCTTTGTCGCTGATCGGCAGGATAGCGTGCGCCGCTCGCGGCCCAAAGTCACGAGCAGGGTTCATCGCATATCCCGTAGGACCGCCAAGGCTCAGGCCCAGCGCCCACACCAGGACTCCCCACAACCACGGCCCGAATCCCGCCGGAAGCCCGGTGGCAGAAACGGCCTTACTCCCAAAGCTGAAGCCAACCACAATCAGACAAGTAGTAGCAATAATTTCAGTCAGTAGATTTGCAGGAAGATTCCGAATGGCCGGTGCTGTACAAAATATCGCCAGCTTTGCCCCCGCATCGGGCGTAATTTTCCAATGTGCAAGATAAGTCATCCACACCAGAGTCGCCCCTGCGAAAGCGCCCAAAATTTGCGCCACCCAGAAGAGACCAACGTTAGCCCAGTTTCCTGACAGCAGCGCCACAGTCAAAGTGATCGCCGGATTTAGATTCGCGCCCGGACTCCCGAAAGCGACGGCCGTAAAGATGCCCGCCACCACTGCCATGCCCCAGCCCGTCGTGATCACGATCCAGCCCGAGTTCTCACCCTTTGATTTCTTCAGCAGAACATTCGCGACGACGCCGTCGCCGAGCAAAATCATCACCATCGTCCCCATGAACTCGCCCAGAAATGGTCCATGCATCGTGTCGATCTCCGTTCCCTTATTCCTACGCTGATTCCACCCAATCGAACGATCGCGTCACCGCTTTTTTCCAAAAGTGATAAAGCCGCTCGCGAGTCTCGCCATCCATCATCGGCTCCCACCGATGATCGACTGCCCAGTTGGCTACAAGCTCCTCGGTATCCTTAAAGAAGCCGACCGCTAATCCGGCCGCATAAGCCGCGCCCAGAGCAGTAGTCTCCTTCACCATCGGACGCACCACCGGCTTCGCCAAAATGTCAGCCTGGAATTGCATCAGCAGATCGTTCATCACCATGCCGCCATCCGTGCGCAGCACATCGAGCGTAATGCCGGAATCCTTCGCCATAGCGTCGACCACCTCCCGCACCTGGAATGCTGTCGCCTCAAGTACAGCGCGAGCGATGTGCCCTTTATTCACAAAACGAGTCAATCCGGCAATCACACCGCGCGCGTCATCTTTCCAGTAGGGAGCATATAGCCCAGAAAATGCCGGGACAAAATAAACTCCGCCGTTATCACTGACAGTTCGGGCAAGCGTCTCGATATCCGAACTCTTTTCAATCAGCCCAAGATTGTCGCGGAGCCATTGCACCAGAGCGCCCGTAATTGCAATGCTCCCTTCGAGCGCATAGCAAGCGCGCTTTGTTCCAAATTTATAAGCCAGCGTAGTCAGCAGGCCAAATTTAGAGAGCACCGCTTTTTCACCGGTGTTCATCAGCATGAAGCAGCCGGTGCCGTAAGTGTTTTTAGCTTCGCCGGGATTGAAGCAGGCCTGCCCAACCAAAGCCGCTTGCTGATCGCCGAGATCACCCGCAATCGCAACTCCGGCAACAGACGGTATCGTCGCCACCCCATAAACCTCGCTGCTCGAAACAATCTTCGGCAACATCTGAATCGGAATATTGAAATCTCTCAATATGTCCCGATCCCACTCCAACGTCTTGAGATCCATGAGTTGAGTGCGGCTGGCATTAGTCACATCAGTCACGTGAACGCCACCCTCCGTCCCGCCGGTAAGATGCCAGATCAGAAAAGTATCGATATTTCCAAACAGCAAATCGCCGTTTTCCGCCTGTGTCCGCGCCCCCGCAACCTCCTCAAGAATCCAGCGAATTTTGAGCCCGCTAAAATAAGTAGCCAGCGGAAGCCCGGTCTTGTCGCGATAACGATCTTGTCCACCACTCGCCGAAAACTCAGCGACCGCCGCGGCCACGCGTGTGTCTTGCCAGACAATCGCGTTATAGACCGGCTTACCACTTTTCTTGTGCCACACCACCGTAGTTTCGCGCTGATTCGTAATCCCGATCGCCGCCAGATCCTCCGGGCGCAGCCCCCGAGCTTCCATCGCCTCCTGAATCACCCCATGCGTGCGGCGCCAAATTTCTTCGGGATCATGCTCCACCCATCCTGGCTTGGGATAGATCTGCTCATGCTCCCTCTGTGCAGTGCTGACAATACGTCCCGAACCGTCGAACACGATGAAGCGCGAGCTCGTGGTTCCCTGGTCAATCGCGCCAATGTAGCTAGCCATCGTCGAAATTCCTCCTCAAACTGCTCGGGGGTAGATTGCCGGTGGAGCGCCGGGCGTCCGCGCCCGGGCCACCCCTAACTGAACAAGCAGGCCGCCAGTTCGGCAAGTTATCAGGAATGCGAGAGTTAGTCACCACCGCAAAGCCGGAGGTCACATTTTGGTAACCACGCGCAAAGTCGCCCGTAACCCCACATAGCACCAACGTGGAATGTACTAAACACAGGTTAGTAGCATCTTATGTAATGTAAGGCAGATGTAAGGTTTGCCGACCCTCCGGCAAACTGGAAGTGGGGTTCCCATGAAGCGTTTGGGCAAGGTTATCCGGTCCGTGCAAGCTTTTGGCCGTGAGCTTTCCGGCAGATCGATACCATCCCAGACGACGCGTCAGCCAGCCATCGGTCTCGCTCTCGGTGGAGGCTTCGCCCGTGGCATCGCCCACATCGGCGTCCTCAAGGTTCTCGAAGAAGAAGGCATCCCAGTTGGCATGGTTGCAGGCACCAGCGTAGGTGCACTGATTGGCGCCGCCTATTGCAGCGGACTCACCATCAAGGAGCTGGAAGAACTAGCCCACAAAGTTCGCTTCACTACATTCGCGCGCTGGACGCTTTCACGCTGCGGCTTTGCCACCAACGATCGCATGGTCGCATTTCTCGCTCGTACCTTAAAAACACAAACCTTCGAAGACCTGCGTATTCCTCTAGGCGTAACCGCAACAGATTTCAACACCGGCGAAGGAGTAGTCTTCTCCTCTGGCCCAATCATCGATCCCGTGCGGGCTAGTTGTGCGTATCCTGGAATGTTTCTGCCCGTAGTAATCGGTAAACGCTGGTTGGTGGATGGCATGCTCTCTCATCCTGTGCCGACACATCCTCTACGCAAAATGGGTGCGGAGCGCGTACTTGCTGTGCACCTCAAAGGCCAGTGGTCGAAGGCTGGTGCCCCTCGGCATCTGTTCGACGTCATCGGCCAATCATTCGCCATCGCGCAAGACATGATGGGTCCCGTATGGAGAGGTGCAGCAGACCTTGTGATCGAACCCGACGTGGCGGGATTTGACTATGACGACTTCAAGCGCGCCGACGAATTGATCCACGTAGGCGAGCTGGCAATGCGCAGCGCTTTGCCACAAGTGCGCAAATGGCTGGAGGCTCCAACTGAAGCGGCTAATCCTCTGAAGACGCCTGCTCTGGTGGCAAGCCCCGTGACCATGTCAGCCGACTGATTTTTTCAGCACCCCACCGAAATTCTTCGGGTGCGAAGTCCTACAGAAAAAAACTCTCGCCCTCCAAAATTAGTCATCCTGAGCGAAGCAGGGACTTCACGAAGTGAAGTCCTCGCGAAGTCGAAGGACCCCATACCCGCCCGCGTCACCACCAGCCCCGAAAGGAGTTTCCACCACGACAAACCAGAGTTCTGTGCCCGGTCCATCGGAAGCGCTTTTTGGGTGGCGCAGCGTTTACCGCTGCGAAAAATGCCTGTTTTAATATCGGCTTCAGCCGCTGGTGGGGTCCGTCGAGCGCCGAATAAATCGTTGTGCCGGATTCAAAGATAGGTGTAGGATGCCTTCGCATTCGACTAGCGAAACCATGCAGGTTCCCGGAGGAACCCGTGACCGCTGCAACGACCTCGGCACCCAGCACTTCTCCAACATCAGCAAGCCCATTGCCATGGATAGCAACGCTTCTGGCAGCGATCATCGCCGCCGTTTTCATTTTGAAGATCCCGCCTCTCGCTCATCCTTGGCCGCAGGGTTACGACCCGACAGGGCACTGGTGGCTATCCGCTCTGGTCGCCGCGCTCCCCGTGGTCGTGCTACTCGGCACTCTCGCTTTGCTGCACATGAAGGCGCATTACGCCGCACTCTTGGGTCTGGCCACGTCACTACTCTGTGCAATCCTGCTTTTCGGGATGCCCGCCAGCCTGGCCGCTAAGACTGCTGTCCTCGGCGCAGGCTATGGCCTGCTCCCCATCGGCTGGATCATCCTCAACGCCATCTTCATGTACCAGCTCACCTGCGAAGCGGGATTGTTCAAAGTGCTGCAGGAAAGCCTGGCCGGCATTACGCAAGACCGTCGCCTGCAGCTCTTGCTCATCGCCTTCAGCTTTGGAGCGTTTTTTGAAGGCGCCGCCGGATTCGGCACGCCCGTGGCCATCACCGCAGCCGTGTTGATCGGTTTGGGATTCAAGCCCCTCCAGGCATCCGGTCTGTCGCTGATCGCGAACACAGCGCCAGTGGCTTTCGGTGCGCTAGGGACCCCTCTAGTCGCTCTGCAAGGAGTCACCGGATTAGATCTTCGAGAGCTGAGTGCCCAAGCCGGACGCATCCTGCCTTTCTTCTCCGTCCTCGTGCCCTTCTGGCTAGTGTGGGCCTTCGCAGGATTTCAGGGAATGCTCGAAGTTTGGCCCGCCGTACTCGTCGCCGGCGTTTTCTTCGCCATCCCGCAATTTCTTATGTCGAATTTTCACGGCCCTTGGCTGGTAGATATCGTTGCCGCCGTAGTTTCCATGTTCGCTCTAATTATTTTCCTATTGAAGTGGCAGCCCAAGCGCATCTGGGGATTTGAAAACGAAACCGATCGCGCCGCTCGCGGCGCGCACGGCCACACCCGCACACTAGTGACCAGAGCGTGGGTACCCTGGCTGGTTTTGAGTCTCGTAGTTTTTGCCTGGGGATTGCCCAGCGTCAAAGCCAAACTCGACGGTCTCTCCGCGCCAAAATTTCCCGTCATAGGTCTGCATCAGATGGTGCAACGCGTTCCGCCGGTCGTGCGCAAACCGACCGCCGAAGCCGCTGTCTATTCGCTGAACTGGTTGTCCGCTACCGGCTCGGGAATTCTGGTCGCCGCAATTATCTCCGGCTTCATCATGGGCTTCACCCCTTGGAAGCTGGTGCACATATATTGGAAGACAATTGTGCGAGTGCGCTTCTCTTTGCTCACCATCGCCACCATGCTCTCCCTCGGTTACCTCACCCGCTATTCCGGTCTGGACGCCACCATGGGCCTGGCATTTGCCCGTAGCGGCCTGCTCTATCCCTTTTTCGGCACACTGCTCGGCTGGTTAGGCGTGGCCCTGACCGGATCGGATACCTCATCCAACGTTCTATTCGGAAGCCTGCAAAGAATCTCCGCCGAGCAAATCGGAATCTCCGCCAACTTGATGGCAGCCGCCAACAGTTGCGGTGGTGTGATGGGAAAAATGATCGATGCCCAAAGCATCGTCGTAGCCAGCACCGCCACCGAATGGTATGGACACGAAGGCGAAATCCTGCGCTATGTCTTTTTTCACAGCCTGGCGTTGGCGGCTCTGGTAGGAATTATGGTCACCCTGCAAGCCTACGTATTCCCCTTCACCCACCTGGTAGTCCGCTAAACGCGTAGTGGGTCAGTTTGAATTTGTTTTGAAAGGGCACGGCTTCAGCCGTGCCGTAACTGCATAAAATTAACAGCGGCTTTAGCCGCTGGGGGAATGTTGTCGTTCAAAATCACGCGCCACTCCCTAACGTCGTCCGCTGAACGGTTGCGCGAAACCTGTATCTTGAAGCAAGCTAATGCAGCGTCCAGTAAGGCTGTCATCCTGAGCGAAGCGAAGGACCTCAGCTTCATCGAAATTTTAAATAGATGGAAATTCTAAAAACACTCTTTGAGCAGCACTTCCACGTGCCCGTCGAGCGCGTGCAGCCGCTACAAGGCGACCTCGGAGGTTCCGGCCGCAAGATCATCCGCCTTTCCGGCGAAAAACAGGCTGCCATCGGAATCCTATATAACGTTCGCGAAGAAAACGTAGCCTTCCTGGAATTTTCCCGGCACTTTCGCCGTCACGGTCTGCCCGTACCAGAAATTTACGGCGAAGATCTAAGCCAGGGCGCGTATCTGGAAGAAGATTTAGGCAACACTACGCTTTTCGAATATCTCTCGGACCACCGCAACGGAGCCATCATCGCTCCCGAAGCCATCGCGGCCTATCGCAAAGTAGTCGCTGTGCTGCCGCGTTTTCAGGTAGAAGCCGGACGCGATTTGAACTATAAAGTGTGTTATCCCCGAGGCAGTTTCGATCGTCAATCCATCGCCTGGGATCTGAATTATTTCAAATATTATTTTCTAAGGCTCGCCGCCATCCCCTTCAACGAGCAAGCGCTCGAGCACGACTTCGGCCGCTTGACGAAATTCCTGTTAAGCGCTGATCGCGACTATTTTCTCTATCGCGACTTCCAATCGCGCAACATCATGTTGCACAAAGTCGAGGGCGCGCAGGGTGAAAACCAGCCCTATTTCCTGGATTATCAAGGTGGCCGCAAAGGCGCTCTCCAATACGACATCGCATCTCTCTTGTACGACGCCAAAGCCGATCTGCCACCCGATCTGCGCCAGCAGTTGCTCGATCATTATCTCGACAGTCTGGCGAGCTTCATCGATCTCGATCGTGCCGCGTTCATGCAGTTCTATTACGCCTACGTTTATGTCCGGATCATGCAGGCCCTGGGTGCCTACGGTTTTCGCGGCTTCTACGAGCGTAAAGAACATTTCCTGCAAAGTGTGCCCTACGCACTACGAAACCTGCGATGGCTCCTCCACAACGTCGAATTGCCTATCGCCCTCCCCACTCTGACAGAAGCCTTCAAGAGCATGGTGGCCTCGGATAAATTGCAAAATCTGACGCCGACCTCCCAGCCAGAGAAGTTGACTGTGCGCATTTTTAGTTTTTCCTTTCATCGTGGCCTACCGCAGGACAACACCGGCAACGGCGGCGGATTCGTCTTCGACGGCCGCAGTCTCCCCAATCCCGGCCGCGAAGAGCGCTTCAAAAGTCTGACCGGCAAAGACGCGCCCGTGATCGACTATCTAAACCAGCAAGAGAGCGTTCATCGCTTTCTGGTTAGCGTAATATCGCTCGTCGATGAAAGCGTAAGTACCTATCAGCGTCGCGGCTTTAAGCACCTGATGGTCTCCTTCGGATGCACGGGTGGCCAGCATCGCTCCGTCTATCTAGCCGAGCAATTGGCAAAGCATCTCCGCGACAAAAATGGAGTGGACGTGGTCGTGCATCATCGCGAGCAGGAGCAGTTGAATCAATGAAGGCGATGACTCAATGAAAGCAATGATTCTCGCCGCCGGCCTGGGCACGCGCCTCCGTCCGCTCACCAACGACCGTCCCAAAGCCCTGGTCGAAATCAACGGCCGCACCTTGCTTGAGGTTACGCTCTCGCGCCTACGCCAATTTGGAGTCGGCGAAGTGATCATCAACGTTCATTACTTCGCCGACATGATTCTCGACTACCTGAAAGCGAACCGCAATTTCGGCATGCGCATTGAAGTTTCGCGTGAGGAAGTATTACTCGACACCGGTGGTGGCCTGAAAAAAGCCGCCTATTTCTTTCTAAAAGATTCCCGCCAGCCCGAAGATCCCTTCATAGTCCATAACGTCGACGTGCTAAGCACCATCGATCTAGGAAGCATGCTGAAATTTCACAACGAGAATCACGCCCTGGCAACTCTGGCCGTGCAGGATCGTAAGACCTCTCGCTACCTACTATTCGACGACCGGCATCAGCTTTGTGGCAGGCAGTCCTCCAGCGATCCGCCGGAGCTAGTCCGACCCTGCCAGCAAGCGCTAGCGCTGGCCTTTTCAGGAATACAAGTACTCTCGCCCCGTATCCTTAAGATGATCACTGAAGACGGAGCTTTCTCCACCATCACCTCATACCTCCGTCTAGCCGCCCAGGGAGAAAAAATCCTTGCCTTCCGAGCCGATGAATATTATTGGCGCGATCTAGGAACTCCAGCAAACATCGACCAAGCCGCCAGCGATCTGAAACAAAAACTCATCACGCAATAGTTCGGCCAAGGAGCCCGTTAAAAAGCCCAATGGAGAGCCGGGCGTCCTCGCCCGGCCAGTACAACTCTGTTCTCGCTTTAGGGTGGCGCAGCGGTTTACCGCTGCGATAACAGCCTGCTCTACAAGTCGGCTTTAGCCGCTGAGGTAGCGCATGGACGAAGCACCAGCCGAGTCACACCCCCACCTGATACTCTCAACATATCCCCATAGTCGGAGACAGTAATTCATTGCCGCCCATAGTCAACGCGCAAGAAATCACCAAAGCCTTCGGAGCGAACCCGCTTTTTCAGAATGTCTCTTTCACCATTTCTGACGGAGATCGCATCGGCCTGATCGGTCCCAACGGCTCCGGCAAATCCACTTTGCTAAGAATCCTGGCCGGCCAAGTTAGCACCGACGATGGAAAAATTTCATTCCGCAAGCGAACCCGTCTGGCTTATGTAGAGCAAGACTCCCGTTTTGAAGTCGGAAAGACAATTCGTTCCGTGATAGAGAGCGCGCTAGAATCTGCTGGCGTCTCCGAATCAGAGCGTGGCGCGCGCTTGGCCGAAACTCTAGGCCGAGCCGGTTTCGAAGACCTCGAAGCCCAAGCCACCGAGTTATCCGGAGGCTGGCAAAAGCGTCTCGCAATCGTCGAAGCCTTAGTCCAGCATCCCGATATTCTTCTGCTCGACGAGCCCACAAACCATCTCGATCTCCCGGGAATCACCTGGCTAGAAGACCTGCTCGAAGCCGCGTCCTTCGCCAGCGTAATCGTCAGCCACGATCGCTATTTTCTGGAGAACGTCACCACCGACATGGTCGAGCTCAATCGCATTTATCCCGAAGGCTCGCTTCGCGTTCACGGTAACTACAGTGAGTTTCTCGAGAAGAAAGAAGAATTTCTCCACGCGCAATCCAAGCGTCAGGAAGCGCTCGAGAATCTAGTCCATGGAGAAATCGAGTGGCTCCGCCGCGGCGCAAAAGCCCGTACCCGCAAATCCAAAGCAAGAATCAGCAAAGCCGGCGAACTCATGGGAGAGCTAGCCGACTTGAATCAGCGAACCCGCAGCACTACAACCCAGATCGATTTTTCAGCCACCGACCGCAAAACAAAAAGGCTGATTGAACTGCAAGACGTTACCTGCACGATGGGAAATCGCGCGCTTTTCGAAGGCCTAAACTTCATCCTCACTGCCGGAATGCGCGTAGGCCTCGTAGGTCCCAATGGCAGCGGTAAGACAACGCTTCTTCGCTTGCTACAAGGTGACCTACCTCCAACCGGAGGAGAAATTCGCCGCGCCGATTGGCTCCGCATCGTCTACTTCGATCAAACCCGCACTCTCGATCCCGATGTAACTCTGCGCCGCGCTCTGGCGCCCGACGGCGATTCCGTCGTCTATCGCGATCGAGTAATTCACGTCGCCGGATGGGCGGCCAGATTCCTCTTCACCGGGGAGCAATTAAGCCAGCCCGTGGGACGACTTTCTGGAGGCGAACGCGCCCGCGTCCTCATCGCGCAATTAATGCTCCAACCCGCCGACATTCTTCTGCTAGACGAGCCCACTAACGATCTCGATATTCCCACCCTCGAAATTCTGGAAGAAAGCCTGCTCGACTTCCCCGGCTCGTTAGTGCTGGTAACTCACGACCGTTACATGCTCGACCGCGTCTCCACTATCGTCTTAGGACTAAACGGAAAAGGCGGAGCCGATAGCTTCGCCGACTACGGTCAATGGGAGACCTGGCAAGCGCAACGCTCAAAATCAGACCCGGCAACGATGCATACAACTTCGCAGGTACCCACTGCTTCTAAGTCGCCAGCGCCAGTAACCACGAGAAAGAAGTTGTCATATCTCGAAGCCCGCGAATATTCGACCATCGAACAGCGAGTAGAAGAAGCCGAGCAGTCAGTGCAAGCCAAGCGTGCGGAGCTAGAAGATCCAGCCCACGCAATGGATGCCGCCCGTCTGATAAGCGCGCAAGCCGCGCTGGACGAGGCTCAGGAGGCACTGGATGCTCTCTACACGCGTTGGGCCGAGTTAGAAAAAAAGAACGGCTGAACTTTACCACCCATCACACTGTCATCCTGAGCGGAGCCGGGACTTCACGAAGTGAAGTTTCAGCGAAGTCGAAGGACCCCTACACTTTCTCACACACAAAAGATACGTCAGGGAATCCTTACTCGGAGCTAAGCCACCCTTCAGATTTCATCCGATAGGCGAAACCAACCCGTAGTAAGTGCGCTACACCTTAACAAAATCAATAAATCCATGAGTTACATCAGTCCGCACCAGCTTAGCCCGCAACTTATCGCCGACTTGCAGTCCCTGCGCTCCCTGAGTCAGCAGTCCTTCCATATGAGGCTGCACGACGCGAACAAACGTTCCCTTGGGAGTGGCTCCAGTGACCATGGCGTCAAAAGTCTCGCCCACGTGATTACTCATCGCCATAGCGGCTAATCGCTTCGACATCTCCCGTTCCACTTTTCGCGCTGCGTCACCCTTCTCGGTGCAGTTCGAAGCGATCGCCGCCAGATCGTTATCGGAATAAGGTCCAGGCTTTCCATCGAGCGAGGCTTTAATTAATCTTTGCGTCACGATATCGGGGAAGCGCCGGTTAGGCGCGGTCGAGTGTGTGTAGTCCTGCACCGCAAGTCCAAAGTGTCCCTCCGGAGAGTCGCCCGGACGCTCCAGAATATATTCTCCCGGCCCCACCAACTTGATCACCGCCAGCGACAGGTCGGCAAAGTGATCTGGATCAGCAGCTTTACGTTTCACCAGAAAATCATTGAGTGCCTTGGAATCTGGCGTTGCCGGCAGCTTCTCGCCTTGCGACGCTGCCAATCGCACAATGCCATCCCAATGTGCGGGAGTTCTAACAATACGGCGCAGAGAAGAAACCTTCTCCAGCAATCGCGCCACTACGCCGTTCGCCGCAACCATGAAGTCTTCGATCAAATCAGTGGCCCGGTTCTTGGTAGCTTTCACCACGTCGACCACCTGGCCGTCATAGAGCAGCGGAACAATCTCACTGGTGTCAAGGTCCAGAGCGCCGTGCTCATAACGCAGTTTCTTGAGCGATTGCGCGACTTGATCCTGCAATTTGAGTTGGGCCTGCAGGTCTGCTGATGCGGCCACTTTCGGAGGAGCCGCAGCTGAACCATCCAACCACGCTCCCACACCGTTGTAAGTAAGTTGCGCCTTGTTACGAACAATCGCCCGATACACATTGCTCGACTTCAATTCGCCGCCAGCATCCACCACAAATTCAGTAACCACCGCAGGCCTGTCCACATCCGGAAGCAAAGACGAAGCGCCTGTCGAAAGCTGATTCGGCAACATCGGAAAGATGGTCACACCGGTGTAGACCGAAGTCGTTTCGCGCTCTGCATGCTGATCGATCGGAGAGTCTTTGGGAACAAAAGCGTCAACGTCCGCGATGCCGATCATTACCTTAACGTCGCCATTCGGCAGGCGCTCGGCAACTTCGATTTGGTCAAGATCTTTCGACGTGTCGTTGTCGATCGAAGACCAAAGCAGGTTGCGCAAGTCTCGAACCTTGTCCGAAGGTGTCAGCTGCGGCGGATGCGCACTGATATCCGCCAGTTGCTTTTGAACTTCTGGAGGAAAATCCGGCTCAAAACCGTGTGCCTGCATGACCTGCCGCGCAATTGCTGGCAGATTGATAGAAGAAGACTGAGGAGTATTAGTACGAGGATTGCCGCTATGAGAATCGTTCATTCACACTCCGCTTTCCGTGAAACCAGCTTGAAAAGGCTAACACGAATGCAAAGTTGTCGACGGCGCTTCGATGGCCGATCCCTGTGGCTGTTCTCCGTGACCTCAGTGATCCTCTGTGGTAAGGCCTTTGATCTTGAGCGATAGAAACCTCGTGATATCCTAATACCAGCAGCTGCGTCTTCTTCCGATACGATTAGGATCGATTCCCGCAGTTCCCTGAACACCATGATCTCAGTTAGCAATGTGTCCATGCGCTACGGCGCTAAAATTCTATTCGACGAAGTGTCAACCGGATTTGTTCCGGGGAAGCGCTACGGTCTGACCGGCCCCAACGGTGCTGGCAAATCCACCTTCATGAAGCTTCTGACCGGCGAACTCGAGCCCCAGAAAGGAACCGTTGTCCGCCCGCGAAAGCTCGGCGTTCTGAGCCAGGATCAATTCGCCTTCGACAAGTACCGCGTGATTGACGCAGTCATCATGGGTAATCGCCGTTTGTGGGCCGCTTTGGAAGAACGCGAACTCATCTACGCGAAGGCCGAGATGACGGACGCCGATGGCATGAAGCTCGGCGAACTAGAAGGCATCGTAGGCGAAGAAGACGGCTATACGGCAGAAAGTGACGCCGCAATTCTCCTGCAGGGTCTCGACATTCCCGACGAGCAGCACGAACGCATGATGTCAGAGTTACCCGGCGGCCAAAAAGTCCGCGTGCTGCTGGCGCAGGCTCTGTTCGGCCATCCCCAGGCGCTGCTGCTCGACGAGCCTACCAACAACCTCGATCTGGATTCGATCCATTGGCTGAAGAATTTTCTCAATCAATATGAGGGCGTGCTGATCGTGATCTCGCACGACCGTCATTTTCTCAACGGGATCTGCACGCACATCGCCGACATCGACTACGAGACCATCATCACCTACACCGGCACTTATGACGACATGGTCGTCGCAAAAACGCAGATTCGTTCGCAGATCGAATCGCAGAACGCTCAGCGCGAAAAGAAAATCGACCAGTTAAATGAGTTCATCGCCCGCTTCGCCGCCGGAACCCGCTCGAGCCAGGTACAGTCGCGGCGCAAAGAAGTTGAACGTTTGCAGGTTACAGAACTGGCGAGATCCAACATCCAACGGCCGTACCTGAAGTTCGAGCAGAAACGGCCGTCCGGCAAACATATTCTGGAAATCGAAGGTCTCACGAAGTCCTACGGAGAAGCCAAAGTAGTTTCCAATTTCACTGCCAGTGTGATTCGCGGAGAAAAAATCGCGCTAATGGGTCGTAACGGCTCTGGCAAGACCACTCTTGTCAATGCGCTGCTCGCGAACTCACCAACGGTTTCGGAATCGGAACTCCGCAAAACAAGCGGCTATGACGGGCCCTTTGTCGACAGCGGGAAAGTTATCTGGGGCCACGAAGCCGGGGTCGGCTTTTTTGCCCAGGATCACAAAGCGCTAATCGAGCCCGGCATCAAGGTTCTGGAGTGGCTGCATCAGTGGGATCCCGCTGCTTCGACGGAAGAGATCCGCGGCATTCTGGGACAGATGCTCTTTCCCCGCGACGACGCCGAAAAACGTACCGAAATACTCTCCGGCGGAGAAGCCGCGCGCTTGCTATTCTGCAAGCTGATGTTGCAGAAGCCGAACGTGCTCGTGCTCGACGAGCCCACCAACCATCTTGATCTCGAATCGATCAACGCGCTCAACATTTCATTGCAGCGCTACCCGGGAACTGTATTGCTGGTCACGCATGACGAAGATCTGATCGATGAAGTCGCGACCAGGATTTGGCACTTCGAGGGCACCCACGAAATCACGGATTTCAAGGGAGCATATGGCGAGTATCAGGCCGTCTTGGCTTAACCACTGGATGCCAGCCGAACCTAAATAACCAGTGGTCCGAAATAATATTTGTCATTCTGAGCGGAGCGAACGATCTGTTTTTTCTGAGCCATCGGAAGAATGGCTATTTAATCTTCGCTCCCTTGTGAACGATCGAAAGCACAGGCTCTTTCTTTGCTTTCTTCTTCCCGCTTGATCGTTTGCCAGATTTAGATGAATTTCCAACGATGTCCGCGACGCTTGTACTCTCTAATATTTTAGCCGCGGCATCTCGTACCTCCAGAAACACGCTATAGAGCGCGCGATGGTCGGGATCAGTAACGATCAGGCCCCGAAGTTGATCCGCATCGCCAAATGGCGCAAGTGGACCATCCACCAGCCGGATAATTTCGCTGAGCTTGATTTCAGCTGGCGCTCTCCGCAGCCTGTAGCCGCCTTTAGCGCCGCGAACGCTTTCCACGATGCGCGCATTCTTGAGTTCCAGCAGAATCAACTCAAGAAACTTTTCTGGCAAGTCGCTGTCGATGGCAATGTCACGGATCTTTACCGTCTCGGTTCCGTACCGACGGCCCAAAGTCATTATCGCTTGCAACGCGTAAAGACCTTTTTGCGAAATCTTCAAATCTTGTATCCTTTCGAACTGCTTGAAACGTACTGTAGTGCCCTCGCGCCAGCTTTGCAACTGATCTGTAGTTATTTACAAATGCAGTTATCCGGCAAAGTGCAAAACGTTTCACTTACTAGCATACATGTCATCTTATCGGGAAGACACGGTGACTTATTTCCACTGGATCACCCCAGCTTCAGCGCAAGCGTCAAGGTAGTCGCTTACAAGGTTGATCGGCAATAGTCCATATTCAGCCGATACCGCATTGCGTATTTCGCCTACACTGCGTTTGCCATCGATGAAATTGACAATCTCATAAGCGTAAAGCTCGGACTGATCGCGCACATTCAACAACTGAGTCGCATCAGCATTGATGAGCTTGATTTTTCCGTAGCGCTCTTTGCCCAGACGTGCCAGAAGAACATTGTCGTTCTGATACGTGAGCGGCCCGAATTCGCCAATGCGAAGGGGCACGCGTCTTGCCCCCGCATCGTCCGCCCACGGCGCGATCGGTGACATCCCTTTTGCTCCTCGCAATTTCGCCTGTGCATCGAGGGAATTCTGGAAGTTTGCAGCCTGCTCGGCCAGCACTTTCGCTGCCTGAGCATCTGCATCGGCCGATCCGCGCGTGAATTCGACAAGAGAATGCAACGCCGCAATCTCCCGCCGCAATGTTTGATTCACCAAATTGCGCGCTTCATACCAGGCGACGCCTGCATCGAGTCGAGGATCATTCACTAGCTCCTGCGCCGGTCCGAATGCTTGAGCCACGCGGGTTTCGGCTTGCGCTGTGAGGAACGGTAATAGTGTTAGAAGTTGCTGTGCAGTAACGCTGGCGTAGACATAACCCGAAGCCGCTCCCAGCAGCGCTATGCGGCGCAACTTCGTCGCATCAATCTGATCGAGGCTGTCATGGTCGGTGTGGATGTAAATATCTGGCCAGTCGCGCAGATAAAGCGACGGAACCGCAATCGTCGAAGAGTCATAGTCGTCGTGATCGCTCCCGCTCGAGTAGGAGGTCACATCTGCGAAAAGTTCGTTGCGCGTCCCTGGGCCTCCAGCGCGGGTTTCAACAATGCCGTCTTCCGCCGAGGTCTCACCCGCAGCATACCCGCTAGCCGCATTGCGAATCGTGTCAAGAAACACCGCACCAACATCAGTGACAAAACTCGGCAACGACCAGGGAGTGCCGGTGACATGAAACACAGATTTGTTCTTAAAAAGATCCCCGCCAACCATGTCCATGTGGATATTGGCGCGCAACCGCTGCTTAATTTCCGGGTGAGTGGCGAGAAACGCCATGGTACCCTCCACCTCGGGTCCCCACGTAAAACGCAGCGTGCGCTTGGGCCGCGGCAACTGGCCTGAACCAATCAAGTGCGCGAGCACTCGCGCGGATTCAAGAATGGTGACGCATCCACTTCCGTTATCATTTGCTCCAGGTCGTTCATGATCGAGATGGCAGCTATAGACGATCTCTCCGGCCATTGGATCGGTACCCGGAATCGTAGCGGTCACGACCGTCCAGTGGCCAGGTCCGACAGTGGCTTTCACGTGGGCATTGAGAATAATGTGCTCGCCATTGCGCAAGCGCGACTTCAGTGACTCCGCAGTCTGGCGCGAAACCATAAAGGCGAAGCCAGACGTTTGCCGCGCTTCCAGATGTCCCCACCGCACAATAGTTGTATCCAAGCCTGACCAAGCCGTGGTCTGGTTAGGCATGTCGCTGACAATGCCTGCCGCGCCGTGCTGCACGATTGCTAACTCCTGCACTCGTGCCAAAACTCCGTCAGCCAGCACAATCTTGCCCCGCACGTCTTTGCCGGAGTAATCAGCCTCCCTCCCGCCATCGCCAACGTCAACCAATTCTGTTTCCACATCTGCGCTGTGCGAATAATCCGCCAGGCGAATGGGATCAGTCTTCCAATCCCCAAGTAGAATATGTTGCGGACGCATTTCCCACAGCCGACCCTCCTCGACCGTCCATCCAAGATACGAACGCATCAATCCATAATTCTTGTTGCCGTCGATAGGGAACTGCTCACTATGAGCATCGGCGAGCCCGTATTCCCGCGCTCGCTGCAAAATAAACTGCGCGGCTTGATCGAATTCTGGAGTCGCCGGCACTCGATGTAACCCCGTCAAATAGCGAAGGTTTTCATAAGGAGCGGCGCCACTTGACTCATCCCGAAGCATTGTCCATTCACGGATACTAAGAAAAGGTTGTTGACCGAAAGCACAAAGCGCGAAGAAAACGATAACGAGGCAAAGCAGGCCAAAATTGCGCATAAGGTAACGAGGATAGCACTAGAAATGGCGCGGAGATCGGGCTGAAGGCCTGAAAAGAGCTAAGGTGTCGAAGCCATCTTCATCGCGGGCTCGGCAACTTCGTCGTGTGCCTCGCCTTCCAGGCAAACGCGATGCCACAACTCGAGATTGACCAAGCGCCAGATGCGATCATAGTTATCCCGATGCTTGGCGCGGTGCTCGTCAAACAGTTTTTCAATCGCCTCGCGCCGGAAATATCCTCGATTCAAGCTGCGCGGTTCAAGCAGCATCTCGCGGATCGATTCCAGTCGCGATCCGGCCAGCCAGCCGCTCCAGGGCGTCGGAAATCCTAGCTTCGGCCTGTAAAGAATCGAGTGCGGCAGCAAATCTTCCACCGCTTTTTTCAGGATGCGCTTGCCGGCAAGTCCGTCGATTTGCACTTCGCGCGGAATTCGGGTCGCGAACTCGACCAGCACGTGATCCAAAAACGGCACACGGCTTTCGATCGATGCGGCCATGCTCATGTTGTCCTGCTTCATCAGCAGTTCGACCAGATAGGTCTTGATGTCGGTGTAGAGCAATCGCTGGAGCATCTCTCCCGACGAGTGTTCCCAATAATCGAGTACGTTTTTATATGCCGTGCTGGGAGCTGCTTCCCGAGCGAATTCGTTCGTTAGCAATCCTTCCTGCTCCACTTCTCCGAAGGCAGAAAAGAAATTATCAAAGTAGAAGGATGCCCAGGAATCTCCATCCTTGCCCAGAAATGTATGCTCGAGTTTCCGGCGGAGGGTTGCTCCCAACAGGGAAGAGGTCGCAACTGTGTTGCGTAATCCGCGTCGCAGAAAACTCGGAACGACGCTGCGATACGCTCGATCCATAGCAGCATTCTTTAAAGTAAACGCATAGCGTGTGTAACCCGCCAAAGTTTCATCCGCGCCCTCGCCAGTCAAAACCACCGTGACTCTCTCACGTGCGAGCCGGGCGACAAAATAAAGCGCTATGCTCGATGGCCATACGATCGGCTCGTCTTCATGCCAGATCAAATGTGGCAGTGCTCCAAAAAATTCTTGCTCGCTGACCAACACTTCATGATGCAACGACTTGATGTGATCCGACACAGTGCGCGCAAAAGGCAACTCGCTGTAAGTCTGCTCGGTATAACCAACGGAAAAAGTTTCGACCGGCTCGCGGCGCATCTTCGTCATCAGCGCGGCCACAGCGCTCGAATCCACTCCACCGCTCAGAAACATACCGAGCGGTACATCACTCATCAAGTGACTCTTAACTGCGCCTTCGAGCAACTCGCGGTAGCTGTGAACGTAGTGACTCTCATCACGCGATTCGTGCGGCTTCGATGCATCCAGATCCCAGTACTGCCGGATTTCCGCTTTTCCCTCTGGGCCAATCGTCATCGTATGCCCGGGCATCAGCTTGAGGATTCCCTCATAGAAGCTCTTTTGACCCGACAAATATCCGAACGCCAGATACTCCGGTAGCGCCGCTCGATTGAATTCAGGACGAATTCCGCCATGCGCCAGCACCGCTTTGATTTCCGATCCGAACAGCAGTCGCTCCGGCGTCAATTTGTAGTACAGCGGCTTAATCCCCAGCCGGTCGCGCGCAATAAAAAGCGTTTTCGTATTGCGATTCCAGATCGCGAAAGCAAACATGCCGCGCAGATGCTGCACACAATCCGCTCCATATTCCTCAAAGAGGTGAACGAGTGTCTCGGTATCGCTATGCGTGCTGTAGCGATGACCGCGCGCAATCAGTTGCTCGCGTAACGCCATGTGGTTGTAGATTTCGCCGTTGAATACAATCCAAAGCGTGCCATCTTCATTCGAAATCGGCTGATGTCCGCCTGCCACATCGACAATGCTGAGCCGCCGCATGCCGATCCCCACCCCGCCGTCGGTATAAAAGCCTTGGTCATCCGGGCCACGGTGCGTAATTACACGGCACATTTCGCGCAGGGCAGCGGCGCTTGCCCGCGTGTCGCGTCCGAATTCAAAGATGCCAGCAATGCCGCACATTCAGTGTTTCTCCGCGTACGGTGATGAAATATTGCTCACGTCCGTTGCCGCCGTTTCGCCCATCAATTGCTCGAACAAAGGCGTTACAGAAATTTCGCTCGAAGATGCATTCATCACCGCTTTTTGCGCGCTCCACTCGAAAAAGTTAGACGCCCCCGCCGTTTTCAGTAGAGACTGGCCCTGCCACGCGACATGTGTTCCACCGATCACGACCAGATGCGTCATTCTTTCTTTCTCGGTGCAGCAATACAGTACTTGAGCGTCCGAAGTCCAAGGCCCCGAACTCCACGTCTCATCGCCGAGCGCAAAAAAGAATTCATGCCTTCTGCCATGATAGTCGAGTTCATACGTCTGCACCGCAGGTAACGGCGTACTGATCAGACGTGGCTCCTCCTCGTGTGGGATTCCGTTGAAACGAGGGATGAGCGCCGTCGCCATTTCTGCCGGAAGCAATACTCGCGCACTGCTTCGTACCAATGGCGCCGGTTGGAACATCCCATAAGCGGGAGAGATTAAATTCCCGCTCGCCTCCAGCGACGTCTGCCAGACGGTTTCTTGGGGGACAATCAAACTCAAGCCCAAACTCGAACTGTGACTCGAGCCCGAGGAATCCGCCGCTGCCCTGGCTCTCGATACCTCAATCCGCCCCGGGCCGGCGGCATGAACCTCGAGGTCAGGCGCGAAATGCCAACGCACCTCGAGTTCGTGTTCCGCTTTACCGAGCGCAAGATCGCGGACTAGCCACAGATCACCCCCAATCCTGAGCACGTGCCGACGATGCACAACCGGGTCCGCCAGCCGTTCATATCCGTTGTGACTGCCCACAAAGTAGGTGAAGCTTTTTCCCGCGATCCAGTTCTCAACGCGAGTCGTAGGAATATCAGTCCACGAAAATGGCTCATCGGGCACCGCCTGATCCAATCCATCGACCCGTAGAGTGTTGTGTGCAGCCGTTCCGCGAAACGCGTTCCGCGTCGCGAGATCTGCAGAAATGTAAACGCCGCTTCCAGAATCCTCCAGCCAGCGCTGGCCATCCATGGTGAGTCGTAGGCTGAGCGCGTCGGCATGTCCGTGGCCCGAACGGCCCACGCCCTGTGGACCAGCATCCAACGCCATCACTTGCGCGAATGGTTGCGAAGCAGCGAGAACGTAGACGCCACCATCAGGAAAGGCGAGCGACTGGACTGTCCCGTTCAACGGTGCACTCGAACGATTAGGCGAGAGTTTCTCGATGGCTTTGTTCCCAAACAGCCAGATCGCTTCCTCCGTCAGTTGCGCAGCAGGAAATTCCTGGGAATACATCACTGCGCCCACCGCCAGTGGGTCTGTCATCTGCTCCGTCTGGTTGCGTCGCGGATTAAAAAGCCGTCCGCCGTCATCGTCGCCGAAACCTTCGGCGACTCCTGCCTGTGCCAGCGCTGCCACTACATCCAGCATTCGCCTCAACACCGCGTCATATGTCGGTGGAACCTCAAACCTATTCCGGGTCGCAAGCAGTCGCGCGTATAAGAAAAAGTCGAGCGCATAAACGTGGTAGTACAGTGACTGTTCAAAATAAACACCGTCCGGACGCACCTGCCGCTGTGCCTCCTGCACTACAATCTTCCACCCCGATTCCTTCCAGCGCGCCGCACCCGGCATTTGCGGATACAGCGTGCCTAGAAAAAATAACGCCACTGCTTCTCCAAGCAGATGCGTATTGGGAGAGAAATAAGTAGATAGATAGCGTTGAATATAACGTCCGTGAAATGCGAGCGCCGGAGCCAGTTGAGAACGAAACTCCGCGCACTCCGTTGCTCCCGCCAGTAATTTGTCTATCCAGATCCAGGACAAACTGCGGAACGCAACTTCCAGCGTGCTTCCCCAGTTGATCCCCAACGGATAAGGATTTGCTTTGATCCAGCTACGCCACTGCGCGATCAATTCGCGCGTGTACTTCACGTCGCCACTTAACAGCCGAGCTTTAGCCAGCGTCACCAGGTGCTGATGCCGATTCAATTCCCAGGTGACCTTGTGGTCGCCCACGGCAGCAAAATCAAGAAAAGGAATTTTGAACCATGGGTCCAGCGGGGCGCGCTTGCCGTGCATGGGATCGAGGTGCCAGTCGATGTCTTTGAAATTTACATCTTTGAGATCCACACCATCAAAACCGGAATGGCCGGACACAAAAGCAAAGTCAAGATTTTCATATCCCAGCAAGCGAAAACGATGGCCGCAGATCTCATCAGCCTCGCGAACGATTTCATTTCCTTCGTCAGGAAGATGCTTACGCAATAATTCCACTCGCTCTGAAGCTTCTCCATCCGCAAAAAAAAACTGGCCTCGATGTGCACCCCAATCAGCGTTTAGCCGATTCGCTCCGGTGCTAATACCCAACCGGTGCATGAGGAGATCGCGCCGCTTGTGGATCTCCTGCGCCGACCGAACCCGTATCTCTTCCCAATCCATACGAGATACGCGTGCCAACTTGCTTTGCCATCCGGAAGCCACAATTTCACTATCTTACATGTCGAAAAGCGGACACCAGACGCGGCGGTTACTCTCGGTACCTTCATTACTCCCGGCAGTCGGTCGTCCCGTTTTGATCGTCGTACCGGCAATTTAGCCTAGCCGGTCGCTCTCCTGGTGGAAAAAGTTCTCCACTTTTTGCCCCATAGCGGTGCTGCACTCCGGAAAGCTTTATCGAGTATCAGCTAAAGTATTGAAAATAAGCGACTTGCTTCCCGAAAAAGAGATCCTTTGGCATCTCCGATGGAGAACTGTTTGCTATGGTTTAACCGGGGATTGGTATAGTTCCTAGTGCCACGCAGTAGCCCCCAGATACTCGATCGCCAGGAGAATACGCTTGGGTTTGTCCGTTAGCATTTTTGGCTTGGGATATGTCGGTTCCGTTTCAGCTGCCTGTTTCGCGTCCATGGGCCACAAGGTCATTGGCGTCGATGTGAGCCGCGCTAAAGTCGAAATGATGGACTCGGGCCGCACTCCGATCATCGAGGCCCGCATGAGCGAAATGGTCGCCGAGGCGCACCGCACCGGCCTCTTGCACGCGACCACCGATGCCACCGCAGCCGTCTTGAATTCCGAAGTATCATTTGTCTGCGTCGGAACCCCGAGCCTGAAAAACGGCAAGCTCGACCTCAGCCACATCGAGCATGTAGCTCGCGAAATCGCCGCCGCCATCCGCCAGAAACAGTCGCCACACGTCTTTGTTCTGCGCAGCACGGTATTGGCCGGAACCACTGAAACGGTTGTGCTCCCTATCCTTGAAAAAGAGAGCGGCAAGAAATGCGGCCAGGATTTCACCGTCTGCTACAACCCCGAGTTCATGCGCGAAGGCAGTGCGGTAGCAGATTTTCTAAATCCGCCGTACACCATTCTCGGAGCGAGTGACACTCAGCACCTGGCGCCTCTGCGCGAACTTTACAAGGACACTCCCGGTACTCTTTATGAGACGACGATTCCCGTCGCCGAAATGGTCAAATATTTTTCCAACTGCTATCACGCGGTGAAAGTCGGCTTCGCCAACGAAATGGGAACCATGTGCAAGCACCTCGGCGTCGACGCGCAGGCAGTCACCAAGATTTTTACCTCGGATACCAAGCTCAACATTTCTCCAGCCTATCTGTCGCCTGGCTTTGCTTTCGGCGGTTCTTGCCTTCCGAAAGATTTGCGGGCAATTACCTACAAGGCGAAAGAGCTGGATCTGAAGCTTCCCATGCTCGAATCTCTTATGCCGAGCAACGCCGAGCACGTTGATCGAGCCGTGGAAATGGTGATCACCACGGGCAAGAAGAAAATCGCGCAACTTGGCCTGAGCTTTAAAGCCGGTACCGACGATCTGCGCGAGAGTCCGCAGGTGCAGTTAATCAAGCGCCTAATGGGCGAGGGCCTCGAAGTCAAAGTCTGGGACGAGGATGTCTCTCTAGGCCGCCTCGCCGGCTCCAATCGTCAGTACATCGAAGAAGTGATTCCGCACATTGGATCCGTGCTCTCTGCCGATCTCGAAGACGTGCTGCGTAATGCAGAAGTCGTGATCCTGGGGAACAAATCCGCCAGCAAAGATCAGCTGGCGAAATATCTTCGTCCCGAACAGATCGTGATTGACCTCATCCATCTGGATAAGGCGCGGCGCCCCGAAGGCGTAAAGACATACGAAGGAATTTGTTGGTAGGAAGCGGCAATTGAGATTTTGTAGTTAGCGCTGCAATCGGAAAAATGAAGTTCTATCCCATCGATGTCAAATCCGCGGACTGGAAACGCCTGAACCAGTTTGCCGATCGCACTGTCTTTCAGACACGCGAGTGGCTGCAATTCGTTGCCGAGTCGCAGAACGCCCAACCCGTGCTAGCCGAACTCCGCGAAAAAAACGAAATTCTCGGATACTTCACCGGCCTCACACTATCAAGGTTCGGCATGAAGATTCTGGGCAGTTCCTTTCCCGGTTGGACGACTCCATACATCGGCTTCAATCTCAATCCCGGCGTCTCGCGCAGGGCCGCTTTAGAAGCGCTCGAGACGTTTGCCTGGGACGATCTCAAATGCCTGCATCTCGAAGTGTCTGATCCGAATTTCACCTTGGAAGACGGCGAGATCCCAGGATTCAAGACCGAATATTACGCGTCCTACCGTACCGACCTGACCCGCTCGGAAGAGGATTTGTTCAACGGTATGGAAAGCGCTTGCCGCCGCTGCATTCGCAAAGCGGAGAAGAGTGGTCTCAAGATCGAGGAGGCGCACGACCTCGCTTTCGCGGACGAGTATTACGAACAGCTCAAGGACGTTTTTGCCAAACAGTCCCTCGTTCCAACCTATTCGGTAGAGCGGGTCCGAGCTTTGGTTCGCAATGTCGAGCCGGGCGGCAACATCCTGCTCCTTCGTGCGCGCGATCCGGAAGGGAAGTGCATCGCCACCGGAATTTATCCCGGCTTCAACCAGATCGCTGAATTTTGGGGTAACGCCAGCTTCCGCGCCTATCAGGGATTACGGCCCAATGAGGCATGCCACTGGTACGCCATGCGTTACTGGAAAAAGCGCGGTATCACAATCTTTGATTGGGGTGGCGAAGGGACTTACAAAGAAAAATATGGATGCGCTCCCCATCGTGTACCTTGGTTCACCAAGTCTCGATATCAGATCGTAGGTGCATTGCGCAACGAAGCCCGCAACATGTTTGCGCGCAAGCAAAAATTTCTCGGATGGCTCCAAGGCAATCGTTCAACGGCCGAACGCGTATCCACCGAGGAATAGTGGCAGAGGAATAGCTAAACAGAAACGACGCTGAAGAATATAAGACCAAGAATAGAATCACCGGGGGAAGCACCAAATGGCGTTACTGGTTCGCAGGGCGTTCAGGCATCTATCGCGGGTTCATGACGTGCTATTTCGCCGCACTCTGATCGAGCGCGAAATCACTATTTTCGACGACGACGTTTTTCTCACATCCTATCCGCGTTCAGGAAACACTTGGACGCGTTTCCTGGTCGGTAATTTCGTCAATCCAAACGAGCCCGTTACCTTCCTGAATGTCGAACGCCTCGTCCCCGACATGTACAAGACCGCCGACTGGGTTTTGCGTCGCCGCCCCCGCCCGCGCGTGCTCAAGAGTCACGAGTGTTTTGACGCTCGCTACCGTCGCGTCATCTACATCGTGCGTGATCCACGCGATGTTGCCATTTCGAACTATCACTGGGAGATGAAGCTGCGTTCGGTTCGCGAAGGTTGTCCCATCGAAGAGTTCGTCCCTGTCTGGATGGACGGAAAGTTCTGGCGACGCATCGGCTCCTGGGCTGATCACGTCAACAGTTGGCTTGCGACACGCCAGAGCCACGACAATTTTCTCCTGATGCGCTATGAAGACTTGCAGGCGAATCAGCAGCGCGAACTGGCGCGCGTGGCCAAGTTTATGGGACTCAATCCCGATCCCGCGCGCATCAACCAAGCTATCGAACGAAGTTCCGCCGCCAACATGCGCAAGATGGAAGAGACGCAAGGTAAGAAGTGGGTTGCGACATTTCACACCCGCAGCGATAAGCCCTTCGTCGGGAAAGCTTCTTCTGGTGGATGGCGTGCGATTCTCCCCGAGAAGACCGTCAGCTACATGGAAGCCCATTGGGGTCCGCTGATGAAGCAACTCGGGTACAAGTTCTCGACCGAAACTGAAAAAGAACCCGCGGAAATAACCCACGCCACCCACTGAGAAGACTCAGGGCGAAAAGATTGCAGTTGGTTACAGCCCACCAAACAGATTACTTGGCCACGCTGTGGATCAGCGTTTGTGTACCGTTCCAGGCAATCTGCACGCCGATGCACAACAGAATAAAGGCAATGACGCGCAAGATTCCATGGACTGTGGGCGGCGAGATCTTCTGGGTAATTCTCATCGCATACCGATAGCTGAGAAAAACCGTAAAACTCAAGACGACTACCGCAAGCAAGATACCGACGTGGGCGAAAATACTCTCGAGAACATTCCTACCCGATGCGTGAGCGCTCAAGGTGAGCATGATTACGATGCAACCAGGGCCGGCCGTCACCGGAAAAGTGAAGGGATAAAAAACTTTCGCATCCAAAGAACGGAAGTCACTCGAGTCAACCGAAGTTTTCTCGGTGCTAGGGGCAGTATCCTTCTCGTTCAGCAAACTCCAACCCATCGCGGCTAAAACAAAACCGCCCGCCACTTGGACCACTCCAAGGGAAATGCCAAAGAAATTCAACAAGGTAGCGCCAACAAGTTCCACGGTCAGAAGGAAGATCGTAGTACTGAGTGCGATCTTGCGGGCGAGACGTCGGAACACATCCGACGGCGCATATCCAACCAGACCCAGAAAAACCAGCGCCGAGCCCAGAGGATTGATGACCGGAAGCAGAGCACTGAACCCAAGAGCGAAATATTTTAAGACGATCAGCATTCCAAGTTGTTATGCGAGTTCATTGAAAGAACATGCCAGTGCTGAAACAGGATAGCATCCGATGCGCTAGAAATTTGCAGGGAGTCCATCTCCATCCGCGCGCGTTAAATGCATTCGCGGACGCACCGCTTCAAAAGGAGTGAGTAATTCCCCCAGCTTTTTCGACGCTGCGAAAATAAAGTTGGATGGCCCCGCCAAATAGCCCGCCGCCTTGAATGCCTCGCCCCAGGCCTGATGGCTCTGATTGCTGAGAATCAAATCGAAGCCCTGCCGCTCCAGAATCTTCGTCGCGCAGCGGATCACCGAAAATAATTCTCCCGGAAGTGCAAAGCAATCGACCACCGACCCGACGCGCATGT
The DNA here is from genome assembly GCA_963705265.1 of uncultured Acidobacteriaceae bacterium. Lineage (GTDB taxonomy): Bacteria > Acidobacteriota > Terriglobia > Terriglobales > Acidobacteriaceae > Acidiflorens. The sequence goes on from OY970064.1 coordinate 3,349,114, forward strand.
CACCGTACTTTGCATCCTTGCGGCGCTCGCCGACCACCGCCCATCCAACGGCTGCACCGTTGCGCTTCACAACCATGCGCGTCAGATGCGTTTGCCCTGGAGGATAGAGAACGCGCAAAGTCTCGGCATCCCGCACGGCAGTGAAAGAGCAAGTCTTTCGCGCCTCCTCCCAAAGAGATTGCAAACTCTCGCGGAAATCGCCGTCTTCGAAGCTCGGCACTTCAATGCACTCGGCTGCCGACGACTCCGCTGACCGTCCACGCGCCCGAAGAGCCCGATAACCCTGGAATAATTTCGAAACGACCCATCCCGCGCCACTATGGGCAGCCATGTCCATCAGAAACCGTCGCGCCGCTGACGAGCGCAAGGCTTGCATATTTTTGAGAAAACGCGAGGCATTCACGACGCGAAAGAAAAACGGTACCGGGCAATGATCCCATCCCAAGCGAACCAGCATCTGCGGCAGCGGATTGTCATATCCACCCATGCCAAGGCAATAGAGCAGAGGAGCACGTTGCATCGCATCTCGCAGCAACAGCGTGCCAACAATGGCATGGGCCTTGCTGACGATACCCTCGGAGAGCGGATGATGATAGTAGCCAATTGAGCGAACTTGCCCGTCTGGGAAAAAAAATTCCTGGGTTTTGAGCGCGTAGCCGCCGCGCACGATTCCACCATCGATGGCGACGAAATATTCGTTATAGATGCGGGACGCCGCCGTACGCGGCAACCAGCGCGGCTCGGCCCAGCGATAGAACACCATATTCTCGTCCGCGCCCGCTTGGCGGAGGCGCTGATTAAACTCGGCCACTGCAGGCTCGTGCTCGGGACGGTACGGCTGGATGACGATGGCCATGAATCAAAAGGGCAGCGTCGAGGATAGCAGGAGGACAGCAGGAAACGAAATTCTAGCGCGCAGCCGATCGCAGCCTTTCGACTAACGCAGCGACTGCTCCGATGTTTTTCATCTGTTCAATGTCCTCGGGATCAAGTTGCACTCCGAATTTTTCTTCGATGGCGAGAACCAGATTCAAATGCTGCATGGAATCCCAATTTTCAATGGTTTCTGGCGACGATTCCGCCGTGATCTTCTCTGCGGGGATTCCGAAAATATCGCTGGCGACGCCGCGCACTTGTTCGAACGTACTAGCAGTCAAGTCTTTCCTCCAAAATTAGATTACCGAACACCTGTCTTCAGCTTAATCCACTCCGGGCAGCGCAGCGTAGAGGTCTTTAGATCGAGCGTCCACAGGGAGCCCGAGTCATTTACCTCTTTTCGCTCGAAACCATGCTGCTGGTAGAAATCGCGTGCCGGAGCATTTTTCTTAGTCGGCAAAAACCAGCCCACCAGCCGCTTGCGGCCGCGCTGGGCGGCGCTTTCGGCGAGATGCGCGAGCAGCGCGGTTTCTACTGTTCTCCCGATAACTCGGCAGCTGAGAAGAAAAGTATCCACTTCGCACTCATCGCCCTGATCGTGTGCGATCGCGACTCCGACCAGTCCATGGTCGCCGAAACGATCGCGCACCCGGATCGAAAATATCTGCCACTCCGCTTGCTTTGCCATCTCCGCTATCTGCGGCTCGGTGTAGCGACGGGTGGTGAGGTTGAACTGATTGGTTTTCTGGGTCAGTTGAGCAATCCGCGCCAGCGTCAGGTTCGATACCGGTTCCAGTTCGGCTTCCTGCTCGAGAAAACGAAAAAAATCCTCTTTCGACTGAAACGATTGTTCAGCGCCGGCCCGCTGCTTCTGCGCAACGTACATTTCGGTACGCTGCTGGTCTTCTGCCGAGAGCGTAAGCCGCTCGAAGACCGCACAGTTTCTAACCGCAGCGGCATACTCCAGCGGATTCTTAGGCAAGTCGTTATGCGACAAATCAATTACCGTAACCTCGGGAAGCGCGGCGCGAACCTGCTCACGCTCAAATGGATTGTCATCGAGAAAGGCGAGCGCATCGATACCGACATTCAATTCCTCTGCAATCTCGCGTAGATTCTGCGATTTGTCGGTCCAATTAATCCGCAGCGCCGCGAAATGTTTTGCGCGCAACAGCATCCCCGGATGCTTCTCGATCGCCTCCATGGCGTCGTCAAGATTATTCTTGCTGCACACAGCGAGCAAAATTCCCTTGCGCGACAGATCGAGTAGCGCGCGCTGCAAGGCTTGATATGCGGCACCCGGATATTCAGCGCCAACCTTGATTCCGGCCATCCCATCTTCGCCAATCACTCCGCCCCACAGTGTGTTGTCGAGGTCGACGACCAGCACTTTAGCCGTGCGACCGCTCAAGGGCACGATAAAACGGATCCACTCTCGTGCCATATCAACAAGATGGCCAGCCGCTATGGGAAGCCGCGCTGTCAGCCACTTACGTTCATCATGCCAATGCTCGCTACCATGACGCGCAACCAGCGCATCGTAGTCGAGGTTATACACTCCGTGAAATGTCGCACCGATGCGCTGCAATTCACGATTGATTTGCAGGATAAGCCCGGACTGGCCAGTCTCAGATTGACTGTCGAGAACTCCGAGGCTCGGAGTTGATGGGCGTTCGAGCGAATGTATGATCAGCGCAGCCTGGCTGTGTTTGCGAAATGCGCCAATCCACTGCTCGTAACTGTTAACCACGCGCACCGCGGCTTGCTGAGCGGTTTTCGGTGCCAGATCGGAAAAGTCGCGCCACAACTCAGGCGCAGCCTGGTCAGTTCGGACTGCCAGCACGACTGCATTCGGAGCAAAGCGATAGAGCGAACTCTGGCCATCGAGCATGTCTTGCACGTAAGTATTAAAGTCACCGACGTGCACTTCGAGATCGATGCCATATGAGAATGCTTCGGCCCGCAGAAGAGGCACAATGGGCTCAACCGTAAATGAGCGCAGAATTGCCAGTTTGAATTTTGTAAGGGCAAGTTTGTTGCCCGTCTTTTCCCGCAACTCGTCGAGTCGAGAAATCACAAAGCTCGCCGTACCCGATGCCGGATCGCGACGCCAAAGTTCAGCCAACCGGCGCGAGGCAATATCAAAAGCTTCTTGGGCGATTAGGCCGTCGACTTCTGCCCGGAGGCTTGCTGGATGGCGGTTTGTCGGATTTGAATTGGAGTTTGAGTCAGGCATCACATCATCTATAGAAACGACAAATCAATTCAAAATCGAATCAGCGCTCCAGGTACTCGATCAGCAGCCGGTTTTTCGTGTAAATCCAGGCAATCCGTCGACCGCCGAACGCGACCGCCGGCATGGGTTGCCGTGTAACGAGTGCTCCCAGCGAGCGCGCGTCAGAGAGCGTCTGCTCCAGATTGTCCACGACATAACAAACATGATGCAGCCCGCCTCCCTTGGCTGCGAATGATTGCACCGGCGATTGTTCATCGGCCGGTTCCACCAGTTCCCATAGGGGGTCAGCACCGCGGCAGCTTTTCAGAAAGGTGACACGCACGCCCTGATTGGGATCATGAAAGATCTGCTCGTCCCAATCCGCTTGCAATATGCTGGCGAAGCCCTGCACGGAATTCGCGATCGAAGCCACGACGAAGCCGACGTGATGAAAAGTTCCTTCCGGTTGCCAGGTTAGGGAAATCGTATTCATTGCAGGAACTCATTGGTGGCAAGACTCAAATTCTATTTAGCCTCGGGCTTCGCGCCTGCTCCAGCATCCGGCTCAGCGATGCCCATGCGTTTCTTGTCGGCGATGCGAGCGAGCGGAGTATACGATTTCAACCAAATTTTGAAGTCGAAATATAACGGATACAGAAAATTCATGAAATGCACCGGCAATGGCGAACGCCGCCCCACGGGCGGCGTTTCCAGGGTGTACCCAGTATCGACGAGCAAGCTTCCAATACACGATTCCACGTCGCGAACCTGCTCGGGAGTGAACATGCGTCTCCAGCGTCCGATGGTAGCGGCTTCGGTCTCTTTGCCGTCGCCGCGAAACGAAGAATTCGGATTGTTCACCGATCCGAGCGCCACCTGCTGAATGCGGTCATAGTCAAGGTCGTGTTCTATGAATTTGCCGATGCTCGCCAACGTGTCGCGTGGATTCTGCACCAGATCCTCGTAATGAATCTCCATATAATCCGTGCCCAGGGCTCGCCCGTAACGCCGGCCTTTGCCCACGGTCCACCGCCAATAAGTTGCCGGTACAAGAAACGCGCGCGTGCGATCCCAGGGCAGCGGACGAATCCACCCAATGCGATGCAGGGAAGCGGTAACGTCACGGCCATCGCGAATGATGTGGATGACGAGCGCATCCGGAATTACTTTCTTTATCAACGGAAGAAAGAGCAAGTGCAACGGCGTCGATTCCGCCCAGCGATTGACGCCCTGCTTGCGGGCGATCGCTTCCATCACAATGCGCAGAAAATCGCCGGCATTGCGGCAATCCTCCATAACCCGCTCATCGATGTCTTTGGGATCGAGTCCGGTGCGGTGAAACAGCTTGCTGGTGTAATACTCGTCGAGCAACTTGCGGCGGTTCCCACGGCTGGCGAGATTGCCGAAGCGTAGGCCGAGCAGGTTGAAGGCGTTGCTCTCCGCGTGATAAACGGCGAATCCACCGGCTGAAAGCAGCGTGTGATACAAGAATTTAGTGCCCGAACGTCCGCAGCCCAACACAAAGACAGGAGCTTTCGAACGAGCGCTGAGCGCCGCCTCTTGACCCGCTCCGTGATTTTCCACGACGGCGTTTTCCATATTTCGTGTTTCGATTGGCGTTGCCGGGTTCATAGCGATGCTCAGGACCGAACCGACTCCGCCACCGGCGCCGGTTCTTCTTCGAGTTCGAGCGCAGACATGTTGGCCAGTCGCCCGATAGGCGTGTGCAACTTCAGCCACAGCTTGCTGCCGAGAAACGCAGGATAGGTTCCGCGCATCCACGAGTGCTTCAAGCTGCGACGACGTCCGCCTGCGGGCACGGATAATTCGTAGCCGTTTTCCTTGAGGCACTCGCCGACCGTGCTTTCGATCGCGGCGACGTCACCCTGTGCTAGGCGTTCTTTCCAGCGGCCAAGTGGATTAAGTTTTTCTTTTGCGCCTTCTTCTCGGAACGAAGAATTCGTTTGCGACAGACGGCCCAAGCCGGCACGCTGAATCTGATCGTAGTCCAGATCATGATCGATAAAGCCGCCGAGCTTTCCCAGCGTTTCGCGCGGACTAGTAATCAGATCTTCGTAGCGGATCTCGATGTAATCGGCAGGGAACTTGCGGCCATGAGCGCGCCCTCGGTGAACCATCCACTCCCAATAAAGCGAAGTCGCCACTAGGCTATCGGTTTCGCTTCGGTCCCAGGGCAGAGGAGTAAACCCGCGCATTTTCTTGAGCGAGAGCGCAATATCGCGTCCGTCGCGGATGATATGCACAAATAGCGCATCGGGTATGTCGCGCTTCACCCGCTCGACATGCAGCACATTATCAGGATCATAAACGGCCCAGCGTCGCGCTTGTTGACTCTGCGCCACCGAATCCATAACAATCCGGATAAAATCGCCTCCAGAGTGGCCTTCGTTCAAGATACGCGCCGACAACGCCTCGGCTTCGAGGCCGCTGCGTCGGAAACCCTTGCTACGAAGCCATGTTTCAAGGATTTTTTCGCGATTCGTACGGCTCTCCATGGAGCCGAAGCGAGGAATCAGAATCTTGTAAATCGGCAAAAACCCACGATAGATGGCAAAGCCGCCAGAAGACAGCAGCATGTCATATAGCAGATTCGTCCCAGAGCGATGGCAGCCCATCACAAAGACGGGAGCGTGCTTGCGATCGCTTGGGCTGGGCGCGGACACCCTAAAAATCTTATCACGCAAGGCAGCGTAGGCCGTTTGAAACCCCTGTTAAAACAGAGGTTACCGAAGTCACCTGGGGCGTCTAGTCCACCCCGGCAATAGCCTCATCCAGCGCCTCAACATCGGCCCCTAAGTCCCGCCCGTCCGATGCCGCACCGACTCCGGGAGAGACCTTCGGGCAGCCCGGCCCCTTGGCATGGCAGAGCCTCGGATCTTTACTGACAGAGTCTTTCAGATCGCGTACGCCCGCCTCTTCCGGTGATCCCACCATGATGTTTCCTTTGGGAAACGATCCGCGCTCGCTGACGATCAGATTCTTATCGAACTTGTACGGGTCAAAGCAAGCATCCAGAACAGCCGCGGAACCTTGCGCCTGGGTCCGTGACGCGCAACTTTGAGGACCTCCGCCGGCCGAAGCGATTGGCTGCCGCCGATCGCCAACGGAGAACACACTGTTAGTCAATGTGAAGTTTGCCAGTTTCGCTCCCGGGTTCAAAATCGATAGCAAACTGCCCGTGACAAAAGCAGTCACATGATCAATCTGGATGTCATGGATCGGCGGCTGCCACGACACCAGCATCAGAAACGATCCACCACCCTTGTAATCGGCGTCGTGCAGGTTGTCAGCAACCAGGTCGTGAATGCTATAACGTCCGCCGTCGGCCGCAGCACCTCCAGTCTTTGCGAACGCATTGGCAATCTGGAAGACGCCAGCCACATTTCTAATCCGGTTGAAGCGGATGGTGACATCATTGACGCGGCAAACCGGGCACTGGTTGGCTTGGCTCTTCGGCGTCAGCAGAATTGAAAATCCGGTCTGGCTAAAGCCCCCCCATGTGTTCTCGAGCAGATTGGCCTCGACCAAAACCCGAATCGCACTCTTAAGTTCCAGGTTGTTCTTGACGATAAAGGGCTGCCCCGAAGGTGCGGGAGTGTAGCCGGGTTGGCCCTCCTTCCAAAGCATTGGACGGAACAGATGATTGCGGCGGATCTCAATGTCGGTTGGAACGATAGTGGCCGCACTTCCTCCAAATAAAATGTTTTCTCCTGCTGACTCGAGAAAGTTGTTGTAGAACTTGAGCGTGGAGATAGCTTCGTCTCCCCGGCCGCCGCCCACGGCGGTTGCGTCAGTGCATTTTCCGGTGCGTGCAATGCAATAGAGACCGCTGATGTAAGAATTGACGACGGCAATCATGTTCGAACCGTCGATAATTCCCACGCCATGCCCTACTTCACTGCCCTCGCCAGAGTGAATCCAGTTACGATCGAAGATGATGTGATCGGAGTGTTCGGCGGTGGCGATACGTCCGATGTTGGTCTCAGGAGCCGTAGTCCATTCAATCCCAATGAAGCGGTAGTGATCTCCAAGAGACACGCCTTCAGGACGGCGTGTCACCAGGGTAGCCAACAATTTGGCCGGTCCGCCCGACGGTTGAGCAAACGGCGGACGCCCGGGAAGGCTGGCGATTCCTCCCCATGCGGGAGAAATGCGCGTGCCTTCAGGTGGAAGCTTGGAGTCAGGCGTGTCAGTTCGCACCGTGATGTAGTGCTGATCGTCGCATTTTTTCGAGGGCAGCACTTTCACATCAAACGAATCTCCGGCGGGCAGAAGTAGCGTGTCTCCGCATTTGGCGTCCTCGATCGCACCTGCCAGATCGGCTTTGGCACCGACGCGAATCTGTTTTCCCGGCGACGGTGTTCCATCGAGCGCGGTGTAGTAACAAGCTTTGGGAAGTTCAGCGGGTCCATCCTTGGTGCCGAACTGAGCGACATTGCCCTTACCGCAATAAGCGTTCTCGCCGATAGGAGGCGCTGCTGCCCAACTGCCCTGTACCGCGCATCCCACAACCAAAGCGGCGAACAAGAATGAAGAGTGTAGCGTTGCCGGCAGCGAAATCTTGGCCGAGGAAACGAGGCGAGGACACCGCAAAAGAAGCAGATGCATGTTTTCCGTTTCTCCTATATCTCGAAACTCCGCGCACGAACCAATGTCACCGCGCAGGGGCTGTTTATCACAGTGTACTGGATGAGCGGAGTGGCTCGGTTTGGAATCCGTTTTGAAAGGGCACGGCTTCAGAGGCTGTGAAAAAACTTGATGTAGCACTTGATTTTGGGTGGCGCAGCGGTTTACCGCTGCGATAAACGCCCTGTTTTAGTGTCGGCTTCAGCCGCTGAGGGGTTACTGCGGGGCGCGCCCGCGACTTCTTCCGCAGCCTGTTCAGCCGTGCCGTAAGCATCGCATTCTCATTGCGGCTTTACAGAGTGCTGAAGCTCGCGATTCGCATCAGGGTATCGCTTTAGCGATACCACCAGTCACTTAAAATCAGAAGCCCATTTAGGGGCTGGACATCGGAATTCGAGATTTTCAGCAAACTGTTTAGCTGCTCCTGCGATGAGCGTCACAGAAGAAAAGGTCCGCGGCGCACCGCGGACCTTTCTAGTTTTGGGGAAGGGAGAAGCCTGCTCAGGCCGGAAAGTTATTCGACATTAGCTAGCGCTTGGTTGAGTCCAACAATGTCGGCCCCAAGGTCTTTGCCATCCGTGCCCTTGTTCTTGTAAGGACTGCTCGTCAGCAATTCGTAGTTTCCGCCATCGCCGTTGTTGTAGTTGGTGAATCCAACTTCATTGATGCTTTGGGGGAACATATTCGCCGATGGCCACTTCGATGGAGGAAACGCCACCGGAGTCGTAATCAGCCCGTTATTGCCAAATGTATAGGAAGTGAAACATTTGGAGATGCTGGTGATGGGCACGTCTTCGACAGCACAGCTGGTCGACCCTTCTGCGTTCCACACCGGATATTGGCCGGTGAGTGTCAGATTGTTGGTGAAGACCAACCCATACATGGACGCATTCTGGGACAGGTTTCCCATGACGATCATGTGGCTGGCGGGATCAGGGAAAGCCGTGACGTGATTGATAGTGATGGTGTTGAGCGGGTTCTTAGGCCACGCGTTCATGATCATGAACCCAGTGCCGCCTCCAACGTATTTCTTGTTGAGGTCATCAAGTACCACGTCGTGAATGCTAAAGCGGGTGCCAGCTAGCGCCGGGGCTCCATCTTTGCCGTTGCCGGAGATGTCGGTCACCATCTGGATTCCACCCCCTCCGTGCGAAACATGCACATAGCGGATCGTGACGTCGGTCACCTGACATATAGGACAAACATCATTACCGCTCTGGGTATGTTGGTTTTTGGGAGTGAGCAGAATGCCGTAGCCGGTTTGGCTGAAGCCGCCCCAAACGTTCTCCATGAGGTTCGCTTCGACCAGCACGCGAACTGCGTTTTTGAGCTCCAGGTGATTCTTGACGATGAAGGGATTGCCGTTCGGTCCTCCGACGAAAGGATTATTTCCGGGCATCCATTGCCACGGTTTCCAGAAGTGATTGTTTAGGATTTCGATGTCGGTAGGAGTTAATGTCGCTGCTCCGCCGCCAAACATAATCTCCTCGCCTGAAGCTTCCAGAAAGTTGTCCTGGATGAGGAAAGGACCGTCTTGCGTGTCGCTGACGCCTCCAGCAACCGCGTGAGCATCGATGCAAACACCAGTGACTGAGATGCAATGGAAATCATTGAGATAGGAATCGACGACCGCTACGTTGGTCGCGCCATCCAGGTTCACGCCGTCATGAGTTTCATCCTGAGGCGCTCCATGCAGCCATGAGCGGTCCACCACGATGTGATCCATAGTGGCTTGGCCTGACATCAGCCGCGCCGGTCCCGGGGTTCCCGCCGGACGAGTAACCTGCAGACCGATGAAACGGTAGAAATTTGCGCCAGGGGCGAACTGGAATGGACCGTCGCCTTTGGTTTGAATCTCAACTGTTGGCATGACATTCTGTGGATTGGAGCAGGGATATTGTGGGCGTCCCTCTAGAGAAGCGACTCCGGCGTAACAGGGCGTAAGGCGTTGCCTTTCTGCCGGCAGAGCGCTATCCGGGGCGCTTGTTCGGATCCAGATCCAATGATTGATATCGCAGTTCTTGGCCGGCACTATGAACTTGCCGCTAAACGTGGCGCCCGCCTGAAGTTGAATTACGTCTCCGCATTGTGCGGCGTTCAAAGCCGTTTGCAGATTACCGCCAGCATTGACGTTGATCACAGCTCCCGGTGCGGGCGTGTCTGACATCGCACTGGAAACGGTCACTCGCGGTAGTTCAGCGGGCCCATCGTAATTGCCGCTGCTAATAATTGTGATGCCGAAATTCCCAGTTGCAGTTTTACCCGTGGCATCCTCAACCGTAACTGTGAAGTTGAAAGCACCGGTTGTGGTCGGCATGCCGTTAAGATCGCCGTTTGTACTCATCGTGATTCCCGGCGGCGGAGTGCCAGCGGAAATGCTCCAGCTGTAAGGAGCGGTTCCACCAGCAGCGGTGAAGGCTTCACCGTAAATGTTCCCCTGCTGGCCTTGCGGTAGAGCTCCGGTGGTGATTTGTAACGACTGTTGATTCGCCGGTTCAATAGTGACCGAGGCGCTGGCCGACTTAGCAGTATTGGCCACGCTGGTGGCAGTTACTACCGCGGTCGCTTGTGCGCTAACTGTAGGTGCAGTGTAGAGTCCGCTGGCACTAACTGAGCCTGCCGTCGCCGACCATGCCACAGCGGTATTGGATGTTCCGGTGACGCTGGCCGTGAACTGCTGCTTCCCAGCGGATGGTAAGGTTACGCTGGTCGGAGATACACTCACATTGATATCACCGTTGCCACCCGTACTAACTCCACCACCGACGTAAATTATGTAGCTCCTGTTTCCCTGATCGAGATTCGGGGAATCGGTCACGATTACTTCAAACGGAAAGTTGCCGGCCGTTACAGGTATGCCCGAGAACCGGCCCGTAATTGGATTCAAACTTACTCCAGGAGGTAACGCGCCGGTTTTCACCGAAAAGTGATAAGGCGAGTTTCCACCCCCGACTGCGAGCACAGCGTTGTACGGTTCATTGACTGCGCCTCCAGGAAGACTTCCACCCAGATTCAGAAGGTGCGGGTTCTCGCCATTCGTCGCGCTGGCGGCTTGTGCTACCGAACCGCATGACGTCGTGATTAGCGCGACCGCCAGGATGAGGATCAGAGCGCTCAGACGCTGTGCGAGCGCAGAAGAAAATCCGGAATAAGATTTCAGAAGAGCATTTTTTGGTTCAAACATCGCTGCTGCTTTAGACATTGCGAGCCCTCGACCTTACAAAATGGGGGACTAGTCGATTGTCCTCACGCTGAATCTACCCAGATAGGTTCGCAGTTCACAGATACCAGAAGTTCATTTGACACGCGTTAGTACACGGAGAAGTCCGGTGTACTGATTCGCGTGCTGTATTGGTCGCTGGTTTTTATGTAATCGATGAGATCAGGCGAGGGGCGCGCCATTTGGCTCGGTTTCAAATGCAACGATGACAGAGTAATTCAGAAAACTATCGACGGTGCGGAAGTAACTAAAGTAACCGACAGTATCGTTACCGTCGGGGTTCCCCTAACAGCAGCGCGCGCAGGTGATCGTAAGTCCGGTTTCCGAGCGTGCGCTGAGCGCTGCGGCGAGCCTGATGTTGAAGGCGTTTCTTCCATAGTCCGCGTCCATGGCAGATGCCACTGAATGCTTCAATGGAGAGATCACGCAGCATGGCTACGCGGCCGAGCTGGTAGGGATTGGTGCCAGGTGAGTTCGCATGAAACTGGCTGTTGGCAACAGTTATAAATCCAGCTTGTCGCGCTATCTGCAATGTCCGTCGATCATAACGTCCACCAGGACATGAAAAGTGTTCAATGGTGTGCCCCGCGATTTCTTCAATCTTGAGTTTCGCATCCACAATTTCGCGTTTCAATTCTGGTTCCGGCAGATCGGACAGATACGGATGCGTCATCGAATGGCAGCCGATCTGGAAACCCTGAGCGTCAAGATCGCGCACCTGGCTGGCATTGAGGTAACCCGGTGTTCCCAGAAATCCTGCGGTGAGATAGAAAGTTGCGTTGAAGCCGAACTCGCGAAGGACGGGCGCGGCAGCGATCAGGTCAGTCTCGCAGCCATCGTCAAAGGTGATACAAACACTTTGCCCAGCAGGATAACGCAGAGCCTCAGTAACGTTCAGGCCGTGCCAGCCAGATGTTTTTATCCACTCCATCTGTCCGCGGAAAACTTCAAGCGGCAAAATGTAACGCACATAACCAGGTTCGGATTGGCAGAGCTTGCGCCCAGCCAGCTCCAGTTCGTGGTACATCAGGAAAACAATGCGGGTTGCAGCCATGATTGATTCTTATCAGAATTGTCATCCTGAGCGAAGCGAAGGACCTCATGCTCCCGAAGCTCCGTAGGACAAGATGTTTCTGATTTTACGATTGCTTGTCGGCGCCGACCGTTTGCGAGTGCCGGTCAAGTATCGCGAGTAATGGATCTCGTAGAAATGGACCGCCTGCCAGCAAACCGGAAATCAGAGGGTCCTTCTGATTGCAGCGCAGCGGAGAATTATCGAGCTTCAGCACCCAGCCTCCGGCGCTTTCGACCAGCGCCGCCCCAGCGGCAACGTCCCACTCATTCTTTGGAACCAGCGTAAAGGTAAGATCGGCGCGACCTGCGGCGACCAATCCAAGTTTGTAAGCGACCGATCCCATGGGGCGAATGTTGAATTCAGCGGATTCAAACTGCTTCCACTCGCCGCGCTTCACTTCACTGCGGCTGGCGAGCACGAGTGCACCGTGCAGATCTTTGCGCTGACTGGGTTGCGAAGACTTACCGTTGTAGGTTACGCCGGTATCGAGCGATCCAAGAATCAGTTCGTCGGTCGCGGGATTGCAGATTCCGCCAGCCACAGGAATTCCATTCTCAACCATGGCAATCGAGACGCAAAACTCCGGAATACCTTGTACGAATTCGCGCGTGCCATCGAGTGGATCGACCACCCAGACGCGTTGTTTATCGAGGCGAGTGAAATCGTCGACAGTTTCCTCGGAGAGCCAGCCTTCGCCATCGCGTAGAAGGGTCTTGCGAAGAACGTCGTCGACAGCTCTGTCGGCTTCGGTGACGGGATCGTGTCCCACTTTGTATTCGGTTTCAATCGCGCCTGGGGTGAAGCGGTTGAGCACGGTCCGTGCAGCTTCGAGCGCGGCGTGGATGCGTTCGAGAAATTCTCGCGAGTTGGTAGAAGAAGACATTATTACTCCATGATTAAATTTTCAGATCTCAGCTTCGGCAAGAGTTTTCTGAGAACTGAGAATCGGGAATTGTTTTAAGCCCACAACATTCTCGCTCCCGTCATCAGCAAAACTGTGCACAGGATTCGACGCAGCCAGAGCACCGGAACCCGCGTGCTCAGATGCGAGCCGAGCATTCCGCCCGGAATGGAGCCGATCAGCAGGGAACCGACCAGCGAGAAGTCAACATTGCCTGCCCGCCAGTGCAGCAGGCTGGTAACGCCAGTCAGAATCACAGCGTGGGCAATGTCGGTGCCGACCATGATTTTGGGAGTGAATGAATAAAACAGAAGTAGCAACATCATGATGATGCTGCCCGACCCGACTGAAGTGATGCCCACCAGAAATCCGCCAACTAACCCGATCACACTCATGAAGGCAAAATTCTTCATCGTGGGCTCGCGTTTGGAGAGATGTTCTTCAATCCGCCCTTGAAACAGAAGCAATGTTGGAATCAATACCAGCAGCAAGCCCACCGCGGATTTAATGAAATCGTTGACATGACTGCCATAGACCTGCCGTAGGTGCACCAGAAGAGTCACGCCGAGATAAGAACCAGGAATGCTGCCGACCGCCATCGCCAGTACGACTTTTTTCCGCACCGTACCCTTCAGCAGGTGCATGATGCTGGCGGGAATCTTGGTGAAAAAATTGAATAGAGCGTCGCTTCCGACGGCGATGATAGCGGGAATGTGCAACCCAAAGATGAGCATGGGCAGCAGCAGGACGCCGCCGCCCAGACCCGTCAAACCGATCAGCGTTCCAACAATGAAGCCGATTAATACTTTGAGGAGCAAGAATTCCATGCGGTCTTTCTATCCAGGAGCAGGACGGCCTAGTCCTGCCCCTGACTTACGATGCACTTCCTGCGCCGAACGTTTTACTACTTTTTACTAGCTGTTGCCGTTAGCGCCGACGAAGCCCTCGCGCTCGAGGTGCAGAATGATGGTCTGCGCCGCTTCCTCGGGGCTCAGCTTGGCGGTGTCAATCACGACTTCGGCATCCACCGGCGCCTCGTATGGATCAGAGATGCCAGTGAACTCCTTAACGATGCCGGCACGAGCCTTGGCGTATAAGCCCTTCCGGTCGCGCTGTTCGCACACTTCGATCGAAGTCGCGGCATGCACCAGAATAAATCCGCCAAACGGTTCAATCATCTGCCGCACGGCCTTACGCGTAGCTTCATAAGGAGCGATGGGGGCGCACACCGCGATGCCACCATTCTTCGTGATCTCCGAAGCAACATACCCAATGCGCCGGATGTTGATGTCGCGATGCTCCTTGGAGAATCCGAGTTCACTCGACAAGTTCTTGCGCACCAGATCCCCATCCAGCAGCGTGACCGGTCGTCCGCCCAGCTCCAGGAACTTGGTGATGAGCGCATTGGCGATCGTCGATTTGCCCGATCCTGAAAGTCCAGTGAAGAAAATGGTGACGCCCTGCTTGTGCCGTGGCGGATAGCTGCGGCGCAATTCCTGCACGACTTCGGGATAAGTGAACCATGCTGGGATGTCGCGGCCTTCGTTGAGGCGCGAACGCAATTCCGTGCCCGAGATGTCAAGCACTTTCGCGCCCTTGGGCACTTCATCGGACGGAACGTACCGGTCATCGTTCTCCAAATACACCATCATCTGGAAGGGAACCATGGTTACGCCCATTTCCGCTTCGTGCTTCTTGAAAAGTTCCTGAGCATCATAAGGACCGTAGAAGTTCTTGCCGTCTGTGTCCTTTCCGGGTCCGGCATGATCGCGGCCAACAATAAAGTGCGTGCAGCCGTGATTCTTGCGAATCAGTCCGTGCCACACCGCTTCGCGCGGTCCGCCCATACGCATGGCGAGTGGCAGCATGGCGAGTTCGACTGTGCCGTGCGGGTACTTCGGGAGCAGCAGTTGGTAGCAGCGCGTGCGGACGAAATAATCGACATCGCCCGGCTTGGTCATGCCCACCGATGGATGAATCAGCAAATTGGCCTCAACCTGCTTGGCGGCGCGCATGGTCAGTTCGACGTGAGCGCGATGCATGGGATTGCGCGTCTGGAAGGCGACCACCGTGGTCCAGCCCAAACGGCCGAATTCTGCACGTAGATCAGCCGGCGTCAATCGTAGCGATCGGAAATCATAATGCGATGGCGACTGTATGCCTTCAACTTTTCCACCCACATACCAGGGATTGGATTTGTTGATGGCATAGTCGGCGCCGGGATGCGCGGCGCTCGTGGAACCAAAAACGGCCTTGGCTTCCGCTGTGCGATCAGGCTGCCAGACATCTTCAACGCTAAGCACGGCGAGCATTACGCCTTCGGGATCGCGTAGCGCGATCTTGCTGCTTCCCGGCGTCAGTTTCTTGGCAAAATCTTCGGTGACATCAAGAGTGATTGGCATTGGCCAAAGGACGCCGCTGGCCAATCGCATGTTATTGCAGACGCCCTCATAATCGGCCCGATTCATGAAGCCGTCCAGAGGCGAAAACCCACCACTCATCAGCAGTTCCAGGTCACAAAGCTGCCGGGCAGTCAGATCCCATGAAGGCCAATCCTTGGATTGCGCTTTTAGCTCTGCGGCGCGCGCGGCCGGCACTTGCAGCTGGACAAGTTCTCCCCCATGTGGGGCGATTAGGTGACTGGTGGTTGTGCTCAAAGCAGTATTCCTCCCGGATGTTCTAACCAAAAATTATGCTGATATCAAAATCAATTGGGGGGTTCTCAATCTAAGCTCGCCCTATCTGCCGTGGCTGGTCAAGTTGCCTGCGGGGGCTGTAAGCAACTGCCCAGAACAACTAAACGAGCCAGAAACTCCAGAAGCGACTAAATCTGGCCCAAAATCACTGGAACGTAGAAGAAGGAGCAATTCACCTTCCGAAAGCTGCCAATTACCTGACTGTAAACCATTAAAAACAAACGTCATGGTAGATTCTACCTCAAAAAGAGATAGTTCGTCCGGGGGATGTGAAACCAATTGCGATATCGCACCCGAACTTGGGAATGAGAGTGGCATGTCTTGTCGTTGCTTGTTCATCATCTATTGGCCAGTCATCCTTTGGGTGATCATTCCATGCTCACTGCTCCTGTTGGTATTCCACCGCCACCACTGCTTGCGGCGGTTGCTCGATAGGCACCGGCCGAGTCAGACCCGCAATCTCAGCCACATGAAAGGCCCGATTTGTGCGATAAGCCCATAGCATTCCGACCCCATAGATCGAACTCACAGCCAGCGTTTCTAGTGTCAATTCAATCAGGTTCCGAGGATAAAAAAATCGATTGGCGAGCCAGAGCGCGGCGACCAACGGCAGGGTCAAAAGAACCGGCAGCGTGTAGGCCTCGCGCAGAAAGGTTCCGACGGGAACCCCAATCCGCTTTTTCATGTGACGTGGCAAGAACACGAGACAAGTAAAGCTGAGCGGAATGGCAGTCCCCAGCGCATCGCCGACAATTCCCATCGATGGTACGAGCGCGATACTGAGAATCAGGTTAGCGATACCCTCGATCACGGTAATCGCGGCCATGATCTGATGTTTGCCGAGCCCAAACAAAATGCGCGTGGACGCCGCTTGCGACAGCATCAGTGCAAAAGGAATGATCATCACCACCAGCACCGGGTAACTGTGCGGAACGTAACGCGCGCCCACCCAAATGCGAATGATGTGCTTGCCAAAAAGGATGAGGATGGCGGTAATGGGAAGAATCAGAAACGCACATACGCGGTTGCCGGCAATATAAATCTTCCGCACGCGATCGAGATTGCCCGAGGCCTCCGATTGGCTCGACATGGGCACAAAAATCTGCGCCAGGCTGGAGACGAACTCATTAGCATAGTCGACGATACGAGCGCCGATGTTGAACCAGGCGACAGCAACCGTCGACATCATCGCTCCGAGCACGAGTTCATCCGTACGAAAACGCAGGCGCGAGGCGACCAGCACCAGGAACGTGGTACCGCCATAAGTGGCCATGTGGCGGAACGAGGCGCGATCCACATGCTTAAGACCCAGCGGCACAGGGCACAAGCGGAAGACAATAATGCCGCGGAGAATTGAAGAAAGAATCGGCAGGCCAACCGTGAGCAATGCGACCGTCAGCAGACCGTATCCGCGATTCAGAAAGTAAACAATCAAGGCGGCGCGGATCAGGGTGGCGCCGATGCTGGTCCAGTTAAGAATGTAGAAGCGCTGCAGTCCTTCGAGCATGCCTCCGAAAACGCCGAGCGGAAAGCCAAGACTGACCGAGGCGCCGACCATCAACAACAGCAGGCGCGTCTGGGAATGCATTCCGGCGGGAATCTTAAAAAAGTGTTCAACCCATGAGCTCAGCAGCGCGGTCAACACCATGCTTACCACACCGATGCAGGTATACGTGAACAGCGCCGTGTTGATGAACTGGGCGAGCTTTTCACGATCGTCGGTCGCGGTGTATTTGGAAACGTAGCGAATGATCGAAGAGCGGATTCCGAGATCGAACAGACCGTAGTAGCCGGTCACCGAAAAGATCAGTACCCAGATTCCGAACGCTGCATCGCCGAGATGATGCAGGATGAACGGCGACAGGAAGATGCCGACGATCACGTTGATCCCAAGAGCGGACCAGCTCGATCCAACGTTCTTTAGAATCTGTCGTCTTTCTAACTTAAGCATGAATATGAATATGAATATGAATATGAAAGATGGTCGCGGTTACAGTTCGCTGAAAACTTTGGGCTTCGTATCAGGGTATCGCTTTAGCGATACCGTAAGTCGTTCAAAATCACACGCCCCCTTTAGGGGCTGAGCCGTTGTCACGTGCCGGTCTAGCTGAGCGAGGCGGTCGGCAACCAGGGCGAACTCTCGATCTTCGCAAAAGATTTTCGCAACCAAAGTTTATCGTACCAGCCGTTTGTGACAGGATTGCCAATCCTCGAGACCCGTTCCCTAACATTGCAACCCACCGACCAAAGCCCTCCTGCAAACTCTTCGTAAGCCACTGATTCTGCGGATTCTTCTGCGCGGGTTGCCCCAAATCGGGCCAGCAATGGGTGAGGCAAGCGCACTTGTGGGTAATCTATTTCCCTGTTTTCCCCAGACTTCGGCTTCCAGATTTCGGCTTTACGGCCACCAGAGGTTGCGGAAAAACTCCGATTTCACGTCGCTTTGGGAAGGGCACGAGTTCACTCGTGCCGTTAAGTCCCCGAAAATGTGCCGCGCTTTAGCGCCTGAGGCGAGCTGTTCGCGCCTTCACGACTTTTTCGCAGCTTCTACCAGCCGTGCTTCATCGCCTTGGCGAATTTTTGCGCGGGTAGGGTGTTCAGAACGTCATCCTTGGTGAGCCAAGCCCGTCGCGCCTGAGTGATTCCATAGCGCAGTTTTTCCATGTGCGAAGTGTGGTGCGAATCGGTGTTGATCACAATCTTCACTCCATGTTGCTTCGCCAACCGCAGGTGAACGTCGTTAAGGTCGAGCCGCTCCGGGTAGGAGTTCAGTTCCATCGCCACTTTGTGTTTGGCCGCAGCTTTGAGCACAGCGTCAAGATCGAATGGATAGGCATCACGCCGCAATAACTGCCGTCCCGTGGGGTGCCCGATCAGCGACGTATTCGGATTCGCAATCGCCTTCAGCAGCCGCTCAGTCATGGTGGCGCGATCTTGATTGAACAACGAATGTACGCTCGCAATCACGATGTCCATCTGTTCCAGCACCGAGTCGGAGAGATCGAGCGAGCCATCGCCCAAGATATCGACTTCGATTCCCGCGAAAATTCGAATCCCCTTCATCTTCTTTTCGACCGATCGAATCCTTTCGATGTGCGCCAGCGCGCGTTCATCGGTAAGGCCGTTGGCAAAGGCGAGATTCTTCGAATGATCGGTGATGGCCATATACTCGTAGCCGCGTCCCCGCGCCGCTTCGGCCATCTCTTCAATCGTGTTGCGTCCATCGGTTTCGACGGTGTGCATATGCACATCGCCACGAATGTCCGATCGTTCAATCAGAACCGGCAATGTGTGTGCCGCGGCGGCCTCGATCTCGCCCAGATTCTCGCGCAGTTCAGGGGGGATGAAGTCGAGCTTTAATTTCGCGTAGATTTCCTCTTCAGTTTTGCGCGCGACCGGCGTCTCACCTTCGAGTGTGGCAAGACTATATTCGTTGAGCGTGAATCCCATCTTCAGCGCGCGCTGCCGCAGAGCGACGTTATGCGCCTTCGACCCGGTGAAATATTGCATGGCCGCTCCAAACGATTCCGGAGCCAGTAGCCGCACATCCACCTGCATGCCATTGCGGTGTCGGAAGCTGACCTTATTTTCTCCCTGCGCAATCACATCCATCAGACCAGGAAACCGCAGCAGATGCTCGATGAGCGCCTGCCGTGATTCGGCTTCAATGCAGCCCTTGCCCGTGACCAGGATATCGAGATCACCCACAGTTTCGCGCCCACGACGCAACGAACCAGCGGGCGTCACTTTTTCTATGCCAGGAGCCGCCAGCAAATGCTCGGTCAATTTCTCGGCCAGCTCCTCGGCCTTGTCGAGCAGGAATCGCCCACCAATGCGCCGATAATCCTCGATCGCTTTCAGCAGCTTCAGTTCATGCTTCTCGCCCATGCGTGGCAGTTCGCGGATCTTGCCCTCGCGCGCCAACTTCTCCACTCCCTCGAGGTCGCTCACCTGATGAGCGCTCCAGATCAAAGCAATCGTCTTCGGCCCCAGGCCCTGGATTTTGAGCAGTTCGAGCATCGAAGGCCGGTATTTTTTCAGCAGCTCAGTGTGCGCTTCAATGCGGCCATCTTTAAAAAGCATCTGCAGATTAGCCAGCATCCCCTTGCCAATGCCCTGTACTTCGAGAAGCTTCTTCGGCTCCTGAATTAAGTCAGCCACCTGTTGCGGCAAGGCTTCAATGGCCGCTGCGGCGTTGCGATAGGAGCGTATGCGAAACGAGTCCTGCCCATCGATCTCCAGCAGATCGGCAGTCTCATAGAGAAGTCCGGCGATGGCCTTGTTATCCATTAAGAAGTGTCAACTCGACAGAAGATTGTAACGCCGAGTCGGGGTGTAATGAGGAAGCTTAACAATGCTTAACTACGAGGGCAGGCGCACAAGGGACACAGCCGGCGTAGACGTCGCGGCACACATAACTTGGTGCGAAAAAAACTTCGTGCAAAGAACCAGTCTGAGAAAATAATCTCCGATCAGGAGATCTTTCAGGGAACCTTTGTCACATTGGCCGCCTGCGGCCCTTTCTGCCCCTGCACAATCTCAAACTCTACCTTATCCCCCTCCTGCAAACTTTTGTACCCTTCAGTGGTGATTGAACTGTAGTGAATGAATACATCCGGTCCATCGTCGCGGCCGAGGAATCCGTATCCCTTCGCATTGTTGAACCACTTGACGGTGCCTTTCAAACGTTCCACGTTCGCCCCCTCCTTAATTCTTGCGGAATTCCCCGAAAAGGCGCGATTCCAGGGGCCCGCAAAAAAATGTGTAGGCATTGTGCTGCTGAAGGGAGTGACTGTCAAGGCTCAGCATTACACTAACAAGCCATTGTTACAGCCTGTCAGGGGAGGGAATTATTACCCAATGACCGTCTACCGTACTGGTCGCGCCATCTCAGCCAGCCACAGTATCCCGGAGATAGTCTTAGCGTCTCGGATGCGCCCATTAATCGCCATCCGTTTCGCCTCCGACAAACTAAAAAATCTGACCGCGATCCGCTCATCCGGCTCCGGCTGGGCTTCGCCAGCCTGAAGGCCACGGGCCAGGTAAATAGTCATAGTTTCATCGAGAAACCCAGGACTTACATAAAAATGCAGAATTCTCTTCCACTGGCGTGCGCTATAACCTGTCTCTTCGAGCAATTCGCGCTTAGCAGCGGTAAGCGCCGTTTCCCCATCGTCGATCCGTCCCGCCGGCAACTCCCACATCATTGATTGGGCCGCGTGACGGTACTGGCGCTCAAGCAAAATGCGCGGCTCGGCCTTGCGTGTGGCTTTCGCCGATCCATCGACGGCCCAATCCTCAACCGCAAGAACCACGATGGATCCCGAATGCCGTATGACGTCGCGACGCGCTCGCACGCCTCCAGGCTCCTCCACTTCATCCGTAGTCACACTGAACACCGGACCCTGATAGCTGATCTTGGAAGAGAGAACACGAGCCTGCCCCGATTTACTAGCCGCCGATTTCATCGTGACAACAATATAAGGTATGCTGCGCCGTTAGCCGAGAACCAGCCGTTAAAAAGACGAAGCGAGAACTTGGAGAATTAGGACTCGGAGAATTGATGAGCAGAAAGCCCTCCGTAGCCATCGTAGGAGCAGGTAGCCTGGCAGCCTCCCTGGCCGTAGCGCTTCACGAAGCCGGCTTCAAGATTACCGGAATCGTCGCACGCGATTCGCCAGCATCGCGACGGCGTGCTCGCTCGCTCGCCGCCAAGGTTCGAGCGAAGGTAGTCACGGCAAACTCCTCCGCGCTGGATGCCACCTTGCTCTGGTTCTGTGTCCCCGATCGTGAGATTCACAGCGCCGCCTCGGAGTTGGCACTTCGCGCTTCTGCTCAGAAGAAAAACCATCTGCGCTTCGCCTTCCACTCCAGCGGAGCCCTGCTCAGCCGCGAACTCAATCCTCTGCGCGAAGCAGGCGCAGCCGTGGCATCTGTCCATCCGCTGATGACGTTCGTTGCTAAAGCAAACCCATCCTTAAGAGGTGTACCTTTTGCCATCGAAGGCGATAAAGCGGCCAAGCGCGTTGCCCGCCGGATCGTCCGAGAATTAGGAGGCCAGAGTTTCTCATTACCACCAGCACGCAAAGCGGCCTACCACGCGTGGGCTACTCTAACTTCACCCCTGCTGCTCGCGTTCCTGGTGACGCTTGAGGAAGCTGCTCGTGCCGCCGGACTGGCGCCCAAAGATGCCCGCCGCAAAAGCCTTCCCATCATCATGCAGACTTTGGCAAACTACTCGCGTCTCGGTCCAGCCCAATCTTTCAGCGGCCCTCTGATTCGTGGAGACGCCCAGACCGTAGCGAAACATCTTGCCGTGTTAAAGAAACTTCCGGGAGTGCGACAGGTTTATTCAGCACTAGCGCAAGCTGCTCTCCGCCGACTGCCAGTAAAAAATAGGAGAGAACTAAAGAGATTGCTACAGAACTAAGTTCACGTAGATACACAGTTTGCTGGAAAACTCGCGTTTCGTATCAGGATCGAAGGTTCACATCAGGATCGAGGGTTCGTATCAGGGTATCGCTTTAGCGATACCACAATCGTTCGAAATCAGATGCCCCTTTAGGGCTGGACATTGGATTCAATTCCAACCAAGGTCGAGAACGGCACGAGTTTCGGAGGCTGCCGAAAAACTCAGCTGCGGCGCTCGCTTGGGGAAGGGCACGAGTTCACTCGTGCCGTTACGTCGTTGAAAATGTGTCGCGCTTTAGCGCCTGAGGTGAACTGGTCGCGTCCTTCACGACTGTTTCCGCAACCTAATGCTGTCCCTTGCGGCTGCTAAACAAATGCCCCAGCTTTTCCTGCTTAGTCTTCAAATAGTCTTCCGTATGTTCGGTAGGCGCCACCTCGCAAGGCACTCGCTCCGTCACCTGAATGCCCGCACGTTCAAGCGCCGCAACCTTGTCAGGATTATTCGAAAGCAGGCGAACCCGCCGGATATCCAGCGCCTTTAAGATCTCGACCGGCATCAGGAACTCACGCTGATCCGCCTTAAAACCAAGCCGCTCATTGGCCTCCACGGTGTCGAGTCCGCTGTCCTGGAGCGCATAAGCCTGCAGCTTCGCCATCAGTCCAATCCCGCGCCCCTCCTGCTGTTCATAGATAAGGACGCCGGCACCCTCATGAGCAATCATCTCAAGCGCCATTTCAAGTTGTTGGCGGCAATCGCAGCGCAGCGATCCAAATACATCGCCCGTTAGACATTGCGAATGGATCCGCACCAGCGGCGACCCCGAATGTACTTCGCCCATCACCAGCGCCACGGCTTCTTCGGACTTCGCGCCGTCGTTATGTGCCCGAGTCGTAAATCCATGAATCAGGAAATGTCCCCAGCGCGTCGGGAAATCCGCGGATGCTACCTGCTTTACCTTGGAAGAGCTCACACTCAAATTATATAGGTCTAAATTAGGTTCGTTCTTGCCCGCACTAGGATCGAGCACGTGTTGCCTCCATCCGCCTGCAACGAAACGTACTTTCCCTTCCCAAGCGTGGATTGAAGGTCGCAATTCGCTTCACACCTGTTCTTATGACCGAAACATTCTTAAGGTAAAATAGTGCTCAGCCATTGTTTTTAATGATTTGCGAAGGGTCGCCGGATAGGTCTTCGGAAGGAAAACTGCTTCTTTCCCTACGGTTACTCGACCTTCGAAGCATCGGTTTGTAACAAAGGGGATTCATAGGATGAGCGAGTTGTACGTTGTAGGCGGGGCTTTACGAACCAGTCTTTTCAAGCAGTTGCCAGAGTGGAACTCCTGCAAAAAGGCCCTGATCCTCAAAGTAAATCCTCCAGGCAAGACTTCGGAAGTCTTGGTGGAATACGACTCGCCTGAAGATGCGTGTCCCGCTGATTCGCCCTCAATATTGTTCAAGTCGGGCACCGTGGCGGATGACAAACTCTACGTTTGTACCCCGACGGAAGTGCTCGTCTATCAACTGCCTGGTTTCGAACTTCTGCACTACGTATCTCTTCCTTGCTTCAACGATCTTCACCACGTTCGCCCGACTCCCGAAGGCAATATTTTGATCGCGGACACGGGCTTGGATATGGTGGTGGAAGTGACTCCCACCGGCAAACTGCTGCGCGAATGGAGCGTAATCGGAGAAGACACGTGGAAACGATTTTCACGCGAAATCGACTACCGCAAGGTACCCGAAACCAAGCCTCACGCCTCTCATCCCAATCACGTATTTCAGTTGGATGATGAAGTATGGGCCACGCGCTTCGACCAAAGAGATGCGATCAGCCTTACCCGCCCCGGCAGACGCATTGATATCGGAGTGCAAAGGCCGCACGACGGTCACGTGGTGGGCGATTGGATCTACTTCACGACGGTCGATGGACACTTGGTGATTGCGAACCGGCACACTCTGCAAGTCGAAGAGGTCTTCGACTTCAACGCCATCGACAATCCACAACACCTCGTGCTCGGTTGGTGCCGCGGCGTCGCAGTGATGGAGCAAAACAAAGTCTGGATTGGATTCACTCGCATTCGCTCCACCCGGTTCAAAGAAAACCTGCTCTGGGCAAAGCATGGATTCGAAAATCGTAATAAACCGACCCACATCGCCCTTTACGATTTGGCCAAGAAGAAATGTCTGGACGAGATCGACCTCGAGCCCTACGGTCTGGCCGTACTGTTCAGCGTGCACAATGCTGAAAGGGCGAGCGTAAATGCAAGTGAAAACACCCTCGCCAAGCCCGTCGGAGCGCAGTCCTCACGGGACAGCGCGATATGAGTATTCGCAAGACAGTTAAAAACGCCGCCAGAAAGGCGTTCGTTGCGAGTGGCGTCCTTCGTCTCGCGCACAAGTTTGCCGCGCCCGCCGCCGTAGTTCTCCGCTACCACTCTATTCAGGATCGTCCTGACCAATACGCCGACACCATCGGATGCGACTCCATTCACGCAACCAAAATCTTCGAACGCCACATAGAGTTGATTGCGAGCCGATTTAATGCCGTTAGCTTAGACGATATCGCGCTCTTTCTGAAAGGTGAGAAGAGTCTCCCGCCAAGGGCCGTGGCCATTACCTTCGATGACGGCTACAAAGATAATTTTCGCTTTGCCGCTCCTATTCTCAACCGGCTTGGAGTCCCGGCGACATTTTATGTTCTAGTCGATTCCGTGGACCGGTCGAAGGCGCCCTGGTATTGTCTGCTGCGCCATGCATTCTTAACCTCTCGCAGGCCAAACTGGAAAGATCCCGTATCAGGCGTGGTTCGCGAATTGACCGACACGCAAGCCCGCGAAACAACTTTTCTGAACGCTGCCGGTGTTTGCTCGAAAGCCAGCGCACCGGCGCGCGAGGAGTTCATCGCGAGTTCGCTGCGTTCACTTGATCCGGCGTCGTTCCCTAACGAAGCCGATCTGATGATGACCTGGGATGACGCCCGCACATTGGTGAAGTCCGGCCACATCGTGGGCTCCCATACCATGACCCACCCTAACGTGGCCCAGGTTTCCGCGGACGACGCACGTATCGAACTGAGGGACTCCAAGCTGAAGCTGGAAACAGAGCTGGGCGAACCGTCAAAACACTTCTCGTATCCGCACCCGGCTCTCAACCCGCACTGGAACGAGGCCACTTTGAAAATTACGGAAGAGCTTGGCTACACGACCGCCGTAACCACAACGTCCGCCGCGGTGCGCGCCAACGCTCGTCCCTTGGCGATTCCTCGAACCTATATACCCCGCGAACAATCAGAGTTTCTGTGGCACATCGAGCGAACCTTACTACTCCACACGGGTGGCGCGTAATGCCAACGGAAGACTCTCAATTCTCAAAAAATGAAGTCAGTGGCATTTTCGATCGCATGGCGTCGCATTACGCCGACGAGCGCGGACAGTCGCCCTGGTTTCAGGCCCAGCTCAAGATTGTTCTGGAGATGCTAGGTTCCGAAAAGGGCCACATTCTCGACATTGGCTGCGCGGCGGGTGCCGAGTTCGAGCCGCTCCTCGCTCGCGGATTTCAGATTGTCGGGATCGATTATTCGCCGGAAATGCTGACGTTGGCTCATCAGCGTTACGCCGCATCGCACGCCGTGCAGCTTTCCCGCGCGGATGCCGAATTGCTGCCCTTCCCTGACGCCAGTTTTGATCACGTTGTTTGCCTCGGCGTATTCGAATATCTATCAACCTATGACCGTTGTCTGGAAGAGATTCACCGCGTTCTGCGCCCTGGAGGCGTAGTGATTATCTCGTTGCCGACACGCATCAGCTTAGATCGCATCTCCCTGAATTTGTTCAACCTCACCGCCGTTCCTGCGTGGAGAGCGATCAAGAAGCTCAGAGGCAAACGCACTTCCGGCAAACCGGTCGGCCGCCATTGGAATCGTTGTATCCCCTGGCAGGTTCCAGCGCTTCTTCACAAGCATGGTTTCAATCCAGAACACAGCGCTTACTCTGGTTTCCTGCTGTTTCCTCTGGGGAAAGTCTGGCCAACCGCGGAATTCCGACTCTTCTCGCTGATGGAGCGGTTTTCCAAATCCCACATTCTGGGTTGGACGCTAAGCCAGTACTTAGTGAGCGCGAGGAAATCAGGATCGGGATAATTCCGGCACCGCAGGGCAGCAAACTGCTCCGACTCTCCCTCAAGAAACTGAAGTGATTGCTCAGCAATTTCATGGAAAAGAATCCGTTTAAGGTCGTGGTTTTCACCTCCGTTCCGCCGCATCGTGTGGAGCGAATCCTGGCGCGCATTCGCCGCGACGCTCCGCAAGCTCAATTGGTCGGCGTGCTCTACGCACCTTTCGTTCCCAAAACTCTGCAAAAGCGTATGGCGACATGGCGCAAGAAGATGAAGCGTCTCGTCTACTGGCGCTATGTGTTGCATCGCATTTTCGCCACGATCAATCGCAAACTCACCAGTCTGCTGGACGCCTTTATCCGTTTCATTCACGCGGCTCCGAGATGGCCAAACGGCAACCACGTTTACGGAGTCGCCGATTTAAAGGCGGCCTGCAAAGCCAACGGACTCGAACTCTTCGTTACCCCCGACATCCACTCCGAACCGGCCCTCGAATTTGTGCGCAGCCTCAACGCCGATCTTGGCCTGGTGTTCGGCACGCGCATTCTGAAGCCTGTTCTCTTCGAGATTCCGAAGCAGGGTTCGATCAATATTCACAAGCGTAAAGTGCCAGATTATCGCGGAGGCGGCGCCGTCGGACTCTGGGAGTTACTCGACGATAAGAAAGAAATCGGAGTTACCGTTCATCGCGTCGAAGCCAAGGTCGATGTTGGAGGAGTAATTCGATCGGCGCTCATTCCGATCGAGCCCTTCGACGATCTCGAGAGCCTAGCGTTGAAGGCCGACATCGTAGGAGCCGACCTAATCGTAGCTGCGATTCGCGATTTCGCCACTGGAACCGTGACGGAGACTCCGCAGACCGGTCCCGGCAAACTGTTTCGAATTCCGTCCGCCGAAGACCAGTTGCAATTAAAAAATAAATTAGCGGCGCAGCGCAAAAATAAAAATACAGATACAGGCGAAGCCAAAGCCAAACCTTATCGGCGACCGTCGTGGAAGTTACTGCTCAAATCTCTGCTGTATGCCGCACCCGTGGCGCTTCGTAATCGACGCTATCGGCGGCAGGGAAATTATCCGGTGATGATCCTCCGCCATCATCTGGTTTCCGACCGGCCTCATTGCAACGGAGTTTCGACCGTGGATTTCCTGCGACAGGTGAATTACCTGCTGCGGCACTATCGCGTCGTGAGTCTGACCGAAGCAGTCGAATTGGTACGCAAGGGCGAGGTCAATGTCCCCACTGTCGCGATTACGTTTGACGACGGATACGCCGACAATTTTGTGAACCTGCGAGCCGTCTCCGAAGAAACCGGCGTGCCCATCGGATACTTCATCGCTACCGAGCACATCTCAACCGGACGCGAATTCGCCCACGACGAGAAGCTAAATCAACACGGTTTTCTGCCCAATACCTGGAAGCAAATCGAGCTTCTGCAACGCTTCGGTTATGAAATCGGCAGCCATACCCGCAATCACGCCGATTGTGGCTCAACCGATGAGGAGTTCCTGCGCCAGGAGATCATTGGTTCATTTGAGGACATCCAGCACAAGCTAGGCGCGCCGCCCAGCCACTTTTCTTTTCCGTTCGGTCATCCCCGGAACATTTCCGCTCCCGCTGTAGACATAGCAGGCGCCACCTACAAAAACATTTTCGCGGCCTACGGAGGCGGTAACTTCCACAAAGATGCCGGGCAAATACTAAAGCGCACCAAGTTTCCCCAAACAGTGTGGGAGCTAGAACTACAGTTGCAATCCATACTGGACAAGAAAGAAGAAGAACCACTCCACCTGCAGCGGCGAATCGACAAGAACTGATTCGAGCATGCGCATGTAGTCGAAATCAGCCCACGCTGCTAAAATTAAAAACTAATCTGCCATCCGAATGGGGCTATAGCTCAGCTGGGAGAGCGCATCGTTCGCAACGATGAGGTCGTCAGTTCGATCCTGACTAGCTCCACCAATATTCTCAATAGGTTGGCGGGGGTCAAGATCCACGCCAAGTCCTTAAGCCAACGTTTCGTTCCCGGTCCGCGGGCTTCCCTGGTGGATGCGGTCTGTTTCCAGCCACAACCCGATCCGTCTGTGAATTTGAAGAAGGCTCCCGGATTCGACAAGAGCAAAGCACCCGATCACCGCAATTGCGCAGGTCCATCCGCCAATCATTACCATCGCGAAATTCGACATAAAAGACTCCGTTTCCGGGACGAGCCCTAGTAACAAGCCCCTATTTGTAAATGCGTGAAACCCCGGTCAAAGACTCGTCGGATGTTAGATCTGATTTGGGAGAACGCTCCCGTAAACCGGAGCGATCATGCCTTCCTTTTTCGAGAACGTCCATGGAGCTAGTCTGAAGCGTTCTGAACTGATCTGAAGAAATCACCCGCAGGTGTTCTTAGCTTCCGCATCCTGAAGAAAACCAAAGCGTTGCACGCTGCCACGCCGGTTCATGACAGAAGCCGTCACGGTCTTTACAACAGCCGCAGTATCCCGTCTGTTAAGGCGAGGCTGTAACGGTCTCACTTCGGTCTGCACTATTACGAAAATGGCCGTGCCGTGAGGGCGAGGCCCCCCAATGTGCGGCGGAAGACAAGATCAAAAAACTGTTCGAGCGGAGAAAGAGTTTTTGTCGGCATTTTCGTTTTCGGTGACGTTTTTTAATCTCATTTCACGCTTTAGTAGATAGAGGAGTTTTTAAAGAAGGTGATCTCTCAGAATAGGAGCCGCTTATGTCTGTTTTCGACTGGTTGATGATCGGCGGATGGACCGCAGCCTTTGCCATGTTTGGGTTCTGTGCCCTTAAGGAATCCGGTCAACTGCTAGTGATTCACAAACGAATCGGAGTCTGGCTGGAAAACTCAGCTGCTCAATTCAAGGAAGATATAAAAAGCATGCAACCCGAGGAGGACGAGGAAGTTGCCTGAACTGAGAATTTTTGTTTCGGCTCCAGGTAATGGAAAGTTGGTGAGGCAACTCCAGGCGAGCCTGCTAGAATTGGACCGTTTTGGACCTTAATCGGCCGCCAAGTGCACGCCAAATTGAGTTTTTTGGCTGAGCGCATCGTTCGCAACGATGAGGTCGTCAGTTCGATCCTGACTAGCTCCACCATTTTTCAATTTGCGAGTGCACAAGATGTCGCAAACCTTCTCTGCTTCGTTTGTTCTTAAACGTCGCGCGCCGTCAGCTCTTAGCCGTCTAGGAGTCGTCGCTATTCTCGGTATCGCGTTCTTTGCATTGCCTGAATCGTCCCGAGCTGTGCCGCCGGGCAAGCCGCTGGAAATCTACTTCGTGGACGTCGAAGGCGGCCAGTCAACACTCTTCGTAACGCCCGAAGGCCAATCGTTGCTCATCGATACTGGCTGGCCCGGCAATGCAGGACGAGATGCGGACCGCATCGTTGCCGCTGCAAAGAAGGCTGGTCTATCGAAAATCGATTTCGTTCTACTCACCCACTATCACATCGATCACACCGGCGGAGTGCCGCAGCTCTTTGCGAAGATTCCCGTGGGCGCATTCATCGATCACGGTCCGAACCGCGAGCCGGACAATCGAGAAACCGAGCAGAGCTGGGAGGTTTACCAGAAGCTGATCTCAACCCAGAATGCGAAACGAATCATCGCAAAAGTCGGCGATATCCTGCCCATCGCGGGATTACGTGTGGAAGTCGTGAGTTCTGATGGCGAATTACTTCAGAAGCCTTTGACCGGTGCCGGAGCCGAAAATCCCGCATGTTCCACAACCGAAAAACGGCCAACCGACCAAACCGAAAACGCTCGCTCACTCGGTACAATCATCACCTTCGGCAAGATTCGAATCCTCGATCTGGGCGATCTTACCTGGGACAACGAACTAGAACTCGTTTGTCCCATTAACAAACTGGGACCCGTAGATGTCTTCATCGTCTCGCATCATGGCTGGTTACAGAGCAACGGCCCGGCCCTGCTCGCTGCCATTTCACCGCGCGTTGCCATCATGGATAACGGCGCGACCAAGGGTGGTTCACCTTCGTCGTGGGATATCATCAAGAACTCTCCGAGGCTTGTGGATCTCTGGCAGCTTCATTTTTCAAATGAAGGTAGTGCGGCCCACAATTCTCCCGACCCTTTTATCGCCAATCTCCCGGGACCGGATACGGGCAACTATCTAAAACTCTCGGTTGCAGCAGATGGCACGCTCGACGTCTTCAATTCGCGAACACAAACTATCAAACACTATCCGCCCCGGCAATGATCTCGAAACTCACGACGGCTCAGGAATCGCATCGATTCGGCCAAGCAAGAATAAGTATCCAGCGATGCCCAGCAATAGAAAAGCCGCAGCGGCTCCAAACGCCCAGAAGAAGGAGTGCGTGATCTGCGCAACATAGCCCGTCGCAATCGGCGCGGCGATTGCCGCCAGCTGATTCCCGAAATTCAAGATTCCGCCCAGCGTTCCAACGCTCTCCCGCGGAGCAATCAAAGACGGTATTGACCAACCCACAGGCGCGGCCGCGGCCAATCCCCCCATGGCCAGACTGATCCACACGACCGCAGCGGTGGTGCTTTGCGCGTATGCTGCTCCAATAACTCCCAAGCCGAGCGCAGTGCCGCCGACGAGAATTGTCTGCCGGACCAGCGATGCATCGCGACCCCGCTGGATCAATTTATCCACCAGCCAGCCGCCCATGAGAATGTCCGTAAACGTTGCGAATAGCCAAGGCACGCTGGTGTACATGGCGGAATGCATCAAATCCATGTGATGAGTTGACGAGAGATACGACGGCATCCAGGTCAACAAAAGATAAAAAGTGTAGTTGTAGGACGCAAAGCCCAGCACCAGGCCCCAGACTTTTCGCTGTCGCAATAAATATCCTAGTGGTGCGCCCCTTGCAGCCTTGACTCGGTCTTCGGGCTGCGCTCCACCACGCAGGATAAAATCGCGCTCCGCAGCGGACAGTGATTTGTCTTCGCTGGGGTTCCTGTAGAACACGCAAAAGAGAACAAAATAGAACAGACTGATCACACCGGTGGCTGCGAAACTCCATCGCCATCCGAAGCGCAATAACAATAGCCCTAGCGCTGGGATGCCAATGGCAGGCGCAAACTTTGCCGCAGAATCAAAAATTGCAGTCGCCAAGCTGCGCTCTTCCACCGGAAACCAATAACCAACCGCCTTGGCATTCGCCGGAAACGTGGGAGCCTCGCCCACGCCGAGCAGAAGCCGCGCTCCCAAAAATCCCGTCAATCCCGTGGAAACTGCCGCCGCAAACGACGCCACGCTCCACAAAAGCGTTCCAGTCCGGCCAACCAGTTTCACTCCAAATCGATCCAGAATCAGGCCCGCAGGAAGTTGCAACGCCGCATAGGTCCAACTATAGGCGCTCAGTAAGAATCCGAACGTCACCGTAGAGATTCCGAATGAATCGTGCAGCGCTGCTTGCGACACTGAGAGATTTACACGGTCGAAGTAGTTCACCAATACACCAAATCCCAGCAATACAGCGATACCCCAACGCCGGCGTGGAATGGCACTCACTTCCGAAGTGTCTGCGGGTGGTATTGCGATTTGTGTCATGGGCTGAGCACAGATTCCGCTCGCTTCAATTCGCGGCTGCTTTCGCAGCCACTTCACTTCAGCGATCCTCGCACTGTATGTCAAACGTACTGTATGTCAAACCCACAGGAACTTAAATAAAAAATCCATCGAAGCGGCAATCCTAACGTCAGCGCGGACTCCAAGATGATTTGAACTGCGTCGTCACCACGCGTAATATTCTGCGTGCCTTAAAAGTGTCTGACGTGTATTCATGAGGATTACGGATAAACATGGATCGGCGTAGATTTCTGAAAACGGCCAGCACCGTAATCGCTGGAGCCACACTAGTCCCCTCGGTGCTCCAGGGAGACACTGCTCAAAAGGGCTCCTCAACTACCCCCGGACGGATCGTACTACCGATGAATCGCAACTGGCGCTACAGTCGCGCCTTTGTTGAAGGCGGGCATGCGACAGATTTCGATGACTCAAAGTTCGAACGAGTGGTGATCCCTCATACCAATGTCAGCCTTCCATGGCATGGTTTCGACGAAAAGACCTACGAATTAGTCTCTCTCTATCGACGGCGGTTCAAGCTTCCTCCAGCAGCTCGAGGCAAGCATGTCTTCGTCGACTTTGAAGGAGCAATGACCGCATCTACGGTCTGGATCAACGGAGTGCGCCTAGGCGAATATAAAGGTGGATACACTCCATTCTCATTTGAATTGACGCCGCACCTCGATTTTGAGGGAGAGAATGTGCTGGCAGTCGATTTGGATTCTACCGAACGCCCCGACATCCCTCCGTTCGGTTATGAAATCGACTATCTCACCTTCGGCGGCATCTATCGCGAAGTATCTTTGCGCGCCGTGCCCGCCTCTTTTATCGAGAACATTTTCGCACGGCCAAAAAACGTCCTCACGGCCAGTCCAAGTCTTGATATCGATTGTTTCATTCAGCATCTGGAAGCGGCGCCAGAAGGCCTCACAGTCGAAGTCGAATTATTAGATGGCGAGCGCGTTCTGGCAAAAGTTTCACAGCCGTTGCCATCCTCTGCTCCCACAAGTGAGCCGGGCGTGCACACCTTAAGTCTCGAAAACCTAAGTGGGATCAGTTTGTGGGATTTTAACAAGCGGAATCTTTACTCCATCCAAGTGCGCCTGCTACGGGGAAATGAGACGCTCGACGAAGATTCCCGCCGTTTCGGTTTCCGCGAGGCCCAATTTACCGATCACGGCTTCGAACTGAATGGCAAAATCGTCAAACTGCGAGGTCTCGATCGTCATCAAACCTTCCCCTTCGTCGGACAAGCGATGCCCGCCCGAGTGCAGCGTCGTGATGCGCAAATACTGCGTGAAAAGCTAAAGTGCAACATCGTCCGCACATCTCACTATCCCCAATCGCGTCATTTTCTCGACGCCTGCGACGAACTTGGTCTTCTGGTTCTCGAAGAAATTCCGGGCTGGCAGCACATCGGCGACGCCGCCTGGAAGCAGATCTCCGTAGATAACGTCCGCCGCATGATCCGCCGCGATTGGAATCATCCTTCGATCGTTCTCTGGGGCGTGCGCATCAACGAATCTGACGATGATCACGATTTCTATGTCCGTACCAATGCGATGGCGCATTCTCTTGACCCCACTCGTCAAACCGGAGGCATCCGCAATTTCCAATCATCGGAATTTCTGGAAGATGTGTTCACGATGAACGATTTCGATTTCCCGCTGAAGCCGCCCAATCATTCGCGTTATCTGAACACGGAGTTCGTCGGTCACACCTACCCGACGAAAACCATCGACAACGTCGAGCGCCTCACCGAGCACACCCTCCGCCACGCCCGCATCCACGACCAGCTTGCATCAAATGCGCAATATGCCGGTGGAATCGGTTGGTGCGCCTTCGATTACAACACCCATGGCAATTTCGGTTCGGGCGATCGGATTTGTTATCACGGTGTCACCGATATTTTCCGCGAACCAAAACCGGCCGCTGGATTCTACAAATCACAATGCGATCCCGCAGAAGAAGTTGTGCTTGAACCCGCATTTCATTGGGCGCGAGGCGACGAATCCGTGGGATTTTCAAAGGCAGTCATTTGTTCGAATTGCGATCACATCAAGTTGTACATCGACGGCCAGTTGATCGCAGATGCGGATCCGGATCGCACGCAGTTCGCACATCTTCGCTATGCACCCTTCGTAGTTCAAATGCGAGAACTGTTCCATAGTTGGGGCGATCTGCGCATCGAGGGTTACATCCAGGGAAAACTGGGGATCACGAAAAATCTTTCAGGAAAAGGTGTCGATGCAAAGTTCATGCTTTTTCCCGATGACACCGAGTTGGTCGCCGATGGCGCAGACACGACTCGTCTGGTGCTCCGCGTCACTGACGAATTCGGCGCAGTTCGGCCGTTTGCAAACGACGCGATCAAATTTGATTTGCAAGGTCCAGCCGAAATCATAGGTGATAATCCGTTTTCGCTGATCGGAGGAACGGGAGCGATTTGGATTCGAGCAAAAGAGCAACCAGGTAACGCGCGGATCACTGCCATCCACCCGCGCTTAGGACGACAGCAGGTGGAAATCTCGATTGTCGCCGGCTCGCCGGAAGCTGTCTAAATCCATCGCTCGCACTGCGTCGCAGAGTCCAAGCTGGAATCCGCCGGTTCGAGCCCATTTCCGTGCTGCATATATAATCGCCCTTCTGCTCGTCCAGCAATTGCCTTCTTTCCTGTCCGAGGATCCGGCTATTACTGTGCTGGCATTCTTTCGACTGATCGACTGATGTGCTAATCGAACTGATAACTGATGGGTTACCGTGCGGCCTAAACTGACAAATCTCTTCAACGATGCCGCCGATAACCTCCGCGGCCGCATCGTCGCCATGTACGGCATCTTGTTCGCCTTCAATGTCGGAGCCTGGATCTGGGCTGGCATGGCTTTCCACCGTTATCCCGTGCTGCTCGGGACCGCGCTTCTCGCCTACAGCTTCGGACTGCGTCATGCCGTCGACGCCGATCATATCGCCGCCATCGACAATGTCACGCGCAAGCTCATGCAGGATGGCAAACGCCCGGTCGCAGTCGGCTTCATGTTTTCTCTAGGGCACTCCACCGTCGTCGTGCTCGGTTCGGCAGCTATTGCGGAAGCGGCTCTCGTGCTGCAACATCGCCTCGATGCCGTCCGGAACATCGCCTCTGTAGTCGGCTCTCTGGTCTCAGCCTTTTTTCTGTTTGCGATCGCCATAATCAATCTCGTTGTTCTGCGCTCGATCTACCGGACATTTGTGAGGGTTCGCCGCGGCGAGCCCTATGTCGAAGAAGATCTCAATCTGCTGCTGAACGGTCGCGGGTTTCTTTCCCGAATATTTCGTCCCATGTTTCACATGATCGACCGAAGTTGGCATATGTATCCGCTGGGCGTCTTATTTGGCTTGGGATTTGATACTGCCACCGAGGTTGGCGTCCTGGGAATCTCCGCAGCCGAAGCGGCCAAGGGTCTGTCGTTCTGGGCGATCCTGGTTTTCCCCGTACTTTTCGCCGCCGGTATGTCGCTCATCGATACCACCGACAACATCCTTATGTTAGGCGCCTACGGATGGGCTTTTGTAAAACCCATTCGCAAGCTTTACTACAACATCACCATCACCTCTGTCTCCGTAGTGGTCGCGCTGGTTGTCGGAGGCATCGAGGCTCTCGGACTATTAGGCGAACACTTTCATTTCGAAGGATGGTTCTGGGATAGTGTGGCTAGGCTCAACGACAATTTCGGCACCCTGGGCTATTTCATCGTCGGCCTGTTTGCCTTGAGCTGGATCGTCTCAATCGCAGTCTACAAGTGGCGTCGCTTCGACGAACTCGATGCCTAGAAAGCTGGATGTGAACTTTTCTGCACTCCAAACGCAAAAACCGCTGCCGGCGCGGCAAGTGGCCCGGTAACGCAATGTTCAGGGGTGTTTTCCAATTTGGGAACACCCGCCCCTTCCAGTATCACTTTGGACGAATTGTTTTGCGCAAACTCTGGTAATATGAGCTGTCTTAAACGCTAAGTTCCTGTGTCTAGGCCGCTTTAACGAGCTGTTTTGGACACTGGAATGCTCACTACAAACCAGCCCTCCCTTTGCCAACCACCGGCCCGGAGCCGCGTAGGAGTGGTGTTTTGAACAGTGTGTTTTCGAACCGAGCCACAATTGGCAAAGGTATGCGCCGCCGACGCAGCTGGTATCGGCGTCGCTTACGCATTCAGCGGACTCTGGTCGCAGTGCTGGTCGCGACGGTTCTCGCTGGCGCGTGCTGGCAGAGTGCGGCCCGCTTTTTCTCCTTACCTTCCATGCACGCGTCGCAAGTGCTACCCGACTCGTTTTGGAAGCGCGCCAACCTCCACAAAGATCTCGCCTTCGCCGCAGCCTTGTCCATCAGGCCGGCCATGGCTCGCGTGCACACTCCTAATGTCTATCCCTACTCGGTGGTTCCCGGAGGCGTGAGTAATTCCAACGATCTTCGCCACGCCGCCACGAGCGATTACGTAGTTCGCCGCCATTACGCCAACTTCGATTTTGCCCACGCTCGGCTGGAACGCGCCCGAGAAGCGCGCGAAGTTTATCTCTCCTATCGCATTCGTAATACTGTGTACTGGACGCGCAAAAGAGTCCGTCTGTACCCCGGTGAACTACTCCTGACCGACGGCAACATCACGGCGCGCGCCCGCTGCGGCAATCAGATCTCCGAAACTCCCAAGCCCGAAGTTTCCGACGAAGAGCCCGACGAAGATGTCCTCGATCAACCCGTGACGGAAGTCGCCTCCGCTCCATCCATGCCCGTCCATCCGCTATTAGCTGCGCCCGATTTGCCTGGAGGCGAGCCCATCGCTCCCAAGCTTTTCGCCGGTTCATTCGTGTTTCCTTACGTGCCCGTCAGTGTGCCGATTCCCGCCGGAATCTGTCCTCCCGGCGACCAAAACCTTGACGGCAAGTGCGTTCCTAAACGCAAAAAGGTCGTAACCCCCGAACCCTCGACTTTGCTGCTGTTAGCTCCCGGGTTGGCATTAATTGCGTGGCGTTATAGAAAACACACCCGCTCCCTAGCCGCATAATGATTTGATCTCCATCCGCGAGTGCGTCTGACTCAACAGCTTGCTGAAAAATTCACTTCGACCGGGTTTTGGGAAGGGCACGACGTTCAGTCGTGCCGTTCAGTCATTGAAAATGTGTCCGCGCTTCAGCGCCTGGGGCCTCTTTTTCACGATTTTCGCAGCCTGTCAAGCCGCATGCGCGAGCACTCTCACCAGTGCGAACACCCGCCACGTATAATTTCCGTCATGAATTGGGATCGTCTAGTTGAGTATCTGATCGAAATACCCTGGCTAATCTTCGTCCTTTACTGGGCCGCCGGAACACTAAAGACACGCCGCACCGTCGCCACGGAATCTTTTGCCTCGCGCTATGGCGTCCTCTTTCTGGAAGTAGCCGGATTCGTCCTGATCTTCAAAGAATCCGCAGGCATTGGCATCCTGGGCCATCAAATTTTTCCCGAGACCTACGCTCTAGCCGCTGCCGGAGTAGCCCTGACCTGGATCGGCATCGCCATCGCTCTCTGGGCCCGGTGGCATCTGGGACAATACTGGAGCGCTCGCGTCACTCTAAAAGAAGACCACCAGCTAATCCGTACCGGCCCTTATGCCCATTTCCGCCATCCCATTTATTCCGGAATCATTCTGGCGGCTATTGGCGGAGCCTTGGCCATCGACCGCTGGCAATGCGTGGCAGGGATCGCCGTCATCATCCTTGGCTATTCCATCAAGGCCAAAAGGGAAGAATCCATGCTGACCGCCCAATTCGGAGAAGCCTTCCAGGAGCACTGCCGCCACACCGGTTTCCTGCTCCCAAAGTTCTAGCTGGGCACCCGCCCGCCGTTGACTTGGTAGTGGCTCAACTTGAATCGCGTTGATAGGGCGCCGCTTCACAATTTGCGGAAATGCCCTTTGTCCTTGCCTTTGGGTGGCGCAGCGGTTCACCGCTGCGATAAGGTCTTACTTCACATGACGGCTTTAGCCGCTGAGGGACGGCGATTTCCAAACTGAGCCACGGTTGACTTGGCAGCCCAGTTGACACAAGTAGTGCTACGACCTCTGGTGCAGATCGCCGGTCCTGGAACTGCTAGACTCTGCTAAGAGCCCATGCCAAGCTTCTGTCATTTCGGAGCCGTCCTGGCCCTGGCCGCCGTGTTATCGCCGCCATTGTCGTCGCCGCTCTTCGCACAACAGGCGCAACAAAAGTCTGAGAACAAAACCAACAAAACTTCAGCAGAAGTTCAGCACGTAGTAGTGCGCGGAACCGGCAACGCGATGGAAGTAGAAATACAAACTTCCGGAGCGCCGCTGGCGCCCGATACGCAAGCCATCACCGGCCCTGATCGCATCGTCGTCGATTTTCCCGGAGCACTTCCGGCCGCCGAGTTGCGCGCCCTGAAAGTCAATAGCGGCGCACTCAAGGGAGTTCGCGCCGGACTGTTCTTCAGCAACCCTCCGATTACGCGAGTAGTCCTCGATCTGACGGAGCCGCAGTCCTATCAGATTTCGACCACTCAAATTTCGAAGAGCCAGAACGTGGTCGTAGTAAAACTGACTTCGGGGAAACTGAATTCAGAGAAATCGGGTTCTGAGAAATTAAGTTCAACTCAGGTCAATCCAGCGCCGTCGCATCTCTCGACTGCGGCCTGGGCCAAGACTCCAGCGTCAGCCGCACCCGCAGCGAAACTTCAAAACGCCTCGCTAGCCTCTGGCTCTCAGGTCACGAGCGTGACTGGCGGCGACGCCAGAATGTCCTCCGCAGTCGCAAATACTACGACGGTCGCCGCGAGCGAGAATGAAGCGCCTGCGCCGCCGAAGCCCAACGTGGTGGTTAGCTTCACCAACGGACTGCTGCGCATCCACGCGGAAAAAGCCACACTTGCTCAAGTGTTGTTTGAAGTTCAGCGCCAGACCCAGGCGGAGATTGCCATTCCAGCTGGAGCCGAACAGGAACAGGTAGCGGCCGATCTGGGCCCCGCGCCCGCGCGCGATGTGCTGGGATCGCTCCTCAACGGCTCACCCTACAACTTCATCTTCATAGGGACTGAGCTCAATCTAGAAAAAGTCATTCTAAGCCGAAGAGACGCCAGCATCTTCTAGGTACGTTTACCTGTGAACTAAGAGCACGACACTAGCCTACGGCGGCGAAATCAACCGCACGGCCACAGGAGATGCGCCATTTCCGAGGATTGGCTGTCCGCTAGCGCCAGTTCCGCAACCAGCCATGTTGATAATAGTTGTGGAGATCTCAAATTGGCTCGCGGAGCCTGCCGGAGCATAAGGCATAGTCGATGTTGCTAAAGGGTTCAGGAACACTTGCAGGAAGCCGATCACTTGCACGGGGTTTGCCGGAGGGTTGGTCGGCATGTTGATGACGGGAATCGTCACTAAGGAATCGCTGACCATGACATCCTGTCCGCTCGCAATCGGGTTCTGGTTGCCCCCTAGGAACTGAAACGGCGGCGGCCTCGTGGTTGCCGTGTCAATGCTGTCGCTATCTCCCGGCGAGCTCACGTAGTGAATAAGGGTATCTGCCGCCGCAACTGTGTCGCTGTCGCGAGTCCCGGTGGCGGGCGTGTAGGGGTTAGTATCAATTTTGATGGAAGAATTTGCGCCACACACAATGGGCGTCGGTACGCAACCAGCGACGGCAAGTTGATATGGATTGAAGCTAGTGGTGCCGCTAGGTAAGCTCTGCGTAGGAACCGGAAAGTCAGCCGCATCAATAGCCCCGGGGTAATATCCGCCTGGCTGGGCTGGAACAATCCCGCCGTTGCCTGGACTGCAGTCTCCATTGCACAGGGCATAGATGCCATTGGAGTTGCTAGTCCCGGGCCAACCTTTGCCAACCAAACCAGGTGCTGTAATACTGCCATCCGGGTTAAAAATTGTATTTGTGCTCGCTCCCGTCGGGTCGATATTCGGTAGCAACCATGGCTTAACACAAAGCGGCGCAACCGGAACCGCCGTTTCACCCAGGGCGTTTGCGCCCGACGGATTGTAAGCTTCCGCTGTGGCCGATGCCCCAACCGTATTTACTGTGCGCCCCCAAATGCGCGCGAAGAAGGTGGGCAAATCAGCTCGCTGAGTTTTTACGGTCACATGGGGATTCGTATCGAATCCGGTGTCAGTTTCATTGAAGCTGACCGCAATCTCGCCAGCTCCAGTGGCAGGGTTCAGCGTTCTTCCTCCAACCAGGTTTTGGGACGCCACCTGCGTAGCGATCGTAGTGGCCAGGGTCCTCGCATTTCTAGTAGACCTCCGCGACGCGTCAGAAGTCACGCCCGAGTTCGCGAACACGCGCGCACCTGCCAGAGCCCCGGCATCGGCTGCAAGTTGCGCCTCGCTGCGCGCGGTATAGAGTGTCACCACATCGATCGAAAGCGCGGCCATCGCTCCCACCACAAACAGCAGGAATACCGCCACCAGCACGATTACAAATCCGCGCTCATGATCACGTTGCCCATGTTCACGTCGTGAGCCGATTCGCGAGTTAGTT
The DNA here is from genome assembly GCA_963705265.1 of uncultured Acidobacteriaceae bacterium. Lineage (GTDB taxonomy): Bacteria > Acidobacteriota > Terriglobia > Terriglobales > Acidobacteriaceae > Acidiflorens. The sequence goes on from OY970064.1 coordinate 3,389,341, forward strand.
CGACGCTGTCGCAAGTATCCTCAAATCTGGTTATGGACCGTAGCGCTCTCACTCAACTGTGTGAGAGCCGCATAGTTCGCGCCCGGGGCTAACAATTGAATCACACTATTGAACCGCAAATGATAGGGATACTGTACCGTCACCACGGTACCGACGGAAACAGGAGGCCCGGACGTACAGGTTGGGGCACAGGATCCTCCGCATACACATCCGCGGTTGATGGTAATGATCAGTTGGTCGCCAGCGATGGTGGTACACCCGGAAATTGTGTACGTCCACGTCAGGGTGGTCCCGGGCGTGGTTCCCGGTCCGGAGATCACGCCGGGAGCTGCGCAGGTTGTTCCTTGAGGCAATACCCCACTCGCGAGCAGGGAGTTGAAAACTGTCGAAACCACCGGCAGCAGCGAGGTCGGATTCGTGTTGGTCGGCTGGATGTCGCTCATCGGCTGCGCTCCGGCAATGATGGCGCCTTCCTGCGCGGCCTGGTCGATCTTCTGTTTCTGGTTGAAAGCCCCGCTAAAATCGAAGATGCCCACAACGAACACCACCAGAAGCGGCAGAACGATAGCAAACTCGAGCAGCGCCGAACCGTCCACCTCCTGCAGCAAACGGGCCGCGCAACTTATTATTCTCTCGCCTCTTGGAAAGCGGCCCATCTAGTTTTCCATCCTGCTCTGCGCCTGCGCCGACAAAGTAATGGTCTGCATGTTGAGTGAAGTGAAGGGCAGATAAAACTGGAAGGGGTATTGAAAACTCACAACCGTGCCACATTGTATGGGCTGAGATTGCGTGCTGCCGACAGCGACGGGATTCAGCTGCACATTTTGGCAAACGTAGATGTTGGAAGCGACTGAGCACGAGCCGCTAGATACCGGCGCGGGCGATGGACACGCAGCGCAAGGTATCTGCGATTGCCCGCCGCCGCAATTGGGAGGAGCGGACGGCAGTTGGATCTGATTGGCATTGAGACTGGACGCCTGCAACACCGCGATCACAACGTTATCGGCACCGGTAGCGCTTGGAGGGGCATTTCCGCCGGCGCATGTGGCACACGGCTCCCGCGCCGCAGTGATTGCCCCCTGCTGCGCAGCCTGCTGGATTGTGGAATAGATGTTGAAGGCTCGTCCAAACCAGATGATGCCCAACAAAAACATAAACACCAAAGGCAGCACCAGCGCGGCCTCGGCGATCTCAGCACCGTCGGCGTCAGCAAGTCGAGTTGTCATCCTGAGTGAAGCGAACGATCTCAATCTGCTGAACCTTAAGCGCACAGCCCGGATAAAGGAAATCATAAACGCCCCAGCACTCGCCCCACTCCAAAAAACAAAACCGTAACCGCCATGGCCACGCCGAACGGAATTTTCGTCGACTGCGGATCGTCCACCGATACTTCTGTGCCCGGCATGCGCAAACTAAACAACGCGCCCAACAAATGCGCCATGTTCATGAGCGTCCGTTTCAGCCGCCCCTTCCAGATGACCACGATCAAGGCCATGACTCCCGCGACCAGAATCGTTCCCATCAGCACCGAGAGCAGTAACCGCGGACCAAGACAAGCTCCCAATGCTCCGGCCAGTTTCCAGTCTCCCGCGCCCAGGCTGCGAATCAGCACAAACGGCAACAGGAGCCCCAATCCCAACAATGCTCCTAGTAACCCGGTTTTCAAACCCGGCCAGCGGTAAAGAAACGTGTTGACCGCGAACCCTGCCACCAACCCGGAAACCGTAAGCCAGTTCGGAATCCGCCGGAAGCGCCAATCGAGAACTCCCGCAATCAACGCCACCAGCACCGCGGGAATCCATGGTGCGACAATCCATGGTAAAGACCCGGATTGAAGCGCGATCACCAATGGCAGACGGGGTCTCCGAGCATTTCACTCCCAGTACTTTAGGACTTTCACGGCTCACACTCAAGCGAGAAGTTACCAGCAAAGTTAGCCATAAAACAAAAGGCCCGGTTGCCCGGGCCTGAAATTCAAATCATTACAAAAACTGCTTAGCGTGTGACTGGAGCGGCATTTCGTTCCGCAACTACTTTGCGGGCATTGTCTGCCAATGCGCGCGCCTGTGGCATCAGATCCAAAGCCTTGATCACATCGGGATCGGTTTCAGCCCGAACCTTCAGTCCTTCTTCTTGCCCAAAGGCGTCGACAAAAATTTCGCTCTTGATATTCGAGCGCAGCCAATCGTTGTTTTCGATCAGCTCGCCTTCGGTATAAGGAATTTTTTCTTCGTCGAGAAATTTCCGGAAGTCCTGCAGCAAAGCATCATCGACTTCAAAATTCTGAGTGACCTTGTGAGTCAGCGCATAGTGCTTGGCAAAGTTAAACAAAGCATAGTGCTGCAGCAAAGAATCCTGAAACTTGCTGGACTTGTAAGGCGCCAATTTCACATCGGGAGTGATGCCACCGCCGCCGTAAACCGTCCGTCCACCGTCAGTCAGTTTGACCTCGTGATTGGCATTATTCTCGTCGCCCTCGCGGTTGTAGTAGTAATCGTACAAAGACAGGTTGGTGTAATCGCGCTGGATGAGACGTCCGCTGGGCGTGTAGTACTTGGCGGTCGTCAGGGCCAAGCCAGTGTTCTCGGCGAGCGGATACACGGTTTGAACCAGCCCTTTGCCAAAGGTAATTTCACCAACGATCAGGCCGCGATCGTGATCTTGAATCGCTCCCGCGACGATTTCAGCGGCCGAGGCCGTGCCTCGATTCACCAATACCACCAAGGGATAATCTTTTCCACCATTGCCGTGCGCGGCCACGTATCGCTTTTCAGGTGAAGACCGGCCGTGATGCGAGACGATCAATTGTCCCTTCTTCAAGAATTTGTCGGCTACGCCTACGCCTTCGCTGAGCAATCCTCCGGGATTCTGGCGCAGATCAAGCACCAGACCTTTCAGATCTCCCATCTGATCGAGCGCTTCGGCAACTTCATGCTCGGTGGTTTCCTGGAATCCGGAGACGTGCATGTATCCGATGCCGGGCTTGATCATGAAGTGCAGGTCGACGCTGTAGCGTGGAATCTCGTCGCGGATGACGGCGAATTCAATGGGATGATCCGAGCCTTCACGCAACATTGTGATCCGGACGGTGGTTCCTTTTGGCCCCTTGAGCAGATCGGCGACATCAGAAGTGCTCATGTTGTCGGTCGGCTTGCCGTCGATGGCAGCGATAATATCGCCCGGGCGAATGCCAGCGCGATAGGCCGGGGTTCCGACAAAAGGAGCGATGACGATGACCTTGTTGTTACGCGGTCCAACCGTCATACCGACGCCGTAATACTTGCCGCGCTGTTCTTCGCGAAGCGCGGAGTAAGACTTCGGATCGAAAAAATTGGAGTGCGGATCGAGCTGGTGCAACATGCTCGGAATGGCGCCGTTATAAATCGCCTTGTCGGGATTCACCGGGTCGGCATAGTTCTGCTCGATGGTCTCGTAGACCTCAGTGAACTGCTTCAGGCTGTCGCGGACGTCGGAGTCGCTGCTGGGAGTGGCCGCAGGGCTGATTCGTTGTGCAAACAGCATTCCGAACAGGCCAAACAGAGCGAGAACGAAGACAATTAAAAAGAGAGAACGGCGTGAACTACGGGCCATGTGTCGAAAACCTCAGTTCGAAATACTTGTTCGAATACTCGGGCAGAGACGTGGAGGGAACCTGCCGCCCCATCTAAACGCAGTATAGCATTTGCCATGCCTGTTTAGTTGGATGCAAACCGAGGCTGGAGGTTACATCCGAGCGACATCTTTTGGGGGTGCGTGGAGGGTCTCGGAAGGCTGGCTTTTCCCAGAATTCTTAAGACTTCTGATGAAATACCAGGCTTTATATGTTGTGGAATCCCACCCTTGCGCACTCAACCAGCAAGAGTGCGCAAGGATGGGAGTTCCGGCCGACTTAGTACGGATTCACAACTACCGTGACTTGATTCGACGAGTTGCTCGGGAGGTGGTTGCCATCACCCGAATAACTGGCTGTGACGGTCCTTGTTCCCGTGGTCGAGAACTCCAGCTTGCATCCTCCGTCTCCGGTCGCTGGACTGACCGTGCCAGAGCACGCCTCGCCAGTGCTGGCGATCACCGAGATGGTGCCCTTCGGTTCGAATGACGTCACATCGACATCCACGACCGCAGTCGCAAGTCCCGCCTTGTTTAAGTAGACCACCGCCCTGGTTGCGGAGGTGATTTCGGTGGTGGTCGTAGCCTGCAGCACTTGCAGCGTCACCGCAGAGGTTGCCCTTTGATCGTCCGCGTTGGCTGGTGCGAACTTCACCGTTAAAGCGTCACTGCCCGCATTTTCCAGAGTTCCAGATACAGGCTTGTAAGTAAAGGTGCCCGGTACGCTGGCTGTGGCATTAAGCCGTTGTTAATTTTCCGCGGAGTGAAACGGGTTGCACATCGATTTAGGAGCGGATCTGTGGAAGCATCGCGGGAACTGGCTATCGACTACTTGCGGGTCAACCTATGAATGACTTCGCGATATTCTGGGTAACTCCGCACTAATTCCTGCCTATTGGCCAGCTCAAAGTCCTCGAAGTCGAAACCGGGAGCGACAGTGCAGCCCACGAGCGCGAATGACTCGCCATCCCTAACTTCTGAGGCGAACCAGCATCCGGCTTTCACGACGGCTTGCAAGACTTCGCCGGCTTCAGGATCGCTTCCTAGTTGAATTTTGAAATAGACACCATTGGCTTCGATCACATGAACAACCAGCGATGCTCCCAGGTAGAAGTGCCAAAGCTCATCGGATTGCAGCCGATGAAAGGCTGAGAAATTCTTGTTGTCCAGCAAGAAGTAAATTGCTGTCGCTGCTGGACGAGGACCCTTAAAACCCGGGAGCGCATCTTTCGATAAGAGCAGATCGGCGCGGTAGGTCTGGCGGTAGAAGCCACCCTCGGGATGCGGTTGCAGTTCTAGTTTCTGAATCCAATAGGCCGCGTCTTTTGTCATCGCCTCGTATCAGTACCGCAGATATTTGCCTTAAAAGACGTGGTAGACAAAGTGAGCAAACAGCGCCACCAGCAGCAACCCTGCGATGCCGCAAAGCCAGAAGAGAAAATGCTCGGTTAGTTTTGGGGAGTTGATTTCCTTCTTGTCCATCTTCTTGCTCTGAGGAAGTTCGACCATGAGTGAAGCATACTCCCAATTCATTCTGCCAATATTTCCAATGAACTGTCATCCTGAGCGCAGCAAGAGCTCCACGAAGTGGAGCTCTCGCGAAGTCGAAGGGACCCCATACCCGCCAGCGCAATCCCAAACCCTGCTAGGCGTTCTCTAGATGCCCAGTTACGAAGATGCTTCAGAAGAATCGGGTGATGCCTTCTTCAAGCACGACCACTTTATCTTTCACCCCGGCTTTCACCGCTTCGCGCTCCAGCAATTGCAGAGGCTCTTCGATCGGCTCGTGCGAGAGGCGGAAGGTTCCGTAGTGCATGGGCACCATCCAACGGGCTTTGAGATCGAGAAAGGCGCGGGTAGCGTCGGCCGGACTGGTGTGGACGTTGCGGAATTGCTCTGGATTGTAGGCTCCAATGGGAAGCAGCGCCAGTTGCGGCGAGAGGCGGCGTCCAATTTCGCGGAAGCCCGCAAAGTAAGCGGTGTCTCCGGCATGGTAGACGGAGTGTTTGCCGCTGCGCAGCACGTAGCCTCCATAACCACGATGCGAATCTTTCAAGATGCGCGCTCCCCAGTGCCGCGACGGGACGTGAGTAATGTCGAGCGTGCCATGGCGATAAGTGTTCCACCACTCCAGCTCAACGATTTGTTCGTAGCCTAGATCGGAGACAAGATCGAATAAATGATGGGGGACGACGAGCGTAGGCGCGGTTCCAGTCTGGCGGCGAGTCTGGCGCGCAATAGTGCGCAGCGACTGGCGGTGCAGGTGATCGAAGTGCGCGTGGGTAACGAGGACGACATCCATCGGAGGCAGTTCGCGCAGATTCAATCCCGGTTGGCGCAGGCGTTTTAAAACAAAGAGCCAGCGCGCGAAGTTGGGATCAATGACCACGTTTCGGCCTCCGATTTGGAGGAAGAAACTAGAGTGTCCGATGAAGGTGACGCCGAGCTCGCCGTTCGAAGCCAGTTTCGCTTTGTGGGTCTGGCCGGTGCGCGGAGTGACCACGGAATGCCGCACCAGCCGCGTGAACTCGCCAGCTCGTTTACGAAGGGCCGGATTTTTCAGTGAGGACTTTAACATTACTAATTGGCAACAATAATTAACAACTCGACCAAGCTACAGAGATATTATCGGCCTTGTTTGCACAAGTCTCCAGCCAAATCTCTAGTCAGGTTAGATGCTGACGACCTGAGATCGACGCGTGGATGCCGAGTTTGTCGCACTTTGGTTACTCGTTTGTCCAGTGTAAAAAGATTGTCTTTGTCTTGACCGTCACTTTGCTGGTCATATCTAATCCAAAGTTTAGTATTGGTGCGGTTTGAATCGGCTTTGAACAGGCGCAGCTTCAGCCGTGCCCCAAGCATCGTATTTTCATTGCAGCTTTGCAGTTTGCTTAAAAACTCGGTGTTGCGGTTGATTTTGGGTGGCGCAGCGGTTTACCGCTGCGATATCCGAGCCTGCTTTTGATGCGGCTTTAGCCGCTGCGGTCACACTTTTCGCTCCGGGAAGAACAGTTTTTTCCTCAGCGAGAATAGCGATAACCGGATACGAAACTCATGCCGCAAATTTCTTGATGCGAACCTGTAACTCGAAACTTTCTTGGAGGAACTAACGCCATGCGCGTCGCATTTTTAGGTTTGGGAATTATGGGACGGTCGATGGCCGCGAATCTGGCCAAAGCCGGACACGAAGTGGCCGTGTGGAACCGAAGTGGCGGCAAGGCCGTGGAAGGCGCGCGCAGCGCCGCTTCTCCGGCGGATGCTGCCAAGGGCGTGGAAGTGGTGTGGATGTGCGTCTCCGACACGAAGGCGGTCGAGCAAGTGCTCTTCGCGCCCGACGGCGTGGAGCAGGTTCTGACGGCGGGCATGATTATTGCCGACTCGAGCACAATTTCGCCCTCTGCGACGTTACGCTTTGCGGCGCGCGTGAAAACGCGGGGCGTGGATTACGTGGACGCTCCGATGACGGGCTCCAAAATTGCCGCAGAATCGGGCCAGCTCATTTTCATGGTGGGCGGCGACGATGCTGTGCTGGCGCGTCTGCAGCCGCTGTTTCAGGCAATGGGGAAGCAGATATTCCACATGGGCGAGACAAGCAAGGGACAGGCCACGAAGCTGGTCATGAACCTGCAGATTGCCCTCATCTACGAAGGTTTTGCCGAAGCGCTGACGCTGGCCGCGAAGCTGGGCGTCGATGTAGAGAAATTGCTGCCGCTGGTGCAAGCTTCCATGGTGCGGTCGGGAGTGGTGGACTACAAAGCTCCATTTATTTTGAAGAGAGACTTCTCGCCGAATTTCCCGCTACGCCTGATGCTGAAAGATATTCGCCTGGCGCTCGATGCCGCAAAAGAAGCGAGGGTGCGGCTGCCAGGACTGGAAGCCGTAGAAGAGGTATACGACGTGGCCGCCGAAGAAGGCCAGGCCGATCTGGACTATGCTTCGACACTTACTTTGCTCGAAAAATGGGCTGGAGTGGAGGTAAAAGCTGCTGCGAAATAGAGTGGAGAGACGCTCGTGTGGGGACGGGCGTCTCGCGAGTCTGCCCTGAGCGAAGTCGAAGGGTCCAAGCCGAGCAACGCTCGGCAGTTGTCGGCACCACCTCAACTCGTGGGCTCGCCACCGACGCCAAATTTCGCTACTTTCTATTTCTTGGCGAAGGCGCGCACATAATTGACCATGTTCCAGATGTCGTCATCCTTGGCGCGATTATCTTCGGGAGGCATATCGCCCTTGCCATTCCGTGTGACGTAAAAAAGTTCGCCGTCGGTGCGGTTTTTCAAGGCATCAGAATTGGTAAAGTCAGGGATGTTTTTGTAGTCCGAGCCCATGTCGCCTTTGCCGTCTCCCTTGTCTCCGTGACACATCGCGCAATCGATGCCATACATTTTCTTGCCTTTGGCGAGCGACTCGCCCGTCGGCTTGACCGGATTTACCTTGGCGGCAGCTTCGGGAGGGATTTTGTATTCCGCTGCTTTCGGAGGAGCCTGATCTTTCGGCGTCTGCGGTGCCTGCGCCCATAGCGCGAATGCGAGGCAGAGCAATGTGAGAAGGAGAAGCTTACTTTTCAACGCACACCTCCTGTTCGGGAGTACGCGAAACGCCCAACAATACTCCGCCATGCGGAAACATGCACGGGAAAATTGCGACGCGGGAACCTACCGAGTCAGAGTACTGCGAGACGCTAGCGTGGGGACAGACGCCCGCGAGCCTACCCTGAGCGAAGTCGAAAGGCCCAAGTCGAGCGCAGCTCGACCCCAACCTCGAACACTATTTCCTCTCCACTGACAGAAGTCTTTTCAGCGCCGCGTTACGCTCGTAACCCCTTTATCCAGCGAGGATTACAGAAGTATTACAAAGATGTGCACATAATCTTGCTATTGTCTCAATAGACCTCCAATACAAACCTTGGACAGCAAAGCAGCAGAAATAGAACCAGAATAGAACCAGAAAAGAGAAGAAGATGAGCGAGACCATGCGCGAAACAATCAGCGAAGCAGCCAGCCAGGAGATGAGAGACACAGGCGAGGGCACGAATCGTCGCGAACGGGCGAGCCGCGACGGATTTAACTGGGGCACGGCGATCGCCATGGGCCTTTTTCACGTGGGAGCAATTGCGGCATTATTTTTCTTTACTTGGCCGGCATTTTTCGTAGCTATTTTTTTATGGTGGGTATCAGGCAGCCTCGGTATCGGAATGGCCTATCACCGCCTCCTGACGCATCGTGGATATAAAACTCCGAAGTGGGTGGAATATTTTCTGACCTGGTGCGCGACGCTGGCGCTAGAAGGCGGACCGATTTTCTGGGTAGCCACGCATCGCATTCACCATCAATTTTCCGACGAGGATGGCGATCCGCATTCGCCGAACGATGGCAAATGGTGGTCGCACATGGGATGGATATTGTCTGGCAAGTCGATGCATCACGACACCACGACCCTGGCCCGCTACGTCCCCGATCTCACCAAAGACAAAGTTCAGGTCTGGCTGACCAAGTATCACTGGACCTCGAACGTCATTCTGGGCGTGATCCTGTTTGCGATTGGCGGATTGCCTTGGCTGCTGTGGGGAGTGTTCGCGCGAGTTGTAGTCGGATTGCATGCTACCTGGATGGTGAACTCAGTCACACACCTGTGGGGATCGCGGCGCTTCGCTACCAAAGACCTCTCGACCAACAACTTTGCGGTCGCCATTCTGACCTTTGGCGAAGGCTGGCACAATAATCATCATGCGCATCCGGTTTCGGCGCGTCACGGATTGAAGTGGTATGAGATCGACATGAACTGGTACGGCATCTGGGCGCTAAAAAAATTAGGCTTGGCGCGGCATGTATATAAGGTCGATCTCGAAAAGCTTCCTCCTAAGCCTGCGCTTACCCGGGATGTGAAGGCGGCAGCGGTGTTGGCGGCGGCTGCGGGGAACGACTAAGGCAGGTTTCAGGTTTTAGGTATCAGGTGTCAGGAAAGGCTCTCGGAGCGGCCATTTGGTCGGCGTCGAGAGCCTTCTTAGTTTAAACGCTGTTTTACTACAGTAATCTTCTCCTGATGCTATGTTCGGCTCATAATCAGGGCCTATGGAATTCATGCGAAAGTGTAAGGCCCTTCTATCCGCAGCCGGTTTCGCCGTGCTGATTGCCTGTTGCTCGTCTGCGCAAATTCCAAAAAACGACCCCACCGAGGTCACCCAATCTGAATACGAAGTATTCTCTGAATACGTCGCGCATTACTTTGTGGGCAGAGCCGCGAAAGAGCGAATTGGGCTTCCGGTATCGCAACTCATAATCGTCGACACGACTGAATACGATGTGAGCGAAATCGAAGAAGACATGCCGTGGGAAGAGATGCAGAAATTCTTGAGAAAGGAAGTGCCGTCTCTTCAGGCCGCAACCATCAAGAATTTCCGTGAGATGAACCTGAGGCAAGCTCACCTTGACCAACGGTTTGACCTGCCCCTGCCTTACGAATTAGTAACGGGAAGTACCCTCGATTCCATCATTCACGATGTTTCTGACTGGACGGGGTATTACAAGCGCTATCCGGGGGCACAGGGTTTCTTAACGCTGTCACGCGTCGGGTTTAGCCCCGATGGAAATCAAGCCTTTTTCTATGCGAGCAATCACTGTGGTGGAAAATGCGCGACCGGTTCTTTTACAGTAGCGCAGAAACGCGGCAATAGATGGGCCATCGTTAAGGAAGTGATCGTTTGGGTGTCGTGAGAAAACCTAATTGGCGTAACACCACCATCTCACTAACGTCGCATGCTCCTTAAGCTAGCAACCTAGGAAGTCCTAAGACCTGACACCTTCCACTCGTCCCGCTACAATCTCCCTGTGCGCATCATCAGCCGCCAAAAGGCGATTTATTTTTTCCTCACGCTGGGAGTTTGCCTGGCGGGGCTGGCGGTTGCGGTTGGCAGTGGCTGGATTATCCTCAACTGGCGCGAGGGCATCAGAGTTTTTCTGGGTGTCATTTTTTTTGGTGCCATCGCGGCTGGACTTGTCCTCAATACAATTTTTCTGATCCGCGAAATTCGCCGCAACGAGCAGCATGACAGCTTTATCAACGCCGTCACTCATGAGTTGAAGACTCCCATCGCGTCCATTCGCCTCTATCTGCAAACTTTGCAACGGCGCGAGGTCGAACCGGCGCAGCGGCGTCAGTTCTACGAGTTGATGCTGCTCGATACCGATCGCCTTCTGCACACGGTGGAACAGGTATTGAAAGCTGGCGAGGCGGCGCAGAAGAAAAGCCGTGCGCTGCGGATGCCGGTGGAATTCAACACGCTGGTGCTTGAATGCATCGAGCTGGCGCGGTCGCGCCATCATTTGCAGCCGGGCGATCTCGAATACCACGAATCTTTATCCCCAGCTGCGCAGAACGGCAACGGCGCGCGCGTGCTCGGCGATCCCGAGGAGCTGAGAACAGCAGTTTCAAATCTACTGGACAATGCGGTGAAGTACTCGCCGGATGGAGTGCACATTTCGGTGGAGTTGGACGCTCCCGATGAGGAGCGGCTGCTGCTGCGGGTGCGTGATCGCGGAGTGGGAATTCCTGAGGAAGAATTGAAACGCATCTTCAAGCGGTTTTATCGGGTGACGCAGCGCTCGCTGGCCCAGGTAAAAGGCACGGGGCTAGGTTTGTTTATCGTGCGCTCGATTGCAAAGAAGCATGGTGGGCGCGTGTTTGCCCAGAGCGAAGGCGCAGGCAAGGGAACCACGGTGACTCTGGAATTGCGGCGGAGAGTGGCATGAGCCGCGTTCTTGTGGTGGAGGATGAGGCCCATCTGGCGGATGGCTTGCGCTTCAATCTGCAAGCCGAAGGACACGCGGTGGAAGTTGCGGCGGACGGCGAGACGGCGCTGGATCGGCTGGTCGAAAAAAAAGAACGCTTCGATGTGGTGGTGCTGGATGTGATGCTGCCGGGGAAGAGTGGATTCGATGTTGCGGCATTGCTGCGAGAGAAGAAGAATTACGTGCCGATTCTGATGCTGACGGCGCGCGGTCGGGCAGAAGATGTGCTCCAGGGATTCGCTTCGGGAGCAGATGACTATCTGCCCAAGCCGTTTGAGCTGGCAATTCTCATTGCGCGTCTGGAAAGCTTGCTCCGGCGCAGCGTCTGGATGAAAGACACGGACGTCGCGGAGACAGACTTTGGCGCTAAGGATTCTGTTGCCGAGCGAGAGATTGCGCTTCCGCAGCGGACGGGCGAAGAGGAAGCGAGTCGTGACGTATTTAGTTTTGGCGGCAAGTCAATTGACTTCGCGGAGCTGGAACTACGCACGCTGGGAAATACGATCCATTTGACGGTCATGGAGGCGGAACTTCTGCGCTACCTCGTCCGTAGCGAAGGCCGCGTGGTTTCGCGCAAGGCAATCTTAGAAGATGTCTGGGGATTGCACGAAGATACCGATACCCGCGCGATCGATAATTTTGTGGTGCGGCTACGCCGCTACATAGAAGAAGACCCATCCCATCCCAAGCATTTGCAGACGGTGCGTGGAGTGGGTTATCGGTTTGTGGCTGAGCCGGAGTAGGCCGGCATCCGATTGCGCGCCCGACGTCTCCGCGTGGCCTTACAGTTTGCTGAAAAACTCGCGCTTCGTATCAGTGTATCGCTTTAGAGCGGGCTGGAAACTCCGATTTCGCGCCGCTTTGGGAAGGGCACGAGTTCACTCGTGCCGTCAAGTTCCGCGCCGCTTTGGGAAGGGCACGAGTTCACTCGTGCCGTCAAGTTCTTGAAAATGCGCCGCGCTTTAGCGCCTGAGGTGAGCTGGCTGCGTCCTCCACGATTTTTTCCGCAGCCTAACTTCATCGGACTGCATAGCAAGTCGCACAATGGAGCGACGGGCGTCTCGCCCGTCCAGCCGCGTCAGTGCTGTTTGGCAGAGGAACTAGCCGCTAGCTCTCGGAACAGCCCAAGCAGCGCCGCTGCGGCCTTTTGATCGGAGAGATTTTCCAGCGCCACGGTTGCGGTGAAGTGCGGCGAGGTCGAGTTGAATCGGACGCCAACGAAGTCCTTGTCGCGCCAGGCTGCCAGCGCATTCACCACCGGCGTGAGTTCGACCGGCCAATCTTCTTTAGTAGTAAGAATCACGGGACCGGGACGCGTAATGGTCCATGAGCGCGTGCCCTTTGTGGTTTTCGCTCCCGTTTGTCCCGACCAGCGATGGCGGATGACATCGAGATGGAAGCCAGGAGGAAATCCCATATCGGCTTCGAACGTGAGAGTTTCCTGCTGCTGACGCCACCGGCTCAAAGCCCACTGCACCGGGAGCGGTCGGGGCAAGAGACGAATCGTAAGGCGGGCATCCTCAAACCAGCGGGAAGAGAGACGAAGCGTAGCTTTCAACCGCGAACTGCTGGACTGCCATCGCAGATCGTCGACGCGGCCTTTTCCCAGACATGCTGCTTGCACCCATTGCAACACGCTGCCGGCCCGCCTCCGGTTGTAGCGGACGAACCAACCGTACCAGAGGAAGAAGAGCGCGACCGCCCCGACCACGTCGATGAGAATGAAACGCCCCACGTTGCCTCTTGGCAGAAATCGTACTTCTTATAGATGCTGGTGCGCAAGTGGAGGAAAAAGAAAAAAGTGGAGCGGATTATCGAGGCAAGAAATCGACAAATACAGCGCGTCTCCAGACTCAAGCTGCGAATTAATTCGGCGTCAATTCGATCCCCTGACGGAACAGCACGCGGCCTTGACCATTGTTATCGAAGCGCACGTAGTACAACTCAGGATGATTGCCGATAATCGAAAAATTCAAATCCGGCGCCATCGGATCGATCAAGGAAAAATAAGCGTAAGACCAACTCCCAGCAGGCTCCTGAGCAAGGAATTTGTCTAGAGTGATTACCAACGTGGGCTTGGTCCAATTGACCAGATCCGTCGACGTAGAAAGATACAGACCTGGTGTTCCATATTCATCGTCCCAAGGATCCCACAACGTAGCCACAACTAGATTCGAAGGCTGAAAAATATTGATGCCGGTCACTACATCCATGTACTGCACCGGCGTGTAGGCGTGATCCAAGGGATGTTCCACCGGACCCGAGTAGGGATCGACGAAGGACAACGAAAAATCCGTACCATTCCATCCGCGCCACGAAGATGCGTCGAACACATTCTGAGTGCGAATCGGTGATCCGCCCGTCTGCACCAGACAACGGTGCGGTCCGGTTTGCCCAGAGCAGCCAGGAGGCCAAGCGTAGCTCGTAGCAAGCGCGTAATACCAGCCGTCCCACTCCACGATGTTAGTGTCCACGCTATATCCGTTTGGGCCGCGGTCGACCACATACTTATACGGAACCCCCGCCAGGAAATTCGCTGGCGCCTTGAACGAATTGAAATGGTAGCCACCGTCGTTGGATTGGTGATAAGTATCGGAGTCGTACTCACACTCGCTGAAATTTTGCGAATGACACTCGCCGGGATGCGCCCAGCCGTGATATTCGGTATGCGTCAGGCCGGCAATGGTCTTGCCATCAAGGGTGTAGAAAGAGTCGATCCAGGTTTGATCGTTAAAGTCGGCGGGGTTGGGATCGTTCGCGGAGTAGTGCCCGACTTCACAACTGTGTTGAACACTGTCAAGACTAGAACCAAGGCTTTGGAAAAGCTCGGAGCTGGCAGCAACCAGGTGGACGGTTCCCATGTAATCGCGAAACGCCCGCGCCATGGCGTCAGGAATGTCATTCGGTTTACACGACTGCTGCGGAGTTTCGAAGACGGCCGTGCGGGAATTGTCGAGCACGCCTTTGACGGCGACCGTGGGAACCTTCGCCGCCTGCTGGCCATCTGGCCCCGACGTGCTCTGCGCCGCCGCAAAGCTGACCAGGACTAAACTGCAAAGAATCAGGAATATCGGCCTCATCATGGTGTCCGTCCTAAGTTAGATTTAACCCGGAGTTATGTGGATCCACTCGAATCCCCGTTTATTTTTCTGATAGTTGCTGACCAGTTCGAATACTTACCCGTGAGCCTAGCCCCACTCCCGCTACAATGGCGGCGTGCCGTTTCGCATCCGACAATTTGAAAGGGCCGATTTCGATACGCTATGGCGGATTGATCAAGCTTGCTTCGATCCGCAATTGGCCTACTCGCGACCAGAGCTGGCTTTTTATATGCGCCGCCCAGGATCGTTTACGCTGGTGGCCGAAAATGATGAGATCGCAGGCAATGGCAAAGCACCGTCGTCGATTCTAGGATTCATCGTTGCGGAGACGCGACGCAAGACCGGGCACATCATCACCATCGATGTGATCGCCGGGATGCGGCGCGCGGGCGTTGGTTCCGCTTTGCTGAGCGCCGCGGAAACGCAGTTGGTGCAGACAGGCGCGGTTGGGGTGGCGCTGGAGACTCCCGTAAATAATGATGCGGCCATTCGTTTCTACAAGCGGAAAGGCTATTTCGTAGAGAAAACAGTAGCAGGATATTATTCTGGCCGGTTGGATGCGCTTGTAATGACGAAAGAGTTGGAGCGGGCGCCCTTGGGCTGAATTATTGGGTCGCTAAAGCGCCATCCAATCCGCGCCTCGGCATCGCTGAAAATTAAACTGAAAATTAATGAGGAAATGGATTCATGAAGATTGCGATTCAAGGAGAGCTAGGTTCTTTCAGTCACGAAGCAGCCGAAGCTATGCTGCCGCGAGCGACCGTTGTACCTTGCGCTCGCTCGCTCGAAGTGTTTGACCGCGTGACGCGAGGAACAGTAGATGGCGCGGTGATTCCGATTGAAAACTCACTCGCCGGATCTGTAGCTGAGCATTTTGATTTGTTGCTGGGACGCGATGTACACATATTGCGCGAGTTTCGCCTGCGCATTGTGCACAACCTGATTGGTCCGCCCGGCACCAAACTGTCAGATGTCCGGCGCGTGTTCTCGCATCCGGTAGCGCTGGATCAGTGCCGTGATTTGTTCGCCAAGAATCGCCGGCTGGAGTCTGTGCCCTTTTACGATACCGCGGGCAGCGTTAAGCATGTTGTCGCAGAGGGCTTGCACGATGCCGCCGGAATCGCCAGCCGAAGGGCGTCCGAAGTATATGGAGGCAAGATTCTTAAAGCAGGAATCGAGGATGACAAGAAAAACTTCACTCGTTTCTTTCTCATTCGACGAGGAAAATTGCGTGTGGCAAAAGGTGCGGACAAGACTTCGCTCGCGTTCGGCGTCAAGAATATTCCTGGGGTATTGTTCAAGGCGCTAAGCGTTTTCGCCCTGCGCGATATCAGCTTGAGCAAGATCGAATCTAGGCCTATGCGCGGACGTCCCTGGGAGTATGTTTTTTTTGTCGATCTGCTACGCGGAGACGATGAAGATTCGCGCAACGCGCTCCGCCATTTAAGTGAAGTGGCTGAACTGGTGAAGGTGCTGGGAATCTATCCGCAGGCTTGAAGCGGCCCACCTCCATCATCGGTACATCTAGGCTCATGATCGCCGAGGCCGCGCCGATGAGATGAGATGAGATGAGATGAAAGGACGGAGGAGTGCTTGTCGAGCCTGGCAAGCGATACGTTTTCCGGCCTTTTTGTCACAACCTGATGTGAGCTACTGCACTGCTTTGACCTTCGGTTTCCACGTAGCCTGACGGAATTGGCGGTTATAAACCCAGTAGACGTTACCGGAGGTGGACTGAATCTCTCCAGTACCTTGCAATCGAATCGAAAAGGTATAAAATTCAACAACCTAGAACGCAGCCTGCATCCTTTTAGCGGTTGGACTCATCAAAGGTTGAGTGAAACTCACTCAAGGGAAAATATGAGCGATCTTATAGCGGAAAGCAATTCAGGTACTTCTTACGAAACCACGGAGCGGTCGCTACCGATTCTGCCGGTGCGCGACACAGTCTTGTTTCCTCATGCGGTGTTGCCGTTGACAGTAGGACGGGAAAGCTCTGTGCAACTCATTAATTCGCTAGGCGAAGACAAAACCATCGTTGTGGTGGCGCAGCGCGAGGCGCGCGTGGATTCGCCGCAGCCCACGGATTTGTACTCCATTGGAACGCTGGCCGTTGTGCACAAAGTCGTAAAGATGCCCAACCAGAGCCTCTTTGTTTTTGCCGAGGGACTGGAACGTGTGCGGTTGGCAGACTTCGCGCAGCTTTCGCCGTTCATGCGTGCGCGCGTCACCACCATCCCGGAGATCATCCCTCCCAAAGACTCGGAAATTGAAGCGCTACAGCGCAATGTGCTGACGTTGTTCCAGCAGATCGTAGCCGGTTCGCCGACACTCTCTGACGAGCTCTCAACTGTTGCGATGAACATCGAAGAACCGGGACGCCTGGTCGACTTTATCGCCTCGTCGCTGCCATCGCTTTCAACCTCCGACAAGCAGGAGACGCTGGAGACAACCGACGTTCGCGTGCGCCTCGAGAAAATCAATCAGCATCTGGCTAAAGAGCTGGAAGTGCAGCAACTGCGGAACAAGATCCAGTCAGAGGTGCAGGATCGTGTGCAGCAGACGCAGCGCGAATACTATTTGCGCGAGCAGATGAAGGCGATCCAGAAAGAACTGGGCGAGCAGGACGAAGGCGCGCGCGACACCGAAGAACTAAAGCAGAAGATCGAATCGGCCGGCATGCCGGATGAAGTCAAGAAAGAAGCGCTGAAAGAATTAGGACGCCTCGCGCGCATGTCGCCAATGGCCGCCGATTATTCGGTCACGCGGAACTACATCGAGTGGCTTGCAGTACTGCCGTGGGCGAAGACTTCGGGTGGAGAGATTGAAATTCCCAAGGCGAAAGAGATTCTCGACGCCGATCACTACGATTTGCAGAAAGTCAAAGATCGCATCTTGGATTACCTTTCGGTGCGGCGTTTAAAGCCCAGCATGAAAGGTCCAATTCTGTGTTTCGTTGGACCTCCGGGCGTCGGCAAGACTTCGCTCGGCAAGTCCATCGCTCGTGCCCTCGGACGCAAATTTGTACGCCTGTCGCTAGGCGGAGTACACGACGAAGCCGAGATTAGAGGCCATCGTCGCACCTACATCGGTGCATTGCCGGGGCAGATTATTCAAGGCATCCGGCGCGCGGAGACCAAAGATCCAGTGTTCATGCTCGACGAAATCGACAAAGTCGGGCGCGATTTCCGTGGCGATCCGGCGTCAGCGCTACTCGAAGCGCTTGATCCGGAGCAGAACGCAACCTTTCGTGACAACTACTTGGATGTGACCTTCGATCTCTCGAAAGTGTTGTTCATCACTACGGCGAACATGCTCGATCCCATCGCCGAGCCGTTGCGCGATCGCATGGAGATCATCGAACTCCAGGGCTACACCGAGGAAGAGAAAATTCACATTGCTTTCCAGTACCTGATTCCGCGGCAGATCGAGGAAAACGGCATCACGAAAGAGCAAATTGAATTTCCGGAAGAAGCAGTCAGCTACATAATCCGTCATTACACTCGCGAGGCAGGAGTGCGAAACCTCGAACGCACCATCGGCACCATCTGCCGCAAGCAAGCGCGCCGGCTCGCGGAAGGGAAGACCGATAAGCTGGTAATCACCAAGGAGATCGTTCAGCAATTCCTGGGCGGCATCAAGGTTCGCAGCGAAGGCGAAATTGCCGAGCGCACCAAGCGTGCAGGCGTCGTTGTCGGATTGGCCTGGACACCTTCCGGCGGAGACGTTTTATTTGTCGAAGCCAATCAGATGAAGGGCAAAGGCGGACTCACCATCACCGGTCAGATTCAGGATGTAATGCGCGAGTCGATGCAAGCCGGATTAAGCTGGGTGCGTTCGAATGCCAAGCAATTGGGCATCGACGAGGAGTTCTTCGCGAATCACGACATCCACATTCACGTACCAGCAGGAGCGATCCCGAAAGACGGTCCTTCAGCAGGCGTCACCATCGTAACCGCGCTCGTCTCGTTGTTGTCAGGCAAGCAAGTGCGTCCACTGACGGCGATGACGGGCGAGATTACGCTAAGTGGCAACGTGCTTCCAGTAGGCGGCATTAAAGAAAAAGTACTGGCCGCGAAACGTGCCGGTGTCCATGACGTGATTCTGCCGGCAGAAAACAAAACTAACGTCGAGGAAGATCTGACTCCTGAGCAGTTGATGGGATTAACCACTCACTACGTAAAGACCATCGACGAAGTTCTGGAGTTTGCGCTGCCAAGCACGCCAAGCGAGGAAATCCAGGATGCTGAGGAGCGCGAGAAAGTACTCAGCAATTAGTACTGAGTAACTAAGATAATTCTCGCTTTCAATTGCCGGCTTCGACAGGGGCCGGCAGTTTTTTGCAGCATCTCTTGCCCGACTTGTCACCCAAGGTGGTCGCCGCAGCCATCTATCCCAATTCAGTCATCTTGAGCGGAACTTCGTCATCGGCGAAGCCGAAGACAAAGTGGAGTCGAAAGACCCCATATCTGTCAAAACCATCACCAGCAAAGCAAGGCGTTCTCACCGCGCTCTAGTCGCCTGCCCAGCAGCACCATCTGCGAACCGAATTTCTCGCAGAAGTCTTCCAGCGCAGATTCTTCAACTCGATCAACACTCCGTCATCTTGAGTCGCTGTACCCATCCATCTCAATGCTGTCATCTTGAGCGGAACGTAGTCATCGGCGAAGCCGAAGACAAAGTGGAGTCGAAAGACCCCGCGCCTGTCAAAACCATCACCAGCAAAGCAAGGCGTTCTCACCGCGCTCTAGTCGCCTGCCCAGCAGCACCATCTGCGAACCGAATTTCTCACAGAAGTCTTCCAGCGCAGATTCTTCAACTCGATCAACACTCCGTCATCTTGAGTCGCTGTACCCATCCATCCCAATGCTGTCCCATCCCAATGCTGTCATCTTGAGCGGAACGTAGTCATCGGCGAAGCCGAAGACAAAGTGGAGTCGAAAGACCCCGCGCCTGCCAAAACCATCCTCAGCAAAGCAAGGCGTTCTCACCGGGCCAGCAGTATCTTATTGACCGGGTCGAACTCGAATCGGAAAGCCATAAGGGCAGCAATTCTACCCGGTTCTCTCAGTAAATTGTTGGCGTAATATCACTACACTCACTAAAGCTGACTGTGAATTTGGTGCCAGCCACCCGATTTTTTCATCCAATCCATCAGTGACCGCCATCACAGACACCCCACTCACCCGTCGAGATAATAGTCCCTGACCTGTTGCACTCCCGAAGTGTGCCCAACTCGAAGAGAGAACTTTTCAGGCCTGCCCGCACGAGCGCAAAAAGCGACGACTGAGGGTCTTTGGCAATGAGAACGGAACGCGATGAATGGGAAAATCCCAGAACGGGAAGCAAGGGTCGTCAGAATCGACGTCTAAGTCCTTACGCTGGAATATTTTCCATATAAGTCCCTTAAACGCAAAGATTTGGACGCCAAAAGTAGCCTAAACTCATGATTCTAAAGGACCGACCAAGAGTTTTTTTCGTCACAATTCTGTTAGTAACCTACTAGTAAATAGGCTTGGCACCTCGTCTCTTTCACTGCCAACTGAAAGCCGCCTGCTCTAGAAGAATCCACGCAAAGAGGCGACAATGGTTCCCGCAAGCCATCAAGGAGCTACGTTGGGAGCCAGTCCAGTCCTGAAGCCCGATCCGAGCAAGCGCCCAACTATGCGGCCAAAGCCCGTGAGCCCCAAGCCCAAGCTCGGCCTGCGCGCCTGGATGGAACGCGTGTTGGTCGAGTGCGATAGCGCAGCCGCGGGGTTCGATGCCGATCCGGTTCACGATCTTCGAGTTGCCCTGCGCCGCTGTCGCTCTCTCGCCGATGGATTGATAGCCATCGATCCCGATCCTTCATGGAAGGACATGAAGAAGGCGGGCAAGAAACTTTTCCAGGCCCTCGGCGAACTGCGCGACATGCAGGTAATGCAGGAGTGGATCGAGAAGCTGAGCAGCGCCAGAGACGTCGCCAGTCCATCAGCAGGCGATCTTTCTTCTGTCGATCCCGTCGCCATCAAACTGCTCGACCACCTTCACGCGCGCGAAGCCGAATACAAGCAGCGCGCCTTCAAAGATCTCAATCAGTTTGACCGCAAGCAATGGCGCCAGTGGTCGAGAACGCTGCCGCAGCGCGCGTCGCGGGTGCGTCCGGGGAGCGTGGTGTATCTGCATCTGGCATTGGAAAAGTGGACGGCCGCGTACGAACTGCACAAACACGCGCTGCGCACGCGGTCGCAGGTGAGCTGGCACGAGCTCCGCATCGGTATCAAACGCTTCCGTTACACGGTAGAAAATTTTCTGCCGCGGCAGCACGCGCTTTGGGGCGATGATCTGAAGGAGCTGCAGGACCTGTTAGGAGAAGTCCACGATCTGGATGTGCTTTGGGCCAGTGCGATTGCGCCGGGGTTGAATGCGTTTCCGGATGTGGAAAGCCGTAAACGTTGGCGCGAAATGTTGAACGCCGCCCGCACCAGGAGAATCGCACGCTACCGCGAGAAGATGGTTGGCAAGCATTCTCTGTGGCATGTCTGGCGGTCGGAGTTACCTTCAGGACCGCAGCTGCGTATGGCCGCGATGAGCCGCCTCCGTACATGGGCCGGATATCTGGATCCCGATTTCGCCCATTCTCAGCGCGTGACGCAACTGGCGCTGCTCTTGTATGACGGGTTGAAGGATGCGGGCTTGTTGAAGCATGAGTCTTCGCCGAATCTCGTTCAGGACGATCAGCAAACCGATCCGCGCACGATATTGCAAGCGGCGGCGCTCATGCATGACGTAGGCAAAGCGAAGAGTACTCAAAATCACCAGAAGATTTCTTACCGGATGATCCGCGGGTTAGCGCGGCCTTTAGGTTGGAGCGCGCGCGAACTGGAATTGACAGCGGTGGTGGCACGCTATCATCGCGGAGCGTTACCGCATCCGCGAGGAAAAACCATGCAAATGCTGGAGCTGGCCGATCGGCCAATCGCCATGGAGTTGGCTGGCGTGTTGCGCCTGGCGAAGGTGCTCGACACGCGCCACGGACTTCCTGTGGGCGAGAACGAAATCGCTCCCAAGCCCGAACTTAGCTTGAAAGTCAGCTTACAAGACCGCTTCGTATTGGTGCGAATCTCAGGATACTCTGCGTTAGACAGTTCGGCGGAGAGCGTTGCCGCAGCCCGACATCTCTTGGAAACCGTGCTGCGCCGGCCGGTGATAGTACGGGCCTTGCTGCGAACCTCGCCTGGTTCCGCAGTCGGCAGGCTCCGGTAGCAATCGGCCTCGATGCATCACTGAACGGTTTGCTGAGACACTTGAGCTTCGTATCAAGGTATCGCTTTAGCGATACCGAAAGTCGTTCAAAATCAGACGCCCCTTTAGGGGCTGTAGCTCGGAATTCATGTTTTCAGGAAGCTCTCAAACGCAGCGCTGAGACCGAAACCGGAACCAGCAACCTGCTCGAAGCTACTCTGACACTTCTCAGAACGACGTGCGTCTTCCAAACTTATTGCTATCCATATAAATATGACTCACGCAAAATTGGTTTCAATAGCGGTGCGGTGGCTACGCAGCTATCGCTGTGGAGTTGTCCTCAGCGAGCAGGCGTGCGTCAGTGGAGAAATGCCGGACGCGATTGGCTGGAAGAAGGCGTGCCATTCGGTACTGGTTGAGAGCAAGGTATCCCGCGGAGATTTTCTCGCCGATCGCGACAAGCCGTTCCGGTTAAAGCCGGAGATTGGCGTCGGCTGCGAGCGCTATTATCTGGCGCCTCGGGGGATGATCAGAATTGAAGAACTGCCGGTGGGATGGGGGCTGCTAGAGGTGTCCGGCCGTGAGGTCGAGCGCGCCAAGCCGTCAGCGAAAAATCTGCGTTCCGCCATCGGGTTCGGATACGAAATGAATTTGTTGCTGGCGAGTCTGCGGCGGGTGGAAGTCCGCATCGAACCGCAGAGTATTACCGAATTTTTGAAGTGGAAGAACCGGATGGCCGAGTACAATCGAGGCAGTCTCCCAGAAGGGTTGGTTGCCCAGGACGAAGAGGCAAACGGGTTTCTGCTGGAGACTGTTGGAGATTGATTTTTTGCAGTGGGGGTAGTCGAATCATAAACTTCTAAGCTCACGCCGCAAAGTTGTATAATTGTGTCAAGAGGATTTCCAGCCGCTTGTCAGAAGTCTGTGTTTTAGGGGTGAATACTTATAATGACAAACGGGAACCCTGTAGGTCCGGAAGATAAGCTAGAGACTTCAAAGAAGCAAACAAAAAAACCTTACGCCAAACCAGCATTCCAGTTCGAGCGTGTATTTGAGACACAAGCGCTGACTTGCGGAAAAGTTCATAGCCAGTCAGGCCTCTGCAATAAATTCTCCAAATCTTCCTAAGCTATCCCGATCCCGCACTCATGGCATCGGTGAAAATCGCACTCAAAAGGCAATCGCGCTACTGCAGCCCGGACTGCGTCAGTTTTACGGCGCAATAGTCTTGGCCCCCGCAGTTGGAAGACAAAGCGATGCCAAGAACAACCACAACATTATCAGGTGCGACGGCGACGGGGGGCAAGGTAAGGCTCTTTACCGTCTTGTTGGGGTTGATGCTGAACGAGTACCCGTAGAGATCGAACGTCCGGTTGTCCTTCGTACCGTTATACATATTGCGATAGGCAGTGGTGACGGCAATAGATTCTCCGTCGTAATTTTGTGGTGTGAACCAGTCGCTTACGCTCTGGGTATAGGTTACGGTGGTACCGTCGGTGTAGGTGACGATGAAGGGTTGCGCCGTCAGATTGCCATTCACTGCGTTGCCTACAAACGACAAGGTGCTGTACTGACCTGCGGGGAGCGTAATGGTGGTGTTCTGCCAAGCGTCGGCGGCGTTGCTTGGCCCGAAGGTATAAGTGGTGCCGTTCCAGGTTTTCGAAGTGCCGAGAAGAGTGGCCGAGTAAGCATTGCCATCATCATCCAAGCCGCCGGTCTGCGGGAACGTCGTACCGTTCGTGTAGATGCCGTTTACGTTGAAAGCGGTTCCGGTGCCACCACCGGTAACGGTTGTTGAGGCGGTGCCGACCTGTTCGGTTGAGAAGTAGACATTCTCCGCCTGGGCGTCGGAGCTGTTATTGTCGGCGGCGAAACCACTAGCGCCCCCCGCGTAGCCGTTGGCGGAAGCTGTGGGTGTGGTGCTGGCACTGGTTAGCTGGTTATTGACGTTCCACATGGTGACGATGTTGGCTCCGCCGGAAGAGGCTGGTTGTCCCATGCCGACGAAGATTCGATCGTTGGTACCATCAAAAAACTCAGTGATCGGCGAGCAGAGACCGGTCAACACCCCTGGGCCGCCGCTGCCACCCGGGTTCACATTTTTGTTGTAAGACATGGCGGGGGTTGTGTTCGCCACACCGGTGGTGGCATGGAAACTGATCGCGAACAGATCCTGCGCGGTTGTAGTGGTCGAGTCGGTGCCGCAACTGTAGAGGGTGGACGCGGCGCTTTTCGGCCCGTTGGTGTAGTAGTTGTTATCGAAGGCTCCGTAGAACAGAATCTGATTGCTATTAGTACTTTCGGGCCCGAGTTCAACCGGAACCCCAGACGCTAGGCTGGTAGGCACCTGAGTCACCGAAGTTTTGCCATTCACGTCGTAGGTGGAGGGCACGTAGATATACCCGTTAAACGCGTCCAGCATCGGTCCAGGACCGGTCTGGTAATTGTGATTACTTAGGGTGCTTCCATAGGTGTACGACGCCGGAGACGCGGGCGCGAAGCTTAGCGTCGTTCCTGACGCATGCACGACATAGGCGTAGATTTTTTCGGAATCGGTGATGAAGACCTCGTTGAGAAAGGGATCATAGATCGGGCCGCTCATGGCTGAACTGGCGGCAGTTTCGAAAGCCGAATTTACAGGGACGCAGAAATCGATGCTGGGCGAGGTTGTCGTGCTGAAGATGTTTTTGATGTGGTAAAGAAGTCCGTTGTTGGCACTGATAAAGCCGGTATTACTGGAATAGTCGACGTAGAGGTCGGAATGGCCATTTGCCGCGGCATATGCAGTGGGGCATCCGGTATATACCGCGTTGGTGTAGTTGAGGGCAAAGTCGCAGGAATCAGTGGCAGGAACGCAGGCCCCATTGGTGAAGACGCCGGTCGGGGCGATCGGACCCGTTGCGGTGGTGCCATCGTTGGCGGCCCAAGTTGTAACGTGTAAGTAGGATGTCGTGGTGGTCCGATTTTCAATCCATGCAATTCTTGACCCATCCAATGAAAGCACGGGAGACAGCGGCGAGCCACCCGATCCGATAGCGTAAGAAAATAGAAACGACGGGCCAGTGAGGCCAGAGCAAAATCCGGTGCCGTCGCCTGCTGTGTAGAGGTTCGTCAAACCAACCAGATTGGCCTGGCCCGGTATACCCGTCGATGGAGCCGCGTTAATGGTGTACACGACAAAGTCGCCCACGACGGGCGGAGTGGCGCCGAGGTTACTGCAACTCGGCGATGAATAGTTATACGTGTACACGGCCGGCGTCTCCCCAAAAGCGAGGCCAGCGGTTGGACCCAGAGACATAGACCAGTCAACCTTGGTGTTCTTGTTTCGGCGCGGAAGGGTAGGGAATTTGATCGGGTCCACTGGCGTCGGCGGTAACCAGTCGCCAGAGAGGTCTTGGCTCAAACTGTTGTTGTCTCGTTCCGCTTCGTTCCATCCGGCTTGGTTCGATCTAGCTTCGTTCGAGCCGGCAGTTGCCGGCTGTCCGAACTGGCTGCGATGTTCTCGCATGTAGTGCAGAACAATGCTATGCAGAAAGCGAGGATCGTCGCGGAGCTTAAGCATGTCTTCCACCGAGCCGTTGAGGGTATAGATGACGTGCTGGTGGCTCCAATCCTGCGGGCCTCCAAGACGTGGCACGTATGGCGCGGGAGTGGGGAGTGCATCTTGCGCGCGCATATTGGGCACGCATGTGCCCGCCACCATCAGTAGAGTAGTGACGCAGAAAAAGAACGGTTGCGCGAAGCGGAAGACACGGCCCATAGGTCGATACCTCAAAGAATCAAAGATGAAGAGAATGCTAGATTTGCCGCAATTATACGCAGGAGGATTTACCGGGAGCTAGTGCCCATTGGTAACCCTAGCGGATCGCTTCACGTGGGGATTATGGACCTTCGGTTGCAGTGTCCGGGGCAGTTGCTACATCTCTCGACGGCCTTCCATGGCCTTAAGCATGGTGACTTCGTCGGTGTATTCGATGTCGCTGCCTACCGGTATGCCCATGGCGATGCGCGTCACGCGCAGCCCCTGACGTTTCAGTTGCTGGGCCAAGTAGGCGGCGGTGGCTTCGCCCTCGACGGTGGGGTTTGTGGCCAGAATCACTTCTTCTACTCCGCCGTGGGCAACGCGAGTCATCAAGTTGCCGATGCGCAGTTGTTCGGGGCCGACTCCGTGCAGGGGCGAGATCGAGCCGTGGAGCACGTGGTAGACGCCGTTAAAATGCCGCGTTTTCTCAACGGAGGCGATGTTGGTGGGTTCCTCGACGACGCAAACCAGCTTTTGATTCCGAGTGGGGCTGCTGCAATAGACGCAGGGATCGACGTCGGTGATGTTGTTGCAGATTGAACAGAGGCGTAGATTGGCTTTTACATCGCGGACAGCGGCGGCAAGCGCTTCGGCATCGTCCTCGCTCGACCTCAGAATATGAAAGGCGAGGCGCTGGGCGCTTTTATTGCCGACTCCGGGCAGTTTTTTGAGTTCGTCGATGAGCCGGGTCATCGGTTCGGCAAAGCGGGACATTTTCTACAATCCCCCGATGCCGAGCCCGCCAAGCATTCCGCCAACACTGGATTGCATCGCCTGATCGATCTTGCGGCTGGCTTCGTTCAGCGCAGCCATCACAAGATCCTGCAGCATTTCAACGTCGCCGGCCTTGACTGCCTCCGGATCGATCTTAATGGCGAGCACTTGCTTGCGGCCGTCCATTTTGACCGTAACCGTGCCGCCGCCGGACGAAGCTTCGACGACGGTCTGCTCCATCTTTTTTTGCAGCGTCTCGTACTGCTGCTTGGCTTGCGACATTAATTCCTGCAGATTGAATCCGGACATAAGAAATTTGTAAATGGCAATTTGTGATTGGTAATTGAAAGGCACGAGGCTGCAAAACGTTTGCCTTTCAATTACCAATTACCAATTGCTTCTTACCCTTTCTCACGATAATCGATCACGGTGCGGATTTCGGCTCCGAATTTTTCTTTCATCCTTTGCACGATCGGATCTTGTTCGGCGCGGCTGCGCGCGCTTCCATTCGGTGCGCGGCGTATCGGAGGGGCTGACTGTTGCGTGCCTCCGGCTTCGACCAGAACTTTGATCGGCCTTCCTGCCGAGCCGCTGGCGGCGGCGCTCGCGATGCGGCGCGCGTCAGGAGTGAATGACATTTCGACCATCGTGCTCGATGCTGCTGCTTTTGCGCTCAACGAACTACCTTCGAGTTTCCACTCCGCGCTTTCTAGCAGAGAGACCAACATTTGCTGATTGCTCAGTGCGTTGAGCACGGCATCGCGGAGAGAATCGGCGGTGACTTCGGGCTTTGCGACCGGGGAGTTGGCGGAGAGATTGGTGCTTTCGGTCGGACGGACGGTCGAGGTGCCCGTCGCTCCACTGTTGATGGGCTGCGGGTCGGGCACCGGCGACAGCTCTTCAATGGCTGGGGCGGCCGATCCCATAATGACTACATTGGCGGTTGCAGCGCTATCGCCTGAAAACTCAGCCTTTGGATTACCTTTGCGCGCGGAGTCGGCCGCGAACGGCGACACCGAATTTGAACGTGCTGCTACGGAAGAGTCAACACGCCGGGATTCCGTTGGCGAAGCGAAAGAATGTGGGGTGACAGGTGCCGCGAGAACTGGCCTCGGCGTGCTGCGCGCTGGTAAAGAAGCGGACGCTGTCGCGTCGCTTAGCAACTGCTCGATCGGCAGCAGACGCTGTGCGTGCGCCATTTTCAGCAGTCCAAGCTCGAGATGGAAGCGTTGCTCCTGTCGATATC
This sequence comes from uncultured Acidobacteriaceae bacterium, assembly GCA_963705265.1. Lineage (GTDB taxonomy): Bacteria > Acidobacteriota > Terriglobia > Terriglobales > Acidobacteriaceae > Acidiflorens. The sequence continues at coordinate 3,416,821 of OY970064.1, forward strand.
CGAGTTCTCCGTGGGTGCGCAGCATGATCTGTAAGTGTCGGGCTAGGTCCTCTTCGCTGAATAGTTCCGCAATACGGGCGACGCGGGCGCGCTCATCGGACGAAATCTGTAGTAGCGCGGAGTCTTTGCCAGCGATCTTCGCCACGGTGACATTCCGCAGAAAACGCACGAGCTGGCGTGCGAAGTGTGTGGGACTGTGGCCCTCGCCGATCAATTCGTCCACCAGCAGCAGGATTTTCTCGCTCGAACTCTCAGCAACCGATTGCATAACGGTTTCGAGCGCTCCTGCTGGAGCAGCACCGATAAGGCTGCGAACGGAATCGAGCGTCAGGTGGTCGGACGTGGAAGCGATGGCTTGGTCAAGGATGGAGAGCGCATCGCGCAGCGAACCGTCGCCCGCTTCTGCTAATAGAGCTAGGGCGTCGTCGTCGGCGGGAATTTTTTCCTGGGTGACGATGTCGCGGAGCTGGCCCATGATCGCTTCGAATTTCACCGCACGAAAACTGAAATGCTGGCAGCGCGAACGGATGGTCTGAGGGATATCTTCGGGCTGGGTGGTGGCCATCATGAAGACCACGTGGCTGGGAGGTTCTTCCAGCGTTTTGAGCAACGCATTGAAGGCCGCGTCGGTGATCTGGTGCGCTTCGTCGAGAATGTAGATCTTGAAGCGGTCGCGTGCGGGACGATAGCGCGCAGCCTCGCGCAGTTCGCGGATCTCGTCGATGCCGCGATTGGTGGCTGCGTCGATTTCGATCACGTCGACAGCATTGCCAGCGCGAATTTCGGTACAGGAATCACAGACTCCACAGGGTTCGACGGGAGGGTTACCGGTCGTTTCGTTGGTGGAGCGGCAGTTTAGAGCCATGGCCAAGATGCGAGCGACCGTGGTTTTGCCGATTCCGCGATGGCCGCTGAAGATGTAGCCGTGCGCGATGCGCTCTTGCGCGATGGCATTCTGCAGGGTGCGGGTGACGTGCTCCTGGCCGATGACGTCGGAAAATTTCTGCGGGCGGTATTTGCGTGCCAGGACCTGATAGCTCATCGGAATCCTCGATTATACAGGCTGCCGCGGGAGCAGTTCCGTCCCGAAATATCGCAATCGTCGGACGAGTCGGAGTCCTTCCCCTTCGACTCCGCTCTCGGTCGGGATGACATCCCAACATCTGAGTCGGTGCTTGCATGCCTCCGGCTGTCGGGGTAGGCTCATGACTCGGGTTTTACTTGCGAATATTGGAGAGAAGTGCGTATGCAATTAAGAATGAGCACTCGAGCAATAGAGGGCGTATTGGTAGTCGATTGCAGCGGCCGGTTGGTGTTTGGGGAAGAATCAGCCAGCTTACGGGACACGGTGAAAAATTTGTTGGCTCACAGTCCCAGGGTTGTGCTGAATTTGCGCGAGGTGAATTACATCGATAGTGGTGGTCTTGGAACGCTGGTTTCGCTGTATACAACGGCGCGCAACGCGGGTGGAGCGGTAAAGCTTTCGAGCTTGAGCCAGCGCGTGGGAGATCTTCTCCAGGTGACGAAACTGCTGACTATATTCGAAGTCTTTGACGATGAAGAATCGGCGGCGCGATCTTTTAAGCAAGATACGTAAGCAAGATGCGGCTTAGAGTCTTCTTTAACGCTACCGGCAACTATTCTTGACCCCGTTTAGTTGAGGTCGTGCAATATCAGCGGAGTTTGTGACATTCCGTTAAGACCGCCCAGATTATCGACCAAGACCACGGTGGTAATCGATTGGGCTTGCGGAGTTAAGGGCACGGTGATGAGCGCCTTCTTGCTCCCATTTGCAGTAACCATCACAGCATAACCACTACTGACATAGGCTAGGTTTTGATAGATGCTGCCTTGTCCATTTTCCAGGCCGCTGATCTGGGGCGTGTAATTTGTGAGGTCTTCGGTACTGGGTGGGACGATGTAAACGTCCACTCCGACAGTAGGTGAACCGGGGGACGCATTGATGACGCGGAATTCCTCTTGGTTTTCGAATGGCACGGCGTTGTTGTCACGTATGACGGCGAGGGAGGGCCCCGCGTAGAGTCCATCCATAATCACCGTGTACTGGGTGGAGCCGTTTAAGTTAATGATTGCGCCACCCGTGCCCTGACCGCTATTTCCTATGCCGTTGTATCCGTAGAGCGGATTGGTCGTGGTACCGGATTTAAAAGCCTCGAATGTATCCTCGCCGGAATAAAACGACGAATAAGCGGGCGGAGTGGGATTAACCTGCAAAAATGGCATGTCGGTGAACGACTTGGATCCATTGAGGTAGACATCCAAGCCGGGACCGTCGGATATGGCATTGATCACGCGAACCTCAGTGAGATTCGTCTGATTGCAACTGATGGTAACGATGCTCAAGGCTGCAACTGCCAGCGTGCGGATGATGAGTGCACGGGCTGTCAATGAGCGAGAGCAAAACATCTTTAAATTCTCCAAAATTCAGGATCTCCAGTTTCGTAGTGAAGGCAAAGATTTGTCAACCGCCTGCTGACGCGAATTCCCCGCGATTTAATTAAGATCAATCATCACGATCGGATTCGTCGTGTTAATGAATGCACCGCCCGGAAGGTCATCGAGCACCACGGTCATAATTTCTCCGGCTGAAAAACCGGGGAGGGTATGGGTGAAGAGTATCGGGGTTCCATTAGCGCGAGTAACCTCGATAACATAGGCGGGTTGACCGGTGGTAAAGGAAAGTGGCGTGTAGCTGCTCGACATCCCGAGGGTAAGGCCAGAAAACTGAGGCGTGGCGGGAGGTAATTGCCCGACTGGGTAAACATAAACACTAAGCGCGTTTGCACCCTCGCTGGCCGATCCGTTGATAATTCGGAGAAACACGTTGTTCGCCGGCGGAGGGGTATTGTTGTCGGGAATAACGTAGATTTGCGGAGGGTTGACTGCAAATCCACCTAAAAGCAGCGTGTACTGGGTCGAACTGTTCAAGCCGGAGTCGGTGTTGTTACTTACGACGGGCGTGCTCTTGGTGCCAGTATCATAGCCTACGATCGTGACATTGCCCGACGGTACATTCAGGTATTTCGCAGGAGTGGACGGTTGAGGGTCGACGGAGTTGACTCCCAGGGCGGTGATGATCAGGTTGTCGTTGAACCAGATATCCAAAGGGATCGAGCCATTGGCGCCATTGTCGGGTATGGCGTTGACTACACGAACCTGAGCTGAACCACCCGACCCACAACTGGTCGTGAAGACGCTCAAGGCGACAGCCAAGGCAATGGGCAGGGCTTTCAAGAGGCGAAGCATGTTATTTCTCCAATTTCTCGTGGGCCAGTTTGGTGAGTCAACCATGAGATGCGAACATGGTAATCCCAGGTTTTACGGGAACGCTCGAATTTTCGTATCGGCGAGTCTAGGTTAACACGATTGTCTGCAAGGATATGGACCTGTGAAGCGGAAATCTCAACCCAAATCTGGAAAGCGTAAATCCGACAGAACTAAGCTAGACGATAGGCGGCTCCGCGTCGCACGCTGCATTCGCGCCCTGCCTGCGGGAACGGTGTCGAGCTATGGAGCGATTGCTAAAGCTGCGGGTTGGCCCGGAGCTGCGCGCCAAGTCGTGCGAATCCTGCAACAGGTTCAGGGATTGCCCTGGCACCGCGTGCTCGGTTCAGGTGGTGCCATCAAACTGGCTGGAGAGAATGGGGCGGAACAGAGATTTCGTCTGCGTATGGAAGGTGTGAAGTTTCGCGGTGCGCGGGTGGATATGAAGGCGCACGAGTTTCACTTTGCAAAGGTGAAGATTGCAAAACAGAAGCGCCTTAGCAAGAAAAAGTGACTCTGCGTTGGGCGGCGATTCAAACTCAGGACCGGACGTGCTGGGGCAGATTGCCTTCGAGCAGATCGTAGAGGCGGTTTGTGGGACAGCGCAATCCAATATAGAAGCTTCCGAAGAGCGCATACACGGCGCTGACGTGGTCGAAGCGCATCTCGTAGATCAGCTTTTTGAAGACCAGGGGATCATCGGCGAAGAGGTCGACGCCCCACTCCCAATCGTCAAAACCAATGGAGCCGGTAATAATCTGTTTCACCTCTCCGGCATAACGTCGTCCGACCATGCCATGGTCGTTCATCTGGCGCTGGCGCTCCTCCATGGGGAGCATGTACCAGTTCTTGTCTTCGCCGCGGCGGCGATCCATGGGATAAAAACAGATGTAACGGTTGGGCGGCATCGGCGGGAACAGGCGCGGCTTCATCGCCTCTTTCTGGCGCGCGATTGTTTCTTTGATTATTTCTTTCCATTCATCCGAGTGTGGTTGGACACCGCGATCGGCGAGTGCCTTGTAGGTCTTCAGCGACGATTCATACAGCCCCAGCTCTATCACCGACAAATAGGAAGTCGTAGGCTCTAGGAAATCGCTAAGTCGCAGCCTGGCCAAGTCAAGCTCGACTTGATTGAGCTCGTCGAAGTTGTTGCGGAAGTGGACCAGCATCAGGTCGCCCTTGTGCCCGAGTAATGAGAACAGCGCGGACTGTCCGTCGACTTTGTCTTCCATCTTCGCCAGCAGTTGCGCAGCCTCGGCAGCAATCTCGCGACGGTCGTTCTCGGCGACGGATCGCCACGCGGTCCAGCGAAAACGCATCATCTGATGGAGCATGGCGTAGCCTTCAAGCGTGAGCGGCACAGCGGGAAGTTGCCCGGCGGTAACTGGGACAGTCTCGGTATGAGTCGGATTCATGGAAGTATTAAAACACGATTGAATTATGGAAACGTTGCGTCTCCAAGATTATCAATGATTCAATGGCTCAACCGTTTAGTGTTTCAATGGCTCCCAGGGTACCGCGGCTGCTACGGGGCTGAGATTGCTCCCACACACATGGGTATGCTACAAGCGCTATATGCGTAAATGGATGAGCGAGCGCTTGAAGCGCCGCAAGAAGCCCGGAGAGGGTGCCAAGGAAGCAACGAACGCACCCGAGCCATTGCAGCCAAAATTCTATGACAATGAGCCCGCCGCTTCGGTGGCTGCTCCCGTTGAAGTTCCCGTGGTAGAGGCACCAGTAGTCCAGTCTCGGCGGCCGTCGAGGCCAGAACCCAGTCCCGCGCCTGAGCCTGCCTCGGTATCAGCTACAACGTCAGCGGCGATCGAATCGAGACCGCGACCGGCTCGCCGGCGTCGCAGTCGCGGAGGCCGTGGTGGATCTCGTCCGCGTCCGGCATCACCTGTCACGGTTGCTCCAGAACCTTCCACTGCGGAGGCATCAGTCGCTGAATCGGGTGCTGGGAACTCGCCTGCTGTCGCCGCGCCAGTTCAAGCCGCTTCCACCCCGGCCCGCGCGAGCAAGGGAACCGTGATTCTCGCGATTGGGTTGCCGGGATCGGGCAAGAGTTCGTGGTTCAAGCGACATAATATTCATCCACTTTCGAGCGACCTGCTGCGCGAACTTCTTTTCGATGACGCGCAGGAACAGCGCTTTCAGGATTTAGTGTTTTCGAACCTGCGATCCATGCTCAAGGCCAGGCTGATTGCGCGGCGTCCCATGAACTATGTGGATGCGACGAACCTTACTCCCCACGATCGCAGCAGCTGGATTAAGCTGTCTAAGGACTATGGCTACGATGTGCAGGGATTGTTTTTCGACGTCCCGCTGGAGGTGTGTATGGAACGCCACCAGCGCCGTGGGCGCGCGGTTCCCGAAGACATTATGCGCAAGATGGCAAGTAAGTTAAAGGCGCCGACATTCGATGAGGGATTCTCGAAAATCACTGTGGTGCGGGTGAAACAGAAAGAAGCATCGGCGGGCTAATTGTTCGTGGTGGGGAATTCAAAATTACTCTCCTAGCCTGTGTCCTCTTTATTATTCCCTCGAATTTAAATTTCAGCCTTTGAGATAAGGCAGTAGTTCTCGGAATGCCGGCGCGCCTGACGAGCGTAGAAGTTCGTAGATCATCATTTCTGTCGAGGAAAGAATCGCTCCTGCTGCTCGCATACGATCCAGTCCAACTCGCCAATTTAGTTCAGCTCTCGAACTGACCGCGTCGGAGGCCACATGCACCAGGTAACCCTCGCGGAGCGCTCCCATCGCAGTCTGCATTACGCAAATGTGAGTTTCCATGCCGCAGAGAAGCACGGTGGTCCGCGGACCCGGCAAGCGCTTCAGCAGGGAACAAAATACATCGCTGCCGAAGCAGGAGAACATCAGCTTGTCGATGGGCGGACTGCCAGGCAAGAGGGATGCAATGTCAGGTACGGTGTTGCCCAGGCCTTTGGCATATTGCGTCGTTACCAGCGCGGGGATCTTCAGGATTCCCGCCATACGGATCAAAAGCTGGACATTTCGTACGAGCCGCTCTTTTTCCCAGATCGGCGGCAGTAGTTTCTCCTGCATGTCGACAACGATGAGGGCGCACTGCTCGGCTTCGAGGGGACGGCGCGCCAGTTCGGCGTACTCGGTGTCAAGAGATTCAAGGCTGGGCATAGCGTCTCCTGAAAAATGAATGCTGCTGATGGAAATTCTAACGCGGGATTGGTGGGGCGCGCTTCCGCGGAATGAAAATTCGGAAAGAGCGCTGTTTTGCAGTCACCGCGAAATCATTTAGAATCCTGGTACAGCCCGGTCGTTCAACGGTAGGACTGCAGCCTCTGGAGCTGCGTATCGGGGTTCGAATCCCTGCCGGGCTGCCAACCTGAACCTCACCAGTCTCGTTATTATCGATGTTCCCAGGTTTTTCTTATCCAGTTCCGAACGTCACTCAATTCAGTGGAGCGACAGAGGGGTCGGTCAGGGCAATCAATTTTCCAACCGGATATTCTTCCTGGGTGAGAGGAGTTGCAGGTTGAGGGTTAATGATAGTGAGAACGTCGCCGCTCAGAATTCCGCGGATGACGAGGCGATCACCTTCGATGGCGACAACTCTGTATTGCTCGTCGAAGATTGACTTCCTTTCGTCCATGGTTCAAATCCCTTTCACTTCAGTCCCCTTTTCCATGCCAGTGATTAGATGCACAATTTCAGAGGAGAGATTGCTATTCATCGGATCGCGAACGAGAGCTGCTGCTCGCGGGAATGCTGATTTCTCGACGTGCCGGGTCACAAACCCTAAATGGTCAGAATTGACCAGTCTTGCTGTAGTCAGTACTGCATCATCTAGTGATGAAAGCCGGGAAGAAACCAGCCTTGACTCTCCGTTGTCCCACTTGTGGCGCAAAGCCTGGGGAGAAATGCGAGCTTAACACTGGAATGCCCCGCAGCGAACCGCATCCAGACCGGCTGTTGGCGGCTGAGAGGCAATAGCGGAGAAGGAGCAAAGAGTCTGCAGTACCGTTTGCCATCCGCAATTTGATTTCGATTTCCCAAGCAGATCGTGACCAGCCTCGTGCCCATGCTGCATCTCGCTGGGATGACCGCCGGACCTCAGCACCATCGAGGTAGCAGTTTTGTGGGACATACCTGAATGTGCAGTTTGCCGCGATATGTCCGCTAGCGCACAATATCGTAGGAAAAGGGAACTCCGAGAGCTAGAATCGAGGACAATGGTCGCTGCCTCTGGCAACAAGAAAAGCCGCGAGTTCAATCCCAATACCTTTCTCGCAACCATTGGCGAGGGCAGGAAGAACCTGACGTTCGCCAAGAGGCAGGGAATCTTCGCGCAGGGGGACGTGGCGGATGCGGTTTTTTATATTCAAAAAGGCAAAGTGAAACTCACCGTCGTCTCTAAGACAGGACGGGAAGCGACGATCGGCTTGTTAACGGACAAAAACTTCTTTGGTGAAGGCGCGTTGGCTGGCCAACCGCTGCGCATGGGATCGGCGGCAGCCATGACCGATTGTGAAATCCTTCGGATCGATAAGAAAGCGATGATGACTGCGCTGCACCGCGAACACACATTTTCCGACTTGTTTGTGGCGTATTTACTGGCGCGGAATGTCCGTTTTGAAGAGGATCTAGTCGACCAGTTGTTTAACTCCAGCGAAAAACGTCTGGCTCGAGTCCTTCTCCTGCTTGCTCATTTTGGCAAAGAAGGCGTGCCCGAAACTGTAGTCCCAAAAATCAGCCAGGAAAGTTTGGCGGAGATGGTGGGAACTACGCGTTCGCGAGTGAGCTTTTTTATGAACCGCTTCAGGAAGCTCGGTTTCGTGAATTACTCCGGTGGTCCAGAGGGCGGGTTGCAGGTCCATAGCTCGCTTCTTAGCGTGGTTCTACATGACTAGGCCGGCGTTCAACTATGCAAATGTCCGTTGAGCTTGGATATCGAGAAAGAGGTTCAATATGAAAATGTTGTTGTTTGCCGGACTGCTCTTGATCGTGCTCGGTATCGCGTCGCTCGTTGTGCCGATTCCTCACACTCAGACCGAGGGCATTAAGCTCGGTAATACGAACCTGGGAGTTCAGACCAGTCACAATGAACGGGTTTCACCCATTATCAGTGTCGTGCTGATCGTAGGTGGCATCGCGCTGAGCATGGCGGGCGCACGTTCGCGAAACTGATGTCCGTTAGCAACTTGCTGATGTGTTTCCACGATAAGAGGCTATCGTTGATCGTTTTCGGTTGAAGATTCAGATACGGCGGCCACTCACCAGGTTAATGACCAATACGACCAGCGCAACGACCAGCAGTAAGTGAATCAGCCCTCCCGCCACGTGGAGGCTGAAACCGAGAAGCCACAGAATCAAAAGCACAACGAAAATTGTCCAAAGCATTGCCTGATCTCCTTTGCTCATTTGAGGGTCGCCGAAAAATGAGCGTCCCGAAATACTGATCTAGTCGTATTTTATCTATCTTGTTGCTGGAGCGAGCGACTTTCCGCACTCAAGGCAAGACGACTTGGAACGCGGCGTGATCAACCCGCAAAACGGACACATTCTTTGCGATGCAAAACCGCGAGCCGGTGGTGCGACGGAAGCAAGTAGCTTCGAGAAAGATACTTTGATGGCGGTGAACAGTCTCCGCAACCGATCGCTGAATTGTTGAAAAGCGATTTTCATCGTCATCAACCTTCTATCTCTCCCTCTCAACGTGCTCAAGACTGTCGCTCGGCTACGTCTCCGGCAAAGTAACGATGACACGCGAGGGATGGTTATTCTGTGCAAGATTGCTCACACATGTATGAGAATGTCGGTCGTGGCATGGCAGAGAAAGGCTGCCCTGCTTCGTTGGAAGTGGGAAAGTGAGCAATCTAGAACAGCTTTTCCGTGGTTGGTTGAGCGATCATTGCGCCTGAGTCGAGTAACTCTTCTCTCTCTTTCAGATTCTCTGAGCTAAGTCAGCCCATCTGAAGTCGTCTCCTCTTAGTTCCGCAGATCGGCAAAGGAATAATTCATGAAAAAGATAATCTCTCTGGTATTGATGAGTATGATCGGCCTGGTTGGAACGCTCGCGTGGGCTGGTTCGGATCGCGAAGACACAGTGGATCGCTTGCGGAAATCCGTGGATGTTCTGCAGTCGATTATGTCGACGCCCGACAAAGGAATTCCTGAGGAAGTATTGAGCGGGGCCAAGTGCGTCGTCATTGTGCCCGATATGCTCAAAGCAGGCTTCATCTTCGGTGCCAAGCACGGTCGTGGTGTGGCGTCCTGTCGTACGCCAGAAGGCTGGAGCGCTCCCGCATTTGTGTCGGTCGGCGGTGGAAGTTGGGGATTGCAGATTGGAGTCGAGGGTATCGACCTGGTGATGCTGGTCATGAACGACCGTGGCTTGCAGCATTTGCTATCCACCAAGTTTGAACTGACCGGTGAAGGATCGGTGGCAGCGGGTCCAGTCGGACGCCACACTTCGGCGGGAACTGACATCTTGCTGAACACGGAAGTCCTGACTTATTCGCGCTCCAAGGGAGTGTTCGCCGGTCTGACGTTGGAGGGTGCGGTAATCGAGCAGGACAATGACTCGACTCGCGCGATTTACGGCCATCACATGATGTTCCGCAATATTCTTTCGGGCAAAGTGGCAACTCCCCATAGTGGAGAGGCGTTTGTGGCAGCCGTGTCTGAAGCGGGTCACCAGGCTCATGTCGCGGAAGCACGAGAAGACAGACAGTAATCGCATCAGCTAGCGGTCCGTGAGCCGTTCTTGTGGCGGCCGGAACCGAGTGCCGGTTACGGCCCGCCTTATTTCGTTTCCTTTTATCTGATTCCCAGACGATGAAAAGAGCCGGGCTCCGTTGGAAGGAACTGCTATGTCATTGGAATTTACCTGACATGTTTTTTTGTGGTGATTACTGGGTTGATTTATGGTGAGTGCTTGATGCATGTGCCAACCCACTGGATTGTGGTGGGAGGCCTGGTGCTGGTGGGACTCGGAATACTCACCGGGGTCAAAGCCACTCGCCAGAAGGATTTCGGCTACATAACTTAGGGTTGGCGTTTAGCGCTGTTGCCTACGGCAACCAGGAAAATAGCGCTCTTGCCTTCGGCATGCGGCGAGAAGAATTGGATTACGTCATTGTCGTAAAAGGTGAGGCCGCTGGCGCCGAGGTGCTGTGCATAGGCTGCCAGATAAAGTTTGCCGCCGAGAATGCCGGCCTCAAGCTGTACAGCGCGATACGCGCGGTTTCCGAAGCAATCAAAAATCCGTCGTAAGTCTGCCAGAAAGAAAATATCCACGGCGGCGTCGGCCGGTAACTGCTGCTCCAATCCGAGATAGCCGGCCTGGTCGCGGAAATTTCCCTGCTTTAAACACTCGAGTACCTGACGGTCGCGATGGAAGAAGTAGGTTCCGGGTGCGAGACCTTCAACCGCGTGGACGATCAAATAGAGCTGGTTGAGTAGAGTTCCAAACGGATTCAGAAAATCCGCTGGTATGCCTCGGGTTGAACGGTCGAGCATGGTTGAGAGCTGCAGGAAGCTTATTGGTGTGCGTGCGAATCGGCGGCTGGACCCGCGACGAAGGATTACCTGCTCGATAGGATCGCGCGGCATTTCCTCGTCGGATAAAGGTTCGAGTCGTATGATCGATCCAACTGGCGCAGATCCGGGAGGCGCAGTTCCGGCAGGCGGCGTTAACCCTGCCGTTGCCCTGTGGTCCAGTTGACTATCGCGCCACGCTACAACTTCTTTGGCTGAGTCGAGTGACGAGGCGGCGTGCATTTCGCGCATGAGCGGATAATCAATCTCACTTCGGGAGAGTGGGACGGTTTCAAGTCCGAGCGGACCAATTTTCAATAGTTCTGGTGGTGCAGGATGGGCTTGCGCAGAGGGCCGGGAGTCATGGCCGACGGCGACCAATGAGAACGCCACTTCGCGTTGGGGATCGACATCCAGCAAGCCGTTCACCGTCGCATCAACAAAGCCACAAACTACTTTGGCGGGCAACCCTAGAGCACTGGCCACGGCGAGAAGATTCGCCAGCAGCGTGCCATTGTCCCAGCCGAGATGACGGTAGGTGCGCGCCTGATACTTCCAGGCATTGCGCCAGTAGGTACCGGTGCAGAGGATGATGAGTGGAGCGTGAACAATCGCGGGCTCGGATGCAGTTGCTTCGACCAGGACGCTGCGATAATCTCCGATGCGCAGCGGGCGCAGGCCGAACTCGGCGGGGGCAAAGTGATAGACGCCCGCAGGAAGGTTGATTAGATCTCCGCACACGAGATAGAGTTCGACTTCATAGAGAGCTCCGGTGCAGGCGGCAGCGCGAAAATAGATCTCTCCTCCGGAATATTTTCGTGGGCGAGTGATGCCTGCGGAGAGGTACAGAAGTTGGGCCACTGCTTCTAAATCTGGAGCCGCATTCACTTGTGCGGGAACGTTTTCGGCGATTGCGGAAAGGGCAGCGACTCCGGTTTGGCGCACCTCCGTCGGCATACGCGACGGTTCAAGTGCTGGGTAGATCTTGAACGGTAACGGCTGGTTGTTGAAGTCGAGGAAATGCGGGTTGGTGCGCACGCTACTGTACGAATGTTTGGTGGTTTCGTGGTATCGGAGAGCAACTTCGGTGCTGACCTTATGAGGCATCATTGGGGGTTAACAAGCTTGACAATAGTAGCTCATCAGGCTAGCATTGCAGTTGAGCACGCATCTTTTCCAGCTCTTTCAGCTCCTCTTAATTAATTTAGCCATTTGGAATTATTCCTTTTTCGGTCGATCTGAGGAGTAGTCCGAGTCTCGAAGCTGGATATCTTACGTGGGATCTTCGCGATATCCACCCATGGCAAGATAGAAACAGAAAGGAATCATGAAAAACATCAAGTTTGTTGTGAAAGTCAACCGTGGCGGTGCTCATGCTCCTCAATATGTGCTGCGGGTTGACCGCCTGCCCATCCAGACGACAACCAACCGCAAGCTTGCCTTGGTGATGGGCAGATTTACAGCCGAAGATGCCGTAAAGTCGATGCAAAATTCTCATTGCAATCCGGAGTTGGTGTCCGTACGGGTTAGCGCCTAGATTTTTCGGATGTGACGCGGGTGTCCTCCGCCCCGCAAGTTCTTGATTTTTCCTGAACAACTCAACTTTCTAGCAACTGAGTTTGGGCGTGGAAGCTGCTGGCAACCATAGTAACTAGCGGCAACGCCCGAAAATGATCAATATTGATCGTTGATTTCAGAATATTCGTGCCATAGTAGAAACGCGAGGATTATGCAAAAACGAACATGTTCAGATTGTGGCGGTGAACTGGTTCTAGCGGTGCGCGCGAACCAGTCCCAGCCGAGTAATGACGGGCCAGGTCCAAGTCCACTGGCTAGCGCCTTTACAAGTTGGAGATGTGGTACTTGCGGGTCCGCCTTTACAGCGGCACAACTTCGCGAAGGCAAGCGCGAACGATCGAAAATACAAGTCGTTGTTTAGTCGGTCGTAGGCGCGGTCGTCCACCCATCCCAAGTCCGCTGATTTTCCATCTGGACGCACAACAACCTAACCCATAGGACATGAATACGAAAACGGCTATGATATTGGCCTATGGAAGCCCATACATCCCCTGACACACATCCGATTGAGAGTCCAAACGACGCTCAGAAACAAACTGACATTCTTACCCCTGAAGCCCAGGCATTCTTGACGAAACTCGCGGCTGAGTTCGAGCCCCGACGACAAGAATTGCTGGCGCGACGGCAAGTCGTGCAGGAAGAAATCGATCACGGCAAGCTTCCGGAGTTTCTGCCGGAAACGGCTGAGATCCGCGAACGCGATTGGAGAGTCGCGCCCATTCCCAAAGATCTACTCGATCGTCGCGTGGAAATTACTGGGCCAGTCGATCGCAAAATGATCATCAATGCGCTCAACTCAGGTGCCAATGTTTTCATGGCCGACTTCGAGGATTCGAATTCTCCCACGTGGAGTAATTGTCTTGAGGGCCAGGAAAATCTGCGGGATGCGATTCGTGGAACGATTAAATATGTGAGCCCAGAAGGGAAGCAATACCGGCTTGGGTCTAATTTGGCCACTTTGATGGTGCGGCCGCGCGGATGGCATCTGGACGAAAAACATTTTCTGGTAGACGAGAAGGCGATCTCCGCGTCGTTGTTTGATTTTGGCCTTTTCTTCTTTCACAATGCTGCCACTTTGCTGAGCAAAGGCACCGGTCCTTATTTCTACCTGCCGAAGCTGGAGAATCATCAGGAGGCAGGGCTATGGAATGACGTGTTTTGCTTTGCGCAGGACGAATTGGGTATTCCGCGGGGATCGATTCGCGCCACAGTCCTGATCGAAACCATTCTGGCGGCGTTCGAAATGGACGAGATTCTTTACGAATTGCGCGACCATTCAGCGGGATTGAACTGTGGGCGTTGGGATTATATTTTCAGTTTTATCAAGAAGTTTCGCGCGCATCCCGAATTCGTGCTCCCGGATCGATCGCAGGTTACGATGGAGCGACATTTTCTGAAGTCCTATGTGGAATTGCTGATTCAGATCTGCCATCGGCGTGGCATCCATGCGATGGGTGGAATGGCGGCGCAGATTCCCATCCGGAACGATGCGGCAGCTAATGAGTTGGCGCTGGAGAAAGTGCGGCGTGACAAACTCCGCGAAGTTCAAGCCGGCCATGACGGCACATGGGTGGCTCATCCAGGGCTCGTGCCTGTGGCAAAAGAGATCTTCGATAAGTACATGCCGGAAGCGAATCAAGTTTCTCGACAGCACGAGTCGAGGGGGCGAAAGAATGGGACAGTGGAAGCGAAAGACTTGATCGATGTTCCGGCGGGTGATATTACCGACGAAGGATTGCGCTGGAATATCGATGTGGGACTGCAGTACTTGCATTCGTGGCTGCGGGGGTCGGGTTGTGTTCCGATCTATAACCTGATGGAAGATGCTGCGACGGCGGAAATTTGCCGGGCCCAAGTTTGGCAGTGGGTGAACCATGGGGCGCGACTGAAGGATGCCAGACTGGTGACAGAAGGCATGGTGAAGGAGATTATTCATCAGCGGACGGTTGAATTGGGCGCCGGGTCAGGCGGTGACGAAAAGCTGCAACAGGCAGCCAAGATTCTCGAAGATTTGACGACCAGTCAAGATTTTGCTGAGTTTCTAACGCTTGCCGGCTACGATTTGTTGGATTAGATGCTGAGCAGGTGCAGAACTCCGCTCGTCTGCCTATTAACGCTGGCTTTGGATGTACTCGCAGCAGCGCGCGATTATAGCCCTTGCGATAGACTACTGAAGTTGTAGAGTTTATTTTTATGAAAATCGCGAAGGATGTCACGGAACTGATTGGTCACACGCCGCTGGTGCGGCTGAATCGGGTTGCGCAAGGCGCGGTTGCCGAGGTGGTGGCGAAACTCGAGAGCCGGAATCCTTTGGCCAGCGTGAAAGACCGCATTGGTGTGAGCATGATTGCCGATGCCGAACGCGCCGGACGCATTCATCCCGGAAAAACCGTTCTGATCGAGCCGACCAGCGGCAACACGGGAATCGCTCTCGCCTTTGTTGCCGCCGTGAAAGGGTACAAGCTCATTCTCACGATGCCTGAGACCATGAGCACCGAGCGGCGCGTACTGCTACTGGCTTTGGGCGCTGAGATCGTTCTTACGCCAGGCCCGCGGGGAATGAAGGGCGCGATTCTGAAGGCTGAGGAGTTGCTGGCTGCGACTCCAGACGCTTACATGCTGCAGCAATTTGACAACCCTGCGAATCCGAAGATTCACTTCGAAACTACCGGACCCGAAATTTGGGAGGACACGGACGGACGCGTTGACTTTCTGATCTCGGGGGTTGGCACTGGTGGAACGATCACCGGCGTTTCGGAATACATCAAGCCCAGGAAACCGTCGTTCAAGGCTATTGCCGTAGAACCAGTGGATAGCGCGGTGCTTTCCGGCGGAAAGCCAGCGCCGCACAAAATTCAGGGAATTGGTGCCGGTTTTGTTCCGAGCATTTTGCGTCGCGAATATATTGATGAAGTCATCACGGTAAGCAATGATGACGCAATCAATATGGCGCGACGGCTTCCACTCGAAGAGGGTTTGCTGGTTGGCATTTCTTCGGGAGCAGCTGTGGTTGCGGCTTTGCAGGTGGCGCGTCGTCCGGAAAATGCCGGGAAATTGATCGTTGTGATTCTGCCGTCGTTCGGAGAACGATATCTGAGTAGTATTCTCTTCGAAGGACTTCGGAACGAGGCGTTGCAGATTCCCACGTCGCAAGTTCCAGACTGATAAATGCCGCATCTGCTGTCGCTAATCCGCGAGGACGTTGCCGGCGTGCTGGAGCATGATCCTGCGGCGAGGTCACGTCTGGAAGTTTATCTCTGTTATTCAGGACTGCATGCGGTTTGGTTCTATCGCGTGAACCACTGGTTGTGGAACCACAATTTCTTTTTGCTGGCACGCTGGCTGTCGCAGGTGACGCGTTGGTTCACTGGCATCGAAATCCATCCAGGGGCGCAGATTGGCAGACGATTGTTCATCGATCATGGTTTTGGTGTGGTGATTGGCGAGACGGCAGTGGTTGGAGACGACGTTACGCTCTACCAGGGTGTCACGCTCGGAGGAACTGGCAAGGAACGTGGAAAGCGGCATCCTACGCTGCTTGACAATGTGGTGGTCGGCGACGGCGCGAAGATTCTTGGCAACATCACGGTGGGACGTAATTGCCGGATTGGCGCCGGGTCGGTTGTGCTGCGAGACGTGCCGGATGATTCCACTGTGGTCGGAGTGCCCGGACACGTTATTTTTCGCGAAGGCAAGCGCGTGGTTATCACAGATCCCAAGCAGATTAATGATCCACTTTCCGAGGCGTTGTCAGCGGTTGCGACCGAGGTAAACAAGTTAGCGGAACGCGTGCGTCAACTTGAAGGAACGGGTGGACGCGAGCCGCTTTCCGCTTCGCTACAACGGATTATCGAAGACATCGATTATCAGATTTAATGTGGCTGGCGTTGTCCGCGACCTGATTTATGGATCCACAAAAGCAGGCTCAACAGCATTACTCCCCTTTCTCGCGTACCCAAGTATGATTAACTGTTTTGGGATGAGCTTCCCACCGGATGAAATACGGCTTCGTAATCGATAACCGCAAATGCATCGGATGCCACGCCTGCACAGTGGCGTGCAAGACCGAAAATCATGTGCCGGTGGGCGTGAACCGGACTTGGGTGAAATATGTCGAAAAGGGCGTTTTCCCCAACACGCGCCGCGTATTTCAGGTGACGCGCTGTAATCACTGTGAGAAGCCGCCTTGCGTGACTATCTGTCCCGTGACAGCGATGTATCAGCGGAAAGATGGGATTGTCGATTTCAATTCCGACCGCTGCATTGGCTGCAAAGCATGTATGCAGGCCTGTCCATATGATTCGATTTACATCGATCCCGATGATGGCACGGCGGCGAAGTGCCACTTCTGCGCGCATCGTACCGAAGTCGGACTCGAACCCGCTTGTGTGATCGTGTGTCCGGAGCACGCCATCATTGCCGGAGATCTTAGCGACCCGTCTAGTGAAGCTGCGCAACTGGTGGCACGCGAACCGGTGCGCGTGCGCAAGCCGGAGCAGGGAACTCAGCCCAAGCTTTATTACATTGATGGCGATGAGAGCGCCATTGTGCCGACGGCGGCGCGCCATGAATCGATTTACATGTGGTCGCAGCGAAATACGGCGGTGCATGGTGGCGGCGCGGTGTATCCGGCTGATCACCCGTTGTTGCAAAAAAACGCTCGGGTGGCCTATGACGTTTCGCATGCGCGCCCGTGGAGATGGCAGGTGCCCGCTTACTGCTGGACCAAGTCGATCGGATCTGGAGTACTCGCGGTACCAGCGATCGCGATGGTGCTGGGAAGATTGTCGGGCAATCGCGTTCGTGATATTGCGCTGGCGACGGTTGCGCTCCTATTCACGGCTCTTACTACGGTGCTGCTGGTTTGGGATCTAGATCACAAAGAGCGATTCCTGCGAGTTGTGTTTACGCCGCAAAGTAAATCGTGGCTCGCGCGCGGCGCGTTCATTTTGATCTCATACAGCACACTGTGCGGCGTGTTTTGGTTGGCGGCGGTTGTGGGATTTCCGCTCGCCACATCGATCTTGTTGTGGCCTACGGTGCTGGTTGGATTTTGCGCGGCAGCTTATACCGCGTTTCTCTTTGGACAATGTGAAGGGCGCGACTTGTGGCAAACGCCGCTTCTGCCAGCACATTTAATCGTTCAAGCGTTGCTGTGTGGAGCAGCAGTGCTCGCGTTGCTTCCGGATTCGTTTGGTGGTTCAGCACAAGCTTTGTCGGTTGCGATTCCAACACTGATCATCACTTTAGTTCTGCATTTACTGATGCTGCTCGGTGAGGTTGCGATGCCGCATACCACCGACAACGCGCGCTATGGGGCTCGTCTGATGACTCATGGTCCGTTCTCGCGGGCATTTTGGGGCGGGGCGGTTGTGCTGGGCGGGATTGCTCCGCTGCTGATTTTGTTGGGGGAGCATGTTTTCGGCGTTCCTGATCGTATTGCCGCAGGAGTGGCGAGTGTTTTGGCTTTGAGTGGACTTCTGATATTTGAATGGTGTTTTGTGATGGCTGGGCAGAGTGTGCCGAATAGCTAGGGGTTAGAAAAACATAGGGAGATTTTGCAGTGACAGACTTCAAGCGCGACGGCAGCAATCTTTCGTCTTACCCGCCGGTTGAAAAGTGGGACGATTGGGTTGAGCTCGATGCGGAAGCTTGGCCGCGCCGGGTTAAGCGGCATTATCAGCTGGTTCCGACCATTTGCTTCAATTGCGAATCGGCTTGTGGACTTCTCGCCTATGTCGATAAGGAAACCGGACAAATCTCGAAGTTTGAAGGCAATCCGAAACATCCCGCAAGCCGCGGACGCCTTTGCGCCAAGGGGCCGGCGACGATCACGCAGATTCATGATCCCGATCGCATCCTTTATCCGATGAAACGGTCGGGGCCACGCGGTGGCGGAAAATGGACTCGGACATCGTGGGATGAAGTGCTGGAGACTTTCGGCACGCGCATTCGAGAGGCGTTTCAGGAAAATCGTGGCGAAGAGGTCATGTACCACGTGGGGCGTCCGGGCCACGACTTCATTATGGAGCGCACGCTGCAGGCGTGGGGCATTGACGGCCATAACTCGCACACGAATGTGTGTTCCTCATCGGCACGCCTTGGGTATCTGCTATGGCATCATGCTGACCGTCCATCTCCTGATCACGCAAACGCGCGTTTTATTTTGCTGCTATCGGCACATCTTGAATCGGGACATTATTTCAATCCGCATGCGCAGCGCATTATTGAAGGAAAAATGGCCGGAGCTAAACTTGCCGTCATGGATCCGCGCCTTTCGAATACGGCCAGCATGGCGGATTACTGGATGCCGAGTTATCCCGGTACAGAGGCGGCGGTACTGCTGGCGATGGCAATGGTTATCCTTGGCGAAAATCAGTTCGACGCCAGGTTCGTGAAGAACTGGACTAACTGGGAGGAACTTGAAGTCGATGGATTTTCTGCAAAGGGCCAGAGTTTTGAGGCGCTGATTGACGCGCTCAAACGGCATTATGCGAAATTCACTCCGGAGTTTGCAGAAAAAGAAAGTGGAGTGAAGGCAGAAGTTATCGTCAAGACTGCTCGTGAGATTGCTACCGCCGGAAGCCGCTTCGCATCGCATCTTTGGCGGGGCAGTTCTTCCGGCAATCTGGGCGGATGGCAAACGGCGCGGGCTTTGATGTTGCTGCACGTACTTACGGGTTCGGTTGGCACTCCGGGCGGACATAACCTGAACGCGTGGAACAAATTTGTGCCACGTCCATTTAAGAATCCACCGCCGCAGAAACACTGGAACGAACTTCTCTATCCGCCGGAATGGCCGCTCTGTGTCCATGAAATGTCGCCTCTGCTTCCGCACTTCCTCAAGGAAGGACGTGGTCGCATCGAAGCATATTTCACGCGTGTCTTCAATCCTGTCTGGACCTATCCCGATGGATTTTCGTGGATTGAGATGTTGCGCGACGAGGAAAAAGTTGGGCTGCACGCCGCGTTGACGCCGACCTGGAGCGAGACTGCGTGGTTTGCCGATTATGTTTTGCCCATGGGCTTCAGTTCCGAACGCCACGACCTGATGAGTCAGGAATCTTATGCGGGAAAGTGGATCGGCTTTCGCCAGCCGGTGCTGCGCGTTTTGCAAGAACGGGAAGGAAAGAAGTTCGACTACACGTACCAAGCGAATCCGGGAGAAGTTTGGGAAGAGGATGAATTCTGGATCAACCTTTCCTGGGCGATCGATCCGGATGGTTCGATGGGAATTCGGCAGTGGTTCGAATCTCCGTATCGTCCCGGACAGAAGCTGACGGTCGATGAATATTACGGATGGATTTTTGAGAATTCGGTTCCGGGATTGCCCGAAGCCGCCGCTAAAGAAGGCCTAAAGCCGCTTGAATACATGCGTAAGTACGGCGCGTACGAAGTGACGACCGATGTGTACAAGATGAATGAGAAGCGGGTGGCCTCGGCCGACCTCTCTGGGTCGGAAGTCGAAGCGAATGGGGTAGTCACGAAAGATGGCAAAGCGATGGGGGTGATGGTCGATGGCGAAGCAGTTGTTGGTTACAACACGCCTTCGCGCAAGCTTGAGCTGTTTTCAAAGACGATGGCAGAGTGGAAATGGCCTGAATTTGCGCTCCCGGAATACTATCGCAGCCACATTCATCGGGTAGCGCAAGCGGCGTCGATATGCACGCCCGGCGAAGATTTCAATTCAGATTTTGATCGTCGATACATGCCGCTCGTCGAATGGCCCAAGGATTCAAACGGCCCGGTGTACACACTGTTACCGATTTTTCGTTTGCCGCATCTCATTCACACGCGATCTGGAAACTCAAAATTTCTCTACGAGATTGCGCATAAGAACCCGCTATGGATCAATCCTGGGGATGCTCACAATCTTGGAGACATTCGCACAGGCGAACTGGTCAAAGTCCACACGGAAATCGGTTTTTTCGTTCTGCATGCATGGGTGACCGAAGGGCTGGCACCGGGAGTGGTTGCCTGTTCCCACCATTTGGGGCGCTGGCGCACTAATAAAGAGGATCAACTGGAACGGATGTCTAGCGCATGGGTTGATCTGAAAGAAGTCGGCAAAGGACAATGGAAGATGCGCCAGGTTTCGGGCGTTGAATCTTATGAGACATCCGATCCCGACACCAAACGTGTGTGGTGGAGTGATGCGGGCGTGCATCAGAATATTACTTTCCCGGTGCATCCCGATCCCATCACGGGCATGCACTGTTGGCACCAGATGGTGCGCGTGGAGCGGGCTGGCGCCGACGATTGTTATGGTGACATTTTTGTTGATACCAATCTTTCGTTCGCGGTTTATCAGCGATGGAAGGCCCTGACTCGTCCCGCGCCCGGCCCTGGTGGGCTTCGCCGTCCGCTGTGGATACCGCGGGTGGTACGGCCTGAGGAAACGGCGTTCTATATGAAGAAAACCTAAGCGCGCGTCTTGACGTTGTAAAATGACGGCATGCCGTTACAGTCAGGAAATCCCGCATTTGGCAAGAAGCGCACTCCACCTCCGGACGAGACATTTGAAGAAGCGGCTTATCTGAAGGCGCTCGGGGAGAAGCAGAAGATCGTCAGCCTAAAGCTGGCCGATGGCGAAGTGGTGCGCGGGTGGATCGAGTATTACGACAAGAATATGGTGCGGGTGACACGCGAGGATGGTCCCAATCTTTTCATTTTCAAACACGAGATTGTTTATATCGCGGAGGATGGGAAGAAGAAGTAGCTTCGGATTCGTCCTCAGTTCCCGTTTCTAAGTTCCCAACATTCAATCCTGAAAATGAAAGCCTGGACAGTCACATGACATCCAATCATTCCCATCAATCTTTGGACCTGATTTCTCCTATGCAGGCGATGGCTCGCGAAGCGGGCGTCCTGTTGATGGATTATTTTCGGCAGCACGTGAAGATTGAATATAAGGGTGCAGTGGATTTGGTTACAGTGGCTGATCGGAAGTCGGAAGCACTAATTCTGGAGCGGATTCGAGCGCAGTTTCCTGCTCACGATGTAATGGGTGAAGAAGGGACGCGGATTGAAACCGGCAGCGAGTACAAGTGGTACGTGGATCCGCTCGATGGGACAACGAATTTTGCGCATGGCTATCCAGTGTTTTGTATTTCGCTTGCGGTGGAGTATCTGGGCCGGCGAATTGCGGGAGTGATTTATGATCCGACGCGAGACGAGATGTTCGCGGCGGAGTTTGGTGGTGGGGCGCGCCTCAATGACAATGCGATCCATGTGTCGACTACGGCGACTCTAGGGGAGTGTCTAATTGCCACTGGTTTTCCGAGCCAAAAGCGGCATAAGAATCCGAATATTTATTTTTATCACCAGCTCACACTACGCACGCACGGGGTGCGGCGGGCGGGATCGGCTGCGCTTGATCTGTGCAATGTGGCATCAGGCCGATTTGACGGCTTCTGGGAGTTCAATCTTAATCCGTGGGATACGGCGGCTGGCGTGCTGATTGTCGAAGAGGCCGGTGGGAAGGTTACGGATTTTTCCGGCGGTGAATTCCAGATCGCCAGCCGTGAGACGGTGGCGACGAACGGATTGGTGCATGGCGCGCTGCTGCACGAGTTTCAAGAAATCTTCGCAGGCAGAGGGTTGGAAGCTTTGCCCAGTCCGGTCAGCTACGCGAAGGATCGAAGCTTCTAATGTATTGAGGATGAGCGAGGGCGTCCGTCGCTCCACCGTTACAATCCGGCATCACAATCCAGCGGTACAATAGTTAATGTGAGTTCGTCTCTGCTTGAACGCAAGATCGAGAAACGTCCCGACAAAGTGCGTTTACAGGGGCGCATTCTGTTTCTCACCGAAGATCCGGAGCTGATCAAGAAACAGGTGGCCGGTTGGGATTTGCCTTGGGACACAAAGAATCCTGCCAATAATCCTAAACTTCGCGACGACATTTCTACCGACGAGATCACTCCCGCACACTTCTGCTTTTATTTTGATCGCACGCTCGGCGAGATTCCCTATGCTGGGTTGCGCTGCGGCAACACTTTGCCGATTGGGCGCAACGATGTGAAGAAGGGCGGCTTTGTGTGCTCGGTGAGCGGCAAGCGCCGTGGCAAAGGGTCGAGCCGCGAGCAGTCTCCTTATGCGGAAATGTGCGCCGGGATTCAGGTCGCGATTGCCGAAAATATTGAGCGTATCTATAAGCAGAACTGCCAGAATCTGGGGTTGCTGACTTCGACGAACTTTTCGTTGATTGACCGGATTCGTAGCGGTGAGGAAATCGCACTCAGTGAATTCACCGTGGGAGAAGACGAGATCACAAAGCAGGTCATTGAGTATGGCGGATTGTTTCCGTTCAACGTGGCTCGGATGCAGGGGAAAGTTTTCTCGCCGCCGATCGCGAGCGGGGTGCGCACCACAAGAGTTATGACGCTCGCAGAGAAGATCTTTGCCCGGCATATGGTTACGCCCGATGGCGCGGTTGGAGTTGTGTCGGTTAAGCCGGGTGACACCGGTTTTACCCGCGTCGATCTGCGGTTTAGTCATGAGTACGTTACGCCGATGGCTTCCATTTTTTACGAACAATATGTGGGCAAAGGTGTCCCAGTTAACGACGCTTCCAGTATCCGTTTTTTTCGCGATCACCTTACTTTTCTCGACGACGTAATTTCGGAAGAAAAGAAGAAGATCGGGCTTCTTGATTTGGCCACGCAACTCAAGCTGAAGCAGGAGGATTTCGCCAAGCAACAGGGAATCAAACTTCACGGCGAACTAACCGATCGCAAAGGCTCGGAGGGGATTTGCCATTCCGTGATGCTGGAAACTTATGCTTTGCCGGGACAGGTGAACGTTGGCTCGGATTCGCACACTCCACATGTTGGCGCCATTGGATGTATCGCCTTCGGTATTGGGACTACCGATGTTTTCAACTCCTGGATTACGAAGGATGTTCGCGTCATGGTGCCGGAGTCGGTCAAGATCGTCATCCGTGGCAAGCGGCATCCGAATGTGACGGCAAAAGATTTTATTCTGAAGATTCTTTCTCTCGATTATGTGCGCAGCGGCAAAGCGCTGGCAAAAGTCATGGAGTATGCCGGCGAAGCGGTCGAGGCGCTCTCGGTGGATGAGCGCGCGACCATGACGAATATGGCGGCTGAGATTGGGGGGTTCACGGGCATTGTTGCTCCCGACGAAAAGGTGATCGAGTTTCTCATGGAGCGCCGCGGGATGAAGCGCGCAGAGATCGAGAAGATGATCGAAGGTCTCCAGAGCGATGCCGATGCGGAATACGCCGAGATAATCGAACTCGATGCGGCTGAGATTACGCCGATGGTGGCTACTCCGGGCGATCCGGGAAATGGGAAATATATCCGCGAACTTGATGCTCGCGTGCCGATTGAGATTGCCTACGGTGGGACCTGTACGGCGGGAAAGAACGAAGATATGGATATGTACGCGGCTGTCCTCGGCAATGCTCTGAAGCAGGGAAAACGAATTTCGAAGGATGTCGACTTTTGGATTCAGTTCGGTTCACAGGAGACGCGTGAGTACTCAAAGCGCCGAGGCTACCTTGAAATTTTTGAGAAGGCTGGCGCACACGTGATTGAACCTAGTTGTGGTGCGTGCATCAATGCGGGGCCGGGAGTATCGACGCGCTCGGATCAGGTTGTGATCAGCGCACAGAATAGAAATTTCCCAGGACGGAGCGGGCCGGGACAGATGTATCTGGCGTCTCCGCTCACCGTGGCTGCGAGCGCAGTCGCTGGTTACATTGTCGAGTACGAACCGAGTCAAGAAAGGGAACGCGCGACCGCGTAAAGAGCTGATTTGCTGACGCTCATCCAGAAGACTCCTTGGTCATCTTTTTGCGTTGCCGTCTTCAGAATGTGAGCTGACCCCGCCGCAACGGCCAAAGAGCCGTCATTTTCAATTACATACTGTTCGGGTTACACTGTACGTCAGAGTACATTTAAAGAACGCTGCCGATTATTCGCGCCGGAGCACCCTGCCAGTCTGCCGCCGCCGATCCTTCCTATCAACCTAGCATCTAGCAAAGCGGCGCTTTGCGGAATCGCGAATTACACCATGAAAATCCTGCTCTACAACCCTGATAACGGGGTGACGCGCAATTTTATGCCGCATCTCTGGATGTTCCTTCTGCAGGCGCTCACTCCCATAGGCCATGAGGTGCTGCTCATCGACGGCAACGCTCAGCCGATGGATGAGGCGGGGATCTCGCAGTTTGTCCGCGATAACAATATTGGATTGGTCGGCATCGGCGCCATGACGCGGATGGTTGCTAAGGCCTATCGCATGGCGGATGCGGTTCGCGCGACGGGAGTTCCCGTAGTGATGGGAGGACCGCATGTGACAGAGATGGCTGACGAGGCGCTCGGGCGAGATGGAGGAATACGCCACGCCGACGCGGTGGCTTTGGGTGAAGCAGATGCAACTTGGCCGATTATCGTGAATGACGCGGCTCGCGGTGCGCTGAAAGAGGTCTATGAGCCCGTTGATGCATTTGGGCAGGAGAGCAAGCCATCGCTCAAAGAATACCCGGTGATTCCATGGCAGTCGATTGATCTCAAGCAGTTCAATCTGGTGCCGAAGGCTGCAAGTGGCTTGCTGCAGAAAATTGGAGAAGGCTGGGGAGCGTTTCGCATTATTCCAGTTGAGTCGGGACGCGGGTGTCCTTATGGCTGCGAGTTTTGCACCGTGACTGGATTTTTTGGAGACTCTATTCGGTTTCGAACGAATGAGAGCGTAGTAAACGAACTGTTGTTATTGAAGGCTCGAGCGCGCAGCGAGAAGGGCCAGATGGCGGTGTTTTTCATTGATGATAATTTCGCCATCAACATCAAGCGCACAAAGTCACTGTTACGCGACATCATCGCGGCCAAGGCACAGGTGCATTGGGTGGCGCAAATCAGCGCCAACTTGTTGCGCGATGAAGAATTGGTCGACCTGATTGCGGCATCCGGGGGCAAGTGGGTGTTTATCGGCATGGAGTCGATTGATCCGGCCAATCTGAAAGACGTGAATAAGGGGTTCAATAAGCCCGGGGAATATGCAGCGGTCTTGGAGCGACTGGCACAGCGAAACGTATATGCCATCACGTCATTTATTTTTGGGATGGATAACGATACCGTGGGTGTTGCGGATCGGACGCTGGGACAGGTTCGGACCTGGCCGCCGGGTCTGCCGATCTTTGGATTGCTGACGCCGTTGCCCGCAACTCCTCTTTATAAGCGCCTCGAAACCGCGGGGCGGCTGACGCGGCCCAAGCACTGGGAAGAATTCATCCCGTTTACGATGGCTCATACGCCATTGAAGATGACGATCGCTGAAGCTCATGCAGAAGTGAATCATGGCTGGGAGCAGGCTTATAGTCCAGAGGCATTGGCTGCTGCGGTTGATGCGCTGAATGATCAGCCGCTCGGCTACCGCATTAACATCTTTCTTGCGCGCCTCTGCTTCCGCGGAATTTATTTCCCGATGATGGGGAAAATGGCGTGGGTCAGGGTAATCGCGCAGAATCGACGAACTATTTTTAAGCTGGTAAGGGAAGGATTCAGGGCCGGTGCCTGGCGTGGCGCTCCCGCGCGAATTCCTGCCGGCGTAGTGCCTCACGTGGAGGCGAGCGATGCATCTGCACAAGTAGCGCAGGTTTGAGCGGAATATTTACAGCTTCATTTTGTCATCCTGGATGTGTCATGATTAGGTAATCAGTGGAGGGGCTTTGTGTATATGCACGAAAAGTTTCAGAGGGGAAGAATGGTTGCTTATGCTGTCGGTATAGCCGCCTTTGTAGCGGTTGTCGCATACAAGTTTCTGGTCCATTAAAACCAGAATCGTGGAAAATGGAAGCTGACCGTCCCGCCTGATTGGTACTGCCTGTACCGATAGCTGCATTCTTGCTAGAATCATGGGTTCCATCACACTCCGTGCACTCGAGGAGCATGAGATCTTATGGCCTACGTAATTGCCGAGCCCTGTATTGGTACCAAGGATACTGCCTGTGTCGACGCCTGTCCGGTGGATTGCATTCATCCCAAGAAGGACTCTGACAAATACTCGAACGAAGAAATGCTGTACATCGACCCTGTGGAATGTATCGACTGCGGCGCTTGCGTGCCTGTGTGCCCGGTCTCCGCTATCTTCGCGCTCGACGACCTGCCGGAAAAGTGGAAGGCATACACCGAGCGGAATGCGAAGTTCTTCGGGCGGTGAGATCGCTTTCAGTCATCAGCTCTCGGTCGTGAGCCTCAGTAAAATCAGTTCGGTTGCGAAAGCTTTTTGATTCTCATTGGTGGCCGAAAGCTGACGGCTGACAGTTCCATCCATTACAATCGTTGCTTAACTTGTTGATCTTCCATGGCGCTGAAGGAGTCGGAAGCGATCGTTCTGCGCACGTATCCTCTGCGCGAGTCTGATCTTCTGGTTACACTTTTTACCCGCGCAGAGGGCAAGATAAAAGGCGTGGCGCGCGCGGCCATGAAGTCGAGACGCCGCTTCGGAGGCGCGCTGGAACCGCTTACTTATGTGCGGGCGTTTTACGACGATCGCGAACGGCAGGAACTGGCGCGGCTTGATTCCTGTGAAGTGATTGAATCGCCGCTGGCCACTGAGGTTAGCTATCCGCGTGCGGCAGCACTGGCGCATGTTGCTGAGCTGCTTGACGAGTTGATGCCTGACCGCGAGGCAAGCGATGCAGTCTTTCGGTTGAGCCTGGCGGTTTTACAGGAACTGCGCGGTCCGGTGTTGTGGATGCCGTTGACCTACTTTGAGCTGTGGATGACGCGGCTCATGGGATTTCTGCCGGAGTTTGCTGAGTGCCTTATCTGCGGACGCGCGCTGGAGGGCAATCGGGCGTTCTATCACGCGCTCGCCGATGGTCTGGTGTGCGTCGATGATAAACGGATAGCATCGTCGGAGCTGTCGTCAGAATCGAGAAAGATTGCGGCGCAAATGCTGCGCTCGCGTGTTTCAGAGTTTTCTGCGATTGATTGGCCGAAAGCGGTGGGAGCAGATCTGCGCAAGTTTCTTCTCCAGATTCTGGAGCGGCATATTGAGAAGAAGTTGATGACGGCGGGCATGCTCGAGAAGATCGGTTAAAGTCAAAAAATAGGAAGCGGATATATTTCGTGAAGTCATCCAAGCCCAATTCGCTGACGTTCCAGCAGCTCATTCTCAAGCTGCAGGCTTTCTATGCGGAGCGCGGAGCGGTGATCCAGCAGCCTTACGATGTTGAGGTAGGCGCTGGCACCATGGCTCCGGAAACATTTCTGCGGGTGCTGGGTCCGTATCCTTATAAGGTTGCATATGTGCAGCCCTCGCGCCGTCCAGCCGATGGGCGTTACGGGGAGAATCCTAACCGGTTGTTCAAGCACTTGCAGTTGCAGGTGATTCTGAAGCCGCCGCCGGAAAATGTGCAGGAGCTTTACCTCGAATCGCTCGCCGCGATCGGCATTGACCTGCGTCAGCACGACATCAAGTTCGAAGAAGACAATTGGGAGTCACCCACCTTGGGCGCGTGGGGCATCGGATGGCAGGTGATGCTCGATGGCCTTGAAGTTACGCAGTTTACATACTTCCAGCAGTGTGGCGGCGTCGACCTGGATCCGATTTCCGCCGAACTTACCTATGGGCTGGAGCGGCTGTGCGCGTTCCTCCAGGATGTGGATTCGATCTACGACATCGTCTGGGCGCGCGATCCGCAGACGGGCAGAGAAGTGAAATATGGAGAAGTGCGCGTCGCCGATGAGCAGCAGTTCTCCCTCTACAACTTTGAAATGGCGGATGTCGAAAAGACGTGGAAACATTTCGAATTGTGCGAGGCGGAATGCAAGGGGCTGCTCGATCGCTACGCTGTTCTAAGTAAGAGCAAGGATGAAGGTGATGGCCTTGCGCGCGAGAAGTCGCGCTTTCCGTTGCTTGGCGCTTATGATCTGTGTCTTAAGTGTTCGCACTACTTCAATATCCTTGATGCCAGAGGCGCAATTTCGGTGACCGAACGCGTTGGAGTGATCGGGCGCGTCCGGGCGTTGGCCGTTGGCATCGCAAAGGCTTGGATGGACCAGCAATACTCGACTGAAAAACAAAGTGAGAAGGGTGACGAGGCTTCAAAGCAAGTGGCGAAGGAGAAGAGTGGCAAGCTTGCTCCGGTGGTCACATAGAGGATATGCCTGACTTTTTACTCGAAATCGGATGCGAAGAAATTCCGGCGAGGATGATTGACGCAGCCTCTCGTGAATTGCGCGAACGCCTGCACGCGCTCTTGCAACGCGAGCGTCTCGATCCAACCGGAGCGATTTCGCATCTCGACACGCCACGCCGCCTGGCAGTCCTCGCTTCTGGTATTCCTGTCTCTCAACCGGACATTACCGAGCAGGTGAGTGGCCCGTCCGCGCAAGTTGCATATAAGGATGGGCAGCCGAGATCGGCCGCGCACGCCTTTGCAAAAAAAGTCGGGGTGGATGTCGCCAGCCTGGAGAAAGTCAGCACCCCTAAAGGAGAATACCTCGCGGCCACAGTTACGCGGAAAGGCCGCACCGCCGCCGAAATTCTTGCTGAGACTCTTCCCAAGGAAATATCCACGCTCTACTGGCCCAAGAATATGTACTGGCGCAAGCGCGGGGAAGTCTTTGTCCGTCCGGTGCGTTGGCTGGTGGCAATGCTCGACGAGCAGATCGTCCCATTGGAATTGTTCGGCCTTGTCGCGGGTAAGACTTCTCGCGGGCATCGCATCATTTTTGGCGATGCCGGAAGCGGAACAGTGACTATCTCCAAGCCTAGTGCCTACGTTGAATCCCTGCGCGAAGCGAAAGTTCTAGGTGCTCCGGAGCGCGAGCACGTGATCCGCAAAGCGCTCGATGCGGCAACGCGCACCATCCCAGGGGCACGATGGCGTGAAGATGAGCCGCTGGTTGCGACCGTTGTCAATCTGACGGAATTTCCCTCGGCCATCCTGGGTAGTTTTGATCCTGAGTTTCTCGCTCTGCCGGAAGAAGTGCTGGTCACGGTGATGCGTGATCACCAGAAATACTTCGCCATCGAAGATGCGAATGGAAAACTTCTGCCGCACTTTTTAGCAGTGCTCAACACCGCGGCAGACGCAGACGGATTAATCCGGCATGGCAATGAACGTGTTTTGCGGGCTCGCTTCAACGATGCCCGCTTCTTCTGGCAAGCAGACCAGAAGCAGAGTCTTCGGCAGCGTGTCAGTTTGCTCCGGAACGTCACCTTCCAGAAAGATCTTGGCAGCTACTACGACAAGACGTTGCGAATACAGCGCATTGCCAGTTGGTTGGCGGAGACGGTGAAGCAGAGCGGAATTGCGATTCGACCCGGCATCGTTCATAAAGCAGCGCTGCTGGCAAAAGCAGATTTGACAACGGAACTGGTCAAAGAATTTACAGAATTGCAGGGGATTGTCGGCGGTCTCTACGCGCGAGTGCAAGAACTGGACGAAGATATGAGGCCCGATGTCCAGCTGGAAATTTCGCGCGCTATCTACGATCATTACAAGCCCGAATCGATGGAGGATACCGCACCGGCAACGGTCGAGGGTGCGGTTCTGTCAATCGCCGATAAGGCCGACTCCATCGCCGGAATGTTCGCCCTCGGTCTTGTCCCCAGCGGATCGAAGGATCCCTTTGCGCTGCGCCGACAGGCGAACGGCATTGTGAAGACGATCTCTGAGCACAAATTGCCATTGCGTCTCTCTGAGATTATGGCCGATGCTCGCATTCGTTACAGAGGTTCGGAGGCCGAAAAGAAATTCTCGAACACTAACTATTCGGAATCCGTACGCAGCTTCTTCCGCGAGCGGCTTGAGTTCTATCTAAAGGAAGCGCGCGGATATGCGTATGACGTTGTGAGCGCGGTCCTGGCTGTCGACTCAGACGATGTAGTGGACGCTGCGGCTCGGGCTGAGGCAGTGAGCAAAGTTCGCGGCTCAGCTGATTTTGAATCCATCTCCAGCGCATTCAAGCGTATGAAGAACATTTTGCGCCAGGCATCTGATAAAACGAAAGTTATTGCGCTACGCGTCGATCCGGCTGTGCTGCAGGAAGAATCCGAAAAAGAATTGGCTGGGTTGATTCCTCAGACGGTGGCGACCGTCGAGAAGCTGAGCGCGGTGCGCAACTATGAGGGAGCGCTGCTTGAGATTGCAAAACTCCGTCCGGCTATCGACCGATTTTTCGACAAGGTCATGGTCATGGTCGACGATGACGAGGTTCGTGCCAATCGCCTGGCTCTGTTGCAGACCGTAGTCAGGGAATTCGCGACGATCGCCGACTTTTCAGAGATTGTGACTGAAGGCAAGGAAACTAAGAAATAATCGTGTCGTTACTGCACTCTCTGTAGACGGTTGATCAACTTCTGCGCCAAATTCTCTTCTGATTCCGACCAAAGCAACCGCCCCGTTGCTCCGGAATTCTTTTCCACCTTGGCCGTGAACTCTACGAGTTTCTGGACGTTGCTGCGTATGTTCCGCTCTGCCTCATCAGTGAATGCGACTTCTTCGTGCAAGAAGGATGCATCCAACCCGAAATCAATTTGAATATGCCCGGTCTCTTCCGCGGCGCGTTCTTCAAATTCCGTTCCGTGCGCAATCAGGCGCACTAAAGAAGGTTCCAAAACCCATTTTTCCTCGGCTTCGGGAGGAGTCCAGAGATCCCAATAGGCTTCGAAAACATAAGCATAGTCGTCGTGAAGAAACTCCGCGACGTCGGCCACAGCTTCTTCTGGTGCGACGCCAGGGCGGAACCGGCGCTCAAGAATGGTCGGCTCACTCCACGCAACCGGTTGGATCGCTGCGTAAGTCACACCGCTCCGAGCCGCAGAAAACGGAATTTGCCGGAGCACACTAACCGTTCGCGGAAAAATCTCGGCCTCATCGAAGCTCGGAAACCATAGACTCAAATAAAGCGAATCAGCCATAAACATATTCTAAATGTCTTTTGAATTCAGAACGAGCAGCCGATGTGGTTGAGTGCAATGCTGAACTTTTGTAAGTACATTCAGCTTTCAGTGCATTGAGTTTTGACGAAAAAAAATCGCCCTGTTAGTATGAAGTCCGGCGGCAAGTAAAAAATCTCACCCACAGTCCCCGTCGTCTAGCCTGGCCTAGGACATCGCCCTTTCACGGCGGTAACACGGGTTCAAATCCCGTCGGGGACGCCAAATCTAATCAACGATTTACACGGAAAACCCTTCCGCATCGCGATACACAGGAAATACACGCTCTTTCGGACGGATCATCCCTACAACCTTACTTTGCGCGGCACGCTTGTCGGACCCGAGAGCTTGGGTGTAGGTGTCCAGCGTCATCCTTGAAGTTGAGTGTCGCAACAACTCCTGCACCACTTTCACATCCTCACCATTGCCCTTGAGAATCGAGGAAAACGTGTGGCGAAAAGTATGCCACGACATCCTCTTCTCGATACCCAAACTTCGGGCCATCGGCTGGATGTAGTCCCGCATCACCGTGCTCAGCCAGACGGGCTGCTTTCCGCGTTTGGCTCCAGCACGGTTGGCATCGGTCGCCCATACATAGTCGGACGGCTTCTTGTAGGGTGTCACCGCGTACCATGCCAACAGGTCACGAACCACGAACTCGTCGATCGGCATCAGCTTTCTTGAGGCTTCGGTTTTCACTGGCCCCACATGCTGGTCAACCAATGACCGGGTGACACTCACATGGAGCTTCTTGAAATCGAAGTCTTCCCACTTCAGCCCAGCCAGTTCGCCTCGGCGAAGCCCTGATGGCATGTCGAGAAACACCATGGCCCTTTCCCGAATCCCAAGAGCTGCCAGAAGCGATTGCACCTCATGGATTTCGAGAATGTCGGGTGTACGTTCTCGCTTCGCGGAGACGCGTACTCCTGACCGCTTGGTCGGACCAGTAATGGGATTCCGGTCGGTAAGTTCCCACCGGATCGCGTGGTTGAAGATACTGCTCATTGCGTCGCGGATCTTCTCTCTGGTTCCGCCGGCAAGAAGTTTACCCAACGCGAATCCCAGTGCTAGAGCAGCAGTGGCAACGACAGGCAGCCAAATGGCCAAGACCTGCTTTTCCAGCCTAACAAGGAAATTGTCCATCTGTTGCGCCCTAGTAGTCATGCTCCGCAGGAGCGAATCATTGGCGCTTCTAATCCTCGCAATCACTCCGATGTCGGGGTGAGCTACTTCTCGCAGCACATTCACAAGTTTCTCTTGAACGGAGCTCATTTCAGAACAAGACTGGTCGGGGACGCCAAATTTATCAACCACTTGCAAATCCCCTCCAGAATTTTGTAGGTCCGTTACGGTCCGATAAGCCGCGGTGCTTGTTTTTTCATCGTTTTTGTCGAGCAGCAAGCTCACAACTCGGCTCTGCGCGTCTCGCTTGGTTTGCGTGATGGCTTGCG
Source organism: uncultured Acidobacteriaceae bacterium (assembly GCA_963705265.1). Lineage (GTDB taxonomy): Bacteria > Acidobacteriota > Terriglobia > Terriglobales > Acidobacteriaceae > Acidiflorens. The sequence goes on from OY970064.1 coordinate 3,449,571, forward strand.
CGTAAACGTTCAGCGTGACCGAGATGTTTGCGTGCCGCATTAGCTCTTGCACAACCTTCACGTCTTCGCCGTTCCCTTTGAGGAGCGTCGCATACGTATGTCGGAACGTGTGCCAGCCGAAGTGACCCACGATTCCGACTTCCTTGGCTGCTGGCTCCAAGTGCGCCTTGTAGAGCGAACCTGGCCAGTACGGCAATTTGCCTTTGCTGTGTGGGCTGGCGAAACCCCAGTCCTCATCGATTGGGTATGGACTCTGCAGCCGCCAGTTCCACAGTACCTTGGCCAATCGCAAATCGAGTGGAACCGGCTTGCGAGAGGCTTCCGTCTTGCAGTCCCCGACGTGTTGCATCACGATCGAGCGAATGACATGGACTTCCATCTTCTGAAAATCGATATCCTTCCACTTGAGGCCTAACAACTCCCCAACCCGAAGGCCCGTGAACACGGCGAGGAATACCATCGTGCGCGTGGGATCCTTCAGAATGCGAAGCAGTGCCGCAATCTGCTCGATGGAAAGCACAATGGGCATCCTGGTCCGCTTGGCGCTTTGACGCACTATGCGTATGGGATTTTCATCGAGCCATTCCCACCTGACAGCGTGATTGAAAACCGCGCTCATGATGTTTCGAGCCTTCGCCTTGATTCCGTTCTCCAGTCGTGCGAATCGCGAATGATGATTTGCAGGTCTCCGAACAGACCATCTGGGAATCAATCACATCAATTCTTTCGATTTGAATTTAGGGCTACTCTGAATCTATGCCAGTGCCAATCGTAGATACTCCAGCACTTTTTTCCTCGGAACCTTCCGACTCAGCACCTTGCTCACCGGAGCTCGCGCGCCTGGAGCCCACTCCAGTGTTCTCAGCGCTTTGGAGCTTTGCGGCAGAGCGTCAAGCCATCTTTTGGCGACGGATGTCACAGGCTAGGATGATTTCGGCATCGCTTGGAACTCTTCGTAGGCGGCAGAAAACCTATTTTTGCGCTATCGAACCTCCCCGACCACTTTCCTTCTGCGGGCGGATCGGGGCGAGAGACACCATCCCTAAGCCTTCGGCTTAGGTCGGGTGCAGACCGTCCGGAGGCTAGCGAACGCCGCTCGCACGATGTCGAACAGCATTCGAGTCCGTTCGAATTGCGTCCGATTCTGATTCGAACGGATATGAGTAATCCGAACTGCCACCTTAGACTACTCAATCCTCGCCACAGGCAGCCCTGTTCTTTTGGCAGTTGACGCGTTTACGCAATATGCGTAATAATGTACGCATTATGCGTAACTCTTCCGTGCTGACTGCGTTGTTCCCACAGGTACGGCAGGGCGTGCTCGCGGCTACGCTCGGCCAGCCAGATAAGTGGTGGTATCTCTCGGAACTCGCCGACCGTTTGGGCACGAGCCCGTCGAGCCTTCAGCGGGAGTTATCATCTCTGGTGGCAAGCGGAATATTGGTGCATCGTCGGGAAGGCACAAGGGCATATTTCAAGGCTGAGACCCAGTCCCCAGTGTTCCGGGACCTGCAGCAGTTGTTCGAAAAAACCGCAGGGCTGGCTCCGATATTGGAGCAGATACTTAAGCCGTTTGGGAACAAGATTCAGAGTGCTTTTATCTATGGTTCCGTGGCACGAAGCCGGGAACATGCGATGAGTGACGTGGATGTAATGGTCATTGGCAGAGCAGGTCTTGCTGACCTGTCTCCAGCACTCCGCAAGGCGGAGGAGCGCCTCGGCAGAGAGGTCAACGTCACGGCCTATTCCCCAGAGGAGTTTCGGGAGAAAGTCAAAACGAGAGACCATTTCGTTGCCGTCGTTTTACGAGGACGGAAACAGTTTGTGAAAGGAGGCCAGAGTGACTTGGACGAACTTGCTGGCAAATAAGGAAGCCCAGAAACACAAAACCTCCAAGAAGGAATTAGACAATATGCGGGCCCTGATCGCCCGCGACCTCGCCGACGCGGGCCTTGCTGGCCTATCAGCGGCTCGGAAGTTCGCGACCGCTTACAACGCTGCGCTTCAGGCCGCGAACATGGCGATCGCGTGTGCTGGGTATCGAATTGTAAGCAAGGTCGGACATCACCGGGTGTCGTTAGAAAGCACGAAACTTGTGTTGGGCAAACCTGCGCAGAAGTACGCCGACTATTTCGAGACCTGTCGGCGAAAGCGAAATACCATCGACTACACCTTCTCCAACGTCGCGACGGAGACCGAAGCGAAGGAGATCCTTGTCCAGGCTGCCGAGTTTTACAGCCAGGTCGAAGACTGGATCACGAAAACTCACCCTTCTCTGAAAATGTAAGAATTCGAACGCGACCTGAACGACAGCGCCATCGGGCACCAGTTGTCGGATACGGCGTGACAACATGGATCAGAGCTTCCAACTTCCAGCTTGCCGACGATCCAGGAGGTGGTCGGTTCGTTCTAACACTAACGCGTTCATGAGGTCCTATCGGTGCGGAGCTCTGGAATCCCATACTTCCCCACCGTGAGACATCTGGGGCATTCGGCATTAATCAGGCATTTAGAATCACGAGCGCGCCTGCTCTGACGGCAAAGTGGCTGGGTCGAGGACGGGGGAAGTGTATGGACGCACGCCCTACGACTCACATTTATGAGATAGTTTCGATTTGAAATTCTTACCTGAAGCGAGGGTAGAATGCATGGTTACGCATCCGAAGACGAGCATCTCGGCTCTATTGGCGCGATATACATTTCTCGGAATCCTAGCGGTGCTACTTGTGCTAGCTGCGCCCGGTAAGGCGAACGCTCAGGCTCGAAAGATAGAGCTGGGCGACCTTCAGAAAATCGTTGGCGTCTCCAGTCCGGCGATTTCGCCGGAGGGAAAGTCCATCGTCATCATTGTGTCTCGCGTGAATTTCGACGAGGACCGTTATGACAGCCAGCTCGTGTTGGTGGACATTGCTACAGGCGCGCAACGTGTGCTGACCAACGTGCGTCCGGGATTGAACTTGCCGCAGTGGTCGCCCTCGGGCGACCGGCTGGCATTTCTTGCGGAAGCTGGGGACGAAAAGACAGCCGCGGAGCAGATCTTCGTGCTGCCTGTAAACGGTGGCGCACCGAAGCAGATTACGAGCGCGCCTCTGGGCGTCGAGCAATTTGCCTGGCGCCCCGACGGCGCCCGCATAGCCTTCGTCTCGCCTGACGAACCACCCAATCGAGCCGACATCGAAAAGCACCACGACCTCTTTGAAGTGGGCGACAACGATTTCCTCGCTACCGCCGCTCCCACTCCTTCGCACATCTGGCTGGTCTCTGCCTCAGGTGGCAAGGCGAAGCGCCTTACCTCCGGCGCGTGGAGCCTGGCGTGGCCGCCCACGGAGGGCTATCCGCTCCCTCCGCTTTCCTGGTCGCCGGACGGCAAGCAGATAGCTTTCACTCGCCAAGCCGACCCGCACTTCGGCGATTTCGATAAATCCGTCGTCGATATCCTGGATGTTGACGACGGGCAAATCCGCCAACTCACGAAGCGCAGTTCATTCGAAAGCTTTGGTCTCTTCTCACCCGACGGATCAAAGATCGCCTACTGGTTCCCGCGCGACGGAGATTCAAACAATGAGAATGAAGTCTTTGTCGCCTCCTCCGCCGGCGGCGAAGGAACTGATCTCACGGGCGCGCTCGATCGCAATGTCCAGCGTTCCGTCTGGATGCCCGACGGCAAATCGCTTTTGCTGAGCGGCGACGACGGCACACGGAGGGCCATCTGGATCCAGCCGATCGAGGGCAGCGCGAAAAAAATCAACCTCGGCGACGCCGTTCCCTACTGGGATTGGTCGGAGACCGTGGGCAAGGATGGGTCGATCGCGTTCATCGGCAGCACGCCGACTCAACCGACCGAGCTCTACTACCTTCCGTCTGCGGGTGCGAAGCCGAAACGTCTCACCGACTTCAACCATGACTTCACGGCTCTGGACCTCGGCCGCATCGACACCTTCGAATGGAAAGGGCCGGACGGCTTCGCTGAAGATGGCACTCTTGTTTACCCTCCGAACTTCTCGCGCAACAGGAAATATCCGTTGGTTCTTTACCTTCACGGCGAACCGCAGTTTGCTGCGTCCGTTACGGAGTTTGACTTCTTCCTGCAACTTCTGGCGTCGCATGGCTATGTAGTCTTCGCCCCGAACTATCTCGGCACCGATAATCTTGGCAACGCGTTCGAACGCGCCGTCGTGAACGACTACGGGGAGCGCCCAGGCCGCGGCGTTATGGCCGGAATCTCCACGCTCGAAACGCAGGGCTTCATCGACGAATCGCGCATCGGCGTTTCCGGATGGTCCTGGGGCGGTTACATGACGTCATGGCTCATTGGGCACTATCACATTTGGAAGGCCGCCGTTGCCGGCGCCGCTGCGAACAGCCTGACCGATTGGTACACCCTCACGGATGTCAACGTGACGGAGGGGTTCATGTTCGGCGGCTCGCCGTGGAAAAAACAGTACGCGAAGGCATACGAAGAACAGTCACCCATCACCTATGCGGACGCCGTCACCGCACCCACATTGATCCTGCATGATACCGGCGACACCGTTGTGCCCATCACCAGTTCCTACGCGATGTACCACGCGCTCAAGGATAACGGCGTCACTGTGAAGTTCATCGCCATTCCCACGGCTTGTCACGAACCCGGCGATCCCGTACACGATTCGGACAAAGACCGCGTCTGGCTCGAATGGTTCGACAAATATTTGAAGTAGTCTGACAGATTCAATGCGCGTTCGCAGGTCCAGCGCCGACTAGGTAATGATCGCGCTGCCGGCGGACAAAGTGAAATCTCGCAGATTCCGAACTCCCATTGTGGGAAGAGTCACCCTACTTAGGGGCTTGCCAATCGATTTGCTGGCGGATTACGGGCAACGGGGAAGTAAGCTTAACGTAAGGTTTGCCACCTTTCCGGGAGCTCAGGACCACTGTGCAGGCGCTCGCAAACCGCGTGTCGCTCACCGCATTTGTCCCAGCGTCACTTCCTTCGTGATCTTCTCCGGTCCCCGCATCACCGTGACCATCACTTTTTCGCCATCGGAGTAGACATGTGTCAGTCTGGCGTAGTCAATGTAGCTGTCGATCTTCCTTCCGCCGTATTCGATCAATACATCGCCGGATTTCAATCCCGCCTTGCCTGCGGGACCATCCTCGGGCACTCTCACTAACTTCATACCGCCATGGGCCGCCCGGTAATCCGGTTCAGCGCCAAAATCGGCGGGAAGTTGGGAGGTATGACCGAATGCGATTTTCCAACCCTCTGGCGTTTTCACCAGGACGAAACTCTCCACGAAGGTCGCATGCCATTCCCCTCCAATCATGGCCCGGCCCACCGGGTTATCGGCTGTCCAGACGCTGTGCAGCGTAATCGTGACCCATGCGACATTGCCCCGCACTTCAGCCACCGCGTCCTGGGGACGATAATCGATGCGGACGCCAGCGTCCTTGAGGGCCTGATAGGACTGGCGCGCGCCGGGTTCGAACTGCTGAGGGTACGACTCTTCCATCCCGCGCGAGTCCGCTGTGTGCAGCGAATCCAGGCGATCGAAATCGTAGGTTTGGCATGCCAGTTCGTGCGCCAGAACTACATGGATGACCGCCTTCTTGTCGTCCTCTGTTGATGCCACGCATATCCTGCAGGTACCCAGCACGATAGAGATCAGTACTGTTTTCGCGAAAAGTACTCCGACTAGTCGTCGCATGTTGGTCTTCTCCCAGAAGTCAAAGTGAAATTCAGCAAAACTATCGACGTGCGACTGGCCAATGCCACTCGAGTGGCCGTGTTACTATCGCCTGCGAAAATGAGCTCTAGACTGCACGCGTTGCCGAATCAGATGAAGGCCAAGAGTGGCGGCTTTTGGCGTGAGTACTTTTATTTCTTCATGTCGCTGCTCATCGCCGCGACTGCGGTGTACGGCTTCAGCCACACGATCGACCATAACCTCATCCATCGCTCGCCGCTCCCGCCCTTTGTCCTATACATCCACGCCATTGTCTTCCCCGCATGGATTGTGTTCTTCATTGTGCAATCCGCGCTGATCCGCTCCCACAACGTCCACCTGCATCGCAGGTTCGGCTGGTTCGGTGTCGGACTCGCCGTCGCGATTATTATCGTCGGCGCTTGGACCTCTGTCAGCATGGCCAGGTTCGAGCGAAAGGACCCGTTCAACTCAGCGGCTTTCCTGATTGTCCAGGTGATGGACCTTTCCAGCTTCGCCGTGCCCTTTGCGCTCGCCACCTACTGGCGCACGAGGCCCGAGTTTCATCGGCGCCTGGTGCTGATCGGCTCCTGCGCGCTGCTCGATGCAGCCTTTGGCCGCTTTCCCGCACTGCCGCTCGTCTTCTCGCCCGCTGGCGTAGACGCCCTGATCTGTCTCGGCGCAATCCGCGACTTCATTGTCGAGCGCCGGGTTCACAAGGTCTACCTCTACGCACTCCCGATCCTGATCATTTGGCAAATCGTCGCCGTGGAGACATTCGTCCACGCGTCGCCGTGGTGGACGAATATCGCCAATAGCATCCTTCGCTAGCCTGCCGAGTCTTCAACTCCCGGAATCTGATAACCGTCTGGCGCTCAACGCATTTGCTCCAACGTCACTTCCTTTGTGATTTTTTCGCATCCCTGCATGACCGTGACCATCACCTTCTCGCCCTCATAGTGGGCATAGCGGAGTCTGTAAAGGTCATCGGGGTTGTCGATCTTCTGCCCGCCATACTCAATCAACACATCGCCGGGTCTCAATCCCGCCTTGCCCGCAGGACCATCCTCGGGCACTTTCGCAAACTTCATACCGCCATGTTCTTGCTGGTAATCCGGCTCGACGCCAAAATCGGCCGGCAGGATGGTGGTATGACGGAAATCAATCTTCCAACCCGCCGGCGTTTTCACCAGGATGAAGCTCTCCTCATATGTCGCACGCCACGTGCTCCCTCCCAGCATGACCCGGCCCGCCGCAGTGTCGCCTCTCCATCTGCTGGGCAACGTCAAGCTGACCCAGGCAACATTCCCCCGCACCTCGGCTAGTGCGTCTCGAGGATGATACTCAACGTGGACGCCAGCGTCCTTGTACTCCTTCCAGCCTTGGCGTTCGTCGGGTTCGAATGGGTGAGGGCAAGACTCCTCGATCACGCGTGCGTAAGGGTTGCCGACGATCCGGCCAAAACATCGGTTAGAGATCACTTCACATATTGATCGAGCCAATCGATCCAGTAGTGGTATAAGTCGGATTCCCGTACGGGAGAGTCGTAGGGAAAGTGCTGCGCCACGGGGATGGCGATGAATTTCACGGTAACGCCGTTGTCTTTCAGCGCGTGGTAGAGAGAGTAAGCGTCGCTGATCGGTACGTTGGGGTCGCCGGTATCGTGCAGGATCAACGTGGGCGTCGTGATGCCGCTGGCATAGGTGATGGGCGATTGTTCTGCGTAGGCTTTCGCGTACTCTTTTTTCCACGGCGAGCCGCCCCACCTGTAACGCATCAGTACGCCATCCTCCGCGAGACTGTACTTGTCGACCCTGCTGTTTCCCGCAGCGCCGGAAACGGCCGCCTTCCAGTTGTGGTAGTGGCCGATCAGCCATGACGTCATAAATCCGCCGTAGGACCACCCGCCTACTGCGACGCGAGAGTCGTCGATGAAGCCCTGCTTCTCGAGCGCGGCAATTCCGGCCATGATGTCGCGACCGCTGCCATCTGCAGCATTGTTCACGATGGCGCGCTGGTACTTGTTGCCCAGGTTATCGCTACCTCGATAGTTGGGCTGAAAGAATACGTAGCCGCGTGACACAACCAGTTGGGTGAAAGCGAAGTCGGGGTTGTCCGTAGTGGCCGCCATTTGCGGGCCGCCGTGAAGGTAAACAAAGAGCGGATACTTCTTTTCGCGAGAGAAATTGGGAGGGTAAACAACGGTGCCGTCTTCCGCGAAGCCGTCCGGCCCGTTCCATTCGAAGGAGTCAGTACGGCCGAGGTCAAGCGTCGCGATCTCATGATTGAAGTCGGTGAGACGTTTCGCTTTTGCGTCCGGCGAGGCGAGGTAATAGAGCTCAGTGGGTTGGGTCGGCGTGCCTCCGGCGAAAGCGATCGACGAGTCCTTCCCGGTGTCGGCGTCCACCCAGAACCACCAGGAAGGATTGGCGTCGCCCAGGTCGAGTTTTTTCGCGGCACCGTCTAATGGCTGAGTCCAGATGGCGGTTCGCGTGCCATCGTGGCCGCTGACAAGAAGTGATTTGCCGTCGGGCATCCATATGGCGCGCATCACATTTCGGTCAAGACCGCGCGTGACATCCTTCCCTTCGCCGCCCGTTGAGGAGGCGACAAAGATTTCATTCTCATTGTTGAAGTCGCCGTCACGCGGAAACCAGTAGGCGATCTTTGAGCCGTCGGGCGAGAAGAAACCAAAACCTTCGAATAAAGTGCGCTTCGTCAGTTGGCGGATTTTTCCGCTGTCAACGTCCAAGAGCTCTATGACCGTTTCATCGGAGTCGCCGTAATGCGGGTCCGATTGGCGAGCAAAGCAGATCTGCTTGCCGTCCGGCGACCAGGACAACGGGGAGGACGGCGAAGAAGCCTGTGCGGTTTTTGACAGGCTCCACGCCCCGGAGGTTAGGCGTTTCGCTGCGCCGCCTGAGGAAGAGACCAGCCAGATGTGCGAAGGAGTGGGAGCGGCGGTAGCGAGAAATGAGTTGTCGCCCACTTCGAAGAGGTCGTGGTGCTTTTCGATGTCGGCTTGGTTGGGTGGTTCGTCGGGCGAGACGAAGGCTATGCGGGCACCGTCTGGACGCCAGGCAAATTGCTCTACTCCCAGAGGTGCGCTGGTGACCTGCCGCGGCTCACCACCCTTCGTGGGCAGCACAAAGATTTGCTCAGCGGCTTTCTTCTCTTCGCCAGCTTCCGAAAGGAATGCCAGCCGATCGCCGGTGGGCGACCACTGCGGCGAGCTCAATCCTTTGCGGATGTTGGTGAGCTGCCGTTGGGCGCCGGTGGCGATATCCACGAGGACGAGCTGGCTATCGTGGCGGTCCTCGTCCCAATTCACGCGGGTCACTATGATGGCGATGGACTTTCCGTCCGGCGAAATCGCCGGACTGGAAACGGCGACGATTTTCTGCACGTCTCCCAGCTCGAATTTTCGGGTCTGGGCTTCAGCCCGACTCGGCGCAGCGACGGCAAGGAGCACAGCCAGGATTCCGACAAGCGACTTTCCCGCGAATTGGGGGGAATTTCTCGTCTTCGTGGGCATGACCATGAGTCCCGCCTCCGCGTCAGGCATGAATTTCGAGGTGTCTTCCGGGAATCTCTGATTGGGATTTGTGACTCGCGCATCATACGCTACACCTCCGCGTGGGACAACGAACTTGCTTCGCACAGTCCGAGGAAGTGAGAGGGGTATCGACGGCCGTCATCTTTGAGTGGGCAACGGAAATCTCTCTGCCCCTGACCCTTCCGGCTGGATAACGGGCTACTCTTACCTAATCCGGTAAGGTAAGAGTTGCCGAGCATCTGCTAACGGTCTTTCTTACACGCTGGTCAAGCTATAATCTCGGAGATTCGCCTGGCCCGCTTGCGATTTCGGATGGCTCGGTTCGCGTCGGCTCTGGTGCGAAATCATGAAAAAGACAGTTGGGCGTTTCATCCTTTCAGGCGCTCTATTCCTGTTGGCAGGCGCAAGCTTGCTCGCAGTCGGGCAAGCAGCCTCACCCACTTCTGCCGTGATCTGGCCAACGAAGAACTGGCCGAAAGGAACACCTGCGAGGGTTGGACTCGACGAGGAAACGTTGAAGAATCTCGACGCGGACATCGCCAATGGAAAGTACGCCCTGACAGACAGCTTTCGGGTCTTCCGTTGCGGCATGGAGGTTTTCGCGGGGCAGTACCAGCATGATTACGGTCAAATCTACGCCAAAGAGGCTAAGACAAAAGGTCCGCTCAACGCGCGGCTGGCTGGGCGCTACAACTATTTTGATACCGAGTGGCACCCCTACTACCATGCGACAGACCTGCACACGATGCAGTCTGTCAGCAAGACCATCACTTCTGTCATTTTGGGCGTTGCCATCACGCGCGGCGATTTCAAACTAGCCTCAAGACCCCTGTGCTGAAGTATTTCGATCTGGCGAAAGTGAAAAATGTGGACGACCGCAAGCGCTACATCACGGTCGAAAACCTTCTGACCATGACCTCCGGTATGAACTCGGAGGAACTGTTTTACCCCGAATCGTCCGACGCCCCTGAGAACGATTTTGTTCACATGGAGGCCAGCGACGATTGGGTGCAATACGCGATTGACGAACCGATCGTCGAAGAACCGGGCCGGAATTTCACATACAGCAGCGCTGCCACCGAGCTACTCGCCTACGTTTTTCAAAAAGAAACGGGACAGGACATTGATACCTATGCGGAGAAATATCTTTTCACTCCACTTGGCATCAAGCACTACTGGAAGCGCGACTATGCTGGCAACGTGGATACCGAAGGAGGTTTGTATCTCAACGACGAGGACTTAGCCAAACTTAGGTTCCTCTATTTGAACAATGGATTGTGGGAAGGCAAACGGATCGTATCAGAGGATTGGGTGAAACAGTCGGTGGCACCCCACGTCCCCATGCCATATACCGTGGAAGGCGGAAGGCTCTATTACGGTTTCAGTTGGTGGTTGATTCCGCTGAAAGGCGAGTATGCCTGGATGGCAACTGGTTTCGGCGGCCAGGAACTGAAGGCCTTTCCCCGTCAAAACCTGATCGTAGTATTTACCGGTTGGGACGTTCTGAATGGAGGAACTGACGTCAATCTGCTGCTGCCCCGATTGCTCCCGGCTGTGAAGGCAGCGTGTAGTACGGGTAAGAAATAAAGTAGAATTTTGCGCCGGTTCTCCCGGAGAGAAAGCAATGCGCCGATATCACCACATCGGGATCCCCACTAACGAATCGAAGCCTGGGGAGACCCATTTAAAGCATCTGAAACTCTTCGTCGTCAGTCACCAGAAAAGCGAATTTGGCGTGAAATGGATGCGCTTCGAAGCGGATGCGGCGGTTCGCGACCTCGTGCGGCGAGTGCCGCACGTCGCGTTTGAAGTGACCGACCTTTCGTCCGAGCTTGCTGGCCACGAAATCCTGATTCCTCCGAACAGTCCATCGGACGGTGTCCGCGTCGCGTTCATCGTCGAAAACGGCGCTCCGATCGAACTGCTCGAATTCACCGACCCGAAACACCCTGCCCGTTTAGCGAACCAAATGGACGAGTAACGGGCAAACCTGAAGTAATCCCAAGGGAGTTTTGCCGACAAACCAGACTCATACAACGAACTCTGTTAGATCAGCCGTTGCGCGGAATGGAACAGTTTGAGGGTTCAGGCCCAGGCGGTTGGAATATACAATCAATGTCAGTCACGAAGCGAAGAAATGACCAACAGGATTATGCCGCTCGCGGTTGGCGATACGCTCGGACCCTACGAAATTCTCTCGCAGATCGGCGCCGGCGGGATGGGTGTCGTCTATAAGGCTCGCGACACCCGCCTCGACCGGATGGTCGCTCTCAAGGTTTCCACCGAGCAGTACTCGGAACGATTTGGACGGGAAGCCCGCGCCGTCGCCGCTCTCAACCACCCGAACATCTGTCAGATCTACGACGTCGGTCCCGATTTCCTTGTCCTGGAATTCGTGAATGGGCATCCTCTCCTGTCTCCGGCCGAACCTGGTCCCCTACCGCTGACGCGCGCCCTGGAATACGCCGGGCAGATCTGCGATGCGCTGGAAGCGGCGCATCAAAGAGGAACCGTGCACCGGGATCTGAAGCCCGACAACATCCTGGTGACCAAGTCCGGCGTAAAGCTCTTGGATTTCGGATTGGCGAAAGTCGCGGCACAAGCGTCGGCCGAGGGGGGGTTCCGCCAGGACGACGAAGCTGAAACGGCCACGCTCACCCAGGAAAACACCGTCTTGGGTACGGTTCATTACATGTCGCCGGAGCAGGCCCAGGGCAAGAGCGTGGACGCGCGCTCGGACATTTTCTCCTTTGGCGTTGTCTTGTATGAAATGCTGAGCGCGCGGAAAGCATTTCGCGGCGAAAACGCGATTGCGATTCTGGCGGCGATCCTGCACGTGGATCCAGCGCCGCTGACGGAGGCGCCGCCGGAGGTTGCGCGCGTGGTCACCGGTTGCCTGGCGAAGCAGCCGGCGCAGCGGTTCCAGAGCATCGCGGAGGTGAAACAGGCGCTGAAACAAGCCGCGGCTCCCGTCTCGAACCCACCTTCGATCGCGGTGCTCCCTTTCTCCAATCTCAGCGGCGACAAGGAAAATGAATACTTCAGCGACGGGTTGGCCGAGGACATCCTTAATGCGCTGGTCAAGGTGCCGGGGCTGCTGGTGACGGCGCGCACCTCGACGCTGGCGTTCGTGGGAAAGGGACAGGACATCCGCAGCATCGCGCAGGGGCTGAACGTGGAATATATCCTGGAAGGTAGCGTGCGCAAATTCGGCAGTCGCCTGCGCGTGACCGCCCAGTTGATCAAGGCGTCGGACGGATACCACCTGTGGTCGGAGCGCTACGACCGCGAAATGACCGACGTGTTCGCGATTCAGGATGAAATCTCGCAGGCCATCGTCGAAACCCTGAAGCTCAAGCTGAGCGGGCAGCCGCTGCTGAACCGGCCCACCGCGGATCTGGAGGCCTACAATCTCTACCTCCGGGCACGGCATCTTTCAGCCCGGCTCAACCCTGCGAGCGTTCGGGTCGCCCGCGAGTACTTCGAGCGGGCGCTCGCACGCGACTCCAAGTACGCGCTCGCCTACGCTGGAGTGGGATACTTGCTGTTTATCGAAGCTGTGTGGGGGCAAGCTGCTCCTTGCAGCATTTTGCCGGACGCGAAACGGGCGTTGGAGAAAGCTCTGGAGCTGGATGGGAGTCTGCCGGTTGCGCATGCCTACCTGGGCAGCGTGCTGGGATACTACGATTACGATTGGACCGGAGCCGAGCGTGAGATGAAGCGGGCGTTGGAGCTGGGCTCGACCGTCGCCGAAGTCCATTTCTGTTACGCCATGCACTTCCTCCAACCTCTGGGACGTTTGAAGGAAGCGGAAGTCGAGTTCAACCGGGCGGCAGAGCTCGACCCGCTCTATCATCTGGCGGTGATCGGCCTGGCGGAAAATGCGTATCGCCGGGATGATCCCGACACGGCGATCACCCTGGCGACGAAGGCGCTCGAGTTGGACGCAACCTACTATTTTTCGCACTGGATGCTCGGGCTGGCCTATTTTCTCAAAGGCAAGATCGAGAAGGCGGTCGATGCCGTAGAACGTGCAGCTGGGTTTTCGGAGCGAAACCCGTGGGTGCTGGCTTCGCTGCGCAACCTTTATTCGCGGGCAGGCCGGAGCGAAGAGGCGACAGCTGTCTTGAAGGAAATAGAACAGCGCGCGCAATCGGGTTACGTAGCTCCCGGCGTATTCGGAATCATGTGCCTGGGCCTCGGACAGGTAGAACAGGCGCTGGACTGGTATGAGAAAGCCATCGAAGACCGCGATGCCATTGCGCTGTATCTTTCCACCGAGCCCAAACTAGGCCGTCTTCGGTCTCATCCTCGCTACCAAGCCCTGCGGCGCAAAATGCTTCTGCCAGATTGAAACTCAGATCTTACAGGTTCTTGGCGTAAAAGCCTCGACGCCATCTCGATAAGGAACGTATCACGGGCTACCGGAAGTTATCGGCCCGAGGGTGCCAGGTCTGGGAAGTACCAATCGAAGTCGTAGCCTGATCTGAACTACCGGGAATTCGACAGAGCAGCGCTTTGTATTTCGCCTCGCGCCTTTGCCTTTTCAGTCATAAGGGAATTGATTTCGTCGAAATGCCAGGGACGGAAATCGTGAGTGTCAACACCGACATCCATGGAAAGGGAAGTAGGTGTGTCAGGGAGGTTCCCATGAGAATGTCCGTACAGCTACCAGGCTCCGTGATGGGAGCGATTCCAGACCCGCATGGCGTAGTGACAGATCACGACGGGCTGGCCATGTATGGAGATTTCCGCGAGGTTGCTGAGCCAGGAGAACTCCTCGGTCAGCTTGCGAATTTGTTTGTCGTGATTACCCGGCACCGCAAAGATGTTCTTGCAGCGAATCTGCTTGCTCTAGGGCCTTCGCCTTGCTCCCGATACAGAAGTCCCCAAGGAAATACAGGATGTCATTGACCTTAACGGAGGCGTTGAGACGGTCGAGAATCGCTTGATCCATTTCCGCGACGCTTCGAAACGGTCGATTACAGTAACGGATTATGTGGCTATGACCAAAATGAAAATCCGCGGTGAACCATATGTTCGGCATGTCTCTTGTGAACTCCCTGGTGACCTAGCCCCGTTTCAATGATGCTTTGCGTTCCGTTGCGGAACGACTTGCTGCGCAGGAGCTTCCGGCATTGGCATCTGCTGTGACTGAGCGGCACTAGACGCTTCCGGCGTTCCTTTTCGCACGTTGGCAAACCACGTACCCAACGTGAATCCCAGTGCTAGAGCAGCACTGGCAATGACAGGCAGCCAAATAGCCCAGACCTGCTTTTCCAGCCTAACAAGGAAATCGTCCATCTGCTGCGCCCTAGTAGTCATGCTCCGCAGGAGGGAGTCATTCGCGCTCCTGACCTTTGCGATTGCTCCGATGTCAGGATGTGCTACTTCTCGCAGTACGTTCACAAGTTGTTCTTGAACGGAGTTCATTTCAGAGCAAGACTGGTCAAGCGCTCTGGCCGTATCCGGCAGACCGGACTGCTGGAAGCACTGTCGCAGGCTCTCGCCCAGAAGCTTCGCTATCCGTGGCGGGTCCAAACCTGTTTCCAATTCCTTCGGCAACTGAGCGAGGCGTGTTTCGAGGTGTGATGCGTATCCAGCCATCCGTTTCTCAACTGCATTGGCTTGAGATGCCGAACTTTCAAGAATCTTCTGCAACGACTTACGTTCTGCGGCGATCTCCGCGGGCGTTTCTATCGTGAGTAGCGCAAGGAGGCCCATTGCCTCCAGCAGGCGTAGCATCTCGTCGTTTGGGCTGAGGGTGCGAGTGTGCGCGATGACCCTGTAATATTCCGCCTGCCGTTCAGGCGGCACTAGTCCTGCCAGTTCATCGAACAGAGTTTGGCTCTCGGACTCCGCCCCCGCCAGATTGATGACTTCCCGATCGGAGTTCATGGGAGAAACATCTCCTTTGCTCGGTCGAATTCGGAGAAGAGCCGCCGTCGATAGCTTTCTGCGCGCATCACGATCGAGGCACGCTTCAGTTCGTTGATCGCATTCTGTCTTGTTGCAACTTGACCAAGGCGGATACCGTGTTGTCGAGTTGGGTTTTCCAGTTCTGCCAAACGAAATTCCATCCGAATCACGATCGGCGACAGCGCTTCGCGGAAACGGATGGCCTGCTCCGCTGAGTCCCAGTAGCTGAAGTCTGCCTGGGGACTTGTGGCATTTTGGACAATCAGATACTGAGTCCGCTCTTGCAGTCGGTTAGCCCATGCAAGGACGCTCTCAACGCTTGCCGGGTCTGGCGTGACAACCCCTACTGCAGTGAAGCGAGCGCCGATAGCCGCGACATCCTCATACATCGTGTCGAACCAGTCGCTCGCTACCTGCCCGGAACCGGCTCCCATGTCGGCGAGGATAATCGGCACGCCGGATTCGAGATGATCGACGAACGCGTCGAGACCGGCTGGCGTGTGAATATTCACCTTGGCCACTGACCCGTTGAAGAAGTGCTTCAGCCATCCGCGAGCTTTGTTCTCGGTATCGAGATCGAGCAGCGTGAAGGGAATCTCGTTGGCTTCGAACCACTCCGCCAGGGCAACGATCAATCCTGTTTTGCCCACTCCGCCCTTACCGCCCATGGTGAAGACAACGCGTTTATTTATCTTTTCGGCGTTCATCGCGATCCTCCTTGGCCGACGAGTTTCAGCGGCTCGCTTTCTTCGAAGTGAAAGTGTTTGGGTTTTGCCCTCTGCTCGACTGGCTTTGCCTTGAGCGCTGCAATTCGGGAGGCAACGTCTTCGGGATTCATGCGGGCCGTCACGGGCGATTGCGGTTCGAGCGATGGCAGTTCGTATTGCACCTGCTTCCGGTGTTTCGCGCGAACCTTGATGAACGAGTGAATCGTGCTGACGGCCACGTCGAGGCCGACACGCTCGTGAAGAATGCGAACGATGTCGCGATACGTGCAGCCTTTTCGCCGCAACTGGCGAATCAGCTCGCGGTGAGTTTCGAGTTTGGAGCGAGGTGATTTCTGCGGGATCGAATCCAGCAGGGAAACAAGAGTCGGGTCCATGATTTTCAGCAGCGTACGGAGCAAGATGTTTCCATGTCCACAGCGACTCCCCCGTTTGTGCATCCAGCGGAACGTCTTTCAGAGAAGCTTCCGTTTTCGGCGCACCCTCCACCATCGCCACTACCGACCGAAGGATGTGCAAGATGAGGTTTTCGAAATCCACGTCCTGCCACCGAAGCCCGATCAGTTCTCCCAGCGCAATCCCGTGAAGGCATCCAATTCGATCATCGTCCGAAGTGGATCTCGCAATCCTTGAGAAATGCCATGATTTCTTCCAGAGTCTTTCGTGTGGGACTGGCGCCGAAAAGACTCAACGAATGATGGACCTATGCGTTTGGAAGCTGGACGGAGTGGCGAGCGCGGCGGTTCCGCGCCTTCTTCAGCTCGGCGCGAAGCCCCGCTTTCTAGATCAGTGCTGAACGAACTCCGGGGGCGACCGTCAGAACGCTACGACGATAACTCTCGGATTCTCGATTAGCCGGAAGTAATCATGATTGCGAGATACAGGTCGGTACCGCAAGCCGGCAAGCTTGCCAGCGACTGGAGTTGGATCGAGACTCTTCTTGCGCATTGCACGCATTTTCGGTACGAGCGTCGCTTTTGACATCTACGCCACAAGGGAGCCTCGGCAACTTTTAATCTGTGCTCTTCACCTTCCGGCAGCCTGATTTCCTTTCTGGAAACTCCTCGAGGCTAGCTGCTGAGTTTCCCGAAATCGGCATGGCCTATGTATTCTTCCCCTTAGCTCGCTGAACGTGGATGCCCTTTCTTCGCAAACGGGGCGTCACTTAATGGTGGCTCACCGGCACGCCGGTCGGTTGTTTCGCTAATTCCTTTTTGACAGTTCACTCCGTCGTTGCAACCTCTGCAATGAGGAGGAGTGTATGAATTTTCAGCCGGCTTCCTCTGGATTTTTCGCTCGCGAATATTTGTTGGCAAGGAGTTTCCGGTAACGGACAGAAACTGAAAACTGGCAGAGTTGCGACGGCGACCGGTTATCGAAGCCTCGGCCCGAGTAAAGTAGATTATTATTTTGGCAACCTCGATGAGCGTTGGCAAACGACTATGATGCAACGAACGATGGACGACGACAAGCGACTAACGACTAACGACTAACGACCAACAACCTATGTCAGAAGAAGGAGACCGCACATGGAACTTTGGCGACCTGACCCGACTTTTTATCCTTCACCGAAAATGGCGATGCAAGCTCCGCCGGAAAAAGTGGCATTTGTAGCCATGCTCAACGCGGAGAACAATGGGCGTCCCGATGCGCTCGGTGTCGTGGATGTGGATCCGACATCGAAGACCTATGGCGGAATCGTCGGTCGGGTGGATATGCCCAACCCCGGAGATGAATTGCACCACTTCGGTTGGAACGCCTGCAGCGCCTGTCTGTGTCCTTATATGGCACATCCACATACGGAGCGTCGTTACCTGGTTGTGCCGGGCATTATGTCGTCACGAATCCATATTGTGGACACGAAGCCGGACCCGCGAAAGCCGAAGATCATCAAGGTGATTGAGCCCAACGTCCTCGCGGAACGTACTGGCTACAGTCGGCCGCACACGGTGCATTGCGGCCCCGAGGGGATTTACTGCAGCGCGCTTGGGTCCACTACGGGAGATGGCCCCGGTGGCATCTTTGTGATGGATCCGGAAAGCTTTGAGATTCTGGGCAAATGGGAGATCGAACGCGGCCCCCAATATCTCGCTTACGACTTCTGGTGGCATCTGGGCCAGGACACAATGATCACCAGTGAATGGGGAACGCCGAATATGGTGGAAAAAGGCGTGAATCCCGAAATTCTTTTGAAGGGCGGCTACGGCCACTCGTTGCATGTGTGGGATCTGCGAAAGCGTCGTCACCTTCAGACTTTGGATTTAGGCGCGGAACAACAAATGGCCCTGGAACTTCGACCGGCGCACGATCCGAGCCGCGCGTATGGATTTGTGGGCGTAGTGGTATCGCTGAAGGATTTGTCCGCTTCCATTTGGGTTTGGCATCGCGACAATGGGAAATGGAGCATCACCAGAGTGATCGAGATCCCCGCTGAACCAGCCGACCCCGAAAAGCTGCCGCCTCTACTCAAAGGATTCAAGGCTGTGCCGCCACTGATCACGGACATCAACCTGTCGCTCGACGATCGCTTCCTCTATATTTCCTGCTGGGGCACCGGCGAATTTCTGCAATACGATGTGTCCGACCCTTTTCATCCCAAAAAGACAGGATCCGTGCATCTGGGCGGAATCGTGCGCCGCGCCGGACATCCGAAGAACCTGGGAGCACCCTTGAACGGCGGCCCGCAGATGGTGGAGGTGAGTCGCGATGGAAAGCGCGTTTATTTCACCAACTCACTCTATGCTCCATGGGACGCACAGTTCTATCCCGACGGAATTCGCAGCTGGATGGTAAAGCTTGATGCCAAGCCCGAGGGCGGCATGGAGATTGACCCGAAATTCTTTCTTGAGTTCGGGGATCTACGCGGCCATCAGGTTCATTTGGAGGGTGGAGACGCGTCGTCCGATTCTTATTGCTATTCATGAGCCACTCCACGCTATGGCCGTGGGCCGCAATGTTTCTACTGGGGGTCTACCATGGCGTCAATCCAGGGATGGGCTGGTTGTTTGCCACTGCACTTGGAATGCAGAAGAAGAGTGCGGTTGCGGTATGGCAAGCGCTCCTGCCGATTGCCGGCGGACATTTCCTGGCGATAGGGATGGTCGTGGCCGCTGCTTTGGTTGCGGACGCGGTATTACCTTTGCTCTATCTCAAGATCGTCGCCGCGTGTATTCTGCTCGGCTTTGGACTCCGGCTGTTGCTTCGCAAGAGCCACCCCCGCTGGGGCGGCGGAATGCAAATCGGGTTTCGCGATCTGTGTATTTGGTCTTTCGTGATGGCTTCTGCCCATGGCGCAGGCTTCATGCTGTTACCGATCTTATTGAAAATGTCAGCCTTGCACGCTATAGAGAGTACGGGCGGGCTGCAAGTCCACCGCGCCGCTTTCGATGGACCATGGACGGCGTCCATAGCGGTCCTTGTGCATACGCTGGGATATCTTCTCGTGACCGGACTGATTGCGTTCGTCGTCTACGAAAAAGTTGGTCTCGAGGTGCTACGAAAGGCTTGGGTGAATTTGGATTTGATCTGGGCCGCGGTACTCATCGTGACCGCTGGCTTTACGCTGCTGACCCAACCTAGGTTCGAGGTTATCACCCTTGCCATCGAGTCAGTCCGACTGGAAAATGACAGTGATTACCGGGTTCTCGGTAACTCACGACCGTCTTCTGTTGTGTCTTGTGTTGTGTCTTGCTGCGGAGAATGCCGGCTTCGAAACCGAAACGCATCTGCGCTGTCAATCGCCGGTGGCAAGCAGCTGGAGAGATGACAAAAGTTACGACATTTTGTAGAAGCTTTCTGGTCCCTCACTACATCAGATGGAGCATAGCTTGAACAGGGCAATCGTGTCTCTGCCGCTGATGCGGCACTAACTAACCTGTTCGTACTCAACCTGTATCAACAGGAAACGATCTAATGGGCGCTCTATCTGCAACCTTTTCTCTGGAGTACACGCAACGCTATGAAGCTCTGCTGCGTGCTACGAATGCGATCGGCACCTGCAGTGATTGTGATGCGGCTGCCGACATGCTTGTCCAAGCATTGCGCGAGGTTATTCATTTTGACTACTTGCAGCTGGTGTCATTCGAGAATGACACGAAGATTGTTGAATGGCATCTGCTCTACTCGAATGGAGCGAGGCACGATGTTTCTTTAGCGAGTGTCGTCGTGGACGGTACGCCAGTGGAATGGGTGCATGAATCTCAACAGGTTCTCGTCATCCCGGATTGGAATAAAGAGAAGCGCTTCGCGCAGCATGGTGAATCTTTAAACCATCTCGGTATCACGACCACCTGTGTGCTGCCTTTGGCGAGGGGACAACGTCGGCTCGGTGTGCTGAGCATCGGCAACTCGCGTCCAAACGCCTATCCTGAGGAAGAAGTCCGGTTCCTCTCGATGGTTGCCGACCAGATTGCGCTGGCGATCGATGCGGCAGTGAATTTCTACTTGTCGCGACAGGCTCAGGATCGTCTGCAGCTCATCCTTGATTTGACGAATCAGGTCGTCTCGAACCTGAACTTTCCGGATCTACTGCGAACGATTTCAGCCAGTGTTCGCAGGCTTATGCGCTACGACGCCGCTGCGATTATGTTGCCCGAGCCGGACGGGGCTCATTTGCGAGTGCATGCTCTCGACTTCCCAGATAGTAAAGGCATTTTCAAAACAGGGATATTAATTCCCATCGATGGCTCGAGTCCTGGCGAAACGTTTCGTGGTGGCAATCCGTGGGTCGTGAATCGGCTTGACCCTGAACTGCAGCCCGAGATGTATGCCAAGGCGGTCGCTGAGGGCATTAATTCGCTTTGTGATGTCCCGCTGATTAGCCGAGGCCGCATGCTGGGTGTGCTGGCTGTCGCCAGAAGGGAAGAGAATGGGTTTGACCGGGAAGAAGTGGCTTTTTTGTCTCAAGTGGCGCAGCAGGTCGCGATTGGGGTGGAGAACGCGCTGGCATATGGTGAAATCGCCGACCTTAAAGACAAGCTCGCGCAGGAAAAGCTCTATTTAGAAGAAGAAATTCGCGGCGAGATGGACTTCGAAGGGATTGTGGGACAGAGTTCGGGTCTCCGCCATGTTTTGCACCTCGTCGAAACCGTAGCTCCCAGTGACTCGACAGTGTTGCTTCTTGGTGAAACTGGTACTGGAAAAGAATTGATCGCGAGGGCGATCCATGAACGCAGCAGGCGTAAAGAGCGCACCTTTATAAAGCTCAACTGCGCTGCCATTCCGACTGGGCTGCTCGAGAGTGAGCTTTTTGGACATGAACGAGGTGCATTCACAGGAGCGATCGCGCAGAAGGTTGGCCGCCTCGAACTGGCCGATCAGGGATCGCTGTTCCTGGATGAGGTCGGTGATATTCCCCTCGAGATACAACCCAAACTGTTGCGAGCATTGCAGGAACGTGAGTTCGAAAGGCTGGGCAGCAACCGAACCAAGAAAGTCGATGTGCGATTGGTAGCGGCGACCAATCGCGACCTCGAAACAATGATGGAAAATCGCGAGTTCCGCAGCGATTTGTACTATCGTCTGAATGTCTTTCCGATCCGTATCCCGCCTTTGCGTGAACGCCCGGAAGACATTCCGCTGCTGGTCCGCTACTTCACACAGAAGTATGGACGCCTGATGAACAAGCAGATCGAATCTATACCTGCGGCGGCGATGAGGAAGCTCTCGAGTTGGCCTTGGCCGGGGAACATTCGCGAACTGGAGAACTTCATTGAGCGTTCGGTGATTCTCACTCACGGCGCGGCGCTTCAAGCTCCAATCGCCGAACTCAGTAATAACGGTAAGACCGCCACTCCGGTGGCTGGATCGCGCGAAGCAAACGAACGCGATGAGATGGTCCGCGTTTTGAAAATCACCAATGGGAGAGTGGCAGGACCAGACGGGGCAGCGGCCCGTATGGGCCTGAAACGCACGACCCTAATCGCGCGCATGAAGAAGCTCGGAGTTGACCCACGAAGATTGTCATGAAGAGCTCGACAAGTGTCGAAGCTCATGACAGCACAAACTCACCTCATCAAGGATGAAGCACCTACACGCCTTATATCTTACTTAGTTCTGTGAGTCGACTAGTCGTCCAATTTTGGCCCTTGTCTTGCTCTTGACTCTGCGTGATTGGATCACTTGTATTGGTGTGCATTTGCGGCGCGGCAATTTTCTTCATGCTGATATTTCTGGGCGCTCTTCTGAGAGAAGCAAAGCCTCGCATTCGATTCACCGCGATTCGATTGAGGGCTAGACGAGCTAAAATCCCTTCCACTTCAGCTTCGATTGAGAGAAATTCCGGGCAGTTTGATCGAGCCGCGTGATCCCGGATACTGAATTGTGTCGCTCGACTTTGGCCATCCAATCACTACCTCGGAGAATTACTCGTGCCTGATCGGCCTTTTTGCCCGAAGGGGCGCGTCGTTTCTTTTCGGTTTCGACAAGTGTCAATTTCAACTTTGACATTCATTGACATAATCCTCTGACGATTTTGCTCCCTTCAATGATTTCAGCGCTTTGCGTCCATGCCGGCTTTGGCAATCACGGTGCTCTTACTGGTTCGTTCCCGAGAACCACATATGTTCAAGATTTCTATTGTCGACACACCATCTCAACGCAGGCTAGTGGTGGAGGGTAGGCTCAGTGAGCCTTGGGTCGACGAGCTTCGCAGTACTTGGAGAAGTGCGAGCCGCGACTTGAAAGAGCGCAAACTGCTGATCGACCTGAGCAGCCTGACCGTCATCAGCCGCGAGGGGGAAGACGCGATTTTCGATCTGATGAAGCAAGGCGCCAAATTTTCCTGCGCCGGCATTCTTACTCGACACGTGCTGAAGGGACTCGCCCGAAAATGCCGATGCGAGCCGTAATCATTTGGGAACAGAAAGCCGCTGAGAAAAAACTTTTGGTTGTCGATTTTCACCAGGCTCAAACGACTAATAAGTGAAAGACGAGGCGAACATGCCAGCGACAAAGAAAATCACGAGACCCACGCCGTACGCAAGCTGCAACGATTTCCGCCAGGTGTTTGACGAGGAGATGAACAGCTTCTACCAGCTTGCGTTTCTGTTAACTGCGGATCATGAGACGGCGGAGAAATGTTTTGTCTCTGGGCTGGACGACGTGGTCAAAGGCAATCCGGTTTTCAAGGAATGGACACGCTCCTGGGCTCGGCGAGCGGTGATCTTAAATGCCGTACGCGTTATCAATCCGCGGCCAGCCGACGGAAACGGTTGTGGTCGATCGAGTTCCGATCCGGCGAGGTCTAATCAGGTCAACAATAATGGAAATCGGCCAGAGCCCGTGCAGCAGGCGGAGATTGGCGCCGTTCTTGAACTAGAAGCGTTCGAACGTTTTGTCTATGTGATCACGGTTCTCGAGCGCTACTCCGATCAAGAATGTTCCGTTCTTTTGGGCTGCACGCGGCGAGACGTCGTCGCCGCGCGCACTCGCGCTCTGCAGCAGATTGGAAGCGCAATGGAAAACCATTATCAGCAAGTGCCAAGCGCCAGCGCGGAAAATCCGGCGGTGCGCGACCGCCGCAGTTCGGCGCTTCGGTTATTAATTACGCCGCCTTTGGCGACCAGCGCGTAAGTTTCAAAGACTTTTCAGATAAGGACGGCCATGAAGATGACGCTGAAGAACGCTCTAAATATCCGACACGGACGGCTTGTTTTTGCCGCATTGCTACTGTTGTTGGTGGTGACGGCGGGTTGCAGCCGAAGCAATGTGCAGGCAGCTGCGCCTGCCATGCCCGCGCCGTTGGTGACAGTGGTAAAGGCCACAGCACAAGACGTGCCCAATTATCTGGATGAAATCGGCCACAACACGGCGTTCGAGTCAGTTACTGTCACGCCGCAAGTTGGCGGACGGATCGTCGAGCGGCATTTTCAAGATGGTGAAAATCTGAGAAAAGGACAGTTGTTGTTTGTCGTCGATCCTCGTCCCTACAAAGCCCAGCTAGATTCGGCGCAAGCCAGCCTCGCACAGGCGAAGGCAGCGCTCGATCTTGCCAAGATTCAATTCGCTCGCGACGAGGAAGTAATCGGAGAAAGAGCGATCTCGAAGCAGGACTACGACACCAAGAAGAACGCCGTCGACGTCGACCAGGCCCTGGTCGAAGCAGCGGAAGCCGCTCTCGAAACTGCAAAGCTCAATTTCGAGTACTGCTATATCCACTCTCCGATTGACGGCCGCGCAGGTGCGCGTTTGGTAGACGTTGGGAACGTGGTGCAAGCCAATGCAACGTCGCTGCTCTCGATCCAGCGGCTCGATCCCATCTATGCGAATTTCACGATCACAGAGAGCGATCTTCCAGAGGTTCAACGCCAAATGTCCCGGGGTTTGCTGAAAGCGACGGTCCGGCTTCCGTCTGATCCAGAGAATTCAGCTAAATTTGGCCGCGTCGAGTTCCTCGATAACTCAGTTCAGAACGGAAGTGGCACGGTGAATTTGCGTGCCACCATGAGCAATGCCGATCATCACTTCTGGCCCGGGCAATTTGTCGACGTGAAACTTGTTCTGAACACAGAGAAGGCGGCGGTGCTGATTCCAAATCAAGCCGCTCAGATCAGCCAGCAAGGGCCGTTTGTCTACGTACTGAAGTCTGACGATACGGCTGAACTGCGGCCTGTGAAATTGGGTCAGCGGCAGGGCGGCGATGTGGTGGTGACGGAAGGGGTTGCCGCCAACGAACGCGTCGTACTCGCCGGCCAAATGATGGTTCGACCCGGAGGCAAGGTGCGCGTCGATTCATCGACTGCCGCCGTGACCCCATCCAACGCGGGTTACCACGCGGCCGCTGCCAATGGGGGCCATTCATGAATCTCTCCGAAGTCTTTATCCGTCGTCCGGTAATGACGGTCGCGCTGACCGTGTCCGTCATCCTGTTCGGGCTGTTAGCATATTTTCGGTTGCCAGTAAGCGATCTGCCGGCTGTTGATTATCCGGTAATACAAGTACAGGTCAACTATCCGGGAGCTACTCCGGACACGATGGCCAACAATGTGGCCACGCCACTTGAGCGCCAGTTCATGCAGATCCCGGGTCTTGAACTGGTGACCTCGAATAATGGTCAGGGCCACTCCAGTTTTGTTTTACAATTTGATCTCTCTAAGAGTCTCGACGGCGCGGCGACTGATGTGCAGGCCGCCATCACACGTGCTCAGGGACAGCTTCCCATAGATTTACCTAGCCCTCCCACATTTACCAAGACAAATCCGAATGATCAGCCGATCCAATACATTGCGCTGGTCAGCGACACGGTTACAGAAGGCCAACTCTACGACTATGCGAATACGCAAGTCGGTGAGCGCCTCAGCATTTTGCCCGGCGTGAGTCAGATTGCGGTTTATGGCACGCAATCGGCAGTGCGGATCAAAGCCGATCCGTCAGCGATGGCAGTGCGCAATATCACTCTCGAAGATCTGACGGGCGCGATTAAGAACGGAACTGCTTATACCGGTGCGGGTCAGTTTGACGGGCCACAGCGAAGTTTTCTGCTTCAGGCGCAGGGACAATTAACTACGGCGGACGAATACAACAAGCTGATCGTCGGCCAGAGCGGTGGCTCGCCCGTATACCTGAAAGATGTTGCTAGCGCCAGAGAAGGCGTGCAGGACGAGCGCATCGATATGCGGTTTTGGGTTCGCGGATATCCGCAGCCCGGAGCGACCGTGGTGGTCGCAGTGTTTCGCCGCGCTGGCGCGAATGCCGTTGAAGTGTCCAAGTCAGTGCGCGATCTGCTTCCGACCATTCAGACGCAACTCCCAAGTTCCGTTCTGCTAGTCTCGGCTTATGATCGCTCGCAGACCATTGTGGGCAGCATAAAAGATGTGCAGGCCACACTCTACATCGCCTTCGTATTGGTGGTCATGGTCATCTTCGTCTTCCTCGGACGCGCCACCGACACTCTGATCCCTGCTGTTGCGCTGCCTCTGTCGCTGCTCTTGACGTTCATCGCCATGGACGTTCTCGGCTACAGCCTGGACAACCTTTCGTTAATGGCTCTCACTCTCGCCATCGGATTCCTGGTGGACGATGCCATTGTGTTTCTGGAAAACACGGTACGGTTGATGGAAACGGGGCAGAACGCGTTCGAAGCTTCGCTGAACTCGGCGAAAGAAATCAGCTTCACCATCTTGGCAATGACGCTTTCGCTGGCCGCGGTCTTCATCCCATTGGTGTTTATGAGTGGGCTCATGGGACGCATCTTCCGCGAGTTCTCGCTGACGATTGTGATCTCGATTCTGGCCAGCGGAATTGTCTCGCTCACGCTGACGCCTTTGATGACTTCAAGACTGCTGAGTAATCGCGGGGAAGGCGCGAAGAAGACCTGGATGGAGCGTGTCTTCGGCGCCTTCGAACATCGTGTACTTGACGTATACGGCCGTTCGCTGTGGTTCTTCCTCCGCCATCGCTGGATTTCGGCTCTGACTTGGGTTATCTGTCTCGCTGGCACGGCCTACCTCTTTTATGTTGTGCCAAAATCCTTCTTGCCGGTCGGCGACAGTTCATTTATCCGCGGCATATTGGTGGCGCAGGAGGGCTCTTCGCCTGATCAGATGCACGCCTATCAAACCGAAGCGGAAAAGATCATGAAGGCGAATCCCGCCGTGCGCAGCACTTTCACCATGAGCGGAAACGGGGCGTTCATGGGATCAAATCAGGCATTTCTGATTGCGTTTTTGAAAGATCCATCCCAGCGTCCTCCAATAGCGCAAGTTGCTGGGCAGTTGATGGGCGCGATTGCTAATTCGGTTCCCGGTACCGTTGCATTTCTTCAGCCTAATCCCGCGCTTGAGATCAGCACCGGTGCAACGGCCAATGCGCAAGGTCAATTCGCCTACGCGCTTTCTGGAATCGATCCGAACGAAGTATACGAGACGGCTGGCAAGATGATGGCGAAGATGCACGAATATCCTGGGTTCTTGTTCGTGAATTCCGATCTCTACAATCACACGCCCAACCTGCAAGTGGATATTTTGCGTGAGCAGACAAAGCTGTACGGCGTATCCGAGACCCGAATCCTCACGCTTCTGCACGACGCCTATTCGCAGAATTACAGCTATCTGATCAAGAAGCCGACCGATCAGTACCAGGTGATCCTCGAAGTCGCGGACGACAAACGATCTGCACCGGAAGACCTGGGCAAGCTCTATATCAAGAGCGATGATGGCCAGAGGATGGTTCCTCTCAATGCCGTTACGAGTTGGCACCCGGTAATCGGTCCGCAGGCGGTCAACCACATTAACCAATTCACTAGCGTGACCATGTTCTTCAATCTGAAGCCGGGTTATGCCATTGGGCCGGCAACGCAATTCGTGGAAGAAACAGCGAAGCAGATTTTGCCTCCTAGCATTGTTGGAGCGCTCCAGGGCGAGGCGCTTACATTTCGCAACACGGTCTCGGACCTCGCGGTGCTGATGCTCGTCGCAGTTTTTGTTATGTACGTGATCCTCGCGATTCTTTACGAGAGTTATCTCCACCCGATTACGGTGCTGTCGTCGTTGCCCGTGGCTCTGCTGGGTGGTCTAGCGACGCTATGGCTGTTCGGCGCGGAAGCTTCGTTATATGCGTACATTGGAATGTTCATGCTGATGGGCATCGTGAAGAAGAACGGAATCATGATCGTCGACTTCGCGGAGCAGAGAGTGCGGCAGGGAATTCCAGATACTCAGGCGATTCACGATGCGAGCATGGAGCGCTTCCGCCCGATCATGATGACGACGATGGCGGCCCTGCTGGGGGCGATGCCGATTGCGCTGGGCTATGGCGCCGACGGGGCTTCGCGCAGGCCGCTCGGCCTGGTTGTTGTTGGCGGGTTGATCGTATCGCAGTTCATAACACTATTTGTGACGCCAGCCATTTATCTCTATCTCGAGGAATTCCAGGAAAAGGTGCTGGACCGCGTGCCTTTCTTCCGTGCGGGACGCAAACGAGCGCCGCAGACAAGTCCAGCCTATGCGTTGCAGGAAGGAGCCGGAGACTGATCCCATGACTAGAAATTTTACGCACAGTCGTTTTTTAGTTTGCGCTCTCTTCGTCAGCATGGCCGTGTTTACTGCTTGCACTGTCGGTCCAAATTACAAGCGGCCTACTGTGGATGTGCCTGGAACTTATCGGGGGTCGATTTCGGAAGAAACTGCCACAGCGGCGCTTGCTCCATCGAACGAGATGCAATCGGCCAAGGTCGCACCGGCCCAGGGGCCATCGTCCTCATTGGGTGACGAAAAATGGTGGGAAGTTTTTCAGGATCCTCAACTGCAGAAACTGATTCGTATCGCGCTCAAGAATAATTACGATGTTCGCATTGCAGCCACGCGAGTGCTCCAGGCGCAAGCGCAACTCGGAATCACTCGCGCAGATCAGTACCCATCGCTTAGCGGCGGCGGTAGCATTACCAGCCAGCAGAATCCGCAGATTGGTCCAATCCCCGCTTATGAGATTACGCAGGGACAACTTACCGCGTCCGCCGCTTATAACCTCGATTTCTGGGGAAAGTATCGGCGCGCCACTCAAGCTGCCAGAGCGACTCTGCTCGCCAATGAGTGGGCGCAAAAAGAGGTGACGTCGACTTTAGTGGCTGACTTGGCGACGGCTTATTTTCAGCTCCGCGAATTGGATCTCGAGTTGGAAATCTCGAAGCGGACCTTTGCGTCGCGCAGCGATTCGCTGCACTTGACTACGACCTTGGAGGAACACGGCATCGACTCGCTATTGGACGTACGGCAGTCCGAGCAATTGGTGTACACCGCTGCGACGGAGATTCCAGACTTTGAAAGGCAGATCGCACTGCAGGAAAATGCCATTAGTATCCTCCTAGGGAATAAGCCTGGCGATGTTCCCCGCGGACTCAGGCTCACTGAACAGCCGCATTCTCCTGAGATACCAGCCGGACTTCCTTCATCTCTGCTGGAGAGACGGCCGGACGTACGCGAGGCCGAAGAGAACCTGATAGCCGCTAATGCGCAGATCGGGGTGGCGCGTGCAGCTTATTTTCCTCAGATCTCGCTTACTGGATCCGCCGGGTATGAGAGTCCAGCATTAACGAATCTCTTCACGGGCCCAGCTGGTATATGGAATTTAGCTGCGTCCGTAACTCAGCCCATCTTCGAGGGAGGAAGGCTCAAGTCGAATGTTCGTCTAGCCGAGGCACAACATGAGCAAATGCTTTTGACCTACGAACAAACCATTCAAGGCGCGTTTCGAGATGTTTCCAACGGCCTCGTTGCTTATCGCAAAAATCAGGAATTCAGGGTTCAGCAGGAGCACTTGCTCGAATCGTCACGAGATGCAGCGCGGCTCTCAGAGGTGCGTTTCAAGGCTGGAACTACCGATTACCTGGAAGTGCTGACCAATGAGACCAATTCTTTTTCCGCTGAGCTTGGATTGGCACAGGCTCAAGCGAACGAACTTATTGCTCTGGTCCAGATCTATCAAGCGCTAGGGGGCGGCTGGCAGCAGTGAGGAGTAGCATCGAACAGAGGAGACTTTTTAAGTAGATAATGACCGACACAATAGAGACCCCAACGTTTGTGGCCGCAGTACCAGCAGAGCCGGTTCAACGGCGGGCGACGCCCACCGTACGGAGGATAGTCAGGTTTGTCGCTACCGTTCAGGCAATCCTCTTTCTCGCACATTGGTTTGTGTATCAAACATGGACGTTTTTTCGGCTAGGGCCTAATCCTTCCGGGACAGCGAAACTGCGGGCTACTCTGTTTTTGCTTTCAATCAGCTTTGTGGCCGCGACCCTTCTAGCTCATCGCTATTCCAACTGGTTGGTGCATCTGTTCTACACGATCGCGGCCACGTGGTTGGGAATCTTCAACTTCCTTTTCTTAGGGGCAGGGTTGTGTTGGTTGATCTATTTTAGTGGACGGTTGTTTGGCATGCATTGGCAACGTCCCATCATCGTGGACTCGATATTTTGGTTGGCAATAATCGCCAGTGTGTACGGCGTCGCTAATGCGCGTTGGCTACGTGTGAAAAAGATTCGGGTTAAGTTGCCCGGCCTTCCCAACTCCTGGCGTGGTCGTGTGGTTGCACTTGTCTCCGATGTTCATCTTGGGCCCGTCAATGGCTCCGGATTCATGCGGCGCATCGTCGCCATGCTCGGGCGGTTACGACCATTCGCCGTGTTTATCACCGGCGACCTGTACGATGGAACCAAAGTCGATCCTGACGAGCTTGCGTCGCCATGGAAAGAGTTCTCCGCACGAGTCCCTACTTATTTTGTGACTGGGAACCACGAAGAGTTTTCCGACCCTGCGGGCTATCTCAATGCAGTAAGTCGCGCAGGTATTCACGTGCTGGATAATGAAAAAGTGATGCTCGACGGCGTACAGATCGTTGGCGTGCATGATAGCAATTCGGCAAATGCAGACCGCTTTCGCTCTATCCTCAACGGGGCTGACCTCGATCGCAATCGAGCAAGCATCTTGCTCTCGCATGTTCCACGACAATTATCGATTGCAGAAGAGGCCGGCGTTTCCTTGCAGCTTTCAGGCCACACCCATGGGGGCCAGATATTTCCCTTCACCTGGTTCACCGCTCGCATCTTCGGTGATTACACCTACGGATTGCAGCGATTTGGTGAACTTATGGTTTACACATCGAGCGGCGCTGGGACTTGGGGTCCTCCGATGCGCATCGGCACAAATCCAGAGATCGTCTTGATCGAGTTCGAATGAGCCACCTCCGAAAGGCTTACCGTCCAGCGGCCTTCTGGTCACGAAGAACCATACAGGTGGAAGCCGCTTTCGCAACTAACCGGTTTTCCTCGTCGGTGATGGTGCACTCAATGTAACCGATCGTTTGGCCCCGGCGCACAACCGTCCCTTGCGCTTTGAGTTGTGCCTGCCATATGGGTCGAAAGAAATTGATTTTCAGTTCGATCGTGGTGAAAGACTCTTCCGGAGCGAGAGTGCTAACAAACGCTATTCCCATAGCGGCGTCCGCTATGTCGCAAAGAACGCCTCCGTGCAAGGTTCCCATAGGATTTGCGTGCTGCGGTCCGGCCGTCAACACAACCGTCGCCCGTCCGTCAGCAATATCTTTAGCCTCAAACCCAATCAGCCGTGCAATCGGAACATCGTTCGTTTTTGCTCGTTCCCGAAAATCTGCTTGCGAGGGAATTTCTCGAGTACTCATGACTTGGCCGCTCGTCAGTTGAACGATAAGGTGGCTTCTGAACGACGATAGCACGATCCCTAGGGTGCTGAGATCGCTTGGGGAATTAATCTCCGACCGTTTCAAAGAAGGCGCTGTAAGGCTCAGTTTTTCGTCAGCTGTCGGTTGATTAGGACACACACGCAGGATGCTCACTTTTGATGCTTGGCCCTGGTCAGCCGACGAAGGAGGAATTCCTGCGCCACGTTCGCGGCTACTCGCTGGCCGGTATCAATAAAAAAATTGCTCAAGAACAATCCAACACCGCGATTCGATGCAGGGTAGTAGGCATTCGACAGAGCAGCCGCGGCCAGATCGCCGCCTACAGTCGAATAGTTCGGCTGCCACCTTCCGTTGTCTCCCTTGCAGATGAATGGACTGGTCAGTGCGTGGAAGACGCGAGATTTGTTTGTGCCTCTGCCTTGATAGTAGTAGCGTGGATCCTGGTGCAGAAGTGATGGCAGGACGGCGCCGCCAATCATGATGTCACTAAGGCCGTCCGCATAGAGAGCTCCATAGCGCTCGGCATAGCCCTTTGCCCCCTGAGGGTAGTCGGGACGGTCTCCTGCCTGGTTGGCAGCAGCAAACATACCTACCCCGACGAAAGTCACCGGGTCGAAGGCGACCTTGGCGGCGAGCTGGAACTTTAGCTTCGTCGTCAGCGGCGCGGCGTCAGGATCGTATTCAACATAAAAATTGGGGATAAAGCCGAAAAGACGC
Source organism: uncultured Acidobacteriaceae bacterium (assembly GCA_963705265.1). Taxonomy (GTDB): domain Bacteria; phylum Acidobacteriota; class Terriglobia; order Terriglobales; family Acidobacteriaceae; genus Acidiflorens. The sequence continues at coordinate 3,481,322 of OY970064.1, forward strand.
TGCTGTTCTTCGGCCTTGACTTGTTCGGTGGCGACCTCCACCGCCGAATAACCCACGTTGACCTGGCTGACGGCGGTAGCGATCCGTAGCTTGGGAACCGTCACGATCAAGTACTGCCCGGGCTTGAGGCTCACTTCGTCCGAAGTCCAGTTAGCAAATCCCGCGGCGCTGATGATGATGTGATAGCGGCTTGTCGCATCGAGATCCTTGAATTCAAAGAATCCGTTATCGTTCGAGATGACCGCACGCGGATCGCTGAGAACTGGGCTTTCGAGAGTTACGCTGGCGCGAGGAATGGGATCGTTGTTCACATCGACGACCGTGCCGACAATAATTCCTGGCTGCGGCCTAGCGGCGTCAGACAGTAGGATCGGCGGCTCTTGAGCCTTAGGAGCTCTCGATCCACAAAGGCAGAGCACCAGTACAAGGACACGCCACTTCATTTCGCTTTTCTGCTGTAAATGACAGAAAACTTTCAGCATAAGTGCTCCAAGACCAAGCTCGGCAATGGCAACTGAACGGCCAAAATGATGCGCGGTCGGCATTCTGTAAATCACTCGATTTAGTGAAAAAGGAGAATTAGGCGAAGGATGGCGTCGGCAAATGTCGAAGGCATGCTGTGACACTTGTCGACAATCGGCTCAGTCGCTAAGGTCAAAAGCCACCGGTTCATAGAAAAAGCATGCGTCGCTAAGCGGTGGGAATACCGAGCTGACATTCCAGGGAGGATCTTGCCTCTGCGCGATGGAAAGCGAAAAGCTCCCGCCAAGTGTCATAGTTTGACACTTGGGTTTGACACTTGCAGAAATGGGGTCGAGGCCCTCGACAATCCAACCAGGGCGTCTGCTGTGCTTCCCGCAATCTGCGTGCGTTCAGCGGCTCCGGGTGAGGGAGGTCCCGGCAATCACTTTGGCAGCTTTCTTGCAAACGGTTTGGTCGAATGCTAACGGAACCACTGCGAGTCGCACTAAATTTTTACCGAACCCAAAAAATTCACTGCAACCTAGAGAATCCGTCAGCATCTCAATTTAACTAGGTTAACAAATTTGATTAACTGGCCCGGTAAGAGGGTCACCTCCGGGTCACACATTGCGAAGGGTTATTTTGCGATGGCTACTGCCGCCAAATTCCGCATCGACGTTGCAATCCACGACCTCCTAATGAATTCAACCCAGCGTCCACCGGCGCCGGCTGAAGCTATGGGGCTAACCTTCCCAGAACCAATCTTTCCGCAGTTTCCGGAACGCCTGGACGATCCGGGTCCGGAGACTCCGCCGGAAAAGCGCAAATGGGGTGCGAAGGATGTCTACCGCTATTCGCGCGGATGGCTGGGTCCATACGTCCGCTCGCGAGTTCTACCAGGGGAGTTTCACCCCATCACCGCATATTTATTTGTTGAATACAAATGCAATCTCGATTGCTGGTATTGCTGGTCGTACAACAACAAGGTCAAAGGCATGACTGAAGACGTCGCCCGTCGATCGATCGATTGGCTGCACGACAACGGCTGCCGAGTGCTGGCGCTGATGGGTGGTGAGCCTCTGCTGCGGCCGGACTTCATCCATAAAGTTGTTTACTATGCTGCGAAGAAGGGCTTCTGGGTTTATATCGCCACCAATGGGCGTTTGCTCCGACCCGACGTCGCCGACCGTCTTGGCGATGCCGGAGTGGCTGTATTCAATTTTGCGCTCGACTCCTGGGATCTGCAGCCAAGCTTGCCCAAGGCTTTCGTTCCTGCAGAGAAGAATTTGGAGCACATTCTGCGGAAGCAATATGTAAACGGCTATCTGGTCTTTTTCAACATCAATATCTGCCGCAATAACTTGCAAGATGTTAGAAAACTGACTGAATACGCCCACGACCATCGCATCGCTACCGACTATCACATCAATGAAACTCCGATGCTCGAACAGGACGACCATTTCAAGCATCTTTATGACAACCCGACCTACATTCGCCCAGAAGACTGGCGGCAGATCGACTCTCTGGTCGATTGGTTGATTGAGAAGAACAAAGCGGGCTATCAGATGGTGAATTCGGTGCAGCGCCTTCAGGAGATCAAGGCTTTTGTGCGCATGTCTTCCGGACTCGACCTGAGGGAGTATGGTTGGAACGGTGATGGTACCAAAGGAAACGGGCATCAGAAAGAACTGCTCTCCGCGCTGCCGGGAATAGAGCAGGAGGATAACGGCGAGTTGCACTTTGCGGAATGGAACTGCCGTGCCGGTCAGAACAATGTGATTATCCGGACCGACGGAACTGTGGCTCCCTGCTTCCCGATGTATGGGGCAACCTTCGACTGGGGAAACATCGATCAGCCAAAGTTCGATCAGAAGCAGCTGTCCTCCATGAAATCGACCTGCCAGCAACACTGTTTCTCAACACTGAACCATAACCTCGCCTATTGCTACAACGATGCCCGGGTGATCAAGTGGCTCTGGGCCAACGCCAAAAACAGATTTCAGGGTGGAGTGCGTAGCTTCGAGGATTGAACGAGGAAATGCTAGTTCTCTGTCTGTGGAGAGATGACACTGACGCTCACTGACTTGAACTGGAGCAGAGTTTTTGGTAAAAAAGTGTGCAAGATTAGTTTCACTACATTCGTGAGTGACGTGCGGGAAAAAGTTTGGGCAACTGGTTCCTGAAGTGTCCGCACTCGAAATGCGATTGTTTGCCAATACGGCGCCTCCGGAACTCGCTCTAGGCAGTACCGCCGGTGCAAGACTTCGAACCTCCTAGCCAAGTTTTGGAGTTCGGATGCTATTCAATAGCAGGTCGTTAGCTACCGGGATGTCCTCTCATCCCAGATTCCGCCGCATCCTGCCCATTCTGAGCATGAGTCGGTTACTGCCCCGGCGGCAATTAAATCCCCATTTCACAGTTACATTTAGCCCCACGCTTAAAATTCCACACTTTAACATTTCACACATTGCCGGAGGATCTAATGGCTACGAATTTAGTCCAAATTGAGAATGACTCGGAAATCAAGAAGCGATTAGAAATGGAGCGTATGCGCCTCCGGAAGATTGCGGGACTAGATCAACCGACGCACTTTCACCGGCCAGTAGAACGCGCGTTTAAAGCCGAGGAACGTAGCAAGGTGACAATTCTTTTCGGGGGATTTACCTGGAAGCATGAAGATTTGATTCGCGCAGTGTTTCAGGGCTGTGGATATCGCTGCGAGAAGTTGCCGGTGCCGGATGTGCCTGCATTCCAGACCGGTAAGGAATTCGGCAACAATGGCCAGTGCAACCCCACCTATTTCACGGTGGGAAATCTGGTGCAGTATCTCCAATTTCTGGAGAAGGAAGGTATTCCGCGCAAGGACATTCTCGACAACTATGTTTTCTTTACTGCGGGTTCTTGCGGCCCATGCCGGTTCGGGATGTACGAAGCGGAGTATCGCTTTGCGCTGAAGAATGCCGGGTTCGACGGCTTCCGCGTGCTGCTATTCAAAGACAGCGATGGAATCAAGGCCGCCTCGGGCGAGCCCGGATTAAAGTTCACGATCGATTTCGGATTCGGCATGCTCAACGCCATGCACCTTGGCGACGTGTTCAACGACCTCATTTATCAAATTCGTCCGTTCGAAGTGAACAAGGGAGAGACCGACCGCGTGTTCCGTGAGACGGTAGACGGACTCTGCGATGACCTGAGGAATCGGGATTCGTTTGAAATCGAAGAGCGAGCTCCGAACTGGGCCAAGCCGAAATTCAAGAGTAACAAGATTCTGCGGAACACCTTCAACGTGTTCGGCAAGATGAATGAGCACCTGCGCGGCAGAGACTATCTCAATGCGTTGGCTACCGCCCGCGAGAAGATGGACACAATCGAAGTCGACCGCACCAAGGTGAAGCCGGTGGTGAAAATCACGGGCGAGTTCTGGGCGCAGATCACAGAAGGCGACGGAAACTTCCATATGTTCGACTTTCTGGAGAGGGAAGGTGCGCAGGTGTTGGTTGAGCCAATCGCGACGTGGGTGGCATATCTTCTCTACCAGTCGAAGGCGCATGCGAAAGCCAAGTGGCCGGTGAACCGTCCTCACCGGAATCCGCAATGGTGGGAATTGAAAAAGCACCTGGCCAATGATTTGGGATTGCGCAAGAAGGTCATGGGGCTTGGTGTGGGCGAGTGGATGTGGAACGGACTGTATCACCGGACGATCAAGAATCTCGGCGGGATCACGCATCATTTGGTACCGCAAACAGAGTTGGCTGAAATGGCCCATCCTTTCTACAACCAGTTTGCTCGGGGCGGAGAGGGACATCTCGAAGTCGGAAAGAACGTCTACTACACGGTGCACCGTCTCTGCCACATGGTACTGGCGCTTAAACCGTTCGGGTGCATGCCGTCTTCACAATCGGATGGCGTGCAATCGGCAGTCATCAACAAGTTCAAGGATATGATCTTTCTTCCGATCGAAACCTCCGGCGAAGGCGAGGTCAATGCGCACAGTCGCGTGCAGATGGCGCTTGGTGAGGCGAAGGTAAAGGCCAAGGGTGAATTTGAACAGTGTCTAAAGTCCACCGGAAAAAGCTTGGAGCAGCTCCGCGAATACATCGCGGAACATCCGGAATTGAGACGGCCTTTCTACCACGTTCCGCACCGCGAAGGAATTACAGGAACCGCAGCCCAGTTTATTCTCCATGTGAACGACCGTATGGACAAAAGCAGCAAGCTCTGGCGGCGTTCGCGCGTGCCTGGGGTCGCAGTTCCCAACGCGGCATAATTGATCGGGACTGGTGACGCAATGAATGTTGCCAGTCCTTGTCCTTCAGCGTTCTCATTTTCTTTTTCTTGTGGAACCCGATCGGAGAATTCATGCACGATCATCTCGCTGGAAATGAACCTAAACCGCCCCAACTGCTTCAGATCGCGGCGGCTCCGTATCAAAAACCCCACGACCACCACACCAAATTCCTGGTGGGGCTCGATGTTGGCTCTACTACGGTTAAGGCGACGGTGGTCGACTCCGCGACGGACAAGATTCTCTGGCAAGACTACCAGCGGCACGAGACCAAGCAACCGGAAAAAACATTGGAATTTCTGCGTCGCATGGAGGCCGAGGTCGGGATTAGTAAACACAACACCCGAATGTTCATGACGGGCTCAGGTGGCGGCGGGATTGCCGAACAGATTGGCGCGAAGTTTGTTCAGGAAGTTACAGCCGTTTCGCTGGCGGTTGAGAAGTTGCATCCAGAAGTGTATTCGGTGATTGAATTAGGCGGACAGGATGCCAAGATCATTGTCTTCAAAGATGACGATGAAACGGGACGCAAGAAAAAAATTCCCTCGATGAACGACAAGTGCGCCGGCGGCACCGGGGCTGTCATCGACAAGATCAATGCGAAGTTGAAAATTCCTGTAGCCGAGCTCGCGATGCAGGGGTATCACGGGATCAAGCTGCATAAAGTTGCGGGCAAGTGCGGCGTGTTCGCCGAGACCGACATCAACGGCCTGCAAAAAGTTGGAACGCCGCCAGACGAATTGATGGCTTCACTGTTTGAAGCGATCGTGCTGCAGAACCTAAGCGTTCTTACGCGCGGACATACGCTGCGGCCACACGTTCTGTTGCTGGGCGGACCGAACAGCTTTATAAAAGGCATGCGCGAGGCTTGGCAGGCGAATATTCCGCGCATGTGGCAGGAGCGCAAAGTCGCTGTCCCAGACGGCTCGAAACCGGAAGATCTGATCAAAGTTCCAAATAACGCGCAATATTTTGCGGCCCTGGGCGCGATTGAATTCGGCAAGAGTGAAGACGATTGTGTCGGCTGCTATATGGGTTATGAAAAGTTGACCTACTACATCGAATTCGGCCGGCAGGAGGAAAAGGCAAAGTCGGGCTCGAAGGGTTTGGTTTCGAAAGAAGGAGAACTGGACGGATTCAAAGAGGCATATCGAAAGAAGAAGTTCACGCCCGCGACGTTCCAGAAAGGTCAAACGGTCGGCGGCTTCATCGGCATTGATGGCGGATCGACTTCAACCAAAGCCGTTCTGCTGGATGAACGGGGCGACATTCTGTGCAAGGCATATCAGCTCTCGAATGGAAACCCGATCCAAGACACGATCGAGATGTTCGAGAACCTGCGCGGACAAGTCGAAGCACAGAGTGCAAAGTTGGAGGTGCTTGGCGTGGCCACCACCGGCTACGCCAAGGACATCCTGAAAGATGTTTTGCATGCAGATGTGGCGCTCGTCGAGACCGTCGCGCATACCGAGTCGGCGCTGAAGTTTTACGAGGATCCGCATGTTATCGTCGACGTAGGTGGGCAAGATATCAAAATCATCATCCTGCACAACGGCCGGGTGAAAGATTTCAAGCTGAACACGCAGTGCTCGGCGGGCAATGGATATTTTCTGCAATCCACCGCTGAGGGTTTTGGATTGGGTGTTGAGCAATACGCCGACCTCGCCTTTTCTGCCCAATCCATGCCTATTTTTGGCTACGGTTGTGCGGTGTTCATGCAGTCGGATATCGTGAACTTCCAGCGGCAAGGCTGGAGGGCGGAGGAGATTCTCGCCGGGTTGGCAAACGTCCTGCCCAAGAACGTGTTTCTCTATGTTGCGAGCATTCCGAATCTCGCGGCACTAGGTACACGCTTCGTGCTGCAAGGCGGAACACAAAACAACATGGCGGTGGTGAAAGCTGAAGTGGATTTCATTCAGAATAGCTTCCGCGCTGTCGGCAAGAAACCCGAGATCATCGTGCACGAGTTCTGTGGCGAATCTGGCGCGATTGGCGCGGCCGCAGAGTCGCTGCGACTTTGGCGCAATGGCCAGCAGACCACATTTATCGGATTGGATGCCGTGCGAAAAATCAACTATCGCACGACCCGAAACGAAGAGACGCGCTGCCATTTCTGCAAAAACGATTGTCTGCGCACCTTTATCGATATAAGAACCGCGCCCACGGACGACAAGAGCTTTATTCCCATAAAGAAAGTCACCAAGGTTCCGCTGATGCATGGCGAGCAACGGTTGATCATCTCCACCTGCGAAAAGGGTCAGGTCGAAGATGTCAACGATATGAAAGACATCAAGGCTGGTCTCGACGAGATCAAGGCGAAATATCCCAACTTCGTGGACTTCGCTGCCCGCGAGGTCTTTCGTCCGGTGAATGCGAAGAGCGTGGCTGACCCGGTTCCCGCTGCGAAATTCTGGAACAAAGCTGCGAAAGAACGCATTCCGCTGATGGAGAAGCGCAAGAAACTGCGCGTGGGAATTCCCCGCCTGCTGAACATCTACACGTATGCTCCACTGTTCAACGGGTATCTGGAAAGTTTGGGTATTCAGCCAGAGAACGTCGTCTACTCCGACTACACGAGTTCGGAACTCTATCGGGCGGGAGCGAACCGGGGTGCCATCGATCCCTGCTTCCCAGCGAAGATTGGCATTTCGCACGTCTACAACCTGATTCAGGAGAAGCATCGTAAGAAACCACTCGATGTGATTTTCTTCCCGATGTATGACGTGCTGACGTCACCCCTAATGAAGATTGTCGGCACAAATGCTTGCCCGACAGTGACGGCGACGCCGGAAACAGTAAAGGCCGCGTTTACGAAGGAGAACGACGTCTTCGCAGAGCACAACGTGAAGTACCTCGACCCAGTACTGAACTTTGCCGATCGCAAGCTGTTCGCTCACCAGATGCTGCAGGCTTGGCAGCCAATTCTCGGGCTTTCGCAGGAAGAGAACGACCGCGCAGTTGAGGTCGGCTACAAGGCGTTGGCCGACTTCGAGAGCAGCATCCGCGGGCGTGCCCGCCAGGTAATGGATCAACTGGAGCGCGAAGACCGCATCGGCATTGTGATGTTGGGCCGGCCGTACCACCACGATCCCGGCCTGAATCACGAAATCATGGAAGAGTTCCAGAAGCTGGGCTATCCGATTTTCTCCCAGAACACCTTGCCGCTCGACGAGGATCTGCTGGAGCGTTTATTCGGCGAAGAAGTTCGGGCGGGTGTTATCAGTCATCCGCTCGATATTACCGACGCCTGGAAGAACTCGTACTCCTGCAGCACGAACCACAAAGTGTGGGCGGCAAAGTTTACGGCGCGGCATCCCAACCTGGTGGCGCTGGAGATTTCGAGCTTTAAGTGCGGTCACGACGCGCCGATCTACGGTGTAGTTGAGGGCATTATCGAACAATCCGGGACACCGTATTTTTGCTTTAAGGATCTCGACGAGAACAAACCGTCGGGCTCGATCAAGATTCGCGTTGAGACCATCGATTACTTCCTGCGGCGTTACCGCGAAGAAGTCATCCGCAAACGCAAAGCTGTGGAAGACATTGATGCTCAACTGGCAGCATTGGAGGCGGAGCTACGCGGCTCGATGACACCGGGCCCAACTCAGCGAGATCAGGCGGTGCAGGAGATGGCGGCCGATTGATCGATTTCGCCTACGCGCAAATGCTGGCGATGGCCCAGGAACTTCTTAGCCCTACTCAGCTACTTCCTTCGAAGCAGCCCCGAATGGTTGGAGTATGGCTTCTGATTCGGACGCCGGGCCCGTCGCCAACGGGAATGTGACTACGATCGTGGCGCCGGCGCCGCCCGATTGAATATCCATTTCGCCGCCGAGATGGCGGATCCGTTCACGGATTCCGGCTATGCCCACGCCAGTGCGTTGGGCCTTAATGGCGGCGAGTTTCTCAGACGGGATTCCTTTACCTTGATCTTGAATCTCAAGCAAAACATTGTCGATCCCCCGGGAAAGATGAATCGTCGCCGTTTTGCTCCCGGAGTGGCGGTGAATGTTTGTCAAGGATTCCTGAACGATGCGAAAGATCGCCAGCTCAAGGTCGGCAGAGAGCCTGCCGAAGTCCTCGGCAATATCAAGCTTAATTTCCAAACCGCTGCGCTCCATTAGGCCCTGCATGTACCAATCAATCGCCTGCGACAAACCGGTTTCGTCCAATAGCGGAGGATGCAACAGGTAGGACGTCGTGCGGATCTCTTTATTGAGCTGCAGCACCAGATTCTGCGTGTCTTCTAGAGACTCGGCAAGTGACGGATTGTGTTTTGCATGCTGGCTGATACCGGCGAGATTCATACTGAGGCAGGCTATCAGTTGACCGGCACTGTCGTGCAGCTCGCGCGCAATATGTCGTCTCTCGTCATCCTGAATTTTCAATAAGCGATTCGATAGCTGGCGCAGTTGCTCGGACTGTTGGAGGATTTCGGCATTCCGATGCTCCAACTCTTCCGTCCGCTCGCTTACTTGAATTTCAAGGCTATTGGACAGCGTACGCAGCCGCTCCTCACTTTCACGCAATGCCTTGTCGTTCTGCTTCTGTCGGGTGATGTCATTGTTCGTTTCGAGAACGCAATTCTGATTTCCACGCTCGTCCTTATCAAGTGCCCAACGGCTGGCAACCACGATTTTAGCGCCGTCCTTGCGTTTGTGAATTAGTTCGCCGGTCCAGCGACCGTCGCGGTGAAGCTGTTCAGTAATACGCTCCAGCGGTTGGGGGAATTCGGTACGAAATAACTCATGGGTGACGCGGCCCATCGCTTCCTCGCGGCTGTAGCCATATAAATCACACGCGCTTTTGTTCCAATACGTAACGCGATCAGCACCGTCTCGGACCACGATTGCATCGCTGCTCAAGTCGAGCAACCGAGCTCGTTCCGTTAACGCCCGCTCGATCTGGTTTCGTTCTGTAGTGTCACGGGCCACTTTCGACGCGCCGACAATGCGGCCCGCGTCATCCTTCACCGGGGAAATCGTAAGCGAAAGGCTGAGCAACCTCCCATCCTTGTGCTGGCGAAGCGTCTCGAAATGATCGATTCGTTCGCCTCGTTTCAATCGTTCAAGAATATCGGCCTCCTCGTCGCGTCGATCCTGGGGAATGATGAGAGTGATGTGCTGGCCTATGGCTTCTTCGCCAGTGTAGCCGAACAATCTCTCCGCGCCCTTATTCCAACTTGTGATGACACCCTCCAGCGTCTTACTGATAATGGCATCATCGGAGGAGTCCACGATCGCGGCAAGATGGCTGCTTGCGCGTCCACGTTTGTCGCGTTCTGCTTTCTCAAGCACCTGACTTGTGACTTCTACGGCATAGACCAGAATTCCTTCAACCTTTTCTTCAGGGCCGTGCAGCGGCTGGTAAACGAAATTGAAATATATGTCTTGATCCTCGTCGTTCGCAGCGCTGTTGAGGACTGCCTTTACTTCTGTGCCGATATGCGGAACACCTGTCCTGTACACGGTGTCAAGTAATTCGAAGAAAGGTTGCCCCTCCAATTCGGGCATGCTTTCGCGAATCGTCTTGCCAATAAAATCCTCTGCGCGACTACGGCCAGTGGCTCTCACCATCTCAGGGTTTACGAATGTCCAGCGATGCTCCGAACCGGAAAGCAATCCCATTGCCACAGGAGATTGCATGAATACCTTGTGCATTAGGTTGCTGGTGTCACTAGACAAAAGTTCGGCTTCACCGACGTTGCGGTGGTTGAAGGTCACCTGCGGATTGATCTTCTTATCGGGCTGCTCTTCACCAGCCCGCTCACTGGAACTGTGTCTCGTACCTCTTGTCGCGAGAACTTCTATCGTCTTCACCAGGTCTTGCGAAATTCTCGATTTATCTAGAAACCCCGTCGCCCCTGCCTCGGCCGCGGCTTTGTGAATCAAACCCAAATCGTTTTGACTGACGATAATCACAGCCGATTCAGGAGCTTCTCGCCGTATGATTCGAGTTGCCTCAATGCCCTGCATCCCAGGCATGGAAACATCCATCAGTACCACATTGGGACACAATCTCTTCGCTTTTTCGACCGCTTCGATACCATCTCTTGCTTCGCCACAGATAAACCAGTCAGCGCGCGGCGACAATAAAGCGCGGATACCCCGTCGCACTTCCTCATGATCGTCGACGACCAGGATACTCAGCGAATACATATTCTCTCTGCCAAATGAACGGGTGGAGTTTGGGCGGCCTGCACCGCCGAATTAACGATACTATTCTAGTTCCCTCAGGGATAAATACCGCAATTCTTGTAGGTCACGTACAAGGTTTACCCGGTTGACCCAACAATTGGTCTTGCCGTTCACGCCCAATCGAACGTTTCAAATGTGACCGCTCGGCAGCCGAGGATCCACCCATCGTGCCCTTGCGCTGGCAATCGTGTCACAGAGCACATGCCCACCCGTCAACGGCTGAGAACGCTAATTGGTTCGCAAGAGACGTCAAAGCAAATCAATAATCAACTAATCAATAGAGATGAAATCCAACCTCCACGCTAATCTGGACATTCACTGGTTGTCCATCCTTCAAGGCAGGCTCGAAGCGCCATTGTTTGACGGCTTCGACAGCCTTCGCGTCGAGTCCAAACCCCAGCCCGCGGACAACACGAATGTTGCGCGGCACTCCCTTGTCGTCGACGATTAGCCAGAGAACACACGTTCCCTGAGTTTTGGCGGTGCGCGCTTCCTCTGTATACTCTGGATCTGGCGTGGCGACTGCCCGGGGAGCGGAGATACCGCCGCCAACCTTAAACACGCCACCACCAATGCCGCCTCCGCTACCGACAGCTACTCCGGGGCCATGACCGATTCCGACGCCGCCGCCCGAACCGGAACCGATTCCGCCTCCCGAGCCCGCTCCGTTTGAAGGTGGCGCTGCAGGCAGCGGCATCGCGTTTGGGTTGCCCAGACTTGGCATGCGATTTTCGGCCACATGCAATTGAGGAGCGACGACCGTCGGCTCGGCTACTAATTTCGGTTGCTCATTACGAACAACAATCTGCGGCGGCACTAGCTGTTGTGGTGCTAGCTTTGGCAATTTCCCTTTAGGAGCAGGCAAACGCTCGTGATCTCCGCCACCACCGCCGCCACTGGCTATTTGTTTCGAAATCGGCAAAGCATATGAGTCCAGAGAAGGTGCGATTAACGTTACGGTTTCGTGTTGCGCAACTTGTGGCACAACCCGAGGAACAAACATAGTTCCGGCAAGAATCAAACCTATTAACGCGGCATGCACGATCACCGAAAGCGCCAGAGCATTCGATCGATAATTATTGAACTGTCCCCAGATGGCTTCCGGGCCGACTGGTCTTTCTTCCCGTATCCGGGTCCTTCGCGGACGGCCCTCTCGTGACTCGGAACTGGCTCTCGTGTATCCCGCTGGTAGTGGACGTCTCCTATCCCCGTACAGAACCTCAAGTACTTTTATTTCTGACGAAGAAATCGGAGATATTGGCTGGGCGACAGAGAGGGGACCTTCTTGGTTCGACATTGGCACTCCTTAGTCTTTCGCAGTATTGCGACGCCTCTTGCCGAATGACTATTGACGATGAGTAGATGCGATAAAGCAAGAAGCGGTTTACATCTCGTAGACTTCGACACAACTTATCTATTGCAGAGTTAAAAATTAGTTTAAGGAGTCCATAGAGGATATCTACTCGATTAACCTGATTGGCTGGATGTTGTTTTTGATCACGACTGTCAGACAACCGTCCTTGCTTTCGGTGCTTCGTCAACAAGTGTTTTGCTATATAAGAATTGATGCCTCCGCTAAACAATAGTAATTTCCGATATCGCAGAACGGTTCCTTAGCAGCGAGCCGCAGCCGATCATAAGTCCCCTCTTTGAAGTCATCGAATCAGGTGGAGATCTGTTTTGCGCGCCTCCCGGGCTGATGATCTGACGTCGATGTATTGAGCAAAGCAACCCAAAATCGACTTCCACCATCTACAAAGCGTCCGGCAGACGAAAGGACTTTGCTGCCTTATGTGTATCTTGAGATACTGTGCTCTGGTTTGCGCTCTGACTTGGATGTGTCTTCTTCTTTGCAATTGCGGAACTGTGCCGAACGGCGACAGCACTCCTCCGCCACCCCCTCCAGGCATCAGCGTTCTCAATCACATTGTTTTTCTGGCGCAGGAAAATCGCTCTCTCGATCACTATTTTGGCGATATGCGACAGTATTGGGCGCAGAACGGTTATCCGGATCAATCCTTTGATGGCCTGCCGCAGTTTAATCCTACTTCGGGCCAGGCTCCGCTCTATGGGCCACCCCCATCCATTCCAGGTTGCGACCCTAACTCGGGGCCACCAAGTGACTGTATCTTTGACGCCAATAACCCGGTGACCTCATATCATCTGATAACTCAATGCATTGAAAATCCGAGCCCTTCATGGAACGAGAGTCATGTAGATTGGGACTACAACGATCAAGTTGGCGATCAACCTGCGACGCTGAACGGATTTGTTTGGGCTGCGGGACACGATGCGCGAGCCGAGCAACCGCCGTTCAACGACGTTAACGGTATTCGGGCGATGGGATACTACGATGGCACCGACCTTAATTACTACCACTTCATGGCTTCCAATTTCGCGACTTCGGATCGGTGGTTCAACCCGGCGCTGGCGCGCACCCAACCGAATCGGGAGTATCTTATCGCGGGCACGTCCCAAGGTTATGTCTATCCGCTAGGCACAGATAGTAACGATACGGCGCCGCTGACGGCAACGACGATCTTCCAGGAACTCCAATCCGCGGGTATCAGTTGGAAGATTTATGTGGACCCGCTGGGAAGCACTTGTTCCGGGCCCTCCTACGATCCTGCGTGCCTGATCACCTTGAGCTATGTGCAGAATTTTCAATGGGGACTGACAATTCCGACTCAGTATCCGCAAAACATTGCTCCAATATCGCAATACTTCACCGACCTACAGAACGGAACTCTACCGCAAGTCGCTCAAATTGAGCCGGCATCGGATGCCGGTTTTGATGAGCATCCATCGAATTCTGATGCGGAGCCGAATGACATTCAGTTGGGGGCCAACTATGTCTCCTCACTTATCAATGGACTGATGTCGAGCACTTCTTGGAAAGATTCTGCGTTTATTCTCACCTTTGATGAATTCGGGGGTCTCTACGACCACGTTTCACCGCAGCCGGCTGTCAGTCCAGATGGCATCAAACCGGTGGATTTTCTGCCGGGTGATATTTGCACGCAAACGACTGGACCGACTTGCAACTTTGTCTACACGGGTTATCGCGTTCCCTTGATCGTAGTCTCGCCTTATACCAAGAAGAATTATGTCTCACACAGCGTGGCGGATACGACCGCGATTCTTAAGCTCATCGAAACTCGCTTTAGCGTGCCTGCGTTGACACAACGGGATGCTGCCCAGATCGATATGACTGAATTCTTTGATTTCAGTAATCCGGTTTGGATGACTCCTCCCAGTCCGCCAGCTCAAAACACCAGCGGTGCTTGCTACCTGAATGCGCTGCCTTAGAAAGGCAGGTAGAAGGCTACGGAAATCGCAGTGCTGGATTCGAGTCCGGGAGGGCGAATTCCCATTAGAAGTGTCTGATTTGCACTAGCCGATGAGACGGATAAGTACTGTCGTCGGCTAGGCCACCTTACGCATCCAGAAACTCGAAGGCCACACGCGATCCCCGTCGATGCTGGGTAGAAAGCGCCGCTTCTCCCGCGCCATATTTTGGTAGCTATGTTTCCAGTGTGGGAATGCACGCTCGAGAGCTTCAGGATTAGAGACTTGCATCGCACTACTCCCCCACACGACCTCGAATCGTGAATTAAACGTAAGAAGAGCTTCCAACAAATACTGCTCTGACCAAAAGGACAAACCCTTCAGCACCATCTTCTGAGGGTATTCACATGGAATAAAAATATCGTGAGCATGAATCATCACGCCCCGATTGATTCGGGGCAGGATCTCCAGGTACTCTCGGACGACATCGCTGCCGATACCGACAACGTGAGTCGAATCGAGAAACAGAAAATCGCCTTCCTCAAGAGTGAGGAAGATGTCCAGATCGACACTCTGCACCGAGGCAGCTATTAACCGGACACGATCGCTCAATGCTTCTCTCGGGAACCGATCTGGATGCGGATCAATTGTCAGCAATTCCCCGCGGACGCCGTCCACCTTTAAATTCTTATCCAGCGCAGCCGCCATGATCCGGCTGCTGTGACCGCCGCCCACTTCGATGATCCGCTTAGGTTTAATGTGTCGTACCAAGCAGTATGCGATCTCCGCATCCACGGTTTCGAAGAAACCATTGCCACGGCGGTAACCAGCACTGCCCATGGAGTCCGAGTCTGATCTCCATTCCGCTTCATACCGAGGTACAACGTTCAGTAGGAACTCGAGCTGTTTTTCTAAGGCGAGATCGACGCCGAACGGAGTGTGCTCAGCCGGCCATTCCCTCGCTTCCAGTTCCTTGAAATCGGGAACTGGCCAGTAGTAGTGATTCGGAACAAGGCTGATGCCGAAGCGCTGAAATGTGCGAAAAGCGTGCCGTATGATGCCAAGCGCGGTTTCACTGGTCCGGAATTTCCTGGCGAGGCTCAGAAGCGGAGATTGATCCCGCGACATTCCATTGGATGCGAATGGGTTAAACCGCTGCAAATGAATGCTCTGGGTGGTCGATCGACGATTCACGGAAGAGTTTGCCCCATAGGGGTGATTCCCCTTTTTAAGTGCTCCCTTCTGATGCAGCACATTCGGCAGAGGTTGTTGCGGTTCCGCAGTATGCGAGAGTAGGGTGCCAGTGCTACTTGGAGGTACTTGGGACGAAAGTTGGGGAAGACTGCGGGCCTTCAGCAAACAGATTCTCCTGTAGTTTTCCCTGTACTCGCTGCAGTATTTGCTGCTCGACATCCGAAGCTGCCAGGGGAGCGATGATCGTCATTCCATCAACCAGCTGCCTTAGAGTGAGATAAGACGCGCGATTGCTATAGAGGAAATCTAGTGGGTACTCAGGCTTCCGTGCGCGAGATTGAATGGGGTCTGCATCCAGTAAGAAGCTGATATCGGGTTGCGGAATGAACTTCAGGAGCAGCCGCGTATAAGCACGCGTGATTTTGTTACGCAATGCTAAGTTTGCGAGTTCGTCATAGAGAAATCGATCAAAGATGACAACGTCAGCATCGGCTCTTAGCACTTTTTCTACCACGATTCGGAGCGAGATTGCATCTACGATGTAAAGGCAGAATCGCACCGCTGTCATATACCAAGACTGGACATTTTTGTCTCGGCGGTTCACCGGCCGGTCGGGAGTTCCCACGCCTTTATCTCCTCTAAACAACGTGTGCCCGGTTACTTCTCGCATCCGCGCTAGCATGGCCACGTCGTTCCAGAAGATAACTAATAGAACGCGTAGGCCGGCCTCATTCAAACGGGCGCGAAGGCTCTCGATTTGCGTACTTTTACCGGAACCATCAATCCCAGAAAAACTGACCAATGTCGGGCAGCGGCGTTGAGAAGGTTTTCGAAATGCTCCCATGTCCGGGTTTCCTGTCTTGTTTTCTTTTCTTTTTAATGTGGCCGACTCGGGCTCGCGCTTGATAACGCCACAACACTGCCTACGGCAACGCCGGCACCCACAATCAAGCCAACTTTAATCAGGACAGAACGTGCGCGCCGTTGCTGTGCGGGCGCGATGGCAGCGCCGGCAGGCTGTGAAGCGGCAACACCCGTAGTTTTCAGCGACTGTGCAGCCGCCGTGCCTACGGGTTGTTGGCTGGTGTTTTGCTCCGATTGCGAAGACTGTTGATTACTCTCCTGTCGATTGTCGGCGATTGTCTGGGAACGCACTGAACTTGGACTATCCGGCAAAGTTTCAGGCTCGGCTGGTACGGCACCCAGCTTCTTATCGCTCGTAGAGCTTTCTTGTGTGTTACTGGGGATGGAAGACACTCCCTCGGTCTGTTGGCTGGAGTTTGTTGCTTGCTGGGGCGAGCCGACAGCAGCCACAGCGAATAGCAACAATAGCCAGCCAGCGAGCTGTCGCCTGATCCACCGCTTCATAATTCCCATTCCTACCTCCGACCGCGCAGATCGTCACGCGAGTCAGCCTGACTGATGTTTCCCGTTCTACTTTCCCCACTTACTTCCCAGTTATGCTGCACTCCGGATTCCGATTGAATACTCGGGTATAAGATTCTGTTGGAGCACATCTGCTGGAAAACGATAGAAGCTGTCTACAGCGTCCGCGGCGTTCTCAAACAATTCGAAGAGATTGCGCACTTTCGTGAGCTCTAAAATCGCGGCTGCTGCCGGGGGGAGTGCCGCCAGCTTGATGTCGCCATTCCGCTTCATCGCCTCCTCCAGACAACGTAACAGCACGTGGATTCCAGCGCTGTCGAGTTGCTGTAGTTTCGAACAGTCAAGCACCATCCGTGGCCGGTCTAAGTTCAAGCAGGATTCTACTTCTCGAAGAAAGGCGCGGCCTTGTTCGACGCTCAATTTCTCGGGTAACTCTCTTACCGCTACAGGCCTTCCATTTGCCATATTCATATTCTCAAACCCCAAGAAAGGCCCTTTTTTCCCGTCCTACGCGACAAGACATGACCAATCTAAATAAACGTATATTGGTCATGGCGGCGGGTCTATCCAGTCTTGCCTGTAGAGGACAGAAGGCTTTGCGGTAGAGTCAGAGCGCATCATTTTGTTCTCAAGAGCTCTGCAGAAGTCGTGCGAGTTCAGCCTCGGGATTGTGTGCCACGTGAGTTAATAGATTTGTCCCATATCGAAAAAGGGTCGCCACATTTGTTCGGTACCAACAACATTTCGTCATCTTCGGGGAGAGTCCGCACAAAAATCGAAACCTTTGCACGTTCTCGGGAGATGTCAGCATGGCGGCTGCCAGTCGATGGTTTCCATCCAAAATCGTGAAGGGTTCGCTCTCATTAAGGCCAATCAGAAGCACCGCGCCCGGATCCGTATTCAGTCGGAGCCAATCGCCGATCCCGGCAATCTTCGACAGGAATACATCTTCCATGACGTTATGGCTGCTAAATGTGCGTATGCGTTCGACAATGACAGGCAGAGTAAAATTGCCCCGCGCGAGTTTCCGCCATCGGGCCCGCGGAAACACACGAATCTGCCCAAGGTCTGCCGGCCCGATCTCGGCCTCAAACCATTCTGTTCCCTTGGGCAACTCGCTCCACAATGAAAGGTGTTGGGTAAACAACAGTGCACGCCGCTTTGCATTTTCGCCAGCATCGTCGAGGTCCGGATTTACCACCAGTCCACGCAGAGAGTCCTGGTATTCCTCGAATGCGGACTTGTTGAAATCGCTCTTTAGAAATTCTGCGATGACCTCGTCTTCCGAGACCCGACGTATAATCCTGATCGAGTTTGAGGCCACTACTATTTGTTGCGGATTGCTCATTCCAGTAAGGGACTTGATCAGGAATGGCACCGCGACAACTGTCAGTAATACCACCATCAACACCACTTGTATCCAGATAACTTGCGGTAAAGACGAATGAAAACGATAAATGCCGGCGATTAGGATGCCGCTGAAGGCCAATTGCACCCAGCTCGTATTCGCGATCTTGTAAGCCATCTCATAAGTGATGATTACCACACTGAGCGAGTAAATGACGGTCGAGGTAGCGTACAAAGCCAGTAAGTAGGGAAAGCCATATTTCCCCACAACCCCGAACTGTGTGCCGAAGAATGCTGTCCAAATTCCAGCGGGCGCTACACGAAGGCCAAGAGCCAGTGCGGAACCAATGGCTAACACGATCAACAGCGAAGTTGCAAGGAGGCTGTGATTTCTCTCCTCCTTGCGCGTGCCCGCCACCAACGGAAACATGGTATTTACGACCGCGTAGCAGAAGAAAAAAATTACTCGGCCTACCAATGACACGGCAGCATAGATTCCTGCTTCTGTTGGCGGAAAGAAATGCTTCACTAACACAATGTCACAATTGTTGATGAGGGCTTGGCCACTGCAGAAGACAACTGCCTGCAACGCTTCGCGAAACACATCCGGTAGACGGGGAACGCTCGGTGTCTTGGCCCCGAATCGGGGTCCAGTGGCGAGATAGGCCGCCGCAACCGCGGCGACATTGGCCGCGATGACTCCGGGGACACCGTAACCCAACTTGATAAGTAAGAGAGACCCGCCGAGTCGAACCAATCCCTCCAGAACGAGGTTGACGGCCAGTCGATGGAAGCCGTAAGCACCTTGAAGATAACCTCGCTGGCTTCCCAATGGAATGTAAAAAGCGGCTCCAATCGCGAGTAGGACAATGAGAATCGGATTAGGTAAATTAAGGTAGTTCGCAATTGCTTTCTGAAAAAGCAGCAGGAGCAGCGCGATTGGAATGCTGCATGCCCAGGCGCTTCTGTGGAAGCCTACATGAACTGCCCTCTTATCCCCCAAAGAGCTGTGTTGCGCAACCACCTTTGCAGAAATAATTTGGAAAGAAAGAGTAACGGACAACAGCAGAATAAGAAGAGTATAAACTGCTGTAGCCTGACCGAAGCCAGTCGGACCAAGAAATCGTGCAACTGCTATGTTGTAGATGAAATTGATAGCTGTCGCCAGGCCCGATCCCGAAAGCAACACGAAACTTCCCGAAAGAATGCGGGCCTGGAGACTCTTCGATTCCCGGTTCGGACTATTCACGTTCTTGGGGCTCCACATTATTCAAAATGGAAACCTGTAAAGGAAACAAATGCGGCGTTCGAAGTTGGCGCGTAACTGCGAAACGCTCACTGGGGCTCCCCTCTCAGCAGCACTTCTGATGCGGAAACCGACAATTAGGCTGCTTTCAGACTCTTACGAACCGGAGGTGGGGCGCTTAGATTGCTGCTCTGGTCGCGACAACCGAAGTTACCCTCGCCGCCTCTAACGAAAGCAGCAGCTTATGCCAAATTCCTTTTGTGCGACCGTTGCATTTGCGTTTCTACTGGTGCTGCCTGGATGTTCTCAGCAGCGCGTGCATCAGTCTCTGCGCCAGAGTGATCCTCCGACCCAAGCTTTGCCGCAAATCCTAGCTGTGAACGAACCTTGGTTCGGGCACCCGAGGCACATTTCCGTCGGCTATTCCTCTCAAGATCCTGCAGTGATACGCAAACAGATCGATCGGGCCAAAGCTCAGGGAATTTCTGGCTTCGTGGTGGATTGGTATGGAGATCGCGAACCTTTTATCGACCGTGCCTACGCCCAGATCCAGGCCATTGCTGCCGAGAAACACTTCCATGTTTCGATGATGTACGACGAAACCGACGAAGAAAATGGAGCGACCGATGAAGCGCTCGCAGATTTCAGCTATTTCCGTGATACATATCTTTCGCCGAATGCGCCCGGCCATCAGGCCTATCTCACTTACAACGACCGTCCTGTAATCTTTATTTTTCCAAAAGGATCACATACCGATTGGAACCGAGTGCGGGCAGCGATCAATAAGTGGAACCCGCCTCCATTGCTTATCTATGAAGACGACCCAGGTGCCTCGTCCTTTCCGGCTGCGTTCGATGGGCTTTACGCATGGGTAAATCCCGGGAAGCACGGGTGGACGGCAGATGGCAGCAACTGGGGAGAAGATTATCTCGAAGGTTTTTATAGCAAGATGCAGTCCAAATATCCGGACAAAATTGCGGTAGGTGGGGCCTGGGCAGGGTTCGATGACAAAAAAGCCTCCTGGGGTCTTAACCGGCATATATCTCAGCGCTGTGGCCAAACGTTTGCAGATACGATGAATCTGTGGCGGCAGTACTACTCGGTTGATCGTCCTTTGCCTTTTTTGTTGATTGCAACCTGGAACGACTATGAGGAGGGCACGGCGATTGAACGCGGGCTGGCTAAGTGCGGTCCCGGTTCGCAGTCGCCCGCCGGACAGTAACTTCCGAGGTGGGATTAGGAAGCCACTCGAAACTGAGTTTCCGGTTCGATTTCTCGAGCGTCTATTTCCCCACGATCCATGGTCATACGGGTGGAGCTCAGCTGCGAAGCATAATGAACTTTCCCAATGATGGAGAGCGGACGGCTCCGAACTTCGTCATACACACGTCCAAGATATTCGCCGAGTATGCCTAAGGATAACAGCAGAAGTCCTCCTACGAGAAAAATCGCAGCACCTAATCCGTATCCTAAGGAGTTATTTGAAAAAGCCGCGCACAGCGCCAAAATAGCTGCCAATGAGACCGTAATCCCCGACAAACCGAAACTGAGTCGAAGAGGCTTGTAACTGAAACTGGTGATCGCGTCCATTGCATATTTAATTCGGCTTAGAAACGTGAGCTTGCCTTCGCCAGCTGCCCGGTCTTGGCGATCATAGAGAACGACACTAGTCTTGTAACCTACCCAGGCGCGGAGTCCTGGCAGGTACCGATTGCGTTCCCTCAGAGAATTAATCGAGTCCACCGCTTGTCGATCAAGAAGGCCGAAGATTCCTGCATTGAGGGGAATTGGGAAGTCTGAGAGTGCTCCCAGCACGCGATAAAAAATCGGGAATAATATGGCTAAGACCTTACGGCCCTCTTGCCGGCTCCTTCTCACGGCGGTAACGACTCTCGCTCCGCCCCGCCACGCAGCTACCAATTCCGGCACAACTTCTGGAGGATCCTGGAAATCGCCATCCATTAAAACAACGGCATCGCCGAGAGCGGTCTGCAGGCCTGCGGAGATCGCACCCATATGCCCCCAGTTGCGCGAGAGGTCTACCACCACAACATGCGCGTCTTCAGCTTGCAGTTCTTTTAGCAGTCTTAGAGACGAGTCCTTGGAGCCATCATTTACATACACTGCCTCCCAGTCTTCGCCAACGCCGTTCATGGAGTTGGCAAGCGCTGCGTGGAACGAGGATATGAGTTCCTCTTCATTGAAAATAGGAACTACGACCGAGATCATGTAATGCCTCCCTTAATGCGTGGCTGCCCTTTCGTCTCTAACCATCATTGCTTGTCCTTCTTACCCTCCTTAGATTGCAGTTAT
This sequence comes from uncultured Acidobacteriaceae bacterium, assembly GCA_963705265.1. Classification (GTDB taxonomy): domain Bacteria; phylum Acidobacteriota; class Terriglobia; order Terriglobales; family Acidobacteriaceae; genus Acidiflorens. Next base: position 3,503,040 of record OY970064.1, read on the forward strand.
GGTCGAACTTGTTGCTATGTTTCGTTTCATACGGCGTGAAAGTTTGGAATCTACAGGTTATTCGGCGGGTTTTGCCTGGAAAAGGCGCACTTTCCAACGTACTTCCGTTGGAGTTAACACGGCGACATAGCGTGCGCGGATGTGCTGCGTGGTTTGAAGTTTGTCGTGATCCAGGACTTGCAGGTCGTATTCAACCGTATCCAGCAATTGAATAGATAGTCCTTCAGGGGAGTAAAAGACCAATTGAAGATCGTGCGAAGTATCTCGATAACGAGTCTGAATCCCAAGCTTGGTTTGCTCCTCGACCGTCGCTGCCAACTTCTCTTTGGCTGTGCCCACAAAATCCGCATCGAGCAGATCGGCCCGATTCTGTCCCAGTGCGCTACTCAAGCTGCTCCAAGATTCCAAGTAATCGCGGATCACAGCGGTTTCAGTCTGCTTTTCCAGAGGGCGTGGTCCGACCGAATTCGTTGGCTCGATCCGCACTGCAGGTTGGTCGGAGGCGAGAACAGACATCGCGGTGAGAGCCATGCACATGATCAGAAGAATTCGTGTGGATTGTCGTTGTCTTTGCTTTCGCCCAGTCTCTTTCCTTACTCTTTTCATTATTTGCCCCAACGGATCTCATTCCCCATTACGACACCAGTTGCAACAGAAATTCTTGCCCCGTTGTAAGCCGGCATTTCCGTTCGTGCCACCCCCTGTTTGACAGGGACGTCAACCGTGGATTCTCCGCCGTTGTAGCTTTCCGTGAAGGTGACAATCGTTCCATCCGGCACAGCATTGCCGCTACAGTCACGTACCGGATCGGTTTCTAGTTTCAGTCGTTGACCCGATGATGGCTGGGACGACAGACGGGCATTTATTCTTAAGCTGCAGGGATCACCCGGAACTTGCTGTATCATGCGGATGCCGCTGACGTTTCCAGTTCGAGCTATAAACTGCGCGGCGCCTTCCTTGGCTCCAGAATTCATTTTTGTCCAGGCGATGCCATCGTGGGAGGTCACTGTCTGTATTTGCCCAGCGCCCGCGACACCTGACAGTTGAAACGATACTTGCGTGGGCTGGAGAACCAGATTATGGAATGTGTCAAAGATATAGACAACGCCACTTATGCCATCGCGTAAGTCAACTGGAAGGCGGGAAGGTTTGGCGAGAAAGCTTAGAGTCGCGGGTTGGCTTGCAGCTGTAATATCGAAGGCGCCGGTATCTGTCGAAGATTCTTTCACCAACACTGCAAGATAGTGACCGGCATTAGGCAGATCCCCAGGAGCAAAGAAAGTCGTTTCTCCCAACTGGATGTTGCGTCGCAGGACCTGCCCTGGGCCCACGATGTAAAGGATTCCTTTGCCACTCCCGCTGCTTTGAATGGAGAATTTGCTTCCTGCTTCGATAGTTCGAGGCAAACGCAAGGCGCTGGTTTGCGCTAGCGCCAACTGCACTACGGCGAGTACTAATCCAACCAAGAGAGATGAGAACCTGAACTTCATTGGAACCGGTCCGAGCTATAGGTGGTAGCGACTGCGCGCTCAGTGCTAACTTTGCGGGCGATGTCTGGCGGAATAGAAATGGCAAACGAAACCGGTGTCTCGGGCAATAGTGCACGGTCGACATACTGATCCGACACCCAAAGCAGTTGCCCGGCGTTGTCGTAGAAAGTCCCGAGGACGTGCGCCACATTTACCACCTGGCCACTTTGATTAACAAGTTTTCCGGTAAGAGAAGCGCCAGGCGCTGGATTTAGTTTCTGATCTTCAATCTCAATCACGGGGTCCGCGGACGCCGCGATGAGACTCGATGACGGTTCCATGTGCACACTATCTACTTGCGACAGTTCTATATTGTGAAATGCGATCAGAAATGGAGTGACCTGTTTCGGCAAGAGAGTGTGACAAATTTTGTCGAAGCTGCCCTCCGATGCAATCACAGCGCCGTTTTTTGCGAGCAGAGTGGCTTTGACCGAGACAAAGGCGGGGACGACATCCTCATTCAGAAGTTCTCCCAGTAAGATCACTCCGTCACTGCGCTCCACGGGATGCATATCCACGATCCGTACATGCGGCGCTTCGACATCCTGGGTGCCCCAATCATCTTCAGGGCCGCGGTAGATCACATCCCAGCGCAGATAGTTCACCGCGATCACCTGCGGCGGTACCCGCGGTTCTTTGACAATCGGCCATGCGACCTCCCAGCGGTCTCCGGTTCTCACGACGTGAAGCTCGCGGGTGTCGACGAACATTCCTACCACGGTCGACCAGTGTAACTTGAGCTGAATCAGCGCTTCATCAGCCGTGGCGTGAAGCGGCCGCAAGTCGAAGTTATTCAACGCCGCGTAGGTGCGAAGGCTCGAATAACTTCCGGTCAAGTCCCGCTTAAAATCATCTTGGCTGAATTCATTCTTGTTGGCGAGGCTGGAATATGCGGTTTCCCAAGCTTGCTGGCCGATTTCGTGCGCCAGATTCTCGACTGCGGCTTGTGGTGTTGACGAAGGATGCAATAGGTTTGCTCCAGAACCCGCCATCGCGATCGCGGATGGAGCGGGCCATAGAGTTCCTATTGCGATTAATGCAACTGTCGTGACTGCGATGCCGACAGCGAGAAGGCGTCCGGTGATCATGAGATCAACCTATGAGGGACAAGGTTTTCATGGGTTGGGGAGCGTTGAACGACCGGCCGGCTGAGCCATCGTTTTTCGGGAATCAGGACAACCAGCATCGCGACGATGCTGCTGCCGATGGGAAGGATTCCCCACATGAGCCCTTGCCAATGCGGAGGGATCTGTGGCGCGTTGACGGGGACCGCGGGTGGCACGTCGTCTTTGCTCCACACGGTGATGGTCCTATCGTCAAGGTTGTCCACTTTACGCCAGCCACCAAAGACCAAGAGAGGCTCGTAATAAGGATCGCGTACAAATATCCACTTCAGGCCGTAACGATCTGCGTGATGGAGTATTGCGCTTAGGCCCTCAAGTCCTGCCTCGCCAAAATATTTGGAACTGGTTAGTGCTGCGCCCCCGTGCTGAGTCAATTCCGGCAGCATGCGGCCGGAATTCCATTCGCCATCCAGACTGCTGGCGTCGGTCTGAACGGCCAGTCGCGAAATCTTGTTGCCAAATCCCAGCGTGATATAGCGATATTTGTCGTGACCGTCACGATTAAGCCACGCGGCCACTGTGTCCACCTTGAAATCTGCGGCATCTGCTGGCCGGTAAGTTGCCCATGCCACCGCCAAACCACAGGTAGCAGACGCCGCGACAGCTAACCCGACTACTGCACGCAACTGAAATCGGTCGATAAGTTCGGCGGCTAGAATACCCACGAAAGGCAGAGCCAGCAAAGTTCCCCAGTAGCTGAATCGCTCCATGGTCAACACATCGAAAGCCCGACCTAACAGCAGTCGGCCCACTGGCGTCGTCCCCCCAAGGCCAACCAAAAATGCGACCCAAAAACCGAAAAGCAGTGGACGAAGGCGGGCGATAGAAGAACCTCGCAACAAAATGAAAGGCAGGGCCAGAATCAAAGCTCCATAGGGGACTACGAAGTAATTCAATCCCCACTCGGGACTCAATATGTAATTCGCACGACTCGCGTGGGGAATGGGAGTCTGCGTAACGGGATAGTGAATCAGCGCAATCCAAAACGGCAGAAGTACCAGGGCAACCGCGACGCCGACAACCAGAGCAATGCTGCCGATGCGGAGAAGAAATGCTGGAGCCGAGACTTGTTCGCCGTTCTCACGATCAAAAATCGCCAGTATGAGCACGGGCAGCGCGAAGAGTACTGACCCGAAGAGGAGAGTGGCGTGATGGGCAGCAGCGGCAGCCACTAAGAGCGCTGCGCCTTTGACAAAAGATCGCCCTTTGCCATGCCGGACCCACTGAAAGAGGTAAGGCAGCGCGTTCAAATAAAGTGGCGCTGCAAATGTCGTGGATAATTGCCCCGCTGAATAAACGAGAAAAGACTCTGAACCAAGAAAGACACTGGCGAGGGCCGCGAAGGTTGCGGCGCGTTGACTTACCCAAAGTAGAGAAAATCGATAAACGCCGAGCGCCAAAAGCAAAATGGCAACGAACTGGACCGCCATGTATGCCATATCCAATCCGATGAGCCGTGACACCAATGCCAGCCACTGCTGCGGCAAGGGAGGATATGTGGTTTGGGAAAAACCCGCATACCATTTCGGGTTCCAGGGATTGAACCAGTCATGCAAGTAGTGAGACGCGAAGAAAATATGGAAATTCGTGTCGTACGACTTCAGCGGCAACTTCATGAGAAGTAGCGGCAAGTGAACTGCGAGAGCCGCCAGAAAGACGAAGCTCAACGGTATGGCTGCCGTTGTGACAGCCTTGGGGGCGATGTATTTGATTCTCTCCACAGATTCAGCTTCCTCTCGAAAAGCTTCCTCGTAGCTTCCTCTCGAACGGAGTTGGATTCGAGGCCATCACCGGAGGTTGCCGTGTTTATCGAAGATAGCAAGCCAAGAGGTAAAACAGGATGCAGCCAACATCTAGGTCGATTTTCGAATCGAAGACCCTTTTGGAATTCGCTAACTTCGATGGTGATACTTTGAGTTCCGTGCAGGTGTACTTGAGGGCCGTGTGTTTATCTGTGCTCATTGTCGCGCTTGTTTGTTTCCTGCCAGCGCAGACGTATAAGTTGGGGTCTTCTTCTGCTGAAAAGCCTGAGAGTACCGCTCAAACGCCGGCTGCAAATAAGTCACTCGGGTGGGGATCGAATATTCAAAATGCACGTCTTGCAGGAGCCGCGGAATCTGCCCTGAAAGCTGGCAATTACGCAATTGCGGTTGATTATGCACAGCGCGCTGCGCGGGCTGCCCCAAATGATCCTCGGCTATGGTTCCTGTTGGGATATGCGGCGCGCCTCGCAGGAAAATCGCAGCTTTCCGTAGATGCCTATAGCTGTGGTCTTCGCCTGAATCCGTCCGCGCTCGATGGGCTCTCCGGGCTCGCTCAGACCTACAGCACGATGGGCCGGAATGAGGAGGCTGAGCATCTTCTGAATCAGGCACTTTCGTCCGACCCCAAGCGAATCAATGATGCCGTGTTGTTGGGAGAGCTATTCGTGCGATCGGGAGAGTATGCTCCCGCGCTTGATGTGCTGAGCCGAGCGGAACAAATTCAGCCCAGCGCACGGGCGGAGTTGCTGATGGCACTTGCTTATGAACATCAAAGGCAACTCGACATGGCTGACAGGTACCTTGAGTTGGCCAAGCGGCGTGACCCAAATAATCCCGATGTTCAGCGATCGTTGGGTGCCTTCTATCGGGAAACTGGAAACTACACGGCGGCTATTGCTGCCCTTGAGTCAATTCACAGTTCTAAACCCGACATGAAAGCTGAACTCGCTTACACTTACCAGCTCGATGGCAAGCAGGATGAGGCCGCAAAATTGTACGCGCAGGCCGCCAATGCCGCACCCGCAGATTTGGCCTTGCAACTTTCGGCGGCGCAGGCCGATGTGGCAGCCGGTTCCATTGAGAACGCTCAGCCTTTTCTTCTTCGCGCGGCAGCTCTCGATGCGGAACATTATCGTTTGCACGCCATCCGCGGAGAAATTGCGCGACTCCAGGAACGTGATGAGGACGCGGTTCGTGAATACGACGCGGCCCTGACTCACTTGCCCCAAAGTCCGGCTGAGGGATCGCTCTATCGCATTCAGTTATATATGAATTTGGCGGAACTGCATCAGAGCTTGGGCGACGCAAATGCAGCTCAGCGCGATCTTAAAATCGCGCGGATGGAAATTAGCGCGTTGGATGATCAGGGATCCGATAGGCCGCAATTATTGCGCCTGAGAGCATTAATCAAAATGAATACCGGTGACCTCGACGGTGCGGGAGCCGATCTTAAGGAGGCACTGGCGATCAATGCTCAGGATCCCAACAGTCTGCAACTCGATGGAGATCTATTAGTAAAACTCAAGCGCACCGATGAAGCAATCGCGGTGTACACGAAGATCCTCACGATTGATCCTGTGAACCGGCTGGCTCTCACCTCTCTAGGCTATGCTTCGCGCGCCGCTGGGCGCGATCAGGACGCCGAGAAATATTTCCAGCAACTCGCGACAGCTTACCCCACTTTGTACATCCCCTACTTGGCGCTGGGCGATCTGTATACCTCGCGCCGGGACTTCACAAAAGCAGAAGGTGCTTATCGCAAGGGTAACAAGCTCGCTCCAAAAAATAGTTTGATCGTTGCTGGGGGAATGAACGCGGCGATCGAAACTCATCACTTACCCGCGGCGGCAGAGTGGCTGAGCAGAGCGAGCAGCGAGATGCAGAACGATCCTCAGGTCATGAGGGAAAAAGAGAGGTATCTGAGCTTCAAAGGGGACTATGAGCAATCCGCGGAGGTGGGACGAGAAGCCATCAAGAAGCTTCCCACCGATCGCGATGTAATTGTCTATCTTGGTTACGATCTGCTCAACCTCCAACAGTATGACGCACTGTTGCAACTAACCTTGAAGTACAACGGAGTGCTTCCGAAAGAGCCCGATATGCCGTTGCTGACCGGATATGTGCACAAACACGAAGGACAACTGGCTGAGGCACAGAAAGACTTCACTGAAACCTTGAACCGAGATCCTAATGCCGTAACGGCTTATGTGAATCGCGGATATGTTTCGCACGACTTACACCAGCCGCAATCCGCTGCTGCAGATTTTGAGGCAGCGCTTAAGCTCGAGCCGGAGAATGGCGAAGCGCACCTGGGGCTCGCCTACACGAGCCTTGATATGCATCGTTCTCGAATGGCCCTGCGAGAGGTGCAACTGGCGCAGGAGGAAATGGGCGATTCACTGCCTGTGCACCTGATTCGCGCAACCGCGTACGGACAAAATGGAATGTTTTCAAAAGCCGCCGCCGAGTATCGCGTTGCCTTGAAGTATTCGCCAAATGACGGAGACTTGCACCTCGCATTGGCCAACACGTTGTATAGTCAACGGCAATATCACGAATCGATCCAAGAGCTGCAAATCGCGGAAAAGCTTTCCCCCGACAATTCCGCTATCTATGCAGAGCTTGCGCGTGCCTACGCTCAACTGCAGGATCGTGATCAAACCTTTCACTATGTGCAACTGGCGGAGCAGCATTCGCAAATAACGCAGCCGGCGACATCTGATCAGAAACGAGAAGAAAGTGAAGTATTGCTTTCCACAGGCCAGGCTTTGGGTTTGTTAGGCGACCAGAAGGCTGCCATGGAGCGTTTTGAAAGAGTGCTCGAATCGCCCAATCTCGCCGGGCCAGATAGCGATAGGGTAAGTGTGCGTCTGGCCATCGCCAAGGTAATGGCCGGCCAGGGGCATCCGAATGATGCCCAGCGGCAGATTGCATTAGCCCTCATGGAAGCCCAGACGGGTGAGACGTTACCAGCCACCGGCGAGCAGTTGATGGAGGCTGCAGATTTATTCCTTGAAATGCACGATTACCAATTAGCGCAGACCTACTTTCAACATGCTCTGGCAGCAGGCGCGCCTGACAGCGCTGTACGGATCGGCATGGCTAACACCTACCTGGCGGTCGGAGACACGGTCAAGGCGCAAGATCAACTCTCTTTGCTCGGCAATTCAGCGGATAGCGAACCTAGTTATCAGTATCTGCTTGCCAAAGCCAACGTTTATCGCCAGGAACATCAAAACGCACAGGCGCTCACCGCTTTCGCACAGGCCGCTAACGCAGCGGGTGAGGATCAAACGGCTCAGCAGAATCTGCTTCAGGCAGGAGCCAATGAAGGACTTCGGATCGACCGCACGGTGAGCTTCCTTTCAACGTTTTCCGTGGCACCGATCTTTGAAGACACGACGGTTTACCCGCTGGACGCTCAGTTGGATGTTCCAAATCCGATACCGGGCCGTCAGGGATTGCTTCCGCCACCCCGTTCCTCGCTCGAGACGCAATGGACCGGCGCATATCATCTCCACCTCGGCGATTGGCCGGATGCGAGCGGATTCTTTCAAGTGCGAAATGCCCGCGGGCAAATATCAGTGCCCAGCGCCGACTCGATCGTCAACCGCGATACGACGGATTACTCCTTTAATGTTGGGCTGAATCCAACGCTTCACCTGAGTAACAGCGTATTTACTTTCAATACTGGTGTTCAGGAAACCATCCGGCGGGATTCCTTGTCTCCGACTGAAATGAATCAGAATCTTTTTCGACAATTTGTCTATATGTCGACCAGTTCATTGTTCAACATGGTTGCGGTAAACGGTTACGCGATCCGTGAAAGTGGACCATTCACCGAAAGCAACCTACATTCACGCGATCTGAGTGCGGCACTTGATTTCCGCGTTGGGCGGCCTTGGGGAAAGACAGCCTTAGTGACCGGCTGGGGGGCTCTTGATCAGCAGTTTCGTCCGGTGTATAGCGTGAATTACTACACCTCCGCTTACGTTGGTCTCGAACACAGGGTTTCAGAGCGATTCAGCTTTAGAGCTGTCGCGGAGGACCTGCGGGCGTGGCGGATCGAGTTCGGCAAGTACGCGATTGCGCAGGCACTGCGTCCGGCCGGAAGCGTGGACATCGCCGCGACTCGCAACTGGAGCCTACAGGCATCGGCTGCCTATTCGCGGAATATGGGTTTCCACGCCTACGACGCGGTACAGAGTGGCTTTGCCGTTTCGTATCAGATGCCGATCCATCGCCAGTTCAAAGACCCAGGCGAACAAGTCGAATTGCGGTATCCAGTTCGTTTTTCGGCAGGAATGCAACAGGAGACTTTCTTCAATTTTACGGGTGGACAAAATCAGCAGCTGAGACCTTACATAAGTATTAGCTTATTTTGAGATTGGGACCGATGAAAATTTGTTTAGTCGCGACTTTTCCTCCGAGCGGACGCCAGTTGAACGAGTACGCGTTTTATATCGCTCGCGAACTACAACGTAATCCACACATCAGTTTGACTATTCTCGCTGACGAACTGACCGACTATGAATTTGCCACCGATCAGAACGGAAAGTCGCTCAAAGCCGAGGAACAAGCCGAACTGCCCGGTTTTGATGTAATTCGCTGCTGGAAATTCAATAGTCTGGCAACGCCAGCGCGTTTGTTAAAGACCATAAGGGAACTGAAACCCGATGTCGTCTGGTTCAACCTCGTATTCTCAAGCTTTGCCACTCCAGAATATCCGGTTGCCGCATTTGCCGGATTATGTGTGCCTGCTCTGACCCGTGTTCTTGGATACTACACTCATATCACGTTGCACCACATCATAGAACATGTCGATTTCGCCGGCGCGGGAGTGCGTCAAGAGAAAATGTTCCGGTTGGGGAGCGACATAGCTACGAGAACGTTGCTAAAGGCCAATTCGGTCTCCGTCCTACTGTCCGGATATCGACGCACGCTGATTGAGAAGTACTCCGCTCAAAATGTTCTATTAGGTACGCATGGAACGTTTGCGCCTTGCCCAAGTCCCCCGGATTTTTCGGAACGAGGTAATCCAGAGCATCGCATTCTGGCCATCGGACACTGGGGAACCTACAAGCGGCTGGAGACACTAATGGAAGCGTTCCCGGCTGTCCTGGAAAAAGTGCCCAACGCCAAGCTGATCGTCGCCGGGGCTAATCATCACACCAAGCCAGGATATTGGGAATCAATTCGCGCATCACAAAACATGGGGTCAAGAGTTGACTTCCGCGGGTATGTTCCGGAGGAAGCGATTCCCGAGCTTTTCCGCACAACCAGTATTGTGGTTATGCCTTACGATTCGGCAACTGGGTCCAGCGGCCCGGCCCATCAGGCGTGTGAATATGGGGTACCGATTGTTTGTGCCGACATCACCGATTTTCGTGACATGGCGGCGGACGAAGATATGGCGATCAGTTTTTACAAAGTCGGAGATGCAGCAAATCTTGCCGACCAACTGGTTGCGATTTTGCGGTCTCCAGAACAACAGCGTCGAATGGCGCAGCACAATTTCTCGGCCGCGATACAGATGACAATGCCCAGTGTCGTACGTAACTATCTGCGCTGGTTTGAGCTTAACAAGCGCAAGAAAGAAGTCGCGATTGCTGCCTCGTCTTTGTTTCCAAATGAGAGACGCTTTTGGCGGCGTTCGGTGTTTCCGCGCCTTGGGGAAATTCCCGCAGGTGTGAATGTAGATTCCAAGCTTTTCGCCGGCTGCGACAATAATAAGGGTGGACCCATACCGAACGCTGATTCTGCAGGGAGGCAAAGATCGGACATCATAACGAAGAACGAGCTAGGTACGAGTCCGTGCCAGTCCCCCCAGCTTGCGGACGAATTTTAAGAGAGGGTGCTCGTGCGTGATCAACGCGAAGACAAGACGGATTACCCAGTTGGTGAGAAGCTTTTCGTTCAAGCAGGCTAGTCTTCATTCATCTCGCGCTGTAACGGTGGCAACACAGTCAATTGCGGATGGTCTTTGTCGCGCCAGAATACTTCAAAGCAGTCTCCATCTTGTTCGGGAGTCCATTTCTTGCCGTCCTTATAAACGATCGCCCCAGGAAACAACGCCCAGCCCAGAATTCGATTGGTAAAGTCGGGAAGATAACCGGGCATCTCAAAGGTGTGCTCGGCGCCTGCTTCAATCGGGTCCGTCCATGTCCATTGATGGGCATAAGGCCGATGCCGAGACTGCGAGGAGGTCAAGTGATCGAAATCGACCACGAGTTTTTCAGCCGTGTCAGGCCCAATATTCTTCACGGTAACGGTTAATTTTCCTGGGGTTTTCCAGAAATCCGCCGACACAAATTGGATGGGGCAGGATTTGGGCGGTGGTTTATAAATCGTGTACGTCGCCATCATCCCAGCTTCCATGTGGTCTGAGACATGGCAGTGCAAGAGCCATACGCCGGGATTATCCGCAATCATGTCGGCTGAAGCCATACTACCCGGCAGTAGTTCCACGACATCCGTATGTCGTCCTCTGTATTCCACTGTCTTGCCGTGCCAGTGCGGTGAGTGCAAGTCTTTTTCGCTACCCATACCCAGCAGATACCACCGCACTCGTTCGCCCTGTCGCATGACGAGTCCAGGCAAGTTCCCAAAAATGTACCCGTTTATGCCATAAAACATGCCCGCGTCTTTTCCTCTTAGTTCATCAAAAATCATGAACGAAGCGACGAACTCGCGATCGACATCTTTCGGCGTGCCATCCGGATTGGCTTTTCCTTTCGCGGTGATAATGATCGGACCCATAAGTCCCGCATTTGTCTCCGTTGCTTCATCGGTGTGGCCGTGATACCACCAAACCACCGAACTGGAATCGTCTTTTCCGGGCCCGCTTCCGGCATCCGCAAACCACTGATAAGTAAAATGACCGCCGGGCGGCACTCGGCCACCCGCGCTAAAAGGCAGGTAAAGCGATCCTTCGTTCGCTTTGTCGTAATGAAGGCCGTGGGGATGGATGCTATGTGGCATTCGGCTGCGATTTAGAAAATCGACAATGATCGTGTCGCCGACTTCGGCGCGAATCACGGGCCCCAGAATACCCAGCCAGCTGGCTTGAGGTTTTGAGACGGAGAATGTAGCGTCCGTGTATTCGATATAACGAGTTTTGCTCCACTGCGTGTGACCGGCCCACGGCAGCGGAATCTGCCGGCCATGGAGAACATCCTGTCCTCCGGGAGCGTAGTCCCAGGTAACGTCTTCCGCGGCGATGTAATAATGCCGGGTCGTCGCCGCTACACTCATTGGCGCCATCACCAGCGCGAGCAATAGCGGGAGCGCAACCCGCATTTTCATCTGAGCAATCACCTTCTTGATCTTCTCACAGGGATGCCGCCGGCCTTGTCCGAGCCGACTCGCCACACGAAATAGAACGACGTATGTAGTTTACTGAAGGCAGATCAATCTCGGTGACTAGAACATGATTCACGGTTTGGAGGGTGAATTTATTGTGACGTTTTGCGCCAGATAGCGGGTACCGTCAAAGCGTGTGAGCACGGTGACGTCGGCCCCTTGGCGCAAGTCACTGTCCACGGAGATCACGGATGGATCAAAATAAATCTCATAAGTCTTGCGGTCAGTGACAGATGTCAACACGAGAAGACCGGTGCGCAAATTCAGAGCAACCACTTGACCCGCAAAATTGAAAGTGGCTCCCGGGAGGGCGAGGATTGAAATTTCGCGGGCAACATCACGGCCGTCCTTATCAGAATCGAACTTGACCGCGACCAATGTTCCCGGAGCCAATTCGCTCACGGATGCCGAGCGATCTCCCAATAAAAAATGGGTGGAGGAAGTCAGATGCACGCGCAGCGGTTCGGGAGAGAGGGCATCGCGCACCAATAGCTCAGCCCGGTCGGGGTGATAAGACAGGACAGCACCTTGACTCTCGCCTCCCGACATATCGGTATTGAATCGAATATTGCGGGCAAAAATGGTTGTGCCATCCAAGATAGTGTCGATATAAACGCGCTCGCCTGTTTTCAAATCAGAAGATGAAGATGGCTTGCCGTCGCGGTAGACATGAGTGCGCGCGTCGAACAGGATCTTCATCCGGCCTCCGCCAAATGGCCGAAGAGTGAGCTGGTCTCGTACCTGGTCGAGTTTTTCAAGGTTGCCCCCAATCAGGGTTGCTTTGGCCGGAGGAAGCTGGCGGAGATCTGGAAGAGGACTAGCGGAATCGGGTGTAGACGCTCCACGTACTAGGGGCTGCGTTTCTATGTTGGACGGCGTTAATGCAGCCGATGACGGCACCGATGCCCCCAATGACGTTTTTTCGCCGGACTGCGAGGGAGCGGCTTGCCCATTTACGATGCCCACCAGAGTCAGACTACTTAGAACAAAACCTAGCAAATTGATACGCACGATCTCTCCCTTTTATCTGCAGTCTGATCTGTAGTCGTTCAGCAAAGGCCTGCAGTTCGAAGCTTTCTTTGGATGCCGATCCTGATTGCTGGGTGGTCAAAATTTTCCCTAAAAGAATGAATCGGACGACAAACAAATTCCATGGTGTCGCATCGAATAGGGCGGCAATAAAAAGTGGACGAACGCAAATTGTGAATCGCAAGGGATAGCTTAATGTTTCGGACTCGATGGGCGGTAATTATTCTCGTGGCTGGCGCGATGACACCAGCGTCTCAAAAAGCTAGTGCTGGAGACATCAAAATCACGGTTCCCAAGCGTGGCTATCTCACGCCTGTGCAAAGGTTGAATCGGGAAGGCGTCGACGCAATCCGTAAGCACGACTACAAGAAGGCGGAATCGCTTTTTTACAAAGCCTATCTTCTTGATCCCGATGATCCTTTTACACTCAATAACCTGGGCTACACTTCAGAGCTGCGAGGTGACGCAGACAGGGCGCAGCGCTTTTATGTTTTAGCGAGCAAGCAAGCGACGGATGCCGTGATTGATCAGGCGACATTGCCGCAACTTAAAGGCCAACCAATGAATGTGGCGTTCGCTACACCGGACCTTCCGCTGCAACTTAATCACGACAACGTTGAAGCCGTTCGATTGCTGTCGAAGGATCGGGCTCCCGAAGCCGACTTGCTTTTGCAGCATGCATTGAAAAGCGATCCCAACAATGTGTTCACGCTAAACAATCTTGGAGTCGCCAAAGAGATGGAGGGCGAATCCCAGGAGGCCTTGCACTACTATGATGCCGCAGTGGCCTGTCAATCGAACGCGACCGCAGTCGTCACACAGGCTCGTTCGTGGAGAGGAAAACCAGTCACCGAAATGGCGGCAGGGAACGCTAACGCGCTACGCCATCGCATGGAAACGCACAACACACCGGAGGCGCAGGCGGCTGAATTAAATCTGCGTGGCGTGTCGGCGATCAACCGCAACGACGCGCGGGCAGCCAATGAGGACTTCCGCAGAGCTTACGCACTCGATCCTAAAAATGCGTTTGCGCTTAATAATGTTGGGTATGTGTCCGAGTTTGAAGGCGACCAGGAGACAGCCCAGTTTTTCTACGAGAGTGCTCGGAAGGCGCCGGGAGCAAATGAAAAGGTAGTGTTGGCAACGCGAAGCTCGGACGAGGGTCACAAATTGTTTGAAGTTGCAGAGGACAGTGACACGCGGGTCGAGTCCAGAGTGACTCGGGAGCGTGCCGCTCGCCGCCGGCAGGGAGAACCAATTCTCCTTCGACGCCGGGACAACACGTTTGTGGATGAGCCGACCGCCCAGTCCGGCAAACCGTTGCAGCCGGTAGAGAACCCACCGGAGCCGACGCAAAATCCACCGTCGCAATAACGGGGCATGAGACGAGATTATGAGTGTCACAAAAAACTCAACAAGATATCTCACACTTCTTTCGCTGGCCATGTTGGGAGACGACCAGGTTCGACTGCGCGATCGCAGTGAACCTCTTGCCGAAGCTATTTCGGCGGTCAAACCCAATGAATTCAGCGAACTCTGGGCGCTCGCAACATCCCATCACGTAATCATGCGCGCCTTTCCCGCTTTACACCGCGCTTTGGGGGCGCATGGCAGCGAAAAGGCGGAATGGATTGATCGAGCGCTCGTCAAAGAAGAAGCGCGGGTGCACCACGCTTTGTCTTTTCTCTTTCCGATTTGCCAAGCCCTCGAAGCCGCCGGCGATGTCGTCGTGATCAAGTCTCTCGACCACTGGCCTGACCTCGGTAGCGATCTTGATCTTTACACCAATGCCAAGACTTCCGAAGTCATCGCCATCATGCGCGAACGTTTCAAGGCGCGCGTCGCCGAGCGGAGTTGGGGAGATCGATTGGCGGGCAAGCTGAACTTTATCGTTCCTGGCCTGCCCGAACTAGTCGAGGTCCATGTGGCAAGATTAGGGCAGACGGGTGAACAAATCGCAATTACCCAATCTCTAATTGCCCGAGCCTACACCGACCAATTCGGTTTGCAGACTTTCAGGGTGCCCGCTCCGGAAGACCGCATGATGATTAGCACTCTGCAACGGATGTATCGCCACTTTTATGTCCGGCTTTGTGACATTGTGGATAATGCAAAGCTGGTGGATTCAGGGGCAGTCGACTATGGGTATTTGAAGTCTTTAGCCTCTTCGGCAGGTCTTTGGCCGGGATTGGCTACTTATCTGGTCATCGTGTCTGAATACGTCAAGTCGTACCGAGGTGAAAACCTTTCATTGCCGAATCTAGTGACAGATGCGGCGCGATTTGGCAATGAACTTGTCCGCTTCAAAAGAAACTTTCTTCGAATTCCTATCTTTCCCCAAGCCGTGACTCTCTACGCGTCTGAATGGAAAAGGCTGCTGCTCAACGGGGAGCTTCAAAACACTTTGCGCCTGAGTTTGCTCCCAGGCCTCGCCACCGCCGCAGCGCTCGAATTCAAAATTACCGGAAGCGACAAAGGGATTTGGTAAGAGAGAGCGTCTGAAGCCTGCTTCGTGAATAATTCCGTCGCATCAATGAGAGGATTCCGCGGAGTAATGGTATCCGCTCCGAGTAGTGACTGTAAGTTTTCCATAGCCTGGAGCGTGCGCTTCTACACGGAATGACTGGTCGTCAGGTTTGCCGTTCTGGTTTTGTGGTCTGTAAGCGATCGTATATTGAGACCGAATGTCGTGTCCGACTGTCCGTGTGATGTCTGCTACCTGATCAAGAGTTCCAGGAAAATAAGCTGCTCCACCAGTGCCTTGAGCAAGATGCCGCAGTGCTTCCTGGCCTCGTCTTTGGAGGCCATTGTCTGTTAACCCCACGGCATAGACTGTTGGACCGTTCGTTTGTTGCAACCGGTGTAATGCTTCTTCCAGCGTCTCCTGGCTCATGTTGTCCTGGCCATCGGTAATAACCAGCAGAACCTTCTTATCGAGACGCGTGTTATTTGTGAGGTGGATGGCCGAAGCGACGACCGCGTCGTACAGCGCAGTGCTTCCGGTTGCCGAAACCTGGTGCAACGCGGCTTGCAATAGGTTCACATCCGAGGTGAAATCTTGATCCAGATAGTAGTTCCGACTGAAGTTCACGACAAAGATCTCGTCCTGCGGATTGCTGGCCCGAATGAGGTTTAGAACGGCGCGATTCACTTCATCCCGCTTGTCACGCATGGAGCCGGAGTTATCGATCACGATGCCCATAGCCACAGGAACATCTTGACGATGGAATGCAGTGATGGTCTGGGGTACTCCATTCTGAAACACGGCGAACGCATCCCTGCCCAGATCCGGTACTAGGCGCCGTTGATCGTCAACCACCGTGGCATGAAGAATGACCTCCTCAACATCTTTTTTGAATACAAACATCCCAGCCTGGTCGCCTGCATTCGGCTCTTGGGTCGCTGAATCATCCGCCGTAGCGGGTTGTTGCGCATCTACCTTAGGAGTTCCCGCTGCCGGAATGACGCTGGCGCCGGATGTCGTAGTGGGTGGCTCCGGCTGTGAGACTTGCGCCGATGCAACTGAGATCAACGTAAGGATCACAACACTGATCGCGAAGTGCGAGCAAAACCGTTTGGCCGGAGAATTGAGCATAGACATCTATCCCTCGACCTTAGTTGCCTCAATAGGCTGCAAGGTTGGTAAGATTTCGCCGGGTCATTTTTGTCCTCGTTGATATCGAGCGCGCCAACCGATTGTTCAACCTGAACTTGTTGCGATGCGCAGAGAGATGAGATGCAGCGATCCCATAGTTCTAATCCGCTTTTTTCCTGGGCACTTTGGCACCCTTTTTACGTGCCTCAGAGAGCCCGATCGCGATCGCTTGCTTGCGGCTCTCTACAACTCCACCCTTACCCGCCTTGCCCGAGCGAAGCGTTCCTCTTTTCTTTCGGCGCATAGCGCTTTCGACAGATTTACCTGCAGCCTTGCCATATTTGTTATTGGATTTCTTCGAAGATCGGGAACTCTCTTTCTTGGTCATGATTATTCCCCCCATTTTTAGAGTTGGAAGTTGGATCAAGGGTTGTGTCGCGAGTGATTCGCAAAAGATCCGAGTCCCAAATATTACTCGGTTGGACCTGCAATAGATGACCGGTGAGCACATCGAGCACTCACCGGATTGCGAAAGGCTTAAAGTCGGAGTCGAAAGCTAACCGAACCATTAGCCCAAGGCGCAGAGTGCTACGGGTAGCTCCGCCAGAGCATTCGAGACCTTAATCACTGTGTGATCATTAGTTTTTGCGGAGCCCAAAACCTCTCCCGTTAGTACGTTGCGATACGTCTTCGAACAGGCGCAGGGCGGCAGCAGAATATGCGTATCTTCCCAGATGTGAGGTCCGATAGGTGGAACATTGACATCGACATTGTCGAGTAGGCCTGCATTCAGGCGTGAAGCAATAACGAGCGCGCTTGCAGATTTGGATCTCCGGATGAATGCGATAGTGTGATCGGCTCTCGCGCCAGCCACCGCTAACGGCAAGTACTCGCCGTGTTCAAAAACATCCGGTTCCTCCCAACGCAAGCGCAGAGTTTTCCAGATCAAGTACATCTTGAGTCGACCGTCTTCTGGGCTCTTTAGCAACTGATCAATCGACGACTGGTCAGGGTAGTCGCCCCAGCCGTGGAAGTACTCAAATAGTTGCTGACGCAGCACATAGTCGACAGGACGCCGATTGTCGGGGTCAACCAAACTGAAATCCCACAACTCATTTCCCTGGTAGATGTCTGGAACCCCGGGGCAAGTGAGTTTCAGAATCGTTTGTGACAGGCTGTTCCATAGCCCAATGCGAGCAACTTGCCGTTGGAAGGGCAGAAAATCGTCGAGGAAGCGATTCTTCGGACCCGGAGTCAGCAATGTCCTTATAAATGAGGACACCGCCCCTTCGTATTCCGAATTTTGATTGATCCAGCTTGTGTTCTGTTTGGCCTCGCGGATCGCTTTTAACATATAGCTCTCGATCCGGTCAGCAAAAGCCTTCCAGTCGTCTTTATTACTCCGCTGAGTTAGCAGTTCCGATGGCCACGTGCCTACTAATGTCTGGTAGAGCAAGTACTCGTCGTTCGGCGAGGGAGCGGGTCGATCGTTGACCGTGCGCTTCACGCTGCGGTTGAAGCGTCGCCAGTCGCGTACTCGGAGCCTCCAGAGTCCCGATATTTCTGAGAGCACGTTAATGCGGGCACGGACATCCTCTGAGCGTTTCGAGTCGTGCGTGCTGGTAGCCAGCATCGTTTGAGGCCATGAACGCGAGCGTTCATGGTTGGCGGCATGGAACTCAGTGGATGTGAGTCCGAATCGGTAAAGATCGCCACCGACGTCATTCAATGAGACCAACCGGTTGTAACGATAGAAAGCCGTGTCCTCCAGGCCTTTGGCCATCACCGGGCTCGTGAATTGCTGGAACTTCATAGCAAAAGTTGTAACAGCATTCTGGTAAGCGGGATCCTGCCCTTCAGCGATGCGAGTCAAGAGTACTTCGCTGATGAAATCGAAGATGGTGGTGTCCGCTGCGGGACTTCTCAATTTGGCCAAGGCTATGGCGAGCCGGATGTAGCCCGCATCTTTTTCCGAAATTCCTAAGGAACTCACATAAGTGCGGTAAACGGGAAAGTTAGCAACTACTTCCGTTAGCGCGTCGCGCAGGCTGTTGAGTGTGAAGTCGCAGGTGCGGCGCTTCGAAAGAGCGATGCGGCTCAGGTGATTGGCCAGCACGTTTAGTTCACTGACCAGCGCAACACGAATAATAAGTTTTCGACAACGGTAGGCAAGATCTTCAAAATCGATCTCGGCACTAATAAAGTTTCGGTAAACGCGCTCCATTCGCATGACTGCAGCCGGATCTACAAACAGGCCATTTACGAGATTCGCGAAATCGTAGCCGGTTGTGCCGTAGACGGGCCACTCTGCGGGTAATCGTTCCGCCCCGGTAAGAATTTTCTCGACAACCACATAGCGTGAGGTTTTCTCTGAGACCTCCTGCGATCCACCTTCCGACACTGATCGTAATCCGTCGCGCACACCTTTCTCTGGATTAGTCGCGGTCTCAATGCTGCGCCTCAATCGTTCGAAGTATTGAGCTGGATCGTATAGGCCGTCGGGATGGTCCAGCCGCAACCCGTCGACTTTGCCTTCCGACACTAGTCTAAGAATTAGGTGGTGAGTCGCCTCGAAGACTTTCTCATTTTCCATTCGAAGACCGGCGAGATCGTTCGTATCGAAAAAGCGCCGGTAATTAATATCGTCGGATGCGACCCTCCAATTGGCCAAGCGAAAAGCCTGCGCTTTGATGAGCTCGTGAAGTTCTTCGAAACTTGCTGGATTTGCGTGGTTTCCGTTGACCGAACCAACCGCTCGAAAGATGCAAGCGACAATCTCTGGCGATCTCGAGCAGAGATTGGCCAATCGGTGCTTGTTAATCTCCTTGTCGCGATTGCGCTCGGCGATACGATCCGTGCTGATTTCCTGCCTCCCTGGCAAGTGGCCGAAGGAGGTGGTCAGGCTTTGAAATTCGAGGGAATCGGGGTTTTGTTCGCCGACTATCTCAATTGCCCCGGCCCCGCAGTGCTGCAGAATACGCGGATATTCCTTGGGATCGATGGGGAAGCGATGGTCGCGATAAGAAATATCGAATTCGCCACGCTCGGGGTGAAAAACAAGTCTCAATTCACCGCTCTCCAACACAGCGCCATAATGGTCATGCAGGACGGGAATCAGCACTTTGCCATGGAGTTCTTCTTTGAGCGGGTGCCAGTCAATGTCAAAAAAACTTGCGTAGATTGAAGATTCGCCGTTCTCGAGCACATCGAGCCACCAGGCATTGTCGCTGCCCATCACGCCCATGTGATTGGGAACGATATCGAGAATCAATCCCATGCTGTGTTCGTGAAGAGCCGCTACAAAGCGATCGAAGTCTTCTGCGCTACCGATCTCCGGGTTAAAGGAGTTGTGATCTACGATGTCGTATCCATGCATGCTGCCGGGGCGGGCTTTGAAGCACGGAGAAATGTAACAATGGCTAATGCCAAGTTCGGAAAGATACGGCACGATTTCGGTGGCTTGAGTGAAAGTGAAATTTCGATTCAGTTGCAGCCGATAGGTAGCGATCGGAATGTGCGATCGCGGTTTCATGGTTCCAGCGACCACACCACTGACCAAGGCGGCAGTATTCCTCGTTTCAGAGTGTCTACGCTGACTTCTTCGTTGGTATAGATAACCCGCCCTGCCTGAGAAGTTCCTGGAGTAGCAAAGCCCGATAGAGGTGCGATTCCTAAATTTGCCTGTAGAGTCAGTTCCGAATTATCTGGAAACTTCCAACGCGCACTTAATCCACAATCTCCGTGGATTGCGTAGACCGCCCTCAGCTTACAAGCAGTGGCAAGACGCGAGACGACGTGCTCGCGCCTTAGTTTCAGCAGAGTGCGATGAAAGCAGAGCCACTCTTGATGTTGAGGTTGTGCGACCGCGCTCCAGTCCAGACGCGATGCTTCAAAGGTCGTAGCCGCGTTCGGATCCGGAATCTGCTCGCGATCCGCCGGATTACTGAAAGCAGCGAAATGAGAAAACTCAGCTCGCCGGCCCTTGGTGACGGCCGCGGCTAGGTCCTTTTCAAAATCGCAGAAGAACAGGAACGGGGTTTCCACTCCAAACTCTTCACCCATGAAGATCATCGGTGGAGAGGGCGCAAGCAAAAGAATTGCCGTCGCAGCACGAACGGCGCGAGGGTCCGCTATCTTGGTGATCCGTTCTCCAAATGCGCGGTTTCCGATCTGATCATGATTCTGAAGGAAAGAGATAAATGTTGTTAGTGGCAGACCGTCGCTGGGTTCGCCGCGGGATAGCCCATCTCGATGATTCGAACTCTCACCTTGGTAAGCGAATCCCTCAACAAGACAACGGCCTAATTGATTGAGAGGACGTTGCGAATAGTCTGAGTAATAGCCGTCCTTCTCGCCAGTGATTAGTACATGCAATGCGTGATGTACATCGTCATTCCATTGGGCCGTATAGGCTCGAGGTTGGCAGCTCTGAGTTCGCTGGAGATACCGCGCCTGATTCCGGTCATTTTCTAGGATGAGGTGAACATGACGATTCGGCGCAAGGGAACTTCGGACGGTTTCGGCCAATTCCGTGAGGATGTCCGGTGCGGAATCGTCGGCGATTGCGTGAACCGCGTCCAGCCGCAATCCGTCGAAATGATATTCGGTGAGCCAATAAAGCGCATTGTGGATAAAAAAATCCCGCACGACTCGACTCTCGTAGCCATCGAAGTTGATCCCATTTCCCCAAGGAGTATGATGGCGGTCCGTAAAAAACTGTGGAGCGTAAGAATTAAGATAATTACCTTCCGGGCCGAAATGGTTGTATACGACATCAAGCAGGACCATGATTCCGCGGCTGTGGGCGGCTTGAACAAGCTCCTTGAGATCTTCGGGCTTGCCGTACGTGCTGTCGGGAGCAAACTGAAAAACACCGTCATAGCCCCAGTTGCGTTGGCCAGGAAAATCCGCCACTGGCATCAGCTCCAAGGCAGTGATTCCCAGATCCTCCAGATAGTCAAGCTGCTCGCGCACCGCCGCGAAAGTCCCGCGTGGTGTGAACGCGCCAACATGGATTTCATCGATGACCGCTTCTTCCCAACGGCGTCCTCTCCAGGTTTCATCTGTCCATGCGAAAGCAGCGGGATCGATGATTTCGCTTGGACCGTACACATCCTGTGGTTGGAAGCGGGAAACTGGGTCGGGAACTAGGTAGACATCATCGATCCGAAAACGGTATCGGTTCCCAGGCCTCGCCGCATCGGTTACTAACTCGAACCAGCCCTCATCGCACCGATCGAGAGGAATTCGCATTGATTCGTTCGCGTCCCCAAGGCAAAGCTCTACGCGATGTGCAGCAGGGGCCCACAAGCGAAAACTCACACCTCCGTCGTCACAGCACTCGGCGCCGAACGGCATTTTATGACGGCGCTTCATTCGGTTCTTCTTTCCTGCCGTTCTTCCGGCGCTCCATCAAAACGACCAGAGAGCGGGCTTGAAGGGGATATGCTGCCCCAGCATCATGGTAATCCGCGGGGCGCAAGCCGTCTTCGCGAGACGTATCCATCCATGCGCTCCAGCGCACACCCGGACGAGACGCCGGCAATGTGAATCCCACATCCTCATGATGAGAGTTCAAGAGAACCAGGAAGTTCTCGTCGCTGAGCTTCCGTCCGCGTTCATCGGTTTCATTCAGGCCCTGACCTGAGAGAAACATACCCAGGCACCGAACCGAAGCATCTCGCCATTCGTCTTCGCTCATCTCATTGCCAGCGGCATTCAGCCATAACACGTCTTTCACATTTGCACCTTTGATCGGGCGACCCTGAAAAAAGCGCCGGCGGCGAAATATGGGATGTCTCTTCCGCAGGTTGATCATCCGTTGCGCGAATGCCAGCAGATCGCGATCTTGAGGTTGCAAATTCCAGTTCTGCCAACTGATGTGATTGTCCTGGCAATAGGCATTGTTATTTCCCATTTGCGTATGCCCGATCGGATCTAATCCATAAATCATTGGTACTCCCTGGGACAGCAAAAGCGTTGCCAGAAGATTCCGTTTTTGCTTGGCACGCAATGCTTGAATATTAGGATCGTCTGTAGGACCCTCCACTCCGCAATTCCAGCTACGGTTATTGTTATTGCCATCCTGGTTGTCTTCGCCATTGGCTTCATTGTGTTTTTCGTTGTAACTGACCAAGTCCTGCAACGTGAAACCATCGTGGGCAGTAATAAAATTAATACTCGCATACGGCCGGCGCCCGCTGTGAGCATACAAGTCGCTGGAACCTGTGATGCGGTAGGCCAAATCTCCAGCGGTTCCACTGTCCCCTTTCCAATAAGAACGCACGGTATCGCGATAGCGGTCGTTCCATTCCGCCCATCCTACTGGGAAATTGCCAACCTGATAGCCTCCTTCGCCGAGGTCCCACGGTTCGGCGATCAGCTTCACCTGCGAGAGCACAGGGTCCTGGTGGATGATGTCGAGAAATGCTCCCAGGCGGTCGACCTCGTGCAATTCGCGGGCCAGAGTGGCGGCGAGGTCAAAACGGAATCCGTCTACGTGCATCTCGAGAACCCAGTATCGCAGACTATCCATGATCAACTGCAGCACGCGCGGATGCCGCATGTTTAGCGTGTTTCCGGTGCCGGTGTAGTCCATGTAATAGCGGGGATTGTCGGCCACCAGACGATAATATGTGCTATTGTCGATTCCTTTTAGTGAGAGTGTGGGGCCTAGATGATTTCCTTCCGCCGTATGGTTATAGACGACATCGAGAATCACTTCCAATCCCGCGGAGTGAAAAGTCTTAACCATGGTCTTGAATTCGTGGATTGAACTGGTTGCCATGTAACGGGGCTCGAGAGCGAAAAACCCAACAGAGTTATAACCCCAGTAATTGCGCAGGCCGCGATCGACAAGTTGACGATCATCCACAAAACTATGGACGGGCATGAGCTCGATTGAAGTCACTCCCAATCGTGTGAAGTATTCGATTACCGGGGCCGTGGCAAGCCCTGCATAGGTTCCACGCAAGTGTGCCGGTACGTCAGGATGGCATTTGGTGAATCCTTTCACGTGGGTTTCATAAATCAAAGTCTCGTGCCATGGAATCTTAGGCGGCGCGTCCGTTCCCCATGTAAAAGCGGAGTCGATCACCCTGCTCTTCGGCATTCCTGTGGCATTGTCACGTCGGTCAAAAGACAAATCCTCCTGCTTGTTTCCGACCTTATATCCAAAATGCGAGTCGGCCCAGGTGATTGCTCCCTGAATTTGTTTGCCATATGGGTCAAGCAGAAGCTTATGAGGATTGAAACGAAGTCCTTGCTCGGGAGCATAAGGGCCGTGCACACGATATCCGTACAATTGGCCCGGACGTATTTCGGGCAAATAGCCGTGCCAGACCATGTCGGTTTGCTCGGGAAGCGGAACGCGAGCCGTCTCACGCTTCCCCGAAACATCGAACAGGCATAGGTCCACTTGCTCCGCATGTTCCGAAAACAGGGCGAAATTGACACCCTCGCCATCCCAAGTCGATCCTAAGGGATAAGGCTGACCCGGCCACACGATGGTTTGAATATGATTGGCCATTTCATCTGGATTTGCGGCGCGAACCAGCGTGGGGCGCACCAGGATTGCCCAAGCAACGGTAGCCGCGCGACATTGATGTGTATATACGGCGTTGACTGTAGTAGCAGAGCCCAGTACCATTACGAGGGTACAAAACCCCAGCAAAAAGGTTGTTACGCACTAACACAGTCAGTTGATCGTTTAGCACTGCCGAAGCGATCTGCTCATAGTTATTGAAAGGTTATTGAAAGCGATATCCTGGTTTCGGTGTGCAACGGTAAACCCGGCCCTTGTCAGGATTGACATTCGCATCACAGGCAGCCCAACTTAAGAAAAGCGATGGTCCTAGCGGAAAGATGATGGTCTGTCCGTCGAGGTCTGCCTCTATGCTTACGCTCTCCGCAGCCGATGGCAGTGTAAAAGAGAGTCCATCTCCTAAAATAACCGGATATGACCAGTGTTCCATTGGGGTGACCATGGGGCGAAAGACCTCAGCCTCCAACAGAAAAGAGGCGGTGTCGGACCAGTCACTGGCTGACACTGTGATGATCTGACCGCCCTGCGAGAAGTGGTCTGCGTCAATTTTCGTGAAGGGACAAGGGCCGGCAATGCATGACGCGCGGGCATCGCGGAATTCATTGCCCGTACCCGCATCTAGGGTAGCCGACCCGACGGTCGCTTTCCATTTTCCGTCAGGTGAGCAGGGTCGCTGGCCCTTGCAGGGCACATTGCCCTTGTTCTCAATTTCGAAAGTTTTAACGGCACTCCCTACATTTGCCTCGGTCATCGTCTTAACGGTATACCTCACCCGCACATTGGCCACTTTAACTTCAGGTTGATTCACTGGAGCGGGATTGTTAGATAGCGGAACGAGATGAACGATATACAGCTTGTTGCTGACAAAATCGTTCAGCACCAGGGGGCGGTATTGCGGGTGATGAAAGTCGAGAACGATGGCGTGCCCCTTTCGAATTGGCTTGCGGAGCCTGAGAATGAAAAACCCGGAAGAATCAGATTTGGTATCGGATATCGCGAGATCTCCGGCGGAAATTGCTACCCCTGCGATCGGCTGCTGTTTTCGGGGGTCCGAATCCTGAACAACGACAGCTCCCCAAAGCGAGATCGGCTTTCGTTTCTGCCAGCGGACGAGTGCCATGATGCTTCCAGTAAGCAAGATGGCGACAACTACAGCAACCCAAGTCTCGATTTTGTGAGTACGAGTCATTTGAATGTCATTAGTATCAGATTCGGCAGATATTATGATGAAGATTCGGCCTCAAACGTTCTTTCAAAATACAGCAACGGTCGACGCCGTGCTTGCATCATTTATTGTGTCGCACACATAATGAAAGAAATGTCTGGTCTTTGCTTTGTCCATAAATGGCATTGAGTTGTGTTCCGTCATTTCGCAGGTTGCCAGAGTCAGCGGAAACACAAAAATGCATGACTGATGCCAAATTCAAGATGCTTTCGCGCCGCCGGATACTTCGCCAAGTTCTGGGCACAGCGCTTTGTTTGCCCTTTCCGAAGATTCTGGGAGCTTTGGAGATGGAGCCTCCAGTTGGGAATGCGGCAGAGGGCCAAGTTCTATCGGCGGAAGACGATCAGTTTCTGAGCCAGGTAGAGAAGGCAAATTTTCTTTTCTTTTGGGAGCAGGGTAACTCAAAAACGGGGATGGTTAAGGACCGCTGTAACGTTCACAACCCCAATCAGGGGGCCGCAGCCAGCATTGCCGCGACAGGTTTTGGTCTCACAGCTCTCTGCATTGGAGACGAGCGGGGCTTCATCTCCACAGACGCTGCGCTCGAGCGAGTTTTCGTCACTCTACGCTTTCTGTGGAAGAAGCTGCCGAACCACCGCGGATTTTTCTACCACTTTGCCAACCCCGAAACCGGGGAACGGATGTTCGACTCGGAGGTGTCTTCGGTCGACACTGCTATTCTGCTGTGTGGGATTCTTACCTGCCGTGAGCATTTTCGTCATCCCGGGGTCGCACAACTCGCTGATCTGATTTTCGATCGAGTGGATTGGACATGGCTCTCAGAGGACACGACTCTGCTAACCCACGGCTGGACGCCAGAGATTGGATTTCTTCCTTCACGATGGGATTACTACAGTGAACTGATGATGATGTATCTGCTGGGTATGGGGTCGTCGGCGCATCCACTCAAGCAAGAAACTTGGAACGCATGGAAGCGGTTGGCATTTGAATATGATGGCATGCGGTATATTGGGTCGTTTGCGCCGCTCTTTGTAAATCAGTATTCGCAGGCATGGTTTGATTTTCGCGGCAAGCGCGATAAATACGCGGATTACTTCCAGAATTCTGTGATTGCCACTGAAGTCCATCGGCGTTTTTGTGTGGAGTTAGGCAAGCAGTTCCCGGACTACAGCGACGATCTGTGGGGAATTACGGCTTCCGACTCCCAGCACGGCTATGTCGCGTGGGGCGGACCTCCCGCGACCGGACCCATTGATGGCACGGTTGTTCCAAGTGCAGCCGGAGGGTCATTGCCGTTTCTGCCGGCGGAAACGATGCGTGTTCTGAAGACGATCCGAAATCGCTATCCCTCGGCGTGGAGTCAGTACGGTTTCGTAAACGCGTTCAATCCTCTCAATAACTGGTATGACTCCGACGTGATCGGAATCGACACTGGAATCATTTTGTTGATGGCAGAGAATCTGCGAACCGGATTTGTCTGGAATACCTTTATGAAGACCCCTGAAGCACGTCGTGGAATGGAGCGAGCGGGGTTCCACAAATACTAGCGACATATTGCCAGAGTTGTCGTTGCCGAGTTTTTCTCATCCGACCCAACCCGAGAAGCTGTTTCTTCATCGAAGCGTCATTTGATGAAATGCCCTAATTTTGATGAAATGCCCTAATATAGATGGAATTGATTCGGCGGCTCTCGGAGTATCCGCCACCTCGACTGACACTTGGGCCGCTATGAGTGCCACGGACGACTGCCTCTGGCAGACAGGATCCGTATTGATTCAGTCATGAAGGAAAAATCAGAGTTCCGTGGTGGATGGCGGGAGCGACTTTCAGCTCTCCGCAATATCCCCGCCGTGCTGCGGTTTGTTTGGGAGTCCGGGCGTACCGTCGTCGTTCTTGAGCTGATCTCCCGAGTTCTTGCATCCTTACTTCCACTCGCGCTGTTTTGGGTTTCAAAACTGATCATCGACACCATCTACCGCATCCTCGCGACTCATGAGGCTGTCAGTAGGAGGCTGTGGTGGCTGGTCGCCACCGAGTTTGCCATTGCTGTGACCGCCGGGGTACTCAGCCGGCTGATCGATTACCTCGATGCCCTGCTCGCGGGCAAGTATACGAACTACGTAAGTGTTCGCGTTATGGAACACGCAGCCGGGCTCGATCTGTTGGCATACGAAGATCCCGTGTTCTACGACCGACTGGAGCGAGCCCGTGTTCAGGCCACAGACCGGCTGTACATGATCCAAGCAATTGGACGTCTCATCCAGCAGGTGATCACGACAATCACGCTTTCCGTCTCGATCATGCTTTTCTCGCCTTGGCTCTTGCTTTTGCTGATTGTGGGTGTGATTCCAGCCTTTGTGGGGGAGACGCACTTCGCGTTTTTGGGCTACGAGAAGAATTTTCGCCAGACTCCTGTGCGACGCCAACTCGATTACCTTCGCATTCTGGGTGGCAGTAAGGAGGCGGCCAAGGAATTAAAGTTGTTTGGACTACGAGATTTTCTGACCACGAGATTTAGGGGCCTGTCAGACCAGGTTTACCAAGAAGACATTTCGTTAGCGCAGCGTAAGATGACGGGAGGTGCCTTTCTTTCCGCGATTGGAACTGCTGGTTACTACACAGCCTATGTGTTCGCGGTTTGGAGGACGGTTACAGGCGTGTTTAGTTTCGGTACTCTAACTTTCCTGGCAAACGCTATTCGAGATGCCAGCTCGAACCTGCAGCAGACTTTTTCAACGCTTTCGACCATCGCCGATCAGGCCTTGTTCCTGACCGACCTGGTGGCATTTTTTGAGATGCGTCCCACCATCAAATCGAAGCCCAATGCTTTGCCGGCGCCGCGTCCAATCCGACGCGGATTTGAATTTCGCAATGTTTCCTTCCGGTATCCGGGATCCTCACGCTTGGTACTGAATGGATTGAATTTCCATTTGCGTCCCGGCGAGCGGGTGGCGCTGATCGGCGAAAACGGGGAAGGGAAGACCACCATCGTCAAGCTGCTGACTCGACTCTATGATCCCGAGGAAGGGCAAGTCTTGCTGGATGGTGTGGATCTGCGGGACTACAACCTCGAAGACCTTTATCGGGAGATCGGCGTCATTTTTCAGGACTTCATGCGCTACGAAATGACGGCAAGAGAAAACATCGCGGTTGGTCGGATTGAGCAGATCGATGATCTGCAATCGCTCCGGGAGTCTGCTCGAAAAAGTATGGCTGACGAGGTAGTGGGAAAACTCTCCTCTGGTTATGAGCAAATGCTGGGCAGGCGCTTTGAGGGCGGTGTCGATCTCTCCGGTGGCGAATGGCAGAAAGTTGCCCTGGCTCGAGCTTATCTCCGCAACGCGCAGGTGCTGATCCTCGATGAGCCCACTTCGGCGCTGGATGCACGCAGTGAGTACGAAGTCTTTCAGCGTTTTGCCGATCTGACCTCCGGGAAGATGGCCTTATTCATTTCGCACCGATTCTCGACGGTGCGGATGGCTGACCGAATCGTAGTGCTAGAGAAGGGACGCGTTGCGGAAGAAGGTGATCACGACGCGTTGACGCATCTCGGTGGCCGCTATGCGGAAATGTTCGAATTGCAGGCTGCGAGTTATCGATGAAAAGCCCCGCATCGACCAAGTATTGCTCGATCAAGTATTGCTCCAGGAAGGCCGTTTTGATTAGGTATGGTTCCCAATACTCAGACAGATAGCATCACCGGCGACGATGCGCGCCATTCCATTGCCGGCTGTGCGACCGAAGCTCGGACGATTCGTGCGGCCGCGCTCGAGCTTGCCTCAAGTCTGAGTTGGCTGCCTGGTAGCCCATCCTCGGATACACTCTCGAAGCGTTGCCAAAAACTTGTGGCTGCATTCAAGTCGGTGTTCGGAGGCGTAGATGCGGCTTTCTCACAAGCCCCCAATTCTGAAGATCTGCTTTGGCTTCGCAACAATACTCAGCAGCTTTCGTCAGCAGCGCGCGTGGTAGCGAGTGAACTCGGGCCGCTGACCGCTCTCCCCGTTGTTTCCAACCAACACGAGATTCTGCCTCGCGTGCTGGCGATTGCAGAAAGCTTTTTTGATAAGGCCGACTTCATCCTTTCCGACGCCGCCCTTTCCAAAGTCCGGTTCACAGAATTTTGTATGGTTTTCGAGGAGACCACGCCTCTCGAATTTCACGAGATTGGGGCTCTGGTACCGGCCCTAAAGCTCGTTTTACTGGAACAGATTGCGGTCCGGGGCAACTGTCTCGTGAAAAATCCGACGAGCAAGGACTGCAAGCGCGTCGTCCCGTGTATCCGGATCCTACAGAATGTGACACAAACTTCATGGGAGGACGAACTGGAGGCACTCATTCCATTCGACGGGATTCTTCGCAAGGATCCCGCCGGCGCCTTTTCCACCATGGACGTCGAGAGCCGGAATGTGTATCGCGAAAGGGTGGCAAACATCGCCCAACGCTCTGCTCGATCGGAGCTGCAAGTGGCAGAGGAAGCACTTTCCCTGGCGCGGCAGGCTCACAAGAAAACATTCGCCGATCCGAGAATTGCGCTTCGAGAATCCCACGTTGGCTATTACCTCATTAGTGAAGGAACGACGCTTCTCTACCAGAGGGTCGGGTTTCACCCCACTTTTCGCGAACGCTTCCGGATGTTGCTGCGAAGGCATCCCGATGAATTCCTCTTTTTCGGAATTACAGTCCTGACTCTTACCGTCATAACTCTAGCCGTGTTGCTGCTGACTCCCGCCACGACTTCACCGGAGCTCGTGCTACTTTCGATGTTGATTTTGTTGCTGCCAAGTTCCCAGGCGGCGGTTCAGCTGATGAATTACCTCACCACGAACCTGCTGCCGGTCGATACCCTACCAAAACTCGACTTCTCAAAGGGCATTCCCGACGATTGCGTAACCATGGTTGCTATTCCGACGCTTTTGCTCAGTGAAAATCAGGTGCGCGCTTTGGTCCAACATCTAGAAGTGCGTTACCTGGGCAACCACGACCGCAACATTCACTTTGCTATAGTCTCCGATCTACCAGATTCGGATCAGCCCGCTCCAGAAGATAGTTCATTGGTGGAATTGTGCTCGACACTCATTCACGAATTAAATGAGCGATACTCGGCAGAGAAAGCCGGCTCTTTTTTCCTCCTCCATCGTCACCGAGTCTACAACCCGCGGGAAAGAGGCTGGATGGGCTGGGAACGTAAGCGCGGGAAGTTGCTCGATCTTAATCAGCTATTGCGTGACCAATTCGACAGTTTCCCGGTGAAGGTCGGTAATCTGTCGATTCTCCCCAATGTCCGCTTCGTGATTACCCTTGATTCCGATACCGAGCTACCGCGAGGATCGGCGCACCGCATGGTAGGAGCGATAGCCCATCCTCTGAACCAGGCGGTCATCGATCCCGTCAAAAACATCGTCGTTGCGGGATATGGCATTTTACAACCACGAGTCGGCATAAGCGTGCAATGTACCGCACGCTCGCGGCTGGCGGCCATCTTTGCCGGTGAGACCGGTCTTGACCCCTACACCCGCGCGATTTCTGATGTCTATCAGGATCTATACGGAGAAGGTACATTCGCCGGAAAGGGAATTTACGAAGTCGATACGATGTTCCGCGTTCTAAATCACCGCTTTCCTCAGAATGCCCTGCTAAGCCATGACTTGATTGAGGGTGCATACGCACGTGCTGGACTGACCACGGATATCGTGGTAATCGAAGACTATCCCTCGCACTACAGCGCCTATAACCGACGAAAACATCGTTGGCTTAGAGGTGACTGGCAGATCATGGAATGGTTGACGAACCTGGTACCCAACGAGTCCGGAGCGCAGGTGCCAAATCCGATCTCCCTGGTTTCGCGCTGGAAAATCCTCGACAACCTCCGCCGCAGCCTCGTCGAACCGGCAACTTTTGCATTGCTTGTATTTGGCTGGCTCGCGATGGGCCACCCTATTCTGTGGACGCTCGTCACGATTTGCATTTTGTTTGTTCCTGCCTGGGTCGAATTCGCCTTCGGCTTGATTCGCGCGATGACCGGGCGCCAGACGCGAATTGCACGCGAAGCTCTAAGCAATCTCTTTACAGCCAATTTGACTGTCTTGCTTACTGTGACACTTCTGGCGCATCAGATGCTGTTGTCGCTCGACGCCGTGATACGGGCGCTAGTGCGGCATGTGGTCACGCGCGAGCGCCTACTGGAATGGGAGACAGCCGCCGAAGCGGAGTTAGCAGAGCGCCAAACTCCGATCGACCGATATATCAGCTGGATGCCCTTTCTTGCGATCGGGCTGGGTTTGGTGATTTGGATAGCACGCCCCGAATCATTACTGGCGGCGCTTCCGATTCTTGGGCTGTGGGCCTGCAGCAAGGTGTTGGTAGTCTGGCTCAACGCTTCTCCGATCGAAGCGCCGTCTCAGATTACACGCAAGGATGCCACACTCCTTCGCAGATCCGCTTTGTATATCTGGCGATACTTTGCGGAGTTTTCCAACGACGAACATAACTGGCTCGTGCCAGATAATATTCAGGACGAACCGCGAAAGGTCGCGCCCAGTATCTCCCCGACAAACCTTGGACTTCTACTAAATTCTCGCCAGGTGGCGAACGAATTTGGCTACATCACAACGCCAGAGATGGTGGCTCTGACACAGAAGACACTCGCTACCTTAGTCCGTCTTCCGAAGTACCGTGGTCATCTCATGAATTGGTATGAGACCCATACACTCGAACCAAAACCGCCGTTTTTCATTTCTTCAGTTGACAGCGGCAATCTGGTAGCTTCTCTCTGGACGTTGCAACAGGGATGTCTCGATCGCTTGCGTCAGCCCTTGCTTTCAAAAACGCTGGCCGAGGGTTTGCTGGATCATTTTCGAATTCTCACCAACTTGCGGGCGATCTCTAAGCGCGAATTGTCGCGTTATGAAACGGAGTTCCAAGGCCAGGATTGGCTGACCTCCATTTTGAATTGTTCCGAAGAAGTTCTAAACGACAAGAAGTCTCTCGCGCACCCCGAACATTCGGCAGATATAGCGTGGTTCCGCGAACAAGCGCGTCTACGGGTGCAGAAAGTCCGCGACCTGGTACGAGCCTATATGCCCTGGATGCTCCCGGAGTTCTCGGAATTGCGAAAAGAGTTATGGAATAGCACGAACTCCATTGACGACTTATCCCTGGAGCAGCTGCCAGAATTTACTTCAGACCTGGAGGCACGTCTTGATGACTCGCTTCGAGCTGTCCCCAATGGAAATGGAACGATCAGTGAGCCCCTTAGGCACATGCTCCCGAAGGCACGGGAGAGTACCCTGCGTCTTATTGAGGAGCTGCGCCAGACAAGCGAGCAGGCGCAAGATTTAGCCAGCGCCATGGATTTCACCTTCTTACTGGATGAGCAGCGGCTGCTGATATCGGTTGGTTTCGACGCCCAGTCTGAAGAACTACAACCATACTTCTACGACTTACTAGCCACCGAGCCGCGGACGGCGGTATTCGTTGCAATTGCGAAAGAGGATATCCCGCAGGAATGCTGGTTCCACCTGGACCGGCCATTCACGAGTGATGATGGCCGCCCGGTTTTGCTCTCGTGGACAGGAACCATGTTCGAGTATCTAATGCCTTCGATATGGATGCGGAGTTATCCCAACACGCTGCTCGATCGGGCGAGCGTGGCGGCTGTGCGATCACAACAGGCATATGCGAAGAGCAAACGCATTCCTTGGGGGATTTCTGAATCTGCCTGCTCGAAACGCAATGAAGCGGGAGACTATCATTACGAAGCGTTTGGTGTGCCAAATCTTGCGATCAAAAAAAACGAATCGGAGCCGCTGGTGGTTTCGCCATACTCCACATTTCTGGCTTTGAATGTCGATCGCAAAAGTGCGCTGCGCAATCTTCATCGAATGGATGCGCTCGGATGGTTCGGCCCGTACGGATTCTACGAGGCCGCGGACTTCACGAATTCTCGCGGCCACTTTCGGCGAGCTCATGGCGAACTCGTTCGATCTTGGATGGTTCACCATCAGGGGATGAGTCTGCTGTCTTTAGCCAATTTTCTCCGCAACAATGTGGTGCAACGCTGGTTTCACTCCGACCGGCGAGTACAGGCCACAGAGCTTCTCTTGCAAGAGAAACCGGTCTCTAATATGCACACTATGTGAGTTTTTATTCGAGCCGGGTGAATTTCTCCGGAGGCTCGGCCTTGTAGGCCGGCGGTTCGACCGATAACGCCGGTACATTCTTGACGCCCTCGATAAAAAAACGGGGCTGCTTGCGCAGCCCCTCCAGTTGAGCAATTTCCATTTCTCTATCGCTACTTGCCCGTGCCCGTCAGACTGGAAGTCTGCGGACTGTTGCTGGCGCTATCCGACACCTGCAAGGCACCCGTCGTCGTTCCTGTCGCGTTTGGAGTGAACACTACGTCGATGTTGCAGGTGGCGTTGGAGGTTAGCTGCGTGCCGCACGTAGTCGAGGAGACGCTGAAGTTACCAGTCGTCGTGATCATGATGTTCTTAAGAATTACGTTCTGGTGGCTCTCCAGCTTAAACACCTTCGCTGCGCTGGTTGTCCCGACCTTTGTTTTCGGGAATGTCGCAGTCGCTGGTGTTAACACCACTGGAGCTTCACCCGTCCCGCTCAACGTCACCGTTTGCGGACTGTTCGAAGCATTGTCGTAGATCGTAAGTGTTCCCGTGTTCGCCCCAACCTGAGTCGGAGCAAAGGAGACTTCGATCTGGCAAGTTTTTCCCGCAGCCAATGTGGTGCCACAAGCCGTCTTACCCGCCGCATAGTTGAAAGCGCCGGTCGTTGCGATGCTGGTGATGTCCAGCGTTACAGTCCCGCCATTTTTAAGAGTGACTAGCTTGGCAGCGCTCGTCGCCCCAACCACCGTGGTGCCGAACGCGACGGACGTCGGCGATACGGTGATATCAGTAGCCAACGGGTTGATGGTGAGGCCGACCGCCGTCGTGTTCGTTAAATTGCCCGACACGCCGTTGACGGTAACCGTGGATGATCCCAATGGAGCGGAGGCGCCAGCCGTCAGGGTCAGCGTGCTTGTAGTAGTCGTGGAAGTCGGATTGAACGCCGCTGTTACTCCCGTCGGCAGCCCGGAAGCAGTCAAGTTGACGCTGCCAGAGAAGCCGCTACCCGCATCCACCGTGATGGTGCTGGTAGCCGTGCCACCCGGCGCCACATTTACGAAGCTCGGGCTGGCGGTCAAACTGAAGCCTCCAACAACGTTCACCTCAATCGAGTTCGACGGGATGCCGTTAGCAATCGCGGTCACGTTATAGCTTCCAGCGGTAAGGCCGGAGGGCACGTCGAACTCGGTTGAATTGGTTGTGCCCGGTGCGATCGAGTGCGTACTCTCATTGTGTGTCGTGGCGAAATAAACAGTGTGAGGAGCTGCGACCTGCTCGAATTGAAGCAGAGGATAGTCGGTCCGTCCCTGGTAGTCGTCACCGTAGGCGTTGTTCTCCGACAGACCATTCAGCTGTACGCCCGACAGAACGTTGTTGAGCGAAGGACTGCCGACCGATCCACTGACAGGATTGATCGTCGGCGCAACGCCCGAAACCACTCCGGGGGCTGGCGTATAAACTTCTACCAGACCGCTGAAGTCTGTGAACATGATCTGACCGGTCGGCAGCATCATCAGGTGTCCCACGTACGATGAATCACCAGGACAATTCGTCGGATTGACGGTGTTCGCCAGGGTATTCGTGTTCGGATCGTACTCGACAAACTGGCAACCACCCTGAAAGAGGCCAGGGCTCAACATGGCTAGCACTTTGCCGTTCGGCTCGAGTGCCGATGGTCCATCGGCCTGATCCAAACCGTTCGCGGGAGTCGGACCAACCGCCCAGGTATTGTTAGCAACGTTGTATATCGCCGTCGCCACCACGTTCCCGCCAAACTGCAGCACTTGGTTGTTGTACATCATGACCGCAGCGCCCAGTTCTTCGTCGGCTGCATTATAGAGCTGGACGGGAAGATTCGGACCGCACGTCCAAGCGCCTGTGCTCTGATTGTAAAGTTCGGAGCCGATGTTCGTGTTGCACATGGAATCCGTTTTTGTATCGACCGTCAGCACTTGGCCGTTGGTGAGCAGCGTGAACCCTGACTCATCATTGCTCGACTGACCCACTGAACCGGTTGCCGTCCAGGAATTCGGACCATTAAACAACGCATTCTGCGCCGTACAGCAGTTCGCCTGCATGTACGTGCCATCCGGCAAAATCACGCTCTCCGCATCGCCAATGGTCGTCCAGCCCGAAGGCGGAGTGTTCGCCGTCCAAGTGATGCTGCCTCCCGAGATCGTTCCAATCGCTCCCAGATTCGTCCAGGCCGACTGCCCGCCGTTGTACTCTCCCCCTTCTATAACGACTGTTTTC
This sequence comes from uncultured Acidobacteriaceae bacterium, assembly GCA_963705265.1. Lineage (GTDB taxonomy): Bacteria > Acidobacteriota > Terriglobia > Terriglobales > Acidobacteriaceae > Acidiflorens. The sequence continues at coordinate 3,538,544 of OY970064.1, forward strand.
CCATCCAGCAGTACTTGGGAGCCGAAGAACCACGGAGCGTAGCCGTTGGGCAACAATCCGCCAGAACTCCATGTTCCATTGATGTAACTGCCAGTCGAATCCGGCGTGAGAATATGCCAGGCTCTGGAATTTCCCGATTGCTCCTCATGAACTAGGATCCTGCCGTCTCTGAGTTGCAGCATGGCGCCGAGATTGACCCCGGGCTGATTATTTAGAGGTGTCCATGTTTGGGCACCGGCGGCTCCCAGTAATGCGAGCAGAGTGGCGGATGTGATGGCGAGTCTTGCGAGTAATTTCAACCGGAATCTCCCTTGTGATCTTTTTTAAAACGGGACACAACTGTACACGCATTTCTTCTGCTTGTGTAGAGTGAAAAAAATTGTCATCGCGTGCGCACCGATTTAGTCGAGATCCAGTTACGAGTTTCGCTAGTTGAAGCTTCGCCATTAATTTTGAGGCTGATCCCACCTACTTAAAAATCGAATAGCGCACCGGGAGTTTTTCAGCAGTAGAGAAATAATGCTGTGGTAGACTGCAACCACGACGGCGAATTTAGTAATGTTTTTCCGCCGCGCTTCGCAATTCCACCCACGCTCCGCACCCCCTGCGAGTTTGAGGTAAAACGATGCTGAGGAATTCTCTGGACTCACCATTTTCGTGCGCTCGCTTTTCGTATGCTCGTTCGTGCGCGCGTTCCGTCGGCCTGACCGCCGCTATCCTGGTCTTCCTTTCTTTCCTCTTCGCCTCGTCCACGGCACAAGCGCAAAGCGGCACGGAATACATTGTCACGAATGACGATCTGGCGCCGGAGCTGCTAAGCACCCTTACTGTCTTCTCAGTAAACAAACACGGCAAAATCACGGAAGAAGGGAAAATAGGAATTGGGCTAGGCATCCTTGGCGGATACTTTGCCGCTCCCCGTATCCTGTCGACCAACATTGGCGGCACCAATTGTGTCTTCGCGTCGGCCGCATACTTCGGCGAAATTACCGGCGTCGATATGGACGCAGAGGAAGCGGTTGGCAACTTTACCGGTTCGGCCATCGATTCCGGGTCCGCAAATGGAATCGGGCTGGCCATGAACCAGACCTATCTCTACGCTGGCTATAGTGCCTCCAGCACTATCGGAACCTTCGCTGTGGGCTCGGATTGCACTCTCAGTTTCATCGGGGATGTGGCAGCGGCCGGGGTAAACGGAGGCACGCCCGATGGACTGGCCCTGCATGGCAACCTTCTTATAGTCACTTACGAAGACGGTTCAATGGAATCGTTCAACGTGGCGTCGGGCCTCCCGCTTTCGAACGATGACTTAAAGCTCTCGACAGGTTATGCGACTGACAATCTGCCCGATAGCGTGCAGATTACCGCGGACGGTCACTACGCAATTTTCGGAGACGACTCCACCACGACGACAGTCGAAGTCTCCGATATCTCCTCGGGAAGTCTCGCACCCACGGTCGTTTACAATCTCGGGACAGCCTTCAATTCTAATAACGTCCTGCTAAGTCCCGATCAAACTCTGCTCTATGTCACTAACAATACTTCAGGACAACTTACTGCGGCATTCTTCGACGCTGCCACAGGCGTAGTAAGTCCAGGCTGCGCTTCGAAGACCCTCAAAGATTTTGACAATACTTGGATCTACGCATCGGGACTAGGCATTGCGTCGAATACGGGAACCGGCCAGAAGGTTTACGTGGCGGAATATGGCGGTCCCTCGTCGATTGGCGTTGTGGACGTGACCTCCAGTGCCGGCCAATGCACATTAAAAGAGGATGCCCATTCTCCCATCGGAGTCGAAGGCGCTTCGGCCCTGATGTCGCTGACCGTTTACACGGTGCAGTAAGCAGCGCGGTAAGTATAAATTGTAAGTAGCAGTCATAAGTCAAAGTGATAATGAATCGCAGGTTCACGCGAAGCTATGATGGAGTTATGACAAAGGGTATGACGGAGGTTATAAATAACATGCGTGCATATCTGAAGCTTCTGGCTGTGGCTTACTTGTTCTCCGTAGGAGTAAGTGCCGTAATGGCTCAGTCCAGCTGTCCGCCTCGTCCGGCACAGGGAAGCGTAGTAGAGAATCCGTTCAGCCTGCGATCCACAAACGGTGAGTTGACCGTAAGTCTGACGCTGCAAAACTCGATCGACAGCAGCGGCTACCTTCACGATTGTCTGAATTATCAGTCGCCAAATAAAATAGTGGAAGCGCCGACATGGCATGTAAATCCGGGCGATGAACTCGTCCTCGATCTCACCGACGAACTCATTGCGAATCGTTTGCAGCCCGAACAGAGTAATCGCATGCGCGGCATGGCCATGACCATGACGGAGGGAGCGTGCCAGGGCGGCACCGTAACTGGACTTACCACCAACATGCACTTTCACGGTCTGAACGTTCCGCCCACTTGCCATCAGGATGACGTACTGACCACCCTCATTCAGCCCTTCACGCCAGCCTTCAACTACAAAATACAAATTCCGGCGAACGAACCGCCCGGACTCTATTGGTATCATCCCCATCCCCACGGATTCACCACGATCCAGGTGAACGGAGGCGCGGCTGGTGCGCTGATCGTGGATGGTATTGAGAAAGTCAAACCGCAAGTTGCGGGTTTGCCCTCTCGAGTCCTCGTCATCCGGCAGCAGTTCCTCAACCCGAATTCGTGGCTGCCTGGGGTGAATCTGTTGACCCTAAATTTCGTGCCCATCCAGCCACCTTCTACCGACGTTCCTGTGATCAAGATGACCGCCGGCGAAAAGGAATTCTGGCGCGTGGCGAATGCCTCCACGCAGGCGTTCTTGACCCTGCAGATTCTGAACAACGGCACGCCGCAAAATTTGGAAATGATCGCCTACGACGGAGTGCCAGTCCAGACAGATACGGAAGTGACTTCAATTCTGCTGGCTCCCGCGGCGCGCGCGGAATTTATCATGCAGGGTCCAGCCGCCGGCGACATGGAAGTCTTCCAGACGGCAGGCTACGATACAGGCCCCGTCGGAAATCCCAACCCGCAGATGGTCCTCGCCAACATCGTGCCTTCGGCGAGTGCGGTGGAACCCGAAGTCATTCCTTCAGCTGCAACTGCTGCGCAATCCATTGATGCGCGATCCGATGATGCGCGATCCGACGTTGCTCATTCTATGCCGCCGCAGCGTTTTGGCGGATTGCTGACTCAGCAGGCATCCGCCAAAAGAAAGCTATATTTCGCTGAAGCCACGCAGGGATCCAACGGTCCGACCGAGTACTTCATTACTGTGGACGGTCAACAGCCGAAATTATTCAACGTCAACGATCCGCCCGCAATCGAAACTCAGGTAGGCGCCGTCGAAGATTGGACGATCGAAAATCGTTCCGGTGAGACTCATGCCTTTCACATCCATCAACTCCATTTTCTGGTTATGGAGGTCAACGGCAAGCCGGTAAGCGATCCCGAACTGCACGACACCATCACCGTTCCGTACTGGAACGGAAAAGGGCCTTTTCCCAGCGTAAGAATTCGCGTGGATTTCCGCGATCCAGAGATCGCTGGAACGTTCGTCTATCACTGCCACATTCTCGATCACGAAGATGGCGGCATGATGGCAAAAATCCGAGTGGTTCCGGCCAAGTAGTCAAACCGGATTCTCCATTTAGCAATTTGCGCCGTGCATGATCTGTGGCTGGGCCGAATTAGGATGCCACCCGCAGCCGAATACCTTTCTCAATCACGGTGTAAAATTAGGAGGAGCGAGTGTCCGCGCTAATTATTCTGTCCTAGAAAGGACCCCCTATGGCAACCATGGAAGCCACGCCGCGTTTGCAAGTCCGCCTTCACCAAGGTGCATTCACTAGTGAGCCGTTTGTCGATTTCGGCAAAGAAGAGAATGTGCGCAAAATGCGCGCCGCCATCGAGAAAGTGCGCGGACAACTGGGTCGCGAGTATGACCTCATCATCGGCGGCAAGCGCGTGAAGACTTCGGGCAAGATCAGTTCTATCAATCCTGCCAAGCCTTCGGAGGTGGTTGGTGTTCACCAGAAGGCTGGTAAGGAGCACGTTGAACCCGCGGTGCAAGCGGCGCTGAGTGCATTCAGTCACTGGAGCCGAACATCCGTCGAAGAGCGGGCGTCACTTTTATTTCGAGTGGCCGATGTGATGCGCCAGCGCAAACTCGACTACATGGCCTGGCTGGTGTTTGAAGTTTCAAAGAACTGGCCCGAAGCGGATGCCGACATCTCCGAAACGATCGATTTCTGCGAATTCTACGCGCGCGAGGCTCTCCGCTTTGCAAAGGCGGAAACGCCGATACAACTTCCGGGCGAGCGCGACACTTTGACTTATATTCCGCTCGGCGTGGGTGCGGTGATTCCGCCGTGGAATTTTGCCTGCGCCATCATGGCTGGCATGACGCTTGCTTCGATCGTCAGCGGAAATACAGTCGTGCTCAAGCCGTCGAGCGATTCGCCCACCATCGCGGCGAAGTTCGTTGAGTTACTCGAAGAGTGCGGAATGCCCGAAGGCGTCGTTAATTTCTGTCCTGGCGGAGGTGCAAGCTTCGGCGACGCGCTGGTCGCTCATGGAAAGATTCGTTACATCGCGTTCACAGGCTCGCGCGAAGTTGGATTGCACATCAATCAGACCGCTGCAACCCAGCAACCGGGTCAACTCTGGATCAAACGCACTGTGCTCGAGATGGGTGGCAAGGATGCGATCATCGTCGATGCGGATGCCGATATAGACTCCGCGGTCGAAGGAGTCGCGCAGGCTGCCTTCGGCTTCCAGGGTCAGAAGTGTTCGGCGTGCTCACGTGCCATTGTTGACGATCGCATCTATGACAAGTTTCTCGAGAAGTTGAAATCGCGAGTGGAGCGCATCACCATCGGTGATCCTACATTAAACCCCGGTATGGCGGCCGTTATCAATGAAGGTTCGATGAACGACATTTTGCGCTACATCGAGATTGGCAAGAAAGATGGACGTCTGATCACTGGCGGCGCTCGCGATACGAAGGCCGGTGAGGGTTATTTTATTCAGCCTACTGTGATCGCCGACATTCCCGCGAAGTCGACGCTGGAGCAGGAAGAGATCTTTGGGCCGGTGCTGGCAGTGATCAAGTCACGCAACTTCGATCATGCGTTGGAGATCGCCAACGATACCGAGTTCGGACTGACTGGCGCTGTCTACTCCAGTTCGCGGGAGAAACTGGATCGCGCGGTGCGCGAATTCCACGTGGGCAACTTGTATCTCAATCGCAAATGTACGGGCGCAATGGTGGGTGCGCATCCGTTTGGTGGTTTCAATATGTCGGGGACGGATTCGAAATCGGGCGGACCGGATTATCTCTACTTGTTCACGCAGGCGAAGAGCGTCGGCGAAAAGATCGTGTAGAGATGGGAGGCGCGGCTAGCCGCGCCTCTACTCAAGTTTTATCTTTCTGGATAAATAGATTTCTTCCACGTGATCCGCGAGTTTCTTTGGCTCAGAGTCTGCCAAATTATCGAGGACGACCACGGTGAGTTTGTCATCTAAAGCGCGGACGATATCTGTCTCAAAACCCTGCCAAGAGCCTTCATGTTCAATGATGCGATGGCCGTTTTTGGTTTCGATAAACCAGCCGAAGCCATAATTACCAGAGTTCGGCTGGCCATTCTTGAGCTTGGCCACGGTCCACATCTGCTCCAGGCTTGATCGCTTTAAGAGTTTTTCCGTGTAAAGCGCGGCGTCCCATTTTGCCAAGTCCATGATGGAGAAATACAAACTGCCGTCTGCAGTGGTATTTACCATCGGCGAAACCCACTCCTGATTTTTCAATTCGCCTTTTACCAGTCGATATCCTGCGGATCGATTGGGCACAATATCGGCTTCGCTGATGATGCGAGTTGTGTTCATGCCGAGTGGCCGGAAGATGCGTTCCTGCAGAAAGTCTCCGTAAAATTCACCTGTGACTTTGTGAATCAGAATGCCGAGAGTCAGATAGCCGAGGTTGCTGTAGCTCCAACTGGTGCCTGGTGTGTAGGCCAGCGGAATGCCTTCGACAATTGTGAGCAACTGGGCCTCGGTGTAATCTCTCCGCATATCAAAATCTTTTGGATAGTCGGTGAAACCGGCGGTATGGCTCAGCAGCTCACGAATCGTGACTTGCTTCCATGTGGCGGGCGCTTCGGAGAAATACTTTGTCAGCGGATCGTCCAACCCAATCTTGCCTTCCTCAACCAGCATCATGACGGCGGTTGCCGTGAATTGTTTGCCCATCGAACCTGATTGAAAGATAGACTCTGGCTTGACCGGAACCCGCAATTCCACATTTGCCATGCCGTATCCCTGAGCGCGGATGACTCGTCCGTTCCGCGAAACCAGGAGCGCGAGGCCGGGAATTTGTTGCTTCGACATTTCCGCGTGTACGTAGTTGTCGACGGCACTAGTTTGAGCTGCCGCCGATATGAGGCTAGCTGACGAAATCACCATCGAAGCGAGGATGGCCCGATGGCACGACCTGGGAGTGATCTTCATGGAGTCCTACTATAGTGCCTGAGTGGCGTTTCAGAATAAGCTTTACGCAAAGAAAAAGGCCGCCCCGCGGGCGGCCTTCTGTCATTTCAGCGAAAGCGTTAGTTGCCGATAGTTAGGTACTGACAGCTAGTTGCTGATACCCGCACTCTGCGACACTTGCGGGACGGCCGCTGCCGCTGTCGCCGCTGCAGCTTCGTTCAATATCCGGTGGTGAATAGTGAATAGCGCCAGTTCCAGCCGATCCGACACGCCAATCTTGTCGTAGACGTTACGCAGATAATTCTTGATCACCTGCTCGGTCGTACCCAACTGCGTAGCGATTTCCTTGTTCTTATATCCCTGAACAATGAGCGCCACAATGCGTAGTTCCTTGGCCGTCAACCGGTCACGGACGCGCAGCCCAACCATATCGTTCTCGGTCAGTTCACTCGGCACTGCCATGTCCTGCACCCAGTTTTCGCCGCGCGCAATCTTGCGCACGCAGTCCACAAGTGCCGGGCTAGTGACGTTGCGATAGACAACGCCATGAGCGCCCGCTGCCATGTACCGTTGTGCACTCTCGCCGGTGTCGGCGAGGACGACGACCCGTGTCTTGTTCTTATTGGCAGCCGAGAGGACGGAGTTGAAGTCGGAGTGAAAGCCTCCGGCAATAATGAGCACGGCAGCCCGAAATTTGTCGAGCGCCATAAACATCTGCTCGGCAGTTTGCGCTTGGGCCACAATGCGCATTTCGTCTTCTACGGCCAGCACCTTGGCGATGCCAGCGCGAAAAATCGCCTGATTGTCGGCCAGAATTAGCTTTAGCATGGATCGCTCCTGGTTAACTGTTGCGAACGAATTCGTAAGAATCGATTACGCAAGCGACGCCCCGGTTATCCCCGGACCCGGCGCTGGCATTGGGCTCATCGGTCCGCACCACGCGGCCGCGGCACTGAATAACAACATCGTCTTTGCCACCCGTTACCTCGGGCGGCAAGGTGATTTCAAACTCTACAGGTGAGCCAACCTCGAGCGATGCGTCGGCGCGAATATATACGCCAGCGGCGCTGAGATCACCAGTCATGCCCGTGGCGCCGCCCGCAGCGCCTTCCTCATGAATCTTGATCGGCAAATGCAGCGGGAACCTTTTTCCGGTACGTGCTTCGCTCACGACTCCTCCTCTATCCTTGCTCAACAAAAAACCAGGAAACCACCAGAACTCCCGGCTCAAAACGTAAAAGCAGTCTATATCGGGGTTATACCACGGACAATACCAGAGAAGCAGCCAGGATTACCTTCGTAATACCGGTAGAAACTAGGTACCTCTCTGGCTGCAAGCGGTGATTTAATTAAAACGTGCCAGGAAACCAGTGTATTGAGCGGCGTATTCTTCTAAAAACCTGATGAATGTCGGCAACTAATTGAGATAAATTTGGGTTCGGTTCCTACCTTCTCTAACATCAAGACTTTCATGGTCATCTTATTAATGGGAGTGTCGGGCTCGGGGAAGACAACTGTTGGACAACTCCTGGCGTCGCAACTTGGATGGGAGTTTGCCGACGGAGATGACTACCACCCGGCCGCGAACATAGAAAAAATGCGCAGCGGGATACCGCTGACAGATGCCGAACGCGCACCTTGGCTCGGGGCATTGGACGCTCTGATTGCCGGATGGATTTCGGCACAGAGGAATGCGATTCTCGCTTGCTCGGCATTGAAGCGGACCTATCGCGAGATCTTGCAGATCACACCCGACGTGCGGATCGTTTATTTGAAGGGAACACCGCAACTGTTGCAACAAAGATTACACGCCCGCGTCGGACATTTCATGACGGAACGAATGCTCCAGAGCCAACTGGCGACGCTTGAAGAGCCAGAAGGCGAAGACGCAGTGGTAGTTGATATCGCCCAGTTACCCGCTGAGATCGTGCAGGAAGCTCGTACCAAGTTGGCGCTCATCAAAACTGCCTAGACGGGACGTTACGCCCATTAATGGTTCCCGAAATAGTTCCCGAGTCACCGGCGTCGCCGTCTGCACGCTCGAACCCGGAACCGAAAACAATATCGTCCATCCGTAATTTTTGGCCGTATCTCGCCCCCGGAGTGCTAAAATCAGGCAAATTCCTCATAACAGCTCCCGCTTTCATCTGCCCGGCTTGCTGTGAAACAGTCCCGGCTGGAGCGGAGACGTGCGCGTAGCGTGGGGGTGGCTGTTGTGACGGCAGACGCACTGGCAGATGTGATAACTAAGGAGTAATGATGGCACTGGGCCCCCTGGTTCCACGAAATGACGGATCGCGCGAACTGTTACCGGCCGAGCCGGCTGAATTTCTCCGGCCAATCCACTCTGCGCTTTATAACGCTTTACCGTCCCAGGAATCTACGTTGCGCGAATACATGCGCGTTCTCATCAAGCGCAAGTGGCTGGTAATTTTGGTCATTGTGGGTATTTTCATGTCGGTTGCGATTGCCAGTCTGCGCCAGACGCCTGTCTACGATGCGGTCGGCCGCATTGCTGTCAATAAAGCCGATTCCAATCTCATCTCCTTTAAGGACTCGGCTCCCGATACCGACTACGTTTACGAGCAGAGCGATTTGGACACCGAAGTCCGCATCCTCCAAAGCGATTTGATGGCGTTGCAAGTGATCCGCCAACTCAATCTGGACAAGCGTCCCGAGTTCGGCGGTCGTTCCGATCAAAAGCAAGCCAACCTCGTCGCCGATCCGCTACAGACTGATTCGAAACGCGCTTCCGCCCTACTGGCAGGTTTTCATGGCAAGCTCCGTGTCGCCCTGATTCCTAACACTCGAATCATGGAAATCCATTTCACCAGCACCGATCCTCAGCTCGCCGCTAGCGCCGTGAATACCCTTGCAGCCACTTATGTCGAACAAAACTTCAAGACCAAGTTCGAGTCCACGATGCAGGCTTCCGATTGGCTTTCCAAACAGCTGGTTGACTTGCAGATGAAAGTGGAAACCTCTCAGGAGAAGCTGGTTCGCTACCAAAAAGAGCACGAGATTCTCGGGATGGACGAAAAGCAAAACATCATCACCGAAAAGCTCGACGAACTGAACAAAGAAATGACGATGGCTGAATCTGACCGCATGCAAAAAGAAGCGGTCTATCGCCAGACTCAATCCAGCGATCCCGACGTTGTGGCGGCGGCGATCATTGCCGATACTACGGGAACTGGAAGCGGCGCAGGCTCCGGGCTTCTGGACAAATTGCGCGAACAGCAAGCCAATCTCAAAATTCAAATCGCCGATTTGAACACCCAGTTCGGCCCTTCGTATCCAAAAATCGCGCAACTCAATAACCAACTGAAGGAAATCGACAGGCAATTGCAAACGGAGACTAATAAGGCCGTCGACCACCTTAAGGGACAGTACCAAGCAGCTCTGCAACGTGAAAACATGTTGCGCGGATCATTTGACCAACAAAAACAGGAAGCAAATAAGCTCAACGAGAGCGCGATCGAATACAGTATCTTGAAGCGGGATCTCGATAGTAACCGGACCCTCTACGAGGGACTGTTGGAAAAACTGAAAGAAGCAGGCGTCACTGCGGGATTGCGTTCCAACAACTTTCGCATCATCGACGCGGCCCGCGTTCCCACCGCTCCCAGCGAACCGAACATTCCGCGCAATTTGTCTTTCGCCCTCGTGCTGGGTGTTATTTCTGGAGTCGGTCTGGCCTTTCTGCTCGAGAATATGGACAACACCGTCCGTACTCCTGAGCAGGCACAAGTAATTTCAGGCCTGCCCTCGCTTGGAATGATTCCGCTCGGATCCAAATCAGGCAACCATGGGCCGACGGGAAAGCGGTTGGCTTTAACCGCCTCCAAAGAAGTAGTCGAGACGGTGACACAGATCCGCCCCCAGTCGCAGATGGCCGAATCCTATCGTGCGTTGCGAACCTCGCTTCTGCTTTCCAATCTCGGAGCGCCGCCGAAAGTCATTATGGTGACCAGCGCGCGTCCGCAAGAAGGCAAAACCACGACCAGCATCAACACCGCGATTGTGCTAGCGCAAAAAGGAGTTCGCGTTCTTCTGATTGATGCCGACTTGCGTCGTCCCAGTGTTCACAAGACTCTCGGCATGGGTCCGCGCAGCGGTCTTAGCAACGTACTGACTGGAAGCGCTACCGTGCAGCAGACCATTACTCTCTCTCCGATCCTTTCCAACCTATACATTTTGCCCGCGGGTACGCCGCCTCCGAATCCTGCTGAGTTGCTAGCCTCAGCCAATATGAAAGAGCTGATCGACCAGTTACGTGGTCAATATGACCACATTGTGATTGATACTCCGCCAACTCTTTCCGTGACTGATGCAGTCGTGCTTTCACCGCGAGCTGATGCCACAATCCTCGTAATTCGCTCCGGGCAGACCACAAAACAGGCGTTGCGCCGTTCCCGGGATATATTGATGCAAGTCAATGCGCACGTAGCCGGTGTTTTGCTGAACGCCGTAGATCTAACTTCACCCGATTATTATTATTACTACGAATATCAAGGGAAATATGGCGCCTACTATCAGGAAGAAGCTCCAGGATCTGGCGATGGTGCGGAACCTAAAGCGGTTTGACGAGACCTGAAGAACGCGATTGATGTACGCGGAGAGCCCAGTCGCGAGTGGAACGCAATACCCGAATGCTAACGTGAACATGGCCATTGCCCTTTCAAATCGGCGGCGTCGACAGTTCGCTGTTGTTGCGGCTGTCATCGGGTGTGTGTATGTTTTGCTGGCCGCAAAAGAGTTTGCTGCCAGTTTCTTTGCTGCGCGTCCGGAGTTGTCGTCATTGAAACTGGCAGTGCGCCTCTCCCCAGGAAATGCGGACTATCGCCATCGACTCGGGCGCTACGTGGCGTTTGTTGCCGGTGATCCTCAATCGGCTATTGACGAGTTTCAAGGTGCAGTTAACCTCAATCCTTATGATGCCCACTACTGGTTTGATCTGGCCGCAGCATATCAGGTGACCGGCGACGTTGCCGGCCAGCGGGCGGCGCTTGATCGCGCTTTGCAGGCCGAACCCACCGCTCCCGATGTAGCTTGGGAAGCGGCCAATTTTTTTCTCATCGATGGCGAAATTGACCGCGCACTGCGCGAATTCCACGTTGTTATCGAAAACGATATTTCTTTGGTGGACGCGGCACTGCGTGCCGCCTGGCGCGTGCGTCCTGACGCGGACATAATGCTCCGCGAGGTGGTGCCAGCTCGAACTGATTCCCTGTATTCCTTTCTTAATCTCTTGATCAGTAAACAGGAAACCGAGGGCGCCATTAAAACGTGGGAGCAGCTTACACAACTGCACAAAAAGTTTGAGAACCGGTATCTGTACGATTATGTGCGTTATCTCATAGGAGTACGTCGCCCCGACGCCGCCATGTCTGCTTGGGAAGAGAGTGCTGACACTCTCGGCCTCTTGGCCTATTTGCCAACTGAGGACAACCTGGTCGTGAATGGCGATTTTAGCCTCGACATCCTTAATGGAGGCTTCGACTGGACTTATGTCAACCGAACTGGAGTCAGGCCTGTACTCGATCCAAGCGACTTCCGTGAGGGGCATCGCTCTCTTTCGCTTACCTTTGAGGGGCCTGGAATCAATGACGCGGGAATACAACAACTGATACCGGTGCATAGCGCAACTACGTATGATTTTTCGGCCTACTATAAATCGGCTGATTTTCAGGGAGCGGGTGGTCCACAGATCGTTCTGCGCGATGCTTACACCGGTATGCCGCTGTTTGCCAGCGACCCCCTCAACGATTCCGACTTCTGGAAGGAAGTTCACTCCAAGGTGACCACGCCGAACTCCACCACATTGCTGGTGTTGGCCATCGAGCGTTTCCCGGCAGGTTCCCCAATTCGGGGCAAGCTATGGCTCGACGATTTTGAACTTTCGCCCGCCGATGATTCGCCCGACGATTCCCCTGATTCCAAGGACAATCCGTGAGTTCCGCCCTCGCAACACAGCCCGAACCCGCTCCAGTCGCTAAAGTTTCGCAACCGAGGCTAACCAATACCGCGCTGCTAAGTAGCGCCTGCGTCGTACTGTTGCTGGGGCCATTGGTTTTTGGAGCAGTAGAGCCCTGGTCAATTTTTGCCTTGGAAACATGTGCCGTGCTGCTGTTGGCAGTTTGGGCGTTTCGCCAATGGACGAACAGCGAAGTCAACATCTCCGAGAATGTGGTCTACCGGCCCATGGCGGCCTTTTTTGTGCTGGTAACGTTGCAATGGGTGATAGGCACAACGGCCTACAGATTGGTGACCTACACTCATTTGTTGCTTTATGCCGCCTACGGCATGCTCGTGTTTGTCGTGACGCAGACTCTACGTCGATCTTCCCAGTTTGAGATGCTGGCCAAGTTATTCTCGGCGTATGGGTTGGTAGTGGCCTCCTTTGCAATACTTCAGGGCCTCGCGCCGAATGGGAAACTCTATTGGGTTTTTACTCTGGAGCAGGGGGGATTGATTTACGGACCTTACGTCAATCACAATCATTACGCCGGGCTGATGGAGATGCTTATGCCGTTCCCGCTGGTGCTGGCCACATCGCACTTCACCGACGGCAACCGCAAGATTGCGGTGGCGGGAATCGCAGCGCTCATGGCCGGAAGTATTTTTCTTTCCGGTTCACGTGGAGGCATGGCGGCGTTTGTAGCGCAGATGGTGGTGTTAGGTGTGCTTCTAGCTCGCAAGCGCGACGGCAGTTGGAAACAACCCCTCATGTTGGGTGGCTTTTTGGCGGTGGTGATTATTTTTCTGATTTGGATGGGCGGCAACGAACTCACTCAGCGACTGGCCAGCATTCACTCTGAAGCCCGGGAAGAACTCAGCGGAGGAGTCCGCCTTAGTATCGATCGCGACTGCTTACACATGTTGCTCAAGAGGCCGTTGCTTGGTTGGGGGCTCGGTGCCTTCCCGATTGCCTATCCGCAGTTTCGTAGTTTCTACACCACTTTTTTTGTGAACCAGGCCCATAACGATTATCTGCAACTGCTGGTCGAAACTGGCCTTGCTGGATTCGCTATCGTCGTCTGGTTTCTGGTGCTGGTCTTCCGTCAAGCCTCGAGCAAGATCAAAAATTGGACGGAGACGGCGAGCGGCGCGCTAACGGTGGCGGCGTTGCTGGGGTGTGTTGGGATACTCGTGCACAGCTTTCTCGATTTCAATCTGCAGGTCCCGGCGAATGCCGCGCTCTTCTACGTTCTCTGCGCGATTGCCGCCTCCGCACCTCTACAGGAATCGCAAAGACGCCGCGTGGTTCGCCGGCACAATTTAATTGTGGAGCCTGCGCCGGAAGCTCCGGCATCCTAATCCGTAGTTACGGCTCACAACGTTACAATTCGCAACATTCCGATCTGCACATGTAAGCGCACCATGATGACGACGAAAATGATCGGCAGACCCCCAGCATGAAGACTTCACCCACAAAGCTGGAAAGACTCGCCATCCATGGGGGCAACCCCGTGCGCCCTAGACTATTGCCATATGGGCGGCAGAGTCTGGATGATTCGGATATCCAGGCGGTGGTTGAGGTTCTGAAGTCGGACTGGCTAACCACCGGACCGAAGGTCGGCGAGTTTGAAGAACGGTTCGCCGCGTTTCTTGGAGTGCGGCATGCAGTCAGCTTCAGTTCGGGTACAGCAGCGTTACACGGTGCGGCCTTTGCTGCGGGGCTCGGACCTGGGGATGAAGCGATTACGACCCCCATGACTTTTTGCGCAACTGCGAACTGCGTTTTGTATCAGGGAGCAATGCCGGTGTTCGCCGACGTTTCACCCGACACGCTGAACCTCGACCCGGCGGAAGTTGCCCAGAAAATTACTCCAAAGACGAAGGCGATCATTGCGGTCGATTATGCGGGACACCCCGCTGCGCTCGATGAACTGATGCAATTGGCAAAGACGCAAGCCCAGCCTACGCTTCTGATCGAAGATGCCTCCCACTCGCTGGGTGCGGAATATCGGGGAAAACGAGTCGGTGCCATCGCCGACATGACCATCTTCAGCTTTCACCCGGTGAAGCATCTGACAACCGGGGAAGGCGGCATGGTTACGACTAATGATGAGCGACTGGCGGAGATCCTGCGGCGCTTTCGTAATCACGGCATCAACAGTGAAGCGCGGCAGCGACAGGAATCGGGGCAGTGGTTTTATGAGATGGTGCTGCTGGGTTTCAACTATAGGCTGACCGATATTGCGTGCGCGCTGGGACTGTCGCAACTGGAAAAGCTGGCAGCAAACCTGGCGCGGCGGCGGGAAATTGCAGCGCTGTATACGGCTGCATTCCGGGATTTGCGGGTGGATCTGCCGGCAATTGTTACTCCTGCGGTCCGCGAGGATGTGAACCCGGCATGGCACCTATATCCAATCCGCCTGAATCTGGAAATGATTTCAGAGGGGCGAGGGGAAATCTATCGCGCGCTGCGGGCGGAGAATATTGGCGTGAATGTCCACTATATTCCGGTCCATCAACATCCGTACTATCGGGAGCGCTTCGAATCGCAAGAGAACTATAACGAGAGTTACAAAGAAAGTTATCCCGTGGCCGAAGACGCCTACGATCGACTGATCAGTCTGCCAATGTTCCATGGAATGACCGCGCAGGATGTTGAAGATGTCATCCACGCATTGCGCAAAGTTATGACTTACTATCAAGGAGAATGTTAAGGGAAAGGCGAGCGCTCGCATTTGCTCGAGAGCAGGCTGTCAAAATAAATTCATGTCGAGAATCTCCGACGGAGTAGGGTATCGAGTTTTGACGGTCGGTTGCGGTTCCATCGGCCGACGCCACGCAAAGAACCTCAAGGCTCTCGGCGTGCGACAGCTTGGTTTTTGCGATACCAATTCCGAAGCGCTGAAAAAATGTTGCGAGGAAGTGCCCGGCGACGTATTCAGCGACTACGGTGAAGCGCTTCAGAAATTCAAGCCCGAGGTTGTGCTGATTTGTACGCCTCCTGTGTACCATGTGGAGGAGGCTCTGGCCGCTCTGCGTGCGCATGCCCACGTTTTCATCGAAAAACCTCTTTCCCACGAATCGAGTGGAATTCAGGCGCTGATTGCCGAGGCGCGTCGCCGTGACCGCAACGTTCAGATCGGCTATAACATGCGGTTTCACCCCGGCTTGCAAATATTGAAAGAACTCATCGATTCAGGAAAGATTGGGCGCGTGCTATGGCTCAACGTGGAAGCCGGGCAATACCTTCCCGATTGGCGCCCATGGCAGAACTATCGAGACAGCTATAGCGCGCGCCAGGAACTGGGCGGAGGCATCATTCTTGATGGTTCCCACGAACTGGATTACATCTGCTGGCTGCTGGGGCGTCCAACCGATGTGACTTGCCGGGCTGAGCACCTTAGCAGTCTGGACGTAGATGTTGAAGATTCGGCGTGGATCTACTTGAGTTTTCCCGAGCGGCGTCGCGCCGAACTACATTTGGATTTCGTGCAGCGGGCATACACGCGGACCTGCAAGGTAGTGGGCGAGTCAGGAACGGCACTTTGGGATTTCAACATCCAGGAGGTGCGCTGGTTTTCATCTGAACAGCAAATTTGGAACACCATCCCGTACATATTTGTGCCCAACGACATGTACGTGGCGGAGATGGTTCACTTCCTGGAGTCTCTAGGGAGCAAGACGGGACCCATGGTTGATCTCGAGCAAGGCAGAGACGTTATCCGGGTGGTGGAGGCTGCCAAAAAGTCGTCGGAAGACGGTAAGCCGCAAGCGCTCAACTGGACCAGCGAAGTGAGCGAAGGGCCCGTGATTGCGATCATTCAAGCTCGTATGGGGTCAAGCCGTTTGCCTGGCAAGAGCTTGGCGCAGATCGAGGGCCATCCCATGTTGTGGCACGTGATTCATCGCGTGAAACAGGCGCGTCTGGTGGATCGGGTAGTTGTGGCTACTTCGGTGGCTCCGGCGGACGACGCCATTGAGAGAACGTGCCTGGAGAATGGTGTCCGATGTTATCGGGGCAGTGAGCACGACGTCCTTGACCGTTTTTACGGGGCTGCGCGCGGAGAAAAAGCGTCACAGGTAGTGCGCATCACGGCCGATTGTCCCTTGATCGATCCGGACGTGATTGATCGTGTAATCCTCCGATTTCAACGCGGCGACCTGGATTACGCTTCGAATGCGATGGTACGCAGCTATCCCGATGGGTTGGATACGGAGGTTTTTTCGTTTTCCGCGCTCGAGCGCGCATGGCACGGCGCAACCAAAACTTCTGAGCGCGAGCACGTGACCCCGTATCTGCGTTCCGACAAGTTTCGAACTGCCAATGTCGAAAACGGTTCAACAACTCTATACCAGCATTACCGATGGACGGTCGATGAGGCGCAGGACCTGGAGTTTATCCGGGCCGTGTACAAAGCTTTTCGCGGACGGGAGCGTTTCGGAATGAAGGATGTCTTGGAGTTAATTGAGAAGACACCAGGACTGGAAAAAATGAACTCGGAGATTGTTTCCAACCGGGGTTACTACAAGAGTCTTTTCGCTGAAGCGCGGGCTGTGGCTGCGCCGCGGCGGTCGATTGAAAAATCGAAGGCCTGGCTGGAGCGGGCCATTAAGGTGATCCCCGGTGCTTCGCAAACCTTCAGTAAGGGGGCGAATCAGCATGTGCGCGGTGTGGCGCCGGTGTTCCTTGGGAAGGGCAAAGGTTGCCGGGTTTGGGATGTGGATGGGAATGAATATATCGACTATATCCAGGGGCTGCTGCCGAATATTCTGGGTTATGCGCACGAAGAAGTAAACGCGGCGGTCACGGAACAATTGGGACAAGGACACAGTTTTTCTTTACCTCATCCCCTGGAGGTGGAACTGGCGGAACGGCTAACACGCCTCATTCCGTGCGCTGAAAAGGTGCGCTTCGGGAAGAATGGATCCGACGCCACTTCCGGCGCGGTTCGAGCCGCCCGAGCCTTCACCGGGCGCGAGCGCATCGCCTGCTGCGGCTACCACGGATGGCAGGATTGGTACATTGGCAGCACAACGCGAAACGCGGGTGTTCCGGAAGCGGTGCGCGAACTGACGCATCCGTTCGTGTACAACGATCTGGGATCGCTGCAGAGACTCTTAGCTGAACACCAAGGCGAGTTTGCGGCAATCATCATGGAGCCGGTGAACTTCTGGCCTCCGGCCACCGGGTTTCTAGAAGGAGTAAAAAAACTGTCCCAAGAGCACGGATCATTGCTCATCTTCGACGAAATCTGCACTGGATTTCACTTCGGATTGGGCGGCGCGCAGAAACGGTTTGGCGTGACTCCGGATCTCGCTTGTTTTGGCAAAGCGATGGGCAACGGGTTCCCGATTGCCTGCGTAGTAGGAAGATCAGATGCCATGCAGGTCTTCGAAGAAATCTTTTTCAGCTTTACGTTCGGCGGCGAAGTCGCGTCAATGGCAGCGGCCATGAAGGTATTGGATGTACTCGAGACCACCGACGCACTGGCTCGCATGGATGCGAACGGACGATTGTTGCAGGAGGGGTTGAACGCCCTGACAAAAGAGGCAGCGTTGGAGAATCGCATCAAGTGCATCGGTTATCCGATTTGGTCATTGATCAAGTTCCTTGATACCGACGGCAAAGACAGTTTGCTGGTGCGAAGCCTGTTTACGCAAGAGTGTGCGAAACGCGGAGTACTGCTGCTGGCAACCCATAACATGACAGCGGCGCATGATCCGCTCGCGATTGAACACACACTGCGAGTGTATGCAGAAGTTTGTAAGACGGTATCTAAATGGCTGAGCGAATCTAATCCGGAGGAGTACCTTGAGGGCGAGATGATTCAGCCCGTATTTAAGGTGCGCTGAAGTTATATTGAACTGAGGTTATATTCGAAGAAGAGGTATTCAGATGCTCGACGGCTCCAGGAGCGGAAACTCGCCAGCAAGCAAGCAAAGTGAGGCATGGGGAGGGGAATTCGGCAGTCAGTACAGTGAACGAAACCGGTTCGATACCCCAGAATTCGACAAAGCATACCACGACAAATACGGCGTGACTCGAACCGTTCTCAACCACGAATTCTTGAAGGACATTCCACGGTCCTCGTCGATCCTTGAAGTTGGATGTAATCTGGGGAACCAATTGATCCTTCTACATCAAATGGGATTTACGAACCTCAACGGAATCGAAATTAACAAAGAAATCGTGAAGAGCGCTCAGTCTCGGGTTCCATGGGCCAGATTGACGGAAGGGTCTGCGCTCGATGTTCCTTTTCCTGACGTGAGCTTCGACTTGGTTTTCACCTCGGGACTTCTAATCCATATCGCACCCCAGGAGCTTCCCGCTGCGATGGGTGAAATCCACCGTTGCGCAAAGGAATGGATTTGGGGGTTGGAATACTACGCGCCGGAGATGACAGAAGTTCCGTATCGTGGTCAGTCGGGACTTCTCTGGAAAGCCGATTACGCGCGCATCTACACGGAGGGATTGCCCGATCTGGAACTGGTAATAGAGAAGAGGCTGAGCTATCTGGATAATGGCAATATGGACTCGATGTTCCTTTTACACAAGGGAAAAGGCAATCATTAGCGGGATCAGCGCTAAATGGGATCAAATCATGTACCTCTTAGCGGCGTGGCTTCGTGCGCTGCTCATGAGTCGAGAACGAAGCGTGGAGAAAGCAGATGAAGCGGGGCATCCTTCTGGTGCGAGCAGATGCCACCGTCACGTCCGGCACCGGGCACGCGATGCGCTGCTTGGCACTGGCTCAAGCCTGGCAAGATGCGGGCGGCGAGGTGGTATTCGCCATGGCACAATCTACCGCCGCCGTTCGGGCGCGTCTTCAATCGGAACAAATCAAAATTGTTGCGATCGACGCGGAACCCGGCACTGACTTCGATGCACAGCAGACCATCACTATGACTCGTTTCCACAATGCAGAATGGGTCGTAGTGGACGGTTACGATTTCAATGCGGATTATGTGTCGGAGTTACAGACCGTTCGTCCAGTTCTCCTTCTGAATGATAACGGGGAAACTGATTTCTATTCGGCCGACTTAGTATTGAATCAAAACATACATGCGGACGCGGATATGTATGTAAAACGAAGTCCGCACACACGCTTACTTCTCGGCCCGCGCTTTACGCTCCTCAGAAATGAATTTGCGGCGTACCAGCATTGGGTGCGCAAGTTTCCGGACCGTGGTACGCGACTACTGCTGACCATGGGAGGGAGTGATCCTAAAGATCTCACGCCTTCCGTCCTGTCTGCCTTGACCAACCTGTCCATCGAAGATTTGCAGATTCGAGTGATCGTGGGAGGCAGTGCAGGAAATTGGAGCGCAGTCGCGGAAATTGTAGAGAAGTTTCCAGGTCGCGTCGAACTGATGTCAAATGTGGTCAACATGGCGGAGTTGATGGCATGGGCCGACTTAGCAATCGCGGGAGCAGGCACGACATGCTGGGAAATGTGCCTGCTGGGGCTGCCAGCGATCTTAGTAGTGGTAGCCGAGAATCAGCGACTCATTGCCGAGCATTTGACGAGGGTGGGAGCGGCGGTTGCAGTCGGTCCAGCAGAATCCCTTGATTGCACATTTCTAGCGCAAATCACGGCGGAGCTATTAGAGGACAAGCCACGACGACTCAAGATGTCCCAACTAGCGCGGGAATTAGTGGACGGCTTGGGCAGAGATCGGGTGCGCGCCGCTCTTCTCGATCGGGAATTAAGTCTTCGCCCAGTACGTGAGAACGACTGCCGGTTGTTATTCGAGTGGGCAGATGACCCGCGGACGCGGACGGCGTCCTTCCATTCAGCGGCTATCCCGTGGGAAGACCACGCCCGCTGGTTTGCCGAACGGCTCCAGGACCCGAACTCCATCATCTACATTGGTGAAAACGCAGCGGGCGAGCCGGTGGGGCTCGTCCGATTTAAAATCCACGGTCATTCTGCGGTGCTTTCGGTGAATGTAGCACCGAACTTCCGCGGCGAGGGTTGGGGCAGGGAACTAATCGCGTTTTCCACTCATGCGCTGGTTCGTGCGAGCTCTGTGCGCCGGATTGATGCGTTCGTCAAGCCGGACAATTATGCCTCGGTTCGGCTATTCGAAGCGAGCGGCTTTCGCTGTGCTGGAATGGAACGGCTCGCTAATCAAGATGCTTTACTTTTTACATGGGAGTGCGCGAACGGAACTAATGTCCACTGATCTAACCATATCGATTGCGGGCAAACGAATCGGTCCAGGATCTCCGGTCTATGTCATTGCTGAGCTCTCCGCTAATCACAATCAGAATTTCGATCAGGCGGTCCGCATCGTACATGCGGCCAAGGAAGCTGGCGCGGATGCCGTGAAGCTTCAGACCTACACGGCAGATACGATCACGCTCCGCAGTGACAAAGAATGTTTTCGGATCGCCGGTGGCACGTTGTGGGATGGGCGCATCCTTCACGACCTATACCAGGAGGCATTTACCCCCTGGGAGTGGCAACCAAAACTAAAGCAGATCGCGGACGACATAGGAATGCAATTGTTTGCGAGCGCGTTTGACGATAGCGCAGTTGATTTTCTCGAACGGATGAATGTTCCCGCACACAAGGTAGCGTCGTTTGAATTGGTCGACATCGGTTTGATCCAGAAGATGGCTCGTACCGGAAAACCACTGATCATGTCCACGGGCATGGCCAGCGAAGAAGAAATTTCTGAAGCTGTCGAGGCAGCACGAGGTGCGGGTGCGACTCAGATCGCACTTTTAAAATGTACGAGCGCCTATCCGGCTCCGCCAGATGAGGCGAACTTGCGTACCATTCCAGAGCTCGCGAGGCGTTTCGGCTGTCCGCTAGGACTATCGGATCATACCATGGGGGTTGAAGTTCCAATCGTCGCAGTGGCTATGGGAGCGAGCATCATTGAAAAACATCTTTGCTTGAGTCGCGCGGACGGCGGCCCCGATGGCGCATTCTCGCTCGAGCCGCAGGAATTCAGGGCAATGGTGGTTGCGGTACGCACCGCTGAGAAGGCTCTTGGCTCGGTGCAGTTCGACTCCGGGCCGCGCGAAGCCAATAGCCGGAGGTTCCGGCGTTCGCTGTTTGTAGTTGAAGACGTGAAGAACGGTGAGTTGTTTACGAAGCAGAATGTGCGTTCAATTCGTCCAGCGGACGGTTTACACCCGCGACACTTCAATGAAGTTCTGGGAAAACATGCGGCTTGCGATGTGGAGCGGGGAACGCCGCTGAGTTGGGCGCTGGTCAAGCGCTGACCGCCCAAGGCTTTCCACAGAAGCCACGCGATCGTTAGTAATCTTCTCCGAATCGCTCGCAAGAAGTTCAACTCATCCCTACCGTAGATCCGATGGTTGCTTATATGCCGGACAAGACGGATTCAAGATGTTCCGGAGTTATTTCGGTTTGAAGATTTTGGCGCGTTGCTTCAGTAATCCGAAACTGCGCTATCAATTTCGGAATCTCACGAACTCTCTGCGGCGAATCAAGTGTATAACCGGCCGAGAACTTGGCGTACTGCTTGCCATAGTCATACCAGGAAGCGTCAAACCACCCACATAAAAAGCACGGAACTCCGTTGAGCGTGCTTTCAACCGCTACACTGGACTCGACCGTAAGACTGCACCAGGCTCGCTCAAACAGGTCGCGAGCCATTGGTCCCACGCGTAGTTTGACGAGGCTACGTTGCTCTGCAGATAGCACTCTGTCGACGAAGAGCTTTCGCACCCGACGACTTTCAAAGGGATGCAGCTTGACGATAATTTTACGCTTGGTCAGGCTGGCGAGCCGGCACAGCTCCGGTAGCAGTTCCGCGTAGAAGGCTTGAGTACGTCCTGACGACAGTTCATAAGCTTCGGAATAAAAAACAATCCAATCCCTTTGCGCCTGATTGGAAACCGACAAAGGCTGCGCTTCCCGTGGACCTCCAACCACAATCTTATCGGGCGAAAGTCCGCACCATCCAATGCTGTAATCCCGTGCCATATTACCTTTCACAAGATAGGCCTCGGAGCATAGTCTTCTGATTCCGAGAGTCATATTCAACGCGCCATGATCGCAAGAAACTGTGCGCAGTTTCCTGGATGCGGCCAGAACTATAGGCAGTCGTGTGTAGGGATTGTTTTCGTCGGCTGAGAGCATGGTTGTGATGGGCTCCCTGGCAAAAACCTCACGCCACGCGTCGCGTACATGCAGGCCACGTCGCAGAAAGTTCGCAAAGTCATCAAACACATGCAATTTTCTGGCTAACCGAAGAACCGGATTGATCTCGAACACGTTGTTCTGCAGGTCCTGCCAGCGTGCAAGCAACCCGGCGCATTCTTTCTCGGTCGCAGGCAAGACGGGCGAAGCGTACGAGGCCAGCGAGCGAAGTTCTACATTTGCAGGAAGTTCTTGAATACTGCCGTTGCGGCGCGTGATGACCAACAGAAAACGGCGGTGTGGCAGCATGCGCGCATAGGCTATCTGAGCGCGTGAGACATTGGCGTAAGCGGACGGAAGCAGCACAGCGGGAGTCTGCGATTGTTTCGCCGAACGAGCGAAATGACGGCGAAAACGGTAATCGGTGTCCCACTTGTCGAATGCTATCTCGATCATTTGTGAAGGACGCAAGGCAAATGCCGCTGTCACGTAGCGTTGCGCGCGCTCTTTAAAATGAGACTTGTGCTCCACTGAGAAGCTCTTGATCTCACGGTTCAGTAGGAGCGAGAGCGCCCGTATCGCAAAATGACGGCGGGTGGTAAAAATTTCGGCATCGGCAGGAATTTGCTCGGCCAGTGCCGACAACAATAAAAGCTTCTCAAGTTGATGATAAGGGTAGACAGAAAACGTCTCCCACCAATCTACTGATTCTGCATCCACCAGTTGATCCAGCCCCAGAGCCAGGATCTCGCGCAGGCGGTCGCGATGTTGGGCATGATCCAGAAAGTCGTAAATGCTGAACACGCGAAAACCAAGGCGCTCGCTTTGGCGCGAGTAAGCCTCTCGCCCGGACCAGCCTAAATCGACAACCAAATCCCAGCGTGTGTCCGCCCATATTCCGGCCTCAACAGAATCGTGGGGATGCACCAGCAGAATTTTCATGGATCGCTTGACTTGCGGACAAACATGGTTCGAAAAATCTTAGCAGTCGCAGACTAGCATGAGAACCACGATAGGCTATGATAAAACCATTGCAAAAGTTGGAACAGCTCCGCTCGCAGCCCCGGATGGCAGCGTAACTCGAATCACCATCACACCATCCGCAGTTACAGACGCTCTGCTCTAAATCGGTGTCAAGCGGGGATGCATTGTAATGATCGTCACGGCAAGACGGGCCAGCTCTCCACGTTTTTTGATCCCAAGTACCGCTAGAATTCTCTGCAGAGTTTCAGCACGCTGGTTTGAGATAATCTCTAACGACAATCCGTCATCAAACGTAAACAGGCATATTTTGAATATCCCCGACACAACCATCGAGACCCCACAGCCGTTGAATGCCTCCAGCCATGAAGCGCGGTTCCGCAACGAGATGGGCCAGATCTCGAGGCATTCGGCGGTCTTCTTTGCAGGCACTCTGTTTACCGCAGGCGCGGGATACCTATTCAAGATCTACCTGGCAAGAGTGCTGGGCGCAGAGGCGCTCGGAATCTTTGCGCTGGGCATGACGATCGTTGGTTTCTTCGGGCTTTTCAATGGAATGGGTCTGGCGCAAGCAGCGGTGCGTTTTGTGGCCGCGTATTCCGCGACAGAGCAATGGCAACGCTTGCGTGGATTTCTTGGTGCAGCATTCGGAATGCTCGCAATCTTGAACGTTGTGCTGGCTGTGGTGATGATGACATTTGGGCCATGGCTGGCGCGGACCTTGTATCATGCGCCGGCTCTCATACCGTATCTGCGGCTCTTCGCGGTGATTTTGGTTCTGGGCGGGTGCTCCGGTTTTCTGGGCCAGGTTTTGGCTGGATATAAGGACATCGCCCTCCGCACGATCATCACGAATTTCATCGGAAGCCCGCTGAATATTCTCTTCGGGGTGGTATTGCTCAGTTTGGGTTTTGGACTTCGCGGGTATTTGCTGGCCCAGGTCGCAGGTACGGTGGTTGTTTCGATATTGTTGTTGGCGGCTGTGTGGAGGCTGACGCCAAAGCCATTCAATCGGGCTTCTACGTCCGTCCCCATGGAGCGGGAAGTGTTCTGGTTCTCCGCAGCCGCATTTGGTGTAAGTCTCTTGGAGTTTGTGCTGGGTCAATCCGACAAAATCCTGTTGGGAGTTTTTGTAGATGTCAGGCAAGTCGGAATTTATTCCGTGGCAGTGACGCTGGTTGCGTTTGTGCCAGTAGCGTTGCAGTCGGTCAATCAGATTTTCTCTCCTACAATCGCAGACCTACATGCTCGCGGAGATCGCATGCTGCTGGGCCGTCTTTTCCAGACCTTGACAAAATGGATTCTGGGATCGACCCTCCCTCTGGCGTTGGTCATGATCGTCTTCGCGAAGCCCCTGATGCGCCTTTTCGGTCCCGCATTCGAGGCCGGCTGGTTGGTGCTGACCGTCGGCACTCTGGGGCAGCTGGTGAACGCGGGAGTGGGTTCGGTTGGGTATTTGCTACTGATGTCTGGAAACCAGGCGCGCCTAATCCGTGTGCAGGCGATCATGTCGGTGTTTATGGTCACCGCTACATTTGGACTGGTTCGGCCGTTTGGAATGGTCGGAGCGGCGCTGGCCGCGGCGTTGACCAATGCCCTGAGCAACTATTTGTATTTGCGACAGGTTCGGACAGCCTTGCAACTGTCGCCTTACAATCGATCATATGTGCGTTTGCTGGGGCCATTCCTTGCGAGCCTCGTCGTGACGGTGGGATTGCGACTGTTGGTTCGTTCATCGAACCTGCATTTGCATCCGGAGTGGCTATGGATTGGAATCGCTCTGGTAATCGCTTACGCATCGTTTTTCGGCCTGACGCTGCTAGCGGGCTTGGACAAAGACGACAAAATGATCGTGACCGCGATTCGTAACCGGGTTCTTGGCGCAATGGGAAGGACGCCATCTCTGCAACAATGAAGGCAAAATGACAGCAAGGAGACAAATCAGCTTACCGGAGGAACTCTGCGCAACCGCAGAAAAGCAGTTTGGCGCCCGGTTCGAAAACCTGCAGTCATTACTGGAGTTTGTCCTGCAGGAATTGGTCAACAACGATGCGGAAACGCTTGATAAAACTGAGCAGGCTGTGCTCGAAAAACGTTTGCGAGACTTGGGATACCTCTAACCATTCCATGCCACCCCCATCTTCTCTAGAACAGGTTCAACGAGAGAGCCGGGAACGCTTATACCCGTCGCTACGGAATCCGAACTGGCTGATTCTGCGCCGCCGCCGTCAGATTTTTGAGGCCTGTCTTGACCGTTTGCCGGGAGATTGTCTCTCTGTGCTCGATGTTGGCGGGCGATTGCAACCTTATCGTCCGCTGTTGGGTGCACATGCAAAATGCTATGTTGCGGTTGACTTGCGGATAACACCACTTGTAAATGTTGGTGCCGCGGCAGAGGCGCTACCCTTCCGTGACGGGCAATTTGATTTCGTGATCTGCACTCAGGTATTCGAATACTTGCCGGAGCCCGCACTGGGTGTTGCGGAAATTAGACGAGTGCTCCGCAAGGGAGGCGTTCTTTTTTTGAGTGCTCCTTCCATTTTGTTGCGCAATAGCGATAGGGAATGCTGGCGTTTTCTGCCCGAGGCCTGGCGGCAGTTGTTGCGAGAGTTTGAAACTGTAGAGGTGATTCCCGAGGGCAACAGCCTCACCGGATTTTTCAGGACCTGCAATGTATTTCTTCTGGCATTTGTTAGGCCTAGGGTTCTCGCTCCTGTGTGGCAGTGGACGGTTGTTCCTTTCTTGAATGTGGCGGGTTGCATGTTGCAAATGCTCGCGGGACGGAACACCAACTTCACGGCGAATTACAGTGTATGGGCTTACAAATGACGTTCTTGGCCGAAGTGAAGCGCGACGAAGTGAAGCGAAATGATTGCTAGATTGCGCCAAGCGCTCCGGCGCGCAAAATCGTCGTCTAAGAATCATTCGATACGTTTCGATCGTCCACTGATTGTATTTCAGAGCGACGATTGGGGTCGCGCCGGAGTGCGCGACCGCGAGGGATGGGAAGAGCTGAGGGCCGTTGGATTAAATCTCGGCGAAAAGCCCTACGATTTCTATAGCCTGGAAACAGCCGACGATCTGCACGCGATCGAAGATGTTCTGAGCAAGCATCGTGATTCCACCGGGCGCCGGCCGTCGCTAGTCATGAATTTCATAATGGCGAATGTGGATTTTGATCGCTTCGTGCCCGGGCAAAAAGAAATTCCCCTCTGTCCGCTCACCGCAGGGTTGCCGCGTGCTTGGCGCCGCCCGCAATTGTTGGATGCTTATCGAGAGGGCGTGCGGGAACGAGTGTTCTACCCTGCGCTGCACGGGCTGACTCACTTTTGCGAACACCCGATTGCTCGGGAGTTGGATAACGGTGGGGAGCGATCCGAACTGGTCATGAAATTGTGGGGCACGCATAGCTCGTACATTCACTGGCGAATGCCGTGGATCGGTTATGAGTACTGGGATCCCGAGATGTCTTCCGCGCGCCGATTCTTGACACTGGACGACCAGCGGAATGCGATCAAACGCGCTGCCGATATCTTTCGGGAGCTTTTTGCGTCGGCTCCATTCAGTGCCTGTGCGCCGGGCTATCGTGCTAATGCGGACACAAGAACGGCATGGTTCGAGAACGGAGCGCGCGTAGGGCAAAATGGACCTGCCCAGCGCGGACCATATTTTGATGAGAACGGAATGCTTTTGACCTTTCGTAGGGTTGAGATGGAGCCTGCCCTTGAGCGGTGCGATTTGGCGAGACTGATGACGCAAACGGAAGAGTCTCTGGCGCACGGTCAACCGGCGGTGATTTCGGTTCATTCCATCAACTTCCATTCGACCATTAAGGATTTTCGAACGCCCACCCTAAAACTTCTGGACGAATTTCTCACTGCGCTTGAAAGGAAATGGCCAGACTTGCTCTACGTGCACGACGCCGATCTATATTCGATTGCAGCTGAAGGTAGTTATGAGGGAGAAAGCGGAAGAGTTAAGGTGGGCGTGACTGCTGCAGTAAATAGTTTCGGAGCGGGCGATTCTGGGGTGGCCAATTAACATGAGCCACCGCAAGCGATCGCTAGTGCTGGTTACGGTGGATTGCCTGCGCGCCGATCACTGTGGATTGTACGGATATGCTCGTCCGACCACTCCTTTTCTGGATTCCCTGGCGGCGGAATCTTTCGTAGTGCCGCAGGCCATCGTTGCCGGAGCACCTACCTATTATTCATTTCCCTCGATTCTTGCCTCTCGTATGCCTTTGGCATTGGGACGCGATGTGGTTGGGTTAGCGCCGGGAGAAAG
Organism: uncultured Acidobacteriaceae bacterium; assembly: GCA_963705265.1. GTDB lineage: Bacteria > Acidobacteriota > Terriglobia > Terriglobales > Acidobacteriaceae > Acidiflorens. The sequence continues at coordinate 3,566,361 of OY970064.1, forward strand.
CACACTGGCAACCGTGCTGCGCGAGATTGGCTACGCCACGGGCGCATTTTCGGCGGCCAATCCATACATTTCACCGCGCTTCGGCTATAAACAGGGATTCGAAGTCTTCCGTGATTTTCTCGATCACGATTTTATTGGCATCGAGGTGCCGTCTGCTCAAGACACCTTCAACGCCGGCCCCGAATCCGGTGATTCAGTTCATGGAGGTTTGAAGCCCAAGTTAAATAGCAAATTGAATCAATCGCTAAAGAACTTTGCCGGCGCTCTCGGACTCAGCAGTCTTTACAACGAACTTTATTTTCAATACTGCATCAAGACTGCGCCGGTGGCCGACAGTGTCGACGCGCTGAGGAGATATCCAGCCGCGGATGTTCTGGTAGACCAGGCACAGTCGTGGTTGGCATCCGTGGGAGAACGTCCATTTTTTCTCTGGCTTCACCTGATGGATCCGCATTCACCTTACTATCCGCCGGCCGCGGCGTTTCGCGAACTGACAGGAAGAGATATCGAGCCGGCCCGCGCTCACTACTTGAATCAGTCATGGAATCGTTCAGATCTGACAGCTTCGGGGTTGCGCGGAAAACGAGACGAGGTTGTCGAATTGTACGACGCCGGTATTCTGTTCGCTGATCGCCAGATCGCGCGGCTGGTGAACAATCTAAAACAAACGAATCGCTGGGACGATTGTGTGCTTGTTCTGACCGGTGATCACGGCGAAGAGTTTCTCGAACACGGTGGTCGCTATCATGCGCCGGTTCAACTCGGCGAAGAGATTGTTCGTGTTCCGCTGCTGATCCGTGTCCCCGAGGCGCGAGGGAAGAAAGCAGTTCCAACTTCTCCTATGAGCCATTTGCACCTAGCGCCTACTTTGTTTGAGATCATAGGTGTGCAGACTCCCCCCGCTTTCCAAGGCCGCAGTCTATGGTCTAACCTTCAGCAGAACATTGCCTGGAGCGACCCCGCGATCATCGAGTGCGCCTACGGTTGTACGAATCCTTTTCGCGTGGAAAACCGGAGCGCGTCGAGGCTTCTTGGAATTCGTGATGCTCGCTTCAAGTTGGTAATGCAGATCGAGCCGGGGACGACTGAGAGAGTGTACGACTTGGAAGCAGATCCGACGGAGATGCATCCTAATGCCGATGAGATTCGGTCCGATACTCGAAAACGGCTGTTGCAAACCGCTCGTGAATATATGCAAAAAATGGTTTTGCCTAGAGATCACGGAATGCGCGTACGGGCTCGGTTACGCGATCTTCGGTCGGAGTTAGCTGGGGTGAGATCGTCAGCATGAGATCGTGTCGGATCCCTGCTTCAAAACATTCGTCTAGAATGGAAATCACCATATATTGCTTGATGTCCGTTGCAAGCGCTTGCCAACCTGCATGATTACAGTCTTTACGCCTTCTTTCGCCGACGAAAGCAACGCCAATGCGCAGAACCTTACGGTGAAAGAAGTTGTCTCCCGAATGGACGCATCGCGTTTTCGAGTGGTAATGTTCTGCGCCGGTAAGGTCGACCCAAGGATCGCTGCTCGCCCGAACACCAGAATTCTTCGGTGGAGAAAACGCGGAAATACGGCACGCATTTTATGGCATATGTTGACCCATATCCCGGATGTCTATTTTTTCCCGAGGGAAGGCTTTCTGGACGCCGCTTTTCTTTCGATGCGGGCGAATCTGCATTGGAAGTCGGCGCTGGTCACTTACGTAGTTTCCGGAGGGCTCGAGCACGACAGTCGACCACTGGTGCGACGTGCAATTCGCGAATGCGATGTAGTCGCCGGAAATAGCCGTCATATGTCCGAGACAGTCGAAAGGCTTGGTGGACGAAATGTGCAAATAGTTTACGACGGCATCGACCGGCGCTATTACTATCCGCCAAAGCCGGCAGATGAAGGTAGACAACCACGCGTGTTATTCGCGGGGTCTTTTCGTCATTACAAGCGCACCGACCTGGTGGTTCGGGAGGCTGCAAAGCATCCGAAGTGGGAGTTTCGACTGGCTGGGACAGGAGAGGAGCAAAGCGCGTGCGAGCGATTAGCGCAGGATCTCAAATGCCGCAATGTGGTATTTCTCGGCCATCTTAATGCTGCCCAACTGGGTGAAGAGATGCGCCATAGCCGAATATTTTTCTTCCCCAGCGAACTCGAAGGGCATCCTCAGGTGTTAGGGCAAGCTGCGGCGTGCGGTCTGCCGTGCGTGGCGCGAAATTTCTACCGCCCGGACTATGTCGTCGATGGAGTCACCGGATTGTTGGTGTCATCCCATGAGGAGATGAGTGATGCACTCGATCGTCTCATGCGCGAGCCTCATTTGACAGCGCAGATGTCGTCGGCGGCTATCAGACACGCAGAAAACTTCGATTGGGATCGAGTCACCGAACAGTGGCAGGTGATTTTGGAGGGAGCGATTGCGCAGCGGGAAGTTTGGAGGAAGAAACGTGTATCGTAAATCTAACCGTCACTCTATCGCTTGCGTGTCGAGGAAACGGACAAGGACCAAATTTTTGTGGTGAAGTTTGCGCAAAGGCTCATATATCCAATTTCCTACCTGTGGAACGAAGAATCCAACAGGGGCCAGCGCACCCGAAGACTGTGTGTATTTGTTGGATGGCAACTGTGGAAACGATTAGCCCGCGGACCGATTACCGTCCCACTTTTCAATGGCAAGAAGTTTTTTGCTTATCCCGACTGTCATATATCTTCGGGAATCATGTACACACGCATCCCTAACAGCAGGAACATACTCTTCCTCAGGAAACACGTGTCCGGGGGAACGCTGATTGATGTCGGCGCCAACGTTGGCTCGGTGAGCCTTCTGCTAGCAGACACGATAGACAACGCGATTCTGTTTGAGCCGAATCCGGTGGCGGCAGCGCGGGCTCGAGAGAACCTTGCTCTTAATCAACTCGCCTTCAAGGTGTATGAGTTTGCGTTGTCCGACACTACTGGCGAGATCGGTTTTGAGTGGCACGGAGCAGTCGATGTAGGAGCGCATTCTGTGGTCAACGCTTCAGGCAATCAGACTCCGACTCATGTGGTCCAGTGCATCACTCTCGACGAGTTTCTGTGCCAGTATGGCTACCCGGACTTTCCAATTTCCCTGGTTAAGATCGACGTGGAGGGTCACGAGAACTCGGTTCTGCGCGGAATGCGGCGGTCTCTCGCGGAGAAAAAACCTCTGGTGATGTTTGAATATCTGCAGCGGACGAATCTTGAGCAAACGATTAGCATCTTCGCCGAGGTTGGATATAAGGTTTTTGAATTGGGGGAGAATGGTCCGGTGGCTGTGACTAGTGAAGTCAGGCCACTGCAAGATTTATTCGCATGCCCCATGGAGCACATGTCCGCGATGGGCTTTTCTAGCAGAACGTCATGATCCGAAAGACTGTGATCGTAACGGAAATTATCGCGCCTTATCGCATCCCAGTTTTCAACGCGCTGGCACGCCGCGGGGACCTGGACCTGCATGTCATTTTCCTGTCGGAGACCGACGAGACGTTTCGGCAGTGGCGTGTCTATAAGGACGAAATCGATTTTTCGTATCAGGTTTTGCCGGCCTGGCGATGGCGCGCTGGGAAAAGCACTCTATTGGTCAATAGAGGAGTATGGTCAGCCTTAAATAGGGTGAGTCCTGAAGTTATTATTTGTGGGGGATATAACTATATCGCGTCCTGGGAGGCGCTTCTGTGGGCGCGCCGTCGTGGAGTTGCCTTTGTCTTGTGGTCTGAGAGTAACGTCCATGATCTTCGTCAAAGGCGGTTATGGGTGGAATCTTTGAAAACCTATTTCTTGAGGCATTGTGACCGATTTGTGGTCCCTGGGAAAGCTTCATGGCAGTATCTCCGCTCGCTAGGCTCTCCGGAAGCACGCGTTTTTACCGCACCGAACGCCGTCGACAACAATTTATTTGCGATCGCAGCGGAGCGCACTAGGCTGCACGCCGTCGGCTTTCGGCAGAAACTGAATTTGCCTTCGAGGTTCATTCTCTTCGTCGGGCGTCTGGTGCCGGAAAAAGGTGTCTTTGATCTGCTCGAAGCCTATGCCAAACTAGAGAGTGATGTGCGATCGGACGTGGGCTTAGTATTTGCCGGAGATGGCGTCAGCCGAGAGGAACTGCTGAAACGAGCAAAACAGATGAGCCCTGGAACCGTTTGTTTTCCGGGATTCGCACAGCGTGAAGAACTAGCCGGTTTGTATGCGCTCGCGGAAACTTTGGTCTTGCCGACGCACAGCGACCCTTGGGGTTTGGTGGTGAATGAAGCGATGGCTTGCGGGCTTCCGATTATCGTGAGCAATGTAGCGGGTTGTGCAGCCGACTTAGTGGAAGATGGTTGGAATGGCTATGTTGTGCCTCCCGGAGACCATGTGAAACTCGCTATGGCTATCCGTTTACTCGTGGGGCAACCTGAGGTCAAGCAACAGATGGGCAGGCGCAGTCAGGAGCGAATCGGAAACTACTCACCGGAGGCGTGCGCCGATGGTCTCGCCATGGCCGCAATCTCCGGCGGTGCGGGGGTTTAATGGGCTCTCTGAAGCCAATACAGTGGATTGGACTCGCCGTGGGCTTGGGCTTGTTACTGTATTTCTTTTATTCCTATTTGTCGTACTTTGGTGATGTTTCTTTCCTGGGCGGGATCCTGCTGCTGGAGGTAATCATCGCCAGCCTATGGAAATATAGACAACGTTTTTTTATTCTTCTGATGGGCGCTTTTCTTTGGGCTGGTATGAGTGTCCCGCTGGCAGGTGCTTGGACAGGTGGGCGCTGGCTCGTTTTGTCAGTTGGCGCAGTTGTCGGCTACATTGTTTGGGAGAAGAAACCTGTTAGACCTTTTGGATCGATGCATCTTATCGCTTTTTTCTGCATCTGCACCGCATTTGTTTCTGCCACCGTTTCTCAGTTCACACAGATGGCTTCGTTTAAGGCGCTGAGCCTTCTTCTTCTTTTCCTGTATTGCGTTTCGGGTGCTCGTTTGGCTGTTATTGGCAGGGAAGAGCGTTTTTTCCCGGGACTACTTCTGGGAACTGAAATAGCGGTTTATGCCACGGCGATCTGCTATTTAGGGCTAGGCGAAAGTATTTGGGGCAATCCCAACTCCCTCGGCGCGGTGATGGGCGTCGGATTATTCCCAGTCCTATTGTGGGGGTGGCTCATCGCCGAAGGGCCCACCACGCGGTTCCGCAGGTTGGTCGCCTTGCTTCTTTGCACCTACCTTGTTCGTTTCAGCATGGCAAGAGCGGCAATGGTGTCGGTAATACTTGTCACAATTATCTTCTGTGTTTGCCTGCGTCAATATAAATTGCTGGTTAAGGTGGCAGCATTCGTCCTCTTCCTCATTGCGGCCGGGGGGATGTTCGCTCCACAAACCTTAGACCAACAATTGGGGGACATGGAGGATGCGTTGCTTTATAAGGGACATAAGGATCAAGGAGTCTTGGGGTCACGGCGGACGCCGTGGGAAAAATCGATTGCTTCAATCAAAGAGCATCCGATATTCGGAACGGGATACGGCACGAATCCGTCGGGCGAAGATCCGGGACTGGGTTTTGGGAGATTTGCTTCAAGTGCAGAGACGGTCAGGGAGAATGGCAGTAGCTACACAACCATTGCGGAGTGGGTCGGTCTATTGGGAGTTGTGCCCTTCATAGCACTTTTGGGGGTGGCGCTGTTGAACGTATGGAAAGTGTGCGCTTGGATGCGGCGAACCGGCAACCCACACCATTACTCGATTCCGCTGGCCATGGTTGTGTTATCCGGTTTAATCCACGCGAACTTCGAAGGTTGGCTTTTTGCCGTAGGTTCATATCTCAGCATATATTTTTGGATTTTTGCATTTCTACTGACGGATCTTGTGCCTGACGCTGTTGAGGTCCCAGTGCCCGGAGTTGTTTTCCACCCTTCGCCGGCAAGCTTTGGAACCGTCCTCCCCAACCGATGATCGGATTGTTTATCAATGGCCTTGCCGCGAGTGCAGGCGGAGGCCTGACCTATCTGCGTAATGTCATTCCGCATCTCGCGCGAAGAGCGGATGCCAAAACGACAGTGCTATTGAATCCCGCGATCCGCCGGGAGTTTGGGGAATTACCAAATGTTTCCTTTGTCGAAACCACGCAAGACTCAGGAGCATTCCGGCGTTTTGTTCGCGAGCAGACGGCGCTGCCGAAACTGATCCGGCACAGCGGCATGCAGGTATTGATTTCCACGGGTAACTTCGCGCTTTGGAACTCGCCCGTCCCGCAGATACTTTTATCTCGTAACTCTCTCTATACTTCGAATGACTTTCTCCGCGACGTTCGCGCTCGTAATGATTACGCAATATGGGCTGACACCCGCGTCAAGGGCTGGCTGGCGCGCCGATCCATAAGCCGCGCCGACATTACCGTCGCGCCCAGTGAATCATTTGCCCGGCAGCTCAGCCAGTGGAGCGGCAGAAAAGTTGTTGCGGTGCACCATGGATTTGACGCTGAAGCTTTTGTCAGTCATGCAGCGCCATTGCCAGAAGCCACAAAGACAAAGCTAGAGCAAGGGAAAGACGCCCTCCGCTTGCTTTTTGTAAGTCACTACAATTATTACCGTAATTTCGAAACTTTATTTCTTGCATTGCCCATTCTGCGCGATCGTCTGAAGGGGAAGAAGGTGAAGCTATTTCTTACCTGCCGGCTCAGCTCCAATGAAAACCCAGGATCGTATCGGGCGGAAGGCGCTTCTTTGTTGGTAAAGAGTCTTCGCGACAGCGACAGTGTCGTCGAGCTTGGGACCGTCCCTTATCAGTCCTTGCATCATCTCTATCGCTCATGCCACATCTACGTGACTCCGGCCTATGCGGAATCGTTTGCACATCCGTTAGTCGAGTCGATGTCGAGCGGATTGCCGGTAGTGGCGTCCGACTTAGCTGTGCATCGCGAAATCTGCGCCGACGCGGGAATTTACTTTCCCTGTTTTTCGCCGGATGCGTTGGCCGAACGAGTAATGCAAATCCAACAATCGCCTGAATTAGCAGAAAATCTTTCGCGCAATGGCTTGCGGCGCTCCCGCGAATTCAGCTGGAGTGGGCATGTTGAGCACTTGGTTGTGCTGGCTCGAGGCTTAGTTCACTCTGAGAGCGAGAGAAAATGACGGCCCGGGTAGCAGAGTGGGATTCAGCACTGCACGTTTTGACGCTTACGCCATTTTTTCCCTCAAGGCAGAATGACGTGAGCGGTTGCTTTATCGCGGAGCCGATCGAGCAGCTTAAGCAACTCAGTATCGATTCCAGCGTGATCGCGGTATCGCCCCTTCATTATCCCAGGAAGCAGGCGATCTCATCGGCTGCGGCTGAGTGGTTGCGATTTCCTCAAATCCCCGGAAATCTCGGCCTTTCAAGCGCCGGGGAGTTACTCTACGCGCGTCTCCTACGACGAATACGGAAGCTCCACAGTGTAAAGCCGATTGATGTGATCCACGCTCATGCCGCCCTTCCATGCGGCCGTACAGCTGAATTGCTTTCCGAACAGTTGAAGGTTCCGTTCGTGGTTACTGTGCACGGACTGGACGTGTTTAACAGCGGTTTTCTCGCTGGAATTCCAGCAACGTGGCGGCGCAACGCCTCAGTACAAGTCTATCGTGCAGCGAGAACCGTAATCTGTGTCAGCCGTAAAGTAGAAGAGATTCTTGAAGCTGGGATGCCGCAGCCGGTAGTTAGCACGGTCGTATACAACGGCGTAGATCCGAATCTTTTTTCGCCGAATTTCTCTGCGAATCTTGTTACCTTCGAACGCACAGATGAACACTTTGCTCCCGAGATTGTGATGGTCGGTAACTTGCTGCGCAGCAAAGGCCACGAACTTGTTTTGCAAGCGCTCACACGCCTTCAACCTTCTTTTCCCCAGCTTCGATGCCACATCATCGGGGAAGGTCCAGATCGCCCCCAGTTTGAAGAGCTGTCGCGCGATTTGGGCATTGAGAAGCAAGTTCGGTTTGTTGGACGACAGAGTCGTTCCGAAGTCGCAAAGGCCATGCAGCGCTGCTCCGTATTCGTATTGCCCAGTAGGAATGAAGGATTGGGATGCGCCTACCTTGAGGCCATGTCGTGCGGAAAACCGGTGATTGGCTGTCGCGGACAAGGAATTGATGAAGTGATAGAGCATGGCAGGAATGGTTGGCTCATTCCTGCCAATGGACTCGAAGATCTTATGCAAGGACTTTCAGGTTTGCTGAGTTCGCTGGAACTGCGCACACGCGTCGGCACTGCCGCGCGCCAGACGATCATGGAAAAGTTTACGCTTTCGCACCAAGCGGAGCACTTGGCAAGAATTTACCGCGAAGCAACTGCGTAAGTCGCGGGATCGCTTTTAAGGTGGCTCAATCGGCTGCTCTATAATAGCGATCACGAAACCAATAGTGGCTATCGTTAACGGAGGATGGGTTGCTTCACCAGCGTTATAAAGACATCGTATTTTGGGGTATTGCCAAGGCCACGGTCCCGAATTACTACTTGCGCCGCTACATAATCGGTGCTCATCCTGTTGATGGTGCGTCTCATCTGCATCTTGGTTGCGGTACAAAATACCTTCCGGGTTTCTTGAATATCGATGGCAACCTCTTCAATAAGATCGATGTTTGGCTGGACGTTCGGAATGGACTTCCGTTCCGCTCCGGGTCGGTTGATTCAATCTACTCAACCCACATGTTCGAACATTTCTATCCAGACGAGCTTAAGCGGCTTCTACAGGAATGTGCGCGTGTCCTGAAAAATGGAGGAGGCGCTCGGCTGATCGTCCCAAGCCTGGAGAACGCGATTGCCGCCTATGCACAGCAGCGCAGTGAGTGGTTCTACGATTCCTTTCCACGTCATTTCGATTCCCTCGGAGGTAGATTTTCTAATTTTGTTTTCTGTGACGGCCAGCATCGGACCGCATTCGATTTCAGTTATATGAACGAAGTGCTCCACGAAGCAGGATTTCGTGAAGTGGAGAAATCCGCCGAAGGCAAGAGCCGTTTGTATGGAACCAATGTTCCGCCATATGAGCCCGGAGACGCACAGGACTTGCCACATTCCTTATACGTCGAAGCGTTCAAATGACAGCGGTATTCACTGACCTGCAACCGCCCGATTCGAGTATCGTGCGTCATGCGAGTCTTCAGATGGGGCCAAATCGAAAGAGAAGGGAATGTCTTTGAAGCGCCCCCATTTGGTTGCGTTGGTTATAACCCTTTTGGTATTCACTGCGGTTCTTCGTACTATTCAAAGCTACGCTATAACCGCCCAGGGATTTGACGAGCCCTGTCACATCTCCGCGGCACTGGAATGGTTGGAGAGACACACCTACAAGCTTGATCCAGTTCACCCACCGCTGGCGCGCGTCGTCATAGGGCTGCCGTTGTTTCTTGCCGGAGAACGATATCCAACTCTACCGTCCGACAATCCTGCGACTCAGGATTACAACGTCGTAGGCGACCACATCATTTACGGCAGCGGACATTTCGCACGCACTTTGGCCCTGGCGCGTTCCGGCATGCTCCCATTTCTTGTGCTCGAGATTGTTCTCGTTTTCCTCTGGGCTCGCCGGGAGTTTGGAGATCTAGCCGGTGTGTTAGCCGCGGCGTTGATCAGTACCCTACCCATCATCCTGGCCTTCGCGGGCCTCGCGTACACGGATTTGCCAGCCTCGTGCATGCAGTTCGCTTTATTTTTTGCATTTGCCTTATGGCTCGACAATCCAATCAATAACCCCAGCACTCGATCCAGCGTCTGGCTGGGGATTGCCGCAGGATTCGCAGTGCTCTCAAAGTTCACCATACTGCTCTTCTTTCCACTGGTTGCTGCCGCCTTGGTTCTGTGCAAGTCGTTGTTGGACAAACGCAGGGAACCTGGACCTGAAATAGATCAGCAGGCCTGGGTCAAGAGATGGATTGCCAAGGCCGCCATGGCAGGACTGATCGCCATTGTCATTATCTGGGCTGGATACGGCTTCTCAGTTGGTCACGTTCAGGAAAGCATGCAGATCACCCCCCAGAACATGCCCTCGTTCCAGCACTTCCCAAAGCCCTTGCAAAGCATCGTACGAGATATGGTGGTTTCGGATTGGCGTCTCCCGGCGCCCGCTCTGCTTAAGGGAGTCGCCACGGCCTGGGTTCTCAACAAGGGTGCGCCGCAAAGTTATTTGTTTGAGAAAAGCAAGGCTGGAGGATGGTGGTACTTCTTTCTGGTAGCAATCACTGTGAAAACGCCCTTGCCGTTTCTAATCTTGTGTTTGATAGGAGCCGTTGCTCTTCTTGTCCGCAAGCGTGAGAGGCGCTGGCAGGCGCTGGCTCCAGCTATATGCGCAATCGCCGTGCTGATCGTTACCATGGGAGTGAGTTATGATGCTGGCCTTCGGCACGTTCTGGTTGTCTTCCCCTTGCTCGCAGTAGTCGGCGGATTCGGAGCGGCGAGTTTATGGGAGCTTACAGGGAGCGCCCGTCTCGTTGGAAGGGCCTTATTGGTGACTTTAATGCTGTGGCAGGGGTTAGTGTCCTTTGCTGCGCGAAGCGATTATATCGCCTACTTCAATCCGTTGGCCGGAAAAGACCCCAGCAAGGTTCTCCTTACGGGCTGCGACTTGGATTGTGGCCAGGATCTTTACCGTCTGGCCGACGAACTGCGTGCCGAACACATTTCACATGTCAATATTGCGATGTGGAGTAGCGCTGACCTGTCGTACATGGGTTTACCCGAGATGGAAGTGCCAGCGCCTTTTCACCCTGTCACAGGATGGGTTGCAATCAGCGCCCGTTCATTACGGTTTGGTGATGTTTTTCACCAGACCTATCCTCCGCATGCCTTCGATTGGCTCAATCGGTATACGCCGAAAAAATGGGTGGGCAAGACCATCCGTCTTTATTACATTCCGCCTGATATTCCAAAGGACAGTCTAAAGATTGACCCGCCGGAGCCAACACAATCTCAGTGAGGAGAGAGGCGCGGGAACGCAAGACTGCTGAGTCCAGGGTTTTTCGTTCTGTCTGTTAACATTGTCCGATCATTGCCGTGAATCCACTAACCGCTTCCAACGATGAATTGATCCCAGTCGATTCTCGGACGCTGAATCCCGCACCCGGCCCAGAGAGCGCGGCCGCCTCGACTCTGCAATTGGCATCGATTCCCGACTGGTCGATACGCATTCCGGGGTTAGACGGTCTTCGAGGCATCGCCATCCTGTTGGTACTATTACGTCACTCGTTCTTCGGCATGGAAACCGGCTCAAGATTTTTGGCAAAGATTCTTGCTGCTGGGCAGCTTACGTGGAGTGGGGTCGATCTCTTCTTTGTGTTGTCCGGTTTCCTGATCGGCGGAATTCTCTTGGACGCGAGAGAATCTCCCCGCTATTTTCAGACTTTTTACATTCGTCGTGCCTACCGGATATTTTCGCTCTACGGTGTCATAACTGCATTGTTTCTGATGCGTCATCTTCCTTTTCATTTGCTTCCGGGCCATTTCGGAGATGTCTCTCCGCTGACCTGTGAGATCGCATGTGCGGCATATTTGGAATAGGTTCCCGGCAAGGTGAGGTGTGCCGCGATGTTGTGGCACGCGCTCTGAAGTCCCTTGCTCATCGCGGACCGGACGATTCCGGCTCCGTCGTCATTGATGGCAGTTCGGGAACGCCCTACCAAATCGGCTTCGCACACACTCGCCTCGCAATCATCGACCTTTCCCCCCTCGGGCACCAACCCATGCAGGATCCAGTCACTGGCAATTGGATCGTCTTTAACGGCGAGATCTACAACTTCCGCGAATTACGCAAGGAACTCGAGGCTACTGGCGTCGAGTTCAAGACTTATTCCGACACTGAGGTGATCCTTGCCTCTTATCGCGTCTGGGGCGAGTCTTGCCTGACACGCCTGCGTGGCATGTTCGCGTTTGCTCTCTGGGATACACCGCGAAAGCGCCTCATGTTGGCGCGCGACCCAATGGGAATCAAGCCCCTGTATTACCATCAGTCGGCCGAAACGTTTATTTTCGCTTCAGAGGTTCGAACGCTCTTACAGACAGGACTGCTCCCGCGAAAGCTCGATCCGACAGGGGTTGTGAGCTACCTGAAGTTCGGTTCCGTGTACGAACCGTGGACTATCGTCGAAGGCGTAAAGGCTGTTCCGCCCGGCCATGTGCTCACACTAGAAAATGGCTCGTTGAGCTTCCGCGAATACTGGAGTCCGTTGTGGTCATCTGCACAGCTCGAGTCCAATCCGCAATCTGGCAATGGCATCGCGGCAATCGATAACCTGTCCGCGATTTTGCGCGACGCCGTATTGTCGCACCTAGTAAGTGACGTGCCCGTGGGAGTATTTCTTTCGGGTGGAATCGATTCCAGCGCTCTGGTCGCCGTCCTCAGCCACAACGGTGTGCGCGCAAATACCTTCTCGCTGGTTTTCCAGGAAAAAGAATTTAACGAAGGAAAATATTCACAGGAGGTCGCGCGTCGGTTTGGCACCGAACACCACGAGATCGTAGTCTCGCAGCAAGACACACTTGCGGTATTGCCCGATGCCCTCTGTGCCATGGACCAGCCGACCATTGATGGCATCAATACCTATCTCGTCTCCGCGAAGACAAGAGCTGCCGGAGTTAAAGTTGCGTTGACTGGTCTGGGGGCCGACGAGATGTTCGCGGGCTACTCGAATTTTCGCCGCGTGCCTAAAATGGAAGAGTTTTCTGAACGATTTGGACGATTGCCCAAGCCAGCGCGTCAGCCACTTTCCGCCGCCATGGCGCTGTTTGCCGGAGCGGGCGATCGTGGTCGTAAGCTGGCCGAATTGGCCACTAGCCGGAATTCCGTTCATCCATATTTCTTGGCTCGAATGCTTTTTGCAGCGCCCGAGCGCGAATTGTTGTTCTCAGCACAGAGGAGAGGAACCTCCCAGCGAGATCTCGAGGGACCGCTGGAAGCCTCGCTGCGAGAGTCCGTCGCTGCGAGCCAATCACTCGATCCAGTCAATCGTGTTTCCTATCTCGAATCGCATTTCTACATGCTCAACACGCTACTCAGGGATTCCGATTTCATGAGCATGGCGCATGGTCTAGAGTTGCGCGTGCCCTTTCTCGATCGAGCGCTGGTCGAAGCCTGTTTTCGCATTCCAGGCGCGCAAAAGCTGGCGGGGGACTCGCCGAAGAGCCTATTGCTCGCGAGCCTGGGCGTCGAGTTGCCCATGGAGATTGTGAATCGTCCTAAGCGCGGATTCACACTTCCTTTTGAAAGCTGGCTTCGGGGCGAGATGAGGCCCGTAGTCGAAGACGCGCTCTTGAGGAGTAGTTGGGATCAGACTTCTATCGGCGCCAGTGCCGTGCGCGAGGTCTGGAATCGGTTTCTGGCAGGCGAAACTTCCTGGTCGCGTCCGTGGTCGCTTTTCGTGCTGAAACGCTGGTGCGAGTACAACCTATAAAGGCATAGCGGCCCGTCTGCTGAGCGAAATCGTGCGGGACAACCTTCGTAAAGTGATCCTTCGTCAACAATCCTGAATTGGCAATCTTAAATCCAAGAATACCCTCAGTTCAGCTAACATAGTAAGACCTTTACCCTGCCCACGGAATGGACTTGATCGAAACAAATAATGATCGAAGCAAAATCAGAATCTGAGGTTTCGCGCTCCAGTGCCGGGGTACGGGTGGTGCCCGTAAGTGTGATCGTGCCGGCCCGCAATGAAGCGCGTAACCTACCACGCTGCCTGCAGTCGCTAACGACTTTCGGTGAAGTGTATGTCCTCGATTCACAGAGCACAGACGACACGGTTGGGATCGCTGAATCGCACGGCGCGAAGGTGGTCCAGTTTCATTACTCAGGGGGCTGGCCGAAAAAGCGGCAATGGGCTATGGACACGCTGCCGCTCGCATACGATTGGATTCTGCTGCTAGATGCAGATGAAGTTTTGACGCCGGAGTTGGTAGACGAAATTCGTACCGCACTGCAAAACCCGCGTTTAGATGGATATTTCATTCGCTTGCAGATGTATTTTCTCGGAAGGGTCTTGAGGCATTGCGACGCGAGTTTCTGGAAGCTGTCTTTATTCCGCAAAGGGCGAGGCCGTTTCGAATGCCGCCTGAAAGATCAGGATACTTCGATGGCCGATATCGAGATCCACGAACATGTAGTGGTTGATGGTCACACCGCAAAGTTGCGCAGTCCGTTGATCCACCACAATGTCGATTCTTTGTCCCGTTATATCCTGAAGCACAATGAGTATTCCAACTGGGAAGCGCGCGTGCTCCTGGAGTCGGAACGCTGTACTCAAGATCGCGCTCAAGACGATGGTCAAGAAGTGACCGCGAACTTGTTCGGCAATCAGGCGCAGCGCAGGCGTTGGCTCAAGCGGAATCTTTATCGCTTGCCCGGCTCTCCGGTTCTGCTCTTTCTATATCGTTATTTGTTTCGCTTCGGGTTCCTCGATGGCATGCCCGGCCTGATCTACTGCACCTTTCAAGCCGTTCAGATGTTCCATTCCAAGGCCAAAATCTACGAGCTGCGCATGAGGAGGAACTAAAGTCGTGTGCGGCATCAGCGGGCTCATGAACTGCGGCGATACGAATGCTCTCGTTCGGATGACGAACGTACAGACGCACCGCGGTCCCGATGACTCCGGATTTTGGGAGCGGCACTTCCCCGATGGCGGATATATTGGCCTGGGAAGCCGCCGCCTCGCCATTCTCGACTTGTCCACCGATGGGCACATGCCAATGAGCAATGAAGACGGGTCGGTGTGGATCACTTTTAATGGCGAGATTTACAACTTTGCCGATTTGCGCCGCGACCTTGAGGGCAAAGGCCATCGGTTTCGATCGCACACTGACACAGAAACCATCGTTCATCTCTACGAAGAATATGGTCCCGACCGCTTCAAGGATTGTCTGAATCGACTGAACGGTATGTTCGCGCTCGCCATCTGCGACTTACGCGGCGCGTCGCAGAAGTTATTTTTGGCTCGGGATCACTTTGGAATCAAGCCGCTCTACTATTTTGAGCGCGGCGGAAAACTCGCTTTCGCCTCGGAGATCAAGGCGCTCCTGGAAGTGCCGGGAATCGAAGCCAACATGAACATGGAGGCGCTCGGCCAATACCTCACATTCCTCTGGGTCCCCGATCCGCTGACCATGTTCGAGGGTATTCGCAAGCTCCCAGCAGGCCACTTCGGGCTCTGGCAACGCGGCGAGTTCAAGATTGAACAGTATTGGGATCTGACATTTCCTCCGGTTGAACATTCCTTCGAGCGAAAAGAAGACGATCTGGCGGACGAGATTCGACAGAGGTTCTGCGCATCGGTCGAGCAGCAGATGGTGAGCGATGTTCCGATCGGTGCATTTTTGAGTGCGGGGCTGGATTCGTCGAGCATTGTGGCGGCCATGACACGGAAGCAGCCGGTGCGGACCTACACGATTACCTTTCCTGAAAAATATCGCGTCGGCGAAACAACGATTGACGATCCCGGCGTTCCGCAACGTCTAGCCCGCAAGCTAGGCTGCGAGCACCATGAAATTGTGGTCGAACCCGATGTGATCGGCTTGTTGCCGAATCTCACTTGGCACATGGATGAGCCTACCGCCGATCCGGCCATCATCACGGCATATCTGGTATGCCGCGAAGCGCGAAAACAGGCGACCGTCCTTTTGTCGGGCGTGGGTGGCGATGAGATTTTTGCAGGCTATCGCAAGCACGCAGCGCACACATGGGCCGAAGAATATCAACGCGTGCCGGCCTTCGCTCGTTCGCTCATGGAGCGTTCGCTGTCAGGATTACCATCATTGCGCGGCACTCGGATGAAAGGTTCATTGCGTCTGGCGAAGAAAATGGCGCGCAGCGCGGCACTCTCGCCGGCAGAAGCTTTCATCAGAAACGGCACATATCTGGACGCTCGGCAAAAGACAGATTTATTTGCTCTAGAATCGCAACAGGCCAGTGGAAATCCTGTGGGCCAGCATCTGGCAGCGTTCGACAAAGTCCGGCATGCAGGGTTTCTCAACCAGATGCTCTACCTCGATACCAAGATATTCATGCCCACTCTGAACCTGACATACAACGACAAGATGAGCATGGCATCATCAGTCGAAGTGCGCGTGCCATTTTTGGATCGTGAGCTTGCCGAGTTTGTTGCCTGGAACGTGAAGCCAGAGTGGAAACTGAAAGGGAAATGGCGTCCGGTGACCAAGTACATATTTCGCAAAGCTATGCGTAGTATGCTGCCAGACGAGGTTATGCGGCAGCCGAAGGCGGGTTTCGCGGCGCCCGTAGATTACTGGCTTGCGCACGATTTACGTCCCATAGTGGACGATCTTCTTTCGGAATCGCAAGTTCGGCGTCGCGGGTTGTTCCGTTCGGATGTGGTGCGCAGATATATTGACGAGCATCGTCGTGGCGCGGAAGACTGGTCGATGCAAATCTGGCAACTGCTGACGCTGGAAATCTGGATGCAGCTTTTTCTCGATGGTGGCGCAAAATCATTTGCTCAGCGGCGGATCGGCGCCCCTCAATTGTCTCAACCTTTGACCACGGCATGAAGCAACTCTTACAAGACGCGCGCACGGGCGAAGTAAAGGTCGCCGAAGTTCCGGCTCCGCAATTGCTACCTGGGTGCGTGTTGGTGCAGGTCAAGGCGTCATTAGTCTCGGCTGGTACGGAACGTGCGTCGGCTGAATTTGCCGGCAAAAGTCTGCTGGCGAAGGCGAAGGCTCGTCCGGACCTGGTGCGCGATGTGCTTGCCAAGATGAAGCGTGATGGCTTGGCTGCCACCCTGCAAACTGTGCGATCTCGTTTGGATGAGCCGCAATCGGTAGGCTACAGTAGTGCGGGATTTGTAATTGCGGTCGCCGATGGCATCGGCGACATCAATGTGGGTGACCGTGTCGCTTGCGCCGGCGCGGGATATGCGGTACACGCCGAGTTTGCCTGCGTGCCGCGCATGTTGGTTGCGAAGATTCCCGAGAGCCAAGAAGTTTCATCGCACGTTTCCGGAGGTGTTTCCTACGAAGAAGCAGCCTTCGGTACTGTGGGAGCGATTTGCTTGCATGGCATCCGCACCGCCGAAGTCGCGCTTGGCGACACGGTCGCGGTCATCGGCCTCGGATTACTCGGACAAATTACGGTTCAGTTGCTGAATGCTGCCGGTTGCCGCGTCCTTGGTATGGATCTGTTGCGGCTGCGTGCCGATCTCGCGATCGGCAGCGGAGCCGAGGCCACATGCACCAGTTCGCGTGAATTCCGCGATTTGTGCTTCCAGAAAACCGGCGGGCGAGGCGTGGACGCAGTATTGATTGCGGCGGAAACTCCGAGCAGCGAGCCTGTGAATCTGGCCGCCGAACTGGCGCGCGACCGTGCCATTGTCGTCGCTGTGGGAACGGTCGGCATGGAACTGCGGCGGAAATTGTTTTACGAGAAAGAATTAGACTTTCGAATTTCACGCTCGTATGGCCCCGGCCGTTATGATTCTGCTTATGAGCAGAAAGGGAGAGATTATCCGATCGGACAGGTTCGCTGGACCGAAACACGCAACATGGAAGCTTTCCTGCAATTTATCGCCGACGGTAAATTGGATCTGCCTTCGTTGATCACGCATCGCTTTCCGATGGAACAAGCTACGCGAGCCTATGACTTGATTACAGGATCGACGCGGGAGTTTTTTCTCGGAACGCTGATTACTTACGGGGACGCAGAAACTACAACCGCCGAATATGGACCCATTCCGAATTTGTCAGAAAAAATCTCGGTCACCGCCGTAACTCCCTTGCCAGCTTCGATCGGTTTGGGCGTGCTCGGTGCCGGAAGTTTCGCACAAAACATACTGTTGCCTGCATTGAAGAAGATCTCGGAAGTCTCCTTTATTGGTGTCTGCAATGCTACCGGCCCACGCAGCCGGAATGCGGCTGATAAATTTGGATTCTCCTACTGTTCGAATTCAGAAGCTGAGCTGTTGCAGGATCCTCAAATCAACGCGGTGCTCATCGCAACTCGTCACAACCGTCACGCCAGTCAGGTGCTCGCAGCCTTGCGCGCGGGGAAATCCGTCTTCTGCGAGAAGCCACTTTGCTTGAGTGAAGCTGAACTGGCGGCGATAGTTTATGCGGTATCGTCGCGTGCGTCTGCAGAACAAAATGTCCCTCTCCTCATGGTCGGTTTCAATCGCCGATTCTCCCCCATGGCCGTCGAGATGAAAAAGTTTTTGTCGGAAATTCACGAACCGTTGGCCATTCACTACCGCGTGAATGCCGGTTACATTCCCGCCGACCATTGGACAAACGATCCTGAGCAGGGAGGTGGACGCATCCTCGGCGAGGTTTGTCATTTTGTCGATTTGCTCTGCTTTCTCGCCGGAGCGTGCCCTATCGATGTGCTGGCGCAGGCAATAGGCAATCCCGGCCAGTACAGCATGGATAATGTGATCGCGACCCTCAAGTTCGCGAATGGCACCCTGGGGACGATCAGTTATCTCGCCAACGGCGACAAATCGGCATCGAAGGAGCGCATAGAGGTTTTTGGTGGTGGATCGGTTGCGATCCTCGAAGATTTTCGGCGACTCGATCTTGTTCGCAACGGTCGCAAACAAATTACTCGCGCTCGCTGGAGGCAAGACAAAGGTCACAACGCTGAGATGCAGGCATTCGTGAATATGCTTCGAGGCATGACGCCGCCGGTTCCGTTCGAACAGTTCGTGGGCTCGACACTCACGACTCTTCGCCTCCAGAATTCGTGCCAGACGGGTCAGCCTCTGACGGTCGATCTCGCTGGATTTGTTTCGTCGGCATTGAAGGCAAATTCTACACCGTAAAAAATCCAGGTTTAAGCGATTAACAGAACCGAAAACACGGAGTAATACGAAAGGGAACAAGTCGTAAATGTTGATTCTTGGCCTGAATATGTTTCATGCCGACTCTTCTGCCGCGATCGTCGAAGATGGAAAAATTCTTTTTGCGGTAGCCGAGGAACGGCTGAATCGACATAAGCATTATGGCGGGTTTCCGGCTTTGGCGGTGAAGGCGTGTCTAGATGCGGCTGGCGCAAAAATCACCGACGTGCATCATGTTGCCGTCGGTCAAGACAGTGATGCTCACCTCGCCAAGAAGGTCCAATATGCGCTGGCAAATCCGGCGAAGATTCTGAATTTTATCAAAATGCGGCAACGCAAAGAGTTGATGCGCGACGTTCGTTCGCTGCTGGCCCAGTCGCTGGAAGTGGATGCCGCCAAGCTGAAATTCCAGGAGCATCACCTCGAGCACCACATTGCGCACATCGCAAGTTCGTATTACTGTTCG
This sequence comes from uncultured Acidobacteriaceae bacterium, assembly GCA_963705265.1. GTDB lineage: Bacteria > Acidobacteriota > Terriglobia > Terriglobales > Acidobacteriaceae > Acidiflorens. Next base: position 3,585,612 of record OY970064.1, read on the forward strand.
CCCTGGGAGAGGGCCGCAGGCTTCAGCTACGACGGTTCCGGAGATTTCGTCTCCACCATGATGGCGCGTTGCGAAGGCCATGAAATCAGTGTGCTCGACCGCGTCTTCCTCCCACATTCACTAGGCAGCTTCTACACCATGATCTGCGATTTCATCGGCTACAGAAAATATGGCGATGAAGGCAAAGTCATGGGGCTGGCCCCCTACGGAAAAGATACGTACGTCGATGAGATTCGGAAGGTTGTTGCGCTCAAGAATGGCACTTTCCAACTCAACATGAGTTACTTCAAACCGCTGGGCAGCAGCCAGGGAATGCAGGTGTTACCCGACGGAACCGTGCGCCTGGCGCGGCATTTTTCTGACAAGATGGAAAAGCTCTTCGGCGCGCCCCGCGAGCCGCATACCGAAATTACGCAGCGCGATATGGATCTGGCATATGCCATGCAACATTGCTTTGAGGAAGTGTTCTTTCATCTTGCCAATGAACTGCATAAGCGTGTTCCTGAAGAGAATCTTGCGATGGCGGGTGGATGCGCGCTCAATAGCGTAGCCAACGGCAAGCTCTTTTCCCGGACCCTGTTTCGGCGCACATGGATTCAACCCGCGGCGGGCGACGAAGGATTGGCGATTGGTGCCGCTCTGCACACCTATCACTCGGTATTGAAACAGCCGCGTCGCGAGCAGATGAATCATGCTTACCTTGGCCTGGAGTTTTCCGAGGCGCAGATCGAATCAGCGCTGAAAAGTACGAACGTAAAATATCAACGGCTAGAGCGTGTACCACTGCTCGATGCTGTTTCCGATCAGATGGTGGAGGGCAATGTGGTGGGCTGGTTCCAAGGGCGCATGGAGTGGGGCCCCCGCGCGCTGGGTAATCGGTCGATTGTGGCGCACCCAGGACTGCCCAACATGAAAGATGTCTTGAACGCTCGCATCAAGCATCGCGAATGGTTTCGTCCATTTGCTCCGGCGATACTGGCCGAAGCTCAGCACGAATATTTTGAGAACGATCATCCGTCGCCCTACATGCTCCATGTGTACAAGATTCGTCCAGAGAAGCGAGAGAGTCTGTGTGCCGTGAATCACGTCGACAATACCGGGCGATTGCAGACCGTGGCGCGGGAAGAGAATCCGCTGTACTACGAGCTGATCCAGACATTTGGCAAGAAAACCGGGATTCCTGTGATCCTGAACACTAGCTTCAACGAGAATGAGCCGATCGTATGCACACCGCAAGAGGCCATCGATTGCTTCCAGCGAACCAAAATGGATGTGCTTGCCATAGGCCCATTTTTTGCGAGCAAGTCTAAACCCTCATAATCCTGCCATGACCGAAACTCCAGTTGCGGCGGCCGCATGCACCGGGCTGAGCCTTCGCAGAGTCGCTACCTGGCGTGGCATTCGAGTGCTCACGTGGGATGGCGATGTTCTCTACGGATGCCGCGGATATCAGATTGTTCGCCTGCAAACAGGCGAGAACTCAACGGGCAAGAATCAAGTAAAAACAACTAAAGACTGGGAAGTACTCGCACGCTATCGTTCAGTTTGGTGGAGAAATCTCACATCGCACAACACGCTCGGTTATCGTCTGATGCGTGATGGTTTTCATGCACTGGCCATTCTCGGCGGCAGCCTCGACGATCAAATAAACGATCAGACGATAGTGGGTGCAGTTCCTGGCGCGGTCGTAACCAGAACTGCGGGCAGCGATGAATTTCGAGTTACTCATAAAGTTCTGCGAGGTACGCGGCCGCTGCATATCACTGTGGTTCCGTCGGGAAGAATCTATTGGGGGGAGTATTTCGACAATCGCGAGCGCGCCGAAGTTCACATTTACGTTTCGACCGATCGCGGATGCTCGTGGCAGGTCGCCTACACATTCCCAGCCGGAAGCATCCGCCACATCCACAACATTGTTTACGATCATTGGAACGATTGCCTGTGGGTGTTGACGGGAGATGAGGGTGCTGAATGCAAGGTGCTGCGTGCTTCCTGCGATCTGCGTTCAGTAGAAGTTGTGCTGGCGGGGAGTCAGCAGACACGGGCCGTGGCAGCGATTCCAACGAAAAACGGGTTGTATTTTTCTACCGACACGCCCTTTGAGCAGAACCGTGTGTATCGACTCAACTACGGAGTCGATCATGCCGGAAATGTCGAGCGTGTAGGCGATCTCTCCAGCTCTTCGATCTTTGGTTGTAGAGTTAGTTGTCAGATTGGCGACTCTTTGTTTTTCTCGACCATGATTGAGCCCAGTGCAGTGAACACCAGCCGTGAGGTGCAACTCGTCGGATCGAAGGACGGAACAAACTGGCAGGTGCTGGCAAGCTGGAATAAAGACAGCTTGCCGATGCGTTATTTTCAATACGGTAATGCCTTCCTGCCGGACGGTGAGAACTCCACTCGCTATCTGGCAGCGACGACTATCGCTGTTGAGACTGATGACCTGGTCACCACACTGTGGGAAGTCGAATCGGCATGAATGTGGCCTCGCGTTGGCATTACTACCGGCGTATCTTCCGCGCCTACCTTGGTTCGGGACGAAGCCAGTTGACGTTCTGGCATGAAGTGCCTGAAATCAATTCGCGTGCTACCGCCGGTCGGCTCGACGAGTACTACATGCTGTTTCGCGAGAAGGCCGACTATGCCGGCCACTACGATGTAGCCGGTATTCCGATGCTCGACTACCACGGAGTGATCGGATTGCAGTACAACCCAATAGCGATCGCCCAGTGGGGACTCGCGAATTACAACCTCTTTTGTCAAAACCGCGACGATCTCCGCTGGCACAAAACTCTCAAAGCCGCCAATTGGCTCGCCGCCAATCTCGAACAGAATGCTCACGGGTTATGGGTCTGGAACCATCATTTTGACTGGGACTATCGCGATACGCTCAAAGCGCCCTGGTATTCGGGGCTTGCGCAGGGTCAGGGCATCTCACTTCTTCTGCGGGTGCATGTCCAGTCTGGAGACCTGAAGTACCAGTGCGTAGCCGAAAAAGCATTTGTCGCGTTGACGCAGACTGTAACCAAAGGGGGCGTGCTTTTTGAAGATGCAAACGAGAATCTTTGGATTGAGGAATATCTCGTGGATCCCCCAACTCACATTTTGAATGGATTCATGTGGGCGCTGTGGGGTGTGTTCGATTTCTGGTTGGCACGTGGTGATGCTTCGGCGAAAGAAGTTTTCGACCGCGGAGTCGAGACTCTTATTCACAATCTCCCGCGATTCGATACAGGATACTGGTCGTTATATGAACAGTCAGGAACCCGATTGAAAATGCTCGCGAGTCCTTTTTATCACCGGTTGCATATCGTACAGTTGCGTGTGATGCACAGGTTAACGGGTGACGCAAGCTTCATGGCAATTGCCGATCGGTGGGAAGACTACGCACAAAGTCGCAGCAATCGAACCCGCGCCCTGGTCGAGAAAAGCGTTTTCAAGTTGCTTCACTATTAATTTTTTTAACCCTGAATCGGTCGAATATTCGTTCCACCGTTGACGGATCGAACACTCATCGTGAAAATTCTTTACGTTTCGCAATACTTTCCGCCAGAAATGGGCGCGCCGGCGGCGCGGGCTGACGAGTTGTCGCGGCATTGGGCGCGGCTAGGACATGATGTGACAGTCCTTACGGGATTTCCGAATCATCCAATCGGCGTTGTGCCCGAGGATTGGCAGTCGCGCTTCCGCGGTCTTCACCACACAGAAACCGTCCACGGAGTGCGCGTCGTTCGCACGTGGCTCTGGCCGCTGCCGAACCGAAAGGCACACGAAAGAATTCGCAATTATGTTTCGTTTTGCATCTCGGCAGCACTTAGCGGGATAGCTCTGCGTAGACCGCAGGTGGTCATCGCCACGTCTCCGCAATTGTTGTGCGCGCTTTCCGGCTGGTGGCTCGCGTTTTGGAAGCGTGTCCCTTTCGTCTTCGAAGTACGCGATCTCTGGCCCGAATCGCTCGCTGCCGTCGGGGCAGGTGGTGAGGGAACCTTACTCCATCGCACACTAGGCGCAATCGCGGGATTTCTTTACCGTCATGCCGATCGCATAGTCGTCGTGACGCCTGCCTTTGAGGATCACCTGATCCAATACTGGAATGTCCCCGCATCAAAGATTTCCGTTGTCGAGAATGGAGTTGAAACCGATCTTTTCCGGTTGGATCCGGCGGCGATGGAAGTGCGTAAGCAATTGGGGCTCGAAGACCGTTTTTTGATTTGCTACATCGGGACAATGGGCAATGCACACGGTCTGGAGACCTTGATTGCCGCCGCCGAAGAACTTCGGACGGCGTTGCCGAACGCGATGTTTCTGCTGATTGGCGAAGGTGCGGAGAAGGAAAGGATCGTGGAGCTTGCCGCCGCGCGCGGGCTCACCAATCTTCAGTTCCTCAGCCAGCAACGGCGGGAACAGATTCCCAGTTATATATCGGCTGCTGACATCTGTCTGGTCATGCTGAAAAAGACCGAACTGTTCAAGACGGTCATTCCCACCAAGCTTCTCGAATACATGGCATGTCAGCGACCGGTTGTTGTTGCTGTCGATGGGCTGGCTCGCCAGATTGTCGAAGAAGCCAGCGGCGGCATTTTTGTGGAGCCCGAAAACAGTAAAGCCCTGGTGAAAGCAGTCCTTGACCTGGCACGAGACCCAGAACGCCGAAGACAGATGGGAACCTGTGGAAGGCAATACATCGTTAGCAAATTTTCCCGCGAAGAGACGGCCCAGCACTACATCGCTGTGCTTGAAGCGATCGGCCTCTAACGGCGATGGTCTTGCTCGCTAATGGGATATCGGTCGCACACGACCCTAGCGATCAACCGCAACCACCGCTAGAGCCGAGGACAGCGCAACGGCTGCCTCCGCAGTGCGATACGCCGCAGCCTTGGCCGCACTTCCAGGGATGAACAGAATGTCACCCTTTGTCAGAGCTATATCCGGGGCTTTGGCGTAGAGTACCTTCTTCAGGTCGACGGGAATTTCCTGAATTCCGTTCGGTGTCTGCCGCAGAATCCTGGTTTTGTTCAGTGCAGAGGTGCGAGTGTTGCCGCCAGCTAGGGCCAGTGCTTTTAGAACAGTGAGGGAGTTGTCCTCAATTAGAAACCCGCTCGGATGGTTTACGTCGCCGACTACGTAAACGATACCCGCGCGCGAGAAAATGATCGTGTCTCCTGGGAAAACGTCCACGTTTTCTGAGGTATCCTCGGCCAAGTTTGCCGACAGCTGAAGATGGATTTGCTCGTCGGGATTCCCGCGACGCTCGATAGTTACGTTTCGACCGGCCTTATCGGTCAATCCTCCTGCCGCAGAGATCAAGTCGAAAAGGCGGCGCTCGCCAATCGCAGGGTAGGGGCCTGGACGATTGACTTCGCCGACCAACGTGATCGCTTGCGATGACGATTCATCAACGAAAATGGAGACATGGGGTCCACGCACGAAGCCTCCATCCTCCAATCGTTTCTGAATCATGTCTTGCGCTTCGTCGGTGGTCAGATCCGCGACATGCACGTAGTCAATCAGAGGAAGGTAGACATCTCCCGAACCACTGACGCGTGCTTTAACCGATAGATCGGGTACTCCAAACACGCTGATCTCCACCAGATCGCCGACACCCAATTTGACGTTGGAATTAGCCAATAGATGAGACGCTTGCGGCGAACCTGCCACGTTCGCAGGACTGTGCTGCGATGCCTCGGGGGCAACCGGCGTTTGGGCGAGGAGATGGAAACTGCTCAAACAAATGCTGCAAAAGCCAACAAGAAGCACGCACAAGCTTCGCGAAATGAAGCGGCGATTCCGCCAAGACATACAGAGACTCCCTGGATTTACGCGTGGGCTGAGTCTAACACAAGCGACCGGCGAAAATCGGCCCAGAGCGCCCCCTCTGTTGCCATGCGACCAACCACGGTTAACGAAAAAGTTAACTGAAAACTTGTCCGCAGCAGTTGCTCCGCAAATGCCGGGGGTTGTATAGTTTCAGAAACCAATATTGCATTCGTCACGTGCGCTACTAAGTGGGGAAGCTCCGTCTGAAAAGGATTGACTGAAATTTTCGCGTAATGGATGTGGCGTGAGATGCGAACTGTTTCAGCCGGAAGGGAACTCTGATTTGACGCTCCTGTTCTTTGGATTGTTCGCATTCTCGCTAGGTCTGTCATTTGTGGCTACGCGTGAAGTGCGAGACATGGCCACCCGACGTGGTTGGGTTTTCGTACCTCAAGGCGGAAGACATGTCCACCAATCCCCGCTCCCACGGTTGGGTGGCGTTGCGATTTTCCTGGCCTTCTCCGTCAGCCTGAGTATGTGGCTGGGTCTCTCTCTCCTGTTTCCTCATTTACTCGATGGACTTGCCCCTGCCACACTTCTGCGTATTTACGTCCCTGCATGTCTGATTTTTTGCCTTGGCATTTACGATGATCTTCGTGGCGCGGGGCCATATTTAAAGTTTTCCGTCCAGGCGGTCGCTGCGACCATGCTCTTCGCCGGCGGAATGCGAGTTCTCGATCTTCCCCTGATTTTCGGTTCGCACGCGCTGCCTTGGTTCGTTGGGCTGCCTCTGACGGTGCTTTGGGTGGTTGCGGTTACCAACGCCTTCAACCTGATCGATGGCCTTGACGGTTTAGCCGCCGGGTCGGCTTTGTTCTCGACGATGGTATTTTTTGTCGTCTCACTCGTCACTCATTCTTGGTTGGGTTCGTTGATGAGCGTGACGCTAGCCGGCGCCATCCTCGGATTCCTGCGTTTCAACTTCAATCCGGCCACGATTTTTTTGGGAGATTCCGGCAGCCTCTTCATCGGTTTCTTGCTCAGCGCACTCGCTCTGGCGGGAGCGCAGAAAGCGCCAACGTTCGTAGCCGTGGCCATCCCGGTAGTCTCATTCGGATTGCCGATTCTGGAAACGTTGTTATCGATTCTGCGACGGCTGATCAGTGGTCGGCCGATTTTCACCGCCGATCGCGAACACATCCACCACAAGCTGCTGCAAATGGGTTTCTCGCATCGTCAGGTCGTGATCGTTCTCTACGCCGTGTCCGCAATGTTTGCGATGCTCAGCCTGTTCCTGCTTTGGCCGACGGGCAGCACTCTGGGACTCGTGCTGGCGGTCGTGGGCACCGGTATCTGGCTCGGAGTCCAGCATCTCAACTACCTTGAGTTTGGCGAACTTCGGCGCGTTGCGCAACGCACTATCGACCAACGGCAGATCGTTATCAACAATCTTTCGGTGCGTCGCGCGATTGAGGAACTTAAGGTCGCTGGCGATTTCGATCAGGTCCGTAGCATCATGGTCGCGGCCTTCGATAGCAATGATTTCGATGCCTTCGAACTGCACCTTAAGTCGCTTCCCGGTGATCAAACTGGCCTAGGGGAAAGCAATCGCCACTTTCACTGGAGTAAGTTTCCCCATATGATGGCAATCTCCAGCCAGCCTACTTGGAAGCTGACACTGGATTTGGTCACAACTTCCAACCAGCAGCGCGGCTCGCTCGTCGTCTACCGTATTTACAGCCGCCGCGATCTTCAATTGGATGTCAATCTCCTGATCTCTGAGTTCCCCAGCGCCCTCGCGGACGCGCTCAATCGAGCACTGCACCTGCCCGAGGTTCTCGTGCCAGCTGGGCAGAGCGATACCAGGTTTCTGGCCGCGAACTTGTAGCCGATTTTTGAAAGTTACCCTCCCCTTTTATCTTGCTCTCTCCTTACCGTGGCTGAGTTAATATGGTGGCAATCATGGATCGGAACATCGATCGGAGCATTCGCGGATTGCCTGATCCAACCCCAGGAACTCCCACCGGGGAGCGGCGGCGTTGTGTTCGTCAAAAGCTTCACACTCCGGTTTACGCCAGTTTTAATGGCCCGCAGACCGGCATGGTTGTGGACCTAAGCGAATTGCTCGACTTGCACGAAGACGGGTTCGCCGTCCAAACCGGCGAACGCCTGGAAATTAACCGCGCTGTGACGCTTTGTCTCGATCTCCCTGAAACCAGGAACTTTCTTCACGGCAATGGCCAGGTGATGTGGAGCGATGATACGGGCCGCGGAGGCATAAAATTTTCGGGGCTTTCGGAGGATTCCCGGCAAGTACTCAAGGAATGGCTTTTCGCTAATCTGCTGATCGCCTGTTCCAATCATGCCGCTCGAACCGAGCAACTGGCGCAGCACGAAGAAGTCAAATTACCCGATCCGGCCCCTGTCAAACGATTGGGCAGTGGGTTTCCGATCGCGATTCCGACCAGTGTTCCGAGTGATGTTCCGGTCAATGTTCCGATTACTGCGCCGATCTCAGCTCCGACCTCCGTCCCAATCTCAAATCGAACTGGAATAGTCTCCTCAGTGGAAGCAGTTCGCGGCGAAGTCCGCGAGATCGGCGATGAAGTTGATGCAGTTTTTCAACTTATCACCGAGCGCTCTTTAAGTCTCACTGGTGCCACCGGTGCTGCTCTCGGATTTCTAACGGACGGCAATATGATCTGCCGGGCACGAGCCGGCGAACCAGCTCCGCCGCTGGGGGCTCCTGTGGACATAAAACAAGGTCTGTCTGGAGAATGCGTTCGTAGTGGCCTCCTCGTCTCGTGCGAGGACACGGAGAACGATCCACGGATTGACCCAGAAATCGGTCGCGCACTCGGCATAGGTTCGCTCATGGCGGTGCCCATCGTGTCCGATTTTAGGGTAGTTGGACTACTTGAGGTTTTCTCTCCACATCCGCGAAGTTTCCCGAAGTCCCAGGGAAAAATTTTGGATCGCCTTGTCGAAATGATTCCGAAAACTCATCGCGATAACCTCGTGCCTGAAACCGTACGACCTGTAAACATTCAGTCAGGAGCATTGATTGATGTCGCCTCGATCGATGCCGACTCGAACAATGATCGTGCGGTGCACCCTACTCACGAAGTTTTCCTTGAAGGCCGGGTTGAGGTTCCGGAGCAGACCCTGCAACCGGTGCCTGAACCAATCGGCGCAGAATCATCCCCAAAGCAAGAAGCGCCCAAATTGTTTTCTCGCTGGCTCCATCGCGGGCTTCTTGGACTCGCCGTAGCAGTGGTGGCGATGGTCGTTGGCTATTTAATTGGTCCCCTGGTCGAGAAGCGCATGGCCGACTCAGCGCCAGCGTCCCAATCGGCTGTGCGCGATCTCCAAATACAAGCAAAGTCCCTGACCGATTTGCGATCGCTCGCCGATCAGGGAGACGCGGAAGCCCAATACCAGATGGGTGTTCGCTACGATGAGGGAGAGAGTGTTCCAAAGGATGACAAGCAGGCGGTGCAGTGGTTCCAGCGCGCTGCCGATCAGGGTCATGTTGATGCCCAAGCTCATCTCGGCGCCTACTATTGGGCAGGTCGTGGAGTTCCCGAAGATTTGTCGAAAGCCTACATGTGGTCCATGATCGCCCTCGCCGGAGGCGACGACAACAGCAAATCTCGACTTGAAGGGCTTGCCTCCCAGATGACTAGGTCCCAGGTTTCGGCGGCTCGCCAGCAGGCCGAAGAATGGATCCGCATTCACAGCCAACAAGCAAAGTCCGAGGCGAACTAAGACCGCGTCTTTCCCCTGCCTTTTCCTCACGACCTTCAATTCCAGACGTATACATTCCCCCAGTCGTAGAATATGCTCGTGGCCACGTTGCGCGATATTTTGACGGTAGATGAGCACGTCCGCGAGGCCGACTCCGCTCTTTGGGAAAAACTGGATCGCAATCGTGTTCGCTGCTATGCCTGCGGTCACTGCTGTCCAATTCCCGAGGGACAACCCGGAGTCTGTAAGGTTCGCTTCAATCACGGTGGCAAGCTCTACGCTCCGTGGGGTTATGTCGCGGGAGTGCAATGTGACCCGGTCGAAAAAAAACCATTCTTTCATGCCCATCCCGGAGCTCTAGCCTACAGTTTCGGAATGCTGGGCTGCGATCTGCACTGCGCCTATTGTCAGAACTGGGTTACGTCGCAGGCGCTGCGCGATCCCAACGCCGTTTCAGCTCCGCTCGAGGCCGAGCCCGGCCTACTGATCAAAGACGCGCTTGCCCAGGGTGCGAAAGTGGTAGTCAGTACCTATAACGAGCCGCTGATCACAAGCGAATGGGCCGTCGAGGTTTTCCGTCATGCACGGCAGGCCGGCTTGCTGACAGCATTTGTTTCGAATGGTAACGGCACGCCGCAGGTTCTTGAGTATCTCCGTCCTTGGATCGATCTCTACAAAGTGGACCTGAAGAGTTTCGATGATCACCACTATCGCCAGCTTGGCGGTCGTCTGCAGCCGATTCTCGATACCATTCGCAGCTTGCACAGCATGGGCATCTGGCTGGAGATCGTTACCTTGCTTATCCCCGGATTCAATGACAGCGACGACGAATTAAGAAAGCTGACCGCATTCCTAGCCGATGTCTCGCCTGATATTCCTTGGCATGTCACCGCCTTTCATCAGGATTACAAAATGACTTCGCCCGCTGCTACGCGTCCCAACGATTTGCTGCGCGCAGCCGCTATCGGCAGCGAAGCTGGGTTACGTTACATCTATGCGGGTAACCTTCCCGGACAGGTCGAAGGTCTGGAAGATACCCGTTGCCCGCACTGTGGCGAATTGCTAATCCGGCGCTACGGATATTCGATTGAAAAATATAGGTTAACTCCAGAAGGGAATTGCCCGACGTGCCATGCGCAAATCCCCGGACGCTGGTCGAAGAAATTTGACGGCCAGATTGCCTCATCGCCCTTTGTTCCCCGTAGGCAGTCACAATTAGTTAAAATCCTCTCGCGACCATAATTAATATTCATGAGAGCCGTAAAAACATTGTTGCTGGCGGCATTATTCTGCCTCAGCCTGAGTTGTTCACCGCGCGACTTTCTGACGCGCCGCCTTGCCGCCGATCTAATCTCAGCCTCAGAGGCGTTCAAAGCGCCACAATTGTTTTGGCTTAAGACTGGCATCGTTTCGAACAAGGATTTCAGTTCTCCTGAGTCGATGGTCTTACAGCGCCGCGGATGGATTATCGGCACCGAACAAAAATGTCTCGAAGGTATCGACCCTCCACCTTGCTGGGACGTGCTGCTCACTCCGCTCGGAGTCGATACGATTCGTCCTCTGATTTCGCGTGCGCTGCCTGACAACGGCCCGATCGGGATCCAGGTTGCGCGCCGCGAACTGGTGACCATTTCTGGAATCAGCAAGGCTGGTAACTTTGCTGATGTCGAGTTCACATGGCGTTGGGTATCCCTCAACCAGGTGGGCGCGGCGCTCTACGACAATGGAGTGCATTACCGATCGACCGTCGGATTCCGCGGCTATGACGATGGATGGCGCGTTGTGGAGCAAAACGTACCCAACAACCAGTCGCTGGATGATGCGCTGCGCAATGCGCAACCCACCACACAATAGCAGCACGTTTTCAGGTCCGACTTCTGCAATATGTTTTTGCGGTTGATGACTGAAGGACATCATCGATGCAAGAGATGTTGCCACGACCAATGCGCACAGTGTATACCTCGTAATTCTCGAAAATCAGCTCTCGAAAATTGGTCTCAAGAATTTCTATGCAACGATCTCCTATGCAACGATCTTCTATGCAACGATCTTCTATGCAGCGACCTTCCATGCGGCGAACAATCCTCTCATTCTCATTGGTGTTTCTGATTGCCACTTCAATTCTGATCCATTCGACCTTTGCCCAGGCTCAAACTGCAAAGCCTAAGCTCACGATCGATGAATTTTTCAACTCGGTTAGCTTCGACGCTGTGAAAGTTTCGCCAGATGGCAACTCCGTGATCGTCGGAACAGAAAGGGCCGACTGGGATCAGCAGATCTTCCGCAAAGACCTCTGGCTTTATCGCACCGCCAGCGGAAATTTGACCCAGTTGACGCAATCCGGTCATGACACTTCGCCGCAGTGGTCGCCTGATGGCCAGTGGATCGCGTTTCTCTCCGAACGCAAAGCTGGCGGTGCCAAAGATGCCGATGGAGAAGACGACAAAAAACGAGACCTTAGTGGGAAAAATAAAGACAATGATAAAGACAAAGATGTCAGTCAGCTCTTTCTGATTTCGCCCAACGGTGGCGAGGCTTTTGCTATCACTTCGGGCGATGAAGAAGTCCACGCATTTGCGTGGTCGGGGGATTCGAAGGCTATCTATTTCGCAACTCGCCAGCCGTGGACTAAGCAGCAGAATGACGATCATAAAAAAGACTGGAAAGACGTGATCCGTTATCGTGGCGATGAGCGTGGCGATGTAATTTTCCGCATTACTCTCGATGACGCCATGGCGCGCCACGCTGTGCTCGGTGCCAAAGAGATTCCCGACGCGGAAAAAGATTCTGGCGCAACTCTCGGAGCAGTCGAAATCGCTCGCACGCCTCTGCGGGTCGATCAAATCGTCATCTCGCGCAACGGCCAGCGGTTGGCATTCTTGAGTTCGTCCGTATCCGAGCGTCAGGAGAAGATTGAAGATGTCGACCTTTACCTCGTCAATCTGACGAGTACCGCATCTCAAGCCGCGCCGATTCGCCTGACCCGCAACCAAGCCGTCGAAGTCAATCTGGAATGGGCATCGGATAATCGGCACCTTTTCTTTCAAGTGAATCTTGGATCGGCGGAGCGGAAGTACGAAGATCCGCAGCCGCGTCTCTACTGGGCCGATACTGATGGCGCGTCGGACGAGACTTCGGTCAATACTTCGGTCAAAAGCCAAATTCAGCGCTGGTTTGCCGACTACCCTGGCGAAGTCGTGCGCTACACGGCGCTGCCCGACGGTTCGGTGCTGTGCGCCTGCCGTCTCGGAACCGAGGTCCAGTTCGTCTCGCAAGCCAATCCGAAAGCAGCTCTGGTGAAGCGCGAAGGATGGGCCGGAACCTACGAAGACCCTGCTGCCGCTGCGCAAGGTTCTCGGATTGCATTTGCGTATTCGGCAATCGCGCGGCCTACGGAAATTTACATTGCCGATGGTGTCGAGAAGCTGGCGCAAGCGCGTCCCATCACGTCGTTCAATAAGCTGTTCACCGAGCGAGAGCTGCCACAAGCTAAGCCCTATCGTTGGACCTCCGATGATGGCACGTCGGTTGAAGGCATGTTGATGTATCCGCCGGGAAAGTTTGAAGCAAAAAATCTGCCTACGTTTGTGTTCATCCATGGCGGCCCGCAAGATGCTGATGGCAACCACTTCGAGGCCGATTGGTATCAATGGGATCGCCTTGCCGCCACTGCGGGCTGGCTCGTTTTCGAGCCGAACTATCGAGGATCGACTGGCTACGGCGACAAGTTCGCGTTGCAGATCGTCCCCGAAATTGTCTCCCGGCCCGGCAAAGACGTATTGACGGGCGTCGATGCGCTGGTGAAAGACGGAATCGCCGATCCGAACCAGTTGGCCGTCGGCGGTTACAGCTACGGCGGCTACATGACCAACTGGCTGATCACGCAGACCACGCGGTTCAAGGCCGCTGTCACCGGCGCTGGTGCGGTGGAGCACGTCGCTAATTGGGGCAACGACGACACTGTCATTGACGACGCTTATTTTCTAGGCGGCTTGCCGTGGGAAACTCCGGATCGTTATCGCAGCGAAGGCGCGATTTACCAAATCAATAAAGTTCGCACGCCGACGCACATGGTAGGCGGGGCCGACGATATCCGCGTTGCTGTGCTCGAAGACTATCTGCTCGATCGCGCTCTGCACGAACTGAATATTCCGAGCGACCTGCTGATCTTTCCTGGCGAGGGACACTCGCTCGATAAGAATCCCTGGCACGGAAAAATCAAAGTGCGTGAAGAACTCAAATGGCTGGAGAAATACGGCGGCGTGAAAGGCACGAACTAGCGGTGCTGGTTATTATTTCTGGGAAATCCGTCCGTGGTAATCCCGCCTAGTCCGTTCAGTCAGGGATGCTCCCGGTTTGTACCCCCCACCCCCCCTCCCCCCTATTATCATTGTTATAAACAGTCATGATGTCATTTGTATAAACAAGTTGGGTTGGTTTGGAACAGGCAAGTGGGCATGTCGGTGCCCGAATCTGCGAGAACGTCGATTTGTCAAAGTTGCCGAAGGTGGTTTTTCAGCAGTTATGGAACCGTCTCTGGAGACGGGCGGAGGTCTGGATACTCCACTCTGGGGAATGATGGCAGAGTTTGGGGCGGGTGTCTGTGAGGTGCACACAGAACGTTTGTGATGAAAAATGGGTCAGAGTAAGGGCAGGTCTAAGACGAATAAAATTGATGCCCGGGAGGTCTATCGTCGCGCCGATGTCTGCAGTTGCGCAACTTTCATGCGCGGCGAAGACTGCTCATAGCGGGCGATGCCCTGGAACAACGCTTCCGCGATTTGCTGGCGGTAGGCTGCATTTTGTAGATTGCGCTCGTCTGCGGGACTGCTCACAAAAGAAATCTCGGTAAGAATGGCAGGCATCGTCGTGCCCGTCAAAACAGCAAAGGCAGAATCCTTGATGCCACGGTTGCGAATGTCCGGGTTCGCTGCGGCCAATGTGGCGTAGAGTGAACGCTGCACGCTCGCAGCCAGACGTTGCGACTCCTGGATCTTTTCGTGTAATCCTCCAGCCGATAACGACACCGGCGTCAGCTTCGAGAAGGTTCCATCGTCGTGTTTTTCGACCTCTTTCGAACCCGGCGCCGAGAACAGATTTGTGTAGTAGGTCTCTACCCCCCGCGCCGTCGCCGAGCTGCTGTAATTTGCGTGAATGGAGACGAACAGATCGGCCTGCGCCTGATTCGCAATGTCGGCACGCTGGTCGAGAGGCAGATAGGTGTCGCTGGTCCGCGTGAACATTACGTCCAATCCCAATCGCGCTTGCAGCAACTTGCCTAGACGCTCGGTCACGTCGAGCACCAGATCTTTTTCCAGTAGTCCCTGGCGTCCAACCGTTCCAAGGTCCCAACCTCCGTGGCCGGCATCGAGTACGATACGAAATTTTCCCGTCCTTGCCGGCAAAGGCTGATCGGACGCCTTTGCTGCCAATGACGCGACAGGAGCCGTTTTCGCAGGCACCGCATTCAAGGAAATTGGTGTTCGGCTCGGGGTCGCATGGCTGGGAGAAAATTGGTTTGCATTCAAACTTTTTTCGCTGCCGCGCAGCTCAACCACCAGGCGATAGGGGTTCGACTCCATGCTAACGGAAAAATTCGATCCATCTTTAGTGTCGAGCACGACGCGCGTTACACCGGCTACCGGCTGAGCGATCCGTACCCTCGTCAGCGAAACATCGCCAACGTCCATCGTCTTTCCGGCCAATTCGGACGATAGAACCGTGTCGTGCAGGTCGAAGTAGATCCGCTCCGGCGACATCAAACGATGCACTTCGTACGGGACCTGATCCTCCATGTCAATGACCACGGTGCTCCCCATCGAAGAGGACCAGTGGCGCACCCCTGTAATCTTCGGCAGCCCTGCTAGCTTGCTTTCCGCTACAGGCGAGAGGGGGGTTGGGTCAGAATCGAGCTTCGCCGGATTCATCAGATTGTCGGAAACTGTGTCCGAAACTGCGGCGGAAACTGTGGGCGACAGAACTTCCGCTGAGGGCGCAGGCGGTGTCGTTACCGATTGCGGTGAGGTCTCGGTTGTTGCAGCCACGGTTTTTGCGGCTGTCTTCCCGTGAACCTGCATGCCCCACCACGCTCCCGCTGAAAATAGTGCAGCGACTGCAACCAGACCCAGAACCACGTTTAACCCCGGCCGCGAACTGTCGGGAAGCGGTAGCCGGCGCAGAAATGCCAGTATGCGTGCGGTCTTAACTTCCGCTGGTTCTAAATTCACTGGTTCCGGAGGCGTGTTTAGCTCACCGAAATCGAGCAGGCTGAGCTGAAACGGCGGATCGGCGGAGACCGGTTCAGGCAAGCCGACCAGCGCCGGGGGAATATTTACGGGGATGGGAGTAGGAATAATGAGCGGCTGCTCCAGCGCAGCCGGCTCGGGAACTTCGGGAGCTGTGGACGGAGTTTGCTGAATCGCGGCAATGGGAGACGGGGCTGGTTGCGTCTCCAAGACAGGTTTGCCGGGCTCGACTTCCGGAGCACTGACTTCCAAAGGACCGACTTCCAAAGGGCCGACTTCCAAAGTGCCGACTTCCAGACTATGGATCGCCGCCTCGTCGGCAGCCGGCTCTGCCGCGATTGGTGCGGCTCGCAACACTTCGCCAGCCACGCCCGACAGCCAGTTTATGCGACGATCCTGATCTTCAGGTTTGAGCGCGGAGAGAACCAGCTCCGCGAATAAATCGAAGCAGCGAATGTCGTGATCGGTAAAAGCCCAGGGCGTTCTTGAAAACGCCTGGAGGACACCCAGTTGCTCGCGCTGTCCCCGCAAAGGAACCAGCACGGTGGAGAGAGCTCCGATCTGGCGCGCGAAGTCGAGTTCAACTCGAGCATCGATCTGGCAATCGTCGCAACGAAGAATGCGGCCCGATTCCAGGCAGTCTTGCAGAAATTTGGATTCACCGATCAACCGAACGCCACGCTGCACGGCTAACGGTCCGGCGGAGGCGCGGCACGCTAGTTCTGGCAGTGCGGCCGCCGGTCGTTCAGCTATTGAGCCTGGGGTTTGCGATCCTGCCGGGTGTGGCCCCATGGTAAGTGCAACCATGATTCCATCGGCTTGGGTGATGGCTTGAACCCGGTCGCAAATCAGTTGCAGCGCTTCATCGAGAATGAAGCGTTCTGTCTCGAATAAGTCGTGACCGGCGGCTTCCGAAGCCATGTGCCGGTTTCGTATCTGCTCGTGTAGGTCGGAGAATGCGACCAGTGCGCGCAACGCTTCCCGGCTGGCGATCGATTCGAGGACGCGATTGCCCTCCTGCAGAGGAAAGCCGGGATCGGCCGTCGTCGGCGATTCCCAATCAACTCGGGTTGGATTGGCACTCATACTTACGCGGTCAAGACCACATAAAACCTGAAGTTCTTCGCAAAGCTCGTTATGAATTTCTGGGCAAAGTTCATTGCAAAGTCGTAGCCGAACTTATAACTAGTGTCATCGCTAAAGCTCATCGTATCCGGGCCTTGTGGAAGGCTCATTGCTGTTCTTGGTTCAACTGTGAAAGCAATGCCGGACAGCGGGAGCGACCGGGACAATTCCAATTTCGAGCGTAATAGTCTTTGGGTGGGTATCGCAATGTCCGTTGGTACATGTCCTGCTGGGGGACTTCAGGATGTACCAACAAGATTTGCCAGAGCCGGCTCGCGGAGCTACGACCCTTCAGATTTTGCCCTCGGCTTCGATTCGTCCTATGGTTAGGAAGCAGATCAAAGAACCAGAACCAAAGCGCGGAACCATGCAGCAGTCCAAGAAATGATCCTAGGAGAGTGAATGACCGACGCAGTCGCGGGGCGGAAAGTTGTGCGGGAAGTCCGGCGGGAAAAAGTCCGGCGGGAAAAAGTCCAGCGGGAAACATCGGGAAAATTCAAGAAATCCAACTGGTGGTGGCCCGGTGTTATGGCCACCAGCCTGGCGGGTGCGGCCGTCATGGCATTCCGTGGGTGCTGGCACGGCAAGATGGGTTGGCCGGTCAATGTGCAGGGATATTCTTACCAGGTTTGTCTGAACTGTGGCGCGATGCGGTTATTCGACGAGAACACTTTCAGCGCGCATGGCCCGTTTCGCTACGATTTGAACGCACTCATCGCCTGGCAAAAATCCACGGAGCCAAAAGTTGGAGCCGTGGCCGATACACGGCGCGCGGCGTTGTAGTTCAACTTAAAGTCTGATGCCGTTCCTGCGTCAGCGCAGCCCGTACCGCTCAGGCTCCGACGGGCTGGCCTTGGCTCTTGTACCACTCGACTGTGCGGCGGAGGCCGTCCTTAAAATTCACCAGAACCTTGTACCCCAAATGCTTTTGCGCCTGGGTGATATCGGCCAGCGAGTGTTTGATGTCCCCACCCCGCTCAGGGCCATACTTGACGCTGCCTTTGTAGCCAGTCAGTTGTTTCAAAGCGTCGAAAGTTTGATTCAGAGTGGTGCGATCGCCCGTGGCGCAGTTAAAAACGCGTCCTGCACATTCTGCGGCTGGAGCCGAGCAGGCTAGCAGATTGGCTGAGACTGCGTTGTCGATGTATGTGAAATCGCGGCTGGTCTCGCCATCACCAAAAATCGTAGGCTGTTCGCCGCGCAGCATCTGCATGCTGAATTTAGCCAGAACGCCGGAATATGGCGAAGAAGGATCCTGGCGCGGCCCGAAAATATTGAAGTAGCGCAGGCATACCGTCTCGAGGCCGTAACAGCGGTAGAACGAAACCATGTAAAGCTCGCTGGCGAGCTTGGCCACCGCGTACGGCGAGATCGGATTTGGAGTCATGGCCTCATGCTTCGGAAGTGTCGGCGTATCCCCGTAAGCCGAAGATGATGCCGCATAGACGACGCGCTTCACTTTTGCATCGCGCGCCGCGACCAGGACGTTGACTGTGCCATCGACATTGGCGCGGTTGCTGGCGAGCGGGTCGAGCACTGATTTCGGCACCGACGGAATCGCGGCCTCGTGCAACACATAATCGATCCCTTCACATGCTTTGTGCATGGCCTGCAAATCAAGAATGTCAGCTTCACGAAAGTCGATCCGGCTTAATACTTCCTTCAGGTTCTCGCGATTGCCGGTTGCAAAATTATCGATGCCGCGTACTTGATCGCCACGTTCCAGAAGTGCGCGTACCAGAGAGGATCCAATGAATCCGGCAGCGCCGGTGACAAGATATTTAGCCATATACTTTGTAATGATAACGGATCGATTGCCCAGAAGCGGCCATAACCAGAGTAACCTTTTTTTGCAGTAGCGCTTCCGGAGCCCGCCGAACTGGCCGCCAAGTCCCCCAGAGGAGGGATTCAGGAATGACGCGCCCGTTTGGCGATCTTCTGAAACTCGCTGCGCGAGAGCATCTCGTTTTTTAGGAAGAACTCCTTAATCTCATCGAGAAAAGCTTTGGGATCAGCTGCCGGAATATGCTTTACACCACTATGCTTTGAACCATTTTCCTGAGCGGATACTGCTGCCACCACCGCATTGGAGACGGCAACCTGTCCCGCCAGTGCGTCCAGCAATTGCTGAAGTTGCCGCTGTTCCGCCGGTTCGGGTGTCTTAAAGCAGATGCCCATGCCCAGGGACGGATAAGAACCTCGCACCGTACCTGCAACCTGGATACGCACTCCAAAAGAATTGAGCACAAGATTCACCTCCGTGCCCGCCGGAAAGGTTGTGCTCATTTCCACATAGCATCCATGCAGGCTGACGTCGGTAAGAGTTCCCCAAAGGCGCAGGTCGCTGCCCTCGGTGCGAAACTCGACGTTGCCTGAACATCGAATCCTCGGACTTTGCCGCCGATTTTTCCAGTCCGAACCGTTCGCGGATGCCGGAGTTTCATCGCCACGATTAGCCGGCGCATTGGCAGATGCACCTTCCGGCGCGTTCACTTTGAGTCGGCGAAGATAGTTGACTCCCTCTTCACTGTTGCTGGATTCTGCTGGAGGCCTAGACTGTCCTGGATAGACACGCGAGTTCACGAGCGCCTCCAACAATTATGCTGCTCTTATTGGGATCGGCTGATTGTGCGAAATCTTTAGGTGCTCGGCGATTGCGATTCCGGCAGTGTCGATGGAGCTGCCGATAATGCAGCGCGAATCTGGTTCCACAATTCTTCTTTTCCCGCTCCCGTTTTGGCGGAAAACGCGACGATCGGCACTCCTCCGTAGGCCTGCCCAAGCGTCTGCATTGCCTGCCGCAACTGGTTGCCCGACAAGCGATCACATTTGGTAGCCACGATCGCATTGGGCCGTCCTTTGGACGACAAGAATTCCAGCAACTGCCCGTCGCTCTCCTGGGGAGGAATATTGGAATCAACCAGCACCAGACATAGCGCCAGGCTCGACCGCTGGTGCAGGTATGGATCCACAAACCGGGCCCAGTCGGCGGAAATTTCGCGCGAGATTTTGGCATAGCCGTATCCCGGAAGATCGGCGAAGAGTAACTCGGCTCTGGGCTGCCCCGCCCGGCGAACTTCATAAAAATTGATACTTCGCGTGCGCCCTGGAGTGTTACTCGTCCGCGCCAGCTTTGCGCCCACCAGCGAATTGATCAAGCTCGATTTCCCGACATTGGACCGTCCGAGAAATGCAATCTCCGGCACGCCGGGGGGAGGGAAGTGCATCAAGTCGCTTGCCGACAGCATAAATCGCGCCATGATCCGCATAGAGACAGTTTCCAGTGTTTTGCCCGCGCATGGCAAGTGTTGCGAAAAAATAAAATGTAAAGTTTCGTCGAAAACTCGGAAGGAAGATGTTCGCTAAAGTCCGAGGGGACGTTTGGGATGCACATCCTGCTCTTTAAGCGGATGCAGTTTATACCAGAGAGTGAGCGCGCCAGCGATGATCAATCCAATGAGGACGCTGATCAGAAAGAACCAGCGATAAGCCGGCAAAGCGATCAGCAGAATCGCTACCACGACTGCGGCGACGATGAGACCCGCCGACCCCTTCAAACTGAATCCAGAGCGGCTGCCGGATCCTGGTTCCATGATTTATTTTAGCGCCGTGCCCGCGATTCGCGGAAGACAGCGAGCCCGCAAGAAGCAGGCTGGGCATCAACGGCTGTTTCTTCCAGCTGAAGCCGTCTTTACGATCGGGGGGATTGAAGTACTAGAGTTTGTTTCGCGGCTTTTAACCCTTGATAGAGACCTCTTTTATCAACGTACAATCAACGCGGAGGTAGATGATGCGTAAAGCTATTTCAGTCTCGTTTCTTACAATGACGATGGCGATCACGGCAGCGGCGGGATCGAAGATCGAGGGCACAACCACGCTGAAGGATTTCCAGCCGGCGGGAATGACCGACAAGGAGCAGAAAAATCAGCAGTACGATCTTTCCTTTGTGGCACTGGGTAAGCAGTACACCTGCCGTACGATTGAGAAGAAGTCATTGAAAGCGAGCGATTTCGTTGTGGGCAGCGACCTGACGTATGAGATCGGCGGCAACAAGGGCAAGCTGAAAAACGCCACCGGCAAAAAAGTAGAATGTACCGTCATGCGGGTCGCAGAGATGTCGGCTTCCCAGCGATAGGATGGCCTTCGGTAGTCAACTTTCGAACAGAGTTTACTGCCGGGCTGTCGGAATCTCCGCTGTTGGCGGGGTTGCGATGGAAGCCATGGTCTCGGTCTCAGAGGGCATCTGTGGCAGCGGGCCTTCGAGAGCGATTGCCAGCACTTGGTCCATGTTTTCAACGAAGTGCAGCTTCATGGCGGTGCGCAGGTTCTCAGGAACCTCCGCCACGTCTTTTTCGTTCTCCTGCGGCAGGATTACTTCGAACAATCCGGCGCGATGGGCGGCCAGCAGCTTTTCCTTTAATCCCCCGATGGGAAGCACCTTGCCGCGCAGAGTGATCTCGCCAGTCATGGCGATATCGCGGCGCACCGGAATTCGGCTGAGCGCGCTGGCGAGAGCTGTGGCGATGGTGATGCCTGCCGATGGGCCGTCTTTAGGAATCGCGCCTTCGGGCACATGCACATGAATGTCGAGGTTGCGGTAGAAGTCGCGGGGCAGTCCCAGTCGCGCCGCTCGCGAGCGAATGTAAGACATCGCCGCCTGCGCCGATTCCTGCATCACGTCACCGAGTTTGCCCGTCAACGTGAGCTTGCCCTTGCCATCCACGACTGTGGCTTCAGTGCTCAGGATTGATCCGCCGACCTCGGTCCAAGCCAGACCCGTTACCAGGCCAATTTCGCTCTTCTCGTGCGCCAGCGTGTCGCGGAACTTCAGGACGCCAAGGTAGTCGCCGATCTTCTCCCCTTGAATCGAGGCTGAAAATTCCGCGCCTTCCTTCACTACCTTACGCGCAACTTTGCGGCAGATGTTGCCAATTTCCCGCTCCAGATTGCGCACTCCGGCCTCGCGGGTAAAGCTGCGAATGACCTGCCGGATCGCATCGTCGGAGAACTGAATATTCTTCTCCGTCAATCCCGCCTGCACCATCTGCTTCTTCACTAGAAACTGCTTCGCGATCTCTACCTTTTCCGGTTCCGTGTAGCCGTGGAGACGCAGCACTTCCATGCGGTCTTGCAAGGCAGGCGGAATGGTATGCATCACATTGGCAGTGGCCACAAAAAATACCTGTGAAAGGTCGTATTCGACGTCGAGGTAGTGATCCACAAACATAAAGTTCTGTTCGGGATCGAGAACTTCGAGCAGCGCGGCCGAGGGATCGCCTCGGAAGTCCATCGACATCTTGTCGACTTCGTCCAGCATGAAGACCGGGTTTTTAGTCCCAGCCTTTTTCATCATCTGGATGATCTGGCCCGGCAGGGCGCCAATGTAAGTGCGACGATGGCCGCGGATTTCCGCTTCATCGCGCACGCCACCGAGCGACATGCGCACAAACTTGCGGCCGGTGGCCTTGGCAATCGACATTCCAAGTGAAGTTTTGCCGACACCTGGAGGTCCGACAAAGCAAAGAATCGAGCCCTTGGGATTTTTCACCAATTGGCGGACGGCAAGAAATTCGAGGATGCGCTCCTTGATTTTCTCGAGCCCATAATGATCTTCGTTCAGTATCTTTTCGGCGCGCGAGATGTTGCGAATTTCCTTCGAACGCTTCTTCCAAGGCACCGCCAGCAGCCAGTCGAGATAGTTGCGGGAAACGGTGGATTCCGCCGACATGGGCGGCATCGCCTCCAGTTTCTTCAATTCCTGGATCGCCTTGTCGCGAACTTCCTTTGGCATGCCTGCGGCTTCGACCTTCTTCTTCAGTTCGTCGAATTCGCTTTTCTCACCGCGTCCCAATTCCTTCTGAATGGCCTTAATCTTCTCGTTGAGGTAATACTCTTTTTGCGCCTTCTCCATCTGCCGCTTCACACGCGACTGGATGGTGCGATCCATGTTGAGCTTTTCAATTTCTACGTCGAGCACATCGCCGATGCGGTTCAACCTTTCGGCGGGATCGAAGATCTCGAGAAGACCCTGCTTCTCTTCGATCGAGAGCTGGAGGTTGGCGGCGATGGTGTCAGTCAGTTTTGCCGGATCTTCCATGCGCACGGCGGCGATCATGGTTTCATAGTTCAACGACTGGCAGAGCTTTACATATTGCTCGAACATGCCGGTGACGCGCTGCATGCCCGCTTCAATCTGCGCCGTAGTCTCGGTAGCGTAACGAGCCACGCGCACCGTGGCTTGTAGATAACCATCGGTCTCGATGACCTGAAGAATCTTGCCGCGCTCGATGCCTTCGACCAGCACTTTGATGTTGCCGTCGGGCAGTTTGAGGCTTTGCACGATGTTGACGATGGTGCCGACCTGGAAGATATCCCCGGCCTTCGGTTCGTCGATGCTGGCGTCGTGCTGCGTCGCAAGAAATATTTTTTTGTCGCTGGCCAGAGCCTCTTCGAGCGCACGGACACTCGACTCCCGGCCCACCACGAACGGAGTCATCATGTGAGGAAAGATGACCACGTCCCGAATGGGCATCATCGGTAGTTTCTTGCTCTCGAACTTTTCTTTGTCCCTGGGGTTCGACAACTCGGTCTCCCGTCTCTGGTTAGTTTCGGTCGTTAGTTTCGTTCGTTAGTTACTGGTCACTGGTCGTTAATCGTTCGTCCTTGGTCTTTCGCCATCCAATCAGTGAGCGACTAACGACTAACGACCCACTACTAACGACCATTCAACTTGCCGCTTTCTCGATCATGGCCAGCGAGACGTTCCGTTTTTCCACCATCTCGCGGGTTACTTCAAATTCTTTGACTTTCTTCTGGCTGGGCAGACTATACATCAATTCGAGCATGAGTTCTTCCAGAATCATGCGCAAGCCGCGGGCGCCCACTTTGCGCGCCATGGCCTGGCGTGCAATGGCCCGGTTGGCGTCGTCGCTGAATTTCAGCCGTACATTCTCAAATTCGAACAGGCGTTGATACTGTTTCACAATCGCGTTCTTCGGACGGGTCAGGATTTCCACCAGCGCGTTTTCGTCGAGTTGCTGCAATACACCCATCACCGGGAGGCGACCTACGAATTCGGGAATCAATCCGAACTTGATGAGGTCTTCGGGCTGCGCTTCAGAGACGAGTTCGAAGTTACGCTTCGAGGCTAAACCAGCTTCCGTCTCTTCGTCGTCTCCGATACGGAAACCCAGGGCCTTCTTGCCGATGCGCCGCCCAATAATTTTCTCCAGGCCTACGAAGGCGCCGCCGCAAATAAAGAGGATGTTCGTCGTATCGACCGGCGTAAATTCCTGGTGCGGATGCTTGCGCCCACCCTGCGGGGGCACATTCGCAATCGTCCCTTCGAGAATTTTTAGCAAGGCCTGCTGGACGCCTTCTCCAGAGACGTCACGCGTGATCGAGGGGTTCTCGTCCTTGCGCCCGATCTTGTCGATTTCGTCGATATAGATGATGCCGGTCTGGGTGCGGCTAACGTCGCCTTCGGCCGCCTGCAGAAGTTTAAGGATGATGTTCTCAACATCCTCGCCCACGTAGCCGGCTTCGGTCAGCGTGGTTGCATCTACGATCGCGAACGGAACATCGAGCATGCGAGCCAGTGTCTGCGCCAGCAGCGTTTTGCCCGTGCCCGTCGGTCCAATCAGCAGAATGTTTGACTTGGTCAGCTCCACGCCATCGCCAGTACGCTGGCGATTCATGTAAATGCGCTTGTAATGGTTGTAGACGGCGACGGCCAGCTTCTTTTTGGTCTGCTCCTGCCCGATGACATATTCGTCGAGGAAGGTCTTCACCTCCTGCGGCTTCGGCAGTTGATTCGGAACCGCAGCCGCAGGGGTCGCGGTCCGGTCGTCTTCAAGGATGGAGTTGCAGACAGCTACACACTCGTCGCAGATGTATGCCCGGGGATAGTCGCTTGGCGATGAGATGAGTTTTGCGACGGCGTCCTGCGACTTATGGCAGAACGAACAGCGCAGCATCTCTTCCGAACCCGATCTGGTTTTCACTCGGCCTTACTCCTTTTCTACCTACCCCGCCCCTGCATCCCTTGTGCGGTCTTCTGCCAGACGACCGTCACGAATTGCCGATCATATCTCTATCTTGTCTTATAGATGATATCGTCGATGATTCCGTATTCCTTGGCCTGCTGCGAGTTCATGATGAAATCGCGTTCGACATCTTTTTCTACTTTATCCAGCTTCTGGCCGCTGTGCTTGGCCAGTAACTGATTAGTAATCTCCCGCATACGCAGAATTTCGCGTGCGTGGATGTCAATATCGGTCGCCTGCCCTGAGAGTCCGCCCATCGAGGGCTGGTGAATCAGGATGCGCGAATTCGGCAGTGCCAAACGTTTCTTGGCTTGACCCGCGGAAAGCAGCAATGCTGCCATTGATGCCGCCTGACCGATGCAGATCGTGGTCACGTCGTTCTTGACGTACTGCATGGTGTCATAGATCGCCATGCCTGCCGTGATCGATCCGCCCGGCGAGTTGATGTAGAGCTGGATGTCCTTCTCTGGATCTTCCTGCGCCAGAAACAGCATCTGGGCGATGACCAGATTGGCGATGGTGTCATCAATCGGCGTGCCAATAAAGATGATGTTATCGCGGAGCAGCCGGGAATAAATGTCATAGGCCCGCTCACCCCGGCCGGTTGACTCAATTACCATCGGTACGAGCATCATCTGTCCTTCCTTGGAGCTGGAACTGGAATTCACGTTCAACCTTTCCACACGCCTGCCCTCAAGTCGTTGTTGTCGCTCGGGGGAGGATCGAAATGGTCCGCATCGTGGTCACAATCATGCAGACTGTTGATACAAAAATTCGAGGGTTTTCTCGTTGCGGATTCTGTTTCGTATCCTATCGAGGCCCCCATCCTGTGTCAAACGAGCGCGCACTGCTTCCGACGTCTGTTTTGATTGTCTCGCCAGCGCTTCCAGTTCGTGATTCAACTCTTCGTCGCTGACCTGAACATTTTCTTCCTCCGCCACTCTTTCGAGCAGCAGCGCAGCCTTTACATCGTGAACCGCTTGGTCGCGCTGACCCACGCGCAGACGGTTCAAATCCATTTTCTTCATCTGCTCGGCGGTTAGACCCTGCGCCGCCAGCGCACGCAGTCCCCGCTCCAGCCGTATGTCAATCTGTTGCTCGACCAGCGAGTCAGGAACCTCAAAATCGTTCCGTTGAATCAGTTCTCCTACCAGCTTTTCTTTGGCGGCGAGTTGCGCTTCATGCTTGCGCTCAGCCTCTATGTTTTCGCGAACCGCTTTACGCAGATCGTCGATGGTTTGGAATTCGCCCAGGCTCTTCGCGAACTCGTCATTCAATTCCGGAAGGCTCTTCTGCTTAATCGCCTGCACCTTCACCGCATAGCTGAATGTTTTCCCGGCCAGTCGTTTATCCTGCGTGTCGTCTGGATAGCTCACATCGAAAGTGCGCTCATCTCCTGGATTCGCTCCACGCAGGTGCTCGGTGAATTCGGGCATGGTGTTGCCGCCTGCAATCTCGACCAGCACTTCATCCATGTGAACAGGCTGACCATCGCCCTTCGGTTCGGTTCCGTCGGATTTGGGATGGCCGTCGAGCGAGACCTGAGCGAAATCGCCATCGGCGAGGGAACGTCCCTCCACCGGATTGAAAGCGGCTTGCCGTTCGCGCAGATCGGTGAGCGCCTTCTCTACGTCCTCTTCGGAAACTGCGATTTCCGGCTTGTCGGCGCGCAAGTCTTTGTAGCCTTCTAACTTGATTTCCGGCAGCACTTCAAACGCTGCTTTAAAGCGCAGGGGCTGGCCATCGTGCAGGTGAAGATCAGTAACCCTTGGCTGCGATATCGGATGCAGACTCAAGCGCTCAGCTTCCTGCCGGAAGAAGCGTGGAATCAGCGCCTCGACCATGTCGGTCTTGATCTCTTCCGAAAAACGCTGACGAATGATCGATGCTGGAACGTGACCGCGCCGGAAGCCGGGAATACGCGCCACCTTCTGATATTTCTGGATCAGCGACTCGGTCTGGCGGTTGACATCCTCGACCGGAATCTCAACTTCAATCTCGCGCTTGGTGGCGCTTTCTTTGGTCGTATTTTCGTTCGTACTATCTTTGATCTCAGCAGGGCTCACAGTTACCTTTCCAGCGCGGCAGCGGCAGCAGAGTCAGGAGAAATGCTCTACTGCAAGCTTTGTGCCGTGACTTGAGTGTAAAGACTATCGAAGAGCAACGTCAAACGGCAGAGGGGGATATTCTACCCACTAAAGTAACGGGTTATTACCTAGTGTGGCGCGGGCGACCTCGTCCGCGAAAAGCGTGCCGCGAATATGGCTCTTCAATGCCGGAGAGTTTCGCTCCCTCAAGAACAAGAACAAAAACAAGAGCAACGGGCCGTGGACGAGGGCGTCCGCGACACGCAATCAAATACACCACGCACCAAATACAATGAATGCGCATGTCCCTTCCCCTCTGGCTCAAGATCTTGAACGCTGAAGTGATTGTTTGTACGCGCTGTCCACGCCTGGTCGAATATCGCGAGCGCATTGCGTGCGAGAAGCGCCGGGCTTACCGCAATCATGAATATTGGGGTAAGCCTGTTCCTGGCTTCGGCGATCCACGCGCGCGTGTTCTCGTGCTTGGACTCGCTCCCGGCGCGCACGGCTC
This sequence comes from uncultured Acidobacteriaceae bacterium, assembly GCA_963705265.1. Classification (GTDB taxonomy): domain Bacteria; phylum Acidobacteriota; class Terriglobia; order Terriglobales; family Acidobacteriaceae; genus Acidiflorens. The sequence goes on from OY970064.1 coordinate 3,613,129, forward strand.
GAATCGCACCGGTCGTCCTTTTACTGGAGACGCGTCTGGAAAGTTCATGTATCCCGTTCTGTATGAAACTGGATTTGCCAGTCAGCCGACGGCGACTGATCGTAACGACGGACTCGTATTAACTGGCCTCTACATCACCGCTGCCGCTCGCTGCGCACCGCCCGACAATAAGCCTCTGCCGCAGGAATTGGCCAACTGCGCTCCGTTTCTGGAACGCGAACTCGAAGGGCTGAAAGAGGTTCGCGTGATTGTCGCTTTGGGAAGAATCGGTTTCGAAGCCTATCTCAACTATCTGCTGCGAAGAAGAATGATCAGCAGCAAGCGGGAGTATGAATTCCGCCACGGCGCTGAATATGTTCTGCCTGACGGACGCGTCCTCTTAGCCTCCTACCATCCCTCCAACCAAAATACGCAGACGGGAAAGTTAACCAAAGAGATGTTCCAAAGGATATTCAAGCGCGCCCGCGAACTGGCCGATGAATCAATGGGGCGGATCTCGCGGTAGCGGACATCTCTGGGCCGGCATGGGGGCTCCGTTGTTACGGGATGCGCCGCCCTTGGTTTATCGAATTAGTGAGACTGTTTAATTAAGCTGTTCCACTCAGAATCCTACGAATACCGGTTCTGGCTCCAGCAGAATTCCCCACGCTTCCTGCACGCCGCGCTGGATCTCATCTTTCAGGGCGACAATATCGCTCGCCTTCGCGTCTTCCCGGTTAATCAGCGCCAGCGCGTGTTTGTGCGAAATGCCGGCGGCGCCTGCTACATATCCTTTGGCGAAGCCCGAATGTTCCACCAGCCACGCCGCCGAAACTTTGTGCTGGGCATCTTTATCTTGGGAGCGCGCAGGATAGTTAGGAATCTCGAGTCCTTTGGCTGCCGCGCGAGCAACCAGCTCTTTGAACTGGCCTTCGTTGAGCACGGGATTTTTGAAGAATGATCCGGCGCTGCGGCAGTCCTCGTCCCCAGGGACAATCAGCATGCCTTTGCCCCGACGTATTCCGCGCACGGCATCGCGCACTTCGGCAAGCGACGGCAGAGTTTTCTTTGCGGAAGGCTGCGCGAGACGCTCGGCAAAATATTTCTGCAAATCGGCGTACTTCAAACTCGGGGCGCCGCCACGCTTCAATCGGTAATTCACTCGCAAAATGATGTAGCGTCCGCGCTCCGTGGTATTGAAGATGCTCGAACGATAACGGAACCCGCACGCCGGCTTGGGCAGGATCACAATGCTGTCTTTCTTTAAATCAAAAGCCCGCACCGATTCGATCGTGTCGGATACCTCCTGCCCGTAAGCTCCAACATTTTGCACCGGTGTGCCGCCGACGCTGCCTGGGATGCCGCTCAGACACTCAACGCCAGCGCAATTCTGGACAACGGCCTGCGCTACAAAGTCATCCCAATTTACGCCTGCGCCTACACTGAAGAGAATGGCGTTGCCTGTGGGCGGTCCGCCGGTATTCGGACCAATGGTGGGAGCGGAGATTCCCCCGATTGCGATTCGTAGCACGAGCCCGGGCCAACCGGAATCGGCGACCACCAAATTGCTTCCGCCACCGAGCACAAACAATGGCAGGTCGCGGGTTTTGGCGAATTCTGCGGCCTCTTGAATCTCGTCTTCGCGCTTCAATTCCGCGAAGTAACGCGCCGCTCCGCCCACATGTAAGGTGGTCAGTGGCGCCAGCGGGACGGTTTCCTGAATCGTCATGAAGTTTGTGATTGGTAATTTGCAATTTGCAATCTGAAACGGTATTTCGATTTTCGAATGATTGATTGCAAATTGAGCATCGTCAGAAGCCTGATTTCACTCTATAGTTAGTAGAGCATCTCATGGTTTTGACGAGACTCTGATGGTAATTGGTAATTAGAAATCGTAGATTACGATTTTCAAATTACCAATTGCAAATTACCCGTTACAAATTTTAGGAGAATCCATGTACCCAGAAATTATGGTAATCCCGATGCGCGAAGAACTGACGCGTCTCGGAATTCAAGAGCTGCGCAGTGCCGCCGACGTTGACCACTTTGTACAGAATGAACAAGGTACAACCATGGTGGTCGTGAATTCGATTTGTGGATGCGCGGCAGGCCGTATGCGTCCAGCGGTGCGCCTGGCGTTACAGAATGCAACCAAGCCGGGCAAAATCGCGACCGTATTTGCCGGACAAGACACGGAAGCAACCGCGCGTGCCCGTTCCTATTTCACGGGATATCCGCCGTCTTCGCCCTCCATCGCAATTTTGCGCGACGGCAAGCCGGTCTACATGATGCATCGCCATCAGATCGAAACCCGCGACGCTTCGGACATCGCCGCCGATCTAAAAGCTGCTTTCGAGCAGCACTGCGCAGTCGCTGCCACACATAGTTAATGGAGCGCCGGGCGTCCCCGCCCGGCTGCGCCATTCCCGCCGCTCATGGTCGAATGCCGTCACGCGAAACTCGCACGGGAAAAAACATGAAACATCTGGTGCTTCTCCTCATTGTTTTCTTCGTAACGTCCTGCTCTATAACGTCGTGGTGCGCCGAGCCCTGGGAGGTTCCATCCGCCCAGATTGATGCCGCCTATCCCCAGGTCGAAGCGCTCTATCTCGACCTGCATCGTAATCCCGAGCTTTCTTATCACGAAGAAAAGACTGCTGCCAAAATTGCCGACCAGCTTCGCAAACTTGGATACGATGTCACCACCGGAGTTGGCGGAACCGGGGTAGTTGGCGTGTTCAAGAATGGCCAGGGTCCTGTGGTGATGTTGCGCGCCGAACTCGATGCTTTGCCAGTGCCGGAGAAGACTGGTCTTTCTTATGCTAGCCGCGTCACTACGCACGATGACCGCGGCGTCGAAGTGCCGGTGATGCACGCCTGCGGCCACGATCTCCACATGGCGATCGGCATTGGAACTGCTGCGCTGCTGGTGCAGAACAAAGATCGTTGGCACGGGACGTTTATTTATGTCGGCCAGCCAGCCGAGGAGCGCATCGGGGGAGCCAAAGCGATGATTAAGGATGGACTCTTCACACGTTTTCCCAAGCCCGACTTCGCTTTCGCCATACATGACAGCAACGGATTGCCCGCCGGCAAGATCGGCTATACGTCGGGGTTCAGCGCATCAAATTCGGATTCGGTGAATGTCACGGTATACGGAGTCGGCGGCCACGGCGCGTCCCCGCAGGAGACAATCGATCCGATCGTGATTGCCGCGCGCACCATATTGAGCTGGCAGACAATCGTTTCTCGTGAGATCGATCCGCAGGATCCGGCTGTGATTACCGTCGGTTCGATTCACGGGGGCACCAAGAACAACATTATTCCGGACGAGGTCCTGATGCAGTTGACCGTCCGCTCATATAAAGATGAGGTCCGGAAGCACCTGCTGGCATCCATCGAGCGGATTGCGGATGCGGAAGCGGCCGCTGCAGGAGCGCCGAAAAAGCCGCTTATTCAAATCATGGATGGTACCGGTGCGGTCTACAACGACCCTCCAACCACCAGCCGACTCGTCGAGCGGCTCAAGCAAGTCTTGGGGGATGCCAATGTTGTACCCGAACATCCGTTCATGGCGAGTGATGATTTTGCGGAGTATCGCTATGGAGGAGTGCCCAGTGTCATGATCGAACTGGGCGCCGTCAACCCGGAGAAATATGCGGAGGCGAAGAAAAGCGGCGAAGCGATTCCCGGCCCGCATTCGCCATACTTCGCGCCCGATCGCGAACCCAGCCTCAAGACCGGAATCGAAGTTGAGATGGCAGGGATCCTGGAATTGATGAGCAAATAGTTGACGGGAGGCAGGAGCGCTCGATAGCCGGCTGGCAGTGTGTCCCGTGTTTGCTGCATAAGCCAATCCGCTACGGCGTGAGTTACCGGTTAGTCATCGTCAATGTCAGCTAGTTCGGCCCCGTCCCTTCCATCACAAATTTAAGTAAGCGGCGTCACAGCGCAGGCCGGCGGGATTGTCGGATGATATAGGGAGTTTTATGGGCACAAGTCAGCTTTTACGATGTGGAGTATTCGAATGACAGAACTAGATCTGCCCGCATTCGTTGGCGATGATCCGGTCAAGTTGCTCACTCCAGAGCAGAAAGAAGTGTTGCGGCGCTCGATCGCGAAGATTGTCGCGTTGGGCGCGCAAGTGGGGGTCGATGCAGATCAGATGATTCTGCTTCTGAGGTCGGGCCTGACGGTTCGAGAACTGCTGGAGTACCTTGCGGTTCGATCGGGAGAAGCTGCATGAAGCCGAGTCATACAGAAAAATGTCGGCTGTAATATCCTTGGGAAATCTTCCGAAATCAGCACGTTTCGGCTGACCCGGAGATTTAAACGTTTGCGGCGCGGCGCGCGATTGAGTAATCTCTAGCGATGCCAATTCGCCAGGAAATCTGGATCTCTGAAACGATGCTTATTACACGGGTTGATAAATGGCTCTCTCTGCAATCGCGTCTTTGCGCATTAATTATATTCGGCGTCATAGCCTTGGCGTCGACCGCTCAAGTGTTCGCTCAGGAAAAACCGAAGCCAGACACGCAGGCCAGCCCTTCACCGGCTGCGATGCCTCCTCCCGGTCAAGCTCCTCCGGATGCTCCGACGCCACCCAAACCGGTGGCTATTTATAACTTGCTACAGCGCAAGTCCATCGTTTTCCCCGACATCGCGTACAGTACCGAACGGCTTTCAGTGGGTCAAAAATTCAAACTGTTCGTGGATAACAGCATTTCTGTGGACGCGATTACATGGTCCGTGCTGGGTTCGGCTGTCGGCCAGGCGGATAATTCGCCGACCGGCTTCGAACAGGGTTGGGATGGATATGCCAAGCGATTCGGGGCCGCGATGGGTCGAGAGTCGTCCAGCGAATTCTTTGGGACATTTATCATTGCTTCGGCGCTGCACGAGGATCCACGTTTCTATGCGGAGATCGATCCACCTTTCTTTCACGCGGTGAAATACTCACTGAAACATGTCTTCGTCATGCAAAACGATGACGGTCATCAGGTGATCTCCTGGTCAAGGCTCGGCGGCCCTCTGCTGGCGGAAGGACTGGCAAACGTGTATTACCCGGACCGAAACCGCACAGTTGGAGATACCTTTTTTCGTTATGGTCTGGATTTAGGGAGCCGGGCGGGTGGAAATATGCTGCGCGAGTACTGGCCGGTGTTTCTAAAGAAAATCAGCCACAATCGCGCGTCGGCCCCTGGACAGCACTAACCGTCCTGGAAACTTGAAAAAGGCTGTTTTTCTCATTCTGCGCGCGCATCTAATTCAAGAACAACCGCGTGAAGAATAATAGTGTGAAGAATAAGTCGGGGCAGAACCTTGGTAGGAATCTGCCGTGAATGTTGCCGAAATTATGACTTTTTGCGGGCACGGCTGTACGGCCTGCTGCAGAAAAACAGGAGATAGAGATTGAGCAACAGGATTTTAGTGTTACTTGCTTTTTGTGCACTCATCGTCGGTACCCTCGCTGCACAAGATTCGTCGCCATCCAATTTCAACCGTTTTACCTATAACGTCGGAGCCGGACCGGGCATTGGCCATGGCGATGTAGCCAGTTTTGTCGGGAACTCTTTTAATGGAGTGGCCGGTGCAGGCATGAACTTCACCCGCATATTTGGGGCCGATGTCGAATATATGTACTACGACCTCAATTTTAAACGGAGCGTTGCCTACAGTAATGCGCTCCCGAACCAGAGCGGACACATGCAGTCGGTGAGCCTGGACGGCATTGTCAATGCTCCCTTCCATTTTCACAAAGTGGGATTGTACGGAGTTTACGGTGTAGGTTTTTATCGGCGCAGTGTTTCGGTGAACAGTCAGCAACTTAATCCCGGTGCACTCTGTCAGCCCGCATGGAGATGGTGGGACTTAAACTGTGAGCCCAATAACATCATTGTGGTTCCACAAGTCATGTCGTCTCATTCTCTGAATGCTGGCGGCTTCAATTATGGCGCCGGATTAACCTGGCGCCTGAACCGTCTCCATCATGCCAACATTTACGCCGAATATCGCTACCATCGCGCGTATACGAGCGACGGCCTGACCATCGTTGCACCCATTACGGTTGGGCTGCGTTGGTGAGGGAGAGAGACTCCTAGCCGCGTTTCTACGATTGGATCCGATCCGGACTTGAAGTCGCGGGTGCGCGCGAGGGCAGCCCGCGGAAGCCAACTGCGGCCAAAGCATACAAGAGCGCGGCAACCACCAGCAGCGCTTTCATTCCGATCACTAAAGAGAGATTTTCAAGCAGGCCACCGACGACGGCTCCCAGCATGTTCGCGCCGAGGGCAGCGGCAGGGGAGTCCGTGGAACGGAATTCAGAGGCGAACAATAGTCCAGCAAAGAAAACGGGAATGGCGAAGATGAGCGCAGCGAAGAATCCAATCAAGGCTGCCGAACCGGGGATGCGGTTGAAAGGTACGAGGTAGGCGCAGGCAATGCCGAGCAGAATGGCGATCACGCTCCAGGAACGTGGCCACGGGGTGCGTTGTCTTTCGATAACAGAGTTGGCGAGCAGAAGCGCGGAGAGAATGGCGGCGATCACGATGCCATTGACTTGCCATGTGGTTCCAAAATACAAAGCCAAGCGGCTGACGACTTGCGTTTCCAATAGTAGAAATCCGGCGCCCATGCTGAAAAAGAAAAGGGAAGGAACGCGGGTGCGGGCTTCCGGAATCTGGAAGTAGAAGAGGGCAGCGAGCAAGATGACGAGGACGCTGAGCAGATAGAAGATGCCCGGAATCCAATGTCCTTGGTGATAGAGATAGGGCCAATCGTCGGTGGTGATGGCGACTCGGGGCGAGGCGAGAAACGAGGAATGCTGGGCAGCGACAAACTCAGTCAATCGAGGATCGGCGGCCAGGCTTGCTTCGACCTGTCCCGAAGGCGAGATGGCAAAACAGGTAGCGCCTACGGTGTAGCTCGAAGGCGCAACGAAAACAATGGGAGTTTTCCCGAAAGTGCGAGTCAACATTTCAGTCAGGCGCCGACCCACAAAGGGATGATTGATTTGGAACTTGATGAACATGATTCCGTTGGGGGCGAGCAACGCGCGAGCCTCGCGAAATGACTCCTCGGTGTAAACGAAATTGTCGAGGCGCATGTTGGAATAGTCGGAGACCTGCGTGTGGGAATCGAGTAATCCGAAGAGGATGAGGTCGTAACGGGCAGTGGTTCGCTTCATGAAGGCGCGCGCATCGGTGAGGTGCGTGGAGACCCGCGGGTCATCGTAGGGATGCTCAGGGTGGCGACGACGTCCGATATCGAGGATTTTAGGGTCGATTTCGACCGCATCGACGGCGCGGCTTCCATGTCGCAGAGCCGCAGCCACATCATTTCCCGTACCAGAACCAACGATCAGAACATTAGGGTTCGGCGGTGTAAAACGAAAAGGTAAATTGTATGGATTCTCATCCGGCGACTCGGTCAACAATTCTGGGTGACGAGCCAGGAAATCGGAAGAGAGATTTACAATCATCTGGTAGCCAGTATGGTTTACGCGAATCTGGGTGCGGTAGAGCTCGCCATCGGGAAAATTTTCGTCTTGGACTTCAATCTGCTGGTAGGGGGTCCAGAGATTGAAGTGTTGTGGAGTCGATGGATCGAAGAGCAGAATCGCCACGGGTAAAACGGCAGCTGCGATCCGAATCGAATCGCTGCGGTTGGATTGCAGTAGCGCCATTCCTCCCAGAACGACGGTGAACCATACCGCGGGAGGCAGTGCTAACCAGGACACGGCAAAGAATGCGAGAATGCCGCCCAGACTACCCGCCAGATTCCAGGAGTAGCCATAGAGCGGGCGCGGGGCCAGTTCGATCTGGCGGCTTACGATCTGTCCGATGGGGATGAAAATGTAAGTGATGAGTAAGAGCAAAATCGTGGTGACAGCGACGGCCAGGAGAAAGCCGGTAGTGTCGTGCGCAGCGTGGGTGGCCCATATCTCGATATCCTGCGACGCGCCCAGATATTGCGAGAGGGTCTCCATGATCTGCGGGCCGCGCCAGGGCAAACGAACTATGACAATCAATCCGAGCAAGGCGGTGGCGGCGGTCTGCCAGCGAGGACGTTGGCGAGCCAAAGCGCAACCTAAGCCGAATCCTAGAAAACAGAGCAGGAGTGCCAGGTTTTTTACATAGGCGAACACGCGAACCTCTGTGGCGACCCAGCGGATGAGGGCGAGTTCAGCGAAGAGGGTGAGCGCACTGGCTAGAAACAAGTTGGAAAGATTCCAGCGATCCGTCAATTCGGAAGGCTGAGTGCGCGGCTTGATTACTCGGTAGCCGACGAGGACCGCGGCGGCCAGCACGAAGCCCGGAATGCGCAATGACATTAGGAGTCCGTTGAGAAAAGAGTGGGCCAGAATAACATGCGAAGTGAGAGGTTAGTTGAGTGTAAGCGAGGACCTTGCTCTCAAGGGGTTAGACGGGCGTGGCGCCCGTCCCCATACAAGGAAAACCTCAGCAGGTAAGTTGGTCGCGGGTTAGTTTCAGCCCGGTCAAATTCCCTAAAATCGTTACGGCGATCTGCTCGGTACGGAAAAACTCTTCGGCAGTTTGCTGAAGATCCGCTATAGTGACCGCCTCGATGCGTTCAATAAGTTCGTCCAGCCCATAGAAATGGTCATAATACATCTCCTGGCGCGCCAGGTTCGACATACGCGCGGTCGAAGATTCAAGCGAGAGCATGAGGCTACCCTTGAGCTGGTCCTTCGATCGGCGCAATTCTTCCTCTGGGACGGGGATGGTTTTTAGGTTGCGGAATTCCTCGACAACACACTCCACCACCTTGATCGCCGACTCGCGTGAGGTGCCCGCATACACGCACATGGACCCGGTATCGCGGTATGGGTTCAAGTCGCTGTAGATGGAGTAAGCGAGCCCCTGGCGTTCGCGAATATTCTGGAACAGGCGCGAGCTCATGCCACCACCGAGCAGCGTATTCAGGATGTAGGACGCATAGCGGCGCTCGTGCGCAATGGGATGCGAGGGAACACCGATACAGATTTGCACCTGCTCCAGTGACTTCTTGTTGCGCAGGTTGATGCGCGAAAAGGTCTTGGGTGCAGGCGAGTGCAAGCCATTTTTCGCCGGCTTCACGTGTTCGAAATATTTCGTGACGAGTTCGACAAAGTTCGTGTGGTCCAGGTTCCCGGCGGCGCTGACGATCAGATTGCCCGGAGCGAAATGATGGTCATAGAAGCGAGAGACGACAGGACGTTCGAATTTTTTCACCGTGTCGCGCGTGCCCAGGATGGGCAGACCGAGGCCGTGGTCCTTCCAGAAGCTTTGGGTGAAGATTTCGTGGACAAGGTAGTCTGGATTGTCCTGATCCATTTTTATTTCTTCGAGAATAACGCCTCGTTCCTTGGCGATATCTCCGGCATCGAAGACGGGATGAAGAACGAGATCGCTAAGGACGTCCATGGCGAGCGGAAGGTGTTCGTCGAGAACTTTGATGTTGAAGCAGATACATTCCTTCGCCGTGAACGCATCCATATTGCCGCCAATAGAATCGACTTGGCGGGCGATCGCTTCCGCGGAGCGAGTTTCGGTGCCTTTGAACACCATGTGCTCGATGAAATGGGAGATGCCATTCCATTCCGAATCCTCGTCCCGTGAGCCGGACTTGAGCCAGATGCCAATTGCGACCGAGCGGATGTGGGTCATCTGCTCGGTGATAACGGTTAGGCCGTTTGGAAGGACCTGACGACGAATGCTGCGCGTTTCTTTTACCATTATTTCCTTATCAAGAATTTCGTAGTATGACGACGTATGACGACCGGATCCAAATATGAACTCCGCGGCGGGTTGCTTCTACCATTGTCCCACAATCCGACCCCGGGCAAATGGGGTGCAATTAAGCCTTCTTTTTGTTCAACTTCCGGCGAATCTTTGCATCATCAATTTCAGTATTACACTGTGAAGTAGGGGAGAATCTCCCGTCGCTCCACCGGCTTAATGCTCAGCCAGACATCCAATTCGCTGTTAGGACTTAACTTGCAGGAGCTTACGAATCTTGCGCTCGGATCGGGACAGCCTGCCTACCGGGGCCAGCAGTTATTTGATGCAATATATCGGCAAAAGATTGACCAGCTGGATCAGGTCTCGACGCTGCCACTCGAATATCGCGTTTGGCTGACGGAGCAAAGATGGCGAGTTGGGCTGCCGAAAATCGACCGCAAATTCTCTTCCAGCGATGGCACTGTCCGGTATCTCATGGAACTGGCCGATGGGCAGACCGTGGAGACGGTCTGGATGCCGGAGGGAGACGGCGGAGAGAGCGGCGACGGAAGCGAAGCGGGTGAGGAGATTGAGGGTGGGACTGCTCCAGCGACGTGGCGTCGAGCGACAATCTGCGTATCGAGCCAGGTGGGATGCGCCGTAAGTTGCAAGTTTTGCTTCACGGCGTTGCTTGGGGTCAAGCGCAATCTGGAGGCGGGAGAAATCGTCGGCCAGATTGCGGCCGTGCTCCGGGATCAAGGTGTTGAGCCGCCGCTCCAACGCGTCAACATCGTGTTCATGGGGATGGGCGAGCCCTTCTTGAATTATGAGAATTTTATGAAGTCGGTCCGGCTGCTGGCAGAGGGCGTGGGGATTCCGGAGTCGCGGATGACCGTGTCGACGGCGGGGATCGTACCTCGGATTTATGATTTCGGGCAGGAAGAACTGCGCCCAAAGTTGGCGATTTCGCTCAATGGATCGAATGACGCGTTGCGAAGCGAAGTGATGCCGTTGAACCGGAAGTGGAATTTAGCGGAGTTGATGAAAGCGGCGCGGGAGTTTCCACTGCGAGCGCGCGAGCGGCTGACGTTTGAGTATGTGCTGTTGGCAGGTGTGAATGATGCTCCGCAACAGGCTCGCGAAGTGGTGGAGTTGGTGCGGGGTATAAGAGCTAAGATCAATTTAATTGCATTGAATCCGGGCGCGGAGTTGCCATACCAGACACCAGAGCAAGACCGAGTGCTTGCATTCCAGCGGATTCTGGTGGCTGCGGGAATTCCGGCTTTTGTAAGGCGGCCCCGCGGACGGGATATTTTTGCCGCGTGCGGACAATTGAAGCGAACAGTGGAAGTGAGGCCTGCTGGAGAATCCCAATCCACGTTGTCCTCCTGAGCGAAGCCAAGGACCTTTACTGCTAAGTGCTGCTACGAGCCGCCGACCTGTTGGATAGAGAGAATGAAGGACGGCTGGTAGCGTTTGCCGCAGCCTGCAGTTCCATACGGAAAGCCGCATTTACGGAAGTCGAAGGTTGCAAGAGACGGCCGCCATGCTCTTCGACGATACGGCAGCAGGCGCTCAACGAGAGAGTCGAGGGCCTGTTCTCCCCCTCGGAGTTAAGCGACAACGTGTACGAAGATGAATGCGAAGAAGGTTCGTCATGTGAAAAGTCCACCAGAACGAGGTTGCCTAGGCGGTGCGTGTGAATCAATAGAGACGAGTTGGTCTCGCGATCCAGATGAGCGCTGATCTGTCCCGTGAGATGCATGCAAACGTGAAGAATCTGGTTCGAATCGGCCAGGACCGGCGGCAGCGCAGGGCTAAGATCGAGGCGGATCGAAATGGCTTCCGCTTCCATTTGCGGAGCCAGCAGCCGGACAGTGGTTTGCAGCACGGAGTTGATGTCGACGGCGGCCAGCCTGGCAGGCGCTTGCCGTGCAAACGTGAGCAGGCTTGCAACGAGTGTCGTGGTTCGGCGGACTTGCTCTCCGATTTGCGCGGCTTGGATTTGTTCCTGCGATGGCAAACTGGATGCGCTGAGCAAGTCGGAGTATCCCAGCATGGCAGTGAGCGGGTTGTTGATCTCATGGGCGGCTCCACCCACCAACTGGCCGAGCGATGCCAACTTCTCAGACTGAATAAGCTTTTCCTGCAACTCCTTGAGGTCGTCGAAAGATCGGCGCGACCTGTCGAGAAACTGCGAGAGTTCAGCCCGAAGCATGCGTTGACGCCAGAAAACCACGACACCCATCACCACCATGGTGAGAAGGCTCACGACGATGCGGAAGGTCGTGACCGAGGGCGGAAGCTTCGTGTTCAGTTCTGAGTGCAGCGCCGCCCAGGGGAGGCTGAACAGAGCGAGCATACTCAGACGTGTGATCCAGACGCCAAATAGAGGCCGCGACGGCTTTGAATCGGACAGGTCGAGCCGCAGAGCGAGCAATGGAACTGTGGCCATCCAAGCCATAGAAACGGTAAGCGGGATGTCGTAGATGCTGCCGCTGTAGTAAAGCTTGTGACCGATGGCCCAGTTTGCAACATATGAACTAGAAGCATAGAGTGCACTGGCGCCAAGCAATTGTCCGTAAAGTTGGCGCCATCCGCCGCGCGCGGTATAGGCAAGGATAGCAAGTGCAACCAGGAGCACGAGTTTTTCCGTCAGATACGTGAAGTTATAGTTCGCGCTGTAGGCTGTTTCATCGACCTGTACTGTTTGCCATGGGATCACCGCGTATACATAGATGAAGACCCACCACGTAAGCAAGAGCGTGAAATCGAGCATGCGGATCCGTTCATCCCGTTCGTCCTCCCGGAGATGAGGAAGTACGGCGAGAGCGGCGATCATCGGTACTAAATGCAGCCACAGAACGATGTCGCCCAGAAAGGGATCAGGCACCTCTTGACGCTTGTAAACTTCGAAGTAATTCCACATCCCCTGGTAAGTGAGCCAGAACACCATGCCCGCACTCATGAGGATCCAGAAGAGCCGGATGTGGAGTGTAGGGCACCGCGAACGCGAAGTATTCATCAGGAATGCAGTAGTGGCGACAAGTAATAGAGCCCCTTGGATCAGATCGCTGGTAATCGTGAGGCCCGCGCCTCTTGGTATGAGCAGAGACGCCGCTGTCTGGGCGAGAACCAGAGCGACAAGCAGAGAGGTCCAGACTTTCGAGAGTGCGGCCAAGGCAAACTACTCCGGTTCCATTCTAGAGTGTGACGCCGAGCTCAAGGGGTTACTAGAGTAACTCCCTATGCGCAAATTGGAGTTGCGAACTACCGAGTTAAGAAGCTCATGGAGTTTGTCTTCGATTCCCTTTAGAATTAGGCGCTTAACTAAAACAAACCTCAACTGCGAGATTCTCTTGTCTTGGATATTCCCTCGATACCGTGATTTATGGCGTTTTCGCGCGCCGCTGAGCGCGGGCGAGATCCGCCGCACCGAGCGTTATCTGGCGACGGCGCGCGTGGCGTTGACGATTGCGGCGGTGCTGGCCCTTTGGATGGAGCCGGTGCGCGGGTTTGTCTATTCACGCTGGCTGTACTGGCTATTGACTGTGTACCTTGTGAATTCGGTCGTAGTGATGTTTTTGGTGCGGTTCCGCCCGCGATCGACGACCGCTTTTCGCCTGGTCGTACATGCGGTAGATATCCTTTGGCCAGTCCTGATTTCTCTGTTCGCGACAGCGCAGCACGGCCCATTCTTTCTTTTCTTCGTGTTCGTGATGGCTGAGGCAGCATATCGCTGGGGGTTGTGGGAGACACTGGGCACGGCGGTCACGGCAGTGGTACTGCTGTGGGCCGAAGCCTACGCCGTGCGCGCGGGGTTGGAATCGGCAGCGAATCAATGGCTGCACACCATGCATCTCCCACGGCTGGGAGTAAGCGTGCGTGAACTAGATCCGCAACAGCTTTTCATGACGTCGGTGTATCTGATCGTGCTCGGTCTTTTGCTGGGTTACATGTCGGAAAATCAGAAGAGAGTGCGAGCCGAGCGCGCTGTGATCACCCGCGTTCTCAGTTCAACGCGGGTGGAGGCAGGGCTCACTGGAACCATGCAGCAGATTCTTGGCGAGGTGATGAGCGTGTACGGAGCGGCCCGCGTGCTGGGCGCATCGCAGGAGAGAAACAGTTACCGCGTTTTCCTGGCTGAAGTGAAGCGTGGCCCTGAAGGTTCCGAAGCTTTGCGTTGGAGCGAGGCTTTGCCGGAGACCGAAAAGGCATATCTGTTCGACGGGCCGGCCGACGCGGTTTATGTATCGCGCAATGGGGCAGGTTTTCGCACGGTGCTGCTTGACCAGGACGGCAAACGCCGGCGGGAAGTAAACACGAAATTTCTGGACGTGCTCGCGCCCGTAGAAAAATTTGAGGCGATGGTTTCAGTGGGATTGCTCTTTGGGACGGAGTGGTCTGGCCGAGTGTTTGTTTTTGATCCAGAGATGATGGGGGAACCGGAAGAGGAACTTCGCTTTCTGCAGGAATTTGCGCAGCAGGTAGGCCCGGCGATCTACAACGTCTACTTGATGCGGCGACTGCGGGAGCGCGCAGGTGCGCTGGAGCGGTCGCGATTTGCGCGTGAGCTTCACGATGGCGCAATTCAATCGTTGATCGCGGTAGAGATGCAGTTGGATGTATTACGACGCCAGTCGGGAACGCAGGCTCCAGTGGTGAATGCGGAGTTGGGGCGCATTCAGAAATTGCTGCGCGAAGAAGTGTTGAAGTTGCGCGAACTGATGCAGGCGATGAAGTCCTTCGAAGTAAATGCTGATCGGCTTCTAGGGTTTATTTCCGACACAGTAGAGCGCTTCCGTCGAGAAACTGGAATCGCGGCTGAGTTCGTCAGTGAACTGGAGCGCGTAGACTTGGCGCAAAAAGGCTGCCGGGAACTGGCTCGCATTGTGCAGGAGAGCCTGGTAAACGTCCGCAAGCACAGTGGAGCGCACAATGTATTAGTGCGTCTGGCGCAGCGAGCCGGTAATCTGCAATTGACAGTAGAAGACGACGGAAAAGGCTTTTCTTTTTCGGGGAAGCTCTCTGATGCTGAGCTGGAGACGACCGGCAAGGGGCCGGCGGTGATCCGAGAACGGGTGCGCCTGCTAGCGGGCGAACTCACGATAGAATCGACCCCAGGGCACGGCGCGCGATTGGAAGTCCGGATTCCACCGGCCGGGAAGACCAGTCGTTAATCGTTGTTAGAATGAGCGCTAGAATCGTCGTTGGGATAATCGACCGAATCCTCAAAAGGCAAATTAATTGGATGGACACATTATGGATAAACGTACACATCCCATACGCATTGTAATTGCCGACGATCACCCCATTTTTCGCGACGGCTTACGCCGCCTTCTGGAATCTGAGGGTGACATGAAAGTAGTAGGCGAAGCCTGCGACGGACGCGAGGCAGTGAAGCTGGCGTCGGAAATCAAGCCCGATATTCTTCTGCTCGATCTGGCAATGCCGCACCACACTGGCCTGGACGCATTGCGCGATCTGAATTCTGGCGCCGGCGCGGCGGCCGCTGTGCGTATCATTTTGCTGACAGCAGCCGTGGAAAAGAAACAAGTAGTGGAGGCGTTACAGTTGGGAGCACGCGGCGTGGTGCTTAAGGATTCCGCAACGCAACTGTTGCTCAAGAGCATTCACGCAGTCATGGCTGGCGAATATTGGGTGGGACGGGACAGCGTTTCGAATCTGGTGCAGTACCTGCGCAACCTTATGCAGAGCACCAATGAAGAATCGAAACAAAAGAAATTCGGACTGACGCCGCGGGAACTGGAGATAGTCTCCGCCGTGGTCGCGGGCTATGCCAACCGTGAAATAGCGGAATACTTCAAGATCAGCGAGGACACAGTAAAACACCACCTCAGCAATATTTTCGACAAGCTAGGAGTCTCGACCCGTCTGGAATTGGCGCTGTTCGCTGTGAACCAAGGATTGCCTCTAAAGACGATAGTCTAAATAAAACCAAGTAATTAGTTTGTAATCAACAGTTTAGGTGTTCTAAGGTAAATCCCCGAGTCTGTAGCACCATAGTGCTATCTAAGGTCACTGGTGTGCTATTGGGTAGAGGGGGCGGTTCGCGATATTTTACAATGACACGACGGCGAACTATTGCTCGAAGCATTGATACAGGTTTCGGCGTGCCATCGATTGGGGGCAAACAGTGATTAAAGCAATCCGTCAACTTTGGGCTCGGGAAGATGGCCAAGACGTTGCCGAGTACGCGGTTATGCTGGCGGTAATCCTTGTGATCGTGATCGGTACAGTCCGACTAATTGGCGGCAACGCCAACAATGTATTTTCGCAAGTCGGAAGCACAATGGCGAACTAGATCTGTCTAGCCAGCCCCGCTGCTGTCCGGCGCGGGGTTTCCTCCTGATTGTTCTCTCCTGTTACAAGATCTGCGAACTAAGATCTGCGAACCAAGATCTGCGAACCAAGATCTGCGAACCAAGATCTGCGAACCAAGATCTGCGAACCAAGATCAAACTGGCCCGCGGTTGGTGTCCCTAGCGTCGTCTAACGTTGTCTCCTGCACAGACGGGGCTTACTATGGAAGCGCATGGGTGCATACGGCCTCTACGTGAGGCAACGGCTCAACCACCGCCCACCCCAGAAGCCGAAAGCTAATTGCTATCAATCCGGGCTACTGTCCTGACGGAGCCGCCGCTGTTTTCTCCGGAACCGGAGCCGTCTTTCCTGGAGCAGTCGCATCGAGCCTGGTAAGGAATGGGAAGAATGGCGTGACTTCGAAGGGCATCTTCTCGGCTGCGGTCGTAATGGCTATGGGCTTGGTCTTGATCAGTTCGAGTTGATTGTTCCACGGATCAATCTTTACCCGGCCACCGAGAGGAAGCGCCGCGACTTGACCAACCTTCTTCGGATCGAATTGCGGCGAGGAGGTCATCAACGCCGACATCTTGGTGGCGTCGCCGTTGAGCAGACTGTCGCCCAGGTGCGCCCGAATCAGGTTCTTCAGCTCAGGAGCGCGAGCCTGGACCGCCTTAAGGAACAAGCCAGCGTTGCTGAGCTTGTCTTTGTAGGGCGAATTGTTAAGCAGTTCGACGGCCTTTTTGTCAGCGGCTTCTTCTTCGCCGCGATCGCGCGCAAAATCCATGCGCTCGAAGGTGCGTTCATCAGGAAAGAACATGCGGTCGTTGAACGCAAGTTTTGTGTCGAGATGATGGCCAAGCACGATGTGCGCCAGTTCGTGGCTCAGAATCATTGCCAAGGACGCTTCATCAGGCAACACGTCAATCATGCCGCGGCTCACAACGATGGTGTGGCCAATGGTGAAGGATTCAAGCGGCGTGGTCATCAGCACACGGCACCGGATCTCGGGTTGAATGTCGAGGTTATTGGTGACCATGATGTTGTTGACAACCGTCAGCAGCACCTTGTCGATTTCGCCTTCCGGCGCGATCAGACCAATCTGCTGCAAGCGGTCAATTACGTTAATTTCAGCCTGGCGTTCCCACGCGCGCTGGGCCTCGATGGGCGATGCGTCCTGGGCTTTCTGACTTTGGTCCTGAACCGACTGCGGCGCATCGACAGTGATCTCCGTGAACTCGGAGTTGCGCCGAAGATCCTTCAGGTTATATCCCCAAAGCCTCGTCTGTGCCTTGTAATCAAGCGTCTGTCCCAAACGATACTTGAGATCCGACTCCTCGGAATAAATCAGCGAAGGCAGCCAGACGCCGGGACGAAGGTTCTGGCGCCAGCTGTCAAAGTGCAAGTAATAACTGGCCCGCGGATGAGGATAGTAAGTGCCATTGAAGCGCACGATGTTGTAGTCCTGATCTTCGATCCAGACACGCCCGAGGAACCGGCCCTTACCAGCGTCTTTCTTGGGAGCGACGTCCATGACCACACAGCGCACTTCCCCAAGAAACTCACGGCGAACGAATGTGAAATCGTAATATTTGCGCTGAAAATCCTGATCGAGCACTACCATTTGCGCGAAACCCAGAGGCAGGAATTTCATGGAATAAACGTTGCTCAGTTTGCTGAGCATGCGTTTGCCAAGTCCGGCCGTAGTGGGTGAAGTGAAGGCGCGGTCGTCGGTCCCTTCACTCATATCCAGACGTCCGAGGAAGTACACGTCGCTACTGGGAACGGGAGCGCCGAGGTCCTTGTCTTCTTTCAGATTCTGGAGATATGTCTCCACCAGGGGATGAAGTTGTTTCATCTGGGCCATGAAGAAATGTTCACGCTCAATCGCCCGATCAACCACCTGATCAAAGCTGGCGGCAGAGACGCTGGCCTGTTGGCTAACAGTATCGCGAGTCGACAGCTGCGGTTCTGGCGCAGTCTGGACGGGCGGAGTCTGTACCGGCGGAGTTTGAGCTGGTGAAGCCTGAGCCGGTGACGTCTGAGCCGGTGCTGTTTGAACCGGTGCGGTCTGGGCCGGCGCAGTTTCGGCAGGCGTAGTCTGGGCAAATAGAGACGCGGCACAGCAGACCAAAGTGAGCGTAAGCAGTGCGAATGGGGGGCGCAACATTCCAATTTGTTTCATTTTACCTGCGATGCATGATCTGCAATTCGTGAGCTGCAATGGATGACGAAAATATGCGACTAAATGCGTGGCTAATGTGACCGCGCCATTTATGAAGCCAGTTGAAATACGATGTGCAATACTGCTTCGAAATCAGCGGGCTGGCCGTCTTTCAGCGCGGGCTTAAACTGAATTTTTTCCGCTGCGTGAACCGCCGACTCGTCCAGTCCATGACCCAGACCACGCACCACTTTTACGACGCGAATCTGCCCGGTCGCTGTAAAGACAACATCGAGCAGTACCTCGCCCTCAATCTTAAGCTGTCGCCCTTCATCAGTGTAAACCGGACGAGGCTTGAATGTGATCTCAGCGGGTAATGTTTTGACCACAGCTTCGGCAGACTTTACTTTAGCTTGAGATGTAGTCACGACATCAGCGTCACCGAAGCCGCCTTGCCGTACCGTGCCGCGCGAGCCGGAAACGCCGGAACTTTCGCCGGTAGCGACCCCGCTGCCAAAGCCCGTGCTAGCCACCACTCCCTTGCTACCGTGCGACCCTCCAGTGCCGTTGCCTGAACCAGGGCCATTCGGCATATCAAATGAGCCCGCCTGTGCGATCGTGATCGGACGGCCGTGATTATCCCGATTAGGTACGCCATTCGGATCGCCGAAACCACCGGTTTGTACCTTCTCCGGCGCGGCCGCCATCGTTGGCGTCGCCGAGCTTCCATTGGAGAACACATTTGTCTTGACCGGAGGCCTGGGTATCATCGGCTTTACGTCCGGTAAAACCTCTTTCTTTGCAGCCAACGTAACTTCTGGCGCCTTCTCCTCGGGAACAACAGGTTTCTTCTGCACTAACTCGGACGGAACACGCATCGCTTCGGGACGAGGTGTTACCGGCTCGGTAATCTTGGGGACTGGAACAGGAAAATGCTTGACCGGTGCCGGAGCCTGCGGAACCGGAGGCGGGGTATCAACCAGGCTGACAAAGTGGTAGTCATGGTCTGGCGGAATCAGGACGTCCGGATATGCGATCGCGGCAATTACAAAGAACGCCACCAACAACGACTGCACGCCATAACTAACAGCGAACCTCTCCCAGTGCCTGTTTGGTTCAGGGAGTAGGCCCAGGGTCAATTGTGAAGCATGGGAATCCATGTCCGACACCCTCGTGTATCGACCGCTTAAATTTGGTACTTGTGGAAGAAGTAGCCAATCCCACAGCATTTTAAAGACCGCGGGAGATGGAGCCGAAGGACGACACTTCTGCTGTTTTGAGTGCACGCCGAAGGCCATTTTCGACGTACGCTCTTCCACCTTAAGATGCTGCTAAGCGACCACTTACACGGGGAAACTTTTATTTTAGCAGACCAAAACAGGTCATCTGCAACGTTTTTCCTATTTTGGGGAGGGAAAAATTTTGGGGGAAATTGGAAGATTTTCCATGCAACTCTGACTCTCAACTCTGACTCTCAAGGATCAACCTACAAAGGATGCGCCCCGAAGAGTTGCTGCCTGAATACCGTGACCGGCATGTCGAGCAAAATAATAGACTTGCACTTGAGCTTAGTCTGCTGAAGTCTCTCGTGCCCCCTCACACGCGCCACCTACTCGTCATCCACTTCTTCGTCGATCTTGATGCGCAGCGACTTCAGAAACTTTAAATCCTGATCGCTGATTTTCAGCTCGGCATTGGTGCTGAGCGTGGAAACAAGTGAAGTCTTGTCGGTGGTGTGCTCACCCTGTTTGCTGACGCCGATGGTGGCTTCGAGAACCAGGAAAATATCGTAGCCGCCTTCCTTAATCCGGGAAACCACTTCGGCAATCTGTTCCGAATCGGAAAGAGATTCGTTGATTGCCTCTCCCAGTTCTTTCATGAGTTGCTTCAGTTGCTGATCCACGAATCCCCCTCGAATCGGACGCCGCTGATCGGGGACATCACAAGCAGATGTGATGGCGCCCGAAATTATTGTACGCCCGGTCGCTGCTAAAATCGAACTAATGGTCGAATGGGCGGTGCCTCAGTTCGAAATTTTATAGAGTACGACGGTAGCGCAGGCCGCTAAAGGCGTGAGAGCATGGCTTGGCATGGACCATGACTCAGACTGGCATGGTTACCTGATGGCGCGGCACAGTGTCTTCTTGATTCTCGGGACCGTTCTAATGGCTCTCTCTGTTATCTCCACGCTCACCGGGTATCCGTTGAGAAGGGCCGAGGGATAATTTACCGTTCCGATGACCCAAAGAATTTTTGGCAAAATATTGCCCTGTATTGTCTGCTTGGCCTTCTCTGTCTTGGGCTCTACTTGTATACGACCAACTAAGACCCGGCGAAAGTGAGATTTGAAACTGAGCCGCTACTAACTAACGATCGAATAACGCCCCCCGATAGGACCAAATAGTTGCGCGACCGAGCAATGGGTGACTGAGTAATGATCGACGGCCAAACGATAAAAAAAGTCAAAGCCATTTACAGTGCGGCCATCAACCTGGCGAAGCGTAGCCGGACAGGCCGCGCTATCCTGCTCGGCATTCATACAACCGCGCACTCTTTCGGCCGGGTGCTGCACCAACTTTGGCTGGAAGTGACCGGCTTCATCTTCCTGGCGATTGCCGCCATGGGAGCGCTGGCTGGTTTACGCGAATACAGCAAATATCAGGCTGGACAAGCTGCTGGGCCGGGGCGATTACTGCTCGCGATATGCTTCACGGCTTCGTTCGCCTGGTTTGGACTTACCTCGTTCTGGCGAGTAAAGAGAAAAGCTAAGAACTAAAACCGGGATCATCGGGTCTAGAATCGCTCGATCAAAAGATCGCAGGCATTCGAGAGCGTCAATAAAATCTGGAAGAAGAAACGCGAAAGATTCATGAGAGATCTGAAAACGCCCGCGTCCGTGACCAAGCCAGAAGCCTCGCTACCGGGCGAAGAGACGTCTTCTCACATTCCCATACGTCCGCTCTACACGCCCGACGATCTCGCCGCCTGGGGTTACG
Organism: uncultured Acidobacteriaceae bacterium; assembly: GCA_963705265.1. GTDB lineage: Bacteria > Acidobacteriota > Terriglobia > Terriglobales > Acidobacteriaceae > Acidiflorens. The sequence goes on from OY970064.1 coordinate 3,634,314, forward strand.
ATCGCGACGTCGGCTACCCCGGAGAATTTCCCTATACCCGTGGTGTGCAAGCCACGATGTATCGCGGCCGCCTCTGGACCATGCGTCAATACGCGGGCATGGGCGATGCCGAGGAATCGAACAAGCGTTACAAATACCTGCTCGCCAATGGGACAACCGGGCTTTCCGTGGCCTTTGACCTGCCCACACAGATTGGCCTCGATTCCGACAATCCTCTGGCCGTGGGAGAAGTCGGCAAAGTCGGCGTAGCCATTGATTCCATCGAAGACATGCAGCGCCTGTTCGATGGCATCGATCTGACCACGATTTCAACCTCGATGACTATCAACGCGACGGCGTCAATTTTGCTCGCGTTGTACGTAGCCGTAGCCCAGCGGCAGGGAAGAGATATTCGCAAACTCTCCGGCACAGTGCAAAACGACGTGCTCAAGGAGTACATCGCACGCGGAACCTACATCTATCCGCCGCGGCAGGCAATGCGTATCATTACCGACGTCTTTGCCTGGTCGAACGAGAATGTGCCGGAGTGGAACACGATCTCGATCTCGGGCTATCACATGCGCGAGGCTGGATCGACCGCCGTGCAGGAAGTCGCTTTCACCCTGGGCAACGGCATCGCCTATGTGGAAGCGGCGATTCGCGCGGGTCTGGATGTTGATAAGTTCGCGCCCCGGCTTTCCTTCTTCTTCAACGCCCACAATAATTTTTTGGAGGAGGTTGCAAAGTTCCGCGCCGCCCGCCGCATGTGGGCGAAGATTATGCGCGACCGTTTCAAGGCAAAGAATCCAAAATCGTGGATGCTTCGATTTCACGCCCAGACGGCCGGCTCGACCCTGACTGCTCAGCAGCCCGAGAACAACATTGTGCGGACAGCGATCCAGGCGATGGCAGCCGTCCTAGGCGGGACCCAGTCACTGCACACCAATTCCTATGATGAAGCGCTGGCGTTACCCACCGAAGCCTCGGCGCGCATTGCACTGCGAACGCAGCAGGTCATCGCGTTTGAGTCAGGTGCGCCGCAGACGGTCGATCCGCTGGCCGGCTCGTATTACATCGAAGCCCTGACCAACGAAATCGAGAAACGCGCCGACGCTTACCTCGAAAAAATCGAAGCCATGGGCGGGATGCTCAAAGCCATCGAACGCGGCTACGTCCAGCAGGAGATCCAAAATGCAGCTTATGAATATCAGCAAGCTGTCGATCAGCAGGACGCAGTCGTGGTGGGTGTCAACCGGTTTCAGACGCAGGGCGAAGACGAGAAGGCAGTGCCGATCCAGCGCATCGATCCGGCGCTGGAACCTAAGCAAGTAGAACGCCTGCGGTCCTTGCGTGCCGGGCGCAATGCTGAAACCTGGCGAAGTGCGATCCGCGCCGTCGAAGACGCAGCGCGCTCGGGAGAGAATCTAATGCCGCGGATACTCGCAGCAGTCGAAGCTAATGCCACGGTCGGCGAAATTTCAGATGCTATGCGCAGGGTGTACGGGGAGTACAAGGAAGCGGTGGTGGTTTGATGGTAGGTTCGGCCAGACTCTGGCTGTCTTAATTCGCCGTTTGATAGTCGCAAGCCGATCGGCAAGCCTCGCAGTAGAGAAGCCCGTCGACGCATAGTCGCACGTCGAGTTGAGACTGACAAAAGACACAGAATTTTTCGCATCCGCAACTCGCTTCAATGCACTCACACTGCGCGCAAACGATGCGGCTTACACCTGGCTTAGTGGACATGAGTGCAGTTTAGTTCGGCCTAGGCCGGGAAGAAACATAACGGAAGTCACCCGAAAAACAGGTCTCAGGTGTTAGGTCTCAGGTCATAGGAAAACCGAAAGCCGAAGTCAAAAAGAATCCGCCTGTGAAACATGATTTTCCTAAGACCTGAGACCTAATACCTGGCACGCGCCTCACCATTTGCCGCCTTTCACGCCCGGATGTTAACTTAAAATGTTGATGTAAACAGTTTCAGATTCGGCAGCCCAGCCACTGTCGAACCAGTGTCCAAGAGATATCGAACCGAGGTTCTGTTTGTCCGTTGCTGAAGCCACTCCGCCCGCCGTCCCAGAGAACGTTCCTAAGAACGTCCGCAAGACTGCGTTGAATGCCGTTCATCGCCAGATGGGCGCGAAGATGGTCGACTTCAACGGCTGGGACATGCCGGTTGAATACCCGGCGTCGATCGGATGCGGCATCGTCAACGAGCACATGGCCGTGCGCAACGGCGTGGGCATCTTCGATGTCAGCCACATGGGAGATATCCGTCTTGCTGGCCGCGAAGCGCTGGCCGCCGTGCAGCATATCTCCATGAATGATGCGTCACGACTCGCCATCGGGCAGGCGCAATATTCCGCGCTGCTCTATCCGCAGGGAACGTTCGTCGACGATGTCATTGTTCACCGTTTAGGCGAGGACGAATACCTGCTCGTGATCAATGCGGGCACACGAGAGAAAGATTTCAACTGGGTGCGCGACAATACGCGACAGTTTGATTGCAAGCTCGAACATCTCTCCGACGATTTCACCCAGATCGCGATCCAAGGGCCGAAAGCGGTCGACGTTCTGCAAAAGCTTACCGATGCCAATCTGAGCGCAGTCAAATTCTACTGGGTAACCCGCGGAACTTTATCTGGACTGAAGAACATCTTGCTCGGCCGCACCGGCTACACCGCCGAAGATGGATTCGAGATTTACATTCCATCGGACGAGGAAACCAGCGCCCGCGTCTGGTACGAAATTCTGGAAGCAGGAAAAGAATTTGGTGTTGTTCCCTGCGGATTAGGTGCACGCAACACGCTGCGCCTGGAAGGTAATCTATCGCTCTACGGGCACGAAATTTCAGACACGATCAATGTGTGGGAGGCCGGCCTCGATCGTTTCTGCAAAATGGAGAAGCCAGATTTTATCGGCCGCGCTGCACTCGAAAAGGCGAAAGCCGGCGGCCTGAAGAAAACACTGGTCGGGCTTGAGATGGTTGACCGAGGAATCGCGCGCGACGGATACAAAGTTCTGGACGCAGCCCGGAGCGAAATTGGCTACGTCACCAGCGGTTCGCCAGCGCCGTTTTTAAAGAAGAACATTGCGCTGGCCTACGTCCCACCCGAGCAGGCCGCTATCGGAAATACTTTGCTGGTTGAAGTCCGCGGACAAGGCGTCAAAGCGCAAGTAGTCCCGGCGCCGTTTTATAAACGTCCTAAGAAAGCATAAAAGTTTAAGAACTAAAAGCCAGGAGCCAAGAGCCGAATGCCCTACCCAACCGACCGCAAATACACCAAAGAGCACGAGTGGATCGCTCCCGATGGCACCATCGGCATCACCACCCACGCCCAGGATTCGCTCGGCGACATCGTCTTCGTCGAACTGCCCAAAGTCGGCACGGAGATCACAACCGGCAAGCCCTTCGGCTCCGTAGAGTCCGTAAAAGCCGTCTCCGATCTTTATGCTCCCGTCTCAGGGACGGTGACCGCAGTCAACGAAACTTTGGCGACATCCCCCGAGCAGGTCAACAAAGATGCGCACGCCTCCTGGATGATCAAGATCACCCCGAAAGATCCAGCCGAGCAGAACGCACTTCTTTCGGCTGCCGATTACGACAAATTTGTGAGCGAAGAGGCGGGGCATTAGAGGCATCCCCACAATCGTTTTGTCAGCTGATTACATCTAAAGAAAGTTCCTATGAGATATCTGCCTAAATCTCCCGCGGATCGCGCTGCCATGCAGCAGGCGATCGGGATCCGTTCCATCGATGATCTTTTTTCGCCGATTCCCGCCGAATACCGTCTTGCGCGAGATCTCACCATTCCTCGCCAGATGGCGGAGTCGGAAATCGTCAACTGGTTCAAGCAACGCGCCAAAGAAAACGGCGAAGGCTACACCAGTTTTCTGGGAGCCGGAGCCTACTTCCACTATCGCCCTGTAGTGATTGACGCGTTAGTGCAGCGCGGAGAATTCCTCACCTCCTACACGCCGTACCAAGCTGAATTTGCGCAGGGCACGCTGCAAGCCATCTTCGAATTCCAGACCATGATCTCGGAACTCACCGGCATGGATCTGGCCAACGCCTCGATGTACGACGGTTCAACCGCCGCGGCCGAGGCTGTCATGATGGCAGTCCGCGTTACTGGCAGAAATTCAGCAGTTATCGCGCAGAGCGTGCATCCCGAGTATCGGGAAGTGGTCCATACCTATGCCACCCATCAGGAGATTCCGCAAAAGACAGTCGGCTTCACCAGTTCGGGGCAGATCGATCTGAAGGAATTGGAGAAGCTGGTTAGCGACGACACCGCGTGCGTCCTGATCCAGTCGCCGAATTTCTTCGGCACCATCGAAGACGTCGAAGCCATCGCAGAAATCGCCCATAAACGCGGAGCCTTGCTCATCGTCTCGATCGCGGAAGCGGTCTCGCTTGGCATAATCGAGCCGCCGCGCCAAGCCGATATCGTAGCCATGGAAGCGCAGTCCTTCGGAGTGCCGCTCGGATTCGGCGGTCCCTACTGCGGCGTCCTGGCCACGAAAGAAAAATTCGTACGGCAAATGCCGGGGCGTCTCGCTGGTCAGACCGTCGACAAGAATGGCAAACGCGGATTCGTGCTCACGCTAGCTACGCGCGAACAGCACATCAGGCGCGAGAAAGCGACCTCGAACATTTGCACCAATCAGGCGCTGGTAGCGCTGATGGTCAATATCTTCATGACCGTCTACGGCAAAGTCGGTTTGCGCGAACTGGCGAAGCAGAACATGGCGAAAGCCGCATACGCTGCCGACCAGTTCAGCAAACATGCCAAAGTGCTGTTCGCGGGAGCGCCAAGATTCAACGAGTTCGTGGTTGAGACTAGCGAAGACCCTTACGCCATCAACTCGCGTTTGCTGGGACACAAAATCGTAGGCGGGCTTCCGCTGAAAAAGTTCTATCCCGAGCTGGGTAATGCTGCGTTGTGGTGCTGCACTGAACTGACCACGCGTTCGATCATCGACAAGGCGATCGATACAGCAGTCGGTCTAGTAGCCGAGAGCGAACGGTCGGTTTCAAGCAAATCGGCGTTAACCAAGGATGCTGAACCCGAAGAGGTGACGCGATGACAACGAAGCACATAACCCGAAAAGCCACGGGCCACATCAACCAGAACGAAGGATTGATCTTCGAGAAATCATCTCCCGGCAAAGCCGCGTGGAAGCTGCCGCCGCTCGACGTCCCCGAAGTCGACACGGCTAAAATTCTCGGCAAGCAAGAAAGAAAAGATCTCGGCGATATGCCCGAGGTGAGCGAGATCGAAATCATCCGCCACTTCACGCGCCTTTCGACGTGGAACTACGCCATCGATTTAGGAATGTATCCGCTCGGCTCTTGCACCATGAAGTACAACCCGCGCGTCAACGAAGCGGTGGCGCGTGTGGAAGGCCTCGCCAACGGACATCCTTATCAGGCAGAAAAAATTTCGCAGGGCGCATTGCAGATCATGAAGACGCTCAGCGACTGCCTGCTCGAAATTACCGGTATGGACGCGATCACCCTGCAACCCGCTGCAGGCGCGCAAGGCGAGCTCACCGGATTGCTGATGGTCCGCGCCTATCACGAATCCAAAGGCAACGCGCGCAAGAAAATTCTGATTCCCGACTCCGCCCATGGCACGAACCCAGCCACAGCAGCAACTGTCGGTTACGCCGTAGAAAACTTAAAGTCCAACGACCGCGGTATGGTCGACGTCGCAGCGCTGGCGGCGCAGATGAACGAAGATGTCGCGGCGCTCATGGTCACGAATCCCAACACTCTCGGCGTCTTCGAGCAGGAGATTCACAAGATCGCCGACCTCATGCACGACAAAGGCGGCCTGCTCTACATGGATGGCGCCAACATGAACGCGCTCGTCGGCAAAACGCGGCCCGGAGATTTCGGCGTCGATGTCATGCACCTGAATCTGCATAAGACTTTTTCCACGCCTCATGGTGGAGGTGGTCCCGGCTCCGGCCCGGTGGCTGTGAAGAAGAGTCTTGCTCCGTTCCTGCCGACGCCCGTAGTCATCACCAAGCCCGATGGTACGTTGGGCTTCGAATACAATCGTCCGCAATCGGTCGGTCGCGTACGCGCTTTCTATGGAAATTTCGGCATGTTCATCCGCGCGCTCGCTTACATCTTCGCCAACGGTCCCGACGGCCTGCGCCAGACCACTGAAGACGCTGTGCTCAACGCGAACTACATCCGCAAGGGACTCGAAGGCACATTCGATCTGCCCTACGACACACCGTCGATGCATGAAGTAGTCTTCAGCGACAAGCTGCAATCGAAAAAAGGCGTCAAAACGATGGACCTGGCGAAGCGTCTCATCGACTACGGATTCCATCCCTACACCACGGCCTTTCCATTGATTGTCCCGGGGGCGTTGATGATCGAACCCACCGAAAGCGAGCCCAAAGAAGAACTCGATCTCTTCATTGAAGCCATGAAGTCGATCGCAGAAGAGGTCGAGGAAGATCCACAATACGTGTTAGACGCTCCGCACAACACGCGCATTTCGCGTCTGGATGAAACCGCTGCTGCTCGCAAGCCGGTGCTGCGCTGGAAGCCCGAAGCGAAAACTGTTTAGAACCGAATCAGTTCTTTCCATCGCCCAGACTTCTTCACGGTGTCATCCCGAACGAAGTGAGGGATTCCCTTGCACGTGTACGCCGACAGAGGCATTGCAGAGAGTTTCCACCGCGAACCGCGTGAACCGCGCGCTGACGCGCATGAGACAGGTGCCTTGCTAAAATCAACCATGCCCCAAGATCCAGCGAGCTCCGGCCCCGAGATTGCCCGCGAACCTGCCCGCCAACAAGCCGAGCATCACTACTACGCCGCGCTGGACCTGGTTCTGGAAGGCCATCACGAGCAAGCCGTCGAAGAATACCGGCAAGCGGTCGCGGCGGATCCAAAATTTACCGATGCCCTCCACGGGCTAAGCCGCGCCCTGCAAGACCTCAACCGCTTCGACGAAGCCATCGCAGCCGCGAAGCAAATTTCCGAGATCGATCCCGACGACATACTGGCCCATACCAGCCTCTCGATCCTCTATCAGAAAAAAGGAATGGTCCCCGAGGCCGAAGCGGAAGGCAACAAGGCGCGGGTGCTGGGGTGGAAGCAGCAGTTGAAAAGCGGCAAGTGACGCCGCTTTCGGCTGGCGCACCCGGCGAGTTCAGAGTACACTCCCACACTCAGATGCCAACCCTGCCTTTCGGCATCAGCTTTCCCATCTCAATCTTGCACGGAGGATTGCATGACCCGGTTCAACCGCTGGAAGCAAATCTTTGCCGTCGTCGCCGTTTGTTTCGTGTCCGCTCTGGCTGTTAACGCTCAAACCTTTAAAGTGGTTCACAGTTTCCATAACTGGGACGGCAATAATCCCTACTCGGCGCTTGTCCAGGGGACGGACGGTAATCTTTACGGCACCACGGTCGATGGCGGCCCCAAGCACGGCGGCAACATTTTCAAGATCACTCCCGCGGGAACACTGACGAGGCTCTATAACTTCTGTTCGCTGGCTCAATGCGCAGACGGCGAGTATCCCGTTATGGCGCTGGTCGAGGGCCCGGATGGAAACTTCTATGGCACAACCCAGTCCGGCGGAACGAATGGCGGCTGGGGCACGGTGTTCAAGATCACTCCGACGGGTGCGTTAACCACTTTGCATAGCTTCGGAGGCCCCGAAGGCGCGGGCCCGTACAGTCCGCTTCTTATTGCTAGTGACGGGAATTTCTATGGCACGACAAACGGAGGCGGAGGTTTCAACGCCGGCACCGTGTACCGGATCACCTCCAGCGGCGAACTAACCAATCTGTACGACTTCTGTGTGAAAAGCGGTTGCTCGGATGGTCAATATCCTGTCGGCGCGATCATCCAGGCAAGCGATGGAAACATCTACGGAACAACCCACGCCGGTGGCAGTTACGCTTCCTGCGACGTGGATGGCTGCGGCACCGTTTTCAAAATCACACTGAGCGGAAAGCTGACGACGTTGCATGCCTTTGATACGACCGACGGAGAATATCCGTATACCGGCGTGGTCGAGGGCCCCGGCAACGTGTTCTACGGCACCACAGGCGGGGGCGGAGCGAGTGGAGACGGCACAGTCTTCTCGATGACTGCGGCGGGCGCGATCTCCACCCTTCACAGCTTCGATGGCACAGATGGCGCAACACCTTACGGGATCATGGTCGGCAGTGACGGCAAATTATACGGAACCACCGAAGCTCGGGGTCGGAGCTTTGGCGGCACGATTTTTAGAATGACCACTGCCGGCACGTTCACCACCTTGCATAATTTCGATGGCACCAACGGCAAGAACTCGTATTGCGGCCTGGTCGAAGTAGCCAAGCACGTCTTCTACGGCACAACCTACTTTGGCGGTGTGAAAAACGATGGCATCATTTTCAGTATTTCAGTGGCTGGGGGTGACAAGTAGCGGAATCCACCGCAGGCGACCACCTCGTCAAAGACCAAACAGCGGCTCGTCGAAGCAGGGGCTATTTCTCTTGTGCCTTCTCGGCGAGCCGCGCTTTTACCATTTTTTTCAGCAGGGCGGCCGGCAAAGGCTTGTCTATTGGAAATTGAATTGTCCCCTTGGCGGTCTTGAATCCTTTGAGTTCTTTCTTGAACGCTCGGATCACCGATGCGCCCGGGAACAAACTGCAATGGTTCGAAAACGCGGCGAAGCATATCAGCGATCGCTCTAACTTGAAGGCCGGGATGCCGTAGCTGATGACCTCAGTGGCCTCCGCCGGCATGGCCGACCGAATCGCCAGGCGCACCCGCTGCAAGGTGCTGCGTGCGGGTTCCTGGACGCCCGCCAGATAATCCTCAACCGACTCTGGAACTCGAACTGGAGTTTGGGCTGTTCGACCAACGCGGTTTTTCGCGCTTGAACGGCGAGTGCCGGATTTCACTTTTTTCATAGGAGCGACGCCACCAGATTTTTGCTCAAGTCTACTCCGATGAACTCTGCCAGAGCGAGTGTCTCAGCATGGCTGCGACAGGGTTATCGGACGCAAACAGGTGTCGCCCAATCCACGTTCTCCGCGGAGTAAAATCACTTCATGCGAGAAGTAGTTATAGTTTCCTCCGTCCGCACTCCAGTAGGCCGAGCCTATAAGGGTACCTTGCGTGCCACGCGCCCCGACGAACTGGCTGCCGTAGCTATCAAGGGCGCGCTCGATCGCGTGCCACAACTGGATCCCAGAGAAATTGAAGACGTGATACTGGGCTGCGCCATGCCCGAAGGCGAGCAAGGGATGAATGTGGCGCGGATCGCATCGCTCCGCGCGGGTCTGCCGGTCGAAGTCTCGGCGGTGACCATCAATCGCTTCTGCTCCTCCGGATTGCAGGCGATTGCTATGGCAGCGGAGCGCATTCTGGCCGGCGGTGCCGACGTTATGGTGGCAGGCGGAACGGAATCGATGACGATGATTCCGATGGGCGGTAATAAGATCTCGCCGAACCCTTGGCTGGTAGATCATTATCCCGACGCTTATCTCACAATGGGCCTGACGGCGGAGCGACTGGCCTCGCGCTTCGGCATTACGCGCGAGCAGTGTGACGAGTTCTCATTGCGCAGCCATCAAAAAGCACTCGCAGCAATCGAGGCCGGCAAGTTCGAAGAGGAGACGGTAGCGGTGCCGGTGAGCTTCACGACTCCAAATGGATCCAAACCGAAGAAGCAGGAAATCAGCTTCAAAGTAGACGAGGGACCGCGCGCCGATACTTCGCTCGAGGCCTTGGGAGCGCTCAAAGCCGCGTTTCATGTCAAGGGCGTAACTACGGCAGGGAACTCGTCGCAGATGTCGGACGGCGCAGCAGCGGCTGTAGTGATGTCGGCCGAGCGGGCCAAGGCGCTAGGCATCGTTCCGCTGGCGCGTTACGTTTCATTCGCTACCGCCGGATACAAGCCCGAAGAGATGGGCCTGGGACCGGTGTTTGCTATTCCTAAAGCGCTGAAACTGGCTGGGTTAAAGCTCTCCGACATCGACGTGATCGAACTCAACGAAGCGTTCGCGGCGCAATCGCTGGCGGTGATTCAGGAAGCCGGGCTCGATCTGGAGCGCGTGAATCCGAACGGTGGCGCGATTGCCCTGGGGCATCCCTTGGGATGCACCGGAGCCAAGCTGACTGCGAGCATCATTCGCGAGCTAAAGCGCCGCAAATCTCGCTACGGTATGGTGACCATGTGCGTGGGTGGCGGGATGGGCGCGGCAGGGATATTTGAGAATCTGGCGTAGACAATTGGGCGCAGGCCATCTGGCGTAAATGATTGGGTCTGGACGTTCGCCGGACCCCCGAAAAAATGGTGTTGGACGGCCCAGTTTGCGGTATCATGGGCGCATCAGAAGTAGGTAGTTACTTCGTCTGATTGGGAGATGCTTTATGCGGCTCTCCGGTCTTGCGGTCGCAGCGGTTCTTGTGGTTTCAACCTTCCTTTTTGCACAACATTCTTCTGGAGGGTCTTCGGGCGGCGGTGGACACGCTGCTTCAGGAGGTTCGAGTGCGTCTTACTCGGCACCTTCGATGTCGTCGGCGAGCCACGTTGGCGGCACGAGCACAATGGCACACTCGTCGCCGTCATCCTCGTCAAAAACGGTTTCAAGCAAAGATGCGTCGGTCGAGCAGAAGAGTTCACGCTCTTTCTTTCATCCATTTCGCAAGCCGGTACCGGTGAAGCCTGCGGAATTTAGTACTCGGGTTGTGTGTTTGAAAGCGCCATGCGCGGTTTGTCCCTCGGGACAAGCCCGCGGCTGGAAGGGCGGATGCTACACGCAGGCAAATGCGTGCCAGGCAGGACAGTCATGGAACGGATTCACGTGTGGCGTGCAAGGTTTTCTGGATGATTGCACCAACTTGGCGCAGGAATTGGCGCGTCAAAAGCAATTAATGCGGAGCCAAAACGACTATGGGCAAGGGCTGCGCTATCAATGGTTGATGAACCGCTATCAACAGTGCCTGATGCATTCTCGCTCCGCGTTCGGACCTTACGCGTTGAATCGGGCGTTACTTCTGGATACTCCTTAGACGCCACGTAGCGGCCGCCGGTACTCGACCTTACGGGTGCAGGTGGGCGGCTTCTCCAGCGGTAAAATGGCTGATAGCCATGGTCGTGTGTTCACGCTGCGGTGTTCCCATGGCAAGCTGAATATGGCGAGCTGAATATTGATGTGCGCGTTTGAGGTCTAATTTCTACATTCAGGTTTTAGATTGAGGTCTTAAAAATGGCGACGGCTGCAATACCGAAAACCAAGATTCTCGGCGGTAGTTTTTTGCTCGAAGAACGGCAGACTGCCGATGTCTTCACTCCCGAGGATTTTTCCGAGCAGCAGCAGATGATCGGGCAGACGACCGAAGAGTTTGCAGTCAACGAAATTCTTCCGCAAGCCGAGAAGATCGAACACAAGGATTACTCCGTGTCGCGCGACCTGTTGAAAAAGGCTGGCGACCTCGGCCTTAGCGGAGTCGAGATTCCTGAAGCTTACGGCGGCCTCGAAATGGATAAAGTCACCGCCGCCATCATCGCCGATCACATGGCGAAATATGCCGGCTTTGCCACCACTTGGGGCGCGCATAGTGGCATCGGAATGTTGCCCATCGTTTATTTCGGCACTGAAGAGCAGAAGAAGAAATATCTGCCCAAACTGGCCACAGGCGAGACCGTAGGTGCCTATGCTTTGTCCGAAGCGACCTCTGGATCTGATGCCCTCAATTGCCGCGCCCGTGCCGTGCTTTCGCCGGATGGCAAGCACTACATCCTGAACGGCGAAAAGATGTGGATCACTAACGCTGGCTTCGCCGACCTGTTTACCGTGTTTGCGAAAATTGATGGCGAAAAGTTTTCGGCGTTCCTGGTCGAGAAATCTTTTCCAGGAATTTCCATTGGCGCCGAAGAACACAAGATGGGCATTCGCGGATCGTCCACCTGCCCCGTCATCCTCAATGACTGCAAAGTGCCAGTCGAAAATCTGCTTGGCGAAATTGGTAAGGGCCATGTCATCGCCTTCAACATTCTGAATGTCGGACGCTTCAAACTCGGCGCCATGTGCGTGGGTGGCGCACGCGTGTCAATCGAGAGCGCCGTGGCCTATGCCAAGCAGCGCAAGGCCTTTGGCAAAACGATTGGCGATTTCGGATTGGTGCGGGAAAAAATCGCCAACATGGCAACGCTGATATACGTCGGTGAGTCCCTGGTCTATCGCACGGTTGGGATGATGGACACATTGCTGTCGGAGATCGACTCTGCGAGCGCTGACGCCGCAAAAGACCGACGCAAGGCCATCGAAGAATATGCAGTAGAGTGCTCGATCCTCAAAGTCTGGGGGTCGGAGATGATCGATTACGTGGTCGATGAGTCGCTGCAGATTTTTGCCGGTTACGGCTTCGTGGAAGAGTATCCGGCAGAACGCGCCTATCGAGATGCTCGCATCAATCGCATTTTCGAGGGTACGAACGAAATCAACCGGCTGATCATTACGGGTTTCCTGTTGAAGCGCGCCATGAGCGGCCAATTGGCCCTGATGCCGGCGATCAAGAAACTGATGGACGAAGTGCTCAGCGGTCCGTCCGTCGGCGACGAGATCGAAGGTCCGTTAGCCGAAGAGCGCAAGCTGGTGGCGCAGGCCAAAAAGTTGGGCTTGTTTATCGCCGGCTCAGCCACGCAGAAATATATGATGGCGATTCAAGACCAGCAGGAGGTCATGGGAGCGATCGCTGATATGACGATCGAGATTTACGCCATGGAATCCGCCGTGTTGCGCGCCCAGAAAATGGTCGAACAAAAAGGCGAAGCATCGTCCGCGCTGCCGATTGCAATGACGCAAGTCTATCTGACGCAAGCGCTGGAAAAAGTAGAAGCGGCGGCAAAGAAAGTTATCGCCGACGTAGCCGACGGCGATATGCTGCGAACCCAATTGGCCATTGTGCGGCGCTTGTCCAAGCACGAGCCCTTCAACACGATCGCACTGCGCCAGCAGATTGCGCAGAAGACGATTGAGGCGGGGAAGTACACGCTGGCGTAGACAGAAATTTATCGTCATGTGGTGGAGGATGCCCGCCTCTCCTCCGGCGCGAGTGCCGCGATATCTGTTACAACTATTCGCATGAAGCTCTGCAAATTGAGGCTGCCATTGTGCCTCGTCGCCGGCATCATGCTTGCATTTGTATCCACTCTTAGCGCTCAAACCAACTCCGCTCCCCCCGATTCCGCCACCTTCGATTCCGACGGTACCGTGCATATCACGCGCGTCATTCCGATGCCGGCGACCATTAGTCCCGAAGCACAGAAGTGGTTGGAATCACTTAATCAGCAGAAAGTGGGACCGCCGGAGTCACTCGCTGAACGCCGCGCCCGCACTGATATCTGGCGCACGACGGACTCCGCCGTGGCGCGCAAATTGTATCCTGTAAATGTCGAGGAAGCGACGATTGCAGGCGTTCGAACCGACATCATCACGCCGCTCGTTGCGGTCGGAGGCAGCACTCCGGGAAACAGGCGCGTACTCATCAATCTTCACGGAGGCGGATTCAATTCCGACTCCGGCTCGCTGATCGAGGGCGTTCCAATCGCCAATCTGGCCAGGATCAAAATCGTCTCTGTCTACTATCGCCTCGCGCCAGAAAATCCCTTCCCGGCTGCTGTCGATGACGTGATCGCGGTCTACAAAGAGTTGCTCAAAACCTACCCGCCCCACAACATTGGAATCTACGGCACGTCGGCTGGAGCCATCTTGACCGTCGAAGTCGCCGTTCGCCTTAAGCGACTAGGATTTCCGCTTCCTGCCGCGCTCGGTTTTTTCTCTGGCCTTGCCGATTTCAGCCGCGTCGGCGATTCCCGGCAAATGTTCGCGCTCAACGGCCTTCCGGGGCGAATGGAGCCGGTTGATTCCAATCATTTGCCCGACGATCAGTACGTCGGCAAAACGGACCGCAAAGATCCAGATCTCTCGCCAATTTTTTCCGACCTGCATGGCATGCCGCCCACGCTTCTGATCACCGGTACCCGCGATATGTTATTAAGCGATACGGCCAGGTTTCATCGTGCTTTGCTCCACGCCGGTGACGATGCGCAACTGGTCGTGTTCGAGGCGATGCCACACGCTTTCTGGTATCACTTTGAGTTTCCCGAGACCGCCGAGGCGCTTCAATTCATGGCCGACTTTTTCGACCAAAAAGTGGGACGGTAGAATTAGTGGTTTCTGCTGGAAATGTTAAGTATGAAGAATTACTCGAACCAGCCGCTGCGGTAAGCAATCCACCAGGAGAAATACATAAGCGGAATCATCGCAGCGAGACCCCACCAAATCGGCAGGACGACATCGGCGACAAGCCCAAGCACGGTGAAGGAGATCCAGAAGATCTTTTTCTCCATGCTCTAAATTGTAAGTCTTTTTATGTCCCAGAGAGCCAGCTTCCGCGGGGCTGCGAAAAAACTTCAGTTTTACGTCGAAAGTTTCTTCCTTTCCCAGAAAATTGCCCGCTCAAATTGGTTCGAAATCAAGCCTTGGGCTTGAGTTCTTCCATCACGCTCTGAATCAATTCTTTAGCGTCGGTGAGATTTTTCATGATGAGCTGGATATCCATCACCGGCCTGCCCGGCCAGCGCTGGCTCTGGCAGTACACGCCGTGTTGCCCGACGAGGGCCATGGCGTCTGTGACCAGATCCATGGTGACGGCAAGGCGCCCGCGAGGCACGCCCATGCGTTGTTCGAAGTGTTCGAGCTCTTCCTGCTTTTCATTGAACACGGCCATGCAGAGATTGTAATGGGGATATGGGTATAATTCTTGGCGGAACAGCATCCAGCATTTAGCAATGAGCGCTTAGCCGCTAGCTCTATAAAATCAAACCCAGGCGAATGGGTTTAAATCGGCAAGATGCAAACAAGGGTGCCGTTTTTCGAAGTATCACGTCTAAGTGATATGCCAAGTGCTATCCCAGGAGGGGAAAAATAATGAAGAAGTTTGTCTTGATCGCAGTGGCAGTCTTCGCAGTCGCAACTCTCGCTTCGGCGCAGATGGGCGATTCGAAGGACAAATCCAAACGTCCCAGCCCGCCCGCCAGCGCGCAGTGCAAGTTTTCCGACGGTAAGACCGTGAAGATCGATTATTCCAGCCCGCGCGTCAAAGGACGGAAGATTTTTGGCACGGCAGACGACAAGGCGCTCGTGCCCTACGGCCAGATCTGGCGTACGGGCGCGAATGAATCGACTACGTTTGTTACCGATGCCAATCTGAAAGTCGGCGGCAAGGATGTGCCGGCCGGCAGCTACACCATTTTCACCGTCCCGAAGGCCGACGAGTGGTGGCTGGTCATCAGCAAGAAAACAGGTGAGTGGGGAACCGATTACCCCGGCGAGAAAGAAGATCTCGTGCGGGTGCCGATGAAGGCTTCTACGAACGGTCCGCCAGTAGAGAATTTCCTGATCGCCTTTGATCAAAGCGGCAGCAAGTGTAAGCTGCGCATGGAATGGGAAACGACCGTCGCCAGCGTCGAGATTACTAAGTAATGGAGTAAGCGCAAGAGTGCTGTGTCCGTAGAGACGGGGCCAACCCCGTCTCTCGGCGCTATACTGGAGCCCGATGCGGCCGATGCTGCGCTTTCTTTGGAACTCCACTCGTGGCCACAGGATCGCCCCGTGGCGCAGTCCTTATCTCCTATGGCGCATCGAAACCTTCACTGGCGTCAAAATGACCCAGATCGGATTCCTGGAATTTTGGGAATTCTTGTGGATCGAGCGCACCAGCCTGTGGCGCTTCCTGAAGTGGACAGCGGAGATGGATCGCTACGTCCATCCCGGAGTGAAAAACCTCTAACCTTTAGCTCTCTCATCGTGGCTAAACTTATCATTCTGAGCGAAGGATCTATGAATTCCGCCGTTGCGCGGGAATGCATAATGTCCTTCGCTTCGCTCAGGATGACAATTCATGATGAGGCTGTTCGCGCCCTATACCCATTACCTCATCCCATCACCACATTTACTTCGCTGCCCTTGCCCACGCCCAGCAGTTGATTAGCGGATCCCCGATTCGCAGCGACTTCCAGAAAACCCATGCTGCCAAGAATTCCGAAAACTTCGCCCGGAGACCCTTCAGCATAATTGGTGCATATGCGGGTTGCAGGGGCTTTGTTTCCTATCGCAATCTTGAATGCGGGCGGTGTAGCCGTGAAAAGTTGCGGCGCGTCCTGCGGAGTAATGTTGGTGATGAGATTGCCAAAGCGATCGACCTTGAGAACAACCCCGCGGAGCGTGCGTTCGTCCACTGGCTTGGGACGAGGCGCGCCGAAGCGAACGTAATCCGTAATCTCTTCGCCGAAGCGATCGCTCTCGACACCCTTGGCAAGCTGCGCCGCGACTGGCGAAAAAATATCGCGCCCGTGAAAGGTATTGCTGCGCTCTTTCAGAAAATAATGCTCGGAGGTGATGTGCCGAACAGAGAGACGCTCCTCGCGTGCATAAACCAGGGAGAGCACGCCATTGTCGGGAGCCACGAATATGTGACGGTCGGCGGTCAGCATGATCGGCCGCCGTGCGGTCCCCACTCCGGGATCGACGATCACCATGTGCACAGTGCCAGAAGGGAAGTAGGAGTAGGCCTGCGAAATGGTCAGTGCGCCATCGAGAATGTCGAACGGCTGCACCGCATGGCTGATGTCGATGATCTGGGCTTCGGGAGCAATCCCCAGGATGACGCCCTTCATGGCGCCGACGAAATGATCGTTAAGTCCGAAATCAGTGGTGAGCGTAACAGTCGGGATGCGTGCCAATCGCGTGCCTCGTTGAGCCTGAAATTGAAAATTTCAGTAACTCACCGAAGTATCGAACGTAGCATGATGGCACGTCAAGGTAACTTGTTGGCGGAAGTTGTTAGTGGAGTGCCGGGCGTCCCCGCCCGGCAAGGACCCTCCACATTTTCTAGTCGACCTGAATGTCGCCAGACCCGGTGTGGACCGAAACCACTGGCCCGCCGCCGAGCACTTTGCCAACCACGCTCTTCCGCGATTCCGGCATGCGCCCCTGAATCGTAGTAGTCACCGGATGCCCCATCGTAACGCTTCCGGAGCTCGAAGAGATATCGACGTCGAAGGCGGAGCCCGACGGCACATTCAGAGTGACGTTGCCCGAGCCGGTCCGCACCGTCCACATATTCTTCGGCGAGCCTTTGCCGTGAATGTCGCCGCTGCCCGCCTCGGCATGAAATCCGCCATTGATGCCGTTGACGGTGATGTTACCGGATCCGGTGCGGATGTCCACGTCGCCCGCGCCCATCTCCTCGATCTCGATATCACCGCTGCCCGCTTTGACACGAGCTGGACCGGAAAGCTCGCGTCCCCGAACGTTTCCCGAGCCCGTCTGAAAGTGCATATCGCCGGTAAGCCGCGCCAGCTTCAAGTCGCCCGAGCCACTCTCAAGCTCGACGTTGCCTTTCAGGCCTTCTATAGTCTGATCGCCGCTGCCGGTATGCGCGCGCAGCGCTGTATCCTCGGGGACAGTGATTTCGTAGTCGATTGAAATGTTGTTGATGTTCACGTAGTCGATGCGGATGCTGTTGCCGTTTTGGCGAATGGGAGGATTGCTCTGCAACTCCTGGACATCATTTTTGTGGTCACCGCCAAACCATGAGTTGCCCGATTGAATCTTGGCATGGATGGTGACCGTGCCCGGAGCGCCGTTGCGGACCGTGATATCGCCCGATCGAGTCAGCACTTCCATATCGACCGGCCCGCTGACCTGGAAGGAGCGGTCAAAGGTTCCAATGACCGAGGCAAATCCGGCCAGAGACGTAGCCAGAACAAAAATTAGCGTGCGGAAAGCGCGATGGTGAAAAAGAGTAGCGTTATTCATAGCAGCTCCAATTCGATAAGGTCCGAGGTTAGAGCTAAGTTCGCGGAGGTAAGAATCGATCCTTCATCTCTGCAAACTCAGCTCATACCTCTGCAATGACTTTCTTACTGCAGTACCACTTGATCGCCTTCCTTCAGTCCGGACAGCAGTTCAGTTTTGGCGCCATTCGATATCCCAATGTTAACGGCAACTTTCCGCATGCCGTCCTTAGCCTTGGGATCGGGCACGTCGACCGATGCCTTCTTATCCTTGTCATAAATGATCGAGCCTTCCGGAATCTGCAGCACGTTCTTATGCTCTTCCAGAATGATCTCGGCATTTGCCGTCATCATCGCTTTGAGCACGCCCTCTGGATTATTGATGGAGACGCGCACCTCAAAGGTCGTCACGTTATCTTTCTCAACGCCCATCGGAGAAATCTTCGTCACCTTGCCGGTGAAAGTCTTGTCCTTGAACGACTCGACTTTGATCCGTGCCGGTTGTCCCAGATAGACCTTACCGATATCGCTCTCGTCCACTTTGCCCTTGACGTAAACTTCGCTGGTATCGCCAAGTGTCATCACCAGCGTGGCCGTCGAACCCAACACCAGAATCGAACTCACCGCATCGCCAATTTCCACATCGCGCGATAACACAATTCCATCCAACGGAGATTCAATCGTGGTGTAAGCCAACTGTTCTTCGAGTTGTTTCAAGTTCGCGCGGTCCTGCGACATCTGTCCCTGGGCCTGACCAATTTTTGCCTGCAAAACCAGCAACTGTGCCTTGGCGACATTCTGCTTGTTCAGCGCCATCTTGTAATTCTTCTCCGCGTCGTCGAGCGCCGAAGCGGAAACCACACCGTCCTTCGCCATGCCGTCGGCGCGCTCGTACGCCCGTTTCAGCAACGGCACATCGGGACCCTCGGCATCGACCTTGGCGCGCTCCAGATCGGCGCGAGTGCCATTCAAGCTGGCAGTGGAAGCCTCCAGTTGCGCGCGCGCCTGATCAACCCGCGCCTGAATCTCATCCCGATCAAGTTCAGCGAGCAGTTGCCCCTTTTTGACGC
Organism: uncultured Acidobacteriaceae bacterium; assembly: GCA_963705265.1. GTDB lineage: Bacteria > Acidobacteriota > Terriglobia > Terriglobales > Acidobacteriaceae > Acidiflorens. Next base: position 3,653,194 of record OY970064.1, read on the forward strand.
GATCGCCGTAATCGACGTAGAGCTTCTTCACGATGCCGCTGGCCTTGGATTTAACCTCGACCTCCGTGATCGGCGTGATCTTGCCGGTGGCCACCACGCTTTTAGCCAGGTCTCCCTTTTCAACCTTGGCCAGCTTCGAAGGGTCGATCTTGGTGCCGCCGGTGGACGCAATCACCACGCCGGTAACCACCAAAGCTACAACCACTGTCGCTATCGAGGTCCAGATGATGATCCGTTTACGCCGCTTCTTCTTGCCGCTGCCATTACCTTCCACGACTGCCTCCTGCCTAAATTCAAATCTCTTCGGTTCAAATCTAAGGACTGCCATTTCACTAGTTGTTACGGGAGGAACCACAGAATAGTTCCTCAAATCGTTTCCACTTTGCGTCAGGGCCTCGCCAATATGATGCCGCCCGATCCGGTTTATACATCCTTAGACCTCCGCACAGCCAAAAAGAAAGCGACTAGAACGAGATATCAGCCGGCGGCCTGCGAAAAGTTAGGGGCTTCATGTGAAGCGTCGCGATAGCAGATGTCCGCATAGCCTCAAAAATTAAACGTTTATTTAGGGGCCACGCCAGGACTCTAACCCTTGGTTGTATAGATAAGATTGTATCGCGAACCCGGCCGAAGGCAGAGGATTTGTCCCTTTGGAATGTTAGAATTACATTTCCATGGTTGCATACGTGCTGCTGCGGGTGTTCGTCATCCTGCTCCTGGTGGCGGCCAATGCTTTCTTCGCCGCAGCCGAGTTCGCGCTCGTCAGCGTCCGCGAAACCCGCATTCAGCAATTGATCGAAGCCCGCCGCGCTGGCGCCCGCACCGTCCTCAAACTTCATCAGCAACTCAGCCGCGTGGTCAACGGCGTCCAACTGGGAATCACCATTACCAGTCTGACTCTAGGCTGGCTCGGCGAGCCGGCTCTAGCCCGACTCTTCGAGAGCTGGATCGGAAGCATACCCTACGCGTCCATCTACGCTCATGCCATCGCCGTGACCGTGGCCTTCGTCAGTATCACTAGCCTGCACGTGATCCTTGGAGAACTCGTCCCAAAGTCCCTGGCATTACAGCGCGCGGAGCGAGTCGCCCTGGCTGTCGCCGCGCCCATGGACGTTTTCCTCACCATCACCGGACCACTAACCATCGGCATGAGCCGCGTGGCCGGCTTCGTCCTCCGCGCCTTCGGAACCCGTGAAGTCCGCCACGGTTCTGTCCACTCGCCGGACGAACTCAAGCTCATCATCACCGCCGCTCACACCTCCGGACAGCTCTCGCCCGCGCAGGAAGAGATGCTGCTGAACGCCCTCGAACTGGATAACATTACCGCCCGCCAGGTGATGGTTCCGCGCACCAGAATTTTTTCGCTGCCGTCCGACTTGAATCTCGACGAAGCCATGTCGCGCGTAGTGGACGAGCAGCATTCGCGTGTCCCGGTCTACGATCCACAACGCGGCCCCGAACATATTGTCGGCGTACTCTACGCCAAAGACCTGATGCGTTGGACGCGCCTGCGTCTCCGCTTCGGCCTGATAGCCCCGCCGTCCGCCGAACGCATCGCCCAAATGAAAATTGGCCAGATCATGCACGATGTCCTAGTCGTGCCCGAGACCAAATCCTTGCTCGATCTGCTGGGAGAATTCCAGCAGCGCAAGCGTCACTTAGCGGTTGTGGTTGATGAGTTTGGCTCGACGGCTGGAGTAATCAGCGTGGAAGATGTGCTCGAGCAACTGGTAGGCGAACTCGAAGATGAATTCGACGTAGCTTCCGCGGAGCCAGCAGTTACCGACGCCAACGCGCCGCTAGTGCTCGATGGAGCCATCAATATCCGCGACCTCGAAGCCCAATATGAAATAAAGCTTCCACAAGACGAAGGTTTCGAGACCCTCGCAGGCTTCGTCCTCTCACGCCTACAGAAGATGCCCACCGGCGGCGAAGCATTTGACTATGAAGGCCGTCGCTTCGTAGTAGAAAAAATGGATGGCCATCGCATCGCGGCCGTCCGCATCGAGCCCTTGCCCACAGCTCCGACCCAACCCGCCCCAGCCCAGCCAGCCCCAAACCAGCAAGCTGTAGATTTGACTACTTCAACCGCTCCCAAGTAATTGTCCAAGTCACGGGAACTTCCGTTCCGTCCTTTTGCTTCTCTTTGCTCGTACCGCGGAAGAAAAAGCGATCCTCGTTCACTAGATGATAAGGCCGCTCCTGCGTTGTTCCCGGATAGTTGGGGGACGCCGCCGTTTCCGGGCGATGAATCATGACGTGTGTGTCTTCGCGTATCTCGAAGGTTCCGCAATAGGAGATGAATCCATCGAGGGCAGAAGCAGCTTCCGCCGCCGTCGGCGCATTCCCATCCGCCCAACGAGGCCGCCCAGTCTTCATCAACTGCGCGCACATATGCCCCGAAGGAGTGTACATAAGGAAACCGACCGCATCCCGCCCCAACTCCGGATAGGGAGTAGTGTGCCCGTCGGGATATTTATGTTCTGTCGCCACCAGCTTCCACGCCCCTAAGAAGTACTCGCGTATCGAACTCTTAGGCTGATACTCGGTGGGAGCGCCGCCGCTACTGACGTTAGGATTCGCGTCCGGAGTCTGGCCGTAAGTGAGAGCGGCAAAAAACACGAGGCCAATCGAAACCATAGCGGTGCTCATGGGCATTCTCCGAAGAGCTTCGTTTGCTGGCGATGTTACGAGGAATGATACAACGAGGAGTGATACGATTCCCAACAGCCGGGCGTCCCATTCTCGCTGCGTTCTGTGCGCAAGAGTGGGATTCCACGGAAGGCTGTGGCTTGAGGTTCAATTAGCCGCCTAAGCTGCGTGATAACGTCTTAATTCCAAATGCCGCGCTACATCATCTCCCGCGTCCTCTACACCCTGCCTGTAATCTGGCTGGTAGTCTCGACCGTCTTCCTCCTAATCCACTTTGTCCCCGGCGACCCCGTCCAACAAATGCTAGGAGAAGGCGCTGCCGCCGACGACATACAAGCCGTTCGTCACGCCTATGGACTAGACGTCCCACTAGGCACGCAGTACCTGAACTACTGGAAAGGTGTGCTTCACGGAGATCTGGGCAAATCACTGCGCTTCAATCAGGGAGTCACCAAGTTGATAGCCCAGCGCTATCCCTACACATTGCAGCTAACACTGACCGCGTTGTTTGTAGCGATCGTGTTGGCGATACCCGCAGGCGTGCGTTCCGCCCAAAGACGCAATCAATGGGACGATCGCACCCTGAGTGTAGTCAGCCTCTTCGGCCTGTCATTCCCAAACTTCGCGCTCGGCCCCTTGCTGATCCTGATCTTCTCTATCAAACTAGGATGGCTCCCCGTGTCTGGCTCTGGCACGTTCGCCCACTTAGTGCTTCCAGCCATCACCATGGGTGGAGCTTTGGCCGCGATCCTGACCCGCATGGTGCGCACGTCGATGCTGGAAGAGTTGGGCCAGGATTACATTCGCACCGCCCGAGCCAAAGGCCTGCCCGAGCGCACCGTTGTCTATCGCCACGCCTTGCGCAACGCCATGATCCCTATCCTGACTGTCCTAGGACTACAATTCGGAGCCCTGCTAGCCGGCACCATAGTGACCGAAACCATCTTCAGTTGGCCAGGCATAGGACGCCTCACAATTCAAGCCATAGGCAACCGCGACTACTATCTGGTGCAGGGCTGCATTCTGGCAATTGGATTAACCTACGTAGCCGTCAACTTTCTAACCGATTTACTATACTCAGCCGTGAATCCAAGAATCAGACAATAGCCCCTTGTAGGGCGGATACTGCTAGCGAAGGTGCGCACAACCTCAACGGGAAGCGCCGACAAAGTCTCGTACCAATCCGGCAATTTCATCTGCTGCTGTGTCCAATGCAAAATGGCCCCCGTCGACAACGTGAACTTCAGCTTTAGGAACGTCTTTACGATAGCGTTCCGGCTCGCCGGAATCGAATGAGAGCTCGTACTTACCCCAGATGACCAGCAGACGCGGCTGCTTCTCTTGCATCCAGGCTTGCCATTTCGGATAGGCATCGACGTTCGTCCGATAGTCGTAAAACATGTCGCTTTGGATGTCGGCTTGGCCAGGCTGACTCAGAAATGCAAACTCATCGGTCCAAAGATCGGGGTCGTAGCGATCCACATTCGGATCGCTCCCGACATGTCGAGTACGCGTCGCAGCCAATGAAGTCAGATTCGTGCGCAGCGCGCTTTCGTTGGGAGCGCGATCGGCCCAAAACGCCCGCCGCGTCTTCCAATTCACGCCCAACCCCTCGTTGTGTGCGACTGCGTCTTGAATAATAAGAGCTTCCGCACGCTCCGGATGCGCCAGGATCATGCGAAAGCCAACAGGACCGCCGTAATCCTGCATGTAAAGCGTGTAGCGCGAAAGGCCGAGCGCTTCGGTGAAGTGATTCATGATTTCGGCGCAGTGATTAAACGTGTACGCGAATGTTTTCGGATCGGGCCAATCGCTGTGCCCGTAGCCCGGATAATCGGGAGCAACAAGATGATAGCGATCAGAAAGCCGCGCAAAGAGCGGCTCGAACATCCGCGATGAAGAGGGAAGTCCGTGCAACAGCAGAATCGTCGGCGCGTCTTTCGGGCCAGCCTCCCGGTAGAAAATGGAGATTCCATCGATCTTTATCGTTCGATAAGAAGTTGGATACTTCATGAAATGGTCCTTTCCTCGATCTTTCTTTTGCTGATCTTCCTTGTGCTGATCTTCCGTTTGCCGCACCTGGCCTTGGCCGAGCAATGGAAATGATGCGAGCGTGATAGACACCAGCAAATTCACGCAGAAGATTTTGAACCTCCGGATCCAAAAGCGAGATGTCAAAAAATGCATTTGCTTGGCTCCGTTCAGCGAATCCGCACAGGCGACCGCAGAAGTTAAGTTCGTGTGGCAGTAATCAATCAGTCTTGCGATTGAGCTGTTGGTTAGTTTCACATTGTAAGGAGAAGCGCTTCTTACTCACCTCGAAAGTAACTTCAAGCTCGACGGGCGCTCCCGATAGCAGATTAGCCACTGATCGCAAGATCCGGAAAGATCTACAAACCCAGGTCGCTCAGCCCAGGATCCTCATCGGGACGACGGCCAAGCGGCCAGTGATATTTACGGCCCGACTCCGAGATCGGAAGGTCATTGATGGACGCATGCCGCGTAGCCATAAGGCCGTCATCATTGAATTCCCAGTTCTCATTGCCATAGGATCGATACCAGTGACCCGAGTCGTCGTGCCACTCGTAAGCAAAACGTACCGCGATGCGACTCCCGGCGAACGCCCAAAGTTCCTTAATGAGGCGGTAATCTAATTCCTTTGCCCATTTACGAGAGAGGAAAGCAATGATCTCGTTTCGTCCATTGATGAATTCCGAGCGATTCCTCCATCGTGAATCGATCGCATAGGCCAGAGCTACTTTTCCAGGATCGCGACTGTTCCAGCCATCTTCTGCGAGGCGCACCTTTTGAATCGCGCTCTCGCGAGTGAAGGGAGGCAAAGGAGGTCGGTTTGTAGTCGGTGTAGTTGTCATCATTCCCCCCAATGCATCGCCAGTAATATGTAAACCCGCTCCTCGACTAGAAAATTCGTTGTGTCACGGTGCGTAGTGGGTGAAAACGAAGTCGCGAGCCTTGCCGGGCTCATGGCAAGGAAAGCAGGTTTTGAGGTCCGCCTCAGGGTCAGGTTTGCCGTCTTTAAATTGTGCGAACCCCCAGCCGCCCGTCGTGGCATATTTTTTCGAGTCCTTGACCATCAGCTGCATGTTGATCGGGGCTCCAGCAACGAAAGACTGGGCACGGCCAAACACTCTATTGTTTTCCTCGGACGAGACATAGCTCCACGCTAGCCGGGCAATAATTGTGCCATCCGGAAAGGGAAGCTTTTCTTCCCGATAGGCCTTGATCGCTACATCGTTGCCCAGAACGGCGCGAAAATCGTTGAGGTTGCCTGCCTCGTGCGCCACGGAGATCAACTTCCAATCGCGGTATCCGGGAGGGATCTTGATCCCGAAGATCGGAGCTGCCTCCCCGTCGGCACGTCCAGATGCGTGGGCCATGTAAACAATCACACCAGACAAGGCCACAACTACGACCAATAAATAAGCGATCCCTCTCATGCAACGTCCCCCTAAGCTCAGGAATATCTGCGCCAGCATCGAACGTAAGAACAATCCGAGTTTCTGTTCAATTCTTCTTCGACTTCGCGGGGGGAGCCAACGCGACAGAGGCCTCGCTCGTGAGCAAGAGGAATGTGAATGTCTCTTGCAAATACAAACGCACGGCCGTATCCGTGTGGCTGAGATAACCGATGGAGACGTCCTGCCCAATGTGCAAGGCGAAATCGCCACCACGCGTAGTTAGCACGAAAGCGCCGGCAATGGCCGGAGCCCAGATGATTTCATCCTTCACCAGCCGCTTGACGTGCTCCAGAACCGGGTATCCGTTGTCGCTCGTCTCGGCGAGTGCGGTGTAGGCGTCGGCACCGAGCAGCACCGAGTACGGGCCGTTGACGCCGACCAGACGCAACTGGCTTAGGCTCTGGGCAATCGCATCCGGATAGGCACGCACGTCGGCGGGAAGCGTCATGATCGGATTGCTGGTTCCCTGACGAATGCCACCAATACCTGCCGCAGCGTAACCCTCGAATATTGCGCCGTCCTCGGCAAAGGCAATCTGTCGCGCGGCGTCCTTCGCCGGTTGCCAGTCGGAGTCGTTCGCGCCACGATCGACGTCGTCAATCGCGTTGCGATCGAGTTCGAACGGAACACGCAACTCGACGAGCGCCTTCACCTCGCGCTGCCTGGCGATGATGCCTTTCGACGGTGCAGCGATCGTCCGCAGATGGCCGGTGCCTACGGCAGAAAGTGCTGTCCCGCCCGGACCCTCCACGTCGACGACCCGCCGTCCGGCAAGGTAGCGCTTGAGCGTGCGCGATGTTTCCTCTTCGATCTCAGCCCATGCGGAATCGGAAATCGGGGCAAGCTCGCGATGAAGATTATTCATGTCGTGTGTCTCCTTTGAGGGAACCGATGCCGAGCGAACCGTCGCGCACCGATGCATTAGATGAAGATGGGTTAGATGAAGATGGAACAGATGGAGATGAGATAGATGAAGAAGTTTCGGCCACCGTCGTCGCTGCGGGGGATTCTCCAAGCGCTGGCTGGTCCCCGTTAGTTTGATCGTCAGCAACGTTCTCTAAAAACGTCGCCGAAGGCACGAAGAACAGGTTCCCAGTAACGGCGCGGCTGAAGTCAAGGATCCGGTCATAATTGCCGGGCGGACGTCCGACAAACATATTCTCGAGCATCTGTTCGATGGTGCGAGGCGAACGGCTGTAGCCAATGAAATAGGTGCCGAATTCGCCATACCCTGGCCGACCGAAAGGCATGTTGTCGCGCAGGATCTTGATCTCTTTTCCATTCTCTACGATGGTAGTGAGCGCATTGTGCGCGGACGTTGGCTTGACCGAATCGTCTAGTTCGATATCAGACAGCTTGCTGCGCCCGATGATGCGTTCCTGCGCCTCGGTGGGGATGGCATTCCATGCGTCAAGATCGTGGAGATATTTCTGCACGATAACGTAGCTGCTCCCTTCGAACGCAGCGTCTTCGTCTCCGATGAGCACGGCGTCGACAGCGGCCGAGCCTCTGGGATTCTCCGTTCCATCGACGAAACCCATGAGATCGCGGTCATCGAAGTAACGGAATCCCTGCACTTCATCCACCGCAGAAACTGCGTTCCCGATACGCGCCATAATCTGTGTGGCGAGCTCGAAGGATAGGTCCATGCGCTTAGCGCGGATATGGAACAGCAAGTCGCCCGGCGTTGAGACCGCGTGGCGTTCTCCGGCGCGAATCTCGCGGAAGGGATGCAATTCTGCCGGACGCGGCTGTCCAAAAAGGCGGTCCCAGGCCTCAGATCCAAACCCCATCACGCAGGAAAGGCCTGCTTCTAAGTCGCGGAATTCGACGGCCCGGATCAGCGCGGCGAGGTCTCCGCAAAACGAGCGCAGGATGTCGCTATTCTCCGAACCCGGCTTGAGCGTTGCCACCAGAAAGATGGCAGCGCGTGTGAGCGGCGCAGCTACCGCCTGCGCAAGAGCAGGCGATTTATCTGCCTCTTCAGGCATCCTTATAGGTTCGGTTCCCATCAGCTGTCGTTCCTGATGGCGTGCGCGGATTTCATTCTCCGAGTGCCACGCTCGCCTCGCGTAAAAGTTTGCCCTGATAGCTTACCATCGGCCACGAAACCTGCAACCTTCTCTCGCGTGCCGCTCGGGTCAGATGCTTTCTAAGAGCTTTTGTTTTGACGATCGTCTTTGGCGTTGATGTATTCAAGTCTGAGTGGTTCAATCGCAGAGTTGCCACGCGGGAATCTCGCGCACTTGATGCAAACTGAAAGACAGCTAGCATGAGAACACCTTGCGATGTAATAGCAGCGCAATCAATGGCTGCCACTGTTCCATGTGTGAAAGAAGCGAGAGCCTGGCTACTCTCCGCGACCATTCTCGGGTCAAGCATGGCTTTCATCGACGGCACCGTCGTCAATGTAGCCCTGCCCGCGCTTCAGGCCAGCTTCCATGCAACGGTGGTGGATCTGCAATGGGTGGTTGAATCTTACGGAGTTCTTCTGGCTGCGTTGATTCTGGTCGGCGGCTCTTTCGGTGACCGGTTTGGCCGCCGGCTGATTTTCATCACAGGTGTGTTGATTTTCGCCTTTGCCTCCGCAGGTTGCGGGCTTGCTTCGAGCATTCACCAGCTAATTATCGCGAGGACTGTTCAAGGTATAGGAGCCGCTCTCCTGGTGCCCGGCAGTCTTGCAATTATCAGTACTTCTTTCGATGAAAAGAGTCGCGGCCAGGCGATCGGTACCTGGTCAGGTTTCACTGCGATCACGACCGCCGTTGGTCCTGTGCTTGGAGGCTGGCTCGTCGAGCACGGTTCCTGGCGGTGGGTGTTTTTCCTCAATCTACCGCTGGCGGTAGCCGTAGTAGCGATTTCGCTTTGGCGGATTCCGGAGAGCCGCAGCGCCAGCGCGGGGCCCATAGACTGGCAAGGGGCGATTCTTTCTACCCTGGGACTTGGGAGTCTTGTTGTCGGTTTTATCGAATCGCCGAACCTCGGTTGGGGAAATCCGCTGGTTTTCGGGAGCTTAGCCATCGGCGTCGGCTCTCTGATCGCGTTCGGATTTGTCGAGGCTGCCAGCAGTGCGCCGACGCTCCCGCCCACTCTGTTCAAATCCCGAAGCTTCAGTGGCGCGAACCTGCTTACCCTCTTTCTATACGCCGCGATCGGGATTTTCTTTTTCTTGTTTCCAATGAATCTGATTCAGGTCCAGGGATACTCCGCCACTGCAGCCGGCGCTGCGATCCTTCCCATGATTTTGCTCATGTTCTCCCTCTCGCGATGGTCTGGCGGACTTGTCGCCCGCTATGGTTCACGCGCTCCGCTGATCGTTGGTCCTCTCATCGCCGCTTCCGGTTTCGCCCTCTTTGCTCTGCCGTCGATCGGGGGTAATTATTGGAGCGAGTTCTTCCCCGCGATAATTGTTCTCGGGTTCGGAATGGCCGTCACGGTAGCTCCGCTGACCACCGTCGTTATGAATTCAGTCAATAAAGACCAGGTCGGAGCCGCCTCTGGAATCAATAACGCAGTGGCGCGCGTAGCGAGCGTGCTTGCTATCGCAGTTTTTGGGATTGTGATCGTGAAGGCGTTTGCTTCTCACCTGAACCCGAGCCTGGTTCACATGACTCTGCCGCCTGGTGCTCTAGCGGATCTACAAGCAAATGAGACCAAACTCGCCGGCTTGCAGATTCCCTCCGGCCTTAGTCCCAATATGAAAGCCGCCATCAGCGGATCCATTCAGGAGGCTTTTATATTCGGGTTCCGAGTTGTCGTGTTGATTTGCGCCGGTCTGTCTCTGGCAAGTGCTGCCGTAGCATGGTCCTTGATTCCAAAAGATCAGGATCACGCAAAGCGTTATTAACTCTTTCCCGCCCGACTACGGCAAATGCCAAGCCAGACTACAGAATGCATTCGATGCCCCAAAGCCATGTCCTCAACTACCTTCTGTAGGGGAGTCGTAATGGTGCGGGAGAATCTACAGTGCGTTCGAATGGGTGAACATGCAGTGTTTGTTGTCAACCGTGCCCTGAGGTACGCAAACACGACTCCTGTTCTCGCTATCGCCGCCATCCTGATTTTCTGTTCCCCAGCTAGCCCTCAAAATACCTCGAACGACTCCACCACATCAGCCGGAGATTTTCTGCGCCGGGCAATCGACGGAGAGTTGAAAGCCCAGGCCGACGATCACACGCACTGGATGTATCGGGAAAGAACAGGCGCCTCCGGAGACCAGGTGAAATCGGTGGTTGAGACCCGGGAGGGGGATGTTGATCGCTTGTGTCTGGTGAACGGGCAGGCGATTACTCCCGAACAGGCGAAACAAGAAGATCAGCGCATCGCGCGCCTGTTGCGAACACGAGGTGAACAAAAAAAGCGAAAACGTGCGCAAGAGGAAGACGCCCGCCAAACTGAGCATTTGTTCAAGATGTTGCCGGATGCTGTGATTGCCAGTTACGGAGAAAATAAGGGTGACGTTGTAGAAATAATCTTCAAACCAAATCCCGATTTCCGCCCGTCATCACATGAAGATGCTGTCTTTCACGCCATGGCCGGACGGATTTGGATTAATCGAAAAGAAGACAGGTTGGTCGAAATCGAGGGTCATCTCATCCAAAACGTGACCTTTGCCGGTGGCTTGCTAGGGCACTTGGATAAAGGTGGAGAATTTCATGTCCGACAGTCTGAAGTGGCTTCCGGTCATTGGGAAGTGACTCTTCTGCAAGTCCACATGCGCGGCAAGGCTCTGTTCTTCAAGACGATCGCAGTGCAACAAGACGAGATCCGAACCGACTTTCGGCAAGTGCCGGACAGCTTGACGCTGGCCCAGGCGGCTGAGGAGCTACAAAAGCAATCAACCGACAAGTCTATTGCAGACAAGATGCAGCGCGTCCCGACAGGCTCCTTGGCGAACTCACAAACAACGGATGCAAAGAGGATGGATAGAAATTAAGCGTGAATTTTGGAACCAACTGCTATGGAGGATGAGATCAAATGCCAGATCGAGAAACATTGGAACGAGCGCGAGAAGACGCGCGCGAGGGTAAATCGCCGTCAACCCAGGCGGGAGAATTTGTTCGAGAGGAAATACATCACATTCGCGAGGGAAAGCATGGTGCACGTTCAGCAAAGCAGGCGATCGCTATTGGATTATCCAAAGCCCGGCGAGCGGGCGTGAAGTTGAGTGCGCCGAAAGGACCGGCCTCCATCCGCAAGAAAGCCGCACAAGATACCAGAGCGGGGAGAAATAAACCGGGAACGAAAACATCCACCGCACGCTCCCGTGCAGTGGAGAGTGCGCTTCAACGGGAACCTAGAAATGCAGCTAGTCACGAGGCACTCTCTCGTCAGGCCAGGAAGTCCGCCGCTAAGCGCGGGAAAAAGAGTCGCGAGCAGGCCGCCATGAAAGCAGCACGAACACGGAAAGCCGCCTAGGGAAGGCGCCGCCTAAACACATTCGCTGGACGTGGGACGCACACGCCGTTCGAGGTTGATAAAAGCAAGTTGATAAAAGTAAACTGTCAGGCCGCGCCTCTCCGTCCAGTCAGCAAGTTAACCACTAGAACGATTATCGCGACAACAAGCAAAATGTGAATGTAGCCACCAAGCGTGTAAGAGCTAACGAGCCCCAGAAACCACAAGATCAGCAGCATGATAAATATCGTCCAGAGCATTTAAACCCTCCCTCGTGACGCAGTGAATTCCTTCGCCTTTAGTCCCAGCAAGCGTATCGCAGGACGGGTGTGTCGCCCGTACGGTGGATGCTGTACATACGGGTCATATTGTTGGTAGTCGTGTTTCATCGATCAGTTGTTTGCGTCTAAACGAAAGTCAAATGCAGTAGCAATAATAATGAGGAGCTGGAAATGCGAAGAGTCGAGCTGATGAACAGAGACCAGCTGATGAAAGCTGATCTGCTGAGCGGAATCATCCTGTTGAGTAGTGGAGTCGCGGTATTGGTAGCTTTCCTCATCGTCGCGGCTGCGGTTCTTACAAGCGCGGCAGCAGCGATGCAATGAACTCGGGGTGCTTCTTGACTGAAAACAAGTTGAGCGTCTCTTGGCTGAAACAAATTGAGCAGAGAAACTGGCCATCTAACCGAAAGTTTGAGAACCACATCCCAGCGCCAATCTAAGGAGAAATCAAATGTCTGATAAAAACACAGCAGTTTTCGGTATTTATCCGAGCTATACAAACGTTGAAAGTGGCGTCGATGGATTAAAGGCGGCGGGTTTCAGCAACAGAGATATTTCTGTGCTTTTTCCAGCCAGCGCAGGGTCGAGAGATTTTGCCCACGAAAAAGGTACCAAGGCGCCCGAAGGTGCTTCAGCCGGAGCCGGAACCGGTGTGGTGCTGGGCGGAGTCATGGGGTGGCTTCTGGGTGTCGGCGCTCTTGCAATTCCCGGAATCGGTCCATTTATCGCCGCAGGTCCGATCATGGCTGCTCTCGCAGGAGCGGGAGTCGCGGGCACCATCGGTGGCATCGCCGGTGCTCTGATCGGAATGGGAATTCCAGAGTATGAGGCGAAGCGCTACGAGGGCCGAGTTAAAGATGGCGGTATTCTTCTGTCGGTCCACTCCAATACCTCCGATGAGACGAAACGGGCCAAGCTGATCCTGGAAGCTACCGGTGCCCAGGATATTTCATCGACGAGCGAAGCGAGCTCCGGTAATCCCAAAGTTGACCTCCCCCGAGCAGTCTAGTCCGCGAGTGCGGTGACGCCGGCGGCGAGAGCCGCCCGGCGTCGCGGATACTGCCTGGGATTTTTTATACGAATGCAGATGGACCTCAATCATAAACAAATAAGGAGAAGACAAAATGAACTCAGACCAACTGAAGGGCAAATGGATACAGCTAAAAGGGTCCGTAAAGGAACGCTGGGGCAAGCTAACGGATGATGATCTCGACGTTATCGACGGCCAAAGCGAGCAGCTGATCGGAACGATCCAGGAAAGATACGGAATTGCCCGCGAAGCGGCTCAGAAACAGGTCGATGAATGGAATGCTCAGAACGCCCACGAAGCCGAAGCTGCGGAAAATCGCGGCGTTGAAGAGAGACGCCGGGCAAGCTGAACTGCTTCAACTGTTTTTGCTAATCTCTCACTCGGGAAGCCATTTATCGGCTTCCCTTTTTCTTTATCGGTCTTTAATTGACGTTGATCTTTGTTTATTGACCCTCGTCGACCGCGCTATGCGACGGAACCTTCCTGTGAAGCAGTTGCTTCCGATGACATCTGGACTTGGATAATATTGTTTTTCACCGCATATACCACCAGATCGCGGATCGAGTGAATGTCCAGCTTCCGCATGATGTTACTACGATGGGTTTCCGCGGTCTTGGTGCTTAGATTCAAAAGGGAAGCGACTTCCTTCGAGCTTTTCCCCTCTGCCAGCAGTTGGATCACTTCACGTTCACGCGCTGTCAATGTCGGCAACTTCGGCGTCTCACTCCTTGAACCGTTGTAGCCCTTGTCAAGAAAGCCCGCCAGTACCATATCGTTCACTCGAGGAGTGAAGAACATGCGGTTCCGTTGCAAAGCTTCCACTGCCGACACCAAGTCCCGAGCAGCATCCGATTTCAACACAAAGCCGCGAGCGCCCGCATCCAGCGCCTCCCGGATCACCTGGTCTGAGTCAGTGATCGTCAGCACGATGACCTTCTGTTGAGGGTTCTGCTGCAAGAGTTGCCGGGTTGCGGCCAACCCGTTGAGATTGGGCATTCCGACATCGAGAATTACTACGTCGGGTTTTAGCTGCTTCGCCTTCTCGACCGCTTCGCGGCCATCTTTGGCGTCTCCGCAGATCTCCCAACCCTCATGCGATTGCAATAGAGCGCACAGTCCGCGACGTACAACTTCGTGGTCGTCAGCTATTAAAATACGCAGCTTCATTGCTCACCTCCGTGAGGGACACTAAAAACGTTACATTTCACCCTGCGAAAAATTGTCTCGTTAACAAAATCGCTTTTTTGAATCGAACTAGAAACGAATCGAACCAGAAACGCTCATAGCTATTCAGGATCGTCAGCGTTCCCGGTTCGGTTCAATAAAAGTCCGGGGCGCCAAAAAATCCATGCTGGCTTACTGGGACTGTACTTGCCCTTCACTTTGAAGCATCGGAACGAGCGGTATGGCGACCCGCACCAGCGTACCGCCACTGTCCGATTCAAGCGTTAATTTCCCGCCCAGCTCTCTTATTCTCTCGCGGATACCTGCGATGCCGACGCCCGTTCCAGAGCCCGTTGCGTGAAAATGACTCAGGAGTTCTGCAGGTATTCCACGTCCGTTGTCCTTTATTTCGAGGACAACCTGCTCGGCATCCTGCCGAACGACGATCTCAGCTGCCGCCGCGCCCGAGTGCCGATGCACATTAGTTAAGGCTTCCTGGAGCACACGAAATAGCGCAAGCTCGACGGCATCCGGTAAGCGGTCTAGATCAGCCGGTGCATCCAGGGTTACATTGAGGCCGCTGCGCTGGCCATACCCTTCGACATACCAACGAGCGGCCGAAACAAAGCCGGCTGCGTCCATCGTCGGCGGATGAAGAAGATAAGAAAGCGTCCGAACTTCAGAAATGCACTGCTCCATCAATTTGTCGGCTTCGGACCACAATTCTTCGCGCTCCGGCGATTGTCGTAGCATGTGCGCGTTGAGTTTCAAACCAACCAAATACTGTCCCAGACTGTCGTGCAGCTCTCGCGCAATCCGACGACGCTCGGAGTCCTGCAAACTGAGCAGCCGGGACGAAAGCTGTCTCAGTGCGGCTGTTCGTTGCTCCACCTGGAATTCAAGATCGGCTTTGGTGCGGCGTAAGTCCTCCTCAACTCGCTTTCGCTCCGCCATCTCGCTCTCAAGCGCCAGCGCCTTTTGCTGCAAGGTGGTAATGCTGCGAAAACGTTCCTCCTCGCTGAGCAATGCGGTGTAGCTCTCAACCGGAATTACGTGGGAATGTTCCGCGCAGATTTGAAGAAACGAGTCGCCATGATCTTCGCGATTAAAACCGCGGATTGGGTACGCACATCGAAGAAAGAGAGGATATGTTCGCGCCAGATTATTCCAGAGTTGTTCGAGACGGATCGCGGCCTCGCCATTTCCTTCCGCCCACAACAGGGCGACCATCTCTCCAAAAGCGGCGATACGAGCGGTTTTTCCACCGGTAGCCGCAGCTTGCCCAAAGACACCGCCGATTACCACCGTAAAGAGCTCAGCGTCCGGCCGACCGTCCCGCATGAACTTTGACAAGGTCTCGGCAGCATCCAATGCAATATAACGACCCTGCTCAATCGCTGTCGTCGTGTCGAAACCCCGCGAGTGCAAACGCTGTGTAAGCCCATCCCGGTGCGGCTTGGTGGCGATGACTATGGCTACCTCGCCGGCCAGCAGCTCGGCGCCGATGAAGCGGCTCAATTCATCAAGCAAAGATGAATCTTCGGCATAGAACTGCACGGTGTGATCCCAGTGTCCGGCGAGCTCAGGCCGTGCATCATCAAAATGCGGAACTACGGCGATGCTCATATCAATGGCCTCGTCAATTGCCGCGAACGAATTGCCTGAGAACGAATTGCCTAAGAAAGACAACTGCGTTTCAGGCAGACACTGTAGATTTCACGATCGGCAAGCAGTCTACATCCCACCACAGTTTAATCTTCCGACCGAATGTCGCGAAATACAAGCAATCCTGTAGTCTCCGAGTTTGGCAGAGCCAGCATTCGGAGACTACAGACTCCAATCTATTTTTGGGCCTTCCAAATGTATAAATTTTCTTCGTCGGACAAAGTTTCGATGCCCAGACCTTTCGAAGTCGAAGCGCGATGAACCGCGGATCGCAAGTTGGCCAGAGTTGCTCCATCTACCTCAGTCAACGGAATTTTGATCGCCGAGCCCTCGGGCAAGGATTCCAAATCCTCAAAAATCCCACCCATTAAATCGTGATGCTTTCCGCGCCGAGTCCTTCGAATGTCGGCCAGAATGACGCGGTCATATTTCGGAGTGTTTTTCTGAGGCTTCCCACCGGTTTCTTTAGCCATACTCACCTCATTTTTTTGTGATCTTTTGAAATTCTCTTTGTACAGCTTTAACGAACTTATATTATTCTTTTGTTATGCTGTCAAGTACTTTTTGAATACTAATAAAATACTTTTATTATACGCATAAGTTTCCTCGGGGTCTTGTTTTCTTTCTTTCTTCTTTAATTCTGATCGTTGCAATATTTCCACCCTTTTTTAGTGCGGCATGTACTCTGGGATTGCAGTGGAAGGTTAGGTGGAACCATGATCACAATTGGCAACTGGCGAGACTTGTATCAAGCGGCGATGCTTGAACTCCGCCCCGAACAATTGCAACACCGAATCGACGACGCAGAAAAGGCCATCCAGCAGCGAATCGCAGAGTTGCGGCAGGATGATTCCAACTCCATGGAAGAATTGCGGGCCCTCGACGATGCATTGCGTGGATTGCGTGTCCTCGCCAGTACGGAATGTAAACCTCCGCAATCAACGCTTTCTGGTTTGGCCCAAAGTGAGGTGACGTAGTGAAACACTTCTTCTCGACCAGAGTCAGATCTTCGAAAATCAGATCATTGCGAGCCGGGGCTTCGAGAACCGGAAATTGCCACAACTTGCTCACACCGGCACGGGTCAGGCGGGAAGAGTTCGCCGCAAGAGTGGAAAAGCAGTGGCACGAACTTCTTCTGCATGCGACCATTGAACAGGATCCGGAAAAGATATTGCGGCTGACGGCCGAACTCGATCGGCGCAAGCGTCGAGCCGAGGCGGCAGCCAACGCAATGGCAATTTTTAAGTTTTGACCTCACGCGATGTCCCCACGGAAAAAAGCTCAAACAGCATTTGCATCAGCCTTGATGCTGCTGTTCCTGAGCGCATTGGCTACCTACTTCGCAACCGCACGTCTCCTGGAAAGCGAAAAATGGGTGATTCACTCCCACGAAGTCCGGGCCGCAATTGGAGACATCGATGCGGCGGTATTGCGAGCGGGACGCGCGCGAAGTGGCTACGTTATTTCCGGAGCTGATGATTTCTTAAGCCAGTTCGAGGCCGCAGCTTCAGAAATTCCGCTCAAGCTCCAACATTTGCGCGGCCTCACTCAAGACAACCCAAAGCAGCAGGAACTTTGTTCGCGTCTGGAAGATGCGGCAGGCCGCAGAATTGGTCTTCTTCGAGAGTCGATTCAACTACAGATTCAATCACAAAAGAAAACACGTGAGGGCGACGACGAACAAGCGGATTTGGCCCGCCAGTCCATACCGATTTCTTCCGACATCACGACTATCATGGAGCAGATGCGCGAAGAAGAGCAGCGTCTCCTCGATACCCGCGAAAAAACCTCGCATCGTTTCTTCATCGTGACCGTTGTCGTTCTGGCGGTTGCGTTCATCCTGGCTCTTGAGCTCTTCGCCATCAATTATCGCTTGTTGTCCGCGGAACTCACTGCGCGGGAGCAAGCGGAACAGACGGTACGCGATAGCGAGGAATCACTGCGCCGTCTCACCGGCAAGCTGCTCCAGCTGCAAGATGCGGAACGACGGAAGTTTTCGCGAGAGCTCCACGATAGTTTGGGCCAGTATCTGGCGGGCGCGAAGATGAATCTCGAGATATTTGCCACCCAGCGCAAGGACAGTTCTCTCGTGGAAGCGATTCAACTTCTGGATCAAGCGATGGCCGAAACGCGTACCATTTCGCATTTGCTGCACCCTCCACTTTTGGATGAAGCCGGATTTTCATCCGCGGCAAGATGGTACCTGGAAGGATTCGCGCAACGCAGTGGCATTGAAATCAAAGTCAATCTTCCGGAAGACGTGAGTTATCTGCCCAAGCCGGTGGCGCTCGGGCTATTCCGCGTTTTGCAGGAAAGTTTGACAAACATCCACCGCCATTCCGGTAGCGGTAAAGCTGACGTTACGCTTGAACTCTGGGTTGACCGTGTGATTCTTGAGGTAAGAGACTACGGAAAAGGAGTCGCGCCCGAAATGTTAACGGGTGTTCGCACCAAAGGAATGAATTCCGGGGTGGGGTTGGCGGGAATGCGGGAGCGCATCCGTGATCTTGGCGGTCAGCTTCACATCCAGCCCAGCGCGCCCGGTATGCTAATTTCCGCGACCATACCACTATCGAAGAGCGGATACAATCCAAACGCTCAGGCCGCCGACTGATTGCTCACTGGAATTAAAGCTCAAGCAGCGAAGTAAGTCTCTTCGCGCAGCAACGCTCCCACTGCATCCACAACACGATGGAGATCCGTTTTTGAGCACGTGCCGCGCACCCCAGCTTTCTGGGCTTCTTCAGATAGTTGCTTCGTGAGATATAGGGTGACCATCAGGATCGGCGTTTCCGGGGATTGTTGAGAGATGATGCGAGCGGCGTCGAGCCCATTCATATAGGGCATCTGAAAATCCAGCACAATTACGTCCGGCTGAATTTGGTGAAACCTCTCGACCGCCTCTTGACCGTCGCGGGCTTCGTCACAGACTCGCCACCCGCGATGTTGCTCCAGCACCCTGCGGAGATAGCGTCGTACGGAAGGGTTGTCGTCCACTACGAGAATGCGAGTCACACCATTCTCTTCCACCGCGCTACGTGGACGCCCCATAACAAAGAAATTACGCCCCAGTCGAAGGCCGGGGCAATACATCAAACCCTTGACCTTTGGAATCTACGGCTAGTAACGATCACACGAGCGCCGACCGCGGGACCGCCTATGATTTACATACTCCGATCCCAGAAACCAATCACCAAATTACACACCGATCAATTTGACCCCTTACCCTCAACAACTTAACGTTGTGGCATGGTACTTGCTCTCAGCAGAGGATCACTACGCCGATCTCGGAGAAAAGAAAATGGATGCGAGCAAGGGAAAAGACTGGCGTGAGCTCTGCGCTGAAGTAGCTGAAGAACCTGACTCCGAAAGAGTAATCTCCCTCGTCAATCAGATTCTCCAGGCCTTTGATGAGTGCGACCAAAAAAAAGTTGTGGCCGCAGAGCGTCATGCCGATGTGTCTGGCGAAGACTGTTACTGAGCCGCTACACGCGGCCCATTAAAACCAGTACCAGCACAATGACAAGCACCAGGCCCAATCCTCCACTCGGGTAATATCCCCAACCGGTGCTGTATGGCCAGGTGGGTAATGCACCAATGAGCAGCAGAACCAGGATGATCAGCAGAATGGTGTACATGTTGTTAGCTCCATGTTCAGCAGAAGTCACCGTGCGCATAGCCGGTGCCAAATGAGTTCACATCCGAGTCGGGTAAAAGCTCATGCGCCCAAGGCTCGGTTTCGTGCCAGCCGAGACTGCCGATCTGGATCACGAGTATCAAGTTACAGATGGAGCCGAAACTTCAACATCGGTTCCAACCTGTAGCTTTACCCATTTGGTTATGTACCTGCGCATTATTCCCAAGATCATTCTGAAATCTTCAGCAATAAAAAAGGCCAAGCTCTTGCCGCTTGGCCTTTATGCGCTGCTATCAACTCCGACATCAAAAACCTAGTTAGGATTGGTGTTTGCAGCCTGGTCTTTGGCCTGCATCGAATATCTCCTCACTGCTGTTAGAAAAGGTTCGCTTCCAGCTGGTGGCGCAACCTTTCCGTGCAGAATGTCCTGGAACGAAACCATCTGTCCGAAGAGTATTCGTGTCTCATCTTTATCCTGCGATATTGCCGCTCCGGACAAATCGATGCCGGCGAAGAGTCCGCGAGTGCGCGAATAGGTCAAGACCTCCGCTCTCATCTTTACGTCGGTACCGGCAGTGGCATCTCGTCCAACCGGACCAGCTGCGGCAGAAGCATCCGCTCCCAGCTTGAAATGGCTGGAGAGCAAATGTTCCATTCCCTGGTCAGTCATCACTATCATCACCAAATCCACGGCTTGGCCGCCAAGTTGTAGTCCCCAGCTGCCGCCTGTAATCGTAATAGGAGCAGGTGCACTCCATCCGTGTTCGGTTCTGCAAGTAGCTACTCCCTTGCCATGGTTGCCGCCGAAGCCAATAGCGATCTTGACCATCGAAGGTATAACCGCGATGCACTTTGCATCGTGCATGATGCTGTCGGGAATAGCTTTGTCAGGAGTTGCCATGATCTCATTCAGAACGTGAGCGGATGTATCGATACGCTTGGCGACATCGGATTGATCCTTGTCGTCGGCGGCCCAGGTCAGGCTGGTGAAGATCAGAGCCATGGCGGTTAGGGCCAAGAGAGTTTTAGTTGCGGACGCAGTTCCCAAGTTCATGTCAAACCTCTTCAGTTTCTGTGCCCGATCTGAGCACCAGGATTATCTCGTCATTTACCACAACTGCAACGATAGGTTCAGACCATCCCTTCAGCCATCCACTCAAAACCTTAGATCGCCAAAAAGCATGCCGTAGGGTATGGATCCGCGAACCGTTTAGATATCGCAAGCCTTAGAAGCAGCCCAACTTGGCACCTAATTCTCATCCCTAACCAAATAAGTAAGTAAAGGTTGCCCTCCTGAGCGAAGCGAAGGACCTCACGCACCCCAAATGTCAGCCCTATACACGTCGCTAAATATGCACGCCATCAAAGTTGTCGCTAAAGTTGTCGCTGTGAAACAAAGTTGTCATCGGTGAAACCCGAGTTCAAAACTGATGCATACAGGGAATCCGCCAGAAAAGTACACAATCGCGCGGATTCTCCGCCGATACTGACTTGTCTATTCTGCAATTCATGAAATGTACTCCTCAAGTGTGCCCTCCTTTCGAGCAGGAGTCGGTTTAAATACTGGCTCCTGCTCCTCGCCTTCTCTTCAGCTTGATCTGTGAGCTTGATCTGTGAACGACAAAGGCAATCGCGGTCGCCACGAGGGAAAGTCATCCGCACTGAAACGAAATAACGAAATGTCGCGCAACTGGGCACAAATCGAATCCCCGGAGGATAGCCATGAAAACGAAAATTGAATCTCTGCAAGATCTGTACATCGAACAACTCAGGGACCTGTATAACGCCGAACAGCAACTGATCAAGGCGCTGCCGAAGATGGCGAAAGCTGCCTCCTCGGAAGAATTGAAAGCCGCTTTCGAAGATCACTTTGGAAAAACCCGGCAACACGCCCAACGTATTGAAACCATCTTCGAGCGGATGGGAACAAAGGCTCAGGGCAAGAAATGTAAGGCCATGGAAGGCCTGGTGGAAGAAGGCAGCGAAGTTCTCGAAGAAAATATCAAGAGCGACATAATAAAGGATGCTGCTCTCATCGCTGCAGCGCAGCGTGTCGAGCACTACGAGATTGCCGGATACGGTTGCGTGCGAGCCTACGCAACAAGGTTAGGTGATAATGACGCCGCGAATCTTCTCGCTCAAACCCTCGAAGAAGAGAAAGAAGCGGATAAAGCTCTGAATGACATCGCGGAGGAGCTCAATCTCGACGTTCCACTTGGAGATAATCGATCCGAAAAACGAACCGCTGGCAACACCAAAGTATCCGGTCGTAAAACAAGATCGGCTGCCTGATTGCCGACACCATCGAATTTGCTACGGAGGGAACCTGACGCCCGTTACTGGTTCCCTCCACCTGTTTCGTGGCTCTTGTTTGCCTTCGCTCTGTTTACTTCCACATATCTTTTTAAAACACTCTAAGAGTTAATTTCGAGGTGCTACCAGTCGAACTGCATCTCCAATCGATGATTGACTGTATTGTGATGGATGCGTTGTCCGCCTAGTATCCGCTGTAGAGGCAGGTACAATCATGACCAATGCAGTGGCACTCATAGCCAACCAAAAGACAGCCAACGAAAAATCTGGGTCCTCAAATCAGCTAAAGAACATCTTTGATCAGTCGCTCGCCATACTTTCTGAAGGCGCCAGTGCAGTCGGAGTGCGCCGTCGTTCTCTGCCTTTGCATATTGACGCCGTCAATCTCCAGAAGCGTGCGTTGAGCGACGCGGCCAATGCATTGACTGCGCTTTGGAAAATCTCCGACAGCAAGTCTCCGAAGCTTCCAAGCCGCGCGATACAATACGGCAGGTAGTTTTCTTGATCCCGACAAATGATGCCACCGCGTCTTCAAGGCTATTAACGCTGATTGCGATCGTGGTCGTGATTGTCGGTCTCTACTTTGGCCGCCAGGTCTTGATTCCACTCGCGTTGGCGGTTGTTGTGGCGTTCTTGCTTACTCCAGTCGTAGGTTGGTTGGAGAAGTGTGGCTTCGGTCGTGTACCCGCGGTCTTGCTGGTGCTGACGCTCGCCGTCGCTCTCGTGAGTTCTATAGGCTGGGTAGTCACCGGTCAACTCATGGATATCGTGGACCAGTTTCCAAGTTACAAATCAAACATCCACAATAAGATTCAATCGCTGCGGGTTCCTGATGGCAGTCGCTTGAAGAACGCAACCAACACGGTTGCTGAGCTTAGTAATGAACTGTCGGCGGCCTCAGAGTCGACAGTGGATAAAGACAAAAAGGCCGGCAAATCTTCTGGCCGTCCCATCTCGGTCCAAGTCGCTCAGCCTCCTACCAATGCTCCCGAATACCTGCGGGCTATCGTCGGGCCGCTTACTGGTGTATTCGAGACGTTGGCTATGGTCATCGTCTTTGCGCTGTTCATGTTGATCAAGCGGGAGGATTTGCGCAATCGTGTGATTCGGTTGGCTGGCCAGGGTCAATTGAGTATCGTCACCCAAGCCTTGGATGACGGTTCGCGGCGCTTAAGCCGCTACCTTCTATTGCAATTCGTCGTAAATGCCACATATGGATTGATCTTCGGAAGCGTCGCCTCCTGGATCGGGATCCCTCACGCGCTACTCTGGGGCGTTCTGGCCGCCCTGCTTCGGTTCGTTCCCTACGTTGGGACACCGATCGCTACTGCGTTCCCCATCGGCATGGCATTGGCCGTTTTTCCCGGATGGCACCAGGCAGCCTTGATCTTCGGCTTATTTGTCATCTTGGAAATTATCGTCGCGAATCTCGTCGAGCCCTGGCTGTACGGTAGCCACACCGGCATATCATCACTTGCCATTCTCGTGGCCGCGGTATTTTGGGCGATCCTGTGGGGGCCAGTGGGTTTGATTTTGTCGACCCCGCTCACGGTGTGCCTGATCTTGATGGGCCGGTATGTGCCGCAATTAAGCTTTCTCGAAGTCATGCTCGGCGACGAGCCCGTTCTTCCTGTCGAAGCCAAATTCTATCAACGGCTTCTGGCGCTCGATCAGGATGAAGCGAGAGATATCGCAGAGAACTATTTGAGAGTCGAACCGATTGGAACTTTCTATGATTCCGTTCTTATCCCGGCACTTACCCTTGCCGAACAAGATCGGCACCTGAATTTGTTGGAAGCAGGCACAACCAGTTTCGTCAGCCAAAACACTCGCGATTTAATAGAAGAACTAGGTGAGCATTCACTGGATGATGATCCAATCATGTTCAAAAATGACATTAAAAAAGAAGAGGATAAAGATGAGAATAATAAAGACGCAGGAGACAAAGATAAAGATAACGATGAAGCAGGAGTAGTCCCGAACAACGCGGACCGCAGCACGCTGTTAGGGCTGCGAGTTGCTTGTATTCCGGCAGCGGATGAAGCTGATGAACTTGTGGCTATGATGCTTCTACAGCTTCTTCAACGGATGGGATGCGATATCCGTCACCTGCCGGTTAAGCCGCGCGCCAATCTCTTGAATGAACTAGCGACATTTGCCCCTCAAGTCGCGATCGTATCCGCGCTTCCTCCTTTTGCAGTCGGACAAGCTCGATCGCTCTGTAAGCTGTTGCGGCAGCGGCAGCCCAACTTGAAGATATTCGTAGGATTGTGGAACTTCGAGGGCGGTGTTGTCAGAGCCCAGGATCGAATCGGACCCGGCGTCGCCGATACAGTCGTGACAAGTCTGCAACAAGCCGTTTCACTGATCGTCGAAACCAGCCGGGGCTCAAGCAACGTGATCCAGAACCGGGGCGCACTGCATCCGGAAATTGTCACTACGACGCCATAGTTGCAGCAACGCTGCCTTTGCTGGATACGCGTTGGTCGTCTTGCTTCTAGATCTGCGGCGCCCATATCAAGATCAGCACCATAATTCCTCTCTTTTGATCCCAACATGAGGCTCGCGCATACAGGGTTTTCCACGACTCCCTACACATCAAACATGATTGGCGCATTGACTTGTCACAAATAAAGTCCATGAGTCAAGTTGTGTAATTGGGTCGCCGGAGGTCGGGACAAAGGAGGTCGGGACAAATGCGACTAGGTTGGGCAATTGTGGCAGTTCTTCTGATCCTCTGGCTCCTGGGCTTCAGCCTCCACATAGCAGGAAGTTTGATTCATTTACTGCTCGTGGTCGCGATCATCGTCTTGATATTTGATTTAGTGAGCGGCCGCCGAACCGTCGTCTGATATCTGACTTTTGACATCTGATTGATGTTGAATCAAATCGATGTCTGATGAATTGGAGGGATAATCAATGAGCGCTGAGACGGGGAGTAAATGTGCGCATCCGGCATGCGGATGCGTGGCGAACAAAGGTAGCAAGTATTGCAGCGAATATTGCGAGGAAGGCGCGAATCTAACCGAGATCGCTTGCCAATGTGGACATACGTCCTGCGAAAATGTGATCGATCCGAGCCGCTGACGAATGTTGCAGAAAGGTTTTGTCTGTTGTAGATATGTCTTGCTCCTGTTTGGTAAGGATGTAAGAAGTAAGCAAGATAAAGGAGAAACTGATTCTCTCGAACCGAGAAGCAGATTTAGGCTCGAAGGTCTTGAAGCTCAATCCACGCAACCCGCAGCATGAGAGCATTACCGGGCAAACGAGGGATGATGAGCTAAGGAAACACAATGCATATCCGTTTCTTTCGTACGCTGTTGTTCGCATTTGTCATGCTGTGCATGTCGGCTGCAGCGTTTGCACGAATCGGCGTGGTAATCACAGTTGCTCCCCCACCGCTGCCAGTCTATGAGCAGCCCATTTGTCCGGGGGACGGCTACCTCTGGACCCCCGGTTACTGGGCCTGGGGCGACGATTTCGACGACTACTACTGGGTGCCCGGGACTTGGATTATGGCTCCCGAGGTCGGTTTCCTTTGGACGCCCGGATATTGGGGTTGGGGCGGTGACAGCTTTGTTTTCTATGATGGCTATTGGGGACCACAGATCGGTTTCTACGGCGGAATCAACTACGGTTTCGGCTACTTCGGAGTTGGCTTCCAGGGCGGACGCTGGGATAACGGACACTTTTTCTACAATCGCGCCGTGATGAATGTGAACGTCACCAACATTCACAATGTCTACAACACGACGGTCAATACCACGGTCGTGAACCGCGTCAGTTATAACGGCGGCAATGGCGGACTCACCGCCCGTCCGACAGCCGCAGAAGAGGCGGCCGCGCATGAGAGGCATGTTGGTCCTGTGGCTGCGCAGACCCAGCATATGCAGGAGGCTCGATCGAATCCAGAACAGCGGGCTTCAAGGAACGAGGGAAAACCACCAGTTGCAGCGACCGCAAGGCCCGGAGAATTCAAGGGCAACGACGTTGTAAAGGCTAGCGAAGCTGGTGGGCACTATACGCCTGCAGCCAACCGTGGTGGGAACGGAGCAGCTGCGCGACCTGAAGACAATGCAGCCCGACCCACACCCGGCCATGTTCGCGACCTCCCGCCTGCAGAGCATGTGACCGCTCCAAGCTCGGGCGACGCGAAGGTGGACAAGAAGAACCAGCAACAACTGGACAAGCAGTACGCGCAGCAGCAGAAGGAACGGCAGAAACTCCAGCAGCAACAAGAAAAGGAAGACCAGAAAGTAGCAAAACAGAACAATGACGCACAAAAGCAAAAGGTGGAGCAGCAGCACCAGCAACAGACCCAGCAGTTGCAGCAAAGGCACCAGCAGCAGACTCAGCAAATGCAGCAAAGAATGGCGCCGGCAGCGAAACCTGAGGGCGGTGGTCGCCCTCGCTAACCACTACTACGAACCGTTCTTCGGATTCGTGAATACTATGGCGCACCGTTGGGAAGCTGACGGTGCGCCATTAAGCAGACGAATGAGATAAATGCAGCCAAGCGGGAGAATGCGTGACTCGCCCTGTCGCCGTTCCGCTTCGGACGAATCTGAAACAAGGGAAACGGCAAAAACCTGTACCGCATCACCCTCCCGCCTAACGCGTCAAGACTAGCGCAAGACAAATAAACGAGTGCATCGGGCGTATCACGGAGATGATTTTGTTCAGAAGCTGTAGATAATCGGACGGCTTAAATTTCCAGGCGAAGTAAGCGAAGAAGCAAGATCCGGTGCTGAATTCTGCGATGTCTTTCATCGCCCGTGTACACACATCTCTTTGGCGCTCTACACGAAGCAACCGATGGTTCTATTTCCGTCCCGTGATTAGAGTGATGCTTTAGGAATCACAAACGAAAGGGGAATCATCATGCGAAACTCCATAAAAAACTACACGACGAAAGACTGGGTTCGACTTGGCGCGAAATTAAGCCTTCTCTTCACCGAGCCAAAGGTACGGAAGGTAGTTGGCGACCGAATCAAGGATGGCGTGGAAGATATTACCGATACTGTGACCAGCAAGTATGAAGATGCAAGCGACGCTGTGGCAAGCAAGTACGAAGACGCATTGGAACGCTTGGAAGCGGCTAAGGCTGCTCTGCGAGGCGAAAGCCAATGGCCCTCACGAGTGGCAGGTTTTGTGTTAGGCGTTGGAGTGGGCGTGGGATTGGGAATTCTGTTGGCGCCCGCATCCGGCAGCGAGACGCGAGAGGCGTTTCGGGAAAAGGCTGTCGATATGCGAGATAGAGTGTTTGAATCTGCGTCGGCCGCGAAGGAGAGGATTCGCCGGTCCGCCAATGACATGCCATTCACCGGTACCGAAGGGTAGTGGCCGTGGCGGTTTCTGAGCTTTGGGAAGGGCACGAGTTTCGCTCGTGCCGTTACGTTCTTGGAAGCAATGCGCGTTAGCGACTGAGGCCATGGGCTGCGCAAACGACTTTTGCTGCGGCCTGTCTACCTGCCGAGAGGGAGGCGTTTTCCAAACCGAGGCACTACCGGAAATATGAAAAAGTGACGGATTAGCGCAGAGACCGATATAATATCTGGCATATTCGTGTACGGATTTTTCAGTATACTGAAACACACCAGAAGGTCTCTATGAGCGAAAAACCCAGCACCACTCTGCCTGCAACCGTCGAAAAAATCATAAAGCCATTCGCTCCGGGCGAACCGGAGAAGGCGCAGATCTCCGTCGAAGGCGCTGATCATCTCTATCGAGAGATTCGAATCGAAAACACATTGATTAATGAGAATGGCGAAGAAGTGCGCCTCAAGCAGGGTGCCGAAGTGGAAGTGACAGTCGAGGCGCCCCCCGAAGCGACAATTCCGACAAGTCCTAGTCCGAAAGAGCGACAAGGATAAAACGACAACCGATAAAACGCTAAAAAGCGCCAGTCACTGTCAGTAATCCGCGGCAGTAATCCGCTGCAGTTGTAAGCCCAGAATTATCCCGCCGAGTATGTGTTCACTCCTCCAAGCTCTGATTGAGGTATGCCTAGGCGTCAATTACAGGAGCGCGCGACGCTCCACGGGGTAGAGTAGTGAGGCCTGTCTGCCTTCATCCTTCCGTACATTCGTCTTAGGCCCCCAGCCTACAGTAAAGACCCTAGAGTCAGGCCGCAGTTTCGCATGATACATAGGACGATGTTGGTTCAGTGAATTCCTCTCGGTTCACATTGAACAGATGATTCAGACTTACGTTGCTTCGCCCGATGTGTCCATGCGAAGGGTGGGGGACGTTCATTTTGAATTATCAATATTATTTATCAATGATTTATCTTTCGATTTATCCGTCGCAAAAGCTTTTCGATTGCAGTGCCTGGTTATGGGCGGCATGAAGAGTCGAGCGAACAAATATCTTGCCACAATGCCAGACCTCCCTCAGTCCAGGAGACCATGATGAAGCGAAACAATCGACACGCGGTGACCACGGTTCCTGGCGAACCCCCTGCGCGTGAAAATGATGTGCGCGAGAATGAGAAGAGTAACGGAAATTCCGTTCTAGTGGCCGAGCCTCAGTCGGCCGACCTCAGCGTGATTCTGGCCAGCCTGCAAACCATGCGCGATGGAGATTTTTCTGTCAGACTGCCGGGTTCCTGGACCGGGCTGGAAGGAAAGATTGCCGATACTTTCAATTCTATTGTGGCCGCCAACCAGCAAATGGCACAGGAGTTGAAGCGCGTTGGACAGGTTGTCGGCAAAGAGGGAAGAACGCGCGAGCGGCTTCGCTTTCACGAGGCGCGCGGCGCGTGGGGAGATATTGAAGTCTCCGTAAACACACTGGTCGAGGACTTGCTTCGTCCCACCGCCGAAGTCACTCGCGCAATCGCCGCTGTGGCCCAGGGAAATCTCACGCAAACTGTTCGTTTGGACGTCGACGGCCGCCCGCTAGAAGGCGAGTTCCTGCGCTCCGCCAACATCGTCAATACTATGATTCAGCAGCTCGGCGTTTTCACAGCCGAGGTAACGCGCGTGGCGCGCGAAGTAGGCACTGACGGCAAGTTGGGTGGCCAGGCGCTTGTGCCCGGAGTGGCCGGCACGTGGAAAGATTTGACAGATTCCGTCAACTCCATGGCCAGCAATCTTACTGGTCAAGTACGTAACATTGCCGAAGTTGCAACCGCCGTTGCCAGTGGCGATCTCTCCCGCAAAATTACCGTCGATGTGCGCGGCGAAATTCTCCAGCTCAAAGAAGCAATCAACACCATGGTGGATCAGCTGCGCTCGTTTGCCTCCGAAGTAACGCGCGTAGCACGCGAGGTAGGCACTGACGGAAAACTTGGCGGCCAGGCGGTCGTTGTAGGCGTGGCCGGAACCTGGAAAGATCTCACCGACTCCGTGAATGCCATGGCCGGTAACTTAACCGCTCAAGTCCGCAACATCGCCGAAGTCACCACGGCCGTGGCCCGCGGCGACTTATCGCGCAAAATCACTGTCGACGTGAAGGGAGAAATTCTAGAGCTCAAAGACACCATCAACACCATGGTGGATCAGCTCAACGCGTTCGCCGGCGAAGTAACACGCGTGGCGCGTGAAGTCGGTACCGAAGGAAAGCTGGGCGGACAAGCGCAGGTGCCTGGCGTGGGCGGCACATGGAAGGATTTAACCGACAACGTTAATTTCATGGCCAGCAACCTCACCGGCCAGGTGCGCAATATCGCCGAGGTAGCGACGGCTATCGCGAATGGCGATCTGTCCCGCAAGATCACGGTGGACGTACGCGGTGAAATCTTGCAGCTCAAAGAAACGCTGAACACCATGGTGGATCAGCTCAATCGATTCGCTGGTGAAGTGACGCGCGTGGCGCGTGAAGTCGGCACCGAAGGGCGTCTCGGCGGCCAAGCCAATGTTCCGGGCGTCGCTGGTACATGGAAAGATCTCACCGACTCCGTCAACTCGATGGCCGGCAATCTCACCGGCCAGGTCCGCAACATTGCCGAAGTTACTACAGCCGTGGCCCGCGGCGATTTGTCGCGCAAGATTACGGTCGATGTGAAAGGTGAAATTCTAGAGCTCAAGAACACCATCAACACCATGGTGGACCAACTCAATGCGTTCGCTGGCGAAGTAACGCGCGTGGCTCGCGAAGTCGGCACCGAAGGCAAGTTGGGCGGCCAGGCGCAAGTCCCCGGTGTCGCCGGTACGTGGAAAGATCTCACGGATAACGTCAACTTCATGGCCAGTAACCTAACCGGCCAGGTGCGTAATATTGCTGAAGTTGCGACGGCCGTGGCGCGCGGCGATTTGTCGCGCAAGATCACGGTCGACGTGAAAGGAGAAATCCTCGAACTCAAAGACACCATCAATACGATGGTGGATCAACTGCGATCGTTCGCATCCGAAGTAACGCGCGTAGCTCGCGAAGTCGGTACCGATGGCAAACTCGGTGGACAAGCGCAGGTCCCCGGTGTCGCTGGCACGTGGAAAGATCTTACCGACTCGGTCAACTCGATGGCTAGCAATCTCACCGGCCAGGTGCGCAACATTGCCGAAGTCTCTACGGCCATCGCCAGTGGTGACCTCTCAAAGAAGATCACCGTGAACGTTAGCGGCGAAATTCTTCTGCTTAAAGAAACCATCAATACGACAGTCGACCAGCTCAACGCATTCGCTGGCGAAGTGACGCGCGTGGCGCGCGAAGTCGGCACTGAAGGGCGATTGGGCGGGCAAGCAAACGTTCCCGGCGTCGCCGGCACATGGAAAGATCTCACCGATTCCGTCAACTCAATGGCCGGCAATCTTACCGGCCAGGTGCGCAACATTGCTGAGGTAACCACGGCCGTGGCCCGAGGCGATCTGTCGCGCAAAATCACGGTCGACGTAAAAGGCGAAATTCTTGAGCTCAAAAATACCATCAACACGATGGTGGATCAGCTCAATGCGTTCGCCGGCGAAGTAACGCGCGTAGCCCGCGAAGTCGGTACCGAAGGCAAGCTTGGCGGACAAGCGCAAGTGCCCGGCGTTGGAGGCACGTGGAAAGATCTGACCGACAACGTCAACTTCATGGCCAGTAACCTCACCGGCCAGGTACGCAATATCGCCGAAGTGGCGACTGCAATTGCCAATGGCGATCTCTCAAAGAAAATCACCGTCGATGTGCGTGGCGAGATCCTGCAACTCAAAGAAACGCTGAACACGATGGTCGAGCAACTGCGTTCCTTCGCCGCCGAAGTGACGCGTGTAGCCCGCGAGGTCGGTAGTGAAGGTCGTCTTGGTGGTCAGGCGAACGTATCAGGCGTTGCCGGTACGTGGAAGGATCTAACTGACTCCGTAAATGCCATGGCCGGCAACTTGACAGGCCAGGTGCGTAACATCGCCGAGGTAACCACAGCCGTCGCTCGTGGCGATTTGTCGCGCAAAATCACGGTTGACGTGAAAGGCGAGATTCTCGAACTCAAAAATACCATCAACACCATGGTGGATCAGCTGAACGCATTCGCCGCTGAAGTAACTCGTGTAGCCCGTGAAGTAGGTACAGAAGGCAAGTTAGGCGGTCAAGCGCAGGTGCCCGGCGTAGCTGGCACGTGGAAAGATCTGACCGACAACGTAAACGTGATGGCTGCCAACCTGACAGAACAGGTGCGCGGCATCGTCAAAGTGGTAACCGCCGTAGCCAATGGCGAACTTACTCAGAAACTGACTGTGAATGCAAAAGGCGAAGTTGCAGCTCTGGCCGAGACGATCAACAACATGACGGACACGTTGGCAACCTTTGCTGACCAAGTTACAACTGTTGCTCGCGAAGTAGGCGTCGAAGGTCGGCTCGGCGGACAGGCGAACGTGCCGGGCGCTGCCGGTACGTGGAAAGATCTCACCGGCAATGTCAATCTGCTGGCTGACAATTTGACTAATCA
The DNA here is from genome assembly GCA_963705265.1 of uncultured Acidobacteriaceae bacterium. Lineage (GTDB taxonomy): Bacteria > Acidobacteriota > Terriglobia > Terriglobales > Acidobacteriaceae > Acidiflorens. The sequence continues at coordinate 3,684,677 of OY970064.1, forward strand.
GGTGCGAGCGATTGCAGAGGTCGCGACCGCAGTGACCAAGGGAGACCTCACTCGCTCCATTCAAGTGGAAGCCAGTGGTGAAGTGGCGGAACTGAAAGACAATATCAACACGATGATCGACAACCTCCGCCTGACTACCGATCGAAATACTGAGCAAGACTGGCTCAAAACGAATCTTGCCCGCTTCACCGGTATGTTACAGGGGCAGCGCGATCTTGCGACGGTGGGACGCCTGCTTCTTTCTGAATTGTCGCCTCTAGTCAATGCACAGCAAGGGGTGATCTATCAGATGGGTACAGAAGAATCCGCCGAGATGGTTCTTCTTTCGGCATTTGCAGGTGACGGCGAAGATGGTCATCTGCGGCGCCTAAAGATAGGCGAGGGTCTAGTGGGACAGTGCGCTGCGGAAAAAGAGCGGATGTTGATCTCCGATTTGCCGCCAAACACGATCTCCATTCGGTCGGGTTTGTTCGAAGCCGTCCCACGAAATGTCATTGTGCTCCCAGTGCTCTTCGAGGATCGCGTCAAGGCGGTTATCGAGTTGGCGTCGCTGAGCAATTTTACGACTTCCCAACTGGCATTTCTCGAACAGCTGACGGCGAGCATCGGCATCGTGCTTAACAGTATCGAAGCAACCATGCAGACTGAAGGACTATTGAAGCAGTCCCAGCAGTTGGCCACCGAACTCCAAATGCAGCAAAGGGAGTTACAGCAAACTAACGAGCAGCTTGCGCAGAAAGCGCAACAGCTCGCCGAACAGAACGTTGAAGTTGAACGCAAGAATCAGGAAATTGAGCAGGCCCGCCGTGCTTTGGAAGAGAAGGCCAAGGAACTGGCTTTGACTTCGAAGTATAAGTCAGAATTCCTGGCCAATATGTCTCACGAGTTACGCACCCCATTGAACAGCATTCTGGTTCTGGGTCAGCAACTTACTGACAATCCAGACGGAAATCTGACACCCAAGCAAGTTGAGTTCTCGCGAACGATTCATGGTGCCGGCACAGACTTACTGAATCTGATCACCGATATTCTCGACTTGTCCAAGATCGAATCGGGTACAGTTTCGGTCGAAGCAGAGGAGGTCTTCTTCGCAAGCCTGCTGGACACGGTGGAGCGTCCGTTCCGGCACGAAGCCGAGAACCGGCATCTTACCTTCGACGTGCAGACTGACCCCCACCTTGCCCGTAGCGTGGTTACTGACTCGAAGCGGTTGCAGCAAGTGTTGAAAAACTTGCTCTCCAATGCGTTCAAGTTCACCGAACTGGGAGGCGTTCGCTTGTCCGTATCCATAGCGAAAAGCGGCTGGAGCGAGGAACACCCGATCCTCAGTAAGGCCGCATCGGTAGTAGCCTTCGAAGTTTCAGATACAGGTATAGGTATTCCGCTCGACAAACAACGGATCATCTTCGAGGCTTTCCAACAAGCAGATGCTGGCACCAGCCGTAAGTACGGAGGCACAGGTCTAGGGCTGGCAATCAGCCGCGAACTAGCCAGTCTGCTCGGAGGTGAGATCCAATTACGCAGCGCACCGGGTCGCGGAAGCACCTTCATCCTCTACTTACCGCAAACCTACGTGGGGCCGTCTAGTTCTGCCACGTCGGAGCGGCATTCGCCGGCATCTGTTCTGCCGCCGCAGTTATCTGTCGTGGGTGTTTCGGAACATCCGGTGGAAAAAATTCCTGATGACCGGGACGATCTCCAACCCGATGACGCAATTCTGTTGATTGTCGAAGACGACCCTCACTATGCGCGCGTGTTGCGTGATCTTTCTCGCGACAAGGGATTCAAAGTGCTGGTGTCTATGCGTGGCGCAGAAGCGCTCGCTCTCGCGCGTGAGTACCATCCAACCGCTGTGTCATTGGATGTGTTTCTTCCCGATATGCTGGGCTGGACGGTTCTGAATCATTTAAAACAGGACCCTGCAACCCGGCATATCCCCGTGCAGATGTTAACGCTCGACGAAGACCGTCACCACGGCCTCGCCCGCGGTGCTTTCGCCTTTGTTACCAAGCCAACTACTCCGGACGGTTTGAGAGCGGCCCTTACTCGTATCAAGGAGTATGCCACCCCCCGGCGCAAGCGCTTGCTGGTGGTCGAAGACAATCCCGCTGAGCAACTTAGTATCAGGGAATTACTTGGCTATGACGACATCGACGTCACAACCGTTTCAAGCGGTGAGGACGCAATCGAAGCCGTTAGCGAGCAGCCTTTCGACTGCGTCGTTCTCGATTTACGCCTGCCCGATATCTCTGGCTTCGACGTGCTGGAGCGCTTCCGCGATACTCCATCATTATCTGACTTGCCGGTCATCGTGTTCACCGGCAAAGAACTTTCCCCCGAAGAGGATGCCCGTCTGCACGCTCTGGCGCGAAGCGTAGTGGTGAAGGGAGTTGAATCTCCCGAACGCTTGTTGGACGAGACTGCATTATTCCTTCATCGCGTCGTTGCCGATCTCCCCGTGGAAAAACAGAGAATGCTCGATCGGTTACACCATTCCGACGATGCCCTAGTCGGGAAGAAAGTGTTGGTGGTCGACGATGACGTGCGCAATATCTTTGCCCTTAGTAGCGTGCTCGAACGTCGTGGCATGGACGTAATCACCGCGGGGACAGGTCGTGAAGCGATCGCGAAACTCGACTCAACGCCGGAGGTCGCGATCGTCCTTATGGATATCATGATGCCCGAGATGGATGGCTACGAAACCATGCGGGTGATCCGGCAGAATGTTTCGCTCCAGCGCTTGCCCATCATTGCTCTGACCGCAAAGGCAATGAAGGGGGATCGCGAGAAATGTCTGGAGGCTGGTGCGTCCGAATACCTGGCCAAACCCGTAAATACCGAGCAGCTATTGTCGTCGTTGCGAATGTGGCTTCACAGATAGAACTCGTGGTAGCAGGCTGATTGGCTCCTGGAGCAGTACGGAGAAAACGATGGGCGCAAACGAAAAAGTCAACATTCTCATGGTGGATGACCAGCCCGCCAAGCTCCTCAGTTATGAGGTGATGTTGGCAGAGCTGGGCGAGAACCTGATTAAAGCGACTTCCGCGAAAAAGGCGCTCGAAATTTTGCTGAAGACCGATGTTGCCGTAGTGCTCATGGACGTAAGCATGCCGGAGCTGGATGGTTTTGAATTAGCTAACATGATTCGTCAACATCCACGCTTTCAAAGGACCGCCATCATTTTTATCTCCGCTGTGCATCTCACCGATCTCGACAGGCTCAAAGGATACGAGCACGGAGCAGTGGATTATATTTCAGTTCCAGTTATTCAAGAACTTCTGCGCGCCAAGGTCAGGGTATTTGCCGAGTTACATCGAAAAACCAGACAGCTGGAGGCATTGAATCGCGACCTGGAGCAACGTGTGTCGGAACGCACTGAGGAGTTAGCGACAAAAGCCGAGCTGCTACTGCATCTCAATGCCGAGTTGGTAGGCAAAAATCAGGAGCTCGACGCTATTGTGAGCACCGCGCCGGATGTCATCTTCAGCAGCCAGGGAGACGGGCACTACGAATATGTCAGCGATCGGTTCCACGAATATGCTGGCACATCATCAGACTCTGGTAAGAGTGTGAGTTGGTTGGACTATGTGCATCCTGACGACGCTGAGCGCAGCAAGGCGGGCTGGATCCAGTCCGTTCAAGCGGGAGCACATTATGAATGCGAGTATCGTTTGCGTTCAAAAGATGGCAGCTTTCGTTGGTTTCGGTCTCGTGCTGTTCCAATTCGAAATCCAGAAGGAAAAATTGTTAAGTGGTACGGCACCTGTTCCGATATTCACGATAGCAAGCTGCTCGAGCAATCCATTCGTGATAACGCTGTTGAACTGGAAAAGATGATTGATAGGCGCACCGACGAATTGCGCCGCCTCTCTGTTCGTCTCATGACCATGCAGGATCAGGAGCGACGACGCATCGCGCGTGATCTGCACGATGGATTAGGGCAAGAACTTGCCGTGGCTAAGATGGTATTGGACAAGATGTTCCTGGAGAAGCCCGCTCAGCCGCAGGATCAAACATGGGTTCAGGCTAGCTCCATTATCGATCGTGCGATTCAGGAGGTGCGCACCATGTCTCACCTCCTACATCCCCCGCTGCTGGATGAAGTCGGATTGCAGTCGGCCCTGGGTTGGTACGTGGAAGGACTTGCAAAACGGAGTGGCATCGAGATATTTCTTGAAGTCCAGCCCTCAGATTTTCCCCGTCTTACACCGGCGGTGGAGACGGCAGTCTTTCGTATCGTTCAGGAGGCGCTCACCAATGTGTTTCGGCATTCGGAAGCTCGCAAGGTCTGGATCACTCTCATTCAAAAAGATGGGTCGATTTTCGTTTCTGTGCTTGATGATGGCAAGGGAATCGACAAGAAGATTGTAGATCTGCGTCCGGAGAGCGTGGGAGTTGGAATTGGCGGCATGAAACAGCGCGCCAAGGAATTCGGCGGCGAGTTACGACTTACTAATGCCGATCCGGGAACTCTTCTTGAACTCATGATCCCCTCCAGCTCGGCATTGCGAGAATCGAGCGCTGTTTTGAATGAATGTACGTAGCATTTCATCTGTTTAGTGAGTTAGACGAACCAAGCTTTTGCAGTGGGTCTCTGACTTTAATAGTTAGGGCACGAAGCCCGCAAAGTTTTATCGCAAAAGTGTATTCCAAGCTTTTGGAAGTATGTCATTTGTCAACTATTTGTAAAGAAAGTAGCTGCCCGACAAGATCGTGTAAATAGGCTCCAGCGATTCAGCAGGATTCGGTACAGCAAGATTCGGAATCAAGTACAGGAGCGCCCCGATGGGACAGGCTCCGCCACTTCGCTAGTCTGTATCTCGAAAGACGGATTGTTCCCGTTGTATGTGGGAACAAAATCGCGTTAGTCGATCAAGGAGACTACAGTGGCCACTTGTCTGGTATCCACGACCGCAACCAACATCTTTCCCCCGAACGTGGTTCAGCGAAAAGATCCAAGCCAGAAAGACGAATCCGAAGGCACTCTCGTTCAGCGTGCACAGCGCGGCGACGAACAGGCCTTTGCGACTCTCTATCAGTTGCACAAGAAGCGCGTGTATTCGGTTTGTTTACAGATGACAAAAGATGTGGCAGATGCCGAGGATTTAACGCAGGAAGCCTTTTTGCAGGTATTTCGCAGCGTCAATTCGTTCCGAGGCGATTCCGCTTTCTCTACCTGGCTCTACCGGATCGCAGTAAACACCGTGTTGATGAAGTTGCGTCGTCGTAAGGCCCCGCCTCTGCTTTCTCTCGATGAGCCGGTCTCGGCGGATTCGCCCTCCCTCAAACGTGAGGTTGGGAAAGCCGATCCGCGTCTCTCCGGGGCGGTCGATCGTATTGCTTTGCGCCGGGCGGTCGAGGAGTTGCCAGCGGGATGCCGTCAGATCTTCGATCTGCACGAGGTCGAAGGATATCAACATCATGAGATCGCCGAAATCCTGCACTGCTCCGTCGGAAACTCGAAATCACAGCTTCACAAAGCGAAGTTGAAGATGAGAGACATTCTATTTGCAAAAAAGAGCAACCCGAAGACGTCCAAGGCAAACGACGCCCCAGAAAGTATTGCAACTTCGCTAGCTTAACCGGCTGCGGAAAAAATGTTTTAGAGAAGACTTTCGCGGAACGCGGTGACCTTCAATCGTTGAACCTCTAGCGGCAGATTGCTTTGGCGAATGCTCGGGGATTTACGGTATTGCGAACACCATCTCGCAACTTCTATGATTGAGAAATCAAAGGAAGGTAAGGTTCCGCTTGGTTCGAATTCTTGTGGCTGATGACAACCCGGCGGTGCGCAACTTCCTTCGATCTCTCCTCGAACAGCAAAGCACATGGCGAGTTTGTGACCAGGTTCCGACCGGAGCCGAAGCCCTGCAAAGGGTTCAGGAGAATCCGCCCGATATGATTCTGTTGGACTTCCAAATGCCAGATCTCAACGGGATCGAAGTGGCCCGGCGGATTGTGAAGCTGTATCCTGAAATTCCCATTCTGATGGTCACCATTCACATATCAAAGCAACTGGCGGACGAGGCCCGAAAGACGGGTATCCGCGGGGTCTGTGCGAAGTGGGACGTTGGCTCGATAGTCGAAGCGGTGAACGCACTCCTGGACCGGAGAACCTATTTCCCGCAGGTAGCCTGATCGACTACAGGATTCCCTGTATTCGGGATATAACACCGCCATGTTAGTTTCCTACGTGGTTTAGTTACAGAATCTTGCCTGCGGTTCGTGTGGACGAAAATTGCTGCAAGCCACCGAGTTTTACATGGAACTGGAAAAAGTTATGGCGGTTCGTATTCTTCTGGTCGACGACCATCCTGTCGTAAGGCAAGGTTTGAGAACTTTGTTGCAGGGCAGATCCGAGTTGGAAGTAGTAGATGAAGCGTCGGATGGTTTAGAAGCCATAGAAAAAGTCGGCAACTTGCAACCTGATGTAGTGGTGCTCGACGTCACCATGCCAAGGATGAACGGCATTGAAGCCTGCCGGTTGATGAAGCAAAAGAATCCCGGGCTCGAAGTTTTGTTCGTTACGCAACACGACTCTCCGCAGATGATGCGCGAGGCTTTGGCTGCAGGCGCGCGAGGGTATGTCGTGAAATCAAATCTGGCGCGGGATCTGATTGAGGCGGTTGAGGCTGTAAGCCAGCATCGGGAATTTACTGCGCTGGCGCGAAATCCACACGCTGCGAACTGAATAATGAGCGTGAGTTAACAAGTTGCAATCTCTGAAGGTTTTTGCAAAAGGATCTGCTAAGGAAAATTCTGCCAGAAGGAAGGATTTGCCATGAAACTTCGTATTCTGCTTGCCGATGATCACGAGATTGTGCGTAGAGGTTTGTGTTCTCTTCTGCAGAAACATGAAGGGTGGGAGGTGTGCGGGGAAGCATCCGATGGCCGTGAAGCGATCGCGATGGCCCAGCAACTGAAGCCAGACGTTGTAATTGTAGATATTGGCATGCCACACCTCAACGGCCTGGACACAACACGCCAACTTGTCCAACTGGATCCCAACTTCAAGGTCATCGTCCTGACAATTACGGATTCCGATCAGGTGATCCGCGAAGCTCTCAATGCCGGCGCACGCGGATTCGTGCTCAAATCTGACGCAGCTCGCGATCTGGTGTCGGCGGTCGAAGCTCTGCAGAGCAAGCGAATGTTTTTCACGCCGCGGGTGAACGACCTTGTGTTGGCGGGATTCCTGGAGAAAGGGCACGCCATATTGCGGAACGAGCCTCCGAATTTGCCGATATTAACTGCTCGAGAACGTGAAGTTACGCAACTTCTCGCGGAAGGGAAAAGCTCCAAGGAAGTGGCAGTGCTCCTGAACTTGAGCACCAAGACCGTGGAAACGCATCGCAGCAACATAATGCGGAAACTGAGCTTGCACTCCATCCGCGATCTGGTTGTCTACGCTATTAAGAACAACATCATTCAGATCCAGATACCTCAAATTGTTAGCAGCACAACTGAAAGTACGGTGGCTTAACAGTTTTCCAGGAACTCGGAGTTTCGTGTCAGCTGCTAAAAAATGAAGTCCCGCCAAACCGGCCGGGACCTCCAACTAAGCGTTGCCGCAAGTAGAACGTTGACGAAGAAAACTAGGATGCGCGGCGCTGACGGTCGCGATTCTGGTCATCTTCCTCTGTCTGATTCTGGCCGCCCTTCTTCGGCTGCTGCACACCGGACTGGCCACTCTGTTTACCCTGGTCATGTTGCCCCTGCTGCCCTTGCTGCCCGGACTGACCACCCTGTTGTCCTTGTCCGAATTGGTTGCCTTGCTGACCCTTCTTTTCCGTATCGTCTGCCATGAATTACTCCTTTTAAGCGCGGAGCAACCCGCGCTCGTAAATTTATCGAAAGCTTTTACTTAGTTGCTGCAATGGACTGCAAAGGTTGGGAAAGAATTGAGCGCTGTTAAGTATGAGGTGCAAATCTGCAATCTGGCCTCGCCGCCGGGCGATGCCTCACTCATCAGGCGCGGGTTTTACGGGAAATGCTGTATAGACGACCGACCGCCCTAGAGGTAAAAAATAGAAGTCTGGTGCCAGTAGTCCATTGATTCCGTTGAAGGAAATCGTTGAGCAATGGTGAGCAATGGAGTGTTCGCTACTTCGTCCTTCGAGGTGTTTATGAACCGAACACCAACTGTAGTAGCAACATTGGCGATGCTGATGCTTATGCCCGCGCCGTTCATTCTCGCGCAAGACCCTGAGCCGAAGCTGCCAGCGGTCATTCTGGGCCCACAACTTATTGTGTGGTCGCAACAACAGACACCGCAGCCGATCCCCGATTCAACGCAACAACAAATCGCAAACCCCCAAACTCAACCGCAGCTGGATATGAGAAGGTTCACCGGGAAGATCGTGAAAGACCTTGGCGAGTATGTCTTGAAGGTATCGAGTAGTGATATCGATCAAAATAGCAGTATGTATCGACTCGATGACCAGGACGCAGCCAAACCGTATGAGGGTAAAGAAGTAAATCTCGTAGGTATTCCGGTTGTGACCACCCACCGCATTCGCGTCACGAGCATCGAGGCGATTTGAATGGGCGGTTTTGCGGAGGCCCGGTCAGCATGGAATATCGCGGTAGCGTTTGCCTGCAAGGGTTAACCGATCAGTAAATCCGGTACTCACCTGATTGTCGATGACCGCAAAGGTTGTCATCCTGTTATGGCTCGGAGCAAATCGCCTCCGCAGGTTTTCATATTATTGTTGTTTATTCTCCCGTGAGGGCTTATGAAGCATAGTCCTTGGCCAACAAAGTCTTGTGAAGGCGGTTGGAGAGATCTTTATGTTGCGGCGCTATTCGAGAACGATAAGTCTAAACGGGCCGAACGAATTGCGATGGCTCAACTGGCAATCCGAGCCCGAAGACAACAATTATTGATGTCCGGGATAGCGAGGTCCGGAAACGATAAGCGAGAAAGGCAAGGACTGGACAACGCCCTCTTCTCCCTCCATGCTTTAGCAACTTCTCGTGCCATTACGCCTCGTATGGCTGCCACAGCTCGAGCTGCATAGCGGATTTTTCGTAGTTATCGCTGTCTGGCGAAATCGCAATTCGGGTAAAGCGAGGGCTCTACCCCTCTAAGCGGGCCCGACTCTCCGGGTCCGCTTTTTTTTACAGGCCCTTCATTTTGCAGACTCTAGTTGTTGCAGATCGGCGAGCACTTCTTCGCTGTGGCCTTGCGGACCGACCTTCAGGTACACCTTCCTGATCACGCCATTTGGATCGATCAAGAAAGTATTGCGCGCGGCAAGGGTCATTCCGTTGTATTCCATGACCGAGCCATATTTTTCAACGACTGCATGATTAGGATCTGCAAGCAGTTTGAAGTTCAAGCCTTCTTTCGTACAGAAACCCTTGTGGGAATCCACGTTATCCACGCTGACGCCCAGGATCACGGCATTTTTCTGTGTGTATTTGTCGATGTCGCGCTGGAAATTGTGGGCTTCGATGGTGCAACCCGACGTAAAATCCTTAGGGTAGAAGTAAAGCACAACCCACTTGCCCTTGAACTGATCGAGAGAAACCTGTGCCCCCTCCTGGCTAGGCAAACTGAAAGCCGGGGCTTGATTGCCGGCGGTCGGCGGTTGAGGCTGATCCGCGGCAACCGCAAACGTGGCAGCCAGGACTAAAGTCGCGAAAAGCATCGAAAAAACCTTCATAAACGCTCCCTTCAACTCCCAATAATGATAAATGAAAACGATCAATGATGACCGCAGGGCTTTGTCAACAGATTGTCACAATACGATTGTCAGCGCGAAGATTGTCGCGACGAGGCGATACGTCAATTTGAAATTATTCTGAGGATTTAGAGGAAGTCCGCGTTCCAGCGGGGCGATTCATCGCCGAAACATCACGCGCCATCGCGGCTTTGATTCGCTCGACGTGGACTATCTCCAGTCCTTCGCCAAGCAGCACTTCACAAACATCTCCCGGTTCGGCCTCACACCGAGGGCAGGTTAGATCCAAAGGGCTACGAACAACATGTTTTGGAAGCACGCAGTCTCCATGCACAGCCTTGCCGTTACTGTCTGTTTTCGCCTCTTCCATCGGCACCAGCTTGCCACAACTGACACCAGTGAAAAATAGAGTTCGACATGGGCCGAGAAGTGTAGCAAGCAAGCTGTCCAACGTCGGTACGTTATAGTACGGAGAATGATAGAGGAGAATAGCAACGGAAGAATAGCAACGGAAGACTCTCAAAGTCAGCTGTCATTCGCAGAAAATTCACACGCAGAAAATTTAAACTGGACTATGCCATCCCAAATTCAACCCGCCACGAAGCATGCGTTCCGCAAGGAGTTTCGCCCAACCCTGCGCTTGGCCTTGCCGCTAATCCTGGCCGAGGTTGGCTGGATGAGTATGGGTGTAGTCGACACCATCATGGTCGGCCGGCTTCCTGACAGCGCGGTGGCAATCGGAGCGACCGGCCTCGGCCAAAGTCTCTACCACGCCGTGGCAATCTTCGGTGGCGGACTACTGCTGGGCATGGACACTTTCGTGGCACAAGCCCATGGACGCGACGACATCCAGGACGCCAGGCATTCGCTGGTGAATGGATTTTTTCTGGCTCTAGTTCTTACTCCGATTCTTATGCTGCTCGTATCGTTCTGGCCGATGCTGATGCGGCGGTTTGGAGTGAGCCCTGAGCTGATCCAACCGATGCAGCCGTTCTTGCAGGCACTGAACTGGGGAACTCTGCCACTATTGTGTTATTTCGCGCTCCGGCGATATCTGCAGGCGGTGCACGTGGTGAACCCCATCATGTTTGCGCTGATCTCCGCCAACATTGTGAACCTGGTCGGAGACTGGGCCCTGATTTACGGACATCTTGGTTTTCCAGCGATGGGCATCACTGGTTCAGGTTGGTCGACCTGCGTGGCGCGTATTTATATGGTGGCCGTTTTGGTAATCACGCTTGCTTATGTCGAATCCAAGCGCGATCTGCCCGACGCGATGGGTGCGATTCGGATCGACTTGAAAAGAATATGGGCCCTGCTGACGCTGGGCGCGCCAGCCGCTACACAAATATTATTCGAGATCGGCGCGTTTTCAGCAGCTACCGCGCTCATCGCGAAGCTCGGACCAGTTCCGCTCTCCGGTCATGAGATTGCCATTAACTGCGCCGCACTTACATTCATGGTCCCGCTGGGAATAAGTTCGGCAGCGGCGGTTCGCGTAGGCCACCAATTAGGAAGAGGCAATCCAGCGAGGGCGCATCTTGCTGGATGGTCCGCGATCTTGCTCGGAGCCGGATTCATGACTTTTACCGGCCTGGTGTTCGTCACATTTTCGAAACAGCTTGCACGCCTGTTTACACCCGACCCGGCGGTGATTCGAGTTGGTGCTACTCTCTTGCTGGTGGCCGCAGCTTTTCAGCTATTCGACGGATTGCAGACGGTCGCCACCGGCGCTCTGCGTGGCAGCGGCGACACTCGCACACCAATGCTTGCCAACCTCGTCGCATATTGGTTGATAGGGCTCCCTTTCGGTTATGTGTTGTGTTTTCGATTCGGCTGGGGCGCGCTGGGAATCTGGATAGGGCTCTGCATCGGACTAATGATCATTGGCAGCGCTCTTCTTCTAACCTGGCATAAGCGGCTGCGCTCCAAAGCCTTCGCCGCGCTGACGACGCGGTGAAATTGCGCAGCTCATACCCATAACGGTCTTTATTCTCGCAAGGATATTTCTTTCTCCGCTATGTGATCAAATCTCCCCCTAGCGGCTCAATTTGAATCGGTTTTGAAAAGGCACGATTTCACAATTTGCCGAAAACCGCACTTTCGGTTCCGGCTTTTGGGTGGCGCAGCGGTTCACCGCTGCGATAAAAGCTTGGTTCCAAATGTCGGCTTTAGCCGCTGAGAAACGAAGCTGATCTTAAACTGAAGGAAGGATTAGGTTACTCTTAGGTTCACTCACTTCCTTCCCCAATTGTGTGCAAGAGTGCACATCTTCCGGGCCGCAATTCTGCCAGGATTATCAACAAGTCCAGACCCGGACCGGAGACTAAGAATGATGATGACCACCACCCAGGACAAGTGTGCTCACCTGCCATGCCGGTGCTTTGTGCAAACCGGCGACAAATACTGCGGTCAACCCTGTAAGGAAGCAGGATCCGAAGAGGTCGAGATCGCATGCCAATGCGACCATGGGCCTTGTCCTCTTACCGCATGAAAGCGTTGCAAATACGGCTGCAAATAAAAGAGCAGCAAACCTTTATTCAACAAACCGAATCTCAGATTGGCTAAAGAAGGCCTAGTCATGAAAGAGCGCCGAAGCATGCCATTGCAGCCTGACAATACGGCCAGAAATACACATCGAGCGCCCAAGCCGGGCGCAACTCCGTGATCGGCCAAAAACCCATGACGGTCGGGGACGTGAGCCCTCAACTTCCCAGGGAAGAGACATCACCCATGTTCCCGACGGCGAACGCCTCCCTGGGAGTGATCGGCAAGTTTTTCGAGTGGTTCGGCGAACTCGGCATATTTTTCTGGCAAGTATTGCGAGCCGCAGTGACGCCGCCGTTCGAATTTCGGGAATTTATTCATCAGCTTGACGAGGTCGGATCGAAGTCGCTGCCGCTGGTCGCATTGGCTGGCGCAGCCGTGGGCGTGGTTCTTTCTCTGGAAGCCCGCTACAGCCTGACTCGATTCGGAGCCAAGTCGCTGCTTCCAGCCGCCATCGTATTCTCCGTTATCCACGAGACGGGACCGATCATCACCGGCCTGGTGGTCAGTGGCCGGGTGGGTGCCGGGATTGGCGCGGAGCTGGCGTCGATGAAAGTAACCGAGCAGATCGATGCCATCGAGGCTTCCGCGGTCAACCCCTATAGATTATTAGCGGCGACCCGCATCCTGGCGTGCATTTTCATGCTGCCTTTGCTGACCCTCGCAGGCGACGCATGCGGTGTGTTCATGGGCTGGGTGACGCAGGCCTTAGCGGAACCGCTTTCCTTCCATCAGTTCATCAACGCCGGTTTTAAAGGCGCAGATTTCAATGATTTTCTGCCACCTACCTTTAAGACCGCCGTATTTGGCCTGATTATCGGACTGGTCGCGTCTTTTCAGGGAATGCGGACTCAAGGTGGTGCCGAAGGAGTGGGTCGTGCCGCCACAAGTTCAGTGGTGTTGTCGTCACTTATGGTGATCCTTGCCGATGTAGTCCTTGTGAAATTCATCCTCATATTTTTTCCCTAGATATCCGTGAATATTCCTTTAACAACTCGCGAAGCAAGTATGGATCCAGCCGATCAGATTGCGATCAATCGAACGGCAATGGAGGAAGACGACGGCACCCCAGCTGTCGCCGTCGAGGACTTGCACAAATCCTTCGGAACGCAAAAAGTCTTGAACGGAATCAGCTTGACCATAAGCCGGGGTGAGACCCTGGCTGTGCTCGGCCGCAGCGGCACGGGCAAGAGCGTATTGCTACGAATCATTATTGGATTACAAAAGCCAGACACAGGGTCGGTTCGCATCTCTGGTCAAGAGATTACGGGACTAAGTCTCGATCAACTCGGCGAAATCAGAAAGAAGATGGGCTTTTTATTTCAGCACGCCGCGCTTTACGACTCGCTGACCGTCGAGCAGAATGTGGCGTTTCCTCTGCAACACCATAAGAAGGATATGTCGAAATCTGAGCAGGCCGACCGGGTCAGGCAACTACTGACGGAAGTCGGCATGGATGGCCATTTTCAAAAAATGCCATCAGACATTTCAGGTGGCATGCAAAAACGAGTAGGGTTGGCACGCGCTCTCGCCTTAAGTCCGGAGATTCTTCTTCTCGACGAGCCCACCGCCGGTCTCGATCCCATCAGCTCCGCGGAGATTGACGATTTGGTTCTAAAGCTCCAGGAAGAGCATCACATGGCATCCATCGTTGTGACCCACGATCTGCACAGCGCGAAGACAATCGCAGATCGTCTGGCTCTGCTTGATAAAGGAAATGTAGTCATCGAAGGCAGCTTTGAAGAGCTGCAGAAAAGTGACATCGAATTCGTCAGAGAATTTCTAAAGCATTCATAGCGGGGAAATATGGTCGGAAATATAGCGGGAAGTTCGGTAATGGTGCAATTTGAATCGGTTTTGAAAGGGCACGGCTTTAGCCGTGCCGCAAGCCGTGTTTTCATCGCGGCTTTAGCCGCTGAGGGACAACAATTTTCAAACTGCACTACTAGCGGAAGCATGGAGGACATATGTCGAGAACGGCGCGGTTAGGAGCTTTCATCGTTGCGACCTTGGCAATTCTGGCAGGCGGCATCTTTATCATCGGGAGCAAGCAGTATCTCTTCAGCTCTACGTACCAATTGAAGGCGCAATTCGACAACGTCGAAGGCTTGGATCAGGGAGGCGACGTGCGCGTGGGCGGGGTTCACATTGGAACCGTGCGCCGCATCGAGTTGCCTCACCGGCCTGGAGAAAAAGTTACGGTCGTCATGGATCTTGGCAAATCGACACACGAGATCATCAAGAAAGACTCCGTGGCTTCGATCGAAACTGAAGGGTTGTTAGGTAATCAATATCTGGCCATCTCCTCCGGGTCGGCTGGAATCGCCGATGTCCGGGACGGTGACACCATCGCGAGCCAGCCGCCGCTCGAAATGTCAGACCTGCTGCAAAAAGCGAGCGGCCTTCTGGATACCAGCCAGCAAGCCATCCAGAATGCCACACGCGCAACGGCGAATCTCGACTCCATCAGCGGCAAAATCAATTCGGGGCAGGGAACTGTAGGAGCGCTGGTGAACGACAAAAAGCTCTACGCCAATCTCGAGCAGACGACGGCCACCATGAACAACACGATGGTCCAGGCGCAAGCCGGAGTTACCGACTTCCAGGAAAATATGGAAGCCCTGAAGCACAATTTCTTTGTACGTGGATATTTCAAGAACCGCGGCTACGAAGATGCCAACGAGCTGGCAAAAAATGAAATCGAACGGCTGCCACAGGGCACGCCAGTAAAAGAGTTTACCTACTCAGCCAAGCAGCTTTTCGATAAGCAGGATTCCGCGAAACTGAAGAATCAGAAGTCTCTCAACGACGGCGGCAATTTTCTGGCGAATAATCAGTTTGGATTTGCGGTGGTCGCAGTCTCCACTGGCATGGAAGGCGATACCCAGAAGGACTTGGTGTTGACGGAAGCTCGGTCCATGGTAATCCGCGAGTATCTGGTCGAGAACTTCGGATTCGACGACAGTCAGCTCAAAACTCTGGGCATGGGGAAACAAACAGACGCGAAGTCAGATACGAAGAAGGATGCTGCCTGGGGCACTGTACAGATTTTGATCTATCCTGCGGGAACCGAAATTCCGCCCAACAAGCGAACACAGGGAGGGATTGCCTCCAAGACAACGCCAGACCAACCGCCCCAGTCCTCTGCGAACTCGCCATCGAAGCCACAGTAGCGGCCACCCCGGAGAATCCCCAGGACTGAATAATCGAATATTAGTGAAGCAGTTCGCACAGAACGCTTGAGTCCAATTATGGTAAAGTCTGTGGCGAAGTGATATTTGCCATGAGTAAACGTATTCTCGCAACTGGGCTGTTGTTGGCATTTGCTCTCTTCTGTGTTGTTTGCAAGGCCGCAGCCCAGGAGCGTATTCCTGTACAAGCTGAATTGGTTCGAGCATTCGAGGCCGGACGGGTCAAGGTCGGCGATCCGGTGCTCGCCAAGGTCGCAATAAAGTGGCAGGGCCCCCAATGTGCACTTCGGCAGGGAGCCATCCTCAATGGCCGGATTGTTGCCCAAAGCATCCATTCGAAAACTGAAAAGACATCGGAGATTGCTCTGCTGTTCGATAGCGGTCAATGTGACGGGCCCGATATGAAGCCATTGCCGATGACCGTCGCCGCTGTGCTTGCCGCAGATCCTAACCAGGACAAGAACATGTATGAAAACCAGCCCCTAAGTGACGCTGTCGGACTTGGGTTGGGAAGGGACCCCGGCCCCAATGGAGTCGGAGGTTCGAGCAGCGGCCCGAGAAGTATTACACAGGCAGCGGCGACCGTTTATGTTTCACCGCCTCGCTATAAAGGTCCAACCGCAGTGATGCCTGGACAGGTCGTCGGCATCAGGGGCATGAAGTTGAACGTTGGAGCTGGGCCGGAAGGAAGTTCAGTTCTTTCGGTCTCCGGGCACAATGTCCGACTCGACGCCGGCTCTCAGTTCATTCTTGTCCCCAACCTGAATGCCCCGACCCCGGTAGCAGCGACCATAGCCCCGGCCGCGCCAGCGCCTTCGATCCCCGCACCTGCAAAAGTACCGGATGAGGTCGATGCTGCAGATGAGACTGATGTCTGTCTACCGCCGCAATGCAGTGTTGCGCTCGCCCCGAACGAAGCAGAAGCCGGAGCCACCGCGGCCTGGGCGACATTGTCGGTCAAATCGCTCGGCTATATCCCGGCGCGGCCCGATCGCGGAATGTACAGCTTCGACTATGCCTCGACCGTCTCGTACCTCGGTCCCAAGGAGCTGTTGTTTACCTTCAACCCCCACACATTGGTTCCGCGCACCGGTGCGGAAGCGGAACTCGCCAAGCTACGCATCATTCGTGCCGTCTTGATCAATGTGCAGGATAGGAAAGTGGAAAAGACCGTTGAATGGAAGGTGCCCGACGCACAACAATATCTTTGGCCAATTGATCGGGACCGGGCACTGGTTCATGTTGGCCGTGAGTTGAGAGTATATGGACCGGGCCTGAAGCTGGAGCAACGGTTGTCGCTCAATGGCCCTCTTGCGTTCGTGCGTACCTCGCCGTCTTCAAAGTATTTTGCCGTCGGCGTCGTGCAGGAACGTCATTCCGAAGTAGTGCACCGTCAGTTGGTAGAAGCGGAACAACAAGATCCTGAAGAAGATATTGAGATCAAGGTTCTCGATGGCAACTTCCACACTCTCGCCACGGTTGTGGGATCTTCGCGAGCTGCACTGCCTGTATTGTCAGACAATGGAGAAATTCGGGTTGTAAGCCAGAGCAAGAATCGATGGCAGCTCATCGAGGATGCCTGGGACGCACAAAAACATGTTTTGGCCCACGTAAATTCGACTTGCAGGCCGGAAGCGACAGCCCTGCCGCCAGATTTGTTGTTCGTGGTCGGTTGCGACCGTCAAACCACCGGAAAGTGGTTCCGCGTGCTTCGACCTGACGGCAAACCCGTGCTGAAAGGGGCGTCTTCCTCGACCGAATTGGAACAAGTCGCCAACGGAGTTGCGACCGGAAGCGCCTTTACAATTGGCATGGCGGAGGCGTCGAAATCGATTATGTTCGACTCCGCTTTTTCTACCGCTGATCTTAAAAGTGAGCACATCGTTGTGTATCGCGCCGAGAATGGGGAGAGGATATTTGCGGTCACAGTCCCTTCCCCGGTGCCGACGGTGCAGACATTCATGCTCTCGCCCGATGGCAACCAACTCGCCGTATTACAAGGAGATCAGATTGCATTTTTCGAAATGCCAACCGCCGGTAGTCGACGATAGCCGGCAGCCGACAATAAATAGTCGACGCTTGTGCAGAGTGCTTGATGCGACTTAGCCCTTGATCGTACTCTGGCTGTGATGAAGCTGCGATTTCGAAAAGCCCTTGCATCATGCGCCATCTGCGCTTTCCTGATTGCTCCCGCGAGATTATCGGCGCAGAGAGAAGTTGAGCCTTCATCTGGAAATTTGGCCTTAATCAAGGATGCCGCTCAATCGATTGCGGCCGGTGATCTGACGCGAGCCGAGAGCACACTGAATATCGTCCTGGGTACTGCGCCCGACGATTTCCGCGCGCTGAATCTTCTGGGGATTGTCCGGGCACAGCAACAGCGCAACACCGACGCAGAAAAGCTATTCAAACGAGCGATTGAGCTCAAGCCAGATTTCGCCAGCGCTCACGTCAGTTTAGGAATGTTGTACGTACAGATGTCGAAGCCGGACGAATCTATTCCTCAATTTCAGGAAGCACTGCGTCTCGACCCCAGCCGTACGGATGCTCGCGCCTCTCTGGTGAACGTCTGGCGTGACCAGGCTCATGCAGCGGTCAGCCAGAACAATCCGGAAAAGGCATTGTCCTTCCTGCTCCAGGCCCGCAAGACAAGTCCGAAGGATGCAGATGTCCTCTATGACTTCGGGATGGTTGCGCTGAGGATGTCTTTGTTGCCCGATGCAGTCCAGGCTTTTCACGATGTCCTGGCTTTGCGCAAAGATGATGCCCATGCTCTCTACGCGTTGGGTAGAGCGCAAATGGCACAAGTGAACTATGAGGATGCCCGCGCCACATTCGATCGCTATCTCCAGCTTCATCCATCCGATGCGTCTGGCCATTATGCCTTGGGCATGACCTTGGAGGCTCTGCAGCGCTCAGCCGAGGCCCGAAGCCAATTCGAGAAATCGATTGAATTACAGCCCGCTCAAACCGAGTCTTATTTTCAACTTGGACGGATCGACCTGGAAGCCGGAGATCTTCAAACAGCCGATGAGCAATTCAATCGAGTACTAAAACGAGATTCTCATCATGCCGGGGCCCTCGCAAGCATGGGACAGCTAAAGTTTCAGCAAAAGGACTACGCTCAAGCTCTCGAATTGCTGGAGAGAGCCGTGGCCGCCGATGATTCGCTCCGCGAGGCTCACTACTATCTGGGAATGACTTATGCGCGCATGAATCGCAAAGATGATTCCGACAAAGAGCTGGCGATTGCGGCCCGGCTCGAACATGCAGAAGTGGAACGGCACCAAAACGTGCTCAGGATTATCGATCCCGATCAGTCCCCCGCGAGCGATCAAAAGAAGTAAGCTTCCCGCGCGAGCGTCGGCTGTTTCGTAACTGAAATCCGGCCGAAGTCGTAACAACTATCACGATTATTTATTCGCGGGATTGCCACCTTCGAGGGCAACCTTAGGCCAATCATCGACCCAGGCAATCGTGGAGATCTGTAAATATGCATGGCCCGTGGTGCCATCATAAGCGTGGAAGACGATGATATCTCCGTCCTTCTGCTGCAGCACCGACTCGCCACCGGGTCCGATCCAGCGGCTGTTTCCTAACAATAAAGGAGTCCCTCCTCCATCCAACATCGGCGTACCCTGAGCATCAACATACGGGCCAGTTACAGATCGAGAACGCGCCACCATCGTCTTGTAGTTGCTCTTGGTTCCACGGCAACACAGGTCAAAAGAGACAAAGAGATAATAAAAGTCGTCATGACGAATAATAAAAGGCGCTTCAACCGCCTGCCAATCGCCGGGCAATCCCGGAGGATTTGCTGGCGGGTTATCCGGACGTTTACGTCTTGCAATGGAATACAGCTTCGCGTCTTCGGGTGACAGCAACCCGGTCTTCGCGTCTATGCGCCGCATCTTGATACCCGTCCAGAAACTGCCAAAGGACAACCACGGCTGTCCCTTTTCATCCAACACCAGATTGGGGTCAATCGCGTTGAAATCATCTTCGAGCCGAGAACGCAGCACTAAGCCGTGATCCACCCAATGGAAATCTGGCCTCTTCGTGTTCAGGGTTTTATTAGTGAGCAGAGCAATTCCCGAAGTGTTTTTGCCGAACGCTGAAAAGGCATAGTAAAGATGGTATTCACCGTTGAAGTAAGAGATATCCGGCGCCCAAAGCTCCTTCGTCTCGGGACTTTCTTTTCTGATCCATTCAGGAATTTTGTCAAACACATTGCCGCACCGCTTCCAAACGTGCAGATCCTGAGAACAACGGATGGGAAGTTCTCCGTCTCGTACTGGCCCATTAGCCGTTCCGAACAAGTACCAGGTGTCACCATCCTTAGCGATTGAGGGGTCGTGGACGTATTCCACATCGCCTTCAACCTTTATAACTTGTGGGACGTTTTGCTGATTTTTCTCTCCATACGCAAGTGCCACGCTCAAAAGACAAATGGCAAGAAAACGGAAGAAGACGGCAGCTTTGTTTTGCATCTGGACGCCTTTCGCATGAAACGAAAATTTGGAGAAAAATGTTTTTCAGCAGTACGATACCAGAAATCGTTTACTGAGGGCCAGATCCTTGTGGTACGGTCATCACCGTCTGTACCAAGTCCCCTAGTTGTTGAGCGGTAAAATTATTGCCTTCCAGATTGGCGGCCAGCTTGCCCTGCCGGTCGATAACCACTGTATGGAAGGAATGGACAAATAAAGCTTCGTCAGGATAGAACGCCATATCAAACCTGCGGCACAGTTGCTGAACGTCGCTCGGCGGACCGGTCAAGAAGTGCCATGTGTTGGCGTTCGCCTTCCAGGTACGAGCGTACTTTGTCAATGTCTCCGGCTGATCGTTGGCGGTATCGATCACCACTGTCAGCAGTATCAGGTCCCGGCCCATGCGGCTTTCGAAACGCCTCTGCAGAAGGCCAAAATTATTAGACAGTCGAACGCAGTAATCCGGCCGCGGACAGCGCGTGTAGATAAATGTGATCGTCACCACCTTACCCGCGAACTGGGAAAGTGAAACGTGCTGCCGATTCTGGTCGATCAGCAAAAAATCAGGCACTTGTTGACCAACATGCAGAACGTCCCCCTTTGTTGAACTCGTCGCCATCGCCTTCTCCATCAATTTGTAGCGGCGAGCTTCGGTCGGATCCAACTCCAGGCTTTCGAAAGGGCGCACGTGAATATTTTCCGCATACGACGAATCTTTATCCACGATCAATGAAAAGTCTACGATCATGCCCGGCTCCAGACCTTCAAGCATCTTCGGATTGTGCACGGCTAAAGGCATGACCATAGCGTCCATGTAGCCTGGAATTTCCCTGCAGGATACAGAAATAGTCTGGTTCTGCCGATCAACCTTCAGGAGCACCCCAGTGACATCGTACTTTTGCGATGCCCAGAGGCGGACGGCAACAAAGAAAATGATCGGGATCATTCCCCATCTGTGTCGAGGCAGCTTTTCTATTCGGTTCATGAGTATCAATGTCGTCGCGGCCAAGCTGTCCTGACCCGATTCTTACTTCTTAGTCTTATCCTCGCTTGTTTGCCCGGCATCTTGCGCCGAAGACATCTTGATGTCCCTCGCAGCGCCTCCCAAGCGGAACGGATGCCGCTCCAGCCTGGTATAGTCTTTGGCCAATTCCTTGATCTCCAGGAACTGATTAGACGCAACGTTCGTGAAGTTTTGCCGCGAATTACTCGCGGGCCACCAGACCTCCAAATCAAGAATGCGGGCCGATTTTCCTAGCCCGATATGCTGCGTGAGAGGCGACGCGCCAAAGGATCCTCCGCTGCCCACCGTGCGATAAATCGAGCGCACCGCCTTGCCTTCATTCTGCACCGTGACCTTGATGCGTGCGCCGATTGCGGCGCGGTTTGTCTTTACGCCGACCAGGTGCAGGCTGATCCAGTCGTTGCCATTGCCCGGGTTTTCAAATAGGCGAAAAGCGTGACTGTCCCCTGGAACTGCCCCGCCAATCTCGGTGAGCAAGTCCTCGTCGCCGTCATTATCAATGTCGGCAAATGCCACCGCGTGTCCTTTGTGCAGTTCACCGGTGCCGGAAGAGGCCGTAACGTCGGTAAAGAATCTTCCTTCTTTATTGTGCAGCAGAACATTCGGTAGCAGCGACGCGTAACTGGGATTGCCCGTGCCCAAATACATATCCAGAAATCCGTCGTTGTCGATGTCTCCAAAATTCCCGCCCATTGGCATCAAGACGCGGTCCAAGCCAACTTCTGCGGTTACATCGCGGAAGGTCCCGTTACCGAGATTCTTGTAAAGTTTCAAAGTCTCAGCATTTGGAGTCAGACCAAGAAAGCTGCGAACGGATTCATCGACGCTTACGTAGTAGCTGGTAACAAACAAATCGGGCCAGCCATCATTGTCGTAATCGAAGAACCAGGCGGCGAAGCTCTGCGATGGCTTCTGCACACCAGCCTGCTTGGCAACTTCAGTGAACGTCTTGTCGTGGTTGTTGTGATAAAGGAAGTTGTCGCCATTCAGATTCGAAACGTAGAAGTCCACATAACCATCGTTGTCATAATCGGCTGCAACCACGCCCTTGGTGAATGCAATACGGTCAACTCCGGCGGAATGAGAAATATCCTCGAATGTGCCGTCGCCTCGATTGTGAAAAAGCTGGCTTGGCTTATTTTCGTTGCCCACAAACAAATCAAGGTATCCATCATTATCGATATCTGCCCAAACCGCAGTCTGAGTGTTTGTAGCGGGTTCGGCCAGACCACTGACGGCAGTTACATCGGTGAATGTGCCGTCGCAATTATTTCGCAACAGCGACTTCCGCTGAGGAAACTCCCAGGCGCCGCGCAATACTAAAATATCCAGACAGCCATCGTTGTTGTAGTCGGTCTGAATCAAATTGAGTCCGCCCAGTTGGTCGCTAAGACCCGCCTGCGCAGTGTGGTCGCTGAAGGTGCCATCGCCATTGTTGTGAAAATAATGCATTGGGGCACACTGGCCGAAGTCCGACGTCACCACATCGAATAAGCCATTGCGTTCGAAATCATCAACAATCAGGCCTCCCGACATTGAATACAAATTGATCCCGGCAGCCGGTGCCACGTCCGTGAAGTGCCCCACATCTTCAGGGGACTCGAAGATCGATGGTGGGATCAGATATTGCTTTGGCACATCCGTGGGATATTTCCCCAGAGTCATGTAAGCAAGATTGAGCACCCACTTGACGTCCAGCGCATCCGGGCTGCGTTGCAAATACTTCAGCAGATATTCGATTGCCTTCTCGGAGGCTGCGGGCTTGGAATAACTCTGATTCAATCGCGGAGGAAAGATGCACCGGTCTCCCGGATGACGATAGACGTCATTATCCATTTCGGACTTATGCAGATACGCAATGCCGAGTACCTCCTCTAGCTCCGGCAAAGCTCCGGTCACTTGGGACTCGGCAACTTGGTAAGCGGCCTGCCATTGCTCGATTGCCTTGTCCATTTCCCCCTCGTACGCATACAAATTGGCCAGGGCGTAGCGCATCTGGATAACATCCACAGGACGACCATGAGCGACCCCCTCCGGGTTGGCCGGATCCAGGCTCTTCTTGACGTCATCGATCACCGAAGCCAAGGATTGCTGCCGAATCTGACACAGCGCACGCAAATTCTGGCTCCAGCCCTCGGGCTTAGAGAAATTGCGGAAAGCAAGATCGGCTTCCCCTTTTCCGCCAACATTAGGGGCATAGCGAATCGTTCCCGTGGCCGCCGATGGAAGAATTCGCGCCGGGCTCGTATTTTGGAGAGCTTCCACTTCACCGGGCGCAACAATTTTCAGAATTGCGTATCCCGATGGCACTTGCACCACGCTTGTGATCTGCCCTGTCGCAACTGCTTTCAGAGCATCTCGTAATTCTGAGCGCAACGTGGAAAGATCCACGCGCCCCATGTACCCACCGTCAGATGCCGTCGGATCGATGGATAGCTCTCGAGCGAGAGCGGCAAAATCCTCGCCGTTCTTCAAGCGTTGCACGACATGATCGGCCTTCGCGGACGAATCCACGACAATGATTCGTAGGTCGGCAGCGTTCGAAGGGCCTTCGGCGCGAAGAATGCCGGCTGCTATCTGGAGCAGAAATGCTGAATAGACCAGTGCTCTGAAAGTCGTAAGAAAGACGCCACGGGAGCCAGCAGAAAGCCGTTGAATCTTCATTCGCAATCCGTCGACCTCGGGGTCTAAGAAAAGTCTAACGCGATTCAATCATGGCACGAGCCAAGCCTAAATCGCGACCAGGCGAATTCAGAAAAACTATAGCATCTATTACAGCAAACGTTTACTATGTGGTCGGCATTCTTGCCCCCAGGGATATCCATGATTGCACGCCGAGAATTTCTCCGCAAAAGCCTAGTCAGCGCCGGTTGTGTTCTTGCTGCCAGAGCCTCCACGCCCTTCGCCTGGGGAGGATCTCCATCGACCGAATCTAAATTGATTGACTCCCGCATCGAAGTGCTAACCGGCGAGCCCCTTGGAACTATCTCCCCGAACCTCTACGGACACTTTACCGAGAACCTGAGTGGCGTGGTCTACGACGGCATCTGGGTTGGTGCCAACTCAAAGGTTCCCAACGTTGACGGTATTCGCAAAGAGCTCATCGATGAGATGCGCAAGATTAAAGCTCCAGTTGTGCGTTTTCCCGGCGGTTGTTTTGCGGACAGCTACGACTGGCGCGACGGTATCGGTCCGGCAGACAAAAGGCCGCGAAGGACCAACTTCTGGAACGGAGGAGAAACCGACGCAGCTCCCGCCAGTCACCGCTACGATCCCAATGAATTCGGCACGAATGAGTTCGCGCACTTCTGCAAGTTGATTGGCAGCGAGCCTTACCTGGCAGCAAATGTGCGCAGCCTTCCGGCCGAGGAATTCTATCGTTGGGTTGAGTACTGCAATTCTCCAGCGGGCAGCACAACGCTCGCCGACACGCGTGCCGCCCAAGGCTTTAAGGATCCATTTAACGTTCGTTACTGGGGAGTTGGCAATGAGTCATGGGGTTGCGGCGGAAACTTTACAGCTCAGGAGTACGCCGTGGAATTCCGGCGCTACACCACCTGGGTTCCGCGTTTTGGAAAGGAAAACGAATTGTCATTCATCGCTTCCGGCCCCAATGTGGATGACTGGTCGTGGACGAGAGGCTTCTTTGAGGAGATCGCTAAGAAAGGACGCTGGCAACTGCGTGGGATTTATGGCTGGGCGCTTCATCACTACGCGTGGAACCTGAGTCGCGGCAAAACTCGCGATTGGGTGCAGGGAAAAGGCGACGCCCTCAAGTTCGATAGCGTGGATTGGTATGAGTTATTGAAGGAAGGCGATCGCATGGAAGGCCTGATTAACGGCCATTGGCAAGTGATGGGCGAAGAAGATCCCGAACACTCAGTCAAGCTGGTCGTCGATGAATGGGGGCCCTGGTACCGTCCTGGAAGCGAAGCTACTCCGGGAGATCAACTGGAACAAATGCCGACGCTGCGAGATGCGGTCTTCAGCGGAATGACGCTCGATACATTCAATCGTCATCCCGAAAAAATCGCGATGGCAAACTGCGCGCAACTAATCAATTGCCTCAATAGTCTCTATCTGGCGCACGAGGACAAGTTCGTGGTCACGCCCGTTGGCCATGTGTTCGCCATGTATGCGGCGCACCAAGGCGGCCAGGGATTGCGGACGATCTTCTCCGCACCCGCGATCCAATATGACCGTGATGGAAAGCCCGCTTCATTCTGGGGATTGAAGGGATCGGCTTCATTGCGCGATAAAGAGCTAACTTTGACCGTCGTTAACCCGAATGTAAGCAATCCATGCGAAGCCGAAATTGCGATCCGCGGCGCCGCACTAAAATCAGGATCGGCAACGACGCTCACGAACTCTGACATTCACGCGCACAACACTTTCGACCAGAGACAAGTTGTCGTCCCAGAGACAAAAGCCCTGGAAATTAACGGACGGACGCTGATCTACGCCTTCCCGCCAGCTTCAGTCACCAAGCTGAAATTGACTCTGTCGTAGATCCGACGGCACGGTAGCGGTGGAATCATTGCGAAATGGCATCTATCGGCTGATGCCCGGTTCGCCGGCAGTTGTTGATCTGGAGATATCGTTGTTTAAGTCGTTGGTGTTCAAGTCGCGCCGGATAATAGCACCTGCCGCTCTAGCGTTGGCGGTTCTGGGTCTGGTGTTTTTGTCGACTACTTGCGGCGGTGGCAGCGGCAACTCCACTTCGGCGCCACCAACGGTTTTCAGCAGCTACGATCTAACTGGCGCGATCACTCCAGTGCGCGATCCTAGCGTGATCCGCCAGAACAGCAGCTATTATGCTTTTAGTACCGATGCTGATGGACCGCCCGTCAATGGTTCTCTACCGATCTTGTGTTCCACCAACCGCGTGGCGTGGACTTCATGCGGCTATGTGTTCGGCCAGATTCCGCAATGGGTCACGGCGCAAGTGCCGGGCATTGTTGGATTGTGGGCTCCGGACATTTCTTATTTCAACGGCTTGTTTCACATCTATTACGCCGGCTCGACTTTTGGTTCCAATACGTCCGTGATCGGCCTCGCCACCAACACGACTCTCGATCATACTGATCCCAGTTATCAGTGGATCGATCAGGGTGAAGTGCTGGGATCGGTCTCCAGCGACGATTTCAACGCGATTGATCCGACCATTCTTGTGGATACCGACGGCAGCGTCTGGTTGACTTATGGAAGTTATTGGACTGGCATCAAGCAGAGACAGATCGATCCCACCACTGGCTTTTTGCTGGCTTCAAATCCGACCATCTATCCCTTGGCCTATCGTCCGAACGTGCAGTACGACCCGATCGAGGGATCATCACTGGTTCACAAGGGAAACTACTACTATCTGTTCGTATCGTTCGACAACTGCTGCGCCGCCGATCCCTATCAGGACACGTATCGCATCATGGTCGGGCGAGGCAGCACTCCGCAAGGCCCGTTCACCGATATGAACGGGACAGACATGATGCAGGGTGGCGGCACGCAATTGCTGGCTGGCAACGGTGTCACTTGGAACGGCCCTGGTGGGGAAACGGCTTATCTCGATTCGCAAAATGGCGACATCATTGTTTTTCACGCGATTCAACTGCCCGACGGCGCCGCATACCTTTTTGTTAACTCGTTGACTTGGCCGAACGACTGGCCCCAGATCCAGCCTTGACTCTCACCGACAATGCTGGGAATCTATGATCCACCAACCAACCGCTGGGGCGACCGGGGAGAGAAATGCATAAAAGTTTTCAGTGGTACGCGGCTCGCTGTGGGGTCAGCGTCTTTTTGGCGATTTGCTTCTGCTCGCCGGTATGGGCGGCGGATGGGCCATGGACATCCGATCAAGCCAATAAGTGGTACTTGCAGCAACCTTGGCTGGTAGGCAGTAACTTCATTACGAGCAGTGCCATCAATGAATTGGAAATGTGGCAGCCCGACACCTTTGATTTGCCGGCCGTCGACCGCGAACTCGGCTGGGCCCAGTCCTTGGGCATGAACACTATGCGCGTCTTTCTCCACAATCTCTTGTGGCAGCAAGACTCACAGGGTTTTCTTCGTCGCATAGATCAGTTTCTCGAGGTCGCCGATAAGCACCATATCCGAATCACGTTTGTGCTGTTGGATTCAGTTTGGGATCCTCGTCCGCATCTAGGCAAACAACCTGCCCCTAAACCTCACGTTCACAACTCCGGTTGGGTTCAAGCTCCAGGAGCTGATCTCTTAAAAGATGAGTCACGCTGGAACACGGAATTAAAACCGTACATCATCGGAGTGCTCAGCCATTTTCACGATGATAAGAAAGTCTTGATGTGGGATCTGATGAACGAACCTGATAACGGCAATGATGTCTACAAAGCGACCGAATTGCCCGACAAGGCTGCACGAGCGCTAAAGCTCTTGCGCGAAGAATGGAAATGGGCGCGCATTGTCAATCCCGCGCAGCCTCTTACGAGCGGCGTTTGGAAAGGGAATTATTCGAGCGATTCTTCCCTCAGCGAGATGGAGCGCTTCCAGTTGCAGAACTCCGATGTGATCACCTTTCACAGTTATGATCCGCCCGACGTGATGAGTCGCAGGATTGATTCTCTACGTCGCTACCATCGTCCGATCATATGCACTGAATACATGGCGCGGCCGCTCGGCAGTACATTTGCTTCCATTCTCCCGCTGCTGAAAAAAGAGCACGTGGGCGCATATAACTGGGGTTTTGTGAATGGTAAATCTCAGACCATCTATCCCTGGGATTCGTGGGAGAAATCCTACAGCGGTGAACCTGCGATTTGGTTTCACGATATCTTCCGCAAAGACGGTGCGCCGTACGATGCCAGAGAAACTGAGTTGATCCGCCAGTTGACTGGCGTAGATGCAGTTGGTCGGTGATATGAAGAACAATCCTGCGACGACGATTGCAAACTTAATTGCAAGGACAATTGCACTCCTGGTGTTGATAGCAGTTATGTTGCAAACCGAACCGCGCGCTTTTTCACAGAAGCCGAAAGCTGATCCATCCGCTGTTGCCCCGGTCCAGCAAACGCAAGGCGCCGTTTCCACCGGTGGCGTTCATACCGCAATCTTGGATAGCGAAAAGCGCCCCATTACAGCGGGAGGCTTTGTCGACACCGGGCCCATCGTCTTTCAGGACGTCGCCGAAAAGGCCGGCTTGACGCGTTGGCGCCATGTGATGGGCTCGGACGAACCGCGTTTTATTCTCGAGACTGTAGGTTCCGGTGTCGCTTTAATCGACTACGACAACGATGGATGGCTGGACATCTACTTCGTCAATGGCTCAACTTATGACGCGATGTCTGGCAAGGCCTCGCCTCCTCATGCCGCTCTCTTCCACAACAATCACGACGGCACCTTCACCGATGTCGCCCAACAAGCCGGAGTTACCAATGATCGCTGGGGCTTTGGAGTGGCCGTCGGAGATTACGACAATGACGGCTGGCCCGATCTCTACGTAACGAATTTTGGCAAGAATCGTCTGTATCACAATAATCATGATGGAACCTTCACTGACGTCGCTGAGAAAGCAGGAGTGGCGTTGAGCAATTGGTCGACCGGCGCCACCTTTGGCGACTACGATGGCGATGGCCGGCTCGACCTGTTTGTTCCCGGCTACGTGCATTACGATCTCGACCACCCGCCGGTACCAGGCTCCCCTGCGGTCGCTTTTTCGACTTGCGAATTTCGGGGCATGAAGGTGATGTGCGGCCCGCGCGGATTAAAGGGCGAGCCGGATCATCTTTTTCACAACAATGGCGACGGCACCTTTACGGATGTCAGCGAAAAGGCTGGAGTCGGTGATTCGAATCGCTACTATGGCCTCACCGCGGTCTTCGCCGACGTCAACAACGATGGCAAAGTCGATCTGATGGTGGCCAATGACTCCACGCCAAATTATCTGTACATCAACAAGGGTAATGGGACTTTCGAGGATGCAAGCTATGCCTCCGGCTATGCACTGAATGAGAACGGCAATGAGACGGCGTCGATGGGAATCGCTGTGGGAGACTATTTGAACAATGGCATGTTGGATCTCTACAACACGGTCTTCTCTGACGACTACAACCCGCTCTATAAAAACGAGGGCGGTGCGAACTTTGCCGATGTCAGCTACCAGACCGGTATCGCCGAGGTAACGATCCCATTTCTGGGATGGGGGACGGGCTTTCTCGATTATGACAACGACGGGTGGAAGGATCTTCTAGCGGCAAACGGGCACGTCTATCCCGGAGTCGATCAGACAGATTGGGGCACCACGTTTGCTCAACGTCCGTTGTTATTTCACAATTTGCGGAATGGCAAGTTTGAGGTCGTCCCCCCGGTGAAGGGAACAGGTCTGGCTTCATTGCTAACCGCCCGAGGCGCAGCTTTCGGTGATCTGTTCAACGACGGCAAAATCGATGTCGTGATCAACCAACTCCATGATGTTCCAGCGCTTCTTCGCAATGTCAATTCCGACAAAAACCACTGGGTCGGCCTGAAACTGGTTGGTGGACCGAAGAGTCCGCGTGATGCCATCGGGGCCGCTGTTTATCTGACCGCGAATGGCATGCGCCAGAGAGCGGATGTAATCAGCGGCGGCAGTTATGCTTCTTCGAATGACTTTCGCTTGCACTTCGGGCTTGGGGAGGCGACCAAGGTAGAAGGCGTCGAGATTCATTGGCCAAGTGGAGCGGTGGAGCACCTTGCTTTACCGGCAGTCGACCGCTTTTATTCTGTTGAGGAAGGGCGCGGGATTGCTCCATATCCCCAGCCCGGTAATGTCCAATCCTCGAATTCCCCGCGCTAGAGAGACTAGCGGGCCTTGAATCCATGAGACTCACCCGTCGACGAAGACAATCCATAATTCCATAGTTCAAGGGATAGTAAACGTTTGCTAGAAAGTGGTTTTCAGGCAAATTTCTTCTTGACAACCGTAACACTTTAATACTAGATTTTATTCGCTTTGTTCCCGGGCTCACATATCGCGATCTTCCATAGGATCGGCGGGGCGAAAGTTATCGTCTGCTATTTGGCGGTTCTGATTGTATCGCTGCCTCTGTCCGCCCAGGATTCTCAGTTTGAGAGAACGTTTCAGCAAGGTACCCAGGCAAGTCGCATCGGCCAGTGGCAAGAAGCGGCCGAAGCTTTCGCCAAGGCTGTAACTCTCGATCCGACGTCTGCGCCTGCCTATTTCAACCTCGGCCTCGCTCAATTGCAGCAAGGTCACGTCGACGATGCGCTGGTGGCGCTCAATCGTACGGTTGTTTTGGCGCCCAAGTTTCACGGCGCGAATTTGTTTCTCGGCATCGCGCGCTATCGCAAGAATGACTATAAGGGTGCCGCTGCAGCGTTGAAAAGTGAGGTGCGCCTCGACCCGCGCAACGCTCAGGCCCTGATGTGGCTTGGAGTAGTTCAGCTCGCGGCAGGTGACGCAGATGCTGCCAGCATCACGCTGGATGAAGCCGCTAAAATCAAGCCCGGCGATGTCGACATTTTGTATCACCGGGGTCGCGCCCACATGCTGGTCTCGAAGGAGAGCTACGAGCAGATGTACAAGGCCGATCCGCAGTCCTGGCGTGTGCATCAGGCGCTGGCGCAGTCCTTTGTGGAGGCGGATCGAATGGAAGATGCCGCAAAGGAATGCCAGCTTGCCATCCAGTTGCGCCCAGCCGAGCCCGGCCTGCATGAAGAGCTAGGCGACATCTACTGGAAGCAGAATCAACTCGAGAAAGCAGAGTCTTCTTTTGAGGACGAGCTGAAAATTGACAACAATAGCCTCTCGTCCATTTATAAATTGGCGGCGGTAAGTCTGGAACGTTCCAAGCCCGAAAATACAGTCTCCTTGCTTAACGATTTGCTCCATCGCTCCCCGCAGTACCCGGGCGCGCGATACGAACTCGGGAGGGCTGAGGCGCAGCTCGGACAAGTGGACTCCGCCATCGGGAGTTTTGAAGCAGTAGTCGCAGATAAGGGGTCGATCGACATTGAGACCAAGCGCCAGTCTTATTATCAATTGGCACAGCTTTATCGCAGGGCGCAGCGTCCGGAAGAATCTCGGACCGCGCTGGAGTCGTTTATGCGACTCAAGCAAGAAGCTGACGCAGTACAGGCCCAAAAACTAGAAGATAAAAAAGCGCGGTCGCCGGAAGCACAGCAGGCGGCGCGCTGACCATGCTTTTTCTTTTTTTAACGGCTCTAAGTAAACGATTACTTGTGCTGCCCGTCTGCCGTTTCCGGGCGATTTTTTCAGAAGTTCTAAAGTGAAGTTTCAGAAGCAACGTTTTGCCGAGGGTCGAGTGCCCAGGGGTTGCTGGAGCTCGAAGAAGTTAACCACGAAGTTAATTTTTTCAGTTTTCTGGGAGGCGCAGACTATGCATCTGCAGCAAGCATTTACAGCCAAGGTACTCTCCGGCAGTTTATTGGTGGTTTTGGCCATCGTCACTTTTTCAGCAGTCGCCACCGGTCAGGCGAACCAAGGCGCCATCGCTGGCGTGGTGCAAGACTCCACCGGTGCCGTCGTGCCCAACGCAAAATTGACGGCCACTGAGAGATCTACCGGCACCGTCTATAGCACGGTTTCAAGCAGCGCAGGATCGTATCGCTTTCCCAATGTTCGCATTGGAACTTACGACCTTACGGTAAACGCTGCTGGCTTTAAGTCCCCGACGCTCACCGGAATCGTGGTCGAAATTGCGACCACGGCCGCACTCGATATCAAACTGAGTGCAGGCGGAATCAACGAAACCGTGACGGTTCAAGCCGACGCCCCAACCTTGCAGACTGAGAGTTCAGACATCGGCACGGTTGTAGGACCCAAGCAGATTCTCGACCTGCCTTTGGCTCTGGGGAGCACGGTTCAGGCCATGCGGTCTCCCGAAGCGTTTGTCTTTCTCACGCCCGGAGCGGTCGGCCCTGGTTCCGACTCGGGCAACGGCGGCACCTTCGAATCGAAGATTACTGGCGGCCAGAATTATGCGACGGAGGTGCTCCTTGACGGCTCGGCCTCGACCCGTTCGGAAAACGGATCGTCATTTGACGAGACGGCACCCTCTGTAGATGCGATCGGCGAATTTAAAGTCATTACTTCCACGCTGCCGGCAGAGTTTGGGCGCACAACTGGCGGTGTCGAGAGTTTCAGTACCAAGGCTGGGACCAACAAATTCCACGGCGAGGTATACGATCTTTTTCGTAATACCGCTCTAGACGCCAACAATTGGGGGAACGATTATCTTGGTCTGCCAACGCCGGCGGACCGCCAGAACGACTACGGCGGGACCTTCGGCGGCCCAGTCACAATCCCGCACCTCTACAACGGGAAGGATAGAACGTTCTTCTTTTTCTCATGGGAACAGTACCGACAAACGAACGGTGGCACTACAACCTCTTCCGTTCCTACTGTCGCGGAACTTGCCGGCAATTTTAATGCGCAGCTCGGGCCGGGTTTGACCGACCCCAACGGCAATCCAATCATCAACCCCTGTTCCGGTCTGCAAGTCTACCAGGGGGAGATCTACGACCCCGCCACTACACAGACGATCGGCGGCGTGGAGTGCAGAACCGCCTTCATGGACGAACCAGGAAGTACGGGAAATGTCATACCTTCGACTCGGTTCTCCACAGTTGGTCAAACCCTTCTTTCCTATTATCCCGCGCCTCAAAATAGCAACTTGATCAACAACTACACGTTCGGATACAGCTGGCCGCAACTTGACACCTCAATGACGGTGCGCATCGACCAGAACATCAGTTCGAAGAGCAAAGCGTACTTTACCTACAATTCCCGCACCAATGACCGCATCTCTACCAATCCAGAATGGGCAGGGCCGGCGGGATATGGACGCAACCAGACGTTTACGACGCACTTCATCCGCTTTGGATACGACTATACGATTACGCCGACGATGTTGAACCATTTCAACTTTGGTTACAACCGCACCAACAGCGCCAACATCGGCGCAGGTGTGGGGCTTGGTGGAGGTGCGGATTGGGATGCCAAACTCGGCATCACTGGTGCCAGCGGTCCCATGTTCCCGGCGATCAACGTGGCAGAAGCCTCGACCGCGAGCTTTGGCGACAGCGTCGACGGGGATACGATCGACAACGGCTTTCGATTGAATGACGCCGTAACCTGGGTCAAGGGGCGCAACGAGTTCAAAATCGGCTACGAGCAGTGGTATCAACAATACTCTCCCCTCGATTTTGATAACCAAAGCGGAACCTTTAACTTTGGTCGTGCCCAGACTGCTGCTAACCCAGTTACCGCCAGTCTCAGTGGAAATGGAATTGCCAGCTTGCTGCTGGGAGAACTCAGTTCTGCAAACCTTACCGCCTATGCCACTCAGGCGAAGTGGTTACGCAGCTACTTTGCGGGTTTCATCCAGGACAGTATAAAGGCGACCCCCACTTTGACTCTTAATGTCGGTTTCCGATATGAGATCGACGAGCCACAAAGGGAAGCTGGTGGGAATACTTCAAACATCAGTCTAACAGCGCCCAATCCTGGTGCTGGCAATCTGCCTGGAGCTCTGGTTTTCGCGGGAACAGGGACAGGAAGAAATGGCAATGTGAACGAGCGTTGGGCCAACATCTGGAAGAAGGACTTCGGTCCGCGCATTGGCTTTTCCTGGGCGCCGTCCGTGCTGAAAGGCAATACCATTTTCCGCGGCGGGTACGGCATCCTCTATGGCAACCTGCAATATGCGGATTTTGGCGCCTTTAACCTCACCGGGTTCCAGGCCAACCCCGCTTTCAACAGCGTCAATGGCTTCGATCCCGCGCTTAATATTGATTCGGGGTTACCGTCCTATCCCGCTCCTCCCAACCTTGACCCCACACAGCTGAACTTCACCGGGCCGCAATACACCGATCCTTCCTACGGCCGTCCCCCGATGATTCAAAATTGGAGCTTCGAAGTCCAGCATCAGATCGCGACCGACTTGATCATGAGCATTGCATACGTGGGCGAGCATTCCGTAAGTCTTCGCTCGAACTATGACGCCGTGAACACGCTTAACCCGAAGTATTTCTCATTGGGAAGTCTGCTGTTCACCCAGATCGGAGCGCAGAGTACCATTCCACTTCCTTACCCAACGTTTCCCACAGGTGCCATCGTTGCGCAAGCGATACTCCCGTTTCCTCAGTACTATGGCTTTAACACGGACGGGGCTTTAGAAAACCTCGGCCAATCGACTTACAACGCCCTCGAGGCCCAGCTAACCCGGCGCTTCCACAATGGCCTCAATTTGATGGCTTCCTATACGTGGTCCAAGACATTGACGGACGCCGACTCTGCGCTACCCTACTTTGCCACTTTGCACCAGGGCGGCGCTCCACAAAACGTCTTCGACAGGAGCAGCGATAAGGCCATCAGTAACCAGGACCTTCCCCAGAATTTTGTCCTCAGTTATATCTATGAACTTCCCTTTGGCAGGAATAAGAAATTTCTGTCCCACGGAACTCTCGCGAACGAAGTGGTGGGCGGATGGTCGGTCAGTGGCATTCAGCGTTACGAGAGCGGCCAGCCAATCGCCTTCGCCTGCGCGACAGGAGTGCCCGCCTACAACGATTGCATCCGTTTCAATCAGGTGCAGGGACAGCCGTTGTACAGCAGTGCCTGGTCAAGCGGGCACTTCAACCCGATCACAGATTCGGCATTTAACCCCCTCGCATTGTCTGACCCGAATTCTGCCGGCAACCTCGCGGCTCGTGGTGGGGCCTATGCTTTTGGAACGATCGCACGCGTTGACGGAGCGGTTCGAATGGCACCTTATCTGAGTGAAGACTTCAACTTGCTCAAGCGAACGAAGATCACCGAATCAAGCGATGTTCTCTTCCAGGCTAACTTCCTCAATGCCTTCAATCGACACGTTTGGAACAGGCCAGGCGATCTCAACCCCTATGATTCTGCCTTTGGACAGGTGAATTACGGCAATTTTTCAACCACTGGAGGTGGAGGCTATCTGCTTTACCCACGCAGAATACAGCTCCAACTCAAGGTCGAGTTCTAGCGGGATACTGCAACACTGCCCACTATGTCCTTGCCGCGCTCCTCGACGCGCGGCGAGGACGTATAAACTGGAACGACCGTGAGATTGCCCGCCTGCCTTAGAGGACGATGTCCTTCCCGTTGTGTAGCGCCTTCCGGAATTAGCCATTGGGCCTCAAGATCGGCAGTCTTTGTGGCGGCGATTTTGCTGCTGGCCTCCGGTCAAGGTCTTAGCCAAACTCCGACACCGAAGTCCCAAGTCGCATCCACTACAGGCACTCCGGGCAGCTTCGTCGACGTAACCCAAAAGCTCGGTGTCCATTTCAAGCAAGAGGCCTCCCCCACTTCCAAAAAGTATTTGTTGGAGACGATGGGTTCTGGGGTCGCTCTCTTCGACTATGACAACGACGGTCGCCTCGACATCTTCTTCGCCAATGGCGCTCGCATCGACGATCCAACGCCCAAAGGAACAATTCCCCAGAAGGATGGCCCGAAGTATTGGAATCGCCTGTACCACCAAAAAGCAGATGGCACATTTGAAGACGTAACCGAAAAAGCCGGTGTCGCGGGCACTGGTTACTCCACAGGTGTTGCGGTAGGCGACTACGACAACGATGGCTTCGATGATCTCTTTGTCGCTGGCTATGGACACAGCACTCTCTATCACAACAATGGCGACGGGACATTCACAGATGTGACAGCCAGTGCAGGCGTCGCAGGTTCGGGTTGGGCCACCAGCGCGGCCTGGGTCGATTATGACAACGACGGTCGCCTCGATCTGGTTGTCGCCCGCTATATGGAATGGGACTTTGACGATATTTATTGCGGGCACCGCGAAGAAGGATTCCGTTCCTATTGCCATCCCGACCTTTTTAAACCCGCATCGGTGTTGCTCTATCACAATGACGGAAATGGGAAGTTCTCCGAGGTAACGCTGAAAGCGGGTATCGGCAAACCTGGAAAAGGTCTGGGCCTCGCAATCGCAGATTACGATCACGATGGCCATATGGATATCCTGCTCGCGAACGATTCCATTCCCGAGTTTCTCTTCCACAACAAAGGCGACGGCACCTTCGAAGAGGTAGGACTCGTTTCTGGCCTGGGACTCGATGGCAGCGGCGGCACCTTCGCGGGCATGGGCGTGGATTTCGAAGACTACAATAACGACGGCTGGCCCGACGTGATCATCACGGATTTGGCCAACCAGAAATATGCCCTTTATAAAAATGCGGGCGACGGAACATTTGACTATGCGACTTTAACGACCGGCTTGGGAGCAATCAGCTTGCTGCACTCTGGATGGGGAGTCCGTTTTATGGACTACGATAACGACGGCTGGAAGGATATCTTCATTGTTCAATCGCATGTTATGGATACCATCCAGACCAACGAGCCGCACTTGCGCTATCGCGAATCTCCGTTACTGCTATGGAATCAGACCGGCAATAAATTCGTGGATGAGTCAGCGCAGTCAGGAGAAGTCTTTCAGCAAAAGTGGGCCGCGCGTGGCATGGCCATCGGAGATATCGACAACGACGGCAAGATTGACGTCGTCGTCACCGAGAATAATGGACCCGCGTGGATACTGCGTAACCAGACTCCCACTCACAACCACTGGATCACTCTAAAGTTGGTCGGAGTGAAGAGCAACAAGGATGGAATCGGAGCCCAGATCAAGATTACCACCGCGTCAGGCGATCAATATTCGACGGTTACTACAGCCGGCAGCTACCAATCTTCAAGCGACAAGCGTGTGCACTTCGGATTAGGATCGGCGGATGTTGTGACGCAAGCTGAGATTCGCTGGCCAAGTGGCGTCACGCAGGTGTTGAAGAACTTGCAGGTGGACCAGATTCTGACCGTTACCGAAGCGAGCTCGCCAGCTAAATAGGCTGCAAAATGAGACCTGCCGTGAACACGCTCGTAATCTTCTGTGCTGCGGCAGTGTTTGCACTTCAGTCCATGACTCAGCCAACTTCTTTTGAACATGCCATGCAATTGTTTCAGCAGCGCCACTGGGCGGAGGCCGCTGCCGCATTCGCTGATTGTGAGAAGACGGAACCGGGTAAGACCGCTGCTACTTTGTATCGTGGAAAGTCGCTCGTGAATCTCGGACAATTCGCCGCAGCCGCCACGGCATTAGAGAAATACAGAGAAACCCATCCGCAGTCGGATGATGCCGCGTATTTGCTCGCCTACATCCGCTTCCGCCAGGACAAGCCAAAAGAATCGCTACAACTATTCACCGCTGCCGCCAGGCTGAAGGATCCAACCGCCGACGATCTCAAAGTTGTGGCCTTGGACTATGTGTTGTTGGCCGATTATGACGACGCAGCCCGCTATTTGGAAGAATCTCTCGCCATGGACCCAGGAAACATCGAGGCCCGCTATCATCTTGGGCGAGTCCGATACCAGCAGAACCGCTTTGATTTGGCGATTGCCGCCTTTCAGGAAGTTTTGCGGCGCGATCCAGATAACGTAAAAGCCGAGGACAACCTGGGATTGAGTCTGGAAGCGAAGAACGACGTCGATGCCGCCGTCGCCGCGTACCGCCAAGCGATCAAGTTGGATGAGAATCTGACGACACACAACGAGCAGCCCTATTTAAACCTGGGAATGTTGCTGGCAAAATCCAGCCGGACGGAAGAGGCGATTCCGCTGCTGGTCCAGGCTTCTGCCATCGCTCCCAACTCAGGAAAAGCGCATTACCAACTGGCTAAAGCTTACTTCGATTTGAATCGCTTCGTGGACGCGCAGCGCGAAGCCGAAAAAGCCGTTAGTTTAGATCCCAGTGAAAGTTCAAACCACTATCTGCTGGGCCGAATCTATCAGCGCTCGGGCAAAAGCGAGATGAGCAAAGAGCAGTTCCGCATCACAGAACAATTGATTCACGCGAAAAGCGCCAACACAAGTGGCATGGCATCGGGATTGGCGCCGCGCTAGGCTAATTCTGTTTCAAGATTTCAGCAGCACATAAGTGCTGTAGCTTTCCTTATCGATGTTCATAAAAGGACGCATCGTAGCGAGGCTTCCATCTGCCGGCTTTGCGAGCCAATCTCCCATAGCGTTATTGGTTGGCTTAGCCAGTAATAATGCATTTCTCTCGAAACTCGGCTGCGAATTGGACACCGCAAAGAGCACCAGTGGCCCGTGCATGAGTGCTACCAGGTTGGGATGATTTGCATCCACCGCTTCAAGCCGCAACGCCATTGGGATTTCAAGCTCGACGCGATCCCCATCTTTCCATGACCGCCGGATGCTTGCAAAAGTACCCGGCTGCATCGGATCGGAAACGCATTTGCCGTTGACGGAAAGTGTCGGATCTTTGCCCGCCCACGCCGGAATGCGCACATAGAGCGTGTAGTCGAAAGAGCGCGAAGCCGATACCTGAATTTGAACTGTGTTGGCAAATGGATAATTCGTCTTCTGAGTAAGCGCGTAGCGACCGGAACCATCTGCCCACTTCACCGATGAGGGCGTAAACAGATTTACATACACTCCATCCGCAGAACGCAGATAAGCGCTGATGTGATAATCAGCGGCTAACTGCGGAAATGTTCCCGAGCAGCAGGGCCACTTGTCACGGTGCCAACCCTTCTTGCCGGTCGTGGCATAGTCCGAGTAATAGAACGATGTCCCATCCGCCTGCACGGGCCACGCTCCCAGGATCGTGTTATAAAGCACGCGTTCCATGCTGTCACCATACTGAGCGTCTCTCGTGACGCGCAGCAGATAGCGTGTGATCTTGAAGTGTCCATAGGCTCCGCATGGTGTCTCGAAGCTGGCATGGGTTTTCGTCAGACTGTCACCAAGTTGTCCGCTGTTGGGCTCGACAAAGGCTTCGTTCGGACCCCAACCACCAGTAGCGAAACTTTGCGCCGTCAACATCGCGAATCCATTGCTGGCCGCTCGCAGATGCTTTTCGCTCCCAAGCGTTATGTACGCTTGCATGGCGGAACTGAATGCGTTCGCATGGCTGTATGCATGCTCGGAGGGCAAGACGTTTGTTCCCTGAGAAAGCGGGCCAAAGTAAGTATCATCCTCGAGATACTGCTTAGCCATTTCGCGATAGAAGGTCTTACCGCTGCGCTGATAAGCGAGAAACAGATTCTCAGGCAAAGTGTAACTCTCGTCCCAGGTATAAGACTCCTCTTTGTGGGGACGCGCCCGTTGCTCCGTTCGCGACAACGCCTTCTCGGGAAGATAAGCCGTTATCGCTCGAGTCAGTTTTTCATGAACGTCCATCGCCATAGGATCGTGGGCAAATTCGTGAGCGTCAATCAATCCGCAAGAGAGCTTGTCATACGTATAAGCCGGCAAACGATAATCCACAAAAAACTTGGCCTTCGGGTCCAGTGTCTCCGCGTATCCTTTGACCAGGCGATTGACCTTCGCTCGGGTTGGCTCCGATCCAGTCACGGCATAAGCTCGCGCCAGTCCGGAAAGATATTGTCCAAAACTGTGTCCGGCAACAAATCCGTGGAAATCGTTTCGCTCCAGGTTGAAGCCGGTCAGGTCGTACCACCCGCCCATGTCTTCACCCGGCGCAGGCAACCCTGCCACCTGCCGAAAGACTTTGAGTAGGCGATCATCATCGAGGTTCAGGAACCGGGCATGGTTCTCTTCAAACTGCCGTTTCATCGGACCGTCAAATAACTCCACCTCGGAATATCGAAACGTAGTGAGTGGCGTGTTGACGGCGAGTACGACATCGAGCGCGCCTCTCTCCGCTCGCGCCCAGGCGGGAAGCGCGCGCGCCGCATACGCAGCCATAGTGGTAGCAGCGGCTGTTTCAAGAAAGGATCGACGGCTGACGCGGCGGTCCATGCGGTGCCTCCCTAATGCGACTGTAGGCGATAGGTCAATGTAGTAAGCGTTTACTCCAATTAGCTTGATCTTTCCGAGGGGAGTCCGTCAACTGCTCTTTTGGGATCTTTTACCGCATCGTCCCGCCGTGCAGACATGGCCGCTAATTGATCGGGTTCAGGGTAGGATTCGGACGCGATCAGAGTCCGTTCCGCTTGGTGAACTCGATCTTTCAAAGCGGCAACCAGGTAGTTCAGTGCATCAGATGTGCTCGGGGGCACGATTACCGTGGCGGTCAAAACACCTTGCCGGACCCAGGCTTGCCCGGTTCGTGGAAGACCGTCGACGCCGAGAAAGAGCAAATTCGATTTGTGATCCCGCCCCGTTTGTCCCTCAATTGCACGCCGAGCGCCCACTGCAAGAATGTCGTTTTGCGCCTGCACCACGTCGATCCGCTCTTGACGTGCCGTGGAAAGCCGCAACCAGGACTCGGCCGCACGAAACCCAGCCTCCTCTGTCCAATTTGCGCTCTTTAAGAAGCGGACATTTATATTGCCTGACTTGGTTTCCAGCATACCCGCGGTGCGTTGCTCAGTGACCGTACTTTGGGAGGGGCCTTGGATGTACAAGACCGAGCCACCTCCAGGAAGAAGTGCGCTAAGCTGCCGTCCTTGAATCCGGCCGATCTCGCGATTGTCTGAGCCCACCGCAAATACCGGAACGTTGCCCTTCGAACGGAGCTCCCTCAAGTAGTCGGGTTCACTATTGATAACCACCCATGCGATGCCGGCTCCCACCGCCGCTTGCGCGACCTTGGGAAAGGCTGTTCGACCCGTGGGTTCAACCAGAATACCCTCGACACCACCCGCCCGAGCCTGAATCACGTCGAGAAGTTGCTGGCTTTGATGAATGGCATCGTTCCCGGCAAAGAGCGTCTGTAGCTCCACGCCCAGGTGCCTCGCCGCTTCCTGAGCAGCGGAAGCCTGCAGGCGCTGGTAGTCATTGTCATCGGTAATAAGCGAAACGACAAAACGCAATGTTTTCATGTCTTTCCTCGACACGGAGAAAAAGAGACTGAGAAAAATAGCTAAGAAAAAAAGACTGAGCAATATCTGTTACTAAAATCCTGCTTGCGACACGATTGAGCTTTACCAGGCGAGGCGCAGGAAAGAAAGCCCCTGCCGAGGCAAACTAAACTGCACTCGAACCGTGCCTCCCTGAATATTTGTCCATGCCGGTGAGCTCAACATCTGCAGTTGACCGGCACTTTCCAGGCGATTGCGTTCGCTCTCGGAGAGCACTCGTGGCGATCCCATCTCCTTCCAAATGGTAAATGCATTGCTGTGGTCCGAATCTACGCGGAAATGTTCAAGCAGGCCACGTCTTGCATCTGTAGGCAAGCCGTCGATTGCCAAATCGATCGATGTAGCAGGGAAGGGAAGATCGTCGTCATGATAATTCCAGATCAGAATTTCGATCTCCCGTTCCTTGCGCGTGGCGATAGCGTTGATGTCAGGCTGTCCACGGACTCCACCATGCACAATCTCCTCATTGGGCAAGGCCGCTGAACTAGTCGTCTTCAACCGTTCGCTTCCCAGCAAACCCAGCATCCGAAACGCATTGAGGACTGGCTTATCTACGCCATTCGTCGCCAGCTCGCGAAATCCTGCGAAGGGAGGTTGATCTTCAAATTCAAAGGCCCAGGTTACCGCTCCGAGAAAATTAACCCGCTCCTGTTGAGCCAGCGCCAGAACACTATTCAGGACCTCGACCGTGTACGCGCCGTACAAAGTCCCATTGCGATATAAGTTCTGTGGATTTTTCTCAGCAGAGCAAGCCGCGCAACCCTCCGGGTCTGACTCTCCCAGAATAATTGGAGTCTGCCGCCACTCCGGAAAAGATGCTGTGATCTTGAATCCCTGCTCAATCGCGCCAAGTTGATGGCTGATTCCCATCTGCACATGGTCGCCTCGCCATGTGGGCGCTCCTTTTGGATGAAAACTCACAAAGTCGAGGCGCGAGCCAATCTTGCCATTCGCATAATTTTTCTCGCGCGCGCAGTGCTCGAGAAATGCCCGCAAAAAATCTGCTGCGTTCGCATTGCCCGGTCCGGTGGTGTCCGGCCCTCCAATCCGCGCCTCGGGGACCGCGCGCAGCACCGCCTCGACGCTAAAGTCATAGAGTTTGAAATATTCTTCTCGCGTGCCTTTCCAGTACCCAATGTCGGGCTCGTTCCATACTTCCCACAGCCAGGTCTTTACTTCAGCGTCGCCGTAACGCTGGCGCAGATGGTCCACGAATTGGAAAACCAGGTCGGACCATTTCTGATAGTCCTTTGGTGGGTAAGCCCATCCCGTGTAAATGTCACCGACGCGCGGAAAGTCGTGACGATAAGGTTCCGGATGGGTGGAAAGCGCTTCCGGCATGAAACCGATTTCGACCAACGGCTTGATGCCGGAGGCATGAAATGTATCGAAAATCTGGTCGAGAATTACCCAACTGTAAACCGCATGTCCGGATGCATCTTCTGAATAAACATC
Organism: uncultured Acidobacteriaceae bacterium; assembly: GCA_963705265.1. GTDB lineage: Bacteria > Acidobacteriota > Terriglobia > Terriglobales > Acidobacteriaceae > Acidiflorens. The sequence continues at coordinate 3,726,942 of OY970064.1, forward strand.
AGTCGATCCCCACTTCAGGGATGCCGATCCGTCCCCGGTCGTTAGCAGATTGTGGACGCGGACATATATCGGTGCCGCATCCAGCGCAGCTAATTCCCCCAGCAATTTCTTGCCGTTCGGAGCATACGTGTAATTGGGTTCGTCATATCCGAAGTAGTTCCAGGTAGGCGAAATCGGCCCGTTCGACTGATCGGCCTGCACGCGAACCTTCGCGCTCTCCGGAACCGCCTGCGCCGGGCAAAGCTCACGAGTGAGAAAAAGATGCGTGAGAAACAATACAGAAACAAAGAAGCGAGCCAGAAATGAACGCCTGTTCCTTACCGACATCAGAGTAGAGACGGGGCGTGCCCCGTCTCCGCAGCGACCCGAAATTCTGAGGCCACACCTCGATCCAGCCACGGCTAGCGCGTAGAAAGACTGTAAACCGTGACCGTGTGGTATCGCTCACCCGGCTTCAACTCGGTCGTCGGGAAATCAGGATGATTCGGCGAGTCGGGAAAGTGCTGTGTTTCCAGGCACAGTGCCGAACGCAGCTCGTCAGGTTTTCCGCCCTTGCCCTTAATCGTGCCGTTCAAGAAATTGCCGGTATAAAACTGGATTCCCGGCTGATCGGTCAGCACTTTTAGCACCCGGCCGCTGCTTGGCTCGTAGACTTCAGCTGCCTCAACCAATTTTCCGCCACCACTATCGAGCACCCAGTTGTGGTCATAGCCGTGACCCAGATGAAGCTGCGCATCGTCAGCGCCAATCCGCGCTCCCACCGCCGTCGCCTTGCGAAAATCAAAAGGCGTTCCTTCCACCGGTTTCAATTCGCCCGTAGGAATCAGCGTGGCGTCCACCGGCGTGAAGCGCGATGCGTGTAAAGTCACCTCATTTTTCAAAATGTCGCCCTGTCCCGCGAGATTGAAATAGGAGTGATTGGTCAAATTGACGACCGTATCTTTATCCGTCGTCGCCGAATATTCGATCCGTAAATCCCCTTTAACCAGCGTGTATCGGACCGTCGCCGACAGGTTGCCAGGAAATCCCGACTCACCGTCTTTGCTCAGATAAGTCAGCTCCACTCCGTTCGCTACCGGCTTTGCCTTCCACACCACATTGTTGAATCCATGCGTCCCACTATGCAGAGTGTTCTGGCCATCATTCTGAGGCAGGGAATACTTCTGCCCATCCAGCATAAAGCCGCCGTGCGCGATGCGATTCGCATAGCGCCCAATGATGGCTCCAAAGAATGCGTTCGCAGGAGTATTAAAGTTAGCGACGTACCCATCAAGGTCATCGAAGCCGAGAACCACATCGGCCGTCTTGCCGTTACGGTCAGGAGCTTTTAGAGAAACGACAACGCCGCCGTAAGTCGCGATGCGAGCTTCAAACGCGCCATCGCTCAGCGTATAGATATCGACCGGAGTTCCATCCGGCATCTTCCCAAATGGCTGGCTAGTCACCTTCGTCTTCGCCTCCGCGGTTATAGTAACCGCTAAAAACAGTCCACTGATCGCGATCGTTCGTAGAATTATCCCAACGTTCATTATCGCTCCTCGCTTCTTCCTTTATCCGTTGCCTCACTAGTTGCTGATGGTTGCTGCTGATTTTGCCACCGAGATTAATGTGGGCAATACGTCACCCATGCCGTCGCCACCCGGTAGGCCCAGGGCGAAATACAACTTGTTATACAGAAAGTACAGTTCTTCGTAGGTACGTTGGGCTGACCCTTCGGGTGCAAACGTGCGATGGGAAGGGCAAATCTTGTCCTGCGCTTCCTCGATCGTTTTGAAAGTACCAGCGGCTAGAAACGCAAAAATTGCGGATCCCAGACTCACCACGCTCTTGTTCGGAACCAGCACCGGACGCCCCAGCACATTAGCATAGACCTGATTCAGCACATCATTTTTCTGCGGAATACCACCCGCGTTGATCACCCGCCGCACCGTCACACCATGTCCAGCCATCCGATCCAAAATAACGCGTGTATGAAACGCGGTCCCTTCGATCGCGGCGAAGAGTTCATCTTGAGCTGTGCTCTGTAAATTCCATCCCAGCGTTACTCCACGCAAATTGGGATTCACAAGCACCGTACGGTCGCCGTTATCCCAAGTCATGCGCAGTAACCCGGTCTGCCCAGCTCGATAATTTTCCAGGCCGATGCTCAATGTCTTTACATCCGTGCCCGCCCGCGATGCAATCGCGCCAAAGATATCTCCCACGGCAGAAAGTCCGGCTTCGATCCCGGTTCTCATCGGATGCACACTGCCCTGAACCACCCCGCAAACGCCGGGAACCAGATTTACCGCCGGAGTGATTCCGATAATGCAGGTCGATGTGCCAACGACGTTCACCATGTCGTCAGTCCGGCAACCCGCGCCAATAGCGTCCCAATGCGCGTCGAACGCTCCCACGGGAATCGGCATGCCCGCCTTCAGCCCAAGTTTTTCAGCCCACTCCGGCGACAACGTGCCGGCGATCTGATCGGAAGTGCAATATTCGCCATCAAGCTTTTCGCGGACTCCCTTAAACAGGGGATCCACCTTTAGCAAGAAACTCTCTGGAGGCAAGCCACCCAGTTGTCGATTCCAGAGCCACTTGTGCCCCATGGCGCAAACACTGCGCTTCACGTTCTTCGGGTCAGTGATGCCACAGAGTGTGGCCGCCACCATGTCGCAATGCTCGAACGCTGAAACAAAGTCTGCTCGCTTCTCAGGATTATGGCGCAGCCAGTGCAGCAGCTTCGAAAATCCCCACTCCGACGAGTACACGCCGCCGCACCATTGAATAGCCTCAAGTTTTTCGCGGCGCGCCACTTCAGTGATTTCGGCCGCTTCGCCTTTAGCGCGGTGATCGCACCAGAGGTAGTACTCTCCCAGCGGTCGCATGTTCTTGCCGACAGGAATCACCGACGACCCAGTAGTATCGAGCGCAATCGCTTGCACCTGATCACCATTGACGCCGGCCTTTCTAACCGCTTCGCGCGTGGCGGCCACCAATGCGCGCATGTGATCTTCATGCGATTGCGTAGCATATTCCGGATCCTCGCGCTTGCGATGCAGCGGGTATTCCTGAACGGTGGATGCGAGCACGCCGCGTTCGCTGTCCATGAGCGAGACACGCACGCTAAGCGTTCCAAAATCCACGCCCGCGACAATCGCCATCAGCAGGCTCCGTTGTCGTGGCCGTGCCAGTACATGTTCCAGCCCAGATAGCGAGTGGTAGCCTCATGCACCGCCGAGGCAACCGTCGGAGAATTCAAGGAAAGATTGGCCGCCACATGGTGCTCGAAACCGTTTTCACAGATGTAATGAAGCAACTTCTGCATCTGACCGATTTCGACGACACCGGCTCCGCCAAAAGTATTCAGTGGGTCATCAGTGAAACGTCCCTGTCCCACATACCCGCGCATCTTGCCTGCCGTGTCGTCGGTCGAGAATCGCGCGAAGCTCATCGGTTCCGGCTTGATCAGCCCGACACAAGTGCCGAACGTATTTTCCTTGCCAACGGTCCCGGCAATAATTTCCTGAAAGTCCATCTTCACCGAGCGGAAGAAATGTTTAGGCAAATTCGAGCAATGGAAACACACCGCCTTATTCGGGTCCGTTCCATAATTGTTATTCCAGTCGAGAAGCGCCGACGGACTTCCCGATGCCAGCTGAAGCGCATGCATCCCCAATACACCGCAAATATCCACTTCGCAAGCGCTGGAGAGCAGTTCATTACTCATCATGCTCATCACTGTGCAGGGCACGACGCCCAGATTCTCCTCAATCGAAGTCCAACACTGCACCGCGCTGATCGTAACCTCGGTGGCCGCCATCCACTGATCGACGACAGCACCCAGTTTTGCCATTTTCATCAAGGCCGCCGCGGGAACGTTGCTGGCATCCACGTATTTGTTGATCGCGGCTAACTTCGCTTGCGCATGCTCGTCATTATCTTTCATGCGCTCGATCCGCCCCAGAACCTCCGAAAGATCGAGCGTCTCAATCGAGATGCCTTGCGCTTCAAGAATCTTCTCGCTATAACGCACCGTATTGAATGCGGCCGGACGCGCACCAATAGCGCCAACCCGCAAATTTCGGAAACCGTTTACTACACGACAGACAGCAGAAAACCACTCCAGGTCTCTGGCGAACTCGGGCGAGTCAGGGCTCTCCGTGTGCAGTGTAGTGATCGAATACGGAATGCCATATTGCCGCAGGTTGTTACAAGCCGACATTTTCCCGCAGAAACTATCGCGGCGAAAAGCAATAGTCATCTTCTTGGGATCGTCTGGCGTTGCCTGAATCAGCACCGGCACGTGCAGATCCGCCAGGCGCAAGGTGTCGGCAATCGCCCGTTCTTCGCCGAAGTTCGGCAGCGTCACAATGATGCCGTCGATCCGATCGCGATTGCGCTTGAACAGTTCCGCGCAGCGCCGCGATTCCTCGCGTGTCTCAACCGCCCCGTACTTGCTCTCTTCCGGAGTGAGAGCAACCACCTCGATGCCCGCCCTCTGCAGCACCCGGAGCATCTCTTCCCGTCCGCTCTTGGCCAAGTGGTCGGGAAAAAATCCCCGATTGCCCACGATCAGCCCCATAATCATTTTTTTCGCCGGCATAAAATACCCTTTCGGAAAACTCAGTCATCCCCAGTCACTCCTAGGACTGTCGCCCCGGCGCGAACTTGAAGCAATAAATAAGACCGAACACCAGCAATGCCGCGCCCCACCACACACCGGCGTGCAGGTTGAAGAGGACAACGCCGGGATTCGCGGGAGGATTCACCAGTTGATAAATTCCCGCAGCCAAAATCAACGCGCCGTTAATTGCCAGCGAGATGCCAACGAAAAACCAGATCGAAATCATGCCGCGCGCCTCCACCCCAAGAAATCGGTTTCCAGAAAATCAGCTACCAAAAAATCAGCTACCAGAAAATAATGTTCAATATCAGGAACACAACTGTCACCACCCCTGCCCAGAAAAGTGGCTTCTGATAGAACGGAACATCCCCAATTGACGGAACTTCCGTCAATCCATATACCAAGCCATTCAATGCGCTGTCAGGCAAAGGTTTCGTTGCCAGGCTCACGAGCACAGTCACAATAACGCAAACGATGAAAGACCACAGCGCCTGGAACATGTCCTGGGCAAGTCCCTTAGCGTGGGGAGAGAGCGCCACATATCGCAGCGCCGAAGGATCGACCTTCACCCAGGCCCACATACCGATCGAAGAAAGTGTTCCGCACAACAGACCCCAGAATCCACCCGCGCCAGTCGCGCGCTTCCACAGCATTCCCAGTACAACCGTTCCGAACAAGGGAGCAATGAAGAAGCTGAAAAGCGCCTGTACGTAATCCATGATGCTGGCGAACTGCATTACCAGATACGCCGTGCCCACGCTGATCAGCACGCCGATGATCGTCGTCCAACGCCCCATGTTTACGTAATGATGGTCGCTCGCTTTGCTATTGAAAAACGGCCGGTAGATGTCATACGTCCAGACGGTGGTGAATGCGCTTACATTTCCCGCCATCCCAGACATGAAGCCTGCGATCAGCGCCGTAACTCCAAGGCCAAGTAACCCAGGACCGCAATACCGCGCCAGCATCAGCGGCAGAACATCGTTATAGCTGTGTCCTCCAGTGATCGCCGCCACTGATTCCGGAACAAGCTTTTCCGGCAGAACAGCCAACCCAATCAGACCGGGCAGGATCACGATGATCGGCACAAACATCTTGAATGCTGCGCCGATAATGGGAGCCATCTCAGCGCTGCGAATATCTTTCGCAGCCAGAATGCGCTGCACTACCAGGAAGTCCGTCGTCCAGTAGCCCATCGATATAATCGCGCCCAGCCCAAATACAATCCCTACCCAATTAATTCCCATTGGATTATTCGAGAATGATCCCAAACCCGACCAAAGATGGACATATTGGTCCGATGCACGCTGCGCAATTTGCAGCTTGAGATTCGTCCACCCGCCCGCTTCGTACAATCCAAGAATAGGAATCAGCAGGGCGCCCGCCCAGATGAGGAAGAACTGCAGCACTTCATTAAAAATTGCCGAACGCAGCCCGCCGAGCGTTACATAAATTGCGACCGTGAGCGACGACACCCAGATGCTGAAATTAATGTCCCATCCGAGCACGATCTGCATGACCTTAGCCATGGCAAACATGTTGACGCCGCTCATCAACACCGTCATGAATGCAAACGAAACCGCTGACAGCGCCCGGCTCGGTTCGCCGAAACGCAACTTCAAATATCCCGGCACCGAGTGAGTTTTGGAAATGTAATAAAACGGCATCATGACCAGCGCTAGAAACAGCATCGCTGGAATCGCCCCGATCCAATACCAATGTGTCGCCAGAATGCCATACTGGTAGGCCGATCCCGCCCACCCCATCAATTCAAGCGCGCCCAGGTTGGCCGAAAGAAAACTGAGGCCAGCCACCCATGCCGTCATCTCTCTTCCGGCCATGAAGAAGTCTTCGCCGGTATTGGACCGTCCTTTTAAATACCAGCCGATGGCGAGAACCAGCGCAAAATAGAAAACCACGATAACAACATCGACGGGAGCAAGACGTACCAGTCGGGTAGGCACTTCAGTCGCTAGCAATAGCGTCATCGTTTTCCTTAGTCCTTGTCGTATCGAGTCTCGTCAGTCTTTGTCCTAAGTTTTTTCCTGCCCGTAATATGCGTTCTTACCGTGTTTTCGAAGATAGTGCTTGTCATGGAGCCCGCTTCCAACTGGCTCCGCCGCCCCATTGATACCCAACGTGAAATAGGCCATGCGCGCGATAGATTCCAGAATCACCGCGTTGTGAGCGGCAGCGCCGGCATCCTTGCCCCACGCAAAAGGCCCGTGATTGGCTACCAGCACTCCTGGTGTAGCCGACGGATTGGTCTCCTCCAGGCAGCGAATAATCGCGAGCCCAGTATTCTTTTCGTAGTCTTTGGCGATCTCCTGATCGGTCATCGTTAACGTTACCGGTACTTTGCCATGGAAGTAGTCTGCGTGGGTAGTACCAAAACATGGGATGGCCCTGCGAGCCTGGGCCCACGCCGTCGCGTACTCCGAATGTGTGTGTGCCACCCCACCGATTTCCGCAAACTGGTTATACAGTGCCAGGTGAGTAGGGAGGTCCGAGGAAGGCCTCAAATTACCCTCAACAATCTTGCCGACAAGGTCCGTGACCACCAGATGATCCGGTTTCATCTCTTCGTAGGGGACACCGCTTGGTTTGATCACCACCAGTCCATCCTCCCGCGAAATCCCACTGGCGTTGCCGAACGTATAAAGGACCAGACCTCGTCCTACCAACTCCAGGTTGGCTTCCAGGACTTGTTCCCGCAGACGTTGCAGCATAGCTATCTCGGCTTCCTCAGGCGCCACCGGTCGCTCGGTAATCGTTTACTCGGAATTAGCGAAATCTAGACCATTCCCGTAACAGTTGTCAATCGTAACTTTCTCATGGCACAAGGATTTTACCAGTACGACCTAATCCGAGGGTTTGGGGGAAAGTAAAACAATGTAAAACGAGAAATTGCCGATTCTAAACCCGGCGTCCGTCGGAGAAGCGCAATTCCGTCTGGGAGTATCACTTTGACGATGCCGTAATCTCCCTGGCTCCAGAGGTGCCTATCGAGACTCGCCCATCTTTCGTCGAAATCAGATGCGTCTTTCTAAGTCGGTCGCAGCTCCGAGTTCTATTGCAAGCCAAATCGGCGTTTTATGTCGCCCGCTGCCCCGTCTCTTTGCGGTGCTTCCCCGTGTGTTTTCCAGGCTTGGCCAGCGCCGTGGAACGCCGAAGGACCAGGCTAGTTGTCAGATCGTATTCGCAGCGTTCGTTCGAAGGCGATTCACGTTGCACCTCGTTCAACAGGGCTTCAAAAGCAATCTTGGCTAACTCCATCTGCGACATCTGCACCGTCGTCAGCGGAGGAATCGTGAACTCAGCCAATCGAATGTCGTCGAAACCGATTACAGAAAGATCGTTCGGTATCTTGATGTCTTGATCGTATGCCTCCCGCATCACTCCGATTGCGGTCATGTCGTTGGAACACAGGACCGCCGTCGGCCGGCTGCTTAAACTGTTAAATTCCACCAACGCCCGCATTCCGCCATCCATCCGATGATTCCCTTCGATCACCAGGTCGGGGGAAAGCCCAATCTCTGTCATCGACGTTTTAAAAGCGGCTCTTCTCGCCACCGCCGATCTCAAGTTCGCCGGACCGGAAATAAATGCGATCCGCGTATGCCGAAGCGCAGCCAGATGTTGCACCGCTTGCCGAATTCCATTCAGATAGTCGACCCGAATATTGACGATGCCCGGCGCATCCGGTCCCACGTCGACAAATACCAGCGGAACCTTACGGAAACGCAAATGATCAAGCAGAGTATCTTCCATGCCAAACGTCAGGATCGCCACCCCGTCGACCCGGCGTTCGATCATACGCCGCACCGAGGATTCCATCCGCTTCGGATCATGCACAGTGGAGGTCAGGAGAATTTCGTAGTTATTTTCAACCGCCAGATTCTCGAAGGTCTGAACAATCTCCGGGAAAAAAGGATTGGTAATTTCGGAAACGATCAGCCCAAAAATGCGACTCCGCCCCGACACCAAAGCCCGGGCTTGCGTATTGGGAAAATAACCAAGTTGGTCGACGACCTTCCAGACTCGTTTGGCAAGCTGTGGATCGACCGTGGGAACATGATTGATCGCTCTGGATACGGTCGCGGTGGAAACTTTCGCTCGGCGCGCGATTTCACGGATATCCATGGAAATTGTTCGGCACTTATAACTGCAGAAAACCTAAATTCTATCATAGGCATGCGGATGACTCTGGCGCATGCACGGTTTTGCAGCAAACGTTTGCTTATCAATCATGGGCGTTGCAGAAAAGGACTTATGCAGAGAAGACTTATAGGATCTTTGAAGATGCAAACATGTCTGGAAATTTTGACCTGTCACTCACTGCGGCAATGAAATCTCGGAGGCACCCGCGGCCGATTCAGTAAAGTTGTCATTCTTTACCGCGTCAAAGCAAAGTGCAGCGCCACCGGCAATTCCGGCGTCTTCTCCATAACGGGCCATTACGAGCGGAATCTCCTTGCATCTCTGGTTCACACAACACCCAGGCAACCGGTCACGAAGTTGGCCAATATACGGTTTGACCATTGATGAAACGCCGCCGCCCATGATGATGACATCAGGCTCCAGCAGGTCAATGATGTTCCCGAACCAGAACGCTAACAGTGCCACCGTCTCCTGTAAAACTTCGCTGGCGACCGCGTCTCCCGTCGCAGCGGCTACGCCTACCATCTCGCTGGTAACGCGATCCAGCTTTCCTCCAGCCAGATTAAGAAGGCTGGAGGCACGGCCATCTTCCAATTTGGCGCGTGCTCTGCGGGCAATCGCCGGACCTGCGGCAAGCGCCTCAATGCAACCCAATTTGCCGCAACCACAGCGCGGTCCCTTGTAGTCGATGCTCATGTGCCCGCCCTCGCCGGCTGCACCGGTGCGACCATGAAAGATTCGCCCGTCAAGCACGATTGCCGTGCCGATCCCTGTACCTATGGTGGCGTAGAACACGTTGCGATACCCGCGCCCCGATCCCCATAGCGTTTCGGCCAGTCCGGCAGCATTGGCGTCGTTATCCACCTTGACCGGCACGCGATAGATTTTCGCAATCTCAGCCGCCAGCGGAAAATTTCGCCAGCAAGGCAAGTTGGGAGGATTGATAACCAATCCCGCCTTCGGGTCAAGCGGCCCAGGGGAACAGAGCCCGATGCCGCGGATCGTACCCTGTGCACCGGCTGGAGTCCCCGCTTGCGCCGACGCGGCTTCAATCGCGCTGACCACCGAAGCTAGCCCGCTTGCGGCGCCATCGTTCGCAACCATCGGATTGCGCGTATGGCATAAGATCGTTCCGTTCGCATTCACCACGCCAGCGGCGACCTTGGTCCCACCAATGTCCACTCCGATCATCAGATCGTCGCGCCCGGCAACCGAAGACATTCTTACCTTTCGCGCACCTAGCTTATTCTTGCCGGCTTTGAACCCCTGAACGCGTAAAACACAATGTAGAGATAGCAAATGACCGGAAGAATAAATGCGTGATGAATTCCGATACGGTCCGCCAGCGCGCCCTGAACTACCGGAATAATCGCGCCACCCACAATCGCCATAACCAGCATCCCCGAGCCATCGCCCGTCAGCGGCCCCAGTTCAGCGATTCCCAGCGTGAATATGCTGGGGAACATCACCGAGTTGAATAAGCCGACAAGGATGATGCTCCACATCGCGACGTGGCCGAAAGTGAGCATCGAAACGCACACCAGCGAAGCCGCTGCCAGAGCCGCAATACCCAACACCAGACCTGTACGAACTTTCTGCAGAATGGCGGAACCGACGAACCTCCCCACCATCGCACTCAGCCAATAATAGGAAACGAATCCCGCCGCGACTTTTTCCGAGACGTTGCCGATGTTTGACTGGCTGAAGTAATTGACCAGGAAGCTGCCAATAGCCACTTCTGCGCCCACATAAACGAAAATTCCAACTGCGCCCAAAACCAGATGGCGATACTGCCAAACACTTCCCGCCGATTTGTCGCCCACCCGATGCTGTGCCGCCGGCATCGCCGGTAGCTTAAACCTGCCGATCACGATGCCAAGCACGAGCAGCGCAAGAGCGAGCCCCAGATAAGGCAACTTGACCGTAGCGGCTTCGTGTTGACGGTAGGCATGCAGTGCATCCGGCGAAAGCTGCCGCATCTCCGCGATGCTTAGAGCAGCAGTACTAAGGATCAATGCTTTACCAAACCACGGCGCAAGAAAAGTACCGAGCGAGTTAAAAGCCTGCGTCAAATTCAAACGACTGGAAGCCGTGCGCGCCGGTCCCAGAACGCTGACATACGGATTCGCTGCTACTTGAAGCGCAGTGATTCCCGCAGCCAGCACCATAAGAGCGCCCAGAAACAATGGAAATGAAGGAACGCTCGCAGCCGGAATGAACAGCACCGCGCCCAAGGCCATCACGAAAAGTCCAAGCACCATCGTTTTCTGATAGCCGATCCAATCGATCACTTTGGCCGAAGGAATCGAGAAAATAAAGTAGGCGGAAAAAAACGCGAACTGAATCAGCATCACCTGGGCATAGTTCAAATCAAAAATCGCCTTCAGGTGTGGCACCAGAATGTCATTCAGACACGTGAGAAATCCCCACATGAAAAACAACGTGGTAACAACCGAAAGTGCGGCGCGATGGTTTGAAGGCGGGGCGGAACTAGGTGTTGGCTGCGACAAATTAGTGCTAGGGACAGGCGGCATCAGTCTCCATTTTTCCCGGCTAATTGTTTTGTCGCTACCCTCTGTCGCCATTCTGAGGGCAAGACAATCGACACAGCCGAGCGCAAAAAAACCTACATTGCGGCCCAAGAATAACATGAGTCGCGGTTACGAATAATCGATTATCTTCAACAGAAAATCGTTACGCCACTCGTTTGGTGGCACTCGATGACATGTTTATCACGACATGGTGGCGGCAAGATCTACAGCGGCAGAGGATGTCCCCGCGTCTCCGCGCCAAGCGGAATGAGTAACAGACCGATGGCGAACGCGACCCCTGTCAACGCAACCGGCGTCCCGATTGAGCCGTAGTGGCGCACGCCAGCTCCAACCAGAAATGTGATTCCTGCTCCAACAAAGCGCGCTAACGAAGTAGAGAACGCGAACGCGCTGGCGCGGCATTCAGTGGGATATTGTTCCGGCAGCCACAGCGTGTACACAGCGAAATTAGCCCCGCCCAATCCAAGGAAAAACAGACAGACAAAGAACCACGGCAATGCGTTCCCGCCCAGATAATAAACCTTGCCGAACGTGAGCACGATAAATACCAGCATCAGAGCGAAGAATATGGCCAGGGTCCCGCGACGTCCAAACCGTTCGGCGAGAGTCGGCATCGCTAGACAACCGAGAATCGTCGCAAAGGCAACCAGCATGGTTGCATAGGAAGCCAACTGCGTTGTTTGTGGTGCATGTCGGCCGCTGGCTTCCGCCAAAGCTGTAACTGCAGTAGGAACATAAACCGTGCCCGCCCACAGACCGCAGATCGAAACCAGCATGAACAACGAATTCAAAATAGTGCGACGGCGCCAGGTTGGATTGAAAAGTGTCGCCAGCGGACGCCACCATGCCAGGGCATGAACCACTTTCTCTTTCTGCACCCAGCGCGCCGGCTCGCTAACACCATACCGAATCCACGCCAGCAAAAGCGCGGGTAATCCTCCGAATAGAAACATCGCACGCCAGCCGAAATGGCTACCAATACCGTAATTGGCCAATGCGGCCAGCAAAAATCCAACGTAATATCCGGTGTGCATGAATCCCGCCCCAGCGACGCGCCGATGCTCGGGCCATTCCTCTGCCACAAACGTCCCGCCCATCGCCCACTCGCCGCCAATGCCGATGCCAGCCAGCAGACGCAGAATCGCAAGCTGCCACACATTCACCGCAAAAGCGCTCAGCAATGTAAATGTGGAATACCACAAAATCGTGAGCATCAAAGTACGTACGCGGCCAAACTTATCTCCCACCGGCCCCCATAGGAAAGCAAGTCCCCAGCCGATTAGAAAAAGAGCGAACAGCATGCCGCCGTAGTAACCGATGTTTCCTTTGGTGGCCGCAATGCCGGAGCGGGGCAGCAATTCTCGCAGCGATGGCACCAGCACCAACGCATAGATAAAAGAATCCATGCCGTCAAGCGTCCAGCCTCCCCATGACGCCCAGAATCCACGTATCTGATTTCGCGTTAGAGCAGCTTCGCGCACGCCTGCGGATCGACCCTCTAATGGTGAAGTTCGGACATCCATCGAAGTAAAAATCTGCGGAGCTACCTATTTCCAGCCACAGCAGCATACTCTTTTCGTTCGCTGGAAGTCGACTACTCGATTGCGGGGAGACGCGGCACGCTAGCTGCAAGCTGTCTCATAAAATCGTTTTGCAGGAGCTGCTGCTTCAGCTTGTTCTAGCTGTTGGATAGCGCAGCGGATGACCAGCGGATGATCAGCGGATGACCAGCGGATGACCGCTGCGATTAACGTAAGTTGGAATTTGAGACCATCCTACCGGGCCTTCTGCCCACCGGCATTCCCCCCTTGCTCCTCTTCAGCTTTTCGCCATGTAGAATCGGGGTTGTATTCCTTCATGCCATTGGCGCGAGCATCGCTCCTCTTGCCAAGATCCTTCTCGTACACGACTCCATCCGCGCCAACGAGAAACGTCATCACCCCAGACGACCTATATTCCGCCGGATACGCCACGAAAGCAAAACCATCTTTCATCTTGCCGTCGACAATGTAATTCTTAGCTCCGCCCGCGGCATTCTTTCCCTGACTCGTCAGAGTGCGGAAATAGTAACCTCGATAAGGAGTAGGCGTACTGCCCTGACTCCCACCGTCTTGCCCGTTTGCAGAGCTCTTAACAACAGCGGCAGCCACCAGCGGTCCCACCGGGCTCTGGGTTTCGGCATTGCTGGCCTTCCAATAAAGGCCATTCTGTTGCCCGTCGTCGCTCAAAATTCTCGCGTATTCATTATGTGCAGAGGAATATTCCTTTTCCGCTGCCGCAAGCTGCTGGCAAACGCGAATGGTGGACATTTCATTCTTGCCAATTCGCCGGTACAAAATCTCTTGCTTCGCCGTTTCCGTATCGTAGTACCACGACTTGCCCTTGTTCACGAGCGGTATCGGAGTGGGCCAATTCTCCGCGCCGATATACAAAACAGTAGTTCCATCCGGTTCTTTCACCAAACGATGCATTTGGTTATATCTCTTCACAAAATTAGCGCGGCTCTCACTGTCCTCGGCCTCGTCTCCTGAGTAGACGATTTGTTTCGCATCTCTCCCGAGGATCTCGATCATCATTTTTTCGTCGTTATTCTGGGCGGCTGCTACCAGTGCCTTGCTCGCCTCTTCCGGTGATGAAAATGTCTTCTGACCGTGTTCCTGCGCCATGGAATATATAGGAACGCACACTGTGAATAGGACAGCCACCGCCGCTATTCCAAAAAAATTGGCCCCATGAAATTTATCGACATTCAGCTTGATTGGCCGCATACGACTCATCTCCATTTCCAAATTTCACAAACCGTCAGGAGTACAAACTAAAGCTTGTACAAGCCACGACTAATGACGCCCACCGCCGCCATGCCCTCCGCCACCACCGTGAAATCCACCACCACCGCCCCCGTGGAAGCTCGAGCTTCCACGCGATGAAAAGCTGCGGGTTTGGCCGCCACGATCGTAGCCGGTGAAGGCGCCTGAACGCACGCCGCTCTCACCGCGAGGCTCCGCGTATCCTCGCGCCGCCCGAGTATCTCCGTTGAAAGGCCTGGTCACGGCTCCCGGACGGTTGTAAACTCCGCCGCGCCCACCCCTACCTCGATAAAAGGCGTCACGGTTATAGAAAGTTCTGCTCTGGGAGTAGTACCTGCCGTGGTTATAAAGGGCGTAGTGATTATGCCAATCGAATCCCCAATGACCCCAACCCCACCCGAATCCGCCAAACCACCCAATTCCGAAGCCAATTCCGAATGAGAGATACGGTCCGCCAAACCAGATTCCAGGATACGGATACCAACCCGGCCACGCGACGATGGGATATCCATAAACCAGCCACGGATCATAAGCCGGAACGTAAACCACATTAGGGTCAGCCGGTTGAATGTCAATATCCGAATCCTGAGTCGTTACAGTTTGCTGCGGCGTGCTCTTGAGATTGCCGGAGTCCTGCGCTTTCTTGCGCATCACCTGCACTGCGTCCATCACATCCTGTTGCTGATTGTAGTAAGCGTCGCCGAGAGAGGATGTCCAGGAAAGATTCTTGTCCATATTTCCCAGGACGGACGGAAACGCAGTCAGCGCCTTGACGCTCGGATCCCAAGGTTGCTGGTCAACCGCCTGCCCTAACGCTTCGCCCTTTAAATCAGGATTTGCCTGCACCCATCGGTCGGCTTCGACAACCTCCTCCGGAAACGTCGATGCTGCCAGAATCTGTGCCACGAGTGAATCCGGATATAGCGCAATCGGTGCTACCAGACGTTGCAGTTGCTCGGGAGTCTGCTGTGCGTATGGAGGCCCTTGTCCATCCGGTGGGGTCGAAGCGTCAGCGTCCTGCGTCGGAGCCTGGGCGTCTTGAGCTGACAGACCCTGCGGCAAGGTTGCGAACAATAGAGCCAACGATAAAAGGTAAGCCAGACTCTGCTTGCCCATTCGAGCCATCAAAAACCACGGACCGCGGCCAGGATTATTTCCGAGAGTATTCATATTGTTGAAGCTCCTCCACACCTTCATCGCGTGAGGCCTCTACTAAGTTGAGATGCTGTGAATTTGATTTGGGCTGCACTTTTCATTCTGAGATTTCGCGTCTCAGTGCCCTGCAGTGACAGACACCAGCCATACCGGCCGTCGGATTCCGACTATGCAACAGCAAGATAGATATAACGCAAAATAAACAGCGCTGTAAGAATCCATATAACTGCGGTAATTTCGCGTAATTTCCCCGCCGCGATCTTTACGACCGTGTAGGAGATTAGCCCCAGGCTCAGACCAGTCGCAATACTAAAGGTCAGCGGTGTGGCAAGCATGGTAATGAAGGCTGGAACCGCCTCGCTGAATTCGCTCCACTCGATGTGCGAAATGGATTGCGTCATGAGCGCGCCAACCAGAATCAATGCAGGAGCCGTGGCATACGCCGGAATCGCCGTAGCGAGGGGCGAGCAGAAGGTTGCGATCAAAAAAAGCCCTGCCACGGCAACGTTGCTCAGTCCGGTCCGCGCTCCCGCCGCCACGCCGGCCACACTCTCGATATAACCGGTGACCGTGGATGTCCCGGTTAAAGCGCCAAACAGCGTGCCGACACCATCTGCGACCAGAGCCCTGCCCACGCGGGGAATTTTGCCATCTTTAATAAATCCGCCCTGTTCGCATACGCCGACTAGCGTGCCCACATTGTCGAAAAGATCGACAAACAAGAATGCAAACAATATTTCTAGGAAGCCCAGATGAATAGCTCCGCGAAAGTCCAGCTTAAGAAATGTTGATGAAGGGTGCGGAAGAGACAGAATCGCCGAAGGCCAATGGGAAATACCGCGCAAGATTCCCACCAGCGTAGTTCCGAAGATGCCGATCAAAATTCCGCCATTGATCTTTCGCGCCATGAGCACGATCGTCAACGCGAGACCGAAACACGCGGTTTGTACTTCCTTGTCAGAGAAGTTACCCAATCCAACAAAGGTTGCAGGGTTCGCGACCACGAGCTTGGCATTGCGCAGGCCGACAAAGGCTATAAACATCCCAATGCCCGTCGCGGTGGAATACTTAAGGCAATCAGGAATGCCATTCACAATTTGTTCGCGTACACGCGTGACCGTCAGCACCAAAAACAACACGCCAGAAAAGAACACCACCGCCAGCGCAGTCTGCCACGGAACATGCATATTCAGGCAAACGGCGTAAGTGAAATACGCGTTGAGCGACATACCCGGCGCAAGTGCGATCGGATAATTCGCATAGAGTCCCATTACTAACGTCGCCGCAGCCGCCGAAATGCAAGTTGCAAACACGACGCCGTCGGCCGGCATCCCCGCCTGCGCAAGAATTTGTGGATTCACGACGATGATGTAGGCCATCGTCACAAATGTCGTGAGACCGCCCAGCATCTCTTGTTTAATGGTGGTTTTGTTTTCGGTGAGTTTGAAGTAACGATCGATCAATCGTCTTCCTCGAGTGGAATTGTTCCCCGCAGCCACTGAAATTGGTCGCCAAAGCAAGCATCCATCTACTTCAATGCCGTTCAGTAAGGAATCTTACCCGGATTTTCTTTCCAAGCTCGAAATGCCGCCAGCGCTTCGTCGCGCATTATCTGAATCATGGGAGTCTTGCGCTGTGCGAGTGGTTGGGCGATTTCTTTGTAGATAGCAGAGTCATCAAAGCCGGCTTGGGCCGCATCGTCTGCAAGACTGCCAAAATATACCTTGTCGATCCGCGCCCAGTAGATTGCACTCAGACACATGGGACAAGGTTCGCAGGATGTGTAGAGCTCACACCCTTTGAGTTCGAAGCAACGAAGCTTCTGGCAAGCAAGCCTGATGGCCAGCACTTCAGCGTGCGCCGTGGGATCGTTCGTTGCGGTGACTTGGTTCACGCCTTCTGAGACGACCTCACCCTCTCTAACGATGACGCAGCCAAAAGGCCCACCACGTCCAAAGCGGACATTGTCGACCGCAAGTCGAATAGCACGGGTCATGAAAGTGTTGTCCATGTGGATGGCTTCCGTCATCGCGTAATCGTCAAGGGCATCTTGAAATTAGCAACCCATGAATCTGCGCGCAAATCGGTCGACATGGACTCTTCCGCAGCCGCTAGACAAGAGAGCAAGTATAAGCAACGCTAAGAAATACGCAAAGTTTTTCTAGAAGTACCTGGCAGCCTGCGGAAAAACTCCCTTCCGGTCGATTTTGGGAAGGGCACGAGTTCCACTCGTGCCGCTAAACCGTTCGAAATAGGTGGGCGCTTCAGCGCCTGAGGCCAGTTTCTCAAAGTTGAAAAAGCCGCAAAGGCGCGATAGCCTCGGACATGGGCGGCCAGGCTTTTCTCTCTCATCGCGTCGTAACTCCAGACGGAATCCGGCCCGGAGCAGTCCTGGTGCGCGGTGGGATAATCGAAGCCTTCGTTCCAGCCAACCAAATCCCCGCAAACAAAGAGATCCAAGATTTCGGCGAATCAGTCATTCTTCCAGGCTTGGTCGATTCCCACGTCCACATCAACGATCCGGGACGAACCGACTGGGAGGGATTTGAAACTGCAACTCGAGCCGCGGCAGCGGGCGGTTATACCACCCTGGTGGATATGCCGCTCAACTGTCTGCCTGCAACCACAACAGTCTCCGCCCTCAACGCCAAACGCCAAGCCGCGCAACATCGATGCTGGGTTGATTGGGGAGCCTGGGGCGGTGTGGTCGGCGACAATCAAGCGGAGATCGAATCGCTAGCAGCCGCAGGCGTGCTGGGTTTCAAGTGCTTCTTGATCCATCCCGGAATCGACGGTTTCACCATGGTCACCGAGGCCGAGCTGCGCGCTGCGTTGCCTCACGTAGCCCAGACCGGCCTCCCGCTGCTGGTTCACGCCGAACTGCCCGGCCCGGTGGATGAAGCCACGCGCCGTCTGCAAAATAATGAAGACGTCGACTGGACCCGATACTCAACCTATCTGCAGTCGCGGCCGGAAGAAGCTGAACTCTCAGCGATCCGGTTACTACTATCTCTCTGCCGTGAGTACAAATTTCGCTTACA
Organism: uncultured Acidobacteriaceae bacterium; assembly: GCA_963705265.1. Classification (GTDB taxonomy): domain Bacteria; phylum Acidobacteriota; class Terriglobia; order Terriglobales; family Acidobacteriaceae; genus Acidiflorens. Next base: position 3,745,267 of record OY970064.1, read on the forward strand.
CATCGTCCATCTCTCGGCAAGCGCGGCCCTCGGGGAGTTGTGCGCCGCCCGAGCAGAAGGCCTTCCAGTCAGTGTTGAAACCTGTCCCCACTATTTACATTTTTGCGCCGACGAAATCCCTGACGGAGCGACATTATGTAAATGTGCGCCCCCAATCCGCTCACGCGAAAATCGCGAAAAGCTGTGGCAGGGCCTAGAAGACGGAATTATCAACCTGGTAGCGACCGATCACTCGCCTTGCCCTCCGGCAATGAAGCGCCTCGAAGAACGAAACTTCAACACCGCGTGGGGTGGAATTACAAGTCTTTCCGTTGCGCTTCCTGTAATGTGGACCGAAGCCAGTCGGCGCGGATTCACCTTAAGCGATCTTAGCCGCTGGATGGCTGAGCAGCCAGCTCGGCTCGCCGGGTGCAGCTCCAGCAAAGGTCGCATTGCAGCAGGATGCGACGCCGACTTCGTCGTCTTCGACCCGGAAGCAGAATTTACAGTGACTGAAGACCGATTGCATTATCGTTATCCCATATCGCCGTACATGGGAGAGCGATTGCAAGGCGTAGTGAAAGCGACATATCTGCGAGGGCAGCCAGTGTTCAGCGCTGGAAAATTTTGCGGCGAGCCGAGAGGACAAGAAATCATCGCATGACAGCGGACCACACAATCGGCAAGTCGGTACCGCGCAAGGAAGGCCGCGACAAAGTAAACGGTGCCGCGCAGTACATCGATGACATGACCTTGCCAGGAATGCTTTACGGTGCGACCGTTCGCAGCCAGATTCCGCGCGGCACAATCAAGAAAATCTCATTCGACCCGCAATTCAACTGGTCCGAATTCGTAGTCGTGACGGCAAAAGATATCCCCGGCAAGAATTGCATCGCTCTGATCGGCGACGATCAGCCCTGCCTGGCCGATGGCAAAGTGAATCATCCCGAAGAACCAATCATTCTATTAGCCCATCCCGATCCGTATTACGTGCGTAAGGCCGTCAACGCGGTCTCGATTGAATACGATCCTCTGCCGCCGATTTTCACCATGGACGAGAGTGAACGTTGCTCTCAAATCATTTGGGGAACCGACAATATATTCAAAACCTTCTTGATTGCGAAGGGCGAAGTCGATGATGCCCTCTGGGCAAAGGCTGATTACATTGTCGAAGGCGAATACACCACCGGAGCGCAGGAGCAACTTTACATCGAAAACAACGGAGTAATCGCCTCCTTCGATGCAGAGCAGGGCATCACCGTGTGGGGTTCACTGCAATGTCCTTATTACATACACAAAGCCCTAATGACATTATGCGGATTAGCCGAGGACAAAGTTCGCGTCGTGCAAATGGAGACAGGAGGCGCATTCGGCGGAAAAGAAGATTATCCGTCAATCATCGCCGGCCACGCATCGTTGTTGGCGATGAAGTCCGGACGACCTGTGAAAATTATTTATGACCGCCTCGAGGACATGACGGCGACCACAAAGCGTCATCCCTCGCGCACCCGTCACCGTACCGCCGTCAGCAAAAACGGCAAAATTCTCGGCGGAGAAATCGATTTCACCATCGATGGCGGCGCATACGCAACTTTGTCGTCGGTAGTTCTCTCGCGCGGCACCATTCATGCCGGAGGTCCCTACCATTGGCCCAACGTCCGCATCCGCGGCAAGGCCGTAGCAACAAACGCCCCGCCGCACGGGGCTTTTCGCGGATTCGGAGCGCCGCAGAGTCTCTTCGCGATGGAGCGCCACATGGACCGCATCGCGCAATTAGTTGGGATTTCTCCCGCAGAAATTCGTCGCCGGAATTTCCTTCAGCCCGGTCAAACCACCACGACCGACCAAACAATTCGCGAAGAAATTGATCTGGGAAAACTTCTCGATCGCGCGCTGCAACTCTCGGATTACACCGCAAAGAAAACCCGATTTGCCCAGGAGAATCGCACACGAGAGAACGAGACAGGCCCAATCAAGAAAGGTGTGGGCGTTGCCGCCTTTCTGCACGGCGCGGGATTTACCGGTTCGGGCGAGCGCTATCTGGCTTCTGTCGTCGCCGTTGAAGGTTGCGCCGATGGTAGCGTCCGCGTTCTGGTTTCAAGCACCGAATTTGGGCAGGGAACCAACACCGTGCTCTGTCAAATTGCGGCCGAGGCTCTGAATCTGCCCTACGAAGATGTTCAAATCGCGCAGCCGGATACAAATCAAGTGCCAAACAGCGGCCCAACCGTGGCTTCGCGCACTGCCATGGTCGTAGGAAGTCTCGTGCGCTCCGCCGCTCTAGGAATCAAACAAACCCTGATCGCGAATGGCGAACTAGCCGAATCGTACTCGCCGGAACAATTTCGTGCCGCCTGCCAAAAACACATTGCCGAGCATGCGCATCTCCGTTCATTGGCGCGCTACGAAGCCCCCGAAGGTGTTTACTGGGACGATCAAAAATATCGTGGCGAAGCCTATGCCACTTTTGCCTGGGCAATCTATGTTGCCGAGGTCGCCGTCGATCTTTCCACTTACAGCGCTAAGGTCGAAGATTTCGTAGCCCTGCAGGAGGTAGGCAAAGTTCTCCATCCAATTCTGGCGAAGGGTCAAATTGCCGGTGGCGTTGCCCAGGGAATCGGCTTCGCCCTCTATGAAAAGGTCGTCTGGCAAAATGGACGCATGCAGAATGGTCAGATGACAAATTACATCATGCCCACCTCTGCCGACTTACCGCCGATTCGAGTCTTCTTCGAAGAGATGGGTAATGTCCACGGGGCCTACGGCGCTAAGGGAATTGGCGAGCTTCCAATGGATGGTCCGGCACCGGCTATTCTCAACGCGATCGAAGATGCGCTCGGAACTCGCTTCAATTCCATCCCGCTTCTGCCCGAAGATATTTTCGCAGCAGTCTCAGCCGTTGGCGAAAGATGAGCGATCACTCCGACGACCCAGGCAGATGCGAACTTTCCCTGACGGTTAACGGCAAGCTCGAAACCGTTCACGTGTATCCCATGGAAAGACTGCTCGACGTCCTGCGTCATCAGCTTGGTTTGACCGGCGCGAAAGAAGGTTGCGGAGAAGGTGAGTGCGGTTCCTGCTCCGTTTTGATGGACGGTCGTTTGGTCAATAGCTGCCTCATTCCAGCTCTGCAAGCAGCGGGCGCAAATCTCACGACAATCGAAGGCCTCGCCGACGGGCCGCAACTGAGCGCGTTGCAAGCGGCTTTCTTGGAATGCGGCGGTGCGCAGTGCGGCATCTGTACCCCCGGAATGATACTGGCCAGCTGCCATCTCTTGAACAAGAAGCCCAATCCTACACTCGACGACATTCGCGAGGGCCTGTCGGGCAATCTCTGCCGCTGTACGGGCTACATGCAGATTTTCGATGCCGTTGCTAAAGCCGCGCGTCTTAGGAATCCCGCATGAGATCCGATCCCGCGGATTACCAATTGATCGCACCGGGCAAACTGCACACCGTCGTGTCGCTTCTCGCGGAGGAGCCGGGTAAGTGGCTACCCATCGCCGGCGGCACCGATGTCATGGTGCAATACGCAGCAGGAAAACTTCCGGCACGTAAGTTGGTGAATATTTGGAATTTGCCCGAGCTACGAACCATCGAGCTTTTGCCAGATGAAATCAGAATTGGGGCGGGATGCACTTATACCGAGCTGCGCGAGCACAATGTAATTGCCCGGGAATTTTCGTTGCTGGCGAACGCCGCTCGTTGGACAGGAGGAATCGCGAACCAGAATCGCGGAACGCTGGGGGGCAATATCGTCAATGCATCACCCGCCGCCGATTCACTGCCGGCATTGCTAGCTTACGAGGCCGAATTGATTCTGGTGTCCGTTCGCGGCGAGCGTCGGGTGCCTTATCTCGGCTTTCATACCGGATATAAGAAAATGCAGTTGGCGCCCGATGAGCTGATCAGGGCCATCTGCCTTCCGCGCGGCTTTTCAGGGTATCTTCATTACGCGCGAAAAGTGGGAGCTCGCAACGCTCAGGCCATCTCGAAAGTATGCGTGGCCGCGCTGGGACGGCTACGCACCGGAGTCGTTGAAGACATTCGCATCGCGCTGGGCAGCGTGGCGCCGATTCCAATTCGTTTGATGGAACTGGAACGAATGCTCAAGGGAAAGTCTGTCGACCAGGAGCTCATACATCTGGCAAAGAAGTCGGCCGTTGCTGTGATCCAGCCGATTGACGATATTCGATCCACCGCGAAATATCGCGCCGCCGTAGCTGGCAATCTGGTTGCGGAATTCCTGCAACGACTTGGGCGCAACACAGCGGCAGCAGGAAAATCCCATGAGTGATGTATTCGCACGCTGGAATTTTCTTCCCGTCGCCACCGCGGTGAATGAGATACTGCCGTGCTGTGGCTCACAAGCTTGGGCGGAAGGAATCGTCGCGCGAAGGCCGCTGCCGGACGAGGACACTCTTCTGGCTACGTCGGACGAAATTTGGTGCAGTTTGGCAGAGTCGGACTGGCTGGAAGCATTTCGCAGCCATCCTCGGATTGGTGAATCAAGCATCGATGAGTCGCGGGTACGGACTGCGACGACGCATCAGTCCATGGCTTGGTCAGAGCAAGAGCAACGGAAAGTCACCGACGCCGACAATTCTGCTAAAGTTGCGCTCGCCGACGGCAATCGCGAATACGAACGCCGCTTCAACCGCATCTTCATCGTATGCGCAACCGGCAAGTCGCCGGAGGAGATTCTCGCGATTTTGCATCGCCGCCTGGAAAATGACGAAACAACCGAACTTCGAGAAGCTGCGGAACAACAACGCCAGATTACTCAGATTCGTCTGAGAAAGTGGTTGCAAATTTAGACACACATATTAGGGATATATATGACCCGCATTTCAACCCACGTTCTCGACATTGCTCAAGGCCAACCGGCAGAGAAGGTTCCAGTGCGCCTGGACCGTCAAGAGGCAAGCGGCAACTGGCGATCGTTGGCATCGGCGCACACCGATCATGATGGCCGCTGCGCTCAATTACTGTCCGAAAACGAAGCGCTAACTCCCGGTACTTATCGTCTGCATTTTGACACTGCAACCTATTTCGGTGCCTGCAAGGTAAACGGCTTATATCCGATGGTGGAGATCACGTTCCAGGTTCGGGATGGCGAACAGCATTTTCATATTCCGCTGCTTCTGAGCCCGCATGGCTACACTACATATCGAGGAAGTTAAAGCATGATTGCAGTTGCTGAAAACAAATATGGGAAGTCGCGAGTTCGTCTAGTCCAGGTAAAGCGCAAGGCAGGTTGGCACGACTTTCGCGAATGGACCGTCGAGGTGTTGCTGCAGGGAGATTTTGATCCGTGTTTTCTGGAAGGTGACAACAGCAAAATTCTTCCCACCGACACCATGAAAAATACGGTCTACTCCCTCGCAAGAAATTCTGCTGCCGAATCTATCGAGGAGTTCGCCAAAGAACTCATCGAGTTTCTTCTCAGCCGCAATTCACAAGTGTCAGTCGCTGAGGTTTCCATATCTGAAAAAGCATGGGAGCATCTTCAAAGCGGCGGAAAGCCTCATCCAACGACGTTTATTCAGGCAAGCGGTGAAATCCAGACAACCAAGGTGACGCGAACTCGGTCAAGCAATTTTTCCGTCGCCTCAGGATTCGAGAACCTCATCCTCATGAAGACGTCAGGGTCCGCATTCGAGGGTTACATTCAAGATTCGCTGACCACCTTGCCCCCGTCGGAAGACCGGCTGCTAGGTACCGCCGTTCGTGCGAGTTGGAATTATGCCCAGGCCGATGCAGAGTTCACTATTTTGCGTGCGAAAGTCCGCGAAATTCTGCTGAATCAATTTGCCGGACATGAGAGCAAATCTGTGCAGCACACCCTGTACGCCATGGGAAAAGCTGCGTTAGAAGCGGTTACTGAAATTGAAGACATCGAATTAGCCATGCCGAACAAGCATTGCCTGCTCGTGGATCTTTCGCGTTTTGGGCAGGACAATCCGAATGAAATTTTTGTGCCGGTCGACGAACCGCACGGCAGCATTCAGGCGCGACTTCGTCGCCAAGGATGAAGCGGCCTGCTCGATACCTAATCGCATGACGCCAAAATTGCATGACAGCGAAGCTTTAGCCCGCGAGGTCATTGCGCGTTGTCAGACGCTCGCCCGCTTCAGTGAAGATGCAGGTAGCATCCGTCGTACGTTTCTGTCCTCGCCCATGCGGGATTGCCACCGCGAAATCGCGGGATGGCTTGTTCCACTCGGAGCCACATCAACGATTGATGCCGTTGGAAATCAACGTATGTTTTATCCGGCAACAAAATCGGGCGCACCACTCCTGCTCATAGGCTCGCATCTGGATACTGTCCCCAATGCCGGAGCCTACGACGGCCTTCTCGGAGTAGCTCTTGGCATTGCGCTGCTCAGCGCGCTCAACGGCCGCAAATTTCCCTTCGCCATCGAAATCATCGGTTTTTCCGAGGAGGAAGGCGTTCGCTTCTCCACACCATTTATCGGCAGCCGCGCCCTCATCGGCACCCTGGACGATGAGGTCCTGAGTCGCCAGGATGCGCAAGGAATTTCGATACGCGGTGCCATTGAAAACTTCGGCTTAAATCCAACCGAAATTGCCCAGGCAAAAATCGGCGACGGTGTCCTCGGATATTTGGAGTTCCACATCGAGCAAGGGCCGGTGCTAGAGAATATCGGTCGTCCGCTAGGAGTCGTCGAAGCGATCGCTGGCCAGAGCCGTTTGGAATTCACCTTCACCGGCCGTGCGAATCATGCGGGAACAACGCCGATGAATCTCCGCTATGATTCTCTCGCTGCCGCCGCCGAATGGATCACCGCAGTTGAACACAAGGCGCAGAGCGCCTCCGGCTTGGTGGCCACGGTCGGCGCAATTCAAGCGAAACCGGACGCCGTGAACGTCATCGCCGGTATAACAAAGCTGAGTCTAGACGTGCGTCACCAAAACGACCAAGCACGAAAGACGGCAGTAGATTATTTCATTCAACAAGCAGAAGATATCGCCAAGCGTCGGAAATTAGGCGTGCAATGGAGTGTGCTGATGGACCAGCGTGCCGTTCCCATGGATCCATTTTTAGTAAGCGAATTCGACAAGGCCGTCAGAGGAGCGGGCTGCGAACCCCACCGTATGGTGAGCGGCGCCGGCCACGATGCCATGATATTGGCTGAGAAAGTTCCCTCCGCCATGATTTTTCTGCGTACGCCTGGCGGCATCAGCCACGATCCAGCGGAGTCAGTAAATGTCGAGGATGTGGCGAAGGCAATCGACTGCGGATTGCGCTTACTCGATCGGCTGGCATCGTCACCTAAGTTTTATGCTGAATCGTAAAGCTGAATTTCAGAGCTGAGTTTCAGAGCTGAGTTTCAAAGTTGAGTTTCAAAGCTGAGTTTCAGAGAAAGAAGCGACATGCATAATCTCGGCACCACCCGAAGCTCGCAGCAGCCCAATCATCTTCTGCTGACGCCCGACACATTTGTGCGTACAACGCTGCCTGGCATGAAAGGTTGTGCCGCCATTGTGCATGTGTCCCCCGCCCTCGGTGCAAAGTTTACCCAGTACACCGCGGAATTTGAAGCAGACGGAGAGATGGTTGGCACGCGCGCGCAACGTTTTATTTTTGTGATGGAAGGCGCTGTCAAACTGGAAGCGTCGGATAAGCGAAGCAAACTCATCGCAGGCGGCTACGCTTACGTGCCCTCAGGAACGACTCACCGCATTACGGCAACCCAGAAGAGTCGCGTGGCCGTGATAGAAAAACCCTACACATCATTGGCCGGAACCGCACCACCGCATGTGATCGTATCGCACGAAGACAACGTTACCTCGCTTCCTCTCGGGGACGATCCAGATTTACAAGTGAAGTCTCTTTTGCCGGACGAGATGAGCTTCGATTTCGCCGTCAATACCATGGTCTATCAGCCCGGCGCTGCGCTCAGTATGGTCGAAATGCACGTCATGGAGCACGGACTCGTCATGCTCGAAGGCGGTGGAATCTACCGCCTCGGCGATTCCTGGTATCCAGTCACGGCCGGAGATTTCATTTGGATGGGACCGTGGTGCCCGCAGTGGTTTGGAGCGATAGGAAAAATCCCCGCAAAATATCTCATCTACAAAGATTGGAACCGTCATCCCCTAACAGGTTCGCACGAATGAAAATCGAAGTAGATCAGAATCGTCTGATGTCTGAGATTGAAGCGCTGGCCGCAATTTCTGACGCAGAAGCGCCCGCAGTAACGAGAATTGTTTTTACCCCCACCGATCTGAAGGCTCGCGCGTGGTTGAAATCCCGCTGTGAAGAATCCCGTCTAACCGTACGTCAGGATCCAATCGGAAACACATTTGTACGCTGGCCCGGTTCCGATCCCGCGCTTCCTGCCGTCGGCACGGGTTCTCACATCGATGCCATTCCGAATGCGGGCAAATACGACGGCATCGTCGGAGTCCTCGGAGGTCTCGAAGCGATTCGAGCCTTGCAGCGTAGCGGATTCCGTCCCCGCCATTCCATTGAACTGCTCGTATTCACGTCAGAAGAACCAACGCGCTTCGGAATTGGATGTATTGGCAGCCGCATGCTCTCCGGAACTCTCGCTCCCGAAGCCGCACGTAAGTTGAAAGACAGCGAAGGCGCATCGCTCGATGAAGTGCGCGAAAAAGCTGGCTTGAGCGGAGATATAGAGACCGTCAAATTGCCAGCTACGTACTACAAGGCTTTCGTCGAACTGCACATCGAGCAAGGTCCCTTACTAGAGCGGCAGCGAATTCCGTTGGGAGTAGTAACCAGCATTGCAGCTCCGGCAAGCCTGCGCATCTTGATGGAAGGCTCAGGCGGCCACGCCGGCGGAGTACTGATGCCCGACCGCCACGACGCGCTCTGCGCCGCAGCCGAATTAGTCCTGGCGATCGAGAACGCCGCGCTAACCACAGGAGCCGTCGATACCGTAGCTACGGTCGGCATCTGCGAAGTTTTCCCCGGCGCGGTCAACAGCATTCCCAGTCGGGTCCGCTTGAGCGCTGACATTCGCGACACAGATCTCATTCGTCGCGACCGTGTAATGCAACAGCTTGACAGCGCTGCTCATTCGATTGCGGCGAAACGCCAGGTTTCGATTCACACCGAACTCTTGAACGCCGATGCGCCCGCCGTTTGCGCGCCCGCGGTAGTTGAAGCCCTCTCCGAATCCTGCCGAAAACACAATCTTGATTTTCTGCCCATGGTCAGTCGTGCCTATCACGACTCCCTGTTCATGTCGCGCATTGCTCCCACCGGAATGTTATTTATCCCCTGCCGCAACGGATACAGTCATCGTCCCGACGAATATGCATCCCCGGAAGACATCGCCCGCGGAACGTTAGTCCTCGCAGAGACACTAGCAGCGCTTTCCCGGTAAGGCTGTTTTAAGGCGTGTGGGGAATCGCCGACTCGCGCTCGGCCCAGTGCTCAACAATGTCCCGCACAACTTTGTCGCCGACTAGTTGAGCTGCTTCCAAAGCAGGCAAGTAAGCGGAGTAATTACCGGAAATCATTTCTTTCAGGCTTTCGGCGACGGCCATCCCTGGAGGCTCGCGGTCATAATTACTGACGGTCCGCAGCACGAGGACACGTTGTAAGTCCACACGCCCAGCCTGACTTAGAAAGGTGAGAGCTTGCAGTGTGCCAGAATCCTCCATTGCCGCGACCATGTAATTGCCCTGGCCGCCGGTATAGTAGCGAGTCCAGGCATTAGCCCACTCATCCATTTTGGAGCCATGCCAAAACGTGCTTGCCGATAACGTGTCGCCTCGGGCCACAAACGGCGCCTTCAGCGCGTTCGGGAACCCAGAGAATCGTGAGCGTGACACCCGCAAAGCGTCCGAGTCGGAAAGCGGCACATTTTGCGTGAGCCGAAACGCCCAGTCAACGATCGTTGGGTTAAGCGTGTAGATTTCTCCGTACAGGTTGCTGACGGGGAGTTCGTAAGGCGAGCCTTTCCGTAGTGGGAGGTACCCAGTTGGCCAACTGTCAGGAATCTGACGAGCATCAACCTCGAAAGCCAAATCGCCATCAATAACATGGTCGGCCCAGACCGCTGAGCCCAGCGACACATCCGCCGGATCGCCTCCGCCAATACCGGCCACAATCCAATATGCTTTAGAGAGATCGAAGCGCGGGTCCAGTCCGAGAGCCATCACCGACGCTGCTGCTTTCGCGGTACCAACTCCGGTGACCATCCCGAGGACTCCATCCTTGTTCAGGCGCACGTGGTGATAGCCGGCAGACAGCGGCAGAACTTGGTCCAGATGCTCACGCTCCACCCAGAGTTGAAACTCGCCTGGAGTGTCTCCCGTGTCTTCCCCGCGTTCAAACATCGTCACCACGACAACCTTGACACGGATCGGAAAAGCAAGCATCGGCGAAGCAAAGATCGGCGAAGCAAGCATCGGAAAAGTAAAGATCGGCGAAGCAACGATCGGCGCGACAACGATCGACGAAGCCGTTGTTGCGTTCTGCGCACAAAGCACACCTGCCAGATAAGCGTGTAACATGAGCGCCAGAATAGACCGTATAGCTAAATGTCTCATCGAGGCCATTACACTTCCTGCATGTCGAGACTAGAATTCCCATCGTTATTGTGAATAAATCGATGAGTTCACCGACTTACGAATCCTGGCGTAACCAGGCTTGATGATCGAGTAAATGAAATCACAGCGTTGGCGGTAAGGCAAAAATGCGCTTTTCATTGCGTTAATAGTGATCTTCTCGAAATCATCCAGTGACAAACCAAAAGTCTCCGCTGCAGCCTCAAACTCCTGCGTCATGCTAGTGCTGCTCATCAATCGATTATCAGTGTTAAGGGTGACCCGAAATTTTTCCTGATAAAGAATCTTGAAAGGATGTTCACCCAGGCTAGGTGTAGCCCCGGTATGAACATTACTGATAAGGCAAATTTCCAGCGGAATTCTCTTATCGAGAACGTACTGAGCCAGATCGCCTAATTTAACCGCCCTGCCGTCGACCACTGCGATGTCGTCGATTAGCCGCGTTCCGTGTCCGATCCGATGTGCTCCACAATATTGAATCGCCTGCCAGATCGATTCCTTGCCATAACCCTCCCCAGCGTGAATCGTGATATTGAAATTCTGCCGCTGAATGTAGTGAAAAGCGTCTACATGTTTCTTCGGAGGATAGCCGCCCTCTTCTCCCGCCAGATCGAATCCCACAACTCCGCGTTCACGGAAATCCACCGCCAGCTCTGCCATCTCTAGCGACACATCCATATTGCGCATGGCGCAGATAATTAATCCCGAAGCGATTCCAAAATCCTTGCGGCCTCGCTCCAATCCCTTCAATACCGACGAGACTACCTGTTGATGCGTCAATCCTTTTTGCGTGTGAAAGATTGGCGCAAAGCGAGTTTCGAAATAAACCACGCCATCTTTGCTCAGGTCCTCGGCCTGTTCATAAGCTACGCGCTCCAAAGCCTCCTCCGATTGCATGACCGCAATGGTGTGCGCGAAGCCTTCCAGATATTTAGCAAGACTCCCCTGGTTCGCGCCGCGATGAAACCATTGCGCCAACTCCTGAGGATCAGCGGTCGGAAGCCCGCTGTACCCAGCATCCCTTGCCAACTCAATCACGCTTCCTGGCCGCAACACACCGTCCAGGTGCTCGTGCAAAAGAACTTTTGGAAGACTCCGCAATAGCTCTTTATCAAACTTCATCAAATACTCTTTTCTGTCGCCAGTAGTAACTTGCCAGTCGTATAGGCCAAAGCCGCTAAAACGTTGCCAGATAATACACCGCTTTTTCGATCCGATTCACTTTCCTTGGCCGCCGCGCTCGCTGTTATACAATCCCACCCCAACACAACTTGAGGAAAAATTCCCCGCATGACGCAAACAGCCTTGCAGAATTCTGAGATACCTGACTATGGTTTGCGTCGCGAAATTCTCTCGCCAATGGAAACCTTGGCGCAGTCGGTCTCGACCATAGCTCCCACAAGCTCACCTGCAGCCACGATTCCACTGGTTTGTGCGCTCGCCGGTAACGGCACTTGGTTGGCCTATGTGCTGGCGACCGTAGCCATCGTGCTGGTCGCGCTTTGCATCGGCCGCTATGCCCGCCATTCCGCGTCGCCCGGCTCGTTGTATACCTATGCGTCGATGACGCTGCCTCCCTGGCTCTCCGCAACCGTTGCTTGGAGCCTGCTCCTCGCCTACGTAGCCACGGGATCAAGCGTCATTGGCGGCTTCTACCACTATGCCAACGTTCTGCTGCACGATGCCACCGGTCATCTCTATTCTTCCGTTTTATTAGCCGCTCTAGTCACCGGAATTTCAATCTGGATCGCCTATCGCGACGTAAAAATCTCCGCCCGTCTCATGCTCTGGATTGAAGCCACCTCCGCCACCATAATAGTGATCGTCGTCGTCCTGCTTCTGATACGCCACGGCTGGCACTTGGATTGGGAACAGCTTCATCTCCATGGTATGACCGGCAGCGGCCTGCGCCTCGGGTTAGTGCTCGCTCTGTTCAGTTTCGTCGGCTTCGAAAGTGCAACCACACTGGGATCCGAAGCCAGTAATCCTCTCAAGACAATTCCACGCGCAGTCCTCCAAAGTTCAATTCTCGCGGGAGCCTTCTTCGTGCTCTGCGCCTATGCCGAAGTCTTGGGCTTTCACACCGTTGGACAAGACTTGGGCGCAAGCCAGGATCCCATGCACGTTGTCGCTCGCGTCAGCGGCGTTCCGTGGCTGGGACTGTTGATCGACATTGGCGTGCTCGTGAGTCTCTTTGCCGCCACTCTAGGTTGCATTACCGCGGCAGCCCGGGTCTTGCTGCTGATGGCGCACAATGGACTCGCCCACAACTCCCTGCGCGCCACCCACGCCACAAATCAAACTCCAAGTCGCGCCGTAGTCATCACCGGAGTTGCAGCGCTATTACCCGTCGCTATTCTGGCTGCGCGTGGCGCCAGCGGACTAGACGTTTACGGCTGGCTCGGCTCACTCGCCACCTACGGATTCATCGTGGCCTACGGATTAGTCTGCGTCGGCCTGCCCCACTACTTGCGCACTCATAACGTTTTTCGTCCCGGAGCGCAGATTATCCCGTGGCTGGCAGGTCTCGCCATGTTACTTGCCCTGGTCGGAAATCTATATCCCATGCCCGAGGGACCTTATGGCAAGTTGCCGTACGTTTATCTTGCTTATTTGACAGCCGGATTGTTGTGGTTTGCGTTCCGCGCCCGCAATAAGCAGGCGGCGCTAGCGGACGACTAAGGTCGCGGAGATGCCGCCGGATTCTCTGCCGCGATAGAAATATCTGATCTATCCCAAAGAAATTTTGACTACCGGAACGCCTTTCATTCCACCCCCGACTCGCGTACATTCGGTGCATCGTTTTTTGCGTGCAGCAGCGAGCAAACCAGCCTTGCCGCGAACATCGTTTTCAATATCACAGAACTGGAACGACCGTTCGCGGCCGCGCTGCGCTATTGTGTTCAAGTTTCTCCGAGGTCATGATGCTCATGAAATCGATGCTCAAGAAATCGATGCTCACGAAAATGCCACCCAAGAAATTAATGCCTAGAAGAATCAAACTGGCTGCGTTCCTCGCCGCATCTTCCCTGTGGATATCCCTGACCTTTGCTCCGCAGACCCAGGCGCAGCAGACCCTAGGAGGCATCACCGGCTCCGTCGCGGACAAGACCGGCGGCGTCTTACCCGACACGCTCGTGACCATCGTAGGCGATCAGACTCAACTGACACGCACCCTCAAGACCAACGCGAACGGCAGCTACGATTTCGTCAACCTGCCCATCGGCACCTACACCCTAACCTTCACTCACGAAGGTTTCCAAACTCAGAAGATACCGTCCATCACCGTTCAAGCGGATCGTACCGCCACCATCAACGTGGCACTCCTGGTTGGCAAGGTGGGAACAGTCGTAGAAGTTCAGGCTGAACCATTGATGAACGCCGTCGACACCACTAACGGCTACATCCTCGAGCAGAATCAAATTGACGCTGTTCCGCTGCCCACCGGCAGCTTCACCGGACTCGCCATTCTCTCTCCCGGCGTGAACGCCGAACTCCCACCCGGAACCGGCGCCAACGCCGGCCTCGGCAATCAGCCGATCTGGGCCAACGGTCAACGTGATACCAGCAACACGTTCCTGCTCAATGGAGTCGACGCCAGCGTCCTGTTCAACGGCAAGACCACGAGCGCCGTAACCTCAGCGCGCATCGTAAACAATACCGGCGTCGCCGGAGCCTCCAGCACGACGGCGGAAATAATTCAGAGTTCGGCATCGCCCTATCTGGCCGTCGGCCAAGGTATTCCCACTCCCGCCCCGGAAACTATTCAGGAATTTCGCGTGAACACCTCCATGTATGACACCCAACAAGGCTCCACCAGCGGCGCGAACATCGACATGAGCACCGCCTCCGGAACCAATGCCATCCACGGCCAAACCTACATTCACCGCGGAACCGATTGGCTCAACGCCGCCCCTTTTTTCTATAACCAGGATCAAAACATTCCCAGCAATGAAAAAGTGCCCGAGTTACACCGTTACGTCGCCGGTGGAACCGTTGGCTTCCCGCTCATCAAAGACAAACTCTTTGGTTTTCTGAGCTATGAGCACACTCACGTTTCTGATCTGGAAATCGGTACCTCCCGAACCGCTGTTCCAACTGGGCTGACTGATGATCGCAGCGCGCAGGCATTGGCTGCTGTCGCCAATAACAACTGGGCATGCGGCGCGGCTGGCGAGCCAGCTTGTGTGACCCCTGTGGTCGCGCCGAATCCGCCAGGCTCAGCTGGACCCTTCACCATCGATCCGGTCGCCTACGCCCTTCTGAACTACACGCTGCCCAACGGCCAGTACCTGATTCCCTCAGCGAATCCTAGTTTCACTCCAACCCTTAATTTTCCCGAGAATGCCTTCATCACGCAGCCAGCTTATTTCATAGCTGACAAAGCCGCCTCCGACCTGGATTATCTGGTCAACTCCAAAGACACATTGGCATTGAAGTATTACTACCAGCACGATCCCACCACGGCGCCTTTCGGTTATTCCTCCGTGCAAGGCTTCACCCAACGCCTGGACGCTGGCAGTCAGGTTGCCAGCATTACCAACACGCAATCCATCAAGCCAACCTTCAGCCTCACCGAGGTATTCGGCTTCATTCGCGAAAAGTACTACAGCACCATTGCGCAGCCCTTCACTCCGGCGCAGATGAACATTAATGCATTTGGTTCTTCAGTTTTCCCGGGAATTACCATCGTCGACGATTTAGGGAACTATTCTCCACTCAATACCAACGAGGTCTTCAACGCCGGCATCAATATCGGATCGACCGCAGCATCGCAGGGCGCTTTCACCGGAGCTTTTCAAAATCGCTGGATGCCTTCCGCCAACGCCATTTGGAGCCACGGCAAGCACACAATCACCTTCGGCGGCAGCTTCTCCCGTACTCAGCTCAACGCCCGCGATCGAAGAACCAACTCAGGAATGATCGGTTTCACCAACTTCGCCAATTTCCTTGCAGGCAATCCCATCACCTACACCGCAAATGGCTACATTGCGAGCACCTTCCTGCAAGGTGACGCCAACCGTTACTACCGTTCGAATGAAGATGGCCTCTACCTTGAAGATAAGTTTCAACTCCGCACCAATCTCAGCATCAGTGCTGGCCTGCGCTTCGACGATCACGGAGGTCTCACCGAGAAATACGGAAAGATCTTCAACTTCGATCCCGCAGCCTACAACTACGACGCCGCCACCGACACCATCGTTTCCAACGGATTCATCGTCGCCGGTAACAATCCTCTTTTCCCAAGCAAAGGTGTCAGCAATTCAACCCTCACCGGCCGCCAGTGGGGCCTCGCCCCGCGCCTCGGTGTTGCTTGGAGCCCAAGGAAGTTCAATGACAAGCTGGTAGTGCGCGCAGGCTGGGGAATGTACTACGATCGCGGCGAACTTTTCACCTATCTCTCGCCAGGTTTTGCCGCCGGTGTGATCGCCGGCGGTCCCTTCGGAGTCAACCAGACCCCGCCCTGGGTCAATCAGACCTCCTGCAGCGTCTACGGGTATTCCAATTGCAGCAATTTCGAAGCCCCATGGGGACCGGCGCTCAATCCTCCTCCTACCGGTAATCCTGCCGATCTCAGTCTCCCCAATGCAACGGCAATCTCAACCGGGATACCGCTCTTCTCTTTCGCCGATTACAACCGCGCCAACAAACTCCCTTACACCCTCAACCAGACGCTCAACATCCAATGGCAGCCGCGTCACGATCTAGCGATTGAAATCGGCTACGTAGGCAATCTCGGTCGTCATGAGATCGTCCCTCTGCCCTTCAACCAGGCGCGGATTGCTTCACCCTCCAGTCCCATCAGGCCCGGCACGCCCTTTGAGCAGGACTACACCTACGGCTACTCCATACAGACGTCAGCGAGTTGCTCTCCGTTTTGTCCAACCAATTTGCCCAACGGTACGCTACCCAACAGCGGTCAGCCCTATCAATCAAACTTCGAAGGCGGAAATGTCGATCTCCGCGTTCCCTATATTGGCTACTCCTCGGAGTCCGAGTCCTACACCGCCGCCGGCATCTCCGCCTACAACGCGCTCCAGACTCACGTAGAAAAGCGCATGAGTCATGGCGTCCAGGTCGGCTTCTCTTATACCTACTCGCATGCGACCGACGAACAAAGCGCCATGGGACTCTTCTACAACGGCAACAATCCTCAGAATTTGCGCTCCGGTTACGGCTTATCCGACTTCGATCGCACTCACGTCATCAATTTCACTTATCTTTACGAGTTGCCGAAGTTCTACGCCGAATCTTCCCTGAAAGGAAAATTCGCCGATGGATGGTCGATTTCAGGTCTAACCGTCCTCCAGAGTGGACAGCCCTACAGCGTCATCGATTACTCCGGCGCGGTTGGCAGCATTTTCTACGGAGTGAACGACGGCATCACGAATCCAGTCGTTCCCCTCTCCGGTTGCACGCCAAAGCAGGCCGTTACCGGTGCATCAGGAGTGAACCCCGATATCCCCGCTCTTAGCGCCAGTTGTTTCGGTATTCCTCTGCTAAGCGAGGGCGCATTAAATGGCGCTATTCCCGCGAACGACCCCTACGAGACCAACTTCATCGCCAACGGCCAGCGCAATATCTTCCGTCAACCTTGGCAAAAGCGCGCCGACATGGAGATCGTAAAGATGACAAAGCTCACCGAACGTTACGCCCTGAAATATAGTTTCGACTTATTCAATCTCACCAACACCGCCAGCTTCGACATTCCGATCGACGATATAAGTCAGAACATCAACTTTCAGGGTTTTCCATACGTTGGACAACCGTCCACCTCGAACCCTTGCGACTCAAGCTACACCGACCTCTACGTCTGCCCGACTCTAAGCGGCTTAGGCATTACCAACAAAACCATAAGCAGCCCGCGCCAGATCCAGATGTCTTTGTCTCTCACGTTTTAACAGGCTAAGGAAAAACTCCGATCAGCAGTGATTTAGAGAGAGGCACGAGTTCATTCGTGCGAGCTGCCAATTCTGGGAAGGGCACGAGTTCACAGGCTGCTGAAAACTAGAGCCAGCACTTGCCTTTGGGTGGCGCAGCGGTTTACCGCTGCGATAACAAGCTTGTTTTCGGCGACGGCTTTAGCCGCTGAGGTCAGCCGCAGTGCTGAAAACACTTTTGTGTAGATGCCAGGCAACGCGAACCATCACTCTTCGCCGATATCCTCATTCCAAACCGCCGGATTGCGGCGAATGTATTCGCTCAACAATGAAGCGCACTCCGAAGAGTCGAGATCAAACACTCGCACTCCGAGTGACCGGAGCCATTCCATCCCACCTTGAAAGTTGCGACTCTCTCCCACGATCAGCGTGCCGAAGCCAAACTGTCGCACCAGTCCGCTGCAATACCAGCAAGGAGCCAGCGTCGTCACCATCGTCAGCTTGCGATAGCTGCGCTGTCGTCCCGCATTGCGGAAGGCATCTGTCTCCCCATGCAAGGAAGGATCGCCGTTCTGCACCCGTCGATTGTGCCCCGATCCAATGAGCTTCCCCTCGTCATCAAAAATTGCAGCTCCAATCGGAATCCCGCCTTCAGCCAGCCCTTTGCGAGCTTCCGCCAAAGCCACTTCCAACATTGCTGCATGATCGTGCGTAGCCATCACAATGTTATCGGGGTCGCGCACCGTCCCCTACTGTAGCGTGTTTCCATAAGTCGGAACTCCGCCCTGCACCAGAAAAAGCAGCGTCTGACCCCGCGATGACCAGTCGCTTTGCGGATACTTCGAGATCAACTGCTGCGCGAGCCCGATGGCCAGATCCTTCGACTGATCGGATTTCTTCGGCTGTTCTTCAGTTTTATAAATCTCAATCAGCGCCGCCCGGCGCGAAGCTGCGTTGTACAGTGCCTCGGGAGCATCCGGAGACTCAGGATGTTCCTTCACATATTTCTCATAAATCTCAGCTTCCTTGTCAGGACACTTCGAGGCTCCCTGCCAGTCTCCGCAAAGTTTATTGTCAATCAGATGAAACGCGGCAAGCTGCGCCCACTTCGAATCAGGAAATTTCTTCATCACCAATCGCATAGACTCTTCGTCAATACCCTGGCGGAGCATCGGGTCCCTCTCGCGCGCTGAAGGTCGAGACTGCATGTCAGCCCTGTCCATCTGCCATTTGATGTCAGCCGCACGGTAGAGCCCTTCACTCGCAAATGGAGACGTCGGGAAAATATCGTAGACACGCCGATAAAGGCGCGAGGCATCCTGCGCCGCTCCCCGGCGTCCATGCCGGCGGCTGGCTTCGTCTTCAGAATCGACAGCGGCCCCAAACAGTATGCGGTCTCCGCTCGGAGTAGACGCCCACACTACCCCAAGATCGCGCACCCAACCGCTGACGGTCTTGCCCTCGTCTTCGTCTTCCAAAACAAACGCCGGGTCGCGCGATTTATCGGAGCCTAGCAGCGCTTCGACATGTAGCCAGTCGTGGCTCTTGTCGAGGAGAATCAATTCCCGTCCGCGCTCCACTTGTGCCAGCTTGTTGGAAGTTGTGTCTGGAGAAAGGTAGATAACGGCCTCGCGCACCAGTGTGCCGCGGTCGGCCGCCAGCAGCGGAGAACTCCCCAGCACCGCCAGCAGGACCAAACTAACGCTCAAATTAAGCACGATCAAATGCAGAATCCGGGTAATCGGTTTCACGGTTGTCGTCGTCTCCGGTTCGAGGGTAGCATGTCGATTAAGATGCATGGAACAGCCCGCGCCGTTCCCTAAAACCCTGTCATCTTGAGCGGAACGCAATCACCGGCGAAGCAGGAGATTGCGTGGAGTCGAAAGACCCCAGCACCGTTACTTCGGAAAATGCTGTCGCAGGGAGTCCTCCCCGCAATGCCGATGTGTGTTTCGAGACCCATGTGGCCCTTGATTGGCTGTGGCACCGTGCTTTGGGACCGTGGCGCTTCGGCGCTGCAAAGAGAACCCGGCCTGATCCGCGAATGGGAAGGGCACGACGTTCAGTCGTGCCGTCACAGCAAAGATCAAAAGCGGCTTTAGCCGCTGAGGGAATGTTCAACTCAGCTCCACTTTGATTAATATTGACAAGCGCGCAACCCGTGCTGTAAACCGTTGTGTTTCTTTAGCTGAACGTTGCGCAGAGATGGCCATGCCCCCCAAAAAGACCTCGAAGTACGCCAAGGTTCAGCGATGATGTCCCGCGCCGGTGCGCAACAAGTTACAATTCGCGACCTCAAGAGTATCGACGAGCTCAGCCAGCTGAGAGCGGTAGAAAAAGAAGTTTGGGGGATGGCGGATGACGATACCTTACCCCTCACGCTGGCCATCGCCTGCAAGGCAGCGGGCAATATTTTTGTTGGAGCCTTTGATAAGGATAAGAACGGTCACGACAAAGACAAAGATAAAGATAAAGAAAAGTTGGTAGGCTTCGCCTTCGGATTCCTCGGTCGCGAGCACGGCCACACAACAATCCACTCCCATATGCTTGCCGTGCTCGATGCCTACAGGCACCTCGACCTGGGCTCGCGGCTGAAGCAAGCGCAGCGCGAACGAGCCCTGGCCATGGGCATCAATGAGATGACTTGGACCTTCGATCCGCTGCAGAGTAGAAACGCGCATCTCAATTTCGGCAAGCTGGGTGTAGTTTCCGAAACCTACAAAGTGAATTTCTACGGTCACGAAACTTCCAGCATGTTGCATCAGAACGGAACCGATCGCCTGTGGGTGAGGTGGATGCTGAATTCGCGGCGTGTGCGAGACCGCCTGGCAATTCGAATCGCCGGTAAAGACCAGCGAGCAGAGACGCTCGATGCCCTCAGATTGCTGGCTCCGTTAGTCCGCTTCGATCCGAGCGGGACGCCAGGGCGAGCCGATCTATCGGAATCGCTAGGACGCCAGCGTGTGAGCATCGAAATCCCGGGCGATATTCTGGAAGTTGAGCGCGCCGACATGGGATTGGCCAGAGAGTGGCGCGATGCGACACGATGGGGATTCCGCGAGGCCGTCAACGCTGGATTCGTAGTAACCGAATTCTGTCGGTCCATCCGCGGACATCAAGGACCAGGAGCCTACCTGCTCCAGCGAGGAACAGTAGCCGAACTAACTCCCGAAATCTAAGGCCTTTCAGTCTAAGAACCAAACTAGCAGCGGCTTCCCTGTGCCTCTCCGTGTCCTCTGTGGCTAAAGCTCGAGCACTTGACTTCCAAAGAAATATATAAAAAGTGTACCCAGCCCAAGGGGTAAAATATCCGATTCCAGCCTCAGGCTGGAAACAGCACCCATACCCGAGGACGATCCATGTCTGATCTAACCGCGACGCAGGTGAACATCGATTCCATTCTTGACGAGCAACGAAGCTTTCCTCCACCTGCGGAATTTTCTCAGAAGGCTCAGATCAAGAGCCTCGCCGAATATGAAGCCCTCTATAAAGAATCAGTCGAGCAGCCAGAAAAATTCTGGGCTCGCGCCGCCGAAGAACTCCATTGGTTCAAAAAGTGGGACAAGGTTCTCGAATGGAATCCCCCCTGGGCCAAGTGGTTCGTAGGCGGACAAATCAACCTCTCCTACAACTGCCTTGATCGCCACGTGCAGACCGCCCGCAAGAATAAAGCCGCACTGATCTGGGAGAGCGAGCCCGGCGAAATTCGCACCTACACCTATCAGCAGCTCTGGAAAGAAGTTCAGAAATTCGCCAACGTTCTAAAGAATCTCGGCATCCGCAAAGGCGATCGCATAGCAATTTACATGGGCATGACGCCCGAGCTTCCCATAGCGATGCTAGCCTGTGCCCGCATCGGCGCACCTCATTCCATCGTGTTTGGCGGATTCTCTTCGAACGCGCTGGTCGATCGCATCCACGATTCGCAAGCAGTGGCAGTAATCACCCAAGACGGATCCTATAGACGCGGCGCCGAAGTCAAATTATTTCCAGTAGTAGAAGAAGCGTTGAAATCGTGTCCCACAGTGAAGCATGTGGTCGTCTACAAGCGCACCGGAACCCCGATCAACCTCACCGCAGGCCGCGATCACTGGTGGCATGAGCAGATGGCCAAAGCCTCCGATGATTGTCCAGCCGAGCCGCTCGACGCCGAGCATCCTCTGTATATCCTCTACACCTCAGGCACCACTGGAAAGCCAAAAGGAATTGTTCACACCACCGGTGGCTACTCCATCGGCACCTATCTCACCACAAAATATGTTTTCGATCTCCGCGAAGAAGATACCTACTGGTGCACCGCCGACATCGGATGGGTCACCGGCCACAGCTATATCGTCTACGGCCCGTTACAATGCGGAGCAACCACTCTCATCTACGAAGGCGCTCCGAATTCTCCCGAGCCCGATCGTTTCTGGTCCATCATCGACCGCCATCAGGTCAACGTCTTCTACACCGCGCCCACCGCCATCCGCACCTTTGCCAAATGGGGAGACGAATGGCCAAAGAAACACAAAATGGAAAGTCTCCGGCTGCTCGGCACCGTCGGTGAGCCTATCAATCCCGAGGCTTGGATGTGGTATCGAGAACTGATCGGCCATAACCGCTGCCCCATCGTCGATACCTGGTGGCAGACCGAAACCGGCTGCATCATGATCACGCCGCTTCCGGGTGCCATCGCCACCAAGCCCGGTTCGGCCACGAAACCGTTCTTCGGAGTGGTGCCCGAAATCGTCACCATGGAAGGCAATCCCGTGCCCTTGGGATCGGGCGGCTATCTCGTCATCAAGCAGCCGTGGCCCTCGATGCTGCGCACAATTTATGGCGATCCCGATCGTTATGTGAGTCAGTACTGGTCGCAGATTCCCGGAGG
The DNA here is from genome assembly GCA_963705265.1 of uncultured Acidobacteriaceae bacterium. Taxonomy (GTDB): domain Bacteria; phylum Acidobacteriota; class Terriglobia; order Terriglobales; family Acidobacteriaceae; genus Acidiflorens. The sequence continues at coordinate 3,767,566 of OY970064.1, forward strand.
CGCCACCTACTTCACCGGCGACGGCGCGCGCAAAGATAAAGACGGCTATTTCTGGATCATGGGCCGAGTCGACGATGTTCTCAACGTGTCAGGCCATCGGCTCAGCACGATGGAAGTGGAATCGGCGCTGGTGGCGCACGAAAAGGTAGCCGAGGCCGCAGTAGTAGGCCGGCCCGACGAGATCAAGGGACAAGCCATTTGCGCCTTCGTCTCATTAGAGCACGGTGTAACACCGACACCAGCCCTAAAAGAAGAACTGAAAAAATGGGTGGCAAAAGAGATCGGTTCACTCGCCAAGCCCGACGACATCCGCTTCACTGATATGCTCCCGAAGACGCGCAGCGGCAAGATCATGCGCCGTTTGCTAAGGGAATTGGCAAGCAGTGGAGAAGTAAAAGGCGATACCACCACCCTCGAAGATTTCGGAGTAATCGCAAAGTTAAAAGAACAGGACGAGGTCTAACCGGTTCAGACAAGTGTGTGGACGGCTGTGTGTGGGGACGGGCATTCTGCCCGTCCAAGCCGAGCGCAGCTTGGCACCCCTTCAGCGGCAACGGAAACTCCGATTTCGCGTCACCTTGGGAAGGGCACGTCTGTGCTCCCATTTCGCGCCGCCTTGGGAAGGGCATGTCTTTGCTCCGATTTCGCGTCACCTTGGGAAGGGCATGTCTGTGCTCCGATTTCGCGTCACCTTGGGAAGGGCATGTCTTTGCTCCCATTTCGCATCACCTTGGGAATGGCATGTCTGTGCTCCCATTTCGCGCCGCCTTGGGAAGGCCATGTCTTTGCTCCCATTTCGCGCCGCCTTGGGAAGGGCATGTCTTTGCTCCGATTTCGCGCCGCCTTGGGGAGGGCATGTCTGTGCTCCCATTTCGCGTCACCTTGGGGAAGGGCATGCCTGTGCTCCGATTTCGCGTCACCTTGGGAAGGCCATGTCTTTGCTCCCATTTCGCGCCGCCTTGGGAAGGCCATGTCTTTGCTCCCATTTCGCGCCGCCTTGGGAAGGGCATGTCTTTGCTCCCATTTCGCGTCACCTTGGGGAAGGGCACGTCTTTGCTCCCACTTCGCGCCGCCTTGGGAAGGGCAAGTCTGTGCTCCGATTTCGCGTCACCTTGGGAAGGGCACGAGTTCACTCGTGCCGTGAAGTTTTTTAAAGATGCGCCGCGCTTTAGCGCCTGAGGTGAACTGGCGCCCCGTCTGCCAATCCCCCTTTGATTTTGGGTGGCACAGCGATTCCCGTTACGATAGAAGGTTTGTTTTTCAAGATGATGGAGCGCCGGGCGTCCCCGCCCGGCCACTCAATCTTTAGACGGGATGTGTCTCGACCGACTGACGCTGTTCGCGCATCTGCTGCAGAAAAGTTTCGACCGGCACCTCGAACTTGTGACGGAACAGCTCGATAAGCGCGTCTTCGTGCTCGGAGACTGCATTATTACCCGACGCTTCCGTCCCCGAAGCTTGGGTAGCAACAATCTCGAACCTGCCGAAACTATCCCCAGGCATCGATGTTTCCAGGCCTTCCGGTTCCACCAGAAGTTCCGGAGTCTTATCTCCATTGTCGCGGAGAGTCGTGATCATCTTGTGTACATGATCGCGCTGCTCTGTCGTCGTCTGCAGGAACTCCACTCCCATCCCAAATTCCGGATGCGCGACCAGCACGACGCCCCCAGCGTGAATCTCAAGATTGCCAGTCTTAATCGATAGGATAACCCTCGTGCCCCGTGGAAACGGCGAACTCGTCGTGAGATAACAGCCCCCCAGGCTGAGGTCGGTCAGGCGGCAATTCACCGGCGGATCGTCCTGCTCCGGTTCCGGAAGCTGACTATTGAGCCATTGCCGAATCATGTTGCGCTGCTCTTCCGTCGCATTCTTGAATCGGACCCCAGCCTGCGAGCCATTGCCCTCCCATGCGACTTCGCCATTGACCTCGAGCATCTGCTTAGTACCCGGCAATTCGAACGAGAAGCGCAGCAGATGTTCCTTCGCGACGCGCCCCGAAAACTGGAGCGCCATCCCCCCTTCGCTAAGGTCGATGGTCTTAGCGGAATACCGGCCGGCGCCGGAACACTCCACCGGAATTTGCACCGCAATCCGCAACTGCAGCCGCCGTTCCCGCTTCATCAACGCCCGCACTGCGCGAAAACTGGATTTGGCCCGCTCGACCGCTAGGGGTTTGTGAAGAACAAAATGGGCTCCCATCTCGAACCCACCTTTGAGGCCCACAGGAGATTCCACCAACACGATCGCAAGGGCACGGTTATTCACCGGAGCCGCTTTGGCTGCCCGCAAGATGTTGCCGGCTTCTTGCGGATTGGATCCATCTACGATGATGGCTTCAAAGCGCTGCCGGGTGATCCGGCGGAGCGCGTCATCTGCCACCGAGCAATATTCAATATCGATCTCTAGGTCGCTGAGAACCCGGCGCAGTACCCGTATCGTCTTTTCATCGGAACTCAGTAGTAAAGACTTTAAATTCATACTTCAAATCACAATTAGGACCGCTCGCAAATTATTCGCCTTGTCGGACGCCTTTTGGGAGATCTAGATCCTTACCACGATGCTTACATGAGAGCCAGAAAACGGCCTATCGTAGTAGCCCCCGTTCGCACTCTAAGTCTATGAGATTTCGCGGTCAACGCCATGGCCCAGTCTTCTGGTTACGCTAGTACCCTCTGGTCCAGGCAATCTATCCAGACAGCTGCGTCTACTCTTCTAATCGGCCACGCGACCGCAACCTCTACCCTCATTCTTATCCCAATGGGACGGAGGAGGCGTTACTTCGGAGTCCGTAGGTTGTAAAAATGCAAGTCACTGTGACGAAAGGGGATAGTCATCAAATCCGGAAGGAACCAATATTTCTATTGACTTCCATAGGAAAACCTATTATTATCAATAGCTTCCATAGAGGCCGAGGGGCTTGAGTCTATGGTGCCATTTTAGGTGCCGATTTTCATCAGCCGGTTGAATCCCCTAGACCGTCCTTGGAATCAAACAAGGTAGAGACTTAAAAGAATCAAGTCCTTATCCCACTTAAGAGGGTATATTTTTCATGGCTAAGCGACGCGGAAACCCTAACTGGGGCAAGCCCGAACCCATCGGGCCAGTTACTCCCACAATCACCGAGTTCGAACAGGTTGTGCACGAGTACAAGCTCTCCCCCGACCAGTATTTGCGGTCTACACGGCTGCGCGAATGGGCGCGCCGGAACAAGAATTCCAAGTACATTCCCGAGCCCTTGCTCGAAGCTTGGGGTTTTGAAATCGAATCCACCCTGTAACCATAGGGGGAATTGGATTCAACCAGCTTTTACTGGAAGGGTCGCCTTTGGCGGCCCTTTTCCATTTTCGGGGTATTGGCGAGGAGGCTAGACGCAGGTATGCTGGCAGGCATGAAGTTCGGAGGCTCCGAACTCGTCGGGCTCATCGTGGCAGTAAGCTTCGCCGCCGGACTCAACGTGTATGCCACCGTAGCCACCCTGGGACTGCTGGCCCACGCCGGCCTCCTCGATCTCCCCGCCGGATTGCACCTGCTCTCCAGTTGGTGGGTCATCGCCGCGTCGGCCATCCTTTTCGCCATCGAGTTCTTCGCCGACAAAATCCCAGCCTTCGATTTGTTCTGGAACGCCCTCCATACCTTTATTAGAATTCCCGTAGCCGCTTTGATCGCGTATGGCGCGACCTCTCAGCTGTCGCCAGAAAAGCAGTTGCTAGCGACCTTAGCTGGAGGAGCCATCGCCTTGGCCGCCCATGGAGGTAAGACAGCCGCGCGTGTAGCCGTAACGCCATCTCCAGAGCCGGTATCAAATTTCGCGCTAAGCGCCGGAGAAGACACGCTAGCCATATTCCTGACCTGGCTCGCGACCCAACACCCAATAGCAGCTGCCGGAATCGTAGCCGCTTTCCTCGTCATCATCGTGGTCGTGATGCGTTGGGTAGTCCGGGCCATGAAGAAACTGTTTCGCGGTGCCGAGAACGAACTGGCTCCGTCAAAGCACCGAGATTTGAATGCTGCATAAACTCGGACCTTGATTTTATTTTGCAGCTTTTAATTGTTTGTAGATTTTGATTTTATTTTGAAGGAGCATGGCTTCACAGGCCAGCAGAAAGACTCCGATTTTGCCCGAATGGGAAGGGCACGAGTTCACTCGTGCCGTTGAGTCCTTGAAAATTCGCTGCGCTTTAGCGCCTGAGGTGGGCAGTTTGCATCCTCCCCAATTTTTTCCGTGGCCCGTTCAGCCGCGCCGTTTCGAAGTGTAGCAATAAGGGGCTTTAGCCCCAGAGGGAATATGACTACCAACTCACCCTTTACCGATGTCCCCACCGCCATCGAAGAGATCCGCGCCGGCAAGATGATCGTCGTTATCGACGACGAGGATCGCGAGAACGAAGGCGATCTCACCCTGGCCGCCGAAAAAGTCACTCCCGAAGCCATCAACTTCATGGCCAAGTACGGACGCGGCTTGGTCTGCTTAGCGATGACCGAAGAGCGCCTAGACCATCTCCGCATCGGTCCCATGACCACCGAAAACACCTCGCAATATGGCACCGCCTTCTGCGAAGCCATCGACGCCCGCCAGGGTGTCACTACCGGAATCTCCGCCCACGATCGCGCCCACACCATCAAAGTGGCAATCGATCCCGCGACGCGCCCCTCCGATTTAGCGCGCCCCGGCCACATGTTCCCTCTGCGAGCCCGTAAAGGCGGAGTCCTCGTCCGCGCCGGTCAAACCGAAGCCTCGGTCGACCTGGCCAGGCTAGCCGGTATGGTCCCAGCCGGAATCATCTGCGAAATCATGAAAGACGACGGCACCATGGCCCGTGTGCCCGACCTGGTCGAGTTCTGCCGCATCCACGAGATGAAAATGCTCACCGTAGCGGAGTTGATCCGCTACCGCATGCAGCACGAGCGCTACGTGCATCGTGTGGGTGAGGCCATGGTCGAAACCAAGTACGGAGAATTTCGCCTGATCGCCTACGAAAGTGAAGTCGATGGCGGCGGCTCGCACATGGCGCTGATTCGAGGAGATATCGGTGGCGAAAATAGTCCCTCGTCTGATCCAGTCCTCGTTCGTATGCACGCTCATTGCCTGCTAGGCGACGTCTTCGGCGCCACAGGATGCGATTGCAATCAAACTCTTGAAGCTTCGCTAAAGATCATCGCCGAAGAAGATCGCGGAGCCTTGATCTACCTGCACCAAACATCCAAAGGCTTCTCATCAGAAAAAATCGGAGAACAATCCCTCCTGACCTTCCATCGCGAAAGCCGTCAACCCTCATTGCCCGAGAACGAACGCAGAATCCATCGCGAAATCGGCCTCGGAGCCCAGATCCTTTCCGACCTGAATCTGAAACGAATCCGCCTCTTGACCAATCACCCCAGAAGAGTAGCCGCGCTGGAAGGCTTCGACATAGAAATAGTCGAGCAAATCCCTGTGAAGTTAGCGACGACAAAAATTAATTTGCCATCCTAAACCAGCTTGTCATTTAAGAATCAGATTGTCATTGAAATCAGGTTGTCATCCTGACCCTGAGCGCAGCCGAAGGGGAAGGACCTCATGCTCCACAACTCTGTCAGATTTTCCACCCGAAACTCAGCTTATAGCCGCCGAGCATAGCCAATCAAAACGGCTTCCGTGGAGTAATCTCCTCATCCTTAATAAAAAACTGCGCCGAGCACACCGAAGATCCGCAAATAGTCGGAAGCAACCCCGCCATCTGCTTCCGCGTAATCAAGCCCAGCGTGCCGCATGAAGGACAGGAGAGCACTGCCCAATAGGGGTCTTCTTTCTCTCCAACCTCGCCCGCATTCTCCAGCACGAACACGGTGCCAGGTTCCATCTGTTCGGGAATCCACTCATTGATAATGCTCAATTCGCCGATCATCATGCATCCCCCGTTTTCCGTTAAACTCGTGCGATTACGCCCCACGGCTTCGCCGTAAAGGCCGAAGTCGTTCCGAACCTACAGTCTTCTTGCGCGACTCCACCTCAGCCCGCACTCGACGGACCTCATCGCTCAAGCAGATATCAAACATCGGCTGTCGCGCATTTTTCAGTAGATCGACCACCTGTCGCGCCGACGTTCGCAGATAAAGATGAGTGCCGTCCGTAAGCAGGTGATACTCCGATGACGCACTGACCGTCGCTGCCAGGCTGGTGCCGAATTCCTGTTGCAGAAAGCGAATCACCTTACGCATGCGTTGCAATGAGAACCCTCGCCTGCGCAACTGACAGATGACCGCGACTGTAACCAGTTCATCCCAACTGTAGATGCGTCGATGTCCCTGACGCTCAGGCACGACAATGCCGCGCTCATCCCACCATTGCAGTTGCCGTGCGCTGATTCCCGTCAGCGCGATCACGTCGTTGGATGTGAACTGTCTTTGCATAAACAGTCAGTGCATTAACAACCGCTGCATTCCGAGTACATTCTGTTTCAAACAAAAAGGCAGAGAAATGTTTTGCATATTCTAGGCGGCAAGCGCCAGAATCAATCAATCTTTCTTTGTTGATTGTGTTGACAAGGAGGGTACGTAGCAGGGATCAAGCGTGTTGGAATAAAGAAGAATATTTAAGAAGAACCTGTGTGGTAGCGGGGGGCTGCCACGCGAGGACGGGGCAAAGCCCCGTCTCCACACTAGACGCTCTAGATGAACATCTCGTCTTGCGGCACGCCATCCCCATTCTTCGGATGGCGTCTTTTCTGCCCGAGGAAAACGTCGACTCCTGTGCTGATTGCAGCCATCAGTCCATTGACCTGACGCAGCGGGGAGATCACAGTCCTGTGGACGGCATCGCTCGTCTCTTCCACTTTGTCCATGGTGCGGTTCAGCAGTTCATCAGCCCGGATCACCTGCAGCCGTGTGCGGTCAAGAGCATCGGTAAGCGTGGCGTCAATGCGCCCCAGTTGATTGCGCACCAGCGTGCTGGATTCCGAAACATTCTCGGTCAATACCTCGATCTTAGGACGTAACTCCACCATCATCGCGAGCACAGATTCCATCTTAGGTAGAGTTTTGCTCGTTATGTCAGTGGCGAGAGCCTCCATCTTTTCCGCGCTCTTTCGCACGGTGAGGAACAGGCCTACGAGAATTCCCGCCTGAATCGAAACTGCGACTGCCGTCACCACAATAAAAACTATTAGAAGATTGTTCATAGCTACCCCTTCATGTGTAGCTTCAGAGCTGCTGCCAGCCGCTAGATATTCTTGGGCGGTTCGGCTCCCGCCGTGGTCGTCTCGTTGTAAGCCTGGCGACCAGCCTCGTAAGCGGAGCGGAACTGCTCTTTCTGCTGATTCAACACGTCGCGTCCCCGATCGACCCATTCGCCGGCCTGTTCGCGTGCGCGTCGAGCATGATGACGTGCTCGTTCGCTGCCTTCCTGCGCCTTGGAGCGAAGTACGTCGCGCATCTCATCGCCGGACTTCGGGGCATACAACACGCCCACTACAGCTCCAACGCCAAGACCCGCCAGGAACCACAAGAAGCCATTGCCATCACGGTCCGCCATAACTACCTCCTCGATTTCTCTGTATGTCGGAATGGTAGCACCCCGATATATGAAACACAATTCATCGCGCCTTCGCTGGCCAGCCCGTTGGAGGAGGATTCTCGCCGCAGGGTTGCTGTCCGGCTAGTTAAAAGAAAACGACAAAGAAACGCTTGTGCCCAGCCCGCCAAAGGCGGAGAATGAGGCGGTTTCGAGGAGGCACTTTTTGTCCGATCCCAAATATCGGCAACGCGGATACCAGGATTCTGGTAGCAAAGACAGAGAAAAGAAAAAAGAATTCGACAAATCCGCCGCTCCCAAAAAAGAAAACACCTTCGGACCGCGCCCCATGAACATGCCGGGAATGCGCACCGTCTCCCGCTGTGCGGAGTGCGGCGCTCTTCTGCAAAATCTAACCGACCCCGGCGGTCAATGTCCGAAATGCGGATTCGACTTGCACGCCTGCAAACAGTGCGAACACTTCGACCCGTCGAGCCGCTTCGAATGCAATCAGCCCGTCCCGGCTCGAATTTCTCCCAAAGACAAACGGAACGACTGCTCGTTCTTTTCCATACGAGTGATGGTGGAGAAAGAAACATCCAGTAAAGGCAGTCAGCGCCCCAACGATGCGCGCGCCGCGTTCGACAACCTCTTTAAAGATTAAAGCGGTCCTTTAGCAGTCAGCCTAAGCAGTCAGACACCCAACCCAAATTGTCATCCTGACCCTGAGCGCAGCCGAAGGGGAAGGACCTCCGTCTATCCGCATGTGTCGTGCTGACCGCTCCAAATGTGTCGTGCTGACCGCTCCGAATGTGTCGCGCTGACCGCTCCGAATTTGTCCTCCTGATCTCTCTCCCAAGTTGTCATCTTGAGCGGAGCGGGGATTTCACGAAGTGAAGTCCCCGAGGAGTCGAAAGACCCCTGCATCTTTTCACTCGGCAAGAATGCGTCAGGGAATTCTCCCCGTACAGCCGGTTTTTCACCGTGTAGCAGCTGAGAGCTTACTGGCAGGCAGCCGAGCAACTGTTGTAGTCGTCATTGCAGGCGCTCTTGGCGCTATCCGCATTCTGCGAATCTGTGCCCGCGCCGCCCACCATTCCGGCGTTCTTGGAGAGCAGTCCCACCAAACCCTTAGCCACCGCGGAATCGTGTTGAGTTTGCGCATTGGCCTTGCAGGAATTAAGAGTCGTGCTGCACTGCTGAATGCACGCCTCGATGGCCTGCGGTGACGAACTATTGGCTGCGACTTGCTGTCCGCCCGAGTCCTGGGCTTGCTGCTGCGCGGCTCGCAGGGCTTCCTTCTTCTCGACAGCTTTCGCGGCGTAGGGGTCGTCGGGGAACTTATCGATCAAAGCCTGATAGAGATTGAGGGCGAGGTCAGGTCTGCCTTCGTCTTCAAGGTCGCCTGCAAGGGAATAAATCTGGATCGGACGACCGGTGATCACAACCTTGTCATACCGGGCCTGCTGGTCTTCCTGGATGGCCGCGTTCCTGGCATTTTCCTCTTCTTTGGCGGCCTGGGCTTTTGCCTGCTCTTGGGCCTGTGCAGCTGCCTTGGCCTGCTCCTCTTTCATCCAGCCTTGACTTCTCACCAGCAGCTCAGGAATGGTCGAAACGAAGTTGACGCTTGTGTCCCCCGCGAGTTTGATGGTCCCCACAACCACCGTACCGTCGGCGGAGATATCATCTATTGAGGCCGATTTGCCGGTCATGCTGCCCAGGTCCTGCACGCCGCCAGCCTGTGTCCAGAGAAAAGCATGGTCGTCGTCGTCATTCTTTTTGCCAACAATCCGCAGCCAGCCCACAACCGTCGTCCCATCGACGGATGCTCTTGCGGGGAAGAAGACAGTCATCGTTTTTCCATCTGTTTTCAGAATGCCCAGGTCCTGCGCTCCACCTGCCTGGCTCCACCGGATGATGTGGACCTTATGGGCGTCGTCGGTTCTTGAACCGGTGATCACAGTACCGTCAACGGAGACGTTGAGGACCTTATCCAATACGGGGAAGCTCTGCAACCCGCCTTGCTCGGTCCAGCGAGTCGGGTGGGGATCTGTTATGTCGTTGCCGAGGATCTCCGATCCGTCGGCGGAAGCGCCCCGGACTTCAAAATCCAAACCCACCGCGCCCAAATCCCTCGCGCCACCGGTTTTGCTCCAGCGAATCAAATGATTTCCATTCACCGCGCCTTTCTTATTCGAAAAGTAATCAGCCCAAACTACCGTGGAGCCGTCATCAGAGACGAAATCAACATGGCCCACATTTAACTTGCCAATCTCTTTGAACCCACCGGCTTTCGACCAGACGAATATCTCCTTTTCAGGACCTCCTTTTTTTTGAAAACAGCCAGCGAACGCAGTGCCATTGGCCGAAATGGCAGAGACATTGGCCGGGGAAATGCGGTGGTCTTTAAGTTCATCGATGCCGCCAGATTGCAGCCAGAGATAGCGGTTTAAGCCCAGGTCCGACGATTCATCGTATACCCACTTGAAGCCTTGTACCTTGGCGGCAGGCTGCTGGGCCAAGGCGGTGGTTACAAAGCAAAAGATCGCGCAGGCCACAAACGTGGCGAGCCGAAGATGCATACGGCAGGTGCGGACTTGAATAGGCATGAGAGTTTTCCGGGCGGAGGGGGCCGCAGGAGTTAATGATATTTACGGAGAATCAACCGGCAAATTACATAGGTACTTAGTCCTTCGCAGTACCTATTCGCAGTACTTAGATGACACCTTTTTCGTCACATCCGCTCCGTCCACCCGTCACAGACGCCCGTCCCACCCATGTGAAAATATGCACCAGAATAAGGGCAGCGACGGAGCGGACGCTCACCGGAGCGAACGTTCCTCGCTGCCCCATTCCGCGTGCATAACGTTCTTTAAAAATTGATAAGCTAAGTCCTTATCCCAGAATATTTTGCATATAACTTACGAAGAATCAAAGATTTGGAACGAAAACATGGCCTAAAACATTGATTCTAAAAGACCGATCAAGAGTTTTTTCTTTTAATATCTAGTTATTATCGTAGTAGTAAACATGTCGAAAATTCATAAATCACTCATACCCGAAACAGGAGTCACCACATGCCTTCCTATCCACCAGCTATTCGTCGTTGCCATCACATCAAAATCAACGGCACACAGTGCGGATCGCCCGCTCTGCGCAATGAGAACTATTGCTACTTTCACATGCAATGGCGGCAGAAATCCCTGGAGATCAACCTGACCGTCCCGATCGAACCGCGATGCGTCACCATGCCCATGCTCGAGGATGGAAACTCGGTTCAGATGGCCCTGGTCGAGGTGATGCGGCTGTTAATGACCCAACAGATCGCGGACCGCACCGGAGCCCTGTTACTGCATGCCTTGCGAACCGCGGCCTATAACCTGAAGCGAACGTCCTTTGAACCGGGACTTCCGACCCACGTCGTCATCGATCGCGATTGCGTAGAGCGGCGTCCGCTTGGAGCTACCGCTTGGTCAACTCTCGAAGGACGCGAGTATGACGATATCGAAAATGACGAACCGGAGAATGAAAACGGAGAATGTGGCGAGGATATAAAGCGCTTAATCGACCTGGTGATCGCTGATCCGGAGTATCAGGAAAAGCGTACTAACGATCTCCGAGTCAAACAGGAACGGGAAGAGCTGCGGCGCTTCCACGCCGGGCTCGCGCTGCGATGAAGTGAAGACGGCATCATGGTTTCTGCGTCGGCCGCAGCAGCACTTCGCTGGCGAAAGATTGTGGAGCCTGCGTCACCAGCATGGCTACGACGTGAGCCACGTCCGCGGCTTGCAGCATCTTCTCGTTATTTTTGCCAGGATGCGGGCTGAATTCGGTGTTGGTCGACCCTGGGCAGATGACCGAGACGCGAATGTTATGGGCGCGCAACTCTTCGGCGACGGAGTAGGTCAATCCGTTCAATCCCCACTTGGAGGCGGCATAGGCGGCTCCGTTGGGCAGAGCATTCTTGCCGGCGAGGGATGAGATGTTGATGATGTGTCCGCTGCCGGTTTTGATCATGATGGGCGCAAGGCTGCGGATGCAGTAATAGACGCCGCGCAGGTTGGTGTTCATCACACGCTCCCAATTGTCTGGCGAAAGCAGATGAAGCGGGCCACCAACTCCGCCGATGCCGGCATTGTTGATAAGAATGTCTAAGTGGTGAAAGGTGCGCTCGACGCGGGCGGCGAGGGCTTCAACCGATTGCAGATCCGTAACATCGCATTCGATGATCGAAGCTCTGCTGGAAGCGTGGGGCCCGCTGTTTTGGATATTGTTTTGGACGTTGTTTTGAATGTTGTCGGCGGTTTGTTCGAGAGCCTCGCGTGAGCGTCCGGTGAGGACAACCTGCGCGCCGAGTTCGGCGAGCCTCATGGCGATAGCCCGGCCTATGCCGCGCCCAGCGCCCGTGATGACCGCGACCTGGCCGGCCAATGACGGGGACGATTCAGCTTTCGTCAAAGTGTTTTCCCTCCGAGAAGATACTGTTATTTATTCCAGTTGCGTCATTATTCTACTTTTTACTATTGTGCATCAAAGTTGGCGTTTGCGATTGTGCCGCAATTATGGCGAAGGTGGGTCTACACGGTTAACGTGTTTCGGCATCTAAGATTAGGGGAGGGTTGAGCAAGCAAGATGCTTGCCTTAGCGGGAGTACATCCTTATAATCCGCTCACCGGAATAAATGTTCAGCCGCGGCATATCGGCAGGCGGCCCATGATTTTCGGGCCAGTCAATAAAGCAGTAGTTCAAAACAATAGTTCATGGTGCAAGTCCGACGCCAGCTTTGAGTGTATCGGGCACGAAATCAACTCCAGTTTTCCCGAAGAGTTCAAGGAGCCACAGGAATGAAGAAGACTGTTCTCGCGATGATGCTGGTAGCGGCAGTTACCGCCGTCGCTCAAACCTCACCCGCGCCCGCGCCACAAGGTACTGCGCCCGTACCGCAAGGTACCGCGCCGGTGCCGCAGGGCACAGCCACCGCGCCGCAGCAGAAAAAAGAGATTAAAGATCCGGCCGAGTACAACGCGTACGTTGGCGCCTTGCAGCAAACGGATCCAGCGGCTAAGGTCAGCGGATTGGAAGCGTTTCTGACCCAGTATCCCAACAGCGTGATGAAAGAAGACGCGCTGGAACTTCTGATGATTGCCTACCAACAGACTCAGAACCCCACCAAGATGATGGATACTGCGCAGAAGGTATTGCAGGCAAATCCGTGCAACATCAGGGCGCTGGCTTTGGTGGCTTATTCCAAGCAGGCCATGGCCGTGGCAGGCCAGAACGCGCAACAGAATTTTGCGGATGCGGGTCAGGCTGGTCAAAAAGGCTTGCAATGTCTGGACACTGCGACCAAGCCGCAGGGCACTGCTGATGCCGACTGGGACAAGTTGAAATCGCAGACGGCAGGGATCTTCAACGGCGCAGCGGGCATTAGCGCCTACCAGGCGAAGGATTATGCGAATGCCGAGAAGTATCTTCGGGCCGCAATCGATAAGGATCCGGCGAACCTGCTAGAAGTTTATGACCTCGCGCTCGCTGACCTGGCTCCGGGAGCGGCGGAAAACGATCCGGAAGGATTGTTCTTTATCGCCCGTGCTTCGAATCTGGCGCAGGGTACAGGCAAGGATCAGATCGCCAAGTTCGGCAAGAGTAAGTATGACAAGTATCACGGCGCAGACGATGGATGGAGTGACATACTAGCGCAAACGGCCACCACGCCCGAGCCTCCCGCCGGCTTCACCATCAAGAAGTACGTGCCGCCAACTCCTGCCGAGCAGGCTGCTGCCTTGGTCAAGAGCAAGAAAATTGAGGAGATGAGTTTTGCGGAATGGCAGATGGTTCTTTCCGAAGGCACTCCCGAGGATGCCGACAAGGTATGGACTTCTCTGAAGGGAAAACCGTTGCAGATGGTGGCTCACGTCATCAGCGTTGACGCGACAAGCAAGACTGCAACCAAGCTCCAACTGGCCGGCAGTTCAGACGATATCGATGCCAAGCGGGCCGACATCGATCTCACCATGGGGGCCGCGATTCCAGCGAAGGACATGCCGAAACAAGATACGGATTTCCAGTTCCAGGGAACGCCGGTCTCGTATGTAGCCAAACCGTTCGTGATGACGATGGGCGACGGGGCCTTGCTGGTAACGGCGAAGCCGCCGGTCCACAAGAAGCCGGCTGCGCACTGAAATTCAGGTCTTAGGTTTCAGGTCTCAGGAAAACCGCTAGGCTTGAAAGATCGATAGATAAGAAAAGGGCGACCCGGTGGGTCGCCTTTTTGTTTCAATTTTTCTCAGCAAGTTTTTCCTGATACCTGAGACCTAGCACCTAAGACCTGACTTGTTTCCTCTCCACCGACACAGGGCGTGCGCTGCGTGGCGGACGCTTAGCGCCTGCGCGTAACGGACGAACGTCAATCTTGAGCTCCTGCATGGTCCGGCTTAGAGTATTGCGGTGCATGCCCAATTGCCGTGCAGCCTTGCACTGATTGCCCCGGTTTTCCTCGAGCACGGTTATGATAAAACGCTTTTTAAACTCACGAACTGCCTCCGAATAAAGGATGTTGCTTTTGTACATCTGAAGAATGAGTGCTTCCAGTTGATCTTTCAATGCTGCCTCTTTTCCGCACCTGTATTACGAAAATTTATTACGCCCAATATAACTACTACTTCGACTGCCCAGATGACTGCGACTGAATTCTGTCCGCGGCAGAATGCACTTGCCGCATGTAATCCAATCCCTGGTAGAAACGGTGGCGCAATTCCGGTGGTGCAAGCCAGACCGCAGCCCTTCCGCCTACCAGGAAATATGGAGCTAACTCAGATCCTGCCAGCCAGCTCGCGGCGGGCTCAAATGCAGTTGCGGCTGTGAGCACGATGGCCACAACCAAAACGCCTTTTAATAAGCCCAGGACCGCGCCGAGCATCCGATCAATCGAGCTCAGCCCGGCCTTCTTCATCACCCAGCGCGCGAACTGCCCTGCAAAACCAGCAACCAACAAAACCGCGATAAAAATAATCAAGAAACCGGCCATCTCACCAACCCATGGCGATTTCAAATGAGGCGCGAACCAAGCTGCCAGGCGCTGATACTGCCAGGCGGCAAGGAGATATCCCACAACCAAGCCCGCCAGTTTGAAAGCCTCGTGGAAGAAGCCTTCAAAGGCGGCTGCAATCACGGAAAAAACCAGAAAACCGAGGATGATCCAGTCCGCAATGCTCATGCTGCGGACGGAATCTCCAACTCGCGACCCGTCAATTGACGGTAAGCCCCGAGATACTTTTCGCTTGTCCGCAGCGCAACGTCTTGGGGGAGGGCTGGCGCGGGCGGTTGTTTGTTCCAGCGAATTTCTTCGAGGTAATCCCGAACATACTGCTTGTCGTAAGAATCCTGCGCGTTGCCCGGTTGATAGGTGTCGGCCGGCCAGAAGCGCGAAGAGTCCGGTGTAAGAACTTCATCCGCCAGCGTGATGCCTTTGACGGTCTGCCCAAATTCAAACTTAGTGTCGGCGATGATGATGCCGCGTTGGCGCGCGTAATCCGCGGCCGTGGTGTAGATACGCAGGGTCAGATCGCGGAGCTGGCGGCTTAATTCTGGGTCAACCAGCTTGCACATTTCTTCGAATGAAATGTTGATGTCGTGGCCGGTGGTCGCCTTGGTAGCAGGAGTAAAGATCGGCTCAGGCAGCTTGTCCGATTCCTTCAACCCAGCCGGAAGCTGGATGCCGCAGACCTTGCCGGTCGCTTTGTACTCTTTCCATCCGGAGCCAGAAAGGTAGCCGCGCGCCACACATTCGACGGGAAACATTTCGGCGCGCATCACCATCATGGATCGCCCGCGAAGTTCGTCAGCATGGCTGCGGATCGCAGCCGGGTAACGATTCACGTCGGCGGTGACGAAGTGATTGGGAACGATGTCTTTAAGAAAATCGAACCAGAAGAGCGAAATCTGGGTGAGAACTCGGCCTTTGTGTGGGATTCCGGTTGCCAGCACGTAGTCAAAGGCGGAGATGCGGTCGGTGGCCACGAACAGCAGATGGTCAGCGTCCAGGTTGTAGACGTCGCGGACCTTTCCACTGGCATGTAACTCTAACTCGGAATAGTCGGTTCGCAGCAGGACGGGATCTAGGATTTGGGGGCTCATACTTGGAGGCTCATGATTAAATTAGCGGCTAAAAACTTTGCGTATTCTAGCTATCGCGGGAAATTTGTCAACGCTTTCCTCTGACGCATGGTTTTGGCACGGTCACAGTGCTGCGGAAAAGAGTTGACAGTTCCAGTGTAAGCCAGAAGCCTTGTCCAGCGCTGGTTTTCGAGAGACGACGATGTGGAAAAACTGAGGAAGGCTCTGGAAAAAAAGGCAGTGAGTTCTAGGCGGTTGAAAGCAAAAAAGCTGGTGTTCTGTCAATGCAGTTGTTTCCGAAATAAGTAGAGCGGTCGGCTTTAAAGCTGGTGGTACGTCTGAAGAAATGCCAAGCCCGTCCATAGTGACTCACCGCAGGGCGGCATTGATTTTTGACTGTCTCAACTTTTTCATCAGGTTGCCAACTTCTTTTGGCAATCTTTCCTTGGCCCCAAATTTTGGCTTCGCCCCGTTCGCAGTCGGCATTGCCGCGATCAGAATGCCTTCTAGTTCGTCTCGGCCCCTTTTGTCGGGTACGGCGAATGCAGAGAAATGATTCCAAAAGTTGTAATAGCGTCTTCTAAGATTTACCGCGTGACCTCTCAAGCGCGCAAACAGTGAGTTCCCACTTTTCCCGATGTAGTACGGATGTTCGTCCCGATAAAGCACGTACACACCCTTTTCCTTCGTCAAGAAATCAAGTTTTGAAGCCAACATTCGATTTCCGTCCTTGGTGTCGAAAACCTCGCGCGGCCACATACTGGCATATCCCTTTACGATGCCGACTTGCTTAGCTGCCATCTCATACCTCCAGTCCGCATGAATCAGCGATCACTCCTAGGACGCACGCCGTGTCAAGCGTTTGATCGTCTGCTCAACTTCTTCTGCGGTGGCAAACTGGCCTCGGTCCGCTTCCTCCAGACCTTTCTTGATCTCCTCAATCTGCCACCGTTCCACATCGTCCAATTCACCAGGTTCATTCTCAGAGGATGTCATCTTTACGCCGCCCCAAACCTCACCGACACCAGCTTCGAGACGCCCGGCTCCTGCATGGTCACGCCATAAAGCACGGGAGCGATGCTCATGGTCCGCTTGCTGTGCGTGATCAGGATGAACTGAGTCTGCACGCTCATCTCGCGCACCAGTTCAGTGAAGCGCGCGATGTTCGATTCATCGAGCGGAGCATCGACCTCATCAAGGATGCAGAACGGACTCGGCGTGTACTGAAAGATTCCGACCAGCAGGGCGAGCGCGGTGAGCGCCTTTTCGCCGCCGGAGAGCAGCAGCACATTCTGCAACTTCTTTCCTGGAGGCGATGCCACCACGTCGATACCGCTCTCCGCGCTATTTTCGATATCGGTGAGGCGCATGAAGCCCTGTCCGCCGCCAAACAGTTTGCGGAAGGTAGCCTGGAAATTCTCGTTAATCTTGTGGAACGCTTCCTCAAATTTTTGCCGCGAGACTTGATCGATCTCTTTGATCGTGGCCGCGGTATTTTCGATGGCATCGAGCAGGTCTTTTCTCTGCGTGGAGAGGAATTCGTGGCGCTCGGCCGTCTCTTTGTATTCTTCGAGAGCCATCATGTTGACCGGACCCATGGCGTCGAGGCGGGCACGCATCTCGCGATGCGCCTGATCTTCGGCCGCAAGTTCATCGGCAATGAGTAGTGGGATCGTCGCGTCGGATGTTGCTTCGGCCATCAAAACCGGGCGTTCGATTCCGAGTTCGTTAAGGCAGGTATCGGCCAGGTGTTGCAGATCGGATTGCAGCTTGGCGGCTGCTGCCGATAGCTCGCCGCGACGATCGCGAGCTAGATCGAGCTGCTGACGCGTACTCTTCAGGAGTTCGTCAATCTCGGCGAGACGCGCGCGGACTTGTTCGGACTCCAGTTGCAGCAAGGCTTCACGTGCTTCTCCGGCGTTGCGCTCGGCTTCGAACTGCACCAGTTGCTCGGCTAGTTGTACGTTCTCATTTTGCCGCTGCGCAATTTCAGCGCTCGCCGATTCCATTTGCGATTGCAGAACTCCGGCCCGCTCGCGCATCTCGGCGACAAGAGTCTCGATGCGCTGAAGCAAGGTTGTGGCCGACCGGTGGCGCTCTTCGAGCGTGGCTACGCGGGAGGCTCGCTGCGAGGTGGTTTCGGCGGCAGTGTCACGCTGGTTGCGGAGGACGGTGAGGCGGTCCTGACCGGCTGCGAGCTGAAGCTCAGATTGAGTGCGTGCTTCTTCGATGGTGGTCAGTTCCGCTTGGCGTGACGCGATCAAGCTCTCTTGCTCTTTGCGCTCTCCGGCGAGGCGCTGAATTTCGCGTTCGCTGATGGTGATCCGCTCCCGCACCCGCGACATTTCGCTCTCCAGTTGCTGGAGCAAATGTCCGGAGGTCATCGCCTGCTTTTCGGCTTCGCGTTTCTCGTCTTCAAGCCGATCGAGCAGGGACGTGTGCTCTTTGATTTCGCGTCCCAAGGTGATCGCGAGCATTTCCTTTTCGCGCAACGCTCGCTCCAGCTCTTCGAGCAGACGCATCACGTCGCGCAGTTCGCGCTTCATGGACAGCGGCCCCTCGGTCCGCTGCTTGCCTCCGGTGACGGTCACATTGTGGAAGCATTCGCCGGTGTTTGCAGAGAGGAAGAATGCATCCGGACTGGACAGTGCTAGCTCACGGGCTGCTGCGGGATCGGGCACGATGTAGCCGTTGCCGAGTTTGGGCAAAATCACTTCGAGCGATTTGCCAAATCCGTTCAGAACGCGAATCGAGTTCTTGAGCGGAATGACCGTGTCGTTGAGCGGAGCGTAGTGCTGGCTTTCGTCCGCGACGAAGGAGAATTTTGCCTGCGAATCTTCGGGATGGACTAGGAATGTCGCACGGCCGTTGACGTCGGAACGCAGCAAGCGCAGTCCTTCGTCGGCAGCGCCCCACGATTTGACTACGACGTAGTTCAGTTCGTCGCGCAGGAAGTCTTCTACGACGCGCTCATAACGGGGCTCGACTTCGAGGAAATCCGCTAGCACACCGGCGGGAGTGTTGCCTCCCTGCATTGCGCCCGACTGAAAGAGGCGACGCACGGACTCGGTGGAATATCCATGTTCGGCGATGACTGCTTCTAGCGAGCCCTTTTTTCCGAGAGCAGTGGCGTACTCGGAGCGGATCGAGTCCAGATGTTTCTTGGTTTCGCTTTCGTTTGAACGCTTGGTTTCGACGGTTTCGCGCAGGCTCGCGATCTCCGCGGCAAGGCCATTGGCACGCTGGGAGACGCTTTCGAATTCGAGGGCTATCTGACCGCGTTGTCCGCCGAAGGTTTCTGATTGTGACGAGGCGGTTGCGATCTCGGCGCGTAGGCGCTGCTCCTCGCGTCCGATGCCGGCTAACCGTTCCTCGGATTGCGTGAGCTGATTGCGGAGATTGGAAGCGCCGCCTACGGCCTCGAGAATCGCCATGCGATGCGATTCCTGCTCGTGTTCGAGCATGGCTAGATTGATGGCCGCATGTGCCGTTTCCTGCAGGCTGAGGTCGTGCTCCTGTTGGGCTGCTGCGAGATCGATCGCTGCGGAGTCGAGCAGTTGCTGGTTGGCGTCTCTCTCTTCGACGAGCGCGGCCAGGCGAGTTTGCGCCTGGGCTAGTTCTGCTTCCGCGGATGCGGTGCGAGCGATTAATTCGGTGCAGCGCTCTTCGTTGGTTCGGATGCGCGCCTTGCCGCGATCACCCTCGATGGCGATCTGATTGAGCCGCTCGCTATTTTGGCGAGTCTCGGTCTCGATTGCGTATCCACGCTGGGTGCGTTCAGAGTGCTCGGCTTCGGATTGCTGCACGCTCTCGGTCTGCTGACGAATGTCCTCGCCTAACTGATGGATTTGAGTATCGAGGGTCACGCCTTCCTGGTCCATCTGAGCGAACTTGCTGGCGAGCACGACTCGCAACTTGGCGCGCATCTCATCGCGCAGCTTGGCATAGCGCTCGGCCTTGCTGGCCTGGCGTTTGAGCGAATTCATCTGCCGCGTGACTTCTTCGAAAATATCGTTCACACGATTCAGATTGGTCTTGGCGTCTTCAAGACGGGCTTCGGCTAAACGCTTCTTCGTTTTGAATTTCGTGATCCCGGCCGCTTCTTCAATGATGGCGCGGCGGTCGGTGGGACGGCTGCTTAGAATCTGGCCGATGCGTCCTTGCTCGATTAGCGCATACGATTCAGGCCCAAGCCCAGTGCCCATGAAGAGTTCCTGAATGTCGCGCAGGCGGCAGAGTTTTCCGTTTAGGAGATATTCGCTGTCGCCGCTGCGGAACAGGCGGCGCGTGACGGAGATTTCTCCGGCATGATGTTGCTGCTGATTGAATTTCCGGCGACGAATTTTCAGGACTACTTGGGGCTCAAGGACGACAACTGTTGCGTCCGTAGCTGGAGATTCAGTAGCAGTAGGCGATTCGCCAGTAGACGCCGCGATTGCTTCGCCATCAACCTCTTCGGTTTTTCCGGGCTGTGCTTCTTCGACGGCACGTTCGGTCTCGGCAGCTGCGTGGGCGCGGATTTCTGCTTCGTCCCAGTTTTCTTCGGTTGGCAGGTCGTCCTGAATCTCGATCTCAGTTGGCGCGTTCGGATCGGGGCCACCGTAGATTTCGGGATCGATTAGCGTCAGGGAGACTTCCGCCATACCGGTGGGATTGCGGTCGCGCGTGCCGGAAAAAATGACGTCTTCCATACGGGAGCCGCGCAGCGATTTGGCCGACTGCTCCCCGAGTACCCACGAGATGGCGTCGGCGATATTCGATTTGCCGCAGCCGTTCGGGCCGATGATGGCGGCGATGCCTTCACCGTGAAATTTCAGTTCGGTGCGATCGCAGAAGGATTTGAATCCCAGAATTTGCAGCTTTTTGAGTTTAAGCAAAGTAACTCCTTCGTGGGCGGACCTTGCGATCCGCGACTCGGTTGGCGCTGGCTGGAGTGCGCTGCAAATTGCGGGAATCGGGGATTTTACTTCTGCCGCCAGCTTTTCTCTGCTAGCTACGTTCTGCTAACGGCTGCTGTTGACTCCCGTGGTTCCTCGCCGGTCAATCGATTGGATGCCGTCCCCTGAACCAAGAACGTCACCCACGCTTTTGACCAACTCTAACGGCGAATACGGGGATGGGTCAAGTAATAAAACACCACATATAGTGGTACTCATCCCAGCAGCGCCTTTAGTTGCACACATACTGCAGCTAACGCGCATAAATAGCTGATGGGGAATGCGAAGGGCGGGAGAATGCGAGAGCAATTCAACTGTACTGCCGGAGGGTGGCAGATACAAGGGCCGGTAGTGCAGGCGCGTCGGTCTGCTCAGTCCATTTTTTCTCGCGGCGCTAGGGGAGGGCTAGGTCGCGGGTATCGGCTAGATCTAGTTTCGAATCTCCAACAGAGATGGGAGCAAGGGAGCAATAGTCGCGCAGGGGGCCACTCAATACTTTCTTACCATTCCAGACGATGCGAAGGTCGCCGGGTTTGGGCAACAACTCCGGCCGCAAATGGAGGCGGATTGTTTTGACGTCATGGCTGTGAATTTCGATGGTGTTGTCGGGCTTTACGCGGGCGTCGATATCAGATTTGCCGGGCTTGCCGTCCAGGATCTCTATCCAGTAGGCGCGGGCAGCGAGGGCCTCAGTCTCGCTCAAATCAACTGTACGCGGGAATGGATTGCGGATTTTGTCTTTGAAGAAGGCTAGAGTCAAGCCGTCGTCGTTTAGGAGTGTGATGTCGTGTCCGTGCTTGGGCAGAATTTTCAATTCAGGCGGAATGGCCGGATGCAAGTCGTTCAGCGCTGACTGAGTGGTGGTTGAACAATCCGGCGTGATGATGGGGTCATTTTCTCCGTGGACGAAAAGCAGTGGGAGATCTCTGACGTTGCCGAGTCCGGCTTTGACTTGTTCGTTGCACTGGCCTGCACCCATCAGCGTTACGACTGCGGCAAAGCGCTGCGGCCAAAGAGTGGCGTAGTAGAGTGCGCCGGTTCCTCCGTTGCTGAAACCGGTGATGTAGATGCGGTCGCGATCGACGTTATAGCGTAGCAGGACATCGTTGAAGACAGCTTCGAAACGGCGAGCGACTTCGGGTGTCCACCAATAGGCGGCGGCTTGCGGATAGAGCACGAGATAGTCCGTTTGCGAGACGATGTCTTCGGCGGAGTTCATGGCGTCCATCGCGAGCCCGCCGCCACCGCTCAGATAGACCAGTAGCGGCGATGGACGATCTTCATGGTAGGAGAGTGGAACGTGAAGCAGGTAAGGAATTTCTGGAGCGTCTTTCGTCTCTGACGCGACTTCGAACGCCGTGCCGAATTTTGGGTGTGGTGCTTTCGGTGGAATGGGGCGGTGGCACTCGTCAAGCAGTGGTTGTGAGTTTAGGGAAGCGGAATGGGACTCGGTCAGTTGGCGGACTTCGGCCTGGATCAGCGTGCTTGAACTTTGGCTCAGGCTGCGGAGAAGGTCAGGTGGCAAATTAATTTTGCGGCGTGAAGCGATTACCAGGACGAGGGCTTGGGCTGGCGCATCCTCGGATGAAAGAGGCGGAGAATGAAGAATCGACACGATTTGTTCTGCGGAGATGGGCACTTCGGGAGTGAGCAGGGTCGATTGCAGCGTGCCGAGGCGCGTGTCAGGTGATCCGAGCCAGAGTTCAAGTGACTCGCCCCGTGTGCGCGATTCGAGTTCCATACGGGCTGTTTCATGTATTGTGCTTCCGTAATTTGAGTAGGTGCCATCCAGAACTATTTGCTCTATAACGCCTGATTCCGGCGACCACCAGTAGTTTAGTTTCAGCGATGCTTTGGGCGACGTTGCCTCGACGTGATGGCAGGACTTGCCGTGTACGGATTCGTCGTCTACCCAGCGTAGATCGAATCCTAGCGTAGTGCTGCCGCGCCAAGTTTCTCCTTTGGTCAGTGGTGTTGGTGGAAGAGTCAGCACTTCATGCAGGGCGTCAATGATGTGGCTAGAGGTTTCGCGCGCCATTTCCCATGAATAGAGGGGCTCGCCGTTGGTGGAGACTTCCATGGCTTCAGAAAAGCGGAATGGACGGGCCTGCGTCCGCTTTTGAAAGTCAGGGAGCTCGTGGGCGAGTTTGTCTTTACCCTTGGAAATGTATTGGGTCAGGTCGGCGGCTTCGCGATTGCGCTGGAAGCCGAGACTGATGTGTCCCGCAGTTTCTCCAGTGACCAGGACATGCGTGCGGAAGCGCAGGTCGACATGGGATTGCTCGTCATTATTGTTACTTTCTGTTTGCCTGTGAAATGAGTAACGGTAGATCAGATGATCTCCGGGACGCAGATCGTAGCGCCAGGCTGGCGAGGTTTGAGAGGTCGCCCGAGAAGTGATGGAGCTGATGATGGTGGCGATAATGACAGTGGCAACTGCTAGCGGGATTGAGCGAGCTACGATCGAGCTACGCTCGGCTTGGACCCTTCGGCTACGCTCAGAGCAAGCTCGCGAGACGCCCGTCCCCACACGATCAGAGCAATTCATTTCTTGCGCTCAACTCTTGTATTCAACTCTTGCGCTCAATCAGGAAACGGGCAAGGTCTTTAAGAGTAGACGCGGCGGAGCCGAATTGGTTAAGTTCCGCACACGCTTGATCGACCAGAGTGTCGGCTTTGTGGAGGGATTCTTCGATTCCGAAAAGCGCGGGATAGGTAGTTTTCTCCGCTGCTGCATCTTTGCCTGCGGTTTTTCCTAGTTGCTCGGAGGTCTGGGTCAGGTCGAGGACGTCGTCTACGATCTGGAACGCCAGGCCGATCGACTGCCCATAGGTGCGCAGGCGGACGATGTCTGCGGTCGTTGCGCCAGCGTAGATGCCTCCGCTAACCACGCTGGCGGTGATGAGCGCAGCGGTCTTTGAACGGTGGATATATTCGAGGGTGGCGAGGTCGGGCTTCTTGTGTTCGGCTTCCAGGTCAACGACCTGGCCTCCGATCATGCCGTCGATCGTGCCGGTGTCGTGGGCGATTTCGCGGATGATGGCTACTCGCGCCTCGGCTGGGCAGGCGATCTGCGCCAGCACTTCGTAGGCCTGGGTCTGCAGAGCGTCTCCGGCGAGGATCGCGATCGCTTCTCCGAAGACTTTGTGGCAGGTGGGGCGACCGCGCCGCAGATCATCGTTATCTAGAGCGGGGAGATCGTCGTGGACGAGGGAGTATGTGTGCAGCATTTCGAGCGCTGCGCCGACCTGCTCGATACCTGGAGGCAAGGACCCGGCGGCGATCATGCGCCCTGCTTCCATGCAGAGAATTGGCCGCAGGCGTTTGCCTCCGGCAAAGACACTGTGGCGCATGGCTCGGTGAATCGAGGTTGGATGCTGGGTTGCGGGGGGTAATAGTTGTTCGAGCGCGGCGTCGGCGGCTTCGCGCCCCTGCTCTAGAACTTGTTTCAGCATGGCTTCGCAGTATAACAAGAGGGGAAGGCAGGTCTCAGTGTTAGGAAACACAAAGATCGGGTGTCAGGCCTCAGGAAATTGAGTTTGTTCTTCCTGCGACCTGACACCTATTGCCTTCGACCTATTCGATCAGGCGACTGCGGGGCGGGTTAGTCCGTGCAATAGCGACCGCACAACATCTTCTTTGCGCGGTTCGCATATGTCGCATGCGCCCAGACTCATGGCCTCGGCCCACAGCTTGTCATCCGCTAAGCGGTGGGTACCGACGATGCAAAGGCTAGGGAACTCATGATGCAAACGCTCAACTTCGCTTGGTCCCGAAGTTTCGAGATCCAGCACCAGCGCTTCAGCGCGATGCTTGGCAACTGCGGAACTGACATCTGAGTAACTGTGGGCCAAATGGACAGATTCAAAGTGTTGAGAGAGGCTAACCGCCAGAGTTTGTGCAGTTCTGGGGTCATTCTGATAGAGGACTACACTCAGTGGTTCCATACATCCCCCTGACTGTCACCGCAAGTTCGCGGTGGCCTTGGCTGCGACAGCAACGGCTGGCACGGGCGTTGGCGTTGTCATTGTCATTGTTAATCCGAGCCGAATAGCGATGGCGCTATTTGCGCAATGCTTTTTCGACCGGGGGCTCGAACGGTTCAGTCTGCAACTTTCCGTTCTGTTTTAACAGAATTTCTACTTTGCCTTCCGCATCCTCCAGTTGTTTCCTGCAGGTTGCGGAAAGTTGCATGCCTTCTTCAAATAGCGTCAGCGACTTCTCGAGAGGAACTTCGCCTTTTTCCAGTTCCTGAACGATCTTTTCCAGACGCTCGAGGCAATCTTCAAACTTCACCAAATCGGGTTGCTCCTGTAACTATTGTAATGCCGTTTTAGATGTGAAATGTCCAGCAAAAAATTCTTTAATTTTGTAAATTTGCCGGCACAGTGTTCCCAAAACTAACCGACGGCCGCGAACGGACCAATTCTCCGGGGTTTGCCTTGTTGCTTCGCGTTCAACCGATGGGAGAACAGCCAGGTTTGGTGCGCTGCCGAGACGGGCAAGCCCCCGTCTCTACCGCAACGGTTTGGATCCGAGAGCCTCGAGAACATCCACTGCGGAGCTATAGCGGCCCTGCGGAGCGCTGATCTGGGCACCTTGCACCCGCTCGCGAACCGCCGTTAGCATCTCGCGGGCGATCGCCACGCCTTCTTCGCGAGCCGCTTCAGGACTTGCGGCCCTGGTCATACGGTTGAGAATTTCATCAGGCACAGAAACTCGCAGCTCGTTCTTCATAAACTCGGCGTTGCGAGCACTCACCAGAGGCCAGATTCCGGCCACCACAGGAATTCGAAAGTGCTCGATCCGCCTCAGAAAGTTTTCCAGCAAGCTAAGGTCGAACACGGGCTGGGTGACCACGTATTCCGCTCCGGCTTGCACTTTGTATTCGAAGCGCTTGATCTCTTCGTCCAGGTTAGGGAGCCCCGGATTCGCACCGACCCCAATGACAAAGCTGGTGCCAGCGCCGATCGGGTTCCCGCCTATATCTAATCCCCGATTCAGGTTGTGGACGATGTTCACTAGCCCGATCGCATCCACATCAAAGACCGCCGTGGCATCGGGATAGTTCCCCATCTTCGGAGGATCGCCGGTGATGCAGATCAGGTTGCGAATTCCCGTCGCCGCCGCGCCGAGCAGGTCAGACTGAATGCCAAGAACATTTCGATCGCGGCAGGTGTAGTGCAAGATGGCTTCAATGCCGACATCCCGCTGCATCAACAATGAGAGAGCTTGATTGCTCATGCGTGCAGAGGCTCGCGGGCTGTCGGGGATGTTTACCGCGTCCACGCCGACCGATTTTACGAACCTTGCACCTTCGATTTCTTTTCGGATGTCGATGCCTTTGGGGGGCACGATTTCGACCATGGTGACGAATTCCCCGGCGGCAATCTTTGCACCGAGGCGGGAGCGCTCCGCTATGGGAATGCTCGCCGGGACTAGAGGAGCTACTCCGGAATGAATCGCCTCCGAAAGGGCAGTCTTGCTGCGGGCTCCGCCCACCCGCAACGCCGATTTCATGGCGCGGATATGGTCGGGCGTGGTTCCGCAGCATCCGCCGATCAGCTGGACGCCGGCCGCTACGAATTTTCGGGTGTAGCTCGCCATGTATTCGGGCGAGCACAGATAGATATTCCGTCCTTCGACCGACCGCGGCATGCCGGCGTTTGGCTGCGCAGCCAAGGGCAGGGAAGTCGCCGCTCTTACTCTTTCGATTGCATCCAGCATCGCGACGGGCCCGACGCTGCAATTGATGCCGAGGACGTCTACATTCCATTCTGTAAGCCGGGCAGCGAAGGCCTCGGGGTCAGCACCATCGAGGCAGTTACCGTCTTCGTCGATCGTGACCTGGGCGATGATCGGAATCTTCGGATTTACGTCGCGGCAGGCGAGGACAGCCTGATGCAATTCTTCGAGGTAGCCGAAGGTTTCGAGCATGAACAGATCGACGCCACCTTCTACTAGGGCTTCGACCTGCTCGCGAAATGCCGTCCGGGCCTCTTCAAATGACGTTTTGCCGAGGGGCTCGATGCGTACACCTAGCGGGCCGATTGATCCGGCGACCCAAACATCGAAACTTTTGGCCGCTTCCCGGGCCACGTGGGCGCCTGCGACGTTGATGTCATGTACGCGATCGGCGAGGCTATGCCGGGCCAGGCGGAAGCTGTTTCCGCCGAAGGTGTTGGTTTCGATGATCTCTGCGCCTGCCTGCAAATAGTCGTGGTGCACGCCGCGGATTAGTTCCGGCTGCGACAGGTTCAGCTCGTCGTAGCAGCGGTTGATGAAGATGCCCTTGGCGTAGAGGAGCGTCCCCATGGCTCCGTCGCAGAGCACGGGAGATTGCTTAAGTCGTTCAATAAGGTTTTGCGCCATCTATTGGAGAATACAAGAAGGTAGGAGGTCTCTGCATCTGTCCTCACGTAATAGTCCGAAGGGGGTCTCTTGAAGCCGTTTTAGAGCGGCGCGCTTCAATGGATTTCTTCCTTTGCTATAATCCCTTTCTTGCATCCAAGTGATTATTCGGCATGAGGTTGGAGTCCTACGTTTGAGAAAAGTCGCGATTCTTCTGTTCTTCCTGCTGCCCGCCAGTTTGGTGTTGCTAAGCTGTGGCAACGCCACGCCGAGCAGTTCAAAAACCAGTGGTATTAAATACCGTGCCTTTCTCAGCAACTGGGTCAGTGCGGGGACTGAATCCGCAGGTGTGTATATTGTCAATGCTTTAGACGATGTGCGCGGGAACGTGGCCCCGATTTCAGCAGGCAATACTCCCACATTGATGGTGCTCACACCTAACCGAGCCCAAACCCTGGTTTTCAGCGGGAATGGTACGCAATCTTCTGATAACTCGTTCAACCTGATCAACAATGCCAGCGAATCCAACGCCGCTCATGTGACTTTGCCGGGAATGACCGAGAGTTTTGTAGTTTCTCCCGATAGCTCCACCGCCTACGTTGCCGTGCCTACCGCGCCCGTCGTTGGAGGGCCTCCAGGAATAGTAGAAGCTATCGCCTTGAGCAGCGGCACGGTCACCGGACAAGTCGATATCTCGTCGATTCATTATCTTGCCATCAATAACAGTGGTAATCGACTGCTTGGCTTCAGCGATAATTCCGATTTCGTTGCGGTGATCACACCGACGCAAATCGGGATTGGCAATGCTGTAACTACTATTGGGGGGCCCGGGATTTTCGACCGTCCGGTGGCCGCCTTTTTCAGCAATGACGACAGCACAGCTTTCGTGATAAGTTGCGGTGCCGAATGTGGAGGAACCCAGGCCAGCGTGCAGCAGTACAATCTGCTGACTAATACACTCGTTGCTTCCGTCCCATCTTGCGTTCCGACTCCAGGCACAAATCCACCGCAATGTGCCAACCCGGAATCGGCGGCTGGAAGCGTAGGCTTGGTGATTGGCTCGACCATGTATCTGGCGGGCACTCCCTATTCCGGAGGTGCTCCAGCGCAACCTTGTACCGGGCAGATAACAGCGGCAACCACATGCGGACTACTCACCATCTTCAATCTCGCTAATATGACCGTCGTCAACACCGCACCGATCATTATCACCGACGGGTATCACAACCGCATTGCAATGGGAGCCTACGGACAGCTCTACATTGGCGCACGCACTTGCACTGAGATTGTTCCGCCCCTTCCGCCTCCCGCGGGGGCCGAGACTCGGGGATGCCTTTCGATTTATAACTCGCTGACCACCACCCAAGCGAACCTTCCCCCGGGTGGGGTTGTAATTCCTCCTGAGAATGGAGACGCTACCGGTATTCAGCCCATCGCTAGCCGCAATGTAGTGTATGTGGTTCAGGGCGGATCACTCGGTATCTATGACGATAGGACCGATGAGTTCGAATACAACCCGAACGATCCGGATAACCCAGGTAGGATCACCGGGCTCGTCGGCAATTTCATCGATGTCATAACGATTGACTTCTAGAGCCGAGTGGTTTGGGGCGTCATTTTTTCTCGTTGCGAAGCATCTGCGCGTTTGGATTTTTGGGGCATGAGGTCCGTCGCTACGCTCAGGATGACAGCTGCTACGGATTTGCAGCTAGCCGTGGCTCCAGCGTTAGCTCATGCATCCGGTGATGCTCGACTGCTGCTGGTGAGAATGGAAATGCGAACGTCGTCCCGCCGTACCACGCCGTCCACTGGTCTAAGTAATACGGACTGAGGAATATTCCGCTTTCTCCTGTCACCAGATTCAACGTGCTCTCGTCGAAGTTCGCGAAGTTCCACGTCAGACGTTCTGAGGGCCCGAATCCCCGGCCTACGGCCTTTACGGTGAGTCCGCTTCCGCTCAAGGGATGCAATCCAGGGCCGGTGAAGCGCCCAATTAATGGAAGATGGCTGAGCACGAGATGATCGATTTCTACGGGATAAGTCTTTCCCCACTTCCACTGATTAAGGTCGGGCGGGGCTAATGAAACGTTCGTAGAATTGTCGACGGCGAGTTTCTCTGTTTGCACAGAGTTTTCGACAGCTGCCGTCAGTAAGCTTCCGTAGTCGGAATATCCTGGCGGTAGCCAGCGCGTGGGTTGCTTGGAGAGCACATTTTCCAGCCATACGGACGACATTGCCCAGCGATAGCTCTTCCAACTCAGTTCGCCACGATTTGGTCCATGCGTTTGCGCACCCAGTTTGGGCTCGAGCAGCATGCGCGCCAGTTCCTGGCGTGCCTTCGTCTCAATAGTGGGCGCGGCTGAATCGGCTGACATCCGGCCATTCCAGTCCCGCAAAATTTCCGCCGCGCGCTTTGCCCGGTCTGAGGCGTTTGGCGCATGATCGATCGCATACAGGAACTTATCGGCGCAGAAGTGGTCGTAAGTCGACGACACATCCATTTGCAGCGCGAGCATGTCGGCAGGCGCAAACTTCTTTCCCGATTCGAGGACGCGGTAGATGCGATCAGTTCGCCACGGTGCTTCCCATTCCGTGCTGATCGAATATTTGTAGCCGGTCGGAGTGATGCGTCCGTTGGCGGTCGCCAGAATTCCTTCCGGTGGATCGTAGACATGCGGCATCTCGTCGAAAGGGATCCAGCCCTTCCATTCATGCGCATCATCGCTGCCGCTCACGGGCAGGCTGCCATCGCCTGCCACTCGGATTGGCACGCGCCCAGTCGCTTGATAACCGATGTGACCATCCACGTCGCCATACATCACGTTTTGACCCGGCGCGCCAAAACTTGAGAAGGCTTTACGGAATTCGTCCCAGTTCTGTGCGGAGTTTACGTCGAAGAAAACCAATCCTTCGCCGTCCTGCAACGTCCAGCGCAAGGCGATCTTGCGCGTTTCTCCGGGAAGCAGGTCGGTGATGACTGGGCCGTGCCGCGTGGTCACTACATCGAAGGTCACGTCCGGCTTGCCTTTGATGTGGATTACTTCCTGCCGATGTTGTGCGTCCGCCCAGCCTGCCGGAGTTTTGTATTGGCCCTGCGCGTTGAATTCTTCGATGAACTCGTCTTCGACGGTTGGACCGACATTGGTGAATCCCCAGCCGATGCGCTGATTGTGGCCGACGATCACGAATGGAACTCCGGGGAGCGTGACGCCTGCGACATCGAAATTGCCGGTGGTGGTTCGCAGGTGCGCCTCGAACCAGAGGTTGGGCATCTGGTGATCGAGATGCATATCATTCGACAGCAGCGGCTTTCCGGTGACTGTGTGCTGACCGGAGACGACCCAGTTGTTCGAACCAGGGCGAAACGAATCAGCTTCTTCGAGAGTGAATGCTGAAAACGGTTTTGGGTAGGGCACGGCTTCAGCCGTGTCATTCGGGGTTTGGTAAGAAGAGGGCTTTAGCCTCTGAGGGATATGCGTGGAAGGCGGCGCTGAAGTTATTCGACCATTTTCTCCTCCGGGATCAACCTCTTCGTCATCATCGTCATCGTCATCGCTGCTCTTGGCTTTGGGTTCATCGTTCATGCGCAGCGTTTCGGTTGGAGGGCGATCGCGCCAGGAAGAATTCACATACAAGTCCGAGGTCAGCTCTGGGCCGAGCTTCGCCAGAATTTTCTCTCGCGTCAGCGCGGGTGGATTGCTGTAGTGATTTAAATCCTGCACCATGCGCGCGCCTACGAGGAGGGAATCGGTCACGGTCCATGGTTTCGGCGTGTACTTCATTAAACGGAATTCGAGCGAAAGCCGGTCGCGATGTGATTCGAGAAACGCATTCACTCCGCGAGTGTAAGCGTCGAAATAAGCCCGGTCGCGCGCGGAGATGTTTTTCTCCGCCGCTTCGGCGGCAAGGCGCAGGCCTAGGATCCGCTCCTCGCGATCCATTTTTACTGTGTCGTCGCCGATTATTTCCGAGAGCTCTCCGGCTGCAGCGCGGCGCATCAGGTCCATCTGCCACAGCCGATCTTGCGCGGTCACGTATCCCTGGGCAAAAAATAAGTCTTCTAGTGTTGCCGCTTCAATTGTTGGGACTCCGTGTTCGTCGCGCACAACTCTCACCTTGGACGAAATTCCGGGCACCGAGATCTTGCCATCCATTTGCGGGACGGCCGAATGAGCGGTCCAGTACAACCACCAGATGGTCGCGATGAGCAGGACGAGCAAAAAGCAAATTATGTAGTACAGGATCCGGAGCGCAGGATTGCGTCGACGGACTTCGGAGCCCGACGTATTGGGCAGGGAAGTAAGGGAATTGGTGGAAGACATTACTGAAAGATTGTAGGGGTGCGTAGGGTCTGTGACAACCGCGCAGTCAATGGATGTCGGTTGGTTAGAATCGGCCCCTGCAGAATCTATCTCGATTCGGCCGTTGCCAGGCGCTCCGGATTGAGATCAAACCGAACCCAGTAATCGGGCTGAGGAGGTGGTGGGAACACCGCCTGTTTGCTTAGCCGGAAATCATTTAATTGGTGGCCGAGACAAGGCATAAGCGGGCTGTCGCCGCCTCCAGTGATCTCATTGATCGTGCCCTCTTTGCCAACCTTGATCAGGAGCTCAAAAGTGCGAGGATCTTTACCGGCCAACGCTTCCACGCACGGTTGCATCCAGGTTTCAATCTTTGTGGCGAACGCGGCATTGTAGCTCTTTCCTTCGGGAGTATGCAGATTTGCTTCCGCAGTGTCTTCCGCCGCCTGCTTTTGGGCAATGAAGGGCTCCATTTGGTTGGCCCACTTCTTGGCCGATTCGAAGTACGAGGAGGCGTGCCATATGTCCTCGCTCCATTGGTCTCCAATCCGCGCAAACAGCTTGTATGCGACGATTGGATCGTTGAAACTCTGGGCCAGACGGGCCATGAGATTCCAGTTCTCAGGAGACGGTCCGTTCTGCTTCTCCACGGCGACGAAACCCTTCTGGATTCTGGGCCACGATAAATTCAGTTGCTGATCGGTTTGGCAGCCACAGACGATGTCGCTGGCGACTCGGAAATATAGAATGTCGCCCGCGTCTCCTCCGATTTGGTCGGCGGCCTTCTGCAGGAAGTTTGCAATTTCCCCTTCTTCTCCGCCCCAATTCGGTAGGATCGAATGGGCATACATACGGTAGTAGTAATAATAGGTTGGCTCAAATTTGATGGCCTGTTCGAGCAGGGCACGCTTGGCTGACGGTTGCAAGTCCTGATACTGGGATGCGTACTGCATCGCGACGTACCACTCCGGATCCTTGGTCGAGAGAGCCGATGCCTGTTCGAGGGCTTGCATTGCTTTAGCATTGCGTTCGTTTAATAGTCTCCATCCACTTTCGCTGACAGTGTCGGCAAAGCCTGTGCCGCGCGCATTCTCACCGTAACCAGTGTAGGATTCTGCCAGTGCGACGCGAGCCGTGATCGACTCTGGCCGTGTCGATACCCATCGCTGAAGTAGTTCGATGTGTGCAGCCCAATCCTCCTCAGTCGGGTGGAGTGGAGGCGTTGTCAACCCTCTGTAGATCGCGTGGATCTTCCACATTCCCCCGGGAAATGTCTCTTTGTGTGAGCGAGCGGAATCCGCGAGGCAGTCCAATTGGTCGAATTTCCCTGTTTTGAAAAGGGCGTAGACGGTTTTGCTGTAGTCGGACACAGCATGGACATCGGTGCCGGCATCGCCATTCAAACCGGCAGTTTCCGCTTCGGTAAGAGCACATGGCGAGGTCTTTGTCTTAGGTGCGTCCGCGCTGGCGAACCCGCAAGCGGCGATCAACATCAGCAAAAGTACTGGGATGGAATGGAAGCGACAAGAGTTGCGCGATGCTATCGAAAAGCCTGAATAGGTCACCAGACTGGCCTCATATAGAGAGACTTTCTCAGTTAGTAACTTAACGGGGTTATTGCTACGATCAAAGTTACCGCGGTCCATGAACTGAACGGTTATTCATTTGGAATTCCAGAGTCGAGTGTCATATGACCAGGGATAGAGGCTGACGTGAAGTGGTTTGTTCGAAACTAGCTTTCTTGGCCTTGGAAGTAACCTGGTCTCCGCGAACCTTGCTTTCGCCGAAGATATTCCAGAGATACATCGCCGCGTAAGCTCGCCAAGGTCGCCACGCTTCCGCGCGATTTTCAAGTTCGCGAGAACTTTCCAGGGCCATGGCGCGCAGGAGACCGAGGTCGCCGGAGGGGAATGCGTCGGGCTCCCGGAGAGCGCGCATGGCTACGTACTGCGCAGTCCACTTTCCAATGCCGGGAATTTCACAGAGCCGGTTCAGAAAAGCGTCGGAGTCTACTACGCCTTCGAATTTGATTTTGCCATCGCGCACCGCACGGGCTAGAGCGCGAATCGTCTCGGCTCGCGCGCCGGGCATGCCAATGCTGGCTAGGTTCGCGTCGGCCAGAACCTCGGGCGCCGGGAAAAGATGAGTGAGGCGATTTGCTGCAGAGAAAGGTTTGCCGAAGCTGCTGACCAGCTTTCCTGTTAGCGCGGTCGCGCCTTTGACGGTGATCTGCTGGCCGAGAATTGCGCGCGTCGCTAGTTCAAAACCGTTCCAACAGCCAGGTACACGCAGCCCGGGATCAGCCTCGACTCGCGTGGCCAATACTTGGTCGGTTCTTAGATTTTGCACGATGGCCGACCAATCGGCAGTTAGATCAAACATGGCGCGGACGCGTTCGATAATGAAAAAGAGGGAATGGGGATCGCCAAATTCAATCCGCACAATGAGTGCGGGGCGCGTCAGGTCGAGCGAAACTTCAAAATAACCGTCTCGTCCATTTAGGGAAATGGTCCGACGATAAGTGCCATCTTCTACAACTTCGACTCCAGGTGTGGCGCGCGGAGCCAGAAATGCGAGCATGCCATGCCAGTGATATGGGGGGCGGAAGTGAAGTCGGAACAGATATTGATTTCCGGGCTGCATGTCTTTACGCCGCGCTAGATGACGAATCTGAGTTGGAGTTCGATGATAGACCTTCCGGATGCCGGCGTTGAATCGACGAACGCATCCGAAGCCGGAGGCAAGCGCAATTTGACTCATGGGCAGACTGGTTTCGTCGATCAGCTTCTTCGCGAAATGAAGGCGACGTGTTTGTGCCACTGCTATCGGCGTCGCTCCCAGGTGTTTCAGGAACAAGCGGCGGAGATGACGCGACCCGACTCCCAGGCGTTCGGCGAGGACTTCTACTCCGCCGTCTTCGAGTCCGCTCTCGCCGATCAGGCGCAACGCCCGCGAAACGGTGTTGGAAGTTCCGAGCCACGCGGGAGTTCCGGGTGAGCTCTCGGGGCGGCAACGCAGGCAGGGACGGAATCCAGCCTCGGCTGCAGCAGCTGCGGTTGGGTAGTATCGTACATTTTTTTCTTTTGCGGTGGGCGCGGGACAAATCGAGCGGCAATAGACTCCACTGCCGACTACGCCGATAAAGAATTTACCGTCGAAGCGCGCATCGCGTGATAGCCGGGCTCGCGAACATACCTGCCAATCGAGATTCATATTTTCCGCGAATCTTTTCGATTCTTTCGCGAACCTATGATAGCTGACTCTGCGGGGCGAACTGGACGTTTTCGGACCGCTTTACGTGATGCAAATCCGCTGATTAGCGATCTTTTGTAGCGAGGTCCGCTAACGTCCAGCCTTCGGTAGCGGCGTCCGCAAATGTCCAATCTGCTGGCTTCCATTTCGCTATGGTCGGGACGTCGTGCAGTTCAGGTTCTCGACCTTCAAAAATAAAACTCAATGGAGGCAACATGCGACCTCAGATCATGCGACCCAGGATATTGACGTGCGTTATTGCAATTGTGTTAGCCGGAGTGCTGGCGTTCCCAGGTTGGCTGGCCGCGCAAGCTGCCGCGAAAAGTCAGCAGCCCAAGTATTACGTATTTAATCTTGGCGCGCCGCTGGGTGGAGCTCCGGAGGCGGTTGGCATTAACAATTTGGGCTGGATCTCAGGTGGCGCCAATCTTACGGGCAACAACGTCGTGAATGCTGAGGTTTGGATCGGAGCTGCGCTTGATCTTGGCACGCTTGGAGGGCCTAACAGCAATGTAAGTTGGCCGAATCACTCCACGAAAGGCGAGATTGTTGGGATTGCGGAGACAGCGCAAGCGAATCCGTATGGAGAGCCCTGGAGTTGCGTTGCATTTTTTCCATCGGCTACTCCTACCGGCGATGTGTGTTTGGGGTTCGCGTGGCAGGATGGCGTGATGACGGCGCTTCCTGCTTTGCCAGGAGGATATGACAGCTATGCAGCGGGCGTGAACAACAAGGGCCAGGTGGTTGGGTGGGCGGAGGATGGGGTTCTCGATCCAACCTGTAACAATGCACCTCCCGCTAGCCAGTTCCTTCAGTTTGAGGCTGTGATCTGGGGACCGAAGTTGACCGAGATCACACAGTTGCCTCCATACCCCGGCGATCCGGATTCGGCTGCAACGGCGATTAATGAACAAGGTTGGGTGGTTGGGATTTCGGGTCTCTGCTCGAATGCAGTTGGAGGCGCGAGCGCTGAACATGCGCTGCTCTGGGAAAATGGCGTGCCCATCAATCTGGGCAATATCGGAGGCCGGGCATGGAATACTCCCGTGTCTCTGAACAACAATGGCCAGATTGTTGGATTTGCGAATACGAGCGGTGATCGCAATGCCGGCCTTAAGCCGAATGCTTTCTTGTGGACTCAGGCGACCGGCATGCAGGCGTTGCCTCTTCTTGATGGAGACAAGACGAGCGCCGCTTACGATATTAACGGCAAAGGCCAGATCGTCGGTGTGTCGAATGGGGCGTTGGACGGTCCTGTCGGTCAGCGTGCGTTCCTATATGAGAATGGCATGATGATGGATCTCAATGGTCTGATTCAGCCGGATTCTTCCTTGTATTTGCTTATCGCGCAAGGAATCAATGATAGCGGTGAGATTGTCGGTACCGCGATCGATACGAGCACTGGTGCGGTGGTTGCTTACCTGGCGGTTCCGTCGTACGGAGGCGAAAGCGAAGCTGAGTCTTCTAAAACAGCAGGCGAGAGCTTGCATGCCGTCGTTGTTCCCGATGACGTACGGCGGCAGTTGACTGGGTTCAGCCGCCTTGTTTGGGGCGAGGGAACAAAATGAACGCTTTGCTTCGGAGTTGAAAGCAGATAACAATCGACATTCATGCTTTGATTGCGGACGAATTGTTTATGTCGATCCACTGGCAGACTGCCGAATGTACGTCCGTCCCGCACAGGATTGCTGAAACGGGACGCTCGCCGCTCCGTCGATTGTGCTATGACACGTCGCGTCCGCCATTGTATCGAGTGTCCGAAGTGCCGCACCCGATATTTGCTTGGTTTCAGTCCCTACGGTGACGGATCTTACTTGATACCTCATGTCGTGGGATTCTCTGAGGAATGGACCTTGTACTGTTTCTGCCGCAGGCCACCTGTCTCCAGTCGCTGGCGCTGGAATGAGTTGAAGATGTATTCGGTCTCGAATCAAGCATACCGCCGCGGTTATGGTTCGCCGGACGAGATCGCTGCGTTAGGTGAAATGGCACGCACAAAGTCTCGCAGAGCGAGCAACCTGCCTGGCAGGAGGAAATTGGAATGAACGCTAATTCTTGGCGATTACAGCTGGGTATTGCTTCACTAGTTGTCCTTTTCTCGGCAAACGAAATGGCGTTTGCTCCTGCCGGCTTAGCAGAATCTTCAACGTCAACTTCGTGTGCTGCTCCCGTCTATCGACAGTTTGATTTTTGGATTGGCAATTGGGATGCGTTCGATGTTGGCGATCCGATTAAGGTTGCGCACGCTCGGGTTGACCGCATTCTGGATGGTTGTGTTTTACGGGAGGACTATCAGGGCGCGGACGGGCACAAAGGCCAGAGTTTCACAATTTACGATGCTGCCAGGAAGGTCTGGCACCAGAGTTGGGTCACCAATCGTGGCGAACTGCTGATGATTGAAGGGCAAAACGAAGCTGGCGAAATCGTGCTCACCGGAGTGGATCACGCAAAAGGGGTTATTGTTCGCGGCGTATGGAAGCCGGAGAATGGAGGCGTCCGCGAGACTGCCGTTACTTCGTCTGATGGTGGGAAGACCTGGAAGCCCTGGTTTGATCTCGTGTTTCGTCCCGCCGCGTCTACGAATCCATAATGTCCGGAATGAAGTGAGAACGGCCCCGTTCGCTCGGCCTGCGGTTGGCGCTACCCCTATTCCCCCAGTATCATGTTGGCGAACCTTTGGCGTGGATTATCATTAGAGTATTCAGCATTTGCTGCGGTAAGTTTCGCGCCGGCCAACATGTTGCAAAATCGAATTGACGATCAATTGACCATCTCGCGGGAGAACATCCGCGAAGCCGAAGGCATTTTTCTTCAGCATCTCAAACGGGTTGGGCTCAAGCAGACCGAGCAGCGCAACGCGATTCTGCGAACCTTTCTTGAAACTCGGGAACATCTTTCGATCGACGAGCTCCATCGCCTGGTCAAGAAGACGGATCCGCGTATCGGCTTCTCCACTGTTTACCGTACGCTAAAGCTTTTGGCGGGATGTGGGCTGGCCAGTGAAGTTGCTTTTCACGACGGCATTGCTCGATATGAACACCAGTACAATCGTCGCAGCCATCATCACATGGTGTGTACGGAGTGCGGCGCTTCGGTCGAATTTTTTTCGGAGGAAGTGGGGCAGCTCGAGCAGGAAATAGGACGCAAGCACCGTTATGTAACCACCCGCCATACCTTCCAGATTTATGGTGTTTGCGAAGAATGCCGAAAGAAGACGAATGGACGCAGAATTGTCTAGCCCAGCGAATGGCCCGAACGAGAGCTCAGAGAACGGTGCGTCAGATTCGGTAGAAGCTGTACGATGCCCACATTGCGGAGCGGTGTTTGCTGCGGACGCCGCATTGTGCCCGGATTGCAAATGGCCGCTAACGCCGCTGTCACCGGAGGAGCGGGCGGCCGCGGCTGTCGCTTATCTCCCGGTGCTTCCTGCAGGAGTGATTTTATTACTGCCGAGATTCCGCAATAACCGGTTCGTGCGCTTTCATGCCTGGCAAAGTCTTTCGCTCTGGGTGGTCTTTTTCGTTTTGCTTGGGGGCACGATCCTGCTTTCAAATTTCGTTTCTCCCATGGGTGTTCTTTTGTTTGGGATTCTGCTTTCACTGGCTATGGTGTTTTTGTGGATAGTCCTGTCGCTTAAGGCGTGGCAGGGAGAGCGTTTTGAATTGCCGTTGTTTGGCGAGTTGGCGACTCGGATGAAATAGACCACTGGTTCCAGGTATCAGGTCCCAGGTTTCAGGAAAAGCAAAATCGATTTATTTTGCACTCGTCGTTACGGGTTTTCTGGTGACTCGACCCTTGCGGTTAGACTTTCTGGCTCTCATCGTTGAAAATAATCAATTCACTTAACGGATCGCACTTTCTATTCCACCATGCGTCCAGGAGATCTCATTGAACCAGCTTCAGCGCGTTAAGATCAGCGCTCTCGGCACTTATGTTCCGCCTCGCCTTCTAACCAATGCAGACCTCGAAAAAATGGTCGACACTAATGACCAGTGGATCATGGAGCGCGTCGGCATTCGAGAACGTCATCTTGCAGACAAGGGCGTTGCAACCAGCGACCTGGCGGTCGAGGCAGCGAAGAGAGCGCTTGCGGAGCGCGGTATCGAAGCTTCCGATCTGGATGCGATTATCGTGGGGACGGTGACGCCTGATATGTTTTTTCCTTCGACTGCTTGTCTCGTCCAACACAAGCTGGGCGCGAAGAATGTCTGGGGATTTGACATTTCGGCTGCCTGTTCAGCATTTGTTTATGCATTGCAAACCGGGGCGCAGTTCGTCGCCACGGGATCGCATAAAAAAGTGTTGGTGATCGGGGCTGATGTGATGTCGTCGATCATCGACTACACCGACCGCGCGACTTGCGTAATCTTTGGCGATGGGGCCGGCGCGGTGTTGCTCGAACCTGCGGATGACGACTCCCTCGGGTTGATCGACTTTCTCCATGAAGTAGATGGAGCGGGTGGGTGCTCGCTTTACATGCCAGGCGGTGGAAGTCTGAATCCCTCAACTCACGAGACTGTGGACAAGAAGATGCACTTCGTTCATCAGGACGGTGGAGCGGTGTTTAAGTTCGCGGTGCGGAAGATGGCGGCGCTCTGCGAAGAAATTCTTCATCGCAACAATATCAAGGGCAGCGAAATTGACGCCTTCATTCCGCATCAGGCTAATAAACGCATCATCGCCGCGACGGCCGATCGTCTGAACATGCGTCCCGAGTCTGTGATTATCAACATTGAGCAATACGGAAACACTACCGCGGGAACGATTCCTCTGGCTATGGAAACTGCGCGACAGGAAGGCAGGCTGAAGAAGGGAAGCCTGGTGCTGTTGGCGTCGGTGGGAGCGGGGTTTACTTCAGGAGCTACGCTCCTCCGATGGGCGTACTGAGAAGGTCTCAGGTGTTAGGTCTCAGGAGTTAGGAAGCCCGGACTTGGAAGCGGTTGATTAGGCCGTTCAGAATGCGTCCTAGCTCTTCAGTTTCCGATTCCAGGCTTTCGAATACGAGCAAATCGATATAACTGAGATCGCACGCTATCGAGAGTTGCGTTTCCAACTCCAACAGCGATCCGCGGGCATAATAAAGAAATTGTACGAATTCTTTGTTGGAATAGCGTCCTTTTCCCTCGGCAATAGTGCTGGGGATTGAAACTGCTGCCCGCCGCATTTGAGAGCTCAGCCCGTAAACTTCATCTTTTGGAAATCGACGCGTGCAGCGATATACATTCAAAGCCAGGTTTTTCGCTTTTCGCCAAGCGATCAGATCTCGATAACTTTCGGACATGAAGGTTCTGCTGCTCAGACTAGACTGCCCGCAGAAAGCCCGCAGTGATGGATATCACTGTGAGATTGTTTGATTTTGTTTTTCCTGAGACCTGATGCCTAAAACCTGAAACCTATCTTTCCGCCATCGCTCCTACTAGCGACTCAAAAATCTTAAATCCATCGGTGCCGCCTAGTTCGGTTTCGGCGGCGCGTTCGGGATGGGGCATCATACCCAGGACGTTGCGTCCGGGGCTGCAGATGCCTGCGATGTTTTCCAGGGAGCCGTTGGGATTTGCTTCGGGTGTGATTTCACCTTGCAGGTTCGAGTAGCGGAATACGATGCGATTCTCGCGCTTTAGTTCGGCGAGTGTATTTTCATCGCAAAAATAATTGCCTTCCATGTGGCCGATGGGGATGGTCAGTACTTCGCTCTTCTGGCAGATATTAGTGAACGGCGTTTCGTTATTTTCTACTTTGATGTGGACTGGCTTGCAGACATATTTCAATCCGACGTTGCGCATTAGGGCGCCAGGCAGCAATCCCGATTCGCACAAAATCTGGAAGCCGTTGCAGATGCCTAGAACGAGGCCGCCACGGTCGGCGAATTTGCGGACGGATTCCATTACCGGCGAAAACTTGGCGATGGCGCCAGTGCGGAGATAATCGCCGAAGGCGAAGCCTCCGGGAACGATGATGGCATCGCAGTTTTGCAGGTCGTGCGAATCATGCCAGAGAAAAGTAACCGGCTGTTTGGCTACCTGCTGTATCGTCCAGAAAGCATCGTGATCGCAGTTCGACCCAGGGAAGATTATGACGCCAAATTTCATCGAAGAGCCTCGCGTTTAGTAAAGATTGCGCGCTACGTATATCGTAACGTCGATCTTCCGCTCGGTCTATTGCAATCAATCCAGTTATTCCGCGCCCGCTATGTTGTTCCTACCAGCGCCGGACTGCTCGGTAGAGCTTCGGGCTGTGGCGCTGGAGTGCTCAGGCTCGCGCCTGTATCCACGCCGATGCGTTGATTATCAGGAGTAGAACTGGGCGTCGTCTGATTGTCTCCCTGCGAGTCATTTTGCGAGTCGTTATCTGGCGAGGAATCTGGCCGGTACGGCGGCGGATCGTTGGACCAATCGTAGCTGTAATCTGGATAATAGTAGCCGTACGGCCCTACGCCATACGCATACGGACCATAACCATAGCCATAAGGACCATAACCATACCAGTAGGGACCATACCACCAAGGACTCCAGGCGAATCCCCAGTACGGGCCACCGAAGCCAAAGCCCCAACCCCAACCACCCCAGCCCCATCCTCCCCAACCCCAACCATGGCCCCAGCCGTAGCCACCGCCCCAACCGTAGTAGCCGTGCGCACCGAAGCCTGCTGTCCCTCGGAAGGCGCCGTTCGACGAGCCAAAGGAATGAAATCCGGCCGCCGTTCCGGTGGTGCTGTGAGCGACCATGTTAGAGTTCGTGCTTCCGGAACTCGCATGTGCTGAACTGCTGCCGCCGAATGAGTGCCATTGGCCGTCATTGACCGCGGGATGAATATTCGCCGCTCGGTCTGCCGCTGCTCGGTCTGCTGACGATCGAGCGCCCGATGAGGTCATGCCGCGGCCAGCTTCCGATCCACCAGCGCGGGAGTAGCCTCCTCCGCCATAGGATCGTCCGCCACCGTAAGAGCCGCCTTCCCGCGATCCTTCGCCGCCTCCGTGAGAATAGCCACCACCTTCGCTGCCATGGAAGCCACCGCCGCTGCTCCCGCCTCCGCCGTGGAAACCACCACCACCGCCACCACCACTGTGACCACCTCCGCCGCCGTGCTG
This sequence comes from uncultured Acidobacteriaceae bacterium, assembly GCA_963705265.1. GTDB lineage: Bacteria > Acidobacteriota > Terriglobia > Terriglobales > Acidobacteriaceae > Acidiflorens. The sequence continues at coordinate 3,809,095 of OY970064.1, forward strand.
GGCGAATGCTGAAATTGGGGTGAGAGCAAGACCGATGAAAGCGGCAAATGCGAGAAGAGACTTGAATCTGCTCATATCCGTACTTCCTTTGAGCGTGGAGTGCAGTTTCTAATTCTAGTGATAAGACCGGGAAACGCAGCGCGCTCTTGTTTATTGGATTCTAGCGCCACGCTCCGGGTTGCGCGAATGCTAAGTGATATACCGAAGTACATGCTCTGTATAGTGGCTGAAATCAACCACTTCATAGCAGAGACCCAATCAGTCTTTACAATTGGGATCTTTACAATTCGAAGACTCTAAGGCTGGGGCGTGCCGCTTACCTCATTCCACAAAAATGCCAGTTCATCGGCGGTGTCATTGATCGCCTGGGTGATGGACACGCCCGCGCTATGTCCGCTGACCGTTTGGTAGTGCAACAGGATAGGGCGGTCGCTGGCATTATCGGCTTGAACCAGGGCTGTCATTTTGCGCGCGTGCAGAGGATCGACGCGGGTGTCGCTGTCTCCAGTGTTGAACATGATGGCAGGAAACTTCATGCCGGGTTTCACGTTGTGATAGGGCGAATATTTCAGCAGGTAAGGGAACTGCTCCGCATTCTCAGAAGATCCGTATTCCGCGGTCCACCACTTGCCGACGAGGAAATTCTGGAAGCGGATCATATCGAGGAGGGGATATCCGCACCAGATGGCACCGAACATTTCCGGGTGCTGTGTCATCGCTACGCCCATTAAAAGGCCGCCATTGGAGCGGCCACGGATAGCTAGCCGCGGAATCGAAGTGTACTTCTCATCGACCAGATACTTCGCGGCGGCGAAAAAGTCGTCAAAGACATTCTGCTTGTGCTCGAACATTCCGGCTTTGTGCCACTTTTCGCCGTACTCGCCTCCACCGCGCAGATTGGGCTGGGCATAATAGCCGCCTTGCTCCATCCACCAGGCGTATTCGGGATTCCATGCTGGAGTCAGGTCGACGAGGAATCCACCATAGGCGAACATTAAAGTTGGAGTATTGCCGTCGCGCTTCACACCTTTTTTTGATGAGATAAACATGGGTACGCTGGTGCCGTCCTTCGATTTGTAGAAGACTTGCTTCACTTCGTATTGATCCGAGGCAAAGGGCACGGTCGGCTTGGCGAAGATTTCTGTCTTCCCGGTGGTCACGTCGTAGCGATAAATGGTGGGCGGAATGATGAACGATTCGAAGCTGTAAAAGCCTTCGTGAGCAGCTTCGCGGCCAATCAGTTCGGTAGCGGCGCCGAGGGTTGGGTATTCGATACGTCCGGCCGACTTGCCGTCGAGTGTGAAGATACGCGTTTGCGTCACCACGTCGTGGAGACCGGTGACGAAGAGTTTTCCGCCGACAATCGAAATGCCGGAGATGACGTCTTTGCCTTCGGGGATGATGGTCGTCCAGTGCTCTGGCTGTGGGTTGGCGATATCCAGCTTTACTACTCGATAGTTCGGCGCCTGGTAGTCGGTCAGCACATAGAGATCATCGCCGTAGTTTGTTGCCGCAAAACGGTTGTCGATGCCGTGGATAACCGGGAGAATTGGCGAGTTTGGCTGGTGCAGATCTTTTACATAGATGTCGACGCGCTTGGGCGGAACGCCATGCACGACGTTGATCATCAGGTAGCGTTCATTTTCGGTGATCTCGGCACTGATGAGTTCCATGGCTCCGAAGTTTTCGCCTTCGAAGTTTTTGCCGAAGATCAGTTCATCGCTTGCGACGGGCGATCCGAGCTTGTGATAGAAAACTAGCGTCCCCGTGGGATCAAAGCGAGCGTAGTAGAGTCCTTGTCTATCCGGGCTCAGTTGAATGCCGGAATAACGTGCGGAAGGTAGGGAGTCGGGGAGTTCGTGACTTTTGGCGGCGTCGGTCTTGTCAACTTCAAGAATGCGGACCGACTCTTCATCGGCGCCTCCTGAGCGAATGCCGTAGACGAGAAGCGAGCCATCTTTCGAGATGTCATTGATCTGCACGGACGTATTCTGATCGGCGCTTAGCTTTGTGGCATCGATCAGACGCTCATCCTGGCCATGCAATCCGCGGCGCATGTAGATTGATCCCTGGTTCTCGTCGGCCAGCCGTTTTTTGAAGAAGTAAACTTCACCGCGCTCGACGGGAATGCTGTAGCTCTCCACGCGTTCGAGTTTGGTGAGATCACTGACGATCTCGGGCCGGACCTTTACTTGCGAAAGATATTGCTCGGTGTATTTCATCTCCTCGCCGATCCACGCGCGAGTCTCGGGCCTCTTCGAGTCTTCCAGCCAGCGATAGGAATCGGTGAGCGTGGTTCCGTGAATGTCCTCGGTGACGGGCTTGACTGCAGCCGCGGGTGGAGGTGGAAGCATGATTCCGTTGCCACCCCTTATTTCCGATGGCTTATCGACGGCGAAAGAGAAGACGGCGAGCAAAAGAAAGGCAAGCAGGCTAAGGGCAGCGTTGTGGGGGATCGGCGCGGTTGTCATGTCCGAACATTCTAGCGCGCCGTGACGCCGGCATATCCATTGATTTACAGTCTTTTACGATCTGGCCGCTACGTGGAATGTTTAATGGTATGGCTGGGAGCGAAAGTTGAGTATAGTAGCGTACAAGCAGCAAGCCATGGGTGTAGTGAATTATGTTCACGCCTCATCCCAACCTCAGCGACGAAGTGAACCGGAATATCGTCCAATCCGAAATTGAGGGTGGCGTATTCCTTGAGGGCCTGCCGCCAGCCACGGTCCTGCAGATTCGGACACAGCACCACTTCTACACTGCACTCCTACTGGGCGATAGTTTGGCCTTGATTTCAGGACATCCGAAATACTGTCCACAACCGGTTCAGGTGACTATCGCGGGCTCGACCTGGGGCGGTTCCATGCTTAAGGCGCGCTTCATCGGTCGTGGCATGCACCTGGAATTTCATCATCCCGCCTTCTGCGGACCGATTGTGACGTCTCCGATTCAGGAGATCGTCGAGCGCCGTGACCGAGTCAGTCACGAGATCACAGCATCGGCCTAGATCGCTGCCCCGCGCAGCCGCTAATATTTCACGATTGCCGCGAAGGACTTGGGATCGAGCGACGCGCCGCCGACTAGCGCCCCATCAATTTCTTCTTGCGACATAAGGGCGTTGGCGTTTTCTGGTTTGACGGAGCCTCCATATAAGATGCGGAGTTTGTCGGCAAATTCCTGGCCGAAGGATTCCGCGGCCTCGGCGCGGATGATGGCATGGGCATCGGCGGCCATTTGAGGAGTCGCGGTCTTACCGGTGCCGATGGCCCAGACTGGTTCGTAGGCGACTACGAGGGCCGTGGCTTTCTTAGCCGAAACCTTATTGAACGCGCGAAGACATTGGCGGCGCAGCACGTCGTCGGTGAGTCCGGCTTCTCGTTCTTCCAGAACTTCTCCCACGCAGACTATTGGTACGAGTCCTGCTTCGAGCGCGGCCTTCAACTTGAGATTGACGGTGTCATCGGTTTCGCCGAAATACTGACGGCGTTCGGAGTGTCCGATGATGACGTGGGTTGCGCCGACTGCAACTAACATGCTACCGCAGATTTCTCCGGTGAAAGCACCTTCCGTCTGCCAGTAAAGATCTTGCGCGCCGATGGCTACGTTCGAACCCTTGCAGGCGGCGATGGCGGCATCGAGTGCGAGGTAGGTGGGGCAGACGACAATTTCGTCGCGGTCGTGCCCGTGGACGAGTGGCAGGAAATCGCGGAAGAAGTCGCGGGCCTGGTCGGGGGTTTTGTGCATCTTCCAATTGGCTGCGAGGAGTTTTTTTCTCATGAAGGACCTCTATAAAATCAAGGTGTCAGGTCTTAGGTGTTAGGTGTCAGGAAAACCGTGGCGACGAAAATGAAATTGATTTCGCTTTTCCTGAGACCTAACACCTTAAGACCTAAGACCTACTTTTTGTCGGTCAGCGCCTCGACCCCGGGCAGCTTTTTGCCTTCCAGAAATTCGAGGGATGCGCCGCCTCCGGTTGAAATATGAGTGATCTTGTCGGCTACGCCGGCGGCTTTTACAGCGGCTACGGAATCCCCGCCGCCTACGATGGTTATCGCTCCGGCATTTTCCGCGACGGCTTGTGCGATCTTGAATGTGCCTTTGGCAAATGGCGGCAATTCGAAGACGCCCATTGGACCGTTCCAGACAATGGTACGGGCGCCTGCAACCTCTTCTGAGAAAGTTTCAATCGATTGCGGACCGATATCGAGTGCCATCATGTTGGCCGGAATGGGTTCACCTTTGCCGACGATTTTGGTCGAGGCGCTGGCTTCTACGCGATCGGCGATGACGTGATCGGCAGGCAACAGAAATTTGATCTTATGCGTCTTCGCTTGCCGCAAAAGTTCTTTGGCGAGTTCGATTTTGTCTTCTTCGACCAGGCTCTTGCCGATGGATTCGCCCTGCGCTTTGAGAAACGTGTAGGCCATGCCGCCGCCAATGATGAGGACATCCACCTTGCTAAGTAGGTTTTGGATAACTCCAATTTTGTCGCTGACTTTGGCACCACCGAGGATGGCGACGAACGGTCGCTCGGGGTCTTGCAGGACGCGACCCAGATACTCCAATTCTTTTTCCATCAACAAACCGGCTGCAGATTTCTTGACAAACTTGGTGATACCAACCGTCGACGCGTGGGCGCGATGGGCGGTGCCGAATGCATCGTTGACGTAGAACTCGGCTAGTTTGGCGAGTTGCTTGGAAAAATTCTCATCGTTCTTTTCTTCTTCGGCGTGGAAGCGGAGATTTTCGAGCAATAGCGCCTGGCCTTTTTCGAGCTTTAGCGCCATTTCTTCGGCTTCGGGTCCAACGCATTGCGGGCAGAAGCCTACGTTTTCTCCGCGGGATAATTCTTTATCGAGCAGCATGCGCAGGCGCTCGGCTACGGGCTTGAGGCTCAGCTTGGGATTGGGCTTGCCTTTTGGGCGTCCAAGATGAGACGCCAGGATCAGGCGCGCGCCATGACGCAGAGCGTACTCGATGCTGGGCAGCGTTTCGCGAATGCGTGTGTCGTCCATGACGCGGCCGTCTTCGAGCGGAACGTTGAAATCTACGCGCATGAAGATGCGGTTATCGTTAAGAGGTAGATCGCGAATAGAAAGCTTGGACATAGGGAACCCCGTCGTTGGTCGCTAGTCGTTCGTCGTTCTAAAGCTTGCGGAGCTGCGCTCCGCGGGGCGGACAGGAATGTCCGCCCCACACGGGCATCTACAGGCCTTTGGCTGCCATCAGGTTGATCAGATCGTGAACGCGGCTGGAATATCCCCACTCGTTGTCGTACCACGAAATCACTTTGACACAATTGCCGCCGACGATCGTAGTTAGGGAGGCGTCGACGATCGAGGAGCGGGAGTCGCCTTTGAAATCGGATGAGACCAATTCGTTCTCTTCGAAGCCGAGATAGCCCTTTAGTGGGCCGGACTCTGAGGCTTTTTTCAGCGCGGCATTGACCTCTTCTTTTGTAGTTTTCTTCTCCACAAAAGCGACGAGGTCGACGACCGAAACGTTGGGCGTGGGGACGCGCATGGAGAAGCCGTCGAGCTTGCCACCCAGTTCGGGGATAACGAGTTTGAGCGCTTTGGCTGCGCCAGTGGTGGTCGGGATCATGTTGATTGCCGCGGCGCGGGCTCGGCGCAGGTCTTTGTGCGGGAAGTCGAGGATCACCTGATCATTCGTATAGGAGTGAATGGTGGTCATGGTGCCGCTGATGATCTTGAAATTGTCGTTGATAACCTTGGCAATCGGAGCCAGACAATTCGTGGTGCAAGACGCGTTTGAAACGATGTGGTGCTTGGCCGGATCGTACTTCTCGTCGTTGACTCCGAGTACGACGGTGAGATCTTCGTTCTTTGCGGGCGCGGAGATAATGACCTTTTTCACGCTGCCGCGCAGATGTTTCTTCGCGTCGACGGCATCGGTAAAACGTCCAGTCGACTCGATGACTACCTGAGCGCCGACGGAATCCCAAGGCAGGGAGGCGGGGTCTTTTTCTTTGAAGACTTTGATGACTTTGCCATCGATCGAGATGGTATCTTCGCCTGCGGTGATCTTGTTTGGCAGGTTGCCGAGGATTGAATCGTACTTGAGCAAATGGGCCAGAGTTTTGGGATCGGTGAGATCGTTGACGGCGACGAAGTCGATATTCTTATCCGCGAGCGCGGTGCGGAGAACGTTGCGTCCGATACGTCCGAATCCATTGATGCCAACTTTTACAGCCATTGTGCCTCCGAAAGAGATTTTGATTGCCTTAGGAAATACGCAGGAACTTCAAAACAAGTTTTGATGTTAACAGGGTCGAGCAGCCAGCGTAAATGTCATGCAGTGCTGCTCCCAGAATTGCAGGCCGTTAATTGAATTCATGTCGGAGTGATCTCGATGTAGGTGTCGGTATTGCGCCAGAGAAAGGGAACACGCGCGAGCCAGTATTTTTGTCTGATTGCCTGGCGGACGGGCGCGAACTCTTCGGGTCCCATTATGCGAACCGTGGCGGGGAATTCGGGGCCGGTGATCTTTCCCCGTATGGTGCAGGGGGCAATCTTGACTTGCGGGTTGTTGCGAATGCGCTTGACCTTCCCCAATTTGCTGTTCGTCATGAAGTAGAGCTTGCTGTTGTCTTCAGCAAACCAGATCGGCGTGTACACGGGGACGCCGCTCTTCCGAAACGTGGCGAGGCTGATGTAGCGCTGGCCGTGGATTTCAGCGGGGACGGAAGCCATGGGGATATTGTAAAGTGTGCGAAGGGTTCTTACGGGTGCGGATGGATATCATTTTTAAAATCCCGTGGCTTTTATCGATCGATTGTAGGAGAGGTGGCGCACAATGAGCGGGCTACCAAGGTTGCGAATTGAACCGGGCGATATGAACGAGTCCTGGAAAAGATTAGAAGGCCGCACCATCGCCGAAAAATTCCAGTTGCTACGTTACCTGGCAGGATCTGACGTTAGTGCCGTGTTTCTTACTTCCCAGATGGTTGGGCGTGATTCCAGAGAAGCGGCAATCAAGTTGATTTACGCCAGCACGACCGATGCGCAAAAACAACTTTCGCTATGGACGTCGGTCAGCGAACTGAACCATCCCAATCTGATCCGTGTTTTCGAGGCCGGACGGGGCGAGATCGACGGCAAGCAATTGCTTTATGTCGTGGAAGAGTATGCGGAAGAAAATCTTGGTCAGATTCTGCCGGAGCGGGCTCTGACTCCGGAGGAAGCGCGAGAAATGTTGCCGCCGGTTCTGCACGCTTTGCAATATTTGCACGGCAAGGGCTTGGTGCATGGACACATCCAACCGGCAAATATTCTGGCGATAGGGGATCAGGTCAAGCTGTCGAGCGACGCCGTGGTCGGGGTGGGAGAGAAGAGCCGTCGAGCGACAGATGGGAACGTTTACGATCCGCCGGAAGCTGCGTCGGGTGGGGCTTCGCCGGCTGCCGATGTTTGGCAGCTGGGGATGACGTTGACTGAAGTGCTGACGCAGCGCCTGCCGGCGTGGGATCGCACTCGGACGGGATCGCCGGAGATTCCGCGGTCGATGCCCGAGCCATTTCGAGATATTGCAAAGCACTGCTTGCAGGTGGATCCGGGGAAACGCTGGACAATTGCTCAAATTCTGAGTTCTTTCGAACCGGAGCGGTTGAGAGCAGAGCGTTTGGAACCGCTTCAGCCGGCACTGGCCTTAGTGGCGAGCGAAAAACCTCGGAATGAAATAGCCAAGAGTGAAAAAGTGCCGAGCGCGAGTGTGAGCGCGAATGCTAGAGAAAGAACAGCTGCCGTGCCAGTTGAATTGGGCGGGCAGAAGCCTACTGCTAAGTGGCCTTACTTGCTGTTGCTGGCGGCGGTGGTTGCAATCGCAGTGTTTTTGATCGCGCGTACGAAGTCGTCGAACTCGGAATCATCGAGCCCCCCGGCGGAAGTGCAACCTACTCAAGCTCAGCCTGCAACCTCGCAGTCCGGGCCGGCTCCGACACAGCCGGAGCCAGCGGCGGGCGGCGAACAAAGGGTGTCTGTGAGTCCGAACGAAAACGGGGTTGTCAAACAAGTTATGCCAGAAGTTTCGCCCAGTGCGCGCCGCACGATTCACGGCAAGATCGTCGTTCGAGTGAAAGTGAATGTTGACGCTTCGGGAAACGTACAGCAAGCCAAAATCGAGTCGGGCAGAGCAAGCAGGTATTTTTCGCGAATCGCGCTCGCAGCAGCGCGCGATTGGAAGTTTGCTCCTGCACAAACCGGTGAAACAGGTGAGAGGGATTGGAAGGTACAGTTTGGTTTCAGCCGGGCGAAGACGGAAGCTTCGGCGGTGCGTGCGAAGAATTAGCCGTTTCAGTGGAATCCGAGCCGGTCAGATGTCGACCAGTTTGTCAGGATGGCTTGTGAGATACCAGCAGGGGCTGTCGCCGAAATGAGGAAACAGTGAGTGGACGCATTGGTCGGTCTCGGGTTGTCCGGGTTCGTATTGTATCTTTCCGCCTTTTACGTGGATGACGTAAAGGGTGTTCATCTTAACTTGTCCAAACTGTTGGCGACCGCTGGGAATCTGAAATCGGACAGAACAATAGTCGCCCGCATAAATGAGCGCTAGCAAGGCCAGAACGGTTATTACTCCACCAACGAGCGCGCGTTTCATGGCTGCTCCCGCAGAACGACAATCGCAGTATATCGAGACAGGGTTCGAAGAGTGCTCGATCGTCTAATTATTGATCACTAAGATCAGGCGTTCGGGATTGAAGCCCACTACCTAGCACTGGCGATGGCGCGCATTTTTTGCTGTCCGGGCCCCTGCGCCTCAACGTTATCGGCGAAGCCGGCGTGTTTCTTGGTGTTTCTCAACCATGCGGCAGCTCTAGCTTCGGCCTCTGCCAGTTGCTGAGACGACATAGTGAGGCGAATATTCTTCTTGCCCGCCTCGATCTGTTCCAGCATTGGCGCAGCCGTTTTTTCGGCGAGCAAGTACCAGGTGTAAGCCGATACTGGATCGGGCTGCTGTGCAGCATTTTCACTTCCCTCGACCTTCCCGTCTTCGGCTGAGACATCTTCAATTTGACAATTTTCACTTTGGCAATCATCGATCCGACAATAATGTTCGGCCAAACGAAGTTGCGCCGAGGGGTCGCCAGCCTCTGCGGACTCGATAACTGCGGCGAATAGGTCGTTCTTTCCGGTGACGACTTGGTGGGGCTGGGCCAGGGAATTATTCATCGTCAGATAGAGCAACTCGGTGCGGCTCGAGACACCGAGTTTGTCAAAAATGCGGAACAGGTAGTTCTTGACTGTATGCGGGCTGAGCTGAAGAGCCTGCGCAATCTCGCGATTCGACATGCCCCCGGCCACGTGCTGGATGACCTGCCGTTCGCGCGCGGAAAGCAATTCAATTCCCTTATGGTTCGTGGCACGGACGAGTGGAGAGTTGGCAAGCGCGTCGAGGGCATGATCCAGATCGACGCTACGTGCCCAGATTTGTCCCTCATGGACACTGCGGATGCATTTGCAAAGACTCTCCAACCGCTCCTGTTTGGAAAAAATACCTCTCGCACCCGCTCGAAAACATTCCAGAACTTCCTGCGGATTGGATGACTCCAGCAGGATGACGCCTTTGATCTGGGGCCTAAGCGCGCGCATCTCCCGCAATACTTCAGTGCCGTGTCCCAGTTGGTTATCTAAATTATGACTGATGACGACTACGTCGATGGGTACGCGTGTGACAGTAGCCATTAACTCTGCGGAGTTCGAGGCAGACGCGACTACCTGCAAGCCACGATCATTTCGCAGAGCATCGGCGAGGAGTTGGGTATGAATGCGTGTGCTATCGGCGACTACGATACTGACAAAGTCCGAGCCCAGTTGCTCATGGGATGGCATTGCGTCTCCTGACATCCAGCTAAGAATCGATTAATCGAACGAAAGGGGGGAGTTTAGAAAACAATTCGCTCGTAAATTTATGAGTACTGCCGCCTCGGGGGAGAGGTGGGAAGCAAGAAAGAAGACGGCCAGAGTCTCTTCTTACAGGTGAAAATGTACCACTAAATCCACGGGTCGGCAAGTAAAGAGCTTGCAATGTATGCAAGGAAATGCACTGTGGTCACACTCTTGGTTGCGCACTGAGGAGTTGCATGACAATGCAAATATCCGCCTGAAGCATCCAAAGCGACTTGACAGCAGTTTACGCTGGAGAAGCATAGGTGTAACTGTCGTATTGTCAGTTATATGGCGCTAGTAGCCAGAGTCATTGATGAGGGTTGAAACTCCCTTGTTTCATTTCGGTAAAGAGCACATACCACTACTGTGCCAAAGAATAACGTCTCTAAGGACTTTGGATTGGTCAGGAGAAGATCAGCCCGCGTCCAAATAGAGTCGGTACGTCCTAGGAACTCCTACCACTTGCACGCTCTTGCAAGTGACGTTAAGTTGAGGGAACTAGAAGCTCCCCCTAGCTGTTCCTTTTGCTTTTCTTCCCCCTGAAGGCGTTGATGCGTATCCCTGTGTGATCCAGGCGGACCCAGTTCAATGGGACCCAGAGGGCGAAGCTATGAGCAGTCCCAATCAGAGCTACCAAGAAGGAAACCAGCTGAGCCAATTCACGTCGCAGGATGAATTGCGTTGGTACGCGCTGCACACCAGGGCGCGCCACGAAAAGGCGATCGAACGGCGCTTGCACGATCAAGGCATGGAAACATTCGTACCTACCACAATAGAAATGCATCGCTGGAGCGATCGCAAGAAAAAAGTAGAAGTGCCGCTGTTCAGCTGCTATGTGTTTGTCCGCTGTACTTTGAGCGCGCAAGATCGAACGCGCGTACACCAGGTGGAGAGCGTGCACGGTTTTGTGGGTTCTCGCGGAGCGAGTCTTCCGATTCCCGACGAACAGATTGAAAGTATCCAGAAGGTTCTGACGCAGACGGCACCGTGGCGTTCGTATCCCTTCCTAAAGGTCGGACAGCGTGTCCGGGTACGTGGCGGAGCGATGGATGGAGTGGAAGGCGTGTTCTTGTCGGAGAATGGCGACCACAGCCTCATTATTTCAGTCGACGCGATTCAGAGATCGATGGCCGTGCGAATCGATGGGTACGACGTGGAGCCGGTCTGAAGGTCAGGTGTCAGCTCTCAGGTCTTAGGAAACGCAAAGCCAAGGCAAGAACAAGAAATTGTTGCTTCCGGCAATCAGTAAGTTCCAAGTAGCTCAAATTCCAAGCGATTTGTTTTTAGAACGACTTTTCCATTGGGCCCCTTAAGCATGTATCAGCCAGAAATTGAGCGCATCAGCGAAGAGCTGTACTTTATTGCGGCCAGTCCGGCTACGCGCCGGCTGCGCAGGCAAGCTGAATTACTTTCGCAGACTGATGTGCCCGTGTTGGTTACAGGAGAGCCAGGCAGCGGGAAGACGACTGCGGCCCGGCTTATCCATTCGCTTTCGATTCGTTCCAGCTTCCCGTTTATGGCGGTCAAGTGCGCGGTGCTCACCTCGGACCTGCTGGAGAACGAACTGTTCGGCTATGAACACGCTTCCGCCGACGGGCGTCCGGAATCGACGATAGGGAAGTTTGAGCAATGTGCCAAGGGAACGATCTTGCTCGACGAATTCGATGCTATGCCGGACGCGGTTCAAGGCCGGCTTTTGAAATTGCTGGAAACGGGAGAGTTTGTCCGGTGCGGCGGTCAGAACCAGATCCGGGCCGATGTGCGCATTATCGCGGCAACGGGCGGCGATCTGGAACTGGCGGCAGCGGAAAAAAGAGTTCAGGAAGAGCTGTTCTATCGCTTAAGCGTGTTCGAATTGCGGGTGCCACCGCTGCGCGAGCGACACGAGGAAATTCCGCTGCTTTTGGGGCATCTGATGAACCGGCTGACGCGGCGCTACGGCGTGCCCGCCCCGCGCTTTTCCAGCGCGTTGCTGGATGCGTGCCAGCAATATGCGTGGCCCGGTAACCTGCGCGAACTGGAGAATTTTGCCAAACGTTTCCTGGCGCACGGCGACGAAAACGCGGCGTTGCATGAATTGCATTCGCAGTCCAATTTCCGATTCGCAGGCAAGGGTGGAAATGGAAATGGAAACGGGCATGCGAAAAACGGTGTCCATCTTTCGAGCCCATCGATTTCGAGCCAACCAATGTCAGACGAAAAATCGTCGCTGAAATTGCTGGTAAGAAATGCGAAGGGCGAAGCGGAGCGCGGTGCGATTGCCCACGCGCTGGAGCAGACGCATTGGAATCGAAAAGCGGCAGCTCGCCTGCTGAATGTCAGCTATCGCGCGTTGCTTTATAAGATCCAGGAGTACAACATGGCTCCGCCGTCGGAATCGTCGCGTGATTTTGCTGTCAGTGATCTTCGGCACGCGAAGTAGGACCGTCGAGAGCCATGAACAGAACTGAGTTAGTAACGATTGAACCGACAGGGCTGAGCGACTAGGATTGGTTCTACTTTGAAGAAAGAACAGACCACGAAAGATCGGGGAACGGCTGAGAGGCATTGCCAATGCTAAGGACAGAACCCGTGACCGCCCGCAAAGTGACGTCCCTCATGGCGCTCCTGATCGTGTTATCGATCGGTGCGTTCGCGCAGTCCGATTCCGCATCGCACCCCGCGCCCGCTGGAGCTGCGACCGACAAGCCCGCCGCCGGGAAAGCACACTCGGATAATTCCTATGTGATTGGCGCCAACGACGCGCTGGCAATCGATGTTTGGAAAGAACCAAATGTGTCGCGATCCGTTTCCGTCCGTTCCGACGGGAAGATTTCTTTACCGTTAGTCGGTGAGTTGCAGGCGAGCGGTCAGACGCCACTGCAATTGGAACAAGAGATCGCCAAGCGCCTGCAGAGTTATATATCCGAGCCCGAAGTCACGGTCATCGTCAGCGAGAGCAAGAGCCAGAAGGTAAACATTCTCGGTATGGTGAGCAAGCCCGGAGCCTATTTGCTGACGAGTTCGACTACCGTGCTTGATGCGATCGCGATGGCGGGCGGATTTAAAGACTTTGCGAAGCAGAAGGCGATCTACGTTCTTCGGCAGGCTCCGGACGGAACGCAGCAAAAAATCCCGTTCAACTACAAGGATGTGATTAAGGGCAAGAATCCGGAGCAAAACATCCGCCTGCAATCTGGCGATACTGTGGTTATTCCGTAGCGGTTGTGATGAGTATTCGACAGAGTATCGGAAAAACTTTGATTCTCGGCTGGATGATTGCGGGGTTGCAGGTTTACTCAATGGCGCAGAACCCGCCCGCGGAGAACCCACCGAACCAGAGTCCCACCGACAATGACTCGAGAACAGCGCCGGCCACAGCACTTTCGGGAATTGCGGGAATGCAAACTGAAAACGGTCCCGGGGATGCCAGCAGCGATGTGCCTCAGTTGCCGGTACTACTGGGGGGCCCGGGAATTTCCGCTTCATTCCTCTCCGAGATGGAGCGTTCTAGTTACTTGCGAGGCGGAGTAAATGTGGGCGCAGCTTACGATACCAATCCATTGCTGCTTTCAAGTGGAGAGTCAGGGAATACGAGTATCTCGATTTTTCCGAACATCAGTGTTCAGGAGTCGACATCGCGCATGCGTTGGAGTCTTGGGTATGCTGGAGGTCTGACCATTAATCAGAGCCTCGCGAACGAGAACCAGGACTCACAAAGCTTGAATTTCGATTCGCAATACCGACTGAGTCCCCATGTGAATCTGCGCGTCGCGGAAAACTTTTCCTTGACCACGGGCTTTTTCGATGCGGGCAATGGAACGGAATCTGTTGTCGGCCCGGGTAGTCCGAATGCCAGTTTGCTTGCTCCGCTGTCGACGCAGAGATCCAGCACAACGACGGTAGAGACGAATTATCATTTTGCGTTGAATGATCTGATCGGGGCTAGCGGATCGTTCTACGATTTGCATTTCAGCAACGTGCCGGTGGGAACCGAGCTTACTGATTCCAACACCGCGTCTGCCGCGGCCTTCTGGCTGCATCGTATCTTCGGCACCGACTGGGGCGGCGTAAGCTACCGCTTCCAGCGGATTACGTTCAATCCAGGCGGCGGCGAAACGGATGTCCATAGTTTTCTTGCGGTGGACACATTGAACATTTCCAGCCGACTTACGCTGACCGGGTTTGTTGGTCCGCAGTACACGGAGAACCAGGGATTGTTTCCCGGTGAACTGCAGGCTACGCAGTCGAACGGCTGGTCCGTCAGTGGCGGAGCAGAAGGTGCCTGGAAGAATCAAAACACCAGCGTAGCTGCGGGATACTCGCGAAGCATCAGCGATGGCGGCGGTGTTTTAGGCACCGTCCTTCTGCAGACAGTTCATGCCAACTTCCGCCGCGAAATAGTTAAGGGATGGGCGGCCGCTCTCTATGCCATGCACGGAACAAACCAATCGCTTACCGTGCCACTTGCTACAACTGCCAGTTCAATCAACTTGACTTCAGCTGGCATCTCTCTGGACCATAATGTGGCCAAGAGTATTGGGTTGCGCATGGGTTACAGCCACGATTTTCAACAGCAGTTTGGCCTGCCGGCTCCAACTCCAACGCAGAATGCCAGCAGGAATCGCGTTTTTGTTACGCTTTCATATCAGTGGTCTAAACCTTTAGGAATGTAGGCATGGAAGACGAATTAGAGCAGTCAAGTCAGCTACCGGAATTTAGCGAGATTAAGGGAATCGTTCGTCGCCGGCGATGGCAATTCCTGGTGCCATTTTTCTGTGGTTGGGCACTCGTCTGGGGCGCCAGCTGGCTAATCCCTTCCACTTACCGCTCGGGCACCCTCATTCTGGTGGAGCAGCCTTCGGTACCAGAGAAGTATGTTGTCTCAAATATCGATAGCGACATTCAACATCAGCTGGACAGCATTACACAGCAAATCTTGAGCCGCACTCGTCTGATCCGCATCATTGACAAACTTGGACTCTATGCAACAGAGCGGAAGCACATGAACTCGGACGATCTGGTCGAGAAGATGACCAAGGACATCGATATTGTGCTGTCCCATAGCGACGATAAGAAGCTTTCGGCCTTCAATATCTATTACGCGAATCGCGATCCGAAGATGGCGCAAGCCGCAACCAGCGAACTGGCAAATCTTTTTATTACGGAAAATATTGAAGAGCGGCAGAAACTTTCGCAAAATACCACTAGCTTCCTCGCAGATCAGCTCGAGCAGGCACGTGGAAAACTAGCGGCCCAAGAGGCGAAATTACGAGTGTTCAAGGATCAGCATCTGGGTGAATTACCTACCCAAACCCAGAGTAATCTGCAGATCCTGACCGGCCTTCAGGCCCAGGTGCAAGCTAATCAGGACTCGCTGAATCGCGCCAAGCAGCAAAATGCCTATCTCGAATCGCTGATCAATCAATATCGGGCCGCGGATAGTAGCCCGGAAAGTGGCTCAAAATCGGGTGTCGCCGGACCGGTTGGGTTGGCGGAGATCGACAAAGAGCTGGATCAACTGAAGGCGCAGTTGGCGGATTTAACGTCTCACTACACCGACAAGCATCCCGACGTCCGCAAAACCAGAGAGCAGATTGCCCGGACCGAGAAGATGCGCGAACAGATCGTCGCTGACATGAATAGTCGAGCCAACGCTCCCACTACGGAACCGGTGGCAGCGAAGCCGCTCGATGCAAAAACTGGGCCCGTGCTTGAGTTACAGAGTCAGCTAAAGGCCAATCGGCTGGAAATTGCGAGCCGGGAGGCAGAAATTAAGGATGAGCAGAGCAAAATCAGCCAGTACCAGGCGCGGCTGAATATGGCGCCGGTAATGGAACAGCAGTATGCGGATATCACGCGCGACTACGACCAGTCGAAGACGGATTACGAAGCGCTGCTTGCCAAGAAAAACCAATCGGAAATGTCGACCGATTTGGAAAAGACGGAACAAGCTGAGCATTTTCGCATGTTGGATCCACCAAATCTTCCGGTAAGACCCTACAAGCCGAATCGCTTGTTGTTGTGCGGCGCAGGGTTAGCTGTAGGTCTCGTACTGGGTGGCGGGCTTGCCTTCGGCCAGGAAAAACTTGGCGGCAAAGTCTACAGCGAACGCGAAATCAAGAAACTGGTTCCGTTCGAGGTCATTGCGGAAATCCCGCCGATCGAAAGTACAGAGGAACATTCATCCCAACGCCGGGGCGCCTGGATCGCTACTGCCGCGGCGGCAGTGATCGTTGGTTTCATCCTGCTCGGATCGGCAGTAACGTATTTGTACGGTTAAACACTATCTAAATTGGAAGTTATGTATAAGCGTTTCTATAATCTGCAGCGAAACCCGTTCGAGATCACTCCGGACCCGTCGTTTTTGTTTCCCACGACGCGGCATAACGAGGCACTCGCTTCGTTGTATTACGGCGTGACCGCGCACCGGGGATTTGTCGTCCTGACGGGCGAGGTGGGTACGGGAAAAACGCTTATTCTGCGATCGTTGCTGGGGTTGCTGCAGCGTCGCGATGTAGCATTTGCGCTGATTTTCAATCCAACGCTCTCGCCTTTGGAATTCATGCGCTATATCGCGCGTGATTTTGGTTTGCAGGTCGGAGACAAGGCGAAAGATGAGCTGATTCATGTGCTCAATGGCTTCCTGCTACAGCGACACCAGAAGGGGTTGACGACGATTCTGGTGGTGGACGAAGCGCATCATCTTTCATCGGAAATCTTGGAAGAAATACGGCTTCTGACGAACCTGGAAACGTCGCAGCAAAAATTGCTGCAGATCGTCCTGGCGGGTCAGCCGGAACTCGACCAGAAGCTTGATTCCCATGAGCTCCGGCAACTGAAACAGCGTATTGCGCTGCGCTGCCATCTCGATCCTCTGAGTGTGGGCGAAACCAAGGAGTATATGCGGCGCCGCCTTCAGATCGCCGGTGCGACGGGAGCGGTCCAGATTTTTTCCGGACCTGCAATTGAAGCTGTTTTCAGCCACTCGCGCGGGATCCCCCGCTTGATCAATACGATCTGCGAGAACGCGCTCCTGGCCGGCTACGCGAAACACGCGGCGACGATTACCTCGGAAATCATTGAGGACGTCGCGCGGGAGCTGCGGCTGGGAGTGGTCGCCCC
This sequence comes from uncultured Acidobacteriaceae bacterium, assembly GCA_963705265.1. Taxonomy (GTDB): domain Bacteria; phylum Acidobacteriota; class Terriglobia; order Terriglobales; family Acidobacteriaceae; genus Acidiflorens. Next base: position 3,826,104 of record OY970064.1, read on the forward strand.
CGACCCGAGAAACAGTGCTACTGCACGACTGGCGAAAGAACAGGAGCAAAGCGAACTACTGCAAGCCGTAAAGACGCTTCTGGAAGTACGGAATCGGATGCAGGAAGCGGAGTTGAAGGGCCGCCTGCAATAGTTTCGTTACAGGTTGATTCCACATGAGCTATATATTTGAAGCGTTGCAGCGAGCAGAGGCCGAGCGATCGGGCGAACCACTCCCGAAAAATGCCGACTCAGTCGCGGATCTTCTGCAAGGCGTCGAACAGGAAATCGCGCGCAAGCAGTCTCTTTCAGAATTGCCCCCGCCCGAGTCGCCATCGGCGACAAAACTGGCAGCGCCGAAGGCAAATTCGTTTGCGGCTGCGAGGGTGCTTTCCCCAGCTCTCAGGGCGGACTCTCGGCTGGTTTGTCTGACAGACCAAGGGGGCTTGGCGGCAGAGAAGTTTCGGGTGCTGGGATTGAAGCTGCGCCACCTTCGCGAGCTGCGTAAGCTCAGACGCATTGTGATTACGAGCAGCATTCCGGAAGAAGGGAAGAGTCTGATTGCTGCGAACCTGGCGCTCAATCAATCCCGCAGCAAAGTTCTCAACACGGTATTGATCGATGGCGACTTGAGACGGCCAGAGTTGGGCAGCCGGTTTGGTTTTTCTCGAAGTTTGCCGGGTCTCAGTGAAGTTCTCCGCGGAGAGCGCGACCTGTCTGAGGTTGTGTACAAGATCGAGGGTTCCGGCCTCTACTTTATTCCCGCCGGCGTGACGCCTGAGAATCCGATTGAACTCATGCAATCAGGCCGGCTCACGCAGTTGCTCGACCAGCTTGGAACATTTTTCGATTGGATCGTGATCGACACTCCTCCGGTTCGTCCGCTAGCGGATACACCGCTCTGGATGAAGCTGGCGGATGGTGTTCTGCTGGTTACCCGCGAGGGTGTTTGCGAGAAGAAACAGCTGGAACGGGCGGTAGAGGTCATCGACCGTGCGACGATGCTGGGTGTGGTAGTAAACAGTTGTAGCAGCAATGAACAGAAATACTATTATTCACGATATAGTTCGGCTGCAGTAAACACAGAAGAATCTCCCTAACCTGCTGCCGAAATCTGAAGTCTGGCTTCCCTTCATCCTTAACCTCCAATTCTTCCCCCCTTAAAAGTCAATTGTGTCCGCGAAATACGATGCGCTGGCTGCAATCGTAGCGCGTGAGGAGATGTATCGTGGCATCAACATCGACGAATCAGCGCTCTATTGATCGGAAATCTCGTCCACAAGACGAAGTCGACTCCAAACAAATTCTCCCGGAAGACGCCTTCCGCCGGATGATTTCACTCGAACGCAAACGCAGCGAGCGTTCGCAGCGGCCTTTTGTGCTCTTGCTCATCGACACCGGACGAAGTCAAGCGGGGGATAAGCAAGGTCGGGTGCTGCTCGACATGCTGTCGGCGCTCCAAGGAGCGACCCGCGAAACCGATGTTACCGGCTGGTACACGCTGAACTCGGTGGTGGGAGTCATGTTCACCGAAATCGTTCTGGACAACAATGCTGTGTTGAGTACGATCCTGTCTCGGGTCGGCGAGTTGCTACGTCAAAAACTCGACACGGATCAGTTCAGCCGGATCAAGTTTTCTTTTCACGTATTTCCGGACGATTGGGATTCGCAGGATCCGGAGCGTCCCAGCAACCCAACGCTTTACCCGGACCTCGAAAAACGTCAGGAATCGAACCGGCCGGCCCGCGCCATCAAACGAATGATCGACGTTCTCGGAAGCTTGACGTTATTGGTCCTGCTATCTCCGGTTTTCTTCGTGATCGCTGCCGCAATCAAGCTCAGTTCGCAGGGTCCAGTTTTGTTCCGGCAGCAGCGCATTGGAGAACATGGGACTCCATTCACGTTCCTGAAGTTCCGGTCAATGTACGTAAATAACGATGCCAGTCAGCACAAGGAGTATGTTCGGCAGTTGATTGCCGGACAGGCGGCCAAACAGCCGGCCAACGGGACTGGCGAAGGCGTTTTCAAACTTACGAACGATCCTCGTATCACTCCAGTAGGCAACTTTCTGCGGCGCACGAGCCTGGATGAATTGCCACAATTCCTGAATGTCCTAAGTGGTGATATGTCATTGGTTGGGCCGCGTCCGCCGGTGCCATACGAGGTTGACGCTTATGCGACCTGGCATCGCCGTCGCCTGCTTGAGGCGAAGCCAGGGATTACCGGTTTGTGGCAAGTGCAGGGACGGAGCCGCGTCGGATTTGACGACATGGTTCGACTCGATCTGCGTTACGCGCGCAATTGTTCCCCCTGGCTCGATTTGAAGATTCTTGTACAGACTCCAAAGGCAGTGATCGCCGGCAACGGCGCCTGCTAATCCATAAAAGCGCTTTTCAGGTGAATTCTTATGCTTAAGTTTGGAGTGATCGGCTACGGTTACTGGGGGCCGAACATCGTCCGCAATCTGCGATCCCTGGAAGGCTGCCAGGTCGTCGGTATCTGCGATCAAAGTCCTTCCGCGCGCAAGCGCATTCAGGCGGCCTACCCGGACCTTCCAATCTACAGTGATTGCAGCGAGATCATAAAGTCACCGGACGTCGATGCTATCGCGGTTATCACACCGGTCTGGACGCACTATGAGTTGTCCAAGGCAGCGCTGCAAAATGGCAAGCACGTGTTTGTGGAAAAGCCATTTACCAGCAATGTTGCTCAAGCGGAAGAACTGATCAACCTTGCGGAGCAGAAGAATCTCCAGATCATGGTGGACCACACCTTTCTGTTCACGGGCGCGGTCCGCAAAATAGAAAAACTGCTCAAAGAGGGAACACTCGGCAAGCTCTACTACTACGATTCAACTCGAGTGAACCTGGGGCTTTTCCAACATGATTGCAACGTAATTTGGGACTTGGCGCCGCACGATCTTTCGATCATGAACCACCTGCTGCATAAAGACGCGGAGGCCATTTCAGCAACTGGGCAAGCGCATCTTAATTCGCACGAAGATATCGCGTTCATTACCGCGTACTATCCAGACAAAATGATTGCGCACGTCAACGTGAACTGGATTTCGCCAGTCAAAGTTCGCACCACGTTGATTGGCGGCGAAAAGAAAATGCTGGTCTGGAACGATCTCGAGGCCGACGAGAAACTCAAAATTTACGACAAAGGCGTCGATGTAAAGAGTCAGGAGGGAGTGTATAACCTGCTGGTAAGTTATCGCTCCGGCGACATGTGGGCGCCACAGGTTGAACAGGTGGAGGCGCTCAAACTCGAACTCGGATATTTTGTCGAATGCATCAGCAAGAGCAAAAAGCCGTTCAATGACGGATGCGCCGGGATAAAAGTGGTGCGCATGCTGGAAGCTGCCAGTAAATCGCTGGCGAAGCGTGGCGAGATCGTCTGTCTATGAACACGCTGATTTGTGCCGATCTGACCCGTCGAAGCTAAGTTATGCCGGAGCAATTCTATCTGCGTCCCAATGTCGTCGTAGAACCTCTAGTGCACCATTGGTATGCCTGGTCGCACCTGATTCCGCCGGCGACGGCGGCGCGCAATGAGACGGAGCGGCACCTTCGAATCATGGATTCCTTCATCCAGTCGCCGGAGTCGCATGCCGCTGCAGTAAAGAATCCCAAGCTGCTGGGCGGCCCGTTCATGGATCTGTCGCATGATCATCTGGATCTGGTGAAGCAGTTAGCGGATGAAACCCGTAATGGTCCGCTGGCAACGTTATCGCAGGCCATCTGCCAGCTCGATGCGATGCTCCGTGCGAATGCCAAGGGGTACTCGCTTGAACCACTTTATGCCATGGTTCCCGAGCCTCTTAAGGGATACGTGGAACTGGTGTATGACTTGCACAACAACGTCTCGTTTCGATTGCTGGAACCTCTCTTGTACAAGAGCGATTTCTACAATCCGAAGCTGCAAAGCGTTATGCTCTCGCTCATCACGGGCGATGACCGGCCATTCGTGCTTAGCACCCCTCGATTTAAGGAGAAGGGAAATGTGCATCTCCCCATTCCTTTTGCTAGCGACCAGATCGACTTCCTTTTCCAGTTGAAAGACCGACCAGCGCCGTTTTCGGAGATCAAAGACCGGCTGGGCTTGGGCGATGAGGACGACGAGGTGTTTTCTGGTTTCCTGAGTACGAGTCCGGCCCGAAAATATCAACCCTATGACGGCAGCGCCGCCCGATGGCGATATTTTGGCCATGCCTGCATCCTGCTTGAAGCTGGGGGCGCCAGCATTCTGACCGACCCCGTGCTCAGCTACACCTACGAGAACAACATCTCGCGCTATACCTATGAGGATTTGCCCGAAGTGATCGATTGCGTGCTGATTACGCATAACCATCAGGATCATCTGCTGTTCGAAACGTTGTTGCAGCTTCGTTCAAGGATACGCACCATCGTGGTGCCTAGAAATGCTGGTGGATCACTGCAGGATCCGTCGATGAAGCTGATTCTAAGGCAGTGCGGTTTCAACAACGTCGTTGAGATGGAAGAGATGGAAGAGGCCCAGTTCGGGCCGCTCAAAATAAAGACGCTGCCGTTCCTGGGCGAGCATGGCGATCTGGACATTCGAACCAAGCTCGCCTACGTGGCGCGAGTGAATGGGCATTCTATGTTGTTCGCGGCTGATTCCTGCAACATCAGTCCAGAGATGTACCGGCACGTCCACAAAGACGTCGGCGATATCGACGCGGCGTTTATCGGTATGGAATGTGCGGGTGCGCCGATGTCCTGGATCTACGGACCACTGCTTACGGAAAAAATCGAGCGCGCTCACGATCAGTCGCGACGGCTGGCGGGTTCCAATTTTGAACGCGCCCACGCGATCGTTGAACAGTTTGGCTGTAAGGAAGCTTATGTCTATGCCATGGGTCAAGAGCCGTGGCTGAACTACGTGATGAGTGTGAAGTACACCCCGGAATCGCATCCGATTGTGCAGTCAGACCAGTTGCTCGACTCCTGTCGAGCCAAGGGCATGATCGCGGAACGTCTTTTCGGCGAAAAAGAAATTCTTCTCGCGTAGGCGAAGCACAGAGGCCTAAGCAAATCTTAGTTAAGTCCCAGTCCATCCACTTTCCATTCTGAATTCAATGACAACCATGACTCCTCTGCAGTTGGATCTCCTGATCTCGAAGTGGAATGACACAGCTTCGGAATATCCCCGAAATCTGTGTATCCATCAGCTATTTGAGCAGGAGGTTGCGCGGCGTCCAGACGCCGTCGCGATTCGCTTTGCCGACGAGCAGTTGACTTACCGCCAAGTCAACGAGCGTGCGAACCAGATTGCTCACCGGCTGCGTAAATTGGGAGTTGGGCCGGAGGTCATGGTCGGCACACTGCTCGATCGATCTCTGGATCTTGTCGTCGGACTGTTGGGAATCCTCAAAGCGGGCGGAGCTTTTGTTCCTCTGGATCCAAGCTATCCGATGGAACGGCTGGAGTTCATGGCAGCTGATATTGCGGCTCCGGTAATGCTTGTGCAGGATTCGGTGGTTCAGCGGCTATGCTTCCCCGGCACATCGAACCCTGCGTGGCTGCATGGCAAAAGTCTCTCGTTTGAGCAGAACCGCGCCGACATTGCTCAGGAAAGTGTCGAGAATCCGACTAATCAAACTACTGCTGAAAGTCTAGCGTATGTGATGTACACGTCCGGCTCGACCGGCCAGCCCAAAGGTGTGATGGTGAGTCACCGTGCTGTGGTGCGGCTGGTAAAGAACACGAATTACATCGATTTGGGCGAGCGGGAAGTATTTCTCCAGTTCTCGCCAATTTCGTTTGACGCCTCGACTCTCGAAATCTGGGGAGCGCTGCTCAACGGGGGATGCCTGGCGATGATGCCTCCGGAAAAGCAGTCGCTGAGCGAGTTGGGGACAGCGATTCGACGGTATGGAGTGACTACGCTCTGGCTGACTGCCGGCCTGTTTAATGTGATGGTCGAGCAGCGAGTCGAAGACTTAAAACCGCTGCGGCAGCTTGTGGCGGGAGGGGATGCGCTTTCTCCAGCGCATGTCCGCAAGGCTCTCGAAAATTTGCCGGGATGCAGGTTGATCAACGGATACGGTCCTACGGAAGGCACAACCTTTACCTGTTGCCACACTATCTCCGTCGAAGATGCTGAGGGCAGTTCGATTCCGATTGGCCGGCCCATCGCCAATACGCAAGTTTATTTGCTGGACTCTGAGAATCAGCTCGTCCCGTCGGGCGAGGTAGGTGAACTTTGCATTGGCGGCGATGGCTTGGCGCGCGGGTATTTGAACCAGCCTGAGCTTACGGCCGCGAAGTTCGTTCGCCATCCCTTTCGGGATGAGCCCGAAGCGCGAATCTACAAAACTGGAGACCTCGCCCGATATCGTCCCGATGGGACGATCGAGTTTCTGGGACGCAGCGACAATCAGGTAAAGATCAGTGGCTATCGCATCGAGCTTGGTGAAATCGAGACGGTGGTGATGCAGTATCCCTCGGTGCGTTCGACGGTCGTTGTTGCCCGGCAGGACACACCAGGAGAAAAGAAGCTCGTTGCATATGTGGTTGCGAGTGAACAAGGGTGCTCGTTCGCTGAACTCCGCGTTTACCTGCAACAAAAACTGCCTGCTTACATGATGCCGACGGCATTTGTATTGATGGATGCATTGCCACTTTCGCCCAATGGAAAAGTGGACCGAGCGGCATTGCCCGTTCCGCCAGTTGCGCACCCAGAACCTTCGCGGGCCAAGTCGGCTCAGAGTGACATGGAGCAGAAGATTGAATCCGCATGGCTGAAGGTGTTGGTTTTGCAGCAGGTCGGCCTTGACGACAACTTCTTTGACGTTGGCGGCGATTCCTTGCAGCTGTTGGCGGTGCATGCGGAGATACAGAAGAAGATCGAATCGGAATTCCCATTAACAGACCTGTTTGAATATTCGACCATCCGCAGTCTGGCGCGACATTTGGCGGGGACGAGCGGGCAGCGTGCTTCTATGGCCAAGGCTATCGAGAGAGCTCGCCAGCAAAAGACGGTTTGGGCGGAGCGGACGCGGTCGAGGGAGAGCCAAGTTCATGAGTAATGCGGAACCAGACATGAACGCCGGTTCGGTTGCCATCATTGGTTTAGCCGGACGCTTTCCGGGTGCGAAAGATGTCCACCAATTTTGGAGCAATCTGGCCAATGGCGTAGAGTCGATTACGCAGCTCAAAGACGAAGAGCTGGAAACCGGGGATGCCTCCCTGTGGAGCCAACCCAACTTCGTTCGGGCACGCGGTGTTCTCGAAGACGTCGATAAGTTCGACGCGAACTTCTGGGGCATGCTTCCTAGAGAAGCTGAGATCACCGATCCTCAGCATCGCGTCTTCATGGAGTGCGCGTGGCACGCTCTGGAGGATGCCGGCTACGATTCCGCGGCCTACAAGGGTGCGATCGGCGTGTTTGCCGGTTGCAGCATGAATACATACTTCCTGCTGAATCTTTGCAGCGACCGGAAGTTCGTCGATGAGTTCACGCGCACCTATCAGGTCGGCTCTTATCCGACGCTGGTTGGGAATCACGTTGATTTTCTGGCGACCAGAGTCGCCTACAAACTTAATCTACGCGGCCCGGCATATACGATGCAGTGCGGCTGCTCCACTTCGCTGGTTGCGGTCTGTCAGGCCTGCCAGAGCTTACTGACTTACCAGTCCGACATGGCGTTGGCTGGCGGCGTCTCTGCCAGTTTCCCGCAGAAGCGGGGTTATCTGTACCAGCCCGATGGCATGGCTTCGCCGGACGGACACTGTCGAACATTCGACGCACAGGCGCAGGGAACAGTCTTTGGAAGCGGCGCCGCCGCAGTCCTCCTGAAGCGATTGGACGATGCGATTGCCGATGGCGATCACATCTACGCCGTGATCAAGGGTTTCGCGCTGAATAATGATGGCTCGGCGAAGGTAGGGTTCGCGGCGCCTGGTATCGAGGGGCAAGCCGAGGTCATTGCCATGGCGCAGGCTGCGGCTGGAGTTGCGCCCGAATCCATCAGTTATCTCGAAGCTCACGGCACAGGCACGCCGCTTGGTGATCCGATTGAGGTTGCTGCCGCTACCAAGGTTTTCCGTGCGAACACAAAGGCCAAGGGTTTCTGCGCCATTGGCACTGCCAAGACAAATGTTGGACATCTGGATATCGCAGCGGGTGCAACTGGACTGATCAAGACCGTGCTCTCTCTAAAGAACGGCCAGTTGCCACCCGCGCTGCACTTTGAGCGGCCGAATCCCAAACTTGATCTGGAGAACAGTCCTTTTTATGTGAACACTAATCTCACCGAATGGAAGAGAAAGAATGGACAGCCGCGACGTGCGGGTGTCAGTGCGTTCGGGGTTGGTGGAACCAATGCTCACGTGATTGTGGAAGAGGCACCGGTCGTCGAAGCAAGCCAATCCACACGCGAATCTCAGTTGCTGGTGCTCTCCGCCAAAACCTCCTCGGCTTTAGAGCAGATGACAGTCAATTTGGCCGAACACCTGAAAAAGCACAACGACTTGAAGCTGGCGGATGTCGCTTACACGCTGCAGTTCGGCCGTCGGCCGTTTGAGCATCGCAGATTCGTGGTAGCCCGTGACGCGGCTGACGCTATTCATGCACTGGAGAAATCGGTCGAAAAATCGAGCCAAAAATCGAGCAACGATCGCATTCACCCTGGATCACAGAAAGCCCGGCGACCGTCGATTGTATTCATGTTCCCCGGTCAGGGAGCTCAATATTGTCAGATGGGAGCGCAGCTTTACGGTTCGGAGCCCGAGTTCCGAAAATGGGTGGACGAATGCGCCGACATTCTGAAGTCTCTCCCTCTGAACGATCTTCTCCGCGATGATCGGTCGCAAAGCGGCCGGTTGCAAAAAGATCTGCGCGAGGTGATGTACCCCAAGGATGCCGGTGCCGAGGATGCGCAGAAGTTGCTCACCTCAACTTCGTTTGCTCAACCAGCACTATTCACCACAGAATTCGCGTTGGCAAAATTGTGGATGAGTTGGGGCATTCAGCCGGACGCGATGATCGGGCACAGCATTGGCGAATTCGTGGCCGCATGTTTAGGCGGAGTGTTCTCTTTGTCGGATGCATTGAGACTAGTGGCCACACGCGGCCGGATGATGCAGGATCTGCCGTCGGGTTCGATGATGGCAGTCCGCTTACCGGAGACCGAGCTTCGTTCGTACGTGTCTGCGGAAGTTTCGATCGCTGCCGTTAATAGTCCGGCGTTGTGTGTTGTGTCCGGTCCAACTCCGGCCATCGAAAAACTTGAAAAATCGCTGAACGAGCGTGGGGTGATGGCGCGACGGTTGCACACTTCGCACGCCTTCCACTCTTCGATGATGGACCCGGTCGTCGATCCGTTTACGGAAGTAGTGAAGCAGATCAAATTGAGTTCGACTTCGATTCCCTATGTTTCTGGCGTCAGCGGCACATGGGTTACGGAAGAGCAAACGACCAGTCCGCGGTACTGGGCTTCTCATTTGCGCGAACCGGTGAGGTTTGCAGACGGCCTCACCAGTCTTTCATCGCTGGAGAACGCCGTCATGCTGGAAGTTGGGCCGGGAGTTACGCTGAATACGCTGACACTCCAGCATCCGGCAATGAAGTCGGGCCAGACCGTAATCAATTCCTTGCCCGATGTTTCGCGCACTACCGGCGATATCGAAACTTTGCTCAACGCTTTTGGGCGACTGTGGGTCGCGGGAGCACAACCCAACTGGGAGACTTTCCACCAAGGCGAGCGCTTACACCGCGTGTCGTTGCCGACCTATCCCTTCGAAAGGAAACGGTACTGGATCAGTCCGACGAAATCCGATGCGACGCCTGGAGTGGATGTGCAGCGCGGCGACGAGCAGCAAGTCTCGAGACAAGTCGCGACGTCGTCGAATCGTTCCGCGATTTCCGCTGAACAATCCCGTCCGCAAGACGATCTACAAAATACGAGTCAGCCCAATACGAATCAACCCAGTACGAATCAGGGGAGTACGAATCAGCCCATGGTGCTGTCCGAGGTGAGCATGAATCGCACGAACGAACGTCAGGAGCGAATCCAGCAGAGTTTGTTATCCATGTTTCAGGACCTGTCTGGAATCAGTGCAGCGGATCTCGATCCCGCGACAAGTTTCATGGAACTCGGTTTCGATTCTTTGTTTTTGACGCAGGTTACGCAGGAATTACAGAACAAGTTCGGTCTGAAGATCACATTCCGCCAGCTCCTGGACAAAGAATCGACGGTACAGGCATTGGCAGCCTACATTCATGCCAAGTTACCGGCTGAAGCGGCTTCCGAGCCGGTGGTTGCTCCAATGTTACAGGCTTATTCGGCGCCGGCAGCTGCTGCGCCGGTCCTGGCAGCATCGGTTCGATCCGAAGACTTTACGGAGATGAGATCAAGGCAGGATGTTTCGACAGTTACGGGATCCTCCAGTCTGATCGAGTCCTTGATGAAGGAGCAGCTGCGGACGATGTCGGACTTGATGTCGCGGCAACTCGAGGCATTGCGCGGCGGGGCGGCAGCATCAATTTCAGCACCGGCCGCCGAGCAAGTTGAAGTCGGCAAGCCTGCTTCCGCGCCAACCGTAGCTTCATCGCAACCTGAGTTCAAGCCTGCTGTTTCGCAGTCTGCGAAAGAGGAGCCGAAAGCCTTTGGTCCCTACAAGCCGCTTTCAAAGGGACCGCAGGGCGCACTCACCCCACAGCAGGAAAAACACATCGTCGATCTGATCGACCGCTATACGAAGAGAACGCCCGAATCAAAACGGCTCACCCAAAAATATCGCGGAGTGATGGCCGATCCGCGTGTGGTCGCCGGTTTTCGGTCACAGTGGAAAGAGATGGTCTATCCCATCGTTACGAACCGCTCGGAAGGTTCGAAGCTGTACGACGTGGATGGCAACGAGTACATCGACATTTTGAATGGCTACGGTCCTACCGTCTTCGGACATAAACCGAAATTCGTAACCGAGGCGGTGCAGAAACAGCTGGAGCTTGGCTTCGAGATTGGTCCTATGTCGCCACTGGCAGGCAAAGTGGCGGAGATGGTTTCTGAATTCACGGGCATGGAGCGGGTGGCATTCTGCAACACCGGTTCGGAAGCGGTTCTGTGTGCGATGCGCATAGCGCGTACGGCGACCGGCCGCAACAAGATTGTGATGTTTACCGGGGATTATCACGGGATGTTTGACGAGGTACTGGTGCGGGGCGTCAATCGACCAGGGCAGCCTGCGCGCTCGCTGCCGATCGCACCGGGAATTCCTCCACAGGCGGCAGAAAACATCGTGGTGCTTGACTACGGTACGCCGACGTCCCTCGAGTACATACGGGCGCATGCCAGCGAATTCGCAGCCGTAATGGTCGAACCGGTACAGAGCCGCCATCCTAACCTGCAACCTCGGGAATTTTTGCACGAACTGAGGAAGATCACCGCTGATGCGGGTGCCGCATTGATCTTCGACGAAGTCGTCACTGGTTTCCGTACTCATCCGGGCGGGGCGCAAGCAATTTTTGGGATTCGCGCCGACATCGCAACTTACGGCAAGATTATCGGCGGCGGTTTGCCCATCGGCATTCTCGCGGGCAAGCCGCAGTTCATGGACACGCTCGACGGCGGCGCCTGGCAATATGGCGATGACTCTTTCCCTGAAGTAGGAGTGACGTTCTTTGCAGGAACATTTGTGCGGCACCCATTGGCGCTGGCGGCAACGTATTCAGTGCTGCAGCACCTGAAAGAGCAAGGCCCGCAGTTGCAAGAGCGGCTGAATGAAAAAACCGGGAAGATGGTAGCGCGGCTGAATGCGTTTCTGAGAGAACGAGAGCTCCCGCTAGAAATCCAGAACTTTGCCAGCATCTTCTTTTTCAGTTTCCCGATGGAGATGCGTTTCGGCAGCCTCTTCTACTACCACATGCGGGCGAAAGGAATTCACGTCCAGGAAGGATTCCCCTGCTTCTTGACGACGGCCCATACAGATGCTGATGTTGAGCGGGTCATCATGGCCTTCCAAGAGAGCATCGTGGAGATGCAAGCGGACGGAATGCTGCCGGGAGTCGCCCCGCAACAATCTGCCGTGGCAATGACCGCGATTTCCGATGAGGTTCAACGGGCCACGGTAACAGAAGCTCAGAGGGAGATATGGCTGTCGGATCAGATTGGAGAGGATGCGTCCTGTTCTTACAACGAGTCTTTCTCGCTGCGACTAAAGGGTTTGCTCAGCGAGACGGCCTTGCGGGAAGTAATTTACGAGGTAATTCGCAGGCATGAGGCTCTCCGGGCGACCTTCACCGCGGACGGCGAGAGTTTCAAAGTCGATCCGCAGTTTCACGGTGAGATTCCTTTAGTCGACCTTTCGAATCTTGCACCTACTGAGCGAGAACAGAGCCGTGCCAGGATCGTCAGCGATGACTCCCGCACGCCGTTCGATGTTTCCCAGGGACCACTGCTGCGGATTAAGCTACTGCGCCTTGCTCCTGATGAACATAGTGTCCTGTTTACGAGCCATCACATCGTGTGCGATGGCTGGTCGACAAATGTCATTCTTGACGAACTGGCTCAGCTTTATTCCGCGAAGGTCGAAGGGCGCGCTTGTAATCTTCCCGCATCCAAGTCGTTCCTAGAGTATGCCCATGAACAAAGCCAGCAGAGGGGTTCGCCGGCGATAAAGCAGGTAGAGGAATACTGGCTGAAGCAATTTGAAAAACCTGCCCCGGTTTTGGAGTTACCGACCGACCGCCCCAGGGCGGCGATAAAGAGCTATGCCGGCGCAACCTATCGCGCCTCGATCAATGAGGGCGAATACCGCAGCATCAAGAAGGCGGGAGCGCAACGGGGCTGCACGTTATTTGTCACGCTGCTGGCTGCCTATGAGCTCCTCATGTGCCGGCTATCCAACCAGGACGATGTCGTAGTTGGAATTCCGGCAGCAGGGCAATCGCTTGTCGAAGGAGCGTCGGATGGAGTGTCGCTGGTTGGACACTGTGTAAATTTCCTCGCCTTGCGCGCACAAGTCAACAAAGACCTCACATTCAGTGATTTCGTTAAACAAGTGAAGAAGGGTGTCCTGGATGCCTACGAACACCAGAATTACACCTACGGCACCCTAGTTAGGAAGCTGGGAATTCCGCGGGATCCGAGCCGCCTGCCTCTTATTGAAGTGCAGTTCAACCTGGAGCGCATCGGAGCGGCAATGAAGCTTCCAGGTCTGCAAGCGGAAGTTGATCCGAACCCTAAGTCATTTGTCAATTTTGATCTTTTCTTGAATGTAGTGGAGGGCGATCAGGGACTGACGCTTGATTGCGACTACAATTCGGATCTATTCGATGAGGGTACGATCGCTCGCTGGATTTCACACTACAAAACCTTGCTACAGGAGTTCGTTACCGACGCGAGCCGTAGTGTAATGCGCGTGCCTCTCTTGACCCAATCCGAACGTGTTCACCTGCTTCATGACTGGAATTCGACGCAGGCGGATTATCCGACTGAGGTGAAGGTTCACGAGCTCTTTGAAGAGCAAGCGGCCCGAACACCTGACAGCATCGCGCTCGTATTCGGTAAACAATGGCTGACCTATCGACAGCTGGACGAACGAGCTAATCAATTAGCGCACTATCTGCAGGCTTTTGGCGCAGGTCCGGATAAGAAAGTCGGGCTTTTCGTCGAGCGATCGCCGGAAATGATAGTGGGATTGCTGGGCATTCTCAAATCGGGCGCGTGCTATGTGCCCCTCGACCCCACACACCCCAAGCAGAGAATCGAATACATTCTGGGCGAAGCGGATAGTCCTATTCTTGTGACGCAAAAAAGCCTGGCGAACGGTCTGACTAGCAGTGCGCGGCTCGTCTTCGTTGATTCCGATTGGTCGAAGATTGAGTCCCAGCCAAGTTCGAAGCCGAAAGAGCTGGCGTCGCCAAATAATATTTCGTATGTGCTGTTCACTTCGGGCTCAACCGGCAAACCCAAAGGCGTCGAAGTTTCGCACCAATCTTTGGTGAATCTGATTTGCTCAGTGCGGAAGCAGCCCGCGATGGACGCCAACGACATCGTGCTCGCAGTAACGACGATCTCGTTTGACGTGGCGACGGGTGAGTTACTGGTGCCGCTTTCGGTGGGGGCTCGTGTGATCATCGCCAGCGCTGACGACGTAACGGACGGCTCTCGGTTGCGCGAGCACATGGAGAAGCACAAGGTTACGGCGATCACAGCTACTCCCGGAACGTTCAGGCTGCTCGGAGAAGCGGGATGGAAGAGTCGTCCAGGAGTGAAAATCTGGTCCACGGGTGAAGCATTACCCCGTGAGTTGGCTAACACCCTGCTCGAGGGCGGAGCAGAGCTTTGGGATCTATATGGTCCTACGGAGACGACGATTTGGTCAGTAATTGCACGGATCGAGTCGACTTCTGGTCCTGTTCCTATCGGGCGGCCGGTCGAGAACACGCAAGTTTATGTCGTCGATGAATTCGCGGAGCCGGTTCCGATTGGTGTGGCGGGAGAACTTTGGATTGGTGGGCATGGCGTAGCGCGTGGCTACCTGAATGATCGCAAGCTTACTGCTGAGCGGTTCATTGCAGATCCCTTCCGTAGGGGCACGGCGCGTGTTTACCGGACGGGCGACCTGGTCCGTTACCGGGCCGATGGCGTGCTCGAGTATATGGGCCGGATCGATCGCCAAGTCAAGGTGCGAGGCTTCCGAATCGAATTGGGAGAAATCGAGTCGGTATTGAATCAAGCATCCGCGGTGCGTGAGTCGGCAGTCATCGTCCGCGAAGACGTTCCTGGAGATCGACGGTTAATCGCTTACTACGTTCCGTCTGACGGTCAGGGACCATTGCTTGCAGATTTGCGCAATCATTTGGGACAAACTTTACCGGATTACATGATCCCCTCTGCCTACGTGAAAATGGACGCGCTGCCGCGCACCCCGAACGGCAAATTGGATAAACGAGGATTGCCGGAGCCTGACTTGACCGCGGCTAAGGCCAACAAGAATACGGAGCCCCGGAACGCGGAAGAACAGAAGATGTCGAAAATCTGGGCCGAAGTGTTGCGTTTGAAGACGGTTGGAATTGACGACAATCTTTTTGAGCTCGGTGCGGATTCGCTGCACGTTTTTCAAATTGTCGCCCGTGCAAATAAAGCTGGAATGAAAGTCACCCCGAAACTCGTATTGCAGCAGAGAACCATCCGCGCCATCCTCGAAGCGGCGAAGGAAAAAGAGGGAAGTAGCAGCGGCCAAATTAATGGCAATGGCAAGGCCGTGGTATCCGTTACTTTGCCGTCTCTCGGGCGAGTCTCCCGAGAGAAATATCGCGTCAATAAGACGTAACGCATGGCATCCTCCAATTCTCAACTTAGCGCGGAATCCCGCAAGCCTCTCGCTGTTTCAGCCGAGGGTGAAAACGGCGGCGTGTTTTCGGGAGATGTGTTTGCCATGCCCGCTTCTCCCGCGCAAGCAAGATTTTGGGCTTTTGAACACGCCTACCCGGACACACGGGTATGGAATGTCGCCTGCCGCTGGTCACTGCGTGGACCATTGAACGTTGAACTGCTTCGTCAAGCTCTCAACGCCGTCTGTGCACGCCATGAGGCCTTGCGGACATGTTTCGAACTGCAGGGCAGCGAACTCATGCAGAAGGCTGCCTCGGAGCTCACACTCTTTTTGCCGGTGGATGATTTGCGTAACCTGCCAGCGGCGGAGAGAGAGATCAAGGCAGAGCAGATTACTGTAGCTGAGGCTGTGCGTCCGTTTGTACTCACCGACGGGCCGCTCCTTCGCACCCGGCTTATAAGGTTGGAGAACGAGCACTACGTTTTGCTGGTCACAGTCCACCACGCCATATGCGATGGCTGGTCGATTGGAATTATCAGCCGTGATTTGGGCGCCTATTATCAGGGCTTTGTGACTCGTACTCCTGCGTCTCTTACCGAGCTTCCAATCCAATTTGCCGACTACGCGGTCTGGCAAAAGGAGGCTTTCGAGAGAGGCGCTTTCCAAGCCCAGACGGCCTTCTGGAAGAAGCAACTTCGAAGTCTGCAGCCACTCGCAATTGCCGGGGATCTGCCGTCGACTGCGGAACCGACCTGGGACGGGAAAATCGTCTCTGGGCTCTTGCCGCGGTCAATGACGGATAACTTGGCACTGGTCAGCCAGCGCCACGGCACCACGATGTTCAGCACGGCGCTGAGTGCATTATGCGTTTTGATGAACGGGCTGTCTGGCAGGGAAGATATTGCGATCGGAACCCAGGTCGCAGGACGCAACCGCGTTGAAGTGGAGAATGCGATTGGCCTCTTTAATAACGCTTTGATCCTGAGGACACGAGTGCCGCGGTCGAGCAAATTCTCTGAGGTGCTGGCGCAGGTGAGTGACACCATCATTCAGGCGACCGCCAACCAGGATCTTCCATATGAGCTGGTGATGCGGGCACTGGGAAACGAAGATATTGGAAGAGACCGCCTCTACTACGTGAATTTTATTTACCAGCGGTCGTTCATCGAAAACATCAAATTTGCAGACATTCAGTTAACTGACTTGCCGTCACGCACCCCGGGCGCGCCATACGATCTTAATTTCTTCATGGTTGAGCGCCCTGAAGGTTGGCGCTTGTCCCTGGAATACAATACCGATCTTTACTCCACGGAGATGGCCGAGCGGACCCTGGGGCAGTTCCGGCAACTGATGGAAGAAGTAATCGCGAATCCTGAGCAGGCCGTCAGCCAGTTTCAAACAGTACGCTCCATTCGACCGACCTTTTCTGCTGCGGATGAGAGATATTCCAGATCCAAGCCGTCGAGCGCCAAGCCCGTTCCTTCCGCAAGATCCAAAGTCGACATGATAGTCCCGGCTTCTTTGGCGCAACAGAGATTCTGGCTACTGGAGCAGTTGGGCCAAGGCAGTGGCGCTTTCAATATTCCAATTCGTTGGCTCCTCAGAGGACAGCTCGAACCCGAACTGGTGGAGCGCGCTTTCAATGAGCTGATCCGTCGGCACGATATTTTGCGGACCACGTTGATTCAGGTGGAAGGCCAGCCCATGCAGCGCATTGCCCCGTCGCTGATTATTAAGGTGCCTGTAACCGATCTAACCGGCCTGCCGGATGACAAACGCGGCTTCGAAGCAGATCGGCTCTGTCGAGAAGATGGCGAGCGGCCTTTCGAATTATCTGCACTTCCTCTTCTGCGCGCTGCGCTCATCCGCCTTGACGAGCAGGAATGTATTCTTCACGTCACGGTGCATCATATCGTTGCTGACGGATGGGCCGTCGGACTGTTAGCGAAAGAGATTGGCGACATTTATGACGCATATCTACGAGGATTGCCGTCTCCCTTATCCGAACCAGAGATGCAATATGCCGATTATGCGGCATGGCAGCGGGAACTGTTGCAGAGTGAAGCTATTGAGCCTCAGAACCAGTATTGGCGCGAACGATTCCGCAATCATACCCCGTTTGAGGTAATGCCCGATAAGCCTCGTCCTGCCTTGCAGACTACGAACGGAGACGTGGTTTCCATTCAGTTGCCGCGTAGCGTTACGGATGCGGTGCAGGGTGTCAGCCGTAAGCACGGCAACACATTCTTCATTACAGCTTGCGCCGCATTTCTCACCCTGCTCTATCGCTACACCGGACAGGAAGATATCACAATCGGGACCCAGGTCTCAGGCAGAAATCAGGTTGAGCATGAGCAGATCATCGGCTTGTTTCTAAATACCCTGCCATTGCGCAATGATCTTTCGGGCAATCCTCGGTTCACAGAGATGTTGGAAAGATTACAGGAAGTGGTGATGCAGGCGCTCGCCCATCAGGACACGCCGTTCGAGCAACTCGTCGAGATGATCAATCCGAAGCGGGATCTGAGCCGCAACCCGCTGTTTCAAGTGAATTTCATGCTGCAACGGTCTCTGGTGACCAGTCGCGACTATGAAACATTTTCACTAGTTGATGTTCCATCGCGCCTGGCTGGTGCCATGTATGACCTGAACTGCTTGATGGTGGAGCGGCCAGACGGATGGCGAGCATCGATCCAGTTCAACACTGATTTGTTCGAAGCCGGGACGGCCACGCGGATGCTTCGTCAGTTTGCTGGACTATTGGGCGAGATTGGCAAGAATGCAGAGCGACGAATTTCAGAATTTCCTCTTCTTACGGATGAGGAGAACACGCTATTGATGCAGTGGAACGAGACGGCCGAGTCCCTGCCGTCGCAGAGAAGCGTGCATGAGCTCTTCGAAGTTCAGGCTGACCGAACACCGAAGGCAATCGCGGTGGTTTGCGGCAGGGAAGAATGCACATACTCCGAATTAGATCGACGAGCGAATCAGCTGGCTCACTATCTCCGGGGGTTGGGAGTGCAGACCGGTGAGCGAGTGGGGCTCTGTATCGACCGATCGATCGACATGATAGTCGGCTTGTTGGGAATTCTTAAAGCCGGAGCGAGTTATATCCCTCTGGACCCAGCCTATCCGGCAGCCAGGCTAGCACAGATGATCGATGATTCTGAGGCGCCCGTGCTGGTCACGCAGGAGAAACTGCGTGGAGCGATCCCCAGCAAAAGTGCTCGCGTCATTTGCCTGGATTCGGAGAGCAGCAAAATTTCACGAGAGTCAAACGAACGCCCGCGCATCGAAATTTCAGATGAAAATCTCGCTTACCTGATCTACACCTCTGGGTCCACTGGGATGCCAAAGGGGGTGCAAGTCTCCCACCTCTCGGTCGTGAATTTGCTCTCTTCCATGCGAAGCGTGCCTGGCATTAAGCGTGAAGATGTGCTGGTAGCAGTTACCACATTGTCATTTGACATCGCTGCGCTGGAATTGTTCCTGCCACTCACAGTGGGAGCGCGTCTCGTCATTGCGAAGCGAGAACAGGCCGCTGACGGGTCGGAACTGCTTGAAGTCCTGCGACGTTCTCGGGCGACGATTATGCAGGCAACTCCAACCACCTGGCAGATGCTGCTTGAAGCGGGTTGGGCAGGGAACCCACGGATCAAGATGCTCTGTGGCGGCGAGGCGCTGTCACGAGGGCTAGCTGATCAACTGCTCACAGTCGGTGACGAATTGTGGAATATGTATGGTCCCACCGAGACCACAATCTGGTCGTCCGTAAAACAAATCAGTCGAGGCACAGGTCCTGTGCCGATAGGGCTTCCAATTGCCAACACGCAGTTCCATGTCTTGGACGCCAATCTCCAGCGCGTTCCAATCGGAGTGCCGGGTGAGCTCTACATTGGGGGTACAGGGGTTGCGCAGGGTTACCGCAATCGACCGGAGTTGAATCGCGAGAGATTTGTCCCCGACAACTTTAATGGATTGCCAGGGTCTCGACTGTACCGTACCGGCGATCTTATGCGCTGGAAGATGAGTGGTGAACTTGAGTTTCTAGGGCGCACCGATCATCAAGTCAAAGTCCGTGGTTTCCGCATCGAGACGGGCGAGATCGAAGCTGCCATCGCAAGGCATGCCGGCGTAAAAGAAGCAGCGGTTGTGCTCCGTGAAGACAGAGGTCAAGGTAAACATCTGGTTGCCTACGTCGTTCCAAATGGACTACAGGTTGGTCAAGAGCCAAAGATTCCGCTGGACCTGCGCGCAGAATTGCAAAAACAATTGCCGGAATACATGCAACCTGCGGCGTTCGTTTGTCTCGCTGTCCTGCCTCGCACCCCCAACGGCAAGGTGGACCGGAATGCATTGCCAGCGCTCGATCTAAGGGAAATAGCAAAGGCCAGTTACGTCGCGCCGGCAAACGAGACCGAGCGGCGTGTCCTTGCGATCTGGGAAAAGGTGTTAGGGCTTTCTCCCATCAGCACTACTGCGAACTTCTTCGATGTCGGTGGGCACTCCTTGCTGGCGGCACAGCTGTTAGCTCGTATCGACAAGTCATTTGGAAAAAAGATTCCGCTGGCTTCATTGTTCCAATCGCCGACCATTCAGCAAATGTCGCTTCTCTTGACAGGAAGACCAGTCCCTCAGTCGATCGACGGCGTCGCGATCGATGGTGTGGCAATGATCCAGCCCAAAGGTTCGAGAGCGCCAATCTTCTGTCTGCATGGCGTCCCCAGCATGCGCCTGCTGGCAAAGGAGTTGGGTGACGATCAGCCGTTCATAATGGTCAACTTGCCTCCAGACGTAAAACTTAGTCAGCCCTATCGGGTCGAGGAGATTGCTACCATCCACTTGCGGACAATTCAAAAGATCCAGCCGCACGGGCCATATTTTCTGGCCGGTTGGTGCCGCGAAGCCCTTCTGGCGTATGAAATCGCGCAAAGACTAAAAACACAGGGGCAGCAAGTCGAATTGGTGGTTATGTTCGACACCTGGGTTCCTGGATACCTGTCAAGGTTTAACGGAAAAGAAGCGCGCAAAGCCCGAAGTTCATTCGAAATCGAACGGATCCTGGTTCATGCTCGGAATCTGAAGCAGTCCAGTCTGGCAGGAGCTCTTCGGTATGTTGGCGAGCAACTGAGCACGATCATCATTGACCGGATAAGGTACGCCAGACTGGATCTCTATCGTCTTCTAGGGCTGGAAGTAAGTTTTCGAAACGCCAATAGTACAAAAGATCAAGATGACATCCTGCTGATCGCGGTGAAGAGCTACCGACCTGAGCGCTATGACGGTCGAGTGCTGCTGTTTCGATCCGATAAATATCGGACCTGGAAGTATTGGGATTCGAACCTGGGGTGGGCGCATTTGATCCCGAACCTGAAGGTGTGCGCGGTCCCAGGCGTTCATGACAGTATGCTTACCGGTCCCCATCTTCCTATGATTGCTCAGGAAATTACGAAAGCCATGAACGAGGACCGAAGCGATCGCGAGAAGAACACTCGAATTGAGCAGCTTGTAAACGCGACGGAGACGGGTCTTCCCTCAACGGCTTCGGTTGCAATTCGTTCTGACGCCCCGACGTACGTTTAAGAAATAAATCGATGCGGATAGGCGAAATTCTGGTGGTTGTGGCGGATCTGGCAGCTCTCTCTATTTTTTTGAGCCGGCCGTTCTGGTTTTCTGGTGCTGCCACAATTGTTTTACTGACGGTTCTGATTCATCTATTCGTGGAAAAAGGTCGCTGGCAAATGATGCCGGCTTACGCGGCGTCCTTCGGTATCGTGGTTTGTGGGTACGCGGGTATTTCGATTTCCCCCCGCTTGAGCATTGTAGCCAGCTTGTTCGGGGTGGCAATGCTGTTGGCATCAGTACTTCTCGGAATCGTGCTTCCTGTGTTTTCGCTTCCCCAACCCTCCGGAGGCCATCCCATCGGAACCGTAACCCGGGATTGGGTTCGGATCCCTGTCCATCGAGATTCGGGGGAGTCGGCGGCGCGCAAGTTGACAGTTCAATTTTGGTACCCGGCACAAACGGCAACCGGGAAGTGTTCTCAATATCGAAGCGGACATGCGTCATGGTTCAAATCCCACCTGCGGCTGGCGCGCACGCACTCCGTTGTAAATGCACCGTTGTTATCTGGTGTCCAGAAACTTCCGATCGTGCTTTTTTCTCCGGGATGGAAGGGACACCTGACCCAAAACTCCGTGCAATTTGAAACGCTAGCCAGTCACGGTTTTGTGGTCGTGTCCATCGAACATCCTCCGGCAGAAAAACTTCCTCTGGATTTCGATCCGTCGCTTCCGGAGAATTTGAAGGAATATCCACTCGAGGCGAGGGTTCGGGCAGAAGATATGGCTTATGTGATCGATGAGCTCGAAGATATCAATCGCATGGATACCGAAAGTCTGTTCACCGCGCGCCTGGATCTGTCGCGGGTGGGGATGTTCGGCTATTCCTTCGGCGGAGCGGTTGCGACAGAGGCCTGTTGGCTCGATGACAGACTCAAAGCCGGAATCAATATGGACGGCATGCAGTTTGGAGAGGGGGCCGATGCCGGTGTGCCGAAGCCCTTCTTCTTCATGAGTTGTGACGGATACGCTCCCAGTGAAGCTGACCTGCAGTGTTCGGACCCGAGAAGACGACTGCATATGCAAATGCTCGACCTGGATATCAGAAGAATCAGACAGTCTATGACGAAGTATGGCGGATATTATCTGACTCTACGAAAATCGACGCATAGCAATTACTCGGATCGTCCGCTGTACTCGCCGCTCAGGAGGCTCACAGATGCGGGATCGATCGACATTAACCGGGCATTTGAAATTATCAACGACTACACTTTGGCCTTTTTCAATCAGTATCTGAACGGCGAACAGGAACCTCTTTTGGAACAACGGTCAGACCGATATCCAGAGGCTGATTTTGAATGCCACGCGGTTCCTGCCACCGTCTCAGTGCCAAGCCTCGTATAACTTCAGATTAATTTCGCACTTTCGCTCCCCTCCAAAAAATTAAGCAGAAAGGCAATTTTGCAGCCATGAATGAATGGGTTTGTATTGCGCCCGACGTCAAGCTCGGTAAAGACGTACGTCTATCGAAGTTCATCAACCTTTATGGATGTGAAGTGGGCGATGAGACGAAAATCGGAGCCTTTGTCGAGATTCAAAAGAACGCGACGGTCGGCAAACGTTGCAAGATCTCGAGCCATACCTTCATTTGTGAAGGCGTGACCATTGAAGACAACGTATTCATCGGACACGGTGTGATGTTCATTAACGATTCGTACCCACGCGCAACCACCGCCACCGGCGGCCTCCAAACCGAGGCTGACTGGCATGTGGAACGGACGGTCGTGAAAAAGGGAGCGTCGATCGGCTCGGGCGCAACCATTCTCGCCAACACCTGCATTGGGGAGAACGCCATTGTCGGGGCAGGCGCTGTAGTCACCAAAGATGTCCCGGCCAACACTATCGTAGCCGGCAATCCAGCAAAAATTCTGCGTCAAATCGAAACGGGGGTAGCTCAGTGAGTCATCCGCAAAACAATAATTCGCAAAACATTCCTTTTCTTGATCTGGTCACGCCGCATGTCGAACTCGAACAGGAGCTCACCGCGGTTTTTCAGCAGGTGATTCGGACAGCCGGTTTCATTGGCGGCCCGATGGTGGAGAACTTTGAAAAAGAGTTTGCCGCATTCTGCCATACGGAACGCGCAGTTGCGGTTAATAGCGGTACGGACGCCCTCCGTTTCGCTCTCATGGCAGCCGGCGTGAAGACTGGTGACGTGGTCGTAACCGTTCCTCATACATTCATCGCTACGACCGAAGCTATCTCGCAGGCAGGAGCGCTGCCGGAGTTCGTCGACATCAACGAGCGCACCTACAATATGGATCCCGAAAAACTGCGCGCGTATCTGGAGAATCAGTGCACAGTGTCAGGAGAAGGAAAGCTCATCAGCAAAAGAAGCAAGCGCCCGGTATCGGCGATTGTTCCAGTCCATCTCTACGGTCAGATGGTGGACATGGACGCGATCCTGGACCTGGCGAAGCAGTACAACCTTGTGGTCGTAGAAGACGCTTGCCAGGCCCACGGAGCCGAATATTTTTCGCGTAAACAGAATCGATGGTTCCACGCAGGTTCAATGGGACATGCGGGAGCCTTCAGCTTTTATCCTGGGAAAAACTTGGGAGCCTGCGGCGAAGGTGGGGCCATCACTACGAATGATAATAAGCTGGCCGACACCTGCAAAATGATCAGGGATCACGGTCAGGCAAAAAAGTATTACCACGATATCGAGGGATACAACGGCCGTCTCGATTCGATCCAGACCGGAATCCTAAGCGTCAAGTTGAAGCATCTCGCGGGGTGGAACGCCAAGCGACGGGAACGGGCCGCAGAATACAACGGCCTACTTGCGGCGGCTGAAACCGGAGTCCACATGCCTTATGAACCCTCCTGGTCCCGTGCCGTCTATCACCTGTATGTTGTTCGGACTGAAGATCGCGAAGGTTTGATGGCACATCTGGGGAAGGCCGGTATTGGAACTGGAATTCACTACCCGATTCCGCTCCATCGTCAGCGGGCCTACGAGGCTCTGGGTTATAAAGCTGGAGACTTTCCAGTCTGCGAAAAGATCGCCGCTGAAATTGTCTCTCTGCCTATGTACCCACAACTCACCCCGGAACAGCAGGCTCGGGTAGTTCGAGAGCTGTCGCATTTCGTCAAAAAGCCAGTGTCGAACGAGACTGCTAAGCTGGCACTTGGCGAGTTAAACACAACGGTGCGGACAGCATAGATGACGGTGCGAATCGACAGATTGGCAACGCTCTATGTTGCCGATCCATTGCGGCGCTGCGGTTTCACGAGTCAAGCGGCGGTCCCCATTTTGATGTACCACAGCATCGCCGACGAAG
Source organism: uncultured Acidobacteriaceae bacterium (assembly GCA_963705265.1). Classification (GTDB taxonomy): domain Bacteria; phylum Acidobacteriota; class Terriglobia; order Terriglobales; family Acidobacteriaceae; genus Acidiflorens. Next base: position 3,850,296 of record OY970064.1, read on the forward strand.
ACGAGGCGGGAGTCCATCCTTACTATCGCACTGCGACGGCCGCCTCCGTCTTCGCGGCGCAAATGGATACTCTTCATCAGAGCGGTTTTTCCGTCCTCAGTCCCATGGAAGCTATCAATGTCTGCAGAGAGCATGAGTCTGCGAAAAAAAGTGTAGTCATCACTTTCGACGACGGGTTCCGTAATTTTTATGTGAATGCTTTTCCTGTCCTAAAACGTTACGGCTTCACGGCTACGATGTATCTGCCTACGGCATACATCGGCGAAACCCGATTGAGTTTCAAGGGAAAAGAATGTCTCAACTGGGCCGAGGTGAGGGAGCTTCAAAGGCATGGCATCTCGTTTGGCTCCCACACTGTTACCCATCCCCAGCTCCACAACTGTGACGCCTTTGCCATCAAGAGAGAGATTGCAGACTCAAAGCAGACGATTGAGCAGAAGCTTGGATCCGCAGTCCAATCGTTCGCTTATCCTTATGCTTTTCCAGAGACCGATGCCAGGTTCAAGGAAAGGCTAAGGGAGGAACTTCGCCGTGCTGGATATGAGAACGGGGTTTGCACTACGGTCGGGCGACCCCGCGCTGCCAGTGACCCGTTCTTCCTGAAACGTCTGCCAGTCAACTCCGATGACGATTCGCGGTTGTTTCAAGCCAAACTCGCCGGATCCTATGATTGGCTGGCAAAACCGCAATATTTAGTGAAAAAAGTGAAGAAATGGGTCGGCGCTGGTCGCGCCCATTAGCGTAAGTCCCTTATCTGCAATGAGTTTATTATGGTCCGGAACTTGAAACTGGGCATGTACTAGTGAGACCTATTCCATCCGCTCTGGACTGGATATAACCATAAGAGACAGGTCCAGTAGATCGTGGGCAACTCCCCTACTGGCAATTGTTGTCCAGTGTGGGCCGGGCGAATTTTGCCGGCTCTGCATCACGATTCATGGAGGAAAGAGTGAAAAGGCCCCCGAATTCGTTCTTAGCAGTCATCTTCGTTCTTGGATTTTCAGCTCTCGGCTTCTCTTCGGCAACGAATGTCTACATCACTCCCAACGGACAAGCGACAGGAGCCTGCACCACGAATCCTCAGACCCCAGCATGGTTCAACAGTGCCGCGAATTGGGGATCAGGTGCCTCTCAGATTGGGCCCGGCACCACGGTGAATCTTTGTGGAACGATCACCACGGAATTGACAGCCCACGGTAGCGGCACTTCGAGCGCCCCGATTACGATCTATTTTGAGCAAAATGCGATGATCAGTCTCCCATATTGCGACAATAATAACGGTTGTCTGAACATCAGCGGATTGAGCTGGATAGTTGTGGACGGCGGTACAAATGGCATCATTCAAAACACTGCGAATGGTAGCCAGCTAGCGAACCAGGTTGACTCTGTCGGAATCATGGCGAATGGTCCCTCGTGTTCGAACTGCGAAATCAAGAATCTCAGCATAATCAATCTTTACGTGCACTCGCTGACGAGCGACACCCATAATTTTGGGGTGACTGGCGGAATATTTGCTGGTGGGGTGAGTGGAGGTGCTTTCTTAAAGATTGACAATAATGTCTGTCATGATGTCCGGGCATGCCTCAGCTACAACCCGGTGGCCAACGACAACGGACTCCAAGTGTACGACAACAATTTCTATAACGCAGATGGCGTCAATATCGAAAACAATGGTGTGAGTTTGCTTGGCTACGCCATTCATGACAATCAAATCCATGACATTGTAAATTGGGACGCTACAGGTTGCCCCTACCACCATGACGGTATCCATTCGTGGGCTCTCACTGGGGGGACCAGTGCTGGCGAGCTCTTCTATAACAATCTGGTCAGCGGCAATTTTGGAACCTGCCCAACAGGTGCGCTGTTCTTTGAGGGCACGCACAGCAACTCTCAAATTTACAATAATATTTTTGCGATTACCTATACGCAGGAGAATAATGGCATAGTCAATGTAAATGGGACTGGCTATCAGGTTTATAACAATACGATTCTCGGTGATAGCGGCGTCGGGAGCGATATCTGCTTCAATATCGGTGCGGCCAGCGGAAATCCGTCAATTACGTTCAAAAATAATATCTTGGCCAACTGCAACACGTTGCTTTTGACCCAAAACAGCCCGAAGTACACTGCATGGGACTACAACACGTATGGAGGCTGCACGGCCACTGGATGCAACTCCGGAACGCCCTTCGTCGTGAATGGGAGCAGCTTTGATACGTTTTCTTCATGGCAAGCAGCATGCGCTTGCGATTCCCATGCTCAATATGGAGCCTCGACTTCGTTTGTTGGACTAAATTCGGCGGGTGTACCTCAATCAGGTTCGCCTGTGATTAACAACGGCGCAAACCTGACTGGCCTGGGAATGACGCCGCTTGATAGCGACACAAGTGCCGGCGGCACACAACCCCCCTCTGCTCGACCTTCCGGAACGTGTTCGCCCCAAGGCCAACCAACATGCTGGACGGTGGGAGCCTACAACTTCGGATCTGTCCCACCCCCGACCGGCCTCACTGCGGTTGTTAACTAGTAAGTTGATTGGCAAATAAGGTTGCCGAGCGTGAACCGCGCCGTATGATCGAGTTCTAGTTTTGGAAAGCTGTTCAGCCGGGAATATTCCCTCGGCCGGTTTCGGAAACCAGTGCCCGCCTTCTAGTCAAAAGTACTCAAGCAGAATTACATTCTAAGATCCAACTGCGCAAGTTTAGTCTCCTGACGCGCATGCCGCCTAAAAATCCACGCGCATATAAATAAACAAGCCATGAGCACAATAACAACAGGCAACACGCGGGAGCTGACAAGCGGTCGTCAATTGGCTCGAAGTACTTTGTGGAACTTTGGAGCTAGTATCGCGTCCATACTTATAGCATTGGTTTCTGTTCCAATTCTGATCAAATACCTTGGAGCGGAGCGATTTGGCGTAATTAGCTTAGTCTGGGTAGTCGAAGGACAGTTCAGCTTGTTTGATTTAGGACTCAGCCGGGCCCTTACCAAACTGGTGGCAGAAAAACTGGGCATTTCCCGGGAGATGGATATTCCTGCCATTTTCTGGAGCGCACTACTCATGATGGGACTGGCCGGTGTAGTCGCAGGAATCTTACTGCGCGCGCTGTCTCCCTGGTTAGTCCACAGCATATTGAAGGTACCGGCTAATATACAGCCGGAAACGTTGACGTCGTTTTATTTAGTTGCATTGTCCCTGCCGGTTGTGATCAGCAGTGCCGGTCTTAGAGGATACCTTGAAGCACATCAGCGATTTGATCTTATAAGTTCAGTGCGGGTGCCAATTAGCATATTGTCTTACCTGGTGCCGCTTCTGGTCCTCCCGTTCTCAAAGACATTGGTGCCCGTGATAGTTGTTTTAATCAGTGGAAGATTTTTGGCTTGGGCGATCCATTTGAGCTTGTGTTTTCGAGTCTCGCCTGCTCTTCGCAAGAACATGACGGTCGAAGGCGCTCCGTTACGTTATATGTTCAGTTTTGGCGGATGGATGACAGTCACGAACGTTGTTAGTCCGATTATGGTTAACCTGGATCGTTTTTTGATCGGCGCTTTAATTTCGATGTCGGCTGTCGCTTATTATGTGACGCCTTACGAAGCTGTGACTAAACTTTGGATTATTCCAAGTGCGCTTTCTGGAGTGTTGTTCCCTGCATTTGCAACGGCGTTAGGTCAAGATAGAAATCGTGCTGCATTATTATTTGAAAAGGCGGTTACATATACTTTCCTCTCGCTGTTCCCGGTCATAGTGGGCGTGCTCGCCCTAGGTCATTTTGGGCTGCAGATATGGTTGGGAGCTGCCTTTGCGCAGAAGTGCAGCCTCGTGCTCTCTTTTCTCGCGATAGGGGTGTTTGCGAACAGTCTAGCGCAGGTGCCATTCTGGCAAATTCAGGCTGCCAGTAGACCTGATTGGGCAGCCAAAGTTCACCTTATCGAGCTTCCGTTTTATTTGTTAGCGTTCTGGGCATTGACAAAAAGATACGGCATCAATGGGGCTGCGGCGGCGTGGATGTTAAGGACTGTTGTGGACACTACGATCATGTTTTGGCTTTCCAGCCGCTTATTACATGAAAGTAAGCCCGCAATTCAGCGCCTTGTCTGGATGTCTCTGGCAGCAACGCCGATTTTCGTCATCGCCAGCCTGATCGAAAGTAATCTCGTGGCGATACTGTTCTTGGTTGTCATCTATGTTGCGTTTCTGGCTATAACATGGAGCAGGCTCCTGACTTCGCAGGAGCGTGAATTGTTACAAAACCCGATGCAGTTCTTGGCAATGCGGAAGATGGCGACAAGTCCGGTGGTTGAAAGTACTTCGATTTAGAAAAAGGACACTAGATAAAGTGAAGAGAGCAAGAAGAAAAATTGAAGAAACACTGTGGATCACTGGACTGCACGCGCCAGCCCGCTCGCTTTATAGAGTGACAGCGGGACGTAAGCGGGCCAAGGCTTACGGTGCAATGATGGAGTTCTATCGCAAGCTCGTGCCGTCTGGCAGTCTTGTCTTCGATGTTGGGGCTAATGTCGGGATGCTCTCAGAAGTATTTTCTTCCCTGGGAGCGAGAGTGATAGCTCTTGAGCCGAACAGCGATTGCGTACGCCATATTGAACTGTCTTACCCGAAGGAAGCTATCGAAGTGATACAGGCGGTGGTCGGTTCACAGAACGGATTGGCTACGCTGAATCTCTCAAATGATAGAGATGATATAAGCTCGCTCTCCGACGACTGGATAGCAGCAATCAAGGGCGAGCATTCTGAGTATAGCGGTCTCTGGACGAAGAAAATTGCGGTGCCGATGCTGACGCTCGATACGCTTGTGGCGCATTATGGAATGCCGCACTTCATTAAAATCGATGTGGAAGGTTTTGAAGAATCGGTTCTGGATGGCCTTTCATTTCAACCGGCAGTAGTTTCTTTCGAATTTAATGCAGCATTTCTCGCGGCTACTTTGCGGTGCATGGATAAGCCGGTTTTTGAGATGACCTCGCTTTTTAATTTTGCCATGGGAGACCCATCGGGATTCGAGCTTAAGGAATGGGTGGGGAGGGAACAACTCAAGGAAGTATTAGCGAAAATCGAGAAGGCGGATAAGCACGGAGATATCTTTGTCAAGATCCAACGATGAATCTCCCAAAGGCTCAGCTCTCAGCCCATGAATTCGGACACGATAGATATATCCACGATGTCGCGGCTTCGCATATCGGTTGCGATGTGTACGCGCAATGGCGCGAAGTATTTGGAGACGCAGTTACGGAGTATTGCGTCTCAATCAGTGCTTCCAGATGAGCTCATTGTTTGCGATGACGGATCCACTGATCAGACGCGTTCCCGCGTGGAAGATTTCATAAACAACGCGCCATTTCCTGTACGGTTTCACACGAACCCAGAGGCGCTGGGGCCAGCTAAGAACTTTGAAAAGGCCATCCGCCTTTGTAACGGTGAAATCATCGTATTAGCCGACCAGGATGATGAGTGGAAACGGACAAAACTCGAAACGCTGCGCCAGGTCTTTGAAAACAATCCGGATGCCATTTATGCATTCTCGGACGCGGAACTGATGGATGATACAGGTACGCCTCTCGGGCAAACACTCTGGGACGCAGTTGGACTCCGAAAGAATATCGAGCGATTCTCAGGGGATCGGCAGTTAGAAGTCTTACTAAGGCACAACATTATTACAGGTGCGGCAATGGCCTTTCGCGCCTCTTTCCGAGATATTGCCCTGCCGATCGCTCCAGGCTGGATGCATGACTACTGGCTAGTGTTGGTAGCTTCATTGATTTCCAGCGGCATTCCTGTCTCGGAACCTCTGTTTATGTATCGACAACATCCCGGTCAGGTGTGCGGGTGGCGAAAGAAGACATTTTTCCAGGTTTTCAAGGACTCGCTCCACACCGGAAAAGAAAATTGGGCCGAGAAAGTTGAACAGTTCAAGGGTTTTCTGAAACATGCCGACTCGATTGAGATCAAGGCTCACTGCATCCCGAGTCGCATGAAACTGGTTCGTGAAAAAGAATTGCACTTGGCAAGGCGTGCCGAAACGCGCTCCAGCTCAGGCCTCCTTAGAATCATACGCGCACTGGCCGAGGCCTCAACCGGACGCTATCAACGTTTTTCCAACTCTTGGTATAGCGTTGCACGAGATCTATAACGGTTTTGCTGAATGATACCGGATAAGACACCGCAGAATTTTTATCTAGGCGGAGGAGGGGAAACATTGATGACCCTCCCAGGCGCAATCATTCTTCTAATTGCAGGAGTTCTTATCCTGTCTTTGCGCCGAAAGTACGTCATTATTCCAGTATTGTTAGCAATCTTTCTCGTACCCCAGGGTGAGATTCTGGTCGTCAGCGGGTTCCATCTCACGCCAGCGCGGCTGATCGCGTTGTTTGGGTGGATACGCATAATCTGGACCAAATTCTCAAGCGGTTCAGATGTCATTGGCGAGGCCTGGAACTCGATCGATAGTGCTTTCTTATTGTCTGAAGTTTGTGGCTCTTGCGCCTTCATACTTCTGTGGCTGCAGATGGGAGCAGTTTTCAATCGAATCGGCTCGTTATGGGGTATCCTCGGCATTTATTTTTTGTTGAGACACCTGATTCGGGACAAGCAGGATATTTATAGAGCGATCAAAGTGTTCGCGGTGATCGCGGCAATTAACGGCGTCGAGATGGTGCACGAGCAGCTGAAATTTCAGAATTTATTCGGAGTCTACATCGGCGGAGTGGATATTATTCCGTCTCTGCGTGACGGAAAGATCAGATCGCAAGGAACCTTTGGGCACCCCATTTTGGCCGGAACCTTTGCGGCCACACTGCTGCCGCTCATGCTCGCTCTCTGGAAGAGCGGAAACGCAAAAGTTATCGCGCTTGTTGGCCTTCTCTCGGCGCTCTCCATGGTATACACATCGGCTTCTAGCACTCCAATGCTCGCGATTGTTGCCGGTTTGCTCGGCATTTTCCTCTGGCCTGTCCGTCGGAATATGCGTGTGGTCCGGTGGTCAATCCTTGGTTTCTTGGTCGTCAGCCAGATCTTCATGAAGGCGCCGGTGTGGTTTCTTATTGCGCGAATGGATGTGCTGGGTGCTTCTTCAGGGTACCACCGGGCGGAACTAGTGGATGTTTTCATCAAGCACTTTTTTGATTGGTGGCTTGTAGGAACAAGAGACGGCGGAAGTTGGGGATGGGAGATGTTTGACCTCAGCAACCAATATGTTTCCCGAGGGGAGTCTGGAGGCCTACTAGCCTTCATTTTCTTTATCGTACTCATCTCGCGAAGTTTTGCCCGTCTGGGAAAAGCAAGAAAGTCCGTCGCCGGCCGCCGTAGTCAGGAATGGTTGTGTTGGTTCCTTGGTGCGGCACTCTTTGCGCATGTGATGGGCTTTTTTGGGATAAGCTACTGGGACCAGACAGAAGTCGCATGGCTCGCTCTTTTGGCAATGATCTCGGCGGCGACAGCTCCCACCCTGGTTCGGACGGTTGCTCCTCGAAAGCCTGCTGCTATAACTGAGCCGAAACCGGCGGATGTATCGGTATCTCGATGGGAGACAAGCGGTATCCCGATCTAGGCTACGCCCGGCTCCGACCGCGGTCTTGATATTCCTATCTCTAATGAGAGTCCTTTACAGTTTTCCACATAAAATCGGAGCTGCTCGCATCTGCTATACCGCGTGGGAGCAGGTTCGCGGTTTGGCTTCAGCTGGGTCGCAGGTAATAGTGTTTCCTGGCGCGGTATCGCGGGGTCTTCCTGAGAACGTGACGGTCCGCCCGACCTTGGCTCGAGGCAGGCTACGGATTCCGTATAAGCTGCTCGGCAGAATGGGCGCATGCGTTTTGCATGACCGGGTCGTGGCGCGCAGACTAGAAAAGATGGCTGACGAGGTGGACATCATTCACTGCTGGCCACTCGGATCGTTGGAAACTTTGAAAGCCGCCAAACGATTGGGAATTCCTGCGGTACTCGAGCGTCCCAATGCACACACCCGATTCTGCTACGAAACGGTCGCAGCGGAGTGCCATCGCATTGGAGTGAGTATGCCTCATCATGACTACGAACCTGATCCCAGGGTGCTAGCTCGTGAAGAAAAGGAATTTGATCAAGCCCTGGGTTTGCTCTGTCCATCAGAGTTCACGGTGCAATCCTTCATCGACAAAGGGATTCCTCGCGAAAAGCTTCTGAGGCACACTTATGGTTTCGACGAATCCGCTTATTATCCAGCCGCCGACAGGCGAGCGGAACCCAAGAAGTTCACTGCCATATTTGTGGGAGTCGATGCCGTTCGGAAAGGCCTGCATCTCGCGCTGGAAGCGTGGTTGTCTTCTCCTGCTTCACATGATGGAACATTTCTTATCGCGGGTGAGCTTAGTTCCGAGTATAGAAACCGATTCGCTGCGGAACTCTCGCACTCGAGTGTGGTCCAGCTAGGCCACCGCAACGACGTGCCGGAGCTAATGCGCAAGGCTGATGCGCTTCTCATGCCTTCGCTCGAGGAAGGGTTCGGTTTGGTCTGCGTGGAAGCAATCGGAAGTGGGTGTGTTCCGCTGGCATCGCGGGCGTGTACAGAAGTTTGTCAGCACATGCACAATGCCTTGGTTCATGAAATCGGAGACACCAAAGCATTGCAGGCTCATATCACGTTACTTTACGAGAATCGTGATCTGCTACGGAGGCTCAGAGAGACATGCATTGATGAGCGGCTCAATTACACCTGGACTGCGGCCGGCCAAAAGCTCCTTGGAGCGTATCAAACTGCAATCGACAAGCACGCCGCTTTTAAAAGCGAGTCCGTTCTTGGGCGAATTCCGCAGACCGTGACCTAAGTCGGGCATAGGCATCGCCATAACCATCTAATTCTATGGGCGCAATCGACACAAAGTATGTCGTGATCACTCCGGTTCGCGACGAGGAAGAGTACCTTCCACTCACGATCGAGAGTGTGATTAATCAGCGCATTCGACCGGTGGAGTATGTCGTTGTCAATGACGGTTCCAAAGATCGCACGGGGGAAATTATTGACGAATATGCCCGCCAATATCCATGGATTCGTGCCGTACACCGCAAGGATCGCGGATTTCGCAAATGGGGCGCGGGAATTATCGAAGCCTTCTACGACGGCTTTAATGCATTGACCTGTCGGGATTGGCAATTCATGTCCAAAATGGATGGGGATCTATCTTTTGAGCCTGGCTATTTCGAAGGCATGTTTAAAAAATTTGCGGAGAATCCTCGACTCGGTATCGGGGGCGGTTATCTCTATCACATAGAAGATGGTGTAACGAGCGTGGAGGGTCATCCAACTTTTCATGTCCGGGGCGGAGCAAAGATCTACAAGAGAGCTTGCTGGGATGCTCTCGGAGGGCTATGGGTCGGGCCTGGTTCTGATACTTTAGACGAAGTCAAAGCGAACATGCTGGGTTGGACTTCGATGAGCTTCATGGATCTGCAGATCAACCATCATCGTTGGACCGGCGCGGCTTATGGCCGGTGGGGGGGTCTCGTGAAGAACGGAAAGACGGATTACGTGTCCGGCTACCATCCCCTTTTTCTGGTGGCGAAATCGGTGGCGCGCCTGCCTCAGCGACCTTACGTTCTGGGCTCGGTCGCCCTGCTTTATGGCTATTTGTCGGCGCGGCTACAACGGATTCCGCGGGTGGACGATCCGGAACTGATCCGCTATTTGCAGCAGCAACAAATCGCAAAATTGTGGGGCAGGCAAACGATCTGGAAGTAGTTGCGAACATTCAGAAATCCGGCCGAAAGCTAATCCCTAATGGAACTGTCCATCATTTACGTCAATTGGAATTCGCTGGACTATCTGCGCGAATCGATTACGAGCGTTTATCAGCATACGCACAACATTGAATTCGAAATTTTTGTGGTGGATAACGCTTCCACCGAGCAGGGAGTGGATTCTCTTTCCCAGCCGTTTCCAGAGGTCAGGGTTATCAAGAGTGATGTCAACCTCGGGTTTGCGGGCGCGAATAATCTTGGGTTTAAGCATTCCAATGGGGAGTTTGTGCTCCTTCTCAACCCGGACACAAAGCTGATTGGCCCGTCGATTAATGTGATGATGGACTATCTCCGTGCTCTCCCCGATGCCGGCATCGTGGGATGCAAGCTTCTCAACACGGACGGGTCGGTCCAACTGAGCTCGATTCAAAAGTTTCCCACGATTTTGAATCAGGCGATTGACGCGGAATATTTGCGGCTGCGATGGCCTCATTGTCCGCTTTGGGAGATTGGTCCACTGTTCGAAAATAATGTCAAAGTGATTAATGTCGAGGTGATTCCTGGCGCATGCATGCTACTTCGACGAAGTGTGTTTCAAAAGGTCGGCATGTATAGCGAAGACTACTTTATGTATGCCGAAGATCTAGACCTCAACTACAAGCTCAGGCGCGCTGGATTCACTAACTACTACGTGGGCGAAACTGCGATTGTTCATCACGGAGGAGGCAGTAGCTCGCGACAGAAGGTCAATCATTGGGCGACCATAATGAAATACCGGGCGATGCTTCTTCTGTTTAAGAAGAATCGTGGACGAGCCTATGGATGTGCGTATCGGGCTGCGATGGGAGCTGTAGCGACCGGAAGGATGCTGCTCTTAGCACTTATGTTTCCATTAGAAAAAGTGCTTGGAAAGAAGGGCAGCAGCCTTAGATTTCCTTTGGCGAAGTGGAAATCGGTATGGATGTGGGCAGTTGGATTGCACGGTTTGGCACTGCAAGATCGGTAAAAACAGTTTCACTTGGGAAACGAGGGCACTGTGTGCGGTATCTGTGGCAAACTGAATTTTGACCGCGAAGCGAGGGTTTCGACCGCGCTATTGAAGACGATGGCGGACTCGATATACCATCGCGGTCCGGACGACGAGGGTTATTACGCATCAGGTCCCGTAGGATTCGGGTTCCGGCGTCTTTCCATCATCGACCTTAATACTGGTCACCAACCTATTTGCAATGAAGATGGTTCCGTTTGGATCGTCTTCAACGGCGAAATCTACAACTACAAGGAACTTCGAAGCTACTTACAGACCAAGGGCCACGTATTCAAAACGCAAACTGATACGGAAGTCATCGTTCATCTTTATGAGGAATTCGGCGAGTCTTGCGTCGAAAAACTGCGTGGAATGTTTGCGTTCGCCATTTGGGACGACCGGCAAGAAACCTTGTTCATAGCGAGAGATCGAATCGGCATTAAACCTCTTTATTACTGGCTAACTGGGAAATCTCTTGTATTTGGCTCCGAGATCAAGGCGATCTTAGCGGACCCGGAAGTCAAGCCTGAAGTTCTGCCAGAAATGATTGATCGCTTTCTTACTTTTTATTACGTTCCCGGCGAAGAAACGCTTTTTCGGAATATTCGGAAACTGGCACCGGGGTCATGCCTGGTGGTCAAGAACGGTAAAGCGCGGATCAAGCAGTATTGGGACCTGCATTTCTCTTCGACGCCGCAAAGTCTGGAAGCTGCCGAAAAACAATTCCTCGATCTGCTTGAGGAATCTGTTGCACTGCATATGATTAGCGACGTGCCGGTTGGTTTCCTCCTGAGCGGAGGCGTTGATTCGACGGCCATGCTTGGTTTCGCGGTGGGCAAGACGACTTATCCGCTGAGCAGTTTCACCCTTGGATTTCAGTCGCCGGGGCTTGCGGATGAGCGCCCTTATGCAAAGTTAGCGGCTAGTCGATACGGATCTGAACACCATGAGATGACCATCACTTCGAAAGAATTTGCGGATTTCCTGCCGAAATTTGCCTGGCACATGGAGGAACCGGTTTGTGAACCGCAGGCCGTGGCCTTGTATTACGTGTCGAAGATGGCCAAGGATTATGTGAAAGTACTGATCTCCGGTGAGGGCGGAGATGAAGCATTCGCCGGCTACCAGACCTACCGGGGAGTGCTTTGGCTGGAACGGCTTAAGCGTATGTTGGGACCATCCAAATCGATGGCGTCGTCAGTTCTAGGATTGATGAATCGTGCTCTCGGTCTACGGCGGCTCAGCAAATACGGACCGCTGATGCGGATGCCCTTCGAGGATTACTACTATAGCCGGACGTCCAGCCCATTCAGCTATTTCAATACCCACGATCGTGAACTCTATTCCAGCGGATTTGGCGCTGTTGTCAGTAAACAATTTTCTACGGAGGGAGTGAAGGCATATCTCAGAAGCAGCAACGCAACGGGCTATGTGAATCGAATGTTGTATGTCGATACCAAAACTTCTCTACCCGATGATCTGCTGCTAAAGGCCGACAAAATGACGATGGCAAATTCGATCGAGTTGCGGGTTCCGTTGCTCGATCACAAGTTGCTGGAGTTTGCCGCGGCGCTGCCCGCCAACTTCAAAGTTCATGGACTGACTACAAAATACATTGTTAAGACGGCACTCCGTGACCGGCTCCCCGCGGAAATTCTGCACCGTAAGAAGGCGGGATTTCCCGTGCCTTACGAGATGTGGTTGCGAACCGAGCTGAAGGGATGGCTGAGCGATGTATTGCTCGATAGTCAGACCCTGTCGCGCGGCTACTTCAAAAGAAGTGGCGTCGAAAGCCTTCTTGCGAAAGATTCGGCTCAGGGCGGCTACTCCAAAGAGCTGCTTTCACTTGCGGCGCTTGAACTCTGGCACAGGGAGTTTCTTGACGGCAACAAATTGCGCTCTGTCGATGAAAATGCCGCCGTCCCAGTGCAAACGACCTGACGCAACTTCTTGTCGAACTCCATTCTTACAATCAGGACAAAGTAATCATTTATAGGTGGTCGATCGATCCTATGTACGAGACCGAATCAAATAGCAAAGTAGAATCCGTTAACCAGTTATCGGGGGAAGTGATTTCTGCTTTTAAGGAGCTGACAGGGAAGGTGTCCGCCCGCACCGTGCTTCCCTGGAGTGAACACTGTACGGAGTGCGTGTGGCCAACTTGTTACTCAACCTGCGATCTTTACAGTCCGAGGGAAGATGGGCGATGCCGTAGATTTACCGATGGTATGGTGCGAATCGAATGTCCTGAAGCTTCGAATTCCTATCTCCTGAAGATTCGCTTCAAACAGTGGGGCAAACTCTGGGCCCCCGCCAGCATTCGTCTTCATCCTATAGACAAGGCACTAAGACTGGAACAGCGCGACCACCGGATCGGTAGCACGCTCTATCAGATCTCACTGCCTACCAGTATCAAGACAACTCTCGTCAACAAGAGGTACAGCTATAAGAAGAGAGTTGCGAGTCGTCCTGGGGACTCCGACAGACTGCCAACCAGTTTTCTGCTCGAGTGCTACAACCCAGAGTCTCATAATGTACGTTTATCCCTGACCATGCGCTCTGTCGATGAACGGGTGAAGATTCCTTTCCAGAAACTATTCGATCTTAACCCGGGTTTTCATCGCTTACGCGTAGGGCTGGAGGAGATTACAAAACGTCTCGATGTCCGGCATCCGTTCACGGTAGAACTGATTCCGAACGACGACGAAACGGAAACAACGCTTTATTTTGGGCTGATGGAATTTGTTGAAGAGGCCCCTCAGCCTTCCGAGAAGGCTAAGAAGCTGAAATGCGTGGTCTGGGATCTAGACAATACGCTTTGGGATGGCATCTTGGTCGAGGATGGGCCGAGCAAGCTGCGTTTAAAGGCTGGCATCATCGGGATTATAGAAGCTCTTGATGGTCGAGGCATTCTGCACTCGATCGCGAGTAAGAATAATCGTGATGAAGCGCTTCAGGTGCTGAAAGATCTACAGATCGATCAATATTTCTTGTGCCCGCAAATTTCCTGGCAGCCGAAGAGCGAAGGGATCAAAGCGATCGCTGAGCAATTGAATATCGGCCGCGACACATTGCTTTTCATCGACGACACTGACTTCGAGTTAGAACAAGTGAAGAGCACCTGTCCTGATGTGCAGGTTCTGAACGCGCGAGAGTACCGAACGCTCTTACAAATGAATGAATTCCAGGTACCGGTGACGGAAGAAAGCAGAAATCGACGAAAGATGTACCAACTCGAATCCACACGACAAGATTTGGCCGCGCAATTCGGCGACGATTACATGGCATTTCTCAAGGATTGTAATATCCGACTGAATATTCGGCCCATGACAGAAGACAATCTTCAGCGGGTCCATGAACTGACTCAGCGCACCAACCAGATGAACTTTTCCGGCAACCGGTATGACCGTGAAGTGTTAAAAGTGATTATCAACACTCCTTATCTCGATACCTACGTGCTCGACTGTGAAGACCGATTTGGTAGTTATGGCGTGGTGGGCTTCTCTATTGTGGATAGTCGAGAGCCCCGAATGACTGATCTAATGTTTAGTTGCAGAATTCAATCGAAACGAGTTGAACACGCATTTTTGGAGCATATCGTTCAAAAATACATAACAGAGTCCGGGCGGGATTTTCATGCAAACTATCGCAAGACGCCACGGAATGCGCCCTCCGGGAAGGTATTTGACGATCTGGGAATGGAGACGGCGACCATAAAAGACGGTGTGTCTTCATTGGTATTTTCAAAAGATAGAGAAGTCCCTGACGACGAAATTGTTCACGTCGTGGTTCACGCTCAATCCCACCCTGCATTGACGCGATGAACTTGCGAAGTCGAATTGGAGAGGTACGCAGAGGAGTATTGTGTCATTTTCACTCAAGGTTAGTGCCCTTGGGTGACAAGGGTCCATTGATTTCCTTTAGTTTTGATGATTTCCCTCGTACAGCATATACAGTGGGCGCCCCGATTCTGAAGAATTTCGGCGCCAGAGGTACATATTATGTGTCCGCTGGGCTGATGAATAAGGTCAATGACCTAGGAGAGCAATATCACTTAGAGGACTTGCAGGATTTGGTGGTGCAAGGTCACGAATTGGGTAGCCATACCTTTAGTCATCTATCGTGTCGAGCGGTGCCGCTGCCGACATTTCGGGACGATCTCAAGAAGGGGAGACAGGCAATTCGTGAGCTATCAGGGTTGGCAGACTCGGGTAACTTCGCCTATCCGTATGGTCACTTGACACTGCGGGCCAAGAAAACTTTGGGCCCAGACCTGGTCAGCTGCCGAAGTACCATCGGAGGCATTAATGGGCCAGAAGTGGATTTGAACCTCCTCCGGGCTAATCGTTTATATGGCGGTATTGACGAATTTGCAGAGGTGCAGCGATTGATTTGGGAAAATGAAGAACGGAGGGGTTGGCTCATTTTCTATTCGCATGATGTTCGTCCGCAACCCTCACGCTTTGGCTGTACCCCAGCTCTGCTAGAAGCTACAGTCTCCTTTGCGGCCCAGAGCAAGGCTACAGTTCTGACAGTTGCTGATGCTCTGGCAAAACTCCAAGAGTGATCAAAACGAAGTCAATCGAGGAAATGACTGTCCACGAAATCGATCCCATCCGGGACCCACGTTGGAACGAATTTGTCGAGAGACATCCTCGAAGTTCAATATTCCACAGCCCAAAGTGGCTGCTCGCCTTACAGGGTGCATATGGGTATGTACCGTTGGTGGTTTCGACATCGCCGCCATCTGAGAGATTAGAAAACGCGGTGCTCTATTGCGAGGTAAAGAGTTGGCTGACGGGACGGCGCTTGGTTTCTTTGCCGTTTTCGGATCACTGTGAACCTCTTGTCAACGATGGTATTGAGTTGGATTGCTTGCTTTCTCATCTGAAGTATCGGGTCGACAAGTACAAATGGTCATACGTTGAGATCAGGCCGGTCGCCGAGGCTCCTGGAGTCACGACAGAATTTGAAAGAAGTGTAGCTTACTACCTGCACTGCATTGATCTCCGCAAAGATCTCTCGGAATTGTTTCGCGGCTTCCACAAAGACTGCGTGCAAAGGAAAATTCGGCGAGCTGAAAAGGAGTCGCTCGATTATGAAGAAGGCAGTTCGGGAGCGCTCCTGGAAAAATTCTATCGTCTTCTGTTAATCACCCGTAGGAGGCAACATTTACCTCCGCAGCCTCGCCAATGGTTTCGACAACTTATAGATAAGTTGGGACAGAATCTTAAAATCCGTGTGGTGTCGAAAAACGGATTGCCAGTGGCTAGCATTGTGACGATCTTGCACAAGAACACAATGACTTACAAATACGGTTGCAGTGACACGCGCCACCACAAATTGGGTGGAACAGCCCTGCTTTTTTGGAAGGCGATCGAGGAAGCGAAAAACGTAGATTGTGTATCCTTCGATTTGGGTCGTTCCAGTATGGATAACGAGGGCTTGATTGCTTTTAAGGAACATTGGGGAGCATCCAGAACTGCAATGAATTATTGGCGCTACCCGCATAAGCCAAACCAAGCTCCTAGCTTGTGGAAAACCAATCTGATTAATAGGGTTATATCGATGGCGCCAGATTGTTCGTTAATAGCAGCAGGTCGGCTATTTTATCCTCATATCGGCTAGCACTGCGATCATAACTTCTCTGGACAATAATAAGTGGACCATCTGTCGTCGAGGCCTTTTTAGATGAATGTATGCATGATCTCGTATTCTGTGTACGAGTCTGATGGACGAGTTATGCGCTACGCTGAGACCTTAGCGCAACGTGGCGATCGCGTTGACGTGATTGCTCTGTCGCGTGCCGATAGAACCTCCGATGACGTCATTGCAGGCGTAAATGTTTTCAGAGTCCAAGGCCGAACGCACAATGAAAAAGGACCGCTTACTTACCTAGTGAGAGTTCTGTCATTTTTTGTCCGCGCCATGTTGTTCTTGGCGTACAGACAGTCCAAAATCAAATACGACCTCGTGCATGTCCATTCCGTGCCCGATTTTCTGGTATATACCGCATGGTTGCCGAAATTACGTGGCGCCAAAATCATTCTGGACATCCACGACGTACTCCCCGAGCTCTATGCGAGTAAGTTCGGAGTCGGAGAGACCTCTTTCATCTACAAACTATTGCTGGGAGTAGAAAAACATTCGGCACAATTCGCCGATCACGTCATCATTGCAAACGATATTTGGCGGGAAAAGCTGCTAGTTCGTTGCTTAGCGGCCGATAAATGCACAGCAATTCTAAATTTTCCCGACCGTTCAATCTTCGTGCGCCAAGGCCGGACCCGTACCGACGAAAGATTTGTCATGTTATACCCCGGCACTCTGAACTGGCATCAGGGTCTCGATATCGCAATTCGTGCTTTCGCCGCGATCAAAGATTCCGCGCCGAACGCCGAGTTCCATATCTATGGTGTCGGGCCGGCAGAAGACTCGTTACGCACTCTTGCTGCCAGCCTAGGGCTCAACGGGCGCGTAAAGCTTAATGGTACTCGCGAGATACGAGATGTCGCGTCTCTTATGGAAAATGCCGACCTTGGAGTTGTGCCCAAGAGGAATGATCCGTTTGGAAACGAAGCATTCAGCACAAAAACATTGGAGTTTATGGCCATGGGAGTGCCGGTCCTAGTTGGCGATACGAATATCGATCGATATTACTTTAACGACTCGATCGTTCAATTTTTCTGCGCCGGCAACGAGGCTAGTTTATCGAACGAAATGCTCGCGTTGATTCGGAACTCGGAACGGCGGAAAGACCTCGCCCGTAACGCATCGGAGTTTATTAATAATAATGATTGGGAAAGCAATAAAGGCAGATACCTAAATATAGTGAATCGCCTGACTACAATTGCCGATACCGATCTCAGCTTTTCGACAAAAGCTTAAATTGCTGTCATGTTGTCTCTGTAGTGTCTTCAGGCGGGGCCCTCGATCAGAATGATTGATTTCATATCTCAGTATTACCGATGTCCGGAGATCTACACCCGACTGAGTCTAGAAGGAGACCTATCAGAGCAAAGAGGTTTCTTCCGGTTGGGAGAAAACATAGTCTATGGGAGGTGCTCGGGCCAGATTCCCGGGAATTCACCCACTGGATCCCTTCACGATGCGTTGCAAGATGCAAGCGCGGGAGGAGGAGAGACGCACCTGCGTTTTGATCCCATTGAGGTAATTAATAGCCTTCGCTATGAACTCTACTGTCAGAATGGTCCTTCGACGGTCGGGTCGACAATCGCCAAACTCTACTATTTCGTTCGTCCATTGCTGCCGGTCGAAGTTCGCAAACACCTGCAGAAAGTCCGACTCAATGGATGGCACCACATACCGTTTCCAAAATGGCCCGTGGACAGAACCGTAGATGAAGTAGCCGAGCAGTTGTTATTGCTCTCGCTCAAGGCAAATGGCGCTGACCGGATCCCGTTCATCTGGTTTTGGCCCGACGGTGCGGGTAGTTGTGCCGTCATGACACATGATGTCGAAACGACCGTAGGCAGAGATTTCTGTTCGACGCTGATGAATATCAATGATTCTTTCGGAATCAAAGCGTCGTTTCAGATTGTGCCCGAGCGCCGCTATGAAGTGCCAAGCTCCTATCTCGAATCGATGCGCAGTCGTGGCTTTGAGATCAATGTGCAAGATCTCAATCACGACGGGCATCTTTTCAGGGATAAGGCAGGATTTCTTTCGCGAGTTGGGAAGATTAACTCATATGGCCGCGAGTTCGGCGCCGTTGGGTTCCGCTCGGCTATATTGTACCGGCGCCAAGAATGGTACGACGCCTTGCAGTTTTCTTATGATATGTCCGTGCCTAATGTAGCCCATCTGGATCCGCAACGCGGTGGCTGCTGCACGGTGATGCCGTATTTTGTGAATGGCTTATTAGAGTTGCCGGTGACGATGACGCAAGACTATTCGCTTTTCCACATACTCAACGACCGTTCTATCGATTTATGGAAACAACAGAGTGAGCTCATCATGGAAAAGCATGGATTCATGAATTTTATCGTCCACCCTGACTACATCACTGAGTTAGAGGAAAGAAAAACGTACGAAACGTTACTGTCGTATTTGTCGCAGCTCAGAAGCGAGAGGAACGTCTGGATTCCACTCCCGCGCGAAGTTGATCAGTGGTGGAGACAGCGCTCACAGATGAGAATTGTAAGAGAAGGTAATGGATGGCGCATCGAGGGCTCAGGTCATGAACGCGCTCAATTAGCATATGCTAGTGAAAGAAACGGCAAGATCGAATACACGATCGACTCAAGATCGGAAGTTCGTTCTGGCCTGAGTGAAAAGCGAGTGCTCCCGCCCTCCTAGAAAGCCCCTGCCGGTCAAGCTCTACTGAATAACGCAGTTTATTAGGAGACCGTTTTATGGCCACTACTAGCCAAATTGACGAAGCGACTAAGAGTATTTTTCAGTGTGACCCGATTCAGTTTCGGCAGCAGTTCAATCAATATTCTTTCGAATTCGCCCATCATCTGTCTGGACATCGCCTGTTCGAAATACCAAGACTAATTGAACTAGCAAAACAGTTGGCCAGTACGGGCAGCGTCTATTATGACGCCGGCCAAATTCAAGTTGGTCAACGCTGGGATCAGTCACCCCCCGGCACTCATTCGGTGGACGAAACCATAAGACGCATACAAGATGCAGGCGCGTGGATCATTCTTCGGAGAGCAGAACAAGACCCCGAGTATTGCGCGGTGTTAGAAGAGTGCATGGCGGAAATTCAGACCCTCCTAGGAAAGGACCTGAAAAAAGAAATGCTGGTTCAAGATGCGATTGTGTTCATTACTTCGCCGCATCGAGTTACCGCGTACCATATCGATCGAGAATGTAATTTTATTCTTCAGATACATGGCAACAAGGACATCAGCGTGTTTGATCGAAATGATCGTGATGTACTTCCTGAGGAAGAAATAGAGCGATTCTGGACGGTTGATAACAATGCCGCAGTTTACAAGGAACAATATCAGAATCGCGCGACGGTATATTCACTAGGTCCAGGGCATGGTATCCATGTACCGGTCAATGCTCCTCATTGGGTGCAAAACAAGAACGATATTTCTGTGACGCTCAGCGTGAACTTCCAGTTCCGAGAAAATTACACAGCGAATGTTTACCGAGCCAACTATTTGTTACGGAAGGCAGGCATTTCGCCAACACCACCCGGAAAGTCACAAACCCGAGATCGTCTAAAAAACTTGGCGATTGGCGCGACGTATGTTCCGGCCCGTGGAGCGCGACGTTTGCTCAGGAAGTTAGGCCGTTAGTGAAGCACTCCCGGTCGAGATCCCGAGAAGTTATGACAGATTTGTCCAAATTCGCAGAAGAACTCGTCGTGAGGGAAAGCCTTGGCAGAATGTAATGTTACTGTAATTGGAGCTGGTCCGTATGGACTGTCAGCCGCTGCGTATTTAAAAGCAGCGAATGTAGAGACTCGTGTGTTTGGTGACCCGATGGCATTCTGGGAAAATCGAATGCCGGCAGGGATGTTTCTCCGATCAAACTGGGGAGCTTCCCACATCGCGGACCCCCATAGAAAACTAACTCTCGATACTTACCGCATAACAGCTAATCATCTGTCTGCGCCAATACCGCTCGATCGGTTTGTTGAATACGGGCGCTGGTACCAGCAACAAGCTGTACCTCGTGTGGAAAACCGCACAGTAGGCCGGATCGAGACTGACGCGCGCGGCTTTAAATTGACCCTGGCTGATGGCGAGGAGTTTACCTCCCGGCGAGTGGTAGTCGCTACGGGTATCGGAATGTTTTCACGGAGGCCCGTGGAGTTTGCCGAGATCCCGAAAGAGTTGATCTCCCATTCCTCGGACCATCGTGATCTCAGCCTGTTTAGGAGACGTCGTGTGGTTGTAATTGGAGGTGGCCAAAGCGCTCTTGAGTCTGCGGCGCTATTACATGAGGCAGGAGCGGATGTCGAAGTGATCGCGCGTCAACCGTCACTCAACTGGGTGGGGCTCCATTCATGGCTTCATCATCTTGGTCCGATATCACAAATACTGTATTCCAGCAGGGATGTTGGGCCCGCAGGCATCAGCCGTCTTGTCTCGGCGCCTCATTTGTTTCGGATCTTCCCTCGAAAGTTTCAAGATAAAGCTGCCTACCGGTCGATCAGACCTGCGGGATCGTCGTGGTTGCGACCTCGGCTGACTGACGTTCCCATCACTCTAGGGCATAAGGTCGTGTCGACGACCGTAACCGGAAGTCAATTGCGGGTGTCTTTAGATGACGGGACTAATCGACTCGTGGATCATGCGCTCTTGGCGACAGGATTCAAAGTAGACGTGTCCCGGTACGAATTCTTAACCCAGGAACTCCGGGCACAGTTGCAGACCGTGGATGGCTATCCTATTCTCAACCGCGGGCTTGAATCATCCATTCCGGGATTGTATTTCCTTGGCAAGCCGGCAGCCTGGAGTTTCGGTCCGTTGCTCTCTTTCGTATCTGGAACGGAGTTCGCCTCCACTGAATTAATTCGATCAATCACGGCTCAGCGTGGGGACCGAACTTAATGGACGGCAATCGTAGCAGAGCAGTTGCTCTGTATCCTGAGGTGCTTTCCGGGAACGGCAAAGTGGGGGCGGTGGTCGTGGGTGGCGACTACCAGGGTCTTGGGATTGTCCGCAGCCTCGGTCGTCGTGGCATCCCAGTATGTGTTGTCGATGATGAGCACTCTATCTCGCGTTTTTCGAAATATTCCACAAAATTTGTAAAACTAGCCGATCTAAAAGATGAAGCTGCGACTGTGGCGGCCCTCCTTGATATTGGCAACCGCCTAAGTCTGCACGGATGGATTCTCTACCCAACACGAGACGAGCTTGTTGCCGCGTTTTCACGCCATCGCTTGGAGTTGAGTCAAACGTTTCGTGTGCCGACCCCTCACTGGGAGAGTGTTCAGTGGGCATGGGATAAGCGCAAGACCTATCAGTTGGCATCTGAACTTAACATTCCGATACCGTTGACCTTTTGCTTGGAAGGCGGCGGGCAACCCTCCAACGTCAAGTTTTCACCACCATTTGCAATTAAACCGGCCATCAAGGAACACTTTGTCTATGCCACAAAAGCGAAGGCGTGGCGGGCCGATAGTCGTGAGGAACTCGACGCACTTGTTCGGAAGGCTTCAAACTTCATCGACCCTGAGGAACTCATAATTCAAGAGGTGATTCCAGGCGGCGGCAGCCAACAGTTTTCTTACTGTGCTTTTTTTCGCGAAGGACGTGCCGTAGGGAAAATGGTCGTGAAACGTCGGCGGCAGCATCCCCTACAGTTCGGAAGGGCCAGCACCTATGTTGAAACCGTGGATGTTCCGATCCTGGAGGAATTTTCCGAACGGTTTTTGCGAGCAATCGATTATTACGGTCTAGTCGAAGTCGAATACAAGCTTGACCCACGTGATTCGCAATACAAGTTACTCGACGTCAATGCCAGAACTTGGGGATATCACACTCTCGGTGCAACTGCCGGGGTGGATTTCAGTTCCATGCTCTACGCCGATCAACTCGGGTTGCCGACTGATGAATCCAAAGGAAAGCTCGGAGTCGGCTGGGTCCGCATGACAACCGATATTCCAGCCGCTTTTGTTGGACTTCTGGGTGGTGATATCGATTTCAAGAGTTATTTCAAATCTTTGAAAACATGTGATGTGGAGGCGGTGTTCAGTCCCGAGGATCTGCTTCCCGGACTTGCTGAGATACTGCTCGTCCCATATCTCGCGTTCAAAAGAGGTTTCTGATCTTGCACCACCAAGCCTGCTAGCAGGCGACTTTCTAAAGACATTTGTTTCAGGATTTTACAGGGGAGAATACCATGCCAACAGTTGAACAACAGACCAGTACAAACATCTCGATCGAGAGGCGAAATCGGCCAACATACTCGGAGTTCGAGCGCGATTTCATGAAGCCCCATAAGCCAGTCATAATTTCCGGAGCGCTCGATCAATGGAAAGCGAGCAGTTGGACTCCTGAATACTTTCGAGAACAATTCTCGGACAAGAAGTTGAATGTTGACGGTACTGAGTACCGTATGGCTGACTTCATCGATCTGGTGTTGAATTCGAGCAATGCAAGGCCCGCGCCATACCTCCGTAATGTCCTTATCGACAACTTTCTCCCTGAACTGCTACCAGCGATCCAGCCATTGCCGGAGTATTTTTCGCCGAACTGGCTGGCAGGACCTCTGTCACAGTTATTGCGCTCCCGTTTGCACAACGGAAGTGCAGAGCTCTACATCGGCGGAGCTGGCGGGAAGTTTCCCTTCCTGCACTTTGATAGCTGGCACACCCATGCTTTCCTGTGCCAGTTATATGGGAGGAAAGAGTTCACCGCTTATGCTCCGGACCAAGCTCCTTACTTATACGTGAGACCGGATCGTTACAATCAGTCGGTCATTGCGGACATTGAAAATCCGGATCACGAAAAATATCCGTTGTTTGTGCGCGCCCAACAGATGCGCTTCTACCTTGATCCTGGAGAGATTTTATTTATCCCAGCGGGGTGGTGGCATACGGCTAAAATACTGAGCCCTTCGATCACGGTCTCCGTGAACCGCGCCAATGCTTCGAATTGGAGCGAGTTAACTCGCGACATGTGTTCCCGCGCTTCTCTCCCCATGAAACCCGTTGCAGCCGTTTACCTCACCAGTATGCGAGTATTTCGGACGATCTACGGATCGTGACCGAGGCTCGCAAAGGGTTTAGAAAGATTCCGTCAGTGCCGCTGTGTCACACATCATGATTCCTATTATCAGAGTAATTACGGGAGGGATACTTGCGTCTCTCCCTCTCGCCGCCTATCTCGCTATCTTCTGGGTGCTCCGTCTCCGTGGAGAGGGACGGCGGAGCTCCGCGTTGGGAGCGGCTGTGGGCTGGGGCGTGTTCTTAGCTTTGATTACGGAGTTGCTCAGTGTCCCGCGCATGATTACGCGCCCGGCGCTGGCGATTGCGTGGTTAAGCTTCGCCTCATTTGTTTTCGCGTATGGATGGGCACTTCATAAATCAAAATCGCGCCGAATCGAAAGTAAATTAGAAGATAGAGAGTACCAACCAATCTCAAGTCCTCTGGGCAAAACGGAGTGGCTGCTTCTCTCGGGCATTGGATTCCTGGTCTTCTTGGTTGGCATTGCTGCATTACTGAGCGCCCCTAACAACTGGGACGCGATGGCCTATCACATGTCCCGCGTTGCACAGTGGATGAACAATCGCGACGTCGGTCTCTATCCCGCGTTTTATTCAGTTCAATTATGGATGTCTCCCTGGGCCGAGTACGCAATGCTGCACCTCGATGTCCTGTACGGTAGCGACCGTCTGGTGAATTTGGTCGAAGTGCTCAGCATGATTGGGACAATAACGGGCGTCTCACTCATCGCGCAGCAACTCGGAGCCGGTTTTCGCGGGCAATTGTTTGCGGCCATTGCAATTGCTACGATTCCAGAAGGCGTCCTTGAGGCTTCTGGTGCCATGAATACCTACGTGGCCGGTTTCTGGGTCGTGGTCGCCGTTTATTACCTTCTGCGATGGAATAAGCAGCAGAGCTGGAATATCGCTTGCGCGATGGGCGCGGCGGTCGGCCTAGCTATCTTCAGCAAGGGTACCTCTTACGTTTTTTTATCGTGTGTACTCCTAGCTTGTTGGTGGATGGGTTCCGCGCAGGCTCGGAAGCGGCTGTTGATTCACTTGCCCGTTCTTTTGACGATCGTTCTTGCTTTAAACGGACCACTCTATCTGCGCAATTACCAGCTGAGCGGGTCTCCGCTGGGGTTCCCGTCGGCCTTTGGAGACGACCCCTTGCGGCAAGTGCGCAACAGCCATATTTCCCCTGCGATCGCGTTCTCCGGGGTGGTGAAAAACTTGGCGCTCCACCTCGGCACGCCTATTGGCGCATTGAACGAACGGACGCAACAGGCCATTGTTGGGACTTTGCATGCGCTGCGGATTGATCCAAGCGATCCGGATTCTACGTACCGGGGAGGCTTTCATCTAAATGGCTTTTCTAGCAATGAAGCCCGGGCTGGCAATCCGCTACAGTTAGCTCTAATCGGTCTGACTTGTTTATTGCTGTTCCGCCGACGCATCGGAGATCGAACTCTCCGGCTCTACATGTTTGGCATCGCGGGTTCTTTTGTTATTTTCTGTACCCTCATTCGCTGGCAACCATGGAACAGTCGCTATCATCTTCCATTGTTTGCACTAGGTATGGCGGTGGTGGGGGTTGTTCTTGAGCGGAGTTGGAGTCGGGTTACACTTTCCGTCGTGGCGCTCCTGCTGCTGGTTTCAGCCCTTCCATTTGCAATTTTCAACTCGTTACGGCCACTCGCACCGTGGCCACGTACAAGTATTTTCAGCCAGCCGCGGCTGGATTCCTATTTCGCGGATTCGCACGATTGGTGGAGAAACTCATACGTATCCACCGCCAAATTCATCGAATCTAGCGAGTGCAGGAGTATCGGAGTCGATTCCTCCTTAGAAGATTTTGATTATCCACTTTATGCGCTGCTTGGCATCGGACACAGCGGCAGGCAAGTTCGTTACGTTGGCGTAAACAACCTAACTGTTGCCTACGCTCGGCCCGACAGTAAGCCACCTTGCGCGGTAATTTGTCTCCGCTGCGCACACGCACCGGCAAAATGGGCCGAATACAAGAACGTGGGAGGCAGGGTCACCGTTTTCGATGACGTCGCGATTTTCAGTGGGAACGGAGATCATCCGAATAATCAGACTGTAGTTCTGCCGCGACAGGACCAGTATGAGGCGATCCTGGAACAGCTCGACTACTACCGGGACTCGCCTCTGGACGTTAATTTTGCTACGACGGAGGCAAAGGTAGATCGTGCCAGCCGCGATTGGCCCATGAAGAAGAATGATCTTAAAGCGAGAATGAACGCCATATTTACCGAGGGTCTTTCCCTTTGGCGCGTGAGAGATTCTGTAGATCCCATGCGAAGAAAAGGCGAACCCATCGACCATTCCAAAATCGACCCCGTGCAATTGATGGCTGCGTTAGAGGTGTTTCAAGACTGGCATCAAACCGTTCACGGTAAGGTCGACGACTTAGACAGGTCAGTCGATCAACTTTATTTGTCCTGGGAATCCCAAGTGAAGCGAGACCCATTGGAGGAAGGTTCATCGATCGACAGAATTGGATCGTCAGCCTGTCGAGCCGAGGTCAAGACCGTGGAAACTAACGGTACCTATCCGGCCTCAAGCGTCACGATTACCCCCTCCGGCGAGCATTTTATCGAAATCTCCGATTGCTCATGTCTGGGGACGGGGCTCAATTCGTGGGCAGTACTGGTGCGCAAACCATTGGGTAAGTACGATTCGGAAGCGGAGAATCTCACCAAGTGCTCGTTCCCAAACGGAACAGAACGAGGAGATAGATGATGCGATACCTTCTTACCCCTCGGTGCAATCCGACTCTGCTGTCCATCGTGATGCCGTTTTATAACGAAGAGGAGATGTTTCCCTTACTTCGTCCGCGCCTGACTGACTTCATGGATCGATCTCCATACCCGTGCGAGGTCATTGCCGTAAATGACGGAAGCTCCGATCGGACAATTGACCTGCTCGTGGAGTGGGGTCAATCCGATCCCAGGATAAAGATCCTAAGCTTGTCGCGCAATTTCGGTCATCAATACGCATCAACGGCCGGAATCGATCACGCTGCCGGCGAAGCGATTGTGCTGATAGATGCAGATTTGCAAGACCCCTTGGAAGTAATCCATCGGATGGTCGAGCAGTACCGTAACGGTTACGATGTTATCTGTGGACAGAGGATCACTCGCTCGGGAGAAGGAGTTTTCAAGAAGTTCAGCGCCTGGTTTTTCTATCGTTTCATGCGAGCATTCTTCCTGGAATCGCTGCCTCCAGATGTTGGCGATTTTAGGCTTATGTCGCGGCGCTGCGTTGAGAGTCTCTCCGGGATGCGTGAACTCCATCGGTTCTTGAGGGGAATGGTCGCATGGGTCGGCTACCCGCAGACGTGCGTTCAGTACGAACGTCAGCCCCGTGGAGCGGGCTCCACCAAATATCCGTTTGTTAAGATGTTCCGGCTTGCCTGCACGGCGGCGTTTTCTTTCTCCGCCCTGCCGCTCCGCCTGAGTTTCGCCGGAGCTGGAGTCATGACACTGATTGCAGTTGTCGAGGCTATACGGGCCATAGTAGCGCATTTTGCGGGTAGGACGGTCGCCGGCTGGACATCGCTGATGGTTGTAATCTGTTTGAGTAATGCGGCGTTAATGATTGCGGTTGGCATCCTCGGCGAGTATGTCGGGAGGATATACGAGGAAAGCAAAGGAAGACCGCTATACGTAGTCGCTCAGTCTTGGAACGTGAGCCCATCCCCTTCGGAATTTCGCCTGGAGGTTGCATCCGAAGAACACGCGGTACCCACGGCTTGATCGCTTCGATTGATGTTTTGGTTTGCCTTCGCTCATCAAGGCGCGATAGTGAATTCCTCGTCAGTTTTCCATATCATGAACTGAGGTATTTCTGCTTTGCGATCGAAGACTTAACGGATCGATTCGCCGGAGACATTCAGGCGCGAGATCGGAAATACAATCCCGAGTGGCTCGGGAACGACGCTTCTGGATGAAAGGGAATTCGTCCCGAATGACTAGGAACAGACCAGCTGTCCACTAGTTCGTAGCCGGCCGCGCATACCGAATCAATAAATTCTTGTCGATTGAAGACATGCATAGGATGATAGGCAACGCCGCCATTTTGTAAGGTGACAATCGACCGTCCTTCGTGGAGAGACAACTTATTAATGACGACGTGTCTCGGAGGAGACTTGAGGCCAGAAAGAGCGACCGAAAATGGGGGCGACTCGACATATTGCAGGGAACCAGCCGCAAGCAGAACGTCGGCGCCGTCTGAATCTTCAAATCGACTAGTGAAAGTCAGCTGCCGTTTCTGATCGTGCTTGGCCGCAAGCTGCGTGCCGTAACTGATAATCTCAGGTAAGTCGCAAACTACCCATCGCATTCCTGGAGAATAATCCACGTATCGTCCATAGGCATAGAAGTGGGTACCGCAATGCCCTCCGTAGTCGAAGAGTCTGATGGGACTACGCAGAAGTGGGGCCAACCAGAACAAAATCGGATAATCGAAAGAAAAGATTCGCGATCGTCGATCGGCGAATTCTTTCGCATAATCCTGAGTTGCAAAGCCAAGCGGCTTATTGCGAGGTGCGGTGAGGCTTGCTTCTTTGAAACTCGAAAAAACACCGCGAAACGATCCATAGCTGCTTCCCGCAAAGCGCCTATCGTACAAGCGTTCAAGAAGCGGGCGGAGTAAAGGCCAACCCTCCAACCGCGATGTCCAACCCATCGCGCTTTTCGCCGCGTCGTTTATGATCTAGCCCAGTTCCGGCAACACATGCCTGTTTTACCCTCATCCACAACAAAATGAGTACCCATATAATACAAGCACGTCGGATAACGACGCGAGGAATATTCGGGTGCGTACATGGCTGAATTCCCATGAATAGGCGGAAATTCTTACAGGGTTCCGCGGTGATTGCAGCAACGGGGGCGTTTGCCGTAGGAGCCGACGCCCTGTTTGTGGAGCCGCATAATGTAATCGTGAACCGCGTCGACGTTCATCTGCGTCGACTGCCGCAGGAATTCGAGGGCTTCACAATTGCGCAACTGAGCGACTTTCACTATGACGAAAGATTCTCGGCTGCGGCCATTCGTTCTGCAGTCGAAATCGCGAACAAATTACAGCCCAACCTTACAGTTCTAACGGGTGACTTTGTTACCGAACCGGTGCTTGCACACCGGCGTCATCTTAATCTTCGAGAAGCGGCCGACGCTGCAGGACCGTGTGGCGCTCTCTTGAACAAACTAAAGGCTGATTTTGGAGTTATGTCTGTCATCGGCAATCACGATGGGAATACCGATCCGGTTCGAGTGAAAGAACTCTTGCGGGACCAAGGCCTCCCCGTCATGTACGACGAAGCCAAGCCCATTGAGCGAGCGGGGAAAAGAATTTGGATCGCCGGTCTTGACGACAATCCCGATGAGACCGACCTTCGACCCGCATTGAAGGGAATTCCTGAAGGCGAGCTAGTAATTGTGCTTGTGCACGAACCCGACGTGGCAGATCTTATTTCGAAATATCCCGTTGACCTTCAGCTTTCTGGCCATTCCCACGGTGGACAGGTACGACTTCCGCTGATTGGCCCAGCATACTTGCCGCGACTCGGCAGGAAATATCCGCAGGGATTGCGACGGGTTGGTCCTCTCACTCTCTACACCAACGTGGGTATCGGCACGATGGGACTTCCGATTCGTTTGAACTGCCCTCCTGAGGTAACTCTGCTGACGCTGCGCGCGACCGAGGGTGATAATAGTGACGAGCAAATGAAACTGGGATAGACATAGTTTTTCCCGCCTTGCGCTGCCTGCGCACGCTACTGGGGCCTCCCAAAAATCTACTTTGTCATGCCACTGACTCCCAAAAGCCTTCGGTTGACTGTTATTGCGGTTTCAGTTTTTCTCGGTCTGGTACAGATCGTCGTGTTTTCTCTCGGTGTACCCGCTGCAGTCAGTGGACGCGCTGGATTTCGAAAGTTCTATGTCGCCGGCTACATGGTTCGAACTGGCGAGGCGCGTAATCTTTATGATGACGACCGGAATCGACGCCTTCGAGACGAACTTATAAGTCAGGATGGCGTGACGGAAGCGTTCGATTCCCCGGCTTATGAGGCATTGTTGTTTGTTCCTCTTTCACTGATGAAATACCGAGTGGCATACATAGCGTTCTTTGCCACAAATCTTGTACTTCTCTGGTTGTCGATTCACACACTGAGGCCCTTTCTCGAAAAGCTCGACAATGTGTGGTCGTGGTTGCCGGCGATAGTCTTCCTCTGCTTTTTCCCGGTGGCGGTTTCTCTTACCCAAGGGCAAGATTCGATCATACTTTTGACTCTGATGTTGTTTTCCGCCGTCTCGTTTTACCGTGGACGCGACCTAACCGCTGGCGTCTTTCTTGGACTAACGCTGTTTAAGTTCGAATTTGCGCTACCGATTGCTCTACTTTTCCTGTTTTGGCGACGATGGCGAATAGGAGCTGGTTTCTTAGTGACAGGGGTTGTGGTCGCTATGATTTCCCTGTTGCTAGCTGGAGTTGGCGGGTTACAGGCCAGCGCGCATCATGTGCTTTTCTCGAGTCCTCCAACCGCTGTCGATCGGCGGGATTTTGGACTCACAGGTCTTGCGCTCCCCAATCTACACTGCTTGTTTAATGCGTTGAATTCTTACATTTCTCCACGGATACTTGAAGGAGCGACCATCGTTTGTTCGATTTTATTATTTGCTTGGACCGCGACCCGGACAGCCAACTTTGCGTTGGCAATTTTGGTTGTGCTTTTGGTCAATACTTACGGCACATTCTATGACGCGGCCCTACTTGTGATACCGATCGCAATGGTTCTCGACGCTAGGCTTGCAGTCTCAACGGGCTTGTCGCGGTTGTGGTCTAGGAATATTGTGAGCGTGCTTTTCATCGCTCCCTCAGCTTGTTTTCTGGCTGGCTTAAGTTACTGCCTTCTCTCACCGTTGATGCTGGGGCTCTTGATGCCGCTCCGGTTCACGAGCGCTGATTCTCAGCAGGCTTCTATAGGGCAGACACTCAGTCCACAGTGAGTGCCATTGACATCTTCGAAAGTTCAGGAGCAATCCTCGGTTTATTGGGGCGCATATCATATTCCGAGTTAGTATGAACAGTCATGCTTGATAACCTGATCAATTTGCTCAAGGTAATCGTGGTCGGACTGCTGTGTGTCCCTGTGCACAATTGGTTGGGTAAATACGATGCTTCGAAAGAACGGCGGAACGCAAAGCGAAAGCATTAATATTTATCGATTTAGCGCTATCGCTATTGGCAAAGGATACAAAACTGCCGCTCACTCTATATCTCCTGATCAGCTTTCCGATCTGAATCGTGCACTCTGCCTTCCATCAAGTGGGCGCCCTATTCTGGACGCGCAAACGAATACGCAAAAATGAAGAGAAGCGCCAAACTAGACGCCATTCGCGGCTTGGCAGTACTTTTGGTGTTGCTGCATAACACCGACAACTATCCTTTTCTCCATTTGTCGCTGATTTCGCAAAACGGATGGATGGGGGTAGACCTGTTTTTTGTCTTATCGGGATTTTTGATTACGGGGATTCTGCTTGACGCGAAGCAATCGCAAGGGTATTTCAAGAAGTTCTATGCCCGGCGCTGTCTCAAAATTTGGCCATTGTATTATTCAGTGCTGCTGTTCATGTTTGTGATTGTACCGTTCATGCGACCATCCGAAGCCCACGCCGTTTTTGATTCGCGATCGGCACCGTGGTGGTCGTATCTGCTGTTTCTTCAGAACTTTCTGGTTCCCATCCCGTCTATGGCTACTGGGCCGTTGGGCGTCACTTGGTCTCTCGCTGTGGAGGAACAGTTCTACTTGATCTGGCCTTTGATAGTGCGGTTCTGCACCGAGTCTCAGCTTCGCAAGATCGCGATAGCAGTGATTTGCATTTCGCCCGCCTTGCGCTTTTATCTGTCACTACATCAATTCAATATCTACTCGAACCCATTCTGCCGTTCGGACGGACTGATGGCTGGAGCGCTCCTGGCGCTTGTGCTCCGTTCGAGTAGTTTTCTTCCATCCAACTTTGTGAAACGTGCGTGGATCATATTACTGGTTTCGGTTCCATTCGCCCTCGCGCTTGAAACCCTCCATGCTAGATGGATAGTGTTTTCGCTGACTGCGGCGGCTTCGACCGCATTGATATTCCTTGCGCTATTCTCGACGCAACGATGGTTGCAGGCAATGCTGGCGAACCGATTCTTGATTTATACCGGGACGATCAGCTATGGGATATATTTGCTTCAAAAACTTCCGTTGGATGCTGCGAAAACGTTCCACCTAGACCAATATCAGTTTCTGGCGCTGCCGATTACGACAGCTCTCACGTACGCGATGGCAACAATTTCCTGGAACCTTCTCGAGAGGCCGTTCTTGAAACTTAAACGTTTCTTCGAAGTTCGGCGTGACCCGGTTCCTATGGAAACAGTCGCTGCATTAGAAGCTGCTTCGTAGTTGTTGGACTCGCACCAGACTGCCCTAGGCTAGTAGTTAAGGGCGGAATCTTTGTAGTCTCCTGGATTCAACCTCCCGACGAGTTAAACCATGAAATCAAAGGAACTTGGTAACACCGGAGTGCAAGTTTCCGAACTTGCGCTCGGCACATGGCAGTATCGCGGCGGCGTGGAACCACTGCTGGCTGGCATTGAGCTTGGTGCCAGCTTCATTGATACCGCGGAATTGTATAGCACTGAATTCGTAGTTGGTCAGGCAATCTGCGGAATCCGGGATCGCATTTTCCTTGCCAGTAAAGTTTCGCCACGTCATTTCCGCCGACGCGATGTAATTAGAGCAGCCGAGTGTAGTCTGAAGCAATTGAACACCGATTACCTCGATCTTTACCAATTGCATTGGCCCAATTACACGGTCCCGATAGGGGAGACGATGGCTGCGATGGAGAGGCTCATAGAGACCGGGAAGATTCGTTTCATTGGTGTCAGTAACTTTTCTGTTGCGGAGCTACAACGAGCCCAGTCGGCTCTTTCGAATGCACGAATTGTTTCCAACCAAGTGCGCTACAGCTTGGTGGACCGCACTCCGGAAGACGGACTCCTCCAATATTGCGATGCTCAGCAGATCAGCCTCTTGGCGTTTAGTCCCCTAGCGACCGGCTTCGACCGAGTGCGTAGTTGCGATCCTGAGGATGTTCTTGGGCAGGTCGCGACGGCCATAGGAAAAACGCGCTCACAAGTGGCCCTAAACTGGTGCGTATCTCACCCCGCTGTAATCGCAATTTTCAAAGCTGATAAGGTAGAGCATGTTCACGAGAACTGCGCTGCTTCTGACTGGCAGCTATCTTCAGAGCATCTTCGTCTTCTGGAAACTCGCATTCGTCACAAGAGCCGGAGCCGTCCCGAGCGATTTGCGAGAAGACTGACACGGCGGGCTTTACAATATTCGGGTCGCAATCTCGGGGGGACAACGGCCATGGATCAGGACGGCGACACTGGTCAGATCCAGCATCAGGATCAGTAGAATTGAAAGAAGTCGACGCATTCGAGGATGACCTGAAACATCGCCCTCCCACTTCGTGGTCGCATCCCTCGTCGCGAGCCCAGTTTCCCGTAGGGCGCATCGACATTTGGAAAGTTCAACTTGACCGACTGGAGACACTAGTCTCGCAGACCAACAATCTGTCATCCGATGAAATTGCGCGCGCTAACCGGTTTCATTTTGAGAAAGACAAGGACCGGTTTGCTCAATGTCGTTCCGTCCTTCGCGATATTCTTTCCGACTATCTCGGAATTCCTGGAGCCGAGATTCGTTTCGAGTACCTCAAAGGAGGTAAGCCACGGGTAGTGGTCGACCAGAATCCAGGCGGACTGCA
This sequence comes from uncultured Acidobacteriaceae bacterium, assembly GCA_963705265.1. Taxonomy (GTDB): domain Bacteria; phylum Acidobacteriota; class Terriglobia; order Terriglobales; family Acidobacteriaceae; genus Acidiflorens. The sequence goes on from OY970064.1 coordinate 3,883,529, forward strand.
GTTCAATGTGTCCCACTCGGCAAACGTCGCACTGATCGCAGTCGGCAGTGAGCACCAGCTTGGGGTTGACATCGAAAAGATCCGCAGTGACGTCGACGACGTCGAACTGGCTGAGCGATTCTTCTCGGTTCGAGAACGGAGCGAACTTGGAGCACTCCCCGACCATCTCCGCCTGGCTGGTTTCTTTGCCTGCTGGACCCGTAAGGAAGCCTTCTTGAAAGCTACCGGCGACGGGCTTTCCTTTCCGCTGACCGATTTTTCGGTCACCACGCACCCTGAAAGCGAACCTAGGCTTGAGGAGATCAAAGGGGACGTGGAAGTCGGCGATCAGTGGCTTCTGGCAGACGTGGACGTGGGACACCCCTTCCGCGCTGCAGTGGCTGTTGAGGCTGCTTCTTGTCGTCTAGAAACCTATGCGTGGAACTGATCTTCAGTCCTGCGAAACAAGCTCCACGTCGTCGATTCGTAGTCTCAACGGGATGCATTCCACGGAGCTTGCCAAGCTTACAATTGTGTAGGCTTTCCTATTCTGGAACGTAGGAACATCGCCCCGAGGCAAGTGAGCCCCGCTCCCAGCAGATAGGTCGCGCCGGAGCCTCCCTCTGGCATCGGTTGGGGCTGCTGCTGACACCCTCCCCGCTGGTACGGATTGCAGCCACGACCGCGATCTGCAAACGATGTAGCAACCAAACAGCACGTGACAAGCACCGTAAGCAGCCATTTGCGACTAGTATTTTCCATGAAAAACTCCCTGTTATGTTTGGAAAATTAGTGAACCCATCGGGAGGGGGAGGAAAAGCGTGATTCTTTCCGACAGATACTTACTTGAGTTTCGATTAGACAATCGCAGAATACCTCGTGTCAAGATGATAAATTTTGCAATGATTGCACAAAATTGCAACTCTCGCGTCCGTCTGATCGGTACCAGTTCTTGCTTCCAATGCGTCGATCCCTTGTAGACTTTGAAGTAGATCAACTCCGATGGTTCCTCCTCTCTTCCCGTCAATTCCTTTTCCACTTCCCGCCTGAAGTCGTCCCTCGGCATTTCGCGCGCTTTGTGCAACCAGGTTGCACAATCGAAGTGCTGACCATCGTGGCGCGCGACTTTGCCCAACTCTAATCCCTCCGTCCATCCCACTTCTTTTAGATCCTTCCGCGCCTGCGGTGGAAGGTGCTCGTGGATCGACATTAGGTAGTACACCTTCCTCCTCGATCCCGGGAAGGTCTGCAAGAAAATCGTCAGGCAACCTTTGGCGTCTCCGGTTTGCCAATACTGTTCTGACTTCAAAGAGCATTGCCTATATTAATATTCAGTGTCTGAGAAATATGCGGCAAGAGATGGCGTTGAGCAGCGATCAAACTCTAAGCCATCAAGGCATGATGCAAGATTAACTAGAAGGCGCAGAAAGTTACGACCGCAAACCCAATTGGACAGCAGGACGACAACTCGACTTCCGGCATTCGTTTTCTTGTCTATCGTGTCGATTATTTTCTGGTGGCATCCTCTCGTCACTACGGCGGAGCTGGCGCTCTCGAATGACGCCTACACTCACATTCTTTTGATCCTCCCGCTGAGTGCGGCGCTGATTTACTTTGATTTGAAACAACAGGGTGCGAAATCCACAAATTCAACTAAATTCGCGGCCGATCCGCAGTTGGGCTCTCTTCCAGGTGCGGTCCTGTTGGGTCTGGCCTTGGCGATCGGTTGTTATGGACGTTGGGGAATGAGTGCCACGCCGGACGATGTCCGGTTGTCGCTCAGTATGTTTTCGATAGTGGCCTGGTGGCTCGCCAGCGTCTTGTTTTGTTTTGGCGCAAGAACTTTTCGGTTATTTCTTTTCCCTCTCTGCTTCTTGCTTTTGATCGTCCCCATTCCCAGCTTTGCCCTAAACTGGATCATTGAGTTCCTCCAGCAACAATCGGCATCAGCGGCGCGAATCATGTTTCACGCGATTGGTGTGCCGGTAACACAAGATGGAATCATATTGTCCATCCCGAATCTTGATATCGAAGTCGCACGCGAATGCAGCAGTATTCGCTCGAGTCTCATGCTGGTCGTCACGACATTAGTTTTGGCTCAACTGTTTCTGAGCTCTTGGTGGCGCAAGGTTTTGCTTGTGGTGGCGGCAATCCCGCTGTCGGTGGCCAAGAACGGACTACGCATCGTCACCATCGGCGAACTTGGAACTCGAGTCGACCCTGCTTTCCTCAGCGGAAGACTCCACCACAACGGCGGCGTACTGTTTTTTGGGCTCTCCGTGGCTGCTATCTGCGCATTACTTTGGATGTTGTGGATAACTGAGCACCACATGGCCCGCGGAGCGCGAGTATTGACTAAGTCGGGGAGTTAGAAGAACATTCTATGTATTCTCTATTCCTCCAATAGACTATCCTAGATATTCACAACAGGAGAATCTGTGAACATATTTCACATTGTTGGGGCTCGTCCCAACTTTATGAAGGTCGCACCAGTGTTGAATGCTCTCAGGGCGCGCGAGAAGGCGGTGCAGACCCTCATCCACACCGGTCAGCATTATGACGTCAACATGTCCGATGTGTTTTTCCAGCAGCTCGGCATACCTGAGCCCGATGTCAACCTGGCAGTCGGTTCGGGCTCGCATGCCAAGCAGACGGCGGAGATTATGATCAGGCTCGAGCCGGTTATTCTCGAGCGCCAGCCGGACATCGCTCTTGTATACGGAGATGTGAACTCGACTGTTGCGACCGTGCTGGTCTGTGCCAAACTCGGCGTTCGAGTCGGACACGTTGAGGCCGGACTGCGTTCGTTCGATCGCACCATGCCCGAAGAGATCAACCGCCTGGTGACCGATCAGCTTGCCGATTTACTGTTTACGCCCTCGGAGGATGGAGACGAGAATCTTCGGCGAGAGGGAATTCCCGCGGAGAAAATCTTTCTCGTCGGTAATGTAATGATCGACTCTCTCGTGCGCCTGTTGCCGGCTGCGCAGAATAGCAAGACGAACGATTTGCCTGAGCGATATGCCTTGGTCACGCTGCATCGTCCAGCCAACGTCGACGACGGCTTGAGACTGAAGGGAATCTTGGAATCATTGCTTGAGGTGAACCGCGATTTGTCGGTAGTGTTTCCGGCCCATCCACGAACTCGCAAGCGAATCGAAGATTTCGGATTAAATGCGGGGCAATTGCGCGTGCTTGATCCTCTGCCTTATGTTGATTTTCTAGGATTGCAGTCCCGCGCGACCGTGGTGATCACTGACTCGGGCGGCATTCAGGAAGAGACCACCTACCTTGGCGTCCCTTGTCTAACCGTACGCGAGAACACCGAGCGTCCGATTACGGTTTCCATGGGAACGAATGTGCTCGTCGGCCGCGATCGGGAAAAGCTGCGTGCGGAATTGTCCCGAATACTCAGTGGCAAAGCAAAGAAGGGAACTGTGCCCCCACTTTGGGATGGAAACGCGGGAGATCGGATAGCCGATATTCTGGTCGGGCAACCATCACAAGTGCGAGATTCGATCTGAACGGTTGCAGCAAGTCGCGGAACTTATCTGTGTCGGCGTCCTTTGCGCGGTCTGCCGATCAAGTCAAGTGCAATGTTAGCGGCGGGAGCGACAGTCCCTCGACCTCAACCGACCACAGATCTCCGCGATCGGTCCCATGCCCTGCTGTGAGCGTTCCGGAGCTGACGATTTCTCCAGCGCTTAACGGTTGAGCCGGGAATCGCCGCACAATGGCTGCACTCAGTTCGGCCAAGCACAAGGCGGGGCTCCTCAAGCAATTCCTGCCGGATCCTTCTTCCACAAATTCTCCGTTTTTCGACATACGGACTTTGAATCGCGCGAGCTCCTCTACCAGCGTTGGAATGACATCGGGCTGCACTGGCATCCGCTTTCCGATTTCGAGTGCAGTATGAAGTCCGAAAGAAGCAACAAAGTCACTAGGCTGAAACTGCCATTGCGGAAAGGGACAATCGATGATTTCGAATCCCACCGCCAGCCAATCTACGGATGCAAGCGCTGCGGCCGCATCGGGCGCCTCAGTGCCTTCAGTAACCACCGATTGTTTCAAGCCAAAGACAATCTCTGGTTCGATCTTCAGCGAACGGGGATGTGCAAGTGTTAGCGTCGCCGAATTATTTTCACTGTAATGCACCGTGTCGTCATACATGTGGGCCCAAACCAGGGTTTCAAGTTTGAGCACGCGCCACATAGCTTTATTGGCATAGCCAACTTTGCGGCCCACGGTTTTGTGTCCGGCAGCTTCGCGAATCTGCTTGAGGGTCGTTTCCACTGCATAGGCCGTGTTGAGATCGAAATGAGGGCGGGAAGATGGAAGGACATCCACCATCTCCCCAGTCTCACGTGCAGACAGCAGTTCACGTGCTAAAGTTTCGACCTCGATCTGCGAATTAAGAGTATGTGACATTTGGAATGCTCGTGGTCTCTAGTCTGACAACAACCATGCGTTACACGACCATGGATTCGCTCCAAAACAATGGTAACTTACTATGCTCAGAACACGAGGGAATCATGAGAGTCTACTTCGTCTTAGTTTGTATTGCGGGGCTAGCATCTTTGGTCCTGGCGCAACCACCTGCCACGCCGCCCACGACCGGCCAGAAGACTGGCGAGAACCAGCCGTCTAGCAGCGCTCCTGCCGACTCGGCGCTGAAGGATATGTTCGAATCCAAGATCAAAGCCGAATGGGAGGCGCTGAAAAACAAGGATAAGAAAAGTTATGCCGACTTGCTGGCGGACGACTATCAGGGCGTCGAAGTGGATGGCAAGGGCGAACGGACCAAGATTCAATCGATCAACGAACTGGCGGAGGCAAATCCTTTCAACTACACGCTGTGGGGGTACAAGCTGATTCCGCTGGGTGCAGATGCGGCTCTGGTCATCTATGAGAGCACCCTGCAGTTTCCGCCCAAGGCGCAGATACGCTTTTCACGCGTGTACATCAGCGAAATCTGGGTGAAGCGGGCCGGGCAATGGAAAGAACTGCACTATCAGGAAACCCGCGTTAAGTAGGTCCGTTCCCTGTATCACGTATTAAAATGCAACCGCCTCAACGGCGTTGCCATCTCAAGTGCTGTGAGAGTCAGACGAAGAGGAGGCATCTAAATGAGAAAATTGTTTTTTGCTCTGCTGCTTTCAAGCAGCTTTCTCCTGGCGCAAGACAGCAAAACCGCTCAGCAAAACTCAAAAGCATCCAAAGGACAAGAAACCATACAAGGCTGTGTCGGCAGGTTGAGTGGCGATTACATCCTGATCAAGCAAGATCCAGGAATGACTTACGAGCTACAAGCGACAGGCAAAATAAGACTTCGCCCTTACCTCGGACAACGAGTGGAGGTAATCGGGAAAGAGTCACCCTCAATGAGCACAAGTTCCGACGCTTTGACCAGAACAGGGGCTCCAGCCTCAGTGACGTTGACCATAACCTCGATCAAAACCATCGAGAAGGAGTGCCCAGCAGAACAGATCTCGCACTAATAGGAGGTTTGTCGACGAGCCTGCTTTGGTTCGGAACGAGCCGGGTTTAGTCGCAATCCGGAGGCATAGCCATGATCTGAGATTCGGAGTCACAGGGAGGCTTTTTCTTGGCTGGCTCCAGCAGAGGAGGCCGATTGTAGCGGAGAATCCATAAGCCCTCATTGTTGGTGAGGTAGATCAGGCCGTGATTGCCGTCGGGAAGAAGGCTGGTGACCTTGTTGAATGTCTCCAGCGTTTTGGGATTGCGCGGGTCGCTCAAGTCGAGCACGCGAACGGTTTCGGTGGGACGGCTGTTGCTGGTCAGCGTTGCCGGCGTTTTTTCCGGGGCTTCCGCGATCGCCACATCGGGGCTAACCATTTCCAGATTTCCCGCTGTCGACTGATTCGACTCCGCCGTCCGCTTCAAAAGATTCGGCCTTTCCGGCTTGCTTACGTCCACGATCATGAAGCCTTGCTTCGTGGCCTGCTGAACGTACAGATACTGTTTCGAGTTTTCCTTCTGCAGCAACATTTGACTTCCGGTCGCCTGCGGCAAAGATAAGTGGGCGATTACGGTGGCAGGTACGTCGGTTGGTTTTGACGCTGTTTGTTCGCTTGCGCTTGCCAACGCCACAAGAATCGAACAAAGTAAAACGCCAGGCAGCGCTGTCTTACAAAAGGTTTCCATAATTCACTTCACCTAATGTCGCTGTACCTGCACGACATGAAACCGATCTTGCGTACAGGGGCGAACCATACACTATTATTGCTGCGCTATGACGCCGATGCAACCGTTGCTGCTTTGCGTGGTACAGATTCCGCCAGCCTGCATTGGCACAAAAGCGTGATTGTTACTAGGGTCTACCGCGACGCTGTGCGAATTGGTATTGGTCGGGACGTTTTGCAGCCAGAGGTTGCTTCCGGCATCAATGACACCCAAAACCGGGCCATTGGGCATGTCTCTTGACGCTGTGTAGTAGCGGTTATCGCCGGGGTTGTACCACACCTCGTCCACGCCACCGACATTGGTGATTTCGGCGAGGATCGCGCCTGAAGTTCCATCGATCACATACTCGTTGGGAGGGAACGCCGTGCCATCATGATCGGCGCAACCCACGAGGAAATTGTTCCCCGGACCTTGCGCGATGCTGGTGGGCATGCAATTCGGCGTCACGAAGGTGTTGACCACCACTGGCCCGCAAGGTCCGCCACAGGTGTTGTTCCCGACTTGGGGATCGATTTCATCGATGCTGCCAATGTTTGTGATGGCAATGGAATTTGCGTTGGTCAGCAGCAAGTGTCCAGTGTTTGGATTCCAAGCCATAGCCCCCAACCCTGCCGGAGATATGGCGCCAGAGCAGTTGGGACCGGGAGCGGTCTGGCTGCAAAATGTACCCAGGGTTTGATCGACAATGGGGCCATGATGGCAGGGGATGTTGTATAGGGTGTTACTCACTGGCGTTATGCCAATTCCAGGGATCAGCGAAGCTGCCGCCGATCCGGAAACTCCTCCGAATGTCTGAGGATTGGATGGATCTGGGCAGGGAAACGTGCCCCCAACGTTGTCTACGGAAACAGGAGTCGGCGAATTGAGTCCGAGTCCCCCAGAGGCCAGGCCACCCGCACCATCATAGTAAATTTGTCCAATGATACAACTGGGGGGATTGAACCTCGCGCCACCCTGCGGTATCACCCAAGTTTGTGAGAATCCCTGAGACGGATACGAGGGGAAATCGTTCGGATCCCCGCTTATCTGCGCGGGGGCGGCATAGGGGCCGTAAGGGTAAGTCTGATCGATGGGCAAGCAGTGCTGCTGCTGGGCCGTTCCAGTTTTGCTTACGATGTTAGTCACGTCCATAAAGGTGATGAAAGGCAATCCTGGGTCGCCATCAATAATGGCGAGGACCTGGTGCGTCGAGCCATCGGCCGCAGTGACCGAAGGGTTGTACGCTAATTCGTCAGCCCGGTCATCCCCGCAATTCGCGGCAGACCCGGCTTCACCGTTCCAGGACGCGATGCAGGGAGCGATGCCCAGGGGACCGTCGTAATCGCCGGAAACCCCAGTGGGGATTGTGGCAAGAATGGTCGGCGCGGTGGGCGGATTGGTGGCCAGGTTCATGGTGCTCAGATCCCAGATGACGAGATGGGAGCTGCCGTTCCCAGTAAACAGAAAGTTGCCGTCGGGCGAGACCTGTTCGCCATCGGGGCCGGACATGGGATTGACGCCATTCCCGCGTGCAGCGCAGCACTGCGCGCCCGGAAAGCCACCGAAATTATGGTTTGCTCCAAAACCGGAGCCGAGGTGGAATGCCAATCCGCCCTCCCAGGTCAAATCGGTTCTGCATCCATACCGAGTGAAATTTCCAAACACCGAAACAATAGGGGGAATTATGTCGTTCCCGGTGGTTGGATCTTTCGCGCAAGGGCTGGCCCCATTGCCAGCGTCAACGACGGCATTCGTTCCCTGGAGGGCGGTTACGGCCAGGTTGGTGGTGGTATCGAAAACATCGACGGCCAAGCCGATGCGATCGGAAACATAGTCCAAATTATGGCCAGGGCCACCGGGCGGTGGCGAGATCCAACTAATGTCGAAGGAGTTGAACGGTCCGCCGGGTTCGCCGGTAGGATTGTGCTCCGGCACGGTGATGACGTCGATAACGGCGTAACTGCCGTTAGATGTGGTGCCGCACACCGGGCAGTTAGATACACCTCCGCAACCGCTCAGGATCACAAATAGCACGGTGAGAAGAACAGTAAGCAGAATCCTCGATCTCATCGAATTTCCTCCTGCGATTTCCTTCAAGAGCAGATGCAACCAGCCCTACGACTACAAACTCGTGAATGCTCGATCCGCAACCGGCAGTCAAGCGGATTGATTCTAAAATCTGAACTGTAAGCGCTGCTCGACCACAAAGTAATTCTGCGGTGTCGCACCCGTTACGCTAGGATCCTTCAGTTGATCGATGTTGAAGTTGAGCTGGTACTTAGTCCAATAATTGGGATACCAGTTAAGCCCAACCGTGTATTCGTTGGTGTGGTAATTAAATGTGGGCACATAGCCTGGCGTGTAATAGTTCAAGAGGTTTACACCGGGTTCGTTGGCATGAATGCCTGTGGCACGCACAGCGATTTCCCATGCTCCCCATCCGCGTCCACCGCTGCCCGGCGTATCGGGACCAAACAACGGACGATTAACTCGGGGCGTACCGTTTTCTGGACGCTTTTCGCCCGTCAGTAAGTAAGTTGCGCCGATATCCCAAGCCTTGGCAATAATTGAGGGAAGACTTAGGAAGCCAAGATTCCCCGCCTGTTCGGAGCCGACATTGTTCCGCGACATATTGAGTTGATCGTATTCGCCACGTATACCCAAACTTCCCTTGATGTAAGTAAACTCACCGTTGTAACGCTGGATGGGCCCGTTAATGGCGAACTGCGGAAAGAAGGTATAAGAGCCGTCGGGCAACAGGGCGCTGAAGCTTTGATCTCCTGAAAGGCCACGGGAGCGGGCACGGTCGATAGATCCGCCAAAGGCAAGTTGCTTAAGCCAGCCGTCCTTGGATTTGCGCCATGGGTAGAAGCGGAGCCGTCCAATGAATTCCGGTTGATTGGTCGTGTTAGCGATTGCATATCCCTTGCCGTTAAACGCTCCGACCCAGTACTGCATCACACCACCGTCAATGTCTCCGTGAAAGGCGACGCCGGGGCTCCTGTATGCGGAGGCGGCGGACGGATACAACATCGACTGAAATCCGCGCTCGATGAAATCCAGATTGGTGTCGCCGATCCCGGTTTCCTGGGCGAATGGAGCTTTGAACTGGCCCGCCTGGAATTGAAACTCGGGCTTGATTCTTACGTTGAGGTAAACGTCCCGCACAACCGAACCCGAGGTTGCGGCTGCGTCGATGAGTAACGCAAAATCAAAGTGCGAACCGTAATTGCCTTGAAATCCGAAGCGGGCATTGCGCAAGAGAAACGTGTCCGCAGGTGCTCCATCGCCGCTGTAGGCGCGGTAATCTGTGTTGACATAGCCATAGGGACTGATGCTGAACTGCCCATCGGCGCTCCTGATGAAAAAATGCTCGCCATTCCATCCGGCTGTAAGCGGAGCATCTTTCTTTGGCGTGGAGGATGCCGGTTGATCTAGCATTGCCGCTTCCAGTGCGAGATCCGGTTGCACGAGAACCGTTTTCACCAAATGAACACTGCCATCATCGGGGCCGCTCGTAGCATTGACCAGTTGTGCATTCGTCGTTTCCGGTGCGGTGTTTGCCACAGGCTGAACCTGAGCCGAACCGGCGGCGGTTGCCGGGGTCTTCGCATCCACCAGCTTTTCGACCATAGCCTTCAATTCCTCGATGGTCTTGCGCTGAGCGGTGACCTCGTTCCGCAGTTGATTGACTTCTTCTTCGGACGCTGGTCCGCTGGCCTTGCTCGTGGGTTCAGTGCTCTGAGCATAGGCGAGTGAACCTGGCGCGATGGAAGCGACCAGGAGCACGAAAATTATTGTTAGCGAGCGCATGTGTTTACTCTCCCGATGGTTTGCAAAACGGGCCCGTTGTCATGGCATGAAACTAGTGACCGACTTCATTGTTCTCGCCACGAATCGAAAATCTATTGTTTTACGTATGAGTTCCCGTACCGGTATGAAAAGCGGACCACTTATGACTTCGGCGGTTTATCACACACAAATATTGAATGTCAAGGAAAAGTTTTTTTGATCGCTCGTTTGGAAAGCTCTTGCAGCAGCTCCAGCGAGCGAAGCTTTGTCAGAAAAACGCTAGCAGAGTGAACAGCATCGGGGGAGTACATAAGGAGGTGCATCAGACGAAAAGATCGCCAAATTGCGAGATAAGAATTTCTGTCTGATATGAGTTAAAAAATTATGAAAATAAGAATATGAAAATCGGCAGGAGATACTAACAAGCTCCTAACTAAGGCCCTGATAAACTTAGCGTTTATATTTGCGCGACCGTTCGCGGCATATTGTTTCGTTGACCCCGTTCTTCTGGTATGTATGGGTTTACATCTTGGTCAAGCGCTCTGTTTGCTCTTCGCAGCCGTTATTGCCGGCACATTGAATGCATTGGCTGGTGGCGGCAGCTTCATTTCCTTTCCGGCGCTATTGTTTCTGCGCATCCCAGCCGTGGAAGCCAATGCAACTAATACGGTCGCGCTGTGGCCCGGGTTAGCGGCTAGCGCCGTCGCTTACATGAAACGGCTGAATGCGCCGCTCCGCGTGCTGCTCCCGTTGCTGATGACCAGCGTTGCTGGAGGTTGGGCTGGGGCGCTGCTGCTGCTCAAGACGCCGCAGCACACCTTTCTGCACCTGGTCCCCTGGCTGTTGCTCAGTGGTACGTTGCTGTTCGCCTTCGGCAACTCGATTCGTGCCATCTTCGCCAAGGCTCCAGTCCCCGATTTTGATGATGATCTGCGGAACACGTCGTGGCAGGCGATCGTGCTGGGTTCGATCGCCGAGTTGCTGGTGGCAGTTTATGGCGGATATTTTGGCGCAGGAATCGGTTTCATGACATTGGGGATGCTCGCCATGCTGGGGATGCGTGATATTCACGCCATGGGCGCGATCCGGACCCTGCTAGCCGCTGCCATAAACGCCGCAGCTGTGGTCACTTTTATAGCGGCGCACGCAGTGTTGTGGCCGCAATGCTTGGTGATGATCGCAGGTTCTCTCACTGGGGGCTGGTTCGGGGCGCATTATGCCCAGAAAGCAGACCCCCGAAAAGTCCGCGGCGTTGTGATCGGCATTGGTGTTGCGATGACGGCATACTTCTTTGTTACGGTGTACTAGTCTGTTTTTGGCTGCTGCTCGATGCCTCAGCCGCACTGAATCTCTATTGCTATACTTAAACTCGCGGGAAAAATTGCGCCGGAAGCGCCGATAAGAGAAACTAATTGAATTTATAATAGAATTAATTTGACTACAACTGTGCGAAGAATGCTTACTATCAAGCATTGTTACGGCTGGAGCGTCAGACTCGGGGCGTGGTTCCGGAGACTATCCGTTCCGCACCGCAATTTCTAGCTGTCCTGCGAAGACTATCGATCGAGCCGTTTACAAAACAAACGAGGGTTATGAGCGCCATTGAACAGGGAACTCACGCACATTTTTCCATCCAACAACCACCACGCCGCTATCTGTTTGGGCCAGGACCCAGCATGGTTCACCCTCGAGTCTACGAGGCGTTGTCGAAGCCGATTGTCGGACATCTCGATCCCTACTTCATTCAGGTGATGACGGATGTTCAGCAGTTGCTGAAAGGAGCTTTCGGCGCCGACGATGCCGCCACACTGGTGATTTCCGGCACTGGCAGCGCTGGTATGGAAGCGTCCATTGCCAATTTCGTCGAGCCCGGAGCCAAACTCGCGGTGTTCGCCAATGGATATTTCTCCGATCGACTTACTGAGATGGCGAAGCGCCAGGGCGCGAATGTGACACGCCTCGAAAAGCTTTGGGGCGAGACTTTCACCGATGCTGAAGCCCAGGAATTCATCCATCGCGAGAAGCCGCAGGTTGTAGCGTACGTTCACGCCGAGACATCGACTGGAGCGTTGCAACCTGGTCAAGCCATCTGCGCCGCCGCTCATCAAGTTGGCGCGTTGGTAATCGCGGATTGTGTCACCTCACTCGGCGGCGTGCCGGTCGAGTTCGATAAAACTGGTATTGATGTCGCCTACAGTTGCACGCAAAAAGGTCTGAGCTGTCCGCCGGGCTTATCTCCGATGGCGATGTCGCTGCGTGCCATGGACTGGCTTCGTGCACGAACATCTCCAGTACGCAGTTGGTATCTCGACCTCAAGCTGATTCATGACTACTCCACCGTATCGCACCGCTATCACCACACTGCGCCGATTTCCATGTTTTACGCACTGCGCGAGGCGCTCGCCGTCATCGCCGACGAAGGAATCGAAAATCGCTGGGATCGGCATCGGCGTTGCCATAAATCTTTTGTCCAAGGCGTCGAAGCGATGGGCCTGCGGCTTCATGTTCCCGCTGATCACCGAATTGCGACCCTGAACACGGTGTGTGTGCCCAAAGGCGTTGATGAGGCCAAGGTGCGCAAACGCCTTATTGATGAGGCGGGAATTGAAATCGCCGGCGGTTTTGGTCCGCTTGCCGGAAAAATTTTCCGCATCGGCGTCATGGGCCCATTGGCAACCGAAGATAATGTGCAGTTCTTTCTAAAGGAATTCAAAAACGCTCTGAGCGCAGAGGGCTACGCGATCTAGATTCACATCCGAAATATGCGCCATAAGGTTGGATCCTCATTAGTCCAGCTTGTCATGCTGAGCGAAGCGAAGGACCTCGTGCACCGTAAATTCACTTCGATTGACCCGTCGCATTGCATGGATGACGATAAGAATTCATGACCCAGGAGTAGAGGCAACAACGAATGACATTGAAGTCTGTAGATACTCTTCTTGACGTTTTACATTTCGCAGACAGTCACACGGCAATTATTGTTCCCGAGCTTGGAATCCGTATCACCTACGATTCACTGCGGCAGCAGGTCTTGACCATGGCGAATGCTTTGGCCTCTGCCGGTATTCGCCGTGGCGATGCTGTCGCCATTGCATTGCCCAATGGATTGCCTGCGATCGTGAGCTTCCTCGCTGCTTCCATTGCCGGAACTGCGGCGCCTTTGAATCCTGCATACCCGTATGAAGAATTTCTTTTCTTTCTCGGCGATACTGACGCCCGCGTCTTGCTTTGCCCGCCAGTCGGCGCGGAATTTGCGCGCAGCGCAGCCCTCGATCGCAAGATTCCAATTTTTCCTGTGGAAATGAGTGCAGACGGCAATGTTCACCTGGTGGGTGCGCCCACTGGTGTTTCCGCAACCGAGCCGAAAGCTGACGACATAGCCCTGATCCTGCACACCAGCGGAAGCACTGGTCGTCCCAAGCGCGTGCCTTTGCGGCATTTCAATCTCGCGGTTTCCTCGGCAAATATCGCGAACACCTACGCTCTTTCCGAAGAAGATGTTTCGCTGTGCATCATGCCGCTGTTCCACATTCATGGGCTGATCGGCTCAACCATGTCGACTTTGCTTTCCGGTGGCACCGTAGTTGTTCCCTCAAAATTCAATGCGCTCTCTTTTTGGCGTACAGTTGGAGAGCATCGTGTGACCTGGTATTCAGGAGTGCCCACGATGCATCAGCTTCTGCTCGCTCGTACTCAGCAAAAACCTGCGGAAGCCACCTCTCTTCGCTTCATGCGTTCCTGCAGCGCGCCCTTCTCGTCAGAACTCATTCACAAAATTGAGGAACTCTTTGGTGTACCTCTCGTAGAAGCTTACGGAATGACGGAGGCTGCCCACCAGATGACTTCGAATCCATTGCCTCCGCGACATCGTAAGGCAGGTTCTGTCGGAGTGGGCGCAGGGCTGCGCATCAGTATTCTCGATAAAGACGGCAGTCACCTCGGCACCAATCAGCGCGGCGAAGTCTCCATTCAGGGAGCCAACGTGTTTCGCGGATACGAAAATAATCCCGAAGCCAACGCCCGCGCTTTTGTGAATGGATGGTTTCGTACCGGCGATGAAGGATTTCTGGATGAGGACTGCTATCTGCATTTGACGGGGCGAATTAAGGACATCATCATCCGCGGTGGGGAAAATATTGCGCCTCACGAAGTCGATGAGATTCTGCTGCGTCATCCGGCGGTCGCGGCCGCGGTTACGTTCGGCTGCGCACATCCCATCCTCGGTGAAGAAGTGGCTGCCGCCGTGGTCTTGCACGAGCCCAACGGATTGACTGAATCGGCACTCATCAAGCACTGCCGCGAATTACTGGCAGATTACAAATGTCCAACAAAGATTTATCTCGTAGAAAGCATTCCAACCACAGCAACCGGGAAAATTCGCCGCCGCGCTGTAGCCGCCGCGCTCGCGGATGATCAACGCGGATAACCAGCTTGGGTTAACGAGCGACGATAATCATCATGGACAAAAAATCATGAGATTCCTGATAGCGGGGGCCGGTGCCATCGGAGCTTACATCGGCGCGCGCATGGCACAGGCCAAGTTCGATGTCACCCTCTTTGCACGCGGACCGCACCTGCATGCCATGCAAGAGCACGGTGTGCAAGTGAAAAGTCCCGAGGGAGATTTCGTGGCGCGACCCACCATCGCCAGTTCCCTCGAAAAAGTCGGACCCGTCGATGTGGTTTTTCTTGGAGTAAAGGCGCACGGCCTGTCGCAGCTCGCGCCTCACTTAAAGCCGGTGCTGGGGCCAGACACCACAGTTGTGAGCACGCAGAATGGAATCCCATGGTGGTATTTCCAGGGTTTTGGCGGCGAATGGGAAGGACTACGTCTCGAGCGCGTCGATCCTGGTGGCGTAATTTCATCGGCCATCGAAGCGCGGCGCGTAGTCGGGTCGATCGTTTACTTTTCGACCGAGATTACCGCGCCTGGAATAATTCAACACATCGAGGGCAACCGCATTAGTCTCGGCGAACCCGACGGCTCTCGCTCCGATCGCAGCCGCCGCATCGCCGAGGCGCTCATTGCCTCCGGTTTGCGCTGCCCAGTCACCACCCGTATCCGGCACGAGATTTGGGTGAAGATTCTGGGCAATGCGTCGCTCAACCCGGTGAGCGCACTGACGCGCGCTACTCTTGTTCAAATGGTGCGCGATCCCGGAGTCTCTTCGGTGATCCGAAATATCATGCAAGAGGTGGAAGCGGTCTCCAATAAATTGGGGATGGAGTTGCCTGTTTCCATCGATCAGCGCATCGCCGGAGCGGAAAAAGTTGGCGAGCACAAAACGTCAATGCTGCAAGATCTCGAAGCGGGCCGCCCAATAGAACTGGAAGCACTGGTAGGTGCGGTCGTTGAGTTGGGAGAGCGAGTAGGGCTCCCCATGCCCTACACACGAACCATTTACAACTGCACAAAGCTATTGGCTGAGTCCGCGTCGCCGCATCAACCCTAGGGGGGTGAATGCTGCTTTGCGTTACTTCTGCGATCGACGATTACGGAGGCGCTTCGGTTAAGCTAGGCTATCCTGTTTTCGAGGAGAACATGAGCCTGCTGTCAATCATCCGCTCCCTATTGCTATCTCTATTTGCAATCCTTCTTGCCCTTCCGGCCGTCGCCCAACAGGTCGCTCATACCATACCTTCCACTGGCTCCCCGGGGCTGGATCAGTACCGGGCATCGCGGATTTCAATCTACACCGACGATTTCGGGCAACTGGCGCGCTATCGGGAGGCTAACGCCGCGCTCGCGCCCCCGGCGGCAGGCGAAAAGCGAGTCGTGTTTGTTGGCGACTCCATCACCGACTATTGGAAGCTGGCAGATTATTTTCCTGGCAAGCCTTACATCAACCGCGGCGTCGATGGGCAGACCACGCCCGAGATGCTGGTGCGTTTTCGTCAGGATGTGATCGACCTACATCCCCAGGTGGTAGTCGTGCTGGCGGGAACCAACGATATTGCCGGGGTCACCGGACGCACGTTGAACGAGGACATCGAGGCCAATTACGCTTCAATGGCCGAGTTAGCGCATGCGCACGGCATCCGGGTGGTGTTTGCGTCCGTTCTCCCCGTCCACAACTATACGCACGATGCTGAGGAGTCTTTCGCGCTGCGTCCCCGCGATAGAATCCTGGCGCTGAACAAGTGGCTTCAGGACTACTGTGCCAGGAACCATTTCGTTTATCTCGACTACTTCAGCGCACTGGTAGACGAAAGAGGCATGCTGAATCGCTTACTGGCTGACGATGGACTCCATCCGACAAATGCTGGGTATAAGATCATGGCGCCTCTGGCGGAGAAGGCAATTCAGCAGGCGCTGGCGGAAAAGGGCGCCCAGTAAGCTGGAGGTAGATGTTTCCGATGACACTCAATGTGGCGGATTCAAATCGGCAGTGCGTCTTCGAGTGCGTGGTTCTGTTTTTTCGATCTCGTCCACGCCTAGTCCTGGGCGCGCCTAGTCCAGTCGGGTGGATGTCCCCAACCGCCCTCATAGACAAAGCTGGCCAGCGGCTTTCGTTTTCGCGGGCTCGCAACTCTCTTTTGTAATTTCTCGGGAAGTTCCGCCGAGTTGCCGGGGAATCCAATGGCCACGGCGGCGACGGGCTCGTAATCTTGAGGAATAGAAAACTCGCGGCGTGCTTTTTCGACATCGAAGCCAGCCATCTGATGCACCACCAATCCCAACACGTTTGCCTGAAACGTGAGATTGGCGATTGCCTGGCCAACATCGTGGAATGCGTGCCGGTTGGTTTCTTCCGTAGAGCTAAACATCAGCTTCGCAACGGACAAGAGAAGCACCGGGGCGTGCTGCGCCCATTGGACATTGAATTCAACGAGACAACCGAGCAGGCGGTCGAAATCGGATTTCCTTTCCTTCGTGGCCACGAGAAAACTCCACGGCTGCTCGTTCATGCAAGACGGAGCCCAGCGTGCCGCTTCCATCAAACTGGCCAAGGTTTCTGGCTCGACTGATGTTGAGGCGAAGGCAAGAGCACTTCGCCGATCCGCAATCAAAGGATGAATCGGGCAGTGACCAGTTCGCTGCGCGTCATCCAAAAGTTTTGGTTCGGCCGCGTCATTCGCCATCAGATCTCCTCGTTCTGGTAAGGTTTCTACCGCGGATCTCCTACCACTGATCTTCAACAGCCGGACGGCGCTGAAGCACACGGCCAAGTACGCGTTCTTCAAGTGCGGCGAAGCGGGCGCTGCCGCGGGTTCGTGGTCGAGGTATGTTTACGACTTCGTCGAGTGCAACGCGGCCTCCCTCAATTAAGATGACGCGATCCGCCAAGCTTAAGGCTTCGGCAACGTCATGGGTTACGAGCATGGCGGTAAAACCGCGGCTTCGCCAAATGTCTTCAATGAGTTGCTGCATTTCGATGCGCGTCAGCGCGTCCAATGAGCCCAGTGGTTCATCCAGAAGCAACAAATTCGGATCATGGACCAGAGCGCGAGCCAAAGCTACCCTTTGCCGCTGCCCTCCCGATAAAGTAGCGGGCCAGTCGTTGGCTCGTTCTGCCAGACCAACTTGCGCCAATACTTTTTGAGCTTCCACTATGAGTGCAGGTTCCAGACCGAGCATGACGTTCGGAAGAACTCGTCTCCACGGCAGCAGCCGAGAATCCTGGAACATCACGCGAACGTCGGGTTTCTCGTGCCCCGCAACTTTGCCCACAGAGATGGTTCCCGCTTGTGGCGTCTCCAATCCGGCGACTGACCGCAAGAGAGTGCTCTTGCCGCATCCGCTGCGCCCGACAATGGCGACGAATTCACCGGCCGGAATCTCCACGTCAAAATTTTCGAGCACGGTGCGTTCCCCGAATGCGATGCTGACGTTCTCGATTGCGACGGACACTCCGCGCGAGCAGCGCTGGTTCTCAGCTTTAATCTCTCTCGAACTGAAAGTGACAGGCAAAGTGATTCCTTATCGTGCCGTCTCGTACGCCGGATTCCAGCGCAGCCAGTAGCGCTCTAATCCTTTGGCCAGAAGATCGGCGAGTTTTCCTAAAATCGCATAAAGCAGAATGCCGACCACCATGACATCCGTCTGCATGAATTCGCGTGCGTTCATGGTCATGTAGCCGATTCCCGAGCGCGCTGAAATAGTTTCCGCTACGATCAGAATCACCCACATCAGCCCAAGCGAGAAGCGCACGCCGACCAGAATGGAGGGCAAAGCTCCGGGAAGAATGATCTCGCGGTATAGCGACCAGCCCGACAGGCCGTAAGTTCGGCCCATCTCCAGAAGTCCGCGATCGACCGAGCGAATCCCGTGAAAAGTATTGATGTAGACAGGGAAGAATACACCGAGCGAAACGAGAAAAAGCTTGGCCGATTCGTCAATGCCGAACCACAGGATAACTAAAGGAATGAGAGCCAGAGGAGGAATGTTGCGGACCATTTGAATCGTCGTGTCGAGCAGCGTCTCGGCCCAGCACAGTGAACCGGTAAGCAATCCGAGCAAAAGTCCGAGTCCACCGCCGACGACAAAACCCGACAAAGCACGCAGGGTACTGACTCGAACATGCGTCCACAATTCGCCCGAGGCGCTGAGTTCGATGAACGAATGCACGACTGCGCGTGGCGAGGGGAGAAAGCGGCTGGGTAAAACCCCTGCGGAAGATGCCCACTGCCAGACGATCAACAGCAAAATGGGCACGACCCAGGGCAATGCTCGCTTCGCCAGATTGCCAAGCTGAAGTTGAGTCTTCATGGCGCTTTTCTGATCCTGATTCACGACTTCGCTCTTAGCGTTTGGCCTGGGTTCCTGTTGACGTTCCCGGCAATATCGCATCGCGGACATTAATGTGTTTTGGAATCAACCTGAGGTCGTAGAAGGTGTCCGCGATTCCTTGTTGCTCCGCCAGTACAGCGTCGTTCATCGGTGCTACGCCGTAGCCTCCTCGCGACAGCGCTAGTTCAAGCGTGGGCTGATCCAAACCAATTTGCGGTTGTAGTGCTACAGCTGCTTCTTTCGGATTCGTTTTCGCCCACTGATCTACGATTGCCAACTCCTCCAGTACGATCGCAACCACATCGGCTCGTCTTGCGGCATACGTTCGCGACGCAAGAAAAAACTGATGATTGCTCACGACACCGTTGCCGTCTGCCAGAATGCGAGCTCCGGTTTGCCTTTGAGCCGCGGCGAGAAACGGCTCCCAGATCGCCCACGCGTCCACACTGCCGCGCTCGAAGGCCGCTCGCGCATCTGCCGGAGTGAGGAAGACTGTGTCGATGTCCTTATATTGCACTCCTGCTTTTTCGAGCAGCTTGACCAAAAGAAAGTGAACGTTTGATCCTTTGTTGAGCGCTACTTTCTTGCCCTTGAGTTCAGCCACCGTTCTGATGGGCGAATCTTTGGGAACTAGAATGGCCTCACCGGCGGAGGCTGATGGTTCGCTGCCGACGTAAACCAGATCCGCTCCAGCAGCCTGGGCGAAGATGGGCGGAGCTTCGCCCGCGATACCGAAGTCTATGCTGCCCACGTTCAAACCCTCCAGTAACTGTGGCCCGGCAGGGAATTCCGTCCACTTAACTTCAACGTGCAGCGGCGCCAGCCGTTTCTCCAAACTGCCGCGTGCTTTGAGCAGCACAAGGGTCCCGTATTTCTGGTATCCGATGCGGATGACGTTGTCGGCATTCTGGGCCAGAACGAATGGCGCAAAGGCCAATACGACCAAGACGCATCGAACGATCGTGCGCTGCAGCATTACAGGTAGAGAATTGCGCATAAGTCTGAGTCCTAAGTCGGTCGTTATTCACGAATAAAATGAGGGCTTCGGAAGCTGGTGGTTCAACGCCCAGTCTCCCAACTCGCGAATCTTGTAGTCGACCGGATCATGCAAAGTGTGAGTGCGCAAATTGCGCCAGAAACGGTCGATCCTCGCCGGACCGGCAGCGGCGCGCGCTCCCATTACTTCGAACATCCGGTTTGTGATCTCCAGCCCAGCCTTGCTCGTAGTAACCTTGGAGGCTGCGACATCAAGCGCACACTTGCCACGCTGATTTTCAGTGATCGCGTCTCCGCTCTCCCACGCCCTCTGCAGAGATTCTCCCGCGATGTCTGTGAGCGCCTGCGCAGCTTGAAGATTCACAAAGAAGTTGCCATAGTTCGCCAGAATGTAAGGATCTTCCGTCGCGTTTTGCGCAGTTGAAGCAATCCACGGCCGCGTCTGCGCCAGAGTGTAGTTGCGCGCCTCCTCCAGCGCGCCTTCGGCGATTCCCAGAAAAATATTGCTGAGAATCAACTGCGCTATGCACGAACGCAAAGATGCTCTGATACTCCCCAGTGGTCCCGGTGTCTTTAAGAACTCTTCCTGTCCGGCGGCCACATCGCAAAACTCCACAGTTCCGCTGTCGGTTTGCCGCTGTCCCATAGCGTCCCAGTCGTCGAGAATGCGAATTCCCGGCCGGCTCGAAGGTATGGCGGCGACCATGAACTTCTCGTCCACGGACCGAATCGCGGAGACGATCAGCATGTCGGAGTCAACTGCTCCGGAACAAAAACTCTTTCGTCCGTTGATAAGGTATCCACCATTCTTGGACGCGAGGTTTGTACGCTTGTCGAGCGGATTGAGCGCATTGCCCCAGAACCATCTATTCCGTACAGTCTCAGAAAAGAGCTCTTCGGTCTGCGCCCGCGATCCGTAAAGCGATACGGAAGCTAGCATGAGGTGCTGAAAGCCAAACAGATGGGCTAGGGAACTATCGACACGCGCGAAGACTCTTATGAGTTTCATCGTGTCCGACCACTCCATTCCCCAACCGCCGAAGTCTGCCGGAATCGTGACGTCAAGTAGCCCGCTCGTGCGCAATAAGTCTCTTTCAATCTTTGCCGTGCCGCCTCGCTTATCGCGTTCAACCGCGGTTTGCGCAAATGCCGCCGCCAACTGGTCGGCAATCTCAAAAGCATGTTGCCGGGGCGGAACATTAACCGCGATGTGATTCACCGTAGAAAGCATTCCAACCCTCCACTGCCCCACTGCTGCCGCAGCAACATGTCTGCTGAATGAGTGTTGCTATAGCAGCACCTGTCTATTGGCGGAACGGCCTGATATTCGCCGTAACCGCCTGAAAACTTGAAATTCATGGACATAGCCGCGTACCTCCATTGGCAAGACAATTGCCAAAGCTGATGTGGAATTGAGTTCTCCCGGAAAGAGACTGAAATTATGGAAGTTTTCTGGTTCTTACCGACTCACGGAGACGGTCGCTACCTCGGCGCCGCCGAACAGGCGCGAACCGTCAATTACGGTTACCTGAAGCAGGTTGCTCAAGCCGCCGACCAGCTTGGTTTTCAAGGCGTTCTGCTGCCTACTGGCCGGTCCTGCGAAGACGCATGGGTCGTGGCGTCAACTTTGGTTCCGGTGACAACGAAGTTGAAGTTCTTAGTCGCGATTCGCCCCGGCATCACGTCTCCCACGGCTGCAGCGCGAATGGCCGCGACATTCGACCGGCTTTCCGATGGACGGCTACTGATCAACGTCGTGACGGGCGGCGATCCAGATGAAGCTCTCGGTGACGGTGTTTTTCTCACACACGATGAGCGCTATGAAGTCACCGAGGAATTTCTCCAGATCTGGCGTCAGGCCGTTGGTGGCAATGCAATCTCGTTGAACGGCAAGCATCTTCATGTAGAGAATGCGAAGGTTTTATATCCGTCGGTGCAGAAGCCGCATCCGCCGCTCTATTTCGGAGGATCGTCAAAAGTTGCTTACGGCCTGGCGGCACGACAAGTCGACGTTTACCTCACCTGGGGAGAACCGCCACAAGCGGTTGAAGAGAAAGTTACGACCGTTCGACGTCTTTCCGAGGAACAGGGCCGCTCTGTCAGGTTCGGCATTCGACTGCATGTCATTGTTCGCGAAACAGAGCAGGAAGCCTGGGCCGCAGCGAACGATCTGATTCGCTATGTCGATGACGACACCATCGCCAGGGCACAAAAAACATTCGCGCGCTTCGACTCCGAAGGCCAGCGTCGCATGGCGGAGTTGCATCGCGGCGGTCGCGAAAAACTGGAAGTCAGTCCCAATCTCTGGGCAGGCGTTGGTCTCGTGCGTGGAGGCGCTGGCACGGCACTGGTTGGTGATCCGGCCACCGTAGCGAGAAGAATGCAGGAATATGCCGACCTCGGAATTGAAACCTTCATTCTGTCCGGCTATCCGCACCTCGAAGAAGCGTATCGCGTGGCCGATCTGCTGTTTCCCCATCTGCCGATTACTGCGGGAGCGGAAAAATCAGTCGGAAACATTACTGGCCCCTTTGGAGAACTGGTTGCGAATGAGTATCAGCCGCGCACGGCGACGCCAGTGCCAGCACAGCAGAGCTAGGGGGAAAGTTGAACGATCAGAAGAGGCCAAAGTTCGCGCTCGTCGCCGTTTTGATCATTATTGTGGGGGCTATATCGGGCTGTGCCCGCAAGGCTTCTGATAAGCCCACGACCATCAGGCTTGACTATGCCTATTACAACCCTGTGAGCCTGGTAATGAAGGACAAGAAATTTCTGGAGCAGGAGCTCGCCGGTGACGGTATCTCCGTCGAATGGACGCAGAGCCTGGGCAGCAACAAAGCGCTGGAACTGCTCAACAGCAAGAGCGTCGACTTTGGCTCAACGGCTGGGGCGGCGGCTCTCATCGGAAAAGCCAATGGCAATCCCATCAAAGCGATCTATGTCTACTCTCGTCCCGAATGGACCGCGCTCGTCGTTCGCAAAGACTCTCCGATCACAAAAGTCGAAGATCTCAGGGGAAAGAAAGTTGCCGTGACGCGCGGAACCGATCCCCACATATTCCTGTTGCGCGCCCTTCACGAAGCGGGACTCACTGAAAAGGATGTTGAGCTGGTGGTGCTGCAGCATCCCGATGGAAGAATCGCACTTGAAAAAGGAGACGTCGACGCCTGGGCCGGCTTGGATCCGATGATGGCGCAGACCGAGCTTCAGAGTGGCTCCCGGCTCTTCTATCGAAACGTGAACTTCAATAGTTACGGCGTGCTCAACGTACGCGAAGGGTTTGCCAAACAATATCCCGCGTATGTCGAGCGCGTCTTGGCTGCCTATGAGAAAGCACGTCTCTGGGCCATTCAGAACCCCGATGAATTCCGCAAACTATTTGCCGCCGACACCAAGCTCGATGATGCTGTCATCACGAAAGTTCTGGAGCGTACAGACCTCACAAGTTCGACGATCGGAGACAACCAGCGACAAGTAATTATCGCCGCCGGTGACGTGCTGAAACAGAATAATGTGATCAACAGCAGCACCGATGTGAATGCAACTGTGAACAATCTGATTGCTCCTCAATATGTGCAAGTTGTGGTCAACAAAAATCTGGCGCAAAAATGAGCACCGCGGAGCATAACCGTCGGCTCGAGTGGAAAGACGCTATTGCGGAATTGACCACGAAGCCGCCAGACAACATCAGACGAATCTATATTCCCGATCGGCTTCTCGGCTGGATTATCCCAGTCGGCGCGCTGCTCGTATGGGAACTCTTTGCGCGCCTGGGGATGCTTCCTCCCAATTGGCTGCCAGCTCCCACTGTCGTCGGCAAGACGATCTATCAGTTGGCAGTTTCAGGCGATCTATTGAAACACGCCGGAATAACCATAGCCCGCGTGGCGGTCGGATTTCTGCTCGGAGCAAGCGCAGGCACGCTCCTCGGCGGTCTCACCGGCTACCTAACGGTAGCACGCAAACTGGTGGATCCTACGTTGCAGGCGTTGCGCAGCGTTCCTTCGATCGCATGGGTTCCACTTTTTTTGTTGTGGCTCGGCATTCAGGAAACCTCGAAAATTGCTCTCATCTCTGTAGGTGCATTCTTCCCGGTCTACCTGAATCTTTCGGTCGCCATGCGACACGTCGATCCAAAGCTGCTTGAAGTCGGAAAATTGTACCGCTTGAGCAGTTTCCAAATGGTTCGCAGGCTCATTCTTCCCGCGGTTCTGCCCGAATACATCGTCGGTCTTCGCACCGGATTGGGCCTGGCGTGGATGTTCGTCGTCGCTGCCGAGCTCCTGGGAGCAAGCAGTGGAATCGGATATCTCATGATCGACGGCGAAATGACTGGGCGTGCCGCAGTCATCTTAGCCAGCGTGATTCTTTTCGCCATCTTTGGAAAGGTCACCGATTGGGGCATGAATGCCATCGGTCGCCGGCTACTAGGTCACAGAGCCCGCTGATTCACTGCCATTCAGCTTATGGTCAATACTGATTTCGATCAACACGGCGCGCTCAACATTGAAATCGCCCGAAAAGCTTTTTCGAGTTCCAAAGGCTCTCTCCTGGCGTTGAAAGATATTCTGCTGACCATCAACTCTGGCGAATTCGTGTGCATTGTCGGCGGCAGCGGCTGCGGCAAGACGACTTTGTTGAGAATCATCGCTGGTCTGGAGACCGACTATGAAGGCGCCGTTTTTCTAGACGGCAAGAAACTTACGGGGACTGGTTTAGATCGCGGTGTAGTTTTCCAGGAACACCGCCTCCTGTCGTGGCTCACGGTACATGACAACGTTGGCTTTGGACTTGCAGGCCTAGTTTCAGAAGACCGCAGCAGAGACGTTCGACACTACATCAGCCTGGTTGGGCTACCTCAGTTCGAAAATGAATATCCGCATCAGCTTTCCGGTGGCATGTCACAGCGCGTGGCCATTGCGCGAGCACTGGCAGGGCGTCCCGAGGTTTTACTGTTGGACGAACCCTTCGCATCTCTGGACGCGCTGACTCGTATGCGCATGCAACAGGAGATCTTGCGCATTTGGCAGGCTGAGCGAACCACGGTCGTGTTGGTCACTCACGACATCGAAGAGGCGGTCTACCTTGCCGACCGGGTTGTCATCCTATCTCCACGGCCAGGCACGATTATGAATATCCTGCCCGTCGATCTGCCGCGGCCCCGTGACCGAGCGGATCGAGAATTTGTCCGAATGCGCAAGTCCATCCACGATGAATTGCTTGGGTCGGGCAGCGAGAACGATCTTGCCCCTGAACCTGTGTCTGACAATTTCTAAATGGCGAACCTATCAGGAAGGTTGGACCAACGTCGCAGTTTTTCGACCACCGGGCAGTTCACCGCATTGCATCAGCTTGGCCCGAAGAATATTCCGGCTGATGCCGAGCAACCGCGCCGTCTGAACTTGGTTGCGATGACAGAATTCATAGGCTGTTCGCGTGATCGCCATATCGATATCCGCATATAGGTTAGGACGTCCAGTTTCAAAAACTTCAAGTAGTGCCTCATGCAATGCTTCGAAAGGCTGGGCTGGAGCACTGGTCGTGATCCGCAATTTAAGAGGAGAAAGCCTCAAATCTTCCGGTCGAACCACATTTTCGCGGCAAACCAGCAGGGCGTGATGGATGACATTTTCGAGCTCTCGCGTATTGCCTGGCCAGGAGTGCCCGCGAACCAATGCATCGACAGCCTCCGCGCTCAACGTGGGATCCTTCAACCCCAGACGTTCTCCATAAACTCCAAGAAAGTATTGCGCTAACGGCAGAATGTCACCGGGCCGTTCGCGCAACGGAGCGATATGCAGCATAGCCACCTGCAGCCGGTAATAAAGATCTTCACGGAAACGTCCCGCGGCAACCGCATCCTCGAGATTTACATTGGTCGCAGCCACCACGCGAACGTCAATCGCTACCGGATTACGCGAACCCAGCCGAACCACCTGGCGTTCCTGCAGCACACGAAGTAATTTGACCTGCATGGCGAACGGCAGATCGCCGATTTCATCCAGGAATAATGTTCCGCCCCGGGCCGCTTCGAACCATCCCGCACGCGCGACCGTTGCGCCGGTGAATGAGCCGCGCTCATGACCAAACAATTCGCTCTCTACTAGGCTCTCAGAAAAAGCTCCGCAATTCACCGCTACAAAAGGACTATCGGCCCGTGCACTCAACTTATGCACGTGTCGGGCAATCAGTTCTTTGCCGGTACCTGTCTCCCCCGTAACCAGCACGTTCGCGGAACTGGGTCCAATCAACTGCATTCTCTCCAAGAGTGCCTTGGACTTAACGTCCTCAAACACCAACGCAGACGCCCTGGGATTGAACGGCACGACAGGTGTAACGGGGAAACTTAGAAGTGGTTTGGGAACCGGCGAGAGAGACATGATATAAACTCTACTATACTAATCGACATAATATGATAACACGCGATACATGTCAAGACACGCTACAACTCCCCGAGGGTAGAACCTTGCAGATAAATGCACTTACTCAGGGACTGTCTGCGCCTCGATCCTAACCGCGGCCAGTAACCTCAGCGCTTGGTTGATTTACCGCGGCAGTCTCCTCTATCGGCGAAATAATCGGCAACGTCCTCGCTTTTTGAGTTGCAAACGATGTGGCCAAGTTCGTGCCGCAGGGTATGCTCTGGGCCGGAGTAGATTCTTTCGCGAAAGATGCGAGCGTTAATTACGGTCACCTTGGCATCGCATATCGTGAACGCCGATTCCGAAGTTGTCACGTCAAAATGGCGAGTGATCTCCCGCCACTCTCCATCAGTACATGCGACGATGATTTTCCAGTCCGCGGGATAACCGAGAGGCGCGACAATTTGCTTTAGCGGTTTGGTAGCAAATGTACACGCTGCAACCGTTTTGACACCTGCAGGATAGATTATTGTGCCGAATGCTGGTGCGGCGAGCGATGATAAAATACACCACAACCATAGGAACTTCTTCATCGGGGTTCTCCGTGGTCAGGTCTCGGTGTGGGTGTCAGCCCTACCGAGACCGTTAAGTGTCACGCGGTCAGCCGCGCGTAAAAAGTATTAGGTGCGGTGGTCCGAGGTAGTCTGCTCTCCACCCCGGACCGGCAGCGATTTGTTTCCATCCGTCGCTCAGCCCCTTCTCGCCGCGGTGGCCGAAGCGTGTGCCTCTTTCAACTTCTGTGCACACTCATCACAGCAGACTTCCACTGTCTTGCCACCAATTTTGACTTCGATCGAATTCGCATCCAGCTTGCAATCGCAAGCTGCACAAGTTTTCTCAACCATGACATTCCTCTTCAATACCCGCGATTCGGGTAAGATCAGTAGGCCACGCAAGAAGTGAGATCCGCTGTCAGAATCTTTAGCGATTTGGCGGGACAGGTACTAGCGGTGGGTGCTGACAACAGGTCCTAACAATAGATCGTAACCAGAGGCGCTAACGACGTAGCGCCGACTGTCTGAACTCCGAGGGCGAGCGACCGTAGGCTTCGCGGAACGCGGCGCTGAAATGGCTGTGGCTGGAGAAGCCGAGGTCCAGGCCTAGAGCAGTCAGATCGTCATATTGCCCCAGAAGATCCAGCGCCCGCGCCAACCGTAGTCGCAATTGATAACGATACAAGGGCAGGCCTTCCACTTGCTGGAAAACCTGCGTGAGATAAACCGGTGAGCCGCGCACTTCGGCGGCGATTTCGGCCAAAGTCCATCGTCGAGCCAGATCGCTCGACAACACGAGCTTGATCCTGTCAACCAGTCGCTGGCGTCCGGTACTGGCACCGGCCGCATGCGTCGTGCGCGGCCCGAGCGACCGTTGTACCAGAGTCAAGGCCAGGCTCTCACCTTCCAAAGATTCGGCGATGTTCTGCCGCAGACTATGCCGCAGTAATGCCACAAGCGCTTGGGCGCGCGCGTCAATCCGTAAACGCTGCTGTCGAAATGCGAGCGTCGGCCCGTCGCGCAGAAAACTATTGGGCGCCATTTCACGCAGCAACGATTCACTGATGGCCAGTGTCAGACTGGCATCGCCGCCCGGTACGGGATGGCTGACCCTGTAGCCTTCGGCGCCGTTGAAGAACAGCACCTGATTTGCCTCAGCTACGGCTTGGTCATTTCCTAAATGCCGCACGTACACGCCGCGATACGGAAACACTAGTCGGGTGGTTTCCGCGCACTCTTCCACGTTCTGGTGCCGGTGGCTGCCCTGGCAGTAGACATCCCGAATCGTAATCGTCGGAGATCTCAGCAGAGATTGAACGACAAATTCAGGCATGGATCTACCTTCGTTTTCCAACCTACACTCTCGAGGTTAGCATGTCCCTTTAATCCCACGAGTTCAGACGACGGGATGGCCGAGGCAGCCTGAAAACAGCCCCACTAGCCACCAAAAAAATATTTGTTTAACGCTCGACAACGGGAGTATACTGCCTTCGTTATCTGGTCCACTTATCAGACCAGTTGGAGTTAACGTGCCCGCTTCCGCCAAGCCCGACTTCGAGATTGTCCGAAGGAACAAAGTCTACGAAGAAGTCGCCAAGCAAATCGAACGCCTGATTCTGAAAAAACTTAAGCCTGGTGACAAACTGCCCTCCGAACGCGAGTTGGCAGAGATGCTGAGAGTAAGCCGCAGCTCCATTCGAGACGCGATCCGAGGCCTGGAACTGATGGGCTTGGTCGAGCCGCGTCAAGGCGCTGGAACAATTGTTCGAGAGACCTCAGCTGAGTCGTTGATCAATCCTTTTGCCAACGCGCTGAAGCACCGGCGGGAATTGGTGACGGAACTCCTGGACTTCCGCAAGATGCTCGAACCACCGCTGGCCGCGCGTGCAGCTACCCACGCTTCCGCGGAAGAAATTTCTGAGATGGAAGAGATTTTGCAGCGACAAGAGAAAAGACAAGCTCAGGGAGACGCCGCTATTGCCGAGGACGCAGAATTTCATTACAGCATTGCACTGGCTTCCGGTAACAGCGTTGTGCTGAAGGTAATCGACACGATCATGGACCTGCTGCGCGACACGCGGGAACGCTCTTTACAGGTGGAAGGACGTTCGCAAAAGTCGTTAGCCGGTCACCGGAGAATTCTAGCTGCCATCAAGCGCCACGACACTGAGTCGGCTAAGTCCGCCATGCGGCGGCATATTGAAGATGTCGAGGAGATCGTACTTAACAAGTTCTGACTGCTGAGGAGTCGCTTCCACAGGATTTACTTAGTAATAATAACGCCGCAAAAACGAGGGTTTCGATGAGCTACACAGAGCTTACGGTTTGGACGCGCGGCATCATTATGGATAAAGAAGGCCGCGACATAGTCAACTCCATCTCCACTTCCGCACGTATCGAGGGCAAATATGCTCAGGCGATGGAAAACTATGTCGATAATCCCGATCGCACGAATGCCCCGACCCGCAAGTACTGTCGGGTGAGTGACACCATATTAGAGAACGAACTGACCTATGAAAACGAGCAGCCCAACATCGTAGTTTTGGTCGAGGGGACGATGGTCAAGGGTTGGGATTACATGCGCGGCATGCCTCCCGGCGGAACGCTCGTGATCAACACGCATTACACGCCGGAGTACATGATCCGCTTCGTGCCCGGCGCGGAGCGACTGGCTCAACTCGTTTGTGTGGATGCGGCGAAGATCGCCGACCACAAGTGGCTCTACTACCGGCTGGGCGAACTCGGACTGGACCGCCTCTCGACCGAAGGCGCGGCCGAACGCAACAAATCAATTGCACCCGACATCGCCGCTCCGCTGATTGCGGCTGTAGTGAAGACCACCGGCATCGTCAAGATGGCGACGATTGAGCCGATGATCGCTAACAAAACGGCGTTTGATATTGCGCTCGACGAGTTGCACATCATGAAGCTGAACCCAGTGGCAGCATAGGAAGGATCACATGTCGACCAAAGGCACAAAAATTCCCGAACGGCTGCAGATTCCGTTCGCAGGCATTACACCTGCGCCATCGCAGGAAAAGGGCCAGGATCTTTTCCCGACTGGCAACTGGCGTTCGATCAGACCGGTATATCGAGACAAATTGCCGCCCTGCAACAATGCTTGCGGAACGAATGAAAAGATCCAGGGCTATCTCGACCTCGTAAAGCGCGGCAAGTATCTGGACGCCTACGCCCTTATCAAAGAAGACATGCCTTTTCCGTCGGTCACTGGACGAGTTTGTTATCACCCTTGCGAGCAAGCGTGTAACCGTGGGAAGTACGATGAGGCCATCTCGATTCGCGCGGTCGAGCGGTTTCTCGGCGATCTCGGACAGGCGCTACCGACCGATGTGGTTAAGGCTGGGACACCCAATGGTAAGAAAGTTGCCGTTGTCGGATCAGGTCCGGCAGGCCATAGTGCCGCGTACCAGCTTGCACGTCTCGGCTACCAAGTGACGATTCTTGAGAAATCCCCGAAAGCCGGTGGCCTCAATCGCGGCGGTATTCCGGACTGGGTGCTTCCACAGCACGTACTCGATCGCGAGATCGAACGCCTCGTCGAACTCGGGATCACAATCAAGACCAATGTCGAAGTTGGGAAAGATGTCACCTGGGACGACTTAAAAAAGAATTACGACGCCGTCGTCTTGGCTGTCGGCCTCACCGAGCCCAATAGCGTGCGAGCTGAGGGTGAAAATAAAGAAGGCGTACATTACGGACTGCCGTTCCTGCGCGATATCGGCATGGGCACATCCAAAGTCAAGCTGGGTGCTCGGGTGGCCGTGATCGGCGGCGGGAACACCGCCATCGACTGTGCCCGCGAAGCGCTACGGCAAGGGGCCGCGGAAGTAACGA
Source organism: uncultured Acidobacteriaceae bacterium (assembly GCA_963705265.1). Lineage (GTDB taxonomy): Bacteria > Acidobacteriota > Terriglobia > Terriglobales > Acidobacteriaceae > Acidiflorens. The sequence goes on from OY970064.1 coordinate 3,913,981, forward strand.
TGATCACGGTGGAGGCCAACTCCGATGAGATGCCAGCCTCTTCAGAAGATCTGCACGACATGCTCGAAGAAGGCGTGGAGCTGATGCACGGCCGGGCAGTGACTGCCGTGCTCGGTAACGGCAAAGTCGAGGCCGTGCAACTGCATCCGGCGCGCTTCTCTGGCGCTATCAATGCTTCGCCCATCGATGTCGATCGAGAAGCGGCTCCGAACCACTTTGCCGTAGACAACGTGATCATCGCCATTGGACAGAGGGCGGCACTCGGCTGGTTGCCAGATGAGTTCAAGACCGAGCGTGGCACCATCAAAATCGATCGCTTCGGACGTCTCGGTAACACCAACTTTTTTGCGGCAGGCGACATCGTGCAGTTGGGATCAGGTCAGCCGCTAATGGTTGTGAACGCGGTAGGCGATGGCAAGCGCGTCGCCTTCAATTTGGACAAAGTGCTGCGTGGTGAGTCATTGGAGCCACGGACGATTCCCATTGACGTCATCTTCGATTTGAATCGCATGAACATGACGTATTTTCCGCACTTCCCCCGCGTTGAACAGCAGTTGTTGCCTGCAGCAACTCGGCGAAAAACGCAAGAGGAAGTGATTCAGGCCTTTACGGAAGAGCAGGCAGTAGAGGAAGCTGGCCGATGTTTCAGTTGTGGCACCTGCAATGCCTGCGACAACTGTTATCTGGTGTGCCCCGAGCCGTGCATCACACGTCCGGAACGTTCAAACGGCCTCTATAAGATTCTGGTCGACTACTGCAAAGGTTGCCGCGTGTGCATCGAGGAATGTCCGACGGGCTGCCTAGAGGGCGTGCCCGAACTCGACTTCGACACGGGAGTCGTGCGCATGGATACAGCATTCGCCATCTCGCCGGGATTGCACGGACGGCAGGCGGAGGAACTGCGGAATCTGGGCGATCGAGCCCCGAAGAACATTTAGAAGCGGAACATTCAGAAATTGGAGTGAATCATGGCAACGGTTACCGCAGCAAAAAAGAAGACAGTGCGGATCAATGGCTGCGTTGCGGCAGCCCAGGCCGCCAAGTACGCCGATGTCGATGTGATTGCGGCCTATCCGATCCGCCCTTACACCGCGACGATGATGGCGCTAGCGCAAATGGTGGCCAACGGAGAACTCGATGCCGAGTACATCGTGGCTGACAGCGAGCACTCGCAATTGAGCATCGCGCACGGCGCTGCATCTAGCGGAGCTCGCGTTTTCACCGGCAGTTCAGGGGTAGGCGTCCAATTCGCCTACGAACTTTATTCGCCGATTTCCGGCAGTCGTATGCCGGTACAAATGATGATTGCTGACCGCACGCTTGATCCGCCCGGCGATTTCGGTTCCGAGCATACCGACGCGCTCTCTACCCGCGACATGGGATGGCTCATGGGCTGGTCCTGCGACGCGCAGGAAGCATTCGACAATCACCTGATTGCTTATCGCATCGGTGAGGATCCCCGCGTGCTTTTGCCGCAGATGGTCTGCCAGGACGGTTTCTTTGTCTCTCATATCACGGGTGACGTCGAATTGCCCGATTCCGGCCAGGTAAAAGAATTCCTGCCGCCGTATAAGCATCCCTACCCGCTCGATCCGCGGCATCCGGTGTCACATGGCCCGCAGATCATGCCGGAGCAGGGTCCTCCGCTCCAGTTAGAGCGCGCGCGCGCCATGGAAGATTCGATGGCGGTCATCGAAGAAGTTCATGAGGAGTTCGCGAGCATCTTCGGGCGACGCTATGACCCATGGCTTGAAGAGTTCATGACCGACGACGCCGATGTCGTCTTTTTCCTGCAAGGCGCTCACGGGGTGACGGCACGATTCGCCATTCAGCACATGCGCGACAAGGGACTGAAAGTCGGTCTCGTACGGCTACGAACGATCAGGCCCTACCCGACCGATCGTGTGAAGGAAGTGCTTAGTAAATTCAAAGTGGTGGGCGTGATCGAGACGAATATGGGACTCGGCAGCGTGAGCAGTGGCGGCGTGCTCTACGCCGAGGTTTGCGCGGCTCTCTATGAAAGCTCCAAGCGGCCGCTTGTCCTCTCTTTCATGGCGGGGATGGGAGGCGAGGCGATTGTGTTGAAGGAATTCTATTGGATGACTGAGAAAATGTTCGAAGTGCAGAAACACGGAAAGATCGAAAAGCGCACTCATTGGGTGGGATTCGAAGAATAAGAGATCTAGCGATGGAGAGCCGGGCGTCGCTCGGCCACGGAGGAATGATATGGCAACGATAGAAGTTCAGCGGCAGCTACTCCCGATTCTCGACAGCCCGAATCAGGGCGCGCGCTTCTTCAACCCTGAATTGCCGTCCAGCGAGCCCTTTGTTCCCGGCCATCGCACCTGTGCCGGTTGCGGGCCCTCCATCCAATATCGGATGACGAGTAAGGCGGCGGGCGACAATACCATCCTGGTCGGGCCGACCGGCTGCATGTATGTCGCGAACAGCTCGTATCTGTGTACTCCCTATAACGTGCCTTGGGCGCACACCCAAATCGGCAGTGCGGGCAGCTTCACAGCTGGAGTTGCAGCGGCCTATGAAGCCATGATCCGCAAGGGCAAGTGGAAGGGTGCTTTTCCAAATATTATCTGCGAGGCTGGTGACGGCAGCGCTTCCGACATCGGACTGGCCTCGATTTCGGGCGCACTCTATCGCAATCACGACTGCCTGATCATCTGTTACGACAATGAACAGTATGCGAACACCGGCATCCAGGCATCATCGCGCACGCCTTATGGGGGCATGACCACATTCTCTCCTCCGGGTCCGGAAGTTCCGGAAGGAAAAAAACTATTTCCCAAAGATCTCGCCCGCATGATGGCAGCCGGCCATCCTCACTGCTACGTGGCGACCGCGAGCGTGGGCTACCCCATCGACTTGATGAATAAAGTACGCAAGGGACTCAACCACAAGGGTGCGGCTTATCTGATGGTCTATACCCCATGCCAGAAGGGATTCGTGTATGAGACACCGCGCTCCATCGATCTAGGTCGCCTCGTCGTGGAATGCGGACTCTATCCCATGTGGGAATGGAGCCCGGAGAAGCGTGCCTATGACTACAGCTTCCGCCCGGCCAGTATGCGTCCAGTATCTGAATATCTGAAATTGCAAGGCCGCTTTGGTCACCTCCATGCTGAACACATCGCTACCTTGCAGAAGTTCGCCAACGACCAATGGCGGATGATGGGCGTGACGCTTCCTGAGGCATTGATCCAGGCCGCGGATGCGAAAAACCTGGTCAATATGTCATCTGCGGCAGAAGCCACTGCCGTAGCGGAGACTGTATGATGATGAACGCTAAAGCGACTCCACCGCCTGCAGCCCCCGAACCGCAGGAAAGCTACATCGTCACTGAAGGCAAAAAGCGGGGCTCAACGCGAGACGTGCGGACGGAAGCGGCGTTTGATCGCTATTACACCGTCCTGCGCGTGCATCCAGGCGACGCTATCCTTACCGACAACTGGCACACGAATGAAGTGCTGAACCACGCCCGTAACAACTTCGAAGGAACTACCTTCGCGATGCGGACGCTCGAAGCCTGGGGCGCAATGATCGAAAACGACCACCGTGCCTATTACACGGCCGGCGGACGAGTGTGGGTTATGGATCTGGAGCCTTCCGCGGGCAAGAGGCCACGGCTGCCCGGCGCCGGCGCCGGTAAGAAGTAGCTTACGCTTGCGCCGTATCCTGCTCATCGACGACACGCCGGAGGTTGCCGAGCTTCTGACGTTTGCCCTGCGCGACCGAGGCTATGAGGTGTACGCAGACGGCTATACCCCTGCCGTGAACGAACTGGTTCTGGAGCAACACGCCGATGCGGTCGTGCTCGACTGCTCTTCTTATGACATGAGCGAGGCGCTCTTCGACAGCGTGCGTCATCATCCGAATCACGCCGAGTTCCCCATAGTCATCATCAGTGACACACCGGAAAAGGCTGACGCAAGCCTCCGTTCCCGAAATGCTCGAAGAGTCTCGCTGATTCCGAAACCATTCACAGGGTCGCAAGTTGCAAGAGCGCTCGATGATCTACTTGAACAATGATCTGCTGGAGTAACGATGCCGTTGTGGAGCATGGACGAGTGGCAATACCTCGAGCGCGAGGTCGTTACCGACCCGAAAGGTAAGCGGTGGACTGTGGCGCTGATGGACGTGCTTGGTCAGGAAGGGGATCCTGACATGCCGAACAAGTTGCTGGAATTACAGTATTCATCGGGCCGGTATTTCACGCTCATCTATGCAGATGGCGGAGCCCTACAGCGGGAACGTGGCTTTGCCTCGCTAGCAGAAGCAGAGAACGCATACCGCGAGCTTCTTGTCGCCGTGATCGGCGGTAGCATCGATCCGTCTCAACCGGTATTCCGGCAAAACCTGGAAGACTAGCGGGATGACGATTAATTAAGAGATTGACAAGACGGAAGAGCATCCGGCATTTACCGCGTTTCACCGGCCGGGATCCAGATCTCTCATCACGACGTGAAGCACCTGCCCCGTTTGCCGTGCATCACGCTCGGAGACCGTCGACTTTAGACCGTTGTCATCATGATCTCGATATGTGCGCGCAACCGCCGGTAGTCGTGCGCACCCGCCGCGAATGAGTCCCGCTTTCTCCGCGACAGCGAGCCGCGTGTCGAAAGACCAATCGGCAATCATATCGGTGGGAGCGCCGGAGGCGATCAACGCACTCAGCCCTTTGTGCTCCAGCGCGTCAGTTACGATGGCCTCCAGAATTCCGCAAGAAGTCCGCAGCGCCATTTCATAGTCTGCTTGCTCGAGGGCTCTTCGACTATCGATAAAGGCCTGCTCCACGATGGGCCGAAGCTCAGGGTTGTGAACAAAGTCGAACCGGTGGGGAGGTGAAGCCTCTGAGGATACAGACGAACGTCCGGAAACACCCTGGCTATCGCCAATTCCCGAGAGCGTGGCCTCGGCTTGTTCTAGGACGCCCAGCAGTCGCGTAACAATCTCGGTCGGAGCCGCTCCTGCGACAGCGTGGCCGTCCGCTGAGCGCATCAGGAAGGCCTCGCTGAACGATCGGGCAAGCCAGTGAGCTTTGCTGCCTCCGGATAATTGATTGATGGTTACGCCGCAATCTTCTTGCCAGGCACGAGTGGCTGCAATCACGGAGCTGTTGGAGGGCTCATTCGTCAACGCCTCGCGAACTTGGCGTCCGCGGCGGATCAGGCCATCGAGGTGCGATACATAAGTCCCAATCTGCCCACGCAGGCTCTCATCCATGGTGATATCTCGAACTTAACACCTAGCTTCACAAAGGAGCTCGCGACATCACGAGCCTCAGATTTGAGTGAATCCTTGACACCTCGAGGCAAGCATGATAACTTGCCCCCGCAAGTGGTTCGATAACTGGACCAGTATATATTATGGTCAGTAATGAGCCAAGAGTTCCGCGAGTTCACATCCATATAAGTGAGCTGGCAAAATTCTGCTGAACTAAGTAGTTCTTGCAGTGCGCTGTTAACGTGTAACGCGCTGTCATTGGAGACATACCTATGGCTGCATCTCCGGACTCTCTAATCCACCCCTCTCGTATCCCCAATCGTTGGGTCCAGTTGACGGCGGGCATCGTCGCGATGATGGCGATCGCAAACTTGCAATATGCGTGGACTCTCTTCACCAAACCCATTCAGGCACATCTGCACGTTAGTCTGGTCGCTGTTCAGTGGACGTTTACTTTATTTGTCGCACTGGAAACTTGGCTCGTACCTTTCGAAGGATACCTTGTAGATATCATCGGACCCAGATTTATGCTAGGTCTGGGCTCAATCATGGTCGGACTGGGCTGGATCGGATCGGGATATGCGGAGACGATCAACGGCCTGTATTTCTGGTATGGAGTGGGCGGTATTGGCGCCGGGATCGTTTACGGGGGCGCTATTGGGAACGCGCTGAAATGGTTTCCCGACCATCGCGGTCTCTGCGTGGGCCTTACCGCCGGAGCTTTCGGCGTAGGCACCGCGACGACTATTGCTCCCATCGCTGCCATGCTGAAAGTTTCAGGCTATCAGCATACGTTTATTGTGTGGGGAATCATCCAAGGTGTGGTGGTGCTGGCTTGTTCGCTCTTTTTAGCAAGACCGCCAGTGGGCTGGACACCGTCAAACTGGAAAGAGAAAGAAGCGAAGATCAAGGCGAAAGTGAACACTTCGGCTGTCGACATGACACCGGCGCAGATGCTCCGACAGCCGTCTTTCTATGTCATCTATCTGATGATGACGATGTTAGCCTTCGGTGGTTTAGTGGTTACTGCACAACTTAATCCGATGGCTTCCTCGTACCATGTGGATAACATTGTTGTGGCCTTCGGCATGACGGCTTTAGTGCTTGCTATCACCGTAGACAGGGTACTCAACGGTTTCACACGTCCCTTTTGGGGATGGGTGTCGGATCATATCGGCCGCGAGAATTCAATTTTCATTGCTTTTGTTTTGGAGGCAATCGCGGTTTATGCGTTGCTCCAACTGATCAACCGCCCGGTCTGGTTTGTTGTGTTATCAGGTCTGTGCTTTTTCGCTTGGGGAAATATTTTCTCGCTGTTTCCTTCGCTCACCGGCGACCTGTATGGAAGAAAGTGGGCAACCACCAACTATGGAATCGTGTATACCGCAAAAGGCGTGGCTGCTGCCTTTGCCGGGCCTGGTGCCGCATGGCTGTTTGCCAGGACTGGTTCGTGGACGAAGGTCTTCTGGGCGATGATTGTGTGCGATCTATTGGCCGCATTCATGGCTTTGTTGTGGCTGAAGCCTATGGCGGCCCGCGCTGTCCGAAATTCGGAGCGCACGACTTCGGTTGCCGATATGAGAGCGCCGATAAAAACGCGAGGAGTGGCATAAAACATAAAACTTGGTGGTGACCCGGGCGTCGTGCAGGCGCACTTTAGTCATGCGGAGGCATAAGCCGCTTTGGCCTTGACGGCTGTGCTCACAGCCGTTTCTTTGCTCGATCCTTCAGCGTTAATCCTGAATTGCTCAACCAGGCGACGGAGTTTGGTCGAGGTTTCGACCAGTTGCTGCGATGCTTTTTGAGTGTCAGTGGCGCCGCGTGTGGTGCCCTGGGCGGCTTCTGCCACGCCTCCGATGTTGCTGGTAATCTCGCCGCTGCCGTGCGCCGCTTCGCTCACGTTGCGTGACATCTCGTTGGTCGTCGCATTCTGTTCTTCCACGGCCGTGGCAATCGTGCTCGAGATGTCGTTGATCTGGTTGATGACACCGGAGATCGATGCGATGGCGTCCACGGCCGCCTTGGTGTCAGTCTGAATGGCTTCGATCTTGCGGCTGATGTCCTCGGTAGCTTTGGCGGTTTCTTTGGCCAGCTCTTTCACTTCGTTCGCCACGACCGCAAAACCCTTGCCGGCTTCTCCGGCGCGCGCGGCCTCGATGGTGGCGTTCAAGGCGAGAAGGTTGGTTTGCTGCGCAATCGAAGTGATGACCTTGATCACCTGTCCGATTTCGGTGGAGGAATCGCCCAGCTTGGATACCGTGGCAGTAGTGGTCTCGGCGACCTTGACAGCGGCGGTAGCGACCTTGGCAGCCTCGGTGGCGTTCTTGGCAATTTCCTTGATGCTGGCGCCCATCTCTTCGGCACCGGTGGCGACGGTCTGAAGATTCTGGCTGACTGCTTGTGCGGCCTTTGAAACGACATCGGCCTGAGCCGAGGTTTCTTCGGAGTTGGCGGTGATCTGCTGGCTGGTGCTGTTTAATTCCTCGCTGGCGCTGGCCACCTGCATGGCGTTTTCGGCGATGGCAAGGATGATGCGTTTTAGGCTGCCGCTCATTTTATTGACGGCGGTGGTTAAGTCCCCGAGTTCGTCCCGGCTGCGAACCTTCAGATCATCACGAGTCAAGTCGCCGGCTGCGATGGCCTCGGCCTGGACGAGGACAGACTGCGTTGCGCCGGCAATGCCGCGACTCAGATAAATTGCCACAAAAATGCCAATGCCCAGGGCCGCGAGCGTAGTAATCGTCATGGTCAAACTGAGCGAACGGTTAGCTACCTCTAGACTTTCCTTGCTTTCGTCCACTAGCTTATCGAACGAATCTGCCATGGTCCCGAGAGATGCTTTTATCGCTCTATTGATCGGTGTCGCCTGATCTGCGGATTCGTTACCTGCGGCAATGACCGCATCGCGCTCGCTGCCGCCTGCATGGACGATCGCGGCCTCTTGAACTGCGTGGAGCAATAGAAGCTGTTTTCTTATCTCGCCTAGTTGGTCACGGTTCTCTTCGTTAATCCATTTGGGAGCCAATTCGTCCATCCCGACCATGTCCTTCGTGACATCGCTCCAAGTTCCGTCGAACAGCTTCTTCGCTTCTTCTCGCCTGGCAAGTTGAGCTCCGGCCAAAATAGCTTGACGGCCTTTCACTTGGGTCTGATTCAGATCTCGCTGCAGCCTGATCGCGGCTTTGAGCGACGGGACCCGTACCTCAAAGGCCGCGTCCTGGCTTTGTCTGATTTTGACTGACTTCAGATAGCTCGTGGTCGCGCCGAAGACCATCAAGGCAAGGATCACACCAAAGCCCAGTCCCAGCTTTTTCCCAACAGTTAACCTCATGCGTTCTCCTTAAGCCACACGGCGCGAGTGATTCTCAGAAATCATCGTAAGTGCGCGAGGAACTTCTTAATGAGATGTCTATCGGCAAATTTCAGTGAAAGGTTTACTCGAGATGAATCGCACGGTTTCCGACAGAGAAGTCGGACAGAGAACACCTTCGGATGTACGAAGGCTGAGATTTCGACTGTCAACTGGAACCAAAAAAGCGCGGAGGGACCGCGGCGCACACAGGCTGAATCATCACACCTGTGTGCACCGCAGCTCGAATATCTATTTCGTTCTTCCGCCCTCGACCTTCAACTTGTCGCTCGCACCGGCTTGCGCCGCTGCGAGCCGCGCGGTTAGTACGCGAAATGGTGAGCAGGCAACATAATCCATTCCCACCGCATGGCAGAATTCAACCGATGATGGGTCTCCACCGTGCTCGCCGCAAATTCCCACTTCCAGATTGGGACGGGTCTTGCGTCCGCGTTCGATTCCGAGGCGAACCAGTTCGCCTACTCCGCCGCGATCGATAACTGCGAATGGATCCTGTTTGATGATGCCTTCCGCGAGATAAGTCGGCAGCACCTTGTTCACGTCGTCGCGCGAGAAGCCGAACGTGGTCTGGGTGAGATCATTGGTGCCGAAGCTGAAGAATTCGGCTTCTTTGGCGATCTCGTCCGCGATCAGCGCCGCGCGCGGCAACTCGATCATCGTCCCCACCATGTAATGCACTTTTGTCCCTTTTTCTTTAAACACTTCATCGGCCACTCGTCGAACGATGCCGCCCTGATGAGCCATCTCTTTCACTGTTGCAATGAGCGGAATCATTACTTCCGCGTGCGGCTTGCCACCTTCTTTCGCAACGGCCACGGCCGCCTCGAAAATTGCGCGCGCCTGCATCTCAGTGATCTCGGGATACGTGATGCCAAGGCGGCAGCCGCGATGTCCGAGCATGGGATTAAACTCGTGCAGTTCTTCGACCCGGCGAAGCAGAGCCGTCAGCCCTTTCAACTTCGGTGAGCGCGGTTTGGTCGCTTCCAGCACAGCGATCTCGACCATCAACTCTTCGCGCTTGGGCAGAAACTCGTGCAGCGGTGGATCCAGCAAACGGATGGTAACTGGCAAGCCATCCATTGCGCGAAACAGACCAATAAAATCGGCGCGTTGCATGGGTAACAATTTCTTCAGCGCAGCGCGGCGATCTTTTTCGTTATCCGCCAAAATCATGGCACGCACATGCGGAAGACGGTCTTCCGCGAAGAACATGTGCTCGGTGCGGCATAGGCCGATGCCCTCAGCGCCGAACGCGCGGGCTTGTTTCGCGTCACGCGGAATATCGGCATTGGCTCGTACCCCAATCTTGCGGAACGGCTCAGCCCAACTCATGAACTTCATCAACTCGGGATCATCGGGCTTGGCGTCGAGAGTAGCGAGCTTGCCTTTGATGACGCGGCCAGTGGTTCCGTCGAGAGAAATCCAGTCGCCTTGCTTGAATATCTGGCCTTTCACTCTCATCTCGCCAGCTTTTTCGTTCACGCCAATGTCGCCAGCTCCAGCGACGCAACATTTCCCCATGCCGCGCGTCACTACGGCCGCGTGACTGGTCATGCCGCCGCGTGAAGTCAGAATTCCAGCGGCCACTTCCATGCCGTGAATATCTTCGGGAGTGGTTTCTGCTCTAACCAGGATGACGGGATTTCTTTTGCTGCCATGTCCTGCCTTTTCCACCGCCTCATCCGCAGTGAATACAATCTGCCCCACAGCGGCGCCGGGGGACGCGGGCAAGCCGGTAGCAAGAACCTCAACCTTCGCTTTCTTCTCATCCAAACGCGGAACCAGAAAGTCGTATAGCTGGTTCGGTTCGACCCGGAAGATCGCTTCTTCTTTGGTGATCAATCCTTCTTCGACCATCTGAATCGCCACGCGCACAGCCGCAAGTCCCGTGCGTTTGCCGTTGCGCGTTTGGAGCATGTAGAGCTTGCCGTCCTGGATGGTGAATTCAAAATCCTGCATGTCGCGATAATGATTTTCCAGCCGCGTGGTAATTTCACGGAGCTGCCGGTAAACATCCGGCATTACCTTTTCCAGTTCCAGGATTGGAACAGGAGTGCGAATACCTGCGACGACGTCCTCGCCTTGCGCGTTCATCAGAAATTCGCCATAGAATTCTTTGGTGCCGATTGCCGGATTGCGCGTGAAACCTACGCCGGTGCCGCTGGTGTCGCCAAGGTTTCCGTAGACCATTGCCTGGACGTTCACCGCCGTTCCCAGTTCGTCCGAAATATTGTTGATACGGCGATAGTGCTTGGCGCGGTCGTTCTGCCACGAACGAAACACTGCATCGCGCGCCATGACGAGTTGCTCGTGCGAATCTTGTGGAAAGTCGCGCTTGCTGTGCTTCTTGACGACCTTCTTGTACTCTTCGATGACTTCCTTCAACGCTTTAGCGTCGAGATCGGTATCGAGTTTGGCCTTTTTCTGCTTTTTCTTGGCATCGAAGACTTCTTCGAAATCGGACTTCGGAATCTCCAGCACCACGCTGCCGAACATCTGGATGAGGCGGCGGTAGGAATCGTAGGCAAAACGAGGATTGTTGCTGCGCTTTGCCAGTGCCTCCACGCTCTGATCGTTCAAGCCAAGATTGAGGATCGTATCCATCATGCCTGGCATGGAAAATTTCGCGCCCGAGCGAACGCTTACCAGTAGCGGGTTATCACCCTTGCCGAGTTTCTGGCCTTGCAATTGTTCGAGCTGGCTCAGCGCCTCTTGCATTTCTCGATCGACTTGTTTCGAAACGCTTCCGTGCCGCATGTATTCGCGGCAGGCTTCAGTCTGGATGGTGAATCCGGGGGGCACAGGCAATCCTGCGTTTGTCATCTCGGCCAGGCCGGCGCCTTTTCCGCCGAGATCGTCTTTCATCTTGCCGTTGCCATCGGCTTTTCCACCGCCGAAAAAGTAAACATATTTGACCGGGCTCACGCGGGCTTGCTCCTTGTGCGTTTCGGGAAGTGTGTAGGTGCTCACGAATTTATCCTCTTTCGAATACTAGGTTGTGAATTTAAACCTCAAGCTTTTTGAGGCTTTCTCCTCCACCAACGATCTTCCACAACGTCGGGAGACGTGAAGCCTTCTCGGGAGGTAACTGAGGAGACTTACCAGTTTACCTGATAATTGAGACAGAGACGCGGCTACTGTGGATGACTAGTAAATTTCTCAGAACTATTTCTAAGAACTAGCAAGAAGAACGCAGAGAGCGACGCCTTCCGCGGCTTGTGCAACTTCAGCCAGCTCCGGAAAAGTTGGCGCAATGCGGATGGTGCGGTCGTTGAGATCTTTTCCGTACGGATGAGTTGCTCCGGCAGGCGTGAGTTCGATCCCTGCCTCTTTGGCAAGAAAGATGACCCGCTGCGCGCAGCCTGTGGGAACGTCGAGGCTAATAAAGTAACCGCCCTTAGGCTTCGTCCAGTTCACGTTGGGGGTACGACTCAGTTTTTCGTCGAAGATGTCGAGTACCTTCTGGAACTTGGGCGCGATGATGGCCCTGTGGCGATCCATCAACCGCATGATTCCACTTTCATTCTTTAGAAAGCGAACGTGACGCAACTGGTTGATTTTGTCTGGACCAATCGTCCGCGGCGTCAGCCGTGCGAGAAGCCACGTTACGTTATCTTTTGAGCAGGCAAACAACGCCAATCCGGAGCCGGCCAAGGTGATCTTGGAGGTGGAGGCAAAGACAAACGGACGATTCGGATGTCCGTGGCGTTCGCAGAGTTCGATGATGTTGGCGATCTCGATGCGTTCGTCCGTCAAATGATGGACGGCGTAGGCGTTATCCCAGTAGAGCCGGAAATCTGGAGCTGCGGTTTTCATGGCCGACAGGCGCTCGATAACAGCATCCGAATAGACGGTGCCGGTCGGATTGCTGTACTTGGGGATGCACCACATCGCCTTGATGGATGCGTCCTGTGCTACGAGCCGTTCCACCTGATCCATGTCTGGGCCATCTTCCTTGAGTTGGACCGGGATCATTCGTATTCCGTAGTCCGCGCAAATCTTGAAATGCCGGTCGTAGCCGGGGACGGGACACAGAAATGAAATTTCTCCCTGCTTTGACCAGGGAGAGTCGCTGTCACAGGTTCCTTTGAGCAACGAATAGATAGTGACATCATGCATCAAAGCGAGACTGGAGTTATTAGCGACAACGATCTGCTCTGGCACTGTTCCCATAATTCCAGAGAATAGTCTGCGTGCTTCCGAGAGACCCTGCAGACCGCCATAATTGCGACAATCGGTTTTGTCCTCGGCAATGTAATCCGTCGTGCCAGGAAGTGATAGCAACTCAGCGCTCAGATCGAGCTGCGCCGACGAGGGTTTGCCTCGGGTCAGGTTGAGCTTGAGGCCCTTCGCCCTGAGAGCGTCGTAGCTTTCCTGGGTCTGTTGTCGAACGCGGGCGATGTCCTCTGAACTAAGCTGCGTAAAGTCAGTCATGCTGAATTATGAAAAATCCTTAATTTGAGTTTGTTTGCGAACGGGGAATCCGTGCGACGAGAATGCCCCTCGCATCACTATTATCACAAGATTTCTCTTTTGATTGCGATCGCTGGCCGCAGCCAGGTAGAAAAACCTTTGGCGCGGCACTTCAATTCGGCGGAGGGACGTGTGGTTACTGATGCCAGCCCAGATGCTCTTCGTGTCCTTCGAAAATCTCGTGAAGCAGACGATTGATGCGCTGCTTTATGGTGAGAGGCTGTGGCTGGGGCGTTTCCGGCGTCTCGCCTTTCGCATCAACCTTTGGTTCGCGAGCGGTTACTGCACCAGTTGCCATGAAGATTGGTTCCTTCCCAGAAGTTAGTTTTTATAGCTTTACCGCTTGTCACTTGCGACAAACTCATCGCTCGTCATCGGTCTTCATCGGTGAAGTGGCCGATCCGAGAGGAGGTTGGGAGAGTTCCAAATTGAACTCTCATTCTAAATTGGTCTTTTCCCGGATAGGAGATAACCAACGTTGTAGTACCTGAGATTACGCGCAAAGCCGTCCGCGTAGGCAGGGGTGGAAAGTTGCCTCGGAACGCGCTATTTGGTCGTAAGTCGACTACTCAAGGCCGCGGTACTTCAGCATCGCCTTTGAGTTGGGCGGAGCCCCGCGCCACGCTTCATACATCTTGGCGAGGTCTTCGGTGTTGCCGCGCGACAGGACCATCTGGCGAAAGCGGTCGCCGTTTGCTCGGGTGAGTTCGCCGTTATCGACGAACCATTGATAGGCATCATCGGCGAGCATCTCCGTCCAGAGATAGGCATAATAGCCGGCGCTGTATCCGCCTCCCCAGATGTGGCTAAAGTAGGTGGAGCGATAGCGGGGCGGAACGTAGCTGACGTTGAGATGGGTCTTATCGAGCGCCTGCTTCTCGAACTCATCAGGCTTCTGGAGTGGCGCGGTTGAAGGAAGAAAGTGCCACTGCATATCGAGTTCGGCCGCGGCCAGCAGCTCGGTCATGTCGTAGCCTTTGTTGAAGGTCGCAGCCTTTTGGATTTTCGCGGCGAGTTCTTCAGGCATGGGCTCGCCAGTCTTGTAGTGCTTGGCGTAGTGATGGAATACCGCGGGATAGATGGCCCAGTGCTCATTAAACTGCGAGGGAAATTCGACGAAGTCGCGAGCGGTTGAAGTGCCGGCTAGGCTGGGGTACTGGGCATTGGAGAACATGCCGTGCAGGGCGTGTCCAAACTCATGGAACATGGTAATGACGTCGGTGAAGCTGATCAGGGCGGGCTCGCCTTCGACTGGCTTGGGTAAGTTTGCGACGTTGTAGACGACCGGAGACGTTCCCAGCAGGTGCGATTGGCCGACGAATTCAGACATCCATGCGCCACCGTTTTTGTTGTCGCGCTTGAAATAGTCGCAATAGAAAAGAGCGAGGTGTTTTCCGTCGGCGTCGAAAACCTCGAAGACCCGGACATCGGGTTGGTAGACAGGGATGTCGTGCCGCTCTTTGAAGGTGATTCCATAGAGCTGAGTGGCGGCGTAGAAGACGCCGTTTTCCAACACATTGTTGATCTCGAAGTAGGGTTTTACCTGGGCATCATCGATGTCGTAGCGGGCTTTGCGAACCTGCTCGGAATAGAAATTCCAGTCATAAGCCTGAACCTGGAAGCCGCCTTTTTGAGCATCGATTACGTCCTGAATATCTTTGGCTTCGCTTGCGGCCTTTGCAGTCGCGGCAGGGACGATGGCATCCATGAAATGCAATGCGGCTTCGGGAGTTTTGGCCATTTGATCTTCCAGCTTCCAAGCGGCGAAGCTCGAATAACCTAGGAGCTTGGCTTTCTGGGCGCGAAGCTGAGCGAGGCGAGCGATGGTGTCGCGGGTGTCGTTGGCATCGCCGCGTTCAGCGCGGTTCCAGGAATGTTCGAAAATGGTCTGACGCGTCTCGCGATTGCTCAGCGAAACGAGGTCAGGCTGCTGGGTGGTGTTCTGGAGCGGAATTACGAAGCCTTCAGCCTTGCGGTTCTTGGCGGCCTGCGCAGCGGCTGCGATGCGGGCGTCGGAGAGTCCGGCGAGCGCAGCTTTGTCGGTGGTGACGAAAGCGCCCGCTTTGGTTCCGTCGAGGATCTTGTTGGTGAAGGTATCCGACAGGGAAGAGGCTTCTTCGTTGAGTTTTTTCAGCTCAGTTTTATCGGCTTCGGAAAGATTTGCGCCGGCGTGTACGAACTCGTCGTAAATGTGCTCGACCAGGCGAAGAGATTCAGGATCGAGCTTGAGCGCGGCGCGCTCTTTGTAGATGGTGTTGATCCGCGCGAAAAGCTTCGTATTCAGGTGAATGAAATCTGCGTGAGCGGCAAGTTTGGGAGCCTCGGTGGTCTTGACCTTCTGGAGGACAGGATCAGTATTTGCTCCGGTGACGCCGAAAAAGGCTGACATGACGCGATTGAGCAACCGCCCGCCCTTTTCCATGGCGACAATGGTGTTGTCGAAGGTAGGAGGCTCGGGATTGTTGGCGATGGCCTCGATTTCAGTTTGTTCCTGCGCGATGCCTGCCTCGATGGCGGGCTGAAAGTCCTCGTCCTTGATCTTGTCGAACGGTGGCGCTTGAAACGGCAGGGTGCTGGGCGCGTAGAAAGGATTAGAGGGCCCAAAGTCGGCGGGCGCGGCGAGTGCGGGGTTGATGGCGACAGTTCCGGCAGCGATTACGGTGCTCATGAATACCATCATAATCTTTGTCGTTGTCTTTATCTGGGGAGGTGCGGATTTGGCAATTGCGTTTTGGACTCGATTAGCGTTCATCATGATTGATTGTGATTCCCCGGCTTCTGATTGTAACTGCCGAATGGGTTGAAGGAAATACTAGCGGCGTCGAGTTTTATTCTGAACATTTGTTCAGGGTTTTTGTTGAGAACTTTTTCTCCAGAAAGTTTCTTAGAACTATTGAAATCTGTCGCAATCGTGGAATCTCAACCCGCGCTGGTCTTTGCCGGAGACCGTTGGTTCGCCGTCAAGTTGCCAATCGATAGCGAGGTCGGGGTCATTCCACGAAACCGAACGTTCGTGCTCAGGAGCATAGAAGTCGGTGGTCTTGTAGGTAACGTGGGCGGTTTCGGAGACTACGCGGAACCCATGAGCAAATCCGATGGGTACCCACAGCATGCGTTTGTTTTCGCCGGAGAGCCGGAACGACTCCCACTTCCCGAGGGTCGGAGACGATTGTCGCAGGTCGAGCACCACGTCCAGAATTTCTCCGGTGATGGCGCGTACGAGTTTTCCCTGGGGATGCTGAATCTGATAGTGAAGGCCGCGCAGCACATTCCGGCTGGAATATGAATGATTGTCCTGCACGAATTTGTCATAGATTCCCAGCTCCGCGAACATGCGCTCGTTATAACTCTCCAGGAAAAACCCTCGGTCGTCACCGAACACTCGCGGTTCGAGCAGCCATACTCCCGGCAGACTGGTTTCTATTTTTTTCATCTTAATTTGCTCACTGAGGATGTCTCGGGCTCGCGCAGTTAGAAAACCTGCTCCTGCAAGAGCTGCAACAAGTATGCGCCGTAAGAATTCTTTCGCATCGGCTGCGCGATGGCTTCGAGCTGTTGTGCCGTGATGTAGCCGGAGCGATATGCGATCTCTTCGGGACAGGCCACCATCAGACCCTGGCGCTTCTCCAGCGTCTGGATAAATAACGCAGCCTCCATCAGAGCTTCATGCGTTCCGGTATCCAGCCATGCCATGCCTCGTCCCATGACACACACGTCGAGTTGCTTGCGACGGAGGTACTCGCGATTCACGTCAGTGATTTCAAGTTCTCCGCGGCCGGAAGGCTTCAGGTTCGATGCGATTTCCACGACCTGATTATCGTAGAAGTAGAGACCGGTCACGGCATAGCGGGACTTCGGTTGCTTGGGTTTTTCCTCGATGCTTAGAGCCTTGCCTTTACCGTCGAATTCAACTACGCCATAACGCTCGGGATCGTGCACCGGGTAGGCGAATACGCGCGCTCCGCTGGATTGCTGGGTCGCGGCGCGCAATTCTTTGGCGAGATCGTGTCCATGGAAAATGTTGTCGCCGAGGACGAGCGCGCAGCAGTCGGCGCCAATAAACTTTTTTCCAATCAGGAAGGCTTGCGCGATGCCTTCAGGTTTGGGCTGCGGCGCGTATTGCATGCGAATTCCATAGTTGCTGCCATCGCCCAGCAGGTTTTGGAATTTCGGCAAATCCTCAGGAGTTGAAATGACCAAAATATCGCGAATGCCCGCCAACATGAGGATGGAGAGCGGATAGTAGACCATCGGCTTGTCGTAGACGGGCAGCAGGCTCTTACACACGGCGTGAGTGATGGGATAGAGCCGGGTGCCGGAGCCTCCGGCGAGAATGATTCCTTTATAGGTTGGTTGCGATGAAGTGGTCATGAGAAGTTCTATTGTTGTTCAGTGGGAATATTGTTCAAACCGAATATTGCTTCGCGATCCACTGGCGATAACCGCCGGTGGTCACGTTCTGAACCCAGTCTGGGTGTTGCAAGTACCAGTCGACTGTTTTGCGGATTCCAGTTTCAAATGTTTCCTTGGGGCGCCAATGGAGTTCGCGCTCGATTTTACGCGTGTCCATGGCATAGCGGCGATCGTGACCGGGGCGATCCTTGACGAATGCGATCAAGTTACGGTGGGGCACAACCGGATCATTCGGGCGTAGTTCGTCGAGCAAGTCGCAGACAGTATTTACGATCTCCAGATTTTTCTTTTCGTTGCATCCGCCGATATTGTAGGTGTCGCCGACACGGCCGTTGGAGAGAACCATGCGGATTGCGCTGCAGTGATCCTCCACATACATCCAGTCGCGGACGTTCTGGCCATCTCCGTAGACGGGCAGAGGCTTCCCGTTGCAAGCATTCAAGATGATCAGCGGAATCAGCTTTTCGGGGAATTGATAGGGACCGTAATTGTTGGAGCAGTTCGTGGTCAGCGTGGGCAATCCGTAGGTGTGATGGTAGGCGCGCACCAGATGGTCAGAAGCGGCTTTGGACGCGGAGTACGGGCTGTTGGGACTATAGGGAGTGGTTTCGCTGAAGGCCGGATCGTCCTCGCGAAGGGAGCCGTAGACTTCGTCGGTGGAAACGTGTAGAAAGCGGAAAGCCTTGCGGTCGTCTTCCGCTAAGGAGGACCAGTAGGCGCGGGTTTCTTCCAGCAAACTGAAAGTGCCATTGACGTTTGTACGCACGAAATCGTCCGGACCGTGAATAGAGCGATCGACATGGCTTTCGGCGGCAAAGTGAACAATGGCGCAAGGCTGCTCGCGTTGCAGAAGGGTTCGCACCAGATCGCGGTCGACGATGTCTCCCTGATGAAACTGATACGACGAATGCGCCACGACTGATTCAAGATTTTGCGGATTTCCCGCATAGGTAAGCTTGTCCAGATTCAGGATGGGCGACGATTCCTGCTTAATCCATTGCAATATGAAATTCGATCCGATGAATCCAGCTCCGCCCGTGACCAAAATCTGATTTCGCATATTGATTAGCGCCCAGAAAGAAACGTCGGGGGAGGCTCCTCGCTTGGAGAATCTTGGCCAGTACAGTAAATGAATTGCGTCAGCAAGCGTATGACTAGAAACGAATCAAGCACATTCTACTAGAGAGACATACGAAATGCCCCGCAATCGGAAGAGCGTGTCCATTGGATAGGCAATAAAGGTCGAGTCGGAATTTTATGAATAAAAAACTCCGGTATAGTGAAAAGAGCCCGTCGGAAGACGACGGTGAAGTATCTTTCGGTGCCGCGTCTGAGCGTTGCTGATATATGCGGGTGAAGTAGGCGATGGGCCCGACCAGGGTCACAGCGGCGGTGCCGACTCCGTCCCACCCGCTCCAAATTTGGATCTAGACAGCCAAATCAATGATACGAAAAGCGATTAGAAAGCAGGCCTGCATTGCGGCTGGACGCACTCGCAAAACAGACCTGCTCGCGGACCGTACAAGTTAGGCTTGCGTCGGCTTTGCTGCCCTGGATCGCAGGAACATGGCTCCTATACAGGTGAGTCCAGCTCCAAGCAGGTAAATGGCGGCGGAACCGCCTTCCGGCACTTGTACCGCTGGCTGGGCTGGTTGGCATCTCCCCCGTGATTGCGGATTGCATCCGCGTTCAGGATAGCGAAGCTCATCGTGGTCGCGTCCCGGATTAGCAAACGCCGCAGGGGCTAGACAACAAGCTATGACAACCGCCAGCCACCATTTTCCGTTCTTGTTTCTCATGAAATACTCCCTCTTTACGGACGGCAAATTAGCAAATCGCTTGGAAGGAGGGAGTTCAGGGAGGATTAGAACATCCTGCGCGAGGCTTATACGCCAGTTCTAGTTAACGATGCTTGGTGACTACTGTCAAGATGATACTTTTTGCGATAGTTGCAAGCACGTGCAACTATTAAGATACTAACAAGTCATAGACAGAATAGTGGTAACACGACTAATAGTTTCGCTGTCAATAAGATCCAAGCCGTTTTCCTTTTTACTTGTGGCTGTACTCATCCCGCCCGATCTGTGGATCGAATCCGGCCTCCAGTACCGGTTCTCCAACCAGCACAAGCCCCGTGTTACGGAGTAGGAACGACCGCCTGCGCTTGATTCGAGTATCCACTTTCTTGCGACTCGCTATTCACAGCTGTCACTACGTAGTAGTAAGTTTGGCCGGAGACGACCGTACTGTCGGTGTAGGATGTCGTGCCGTCGAGTGAAGAGTTGATCATAGTGTAAGGACCGCCCGAAACAGCGCCGCGGTAGATGTTGTAACCCGCCGCATCGGCCGAGGCGGTCCAACTCAAGTCCACCGTATGCTGAGTCGCTGCCGTTCCGGTACCCGTCATTGTTTGCACAGCAGGCGAATTGGATGCATTGCTCGCGAACGATAATGTAGCTGAAGTGGCTCCACTCGCCTGCGGTGTGAAGGTGACGGTGAAAGAAATGGATTGACCAGCAGCGATGGTTACTCCTGGAGAAAATCCGGAGAGCACAAACTCGCTGTTGTTGAGACTCGCCGATGTAACCGTAACCGACGTGCCGCTGGCAGTGAGACTACCGGTTAAAGCCGAACTTGACCCGACGGCGACGTTGCCAAAGCTTAGACTGCTTGGAGAAACCGCCAAAGTCCCTGCTGCCGTCCCGGTTCCGGAGAGCGCAATACTGAGCGTGGAGTTCGATGCATTCGAGACCACGGACAACGTGCCGCTCGTCGCACCAGCACTAGTAGGCGTAAATGTTGCAGTAAATGTCACGCTTTGGCCGGCCGCAAGGTTGACCGGGAAGCTATTTAATCCACTGATCGAAAAAGCCGCTCCGGTTACATTTGCCGCCGAGATGGCGACCGTCGATCCGCCGGTATTGGTAACAGTTTCAGACAAGCTGGTGCTGCTGCCGACCTGAGTGCTGCTAAACGCCAGGCTCGTTGGATTTGCAGATAGAGTTCCCGGCTTCACACCAGTTCCGGAGAGCGGAATACTCAAGTTGGAATCGGATCCGGTGGAAGTAATACTGACGCTTCCGCTGGCCGCACCGCTCGCACTCGGATCAAAAGTCACTGTGAACGACGTGCTCTGGCCCGCAGCCAATGTCAAGCCAGCGGCGAGTCCACTCAAGCTAAATCCCGACCCGCTGGCAGAAGCAGCTGATATCGTGAGGCTCGTTCCGCCAGTGTTGGTCAGAGTCTCCGACAAGTTCGTGCTGCTGCCAACCTGAACGTTGCCAAACGCGAGGCTAGAAGGGTTCGCCGTTAGTGTTCCCTGTGTCACGCCGGTTCCAGAAAGCGGAATGGTCAAGTTGGAATCGGATCCGGTGGAAGTGATGGTGATGTTCCCACTAGCCGCGCCACTAGCACTCGGGTCAAAAGTTACCGTGAAGGATGTGCTCTGGCCGGCATTCAGAGTCACAGGCAGCGCCAGGCCGCTCAAACTGAATCCGGAACCGCTGGCAGTGGCCGCCGATATTTGGAGAGTTGTCCCGCCACTGTTGGTAAGAGTTTCGGTCATCGACTTCGGAGTGCCAACCTGCACACTGCCGAAAGCAAGGCTCGTCGGATTCGCAGACAGAGCTCCCTGTGCCACACCAGTTCCCGAGAGTGGAATGCTCAGACTTGGATTCACGCCATTGGAAGTAATATTCACGCTGCCGCTGGCTGCGCCTGTTGTCGTCGGAGAAAAGAGTACTGTGTACGACGTGCTCTGGCCCGCTGATAAGGTCAAACCAGCGGCGAGCCCGCTCAAACTAAATCCGGGGCCACTCGCGGAAGCAGCTGAAATTGTGAGGCTCGATCCTCCAGAGTTGGTCAAGGTTCCGGTCAGCGATTTCGAAGTGCCGACTTGTACGTTTCCGAAGCTGAAACTGGTAGGATTCGCTCCCAATTGGCCTTGAGCGATGCCTGTTCCGGAAAGTGGTACGGAAAGAGTTGCATTACTCGCATTGGAACTGATGGTTAGCGTGCCGCTAGCTGCACCCGCGGCAGTCGGAGTAAAGATGGCATTGAATGTTGTGCTTTGTCCGGCGTTGAGGGTGGTCGGCGTCTGACCCGTGACGCTAAATCCGCTGCCGGATGCCGATGCGCTGGACAAAGTCACAGCTTCTCCTCCCGTGTTTGTAATCACCACCGACACGGTCTGATTCTTGCCAACCGTCACATTTCCAAAACTCACGCTGGCTGGATTTGCGGTCAGAGCGCCCGCCGCCAGGCCTGTGCCTGAGAGCGGAATGTTGAGTGATGAGTTGGATGCGTTGGAGACAATGTTGAGCGCCCCGCTCGCCGCCCCTGCACTCGTAGGAGCGTAGATCACGTTGAACGTGACGCTTTGATTCACGGCGAGTGGCTGCGGCAGAGTGAGGCCGCTGACGGAAAAGCCCGATCCACTCGGGACCACCTGCGTGATATTAACGGTGGATCCGCCAGTATTGGTCAGAGTTTCCGTCTTGCTGCTGTTAGTACCCACCTGTACGCTTCCGAATGCCAGGCTTGAAGGGTTAGGTGAGAGTGTCCCTGGCGTAACTCCGCTGCCAGAAAAGCTCAGTACTACAGTGCCGTTTTGTCCGTCGGTCACGGTAGCAAATGAGACGCTGCCACTGAAATTACCGGCTCCGGTTGGCGCGAAGGTGATCGTAACCGAAGCCGACGCTCCAGTCTTCAGAGTCAATGGCGTGGTGAGGTTGCTCATCGCAAATCCCGCACCGCTCAACGTTGCTTGAGTAACGGTAAGATCCGATCCGCCGCTATTTGCAAGCGTGACTGAGGTGGTTTGGTTGGACCCAACTTTGATATTTCCAAAGGCAATCTGCGATGGATTCGGAGAGAGCTTTCCAAACGTGGCTCCGGTACCAGTGACCGGGAGGGAAGCATAGGACGCGTTCGCCCCCACAAAAGAAATGGTCACGGTGGGATCGCCGGGATCTGCCGGCTGAAACACAACACTGAACGGAGCGCTCTGTCCCGCAGCCAAGACCAACGGCAGCGCGATACCAGTGACCTGGAATTCGGAGCTCAGCCCTTTAATCGCGCTGATAGTGACCGAAGACGAGGTATTGTTCACCAGCGTGTCCGTCAGCGTCTTTGTGGTGCCGAGCGGGACAGTTCCGAAGTTCAGGCTGCTGGTCCCGAGGCCAACGGTGCTCGTGCTACCCGTACCCGCGGACAAGCCCTGGCAACCTGTGAGAAGCAGCAGGCCGCCTGCAATCACGAGGGACATGACCAAACGACGATCGAATCGATAACCTTTCAATGCGACCTCTATTTGCCGTGTCCGCATACCCACGGCGGGGGATTTCGGGTCACCGGAGCTCTCAAATCCCAGCTCGGGCAGGATCAGTGTCACCCGTGGCCGTCCTGAGCCATAGATCGCGAAAGGCCCAGCTGGGCGCGGCATCTGGCCACTCAGTGTCCAGCCAAATCACTTCGGCAGGCATGAACTCTTGTGCAAAGGAAGAAATAGCGGCTATAACTTATAAGCTATTGCTAATGCAGGGATTAGCAGGTACTTATGGGCGGCTAAAGTTCTATAGGTCATATTTCGAGCAGATTTTACCTGGCAGGGGACGTGCGCCAATACGTAAGCCCCCAATCTGGAAAATGAATGTGCAGGGTATTGCACATCAAGCACAACCTCCACACTCCCAGCCGATGTGCCAGTGAAGCGGTTTCCTGACTAACTCATTGACCCTCTTTATCTTTTCGCGAGTGCTTTCCCTGAGCGGCGGGTTTAACATAAATAAGATTCGAGAGTGGGATGGCAGCGTGCGTGCATCCAATGGTGAGTACCTAGAAGTTATCGGAGCAATGTATTGAGGATGAGAATTTCAAAGCAGAAGCAGTTGTTGGCGGTTGCGGTCGTTCTGTTGGGTTTTTGTGTTGTCGGCTCGGCACAGCAAACTGACACCTTCAGGGTCAAGAAACAACCCCCTGAAAAGGCGCCGGCAAAAATCGTGCCCGTCGGCAAGGCGCCAGGCTCGACGACGGCTTCCGGCGCGAATGCCAAAGATTTACAAAATTTGGAACACCAGACTGCCCACGTCACTAAACCGACCGGATCAGCCACCAAGAAGACAGGGCCAGCCCTAAAGCCGGTAAAAGATAAGCCAAATCCGCCGATCAACTTCACTGGGACAAGTGCGAAGAATCCCGGACTGACTACCCAAAGCTCGAACCCCTATCGCGGCCGGCTCAAACAGAAACACTCCCATCAATAAATCTCAGTGTGTGAAGTATCAAGCTCAGTTTGGAGTGAGTGCTTTTTAGAAATGCGTCCGCGAAGATTCAGCTTGGAATCGTGAAGTTGTCCTAACCAGCACGCGGACCCCCTTCTTTGCATCCAGTCTCTTAATCTCCGTGAGTCCGCCCGGTAACTGACGCCGAATTCACAAGTGGCGCGTCCGGTTATCAAAGGGGAAATGGACTGGTTAGGCTGGCGAAGCTAGGATGGAATCGAGGGTCCGAATGTATATTCCAAGGCATAACGAAGAGAAACGCGTTTCCGTAATGCACGCGCTGATGGTTGCGCAACCGCTCGCTACACTCGTGACGTTAGGAGCTTCTGGCCTTTTTGCATCGCATATTCCAATGGTCCTGGAAGCAGACGGCTCTGAGTTCGGAGTGTTGAAGTGTCACATCTCCCGCGCCAACACGCAGTGGCGCGATTTTGTGCCGACGGTGGATGCGCTTGCAGTTTTTGCCGGGCATCAGCACTACATCACACCCAACTGGTATCCCGGGACAAAAACACACGGCAAAGAAGTCCCAACTTGGAATTACGCTGTCGTGCACGCATACGGCCCTCTGAAAGTGATCCAGGATGAGCAGTGGCTTTTGGCGAACGTGGAGAAACTGACCAGCATCCATGAGGCCGCATCGCCGGTCCCATGGAAGGTCAGTGATGCTCCAGCCGACTTTATCAAGACGCAGTTGAAGGGGATTGTCGGACTGGAGTTGAAGATCAAACGGCTCGAAGGCAAGTGGAAGGTGAGCCAGAACCGGACCGAGGAAGAACGCAAGGGCGTGATCGAAGGACTGACGAAGCTCAACACTCCCGATAGCCTCGCCATGAAAACTCTGGTGGAAGAAGTAGATTAAATTTTAGCGACCAACCGACGCGGGTCTAACTGTCGCGATGTACTGTGTCGGGTGAAAATGCCGGCAGGCAAACAGCGATGTACTCAGCACCGCCTGAAAATGGAGTCGAGTAGCGAATCCATTCGCCACGGTGGGCAATGATCGCTTGGCCGGCGGCTACATCGATTCCGCCGGATTTATGTTGCACTCGCAGCGTTCCCCGCAAAACCACGGTGTATTCGTCAAACTCCGGAGTCTGGCCCGGTTCCTCCCAGCCCTCTGGACTGCGCATGTGAGCAACGCTAACGCCACTGGTCGAAGTATTGACGCGGCCCACATATTCTTCAATGATCTTCGGTTTCGTTCCAGCGGATTCAATGCGCGTGGGGTGGGGGATCAGGGTTGGCATGATAGTAAGGCATCGTAACAACCGGAGAACGCCCGGCACAAGCCGCTGTCACTGCGCGCGGGACGAAGGCCCGGCTATACTCGAATTCTGCGAGGAACACATCGTCTATGAAAATCGTCAGCGCGGTGGAAATGCGCGAAATTGATCGCGCGACCTCGGAGCGCTTCGGAGTATCCTCCATCGCCCTGATGGAAAACGCCGGTACTGCTGTAGCCAGTTTCATTCTTTCGGATTATCCGCAGGCGGAGCGCATCGGTATCGTCTGCGGCAAGGGCAACAACGGGGGCGATGGATTTGTTGTAGCACGCAGATTGGTAGAAGTCGGTCGTGCCGTGCGAGTTCTTCTGCTCTGCGATTCTAAAGATCTGCGCGGGGATGCAGCAGTAATGTTTCAGAAGATGCTGGAAACTCTCAGGCCACAAAACGTTGTGCCCGTAATCGTGCGCGAGGCTAAGGAGTTGGATTCGTTCGATGCACGCGAAATATTCGCCGCGGACGTGATCGTGGATGCAATCCTCGGCACAGGTTTTCGTCCGCCGGTCAGCCCGCTCTACGCTGCGGCGATCTCCAAGATGAATACGGCGTCAGTTCCGATCGTTGCCGTCGATATTCCCTCCGGAGCCGATGCCGACGCCATGCGCCCGCCCAATGCTCCGACTGATCACGCCCGCGCAGGTGCCATCGTGACCTTTACTGCCCCGCGTCCAGCGCACGTCTTTGCAGCACTAACCAGCGGGCCTACCGTAATCGCGCCCATCGGTTCGCCGCCAGAAGCTATCGTTTCGCAACTCGGTCTTCACCTGAGTACACCTCCAGATTTCTCCCCGCTGCTCGCGCCGCGAGCGCGCGAAGGTAACAAAGGCAGCTACGGACATGTGGTCGTAATCGGCGGATCGTTAGGCAAGGCGGGCGCTGCGGCGATGGCGGGATTTGCAGCGCTTAAAGCTGGTGCGGGACTATCAACAATAGCCACGCCAAAATCTCTGCTATCGACCGTATCTTCCTTTCATCCTGAAGTCATGACCGAGCCGCTGCCCGAAACAAAAGATGGCACAATTTCATTGCAAGCGCGTGGCCCCGGCCTGGATGCGCTCCTGGAACGCAAGACGCTCGCCATTGGCCCAGGAATTTCGCGCAACCCCGAGACTGCCGAATTTGTGCGCGCCATCGTCGATGGCGGCGACAAATCATCTGCCGCCCGATCGATAGTCAACATGGTAGTGGACGCCGATGCACTGAACGCTTTCGAAGGCGCGGCTGACAAACTAAACGGTAGTGGGCGAACTGTGGTCATCACCCCGCACCCTGGAGAAATGTCACGCTTGACGGGCAGGAGCATTCCCGAAATTCAAGCGAACCGCCTGGAAGTAGCGCGAAGCTTCGCCAGCAAGCACGAACTGATTGTTGTACTCAAGGGGCATCGCACTCTAATTGCTGCGCCGGATGGCACGGTCTGGGTGAATTCCACCGGCAATCCCGGCATGGCCACCGGCGGTACGGGAGACATCCTCACTGGAATGGTCGCTGGCTTGATCGCACAACATCCTAAGCACCCGCTTGAGGCCACGGCGCTTGCCGTCTACCTTCATGGATTAGCCGGAGACCTGGCCGTTGCATCTGTTGGCGAGAATTCTTTGGTAGCGACGGACCTGCTGCGCTTCCTGCCGGAGGCATTCGCGCAGACGAGGAATCAGGAATCCAAACAAACCCGCATTCATGCCTAGCTTCGAGATGTCGCGTACGCTTCAGCCTCCGCTAGCTTCTTGATTCCTGACAGCACCGAATCATCTCCGTCAGGCGAATGTTGATAACGCCTTTCGCCATCTTCCAACGCAGAAAAATCGCCTTGTGTAATTTCAAGCACCGAGGCGCGTTCGTTGCGCTTCTTGAGCTCATAGGTCATGGTGAGATAGTTCGCCGGGATATCCTTAATAGTCGAGTTCGGATCGAAAATGGTGTAGGCAAGACGGTGCGGTTTCTCAATAGAGACAATATGTCCCTTAACATACAGCTTGCCGTCGGCAGCGCCTTTCCAGAGCAAAGGCGAGCCGGGCTTCCAGTCCGTTTCGGCGGTGCAACCAAACATGTATTGCTTGATGAATTCTGAATCGGTGAGCACCCTCCATAAGGTCTCCACCGGAGCGTCAATGTCAATTGATTTGCGGATCAATAATTCAGCCATAGGTTTGTCCTCTCGTTCGTTGTTGAAGGAGAATATAACCAGAACGTGGCAGCCATGATTGGAAAAACGCGACAGGTCCCCGCAGCCGAAGTCGAAGAGATTTACGATCCGGAAGTAGGCCGTGCGCGGGGCATGTTAAGGAAACATCTGCCTGCCGGAAAGATGCGGCACGCGCGCCGGTGTCCGGCGGATGATCTGGCATTTTGGATTGCGCATTATTGGATGATCCGATGGGATCTGAGAGGGTGCGAGCCTTATGTTGCGGAGAGTCTGCCGCATCCGAATGTTCATGTGATATTCGAGACCGCGGGTTCGGTCGTTGCCGGAGTGCAAACCCGGATGTTCTCGCGTGTGCTCGAAGGCCAGTCGCAAGTGTTCGGAATCAAATTCAAGCCGGGAGGCTTTCGTCCTTTTCTGAAGTTCGCCACTTCGAAGCTTGCCGATCGCATTGTAGCGGCAGAGAGCATTCTTGGGAAAGATGTAAATGCCCTGGAAGGTATTTTGCTTTCATCCGGTGAAGAGAATGAGAAGGTTGAAGCTGCCAACGCATTTTTTCGCGCGCGGATGCCCAAGCCTGACGCGGTGATCGAGGCAGTGGGAACGATTGTAGAGCGCATCCTCGAGGAGCGCGATATCAAGACGGTCGACGATCTAGTCGACAGAACCGGAATCGGCAAGCGCTCGCTGCAGCGCATGTTCAACGAATATGTTGGAGTCAGTCCTAAGTGGGTGATCCGTCGCTATCGTCTGCATGAACTGGTGGAGCGTTTCAATTCGAATGACGAGCCGCGTTGGGCTGACCTTGCGCTGGAGCTGGGATATTTTGATCAAGCGCACCTTATTAATGATTTCCGGTCGATCACGGGATACTCACCTACTGAATATCAGGCTTTGATGGGCGGAGATTAAGGATTCTAGTTTGATCGTGGTCTGGCGGGGGTACTGCGCTGGGCCTACTAGCTGCGAACGGGGAGACGCGGCAAACCGCGCCTCTACCACTAATTATTTTTTTGCCATCGCTCCTACCGGCAAATTAACGCGGAATGTAGTTGTCCAGCAGCGGAAGGAACTGCGACCCAAGTTTCATCATGCGCGCCTGCGCGGCGTCGGGCGATTCACCGTCGAGCATGGGAGTCATTAGCCGTACCAGCGCGCCGTCGCTGCGATTCATCCGAATGGAATCGGAGATCAGATAATATTTGGCAGCGTACTCGCTGGCCACAGCGCGCCCGTGCGCTTGGAACCAGTAGAGGACGAGCCGCCGGTCGCCCGACTTTGAGACTATATATCGGTTCACTGGGAACGAAGAACCGTCGGGATCCGAAAGCGAAACCACCTCACGTGATGTGGGAACCCATCCCGCGCCCGGCAGGCAATGACTTGGCGAATGGATCGTGTCGCCCGCCCGTTGGGTGGGGAAGTATGCGATATAGAGGTTGATCCAAGGCTGAAGTTGGCTCGTCTCCTGGTAGTCTCGCAGCAGAAATTCGCCTGGTCCCAGGATCTTGAGAGTTTCGTCATCAATGGCGTCGTCAGTACCCGTCCAACCGTCGATTTGCGAAGGCAGGGAACTCAGAGACGCGCGCGGAGGAAAATACTCGCTGTGCGGATGCGCCCGAAGGAGGACAGTCGTCGTTAGCAAGAGTGCGGCGACAATCCCGAAGCGCACGGCGCCGTTCTGACCGTGCTGTACTTGGAGTTCGAGCGAAGACCGCGCAGGCCGGATAACAGGATCGGGCGGCGCAATTGAGTCGCTCTTGGTTCCCGGCGGGAAGATGAGCGAGACCAACCGATGCAAGGCAAAAAACATGATTAGCGCCACTACGTAAATCAGCCATCCCGAAAAGGTGTGATAAAACCCCTTTCCTTTTTCGGGATCCCAATACTGGACGATGAGGCCAGTGCCAAAGATTCGAAAACTGTTGGCGGCGACTGCGATGGGTACGGCAGAGAATACCAGGAAGATGCGCATCCAAAACCGGCGCTCCAATAGATAGCCGTAAATGATGGAAAGAGTCACAAGGGTGAGCAATGAGCGAATGCCGCTGCAGGCCTCTGCCACGTCTAACGGCATGGCGGGGAGCATGATCTGGTTTCCTTCTCGAAGCACCGGAACGTTCACTAAATCCAGCATCGCCGTAGCCAGTTTTGAGGCCAGTAACTGAAGGGGGAATGTGACGTGCTGCATAACCAGTGTGGGGACAGGGATCATCAGAAACAGAAAGGCCCAGGGAAAGAGGACGGCGCGAAAAAACCTCCATCCTCGAAACAGGACGATGAGTCCTGCCAGCAGAATCAGCAGCGACCCTCGCGAGGAAAAATTCTCGGCGCCGAAATCTCCGATAATCAGCAGCAACAGGCCAAGGACTATCAGTGGAAGACCGGTCCACGACGGCGCGGGTGCGATTGCCTGTAGTTTTTTTCGGTTTTCCCAGAGAATGAACAGTGCAAAAAGAGGAACGAAGATTCCGTGCTCGAAATTAGGATCGTGGGAAGGCCCGACCCACTCCAAAAATAGCCGAACAAGAACCGAGCCGTAAAGCAAACCGACAAGGACTAGCAGCGCCACCGCCTGCCATGGGAGCAAGCCAGAAGACAATTTACTCTTGTTGGCTCTACTGGACTCGCTAGTCGTCCTACTGGCTTCGTTACTGGCCTCCATGGCGTCGCTGGTCGAGAGGCCCGGAGGTGCTTCTACAGAGTTAGCCATATTGGGGCGCGCTTGCTTCGAGAATATGCGAAAGCGGTGCTTCGCGCAAAGACAAAACGAGCACTTTTTGGGCCCATCAGAATGACGCGAATGAGTGAGGTCTAGGAGTTTTTCATGTTAATCAAAACCCCCCCGGCTGATCTAGTGGGTTCGTCTGATGGTCAAAAACATCACTGTTATTTCCTATCTCCTCTCAGCATATATCTGGACCTCATTTCGCGTGCGGCAGCTTTAAGTTCCCATTGATTATATGTAGTCAGGTATTTGTGTCTGGGGACAAGGGGGAAGTAATGCCAAAAGGATTACCCTAGGAGTGGGCAATAAATTTCCCATTTGTCCGCAGTATGATAATGTGTCAACCGGTTGACTTTGCGGATGTTGGGCTCAAGTCATTGAAAGACAAGCACATATTGTTTTGCTAGGTTGTGCCGGTTTGCCGTGGATTGGCAGCTAGTGTGCTCTAGTTACTCTGGAAGCTGTCGTCCAAGAGATTCTCTC
This sequence comes from uncultured Acidobacteriaceae bacterium, assembly GCA_963705265.1. GTDB lineage: Bacteria > Acidobacteriota > Terriglobia > Terriglobales > Acidobacteriaceae > Acidiflorens. Next base: position 3,944,396 of record OY970064.1, read on the forward strand.
CCCGCTGTCTTGGTCGCGAAACAGTGAAATCCAAGATTATGAATATCGACAGACCAAAAATGCTGGCAACCGAGGGAGCACTGGCTAGCGCTGGAGCTCGTGTCTGGGTTGAAAGCATCAGCGTCGGTATGCGCACGGTCGAAGCCGTGATCCGCGAGCTCTCGCAGAACGACCTTCCAGTATTGGTGGTGGCCGAGCATGGTTCAGGCAAAGCGGCGGCTGCGGCCCGCATCCATATACTTTCCACCCGTGCAGCGGAGCCTTTCCAGGTGTTGCAAGCCCATGAAGCGGCTGAAGAAACTCTGGCCGCCTGTGATGGCCAACGTGGAACTATTTATCTCCAGGAAGTGGGAGACTTGACGACAACAGCCCAAAAAGAACTGGTTCGCCAGATCGCTTTGAATGGTGTCGACCACAGCCGTGTGCCACGATTCATCTGCGGAACCTCGCGCGAATTGGAGCCCGAGGTCAAAGCCGGCAAGTTCCGCGAAGATCTTTATTATGGAATCAGCGGCGTCTGTTTGCGGCTCCCGCCTTTACGCCAGCGGAGAGAAGACATCCCTGTTCTGCGCGACTGGTTTCTGTCGGCCGCCGCGCGTGATTTTTGCCGCACAACACCAGCCCTCAGTCCCGAAACGCAGCACTTCTTTCTGGAGTACAACTGGCCAGGAAACATTCGCGAATTGAAAGATGCCGCCCGAGCGATCGTTGCACTTGGTGATGAAACCCTTGCCATGGGCGGATTGCGCTCCCTTTTGCGGCGCGTCGATCACAACGGTAATGGCGAAAAAATTTCTCTCAAAGATGCGGCGCGCGCGGCTTCTCGCGAGGCCGAAAGGGAACTGATTCTTCAGGCGTTGACTCGCACTCGCTGGAATCGGCGCCGGGCCGCGCAGGAATTGCAGATAAGCTATAAAGCGCTTCTCTACAAGTTAAAGCAGATTGGCTATGAACAGTACGGGGCCTGAGCATAGCATTTCAGACTATGCCTGGAATTAAGAGGTTCTACCTGGAATTAAGGTTCTAGAGGAGAAGATATGAAATTAACGTGGAGAGCGGTGGTCGCGGCATTAATCCTGATCGGCAGTGTCGCTTTGGCGCAGGATGCGCCCGCTGCCAGTCCCGCTTCCGACAAGGTCGCAATCGATACTGCGAACGGCCAAGGCGGTCCTGAATATATTATCGGTCCCGAGGACGTGCTTCACATCGCGGTATGGAAAGAATCTGACCTTACTGCCACCTTACCGGTACGTCCCGATGGCAAAATCTCTCTTCCTTTGCTTGACGATGTCCAAGCTTCCGGTCTGACCCCGAAGCAGTTGGCTGTGTCAGTCACGGAGAAGTTAAAAAAATACATCGCCGACCCGCGCGTCACCGTGGTGGTCACTGCGATCAACAGCAAGCGCGTTTATCTCACCGGAGAGGTTTTGCACTCCGGGGCGATGACGATGCTGCCGAACATGACCGTTCTCCAGGCCTTGTCCAGCGCCGGAATCAGTCAGTTTGCCAATACCAAGCGCATTTACGTTCTCCGCACCCAGAACGGTAAACAAGAGAAACTGCCGGTGAACTATCGAAAACTGGTTAAAGGCGAGTTAATCGACGAGAATTATCTGCTACAGCCGGGGGATACAATAGTCGTCCCGTAAAAGACGCCTAGAGACGATCTTTAAGATGATCTACGGATGAAGAGAATGCTAACAATGCAAACAATCCGGTTGGCGCTGCTGGTTTTGGCCGTGAGCATTTGCTCGGTCGCGCAGAGTAATCCCCAGCCCCCATCCCAACCCGATACCACTCCGGTGCCAGCCTTCGGCCAAAATGCGCCGGTGCTAAGCCCGGAGAACCCACCGGTTACTAGCTTGGACACGCCGAGCCTCGATCTCCACACTGCGAGCCGCAGTTTTTTCTCGCCAGCTCTTCAGGTCAGCGAGTCAGCTGACACGAACGGGGGCAACCAGATTGGCGGGAGTGGACTGGAGTCCATTACCCGACTCATCGGGGCTTTTGACCTTCAGCAATTCTGGCCGAAAAGCGATCTCTTTTTGGAGTATCTCGGCGGTGGAGCGTTCTACGGCAATCCTTTCGACGTGAAACAATTGCAGGCGTTCGGCTTTGAAGGCGTAACCCGTTGGCGCACTGGCCAAGTGACGCTCCGCGACACCTTCAGTTACCTGCCGGACGGTTCCTTTGAAATCGGCACCTATGGAGGCCTCCCGGGGTTGGGTCTGGCAGCAGGCGGAATGGGTATTGGAATGATAGGCGGAGGATTACCCGGCACCGACAATTTTACCAGCGCGGCATTAGGTACGATTGGAACCATTCCGCGGCTTGCGAACACGGCAATTATTGATGCGGTGCAAGCCATCAATCCGGTTTCTGCAATCACCGTGGCGAGCGGATTCAGTAATGCTCATTTCTATGATCCCTCTGAGATCCTGGTTAACAGTGACCAGTTTACGGTTGAGGGCGGCTACTCTCATTTTATTTCGCGTCATGATCAGATCGGCGCCGTCTATGCTTTCCAGCTCTTTCAATTCCCTGAGGATACTGGCGGCCAAATCTACAATCACGTCTTTAACATACGCTGGAGCCATACCATCACTGGCCGTTTGAGTTTCATTGCCGGCGCCGGTCCGCAATACACCGAACTAGAAGAGGGTGGGTACCTGTCGCATTGGACGGTCAGCGGTCGGGTCCAGTTGCACTACAAGTTCGCCCATTCCTCCCTGATTGCGAGCTACGAAAAATTCACTTCGTCGGGCTCGGGTTTCTTCGCCGGCGCCGAAACCCAGGCGGCGCGACTTGGATACAAACGTCCCCTGGGACGCACTTGGGATTTCTATGGTGATCTGAGCTTCTCGCATAATGCGAAACTTCAGTCCGCTGAGATCGGTGTGCCTGCGTCCAGTTATAACGAAGGTTCTGCGGGAGCAGTCTTTCGCAAGCATCTGGGACGCTCCTACGATTTCTTTGCCGCATATCGCTTCAGTGAGGTGGCTTTTAATACTGCGATTACGCTGGATGGCGCCAGCGGCAGGATTGATCAACGGAACATCGGCACCGTTGGGATCGAGTGGCACCCCAGGCCAACTCGGATCGAATAACTTTGTGGCCGTCTCAGACGGCCGGATTGGTGAATAGCTATGAGTGAAAATCGCGAACTGACGATGGACGATTACCTGGCAATGCTGCGGCGGCGCCTTAAGGTCATTTTGATCCCGGCTGCGGTTGCTGCGCTGGGGGGCTTCGCTGTTTCTTTTGTTTTCTCGCCGAAGTACACGTCCCAATCCACGGTTCTCGTGCAAGGCCAGAAAGTGCCGGACAACTATGTCCAGCCGGTAATTACGGCCGATTTTATCGAACGCGTACAGACTCTTAGCCAGGAGGTTGTAAGTGTTCGCCGCTTAAGTCCCATGGTCAAGAGCCTCGGGATTGTCAAGCCAGAGGATGAAAGCAAGCTCATCTCAAACATTCAGTCGAATATGGTGGTCGCGCCGGTGATCACTTCATTGAGTTCAGCTGAGAATATGGCGGGAGTTTCAGGCGCTAAGAAGAAAAAACAGTCCACCGAAGAGCCCGTACCAGGATTTACTGTCAGCTACACCGACAGTGACCCGGTTCGCGCACAGAAAGTATGTAATGCCCTGACCTCGCTTCTCCTCGACGAAAACCTGCGTTCTCGCGCAGACGTTGCCCAGGGCACGACCGAATTTCTCAGCCGGCAGGTTGACGACGCAAAACGCGCCCTTGACGAGCAGGATGCCAAGCTCGCCGCTTTCAAAAAGCAATACATGGGACAGTTGCCCGGTGATTCCGACAACAACATGCGCATGCTGATGTCGCTGAACACGCAACTCGATGCCACTACCCAGACCCTGAGCCGCGCTCAGCAGGATAAGGCCTATACCGAAAGCATGCTCGCATCGCAAATCGCCGCCTGGAAGGCTTCGCAGTCTAGCACCAATCCCCAGACGCTCGAGCAGGAGTTGGCCCAACTGCAGGCGCAATTGCTCCAACTACAGGCACGCTACACCCCTGATCATCCAGACGTGATCAAAACCAAAGCTGACATTGCCGAGGTCGAGAAAAAACTTAAGGAAGTCAATGCCGCCACCGATAACTCTACCGACACGACCGAAAAGGCCAATGCCTCGGAACCGCCGGAAATCCGCCAGCTCCGTCTGCAGATTCACCAGTATCAGGGCGTGATCCAGCAGGCTACGATCGACCAGAAAAGACTGCAAGGCGAGATTAACGTCTACCAGAGCCGTACCAACATGAGCCCGGGTGTCGAAGAGCAGTACAAGTTGCTCACCCGCGACAACGACAATGCTCAGGCCTTCTACAAAGATCTGATGGCCAAGAAAAGCTCTGCCGAATTGGGCAGTAACATGGAAAACCAGCAGCAGGGCGAGCAGATGCAGCCTCTCGGCCCGGCCGGGATGCCGGATTCTCCAAGCTTTCCCAACCGCCCACTTCTCGCCGCCGGTGGTTTGGGAGCCGGTCTGGCGCTCGGTGCCCTCATCGCCATCTGGTTGGAGTTTAGCGACAAGTCGATCCGCACCGAAAAAGATGCTGCCGCCATCATGGATCTGCCCCTGCTGATTTCCGTGCCCTGGCTGGGCGAAGAAGAGGACGACGCAAACGCCAACGGCAATGGCAACGGACGACGCCGTTTCTGGGGCCGGAGAGATCCTGGTTCGCCAAAAGAACATGAGCACGTCGAGGTCTAACGCAAGCCTATGTATCGAGCCTGTGTATAAAGCCTATGTATAAAGAATTTTTTGGACTTCGCGCCAACCCGTTCAACGTCAATCCGGACCCGCGTTACTTGTTCCTCACGCGGCACACCGAAGAGGCGCTCGCCTGTTTGACCTATGGCATACAGAGCCGCAAAGGTTTTGTATTGCTCACCGGTGAGGTCGGTACCGGCAAGACGACGTTGATCAATAAGTTGATGGAGTGGCTCCGGCTGCAGCAAGTAGCAACGGCCTTCATCTTCAACTCGCGCATGGATGTGCCGCAGTTGCTCGATTTCATGATGGCGGATTTCGGTATTCCCTGCGATGCGAAGTCGAAGAGCCAACTGCTCCAGCGTCTCTACAACTGGTTGCTGGATCGCTATCGTGCCGGTGAGACGGCAGTGCTGGTCGTCGACGAAGCCCAAAACCTCTCCGACGAAGTGCTCGAAGAAATTCGTATGCTCACCAATCTCGAGACCTTCACCGAAAAGCTCCTGCAGATTGTTCTGGTCGGACAGCCGGAACTGGAACAACGCCTTAAGCAGCCGCAGTTACGGCAGTTGCGCCAGCGCTTGACGCTGCGCGCTAAAACCCATCCTTTCAATCTCGAGGAAACGAAGTCTTACATCATCCAGCGCCTTCGTATTGCGGGATCGAACGGCGATCCAATTTTTGATGCCGACGCGACCTTAGCCATTTTTCGTTATTCGCTCGGTATTCCGCGCATCATCAATCTGCTCTGCGAGCACTGCCTGGTCAGCGCGTTTGTAGATCAGAAAAAAACCGTCTCGGTTGAGGTCGTCGATTCTGTTGCCCGTGATTTCGATCTTACCGATGGCAACGCCGCCGCGGCCATGACCGCGCCGGTCCCGTCCTCCGAGAAATTTGATCTGGTCGAAGCCCTGCGCACTTTGGCAACACTGGCAGACCGGCTGCGCCAGTCAGAACAACAGGATCTCCCCAAGGAAAGGAAACTATGAGCCGCATCCATGACGCTTTAAAACGCGCCGAGCAGGAAAGAGCAACCTCCATGGGGACGCACGTCGAGCCCGCTTTCGAACAAACCGGAACGCAGCCCGAGCACATGCCTTCGATGCAATCGTCGGTGGCCACCGTCATGCCTAGCATGACCTCTGGGTTGACTTACGAATCGTTGCTCTCCCGTACCCCGCAGAGCACATGGACGCCGGATGAGCGCACCATGCTCTTCTTTCAGGACGACGATAGTCGCGTGGGCGCGGAAGAATTCCGCACCCTGCGCTCCCGCCTCTACCAGATCCGAGAGAAGATGCCGCTGAAACGACTGCTGGTGACCAGTGCGCTTCCGAAGGAAGGTAAGTCTTTCGTAGCTGCCAATCTGGCCCAGGTCCTCGTGCGGCAGCACGGACGCCGCGCTCTCGTAATTGATGCCGACCTGCGCAACCCCGGCATGCACCGCCATCTCGGGGCCTCTCAATCCCCCGGGCTGGCGGAATACCTGTTGGGCGAATGCGATGAGTTTGCTGCGCTGCAACGCGGTCCCATGGAAAACTTGTTTTTCATGCCGGCGGGCCGGGTCGCAGGCAGCGCTCCCGAACTGCTGGCCAACGGACGTCTGAAGCTTTTCCTGCAGCGTGTCGAACCTTTGTTTGACTGGATCATTCTCGACTCGTCGCCCGTTATACCCGTTTCAGACGCCACGCTTGTCGCCGGCGCCTGCGACGGCATTCTCATGGTCGTGCGTTCTAATGTGACGCCATCTGATTTGGCGCGCCGGGCACGCGAAGAATTCCCCGACAAGCTCCTGCTGGGAGTAGTGCTTAACGGAGCCCCATCCGGAAAGCTGGCACAGTCGAAGTACTACTATGGCGAGGTGGTCAACAACCCCGCCTAAGATCTTAAGACAAACCTAAGATCTTAAGAAGATGAACCGAGGCCCCGTTGATCCGGCTCTTCAATGTTTATTATCCAGTTCGTACTCTGGTCCTGCTGATCGGAGAGGCCCTGATTATTTGGACCTCGTTCCTGCTCGGCGCAGTGTACGAACTTCGCGAAGACAGTTATCTGGTGCTCAACGTCGAAGGTGGCTACATCAAAATCTTCGCGGTGACTGCATTGGTATTACTGTGTTCGCATTGGCTCGACCTTTACGATACTGCCCGCCTCAACACTAAGGGCGAACTTTACTTTCGCTTGCTCATGGTTCCCGGCGTCCTCGCCTTCATCCTGGCGGGAGTTGCCTACGTACGGCCCAATTATTTGCTAGGCAATGGTTCTTCGGCGGTCGGCCTGCTAATCCTTACGGTCGCACTCTTCGGATGGCGGATCGGCTTTACCTGGCTCGTCCAACTACCGATTCTTGTCGAACGCGTCTATGTTCTTGGGACAGGCGAACGTGCGCAGCGCGTGGTTCAAGGCTTGCGTCAGAATCCTGAAATCGGCGTCGAGATTGCCAGTTGGACGGGCAAGATGGAAGGCGCTGTAACCCGCGAATCTGTCGCGGCGCACCTGATGGAAGTCGTCCAAAAACAAAAAGTCCATCGCGTGATCGTGGCCACTCCCGATCGCCGTGGCACCATCCCCATGAAGGAGCTTCTTGAACTCCGCATGAAGGGAGTCAAGATCGAAGAAGCCACCACGTGGCTGGAAAAAATCTCGGGCAAAATCGAGGTTGAAAATCTTTATCCCAGTTGGCTGGTGTTTGGCGAGGGCTTCCGCCGCAGCACCGCTTTCATTGCGATTCGACGTGTGTTGTCGATCATTATCTCGTTGATTGGCCTCATCCTCGCACTGCCCTTGCTTCCGTTCATCATGCTCGCCATCCGCCTCGACTCACCGGGCCCAGTTTTTTACACGCAGACGCGAGTGGGCAAGGCAGGGCGCACCTTCAAGGTGGTGAAGTTCCGCACCATGCGCCAGGACGCCGAAGCCAAGAGCGGTCCAAAGTGGGCGGGCGATAACGATCCCCGCGTCACCCGCATCGGCAAGTTCCTCCGTTCCTCGCGCCTCGATGAGATTCCTCAGTTGTGGTGTGTGCTCAAAGGCGACATGGCGTTCGTCGGTCCGCGTCCAGAGCGCCCCGAATTTATCGAGTGGCTCTCCAAAGAAATTCCTTACTACAACGTACGCCACATGGTCCGCCCCGGCCTTACCGGATGGGCGCAGATCAAATACAAGTACGGCAGCACGGTCGAAGATTCCCGAGAAAAACTTCAGTACGACCTTTTCTATATTAAGAATGCTTCAATTGGTCTCGACCTCCTGATCATGTTCCAGACGGTGAAGACCGTCTTATTGCGCCGCGGTGCCCAGTGAGGTGCCAATGCCAATGATGAGGTATCCCGTAATGTCGTGCGCGATAATGGTGAGAATGAAATACGTCTTCTGGTTCGCGGCTGCACTGGTCGGATACTCATACCTCGGCTATCCCGTGTGGCTATGGTTGCGGAGCCTGTGGTCGCCCCGTCCTGTGCGTCGCAGTTCCAGTAGAAGTTCGGCTGCCCCCACAGTGTCGGCGGTAATAGTCGTTCGCAATGAGGAAGCGGTGATTGCACACAAGCTCGAAAATCTGATGTCCCTCGACTATCCCGAGGGCGAGCTGGAAATTGTCGTCATCTCCGACGGCTCGAGCGACCGCACGCCTGCGATTCTCGCGGATTATGCTGACGCACCAATTCCCCGGCGAACCCGAGTAAGAACCTTGTTGAAGCCGGTATCCCAGGGCAAAGCTGCGGGACTCGACGATGCCATCAAACTGGCAACGGGAGAAGTCCTTCTATTTACCGATGCTCGCCAGCACATCGAATCCGGAGCTCTACGTTTGCTGATTGAAAATTTTGCCGATCCCGACGTCGGCGCCGCCAGTGGAGAATTGATGCTCGGCGATCCGACCCTTGGCGAAACCGGGAAGGGAATGGGATTGTACTGGCGCGTAGAAAAGAAGATTCGCGAATTGGAATCCGCCTCGGGCTCCGTCGCCGGCGCAACCGGCGCAATCTACTGCGCCCGCCGCAGTTTGGTCGAAGCATCACCGTTGCCCGAGGGCACCATCCTCGATGATGTCCTGTTACCGATGCAGATCGTGCGCCAGGGATATCGCGTGATTTTCGACTCGCGTGCTCGCGCCTGGGACACGCCAGATTTGGGTGAAGGCCGTGAATTTTCCCGCAAAGTTCGCACTCTAAGCGGCAACTATCAGCTCCTGCAACTCGCTCCCTGGCTGCTAAGTTCGCAAAACAAGATTCGATTCGAATTCATAAGCCATAAACTCTCGCGCTTAACCGTTCCTCTTGCTCTGCTCGCACTTCTGATTGCCTCGATGTTTCTGCCGCAGCCGTTCTACCGCATAGTGCTGGGCGCGCAGCTCGTGTTTTACGCACTCAGCCTCCTCGCGCTTGCAGGGATCAAGATTGGTCCGCTATCGCGTATCGCCGATCCCGCGCGCACTTTCGTTGTCCTCAATTCCGCCGCCATGGTTGCCTTCGTCAACTTTGTCACCGGCAGAAAGGCAGTCTGGGTTCGCTGAACGCTCCGGCCGCTATGAGAATTCTTTGGGTCAAAGCCGATAAGCTTCTCCCCGTTCAAAACGGCGGCAATATTCGCACGTACCACGTCTTGCGATATCTGTCCGAGCGCCATCAACTTACGTTCTACTCTTACTATGGGGGAGTACCCGATCCAGGCTACGAACGCGAGTTGCAGCGGCAATTGCCCGGCGCCATGGCCGTCTGCACCGGCAAGCGCGAACTCTCGGGAATCGCGCGCGGTCTCGACTATCTGTCTCATCTCGGTGCCCATGCACCCTACGCCGTCAGTCGCTTCGCCGGCGCTCGAGTTCAGAAGCAGCTCCAGACTTGGTTCCGCGAGCAGCGCTACGACGTTGCCGTTTGCGACTTTCTGGATGCCGCAATTAACTTTCCTGGCAGGCTCAACATCCCCAGCGTGCTTTTCCAGCACAACGTGGAAAGCGAAATCTGGCGGCGCCATGCCGATACTGCGGGCAATCCGGTGAAGAAAATGTTGTACCGCATGGAATTCCGGAAGATGCTGCGCTACGAGCGCGCCGCAGTCCGCAAATTCCAGCATGTGATTGCCGTCTCCGAAAATGATCGTGCCCTCATGACGAAATGGGTAGATGGAGATCGCGTCACTGTCGTCCCCACTGGCGTGGATCTCGCCCAGTATCGTCCTGCTCCGAATCCACTCGACATATCCGCACCTCTAGTCACCTTTGTCGGCGCCATGGATTGGGAGCCGAACGTCGATGGCGTGGAATATTTTTGCGCTGAAGTCTGGCCTGCAATAAAGGCCGAAGTCCCACAGGCGCGACTCCGTATCGTTGGCCGTAATCCCGATCGCCGCGTTCAAGAATGGGCTTCCAATTCGATCAATAACGATAATTCGATTGAAGTGACCGGTCGCGTGCCCTCGGTCGTCGAGCATCTGCGTCAGTCGGCCGTGATAATCGTACCGCTTCGCATCGGCGGAGGAACCCGCCTGAAAATCTACGAGGCCATGGCGACGGGCAAAGCCGTCGTCTCGACCACCATAGGCGCCGAAGGGTTGGATGTTCATCACGGTCACGACATTATGCTGGCCGACGATCCCCGCTCCTTCGCTCAGGCCGTGATCATGCTATTGCGCGATCCGGAGTTGCGCCGCCGTTATGAAAATGCTGCTGCCGAAACTGCCGCTCGCTATGACTGGCCGGCGATCGGCGAGCGTTTCAGCGAAGTCTTGCAGTCGGCAGCGGAAAAGAAATCTGTTGCGCTACGCACGATTCCGGCGCGCCTGGCGGAAAAGAAAGCATAATTAGAAAATGAGAAGAAAAAGAGGATTTTGTGGCCATCGGCGATAACGGCAATGCAGTAGCGACAGAAGTTCCCGGAAGACGTATATACGTCAAGATGTCGGACCCCACCAGGGCCCCATTCTTCTGGCTGACCGCTTTCTTCGTGGTTTATTGCACCCGCTTCCAGGATTTTATTCCCGGTTTTCAATATCTCCCCGTCGCTAAGGTCCCCGCCATCATGGCGATGTGGGGCCTGTTCAACGCACTCGGCAAGACCAAGCGGACTTTCAAAGATCTGCCGAAGATGGTGAACCTGCTGCTCTACATAATTATCCTCATGTATATAAGCGCCTTTTTTTCTCCGATCTGGAGAGGTGGAGCGCTGACACGTACCATCGATTATTCGAAGATTTATATCTGTTGGGTGCTCATTTTCCTGATCATTACCACATTCGACCGTCTGAAACGAATCATCTTTATTCAGGCGTCTTCCGTGGTCCTGGTTTGTATTGCAGTAATTATTAAGGGTCACGACGTGCCGCGTCTCGACCAGGTTCTGGGCGGTTTCTATTCGAATCCAAATGATCTTGCGTTTGCCGTCGTGTTGTCGTTGCCTTATGCATTAGCTTTCTTCGTGATGTCCAAAAACCCGCTGGTGAAGGTGTGCTGGTTTTTCGGAATGTTGCTGATGTTGACCGTCATATTCCTGACCGCATCCCGAGCCGGTTTCATCGATTTAGTCTGCTCCTACAGTGTCGCGCTATATTACGTCGCCATCAAGGGGAAGCGACCCATGCTGATTGTGGCGAGTGTGCTCCTTGGGGTCGTGATCGTGTCCACGGTTGGCGGGAAACTTTACGCTCGCTTTGCCGCCTTGTCCGGAGATAGCGCAACCGATCAATCCGCTTACGGATCGTACGAAGACCGCAAATATCTCATGTTGCGTGCCCTCGATGGCATCGAGCACTATCCTGTGCTCGGCCTGGGCTGCCGCAACTTCGAAACCTACTCGCTTATCTGGCACGAAGTGCACATGACCTACCTCCAGATCGCAGTAGAATGCGGCCTCCCGGTGCTGTTCCTCTACTTGATGTTTTTTTACCGGGATTTCCAGAATATGTTCGCGCTCCATCGAATGAAGGATCTCGATCCCGAGGTCAGGCTGTTTGCGGGAGCCTTGACCGGTTCCCAGGTAGGCTTCGTCGTGGGGGCGCTGTTTGCGCCTGAAGCTTACCAATTCTTCCCATATTTTGCCGCCGCATTTACGGCCACTTTGTTACAAACAGTGAAAGAGCAGAAGAGAGAGGCTGGCAGCGTACCGCCACCGCCAACTAAAAAGCGTTATCACTTCCTGGAGGTTTATGCCGACCGCGGAACAACCGGTGCAGTCCCAACTGTCCGCTGACTTGCAGGCAATTTTACGTTGCCTGAGTTGCGGATCGAAACTTGATAGCGACCAAAATGGAGGCTACCTCTGCTCGGCCTGTAAACGTGCCTATCCCAACGCGCAAGGGATAGCTCGCTTTGTTGATGCCCAGCACTACGCCGCTAGTTTCGGTTTTCAGTGGCACCGTTATCAGCAGACGCAGCTCGATCACGATGAGCTCCGCGAATCCGAGCGCCATTTCCTGGCAAAGACCGCGCTCCGCCCCGAGGATCTCAAAGGCAAACTTGTCCTCGACGTCGGTTGCGGCATGGGTCGCTTCGCCGAAGTCGCAACCCGCTGGGGCGCGCGCGTCGTCGGAGTTGACCTGAGCGCCGCTGCTGAAGTGGCCGCCAAAAATCTGGCCGACCGTGACTTTGTCGCGTTCCAGGCCGATGTCTTCGCCCTGCCCTTCGCGCCCGAAAGTTTCGATGTCATCTACAGCATCGGCGTGCTCCATCACACGCCGGATTGTGAAGCTGCCGTCAAAGCGCTCGCCAAATATCTGAAGCCAGGCGGACTGCTCGTAGTCTGGCTCTACAGCGGATACAACAAGTGGTATCGCTTCAGCGATTTCTGGCGTGGCTACACTCACAAAATGAAGCCCGAGAACCTGCACAGCATTCTGAAAGTTGCGGTCCCGTTCTTCTACAACTTGAACCAGGGATTGAAGCGTGTTCCGCTGATCGGACCTCCCGTCGCCGGCGCGATTCATCACGTGTTTCCCGTAAATCGCCAGAAGAGTCCTGAGGCTCGCATGCTCGACACCTTCGATTGGTATTCTCCGAAGTATCAGTCGAAACACACCTATGAGCAGGTGTTCAAATGGTATGCCGCGATGGGCATGGAAGACATGCGTGTCGGTGAGATTTCCATAGCCGTCCGTGGACGTAAACCGGCGAGAGGATAACGAGTCAATGGAGCGACGGGCATCCTCGCCGTCTACCAAAATCAAAGTAAGTGCAGTCCAGATTTCAAATGGGTCTCGAAAACAAAATCGCGTACGCAAGAAAAGTTGTGCCGTCGGCGACATGGCGGGCATTGAAATCGCCTGTCCCTAACCCCGTGCACGTGATTTTTGCCTTGGCCGATCACTTCGAACCCGCCATCGATCCCACCGATGGCCAGAAGCGTGTCCCGCTCTCCGAGCAGGAAAGCCGTCTCGAATATTGGACCAGTGAATATCCCAAAGTCGTCGACGGCTGGCGGGACCATGATGGCCGCCCACTCGTCCACACTTATTTTTATCCTGCCGAGCAGTACGAAGAAGGCTTGCTTGAGATGCTGGCCGAGCATTGCCACGCCGGTTGGGGAGAAGTTGAGATCCATCTGCATCACGGATTGTTGCGTCCCGACACTGCCGAAAACACGCGCCGTGTTCTCACAGAATTCCGTGATCAGATGGCCTTTCGCCATCGTTGTCTCGCGTCAGAAGAAGGTTCCACGCGTCCCGCCTATGCGTTCGTGCACGGAAATTTCGCTCTCGCCAATTCCGCCGCTGGACGCTTCTGCGGCGTCGATTCAGAAATGCAGATTCTGGCCGAGACCGGATGCTACGCTGACTTGACCATGCCAAGTGGCATCTGGCACCCGACACAGATTGCAAAAATCAATTCGCTTTACGAATGTGCTCTTCCGCTTGATCAGCCAGCCCCGCACCGTGAGGGCCGCGACTTGATCGCTGGACGCATGCCCAATACTTTCCCTCTCATCATCCAAGGTCCACTCGTTACTGACCTTCGCCGCACGCTGCGTTCGGCACGGCCGGTTCTTGAAAACGGGGGCATCACCGGAGCCAATCCTCCAACCATGCATCGGTACGCCCTCTGGAAGCAGGCCCAGGTTCGCGTGCTCGGACGTCCCGACTGGTTGTTTATCAAACTCTTTTGCCATGGTATGAATCCGACCCAGAAAGATGCTCTGATAGGAAATAGCTTCAAACAATTTCTTTCTGCACTCGTGGGCGAAGCGGACGACAGAAAAGAAACGCTGCACTTTGTCTCCGCGCGCGAGATGACTAACATCCTGCTCGCCGCCTGCGACGGCCGCGAGGGCAATCCCGGCAATTACCGCGACTATCGTTTCAAGCGCATCATGGACGAGCCGTTAGCGGCCGAGAAAAGTGGCACAGTCTCCATGAGTGTGAAAGGCTAGACAGAGATCATGTGCGGAATCGCCGGAGTGGTGAGCACAACTCGCGAGAGCAACATCACAGAAGCTCTCGTGCACCACATGTGCAACCAGATCGTTTACCGCGGCCCTGACGACGAAGGACTTTACGTCGCCGACGGCGCTGGTCTGGGCATGCGCCGCCTCAGCATCATCGACCTCTCCGGAGGCCATCAGCCGGTCTTTAATGAAGATCGCAGCTCGTGGATCGTTTTCAACGGCGAGATTTACAACTTTCCCGAACTTCGTCCTGAACTGGAAAGCCAAGGCCATCGCTTCCGTTCCCATAGCGATACCGAAGTCATTATTCATCTCTACGAAGAGATGGGCGCTGACTGCGTCAAGAAACTGCGCGGCATGTTCGCGCTTGCGATCTACGATAAGACGAAGCGCAAGTTAACGCTGGCCCGAGACCGCCTCGGGAAAAAGCCGCTACATTACGCGCTGCATCAGGGGAATCTATACTTTGCATCTGAGATCAAATCCATTCTCGCGGTGGTCCCCGAACTTGCCGAAGTCAACTCCCAGGGACTTCTCGAATATCTTTATTACGGATACGTTCCCGATCCCATCACCGCGTATCGCGGAATTCACAAACTTCCTCCCGGACATTTACTCGAGTTTGAAGACGGCAAGATTCGCATTCGCCAATATTGGGATCTGCCCGAATACAATACGCACGCGCCGAAGAACGAAGAAGAATGCCTGGAAGACTTAGAGCAGCGTCTATTTGAGGCGACCAAGATCCGTTTGATCTCCGATGTGCCTCTGGGCGCCTTTCTCAGCGGCGGTATCGATTCTTCAACTGTCGTTGCCTTGATGGCGCGCGCCAGTTCTGGCCCGGTCAAGACTTTTTCCATCGGCTTCAAGAAAGATGATTTCAACGAATCTAACTACGCTCGCATCGTCGCCAATAAATTCAACACCGATCATCACGAGATGATTCTCGAGCCCGACGTGGTACAGACGGTCGCGCATCTGACCAGTTCGCTGGAGGAGCCATTCGGCGATTCCTCGATGCTGCCGACATATTATGTTTCGCAGATGGCACGCCAGCACGTGACTGTTGCTCTCTCTGGGGATGGTGGCGATGAAATGTTTGGCGGATACGATCGCTACCGCATCCACGACGAGCGTCGCATCTTCGAGCACATTCCCGGATGGGCCCGCAAGTTCTACCGTGATCAGCTTCTGCCGCGTTTGCCCAATCGCATGCGCGGACGCAGATTCAGTTATAACGTTTCGCTGCCTTGGCAGGAACGTTACATAGACCATCTCGCCTTCTTACCCTCATTCGAGCGCGATACGCCGCTGCTCTCGCAAGATTTCCGCGAGATATTGAATCGCAGTGACGATCCTGCCAATGTGCTGCGTCGTTATTTTGCGCAAGCGCCTGCGAAAGATCCTGTTGACCAATTGCTCTATGTCGATACCAAAACCTACATGGTCGCTGATATTTTGACCAAAGTTGATCGCATGAGCATGTTGAATTCGCTTGAGGTCCGCGTTCCCATGCTCGATCATGTTTTCGTCGAGTGGGTGGCTGGACTTCCGCCGGAGTGGAAGCTACGCGGCAACCAGCAAAAATATATTCTGAAAAAACTTGCTGAACGCGTGGGGGTACCGCGAGAAGTCATCTATCGCCAGAAACAGGGATTCTCGCTCCCGCTTGTTCACTGGATGCGGAACGAACTCAAAGAAATGCTGATGATTCTGCTCGAACCGCGCACCCTTGAGCGCGGTTACTTCGATGCTGCGGGCGTCCGCAAATTAATGGACGATCATCTCGTCCGCGGTAAAACCATGACGGGACGCATCTGGCGGTTGCTGATGTTCGAACTCTGGCATCGCAACTTTCTCGAAAAATATATCAAGCCCGCAGGACTGTTCTCGCTGCCCGTCGTGGCCGACTCACGGCGCCAAGCGCCCAATTCCGCCGCTGCGCTAGCTTCCGCTCCGGTGGGAGGATGATTGGGTGCAAGCCATCGACTCTGCCAGTCGTTTAAATAGCACTGCGCCGCAACATAATAATGACTGTTTTCCCGGTCCTCCGATCAGCCTGTTCCTCATGGTTAATTCGTTCGAAACTGGAGGCTCCGAGCGCCAGTTCACCGTGCTCGCGCAGAATCTTACTCCGCCAGAATTCGAAATGCATCTTGGATGCATCATGCGGCGCGGTCCGCTCGCGCACAACTTCGCGGATGTTCCTGAGTTTCCTCTTGGCGGGAGCCTCTATCGATGGCAATCGCTGCGAACGCGCTTTAATTTGAGCCATCATCTTCGGGATCATCATGTGCAAGTGGCTCACGCTTTTGATTTCTATGCCAATCTTCTGCTGATTCCTGCCGCCAAACTGGCCCGCGTGCCTGTCGTTATCGGCAGCCATCGCCAACTGGGAGACCTGATGACTCCTGCGCAATTTCGCGTGCAAGCCGCGGCGTTTCGCTGGTGCGATGCTGTGGTCTGCAACTCAAAAGCTGCTGCCGATCGCTTGATTTCTGCTGGTGTTGCTCCCAACAAAATCGCAGTCATTGGAAACGCCTTGCCTGCTGAGGCCTTTGAGGCAGCGCCCGCGATTCTACCGAAGCGCCCTGGAGTTGTGCGAGTCGGTATGGTCGCGCGCATGAATCATCGCTATAAAAATCATTCTGGATTCTTGCGCATCGCGGCACAGATTCATACGCGCCTGCCGAATGCTGAATTCGTTCTTGCCGGTGATGGTCCGCTGCGGCAAGAACTGGAAAGGGAAGCGGCAAGCCTTGGCCTTGGCGGTTCTATTATCTTTCTTGGCGATCGTCAGGATATGCCTGCTGTGCTTGCGTCTCTCGATGTTGCGGTTCTGACATCCGATTCCGAAAGCCTTTCGAACGTCATTCTTGAGGCCATGGCTGCTGGTTTGCCTGCAGTTGCGTATGACGTTGGCGGCAATTCTGAACTGCTCAGCGATCAGCATGGAATCCTGATTCCTGCCGGTAACGAAACCAACTTTGCCGATGCCGTGGAAAAACTCCTATCTGACGCTGCGCTTCGCGAGCGAATGGGCCACAATGCTCGACAGTTCGCCCAAGAGAACTTCAGTCTCGATCGAGTGCGTCAGCGCTACATTGATCTTTACGTCGGACTTCTCCAAAAAAAGCGCAGAGGTAATTCTGTCGCATGAGCGAATCCGCTGATTCGAGTTCGACGAGATCAAACTCAAAAAGCCGAGCCGAGCGTCTGCGAGTGGTCATCGTTGCTCCTAGTTTGCGCTACATTGGCGGACAGTCGGCGCAAGCCGATTTACTTCTGCGCCTTTGGCAGAACGATCCCGATATCGCTATTAGTTTTCTTGCCGTGGATCCGCGATTTCCTCGGGTTCTGGCGTGGGCCGAACGCATTTCGGGGCTGCGCACAATTCTTCGCGAGCCTATTTACTTCTGGCATCTTTGGCGCGGGCTGAAAGATGTAGACGTTGCACACATCTTCTCTGCGTCTTATTGGTCGTTCTTGTTGGCTCCTGCTCCTGCGTGGCTGTTTTCGAGGTTGCGCGGCGTCAAAAGTTTGATCAACTATCACAGTGGAGAAGCGCGCGATCATCTGCGGCGCTTCCGTTCTGGTAAATTCGTGCTTTCTCGCGTCGATAAGATTGTCGTTCCGTCCGGATATCTGGTCGATGTCTTCCGCGAATTCGGATTGCCTGCTTCCGCCGTGCCGAACATTGTGGATCTGACGCAGTTCCGTTATCGCCCGCGCGTTCCGCTGCGACCCCATCTCGTCTGCACTCGCGGCTTTTCCGCTTACTACAGCGTGGATATCGTGGTCCGCGCGTTTGCCGAAGTTAAGCAAGAATATCCGGATGCTCAACTGGATCTGGTTGGCGATGGTCCACTTGAATCTAATATCCGTAAACTCGTCGCGGACTTGAATCTTAGCGGCGTTAACTTTACCGGTGTCGCGTCGCGGCAAGAGATCGGAAAATATTATGATCGTGCTGATATCTTCATCAACGCTTCGTGGCTGGACAACATGCCATTGTCAATCATTGAAGCCTTCGCGGCGGGAACGCCTGTGATTACTACTTCGCCGGAGTGCATGCCTTATCTGGTTGAACATGAGCGCACCGGATTGCTTTCTCCTGTTGGCGATTACAAAGCCCTGGCTGCGAATGTGATTCGTTTACTGCGCGATCCCGCTCTGGCCGCCGATCTCGCGCGGAATGCTCATGACGAATCTCAAAAATACACTTGGGAGAACGTCCGTGAACAATGGGTGAAAACCTATCGCGCGCTCGTTTGAGCGCGATGTACTGACACCGCTTTCTTATATCGCTTGTTTCGGCGTCGGCGCTGGCCACACTGCGGTTATCACCAACGCTACTGCGATTCCTAGCGATACCTCCAGGAATCGGTGCCATCCTACGATCCAGGGAGCACTCGTATGCGGAATCAGCAAAACGATACTTAAGGTGATTCCGGCAAAACGGTAAGCTCCTCCGATTCGCAACATCCACGAAAACAGACCACACAAGAGTAAGCCTAAACCGTAAAACCACGCACTTGGATTGAAGAACGTCATCAAAGCTACGCCCAACACGGCTCCCAGCGCAGTTCCTACGAATCGTTGCCATCCCAGTGTCCTGGGAGGAATCGTGGATTGGATGATGACGATGGTCGAGATCGGAGCCCAATACGATTCCGGTAATTTCACCAGACGGGCCAAAAGCAGAGCGATCACCGCTGCTACCGAGGTGCGGATCGCGTCTAAAACGTGAACTCGATTTAGTCCTAGAAAAGTTCCTCCACGTCCCATCGATCTTCTGCCCTCCGCACTTAGCTCGGTAGAGTTGACATTGTATCGTTCGTCGTATGGTTCGTCGCGGATTTGGGCGCACTGGGTGGTGGTCCCACTCATTCGCAAAAAACGCGAATGAATGGGGCACTCCGTTCGGAGTTCATCCGAAGATCGGCCACAACCTGCTCTGGTTGCGCCTTTTCGGGCTCCATGCGTTTGAGAATGTTGTCATTTTCGGAGTAACAAAACAGAACTTCCAGACTATAATTGCGCCTCTTGAAATTTGCCGGAGTTAAACGACTCGGCTAGCGCGCCCGCGGGACGGGCGATGTAAGCCTTGATCGGCTCCGCCTAGAGGAGAAAATGGTGCTTTTTGGGAAATGCAGTCAGGGTCAGTTATTTTTAGGGCTCACCTTTATTGTCGGTACGTTGCTGGCAGTGCCGACGCTCCGGGCGCAAACAGAAATTGAGTCGCCGAAAATTATTCAGTCGTCCTCCGATCTCGGGTCTGCTCGACCGTCGGAAGTATCTACCATCACCGTGCATTTGAAGATGCACAACGAAGAGGCATTCGATAAGGCTCTGGAAGCCTTGTATGCGCCGGGCTCCTCCAGCTATCACCAGTGGATGACGCCGGACGATCTGGCAAAATATGCGCCGACGTCGGATGAGATTGAAGCCGTGAAGGCGGAATTGACATCGCATGGTTTGTCGATTGTCTCGGTCGGCTCCGACAAACTCTCCATACGTGCGCGCGGAAGCATAGCCAGCATGGAAAGTGCGTTTCAGACGCAGATCCACGAGTTCAAGCGGGACGGGGCGATTTTCCACGCTAATATCACGCCGGCAAAATTAACCGGGAGCGCCGGCAACCTGATAAAGAGCGTATCGGGCCTGAGCAATTTCCCGTTGAAGTCAATGGCCAAGCACGCAATCAATCCTGCGACCGGCAAAAGCATTCCGACAATTCCGCTGGCAGACGCGACCGCTGGAGCTTTGAGCAACCACTATACGGATAAGTGTTTCCCGGGGCCTGAATCGCTGACGTTGCCGATGCTTAATGGGGCTCCGCTGCCGGTTGGGCAATTCAACGGAAACGTCTATCAAAGCGACCCGGCTTTTGGCAGAGGCCATGTCTGCGGATGGACCCCGGCACAGGTGCGGGCACATTATAGTTTGACCGCCGCGTACAAGAATGGGATTGATGGCAGCGGCCAGACCATTGTCATTGTTGACGGGCCGAGCGATCCAACGGTGCAGGAGGATCTGGTGCAGTTCTCCAGGATGGTCGGACTCCCCGCGATCACCCCATCAAACTTTCAAATCGTCTATCCCGACGGTGTGCCAAGCCAGTGGTATTTGCAGAATGTGGCGGATTGGGACGAGGAAGCCGATCTCGATATCGAGTGGGCCCACGCCATTGCACCTGGGGCGAATATTGTTCTGCTCATTACTCCTACGCAGGATTGGTCGGAGTTGGAGTATGCCATTCAGTATGCGCAGGAAAATAAACTGGGCAACGTGATCTCGAACAGCTACGGCTACCCTGAAGTCGGTTGGGGCGAAGTTACGCTCAAGGGCTTTAACCAGGTACTCAAGAAAGCGGCCGCTCAGGGGATTGCAGTGAACTTCTCCAGCGGCGATTACGGCGATGAGGGCACTGGTTCTCCCGACGGGGGCGGAGCCATGTTTCCGTCGACCTCACAGTATGTCACGGCGATTGGCGGAACCTCCATCGGTCTTCCGAACGGGACGAGCCACGGCGCGGAGGTCGGCTGGGGCAATAACGCTGCTGAGATTTCGAACGGTTATGGCGTTCTCGATCCGCCATTTTTTGATGGCTATCAATCGGGCTCGGGTGGCGGCGTAAGTGAATACACCTCCAAGCCGTCGTGGCAGAAGTTCCTTCCCGGAAAGTACCGGCAAGTCCCGGATATTTCCGCGGTCGCCGATCCATACACGGGAGGAATAGTCGTCCTAAGCGGGCAAGTAGGCGTTATCGGCGGCACCAGCCTGGCCTGTCCGATCTTTTCCGCGATCTGGACGCTCGCCGACCAGGAAGCGGGTGCGCCGCTCGGGCAGGCGGCTCCGCTGATCGCGACGCTCCCCTCCACTGCCGTGACCGACATTGTTCCCTTCGGCAGTTCCAACAATGTCATAGGCGACATTCAGGATTCGAATGGAACGACCTTCTATACCTCAGACACGCTGCTGGCTCCTCTCGATACCACGACCACCTACTTTAGTGCGTTATGGTTCTATGAGGAGATACCAGGCTACGTCGTTCTGAGCTTTGGCACGGATTCATCGCTCACCGTGACCCAGGGCTGGGACAACGTAACCGGCTGGGGAGTTCCCAACGGCTGGGCATTCATCACAGCGGCTGCGGCAGAGAAGTAAATTCTTCGCAACAACTGCAATTGGAGCGGCAGATGTAACATAGTCTGCCGCTCTAATTTTGACGGAGCCATTCTGCTGCCGGGAATAAGAACAGAGGTGGCAGCCGACGCATTACATCAGTTGTATACACGGAAACGTGTATGTGCGTCGCGCTGTTTGTAATCGCGGGCGGATGCAAGCGGGCGACATTCCCATATCGATACCGCAGTCCCAATTGTTTTTAAGAGGACTTGTGTTTTTGGGTGGCGCAGCGCTTCAGCGCTGCGATAAGGTCTCTCTCAGAAGACGGCTTTAGCCGCTGAGGTTAGGATGGCCGCACCACCAAGAGGTAAGAGTTTCCATGATCGGCGCGTGCGGGACTGGCAGGAGTACTGCGCCTTCCGGCAGTACATTCATTTGAATCCTGTGAAGAAGGGGCTGCCTGGGATTGCCGAGCAATATCCATATAGTTCGGCCAGCGCTGGGATGGCGCTGGATGTCGCACCTCAGCGGCTAAAGCCGTCGGATTCGGCCGCCTGAATCGCAGCGCTGAAAGCGCTGCGCCACCCCAAAGCTAAGGGCAAGCGGACAAGAGTGTCCGCTCCACACAAACAAAAAGACCCCGCTCTTTTGAAACTTCGAGCGGGGCCTTTGGTTTTACTGATGGCTGACAGCTGATGGCTGACAGCTAACTTAGTACATTCCGTCCATGCCGCCGCCGCCGTGGCCGCCGGGGGCTGGAGCATTCTTCTTCTCTTCCGGAATGTCCGCTACCAGCGCTTCGGTGGTGAGCATCAACGCGGCGATTGAACCGGCGTTGGTGAGTGCCGTGCGCACTACCTTCGTCGGATCGAGGACGCCTGCTTTGACCAGGTCTTCGTAGTCGCCGGTGAGGGCGTTGTAGCCGAAGTTGTTGTCCTTCGAGTCCTGGACCTTGCCGATGACGATGGCACCTTCTTCGCCGGCGTTCTCGGCGATCTGGCGCAAGGGCTCGGTGATGGCGCGCTTCACGATGTTGACACCGATCTGCTCGTCACCTTCCAGCTTCAGCTTGTCGAGAGCCGACGCGCAACGCGCTAGCGCTACGCCGCCGCCGGGGACAATTCCTTCTTCCACGGCTGCGCGGGTCGCGTGCATGGCATCTTCCACACGCGCCTTCGTCTCTTTCATTTCGGTTTCGGTTGCGGCGCCGACTTTGATTACGGCTACGCCACCGACCAGCTTCGCCAGCCGCTCCTGCAACTTCTCGCGGTCGTAGTCGCTGGTGGTCTTTTCGATCTGCCCGCGAATTTCCTTCACGCGGCCCTGGACGTCTCCGGGCTTGCCTTTGCCTTCGACGATGGTCGTGTTGTCCTTGTCGATGGTGACTTTCTTGGCTTGTCCGAGGTCGGCGAGGGTAACGTTCTCGAGCTTAATGCCGAGATCTTCGGTGATGGCCTTGCCGCCGGTCAGGGTTGCAATGTCCTGCAACATGGCCTTGCGACGATCGCCGAAGCCGGGAGCTTTGACGGCCGAGACTTGCAGCGTGCCACGCAGCTTGTTGACAACGAGGGTCGCGAGCGCTTCGCCTTCCACGTCTTCCGCGATGATCAGGAGCGGCTTGCCGCCCTTGGCGATCTGCTCGAGCAGCGGGAGCAGGTCTTTCATCGAGCTGATTTTCTTTTCGTGGATGAGGATGTAGGCGTTCTCCTGAACGGATTCCATCCGCTCGGGATCGGTCACGAAGTAAGGAGAGAGGTAGCCGCGATCGAACTGCATGCCTTCGACGACATCCAGCTGCGTTTCGAGCGTCTTCGACTCTTCAACGGTGATGACGCCGTCTTTGCCGACTTTCTTCATGGCTTCGGCGATGATCTTGCCGATGGTCTCGTCGTTGTTTGCCGAGATGGTGCCAACCTGGGCAATCATGTCTCCGGAGACGGGCTTGGAGAAGCGATCGAGTTCGCCCTTTTCGCGATTGCCTTCTTTGTCGACGCGGCCGGTGATGGTGAGAACGGCCTTCTCGATGCCGCGCTTGATCGCCATTGGATTGGCGCCGGCAGCGACAGTCTTTACGCCCTCGCGGAAAATTGCCTGGGCAAGAACGGTTGCCGTGGTGGTGCCATCGCCAGCAACGTCAGAGGTCTTCGAAGCAACTTCGCGGACCATCTGCGCGCCCATGTTCTCGACGCCGTTGGGCAATTCAATTTCTTTCGCTACGGTAACGCCGTCCTTGGTGATGGTCGGCGAACCGAATTTCTTCTCGATGACAACGTTGCGGCCCTTGGGGCCAAGAGTGACTTTTACAGCATCAGCCAGCAGGTTGACGCCGCGGAGAATGGCCTGTCTGGACTCTTCTCCGTGAATAATTTGTTTTGCCATAACTGTTTGCTCCTTCAAGAATGTATGCAGGCTTGGCCTGCGGATGTTTCTATCTTTGGACGAGGCCGCGCCCCGTCACTACACGAACTATTTGCGCGATCCGGCGGTTTCTTTCTTGGTTGCGCCGGAGGTTACACCGGTGAGCACGCCCAATACTTCTTCTTCGCGCATGATGATGAAGTCTTCTCCATCAATCTTGATTTCGGTGCCGGAATACTTGCCGAAGAGAATGCGGTCGCCTTCATGCACATCGAGGGGACGAACCTTGCCTTCTTCGCTGATCTTGCCTTTGC
Organism: uncultured Acidobacteriaceae bacterium; assembly: GCA_963705265.1. Taxonomy (GTDB): domain Bacteria; phylum Acidobacteriota; class Terriglobia; order Terriglobales; family Acidobacteriaceae; genus Acidiflorens. The sequence continues at coordinate 3,968,306 of OY970064.1, forward strand.
CGGCGGAGATGACTTCTCCCTCCATCGGTTTGTCTTTCGCGGAGTCGGGGATAATGATCCCGCCGCGGGTGGTGTCGGCTTCTTCTACCCGACGGACCAGAATGCGGTCATGCAGCGGGGTGAATTTAGTAGCCATAGTTGCGTACTCCTTTCAAGAGTGGTGAATCAGGGGTTGGTCAATTGAGAATTGCCCGAAAATCGGGAAGTGTTAGCACTTAAGTCCTACGAGTGCTAATTATAGGAATGTGAGTGAAGAGTTGTCAAGGCCCTGCGGTAAAATTGACTATATATTGTGTAATCAATAATATACACGGAATGTTCACAATCCCACACGATTCGCATCTTCCGCGAAGGAGTGGGATTGTGAATTCGACGAATAAGAATTTCCACTAGCATTCCGCAAGTAGTGTTACTTCAATTTCTGGTCAGGGATTGAATGTGATGGTGACGCTGTCGGCTGTTGCGCTATATTGCCAAGCGCTCCATAGCAGCCAACTGCGGTCGCGTGGACATTTTCCACTGAGTTGCGGGCTTTCGTAGAACGCGTTTTGAGTGGTGCAGATCGAGAGTCCGAGAGTGGAGTCACCGTTTGACCCTCCCCACCATTCTCCGTCGGCGTTCTCGCCAAAGTAGAGGATTCGGCTGGCGCAGTTGCTCCATACCCATGCCCACCAGAAGCAGACGTCGCCTACTAGCGGCGTGGCGCATTGACCGGGCTCGACAAAGTACCAACCTGCAATCCAGTTCGAGCTGCTTACCTGGTATTCACCGTAGCCGGTCCAGATCGGTTTTCTGGTCGCGTTGCAGAGGTTGGCGTCGGCGAACGCTCCCGGAGCAGAAAACAGACCAGCGGCCAATAGTGTCATCCATATAATTTTTCGCATTGTCGACCTCCTTGAATCATTCATTTCTGCACGGCTATTTCTGCACGGCACCCTTGGGGTGAGACGAGACTTCGATCTTTGACGAGGCCGGCGGGATTTTGTCCAGTGGACGCAGCCCGCCACTAGGTGGTGTTTTGGTCGCGAATCCCACACCGTCAGCCTTATTTGAAATTTGCTGAAGCTGGACTCGGCTCAGTTCCAACAGCGCAGTGGGGCGATCATGAAACTCCTGGTTGCGCACAGAAGCGGTGACGCGTTCAAGCGCAGCCTTCTGTCCCGCGATTGTTTCGGGCGGCCCGGGGTCGATTTTCAGCTTCCAGGCACCGTTCTCCTTCTGAGCCACGAAAGTATCTTCGTGGCTGACGGTTTTGCCTTCCGGGGTCCGGCGCGTTGTTTTCACGCGTAACTCCATGGTGCCGTCTGGTCCCTCCTTCTGGCTGACTAACTCCAAGGAGGTAATGCTGCCGAGAACCTGTTTTATGTCCTGCGGTGCGGATGCTTCTTTGGTTCGGCTTTCGGGAAACTTTTCGTCCAGAGCTTTGCGAAAGTCATCCTGGGCGCGTTGCAGATCTGCCTGGCTGGCCAGCCAGTCGTTTACCTTCTTGTGCGACTCGGTGGTGAGTTGGGATAGAAACCGGTCGGCATCCTTAGCTTTCGCGGATGCATCCAGTTCGTGAATCAGGTCTTCGGGCGTATTTGCCGGCTCTCCAATCGCGGAACCCACTAATAGCAGAAACGGCAGAACCAGTGAGAGCGTAATTGCTCTTTTGCATGTCATGAGGTCCTCCTGCGCCCAGGAGAGACAAACGCGGCTCCCTAGGTGCAATGCTTGGACTTGCGGCTGCCAGCACTTCTTTAGTTCTTCACTGTTTGCTGGCACCTTATCTAGTTAGTGCGAAAGGGAGGAGAAACGTTTCATGGATTCTTGGGAGTTGGATACTCGTCTGGTGTGGGAGGTGGACGTCGGTGAGAAAAAGGGAACTGATTGAAACATGCGGAGTCCAAGGCCCATTACGCGATCGGTGTGGCTCCCACCCTAACGTCGCAAAGCGCGCGACGTTGGCGATGGGGCACCCTTTGCTGTCAGGTAACTGGTCGAGGTTGTGGTGGACGGGCTGGAGCGCCCGTCTCTCCATATTATTAAGGGGCGGTTGCAAGCTTCATCACTACTCCGCATCCGGAGTTCGGCTGACAGTATTTCAGGTTACCGCCTTGATTTGTCGTCAGGTATAGGTTATTGGCGGCGTCCAGCATCACTCCTCCAAGAGGATTCGCCCCAAAGCGGGTGCCGCTGACCACGAAGCTGTAGAGCAGATTTTCGGTCCATCCGTTCTCGCCGGGGACTAATTGAAATATTGCGCCCCAGTCGTTGGCTCCGCCTTCGTAGGTGGCTCCGTAGAGGTTGCCGGCAGTGTCTAGAGCGAGGTTTCCGGCGGGCTGAAGGCCGTTTAATCCATCGAAGCTGTAGATCGATTTGAATTTCCATTTACCCGACTCTAGGGTGAAGGCGAAGACAGTGCCTTTGTTATTTACCCCGCCGTAGCTGGTCGAGCCGTAGATGGTTGAGCCGTTGGCGCTCAGGATGACACCTCCCCAGGGAAGCGCGCCGTTGGTCTGGTTGAAGTCGATCAGATTCTTATAGCGCCAGTGCTTTCCGGTGGTAGGCGGCATGAGTTCGAAGACGCTGCCGCAGCCGTAACCATTACAGACCAAATTGTTGCCCCCCATGTATGTCGTTCCGTAGAGATTTCCTGCGGCATCGAAGACGAGAGCTGACCCTGGGCTGGCACCCTCTCCGAAGGCATCTGACAAGCGGCGGAGGACGGTTTCCTGCCACAGGCCGTTGCCGGTGGGCGAGAGTTCATAGATGGTGCCGCAGCCTTTGGCGGGAGGGCATCCGATATGCAGGGTGCCTCCGGTGGTTGTGGTGCCGTAGAGATTGCCTTGAGCGTCGAACACTACGCCGCCCGCGGGAGCGATGCCGTCGGTGCCTCCTTGAAAACTGTAGAGAACTTTTTCGTCTCGCGCGTAGCCGTGATTGGGCTGCGGCGTGAGTTCGAAGACGGTTCCGAAGCCGTTGGCTCCGCCGGAGGATGTTGTCGAATAGGCGTTGCCGGCGGCGTCGAAGACCAGACTGGCCAGCGGGTTTCCACCGTCGGCTCCTCCGGTAAAGGTGTAGAGCACGTAGAAGCGCCATTGGCCATCTGCGGTTGGAGAAATCTCGAAGACTGTGCCCGCGCCGTAGGCGCCACCGATCTGAGTGGTTCCGTAGAGGTTGCCCGCAGCATCGGCGGTGAGATTGCCGTCGGGATAGGATCCATCGTTTCCGCCGGTGAAAGTGTGCAGGACGCTTACATTGGTATTGGCGGCGTAGGTTGGTGAAGCAAGTGTCAGCAGCAGAAGCGCTGTGATCGCTGTGACAAGAGACAACATTGAAAGTTTGCGGCTCGCCGCAACCTGTCTGGCCAATTGTGAAGCGGCGCACGGTCTGCCCGAGGCCCCAATTTCTGTCATTTTTACCGTTCGCGCTAACTTCATCTGATCCTGATCTCCTGTGTGATTTGTGATTCGCTTTCCAAGCAAGCAGATCAATGTAAACGGGGGTTCATCGAATCGCAAGAGGATATCTAGGTCGGCGCACCGGTGTTTGCCCAACTGAAGGCAGAATTGCCAGCGGTCCGGCCAGGGTTGTCCGTCGCTGACTCAGTTCACGCTGAAAGCAGAGAGTTTTTGGCCCGAAATGGAACGGTTGCCGGCGTGCAATCGTTTCGCTATCACCGTCCGCATGGGGCGGTCCAGCCACGAGATTTCAAATATTGTCGCTCTCAAATCGTTGCTAGCCCAACCCGGCCGCTCGCGTGTTTGTGCAAAGAGATCAAGAGGAGCGCCAATGAGCACTTCCGGTTTGAGCTGCGTCGAAAGCTGTATTAATTGCCATCTCCATTCACGAAGTTTTTTCTGTGACCTTGCTCCCCGTACGCTCCTGGCTTTCGACCAAATAAAACATGCTGCAGTCTTTCCTGAGCATGCCGTGGTTCTGGTCGAGGGGCAAGCCGCCTGTGGAGTTTTCATTCTCTGCCAGGGTCGAGCCAAACTTTCAACCACTTCAAAAGATGGCAAAACGCTGATTGTTCGCATCGCGGAAGCAGGTGAGGTACTGGGTCTGCACGCCGTTGTTACCGGCGGCCGCTACGAGTTGACGGTTGAAACCATGCAGCCGTGCCAACTCAATTTCGTCGGCAGGGCAGACATGCTGCGCTTTCTGCGTGAGCACGCCGACGCGGCTCTCCACGCAACACAGCATCTGGCGCGAGACTGTTCCGACGCCTACGGTGTCGTGCGCGCCATCGGGTTGTCTCATTCCGTCTCAGAGAGGTTTGCGAGATTCTTGCTGGAAACTGCCGCCAATGGCAAGGTAAGAAACGGAAGGGTGCGCGTCCGCCTAGCCATGACGCACGAAGAGATTTCACAACTGGTCGGCACCAGTCGCGAGACGATCACTCGTCTGCTGTCCGAGTTCAGACGCAACGAGCTCGCGGAACTGCAAGGCTCTACCTTGATTATCCACAACCGCCCCGCGTTAAAGAGTCTGGTCAACGCTTATTGAGGGCTAGGACTCACTGTTGCGGGACGAGTTTTGTCCCGCCGCTGTCGATCAAGTTCTTCGCCTCACCGATGCTCATTGTGTGATCCGGAAGCGTCCCCTCTCTAATGTTTCCACAGATGGATTGTCTTTCCATCGGCAGTCGTCAGATCACCGGGCTGAGCTCCTGCCGGGCAGCGACCTACATACTTCTGGTCCATGATCATTGTGATCTCACTTGCGCCGCCCATGGCCGGAGTCTAGGTGGCGCGACTCTCTGGGGAATACGTTACCGGAGTGTCTGCGGGATCGTGAACTGGTTCGAAAAACATCTCAAGACTCGGCATGTGAGCGGCCTGTTTCTTGATTGAGCAGCCTGGAAACCGCGAGCATAATTCTCTCCGGGGTTCATCCAAGTCCGATATAATCCACAGCTTCAATGGCTCTTGCTCCAGATACGAAACTAGGCCCGTACACTATCCAATCCCTCCTCGGTTCCGGAGGAATGGGAGAGGTGTATCGAGCTTGGGATTCGCGGTTGAACCGGGTCGTAGCCATCAAGATTCTGCCCGCTTCTTATTCAGCGGATGCTGACCGGATGCAACGTTTTACGCAGGAAGCCCGTTCGGCAGCGGCGCTCAATCATCCCAACATTCTTTCTATTTTCGATATAGGGGAGGAGCGTGGTTCTCCTTATATCGTTTCGGAATTGCTGGAAGGGCAAACCTTGCGCGAGCGGATTCGGAGCGGACCGCTTTCCAGCCGTAAGGCGATTGACTATGCGCTGCAGGTGGCACGCGGATTGGCGGCGGCGCACGGCAAGGGAATCGTCCACCGCGACCTGAAGCCGGAGAATTTATTTCTCACGAACGACGATCGGGTGAAGATTCTCGACTTCGGTCTGGCGAAGCTGACGCGTCCGGAAACGGATGCGAGTGCGGACGCGCCGACGATGCAGGTAAACACCGAACCCGGACAGGTCATGGGTACGGTGGGGTACATGTCTCCCGAGCAGGTGCGGGGAAAAACTGCGGACCATCGTTCCGACATTTTTGCTTTTGGATCGATTCTGTACGAGATGCTCTCGGGGCAGCGGGCATTTCAAGGGGAGACTCCAGCAGACACGATGAGCGCGATTCTGAAAGAAGAGCCGACCGAACTTTCAGAAACGGCGCGCAATGTACCTCCAGCATTGGAGCGGATTGTGCGGCACTGTCTGGAGAAAAATCCGGCGCAGCGTTTTCAGTCGGCGGGAGATCTGGCTTTCAATCTAGAAACGCTGACGGACAGTTCAGCGGTCAGCACGGTGGCGGCAAAGACGGGTGCGCAGTCGGCGATTGCACAGTCCACGCTTGGACAATCGACTGCCGAATCGGCGATTTCCGAAACGAGCGCACAAAAAAAACAAGTTATTCCGCGCAGCAAACTTCGAGAGCTTGTCGGCGCTCTGGTTCTATCAGCCTTAATGATCGGAGTGGGATGGTGGTGGGGGCGAGGGAACGGACGCGCGCCCTTGGCGGATTATCAGCCAATTACATTCCGCACCGGATCAATCGGGAACGCGCGCTTTACTCCTGACGGCAGCATTGTGTATAGCGCTTCCTGGGATGGTGGCCAACGTCAGTTATATGTAGGACGCGCAGACGATCATGGTGCGCGCGAATTGGGAGTGAAAGACGCTGAGTTGCTTGCCATCTCGAAGAGCGGGGAACTGGCGATTCGTCTCAACTCGGTGACGATGGGTGGTTTCGCGCAAGCGGGAACGCTGGCGCGAGTTCCCATGAGTGGCGGGGCGCCAAGAGAGGTGCTCGACAATGTGGAGGACGCGGATTGGGCGCCGGACGGGGAGAATATGGCGGTAGTCCGCTACGTGCCGGAGAACCAGCACTGGCGTCTGGAGTATCCGATTGGGAAGGTGCTGCTCGAAGGTACGAGCTGGATTAGTCATCCGAAAATATCGCCGGATGGAAAGTGGATCGCATTTGCCGATCATCAAAATGCGCATGGCGACGATGAGGGTGCGGTTGCGGTGATCGGCACCGATGGCAGCAGCAAGGAGAAAATTCTTTCTCCCGGCTGGATTTCGCTGCAAGGGATCCTTTGGCCGCCAGCGGGCAATGAGATTTGGTTCACCTCCACGAATATAGGGGGGAATGCCAACCCGCATGCCGCGACGTTATCGGGCAAAGTGCGATCAATTACGACTGTGCCCGGCGGAATGTGGCTGGAAGATCAGCGGAATGGACTCACGCTGATGGTGACGCATCGGCGGCGCATCGGGATTCGTGGAATGCCCCCAGGGGGAAAAGAAGAACATGAACTGGGATGGTTCGATGCGTCGATCCTGAGTGATCTGACGCCGGATGGCCGCAAAGTTTTATTCGAAGAGGCGGGCGATGGCGGCGGACCCAATTACACCGTGTTTGTCCGCGATAGCGATGCGTCCCCTCCCGTAAGGATCAGCGAGGGGGTAGGGCTGGCAATCTCTCCCGATGGGAAGTGGGTGATCACGCAGCCGGCGAAGGGCGGCCCGATCAGCTTGGTGCCGACCGGAGCGGGTGAATCCAGGCAGCTAACCCACGACAAAGTAAGTTATGAAAAGGTGCGATGGCTGGGAGAAGGCAAGGAGTTGCTGGCGAGTGGAATTGAGTCCGGACAGCGTACACGCGACTACCTGATCACCGTGAGCAATGGTGATTCAAAGGCGATTACTCCGGAGGACACGGTGGGAGTGTTGCCGTCTCCTGATGGTCGCAGTACCGCGGTGCTGTCGCCGGATGGGAAGTGGGGAATCTGGCCGTTGAGCGGCGGAGGGTTGCGTCCGATTCCAGGGCTGGATGCTAATTACCGCGTCAGTGGATGGTCGCCCGATGGCGGTTCGCTGCTGGTTGTCCCTACGCGGCAGCGGGAGAAGACGGGAAATGTCTATCGGGTCAATATCACTACCGGAAAAATCGACTTGGTGAAAACTTTTGGGGAGGGCTTGGCGGCTGGAACCGTGGGCATCGGCGCATCTTATCTGTCCGCTAACGACGGCGCGTATGCCTATCTTTATATGCAGACGCTGTCGCAGGTTTACGTGGTAAGGGGAATGAAGTAAAAAAGCAGGCTGTCTTCAGTCCATGCGGTCAGGATACCGGCGTCAAATCGAAAACTGTGGATTTCCTTCCACAATCTTTCTCTCTAATTTTGGAACTTCTCCCTTTTCCCAAAGCTCGGTGCGATGCGTCACACGATATCGCAGCGGACCTCCATCAGGCCGGTCGCTGCGTTCGAGTGGTCGTGGAATGCAGACGAATTCCGCTTCGAAGCTGCCACTCGTGACGCGGACTACTGTGTATCCGTGACCGCCCATGTCGACAAAAGATACATGCGGCGAGAGATCAGGATTTTTTTGCGCCCGCGCCTTCACCAAGTCACCGCTCTTCGCATATTCGAGACACGACCGCACGCCATGGTGAAGCAATAAATTTGTCGTAGGTTGCGGAGCAGAATCCGCAGGGCTTCGACCGAGGAAGAGTGGGCGAAGAGGATGCTCTTTCGGAAAGCTGTGCTCGATTGCTTCGACTACTGTAGGCGCGGAAATCGAACCCGTGACAAACGCAACTCCCACTGGTTCGAAAGGTTTGGGAGGGAGTGATTTGGCAGCCAGGCCAGCCCAAAAACTGTGACGGTCCCCAGCTACGGTGGCAAAGCCCGTAATGCCGTGATCGCGTACAAAATCGTAAATCTCACCTCTCTCGACGTAAGCGTTGCCGAAGTCTCCTCCGCCAAAACCAAAGCAGCCAGCGTAACCCGCACCAGGCCATGGATTGGTTAGTCCCGGAGGAAGATTTTGCGGATCCGCGCGCATATCGAGCGTAGCGATCGTATTTCCCCAGATCTTCCATGTGGCTTTGGAAGTTCGCAACCGATCGAGGAACCATGCCTTTTGTTCAGCTCCCAAAATCGTCTGTGCCGGCCGGTCCTTCTGGAAATTAGGAACTTCGATGCCGCCGAACTTGATGGAGTCGGGCGGCCGACCTCCGTTGTAGGTGCGGCCTGCGTCCAGAATTTCCATCGCCTCTTCCGGCATCAGTTCCGGAAATTCCTTGCTGCGGAAAGCTTTGGTTTCCTCGCGATCGAGAGGCTCTTCGGAGCGATAGGTCCGTTGATCGGTGATGATCAAATCCACGTTGCGACCCCACCGCAATCCGCGATAGCCTCTCAGGCTGCCGATAGCGGCAAGGTTGTTGGCTTCCTGCCCCAGTCCGTTCTGATCAAAATTTGTGATCGGTGCGTCGGCCACTTTAGGGGGATTGAAGCGATCGAGCGTCGTATCTCCAGGCTTCGCTACGCGTGCAGGCTGGTATTCAAAGAATGCCTGATTCGCCGCCACCTTTCGAGTTTGAGCTGGGCGCGTCGTGGTTTCGAATTTCTGCAAACCCTGCCAGCCCTTCCAACTGAACTCATGGTTGTCCCACATATTGGCGAAAGGCCAGCGGGCGCGCGCATCCTGAAGGTCAGGATCGTGCAGATACGCCCGATAAATCGCGCGATAGTCGTCAACTGTCGTAGGAATGTGGAAGTCTTCTATTTTTTCGCCATGAGCATAGCGGACAATGTCACGCAGACGCCGGTCATACATCCCCTGAGGCCGGTCTTCCGGATACCAGACGATTTCATAGATGAAGTCGCCAAGGTGCAGCACAAAGCCGAGCTGATCTTCTTCTGGGGCGCGCTCATCCTCGAAGATCATGCGGCGATAAGCGTTTTGTGCGCCATCGTTTGCATTTTGACAACTCACAAACGCGAACCGCACCGGCCTTGGGTCGTCATCCGCAGGAGCAGTGATGGTGCGGCCGACTCGGCTCCCGAATCCGTCTGCATCGGTAAAGCGGTACCAGTAAACGCGCGACGGTTTCAGCCCTCCGACTAGAACGCGGCAGGTCCAGTCCGAGGCCTCAGAGATTGGCGTGGATGCTGTGGCGATGACGGCCCGAAAAGCCTCGTCCTCCGCTACTTCTACAGTAAGTGTTTGCGGCGGATTCGGAGTCGTCGGTGATCGGCGCGTCCACAGGAGAACACTGTTGCTATCGGGATCTCCCGACGCCACGCCTTCCGGATAAAGATCACGGCGTTCGTGCCAAAGCACTTGCGACGATTTTGCAAAGGGATTTCCCCACGCTGCCGTCGCGCCAAGCGTGACGGCCATCTCCAGGAAAGAACGTCGAGTGACGGCAGACATCGAATCGGGACTTCTCTTCTATTTCTAGGCCGCTCTGGCCATCGGTCCCGTTGCGACCCCAATCTCTTTCCGGGCAGCCAGCGTCAGCATCACTCGCGAAATACCGCTCATGATCATGCTCACGCCTACGAGAATGCCAATCGCCCAGGCTGTACTCGACGGCCACTGGACGTAGATCATCAATCCCAGGAGCAAGGTAATGATTCCATCAATCAGCATCCAGCTTGACCCTCGCAGCGAGCGCATCTTGAAAAACAGAATGATATTCAAGATGCCTTCGATCAGGAACAGTGACGCTAGCAACAAAGTAAGCGATGCGACACCAATCACCGGATGCAGGATCAGATATGCCCCGAAGCATATATAGGCGAGGCCAACCAGCAGCTTCCAGATCACGCTGCCAGCTCCATGACTATGAAAGGCCAGCACGATGTGGACTACGCCTGAAAAAACTATGAGCCAGGCGATAATCCCGTTGACTGCAACGGCGGCAAGAAATGGCGACGCAATCGCCACCATGCCGAAGAGAATTAACAGGACGCCCCAGAGGATTGACCACGTCGAGGCGTGACGCGCGATCGCGACTGAACTTTGCTCTACCATCGAAACCTCCTGAAAACGACGCCGTAATCGTACCGCTAGAATGTGATTTGCGAAAGTCGGATACGAGAGATTTTTTGTCATTGGGATTTGTCTCATCCCCTGCGAAAAAATCAGGTCGCGAAGCACACTGCCAGGCCCCCCAACTCACATGGGAAGAATTTTTAGGGATATACTCTTCGGTGCAAGTCAGATGCCTGATTTGCACGCTGCTACCGGGGAGAACCCGATGTCAGAAATGTCCATTTATTGGTACGATCCAGAAACCTCAGGTTTGAAAATTTTCTAAAGGAGACGCTATGAAGAAATTTTGGTTGGGCCTAGTTACGCTTGCGGTGATTGCGTTGCCCGTCTTTGGGCAAGATAAAGAAGAAGATCGCGTCGCGAATGCAGGGAAGGTCATCAAAGAAATTATGGACATTCCTGACGATATTCCGCAGAGTGTGATCGACAAAGCGGACTGTGTCGTTGTTCTGCCTTCCGTCCTCAAATTTGCCATTGGAATTGGCGGGAGTTACGGACGGGGTGTGATGACTTGCCGCGGCGGTAGGCACTTTCGAGGCCGTTGGTCTGCTCCCAGCATGATGGCGCTCGAGGGTGGCAGCTTTGGATTGCAGTTGGGCGGCCAGGCCACTGACTTCGTGTTGCTTCTGATGAGCCCACGATCCGCGGAGAACATCCTCACCAGCAAGGTCAAGATAGGCGGCGATGCTTCGGCCGCGGCTGGTCCGGTGGGACGAACCGCTTCTGCCGAAACCGACGTGACCCTGCGGGCCGAGATTCTTTCCTATTCTCGCGCTCGTGGATTGTTTGCCGGAATTTCTCTCTCCGGGTCGACTCTTCGTCCGGATAACGATGCCAACAAGAAACTGTACGGAAAAGAAGTAAACGCGAAGGCTATTGTGTTTGATCGCGCGGTGCCAGCCCCCCCGTCGGCGAATTTGTTGCTGTCTACGCTGGATAAGAAGTCTCCCAAGAACTTATCGAAGAACTAATTTGTAGATCTCGCCCCGTTCGATCTGTTTGAACGGCTAGACCTGATAGTTGTTAGCTTCAGCGGCAGGAAAAATTGTTGACTCCTGCCGCTGATTTATTTTATGCGTTGGGTATTATTTCAATTTACGCGCATGAAGCGCTGTGGCTTGTTTCGGAGGCCGGTTTTAGAATGACTGCTATGAAGAAGAATCTTTCGACAGCGTTGGCGATGATCGCCGTGCTTGGTTTTGGCATGACCATGTTGATGCTAGCCCAGCGGGCGGCCGCGCAGCAGGACGATGACGACGGGCCCATGTCGGATTTGCGGTTTCTCGTGGTGAAAGACTATAACGGCAAGCCCATCAGGAACGCGGCAGTGGTACTGCATCCGGTGACTCGCAAAGGTAAACAGGCGATGGGCGGGATGGAGTTGAAGACGGACAACGATGGGAAGACAAATATTGACGGCATCCCTTATGGTCCGCTACGCGTGCAGGTTCTAGCCCCAGGATTCCAGACCTTTGGCGAAGACTACGAGATTGATAGACCCAAGTTAGAAATTACGGTAAAGCTGAAGCGTCCGAAGGGGCAGTATTCCGAAGGTAATCAGGCAGGCACCAACAAGAGTCAGGCGGATCAGAAGCCGCAGTAGTGAATCTTTACATCACATTGTTATCCCTCGCGAAGTGAGGGATCTGCATGTTGCGTCCAGATGCAGATTTCTCGCCTCGCACGGATAGCAACAGTCGTCAATCCTTGGAGATGAGATTCGACATGAGAAAAAATATTTCGATAGCAATCATGGCGGTGCTGGTGCTCGGCTTGTTCGTGCCGGTTTGGGCTCAGGATGACAATGGCCCGACATCAAGCTTGCAGTTTGTGGTGGTACGCGATTCCGACGGTAAGCCGGTGAGAAACGCGCAGGTAGTACTGCATCCGGTGAAGCGCAAAGGCAAACAGGAAAATGGAGAACTGGAGCTAAAGACAGATATGGACGGCAAGGCCAGCGTGGATGGAATTCCATATGGCCCGCTGCGAGTGCAGGTGCTGGCGCCCCATTTCCAGACCTACGGAGAAGATTACGAGGTCAACCAGGCGCAGATGGGGATTACCGTAAAGCTTAAGCATCCGAGCGACCAGTACTCGACCGACGGAAATGACAAGAAGCCGCAATAAGGCGCCGGGCGCTGGGACTGCCGCATGATTGTATTTGTGACAGGTGACAGGGAGCGCCGGGTGTCCTACAATCGCCTGCCATGGGAGTACAAGAGCTAACTGTCGAGCGCTATGAGGGCGTGGCCGACGACCAGCGAATTCTTTTGCTGCGCGGGCCCATCACAATGGAAACTGCTCCGCAATTCGAGCGGGCGGTTCGCCACGAGAATGCTGAGACGATGATTCTCGATTTGTCGGATGTTCCCTACATTGATTCTGTGGGCTTGGGGTCGCTGGTGGCGGCGTACGTATCGCATCAGAAGACTGGACGATATCTGGTGTTGACCGGGGTGAAGCCGCGAGTGCGCAAGATCTTGGAAATTACCAAGGTGGGCGATTTCTTCGTTACTTTTGGCACAACTTGGGAAGCGGTGGAAGCGCTGGCTAACACTGGGTCGGCCTAGGGAATCCATGTAAGCACTGCTGGCCGTTGACCTTCCTCGCGGCAGGGTTTCGTGAATCGAAAACGCTGAGCTACCATCTAAAACCACATTGCTCGCGTAGTCATATAGTCTCGCGCCGAACACCTATGCATCTTCTTTATCGGTATTCCAAACAGTACTGGCCCCTGTTTCTAGTCGCTCTTTTACTCGCCGCAACCAATCAGATCTTCTCCCTGCTCGATCCGCTGATTTTTCGTCACGTGATCGACACCTACGCCACCAAGCCTCATCAGTACACCCAGTCCCAATTTATCCGCGGAGCAGGACTCCTACTGCTGGCCGCTGTTGGCGTGGCTTTTGTGTCGCGCGTGGCCAAGAATTTTCAGGACTATTTCGTCAATGTAATCGTGCAGCGCCTCGGCGCAAAAATGTATTCGGACGGGATCCGGCATTCGTTGGATTTGCCGTATCAGGTATTTGAAGATCAGCGCAGCGGCGAGACTCTAGGCAAGTTGCAAAAGGTTCGCAGCGACGTGGAGCGATATATTACCGCTGCCATTAATGTGCTTTTCACTTCTCTCATCGGCGTCGTTTTCGTGATGATCTATGCCTTCAATGTGCACTGGTCGATTGCTCCAATGTTTTTGCTGACCGTGCCGCTGCTGGGAATTATCAGTTCCGTGTTGAGCAAGCGAATCAAGATCATGCAGAAGACGATTGTTGCCGAAACGACCGCGCTGGCGGGGTCGACAACCGAGTCGCTGCGTAATATTGAATTAGTAAAGAGTCTTGGCCTGGCGCAGCAGGAAGTGGTCCGGCTCAATGGCATCACCGACAAGATTCTTAAGCTCGAGCTCAAGAAAGTAAAATATTTGCGCAGCTTGAGTTTCATCCAGGGGACAGCGGTTAACACCCTGCGAACCAGTATTTTGTTTTTTATGTTGTATCTGATTTTCCGCCAGGAAATTCAAATTGGCCAATTTTTCGCACTGATGATTTATTCGTTCTTTATTTTTACGCCGCTGCAGGAATTGGGGAACGTCATTAATATTTACCGGGAAACGGAAGTGTCGCTGCAGAACTTTCAGGAAATCCTGGATACTCCTCGCGACCCTAAACCAGCCGATCCGGAACCGGTTGATGAACTGATGACACTGCAATTTGAGCAGGTCAGTTTTCAGCACCAGAGTTCATCGTGTCTGGCATTGGACGAAATCGGCTTCAGCGCGGCGCGCGGAGACACCATTGCGTTTGTAGGGCCGTCGGGGGCAGGGAAGTCAACGCTGGTTAAGCTTTTGGTCGGCTTGTACGCTCCGAAATCGGGAAGGATCCTTTACAACGGGATTCCGTCGGATCGTGTTGATCTGGACTTGCTTCGAGAGAAGATTGGATTTGTTACTCAAGATACGCAGCTGTTCTCGGGCTCGATTCGCGAAAATCTTCTATTTGTGAATCCGGAGGCGACCGATGCGGAGTGCATGGAGGTTCTGAATCAGGCGGCCGCGCATAGCTTGCTCTCTCGCGCCGATCGCGGCTTGGACACATTGATCGGTGAAGGTGGGGTCAAGGTTTCGGGAGGCGAGAAACAACGGCTCTCGATCGCGCGAGCGTTGTTACGGCATCCGCAGCTGCTGGTGTTCGATGAAGCTACATCCTCGCTTGACTCGCTGACGGAGGAAGAAATCAGCCGCACCATTCGCGAAGTGGCGACGAATCAGGAGGCGATCACGATTCTGATTGCGCATCGGCTGTCGACCGTGATGCATGCCGACCGAATCTACGTGCTGGAGCGGGGGCGTATTTGCGAATTTGGACGGCACTCTGAATTGCTTGATCGCAAGGGTCTGTATTACGCGATGTGGAGGCAGCAAGTCGGTGAACGCGAAGCGGTAGCACAAGCGAAGTAATTCGAGCGTATCCAGGATTATTAGCTAGCCCGCCAGAGAGTCGATTACCTCTACTGCTTCGGGCGGGAGTGTCAAGGTGCGGCTTTCCAGATCCTGCCTCATGTGTTCGGCGTCGGAAGTGCCCGTCAACGGCAGCATTCCTATGCTGCGCGCAAAGCTGAAAATTATCTGAGCTGGCGTGACATTCGCGCTCTCGGCCACATCGGCAATCAGAGGATGGTTTACTACCTCCTTATTCGCGGTGAGAAGCGAGAATCCCTGATAGATGATTTTGTGCTCGTTACAGAACTGTCTCACGGCGCGGTCCCAGCCGAGGCGGGCGTAGCATCGATTCTGCACGAAAGCGGGAAGCTCTGTGCCGGTCGCTGCCATCTGCCGCAGATGGTCAAGCGAAACATTGCTCACACCTAGAAGGCGGGTGCGTCCGGCATCGCGCTCTTTGCGCATCGCCTCCCAGACTTCCGCGTCATCTTCCGTCCAGTCGTAATTGGACGACGGTCCGTGGAGCACATAACTGTCGACGTAGTCGGTATCAAGATGTTCGAGAGAACTGGCCATCGATTGCGCTACCTGAACAGAAAGCCTGGCCGCCGGATCATAGGGCAGGCGGTGGTCTTGTCCACGTTGATAGGTAAATTTGGTTTGAAGAAAAAGATCGTCGCGTGTCACCACCCCAGTGCGATAGGCGGCAGCTAATCCCTGACCTGCTCCTTCTTCAAAATAATGCCGTCGCTGGTTCGCGGTGTCGATGCCGCGAAAACCCACGCGCAGCGCGAGTTCGGTGAGGGCCGGAGTGCGATCTTCCTTCCAGGCGGTGCCATAGAGGAAATCAGGAACCTGTTGACGTGATTGGGTGGCCATCGAGTAGGTCACGCGATTACGGGAACGTTGCTCACTCCCGCGGTGCCGAACACTCGGCGATAGCGTTCGATCTCCGCCGGCGGCCCTAGCGCTTTTGCGTAGTTATCAGAGAGCTTCACGGCGGGCCTGCCTTCAACGGTCGATACCTTGCAGATCAAGCTGATTGGGTTAAAATCGGTGCCGCCGGCGGGATCGCAGCCTCGGAAATCATTGGTCAACAAAGTTCCCCAGCCAGCACTGAAGCGAATGCGGCGGCCCGGAGTCCACTTCTTGGGATCGTTGAAGTCGGCGGCGCTTCGGAATTCATTAGCCACACTGTTGACCGTAATTCCTCTGGCCAGCGCTCCTCCGAAATATGCATGTAGCCCCAGGATGTCATCGACGTCGAGGGCGTCAGAGGCGATAACAAGCTTGTCTTGTGGATTGCGATCATGACGCTTGAGCCACTCGATGTATTCGTCGCCGGCTATGTAGGGGTTCTTACTGTCGACGCGCTGGCCCGTCCAATCAGCCGCCCAGTCGGGAGCATCAGCGAGAAACTGCGTGGTTCCGAAAGTATCGGGAAGCATGATGCGGAGCGCACCTTCATATGTCGCCTGCCATAATTCGAGGACTCGGTATTGCGATGCTTTCAAGGCCTCGTCGTCATTAGCGGGCGCGAGCGCAGCCATGGCCATCGGAATCTCGTGTGCATTGGTGCCGATCGCCTCCAGATCATGTTTATGGGCAAGGAAGGCATTTGAGGTTCCCGTAAAGGCGCTGCCGAGATTCGCTGCCATAGCATTGACCACGTATTCCTGCCAGAGAAAACTATGGCGGCGTCGGGTTCCAAAGTCGGCTACCGCTAGACCGTGGACTCCACGCAGGCGCTCGATCTTGCCCCAGAGTTTTGTTTTCGCTCTGGCATACAGAATGTCGAGCCCGAACTCGCGCAGCTTTTTTAGGCCAGCTCTGGTCTTGAGTTCGTCGAGGATGGAGAGCGCATAAAGCTCCCACATCGTGGTTTCAGTCCAGAGGCCGTCGAAGGCGAGGTGGAATTGCCCATCCTTGACCGATAGTTCATAGTCGGACAGTCGGAAATCGCGTTCCAGCCATTCCAGAAAGGCAGGCTCAAAGATTCCGCGCCGGCCATAGAAAGTGTTGCCCGCCAGCCAGACCAATTCCGATCTACGGAAACGGAGCCGCCGCGCGTGTTCCATCTGGTGGATAAGTTCTTCGCGTGGAAACATGTCTGCCAGTCGTACGGAAGTTGATCGATTAAAGAGGGAAAACGACACGTGGGTCTTCGGGTAATGCTTCCAGATGAACTGCAGCATCAGAAGCTTGTAGAAATCGGTATCGAGCAATGACCGGGTGACCGGGTCGAGCTCCCAGTTGTGGTTGTGCGCCCGCTCGGCGAAGTTCACGATCATTTCTTATGAGCTCGCATCTGTAGGTGGTTACTATCCTCTGTGACAGTCCTGAGAAAATCAACCGGGGTGGGCCGGTAAGTGAACTGGTAGTGGACTAGTGTGGTGCCTTTTCCTGCGGTTTTCGCTGACTTTAGATAGGTAAACACGGTACTATCAAATTCCTGTATGCGACTGTCTCATCCCCTGAATACGGCATCACGGCATTGTGCATCGCTGGTCTTTGCGATGAGGCAAGCCCATGGCTGGGCCGAGTTTTCTGGACGGGCGCTGCATACCCTGGCAATCGCGGTTCTCCCTGCAATGTTCCTTTTTCGGTCGCGATCGACCCGGGATGAGGTTTACAACATTCTCTGGGCACTGGTGTTTGGCTTTGCCACATTGAACATTTTGAGCCTGGGTGCACGGCGTTTTGAACAGGAAAAACCTGGCCTGAATTTTGGCGAGATTCTGGCGGTACTGGTGGTAGTAGTGTCGATCGTGCTGCTGGGGTGGGAGATGCTTTATGTGTTCCATATTCTGCCCATTCAACTAACGCCGCGCTGATCGGGATTGCGGTATGATCGCCTGTGGTGAAACACAAATCCAATTCCCGTGAATCTAATTTTGATGTAACTTGCCCGTGCTGCGGCGCGGTCCTGAAGATCGATGCGTCCACGCGCAGCATTATTGCGCACACTGCTCCCGTCAAGCCGAAAACTTTCAATGACATGGAAGAAGCGGCTCGCGCCATGAAAGAGCAGGACAGTCGTCGCGACTCGATTTTCCGGCAGTCGATGGAAGCGCAAAAACACGCCTCGGAGTTGCTGGAGAAAAAATTTCAGGAGGCGGTGAAGAAGGCCAAAGAAACTCCAGATACGGGACGTCCGATCCGGGATTTCGATTTGGACTGAGCTTGCTGCTCTATCCCTCTGTCATCGCCCGGACGCAGAACGCGCCAGAAAACGCAAAAACTCAAATGGCTAGACCTCTTCTTTTGGGGCATCGCGGGGCTCGGGCTTCTCGGCAAATTCCTGAAAATACTTTGGCATCATTCGAACTCTGCTTACAGCATGGCTGCGACGGGTTTGAGTTTGACGTGCGACGTTCCCGCGACGGTCAGGCTGTGATCTGCCACGACGCCTCCCTCGGCGGATCGCAAATCCAGAAAACCGATTTTAAGAATTTGCCATTGCCCACGCTGGAAGATGTTCTGCGGCAATTTGCGCATCGGGCATTTCTTGACATCGAGTTGAAGGTTGCTGGCCTGGAAGCGCAGACGCTCACATCATTGCGCACATATCCGACGCCGAAGGGATATGTGGTTTCCTCTTTTCTTCCAGAAGTGCTCACGGCAATTCAAAACCTCGACCCTCAGATTCCACTGGGTTTTCTCTGCGAGTCAAAGAATCAGCTTCGCGGTTGGCGCCAAACGCCCGCGGAGTGGGTGATTCCGCAGTTCAAATTGACTGATGAGAAATTGGTCGAACTGGTTCACGCGGCAGGAAAGAAAATCATGGTCTGGACCGTGAATCGCGCCGAGCGCATGCGCGAGTTTGCAGCGTGGGGTGTGGACGCGATGATTTCGGACGAGACGGAATTGCTGAATCGCTCGCTGCGATAGGCTTCTCGTCGTTGCTCCACGAGTTCACCTCATTTACATTGAATTGAATGTCTACTACTGGTGAACGATTCGAGCGAGCGGTTCAGATTATGGCGCGGTTGCGGGCTCCGGGCGGATGCCCATGGGATCGCGAACAGACCTTCGACACTATCAAGCCCTACACGTTGGAAGAGGCTTACGAGGTGCTGGAAGCGATCGACAACCGCGACTGGCCGGAGCTTACCGGCGAGTTAGGCGACCTGCTGTTGCAGGTTTTGTTCTATTCACAGATGGCGAGCGAGGAAGGCCACTTTTCCGTGGATGATGTACTGGATCGGCTTTCTAACAAATTGGTGGACCGGCATCCGCATGTGTTTGGTGATGTGAAGGCCGACACTCCTGCCGAAGTTCTGCGCAACTGGGAGGCGCTGAAGGCGCTGGAGAGAGGGAAAGATAAAGAGAAAAAAAAGCAGCTGGCGGCCGCTGGCGAGAATGCGGATGAGGCCGACAGCTTGCCAACCGATAATTCCCAATCGGTACTGGCGGGTGTGTCGTCAAAGATGCCCGCTCTGATGGAGGCATATAAACTCAGCTCCCGCGCTGCGCGTGTAGGCTTTGATTGGCCGGAGATCGAAGGGCTCTTTGCCAAGCTCGACGAAGAGACGGCGGAGCTAAGAGATGAGTTGAAGGCTGTGCCCGGGCATGCGTTCGAGGGACAATCGCAGGGAAGGGGAATTGCTGGGTCGGGAAAGCCGCAGATCCCGTCGGAACTCAGCGAGCGGTTGGAGGACGAAGTTGGAGATCTTTTCTTCGTCCTGGTGAATATTGCCCGTTATCTGTCACTCGATCCGGAATCGGCGTTGCGGAAGACAAATCGGAAATTCAAACGGCGGTTTCAATGGATGGAAGAGCAACTTCGTGGTAGCGGCCGAACTCCGCAGCAGGCGTCAATGGATGAGCTGGAAACATTATGGCAACAGGCAAAGCGCCAGGAAAGATCGGCGTGACCGAATTGAGCGCGACAGAGTCCGCCGACCGCACGGTTCCACAAAGACCCGCTGACGCAGTGATCGTCCGCAAGTGCGAAACGCTGAGCGAAATGCAGGCGTGCTTCGCGTTGCAGAAGGAAGTGTGGAAGTTTGCCGACGCGGATCTGATCCCGGTGCGGATGTTCGTCGTAGCAGAGAAGATTGGCGGCCAGGTGATTGGGGCCTTCGTTACTAAGAATGATAAGAACAATGATGAAAATGAACTGATCGGATTCGCGCTTGCAATCCCGGGGGTCCGGAACGGTCACCACTACCTGCACTCGCAGATGTTGGCTGTTCGTCAGCAACATCGCAACGGTGGCCTGGGACGGCGGATAAAGCTCTATCAGCGGGAAGATGCGCTGGCACGCGGCTTCGAATTGATGGAGTGGACGTTCGATCCGTTAGAAATTAAGAATGCGTATTTGAATATCGAAAAGCTGGGTGCGATCGCCCGGCGTTACAACGTGAATCAGTACGGGATTACATCGTCTCCGCTACAGGGAGGCTTGCCCACTGACCGGCTGGTGGCAGAGTGGTGGCTGAAATCAAAGCGAGTGGAAGCGGTGCTGGCCAATGCTCCGCGCGCGAGATTTGAATGCCGTGCGCACGTCGATATACCAGCAGAAATTTACAACTGGAAAGCTGACGCAAATACGCGGAAGCAGGCACTGGCGGTGCAGGAACGAAACCGTCGGCAGTTTGAGCGATTGTTCGCCGAGGGACAGACCGCGCTTGGCTACGAACGCGACGAACTCGGGAACGGGCGATTCCTCATGGGACGATGGGACGAAGACTGGCAATATTAGCTACAAACACAATTCAACTATGAAAATCGAATCGATAACTCTGCGTGAACTTCACATTCCGCTCGTCCATTTTTTTGAAACGAGCTTTGGACGCGTTTATAACCGTCGCATCCTGCTGCTAAGCGTCGAAGCCGATGGAGTTCGCGGCTGGGGCGAGTGCGTTGCTGGCGAAGATCCGTATTACAGCCCGGAATGGACCGGAAGCGCTTGGCCTACGATCAAACATTATCTGGCACCACTACTTTTGCAGAACGAGTTGGCTTCTGGACGGGATTGTCCGGCGCGGTTTGCCCGTGTGCGCGGCCATCGCATGTCGAAAGCTGCACTCGAAAACGCCGTGTGGGATGCGGAGGCGCAGCAGAAACAATTGCCGCTCTGGAAATTGCTGGGAGGAGCACGGCGCGAGATCGCCTGCGGCGTTTCGATCGGTATTCAAGATACTCCAGAACAGCTATTGCAGAAGATCGAAACTGAACTTGCCGCGGGCTACCGTCGCATCAAGATCAAGGTGAAGCCGGGATGGGATCTGAATGTGCTGGAGAAAATCCGCTCCCGTTGGGCTGATATTGTTTTGAGTGTCGATGCGAATTCAGCTTACACGTTGGATCAAGTCGAGCACCTGCGCAAATTCGACGCGTTCAATTTGCTTATGATTGAGCAGCCATTGTGGAATGACGAAATCTATCTGCATGCGCGACTGCAGAAAGCAATTCGGACGGCGATTTGCCTGGATGAATCGATTCTTAATGCGCGCGACGCCGATTTCGCTTTGGAGACCGGGGCCTGCCGGATCCTCAATATTAAGGTCGGCCGCGTGGGCGGTTTCAGCGAAGCGATCAAGATTCACGACGTCGCCTTGAGGCACAATGTTCCTGTGTGGTGTGGAGGGATGCTGGAATCCGGAGTTGGCCGGGGTCACAACATCGCTTTGTCGACGCTGGAAAATTTTCGCCTGCCCGGAGACGTTTCGGCGTCGAAACGTTATTGGAAAGAAGACATCATCGAACCCGAAGTGGAAGTCCGTAACGATGGCATGATCGCTATCAGTGACGCAGTGGGAACCGGCTATCAGGTGCGCGAAGATCTGGTGCGGAACTTCACGGTGCGCGAGGAAACATTTAGCGCAGGAAAGGCCTGACACGCCTCGTTCGTTACGGGTGAGCCACTTTGCTTGATTCAGAATTTTCAGCCGCCAGGGCATCTTCCTTCTTCAGCAATTCCAACGCTTGGGCGAAGGTCAGGTCCGAGGGAACCTGCTTGAAGCCATTAAAGACTTCTGTGGAGACGATGGAAAGATTCTTGAAGAGCATGATCTTCCCGGTGAAGTTTAAAGTCAGGCTCGAAAATTCCCAGCTATTGTCGCCAACCTCCTGCTGCTGAACTACAAAGCGTCCGCCTCGATCAAGGTGCCCTAAAATTCCCCAGCCGAAGCCGACCTCCTTGAAGAGCGTGCCGTCAATGCTGGCGACCCGGTAGCGGGTGGTGTCCACGAGTACATAGCCCTGCATACCGGTCAGGATCTCTTCCACGCGTGTCGGCGGTTCGTAGTGGGGATTTGGGCGGAAATTCAATTTGACGAGAGGTGCTCCGGGACGGCCAATGCCGGCCGATCCCGGTACTTCTCCGGCATATTCAAACAGAAAGGCGTCGGGAAGCGCTCGTGTGATGCGTAAAGTGCGCTCGGCATTCGCACGTTCCTGTTCACGTTTTTTCTGCAATTCTTCTGGATGGTCGATGAAACGTTGGACGCGCGCCTCTTCGTCGCGGCGTTGTTCAGGGGCCAGAGGCTTGTCGTTGTAAGCAATCACCAAGCCGGCGGTGGCATCTTTCGTCTCAACATAGATTCTGGTCGTCGATCCTTGCGGAGTGGTCTTGGTGCCACGGAACAGGAATCGCTGAGCATCGTTATCGGCAGCCGCAATTTCGTTCTGCACGGCTTTCCGGACCAGTTCCGCCGGGTTCGGATATGAAGAAACTGTCGCCGGCTGGGCGGTGAGGCGGGTTGCGGTGAGCAACAGAACGTAGGCGCTGACTTGGATACAAACGCGAGGGATGCCGTGATTGATGACTTTGCCCCAGGCTGAGTCGATCACCGCCATGATTGGACTGAAGGCGCTCATACCCTTGTTTCATGCCCTCAGATGATGGTAACAAACTGACCGGACAGGCCAGCAAGTCATCCTTTGCGACGTTGTAAGTTCCTCATGGAGAATGATTTCCGTCCACTGGCTTGAACCGCAAAGCGAGCCAATGATTTACAATCGATTTATTCGCGGCGAACAGAGCGCGAGGAGATGGAGGCCAGTGCATGGATGCTCCGCAGACCGGGGAGTTCGCCCACATCGGCAAGTCGGTCGTAATCAAGGGAGAGTTGTCGGGTTCCGAAGACTTGTATGTGGATGGCAACGTCGAAGGAAAAATTGAGCTGCGCAACCATAGTCTGACGGTCGGACCGAACGGCAACGTCAAGGCGGACGTCACCGCCAAGTCCGTCGTGATCCAGGGAAAGTTGAATGGAAGCGTGACCGCTTCCGATCGCGTGGAGTTGCGAAAGTCGGCGGTGATGACTGGTGACGTTACCACGCAGCGCATCGCCATTGAAGAAGGCGCGTTCCTGCAAGGGAAGGTTGATATTCAGAAAGAGGCCGGAAAAGCTGGCTCCGCGTCTTCGTGAGAAATGGCGTCGGTTTCTGACAACTTGATGAAATTCTTTCGGAGCTCTTCCAACCAGACTGCGGGTCCAACGATCCCGCAAAAACTAAATCGCCGGTCGAGCGGCATGGCCGAGATTTCACGGCTGCTGAATTCGCAGGAAGGCCTGTGCGTGCTCGACATAGGCTCGACCTCCGCCAGCAATATCCGTTTTTTCACCGGCACGGGACACAAGAATTACAGCGAAGACTTGTTGCGATCGTCACTCGACCCTGCGCTGCGCATTCAGGACGCGTCGGGAAACAACATTGTGGACGACAAGAAATTTCTGGATGAGAACCTGATCTACGGAAACGCTCAGTTTGACGTAGTGCTGGCCTGGAATCTGCCGGATTACATGGAAGAGAATCTAGTGAAGCCAACCATCGACCGTTTGTGGTCGGTGATGAAGCCGGGTGGATTATTGCTGGCGTTCTTTCACACACGCGATGCCGGGCCGGACTCGATCTGCTATCGCTACCACGTTACCAATACCGACATGCTGGAGATGCAGGAAGTGAAGTTCGCGCCGCCCGGCCGTCCCGCTTCTGAAAAACAATCACCGCGCTTGCAACGCGTCTTCAATAATCGGCATATTGAAAATCTTTTCCGGGATTTCGCTTCGATCAAATTCTTTCTGGCGCGCGATGCCATTCGCGAAGTGCTGGTGGTCCGCTAGTCTCGTAGTCCGCTAACCGACCTTGGCTAACCGACCTTGGATTGTGGAACGTTCATACAGATTGGACACGTCTTCACGTGAGCCAGCCGCGCTTTGTGGGCTCGCTCGTACGCTTCCATCTCTTCTTTCTGATGTTTCCGCTTTGCTTTCTCCGAGAGCTTCGGCTTATTTTCATTGCGGTATAGGAAAGAAGTCCAAGCCACATGAGCAGCGGACTCACGCTCTTTTAGTTTTTTGTAGACACCGCAGTCTGACTCAGCCATAGCGTAATTTGATGATAGCCCCTGACTCGATAATAGCCGAAGACCCCGAGCGTTCGTTCCTGTTTTAAGCGATCTCTTGATAGTATGTAGAGTCAGGCATCGGTTCCGCGCGACGTTTTCCCGCCAACCCCGCCAGGTCCGGAAGGAAGCAACGGTAACGGGCTCTTTCGTGTGCAGTGGGTCGCCGGTGCCTGACTTTTGCTTGCTCCGTCACCCTGATTTTCATCATCTTGCTTTCGTCATGACCAAGCGCCTTTACTACGATAATTCGAAAATCCACGAATTCGATTCCGTGGTGGAAGATGTGATGCCTGGCTCGCCTGAGCAACCGCGGCCAGCTGTAGTGTTGCGCGAAACGGCGTTCTATCCCACCAGCGGCGGTCAGGTGCATGACACCGGATGGCTCACGCTCGAAGGGGCGGAGCGTTTGCGAGTTACGGAAGTCGCCGACGCAGAGGATGGCAGGGTCTTGCACTACCTGCAGGCGCCAGCCAAGTTGCCGGCGGTTGGCATTCGCGTAGGCGGCAGCATCGATCCCGAGCGCCGCCGCGATCATATGCAGCAGCATTCCGGCCAGCATGTTCTTTCAGCGGCATTTATTGAGCTCTATCAGATTCCTACAGTTTCGTTCCATATGGCCGAAGACTATTGCTCGATCGATCTGGCTACGCCGGCGTTAAGTTCGGAGCAAATTGTTGGCACAGAGAAGCGGGCAAATCAGATCGTGTTTGAGAATCGTCCGGTACGCATTCGCTACGTTTCGCGCGCGGACGCGGAAAAGCTCGGCCTACGTAAACTGCCCCCTGCAGAGCGCGACGAGTTGCGCCTGATTGACGTCGAGGATTTTGATCTTTCGGCGTGTGGCGGAACGCATGTCAGCGCCAGCGGCCAGATTGGGTCGATCCTGCTGCGCAAGAGCGAAAAGGTGCGGCAGGGAATACGAGTGGAGTTCGTCTGCGGCGATCGTGCGGTTCGTATCGCACGGCGTGACTATGGCGCCCTTAGTGAAGCCGCAGCTTTATTTTCTGCGAAGCTCTGGGATGTTCCAGATCAGATCCGCAAGAGTGCCGAAGAGAGTAGGTTATTGCGTAAGCAAAAAGAGGACGCTCTCGATCAACTTGTCGAGCTTATGGCTTTGGCTGCTGTACGGGACCAAGTAGAGACAAGTGGTCGCAAGATAATCGTCAAGACGTTTTCAGATCGCGACATCACCTTCGCCAAACTATTTGTCCAGAAAGCGACTCGAGTCGGGAAACCGGTGATCGCGCTCGTGGCGAGCACGCTAGATTCGCCAGGATTGGTATTCGGGCAAACCCCGACGCCGGCAAATAGCGGCGGCCCCGGTTCGACGTCCGATATGGGCGCGTTGCTGAAACAGGTGCTCTCATCCGTTGGCGGACGCGGTGGTGGCAGCCGTGATTTTGCCCAGGGCGGTATTCCGGCGGGCAGCAATGTCAATGTTGAGCAGCTCCTGCAGCAGGCGGCCAGTACAATCGGAGCCTGATCCGAGCGGCGCACACAAAAGCACGCACGCAAATATGCTGGAACCGCCCCTAATACTCGTCAATCTCCTGATCAAGCTGGGCGTGGCTGCGGCCTTGTCGAGCGCGCTGGTTCGCTCCAAGGAATTCAAGAATTTACTTTTCCGCGAGCGGCGCGACACGCGGCACAAGATTTATCTGGCGTTGTGGATGGCGGTTCCCATCGCCGCCGGTGTCTGGATAAGATTTACGGCCAAGAGCTTTCTCGCTGGCGACTTGTCGCTCGAAACAGCGCTGTTATTGGGGGTGATCGGCGGGCGCTTAGCCGGAGGCGTCGGCGGAGCCCTCATGGCGCTGCCCGCCACCTTGCATGGCGAGTGGGCCGCCATGCCATTGAATGTTTTCGCCGGAATTATTGCGGGCTGGTTGCGCCTTTTCGCGCCCGAGCAGGACGACATCTGGTCGTTCTCGCCCTTCATCGATCTCACCGTCTATCGCATAATCCGCCGCAATCTGCCGCGTCCACGTGTATTCGATTGGCAGATCATTTTTTTCGCGACCATTGTTGGATTGCGTTTTCTGCAGACGGAAATCTGGCATTTCTGGCCGAATTCCATCTTCAGCATGGAGAGTCCTGGCCTGTGGGATGGCGGAAATCTCAACGGCTACTTGGTAGAGAGTGCGATCTATCTGGCCGTGGTCATGGTAGTAGGCACCGAACTTAAAATTTTCAACAGTGTCCGAATCCAGATCAAGCTGGAAGAGCAGGCGCGACTGTTGCTCCAGGCGCGCATGGCGGCCCTGCAGAATCAGATCAATCCACACTTTCTGTTCAATACGCTGAACTCGATTTCATCGCTGGTGCGCTTCGATCCCGACACGGCACGGGAGATGATCCTGAAACTAGCCACCATTCTTCGGCGTCTACTGCACAGCACCGATTCATTCGTGGCGCTGCGCGAAGAAGTCGAGTTTATCGACAATTACCTGGATATTGAAGTCGTCCGCTTTGGACGGGACAAACTCAAAGTCGTCAAGGATCTCGATCCGGCATCACTTGACGCCATGGTTCCAAGCATGTTGCTGCAGCCGCTGGTCGAAAACTGCATCAAGCACGGGCTTGCTCCCAAGGTCGAAGGTGGCAGCATTACTTTGCGCAGCCGCGTGATCAAGTCGCGCCTTGTGGTCGAGGTAGAAGATGACGGAGTAGGCATGAGATCCACCCAGACATTCGCGCGAGACAACGAGCACGCCGATACTTTGGGAGGTATGGGAATTGGCATGGCAAACGTGGCCGAGCGTTTGAAGGTGCTCTACGGCGACGCCGCGAGGATGATTGTCGAAGGCCGCGATGGCGGCGGAACTGTGATCCGGTTGCGGCTGCCCATCCTGCACCACGTGGAAGAACTTATGACGACTTCGGCGATTGCTCCAGCACCTTTCGGTAAAAGTCTTCGTAAAGTGGAATAATCTTGCTGGAACAATATTTCGCTTTGGCGCCGGCTCGCGCTCGTTTACCCATGGCCCGCAGAGCCGATTCATCACCCAGGATATCGATGGCATAGCGTGCCATGGTGTCCACGTCGCCAACGTCGGCCATGAATCCGGTGACCCCGTGCTCGATCACTTCCGGAACGCCTCCAGTGCGGGTGGCAATCGGAACCACCTCACAAGCCATTCCTTCGAGTGCCGCGAGCCCAAATGATTCCAGTTCGCTCGGCATCAACATCACATCCGACAGGGCTAATTTTTCGCGGATCTGATCCTGTTTCCCAAGAAATAGCACGTGCTCGTGAATACCTTTCTGCACCGCTAGCCATTCCGCCTGCGAACGGTCGGGTCCATCGCCGATGAGTAATAGTTTCGAAGGGATTTTCTTACGCACGCGATCAAAAATTTCAATCACATCCAGAACGCGTTTGACGGGCCGGAAGTTGGAAAGATGCACCAGCAGCCGCTCGTCGTTGGAAACGTACTCGCTACGTTTATCCAGCCACTCCGCCTTGCGTAGATATTCGTCGCAGTTCACAAAGTTCGGGATGACCTCGATATGGTTCTTTATGTCGAAGAGATTTAGAGTGCGATTGCGCAAATAGTGCGATATTGCCGTCACTCCGTCACTCTGCTCAATAGAAAAGCGCGTTATCGGAAGATACGAGCGATCAAGCCCAACAAGAGTGATGTCGGTTCCGTGCAGAGTGGTAACAAATGGCAAATTCTTTCGCGGCGGAGTTGCCGCCAACATCTGCTTGGCCAGCATCGCGCTCACCGAGTGCGGGATCGCATAATGCACATGGAGCAAATCAAGTTCGTAGAGTTGAGACACCTCTGCCATGCGCGTTGCCAGCGCCAGATCATAGGGAGGATATTCGAACAGCGGATAACGCGTGACCTCGACCTCGTGATAATGAATGTTAGGTTCCGGCCCGGTCAGACGAATCGGCTGCGAATAAGAGATGAAATGAATCTCGTGACCCCGGCGCGCAAGCTCAAGCCCCAGTTCCGTGGCGACAACTCCGCTGCCGCCATAGGTCGGATAACAGGTTATTCCAATCTTCATGCGCCTCCCACGATATCACCATTGGATTCGCAGAATTGGCTTAGGGATGCAGAGGCGGAAAGCTAATGGTGGAGAGCCGGGCGTTCCCGCCCGGCCAGATGAGAAGTCTACTGCTACACAATTTCTGATTTGTCTGCGGTTTAGTCTTTGCTCGGTTTCTTCGGCGTTAGATCGCAAGCCTGTTTAACTCGATCAAAATTCAGCCCCGCAGGAGAAAACTCCGCGATCTCTCGGCCACTTCGGTTGGGCAATGCGATGTTAAACACCTGGGCTCCCATCAAGCCGCGAATCGTGCCTTTGTCCATGGAAAGGAATCTGCCACGCATCCAGTTCCAACCCTTGAAATAGTGCACATCGTCCACACGCACCTCTACCTCCAATTGGGGCTGATACCAGAACCCTGGACGATTTGGCGGAGGTAGTTTCACGCCTGGGTTGAAATCCCCTAGCTTGAGCTTGCCGTTCTCGCAATACAGGTTCACTCTCGGCTTGTAATTCGGGTCCTCGCGGAAATAATTGTCCGACTGGAGCTCGAAGCGCACTTTATTCGCGCCCGTCATCTTGTCGGTGGAGGCGAACTCCAGCCATTTCCCACCAGCGCTGACGCCATCCGCTTCGCCCTGATAAGGACTCATTGCGCCAGTTTGAGCGCCAGCCAGTGCCGCCAAGCCAATCAAAAAAGATAAAAAAGCAGCTCTCGTTGCAAATCCTGAGCCCATTCCTTCACGAAATAAACGCGATACTTTCAAGGTTTCCTCCCAAAATCACACCCTTACATACTATTGAACCCGGATATTGCCGAAAAGTTGTATCCCAGGTTCCGAAGATGCGGAGTACCAAACTTTACAGAAGAACTTTACAAAACTACACGCAGCGAGGAATCCGAAAAATCCCCGAGTGGCAGACAACCCAGATGTCGCAAGCGCATAATCAGCAGTGCTTATTGGTTAAAGGAGCGAATACGCCAATGAATTCAGTCGAGCAAGTCTGGCCCGCATTGCCTTTGGAAGAATGGGAAGCGACCTATCACACACTACACATGTGGACTCAGATCGTTGGGAAAATCCGCCTGACACTTACGCCTCTGGTAAACCATTTCTGGAATGTCGCTCTGTATGTAAATACACGAGGCTTGACCACCTCGCCGATCCCGTACCGGGGCGGCACCTTTGAGATCCAGTTTGACTTTGTTCATCAACGTCTGGAGATTCGAACCGCGGACGCCGAGCGCGCTTTCGCGCTTTCGCCCATGTCGGTTGCGGCCTTTTATCGAGAAATATTTTCGCTTTTACACCAGCTCGGTATCGATGTCCAAATCAATCCTAAGCCCCAGGAAGTTCCCAATCCCATTCCTCTGGATCAAGACGACACTCATGCCTCTTATGATCCGGAGTATGCGAATCGCTTATGGCGCATTCTGCGATCGACAGAAATTGTGTTGCAGGAATTTCGCGCGGGCTTCATCGGCAAGGCGAGTCCGGTCCATTTCTTTTGGGGCAGCTTCGATTTGTGTTGCACTCGTTTCAGCGGTCGCCCGGCGCCTCCACGAAAAGGCATCATCACGTCTGAATCCTATTCGCACGAATGCAGCAGTGTGGGATGGTGGCCGGGCGGCCGGGGCGTGATGGGACCAGCCTTTTACGCCTATACAGCTCCTGCCCCGTCAGGATTAAACGAGCAAGCAATTCGGCCAGCCAATGGACGATACGAGGGCAACCTGGGAGAGTTCTTGTTGATGTATGAAGATGTGCGTCGCACGGCATCTCCTCATGACGAAATTCTGGCGTTCGCCCAGAGCACTTACGAAGCAGGAGCAAACCTCGCTGGGTGGGATCGCGCATCTCTCGAACGGAAACCGCCGCTTCGCTCTTGATTCGCGACCCGAATCGCCAGCACGAAGGCGAAGCCTAATGAACCGCCGAAGCTCGGGTCGGTACTACGGCGGTTTCCTATGTCAAATGGAAACGGCTGAAATATCAACTACTTATGGTGCCTTTCTCGCGTACGATTTTTTTTTAACACCGATGATAGGTTTTTCGGCGACTTTGCGCTGTTAGAGATGGAAGGCAAAAGTTCCGGTTGGGGAGAATCTTCAGAAACAAGGGGAGGGCAGTCATGAAGATGTTAACTGCACAAACGCGGTTGGTATTACTGCTGGGGTTGTTTGTGGTAGTCCTGGCCGTGCAAGTGCCGCTGGCATCGGCTACGGTCACATACGTGGTAGGCACCTGCAAGAAGGCGAATAACCCGATCACTTCCATCACGCAGGCGCTGCAAACCACCCCACGGCCCAATATAGTCGAGGTATGCCCAGGCAACTACGCCGAGCAGGTCGTGATCACCTTTCCAGTCACAGTGGAGGGAATCTCCGATGGCAGCTCGGCGGATGCCCTCATCGCGCCCCCTGCCGGAGGTATGGTAGCCAACGCCACCAATGACCTTGGGGTTCCGATGGCCGCGCAAGTGTGGGTCGACAACGCGGGCGGCGATGTTAACCTCACCAACCTGGAGGTGAATGGCGGAGGCGCCGTGCTCCCCGCTGCGTTCTTCGTTGGCGTCTTTTACCAGAACTCTCCCGGTACGATGAACCATATCGTGACTGCAAACCACACCGGGAACGAACTCGGCGTTGGGGTCTGGTTAGAAGGAGGTAGTCGTAAACCCACAGTCATCCTGGAGAACAGTTTTATTGTCAATGTCGACAGTACGGCAGTTGCGGCAGAAACCAATTCCACCAACTCCGAGCTGAATGCGACGATTAAGGAAAACAGTATCAATCCGATCGAGCAGAATTCGGGGGCGCTGTATGGAATTACACTCCTGGGAGGACTAACCGCCACGGTAAGCGACAATTTGATTACGGCAGGCGCCACTCCGCAGGGCGCAACAGCGATATGGATTCAATCCGGAAGTGATGGCACCATTTCAAAGAACACAATCGACGGCTATAACGTGAATGGGATTGGAATCATTCTCGAATCCGATACCATGTCCGTCACTGGCAACACGATCGAGGGCGGCGGATCAGGGACCGGGATAAAAGTAACCTCGTCGGTCGCACCGGTCACAGACAACACGATAAGATTCGGGGCAGCGGGCATAGATTTTGGCTGCGTTGCAGGAAGCAACGTTCATTCCAACACACTGATGGAAGACATCGTCGGACTCGGAAACGTTCCGACCTCAGCGGTTTCGGCGAATACGTACTATAGCGTGTTATTACCCCGCTCAGGCGGCTGCTGAGTGTGCCCAATGGAGGCCGGCCTCTGACCTGGGCGTCCTTTCCTCGTCATGCGTCCGAGTGCGGGATTGTAGTCCAACTGTCGTTAACAAGGCGATGACACCAACTGAGGATGAAGCGAAAGCCCTCCGACGCCTATTTCTTCTTAGCGGCCCGAATCTTAGCCCAACGTGCTTTCTGCGCAGCGGCAATACGTTGGCGACCTGCAGCCGATATCATGCGTCTTCCACGACGACGCTGACCCGTATTTGCCCCCAGTATCACTAGCACCTGCGGCCTCATCTTTCACGACTTGCGCCGTTCGGCGGTGCGTAATATGGTGCGGCGTGGAGTTTCGGAAACGGTCGCAATGAAACTGTCGGGCCACAAAACCGCGTCGGGGTTCCAGCGGTACAATATAACCTCGGAGTCGGATATCGAGGAAGCGGCTTTGAAGATTCAAGGTGGTCGGCTCGCTCCCGTAATCGATTTTCCGAAGGGAGCTTAGGCCACCCATTAGGCCACCGGCCTAAGTAGCGCCCTACGACGCGCAGGCTTGTGTATGGTTAAGTGGTTTATATTACTTATAGTTAGCGACATTGCCCGGATGGCGAAACTGGCAGACGCACGGGACTTAAAATCCCGGGTCCCTAACAGGACGTGACGGTTCGATTCCGTCTCCGGGCACCATGATTGCAGTTTCCCTATAGCACCAGCGGAATCAGTTGCCACGTGTCACGCCTGTAATCTTCAAACTCCAATCCAAAGTGCTCAGCCAGCAGGCGTTCTTCTTTTCGGATACGATCAAGCACGAAAGCCATCGCCAGAGCCAGGATAGGCAAGGCAAGATAACTGGCAAACACGAGTGCGATTCCGCTTGGCGCCAGAAGCAGGCTCAGGTACAGCGGATGCCGGATACGGTTGTAAATGCCCTCTTGCACCAGGCGATGATTTGGTTGCAGAGTGACATAAGCACTGAAATGGCCACCTAGCGCTTTGAGCGCCAGTATGCGAACGCTCACACCGACGCAGCACAGCAGAAGACCGAGGTAGCGCCAGTAGTTCGGTTTGAAAGTCAGGATGCGTCTGCGATCGGCGAAGGGCAAAAACCAAAGTAGCGACAGGGACAGCAACAAAAGAACTCCCAACTGCAAACTCTGGTCTCCAACCGGTTCTGAGCCTATTCGGATCGGTTGAAGATCCAACCCTAAGAACAGGGCGGCAATCCCTGCGGCCAATATCAGGGCCACTAATCCGCCACGCGCCGGGTTCAGAAAAAATGTAGACAAATCATCGAATCCCCATCCAAACGCGACCAGCAAAAGGCTTGGCAGTAGTTGAAGAGCAAGAATGAAGATAGCTCGAAGCATCAGCGATCGTCGTGTACCTGCGGTTGTTGCAGTTCATATCATAAACGCAAGCGTTTCTGAATTTCCAAGGGAGGCGATCTGCACTGATAAGTCGAGAAGCGTGCACGCCTTTGGCTTCTACGACAACACATTGGCTTCTCGCGACAATGCAGCCCTGACATTCCTGCCTGCTGGCAACAGTACTGTGAGAACCGTTCCTGTCTTGCCAGTTTGTACCTGAAAATTGCCACCAAGTTGCCTGACTCGCTCCCGCATCCCACAGAGTCCAATTCCTAAAGTCGAAGCGTCTGGCTCCTCTTTGTCCAAAGCGCGTACCACTCTGCTGGGGAGGCCGCGACCGTGGTCGGTGATGCGCAGCACGACATTCTTCGACGGTGCGTCGCAACGCAATTCGATGAGCGCGGTGCGGCTTCCAGAGTGAAGCTGCACGTTGGCAAGTGCCTCCTGAACAATGCGGAATAGAGTCGCCTCCAGTTTTCTTGGCAATCGTTCTCGTTTTTCCTGCAACGGCTTGTCGATGGTCAATCGAAGACGGATCCCGGTTTGCTCGCGATATCCACGGGCATAGGTACGCAGCGCCGAAATCAATCCAAACTCATCCAGCATGGGAGGGTGCAGCAGGTGAGACAAAACCCGAATTTCGCGGCAGCAATTATCGGAGAGGGTAAGACAGTCTGCGAGCGCACGCTTGGCTTTGCTTCCAAGCGAAATGCTGGATTTCCGAATCACCGCCAGGTTGATTCTCAGCGCAGCCAGTTCCTGGGAGGTCGAGTTGTAGAGTTCGCTCGCGATGCGGCGTCTGGCTTCCTCTTCGAGGTGCAAGGTTCGTTCATACACTCGCCGCAGTTGCAAATCGGCATTACCCTTGCCTTTGCGGGACTTCGCTTCGACATCGCTGCTTCCGCTGGGCGTCATCGTACCTTTCCTTCCACAGCGATAGTCGGATTCGAAACAAGGATCTTGACTGGCGCGATGCCCAGTTTCGCAGGCCGTCACTTAAGTGGCTGTCCTGTGACCGTGACCAAAGACGTTGCGAATTATATCGATCTCACTCCAGTTTGCATCACGCAGAATGCGTAAGTATTTTCCACAGATCAGAATGAGTAGTTATGGGGATTGATTACCAACGGTTGATCGTCGGCGCGTGGATATTTGCGGATCCGTTGAATGTCTTTAGGATTCCGGCTCAATGGCCACTCTGAGAAGCGTGCTCAAAGAAACATTAATGGTCCCATTCCGCCGATCCAGGCAGAGTGGCCGCAGCTCATCTTCCGAGCCAATGACGATTGCTCGTCGAGAATCTTGACGAGGAGCGATTGCTTTTCTTCCGAAGGATTTATGCCATCGACGAATGAAATCGCTCTCCGGTAGAGCCCGCTCGCGATGGTGTATTTTCCGTCATCTCGAAACACGTTGGCGAGCGACAGCAAGTTCTCAATCATGGTTGCTGACCCGATGTTTGTGTGCCCGAGGTTCTCGATCAGTTCCGACATTTTGATGCCCACCTTATCAGTTCTACTCTACGCAATCGCCAGCGTACTGCAATCCGTAAAAACGCCCGTAGATCTCTGTGGGAACTACCAAGTCTTTGCAGCGTTGCGCGAGCCGTTACGAAAGGAAAACGTAAACAGGTATTTGCCACATGCTTAGATAAGCGCTTCTACAGATTGCAAAAGATCTTTCTTTAGGCAAGCTTTGACCCTACCAACAAAATTGTCTGCGTCAAGCGTCGCCATTTTCTTTCCGCTAGATGTGTCGGCAAAATATCTGTCAACACAATGTCTGCCAACACAATGTTTATCGGCACGATGTTTGACATTCGTGAATGTTTCTAGAAAGGAGTCCTGAGTCCTTGAAAACACTACCGAGCGTGACGCTGTCCATCGTTCTCGCGCTCGTCTTCGCCTCCACCATTGTGATCGCCACCTCCCCCGTTGGCGTCTTCAGATTGCATTCGTATCAATCAGGGAACGAGGGATCGCTACTCGAGATCGGAGCGCACCAGAGCGGACGACCTTCAATTCAAACTTTCGATTCCGGGTTTTACGTTCCCCGGGACGTGGCTGTGTTGATGAGCAAGCTTGGGCTGACACCCGCCCAGGGCATTGCTCTCGCACTCGGCGGCATCTTGGTTCTATTGGTTGTTGCCGGAGTTGGATTTCATACGGCGGCGCAGTCCTCGCGCGAATCCGAGGAACGATTTGCCAAGATTTTTCGCTCAAGCCCCCTCGCCATCACGATCACCACACAAAAAGAAGGGCGTTATGTGGATGTCAACGACGCTTTTCTGCACATGCTGAAGTACGAACGAAAAGAGATCATCGGCAGTTCCTCGTTGGATTTGAATGTGTGGGTTGATCCAGAGGACCGGGCGAGGATGCTTCAGCTCAAAGACTCAACCGCGAACAACGCACTGCGCACCAGAATGCGAACCAGCCGCGGTGAGATTCGACAAGTGAGCGTGTCTGCCGATCTGATGGAACTGGACGGGATACCCTGCGTGCTGGCGATTACGCAGGACGTGACCGACACCCAGCATTTGGAAGACCGGTTTCGCCAGTCGCACAAAATGGAGGCGCTCGGGCGCCTCGCCGCAGGTGTCGCGCACGATTTCAATAACCTGCTATGCGTCACCATGGGATATAGCGAACTTTCATTGCAGCTCGTGGATCCCGCCCACCCGCTGGCGCGCAACCTGACGGAAATCAAAATGGCTGCGGAGCGCGCCGTGTCATTAACTCGGCGGCTGCTCGGTTTTTCGCGCCAGCAAATTCTTTTTCCAAGGATCCTCGACCTCAATACCGTCGTCGACAATCTCAATCAGATGCTTCTGCGAACCATCGGAGAAGATATTGCACTCGTATTCAAGCCCGAAATCGGGCTCGGGAGCATCAAGGCTGACCTTGGCCAAATTGAGCAGGTTTTGATGAACTTGATCGTGAACGCTCGCGACGCCATGCCAAAAGGCGGGACGATCATCATCAAGACCTCGAATGTCCAGTTAGAGGAAGGTTATGTGGATTCGAATTTCTCCGTGCCTCCGGGACGTTACGTTTTGCTGTCGGTCAGTGACTCCGGTAGCGGAATGGACCAACGAATCTCGTCGCGAATCTTCGAGCCGTTTTTCACCACCAAGGCTCCAGGAAAAGGTTCAGGCCTCGGCCTGTCGACCGTGTACGGAATCGTCAAGCAGAGTGAAGGCTATATTTGGGTGTACACCGAGCCTGCTCGGGGAACGACCTTCAAGATGTATTTCCCGCGACGCGAGGAAGGTGCTGAATCCATTCCCGAGGAAACGCCGGAACTGGAGCCCGGAGGCGGCGCCGAGACGGTCCTTGTGGTAGAAGATGACGAGTCCCTGTGCAAGATGACAGTCGAACTCCTGAGGGATGCGGGCTACGAAGTCCTGCACGCGGGTAATGCAGAGACAGCTGTCCAGATCGTCAAGAGCGCGAACCAGCCCGTGGATTTACTGTTGTCTGATGTTCTGCTGCCCGATTTGAACGGCGTCGAGCTTTCCGCACTCCTGAAGGGTATTCAGCCCGGCCTGCGCGTGTTGCTGGTTTCAGGCTATACCGGTGACTTAATCGCGCAATATAGGGCGATGGATCCAAATGTGAAGCTCATGGAGAAGCCATACACGCGCCGCGGTCTGCTGGCTGCGATTCATGAAGTTCTTCACAGTTGATCTGCAAGCTGTCCACGGGAATGGGATCTTCGACTGGGAATCACATCTCTTCTGCCACTGGGAGTGAGTATTTTCCACATCGATAAAGGGGTAGAGGTTCGCATTGACCCGACGCCACACCCAGATAAAGTAGATACACCCGAGCCGCGGGCACACCCAAGGTACAGCCTTCCCCTGACAGGTGGTATGCCCCGCTACAGTCTGCAAATGCGGGTGCTTGTTTCATGGTGAGCAAACGAACCGTACGAGGGGAAACAAGCACCCGCAGGCGGACAGCTCTCAAGTATCACCCAGCTAAGGAAGTAGAACTAGTCGATGCCTAGAGTTCGGCCAGCTTGTTGCGAACCGCATAGCGCACAAGTTCACTGAAGGAGTGTAGGGTCAGTTTTTCCATCACCTTCGCCCGATGATTTTCGACCGTACGCGTGCTGATGTTGAGCAGAGCCGCAACCTGTTTGTTGCTGTTTCCCTCCGCCAGCAGTTGAACGATTTCCCGTTCGCGGGCGCTGAGACGGCTCCCATCGGATTGGACAACTTTTTTCCCGCTCCTCTCACGAAGATGGCTTAGGATCACTTCCGATGCGGCATGAGTGAAGAATGTTTTTCGGTGTAAAAGTGCTTCGACCGCGGTAATGAGATCTTTTTCAGCGTCCGACTTCAGGATGTAACCACTGGCCCCGGCACCCAGTGTTTTTTCGATAAGTTCTTCCGCCGCGTGCATTGTCAGGATAAGGATCCGGGTTTGAGGCGAGACTTTGAGAATCTGAGCGGCCGCATCGAGCCCATTTAGCTCGGGCATGCTGATGTCCAGGATGGCCACGTTAGGCCGGGCTTTAGTGGCCATCTCCACAGCTTCTCGACCGTTGCTTGCTTCGCTGACTACTTTCCACTTGGGATGGGTTTCCACCAAGGCGCGTAGACCGCGACGTACAACTGCGTGATCGTCAGCAATCAGGATGGAAACGGTTTCCATCTGTACCTCCTGTGTCGGCTACCTTGCTCGTCACCGGGGTCCCGAATACTTCGCAACGGTACTTAACTGTCAGTCACTTTGTGTGTTTGCTGTAAAGGGCTCTCAGTTAAATAACTGCCGTCGCAAATTCCCACGGTATTCTACTCCTAGCAAGAGCGATAAATGCATGCGAAAATATAGAGACAAAACACTTTAGGCGTGATTACAGAAGATTGCAGCAGACGAGAGTGCCCTCACGGTTGTCACCAGGCTTCCGCGGAGTTTCAGAGCAAGGCTTCGGAATAAGGGTCAAGCCAGCCCGAAATTGTCAGAATGT
Organism: uncultured Acidobacteriaceae bacterium; assembly: GCA_963705265.1. Classification (GTDB taxonomy): domain Bacteria; phylum Acidobacteriota; class Terriglobia; order Terriglobales; family Acidobacteriaceae; genus Acidiflorens. Next base: position 4,006,010 of record OY970064.1, read on the forward strand.
AAGTCGGGTCTAATTGTCCGGCATCCAACCTCTTATCTGTAAGATACGGAACATTTGACATGAATTAGTTCAAGCTGTTTTCAGTCATATCGTTAGTCCAAACTTTACAAAAAATCTCTTCGAAATAAGGAACAGCGCGAGAAGTGACAGGTTCACCATCAGAATGGATTAGACTATGGGCGATTAGGGCCTGTCTCATGCCCCGCAAACTGATCATCCTGGCTGGATCGATCCTCGTTTTGCATCTGTTCACCGCCGCCACCCTCGGTGGTACTCCTGCGGGTTTTCTCGTCTCCAACACTCTGCAAAATTTCAGCGCCGCCCTCGCAGCGGTTATGTGCTTTCTTGCCAGTCGCCGCGGACAGGGATTAAGCCGCCCATTTTGGTTGCTTATGGGTTGCGCGATGCTCGCGTGGGGAGCTGGGAACCTGGGATGGACCTACGACCAATACGTCCTGCATATTTCGCCTCCGCCTTCATCGATCATGCGGTTCCTCTTCGATTCCCGGGTGGTATTTCTGGCGATGGTGTCGTTTCTCGATCCGGATCGGGATTCTCCGCGCTTCGATGTCGAGTCGCTGCTGGATTTTCTCCAGCTCGCAATCGTGTTCTCGCTGATTTATCTGAAGCTGTATTTCGCCCCCGCAATCCACTTAGATCCGAATGCGGCGCTACTCCGGGAAATCAAGGTAGAAACCGTCGAAGGCCTGGTGCTCGTCGGTCTGGCCATTCTGCAGTTCACTCGAACGCGCCTCCGGCATATTCGCATTCTGTATGGTGGCTTGATCATTTATTTGTGCACTTATTTGGTGGGAGCGGCGGTTGCCGACACTTACCAGATCCTGCGTAACTCGACGGGCACTTGGCTCGACATGGGATGGACAATCCCGATGCTGGTGGCCGCGATCTGGGCCGCGAGTTGGAAGCCCATGGCGAATCCAAACGCACCCCTGCTGGGACGGAAAACATTTGTGCAACTTGTGACGGCCAACGCCGCCTACGCGCTGGTTCCAATCGTCGTCCTTATTCAGATTGCGGGACTAGGGCCAGAGTGGCGCTTCACGCAGTACGCACTTCTCGGCGCTTCCATCCTCTGCTATGCCGCCCGTCTCGGGATCAGTCAATATCGCTTCGAGAATGCAAATCGGCAACTGAGAGATCTCTTTGCCGCGCTGAAGGGCAGCGAAGCCCGGTTCCGCTCCCTCATCGAACAATCCTCGGATCTCGTTACAGTACTCGATCGCCATGGAAGAATTCGTTATATAAGCCCATCGAGCGAACGCATAGCAGGCTTCAAACCCAACGAGGTTTTAGGAAAGAACTTCTTTGAATGTATTTATCCGGAAGACTTGTCGAACGCACAAATGGCCTTGACCGGCTTAGCTCCCGGCGCCAGTCGTGACTTCGCCGTGCGCCTTCGACATGCCGACGGATCGATCCGCATTCTTGAAATGATCGCCACCAATTTGCTCAACGAACCTGCCATCGCTGGCACGGTTGTGAATTCTCGTGACGTTACCGATCGCAAACGCGCTCAAGCCGAGCTCGAATTCAGGAACGTAATTCTGTCTACCCAGCAGGACACATCTCTCGACGGCATTCTCGTCGTCGATCCTGACCACAAGATCATCTCTTACAACTCGCGCTTCGTGCAGATGTTTGGCATTCCCGCGGGAACCATGGAGACCGGATCCGCCGATCTGGCACGGCGAGCTTCATTGGATGAATTAGAAGATCCAGAGCGTTTCAGCAAACAAATTGCATATTTGTACGAGCATCCTGAGGAAACAAGTCACGACGAACTGCGTTTTAAAGATGGGCGCATCTTCGACCGCTACTCAGCACCCATGTCAGGGCCCGACGGAACAAATTACGGAAGAATCTGGTACACGCGCGACATCACCGAACTCAAACGCAGCCAGGAAGAACTTCGGAAGAGCGAGGAGCGCTATCGTTCTGTAGTTAGTGCAATGTCCGAAGGAGTTGTGCTGCAGGATGCCGACGGGAAAATCATAGCGTGCAACAAGAGCGCCGAAAGCATCTTGGGAATTCTCGCCAGCCAGATTATGGGTCGTATTCCGGTTGATGGCCCAGGTCAGACTATCCACGAAGACGGCTCGCCCTTCCTGGTTGAAAACTATCCCGGTACGCTGGCTCTGCGCACTGGGCAGCTTCAATCGAATGTTTGCGTCGGTGTCAGGAAACCCGACGGAGACCTGAGCTGGATCTCCGTCAACGCGCAACCTCTAGCTCACAGTAGTGACAGCCCACCTTATGCGGTCGTGTCAACTTTCACCGACATCACCAAGCGCAAGCGCGCAGAAGAAGCGTTACGCCAAAGCGAAGAGCGATTCCGCATGGTGGTGCGGAATGCGCCGGTTGGGATTGCGGTGTTGGACCCGAACTCCGCTGTACTAATGTGCAATCCCGCTTTTCTCGAAATCGTGGATATGACCATGCAGCAAGCATTGGGAAAACAGTTGGACAACCCCACCCTCCAGGCTTTCCGGGAAGACGGCACACTTTGCCCGCTCGAAGAGCGCCCCAGTGTTCGCGCGGCCGCCGACAAGAAGCCAGTGTTGAATATGGTGCTGCGACATTCCGGCGGATCCGAGCGCGAGGGGAAATGGTTATTGGCGAGCGCCTGGCCCCTGCTGAAGCCCGACGGCAGCGTCTACCAGGTCATCACCACTCTCACCGACATTACGCGCCAAAAGAAGATCGAAGAAGAGTTGCGATCGGGCAGGGAACTCATTACCCAATCCCAGAAAGCCGCGCAGCTGGGCTGCTATGACTGGGACATCAAGAAAGGCACCACTACCATGTCGCCCGAGCTCGAGGAACTCTATGGCTTGCATCCGGGCAGCTTCACGGGCAGGTTCGAAGATTGGAAGACTATGGTGATCGCCGAGGATTTGGACTCGGCGATGGGCAATCTTCAGCAGGTATTCAAAATTGGTGAGGCGCATGACGAGTTCCGAATTCGCCGCCGCAACGATGGTGAGATTCGCTGGTTGGTGTCGCGAGGTCGAGTGTTTTATGACGAAGCCGGTGAGCCAGTCCGGATGATCGGCATCAACATGGATGTCACCGACCGCAAGCGCGCGGAAGAGGCCCTGCGCAGGAGTGAAGCAGAGTTCCGCATGATTCTGGAAAACGCGCCCATAGGCATGGCGCTGGTCGATGCCACTGGCCGGCTCGTTCGCGTGAATCCCGCGTTCCAGAAATTGCTTGGCTACAGCGCGAAAGAGCTCGAACAGATGGCTTTTATCGATATTACTCATCCCGAAGATGCGGCAGTAAATTTGCTGCTCTTCCGGGAATTAGTAGAGGGTAAACGAGCCGGCTACCGGATGAAGAAACGATATGTCAGCAAGAATGGCGAACTGCGCTGGGCGTGGCTGACGGTCTCCGCCATGCGCCACGAAGATGATCAGTTCCAATACTGCGTGTCCACGATTGAGGATATTACGCAGCAAGAGCTGGCCGAGCAATCCGTACGTGAAATGTCGGCAGCAATGATGCGCATACAAGAAGAAGAACAGCGCCGGATCGCCCGCGAAGTTCACGATTCCACCTCGCAGGAAATGACCGCGCTTATCTTGAATCTTGGAGCATTAAAGAAATCGCCGGAGATTCCATCGAACGCACTGAAGAACATCGCGGAATGCCTGGCACTTGCCAAAAACATGTCAAGCCAGATCCGCACATTTTCCTATCTGCTCCATCCTCCAATGTTGAATGAGTTCGGCTTGTGGTCAGCGCTGCGGATGTTCGTGGAAGAATTCCGGAGTCGCAGCAAGCAGCTTGTAACCCTGGAGATCGCCAGCGAACTCGAGTCGGATCGGCTCGATCCCCGCCGCGAAATGGCGCTATTCCGCTTTGTGCAGGAGGCGCTGGCCAACGTTCACCGGCACGCCGGCAGCAAGAGTGTCTCGGTCAAAATGCAATTTGCAGATGGCTGTATACGAGCCTCAGTGGCGGACACCGGTCGCGGTATGCCAACGAAGATTCTAGACGGAATTAATTCCCCAGGCGGCGGCCCGGCGGGTGTGGGAATTCTGGGGATGAAAGAACGCATTCACCAGATAGGCGGTTACCTGGAAGTAGCAAGCGATCGCCGCGGTACGACCGTGACTGCTGTCGTACCAGTAGGAAACGTACCAGCAGGAAGCGTCCCTGCAGGAAACGTACCACAAAAAGATGCACCCTCAGAAAATGTAGTGGCAAAAAATAATGTCGCCGCCAGCAACATGTCGTAGTCTGCAGCCCACCTGTACTTTATTCGCCCACTCCCACAATCACCGGCGTTCCTCTCGGATGGTCATGCGCGCCACTCTCCGGTTCGAGCGTAACCGCAAAATTCTTCGCCTCGATGCCTTCCGGCAGTGGAGGATTAACCACCGTTGCGCTGCCACGCGCATCCGGCTTGAACAAGCCTGCCGGAATGGGTGCGCCTCCGTTAGCAGGGAACAGCCACAGCTCGTAAATTTTCTCCGCTGGCAGGGCTGGCAAATTACTGGCGAAGAAAATCAGGTTGCGATTACGCCGCTGATAAATTGCCTTACCTCTGGGCACTGGCTTATTGCCCGCAGCGACCAATTCAATCTTGGTTGCCTCTGGATCCATAAGCGTGGCAACGGTCTGGTTTGCTTCCTCGAGCTTGCTACCCTGATCGGAGAACTGCGCTCGCAGCGAGGCCAGGTTCTGCTGCAGGCTTGAATTTTGCCGCACCAAATTGATGCCTACAAAAACGAGCACCGCCGCAGCGACCAGTCGCACAGCCGGCCATCCGAAAGCAGACCACCAAGAGCGGTGCTGGCTTTCCGGCACAACCTTGTTCGCAGGCAGTCGTGGTTCATTAGCAATCGCCGACATCAGCCGTTGCCGCGCCCGTGCCGGCGGCTTCGGCCCAGTCGTAGTCAGCGCAAGCAGGCTCGAATCGCCGCGCAGGAGTTCCAATTCACGACGGCAGGAGGCACAGCCCTCAAGATGCTTCTCCAGCGTCTGGAGCTCCTCGCCATCAAGCGCTCCGAGCGCGTACAGCGCTAGGTCTTCCGCGAATTGTTCGTGTGCGCTCATGCAGCCAGCACTTTTCGCAATGAAAGTAATCCCGTGCGAATCCTGGTTTTAATCGTGCCCAGCGGCTCGCCGGTTTTCGCCGCGATCTCGATGTGAGTCAACCCCTCGAAGTACGCCATTTCGAGCGCCGACCGTTGTGGCACAGGCATCGTCTGCAGCGCCCCGCGGACTTTATCCATGGCGCGCGAGCGGTCGGCTTCACTTGCAAGGTCGGGCTCGACAGAAACTACCACGTCCTCAATATCATTCTCAGGACGCCGCTTTCGCAGCGCATCAATGGCCCGGTGACGCGCAATCACCGCCAGCCATGCGCCCATATTGCCTCGGCTCGCATCGAACGCTCCCGGGTTGCGCCAAAGCTGCATGAAGATATCCTGCAACACGTCCTCAGCCGCTCCAGTATCCTGCAACACGCGCAGCGCGACCGAGTACACGATAGACGAATAACGATCATAAAGCGCCGCCATGGCGGCCTGATCGCCCGCCCGAATCGCCGTCACCAGCGCCAGGTCCGACGTTATCGCGTTGGTGTCAGCGTTCGGCACGCCGATCTTCATCCTCACTTAAGTACGTCTCAGAATGATCTTTGGATTGCAGTACGCCGGAGCCAAATACGCCGGAGCTTAGTACGCCGGGGCATGCTTAACTCGCCATAGCTCAATGAAAATAACAGTCCCTCCGCGTGAGAAGCAAGAGCCACATCTAGTTGTGGGGTCAGTTGGAACTTGTTTTGAAAAGGCACGGTTTCAGAAAAACTCGATGCGACCGGGTTTGGGAAGGGCACGAGTTCACTCGTGCCGTTAAGTCCTTAAAACACGCCGCGCTTTAGCGCCTGAGGTGAGCTGTTGCGTACGCCGCGACTTTTAGCCGCTGGGGGAATCTTGTCTCTACTGACTCGCTACCCCATACCTAGTAGATTTCCGCCCTCGCCGCCCGCGTCATCAAGTCTTCAATAGCTTGCTGCGGCAACTTTCCATTTTCGAGGATAGCGAACATCTGCTCCGTGATCGGCATCTCGACATTCTTCGTGCGCGCCAATCCGACCGCGGCCTTAGTGGTAAAAATTCCTTCCGCAACCGCTCCGTGCATGTCGAAGATAATGTCAGGCAGCTTGCGGCCTTTGCCCAGTGCAACGCCGACGCTCCGATTGCGCGAAAGATCTCCAGTGCAGGTGAGCACCAGATCACCCAGTCCGGCGAGTCCCGCCATCGTATCGAGGCGCCCGCCGCAGGCCACGACCAGGCGCGCCATTTCAGCCAGTCCGCGCGTGATCAGCGCAGCAACGGAATTGTGGCCGAGACCAAGCCCGTCGCAGACGCCCGCCGCAATGGCGATGATATTCTTCAGCGCGCCGCCTAACTCCACCCCGATCACATCGTCGTTGGTATAAACGCGAAAGCGGGAATCGCTGAAAGCTCGCTGCACCGCGTGCGTAACTTCCCCGTCCATCGATGCCACAGTCACAGCCGTCGGATCCCCTCGCGCCACCTCTTTGGCAAAAGACGGGCCGCTGAGCGCGGCTACGCGAGGAGTGAACTTGCGGCTCCTCAAAACATCTGCAATCACCTCTGTCATGCGCAGCAGAGTTCCGTCTTCGAGTCCTTTGGTGCAGCTCACGAAAAGTGTCTCCGGTCGAAGTGCCGGTGCCATACGCTCGAATAAATCGCGACAATGCTGCGAAGGCATGACGCTGACGACGATCTCCGCGCCGTCGAGCGCGGTGTTCAAATCGTTGGTCGCCGAGATCGATTCTGGCAGGATGAATCCAGGCAGGAAGCGTTCGTTGATTCGACTCCGAGTGATGCTCTCGCAAACTTCCAACTCGTTAGCCCACAGCCGGATTTCGTGCCGCAGATCGCCCGCCGTTTTGCGCCCCAGAACAATCGCCAGCCCCGTTCCCCACGCGCCAGCTCCGATAATGGCGATGCGGCTCATTTGCCGGTTGCTCCTAGCGTGCCCGACTTTACTTCTGACTCCGTTCCCGACTTCGTTCCAAATTTTGATTCCGTTCCCGAGGCAAGACGAATAATGTTTTCCCAGTGCTTCCAGATAACCAGCGCTGAAACCAGAGCAATCAAAATCAGCTGCCGCGGGTCCACATATTCGTGAAGCCCCCAACCCAGCAATGGAAACGCCACTGCCGCACAAACGGAAGCCAGCGAGACATAGCGGAAAGCGACAGCAACAATCAGAAACACGACCACCATACACAAAATAGATTTCGGCGTGAGCAATATAAAAGCTCCCAGGCTGGTGGCAACCCCCTTGCCACCACGAAACCTGAGCCAGACAGGGAACAAATGCCCGAGCACCGCAAAGAATGCAGCCGTGGTCATAATGAGTCGCTGCTGCGGTCCGTTGAACAACCCTCGCGCAACCATAACCGCAGCCAGCCCTTTGGCGGCATCAAGAAGCAGCGTCACGATCCCAAGTACAGGCGACTTGCGCGCTACGTTCGTTGCGCCAATATTGCCGCTGCCGCTCGCGCGCACATCCTCGCCCGTGAACATTCGCACCAGCAGATAACCAAATGGGATGGACCCCAATAGGTAGCCGATGGCAGCGGCGATGAAGTAAGGGTTCATATTTGTTGCTGCTTCTCCACTACATTTGCCGGATCGGAAACCGCTGCAGCTTCGTGTACTTCGATCCTCGCGGTGACAGCTGACTCTGATAGAGAATAAACTCGCGTGCCATCATTGTGCCGAAATCGAGCTCTCCCATTGCAGCAAGCCGCTTTTCGAGCACAGCGAACGTGGCATTCGGCCCGTCACCCTCGCGCCATTTCGGCGACCCCGATTTCCCGCCGCCGCGAGCAAGTGTGAGATGCGGACTGTAAGCCCGATCCTCGCGCGGAATTCCAAGTTCCGCCGTGGCCGCATCGATAGCCCCAGCGAGTTCGGCAAGCTGCGAGCCGCCGTTAATTCCGATCCAGAATACTCGCGGAGCCTTAGCAGTCGGAAAGAATCCATATCCTGCAGATCGAATCTCGAAGGCGCTGCAATCAACGCGCTGCAATCGCGCAGTAATGGCCTCAACCCGCTCTGCCGGCTGTTCGCCAATAAATTTCAAAGTAATGTGCAGCGACTCCGGACGCACCCAACGCGCCTCTGGAGCAAAGCCCTGGACGCCTTCAAGAAAGCGTTCGATCCGCGCCCGGACTTCAACGTCAAGATCGATGCCGATAAAAATTCGCATCTCGAATAACAGCGTCTACAACAGCGCCCGCCGGATCATCTCCAAAGCTTGCAAGCTCGAGAACTGACGGATGCGCTCGCGATCGCCAGGAAAATTACGCTCGACAACCTGCGTCCCTTCATCTCCCGCGAGCGCGATGTAGACCAACCCCACGGGCTTCTGTTCGGTTCCGCCGCTCGGGCCTGCGACTCCGGTGATTCCGACTCCATAGCTGGACAAGCAACGTTTGCGGATCCCTTCGGCCATCGCCGCTGCCACTTCGCGGCTAACCGCACCGTGCCGGTCGATCAACGCCTTCGGAACGTTAGCAAATTGCGTCTTCAATTCATTCGAGTACACAACCGCGCCGCCAAGAAAATAGCGCGAGCTTCCGCCAATCGAAGTGATGCGCTCGGCCAGCAACCCACCGGTGCAAGACTCAGCCACCGCCAAAGTCATCTCGCGCATCTGCAGCAGATAACTGACAATCTGCTCAATCGTCTCTCCTTTGCGCGAGAAGATGGCGTCGCCCAGTTCGTCTTCAATTTTTTCCGCGAGTTCCTCAACCCGCGTATCAGCCTCCGCCTGCGAATCCTTCCGGCAGCGCAAGTGGAGCTGAATTTCGCCCGCGCCCGCCAGAATCGTAGTCTGTACGTCGGTATAAGTCTTGTAGATCGGCGCGACCCTCGCGTCCACTTGCGATTCCGGTATCAACGCCATCTTCAGCGTGCGCATGGCGATGTGCTGTACAGGAATTCGGGCGCGTAGCCGTGGTATGCATTCCGCTTCGAACATTGCCTTGAGTTCATAAGGAGGGCCCGGAAGCAGCATCAGAAGCCGTTCATGGCCGTCATACTTTCCGGCAATCCATTGCCCAGGCGCAGACCCGAGCGGATTCTGCAATACCGAGGCACTGGCGATCACGTCGGCCTGCTTGGCGTTATTTGCAGACATCTTGATTCCGCGCTTGGCGAAGCGCTCTTCAAGCTGCGCGATAATCGCCGGATCACGTTGCAGCTTCAAACCAAGCGCGTCGGCAACAGATTCCCGCGTCAGATCGTCTTCGGTCGGCCCGAGGCCGCCACTAAAAATGATGATGTCGGAACGCCGCATGGCCAGCTTTGCGGCCGCAGTCAATCCCTCCGCATCGTCGCCCACAATGCACTTGAAGCGCACTTCAAGGCCCAGTTGATTCAGCTTTTCGGTGAGGTAAAGCGAGTTGGTGTCCTGGCGATAGGGAGTAAGCAACTCCGACCCAACCGCAATGATCTCGGCGTCCACGGTTAAAAGTGTAAAGGAATTGTCCTGCCGAACGAAGCGGGGTATCGAGAGGGTAGTGTCCTTGGATTTAATGTACTGGTCAGAAATTTGACAAACGCGCAAATTGGCGGGGGTTTCAGAGTGTTGAGCTTTTCGGTGCGTAACTCCTGGCAGCTGATAATTCTATGAACTATGAGGGGATCTGGTGCAGATCTGCTACTTTAATGATCCCGCTGCGCCGTCAGTTGGAGCACTCGAAAGGCCGGAACATATGTCCCGGCCCTCCAGTTCCGCTGTCGAACTATTGAAACAAATCGACCGCGTCTTACTTTTTGCCGCTGGCGTCGGGCGTGCCCTTTTCGTGAACTTCCTTCGCTTCGGCCGGAACACCGGCCTGCAGCATGTAGAAGCAACCGTTAAGGCCGCCAAATGTGCTCTGGATCCCGGTGATCGATTTGCTCGCCAGGTTGCCAGAATAAGTTGTGTTGAGGTTGTTGTACTTGAACGTGAACATACCGGCTGCTTGAACCCAAACTCCGCTGTGGCCCTGGCCATCAGTGAATGTGCCATTCGCGTTGACGGCGAACGAGGTGCTGTCGTAGTTTCCTCCGCAGCCCCAATCGTAATTTAACGTCCAGTTTCCAGGAACGGACATGGTTAGTACCTCCAGTAAGTAGTGAAAACTGGTGCGCGATCGTTACAAGGAGGAGAAACCAAGGCAGCATTGGCATTTTCACGACGCAGCGTTGTGAGAACCGGGATTACCGGCTACCGATTTTTCCCGGCTGCTGTTGCGTCATGCAGTGCAGCGCGCCGAATCCCCAGATAAGGTCGCCGGAATAGATAGGCACAATCTCGCGCGCAGGAAAAAGTTTGGCAAGCGTGTTAAGCGCAATGCGATCATTAGGATCGTTAAAGACCGGCACCAGCACCACGCCATTCGCAATATAAAAATTGGCGTAGCTGGCAGGCAACTGGCGGTCTTCAAACACAACTGGACGCGGCATCGGCATTTCAACAATCTCAAGCTTCTTTCCATCTGAAGTGCGGGCATTTTTCAAACGGCCAAGGTTTGCGCGCAGAGGCGCGTAATTTTCGCTCCGCTCATTCTGCTCGATCATTGTGACCACGGTATTTGGAGCGACGAACCTCGTAATGTCATCGACATGGCCGTGAGTATCGTCGCCGGCGATGCCGCTGTCGAGCCAGATGACGGACTGCACGCCAAAATAATCCGCGAACATCTGTTCATAGGCCCCGCGATCCATCGACGGATTGCGCTGCTGCGTTGTCGAGAGCAAACATTCCTCGGTGGTAATCAAAGTGCCGCATCCATTGACGTCGATCGATCCGCCCTCGAGTACAACACGATGCTTCTTGCTGAAAGGATGCACGACGCGAGCGCCTGCGACCTGCGCCATGCGCTCCCCATTTTTCTCGTCAAAAGCGTAATTGGGATATTTAGCCCAAGCATTAAACTGAAAATGCAAAGCGAGCCGCCCAGACTCCGTACGATCGCCGGTCGGCGTCAGAAAGATACAGCCGGAGTCGCGAGTCCAAACACGATCCGTGCGCCATCGATGAAAGCGAATATTTTCAGAGAGCGCGTCTGCCTTTTCGAGCACTCTGCGCGCTCGCCTTTCCCAGCTCGCATCATTGACGATCAGGTCCACGCGCTCATGCCGTGCTAAGTTGCGAACAATCTCGGCATACACCCACGGGATCGGCTCGAATTTGCCAGGCCAGTCACTGCGAAAATGCGGCCAAGCCAGCCAGGTGGATTCGTGCGGCTCCCACTCGGCCGGCATGCGATAGCCCTGTGCAGCAGGGAGAGACTTGGAGTGCGTGACGGCCGCTCTGGCCGCCGTTCGTCTGGCCATGTCAGTGGTCACTTTCCGTCAAGCATGCGGCTGCTAATAGGCGCGTAGGCATCGATGCGGCGGTCGCGCAGAAAAGGCCAGTTGCGGCGAATGTCTTCGAGATGATGTAAATCCACTTCGCCGAGCAGAATTTCTTCTTTGTTGTGTGAGCCTTCGGCAAGCACGCGTCCAAAGGGATCGCAGAAAAATGACCCTCCCCAGAATTCGAGCCCCTTTCCGGGCACGGAATTGCCGCGGATGTCGCCCGTCTCAAAGCCGACGCGATTCACCACGCCAACATAAACGCCGTTCGCAATCGCATGCGCCCGCTGGATGGTGCGCCACGCATCATGTTGCGCCTCGCCAAATTCAGCCTTCTCCGCCGGATGCCATCCGATCGCTGTGGGGTAAAACAGAATGCTCGCTCCCTGCAAAGCCGTGAGCCGAGCGCCCTCCGGATACCACTGATCCCAGCAGACCAGTGTGCCGAGCTTTCCTGCGGAAGTGTCGAAGGCCTTGAAGCCAAGATCCCCCGGAGTGAAATAATATTTTTCGTAATAGAGCGGATCGTCGGGAATGTGCATCTTGCGATAAGTGCCGCGCAACACGCCATCCGAATCAAAAATCGCAGCCGTATTGTGATAAAGGCCGGGCGCACGTTTCTCGAAGAGCGATGCGACCAGCACTACTTTGTTCTTCAGTGCGGCAGCGGCCAGTTTTTCCGTGGTCGCTCCGGGGATCGGCTCTGCGAGATCAAATAGAGCTGCATCTTCGCGCTGGCAAAAATACTGCGTCTGAAAAAGTTCCGGCAGGCAGACAACGTCAGCGCCCATGCGCGCCGCCTCCGCTACGCGATCCAGCGCCTTCGCTAAATTGTCGGCAGGCTCAGGACCGCACGACATCTGAATCAGGGCGACGTTAAACTTGTCTGGCACTTTTCCCCACGTGTGAGCAAGATTAGAAATGAGTGATCGCGCTCTAGGATATCAAAACGCTCGATACACGCGTGAATGTTACGGGACTGTCAATGCAAAGTCGCCGTATTCTCTTCACTTCTAGTAAATTGTTTCTTCAGCTTAAATCCGTTTTCATTCTGGAGGTTCTTCCTTGAAGCACAAAAATGCCGCCAAGCACGGCCATCATCCCGATAGCGTTCATCACGACAGCAATCATGAAGAGGGCGCGGGAATCGACCGCAAGCTTCATGATCCCGTAGCCGACCGGCTAATTCCTCTGGAGCCACTCGATCTCGGCAAGATTCATTCCATTGACGACCTGGTGCGCGCGATGTCGAAGACCGCATTTACAGGCCGCCAACTCGGCGAGGCCGCTGATGTTCTCGAGGCCATGGCGCGCGACAAAGACTGTTTTGTAGTCATGACGCTGGCGGGTGCAATGACCGTGGCCAAGCAGGGTTTGGTGATTTCTGAATTGATTGATCGTGGCATCGTGAATGCCATCGTTTCGACCGGAGCGCTCATGGCGCACGGTTTGGTCGAAGCGACCGGACGCGCCCATTTCCGTCACAATCCCGACCTCAGCGATGAAGAACTCTACGAGGCTGGGTACAACCGTGTCTATGACACGTTAGAACCAGAGCAGAATCTCGATGACGTGGAGCGCGTGATGGCCGCTGTGTTCGGCGGTTGGGATTCGGATGAAGTGATGTGCTCCTATAAGTTGAACCGCGCCATCGGAGCATATCTGGCGAAACGCGCTAAAGGAGAGCGCGGAATTTTGAAGTCCGCCTACGAGAAAAATGTTCCAGTGTTTGTTCCGGCGTTCTCTGATTCCGAGCTAGGCCTCGATTACGCACTAACCAACCGTGAACGCGACAAAAAAGGGAAGGCGCGCTTCCGCTTCGATCCCTTTGAAGACCTGGAGCACTTCGCCGCGACGCTACTCAGTCAGAAGCGTCTGGGGATCTTCACCATCGGCGGAGGTGTTCCGCGCAACTGGTCGCAGCAGTTCGGCCCATTCATCGAACTGCGCCATCGCCGGGGCGGGGAAGATCTCCCGCTGAAGCGCTATCACTACGGATTGCGCATCTGTCCTGAACCGGTGTACTGGGGCGGCCTTTCAGGCAGTCCCTACAGCGAAGCGGTTTCGTGGGGCAAGTTTGTGCCTCCAGCAGAAGGCGGAAAATTTGGCGAAGTTTTTGTGGACGCAACCGTAGGCCTGCCGATCATCGTTGCGGCTGTGCTGGAGCGGCTGAAGAAGAAACAGGCGGCAAAGAAGACAATTACTCAAATTGCAAAATAGAGACGCGGCGTGCCGCGTCTCCGCTCGTTCTCATTGAGAGACCTAATCTTGATTAGTCGAAGATCAACACCGCGGAAGCAATTACCGTAGTCCACAACCCTCGCTTATCCCCCACCGCAGATTGCGTAACGTTAGCCGTCCGAACGATCTTGTTCGAGATGCGATAGATCTCCTTCTTTTCGTCCCACGAGCGGTCGGAATCAAATTCCACGTTCAAAGTCGTAGCCAGCATTTCAGCGGCAAGTTCTTCCGCATAATCTCCGGCGGAATCCTCAGTTTCGCCAAACGAGTGATGCTCGCTCAGATATCCGTAGGTATTGCGGTCGGCAGGAATAGCAACACCGATCGAAGATGCCAGCAGTCGATGCGGTTCGTGAGTGGAGTTTTCAGCAACCACCGCAAACACGACCTCTCCTGGGGACAGATACGTGAGTCCCTGCGAGCGCGGGACTAGCTTGCAGTTGGGCGGAAAAATAGACGAGACTCGGACCAGGTTTTGCGCCGCGATGCCGGCGTCGCGCAAAGCAAGTTCGAAAGAGGTGAGGCGTTCGCGGTGTTTCCCCACGCCTTTGGTGAAGAATATCTTCTTGGGGACCATGTCCTTGCCCAATTCATTTGCCTCCAGAAATTTTGAGTTGAGCGCCAAATCTAACACAGCAATTTGTGAAGATTGTATGAAAAAAAGGGGAAAGGCGGTTTTTTCCTGAAACGTGTTCTGTGCAGTTTTAGGAACCGTTGCCAGTCCGTATGCGACGACCACCGCGTCGCATGGAAAAAGAGTCTGCGGACTTGGCCCTGTGCCATCCCAAGAACAAGAAGAATTAACGGAGCAAAAACCGGGGGATATCAACTAAGGATGTTCACTTTTAGCCGAGGCTCACCAGAAATGGCTTGCCAAAAACGGATCGTCAAAATACCGACCGCTGAAAAATGCTGCGGGGGAACAGCAGGCGTTAAGCGGCCTCTTTTGTAACCAACGAGTGCGCGGTTTCTTTGGCCTGCGAACCCAGGATCTTCATCTCCTGCCAGTCATAGCGAAACTCTTTGCCGCAATCCAGACAAGCTACATAAGTACCCGTGCGCTGCGCTGACGGGTTGCGACGCGATCCCGCGCGTACCGTGATTGGAAAACTATAACGAGCATGTCGGCAGCCAAACATGGCATCCATCAATTTGGAAAACATCGAATAACCTCCACAGAGTAATCAAGAAACGGAAGAGTAATCAGTAATCAAAGAAACCCAAAAGCGACAAACCTGGCTCATCTCGTTCACTCTAAGGTTGAGATAAGCTTTCCCTACTTAGATTCCAGTAGTGCTGAAAAGGTTCGCACCAGCTGATAACCCAATAGGCGCGCCCATAGATGTACCGGAATGAAGCACTTGCAAGCCGCCCCGAAAGATGCGGTAGACAAGAAAGTGGAAGGTTAACTGAATGGCAGAAAGGTTAGATTCTAAATGCCCGCAAACAACAACTTCCCGACTTAACTGCTTTGCGGATTAGACTTCTTATGCTCCGAGCACTTAGTCATGATGGCCGATCGCAGCCGCGTCCGCAGATCGTCCGGTAACTCATAGAGTTCCGAGTCGCGGTAGATTTCGATGGTTTTGCGGGTGGTATCGCAGACGACGTAGCAGTTGTGGCACCACGCCAGATGATCGTCAAGTTCGATCTTGGTCTTGGCGTCGAGGACGCCATCAAGATAATTAGTCAGTTCGTTTAGAAACTCAGAACACTTCACTGGTCGCCATCTCCACTCGCCTTTTTCTGAAAGAAGCGGTTTAGCCGTTCGCGCAATTGCAGCCGCGCCCGCAACAACCGCGACTTCACCGCCGGGATACTTAACTCCAGCGCGTCGGCCGTCTCCTCAGTCGAGAGGCCCTCCACATCGCGGAGTACAAACACCGTTCGGAATCCCGCCGGCAATCCCTGAATGGTGCGAGTCAGAATGTCCCGCAACTCCGCCTGGTTGTACATCTGTTCCGGATTGGGGCTCCAATCCGCAACCTCCCGGGGCAGCGAGTCATCTTCAGTTTTTACGTCTTCGTCCAGAGAAACCGTGCGTTCCGGCTTTCTCCGGCGCAACTTCATCAGCGCTTCATTTACCGCAATCCGCACCAGCCAGGTATAAAACTTGGACTGTTCCTGGAATTTCTCCAGATTGCTATACGCTTTGAGGAACGCTTCCTGAACTACGTCTTCAGCGTCCTCGCGATTCTGCGTAATGTGCTGTGCAATGCGGAAAACGTTCCGATCATAGCGTCGCACTAAATCTTCAAACGCTTGGTCGTCGCCGCGCTTGGCACGCCGGACCAGCTGCATCTCTTCGCTGACCGGTTGCTCTATGTTGGGTTGGATGGCACTCATTCGTAACTTGATGCAGATTTTTCCGACCGCGTTACCGAATCCGCAATGCTATTGTACTGGCTGACTATGGTTTTCGTCGCGCAGTTTGACGCCAGTGTGCTGTGAAAGCCTCCCCCCGGATGGCAGCGGCTTCTTCAGGCACCACAGGGGCAGGTACCAAAGTGTGCCGAGAATACCCGCAACGAGCCCCATAATCACCCTATAATCAGAGGTTAGAAGGGTTACTTCCTTCGCCCCCCATAAAAAGTTTTACCCTCGGAGCAGGCATGGCTGGCAACGCAGGCAATAAGGAGCGCAGTTGGATCGAACCTATTGTGGAACGGGTGGTCGGCCAGGTATTGGACAGCCACGCCAACCAACTACGCACCGAGATTGTCCGCCGCGTGATGGAAGAGATCGCTGCCGAAGCGCCAACCTCCGATTCAACCACCGAGTCATCTTCTAACAACTCAGCTTCCGGAGCCGGTTCCGCCGACTTGGCGCGCGCCGTCGCCGAAATTCAGTTGGGCGCCTCGCAAAAGGAAATTCTGCGAGCATTGCTCGATACCAGCGCCCGCTACGCCGCCAGAGTCGCGCTCTTTGTCGTCAAAGGCAATCACGCCACCGGATGGCAGGCTCGCGGCTTCGCCAATAGCGATGCCATCAAAGATTTCGCTCTCGACGAAAGCGCTCCCGCCGTGAGGCGCGCGATCGGCGATAAGGTTGCCGCAAACGCGACCAATACCGACATGGATTCCCGATTTTTGAAGGGCTTTGGAACGCCCGCCAGCGGAGAAGCTCAAGTTCTCCCCTTGATTTTGAAAGACAAAGTCGCCGCGCTCGTTTACGCCGACGGCGGCACGGAACCAACCGGTTTGTTCGACACCGGATCGCTCGAACTGCTGGTGCTGTCAACCGGCGCATGGCTCGAGGTCAACTCGCTACGCAAGCAGGCACAGACTAACGTGGATAGTCGCGCGGCCGAGATGCCTGCGCATCAATCTCCGGCAACTCAGGCTCCTGTGCAGCATCCAGCAAACCCGGCGCCCCCATTCAATGACCCCTTCGCCTCGCATGCCCCCGCGTTTGCCACGGGCCATGCCAAAGCGGCAGCCGCCACAGCCGGTGGAATCTCAGCTTCAGCCCCCAGTGCCGTTGTTGACGCCCCAATTCCAACTATGTCCGCTGCAGTGGCTGAAATAGAACCCGCGTTAGCCGAGCCGCTGCCGATCGGTCAAGCGGAGACCGTAGCAGTACCCGAAGCGCCCGCCGCTCCCGCGATGTCGCCCGAGGACCAGGACGTTCATCGCAAAGCTCAGCGCTTCGCCCGCCTGCTGGTCGACGAGATCAAACTCTACAACCAGGCCAAAGTCGCGGAAGGCCGAAAAAACAAAGACCTCTACGACCGTCTCAAAGAGACGATCGAAAAAAGCCGCTCGACGTACCAGAAACGTTACGGGACCACAGTCGCCGCTTCCGCCAATTACTTCCAGCATGAAATAATAAGAAGTCTCGCAGAGGACGACCTATCCATCATGGGCGCCAACTTTCGGCAGTAGGTAGGGCTTTAGTGCGCAGTTTTGCAGTCGCGTTTTTCGCTGGAACTTTGTTCCTCTTTTCGCTCGGCTCTTTGTCGTCCGCAGCAGCCCAATCGCAGTCTTCGCTAGAGACGGGGCTTGCTCCGTCTCCGGCTGCGAAAGCCCCTGCAAACAGCACAGCATCGAAGAGCGCGACCCCAAAGAACGCTCCGACGAAAAGCGCAGCAACACCCACTTCAACGAAGAGTACGCCGGCCAGGAAGAAGTCCGTCGCGTCCACTACCAGCAAGAGGAAGCGCAAACCAGTCTCCCCGCGTGTGCGTCGCGTGCGGCAAGCCTTCGTCGCTTCCGCCAGCCTTCGTCCCATGGCGCAGCAGTTGTTGCAGGATCGCGCTCCCACCGCCTACGCCGGAGTCGAAGCCTACGCCCGCCGTCATCCCAAAGAAGATGCCGGGGCGCTAGCCTGGCTTGTCATTGGATACGCTCACACTCTCGATCACGATTACGCCAAAGCCATCGACCCGTTCAACCGCGCCAAGGCCGGAGCCAGTGAACTAGGAGACTACGTATCCTACTATCTTGGCGATGCCTATCTGAACACCGCGCACAATGCCGAGGCGCTCTCCACGCTGGCGGATTTCAGCAAGAACTTTCCCGATTCACTTTTGATCCGCGACGCCCACCTCGTCTATGCCACTGCGCTGCTGGAAGAAAATCGTCCGCAAGATGCAGCGGCTCTGCTCGAAAAAGACCGCGCTCCGGTCCGTAGCGATATGGAGTTTGCCATCGGCCGCGCCTACGAAGCCGCTGGCGATAATCAGAAAGCTGAGAGCGCTTTCCGCAACGTTTATTTCAACCTTCCCAACAGCACCGAAGCCGATGCAGCGGGAAAAGAATTACACAAGCTAGGCATCTCCGGCACACCAGCTGAGCGCCGCACCCGTGCTGATCTGCTCTTCAAAACCAAACACTATGCCGACGCGGCCCGCGAATACCACGATCTCATTAACGGAGATGAAGTCAATCCCGCCGACCGTCCTCAAGTCCAGCTAGCCTTGGCAGGAGCTCTAGAAAAAAGCGGCCAGAGTCACGATGCTCGTCAGATTTTGAACGCTATGGGCGTGCAAAACGTCGGAGACGCCGAGGCCCAGCGCCTTTATTTGTTAAGCGAGACCGAACGTTCCACCAGCGACGAAGATGCCGTCCAACGCACGCTGAACGAGCTGCGGCAATTTGGTCCAACCAGCCCGTGGCTGGAGCAAGCGCTGCTTTCCGCTGGAAACATGTATCTGCTGAAGCGCGACTATGATCGCGCCATCGACTACTACCGCGAGTTGCAGCAGCGCTTTCCCACTGGAGCCCACGCCTCCTCGGCACACTGGAAGGCCGCATGGCTGACCTTCCGGCAAGGCAGAACCGATGAGGCGCGCCAGGAATTCGAACAGCAAATCGCGCTCTATCCCGATTCCGCCGAGGTTCCAAACGCTCTCTACTGGCGTGCGCGTCTCGCCGAAGAAGAGGGCAACCCGGCCATGGCGCGGGCGTTCTATCAGAAACTCTCCGACCGTTTTCGCAATTATTATTACGCCGAGCTGGGCCGGGCGCGCTTGAAGGGATTGCCCGTCGCAGGTGACGCCTCGTCCAAGCAAGGCCCAATCAGGGACGCATCGCTCAAAGAATCCGAGCCGCACTATGCGCTGCTCGATCATGTTGCCCCGCTCTCAACTAGCGGCAAAATTACCGCGGCCGACCCTCCAGACGATAACCTGCGCGTAGAACGTGCGCGCCTGCTCTCAAACGGAGGCCTAGCCGACGCCGCCGTCCGCGAACTTCAGGCTGCCGCCAGTCAAGAGGGCGGAAGCTGGGCCCCTCCCGAGATGGCGCGGGTCTATCAGGATGGCGGCCGTTATGATCGCGGCATAGAAATCATGAAGCGCACAACTCCCAACTATTTCGCTGTCGATCTTCCCGATCTGCCGCGCCCCTATTGGGAAGCACTGTTCCCCAAAGCCTATTGGACCGATCTGCGAAAATTTTCCGTCCTTAACGGCCTCGATCCCTACCTGGTAGCATCGCTCATCCGGCAGGAGTCCGAATTCAACGCGGGAGCGCTCTCCCATGCCAACGCCGTAGGCCTCATGCAGCTTCTGCCGAAGACAGGAAAATCCGTAGCCAAACAAGTCAAGCTCAAGGGATACAGCGCGCCCCAACTCTACACCCCAGCCGTCAACCTCGAACTCGGCACCCGTTACTTCAAAGATATGGTCGACAAATACAACGGACAGTTCGAATACGCGCTGGCCGCCTACAATGCCGGCACCGACCGCGTAGGCGATTGGCTGGGACAAGGCCACTACCGCGATCCGCAGGAGTTCGTGGAATCCATCCCCTTCACCGAAACTCGCGAATACGTGCAAGCCATTTTGCGGAATGCGAGCGTATACCGGCAACTTTACGGGACGCCGTAAATCAGCTGTCAGCTCTCCGTTGACCTCGAACGCTGTATCCTCCGCGCTCTATAAAACTGTTCCATGACACGAAAATCGTGTTACACTATTTTCGTGTCCTCTAATCGTCGCCTACGCAACGTAACTATAACCCTTGAAGAAGACATCGCTAAGTGGGCTCGAATCGAGGCTGCGCGTCAGGACACCAGCGTCTCTCGCCTGCTGGGGGAGTTTCTCAAGGAGCGCATTTCCGCCGAGAATGGTCCTCCTGCGGAGGCGGTGGAACGACTCGCGAATTTCGGCCGTCTCCACCGACTCTCTTTGCGCGGAATGAGCATCAAAGATCTGGTCAATGAGGGACGCCGGTGAGCCGGTTTGTCCTGGACGCTTCGGTTGTTCTGACCTGGTGTTTTCCCGATGAAAATGCCGCCATGGCGCAACGTGTTGCGGAAATGTTCAAACACGGTGATACCGCGATCGCTCCATCCTTCTGGCCGCACGAAGTTCTGAACGCCTTACTGGTGGGGGAGAAACGCAAGCGCATTTCAAAAGAACTGGTTCGAAGTTTCCTCGACGATTTGGCAGCTCTTCCGGTTGCGCTGGAACGTTTTCCGGCAGGAGTCATTTTCGACAGAATTCAGAAACTTTCGCGCGAGCACGGTTTGACTGCGTATGATGCGGCTTACCTCGATCTGGCCTTGAATAGCCGATTGCCACTCGCGACCTTAGACGAGGATCTGAGGCGGGCGTGCAAGAAAACGCGCGTAAGATCGCTGGCCTAAGCGGACTGTTGGCTGGGCGACTTAGTGTACAAAATCTCAAACACCAGCAGGCACGCTCCCACCACAATCGCACTGTCAGCCACATTGAAGGCTGGCCACTGGTGTGGGCCTATATAGAAGAGCAGAAAATCCACCACATGCCGGCTGACCAACCGGTCCCACAGATTGCCAATCGCGCCGCCGAGAATCAACGACAGCCCGATTCCAGTTGAGGTCATGGTGTGGCTATTTTTCCACAGCAGCGCGGAGACAATCAGCAGCGCAATCACAGAAAACACTATCAGCAGGCCGACTTTCCACTCCGAAGGAGAGTCCGCAAAAATACCAAATGCGGCCCCAGGATTTTCCGTATGGATAATACGAAAAAATCCCGGGATGACGGTGATGCTGCCATGTAAAGAAAGCCGGCGTGCGATCGCAATCTTGGTGACGCGATCGAGAGCGATTATGAATAACGCGATCAGAAAATGATATTTGCGCATGATTCCATGAACATCTTTATGGCGAATCGGAAGTCGAAAGTGAAAACGGCGGCCTTCTTACTGCTCCAACCTGATCTTGTCATCCCGAGCGAAGCGAGGGATCTGCATTTTGCCGCGAACTGCGGATCCTTCGCTTCGCTCGGGATGACAACTCTTGAAGAGCTAAATGCGTCCACTCTTCTAGCCTATCGCGTTTGCCAGGGCCGCAATCACGCACCTTCAACTTCCGCACCGATTTCTTTCAGCACAGCGCTGCAGCGCTCGCACACCGTAGGATAAGTCTTATCCTCGCCGACGTGAGTCGAAAAATTCCAGCAGCGTTCGCACTTCGCTCCCGCAGCTTTACTGACTTGCACCGCAAAAGGCGCGTCTCCATTTCCCGCTCCCTTTTTCAACTCGACAGCGGAGACAATAAAGAAATAACGCAAGTCGTTCTTGAAACGTTCCAGTACAGAAAACACCGGATCAACCGCAGTCAAAGTAACCTGTGCCTGCAGATTGGCTCCGATAAGTTTCTGGTTGCGAGCTTCTTCGAGCGCCTTCAACACGGATTCGCGAACAGCACGCACCGTCTTCCAGTCTTCCGCCGTTTTCGGATCAGCCGCGGTCGCAGCATCATCCGTTCCCAGAATGTCCGCCACTTCCGGAAATGTCGTAAGATGCACGCTTTCCAGTCTTCCAGCAACCGCCGGCAAATACTGCCAGACCTCTTCGCAGGTAAAGCTCATGATCGGAGCCAGCAGCCGCACCAGCGCCTCTCCGATGCGCCAGATGGCAGTCTGCGCCGCGCGACGCGACGCCGATTTCGGCGCCGAAGTGTAGAGCCGGTCTTTCAACACATCAAAATAAAACGCGCTCAACTCCACGCCGCAGAAATTATTGATGCGGTGATAGATCTTGTGAAAGGCAAACTCTTCATAAGAGCGCTGCACATCCGCCGACACTTCCACCGCCTGCCGCAGCATGTATTGATCGATCGGCTGCAACTCCTCGAACGGAACCGAGTCTCGAACTGGATCAAAGTCATAGAGATTTCCGAGAACAAACCGAAACGTATTGCGAATGTCGCGATAGATTCCCGCGACCCGCTGCATGATCTGCGGGGAGCAAGCAACATCTTCGCGGAAGTCGACCGACGCCACCCACATGCGGACGATTTCACCGCCGAGCGTATCGGCGATTTCGACCGGATCGACCGTGTTGCCCAACGACTTCGACATAGCGCGTCCCTGCTCGTCGAGCGTCCAGCCACTGGTTGCGACCATCCGGTAAGGAGCGCTGCCTTCATAACCAATGGCGCAGAGCAGGGAAGAATGAAACCATCCGCGATGCTGGTCGCCGCCTTCAAGGTAAAGATCGGCAGGCCAGGGCAAATTCGGCTCATGGCCGAGCACAGCCGCATGACTCGATCCCGACTCGAACCAAACGTCAAGAATGTCAGTTTCTTTTTTGAATTTGGTACCGCCGCAGTGAGCACACTTATGGCCGGCTGACAAAATTGCATCAGCCTCCGGTGTGTACCAGGCATCGGCTCCGTGCTGCGAAACAAACTGCACCACCTTGCGATTGATATGCGGATCGTTCACCGGCTTCCCGCAGTTGTCACAAAGAAAAACCGCAATCGGCACTCCCCAGATCCGTTGCCGCGAGATGCACCAATCGGGACGCGTAGCGATCATGTTCGAGATGCGCTCTTCGCCCCACGCCGGATCCCACTTTACTTTGGCGATCTCATGCAGCGTTCGACTGCGCATGGTCTCGCCTTGGAATTCTTCGTTAGATTTAGCAGCTTCGCCTTTTCTAATTCCCGGCTTCATGGGAGTATCCATGCCGATGAACCACTGCTCGGTCGCGCGGAAGATCACCGGGTTGTGACAACGCCAGCAGTGAGGGTACGAATGCTCCATCTTCTCCGAGTGCATCAGCACGCCTCGCGCCTTCAACAATTCAACAATTGGAGCATTGGCATCGAACACCCGCTTACCTTCATACTCGGGAAGTCCGTTGCGAAGGATGCCTGATTTATCTACGTTGCACGTCGGATCGATCTTGTATTTCTGGCCGGTGATGAAGTCTTCAGCGCCATGCGCTGGAGCGGTATGCACCACGCCCGTGCCTTGGTCCATGGTGACGTAATCGGCGAGCACACCAATTACCTTGCGATCAAGAAACGGATGCCGGAAGTCGGCATACTCCAGCTTGCGGCCAGGAAAGCGAGCAATCTCGCGCGCCGACTGCAACCCCGTTTTTTCCTTCACAACTTCCGCGAGCCGGGCTCCGACAATGAATACTTCGTTGTCATGTTCGGGACCTGCTTCGAGCGCGACATATTCTTCATCCGGATGAAACGCCACTGCCATCGACGCCGGCAGCGTCCATGGAGTCGTGGTCCAGATGATGGTGAAAACTTTCTTGCCCTGGTTTACCGCATCGACGACCGCTGCATCCAGTGACGCCGGATCGCCAGCGAATTCGTACTTGACCCAAACCGTAGGGCTGGTGTGGTTCTCGTATTCGACTTCGGCTTCCGCCAACGCCGTTTCGTCGAACACGCACCAGTAGACCGAACGCAGTCCCTTGTAGACAAAATCGTTTTCGAGAAAGCGATAAAGAATGTCGAGTACGGCCGCTTCATACTGCGGCGTCATAGTCGAATACGGACGATCCCATCGGCCGAATACGCCGATCCTCTTGAACTGGGAGCGCTGCAGATCCAGAAACTTTTCGGCGTATTTCCTGCATTCGGCGCGGACATCAATCGCAGCCATCTGCAGCTTCTTGCCGCCCAGCATCTGATCAACTTTGATTTCGATGGGCAGTCCGTGGCAGTCCCACCCCGGAACATACGGCGAATCGAAACCAGCCATGTTCTTCGATTTGACGATGAAATCCTTCAGGCACTTATTCAGCGCCGTCCCCAGATGAATAGGCCCATTGGCATAGGGAGGTCCATCGTGTAGCACATAAGTGGGCGCGCCTTTGCGCACCTCGCGGATGCGGTCGTAGATCCGCTGCTCCTCCCACCGGGCGAGCATCTTCGGCTCATTCTGGGGCAGCCCCGCCTTCATGGGGAAGCCGGTTTTGGGCAAATTTATGGTGGACTTCAGGTCCATCGGCACTCGAAAGGTTCTCCCAACTGATTGAATCTTTTCATTATATAGGGAGCATGAAGCGATGCGTCTACGGAGGCTGCTTGGCTGGGCACGAATTCAAAAAGTACTCTTTCCCATCTCAAAAAAACGTGTACAATTTTCCGTAGATCGAAGCCTGAACGCATCGAAACTAGCTAGGAAAGGTTTTTTCGGGCCGCAAGGTTCGTCCGTTTTACCAGCGAGCTTTTACAAGCGACCTTTAAGGAGCTGCGACGCATCTAAATCAGCGGCTCCCTATAATCAGTTCGGGTTATTGCTTGGGTACATATGCCAGAACTTGAAACACCGCAAAATCCGCAGGCGCTGGATCCAGAGCCGGAGCTGAATCTCCTCCTCAAAAATCAGACTCTGGACGAGCCCGTCTGGAGATCGCTGTTCCGCAACATCGACGAATTCTTCTTCCCCAAGAAGCTTCCGCCGCTGGTGCTGACCTCGAAGCCCGTTCCGGTACGTGATATCTGGGGCTTCTACAACTACAAAAAAGGCGGAGCGTTTGGTTCGACCCTGGTTCACGTGCTGGCCGTGCTCATCATCATTTTCGTCACCTATATGGCGAAAACAAAAATTGTCGACAAGCCAAAAGAAACCGTCTATTTGATCGACCCCGATATGCCCGCTCTGCCGCCTTCTAAAACTCAAGTTGGCGGAGGTGGCGGCGGCGGCGATCGCGACAAATTACAGGCCTCAGCAGGACGTTTACCGAAGCAGTCCCTGCAACAATTGACTCCGCCAATGGCGGTAGTACGGAATCCAAAGCCGTTGCTCGAGGTTCCACCGACGGTTATCGTTCCTCCGGAAGTTAAACTGCAACAGCCCAACCTGCCCGATCTCGGCAACCCGCTGGCGAGTATGCCCTCCGTGCCATCGAATGGAACCGGCTCGCAGAGCGGTATCGGCTCCGGCAGCGGCGGCGGTGTCGGCTCAGGAGATGGTGGAGGATTCGGCCCTGGTCACGGCGGCGGTACCGGCGGGGGAGCGTTCAGAGTTGGCGGCGGTGTTTCGGCTCCGAAAGCGATTTATTCACCCGACCCTGAGTACTCCGAGGAAGCCCGCAAGGTTAAGCACATGGGCACCGTCGTTTTGTGGCTGGTAGTTGGCCCGGACGGAAAGCCGCGCGACATTCGAGTGCTCCGAACTTTAGGATTGGGACTGGATGAAAAAGCCATCGAAGCTGTGAAAAACTGGCGCTTCGAACCAGCCATGAAAGACGGCAAGCCAGTAGCCGTGCAGATTAACGTGGAAGTCAATTTCCATCTCTATTAACCTTGGATTTGTACGTCCTTGGTTTAAGCCCTGTGGTTTAAGCCCTGTGGTTTAAGCCCTGTCATTCGCCGCAAACCCTGTCATCTTGAGCGGAAAAAGCATGTCGGCGAAGCCGACATGCTTGTGGAGTCGAAAGACCCCTACTCCGTCATTTCACGCAATAACGTCGCAGGGAGTTCTCCCAGTAATGCCTATGTGTGCTCGTGAAACGAACTTGCGCGGGTCCCATTGCGCTCACGACGACGACAAACAAGTCGCTACTCTTTCAAATCCACGTGGACAACATCCTCCACCGGAAGCCCAAGGAATCGCGTTCCCATCCGACGAAATTTCTCCGCCGAATCCGTAGCAAAGAACTTCAGCCCATGGACATTTTCCGCTTTACCATCCTCTGAAGAAGCAACCCGCTCAATCCCCAGTTGCCGCTCCACTGCCCGAGCCGTCGATTCAGCCGAATCCACAATAGCCACATGCACAGGAGCCACTCGCCGCAACAATGGTTTGATCAGCGGATAGTGAGTACATCCCAGCACCAGCACATCGGCATCGCTCGCATCGTCCGAAAAAGCCTCCGACAAATAAATCCTAGCCACTTGCTCCGTCACCGGATGCTCCACCCATCCCTCTTCGATCAGCGGCACCAACAAAGGACAAGCCTTCTCCTGCACCGTTACTTCCCGAGCTTCAAGCGCCCGTCGGTAGGCATGGCTGCTCACGGTCGCTTCGGTGCCGATCACGACCACCTTCCGCTTTCGGCTAGCCGCCACTGCAGCATCCGCTCCGGGTTCGACAACGCCAATCACCGGCACTTCCGCCGCCGCTTTGATCTCGTCGAGCGCCAGAGCAGTCGCCGTGTTGCAGGCAATCACCAACAATTCCGCGCCCCGCTCTTGCAGATAGCGCACAGCGCCAACCGCGTATTGCGCGACCGTTGCCGCTGACTTCGATCCGTAAGGAAGGCGCGCGGTGTCGCCGAAGTAGAGATAGTCGGCGTCGGGAATGCGCTCGATCAGCGCCCGGAGTACGGTGAGGCCACCAACCCCTGAATCAAAGACGCCGATCATTGATCGACTGCCGGAAGTCGGCCAGCCTGAATTGGGCACATTCGGCAGAGATCAACCTTCCGCAGTGGTTGGACCGATCATCGACCGGACTGCAGAAATGCGATTTGCCGGAAACCCTCCCTGGCGGGCGTGTTCACGGATCATCTCTTCATTCGGCGCAATGTAGACGCAGTAGATCTTGTCGTCGGTCACAAAACTTTCAACCCACTGCACCTGCGGACCAAGCTTCTGCAGAACGCCGCAGGATTTCTGCGAGACGCCCTGGAGTTCCTGCGGGGTCAATTTACCGACGTTAGGAATCTCGCGCTCAATAACATATTTCGGCATGAATGCCTCCTCGTGTTCGAATTTAGCTCCGCCAGACGTGAACCCGGATTCTAGCACTGTCAGAAGCCATCGCGGACAACGCAAACTCGACCGTAGTAGGCCAGTTTGCTGAAAAACTCGCCTTTGTTCTTGCTTTTGGGTGGCGCAGCGGTTCACCGCTGCGATAAAAACCTTGTTTTCAAATGGCGGCTTCAGCCGCTGAGGGAAACTGCCGCGTCCTACATGACTTTTCAGCACTCGATTTAGCCGCCGCGGAACTGACCACCCGTCAAACTCTACCGCAAGGCGCTAACCTTCGTCGGCGTCGAGTTCGTCGAGTCGACATCCTCAAACGAGAAAGCAATCGAAACATTCGGATACTCCTTCCCGCCGATCTCCACATACGGATAAATATAATAATTCAGTGGCGGACCATCCTGAGCTGGCTTTAACTTCAGATCGCGCCCCTGCGTGAACTGCACTCGATTCACATCCTGCGCGCCGAAAAAGTAATCGTGTTTTTCCTGATGCTTCCACGCCTCCGAAATGTCTACCGGAACCCATCCCGTTCCATCCAGATAGAACTCCGCCCAACAGTGGTACCCAGGAATTTCTGCGGAATGCTTATCGGCCGGAAGCGGAAAGCCGATCTGAAAGCGTGCCGGAATTTTCTCCGCCCGCGCCATGGAAATAAAAACCGAGTGGAAATCGGTGCAATTGCCATGCTTCGAATCGCAAGCCCAGAGCGTGTCGCCATGTCCCCAGCCCTCGCCCGTCTTGTCGTATCTCATGGTGCGAAAAACATATTCGTAAATATCTTTCGCTTTTTCGAGCTGCGTAGTCGCGCCCCTCGTCTCCTGCGCGGCAAGTTGCGCCGGAACTCCCGTCACCGGCACCAATCGATCAGGCTCCAGAAATCGTGCCAGTTCAATTTGGGGCACTTTTGCAGACTGCGGGCCGGTAACTGGTTTTCCGTACACCAGCACCACATGCTCTTTCCGAACTACGTCATAGTCCACGGAGAACTTGTATTCACCCTTATCCGCTTCCGAAGTCTCGGCATAAAGAACCTCATTACCGTATTCCGGCTGGTGAAACGGTTTGACCGGCAGATCGCCACTTTCGGAGGTGACTTTCACATCCTGAAAGCCATCGGAGTGAGCCAATGGAATCCAGACCCGTACTCGCTCGCCCGGACTGACATTTTTCACCGTGAATGTGTAGTGAAAAGTGAAGTGACGCTCCTTCTGAGCACCAGCGGGAAGGGAAGACAGAGCAAGCAAGGCAAAAAGCAGAACCCGACGCAGCATGACGCATCCTTTCGGGAGTCTGATCGTTTTCGAACGACCAACGACCAACGACGTTTAAGAGCAGAGAAACGGCCCACGGACGTTTTAGGCGGGACTATCGTCAAGTAAAACCGCGGCCGGAGAGTCGAGGCGCACACCGCATAGTCATAGTTCAAAGTAAAGTATAGTTCCGCAGTCTGCCTGCTAAACCATCACCCTGTCAAATCCCGCCAGTTGCCTCACCCATCCACCGCCCGTTATCCTTCTCGCCATGCCCAGCACTCTTGTCGAATGTGTTCCTAATTTTTCCGAAGGCCGTGACCCGGCCAAAGTCGACGCCATCGTTGAAGCCATGAAAATTCCGGGAGTCTATCTCCTCGACCGCGAGATGGATTCCGATCACAACCGCTGCGTCATCACCCTGGTAGGCGAGCGCGAGGCCATTCAAGAAGCCGCCATAAGAGGAGTAGGCAAAGCCGCCGAGTTAATCGATCTCACCCACCATCAAGGTGCGCACCCGCGCATGGGAGCAGCCGATGTCATACCCTTCATCCCCATCGACGGCGTCACCATCGAAGATTGCGTAGCCATGGCCCGCCACGTCGGAGCCGAGATCGCAAAGCGTTTTCAGATCCCCGTCTACTTATATGAAGCCGCCGCAGCCACTCCCGAGCGTCAGAACTTGGAGAACATTCGCCGCGGCCAGTTCGAAGGAATCCGCGCCGACATTTCAACCAATCCCGCGCGCAAGCCCGATTTCGGGGAGCCCCGCATCCATCCCACCGCCGGAGCAACCGTTGTAGGAGCGCGCAAAGCTCTAGTCGCCTACAACGTCTTTCTGAACACACCCGACGTCGATATCGCCAAAAAAATTGCGAAAGCCGTGCGCTTCTCCAGTGGAGGCCTGCGGTTCGTCAAAGGAGCAGGATTCCTGGTGCGCGGCTTGGCCCAGGTCTCGATGAACCTGACCGACTTCGAGCAAACTCCCATCCATCGCGTCTTCGAATTCGTGAAGCGTGAAGCCGCGCGCTACGGCGTCATCCCAGTCTCAAGCGAGATCGTCGGACTGATCCCTAAGAAAGCATTGGAGCAGGCCGCGGAATGGTTCTTGCAAGTAGAAAATTTCGATTCCTCCCTCATCCTGGAAAATCGCTTAGCCGCAGTGATGGCCGGAAAAACGACGGGAGGCAAAATTGCCGTCGGCGGACTGCGCGCCGGAGTCGAGCCTTTCATCGAGCAATTAGCCGCTCCCACCGCGACTCCCGGAGGAGGCAGCGCCGCGGCCGCCAGCGCAGCCATGGCCGCCGGACTAGCAAGCATGGTAGCGTCCATGTCCCGCGGCAAGAAAGCGTATTTGCAGTACGAAAGTCAGCTAAGCGAAGCCATCGCCAGACTCGCTCCCCTTCGTGAAGAACTCAAGTCCGCCATCGACGCCGACGCCGAGTCCTACAACGTTGTCATGAAGGCCTACAAGTCGGCCAGATCGCCCGAAAGTGGCGCGTCCGCCGCCGAAGCCGCCATCGGCGCTGCTCTCAAGCAAGCGACCAGCGTTCCCCTGGGAGTAGCCGAAAGAGCCGTCGAGGTGTCCGAGATCGCAAGCAAGCTGAAGCCAATCACCAACCCAAACATGAAGTCCGATCTGACGACTTCAATCGCTCTGGCGAAAGCCGCCCTCGAAGGCGCGCTCGCAAATGTCGAGATCAATCTAGATTCGCTCAAGAAGGATTCGCCGAAAGACGAGGTCTTTGTGAATGAGACGCGGAAACGCGCAGCAGCGCTGATAGTCTAGAACTTATCTCATCAAATGGTTTTGGGAAGGGCACGGCTTCAGCCGTGCCGCTCAGGCGCAATAAAAATGGGGCTTTAGCCCCTGAGCGGTGTGTGCCTTCTAAGCCGAAAAGGCATTATGAAACGCACCCTGCCAAGTCTTCTTGAGGAAGATCCCAGAACGGTACAATCGAACGAATCAGGGAGGAAGTTTCTGCCTGATGGAGGCCCTAGAGTGACGGAACAGTATTATGCGCGTACCTCAACCTTTTACGCGACAAATTCCAAATACCAGTTCAATATTGCCAGTTTCATCCGGGTAGCACACTTCCGGACGCGTTCAAGCTAAGCAAATTGTAATGAGAGTCGCTGATTTCAAGCGAGTCTATGGCAAACCGGCAGGCCTGCACGAAAACTTGTTTATAACAAACTGAATGCGGACATCAGCTCCTGTAATGAGCCGGTATGCCACCCATTCTTCCCCGCAATCCCATGAGATAAGGCATTGGCACTCTTCGCCTCTGACTCTTCCATCACACCCTCCCTGTGACCGCCGTCACAGACACCCCGCTGCACCGAGCGCGATAATGACGTCTGATCGAAACAGGCAGAGGTGTGCCCGTCTCCCAAGATGGCCCGTCGAAGTCGATCAAATTTTCGGTTTCAGCGTTCTTTGACAACCAGGGTTGCCGGGGGCCAAAAGGCGGCAGCACCCGCTGAAATCCCATATTCCATAGGGGTTTATCCTTGAGATCAAGAGCTAAGTCTTTATACAGGAATATTTTCCATATAAATCCTTTAAATGCAAAGATTTGGAGGCAAAAAGTAGCCTAAATTCATGATTCTAAAGGATCGACTAAGAGTTTTTTATCATACTCCAATGCTATTATCTTACTGGTTAACACCCTGTTCTGATCAGAGATCAGACGCGGCATACGAGCAAAATTTGGTCCGAGGTCAAACCCGATCAAGCAGAACGATTTTGAGAACGATCGAAGATCATAAAGGAAGAACATAAAGACTGAAGAAGAAAAAGATGGTGTGCTGAACTCATCACTCCGAGCCATCCATTTTCGACGCAAACTCCTGCGCTTCGAGCGTTCCCAATCATGCCGACCAAGATCGTATCGAGGAGGACGCACTTTAGTTACGGTCTTGCGGTGCGAATTAGGGACTAAAATAGGATTACAACTTGAAGTCTGCCAATGACGTTCAACATTCATTTTGCATCTAAACTTGGCAGACCCATTTTGAGGATTTTGTTCAGAGGACTTCGACTTCTATGAAGAAATTGTGTTTTGCGGTTTTGCTTTTGTGCGCGACGGTTGGTTATGCCATGCCGATCGCATCATCAGCGCGTTCCATGGTGCCTTCGGAAGTTCAGCAACTGATCGGCGTAGACTACCGGGCGCTCAAAGATTCGCCCACCGCGATGGCACTAAAGCAACAAGTGCTGCCCGACAACTTGAAGGAACTCGAGTCCGCCCTGAAGGCCATCGGCATTGATTCCGATCACGATCTCGACCAGCTTAACTTCGCCTCTTTCCGTACGGAAAAAAAGGGCATTGAAACCATCGGCGTAGCCGGTGGATCGTTCTCCGCCAAAGCCGTCCTCAAGAAATTGAAGCTCAAGAAGATCGCCGCTACCAAATATGGCACCGCCAGCATTTATCCCATGGATAACGGCCTGGTGATGACCTTCACCGATGACAACACAATGGTCTTCGGCACTCCCGACTCGCTGCACAGCGCGCTTGATGCGCGCGACGGCAAACGCCCTTCGTTCGATTCCAATCCGGTGATGTCCGATCAGATGGCCGCCGTCGATGGAGCGCCCGTGTGGAGCATCCTCGACCAGAAGGGAACTCAGGCCATGATGTTCTCGGCTCTGGGCGATGCTTCGAAAGTCGCCGACTACGATACTCTCAAGAAGCGCATTCTAGCTTCGAGTTACACCATGAACTTCGCCAGCGGAGTCAATTTCGATCTGAGTGTGCTCACCGCCGACTCAATGACCGCGGCAACCCTGTCTTCGATCGTGAAAGCGGGCATGCTGTACAAGAAAATGAGCGCCAGTCCCGCCGAAAAGACCGCGCTTGACGCTACCACCGTCGATTCTGACAGCTCGAATGTGCTGCTGCACTTCAAGAGTGACGACCAGAAATTCCAGTCCCTAATGCATTCGCCCCTGTTCGCCGCTGTCTCCCACTGATCGATCAAAAGTTTGACAAACAAAAGTAAAAAGTCCCGGACCTCAGTCCGGGATTTTTTATGCTTTGACGAAGTGCATTTTCTTGACAAGGTACTATGTGCCCTGTACAACACGAATGCGTTTCCACGAAAGGGTCTTTCCACGACATTTCAAAGTTAGACGTTACGGGTAGCAGCTCAGTTTGAATCGGCTTTGAGAGGCACGGTTTCAGCCGTGCCGTGAGCCTTAAAAAGCGTATGGTCAATAGGGTGTGGCGCATGAGATCTGCGCTAGCCGTGAATATCGATGGAGAATATTAATCTAACCCTCGGCAATCGGGTCCATGACCTCGCACAGAGATTCGTCGAGCGTTTTGGAACATCTGCACGTATTTACCAGGCTCCGGGACGCGTCAATCTGATCGGCGAGCACACCGATTACAACGATGGATTCGTCATGCCAGCCGCCATCGGTTTCAATACAGAACTTGCACTTGGGCCACGCCCTGATCGGAAGCTCGTGATTTATTCCGTAAATTATTCCGAGCAGGTTGAATTCGATCTCGACCACTTGCCAGCGACCCGTGCCGGACATTGGAGCGATTACGTGATTGGCGTAGTGAAGATGCTGATGCAGTCTGGAAAGAAACTTGGCGGGGCCGACCTACTGGTGGACGGGAACGTACCGCAGGGTGCGGGATTAAGCTCCTCGGCTTCCATTGAAGTAGTTGTCGGTTATGCCTTTCTCGATCTCTCAGGCCGCGCGTCGGATCGGAACCCGATCGACGAAAATACGCTCGGCCAAAAGACGATCGATCGTACCGCGCTCGCGCTGCTCTGTCAGCAGGCGGAAAATGAGTTTGTCGGAGCGCGCTGCGGCATCATGGATCAATTCGTTGCCAGCCACGGGAAGCGTGGTCACGCTTTATTGCTCGATTGTCGCTCGCTGGAACACCGTCTGTTGCCGCTCCCCAATGATGTTTCCCTGGCAATCTGTAACACGATGGTCAAACACAGCCACGCCGGCGGCGAATACAACCTGCGGCGCGCCGAATGCGAAGCCGGAGTGCGCAGCTTGTCGAAATATCTGCCGAAAGTGCGGGCGCTGCGGGACGTGACGCCAGAAGATCTAGAAACTTACGGGCGTGAACTGCCCGATGTCATCCTGCGGCGCTGCCGTCATGTCGTCAGTGAAAACGCACGCGTCCTGCAGGCAGCGGCAGCGCTGGAATTGCGAGATTTGCAGGCTTTTGGCAACCTTATGCTGGAGTCGCATCGGAGCCTGCGCGACGACTTCGAAGTGAGTTGTTACGAACTCGATTTAATGGTGGAGCTGTCCGAGAACGTGGAAGGGGTTTACGGAACGCGGATGACCGGAGGTGGATTTGGCGGTTGCACAATCGCGCTAGTCCGATCGGATTGCGTGGAAACGTTTCAAAAGACGGTTGGCGGAGGCTATGAGCGCTCGACCGGCTGCAACCCGGAAATTTACATCTGCACGGCCGCCGATGGGGTTAGCCCGGCCGCCTGAAGCACTAACTTGGAGAAGGCTAAGTTTACAAAACCACCCTGAAAAAGCAATTTGAGAAAGCTCTGAAAACATGGGAACGAAGGCAATGCGAGTTTTGGTTACAGGAGGCGCGGGTTACATCGGTAGTGTAGTGGCAGGGGAGCTACTACAGGCCGGATACGCGGTAGTCGTCTTCGATAACTTGAGTCGGGGCTATCGCCAGGCCGTTCCGAAAAACGCTGACTTGGTAGTGGGAGATTTGGCGGATCGCGCCGATCTTGACCGGCTTTTTCAGTCGCAAACAATTGATGCGGTCATGCATTTTGCGGCTTTGATCGAAGCCGGCGAGTCGATGAAGACCCCCGAGTCGTTCTTTCGCAACAACACCGCGAATGCCCTCACCCTGCTCGAGGCCATGCTCGCCGCCGGTGTGAAGCGGCTGGTTTTCTCATCGACGGCGGCCCTGTTCGGCAATCCTGAGCGCACTCCGATTGAGGAGGACGATCCCGTTCGTCCGACCAATGCCTATGGTGAATCGAAGCTGCTGGTGGAGCGAATGCTTGCGTGGTTTCATCAGATTCACCGTCTGCGCTACGCGAGTTTGCGCTATTTCAATGCAGCCGGGGCGGCCAGCCCCGATCATGGAGAAGCCCACCAGCCGGAGACACATCTTATTCCCAGAATTCTGCAGGTCGCTCTCGGCCGCGCGGAACATGTCAATATTTTCGGCACAGACTATCCCACGCCTGACGGCACCTGCGTCCGCGATTACATCCACGTCAGCGATCTGGCGCGTGCCCACCTCCTGGCCCTGCATGCGCTGGAGAATGGTCCGAATTCCGATCCGCTAATCTACAACCTGGGCAACGGGCAGGGCTTTAGTGTGCGCCAGGTGGTCGACGTGGCGCGAGAAGTTACCGGGCATCCCATTCCTGTGATCGAATCGCCTCGCCGTGTGGGAGATCCGGCGGTGCTGATTGCGAGTTCCGAAAAAATTCGCCGTGACCTCGGTTGGCAACCGAGATTTCCAGATTTGAAAACCATTGTGCAAAGCGCCTGGCAGTGGCATCGTACCCATCCTGAGGGATACGCCGCCTGAACATTTCGAATTGTTGGTTTCCCAAATCATGAACTTTTCTGAATTGACGTCGCAGCCCCATCGCCGCTTCAATCCGCTGACCCGCGAGTGGGTGCTGGTCTCACCGCAGCGGACACAAAGACCGTGGCAAGGACAGGTTGAAGAGATGCCGTCGGCGGCGCTGCCCACTTACGATCCCAGTTGCTACCTTTGCCCCGGCAACGTTCGAGCCGCAGGCGTAAGAAATCCCGCCTACACAGAGACGTTCGTTTTTGACAACGATTTTGCGGCGCTGACGCCGGAAACACTGGCCGGCGAACTGCGGGAAAAGGATCTGCTGGTTGCCCATAGTGAAGCAGGACGCTGTCGCGTGGTCTGTTTCTCGCCACGACACGATCTCACCTTGGCGCGCATGGGCGTGTCGGAGCTACGGCATGTGGTCGATACCTGGGTGCGGGAATTCACCACCCTTGGAAGCGATCCGCGCATAAGTTCGGTGCAGATCTTCGAGAATCGCGGAGCGATGATGGGATGCAGCAATCCCCATCCTCACGGACAGATCTGGGCCAATGAAACCCTGCCCAACGAATTAGTAAAGGAATTGTCTTCATTTGGCGACTACCGGAGATTGCACGGCACAACCCTGCTGCACGATTACCTCGATCTTGAGTTGAAGAAGGAAGAACGGCTGGTTTTGTCCAACGACCACTTTGTAGTGCTCGTGCCTTTCTGGGCCATCTGGCCGTTTGAGACCTTGGTCGTCAGCCGGAGGCGTGTGTCTGCCCTTGATGAACTGACGGACGAGGAGCGAACTGCCCTGGCCGAGATTCTCCGTCAGACTACGATTCGGTACGACAACTTATTTCGAACATCGTTTCCCTACACCATGGGCTTTCATCAGCGACCTACCGATGGTGGGGAGCATCCCGAATTCCATTTGCACGCGCATTTCTATCCGCCGTTGCTGCGCTCGGCGACGATAAAAAAATT
This sequence comes from uncultured Acidobacteriaceae bacterium, assembly GCA_963705265.1. Taxonomy (GTDB): domain Bacteria; phylum Acidobacteriota; class Terriglobia; order Terriglobales; family Acidobacteriaceae; genus Acidiflorens. The sequence continues at coordinate 4,041,854 of OY970064.1, forward strand.
TATGGTCGGTTATGAGATGCTGGCCATGCCGCAGCGGGACATCACTCCCGAAACCGCGGCACAGTACTTGCGTGACGTGCCTGCCCGGCATTATCTGGATATATAGCCGTCTGCGGACTGATTACGGATGGATTTAGTCTCCAGGACCGCCGCCCATCGCTCCGAACAACGGATTCACCCGTTTATCCAGTTGCCAGTTGCTATGGGGTGAGTGCAGCGTATCCGCAAGCGCCGGAGGGTCTGAGCGCGAGTCGGAGAGGATTGGATTTGGAATCGGGCTGAATGAAAGATTTTCCAGGTTTCCGGTGTGCTCGGAACCCTCGTAGGCGAATTGCGGAACGATCTGCTGAAGTTGGGCGAGAATTGGCGCTCTTTCCCCCACCGACATGGCGACGTAGAGCTGGTCCAAACCACGCTTCAGCGCGGGCCAAGCGAGCCTGACACTTTCCGTACAAGCTATCTTGGCGCAGGCGCTCGGCAGGACACGCTCGTCGGGATAGAAGAGCTCCTCGAAGAGTTTCTCTCCCGGACGCAGGCCGATGAACTTGAATTCCTGAGGCGATTTGCCAGACAGGCGAACCAGAGTTTTAGCCAGTTCGGCGACCCGAACCGGCTCTCCCATATCAAGCACCAGGATGTCGCCGTTCCGGCCTACCGCGAAAGCCTGCAAGACCAGGCTGACCGCCTCGGCAACAGTCATGAAGAAGCGGGTTATCTCCGGATGGGTAATCGTGAGGGGCTGGTTTTGGCGAATCTGTTCCTGAAAGAGCGGAATTACGCTGCCATTCGATCCCAGAACATTTCCGAAACGGACCGAGACGCAACGCAATTGCTCTCCGGGCCAAGCCGCCAGGATCAATTCTCCTATCCGTTTGGTGCAGCCCATGACATTTGTCGGGTTGACCGCCTTGTCCGACGAAATCATCACGAAGGTTGAGCAGTTCGAACTCTGCGCCACATTCAGCAGCGCCAGCAGGCCGAACACATTGTTACCGACCGCCTCCTCGACATTCGCTTCCATTACAGGCACGTGCTTGTAGGCGGCGGCGTGGAAGACGATTTCGACACCGTAGGTCGAAAATATTTTGCGCATGCGCTCGGGATTACAGAAGTCGGCGACGCAAAAAACATTTCGGTCATTACTACCAATACCGTTATTGCCGTCGTCGTTGTGGCCCTCGGCTAGTTGATGCTGGAGGTTAAAGATTCCTGTTTCATTCTGGTCGAGGCACAAAAGAAGTTTTGGCTCGTACTCCCGGATTTGCCGGCATAGTTCAGAGCCGATGGACCCGGCAGCTCCGGTGACCATGACCACGCGGTCGCGTATGTGCTCGCGCACCGATTCCAGATCTAGGTCGACTGGGATACGCCCCAGTAGATCTGTAAGCGAAACCTCCCGCACCTGGTGCAGGGTGACTCGGCCGGCAATCAGTTCCGCCATTTCGGGGACGGTCCGGAAGGCAGTGCTCGCTGCTTTGCAGATGGCCACCAACCGCCGCATCTCGGTTGGGGTTGCCGACGGAATTGCAATGAGGACTTCGTCGATTCTTTGCTGGCTGACTACCTTCGTTAGCGTTTGGACGGGGCCCAGCACTGGCACGCCCAAAATTCGGAGTCCCTTCTTAAGTGGATTGTCGTCGACACATCCAATGACCTTGTACCCGGTTTGCACCTCCTGAGTTTCGCGGACAATCATCTGAGCCGCGTGTCCCGCGCCGATCAGGAGTAAGCGTTTCGACGACGAACTGGTTCGCACCGTTTCCGCTAGCAGGCGAGATAGGACGCGCACGCCGCTCAACAGCATAAAGGTGATTAACGCTTCCAAAGCGAAAATCGAAGATGGAAAGCCCTTCAATTTCAAGCCATAGCGCACGATGATCAGGAACACGAAGGAGCCGGTAAGGATGGCTTTCAAGACGTCAACCGCGTCGCTGATCCCGGTATAACGCCACCACCCATGCATCAGATTAAAAAATGGCATGACCAGAAGGCGCGCCATGATGAGTACGGGAGCCGCGGCCCAAAGCAGTCTCGGATCTGGGACATGGAACTCGAAGCGCAGGAGCCACGCGCAGACCAGAGAACCTAGGATCAGACCGATCTGCGATACCAGCACAAACAGCGACCGGCAACGCAACAGCGCGGGGGACTGCTCATCGATTGTTTTCATAGAGGAAGATGGGCTGTGCTTAGAAGAGGCCTGTCTTGTGGATCGTCATTATTCTGTCCATCGTCATGAGGAGGCCGTTACTTGAGCGGCGCAGGCCCGCAAAGGACCCACAGATCGGTAAATGGACATGTCCTACTGAGTCATTGAATAGCTCAGTAGCGGAGACTGACGGTGAGTGGAAACAATGCTTAGTGTTGTACGCCTTCTCTTTGAATTACTCTCAACAAAGTTAGCGCCAAGATTTTCAGGTCGAGGAGAGGCGACTGCCGCGCCATGTATTCAGCGTCATAACGAACCTTCAGCGGTATCTCTAACTCATCACGACCATTGACCTGTGCCCAACCGGTAACTCCCGGAACCAGACGATGCACTCCGTGAAACATGCGCAGAGCGACCAGATCGCGCTGATTGAAAAGCGCGGGGCGCGGCCCCACCAGGCTCAGGTCGCCTCGCCAAACACTTACTAACTGTGGAAGTTCGTCCAAGCTCGTTTTGCGCAAAAGCGCGCCGATCGGCGTTAAGTAACGCTCTGGTCTTTGCATTAGGTGAGTCGCCACCTGAGGCGTCTCCATGCCCATCGTTCTGAATTTTGGCATCAAGAAGCGACAGTTGTCTTTTCCCACTCGCCTCGACCAATGCAAGGCCGGGCCCGGAGACGTCAATCGCACCGCCGCCCAGCACAAGAAAAGAAGAGGACTGGTGATGATCAAAAGCACTGCGCTCAGCGCCACATCTACGCTCCGTTTCCATGTCGGAAGCCGGTATTCCGCCAGCGCCGGAATGGGCGCGATTCGAGGTTTCACCATGGTTCCGCTGCGAATTCCGGACTTATGAAACTGACGCTCTCGCCTTTGACGGCGCGCCCGGTCCTTTAATTACACGCTTGTCGGAGCTCAGGAGGTGTTCCGTACGCTTAAAATACGCGCGTGCCGTTATCGCGAGGCGAACCATAAACTTGCTGGCACGACCTTTGCCAAAGTAGTCGTAGGCTTCGTTGAATGCGATCAGTGCCTGGTGCAGATCGCGAAGAGAATTCAGCGCTTTCTGATTAACACTCTGGCTCCCATAGTGGATGATCTCCGCACAGGGTGTGTAATGCACGACGTAACCCTTTTGTTTCAGCATGAAGTTGTAGGCGAGGTCGGAGACAAAAAGCCGGAAGCGTTCGTCGAGCATTCCGGCATTCTCCCAGGTAGAACGCCGTATGACGTAGGCAGTCGTACCAATGCTATCGACCGGTTGTGCTTTGGTGTAGTCAAAGCCGGTGGCGTAGTAACCGTCCATGAGTCGACTTTGAGGAAACAGCTTGTGCCAGTTGAGGGCCTGGAGCGCCATGGTGGCGGGTCCGGAAAAATGGCGGATGCAGTGCTGGATCGAGCCGTCTGGGTTCAGCAGCTTCGGGCCACAAGCGGCTACCTGGGGGTTTTCATCCATGTACTCGACGAGTGCCCGAAAGGCATTGCCGATGAGCAGGGTATCGCTGTTCAAGAGGCAGACGTAGCGTGCCTGCGACATGCGCATCCCAGAATTATTGTTTGTGACGTAAAACTGGTTAGTCTGGTTGCGGACAAGAATAACCTCGGGAAACATCTCGGCCACCATATCGGCGCTGTCGTCGGGCGAATGGTCGTCGATGCAGATAATTTCGAAGGCGATGCCGCGTGTGTGTTTGTAAATCGAGGAAATACAATTTTGTAATAGATGCCTGGTGTTGTAGCTGGGAATGATCACAGTGAGATCAAACGGAGTTTCCATCGCTTCTATACTTTCTGAGCATGTTCCGCAGGCATTATCTCGGAGTTGCGATTTCGATGTTGTCGTTCCGATGGTCATTGTCATTACCACCATCCTTCTTCTGATCACTGTGATTGCGACGCTGTTTTTTCAATATCTGCCGAGCGGGAACTCCAACCACGGTGCTTCCAGCTTCGACCGAATTAACCACCACCGAATTCGCGCCCACGGTCACATGGTCGCCCACGCGGATGCCGCCCAAAATCTTGCAGCCCGCACCGAGCACTACGTTGTCGCCGATTTCGGGTCGCAGTCTTCGATCGAACCCCATATCCAGCTCTTTCGAGCCCAGCGTAACGCCCTGAAAAATCGTCACGTTGCTGCCGATGCGCCATGCTCCAACCACGGTTCCTGATGTGTGTGGGAAAAAGATCCCGGGTCCTATTTCACAACCGGGCGCGACCTCCACGCCAAAGAGCAAAATGTTGAGATAGGTCAGCAGTTCAGGCAGCAGAGGAATCCGCCGGAGCCTCGCTACCCGACTCACGCGGCATACGACGATAGGCAGAAAGCGGTGGTGCAACAAGCGGCGAAGCAGCTTCGCAAAGCTAGGCTGTGTGTTAGCGCTGCCCTCAAGCTCAGCCTGGCGTGCAAGGTCGCTATACAGAAGCTGCTTTAGCATTGCTATGAGGTGGGACTGTGGTCGATAGATCAGTCGAAATTGCGGGGCGGCGGAGTGCGGCCGGAACAGTTTCTGGCATCAAACCGCGCGCTACCAGTTCCGAGGTAGCTTTTTCCAGACGGTCCGGTTCTAGCGGCTGGGTTTTGACCCATTCGACGAAGCGCGTTAATCCTTCGTCGAGTGTGATTTCCGGCGCGAACTGGAGGCAAGCGCTGATCGCCGTCAGATCTGCATAACCATGACGAATGTCGCCCAGGCGATACTGGCCGGAGACAATCGGATGTATCTTCGTGCCCAATCGTTCCTGCAGACGAAGCGCAATACTTTCAACCGACGTAGGCTGACCGGAGCCGACATTCAGCGTCGCCCCATCGGCTCCATCGGAAGCGAGTCCCAGCCCGACCGCCCGGGCCACATCAGCAACATGCACGAAGTCTCGGCTTTCCCGACCATCCTCGTAGAGATGAATCGTCTTTTTCAGACGCAACTGGTTCGAGAAAATCGAAAGAATTCCGGTGTAAGGGTTCTTGAGCGACTGACCTTCGCCGTACACGTTCTGGAAGCGGAAGATCACCGCTGGAATCCCCAGTGCCTTCGCGGCTACGCGCACCAGATCTTCCTGCGACAGTTTGGTCACAGCATAGATCGAGGCGGGCGCGGTCTTCGCCTCTTCTAGTGTCGCGGTGGCTTCAATCGGGCGTTTGCAGGCTGGGCACCGCGGTTGCCATTCGCCGGACTTGAATATTGCATCTGAACGCGCTGGAGGATACACCAAATTGCATTGCTCACACCGATACGCACCCTCGCCATAAACCGACCGGGAAGAGGCGAGAATAATCTTCCTTACCCTGTGTTTGTGGTTGGCCAAATAATTGAGCAGTGCAGAGGTGCCGCCGATGTTGATTCGGGTGTAGCGGGAGATTTCATACATCGATTGCGCAGTGCCCGTCTCGGCCGCCAGGTGAATAACTGCGCCGACGTCAGCGAGCGCCTTCGCCCAATCGGAGGACTTCGAAACATCGCCCCGAAACACTTCCACGTCCGCGCTTCGCAGCAGGCGAAGCGGAGCAAGATCGGGGATAACCCCGTGAACCTGCGGACTCAGGTTGTCGAAGAGCAGGACACGGTGTTTTTGCTCGACCAGTTGCCTGGCGATTTCGAGCCCTATGAATCCGAGGCCGCCGCTAATCAGTACCCTCTGAGTTTTCATGGGTTCTTTGTAGAAAACCTGCAGCTATAAAAGGAAAACCGAGGAATCTACTGGCACTCGCGATATAGCGCCAGCGTTTGGTCAGCGCACTTCTGCCAACTGTATTGTGCGGCTACCCGGAGTCCGCACTCTTGGGCGCGCCGTCGTGCTGGTTCTTCATTCACAGCCTCAAGCAGCGTCCGTTCCAAGGAGCCTTCAGCTTGAGGGTCGAAATAAAAAGGTGCATCCTGGCAGATTTCGGGGAGACAAGAAGTGTTACTAACCAGTGCCGGACAACCTGCCGCCATGGCTTCGAGAGGAGGAAACCCGAAGCCCTCACACTGTGAAGGATAAACAAATAGTTTGGCGGCAGCGTAAGCCTCTGCCAGCAAGGAATCGGCAAGGCGGGGAAACACGATCAGGCTGCTCGATACCTCCAGTTTCCGCGCCAGTGCCACTTCCACGGGAGTAAGGGGACCACCGCCCACTGCCAGCAGCGACATGGATTTATGCAATCCCGTGGCGCGAAACGCCAGCAGCAGATGATTGAAATTCTTGTACTCGGCGCGCGAACCCACAAAAAGCAGGTACTCCTCCGGAACCTGCGCGCGCAAGTTGATCGCGGCCGCGGCCGAACGCGGCAAGCATTGCAGGCCGTGATGAATCACCCGCGTTTTTGCCCGGTTCACGTCATAGAATTGCAACAGGTCTTGCCGGCTCGATTCCGATACACAGATGATTGCATCCGCCTTTGCATACAGGCGCCGCTTGGCACGGATAATTCGCTTTGCACTCGGAAAAAGGTTCGGGAAACGCTCATGAGCGCAATCATGATGAGTGGCTACGACCCTCCGCGTTCGGACCAATGGCATGCAGCGGTAGAGGGTCGGGTGATAAATATCCAACTTGCCGGCAAAGCTCGCCATCGTGTTGCCGAGCAGTTCGTTTGCGATATATCTGCATTTTCCGGGATTAAGAAATTTTCCGTAACCTGCGATGCTCGCGTGCTCCTCGGACGATTGGCGGAAGGAGAAAGCCTCGTCGTTGATCCCCAACCACAGTTCCGTGTGTACTTCAGCAATGTCGGCTAACGAGCGCATCAGTTCGTAGTAATAGCGCGAAGCTCCGCCCGCATTTTGTAAGGAGAAGACTTGATGGTCATACAGGATGCGCATGAGATTAAGCCCGATATCTTGGGTCCGAAGACACATCGAAAGACGTGCTCCGGGTAAAGAATGTGTCTTGAAGGGTTCGTTAGGCCGGCGGGTCAAGCATCAGGGGCCAAAACATTACGAGTCGCGATTTCAATCAGCTTGACGAAGGCGACAATGGCGGTTGGCAGCAAAATCGAGTGTTGCACCATGTCTTTCACAATCGATATGGAAAATCCATCGCGGAAAAACGTGAACGCTAGCCACCCCGAAAGCATCACGTACATGGTGCGATACAGAGGAGACTTATCGCGCGCTTTTATCCAACGCAGGCTGGCAGGCAGCAAGAACATGAAAACGGCTGTTCCGATTAAGCCAAAATTAAAGTTAAAGGAAACAAATGAGTGTAGAGCCCCTAGAGGGCTGAAGACATCCGGCGCGCGGATAAGAGCGGCTTTTCCCGGAAATATGGCTGAGGGGAGCAGGTTACAAAAATCGGAAATAAGATACTTGGGTGCTGCCAACCAGGCCAGGTGATCGTAGCGCAAGAAGTAGACGAGGGAGACACTCGTCAGCAAGGGTTCCAACAGCACATTAAACCCCGCATCCATGATGGAAGAATTGACTCTTAGCGCTCCCACTGTGCCGAAAAGCGCTACCATGAGAAGCCCGGCAAGGGCGACTTGCTTCTTGCTGAATGGAATAATGTAAAGCGAACGGAAGGCGGCAAACATCAATACAAATGAGGCAACGTAGAGGCGGCTGCCGATTAGCATCAGAAACAATGCGCCGACGGCAAAGGGCAAAATTAGTACTGTGAATCCCGGATGGCTGGAAATTCGAAGGAACACCAAAGAACCGAGCAGGACCACCCAAGCCGTTACGTTGCCTCGCGATATCTGCCCCCCCATGTCGGTGGTGTAGGGAGCGAATAACTCGACGCGATGCACCAAAATTTCCACTACAAAGACCAGAAACGCAGCGCCGCTGAATAATGCCAAGATCTGCAGGGGTAGCGCTCTGTTCCAGCCTTGGGTCCAAACTTGTTTCCGAATTCGTCGATGAGAGAAAGCCCACTCCCCGAATCGATCGCCGGCAATAAACGCAAAGTAGATAGCGATGATGGCGACAAGATAGGGACGGGTCCAGTGTGTGTCGAAAAACATGGCAAAAGTAGTTGGCATATCGTTCGCGTCGATGAGAAATCCAGCAACCATCGGCGTTACCCAGTAGAAAATGAAACCCAAAGAAAAAAGAGTTACATGGTCGATTCTGATCTGGCCGTGATCGATACTGTGGGCGCAGGCATAGGTGGCCGGGACCAGGAACGCCAGTGTCAGAAGGAGCCAGTCGGTCATTGGATTTGGAATCGAAGCACGAAATGACGAAGTCACGAACTAGAAAAGTTACAAACTATAACTGTGCGCCGGGCTGAATCCTTTGAGCCGGTCTAAACCGCGGAGATGAGAGAGAAAAGCAGCGCTGCCAAAGACCGCCAGCACGGAGGTCGCGATGATCTGGCCAAGAGCAGCGCCACTCGCTCCGAACCTTGGCACCAGAAATATATCGACTCCTATCAACATTGCTGCTCCGCCGGCGATCCCTCCAACATAGGCGCCGCCCCGGTGGAGGCTGGGTAACAGGCTAAGGAACGGATTACAGACGGCCATCGCGAGAAAGAGCAATGCGAAAAGTGGGGTTACTTGGCGGACGATCACCAAGTGTCTGTGCCCCAGGGTTTCGCAGGCCGCGGGTCCGATCGACCAGAAGATCAAGGCTCCAATTCCGCCCAGGCAGGCGCTCGCCAGGGCAAATCTCTTGAACCGCTTGGGCAGCAGCTCACGGTCGTTTGCGACCGCTACCAATTCGGGGAGGAATGTGTTCAGAAGACAGGTGAGCACCGCGGTACCGAACAAGTACAAACGGCTCACCATGGCATACTGCCCAACCGCCTCGGCGGACACATACCTGGCTAAGAAGACTACGTCCAGCGTTTGGTAAGCGAGCAGGAGTAACATCCCTGAACTGGCTTTTGCACCTTCCCACAGAATGTCGGAGCTCGTGATTTGCATATTCTGCGCCTTTGCCTCCCATGGGGTGCGCCGGCGTAAAATCCGCAAAAGCTGTACCCTCCCGACACACATGGCAAGCGCATTCAGCAGCGGGATAATCCATACGAGGTGAATGACCATAGACCTACACGCGAGCAGCATGCCCAGATAGAGGCCGAGCCCAAGGGTGCGGGTTCGGGCGAGCGCGCCAGGCCTTCCGAGTGCGACGGCAAGGTAGGAGACGTCGACGGTACGTGCCAGCACCATCGCGAATCCGGCAATGATGACGGTCGCAACATCGGACTGTCCACGATGCCAATAAATGATGGCAAGGAAGGCCGTGATCGGGCCGCATACTCCGAGCGACACCGACAGTCGAATCCACTGCCCGCGCTGGACGATGCGGATGGGATCGCCGCCGGCCTCGGCGATAAGGCGAGGACCAATCAGATCGAGGCCGAGCGCTCCCATGACCATGAGCACCTGGTAGATGCTGGTTGCGATACTCAATTGCCCGTACTGACCATCTTTCAAGATACGTATGAGCCAGCCGTAGATTGCGAAGCCGAGTAGATATGTGAGACCGTCAGCCGATAGGTAGCCGAAGAATCTCATCCATATCGGTGGCAGGACCTGGGCTGAAGAAGTTCGGAAGAAAGAGTTCATTACATTTCGCTAAGAGCGTGCAAAAAACGATGGGAAGGGCTGCACTGTCTAAGTGTGGTGCCGGAAATAGGGCTGAAAAACGGATGTCCGCAGCGCGGCAAAGCGAGCATCGAAGCCGGGATCTAAGCGCAACTGGCGGAGAGCCGCGGCCGACAAAATGTATCCTGCTGAGCAGAAAAACCCAGACAGGGTTGCAACGACGATGATCAAAGTTCGCTGCGGCGAAGATTTTCGGTCCGGTTCGATAGCCAGATCAAGGACCTGAATCACGGCAGCGGTTTTCGCTTCATCGAGTCGAGCGGCCTCATACTGCTTCGCCAGTATCTCGAACATAGTCTCGGCGTATTTCATGTCGCGCAGTTTGCGGACATACTGTAGTCCGGCTTCCGGCACGTTGCCGACCGGGACCTGGACATCGCCGAGGTCGCTGCTCGCTCCACTTTGCTTTTCGAGGGGCACCAGTTGTTCGCGGAGGCCGGAGAGTTGCTGTTCGCCGAGCAGGACATCGGGATTCTGCTCTGTCGAAAATAGCCGCATGGCATGCAATTCCACTTCTTTCGCGGCGATCAAGGCTCGCAGTTTGACTACGGACTCGATAATCGCCTTGGCCTGCCCGTCGAGTTGAATCATTCCGGTTTTCTGCTCGGTTTCTTTCAATGCCTGTTCCGCTTCGGCCAGATTGTTCTTCGCAAGATCCAACTGCCGCTCGAAGAATAAGCGCCGTTGTCCCGCTTCGGTCATGGCGAGGTCTTGCGTGAGCAGGCGCAACTGATCGACATACGCGTTGGCGATCTGGGCGGCACGGTTGCGGTCTTTGTCTTCGACCGAGATACTGATGAAACCCTCCTTGCCGAGCAAAATGGTGCTTGCGCTTTCCAGGTTCTTGCGGGCATCGGACATTTTCTTATCGCGATACACACGGAGTAGATCGAAGCGGCGTATCAAGGCATCTTCGGAGGTGCGGCTGCGCAGCATTCCCACATAAAGATCATTGGGATTTTTAAGGCCCAGATCTTTCTGCGCCATCGCGGCCATCGGTCCCAATGCGCCCAGTTGCCCGATCATTGACGTGGCCAACGACTGGCTTTGCTGGGGCGGCAAAATACTGGCAGTAGCGGTGTAGCGATTCGGCAGTAGCATCACAATACCAGCGGATAGAAGGGCTCCGGCCAAAGTAGTTCGTAGAAGGACCCACTTGCGCCGGGAAAGGAGGATCAGCAAATCAAGGATGTGGGATTCGTATGGCTCGCCGCGAGCCACACCCGGCGGAGACAAACCGCGGGATGTCAGCTCAAACGTGCCATCGTCCATGGTCTCAGCTGCCACAGTTTGAGGTTCGGTCGTCGTGTGGCTCACGGGATCGTCCTCATCACCATCGATCAGGCTCATCGCAGGTCTTCACTCAATCACCCGCACGGCAGCCGCGCCTAATGCAAATTGGGAAAACACCTGACTCCAATCCCTCAGGCCCTTGAGGACGGAGCCATGGTTCAGACGCTCCGGCACTACGATGGCGTCGCCGGGCATCAGGTGAAGCGCGGCAAACCCGCCGTTCCACAATCCCTTGACCGACTGTTTGCTGAGGATGGAGCCGTCGGCCCGAATGACAAACATGCGGGCCGTGTCCGCGTCTCGCGTGGGGCCGCCCGCGCGTTTCAGATAGTCCTCTAGTCGTTCTTCGCGACGGTAGAGGAAGGAGCTTTTGTTATAAATCGCACCCAGCATCGCAATCGTTGACGGACGGTAGGGGACCACAAAACGGTCGCCATCTTCGAGTGCCATTTCCGGTAGGTCACTCACCGCCGTAGAGTCGGTTTTAAGATCGAGGACGACCCGCCCAGTCGCCCTTACCGCTCTCATCTTCTCCACTAATTGCCGCTGCGCATCCAATTTGGCGCGCTGATCGGCAACTTCGTCGGGATTAACTCCCGAGGGTGCCATGGCATTTCGAGAGATGTCTTCTTCGAGTTTCTCGATCAGCTGATCCAGATCCTTCTGCTGGCCGATGCGCACCGACTCACGAGTGAATTCTGCCCCGAAGAGATAGGCATTCGCAGTGAATCCGCCGATGCGCGCGACCAGATGGCGAACGGTTTCGCCCGGCTCGGCCTGGTAGACGCCACCGACTTGAAATTCCCCTTCCAGTCGTATGAACTTACTCTGTTTATCGAGTGGAACCGCGAGATCATTCTGAGAAAAAATGGTGATCACATCGTCCGGCTCGAGCGCTAGGTTGTTCTGCTCGTCGTCCTGCAATATCAGTTTTCCCAAATCAAAGGGGATGAGGCGTGTATTCAAGTCCCTCGGGTTCAAGCGCTGGATGACCGCATAGTCCCAGTTGATTTCGGGAGCATTGCGCGCAATCTGATTGCGCAGTTTCGCGGTTGTAGCCTCGGTGGCTGTTTTCCCCGAGACTGGGTGCGGCCCAAGCGGCTGGTCAAAGCTCTTGCCGACATCCACCGCTGAGTTGGGTTCACTTCCGCGGTGCGTGTCAATCGGTTCGCTGCCTAGCTTGTCTGAGTCTGCTAGCGGGCTAGTGGCGCGCCAGTACTCGCGGCCATTCTGCTCGTCGCTGCGTTCACCTGCGTTCGCTACCCAATTGGTGGCGCTCCAGTACTCGCGCGTCAGCAGCGCGTCCTGATTCGGAATCACGTCCTTCAGCCGCATGCCGCTGTGCCATTCGATACGACCGGGATGGGCGACGTTTCCCCGTAGCGTCACAGCCTTGTAAAAACGCGGAGAGAGCGCAAAAATCCGAACCACATCGCCGTCTTTCAATGTTCGGTCTAGCCCTGGTCCATCCAAAGGAAATTCTTCTACCTGGCGGGTGCTATGATTTTCGATGCGTTCGACCACTGCCTTCTGTCCATCCGCGGTAGTCGTAAGGCCACCTGCCATCTGGATTGCGCTCGCAAGCGTCAAACCATCCCGCAATTCGTAAATCGCCGGTGCATTCACGCTGCCGGCAATGGCAATTGCCGCCGGCGTGGGCGGGATATAGATGACATCACCGGGCAGCAATCTGACATCTTTCGATTTGTCCCCTTTCAGCAGCAGGTCGTAAAAGTCAAATTCGGTCACCACGCTGTTATTTCGCTTTAATTGGATGCGACGCAGAGAGCCACTACTTGAAGGTCCCCCTGAAGCGAAGATCGCGTTGACCAGAGTGCAGAGGGAGCTGACGGTGTAACTTCCGGGACGCCGCGCCCGTCCGACTACAAAGATTTGAATTGATCGCAATTGTCCTAGGCTCACGGTTAGATCGAAATTGCGGAACACTCTTCCGATCGCGGCCCTGAAATATTGCGGCAGCTGCTCGTATTTCAACCCAGCCACAGAAAGCGTTCCTACCTTGGGCAGAAACACTTCACCTTCTCGATCGACCACGAGTTTGCCGTCCAGGGCAATCTGCCCCCAAGCGCGGATCAGAATCTCGTCTCCGGGCCCTATCTGGTAATCGTCGGTTACTGGAATCCGGTCCACTGGAGCGAAGGTCGTGGGGACGCTCTCGAACAGGCTGTGTCCGTAGATCGGAAGCCTGCGACCAACCGAGCTAGCAACGAATTCTTGGAATTCGGTCGGCAGTTCTGGAGCCGCATCCATTCTCAAAGGCAAAGATCGCCTTGGATGGCGGATTAGCTCTCGATTTTGCCCGCGTCCTTCACTGTCATCATTATCGTTGTCATTTTCCGGCGTCGTCCTATCGGCGCGCGGCCCCGTGCCCGCTTGAATCTGCCTGCTGCCAGGGGGTGAATTGGCATTACCCTCGAAGTTCTGAGGGTCAGCTGGACAATCCCTATCCGCGCATTGCACGTCATCAGTGGCCGGTGTACGCAGCGTGGTTTGAGCCCACCCGAGACTTCCGAATGTGAGCAGACTTAGCATCGCTGTTGTCGTGCAGCAAAGCATTAACTTAGACGGTGTGGCGTTTCGGGCTGCTACGGCCAGGTTGGCTCGCATACTTCTCTCGGAGAATGAGCTTTTGGTGGCCATTGTTTCGTAGCGCATTGCTTCTGAAGGATTAGGTATTTTGTCCACTTCGGATGGAAGGTCGACCCGTGGTCCAACCAGCACACTGGCCGAATCTGGATTGATACACTGCTTAATTTTGCCGAGCCGGACATCCACTGAAGGCTGGATGAACCGAGGAGCAGAGCAACGACCAGAGACCGGCAAAATGCCACAGAATTTCCAGCAGAGCAGATCTAGAGACGTCTGCACGGCTGGGTTTGCCGATTTAACGGATTCCCGAAGTTGGGCAGTAGCATTGTGCCACCGGCATATTGCGCGGCCGGTTCCAAATCGTCCGCGTCGACCTCCACCGCCACGCATTGCATAATCGCGTCCAACGCGAGCACAACCCGAAAGTTGCTTTTCTTGCGGAGCAGCACGCCTTCCATCCCCGTCATAGGCCCGGCCTTAATACGTACGCGCTCGCCAACGACCAGGTAGGGATGGGGCTCAATCTTTCTGTATCCGAGAGCGGAGCGGAGTGCTTCGATTTCAAAATCTGGGAGCGGGGCGGGGTTTCGCCCAAAACCTACCAGCGAGAGCACGCCCGGCACCTCGAGTATGCGCACGCGCTCCCGAGGATCGATGCGCACAAATACATAATTGGGAAAAAGTGGCAGTTCAAGACTCATATCACTACCGTTCTTCCAACGGTGGCGCGTGGAATACAGCGGCAAGAAAGATTCGATCTGGCGCTCGTCAAAGTGCAAAGCCACGCTTTTCTCGTGGTGCGAATTGGTATAGGCGGCAAACCAGTTCGCCAAAAGCCCCTGAGCCAGTACCAACCCATGGATTGCAGGTGTTCTCGTTTGCCTTACCAAACCGGTGTCCATTTCCTGTGATTCCATGATTTATGCTGCCTTTCTAATGAAGCTTCGCTAGCCCCGCTTAGCGAGTTTTGGTTAGTACTTTCATATTCCGAAGTGACTGGCTACGTTCCCTACTGCAGTTACTCTGCCATCACTGTTTCGCTTCCGGACTTGCGCTTGTCTCTCTGTGGCTTGGACTTACGAGGTTGTTTGGCAGGTATCGTTTCCGTAATTCCCATGTCGGGCACCGGATTCGGGTTTCAGTGCTAAATCAGCAAAGATCGACTGAGGGCGCGATTTTCTGATCCGCAGTATTGAAAATATCAATGCAGTTGAGTAAGGAAGTTTGTTGACCGGAAGAGTTCTCTGACCTAAGATCCAGTTCATGTCAAGTCGGCATCTCTACGCGATGTGCATGTGCACCTGTTGTTGTTGTGCATCTGTGTGCGCTGGCGTAGGGGGATTGCCGATCTAATAGACTTCTAATCACGGCACTTATAAACCCACCGCCAGATGATCTGGCGGTGGGTTTTTTATTTCCCGGCAAAAACCGGGTGGGGACAAAAGGCGATGACAACCGCAACAACGGAAACCAAGGCACAGAGGGTGGAGCGTCTCAAGCGTTCCAAGAATCCCTGGGAAGGCTTAGGAGAAATTCGACGTTTCGCTCGCGAAGGCTTCACTTCCATTCCGCCAGAGTGGATAGGAACCTACTTTCGCTGGTGGGGCGTGTATACACAGGGCGACGGGGCGGGCGTGACTGGCGGCCAGGGCGGAGAAGGCCGGGCCCTGCAATGCTTCATGGTGAGAATCCGGATCCCCAACGGGCTGCTGCGTTCCGAACAACTGCGCGCCATTGCCGATCTCACTCATCGCTATGCTCACGGAATTGGCGATATCACGGTACGCCAAAACATTCAGTTGCACTGGGTTACGATCGAGGCACTCCCAGATGTGCTCGAAGCCCTCGCACGAGTGGGATTGAACACTATCAGTGCTTGCGGCGATGTTACGCGCAATGTCACCGGTTGCCCGGTTGCTGGAGTCGACGCCGACGAGATTGTTGACGCGTCGCCTCTGGCGCTTGAGGCGTCGCGAATGCTGGCAGGGAATAATGACTTCTACAACCTTCCTCGCAAATTCAAGATCTCGATTACAGGATGCCGCGTGTGGTGCCCCTATCCGGAGATCAACGACATTGGATTAACCGCTGTAACTCGGGTCGTACGCGGCATACCTGAAGTAGGGTTTTCCTTGCGCGTTGCAGGCGGCCTTTCTACCGAGCCTTACCTGGGGGCGCGCTTAAACGCGTTTGTGCAATGGCAGCAAGTGCTGCCCGCCGTTAAGGGGATTGCCGAACTGTTTCGAGACTCCGAGGTGTTGCGCGAACATCGCGACCGGGCACGATTGAAATTTCTCTTTCTCCGCCATGGATGGACGGCCGATAGTTTTCTAGAAGAATTACAGCAGCGCATCGGATTCAAATTTGATCCGGCGGTCGAGGAAATTCCGCCGGCGGACGTTTTCCGTGACCATGTGGGCATTCATCCGCAAAAACAACCAGGTTACTGCTATGTAGGTGCGTCCGTCCTACGCGGACGCATCACAGCCGAACAGATGCGTTCAGCGGCTGATCTGGCTGATCGCTTCGCATCCGGCGAGCTACGCGCAACCAACATGCAGAACCTGCTGATCGTGAATGTTCCGGACGCTAACGCTGCGAACCTGGCCAAGGAATTAGACGCAATTGGCCTGCGCGTAGGAGGCTCGTCGTTCTGGCGCGGCACAGTTGCTTGCAGCGGCACGGAGTTCTGCAAGCTCGCTATTACGGAGACGAAGAGTTTTTCCCGCTGGCTTGTGGAAGAGCTCGAAGAACGTCTTCCGGGCTTCGATCAACACCTCAAACTGCATGTTACCGGATGCCCAAATAGCTGCGGACAACACTGGATTGCCGATATTGGCATCGATGGTAAGAAGATGAAGGTCGACGGTCGTCTTGTCGATGCCTACTACTTTTGCCTTGGTGGATCGCTCGGCCTCCATCAGGCCACGGCGCGGCCAGTGGGATATCGCTGCCCCGCAACCGATGTTCCCGAGGCGATCGAAAGATTGCTCCGCCAGTATCTCAGCGAGCGTCGGCCGGGAGAAAACCTGCGCCAGTTCTTTACCCGTCACACGGATACGGAGTTGCGCGAATTCCTGGCCGGTACTTCGGTCGAGGCAGTCTCTCGCGACGTGCCTCCGGCGAGAACCTTAACGCAATCGGCTGGAGGCGACGGTGACTGACTTATTCCCAATGTTTACGAAACTTGAGGGGAAGCATTGCCTGGTCGTAGGTGCGGGTAGGGTCGGCCAGCCAAAAATTAGCGGACTGATCGACACGGGCGCGCGGGTGCACGTTATTGCGATCACAGCCACTGACCAGGTTCGCGAGTGGGGCAATGCTGGGAGGATTGAACTAGAGCTGCGTGCCTTTTCGCAAATTGATCTTGCTGGAAAATTCCTGGTGATAGTGGCAACAGATTCGAACAGCCTTAACAAAATTATTTATCAGGAAGCGCAGCGCCGCGGAGTGCTCTGCAACGTCGTCGACGTTCCCGAATATTGCGATTTCTTCTATCCCGCAGTGGTGCGCCGCGGAGACCTGCAGATCGCGATATCGACCAATGGGAAGAGTCCATCGCTAGCCCAGAAGCTTCGGCAGCAATTAGAGCGGCAGTTTGGAGACGGATACGCCGTGTGGGTTGGGCAACTCGGCGAGACTCGCCGACTCGTTCTAGCCAGCGATCTCGATAAAGCCTCCAAGTGGGAGCTGCTGCACTCTTTGGCCAGCAGGGAAGCGTTTGAGGCCGCGCTGAGCAAGATTCCTGTATTGAACGAAGATTCGAGAGGAAGAGGGACTGAAATTGCGCCTGCGACAACAAGTGCGGCAGAGAGCATAGCAGCCAGCGCCCAAAGAGGTGGAGCATGAAGGGAAAGGTTTATCTAGTTGGCGCTGGTCCAGGCGATCCGGAGTTACTGACGCTGAAAGCTTTCCGTCTATTGCGAACAGCCGAGGCGGTTTTGCACGATGACCTGGTCGCGCCCGAAATTCTGCGGCTGATTCCGTCAAGCGCCCAGCTGCACAACGTAGGCAAGCGTTGTGGGAAGAAGAAGATCTTGCAAGGAGAGATTAATTGCCTGATGGTCGCATTGGCCGCTTCCGGGCTTCGCGTTGTCCGGTTAAAGGGTGGTGATCCACTGATCTTCGGTCGAGCTGGGGAAGAAATAGAAGAACTGCGCCGGAACAATATTCCGTTCGAAATCGTTCCCGGAGTGACATCCGCTATGGGTGCAGCCGCTGCGGCGCAGATCCCGTTGACGCATCGTCGAGCATCGTCTGCCTTGGTGCTCATTACTGCCCATGAATCTTCGGAGAAGCAGGTTTCTCGAAAACGATCTCCCGAGAACGATATTTCGGATTGGAGCAAGTTTGTCAGGAGCGGAGCAACTCTGGCCGTTTATATGCCCGGACACAACTACTCCGATATTGCTCGACGTCTACAGTCAGCCGGATTGGCCACGGACACGCCGTGCATCATCATCTCGCGCGCCACCACAAAATATCAGCGAACGCATCGCACGACCGTCCGAGACCTGCCCAGGGCGCCGCAACTCGCTGCGCCCACACTATTGCTAGTCGGCGAGGTGGTACGTCTGGCAGATTCCGTTGATGTGTTGGAGGAGTTTGTGTTTCCCACCCGGTCACAGGAAACAGACCGCTCAATCCCCGCTAGGCTTCTCGATCCATTGCTTGATCACTCATCAAGCTTACGAGCAGAAGAGGAGCCAACCGCGTGAAAGACGAGATCACAGCCGTGCAATTAACCGCAGAGAGTTGGAACCCACGGCGCGTGCTGGCCTGGGCTTTTGACACTTTTGGAAACGATGTAGCCATCTCGTCGGCCTTTGGAGCCGAGGGCATGGTTCTCATTGATATGGCGTCACAGGTTCACAAGAAGTTTCGCCTCTTCACGATTGATACCGAATTTCTGTTTCCCGAGACGTACCAACTCGTCGATACCATCGAGCGAAAATACGAAATCAATATCGAGAGAGTGTTTTCCTCTCTGACGCCCGAGGAACAGGAGCAAGTCCACGGTGAGGCGCTTTGGGTGCGCGATCCTGACCAATGCTGCAATCTGCGGAAAGTTGAGCCGCTACGCCGCAAGTTGAAGGAACTGAGCGCGTGGATCACCAGCATTCGCCGCGACCAGACTTCATCCCGTGAACACGCGCGCAAGATCGAATGGGACGCAAAATTCGGTTTGGTAAAAATAAATCCAATCGCAGATTGGACATCGAATCAAGTTTGGCGCTATCTTCTCGAGCACGGTGTGCCCTACAACTCGCTTCATGATCGGGATTATCCGAGTATCGGTTGCACGCACTGCACGCGGGCCGTCCGTCCGGGCGAAGATTCCAGATCTGGGCGCTGGCCCGGCATTGCCAAGACCGAGTGCGGCCTGCACGTCATTGAGAGTGCTCCGCCGAGCCTGTCGCCTGAAGCAGATGCCTAGGGCGTTCGGTTCATCCCCGATCTTTTTCTGAATCCCCGTTTTCTTTCGGATGACACGCGTCCGTCTCTGATAGGATTCACCCGTTCACTTCTAATGCGATTATTTGTCATCGACAGCGAATCCAGTCGGTGACTCGTGCGGGAGATTAATCGGACGACGATGATTCTGGCTGGGGACGTGGGCGGTACAAAATGCAATCTCGGATTGTTCCGGCAAGTGGGGACAAGCCTCCACCCGGTTTTTCAGCGCCGTTTCGCGACGCGAGATTATGCAAGCTTTGAAGATCTGGTGAAAGATTTTCTGAAACAAGCGGTAGTTGCCGGCAACGAACCGCAGCAGATCGACGCCGCTGGCTTCGGAGTGGCGGGAGTGGTAGCAAACGGCCGTCATTACTCAGAAAACCTTCCTTGGCTAGTGGACCCCTCGCCATTAACACAGAAGCTGAAGTTGAAAAAGGTACAACTGCTGAATGATCTCAGCGCCACTGCTTTCAGTCTGGAGCGGCTGTCAAAAGAGCATTTAGTTGTTCTGAACTCAGGAACTCCAGCGGACCATGGGACAAAAGGTGTGATCGCGGCAGGTACAGGGTTAGGAGAAGCTTTCCTTTTCTGGGGAGGCGAAAAATATCAAGTCTCTCAGGCCGAAGGAGGGCAAACCGAATTTGCGCCGCGAAGCGATCGCGAGATTCAACTTCTCCGCCACTTAAAGCTTCAATTGCCGCACGTATCTTGCGAGGAGATTATTTCAGGCCGCGGTTTTCGTCGAATTCACGAATTCCTGAATCCCGTTGTGCGTCACGAATCCTTCGATTCCCCGGCGGGCAATGCGGCGGGCGAGATTACGCAGCAAGGGTTGGCAAGGTCTTGTAAGGTTTGCGTTGAGACTCTCGATTTCTGGACCGAAGTGTTTGGCGCGGCGACAGGAAATTTCGCGTTGCAGATTATGGCCTTAGGCGGCGTCTACATTGCGGGTGGCATAGCTGCAAAAATCCTGCCCAAGCTTCAGGATGGAACATTTTTCAAGTCTTTTTGCGGTGTAAGCCAACTGGCACCAATGCTGGCACGCATTCCGCTCTCGGTTGTAGTGAATGAGGAGGCGCCGATGTTGGGTGCGGCGTATGAGGCCGTTCAGTGCATAAGCCCAGGAGTGTAACGCAAGTGCGAAGCAAATAATTTAACGGTCTCTGCGAAAGGCGAGAGATGACGATTGTGACGACCAACGAAAAAGCCGGCTACAACCGCTTCCTGCTACTGGTAGCAGGACTCGGTGGACTCCTCTACGGTGTCGACGTTGGCATCATTGCAGGCGCTTTGCCTTATCTGGAAGCCACGTCCGGATTGAATGCGGGGCAGCTTTCCACCGTCGTGGCTGCTGTGCTACTCGGGAGCGTGATCTCAACCTTGTTCGCTGGCGCGCTAGCGGACTGGATGGGACGGAAGCCACTAATGGCGCTCAGTGGATTGTTGTTTGTGTGCAGCATTCCCATCATCGCGCGGTCGCATGGTTATGAGTCGCTGGTTCTCGGCCGCTTGTTGCAGGGCATCAGCGCTGGCCTTATCGGAGTGGTTGTCCCGCTATATCTGGCGGAGTGCCTGGCGGCGTCAAGTCGTGGCAAGGGAACAGCAATCTTTCAGTGGCTACTCACACTGGGCATTGTGATCGCCGCGATCGTGGGCATGTACTTCAGTTTTCGCGTTGAAGACGTCGCGAAGCTCGGTGATCCTTCAAAGCTTATTGCCTTCAAAGATAAAGCGTGGCGTAGCATCTTTTGGGTTTCGCTGCCGCCGGGCATTTTGTTCGTGATCGGCAGCTTCATGGTGTCGGAGTCCCCGCGCTGGCTGTTTCGTCGAGAGAAAAAAGACGCGGCCTACTCTGCGCTTCTCCGCTCTCGTACCCAGGGTCAAGCGGACGTCGAGCTTGCGGAAATGGAACAAGCGGCTGCCGCTGAGAAAGTCAAGACTTCAACCGGAGCCCAGGTCAAGGAATCGTTGTTGCGCCGCAAGTATGTGATCCCGTTTGTCCTCGCCTGTGTAATTCTCGCGTGCAACCAGGCCACCGGCGTGAACTCCATTATCGGTTACAACACCAACATCCTTTTGCAGAGTGGTCTTTCGGATGTCCAGGCGCACTGGGGCTACGTCCTCTTCACAATGGTGAATTTCCTGACGACCATTGGCGGCGTGCTGCTGGTCGACCGCAAGGGGCGCAAGTTTCTGCTCTCGGTGGGCAGTGCAGGCATCATCGTGTCTCTGCTCTGTACGGGTCTGTTATTTCGGAGGACGGAGAAGCTGCGCGTAGATTTGCGAGATGCGGTCCAATCTATGGTCGACGCCGATCAGAAGCTCACATTGCGTTACGATGAAAGCTCTGCAGAAAAACTGCTCACTACAAACGCGGACGACAAGACAATCAGCGGCCGGCCAACATCTTTAGTAGTCATCTATTCCTATGGGGATTTCCGCGCAGCGACCAAAGTTGCGCGTTCCGACGACCCGGCCGCTACGCCAATCGAGATCACACGTGACAGTTGTGTGCCCGCCAATAAAGTAGTCGCGTTCTTTTCAAATCCGTTCAGCGATCTCGATGCGGCACGCCAAGCTCCATTAAGGATTGACGAAGCACTGATCACTCCGGTACCGAGCTCGCACAATGGATGGCTGGTGGCCATCACGCTCTTTGTGTTCATGGCCTTTTTTGCGATCGGCCCCGGAATCTGTGTCTGGTTGGCGCTTTCGGAGTTGATGCCGACCAGAATTCGCTCGAATGGAATGAGCATTGCGCTCCTGATTAATCAGGCAGTTTCAACAACCATCGCAGCGATGTTCCTGCCAACAGTCGGCAAGTACGGGTACTCGGCTATGTTTTTTGGCTTTGCCGCCTGCACAGTGATTTACTTCATTACGGCCACTGTGTTTCTGCCGGAAACCAAAGGAAAAACTCTGGAAGAGATCGAAGCACATTTTGAGGGAACGCGGCCAAAGACTGCTTTCTAGTGCACAGACCGGCGATCAGATCGTAGCTCCGGCCGCTATTCGCCAGGATCGTAGTTCAGATTTTGCCCGAGCCACCGCTCGACTTCTGCCACGGTCATCCCCTTGCGTTCGCTATAGTCGGCCACCTGATCGCGGTCGATCTTGCCGAGACTGAAATACCGTGATTCCGGGTGGGCGAAGTAAAGCCCACTCACGCTCGATCCCGGCCACATCGCAAACGACTCCGTAATCAGCATTCCGGTGTTCGCCTGCACATCGAGGAGGCGCCAGAGAGTACCCTTCTCCGTGTGATCCGGACACGCTGGGTAACCCGCAGCCGGTCTAATGCCACGATATTTCTCTTGGATTAGATCCGCATTGCTCAGACCTTCCGCACAACCGTAGCCCCACTCGTCCCGCACTCGTTTGTGCAGGCATTCGGCGAAAGCTTCCGCTAGGCGATCGGCGATGGCCTCTGCCATGATCGCGTTGTAATCGTCGTTCTTGGCCCGAAATCCGTCGCACAGTTCTTTCAGGCCGATCCCGCTGGTTACCGCGAACGCACCAATATGATCATGCAACCCCATTTCCTTTGGCGCGATGAAGTCCGCAAGAGACCGGCACGGCTCGCTGCCTTCCTTATTTGATTGCTGTCGGAGAAAGTGGAATCTCTCCAGCGCCCTTTCACGTGTGCCGTCCGTGTAAAGTTCGACATCGTCGCCGACTGCGCTGGCAGAAAAGAAGCCGTATACGCCACGTGCCGTGATCAAGTTCTTCTCGATGATGATGTCCAGAAGAGCGTTGGCTTCGGTAAAGATCTGCCGCGCCTGTGTACCTTGGGTCTCGCGCTCGAGAATGCGGGGATAAACCCCTTTCAATCCCCAGGTGTGGAAGAACGGCGTCCAGTCGATGAATTCGCGCAGCGTCGCAAGAGGAAAGTTGTCCAGCGTGCGCACACCAGCAAATGCAGGCGTAGGTATGTCTTCAGCACGCCACTCGATCGGCGTTCGCCTTGCGCGGGCAGTCTCGATGGGGACGACCGTCAGGCGCGGCGCGGTGTGGGCCTTGCGGAGCGCCTCGTAGTCGGCGCGATGCAGCGTCACGAACGCCGTTTTGCCTTCGTCACTCAGCAGGCTGGTCGTCACGGGGACCGCCCGGCTGGCATCCAGAATATGGACCACCGGTTCGCTGTAGTGCGGCGCAATCTTGATCGCTGTGTGTCTCCGGCTGGTGGTTGCCCCTCCGATGAGCAGCGGTAACTTGAAACCCTGACGTTCCATTTCGCGCGCGACGTGCACCATCTCGTCGAGAGACGGGGTGATCAGGCCGCTGAGTCCAATCATGTCCGCTTTTTCAGACTTGGCGCGTTCGAGGATCTTTTCGCAGGGGACCATCACTCCCATGTCAATCACCTCGTAGTTGTTACAGGCGAGGACGACCCCGACGATATTCTTACCAATATCGTGAACATCACCCTTGACTGTCGCGAGTATGATTTTTCCCTGCGCTTTGACGACTTCGCCCGCGGCGACTCTGGCTTCCTTCTCGGCCTCCATGAAAGGCGTCAGATGTGCCACAGCCTTCTTCATCACGCGCGCGGACTTGACGACCTGGGGCAAGAACATCTTGCCAGCCCCGAACAGATCGCCGACGACACTCATGCCGTCCATTAGCGGCCCTTCGATAACCAATAGTGGGCGGCCGAGTTTGACTCGGGCCTCTTCGGCGTCAATCTCAATGTATGTGTCTATTCCTTTGACCAGTGCGTGAGAAAGACGTTCCTCGACTGTGCCGTTGCGCCACTCTTCGGCCTTCTTCTCATTGACTGCTTTACCAGCTCCCTTTAGCGTTTCTCCGTATTCAACCAGCCGTTCGGTCGAGTCGGGACGGCGGTTAAGCAGCACGTCCTCGACCAGCGCCTTCAGCTCTGGCTCAATCTCTTCGTAGACCTCAAGCATGCCGGCATTCACGATGCCCATGTCCATGCCCGCCGCAATAGCGTGATAAAGAAACGCTGAGTGAATGGCTTCGCGGACCTTGTTATTGCCGCGAAAACTGAAAGAAATGTTGGAAACGCCGCCACTCACTTTCGCGTGTGGCAAGTTAGCCTTGATCCAACGAGTGGCGTTGATGTAGTCGACTGCGTAGTTGTTGTGCTCCTCCATTCCTGTGGCAACGGTGAGGATATTGGGATCGAAGATGATGTCTTCGGGAGGGAACCCGACCTGATCGACCAATATGCGGTAAGCGCGCTCGCAGACGCGGATCTTATCCTCGTAGGTCGCAGCCTGACCCTGTTCATCAAAGGCCATAACAACTACGGCCGCGCCATATTTCAGAACTTTAGCGGCATTCTGGCGAAATTTGTCTTCGCCTTCTTTTAGTGAGATCGAATTGACAATGCCTTTGCCCTGCAGACACTTTAGCCCAGCTTCGATGACCTCCCATTTCGAGGAGTCCACCATGAAAGGGACCTTGGCAACTTCGGGCTCGCTTCCCAGCAACTGCAGGAATCGCGTCATTGCCACGACACCGTCGATCATGCCCTCGTCCATACATATGTCGAGGACATTCGCTCCGTTCTCGACCTGCTGCCGAGCGACGCTTACGGCTTCTTCATACTTGCCCTCTTTGATCAGTCTGGCGAATTTCGGCGAGCCGGCCACATTGGTCCGCTCACCGATCATGATGTAGACGCCGGCCTGCTGGGTGAAGGGCTGCGAGCCTGAGAGACGGAGAGGTTTCACCTGCGTGGGCTCGGGTGCGCTCACGCTATCGGACAAGCTCACGCTCGACTCTCAATCTGGTGGGCGGAGAATTCCTCAGTGAGCGTCGTGCTCCACTTTCGCGGCGGCTGGCCTTCGAGTGCTTTGGCGATAGCTGCAATGTGCTCTGGTGTGTTGCCGCAGCAACCGCCGGCAATATTGATCAGCCCCGACCGCGCAAAGTTGCCCAGGTAGCGCGCCATGTCCTGTGGCACCAGATCGAACCCTGTTTCCGACAATGGATTCGGCAAACCGGCATTCGGATAGCACGAGATCGCTACGTCCGCCTTATCCGAGAGCTCCTCCAGGAACGGATACATTAGATCGGGCCCGAGAGAACAGTTGAGTCCCACCGACAGCGGTTTTACGTGCTGCACTGCGTTCCAGAACGCTTCGGTAGTTTGGGCAGATATCAGTGTTTCGCCGCCACGTCCCACCGCCGCCGAGATCATCACCGGCAATGTGCTACCGTCTTGATCGAATACCTCACGGATGGCGACCAGTGCCGCCTTGGCATTCAGCGAGTCGAAGATGGTCTCGACTAAGAGCAGATCTACACCACCAGCGATGAGGGCACGCACCTGTTGAGCGTATGCAGCTTTGACCTGGTCGAACGTAACCACGCGAAATCCTGGATCATCAGCGTCGGGCGAGTTCGAAAGAGACACAGTCAGCGGCCCGATCGCCCCCGCCACAAACCGTTGACGCGAGGTTGCGGTCCCTACACGATCGGCCCATTCACGGCACTGCCGCGCGGATTGCTCGTTGATATCCCAAGCCAAGCTGTCGAGAAACGGATCATCGATGATCTTCTCGTAGAATGCGGGATCCTTCCGGCCGCCGTGCTCACGCGGATCTTCCACGAAGAATTCGCTTTGCGTGATGCTGGTTGCGCCGAAGGTATTAGTCTCGATGATGTCCGCTCCTGCCTCCAGAAACCGGCGATGGATGTCGCCGATCATCTTCGGCTGCGTTAAAGTGAAGAGATCACCGTTATTTAGCAGGTCCTTCGTCGCGCTCTTAAAGCGCTCCCCGCGGATGTCCGCTTCCTTCATCCCGTAGGTGCGGATCGTCGTACCCATCGCTCCGTCGATAATGGCAATGCGATTCTCAAGGATCTTTTCCAGGGGATGTTGGCGGGTTTTCTTCATGTCCTTTTGATGACCTTAGGCAGTCTTCGATTCGGCCTTCCCTTTGCGATATTTCCGCAAAGTACGCCTTCTTCAATAATTATAGCGATTGGCAGGATATCCAAGATCTAGAGCGTGTGATCACCGGGGTAACCGTGTCGGCGCTAAAGTTGTATTAGAGCCCCAAGACTGACGGAGAAGACCTTCGACAACAAGGCTTTCCACGGGGAATTGAAGGGAGTACAACTACCGCTATCAAGCCTTAAAGCGGCCCGATGCCATTTGTTGCGGCCGACGCAGCCACAGGCATGAGCCTCCGATTTGGTCCTTCAGCACGGGCATTATCATTTTGGCAGCGCGAGTTTCTGTTCGCCTGAATGGAGTTTATAGATTTCCCCATTCCAAATGAGATCTCCTGCAACTTCGGGCGGTAAATGAATCGTTGCCTCAACACCGTTTTTCTCGCGCGTATATTCGACTGCAATCTCGCCGTTTGGACTAGGCACCGACGCTGATAAATGATGCAGTGCTCCTAGATGAGGCTCGATGGTCACGAGTCTGAATCCGCTGGTTTTCGGACGAATACCGGCTACTATCGTCAGCAGATCGAAATTTGGATGCGCGCTCCAGGCGTGCGAATCGGAACGAGTCGGCTCAGGAGTCTCAGCCCATGTAGTGAGCCCCAAGGCAGCCATATCCCGCCAGGGCTGAAGCAGGCTAAGGTATGTCTCTCCCATGCCCGCATGTTCAATCGCTCGCGCTAGATAAAAGCGGAAATAATAAGTGGCCTTTGACATTGGAGGCAGTGGCTCAGGCAAGCCATTCTGCAGTTCGCCCGTGCTCCGCTCATTCGGTCTCCGCTCGAACGACAGAATCTTTGTTAGGACGGCTTTCTGCTCTGGCTTGGGGACTACATCGAGCCATACTGCTAGGATGTTGGCGTGTTGGCTGTAGTGGATCTGCGCAGGAGTATCAGCGATCAACCCATATTTTTGATTCCAACACAACTTGCGGATAGCCAGCACCGCCCGCGCCGCCGCGGCTCGATACTTGGCGGCGCGTTCCCGGTCGCCGCAAGCGGTTTCGAGTTCCGCAGCATAGTTCAGCGCCTCAATAAATTGCAGGGTAATCACTGCGGAGCCGCCGCCGGCGTCCTGCGGAGGCACTCCGGCATCAAAATCCTTGGCCCAATCGACAAATGGCCACCAAGGCAACCTTGCTAAAAGTCCATCACGTCTTTGATACCCCAGGAACCAATCCAAGACTGTACGTGTGCCAGGCAATTGGAGTTGTACGAAATCAATATCTCCGCGGTAAAGCCAGAAGTCGTGCAGCATACCAATCCAGAGTAGAGAAAATGGCGGAATGAATTGCGTCGAGTTGGAGGGGTAGCGGCTCTGTGTAATGCCGTCTGGAATACGCGAATCGTTGAAAGCTTGAATCGCTTGGCGTGCGAGACGGTCATCTCCGGCAATCATGTATGAGATCAGCGCCTGGATACGTGTGTCGCCGACATATTGCAAGCGCTCCCAGTACGGCGTATCCATGTAGGTGTCGTGCGCGTCGAGGCGTGCGGTTCGCCAGCCGATCTCCCAGATCGAAGCAAGCGATGGGTCGTCGGAACGAAAATAGCCATGCTCTTCGAAGGGATAGGCCGTAAACCAAGTGCGCAAGCGATCAACATTGAGCGGTTCGTCCGCAGTTGAGATATCTAATTGCAGGTATCGCCAGGCTCTCCACGCTAGTGGTAGAAATGTGCGGGTCTTAGAGCCGTCAGGAAGAAATTCGTCGGTCAACCCGACGATGTGTTTGCCCACGATCTCGTTGCGATTCCCCTTCTGGCCCTTGTCGTCGATCAATGCTTCCGCATAAGTCTGGATGATGGTTGTGCCGCGTCCGCCACTTACGGTCAATTCAGGATAACCAGTGACTAGATGAGAGACGTCCAGCAGCACACTCACCTTGGAATGTGCAGGCACTGAGAAATGGATTTCAGCTCCATGCATCTCCTGTCCCAAACTGCGCACTATTTTGCCGGCAGAAATCAGCTCCATCGCCATAGGAGGAAGAGCATCGGGGACGAGTTGCCAGTTGGTGGACTGCATTTGGCCGCCTCGGAGCACAGCGTTATCGATGGCGAGTGCAGCTTTCCATTTACTCGAACGTTCTTGATTCGTTCGATCCGCAGTACTGACGACCGACGATTCGGGGTCGGCATCCCAAAGCCAATCAAACGCCTGGGCGTCGATGCGCTCGCCTGGCTCGGCGCCGTTATAGTCAGAGGTCTCCGGGGTTGGAAGGGGAGCCGTCAATCCGATGTCCTCTTCGACCTGCCAGGTTTCGTTGCTATCCGCGGCGCGTTCAGCCAAACCGTTACCGTGTAGCAAGAATCCAGCTCGATCGCTCACTTGCGCGTATGCGGATCGCGTACCGAAGCCCCAAACGGTTGCTGCCAATGTGTTCCTTCCTACGTGAAGAAAGGGCGCAAGGTCGTATGTTTCGAATCGCCAATGAGCGAGATCACCACGCGCCGGACCGGTACCGACGCGCTGTTGATTCACGTGCAGAAGAAATTGGTTGTCAGCGCTGACGTGAACCAGGAAATGTTCAGGTTTTTGTGGCAAATCCAGTACTTTGCGGAAATGGAAAACAAAGGCGTCTCGCTCCGGCGCATCCGGGCAGGTAATCCATTGTGCGCTCCAGGGCTCAATCGCAGAACCATTTGGGATACCGGATGCAACTTGAGCGGCGAGTGAGCTAGAGTTCACCAGCCACAATAACGTCGCAGAAAGAAGCAAGGCGCGAGACAGTCGCATTCAATCCTCAAGTAAGGTCGGCAACGCAAACTACTCCGCGTCCTGGACACAGCGGAACCCAATTCCTCCAGAACGATCCAGGGATGGCGCGGTGAGCAGCAACTTGCCATGTTCGCTGAGCTTCCTGGCTTGTGGGAAGTACCAGATCGAACCCCGCGGTTCATAGTATTCGCCTCCACGCACAATCGCAGCGCGAGTGTGATCGTCAACGAACTCATCGGTCCATTGCCACACATTGCCAACCAGGTCCGTCACGCCGAAGGGACTCGCGCCTTGCGGATGCGCATCCACCGCATCGGGTCCGCGCATAGTGCGACTCTTATCCGGAGCGGGAACGGCGCTCGCGTTCCACTCATTTCCCCAGGGATAAATTCGAGTGTCGCCGTTCTTGCTGTCGTTCCCCTGCGCCGCGTACTGCCACTCCCACTCGTGCGGCAGACGTTTGCCTGCCCATGTCGCATAAGCGCGCGCATCTTCCATAGAAACCCACGTCACAGGTTTGCGTTCCCAACCAGCAGGGAAGTTGCCATCTTTCCAATCCTTGAGAAAATTCAGATCGTCCTGCGGATGATAATGAGTGCTATCCAGAAAATTCTTGAACTCGGCATTCGTCACAGGATACTTGTCGATCCAGAACGACTTGATCTGCATGGGATGTTCGTGAAACCGGCGTGGAGAATCTTCCCATGGATACTGCACATCCACGCCGACGTCATTAGCGCCTTCGATTTCAATCCCTTGCACTTTGAAAATGAAGTCTCCAGCGGGAATGCGAACCATGTTCGCCGGGACTGTTGCCGGCGGCTTTGTTGCAGCGATAGGCACGATCTGCTGCGGCAATACTTTCCACTCGTGTGAATAATCGGCCAACGGTCGGCGCGTCATCTCGTGCATCATTGACATAAGCGATTGGAGCACCGAATCTGGAGCCGTTTGGGTCGCCAGCAATGCGCCGAAACCATGCGCTTCGATATTGAAACTGAGCTCAACCTTGCCGTCCGCATTACGCTTTGGAGTCAGTTCAATGCCGTGGTAGAGATCGAAATAGCGCGTGCCCGCTGCCGACTCGAGTTCGATTTGCCGACCGTCGATCTCGTACTCGTTCCGGTTAACAATGGTCCAGACCGTCTGTTGATTTGACGGCTGATTCGCCGTCTGATTGAGCGGCCAGCGGCTGGCAAACACACCATAGCGCAACATAGGAGCGTATGGCTCCCATCCAGTGCTGACCAGGAATGGAGCAATAGCACGCTCGATGGTACCGACTCGACGAGCCGCTTCGGCGTCGCGCGGCGTAATCCCATTCCAGATTCCCCAGATATTTTCCCAACTTTCCCATCCGACGCCGTTGAAGAAAGCAAACTGCAGGTCATCAGTTTTGTCGCGCTTCCAGCGATCGGAAATATTCACCATGTGACGCGGTTCCAGCCACTTGTATTTGTCGGCCAGAGGAACAAAAGGAAAGTTGTACTGTCCCCACGTCATGACATTCCACGCCAGAGCCTCATCGGAGGGGCCATCCTCGGGCTGAAACGCCAACGGATGACCAACCTTGTCGGCAGCTACTGAGAATGCCAGCGGTACTCCATCTTGCGTGTCGCCATTGATGCCGTCAGCTCCGATTTCCGCCATGAGTTCCGCGATTGCCTGCGGCCAGGGCTTGCCGGGATCGCGAGTTCCCTGATCCCACATCATCATGGGAAACAGAACCCGCACTCCCCGCTTGTGAAAATCTGCAATCATCTGACGTACTCCCGCAACGCCGCCGGGCATGCTGCGGACCAGATCCAGTTGATCACGGTCATCGACGCCCATATTTGGATAAGTTGGCCAGATGAGCACCGCATCAATTCCCCCATAGCGGTTTTGCAGGTCATCGAGGTAGCGATCGACCGTATATTGGCGCGTGACGGGATCATAGAAATAGCGGTCTTGCACCATCATCTGCGGCTGCAAAAAGCTGGATTGCGTCCACTTGAGCGCGGGCAAGTTGTAGCGCGAACCATCGTAGCCGATACGAATTAATCGCTCACTCCGCCAATGCTCGATGTCTGCCAGCCAGGCATCGTGGTCCTCGCGAGCGCAAAGCCTCGATGCCGCCTCCCACGTCCCCTTGATCGAAAGACAATCGGGCGCGGGAATCTGTTGATGATCGGGTTCAAAATCAGTGTCTTGGGCCGAAACGACGCCGCAAAGAGTCAGGAGAAGTGCGAGACCATACCGTCGTAGGTTCAGATTCATCATGGCTTTCGACGCAGACGGCAGTTTACAAACGCCTGCGAATAGGAGCTTTGTAAGACGTTCACATCTAACGGGTGCGGATGGTGCCATGAATTACAACCACAGAGGCCGCCGGCAAATCGTAGGTTGTATCTGCGCTGGCATTCTGTGTGCTGTGTAGAATCGGTCCATCAGGATCGGCCATACCGGTGCTCTCCGCAGTAACCGAAGGCTCCGCCGGATATTCAGCGTGGCCCACATAACGGGTGAGCCCCGGATGCCATTGATACTGAGCCTTTCCGAATATCGAAATGGCAACCAGTCCGTCGAAAGAGCTTTTCTCGAGGCTATCTTGGTCGTTGAATTCGATGTGAACGCGATGAGGATTGTACTGATCGCGATTTACCAAAAGCAGCGACCACTGCCCATCAGGACGCTTCACAGCATAAGCCGTTATAAGCTCGTGGCCTGCACCGTCATTAATGTCTGCCTTTGCGGGATGTATATCGTGTTGTTTTCCTCCGGGCGCGATCCACTCCAGATTAATAAGCTGCGAGACAAAAAACTGCGCCAAGGGCTGCTGAATCTGGTAATGGGAATCGACGCTGAACATCCCAAACGTTCCTGGCGAGTCATTGCATCCGTGTTCCATTTGCAGCGGTAGATAATGGAAATAATAAACTCCGTTTCCGCCAGCGGTCAGGAACGAACCAATATAATCGGCGAGCCAAAGCCCCGAAAAGATGTCCATGGAAGTTTCGCTAGCCGCCGCGGAGAGATTTGACTCCGTAATGAACATCGGAATCTCCGCTGGCACGCCATCTTGGTGCCAGACCTGCATGATGTGGCTAACGAGATGCGACTCTTCGTAGAGGGCACCCCAAGGGCTTCTGCAGGCTTCAAGTGGATAGTGCTCAAATGAGAAAAATGCAAGGTCGTGCAGATGATCGTGTTGTTTCAAATAGTCGATGAAGCGAGCGGTCCATGAAGCGTTGCCATGCGCGTCAGGCCAGGTTTCAATATCTTCCGTCACGCCTTGGAACGATGGTCCACCGAGTTTGAGTTTTGGATCGATACGATGGAGCGCTTCGGCCCATTGAATGTAGAGCGTTCCATAGTCTTCTGGACTCAAATACTGGCCATCCATCTCTTCGCCCATCTCTATATATGAAATGGGATAGTTGCGTTTCTTCAAGTAAGCGATTTCGGCGGCAGCATTCTCTGGAGTGTCATAGACCAAAGCGATTGGAATCATCGCGGGAAGACCGCGCGTGATTCCGCTGGTGAAGAAAAGATCGAAGCCTACCTGGGCCTGGTGAGTTGTCCCCAGATCAGAAGCTTCATGCCACGGGTCGACGGACGAACAATAAGTCGTGGTCTGAGTTTGATCGGGCGTGTGCCGCACGACATCGTGAAACTCACCGTCCTCTGACGTCGTCCCGACGTAAATCTCATTGATTGCGTAACCGACGCAGGCTCTCAGGTCAGAAGAACTCTTTCCGGCTGCGCAGCTATTCGAAGACTCGGTCATCAGGATTCGAAGAAAACGGATCGGAACGGGAGTCGCATTCAACCGCAGAATGTCTGATCCGCCGTTTCCGTGCTCAATCACTCCCAGCTGAAAAGTCTGCCACACACCTTTGGTGGCTCCATGCATGGGATCTTCGCCAATCCAGTGTTGCAGCAGAAATTTCGTGGCATAAGGCTCCGCCCATCTTATCTGGATGCTGTCGATTTGCTGAACTTGAGTCAGATCGATGACGACCCACTGCGGATGCAAAGTGTCGCTCTCGCCGGTAAAGTGCTGGGTGAGATAAGGATTGCTCTTCCAATAAGTTTTGTCGTCACCATCCGTGAGGCGGGAAAAACCGGCGTTCGGCGTGCCATCGTTCCGCGTAAAGCCACGATGGGGCAGCGAATATCCGTATGAATAACTGATAGGTTCCGTTGAAGTCGTCGAGCCGGTAAAGTACCCTTTTTGACCGGACTCGCTCCAAGTGCCCTGAGGGTTCCAATGCCAAGCCTCAATGGATAGCTCGGTATTATTACGATAACTGACGGGCTGCCAGCCCGAAGCGAGTGCTCGGCCTAGATTCGGCTCGGATAATCCGCTATCGATCGCTTCTGGTGGAATGCGATCAATCCCGGCACCGAGCGTTTCATTGGGACGGAAATGATTGGTAGCGTGCGCCGGAGTGATATCAACTTCGACGGTTTGCGCCGTGGACTCCTCACCGACGGAGAATATTACAAGAATCGTGCATACAAGAAGGCGAACGTGGAACGAAATGATTGTTTTCAATCGCATTCATTCCTTTCATTCAGTGCGTAGCAGTGGCACCGTCTTCACTGTCGCTATCGTCGGCATCCTGATCTGAGTCATGATCGTTGAGTTGATCGGAGACAGTTTTAAGCAGTTTGCCATCCGAAGTATCACCGCTAAGTTCCCAAATCATCACTCCACCGAGGGCACGTTGTTTCGCGTACTTGATTTTGGCGGCGATCGAAAGTTCGTCATCGTAGGTCCAAAAAGTACTGCCATCAAAGAGCCATGGAGCCATCGATTTGGGATCGCGATATACCGTGAACTTGGGCAGGATCGTGGTGATGTAGCTGTAAGGCAGATCGGTGCGCGATGCTTCGCCTAATTGAAACAATCCGTGATTTTCTTGCGAAACCTGATTCCATGAATAAGCATAAAAAGGAAGACCGAGCAGCATTTTCGCTGCGGGAACGCCGGCCGCTTCATAGCCTCGTATGGTCGAATCCACATCGTTGCCAATTTCAGGATCGCCCGGCGAGCTATAGAGTGGCGCAATCAAGCCGGTTTTCTTGCTCCACGGTCCGCTGTAGTCATAGTTCATAACCCCGACTTCGTTGACGTAAAAAGCAACTGCCGCCATGTCTAGGTGCTGATAAGTTATGCGGTTGTCGCCCATGGCGACGGTCAGCAGGAGGTTCGCTCCAGCAGAATTAAGCTGACGGCGAAATTCGCCGAGCAAAGCGATAAAGTTAGACTTGTCAGCTTCTCTGGGATACTCCCAGTCGATGTCGATGCCATCGAACAAACCCGGAGCTGCAATGCCTGCGGCAAACTTGCCTTTGATAAATTTCTGAATACAAGAGGCGACAAAAGTGTGGCGATTCGCAGGCTGTGCTGCTTCGGCGAAGCCCTCTGCATTTCCCTCGATGGAAATCAGAATCTTGATGTGAGGGTAAAGGTCCTTCAGCTCCATCAATTGATGAAAGTTTCCGCGGAAGGGTAGCTCGGCCGTATCCGGAGTCCCATCCACACTATTTTCAGCGGAAAATGTGTAATTCAGGTCCGCCTCTGGATCGGCGATAGCGCATAGATTTGCGGCAATGTGTCCCTGAGAATAATCGATCTGATCAAGCAGCGATATGTCACCACTTGAAATGAGGTTCTTCACGAAGAATTGCTTGCGAACATTTTCCCCAAGGAAATAGCCAACCACGAGCGGATGTTCCACCGGAGTGTTATCTTGGCCCGCGGAAAACCATGTACAAAAACAAAGGATGCCAGCCAAAAACAATCGAACGAGTCGAAATGAGTTCTTATATGCTCGATTACTTCGCAGCATTTCCGGGACCTCCTACGGGGTAAATTCGAGGCAAACGCTCTTTGACCGTAGGTAACGCGGGAAAAGCGGCGTGAGGTTCGTTCTGATACCAATAGGCGACGGAGAAAAAGTTGTCGGAGCGATGATTGGCGTGGCCGTGTTCAATCGTTGCACGCAGAGATTTGGTGAATGGGATTGGCGAATCCAAGTGAAACCGATACACGGAAGATCGACTGCCCGCCAATTCCGCGCCCTTTACCGGTGCTCCGAACAGAGCATACGAAAAAGGGTGGTCGCCAAAGTCCCAGGCTCCCAGGAAATAATCTTCCGAGCCAGTGCCGTTGATGGAAGGACGTTTTTCTCCATCGACAAAGAACATGTCGTCGCCCTCACCCCACCAGCCGTCTTGATTCTGAAGAACGGACATGGTCACGCCGACAAAATGCCCTTCGCCGGCTGCTTCCACCCATACGTAATTATTCTCCCCGTCAATATTTTTCTTTCCGTTCACAACAGGTTCGCCATTTGAGGCCCATTGCGTGGTCCAACCCTTCGCCGGAGTGGCCTGACGGTATTGTGCGTGGAAATACATCGTGTCGGCGGGCAAGTCTTGGTGCAGTGCCTGATAGTCGATGTTGAAATAAAACGCGTCGACATCTGCACTTCCTTCGTTAGACACAGTGATGCGCGCCCGTTTATGAAAAGGCATCGGGAAGAAAGAGTTCAGCGCTTTATCCGAGGCGACGGCTAGGGGAGTCGACTCAAACTGGAAGTAGTCGCCCAGTCCGAGCCCAAAAAAATCGCCAATGGGTGTCTCTACGCTCGGTGGTTTTTCGTCGTCCCAATACATTCGCAAGACAAGCTTTTTGAGGTGATATTGTTCTGGCGACGCAATAGTGATCCAGATGTGTGTAATGATCCCGGGTCCAACCGCATTGAGCAACTCAATCGTGTCTCCCGGAGCAATCTTAACGAAGTCATCATTACCGCCGGTCCGGTCATAGCTCGAAGCACGCTTTTGAACATAGTCATGAGGCGAGATAAGGCTCGTGAGCAGTGTGCTCCGACCGTTAATGGACTGCGCAGAAGCAGGGGCACACAACGAGATGCAGATCAGGGAAAAGCGAAGCAGCGAACGATAAACTAGCGGCCCGTCGATATAGCGCTGTTTCACGGCAATCGGCTTCATTGGGAGACCCGCGCGATGTAAACCTCGAACGGCTCCAATGTAACCTGATCCAACTGGCCGCTCGATGCGTTTGCCGACGAAGTCAGTAAAGTTGTTGCTTTTGCCGAAGAAATACCCTGTTCGGATAAATTGAAGTTGATTTGCTGCGCGGTTGCTGACATGTTCAGAACGACCAGCACAGCTTCATTCTTGTAACGTCGAAGATAAGAGAGAACGTTCGGATTATCTTGGTTTAGCGCGAGATAATCCCCATACAACAAGGCCGGTTCATGATGCCGAAGCGCCAGCAGACGTTTGTAAAACTGCAAGATCGAATTCGGATCGGCGAGTTCGCTGTCCACGTTGTGTGTTTTGAAACTGGCTGGAACGGGTAACCATGGCCTGGTAGGGCTGAATCCCGCGTATGGAGAATCGTTCCACTGCATGGGTGTGCGTTCACCATCGCGGCCTTTTTCCTTCGGCCAGCCGGCAATACCGATTGGGTCCTTCACATCTTCCTTGCGGACCGGGTCGTTATTCTCCATCCCCAGTTCTTCACCGTAGTACATGACGGGCGTGCCACGAAGCGTTAGATACATGCCGGCCATCAGTTTGGCAATTTGATCATTGTGTTTCCCATCGCCGTAGCGGTTGTACGAACGGGTCATATCATGATTGCTGATCACATAGACCGGCCATCCGCCAGTGGACTCGGCGTTTGCGATTTGGGCTCGAAAATCGGCTGGTGAAAGCTTGTCAACGGTGCAGAACATGAAATCCATCGGCATTTGGATTTCGTCATTGTGATCGCCGTAATATTCTTTCAATTCGTCCCGGTTCGAAGTGTAGGTTTCTCCAATTAAAACGGCATTGTTCTCGTCCGCGACACGACGCAACTTTTTCAGTTCAACGTGAACCTCGGGCAATTTGTCGTTGTACTTGTTTTGCATGTTGGGATCGCCCAACTCGTTGGTGCCTTCCAAGACCGGATTGTCGTGAAGATTAGGATCCTCGAATAGAAGGTCCACGGCGTCGAGCCGAAACCCGGAAACTCCGCGTTTGTACCAGAAGCGAGTGACGTCGAACATGGCGGTTTCAACCGCGGGATTACGCCAATTGAGATCCGCTTGTCCAACCGCAAAGAAGTGGTAATAGTACTGCCCGGTTTTGGAATCGAACTGCCAAGCCGAACCACCGAAACCGGAAATCCAATTGTTGGGAGGTACGCCAGGCGCTTTGCCGTCGCGCCAGATGTACCAGTCGCGGTGGGCTGAGGTGCGCGATGACGCGGAATCGATGAACCACTTATGCTGGGTCGAACTGTGGTTAAGAACAAAATCCATGATGATGCGGATGTCATGTTTCTTCGCATCGTGCGACAAATGTTCGAAGTCTTTAAGCG
The DNA here is from genome assembly GCA_963705265.1 of uncultured Acidobacteriaceae bacterium. Lineage (GTDB taxonomy): Bacteria > Acidobacteriota > Terriglobia > Terriglobales > Acidobacteriaceae > Acidiflorens. Next base: position 4,078,930 of record OY970064.1, read on the forward strand.
TCCCATACATGGGATCGATATCTTCGTAGTCGGAAACGTCATAGCCAAAATCAACTTGCGGCGACGGATAACATGGCGAAATCCAAATCGCGTCTATGCCGAGGTCTCGCAAGTAATTGAGTTTTGAGTCAATGCCCTTCAGATCTCCGATGCCGTCGCCATTGCTGTCGGCAAAACTGCGCGGATAAATTTCATAGAAAACTGCGTTTTGCCACCACTGGTGGCCTTCCGCATCCACGCTACGCTTCTGCGCCGAGCAGAGTGAAACTGAAAGGCATATGCTAACGATGAGTAATACTTCCGCTCTTAGCCTTCGAGGCATTCGCGTTGCTCTCCAGATTCGCAAACTGAAACGTACAAGCTAAAATTTCAACGCACGGTAAACTTACCGTGCAGCAAAATGAAAAATGACCGTGGCCTGAGGATCAACTCCCGGAGCGGACGCCGGAAGTTGGACCCGGACTTGAGCTTTGAGCCCATTCGTTTTCTGCAATTCGGCGCCCTCCACGGAAGAGAGCTGGTTCACATTCCAAGCCGAGAATTCGTACTCTTCTCCCGCGGTGCCTGAGAGCTGGAGCGTTAAGTGATCGCGGTCGGCAGTCCACGTTTCAAAGAGGACTCGCAACCCGTGACTGGTGCTTCCCAGATCAGGAAGAGTGGACGGCAAGCTCAGTTCGAAGTCGTTCTTCATTTCAATCTCAACGACGTTTCGGCCGCCACGAACAGGGATGTGAATGTTCACATGCTGATCTGACGAATTCGTTTCCATATGAAATGGCACCGTGTGGCCGTCGATTCGAACGCCGACAACCTTGGCGCGCAAACTCAATCCGGGCGAGAACTCAACCGAACAATGCCCAGCGCTGGCCGGCTGTGTTTCCATCGACGGCGGTTCTATCGATTGCACCTGCAAACGGATATAGCGAGGTGTCTTCTCATAGTTCAGATTCAACCCAACTGTGCCCAGGCGCACATTATTGATGGAAAACGCATTCCAGTCTGCCGGCACGTGGGGCGTGAAATCCAAATGGCAATTAGTGGCATCAGTTTGCAAGCCGAACAACCCGGTTAACAGCGGATTGACCACCATCGCTGCAGACCACACCTGATGCGGCGATCCCGTGGCTAGTGTCTGATAGTACTTGCCGGAAAGAGCCTCGGCGACATGGCCAAGCGATCCGTCCAGCGCAAGCAGCGCATTGGCCCGCATGTTTGCATACGCAGGAAGTGCGCGATGATAGTGATACTCGCCCACCGAAGCCCAGCCGGTAAACAGCGGCCACACGACCCCGAAATGATATCCACCGGGATCGTAGCTCAAGTCGTGAGAAGACAAAATTCGCATGCCCCAGTCAGTCTGATGAGCGGGACCCGCGAGTTGTCGAATCATGGTCCGCGCTTGATCGCCATCAAGTTGTGTAAACCACATGGGTACAGTGGCTAATACACTCACCGGGTCCATTCGTCTGGCAGCCGCGTCGCCAGCCTTGTTCGTCGCGTTATTCAGCGGCAGAGCGTAAGCATAGATTTGTTTTTGCACGGACCAGAAAGCCTTATCCAAGATCGGCTTCTGCCGTTCGAAAATCTGCGCTAGTTGGAGACTGAGGTCTTCTTTTCCCAAAAGATGAGCGATGTGCGAGAGCGCGCGGATCGCTTCGAGCCCCAGAGATGCCTGATAAAGTTCGGCCCTTACCGGATACAGAGGACCACCCTCGATCCAACCGGTGCCTGTACCGACATTCTGCGCAAGTCCCTGGCCATCGTAAGTGGTTTGGAGGAACTGATAAGCGCGCCAGATGTTATCCCATTTCTGGCGAGCGAATTCGAGATCGCCGCTGCGCGTCACGTAATCATTCACAGTCACAATCAACAATGGAGTGGCATCCGCGGAGGCAAATGCGTACGGTGTGTTTTTGAACCAGTCCAGAAAGCTTGCGCTCTGTGAGATCTCGTGAGGGATTTTTCCATCGGCCCTTTGATACTTGCAAAGAAAATCCAATGCGCTACGTGCAGTCGAGAAATCACCGGACGCGTCCAGCGCTAGACTGGTCCACTCCGCGTCTCGACCAAAAAACCACGCAAAACCAGGACGCGCATCATCGCCAGACGTGTCGAATCCCGCAACCAAACCTTCTCCCAAAAAAGGATTCTGTACCACACCTTGGAGCATGCTCACCCGGGCCCAATCATAGGCCTGCTGAATTTGTGGATCTGGGAGTTTAACGCTAACTGTCCTCGCCAAATAATCACGGTAATATTCGGCAGAACTGCGCTGCAATTCCGCATAGTCCTTCGCAAGGTGCTGGTAGAGGCTGGAGAGCGCGGGGCGGCCAGTGAAAGAAGCTGCAATTACGATCAGCTTGGTGTCGAGTCCCTTTTGGGTTGGGCCAAGTAAGAAAGAGTCCTGCGAAGAGCGTGAATAATTGGTCGCGTATTCTTCGGAAGTTTTAGTAGCAGATGGCGAACCGACCAAAGCGTCAAACTTTCCCGACTCCGTTTCGAAATGAAAGGCGTGTAATGTCGGATCCCACTCTTCGTTTACATCTCCCAGGTTGCCCGGCCACTCCAGTTGAAAATCACGGTGGAAGACTGCCTCGATTTCAAGTGGTCGGATACTGTCGACCTCAAACGCGATAACGGCGCCGGCCTCATGCACAGGGACAAACAGAGTTTCGCGAACCGAGAAATCGTCGCTCGCATAGATGATGCTGCTCGATTCAGGACGAACGACCAAAGTCCGGGCGAGAGTTTCGGCGGGCAAGATGGTGCCGTTAACGTGAAATCGCAAATGGAAATCACGCAGGATTTTCAACGGATAAACCCACGCCTCTAGTGTTCCTTGCTCATTTCCTAAAACGCCTGCGCGCGTACCTAGCGCGGACACAAATTCCCATGATCGAATCGGTCGCGAGAGTTCCAATCCCACTTCTGGTGATCCTGCAGTTGCCGACGGCATCGGCTCCTCGGCGATTGAGCAGGCGCACGAAAAAAGTAAAACGCATCCTAGAGCCCTTCTCGCAAACGAGCGTGATTTGTTTTGAAGAATGCCTGTTACGAACTTCATGAGTCAGGGGATCGCTTTAATTGCCAGCCGAGTATAGCCCGAGTATGTCAGATTTTGGAAGCTTTCAATTACAGCATTTGCGTCCGCTAAGATCATGGCCCTATCAGGGGAATGCGATCCAGCCAAAAACGATCGCAAAAAACAAACACGCTGTAGAGATATGTAAAGAATTGTAGTGGTGATTGTAAACAGGTATGCCGATTGAGCGAGCTCAAAAGGGGATTGGTTTTCCGATTCCGGCCACTTTTAGCTTGACACCAAGAGCTGCTTTGCACGACGATGGCGAGTCAATTTTGAAGCGATTCAAAATTGGTCAAAACGTGGCGATCTCGTCAAGTCGACCTCGGGTAGTTTATCAAAGACTGCAAGTCCTCAAATCACGCGGTCGAGGTTTTGCGTTGAATGCCCGGCAATCTGATGCCGACGTTGGCGGACGAGATTTCGGGGTTAACAGGGGGAATAGGGTCATGTTTCTAAAGTCCTGGTCAGTATGGGGTTTGTTGTGTGTTTTATTTGGTTGCGCACCTATCTTCGCACAGTCAACTGGGTCCATTACCGGCACGGTTCTCGATAATTCGGGCGCGGTGGTTTCCGGGGCCGAGGTGTCCGTCAGTGATCCCGCGACGGGCTTTCGCCGGAAGGCCGTCACCAACGGCGATGGAAACTATCTGGTCGCGGGTCTGGGAGCCGGAACCTACGACGTGACCATCACAGCACCCAACTTCCGTAAATATGAAGCGAAGCAGGTGATCCTCCGTGTTGGAGAAAAAATTCGGGTCGATACAAAGCTCGTGGTCGGTCAGGTGTCTAGCACGGTTGTTGTGGAAGGAAACTCGGTCGGCAAGGTTGAAACCCAGTCCTCGGAACTCGCAGGCACGATTACCGGGGAACAGATCAGTCAACTGGAACTGAATGGTCGAGATTTCACCACGCTCATCAAGTTAATCCCTGGCGTAAGCGATCAGACCGGCCAGGATGACGGAACTGTAGGACCGTCAGGCAGTGTGTCCTATGCCGTCAACGGCGGGCGCACCGAATTTAATAACTGGGAAATCGATGGTGGAGACATTCTCGATAGTGGCAGTAACGCCAATATTAACGTTTACCCGAACATCGATGCACTCGCTGAAGTCCGAGTATTGACCTCAACATATGGCGCCCAGTATGGAAGAAATGGATCTGGAACTATCGAGGCGGTGACTAAGTCAGGCACAAATCAGTTCCACGGCGAAGCCTTTGAATTCATCCGTAATGCCGCCTTCAATGCGCATAACTACTTTGACTTACCAGGAACGGCGAAAACTTATTACAACAAGAACGATTTCGGATATATCGTAGGCGGCCCGATTAAGAAAGATAAGCTATTTTTCTTTTGGTCGCAGGAGTTTCGTAGAGAAAATGTGCCATTTGTTTATAGCAATCCAAGTCAGTTTCTCCCGACGGCTGCGGAACGAACAGGAGACTTCAATGATGTATGCCCGGCGGCTGGAACGCCATTTATTAGAGGAAATCCGCCTGAAGGCTCCGGCGAATTGGTAGAGATTAACTGCCCCGCATACCGCAGGCACGGAACGGATCCGAATGGCAATACTTATTATGTGGGTTTTCCAAATAACACGATTCCATCTAGCCTCATGGATCCTGTCAACACAGACCCGATTGTCGCGAACATTCCCCTGCCAAATGCAAATGGTGGTCATTCTTTGTTCGGAACCTATGCTTCACCGATTTCTTGGCATGAGGAGCTCATTAAAGTAGATGACAACGTTAATTCCAAATTGCGGGCGAACATCCGCTTTATTCATGATTCGTGGACGCAAAAATATCCCATCTCGCCCTGGTCTGGATCTTCGGTCCCGGCAATCGGAGGAACGCTGCAGGGTCCAGGAATCAGCGTGGTGACGAACCTGACGGCCACAATCTCCCCTTCATTGCTGAACGAGTTTATCTTCAGCTATGCAGCCAATCACCTGCATCTTTTTAATACGGGAAATGCTTGGGTGCGTCCCGCGAGCATGACGATGACCGGGATATTTGAAAACGGTTTTAACGGAACAATTCCGGCCTTTGGCATTGGCGGTCCGGGCAATTTTAATCTTGCCGTTGACCCAGGTTATCTGCCTTTTAATAACTCAAATCCTACTTACAGTTTTCATGACAACCTGACCAGGATTGTAGGAAAGCACAACTGGCAATATGGTGTCTACTTCGCATTGGTGCAAAAGAATGAGGATGCGGAAGAAGAGCCCAACGGTAGCCTTGGATATTACTCGGACCCTAACTCTTTCTATAAAAAGAAGAGTCCTTTCAACGGCCCATACTCCAGTACCGGGAACGGTTTTGCGGATCTATTAGTGGGATATATCAATACTTTCGCGCAACCCAACCAAAACCAAAAATATTACAACCGCTATAAGGTTATAGAGCCTTACGTGCAGGATGATTGGCGCGTAACCTCACGGCTAACGCTGAATCTGGGTCTTAGGTTGAGCTTATATGGCAGTTATCACGAAAAGTATCTTAATGCCTACAATTTTGATCCGAACGCTTATGTTATTGCCGATGCTCCGACCCTTAATGGAGATGGGTCATTAAACTTCCCTCCGGGTCAAAGTGTTCAAACCATGACCGGGATGGTGCGCTGCGGTTATAACGGAGTCCATGCCAGTTGCCAATCGAATCATTTGTTGAACCCTGCGCCCCGCATCGGCTTCGCTTTTGATCCAAAGGGAAACGGGAAAATGGCAATCCGTGGAGGCTACGGTATTTTCTTCGAGCACGCAAATGGGAACGACGCCAATACCGAATCGCTCGAGGGGAATCCTCCGGGGATCATTGCACCCGTGCAGTTCTATATAAACGGATACACCGCAATTGGTGGCGGCGCAAACGGCGCGGAGTTGTTTCCGTTGGGTGGCGGCGACAGCCAATTGACCTCAATCACAACTGAGACACAATGGCCTTACATTCAGCAATACCATCTCGACATACAGAGAGAGCTGGCCCGTAACACGATTATGACCGTCGCTTACGTGGGTAGCAAGGGAACACATCTCTCCCAACAGCTTGATCGCAATCAGATTCATTCCACTCCAGCTTCTCAAAATCCGTTTCCGAAGGGGCAGATCATAACTCAAGACATTTGTGACAATGACGCTCTGCCAGATGGGACACCCATCACTGGCCAAGCGCAGCTCAATCTCGATGTTGCGTGCGGAAACTCAAATCCAGACGCGTTCCGTCCTTATATTGGTTATGACTCGATTTATGGCATTATCGGCGGGGCGAATTCGAGCTATAACGCGCTGCAAATTTCCGGCAGACGGAATGCGGGCGGACTGCAAGTTACGCTGGCCTATACTTACAGCCACTCGATTGATAATTCCTCGGACCGCTATGACAGCGCATTTGTCGATTCTTATAATCTCTCCTCGTATCGTGCCAGTTCAAGTTACGATCAGCGCCATATTTTTACCATCAGCTACATCTACAACTTGCCGATTTTTCAACATTCGCCTGGATTGAAAGGCTCACTGCTGGGAGGGTGGCAATTGTCGGGCATCACTACGGCACAGACGGGAGAGCCCGTCACCATTGTGAATGGTGGTACTTATGATAATGCCGGCGTTGGAAATAATGTCGGTTCGGGTTCCTATGCTGACTTGGTAGGAGATCCGCATGGCCACATTCCCCAATTTAACCCGGTGGCCGGAGTTCCCTATGGCCCGTTGCTCGATAATCCCGGAGCTTATTCACAACCTACAGGCCTTACTTTTGGCGATTCGGGTCGTAATTCCTTAGCCGGACCCGGCCGTCTCAATTTTGACATGGGAGTGTTCAAGCACTTCAAAGTAAAGGAGTCGATGGCACTGGAGTTCCGCGCCGAGGCATTCAACGTATTCAACCATCCGCAATGGAACGGCATAAATAATACTTCTTGCGGCTATGAAGTGAACTCGGGAGCCCCCGATTGTATAAATGGCAGTACCGACCCCAGCAATCCTGAAGTCCCGAGCAACTTCCTTCATCCGAGCGGAGCTCATAACGGCCGCATTGGTGAGTTCGGCCTGAAATTTATCTTCTGAGCTATGTCGAAGACGGGCCCGCTGCGGTCGATACGGATCTCGGTCTTTTTGGTGATCATTGTTATTGGCTTCAGTATCGTTGTAGCGCTCTGTCGGCCAGGGATTGCTCATGCTGCCGAGTCGCAATGGATCCTTCCGAATAAACCAGGAGATCCACTGCTCTGGGGGCGAAGAGACGGGGTTGTGTTCGGCTTGCCGTCGGATGGAGGGTTGCCTGGACCGCGCGGATTGATTCGCATCGGCGTAATTTCAGCCAAAACAGGAACTCCTGAGCTTTTGAATTTCATTGCTATCGAGCCTGTAGTCGCTGGTAGAAAAAAGCGCGGTGACCGCATGGCATTCAGTGAATTGGAGCCGAGTAACTTGGACGCAGGTTTGCAAGGCAAACGATTGTGGGTTGGAGTCGTCGATTCTGCAAGTCCGTCACCGGGAAACCTTGCTCTTTCATCTTTCTTGTCTCCGGACGGAGCAACACGGATCGAGAAACTCACGGTACGCATCGAAGTCGAGCGTTTCACTGCGAATCACGCGCGCGTTTATTTAGTGGCATCAATGGAGAGCGAGCATCCCGAAGAGGTTCGTATGACGGTGTATCGATACGAAGACAGTCCTCCGATCGAAGAACTTACTCTCACCGCAACCATGGGGAACTACGAAAGACTGCGCTGGCTGTGGCTGAAGAATCAAGTGATTGATAGCCGCAAACTGTATCGATCTTACAAGGGAGAAGATTTTGCAGAGCGCGGCTCCTATCCTTCGAGAGACATGTTGAGGACTAAAGACGGAGATGCCATTGTGTTTTGTACTTCGAACGAAGCTACTTCGGAAAGTAATCCTGATTTTCAGGCAAAGGACCACTGGCGATATCGATTAGGAAGGCTAACCCAGTATTGGAGAGTTCCAAAGGCAGATATCGAGCGGAATCTTCGGGTTCGCGTAAATGGACGCCGCGTCTATTGGAATTCCCACGACCTAATTGCGGGCGGCGTGGCTTTTGAAAATGTTGAAGTGAGAGAGAAGTATAAGCCAGGGCAATCGTTTATTTTCGGCGCAGTCGTTAAAGAACCGTGGCAAATTCTCCCGCCCATTCCAGACCTTGCCCATTCAAGAAATCCAGAGGATAACTAGGGTGAGCAAGTCTTTCTATTATGGCTATTTCGTTGCCAGACAGGACCGGTTATGATCGGCCGCCGCAAATTCGTGCGCGATGCTATGGCTGGCGCGGCTACATTGTCGTTTGCTTCTCCCATGAAGTTGGCGGGCAGCATTGGATCGATGCTCGCCGGTTCGAGAGCGGTTGGGTCGACCGCCGATTCCAGGATTGAGGTTTTGTTAGACGAGGAACTGGGCACAATTTCTCCGAATATCTACGGACATTTTCTAGAGCATATTGGCGGCGTAATTTACGACGGTGTGTGGGTCGGCGAGAATTCAACGATTCCTAACATCGCCGGAATTCGCAAAGATCTTATTGACGAAATGCGCAAAATTAAAGCCCCGATTGTGCGTTATCCGGGCGGCTGTTTTGCGGATAGTTACAGTTGGCGCGACGGTGTCGGTCCGGTGGATCAGCGTCCGAAAAGGACAAATTTCTGGATTGAGGCCGACAGCACCACTTCTCCCGCGAATCATCGCTTCGAGTCCAACCGCTTCGGCACCGACGAGTTCATGCGCTTCTGCAAAGCCGTCGGGTGCCAACCCTACTTGGCAGCGAACGTCCGCAGTTTGCCGGCTGAATCGCTCGATCGCTGGGTGGAATATTGTAACTCTCCTGCTGGAAGTACAACCCTGTCGGATGTGCGTGCATCTTCCGGCTCTTCCGAGCCCTATGACGTCCAGTACTGGGGCGTGGGAAATGAATCCTGGGGATGCGGCGGCAATTTTACGGCACAGGAATACGCGGTCGAATTTCGCAGATATACCAACTGGCTGCCGCAATACGGCAAGCCGCTGTCCTTGATCGCTTCCGGCCCGAATTCGGATAATTGGCAATGGACGCGCGAGTTCTTTGAGGCGATTGCGCAAAAAGACAAAAGCCTGTTCGACTCGATATTTGGTTGGGCCCTTCATTACTACACTTGGAACCTAAGCCGTGGCCGCACAGAGGATTGGGATAAGGGCAAAGGCGATGCGCTGCAGTTCGATGTTCAGGATTGGTACGAAGTATTGCACGAAGGGGGCCGCGTCGAATCGCTCATTGAAGGCCATTGGCAAATCATGGAGGAATTTGACCCCGACCATAAAGTGAAGCTAGTGGTTGACGAATGGGGGCCGTGGTACCGGCCTGGCAGCGAACTTACTCGAGGTAACTTCCTGGAACAGGTTCCTACGTTGAGAGATGCGCTATTCAGCGCCATGACACTTGATATTTTCAACCGGCATCCCGTCAAAGTTACTTTGGCGAGTCCGGCGCAACTTATTAATTGCCTCAACAGTCTTTATCTTGCTCACGAAGACAAGTTTTGTGTGACTCCAGTCGGCCATGTGTTTGGTATGTACAGCACTCACCAGGGAGGTCGGGCAGTGCGGACAATAATTTCCGCACCTAACGCTGATTATTCCCGCGACAACAAGCCGGCAGTCCTTTGGGGATTGGCGGGTTCTGCGTCCATGCACAACAAAGAGTTGATGCTGACGGTCGTAAACCCGCACGTAAGCGAGGTCCGGGAGACGAACATTTCGCTGCGAGGAGCAGCAATAAGGTCTGGAACGGCCACTGTGCTCACAAATTCTGATCTGCACGCGCATAATACTTTCGATCATCGAAATGAAGTCAGCCCGCAGGTAAAAAACGAGCTACCAGGCGGAAAGACAATCACAGTCGAAATTTCCCCTGCTTCAGTTACAAAGTTTGCTCTAAGTCTTATCTGAAATTATTTATTTATGGCGACGATAGTAGAAGTAGCGAAACGCGCTCGAGCATCGACCGGGACGGTTTCCAATGTCATTCGGGGAACTGTGCGGGTGAGCCCAGCTTTACGCGCGCGCGTTGAGGCTGCCATTCGAGATCTTGATTTTCATCCAAATGAAATTGCCCGTAGTTTAAAGGTGAATCAAACCTATATGTTGGGTATGGTATTGCCCGACATCACCAATCCGTTCTTTCCGCAAATTATACGGGGTGCTGAAGACAAAGCCTTGGAACGAGGTTTTCTTTTAGTTGCAGCGAATACCGACGAAAAACTCGAACGCGAGCAACGAATCGTGTCGGCCCTCCGATCTCGCCGGGTTGACGGGATTCTTCTCGCGCCCACGCGCGGAAAAGACATTGACCACATTCGCAGGGCAATCGAATCCGGAATTCCCATCGTGTGCCTCGACCGAGTCCCCGCCGGCATAAAAATTGACGCGGTCATGCTCGACAATGTTCGTGGCGCGCAAGATTGCGTTCGTCACCTTATAAGGACTGGATATCGCAGCATTGCAATCATCACGGGGTCACTTGAGTTGATAGTAGCGCGCGAGCGCCTTCGAGGTTACGAAGACGGACTGGGCGAGGCAGGGATTCAGGTATCAAGAGAGCTGATTCTGGAGGGTGACTTCCGCGAGAGCTCCGGCTATCAGCTGGCGAAAGACCTTCTGCTCCGGCATGTGAGACCTTCCGCGATATTGGTTTCGAACGGAGTCATGGCATTTGGAGTGCTTCGAGCCTTCGAGGAACTCGGCGTGCGTTGCCCCGAAGACGTCGCTGTCGCTACTTTTGACGATCTCGTTGGAGACCGCGCATTCCATCCGCGACTCACGGCAGTATCGCAGCCAGGGTATGAAATTGGCGCGCGCGGAGCTACGCTGCTTATGGATCGCATAGAAGGAAAGCTGACCAAGAAACAATCTGTGTTGCGAGTAGCGCCAACACTGATTGTGCGGGAGTCAACTCGCGGTCGGATTTCCGCTGAGCGCGCTTTTCTATCTGGCAATCTCGAGTCATATCAAAAAACGCCCATCTCAAGCTCTTGAAATACTGTTGTCTGGTAGAACCAATGCCTAACCCCATCCTGCAGCTTAGCGAAATCGATAAGAGTTTTGATGGCACCCATGCTCTGCGGGGAGCAAGTTTTTCGCTTTTCAGAGGTGAAGTGCACGCCCTGATGGGTGAAAACGGGGCAGGGAAGAGCACGTTGGCACGGATCATCGCTGGCGCAACATCCGCTGACAATGGCAAATTATTGCTGGAGGGCTCACCGGTAGTTATTAACGGCCCGCGCGATGCGCAACGCGTCGGAATCAGCATCATTTTCCAAGAACTGGACCTGTTCCCACATTTGACAGTCGCCGAGAACATAGCCATCGGCAACCACCAATTTAGCCGACAGTTCAAGCAGCGACGGTTCGTGCGAGTGGCCGATCTCGACAGTTTCTGCAAGCCATTTCTCGACCAAGTCGGTCTCACTCGCAGTCCACGATGCGAGGTTAGGACTCTGACCACGGGAGAGCGGCAACTAGTTGCGATCGCACGCGCCCTTACCATGCGCGCCAGAATCATCGTCATGGACGAGCCCACCAGTTCGCTCTTTGACGATGCAGTAGAACGCCTTTTCAAGCTGATTGTCGAGCTCAAACGGCAAGGAGTTTCTGTTGTCTATGTTTCGCACAAGATGGATGAGATTTTCCGCATCTGCGATCGCGTTACCGTCATGCGCGATGGCCAGACAATCGATACGCGAGCGATTCAAGACGTTTCCCCTGCCGAATTGATTCGGATGATGATCGGAAAGGAGTGGCAGTCGCGGGATCGCAAACCCATCGAATTAAGCAGCGAGGCGATTCTCTCTTTCTCTGGTGTGACAACTGAAAAGCTTCGCGATGTCTCTTTCGATCTGCGAAAAGGCGAGGTACTGGGAATTGCCGGCCTGTTGGGATCGGGACGCAGTGAAATTGGCGCCGTTTTGATCGGCCTGGATCGATGCAGGCAAGGGCGAATCTCTATGCATGGGAACCACCTTTCGATTGGATCGGTGAGAGAGGCACTAGCCGCAGGGATCCGTTGGGTGCCGGAAGATCGCAAGTTAGAAGGACTAATGATGCAAATGAGCATCCAGGAAAACTGCACAATTTCCGACTTGGGCGCGTTCAGTCGTGCCGGGTTTGTGAAGCGCAAGCGTGAGTACAACCGTACTATGGAGCTGTTTCATGAATTGTCTTTAAAGGCTGCCTCCACTGATCTCCCGGTGAGCACGCTGAGCGGCGGAAATCAACAGAAAGTTCTTTTGAGCCGTTGCCTGCTAGCAAACTCCGACTTGATATTTTTGGATGACCCGACCCGCGGTATCGACGTTGGGGCCAAGGAAGACATTTACAAAATCATCGAGCAGTTGGCGTCGCAGAACAAAGGCATTCTGTTGGTGAGTTCTGAGTTGCCCGAGCTTTTGCGGTGTTGTGACCGCATTTTGGTGATGCGAGAGGGTGCAGTTGCAGCCGAACTTACTGCCGGAAATACTACACAAGAAGAGATCTTAACCTTCGCTACGCAGGCACCCGCACAGGTCAGAGGCCACGCGTGAGCATTCCGGTGATCCGCTCGTTTATCTCTTTCTGGAAGCGAATGAATGGCCAGAAACAGGACGCTGTCAAAAGCCTTGGCGCGTTAGCCGTTATTTTCATTTTGGCAGTTCTAGTTAGCCCGACTACAGCGACTGGTAGCAATATTTTCTTGCAACTGGGCAATCTTACCGACGTCTTGCGCCAGGGCTCGATTGTAGGAATCATCTCTTTGGCGATGACCTTCGTCATTCTCACCGGAGGCATCGATCTTAGCGTCGGAAGTATCTTGGCGCTCTCCACCACGGTCGTCGCTTTGGTGCTCACGCGATGGCAGCACGGCCCGAGCTATCCGCTGGAGATTGCAACAGCGATATTTATCGCCCTGTTGGTTTCAACCACATCCGGAGCGCTAAGCGGCGCGATCATTGCAGTATTCGACGTGCAGCCTTTCGTTGTAACCCTCGCCGGAATGATTGGGATTCGTGGCCTCGCGAAGTGGCTTTCAAATAATGCCAATGTCGATGTGGGATTCGGTCAGGATGTCGCCTCAACCTTCGCCGCTATTTTTAGGGGCAAGACGATCACGATCGCTTGTTACGCAATACTAGCGGCTGTATTTTACATTCTGCTAAGCCGGACTATCTTTGGCCGTTATGTGCGAGCGGTGGGAGACAATGAGCGCGCTGCCCTCTATGCCGGACTTCCGATTCGGCGAGTCAAACTTTGGGTTTACTCTCTTTCCGGACTGCTCGCTGGATTTGCGGGAGTGTTGTATGCGGCGGAAAATCACCAGGGAAATCCTAACGCCGGCGTAGGTTATGAACTCGATGCGATTGCCGCAGTGGTCATTGGCGGCACACGGCTATCCGGAGGCAAGGGAACGATCGCTGGAACGATCATTGGCACGCTCATGATCGGCGTCCTAACTAACATGCTGCGTCTCAATAATGTGGATAGTAACGTAGAGATGATGATCAAAGGCGGCATTATTCTGCTCGCCGTGGCCTTGCAGAAACAAGGAAGGCAAGCACGATAAAAATAATTATGAAGATGAATATGAAGTCACTTCGAGTGCTCGCGACGCTATTGCTTGCCTTGCCAGCGATTTCCTGCAACCGGACGACCTCAGGCAAGCGCCAATTCTTTGTTGCGTTCAGTCAGGCAAACAATGCCGAGCCTTATCGCGCCGCGCAAAACGAGTTGATGGCGAGACTATTCACCCAGGCAGGCGATGTGAATTTGGTGATTGCAGACGCACAACAGGACAACAGTAAGCAGATTGCGCAGGTTGAGACTTTCATCCGCCAGCATCCCGATTTATTAATTGTCGCCCCCAATGAACGCGCGGCTCTTACCGCTGTAATGGGCGAGGCCATGGAGCAGAAGATTCCGGTGATTTGTCTCGAGCGCGATATTCTTCAACCCAACTACACCACTCTGGTGCATAGCGACAATATCGTCATCGGCCGCATGGCCGGCGAGTTCATTCGCGATTACCTGATCAGTAAATATAAGCAGCCGAAAGGTAATGTAGTAGAGATTCACGGTCTGCTTGGCGTCGAAGCGGCGATCAACCGGCACAAGGGTGCGACAGATGTTCTGGCAGCGTATCCGAATATTAAAGTCATCGCCGACCCAGTCGCCGACTGGATTCAGGCACGGGCTAAAGACCGCATGACCGAAGTACTTCGCGGACAATCCTCGATCGACGTTGTGTATGCCCATAACGATCCCATGGCGGTTGGCGCGTATCTCGCTGCCAAGGAGCTAGGTCGCGAACACGAGATGATTTTCGTAGGAGTTGACGGTCTTGGCGGCCCTGCTGGCGGTATTAAGAAAGTAGCTGATGGCATTTTGGCAGCTACGTTTGTCTATCCGTTATGCGTGGACAAAACAGTGGAGATTGCATTGCAAATGTTGCGCAACCCAAGTTTTCATCCCGCGAGGGAATATACGGTAGCACCGCAACTGGTCACACCGCAGAATGCAGCCGAACTTTATAAACAAACGACATTGACGCAATAGCACCGGCGGCAAATAGATTGAAACTGGAGAAATGAATGCAAGCGGTCATCCTCATCGCTAGTGGCGACCTTCGTTTAGCGGCAAATCAGAAGTGCTGGCCCGCCCAAGAAAAAGTCGAACAGTTGGTTAGTTCGGCAATCGAGAACTTTGGCTTTCAACATAGACGCGGCCATGCCTACGACCCCGCCAAGAAACATGGCTTTATCGATTCACAAAAATACGGGATGCAAGTGTTTCGCGATCTCGCTCCCGATGCTCCGCTGATTGTGGTCGAGGCAGTCTGGCAATATTCGCATCATGTCCTTCCCGGCCTCATGACGCATCGTGGACCGATTCTCACTATTGCCAACTGGAGCGGCGAGTGGCCTGGCTTGGTCGGTATGCTGAACTTGAATGGCTCGCTGACCAAGGCCGGAGTGAGCTATTCCACTTTGTGGTCGACAGATTTCTCCGACGATTATTTTCTATCAAGACTTCATGCATGGCTTCGAGGAGAAGCGATCACCCACGATCACAGTCACGTGCATCCACTTTCAGCCGTGTCTTTGCCCAGAGCCGCAGCTGCGGTAGGCGCAGCTGAAGCGCAACGCCTCAAGCGTGAAAAAGCGATTATGGGTGTGTTTGACGAAGGGTGCATGGGGATGTTCAACGCCATCGTCCCCGATCACTTGTTAAATCCATTGGGCATATTCAAAGAACGCCTGAGCCAATCGTCGCTCTACGCTGGAATGAAGGAGGTTTCGAAGGCCGAAGCGCAAGGAGTACGAAACTGGCTGGACGCGAGCGGTATGAAATTCGTTACTGGACCAAATCCAGAAACTGATCTCACCGACGATCAGATTCTTGACCAGTGTCGAATGTATATCGCCGCGCTTCGCATTGCCGATGACTTCGGGTGCGATTCGATTGGCATCCAGTATCAGCAGGGCCTGAAAGATTTGGTTCCTGCGTCGGATTTGGTCGAAGGTTTGCTGAATAACGGCGACCGGCCGCCGGTTTCAGCAAGAGATAATTCGCGCGTGCTCTATGCTGGAGAGCCACTTCCACATTTCAATGAAGTTGACGAATGCGCCGGGATCGATGCTTTGGTCACCAAACGCGTTTGGGACGCACTCGGCTATCCGTCGGAGAGCACTCTTCACGATATACGTTATGGAGAAGACTACGACGGTCGATTCGTATGGGTATTCGAGATTTCAGGAGCAGTGCCTCCCGCACATCTTGTCGGGGGATATGCGGGTGCGGTAAGTGAGCGCCAGCCTGCCATGTATTTCCGCTTGGGCGGAGGAACGTTAAAAGGCGTAAGTAAGCCGGGCGAAATTATATGGAGTCGCGTTTATATAGAAGATGGCAAGCTCAAAGTGGACATGGGACACTGCCAAGCCATTGTATTGCCTCCCGAAGAAACACATCGTCGCTGGAAGATCACAACTTCACAGTGGCCGATCATGCATGCGGTCACTCCCGGCGTCTCCCGCGACCAGATGATGGGACGTCACAAGGCAAATCACATCCACGTCGCATATGCCCCGGGATCGTCCGCCGCAAGCAAAGCGCTTGCTGCGAAAGCTGCGTGCTTTCATGATCTTGGAGTGGAAGTGAGTTTGTGCGGCGACATAAACTTCACGGAATAGGAAAGATGGCAAGACGGCTACAGATCATCGAATTCGCAAGAGTGCACCAAGAGTTCTCCGCTATCACTATCAGGTGTTCACCGCTACACCGGGCTGGCTCAGGCAAATTCCATTCAGCCGCGCGCCGGGTACCGTTTCTTCATTCGCCGTCGCTCGTGACGACTTCCGCAGCCGGTTTGCTTTGCTTCCTCAGGATCTCTCCAAGCAGGAATAGGTCAGTCAACAGCGCCCGGAGGTGGATGGAAGCATTCAGATTGTCAATCAACTGGGAACTGATCGCGGGTTGAGCGAGAACCAGTTCAATCGCAGCCAGAGAGTCGCGAGAGTCGCGATCGAGGACCGCAATGAACGCCAAGTATTTGCTGGCGGCCCCAAGACCTTCCTCTTTGACTGCCATCGCACAGGCTTCGGGCAGACCCGTCAACGCCTCCACGGCTCGTCGCAAGAAGTCACGGATTTGTCCACCCGACTTGCTCCCGTGGTCACTCGGTAGGCCTTGGGCTGCGTATGCCAGCAGGAACTCGTAGCATTCCTCGACCGCTTCACAACGATCGCAGATATCAGCCAGCATCGGTTAGCCCTCGGCCTTCGACGCGGTTGGATGTCGACGAAGAAGAGGTAGTCTCGACCTTCCATCGCTCGGGATCGTGTTCTTCCAGGTAGAAGTCGCGGTCCATCCAGCCAAAGATCATCGATTTCGTAATCGCGCGTTTCTCTGGCCGGAGTCCGAAGTAGACGTGCATCATGACAAGCGCAATCAGCCCAACGCCCGCCAGTCCGTGCAGCACATACATCAGGCCCCAAGTCATATCACTGAACAAATACGGATTCCGAGGGAAAAAAATCGTACGCACGCGAGACATCATGAAAACGCCGGTGAGGATTACCGAAAGACCGCACAAAATAATGACACCGTGGAAGAGTTTGTTTTCCAGCGGATACTTGGCAAACTTTCGCGGCGGAGGCGCGGGCATTCCGAAGAAGCGGCGAACCCTTTTCCAGGCATCGTCCAGATCGATTCTGTCGGGCCAAATCGACCAGAAATCTAGCCAGAATGAAGCATGAATGATGTGAAAAATGATGGAAACAGTTAGCACGGCCCCGGCGATCCAATGATAGGTCACCCAATTAAACTGGATGCCGACTTTCGGGAGAAACGCAGTAAACAGGAGGGTGAACATGGAGGCCGCCATGATCCAGTGAAACAGCCGCGCCACCAGCGAGTGCCGGGGAACGTGCTTGGGTATAGCGGCCGATATCGCGGAAGAATCATCCGCCGCGAAGACTCTGGGCCTGGCGAAATACATGATGTAGATGGCGTGAACGATCAGGAAGAGCAATCCCGCAATCACCGCAACCCAGATCAAGAACCAGGCAATATGGATGGGGACGGTCTGTCCCCACGGACTCGTGGCCCACTCTAAGAAGCCCATGTCGCCTCCTCGACTCCGGTGACGGCGCGTTTCACCAGATTTCTCATCAGCGGAATCTTGTAAGCATTGAACTGCAATGGAACCGCGCCTTGCACGGAGAGTTTTCCCGCCATCTCGCCAGTCGCTGCGTTCTGCGGCTGGCCATGCACAGCGTCTTCGACCGGTTTCAGCCTTAAGGGTCGAGCGGCGGCGCCGTTCACTGCGATTCGGATTCGCTCGATAGTGTTGCCGGATAGAACCGTGGCCGAGGCGACGTTGAGGAGCGGGAAGTCCCAAACATTACGATCCCGCACTTTTTCAAAATAAAATTGTGCGCCCGCCCATGTGGACGGAATACGAATCGCGGTCAGCAGGTCGCCGGCCTGCAAGATGTGCAGCCGTGTAATGTCGATATCAGGACCGACGAAATAATCCTCGGCATCCACGACGCGCTCACCCTTGCGTGTGCGCAGGACGAACTTGGCGTCCAGCGCAATCAGTGCCGGGGCCGTGTCGGAAGGATTCACCGCCACGCAGCGTTCCGCCTGCAGAATCGCATGCTCGCGGTTGCGACCTTCCGGCGTATCGGCGTAGCAAATGTTGCCGCCGGCGCGATAGCACGGCCAACCGCCACGGTAATACCAGCAGCGCGTGTCCTGTGAAACATTGCCACCGAGCGTTCCCTGATTGCGGATTTGCGGCGATGCGACCAGCTCCGCAGCCTGCGCCAGCAGAGCATACTTCTGCTTGATAACGGGGTGATTCACCACTTCAGTGAGCGTCGTCATCGCGCCAATCTCGACGCCGTCGCCCGTCGTGCGAACTCCTCGCAGTTCCTCGATTCCGCTCAGATCGACCACAGCCTTGGGTTTTCTGATCCGATCCTTGAGCCAGTCGAAGCTGTCCATCCCTCCAGCCAGCACCCAGGCATCGGGCCCATGCTCGTCGAGAAGCTTCTGTGCATCGGCCACGGAACTCGGCTGATAAAGCTCGAAGGCGGGCATTATATCTCGTATGACAGCCATAGCTCTCCTCAAAATCTCAATCAACTGCGAGCCGTCAAATATGGGCGACCAAGGGACGCTGCATCGGGCGGCCCGCTTCGAACGACATCAGAATCGTGTCGGCATTCACCGGTGCGCGTTGAAAGATCTCGTCTCCGAGCGCATCCGAGAGCGCGTTCAAAATAGAGGCACATCCACCTGCGACCGGCGGTTCGCCGACACCGCGCGCTCCGACAGGCGTCTCTGGGTCCGGAATGTCCAACGCGGTCCATTGCATGTCGACCGGCACATCCAAAATCGTTGGCGGTTTGTTGTGATGAAATCGCTTGGAAACCATCTCGCCGTAGTGCGGATCGAACACCCATTTCTGACCGATGGCGTGCCCCATGCCCAAGACGGAACGGCCGAGCACCTGACCGCCGAGCGCCCGCGGATGAATTACGGTCCCCACGTCGGCAGAGGCGAGGAAGTCGACAATGTAGTATTTGCCAGTTTCGACGTCGACCTCAACTTCGGCAAAGCTGGCAACGTACGAAAATGTCGAGCCGTCACGAGGGTAGTTGTCCTTGGCCGCCGCAACCAGGCCTTGCCCTGCTAACGCCGCTACAGATGCCTTCGTTAGTTTATGAACATCGGAGGGAGCCTCGTGTCCATCGTAGATGCCGCCCAGTTGAACCGCGTACCTCGCAGCCTGCGCCAGAGTCATACCCGCGCCACCCTCGCGGAAGACGCGCTCGTTGGCGACTTCGTATTGCTCCGGTTTGCCACCAAGCTTCTTCGCCGCGATTTCCTGGAGTTTCTTCTTGGCATCCATAGCCGTCGCGTATGCAGCCCGTGTCATCGCGTGAGTTGTCTGGCTACCCCCGGAGACGCAGGTGAAGGGAAGGTTCTTTGTCGTGTTCCCCCAAACGACGTCGCACTTTTCCCACGGCACTCCCAAGACTTCCGCGCCCGCGCGGTGGACATCAATCACGGACTCCGTTCCCAGGTTTCCGATCCCAGACTGGAAGGTGATTCGACCATCCGGTTTGATCACCAGAAGGCCGTCGAATCCGATCGTGCCGCCAACGTAGCAGCTCAGCGATACGCCGACGCCGCGAACTTTCGTGCCCATCCTCTTCGGCATTCGCATGACCCGCTCGCTCCACTTGAACTGCTCCGCACCGCGATCAAGCGCTTCCTTGAGGAATGCGCTGGTCGCATATTGCCGTTTTCCTTGCACCGCTGGTCCGAACGGGGCCTTGCCTTCCGGGCAGTTAACGCGGCGAATTGCCACCTGATCAACTCCGAGCTTGCGCGCAGCTTTCGCGATGATGGGTTCAATGATGACAATTCCCTGAAGGCCGCCTGGGGAACTTTGCGCGCTGCGCGGCGGTGTATTCGTCAGTACCGTCACGCCACGCCAGCGCATAGCCTCCGGTTGGTATAACAGAGAGACGATGCGGCCCGACGACGGAGCATCCCCCACGGCGTCATAGGGGCCGTTATCGCAAATCACGAACATGTCCAGAGCCGTGATCCGACCTTCTTTCGAGAAACCGACCTTCATGCGTCCTTGAAAGCTGGGTCGGGCGCGTCCAATAAAGGTCTCCTCTTCACGACTGATGCGCATCATCACCGGAGTGTTGGTTTTCTTCGCCAAAAGAGCGGGGATGATCATCGACACTCCACCCGTGATCTTGCTGCCGAAGCCGCCTCCGGTGTACTCGCTGATAAAAACAACATTGTCCGGGTTGATGTTCAGCCAGCGCGCGATCGCAGGCAGTGTCTGCGCGGTGCTTTGAGTACCCGTGTAAATGTAGACCTTGCCGTTCTGCCAGTAAGCCATGGCGCTCCGGGTCTCGAGCGTCTGGTGGCTAGTGTCAGGTGTGACAAAGCTCTCGTCGAGAACCAGCGCGGCGTTTTTGAAGCCGGAATCAACATTGCCATACGACCATTCGTCGGGAGCCTTGCCCATCGGCAGACGGCCATTCTTTAACTCTACGAAATCGGCTTTGGTCCATTTGAGTTCTGTGACTTCGGGCGGACCCGGATTTTGTCCCGCGGGCCGAGTCCAGACATTGCCATCGGTTCGGGGATTCGGACCTCCAGGTCGCAAACTGTCGAGCGGATCTACTACGAACGGAAGCGGCTCAAAATCGATCCGGATCTTCTCTATAGCTTCCGCAGCCGTGAGTTCGTCAACTGCGGCTATGGCAAGAATCGGTTCACCTTGATAGACCGGTTCATTGGTAAGGCCGCGTTCTCCCCACTTGCTGGCCTTGATCACAGTTCCGTTGTCGGTAAGGGTATCGGCCGGAGCGGGAAGATCGTTTGCCGTGAGAATCGCCTTGACGCCAGGCGTGGACAGAGCGGCATCCGAATGAATGCGCTTTACCCGCGCATGCGGCATGGGGCTGAGCAGCAGTTTGCAAAACAACATACCTTCCGCACGAAAATCTTCAGCATATTTCGCTTGGCCGGTGACCTTCGCATACAGATCCGGGGTTTGGTAGTTCTTGCCGATCAGCTTGTATCCCGCTCCGTACTGGCGCTCCGTAACTTTAGCGGTCTCAACAGCCTTCTTGTTATCCATTTTCTGGTTATCCAAGCTTCGCCCCCCGCATATTCTCGGCGCCGCGCATCATCGCGGTAAGAATTTTGTCGTAATCCTGGCAGCGGCACAGATTTCCCGAGAGGCCATGTGCCAACTCTTGGCGTGTCGGAGTGGGATTAGTTTTCAGGTATCCCACTGCGGACATGATGAAGCCGGGCATACAAAAGGCGCACTGAAATCCCTGTTCGTCGATGACGCCCTGTTGAACTGGGTGCAAAGTTCCGTCCGCCTTGGCCAGGCCTTCGATGGTCACAACTTTTCGGCCGCGCACCGTATGAGTGAGTACCGAACACGAATAGTACGGAATATCGTCGATGAGCACGGTACACGATCCGCATTCTGCGCGGTCGCACCCGAGTTTGGTGCCGGTCAGGCCCAGCTTGTAGCGAAGCGTCGATGCCAACGTCTCCTGTTTCATCGCGTCGACGCGTCGCTGTTGGCCATTGACATTGAGCGTAAGCAGTCGCTCGCCTACACCCGCCCCCGATTGCTGGCCATGCAGTACAGAGGAGGCGCGAAACAGATAGCTCGCGGAAGAGACTGCGACACCGCTGGTGATGACGCCCTTGATGAAGTTGCGCCTGGAGACGGCTTTGGGAACATCTTCTTCAGGCAACTCTCGGATCGCCTTGGAACTTGCCTTCTCGGTCATACTCGGTTACCTCCTACCAAACGCAGCTAACGTAGAGGCTTGCGTGAAGGAAAGGCATCTCAAGTTTTTCACATCTTAGCAGTTCGATTGCCGGAAATAATGGCCGGATTCGGAAATTTACGAATCGTCCGACCTCGCCGGAAATGATTCAAGGTTCGAACCAAGAGCTAAGAATAGCCCCATCTCGCCGCGTCCATATCCCTTGACAAACATGGTGATCGAAGACTAGAAACTTTAGAAGTCCTTCGACTCTCGGACGCACGCGGAGATCATTTCGATGCAACAGTCCCGCAGAGATTTCTTCAAGGTGGCAACGGTCGGCGCGGTCGGCGCCACCGTTTTTGGTTTCAACCTTCAGCCTGCTTATGCTCAGCTCAAAGAGTTAAAGATCGCGCGTGCTGCCGAAACGCGTTCAACCTGTCCCTATTGCGCAGTAGGTTGCGGTGTCCTTATATATACGATTGGCGACAAGGCCAAAAACGTCACACCGCAAGTGATCCACGTCGAAGGCGACCCTGATCATCCCACCAACCGAGGAACGCTGTGCCCCAAGGGTTCTTCGCTCGAACAGGACATGCTCAACCCGCGTCGACTTACGAAGCCGCAAGTCCGGCGACCGGGCGCGACGGACTGGCAAGACATTTCCTGGGATACCGCTCTTGACGAGATTGCGCAATGGACCAAGAAAACTCGCGACAATTCTTTCGTCGAGAAAGATGCACAGGGTCGCACCGTGAATCGCTGTGAAGGCATCTCGTTTATCGGCGGCTGTACGGACACCAATGAGTTTAATTATCTGGCCGTTAAGGCCATGAGGGGGCTGGGCCTGGTTTATTTAGAAAACCAAGCCCGTGTTTGACACGGCCCCACGGTCTCAAGTTTGGGACCAACATTCGGACGCGGAGCCATGACGAATGGCTGGATCGACATCAAGAACACCGACATGATGTTGATCATGGGCGGCAATCCCGCTGAGAATCATCCCTGCGGTTTCAAGTGGGCGATGGAAGCGAAGCGTAACCGCAACGCTAAGCTGATTTCCGTCGATCCTCGATTCACGCGCACATCCGCAACCGCCGACCTCTTCGTACAGATTCGTGCCGGTACAGACATTGCATTTCTCGGCGGCCTGATTCGCTATGCCATCGAGAACAACCGGATCGCCAAGGAATATCTCGTCAACTACACGAACGCAGCTTTCATTGTTAAAGAGGGATTCAAACTTCCCGACGATGGCTTGTATTCGGGATTCAACGCTTCGACGAGCGCCTACGATAAAACTACATGGAATTATCAGGAGGGCGGAGACTTCAGCGGCAAGACCGACGCCGCGTCCGCCGCGCCCGCCGGCAAGACGAATGCAGAAACAACTGCCCACCCCGCAACTCCTGCGCCACCGGCCGCGTTGCCACCGAACGTTGCCTACGACCTCACGCTGCAGCATCCACGCTGTGTCTTCCAATTGATGAAGCAGCAGTATTCCCGTTACACCCCCGAAGCCGTGGAGCGGATTACGGGCATCCCAAAGGAACAATACCTGAAGGCCGTCGATCTATTTACCTCGATCCGCAAAGATGGCGACATGAAGAAAGTCGCGACCATCATCTATGCCGTGGGTTGGACCCAGCATACTTTCGGAACGCAGATCATTCGTACCGCAGCGATGATTCAGCTTCTCCTCGGCAACGTCGGAAGAGCCGGCGGCGGCGTGAACGCTCTTCGCGGCCATTCGAATATTCAGGGCGCGACCGACATGGCGGGACTTTACGACTCGCTGCCTGGATACCTGAAAGCGCCAGTTCCGGACGACAAAGATTTGGCCACTTTTCTGAAACGCACTACCCCGACGTCGTCCAAGCCCTCATCTTGGGATTCCATGAACTATTACGCGAACACACCGAAATTCATGGTGTCGTTGCTTAAGGGTCTCTATGGCGACGCGGCGAAGAAAGAAAACGGATTTGCGTTCGATTACCTGCCAAAGTTTGACCGCGATTATTCCTGGACCCACATCTGGGACGACATGTACAACGGCAAGGTCAAGGGCATGCTGGCCTTCGGAATGAACGGAGTGATGATCGGCCCGGACACGAACAAGAACATCAATGCGCTCAAGAAAGCTGACTGGCTGGTGGTGGGCGAAATTTATCAGGATGAAACCAGCGAGTTCTGGCGAGCTCCGGGAATTACAACCGAAGAACAGAAGACGATCAACACCACGGTTTATCGTTTGCCCTGCGCGGGATTCGCCGAAAAAGACGGCAGCATGACCAACTCGGCGCGCTGGGTCACGTGGAAATATGCAGCAGTTCCACCTCCTGGCCAAGCACGGCTCGATCAGGACATCATCGCGCAGATCTTCTTGCGAGTGCGCGATCTATATAAGAAGGAGGGCGGACAATTCCCCGACCCCATTCTGAATCTGAGCTGGGCATACGCGGACGGGGCTCATCCCCCACTTTCGCAAGTAGCCATGGAAATCAACGGCAAAGCTCTAGCCGACCTGAAAGACGAGGCGACGGGACAGGTGATTAAAGCCGGTCAGCAGTTGCCCGGATTCGCGTGGTTGAAGGACGATGGCACCACAATGTGCGGCAATTGGATTTACTCCGGTTCGTGGACCGAGGCGGGATCTCAGATCCAGAAGCGAGGCACTGAGGATCCGTCAGGAATGGGAGTTTTTCCCAACTGGGCGTGGTCGTGGCCGGCAAATCGGCGCGTGCTTTACAATCGTGCCTCTTGCAATGCGGATGGAAAGCCGTGGGATCCGGATCGCAAGCAGATTTGGTGGAACGAAGCGGCGGGAAAATGGGTTGGCAACGACGTACCCGACTTCAAACCCGATTCCCATCCGAAGGATCACATGGGACCGTTCATCATGAATCCGGAAGGCGTCGGGCGTCTGTTCGCTCCGATCGGTGTAATCGCGGATGGGCCGTTCCCTGAGCACTACGAACCGATCGAGAGCCCGATCAAGAATCCGTTCCATCCAGCGCAGTCGAATAATCCGCTGGTGAAGAAGTTCAATACGCCGTACGACAAGTTTGGATCACCCGACGAATACAGCATCGTCTGCACCACCTACCGGCTGACCGAACAGTATCACTACTGGACGAAAAATAATCCGATGAACGTCCAGCTGATTCCAGAACCGTTCGTGGAAATTCCGGTAGAGTTAGCCGACGAAAAGGGAATTCGCGGAACGGACTTGATCCATGTGATCAGCGCGCGAGGAACCTATACAGCCAAAGCCTTCGTCACTCGCCGGCTAAAACCGATGATGATCGACGGCAAGAAGGTCTATCAGATCGGATTGCCGATTCACCAGGGCTTCCGAGGTATCGGTGAGGATGAGGGAAGAAATGCGCGGACACCGGCAAATCTACTGACGCCCGCAGTCACCGATCCGAATGCTCACACTCCAGAGTCCAAGGGGTTCTTAGTGAAAGTCGAGAAGGCGTAGGGACAAACATGAGCCAGGCCTCAACAGAGCTAATCCGAATCTCCGGTCACGCTGGGACCGTACCCGGCGCCGGATTGAACCGGGAGTTCACAGTCTGCAAACTGGTGGATACGACAACCTGTATTGGCTGCAAAGCGTGCGAAGTAGCCTGCCTGGAATGGAACGGTTACACCTTCACGGAAACTACTTTCGACAACACTTACCAGACAATGCCGGAGACGGCGTGGAATTACTGGAACCTGATCAAGTTCAACGAACATGAGCGCGCCGATGGCAGCATGATGCTGCTAATGCGCAAAGATCAGTGCATGCACTGCGCTGATCCGGGCTGCCTGGCGGCATGTCCGGCAGACGGGGCCATCGTGCAGTATGCCAATGGCATCGTTGATTTCCAAGAGGCGAACTGCATCGGTTGTGGATACTGCATGACCGGTTGCCCGTTTAATATTCCGAAATTTAGTCCGACGGCGCGCAAGGTCTTTAAGTGCACGCTGTGCAACGACCGCGTGTCGGTGGGACTCGAGCCGGCTTGCATTAAGGCATGTCCTACGGGCTGCCTCCATTTTGGTACGAAGCCGGAAATGAGGGAACTGGCGGAGACGCGAGCGGCACAGCTTCGTGAGGTGTCCGGATTTGCCGACGCAGGAGTGTACGATCCGCCCGGAGTGGGCGGAACGCATGTGATTTATGTTCTGCACGATGCCAAGAATCCCGAACTTTATGGCGGCTTGCCGAAAGATCCACAGATTCCTCTGTCTGTGCGGTTGTGGAAAGGACCGTTGAAGTGGATTGGGAATCTCGCAATGGCTGGTGGCATTATTGGGATGGCGATGCACTTCATGCGATTCGGACCGAAGAGAGAAGAACCGATTCCGCCAGGTGCCGATGCCAATCCGACTGGTGAGGAGCGGCGGATATGACGACCAATGCCGTTCCACGCCCCCATACCACCAGCCATGATGAAGAATTGATTCCGCGTTACTCGCTTGTCGAGCGTGTGAATCACTGGATCGGCGCACTCTCATACACGTATCTTCTGATGACCGGCCTCGCCTTCTGGTCGCCCTATATGTATTGGCTGGCCGCAGTCGTGGGAGGCGCGCCCACCGCGCGACTCTGGCATCCCTGGTTAGGATTGGTTTTTGCGGCATCACTGTTCTGGACTTTCAAAGAGTGGCACGGCGACATGGCAATCAACGATGCCGATCGCGCCTGGGGTAAGGCAATCCCGGATTACATTGAGAACAAAGACGACGAACTGCCTCCCGTAGGCCGCTTTAACTTCGGACAAAAGCTCTTCTTCTGGGGAATTTTCTACGGTGTGATTCTGCTTCTGCTCTCAGGAGTCGTTCTCTGGTACACGGAAACCATACCGTGGAGCCTTCGGTTCGTGCGCTACGCCGCAATTCTGATTCACGCGAGCGCAGCGCTGATCACGATTGGACTCTTCCTGATTCACGTGTACATGAGCGTGTTTCTCGAAGAGGGTAGCTTTGGGTCCATGGTCAGCGGCCACGTCACTCGCGCCTGGGCGTGGACGTTCCACCGCACATGGTACTACGACGTTATCGGCAAACCCCGGTCCGAGTCCTTCTTGCGGAAACAATGATCGCAACAACGACCGATGCGAAGTGGGATCGCCGTATCCATCGCGCCAACGAGCTCATCTCGTCTTATCCATTCTCTGCGGAAGGGCTCCGTTACTACGCCCGTGTCGCAACATTTCAGAAAAGTCTCTATCGTGAATTCCAGAAAGCGCTCGCCGATTCGCCGAAGATCTCCTCTGATCGCCCGCTGCGCGATGAATTAGATCTCTTTCTCCTTCTACCAAAGTTTCCCGCATTCCTGTCGCTGATTCAGCAGATTGCGCCAGCGCCGCTTGCACAAGCATCGAGCGCCCTGGCGCAGAAGGGGCCAGCCGCGTGGCAACATGCGATCGAAGACTTTTGGCACGGGGAGCCGGAATTAACTGGAGACGTGGATGACACTGCGCAATCCGGGTCTTCCGATCGAGTGCTGGCGTGGATATTTCTTCAACCGTACGCTGAATATCTCGCAGATCACCGCGAAATCGTTGTTGTCGATGGAACTCCATCGACCTGCCCGCTGTGCGGCGGCAACCCTTCAGTCGGTGTATTACGGAGCGAAGGCGACGGTGGGAAAAAATCGCTGATCTGCATGCTCTGCGCTCACGAATGGGCTTTTCGAAGAATTTATTGCCCGGCATGCGGCGAAGAGAGAGAGCCGCAGATGGCATTCTATTCAGCGCCCGAGATCGCGCACGTCCGCGTGGATGTCTGCGACACATGCCACACCTACTTGAAGAGTATCGATCTGACAAAGACGGGGCTAGCAGTTGCCGTTGTAGATGAGCTGGCAACAATCCCTTTAGATCTATGGGCTCACGAACATGGGTACAAGAAACTACAAATCAACCTGTTGGGAACCTGACGGTTTCAATCCATTCGGAACGAGAAGTGACAGCTAACGGCTGGCGGGTATAAAGGAACATTACATAGAGCGTGGCTGGAACACTGGCGCGAGAGCCCAATCAAAACGTCATTCTCTCCAGTTGTTCTTGACACAAATTATCGGTCAGTCATTTCCTTCGCAGTCAGGGAGGAAGAACGCCAATGAGAGAAAACCGACGGACAGAGCATCACCGGCAGTTTATTGTGTGAATTTAATAGTTATCTACAATAACCTGATAATAAGCGAGTTATGGTGGAGGCGGCGGGAGTCGAACTATTCCGGGTATTGATAACACGTAACTTATTGATTCTCGGAACTGCTACAACGGCTAAAAAGGCTCCATTGCCCGATCCATTGTACGTTTATTGTACGAAAATGCTTTTTCGATCTGACAAACCTGTCGCTCGCTTGCGTCCTCAGTGTCTCACGAACCCAGCTCGAATCGTCGAGGAAGATAATCGGCGTGACCTTCAGCAGTGACATGGCCTTCCTTTAACAGCTTGCCAGCCCTCTCTCGCAACCAGCGGTACAAGGCACAGCGCCGCCACAGGATCAGCCCACCTAATCCCCCAGAAGGCATTCACGACTAGACCTGCGAGCGCAATCATCGACAAGTAGCCGCAGAGCGCGGACTCCGCTGCATCTGCTCTTAACGCTGCGCTTGCCGTCGCAGCAGACAACCGGCGCTTCTGCTGTGCCAGCAGTGGCATCACAACCGCTGCCGCCATCAATACAGCAATTCCAAGAAGGCTCGATTTTACTTCACGATGCCCGAGCAGCGCTCGTCCAGCGACAAGCGTTACGTATGCTGCCAGAGCGAACAGAAGGCCGCCCGTGATTTTGGTTGCCAATCGCTCAGTCTGCACGCCGCTCATCTTTGACCGGAACCGCCAATAAACGACTACCGCGGAGAGGAGTTCAATGACACTGTCGCCTCCAAATGCGAGCAGAGCAGGGCTGTGAGCATGCCATGCGGCGCTAAGAGCAAAGATGGCCTCGACGGTCATCCAGCCTATCGTGATGGCTTGTATCCAGATGATCCGCCGAACCACTAGCCGAGAGTCTGCAAGCGCAATCGAAGACATAAACTCATTATGAACGCGAAGCCAGTCACAAACTTGGTGTCAGCGCTGAATAGTT
The DNA here is from genome assembly GCA_963705265.1 of uncultured Acidobacteriaceae bacterium. GTDB lineage: Bacteria > Acidobacteriota > Terriglobia > Terriglobales > Acidobacteriaceae > Acidiflorens. The sequence continues at coordinate 4,107,958 of OY970064.1, forward strand.
GGTGTACTGCAAGGTGGATCGAGCTTCCTCATGCCAGGCCTCGACTCCGAGGTTGCCGACCAAATCACTGTAATTATCCCGAGCTATTCCGGCCAGGAATAGCTTTCGCCCGAACATTCATTGGACAGTGTGTTTGAGTGCGCTTAGCTTTGCGCAACAAGCATGTGTTTTAGGTCACTGCTGGAGGTGCAAAATGCCACGCTGGTCCTCAGTCCATTTCATCCGCCAAATCCAGCTCGCTGCTTGGTCGAAGTGGGCGCGTCCAACAGCCGCTCTTCTCGCTCTACTTCTTCTCATGCCTGCGGCCGCTCGTGCACAGGGTTCACCGTTCGACACCGGCTTCAACGCCATCCAGAGCCTTTTCACTGGCACCATTGCGAAGGTTGCAAGTCTGGTTGCGATCGTTATCGGCGGCTACGGCTTCGCGCACGGCGAACCCGGTGCAAAAAAGGCACTGGCCGGCGTTGCCGCCGGAACGGGCATCGCTGTTCTCGCGGTGAATGTCCTGAGTTGGCTCTGGGGAGTGTAGCGGCTGTTTGTCGCTCTGCCCACGATCCCGTTGCGTGCCACGCTGAAACGAGAACGATATGCCCGACAAAGCACAGAAGAAACGCCGCACAAATCGAGTATTCAAGAGTCTGCACAAGCCTCTTACGTACTTGGGTGTAGAACGCACTCTCTTCTACTTCGTCTGTGTCGGCGCGGTCGGGGCCTTCAATCTCTTCAATTCAATCCTCGCGGGTATCGCCGTTTTCATTGGCGGCTTTGCCTTCGGCCATTGGGTGACGAACAGCGATCCGGCCTTCCTCCGCATCCTCGCAAAGTCCGAAGGCTACAAGCTGCGCTATGACGCCGCGAAGCAGCAAGTTCCCCGCGTGGAGGTAGTGTGATGCTGCGTCTCGATAAAGTCATTAAACCGTGGAAGGAAAGTGCGGCTCTCAACGCCCACATCAACCTCTACGGCTTTTGGAATGAGACAGCCTTCCTTACGAAGAGCGGCGATCTTGGAATGGTTCTCAGTGTTCCCGGTGTGGACTACGAAAGTCTTGACCGCTCGCAGCAGGAGTATGCGGTGAAGCGGTTGGAGGCGGCGCTGAAAGCCTTTGGCCCAGGCTTCCATGTTTACCAGTACCTCTTTAAATCGAACTGCCCCGACATACCGTTCGCAACATACGATGACCCCATTGTCGAAGCGGCTATTGACCAGCGACGGAAGTTCTTTGAAGCGAAGCGGGACCATCTCTATCAGGTCGAGATTTTCTACTGCATCCTGCTCGATGGCGCCCGGTCGAAGACCGGCGTCGGCACCGCGCTAGCTCGCCTGTTACGCGATCCAGAGGGCGCGATCACCGAACTCAAATCGCAGTTCACCAACGACAGCATGAAGAAGTTGTTGCGTACGCATATCGAGCGCGATCTTCAACGACTCGACCAGCACGTGCAGGCATTCGCTCGACAGCTCTCGGATTTCATGCAAATTGAGGTCTTGAACCAGCAGCCGCAATTCACGTTTTTCCGCCGCTTGCTGAATTATGACGACTGGCGTGTTGCCGGCAGACCGCAGTCCACGCAGTTCCTCGACTATCAGGTGGTCAACTCCGACATCGGAGCCGAACGCGATCATCTGCGGGTAGGCGATCACATCGTCCGTGTGCTGACGATGAAAGAGGCCATCACCGAAACGAGACCCCTGGTACTGGACGCACTCTTGAAGATCCCCGCCAACTTCTATGTGGTCACCGAGTGGACGCCGCTCCCCGCGGACAAGGCCCGCAAAGAGGTGAACAAGCGCCGCCGCCACTTCAATATGTCCAAAACAGGGTTTGTCTCCCAGATGGGCAACGATGCCACGAAGACGAAGCTGCGCCAGTCTCCACGCCTCATCCGCACGCCCTTGAAGCCACGTTCCAAGTGATGCAAGGAAACTTTGCGTCAAGTTGGAATTTATAGGCGGTGAGTAACTACCTGCGAGTTGGACCGGGTTTGTGAGCATCTGTGACGCATGGCGCAGGAATTGAGCCAAAAGAAATTCATAACCGTAGCTGTACTTCTTGGCGTCCCACTCCGCAATAATAGACGGCACGGCGGTTGCCACGAGCAGTTCAGTATGGAAAGACTTGAGTGGCATCCTCACGTTTCGAAAATACGCCTTCACGAGTTTTATGCACGGAACCAACTTCTTGCCGGTAATCCCGTTTAGTGCCGAAATCACGGCGGCATCATAATCGTAGTCTGCGGGCTCCCATGCTCCGGAGGTCGTTCCTATTACGTAGCATTCGTGCGGGGTTCCTGTGTGGGGATGAGCGCCGGTGCCGTCAACAAACGCCGGTATCAACTCAACAAGCATGTCATCTGCATACTTCAAAGTGACAACAGGGTGATCTTTTTCAGGAGCCATAACCCGGTAGGTCTCATTTGAAGTCAGGGCATGACGGACGATCTCAAGCGCGCCTTCGGGGCTAACGCCGTTTCCACCCGTCGCGTACTCGGTGAAACGTTTGAAGGTGATCACGACATCAATGTCAAGACCATCGCTCAAGTCTGCTGGTCTGATTTTCGTTTTCCTCTGGAAGGAGCCAATCTGGGAAACAGTCTTACCGGGCAACGCACGTTCGATCGTTACCTTCACCGCGTTATAACGCTGAGATGCCACGGCCACACGTGCCGGGTTCAATTCTATTCTTCTGAGCAGTTCCTCAAAGGCTTCATTGACGTTTGAAAATGCCACAGCCCGTTCCTGTTATTGGGGAATGCTTACCCTTGCTTTCAAATCCTGTACCAACCTGTCTGCCGAGTTGACAGTTTCCTTTTCCCGGTTCTTCTCTCTACGTGCCAACCTTCTGTGGTCCACTTCAGACCAAAGTGAGTTCTTGGTCTTGGCATCGAAAATGGTGAGCGTGAGCTGCGGGTCCACTATCTGCGCACTATGAACCTGCGTTGTGCCGTCATAAGTGTTGCTAGAACTCCAAACGCGTGTTCCACCATGTTCAACTCTATATGCGAGCTCAACGATTAGATCGGCTTCCTCGGGTGACCCAACGATGTCATACTTGCCCCACTGTTTCATTTCTGAATAGAACGCATCATAGGCAAGGTTGCTACCACCGCCATTTGTGAGAAAGATCTTTTTCGCGTTCACCACCACTGCGGGCAGCGGCGCGGGCGGAACCTCCTTCCGGTTCTTTGCGGCATATGCGCTCAATGCAATGAACACGCACAGAAACGCTACAAGTTTGCGCATGGCTACTCCTTAAATTGCACGGGGAAAGAGGTACGCAAGAAATTGTACAGCAATGGCCAGGTAGAAGAGCAGCAGAGGCTTACTACGCTCTTAACGATCCTCCCGAAGAACGCGATTCGCCGCGGACTATCAAACCGCAGCTCCAGACCAAGATCTCATCACTATGGAGCTTGAAACCCGCCTGGTAACTGGTGAAACGGATGAGGCCGCGTTACGAATTAGACAGCAGCTCTGTTTCGAATATCGTCGAGTACCCCAACCATCTGGAGCACTTCTTCCGAAGCGAACACTCCTTCCACGCCCTTGGGGCTGAAATCGGTAAAGGGCGACTCATACAATTGCGCAGCACTCATCCAGCCGCTTTGTGTCAGATTGTCGATGACCAGATTAACGAACTGAATTTGATTGGCGGTTAGAGTCTTCCCGGCGAGGAAACCGTCGAACGCTCGTTTGGCCGCTTCTCGATCCAAACCGATCATCTCGCGCACAAATAACCCTAACCCACCACCTGAGCGGACTTTGCTCAGATCGTCCGGAGTTCCCATTCCTGCATCGGCCAGAATTTTCTCCAACGCGTCTAGATCCGATTTACTCAACGGCTCATTCCAGCGCAGCTTGTGAATCACGGGGTCGTTTTCATGCGCCTTGAGGAATTGCTGAGTCTTTTCGCGGAAGCGCTCTACGTCATGTCCAAGGGCGAATCCCGGCAAATCAATTTCCCTCTCCTCGCCAATCAAGTCCGCAAAGTCCGTGTAGATATTCTGACGCTTCGTCTTTTCGATGAACTTCACCAGACTCCGCAGCCGCTTGCGGACATCTTCCAGCATCGAGGCCGTGATGTCCTGCCAGAACTCGTCCGTTTGAACCTCGATGATCAGTTCTAGCTCTGCCCGCACCATCGGGATACTGGCTTTTTCCTCCAACGCGCCCGCGATCTGGCGAACATCCTCACTCCATCGCGTAAACGATCGTTCGTGCCGCAACAGACCAAGCTGTAGGCGCAACATCAGCAGGTCAAATTGTTTCGCCTCTAAGTCTTCGTCCACCAGTTCTGACGGCAACCCAGCTACATCTCCTACCAGTTCGTTCCTTTCATCAAGGCCGAGGGCTTCCCATGCCGCGGCATCCGCGTATTTTTCCACCAGCCTGCGCTTGGGGCGGACGATGAAGTTATTCACGTTCATCTGCGCAACCTCCTGGCGCAGACGCTCGGCAACTTCACCGCGCAAACTGCCTGTAGCTACTCCCGCGTCGTGCTTGTCCAATTCCGCAATCAGTTCCACCCGCCCGGCGAAGAGCTTCTTACTCAAGGACTCGTTCGTTGCCCCCGATGTTGTCCCCAAGTTCTGGCTGAAGAACTCTAGGTTCTGGCAGTAGTCAAAAATCCAAAACTCCCGCTTGTGCCGTCCCGGACCGAACAAGTCAGGCCGAAGCCGTGTCCCGCGACCTACCATCTGCCAGAACTTCGTCCTCGACCGCACCATTTTGAAGAAAACGAGATTCACGATTTCTGGAATGTCGATGCCAGTGTCCAGCATGTCGACGGAGATAGCGATATGCGGGGCGCGTGACGGGCTGGAAAAGTCGTCAATCAACGACTGCGCGTATTCGACCTGAAAATCAATGACCCGCGCGAAGACGCCTCTTTGGTGTGGATAATTCTTATCAAAGCGGTCGGCGATGAACTGCGCATGGGCATGGTTCTTGGCGAAGATGATTGTCTTGCCCAAGCGGTCTCCGTCGGCAACTTTTTCGCCCGATCTCATCAGCTGCTCCAAGACCTTGTCCACGGTGTCTTCATTGAACAGCCATCGGTTCAGCGCTTCCGGTTCCACGGTTCTCGGGATAGCGCCGTCTTCGTCCCACTCAATCGCATCCCAACGCTCTTTCTCCTCGTCGCTGAGTTGGTCGTAATTCATACCCTCCCGCTGGAATCTCAGTGGCACCGAGACCGCTCTCGGCGGGACGAGAAACTTGTCTCGCACCGCCTCCTCCAAGCCATAGGCGTCCGTGGGGACGCCATCTTCTAACTCGAAAAGACTGTATGTGTTGTGGTCTACCTCGTCCGTGGGCGTTGCCGTCAGGCCGACCAGGAAGGAATCGAAGTACTCGAAGATGGCGCGGTACTCCGCGTTTGTGAAACGGCCATGACGCCGCAAGCAAAACGTGCCTTCGTGAAAACGATGCACGACACTCGCGCCGAAGGGTTCGTTTGCAAGAACCGGAACGCGCCGTATGCGGGAGGACGGGCGGGACAGCACTTCAAATGCAAGTTTGTCACCACCGCTTCGTTCATCGTCGGCCCCAAGCCCGCATCCAAGGCCGCCGATGGACACCGCTCCATCGCTCTCTATCTGGTGCAGGAAGACCGCCAGCGTTTCATGGGTACTGTCGGAGTACCGGAACGTTACGCGCTCCCCCTCGACGGGCAGGTAGTTGAGGTTCGGTATCTTTACTGCCACCCCGGAGCCGATGGAAAGCTCATCCAAGCGAAGTATTTCGGTCAGATTCGTGACGACGTAGCGCGAGGCCACTGTTCGGTGAGTCAGTTGAAACTCAAGGCGGACGACGCTGACCCGATCGAATCCTGAGACCCTGGCGGGGCGTCCCATCCGCCCCGCATATTTTTCGTGTCGAGGACACGGCGGCAATGGTGTCAAAGCGCAATTCTTCGAATCGCTCCTTGAGGCTTCGATGTTTCTCCCTTCACGCTGAAACTTCGCCGCGTGGGGAGGAAAACGTAAGTCGGCATCGGTTCCCCTATACTCTCTCCATGTGCGGACGCTATCGCCTCGCCCGGAAAAAGGAGATTTTGGCCGAGGTCTTCGATGTGGGGGATGACGATGATTGGAGTCCTCGTTACAACATCGCACCCAGCCAAAGTGTCGCCGTAGTCCGCCAGGACGCGACCCGCCCCGTTCGTTCCTTTTCGTTGATGCGTTGGGGGCTAATCCCGTTCTGGGCGAAGGACGCTAAAGCCGGCTACAAAATGATTAATGCCAGGGCTGAGACGATTGCCGAAAAGCCGGCCTTCCGCGAACCCTTAGTGTCTCGCCGCTGCTTGATTCCCGCCGATGGCTTTTACGAGTGGGCGAAATACAGCAAGGGGAAGTCTCCCTTCTGCTTTACCCTCGCGGATGACTCAGTCTTCGCGTTCGCTGGCATCTGGGACCGATGGAAGAACCCGGAGCGAGAGATGGTCGAAACGTGTTCGATCATTACGACTTCGGCAAATGCACTTCTGTCCGACATTCATGACCGAATGCCGGTGATTCTCAAGGGTGAAGACCATGATCGGTGGCTTGATCCGGGATTCAAACAAGTCGATGACATACTCGATCTGCTCAAACCATACCAAGCGGATTCCATGCGCCGCTATAGCGTGAGTTCTCGGGTCAATTCCGTTAAGAACGATGACCCAGCTTGCGCCGAGGAATACGTTCCCGAGACGTTGTTTTAGAGAGTGCCTCGCAAATTGCTTCCGAATTGCCGACAGACCGTCCAGAGTCCTGGTCATCACTTCCAACAGGCCCGTTTATGAGGACTGATCCAGTTTCACCCGTGCGAAAACTGCTGCACTCAGGCTCCGGTAAACGCTGGGGAGGCAGCTGGAGAAGCCGGTCAAAATGCGAAGCTGTTCCCCACGACCGAAGGCAATTCCGATGACCTTGTCCTGTGGCTTGACCATCTTCTGCAACTCGGAATTGTCTGTAGAATCGGCGATAATTGAATTAAGAGCCATTTTCGCCATGACGTTGATAGAAGCTCAACAGAACGCAGGCCAAATCCTCGACGCAGAGCGGGCCGCATCGACAACGAACTATATGTCGCCTGCACCGTTCGCCAATCAGGCCGCAATGGCCGCGAGTGCTCTTGGTCAGCGAGGCTGGCATCCTAGACCAGTATCCGAAAATCCTGGCTACTATTATCTGCAAAGCCGGAACTACGAGCTCCTGAAGTCGTTCTTCGAGGAAATCGCCCCCGGTGAGCGTCCATTGTTTCTTGCGAAGCTCCGCCAGCGCATATCTGATCCGAATCCCTTCAAGGTTGTGAGGCAGGATGTTCTTGGCTCTGGGAAGATCAGCCGGACCAGCTCTGAGCTGCCCTTAGTCGCGGAATTTCTCGTCCGACATGGCGATGCTGGCGGATTCTTACGTGCATTACCTAATGCGCCTCTGAGACCCGCGTTGACTCGCCTTCTGCTGCATGTTGAGGAGATGATCGCATTAGATTACCGGCACTTTTCAGATGACGAGTATGAGGACCTTCGGCGTTTTGTCTCAGACACAAAACGCAAACTAGAAGAGCTCCGGCGGCAACCACGCATCTCCGATACCTTGGAATCGAATTACCGGTATCACGTGTGCGAAGAAGGAGCGATCCTCTGTGACTCAATTGCTGAGCAGTGTCAGAGGGCAAAGTATCTGCGCCTCGCGGCACATACGGCGCTTCGCGCAAGCGGCCGTCTCGAAGGAGTCGATTCGCTCGAACCGAACCAAGATGATGGGAATTTCGATATGCTTGCGAAGCAAGCTCGATCAGCCATCGAGAATGGAACTCCTGAACTTGGGTTGGACCGCTTGCACACATTCGTTCTTAAGTACATCAGGACGATCTATGAGCGTCATTTCGGGCGATCCCCAAATCGAACCGCGACAGCGAACAGCCTCCTTGGCGAGTTCGCAAACGACCTTCGTCAGAAGGGTGTTATTCAGTCCAAAATGACCTCCGAGATTCTAAAGTCTTCGGCGCGAGTGCTTGATGAGTTCAATTACGTGCGAAACAACCAGACGCTAGCGCACGACAATCCGGAGCTAATCAACAAAGAGGAAGCCTACTTTATCTATCAAAGCGTCGCCGCGTCCGTGCGCTTCCTCCGTTCTATTGAGGAGAATAAAAGGACTACGCCTTGACGCAAAAATGACAGCGGAAACCTTTACCAAACCCATCCCGGTGGTTAGCAGATTCAAATAAGCCCTGTGAAGTCGGCTTCCGGGAAATCAGCCGCGGTCAGTCGGCGAGTTCCTACCAATGCCTTGCGAGGTTAGTGGAAGTCGTGCGAACGAACCTCCATTTCGCTGATTTCCAAAGGGCGAACGACGTTCGCCTTCACTGATACAACATTTTCTTGATTTTGAAGCTTGCCCTCAATGAGCAGAAATTTGCCATAGCTAACGACACGACGATACTGCTCATAGACAGCAGGAGTAACGATTGCGTTGGAGATCCCCGTTTCATCTTCCAGGCTCAAAAATACGAATCCCTTGGCTGTTCCCGGTCTCTGGCGGGCAATCACGCATCCTGCGATACGAGTGTTCCGCCCGTGCTTGAGATTGTGCAAATCGCTCGAACAAACAATGCCCATGCGCGACAGAGCATCGCGGTGATAGGCCATCGGATGCGGACCCACAGTGACGCCGGTGCCGTGGAAATCGGCCGCCAGCCGCTCATCGACCGTCATCCGGTCAAGGGGTGATTCTTCGTCCTGTTCCGGCATTTCACTTAACAAAGGACCCGTAGGGCGGCCAGCATATTCCACTTGCCAGAGCGCATCGCGGCGGTGGATGTTCTCCCCTAACCAATTCAGAGCACCGATCTTCGCCAGCATCGTGAGATCGTTTTTGCGCAACTCGGGCACACGAAGCGCGAGATCATGGATGGACTCAAAAGTCCGGTTGCTGCGTGCTTGAACCAAGGCCTCTCCCACTTCTTGCCGCAGCCCTCTGGCGTAAAGCAATCCGAGCCGTAAAGCGAAGCGGTTGGCTCCGTTGTCGCTCTCAGGTTCAAGCGTGCATAGCCAGTCCGATTGCAGCACGTCAATAGGCTTCACGCGAAGACCGTGAAGCTGAGCATCTTTCACCAGAGTAGATGGGCTATAAAATCCCATCGGCTGATTGTTGAGCATGGCAGCGGTAAACGCCGCCAGATAATGGCACTTGAGATAGGCGCTGGCATAGGCGATGAGCGCAAAGCTGGCGGCGTGCGACTCGGGAAATCCATAGAGCGCGAAGGATGCGATTGACTGGATAATCTGCTCTTGTGCGTCGGAACGAATACCGTTGCCAGTCATTCCTTGGCGCAGCTTTATTTCCAGTTCTCGCATTCGCGCCTGGGAGCGGCGCATCCCCATTGCCCGACGTAGCTCTTCCGCTTCACCTCCGCTGAAATTGGCAACGATCATCGACATGCGGATCAACTGTTCTTGAAAAAGCGGTACTCCGAGCGTGCGTTTCAGAACAGGTTCCAGCAAGGGATGCGCATAGGTGACTGCTTCTTTGCCTTGCCGCCGCTTCATGTAAGGGTTCATCATCTTGCCCACGATTGGCCCTGGACGGATGATGGCAACCTGCACTACCAGATCGTAAAAGCGCACGGGACGATTGCGAGGCAAGGCGGACATCTGCGCGCGGCTTTCAACCTGAAACATCCCCACGGTGTCGGCGCGCGGCAACGTACGATAAACCTCAGGATCGTCTTGTGGAAGCTGGGCGAGATCGAGTGGCTCCTTGTAATGCCGGGGAACCAAATCGAGGCAGTCTTCGAGCACGGCCATCATGCCCAAGCCGAGCAGATCGACCTTGATGATCTTCATATCAGCGCAGTCTTCTTTGTCCCACTGGATGACGGTGCGCCCCGGCATTGATGCCCGTTCTAAGGGAACGACCGCATTGAGCTGACCCGCGCAGATCACCATGCCGCCGGAGTGTTGCCCGAGATGACGCGGAATATCCTGCATACGCTCGCAGATTTCCAGGTACTTTGCGATACGGCGATGCTGGGTGTCAAAGCCGGCAGTGCGGAAACTAGCGTCCAATGTGTCTGTCGGTCCCTTCCATTCCCATGCGCCAACCAACTTGGTGAGCCGGTCGAGTGTATCCGCATCGAAACCGAGCGCCTTGCCAGCTTCACGTGCGGCAGACTTTCCTCGGTAGGTAATGACATTGGCAGTCATCGCTGCGCCGAGTTCGCCGTAGCGTTGATACACGTACTGAATGGCGCGTTCTCGGCGGTCTCCGCTGGGCAAATCAAGATCAATATCCGGCCATTCGCCACGCTCGGCGGAAAGAAAACGCTCGAAGAGCAACTCCATGCCGACCGGATCAATCGCCGTGATTCCGAGCGCATAGCACACCACGCTGTTCGCCGCCGATCCACGGCCTTGGACTAGAATGCCTTCACGCCCGCAGAATTGCACGATGTCCCAAACGATAAGAAAATAACCCGCGAGTTCCAGTTGCCCAATCAGTGCCAACTCGTGGCGAGCTTGCCGCTGGGCTTTCTCAAAAAGCCTGGAGTCGCGTTTCGGCAGATACCGTCCGCGAACTCCTTCCTCAACTCGCTTTTCGAGGAACGTTTGCATGGTGTCGCCATCTGGCACGGGATAGCTGGGGAAGCGGTATCCCAGATCGCTCATCTTGTATGTCAGGCGTTCGGAAAGCTCTGCTGTGTTAGTGATTGCCTCCGGAAGATCGTGGAACAACTCTTGCATCTCACGAGGAGAACGCAGATGGCGTTCAGCATTCAGTGAGAGCGAGCGGCCCGCGGCGTCCAGCGTGCAGTGGTGATGAATTGTCGTGAGCACGTCCATGACTTCACGATCAAGGACCGTGGCATGTCTCACACCGTTCGTTGCGACGATTGGTAGTCCCAATGTCCGGGCAATTCGGACCGCTGCCTGATTGCGGTGTTCCTCAGTCCGGTCGAAGTGGCGCTGTAATTCGACGTAAACATTCCGAGAGCCGAACAGGTTCACGAGTCTTTCGGCTTCCCTTAGACCTTCGTCGAATCCGCCACGCGAGAGGGCGGAAGCCAGTGGGCCTTCGTCACCACCTGTAAGGCAGATCAAACCCTCCGCGTGCTCTTCGATGTCGGCAAGTGTTGCGGCGCCTTCGGCTTTCGTGCCTTCCCGCAATTTGTAGCGAGTGATCAAGCGGCAGAGGTTCTGATATCCAAGTGCGGACTCAACGAGCACAGGGAAGCGCACTGGCTCAACCGGCACACGATGGGGAACCCACTCTGGCGGACGCACGCGCTCCCCGGCATCACGCACGGCAATTTCGGCTCCGATGTGTGCGCGGATGCCTGCCTTCTTCGCCGTGATGTGAAAACGCGGCGCGCCATGAAGGCCGTTGCGATCCAGCAGTGCCATCGCTGGCATCTGAAGGTCGGCGCAGCGTGCCATCAGCATTTCTGGCAGAGAAGCTCCTTCCAGAAAGCTGAAGGCCGAGCGGGCATGGAGTTCTACATACATCGTATGATCTCAGTCGTATATCCCGATCAAATACCAGCAGTTCGAGGCTGGGTCATAAGCTACGCGGCAACATTTCTTGTTCTGCCCGCCAAGCGCCACGTCCCACTCCTCGCGGCACCAATCCGTGTGCGTCCACCAGGCTCCGCTGATTTTCCAAGGCCCGGAAGCTTCATGAACGGAGAGCTTCTCGCCATCCAGAAGGAGCGTGACGATGCGTGAGCTTTCTATTTCCACTCGTAGCGCGTGAGGAGGGCGCAAGATGCGCAGTGCTGATGTATGAATTCCACTGGCAGCGGCTAGCGGAGCAACGCCAGTATTAGGAACGAAGGGGACAAGGCGAAAGGCATCGGGACGATGACTGTCGAGGAGTTCAGGGGCGCCCACCCGATCCTCACCGAGCAATTTGCGGAGCCGCGCCAGCAAGATTTCCAAGTGCCCTGGTTCCGGCGTTTGGGGAACGTACAATCCTTGCTGTCCGGTCTGTGGTCTTGCTGGCTGCGCCTGCATGTATAAGGCGGTCACGGCGGCTTGGGGTGGATGAGTCTCCAAATCAAGCTGGATCAACTTCAGCAGGGTGTGATGGTTGTACTCGGGCAGCGCCGGACGAACTACCCGACGATGTTCATTGGACGAGGCACCTTCTAGTACAAGCCTGGTTTCCACGTAAGCGATGGCCAACGCGCGTTCTGACGCTCGCCCGATAATCTGTTCCAACATCCTGCCCAACAGAAACAGCAGTGGCTCCAACAGATCGACCGGATGTTCCAGTTCTGTGCTCTCGCTCAGAATAGCGTCCGTAGGCGACTCCGCCGGTACCAACAGATGTTGATATTCGCCACGCGATAGTGCCTGGAGCCGGTAGCCCACCTGCCCGATTCGTGCGATCAATGCTTTTTGTGGTAGCGCGGCCAACGCGCCAAGTGTCTTGATTCCCCATGACCTAAATGTCTCTTGCTGCTCTGGTTCGAGTTGCAGAACCCCGAGAGGAAGCGATGCAAGTGTGGTTGCTTCTTTCCCAGGAGGAATGATCGTAGTTCCATGAAATCCACGAACGGCCAGCACCGTCACATAAGCGTTGCCGGAAGTTGCGATGCAAGCTTCAAATCCAGCAGCATCCATATTTCGCCGGAGCGCCATTGCGATTTGTTCTGGGGTGCCAAAGAGTCTCTCCGAGGCAGAAATGTCCAGAATGAGCGTTGCCCCAGAAGAGCTTTCTTGAGGAGAGACCAGTACTTCGATTCTGGGCGAGATGCGCTCCCCGTAGTGCATCAGGATGAGGAAGGCCGAATCTTCTTGTTGCTTCGCTCTAGAGGACACAAAGATGTTGTCGAAGGATTCCGCTTGCAGGCGGCTCATGCCGAATGCCAGCCCAAGATTGCGCGCTGATTCGTTCAAGTCGAATACAGTTTCGAGCGGAGGATCGCCATCCAGAATGACCACAGGACGTTTCCGTAATTCAGGCCGAAGACGGACCAAGGTTTGCGCCGCAAAATCGCGCACATGGAGACATAGATACAACGGCGCAGACATAACTCATCTCGCCCATAAGGTGGTTCGCTTCCAGGAAGTCTCAGCGGCAGACACTGGCTTTTTTCCGAATGAATAAGCCACTTCGCGCAGGGCGCGTTTACGCTCTGCGCTTACGCTGTATTGAAACCCGGTCAGCAACGGCCAGCCATCTTGCTTCTCAGTCGCACATTGCCATTGCTGCTGTGCTTCTTTGCACTGCAACGCCACCGAAGCACAACTATTGGCGCACATGGATTGCGTCAGCAACAGAAAAAGAACCTGGGACTTCTCCGCCTGTAGCCGATAGCGATACCAAGAGGCCAAGGGTATGCGCCGTGCCTGTTCGGGGCAGACATCGCCCATATCCAACACGATGACTCGAAATCCTCCTGTGTTAAGCAACAAATCCGTCGCTCGCAACCCTCGATCAAGACTCGTCCATATTTCTTTCGTCGAACAGTTTTGGAACACAGCGAAAGATGGTGAGCGCAGCGCGGAATGCGTGGATCGTATCGGGACGATGATCCCTTTGTGCAATACAGCCTCGCCTCGTCTTGCTGGCTGACGATCCATTGCAACCTGTTCGATACGGATCGACTCAGAACAACGTGGCGTGTAATCGACTGGCGCTCCTAATGTGCGGTTCGTTGTCCCAGGATTTCCAATGCGCTTATCGCGCAACAGACTGTTCTCAGTGCGAAACAGTTTCTCAACCGCGACGTCCATCCCCTGAATTTCCATGCGGGGATGTCTGCCAGCACTGCCGCAATAAACATCTTGTGCCGATGAGTTGGTGCTCGCTTTGCGAGGGGTGCCGGTTGGAGCGTCAACACTTTGACCAATGGCTGCCTTTTCAGTTCGGCCGGCGCGTATCCAGAGTAAGTGCTTGAGATCGATTCCAATCGCAGCGGCGGAAAGCGGATCGAGGGCGTCCCCCACATCCACATACGCGCACGATGCGCCCTGTTGCGTGGCCCCAGCCAGAATGGAAGCAACCAATGTGCTTCTCCCGGAACAAACTGGACCTGTGATTTCCGTCAGACTACCGAGCGGCAGACCACCTTCCAGGAGAGCATCCACTTCTGCGATACCAGTGGGAAGAAGCTCTGGAGCCTGATGCAGGCGGGGAGACAACGCTGCGGGAATTCGCGCCGCGAGAGAAGATTCTATCTTTTCCCGGATTGCGGTTGCTGAGCGGCTCACAATATTCGCCTTTTGTTCGCCTATTGAGATTATTCACTCGGATTCGCTTTGTCAAATCGTGGATAATCCACTTTTCACTACTGCTGCAAAGCAGCAAGTGAAATGTAACGGGAGGATTAAAAGTACCGAAACGCCGGAAAGAACACTTTCTCACAACATTAAGTGGTGTACGATCCTCTCGACAACTCTCTAAGGTTGTCTCGGGCTGCGTGACTGACTGGCAACAGGAAACTCGCGGCCTATTTTCGTATGGGAGAGTTCTTATGGTGACAGACTCAGCCTCTGACATCAGGCAAAAATTCCAGCAGTTGATTCAACTGCAAATTGACACCCTACGTCTCGAGTCGTCACTGACATCTTCCCAGCTTTGGGAATACCACTCACGATCCCAAAGAATCACGGCACTGTACGTGGGGCTTGACCAAATCCGCAGAGACCGTATCAAGTACGAATTGAGATCGGCTTCCTGAAACCCTTACGTTTGAGAGGGGAAACCGCCGTCCGCTGTTTGAAGGCTCCGACTGCGGACGGTGGCTTTCAATTGAAGGCTATGAGGCACCGACCATGACGAACGGGAACCAAACGGAACTTGCGAGGAAAGAAGCCAACCTCATCGCTGTTGTCGAAAAGATCCTCCCAGACTTCGCCAGGGCGTGCCGTGGACATGACAATACGGTTGTCAACATGCATCAGGATTCCTTTGCGGCCGATTATCAGGACGAGGAGTATAGATTGCTCGGAATGGCAATCAAGTTCGCTGGAATCTGCGGCAAGGAAATTCACATCATCGGAACCAACAGGCGAACTCTGAATCAAACAGAGACCACAACGCACTAAACCCCGCAACCAGTATATGACCCATTTACGGTTAGTTACCCACGTACCTCTGCAATGCACATCGTGACAGCGGTGACACGACCCACTATGTCCGCGTCGCCTGGGTAGCGAACATGTCTGGCCTTCTTGCCAGATTGCGCCGAGGGCAGAAGCACCAACTGGCTGCCGTCCACCTCACACCAGCTGCAGATGTACGTGTTTCGAAGCTCCACAAAATAGATTGGTCGCTCGAATTCGTCGTGCCAGCCGTCAGGTTGAACCTTTGTCTGCTGGGAGTCAATCTGCACAAACGAACCCGGCCTCAGCATTGGGTAAAGCGTGCGGTCTTCGATCCCGATATATCCGTAAAGAGAATTCCGCCAGTCCATATGTTGGAGTAGAGTGACTGGAATTTCGCCCCAGCTCTCAAACATTCGCGAGACCAAGTTGGTACTCCCAAAGTCGACTTTCTCTCGAAGTTCCAGCGGGGCGACAAGTGTGCTCGACGCGCCTCCAAGCGTGGGCGTCACCAAGTAGGTGTGCGGTAAGCCCACGAGTGTCTGTTCGTTGCCGGCGTCGCGGATATCAACGCCGAAGAACGACAAGATTTCGTCGAGGCCCAGCCTATAGATCAGGCTCAAGCTCTTAAGTCTGTAGATATTGAGTTTGAACTTTCCCGCTTCGACATCGCAGAGCCAAGTACGAGAGATGAAGTAGTCCGGAGCCTTCTTCTTGAGGGCGATCTCCCTACTGAGGTCTGCCACTTCGCGCGCGGACAGGCGCAAGCGTTCCCGCGCAGCTCTGAGCCGCTTACCAGCATCCGTGGCCGATGTCGAGGCCAACATCGCACTACAACCTCGGAGTTGCGCTATGTTACCGCACATTTCAGCCTCGTCCACAATTTTAATAGACTATTTGCGAAAAACGGAATTCCCGCCATTACGTCGAAGTCCTTGCTGCTGGCGGCATTCATCATGTCTGACCTCAATTCTGGCCACCTGTCTGACCGATGCATTCTCACCTAGGTCATCAGAACCATCCTGTTTCTTAGCGGTTCGGACCGTACTGTCCCCAATCGGGGACAGGTTACGAATGTTTATGACGGTTTACAAACTCGCATTTATACCGAACAAATCCCTGCGAAGCTTGCAGTTTGGACGCGGTCCGGATTGGTGTGTTGTCGCACAACCGTCTGAATATGAGCACGTCTGCGGCAAAACCCGGCGCGCAACACGCAAGCCTCACGGAGAAGGTATAGCCAGAGGCCTACTCGTGGGCACCAAGCCAAATTCCGCCAGAGGCGCCGACCTCGCTGAGCGAGTCCGGTCCATCCTTGCGAGCAAAGATCTTACCCTCTCTCAAATCTCCAAAGTATCTGTGGCGCGATTCGGCCGTTCTTCGGTCCACTTCCTTCCCCACACTCTTTACCATGAGTTCCGGCTGGGGGCATTTAGTCCAAGCCTTCATCAGGTGTTTGCATTCAGCCAGCTCTCCGGCTACCAGTTCTTTGATTGGCTGCGTGTGTTTGGATGTGATCCAGAAAACATCCCCCGTTTGCAGGTTCTTCTGACTTCAAAGCGGACAATGTTGCTCGATTCCTCTCTGGTAGATGCTGATGCATGGATTCCCTGGCTCCGAAACCGTAGCTGTTTCAAATCGGCCTTGAGATCATCCCCATGAACAAAACTTTGGTCCGCGCGAAGAAAAAGCGGGGCTGAGCGGACTTGCAGATCGTCGCGTGACGTGAAGACCATGCAGAACGGCAAATAGTAAAGATATGCGATGTCAGCTTTATTGCTTTTACGGTCACTGCCTATCTGGCTTGCAGCCATCCCCAGATAGAAAAATAGGTCCACGGTCAAGACATGCGTGACATACGGGGCATAGTCCTTTATTCTTGGCCGTCCTAACGTGTTCCAGCGACCGATGATCTGCTCTCCCCAGTCGCCATATCCGATCGTTAGTTCCAACGCCATCCGAAGGACGGCCTCCTGATCGGGACCATCAACAATGGCCTCAGCGAGCGCCTTGATATCCGCGAGTTCCTGCGGCTTTCCCGCTCTCTCATGTATACCCTTGAAACTGGCGGCCATTGCCTTAAGATCAATCGATTCCAATTCGCGACGCCATCTCTTAGCCATGCCTCGCTCTAGTTCAAGAAATTCGCCGTTTTGCCACCGGTTGAAGGCTTCCTCTTCAGGAGACTGTTTGTAGATAATGCCGGTGGCTCCTCCTAGCGTCACGGGCTGGCCGCCACCCAAAATGGGGAATCCGATCATCTCGATCTTGCCTTTGCCCATCAATTCGCCCCATATAAGTGTGAGGTGATGGACATTCGGATGAGCCTGCATATCGGGGCTCTTATAGGCAATTTCACCGACTACCTGCTCGGGCGTCTTACCCGCCCTTACCTCTTTCTCAAGGTCCGCCAATGTTTCGATGTAAAACAGCGGAGTGATGTTGGACATGAAGAAATTGTCCATCCAGTGCGCCTGATCGGGATTGAGAGCCTGAAGGGTCGATTTGTCGAAAATCAGGATTGGGCCTTGCGCCATTGACTCCGCCTCCCGTCACCGTTTCTGCGGATGGGGACCAACTCACAAGTAGTGTCGCACTCGGTGTCGGCAAATTCCGCACGAAATGACGCCGGCAACAGGGAGGAAAGCAAAAAGCAAGGATGTTATGAAATCAATTGCTGCGGCTTGGAGAACAGTCCGGCCACCCATTTGGTCAGGTCCTGGCTCTGTATTGCTGGAGTAGAGAGACGACGAAGATTGAGTCCGTGAGTTCCGACGGTGAACGGCGCGTAATCCATTGGCTGCGTGAAATCCAACGTTCCCAACCCGACCCTCGCATCCAAGGGATGCGTTGAGATTGCCGAAGCCACCAGGCTCCTCAGTTCGGATGACAAGCCTGCGTAGGTGTTCTTTCCAGAGTTCTGCTCCCGCGCATCTACGACCACGACCACATATCCGTAGACCTGCCAGAATCCCATCTGAGCGAGAAGATTCGCCTGCTGCGCTACTTTCTTATATTCCTGCAATTTGCTTGGGGTCTGATTGCGGAGTTGATTGATGCCGAACTTTATTCTCTTCACCTGATAGGCGACCGCCTGCTCGGGACGACTAAGGTCACAGAGGAGAGCATCGATGTCACCCTTGAAGTTGCCTGGAGCTGTGTTCAGGAGCACCCGCTGTCTGTTTGCCATTCCTCGCGGCATACCCGCCAATTCGAAGAACTCGGTGCCCCAAAGAGGATCGGAGAGCAGCCGTTCCACGAGTTGGTCTTCGGGAATGTCCGCAATCGAATCGTGAACCAGTCCAGTAGAACTCATCAACTCAGTTTAGAGTTTCGCGATCCTCACTACAAGCTCCGCGCCTTGGCAGCCCTCCGCTCTTGAGTCTGACTTCAGATAAGCAACGGTCCGAGGTTCAGCCAGCTATTCCTGTTGGGAATAGGTGTCGCCCGAGAATTCATTGGACAATCGAAGCGCCCGGAATCAAGTTGGTTAACATCCAGCTGCGGTTGAGGTCATGCCATGTCTGAATTCGCTCGGAAACCAGCCGAGTCCTCCCACGCCCTCCACACGGTTTCCGGCCCTTCGGATGGGCCGGCGATTGAACTAGCTCGCGAGAAGCACTACTCGATCATCGAGATTGCCGAGCTCTGGGCACTCAGCGAGAAGACCGTTCGCAAAATATTTGAAACGGAACCAGGCGTGATCCACTGGAGCACAGAAGAAAAGTTGCACAAGCGCGGATACCGGACACTCCGGGTGCCTGAGACGGTCCTTCATCGCGTTCATCGAAAGCTACGCAGAGCAAGCTAGAGATCAACTACCCGGCAGAAGACGGGAGCAATCCCCGTCAGGCGCTTTTCGCGCGCTTCGGCGATTTGCGTTTTCCCGTTTGGTTGCCCGCATCAAGTACAGCCCAAGACTTTCGGACGTTGACCGCAAGCTGCTCCTGCCGCGCCTTGACCCATGGCGCGTAGTGCTTCTCTGTGATCTTCACGCTCTTATGACCAAGCAACATTGAGACCTGTTCCAGCGGGACTCCGGCAAGCAGCATCTCGACCGCGAATGTGTCCCGAAACATGTGCGGATGGCAACGCTTGGGTGATCCGTCGTCGCTGCGCAAGTCTGCGATTTTGAAGAGGCGTCGGAAACTCCGCTGCCAATTGCCAACCACCGACTTTGGTGAACCGTTGCCAGACCAGAAGAAATATCGCGGATTGGGGCTGGGGCCTGGCGGAATGTTTCTCAATGCCTCCGCCACATCCGGAGGCAGTGGAACGTAAACAGGGCTGCCCGTTTTTGCGCGATATAGGAACAACTCGCCACTTTCGTTCAGGCGGCGCCTCTCCAAAGTCACGGCATCCCTGATTGCAAGTCCACTCCAACGCATTAGCAACGTGAGAATGCGAAGCCGCGTTGCTTGGTTCCTGCATTCCACCCAGCCCCTCGGCTGATAGATGTATGTTGCATCCATGATTCTGTCGAACTCGGGCGCAGGGAAATAATCCGTAGGAGGACCGTCCGCTCTGATTCGACCCAGCAGAACAGCAGGATTAGCCTTGATCCATCCAAGGCGCAAGCAGTAGTAGAAGAATCCGATGACCCGTTCCTGTTTCTTTTTCTTCGCAAGAGGACCATCGGTCCAGGTATCACGGAATCCTTCGAGATCGACAGTCGTAATCTCAGTGATGTGTGTGAACCCAACTGAAGTGCTCCAACCGAGGAGTTGCTTCTCGAAAATCGTAGTCAGCTTATCGAGAGTGGAATCGGCCAGATTCTCGTTACGCTTGCTGTTCAGAAATCGTGCCACAACCTCTTTGACCGTTACGAGAGCAGGCTGCGGCCGGGAGGCCTCTTCCAGTCCTTTCTGCTTCGCCTCATATTCCTCTTCCAGCTTGCGTTTGAAATCCTCAGCCTTTTCCCAACTGCGGCTCTTGGCGCTGCGACGGATGAAGGGACCATCCGATCCGAGGATGCCATTGATCCACTTTGGGCAGCGGCAACGTTTGTAGTTGATGTCGTCGGAAGGGCAGGGAGGATAGTGGCGGGAGTAAACCGAGAGCATGGAATCAGCACCTTTGCCGAATCCATTGTACGTTTATTGTACGATTTTTTCTATTGTTTTGTAACTACCCTATTATCAGCAGTTTATAGTGGTGGAGGCGGCGGGAGTCGAACCCGCGTCCGAAAATGTTACTGGTCAAGAGACTACATGCTTATTCACGTTCATGCCCTGGGCATTACCCCAGGACGTTCACGGCCCACGCTCAGAACGGACAAGAAACGCTTGCCGCTAGCCTGTGATCTTAGCCTCCCGGCCCAGACGTAGCCGAGAGGAGCAGCCCCCTGTGTGACGCTCGCTCACCGCCCAAGGGCGAAGCGGTGGAGAGCGGCTGCCTAACTAATTAGGCTGCGTATGCCATCTGTTGATTGGCAATTATCATTTTGCACGCGATTACAGGTGTATGCACCCTGGCATGCCTCTTGGCCGCAAGCATCTCCGTCGAAGCCGTGACGCCCCCACTGGTGGGTTTGGCCTTCAAAGAACTACGTCTATTCTGCGCAGGAAGCGACAGGAAGTCAAATGTGTATGGAACGGCTCGAGGTTAGCCGTCCCGACCGTGAACGCTCGGTTGTCGGATGCATAATCTTGCTGGTAGCACGGGGGTTTCCTTGCTCAGTTCCTAAGCGTTCCAATTAGTCAATGGTGATCGTAGCCGAGACGGACTTAGTGTCATCGTTCACTGAGGTTGCGGTTACCGTTACAGTATTACCGACTGGAACCATGGGAGGAGCCTGGTAGGTGGTCGGAATATTGCTGGCGACGGGGTTCGGAGCAAATGTGCCGCAGTGTCCGGCTGGCGCACATGTAAAAGTCACACTAGGATTTTCCGGGCCGTTGGTAACGATAGCCGCTATCCCAGAAGTGGCGCTGGTAGCGAGCGCGGTGGGAGGCGGGAATTCCGTGCTGAATGTAACGACAATCGCCGCAGGCTGGTACTTGGGATCACCGCAGGCGGTCAGCGCGACGATCATGGCCGCGGCAATCAAAAGACGAGTTGATCGGCCAGAAACCATTGGACGGTTCGATGCGAGCGGTAACACCGGAGTTTACCACGGAGAATTCGCTCGCAACTGCGACTCCTACCGGAAGGCCCAGAGGCCAAGCTATTAGCATATTGAGATATTGAGCAGGTTTGGCGATAAACTCGCGCTCGTCGGGAGTCTTCCTGTAAAAGACTCCAGCTGAACTGAGACACCGGAGAATTTTTGTAAAAAGGCCGGTAATGCACAGTTGCGCACAGCTTTCTATCACGTCCCTCATGCCTTTGCACTTGTCACTAAATTGTCAAATTCATGTCACTTTCTATCCTGAAATGTGCCATTAACCTGATATCAGGCTAGAGTTTAGGGGTATGATTCATGCCAATCGGCGTTGGGGGCATTTGTGAATAGAAACATTTCTTCAGCTGTAGCGGCTGCGACGACGACTGCGGAAGCAGTTCCGGGCGTTTCCGAGCGGATTCTGGTGATCGAGGACGATCGTGCGGTCCAAAAAGCTCTCAAGCGTTTGTTTGAAGCCGAAGGCTTCATGGTAGATATCGCTGGGAACGGAGCGACGGGCTTGGAGATGTTTCGAGCGGCGGCACCTTCCGTCTTGGTGCTGGATTTGAGTTTGCCTGGCACTCCGGGGCAGGATGTCTGTCGGGAAATCAGTCAGGCATCGCCCTCATTGCCGATCGTTATTCTAAGCGCAAAGACCGAAGTGATGGATAAGGTGCTCCTCCTGGAGTTGGGCGCGCATGACTACGTGACCAAACCTTTTAGTCCGCGGGAACTTCTTGCGCGAGTGCGCACGGCGATGCGGCGTTCGACGCGAGCTCCGCTAACCGAGACTTTTGCTTTTGGCGACGTAAAAGTTGATTTCACGAAAATGGAATTGTGGCGGGAAGGTGCCCTAGTTCAGCTGACCTCGCAAGAGTTCAAAGTGTTGAAATTCATGATCCAGAATGCGGAGAGAGTGTTGTCACGCGAGGAACTGTTGAACCACGTTTGGGGGTACCGTAATTATCCGAGCACGCGAACAGTCGATAACCACATCCTGAGGCTACGGCAAAAGGTAGAGAAAGACCCAGCGAATCCTTTGCATTTCCGCACCGTACACAGCTCGGGTTACAAGTTTGTACCGTAAACAGGTCAACAAAACGGAATCAATAGAGTGATTGAGGGCTTATCCATGGGTGGAATTCGGTTGCGGACCAAGTTCCTGCTTTCCATGGTGGCAGTATCAGCGGCATTGACTTTCACCACACTTCTGGTGGTCAGGCGTACCGTGCAGCGAGAGGTGCGGTTAGGCATCCAGCGCGATCTGCAGAATTCCGTCTCCGCATTCCACAATTTTCAAAGGCAGCGGGAGATTACCCTCGAGCGTTCGGCAGCGTTACTGGCTGACCTCCCGAACGTGCGGGCATTGATGACCACGCATGATCCGGCAACCATCCAGGATGCGTCGCGGGATCTATGGCAACTGGCGGGCAGCGACTTGTTGCTGCTGGCCGATTCTTCCGGAAAGGTGATGGCTCTGCAGGCCACGCCGCAGGAGATTACGGTTCGTCAGGGGCAGGATTTTTTCCCTACCGTTGTGTCGAGTAGAGAAACCCGACACTGGTGGTACGTCGACGGACACCTCTACGAAGTTTTTCTCCAGGATATTTATTTTGGTCCGGCAAGCAGGCAACAGGTTCTGGGATACCTGCTCCTGGGCGAGGAAATCGACGACGGCTTTGCTCGGAGTCTGAGTCGTATGGCTGCGAGCGAAGTGGCGTTTCGTTATGGAGACGCGATTGCGCGCAGCACGCTGAAACCCGCCCAGGAGTCTGAATTGCTGCGAATTCCGCCCAGGACCGTTGCTGGAGGACTGCCTCAAGGCGATCAAATCCCACTTGGCGAAGAACAATTCTTGGCAACATCGGTGGATCTGTCTACGCCCGGTGGAACAACGCTCAATCTCTGGGTATTGAAGTCGTTTGATCAGGCAACTGCATTCCTGAGGAGCCTGAATGAGTTACTGCTGGCGCTGGGACTGACAGCCGTGCTGGCGGGCAGCCTGCTGGTTTTTTTAATTTCGCACACATTTACACGTCCGCTGGAAAATCTCGTGGCGGGAGTACGTGCCCTGGAGCACGGAGATTATGCGTATCCCCTGCCTGTGTGGGGCGGTGATGAGGTCGCCGAGGTAACCGGAACCTTCGACCGGATGAGAACGAATCTACAGAAAACACAGAGAGAGTTATTGGACGCGGAACGACTTGCAACCATTGGACGGATGGCGAGCTCAATCTCGCACGATCTTAGGCATTCGTTGGCAGCGGTCATGGCGAATGCAGAATTTCTTTGTGAGAGCAACCTGACGCCCGGACAGCGCGAAGATCTTTACGCGGAGATACGGATTGCCGTCAATCAGATGACGGACTTGATCGAATCGCTGCTCGAATTTTCGCGCACCCGAGAATCGTTGCGGCCGTCGTATGGCGACGTTCGTTCAGCCGTCGATCGAGCCGTACAAGGAGTGAAGGCGCATCCGGAATTTCAGCGCATTCGTATTCGTATCACCGGGGATGGATCAACCGAGGGCTGGTTCGATTTCAAAAAGCTGGAGCGTGCTTTGCTGAACTTGCTGCTGAATGCATGTGAAGTGGTACCGGCGGAATCCGGGAAGATCGACATCGGCTTAAGGCGCAAAGGCGAGAGTCTGGAAATCCGAATAGAGGATAACGGTCCGGGAATCGCAGACGCGGTGCGTGACCGGCTGTTCGAACCTTTCGTTAGCTATGGCAAGGAAAATGGGACCGGGATGGGATTGACGGTGGTCCAAAAAATTCTCCAAGACCACGGAGGAGACGTTGTCGTCGAGCAAACGTCGGCTTCTGGAACAACATTTCGCATCAATATCCCGCTGAATCCCCTAACGGAGAATGCTCTAGCGACCCGGCATGTCATGTAGAACGCCATAAATCTAAATAGGCACTCCTGGAAGTCAGCATCGAGAATTTAGATCCCAGAGCTTAGATCCGAGAGTTTATATCTGAAAGACAGACTCAAAAGTACAGATGACGAACGTGAACTCTAATCGGAGAGTGGCAGGAGGCGACATGATCGTAAACATAAGAAAGATGACTCGCGGGTCTGAATTGTTATCCAGTGTAATGCTGGCGGGAGTCATGGCATGCACCGCTTCCGGCCTCGCACAGGAAGCTGCGAATCGGACAGAGCCACCTTCTCTGTCGTCCGGTACCGAGTCGTTGAATGACTCTGTGCGCGAATTGAGTGAGCAAGTGCGCGAGCTGCAGGAAGCAGTCGCCGACATGCGATCCGATTGGCAGCGCGCTCACGCCGAAACGGTGGAGCTCCGCCGGGAGCTTGATGAAATTCGCAGAGGAGAAGTCCGTACCGGGGCAATGCAGAACGCGGTGCTCAGGCCCGCTATGGTGAAGCCGGCCACCACCAATTCGATGCCAGAAACAAACGGCGGGCAGAGTGCCATGCAAAACGGCACACCGCAAGATGAGAAACAAGAACAAGAAAATCAGAAGAAGATCGAACACGCGGCTAGCCTTGACGAGGAATACCAATTGCTGAGTGGAAAGGTAGACGATCAGTATCAGACAAAAGTGGAGAGCGCGTCGAAGTACCGATTGCGGGTGTCTGGCATCGTCTTGATGAACCTCGTCAGCAATCAAGGTGTAGTAGATAGCGTTGATCTTCCCACGCTCGCATATGCCAGGCCGGCAGGCGACTCTGGCGGGAGTTTTGGGGCGACACTGCGACAGTCGGAGATCGGTTTTGAGACGTTTGGTCCGACCGTGGCGGGTGCAAAGACGAAAGCTGACCTGCAACTCGATCTGGCTGGCGGATTCCCGGCGGTTCCCAACGGTATCAATTCCGGGTTGGTTCGGCTCAAGACCGCGACCATGCGCATGGACTGGACAAATACCTCGGTCGTGGTCGGCCAGGACGGGATTTTCTTTTCGCCGAACTCGCCAACGTCGTTTGCTTCGCTGGCGATCCCGGCACTCACCTACGCCGGAAACTTGTGGAGTTGGGTACCACAGATACGCATAGAACACCGAGTGGTGCTGGGAGAAGATTCTAGCCTCTTATTTCAGGGAGGGATTCTGGATCCTCTAACTGGCGAAACGCCCGGAACAACGCCGGGTTCGGCTTACTACCGGCAGCCAGGACCGGGGGAATCATCGCGTCAACCAGCGTATGGCACAAGAATCGCATGGAAGCGAAATACTTTCGGACAACCGTTGCAGGTGGGAGCAGGCGGATACTACAGCCGGCAGGATTATGGCTTCAACAGGAACGTCGATGGCTGGGCTGGAATGGCCGATATCGAACTGCCGCTCAATCGCCAGTTTACTTTGAGCGGCAAGTTTTATCGCGGAAGAGCATTGGGCGGCTTATACGGTGGAATCGGGCGCAGCGTGTTGTTCAGCGGCAATCCGATATTGCCCAATACGGAAGTACAAGCCTTGGACTCGATCGGAGGTTGGGCGCAGTTAAAATATCGGCCCGCAAACAAATGGGAATTCAATGCGGCCATTGGGATGGATAATCCATATGCTAGTGATTTGAAATATTTTCCCTATGCGGAGGCATACGGGAATGCAACCCTGGCGAGAAATCAGGGAAGCCTTGTGAACATGATCTACCGTCCCCGGTCGGACCTTTTGTTTTCCGCGGAATACAGGCACCTGACGACATATTCGCTTACCGATGGCAGGAACGACGCGGGACAACTAAATTTGATGATGGGAGTCCTTTTCTAGAGTGGTGGACGAAAGCGACAACGATAGGCAATAAGGTAAGAAGCGTTAAGATAAACCATCGACGATGAGCCATAGAAGAACCCTGATGTGGATCGCGATGTTGTGCGTCGGCGCCGACGGATTGCGCGCGCAGGTAACCACACCGGTAAATTCGCAAATAATGACAATGGCGGTGCGCGGCCGCGTCCAGGTGATTAGTGCAGCAAGTGCGAGCAAGAAACGGCAACAGGCAATCCCGGCTACAGTAGTGTGGTTGACGCCAGTCTCGCCAGAGGGAGAAGACGCGACGTCGACGATGCCAAATTCGTCCCCAAGCCCACCGGCAAACCTGCGACTGGTGCAGAAGGACAAGAGTTTTCAGCCTCACATCCTGGTGGTTCCAGCCGGGTCGATGGTGGAGTTTCCTAACCACGATCCTTTCTTCCACAACGTTTTTTCACTTTTCGAAGGGAAGCGCTTTGATCTTGGTCTATACGAAGCAGGTACTTCGCGGATGGTGCGATTCGACCGGCCGGGAATCAGTTATATTTTCTGCAATATTCATCCCGAGATGAGCGCGGTTGTGATTGCGCTGACGACGCCACTGTATGCCATTTCCACCGCAGACGGACAACTCACCATGGCTGCGGTACCCTACGGGCGGTACATGTTGCACGTCTGGAGCGAAGGGATGGGAGCAGAAAACACGCAGCCCCTGACTCGAGAAATCAGGATTACAGAGAATACTTCATCGCTCGGAGTGATTCGAGTTCCGGAAATCAATGGGCAGCACATTGCGCACAAGAACAAATACGGCCGTGATTACGACGATCCCACGCCGAACAACTCTATCTATAATCAGCAACACTAGAATCGGCAACAATGTAGAGTTACTTATAGCGACGTTATGAAAATTGACAGGCTGCTCAACCGCTACCGGATCGAACACGGCAAACACTTTCGCCTCAAAGATCACGATCCCGCGGACACGCACGGACTCAAATCAGAATTAAAGCCGCAGGCCAAGGAACTCTTGGCAGATGGCGTCGAACAATTGAGCCAGTTGCAGGCCGTTCTTGCTGCGCAAGACCGCTGGGGTCTGCTGCTGATTTTCCAGGCCATGGATGCAGCGGGAAAAGACGGAACGATCAAGCACGTCATGTCCGGTGTGAATCCGCAGGGAGTTGATGTGTGGCCGTTTAAGCAGCCCTCGGCAGAGGAATTGGATCACGACTATCTTTGGCGCACGACCAAGTGCTTACCGGAGAGAGGCAGCATCGGCATTTTCAATCGTTCGTACTACGAGGAAGTTCTAGTGGTGCGTGTCCACCCCGAGGTTCTGGAGGACGAAAAACTCCCGAAACCCCTGGTCACAAAGGAGATCTGGCGGGAACGCTTTGAAGACATCAATTGTTTTGAGCGTTACCTTACGCGAAATGGCATTGGGGTGCTCAAATTCTTCCTTCATCTCTCCAAGAAAGAGCAGAAACGCCGCTTCCTTGAACGCCTGGATACCCCTGATAAAAATTGGAAGTTTTCCGCAGCCGACGTAAAAGAACGCCAGTTCTGGGACGCATATCAGGACGCATATGAGGACATGATTCGACACACCTCGAGTGACCATGCGCCCTGGTACGTCGTGCCTGCAGACAACAAATGGTTTACCCGGCTGGTAGTTGCACAAGCCGTCGTGGATGCATTGAAGGGCATGAGTCTGAAGTATCCGAAAGTGAGCGGATCCGAGAAGACCGCGCTGGCAGAGGCACGAAAACAACTGGAGAACGAGTGAAGCGCGAGGATTGTGTTAATGGCGAGTCGCCATCACTTCAATACCACGGGCAGTACCTGGTCATAGGGTTGGATCGTCACCGTCAGGGCTTTTCGCTGATCAAAAGTTTCCTTTGTGACCTTGAAACTGACGATGATCGTCCCCTTCTGTTCTGTTCCAGCTAGCAGCTTGGTTTCGGGCGGAAGCGGCGGCTCGGAACTCTCTTTCAAAACAGGAAACGCCTGAAAATAGCGATCGAAATCCACCGCGGATGCGGCCTCGTCGTCGAAAGTTTTGTCTTCCGCGGTAGTGAGTTGCGCTTTCAGAGTCTTAATCCACAATGGCTTCTTGCCCGTATTCCGCAATGTCAAAGTGACAGCGGCGAGGATCGTGTCCTGACCGGGCACCTCGGTCGCAGCCACAAAATCAATCGAACCCGTGCCCTGAGGCTTCGGTCGTTCGTTAAAAGCGAATATCCCCACCACGACGGCGACTGCAGCAATGCAGATCAGAACGATCCGAGCCGGCGGAAGATTACGTTTGGCGGTTCCGAACTCCTCGCCGATGTGAAAATCGGTGATCGGATTGGGCGGTAGTGCAGGCTGCGACGGCAGGGGCACTCCTTGATCGGACCTTGGGTCGGACTTTTGGTCAGGCATAGACTGATTGTAGATGACTTACCAATCCCGCCACATTTCAGCGATGCGGACACAGCGGTAAGTACGCGACCGGACAGAGCCTCCCGTCCGTGCAGTGCCGTGACTTTGGTTACCTTGCCTGGTGTGACGGATGCTGCGACGATACCGAAGATTTCCTTATGGAGGTACTCGGCGGTGAATCGTAAAACTCTCTTTGCCGCGTTAGCTTGCGCGCTGCTGGTGTTCAGCATGCTGGGCTGCGGAACGACCAACGACCTTAAGTCCATTCAGCTTTCGCCCTCAAACACATCCGAGTCCGCGCCCGGCACCCTCGACCTGCAAGGCGAAGGCGGGACGCTTCAGGTCTATGCGTGGGGGAATTACAGCAATGGATCGGCCAAGCTGCTTGGGGGTGGTGGGATTACTTACCAGATAGCAATTACCCCGGGTAGCGTTGACCAATTCAACGATCCGCTCCCCGCTCCACCACAGACTGTTCTGTTGAGTCCGTCTGGACTTCTCACAGCTGTGACGCCCTTTATTTGCACATGGCAAAATGGCGCGACGCCCCCAGCGACCGCCCCAGCCTGGGGATTGAGCGGCTCCTATTCGGTCACAGCTACCTATGGGTCATTCGTTTCTCCGCCGGTATATGTTGCGGTTGCCTCTCAGGCGGGGGTATACAGTACCACCAATCCCACTTCAGAATGTGGCCCGGCACCTACGACTTAAGTATCCAATAACTGATTTGGTTGATCCGCAGGGGACGGCAGTCTGACAGCCGTCCTCGCCTCTTTTTTGGGGCTGCTCATCTCCAGTCGGAACAGAACCTCTGCACCCTCCTGTTTGAGCGCCCCGCCCGTACCCTTTATAATCCAAGGTTTGCCGTGAGCCAATTCTCCTATGCTCGTCATCCCCATAATTGAAGTCGTGCCCGGATGAAGGTTCGTGCCGGTATCGAAGTCTCAAGCCAGTCTGACATCGGTTGCGTGCGCAAAAATAACGAGGATTCCTTCGGTTACTGGGAGCCGGAGGATGACCAACAGTTTTTGCGCAAGGGAAGGCTAGCGGTCGTAGCGGACGGTATGGGTGGCTATGAGGGCGGTCAGGAAGCCAGTCGACTGGCGGTCGAGACCCTGATGGCGGTCTATCGCGACTTTGGCGATGCTGATCCACAGCAGGCGTTGATTGAGGCTTTGCAGGCAGCCCACGATCAGATCCGGCAGTACAGCTTTGCGCATCCCGGATTGCGCGGTATGGGAACCACTTGCACCGCGGTTGCGATAGTTAGGGGGACACAAAAGGACGCGCAATATGACGCGCTCTATTACGTGCACGTTGGCGACACGCGGCTCTACCTGATCCGCGACGGTCACATTACGCGAGTAACGCGCGACCATTCCTATGTCGGACGGCTGGTGGAGTCAGGAATGATCAGCCCCGAGGAAGCCGAAACGCATCCGCAACGCAACATTTTAACCGCGGCTTTAGGGACGAACCCAGATCTCATCATGGACTCACCTGCACAGCCAGAACCGTTGCGACCAGAAGATGTGCTGCTGATCTGCAGCGACGGTTTGTGGGGACAAGTACGCGATCCCGAAATTCTTGACGCGGTAGACAATAAAAATGTGGAACAAGCGGGCCGCGAGCTGATTGAACTGGCTAGGGAACGCGGTGGGCCTGATAACATCACCGTTGAGATTTTGCGCTTGCGCTGACTCATTCTGACCCGGCGGGCAGCTTTCGATAAAGACAGTCCTACCTTCTTGAAAGTGCAAAGTATTACCTATCGAGCCTTTCCTTGAAGTCCTCTTCCCACAGATAACTTGCTGAAATAACAGGGCCAACTCAAGCAAACAAATTTCGTTGTTTTGGCTGTACGCTTGCATTTTCTATAATGCCTATCTTTAATATAGGGATAGGTAACGGTGAGGTGATATGAAAGTTTCCCAAAAGGGACTGTACGCGCTGCAGGCGATGATGGTGTTGACCAGACGTTACACGCAGGGTGCGATCCGGATTCGCGACATTGCCTACGAAGAAAATCTCCCCGAAAAATTTCTAGAGCTAATTCTTCTGGAACTGAAAAATGCGCGCATTGTGGAAAGCGTGCGCGGCGCGAAGGGTGGATATCGGTTGCGCCGCCCACCCTCGGATATCCGGTTGAGCGAAATCATCCGTTTGATTGACGGGCCGCTCGCTCCATTTGGCGATGCCGATCAATTGCGAGTTCTGATTGATCGCGATGCCGATCACAGCGCTCTATACAGAGTGTTTTTGGATGTACGAGATGCGGCCGCCAAGATTTTGGAAAATACAACGCTGGCCGACTTAATCAGCCGTGAGCCTGCCGGCTCCCATTTCCATACCAGCGAGAGGAAGATTAGGGAGAAGAAGCCCAGCAGCAGGGGCAGAAAGACTGTCAGCAAAAAGAAGGTCGAGCCCACAGTAGTGACAATATCGGCGGAAAGTGCGGTCCACTAAGCCGACGTTTCCTCGTGCGAGAAATCGTCTCGACTAGGAACTGGGCCACGGGCATCTGGGATGAGTAGGCCAACGACAAGCGCGCAAGACTTCAGTAGGTGCATCGTCTGTCGTAAGATTCACTGTGCTCATCTTCTGGATTCTTTTTAACTTGTTTGTGGCGGCAATGCTGGCGCTCGACCTTGGCGTCTTAAATCGCCGCCCCCACCGCGTAGGATTTCGTGAAGCGCTTGCTTGGTCTGGAGTCTGGGTTGCGCTCGCGGCGCTGTTCGCGGTGCTGGAGTTTTTCTGGCACGGGCGAGATCAAGCGCTTCAGTTCGTGACAGCCTACACAATTGAACTTTCGCTTAGCCTGGACAACCTCTTTGTGTTCCTGGTCACTTTCCATTATTTCAAGGTGCCAGAACAGCATCAGCATAAAGTGCTGTTCTGGGGAATTCTCGGCGCGCTGCTAATGCGGGGCGTCTTCATTCTGGCTGGCGTGGGTCTGATCCAACGCTTCAGTTGGATCACCTATATCTTTGGCGCCTTGCTTATCTACTCCGGATTCAGGCTTCTGCGGCAGGGCAAGACGAAAATCGATCCCGAGAAGAATCCCGTCCTGATTTTATTCCGCCGGATTCTGCCGGTCACACAGGAATATGTTGGTGGCCGGTTCTTCACGCGTAGGAATGGACTCTACGCCACCCCGCTATTTGTCGTGCTTCTGGTCATCGAGACCAGCGATGTCCTTTTTGCGGTGGATTCGATACCCGCGGTGCTTTCTATCACGCTGAATGCTTTTATTGTTTATACGTCGACTGTTTTCGCCATTCTTGGCTTGCGTTCAATGTACTTCGCCCTCGCGGGAATCATGAACATGTTTCACTATCTCCATTACGGACTGTCCCTAGTGTTAGTTTTTATCGGGCTCAAGATGATGGGAGATCACTACGTTCACGTTCCAATCGAGTGGGCGTTGGCGCTTGTTCTTTTTGTCTTAGGCACCTCAATTATCGCTTCGCTAATGAATCCGCAAAAGGAACCGGTCGAATAGCTGCGGCTGCCTTTATCTGCGGAAAATGCGGAGCACACATACGCTATGATGAATATTCATGATCAGCATTCCAGTGGTCACGCCGTCGCGTTCTTATGAAGTCCTCATCGGCAGAGGACTACTCGTGCGTGCCGGAGAAACACTCAGCAAGCTTCTTGAAACCCGCCGCGCGTTTATAGTTACCGTTCCGCCCGTGCGTCAACGGTGGGCAAAGGTCTTGCAGAAATCGCTGTCGACCTCGGGTATCGAAACCAGCCTCTTGGAGATGCCCAACGGCGAGCGCTCGAAACGTCTTACGACACTGGAGAAGCTGGCCGAGAAACTTGTAAAACTAGGTGCGGATCGCGGCGTCACGTTGATTGCACTCGGTGGTGGAGTAGTAGGCGATGTTACTGGCTTTCTTGCGTCGGTCTATATGCGAGGCGTCGATGTCATCCAGATACCGACAACTGTGTTGGCGCAAGTGGACGCGGCGATCGGTGGGAAAACGGCCGTCAATCTTGTATCGGGCAAAAACCTGCTAGGAACTTTTCATCAACCGCGTGCAGTGCTGATCGACCCTCAAGTTCTGGATACGCTTCCTTCCCGCGAATATCGCGCTGGTCTCTACGAGTCGTTGAAGTGCGGAATCATTGGAGATCCCGGATTATTCAAACTGTTCGAAGATCGACGTCGCGAGATTCTGGATCGCGATCCCGTGGTCGTTGAAAAAGTAATTGCCGATTCAGTCCGCTTGAAAGCTTCGGTAGTGAGTGCCGACGAACGCGAAGGCGGCTTGCGGCAAGTGCTCAACTTTGGACACACGATTGGTCACGCGCTTGAAGCTGAAACTGGCTATACGCAGTTGCTCCACGGAGAGGCTGTGGCTTGGGGCATGATCGCGGCTACCCACATCGCGCTTTCGACGGGCAAGTTGGATAGCGTAACGGCTGGACGCGTTACCAATGCTGTTCTTGGTTTTGGTCGCCTTCCACGCATGGAGTTGAAGACCGCGAATATCCTGAAGCGTTTGCATTCCGACAAAAAGACACGGCGGGGAGTAGTGCACTTTGTTCTGCCGCGGGAGATTGGCAAAGTTGAGATCACAAGCGATGTGCCGGAAGCGATCGTACGCGTGGCCGTCGACGAGATTCGGAAACTGGCGCGGAATTAGTGCCGTATAGTGATGGAGCGGCGAGCGCTTCGCCCGTCGACCAGTAACAGTTATATGAATCAGGAAGTCAATCAGCGGGTAATCGGCGCGGCTCCTGCCGGTGCGCGAGATCGCGACTCAGCAGCAGCGGCCGTTCGCGAGATGTTCACCTCGATCGCTCCCCGCTATGACCTGCTCAATCATGTTCTTTCCTTCAACATTGACCGTTTGTGGTGGTGGCGCACGGCGCGCCGGTTCGACGCTATTCTCAAGCGTCCCAACGCTTGCGTACTCGATCTCTGCTGCGGCACAGGGGATATGACCTTTGCATTGCGACGACGCAGCGATTCAGGCACCGCGCAAATTCTTGGCGCTGATTTTTCTCATGCCATGCTGCAGCGCGCATCCGCGAAAGGGAAGACTGCAGCTCCGCGCTCTCCGCGATGGATCGAAGCCGATGCATTGCGACTGCCGTTTCCCGATGCCCATTTCAATCTGGTAACGTCGGCCTTTGGCTTTCGAAATCTGGCTGATTACGATGCGGGATTGCGCGAGATCGCACGTGTACTCGCGCCCGGCGGCGAATGCGGCATTCTCGATTTCGGAGAACCCGGCGGCTTGCTCGGACACGTCTATCGTATTTACTTCAAAACCGTCCTTCCAGCAATCGGCACCGTGGTCTCCGGAGTGCGCGGTCCGTACGCGTATTTGCCGGCGTCCGTCGAACGCTTTCCATCGCCCGATGAAATGCTCAACCGCATGCATCAGGCCGGATTTCGCAAGGTCTCCTGGACCCCGTACACATTTGGCGTCGCGGGGCTGTACCGAGGCGTGCGGAGCGTTTAGCCCCGAGGTTGCAGACGAATTCTATGCTTGAGACCGTTCTGAAACGTTTTGAAGAACCCGACGAGATACGAACCTTCGAAAAAGGAAAATTCGAACTCGTCCGCATCGGCGGCATGACCATCGGCCGGGCCACCTACGAGCCCGGATGGAAATGGTCCGTTCACGTCGGGCCAAGCGTCGGCGCTTCGCGCTGCAACGTAGAGCATGTTGGATTAGTACTCTCCGGCTGCGCCACAGCTGCGATGGAGGACGGTACCATTCACGAACTCCGCGCTGGTTCGCTCTTCTACATTCCGCCCGGACCTCCCGGTCACGACAGCTGGGTGGTCGGTGATGAACCGTATGTCTCCCTGCATTTTATAGGGGCTGAGCACTACGCCAACAAATAGGCGCATGTTTATCGGATGGCTCGACGCTGCACAAAACCTTCCCGGTCGTTCGTGTCTCCGAGCTCATCGATTTGGGCCAACCGCGTGATTAATAATTCAGAAATTCCAATTTCGAGCAGTCGATCGGCGAGCTTTTGGGCTTCTTTATTATTAATGTTCAGGATAATAAAAACCCGCATCTATACTTTGGCGCCGTTTTTCTGGAAGGAATCGGCGAACGCCTCGGCATTGGTTTTTTGGATCACACGCGCGTAGTCGTCGCCGAGGAATTTCTTTAGACGGTCGGTGTTCATGATGTACTCTCCGGTCATGTAAGGAACTGCGTCTGGCGGAATCGCTGAGATCTTCCAGTTCCACAAAAACTGTAGAACTCGACGCATCCCCCATTGTCCGGGAACTCGCCACAATTTGGCGTGCGCCATTTCGATGCACTGTGCGAAGGTCAAAGGATCGCCACGACCAGCCACGTTCAGGATGGTCAGCCGCTGGGCTTCCGGTTCGCGCTTCAGTATCCAGGCGATCAGCCGGGCCATGTCATCGACATGGACGAACTGAATTTTGTTGTCCAGATATTTCTGCCCGAAGGGCAACATGCACGGCAGCCGTTTCGCCGATTGGCGCATGTGGGCGGCTCGCGATCCTTTTCCGTTCGGCGTTCCGCGGAAGGCTCCCATCAGATAATTTTCGACGGTGGCTCCCGCAAAAATGTGGGGACGCAAAATGAATACGCCGCATCCGCGCAAGGCGGGCGCACGCTGTTGTACGACCAGATCACTTTCTTTTTTGTGGATGGCGTAGGGCAGCGTGTGAGCGGCGAGCGGCGAGTCTTCCGCGACCGGCGCGGGCAGATCGGAGCCATACGCCGATACACTGCTGGGAAAGATGAACTGCCGAATAGCGGTTCCACTATTCCGGTTGGCCTCAGTAATCGCTTCCATCACACGGGCCGTGCCAGCCACATTGATGCGCCACATGCGATCGACATCCAGAACGCCTGAGCGTTGGGGATCGATCACAAACGCCAGGTGCACCACCGACGTCGGCTGCACTTCGCGCAGCAGAAGCAGGAGCTCGCGTGCGGATTCCTCTTTGCCCAGGTCGAGCGGTACGAAGCGATCTATCGTGGAATGAGTGGGGGGCGTGACATCGACGCCCACCACTGTGTAATCCGAAAGCTGCGGCACGAGCCGCTGACCGAGATTGCCCGAAACGCCCGTGATGATGATGGTTGGCTTTGCCGTATCCATTTAGTCGGGA
This sequence comes from uncultured Acidobacteriaceae bacterium, assembly GCA_963705265.1. Lineage (GTDB taxonomy): Bacteria > Acidobacteriota > Terriglobia > Terriglobales > Acidobacteriaceae > Acidiflorens. The sequence goes on from OY970064.1 coordinate 4,143,361, forward strand.
TCTTCTCAGTCAGGATCATCGGCCGGCTGATCAGACGGCTTTGCTCCCCTTTGGCGAATCGGCACGGCGGGATTTCGGGTTGGACCGAAGTAGGCTTCGTTTAGATCAACATCGCCCTGGAAACTTTGCATGCTATCGCGATAACGTTGGCCGGCAATTATTTTTTGGATCTCCGGTTTCATGTTGTCGAGAGTCAAGGTTTCCTTGCTAATCATCTTGTAGACGTAATGGCCACTGTTGGGATCGGAGATCACCTGGGAGACTTCACCGGGCTTCAAATCCATAATCACTTGATGGGTCTGAGGTAGCGTCGTGCGGCGAACTTTCTCCATCTTTGTGTTCGGGGCATTTCCCGGTAGTCCAGCGGCGAGATAAGCGTCTTTTTGCAGTTTGTCGGGGTCTTCGCCTTGGGCAGCGCGGGCGCGGATATCAGCGGCGACTTTATCCATCGCTGCTTCGGCAGCCTTTTTTTGTGCTTCCGTCGGCGGCTGCGACGGAGCCGCTTCTGGAGTCGTTGCCTTCTCGACGGTCTTGGGTGTTACGACCGGGTTTGCGATTTGCTTGGCGCGGGGAATGAAAATCCGCGCGAACGTAGCTTGCTCGTAACTAAGTTCATTCTTCTTGTAGTAGCCCTCTATGTCGCTATCGCTAACTTTGGCCGCGTCTTGCTGCAACGCGATGCTCAGTTGTTGGGAAAGAATTTGCATACGTGCGTAGTGCATCACTTCTTCGAACTTGGGTTGTTTATCGAGGCCGCGTTTTTCGGCTTCGGTTGACATCCTCTCCATAGTGGAATACCTGGTTGCCAGATTGCGACGGGCCGGTACGGACATTCCTGGCTGTAAGGCTTCAGCGAGTTTCTCGAATTGCGCGCGCGTGACCACGGTTTTGCAGGCGTCACCTTGTAGAGTTGTATCGGTGCAAAAACCTTTCAGCGTGATCACCGCATCGTCGGGCCCAACCTGAACTTCGGGGGCCTTATCGGTGTTAGCGGAAGCCGCCTGATCCGGCTTTGCACCAGCGGCGGGCGGTGCAGCCGGTTGCGCGGCCTGTCCGTAGGCCAGGCCTGCAAGCAGAAGACACACGAGGTACTGGAAACGCATGAATCAACATCCTCCACAGGAGAAATTACAGCGAGTGTCATCGTAGCATGTCCCGCCGGAGACGAGGCAAGGGGGATGAGGGGTTGGCGGCAGGCGAATCCAAAGCGATAATGACGTCTATGCCAGAAATTCAGGCCACCTTTGATTCTGTGTCGATGCGCCGCGAAAAGCGTGCCGTTGCCGGGAGTTCGGTGCTGGCCGCTCTTCTGATCACGAGCCTGAAAATTGCCGTAGGCATAGCAACCGGCTCGCTGGGAATTTTGTCGGAGGCGGCACACTCTGGGTTGGATCTGCTCGCCGCGCTGGTGACATTTTTCTCGGTGCGGGTCTCTGACAAGCCCGCAGATGCGGATCACCAGTATGGACACGGGAAGTTCGAAAACTTTTCAGCCTTCATTGAGACTGGTCTGCTGTTGTTGACCTGCGTGTGGATTGTCTACGAATCGATGAAACGGCTGTTCTTTCACAGCGTAGAAATTGAGCCCAGCGTGGCCGCGTTCCTCGTCATGTTTCTGTCCATGGCGGTCGACGCTTGGCGCTCGCGCGCACTCGGTCGCATTGCCACGAAATATGATAGTCAGGCACTCGAGGCAGACGCGCTGCATTTCTCAACCGACATCTGGTCGAGCGGAGTAGTGATTGTCGGCCTCGCGCTGGTATGGGCTGGGCGTAGTTATCAGGTTGCGTGGCTGCGGCAAGCCGATCCGATCGCCGCGTTGTTCGTGGCGGGCGTAGTTGTTTCCGTGAGCTGGCGGTTGGCGCGAAGAACAGTGGATGCTCTGCTGGATGCGGCGCCTGCGGGCGTGCGCAACCAGATTCTAGACCGGATCAGAACTGTAAACGGCGTGCTGGAGGTGGAGCGCGTCCGGTTTCGGAAAGCTGGGAACCGCTATTTCGCGGACGTTTCCGTGGGCTTAGAACGTAATTTTACGTTCCAGCGTTCGGAGCAAGTATCGGATGCGGTGAGGTCGCGGGTGCGCGAGGTTCTGCCCGATGCCGACGTGATGGTGCACACGGTTCCCAGAGCGCGGAGGACGGAGAATATTTTTGACCGTATCCGCGCTGTTGCCACCCGTCACAATTTCAATGTGCACGACGTCAGCGTGCAGGATCTCAATGGGCAGTTGCATGTGGAGCAGCATCTGGAGCTCGATGAGCAACTCAGCATGAAACAGGCGCACGATGAAGTCACTCGTCTGGAAACGGAGATGCGCGCCGAGGTTCCTGAAATTACGACTATCCTTACTCACATTGAAAGTGAGCCGGCAACGATTGAAACGGGAGAAGAAATTGTCCGCGAGCCAGAGCTGGAACGACGCCTTAAGAGTATTGTGAAGGCGTTTCCCGAGGTGATCGACGTGCACGAATTCCAGTTCAAGAAGGTGAGCGGACGGTTGTATGTATCCTGCCACTGCACGCTGCCTGATGATATGCCGCTCTCGCGGGTGCATGACGTTCAGACCTCGCTGGAGATCCAATTTAAGCACGACGCACCGGAATTGTTTCGAGTTCTGATTCATCCAGAGCCGGTAACCGATAACCGGCGCTAGCGCGTTGACGATTCGTGTTGACGACTAACGAAAGGCACGAGGCAATGATTGAAGCTTCACTGATTTGGACAGATAAAGACCGATTTGTAGGCCAGGCAAGTTCGCGGCATGCAGTCGTGACGGATGCGGGGGCAGAGAAAACCGCGAACAGCCCGATGGAGTTAGTGCTGCTCGCTTTATGCGGCTGCACGTCATCGGATGTTGTCGGCATTCTTCGCAAGAAACGCGAGCCGTTCACTGGTCTTGAAATACATGCGGCGGGCGAAAGAGCGGACGGCTATCCCGCCGTCTATACCTCGATTCACCTCACCTATCGCGTCCGTGGCGAAGTGTCAAAGAAGGGAATGGAAGACGCAGTCCGGCTTTCAAAAGAGAAGTACTGCTCGGTTTCCGCGATGCTGGAGAAGACGGCAAAGATCACCTATACCATCGAGCACATTTCGTGAAGGCTGGCGCTCATCCGCTGCGCGGCTATTTCTATATCGGAAGCGCGGCGTTTCTTTGGGGAATTTCAGCGACCCTTGGCCGCGCGGCATTTACCGGGCGTCTGCTGCGCGGTGGAGAACCGCTCAGGACTTCACTGGGAAGTATCGACCCCTTAGTCCTATCACAGAGTCGAGTGACCATATCGCTGGCAGTGTTGTTGCCGATATTGCTCATGCGAAGAGGAACATCTGTACTCCGGGTTCCTGGTCGCGATCTGTTGCAGTTTTTTCTGCTTGGCATTCTGGGAGTGGCGGCGTCGAATTATTTCTACTACCTCGCGATTCAGCGAACGAACGTCGCGACAGCCATCATTCTGCAATACACGGCGCCGGTTTGGGTGCTGATTTATACGGCAGTGCGCGGAGCACAACGGCCTTCGTTGCGGAGAAGCTCGGCAGTTGGACTTGCCGTGGTAGGTTGTGCATTAGCGGTCGGCCTAGTCGGCTCAGGTGGTTTCCGCATAGATGGTATTGGAATGATGGCCGCGATACTGGCTGCATTTTCTTTCGCCTTCTACAACGTCGGCGGCCACGAAGTGCTGGCCCGCTACGACCGCTGGAAAGTACTGCTATGGGTGCTAGTGGCAACGTCAACGTTTTGGATTTTCGTAAATCCGCCGTGGAAAATAGTAGCGGCGCACTACGATCGGCAGCAGTGGGGATTCATGCTGGTATTTTCCCTGGTTTCTGTGCTCGGACCGTTTTCCTGTTACTTCGCCGGCCTGCAGCATCTGGAGCCCACCCGCGCCATCGTCACCAGTTGTCTGGAGCCGGTCTTTAGCATAGTGATCACAGCGCTTGTGCTGGGAGAGTTAGTGAAACCGATGCAGACGGTAGGGATCGTTCTGGTGCTGGTGGCAATTGTACTGATCCAGTTGCCAGAACGAGCGTCTCGGAGCGCTGAGTTGCTGGTTGAACCGATCGAATGAGTCGCGGCCGTTGGTCGATAGTCCATAATCGCTCGCGAATCGTCGAGTTCCCAACGGCTAAAGACTTTTGACTAACGACTATAGAAGAACGACCGGCCAGCTACTCCAGGCTTTTGCCCTTCGTCTCCGGAAGTTGCGTTGCCATCAAACTTGCCAGGAGAAACGCCGCTCCGCAGAGATAAAAAGCCCAGCTTAGTCCATTTGCTTGGCCAATCCGGCCGATTACGTAAGGTGCGATCGAACTCAAGGCGCGCGCACCGTTATAAGTGAAGCCCAAGGCGCGCGCACGTACTTGAGTGGGAAATATCTCGCTCGCGATAACGCCAGAGCCAGAAAAAAAACCCGTTCCAAAGAAAGCGACAATTGTTCCGAGCACAAGCAGTGCTGCTTGCGAACGAGCTAAGGCATACAGAGGTACAAGCAAAGCGGCGGCAAAAAGATAAAGAATGAAAGATCTGCGCCGGCCCAGATGGTCGGCAACCCATCCGAAGCTAAGATATCCGGGAAACATCCCACATAGATTGAGCACCAGGAGAAGGGTAGTGGTGCCCATGATGCCAAAGCCACGTCCGCCTTGTGCAACTGGAAGCGAGAGATAAGGAGGGATCCAGGTGAACAGTCCCCACCAGCCGAACAAGCCAAAGAAATTGAGTAGAAGAAGGACGATGGTGCTTTTGCCGTAGGGTGCACGAAAGATGAGAAAAAAAGATTCAGTGCTTTGTGGACTCTGCGACGCCGGTAGTTCAGACTTCTGGTCTTGCTCTGCCCGCCTGCGATGTTCCATCCACATCTGCGATTCGGGCACGCGACCCTGTATCCACAGCGTAATCAGGGCGGGCAGAATACCTACAAAGAACACCATGCGCCAATTCGAGTAACGTAGAACTACGCCAGCAACTACCGCGGCGAGTGCATAGCCGATTGCCCAGGAACTCTGCACCACCGATATCGCCTTCGCGCGCAATTCATCGGGCCAGGTTTCTGCGACTAAGGCTGCACCTGTGTTCCACTCACCTCCCATGCCGAGTCCGAGGATGAAACGAAACACCGCCAGCATAAGCACAGTAGTCGAGAGGCCGGAAGCGAACGAGCAGATCGAGTAAGTGAGAATGCTGAGCATCAGCGCGCGCTTGCGTCCAATGCGGTCGGCCAGGAAGCCGAAAAATATGCCGCCAATTCCCGAGGCTAGCAAAGTGAGCGTGTACAGAAGGCCGGATGTCGCTTTCGACATTCCCAGATCTCGCATCACGTACGTGAGGACGAGTGCGTAAAGCATGGCGTCAAAGGCATCGAGCATCCAACCGAGAGCGGCGGCGAGGAGAATGCTACGCTGGACCGAAGTGGCTTGCTTAAGGAGTTGGATGGGGCTGATGGCCATGCGGGAGGGATTGTAGCAGCGACGAGCTTGATGGTTAGCGTTTTCCTAAAGTCGAGCGCGGGAAAGCCATAGAATAGGCTTCGCGATGCATTGTTTCAACCGAAGCCTCTTACTGACTCTATTCGTATTGACAGTGGGTATGTCAGTAAAACGATGAAAAATGACTGATACTTCAGGAACGAACCGTCATCCCCCCAGCCGCCGCAAATACTTCTGCGCCTTCCCCACATCCCGCCCGATCTGCTCCTTCAGCGCTTCGACCGACGGAAACTTGATCTCGTCGCGCAGCCGATCCAGAAAATAGAGTTCGACCTCGGTCTCAGGTGAAAGTTCGAGAGGATGAAAATTCAGCAGGTGTGACTCGACCGCAAAAGAATCGGCGCCGAATGTCGGACGGTTCCCTACATTTGTGACCGAATCGAAGCACTCGTCACCGACGCGGGTTCGAGTGATATACACGCCGTCTTTGGGCACGAGTTCTTCGTAGTGCGCGAGGTTGATGGTCGGAACGGTGTATTTCGCCCCGTATCCCCGCCCACGGCCAGGTGTAGAGAGAATGCTGAAAGGACGCGCCAGCAAATGACGCGCCCGGCTGACTCGTCCTTCTGAAAGTAACTTTCGGATGTGGCTGCTCGAGACCGGCTCACCACGGAGGCGCATCTCGGGATAATCGTGGACCGCAAATCCCATTTCCTGTCCCAGTTCGCGCAATACTTCAATGTTCCCCTCGGCTTTGTGGCCAAAGTGAAAGTTGTAGCCTTCATGAATCTCGAGAGCATGCAGACGCTTCTTCAGAATCTCATGGGCGAACTGGTGCGGTGTCATCAGTGAAAGATCGCGCGAGAATGGAAGCAACAGGACCACGTCGACACCAGTGGCTTCCAGTAGACACAATTTTTCTGGAAGTGGAGTCAGTAGTTTGAAATTGTGGTCTGGACGCAGGATGCGGATGGGATGAGGCTCGAAGGTGACAACGACCGATTGCGCGTTCTCTGCTTTCGCTCGCTGTACAATCTCGTCGATAACATGCTGGTGTGCGCGATGCACACCGTCGAAGTTGCCGACGCTGACCAAAGTTGGACCTAAGTCGCCCGGCACGTCGTCGAGATGGTGGAACGTTTGCATCGGGAAATGTTTTTACCGCCGAGACGCAGAGAACGCCGAGAGAAAACCTTACTTAAGAAAAAGTCCGGCGACCTCTGCGTCTCGGCAGAGGACTCTAAATTTCAAATGCCAGTTTCATTCCATCAAATGCCAACCGTACGCCCGGCGGTAGTGTGGCGTCAGTCGCCTCGTGCGCCAGATCGTGGCAAATGTGCGTGAAAAATGCGCGCTTCGGTCTTACTTCGTCCACAATCTTCAGCGACTGCTCGATAGTCGAGTGCGTAGGATGCGGCTTGTAGCGCAGCGCGTCTAAAAACAAAATGTCCAGACCGCGCAGCTTCTCCAGCGTCTCAGGCGGCACTTCGCTGTGATCGGTAAGGTAGGCGGCCGATCCGAACCGGAAGCCAAGGATCGCGGTTTCGCCGTGGATTACCGTCAATGGTTCAATGCGCGCGCCGAATAGTTCGATCGGGCCTTCCATCGGATGCAGTTCGACTTGCGGCAATCCGCCAAACTTATAAGTAGGCTCGAAAATGTAGCGGAACATGTTGCGCAGAAATTCGCAAGCTCGCGGACCGGCGTACAGAGGAAGTTTTCCCGGCAGATGCTTGTACGTCAGTGGGCGCAAATCATCGATGCCCAGGATGTGATCGGCGTGTGTATGGGTATAAAACACGGCATCGAGCTGGGTAATCTTTTCGCGCAGGGCTTGTTCGCGGAAGTCGGGCGTGGTGTCGATCAGTACATTCCGATCGTTGTAGCTGATCATTACAGACGGGCGAGTGCGCCGGTCGCGCGAATCTGACGAATGGCAGACGGCGCAGTCGCAGCCGATCGTCGGTACTCCCACCGACGTGCCACTGCCTAAGACCGTCAGAGTCGCCTGCATCAGCCGTTTGTACCTGTGCTTGGGCCGGGTGCCTGAGGAGGATGCGCAAGCGCGTTGGTCACCTCTACGTATGCCATGCGCAGTTCGTAGAGGCAGTTTTGCAGAAATCCTTTTTCCTTCGGAGTGAGGTTACCCTTGGTTTTTTCAGCGATCATGCCTAGCGTGTCAATCGTTTGCCGTGCACCGATCAAGTCAACTCCGGGCTGGCCGCCCTGTTCGTGCATTAATCCGAGCTGCATCATAGCCGTCATGTAGAGCGACGCCATGAAGCGTTCAAAACTCATTTCCAGCTCTTTAGCCGAGTGGCCACTTAGTTCAACTTGCGCATCCAGATCGCGCGACGACTGCTTATAGGCGTCGTGTTGTACCTGTTGTTCCGAGACGCTAGGTGGTTCGGGGATATCGGATTCGGGCGCGGTTGCTAGTGGCGCGGGCGCCACTGCAGGCATCTCGGAAACACCTGCTGGAGCGGTGGCCGTTGAAGCCATCGTTGGAGCGCTCGTTGCAGCGATAGGAGGCTCTATTTGTTCTTCGACGGAATCCGATCGCAGTTCTCCATCGGCGGTGAACAGACGCTTGTCGCTTACCTTGAACTCGCTTTCTTCTTTTCTCTTTTGAGCCATATGGTCTACCTATCTCTCGAAATTCTGATTCTTGAATTTTGCTTTCTTGAAAATTATTGTTTTCATCGATCGAATTCAGACGATTGGAAGCGAGGCTGCCTTTAGCGTCGCCGTCCCCGCACGCAATTCTTTTGCAACGGCTTCGCGTCGCAAATAGCCCAATGCGATGGAGCGATCTCCGTTCAACAGAGGTAAAACCGCGCTGCTTGTGATCTCTCCTACGTCCTTTTCGTCGGCCAGGATCTTTGTACTCGGCTCGGGCAATTCGCCTTCGACCGCGAAGGCGGTGAACTGCCGATGAACTGCGCCGCGTGAGCGAATCCGCTCCACGATCTCCTGGCCGAGGTAGCATCCCTTGGTGAAATTCAACGCGCGCGTTTGGCCGGTCTCCTGGGGCAGATCGCGGTCGCGAATGTCCACACCAAATTGCGGGACGCCGCGAGAGATACGGAATAGATTCAGCGCCGTCGTCCCAACCGGACGCGCACCGGCCTTGACGAGCGCATTCCAAAGTTCGTTCGCGTGCTCGGGAGCAATCCACACTTGCCACGACTCAGCAGCTTCCTCGCCGGAGCGCAACAGAGTGACGGGCTTCTCGTGCCAAGTGAGATCCTGAAATTGCAGAGGTGCAAGATCTGGACGCGCTATCTGCGCGCGTTCGAGAACATGGTGCGCTTCAGGTCCCGTAAATCCGACTGCGGTGAGCATCTCGCTGACGTCGGCGATCTCAACATCGTCGGCAATGATGTAGTGATCGAACAACTGCAAAACTTTTTCCCGTTGCACTCGCTCCGTATCCACGAGCAAGGAGTCGCTACGTTGAAACGCGTAGAGATCGGCCTGAATTCGGCCCTGCGCGTTTAGAAGGAAGGCATACACGCCGCGTCCAGGCGCAAGATCGCGAATATTGTTCGTGACCATTCCGTTTAACCACCGGATGCGGTCACTGCCGGTCACCGCTATCTTAGCCCGCGAGCTGAGGTCATAGACGCCGCAACCTGATAGCAATGTCTGAAATTCGGTGCGAGGATCGCCGAAATCGACTGCGACAGTTGCGCCGCTCTGCTCAGTTCCATTCGCCCCCGGAAGTGTCGTCGAAGTCATAGGCTCAAGCCTTGATTATAGCGAAGCACGCAGTTCGACAGGATATGGCTGCTAACCAATACTTGAGCCATGGGTTTATGAATGGTTCGAGCCTGTGCTAACGTTGCCAACGTGAGCATGAAGAAACGTATTGCGGTGATCCCAGGTGACGGCATCGGGAAAGAAGTTATTCCCCAGGCTGTAAAGGCTATCGAAGCCGCGGGCGCTGTCGTTGAATTGAATTCTTTCGATTGGGGAGCCGACCGCTATCTCGCCGATAAAGTTGCGGTTCCGTCCGATGGTTTCGCGATGTTGGGCAGGGATTTTGATGCCATTCTCGTCGGCGCTTTTGGCGATCCCCGGGTGCCCTCCAACATTCACGCGAAGGAAATTCTGCTGGGCATGCGCAGCAAGATGGACCTGTTCGCCAATGTCCGACCAGTGCGCTTAATGGATGCCTCGCTCTGCCCTCTCAAAGGCATCGAGCCGGAAGACATCGACTTCGTCGTGATTCGAGAGAATACAGAGGGTGTTTACGGCGACCTCGGTGGAGTCTTCAAGCAGGGAACACCTGACGAAGTCGCCATCCAGGAAGATATCAACACGCGCAAGGGAGTCGAGCGCATCATCCGTTATGCGTTTAACTACTGCGTGAGCAACAAGAAGCTCGATGGTTCGCCTCGTCACCGCGTGTTGATGTGCGATAAATCGAACGCTATGACGCATGCCGGCAGCTTGTGGCAGCGGGTGTTCAAAGAAGTTGCGGCGGAGTATCCGCAAATCCAGACGCAACACATGTATGTGGATGCGCTTGCTATGCAGATGGTGCGCGATCCGCGCGGATTTGATGTCATCGTCACCAACAACATGTTTGGTGACATCCTTACCGATCTCGCCGCTGGATTGCAGGGTGGTTTGGGCATGGCGGCCAGTGGAAACCTTCATCCTGGAAGAACATCTATGTTTGAGCCCGTGCATGGTTCAGCGCCTCCGATTGCGGGGAAGAATATTGCCAATCCTTTTGGCGCTATTCTGACGGCAGCAATGATGTTGGCGCATCTCGGAATGTCCAGCGAGGCGCATAAAATTGAAGCAGCGGCTCTCGAAGCCGTCCGTCAAAAAAGGACGACTAGCGACATTGGCGGAACGCTGGGCACACGCGAGGCAGGCGAGTGGATCGCGGATAGAGTATCGCGCGGCTAATTATCCTTGGTATCAAGCGTGTTTACCGGCGAGCAGCGCCAGTTCTCGCCACTTCCAATGGCAATCCACATCAACGAATCCGATCTCGCGCAGCCATCGTAACTGAGTTTCCAGATCGAGGAGCTTATTTGAGGGATCCTCCGTCTCCGGTGTTTTGTCGATCTCACGCAAGAATTCTGCGTGCAGAGTTGGCGTAGGCGAGGACACATGTTCGAGATTGCAGAAGACGCCACCGGTATTCAATAATCCGTGGATTTCGGCATAGAGTGAACGTTTGCGATCGTGTGCAAGATGATGAATAGCGAAGCTGGATATAACCGCATCGAACTTGCCCAGTTCGGGAATTGAGTTGTCGAGGTTGTGAGCAATCACCGTAACTGAAGAATCGCTAGCAAAACGCTTTTTAGCTGCCTCGATCATGGCCGGAGAGAAGTCAACCGCGATTGCTTCGGTGTTCGGATACTCGCGTTTTGCCAGGGCCAATAGTCGTCCATCTCCAGTCGCCAGATCAAGAATTCGGCGCGTTGTTTGAGGAATAAATTCAAGCAGCGTCGATTCCCCCTCGGTGCGATGTGGAATAGAGTCGGCTCGCTCGAGGTAGTCAAGGGCGTGATCGGCTCTGTTCCACAGATTGACGGAAGTATCAGCTGGCATATTTCGAATCCAGAGACAGTATAAACTCGACTTAAATGGATAACCCCAAGGTGTTTGCGCAGCAGTTTCGTCGATGGTTTTGTGGATTCGCTCTGCTCGCGGTGTTTGTTGGGACTGTCTGGAGTCAAACGACAGATGGGACCAGCGCGTCACAGGGCCAGTCAGCAAAGCAGCAGCCTCAGCCTCCGCCCGCAGCAAGCGACGATACCTCCGCGGCGCAGGAAACGATCGTCTCGCCAAAGGAAGCAAAGGAACTTTTTCGTTCGGTAGATGAGATTCTGAAATTTGCCAGCCAGGATACGGATCTACCGATCGAGCGCAGCGTCAAACGTAAATTAGCCAACCGTAACCAGGTGCAGTCTTATCTTGAAAAGAGCATGAAGGATGACAAAGATGCGAAGCGGATGGAAAGATCATCGGCGGTACTCAAAAAATTCGGGCTGCTACCGCGAGATTTCGACTTTGGCAATTTTCTAGTTGCGATGCTTAAGGAGCAAGTAGCCGGATATTACGACTTCAAAACGAAAAGTGTGAATTTATTGAACTGGGTGGACGCCGACCAGCAGAAGCCCGTCCTGGCGCACGAACTGACCCATGCCCTTCAGGACCAGTCGTTCGATATCGACAAGTGGATGAAGGCATCGGAGGAAAATGCTGATGGAAAAAAAGAAGACAGAAAAGATAAGAAGCGAAATGAACCAAGTCCGGCCGATGTAGAGAGTGACGAAGATTCTTCGGCCCGGCAGGCAGTCATTGAGGGCCAGGCCATGGTTGTCTTGCTCGACTATTCCCTGGCTCCGCAAGGAAAAACGGCGCTCAGCTCGCCACAGCTTGTCGAAGCGCTCGAGCAGGGTATGTTGACGGGGACCCCGGATTCTCCGAAGTTTCGGGATGCTCCCTTATTTTTAAAGGAAGAGCTAACTTTTCCATATCGCTACGGGCTCGACTTTACCCTCGCCCTCGAGAAGGCTGGCGGCAAAGAATTGGCTTATGCCGGTGCGTTCAAGGATCCTCCAAAGACGACGCGCGAAATCATGGAGCCCCAGACATACCTCACGCATGAGAAGTTGGAGCCGATGAAGATGATCGATATGGAGAAAGATTTCAGAGGCTACGATCCCTTCGACATCGGTGCGATTGGAGAATTCGACGTTAACCTCTTAGTCGAGCAGTATGCAGGTCAAAAAGAGGCTAAGACTGTTTATCCGGAATGGCGTGGCGGATACTACTTTGCAGGGAAGCCGAAAGCGGACAAGTCCGCGCCCATTGCAGTGTTGTATGTTTCTCGTTGGTCAAGCCCAGCGACGGCGGCTGAGTTTGCAGCTGTCTATGCGAAATCGCTAGCGCAGCGATATCAGAAACATCAAGGGCTGGCTGCGGACGGAAAAGTTGCAGAAAACGCGCCGCCGGCGGATTCCTGGAGAACCTTGCGCGGACGTCATGCATGGCTTACGGAAGAAGGCATTGTGCTGATCGAAGTCCGAGGCGCCGAAATACTCATTAGCGAAAGCTTGGATGACGAAACGACGAAGACGGTCGAGGCGGACTTCTGGTCGGAAGAAAAAGCGGCGCCCACCAAGCCCTGAGCCCTATCTTGTATAATCAATGGTTCCGCAGCAGTTAGTCATTTCCATCCCCTCAGGAGCGCAATTGCAACAGGCAGAAATAGGCATTATCGGCGGCAGTGGTTTGTACCACATGCCGGGGTTCAGTGACGCGCATGAAGTGCAGCAGCAGACTCCGTTCGGTGATCCCTCTGATGCTTATATTCTGGGGACCCTTGACGGCCGCAAGGTGGCATTTCTCGCGCGCCACGCTCGCGGACACAAACTTCTGCCAAGTGAACTTAATTTTCGCGCCAACATTTACGGTTTTAAACAGTTAGGAGTCGAGCGCATTGTTTCAGTTTCAGCCGTGGGTTCGTTGAAGGAAGAGCATAAACCGCTCGACTTTGTGATCCCGACTCAGTTTTTTGACCGTACCAGACACCGCGTCGATACTTTTTTCGGTGACGGAATCGTGGCGCACATTGGATTTGGCGATCCGGTATGCGGCGAAATGACAAAAGTGGTTCGCGATGCATGTAAGGCCGCTGGCGTAAACGCGACGTTGGGCGGAACCTACATCTGCATGGAGGGGCCGCAGTTTTCCACCAAGGCCGAGTCAAACGTGTATCGCAGCTGGGGTGCGGACGTTATCGGTATGACTAACTTGCAGGAAGCAAAACTGGCTCGTGAAGCGGAGATTTGCTACGTCACGATCGCCATGGTGACGGATTACGACTGCTGGCATCCCCATCACGATTCCGTAACCGTGGAGCAGATTGTTTCCGTGCTGGTTAAGAATGCCGAGAACGCTGCTAAAGTGGTAAAAGCCACAGTGTCGGCGATGCCAAAAGCACGCTCCTGCAAATGCGGGCGTGCGCTGGCGAACGCCATTCTGACCGATCCAGCCAAGATTCCTGTTACAACAAAAGAGAAGTTGCACCTGATATTAGGAAAATACTTGAAATAGTCGCGGATGGCTTGTTAGGTCGTCAATGACCAACGACTAACGACCGTCGACTAGCAAAAGACAGACTTACGGAGACTCATGAGCATTCTAGTAGTTGGTTCCGTTGCCTTTGACACAATTGCCACGCCTTCCGGCAGCGTGAAAGACATTCTGGGTGGCGCTGCAACTTACTTCGCGCTCGCCGCCAGTTACTTCACCGAGGTGCGAATGGTTGCGGTCGTGGGCGAAGACTTTACGCCCGAAAACGAATCCGTACTGAAAAGGCGTGGCGTCGATACGCGCGGCATCGAGAGAACCCAAGGAAAGACCTTTCGTTGGGGTGGACAGTATCTCGACAACCTCAATGAGGCCAAGACTGATTTCACGGAACTGAACGTTTTTGAAAAATTTCACCCGCGCATCCCAAAAGAATATGCGGATACGCAATTCCTCTTTCTCGCAAACATCCACCCAACGCTTCAAACCGCCGTGCGACACGAGATGAATGGTGTCCGATTAACCGGCGGAGACACCATGAATTTCTGGATACAAGGCACGCCCAAAGAATTGGCCGAAACGTTGAAGCTCGTAAACGTGTTGTTGATCAACGATACCGAGACCAAGATGTTGGCAGCGGAGAAAAATCTTCCGCGAGCGGCGAACAAGGTTCTCGCCATGGGCCCGAAAGCATTAGTGGTCAAGCACGGCGAATACGGGGCGACTATTTTCTTCCGCGAAGGCGCATTCGGAATCGGATCGCATCCTTTTCGTGCCCCGGCGTTGCCAATTGAAGAGGTAAAAGATCCGACGGGAGCTGGCGATTCCTTTGCCGGTGGATTTATGGGATACATCGCATCGCAGGGCGAGATTAATCGCGAGGTGCTGAAGCGCGCTCTGTTCTACGGGGGTGTGATGGGATCGTTTGCCGTGGAACGCTTTGGAACAGAGCGGTTGCAGAATCTTACTCGTGAGGAAATCGACGCGCGCTTTCAGATCTTTCGCGAGCTCACCCACCTCGGATAACAATTATTCTGAATCCATGGCAGAGCGCACGGTGAGCATGTGAGATTGCAAAAAGAGTGATCGCAACAAAAGCAGCCGCAAAAACCGAAGCCGTTCCCGACCTAAGTGTCCCCCGCTTGGCTGGGATCGCGGCCCTCGTGTCGCTGTTTTCATTTTTTTATTATTTTCAACACAGCGATCTTCTTCTATACGGTGACGCAGTCGCGCACATCAACATTGCGCGGCGCGTGGTCGATTCGCAGACTCCCGGTCTGCTGCAATTGGGAACGGTGTGGTTACCGTTGCCTCATTTGCTGATGATCCCGTTTATCTTCTTCAATTCGATGTGGCAGAACGGCGTTGGCGGCTCAATTCCGTCGATGATCGCCTACGTGTTTGGCGTCGTAGGGATATTCCGCCTGGTGCGTGGCATGTTGGAGGCGGACCTCCGTACGAAACCGGCGGCTGGCGCGGGCGCATGGGCCGCTGCATTGGCCTATGGAGCAAATCCGAACCTGATCTACATGCAGGTAACAGCCATGACCGAGTCTATTTATTTGGCGTTGTTTATATGGTCCGTCGTGTACTTCGCGGAATTTCTGCGGAGCCTGCCCAAAAATAGCCATGGGCAATCGACGAAGGTGGCAAGCATCCCGCTGTCCCGTTGTGCCTGGTGTCTGGCTGGCGCCGAACTCGCGCGCTACGACGGTTGGTTCCTCGCGGGAGTGATGGGATCAGCTGTCGTGGTCACAGTGCTTCAGCGATCGCGGAATCACGCCTTAGATGAAGACGAGCCCGCTTTGCGCCGAGCAGCGCTGAAGTTTCTGCTAGGAATTGCTGTGGCTCCAATCCTTTGGCTCGCATACAACGGGGCAGTCTATGGAAACGCACTTGAATTCGCTAACGGTCCATATTCAGCGAAGGCAATTGAGCAGCGCGTGGGTGCTCCGAATCCAGCGCTTCACAATGCCACTGTCGCAGGCCTGTATTTCTTGAAATCGGCACAGTTGAATATGGCGGAAGGGAATTGGGGGCGGTTCTGGCTACTGGCAGCCGTTTTGGCGTGGGCATTCGCGGCATGGAAAATGCGGGCGCAATCGCCGCCGCTGATCTTGCTTTGGGTTCCGCTCGCGTTTTATTCATTGTCGATTGCATACGGTTCCGTTCCCGTTCATGTTTACACGTGGTGGCCCTTTGCCACTTTCAATCAGCGTTATGGACTGCAGTTGTTGCCGATGTTCGCGGTTTCAACGGGAGTGTTAGTCGCTTCAGTTTTTCGCATCAGCAAAAGCCGGCGGCATACTGGCAAAATGGTCGCCCTGATTCTTGCGCTGGTTGTTGGCAGTTATGCTTCGGTATGGAAGGCGGAGCCTGAGTGCTTGCAGGAGGCGCGACGGAATTGGGAGATTCGCAATCCTCTGAACGTTTCCGTGGGGCACGTGGTGGCTCTTTTGCCGCACAACTCGCGATTTCTGATGGACCTCGGCGAACATGTCGGCATTATGGAGCAAGCTGGCATTCCGCTGCGTCAGGTCGTGAATAACGAAAATCACCGTCCGTGGAAGCGTCCATCAGATCCTGAAGGCCTCTGGGAGCGAGCTCTCGCTGATCCAACGCGCT
The DNA here is from genome assembly GCA_963705265.1 of uncultured Acidobacteriaceae bacterium. Classification (GTDB taxonomy): domain Bacteria; phylum Acidobacteriota; class Terriglobia; order Terriglobales; family Acidobacteriaceae; genus Acidiflorens. Next base: position 4,159,477 of record OY970064.1, read on the forward strand.
ATGCGGATTTTGTGATCGCGTTCGACGGTGATCTGGTGGATCAAGGCCTAAATCGCGCTAATCTGGCTATCTTGACGGAAATCCACGCGACCGGCCAGCCGCATGCGCGTATCTATGTACCTCGTACTACCCTGAATCAATCGCGTTAACCCTTCTCGATAAGCCCTGCGGAAAGCACGGGACTGCGATGATAGAATCCGCTCGAAGCCAGGGCGCTGCTATGAACCCAATCCATCCAATCGTCCAACTAATGCGCAACGAACTGGGTGTAGTGCTAACTTCTTCGCTGGCGCGACTGCTGCTGGCGGCGCTGCTCGGCGGCATGATCGGCCTCGAGCGGCAACTGCGGCATAGACCTGCGGGACTGCGCACAAATATGTTTATCTGTTTCGGCGCGGCGATGTTCACGGTACTGTCTCGGCAACTAGCGGGCGTGGAGTCGGACAGCGCGCGGATCGCGGCCCAGATTATCCCCGGGATCGGCTTCATCGGAGCGGGCTCGATTCTGCACGCTCGCGCATCGGTGACGGGTTTGACAACGGCGGCGACCCTGTTTGTAGTGGCAGGGGTGGGAATGGCCGCAGGCGGCGGTCTCTATCTCACAGCCTGCTTCGCAACGTTCATCATTCTTGTTTCGCTCGTGTTGCTGGGACGAATCGAGGCGGCGTTCTCACTAAAGATGTGTACTGCCAGCTACGAAGTCACTGGCCGTAACGTGGATTCTATGTTGAGGGAGGTCAACCGTCTGCTCGATGCAGAGGAACTCACCATGCAGAGCGTTCACGTTGCATCCGCCGATCCCGATTTCCGTATGGTGTTCTCGGTGAATTGCGAGCATGAACAGCAAGGTGCGTTTTTCATCCATTTGCATGAGTCGAGTGCCTTTGCCACCGTGACGTCGCTTGGGAGCATAGAACACGAATGAGCGCGCCACGAACCGAAGAGACTGAATCGAAGCGCATCGCGACAATTCCTTTTACGAAGGCCTCGGCTTGCGGCAATGATTTTCTGATCGTCGATGGGACCTACGTCTGCGGGGACATAGCTGCGATTTCTCGCAAACTTTGCGATCGCCATCGCGGAGTGGGTGCCGACGGTGTGGAGTGGTTGTTTCCGGATGCGGAAGCGGATGTTATGGCACGCCTGATCAATGCGGATGGTTCCGAAGCGGAGATTTCTGGCAACGGCACACGCTGCGTGGCGGCGGAAATTTGTTCGCGAGAGGTAAAAAAAGAAGTTGTGGTTCGCACTGGCGCTGGACTCAAGACATGTCGGCTCATCGCGCGAGAAGGCTCTACGTTTGAGTTTGAAGCGGATATGGGCAAGCCGGAAGTGGGCGAACAGTTGACGATTCAAGCTGTATCGCCGGTCGCTGTCGGCACGAAGGTTTCCATGGGGAATCCGCACTTTGTAATTCTTGGAGAAAAGTTTCAGGAGGGCTGGCAACGGCAGGGCGCTCTGATCCAAGCACAGCCGGAATTTCCGCAGGGCGTGAATGTGGTGTATGTGGTGGTGCGAGGCGCGAACGAAGTAGAGATCCGCATGTTTGAGCGGGGAGCAGGCGAGACACAGTCTTCGGGCACGGGTTCGTGCTCGGCGGCCGTGGCTGCGATCGCGAGCGGGCGTGTTACTTCGCCGGTGACTGTGATTGCGCCTGGAGGCGCTCAAACGGTGCGCTGGGAGAATCGAGTCTACCTGCGAGGTCCAGCAACTCTCATCTGCCGCGGAGAGTTCTTCGTTTAAGATCAATTTCAGGTAAGTCGAACCCAGATGGTTTCCCCTTTCCAGAATTCGCGAAGAATCAAACCGCGCACGCTTCGGCCTGGTGACAAGATCGGGATCGTTGCGCCCGCGTCGAATGTGAAGCGCGAAACGCTGGAAGCCGGTTGCGGCGGCCTTCGACGCGCTGGTTACGAGCCGTTTTATTTTGAGTCGATTCTGGAACGCGATTTGTATTTTGCCGGCTCGGTAAATCGGCGAGCGCGCGAACTCGAAGACATGTTCGTCCGCGATGACATCCGCGCGATTGTTTGTGCGCGTGGAGGATATGGATCGAACTATCTTCTGCCGATGCCTGATTCGAAGACGCTTGATTTAAAAAAGATAGCGGCGCATCCCAAGATCTTCGTGGGTTACAGCGATCTAACCTCGCTGCTGACCACGTTTGCCGACGTAGCCAACTTTGTGACCTTTCATGGTCCAATGGTGGCGAAGGATTTCGCGGTTGCCGATGGCGTGGACCTGGCTTCATGGCAGAACGCACTCAGCGGTTCGGCAAATTGGGAGATTGCTGAAGGCTCGGGCGCGAAACCGCTGGTTGCTGGGGAAGCCGAAGGAATCTTGTACGGAGGCTGCCTTTCCATTCTGGTTGCTGCGCTCGGCACTCCTTATGACCTCCACACCGAGGAAACGATTCTTTTCATTGAAGACATTGCTGCTAAGCCTTTCCAGATCGACCGCATGCTGATGCAGTTGAAGCTGGCGGGCAAACTGAAAGACGTGCGCGGCATTGTCTTCGGCGAAATGCTCGATTGCCGGCAAAGTCCAACGCAGGATTACACGCTCGAGCAAGTTGTGCTGCGAGTGGTTGGCGATCTCGGAATTCCTGTGGCGTTTGGTCTGCGATCGGGACATGTCTCGCGCGCTAATATCACTCTGCCGTTTGGTGTAAATGCTCGCCTCGAAGTGCGTGATCGGGTGAGCCTGAAGATTCTGGAGTCGGCGACGAGTTAAATGACCAAATCCAAACATATTCACCTGATCGGCATCTGCGGAACGGCGATGGCTTCGCTCGCTGGCATGTTGCAAGAGCGCGGCTTTCGTATCACGGGCTCCGATGCGGCATCGTATCCGCCAATGTCTACATTTCTCGAATCGCTCGGAATCTCGGTCGCGCAGCCGTTTGCTGAAGCGAACCTCGATCCCCGTCCTGATCTTGTGGTTGTGGGCAATGCGCTCTCTCGCGGGAATGTGGAACTGGAGCGCGTGCTCGACGAACGCATTCCGTTCTGTTCGCTGCCGCAAATTCTGCACGATGAGTTTCTGATCGGTAAAGATGTTCTGGTGGTCGCTGGAACGCATGGCAAAACTACTACCACCTCGATGCTGGCGTGGATCTTCGAGACTGCTGGCCTTCAACCTTCGTTTCTGATTGGAGGCATTGCCGAAAACTTTGGCCGCAGTTTCGGGCTGGGCGATGGCAAGCACTTTATTCTCGAAGGCGACGAATACGACACTGCATTCTTCGATAAGGGTCCCAAATTTCTGCACTACTTTCCGGATTCCGTAATTCTCACCTCGGTTGAATTCGATCACGCCGATATCTACAAAGATCTGGACGCGGTTGAAACCGCTTTCAAGCGGTTGGTGAATCTGATTCCGCGCCGTGGACGAATGGTCGGCTTTGATTCTGGTGGAAGTGAGAACTCGAGTATCGATCGCTGTCTTCAGAAGGCGTTTTGTCCCGTCGAACGTTACGGTGTATCCGATCGTGCGGCTTGGAAAATTGCAAATTTGAAATTGGGTGAAGAGCGCACTTCCTGGTCGGTGCTGCACGATGGCAAACCTTGGGCCGATTTCGAATTCTCTCTGGGAGGCGAATATAACGTCTGGAACGCGACAGCCGCTGCCGCGCTCGCCGCGAATTACGGAATTTCGAAAGATGCGATTGGCCAAGCTCTCCACACCTTTCGCAGCGTGAAGCGGCGACTCGAAGTAAAAGCGCAAGTCAACGGAATCACGATCATCGACGATTTTGCGCATCATCCAACCGCTATCGAGCAGACAATTCGGGCGCTGCGTGCACGCTATCCGCAATCGCGTCTTTGGGTGGTGCTCGAGCCACGCTCGAATACGCTGCGGCGTAACGTTCTCCAGGATGCGCTTGCCCGCAGCCTCTCTCTTGCCGATCAGGTGGTGATCGCGGCCATTTTCAAGTCGGAGGCTATTCCTGAAGTTGAGCGGCTCGACCTGAATCAGGTCATTAACGAAATTCAACAACGCGGCAAGCAGGCTCGCATACTCGCCGATGCAGATGCCATTGTGAACGCGATCGCTCCTGAGCTGCAAGAGCGCGATGTGGTTGCCATTCTCTCCAATGGCGGATTCGGCGGCATCTATGAGAAGCTGCCTCAACGTTTGCGCGGGCTAAGTGTGAAGCCTGTCGAGGGGCAAACGCTCGGGGTAAAAAATTAGGTGTTCCGTACCATTCTCATGTTGGCGTTTTGGGCGGTGTCGTTGCCCATCGCTGCGCTGCTCGGTTTTCCCTGGACCTATCTGACCAAGGACATCACTTTTTTATACAACACGTGCATGTCTGCAATGTGGACGGGCGTGCGCGTCGCTGGGGTAAAAGTAAAAACCATCGGACTGGAAAAAATTGATCCGGCGCGAACTTATATCTTCATGTCGAATCATATTTCCAATCTCGACCCGCCGATTACGTTACCTCTGATTCCACGGCGCAGTTCGGTGATGGTGAAAAAAGAATTGTTCAAAGTTCCAATTCTTGGCCCGATCATGCGGATAGGATCGCTTGTTCCGGTCGACCGCGGCAATCGCGATGCGGGCATCTCGGCGGTGCGCGACGCGGTCAAAGCCATCGAGCAGGGGCTGAATATGACCATCTACGTGGAAGGGAAGCGCTCGTTCGATGGCAAGCTGCTTCCGTTCAAAAAAGGTCCGTTCTATCTTGCCGAGGAGTGCAAAGTTCCGGTCGTTCCAATCACGATTTCAGGCACCGAATCGGTCATGCCGAAGGGTCGGTTTGCGATTCGTCCAGGGACAACGACGGTGACGGTCGAATTTCACGATCCTATAGAGCCCTTTGATTTCGGCGAGCGCGACTGCCTAATAGCCAAGGTACGGGCGGCGATCAATAGCGGGCTTCCGGCGGGCCTACGGCAGTAATCACGATTCGTCTCGATTCGCTTTTGCAGCAAGCGTTCGCAAACCTAGGTGATTGCCCCCTGGGGCGAGCCGCAATCCTCGTGGTAGTGGCAACGCTTTTTGTCGCGGAGTGCGAGGACATCTCTATGGAGACGCGCTTCTTGCTAACGTGTACGTGTTGCCCCCCTAGACGAGCGGATTTCTGGATGCTCCACTCTGGGGAATGATGGCAGAGTTTTGGGAACAGGTGTCTGTGATGGAAGTACATCAAATTTGTGATGAAAAAAGCACGGAAGCACGACACGACTGAAGTGCATTGGTCTGAACTCGGCCTTATGGACAGGGCTGCCGAGACCCACGTAATTGGTCACGGGCGGTATTCAATTTTGGGGATTCGAAATGTACTCGAGGCCTTAGAACTCAAAACCCTCAATGAGCGTTATGGCGATGTTACGTCAATTGACCAATCGAATAAGAATAGAGAATGTGCTTCTGAACGAGTTCGTCTAGGAGCGACACCGATACTGCCGGATACGCAACGGCACAATCAGGGGTAAATTCGTCGTAGGCCGCAAAGGCAATCTGTCCGTGGCTTTCTATCTGGACGTGCACGATTCCCGCACACCCACTGAAGGCAATTTTTGAATTCACCGCCTTCTCGATTGCTGGTAATGATGCTTGAGTCAATGGCAGAACTAAAAAATCCATTCTTGGCTCAAGAGTTTGCCGTCGAAGCACGTCGGTTTCGTTAAGACGCACACCTTCTATCTTGGCCAGGTCAGTGAGTGCGAGCCACCCTTCAAAACAAATCACCGCATCGTCTGACGCTAGAGCGTGCATCATCGCAAATAGCAATCGCGGTTTGTGCTTCGTGCGTAAACGGTAAATCTGTCTCATTCGAATGTTGGTTCAGAAAACCATTCTAGCGATACGCGGTTAACGTCGTTAACAGATTTATCAACAGTTATCATTTGCCAAAAAAGTACTTTGTAGCCGGTGAGCAAAGTTGGTGTGCATTTTTGACCCTTTTGCGTTCGCTATTTCGTGTGCACTATCCTCTCTTCACGCAGTAGTGGGTCGCAGTTTCGGTGACGCCAATGGACGTAAGCAACAGTTGTGTCGTGGCTCGAAAGGACATGCACCCGAACGTTCAAATATGAATGAACCTCCTCGTTTATTTGACCCATCCCAAGGACCAGGCCATCGTCAGGGTCTGTCCTATCTTCTCTTCCACGCTCACTCGGCGGGACAAGATCATCTAAAAGGCTGTTGATAGCGTCCCGGTCGACAAAGCTCAAATCAACGTTGTCCTTGCTGAAATGTGATGGTTCTAATCGTATTTCGCAAACCAGACCGTTCGACGCAAATCTCGCCGCCATCTGTACTCCGGGCCGCACGTCATACACCTCATGATGTGGGAACTTCTTCCCCCAGTTGGCCGCAGTTTGCGCTCGTGACGAGGGCGCGAACGACAGTGTGAATAAAACGGCGATCAATACTTTACCCATTTCTCAGCTCCTGACCTGTGTCGGATAAATCGCAAGTGAGATAAATTCTCAAGCTCTATGTAAATTGCAGGAAAGTGACTGTCGTAATCAGGGCCTGCCTCAGTGAGCGTAATGGAATGTTGCGACAATCTGAGCCTAGCGCACCTTCCCAACCCAAGCCCTTGTTCCCGAAATCCTGTCGATTTCGTCGGCGAGGGTGAGAACCTGCCCCGGAGAATTGCAACCCTCTAAGACGTACTTGTGTTGGCCGTTTAACGTGGCTGTGATCCGGGCCTCTGGGAAGTCTACGCACACCATTTTCTTTTCTTCCCATTGGAAGAATTCTTTGTTTGTCAGTTCCTCACTCAGCTTCTGAACAGCAGATATCGGAATTGTCTTCTTGCGCTTGCCTTCGATGTGGACATAAGCCTTTCCCTCGTAATGCATCGATCCGTCGCTAAGTATTGTGACGCTATACCAAGGGCAAGATCCTTCGCAGCCGGTTCGCTCCAGCGTCAAAGAAAAATCGGCGGAAGGGGCATTTTCCTGCGCACTCAATTGCAGACTGAAAACGAGAAGAAAAACGCATGTCGCGAGGTGCATGTTTTTCATTGTAAGGAGATACAGCAAAACGGAGGGCATGACTGTTGTAATCAGGCGTTAGCGCAACTTTGCGCCGTTTGTTCGCCCTTTAGCTATTACGCTCAAAGTCCCTGCTGCGCTCTGAAGGTAGCGACCCGGTCCGACAGCGTGATGTGCAGGGTCAAGTCATGGCTATTATGACTGAAGTCGATCCCTTCCCGTTGATTAGAGGGTTGGATCTTTCCGCAGCGCTGGAGCGCTGCGCCACTCAAAATGCGCCGAGGCATCGATCTCTCGACCGCGGCGCACTGCAGATCCCTCACTTCGTTCGGGATGACAAATCATATACTGCGGAAGCAACACGTCGTTCGGGATGACAATTGTGGGAAGGCCAGCATGGAGCGCCACTTCTTGCAAAAAACGCAGGCACTGGGGCATGCGGCATGAGATGACAAATTTGGAGAGAAGGAGGTCCTTCGCTTCGCTCAGGATGATAACTTCTCTCGGACGATACTTTTCTGTGGCGGCGTGGATGCGAGATTTACTTCCGCTCGGACAGCTTTCTAACCGCTTTGGCAATCTCCGGCAGCTTGGCGTAGGCGGCGCAGCACTTTAGCCACAACTTGTGATCGATTGCGGGAGTTCCGCTGACCATGGCTCCTGCGGGAACGTCTTGGGGAATGCCGCTTTGGGCTATGGCTATGGCTCCATCTCCGATTTTTACGTGGCCGCTGACGCCTACCTGCCCGGCCAGAATGACATTGTTGCCTACGTCGGTGGTTCCGGCCAGACCTACCTGAGCGCAGATAAGCGTGTCATGTCCTATGGTGCAGCTGTGGCCAATGTGGGCGAGGTTGTCAATTTTTGCTCCGCGTCCAATTCGGGTTTCGCCTATGCTGGCGCGGTCGATGCAGGCGTTGGCCTGGATCTCTACATCGCTGCCAATTAGTACGTTTCCCGACTGAACGATTTTGTGCCAGCGGCCGAAATTGTCTTGATTTTTCTCCTCATGCTTGGCGAAGCCGAAGCCGTCGGAGCCTACGATGGCTCCGTTTTGGAGCAGGACGTTGTCGCCGAGGTGGCAGAATTCTCTTACTATGGCGTGGGCGTGAGCGAAGAAATTGTTGCCTATGGTGGCTCCGCGATAAATGACTACGTGGGCCAGGAGGGTGGCATTGTCGCCGATCACGGCGTCTTCGTCGACGACGACGTATGGGCCGAGGTGCGCGTTCTTGCCTAGCTTGGCTTTCGGATGAACTACTGCGGTGGGATGGATCCCGGCAGCGTAGGCTGGCGGCTGATAGAAGAGTTCTATGGCTTTGGCCCAGGCTAGATATGGATTGCTGCTGCGCAGCATTCCCGTGGATATTGCCGGGAAGTTTTCTGCGACTATCACCGCTGACGCTTTCGTCTTCTTTGCGGCGGCGTTGTATTTCGGATTCGACACGAAGGTCAGCTGACCTCGGCTAGCGCTCTCTATGCCGGCTACTCCGGTGATTTCGGTTTCGGAGGATGCGTTATCCAGACGGGCGTTTACTGCTTGGGCTATGTCGGCTAGTTTCATGGGGGCGTCTTCAGTTCGTTAATCCAGCGCGTGTCTCGGAATTGTAGCGGAAGCTTGAGGGCGTGGTGGGTTCCAATTTTGTGATGAGGGCGGAGCTGCGCTCGGCTGGGCGGGCGGGTCGCCCGTCCCCACACAACCCTACTGCTCGAACAGCGTAACCTGCCTGGTATCGGGCTGGCCGCCTTTGCGGCGGCGATTCGTTGCTCCTATGACTGCTAGAACTGCTACTGACGTTAATGCCTCTCTCGGCACGAAGATTCTCTGCGTGTTGGAGCGCAGATCCGGAGGGTTCATCAGGAATCCTTCGGCGGGATTTTGAGTTAGATCGTTGGGCAGGATGCCTTCGATCATGTCGTTGTCTTTAAATTTCAGCCGGACCCACAGGCCTTCCGTGCGGGGACGTGTGGTGAAGGTCTTGCGGAGCATGGGATCGGCGTCAGAAAATTCGCGGACAAAAAAGACGGCTTTGATGTCTCGGAGGTCGACGGCGACGACGTTGCCGGAGGTGTTTAGCAGTTCCAGTTTGCCATCCACGACAAAATTGGCGGGCGCGACGAAGCCGCTGACTGAGTCGCGGTCGTTTTTCCGCACGATTACTTTCTTGTGGGTCGAGGGCATGGGTTTGCGGCTTCGACTATAAAGGCGATGAATTCGGCAACATCGTTCAACCAGTTAAAGTTTCGCGGACAAGAGTATCCGCACCACACACGCTACTCCAGATGGAATTCTCGCACTTTCATCCGCACTTTCTCGATGAATTCGAACAGATTGTGCCTTCGTAGTAGCCAAACGGTAAACCTTGTGTTATTTTCTACAGTTTGCTGGAATTGTGAATTTACTGTATAAGTCTAATGTCTAGAGAGAGTTAGATTCCGCCAGCGAGCAGCTCGTCCATATCCGAACTAGGTTTGAATTGGGTTCGAGCCGGGCCCCTGTGGAAATCTTGTGAATAACGCCCCCGGATCGGGCCCATCAGTGGGCCACCGCAAGGCGACTAGGAAGGCATGGCCGATTACATATATACGCTGGATACCCGGCTCTCGCCGGATCAACAGAAGGCAGTCACCCTCGTCCTAGACGCCGCTAAGGCGGCGGGGATGAACCTGTATCTCACCGGCGGCGCAATCCGCGACATCATTACTGGCTTTCCGATCCGCGACCTGGATTTCACGGTTCAAGGCAACGCGCTCAAGCTCCAAAAAGATTTAGAAAAGGCCGGAACGGTGATTGGCGACGCCGACACTGACATGCGAGCCCTGCTGTTGACGCTGCCCGGTGGTGTCCGCGCCGAAATCGCCATGGCACGCTCGGAGCACTATGACAAGCAGGGTAAAGCTCCGCAGATAGCTCCGGCAACGATTATTGAAGATCTTCGGCGCCGTGATTTCACGGTGAATGCGATGGCTCTGTCGCTGAATGAGGGATCGCGCGGGCTGTTGATGGATCCGTTTAACGGAGTGGCCGATATTGAGGCCAAAGTAATTCGGGTGTTGCATAACTACGCGTTTCTTGAAGATCCGTCGCGGATGATTCGCGCCACGCGCTTTACCACGCGCTTCCATTGGCCGCTAGAAGAAAGAACGCAGGCGCGTTATGAGTCGGGCAAAGAAAACGGCTATATCGAATACATCCGCGGCGCGAGCATCGGGCACGAGATTGAGCAGTTGGCATATGAAGATGACGCACTGGGCGTCCTGAAGGCTTACGAAAAAGAAGGCTGGCTGAAGGTGCTGAATGCGCACTGGAGCACGGCCAAAGTAGACACGGCCGGCTTGGGCGCGCTGGTAAAGACTCGTCAGCAGATGAATGAGCTTGGCTATACGCCGGAGGTTGCGCCGGCAGTGCTTTATTTCCTTACCGAGCGGTTGGGAGATAAAGATATTGCGGATCTGCGGAAGGCAATTCCGCGCAAAGATCTGGTCGAGGCGTGGAAGGATCTGGATGCGAATGCCCACAGCCTCGCAAAAAGGCTAATGGGGAAAGAGGCGGCAACGCCGTCGCGGACATGGCAATTGCTGTCATCGGCTCGTGCCGAGATGATTTTGTTTTTGGCGATCACGGCGCGGCAGCAGGCGGTACAGCAGAAGATCAAGAATTTCTTCACGAAATGGCGCCAGGTGCAACAGAAAGTTCCGTTGCCGGAGATGACGGAGCTCCACATCACGCCGCAGATGCCGGAGTATTCCAAGATCGCGAACGATGTGTTCTTGCTTTTGTTGGATGGCAAGCTGCGTTCACGGACGGAGACACTGAAATATCTGAAACCGTTGGCACCGCCGCCTCCGCCACCTCCGCCGCCTCCGCCGGCGAAGCGAGGTCGGGGAGCGAAAGCTGCTGCAGCGGCCGCAGCGGCTGCTGCTCCGGTAGCGACTGGGAAACCGGCTAAGGGGAAGGGAAAAGCGGCAGCGCAAGCTCCACCAGCAGCGCCCGCAGCGGATAAGTCTGTGCCAATGCCAGGGGTCAAGGGTAAGGCGCCCGCGGCGCCCGCGAAGCCTGCCGCGGAACCCAAGACGAGTCATCCTGCGAAAGCTCCTGCCAAAGTTCCGGCCGTCAAAAAATCGGGAAAACCTGCCAAGACGGCGAAACCAGCCGCGAAAGCGAAGCCAAAGGCTGCTGCCAAGCCTAAGAAAAAGGGTAAATGAAGCAGTTTGTCGCGTGACTTCATGGCAAACCGCGGGTAGAGATTAGCTCCGCGTCGCGGCGGGTTTTCTCCGACTAAAAACCAGTCAAACTGCGCTATAATGGCCATATGCGGCGCTGGTTGTGCATAGCGACGTTTAGCCTGGCTTTGCTCACACTGCCTGTGTGGGCGCAGCGGCACGGGGGTGGTGGCGGTGCGCACTTCGCCTCTGGGGGTGGACACCCTTCAGCTTCATTCCATAGTCCCTCGGTTTCATATCACGGTGGAAGTTATAGTCACGGCTCTGGCATTGTCGTGCACAGCGGAAACCCCTACTACCGGCGTCGAGTCTTTTACGGTTCTCGGTTCTATTATCCTTACGCAGCTTACTATCCCTACTATGGCTGGTATGGTCCGTACGATTATCAGAGCGATTCGCAGGCTGATTATCAATCCAATTATCAGACCGGCGATTCATCTGCTGGCTACTCTGGTCCCTACCGCGACGACGGAGGATTGCAGCGTGATCTGGATTCGCTGAACGGAAAGGTCGATCGGCTGCAAGCAGATGTAGAAGCGCGCAATCATCCAAAGACAAATATGGAGCCAGCGACGGCGCTGGTTTTCCGTGACCAGCATGTTGAAGAAGTGCACAATTACGCGATTGCCGGAGGAACGCTCTGGGTGCTGAACGACCAAGCTGCAAAGAAGATTCCACTCGCGCAACTCGACATTCCTGCCACCGTTAAAATGAATGATGATCGCGGAGTGGATTTCCAGGTACCGCAATAGAAGTTCTTCTATGCGCGGGATAGCGATTCTTGCTGTCTTGTGTTCCTGTTCCGTTAATATTCAAGCACAAGCCATGAACGGGTCCCCGAAGCGTACTCAAGAACTCCAGGCGATCCTTGACTATATCTCCTCCGGGTGGACAGTCTTAAGCCGTTCGACCACGACGTGCAAGGGGGTTGCCGACCCCAAGCTGACCGAAGCAGCCGTACTTTATATACCGGCCGATCTCGCAACGCCCTCGGGATTCCAGAAAATTTCGCCCGACTGCAACGTGCGCTTGGAACATCTTCCTCGCATTATTGGCCGCCTGGGAGAGGTGACCGGGAGCGACGTTCAGCCACCCGGCTTGCTCTTTCTGGAAAATCCCTATGTCGTCCCAGGCGGACGATTCAACGAGATGTATGGCTGGGATAGCTACTTCATTATTCGTGGCTTGTTACGCGATGGAAAAGTCGAACTCGCGCGTGGCATGGTGGAAAACTTTTTCTTTGAAATCGAGCACTACGGCGCCGTCCTAAATGCCAATCGAACCTATTACCTCAGCCGTTCGCAGCCGCCATTTCTGAGCTCAATGATCATGGCGGTGTATGAAGCGGAGAAGGCGCGCGGACACGACGATTTGCAATGGCTGGCGAAGGCCTATCAGTATGCACATCGGGATTATGAAATGTGGCTGCGCGAGCCGCATTTAGCGGACGCGACTGGATTGTCGCGCTTCTATGATTTGGGCGAGGGGCCGGTTCCCGAGGGATTGCACGATGAGACCGGCTATTACCATGACGTGCTTGCAGATTTTCTAAAGCAGGCAAAGCCGAGTCCATACCTGGTGGAAGCTGAGACGGTCGATTCGTTCAAACATCCTGAGTATTCGCTGAGGCTCTGTGCAGATGATTCGCCCGAGGCCGATTCAAAGTGCGTTCAGGTCAAACACGTTGCCCTAAGCGAGGATTATTACAAGGGCGATCGCAGCATGCGCGAATCGGGGTTCGATATTTCCTTTCGTTTCGGGCCTTACGGAGCAGACGCTCACCACTATGCGCCCGTCTGCCTCAACAGCCTGCTGTACAAGACAGAAACCGACCTCGAAACAATGAGCAAATTGTTAGGAGACAAACTGGGTGCAACACAGTGGCATCATCGAGCGGAGAAACGAAAAAAGATCATCCGAACATTGCTCTGGAATCGTCAACGCGGACTGTTCTTTGACTATGATTTTCAACAAAAGAAGCTGTCCTCGTATGAGTACGCGACGACGCTTTATCCGCTGTGGGCGGGGCTGGCAACTCCTGCGCAAGCAAGGTCGGTGGCGCAGAACCTTAAGGTCTTCGAGCAGAAAGGAGGTCTGGCAATGAGCACGCAGGAAACCGGCGTGCAATGGGACTATCCGTATGGCTGGGCACCGATACAGTTGCTGGCCGTCGAAGGATTGCGACGTTATGGCTACAACGAGGACGCGGACCGAATCTCATGCAAATTCTTGTCCATGGTGCTGGATAACTTCGCGCGCGACGGCACCATTCGTGAGAAATACAACGTGGTCTCGGACTCCTCGAACGTACAATTGAGAGAAGGCTACCGGGATAACATCGTCGGGTTTGGATGGACGAATGGAGTTTTTCTGGAGCTGCTGAACGGAATGACCCCGGAGCGGTTCGACCGCGGATGTGTACAAGGCCAGTGACCGATTTTATTTCTGGAGTGAAAACTAAGTGGCGAAGTTGCACCACTTTCAGGCATTGCGTGATTTCTTCCAGCCATTAGAATGAAAACGGCCTAGATTTTCGCGAACTGGGCAACGACTCTTAATGACTCAAAAGCAGACGACCAAAGACCAATTCGTTCACCTCCATCTACATAGCGATTATTCTCTGCTCGACGGCGCGTGCGACGTTGAGAAACTGGTAGATCGCGTCCATGAACTCGGCATGCCCGCGGTCGCCATGACCGATCACGGCAATATCTTTGGCGCGGTGCATTTTGTGAATGCCGCGCACAAGGTCGGTGTCAAACCGATCGTCGGATGCGAACTTTATATCTGCAAAAAAGACGACCACGTTATTACGCGCACTCCGCCCGACGGCGACACTTACAACCACCTTTTGGTGCTCGCCGAAAACGAGGAAGGCTATCGCAACCTGGTGAAAATCACGTCAGAGGCCTCGCTGCACGGCTTCTATTACAAGCCGCGCGTGAGTAAGAAGTTCCTTGCAGAGCATTCCAAAGGGCTGATCGGGCTTTCCGGATGTTTGAAGGGCGAAGTAGCCGAGCGGTTGACGGAAGGGAACTACGATGCAGCGCGGTCGGCAGCCGGATTCTACCGCGACCTCTTCGGCAAAGAGAACTTTTTCCTTGAGATTCAAGACCAGGGTCTGGAGATGGAACATCGCATCCATTCTGGATTGTTTCAGCTGGAAAAAGATCTCGGCCTGCCGATGGTTGCGACCAACGACAGCCACTACCTCTGCGAAGACGATGCGCACGCCCAGGATGTGATGCTGTGCATTCAGACCGGCAAGTCGATTCAAGAGACCAACCGGATGAAGTTTGAGGGCACACAGTTCTTTGTTAAGAACGCCGACGAGATGCTGCGCGTATTCAAGGATGCACCCCTGGTGCTTTCGCGCACGCTCGATATCGCCGAGCGTTGCAATCTTCGGCTGGAGAAAGTTCCCAGCCCGTTCCCGCACTTCGACGTTCCCGACGGATTCACTCTCGACAGTTATTTCGAGCACATTACGAGACAGGGATTCGCGCGGCGTATGGAAAACCTGCGTGTCGCATCTACCAACGGCCGGCTCAAGCATTCTCTCGCGGAGTATGAGCAGAGACTGACGCGCGAAATCGCCATCATCCAGCAGATGAAGTTCTCGGGCTATTTCCTGATTGTTTGGGATTTCATTCGCTATGCGCGAGAACGTGGCATTCCAGTGGGGCCAGGTCGTGGATCAGCGGCAGGTTCGGCGGTTGCTTACTCGCTGGGAATTACGGACATCGATCCGTTGCAGCATGAACTTCTGTTCGAACGTTTCCTGAATCCAGAGCGCATTTCCATGCCGGATATCGACATTGATTTCTGCATGAACCGGCGCGGTGAAGTGATTGAATATGTCACCCATAAATATGGGCGCGAGAACGTCGCGCAGATCATTACGTTTGGCACGATGGCGGCCAAAGCGGCAATCAAAGACGTCGGCCGCGCCATGGATATGCCCTACAGCGATGTGGACCGCATCGCGAAGATGGTGCCAACTACGCTGAACATCAAATTGGATGACGCACTCACAGAATCGGTGGCGCTACAGGAGGCATATCAAAAGGATCCGCAGGTGAGGCAGTTACTCGACACGGCGCGAAAGCTCGAAGGACTGGTACGAAATTCTGGAGTACACGCGGCCGGCGTGGTGATTTCTCCGCGACCCTTGATTGAACTTGTGCCGCTGCATAAGACCAAGAACGACGAAATCGTTACCGCCTTTGACATGGTGGCCATCGAAAAAATGGGCCTGTTGAAGATGGATTTTCTTGGCCTGACGACGCTCACCATTCTCGATGACACGCTGAAGCTGCTGGCGCAAAGAGGCCAGAAACTCTCACTCGATGAGATTCCGCTTGCAGACGAGGAGACATATCAGAAAGTGTTCCATCGTGGATTGACGTCTGGAGTGTTTCAGTTTGAATCGCCTGGGATGCGCGATGTTCTGCGGCGTTACCAGCCAAACTCGATCGAGCACCTGACCGCACTCAATGCGCTTTATCGTCCTGGCCCGATGGCGATGATCGACGATTTCATCGATCGCAAACATGGACGCCGCAAAATCGAGTATGAGTTGCCCGAACTGAAAGAGATCCTGGAGGAAACGCTCGGCGTCTTCGTCTATCAGGAGCAGGTCATGCAAGCGGCTAACAAACTTGCGGGCTACTCCTTGGGGCAAGCGGACCTGTTGCGACGCGCAATGGGCAAAAAAGATGAGAAGGAGATGGCGAAGCAGCGCGACGTTTTTGTGCAAGGTGCAACCAAGAACGGCCACCCTCCGAAAAAAATTGAGAAGATTTTCGATTTGATGGCGCAGTTTGCGGGGTACGGTTTCAATAAGTCGCATTCGGCGGCTTACGCGCTACTCGCATATCACACTGCTTATTTGAAGACGCATCATCCGCTCGATTTTATGGCGGCTTTGCTGACCTCGATCACCGGCGACACGGATAGCGTAGTTAAGTACATCAACGAATGCCGCGAGATGGGAATTGCCGTTGAGCCGCCGGATATCAATGTCAGCGATGCAAACTTTACTCCGCACGGTCAAGCGATTCGTTTTGGACTGGCTGCAGTGAAGAATGTGGGCGGAAATGCGATTGAGTCGATTGTGGGTGCACGGAAGAAGCTGGGTCGGAATTTCAAATCGTTCTACGAATTCTGCGAAGAAGTGGATTTGCGGCTATTGAACAAGCGTGTACTGGAGTCGCTGGTCAAGAGTGGCGCGATGGACTGTTTTGGGCGCCGCGCCCAGCTCATGCAAGCACTCGACACAGCGATCGAACACGCACAGAAAGCGCAGCGGGACGCGGAATCCGGGCAGCACGGACTATTTGGCGTGTTTGCAGACGAGACTGCACAGGAGGCGAGCGATGCTCTCCCTAATACTCCCGATTGGGATGAACATACGCGGCTGGCTGCGGAGAAGGAAATTCTCGGATTTTTCATTACTGGACATCCGATGGAAAAGTACAAAGAAAAACTTGCCGAATTGAACGCGCTTTCCAGTGAAGATATTGCCGCCATGAAGAAGTCCACTGCGAAGGATGAAACCATCCTGATCGCAGGCTTGATCTCGGGGCTGCGGGTCGCGAAGTCGAGAAGAGGCGAACTGTGGGCGCAAGCGGCGCTGGAAGATATGTCAGGGAAAGTAGAGCTCCTGGTTTTTCCGGAGGCTTATAAGAAACTCGCGGAGAAAGTGAAGCTCGAAGTTCCAGTGCTGATTCGCGGGGGCGTACGCATTGAAGAGGGCGCGAATCCAAAGATCACGGCCAACGACATTACTCCGCTTGACGAAGCGCGGGTGCCGTTGCCGAAGGCGCTTCGTATACGGATTCCTCTGGGAAGCGCGACCGATGTTACGGTCGATGCTCTGTACCTACTCTGCTGCGAACGCAAAGGCGAAGCAAAGGTGCTTTTCGATGTAGAGCGCGACGGCGATTTCATGGTGGTGATGGAGGCTGAAGGCTATAATGTGATGCCGGACCGCGGTTTTCTGGGCCGTGTAGAAGAGTTGTGTGGACGCGGCAGCGTGCGCGTCATCAGTTAGTTAGTGTCGCCGATGAGACGAGCGAAAATAAAGCGGGCAGGGAAGTCAGATCCTAGCGCGGAAAATGTCTCGAATGATGGCGCGAAACGTAACGCGACAGAGAGCGCCGACATTAACGCCGTCGCCGGTACGGACTTTATGCTTTCAATTGTGGAAGCACATCATACGCGAAAGAGTGGGAATATCATCAAGATGGATGCTGGATTGAAAGCGCAACAGGAGTTGGAAAAGATCGAAGAGCAGATCACTCGCCTGGAGGCGCTAGAGGGACAGAACGGGGAAACGCTTCGCCAGATCCAGCAATTGCATGGACGGGTGAGCGACCTACGCCGCGAGATTTCGTCGCACCTGAACGCATGGGAGCGCACCGAACTGGCCCGTCATCCGCAGCGTCCCTACACGCTGGATTACGTCGAGCGCATCTTTACCGATTGGAGCGAGATTCACGGGGATCGGGGTTTCCGCGACGATCCCGCGATTGTTTGTGGCATGGCGCGCTTTCACGGCGAAGAAGTCATCGTGATTGGCCAGCAGAAAGCGCGTGACGCGAAACAGCGCGTCTATCGAAACTTTGGCATGCCGCATCCGGAAGGCTATCGAAAAGCGCTGCGAGTGATGAAGATCGCGGAAAAATTCAAGCGTCCAATTCTTACGTTTGTGGATACCGACGGCGCTTATCCCGGTCTGCACGCCGAAGAGCGTGGCCAGGGAGAGGCCATCGCGCGCAACCTGCTGGAGATGGCGCGACTGGAAGTCCCGATCATTGCGACCGTGATTGGCGTCGGTGGCAGTGGCGGCGCGTTGGCAATTGCCGTGGCTGACCGCGTGCTCATGATGGAGAATTCGGTTTACTCCGTGATTTCGCCGGAGGGCTGCGCGTCGATTATGTGGCGGGATGCGAGCAAAAAGGATCTGGCTGCCGAAGCCATGAAAATTACCGCCAAAGATTTGAACGAACTCGGCTGTATCGACGGCATCATCCCGGAACCCGCCGGAGGCGCGCATGCCGATCATGCGCAGGCAGCGGAGTTGCTCGATGCTGCGCTACAACAAAATTTGGCGGCGATAAAGCGGCTGCCGATCGCGGAGTTGCTTGAGACTCGCTATAAAAAATTCCGCAATATGGCCCAGTTCTTCCAGGTGGAAGCGTAGTTTCGCTTCTCTGACTACAGAATCGGAAGGTGCAGACAAGGCTGCACCTGGAAATCCAGTGAGTTGATTTGCTTTAGTGCCTGCTCGACTAACGATCCCTTACATTCCTCCAGCGTGATCAGAAACGGCAGATGAGTTTTCTCGCAGCCGGGTTTCTGCACCACCGCATCGATGTTGATGCCGCAGGCGGAGAGAATTGTGGCCAGGCTGGCGATGATGCCTGGCCGGTCCCTAACCATGAAGCGCAGATAATGTTTGGAGGTGACATCGGCGGTGACGGTGGGCGTTTTCTCCGCAGGCTGCATGTCGTCATTGATCCCGGATTGCTTGGCACGGGCGATCGCCAGAATGTCGGAGACCACCGCGACCGCTGTCGGGTGCCCGCCGGCTCCGTGCCCGCCAAAGACAGTTTCACCGCCATATTTTCCCGTTGCCATCACCAGGTTTTTGCTGCCTTCCACCCGCGCTAATGGGGATGAAAGTTCGACTAGCGCCGGCTGGACTGCGGCGAACAAATTGTCGCCTCGCAATTCCGCGCAGGAAATCTGACGAATCGTACAGCCTAGCTGTTTCGCGTATTCAAAATCGACCGTGTCGATTGCTGAGATCGAGCGCGCCACAATGCTTTCGGGCTTGACGTTGCAATGCAGTCCGACCCGCGCAAGGATGGCGAGCTTGGCGCGAGCATCCAAGCCTTCAATATCTTCCGTCGGATCGGCTTCGGCGAAACCAAGCTTCTGTGCCTCCCGGAGAGCCGTGGCGAAGGGAATGCCATTGCTCTCAATCTGGCTGAGAATGTAGTTGCAGGTGCCGTTGAGAATGCCGCAGATCTTAAACAGTTCATCGCCAGCCAATCCTTCATGCAATCCGGAGATCACGGGCACGCCGCCGGCTACCGAAGCGCCAAACTGAATCTGCTGCTTCCTCTGGCGCGCAAGACTTATCAATTCGGGACCACAGCGCGCGACTAATTGTTTGTTGGCGGTGACCACAGATTTGCCCGCTTCCAGGGTGCGCCGGATCCAATCTTCGGTGGGTTGAAGGCCTCCCATCACCTCGACGACGATATCCACGTCGGAGGATAGAACATCATCAATGTTTTCCGTCCAGCGTACTGTGGAGGGAAGCCAATCGACTTTCTTTCGCGCTACGTTGCGATTGAGGACGTGCGTCAGCCGCAGGTGGGTATTCGAGCGCTCGCACAGAATTCTCGCCACGGAACTTCCAACCGTGCCTAAGCCGAGTATGGCTACGTTGCAGATTTGAGCGCCAGCGATATGCGACCTGTCGATCTGCGAGCTATCGATCTGCGAGCTAACGATCTGCGAGCTAACAATCTGCGCGTCAACTGCTCTGTTACCGGGGTTGCTGCGTTTCGAGGGACCTGTCATGATTTTTGTCTATTTGTCTCTATTATCGCCGAACGGAATGGCACTGCGTAGCTTGCATCGAACTTCAACCGGAACGGGTCATTATTGCGGCGGCACTGATTGCAATCCCATTCTTTCACGCACTTGCTCCCATTCTTCTTTGACGCGCGGCTCATGGGAAAGCTCAGTGGCTCGCCGGAGCGCCTCCTCGGCCTGTGGGAACTTGTTGAGTTTTAAGAAACACTCTCCTTGACCGGCCCAGGCAAACCAATCTTGGGGGTACTGCTGGGCAGCTTGTTGAAATACTGGCATCGCTTCGTCGCACCCGTCCGCTTCATCGAGGGCAAGAAGTGCGACTTGGACGCGCGCTCTCGACAGATTTTGAGCCACAGGAGCGTTGTGGGGTGCGTTTTGATTAGCTACCTTGTAGACCGTCAAGTCGTCCTTCCACATACTTTCCTGCTCCGCTGTTAACACGCAGAATGTGATCGCCACTGCTCCGGTAGCGCAGAGCATGGCAATGCGCCCTTTGTTCATCAAGCGCCACGAAGTTGCCAGCAGGAGTGCCAGTCCGGCTAAAGGCAGATAAGTGTACCGACCATGCAAAAAATCACCGGGAAACAACGCGTTCAAGTTCAGCGCTGGCAAAATCGGAAGGACGAGGATGACGGCACCCAGCAGCAACGCGCGCTGGATTCTCGCCGCCTCTTCATAGGGAAGATCACGCCGTGCCTTTTTCCACAACCACAGGCATCCCGCCGCGAGGGCAACAAGGGCGCATCCCACGGCCAATCCGGGAAGGAGGACGGTGCGGAGCGAAAGAACGTCCGCTAGTGTGGGATCGGCAAAAGCGTGCGGACTGGCAGGCCAGAGCATCACTTTCACATAAAACCAAAGAGTTGCAGGCGCCGACAGCAGTACTGTACTCCATGGGAGGTGCTGCGTGAGCGAACTGAACTGGCGGTGCAGGGCGTGAACGCGCAACAGCAGATAAACCGCGGTTACACCAAGAAAAGGCAGAGTCTGGCGGATTGCAGCAAAGAGTCGAATTCTGAATCCGCCAGCTCTCTCGCTCGCGGTTCTGTTGAGCGGCAAAATCAGATTTAGCGCAAAGATCACGACTGGTAGCACCATGGCTGTTTCTTTTGCTATCAGTGCGGCGAAGCAGGCAACAGCGGAGGCGATCACCCATAGTGTCGACGGTAGTCCCGAGGAATTGCCTTTGGACTTCCCGCGGGTCTGCTTGGGGGAATTTTTCTTAAATTCTTCAGCGCGAGCCTGCCTGCTTGCGGAAATGCGCTCGGCGTAATTGAGATACAAGAGCAACGTGCAAAGCACTGCGGCGGCCATCAGCGGATCGGGCACCGTGACCCAGGCCACCGATTCGGTCTGGGCGGGATGAAGCGCAAACAGTGTGGCAGCAAGCAATGCGGCAACGCGATCCCGCAACAACTTCCACGCCAGCCAAGCGAGTAAGATGGCCACCGACACATGCTTGACGATGCTGAGCAGGTGCCATCCCCATGGTGAGGTCCCGCAGAGGACAAAATTCAGCCTCAACCATAACGCGAAGAGCGGACGATAGAAACTCATCGGTCCACCGGGGACTTGTGCCCATACATAACTTGTGAAGTACTCCCACAGATGACCTGGCGACTGTAGGCGCGGGTCGGCGAGGAAGTGGTGATCATCGAGGATAAATTGAAAGTTCAACGCAGGGCTGTAAATGGCGAAGACGACCGCGACCAGGAGGACGGCCGCGATACAAAAAGTCAAAGGCGAGAGTAATTTTGGTGATCCTGCTGGCAGCTTTGCGGTAGAAGAATATGTTTGCCTAAACACATTGGGGAGCTTCATTCGTATGAGTGACATTGTACGAACTGGGAGAGAAACGGAACAGCGCCTCAGGTTGAAAGGGATGAGCGTAGTTCGGGATACGTGGCGACGAGACCCGATTCAACAGCTCGTTCCGCACTCATCCGTGCGGGAGCCTCGCACAACACGAATGAGTGGGGGACGGAACTCGACGGTTCAGATTGGGAGTGGTCAAACGATGGCTTGCCCAGCATCCTTGGCGGAGGTGCTCTTTTCCTGCGAATCGTCTTTATCTTTTTCCCTATCCTTCATGGCAGTTTTGAAGCCGCGGATACCGTCTCCGATTCCTTTGCCGAGTTCGGGAAGTTTTTTAGGTCCGAACACGAGCAGCGCAATCCCAAAAATAATCAGCAGATGCATTGGTTGAAAAAGTCCTTCGAACATAAGTGCTCCTTAATAAAAAGGTGAAAGTCGTACGAATATCGTGGTTGAAAACGGGCGCTGTGACCGTACATTGGTTCAGCGCCCGCTGCCGCGAGCCACGTGGCGAAGCTCTCCCCCGAGAGCCGCGTTCACGTCATGCACCGACTCTAGAACCCGCGCTTAGCCGCGTCCGCTTGCTTGGCTAGAGTGTTAAGGGTTTTGAAGAACTCCGGGGATTGACCGTCGAAAAGGTTCATGGCGGTTAAGAAGTCGACCACTCCGCCGGCGATTCCGGTTGGATCCGTGGGGCGAATCACAGCACAAACCGGCAAACTTGGGCTGATGAATTCGCAGGGAACGGGGAAGATCAAGTTAGTTTGCAGAGCTGGGTTCACCGTCTTATCGAAGTTCGGGAAGGTCAGCCCGGAGATCGGATCGGTGAACGGGGCGACTGGCGGTTGCACACCGTTGCCCGCGAAATCCACCCACTCCAGGAAGTGAGCTACTTCGTCTCCGCCAATGCTGACCAGAATTCGCAGAACTTCCAGATTGGTTGCCTTCTGAACCATGGCGGAATAAAGCGTGCTGCCACCTTGTTCAATGGTTCCAAAGTGGAAGGCCGCCGTATTGGCAATTGCCTGAATGTGATGTTGGGGTTTGAAATCCGCATTAGTTCGGGGAATGGCAGTTACGTTTACGAGATCGATCGCTTGCGGAAAAGTTGCGCCAAGGTCAGGATTCTGGGCACTGCGATAGCGTGTATACCAACTCGTATCCACGGTGAGGTTCATCAGATTGGTGAGCCGTCCGATTTGCTGGGCACCGGTCGCCTGACTGCTGGGCAGAGTGCGGAAGGCATCGAAGTCCACGGGCTCGGCGCCGATTGAGAGCAGGTAAGCATTCAGAAACGCCGCATGGCTCGCCTCATCACCAGTGTTACTGGAGACATACTGCGGGCCGTCGGGATCGAGGTTCATGAAGGCGGCCTGGTAGCTGTTCATCGCTTTGAATGGGGCAGTCTCCACGGGGAGTTGGCCTGGGGTGAGACCGCCCAGTTCCGCGTATTGCTGCCACAAATCGGTCTCAATGAGCTCTGCTGCAGCTACGAACCGCAGTATGGCCACATCGCCCGAGGTGATGATGCCGCTGGTTTGTGCAGTTTCGGAGGCGCTTGCCAGCAATGAACCGCCGGTTAGGGCTGCTCCAGCCATGCCCATGCCTTTGAGGAAGGAGCGGCGCTTGAGGCCGTTTTTTAATGGAGATGCGGATTGAGATTCGGAGCGAGACTCGCTTGTTTCGGACAATGCCGTAGGGACGAGGGTATCTTTTTTCATGATCTTGACTCCAGTCTTTTCAGAATTGATTGTCGGTGACCCGTCACCTGGGTCGGGATTCACCGCAAAATGAAGGTAGGCTGTTCTGAATTTCGTCTTGTCATGCTTCGGTCAAGAGTGTGTCAAATTATTTGCGATGAATCTGGATGACTGAGGCAGTACAGCTCGATTGGATTAGGAGAATGACTCTGAGCGTATAATAGACGGTTTTCACTTCTACGAAAATTACGGGCGATGGGGTTTGCCCGCCCATATTTGTGCGGTTCAGAATTTGTTAGGTTCAGACCAGAAAGGCAGAGGGATGGCCACTACGGATGTTATGCCTCGGGAGTCTTCCGGCCAATTGGGGCAAAAGCGTGTCGTTAATGACATGAGTATTCAGGTTGCGACGGTGAATGGATCGGGGTCGCAGAGCTCCAACACAGTTTTGTTGCGTAGCATTTTTCAGATGGGGGTTCCGATTTCTGGGAAAAACCTGTTCCCTTCGAACATCGCGGGATTACCGACCTGGTACACGATCAGGGCCAATAAAGACGGCTACGTCGCACGCAAGAAGGAAATCGATCTCCTGATCGCAATGAACGTGGAGACAGCGCAGGACGATGTGAAGACCCTGGCGCCGGGCGCCGCTGTGCTTTATGACGCTCCTCTGGCTCTCGATAAGCTGCGCGACGATTTGATTTTTTATGCTGTTCCATACGACAAACTGGTGGCGGCCGTCTGTCCAGAGGCTAAGCTGCGCAAGCTGATCAAGAACATGATTTACGTGGGAGTCGCGGCGCAGTTGCTTGAGATTGATTTTGCCGAGGTCGAAAAGGCGATCCGGCGGCAGTTCTCGACGAAAGTAAAAGCGGCGAATCTGAATCTCGGAGCAGCAAAGGCAGGCTTCGATTATGCCGCTGAGAATTTGCAGAAACGCGATCCGTTTTACATCCAGCGCATGGATGAGACGAAAGGCAAGATCATTGTCGATGGCAATTCCGCCGCTGCCATGGGCTGCATGTTTGCCGGTTGCACGGTGGTGACGTGGTATCCGATTACGCCTTCGTCGTCACTGGTCGAAACCTTGATCGATTACATGAAGGAACATCGCGTCGGGTCTGATGGCAAAGCGACTTTCGCCATCGTGCAAGCCGAAGACGAATTAGCAGCAGTAGGCATGGTGCTGGGCGCGGCGTGGGCGGGTGCGCGCTCCATGACGGCGACTGCGGGCCCGGGTATTTCGCTTATGGGAGAGTTTGTTGGGTTAGCGTATTACGCGGAAGTGCCGGCCGTAATTTGGGACATTCAGCGCGTCGGACCATCCACTGGCTTGCCGACTCGTACTGCGCAAGGCGACGTACTCTCGGCCGCATTCCTGAGTCACGGCGACACCAAGCACATCATGTTGTTTCCGAGTTCGGTTACGGAATGTTTCACCATGGCGCAGGATGCCTTTGATTTGGCGGAGCGCTTTCAGACTCCGGTTTTTGTCATGTCAGACCTCGATCTGGGGATGAATAATTGGATGTCGGATCCGTTCGAATATCCCGACAAACCGATTGATCGCGGGAAAATTCTGAGCAAGGAAGATGTTGCGAAGGCCGGCGGTTTTGCCCGCTACAAAGATGTCGATGGCGATGGCATTGGCTATCGCACGTTGCCGGGCACGGATCATCCGTTGGCAGCGTATTTTGTGCGGGGTAGTGGACACAATGAGAAGGCGCAATATAGCGAGCGTCCCGACGATTTCGAACGCAACATGGAACGGCTGAACAAAAAGTTTGAGACCGCTCGGTCGGCTGTTCCGCGTCCGGAATTGACGGGCACCGGCAAGTCGAAGATCGGCATTCTGGCTTACGGCACCACCCATTGGGCGATCACCGAGGCACGCGATCAGTTATCACGCGAGCACAAAGTCGACACGGATTATCTTCGTGTGCGTTCGTATCCGTTCAGCCGCGAGGTGCACGATTTTATCGAGCGGCACGATCGCGTATACGTCGTCGAACAAAATCGCGACGGACAAATGGCCAGCCTGCTCAAGCTCGACATCAAGCCGGAACTGGTTGTGCGCTTGCGCTCCATCTGCCACATACACGGATTGCCAATCGATGCGCGCTCCGTGACCGACGAACTTATGATGATGGAGGCCAAGTAAATGGCGACCACTCCCACGAATAATGCACCGGCGACAACGACCACGCCTGCTCCAACTCCGGCTCCAAAGACGAACCGCCTTGGATTGCAAGTCATCGACTATCGCGGCGGGAAGACTACGCTGTGCGCGGGTTGTGGGCACAATGCGATTTCCGAGCGCATTATTGACGCGATGTATGAAATGGGCGTGCAACCCGAGCGCCTGATGAAGTTCAGCGGCATCGGTTGTTCGTCGAAGACTCCGGCCTATTTCATGAATCGCTCGCACAGCTTCAACTCAGTGCACGGACGCATGCCATCGGTGGCCACGGGAGCGATACTGGCCAATAAAACTATGCTCTCGCTCGGCGTGACCGGCGATGGGGACACCGTTTCTATCGGCGCCGGACAATTTATTCATCTGATGCGGCGCAATCTGCCGCTCATCTACATCATTGAAGACAACGGCTGTTACGGTTTGACGAAAGGCCAATTCTCCGCAACGGCCGATCTGGGCTCAACACTGAAGAGTGGCGTGGTGAATGATCTGCCTCCGGTCGATACCTGCGCTCTGGCGATTCAGTTGGGAGCCACGTTCGTGGGGCGCTCGTTCTCCGGCGACAAGCGGCAGTTGCACACTATGCTCAAGGCCGCGATCGCTCACCGTGGCACGGTGATGCTCGATGTGATTTCTCCGTGCGTGACTTTCAACGACCACGAAGGCTCGACGAAGTCTTACAAATACATGCAGGCGCATGAAGAGCCGCTGAATGAAGTCAGCTTTGTGCCGTCGTTTGAGGAGATCGATGTTGATTACGATCCGGGAACGACGCTTGAAGTCACCATGCACGACGGATCGCGTCTGCGCTTGCGGAAGCTTGAAGAAGATTACGATCCGACGAACAAGATTCAGGCGATGAGCCGGCTCATGGAATCACATGCGAAAGGCGAAGTGCTGACCGGTGTGTTCCACATCAACGCCAAAGCGCCGAGTTTTATTGACATGCTGAATCTGACGGATGAGCCGCTGGCAACTTTACCGGAGTCGGTCGTGCGGCCGAGCAGGGAAGTGCTGGCGAAGTGTATGGAAGAGCTGCTGTAGATTTGCTGGGAATAGAAGAATTGAGCCGACCCTACTCTGCGACGGATCGGCTCAAATTGTTTATGTCCTTGCGTTACGCACCCATCGTCAACACGACGCGAAAGCGCGCCTTGCCGCTGATCATCTGTTGATAGGCTTCGGCGGCTTTTTCGAGTGGGAACTTTTCGATCATTGGACGGACTCCCGACAGCGCGCTGAATTGCATGGTATCTTCGGAATCCTTGGCCGTACCGGAGGCCCATCCCTGAACGGTTTTGCTTCCGACAATTAATTGAACCGGCGTAACTGAAATCGGGTCGGAACCGGCTCCCACCACTAACAATTTGCCCCTCGCAGAAAGCCCATTCACCAGCGCGGACATCGCTTTCGAATCCGGCGCGGTAGCGAGGATAACATTTGCGCCACCGAACTTCTGCAGTTCTGCCACGGGATCGACGGCGGCCGTATCGACGTAATGAGCGGCTCCAAGTTTTCGCGCCAGCGCCTCTTTGTCTTGACCTCGGCCGATGGCGAAGGTGCGGAAGCCCATCTGTCGCGCATATTGGATCCCGAGATGGCCGAGTCCGCCGATACCTTGCACAGCGACCAGATCGCCGGCGCGCGCGCCTGAGTTGCGAAGCGCGTTGAAAACTGTGATGCCAGCGCAAAGCAGCGGCGCAGCCTCAGCGGCAGGAATCTCTTCTGGAATCGCAGCCACGGCCTCCGCTGGCACGACCAGGTATTCCTGATAACCGCCGTCGTAACTGATACCCGTGATCTTTTCGTTTTTGCAGTTGATAAAATCGCCGCGGCGGCAATCGTCGCAGGTGAAATCGTGACCTCCATGCCATCCTACGCCGACGCGCTGGCCGGGTTTCCAATTCGTCACATCGGCGCCAACGGCGTCGATGCGGCCCGCGATTTCATGTCCCGGGACACGCGGATATTGAATGCCGGGCCAATAGCCTTCCTTCACGAGCGCGTCACTGTGGCAGATGCCACAGGCTTCGACTTTAATTCTGACCTGGTTTCGGCCGGGGTCGGGAATATTTCTTTCGACGAGTTCGAAATTACCGCCAGGCTTGCTGACTTGAACCGCTTTCATTTTCGGCATGGCTGTTCCTCAAGAATACAGATTGTTGGAAATCATAGATGGAATGGAAATCTAAAATAATCAGATGTCGGAGGCGCTGCTAAAGACTCAGGGTCGAGTCGGCGCCCGTTGAGGACGGGCGAGGGAGCCCGCCGCTCCACTATCCAGCTTTTTTCTTGGGCTCACCCTCTTTAAATTCGCCCTCGAACGAGTGCTCAGGGCTGTGGCCCGGCTCAGGAAAATCGCTGTCGGCGCCATCCTGCATGGGGTCGGGATTGCGATGACCGAGTTGATCTTGCATCGAGTTGTTGCCCTCCTGCATGCGCTCGTCGGGCTCGAGTGAACCTTTTCCCCGGTCGGGATCGTTGACGAGAGGGTCACTTACATTTTTGGTCATAGTCCACCTTTCGAGACGCGAAATATCGACAAGAATAATCGCTGCGACGATACGCGCAATCCATTATTCAAGGTACGCTCAAAGCACGACCTGGGCAATCTGCGGGATTTGTATGGCGGCACATGTCTGCTGCGAGTTCCTTGGGAACATGTCCGCAAGTAACCTGTATGTTGTTGTAATGGCTTCGATAGGTTAATTTAATAGTCAATTAACACGGTCTTGAATCTAAAATAGTACATGACCAGTAAATATAGGAAGCACTATCTGTTTGCCAGTGACTTCGATCAGACGCTGACCTTCAACGATACCGGTTACGTACTGAGCGAATTGCTTGGCATTTCTGTTGAAGAATTCGAGCGCAAAGCCAAGGGCATGGCCAAGTTGAACCTGGTGCAACAGGGCGCCGAACTTTCTTATCTCCTCTTGCATGATCCTGAATTTCATTCGCGCGTTCGCCGCCAAGACCTGATTGAGGCGGGCAAGCGTATTCGCCTCAAAGAAAACATCAAGCAGGTTTATGAGATCCTCGACCGCCGGATTGACGGATTCCATTTTGATTTTTACGTGATTTCTGCATCGCCCGTCGAGGTGATCCAATCGGCGCTAGTTGGAATCGTGCCCGAGGACCACATTTTTGGCACGGAATTCAAATACAAGGCCAATGGCGAGATCGAGAGTCTGGTTCGCGCCACGGCAGGTTATGGCAAAGTTACGCGACTCGATCAGCTAGAAGAGCAACTGGGTATTCCCGCGGACCATGTCGTCTACGTTGGGGATGGCAGCTCAGATATTCACGTCATGCTGCAAGTGAACCGGCGCGATGGCTTCACCATTGCGGTATCGGAATCAAAGCTGGTAGCGCAGATCGCGAAGCGCACCGTGCTTAGCGATAACGCTCTGCCCACACTGGTTCCGATTCTGGAAGAGATTGCTGGTTGGCAGCGGACCCAGATTCGCGCGCTTTTTGAGTCTTATGGCTTCCTGATTCAGGGATGGGATCGCGTGCAGACCGATTGGGTCACGCTGCGGCCGAGCGGCAACGTCTTGGAGAAGGCTGCGGCGGCAGATGCGGTTTGAGGAGCGCCCTGATCGTGGGCTCATACAACTAATTGACAGAGGTTGGGTTCATACTGGACTGGGAGTTCTGCGCTCAGAAGTCGGTGCGCGACTCCCCGGCTGGTTATTCCGTTTCAACGTTAGAGGTAATCCTTGTGAGGTTCTTCCTGAGAGCTCCCCGTATTATTTTTGCCGTCCTGATTGCCATTTTTACAGCGCAACTAACCCAGGCACAGACAAAGCCGCAGCCGCCACACGATTGGACTCCTAAAGGCATCGAAGCCCTGCGGCAGAGCGCGTCTTCGAAGACTGAGTTTACGCTGGACCACTCCATGGTGGTGTTTGCCGCCAAGATGGATCCCGACAATGAGGACCTTCAGCGCGTAATCGCGGGCGTGACTGCGGTCTCGCTGCACAGCTACCATTTTCCGCCAACCTGGACCTATGATCCGGATACTCTGAATTCAGTAAAAGAGGAGTATCAAGCGGCAGGCTGGAAGCAGTTGATGAACAAACACGACAAAGACGGCGGCCCGGGCGTGACCGAGGTTTGGGTGCGTTTAGAGAATAATGCGATCAGCAATGCCGCTGTTCTTCAAGCCAAGGCGAACGACATCAAATTCGTGACGGTTTCGGGGTCCATCAGTCCGCTCGATTTGTCACATCTGGGCGGACATTTTGGTATCCCGAAGCTTGAAGGTGGAGTCGAGGTACCAAAGGCCAACCCGTAGCTGCGGCTAGTGGCTTCTTGGTGCTGTTGGTCCCAGTTTGCGCAATCTTTCTCGTGCTTGATTGGCTTCGTTCGAGCGTGGGTAGCGCTGGATGACGTGTTTTAATTCTTGTTCTCCATCGTCCTGCTTTCCAAGCTCGATCAGCGCGAATCCTTTCTTGAGTTCGGCGGATGCGGCCTTGTTTCCGCTGGGAAAATTCTGCAGAACCAGATCGTAGTTTGTGACTGCCTTCTGGTAATCGCCTGCCTTGTACTGAATTTCGGCTAGATAGAAATATGCGTTTCCGGCCAGGTCGGTGTTGGGATAAAACTTGATGTAATCGTTGAACTCCTGGATGGCCAAGTCATTGTTGCCGCCGTTGTAGTCGCGGAGAGCGTTGTTATAGAGCACGTCCGGCGCAGGAGCCGAAGCAATTGCCTGAGCCTGTTGCTGCGCTTGCGCCTGCTGCGCGGCCATGGATTGCTGCGCCGTCTGCATGTCTTCAAACTGTTTGCTGAGCTTGGCGAGTCGGACCTTGAGTTCGTCCATGGTATCGTTCAGCGCCTGAATCTGCCCGGAGATTTGGTCGACCTGCCCGGAGCGATCCTGTTGCTGTTTATTGATGGATGCCTGCAAGCCGTTAATCGCCGCGGTTACTTTGTTGGCGGCGTCGGTGTTCTGATCGAGCAAGCTCTTCATGACGCCCATGCGCTCGTCGAAGGACTGCTTCATCTGGGTCAATTGCTGCTGCAACTGATCGACCTGCGTTTGCAGTTGGATCATCTCTTTGCTGGCGCCGTATGCGGGAGAAATCCCGGGAACAATGCAAAGCGCGACAAACAGGGAAAGGAACAGCGCGAGAACAAGCGGAGTGCGATTCAATCTCATAGTTAACCTATTGGATGTGAAAAAGCCGCTGAAAGTCCAGCGGATCGAACATGAAAAACGATCAAACATGAAAATCAAGGGCGGCCGAAGCCGCCCCTCAGTTTACTTCTCGTACACGAAATGGCCACGGCGATTTTGCTGCCAGCAGCTTTCGTTCGATTCGGTGCAGAACGGTTTTTCTTTTCCGTAGCTGATGGTCTTGATACGGTCACCGCTCACTCCAGCCTGAATGAGCGCATTCTTCACGGCATCGGCACGGTTGGTGCCGAGAGCCAGGTTATATTCCGTCGAGCCCCGCTCGTCGGAGTGTCCCTCGATCGTAATGTGGATGTTGGAGTGCTGCTGCAGGAACTGCGCATCGGCCTGCAACGAGCCTTGATCCGCGGCGCGTATGTCGTATTTGTCGTAATCGAAGAAGATGTCCTTCACGTTTTGCGAGAAGAGCTCCTCTTCGGTGGCGTTAGAGGTCGGTGGCGGCGGCGGTGGTGCGGCGTTGACGGTCACACGAGCCGTGGCATCCTGAGTTCCGCCAGATCCTTTTGCGACGAGATGGTAAGTGGTCGATGCAACCGGAGTCACCTGACGCGAGCCGCTTGCGTCAACCGGGCCAATGCCGTCGATGCTGACGTCGGTTGCATTCGTGGTCTGCCATGTCAGAGTTGTTGGTTGGCCGGGGTCGAGAGTATTCGGGTTCGCCGACAACGACGCTGTGGGAGCCGTTGGCGCGGGTGGCGGCGGGGGTGGTGGCGGAGCGACTTTCTTTGCGCATGCGCCCAGAAACATAATTGCGCCGAGTGTTACTACGGTTGTTGCTGCGAGAGTGGCCGATCGCCTCATCATCATTTTCGTTATTGCGTGCTTCACTGATTCCTCCAGTTTTTGTGCGCCCGCATTGCGGCGGCGATTTACAGATTCACGGTAGGGCGCACTTTTTGGCCAGCCGCGAAACCGTCTTCTGAACAGCCTGTAGCGAAACTCAGTTTCAGACCTCAAGCGCCTAAAGGCGCTTCATGACATGGCTCCTGTGCGCGCCGGAAGGCGTGCGCTGACACGAACCGCACTTGTCTTCTATTGGCAAATCTACTTCCAACTCCAGTTGGGCTGCGTGTTGGATCCCTTGAATGTCAACTGCTTCACATTCGTGCCATCAGCCAGCATGCTCCATATCTGGTCACTGCCGGAGCGGTGGGACTGAAACACGATGTGCCGCCCATCCGGGGACCAGCAGGGAAAATCGTTGCGCCCCGCGTCGTGCGTGAGCTGAACCCATTGCTTGCTGGCGATGTCCATTAGATAAATGTCGTTGGAACCCGGCTCTCCAGGACCATACTTGCGCATCCAGGATAAGGTTAGAAACTGTCCGTTCGGCGACCAATTTGGAGAAACTGCATAGCCTTGGTCGGTGAGACGTTGCAGGTTGGTGCCGTCCGCTTCCATGGTGTAGATCTGTGGCAGGCCGGTGCGTCCGCTGACGAAGGCGATCTGCGAGCCAGTTTTGCGATTCCAGGTAGGCGAAACGTCAGGGCCTTGGTCATTGGTTAAGCGCTTGGAGTTTCCTCCAGAGCCGTCAATGACAAAAATGTTGGGATAACCGTTGCGCGAAGATGAGAATGCGATCTTGCCTTCGGGGGACCATGAAGGCGAAAGATTCATACCTCCAAAGCGCGGGAAGGCGACCATGCGGTTGAGATCGAAGGAGTACATCATGATCTCCCAACCGCCTTTATTGACAGAACTGAACGCTAGCCGCGAGCCGTCGGGTGAGATGCGCGGCGACAGGGAAATGCTTCCCAGGTGCGTAAGCTCCTGCTGGTTGGCGCCGTCGTAATCCATTACCCAGATCTCTTTGTGGCCGGTGCGCTCGCTGACGAAATAGATTTTGGTCTCGGCGATCCCTTGTACGCCCCCTCCAAGGCGAAAGATAATTTCGTCGGCGAACCTGTGCGCGATTACCCGCACTGCATCGTTAGTCGCGCTATCAGCGTATTGCTTGCCGAGTACTTGCGGAGACTTCTCGTTCTTAACGTCGTAGAGCCATCCCTGCACCGTGACTTTGCCGGCGGCCGCACCCAGGTTGCCAAATGCCAGCATGGAAGTGTTCGGCGGCGGCGAATTCCAAGCCGAGAAGTTAATCTCGGAGGGCTGTCCCGGCACCTGGAGCGGATAAAAGCTTTTTGAAACCAGATCGAAGATGCCCGCGTTGTCGAGGTCGTTCCAGAGCACATCATTGAATGTCTTCAAGAGCGCTGTATTGCTGGCATCGGTCGTTGCTGGCTTGAAGTCGGATGCAGCCAGCCGTACGCGCTCGACGCCGAGCCCGGTGCCGGTGCGAATCCAGTCCTGCGCGGAGCCAGTGGCCGCAAATAGAAGCAGTAAGGTAACCCCAATTAAAGTTTGATAGCGGATGAAGCGAGCCGAGTTACTCAATTTGTACTCCCTCTGTCTGGACGGGCGAGACGCCCGTCGTTCCACTTATCTCTTGTAATCGAACCAAAATTCTACCGATACTTTGCTTCCTGAATAATCCGCTGGCAACGGTCCGAAGGTATCAATGCGCTGGAGAGCCCGGGCCGCTGACTGATCAAGCGACGGTACACCGCTCGACTGCTCGACTTGAACATTCGATGGATGGCCATCGCGCCCAATATCAAACGTCAGATAAACCCGTTTAGCTTCCGTGATGCGCGGATCGACTTCATATTTCAGCCAATTTTCGGTGACTTTACGCTGCACCGCTTGAACATACCACGCATATTGGCTGCCGAAATCGCCGCCGTTTCCGGTAAATCCAAATCCGCCCTTCGCGCCGCCCGCGCTCATTGTGTAAGGGCCGCTGGCCGGACCACCCTCGCCATAAGGAATCTGATTCGAGTCGATCGGCTCCGGTTCCGCCTTACGCTGGGTTGCGCTCTTCACGGGCGCAGGTTTGATCTTCCTCTTCGCGTTCTTGTCAGGAATTGGAATCGCTTCCGGCTCCTTCTCTTGGACCGTGGGTTGCGACTTCGCGAGTCCTTTGGATTCCGTTGCCACTACATTCGTTGTCTCCACCGGATTAGCGGGCAAAGGAACTGCGCTCACAAGGGTCGCTCCCATGGCATCTCCGCCACCTCCGCTACCCCAGCCGGTACCCCGAAAGCCATTAATAAAGACCGCATAAAACACAACGAATCCCGCGAATGCCAGATGCAGGCCGAACGACCAAGCCAGAGGCCGTCGCAGTTGGCCGTGTTCGGAATAGATATCGATATCGTGCATAACGCGGTCAGCGCTGGCCGCCATGGCTATCCATCGGCTGAGTAACGATGCTTACGTTGCTGATGCCCGACTGTTTGATGGCGTCCATTACGGTCGCAAAAGCGCCGAACGGCACATCTTCGTCGGCGCGCAAATAAATCGATTGATGTTGCGGATCGCGAACCCTTTTCTTTAGCGTGGACCCGATCTGGTTGATGTTGATGGGATCGTTGCCCAGAAAAACTTTCTGCGATTTATCGATGCTGATTACCAGGCGCTCTTCGGTGATTTCTTTAACGGTTCGGGTGTGAGGTACGTTGACTTCGATTCCCGACTGCAACACCGGAGCGGTCACCATAAAAATGATGAGCAGTACGAGGACGACATCGACCAGAGGCGTGACGTTGATATCGGCGAGTGCGGTCTGAGTGCGTCCGTTGGCGGTGGTGAAGGCCATCAGCGCCGGGCCTCTGTCGCTTGTGGAGGTTGTTGTCGCTCGACCAGATTCAGCATCTCCAGCGCGAAGTCGTCATTGCGCGAAGCCATTTCACGAATGGAGCCAATAATAAGATTATAGGCAATCACCGCCGGAATGGCCGCGGCCAGGCCGGCGGCGGTTGTAACCAGAGCTTCGGAAATTCCAGGAGCGACCGCGCGCAATGTCGCCGCACCGGCCGTGCCCAATCCATGGAATGCGTCGATGATTCCCCAGACAGTTCCGAACAATCCGATGAATGGCGTCACCGCTCCGGTAATCGCGAGCCATGGTACGTTGCGTTCGAGACGCGTGATCTCCTCGGAGGATGCGATCTGCATGGCGCGCTGAATCGCCACGGGATTGTGAATGCCACCAGTTGTTCCCATCTGGCGCTTGAATTCGTCCACCGCGCCCTCAAACACGCCTACCAGCGGGCTGGGACGAAACTGTTCCGCCACCGAAGCAATATCCTGCATGCGCTGCGCCTTGCGAAAGGCGCGGACGAAGCGTCCGCTTTGCGAACGCGCACGACGGATCAGACGCCACTTGGAAAGAATCACAGCCCAGGAAAGCACGCTGAACGCGATGAGCAGGAGAAGTACAGTTTTGGCGACCGGACCGGTCTGAAGGACGAGATCAACGATTTCGCCGCCAACGAACGAGAGGAGGACGGAAGAAAAATGCATCGGTTTAGGGAGAACCCCTATTCAGATTATAGACTAGGGCAGCGGCGTGTTTGGCTAGGGTACCGCATCGGTCAACGGCTATTGCATATTTAGAGCAATATCCAGAACGATGTTTGGTTACTGGGCTGGAATCACTGCCTGCACTTCGTTTGAGTAGGCGCTTTCCTCGCCTTGAGCGTTTACTTCGGTGGTGACGTAATAGTAGGTCGTACCGGCTGCGACCGTGTAGTCCGTATAGTTGGTCGTGGAATCCAGCGCAGTGTTAATTTCTGAGAAGGGGCCTGCCTGCGCGGTGCCGCGGTACACGTTGTATCCTACCGGGCTCCCGCCTCCCGCTTCCCAACTGAGATAAACATTATGGGCAGCCTGCGCTACGCCCGTCCCAGTTAGCTGTTCCACTGTGGGTGAGTTCAGCGCATTGCTGCTGAATCCTATTTTGCCGGTGGCCTTGCCGGACGCGTTCGGCGTAAATTGAACCGTGAACTGGAGGCTGTTCCCAGCCTGAATTGTTACCGGCAGACTCAACCCGAGAATGGCAAATTCTGAACTCGTCGACTCGTCCCCTGAAATCGTTACGGCACCATTAGAGGCCGTGAGCGTAGGCTGCAAAGTGGCACTCGACCCTACAGTGACGTTGCCAAAACTGAGGGTTGCGGGCGACACTTGCAGTTCCACATTTCCTGCGTAAATGCCTGTACCTGCTAGATGAATGCTAAGCGGGGAATTCGGCGCGTTGCTTGTAAGTGTGACCACGCCGTCGGTATATCCCTTGCCGGTCGGCGTGAAGGTAACCGGTAACGCGACGCTCGCCCCAGGCTGGACTTTCACTGGTACCGGGAAACTACCGAGAGTAAAGGCGCTCCCTTGCAGGGACTTGGAAGCGATGCGCAGTACGCTGCTCCCGGTGTTTGTGAGTTGGATGGAGTAGGAACTGGAGGTCCCAATATCCACTTTGCCGAAGCTATGCCCGCACGGTTGACAATGAATCCGTTGCGCCCAGACGGATGTTGTCGCCAGCCCAAACAGCAGCCCTGCGACTATGATCAGGGGGAAGAATCGCATGACTGCATCTTCACGAACGGCGCGGTTTTCAGGCAAACTCAGAAGTACATTTGTGACAATGATTAGTAATGATTAGTGCAGATACTGGTTCGAAGTGGGACTTTTAGGTTTCGGCCCCCAGCCGGGCGCTCTGTGCTATCCTGCGCGGTAAATTGCGGCTCCCGTAAGAGAGCATAATTTAAAGACCATAGTTTGTTTTTTTAAAGACCATAGTTTGTTTAAGGATCGTAGGACCCTGTGCTGGCCGAACTTCGACTCGAAAATTACGCGGTGATCGACAACGTCGTGATCGGATTTGAGTCCGGGCTGAACCTTTTGACCGGCGAGACCGGGGCGGGGAAGTCGATTCTGATTGACGCGCTGGGATTGCTGCTGGGAGAAAAAGCGTCTTCCGATGTGATCCGCACCGGCGCGGAGCGGGCCGTGGTTGCGGCTGTGTTTGAGAGCGACGGAGCCGCGGCGCGGTCCATCGAATCCATCCTCGAGACGAACGGTCTGGACGCCGAAAATGGCTCACTGATTTTGCGCCGCGAGATTGCTCCCGGCGGCAAAGGACGCGTCTTCATCAATAATCAGCCAGCGACCGTGGCGGTGCTGAAGCAGATCGCGCCCCATCTGGCGGTGATCCACGCGCAGAACGAATCCATCTTGAACTTCGATACGGCGGCTCGACAGGATCTCCTCGACGCCTACGCCGGGGTCGATTTGAAGGAAGTATCCAGCGCGTTCGCACGCTGGAAGGAGATTCGCGGACGCATCGCGGAGCTCGAACAGGACGAGCAGGATCGAATACGGCTCCTCGACTTGTGGAACTTCCAATGCCGCGAAATCGAAGTGGCGCGTTTGCGCTCTGGCGAAGATGAAGAGCTGGAAGCTGAGAAGCGTGTTCTAGCGAATGCCGAGAAAATCTACGGTGCGGCCATCAATGCCTTCGACCTGCTGTATGAAGGTAACGGCTCGACCTCATCGAGTCTGCGGGCGGCGCAAAAACATCTCGAAGAACTGGTTCGTTATGAGCCGAAGTTTCAGGAAGCGCTCGCGGCGTTAGAGTCAGCGCGCATCAGCGTCGAAGATGTAGGCGCTACCCTGCGTGATTATGCCGGGGGAATCCAGGCTTCGCCCGAGCGCCTCGCCGAAATCGAAGAGCGGCTGGCGCTGCTTGATCGTCTGAAGCGCAAGTACGGTCCTACGCTGGAACAAGTGATTGCTTATGGCGAAGAAACTCGGCGCAAAGTCTCGGAGATGGAGAATAAAGATCAAGTATTACTTGAATTGCGCGCAAAGCTGGCCGTGGCTGCCCAGGACTCCCTTAAAGCCGCCCGCATCCTCTCCCGAAAGCGCCAGGACGCGGGACGAAAATTAGAGAAGCTGGTCGAGGCCGAGATCAACGACCTGGCTATGCGCGTCAGTTTTCGTATCGCTGTCGAAGAGAACGAGGACGAAGCGCACTGGACCCCATCGGGCATCAACCAGGTCGTCTATCGCATTTCAACCAACGCCGGTGAAACGCTGCGTCCGCTGGAACAGATCGCCTCCGGCGGAGAACTTTCGCGCGTCATGCTGGCGCTCAAGGCGAGCGTAGAGGCTGGGGCCAATCCGGCGGCCGATTCAACAAAAAAGAAGAAGTCGGCCTCCGCTCAACGCACATTAGTCTTCGACGAAATCGACGCCGGCATAGGCGGTCGCGCCGCCGAGGCGGTGGGAAAGAAATTGAAGGCGCTCTCCAAAGGCAATCAAGTGCTCTGCGTAACCCACCTCCCGCAGATCGCTACCTTCGCTGATCACCACTATGTAATCGAAAAGCGCGAATCCAGCGGTCGGGCCAAGACCACCGTTCGCCAAATTACCGGCGAAGAGCGGACTGAAGAAGTGGCAAGGATGCTGTCGGGGGCTAAGCTTACCGAGACTTCGCGGAAACATGCAGAGCAGATGATTCGGGCGAATGGGTGAGTAGCGATGGTAGAGGGTGCGGTCGTTGGAGCATCCCTCCCATTCACCAGCCCATTTTCCCCGCCTGCTGCTAATCCTCACATCCTCAAAGGCTTACATTGACCATAGGGTGCATCTTTCGATACCCTATGAGCATCTTTATACAACGAGAAAGTGTACCCTAGTGGGTGAGGGATGCAACTTGTCTGAAACCAGCTTACATACTAAGAATTCACACACGAAAAGCCTTTTGCTCTTAAAGCCACGCGGATTCTGTGCCGGGGTGGTGCGGGCGATCGATATCGTCCGGATTGCGCTGGAGGCTTTTGGACGGCCGATTTATGTCCGAAAAGAAATCGTCCACAACCGCTTCGTTGTAGAGGAGTTACAGCAGAAGGGCGCAATTTTTGTCGATAGCGTCGACGAAGTGCCCGAGGGCGAGCGCGTCATCTACAGCGCCCATGGTGTTTCTCCGGAGGTGCGCGAGGCAAGCAAATTGCGGAAATTGCGCGTGATTGATGCGACCTGCCCACTGGTCACCAAGGTCCATGTGGAGGCGGTAAAGTTCGCGAAAGAAGGTTATTCGCTGATCCTCATCGGCCACCGCGATCATGACGAAGTCATCGGTACGCTCGGTGAGGCGCCTACGGTGACTCAAGTAGTCGGCTCGCCCGCAGAAGTCGATTCCGTGACGTTGCCCAATCCCGATCGTGTGGCGTATCTAACGCAGACTACGCTCAGCCTGGACGAGACTCGCGACATTATCGCAGCGCTACGCCAGCGTTTCCCGAACATAAAGGGCCCAGCCGCACAAGATATCTGCTATGCCACTGAGAACCGGCAAGTGGCGGTGAAGCACGTCGCCTCCGATGCCGATTTGCTGCTCGTGGTTGGCTCTGACAATAGTTCAAATTCCAAACGACTGGTGGAAGTTGCCCGAAGTCTGGGTACCGAGGCGCATCTAATTGATGACTGTCGCAATATTCAGCCGCAGTGGTTGAATGGTGTAAAGACGGTGGCCCTGACTGCTGGAGCATCGGCTCCTGAACATCTGGTGCAGGAAGTAGTGCAGTACTTGGCGGGACAGGGCTTTGGCGATGTGCAGGAATTAGAAATCATGCCGGAAAATGTTCGCTTTGGATTGCCGCCGGAGATCGTTGCAACCATTGCCGCGGCACCGGCCAGCGTTGCCTTGGAGACATAATGGACGAATCCTTCCCCCGAAGCTCGGCTAATATTTCCACACCAAGTTCTAGTCATAGTTCGAATCAGACTTCCGCTCAAACTCCAGCCTCTGCGCCGCAGATGCGATTTGGAAAGATCGATGACCTGGGTAGCCGGGTCGCAGTAGCTGTTGATGCGGCGCGTAAATATCTTTTCTCGCAACAGCACGAAGATGGCTATTGGTGTGGAGAACTGGAAGCCGACACCACACTCGAGTCCGATTACATCTTGTTGCACACGCTGCTCGGCACGAGTAATCAGGAACGTTTCGACAAGGCCGCTCGCTACATCCTGAATTACCAGAACGAGGACGGTGGCTGGAGCACCTATCCCAAGGGTCCCTCCAACATCGGCGCGTCCGTGAAAGCCTACTTTGGACTAAAGCTGGCAGGATTTACGGCAGACCATCCTGCGCTGGTGCGCGCCCGTAAGAAGATTCTCGAAATGGGTGGCGTGACCGAGGTCAATACATTTACCAAGATCTATCTCTGTTTTTTGGGGCAGTACGATTATGACGCCGTGCCAGCCGTTCCGCCGGAGATCGTGCTCTTCCCCAACTGGTTCTGGTTCAATATTTATGAAATTTCTTCGTGGTCGCGCGCCATCCTGGTGCCGCTTTCGATTTGCTATGCGAAGAAGCCGTTCAAGAAAATTCCCGACGAAATGGGTATCGAAGAACTCTTCGTCGGAGGACGCGACAAGTCGCGCATGCGTCTGCATTGGTCCAAGAAACTGATTTCGTGGCGGAATTTTTTCTTGTGTCTGGACCGCATGACGCATTGGTTCGAGCGCGTGCATATTCGACCGCTGCGTTCGATCGCTTTGAAGCAGGCGGAGAAGTGGATGCTCGAGCGCTTCGAGATGAGCGACGGGCTGGGAGGAATCTATCCTTCGATTATGAACTCCATCATCGCCATGCGCTGCCTTGGCTATTCGGTCGACGATCCGCAGGTGATCCG
Source organism: uncultured Acidobacteriaceae bacterium (assembly GCA_963705265.1). Taxonomy (GTDB): domain Bacteria; phylum Acidobacteriota; class Terriglobia; order Terriglobales; family Acidobacteriaceae; genus Acidiflorens. Next base: position 4,199,721 of record OY970064.1, read on the forward strand.
CGCGATGGATGAGTTTGAGAAGCTCGGGATCGAAGAAGGCAATACTTTCCGCATGCAACCCTGCAAGTCTCCGGTATGGGACACGGCCTATGCGTTATTTGCCTTGGGCGAGGCTGGAGTTCCGGCGACGGATCCACGGCTGGTGAAGTGTGCCGAATGGATTCTGCAGAAGCAGGTGCGGAAGCCCGGAGATTGGAAGATCAAGAATCCGAAAGGCGAGCCGGGCGGCTGGTATTTCGAATTCAATAATGAGTTTTATCCCGACGTGGACGACACAGCCATGGTCTGCCTCGCGCTGAGCCAGGTTGAACATCCGAATGGCCGCTATCAGAGCGAATCGGTGCAGCGGGCGATTGATTGGATCTTGTCGATGCAGTGCAAAGACGGAGGCTGGGCTTCGTTCGACAAAGATAATGACCGCATGGTGTTCCAGCACGTACCCTTTGCCGATCATAACGCCATGCTTGACCCTGCAACGGTCGACATCACGGGCCGCATTTTGGAGTGTCTCGCGACCTACGGATACGACCAGAACCATCCAGCCGTGAAGCGGGCGATTAATTTTCTTCGCAAGCAGCAGGAACCCGATGGAAGCTGGTTCGGGCGCTGGGGCGTGAATTACATCTACGGCACAATGCAGGTGCTGCGCGGTCTGGAAGCGATGAACGTGGACCGTAACGATCCCATGATCCAGCAGGCGGCGGAGTGGATGCGATCGGTTCAGAACGCGGATGGCGGATGGGGCGAGACGGTGGAATCTTATGATGATCCCAATCTTCGAGGGCAGGGCGAAAGCACGGCTTCACAGACGGCGTGGGCAATCATGGGATTGTTGGCTGTCGGCGACACGCGCAGCGAGTGCGTGGCACGCGGTATGGCTTATCTTCTGCGCACGCAAAATAAAGACGGCTCGTGGGACGAGCTTCTCTACACCGGGACCGGTTTTCCTCGTGTGTTTTATCTGATGTACCACCTGTACCGCGAGTATTTCCCGCTGATCGCGCTCACGACCTATTCGAAGGTGATGGCGGAGAAGGGCAGCAGTTAGCACTTAGCAATTAGCTAATCCGCGTTCGGGATTATCTGCTGAGTGCTAATGCCAAATGCTAAATGCTGGCCTTTGTCACCGGCGCCACGGGATTTCTGGGCAGTCATGTCGCACGCGCCCTGGCGGATCAGGGAGCCGATTTGCGCCTGCTGGTGCGGCCGACGAGCGATTTGCGCAATCTTGACGGGCTGCACGCCGATCGAGTGATCGGGGATCTGCGCGATCCGGCTTCGATTGAGAAGGCGCTGTCCGGTTGTGATGTGGTGTTTCACGTTGCGGCCGATTACCGGCTGTGGGTGCGCGATCCCGATGAGATGTATCGTTCGAATGTCGAGGGTACGCGTTGCTTGCTGGAAGGCGTTCGGAAGCAAGGTGTGCGGCGTGTGGTGTACACGTCGAGCGTGGCGACGATGGGCTTCACGTCAGGTCCACGCAAAGGCCAAGTAGCCGATGAGCAGAGTCCGGTTGGCATCGACGACATGATCGGACATTACAAGCGTTCGAAGTTCATGGCGGAGCAGGTCGCGCTCGACGCCGCGAAATCGGGAGTCGATGTGGTGGTGGTGAATCCCACTACGCCGATTGGCGAGCGCGATATTAAGCCGACTCCGACCGGGAGAATCGTGGTGGATTTTCTGAAACGAAAATTTCCGGCATATGTGGAAACAGGTCTGAACCTGGTGGATGCGACGGAATGCGCCCGCGGTCACGTCCAGGCACTGGAAAAGGGAAGGTCGGGCGAGCGTTACATTTTGGGTGGAGAGAATCTTACCCTGAAGCAGATTCTAGATCGGCTGGCCGCGATTACCGGATTGAAATCGCCGACCGTAAAACTGCCTTATGTGTTTGCATTCGCCACGGGCGTCGTCGACGAGATGATAACGGGGCGGTTTCTGGGCCGGGAGCCGCGCGCGACGATTGATGCTGTGCGAATGGGGCGCAAGATGATGTTTGTGACGTCGGCAAAAGCGGAACGAGAGTTGGGCTGGCGAACGCTTCCCGTAGACAACGCGTTGCACCGATCAGTGGAGTGGTTTCGCGGCAACGGATATGTCTAGCCTCGTCAAGATCAGAATCGCGATCATAGCTGCCATGGAGCGCGAGGTGAAGCCGCTGATCCGAAGCTGGAAGATGCGGACAATGGAACAGGAAGGACGGCGATATCGGCTTTTCGAGAATGGAGAAGTAGCTTTGATATGCGGAGGAATCGGAGCGGCAGCCGCGCGGCGCGCGACCGAGGCGGTGATCCGGGAAGTCAACCCGCAGCTGGTGATTTCGGTCGGCTTTGCCGGAGCTTTGGATGATTCGATGCCAGTTGGGCACGTGCTTGAGCCGCGCGCTGTGATCAACTCCGCCGATGGCGTACGGACAGAAATTGGCTCGGGACAGGGAATATTGGTGACTTCCGCGACGGTGGCCGACAAAGAACAGAAAAGTCGATTTAGCAAAGCTTATGGCGCGAGCGCGGTAGACATGGAAGCCGCGGCTGTGGCGCAAGGAGCGCAGGCCCGAGGCGTGGAGTTTGGAGTTCTGAAAGCTATCTCCGACGGTGCCGATTTCAGCCTGCCGGCGATCGATCGCTTTGTGGGGGATGATGGGAGTTTCCATTCCGTTAAGTTTGCGTATCACGTAGCACTGCGTCCGTGGCTTTGGGCATCAACGATCTCGCTGGCGCGGAACAGTTCGAAGGCAAGCCATGCTCTATGCGACGCGCTCGTCAGGTATCTTGATCGCCAGAATACTGATCGCCAAATTCTCGATCGCCAAATTCTCGATAGCCAAATTCTCATTGGTAAAGCTTCGTTGGGTGAGTCTTCGATGGCCGAATTGAATCAAAACAAAGTCAACGCTGAGTCCGGCGGCGTACATACTCGGACGAGCACTGAGTCTCATACTTAAGCTGGGGGAACGATAACATCTACTATGGCAAGTGCTCGCACATCTGAACGGACATCCGGCCGCACATCGACGTTGGCGATGGAAAGCGCTGAACAAGGACGCGAGATCCCCTCCACGATGGTAGCCGCCGTCTATCGCGGCGTGAACGATGTACGTCTGGAAGAACTGCCAGTGCCTGAGATCGGGGCCGGAGAGATTTTAGTGCGAGTGCACACCTGTGGAATCTGCGGCACCGATCTTAAAAAGATAGCGACGGGATCGCACTCCGCGCCGCGTATTTTTGGTCATGAGACTTCGGGTGTCGTCGCGAAAGTGGGTGAAGGCGTCCAGAAGTTCAGCGTGGGCGATCGTGTGGTGGTATTTCATCACATCCCCTGCGGAGACTGTTTTTACTGCCGCCACCAGACCTTCGCGCAGTGTTCCACCTACAAGAAGGTCGGTTGCACGGCTGGGTTCGAGGCCTCAGGCGGTGGATTTGCAGAATATGTCCGGGTGATGGATTGGATCGTCGAAAAGGGAACGGTCCGCATTCCAGATGGCGTCAGCTTTGAGCAGGCATGTTTTGTAGAGCCTGTGAACACCTGCATCAAAGGAATTAAGACCCTTCGCCTGCAAGCGGAAGAGACCGTGCTGGTGATGGGGCAAGGTCCGATTGGCCTGATTTTGGCGACTTTGGCAAAGCGGGCGGGGGCACGGGTGATTACTTCCGATTTGCATCCAGCGAGGCTTACAATAGCTAGTAGCTTCGGCCTGAATCTGACGATTGATGCTTCCAAGACTGATGCCGTACAAGCGGTACGCGGAATGACGGAAGGGCGTGGAGCTGACGCTGTGATTTTGGCGGTGGGCGGCAATGGCCTGATTCGCCCTGCCATGGATGCGGCGCGTCCGGGAGGTCGTGTATTGCTGTTTGCACAAACTGTGCACGGCGAAGCCACAATTGATCCCGCTGCGGTGTGCGTCGACGAAAAGGCTTTGTTGGGATCTTACAGTGCGTCGGTTGAATTGCAGGAGGAGTCAGTGCGGTTCGTTATGAGTCGTGAAATGGACCTGGAAAGGCTTATCAGTCACCGGTTCCCGCTGGAAAGCAGCGTGGAGGCACTGAAGCTGGCTGCCCATCCTCAACCGGATTCGATGAAGATTGTCATCCAGCCGGGGAAGCAAGGGTCGGCATCGCGCCGGGTTTCGGCATGATGGAGTGTAGAGAGTGGGAAGGATATCAATCGTGAATGGCAAGATGACAGCTGCCGTCCTCTACGGCAAAGAAGATATCAAGATTGAGCGAGTGCCCATCCCGCGCGTGGGCGATGGCGAAGTTCTGGTCAAGGTCCATGTGGCGCTGACCTGCGGCACGGATTTGAAGGTGTATCAGCGCGGCTATCACGCGCGCATGATTGTGCCGCCAGCCTTGTTCGGACATGAACTGGCAGGCACGATCGAAGAGGTTGGCGAAGGTGTGCGCGGTTTCAAGAAGGGCATGCGCGTGGTGGCGCTCAATTCCGCCCCTTGCGGAATGTGTTTCTATTGCTCGAAGCACCAGCTGAACCTCTGCGAAGATTTGTTGTTCAACAATGGCGCTTACGCCGAATACATTCGCATTCCGCGGCGCATCGTGGAAACCAATATGCTCATGGTGCCTTCGAACGTCAGTTTTGAAGATGCCGCTATGACCGAGCCACTAGCCTGCGTTCTCCGGGGATTGCATGAAACGGGTGTACAGATCGGAGATACCGTAACCGTCATCGGTGGCGGCCCAATCGGCCTGATGTTTGTGCAGGTGGCGAAAGCGATCGGCTGCAATGTGATTGCGGTTGTCAAGCGCGATTCGCAGGTAGCGCTGGCGCGAAAAAAAGGTGCGCACGAGGTTGTGCAGATTACAAAAGTGAAAGATGCGGTCGAAGCGGTGCGCGAGTTGAGTCCGGAGAGACGCGGCGCTGATGTGGCGATCGAAGCTGTGGGCCGCCCGGAAGCCTGGGAGTGGGCCGTGCAGATGGTGCGCAAGGGCGGCACGGTAAATTTCTTTGGCGGGTGCGCTTCGGGATCAAAAGTGCAGTTGGATACCAACCGCTTGCATTATTCGGAAATTACTCTGAAGGCGACGTTCCATCACACGCCGGAAACCGTACGCCGGGCCTTCAGCCTGATCGCGGAGAAAAAAGTTCTCGGCACCGACTACATTACCGGGGAAGCGCCGTTGTCGCGTCTGCATGACGTGCTGCGCCACATGCTGAACCGCAACGGGGATATTAAGACCGCAATTATCCCAGGTCACTAGCGCCGCGACCATGCGATGAATTAGCCGAGGTGGCCGCGCGCGAGGCGCCCGGCGCTCCACCGGCAAAGCGATATCTTCAGAGCTTCAGAATTTGATGACAACAGCCGTCAGCCATCCCTCGACTGCGCCGCTCTCCACTGGGTGGAGCGCGCTGCCGCCGGAGTATGCCATCCCCGACCATGCGCCTTCGCAAGCTGAAGCGCGGGAATATTGCCGCCGCTTGGCGCGTTCGCATTACGAAAACTTTTCGGTAGCGTCATGGTTTCTGCCGGCGCCGCTGCGCCAGCACTTTTTCAATATCTACGCCTATTGCCGTATCTCCGATGATCTGGGCGACGAGGTGGGCGATACCGCTGCTTCTCTGCAATTGCTCGATCAGTGGGAGACCGAACTAAATGCATGCTACGAAGGTCATCCTCGACATCCCGTATTTGTCGCGCTGGCTGAAACTGTGTGCAAGTTCGAGATCCCGAAGTATGAGTTCGCAGATTTACTGACAGCTTTTCGTCAGGACCAGAAAGTCGGTCGCTATGAAACCTTCAACGACTTGCTAGGGTATTGCCGGTATTCGGCGAATCCGGTCGGGCACCTGGTTTTATACCTTTGCGGATATCGCGATTCCGAGCGCCAGTTATTTTCCGATTACACCTGCACGGCATTGCAGCTAGCGAACTTCTGGCAGGACGTGAGCGCGGATTATGCCAAGGGGCGAATTTATCTCCCGCTTGAAGACCTGCGCCGTTTTGGTGTGAGCGAAGAAGCGATACGGGCCGGCGAGAACACTTCCGCATTCCGCGAAATGCTCAAGTTTGAAGTCGAACGCGCCCGCGAATGGTTCTCGCAAGGTTTGCCGCTGATCAGAAAAGTCGATCGTTCGCTGGCTACTGATATTGAACTCTTCAGCCGCGGTGGTCAGGAAATTCTGAATGCAATTGAGCGCCAGGATTACGCTGTGCTCGGCCGCCGTCCAGTAATTTCGAAATCTCGAAAACTGGCTCTGGTCGCGCGTTCTGCGCTGGGTAAAGTGCTGGGGAAGCAGCTGGGGAAACAAAGATGAGCACTGCCGTGGGAAATGCGCCCATGCAGTTTGCGCCGACCGCCTCCCAGCTTGAAATGGCGTACTCCGTCTGCCGGAGCATCGCTCGGGCGGCGGCTAAGAATTTTTACTACGGATTTGTGGTACTTCCGCGGCGGAAACGCAATGCGTTGAGCGCTGTGTACGCCTTCATGCGGAGATGCGACGACATCACCGACGACAACGCTATAACTCCCGATGACCGTCGCAACAAGCTTGCGGACTGGCTGGACAAAGTTCACCGCGCATTGGCAGCCCAGCCTACCGATGACCCCGTGTTACTGGCGCTAGCCGATGCTCAGCGCACTTATCAGATTCCAATCGGACTTCTCGACCAGTTGGCATACGGTACGGCCGCGGATCTCGATTACGGTCCGCCAGAAGCCTCTGCTAACGGTGAGTTGGTTGCGCGCTACCAGTCTTTTGTAGACCTCCGTCAATATTGTTACGGTGTGGCTTCGGTTGTTGGGTTGGTATGCATCAAAATCTTTGGATATCGCGATCCCGCGGCTGAGCCTCTGGCCGAGCAATGCGGGCTGGCGTTCCAGCTTACGAATATCATTCGCGACGTTAAAGAGGACGTGGCCGTCGGCCGCGTTTATTTTCCGCAAGAGGATTTGGCTCAGTGCGGTCTTTCAGCCGCCGATCTGGCCGCGCCGAATGTTGACGTTGCTCGCATCCGTCCGCTGCTGGCGATGGAGGCTGATCGCGCTCGCGAGTTCTATGGCGCTGGAGAAGAGCTGATTCCGCTGGTGAATGAAGACAGTCAGCCCGCCTTGTGGGTCCTTATTTCCATTTATCGCCGCTTGCTCGAAAAAATTGCCGCGCAGCAGTATGACGTCTTCAGCGAACGCGTCCGGCTGACCGTTCCTGAAAAGCTCACCGTCCTCGGCAAAGGAATTCTGAAGCGCTTGGTTTGATGCCTGCCTCCATTCATTCTGAAACGACACATCCTCCTACAGTCGCGATCGCCGGAGGCGGCTTGGCTGGCCTTGCCGCCGGATGCGCCCTGGCTGAAGCTGGTTTTCGCGTTTCGTTATTTGAGCGTCGTCCTTATCTCGGTGGCCGGGCGTCTTCTTATCAGCATCCTGGGACCGGAGAGATCGTCGACAATTGCCAGCACGTTTTGCTTGGCTGCTGCACCAATCTCCTTGATTTCTATCGCCGCGCAGGAGTTCTCGACAAGATTCGCTGGTATGAGAAACTTACGTTTCTCGAACCCGGTGGCCGCCCTTCTGTCATTTCGCCGTCGGCGCTTCCCGCCCCTCTGCATACCGCTCCTGCATTTCTACAGGCTGACTGCTTGAGTTTTTCCGACAAGCTTGCAATTAGCCGAGCTATGGCGGCACTTGCTCCCTCCACTCCGGTGGATCACGGCGAATCGTTCCTCGACTGGCTCAAACGCCATGGACAAACCGCGCAAGCTATCGACCGTTTCTGGAAGACAATTTTGGTTAGCGCTTTGAACGAAGATCTGGATCGGGTTTCGGTCCCTTATGCAGCGCAGGTGGTACGCGAGTCGTTTCTTAAATCGGCCGCTGCCGGGCGTATGGGGATTCCGACTATGCCGCTTACCGAACTCTATAGCCCGGCTGGAAATTACATTCGCGCCCGCGGTGGAGAAATCCACTTTCGAACAGGAGTCGAATCGTTTCGAGCGGAAGCCTCTGGCGTGAACGTTACTACGAACGGGCAGGAGCAGAAATTTGATTATCTGGTTCTGGCTGTTCCTTTTGATGTCCTCGGCCGCATGTTACCCGACGTTCCATCCGCTGCTCCTTTAGCTGCGTCGTTAGGAAAGTTTTCTACTTCGCCGATTACGGGCATCCATCTGTGGTTCGATCGTCAAATAAGCGATCTCGACCATGCCGTTTTGCTCGATCGCACAATTCAATGGATGTTTCACAAATCGCGGCTCATCGCGGCTCGGAATGTTACATCTCAAAACGAATCTGGGAATACCGGCGGCAGCTATATTGAGCTGGTTGTGAGCTGCTCCCGTAGTCTGATTGAAATGTCGAAGGCGGAGATTGTCGAGATGGCAGTGAAAGAAACACAAGAGTTTTTTCCGGCTGCGCGGGAAGCGAAACTCCTGAAGTCGACTGTGATTAAAGAAGTACACGCCACATACTCACCGTGTCCGGGAATCGACGAGCAGCGGCCCAAGCCGGTGACCGCGTGGCCACGCGTCTTTCTGGCAGGTGATTGGACCGCGACCGGTTGGCCCGCCACCATGGAGGGAGCAGTGCGCAGCGGCTATCTTTCAGCTGAAGCGCTGGCACGGATCGAGGGCGCTGAGAGTAACAAGTTTCTTATTCCCGATATGGCTCCGAGTGGATTGATGCGGTTTTTCAAATAAGCAAGGCTCGGCGGATTCGGTGCCGGCTTGAATTACTACGGTTTCCAATCCCGCGTTACCTTGATGCCATTCTCAAGAATCCTCGCTCAACCTACGATCTTATAAACATGCATGAGCGTGCCGAGGCAGCCACCGATGTAGAAAAAGATCGCCGCCGCAGTCCGCGATTCAGTTGCGGTGGTCAGGCGAAGATCGTGCGCCTTCCGTCAGATGGCATTTTTCTGCCAGGCAAGATCATCGACCTCAGTCTGGGCGGATGCTACGTCGATACCACCCTGCCCATTGATTGTGGTGTGCGGGCTGAAATCATGGTGCACGTCAACGCTGCTTCATTCCGTGCGATCGGCGAGGTGAAAGCGATCCGAGGCCGCTCCGGAGCGAGCATGGAGTTCGTTCACTTGAGCGCTGGTGGAAAAGACATGCTGGCAGACCTGATCGATGAGTTAGCGAAGTTGCAGGCAGCGATGAACAAGCTAAAGTCGGAGCGCCGCGAAATTGATGCGGATGCGCTCAGAGGGGAACTGGAGGACAGAAACTTGCAACTGATGATGCGGAGCCCGCGGTTTTCTTGTCGCGGAACAATTCTTTCCGCAGAAACTGTGGAACCGGATGTTGCTTCACCTATAAAGAAGGATCGGATCGTAGAAGCACAGCCACTGGTGATCACTGTCGATTTATTCGGTTAGCGCAATTCAGACGGTTGTCTGTTTAAACCGCCATCAGTATTACGCCACCTGCCACCAGCAAAGCTGCAATCCAACGCCGTCGCCCCACTCGTTCATGCAGAAATATCCGCGCTGCGACTGCGTTGGCGACAAAGGTGAGCGATGCCGAAGCGGGCACGACCAGACTTAGATTTCCCCACGAGAGGCCAAAAAGCAGGCTGTAGAACGCGACGCCCATAGCCATCAAGCCGAGTGCAAACGTGGGTGTCGCCAGTATGCGTCCAATCACCGCCACCACTCCGCGCTGCTTCCAGAGCTCACCGACGTCGCCAACTCGTTTCATGGAGTAGGAAAGCAGCACGTCTCCGGTGGTCGACGCGAGAATGATGACCCCAATCGCTGCCCACGCGTAGGCGTCATTCATAATCACTTCTTTCATGATTTCACCTCGGCTGAAACGTCGGGCGAAACAGTGTCAGGAGAAGTGCTGCGGAAATTCGACCGTTCATGATCGGGCGTTACCGACGGACCGGCCGCCACAAAGCCGACGCCTGCGGCAATCAGCGCGATGCCCAGCCAACGGGTTGGCGAGATTTGTTCATGAAAACTGAAGTGAGCAATCAGAGCGACGAGCACATATCCGATCGATGTCGCTGGCAGCACGTAGGTGAGATCGGCCCACGAGAGAGCCGACATGTAACAGGTGAAAAACGCGAGCAGTAGAAGGATTCCCGCAGTTACCCAGGGATTGAGAATCGACAGCAGCAAGCCAGAAAGATTGTGCAGGGAAACACTGCCGAGGTTTTTCATGCCGCGAGCCAGCAGGGAATCACCTGCCGTACTGAATATGGTGATTCCCGCCAGAACGAGGTATTTTCGGAACGTCACTTACGATCCAACTCCGGCCTAGGCCTTAGCCGGTTGCGGGGCAGGCGTTTCTTCCTTGCGATTATCCTTAACCCACTTGTTGCGCTGCGAGCGTAGTTTCAAGAATGTCCGCGCTTCTTTGTATAAGCGCTTACGATCGTTATTGTTGAACATGGCCTTCCGCAAAATGCGATATGCGGCTTTCGGACGGAAATAGTATTGGTCGTAGAAATTGTGCACCGACTCCAGAATTTCAGCGGCGGGCAAATCCGGGTACTGGATCTGCACCATCTGGTGGCCGCCGTCATCCACCATCTTGGAGTCACTGGTCATGAATCCGTTCTTCATCGCGAACTCGTGCAGTTCGGTTCCGGGATACGCGTGCGCCACCGAAACCTGAATCGTTTCCACGTCGAGCTCTTTGGCGAAGTTGATCGTATTCTTTATGGTCTCTCGACTCTCGCCTGGCAGTCCGAGAATAAAGTCTCCGTGGATGACTAGTCCCAGTTTGTGGCAATCCTTGGTGAACTGGCGGGCGCGCTCGATGGTCGCGCCTTTCTTGATGTTCTTCAGAATCTGCTGATCGCCCGACTCGTAGCCCACAATCAGGAGACGGCATCCCGCTTCTTTCATCGCCTTGAGAGTGTCGAAATCGGTTGTGACTCGCGATGTGCACGACCAGGTCAAGCCCAGGGGCTTTAACTTGGAGCACAATTCGATGGTGCGAGCTTTCTGCAGGTTGAAGGTGTCGTCGTCGAAGAAAAATTCCTTGACGTACGGCCAGTAATCTTTCGCCTTAGCCATTTCACGCGCTACATCGTCGGTAGAGCGCTTGCGCCACGGATGTCCGCTGAGCGTTTGCGGCCAGAGGCAGAAGGTGCACTGCGCTGGGCATCCGCGAGTTGTGTAGAGCGACACAAATGGATTAAGTAAAAATGGCACGTTGTAGCGGCGGACATCCAAGTCGCGCCGGTAGACGTCGGTTACGTGCGGCAGAGCGTCCAGATTCTCGATGGTCGGACGGTCGGGATTATGAACGACCCCACCGTTTTTGCGGTAGGAAATGCCGAGAATATCTTCAATCGGCTTGCCCTGCGCGTATTCGACGATGGAGTAGTCGAATTCCTTGCGGCAGGCTATGTCGATGACTTTCGCTTCCATCAACGACTTCTCAGGCAGCACGCTGACGTGGGGTCCGACGAAGGCAATCTTGATGTGCGGATTGCTGTCTTTGATCGCCTCAGCGATGCGGACGTCGCCCGGGAAACCCGGCGTGCTGGTGAAAAGAACGAGCAGTTCGTAATCCTTACAGGTGCGGATGGTCTCTTCCGCGGTAATGTGGTGCGGCGGGGCGTCGAGCAATCGGGCGCCCTCCAGCATGCCCGTCGGATAGGCGAGCCAGACCGGATACCAGTACGATTCAATTTCACGCGTAGCGGGCCAGCGCGAGCCTGCGCCCCCATCGAAATTTTCAAATGAAGGTGGGTTCAAAAACAGTGTTTTTAATGGCATAGGGTTGTCTCTATTTTAACATCTTCAAGCGGGTATGTAGCGTCCTCGACGCTACCATTCAGGTACGTCTTGAACCGGTGGCGAAAGCGTGGAAACCTTTATTCAAGTGTGCCTTAGCGGACTTCAAATCGCAAAAGAACCTTGCCGAACGTCGCTCTGGCGCATTAAGACGCTCGAATCCGGTACCGGTTGGCTGTCCAGTTTGATGCTTCATTTTGAAGTAGGGTTCGGCAACGCCCACTTCTCTAAATCTCCAGTGGCCCGCAACAGGTTCAGGCGCGCCCGCTGGTACTCAAAATCGGCATCCTGAAAAAGCAAATAGCGCTCGCCGGCTTGCACCTGCGCATCGGCCAATTCGTGCAAGGTGCCGGTTTTTGCGTCGATCCGGGTTTGAACCGCTTCGAGGCTTGACTGCGCCAGTTGATATTCCAATTGCGCCACTTCGCGGGCGGCTTCAAGTTGTTCTGCGGCGCGTTGCAGCTTTAGCGTTTCTTCCGTTACCTGATTGCGAGTTGCCTCGGCTTGCTTCTGTGCCTTAAGGGCTTCGGCCTCGGCCGCTTCGGCGTGGGCGTGCTGGCTGGCATTGAATATCGGGATTTTGATGCCAAAGCCGACCGTGGCATTGTCCTTCTGAAAGTGGTTCGGGAAGTACACCGTGTAGTTATTGAAGGTGGAAAACCGCGCATACTGGGCAGAAAAATCGATCGACGGTAAAAGAGCGCGGCGCTCGCCCGAAGCCCGCATCGCTTCCGCCAAAGAATGGTTTTCAGCAAACTTGATGGCAGCACTGGATGCAACTGCCTTCCCAGGAAGATCTTCCTCGGAAGAGACAGGTGGCAAAGAGGGAATTGTTTCAGGAGCGATTTCAATAGCGGAGGTGGGTAACCCCGTGAGGTTAGCGAGATGTTGCCGAAGAACGTCGGCGGAGCCACGTGCCTCGATGCGGCGAAGGCGCACACGCGCCGCGGTAAGTTTCGCTTTGTTTAAATCTACGGTACTATCCACGCCTCCCTGAACGCGCTCGGTGACCGCCTGCTCCATTTGCAATGCTTGGGCGTCGTCCTGTTGCAGGTGTATGAGTCGTGTTTCCCACTTGGCCAGTTCGGCATAACTTAGGACGACATCCTGAATAACGGCGCTGCGCTGATCTTTATTTTGAGACTGAGCAGCCAGCCAATCGGTTTTCGCCGCTTTCAGGAACTGACGCTGCGCAGGACTGTAGACTGTGCTTCGCGCGATGACATCCAGCAGTGCGGGCGGCGACCCATCGATCGTGAGGGGATAGCCGTAGGTCCAGCCGAGACCCGAACCAGCGAATAGCTCAGGCATATAGCCGTCGCGGAGTTCTCCGTAAGTGGAAAAGGCATGCTGCACATCTTCATGTGCGATCGCTGAACTCGTGCTGTGCGTGAGCGCGAGCCGGATCGCACGCTCGAGAGGCAGCGGTTCAGCCTGGACACGCGTCGGGACAGTCGTCGTCAGTGCCAATGCCAGTATCGGTATAACAAAAAAGGGGAACTGATTCGCGGAGCGCAACCACCTCGGCAATCGGAGTTTCATCTCGTCACCTTTGTCTCGTCAGTGGCGTTGAAAATAATTTGGGACAAACACGACTAGACGGCAGGAATCTCGCCATGCTCAGTGAGCGACTCGGTTGAGTGCTTGTTGGGCCATGTCAAAGTTGCGCGCCAATGACAGGGAGGCACGGTACTCCTGAGCAGCGCCAGCTTTGTCTCCTTGTTTCTCAAGCAGTAAGCCGAGAACATAACGGGCCTTGAAGGCGGGAGCCGCCTCTACCGGGCCCGAGGCGAGATAACGGCGCAGCAGTTCAGTCGCGAAAGAATAGTTTCGACCAGTGCGATATAACATCTCCGCCGCTTCCACCAGAACATCAGGTTTCGGCTTCGGAGCTTGGCTGAGCTTAACTATGGCCTGTTCCATCTCGTCGAGGCGATTCTGGCGACGGAGAAAAAGGGCGAGGTTGAGCCACGCCTCCGCGTCACCCTTACTCAGATCGATGTACTGGTGATATTCCCGCTCAGCCGTGGCATTGTCTTTTTTCTTCTCGGCAATACGTGCATAAACCCAGTGCTCACGGGCAGGGTTTAGGGTTCCAATCACTCGTGCCTGTTCGCGGGCTTTCTGTTCGCCACCGCCGACGATGCCGGGCGCTTCCAGATAAAACTCGGCGAGATCGAGCCGCGCGTCCACGTCTTTGGGATTCAGTTGCACTGCACGCTCAAACTCTCCGCGAACTTTTCCGGCCAGGCCGGCCGCTGCCAGGAAATTTGCGCGGTCCGCTTTCTCGCCGTAGACGCGACCTAACCACAAATGAAAACGGCTATTTTCCGGGTCCAAAGCAACTGCTTTTTTGCAGGATGATTCTGCCCGATCCCAATCTTCGAGTGCAAAGTAAGCGCGGCAGAGAAGGTTAGAGGATTCCGCGTCGGTAGAAGAAGGATGACCGTTCAGTTCGGTAATAACTTCATCAACGCGGCCTGACGCCAGCATCTCCTTGGCGGAATCCGCGCGGCATACGGCTGCCGCCGCAAGTAGCATCAGGATCGGGAAAACTTTCGAAGTACGCATGAATATCTTAGAAACAAATATCACTATAGACATCGGCAAAAACATCCTAAAACTTGACTTGTGTGCCATCGCCAATCGGCTTGCCATTCCACGAACTGATCGCCACCACATCGTTGGCCGACAGGCCGTGGGTGATTTCGACTTGCGTAAGATTGGAAAGAGAAGTATTCACATCCCGGCGTTTGAGCTCGTGGCCCGTCACCTGCAAAACATAAGGCTTGGAGTCGTCCATTCGAACCGCCTCTCGCGGCACGACCAGCACGTTATCGTGCTCGGCGGAGACGATCGTCACTCCCACATTTATATTGGGCAGGAGTTTCAAATCTTTGTTGTCTACAATGCTGGTCGTCTCGCCGACATTGCGTGACCCACGCAACTTCACCGTCGAGGGAACAGAAGTGACAGTGGCTCGCCATACGCGGCCTGGGACCGCGTCCCACGTAATCTCAATCGGATCTCCCACGGCAAGTCTACCCACGTCCGGCTCATCGACGAAGGTTCGCACCAGAACTTTTCGCAGGTCCGCCACTTGCAGCAGAAGATCGCCAGCCCCTACGAAGCCGCCTTGTTTTGCAGGCAGTGAATACACAATGCCGTCAAAAGGCGCGCGGACATTCGATTTCGCCAGCACATCCTGCGCGGCATCGAACGTCGCCTGCGCATCAGCTCTCTGTGCATCGACGTGCGCTAACTCCGCGTTCGAATAACGTTTCGTCTGCTTTTGCCGGAGAAAGGTGAGTTGCGCATCGGCGCTGGCAAGCGCATCTTGCGCAGTCCGCACTTCTCCCGCCGAGGCTGCACCCTGCTGCTCAAGTTTTTTCAGCGCGTCTAAGTTTCGTTGGGCTGTGTCGCGGTCGGTACTGGCTTTCACAAGTTGGGCTTGCAGAGCGAGCACTTCTTCTTGACTTCCGCCTCGTTCGGCGGCGCTTAAATCGGACTGTGCGGCTTTCAATTGGGTCTGGGCGCGAGCCGCTTGCGCGCGCGCGTCGGCGTCGTCCAGAACGAGGAGTAATTCTCCCTTCTTTACAGCGTCGCCCTCTTTAATCAAAACGCGCCGCACACTCGTAGCCACCGGAGCGTGCGCCTCGAAGTTATTGACCGGCTCAATTTTTCCGTTGGTGGAAACCAGACTGCGAATTGAGCCCTGCCCAACCACGGCGGTTCGCACTGTCACCGGGTCATCGCGATGGGAGACGAAAGCGGCCAATCCAATTCCCGCCACCAACAGTACAAGCGCCGTTAACCACCAGCGCCGCGGTTGGCGTCCCGAACTGTTTCCATTCAATGGCATGCAAAGAAAAGCGCAAGCTTCAATGTATCATCCACGCGCTGCGGGGAGCAGGCAAACTGAGCGCTCTCGGACTTACTTTTTAGATGCATCGTGCCGGTGGTTTGCACCAGAAGCATCGCGGAATTTTCAGAGAGGTGCCCCGCCCGTTAGTACAATAACGAGATGCCGAAATCTTCCGCTTCAGCCTCTTCGCCTTCCGCGCCGCCACGTTCCAGTTCGCCAGGCTACACCGAGGAGCACGCCAGCGCCGGACTCGACCACGATTTCCCCGAAATCGAAACTTGGCCGAACCAGTTTTCAGGATATGAGATTGTGATCGATGATCCCGAATTCACCTCCGTCTGCCCAAAGACCAGCTTGCCGGACTTCGGCGACATCTTGATTCGTTACCAACCCGATCGCCTGTGCCTGGAGTTGAAATCTCTGAAGGAGTATCTCCAGTCGTATCGCAATCTCGGCATCTTTCAGGAGAACGTGGTGAATCAAGTGCTCGATGATGTCGTTCGCTGGGCAAAACCTGTGTGGGCCGAAGTGAAAGGCGAGTTTCGTCCGCGCGGTGGGATTGCGACTGTGGTTATCGCGAAGTGGCCGCGGGAGACGAAAGGTCAGGAATGATTAGATCGTCGGAAATTTCGTAGAGGATGTCCACGGCGCAATTTAGCGCGACGCGGCTGCGGCTCGTGGCTTGATCAGCTCGATTTCAGATGCGTGATCGGCTTTGATGCGGCTTATTTCGTATGCTCCCTGCAAATTCAGCCAGAACTGTTCAGTCGTCCCAAAAAAGCGGGACAAGCGAATGGCTGTATCGGCACTGATGCCACGCCGTTCGAGAACAATGTCATTCACCCGCGGTGCCGGCAGATGCAGCCGTTTCGCCAATTCGTAAGCCGATATGCCCATCGGCTTCAGAAACTCCTCACGAAGAATTTCGCCCGGATGAACCCTCCAATTTGGCGTGTCTTTTCGGATAATACTCATGTTCATTGATCTCCTGACGGGTGGTCTCCTGACCACTCAATGGTAGTCCGTAATCTCGACATCGTAAGCGTCGCGCGCGCCAGACAAAGCAGATCCAATACTGGTCATTAATCCGAACACTGGTTGGCGTTAATAATGTAAAGCGTTAATAACGGTATTCGTTAAGAGTACCCATGGGCATGAGATGCGAGTCGCGACTCTTCTCCGCGCGTGTTATATTCCCACGCTAAGTGCCTCCGACAAAACTTTATCCCCGAACCGCGCTGGCCTTGCTGACCACGCTGAACCTGCTGAACTATATTGACCGCTCGGTGCTGTTTGCGGTGCAGCCCCTGGTGCAGTCGGAATTCCATCTCAGCAACACCCAGGTGGGATATCTCACCAGCGCCTTTCTCGGCTTCTACATGGTTGCGGCGCCATTTGTTGGCCCTCTCGCCGACCGCTATTCACGCAAGCGAATCATCATGCTCGGCGCCATGTTTTGGAGCGGCCTCACGCTCCTCACCGCCTTCACACATACCTACTGGGAGTTGCTGGTGCGCCACACGCTTGTGGGCATCGGCGAAGCGACCTTCGTTACCATCGCTCCCACGTTTGTTGCGGACCTGTTCCCGGAGAATCAGCGCGGCCGCATCTTTGGCATCTTTTACCTGGCGATTCCCGTGGGAACAGCGGCTGGATATCTGCTCGGAGGAAAGTTGGGCCCGGATTTCGGCTGGAGGTTTCCTTTCTATATCGCGGCCGCTCCGGGATTTCTGTTGGCGCTTGCCGTCGCGTTTCTCCCCGAACCTCCACGCGGACAATTCGACTCAGTCACAGAGACTCCAGAGCGGGGAACGCTCCTTGGACTCGCGAGAAATCCGGCGTTTTGGACTGTCACTCTGGGCATGGCCGCAGGAACTTTTTCTCTCGGCGGAATACAAGTATGGATGCCAACGTTTCTGTCCGTCGCCCGTGGCTACAGTTTGAAAGAAGCCAACGAAATGTTCGGGATCATTGTAGTGGTCTGCGGCATTGTTGCCTCGTTAGCCGGCGGTTGGCTAGGGGACATTCTGCTGCCTCGGATGAAAGGCTCTTACTACTTTGTTTCAGCGCTAAGTATGGCTTTGGGCGTGCCGGTCATGATCGTTGCCCTCTTTACCAAAGGACCGATCATGCTGCCCGCGATCGCGCTGGCGTCATTTTTTCTGCTACTGAATACCTCGCCGTTAAATACCGCCCTGGTTAATGCAGTCGGGGCGCACATTCGCGCGACAGCAATCGCTGTGAATATATTTCTTTTTCATCTGCTAGGCGACGTTCCCTCGCCAACCATGATGGGATACGTTGCCGACCACCACTCCCTGCAAGCCGCTTTTATTCTGCCCGTGATCGCGATGGCCGTTTCTTCTGCGATACTGTTTTATGGCATGCGGTTCGCTCCGCCAGTACGCGCGCAGAATTGATAACGACCGGGCGGAGTCGCAAGTTTCCTCAGGAGCATCTTCCCAAGCAGAATGCATTGGCAAATAATTAACTGGATTGCAGGCGGCATACTAGCCTTAGCTTGGTTTTCGCGCATCGTGCAAGCTGCTTTCGGTATGCCGCATATCGCCGATATCGCGCGGCCCGAATGGGACCGTCGCCCAGCGTCTCCGAATCCAGCCTCCCCAAACGACGAACCTGGAGTCAGCATTATTGTTCCCGCGCGCAACGAAGAAGAAAGTATTCGCGAGACGCTCCTGCAATTGCTCGCTCTCGATTATTCAAACTACGAAATTATCGCGGTTAACGACCGCTCAACGGATAACACCGGCCCGATCATGGATGAAGTTGCCGCGCGTTCCCGGGCTCGTGGCCTTCTTAAGGTAATCCACATTCCTGAACTGCCCCCAGGGTGGTTAGGCAAAACGCATGCTATGTGGACAGCTGGCCAGCAAGCGACTGGAGACTGGCTGCTCTTCACCGATGCCGATGTGCTATTCAAGCCAGATTCGGTGCGCCGCGCCGTTTCTTATGCTGAGGCGGAGCGTGCCGACCATGTCGTACTCTTTCCGCGCATGATCATGAAGCGTCCGAGCGAAAAAATGATGATCGCGTTCTTTCAGGCGCTCTTCGTCTTCGGACATCGCCCATGGAAAGTCGCCGATCCAAAGGCTCGCGACCACATGGGCGTGGGAGCTTTCAATATGGTCCGGCGTTCGGTCTACGATGCGGTTGGAACGTATTTTGCGCTGCGCATGGAAGTGCTCGACGACATGAAACTGGGGAAGGTGATTAAGAATGCGGGCTTCGCCCAGCGCAATGTTTTTGGGGAAGACCTGATTTCGCTTCACTGGGCAAAAGGCGCTTTTGGAATCGTCAACAACCTCACCAAGAATTTTTTTGCCGTGCTCTCTTTTCAATGGCCGCGGACAGTGGCGTCTATCATAGGCCTCGGCTTCTTGAATCTCGGACCATTCCTCGGCGTCTTGCTGTCGCATGGTTGGGCGCGGGTTCCATACGCAATTGCGCTCGTTTCGCTATTTTTGATTTATTACGGAATGTCATCCAGATCGGCGGTTCCGGCATATTATTTCTTTCTGCATCCGGTCAGCACCAGCCTGTTCATGTACACGCTGATGCGATCCATGTTCCACACGCTTAAGAACGACGGCATTGTGTGGCGCGGAACCAAGTATCCGTTGGAGGAACTGCGCAAAGGAATGGTGTGAAGGTAGCCGAAGATTACGTTACTTGCCAAGTGCCTGCTTCTGGATAGGCTATCGACGACCGACAGAGGAGGCGCACCTCGCTGCCTCCAGGAGAAAAATTGCTAGCCTGGAGGTAACAAATTGATATGATGTCCTTCGATAAAAACCGAATTGTTCTCTTTCTTGAATCTAGTGTGAGACCAATCAAGCGATAGCCATCTTTGTTGGGCCACTGGGGGATGCATTGACTGACTCGAGCAGTAGCGCGTTTAATCGTCGAGATTTCATCCAGGGTGCGCTTGCAGGCGCCGCCTTCGCCGCTTTGCCGATTTCCGCTTTCTCGGCCGACAATTCCGATCTTCAGTCAGTGTTGAGCCAAATACCAAGAATGCATGACGAGAACGTGAAGCGTCTGCAGGACTGGATCGCTCTGCCCTCAATCGCTGCCGAGAACCGCAATTATCCGCAGGGCCCTGACTATATGGCGCAACTCGCTCGCGATGCCGGATTCGCGAACGTTGAGATTTTGCCAACATCGGGCAAGCCAGGAGTCTTCGGCCTTCTCGATGCCGGCGCGGCAACCACCGTCGGCATTTATTTCATGTACGACGTCAAACAGTTTGATCCGTCGGAGTGGTCTTCGCCTCCGCTCGAAGGCCGGATCGTCGAAAAAGAGGGGTTGGGCCGGATCTGCGTCGGTCGCGGCGCTGTGAACCAGAAGGGCCCGGAGACAGCTTTTCTTGGCGCCCTTCATGCCTTCAAGGCGGCGGGGAAAAAGTTGCCTGTAAATCTCGTGCTCGTCTGTGAAGGCGAAGAAGAGATTGCTTCGACCCACTTTCCGGAAATTGTCCACCAACCCAAGGTGACCGCTGCGTTGAAGAAATGCATGGGTGTGTTCATGCCGGAAGCGGGTCAAGACCCGGATGGAGGCGTACAGATATCAGTAGGAGCCAAAGGCGTAGTTGAGCTTGAATTGGTTTCCAGCGGAGAACGCTGGGGACGAGGGCCCAAACATGATGTTCACTCCAGCCTAGAGGCGCAGGTCGACAGCCCTTCTTGGCACCTGGTGCAAGCGCTTAATACTCTGATTGAGCCCGACGGACACACACCTGCGGTTGCGGGGTTTTTTGACAAGGTCAAGCCTCTCACTCCGGCACAAATGAAGATGATTCAGGAGGTTGCCGCTCGCCGCAGTGAAGCCACAGTGAAGCAGCAGCTTGGAGTTGAGCATTGGGTGCATGACACAAACTGGCTCGACTCGCTCGTGCTGCTCGAATCCAAGCCCACCATCAACATCGAGGGCTTGGTCGGTGGCTACACCGGTCCTGGCGGCAAGACAGTTCTGCCACATCGCGCGGTTGCGAAGATTGACATGCGGTTAGTGCCCGACATGACGGCGGCAGGGACGTTGGCACTTCTCAAAGACCATCTCGCCAAACACGGTTTTGGCGACATCGAGGTCAATATGAGTGGTGGATACGATCCGACCCAGACATCACCGGATTCAAAGCTCATCCAGGCGCAAATTGCGACTTACCGCAAGCTGGGTCTGGATCCCGTACTGTGGCCTCGTTCCGCCGGTTCCTGGCCGGGCTACATCTTCACCTCCGAACCTCTCAATCTTCCGGCGGGACATTTTGGAGCGGGACACGGGACCGGGGCACATGCTCCGAATGAGTACTATCTGATCGATTCCACCAATGCAAAGGTTGCCGGGATCGACGGAGCCGTGCGCTCCTTTGTCGAGTATCTCTACGCGTTGGCTTAAAGCGAGATCAGAGGGCGGTTTATCGCCCAATGGGGTTATCCATCCAGAGCCACGGTTGCGGATCGCATCGCCTGGCGAAGCCACATATGACGGGGATCGCTGTTAAGTCTTGGATGCCATGCCATCAAGAAATGAAACGGATGCAACTCGTGCGGTGCTTTCACAAGGCGTAACTCCCGGTTCCCTAGCACCGCTGATGTCATACCACTAGTTAGGGTGAGCACGAGTTCTGTGCCGGGAAGGCATCGTAGGGCCACACCGAAGTAAGGCACTCGAATAGACGAACTCCGTTTGGCGCCGAGAGCTGCAAGTTGCTTGTCCGGGATCGTCTGCACACCGGGGAGCGTAGATACGACGATGTGGTTCGCCGCTAAGTACTGCTTAAGCGACAGGCGGTCGCCGAAGCGGCTTGCACGAGCCACGGCGCAAATCCAATCTTCGCGATAGAGTCTTTCTGACTGAAAGTGAGGGGGAAGAAGCCCATCATCGATGTGTAGAACAAGATCGACTTGGCCGTGCTCCACTAATTCGGCGATGCCACTCCGCCATGGAAGAAATTCAAATTGAACCTGGTAGCGTCCGTTCGCATACTGCCGGCACAAGCGGGGGAGCACAACCGTGCAGACATTGTCAGGACCCGAGATGCGGAAATGGCTCTTCTCGCGCATCGGATCGAATAGACTCGGCGTGACCAGATTCTCCATCTTGGGCAACAAGCCCTCAAGTTCCTGGAGAATCTTGCGGCCTCGCAACGTGAGTTCGAAGCCTTGTGGCGATCGCACCAGAAGGTCATCTTGAAACATCCTCCGGGCGCGCTGCAATGCGCGGCTTACCGCAGGCTGGCTCAGCAGTAGCCGGGACGCAGCCGCAGTGATGCTTTTCTCCTCTGCAATCGCGGCAAATGTAATCAGGAGGTTTAAATCGACTTGTCGTAATTTCTCTAAACGCATGGCGGCTATGAATATTATGTATGAACCGCATGTGGCTGAGAATCATCTTTTGCTGTGTAAAGAAGAATGCATATGGAGGATCCAATGCAAGGAAACGGTTTACAAGACAAGCAGGTGGTTGTACTGGGTGGTTCGTCGGGGATCGGTCTGGCAGTCGCTGAGCAGGCAGCGTCGCAGGGAGCGAGCGTCATTATCGCCTCCAGTGATGCGGGACGAGTTCAGAAAGTCGTTGCATCGATCGGCGGAAAAGCGCAGGGCCAGGCGCTTGACGTCTCTGACGAACGAGCCGTCGAAGCCTTTTTTTCCAAACTCGGCACTTTCGATCATTTGGTATTTACCGCGGGCGACAGCCTGCACTTGCATGATCTTGCCGCTACGGATCTCCAACAGGCAAGACATGCCTTTGAACTGCGCTATTGGGCAGCACTCGCCGCGGTCAAATACGGAAGCCCACATATTCGCAAGGAAGGCTCTATTGTGCTCACAACCGGAATCGCTGGCCAGCGCCCGCGCAAGGGATGGGTAATCGCCGCAAGCGTCTGCGGGACCATCGAGGCACTAACGCGGGCCCTGGCGGTTGAGTTGGCACCTATACGGGTAAACGCGGTATCTCCTGGAGTTGTACGGACGAACCTCTGGCAAGGCATGACCGTGGCAGAACGCGAGAACCTGTTTGAGACCGTGGGAAAGAGCCTGCCGGTTGGCCGAGTCGGCGAGCCTCATGACATAGCGCAAGCTTATTTGTTTTTGATGCAGGAAGGATTCAGCACCGGCCAGATCGTCGTCGTGGATGGAGGTACGGTCCTGGTTTAGGTCAATTACCTTGTGCGATGAAACCAGGAACGCCTGTTTTCGTTGAACGAAATCAATCGCATTCAGACCAGGCAGAGGCTCAATCAGGTAGTGCGCTCGTTGCGGTATCGTTCCGCGCAGTCGAAGTGTCGAAAGCCAGCGCCCAGCGCGTCTCTGGTCGCAGTTCTGGTCAGGGCCGGATCGGGAATTAAAGTGCCAAAACCGAGTGCTGGCATTTGGCCAGTGCCGTTGTTGAGCGGCGATGTTGTCAGCCGAAGATCAGAAAAAACGGCAGAAGAAAGATCAGCAGACTCAATCATGGTTACATCTCCAAACTACCAGTTCCCACGAAGGCATTATGCGCAGCTATGACTTAAGCCAGAAGATCAGAGACGAGCCTATTGGATCCGCAAGCGTGCCTTGCTTCTAGCGATTGACTGCACATGTCGCGCTAATTTTGCGCGTGCTCGATGCAGCCTCGCCTTCACTGTTCCCAGCGGCAACGCCAAAATTCTTGCTGTCTCTATGGCCGAAAACTCCTGCACGTTGCGCAGATGCAGGACTTCAACATCGAGCGGTCCCAATTTCTTGAGTCCTTTTTTAAGCAGAACTCGGTCCTCCTTCGATAAGTACTCCTGCTCGGGATTCTGCCTTGTTTCTACTAAATGAAACGGCGCCCGAGCCTTACCGGTTTCAGTTATTTCATCAAGCGATGTTTCTCTTTTTCGCCGGCTCACGCGCAGGCGCATGAAGGCCGCGTTCATTGCGATGCGAGTGAGCCACGAAGAGAATCGCGAATGCCCATGGAAGCGATTCAGATTCCGGAAAGCATCCAGAAATGTACTTTGAACGGCGTCCTCCGCATCTTCTCGATTGCGCAGAATGCGCTGGGTAACGCGAAGAAGAGCGTCCCAGTGCGGCATGACAAGACATTCAAAGGCCGCTGAGTTACCAGCTCTAGCGGAAGCCAACAGCGTTGCCTCTTCACTGGTAATGAATGAATTTCCCACGGTCGCGGCATCGTTCAATTCGTAATTCGTGGCGGCTGGCATTTTGTTACCTCGCATCTTCTTGACCTGCCCAATTGCAAGGACGCTCGCGGTCGCTTGCAAACGCACATCCAATTAAGCCAGAACCAACGAGCGGAGTCTATTGGACGATGGTATGGATCGATACCTTCGCATGATCTAGCCCCCTT
Source organism: uncultured Acidobacteriaceae bacterium (assembly GCA_963705265.1). Taxonomy (GTDB): domain Bacteria; phylum Acidobacteriota; class Terriglobia; order Terriglobales; family Acidobacteriaceae; genus Acidiflorens. Next base: position 4,223,659 of record OY970064.1, read on the forward strand.
GCGGCCGGGTTTTGACTCAGCGCCATACGTAAAGGGGCGCAGCTATTTCTCCCTTACAATCGAGGCCGCTTCCACACCTGTCTTCTTGTTCCAGCCGTGGAAACGCGAGAAGTCACCCGCGTTCCATGCCTCACGGAGTCCGGGTTTGCTCAGGTCCCAGTCGGGGCGTATTTCGCTCGTCACGACGCGCAGATCGCGCCAAAGATCGGCGATCGACGGACGCCCCCAGAACCAATAGCCGTTGTAAATGCTGTAGATCACAAGTCCTGGTTTGAGCACCAGCGTATGCGGGATCATCGGATTATTGTCGGGATCGGTGTACTCCTGGATGTCGAGATCCTTCTGAACCTTTCGGTCGGGATCCGAAAGGAAGGTCCACTGAGCTCCGACTGACGCGCGAAACTCCTGCAGCGTATGGTGATCGTCGGTGGCGATCGTGGCGATCTGCGTATACGCCACCGCGATTTTCGGATAGAACGCGGCGAGTTCTAAATGCTGCTGATGTTCCTTTGGGCAGTAGTGGCCGCGCGCGAGCGTAAGGATCAACGGATCGTCACCCTGTAGTTCGCTGAGCTTGCGCAGATTTTCCGTGTGATCGCGCAGCTCGTAGTCGGGGAAAATGCCGCCGGGCACAATATCAGAACGCATGATTCGAATCCTCTCGTTTCTCTTAAAAATCGTCTTGAAGTTCGGCCCTCTTAGAGATCCAAAGTGACACCCGCGGTTGGTTGGGAACAGCATATGAGCACGTTCCCTGGAGCAGGCCCCTCCAGCGGCTCAGGACTATAAATAATCGCCCCGCCGATTAAACCGGTCATGCAGGTATGACAAACTCCAGTCCGGCACGACCATCTGACGGGAACGTCGCACGCCTCTGCCAGTTCAAGCAAGCTCGCGAATTTCGGATCCCAAGCTGCGGTAATCCCGCTGCGCGCGAATGAGACAGCAGGGCCAGATCCGGGCGGCCCTTGTGGCAAATGTGGAGCGTGAACAACCTTCGCCATGCCAGGGGTAATCGCCTCGAGAGAACCGAAAATCTCCGTGTGCACATTCTCCGCGAGCACACCCCAGTTTCCCAGCCCGTCGCGCATATTCTGCAAGAATGAAGGCGGGCCACACAGATAGAACTCGCTCCCCTTTGACACGCCAATCTTCTCCAGCAAATGTGTGTCAATGTGCCCGGGAGCATCGAAATCTGCCCCGAGATGGTCGCTTGCCGAGGGCCGGCTGTACACGATGTAGCCTCGCCCGCGAGAGAGCAGCTTCAATAACGAACGCGACTCTTCTGCAAATGGATGGTCAGCGCGATCGCGCGCTCCATAGATCCACCAGATCTCTCGTTGCGATTTTTCGGCGGCGAGCTCATGCAGCATCGACATCACGGGCGTTGCGCCCACTCCGGCGCTCAGCAGAACCACAGGACTTTGGTTGGGGCGCACAGTAAAACTTCCGCGCGGCGCACTGACGTCCAACACATCGCCTTCTCGCTCACGATTGCAAAGAAACGAACTTGCAATGCCATTTAATTCGCTCTTGACGCTGATACGGAAATGGTCGGCTGCCGGTAAATCAGATAGCGAATAGCTTCGAAGGACCGGCGGTTTGCTTGGATCGACGAGCAAACGTAAAACCACAAATTGACCCGCCTGGCAGAGAGGAAGAGGCTGGCCGTCGATTGGCTGCAGAACTAGAGAAGTTACGCTATCGCTTTCCTTATGAATATTCGCAACTCGCATCTGCCGAAAGCCGGGCCACGCTGGCGCTTGTTCCTCGTTCGCGAGTCCTGGATTTCCAGCCCCAGCTTTGGACGTCAAGTCTTGTTGCAGCATTGCCTGGAACGAACTCTGCCAACCCTTGCTAAGTGCAGGAATCCGCAGCGCGCGTCGCAGTTGCTCGCCGGATTGTCCGGGTAAATACAGGAGGGTGTCAATGTCAGCCACAGTCATTCGCTCGGGGGTGCCTGTTCCATGATCATCGGCGATTTGTATGATGTCATCGCCGGCACCAACTTCTCCTTCCTGCAAAACGCGAAAGTAGAATCCTGGCCTGTGATGGGCCACGAGCAGCGCTGGCATACGAGGCTCATTCATGCGAATACCAACGCGGTAGCACGTCACGCGCGGCTGCGTCACTTCAAATTCAGCGCCACCGATGCGGTATCGATCGCCGATACAAACTTCATTATCAAGAAGTCCGTCGACGGTGAAGTTCTCTCCGAACTGGCCGAAAGTAAAATCGTTGCGGCCCAAAAACTGCTCCCAGTAATGGTAAGAATCCATCTGGTAGACGAATACTGCGCGGTGCTCACCGCCATGACCGGCGAGATCGGCTTGCGCATCACCATCGATATCGAGCGTGCGCACCATTCGTCGTCCGGTAACCGGAGATTTCCAGATGGCGGTTCTGACCGTTTTGCCGTTCCATGTCACGTCCCGCGGGAGGCCGACATTTACAGAAAGCAATCGGGGCATGCGTACCTCATCGAACTCCAAGGTGTGGTAAACATCCGGCTGACTAAGGTTGGAGCCCGTCCGCCATCCACTTGGCGAATAGCTCAATTTGAGATTGCGGCCAAGGACCTTCTCCTCTTGGTGGCGGGGGCGGCATCACGGCGCCGCCGATCCCACGAATGCGATCGTAGATGGCGACAGCGTGTTTCTTGACGTCATCGTAACTTCCCAGGTTGAACGCCTTGCTCATGCCTTGAATGTCTAGCTCCGTAAAGAGCGGCGAATGTCCGCTTGAAAGCCCGTCGTTTTCACCATTGCGCCTCACAGATGTTGGTTATACGAAGACTGCGATTTTAGGATCGGATCCGCCCCTATATTGAATTGCCTTTCGTTTTAGGCGGCCTTTTTCGCCGATCGCGCCTTGTGCGGCGCACCGACGTAGGGGAACGCCGCGAGCAGGTCCTTGTGGGGCCCTACCTTATCTTGCGTCACCTTCCCATTGGAGAGGAGAGGAAGAAAGAAATCCACGACGTCGTCGGTGAGTGTCCTGCCATTCTCCGGATAGACCGCTGGCCGCTTGGGGTCATAGTGTAGGACGTCCGGCAGCAACGTTCCGGCGACCCGCATTGCTTCCCCCGGCGTATAACCACCGGCGTGCTCCAGCGCATGTGCAAAGACGGGGATAAAACGGGAATCGTCGGCCGGCTCCGCAGCGAGATAAGCGGCGTTCTGTTCGCCGGCGAGGAACGGAGTTTGATTCGACCGCGCACCGCGATCCGCCTGTACCCATTTCCCGCTCGTGCCGTCGACTGTCCGAACCCACAAGCCCATCTTTCCACCGAGGGCAGAGTTGGGCACTTCCAGCACGATGCTGCACACGTCCTTGTCGGTGAAGTAGTCGTCACCGGTAAACTGCAGATTGTTGAGTGCGCCCTGTACGTCAAAGAAAAAGGGATCGCTCCTCCAGCCGGCAAAGAAGCGGTAGTCCCCGCCCTCGGTCACCCGCGTATCCAGCCCCGTCGAGACCGGCGCGCCCTCGACAATGACGTGCCCGTCGTCGCCTATCCCGGCAGCCTGTGCGCCCTCAACGCGGCGAAGCGTCGCAGTCTGCGCTCCGTCTTTGTCCGCGGTGAAACGGATTCGATATGCGATATCGGCGATGGCATCGCCGTTGGTATCAATCCTGAGTTCATAGACGGCCTTAGTCGCGAAGGGCTCGTCTGTTGTCGGTCCTGGCGGATTCACGCCGGCCGACGGATGCACATTCATAATTAGGATCGACTTGCTAGCATCCCCAGGCTTGGGGAAAGCGTACAAGTCAGTAAAATCGAGGCGGGCGTCCCCATGAGGAAAGCCAAAGTCGGGACCGGAGTAATGGTGTGACATAAATTATCTTCTCCCTAATGTCTAGATTTTCATGTCCTGCCTTCATTTACTTCATCAGAACAGAAGCTCCGGAGATGAACAATTGGACAATGGTATCGCCGATACTTTCGTATCGGCTCCATAATCTCCGTGAGTTCGGGCTAGTGTCGGCCATTCCGGCTCGAAATGCTTGCGGTCTCCTCCAAGGTAAATGAGTGGATCTCTGATACAATCCCTCGAACAGTGGTGGGTCTTCGTCCAATCGTAGGCAAAAAATGGGATTAACCCATGTCGGATACTACGCCAATCGTGTTCGTTGTTGACGACGATTTCTCCGTACGCGAGTCGCTGGAGTCATTGATCCGCTGTGAAGGCTTGCAGCCGCAGACATTCGCGTCCGCCCAGGAATTCCTCGACTACCCCCGAGTTCATACCCCGAACTGCCTCGTACTTGACGTTTCTCTTCCTGGACTCAACGGTCTAGACCTCCAGGGCCTCATCGCCCACGAACGCACCGACATGCCGATCATTTTCATCACGGGCCACGGCGATGTGCCTATGACGGTCCGAGCCATGAAGGCCGGAGCCGTCGAATTCTTGACCAAGCCGTTCAACGATGACGTGCTTTTGGCCGCGATCCGGACCGCCCTGGAGCGTAGCCGAGTTGCGCTTAGTCTGGAGGCGGAGATGCAAATACTCCGGGACCGCTACGCATCACTATCGCAGCGAGAACGGCAGGTCATGGCATTGGTGGTCTCGGGCCTGTTGAATAAACAAGTCGGCGGCGAGCTCGGTATCAGCGAGATCACGGTCAAGGCGCACCGAGGCAAGGTGATGCAGAAGATGAAGGCCGACTCTCTCGCCGACCTGGTGAAAATGGCCGCGAGACTGCGCCCCGAAGCCGGAGCGATCATGGCGGCGTAACGGTCGTATTCACCGTCGTAGTGATTCGAGAAGAACAGCATGAAGAAGACCACAGCGCCGATTTCCCTTGCCGGCGAACTCGATCAGCAGGTCGCGCAACAAACGGCCGAACTTGCCGCTGCCAACGCAGAGCTCAAAAAGCAACTTGCTGAACGCAGACTGGTAGAAGAAAAGCTCGAGCAAGAAGAGAGGGAACTGAAGCGCAGCGAGGTTCGCAAGGCAGCGATCGTGGACTCGGCGCTCGACTGCATTGTGACGATCGATCACGAGGGCTCGATCACCGAGTTCAATCCAGCGGCGGAGCGTACCTTCGGCTACCGTCGGGACGAAGTCCTGGGAAGGCCTCTGGCAAACGTCATCGTTCCATTGTCCCTCCGCGAAAAGCATCGGCAAGGTTTTGCCCGCTATCTAGCCACGGGCGAGGCGCGAGTGCTTGGGAAACGCATCGAGATGACGGCAGTACGTGCCGACGGAAGCGAATTCCCCGTTGAGCTCGCAATCACACGCATTCCGTTGGAAGGGCCGCCCTCCTTCACCGGCTATCTGCGCGACATTACGGAACGCAAACGGGCGGAGCATGAACTACGGCGCAGCGAGGCGTTTCTCGCGGAAGCCCAGCATCTTAGTCGAATCGGCAGTTTTTCCTGGCGCGTAGCGACAGACGAAATCACCTGTTCAGAACAGCTTTATCGCATTTTTCAGATTGACAGGGATGCGCAGGTGACCTTTGAACTCATTGGTACTCGAATCCACCCTGAAGATTTATCAGTATTCCATGAACATATTGAGCGATCTCGCCAGGACCGCAGCGATGTGCAACTGGAATTCCGCCTGCAGATGCCGGACGGCGCGGTCAAGTACGTACACGTCGCTGCTCACTTTCGGGGTGATCACGGTCGACGGGAGTACTTCGGCGCAGTTCAGGACGTGACCGAACGCCGGCTCTCCGAGGAGGCGCTCAGCAAAGCTCGATCGGACCTCGCACGCGTCGCCAGGGTTACGAGCCTTGGAGTATTGACGGCATCCATCGCACACGAGGTCAACCAGCCGCTTTCGGGCATTGTCACCAATGCCAGCACCTGTCTGCGGATGCTGGCCGCCGATCCGCCCAACGTGGACGGCGCTCGTGAGACCGCTCGGCGCACGATTCGCGATGGCAATCGTGCCTCTGAGGTAATCACTCGATTGCGCGCACTCTACGGCAAGAAATCTCCCACCGCCCAGTCAATGGACCTGAATGAAGCTGCACGAGAGGTAATCGCGCTGTCACTGAGCGAGCTTCAGAAAAATCGCGTGACCCTGCGGCCGGAACTTGCCCCTGACCTCCCGCTCGTCACCGGCGATCGCGTCCAGCTCCAGCAGGTCATTTTGAACCTGCTTCGCAATGCTTCGGATGCCATGAGCACCATCGAAGATCGTCCGAGAGATTTGCTGATTCGAACTGAGCCAGATGATACTGATCCCAATAATCATGATCGGGTGCGCCTCAGTGTGAGTGATGTTGGAATCGGCTTCGAGCCTCAAGCCACGAGCAAGCTTTTCGAAGCCTTCTACACGACGAAGAATGAAGGCATGGGAATCGGATTGTCGGTCAGCCGGTCTATTATCGAGCGTCATTATGGCCGTCTGTGGGCGACGCCAAATAATGGTCCGGGAGTTACGTTCTCGTTTTCTATCCCCTGTAACCCGGAAGGTTTGACGAGCGATGCTACTCACGCCAGTCGCATTCCTTCCGCGTCGGATGCCGCATGAGGCATCCGTGGTCGTTGCCTGGCCGCAATTGATCTCGGGCCGCAGATTGATACCAAGGTCTAATAGACTCCCTCCCACGCGAGGCGCATTCTTATACCATGGAATTGCGCCAGGAAGGGCGTGCCGTAGAACGTCCACTGGTATCGGTCGTTGATGACGACGAGTCTGTTCGCGAATCGCTGCCCGACCTCCTTGGCGAGCTCGGCTTTGCAGCCCGTACATTCTCATCCGCGGAAGAGTTCCTTACTTCCGATTGCATCGACCAGACCGGTTGCTTGATCCTCGACATTGCCATGCCGGGAATGAGCGGGCCAGAGCTTCAGCGCGAATTGAAGCTTCGCCGGCACGAGATTCCGATCATCTTCATCACCGCTAGTACAGATCAGGCTGTGCGCCCCCAACTAATCGAACAGGGTGCAACAGAGTGCCTGTTCAAGCCATTCAGCGACACAGCGCTACTCAGGGCCATTAATTCGGCATTTCACCCGAAGTGAGAGTTCAGCACTCTTTTGATTGTGGCGCCATGGTCAAGCGCACTACCGGAGGCACGCAAGCTTGAGACTGTACCAACTGCGGCGATCTTTCCATGCCCCTCTGATCTCAAAACCGGCTTCATCGTAGGAGTCAGTGCGCTCCTTCTATTTGAATCTTGCCTGCTTTGGCTGCCTCTTCGGGGGTCTTGCCCTCCTGACGCGCGACGATGTAGGCGGCATACCAACTCGACCAATGGTGCTTAGGAGCCGTAGGCTCGTATTCGGCATGATGTTGCTCTGTTTCTTCTAAAAGTTTCGTGAGGGTGGCAACATCCAGAGTACTGAGTCCTCGCCCGGGCAGTCGGGTTGTGACCTCCTGAACCAGCCATCCATTGCCGTCAGGATCACGAAACGTGGCGAACGAGCTGTAGGTGGCACGGCCGGGTGCAGGCCCGTTGATGCGACCGCTGCCGTCGACCTGGAACTGAGCCCCTGGCGTTCCAGCGTGGAACACCTCACTCACCTCAATACCGCGGCCGACCAGATCCTTTCGCGCAGCCTCAACGTCGGAGACTATCAGGTAAAGGCCTTGGGCCGATCCTGGCGCAGCCGATGTTATCTTGGCCCCGAATTGGATGGAGCAACCCGAGCCGGGTGGCGTGAACTGGACGATCCGAAAACCGTTAGCGAACGGGAAGTCAGCGTCGAGCCGCCATCCGAGTTTGCCGTAGAAATTCTTTGAGCGGTCGACATCCGCGACCGGGATGACGACCACCTCAAACTTCATATCTACGCTCTCGCCACTAGCGCCGCCGATCAGTTCGCTGCTCGTAGATGCAGGCAGGGGTGACATATTTCCTCCTTATTCATTTGCCAAATTGCTGTTCAAATTTCTGCATACTCCCGCTGGCTTTCAGTGATTGCGTTACTCATAATTACCCCGATCAGCTTCACCTCGATTAAGCCAGAATCACAATAACGAATCTATTGGACGAACGTATCGATTGCCGCCTGAGTCTGAATCGGAAGTACTGGTACGGAGTGGTGCGCACTTTGTTTCACGGGGCCCCGATGCCAATGTATTGCCAATACCATTGTCCAATAGACTTCCGTTTCGTCTCGGGCGTAATCTTTTTCGCATATGGGCGGATAGTGTGCCCGCCCTCTAGCAAGATATTTAAGAAAGGATGGCAACGACATGCCAGAAGCAACCTGGGAACCTCACGAGAAACATGGACAACTGACGACACAGAGCGACTTACCCGACAGTGTCTACGCATTTCCAAAACAGCGCAAAGAACCACTGACCGACGCACAACATGTTCGCAACGCGGTCGCGCGGTTCGATCAGGTCATCGACGTCTCCGACGCCGACCGTGCTTTAGCGTTCGCGAACATCGAGAAAGCTGCAAAGCACTACGGCGTCAATCTCGCGGAAACCTCATGGCACGATCTGGGCGTTCATCCACAAAAGAACAGAAAAGAGGCTGCCGCCAAAGGCGCTGCCACGCGCGAACGCCGAGCGTAGAGTTAAAATCCCTGAAGCACGAGGAGATGAAATATGAAAGCGATCGTTGTCCACCAATATGGTGGTCCGGAAGTACTGAAATTCGAAGATTACCCTGATCCGGTTCCCGGTCCCGGCGAGGTGCTCGTGCGGGTAGCCGCCTCGAGCGTAAATCCGATCGACTACAAGCGGCGTGCCGGATTAACGAAAGATTTTTATCCCCTCCAATTCCCTGGGCTCATAGGAGTCGATGTGTCTGGAACTGTGGTGAAGATTGGGCCGGGAGTGGACGGTTTTTCCGTCGGTGACGAGGTTTTCGCTATGGCGGACAATACTTATGCCCAACTCTGCGTCGTGAAAGCAGCGGTATTGGCGAAAGTTCCCAAGGGACTCGATTTGATCCAGGCAGCGGCGCTGCCACTGGTGACGGTGACCGGCAACCAGCTCCTCGCAGCGACGGAAATCAAAGCGGGCCAGACGGTCCTCGTCGTTGGTGCTGTAGGAAACGTCGGGCGTTCGGCGGTATTCACAGCGAAGTCGCGCGGGGCGACCGTAATCGCCGGAGTTTTGAAGAGACAGACGGATGAGGCAAAAACTGTGGGCGCGGATCAGGTGCTGGCAACCGATGACGACACCGCGATTGCGAATTTTCCGCCGGTCAATGCGGTGGCGGATACGGTCGACGGAAAAACCGCCGAGAAGCTGATCGCCAAGGTCAAGCCAGGAGGAGTGTTTGCCACGGTTCTCGAGGTGCCACAGAACGCCGCGAAATATCCGTCTGTAAAGGTGGTGCACGTATTCTCGAAATTCGACAGGAAAACGCTCGAGTTCATGGCCGAAGCTGTTCGAGATGGCAAGTTGACAATCCCGATTAGCGAGAAACTTCCACTCAGCGATGCGGCCGAGGCTCAAGCGACGGCGGAAAAGGGCGGTGGTGGGAAGATTTTACTGGTGGCTTGAACTTTTTCCTGCCAAAGGATCGTAGAAAGGGGTAGTGGTGCAGTTTGAATCGGTTTTGAAAGGCACGGCTTCAGCCGTGCCGCAAGCATCGTATCTTCATTGCGGCTTTAGCCGCTGAGGGACGGCAATTTTCAAACTGCACCACTACCGAGAAAGGAAAAATCGGAAATGAAAAAAGATCACCGCGGAATCGACCCCGCTTCAAAGCCAAGCGGCGACGGATGTGTGGAATGCCTGGCATCACCGAATGGTTGGTGGTTTCATCTCCGCCGGTGTGCGGAGTGTGGACACATCGGATGCTGCGACACTTCTCCAAGCCAGCATGCCTCCAAGCATGCGGCGGCGACAGGGCATCCGATCATTGCCAGCTTCGAACCGGGTGAGGATTGGTTTTACGATTACGAGACCCAGGGGATGACTAAAGGAGCGCAATTGCTTCCACCACATTCGCATCCAAAAAATCAGCCCGTTCCGGGACCAGCAGGGAAGGTGCCAGCCAACTGGGAATCGCTCCTGCACTAGCTGCCGCTTATAAGTTCGCAGGCAGACGAGAGCCTTCCTCTATGGTGTACGTTTTTGGCCGGCATCCCCATCCGGGCCGCGTATTAACGCACGACGTCAACTGTACGGCGTTAACCGTAGACCTGGTCGGTGCTCTGTCCGACTTCGATAATGTAACCGTCAGGATCGCGGATGTAGCAGCGTATCTCGCCGTACTTCGGTATCGGCGGCGTGATGAACTCGGCTCCTCGACTTTTCCACAATTCATAGCACGCTTGAATATCCGCAACGCGGAAATTCATAAAACTGTTGATGTGATTCGGGTCGGGGACGCTGAGCACGACCGTCGGCTTATCCGGAGTCGGCCCGCCCCCAACGTTCAGAATCATCCAGATATTAGCGAGCTGAAGGTATGGAGGTGCGTTGCCGTCACCCATGGTCAGGATGCGAGCGCCGAAGACCTTTTCGTAGTAGCGAGCCGATCGCTCGAGGTCGGCGACGGTGAGAAAACACGCGATGCTGATCCCCTCTTTCGGGGGCATCTCGTAGCTCTTTTGGTCGATTTGTACGTTGTTCGTAACGGCGTTCATTTGGGCGTCCATGGACGGCTCCTTTCGATACGGTGCTCATCTGCTGATTCTGGTTCTTTCGGGTTCACAGCTGCTGATCATTAAGCCCGACGAAGAAAGAGAAAACAATTGGACGAAGGTATTGGGGATACCGGGGACAGACGGAAAGTTTCCCCCAGTTTTCGGACTGTGTAAAGGGTGCACAAGCGCTGCTACAATACGCGCGAATCGGGGCAATCAAATGAGAAATGTAATCTACGCAATCAACCTTACCCTGGATGGCTGCTGCGACCACACCAAATTCAATCCCGATGAAGACACGTTTGAGTATTTTATACACCTCTTACGAGATGAAGCCGGCCTGCTCGTCTATGGGCGTAAAACCTATCAATTGATGGTTCCTTATTGGCCTGATATCGCAAAAAGCCAGTCCGAGACAAAAGCGGATATCGAATTTGCTCAAATCTTTGTCTCCAGGAAGAAGATTGTTTTTTCGCGATCGTTAGCCAGTGCTGAAGATGAAAATACGAGAATTGTTCGTACCAACCTTCGCGACGAAATACTTAAACTGAAGCAGGAACCAGGCAAAGATATTCTCGTCGGTGGCGTAGATATCCCTTCACAGCTTATAGAGCTCGGTCTGGTTGACGAGTACCGTTTTGTCGTTGCGCCAATCGTCGTAGGAGAAGGCAGACGATTGATGGAGAGCGTCAGCCTGCCCGAGAAATTGCAATTGAAACTGGTTGAGTCAAAGATTTTTGAATCAGGATGTGTCGCGCTTCGCTACTTGAAACAGTGACAGAACAATCTGCGGTCGCCGTGCTGCTGGCTCAAATTAAACAAAATCAAATTAAACAAAATCAGACGTGACTTGAGGAACTCGGGAATGAACCGGGACAGACGGAACGTTCCCATTTTTCTCGGCCAACAATGGGGTCAGTCCCGTCTGTCTCCGGTTTTTCAATAGGGGTGTTGGCTACGCCCTATGATTCGAGTCTTGATATCTATGCGGCGCGAATCAGTGCTGGCGGCGCGACGATCTCAACCAGCCCGGTCGCCACGTCATAGACGAGGCCCGATATGAGCCATTCGTGCGGCAACGCGGGAATTGCCCGGAGCGCAGCGACGTCGGCGGCAGCCGCCGCACGGGGATCGCTGACCGCCTTTTGCTTGAGTTCCCCTTCCTGTATTTGAAAATAGTGCGCCAGCAGGGCGGGGTCGCCCACAAGGCGCGTGATGCCGCAATCGGTGTGCTGAAGCACGATGATGTGAAACTCACCGCCGCCTCCAGGAACCTGTCCGGCAACTTCACCGATTCGCCCGAGTAGACCCAACTCTTCCAACAAACCTGGCGTGATTCGACCGCCGATGTTACGCATCACGACGGCCTCGCCCGGTTTAATTCCAAGAATGTCGGCAGGGTCCACGCGCATATCGGCGCAACCGATGATGATCGCCTTTACGTTTGGCAGCGCCCGCGGAAGCGAGGGCATCAGTGTGCCCGCGGCAGACTGCTGAGCAGCAAAGTCTTTGTTGCGTTGCAGCATAGAGTCAAGATTGTTCATGTTGGTTCTCCTCTGAAGTGCTTTGATGCCGTACCGGATCGTTCTGATCCACAAAGCGACAGACAGGGAAATCCGGGACAAATCCGAGGCCGGGACGATCCAAAGTCGGTCAGTCCCGTCTGTCCCCAGATTCGAGCGATCCAAAGGGATCGAGATCCGTGGTGGCCACTCGCCGAAAAACGCGGCGACTGGGGCAGCCGTTTTCGTGCTGCTGCTATGGCTGCGGGAATCCGAACATCAACCACGACTGATTGGCTACCCAATGCGGGTACAACTCCGTCATCTGATCGAACAGCTCCTGATCGGACTTCGTCGTTTTCTGCAGCCGATCGAAGTCCTGCAGGTAACGCTTGGTTTCTTGGATCGTCGAGGGAGAGTCGGGCGCGCCAGTCTTCTTATGACCGGCGACAACCATCGTCGGATTGAGCGCCGCCAAACGGTCCAGCGCCGCGATCCAATTCTTTCGGCTCTCGGGAGTAGTGTCGCCGACGTACATACGGCATTGGTTGTACACAACGTCGCCAGCGACGACCAGCCCGATCGATGGAACATAGAGAGACGTCGAATCGGGACAATCGGTGCGGCCCTGCTCGATGATGCGCAATTCGTGGCCCTCGAGAGTGAACGTTTCTTGCTCATAGGGGTCAGGTGGAACCAACTTGGTGGCCACTTGCCCAGGAAACAACCGGCGGGCTAGCCGCTCCACCGTGGGAGTGAAAGACATCTCCATGGCTTTGACCGCATTGGGTGTTGCGATCGCCCGGGCGCCCGGGAAACGGTCCAGCAGAATGCTCAGACCATAGAAGTGGTCGAAATGGGCGTGCGTTATATAGATCGTCTCCAGGTTGCGGTTGTGCAGAGCGATCCAATCCGCGAGAGCCTCTGCCTCAGCCACTGTCCCCATTGCGTCCACCAGCACCGCGTCGTACTCGCCGAAGATTAAAGTCGACGTGATCGGGTCGAAGCCGAACGGTTCGCCGAAGGGCTTTGGCCGCTCGCCGACCATGGTCTTTCCCGGAGCCGTAAAAACGTTCACACTGAGTGTGCTCAACTCAGGCGTGTTCGACTGAGGTGTGCTCGATGCCACAGGCGCGGTCATGCGGATGCCTCTTTCAGTCCCTTTGTGCCGTCCATTTGACCGTCCTTTCGAAGTCAGAGTGGGTCCCTGTTCGAAGTGAAATTAGCAGAAGCGCGACGCTGAATCTATTGGACGAACGTATCAATAATCTATGAATCTAATCTATGAATCTAATCTATGAATCTATGGCGGCATTTCCAGGACCGCCCGCACAAAAAACAAAGATACTTAAAGTCACAACCGATACCATCGTCCAATTGTTCAAAGCCCACCCTTCTGCTCTGATAACGCAATGCCGCGGATCCGACAAAAATCCGTCTCCCGTAAGCGTCCTCGGGCAGAACTGTGAAAATAGCTTTCTAGTTTTTCGGAGGAAAATCATGTCAAGCAACAAAGCAGAAATCGCTACCGAAGCACCGCCCACGTCGAATCCTCTCGATGCCATCCCAGCGGAAATACCATTCGATGTGCCCTACGGGCGTCCAATATCGATTTACCAAGCCGAGGCGGTTATTCACGCCGCGATGGCAGAGGCCAAGCAGCGGAATTGGAAGATGAATATCGCAGTCGCCGATTCCGGCGGTAATTTAGTTGCCTTCCAACGAATGGATGGCGCGATGCTCGCCTCCATTCAGATCGCGCAACACAAGGCGAAAGCCGCCGTGACCTTCCGGCGTCCAACCAAGGTCTTCGAGGACGGCGTCAACCTTATGCATCTCAACTATCTGCTCGCGTTCGATGGAGTGATTTGCTCTCGAGGCGGCATCCCGTTGATCGACCAGGGCGATATTATCGGCGCAATCGGCGTTTCGGGAGGCACAGACTCCCAGGATGAAGTCGTAAGCAAGGCAGGCGCGGCAGTAATCAACAAGCTCCCGGAGCGGATCAAATGACGCGGATCAAATGATGCGGCGCGAAAGTCGGCTGCAAACCACATGTTCTCCGACTTGCGCGGAAAGAAAATTTAGGCAAGCGTCCGGGTCCGTGTCCATATTCGCTCTCAAGCAAGCGAGTGTGATTTAATTGCCGGGCGTTATCCAACTATCGTTATCCAACTGTCAAAGGAGAGCGTATGCCTACTATTACCACCAAAGACGGCGTTGAGATTTTCTACAAGGACTGGGGTTCGGGACAGCCGATCGTGTTCAGCCATGGCTGGCCTCTTTCGGCGGATGACTGGGATAACCAAATGATGTTTTTTCTCGGCAAGGGGTATCGCGTGATCGCGCATGATCGGCGTGGCCATGGGCGCTCGACCCAGGTAGCCGATGGCCACGACATGGACCATTACGCGGACGACTTGGCGGCCCTCACCGCGCATCTGGGTTTGAAAGATGCGATCCATGTTGGGCACTCAACCGGCGGTGGTGAGGTCGTGCACTATCTGGCCCGGCGTGGGCAGCAGAATGTGTACAAGGCTGCGATTATTAGCGCGGTGCCGCCGCTGATGTTGAAGACGGATGCCAATCCGGAGGGCCTGCCGAAGTCAGTATTTGACGATCTGCAGGCGCAGCTCGCGGCGAATCGGTCGAAGTTCTATCGCGACCTGCCGGAGGGTCCTTTCTATGGATTTAACCGGCCAGGAGTGAAATCGGTTGAGGCCACCATTGCAAATTGGTGGCGGCAGGGAATGATGGGCGGCGCTAAGGCGCACTATGACGGGATTGTGGCCTTCTCGCAGACGGACTTTACGGAAGACCTGAAGAAAATCACAATTCCCGTGCTGGTGATGCATAGCTTGGACGACCAGATCGTTCCGTATGTGGCGGCGGGGCCGAAGTCGGCAAAGCTGCTGAAGCATGGGACGCTGATTACGTACAAGGACTTTCCGCATGGCATGCCTACTACGCAGGCGGAGAAGATCAACGCCGACCTGCTGGCATTCCTCAAGAGCTGAAGATGTAGCTTCCAGAGATCCGCAAGCCATAAAGGAGCGTAAATGAACTATCCAAGTCTCGGGCTGGCGGCGCTTGGTGCCACGGTCGTGTATTTCGCCTTCGGCTTCTTATTGTTTTGGTTGGTGCCAGCTCTTATCAGTGAAGCCCACAAATACCCGGACGTATTTCGACCCAAGGAAAAAATGATGTCTGTTATGCCAATTGGGATGGCCGCAACTCTGATCGCGATCCTGGTTGTCGCGGTAATTTTCGCAATGATAGTGATACATCCAAGCGGATCGAGCGCTGCGGAAGGTGCGCGCCTGGGTGTTCTCATCGGCATTTTCGTGGTTTGCGCATTTGTGCTGCACAACTACGTGAACCTGAACATCGGGCTGAAACTCGCTCTGCAACAAGCTGTGGCTTATTTCGTCCAGTGGACGATCGTCGGAATCGTCATCGGTCTTATTTACAAACCCCTCGCCACCTGAGCGTGGCAAAGATTTCAACCTCCCTCAACACGTTTTTCCGTCACTTACTTGGTATCATTTCGTAGCGCAGCGGAGAGAGATTCGCTTTTCTCCCCGCACTCTCACACTCCCAAGGAGACCTTCATGGCACGAGTCACCGGAATCGGCGGTGTCTTCCTCAAAGCCCGCGACCCCAAGGCCCTCACCGCCTGGTACGCCCAGCACCTCGGCATCCAACTCGCCGACTACGGTGGTGCCACGCTTCTCTGGTCCGATGAAGTTCCTGCCGGTACCGGCCAAACCGCCTGGATGCTCTTTCCCGACACCAGCAAACACTTCGGCGACCCCGCCCAGCGCGCCATGATTAATTACCGCGTCGACGACCTCGAAGCCCTGCTCACCCAGCTTCGCGCCGCCAACGTCGCCATCGACCCCAAGCAGGAATCCGCGTCGTACGGCCACTTCGCCTGGATCACCGACCCCGAGGGCAACCGCGTCGAACTCTGGCAACCACTCGTCGATACACCGTAAGAAGGTTGACGATCGATCACCCGAGCAACTTGCCGGCGAGCCAATAATCGACACTGAACTTTCCCGGACCAGAGCAGATCAGCCATATAAAGAAGAGCACGTACAAGACTTCCGGTAGATACAAAAGATCATCGAGCCCGCGAAGAGGCGAAAGTCCTTTCGGCAGGGTGGAAAGCGCGCTGGTCAGTGTGGCGACAATCATATCGATCATTAAAGCCGCGCTGGACGGGCTCGAAAGAAGTCCCACGGCCACCAGGGATCCGCAAACGAACTCGACACCCGCCACGAAATAAGCCGTCTGAGCGGGAAATGGGACTTTTGCCCGAACCAGCGTTTCGTAAACCGGTTTCGTGCCGCCGGCGACAAACAATTTATTTCCGCCGGAGATGGCGAAGAACAGCCCGATCGAAACGCGTACCAGCAGAATCGCATATTGTTCCAAATCACTGTTGCCCAGCAGCGCAAATTGCACCAAGCGTTTCCAATCCATCTCTCATTCCTCCGTCGAAAAAATGCGCCGTCGTTAGCGAAAATCACGCGAGCGGATTCATGCCCCTGAGATTATGTGTCCATCCGTTCGACCCATTGCGCACGAAATGCAGGAGCCGGAAAAGGATCCG
Source organism: uncultured Acidobacteriaceae bacterium (assembly GCA_963705265.1). Taxonomy (GTDB): domain Bacteria; phylum Acidobacteriota; class Terriglobia; order Terriglobales; family Acidobacteriaceae; genus Acidiflorens. Next base: position 4,240,301 of record OY970064.1, read on the forward strand.
CAAAGTACTGTGTCTCCCGCGCAACCTTGTCGCCCGTGAACTCCATGATGCTCACGGTGTAAGACGGCTTGCCGTCATAAGTCAGAATGAGTTCGGTGACCCAAAGATCACCGCCGCCAATGATTCGTCGGACAGTAAACCGCTTACTGCTCGGCTGACCGGCGCGTTGACATTGTATGTTGTGTCGTCCGCGGGTTCGCTCGCCCGACTGCGGATAGTCCAGCACCGCGTCTTCGTGATAGATCAGGTGCTCGGTTACAAAATCGTTGGCATCGGACGCCGCCCAATGTTGATTCAACGCCGCACGAATCTCCTGATCTCGCGCTCCAGAACACTTCTCCGTCTTCTGTGGATCGTTCATCTTGAGACTCCAATCCGACAATAGGCTAAATGTTTAGCAGAGTCGGAGTGTAGCGCCAATATAACCGTCACTCGTAATACGCCGGCAACTTCTTTTGCGCGTCGCTTTGGGCCTGATCGTGATTAATCCAAAGCTGCGCATGTTCCTTCGCGATGACTGCCGCGATCTTGTCCATGGATTGTAGCGAGGCTTCCTTATTCCAATTATTGTCGGGGACATAGCGATGTTCAAAGCTAGTCTGGAAATGCACAACATCTCCGCTAAGAATCACGGGACCAGTCTTAGGGAGCCTCACGAGCAAAGACTGATGGCCCGGCGTGTGTCCGGGCGTGGAGAGCAGTACGAGGCTGCCATCGCCAAAGATATCGTAGTCGCCGTCGATGAGCTTTACTGGATGCTTCTTGTTAAAGGCAACGGTGTCTTGTCGGCTCCCGGCCCATTGGTATTCGGCTCTTTGCACCAGCATCAACGTGTTAGGAAACATTTCAATGTTCCCAGCGTGGTCCGGGTGACTATGGGATACGGCCATGAGCTTGATGTCCGAAGGTTTAACGTGTACCTGATCAAGCTGAGCCGCAAGCGTTATCGGTTTGCGCCAGATCGGGCCCGTGCCGGGCCCCCATTCGTGAAACACCTCTTCATGATTAGGCAGTTGGGCAACAGCATCATCGATGCCCGTGTCCCACAGGAACCATCCCTGGCTGTGGTGGATGAGGTAGCAGTGTCCGGGAAAGCCGACAGGCGTTCCGACATTGACACCCGGTGTCCAACGCGATTCGTCGGGGCCGTTGCCGTCGCCGCAGTCGATCACATAGAGCCGGTCTACTCCGGACTTAATATGCTGATTGGGGGCAGCGGATGTTCGCGTGCCAAGGACGGTAGTCGCCAGGGCTAGTACGGCAACCAAAAAAGTATGCTTCACGCTTGCTTTCATGAAATTCTCCATCCGATCCGAATCGGCGAACGTGTACGCGAGCGGACGCACGAGCTTCGTTTTTCTCGCTGTAGTCGCGAAGCTCGTGTGCCCGCCTAACGTCCGAGCTGGCCCAGATAATATCCCAGCCGATTTTCAACATCTCCCGGCTTGTGGAAACCTTTCGCCATCAGCGCCTTGATCCCGTCTTGAGCGGCAGGTCGACCGAGTGAAGAGATGCAAGCATCCCACCCCGCGCCGAGCTCAACGTCCGGAGGCAGACTCGTATCGACAAGGCGCTTGGTCTGCGCGATCGCCCATTTGTCGAACTTGGAGATCCGGGTCGCGAGCGCCTCGACGAACGCATCTAGATCGGCATCAGCCAGCGCGCGATTGATGTAGCCGTAAGCCTCGGCTTGTTCTGCTCTGATGTCTTCCGAAGTTAAGAGCACCTCAAGCGCGCGGTTTCTGCCGATGAGTCGTGGAAGGCGAGCCATCGGGCCGCCGCCCGCGACCATCCCGACGCCCACCTCCCATTGCGAGATGATAGTTTTCTCGCGGCTGGCAAAACTCATGTCGCACGCCAGCGTAATCTCGCTGCCATTGCCGGTCGCGCGACCGCGGATGAGGGCGATAGAGGCAACTGGCAAACGCGTCAGACGCACAAGAAAATCCGGCCAGGGCGGCAAGCCTGTGGGCCCCTCCGGCAGCGAGGTCAGGTCTTCAATCTTGGCCGTGAAATCGGAGTGATTCAAAAAGTACTCGTCGACCGCGCTGTCGAACACCACCACCCTAACTTGATCGTCGGCCTCAAGAGCATTGATGACTTCCTGGAACTCTTTGACCATTTCTGGGCCCATCACGTTTATTGGCGGATTGTCGATCGTGACGCGCCAATAGCCAGGCGAACGCCGGGACACGCGAATCTGTTTCGGTTTCGCAGGTGCGTTCATCTGTTTGAGTTTGGTAGGTGCGTTTACGGTTGCCATCGAAGTTTCCTCCGTACTTGAGCTGTCGCCATTGGGCCAGAACAAAACGGGGCGCGCAATTGGACGATAGTATTGCCCATACTTTCGTATCAAGTGTGTGGAGAACTTTCCGTTGCTTTGATCGACGCTGAATGCAGAAAGCTGGATGCCTCAGGCGTGAAGGCACGACAGTCGATACGAAAGCGTGGGCAATACCATCGTCCAATTGTTTTACTCCTCTCGCATCTGGCCTAATGGCATGCGTTCGAAACACACATGTTCATCTGGCTCAGAAAACTGATTGTGAAGGAGAACACGGCATGTCCAAACTTGTAACGAAATCCGTAGCTCAAGAACTGCAAGAACAGCAACTGACGAAAACGCGCACCTCTGGCTTTACCATCGTTGCGATAGCCATCGCAGCACTCGCAGTCCTTGTCGCCTCGGTCGTTTACGCGCGAGGCCAAGACAATAACAATAACAAGGACAAATACTCGCTGGTATCGCCGGGCGGAATCGCATTCTCCGACTTCAGAGGATACGAAGACTGGTCGGTCGCCTCTTCAGCCCGGCAAGACGACATACTCAAAGTGATCGTCGCGAATCCGGCCATGATCAAAGCTTACAAAGCAGGCATTCCCGGCAATGGCCAGCCTTTCCCGGAAGGTTCCAAGATCGTGAAGCTCCAATGGAAGCAGAAGAAAAGTACGGAGGCCCAGTTCGCCGTGGATGTGCCAGACTTCTTCACCCAGGCTTTCGTCATGGAAAAGGACAGCAAGAGATTTCCGAAAACCGGCGGCTGGGGATACGCGGTATTCAACTACGATCCCGCATCTGACAAGTTCACGGCCGATCCCAAAAGCCCCGCCGACTGCGGAAACGCATGCCATACGGTCGTGAAAGCGAAGGACTACATCTTCCACCCCTACGAAAAGCGTTGAACCGCGCCTCCCCCACATCAAGCACTCAGTGCGGTCAGTGCGCTTGACTCGGAGACCCAGACTCATCCGGCTCTTGGCAGCTTCTAAACAAAGCCTCGCTAAATAAAAGCCGCACCCCGAAGGCGGCCAATTAAATCAAAAGGTATTGAAGCTATCGACACTAAAACGCGCGAACACGGAAGGAGTATGCATATGGCAGCACAGGCCGAACCACTGACAAATCTGGGGAGGACTAGACAGACAGCATGGACCGCGCTGGCGTCACATTACAAAGCGGTTTCAAAGCTGCATCTGCGGCAGCTTTTTGCGGACGATCCGAAACGTGGCGATCGTTTGGCGATCGAGGCCGTCGGTCTTTACCTCGATTACTCCAAGAATCGTGTCACCGATGAAACTGTGCGTCTCCTTCTTCGACTGGCGGAAGAGTCTGGCCTGCGGGCACGAATCGATGCCATGTTCCGCGGCGAGAAAATTAACATCACCGAGAAGCGGGCGGTCTTGCATGTTGCGCTGCGTGCGCCGAAAGGTGCTTCCATTGTCGTCGATGGAAAAAACGTGGTGCCTGAAGTCCACGCTGTACTCGACCGTATGGCCGATTTCTCCAACCGCGTGCGAAGCGGTGAATGGAAGGGATACACCGGCAAACGCATTCGCAATGTGATTAATGTTGGCATCGGCGGCTCCGACCTGGGTCCGGTCATGGCCTACGAGGCGCTGAAGCACTACAGTGATCGAGCCATGACGTTCCGCTTCGTATCGAATGTTGATGGCACCGATTTCGCTGAAGCGGTCCGTGACCTCGATCCGTCGGAAACACTTTTCGTCATCTCTTCAAAAACCTTCACTACCCTTGAAACGATGACCAACGCCCACACGGCGCGCGAGTGGTCCCTCGCAGGACTAGGCGGTGACGAAAAGTCGGTGGCAAAGCATTTTGTCGCGGTCTCGACGAATGCGGCCGAGGTTGCGAAGTTCGGGATCGATACTGCCAACATGTTCGAGTTCTGGGATTGGGTTGGCGGACGTTACTCGATGGACTCCGCGATTGGCCTGTCCACCATGGTCGCGATAGGCCCTGAGAATTTTCAGGCGATGTTGCATGGCTTCCATCAGATGGACGAGCATTTCCGCACGACTCCCTTCGAGAAAAATCTGCCGGTGCTGATGGGTCTTCTAGCGATCTGGTACAACGATTTCTTCGGGGCGCAGACGGTCGCCGTTTTGCCCTATGAGCAATATTTGAAACGTTTTCCGGCCTACCTCCAGCAACTCACGATGGAAAGCAACGGCAAGCACGTCAGGCTTGACGGCAAGAAGGTTAGGCACGACACGGGTCCAATTTATTGGGGAGAGCCCGGAACCAACGGTCAGCACTCCTTCTACCAATTGATTCATCAGGGCACAAGACTTATTCCCTGCGACTTCATTGCGTTTTCGAAGGCGCTCAATCCACTCGGCCAGCACCACGACATGCTCATTGCCAATGTCTGCGCGCAAACAGAAGCGCTGGCCTTCGGCAAGACGCCGGAGCAGGTCGCGGCAGAGGGCACACCAAAGTGGTTGGTTCCGCACCGGGTGTTCGAGGGCAACCGTCCATCGAACACGGTTCTGGCTGACAAACTCACGCCAGAAACTCTCGGAAAATTAGTAGCGCTGTACGAACACTCCGTATTCACCCAGGGCACGATCTGGAATATCGATTCATTCGACCAATGGGGCGTCGAACTGGGAAAGGTCCTCGCACAACGCATCATCCCTGAACTGGAGAGCAAAACCGAACCGCAGCTTGGGCATGACAGTTCCACCAACAACCTGATCCGGTATTACCGTAAATCGAAGCAGGCATAGAAGCAGTCCTAATAGAGATGGGCGGCGCCGAAGCGCATTCCGACGCCGTCTTTGTGCCGGAGAACAAACTAGGGTTCCATGACTGAAGAGCCCAGAAGCGAAGACCGCCAGCAAAGACCGCCAGCAAAGACCAAAGCCGCTGACCGATTCTTATGGCGAGGATCGTCATGAATTGGTGCAAAAGCTCGTGTACCAGCATTGGGAAAAAAGAGGCGGTCCGCTCTGGTCACCGGAAATTGATTGGTTCGCGGCCGAAAAGGCCGCGCGCGCCTACCTGTTGGATTCAGGAATTGAGCTCGGGCCAGGCAAGGATCTGTACTCTTGACTGGCGCGGTTTTAAATATTCAATACAAGCAGTTCCACCACCTGGAAACCTGAGGAGCCATCTTCTGAGCACCGATCGCGTTACTCGCCTAAGCCCCGCCGCCTAAAACTGCGGTGCGTTTACTACATCTTTCGTCTTCACACAGTAACCAGATTTCGGGATCGGCGACGGGCGGTTGCTCAAAGCCTGGCGCACCAGCTGCTTGTCCACACGCTGCGGCAATCTGGCTCATGGTGTCGATCCTACAGTAAACAAGCGGACGTCCAGTTTATTCCCAGAACTAACAAATATTTGCCGTGGAATAAATCCGACTTCTACCGGTTCTGCACAACGAGTCACAGAGCGATCTGGATTCAATCTCTCCGGAGCAGAGCGATGGTAAATCCTTTTAGTCTCAAGACGGTATTCCTGGCCAGGCACGCGCAACATGTCGTGCTGATCCACTTTCCGATCGCGCTGTTCATTGCGGCCGTAGCATTCGACTGCTTGGCGCAGTGGACGAAGAACCATACGCTGGCTGCCGCGGCGTATTTCAATTTGCTGCTGGCCGCGATTTCGACAGTGCCGGTAATAGTGACCGGCCTGGCAGCGTGGCAGTGGGCGCTCGAGGGACAGAAGCTAAAAGGGATTCTCCTAATGCACCTGATCCTGGGATGCGCATCGAGTCTATTGATCTGGATCGTCTTTTGGATCCACCGGCGAGCGCACCGCTCTCCAGAACGATCCTTGCCAAAGTACCGTCTTCCGATCGAAGCACTCGGGGTATTGCTTGTGGGGCTGACCGGGCATCTCGGCGGATTTCTAAGTGGTGTGAACGGACCGGGCTAGAGGAATCGAGTCAAAACCGCCAACCGAATAAATCGGTGGAATAAAAACAGCTCGCCTCAGTTATCAACTCAGAACGCAACGAACCTCAGCACGATACGAACCACGGAGGGCAAATGCCGGACAAGAAGCAAGCTTTTATTGATCAGCAGTTACAAGACCTCAACAATGATGGCGTCGACCGTCGCGGATTTCTAAAGTGCATGGCATGGGCCGGTACGGGCCTGGTCTGGACCATGAGCGGTGGCGTTCCCGTATCTCGCGCGTTCGCCAAAAATAGCGATAAAAAATCCGGCAAAGCCGCGGATTTTACTTTTGTTCAGATCAGCGACAGCCACATCGGCTTCAACAAGCCCGCCAATCCGGATGTGACTGCTACTTTGCAGACGGCTATCAGCAAGATCAATGCCATGCCTCAGAAACCGGACTTCATCATTCACACCGGTGATCTGAGCCAGCTCTCGAAGCCCAGCGAATTCGATACGCTCGATCAGGCACTAAAAGGAGCATCCGCGAAACAGATTTACTTTGTGCCTGGGGAGCATGACATGTTGACTGACAACGGCGATGAGTATCTCCAACGCTTTGGAAAAGGCACAAAAGGCACCGGATATTACAGCTTCGATCACAAGGGTGTGCATTTTGTCGGTCTGGTAAATGTGGCCAATTTGAAAGCCGGTGGCATGGGGTCGCTCGGTCACGAACAACTGGAGTGGCTTGAGGACGATCTCAAAGGCCGTTCTGCCAGCACTCCGATTGTGCTCTTCGCACACATCCCGCTGTGGACCATCTATCCAGATTGGGGTTGGGGAACTGATGACAGTGAACAAGCGTTGTCGTATGTCAAGCGTTTTGGTTCGGTGACTGTGTTAAACGGTCATATTCACCAGATCATGCAGAAGGTCGAAGGTAAGGTTTCGTTCCACACCGCGATGTCGACTGCTTTCCCTCAACCTGCGCCGGGAACAGCTCCCTCAGCCGGCCCAATGAAGGTTCCAGCCGACCAGTTACAGCGGGTGTTGGGGATCACCGACGTGAAGTATGTGGTCAGTGGTCGTAGCCTGGCAGTCGTCGATTCGCCACTCGGTGATTCGGGGCCTTCGGCTTCGGGAAATGTTGGTGCTCTGCGCTTGGTTGACGCGCCCCTTGGATAGTTTCCAACGATCTGGTCTCAACAACCAACTATTAAGGAAAATCAGGAAAGAAAATGGAATTGAGGAAGGGACTAAAACAATGACAAAAAAACGTGTATGGTTTGCGAGTCTGGCGACGCCCGTAGTAATTGCTATGCTCCTGTTATTCGCGGGATCACCGAGAGTCAGGGCTAACGATCAGGCCTCCCCAGCAAACGCGGCGGTGAAAATCGACAACTTCGTTTTTGGGCCGCAGACGATCACCGTACCCGTCGGAGCGACCGTGACCTGGACAAACAGTGATGACATTCCCCATACGGCGGTAAGCACGGACGGCGTGTTCAAATCCAAGGTGATGGATACCGACGAAAAGTTTTCCTACACATTTACCAAGGCAGGAACATATTCCTACTATTGCTCGATCCATCCCAAGATGACCGGCACGGTTGTCGTGAAGTAGGACGTTTAAATCTTGATTTGATTTGTTTTCAATCGTGCGCGGAATTGTCTTGAACCGCTGCGCCGCCAAAACGCAGATCACTCAAATTGAGCGTCAGCAAGCGAGTTATAAGCCATCTAAACTCAGAATTGGGCAAGAATCGCCAATCCACTACTGTGGCTCTCCTGGATCTTCCAAGGAGACCGAATCGCCCTGCTTGGTGTCCGTCTTCTTGGCGGATTTGGGATGACTATACTTCCCGGCGCTGTTGCGGCCCTGGTGCTCGACGTCGTAGTCCGTAGGCACCTGGGGAAATAAGAGGAAGGCGCCATCGCCCAGTTGCTTAGAGCGGCGCAGGATTATTTCTGAACGTCCATCATGGTCCTGGATCGTTCCTTTGATTTCAATCTGCTTGCCTTCGAGTTGGCGAACGTCCCCCATTTTTTTGAGATCGGCTGGAAATACGACCACGGTGAAAGGACACGCCTTCGACTCTTTGCAGAAGCTGAGGAACGTGGCGCCTTTGCCGCCATTTTCCACGTGCATCACGGTTCCGCGCACGCATTGATCGGGGCCCAGATGCTTGCTGGCGTCGGCGAAAGAGATGCAGGCTGGCGAAAAAGTATTGTGCGGGGCGCAAAATGCATTCAACGAAAAGAAAGTTCCGAACAGAAAAATCGCACTAAGAAAGCGCATAGAGGCTGAGACGCGAAGGAGTGCGTCCACAGTTTGATTGTAGGGGTGGCAGGGAAGTCCTACGCCGAGCGTGCGAGAATTATTAGCGGCAATTTCCCGAAAAAGGAAGTTGCGGTGCCGGGGCTTGGCCCCGGCTTACCACAGTTCTTGCGGCTGCAAGCATCGCGACTTTCTATTTAGTGAAAGCTACTTGGTGAAAGATTTTACGGCCGCTGCTTCGTCGTCCTTCACATCAAAGACGGTGTAGAGCTTCGTGATCTGCAGCAGGTCGTGAACTTTCTTGGTGAGGTTGAGCAGCTTGAGTTCGCCACCCTGATTCTTGGCAGTGGTGAAAGCGCTGACAAGCTCGCCGATGCCTGAGCTGTCGATATAGTTCACCTCGCCGAGATTCAGCAGGATTTTTTTCTGTCCCTTGGAAAGCAGATCGCGCACGGTTTCGCGCAGAACCACACTGCCTTCGCCGAGGGTAATCCGGCCGCTAAGGTCGACAATGGTGATGCCATCCACCTGACGAGTACTGGACTTCATGCTCACTGGGGAGCCTCCTTGGAGTCCGCGGGTTTGCCGTGGACATGCTTAATCATTCTAAATTCGGTGCCCGTTTGCGAAGGGTGGATCTCCACCACATCCATAAACGAGCGCATCAGGAAAATACCACGCCCCGACGTTTTCATCAGGTTGTCCGGAGCCAGCGGATCTGGAATCTTGCTGGTGTCAAGCCCCTTGCCCTGATCGCGAATCACAATGACCAGGTCTTGAGGAGTTCGTTCAAACGCTAGTGTAACCTTCTTGCTCGGGTCGTAAGCATTCCCATGTAAAACTGCATTCACCGCGGCTTCTCGCACCGCCATGGAGATCTTCATGATCTCCTCGTCGTCAAAGCCAGCCTCCGCCGCCATGCGGCTAGCCGTCTCTTCGGCGTTATTTACCGTCTCCAACGTCGAATCGAGCGTATAGGAGACGCGGTCTGCGGACATAGTAGCCTAAATATGAGCGAACGGTTCCAGAGTCGACCTTCGCCTCGCTTGCTATGCTGACGCCGGGCTCAAAGTGCTGGCCCAAATGCCTGGGACGGGCGAATTGAGAGTTTGCCTGTAGGTGCCGGAAAAGTCAACGCGATATCAGATGCTAACCAGTGGTCACGCTGATTTGGAGACGGTTGCGCGAACATGGGATACTTCACTAATGCCCTGTGTTTTTGCGATTTAAAAGCGGAAAAGCTCGGAGGAAATTAATGAGTCGCGGTCACGAACAGGAAATTGCCAAGATCACGAAGCCATTTGCCAGCCATATTCCCATACCCTACGGATGCTTGACGCTGCTAGCTCTTATTTTAGGCGCATTAACCACGCTGGTTGTTTCTTCGCTAGCTATCGGGATTGCAATTCTAAAGTAGGCACGCTAGACACCGCGAAGAACTGATGCAACAGATTTTTATTTGCGGAATGCGCGTCGGCTTCACGCAAGTTTCCCTGTAAACCGAATGCGCAAGTTTTCCGAGCTGGAGGCCAGATTTCTGCAGACACTCCGAGAGCTCTGAGTCCAACGAACATGTTGCAAAAAGGAGATCGCGCGATGAAGGTGTTGCGACCGTACCTCAGCTCTATGTTCCCGAATGCCCATTGGCTAGTTTTTGTTCGTTGACGAGCCTTTCAAAACCTTCCCACGAACTCCAAAAGGCCGAAACATGTTCAAGACCGGCGATATAGATTGCCTTAATCAAATCTAGTGGTTCAATCCACTCAAAGCCACGTTCCATCGCTACGTGCCCGCTGAGCTGCATCAGCAGCGGGAATACTCCCCACGTGTCTATTGTTTCCAGCATTACTGTCTCCAACTGCTTCTAGATAACCCGAGGACCGAGAGACATGCAGACGGAACCGGAAGGAATTGTCCGACCTTATTCGCCGTAGGGAACCCAGATATTTTTCACCTGCGTGGCGTGTTCGAGAAACCAGCGGCCCTCGGCGACTTTCGGATTAAACCAGTCGATGGCGCGACCTTCGTTCGTCCAAACCTGTTTCAGATTGCCCACCGACATCGCTTTCGCAGCAGCGGCGCTCGCCTCATCGCCAAAGCTCCAGATGGCATCGACATCATCGTGCTCGGCTAGTGTTTTCAAAAGCTGCGACGTATACCCCGTCACAATATTTAGCGCGCCGGCCGGCAGATCGCTGGTGTCAAAAAGCTGGTAAAGGTCGCCAGTGATCAAAGGATAAGCTTCCGAAGGAATGGCGATCACCGTGTTTCCAACTGCAAGAGCAGGCATCACAACAGAAAGAAAACCGAGCAGCGGAGCTTCCCGCGGACAGATGACACCGACCGTGCCAATCGCTTCGTTCATCGCAAGGGCGACATTCCGGAATGGAGGGTTATGCACCGCGCCGTCAAACTTATCCGCCCACGCCGCATAGGAAAAAATGCGTTCGATGCTGAGTTCAACTTCCGCAGCAGCCTGTTTGTCGCCAACCACGGCCGCGAGCCTATGCGCAATTTCATCACGCCGTTGGGAAAGATTCTCCGCGCTGTAATAAAGAACCTGGGCACGATTGTGCGCGGTAGCTTTCGCCCACGACGCAGCCTTGCGGGCCGCCTCGACCGCATTGCGAATATCTTTGCGATTGCCCAGCGGAGCTTCACCCAGCAATCGTCCATCAGCCGCGCGCACCTCCATGCTGTAGCCGGAGTCGGGACGTGCTTGCTTGCCTCCGATGTATAGCTTTACGGTTCGGTCGATCGCAGGGGTGTCGACACCAGGGGCCGCTGAGTCCTCGTCCCTGGCATCCGGCGGTGCAACAACTTTTTCTGCCGGAAGCATCGGCGCGCTCTTGAACCATGCCGGCTCCATATATTCGAGCAAGCCTTCGCGTCCGCCCTCGCGTCCGTAGCCACTTTCACGGTACCCGCCGAAGCCACAGGAAGCGTCGAACAGGTTCGTGCAATTTACCCAAACCACTCCCGCCTTAATTTGCGCGGCGACATGCAGTGCAACATTGACACTCTCGCTCCAAACGCAGGCCGCTAAACCATAGACCGTATTGTTGGCCAGTTCGACGGCTTCCGCGGGAGTTCGGAACGTCATCGTCGCCAGCACCGGTCCAAAGATTTCTTGCTGCGCAACAATTGATGTCGGATGCACATTGCTGAGAAGCGTCGGCGGATAATAAAATCCGCGCGCGGGCAAAGTGACTTGTGGCTGCCAGCGGGTGGCGCCGTCGGCCACGCCCTGATCCACCAGCTTGCGAATGCGGTCGAGTTGCACCTTGGCCACAATGGCGCCGATGTCAATCGCTTTGTTGAGCGGAGCGCCGATACGCAAGGTGCTCATGCGATCTTGAATCTTGGCGATAAGAATTTCAGCAATACTTTCCTGCATCAGCAGACGCGAACCAGCGCAACACACCTGCCCTTGATTGAACCAGATTCCATCCACCAGGCCCTCGACTGTGCTATCCAGGTCGGCATCTTCAAAAACGATGAATGGAGATTTTCCACCCAGCTCAAGCGAAAGACGTTTGTGGCTCGTGGCTGTGGCGGCGCGAATCGCGCGGCCAACCTCGGTCGATCCCGTAAATGCGATCTTGTCTACATCAGGATGCTTGACCAACGCCTCGCCCGTCGAGCCGTCTCCGGTGACGATGTTGACTACACCAGGGGGCAGGCCAGCTTCCTGACAGATTTCAGCGAACAGAAGTGCAGTCAGCGGCGTGAATTCCGCCGGTTTCAATACGACGGTATTTCCCGTCGCAATCGCCGGAGCAATTTTCCAAGCCAGCATCAGCAGTGGAAAATTCCACGGGATAATCTGGCCGACCACTCCACAGGGCACATACTCAGGAAATTCCTGCTCCAGCAATTGCGCCCAACCCGCGTGGTAATAAAAATGCCGTGCAACCAGCGGAATATCGATGTCGCGGCTCTCGCGGATGGGTTTGCCGTTATCCATCGTCTCGAGAACCGCGAGCAGACGCGAATGCTTCTGGACCAGCCGGGCAATCGCATACAAGTAGCGAGCTCGTCTATGCGGACTTAGCGTCCGCCATCCAGAAGATGCTGCCCGCGCAGACTTAACCGCGGCATCAACGTCGGCCGCCGACCCTTGCGCGATCGAGGCGAGTTTTTCTCCATTCGACGGATCGACCGTATCGAAGTACTCACCCGCAAAGGGCACCTGCCATGCACCGCCGATAAAATGTTGGAAGCGGTAGCCGTGACGCTCCAGCCATGCCACTGCTTCTTTCGAATCTTCTGGAGCTGGGCCGTATTCCATGCTCACGAACTTTTCAGCAATGCTCATTGGCGTGGGCTCGATTCATTCTCGCGACTACATTAAACAACTTTACGAATTGTCATCCTGAGCGAAGCGAAGGACCTGCTTCGCCACAATCTTTCGAGCTTGCGCTCACGCGATCGGATGCCGATACTCCGCCGAATACCTCCCGGTCGCATAATGCTCCAGTTGCCGCTCAATATCGCCCAGCAAGCCGCTGGCTCCGAAGCGGAACATTTCCGCCCGCAGCCATGACGGGCCCAGCTCTTCTTTAATCATCGCTAGCCATTCGATCGACTGCTTCGCCGTGCGGATGCCGCCCGCCGGTTTGAATCCCACAGCCATGCCAGTTTGCTGCGCATATTCGCGGATGGCGCGCGTCATCACTAAGCCGACAGGCAAAGTCGCATTCGTTGGCTCTTTACCAGTCGAAGTCTTGATGAAGTCAGCTCCCGCCATCATGGCCACGACACTAGCACGCGCCACATTGCGCAGGGTCAGAAGGTCACCGGTTCCGAGGATGACTTTCATGTGCGCCGGTCCGCAGGCTTGTTTGAAAGCTGCGACTTCGTCGTAGAGCGCCTGCCAGCGTCCGCCGAAAACGTATGCGCGTGTGATAACGACGTCGATCTCATGAGCGCCAGCCTCCACCGATCGGCGAATCTCCCCGACCCGCTCCGCCAACGGCGATAGACCGGCAGGGAATCCAGTAGACACAGCTGCGACATGGATTCCGCTGCCATCGAGTGCATGCAGCGCTGTTTCCACAAACGTGTGGTACACGCAGATGGCCGCGACCTTTATTTGTAACTCCTCAATCCCAAGTTTTTTTTCTAACTCTGGCTGAATCGGGTGCCGTCCCTTCGCGCACAATCGCCGAACGCGCTCGTCGGTGTCATCCCCAGAAAGAGTCGTCAGATCCATGCAGGTAATCGCGCGCAGAAGCCACGCCGCCTGCCATTCTTTCTTCACTGTCCGTCGCGCGACATGAGATTGAACTCGGCGCTCGACCGCGCTGGTGTTGACTCGCACCTCCCGCACCCAATCGAGATTAAGAGGAATGCCCTTATTCGGAAGCAGAGGCCGACCCGCAAGAATAGCAATGGCGCCACCAGAGTCGTTTGAATCGCGACTCGCGACGCTCCGAGATTCGTTATGTTCGACTGGCATCAGACGCTTTCCAAAATAAGCTGCAGATAAACTCAAGCTTCGTATCAGGACATCGCTTCAGCGATGCCACAAATTCTCTTCAATTAGATGCCCCATCAATGGCTGGGTCGCAATCGCCAAAATGTCTGTGATCTGTGCTGCGCCGTGCAATTGTACGGCAGATACAGCGAAAGATGAATCCGCTTTCCCCTTGACCCTCCGACTGTGCACGGCTACCCTAGGGCGCGATTACAACACGCTGTAATCTGCGATCCGTATCGAGATTTTGGAGGTCAGTTCTGATTAACCCGGGCCCTCGTTTTCGATTTCGCCAAAAGCTTCTCGTTCCTGTCCTTCTCGTAATGATGCTGGCAATTCCCGCGTCCAGTGCCGGCAAGAAAATTATCATCGACACCGATCCCGGCACTGACGACGCCATGGCCCTGATGCTGGCGCTGAACTCGCCTGAGTTGGACGTCCGCGCGATCACCGTAGTTCCCGGCAATGTAACCGCCCAGCAGGGATTAGAGAATGCGCTGCGCATGATCTCGCTGGCCAATCGCTGCGATATTCCCGTAGCTGCGGGAGCGCAGCACCCGCTTTTCCAGAAGTTAATTACGGCGGAATTCTGGCACGGCAAAAATGGACTGGCCAACATCGAATTGCCGCCCAGTAAATGCAAAGTAGATTCTCGCTTCGGACCCGACCTGATCATCGAAATGGTGCACGCCGCTCCCCATGAAATCACGTTGGTCCCGATCGGCCCCCTCACCAACATCGCGCTCGCCCTCGAGAAAGATCCGACGATTGTTCCGCTGGTCAAAGAGGTCATCATCATGGGCGGATCGATTACCGGTGGAAACGTGAACGCCTCCGCGGAAGCAAACATTTACAACGACCCCGAAGCGGCGCAGATTGTCTTTCAGGCCGGATGGCCGTTAACCATGGTCGGGCTCGATGTCGGCGACAAGACTTTGTTCTCAAAAAAGTATCTCGACCAACTTGGACAGACCCACGGGCCCATGAATGATTTCATCTATAAGGTGGCGCACTTCCTCATCGATCTATCGGCGCAATTCGGTTCCAACAGCGCGCCCATGTATGATCCGCTGGCGATAGGAGTAGCCATCGACGCGTCCCTGGTGAAAGCGCCGCTCATGCATGTGGATGTCGAAAGCAGAGGCGAATTCACCCGTGGCGAAACCGTCGCCAATCGCCACGGCACAGTGGAGCGCAACGTGCTGCACGGCGACCGTTACATCATTGAAGGTGTCGACAAAGTCGAGCCCAATGCTAAGGTTTGCGTCGACGTCGATGCCGACCGGTTCCTCCAGTTATTTGTTTCGAGACTTCGCGGCAAATAGGTTTCGTTTTGTATCAGAGTTTCGTATCAGGGTATCGCTTCAGCGATACCGTAAATTCGACGATCGGACGCCCCTTCAGGGGCAGCACATTTCCAAGGAGAAGCGATGTTCACACCCCACACTCTGGGTATTGCACTGTTCATGATGATTACGAGCGCCATTTGCTGGGGCTCCTGGGCCAACACTTACAAGGGCGTAAAGAATTATCGCTTCGAATTATTTTATTGGGACTACGCCATCGGCATCTTCCTCATCTCGCTCATTCTCGCGCTCACCATGGGCAGTACGGGCAATAATGCGGATAGCTTTCTGAACAATGTCCATTCCGCGGACACCAACAACATCGTATCCACCATGGTCGGCGGAGCCATTTTTAATCTGGCAAACCTGCTGCTGGTTGCCGCGATTGATATGGCCGGGCTCGCCATTGCATTTCCAGTTTCTATTGGAATTGCGCTCGTCGTCGGAGTGATTTCGAGCTTTGCCATCCAAATGAAAGGCAACGCGCCGCTCTTGGCCGCCGGTGTCGTGTGCGCCTTGATCGCCGTCGTACTAGATGGAAAGGCTTACGGCAGCCTGGCAATTGCCGGCCGCTCGGTGTCGAAGAAGAGCATCATTGTCTGCGTCATCTCCGGCATTCTGATGGGACTATGGGCTCCCTTCGTGGCGCGAGCCATGACCAACGGCAACACACTCGGTCCCTACAGTATTGCGGTTTTTTTAACGCTGGGCGCGCTACTCTCGTGCTTGATCTGGAATATTTATTTTATGAGGCACCCGCTGGTCGGTGAGCCGGTAAGTTTCTCCGGCTATTTCAGTGGACCGATTTCCGGCCACGTCCTCGGACTTCTTGGCGGATTGATCTGGGGCACGGGCATGGTCTTCAATCTCGTCGCCGCCAGCTTTACCGGCGTAGCAATTTCCTACGCGATCGGGCAATCCGCGCCGATGGTCGCCGCTCTCTGGGGTGTCCTAGCCTGGAAGGAATTTGCCGGCGCACCTTCTAAGGCAAAAATGTATCTCGGACTGATGTTCGTCTTCTACTGTCTGGGAATCTTGCTCGTAGCCAAAGCAAACGGCTGAAATAAAATCATCGGTAGAGACGGGGCTTGCCCCGTCTTCCCGTCCAAGCTGAATTGTCTTCGACAAACAGTTTCAACGAGCCATCTTCGCCGAGCGCCATGCCGAATTTCAAAACTCGAATGTGAGTTTCCCATGCACTCTCACTCCTACCGAAATTGGAAGGCGCAGAAATCTAATCGCCGTGAAGTTGCGCGAAACCACAGCTCCGAACTAGATCGCCAGGAATCCGTGAAAGCATAGGCGTTATGAAAAATTGAATTCCCGATTTAATCAGAACACATCCATCCTGTTGTAACGAAAACTCTTGACTTTGCTTTTCTAATCTATTTAGATGGCCCATCGAAAAAAATGGGTCGTTCCACGTTTCAGCCGCGAGGAAATCGAGTCCAAATCGCCACTTTTTCTCGCGAGTGAAGGGTGGTCGTCAAGGGGAACTAATGCTGAAAAGAAATGCGCTGCTCGTAGCGGTCGTCTGTTCCGTGTTTTCCCTCTCTTCACTTCTGTACGGTCAGTCGAATGGCAGTCTCTCCGGAACCGTTGCCGACAAAACCGGATCGGTCATCTCCGGTGCGTCCGTAAGGATCACCTCCCAGAGCACCGGCCTGACCCGCGAAGCGAAGACCGACGACTCCGGACACTTTCTCGTGCCGCTGCTGCCAGTATCGATCTTCACCATTCATGTCGAGGCCCAGGGCTTCCAGACCACCGAGCAGAAAGATATCCGTCTGCAAGTTGACGAACAGCGCGAGGTCAATTTCTCGCTCAACCCCGCGTCGGTAACCTCGACGGTTGAGGTTAGCGCGACTGAAGTAGCAGTTGAGACCACCAATCCAACTCTCGGCCAAGTGATCACCGCCGAACAGGTTGCCGACCTGCCGCTGAATGGACGCGACTTCGTGCAACTGGCAACTCTGACTCCGGGGACGACCGCGCAAACCAGCCCGAATAGCTTCTTCACGCAGGCAGCCAGCAGCGAAGTTGCGGCGCGTGGCACCTTCTCGCTTTCTGTCGGCGGATCGCGCGAGCAGAGCACGAGCTGGTTGCTCGACAACAACGACAACTCCGAGCTCACCTCCGGCGGTATTTCGATTCTGCCAACAATTGACTCCATTCAAGAGTTTAAGGTTCTCACGTACAACTATTCGGCGGAATACGGAACTCATGCAGGGCCGACGGTGCTGGTAACTACAAAATCGGGCACCAATCGGTTTCACGGCGCACTGTATGAGTACTTCCGCAACACCGCCCTCGACGCCTATACCAGCTTCCCGCACGCCCAGCAGCAATTCAACCTGAATCAGTTTGGCGGTTCGCTTGGCGGCGCGATCAGGAAAGATAAAACTTTCTTTTTTGTGAATTACGAGGCAAAGCGGCAGCGCAAGGGCGTTCCGTTTACCGGAGCCGTTCCAACGGACGCGGAAAAGGGCCTCGTCAACCCGCTGTATGCGGACTTCAGCAACGATCCGTTTGCCGGACAATTGCTAAATCCGTACTCGAGTACGCCTTTCCAATGCGATGCATCAGATAATCCTACCGCAGTTAATGCCGACGGCAGCCAAGTCGCAGGAACGCAGAGCTGCAACAAGATTCCGATTACTGGCGGCCCGACGGGCCTCGGCTTAGGAGATCCCATTGGTCTGGCGCTGATCAATCTCTATCCTCAGGGGAGTGACACCTACGCGAACGGAGTCAACTATTCCAACGTCCCAGTCCGGCGACTGAACGAGGGGAACGCGACGATACGAGTGGATCACAACTTCTCCAGCAAAGATTCTGCTTTCGCCAGGTTCAGCTACGATCAGGCCAACTCCTATGTGCCGGGCGGATCGCCGACCTGGGCCGAGCAGAATCCATTTGGCAGCAACCAGCTCATTGCCAATCACGCCCGCAATGCGGTCATTTCCGAAACCCACATTGTCAATTCCAACAACATCAACCAGGCTTACTTCGGATTCAACCGGATCTTCGACTACATCACTTCGTTCGGTGAGTTCGGTGGGCAGCTCTGTAAAGCAGATTCCCTTGGCATTGTGGGTGCGGATCTCAACAGCGCATGTCCAAATGCTCCTCCCGGCCTGACCCAGTACTCGAAGGCTTGCCTGAGTTGCGGTTTGAGCTCGACGCAGCTCAGTACTTACTGGTCTTTGGGCGATCGCGGGTTCGCTCCGTTTGTAGGTGGAACTAACGTTTATTCATTCAGCGATACCTTTGACATGATTCGCGGCCACCACGATATTCGCGTTGGTATCGGCATTCGCCTTAATCAAATGAATGTCATGACCAACGGCTTTCAGGATGGGTATTTTCTGCTTGGTGGAACCGCGACTGGCGATAGCGCCGCCGATCTGGTCATCGGACAGCCGTTCGGTGCGATTCACGACCAGACGTTTGATGGTGCGATGACCGGTCGGCGCTGGAAGATGTTCCGTCCCTTTGTCCAGGACGACTGGCGTGTTTCGAACAACCTGACCTTGAACTTGGGCGTGGCCTGGGCTCTCGTAACTCCGATTACCGAAGCCCTGGACAAGCAAGCGAATTTCGATTGGAATACGCAGCAGTATCTGATCGCGGGATCCATACCTTTCAGCGGCTGCAGCAACTGCGTACGCAGTAATAGTGACGTTGGTGTCAAGTTCGATAAAACAGCCATTGAACCCCGCATCGGCCTCGCGTGGAAACCGTCAGGTCGTCAGGACACCGTGGTGCGCGCCGGTTACTCCATCTACCACGACTCCGGCTGGAGCCAGGGCGCACAAGGACTCTGGCAGAACCCGCCCTACTACGCCGAGGTCGACCAGTTCGACTACGGTTACCCGGGCGATACATGCCCCTTCGGCAACTGGTTCCCAGGGAACGTACATGCAGTGAACTGCGGGTTAAAATACGGGTTCACCCAACCGAACCTTCAGCCCTTCACCGCGCCGCCAAATCCCAATACCTTCACTGGCACCTCGCTCTCCCAGAACTCGAACTTCAAGCAGGGGATGGTGCAGCAGTTTAACTTGAACATTGAGCGCCAGTTGCCGGGAAATATCGTTCTCACCGCTGGGTACGCAGGTACTCGCAGCACGCACATTCTGTTCTACGGATTGAACTTGAACGTGAACGCGCCCTATGCGTGCAACGGGGGCCCCGACTCGACTCCTGGGTACACCCTCGGTTGCGGTCCCGGCGGCAATTACTTCGCTGCTCCGTATGCGCTGAACCCATCCGCCGTCATCGACAACATTACAGATGGAGCCAAGGCCCGATATGACGGCTTGCTGGTAAGAGCGGAAACCAAGAGCGCCCGCCACGGCCTCTACGCGTTGATTAGCTACACTTGGGCTCGCACTTTCGACTCAGGTATGGACGACGGAGACGGCACAACCCCGGGTGCGCAGTTCTGGCCGCTGCCCGGGTCGCAAAAGCCCGACTGGGGCCTCTCGCAACTCAATCTCAATGATCAATTCACGGCCAGTGTCCTGTATGAATTGCCGTTTGGCAAAGGCAAACGGTTCGGTGGTGACTGGAACGGCGCGGAAGATGCAGTCCTTGGCGGGTGGCAAGTCAATCTGATTGAGAAGGCGACATCCGGATTCCCGCTGTTTTTGGTCGACAGCAACAACCAATCTGGCGTCAATTTCCAATGGAACGGAACTCCTATGAACCGTCCCAACCAGCTCGCCAACCCATACACGCCCGGGATTGTGTCGTCTAATCCCAATCCAGCATGTCAACTACTGCAGTCTCAGGGCGGGCTCGCAGCTGACAAAACACATACCATTCAGTCTTGGTTTAACCCGTGCGCGTTCGGCTACCCGCTAGCCGGGCAATTGGGAGATTCGTCCCGTGCGCCAGTTTCCGGTCCGCGGTTTGTGAACACCGATTTTTCGGCGTTCAAAGACTTCCGTATCCGCGAGGGATATACGCTACAATTCCGCGCTGAGATGTTCAACCTCTTCAATCATGCGCAGTTTGGTCTGACCGGCAACGGTGTTTTCATGCAGGACGTCAACAGTACTTCATCGCTCGGAGTGGTGAACGAGACGGTCAACAACCCGCGTGTGATTCAGTTTGCTTTAAGGCTTGATTTTTAGCGGAGATCGAAGGAAGACGGAAATTCGAGCTGAGGCAAATTTCGATTTGCCTCAGCTTTCTTTATGTTGTCCTGAAGTCAGCTCGCGCGAACAAATTGAAAATTCAGACGCTACATTCCCCTCCGCTCGATTTAGAATCGGTCTCGGAATAAGATCATGCGGGATATGCATTCATGAAACTACGGGCCCCTGCTTTTGCGCTATTGCTCTCTGCCAGCATCCTCTGCACAAACAGTCTGTCATTCGGAGATGAATGGAAGCCGCGTCACGACCTCGTCTCCCACACCGGAGTCATGAATTTGACCGAACCTCCGCCACCGAGCGAAGTCTTTTTCTCTGGTCCGGCCTCTCCGGGCGAGCCGGGATGGCTTGATGGTCTCAAGCGCTGGCGCAATGATCGCATCAAACTCCTGCGCTTCACCGGATCAGAATACGATCGCGCCGACCTGCAATGGACGCAGCATATTTTCTCCCAGGTACAGCTTCTGATCTGGGATCGCAGTCTCTACGATCCGGAAAAGGGTGAGTACACGGTCGATAAGTTCCTCTCCGAGACCGAGACCCGCATGGGCCCGATCGATGCCGTGCTTATCTGGCATGTGTATCCAAACCTGGGCATCGACGATCGAAATCAATTCGACATGCTGCGCGATCTTCCTGGCGGCATTGCTGGCGTCCGCGGCATGGTTGAGAAATTTCACAGCCGCGGCGTGAAGGTATTTTTCCCGTTTCTCATCTGGGATACAGGAACTCGAAATGAAGGTGCCGCTTCATCGACGACCATGGCGCAGCTCCTGAAAGACGTTAATGCCGACGGCATCAACTTCGATACGCTGGAGAGTGTTCCCCCCGGTTTTCGCGAAGCCTCAGATGCAATCGGCCATCCTCTGGCTCTGGAGCCGCAGTTCCAGCCGCGCGACGCTTCGCTAGCCTGGACTAATCTCAGCTGGAACGACTGGGTGACCTGGGAAGGGAAGCAGTATCCATTCATTCCGATGGTCAGCAAGAATAAGTGGATGGAGCCGCGCCACACCGTCAATATCACAGATCGCTTCACGCGCGACAAGACTGACAGCCTGCAACATGCCTTTTTCAACGGTCAGGGCTATGCGACCCTCGAAAATCTTTGGGGATTCTGGTACGAGAATAATCCCCATGATGCCGAAGCCTTGCTGCGCTTCACGCGCATCGAGCGAGCCATGGCTGATTACCTGCTCAGTGACGCTTGGGAGCCGCACGCCCCCGTTTTGCAAGCAGGAGTATTCGCCAGTCGATTTCCTCGCTCCAGTGGAACGCTATGGACGATGGTGAATCGCAATGAATATGACGTCTCCGGCGCGGAACTCGAGATTGCCAGTCAGCCCGGAATACATTATTACGATCTCTGGCATGGGAAAGAATTGACACCCGTCATAGCGAATGGAAAAGCCACACTCAGCTTCAGTCTCGAAGGCCTCGGCTATGGCGCGGTGCTGGCTACGCCTGCGAAAGCAGAAAAAGAAGAGAAACCGGACGAAAGCGTGCAGAACCTGCTCTCTTACATGGCAGAGCGCTCCAAGCGTCCTCTAGCCAGCTACAAGCGGGAATGGAATGCTGTGCCGCAGACTTTGGTCGAGATACCAGCGACCACTACAGTGCAGTCAGCGCCAGAAGGGATGGTGCGCATTCCCGAGGGTGACTTCGACTTTAAGGTGAGCGGCATAGAAATCGAAGGCGGCAATGACCCCGGAGCAGATGTCCAGTACCCGTGGGAAGACATTCCGAGGCGTTTCCACCGGCATCAAATCCACCTGCATAGTTTTTATATCGACCGAACGCCGGTAACAAACGCTGAGTTCAGCAAGTTCCTGAATACAACCCATTATCACCCGAAGGATGATCACAACTTCCTTCGGGCATGGAAGAATGGCAGGTATCCCGAAGGTTGGGATAACAAGCCCGTCACGTGGGTATCGATCGAGGATGCCCGCGCCTACGCAGCCTGGAGTCACAAACGTCTTCCCCACGAATGGGAATGGCAATATGCAGCGCAATCAACCGACGGTCGTCCATACCCTTGGGGCAATGACTGGAACGCGCAGGCACTTCCGCCGGTAGATTCGGGATCGACTATGCATCCACCTGCCGACGTAACGGCCTTCCCGAAAGGCGCAAGTCCATTCGGAGTTCTCGATCTCGTTGGCAACGTATCGCAGTGGACCGACGAATACCGCGACCCTCATACCCGGGCCGCGATCGTTCGTGGTGGCGCGGCTTATCAACCGAGCGGTTCGCTCTGGTATTTTCCGCAGACTTACCGGCTCGATGAACACCAAAAGTATCTCTTGATGTCTCCAGGGCACGATCGAGCAGGGACAGTCGGCTTCCGCTGCGTTGCAGATGCGCCGTAAAGCAGAATTTCGACGCGCGAAAAATCCGCTCAGGGCTTGGATGGCGACGTCGAATTCGTGGTCTGTAGCGAGATAACAAACTCCTGAACCTCGCGCCGGTCGTGATCCCTATCTTCTTTTAGTTTCAGATCTAACTCTTTGTATAGTTCAAGCTCTACTTGAGCTTTGTCCTTCTCGCCGGTTCGTTCATAAGCCTGCGCCAATCGGTAGTGCGCTTCTTCAAGCGTCTCATCTGCCTGCGTACTGACTTCGATTGCTTTTTGATACGCCGTAATTGCCCGCGAGAATTCGTCGCGCTGCGAATACAGAATTCCCAGCTGCAAATACGCAGCGCTCAGCTTCGCATCAAGATGCACGGCTCTTTGCAGCAGTGACTCAACTCGCGCATCATCTCCCGCGCTTGCCGATTGCTTCCAGAGAGCAACAGCGTAATAGTAGTTCGCGAGCGCATTATCCGGTTGCAACTGCACGAATCTTCCCAGCAGTTTCACCAATTGTTCCGATGGAATAGTCCCAGCGCTTTGCATCTTTCCCAGAAATAAATACGGCGTGGGATTGTCCGGAGCAAGATCGGATGCGTTCGCGAGATACTGCGTCGCTTGATCGTAAGAGCCGCGCGCATACCATGAAACTCCGAGCGCAACCAGCATCCGCACCGACCTCGGAAAAAGGTGATTGCCCTTGGCAAACACCTCAATGGCCGGTTCGAGCGCGCGATGCGTCAAAAGCTCCGTGCCCCAATCAAACAAATTCGTCTCGCTCGGATCAAGTTCTGCGGCGCGTTGGTACTCGCGGACCGCTTCAAGTGAGTTCGCTGATTTCTCCTCGGCATCGCCCAGCAGACGATGAAGTTCGGGATCGCCGGGCTTGATCAGCGAAGCCCGTTTCAGATAGGGAGTTGCTTCTGTGGTTTTTCCATTATTGATAAGGAATTTTCCAAGTTGGCGATTGGCTTCAAAGTCTTCTGGCTTGCGTGTTACCGCATCGCGCAAGGACGCTTCCATCGCAGCAGATGTAGCCGTACCCGGGTTATCAGTCGATTCTTTGCTTAATGAAACCGTGGCTCTGGCGAGCGTTTCGCTAGTTCTCAGAACGGCGTCAGAACCATGTCCACCTGAATTCGAGGCTGAAGTTACGCCAGCCACCGTAAATTGAGGTTCGTCAAAAAACTCCGGCGTTTGTGTTTTGGGCGTTCCCTTCATCGTTCTCGGCAAAGCGTCGTAAGCTTCAGACTTCTTCGAAGAAACGAGAGCGAGGTCGACCTTCTTTGTTTCTTTCGATGCGAGATCTATCGGACCGAAGACTAACTCGGCGTATCCGTTTCTTTCTACGCGCAGCGTGTAAGTACCCGCTCGCAGCCCCACAAAGCGATAGGCCCCCGCAGAATCAGTGTTTGTAATATGCGGCGGTGTGGAGTTCGCTGTTGCAGTCACAAGCCGCAAAAAGACGGTTGCGCCTGCCACAGAACTCCCACTGGCGTCGCGCACATATCCCTGAACGGTACCCTGTAGTGTGGAGCCGGTGTCTTGAGAATGTGCTCGAATCGGACCGAGAGCCACGGCGATCGCTAAAATGCATGCCGTCCCACGAATCCCGGTTCGTGCGAAATGGCCGGTGGTCACGCGGGTCAACTCCTAGAGAGCAAAATGAGAGAGGCAAAACGCGGCAGCTCCAAATCAAAACAGAATCAGCCGCGATCATAACTCGCAATTCTATTCGTGGCCACGCTCGTCTGCAATTCATGCACGAAAAGATTGGCAGAGTCTCACGGAGAGGCTTTACAATGGCACGCCCTCGAAGGAGCAGCCATGGATTCAAATCAAGATATCTTTCACATCTCCCGGCGTCAGTTCGTGACGTCGTCAGCCGCCGTTTTGGCCATTGGTGGCTTTTCCCACGAAGCCAAAGCCATCTCGGCGCCATCCGGAGAGCCCTCAGCGCAGGCGAAGTCCGACTCTGTAACGGATCGCGGCCCATTTCGCGTAATCATCGATACCGATCCCGGCGTCGATGATTCCTTCGCACTTCTGCTCGCGATGCGATCGCCGGAACTGAAGATTGAGGCCATCACTCCAGTCGCAGGCAATGTGCCGCTTGATCTGACATTGCCGAATGCTTTGCGTCTGGTGGAAATCGCCGGTCGCACCGATATTCCCGTAGCTGCCGGTGCGCGCGCCCCGCTGATGCGCCGCTTGGTGACGGCGAGCTATGCCCATGGCGAAAATGGATTGGGAGGCGCTGTCTTTCCTGAGCCGACGACCAAGCCAGTTTCAACTCCCGCCTCCGAACTCATCCGTCAGATCGTGCGCAAATATCCGGGCGAGGTAACGCTGATCCCAATCGGTCCCTTGACGAACATTGCCACCGCGCTTAATTCCGATCCGGAACTCGCGAGCATGGTTCGAGCCGTCGTCATGATGGGGGGCTCACTCTCGGGAGGAAACATCACTCCTGCAGCCGAGTTTAATGTTTACGTCGATCCAGAAGCTGCTCGCATCGTCTTTCAATCGGGAATTCCCATAACCATGGTTGGCCTCGACGTTACGAGAAAGGTCACACTAACCGACGAGCACGTGCGCTTGCTCGAAGCGACGCAGAATCCTGCAGGTCAAGCCGCTGCCAAGATCGGACGCAACGCAATCAACCACAACCGCGGGCACGGGTATTTAGTTGGACCAAACATGCACGACTCGCTCGCCATTGCCGGATTTCTCAATCCGTCGATTCTCAAACTACAAGATTATTACGTCGACGTTGAGACTACAGGAGAACTCACCGCTGGCGAAACCCTGGGCTACAGCCCCATTGCCGGTGATCTGCGCCGCCGCCCTGGCATGGAGAAAGGTGCCACCGATATGCCGATTCGCGGATCGGCTCCTACGCTCGCAGGTATAAAAACCTCTCCTGTGCTGCGCGATAAATTTGTACCGAATACCAAGGTCGCTGTAGAAGTTGATTCTCCAAAGTTTTTCGACTTGCTCATTGGGCGCTTGTCGGGAAACAAGTAATATTCTCTCTAGAAGATCATCAAATTAAGAAGCTCATAAATTCAGAGGTGCGTGCATGAGGCTGGGCCGATTCCGGCGTTTTATCGCAATTCCAACCGTGATTTTCGTGACGTGTCTTCTGGCCCAAAGCCAGAATCCAGATCCGAATAAGAGCAAGCGCAAGGTCATCATCGACCAGGACGCTGCCGGACCCGCCGGAACCGACCAGCAAGCGATCCTATTGCTCATCCAATCCCCCCAAACGGAAGTCCTCGGTATCACCGTGGTGACGGGTGATGCGTGGCTCACCGAAGAGGTCGCGCACACGCTGCGCATGCTCGAACTCATCGGGCGTACTGACATTCCTGTTTTCAGCGGCGCTGAATATCCACTGGTCAGATCGAAAGAAGAAACAGAGCAGTGGGAGCAGCGCTATGGCTCTGTAATGTGGTTGGGCGCGTGGACACCGAGGTTTTATCACGCTCCACGCGAACTGGGAGCGATGCCGGAAGGGAAGCCCACCACCAAGGCCGCCGACGAAGATGCCGCGCATTTTCTGGTGCGCATGGTCCATAAATATCCTCATGAAATCACAATTTATGAGGGCGGCCCTATGACGAATCTGGCGCTCGCAATTTCGATCGACCCCGAATTCGCGAGTCTCGCCAAAGAGCTGGTGTTCATGGGAGCCAGTCTGAATCCGCAGACTCCCGATCCCGAGTTCGCAAACAATCCTCGCCACGAATTCAATGTCTGGTTCGATCCGGAAGCGGCTCACATTGTGCTGCGTGCTCCGTGGAAAAAGATTGTTTGCACTCCAGTCGATATTTCAGTAAAGACAAGAATGACCCAGGATCTGATCGATAAGATTAAAGCCGGCAACTCGCCCGCAGCACAATACATTGGAAAATACGCGCGCTTGCGCGGTTCCTATAACTACCTGTGGGACGAACTTACATCGGCGGCATGGCTTGATCCAAGCCTGATCACAAAGAAAGAAAATCGTTACATGGACGTGAATCTGGATCGAGGTCCGGGCTACGGTGACACTCTCACTTGGACAGACCGAGACAAACCCCAACGCGACGTGCAGACGGTAGAAGTACAGTTCGACTTAGACACGCAAAAGTTCTACAAGATGTTTGTGGATTTGTTGACGGCTCCAACACCGCAGCCGAGCAAACCGTCAACCCCGTAAGACCAGACTAACGCCAACACGACTAGCGTCCCAGTTGCTCCATCATCTTTTGTGCCTGTTCGTGTCCCGGATGCTGCTTAAGCAGTTCGAGTAGCACCGATCGAGCTTTGTCAGGCGAGTCCTCAATGACATAGACGCGGGCCAGGTTCAAGTATGACTGATCGAATGCAGGCGCAACGCGGATGCATTCCTCAAAGCTCGCCACTGCCTGATCGCGACGTTGCGTGCGCAGATAAAGAATCCCGAGATTGTTGAGCGCCTCAGGATAAATTGGACGCAACTTCAGCGCCCGTTGCAGAGAATCGAACGCTCGCGCGGTGTCATCATTCTGCGCGAATACCATCCCCACACCATAGTTAGCCTCGGCGTCATCGGGATTAATTTCCAGAGCTCGCTCGTAGGTCTTGCGAGCATCACCCCAATGCTTCTGTTGCCGGTAGGCGCTTCCCAGATTATCAAGCGCAATCATATGATCGGGACTCAGCTTGAGCGCTTCTTGAAAGTAACCAATCGCCTCGTCCGTCCGTCCTTCGCGCGCAGCCAGCAAGCCGAGATTGTTCCATGAATTTGCCAGTGTGTCGGGATAGCTAGCTCGAAGCTTGAGCGCACCTTCAAAACTCTTCCGCGCTTCCGCCGTCTTCTGCTGGTCGAGATATACGCTACCGATCCCATAGAGAGCCTCAGCGCTTGACGGATCGTCCCGCAGAGCAATCTGAAACGCTGCCGCAGCCTGTTCCATATAACCGCGCTGAAAAAACACCGAGCCAAATGTGAGATAGTTGCGGCCAAACTCGATCGTGTCGGTTACCCCAGTAAAGGGAAGTGCTCGAGCTAGTCGTTCCGCGTTAGTCTGCGGGATATTGCGGAAATCCTGCTCGACATGCTCGGCATTCACCGGCCCCTGATAGACCTTAACGATCTGCCCTTTGGCGTCAATCAGAAATGATGTTGGAAGCTCGAGATCACGGTGACGGTCAAATAAGTAACGGTAAAGAATGTTGTAGACGGCGGCGACATCCTCGGAGCCGCGCAGGATAGGAAACGAAAGACGATGCTCTTGCACCACTGCCCGGGCGCTTTCTGCATCAACAGGAGCGTCCAGATTGACGGAAAGTAGCTGAAGGCCCTGAGTCGCCCAAGCAGCATAGCGCCGATTGAACGTGATCCAGTCCTCTTTGCATCGCTCGGCTGCGGCGGCCCAAAAGTTGAGCAGCACTGGTTTCCCGCGCAGCGAGGACAGAGTTCGTGCCTGTCCATTGAAATCAGTAAGAGAAAAACCCGGTGCTTCGATCGGAGCCAGCAACCAGGTCTCAGCCATAGTGGGCAAGGTTTCAATTTCCTGTGGCTTTGCGTTCGCGGCCTTAGCATCAGAGAACTGGTATCGTTCCGGCGTCCGGAAAGCTTCAATTCGAGATGGTTCAGAGCCCTCTTCAATCCATACCCGGTGGTTGATCGGCAGATGATGGAGTTCTTGTACCCGTCCGCTCGGCCAGCGAATCGAAGCTCGCAACGGCCCTTTCATCGCGCCCAAACCAAAGAAGACATCTTTGCTGTGCTGCGAAAGAAAGCCTGAGCCAGCTTGCAATGATCGTCTTTGCAACGACCGCGTCTGGCTATCCTGTTCAGTTTCTACTGTAATTACGGCTCCGATCGCGTCTCGATTACTTTTCGTGCCGCGCAGGCGAAACGCGATTGATGGAGGCAAGCTCTCCATCACATTCTTCAAGAGTCGCAACTGCGGACCATTGCGATTCTTCAAAAACAATTCCTGACGGCCATCATGATCGAAATCTGCCAGTGCAAATGCCCGCCCGTCTTCCAAAAAGTCCAGCCCCACTGCACCCGAAATATCGGAGAACGTTCCATCGCCGTTGTTCGCGTAGAAAATATTTCGCTCGTATCCACTCCAGGTGCCATCCGCACGGATCAACTCGTTGATCGCACTCCATCCCTGTTCGTATTCGTGAGACGTCTTGGCCTCATTAGGTGAATTGGCAACGATCTGCCGCCAGAAAAAGCTATTGAGGTCTTCACGCGATGGACTGCTAATCATTCCATTGGCGATATAAAGGTCAGGATAACCGTCGTGATCAAAATCCCAGGCGTCGCTCGACCACGCCCAGCGCCCGATCCCGACGCCGGCAGCGCGCGTTGCATCTTCGAAAGCAGCAGAAGTGCCGTCGTTTCGAGACGCGTTACGAAAAAGCGAATTGCCCATGGCATGTTTGTGATAGAGCGCCCGTATTTCACGCGGCGCATCTTTCTGGAAGATATCCTGCGTAGAAATGCGTTCCCCCGCCGCCGTCCACATGTCGGCGACGTAGAGATCTTCTGCGCCGTCATTGTCATAGTCGAACCAGCAGACGCCCATGCCCGCGCCGACGTCTTCAACCCCCGCTTGCGGAGCAATATCGGTAAAAGTTCCGTTGCCGTTGTTGCGGTAAAGATTCTTACGCCCAAAATCGTTTACCACGTATAGATCAGGCCAGCCGTCATGATTGAAGTCGCTCCATCCGCAACAAAAGCTGTAGCGCGTGTTGTTTTGGTTGAGGCCCGTCTCGGCAGTTACGTCGTGAAACGTGCCGTCCCGATGGTTGCGCATCATGAAGTTAGGCGGCCCGTTCTCCGCGTCGTAGTAGGGAGACGGATACTTATACTGGTCCGTGCCCTGGTAGAAAGC
The DNA here is from genome assembly GCA_963705265.1 of uncultured Acidobacteriaceae bacterium. Classification (GTDB taxonomy): domain Bacteria; phylum Acidobacteriota; class Terriglobia; order Terriglobales; family Acidobacteriaceae; genus Acidiflorens. The sequence continues at coordinate 4,269,950 of OY970064.1, forward strand.
GTAGAGGCAAAAATAGATGTCGAGCCAGCCGTCGTGGTCATAATCCGCCGCCGCCGCGCCGGTAAAAGTTCCTTGTGGCGGATTCGCAAAGACAAAGGCGTTCGCCTTTTGCAGAAACCGTCCTCCGCCTTGGTTCAAGAACAACATCGGGCCGGAGGCCTTTACGACAATCAAATCCTGCCGCCCATCATTGTCGACGTCGACAATAAGCGCGCACGTCGTGTTCTCGATGACGCCGACTCCCGAAGCTTCGGTAATGTCCTCAAATGTTCCATCGCCGCGATTCCTATAAAGCCGGTTCGGAAGACCGCCGGGCTGGCACACATAGAGATCGTCAAATCCGTCGCCATCGATGTCGCCAATCGAAACGCCATTATGTCCGTAGATATCGATGCCACAAGCGCCATCGAGCACCGTTCGCCAATAATCCGTTCCGTGCAGAAGCTGCGAAGAATAAGAAGCATTGCCACCGAGTGCCGCAGCCGTGACATCGATATAGCCTGGGGCTCTGGACCGGCTCTGCGTCTCTTCCATCGCCTGCCAGTTTCGCACCCAGAACTCACCCGATGCAGACCCCTCCCAATCAAGCTGCCAGTAGCCCACGCGTTGCTCGCGATAACAGTCTCGACCGGTGCCCACCAATTCAAAGCGAATGCGAGTCTGCAGTTGGATGGGAGATAGCGTTGTTGCCGATGTAGTATCAGCATGAATACTCGTGACCTGAAATTCAGCAGTCAACAGTTTCGAAAAGCTGCCTAGAGCAGATCGGAATTCTCGCAGAAATGCATCCCGTCCAAGAGCAGCCTCTGTCTTGAACGTATTGTGACGAATTTCGATCACGCCTGATCGCAGGACGCGAGATTCAACAGGCCTCAGCGCCCCGCCGGAGAAATTCGACACCAAAACCTTCTCGATTGCTTCCACATCTTGCGGAGATTGCAGCACCCCGGTACTCCATTGCGCAAGAATCGCGGCGATCTGGTCCGCGTATTTCTCAGTAACAAAGTCATCGAGACCAGCCCGCGTTTTAAGGAGCAATGCATCGACTGACCTGGGCATCCGATAATGCGGGCGCAGGTGAAATTCACTGCTCGATAGGTCTGCATTTGAAGAATTAAAATCATAGAGAGCAGGAAACCCGGAACCGCGTAAACCTGCGGGAATTAACGCAGCCGAAGCTCCCTGACAAAATTGAATGAGAAAGTCACGCCGACGACGATCCACGGGGCCGGAGGCGGTTGAATTCCGCATCTTCTCTCGCCAACTCAGAACGATATCTCCCGGATACGCACGTGTGGCCTGAAATTAACACCCGCGTCTACGACCGTCAAGATTCGGCTCCCCCTGGCACGAAATCCCTATTGTCGAAGCCGGTCACGCGTTACAATTGCCGCCACTTGATCTTCAGCGAATTTGGTTTCAGTGAGCCCGTTCGAATATGAAAGCAACAAAAGTATCGGCCGCCATGCGCGAACGACTGCTCCGTTCAGCGCGCAAAGTAATGAAGAATGCCTACGCGCCATTTTCAAAATTCAGGGTGGGCGCGGCTATTCTCACCTCCCAAGGCCAGGTTTTCGAGGGATGTAACGTAGAGAACTCTTCCTACGGAATGACCAACTGCGCCGAGCGTACCGCGATCTTTTCTGCCATCGCCAAGCACGGCCCAAAACTCGATATTCTTGCCGTCGCCGTCGCCACCGATCACGAAGGCCCATGCTCGCCGTGCGGCGCCTGCCGTCAGGTTATTTATGAATTCGGACCGCGAGCCGTTATCTTTTATCAAGGAAAGAAAGGACCGAAGCAGAGTCTCATCACCGATCTTCTGCCGGAGGGCTTCCGCCTCAAGTGAGCCAGCCGAGTGTTTCGCAATCGTCCTTCCGCGTCATTGATCTCATCCGCAAAAAGCGTGATGGCGGCGCATTATCCCCCACTGAAATCGAATATCTTGTGGATGGCTGCACTCAAGGTAGCATTCCCGACTATCAGATGGCCGCGTGGCTTATGGCCGTAGTGCTGCGCGGGATGACGCGCGAGGAAACCGCTGCCCTCACGCACGCTATGCTCCATTCTGGCGAAGTCGTCGATCTCAGCTTTCTCCCTGCAAGAAAAGTTGACAAGCACTCCACCGGCGGAGTCGGTGACAAGACCTCGCTCGTGCTCGCCCCGCTAGTGGCTGCCGGCGGCCTTGTCGTGCCCATGATCAGCGGCCGCGGATTAGGTCACACCGGCGGTACCCTCGACAAACTAGAATCCATCCCCGGATTTCGCGTAGGTCTGACGGTGCCCGAATTTCACCGCGTTCTCAAAGCCTGTGGATGCTGCATGATTGGCCAGACCGAGAAAATCGCCCCAGCCGATCGCAAGTTGTACGCATTGCGCGATGTCACCGGCACAGTCGAGAGTCCCTACCTGATCTGCGCGTCCATCATGAGCAAAAAGCTGGCCGAAGGCACAGACGCGCTCGTGCTCGACGTGAAAACCGGATCAGGGGCGTTCATGAAAAAAGAGGAAGACGCCGTCTTCCTCGCCGAACTCATGGTCGAAACCGGCGAACGAATGGGTAAGCAGATGGCCGCGCTCATCACCGACATGAACCAGCCGCTTGGCCGCATGGTGGGCAACGCGCTCGAAGTGCAGGAATGTATCGAAGTACTTCACGGAGGCGGCCCGCCTGACTTGCGCGAGCTATGTCTCGAATTAGGCGCATGGATGTTCTATCTCGGTGGTGCTTCAAAGACAGTCACGGAAGGTAAGCAACTCGCCGAGCAAATCATTGCTTCAGGTAAAGCCTTCGACAGGTTCCGTCAAATGGTCGAGTTCCAAGGAGGCGATGTCCGCGTGATCGACGATCCGGCGCGGCTTCCGGCCACAAAGCACCGCGTCGAAGTGGCGAGTCGCCTCGCGGGATATGTCACGGCAATTGCATGCGAGCAAATCGGTACCGCCTGCGTAATTCTCGGCGGAGGCCGCGAACGCAAAGAAGATTCGGTCGATCCCGCCGTTGGAATCGTCGTTCATAAAAAACTCGGCGACAAAGTTTCTATCGGCGAACCTCTCTGCACCATTCACTGTCACTCCGATGCCCAGGCTGCACCCGCAAAAAAGTTGTTGGAAGAAAGCTATGAAATCATGCCCACACCGCCAGCGCATAAACAACCTTTAGTTCATCGCGTGATCTACAAAGGACAATTCTGATTTATAAAGGGGGTAACAATGGGACGTTTCACAGGCATTCTCGGTCTGTTCACCATGTTGGGACTCGCCTATGCGTTCTCCACCAACCGCCGCGCCATTCGCCTGAAGACGGTGGCTTGGGGGCTTGGGTTGCAGGTTGCCTTCGCTTTTTTTGTTCTGAAAATTGATTTCGGCCGAACGCTTTTTCAAAAAGCTGGAGACGCGGTAAACCGGCTACTCGGCTATGCCTTCGCCGGCTCGCAGTTTGTCTTCGGAGATCTCGGCAAACAGGGCTCGCACTTGGGTTTTTATTTTGCATTCCAGGTTTTGCCGACGGTGATCTTTATCTGCGCACTCTTCGCCGTGCTCTATTACTTCGGCGTCATGCAATTGGTGATCAAAGCCGCTGCGTGGTTGATGATCCGGCTGATGGGGGTGAGTGGCGCGGAGTCATTAAATGTGGCCGCCAGTATTTTCATGGGCCAGACCGAGGCGCCGCAGACGATTCGGCCTTTCTTGCCTGACCTCACATATTCGGAGTTAATGACGGTGATGACGAGCGGCATGGCGCATGTTTCCGGCAGCATCATGGCGGCTTACATCGCCTTCGGGATCGAGCCAAAACACCTGCTGAGTGCCGTCATCATGACCGCTCCCGGCACGCTCGTGATGGCCAAGATGCTGGTACCCGAAACCGAAGTGCCTAAAACCGCGGGCCGCGTCGTAATGAGTGAAGAAGAAGTAGAGCTGGAAAAGAACGAAAATCTGCTGGGCGCCATCGCGCGCGGCACTACTGATGGTTTGCACATGGCGCTGAACATAGCCGCCATGCTGATCTCGTTCCTGGCGTTAGTCGCCCTGTTCGATGGAATCATGGGCGGAATTCATACCCACGTCGCGTGGTTTCCTTCGAGCCTCGAGGCCATACTCGGCGCGTTGTTTGCACCCATCGCCTGGGTGATAGGAGTGCCCTGGCATGATTGCCGTCTGATTGGCAATCTTCTGGGTGTACGCATGGTGCTGAATGAACTAGTCGCATTCTCCATGCTTGGCCCACAAAAGGCCGTCCTCGATCCGCGCTCGTTCACCATCGCCACCTTCGCGCTCTGCGGTTTTGCCAACTTCAGCTCGATCGGAATTCAGATGGGGGGAATCGGAGCACTGGCTCCCAACAAAAAAGCGGACTTGGCGAAGCTCGGTCTGCGCGCCATGCTGGCCGGAACCATGGCTAATCTCATGTCAGCTTCGATTGCCGGCATGCTGCTATCGTAAGCATTCGCGACGAAATGATTTCTTAGGAGTCCGCTTTCAGTTTGTCGAGAATCTCGTCAGCAGTAACCAGTGTTGCTCCCAGGTTCTGTAATTCCGCAAGCGTTTTGTCCCCAACTTCCGCTGCCAGGGTTTCGATCGCGTCGCGGACCACCGCAACACGGCGCTTCCGTTTCAACAACCCGCGCACGGCGCAACTAACGCAGTATTCCGTGACTACTCCAAACACTACAAACTCGGCTGCGTCCCCAAGACGATCGACTAATTCGTCGGCATGGAGCGTCTCAAAAATATCAAGTGTCTGCTTTTCCAGAATAATTTGCTGATATTCCAATAGATCGTCAGGCAATTTGGCGTTGGCATCGTTTTCCACGCGAACAAACTTGTCCGCCAATGCTTCGGGAACAAACTCCGCCCCAGGCGTGCCTTTCAAGCAGTGCGGCGGAAACTGCTTGAACTCCGGATCATTCGCCGGATGAAAACAGCCATGCGAAACCAGAAAAACTTCGTCGCGCTGTGCCGCACCAGTCAGTCGGCGGATATTAGGCAAGAGTTTCTCGGCCCCCGGAACATAGAGCTTTCCGCTGGGCAGCATGAAATCCGTTTGCACATCCACTTCCCAATAAATGTAATCACGAGATCGCATTCCACTCTCCATTGTCTGAATGCTTGTAACATATTCCTTTTGCCGCGGGCAAAACTCGGCTAAGCGCGGCCCTAGCCTATTCATTTGTATACTAGCGGCCACGGAATTCGCAGCAATTCAGCAAACGGAAGGGAATCATGGCCCACGAAGAACCGTCGAAGTCTGCTCCACAAACCAAGTTAGTAATCCGCAATATCGGACTCCTGCTCAGCGGCGACCTCGCCAATCCCATCCTCGACGCTGACACCGTGGTCGCGATCGGCGATCGCATCGCTGCCGTAGGTAAAGAGAAAGATGTCGACACTTCCGGAGCCACCGTCACCATCGACGCAAAAGGCACGGCGCTCGCGCCCGGACTCATCGACAGCCACGTTCATCCCGTCTGTGGTGATTGGACGCCCCGTCAGAATCAACTCGGCTGGATTGACAGCTACCTTCACGGAGGCGTCACTACGATGGTCTCCGCTGGTGAAGTGCACACACCCGGCCGTCCCAAAGACATCATCGGCCTAAAGGCGATGGCGATTTTCGCGCAGCGAGCCTTTCATGCCTTCCGGCCAGGCGGAGTGAAAATCTACGCCGGTGCGCCAGTCATTGAGCATGGCATGGTCGAAGATGACTTCAAAGAACTAGCTAGCGCTGGTGTAAAGATCTTGGGTGAAGTTGGCTTGGGCAGCGTAAAAGATGGCAAGACCGCGCATCAGATGGTCTCATGGGCGCGTAAATACGGCATCCAGAGCACGATTCACACCGGTGGCCCGTCCATCCCCGGATCGAGCCTGATCGACAAAGACATGGTTCTCGAGACCGACGCGGATGTGATTGGTCATGTCAACGGCGGCCATACCGCTCTGCCTGACGATCAGATCACGGCGCTATGCGAGCGTTCTACGCGAGCCCTCGAAATCGTGCATAACGGAAACGAACGCGCCGGATTACTCGCGCTGAGAACCGCAATGGAATTGAAACAACTCAATCGTGTGATTCTAGGCACCGACTCGCCCGCTGGATCAGGCGTCCAGCCGCTAGGCATTGTGCGCATGATTTCGTTATTGTCATCGTTGGGAGAGATTCCCGCCGAGATAGCTATCTGCCTCGCGACTGGAAACACGGCGAAAATCCGCAACCTAAATTGTGGACTGATTGCGCCCGGCCGTGAAGCCTCCTTCGTCCTGATGGACAAGGCCCAGCACTCTGCTGGCAAGAACCTGCTCGACAGTATTCAAAAAGGAGATCTGCCGGGAATTGGTATGGTGGTTATCGACGGAGCCATCAGCGCCCATCGCAGCCGCAACACTCCGCCAGCAACGACAGCGCCAGAGGTCGTTCTTAGGTGAGCCGATGCAATAAGAAGTTTGCCATCCTGACCCTGAGCTAAGCCGAAGGGGAAGGACCTCATTCTCGCCGGTTCGTCGCAATAGAAAATTCTCGCTCAGAACGACAATTCGATTCACTGCATCCCAAGCGACGCCGCAACCGACTTCTGATACTCCCGCGCCTTCGTCATCGCGGCCTCCTCGTCAACAGTCAGCAACTTGCGGTCGCGCATGACGACCCGTCCTCCGATCATGACCGTTTCCACGTCACTCCCTTTAAGGGAATACGCGATCTGTGAGTAGACGTCATACATTGGGACAGCGTTTGGCTCATCTAGCCCGATCACAACCAAGTCAGCTTTTTTCCCCGCTTCGAGCGATCCAATCTCTTTCTCCATGTGCAACGCTCTGGCGCCATCAATCGTAGCCATCGCGACAACGGATGGAGCATTCAGCGCCAGCGGATTCATTCTCGTAATCTTCGCCAGCTTTGCCGCCAGGTCGATCTCTTCCATCAGGTCCAAGTCGTTGTTGCTGCCTGCCGGGCCGTCAGTTCCGAGCCCGACGGCGATTCCAGCAGCTCGCATCTCAGGCACCGGCGCAACTCCGCTCGCAATCATCATGTTGCTCGATGGATTGTGCACGCAACCTACATTGTGCTGCGCAAGAATCTTGCGATCTGCCTCGTCGACGAAAATACAGTGCGCGGCAACCACATCGGGACCAAGCACTCCGATGCGCTCCAGATATTGCACCGGCGAGGTGCCGTTCTGTTTCTCGCTGTCATCCCATTCTTTTTTCATTTCTGCCATGTGAATCAGGATCGGCGCATGATATTTTCGCGCCAGCGCAGAAGCATCTTGTAGTGTTTTTTGTGAGCAGGTGTAAATCGAATGCGGAGCCACTGCCGCGTGAATGAGTGGGTCGCCCTGCCACTTCTGCAAGTACTTCTCGGTATATTCGAGCATCACGGCTTCGCTCTTATTATCGGGCGCAGGAAAATCGATAAACGTTTCGCCCAGCACCCCGCGCATTCCCGCCGCTTTTGTTTCTTCCGCCACCGCATCTTCAAAGTAGTACATGTCGGCGAAGGTCGTGACGCCAGAACGTATCTGTTCCGCCGCAGCAAGTCGCGTTCCCCACCGAACGAACGACTCGGTAACGTTCTTCTTCTCGGCAGGAAAGATGTATTTGTAAAGCCAGTCCGTCAGGGTCACATCGTCATGCAAGCCGCGGAATAGAGTCATTGGAACATGTGTATGACCATTGATGAATCCCGGGAGCACCAGTTTATTCTTCGCATCAATCGACTGTCGGCTCTCATATTTCGCTTCGAGATCGGCGCGCGGGCCAACCGCGACAATCGTGTCGCCCGTCACCACGACTGCTCCGTCGTCATAGATATGGCGCTGACCGTCCATAGTGACCACCATGCCGGTAATGATCGTATCGGCGCGCTCTTTAGTTCTCTCGACGGGTGTCAACTGAGCGCAAAGAGGAATTGAAAAAAAAACGTAAAAGACGCAGAACAACCAAAAAATGTTTCTTTTTATCATCCTTGATCCCGAAATAGATTCTTTACCGTAACCCATCTTCGCCCTTGATCTGATCTTTAGAGAGTCCGCCGACGCGAGGCAGTGGACGCCCACTGTCGGTTACCGCAATCGCCACCATAATCTCGTTGGCACGAGGAGCATCGCTGATTCGTACTTCCATGCCATCAAAATGGCTGCGCACAAAGGCAGCATCTTTGTGTCCAAGCGGAATATCAAGCACCACTCCCAGGCCGCCGCGTTTCTTGGAAGAAGGAATTAAAGCTGCGCCTTTTCCCAGCACTCGCCGCACTGGCGTGCCGAGCTTGGGATGTAAGATCGCCGCGGCATGCTCGAGTTCGCCATTCTCACCAACCGCTGCCGCCTTACCATAACTCTCAGCGGATGGCCCCAGGATGCCCAACGCTGCAACAGCACGCTCAGTCAGCAATTCCCCAAGCTCTTCGCCAATCGTCATCAGCTCCGAAAGATCCTCAACATACTTCCCAGCATACGGATTCTCAATCACCGCAACCGCCGCCGCCCGCCGCGTTGGCGGATCAACTTTCCGTCCCATCTCTGTCGAAATCTCTTCAACAAACGTTGCAATCTTCCGGATCTTCGCGCGGGAATTTGCTTGGATATGAGCGGTCATCGCAGCCCGTCCTCTCCTTTGATCTCCGATGCTTTCAATCCGCCGACGCGGGCATGGACCCGCGCTCCCGTCGTCATCACCAGCGCGAGCAGAATCTCATCGGCGCGAGGAGCATCCGCAATGCCCACCTCCATCGCATCAAAATGACTGCGTACATAGGAGGCATTGATATGCGTAATCGGAATATCAAGACGCGTGCCCGGACCGCCAACCTTCTTGGTCGATGCAACAATCGCCTTCGCGCCCCCAAGCACCTCACGCATTCCGTAGCCGCCAGGAACATGCCACAGCGCCCCGTGTTCGAGCTCTCCCGCGGAGCCGACGATTGCTCCTTTGCCATAACCCTCTACCACTTTCGGATCGCCGCCCAGCGCTGTTACCAGCGATTGCGCCATCTCCAATCCAAGCGGCTTCAAGTCGTCCATGAAGCCTTCGATCTTTTCGACATACCCGCCAGCATAAGGATTTCGGACCACAACCAGCGCCGCCGCCCGTCGTTGCGGTTTAGGTGCCACTGGACCGCCTTCGTGGAAAATCTCTTCGACGAGAAAAACTCGCTTGCGAATCTGAACCTCAGGCATGAGCCAGGCTCCTGTCAGGCATCGAAACGTCTACCAGGGTTGAGCAACTTCTAGCACTGACCACTACAGTCTCTCCTTGCAAGTTGAGTGCAGCCGCGCGAATCAATCCCGAGTTGCAGAGCGATTCTGCAACGCTGATTCCCGCCTCCAGCGCGTCGCGAATCTCGCTCGACATCAACTCTCCGACGGCCTGTGTCACCAATCGCTCGCCCATGTCGCTATCGGGCGCAAGGTCGATTGCTCGTGCACGCCCGACCCTCGGATGTCCCGGCAAATCCACTGCATTTGCCACGATCGTCGCTGCGGCGTCAGCCATCGCAGCCCTGTCGGCAAGCACCGTAACCGCATCCGCAATGCCCAGCGAAAAACTGCGCCCGCGCCAACCACTGGTAGCGATCCCGCGAATGGGATCAGCAGATTTAATCGTGGTTGTGCCAAATAGCGAAGCTCGATCCGGACGTTCGACCATGCCCACAACAAATGTCTCATCGGCGTCCAAGTAAAGCGCAATATCACCGCCATCGTTCACGTAAGCACGCGAAAGCTTTGCCGTAGAGGTCATGGCTGCCAGAATCTCCTCCGCGACAGCGCCGGCAACCGCCGCCATAGGCGTAATAAAGGTCTGCGGAGCATACGGTCTCACCGCTGCTACCATTCGACGTGCAACCGTACCCGATGGAAGATCCCCATCCACCCAAGTAGGCCGTCGCAGAAATTCAAGTTCGCTACACAATTCATCCAAGATCCCAACAAACCGAGCCGCCGCCGCGCGATAGGCCACTTCGACTTCCCGCACTTCGCCGAACGCTTCCACGACCACATCGATCGGCCCGTCCTGCAAATGCAGGCGGCGTCCATCAGGAAGCATCCGGATCTGCGCTCGCTGACTCATCTCTTTTTCATTTCTCTTTCGCCTGCGAAGCCAAAGGCCACGGATTATCCGTCCGCGCCGCCAGTCGACGACGACTCTCCGCATCCCGGTTGATCGAACTGAGCGGCCGCACGTGATCCATGTATCCACCAAGTGCCGCGTAATCAGACAGCCGCATCGTGAACTCAATCGGCGCTACCAGCGCCGGCGTCGGAACATAGCCAAACGCATTTTCTGGCATTCGGCTCACATCCGCCATGATCGTAATGCCGCCGCCCGGCCAAACATAAACCGGAGCGCCTCCGCAGGTCACGCGAGTGAGAGAATCGCGCACAGAATGGGTCAGCTTCACCGGATTCTCCGTCACTCCCGCGCGTAGCGATCCTCCCGCGCCTCCCATGAACAAAACGGTGCATAGCGCAGGCTCGCAATTTTCTCGAATACGCGCGACCGATTCGCGCAAAACATCGGGCAAGTCTTTTTCCATGGGACGAAGATCGTCATCCAATTCGAAATATGCGTAATGCTCGCCCGTCGTGCTCACCATCAGCAAACGCAAACCAGGCCGCGCTCCTTTGCGATTAAACGGATCAAGAATCGAAAGCGGATCGTCAATGTTGGTCCCTCCCCATGACGTCCCCGGCTCCGCCACCCGAAAATATCGGCCCGGAGTCGATCTCCGCCCCTTCATCTTGATTCCAGTCTCGGGCACGCCAAGCAGCTTTCCTGCCTGATGTTCGGACAACACGCCCGTGATGTGATCATCCACCACCACGACCTCATCGACTTTGCCAAACCACTGCTTGGCAAACATGCCGATCGTGGCCGAGCCGCAGCCCACGCGCATGCGCTCTTCCTGCACGCCATCGACAATCGGAGCCTTGTTCGCCTGCACAACAACGGTAGCGCCTTCGTCAATCTTTAACTCCACAGCTTTTCCATTGCAAAGATTCAGCAGTGTGTCGCAGGTAGCTGTGCCCTCATGACGGCTCCCGCCCGTAAGGTGCCGCACACCACCGAGCGAGAGCATCTGCGAGCCGTATTCATTAGTCGTAACGTGGCCCACGGCTTCACCCTGCGCTCGCACCGTGCTGCACTCCGCTCCCAGATGCCGATCGGTGTCGATCTTCAGCTTGACGCCGCAATAACTAAAAATTCCCTCGGTCACCACCGTGACCATATCCACGCCCGCAACTTCCGATGAAATAATAAAAGGCGCAGGCTTGTAATCGGGATAGGTTGTCCCCGCGCCAATCGCCGTTACAAATGTCTCCTGTCCACTCACGAGCGCACCGTCCCACTCGCGAGACTTTTCGAGAAACGGCACCACCGTATCCCCACGCGATACGGCGCGCTCCAATACGACATGCGGATCGAGTCGCACCAGTTGCCCATTATCGTTCGCGTATCGGTCGCACGATCCCGTTCGTCCCGGCTTGATGTAGCACAGCACTGGACAAGCGTCGCAGCGAATTGCATCGTCAGCCACGAGCTTCTCCCTTCTTCTGTGCCGCCAGAATCGCAGCCCGTATGCGGTCGGGAGTGGCCGGAACCTTCCGTACGCGGATGCCAATCGCATCGTGCAGCGCATTCAAGATCGCTGGCGCCGTCGGAATCACGGCCTGTTCGCCAATGCCCTTCGCTCCAAATGGGCCGACCGGCGAAGGATCTTCGATCAGAATCGATTCGACCGGCGGAATATCTCCCGCCGATGGAATTAAGTAATCGTGCAGATTTTCACCCTTGCCGGGAAAGAACTCCTCCATCAAAGCCATGCCCAGCCCTTGCGCAACGCCACCTTCAATCTGTCCCTCAATCAGAGTCGGATTGATCGCGCGGCCCACATCATGCGCCGCGGTGATCTTCAGAACTCGTACCGTGCCCAGTTGTGTGTCAACCTCGATCTCCGCCATGTGCGCGCCAAATCCATAGACGCAATACGGAACCCCCTGCCCGTTCGCGTCCAGCGGACTCGTCGGTGGATCAAACGTGGCCTCGCTCGTGATCACGTAGCCATGTTCGTCAAGAGGCAAATCTTGGAGCGCCAGAGCCAGCGACTTGTCACCGTCGCGCACCGTCACGCCATTATCGCTAAACCGAATGCTCGCACAATCACACGCACCCGCGAGCTTGAGAATTGCGCGCCGTAACTTCTCTCCGGCCATCTGCGCAGCTTTGCCGGTGACAAGCGTTTGACGCGAAGCCGAAGTCTTGCCGCAATCCGGAGTAATAGAAGTGTCGCCGGAAAGCAAATCAAAGTGATCAATCGACGCACCCAGTGCGTCAGCGCAAATCTGAGTCACAATGGTGTTTGATCCCTGTCCAATATCAACCGCTCCCTGATGCAACGCGATGCGGCCATCGCGCTTAAGTCCGATTCGAATCGTCGACGGATTGGGAAGGGAAGTGTTTCCACATCCATACCACATTCCCGCAACTCCCACGCCTCGTCGCAGCGCGCCAACTGCATTCGAGTTAAATTCCGCAATTTCGCGTTGCGCCGCCTGCCATCGCGGACGAAGCGCCTCCAGACAAGCGCGAATGCCCACGCCCTCGCCAAGCACCTGTCCAGTCACAGTGGGAGTGTGATCGTCAAGCGCATTCAGAATGCGAAACTCCAACCGATCCATCCCAACGCGATTCGCGAGATCGTCGTAAAGCTGTTCCTGCGCAATCGCAGCCTGCGGAACTCCAAAGCCGCGAAACGCGCCCGCCGGCACCAGGTTGGTATGCACGGCTTGCGTCAACGCACGATAATGCGGAACATAATAAGGGCCGGAAGCATGCACCGGAACCCGAGCTGATACCGTCGGCCCCCACGACGAGTACGCTCCAGTATTAAAATCGGCCGCAAAGTCGAGCGCGAGTAATTTGCCATCGTTCGAGCAGCCTCCGCGAAGCTGCATCCGCGCCGGATGCCTCTTCGTGGTCGACACGATTGACTCGGTTCGCGAATAGACCATGCGCACCGGTTTCCGCAGATGCCACGCCGCTACCGCCAGAAATGGTTGTACTGAAAGATCGAGCTTCGAGCCAAATCCACCGCCCACTGCTGTCGGGATGATGCGCACCCGCTCCGGCGCAATGCCAAGAATCGTGGCGATGTCATTGCGGTCCATATAAGGAGACTGCGTACACGCCTGAATCTCAACCTGGTCGCCAACGCGCCGTGCAAATCCAGCCTCGGGCTCGATGTAGGCGTGCTCAACAAACCCGGTTTCGTACTCGGCTTGAACCATCACATCGGCTGTGGCCAATGCCTTTTCAACATCACCCCGTACCACTCGTCCCCGAACCAGAATGTTTTCTGGACGATTTTCGTGAATCAGCCGAGCTCCAGTCGCCAGCGACGCGTCGATATCCTTAAGTGGCGGCAATTCTTCCCAACTCACCGGAAATTCCGCAACTTCCAATCTCTCTACGGCTGCCATTTCGCCGACTATAGCCGCGACGGCCTCGCCACGATACCGAGCCTCTTCCTCGGCAAATACCGGCTGATCTGCAAACGGACCAATCACTCCATAACAATTCTTTCCCGGTACGTCCTTTACAGTAAAGACAGCTTCAATCCCCGGATGATCGCGAACAAACGCATCCAGATCGCTGAAGTGAAATCGCGCCCGATGATATGGACTACGAATTGCTCGCACCGCTAGCGCGTTAGTTGGAGTTTCATCCGCGCCAAAGATTTCGCTGCCATCGACCTTTCGTTTTCCATCCAGTCGGACCAACCTTTGCCCCACCGCGCCGCCCGCGTCGGGCGAAATTGCAGTTATATCGGTTGACTCACTCCGGCTTGTCTCTGTCCCTGCAGTAATGATCGCCGCGATAATTTTGCGATATCCCGTGCATCGGCAGAGCACGCCTCCAATCGCGTCCATCACGTCGTTCTCATTCGGCGCGGAGTTTCGTTCCAACAATGCCGTTGCTGCTACCAACATTCCCGGGGTGCACGCTCCACACTGTGCCGCACCATGCGTAAGAAACGCTTGCTGTAATCGCGCGCCCGCTGACACTCCCGAGAACGATATTTCCGAAGAAGATGCACACGAAGACGAATCGCCCGAAGCGTGGCCAGGAGATATTCGGTCCGCCAGACCTTCGACCGTCGTTACTTCACACCCCTCGACCTGCCCCGCCGCCACCAGGCATGCGCAAACTGGATCGCCATCCAGCAATACCGTGCAGGCTCCACAATCTCCCGCGTCGCATCCGACCTTGGTTCCGGTGAGCCCAAGTTCCTCGCGCAATACGCGAGAAAGCCGCTGCAACGGAGAACTGGAGACGAACACCGCGCGTCCATTCACACGAAACGCAATGGATTGTGTGCCTGCCTCCGCAGTCGACGTTGGAGTCATCGATGTAGGAGTCACCGATGTGTCAGTCGTCGATGTCTTAGTCAAGGATGTGTGAGTCAAAGCCATCAGGCGTTCTCCGAACACGAATTCAGCGCCCGCTGTACCAGTCGCAACCCGGCATCCATTCTGTATTCACCTGTAGCCCGCACGTCGTCAATCGGAGAAAGTGAAGCCAAATGCTCAAGTCTTGCCATCGCACCGAGATCTTTGCGTATCGAAACCCCCACCAGCTCATCTTCAAGCGAGTGCAGACGCCGAGCCACGGCTGAGCACGATCCCACGGCAATCCGCGCCTGCAATATATGGCCATCGTGATTCACCTTGACCACCGCCGCGACCATCGAAATCGAGATCACCAGATATCGCCGCGCACCCAACTTCAGGAAAGTCGAAGTCGCATCTTCCAATCCGCGCGGAACCAGCACGGCCGTTAGCAACTCATCCGTCTTGCGCTGCGTCTTCCGATTCCCCACAATAAAATCAGCCAGCGGCATGGTCCGCGTGCCCGTCTTTGAAGTCAATTCAACCGCAGCATCCAGCGCCAACAGTGGAGGCACGCCATCGGCAGCCGGCGAGGCGTTGCACAAATTTCCCGCTACCGTCCCGCGATTCTGTATCTGCACCGAGCCCACCTCGCGCGCGGCGCTCTTCAACGCATCAAAACAGCGGGGAAGTGGCGCTCGAATAATGTCAGTCCAGGTCGTTAACCCGCCGAAGCGGAAGCTGCCCGCATTACTCGATACCCCGCGCAGTTCCCCCAACGCGGAAACATCGATCACAGATTCGCGCACAACCCGATCGCCGAGCGCAGGATAAAAATCCGTGCCTCCCGACAGAATTCGTGCTTCTCCGGCGGCCAGCAAGGCTACCGCCTCATCTAGTGTTCTGGGTCTGACGTATGACGGATTGATGTACAACGGTTGAGTCCCCGGCGTGAGTTCCTGCCTCGAGTTCCTACCCCGTTAGAGTGTAGGACGTCCGCTATTTGTATAGCAACCACCCTGATTTATACACTACTTGCCGCGCACCGTTTCTGATAACCCCTTGCGCCACTATTAGTTTGCTCCCGCACTCGCGTTATGTAATCCTGTTCAGCGCAGTCAGATCGAGCCACGCTAGGAGAGTGTTCATGCGAATGAATCTTCTTGTTGCCGTTATCTTTCTAGCGCTAACCCTCTGGGCAGCCGATAACATCGCGCCCCTCAACGTCAAAGAAGGCCTCTGGGAAGTAACTGTGACACATTCCATGAGTGGCATGCCGGCCATGCCAAATATTCCTCCCGATGCTCTCGCCAAAATGCCGCCCGATCAGCGCGCCCGCATAGAAGCCATGATGAATGGTCAGCCCAGCACCGATGTTCGCAAGGAATGCATCACCAAGGAGAAGCTTGAAAAGCACTCTGCCTTCAGCGCCAACCGCGGCGACTGCACCCGCACCGTTGTGAGCTCGACGGGCAGCAAGCTGGAGCTAAAATTTCATTGCGAAGAAAAGCAATCGTCCTCCGACGGAACGTTTGTCATGGAGGCTCTTGCCTCCGACAATGTGAAAGGCACGATGCATTCTGTGATCAAAACTTCCAGCGGAAAGACAATGAATATGGACTTCACCATTACCTCCAAGTACCTCGGTTCGGCCTGCGGAGAGGTGCAGTAGAGCTTAGCCATAGAACCGAATGTAGCGCGTCACATACACCGTGCCACCAACCCAGCGCATCGCTCGACGAACGTTATCTCTTCCGCGTCCCATGTGTCCTTGAAAAAGCTGTTGATATCGAACTCAGCAGCTACTATGCCGCGAACCATAATTGGTACGATGATCTCCGATTTCGTTTGCTCTACGCCCATCAGATATCGCGGATCCTTGCTCACATCATTGACCGCTACGGTCTTCTTTAAGCTGGCCGCCGTGCCACACAATCCCTGATTCAGCGCAATCCGCGTATGCGGAGTGACAAAACCAGAATGCGGCCCCAGCAATAAATAGCTTGGATCCGCCGGATCCACCAGATAGAACCCAACCCAGTTATAGCGGGTCAGTTTAGTGTGCAGTCGCTCGGAAATATGCCGCATCACCTCTTCAACGCGGCTTCCCGGACTTGCAATGCGCTCGAACTCGTCAAGAAGTTCCTGATGTCTTTTCATCCGCTCCTCGAAAACCGCCGAATTTCAGGGCAAGTCAGCATAACAAGTTTTCTTTCGTGTAACCCAAAGAAAAACCCCGCCGAAGCGGGGTTAACTCATACCTCGCACTAGGAGTTCAAAATTCAATTCGGCATGAGCACTGAATCAACTACCTGGATCACGCCATTCGACTGAAACACATCTGCAATCGTGACCATCGCGATGCCGCCCTTTTCATCCTTAAGTTCAATGTGCTTGCCGTCGTGCAGCATCACCCAGAGCTTTCCACCTTCCACAGTCGTCAGTTCCGCAGTGCCGTTTCCGTCTTTGATCTTTTTCATCAGATCGCGTGACGAAAGGCTACCGGCGACTACGTGATACGTCAGTATCTTGGTGAGCGTAGCTTTGTTCTCTGGTTTTACCAGTGTGTCTACGGTTCCCGCCGGCAGTTTGCTGAATGCTTCATTCGTCGGAGCAAAAACCGTGAATGGTCCCGCTCCCTCCAACGTCTCGACCAGTCCGGCCGCTTTTACGGCCGCGACCAGCGTAGTGTGATCGGCCGAATTTACCGCGTTTTCGATAATGTTCTTTGTGGGATACATCTCCTGCCCGCCCACCATCGGATCCTTCATCCCCGCCACGGCCGATATGGCGGCCAGCCCCATCAATGCGGCAACCATCAAAATCTTGCGCTTCATACGCTTCTAATCCTTTCAGGGTTAAATTTACGTCTTCGAATTAGGTACGCTCTCCGCGACAATTCGGATTGCATCCGTATTCGGCAAGAAGTTCCAGGCAAGAAAAAGTGCGCAGCTCGCGGGCTGCGCACTGAAAAAAAAGGAAGCTAAAGAATCTTTGCTAGTTTACCGCCCCGCAGCCATGGCCATCGTTCGTGGCGACATCTGCTCGGCCCGGCCCATATAAGTCTTGTAAGACTGGTATACGAGGAACAGCACTCCCAGCAGCGCTGCCACCGTTGTCAGGCCGCTGATCGTACCGAAGGCGGAGGCAATCGCTGTCAATCCCGCACCAATTACGTAGTTCGGGAACGACCACAAGAACACCTTATGCCACAGGGCAAAAGGATTGGCACCCTCCGTTAGCCCAATAATGCTGGCCACCGGAGCCGTGTTCGCCAGGAAATATACACTCGCAGCCAGCACCAAAGAGACTGTGTGCGCGGCTGTGAAGTTCGTAAAAATCCGGCTGTGGTAGACGAGATAGGCAAGTCCAGCTGCATTCAGCAGTGTGCATGCGTTGAATACAAACTGTACCGGCTTCGTTTTATTTCCGCCGGAACTGTAGGACTGCGCTACCGCTGCTGTTGCCGCTACCAGCAGGCTAGCGAACAATCCCAGTTGAGTCACTCCCAGAAGGATAACGGGCAGATTCCCCGACATAGTGCTCGTCATCCCAGGCAGCTTCACCTTGAAGCGCGAACTCAAGGCTGCTGCCGCCAGCAGGAGCATCAACTGTGGCCAGGCTTGCGATTGCCATCTGACTGCGCCGATCGACAGGGCGCACAGACTCGCAACGGCCACCATTCCGATCATGACTTTTGCTTTGATTGGCAATGTATTTGTCATGGTAGTCTCCGAATATGGTCTCAGTCGGTTGTCTAGTTGTCTCCCGGATCGCCATCACTAAGTGCTGATGTTGTGGTGGCTACGTTAGAAGTTGCACCCCAGACCACACTGTCGCCAGTAACGGAGGTCGCTCCCCAAACCACGCTGGTCGCGCCCCATACTACCGATGATGCAGAAATTGTGTTGGCTCCCCACACCACCGAATTTCCCCAAACCACCGAAGTGGCTCCCCAAACCACGCTGCTGCCAGCAAAGTTCGAGTCGGGAGTTGTATTGCTGATGGTGACGGAACCGTTTGCGTTAAGGACGGCGGTTGGGGAAAGTGCTGATCCCGTCGCGACGTCCGTGCTGCCCAGAGCGGCGTTGATGTTCAGATACCCCGCTCCATAAGTGAAGAGGTCATATTCGTTGTTGTAAAGGTTGCCAAGGCTATCGTGAGAATAGGTGAACTGCCCAACGCCCTTCCACGCCGTCTTCATCAAGCGCGCTTTCACTTGATCAGGAGTCAACGAAGGATTCTGCTGCAGCATCAACGCCACCGCACCGCTCACGATCGGTGTCGCCATGCTGGTGCCGCTCAGTTCGTAGTACATCGATGTTCCGCTGCTCGGCCAAATCTCATATTGTGGATAGGTCGTGTCCAGAGTGCTGCCCGCTACTCGCAATGAAACCTGCCGGTTTCCCGGCGCTGTGATGTCAGGCTTCACAATGTGATCGAGAGTGGTCGGCCCCTTCGAGCTGTAGCTCGCAATCTGGTCGTCGGTCCGGGTCGCCGTCAACTCCGTCATCGTAGCTCCCACCGTGATTACTGAGGGGTCGTTTCCCGGAACGACGATGGTTCCAAACCCGCTCGTAGGAAGATAGCGACCGTTGTTGCCCGCGGCGGTTACCACCACAATCCCGGCCTTCCAGGCAGCTTCCACCGCCTGGTCAACCGGATCGAGTGTGTAGCTCTCGAACACCGGACGTCCCAGCGACATGCTGATCACGCGGATGTTGTAGGTATTCTGCAACGCGATCGCTTCTTCAATCGCCGCGATCACTTGGCTGTCCGTACCTAACCCATTCTGATCCAACACGCGCAGGTTGATGAGGTTAACGTTAGGAGCCATGCCAGTGTATGTCGCGGCGTAGCCGTTAGCTGTGCCGGAGCTGGCGCCTGAAGCACCGATCAAGCCCGCCACATGGGTTCCGTGTCCGAATTTGTCCGACGTAGTGCTATCGCCCGCGACGAAGCTTTGGCTGTACACAACCCGGCTCACGCCACTGGCGTTATTCAAATCGGGATGAGCGGCAATTCCGCTATCGATGACGGCAACTCCTATGCCAGTGCCATCAAACCCATACTGTGATTGCGCAACATCCGCCTCCACAGCCGTCGCGTACTCCTCAGTCACAGGGTTCGACGCCATTTTCTGATTACGATCCGGCGTGACGTAGGCGACATTGGGATCGTTCGCCAGTTGCGTCAGCATACTGGCCGGCACCCGCATCGTCACCGCATGAATCGTGTGATGTTGGTACCTGATCGCAGCGCCTTGAAGTTGCATCGCCTTGAGAGACGAGCTGTTGGGCATCTGGCGGTATTGAACGATCACAGTGACCAAGTCGTTGCCGCCTCCTGCTCGTTGCTGCAGGTCCGCGGAGAACTTGCTCCTGGAGACGTTCCCGAGCGCATCACCATCCAGAATAGGCTTGGACCCAGCATGGGACGGTATCGCTGAAAGCATCAGCAGTGCCAGTCCCAGCACTCGATTCCAAGCAGCGCTAAACACCGGGGAATTGAGCAGACGATCTTCATATCCGTCTGTGATCAGCAACTTATGATTGTTCTTCATAAAGTTTTGGCGGCCTTTCCTCGATGGACGCATAGCGCATCCCTCGTGCCTGGCCTTTAATGGGCAATCGCGAGGCCAATCACAAAGTGGGTAAGCTTTTTGTTTTCTGTGATTTGTATGTGTTTTGCGGCGGGCTGCGAACGGACAACTTGTCCCACTCATCGGGATCGACGGCACCATCAATAGGCTAACTTATTAAAAACAAAGGATGGGCCAGCAGGGAAGCATCATTTGGGACAAATTGGCCCGAATTCGACCTCGTCGGGCTGAGGAAAGACTCAACTTTGTCCGTTTTCAGGAAGGGCACGACGTTTAGTCGTGCCATAAGTCATTGAAAATGCGTCGGCGCTTCAGCGCCTGGGGGCTGTCTGCAGGGCTGCAAATCGCGCTCCGATCATCCTTTATTATTGAATATATTATTGAATATGTTATTGAATATTGATGCGAAGCTTTAACTAGGAGCCAGCACCGGCCGCAAAGGCTCACTCAACCCCCGCATCACCCGCTCAAACTGTGGGATGTCAAGAGACTGCGGCCCATCCGAAAGCGCGCGCTCCGGGCAAGGATGCACCTCGACGATAAGGCCGTCCGCTCCAACCGCGATCGCCGCTCGCGACACCGCCCCAATCAGGCTCTGCTTGCCCGTACCATGCGACGGGTCGGCGACCACCGGAAGATGTGAGAGCTCTTTAGCCAGCGCGATAGCCGCAAGGTCAAAAGTGTTGCGCATACCGGTGTCAAAGGTCTTGATCCCGCGCTCGCAAAGAGCGACTTGATCGTTTCCCCCGGACAGCAAATACTCAGCCGCCAGCAACCATTCCTTAACGGATGCCGATGGGCCACGCTTCAATAGAATCGGCTTCTTGATGGTCGCCAGCCTTCGCAGCAAAGCGAAGTTCTGCATATTGCGCGCACCGACCTGGAGCATATCCGCATACTCACAGATCAGGTCCACATCTTCGGTACTCATGACTTCCGTTACGATCGGAAGACCGGTGAGCTCGCGAGCTTCGCGCAAAATCTTCAGCGCTTCGATTCCCAAGCCTTGAAACTCATAGGGAGAAGTCCGCGGCTTATAGGCCCCGCCGCGCAGCATGGTAGCGCCCGCGCGCTTTACCCCTTGGGCAGTCTCTAGCAATTGCTCCCGAGACTCAACCGAGCAGGGACCCGCAATCACCACAACTTCTGGTCCTCCGATTTTGACGTCAGCAACAACGACCACCGATGGCTCCGGCCGGGTCTGACGGCTGACGAGCTTAAAGGGCTGAGCGATCGCAACCACGTTGTCCACGCCGGGCGCCACCGACAGAGCCTCGATTTCATGGCGGCGTCCTCCGCTGCCAACTGCCGCAACGATGGCGCGCTCCGTGCCACGCGTCACATGGGGCTGGAACCCTGCTTCCCGGATGCGTTGAATAATGTGGTTGATCTGTTCTTCGGTAGCGCTATCGGACATATTCACAATCATGGCGATGACCTTTCAGGGAATGATCTTTCTGGGCGATGGTCTTTCCATCTTTATTCACCCCAAAAAGAAAAGCCGCGATTTTATCGCGGCTTCGGCGGAATCTTTGAGCTTGTCTCGATTATTACTCTGTTGACCGGCTCCGATCCTGCACCTCCGCCGCGAATGGAAACCAATAGCGGCTAAATGGGCGGAAGTTGCTAAATCGAGTCATAAAAGAATTATTGAACCTTTGCCTCTCACCGGCTGAGACCCAAAACCAGCGAAACCGAAATTACTGCGGGATAGAACTGGCAACGCTCGAAAAGACATTGTTCGCATTGCCGCCGATAAGACGCACGGTGCCGATTACTAATACCAGAATAACGGCGAGCATAACAGCATATTCAGCGATATCCTGTCCTTGTTCATCCGACCAAATATTGCACAGAAACTGAATCATACGTCCTCCGACCCAGGTATAAATTTTTCTGGGTGAACTTTTGTGTAGCTAATAATGCCGACTCGGAGAGCGATTGTCAAACTCAGCGAGAACTAATTTTCCCGACTCTCCGGAGTCGCTGCTGAAGTCACAACCTGCGCAGGACGCGGAGTTTGCCAGAGTGTGGAAATTTCAACCGCACTCCATATGCGTTTAATACAGACGCAGGCAGGAATTCGAATCTTTCAGTGCCTGTCAGCGTGAGCGAAGCGAAGGACCTCGTTCTTTCACACCGCAAAATCACGTATTCACCGTACCGCTCCTGGCCGCCAAGTCCTAATTGGTGCTTGCCAGAGATCCAGTCGACATGGTCGCAGTCTTATCGCTCACGGCGATATTACTCATAAGCGCACGAGCTGACGAGGATGCGTAATCGAGTACGCTTCCCGGGAATACTCCAAGGTATAGCGTAGCCAGCACACAGACAGTGATGGCGATCCCTGTCATCGCGGGCACGCGCGTAACCGGAACCTCGCTCCGTGGCTCACGCATGTACATCATCACGATGATGCGCAGGTAATAATAAGCCGCCACACCGCTATTGAGCACCAGAATAATTGCCAAACCCACCAGATTGGACTTCGAAGCCAGCGCCGCACTCAACACGTAGAACTTCGCAAAGAAGCCACCCGTAATTGGGATGCCGATAAAAGACATCAGGAAGAATGTGAAAGTCGCAGCCAGCACAGGCGATTTTCTGCCCAGGCCCGCGTAATCTTCCAGCGTGACATACTTTTCGCCGGCATTGGCGAAATGACTGACGACAGCAAATGCTCCCACGTTCATCGCCGCGTAGGCGGCAGTGTAGAACATCGCTGCGGACGTGCCCATTTCCGGCTGCGCGGCAAACGCAACCAGCAGGTATCCAGCGTGAGCGATTGAAGAATATGCCAGCAGACGCTTGACGTTGTTCTGCACCATCGCTCCTAGATTTCCCAGCGTCATGGTGAGCGCGGCGGAAACCCAGATTAACCACAAGCGTCCCGGAGCGTTTGTTTCGAACAGCACGCGCAGCAAGACCGCGAATGCCGCCGCCTTGGGCCCCGTCGACATCATTCCTACGACCGGCGCGGGAGCGCCTTCGTAAACATCGGGAGTCCAGACATGGAAAGGCACCGAAGCGACTTTAAAACCCAAGCCAACAAACATGAGCGCCGTCGCAACGTAAGCCAGAACCGGTACATTGCCGGGACGCAGAGCATGGCTGATCACATCAATATTAGTAGAGCCGGTTGCGCCAAACATGAGCGCAACACCGTAAAGGAAAAACGCCGTGGCGAACGATCCCAGCAAAAAGTACTTCAGCGAAGCTTCGCTGCTCGCCGCATCCCGCCGTCGAAAGCCCGCCAGGATATAGGTTGCGATCGAAGAGATTTCAAGAGCGACAAAAATGAGCACCAGTTCGATGGCGGATGACATCAAGCACATGCCAACCGTACCAAACAAAATCAGCGCGTAATACTCTCCGGCGCGGATACCCTGCACCCGCAAATATTCAAATGAGCTCAGAATAGCAACCGCCGCAATCGCGATCACCAGGACGTGAAAGAAGACGCTGAACTCTTCCACACGAACCATGTTCCAGAATGCGGTTCCGGGATATTGTGCCATCCAAAACGTCGACGCTAGCGCAGTCAGCGTACCAATCAGCGCAATGGCGCCGAGCGATTGATGGCTTCTTTCCGGATCGAGCAGCGGATCGACAACCATGATCAGCATGCCAAAAATCGAAAGCACCAGCTCCGGCAGAATGCGCATGTAGTCCGGGGCTTGCGGCAGCGAAGTTTGCGGCAGCGAAGTTTGGGGCAGCGAAGCCTGCACCTGTGCCAGAAAACCGGGCAACGAATGCGAGAACGTGCCAATCATGCTTACGATCGGGGTCGCGGCAGCGGTCAGAATCACTGGCCCACCACCTTGGTAAGCAACTGTTTAACCGGAGGAGCAAGCGCCACTTGCACCGCTGGATCAATGGCGTTGAGCCATAGCAAAGGCGCAACACCCATCACCAAAGCAACAACCGCGATCGGCCAAAGCGCAGCCTGTTCCCGGAGGTTAAGATCCGGCAGTGTGTTATTGACGTCGTGCGTCACCTTGCCGTAGAAAACGCGCTGATACATCCAAAGCAGGTAGCAGGCGCTCCAGATCACACCGGTGGCGGCGAGAATCCCATAGATCGGTCGAGCCTGAAATGCTCCACTCAATACCAGGAACTCGCCGATGAATCCGTTCATCAGAGGTAGTCCCACCGATGCCAGCACCGTAACCAGAAAAAAAGTGGCGTACTTCGGCATGGGTGTCGCCAATCCGCCAAACTCAGTAATTTCGTAAGTATGGCGGCGCTCATAAAGAATGCCCGCCAGCATAAAGAGTCCGCCGGTCGCGACTCCATGCGCCAGCATGACGAACACCGCGCCGTTCAACCCTGCCGCGGTAAAGCTGAAGATGCCAAGAACTACAAATCCGAGGTGGCTGACTGACGAATAGGCAATCAGTTTTTTTAGGTTCGGCTGCACCAGCGAAACCAGCGCCCCATAAATAATTCCAATCAGCGCCAGCACCATGATCCATGGAGCATTGCGATGCGCCTGGTCAGGGAAGAGTCCGATATTGAAGCGCAGCAGGCCGTAGGTCCCCATCTTCAACAGCACGCCGGCCAGCAGCACCGATCCAGCAGTAGGAGCTTCAACGTGCGCATCGGGCAACCAGGTGTGAAGCGGGAAAATCGGAACCTTGACCGCAAAAGCGATAAAGAAGCCTAGGAAAAGCCAAAGCGAAGCATTTTCGAAACCGGGCACGTTGCCATTACGAATCGCGTTCTGAATGATGACAAAATCAAAGCTCCCAGTCTTTGAATAGAGCCAAAGAATCGCCGCCAGCATGAACATCGAACCGATAATCGTGAAGAGAAAATACTTCACCGCCGCATAGACCTTTCGTCCATGTCCGTACATGCCGATGAGCAGCGCCATCGGAATCAGCGTCGCTTCCCAGAAGAAATAGAACAGGAACAGATCGAGAGATGTGAAGACGCCGATCAGAGCCGTTTCAAGAAGCAGCAGCAGAATAAAAAATTCCTTCACCCGCTCGTGAATCGAAGTCCACGAAATCAGCACGCACAGCGGCGTGAGAAACGTAGTCAGCACCACTAGCCACACTGAGATTCCGTCGACGCCCATGTGGTAATGAATGTTGGGAGTCGTGATCCAGACCTTGTCAATCTCGAACTTAAAAACACCAGCACCGCGATGGAGATACACCGGTAAATGCAGCGAGGCCACAAACGCCAATATGGATATGACCAGGGCAAACAGCTTAATGTCACGATCGCGGCGCGGGATGAGCAGAATGAGCAACCCGCCGACAGCAGGAATAAACGTCACCAGCGAAAGAATGATGGGATTGAGGCTTTCCATATTTATCTCACTCCCACCCAGACCATGTAGGCGATCACCGCCGCGCCTCCGGCAGCGATCCAGCCCGCATACGAACGCAAATTGCCAGATTGCATATGCCGTGCAGCGTCAGATGCCTCGCGCGCCGCGTGTGCCGACTCATTGACCGAAGCGTCAATCACTCCCTGGTCAACGCCATGCCACAGAATCGTGGTCGATCCCTCGATCAACGGTTTGACGAAAAGTGCAGCATAAATTTCGTCGATGTAGTACTTATTGGCGACCGTTCGATACAGACCGCCGAGGCTCGTAGCGATGCGAGCAGGCAGTTCTGGCCGTCGGAGGTACAGCGTCCACGCCAGCAAAAGCCCAAGAAGAGCTGCGCCCACAGAAATCAACATGAGAAGGGTTTCGGTTCCTGCGCCAGCAGTCTCGCCCGCAGTTTCGTGCGCCAGTTCAGCCCCCGCTCCACTCTGAAATACCGGAGCAAGAAAGTGCTCAAAGCGCCCGCCAATTCCAACCCATCCGCCAACCACCGACAGGATCGCAAGAATGACCAACGGTCCCAGCATCACCCAGGGACTCTCGTGCGGTTCGCCATGTCCATGACCATGGTCATCATGGCCGTGCTGATCATGCGAGCCGTGTGCATCAGCAGAGTCGTGTTTCACATCGTGCGCCGTAGTTCCACCGCGATAATCTCCAAAAAATGTCAAGAACCACAGTCGAAACATATAGAACGATGTGATGAACGCCGTAATCACACCGATCAGCCAGTACACCCAACTGCCATTCGGACTCGAATAGGCCTTCCACAGAATCTCGTCTTTTGAGAAATACGCCGCCAACGGAGGGAAGCCAGCAATCGTAAATGTCGCGATCGTCATCGTCCAGAACGTCCACGGCATGTAATGTCGCAGCCCGCCCATCTTGCGCATGTCCTGCTCGCCGCCAATCCCGTGGATCACCGAGCCTGCAGCCAGGAACAACAGTCCCTTAAAGAACGCGTGCGTCATCAGATGAAAGATGCCAGCCGAGAACGCCCCCACGCCGCAAGCCATAAACATGTAACCCAGCTGCGAAACCGTGGAGTAAGCCAGTACCTTCTTAATATCCGTCTGCGCAATACCGATAGTCGCCGCAAACAGAGCCGTCAGCGTGCCAATGATCGCAACCACCGTCAGCGCCGCCGGAGCCCGATCAAAAATCGCTGACGACCGTGACACCATATACACGCCCGCCGTCACCATGGTCGCCGCATGGATCAACGCCGAAACTGGAGTAGGACCTTCCATCGCATCCGGCAGCCATACGTAAAGAGGAATCTGCGCCGACTTACCTGCCGCGCCAACCATCAGCAGCAAGCCAATCGCAGTGAGCGTTCCGACACTGGCAGCGCCTGTAGGCATTTGCCGCACCGCCGCAAACACAGTAGTGAAGTCAAGCGATCCAAAGTGCTTGATCATCAAAAAAAGCGCGATCAGAAATCCGAAGTCGCCAATTCGATTAACAATAAACGCCTTCTTGCCCGCCGATGCCGCCGAGTCCTTAGTAAACCAGAACCCAATCAGCAGATACGACGCCAAGCCCACGCCCTCCCAGCCAATAAACATGACCAGATAGTTCTTCGCGAGCACCAGCGTCAGCATGAAGAACATAAACAGGTTCAGGTAGGCCATGAAGCGGTAAAAACTCTCGTCCTCCCACATATACCCGACAGAATAAATGTGAATCAGGAACCCAACACCAGTGACCACCAGCAACATGACCAGCGATAACTGATCAAGATAGAAGCTGTAGTCAACTTGAAAGCTTCCAGAGCGAATCCAGTGTGCAAGGTCGCAAGAATAAGGAGCCGACGCGGAAGAAAATCCCGCCGCCAAGCATAACGCCATGGCAAAGGCAGCGCCGGAAAACACGAGCGCAACCGTCGTCACCGCTGTCTTCGAAAAGCGTCGTCCAAAGAAGCCATTAATCGTCGCCCCGATGAGCGGAAGCAGCGGGACGAGCCAGAGATAGGAATAAAGCGTCATAGCTTGAGCAGGTTCACCTGATCCACATTCAAAGTTTCGCGCGTGCGATACACCGCAATAATGATCGCCAGCCCCACCGCAGCCTCAGCCGCTGCCACTACCATTACAAAGAAGACGAAAACCTGCCCGCTAAGCGCATGCCATTGCGCGGCGTAGGCGACAAACGAAAGATTTACGCCGTTCAGCATCAACTCGATCGACATGAAGATGGTGATGATGTTGCGTTTGATCAGGAACCCGAGCACTCCACACACAAACAGAATTCCGCCCAACACCAGATAATAAGAAAGAGGGACCATCGTTTCATCCATCCTTTCTCTGGCCGCGAGCCACGGCTTCAGGCTTGCTTGTAAGCACCACCGCGCCCATAATCGCAATCAGGATCAGCACCGACGTGACTTCAAAGGGCAACAGAAATTCATGAAAGAGAAGCCGGGCGATATCTTGCGGAGCGCCCCATAACGCACCAATCGATACCGATTGCGTTGTCGATCGTCCAATAGACGACCGTCCAATCAGCGTCCAGGCCACGAGCACCGCGCCGATTATTACTCCGGGAACGCCAATCAGTGTCGCCACCCTGCTGCCTTTGCTGCGCTCTTCTTTGCCTGCGTTAAGCAGCATGATGGTAATCAGAAACAACACCATGATCGCGCCGGCATAGACAATTACCTGCACCGCCGCCACAAACTCCGCGCCTAACAGAAGATATTCGCCAGCCAGCGATGCCATCACCACGATCAGCGACAGCGCGCTGTTAATGGGATGGCTCTGCACCAGCAGGTTCACCGCTCCCGCCACGCAGATTACGCCGAAGAACAGAAATAGAATTAGATGGAACATGTTTGAAAAATTGCCGTCAGGCCCTCAGCGCCACAACCAGCGCTGTGTACACAATGTTGGCGACTGCCAGGGGCAGCAGAACCTTCCACCCAAACGCCATGAGCTGGTCATAGCGAAAGCGAGGTAAAGTCCAGCGCACCCAGACGTACAAGAACATAAAAAAGAAAACTTTCAGACAGAACCAGACTACCGGCATCACTGCTTGCAGAATCGGCGGACCAAAAATCGGCCCATGCCATCCCCCAAGAAATAACAGCGTTGCCAGGCAAGCGACCGTGACCATGTTCGCGTATTCAGCCATGAAGAACATCGCAAATTTCATGGCACTGTACTCGGTGTGATATCCAGCTACCAATTCTGATTCCGCTTCCGGTAGATCAAACGGTGTGCGGTTCGTCTCCGCATACGCGGAAATCAAATAGATAAAGAATGCCAGCGTTTGACCGTGAATAATGTTCCAGCGTGGAATAAACCGCAAAATCGGATCCAGGGCAGGCAGCCAAACGCTCGAGAAATGCCCACCCTGCGCATCGACAATGTCACGCAGACTCAGGCTCCCAGCCATGATCACCACTCCGACCAGCGAGAGGCCGAGCGAGACTTCATAGCTGACCATCTGTGCGCTGGCACGCAGTCCGCCGAGCAGTGCGTATTTGTTGTTGGACGACCACCCCGCAAGCGCTACACCGTAAACGCCCATCGACGTGATTCCGAGAACCACTAGCAGTCCGATATTCACGTCGGTAATCTGTAGGTACGTTCCCCAAGAACCAACGTTGGGCAGGTGGCCGATTTGAATGGCACCTACGTAGACCCAATTACCAAACGGGATCACTGAAATCGACGTAATGGCAAATACCACCGCAATAATCGGAGCCGCAATGTAAAGCGGCTTGTAGACATGCGGCTGTGTCAGATCTTCTTTGAAAATAAATTTCACACCGTCGGCAAGCGGCTGCAACAGGCCAAACGGCCCCACCCGCGTGGGTCCCCAGCGATTCTGGATATGCGCCGAAACCTTGCGCTCCAGCCAAACGCTGTACGCTACCGCCGTCAGCAGAACAAAGACGATGGCCACCGACTTGATAAGCGAAATAATGATGAAAGTAGTTATGCTCAAGTTTTCCCGTGTAGAGCGGGCGCCCCCGCCCGCTGCTCTTGATCTTGCTTTTGTTGTTGCCTTTAGTCCGCCGCGACTTGCGGCACAGCCGCCTTATTCTCAATTACCGAATTCAAAGTCTTGGAATACCGCCCCAGTGTTCCCGAGCTGAATAAATCATCATGAGCCGGCACAATCAACTCCGGCGCTTGAATCAGGCTCGCTCCACTCTCGGAAATTTCCAGATGCTGATCATTCCCCGCCAGCAGATTCACCCGCGAAACATCGTATCCCGCAACCACGCGCTGTACTTCATCAAGAATCGCCATGGGATCAAACGGTGTCATCTTCGGCTCCAGATTATGTGCTTCGAGCCACACCGCATGACGATCCGCCTCGCCCGACTGTGCGCCGCGAGTTTGACCCATGTCAGAGCGCGTCCCAGCGCCATAAGGAACCAATCCGGCGACGTCGAAGCCCATCGCGTCAGAAATCCGAACAATCATCTCGAAATCCGATTTCGTGTTCGTCACCTCGCCCGCTTTCTTTACCAATTGCAAGTCGCCGCAGGTGTTCGTGAATGTTCCCGTCTTCTCGTATGCGTTCGCCGCCGGCAAAACCACGTCCGCGATAGCCGCGGTCTCAGTCAAAAACATCTCCTGAACCACCACAAACGTCTTCGAAAGCGCGACTGGATCAATACCTAAACGTCCAACCGGATTCGACCCGACCACGTAGAGCGCCTTCAGCTTGCCGCTCTTTGCCGCATCCATCATCTCTGGGAGGCTCAGACCTTTTTCAGTCGGCAGCTTGCCCCATTCTTGTTGGAATCTGCCTGTGTCAGAGAGCGGCTCGTATCCCGGCAGAAGATCAGGATAGAGTCCCATCTCGCTGGCGCCGCGCGAATTCGCATAATCGCCCAGGCAGATTAGTTTCGCCCCATTCAAAGTCGAAGCGAAACTTACTAACTTCCCGATATCGTTGCCGCGCAACTCAGACCCAAAAATGATCACCAGATTTTGTTCGCCACGAATCTTGTCGCGCAGAGCCTTCCAGCCCTCGCGCGTCAAACCATCAGCGACACTAGGACCGACCAGCGAATCGAGCAGGGAATCATCGCCTGCAAGAAATGCGACGGCTTTCGCCTCCGCGCCCGCCGGAACCATCCCAAATCCTGCCGCCTGCCGCTCTAATTTAATCGGCAGAGAGTTGATCACATAAAGCTTCGCCCGGCGCAGCCGGACATTAGTCCGAATCTGCCAAGCCAGCAGCGGATGCTGATTCGTAGGATCATTCCCAATTAGCAGAATCGCAGGCGCATCCAACACATCGCGCATGGAAGCCGTTTTCCCCGGTTTGCCGTGCAAAGCCGCCGCGAGAGCAGGATAATCAGCTGTTCGATGGTGATCGACGTTGTTGGTCTTGAGCACGACCCGCGCAAACTTCGAAAGCAGATAATTTTCTTCGTTGGTCGTGCGATTCGATCCAACTACGCCAATCGCGCTCCCGCCCTGGCCTTCCTTATTCACGCCGTCGCGCACTTCTCGAAACCGCTTGCCGATCAACTCAAAAGCGTCTTCCCAGGTTGAAGGAGTCAACTTCCCGTTCTTACGGATTAGCGGCTGCATGATGCGCTCTTTGTTATGCGCAAAGTCAAAAGCGTAACGCCCTTTGACGCAAAGAAAATCGCCATTGATTCCGCTCTTGTCCCGATTATCCCCGCGGACAATCTCCGAGCCAGTATCGCTGCGCCGCACGCCCAGCGTGGTCTTGCAGCCATCTCCGCAGTGAGTACAGATCGTACCCACGTGATTCATCTCCCACGGGCGCGTCTTGTAACGATATGCGCCCGACGTCAACGCACCGACCGGGCAAATATCGATACACATGCCACACTCTTCGCAATCAAGATGGTTGTCCTGATCGGGCGCACTGACATTAGGAGCAATGACCGAACCGACGCCCCGGTTCTGCACTCCCAGCGCCCAAACATCCATGCCTTCCCCGCAAACGCGCACGCACCGGTAGCACAAGATGCAGCGCGGCCGATCGAAATACACCACCGGAGACCACTGCTGCTCTTCCTTGTGGTTCTTGGCCTCCATGAATTTCGATTCAGCGGCGCCGTAGGAGAACGTCATGTCCTGCAGCTCGCATTCGCCGCCCGCATCGCACACCGGGCAATCCAGCGGATGGTTACCAAGCAGCATCTCGACCATCGCCTTGCGCGCCTGGCGAACGTCATCGCTGTCAGTCGCGACGATCATGCCCTCGGTCACGGTTGTTGTGCAGGCCGTCTGCAGCTTGGGCATCTTCTCGATCTTCACCAGGCACATGCGGCAAGCGCCCTGCAACGACAGCCCGGGATAGTAGCAAAAAGAGGGAACTTCAATGCCCACATTCTTGCAGGCATCGATCAGCAGCGACCCCGCGGGAGCCGTGATCTTCTTTCCATCGACAGTGAGTGTTACATCAGCCATTTGGATTTTGTAATTTTGTAATCGGGCAATTTTGTAATTTAAGTTCTATCGATTTCTGCGAGCGGTAAATTGCGACGCCGTGAAAATTGCGCTTAATTCATGTGCTTCCGCCAACAGCGATACTAACTTCTTTGGAGGCACGATGTCACAGTCCGACAACATTTCAAGCCAAAAAACCGTTTCATCTGCTTCTTCAACAACAATTACCAATCTTTGCGACCCATTCCGCCTTCGATCGAGCCCGGCAGGCTGCTCGGTAATTCGCCGCGACCGATGTTCCAGATCGCATCAGCTGCTTACCCAGCACTTGCGCGTCGGTCTTGAACGGCAGCGCCCGAAAACTCGCACAATTCTAACTGCAAACTTCTTCGTTCGATCTCGAAGCTCTTCTTGTTGCAACGGCATCAGGTTCTCAAATTACAAAATTACCCGATTACCAAATTACAAAATCAAACCAGCATCGGCTCGCCCGCCTTCTCAAACGGACAAGCCTTCCCATCCAGATGGTCTTCAAACTCTTGACGGAACTTCTTCACAAACGCCATCGTGGGCATCGCCGCCGCGTCGCCCAGCGGACAGAATGTTTTCCCCAACATGTTCTCCGACAGGTAATACATGTTGTCGATATCCTTCTTCGTCCCAGCGCCCGCATGGAAACGAATCAGCGTCTTCTCCAGCCAATCCGTACCTTCGCGACAGGGAATACACCAGCCACAACTTTCATGCCGGTAGAATTTCATAGTGCGTAGCGCAAACTTTACAATACAAGCCGTGTCGTCGAGCACCACTACGCCGCCAGATCCCAGCATCGATCCCGTCTTCGCCACCGAGTCGAAATCCATCGCAACGTCGATCTCTTCGGGCAAGAGCACCGGCGTCGACGACCCTCCAGGCACAACAGCTTTCAACTTGCGTCCATTAGGAATTCCGCCGCCAACCTCATAGATCATCTTCTTCAGGTTGTAACCCATCGGCAGTTCATAAACTCCAGGCTTATTAAGATTTCCCGCCAGGCAGAACAGCCGAGTCCCGCCATTTTTCGCCGTGCCAAGTTTCGCGTACCAATCCGCCCCGCCCAACATGATCGGAGGCACGGCAGCCAGCGTTTCGACATTATTAATGACCGTCGGGCCGCCCCACAGGCCGACCACGGCAGGGAAGGGAGGCTTGATTCGTGGAATGCCGCGCTTGCCCTCGAGCGATTCCATCAAAGCCGATTCTTCGCCGACTTCGTAAGCGCCCGCTCCACCGTGCCAGTAAATGTCGAGATCATATCCACTGCCGAAAATGTTCTTGCCCAGAAATCCCTTGTCATAGGCGTCTTTAATCGCCTTCTGCATAATGACGAGCAGATAGCGATACTCGCCACGCACATAGATGTAGCCAGTATGCGCGCCGATTGCGAGCGCCGCGATCATCACACCTTCAATCACCGAGTGCGGATCGTGTTCTAAAATCAAGCGATCTTTGCAAGTGCCCGGCTCACTCTCGTCTCCATTGCAAAGCACATATTTCGGCTTGGCCGATTGCTTCGGAACAAACGACCACTTCATCCCCGTACTGAATCCGGCGCCGCCCCGGCCGCGTAAGCCGGAACTCTTCACCTCATTAATAATGTCGTCCGGCTTCATCGCGAGCGCCTTCTGCACAGCCTTATAGCCGTCCAGCTGGAGATAGCGATCGATATTCGTAGCGCCTTGACCAAAGCGCTTCGAGATCACCTTGATCTCATCGGGATGGGAAACTAGAAAAGCCATTTTCAGTTTGTGACTTGCAATTAGTGATTGAAAACCGAGGCCTGCGTCATTCGCCTTTCAATTACAAATTACAAATTGCCAATTACAAATTCACTGCGTTCCTTTTTTCCGATACTCGTCCAGCACCTGGTCCATCTTCGCGTTGGTCAGATTCTCATGGAACTCGTAATTCACCTGCACCGCCGGAGCCCAGCTACATCCGCCAATGCACTCCACCTCTTCCAGTGAAAACAGCCCGTCAGGCGTTGTGCCTTTGTTGCCGATGCCAAGCTTCTTCTCGCAGTGTTCAAACAACTCTTCACCACCGACCAGCATGCAAGCGATATTCGTGCAAACCTGCACGTTGTACTTCCCGCGCGGCTTGGTAGTCAGCATCGAGTAGTAACTGATGACGTTGCGGACTTCGAGCTCCGTCAGATCAAGTCGTTGCGCCAGTTCCGTAATAACCTCGTCGCTCAAAAAGCCAGCTTCATCCTGCGCATAAAGCAGCGTAGGCACAAGCGCCGAGCGCTTCGTCGGATAATGCGTCAGCATCGCCGCAAACCGCGTCTCGAATTCTTCAGAAAACTTCATGAATTTGTAATTGGCAATTTACAATATGTAATCTTAACTGTTCAATTCCGTTTTCTTACTGTGTATTGCGTTGCTGTAAAAATAGCAGTCAACTCCTTCGACTCTTTAAGTAACTCTTTCAGCAAGGCCATGCGGATAATTCCCGCCTCAGCCAGCATTTCCAACCAAAACCCGCTCTCGTCCGCCTCTTCCACCACGATGCCAATTCGAGCCGCAAACTCAGCTCGCGATCGAGCACGGCAAGAAGCCCGATAGTTTGCTGCAACCGAAGTCCCGCACCGTAAAAGCTGCTTCCCCATGACCTGCGCATCGGCGGATCGCGGAAGCGATCGATAAAGCTTAACGACCCGAAGCGCAAATGACTTAGTCCGAGCGCGCAACTCATCCGGAGTCATGGGTTATTAAATTACAAATTACAAATCACCAATTACAAATGTTCTATCGATCAATGTCCCCCACCACCACATCAATACTTCCAATCGCCGCAATCACGTCCGCAATAAGCCCGCCCTCGCACATCTTGGCCAGCACTTGCAGATTCGCGAACGACGGTCCGCGCATGTGTACGCGATATGGTTTCGCGGTGCCGTCGCTGACGACGTAATATCCCATCTCGCCGCGCGGCGATTCGACCGCCTGATAAACCTCGCCCGCCGGAACCGTGAAGCCCTCTGTAATAATTTTGAAATGGTAGATGAGCGCTTCCATCTGCGTTTTCATCTTTTCGCGATCCGGCAACACTACCTTGGGAGAGTCCGCTTTGATCGGTCCTTCCGGCATTCCCGCCAGCGCCTGTTGCACGATCCCAATCGATTCCCGTAATTCAGCAACCCGGCAAAGATATCGCGCGAACACATCGCCCTCGGTACGAACCGGCACCTTAAACTTGAAATTCTCGTAACCCGTATAAGGATTATCTCTGCGCAGATCAATGTCGACGCCACTCCCGCGCAACGTTGGGCCACAGGCGCCCATGGCAATCGCATCTTCCGGACTCAGATAGGCAACGCCCTTCGTCCGCATCATGAAAATCGGATTTCCCGTCAGCAGATTTTCATACTCATCCACGTTCCCCGGAAACCGGTCCGCAAACTTCTTTACCTTTTCAAAGAATCCAATCGGCGGCTCCAGCGCTAGTCCGCCGATGCGAAAATAAGAGGTCATCATCCGCTGTCCGCTCACCATCTCGAAGAATCGCAGCACATCTTCGCGCTCGCGGAAGCAATAAAGGAAGACGGTCATCGCGCCTAGGTCCATGGCATGTGTTCCCAGCCAGACCAGATGCGAATTGATGCGGGTCAACTCATTCATTAAAACCCGCATCCACTGCGCCTTTGGAGGGATCTCCAATCCCAGCAACTTCTCTACTGCCAGGCAGTAGGTGAGGTTATTGGTCATGGGACAGAGATAATCGATGCGATCCGTCAGTGGCACTACTTGCTGATAAAACTTGGCCTCGCAGGTCTTCTCAATGCCCGTGTGCAGATAGCCAATCTCCGGCTTCACCCGCAACACCGTCTCGCCATCAATCTCCAGCACCAGCCGTAGCACCCCGTGAGTCGAAGGGTGTTGCGGCCCCATGTTTAAAATCATGGTGCTGTCTTGATCGGGCTCGCCGACAGTTTCGATGATCGTAGTAGGAAATTCCGCCATGGCTTATCGGTAGCCTTCCACCGGGTAGTCCTTCCGCAGAGGATGGCCTTCCCAGTCATCAGGCATCAGCATTCGTTTCAGGTTGGGATGTCCCGTGAAGCGCACGCCAAACAGATCAAACACTTCACGCTCAAAAAAATTGGCCGCCGGCCAAACCGATGTCACCGATTCAATCGCCGGACTCGATCCATCCAGCCGAGCCTTCAAACGCACCCGCTCTTTTTTAGAAATTGAGAGCAGATGATAAACCACCTCAAACCGCGGCTCCGATGGATACCAATCGACGCAAGTAAGATCAGAGAGATAATTAAAAGGACAATCCGCAAAGTCGCGCAAAATGGCACAGACTTCACGAATCGCTTCCTTCGCGACCCAGATCGTCAACTCTTCGCGATCGAACCTGACTTCCTGCACCACGGAGGAGTTCCACTCCACCAGGCGGCCCAATGCGGGATGCGACTTCAATTGCTCGATATCTGTAATCGGGGGAGCGAGCGCCATCAGAAATCTCCCCGCTTAAGCGCCGTCAATCCCCAATCGAGTACGCCTTTTTTCCATACATAAAAGAGGCCAACCAGCACGATCGCGATGTACACCATCATTTCCCAGAAGCCAAACATCTTCAGTTCGCGTAGGATCACCGCCCAGGGGTAAAGGAAGACGGCTTCTACGTCGAACAATATAAAAAGCATGGCAACCAGGTAGAACTTGACGGAGAATCGTCCCTGAGCGTCGCCAATGGGCTGAACCCCGCACTCATACGGCGACATCTTTGCCCGGCCCGGTTTATGCTGGCCGATCAGCCACGAAAGCGTGACAATCGCGCTCGCAAGGATCGTAGCGATGCCAAAGTGCATCAGGAGGGGCAGGTAGCGAGCGAAATAATTGTCCGGCATAGGACGAGCTATATATAATTTGCGCTGAGAGCAACAGTAAACGTTCCAGACTAATTTTGACGGGCAGATGTGTCAAGCTAAGTACGCGTTTTAACAGTAGTTTCATCCGGACGAACCTGTCTTGACACGAATATTGTTCCAGATGTCGTGCAAGATAAAGACAAGATCAACACTAAGACAGGGCCGGGGAAAGCCTGAATCGCATGATTTTCGGTTTCAACACTGACATTCGGCACGAAGATACCGTCTACCACGTGCAGAGCGAAGCCCGCGAAGCGGAACAGTTGCTGCAGACGCAAGTTTTCGTCAAAGGTCGCTGCGTCGGCAAGCACGCCATCCCCTACGGTGCCGGCAGTCCACAGAACGATCAGGATAAAGAAAAAATTCTGCGCGAACTGCATCGCGAGGTCCTCGACGCCATCCGCGAGGGCAAACTTGATTCCATCTTAGACAAGCGGGACACGCCCGAAACCCTTGCCACCGTGAAAGAACTTGATCTTGAATGGATCAATGCCAATTCCGTGCATGCCGGCGGATCGTTGACCATGCACATCCGAGTCACCGATGGAGGCACCACAGTTGAAGGCGCCCGCCTGACGCTGCGCTTCGCGCGTCCCGATGCCGTGCCCTACTACGCCCAGGTTCTCACCGACGCCAAGGGCCACGCCGAGATGAACGTTCAGGTGGATGAAAAATTACTCCCCGATTCCTCCGTGTTAGTCCAGGCAAGTTTCGCCGGACGAACCGCCACCCGCAAATTCCAGCTGCGCCCCGCGATTTAGAAGTCTTATGAACCTGACCATCAACGGCGAGGATCAAGTCTCGTCCGCCGAAACTCTAGGCGCCTTAGTAGAAGGCCTCGGCATGAAGCCGGATAGGGTAGCCATAGAACTGAATCGCGAAATTGTCCCCCGCGACCAATGGCCGCAGACGCCATTACATGAAGGAGATCGGTTAGAGATAGTCCACTTCGTAGGCGGCGGATCGTAATCAAATAATTCCACCTGTCATTTCCACCGCCACAGTTGTCATCATGACCCTGAGCGTAGCCGAAGGGGAAGGACCTCATCCACCCCAAATTTGGCAACCCATTTCCCAACCTGCTAACCTAATTTCGCATGGCCCCGTCGTTCAACGGATAGGACTTCAGTTTCCTAAACTGACTATGCAGGTTCGATTCCTGCCGGGGCTACCACCTCCTCAACCAAGCCCCTTAACTCTCTGTGCAAAGTCCAGTTTGTCTATATCACCCAACTCGGGTGCCTCATTCTTGCGCGTTCTGTGCGCAAGAGTGGGAACCACAAACGCTGACTCCGACGCCGTCGACAAGTCTAGAATCAGGAAAATTCATCATTCAGAGCGTTTAGCCGGAGTAGCCTCACGGATGAGTCGGGCTTGTTTTTCATCTAACAGGCGGGCCAGTTCACTTATCAGCTTAGACAACTTTTCCGGGTCTTGTTCATCGGCAACCTGAGCCGCCAGTTCCATCCATTTTTCGCGTTTTTCTCGCATAACGCCCCGGATTGTCACACACGTTAGGGTGATTGTCTGTTCTTTTTGATACAAAACAAAACAAGAAGATAAAAGTTCCTGATGAGAAGATACGTCCGGCATGCACAAATGTATCGAACGCATGGATAGTAGGTGTCGGTATTTGCACCTTACCCACGACCATCCTTATTTTATAGGTTTTCGTTTACGAAAATAATCCCTCTTGTACGTGAGCCTCAACCGGCGCGGAACACTCCGCATCATCGTTCGCGACGTGGTTGACGCGACTGCTCACGGGATACGCCCGCATTTTGCCACCATAGGGCTTCAATAATTCAGATACTACCGTCGCATCTTTCATGCCTGGGTCGAGCCATAGATCGTAATCATCCGGATCGAGAATCACAGGCATTCGATCATGCACAGGTGCCATCATCGCATTCGCAGCCGTCGTTAGAATCGAACACGATTTGATCCATTGCCCGGTCGGGTCTTGCCATCGTTCCCAAATTCCGGCGAAGGCAAACAGCTTGCCGTCGTCAATTTCAAAACAGAATGGCTGTTTGATTTTCCCATTCCTCTTCCACTCATAAAATCCGTCGGCCGGGATTACACACCTGCGAGATTTCATCGCATCGCGGAAAGCCGGCAAGGTCGCCGCCGATTCCGATCTCGCATTAATCATCTTCGCAGCAGAGAATGCATCATCGGACCACGACGGAATCAATCCCCAGCGAACCATCGAAAGTTGCCGGACAGATCGCGTCGCGTGCTGCCGAACAATTGGCACCGTTTGAGTCGGTGCGATGTTATAGCGTGGCGACCATTCCACATCGCTCGGTGCGGTTTCGAAATATTCCTCGATCAATTGCTTTCGCCGGGATAATCGGTAGCGGCCACACATGCTTAAATTATTGCAGATTGTCTTCAGATCGGCGCACGGATAGGGCCTTGCCTCCTGCTCGCGCAACAAGTCGGCTAGATGCAACCTTACTGTAGCGGAGTCTCAGTCCCAACGCAGGTCGTCATTGCGACCGTGGTGTACCGGATTACGACGTCCTGGGTCGAGCAGAAAGAACGTACGCCAGTCGTGTTCTGCGTCAACGGGTTTCCGTAAGCGTAATAAGTCCCTGACGGAGGACCGCCCGAACCCACCATTTTGAATGTGTATCCACTCTTCGTGCCCGCCGCGAGCGTCGAATCGATCAAACAGGCGGTGCCCGTGGTCGGTATCACCGTTCCCGTGCAGGTGCCTCCCAAAACCGATAGGCTGGGTGCATAGCCCACCGTCGGATACGCCGAGTTATAGGAAATCATGGATGTGTTAATGGTGCGAATCGACGCCACCGCGGACGACTCGTTCGCCGCAATCCGAGCCCGCAGCAAGTTCGGAATGGAAATGGCAGCGATGATCAAGATAATGGCCACTACGATTAGCAACTCGATCAGCGAAAAGCCTTTCTGTTTCGGCATGGCGTCGTCCTTAATAGGTACGCAAATAGATCCGCAGGGCGGGACTAGATAGTCTGAATTCAATTCTCAACCCCAAGCCTCAAAGGCCCAAGTTACAACAGTCCAGTGCGGGCCGCCGTTCAGGCCCCGTCCAAACGCCGCCGGACAACTATAGAAAACGGGTCTCCAGAAAACGGGTCTCCCCCGTCGAGAGTTATGGTTTTTGTCTATCATCACCCCATCTGAGGGCGCCCCATTCTTGCGCGTTCTCTGCGCAAGAGTGGGAACCACATATCCGCGTCGCTACTGGCCTTTGCTTGATTGGAGCGATCGTGTTCCGGCTCGCTAGCGTAACTCCGCCTTTGCGTCAGCCTTTAATTCTAGATACATTATTGAGAATGACTTTCGCCAATTTCGTTCTTGCACTCGCCCTCTTCGCCCTTCCTGCATTCGCCCAGCACAGCCAATCTGCTAAGCCGTCGGATGACGCCACCGCAACTCCTGCGGCAGCAAAATCTGCCGATGCAAAGTCCGCCGATGCAAAGCCCGCCGAGCCACCAAAGAATCCTCTGCCCGCCGACAAGTCCACACCGCAGACCATCACCGTGAACGGCAAGACGCTTCACTACACCGCGACCGTCGGCACAATCACGCTCAAAAGCAAGGACGACAAGCCCACCGGCGTGGTGATGTACACCGCCTACACGTTGGACGAGGCAAAAGGCAAAGACGTAGGCCCGCACCGCCCCGTCACCTTCGCCCTCAACGGCGGCCCGGGAGCCTCGTCCGTCTATCTGAACCTGGGAGCCATCGGGCCCAAGCATATCGCGTTTGCGAATGAGGGTAACTCGCCTTCGGACACGGCCACGCTGACCGACAATCCCGGAACCTGGCTCGACTTTACCGACATGGTCTTTATCGACCCGATCGGCACCGGATTTTCGCGCTCTCTGGTAGACGAGGCCGAGACCAAGAAATTGTTTTATGGAGCGACTCCGGACATCGAGTATCTCTCTCTCGTGATTTACAAGTGGCTGGTGCAGAGCGATCGTTTGCTCGACAAAAAATATCTTGTGGGCGAGAGCTACGGCGGCTATCGCGGACCTCGCATCACTCACTATCTGCAATCGAGGCTGGGCGTGGCCATGAATGGAGTGGTATTGGTGAGCCCATATCTGAACCCAGAGGAAGGCGATCGAAATCTCTCGCCGATTCCCTGGATGATCGACCTGCCCTCGATAACCGCCGCGCATCTCGAGTCCGAAGGGAAGCTGACGTCCGATGCCATGCAGCAGGTCATCGCCTACACCCGTGGAGACTATGCCGCGGCGCTGCTCAAAGGACGCAGCGACACTGCCGCGACCGACGCAATGATCGCGCACGTTACCGAGATGACAGGACTCGATCCGAAGTTTGTGAAATTCGCCGGCGGGCGCCTCGACATCGGAGCCTATCTCCGCGAAGTCCACCGGACGAAAGGACTGCTCGGCAGCGTCTACGACTCGAATGTCACCGCGCCCGATCCGTTTCCCTACGCGCCAACGCAAGAGAGTGGAGATCCGATTCTGGAGAGCATCATCGCGCCAACGACCACAGCCATGGTCGACTTCATCACGCGCACGGTGGGCTGGAAATACGATGGGCGATATGAAGCGTTGTCCTACGACGTGAACCGGCAATGGGATCGCAGCGATGACCTGCGCAAGGGCGCGGTAGGGGATCTCCGCGAGTCAGTAGCAGCCGATCCCAAACTTCGCGTGCTGATCGTCCACGGATGGAACGACCTCTCCTGCCCGTTCATGGGATCAATCCTAAGCGTAGACCAGATGCCCGTCATGGGAGACGCGAACCGAGTACAAGTCCACGAATTTCCCGGCGGCCACATGTTCTATACGCGTCCAGTGAATCAGGACGCGCTGCATAAATTGGCAGAGACCATGGTCGAGACACACTAATAAGAAGAGTCGGCCGCCAACGGGAAAATCGGAATGCGGTCGTAGCATACGTGAACTGCTGGTGCTCCAAATAAGCCACGAGAGACTGGTTCACCTAGTTCTTTATTTCAGATCCTCACAATCGAGGCTGCCCCACGCTTCGCGGTTGTCGAAGCGTGGGCACACCGGACGACCGCATCAAAGGATTTTTCTAGCCCGGCCTCGACTTCAGACTCTGGAATAGTGGTGCGCCAGCCGGTCGAAATCAGATTTTATCGAGGTATCGCGTCAGTTGACGTGATATAAAGTGCGTTCGAATGAATTCCATTCCTTTCATCTTTATGGCTGGAGTGGTATTGGCCTCGTTCATCGTGCTCTATCAGGTAGAGCGTCACCGTGCCAACGGGGTCCGAGCATTGGCCAATCGGTTGGATTTTCATTACCTAGGAAATGCCTTACCGCTGTCTCTAACGTTGGGCGGGACACCGTTCCAGGCGCCTTTGAAGGTTTGGAATGTAATCGACGGAGAACCACGGGGGATCAGAATCATAGTCTTTGACTGCCGAGTCGGTGTAGGCAAAGGCAGTTGGCGACGTACGGTGATTGCCGTAGAGTCGGGCGATGACTTTTCTGGAGCCGTGCTGTTTAACCCAGACATGATGGTTGAGTCCGCCGGGAAGTGGAAGATACTCTACCGGCCAAAGGCGTTCGTAAATTTCGGCATGGCGGAACTCATGCCGATTGCGGAGCTAGAGGCGCATTTGAACTCCGTCGGCCCTAGAGCCAACCAATGAGTGATGTTAAGCCAACTGTTAGAATTCCCAGTTCATGCCGCCCCATCGCTCCATTCTGTGGTACTTGTCCCTAACCCTGGCTGTGCTCTATCTGCTAGGAACAGTGTTCGGAGGTATCGGACTCGGCGAGATCGCACTACACCCCGCCAGCCCGCCGATCAGCCAATCCGAGGAGCGCAATGCAGAAGCGTCTGCGCAACAGAATTCTGTGGAGTTTCGTGATGTGGAACTTGTAACTCAAGACGGTGTATCCCTTCGCGCTTGGTTTATGCGTCCGCGGGAAGCGAATGGAAACACGGTAATCCTTCTGCACGGCGTTTCCGACAATCGGCTTGGAATGTACGGCTATGGCCGTTGGCTCCTCCAGAATCACTACAGCGTGTTGCTGCCCGACGCTCGCCACCACGGCAACAGCGGAGGGCTGACGACTTACGGCATTAGGGAGGCGAACGAGTTTAGTCGGAGAGTCCTAGGGTGGTTCGCAGCACACTCAAGCTAGATGTCCTCGAAAAACCCGCCCGTCGAGTATTGTAATCACGCCATTTCACGCGCTAAGAATTACGCGAGCAGAGAAGTTCGAGCCATCCCATTCATCGCAACGAACGCGATACCCCACGAAATAATCGCATTGCCATGAAACTGGTTCCCGCCGGTGCCACGATAGAGGAGCTTCAGAAGAAGGCAGCGGTCTGTGAAGAGAAGGCAAAATGTGAGCCCGAACCCGAGGCCACGAAACTAAGAGAGGA
The DNA here is from genome assembly GCA_963705265.1 of uncultured Acidobacteriaceae bacterium. Classification (GTDB taxonomy): domain Bacteria; phylum Acidobacteriota; class Terriglobia; order Terriglobales; family Acidobacteriaceae; genus Acidiflorens. Next base: position 4,312,986 of record OY970064.1, read on the forward strand.
AGCGCTGCTACCGCGAGTGGATCGCCGCCCTCAGTTCGAAAAGATGGCACCCCTAGCGAAAGCCCAATCAAACCGAAGATATTCTGGGTCCCGTCGATATTCGCGTGACCCAGAATGTTCTGCAAAACCTCACATGTTGCACCTTGGCGCAGCATCGCTGCAAATGCACGCTGCGGAAGCTCAGAGAGCGCCTTTAGCGTGCATAGCGCAGTGTGCGGACCTCGGCGAAAGCAGCTTACCAACATTCGCCGCGGGCAAATTCATTGCCGGAGGCGTAGTTATGACCTCTGCAATCGTCTTGCCCATGTTTTCGTTTACCGGGGTTGCCAGAAAGGCGTGGACGATATTGTTCGCGTGCGGCCCGGCCGTCTCCACCGCCATACCCGCGATTTGTCCGCTGTCATTAATGTTGCTAGCCGAGATTACGTACAGGTGGGAACTTGCCGGAAATAGAGTGTTAAGGTCGATGGTCACGCCGTTCTGCCAGATGAGGCCGTGCGACCAGGCACCCTGGGCAAATGAGCTTCCTACCGCCTGGCCCTGGTCGTTGATGCTGGTGGCAAAGTTGGCTTCATCTCCCGGCAGAAGGCCGCCGAGGCTTTTGACGGAATTGTTCTGCCAAAGAACGCCCAACGGTGTGCCGTCAGCGTTAATGGCCTGCCCAACTATTTGGCCGTGGCTGTTAATGGCGTAGGCTACGGCGTAGGGATTTCCGAGGTTCGGAAGGTTGGTGGCAGTGTCGTTGTCCCACAATACGGCGTGATTCACTGCGATGCAGGTTCCCGAGTAACCTACGGCTTGACCTTGATTGTTGATGCCGTACGCGACCCCGTCTGGATCGCTACCCGTAGGAAGAACCTGGGCTTTGCCTTTGGTCCACAACACCGGCCGGTCAATCCGATTATTAGTGGTGTCAGGCGCACAGGTGGAGTCCACGACACCATTTTCCGCATATCCTACGACTTGTCCGCTGTTATTGATGCCGCTGGCCTGCCCGTTATTCCCGCCCACCAGTGGGAGACCCTTCATGACGCCGTTTTTCCAAAGAAACGGAAGACAGGTAAGGTGTGTGCCAAAACCGCAAACGTCTTCGCCATTCGGATCTGGAACCGACGTTTCAGACATACCGACAGCCTCCCCGGGGTCATTGATTCCATTCCAATTGATCGAACTGTTCTTTCCTCCAAGCGTGCCCAGTTCGAGGTTGAGTTCGCCGATGCTGATCCTATCGGTGCCTGCCACGAGGTTGGCGGAAAGGGAGACGCTGAAAGGATCCAGGAGCTGATCCATGATCAAACTCCAGCCGTAATTATTGAGGCCCATGGCCATGCCCAGGTCGTCAGGGTGCCGAACGCCCAAATCCTGAACTTTGTAGCTTGCTTGCGCGACCGCATTGCTGAAGCAAGCCAGAATAATCGTCATAACCGCCGGTATCCAGAAATTCCGCAACTGTCTAAGTGTGCTCATATCTTTTTTCCTCCGGGAAGGTCGTGGTGCCGAGGATGAATGAGCATGTGTTGCTCCACGCTCACAACAATTACGCGAGACTACGGGCCCAACATTTCAGAGTTCGAAAGCGAGTGACGAACTGACAAAATCCCGGGACGATGACCAAACGGCTAGAGCGGCTGTTTCTGCAACTTTTCATATACTCCGGCGAGAGGTTACGAGATTCGGGAGCGTCAGCAACCAAAGTCAGACCGCTCAATTGTGATCGACTTTCAGATCCTTAGCGGGCAAAACCCAAACCTTTTGAGGAGCCAGCAGATTTCTCGTTGGTGCTGGGAGGTCCGACCTCGCAACTGTTTCGAAGCAATGCACTATTCGCAGGACTGCTCTTCTCAGTTTGTGGCTGGGCACAGACGTACGAGCCCAAGCCGCAGCCTCACAACCCTGCGCCCAGGCCGGAGGCCTCCGATGCCGATTCCTGGCAATACTCGCTCACTCTGGACGGCTATCTACCTGCCAGCGGAGAAGCCTATGCAACACCCACTTTCACCGCGGACCACGAGTGGTTGCACCTCGAAGCTCGCTATAACCTCGCTATAACCTCGCTATAACAATGAGGACTTCCGTACCGGGTCGTGCTCTCGGTAGGCTCCGCGAAGCGGCACTGGCATGACAAATGACTTCAACAATCCCGGTCGCCACGTCATCGCCAATGATTGAGAAATGATCGGACGGAAGGTATAATTCTGCGCGGCCAGACCTGTGGTTGATTCCAGATGGTCTCACGGATTTCAGAACGGAGAACAAAATGACAACAAAAGGAAAAGTCCTGGTATTGGTCTCGAGCGGTCGCGGTTTGCCGTTGAAAGATGGCAAGGTTTATAAGGCCGCTGGCTACTACCTCAACGAACTGACGGTTCCGGTTCGCGCCCTGATGAAGGAGGGCTACGAAATCACCTTCGCCAACCCGAAAGGCAACACACCGCAAGTGGATGTGCATTCAGAGGTCCCCGATTTCTTCGGCGGAGACGCGGCCAAGCTTGAGGACTATATGCTATTCCGCGACGGCCTGAAGGGGCTCAGAGATCCAATGCGCATCGCGGATGTCGTCGCATCGGGCCTGGATCAATATGACGCTGTTTTCGTCCCCGGCGGTCACGGTCCGATGATCGATCTTCTCGACGATCCTGACGCTGGCACCGTGATGAGGCACTTTCATGAGACATCCAAGCCTACGGCAGTGCTTTGCCATGGCCCGATTTCACTTCTCTCAGCCCTTCCCAATTCTTGGGAGTTCGTCGCCGCGCTGGCGGCGGGCGATGTAGCCGGAGCGCAAGCCAAGGCCAAAGGCTGGATCTATGCTGGATATAAGATGACTATCTTTTCGACAGCGGAAGAGCAGCAGCGCGAGCCGCTTGAGATTGAGGGCAAGGTTCTCTTCTACCCCGACTTCGCATTGCGTACGGCGGGCGGCGATGTAAGTGTGCTCGCTCCATGGTCGAGTTACGTGCTTCAAGATCGCGAGCTGATCTCAGGTCAGAACCCGTTCTCTGATCAAGCGCTTCTGAAACTTCTTCTACCGGCACTCGAGAACGGAAGAGCAGCAGCTGGAGCCGCTTGAGATCGCTGGTAAGGTTCTGTTCTACCCGAACTTGCCTTGCGAGCGCCGAGGCGACTTCACCAACTGAGAACAGACCGCCCCCGATGAGCGTAATGCCGATATTTCGTCGATCACCAATTCGTCCGGTTCCTAGGCGAACACAACCGTCTTGTTCTGATACACCAGGATGCGATTTTCCAGATGCCAGCGCACCGCTCGCGAGAGCACAACTCTCTCCAGATCACGACCTTTGCCCACCATCTCCTCAACCGTGTCGCGATGCGAAACGCGCACCACATCCTGTTCGATAATCGGTCCTTCGTCCAGGGTCGCCGTAACGTAATGGCTGGTGGCCCCGATCAGCTTCACGCCGCGCTCAAAAGCCTGATGATAGGGTTTCGCCCCAATGAAAGCAGGAAGAAAAGAATGGTGTATATTGATCATCCGCAACAGGTACTGAGCGACGAAATCCGGTCCCAGAATTTGCATGTAGCGCGCCAGTACGATCAGGTCGACGTTCTGCCCCAGTAGCCCAAGCATCTCCCGCTCCGACTCGCGTTTGTCTTGCGGATTGGTCAGCAGATGGAACGGGACGTTATGAAAGTCGGCTAATGGCTTGGCAGTCGGATGATTGCTGATAATCATGACAATGTCACACGCCAGATCGCCGTTTCTGTGCCGGTAAAGCAAGTCCGCAAGACAGTGGTCATAAGCGGAAACCAGAATGGCGATCTTGGGACGGTAGTTAGTCAATGCCAGGTTGTAGTGGATCCGGAAGCGTTCGGCCACGGGCTGGAAGTAGTGTTCAAAATCAGAGATCGGAATATCGAACCCATCAAGGTCCCACTCCAGCCTCGATAGAAACAAGTCGCGTCCACTGTCCAGATGATCGTCGCTGTGCAAGACGCTTCCATGGTGCCCAATCAGGAATTGGGAGATCTCCGCTACCACGCCTTTGCGAGCAAGCGGCATCGGAGTACTTAAGAGCAACACGGCAGTGTTCTTCATTTTCCGCTCATGATACTCCAAGCATCCGGACTCGAAAACACGCACAGGGATGGATCATTCAGGCGATGATCGCCCTTACCGCTGAAGATGGCTGCGGCGTAGTCGATCCGCAAGAGGCGTCGCGCACGGTGTTGGGCCAACAAGTGAGATGGTGGTTTGACGTCAATTGACACTGGTGAGTAGGCGAGTTGCACCGTTGGCGAAATCAGATATCACCCCAAACAATAAACGACGCGAGATGCCACTAGTGTTACCATCATTTGCCAGTTACCTTTAGTGGCGGACCGTCCTTTAGGAATCGGAGGGAGGCAACAAATGCAGAAGAAGAGTATCAACGCTCTATTGCTTGTCCTCAGCGTACTGTTCGTGTGCAGCGTATCGATGTTCGCTCAGATGTCTCAGAAGCCCGCAGCCCAAGACGCTTCGGATGCAGATGCCCAACCGCATAGCCTTTCAGACGACGACATCCAGATGCTGCGGGCGGACATCCGCGCACAGCGCAAGCAGATCGTCGCGCAAAACATGAACCTCACCCCGGACGAGGCAACCAAATTCTGGCCGATCTTTGAGCAGTATAGAAAAGAAGCGATCAAACCCAACGACGAACGCTGGGCGGTGATTAAAGATTATGCAGCGAACTACGGCACCCTGACCGATGCGCAGGCCTACAATTACATCAAGAGATTGGCGGCCGTTGACGAAGAACTCATCGCATTGCGATTGAGGTATGTCGCGGTGTTTGAGAAGGTCATCTCGCCCAAAAAGACTGCATTGTGGTACCAGATCGATCGCCGTATCGATCTTCTGATCAATTTACAGCTGTCCTCGCAGATTCCGATGGTCGAAACCAGCAAGTAAGCCGACAGGAAAGCCTGTCCTGCCTTCCGGTTCTGCCTTCCCGGTTCTGCATTCAACGATACTGCGCCCTCGGGACGCCCCATAGCTGCTCGTTGACCTGCCTCGCTGATAACAAAAAATATTCGTCTAATAGTGAGATAAACGGGTCCGTCCCCATACCTCCATATTGCATGCCCTTTGGCCCCGTTCGTTTTGTTTGGAGCCGCTCGTTCTGTTCCGCGACACGAACATTCCCTGGGTAAGCCCAGTATTCCCGAACCGATAGGAGAGAAATGCCATGAAGAGATTCAACAAGATTAAGTTTCTGGCGTTGGGCTTCGCGCTTGTCGCGATTGTATTGCCATTTGTTCCCCTCCGCCACGCCAAGGCCGCCGTTAAAGGGAATGCCATCGTCGCAACCAATCCCGCCGCATATCCATTCGAGACCAATCTCTGCGTGGACGACGCCTCTGGCGCGACATGTACTGCGCTAGCCTCAACCTTGGGTTGGCCCTTTCCAACCAGCTTTACGGTTCCCACCACGACGAATGGCAAGCCGGTCGGGCGACTGGTGATCAATTATGTTTCCGGCCAGTGCGGCTACGCATACTTCGGTGTGTATCTGGTCACCCCTCTTTCGGAAAACACAGTCAATGGAGTTACCACAGCCCACAACTTTTTCTCTGGGATTACCGGTACAGAAACCATACTGATCCAACAGCCAACAACGATCTACGTAGATCCGGGTGCACCGGTTACGCTTTTCGTCAAGCAATGGAGCGAGAACGACGGGTATTGCTTTCTAAATATCAACGGAGATTTAGTAACTGGCTAACATCCGTCACTGGATTGGATCAGTGCCTGGCTAACACATCTCGGACGGGAGGCTAGACTTTGTGTGGGATTTTGTTCTTAAGGAGGTTTCTCAGTTCGTCCTGTTGTTGATCGGTCATTGACCGCTTTGGAATGGGAAAGAACGTGAATGGCGATGGAAATAAGGCGAACACATCCTCAGTGAGCGTGATGCGGATTTTGCACCAATTGATGAAAGCTTCAGCGTCGACCTGAGGTCTTTGGTAAAGGTTCTAGCTCCATATCCAACACTCTTCGCTCGCCGGATGCCAGCCTCACTACGGGTTGTGCTGGATTGGAAGCATCTGTATAAACCCACCCTTTGTATCCCTTTGCCGACACATAAATCAGCAGGTTACTCTCTGACGGATCATGGGTCGTCTCAATAGCTGAATACACTATGCGAACCGTCAAGCGCGCATCGGCTGTCTGATGGAGCTTCCGAGACTGGCATGTGCTTTCTGGTCGATTTCCACCACTGCAGCAGTGGCTTCAACTGCGCTTCATAAGGTTTTCGGCTGTTGTCGTCCACGAACTCCAGGTTCTGGAACTCTTTTTCCCGTCTCACGCTAATGGCGAAGGGATGGACACCCTGCATTGCCAGCGGTGAATATCCAGGCTTTACATTAAGCTTGCGCAGTTCATCGTTCTCGAGAATTCCATTGAGCGTATCCCAGTCGGTATCCGAGAGGTTTCCCTCATATATCGTCCGCTCATGATCTTTCCCGTTACTCCGAATCGCCTTTTCGGCATGAAAACCGTGGTCGTCAAACACCAGCATGCAGTACTGCTCAGAGGACATGCTCCCAGGTTGCACTTCAGAAAGCAGCAGGCGCAGCGGCGTACCTTTTTTTGTTTCCCGCGTCTGCCCGTGACCGAAAAGCGCAGTGCCCAGCAAAATACACAGTATGAACTGCCCGCGAATCATATGTGGCCCCTGAAAGCCGTAGGAACTAGAAAGTCATGGCCGTGCAGTATTGCGGTTTTGATTCCTTCAAGGATGACTTACTCTTTTTTTCCACGCCCTCAAACCATTTTACGAGCGGGTTCAAGTTTTTCCTGTAAGCGGACGCGTTATCGAGGTATACATCCATTCCGGTGCCAGCCGCGGTAGACACTCCCGTAGACCCCTGCGTCTTGAAGCGCTCCTTGACCGCAACAAATTGCTGCGCTTGCCCTTCACGATCGATCACCACCTCCATCATTTCGGCTTCGCGCAGCATCGCCGCATTGGCTGGAGTTTCGGGAGGTTTCAGGCCAGTCACTTTTTTCAACTCTTCATTATCGAGAATTGCCTTAAGCTGCTGCAGATCGTCTCCTCCAAGAGTTCCCTCAGCGCTTCTTACTTTTGGCTTGCCGACAGTCGATTCATCGCGCCTTTCAAAGGCGTACTTGCCATCGTTATAGACCACGATGCACGAACCGGAATTCGGATAACTCGAAGTCGCCATCTGCGAGCCCGCTGCGCCAAGAGCGTATATGTTCCCGCCCGGCGCATGCATACCTCCGGTTGCGTCTACTTCCCCCGTCGTCCGCGAGCGCTGCAGACGAAGCAACGTGGGTGCGGCCTGATCCTGACCCGACGCGATCTGAATCAATAACAAAAAGCTGGTCCCTACAAATTGAACAATAACTCGGCCTCGGAACAAAGAAGCAGACATTCTTGTTACCTCCAAAAAGTGTAGCAACGTTATACCAGCTCTATCCCGAAGTTTAACAGCGATTTCACTCAGGACTATGTCAATGAGTAACTGCGATCTATCGCCAACAGCCTAGAAGTTTTCTGACCGCCTCATCAAGGTATTCCATTTGACCGATAGGGTCCGACCAGCAAAAATACTATCCGCGAATGAAATCAAAGCTTAACCGGCTTTATCGTGACACTGATACTGCCGGGCACCGATTTCATCGGGAGGCCGTATGGAAGCTATGGGGAAGACCGCTTTTGTCCGCGCTCAGCCGCTAATCGCCGTACGCAATGTTCGCGCCAGCAGCACTTGGTACCGGCAACTGCTCGGGCTCGATGCGCTTCCGGACCATCCTCATCGCGACACGTACGATCGGATGCAGCGCGGCGATGAACTCATCCTTCAACTCCATGCCTGGGATAAGGAAGATCACCCCAACCTCATCAACCCCGATGCCGCGCCGCCTGGCCACGGCGTTTTGCTTTGGTTCGAAGTCAGCGACTTCGATAAGGTCGTCGAGCGCGCCCGAGCATTACACGCTCAGGTCATCGTCGAACCGCACATCAACCCGAATCCCAACCACAGAGAAATGTGGCTGCGCGATCCGGACGGTTACGTGGTAGTCATCGCCAGTCCGGACGGCGAGGTAAGTTAGTCACTCGCTTTTCTCGCAATCATCCAGCCGACGGCGCCCCATTCTTGCGCGTTCTGTGCGCAAGAGTGGGAACCACGGCAACATGGCACGCCTGATCAGCGCGTGGGGACCAGTCAGCACAAATGAGGCTTGCCCACTCTCTTTCGCGTAGCACTCTCGTTGCATTCGTTTCTTGTTTCGGTGTACATTCGAGAAACGCGTAGTGAGTAATGGGAATGAGATTGATCTCGAAGCGCGTCGCTTGGCTTTCTCTATTGCTGACACTCTGGTCGGCATTAGCGTTTGCCATGCATCATCATTCGAACGCGGATGAGTCTGCCTCTTGCCAGGTTTGCATCGCAGCTCATTCCGCTACACCAGTAACCGCTTCCCCCGCTCCCAAGCCGGTATTCCGTCGCTTGGTGGCATTTCGTCCGCAAACAGCCGTAGCGAAGCAACGCCTCATTGCCTTCGCCTTGTGTGTACGCCCGCCTCCCGCGGTCTAAAAAGATCACATTTCTACTTGAACAGGCCCGGTTCGATTTGCATTGAACCATCCTGTGATCTTTTTCGCGACCTATTCATTCATTTTTCGGGAGGAATTCATGCTGGCTTCTTACAAGAAGTCGCTTCGTGCGGCTTTTTCAGTGGTGTTCTGTTTTGCACTCGTTCTTCACGTTTACGCGCAGTCCGGCGGTAACTCTGGATCCATTAGCGGAACCGTCGTCGACCCTTCGGGCGCGGTCGTCCCCGACGCACTCGTCGAGATCCATCAGGCGGTTAGCGGTTATGACCAAACCACCACAACCGACACTAAAGGCAACTTCAATTTTCCAAACGTGCCATTTAATCCGTATCACATGACGGTGTCGGCAGCTGGTTTCGCCAAGAGCGCGCAGGACGTCGAGATCCGCTCGGTCGTATCAACCACGGTAAAAATCAGCCTTCAGGTGTCAAGCTCCTCCACCACCGTTACCGTCGAGGCTGGCGAAGATTTGGTGGAAAATGATTCGACCTTCCACTCCGATATCGACAAGAATTTGTTCGACCGACTCCCCTTGGAAAGTGCGTCTTCGTCCCTCAGCTCACTCGTTACTCTCTCGACGCCTGGAATTGCTGCTGATTCCAACGGCCTTTTTCATGGGATCGGCGATCACGCCGAGAATTCGTTCTCCGTCGACGGCCAGCCGATTACCGACCAGCAAAGTAAAGTCTTCTCCAACCAGGTCCCGCTCGACTCCATTCAGTCAATGTCAGTGATCTCTGGTGCGCCGCCCGCAGAGTATGGAGGAAAAACCAGCGTCGTCATTGTGGCCACCACGCGCTCGGGCCAGGGCGTAACCAAGCCCCATGGCAGCGTGACGGCTTCTTATGGAGCATTCGGAACTTCCACCGTGGCGGCTGATCTTGCTTATGGGGGCAAGAACTGGGGAAATTTTATTTCCGTAGACGGTTTGAACAGTGGTCGGTTTCTGGATCCGCCGGAATTCAGGGTGATGCATGACAAGGGCAACGAACAAAACGTGTTCGATCGGGTGGACTATCAACTCTCGACTGCCGACTCCGTTCACCTGAACTTGGGATACAGCCGAAGCTGGTTTCAGACGCCCAACTCATTCGATGCCCAAAACGCCACGCCATGGAGCGGGCTGGACGGCGTTCTTCCGCAAGAGCAGAACTACGGAGGCATTGTTCCGGGAACCAATCTTATCGTCGGAACGACGGACCAACGCTCCAAGATCGGGACCTTCAACATCGCTCCTTCTTGGACGCATGTAGTGAATACGAACGCCGTATTTACTCTCGGCGCTTTCGTTCGGCGCGACGATTACAACTACTATCCCAGTAAAGATGCATTCGCCGATCTTGGGCCGCCAAGTCTGCAGCGTCAGTCAGTCGATCAGAACCGGACCCTTACCAATGCTGGGTTACGATCCGATATTTCCTACGTCAAAGGCGTGAACAATATCAAGGCCGGGGCTACGTACGAACAAACATTTCTCAATGAAAACGACAAGTTGGGCATCGTCGATCCCATCTACAACGCTCCATGCTTAACTCTGGCGACGGCCGCGAACCCAAACATTCCTGTGTCGGGATTCACCGATCCCTCGCAATGCGCTATCGCAGGCTACGCTCCAAATGTTGCCGATCCCACAAGTCCGCTGTTCAATCCCAACGCGCCCAACAGCGCGTTCTATCCTGCCTTCAATTCCATCTTGTTCCCCTACGATCTTACTCGTGGCGGCGGCCTTTACACCTTTAATGGCCACACCGATGTGAAAGAGCTTGCCCTCTACATAAGGGATGCGGTCACAATCAAAAATTGGTCGTTAAACCTCGGTATTCGAGGTGATCTCTACAACGGAATATCCAGTGCCCGGCAAGCTGAGCCTCGTCTTGGGATCGCTTACAACGTTAAAAAGACGAATACGGTTCTCCGAGTTTCCTACGCTCGAACTCTGGAATCTCCCTTCAATGAAAATCTGATTCTCTCCAGCGTGGGTTGCAGCAACCCTGTCTTGTCCCCACTTCTTCTCTGCAGTCCTGGAGTGAGCGGGATCTTGAGTCCAGGTTTTCGCAATGAATTCCACGCCGGGCTGGAACAAGCTTTCGGTCGATACTTGGTCTTTTCGGGTGAGTGGATCACGAAGTACACCCACAATGGCTACGATTTCAGCGTACTCGGCGACACCCCGATCACGTTCCCCATTGAATGGCATAACTCGAAGATTCCCGGATACGCGGGACGGATAAGTGTGCCGAACCTCCACGGCTTCTCTGCGCTTCTGGTTTTCTCTAGCGTGGCGGCCCGTTTCTTCCCACCACAGATTGGCGGCGCAGGTGCCACTGTAGGAGCTCCGGGTGCTCCCTTTCGCATCGACCATGACGAGAGGTTCAATGAGACAACTCATCTCCAATATCAACCTTGGAAGCGCGGCCCGTGGGTCGGATTCAACTGGCGCTACGACAGCGGCCTGGTGGCCGGCAATGCGCCGTGCTATGGGCTGGGCCCAGCCAACGACTGTCCACAATCAGTCCCGACAGGTCCGCCCGCCGTTTACTTACAAGACGTTTTCGGAAATCCCCTGAGCGCCGATCAGGAATTCCAGGCTGGGTTTGCTTGCAATGGCGTCCGCGCAACTCCTACCACCCCGCTGCCTTCTCCGTGCGCGGCCCCGCTCGCATCAAGCCTTATACAGGTTCCAGCGAATGGAGCGGAGAACGACGACCACAATCCGCCGCGAATTGCTTCGCGTAACCTATTCGATCTTGCCGTAGGCGATGACAATCTGTTCAAAAGCGACCATTACAAATGGAGTCTAACGCTTACCGCTATCAACGTGGCCAATAAGCAGGCTCTATACAACTTCCTGTCGACATTTAGCGGAACCCACTACGTGACGCCGCGTGCGCTAACGGCTCAACTCGGCTTTCACTTTTAATCGCTGAACAGCAGTGGGCGGGCTCTAGCCGATTCTCGACTAGGGCCCGCTCACAAGCTGTTCTTCTTAGGCTCTCGGAGTCCCCTATGGGCAAATATTGCTACGGCAAGGGCAGGCGAAAGAGCATTGAGGCATTCACGCATCGGCATGGCCTCTGGATACTGGCTGTCGCAACCGCGTTTTCGATGGGAACCCTGTTGTTATACCTGATCGGTTATTTGCGTCTCGATGGCGACTGACCTGATCAATTGAGAGTTGCACCGGAATAATAAGCGGTCGGCCCACTCTCTTTCGCGTACCTTTCGAAAGGCCGCAAAGCTGCCGCCGTCTCCTACTTCATTGTTTAGTCAGCTTGAACCGCGCGAATGGCTTGGCTTCGCCCTTGACCACATTGTCGAGCCGGTTCTCCCATGTATTGCTCTGGGGATCGTAAAGGAAAGTGTTGGTAAAGCTGGTTTCACCGTGCTCATCTTTGAAAACGAAAGTCAAATTATTGTCTTTCGGCGCGGCGACCCCGATCGATTCGGGAGATGCGCCGCCATACACATCCAACCACGCACAGGCATATTGCTTGGTCTTCTCGTTCCAGCCGATGAACACCGTAGCTTCGTACTGCGGTTCGCCTTTATCATTCTTCTCCCGCGAGACTTCGCGAAAGCGCAGGTAGTGGTGCTGCAGCACCCACTCCGCATCGAAATCATGCGTCACCGCCTGCTTGCCCACCGTACCCTGCAGCAGCCACTTGCCAGCAAGATGGTCCAGCAGAGGGGAATTGACCGGCGCCTGTTGCGCCATTACCGGGAGAGCCGCCAACATCATCGCCAGGAAGACAAATCGCTTCATCGCCGCATTCTACATTCTTCAGGCCAATGAGTGTAAGGCGATCGGGAGCGGCACACGAATCAGAGTATTTGTTTGTAGAAGCCTAAGCAGAGTCAGCCCAGGCGAAGATATACTCTTCCACAACTCCATCATGAAGCGCCACGTCCTCATCTTCGGTCTCGTCGGAGGCCTGCTCATCGCCACCCTCCAATACACCGAATACCGCTTCATCGTCATCGAGCACTCGGTTGAGATCTACGGCGCGCTCGTCGCCATCCTCTTCGCAACCTTCGGAATCTGGCTCGGCCTCCGCATCACGCGCAGCCGCGAAACCATCCGCGAAACCGTCGTGGTGAGGGAAGTGCTAGTTCGAGACAAAGCTCCGGATAACTCCCCCTCCCGCGAACCCTTCGTTCCCAACACGACCCAGCAACAGACCCTCGGCATCACCGCTCGCGAACTCGAAATCCTCTCCCTGGTCGCCCGCGGCCTCAGCAATCGCGAGATCGCCGCCCAGCTTTTCGTCTCCGAAAATACCGTCAAGACCCACTGTGCCCGCACCTTCGACAAGCTCGGAGCCGCCCGCCGCACCCAGGCCGTCCAGCGCGGCAAAGAACTGGGCCTCCTGCCGTGACCCATGGAGCTTGACTATGTCACCCGAAAGCATGATTTCCGCTCCATATCCTGCAAAATCATCAAAAAGCATGACGACATCCGGCCCCGTTCGACCGTATCGTGACTCCGTTCCTCACTCGCAAGTTTGCATTTAGACAAGGAGCCTCACATGAAGAAAACCGTTCTCACCTTCGGCCTCATCGCCGGCGTCATCATCTCCGTTCTTATGGGAGGCTCACTTCTTCTCGCCAACAAGATCGGCAACGGCCACAGCATGGTTCTCGGCTACACCATCATGGTGGCGTCGTTCCTGCTGATCTACTTCGGCATCCGCAGCTATCGCGATAACACTCTCGCCGGCCAAATCTCCTTTGGCCGCGCCTTCGCCTGCGGCTTTCTGATCACCCTCATCACCACCGCCTGCTACGTCGCCACGTGGGAGATCGTCTACTTCAACTTCATGCCCCATTTCATGGACAGCTACTTCGCCGCCCAGATTCACAAGATCCAGTCCTCCGGACTCGACCCCGCCACCACCGCCGCCCAGGTCGCTGCCATACAGCATTCCCAGCAGCTCTATCAGAACCCCCTCGTCAACATGGCCTACACATTCATAGAGCCTCTGCCCGTGGGCATCATCATCACTTTAATCTCCGCCGCCACCCTCCGCCGCAAACCCCCCGTAAAACTTCCCGCCACTCGCGCAGCCATGACCACATAAATCAATATTGAAATTGGTGGGTGGCCCATCCTTGATAGGTCTTTGTTTTTTGTCCACATCACCCAACCGGGAATATATTCTTTTGGTCTGGCTGTTGTCTGTGCGTCCGCGTTCAAAAGTCGGGACTGATGAGCGCACGCTTGAGCGGTCGTCCCGTGCTTAGCGCCCGGCAGGGTTGGGGTTCGTTGGAGGGGGTGGCGTCGGGGATCAATGAGGGTAATCGCGATGTTGCAACAGTTACCTCACCCACTCGATGTCCGGCAATGGCCAGCTCTTGTCGAAGTACGCTTCCAGCGGCCCGTAGAATCGGAAAGCCGCGAACCACGCTTTGCCGGGTAGAGTGGGAATCCAGTTCCTCTCAAAGCCATTTGGCGCGGTTGGGGCGAAGTAAAGGTACACCGACCCGTCCACATTCTTAACCGGGTCTTGCCGCGAGGAGCGCTCTGAGCGTTGCTCCTTGTTATGGGTGAGTGAGCGGGTGTCCACGTCATAAAGTGTGACCGACCAGAACTGCTTTGCGGGGGGATTCGGCTGCACGTGCAGCCGATAGGTTTTCGCACCATCGAAGGCGTGCCCCTCCTTGTCGCGGAAGCTGAGGATGTAAGCTTGGCAGGCACGCCGGAAATCCATCTGGTCATACAGATTGTTGACGGTGTCCTTGGTCGGAACGCCCAGCTCGAATTCGAGTTTGCCTATGCGCATCTCGACGCTTCTAGAGCCGATGGGTAGTACCTGTTCGGGGATCGGTGTAACGTTGGCCAACGCCGTACTCAATTCCTCGTTTTCTCGTGGGCTTAACGCGAAGGGCCAGATACTCAGGTTTGACGATAGGCGGTGGGTTATTTGTCGAACACTGTCAGAAGTACTAGCGACCTCATTTTACGGAGCGAAGTTAGCCACTCACTTCCCAAAGAATTTCGTACACTTCGCCAATCCCATCAGGCCGCATCTGCTAGTCCGTGAGCAATAACCTTAGCAACGATGGGGTAAGCTTCAGCCGCAGTCCGTAAATGCTTTTACAGCCGGTGCGCCCCATTCGCTTGTAATGTAAGCTGCGACAGCATAACAACAACCCTCAAACCGCTTATAGACGGGCCTGTTGATATAGACCGAATTCGGAATTTCGAGAAGGCACAGAATCGAATCACTCAAGATGAAATGCACCGCCGCTCCATTCTTCTGGAGCGACGTCGGTGATGGTCTCCGTAAAGTCCCAGCAGTGGCCGAAAAAGTCCCGAGCGTTGTATTGGCGCTCGCCATAGGGTTGGTCTTGGGGCTCCGTCAAGATGATGGCACCGTTCTGTCGCGCTCGCTCGCAGTGACCCTTAGCATCTTCGATGCGCACCTGAACGATGTGCGAGTTGTTGGGTATCACGTTGCCTTCGGCGATGGTGAAGCAGCCATCGCCGGCCTTCATCTGGACGCGGTGATTGGCGATGCGGAGACGAATGGTGAAGGCAAAAGCCTTTGACAGCCAATCAGCCGCTGCGCCGGGGTCGGGGTAAATGAGCACAGGAATTACGACACAGGGCGGCACGGATCGGTTCGATCGCATCTGGACACTTTACCATTCAGCGCTCAGAGGAAAGATAAATGTAGTTAAAAGGACATTAGCACCAATCGACCTTCGGGGCGTAGTTGGTGCTATCGCGATTTATCAACACTTGACCCGCTGTGAGACACAGACGCCTACGCTGAAACATCACTTCCACCGCAGCGCACGCTCGTTTCAAATGTTCCGTTCGAGTCGCAGTGGTGGATCTTATGCCCCGTTCAACCAACCGCCGGTAAAGCCTGCTCGCTTCAAACCACGCACCAGATTGGGCACTTTGCGGGTAGCGTTCCAGATGATTCCCGTTTTGTAATTCGCGATCATGCCCAGAATCGGCCCCTGATTGTCGCTAAGATAATCATTGTCAACCCAGCCTAAGCGCCCATCAGCGCTGCCTGACCTAAGGCTGACATGGGTATCACGGAAGCTAGGGTTGAACGAATCGAAAAAACCGTACCTGCCGTAAAGCCGCCCGCCTTGGAAATTGCGTAAGGCCCAGGCCGCAGGGATGCAAATCTCGGGAGCAAAGGGAATCGAAGCTACTGCGGCGGTGGGGGCGAGTGTGCCGTAGTCTTCTTCGTCAGGCATGCCCTTCGGCCCGTAGGCGTCGTATCCGTGAAACTGCGTCGGCTTGCCTTTGAAATTTATGACCAGATCACCGGGTCCATCGCTTGCGCTGAGACCCCAGATGTCCTTGGAATAACCATCCCAACCCATGGGGTTGGCAATGGCATAGTTGCGCTGGGCATAAGCGGCGCGGCGGGAATTCTCGAAATAGTCAAACCCGGCCGCGCGCGTGGTCGCATCATAGATGCCGCGATAGTCAATCCACACGGCCCCATATTGATGCACAAAAGCCGGCCCAAAGGAGAGGTAGCGGTTCGCACCTTCTCCGCGCCAATATTTTGGGAAGGGCGCAGTCCATGCCTCGTATGCGCCATCCTTGGCCGGGTGAGACCGTGAGCCGAGCGCGAGGAAATAGAGCAACATGCCCTCGTTGTAGCCAGCCCAATTTTGCTCAATAAAGCCGCTCTCCGGATGCCAGCCCATCGAGATCGCTTTGCCGCCCGTGCTATTGGCCTGCATCCAATCCCATTCGGTGCGATCCAGCAGACGCTGCGCGAGTGCGCGGATCTCCTTTTCCTTCTCATCCTCCTGGTCGAACCAGCCTTGCGCGAATGCCATGCCCATTTGCAGCCAGCAGGTATCAATTGTTGAAAGTTCCCAATCGGGCAACCGTAGTCCGGTCTCCATATCGATAAGGTGGTAATAGAAGCCACGATAGCCGGCCGTGCCAGACCGTTGTTCGCCCTGCGGTAATTGCTCAAAGAACCGCAGCGTCCGCAGCGTGATGTCTCGTGCCTGATTGCGTGTGATCCAGCCCCGCTCAACTCCAATTGGCCACGCAGTTAGAGCGAAGCCTGTCCCCGTGATGCTGCAAGCGGCCGGCGTCGACCAGCGATCGGCCATCAGGCCGTTGCTATGGTTCACACGCTCCCAGTAAAAGGAAAAAGTGCGATGCTCAATATCGCTGAGCAACTGGGAATCCGAAACGCGCGCCGTAGTGGCCTTCGCCCACATCGGACTAGAAACAATTCCCGCGACAGCAGCACTGAGGAAACTGCGGCGGGTCAGTGGCGGAGGCTCGCTGGGCATGGTCCAGTCAGTATAAAGGGGAGACCAGAGCCGGGGGTTTGCACAGCAACCCTCAACAAATTCTACTCACAAGGGAGGATTTTGTGCAGGCCTCCGAGTTCTTGTGCAGACTGCTCTGGCGTTAGTGTTTACCTGCCGCAGTCTGCTTGGGCAGGATTTTTCTGCCCTTATCGTCCATACTGGTGACGCTACCTCCAATCGGCAGTACAAACCCAACAATTTTCCCAAAGACCTCGGTCGGATTGGTCTCCTCTTCGAGCCGGACGAAGGATCGAGCGATTGCCGCACTGTCCGAAAGAGCAACATCCCCGCCTCCCTTGAACGTTCTGAACTCTGGACAGCGGAGACTGATTGTCTTATATGCGTAGCTATCGACATTAAAAGCATCGTCAAGGACTTCAGTGATCCCAAAGTTGTAAATGGAAGCTGTTCCAATGGATTGGCCGGGATGTATCTCCACCTCACGCGGACCGATGAGCTTATTTTTCTCCCAGTCGATATAGAAATCGACAGCATAAACTTTCGCAAATTTTCCTCTGTACCCGACGATAATGTATTGAATAAAGGGTTCGCACGCCAGCGTCGGTTTCGCAGGTTTGATAACTCCGCTGCTGATCATGGAATCAATACCAAGTTCCTTGAAGGTGATAGCGCTTTCTTTCTCGATAATGTCGGCGAGATCATCCACCGAAGCGGATTCTGGAACCTTGTTTTCGATGTTGTTTATCCACTCCAAAAAGGCATAGGCAGTACTTCCACCTGGTCTCTGGATATCCGCCGTTCCGGTGCTAGCAACAGCAAACATTTTCCTGACAATTGCGATCTTGCGAGTGCTATTTGTTCCGAACGGCCTGTTGTCTTGGGTATGAGTCTCCTCGCCACTATCACTCGCTATGACAATTCCTTTTTGTGTGACAACCACAGTGATAGTTGTAGCCAAGAGATTGAGAGGAAACAGGACGATGGAGACGAGAGTGATTGTTCTTACAAATTCAGCGAGTGAGTTCACGGGACGGTGATGTTATTGGGCTTTCTGCATATCAACAATGGCTCAAACGTGGCCCCACGGGGAATACGGGGTCAATTCCAAGCTCGTACATTTCGTGGATGAGGACGACAAGATTATGACAGAGAATTTTACAGAGCGATTCATTGACCATAGCAAGACATTGAAAATCGCGTCCGAGATCGGCAACCTAGGACGGCCATTCTTAGAGGGTAATGCGGGAAGGCCGGAGCAGAGATCGGCAAGCAAAGCCAAGAATTTATCCTGCTCGTTAGTTTGTGCTTCGTTGTAGGCAGACCATTTTTGCGGATAAGTTGCTTTCTCTTCCGCGACGAACGTCACTCTCTTTGTGACTGTAGTAGTGCCGTCCGCGTTTTGTTCCTGCTTTATCTGCATAACGCACGCCGCGACAATGTGCTTGCACGCTTGACCACGACGTTCGAAATCGGGACACTCGCACGTCGCAAACTTACTAGTCAATCGCACGCGGTACAGTTTGCTTCCCGTTTGCGAAGGAACCCACCACCACCCATCGCGCTTACGGATTGTCCGCGTCTCCGCCAGTTCTATGCTGTCTCAGGTCAGTCATAATGTCCACCTGAACCATATATTACTAACACGGTATATAGTGGTCAAGAGAAAAGTGCACCTTGACAATATATTATTATCAAGTATATTAGCGGCATGGGCATGGTCACACTCAAACGAAAAGGATATAAATGTAACCGCTGCTCCCATGAATGGGAACCGCGCAAGAGCACTGTTGGCGAGCCGGGAGTCTGCCCATCCTGCAAATCGCCGTACTGGAATAAGCAACGCAAGTACAAGCTCAAAGCGCGTTAACGTTCTTTCAAAAAGTTTGGCGGAGAGAGGGAGATTTGAACTCCCGACTCGGTACGCGCCGAGTGCTGCGGTTTTGCAGACCGCCCCCTTACCGGGCTCAGGCATCTCTCCGTTGAAGGCTGCGAGTAGGGGCATCGCGTCGCAAACGTTTGCCCCCTACTCGCAGTGCAAAAAATTAGGCCGTCAATTGACGGCCTCTCCTACTAGCATCCAATTCCCATCGCCCTTTCTTTCAACTAATTTGTGCTGGGCCATTCCCAGCATCGCAAAATGGATCACTCTTCCCGGCTGCTTATCGCCGAATGGGATTCCGCGTTGCACTGCGGACGCTTTCAACTCTTCTAGCGACGCCCCGCCAGATTTCGATTTCAATGTGTCGAGTAATACTTGCGACAAAATGGAGCCAGCGGCAACGTTCTCGTCAATAAACAGAGTCGGGCTGACTTTGGCCCAAAGCGCATCCTCTTCACCAATCAGCCTGTCGTATGCCTGTTCTTGGCTCTTGAGCGATACGATCTCCGATTCCATTGCCTCTCTCTTGGCCCTGACGGAATCACGTCGCTCGCGAAGGTCTTGGCGTATGTCCCTCATGGTGTCACCTCTCTTGGCCATGAGTATACCAAAGTGGTCAGCAGTTGCAGTCCAGTCCAGTCGCAGTTGCTGTGGAAAACGTGTGGATATCGTCCAAGTCCAGAGGAAACCAGAGGAAAGAGCCACGGAGCGGGTCTTTGTGCAGGATGAGAGGTTAATGTGCAGCCGGGGTTAAATGTGCAAAGGCCAGAGCCGGGGGTTATGGCTCGCGCTATCAGGCGATTTCACGCATTGTGAATTGTGGGACGGGGGCTCTCTTGCCGGTCGGAACGCTGGCGCACTTAGGGGTGCTTGAGTGTTACCTGGTGTCCCGAAACTGGAGCCCAGCTTGAGGCGGACTCCCGTGAGCTGGGTCTTTCCGACATTTACGGAGAATGTCAGTGACTACAAGGCATGTGTAGCGGAACCAAACGAGCCAAAACTAGCCCTTTTTCTCCTCCGCCATCACCTTCCGGAGCGCCCGGTTGATCCGCGTCTGGTACCCTCGGCCCCGCTTTTTGAACCAGGCCAGAACGTCAGCGTCCAGACGCAGCGTAATCGGCTTCTTGATAACTTTGTAGTATTGCTGCCAGTCCGAACCCAGATCCGGCAGGGATTTTCCTCCGCTCGCCGAAGCTCGTAAACGGGCAACTTTTCGTGTTTTCTTCGATACTTTGTTCTTGGCCATGTGTATTTATACCGTGATACGTACAAATAAGCCAGTACAAATGTTCCACGTGAAACACTTGTACGTACAATCATCGCAAGTTCATTTGTTTCCTTAGCGAATCCAGCCCTCCGCATTATCACAATTGCAGCGCCGCCCCACACAAGTCACTACAAAACCTGCATCTAATTACCGTATAATGAAGAACATTGTGCTTAAGTACTCAATCGTAGTCCCCCTCCACAACGAGCAGGAAAACGTCACCGACCTCTACGCCCGCCTCAAGTCCGTATTGGAAGCAAGTGGCGAGACCTTCGAGATGGTGCTGGTCGATGACGGCTCCATCGACGGAACCTTCGCCCTGCTGCGTGAGATCGCCGCCGTAGACAGCCGCGTAACCGTAGTTAAACTACGCCGCAACTTCGGCCAAACCGCAGGCCTGGCAGCCGGTTTCGACCATGCCCGAGGCGAGTACATCATCGCCATGGATGGCGATCTACAGCACGACCCCGCCGACATCCCATTGTTTTTAGAGAAGATAGCCGAGGGCTACGATATCGTCAGCGGATGGCGCAAGAATCGCGTCGATAACTTCTGGCTCCGCCGTTTTCCCTCGCGCTGCGCCAACTGGCTGATGGCCAAGCTGAGCGGCGTGGATATTCACGATTTCGGCACCACCTTCAAGGCCTACCGCCGCGAAATCCTCGATCAGGTCCCACTTTACGGGGAGTTGCACCGCTTCATCCCGGCCCTGGCCTCGTGGCACGGCGCGTCGATCATCGAAGTCCCCATCAAGAACGTGAACCGCGAACGCGGCGCCTCGCACTACGGAATCTCCCGCACCTTCCGCGTCTTCTTTGACCTAATCACCATCCGCTTCCTGCTCAAATATCTGTCGCGCCCCCTCCACTTTTTCGGCACCCTGGGGATGTTCAGCATTATGGCAGGCTGCGGAGTTTCCGGCTGGTTAATCCTCGAAAAGATACTCCACCACGCTGATGTCATGACCCAGCACGGTCCCCTGATGATGTTCTCCGCCGTCCTATTATTGGCCGGATTAAACATGCTCGCCGTCGGTCTGCTCGGAGAAATGCAGGTCCGTCATTACCACGAACCCGCTCAGCGCGCTCCGTACTCGGTCGATCGCATCCTGCGCGCACAGAGCGAAGAGAGCACCATCTCGGAATAGAGATTTCCCCATGAACCTCTGTGTTCTCTGTGGCTGAGATTTGAAGCTGACCCGCAGAACAGGTGCACCAGTTTATCGTCGCTAAAGCGGTATAATCTTTTCCGCTGCTATGCCCACCACAACTCAATTCGAATTGCGTCTAGCCGGCCGGATGTCTCGCCTCGGAACCGAAACCGCCTTTGAAGTTCTGAACCGCGCCCGCGCCCTCGAGAAGCAGGGCAAAGAGATCATTCACCTCGAAATCGGTGAGCCCGACTTCGATACCCCAGCCAATGTTGTCGAGGCAGGAGTCGATGCCCTCCAACAAGGATGGACTCATTACGGTCCCGCCGCCGGTCTGCCAGAGTTGCGCCAAACCATCGCCGAGTATGTCAGCCGTACCCGCAATGTCCCGGTTTCAAGCGACGAAGTGGTTGTCGTTCCAGGCGGCAAGCCCATTATTTTCTTCACGATGTTGGCCCTAATTGAAGCGGGAGACGAAGTGATTTACCCCAATCCCGGCTTTCCCATCTACGAGTCCATGGTCAACTATTCGATCGGCAAAGCGATTCCTATTCCGCTGCGCGAAGACCGCGATTTCTCCGTCGATACGAAAGAACTGGCCTCCCTGATCACCGACCGCACCAAGTTGATCATTCTGAACTCGCCGCACAATCCGACCGGTGGCGTGCTCACCAAGAAAGACATTCTCGAGATCGCCGAGGCCATCGGCGACCGCAATATCCTTATTCTTTCGGACGAAATCTACAGCCGCCTCATCTACGACGGCGATCACTTCTCCATCATGAGTGTTCCCGGCTTCAAAGAGCGGACCATCCTGCTCGACGGCTTCTCCAAAACCTATGCCATGACCGGATGGCGCATGGGCTACGGCGTAATGCGTCCCGACCTCGCCGTGCAAATCGCGCGCCTCCAGACCAATGCGACCTCCTGCACCGCCAGCTTCACTCAGATTGCCGGAATTGAAGCCTTGCGCGGCGATCAGTCGTCCGTGGATAAAATGAGCGATGAATTCAAACGTCGGCGTGACGCCTTCGTCGCCGGCCTGAACAAGATCAAAGGTTTCTCCTGCCGTCTCCCGAAAGGCGCGTTCTATACCTTCCCCAACATTACAAAAACCGGTTGGCCTTCCAAGAAGCTGGCCGATGCGCTTCTAGAAGACGCTGGAGTAGCCTGCCTTTCCGGCACCGCCTTCGGCGAATACGGAGAAGGCTATCTCCGCTTCAGCGTAGCCAATTCGCTGGAGAATCTGAATAAAGCGTTGGCGAAAATTGAAGACTGGGTGGGGAAGAACCTGCGCTGAAGCGAATATGATATGGAGCGCCGGGCGTCCTCGCCCGGCCACATCATGAGTCGATTCCTTCGAGTGATTGTTAATGCGCCTGTCGCTTTCATCACCTATTGACAACCCTCCGCCCCGAATTGGTGTAAACTCCTCCCGCTATGGCAAACATCGATAAACACCCTGCCGGTTCGTTCTGCTGGATCGAACTCCATACCACCGACCAGAACGCTGCCAAGAGCTTCTACAACACACTCTTTGGCTGGGCTCCCGAAGATATGCCGATGGGTCCAAACGATTTCTACACAATTTGGAAGCTCCAGGGCCGCGATGCCGCAGCCGGATGCACCCTGCGACCCGAGGAGCGTTCGCAGGGAGTTCCTCCGCACTGGATGATTTACATCGCAGTCGACAATGCCGATGCAGCCGCTGCCAAGGCCCAGCAACTAGGCGGCAAGATTCTCGCGCCCGCGTTCGACGTTATGGATGCAGGCCGCATGGCGGTCGTACTAGATCCGACCGGCGCGGTTTTCTGCGTGTGGCAGGCGAATAGAAATACCGGAATTGGAATCGCCCAAGTTGCGGGCACACTCTGCTGGGCCGATCTGAGTACGCCCGACGCAAAGCGCGCCTCCGACTTTTACTCCGGTCTTTTCGGATGGCAGATCGCCGCCGATCCGAAAGACACTTCGGGTTATCTTCACATCAAGAACGGCGACCATTTCATCGGAGGTGTTCCACCCGCAGCCCATCGCCAGCCCGGAGTGCCGCCACATTGGATGGCTTACTTCCAGGTCGATGACGTCGATGGTGTGGCCTCGAACGCCAAAAAGATGGGCGCGAACCTTTATCTTCCGCCTACGACGATGGAAGGTGTCGGTCGCATGTCGGTTATCGCCGACCCTCAGGGTGCGGTGTTCGCCATCTTCAAGTCGGCGCGGGGATAAGCTCACGTTTGTCTGTGTCACCGCATCAAGGCGATGAGTCGCCTTTTCCTGGCGTGATTTAGAATGCCCTCTGTGAGTTCGCCCAGAGAGATAACCGTCGCGTGCACCGATCTGCGCAAAACCTACGACGGAAAAGTCGAGGCTGTTCGCGGCATCAGCCTGCAAATCGAAGCTGGGCAATGCTTCGGGTTACTTGGCCCGAACGGAGCAGGGAAGACCACGACCATCGAAATCCTCGAGGGACTGCTTGCGCCAACTTCCGGAGAAGTCCGGATCTTCGGCCATACCTGGAGCGACAATCCGCGGCAGTTGCGGGAGTGGATCGGCATTTCACTCCAGGAAACGCGGTTGTCTGAAAAGCTAAATGTCCGCGAGACCATTGAACTATTCGCCAGCTTCTACGGCGAGCCGCGAAACGCCGACGAAGTTCTCGAGGAACTCGAACTTACCGAGAAGTCCGATGCTTGGGTCGGTAAACTTTCTGGAGGACAGAAGCAACGCCTTGCCGTTGCCACTGCTCTAGTGGGCAATCCGCGCATACTGTTTCTCGACGAACCTACAACCGGACTCGATCCCCAAAGCCGGCGCCAACTTTGGGATATCATCCGCGTCTTTCAGAAGAAGGGTGGCACTGTTCTGCTCACGACGCATTACATGGATGAAGCGGAACGGCTCTGCGACCGTCTGGCCATCGTCGATCACGGCCAGATCATCGCCGAAGGAACTCCTTCCGATCTGATCGAGCGACTTGGCGGACATCACGTGGTTGAGTTCCAAGTTAGTGATCAGGTCAGTAACAATGCTAATGGTGATAAGGACAATCTCGACCATTGGCGATCGCTGCCAAGCGTGGAGTCGGTTCGTCGTGAGGATTCGACTGTCTGTCTCAGCGTCCGCGAGCCGCATCTCACCATTCCTGCGCTTCTCAATGCAGTAACTAACGACGGTCGTCAACTCCAACATCTCAGTACGCGTCAAGCCAGCCTTGAAGACGTCTTTGTGCAGCTCACGGGTCGTCACCTGCGAGAAGACTGAATGGCAACTACAGAAACCAACGCTCCCAAACTCGATGCTGACAAGAATCGACAGCCTGCTTACGCCGTGCGCCGCAACGGTCGATGGTCGGGGTATCTCCATCTGCTCTGGGCGCGCATCATCGAACTCAAGCGTGAACCTGAAGTCGTGTTCTGGATTTTTGTCTTTCCGATTCTTTTGGCTGCAGGCCTTGGCATTGCCTTTCGCGACAAGCCTGCGGATGTTACTTGGGTTGCCATCATCGACAGTGCAGGCGCGCAGAAGACCCTCGCCATGCTGCAAAGTGTTCCTGGCAACTCGTCCAATAAAGGTTCGACTATCCGAGCGACGGTGCTGGATCGCGCTGCGGCGCTTAAGGGTTTCCACTTCGGCAAATACGATCTTGCGATCGATTCCAATGCCGATGGCAGCTACACTTTTTATTACGATCCGGCTCGTCCGGAGAGCGTGCTCTCGCGCGCCGAGATCGACGCCGCTCTGCAATCGGCGGCTGGGCGAAAAGATGCGCTCACTACTTCCTCTCAATCTTCCAGCGAACCGGGTTCGCGTTACATCGATTTTCTGATTCCGGGATTGCTGGGGATGAACCTGATGAACTCCGGCATGTGGGGAGTTGGCTTTGCGCTGGTTGAAATGCGGCAGCGGAAACTGCTGAAGCGTTTCGTCGCGACGCCGATGCGCAAGAGCGATTTTCTGCTCGCGTTGATGAGCAGCCGTCTGGTGCTGATGGTGCTGGAAGTGGCGCTGCTCCTCGGATTTGGCGTGCTGGTTTTCCATATGCGAGTGCAAGGATGGAGATCGATGTTTTCCGTTCTCGTAATTGCATCGCTCGGAGCGGTAACATTTGGAGGAGTCGGTCTGCTCACCGCCTGCCGCGCCCAGAAAATTGAAAGCGTCTCCGGCCTTATTAACCTGGTGATGATGCCGATGTGGATTTTCTGCGGTGTCTTTTTTTCCTATCAAAAATTTCCAGCTATGGCGCAACCCTTCATCAAAGCGCTGCCGCTCGCCGCACTCAATGATGCGCTGCGATCCACGATCATCGAAGGCGCCCCGCTGGGCTCGCAAACGGGACGGCTACTGGTGCTCGCAATTTGGGGAGGAGTGTCGTTCATTCTGGCGCTTCGGTGGTTTCGCTGGAATTGAGATGAAAAAAGGTTTTGTTCCCCCAGTTACCCCTTCGCCTTCTTGTACTCATCAAATGCTTCCAGAAAGCGATCGACATCCTGCTTCGACAAATAATACGGTGTCGACAGGCGCAGCTTGCTGGGATCGCCTCCCCGAATTCGAATCTTCTTCTCTTTCCACATCCAGTTTTCCAGATCCATGCGGACAATCGACGGCACGTTTACCGTCGTAATCGCGCAGCGCATCGATGGGTCAGGAGAGGTCCACGAAGTTCCACCGCGCCGCACCATGGCATTGAGCATGTAATCGCCCAACTGGCGGTGACGGCGTTCGATTCGGTCCATGCCAATGTCATTCGCTAGTTGAATCGAAGCGCGCAATCCCCAGAGCGCGGGCACATTGGAGCTGCCAATGCGCTGGAAGCGTTCGGCGCGTAGCTGGGGCTCGTCCCAGCCTTCAGTTGCGATGGTGCTCCAGAGGCGGTCGATCATTTCGTCGCGGACGTAGAGAAATCCCGAGCCTTTGGGCGCCTGCAGCCACTTATGCGGGCTGGCGGAATATAGATCGCACCCCATGTCATGCAGGTTCAGGCGCATCATGCCGGGGACGTGGGCTCCATCAACGGCGGAGATTACGCCTTTGCCGCGGGCTGCGGCGCAGAGTTCCTTGGCGGGCAGGACTACTCCGGTGACGGTGGTGATGTGGCTGAAGAATAAAACTTTTGTGCGCGCCGTAAGATTGGCACTGATCAGGTCCACTACGTGCGCGTGATTGATGATCGGCTTTGGTAGCGTGATCTTCTTCACCACGATGCCGTAGCGCTTGGCTCGCAGATTCCACGGGTGCTCGCCTCCGGGATGCTCCTGATCGGTCATTAGCACTTCGTCGCCGGGCTTCATATCGATGCCGTTAGCAATGTAGTTATTGGCCTCAGTGGCGTTGCGCAGCAGCGCGATCTCGTCGCGGTTGCAGCCTACGAAGGCTGCTAGCGGATCGCGAAATTCGTTCCATGGCCCGTATCCCCAGATGGGATAGTCTTCGGGGTCGGCCTCATTGAGCTGCTCGCATTTCTCGTAGCCCTCAAACACGGCCCGCAGCACGGGCGCTGGGCTGGAGCCGACGGTGCCATTGTTGAGGTAGAGTTCGTCGGCTGGAATCAAGTACTGCTTGCGGAGTTCGCTCCAGTAAGCTTCTTCGTTCTGGTCGAAAAGGGAGCGGTCGGGCAGCTTCGAGGGCAGCGATTCCAGTTGGGCCCATAGGTTCCCCCGCCAGGATAGGCCGGCGCCTAGGGCCAGAGATGATGCGAATGAAGAGGACAGGAAGCTGCGACGGTTGAGCATGGGCGATCCCTCATTGAGCCTTAAGGCAAGCCTTACAGCAAGTTTTACAGCTTGTTTACATCGGGCTATTTCTTACTTTCCGAAAACGGGCCATAGTATACCGGACGAGCGTATTTGGCTCGGACAGAACCTCAACCGCCACGTTCGCTGAAAATAATGGGTAACGTTGCGGAGCTTGCCAGCGTCCAAGTAGATGGAAAACTCTCTCGGTTTCAACTTGCTATCGGGCGTATAATCAGGGTAACCGACCGGGTTCCGCGGGGTGTTCAAATGTCGTTCCGTAAAGTACTGATCTCCCTGAGTTTACTCGCGTTAATTGCCGTACCGGCTTTGGCGCAGAATCAAACTTCTCCCAATTCAACTTCACAGAGTCAGACCTCACAGGCTCCAAACGCGCAGACACAAACATCACAGACTCAAACGACCCAGACGCAAACCTCGCCTCCGTCAACTACAACCGGCACAACGCCGACTCCCACGCAGCCTGCGGATTCGTCTGCTTCAAGCGCGAACGGCAACCCGGGGAGCGACGCGGCGCCTAGCGGGCCGCAACCCGTTCAGGAGCCTCCAGACAGCAAGGTCAAGCACGATGGCGGCGAAGATGATGTGGATGCCATCGGCAATCGCAATATCGGCAAGCGCGGCCTGGGTGACTGGTACTCGCTTGAAACCGAAATCAGGATGGGCAAGCAGTACTCGATGCAGGTTGAGAACAGTGTGAAGTTGGTGCAGGATCCGGTGGTGAACGAGTACGTCAATCGCATTGGGCAGAATCTGGTGCGAAATTCCGATGCGCAAGTGCCGTTCACGATTAAGGTGATCGACTCCGACGAAGTCAATGCGTTCGCGCTGCCCGGCGGATTTTTCTATGTCAACTCCGGTCTGATTCTGGCGGCGGACGAAGAGGCTGAACTGGCTGGCGTGATGGCGCATGAGATTTCACACGTGGCCGCGCGCCACGGGATGCGCCAGATGACGCGAATGAATTGGGCGCAAATTGGCACCATTCCTCTGATCTTCGTGGGTGGTGGCATAGGTTACGGGATCTACGAAGCCAGCGGCTTGGCGTTGCCGCTTACGTTC
Source organism: uncultured Acidobacteriaceae bacterium (assembly GCA_963705265.1). GTDB lineage: Bacteria > Acidobacteriota > Terriglobia > Terriglobales > Acidobacteriaceae > Acidiflorens. Next base: position 4,340,956 of record OY970064.1, read on the forward strand.
ATGAAGTTCCAGCGCAATTTCGAAGCGGAAGCGGACTATCTCGGCCTGCAGTATATGTACAAGACCGGTTACGATCCGCAGGCTTTTATCGCCTTCTTCGAAAAAATTCAAGCGAAAGAGAAGAAGAAGCCAGGCACGATCGCGAAGGCCTTTGCGTCGCATCCGCAGACGCCGGATCGCATTGAGGCGTCGCAAAAAGAAATTGCGACCATCCTTCCGGCGAAGCCCCAGTACATCGTTTCGACGTCGGAGTTTGACGACGTGAAAGCGCGGCTGGCTACCATCGAGAACCGGCACAAGGTGATCGAAGAGAAGGATGGAAGCAAACCAAGTCTGCGTCGCACGTCAACCACTGACAAGACCGGCGGCACGAATACTAATAGTGACGACGATCGTCCAACGCTGAAGCGCCGCGATGATGATTCAGGCCAGAATAATCCGAGCCCGACTAATCCAAGTCAGAATTAGCAATAACTGCAGTCTGCTACTAAATGAGAAACCGGCGGTTAAACCCGCCGGTTTTTCTATTGCAGTTGCGCTGCGAATGTCATCTAAATCCGCTGTCATCCTGAGCGCAGCGAAGGACCTCATTTGTTCATGCCCTAGGGCAGAATTTCCTTGCCCCCAAAAGATAGTCGAAATGTATCTGCAATGGGTTTATGATCCGGCAGCGACCGACTTTACCGTAATCGTGGTACCGTCGACGTCTCCCGTCACTTTTGCCTTCGCTCCCGCCAGATCATTCAGCTTGGAGAGCGCGGCCTGATCGGAAGTTTCGAGCGTGTAGACTTTGTCTCCGACCACGAGCGCGTAGTTTGATCCATGTTTCACGCAAGCGCGGGTGCAATCCGCGGCATTGCCGGGCATTTCATGTTTTGCGCCGCACATGGCGTCGCTGACTTCGCCAGTCAAGGTCTGGCTCTTACCGGCTGCCAGTGCTGGAACAGTCGCCATCCCGGCCAACAGTTGTATGCCAAGAACCGCAGTTGCAATTCGATTGAATTTCATGGTGCTTTCGTCTCCTGTGAACTTGGATGATTCTTAAATAGTCGAACCTTAAAGAAAAGATACTCCATCCCGCCAATCTTCCTCCACATCATCGCTACTATTGCTGTTTGAAGTGGATCTCCACGTCGACGGTTTTGTCCTTCGCGTCCGGCGATTCATGAACGGTGGTGGCCCACTGCACGCCGCGAGGCAGCAGCGATCCGGTATCTTCCAGAAATTTCTTGGGATAATCGGCGTTGTAGGGTTCACCGGTCCGCAGAGTCCAAGCCGCTGCCATCTTTGCTCGGGCCTGCGTGTCGAGGCCGGTAATCTCGAGCTCTCCCATCCTGTAAAGATCGCCTTCGACGACGCTCAGGTCGTAGCGCACGGTGCTCTTGTCGTTTTCAGTTTTACCATCGTCGAACTGCGCTTCGGGCTTGATCTGGGCCATCATGTAGCCGCGGCTCCGATAAAGCTTGCTTACATTCTCGATGTCATGGAGAAGACGCACGGCATCAGCGGGCTGGCCGATCGGCAAATGAACCAGCGGCGTAAGTTGGCCAGTGGCAATAGCGGAGTTACCTTTCCATTCCAGACCGGAAGTTAAATATATTTTGCCCGCTGTCACGGGCACGATGGCATCGACCTCAATCTCAGCAGGAGCTGGTCCCTCCGCTGCCGGCACTGGAGCTGTTTGGGGCACAACGTGAGCATCGGATGGCCCGAACGCCGCCTTTAAATATCCGCGCTGCAGGTATACAGGCAGAAAGTCAAACTTTGCAGCAGCCGCAAGGGCTGCGCGGCTGTATTCGGCCCCGGCGATCCTTGCAGCAACGGTCGTGAGAAGAGCGGTTTGCTCAGGCGAGGCTCCGGGAAATTCGACATTGCGAATCCGTATGCTGACCTCCTCAACTCGATAAACGAACGCACTCGGCGCGTTGTCCGATTCACCTCCCTCGCGCACATAATCGACTCGCCCCGGAAACTGCTTTTCCGTGAGGATGGATTGCAGCGCTTCGGAAACGTGGTCCGGAAGTTTGCCCGTAGGGGGCAGCAACTGTTTAAAGAGTGGAACCCGACTGCGCAGCGCTGCGAAGAGCTCATCATCAGTGAACCAGACGAGGTTTTCGAAGTGCGCGGGGGCCAATTTGCTCTTATCGGTGTCGGCGAGTTGCAATTCAAGCTTTACGCCTGCATCAGAAAAAGAATACGAATAGGAGACATCGCTAAATAAGCCAGAATCACCCAGACGCTGCACCACTTCCTTGAAATCGCCGTCGGCGGCATTTTGGCCGATTTGCAAGTCGCTAGCGGCTAGAATTTCTTTGTCGGTGTAACGCGTCGTTCCCGTGACCTTCACCGCGATGAGCTTGTAGGCATCCAGTGGCGAGGCTTTGCTGTGAGTGGACTGCTTTTGGGATGCGGCAAAGGGAACCAACAATACAATCCAAAAGATAAAATACAAAACCTTATTCATTTGGATCGCTTTCCAGCCCCAGCGGTGGAAAAGTTCTTTTGCTTTACTGCGATTTCCATGAATGCTTTGGCTGCGCGGCTAAGCGATTTATCTTTGCGGAACACGATCGCGAGGTCACGCCGGATTTGTGCATCCGCGAATGTGAGCGCAACCAGGGCCTTGGCGCGAATGTCCTCTTCGATATTCGACCGCGCGATAAATCCGACGCCAACATCGGCAGCCACAAACCGTTTCAGCAGTTCGCTCGAATCAAGCTCCATGGCAAACGTCGGTTTCAAGTGATGATCATAGAACAGCGCATCGAGTGCGTCGCGGGTGTGGCCGAGCTTAGGAACGACCAGCGGATATGTTGAGATTTCAGCCACAGTAACGCTTTTCTTCGCCGCAAGCGGATGGTTCGGAGCAGTGATCACCACAAGCTCGTCGCGATGAATCATCTGCGCTTCGAGCCGATTGTCAGTGACGGGCAACGAAACCACTCCAAAGTCCACTATATTTTCGAGGATCGCCTCCAGAATCTTGGCATAGTCCGAGCGCTTGATACTGACGGAGACATTCGGATAATCGCGTTTGAACTGCGCGAACACCTCCGGCAATATATGCAGGCAGGTGCCTTCGTTTGCTCCCACAACAATTTCGCCGCGAGGCACGCGCTCGGTTTCAGCAATCTCGGTAAGAATGGTTTTGCGCCGCTCCAGCGTCTCCTCGGCATACTTGAAAAATAATTTGCCGGAAGCAGTAAGTGAGACACGGCCTCCCGAGCGGTCAAGCAGACGAGCGCCGACTTCTTCTTCAAGCGCGCGAATCTGGGATGAGATAGCGGGCTGGGTACGAAAACGCTTCTCCGCCGCGCGCGAGAAGCTGGAGAGGCGCGCCACTTCCAGGAAGATTTCTAGCTGATCGAAGTCCATCGCTTACTGGCTTCAGACTGCTGGCCTCAGACACTATAGCTCAAGAGGCACCGCGATGGAGTTCCCATGCGCAGCATTCACCGGGCAGTCAGGACGCTGACGTGGATCGCCGGATGAGGACGAGGGTGACTGTGATCGCAATGCCAACGCCAAGTCCAGCCACGGCGCATAAGAGCCGATCTGGGAAATCGGGAGCTTGGGGCAGGGTCGCGGGTTCGAGCACCTGGACACGGACAAGTTCTTGCTGGTCTTCCAATGTGTCAGAGATCTCAGCCTGTTCCAGCTTTGCCAGTAGGTCTGCGTAAAACTTCTTCGCGTCCTCGTAATCGTGCAGGAGGCTCCGGTATCTGGACTCTTCTTCGACACTTCGCTGTTTACCCTTCCTGCGATATTTGATCAGCTCTTTGTCGATCGTCGCTACTCTGGCTTTGGCGTCGTCTAGCTGTTTCTGCAGAAACTCGAGGGTCGAGCTGGACTGGCTGTCGCGGCCCTGTTGGCTCTCGTTCACGATTAGGGCAGTGAGCATTCGACAAATGTTCTGTGCCCGTATCGCATCGTAATCGCTGTATCTGACGTAAAACGTTGGAGGCATCTTCCATGAGCTATTTTGCGGGGTCACGATTACATGAGCGCGGATGTTTTGTATCAGTTGATCTTCCTGCTCCCCGGGCCTTACCAGGTTGAAGTTGTGGATCGCAGGTCGCATTTTGGGTGCCGATAATGCTAACTGCGTTAGAGATTCGAATTCATCGATAAACGTAGAAGTAAGCACTAGGTAACCTGGCGGCACGGGAGGTTGTAGCAGCACCATCTTCGCCTCCGATATGTAGCGCGGAGTAAAGAGAAACGAGACGAAAAATCCTGCAAGCAGTCCTATAATCGGCGGGACGAGAATCGCTCTTTTCATCTGCGGTTGGAACCGAGTCCACGATCATTCGCCAAATAGGTCTCGCCGAAGTCAGGCCTCTCAAATCGAAGGTCGAAAACGTGAAATATCGCGACCGTGTGAGACAGAACAGGCCCCTCCCTACCAGTGGTCTGGTCTAGACGTTGATGATGACTGCTGGCCTCAGACACTATAGCGAGGCTGAGGCTTTCACGAAAGAGAATTCAGGAATCGCCGGACCGATTGTCCTACTGTCGATCTCCGCACGCGTCAATCTATGCGCTAAGGGTGAGGCGAATCCCCACTCGTCTCGTCAACCCAATAATTGCGTCGGGCCATCACGACAAGGTCCGGATGTTCTTTCAGTTGTAACTCGATCGAATGCAGGCCGGGGTGCGGAGACCTGGGTTGGAAGCTCAGAACGTATCGGTTCGGAATGTGATTTGAGATCGCGAGTAATGCGCTCTCCAAATTGCGAGTGCTGCTGAAGGGAAAATACTCACCTCCGGTAAGATGTGCTACAGTCTCGGGGGCGTTGCGATGCATCCCCTCCACAGCCGCGATGGCTGCTATTTTTATGCCGGCCAGAGGCGGCGCTAGCTGCCCGAGGCAGTCATATGCCTGCGAGAGTTTATTTTGAGGCGCGTCGGGATCGGCATTAGGATCCTTTGCCATACAGCCGCCGGGATGCTGTGGGTTTGGGTTCGAAAGGCCGCTGCCGTTCCAAACAGTCGGAAGCTCTTCTGACGTGTAATGTCGCACGTCAGACTTAGGCGAGGAAAAGCCCACGCTGTATATGATCGTGTTGGTGTCGCTGATGGCGCGCAGTGCGTCAGCCATTTTGATGTGGCTTCCATGGTCGATCGTCTCGCTGAGCAAAAGAATCGCGCGCCGATATTCTGGAGGCTGCTGGCGCAGCAGATCAACCGAAAAGGCAAGAGCATCAAGAATTGCGCCACCGTGAGTCCGGTTTCCCTCAGCTAGCCCGCGAATGGTGAAGTCGACTACATTCGGGTTGGAAGTGAAGTCCTGAAGTAGCGTCGGTTTGTTTTCAAAAGTAACCACCGCAACCTTGTGCGGAGCGCCGCCTGCTACGGACTCGATCGTCGTCGCCAGGTGCCGATACTTGTCGAGCTGTTCAGCGCCAGCGCCGCCCGTTTCAACGGCAATGACCAGGGCCAGCGGTTCGCTGTCCGTGTCTTGCTCAAGGGTAACCTTTTGTTCGACCCCATCATCGGCAAGCGTGAAATCGCTGGCACTTAGGGTGTATACAAGTTTGCCTGCCTTGGTTCTTACCAGGGCGGGAACGAGAACCACGTTTGATCGGGCACTAAAAGTAGGGCCGGATTCCAGAGGAGGCGTAGTCTGCGCTGTCGTCGTTGACGGAAGCAACGCCACACACGATAGGACTACAACTACGCCGAGCTTTGTGCTGACCTTCGGCGTCGCACTCCCTTGGCTCATTCCGCTTGACACAGCTTCCTCGGACTGACACCCGTATCCCAGAAATTTACTTCACCCTAGACGTTGATCACTGCGATCAGTTCCTTGACAGCAGCGGCGCTCTTGTCGAGGGCGGCTTTCTCTTCTGGAGTCAGTTTGATCTCGATAATCTGCTCAATACCGTTCGCGCCTAGCTTCACTGGAACTCCGACAAAAAGTCCGTGGATACCGTACTCGCCGTTGAGGTATGCGGCGCAGGGAAGAATCTTTTTCTTGTCTTTTAGAATGGCTTCGACCATCTCGGTAGCAGCCGCCGATGGAGCGTAGTAAGCGGAGCCGGTCTTGAGATGTTTCACGATTTCCGCGCCACCATCCCGAGTGCGTTGGACGATGCGGTCGAGGGTGGCCTTGTCCATTAACTCAGTGATCGGAATGCCAGCGACCGTCGAATAGCGGGGAAGTGGAACCATTGTGTCACCGTGTCCGCCGAGGACGAAGGCGGTGACGTTCTCCACGCTGACTTTGAGTTCCTGGGCGATAAAGGTGCGGAAGCGGGCGGAATCGAGCACGCCGGCCATGCCGATGACGCGCTCACGCGGAAATCCGCTCATCTTGTAAGCAGCCTGCGCCATGGCATCGAGTGGATTGGAGACGATGATGAGGATGCAGTTCGGCGAGTGTTTTACGATCTTGCCGACTACGTCGTTCATGATTTTGTGGTTGGTGTTGAGCAGGTCGTCGCGGCTCATGCCGGGCTTGCGCGGAATTCCAGCGGTGATAACGACTATGCTGGAGTTAGCCGTATCGGCGTAGTCGTTCGTGCCGAGTATTGCGGAGTCGCGCTTCTCGATCGGCATGGCTTCGAGCAGATCGAGCCCTTTTCCCTGCGGGACGCCTTCTACGATGTCGATGAGCACGACGTCGGCCAGTTCTTTCGAAGCGATCCAATGAGCGGCGGTTGCGCCTACGTTTCCAGAGCCTACAATGGTGACTTTGTTACGCATGAAATGTCCTTTCTTGACTAATCTCGGGTAGAGACACGGCTTGCCGTGTCTTGCGTGCAGCTTAACGATTCTCGACGTGTTCGGTGACGCGGCAACCGAGCCGGGGCAAGCCCCGTCTCTACTACAGAGTTGTGCTCAGTCCGCTGCCACTGCCACGCTCATGTTTTCGATCATGGCGGTCGCGAATTCGCTCGTCTTCACTTTGGTGGCGCCTTCGAGCATGCGCTCAAAATCATAAGTCACTTTTTTCTGTTCGATGGTGCGCTCCATGCTTTGCTCAATCAGATCGGCGGCTTCGTTCCACCCCAGGTGGCGGAACATCATGACGCCGGACAAGATCACAGAACCAGGGTTGATGACGTCTTTGTCGGCATACTTGGGTGCCGTGCCGTGCGTGGCTTCGAAGATGGCATAACCGTCACCAATGTTCGCTCCGGGAGCGATACCGAGTCCGCCAACCTGCGCAGCGGCTGCATCCGAAATGTAATCGCCGTTCAAATTCGGAGTGGCGAGCACGCTGTATTCTTCCGGACGCGTTACGATCTGCTGGAAAATGGAATCGGCTATGCGGTCGTTGATCATCAACTTTTTCTTCCACGCGCCCTTGCCGTGCGTGGCGTAAATGGAATCGAGCACCTGCTGCACTTCTTTTTCGACCGCTTCTCGAAATTCGGGAGGAGCGAATTCCATGCCGGGCTCGACGAGTTCCGCGTTTTGCGCGACGGTGAGATTCGAGTTCTTGTCTTTATTGTCGATAATCCAGCTCTCACGCTCGGTAACGACCTTGTCGCGGAACTCCTCGGTAGCGAGTTCGTATCCCCATTTGCGGAACGCGCCTTCGGTGAATTTCTGAATGTTGCCCTTGTGAACGAGAGTCACGGATTTTCGTTTGCTGTCGAGGGCGTGCTGAATGGCCATGCGCACCAGACGCTTGGTTCCGGTGATGGAAATCGGTTTGATGCCGACGCCGGAATCAAGGCGGATTTGCTTCTTGCCGCCTTTCAGCATGTCCTTATTCAGGAATTCAATCAGCTTCGCGGCTTCGGGTGTGCCTTCTTCCCATTCGATTCCGATGTAAACGTCTTCAGTGTTTTCGCGGAAGATCACAACATCCATGCGCTCGGGATGCTTCACAGGCGACGGCACACCAGCGTAATACTTTACGGGACGCACGCAGGAGTAGAGATCTAGAATCTGGCGCAGGGCAACGTTGAGGGACCGAATGCCGCCTCCAACGGGCGTAGTCAGTGGTCCTTTGATAGCGACACGAAATTCGCGGATAGCGCTGATGGTGTCGTCGGGCAGCCAGTTTTGAAAGCGCGCTTTGGCTTTTTCTCCAGCGAAAACTTCATACCAGGCGACGGAGCGCTTGCCGTGGTACGCCTTTTCAACGGCGGCGTCAAAGACACGGACTGAGGCTTTCCAGATATCGCGACCCGTACCGTCACCCTCGATGAAGGGGACAATCGGATGATCGGGAACACTGTACTTGCCGTTGCTGTATTCGATCTTCTGCCCATTCGATGGGACAGGGACTCCGTTGAACGACGCCATGCTACTTGCCTCCAGAGGCTGGGAAGGAACCCATCATTATAAAGAATGTTGAGAACTTACTGGGGAGCGCCGGGCGTTGCCGCCCGGCCGCCAGAACTGTTCAAGGATGGGCGAGGCGCGCCGTCGCTCCAACGAATTGTTCTAGCGTTCAATCTTTACCGACTTCAGCACGACGTCTTTGTTGGGACGGTCCTGCCGATTGCGGGCGACTTTCGAGATTTTTTCGACGACATCGTTGCCCTCCACTACCTCGCCAAAAATCGTGTGTTTGCCAGTGAGCCAGTCGGTGTTGGCGACGGTAATGAAAAACTGCGATCCATTAGTGTTAGGGCCAGCATTGGCCATGGCCAACTTTCCAGCTTTATCAAAACGGTGGGCAGACCCCTTGGTCTCATCTTCGAACTGGTAGCCGGGACCACCCATGCCTGTGCCTTGCGGGTCGCCGCCCTGGATCATAAAATCAGGAATGACGCGATGGAAAATGGTTCCGTGATAAAGCGGATCTTTGGATTTCTTGCGAGTAGAAGGATGCGTCCACTCGCGCTTACCCTCGGCGAGCTCGACGAAGTTGGCGACAGTCTTGGGCGCTTCCTTTTCGAAAAGGCGGCAAACGATGTTGCCTTCGCTGGTTTCAAATATGGCGTAGGTTCCGGGTGTGCGGGTCATAGGTCTCCTTGAATCTTAAGATTGATCTCTTACCTTCCATCTCTATGATGTTGGTTTGCTCGTGCCGGCCGATGGTTTTGGCGCGGTCTTTGTGGCGGGTGCAGGCCCGTGATGAATTTCGATGTGCGTGATCTTGATAGGACGAAGCGGACGTTCACCATCCGTGGCCATACGCGCGATTTGCTTAACCAGTTCAACGGCGGCGTCATCGCACTGGCCGAAGATGGTGTAGCCGCCATCGAGACTAGGGTAGGGAACTTCAGTGATGAAGAACTGCGAGCCGTTGGTGTCGGGCCCTGCATTCGCGTAGGCGAGGCGGCCGGGGCGATCAAAGGTGACTTCCGGCGAAGTCTCATTCTTGAACTTGTAGCCGGGGTCGCCCGTGCCGTCACCTTTGGGGTCGCCACCTTGAATCATGAATGCAGGAATCGTGCGGTGAAAAATGGTGCCGTCATAAAGCGGGACACCGTGTTTTTTGACATGGCCAACGGGGGTCGTCCAATCTTTGCTGCCATTAGCGAGGCCGATGAAATTGGCGACGCCAATCGGCGCTACCTTGGGAAATAGCGTGCAATGTAGATCTCCCGCCGTGGTGTGGATGATGGCAGTGGGCTCAGCGGCGGGTGCTGGCGCGGCTTTGTGGACGGGCGGCGCGGTCGACGCCTGTGCGGCCACGAATAGCGATGTGCAGATTACTAGGACAAGCGTCTGCAGTAGAGTGCGCATGGATGCTCCTGTAGGCTGTCTTTGCAATCTTTAATTGTACGACAGTCGATCCTGCCTTGTCGGTGGGACGATGGGCGCCGTCGCCCGTCCACAATGTTGCTGAAAGCCTATGCGGAAGGGACCGAGACAGAGCCACCCAGTGCTACTTGCTGGCTTGCATTTCGCGGCTAACTCGCTCAGCTTCACGAAATACGCGAAGCAGGTTCTCGCCTAAAATCTTGCGGATATCTCCTGCGCTGTAACCGCGATCGAGCAGAGCCTGCGTGATCTTGGGCAGGTCAGCGGCGGAGTCGATGCCTTCAGGAGTGGCTCCGCTGACGCCGTCGAAATCAGAGCCCAACCCAACATGGTCGATGCCCGCGACTTTGGCGATATGGTCAATGTGATCAATCAGCGAACTTAGCGGTGGACGCGGAACTTTGGCAGCCCACTCGCGCTCAATGCGGTCGTTGTCGAGATAGGTGACGGTTTTTCCCGCAGCTTTCTGTTGATTGTCAAATGCCTTGACCGCATCGTCGCGATCTTTGGCTTGAGCGGATGAGGCCTTGCGGTAGTTCTCGTCAACAAAAGCGCTGTAGAAATTTACCTGCACCACACCGCCATTTTTGGCGACGGCGCGGAGCATGTCATCCGTCATATTGCGGGGGGCGTTCGTCAGGGCGCGCGCAGAGGAGTGCGAGGCGATGACTGGCGCTTTGGTCACCGCAATGGCATCGTAAAAAGTCTTGTCGGCGACGTGGGAGATATCGACCAACATCCCGAGCCGGTTCATCTCCAGGACGATCTGCTTGCCACCCTCGGTGAGGCCGTTGTGATGTTCGATCTTGGGATTGTCGATATCTCCGGAAGAGTCGGCGAACTCGTTGGTATTCGACCAGCTCAGTGTCATGTACCGAACGCCGAGGCGATAATAATCGCGTAGCAGGCGGATATCATTTTCGATAGAGTGTCCGCCTTCAATCCCAAGCAGCGCGGCGAGTTTGTGCTCGTGGTGGGCGCGTTCGATGTCAGCGACACTGAAAGCCATCATCATGCGATCGGGATGCCGCGCGGCCTGCTCATAGACGGAATCAATGAGATCGAGCGTGTGGTGAGCGAAGTGGCCCTGATTTGTTTCCGGTTCGACCCAGATGGAAAAGAATTCGGCGCCGAGATTGCCAGCCTTAGCTTTATCGAGACTGATGTGGCCGGGATCTTTGGGATCCGTCGATCCGATGTCGTAGTTTTCGTCAAGAAATCTCTGCGGGGTATCAGCATGGGTGTCGATAACGATGGCGGAGTTCTGAATCTCCATGGCCTTCTTGCTCACGGGAGTCTGCGCGCTTACAGCGGCGGGGATAACAACGGTCAGCGATAGGACGGTAGTAAGAATGTGTTTGTTCATGATGAGCTTTTTCATAGGGCAGGAGAATTCTATATGAGAGCAGTCGTTTCGCTCAGCACAAAGCTGCCAGTGCTTGCTCGACGCAGTGCTCAAGAGGCTGGTCGGTGTCGACAACGGTTTTCGCATAAGTGATCGGTTCGAAGCGCGCTTTTACTGCGAGGTAGAGCGCAAAACTTCGATTGCGCGCTGGATGCGTAGCGTCGGGCTCAAGATCAAGACGGCGCCGCGCAGATTCATCAGAGCAGGAGCACTCGATGATTCTCCAGGGTTGATTGAGTTCGTTGGCAAGGCTAAGAACACGGTCAATCTGGTAGCTGCGAGAGAAAGTACGGCCGTCAAGGAAAACCTTGCGAGTGGGAGCTTTCTGCAGCAGGAAGCGAGCAGCTTCGAGCATGGTCTCCATTACAAAGTCATCTTGCATGACGGAGTATTCGATATCGCTAGATGAAAAAAAAGCGGCACGGATTTCATCTTTGCTGAGGAGTGCGCCCTGCGTGCGGTGAGCGAGTTCGCGTGCCAGCGCAGTTTTCCCGGTTCCGGGGAGCCCGGCCATCAGAACAATCATTCTGGGGAGATTGTAGCGGAGGCAGAGGGCAGCGGAAGAACAGAACAAGCTTAGTTGGAAGCACTTGCTGCAGCGGCGGTCGCAGTTACAGTGTTTGGTGCGGTTACAGGTTCTTCCGTTGGCGCCACCGGGAAAATAGTCTGGGTCTGGCGCCAGTCACTGTATCGGTCGGAAACCATGATGTGGAAGACCCACTGGTGGCGCTCTTCTTCGGGCTCGACTAAGCCCAGCGCGTTTAGATAAAACAAGTAGCGCTCAACGTAATGAATCTCGTCTTTCGACATGCCGCGACGCTGTAGATCGACGGTGATGCCGGCGAGATGAGATGACGCCGTATCGCCATCCGCTGGAGCCGCATTGCGATTATGGCGGCGAAGCTTCTTTTGCACCTTGACCGTGCGAACCGCGGAGTTCAGCTGAATCTGGTCATGAAACTGGCGGTAGAAATTGTCGGAGAGGTCGTCAACGAAATCGAGAGTCCAGGGACGGCAGAAGCGGCGCGAAGGATCGAGGCCTTTAGCAATGCGGAGTGTCTCGCTTTCTTCGATTGGAACCAGGTCGTGCGAGGCGACTAATTCCTCGAGTTCGTCGTCATCCTGAATGCGCGGCAGATCGAGTCGGTTGATCTCTTCATTTTGCCGGATCAGGGAATCGTGCGACGGACGGAACATTGGGTTCCAGAGCAAACCCCGAAGGCCACGGAAACGAAATGCATGCAAGATCCTGTGCTGATGATGAACGACGCGATGCAGCGCGAAGGCGCTTCCGGATGCAGAAAAGGCTATGAAAATTGCGAGCGCCACTAGCGTCGTCACGGACGCAATCCGCGACCTGCCACTCTTTGATCTTCGCCTTGTAAGGTTCTGCATCATTCAGAAATCACGTTGTTGCACCAGTTAAGACTTATCCTCAGGATCTTTAGGGGAAAGATCCCTTTTCCGAGAGGTTGTCGAATTGTAAACCACAGGTGAACAATCGTGTGAAGCAATTCCACCTAAACCCCGTTACTTATGGGTGTTACGGGCAGTGACCGAAGGGCGGCTCGCCGATTTTTCGCCCAAATATTAGGAAATAAGCCGATTCAGGAAAAACCCGAGTGTTTCCAAAGAGGACTCATCAAACGAAGCCCTGAGCAAGGCGGAGCAAAGCGCGTCACCACACCGGCATTTCATTTTCGTAATAGGTCGCTAAGCGCTTGCTTCATGACCTGGCCACCCACTTCAGCTATAGAGGTGGTCAGCGGTATTTCCTTTGGGCAAATCTCAACGCAGTTCTGCGCGTAGCCGCATTCCTGAATGCCCCCGTCGCCCATGAGTGCGGATAGGCGTTCACGCTTCAACGCCTGGCCGGTAGGATGATTGTTGAACAGCCGAACTTGGGAGATAGCCGCCGCGCCTACGAATCCCGTGTCGTCATTGAATTGCGGACATGCCTCCATGCAGCAGCAGCACGAGATGCAACTCGACAGCGGATAGGAAACTTCCTGTGCCTCCTGCGTGACGCGTGGCCCCGGACCGAGATCATAGCTGCCATCGACTGGTACCCAGGCTTTGACCTTTTTAAGATTCTCAAAAAGCACACTGCGATCGACGGAGAGATCACGCACCACAGGAAATTTCGAGAACGGCTCGAGCTTGATCGGCTTATCAAGATGATCGAGCAGGGCAGAGCACGCCATGCGGGCGCGTCCATTAATCAGCATGGCGCAAGAACCGCAGATCTCTTCGAGACAGTTCGAGTCGTAGGTGATGGGCGTGGTCTGCGTTCCGTCGCGAGTGACGGGGTTGGCCGCAATCTCCATGAGCGCCGAAGTAACGTTCATGTTCGGCTTATAAGGAATTTCGAACTCTTCCCACGACGGCTTGGCGTCGGGGGTGAGTTGGCGCTTGATCTTGATTAGGACGGATTTGTTATCAGCCATTATCTCTTAGCCTTTAGCGGCTAGCCTTTCCGAAAACCAAAAAAACAGAAACAATGCTCCAACCACGATCATAATCACAGCGACGAATGGCACGATCGTGGGCCAAGGCGCGCTCACAACAAAACCAATTAGAAAAACACCGAACGTAATGCACACCGCACGAACTAGACGTTTCATCTCCGCGCATCAGTACTTCCTCAGCCGCGGCGGAATCAGACTCGCACCCACCGCCTCGAACCCAAACTTCGGCTCGGCGAAAACAAACCTTTTCCCAAAACGGCAAACCATCATAAGAAAATTAACCGGGAAGGGCACGAGTTCCACTCGTGCCGGTTTAGGCTGAAAGAGAGCTGCGGCTTCCAGCCGCTGAGGTAACTCTTGAAGCCCACCCCACTCATTTCTCCGCCCGGAACTTATTTTCTAACTTCCTCGACCTGGCAACGTCGCGAGCTTTTCGTCGTCGAAAACTATGCCCGATTATTTCTCAAGACTCTTTATCATTATCGCCGTGAAGGACGCTATACACTGCACGCCTTCGTTTTGATGTCAGATCATGTCCATCTCTTGCTGACTTCCGCTCAGGACGTAACCATCGAGCGCGCCGTCCAGCTGATCAAGGGCGGATACTCCCATGCGCTCGGCACTATTCGCGGGCGAAGTGCCGAGGTATGGCAACGCGGATTCACCGATCATCGAATTCGCGATGCGAACGACTTTGCGCACCATCGAAATTATATTCATCAGAATCCTGTGGCCGCTAGACTTGTGTCCCATCCCTCCCGGTATCGCTATTGCTCCGCTTTCCCGGGATTCAAGCTCGACCTGTGGCCCCCAGAGGTTGAAGCCGCAGTCCTTGAGGATGTCTCTACCGGCACGAGTAGAACTCATGTCCTCCCCGGTTCGCGATGACGACACCGTTAAGCATAAGAATTCCGTTCAGCGTAATAGTCCGGTGCCGCGTCAGTACTTCCTCGGCCGCGGCGGAATCAGACTCGCATCCACCGCCTCGAACTCGAACTTCGGCTCGTCAGCGTCCGGAGCGAAAGTTGCCTTCGTGGTCTTCATCCAGTTCTTGTCGTCACGCTCGGGGAAATCCGGCTTGTAGTGCGAGCCACGCGATTCGTCGCGCATGGCCGCTCCTTGTGCGATCACTCGCGACAATTGCAGCATGTTGTAGAGCTGACGTGTGAAAGCGATGGTCGTATTCGCCCACTGCGAACGATCGCTCAGGTTGATCTTCTGGAAGCGATGCAGCATGTCGACCAGCTTTGCATCCGCCGCCTCGCACTTCTTGCTGTAACGGATGACGGTACAGTTCTCCGTCATCAGCGCGCCGAGTTCGCGCCAGAGCAGGAACGGATTCTCAGTGCCATCGGATTTCATCAGCCCGGCGTTGATATCCTGCTGGCGCTTGCGCTCGGCCTCGAAATGCCCATTGCCAGGCGCGGCCGCGAGATTCTTCGCGTACTGCACTGCATTCGGCCCAGCAGTGAAACCTCCAAAGATGCATGACACCAGCGAGTTCGCGCCCAGCCGATTCGCGCCGTGGTATTGGTATTCGGCTTCGCCAGCCGCAAAAATCCCCGGGATATTGGTCGCCTGTTTGTAGTCGATCCAAAGGCCGCCCATGGTGTAGTGCATGCCAGGAAAAATCTTCATGGGCGTATCGCGAGGATCGTCGCCAACAAACTTTTCGTAGATCTCAAGAATACCTTCCAGTTTGCGATCGAGAATCTTGCGGTCGATGTGCGTCAGGTCAAGATAAACCATCGGCTTGCCGTCGATGCCCAGGTTGTACTCGTAGACGACTTTGAAAATGGCGCGGGTGGCCACATCGCGCGGGACGAGATTCCCGTATTTCGGATACCACTCCTCGAGAAAATACCAACGCTCACTTTCAGGAATAGATTTCGGGTCGCGCTTATCTCCCTGCGTCTTTGGAACCCAGACGCGTCCACCCTCGCCGCGGGCCGACTCCGACATGAGCCGGAGCTTGTCTTCACCGGGAATCGACGTGGGATGAACCTGAATAAATTCTCCATTCGCGTAGTAGCAGCCTTGCTGATAGAGCGCGGACTGCGCCGATCCTGTACATACAACCGAATTGGTGGACTTGCCGAAGATGGCGCCGATACCACCGGTGGCAACGATGATGGCGTCGGCAGGGAAGGTGCGAACTTCCATGGTCCGCAGATCCATCGCGCAGATGCCGCGAGCAACGCGATTTCCATCGAGCACGGCCGAGAGAAATTCCCAGTGCTCGTACTTCTTCACCTTGCCTTCGGACTCGTAGCGGCGGACTTGTTCATCGAGCGCATAGAGAAGCTGCTGGCCTGTCGTCGCTCCGGCGAAAGCGGTGCGGTTGTAGAGCGTGCCTCCGAAGCGGCGGAAATCCAGCAGACCTTCGGGCGTGCGATTAAACGGGACGCCCATGCGGTCGAGCAAATCGATGATGCCGGGAGCGGCCTCGCACATCGCCTTGACCGGAGGCTGGTTGGCGAGAAAGTCGCCTCCGTAAATCGTGTCATCGAAGTGCTTCCAGGTGGAATCTCCCTCGCCTTTTAGATTTTTAGCGGCGTTGATGCCTCCCTGCGCACACACCGAATGCGAGCGTTTTACGGGGACGATCGAAAACAGGTCGACCTCTCCGCCCATCTCGGCGATCTTGATGACGGCGGCGAGGCCCGCTAGGCCTCCGCCTACTACGATAATTTTCGGTGCTGCCATGCTCTATACAATCCAATCTGCCGGGCTAACCCGGAGCCTTCTCATTTACAATCTCTATCGCATCACAATACTGTCCGCACCATTCAAATCCGGCTGCGCTGGTCTGCTCAGAAATCCATACATACTGAGCGCGCCGATGGAAACCAGCCCCAGAGCCAGCGCCAGGCAGACGTAGCCAAAGCGACGGCGTGCCATTTCTCCCGTCGTGATCCCCCATTTCGCCGCAAACAGCCACAGGCCGTAGCTGAAATGCCATGACGCGGCGATGATTCCGACGGCGTAGAAAGCGATCATCCAGGTATTCTGAAATTCTGCCTGAACCTTGGCGAACGACTGCATCGGGTGAGTTGCAAGATGCACACCGGTGAAGCGCAGCGAGTACGTATGCTGCACTATGTAGATGAAGGCGACGATGCCCGTCCAGCGCTGCGCCGTGTAAAGCCAGTTGCCACTCCACGGATAATTAGCAACATTGCTGTCGCCGCGATACCAGATGTAGATGCCGTAGAGGCCGTGGTAGAGGATCGGAATCCAGATAAAGAACAGCTCCAGGAGAAAAACGCCTGGCAGGCTGTTGAGAAACTCGACTTGCTTTCCGTAGGCGATAGGGCCTTTGAAAGCCTCTGCATTCGAGATGAAGTGCTCGAGTAGAAACGCTCCGATGGGTACGACGCCGCTGAGTGAGTGCAGACGCCGTAGCAGGAACGACGTTCCCTGACCGGCGCGCAGTGGAGCGACGCCCCCCTTGATTTTGGTATCGAGATCTGGAGCTGCGGGACTGGCCGTTGACGCCACTATGACTGCTCCTTACATGACCCTATATGCAAACTAATTATTATCATTTCGTGTTGGAAGGGAAGTCAAGGCGAGAAGGAGAGACGCTGCGATACCACGACAAGAATTCGCGAAATGCAGCGCCGCGATGACTGTACTGCGCTTTTTCAGTGGCACTGAGTTCAGCAAAAGTCTTACCGATCTGCGGAAAAAAAAATAGTGGATCGTATCCGAAACCCTGCTGGCCTCGCGGTGCGTCCAAGATAATGCCTTCCGCGGTGCCGCGAAAGGTGCGAATAGTCTGGCCGTCGCGGGCTACGGCGAGTACGCATACGAATCGCGCGGTACGTTTTTGATCCGGCAGCGCTTTCAGTTCGCGCAGCACTCTTGCGTTGTTGGCCTCGTCATCGGTGTTGCGCTCTGCCGCGTGCGGTTCGACATTTTGCAGATCTGGAGCAGCGTAGCGCGCGGAGTGTACGCCGGGTGCGCCGCCCAGAGCGTCAATCTCCAGGCCAGAATCATCAGCCAGAACCAGTTCGCCAGGAATGGCCAGACTATAGGACTCTGCTTTCTTGCGGGCATTTTCTTCGAAGGTAGCACCGTCTTCGACGACTTGAGGCAGCGAAGAAAAATTAGGAATGTTTGTGATGGTGATGCCGTGAGGCGCGGCGGCACCTGCAAAATCACGGAGTTTCCCGGTGTTCGAGGTTGCTACTAGAACCGTGTGTGAGGTCACGGGACGAGGCTCGCGAGATTCGTTGGTCTCAGGCTAGGTCTACCGGTCGTAGCTTTCGCTGGCTTGTACGCAAATGTGAACCAACCAATAACGAACAGCAACAGGCTGATTAGCGAGACAATGTCTCCGACTAATCGATCCGTCGTCCGGCGGAAATAAATGTGTACGTCGCTGTCTCCGGCAGCAACCGGAATGACAATCAGGCCGGTGACCTCTGTCTTCTCGGTGGCAGTTGGTTTGCCATTCACGACGACCTGCCATGCCGGATAGCTAAAAAGACGCACCGTTATATCTTGGTCAGCGGCGGCGTGAACGATGAAGTGTTTTTCCGTCTGTGCCCACATGAGGATCTCGCTGCGAATCGGCACTCCCTCATGTTCATTGTCGTCGCTAACATTGCTGTCTCCGGTGCTGCTGTCTCCGCTGCTGCTAATGGAGGGCAGACTTCTGTTCAATTCGTAGGCATCCGCTCCCGCGGGCACGTATTCATCGGTACCCTCGTAGCCGGTGCCGTTGTCGACGGCGGTCTTCATCTCCTCGAGATCGTCGCCAGTGTCCCACCACGGCGGTTGGATGCGATAACCCGCAACGATGAGCATGGCGATCAAAACGCCAAACGTCAGCAAGCGCAAAGTCCAGCGTTTTGTGGCTACAGTTAGAAGGATGGCCAGCGCAACATTCATGCACAGTAACCAACGGAAGGGAAGTTGCACGAATCGGAACTTCGGAAGGTGTTGCCAGAGAACATTGCTCAGCGACACCATGAAAAAAACACAACTGGCACCCCATGCCGAAAGCAGTATCCAAGGCCGCCGGCCCTTCTCATTGTCATCGTGATTGTCATTGTCGCGAGGTGATACGGCTACCACGGACTCACTGCCCGTGATCGGGTCGTTGGCCAAGTCTAGATTATTAAAGCCGGTTGCCGCCGCGCCTTTCGATTGCCAGCTTCGGGAAATCAATATCGCAAGAGCGAGAGCTCCGATTTCGCTGGCTGCCAGAATCGAAACTAGAAGATTAAAGCGGTTGTGATCGGCGTCAGGGGTACGAGTAAAAAGAAAATTGTCCTGCGGCCGAACTCCGGGAGACATCACCTGACTGAGATCGATCCACTTTTGTTCATAGATTGTAGGGAGTAGATAAAATGAGGCTAGGCCCGCTCCGAGCACAATCGCGATCGCTGTCCGGAGGAGCGGACGCCAGATCTGCGGTCTCCTTGGTCGGGATAATCGCCAGCCGCGGACAGCTTCGCGTATAGCCAAGAGCAACGCCAATCCAGCAGTTGAATAGTGGATCATGACAGCCGCAGGTGCATTGGTCAGCCACGCCGTTGCCAGCAGTAGACTCAAACACAATGTCGGAGGAGAATCCGGCTTGTACGTTTCTCGTTCGACCGCCGGCTCCTGCAACCGTATGAGGCAGAGAAAAATCAGCGGCAATAAAGGAGCGGACAGCAGTTCCGCATACGCACTCCGCCAATAAATGATCAGCAAATGGTAGGGATTGAGCGCATAGAACAGCGCTGCAAACAATGCGTCCGGCACCGAAAACCACTCGCGGGCGAGCCGGTACATGGATGCCGCGGCAAGAGTGAGAACAATCCAACAATATGTGCCCGGCACGATTGCCCAGGGCAGAATAGCGCCGAGCGCAGCGCCTAAAGTCCAGGATGCCGGAGGATAAAATAGGAAGCGAGCCTCACCATATCCCCAATGCGCCAGCGCCGCCCAACGCGGATATAAAATGCCGTGCTTCCATTGGCCGATGACTTCCATCCACGAAAAGACGTGAAACTCGAAGTCATGGCCCGAAGGACTGCCCCACCAGAAAAACGGAGCGATAGCCAGCAGACACGCGCCAGCCAGCACCAATCCTCGCGAGATGGGACTTCTGAGCAAATGACCCTTGCGTTGAGGTGGTATGTGTTGTGCTGCTTATGTCGGACCGCGTGTGGCGTGCGCAGCGCAGTGCAATTCTATTGCATTAGAAAACTTGTGGGAAAAATTAACAGAAATGAAGTCGTTCGATTACCAGTCCGAATAATCCCCGATCTACAAATTGGGCTTAAGAGCAAGCCGCATAAAAGCAGCCGCGAAGCATCAGGGCACACAAGCTCTGATTGCATCCACTTTCAGGAGCTGTGAATGTTGTCGGCTGGGCTTTTATTGCTTGACGTCTATTGGCTTACGTCTATTGGCTTACGTCGGCGGGAGTTCGCTGGCGATGCAGGTCCGCAAGAAACGCTTCTTCGTCCAGTCCGCTGCCAGTCCGCAGCAATTCCAGAAGCGGATCTTCAGCGTCGGTATCTGCGGAACTCGCCTGGTCCAGGTCTACGGCGTTGGCGACGAGAGAACGAGGAGATATTTCCAGCTGCGGGGTGGCGCCGGGCTGGCCGGTGAGGAACTCGATAAATTCACCTACGCTCTTACGTTGCTCTTCGGTGCGGGCAGGGAATTCGATGCCCATGCCATGTCCGGGGTGCATGACCCGAACTAGACCGTCGGCGTGAATTTCCATGCCAACGGCGCGCAGGCACAGGTCGACGGCTGAGGATTGAGGAAAAGGTGAGGTAGTCTGCACATAGCATCCGCCAAGGCTCAAATCCGTGAGTTTGCATTGGCTGACCGCGTCTGGCTCTTCCGGCAAAGCATCGTGCGAACGTGCCGCCAGCCACTCGCCCATTTCTTCGCGCATCTTCGGGTCCATGTCGAGAAAACGCAATCCGGTCTGACCGTTAGCAGTGCTCCAGGCAACTTCGGCTTCGCCTTCAATGCCGGCACCGCCGTTGGGAAGCTCAAAAGAAACGCGAACCACCGCAGTGGATGGCAGCGGTTTTGCGGCGAGGACGTCCATGCCCCCAGTGCTCAGATCAAGCAAAATGCCTTCAACAATGTTGTTATCGTCGGTATGAATCGACACCGCCGCTTGGACGGCAACCCTCAAGGTTTGGCGTCTTTCGCGCTTCAATAGTGCCGTAGCGGCGCGTAGCGTATTTTGAGCCTGATCGGGGGCTACGGGCTTTATCAGAATGAAATGGGCTCCCGCACCAAGGATCGAGCGAATCTGCGAGGCATCGTTGAGCAACGCGACGGTTACAGGCGCTTTGCGGTCAGGACCGCCGAGACGGCGACAGCTCTCGAGGACTAGTGCAGCTGTTTCAGGATCGTCGAAGTCGACGATAACCTGATCGAAGCGCTGCTCCTCCAGTCGAGCCACGGCGACATCGGCAGCGTTCAGCCGATCCACGGCAACCCCGAACTGCGTCTGGACCTGAATCAGCGTTTCAGCCGTCAAGTCATCCTTCGACACCAGCAGTGCCTGCAATATCATGGAACCGAGCCCCTCCGCCTCGCGCTTTCCTTCTAAGCTCCGGCCTACGGCCAGCGAGGAGTTGTGCTACGCCCTGGCTTCGACGCGGCTGGCGAGGATTGAGCGCTAGCCTTGGCGGCCATCGCGTTCGAGTTTTCGTCGTCCACTTCCGCCAGCACTGCGCTGTCGTCCTCGGCCTCATTTTCGGCAAGTAAGGGCGCGACTTCGCGCAGTTTTTCGGCAGCCTGCTGCAGCATTTCAATCTGCTTCCCAAGCTGCGTATACTGCGCCTGCTTACGGCGCAAAACCTCATGGATATCCTTCATACATCCCCCTGCGGATGACTGTAGGTGGTGACAAAGGTAAGGTCAACGGCGAAGCCATGTCCTGCCGTTACCGCAGTAACGCAGGAGATCAGACACGACTTCGACGTGAGAGAGGCGACTTGATGATATCGATAGAGGGAGCGCCAGGGAATCGAAATTCTGGTAGTGGGCTATTTTGAATTAGCGGCGTCCTTGCGAGCGTAGCCAATCATAAAATTCTTTGTTTTTTCGACGACGTTCCGCACCGGTGATGGGGAACTCTCTAGTGAATATCCAGACGCCTGTTAGAAAAAAACCGACCCAAAATACGATAAATATCGGCACCATCGCCGAGGGATTCATTTCAGGGAAAAGACGGTAGGCGACAAATGTGACCACGATTGCAAACACCGTTGCGAGGACTATGCCATAAGCTCGTGCGGCAGTGCTCTTGTTCATCATGCGACAGTTTGAAGTGTTTTGCTGTCCAATAATCCCACTAATTTTTCCAAACTCCAAATGTGATCTGTGAGGCCAGCTTCCATCGCGGGGGTTACTCGCAACGTCAAAACAGCCCACTGCCGAAATTCCTCCTGCAAGCCCATCAAGTCGATTAGGTAAGTTGATCTGCAAATCAAAAGCCCCGCCTTGCGGCGGGGCCATGAGTTGAGTGTTCTGGGCGAACCAAAAGCTAACCTATGATTTGATCAGCTTGCGACGGAACATCCCGGCGATGCCAACCAATCCTGTTCCGAGCAGCCCTAACGTTCCAGGCTCAGGAACACTCAGGTTCGTGGTACCGACCCGAATGTGCCCAATACCTTGAGCGAGCTGTCCGCTAACGGAGTAGATGTTCTGGGTTGTGGTTCCAGTCACCATACGGCCGTCATACAGCATGCCTTGGATCGTCCCGCTAAGAGTATAGGTAAGGTTCTTTACGCCAGGCCCGCTCGTCAGGGTCCAAGTAATCGGACCTACGAACGTGCCGCTAAAGATTGTTCCCTTCGGTTCCCCGAAGTTGCCGGAGCCAGTCACAATAAATGACGAGCCCGTCGCTGAGAATGTGCCGCCACCCGCAATCGAGCCGCTGGTCAGGGCGCCGGTACTGAAGCTCACCGTACCCAGAGAGTGCCCGGCCGGAGCCGTAATGCCATTAAAGCTCTTCAGTTCCGAGCCTTTCGAAGTGATACCCGCGTTTGAAATCGCGATGGTGCCGAATTCATTTGTGAGTGTAATGCCGTCCGCCCAAGCCGCAATCGGCAATGCCAAAGCCAGTAATGCAAGAACTACCACTCGCCTCATTTTAATTCCCTCCCAATTTGTTCCTAATATTTCGCCTCGGAGTAAAGTTCCCCAAGGTATAGGTCGCCATGTGTTAGCAGTGCACGTTATGCTCCAAATGTACGGGATGCTATTTGTGCTTGTTTATCAACAGCTTACATCAATTTCAAGACAATAACTGGAAGTGACGGGTGAAATTTGCTGCACACTAGCAACAATCACTTTCCGAAGAATCGTCTCAAAACCAAGATTCGTAAGACGCTCTGATCGGTTCGGAATCGGCAGGGAAGTCTCGCCCGTCGAAAAAATAACCGCGAGACCGCTTCCAGAACCGGATGCGACCGAAGTAACCAATCGCAAGGTTACCCATGCTACCACGGACGCGAACTTTTGCAAGTAGCTCATCGGTGCCATCGAAGTCGCCTTAGCGCGTGATTCTGTCCTAATAAGCGATCCGTCTTATCTTCAGGCCGAGCAATCCCGGAGGAGGGCTGTTCGGGCGTCCCGTGCTTCTTTCGAATCCCGGAGCGCTCCTTAAATCTGTGGCCAAGTCTGGCTTAGTGCGCTTGACCAATCGGGGACCCACGTCTCCACCCTTCATCCCACAACCAAACCTTAGTTGCGGAGTTACTCTGCAAGGTGGTCTGAGAATGTCGGTATTTCTTGGCTTTTCCCGGAGTTTAGTCCCCAGGACAGGCTGCGGTAGGCTGCGTCCAGAATGATCTGGTTCTGCAATCCCTGGTCACCCAGCACCGGAAAGACCTCCCGCCCTTCGACCGCCGCCGAGAAGCTGTCTACCTGCTTCGCGTACGCAAGGTGGTTGGAGACTGTGTCTTCGGCGACGCGCTTCCCATCGCGCCAAAGTTCCAGGGTAATCGGACGCTCAACGTTCAGCGCATCATTCGCTCGGAGCACGCCAGCGTCCCCGACAATCTCAATCGGCGTGCGATAGTGAGCGCGAAACGACACTAGCACCGTGGCCAGCGTTCCGCGCTGAAATTCCAGGGTCAGGATCGCGGCCGATTCGACGTCGCCTGATTCTTCATCTGAACGGCCGACCGCGGTCACGCGCCGCGGCTCGTCCTGCAGGATGTAGCGCAAGGCGTCGATACAGTGCACACCCACGTCGGCGATAGGACCACCACCGGACGACGCACGATTGTAGAGCCAGGTGCGATGATGACCGGCACCTGGAAATGAAAACTCCGCTCGCGCAAAGATAGGCCGACCAATATCTCCCGCGGCGACTCGCTCGCGAAACTTCGCCGTGCTTTCTTCAAAGCGGAAGACCTGCGCTACGCCGAGAAGAACGCCAGCCTTGCGCGCCGCTTCGACCATCTGACGGCATTCGTCCGCGTTCATGCCCATCGGCTTTTCGCAGAGTACTGGTTTGCCGGCGGCAACCGCGGCGAGCACGTCCTGCAGATGGCAGGCGTTGGGAGTCGTGACCAGCACGGCATCGACTTCGGAGCAGCGACTAAGTTCTTCCGTCGAAGCAAAAACATGCGGAATGCCGTACTGCGCAGCTGCCTCGCGTGCTTTGTCCGGATCCCGGCGCGATAGAGCGACGACTTTACAATTCTGCGCCAGAGCGAAGCCCGGCATTAGCCGCCGGACAGCGTGCAATCCAAATCCTGCAATCCCAAAACGAATCATGTGAACTTTACCGGCCTGCTCGAAAGCATTCTACATTTGAAAAGACAAATCCCCGTGGCCGTCCCCTGTGATCCTCTGTGTCCCCTGTGGTTAGCCTTTGACTTTGACTCTCCCGTTTCAAAGACTTCGCAGTTCAGCCAACACGGCAGGATCGATATTGCCCCCACTGATCACGGCAACAGCGATCTTCGCATCAGGCAACTGGTCGGCATGGAAAAGAAAAGCAGCTGGGGCCACGGCGCCGCTCGGCTCGGCCAGCGTCATTTCATTCTCGCTCAGAACGCGCATGGCCGCGCGAATCTCGTCTTCGGTCACAGTGACAATGTCGTCCACGTAGGTGCGTATGTGTTCAAAATTAATCGCGCCGATGCTCTGCGTGCGAAGCCCGTCAGCCAGCGTCTGCGAAACTTGCTCGGCCGGGAAGGCGACGATGTGCCCCGTCCGAAAGCTGGCCTGCGCGTCAGAGGCAAGCTCAGGCTCGACGCCAATCACTCTTATTTTGGGATTGCTGAGCTTAATGGCAGCCGAAACGCCGCTGATCAATCCTCCGCCGCCAACTGGAACCAGCACAGTTTCAACGGCGCGCAGATCGTCAAGGATTTCAAGTCCAACCGTTCCCTGGCCAGCAATAATTTTCTCGTCATTGTATGGAGGTACGATTACATACCCGTGCTCGGCAGCCAGTTCTTCGGCGCGCAGCCGGCGCTCTTCACTGCCAGCGCCGACGGTAACGATCTCCGCTCCAAGAGCGGCGGTGGCCTTGATCTTATTGGGCGGAGCATTCCCCGGCATGACAATGATGGCCTTCACACCCAGCGCCCGCGCCGCATAGGCAACTCCTTGCGCATGATTGCCGCTGGAATAGGAGATAACGCCGCGATGGCGTTCGTCGTCGGTAAGCGATGCGACCTTGTTATAAGCGCCCCGCAGCTTGAAAGCGCCGATCGGCTGCAAATTTTCGAGCTTCAGAAAGAGCTTGCATTGATCCGTCGCGCCCGTCCATTCGAACAATGGAGTGCGGACGGTAATGCCGTCGAGGAGGGCGCGTGCTTGCCTGATATCGCCGAGAGTAACCATCATCTGGACCTAAAGCGGAATAGTACCTATTTGATTGACCCATTCCTTCGCATCAGAGGCCATCCAAACTAAAAGCAGATCGTCGATTGCGGCGAATAGGTTTGCTTTTTGGGAGATGAGAAGAAGGCCTGGACTCACGTTCGACCGTACGAATTTCGCGAACGCCTGTGGCATAGTTCGGCGATCATGTGAAACCAAAACGCGACCTTCCCGGGCAGCCAGAATCAACACATCCGAATCCGAGAGAGAGCGTAAGCCGGCCGTTGTAGCGGTCTGAAAATCGACTCTTGGTTCCCGGCGAAGGATTCCAGTGACGATATCTTCGTTGAGGTCGGCGTCCGCCTGGAAGCGGACGTTCACCCGTTTAAAACCTGGATGACTTCTTCAATCTTCTTGGCCTTTTCGAGCTTCTCATACAGGTCAGGATTTGCCTGCCGCGCCTGTTTGCGTAAGGTCTCAAATTCCCGGTCATTCTGCTGCAGGTAGGAGTCTACATCTTTTCGGTGACCCTGATAGTAGGCGATGGCTCCGTGGACTTCTTCTAGCTTTAGGACCGGGAAGGATTGCGCGATACTATCGGGTTTTGCACCGCGGTAAAACGCATAGACAATGGAGTCCAAAGAAACCCGGGTCCCGGTGATCCAGTACCCGCCGTCGCGCTGCTCCACATACTCACGCTTCATCTTGGATCCCTCACCCCTATCATAGCCTGAAGCGAGGCAAAACTTAAATCTCCACGATCACCGGCATGATCAGCGGCCGTCGTTGCGTCTGCCGTGAGATGTATCTCTTCAAGTCGGTGCGGATTTTCTCTTTGATCACTCCGTAGTCAGCTTTCTCTTCGGCGCTGGAGGAATCGAGGGTCTCGATCACAATCTCCTTGATGCGATTGATCACGCCGTCTTCGCCGGGGTTGAATCCACGCGTCACAATCTCAGGCGAAGTTTCGACGCGCCCCGTCAGCTTGTTCATGGCGATGACCGGCATCACGAAGCCGTCTTCGCTCAGATGTCGGCGATCTTTAATAATGAGGTCTTCGACCACATCGGTGCGCGAGCCGGAATCGATGCAGACACGACCAATATTGACGCGTCCGGCCTTGCGTGCGCCAAGCTCATCGATTTCGAGAACGTCTCCGCTTTCAATCAGCATCACCTTGCCAACCGCTCCCGTCATGGCCCCGGCCAGCTCTGCATGTAACTTGAGCTGCCGGTATTCCCCATGAATCGGGATGAAGTATTTCGGCCGTACGAGATTGATAATGAGCTTTAATTCTTCCTGGCTGCCATGTCCGCTGACGTGAATCGGCGGATAAGAGCCGTCGTCATAAATAACGAATGCCTCGCGACGGAACAGGTGATCGACCACGCGGTAAATGGCCTTTTCGTTGCCGGGAATAATGCGCGATGAGAGAACGACCGTGTCACCCTTTTCGATTTTGGCGTGCTTATGGTTATCCACTGCCGCGCGTGATAGCGCCGACATCGGTTCACCCTGGGTGCCGCTGATGAGCACGCATACTTTCTCCGGTGGATAGTTCTTCATCTCACCGGGATGAATCAGCATCCCGTCAGGAATTTGTATGTAACCCAGATCTTCGGCAATCTCGGAGGAATTCTCCATGGAGCGGCCGATGAAACAAATTTTGCGGCCGTGCTCCCGCGCCATATCAACGGTCAGCTTGATGCGGTGAATCGAAGACGAGAAGCAGGAGATAAATAGACGCCGCTGAGTGCGGACAAACACCTCTTCAAACTTGCGATGAACCGCTCGTTCACTCGGCGTATAGCCCTTGCGCTCGACGTTGGTGGAATCCTGCAAGAGTGCCAGCACCCCCTCTTTGCCATATTCGGCAAAACCATGCAGGTCGAAGAGGCGATTGTCAGTAGGCGTGGGATCAACTTTGAAGTCGCCGGTATGCAGCACAACACCGAGCGGCGTATGGATAGCGAGCGCGACACAATCAACCAGGCTATGCGTTACCTGCAGCGGATGAACGGTGAATGGTCCAATCTTGAAGCGTTCTCCGGGCCGGATTTCGTTCAGGACGGCGTCATCGAGGAGCTGATGCTCGTCTAGTTTATCTTCAACGTAGGCCAGCGTGAACTCGGTGCCCCAGACGGGAACATTCAGTTCGCTGAGAATCCACGGCAGGGCTCCGATGTGATCTTCGTGTCCGTGTGTAAGAACAATGCCGCGCACATGCTTGCGATTCTCGAGCAGATAAGAAATGTCGGGAACAACGATGTCGACGCCCAGCAACTCAGCTTCGGGGAACATCAGCCCCGCGTCCACCACGATGATGTCATCGCCGAAGCGGATGGCCATGCAGTTCATACCGAACTCGCCCATCCCACCCAGCGGAACTATATGCAGTTTTCCAGTTGGCATTCGCAGAACTGATGCTAGCACAGGGTGAGGTTAGTGTAGAGAAGCGTTAACTCGGCTGCTAAACTCGTTCTAGCGATGACCGCTGGTAATAAAGGCGAGAAAAAATCGTGGATGCGGCGGCGCGTAGAAGGCGCGATCCGCGGAGGCCTGACTCGCACCTACGATACGATCAAAGTTGATCCGCAACGCTTCCTGATGCAGATGCGCGTGGCGCACGGTCTACCGCTCGCCACGTTTCAAGGCGTCTACACCCTGCCGCTGGAACGTCTCGATGATGTAGCAGATTCCGTGATCCGCGCCGGCATGAAACTCGCAGCAGCGGAGGGAGCCGGATTCGGACTCGGCGGAATCCTCACCATTGTGCCCGACCTCGGCATTCTTTCTGCGATCACCATGCGCACCATCCAGAAGCTCAGCCTGATTTATGGGTTCGAGCTGAACACAGACGAAGAAATCGCTGACCTGTGGATCGCCGCGGCCACCGCAGCCGGAGTCGACATCGGCCGCGAATTACTCGAAAAAGAAGTGGTCAACAAATTTGTGCCGCGCGTGATCCAGCGAATCGCGGCCAAGGCGGGATCAGAAATAGTGGAAAAGTGGGCAGGACGTCTGATTCCTTTCACTAGCTCTGCCATCGGATGCGCGCTGAACTATTATTTCGTGCGAGCGTGGGCCCAGCGAGCGCGAACCCACTTCCGCACTAAACATCTCGAAGCGCGGCGAAGGTTTGCGGAGGAACAGATGCGGCTTCCGGGTGCGCCTACGGCGACGCTGCCGTCGTGAGCGGGCTCTAAAGCAGTTCCCGATTTACAGTGTGGAAAGGCAGCAACGGGAAGGGCACGGCTTCAGCCGTGCCGCAAAAGGCCGCCGCAACGAGTTTCGGCTTTAGCCGCTGAGGGTGCGTACACCATCACGAGAAATGCTCTAATCCCAACTCTGGCGTTCTTTTTGAAGATCAGTCCTGGAGTAATCGCGACGAGCTAACCCTCGAATGGCGGCATGATAGGACTTTGGTTTTTTCAGGAGGAGCAGTCTCCTACTTCTAACAATGACGAGAACCTTGTCGCCCGGTTTCAGGCCCAACGCTTCGCGAGCCCCACGCGGGACTATGATCTGGTTCTTCGCCGAAAGGGTTGCTTCCATCATCAATTTTAGTCTACAGCGAGTGTAGAGCGTAGATGGGAAGCGATCCACTGAAATCTCCAGCTCACCGCAGCCACTCTTCCAGCTCAATCCCCCGTTCAGTTTTCTCGTCGCGATACTTCACAATCACCGGCGTATAAAGCGAAAGATTCCACTCCGCGCCCTTGCCTTTTTTCACCGCCCGCGAGCCCGGCACGACTACCGCATTCTCCGGAACCTCCAGCGGTCTCTCGCCTGACGCCCGATAGATTTCACCGCGCACCAGATCATAAAGCGGCGTAGACCGAGTCAGAATTGTTCCTGCTCCCAACACTGCTCGGGCGCGAACCAACGTCCCCTCATACACTCCGCAATTGCCGCCGATCAACACATCGTCTTCAATAATCACCGGGGCGGCATTGACCGGTTCGAGTACGCCTCCGATTTGGGCGGCGGCGCTCAGGTGCACGCGTTTGCCGATCTGCGCGCATGAGCCGACCAGAGCATGCGAGTCGATCATCGAGCCTTCATCCACATAGGCGCCAACGTTGATAAACATTGGAGGCATGCAGATGACCGACGGCGCAACATAAGCGCCTTCGCGGATGGACGACCCACCGGGAACAAGGCGAACACGATCGCTGACCGTGAGGCGCCGGGCGGGGAAAGTGTCCTTATCAACAAAGGAGAGCACGCCGCCATCCGACATTTCTTTTAGCTCGCCGAGGCGGAAGCCGAGCAGGATACCTTGCTTGACCCAGGTATTGACGACCCAATGTCCGGAGACTTTTTCCGCGGCGCGAATCTCGCCGCGAGTCAAAGCATCGCGGAAGTCAAAAAAAGTGCGGCGCGCTGCGTCGAGATCAGAATCGGCATTACCGATCGCTCCGCTCCCTACCAGGTTTTCAATGGCCGACTTCAAAGTGGAGTTCCGCACCGATTTCTACGCCACGCACTTGCATTCGCTGCGGATCAGAACTCCAGGCATCTGATGCGTCGCCTCGCGCGCCTCTGACAGATTGCCATAAGGCCCGTGCCAGCGCGAATGATTGGGATCGTGTCCCGCGGGACGTCCTCTGCCCGAACTGCACTGTCCACAGGATGAGCGGTGCAACATGGCTTTATGCGGGCCCGCTGCCCAATTTTCGTAGACATAAAATTCCGTAGCGGCGGCCGGCGGAACCGCAGGCCGTGTAATCACTCCGGCATCGGTTGCGATCTTCTGCAGCTTCGATCGCGTATCGCGGCGCATAGGAAGCAAAGGCAAGCGATAGACCTCTTCGATCTTGCCCAGCATCGCAAGCACGGCCTTCACCGGCAACGGACTCGACTCGATAAAGTTAGCCTGCATGAGCGGAAGATACTTACGATGCAAAGTCCGCGCCGTATGCCAGTCATTATTCAGGGCGGCGCGCGTCATCTCCGACATCTCGTGCGGGATTTCGTTCGACGCAACCGAGATCACGCCCACGCCGCCGAGTGCAATCACCGGCAAAGTCACAGCGTCGTCTCCCGATAACACCAGAAAGCTCTCCGGTACCACATTCAACACTTCCGCGATCTGCGTCATGTTCCCGCTGGCTTCTTTGACGCCGACAATATTCGGAACTTCGCACAGCCGTGCCAAAGTTCCTGGTTCGAGATTGGCGGAGGTTCGGCCAGGCACATTGTAAAGAATAATCGGCTTGTCGACTGCCTCTGCGATCGCACGGAAATGCCGATATTGACCCTCCTGCGTAGGCTTGTTGTAATACGGAGAAGCCGTGAGGATGGCGTTAACGCCCGGTCGCGCCGCCACTTCTTTCGCCTTGGCGACAGCCTCCTGCGTCGAGTTGGAGGTAGCCCCGGCGACAATCGGCACGCGTCCGGCGGCGACTTCGATGGTTACATCAATGACGCGCAGCCACTCATCGTG
This sequence comes from uncultured Acidobacteriaceae bacterium, assembly GCA_963705265.1. Classification (GTDB taxonomy): domain Bacteria; phylum Acidobacteriota; class Terriglobia; order Terriglobales; family Acidobacteriaceae; genus Acidiflorens. The sequence continues at coordinate 4,371,773 of OY970064.1, forward strand.
ATTGAGTGTGGGAGTTTCTCCCGTAGTGCCACAGGGAACCAAAAAATCGATACCCGATTCGATTTGCCAGCCAATTAGATTACGCAGTGCATTTTCGTCGACAGCACCATCCTGGGAGAACGGTGTAACGAGAGCGGTGCCACATCCTCGGAGTTGCATAATTTAAGAATAACTCTTCTCGCTAGCGCTTGCATGAGCATGGTTTGCTTGTGTGGGACGGGCGCACTCGCGAGCCTGCCCTGAGCGAAGTCGAAGGGTCCAAGCCGAGCAAAGCTCGGCGGATGTCCGCGGTTCGCAGCTCTCAGGGCCGTCGCGCTAAAGCTCACGCCAGACATTGCGAAACTCGTAAAAACCTGTTTTTCCCGCGAGCCATTCGGCGGCGCGCACGGCACCCTCCGCATATCCCTCGCGCGATTTGGCGTCATGGCACAAATAGATACGGTCGCCCGAGGAGTTGAAAACCAGTTCGTGCATGCCGACCACATCCCCTTCGCGAAAAGAAACAATCTCAACTTCCTGGCCGCTGGAGTCGCGCACGATATTCTGGATGGTGATCGCAGTTCCCGAAGGAGCATCTTTCTTCTGCTCATGATGACGCTCGAAAATCTGTCCCGAGTAATCGTATTTCAGCGCAGCTCCCGCGGTTGCAGCGATCTCGAAAAACAAGTTCACGCCGATAGAAAAATTCGATCCATAGAGAAACCCGGTCTTGGCTGAGATCACCATTTCGCGCAAGTGCGGCACTTGGTCGTACCAGCCGGTCGTTCCGACTATGACGTTCTTCTTCGCGCGGATGCAAGCTTCAGCGTTGGCAACCGCTGCTGTCGGCGTGGTGAAATCGATCACCACATCAATAGCGGCAAGCGACTCCGGAGTAAGAGCACTGCATGCTACATTTTCCGCAGCGCAGAGAACGCGCACATGATGGCGCCGCGAGTGTGCGACTTCCGCCACCAGCGACCCCGTCTTGCCACGGCCGAGAATTAGGAGATTCATGCTGCAACCTTAGAGCCAGCCACAGGATGCACAGAGGAACACAGGGAAGCCATCACGGTCGATTTTCTCTGTGCTCTCTGTGGTTAAGATTCTTGCGTGATCCAATCAGTTACGCAAACACTTCCGGATCCACTTCGGCAAAGAACGCGTGATGCAGCCGCCTAACCACTTCAGCAGCATCGTCTTCTTCGATCACAAAAGTCAGATTAATTTCTGACGCGCCCTGCGAGATCATCCGAATCTTCACATCCTCAAGGATGCCGAAAACCTTGGCAGCGATTCCGGCGGTGTCGCGCAAATTTTCGCCGACTAGACAAACAATCGCCTTCCGACCCTCATATTTCACGTCCGCGATCTTCGCCAGATCGGCGGCCAGCGCCGGGATGGCTTCGTTAGTCTCAGCCGTCACCGAGACGCTCACTTCAGAAGTTGAAACCACATCCACCGCGACATCGTGCTCATCGAAAGCTTCAAAGATGGACTTCAAATACCCATGCACCAGCAGGCGGCGCGGCGAAGCAACCTCCACCAATGTGATTTTTTTCTTAAGCGCGATAGCCTTGAAAATATTCGTGCAGCGTGGAGCCCGGGCAATGATTTTGGTGCCTTCGCAGGTCGGGTTCAGCGAGTTCAAAACATACACTGGAATATTTTTCTGCACCGCTGGCAACACGGTCGCCGGGTGCAGAACCTTAGCTCCAAAGTAGGCAAGCTCCGCAGCCTCGTCAAAGCTAATGACCTTGATGCGGCGCGCGTCGGGACAAAGTCGCGGATCGGTAGTCATCATGCCATCGACGTCGGTCCAGATTTCGATGCGCTCGGCATTAAGGCCAGCGCCAAAAATCGCCGCTGAAAAATCCGATCCTCCGCGACCGATGGTTGTGGTGATGCCGCTGCGATTCGAGCCAACAAACCCGCCCATCACCGGAACTCTGCCACCGTCGACCAGAGGCTGGACTCGCTTGCGCAGGCGCTCGTTGGTTTCTTCAAACTGAGGAACCGCGCGAGTATAGCTGCTGTCAGTCAGCAGACACTGGCGCGAATCGACGTGCACGCCGGGAAGTCCGCGGGCGGCAAATGCAGCGGCGACGATCTTGCTTGAAAGCACTTCGCCGAACGAAGCAACGTAGTCGTATGTACGGGGGGTAATTTCACCAACCGCGCCAATGCCGCGCAGCAACTCATCGAGATCCTCGAAATCAGCGCCCAGATCACCGTGAAATTCGGTGAAAAGCGCAGTGCCCAGCAGTTCTCCGGCAGTTTCATAGTGGCGCTCGCGCAGCGAGCGCGCCATCTTCAGTGCCGTTTTGCGATCGCCGCTCCCGGCCGCCTTGCCCATGGCGAGCAGGGAATCAGTGACCTTCGCCATGGCGCTGACCACCACCACCGGACGATCCGCCAACCGCCCCTGAACGATGTGAGCCACGCGCTCAATAGCCTTCGCATCCTGTACGGAAGTCCCGCCAAACTTCATGACAATCATGGGCGGCCGAACTCCTTGGACGCACAACATCTACCACGGAGACACGGAGGCACGGAGGAAGGCAAAATCATGTTTGCGCAATTCCGCGTTTTAACAACCAGGTATTCTCTGGGACTCTGTGCCTCCGTGGTAGGTTTTCCCATCACCCCAGATACCCCTTCGCCTTCAGCAATTCAGCATTCAGCAGGGCTGCGCCAGCAGCACCACGAATCGTGTTGTGCGACAGGACGGTGAACTTCCAGTCGAGAACGTTGCATTTTCGCAAGCGTCCGACGACGGTCGTCATGCCTCCTCCCAGGTCAACGTCAAAGCGCGGCTGCGGACGATCCGATGCAGTCGTATACAGAACCGGTTGCTCGGGTGCGCTAGGTAGCTTCAGGTGCTGAGGTTCAGCGCGAAAATCGTTCCAAGCCGCGACGATTTCTTCAGCCTTCGCTTTCTTTTTCAGTCGAATCGCAATTGACTCGGTATGACCGTCCTCGACAGCCACGCGATTGCATTGCGCACTCATGGCAAACGGAGCAGGGTCGATGTGTGAACCAACGCCCGAACCATTTAGCGTCCCTAAAAGCTTCTGCGTCTCCTCTTCCATCTTTTCTTCTTCTCTAGCGATGTAAGGAATCACGTTGCCGAGAATGTCGAGCGAAGCGACGCCTGGATATCCCGCGCCGCTAACCGCTTGCATGGTCACCGCGGTCACAGCTTCAAGGGTGAATGCGCGATGTAAGGGAGCAAGCGCCAGCACCAATCCAATGGCCGAACAGTTGGGATTGGTAACAGCAAAGCCGCCAGATTTCTTTCGCCAGGATTGGGTTTCAATCAACTTGATGTGATCTCCGTTGACCTCAGGGATCACCAACGGAACGTCAGCCTGCATGCGCAAGGCGCTCGAATTGGAAACGACCGCGCAGCCAGCCTCAGCAAACTGCGGCTCCATTTCGCGGGCGATCGACGCGTCGAGAGCGGCAAAGATAATCTTTGGAGCGCCTTCCGGCTTGGCAGGCGCAACTGTCATCTTGGCGACGTTCGCAGGGATGGCAGTTTTCAAGCGCCAACGCGCCGCTTCGGCATAGGGACGCCCTTCCGACCGATCAGAGGCAGCGAGCCACGCCACTTCAAACCAGGGATGATGCTCCAGCATTTGGATAAAGCGCTGGCCGACGATGCCGGTGGCACCGAGAATTCCTACAGGAAGTTTATTTGACATATTTTGAAACGTATTTTGATAAAGAAGGTTAGCTGTGATTTTATACCAGCAAAATTTACAGCGGGAATGCCATCGCAGGCACCACACACGAGCATCGCGAAGAGCTAACTTCGGCCGCGCCCGAGTTCCGGCGGAAACGAGTATTCATTGAGCGGCCCGAACTTGCGTTTTTCGGCGAAAATGCGCCAGCGGCGCCACACGATGCGCAAACTCGCCATCACCGGAATGGAGAGATAGACGCCGAGTATCCCAGCGATTTCGCCACCAGCGAGAATGCCGAATAAAGCCGCGAGCGGATGCAGTTCTACACTGTCGCCCATGATCCGGGGAGAGATTACGTAGTCCTGCACCAGCCGCCAGAGGACCAAAAATAACAAAAGGAGCGGCCAGTGCGGATATCCCGCGAGAATGACGACGATCATCATCGCCGTGCCCGCCAGCAACGGTCCCGCCACCGGGACAAACTCCATCGCGCCTCCGGCAGTCCCTAACATCAGCGCGTATGGCACGCGCATCGCCCCTAAAATTGACGTGTAGGCGATCAGCGAAAACGCCGCCAGAGTCAATTGGGCGCGAATAAATTGGGCGAGCATCTGGTTCAGATCCTGAAAAACGTCCTGCAGGAATTCACGCTGCGATCGCGACTGCACCATTGCCACCACCACTTCGTGGAAGTTTCCGCCATCGCGCAGAAAAAAAATGGCCAGGATAGGTACCAGAAACAACTCCCACACTTCCTGTGCCGCTTCGGCCGCGCGCACGCCAATGCGCTGTGCCAGGTGAGTCAACTCTTCGCTGCGGCTCAACAGGAAAGTCTGAATACGCCTCTGGGTATCTTCGCTCCATCCATGCTGGCTTCCGATTCGTTCGGTTAGCTGGCCGAGTTGGCCCGAGAACTGACCCGTGCCGTTATCCATAAGGCCAGGCAGGGAGGCTCCGAGGCGGGCGCTTTGCCGCGCAATCCTTGGACCGATTAGAAAGCCGATCAGCGTTAGCGAAATCAGCAACAAGGCATAGATGATCGTGATCGCCCACGCCCGGCTGCGAACCAGCTTCTCCAGTCGAACCACGGCGGGATTAATAAGATAGGCAAAGAAAATGGCGAATAGAAAAAGAATCAGAGTCCGACGCGCCGCATAGAGGAACCCTAAACCAACGGCGAAGAGGAGCGCCGTGAATATAACGCGCGAGGTTCGTGAATCAATGAGGGTCAAAAGTTATCCCAACCAAGCTGGGCTGCACGCAACCTTGTGCGCAAAGGCCCAGTGCTATCGTACCTCCTCAAGCGCAGAGTGATCCAATTCCAAAGGAGCCTGACCCCTCAGCCGGAAACGAGTTGGTTGGCTAGTCACGCTCTATGTCGGTGTTTTCTCCCACAACCGCGATCCGCATAACCTTGAACTGCTCGTCCAGCCAGAGCTGCCAAGTACCGGCATCGTTTTTCAGTTCGATTTTAATCAGATCCTGCGGCCCGCTCTTCAGAGTTATTTTTTCGTGCCCAAGGAACTCCGCAGCCAGCGGAGCCGAAGACTGTTGATGAGGGTTCAACGTTCCAAACTGGGCGCGCTGTTTCAGCGGACACTGCAATTGGCCTTTCTCCTGTTTGCAGGATGCGCCGAGAAACTTCCAAGCCAGAATTTCGCGATCAATGAAGAAATAGTCATCCAGAATGATGGTCGCCGTCGGGAGCAGATAGGGTTGTTCGTGTTCCTTATCATCGGGACCAGTGCGCCATTTCTGGGTAAGAAAATCGGCATTCGGCGCCACCACCAATTCCGCTTGCCCAGGACTTAATTCCTTCCATTCGTAACGTCGGAGGTCACCATTAGTTGCAAGTTGCATCACCGAAGATTGTGCGGCCTGAGTAGGAGCATTCTCCGTCTTGAACTCAGACTCGATAATGCTGCCGTAGCCGGTCTGATAGACCGAAAATGTCTCCGTTCCTACGCGATGGCCATTCTCGAAGATGCCGAAGGAACCTGAGTCGATTTTCTTCCCGTCGTGCTCCTTCTCCTTCGACGCAGAATTCGGCGCGGGAGCGGCAGACGCCGCAACGCACCAAACCAGCGCCATTACAAAAACAAGCAACCGATAACACAACTTCACTGTGATTCTCCTGTTCCAAAGTGAGTCGACGGAGCCTGCGACGAGCCAGCAGCTCCGTTCTCCCCCCGAAATTGCAAAGTACGCTCGATTTCAGTGCAAAGGGAGGCCGGATCCTTCCCCGAGGTTACGACAGTAACCGTCGCCTGCCGATAAAACGGCAGCCGCGCCTCGCATAAACGAGCGAACTCGTCGCGATTCTTTCGCAGAGGCCGGTTCGTTGTGTCTTCCAGACAGCGCTGCCAAAGCTCGTCCACGGGAGCATCCAGGAACACAGAAGGCCATCTTTTCAGCAGCTCGTGGTTCTTCAGCAGATCGAGATTCTCAGGATGCGCGAAGGCTCCGCCTCCGAGCGCGATCACGGTGTCCCGGTCCAGCGAGTCTGTCAGATCGTGAAGCATGGCGGCCTCGATAAGCCGAAACTCGGGTTCCCCGCGCTCCCGAAAGATCTCAGCAATCGTCCGCCGCTCGCGGGCTTCGATTTCGGCATCCAGATCCACGAAATCCCACTCCAGCCGCCGGGCAAGTTCCCGCCCCACGCTGCTCTTACCGGAAGCCATGAAGCCCACCAGAAACACCGCGCGCACTCCCATGGCATCCCGCAGCGCGGCAATGGCAGTACCTTCCTCCAAGGTCGCGCCAATCTGCTCCCGTTGAATTCTATGTAGGTATCAATTCGTAACTATCGGGCTCAAAAGGTTCTAGATTTTCCCTAAGACCCTGACACCTGATACCTGATTTTCTATGATTCAGCGTTGCTTGAGGCGGATTCTACCACTGAAAGAGCGCAGCTCGACCTCCGACGAAGCCTTGCCGGCAGTGCCAAAGAAGGAACGTCCGGCCTCTGTGGCATATCGCGAGTGCTTGGCTTGAAGAGGAAAATCGTGCCGCACCCGGCCCAGCACGGAGTGCGCTCTGAAATCGGCGGAGACATCAGCCGGAACTAGGGCTTCGATATCACCTCGATGGGTGGTGAACTTATATTCCCCGCTCGAGCTGAAATCGCCATCGTAAAAAATCCTGCCACTGCCGGAACTGACTTGAACCAGCGGCCCAGTCACCGCCTTCAAACGGATGTCGCCGCTGATGGACGAAAGCTCAATGTGGCCATTGCTGACATCGGTCAGCGTGATTGCCCCGCGCATGGTTCGGACATGCACATGTCCATTGTCCACGTTGCGAATGTTTACCGCAGCGTCGGCACCTTCCATGGTCAAATCCCCATGCAAGTGCTCCGCTGAAAGCGGGCCCGTCGAAGAACGAAGATTGAGGGTAGCGTCAGCGGGAATCGTCAATTCATAATCAACGCGGCCTGTTTGCTGGTCCGATCCCTGTAATAAGTGAGACGCGATTTCAATCCGGTTACCATTCTGCTGCTGATCGACTTCCACATTGGCGGATTTGAGCGTGGCCGTCACGACCACCTCAGTACCACTCCCAGGCTTGACCGAAACCGCCCCGTATTGCGTATCCACGGAAACATTGGCATTGGGGCCGACCGTGAAACGGTATTCCTTCTTTGTCTCCGCCAAGGCCGCCGACGAAAGACACGTGGCCAGAACCAAAGTTGCGACCGCCGTTTGTTGAACGCTCGCTAGCCGACTCGCCTGTTGAAGACCCGCCATGACTGCGCCCCTGCGGCCGGGAAGACCGATCCGCCCCTTCCAAATTGAATGCCGATCCAGATTATTTCCGATCTTAAATTATTAGTTGCGATCTTAAATTTACTGACGATCTGAACTATTGAATACGATCCAACGCTATCTGGTAAAGAAGCGCCTTCTGCTCGTACGCATCCATTAAGTGCTGCCGTGCGTCCGCATCGCCCGGATTCCGATCCACGTATGCCTGAGTTTCCCGTATCTCGGCGTTCACCGCCTGTAGTTGGCTCTCATAGGTAGCCCGCATAGAAGGGGCGCGCGTGGAAACCACACTCAGAAACTGCTGGTCGTCAGCGCTAGAGGCGGGTTCTACCTCGGCCCCCATTGTGTTCTCGGGCTTAACCGACTTTTTCGCCATTTGCACAGGAGCCGGGCGAGGTACCGCGGTCGGCGCGGTATCAGGAGAAGCTTGCGCGACTTGTGGAGCGATCGTCGTTGGAGTTATTACCGGCGTGGTCAAGGCATCCTGCTTCGCCACAATGGGTGCCGGCTTGTGGCTAATAAAGTAAGAGCCAACGGCCAGAAGCGCAGCCGCGACAGGCGCTAGCCACAATGCGCTCCATCGCCGCCGTGGAGAAGTTGGAACCAGAACGGGACGACTGGACACTAACTCCGGTTCGCGTATCAACCCTTCGGCGCGTAATTCAGCGGCAATCCGTACCCAAACCCGCGGCGCCGGTTCTTCCGATGCTTCCAGTTGCCGGGCCTCGCTCGCGATCAGCTCTAGCTCCGACATCAGTCCCGAACAGTCTGCGCAAGACTCAAGATGAGTTTCAAATTCAGCCTGAGACGCGCCGTCCGGAGCGCCATCGACGAACTCAGGCAGAACTCTTTGGAAATCTGAACAATTCATAGCAAACCCTCTCCCCAAATACCGCAACCCCTGCTCTAACCAGTCTTGGCCTTTTCGGCTCTCATGAACTTTAGATAATCGCGCAGCTTCAATCTTGCCTTATGAAGTTGCGACTTGCTGTTGCCAATCGAGCATCCCACCATCTGCGCAATTTCGTTATGCTCGAAACCTTCCACATCATGCAACACAAAAACCGTTCTATACCCAGGCGGCAGGCGGTCAATCGCCCGCTGCAACTGCAACCGGTCGATGGAGCCGGTCAGCTTCACGTCCTTGGTACCGAATTCTTTCCGCGGAGTTTCGTCGTCGGCCTCCAGCGTCTCTTCGAGCGAAACCACCGGCAGACCTTTCTTGCGCAATTGCATCAGCACCACATTGACCGTCATTCGATGCAGCCAGGTAGAAAAAGCAGACTCCCCGCGAAAAGTATTTATTTTGCGAAATAGTTGGAGAAAAGCTTCCTGGGCCAGATCTTCGGCCTGGGCGGGATTGGAGACCATGCGCAAACATAGCGAGTACACGCGGCGTTTGTGCAGGTGATACAAGACTTCGAACGCTGCTTCGTGGCCCTGCTTCGCCTGCTCGATCGCTTCTGCTTCGGTGATGCGTTCCTTCGGGTCGGTCAAGTCGCCTTTTCCGGCCGCTACTGCTTCAGATGCGGCTTCAAACTCTTTTCGTTGTACAAATTTGCCGAGACATGCGCGGCAGCGCGCTCGACCGATTTTGTCTCGTCAGAATACCAAAAACTGTAGTTTCTCGGATGATCTATCCCGCCAAACTATCAAGTAACTCGGCATAAAGATCACCTTCGTAACCCGTCAGTATCGCCCAATCTATGATCTTCGGTAGATGATCTTCGGTAGAGACGGGGCTAGCCCCGTCTTGCCAGCACCATCACACTCACGGCTGGAGACCGAGACAAGCCGCGTCTCAAAAAAAGTCAGATGCGAATCAGATGCGTCTTACCCCTTAGCCGTGATCGTCTCCAACCCATGCCCGTGCGGACCGGTTTCTCGTACCCGCAGCAGAATCGCAAAGGTCAGCCCGACAAATCCAAGGATCGAAAAGATCCACATGCCAAGTCCATAGCCTCCCGGATTGTCGAGTCCGGCATGGCTATAGTCGTTGGCCTTGCCAATCAGCAGGTTCAGGATGAAGAACCCAATCTGCTGAATCAGCGTCATCAAAGCATAAGCCGTGCCCAGCCGGTTCTGATCCACGATATAAGCCACGGACGGCCACATGACCGCCGGAATCAGCGAGAAGGCGATCCCCATCAGGCAGACCGGTACATAGAGCGAGATGTCTGTATATCCCATCATGAGATAAACCGGCATCAGCAGGATTGACCCGAACATCATCAGGAAGGCGCGCTTGCCGATTTTGTCAGCCAGCAATCCGAACAGAGGAGTAGCGATCATCGCCGAGAGCGGCAGCAGACTATTAAAGAATCCGGCCCGTTCGTGCGCCAACACCCGCATCGCATCCGAGGCACTTACCCCGCCGTGGACTGCCAGAATCTTGTTGGTAAAAAAGTCGATGGCAAAGGTGCGGAAGGGAAAAATCGCAGAGTAGAAAGTGAAACAGAGTCCCACCACAAACCAGTACGACGCGTTGAAGCGGAATATCTGCCCAAACTCCAGCTTATCGATCGACCCCTCCTTGCCCAGTTCGTACCGCGCCTCGGCTCGGCTTTCGAGGCCCCAATAGACGACCGAGCAGACAACCGCCAGCACTCCAGCACCAACCGCGATCAACAGCGGTCCCTGCCAGCTCGGCTCACCCGCCGGTCCATTGGGATAAAAGACTTTGTTCGCCCAGGTCGGCGAATTATCAGCCGCAACCGAAGCCAGCCGAGCAATCAGGAGGTTAATCCCAAACGCGAAGCTCAGTTCTTTACCCTTAAACCACTTGGCAAGCACAGTCGTGGCCGCAACAATCATGGACTCGGCCCCCAAGCCCAGCACAGTGCGTCCAGCAATCATCACGCCCGGCTGCCCGCGCGCGGCGGTAAGCGCAGCTCCCAGCAGACAAAGCACGGCAAAGAAAGTCATCGCCTTCTTGGTGCCGATGCGGTCGATGATGATGCCGCCGATCAGCAGGGTCAAAACCGCTGCCACGCTGTAAGACGAGTTCAACCAGCCAAAGGCCGTGGCGGAAAATCCCAGCTTGTCGATGAATATGCGTTCCAGCGGATTGATGCTGTCGTAAATATAGTAATTTCCGCCCATGGCCACGCTGACGAACAGCAGCACGGTCCAGCGATAAAGACGAGACGGTTCCGGTCGAGCGAGTTCAGGCATGAAGACACTCATCCTTAGCGAAATGGCAGCGCCAGGCGTTCATTTATAAAGAAGAGCAACCGCAAGAAGATAACAGATTGGATTCGAGAATATCCGGTTTTCGACGCGGTAGAAGATACCTATTCCTAAAAACCAACGGCTCTCAATCGCAAGCAAAGAGCCGCGGATCGAGAGCCGTAAGCTGACAACTGAGGGCTGAGCGCTAAAACCTGCCTTAGATCTTCTCAGACTTGTGATCGTACTTCACATCGCCATTCTTCTCGTTCTCGCGTGTGATGTCGTCATTGGTGTAGACGTGATCACCCTTCGTGCCCTTGGCTACGTTCCCCAGCACGACCGTGTGTTCGTGTCCCCCAAAAGACGTCCAGGCGCGCGCTTCTTCAGGACCGCGTGGACCGCGTTCTTCACGCCGCTCTTCACCGCCCATTACCGCACGCACCGGGCGCCCTTCGCGTCCAATCGTCTCGGGATACAGCCGCACATCCTGGGTCGTCAGCGGAGCGCCGCCCCCCTGATTCCACACCGGCACCGTATAGACCGAGCCCGTCGATCCTTCAATCTGTGAAAGGGTAGAGTTGGTCGCGCCCGCGATTAATCCCGTGGTAGCGTTGCTCGCTCCCACCGGATTCGGCGAAGCCTGTTGCAGCGATATCTGCGGGGTGGTTAAGAGCGGAATATACGGGCCGCATCCATAAAGGCAAGCGCCGGGGTAGGGAAATGGTTGTTGTCCAAAAGCTGCTGCTGCCGTCAAAACCAAAACTGCCAGAATCAGATTGGGTCGCATGTTGCCTCCACAGGGGACTAACACATCGTCAGTGGAAGTGCAGTTTGCTGGCCAGTTATTGTTGGCCTGAAAAACCCCAGAATGTCAGGCGATTCACGGCATTCTCGGCCAAATCACTGAAGTCCAAGCGAGGATGTTCAGTATGCAGGTGAAAATCCCTGCGCACAACCCGCAATCGATTAGTGACGTTTCCGGTGGAGCGACGGGCGCCGCCGCCCGTCCACGATTAACTATGCCGAGCGATTAGCTGCCCACATATCGAGCATACAAACTCCGAGCAATCGCCGTGTCAGTCGTTCCCTTAATAATCGCGCGCCCGTCCGGAAACAGCGTCATCTCGTAAGGCTCACGCCAGAATTTCAACACAAATTCGTTATGGCGAACATTGCCAAGCGGCTGCAGGCGACCGCTCAGTTCAGCAAAATCCACCGGCCGCTGCCGCTCATGGATCTGCACCGAATTCCGTCCACACAAAGTAATATGAGGCCGGCCCTCACCCGCCAGATGAACAAAGTCGCCCGAGCAGGCTTGGCACCCTTGCCGTGGACGAATCGCCGCCAACTCCGCGTGTTCGTTGCTCCACACATCCCAGGAAACGAGAGTACGCCGCATCTTCGAGCGCGACCCCACCAGAAACTTCAATGCCTCCGCAGCCGCAATCGACGCCACCAGGTTCACGGCAGAATTCAAAATACCAGCCGTCTCACAAGTCTCAACCGTCCCACGAGGCGATTCAGGGAAAATGCAGGCTAGACAAGCCGTTTCACTGGGCAGGATATTCATGGTCACGGCATAACTGCCAACCGCAGCCGCATAGATCCACGCCACGGAATTCTTCAACGCATAGTCGTTGATTAGGTAGCGGGTTTCAAAATTGTCGGTGCCATCGAGAATCAGGTCGACACCGCCGAGCAGGGAATCGACGTTCGCCGGAGTCAGGTCAGCTACACGCGGCTCAACCACAATCTGCGAATTAAAGAGCGCAATCTGTCGAGCCGCCGCGATCGCCTTCGGCACGGATTCGCGAGCATCATTCTCGTCAAACAGCGTCTGCCGCTGCAAATTGCTGGGCTCAACATAGTCTCGGTCGATAATCCGCAGCGTCCCTACACCGGAACGCGCAAGCAGCGAGGCCAACGCCGAACCGGTGGCGCCGCATCCGACAATCACCACTCGCGACGACGCCAGCTTCGGCTGGCCCTCGGCTCCGATCCCCTTGAATAACACCTGCCGCGAATAACGGTCGTCGGTTTTCAAAACATCCATTTCCAAAGCGATAACCTTGGCGGACACCTTTCCTACGCTTTCACAACCAGTATTATAGGTGCAATCATCAAACTTTAATTCTCGCGAGCTTCGACCCTCGCGAGCAATGGGTGCCATCTTGCGCTTCATCGAACCCGAAAGGTTTCATGGCTAAGCCGCCTAAGTTTCGGGAGAGAATTCCACGGCTAAGCAATGCCGCACCGGTGGTAGTGAGGTTTCTATTAGTCTGGACGCTGGTATCCAGCGCAATTTGTGCGGCTGGTGCCGCACCCACCCAGCAGCAACCAACAGAACCGTCGTCGCAGGGCGGAACAACTTCTGGAGCGCAGTCCGGCACGGTGCCCCAAGCAAAGCCCGCAGCCACGCCCGATGAAGCCTTCGGAACCATCACGCCCTATCTAGGCTTAACCATCGATGAGATCGAGTTGCCCGCCACTCCACCGAACGAAGCTGCCGCACTACTGACAGCCACTTCCCTCAAAGTCGGCGAACCGCTTACCCGCGAAAAACTGCACGATGCCATGCAGGCCCTTTACGCCACCGGACGTTTCTCCGACATTCAGGCCGAAGCGGATCGTACCGACACCGCCGGCGTCCGGCTCCGCTTTCTGACGGTCGCTAATTTTTTCGTGGGCATGGTAACCATCGGTGGTGTTTCCACCAATCCGTCTCCCAATCAACTCTCCAGCGCCACCCGCCTGCAACTCGGCGAACTCTATTCCCAGGAGAAACTCGACCGCGCTCTTGCAGGCATCCAAAGAGTTATGGAGGAAAATGGCTTCCATGAGTCCAAGGTGACCCACTCCGAGCAGCGCGACGAGCATCAACACCAGATCAATCTCACTTTCCGCGTCGTTCCCGGCCCGCGCGCCTCCGTCGGAGAAATCACCCTCGAAGGCGACGCCGGTTATTCCGTCGCCGAGATCAAGGACATCGCCAAGCTGCATACGGGCGATCGGGCGTCCTCGAGCCGCATTACCCGGGCTCTGCAGCGAATCCGCAGCAAATATCAGCAACAGGACCGCTTGCTCGCCCAGGTCTCCGTCACCAGCCGTAATTACCGTTCCGAGCCCAATGCCGTGGATTATGTCTTGAAAGTGGATCGTGGGCCGGTGGTGGAGATTATTGCCGAGGGTTTCAAACTCAGCAAAGGTGTGTTGAAGAAACTGGTGCCCGTATACGAAGAAGGAGCGGTCGACGATGACTTGCTCAACGAAGGCCGCCGCAATATCCAAAATCATTTGCAGACTCTCGGATATTTTGAAGTCACCGTTAAGGTGAATCAGCTCAATCCCCAGGCCGGCAAGACCGTGCAGGTGGTCTATGACATTAATCCTGGAGACCGGCACAAACTAGCCGCCATTCACATTTCTGGCAATCGATTCTTTTCCAATGAGCAGATTCGCTCACGTATGCAAAATCAGGCCGCCGGCCGGCTGTTCAGCCACGGGCGTTACAGCGAAGCCTTGCTCGAAGAAGACGTACAGGTTGTGAAGGCGCTCTACCGGGCAAGTGGTTTCCGTCAGGCCGAGGTCACCAGCAAGTTGGTTGACAACTATCAGGGAGTTTCCTCGCAACTCGCCATCGACATCATTGTTAAAGAGGGTCCTCAGACCCGTGTGACATGGGTTCGAATCGAAGGCAATTACACCCTTCCACAAGATCAGATTCCCGAAATTTCCACTGCCGAAGGACAGGGCTTTGACGAATCGAGCCTGTCTGATGATCGCGACACGATTCTAAGCAAATATTTTGATAGTGGTTTCCCCAACGCAACCGTCGATGTCGGCTACGTGAGCGTTCCGTCGGCAGACAATTCTCCGCGCGTCGGTGTGACTTTCACAATTCATGAAGGCGAGCAATTTTTTGTCGATCAGCTTTTTCTCGACGGTCTGCATTACACTCGCTTCGGAGTCGCCCGCCGGGAAGTTCCTGTGCAGCCCGGCGCGCCTCTCAGCCAGCAAGCGATACTCGAGAGCGAGCGCCGCCTTTACGACCTCGGTCTTTTCAAACAGGTCGACACTGCGATCCAAAACCCCGATGGCACAGAATCACACAAGAATGTGGTGGTCGCGGCGCGCGAAGCAGATCGCTACACCTTCGACTACGGTGTCGGTTTCGAGTTCCAAACCGGGCAGCCCACATTCGGAGTCAACCAGCCGCTAGGGGACACCGGCGTTAGCCCCATGGTCTCTTTCGGTGTAAGCCGCATCAACGTGGGCGGACGCCACCAGACCCTCAGTTTGAAAACCAACGTCGGCCGCCTGCAGCAGCGAGCGGTCGTTAGTTATGACGTCCCCAAACTCCTGAACCTCGATAAGCTTCGTTTCACCGCCACCGGACTCTACGACGACACCGTCGATGTTTCTACCTTTACCTCAAAACGCCTCGAAGGCACATTGCAACTCATGCAGGTAATAAAACGCGAGCAGGCAACCGGACGCGACCTCACTACGCTCGCCTACCGCTTCAGTTACCGCCGTGTGGAGGCCAGCAATATTCAGGTCAGCGACGACCTCATTCCGCTCCTCTCGAAGCCAACTCGCGTTGGAACGCCTAATTTCCTCTATATGCGCAACCGTCGCGACAACGATCTGGAAAGCACCCGCGGCAGCTACACCACTGTCGAAGGCGGGGTCGCTTCCAGTAATTTTGGTTCAGAGGCAGACTTCAGCCGCATACTGATCAAGAACTCCACGTATCACGCGCTGTTTCGCAATCGCAGCACCGGGCAAGGCTACGTTTTTGCTCGTTCCACCACCGTGGGCATTGAAAACCCCTTCGGAAGCACCGTAGTACTCGATCCGTCACAAACCGCATCGGCGACCCAAACTCTTATTCCATTGCCGGAGCGGTTTTATAGTGGCGGGGGCAACTCTAATCGCGGCTTCGGGTTAAATCAGGCAGGACCGCGTGATCCATTTACCGGGTTTCCCCTTGGGGGCAGCGCCGTGTTTCTCAATAATCTCGAGATGCGTTTTCCCAACGTTCGCGTGCCTTACCTCAATGACAATATCGGCTTCACAGTTTTTCACGACATGGGCAACGTTTTCGCGCGGCCCCAGGAAATGTTGCCTAGCCTGGTCCGCTTTCACCAGCCCAACGAATATTTGTGCTTCACAGCGGTGAACCACCTGCAGTGCAACTATAATTATGTATCGCACGCCATAGGCTTGGGAGTACGCTATCAGACGCCGATCGGACCATTGCGTTTTGACTTTGGATACAATTTAAATCCACCGTACTTTCCCAGCTACACGAACATCACGACTAGCAACTTGAATGGGCAGTCGGTCGGGCAGTTCGGATACCAACGCGCCGGACATTTTAATTTTTCATTCAGTGTAGGGCAGTCTTTCTGATGAAACTCCGAATGCTTAAACTCGGAATGTCTAAACTCGTAACGATCAAACTCGTAACGATCAAAGTCGTAACGATCAAACTCAAAGAGATCACCGCCGGAAGACGTTTCGTCATCGCCATGGTAATGGCAATCCCCGTAACCATGACGGCACCGCTGGCATGGGCCGGTAGGATCGTCGACCGCGTGGTCACCAGCGTCAACGGCCACGTAGTCTTGCAGAGTGATTGGGAGCAGGAAGTAGCCTTCGAGGCCTTTTCCAACGGCCGTGATCCCGACTCCTTTACTTCTGCCGAGCGCGCCGCTGCTCTCGATCGCCTGATCGATCAGGAACTTCTGCGAGAGCAGGTTCGACCCTCCCAACCCGCTCCCGCCCCAGAGGTCTCCGCCCGCGTTGCCGAAGTCCGCAAGCTCTATCCCGATTGCCCCACCGACGAGAGCTGGCACGCCAAGCTTCAACGCTACGGACTGACCGAAAGTTCGCTGGAAAAGCGCCTGAGCGACGAGATTCAACTGATGAAGCTGGTCGAAGACCGGCTACGGCCGTCGATTCAAATCGATCAGCATGCCGTCGAAAACTACTACCAGACTCAGTTGTTGCCGGAGATGCAAAAAGCTGGCGATCACGCCAAGCCGCTGACCGAAGTCTTTGGCCGAATCAAAGATTTGTTGGCCGAAAAAAAGATGAACGAACTGCTTACCGGTTGGCTGGCAAGTCTGCGCTCCGGGAGCCATATCGCCACTCCTGAATCGAGTGGCGGAGACCAGAACCGTTGACAGAATCCACGCCTCCCGAATCAACGCCAGAACCACCTTCCGAGCCGGCTCCCGAAGAACGTTCCCAGTCAATTGCTCCGCAACGCCGCCGCATCTTGTTGAAGCTCTTTCTATGTTTTTGCCTGTTTTGCCTGATTGCCTTCAGCCTGCTCGGCTGGTACGTGACCACCGATTCCTTTCAACAACGGGTTCGGCGCCGCGTGGTCTCGTCGGTCGAGAAAATTGTTGGTGGACGCGTCGAACTTGGTGAACTCCACATCACTCCATTCCGTCTGCGGGTGGACGCGCGCAACCTGACGATCCATGGGACCGAAGCTCCTGATCAGATCCCATTTCTACATGTCGACCGCGTCGAAGCGGAGATGAAAATCATCTCGCTCCTCAGCACCACTATTGGATTGCACTCTTTGGTACTCGAGCATCCGGTCGTTCACATCATCGACTACCCGGACGGCACCACCAACATTCCGGCTCCCCAGGTGAAGCTTCCGTCAAACGAAGGCCCCGTTGAGCAACTCATCTCGCTTTCCGTTTCGCATATCGGAGTGCAGCAAGGCGAACTGCTGTGGGAAGACCAAAAAGTCCCGGTCAATTTTGACGCCCGTGATCTCGCCCTGCTCTTGAATTATTCCTTACTGCGCCGGCAATACGAGGCCCACGTAGCCGTCGGAAGTGTGGCCACGCGCTTTCAAAAATACCCACAGTTTATGTGGAAGGCTGATTCTTCGCTGGTCCTCGCCCGCGGAAGAGCCGAAATCAGAAATCTGACAGTGGTCTCCGGAAAATCTGAAATTCATTTCTCGGGCCATCTGCAGGACTTTCACGACCCTCATCTGAGTGGTGATTATCACGGTGTCGCAGAGCTCGGCGAACTCGCGCCTCTCGCCCGGCAACCTGAATTTCGCAGGGGCACGGTCCAATTCGAAGGCAAAGGTTCATTGAACTTACATGACTTTGCCACTCAGGGGACGGTTCAAGCGAAAGATCTCGATTGGTCGAATGCCAGAGTGGTGATGCGAAACGGCCGCCTCGCGGCTGGTTTTTCCGTCACTCCCGATCGGCTGCGCATCTTTTCCATTAAGGCAAATCTGCTCGGCGGCGATCTCTCCGGCGACGCGGATGTGACGAACTGGCAGAACTCCCTCGAACCGGCACCCACGCCTGTCCAGCGCCATACCATCGGACGAGTCTCGCCCGCCAGTCTTCAGCGTGGCGCAGTCCGTCTGCAATTGGCCGGTTTCCCGTTGCTCCCAGCGTTCGAGATGCTGAGCTCAAAAAAACTTCCCCTCGACCACCTCGACATCTCTGGAAGCGCAAGCGGAAGCGTAGAGATGCTCTGGGTTGGTTCCATCCGTGATCAGGAGACTCGCCTGAAACTTGCCATTGCGCCGCCCCTGAAACCCTCCCCTGGCGTGATCCCGGTGCACGGACAAGTCGATGGCGTCTATCGCGGATCGCGCGACGAATTGGAAGTTCACGAACTTCACCTTTCAACGACGGGTTCTGAAATCACTGCTACCGGAAGCCTGGCCGCGACCTCATCGCTGCACTTTACCTTCACCAGCCATAACCTCAAAGAATGGACGCCGTTGCTCGAAGCCGCCTATGGCTCGCATGCCTTGCCCTTCACCGTCCACGGATGGGCCAACTTCAACGGCAACGCCAGCGGCAAACTCTCGGCGCTCTCTTTGAACGGAAAACTTGAAGTCTACGATTTCGACACCACCTTGCCCGCGACTGAACGAGTCTCCGCCCGAGAGATCCACTGGGACGCGCTTTCCGCCGCAGTCCAATATTCCAGCAATCACTTCGCCGCTCACAATGGCTCAATCATTCATGGCCATTCCACCGCGCACTTCGACGTCAGTTCGGCGCTAGCGAGCGGCGAGCTTTTGGATAACCTTCCCTTTACTTTGCACTTCGATATCCACAACGCCGATCTGGCCGAACTCGCCAGCTTAGCCGGAGCCACTCAGCCCCTCGCCGGTAGTCTGGATATGTCGGCGACTGTCTCCGGTTCGCGCGACGATCCCCACGGTGACGGGCACATCGAGCTCCATAATGGCTCGGCTTACGGAGTAGGTGTTCCTTTATTGAAAAGCAATCTTCATCTTGCCGATGGCGAGCTGCAATTCAACGACATCGAAGCCAGCGTCTATGGTGCTCCCATTTCTGGGACAGCCGCCATCAGTACATCGAACCTCTTGTCGCAGAATCACGAGCCATCGAATATTGAGTCGTCAAAGAACGACTATGGGAAGACCGAGTTTCACTTGAATCTCGCCGGACGCAATCTCGATCTAACCCGTTTCCCCCGCTTGCAGACCAGCCGCTTTGTGGCGGACGGCATCGCCGATTTCACCGTCCAAGCCGGCGGCACGCTCGATCAGCCTTCGGTCAACGGGCACATTCATCTCAAAGACCTCGCCTTAGACAAGGAGCGCATCGGGGATTTTTATGTCGATGCCATCACCCACGGAAAACAGCTCGACCTGAAATCGCACTCGGATTTCGATAAAGCTGACTTGTCCATTGCCGGCAGTGTCGCACTAGAGCACGACTTTCCCGCGGATTTAACGCTCGCCTTCCATCATCTGGATACCGACTCTTTCCTCCGCATTTATCTGCCAGGAAAAGTCACGGGACACTCCCCCATCGAGGGAACAATCCACGTTGCTGGTCCTTTGAGCACACCACGCGATTTAAAGGCGACCGCTGAAATCCAATCACTTGGCGCCGACATCGAGCACGTGCAAGTGCAAAGTGTAGGCCCTCTGCGTTTCGCGATTGCCGATCAAGTTCTGACCATCCAACAACTGCACCTCGCCGGAACTGGGACCGATTTCACCGCGCAAGGTAAGGCACATTTGTCTGGCGCTCAGGAACTCGACCTCCGCATGGATGGCTCGGTCAACCTGACACTATTGCAGTCGCTGAATCCCAAGATTCTCGCCCGTGGCAACTTGGGCGTGAACCTGAACGCCAGCGGCACGCTCTCACAGCCCGTGCTCCAGGGCCGGATCGAGGTAAAGAATACTTTTGTCAGTCACAACGATTTTCCCAGTGGACTCAGCGATCTGAACGGTGTTTTGGTCTTCGATCGCAATCGCATTCAGATTGAGAAACTCAGCGGCACGACCGGCGGTGGCGCCATCGCGTTGACCGGATCTGCAAGCTACCAGGGCGGCATCTTTCAACTCGATTTCGGCGCAACCGCGCAAGGTGTTCGCCTGCGCTATCCTCCAGGCGTAAGTTCCACCGCGAATGCGGATATGCGGCTAACCGGCACGACCAATGCCGCATTGCTCACCGGTAACGTAGTGGTCACGAAGCTTGCCGTCACTCCAGGATTCGACTTCGGAGCTTATATCGAAAAGAGTAAGCAATCGATCGTCCTGACCCAGAACGACAGCCTGGCCAGCCGCCTTAAACTCGACGTCCACGTCATGACAACTCCCGAACTACAGATGCAGACGGCCATCGCCCGGCTCTCTGGTAACGCCGATCTCCGAGTCCGCGGCACCGCCGACCGTCCGGCGATTCTCGGAAGAGTCGAAGTCCTCGAAGGAGAAATTTCGTTCAACGGAAATAAATACAAGCTCGACCGCGGGGACGTAACCTTCGCGAACCCGGCCAAAACGCAACCGATCATCGATCTTCAGGCGAGCACGCGCGTCCGTGATTACGACATTACAGTGCAGTTTCGCGGCGATGCCAGCGTTACGAACGGACTGAAAGTTACCTGGCAGTCCGAGCCGCAGCTTCCGGAAGCCGACGTCATCGCGCTTTTAGCTCTAGGCCGCACTCGCGAAGAATCCGCTGCAGCAGGTTCCACCGGATCATTCGGCCTCGGCGGCGATGCCTCCAACCTGCTCATCAACGAGGCCCTCAACAGCACCGTCAACAGCCGCCTGCAACGTCTATTCGGAGCCAGCCGCGTAAAAGTCGATCCTCAAGGGCTCCCCAGTGAAACCAACGTGGTTCGCGGACCGCAGGTGACTGTCGAGCAGCAGGTGGCCAACAATCTCACACTCACCTACAGCACCAATGTCTCCGTTTCCAATCAGCAGATCATCCAGGTGGAGTACAACATCACGCGAACGATTTCGATTGTGGCGCTACGCGACCAGAACGGAGTCGTCAGCTTCGACTTCAAAATCCGCCGCCGAAAGAAGTGAAAATATTCTGATTTTGTTTCGAAAAAACGCGGACCGACAGCTGTGAAAAAACGTGGACCGACAGCTGCGAAAAAACTCGATTCGACCACGTTTGGGAAGGGCACGACGTTCAGTCGTGCCGTTAAATTCTTGAAAATGCGCCGCGCTTTAGCGCCTGAGGGATCCGCGATTTATCCTCTAGTTTTATATACGAGATGGCTTCTGTTTAGGCTCCGCCTAACATCCGCCTTGACATAACTCTCCAAACCAGCAACTCTATTAGTTTTTCACCACACGCCCGGAGAAACGGGCAAAGGGAAGCCAATTTGCGAGTTCGGGTTTTTTATCACGATAAGTGCTTTGACGGGGCCTGCTCGGCTGCTCTGTTCTCACGTTTCTACCGCGAACGAATCCACAATAATAATGATTTGGACTTCGTTTACTCCGGCCTGCTCCATCGCGCCGGCTCTCTCTTCGACGAGAACCAGTTCGATGGCGACGAAAATGCCATCGTAGACTTCAAATATTCAAGCTCGCCCAAAATTACCTGGTGGTTCGATCACCATGAGAGCGCGTTTCTATCCCCCGCGGACGCCGCCCATTTCGAACAGGATCAGAGCAATCAAAAGTTTTATGATCCCGATTTCAAATCCTGCACCAGCTTTATCGCGATGATAGCGGAGGAGCGCTTCGGCTTCGATCCGCATCCGGTAGCCGAACTCGTTCGCTGGACCGACATCGTCGATGGCGCCATGTACGACGACGCCAAGTCTGCCGTCGAAATGAAAGCTCCCGCCATGAAGCTGACCATGGCCATCGAAGCCTCCACCGACCGCAACTTCGTCAAGACCATGATTCCGCTTCTAGCCTACAAACCCCTGGCGCAAATACTCGAAGAGCCATTCGTCAGCGCCGTCCTGCCGCCATTGCTGGAACGTCATCAGCGCTCCATCGAAATTTTGCGCCAACGCACGCAAGAAAAAGACGGCACGATTTTCTTCGACATCACCGACCTCGAACTCGAAGGCTACAATAAGTTCATTCCGTACTATCTCCATCCCGATTCGATCTACAGCATCGGCGTCAGCAAGAGTTCCTTCCGCGTAAAAGTTTCTGTTGGATCGAACCCGTGGTCGAAACGTCCGCCCACCGTGAATCTGGCAAGAATCTGCGAGCGCTACGGCGGCGGAGGCCATGCCCGTGTAGGAGCCATCTCTTTCGATGTAACCCAGGGCGAAGCCGCACACAAAGCCGCGCTGGAAATTGTTGAGGAGTTGCGTGAGAGTGTCCGCCGCGAGAGTTAGAATGCGGGAGCTTCGTATCAGGGTATTGCGTTAGCGATGCCGTAAATCTCCGAAGTTAAGAGCCCTTTGAGGGGCCGGCCTTTAGAATCAATCCGCCACCAGGCGCAGAATCACAATACCGGAAATTAGTTTTCGCCAAATGCACCCCAGAATCCCGCATCCCAAAATCGGCGACCCCGGACACATCAAAGGTGTGCGCACCGTAGCCACCTTCGAATTCACCAAGGGAATCGTAGTCCTGCTAGCCGGACTCGGCGTCTTCACCATGCGCCACAAAGATATCTGGGGAGTAGCCGAAAGCCTCCTCGAATTTTTTCACGCCAATCCCCATCACCACTTCGTAGGCATCTTCATCGACCTCGTCTACAAGGTCAGCGATATCCGCCTGTGGAAGATAGCCACCGTAGCAGCCGTCTACGTCATCCTGAGATTCGTCGAGGCCTACGGGTTGTGGTACGTCCGCCCGTGGGCGGAGTGGTTGGCCATCGCAAGCGGCTCCATCTACATCCCCTTCGAAGTAGCCGATCTACTGCGCCGCCCCGACATATTTCGCGTGCTGATTCTGGTGATCAACGTAGGCGTAGTCGTCTACATGCTGATGCTGCGTCTGGAAGCAGCCAAAAAACACCACGCCGCCCGTGCCTATCCCTAGGATCAGTTTCAGCAGTTTGAATAATTTGTCATCTTGAGCGAAGCGAAAGATCTCAAGCCGATTTCATAAGTGGGGTTTGGGTAGGGCACGGCTTCAGCCGTGCCGCTCAGGCCCGTGCTAAGTAGCTCGTCTCCGGAGACCGCTCTACCGTTTGCAAAAAAACTCAAGTTTCGTATCAGGGTATCGCTTCAGCGATATCGTAAGTCGTCGAAATCCAACGTCCCTTTAGGGACTGAACGTCCGAGCCTTAAATCTGATTAGGCTCAGCAGGATCGTCAGGCTCAATGACGGGAGATCGAGGCATCGGAGAATCATCCGGCGGCTCTTTCACTGGCGGAAGCGCAGGTTCGGGAGATGGGAGAGGATTGGGGTCAGGAAAATTTGGTCCAGTCATAAGGCTCATCAGATGCAATCGCCACCGCAAAGGACGCCACCACATCGCCAAAATCTTAAGAAGCGGGTCGCAGGCGTAATATTTTCACTAGACTCACTGAGCGCAGCCGACTCTCAGTTGGTGTTAACGGCCTCAGCGACAAAATTTTTTTCATCACATCCACCAGTGACCGCCATCACAGACACCCCATCCACCCGGCGCGATAATAATCCTGACCTGTTGCAGTCCCGAAGTGTGCCCAGCTCCAAAAGGGCTCCCCAAACCTGCCGCAGTGGCGCCCAAGCGACGAGTGAGCGATCTTTGACAAAATAGAAAGTTGAACGCGATGAATCGAAGAAAATTCCAGAACGGGAAGCAATGGTCGCCAAAGTTGCCGTCTAAGTCCTTATGCTGGAATATTTTCCATATAAGTCCTTTAGACGCAAAGATTTGGAAGCAAAAAGTGGCCTAAGTCCATGATTCTAAAAGACCGACAAAGAGTTTTTTCATTATACTCTAAGACTAATACCTAACTGGTAACTAGGCCTCGCCGCTACTCATTCCAGCCACTCATTCAAGGTTATTCATTCAACGAACAGCTGCAATCCGCCGGAGGCACATGCCCCTTCAAAAAGTCAGCCACGCGCCGGTACGCATCAATCTGATTTTCCACTCGCGCAAAGCCGTGCCCTTCGTTTTCATAGACCTTGTATTCAGCCACACCGCCGCGTTTCTTGACCGCATCCACCACCTGCTGCGCCTCGCTCTTAGGACACCGCGGATCATTTCCGCCCGCCAGCAAATACAGCGGAGCCTTGATCTGATCCACGAAGTTAATCGGGGAACGATCTTCATACAGCGCCTTGTTCTTCACCAGATCGCCCATAGTCGCAAGGTCCGACTGCTGCAACACCGGGTCTTCATTCTGAATCTCAGTAAACCAATTCACAAAAGGAACTATCGGAACCCCCGCCGCCCACATCGCAGGAGCCTTAGTCACACCCATCATCGTCAGGTAGCCGCCATAGCTGCCGCCCATCAGAATAAGTTTCTTAGGATCGACATAGCCCGTCTGCTTGATCCAATCCGCGGCCGCAAGAACATCTTGCAAATCGCCTCCACCCATATCGAAAAGATTCGCCTGCTGAAACTCTTTCCCATAGCCAGTCGATCCGCGATAGTTGGGAGCAATCACAATGTATCCCTGATTAGCCATGTACTGCACGAAGCGATTAAACGAATTCACCGTCTGCGCAGTGGGCCCACCGTGAACATAAACAATCGCCGGATGCTGCCCATTGCGTGGCAAGTTATAAGGCACATAGACAAATGCGGAAATCGTCCACTTACCATCTTTACTAGGATAGCGGACAAGGTAAGGCTCAACCATGTCCTGCGAGCGCACCCCACCAACCAAAGAATAAGTAAGTTGATGAGATTGCTCGTGTGGCGCGGGCATTCCTGCCCGCGCGCCGTTGACTTCGACATCTTTGTCAGCCAAGTTATAAACCCATAAATCACCCGGAGCCGTAGGCCCCGTATGGTAATAAAGCAGCCGCGAATTATCGCGAGTAAATGGTGAAGGCCGTCCCGCGGAATAGTTGACACCCTTGGGCAGCGGCAATGGACGCGCCTTTCCGGCAATGGTGTCATATAGATAAATGTCAGTGTTGCCGTCAACATTTGCGTTGTAAGTCAGAAACTTTCCATCAGGAGAAAAGTTCTCACCGGAAATCTCCCACATCTCCTGAGTAATCCATTGGATCTTCTTACTTGCAATCTCGAGCAGGCCAACATTGTCATAACCGTCGGCGGCATTCGAAGTGATAAGAACCTTCTTGCCGTCGGGAGAGATGTCATTCGCCGAGTAAGTGCGTTCACCATCATGCGGTGTCAGCAGCGTGCTTTGCGCGCTCGCGACCTCAACAAGAAACACATTCGAGTCTGTGCCTTTCGACTGCTCCTGTGTGTAGACAATGAACGTGCCATCAGACGACCAGATCGGAGCAACATTCATCCGATCTTTGGCGGTGCCGGTGGTCAAGTGCTTCACATCCCGCAACACTGTGTCGTACACGTCAATTTCGAACACGGATGAGATCTTAGGCTTGACCATATAAGCGAGATAGCGTCCATCCGCA
Organism: uncultured Acidobacteriaceae bacterium; assembly: GCA_963705265.1. GTDB lineage: Bacteria > Acidobacteriota > Terriglobia > Terriglobales > Acidobacteriaceae > Acidiflorens. The sequence continues at coordinate 4,397,194 of OY970064.1, forward strand.
GACCACGTTGGACTTTCTTCCGCGATCTCGCGCGTGTTCGTCAGATTCACAACCTCTCCGGTCTTGGGCGAAACCAGAAAAATATCCCATTGCTCGTCGCCGTCGTAATCGGACATGTAAGCGATCCACTTGCCGTTCGGAGACCACGTTGGACTGGTCTGGCGCTGATCGCTAACCGTCAGTTGCATCGGCCATCCGCCCTCGGCGGGCACGAGCCAAATATTATTGCGACCGCTCAGGTTGCTGACGAAGGCGACTGTCTTTCCATCCGGCGACCAGGTCGAACCGCCAACCAGACGCGTCATATACAGCTTCTCGATAGAAAGATTCTTCTCCACGCGTGCGTCAGGCTTGGAAGAGATCTGCTTGGGATCCGTGACAGCTTCCGCCCCTGGGAGAGACTGCGATGTGGCAAGAACGCTCATAAGTACGACCATAACAAACAGACAAAGAACGCGCATTGGTGCCTCGATAAGAATGCTTCGGATGGATTCGTAAAGCTGGGAGTGTCAGCTAAAAAGCCGCTCAATGCGGATCCGTGCCCAAGCCCGTACTCAGAGCTTCCCAGAATGTTTGATCGTCGTAGCCCAGAGCGAAGACCGAAACACCCATCAGATTGTAGGTGACGGCCAATTGACTCTTCAGCGGAATACTCTGCGTATTTTCGTACCAGACCACATGGCTCGCGCCGCTAGGCGAGGTGTAGGTGAAATATGGTGAGGAGGAACTCACATCCCATTGCGGCACTGCACTCATTTTCGCGATCAGCGCTGGAATCAGCTTCCAATAGACCTGAACGCCGGTCCCTTTCGTCAGATTCCAGTCATAACCATAGGCCGGAATCCCCAGGCTAATCTTGTTTGCAGGCACGACTGAAACAGCGAATTGCACGCAAGGCTCAACCCAGTCCAACCCCGCAACGGGCCCAGGCGGCCCCCACGGTCCGTTTTCGTCATACGTCATGAGCTGCAAGATATCCGCCTCAGGTGCCAGCGCTTTGAAGTCAAAGGCACCCGCCCATGAGTCATTCGGGTTGTCTTCTAACTCGGCGGGAATAGAGACAACGGAAAGGTACCCGGCCGCATGCATGGCTTGTCCGACTGCATGGATGAAGGCCGTGAAGGGCTTGCGATCCTTGTGAGGAACTGCTTCGAAATCGATATTGACTCCGGTGTAACCATAAGTCTGCACCACGGCGAGCATGTTCTGAATGGCTTTCGCGCGGATCTTGGGATGCACAATGATGTCATGCGCGATAAGCGGCACGAAGCCTAAGTTCCCGAAGTTCGAGACGGTAGCGTAAGTCTGCATGCCATTTTTTCGGGCGAAGGCCAGCGCTCCGACCGGCGCTGTCCCAGAGACCGTCCCCTCGCGGTCAATCGCAAAACTATCTGTCGGAATTTGGTTGAGGTAAAAAGCAAATGTCCGCAGAGAATGATCTGAGCCGGAATACTCGAAGTAAGCCATGACCGCCTTCGGCTCTGTCTGACAAAATGCTGAGCTCTTGATTGCGATCAGCAACGTGAGAAATATAAAGCCAATTAGCGACCCCTGGCGATCTAACATCAAGCCTCCCGATTCTGCTAAGAAATTCACCGGTTGATAAATTCAAAGTGGATAAATTCCAAGCCGGAAGTTTACCGCAAAAGAACGGAAACTCGCACAGTGCAGGGCGTTTTCTAAATGCTCAAGCCAAATCGAGTCAGTATTTCGCGTCGCCCAAAACTCGTAATTCCGAGCACTCTGCTGTCCAGATCCTGCACGATCCACTTTCTGTTCAAGAAAACTTTCAGAACGGCCGCACCCAAGGCACCACCGAGATGCGGTCGGCGCTCGCTCCAATCAAGGCAAGCGCAGGCAAATCGACGCCGCAGCATCCGGGTAGCATCGATATCGATGCCAACGGACTCGAATGCTTTCGCCCCATTTGGAGTGACGTCATAGGAATCTGCGCGTCTCGATCCAGTTGCAGTGGAGAGCCAACCCAATGTTTTGAAGCGGTCGTGCAGCAGTACCCCGATGGTTCCCGCCATGTGGTCGTAACACGTCCTCGCAGCACGTAACCGGTTCGGAGTGTTTGGAACAAAGGGCTTGCTGGTTCCGCCCGCGAGGACGCTTAATGCTTCAAGTGCGGCAGCGACGTTCGCTCCTTCGAGACTGTAGTAGCGATGCTTCCCCTGCGCCAAGACCTTCACCAGGCGCTGCGTCTTCAGACGTTGTAGGTGTACGCTGGCGGTGGACGCAGTTACGTCAGCCACTACCGCAAGCTCTGTGCTTGTTCTCGCCCGACCGTCAATCAGGCAATAGAGCATGCGTGCCCGTGCCGGTTCGCCAATCGCTGCCGCCACCTCGGAGACGGCCGCGTCATCGTGACCAGCCCGGTCGCGTTCATCATTTCGAACGGCATTCATAGTTTGATGGTAAACGAAGTGTTGATGTCAAACAATCGGCACAATTACCCAGAATGCATCGCCGGGAAAAGCTTTCCACAAAACCCTCTACCGCCCAATTAGATCGCCGCGAAGCAATTGGCGTCATGCTGGCGGCGGGCGCAGCCTTCACACTTGGTTTCAACGATTCGCTAACCAGACCGGTCACTATGAGGACACCCATGACAATCACCTGCATCATTCGCTATCAGATCGATCCCTTCCAGCTCGAGGCGTTCAAGAAATACGCCGAGAACTGGGGCCGCATTATTCCTCGATGCGGCGGCCATCTTGTCGGATATTTTCTTCCCCACGAAGGCACGAACGATGTAGCTTGGGGATTGATTGCTTTCAATAATCTGGCTGCATACGAGGCTTACCGGGCGCGCTTGAAGTCAGATCCGGAGGCGCGCGAGAACTTCACCATGGCACAGACGAAGAAAATCATCCTCCGGGAAGAAAGAAACTTCGTTGAGGTTGTCGATGGAACTTTCGGCGTGCCTTCGACACTCATGGGAGCGGCATGATTTTATGGTGACTCAAAACGAAAAGGCAAAGGTGTTTCGCGCACTCCACGGTCGTGATCGGGCCTTCATTATTCCCAATCCGTGGGACGTTGGAACAGCGCGATTACTGGCTCATCTGGGTTTTGAGGCGCTCGCGACGACCAGTGCCGGCTACGCCTTTTCGGCCGGGCAGCGGGACAACACAATTACACGTGACGAGATGATGAGCCATCTATCTGCAATCGCTTCAGCTACGGACTTGCCGGTAAGCGCTGATCTGGAGAATGGATTTGGCCATACGCCTGAAATAGCCGCCGAAACCATCCAACTCGCCGCGACTGCCGGAGTTGTCGGCGGGTCCATTGAGGATGCAACCGGACGCGCGGACCATCCGATCTATGAAAGAGAACATGCAGTTGAACGAGTGCGCGCAGCAGCGGAGGCCGCGCGCGCCCTTCCGTTCACTTTCACACTGACCGGACGCGCGGAGAACTACCTGCACGGCCGCCCTGACCTCCGAGATACCATCGGACGATTACAGGCCTATCAGGAAGCCGGCGCCGACGTTCTCTACGCGCCCGGCTTGACCACGAAAGATGACATTGCCGCGGTGATTAGTTCCGTCGATCGTCCGGTGAACGTCGTGATGGGACTGCAGGGCGTTCAGCTGAGTCTGGCCGAACTGTCAGCGATCGGAGTTAAGCGAGTCAGCGTGGGCAGCGCACTCTCTCGCGCCGCACTGGGCGCATTTCTTCGGGCGGCGCGGGAGATGCAAGAACACGGTACGTTTGCTTTCGCGGAGCACGCTATAAGTTATCGGGATCTCAGCGCCATGTTCAAAGCATGATGCCACATTCATAAGATTGGGAACGCGGTCATTCAACAACCAACTGGTAATTTTGACCTTCCCAACGTCCACTGTTCTTCCAATAAAACGTAAAGACTATCTGGCGGCCAACCGCGAGAGATTCGCTGGGTAGATCGACGTGTTGGAGATTCCAACCACTTTCTTCGGAGTTGCTGTCCTGGGCACGTTGCCAGTTGTCGAAGCTCCAGTGCACCGTGGCCGGCTCCACTAGCAGAATCCGCAACTTCTTTCCACACGGCAATGTGCGCGTTTTGTTATTGAAGCGCCAGTTGAAATATTGTGCAGATACTTTCTTTTCCTGATAACGTTCCACGGTCTGCGGAGGCTGATCGAAAATCCTTCCATCGAGCAGCGACCGACGCAGCTTGATGTATTCAGAATGGGCCCACACCAGCGGGCATGCCGAACCTGACGCTCTCCCTTTGATCAGTTCGCGCTCCGGGATATCGTTCGCATCCCATACCTGTTCAGGGATCAGGCGGCTTACTTCGGTCGAATTTTCCATCACGCCGAGCAAAGCTTCAGCAGATGAGGCTCGGCCGGCGGCCAATTCATAGTGAGCTCGTTCACCTGCCAGAAGCGGCCAAGGGCGTCCAATCCCGGTGCCATCGAACGGCGATCCGTCTTCATGCTCTCCATATCCGTCGCGGTTGTAGCGATACCAGCCCGGGCCTTGTGGAAGGTTAATACGCAACAGAGCATCAATGACTTTAACCGTGTTTAATATCCGCGGATCGTCCGGCGCCCGCAGGCCGAAGCGCACCAGGGCCAGCGCGTCCGGACTAACCATCTCCACCGCTGGTACCGTTGAACTAACAGCACGATTCTTGATTGGAACAAATCCCTGGAGGGGTGAAGCAGCACCGTCGCCGTCTGGCGGCGTGATTCGCACATAATAGCCCTCGACTCCGACTTGGCGAGCGAGATCGCTGTTTACAGCGTATGTCCAGCGCTCGATGTTGTCGTTCCAGGTGTCGGCATTTTCACGCAGAAACTCGGCGGGTCGAAAATGGCCCATCGCCTCCGCGAGATCGGCGGCGATGAGCAGAGCCGAGATCTCGGCTGCCAGCGTGAATGGTGAATATCCCCCGTCTTCTTCCCACCGATCCTGCTGGGTGACCGGACCGTTAGCCACAATGTACGCGGCTGCTTTTCGCACCATTGGCCACCAGTGATCGTTTTTTCCGAAGCGCTGAGGCGCTTCGCGGCGCAGCAAATCGACTAACAGGATCGGAAAGGCGGTTTCATCCATCTGCAAGCCGTTCCAATACGGACGCCCATCCAGCCACATATTCTGCGCCCAGTGCCCGTCGGCTTCCTGTGTGGTTTCGAGATAGTGCAACACGCGGAGCGCGTCATCTTGAGCACCGGCCGCCAGCAACCCGCCAGCACTCTCGACCAGATCGCGTGGCCAAATTAAATGATAGCCACCCAAGTCTTCATCGCCTTTATTGAAGCCCCACGGAATGGAGAGGCTGGCAATGATTCCGCCGAGAAAATCTTTTGATTCGTGGCTGCGTAGAACCGCCACGCTGACGCGGTACAAATCCTTTTCTCGCGGCTTCTCATCAAGTTGTTTCAGGGTTCGTTGCCAGTTCTGCCAGTGCAAGACATGATCATGTCGGATCGCTTCGTAAGAAGTTAGAAGGGAAGAGAGGGCTTGCTGACCGGCTTCCGCCCAAATTGCTCCAAAGCCGAGGGCGAAGATAAACTCACCGTTACAGGCAGCAAGATCAATTTCAGCAGTCAGCGCGATGTTTCCATTTTCAGCGCGGTCATATTCCCAGGTCATCTGAAAGTTTTGCGACAAATCTTGCCAGCCATCCGACTCGCCGGCAAATCCGACAGAGCGCTTCAGCATCGGCGCCGAGCAAGCCAGTGCCAATGCGGCGGAATCGCGTTGGGCAAAAACCATGGGCGTGCCTTTGTAATCGCCCACCCAACCGGTGTTGCCATAGCCGAAATTAGCGAGGTGGGGCGCCAAAAGACCATACAAATGGTAATCGCGGAGACTTCCTAGGAGCGGCACAAAGCGAATCTTCTGCAACACCACATTCCGCACCGGATCGGTCAGCACCTCTTTTTCGATCCGGTATCGACCTTGGACGCAGGTATTAGTCAGTTCATAAACAGGTACTCCTGGTTCGATCGGAACATTGTGGAATGTACAACCACGTTTTTCTTCGGAAAAGAATTCACGACCGTCGGTGACGATCAGGCCAAAGTCGCGGGTGCAGGCTTGATCGACTCGCGGATAATAGATCTCGTTCAGGATGCCGTGACTGAGCGTAAGCCAAACCTTGCTGTGGAGGTTCAGAGCGGTGCCTATGCCAGTCTTAGCGCTCGAAGTCCAACGGGGGGCGATCCCGGGCCAGCCGGGGGCGTAGCGAATTTCATCACTCACGAAGCGTTATCCCTCACCTTTAAGCAGTTTGCCAGAAGATTCAGATCTGCGCTGGATGTCCGCTCGGAACATGGGAAGCCCAGTGGCGCGCACGGGCAGCGCTAAGTGCTTGGGAAATCAAGTCCGTTCATAAGAAATTTATTCCGCTGTAACTTTCCTTTAATATTCCGTCCATAGAACTATTGCTTCACTCATAAGGTATTGCAAACCTGAAATCAGTACGAGGAGGACTCGTCAAGTGAACCATCGCATCGCATTATTGCTGGTCGGTCTAATGCTGGCGCTCCCAGTCGCTACTAGTGCTTACGGGCAGACGACGTTGAATGGAGCAGGCGCCTCATTCCCCAATCCCATATATTCCAAGTGGTTCAGCGAGTACAACAAGCTGCACCCGGACGTGCAGATCAACTACCAGTCGCTCGGCAGCGGCGCGGGAATTCGCCAGGTTCTCAGCGGAACTGTCGATTTCGGAGCCAGTGATGGCCCCATGACCGATGAGCAACTGAAGGAGGCAAAAACCAAGATTCTGCACATTCCGACAGTCTTGGGTGCGGTCGTGCCCGCTTACAATGTCCCAGGGATCAGCGGCGATGTTAAATTCACTCCCGAAGCTCTAGCCGGCATCTTTCTCGGAAAGATTCAGAACTGGAACGACCCGGCCATCGCTCAGGCAAATCCTGGCGTCAAGTTTCCTGACCAAAAGATCGTCGTAATCTACCGTGCAGATGGCAGCGGAACGACGTTTATCTTCACAGACTATCTTTCAAAAGTCAGTCCGGATTGGGGCAATACAGTTGGGAAGGGAACATCGGTGAAATGGCCGGTCGGTATAGCCGGCAAGGGTAACGAAGGCGTGGCTGGACAGATCCGGCAATTACAGGGATCGATCGGCTATGTTGAGCTGATTTATGCCCTGGAGAACAAAATTACATATGGATCGGTCAAGAACGCCGCCGGCAATTTCGTTAAGGCTTCATTGGATGGCGTGACCGAGGCAGCCGCATCGGTGAAAACAATGCCTGCCGATTTTCGTGTGTCCATCACGAACGCTCCTGGCAAGACAGCTTATCCAATCTCTAGTTTCACGTGGTTGCTGATTCCGGAACAGTCTCAGGACCCGAAGAAGGGCAAGATTATCGCCGATTTCCTGAACTGGATGGTCACAGACGGCCAAAAAATGACGGGGCAGCTTAGCTATGCGCCGCTGCCGGCGAGCGTCGTAGAGAAGGTAAAGGTCGCGATCAAACAGATTCACTAGAGCGGGATTTTGACTTGAATTTACGTCATCTGACCGCACTCACATGTGGTTAAATCCGCCAACTATAGGGCGCCGGTGGCAAACCGGCGCCCGTGCCTTTATTGGTATACTAATGTTGTCCGCATGTGGCACAGGATCTTGCTGGCACTGCAATTTAAATCCTCCCTATCATGAAGATCCGTATTTTTGAGGTTGCGGTCAGAGCAGCCGGGCTCCAGTAGCCGTAAGGGGTTTCGGCAAATTAGGTTTAACCGTTAGGTCTAAGAGATATGGTTCGACAAACTCTGAGCAATCGTTCCCCCCTCTTGAACCGCGAGGCATCGTGGCTGAAATTTAATTGGCGTGTGTTAGAAGAAGCTGGAGATCTGCGGAATCCGCTGCTCGAACGCGTGAAATTTCTCGCCATCTCGGCCAGTAATCTCGACGAATTTTTTGAAGTCCGAGTGGGTGGCTTGCTGCAGCAACTCGAAGATGGTCATAACTCCACCACTCCCGATGGCCTCACAATGGTCGAGGAACGGGAGCTGATCAAAGACGCGGCGCACGAATTTGTAGAAGAGCAATATTCTTGCTGGAACGATCGTCTGCGCCCGGAACTGGCGGAGCAGGGAATTCGCGTCCTGGCCATCAATGAACTGGATGACGCAGCGATGGCGTTCGTGGACGACTACTGCGCCCGCGAACTCGATCCGCTGCTTACGCCGGTCACCGTGGATCCGGCGCATCCATTTCCGCGTGTGATTAACAAAGCGCTCTGTGTGGGGCTATTGCTGCGCCGGCGTCGTCGCTCGTCGCTCACTTATACCGGCGTCGTAACTGTTCCGCGTGCGCTGCCACGATTGGTTCGTTTGCCGTCCCAGGGAACAATCGATTTTATCTTTCTGGCTGATCTGGTCGTGCATCACGCCGTGCGGATGTATACGGGCTACGATATCGTTTCTTCTGCCGCCTTCCGCGTGACGCGCAATAGCAACCTCTACCTGCAGGAAGAAGAATCGCGCAATCTGCTGGAATCGGTGCGCGCTGAATTGCACAATCGGCGCAAGGGTGATGCGGTACGGATGGAGATCGAATCTGGGGCCGACCCCGAGATCATTGAACGCCTCGGCACGGTGTTCGAGCTTGATCGCTGGCAAATTTTTCCGGTCCAGGGGCCGGTGAATCTGTCGAGGCTCTTCAATATTTACGATGAGGCGGCGCGACCTGAACTGAAGTTTCGTACCTTTGTGCCTCGCGAGTTGCGCCTGACTGCGAAGTCGCATGATCTGTTTGAAGAGCTACGGCGTCACGATATTCTGTTGCACCATCCCTACGATTCTTATGATGCGGTTATATCGTTCATTCAGTCGGCCGTCGATGATGACCGCGTCCTCTCGATCAAGCAGACGCTCTACCGGACCAGCGAACATTCGTTAATTGTTCCATCTCTGATGGCCGCTGCGGCTCACAAAGAAGTCACTGCGGTCGTGGAACTGAAAGCGCGCTTCGATGAGGCGTCGAATATTCGTTGGGCGCGTGACATGGAAGATGCGGGGGTCCAGGTTTTCCACGGACTCGTCGGTCTCAAGACGCATTGCAAGCTCGCGTTGATCGTCCGGCGCGACCCGGATGGCGTGACGCGCCAATATGCCCATCTAGGTACTGGAAACTACAACGCGACCACGGCTCGCATCTATACCGATCTCAGCCTGTTGACGGCCGATCCGGAGATTACCAGCGCGGTTCATGACGTGTTCAGCTTTCTGACTGCATACGCGGAGCACCCGAACTACGGGCCGCTGATGGTGGCGCCGCTCAATTTGGCGGAGAAGTGCATTAGCCTGATTGAGCGCGAGGCGGAGAACGCACGCGCCGGTCGTCCCGCGCGCATCATCGCCAAGAACAATTCGCTGCTCGATGATGACATTATTCGAGCTTTATACCGCGCTTCACAAGCAGGCGTGGAGATTGAGTTGCTGGTGCGCGGGATTTGCGCTCTGCGGCCAGGGATTCGTGGCATTAGCGACCGCATCCGTGTGCGGAGCATCGTGGGCCGCTTTCTTGAGCACAGCCGCATTTACTACTTCGAAAATGGAGGCGAACCCGAGGTCTACCTCGGCAGTGCCGATTGGATGCCGCGCAATCTCCACGAGCGGGTGGAAGTTCTGTTTCCCCTAAAAAATCCATTGTTGCGCGACCGTGTGATCCACGAAATTTTGGCCGCATTTCTGGCGGACAATGTAAAAACAAGATTCTTACAGAATGACGGTCGATACTTACGTCCCTGGCAATCGCCGCAGGGGCGGAGCAAAAGGCCGCCTCAAGGCGCGGCCGCTTTCAGCGCCCAGGAATTCTTTATGGGCTTAGCGGAGGGCGTCAAGACTCCCGAGGAAATTCCCGCGTCCATTCCGCGGCGGCTTTCACATGCCGGACGAGCCGTGCTTGGACGAGCTGTAATCGGAAAGGAATAATACCCCGAAATGTTTCTCTATTTTTTGCGTCATGCCAGTGCTGGCCAGCGGCTGAGTACTGCGAAGAAAGACGAAAAACGCGGCCTCGATAAAGATGGGATTGAACAATGTGGATATATCGGTCGAGCCCTGGCTGCGCTGGGTGTACAGGTGGAAATCATTGTCTCTAGTCCGTTGAAGCGGTCCACGCAAACCGCGGCCTTGGTGGGCAACGAGATGGGGCATGAAGGCAAGCTGGTGACTGACAGCGGATTACGTCCACAGGCCAGCTTTTCAGATTTCCAAAAGATGCTCGAAAAGTACGCGCGACAGGATTCCGTGCTGCTAGTGGGACACAACCCCAACCTGCAAGAATTTCTAGGACGCGTCATCAGCGATAGCGGATGCGAAGCCGTGATTGAGCTCAAAAAAGGTGCCGTCGCCAAAGTCGAAATGCGCCGGAATTCCGGTTCGTTGAGCTGGTGTATCACGCCTCGCATTCTGCGCACGCTTTACACCGCGGCTACGGAAAGCTCGCGTCCAAAAACCTCACGAAAGTAAGTCCTATCTTTTTCGATCGCCCATACTTCCAGATCCACACTTGCTTTTCCACGCGGTGTCAGTTTCATTGCAACTCGTCCATTGCGGGCCGAAACTCCAACTTTCCCGACGGATTGAATTCTTCCCATATTCAAAGCTCGTGCGATGCGAAGCAGCACGGACGCTTTGGTCGCGTTTTCCTGCTCCTCGGGAGTCAATACGCTCATGGGTCCATCGCCAGGCGTGGGCCTCGATTTTCCCAAATAGCGCGCAATGGAACCGATGATGCGGCGCTGTTGTGGTGTGTAGCCCAAAATCTCCGAGTTCGCGATGATGTAGTAGGTATGTCGATGATGGCCGTTACGGTTCACGTAGTCTCCAACTTCATACAGCATCGCGGCGGCCGATAGCCATTCGCGATACTCCGAGGGAAGCTGATGTACAGATTTCAAAGAAGAGAACAGCAGCAACGCTGAATCGCGCACGTGCAACGCATGATTCAAGTCGACGCGATAATGTTCCACCGCACGCTTGATCGACTCCCATCGTTCCGATTCAATCGCTCGGCCCGATCTTGTGCTGCGATCATATTCCGCGGCCATTTGGGCGAGGATGCCATCGCGCAGCCCGAGCGGCGAGTAGCGAAAGCCGGGAAGATGGCAGCGCTCCAGTAGCTCCGCATAAACGACTGCGCCGGCACAAATAATCTCAGCGCGGCGCGGACCGATGCCGGGAACCTTCTTGCGCTGTTCTAAGGGCAGGCGCGTGATCTGTTTGGCGATCCGGCGGATCATCTCGCGTGTCGCATAAGTTGCAGGCCGATGCTTCTTGGGTCGCGCCTGATGACTGGCGATGCCGACCAGTGCGGCTGCTGTGCCTGAGGTAGCTATCACCGCACCGACGCGAGCCGACTTAATCCGGTCCTGGATACGAGTTACCTCTCGCGCTACGAATCCGGAGAGCTGCTTCAATTCGCTCTTGCGCGGCGGATCATGCTGCAGAAATTCACTGGTCAGGCGCACTGCTCCAAGCGGCAAACTCACAGTATCCCGGAGGTGCCCATCGCGCGAAAGCGTGAGCTCGCAACTGCCTCCTCCGAGGTCCAACATCAGGACATTGCCGGCGCCGAGTCGACTTGCGGAAATAATACCCAGGTGAATGAGTCGGGCTTCTTCCAATCCAGAAATGATTTCGATTGTCCAACCTGTCGTCGAACGAACCCATTCCAGAAATGTGCGCGAATTGCGGGCATCGCGTAGAGCCGCGGTTGCCACTACCTTCACCGAATCCGTACCGCACTCTTGCGTCGCGCGATGAAAGCGCCGCAACACGCGTACGGTTTCGGACATCGATTCGGGCGAGAGCAATCCAGCGCTGAAGACGCCTTCCCCTAATCGAGTGACTTCGCGGTCTTCGTGAATTTCTTTCAGCCGGCTAGCGTGCAGGCGCGCGATTTTCAAACGAACTGAGTTTGATCCGATATCGATGGCGGCAAAGGTGGGCATCGAGAGACGTTTGAAAGTGAATCGTCACTATTCTCACACACGGGTTGGTGTTCACAAGGTCAAGAATGTGTGCGAGCGGCCCGCTGTTTACTGTTTGGTACCCCATCCCCCTCTGATCGAGGGAAATTGACCGACGTATAAAACTGCGCAAGAAACTATTGAGCCCATTCGCTGGATGGACCAGTTCCAGCCTATTTTTCATTTCGGCCTAAGTATGGCTATGTTCGCCGTTATGGCAATTTCGAAAGCATATCGTCCCGAAGATCGAGTCAGCTTTGGACCGCCTGCTGCGCAGTTTCAGCTTCAGGTTTATGGGTACGTGGTCATGCCGGAGCATATTCACTTGCTATCCAGCGAACCGCAGGGGGATACTTCCAGCGGTTGAACTGCCCCAAGCAAGCCAAAAGAATGGGTCACCGGTCCAAGTAGAAAGGCCGCCTGTTCAGGCGGCCCTGGTTACGTCTTTTTTCTAAAGCCTTTTGTTAATTATGGCTTGTAGACGATGGATGCAAAGGTGCCTGCCAATTCGGCGGTGCCAATTCCCTGACCCACGGTGACGAACAACTCGTTTGTTGCCCCATTGGTCTTGTTGCCGCCTCCGAAAGCGATTCCCCAGAGGTTGTTCAGAACGATCGTCTTTCCGTTCTGGTCCTTGATCGTACCCACGAATTTCCCGGTAAGTGGGTCAAACCCGTTGATGGTGCCGTTAACGGAGTTATTTGAAACCAGCAGAGTGTTGCTCAGCGGTCCAAAATTCGCGGGAGCCGCGGCCATGCCCCAGGCCTGGTTGAGTGTCAATCCTTGGACCAGTGTTTTCACGAAGGTACCGTTCTCTGTGAAGACGTCGATGACACCGCCGGCACCGATGTTCGGGACAGCATACGCGACGTAGACCAGACCATTGATGTCCTGGACGCCGAACACCGACGTGTTTGCTGGGGCGTTCGGATCGCCGAACGACTTCACCAGGTTGAAGTTGCCGTCGTACATATCGATTACATTGTTCGTGTTATCCGCCGCATAGAGGAAATTCCCCGAGGGGTTGCTGGTGATGGCCAAGCCCGTGTACATCGCTTTGTTGGCCGAGTTGTCCACAGCGATCGTCGCCATGTTGGCGTTCAGGCCCGGCGCCCATGCGCTGATTGTGCCATCCAGCGTCGCGAAAATGAAAACTGATGACCAGCCCTGAACCTGGAAATCGGTTGATGATCCGTTGAAAACGATTCCCGTCGGTGTGCCAGGGCCGTTTAGGCCTGTCGGCGAGACGGGTCCGTTTCCGGCGGTGGGAATCAAAACCCTGAGTGGCACTTGTTTTCCGGCTGCATCATAGAGCGTCGACCATCCGGTGGTGTTATCACTGATCCACCAAGGCGATGTGGCGCTCCGAGCTAGTCCCCAAGCGTTGGCCAGCAGTGGATCGATGGTCGGGGCTTGGTGGACTTGATTCGAAACTAAGTTTGTGAGGCGATATTGTGCATTGGACGGGGCCGAAACCATGAGAAGAAGCAGCCCGAGGCAAGCAGCGACTGCGGTCCTGGAAACCTGCATATTAATCCCTCCTAAGGGGAGTCAGGAGCAGAAGGAGGTCGAACCACCGCTGGGAGCGACTGGGTACGGAACCTTCTCTGACCTGCTCGGCTTGTGATCGTAGGCCGAGTCGGGGCGCGGAATTGTCATATGTTTGTCACCAGTTCGTAAATTTTCTCGTCCTATTGAGCATGGGCGGGTGGCCCACTCAAGCCAAAAAAAGGTTTGTGTGGGCCACCCGCTATCAATATCCATTCGCTTCAGAAAACTCAGTACCGTTCTCGCGCCGTGCTCTGAATCTAATTCCCTCACTTCAGCCTCGCGCCTGCGCTGCGCACCACTACCCATTTGCCTGCGCGCTTCTTGAGGAGATCCATATAAACAAACTCACCGCTGGTATCCTTCCCGTCCTGGGACCTCTTTTCCTTGACAGTGCCATTGGCCACGGCAACATCTCCGTACACCTGTACGTCTATTGGTCCGTTTTCAAACCACTCAAGTTTGTCATGGAAGGATTTGAAATCGGTTAGCATGGTCTCCTTAGTGACAATCTTGCCCGAGGATGCGACGGTCGCCCAGTCGTCAGCGAAGATCTGATTGAGCTTCTCGATATCGCCAGCTACCATTGCGTTCCCCATATCCTGTCCGATTTGTTTGATAGCGTCGACATCGGTCGAATCGCTAGCAGGGGCGCTCTTGCCCTTGCCCATTGCCGATGCTTCCCGGATGCTACCGCTCGCCCACCATACGAAAGCCGAAAACAAGCACAACACTACGAACCACTGGCTGAGAACGCTTTTTTTCATTTGTGTCTCCTTAGCAGTCATTGGTCATTGCTACGCCCGCAGTATCCGAGAAGGGACAAACGTTGTCCATGACCTCTGAGGTCATGGGAGGGCCAGGGGGAGGACTGGGTGCGAACCGGAAGGTCCCGTCATATCATGCAACTCGTAAGCGGCTCACTCCTCCGCGATTATTGAGCTGCCGTTAGCGCCACGCGGGTGGCTTCATCGGCAGGGAAAAAGCTTTCGATGTGCATTTCCTGCAGAGCAACGTCCTGCGGCGATCCGAAGGTTGTAAGGGTAGAAAAAAATCGCAGCTTGGAGTTGTTCCATTTATAGTCGATGGTCAAAAATGGCGGGGGCGAATCGTCAACATTCAGAGCCCGCCAGCGGCTGGGAACGGCCGGATAACTGAGCAACTCCTCAAGGAAACATTTCATCGTCTCGTCCGACGGGTTAGCGGCAACCTCACGATGCACCCGCTGAATGATGTGGGCTGCGATGCTCTCCCAATTTTCGATGAATGGCCGGAGCCCTTTAGGATGAAATACGAAGCGGACTCCGTTGTGTGGCTTCACAGAATCGCAGATGGGGAAGCGTCCTAAGAAGTGCCGCATTCCGGAATTCATCCGCAGCGTGTTCCAATATCGGTCGATGATAATTCCTGGATACGGCTCCAGTTGCTTCAGGAGAAGATCGATGGCATGGCGCGCCGCCTCCATCTCCGGTGCGTCAAGGCTGGTCTGGCGATAGAGCGGTGCGTAACCGGCCGCCAGCAGCAGCGTATTCCGCTCGCGCAGGGGGATCTGCAGCGCCTCGGCGAGACGCAGCACCATCTCCCGGCTTGGCTGCGCTCGGCCGGTCTCAACGCAGCTCAAGTGACGTGTCGAGATATTGGCATCGAGTGCCAGGGTCAACTGACTGATGCGTCGAGCAGCGCGCCACTGGCGCAGCAGAACTCCAAAATATGCTTCAGGCGTTGTGGCGGAACCGGCGGCCGAAGAGATCACGCTCGATTATAAGAAGAATCGCTCGCCGTCCGCCACAAGCAGCCATTGCGAAGTGGTCGTCCTTCTTTAACTTGCTTTCTCTTCTTCGTTGCGTCTTCGGGCAGCAGCTCCTGCTGGATCCGTTATGATATCGACCCACTTTGGATTCGGCGAGGCCTCGGCGTTGTAGTTGTCGTGCCAGTTCCACCACTTGTAGGGCTCGCTCTGAGGGTAACCCTCTGGCGAGTCCTCCCACTTTTCCTGACGGCCGAGCGGAGTGAGATCGAGGTAACTCCATGTGCTCCCCATCGCCTCGTCGCCACGGTTGTTGATGAAGTATGTGCGGAACACACGCTCGCCGTCGCGAAAGAATACGTTGTGGCCGTGCCATTCATCCACGCCGAAGTCTTTGTCGAAGCTATCGGTGATGGTGTACCAGGGCATCTCCCAGCCCATCCGAGCTTTCAGACGCGCGATGTCCGGCTGCGGCGCGCGTGAGGCATAGGCGAGGGTCGTGTCGCGGGCATTTAAGTGCGCCAAGTGCGCGACCTGATCGGCGCCGAAGGAGCAGCCGCGGCACGCGTGCTCGGGCCAGCCGAAAACTCCGGGATCGAAGAAGGCGCGATAGAGGATCAACTGAGGGCGTCCCTCGAACAAGTCTAGGAGGCTCACCCTGCCTTTGGGCCCGTCGAACTCATACTTCTTCTCGACCGCGGTCCACGGCATCCGGCGACGTTCGGCGGCTAGCGCATCTCGAGAGCGGGTCAAAGCCTTCTCCTTCACGAGGAGTTGTTGCCTCGCAGTCTCCCACTCCTGCTGCGACACGATCGCGGGGGTCTTCATTGCGAGGTGCTTTTTCGTGTCTTCGTTAGGCGTCGACATTTTATTTCTCCTTGTTAGTCAGATTTGGGATGGTTTCTTCCAATGCGTTCTTTTTGCGAGAAACTTTTACAGCCAATGCTGCTAGACCACCGGTGGATACCGCCCCGGCGACGACTAATCCCATGGTTGCGAAACAGAACGGACACATCACTTACCTCCTCGGTGGCAGACTTGCTGTTGAGCCGCCTCTGTTTAGATGACGGATACGGCGGGACTATTTCGACAGGAAAAACAAAAAAAGTTAGCCCGGCTTTGGAGTGGAGATGTGTCACTGCTGGGCGGGTTAATACTAAACACAAGGTGCCTCCGCTCGGTAGATCATCGCATTCCGCGATGATCTCCTCCGGTCGGCATGACAGATTTGGGATGTTCAGACGTCTCAGATTTGAGACAGCAAAACACGCTGGATGGAACTGCCCAACTCAAGCCAAAACGTGGCTTGAATGCACCCTAAAACGCCGATGATTGAGGCCTTTAATTGGCAGCTCCTCCAGCAGCCCACTTTCAGACACTACCCTCCTAGGGTTTTTCATCGATTTGTAACAAGCCTCTGGTAGCCTAAAGCTGAATGTCAAATCAAGCCTTGCCCCGGCCGCGTTTTAACGCTCCCGAACCGGAGCGGGGGCCATCCAAGCAAGGATCAAAGGCCGCCCTGAAAATCGAAGCCCGAACGACGCCGGTGTTACAGGGGAAGGTCAGTGAAATCCCCGATATTGTGTTTGGCTGGACGATGCGCCTTTGCGGCCTGGCGGTGGTCGCGCTGCTCGGCCTGATCGTTTATCAACTGGCGGTGGGATCGCAACTCTCCTGGCATGCTTTTGGCTGGAAGTTCTTTGGCCAATCGGACTGGAATCCGGTGGAGGACCAGTACGGCGCGCTGCCGTTCGTGTTTGGAACGATCGTGTCTTCGCTGCTGTCGCTGGTCATCGCTGTGCCGCTATCCATTGGAGTAGCAGTTTTTATCACTGAAATGTGCCCAGTTGCGCTGCGCGGCGCTCTTTCTTTTACAACCGAATTGCTAGCGGCCATCCCCAGTGTGGTTTATGGACTTTGGGCGATTTTCGTTCTGGTGCCGATCCTGCGCGAGTATGTCCAGCCGCTCTTAGCCAAGACACTGGGCTGGACGGGGTTGTTCAGCGGACCGCCGTACGGCATTGGGATGCTGGCGGCGGGCACGATTCTGGCGATCATGATTATTCCAATCATTTCTTCGATCACACGCGAGGTACTGACCGTGGTACCGCAGCACCAGCGTGAAGCGGTGCTGGCGTTGGGCGCAACGCGGTGGGAGATGATCCGTATGGGTGTGCTGCGGAATGCGCGCGCCGGAATTGTGGGCGCAGTCATTTTGGGCCTGGGTCGAGCGCTCGGCGAAACTATGGCGGTCACCATGGTGATCGGTAATCGTCCCGAGATTGCCAAGTCGTTATTTGCCCCTGGATATACCATGGCCAGCGTTCTGGCGAACGAGTTTACGGAAGCGACCGGCAACTTGTATCTTTCTGCGTTGATCGAGATTGGCTTGGCTCTGTTCTTTGTCACCATCGTGGTTAACGCCCTGGCACGGCTTATGGTGTGGAGCGTTACTCGCGGTCAACCGGCGCGAAGCATGGCGTGACATCCGATGCCTGATACGACCTCAAATTCGGCTGCGGAGATGGATCCGCGGAGCAGTATCCCGCCGATCAGCCTGCGACGGCGTATCACAGACCATGTGATGACTGGAGTTGCAGTACTCACGGTTGTCCTCGTGTTGTTGCCGCTTTTCGCGATCTTTGCCTACCTCGTCTACAAAGGTATCGGCTCCATCAATATTGCTTTTCTCACGCAGACTCCGAAGCCGGTCGGTGAGTCTGGCGGCGGCATGGCAAATGCCATTGCTGGCTCGATGGTGATTCTTGGCATCGCCAGTCTGCTGGGCGTGCCATTTGGAATTGGAGCGGGTATTTTTCTTTCTGAGTACGGGCGCAATCGTTACGGCGATATCGTGCGCTTTGTCTCCGATGTGCTGAACGGTGTGCCTTCGATCGTGGTTGGCATTGTCGCGTATGGGCTCGTCGTGGTGCGCCAAAAACATTTCTCCGCGCTGGCTGGTGGTGTCGCACTGGCTATCATGATGGTGCCGACCATCGCGCGTACCACGGAGCAGATGTTGCTATTAGTGCCGCAGGCCATCCGCGAAGCCGCTTACGGGTTGGGTGTTTCGCGCTGGCGCACTACGCTCTCGATCACACTGCGCACAGCTACCTCGGGAGTCATCACTGGAGTCATGCTGGCTTTCGCCCGCGTTGCCGGCGAAACCGCGCCGCTGTTGTTCACGGCATTTGGAAACCAATACTGGAATTGGAAGACGGATCAACCGACGGCTGCGCTATCTCTGCAAATCTTTACTTATGCTATCTCGCCCTTTGATGAGTGGCACAAGCAGGCCTGGGCGGGTGCGCTGGTTTTGATTATCCTTATTGTAGGGGCGGTTGCAGCGGTGCGGATCGCGGTACGACACGGAACTTTAGCGGGAGCGTAGGCAGTTATGGGCGTCGGAATTACAGTCGAACATTTGAATGCGTTTTACGGTAAGACGCAGGCGCTGTTCGACGTCAACATCACCGTGCTCGCCAATCACGCTACGGCGCTTATCGGGCCTTCGGGGTGTGGGAAATCCACGTTCATTCGCTGCCTGAATCGCATGCACGAGACGATTCCGGAGGCGCGGGTCGATGGCAAAGTGCGCATCGGCGAACTGAGCGTTTATAACGGAACTTCCGCCACCCAACTGCGCCGCCGCGTGGGCATGGTATTTCAGAAGCCGAATCCCTTCCCGACGATGTCGATTTATGACAACGTGGCTGCCGGTTTGAAGCTTAATGGCTTTCACAACCGCAAACAGTTGGAGGAGATCGTCCACAAGTCTTTGCAAAGCGCCGCGCTGTGGGATGAAGTGAAAGATCATCTCCACAAGAAGTCAGGAGCGAGTCTTTCTGGCGGTCAGCAGCAGCGTCTTTGTATCGCTCGCGCCTTGGCGGTTCAACCGGAAGTTCTGCTCATGGATGAACCATGCTCGGCGCTTGATCCTATTTCGACGGGTAAGATCGAGGAGCTGATTTTTCAATTAAAAGAGCAATACACAATTGTGATTGTCACGCATAATATGCAGCAGGCCGCCCGGGTGGCGGAGTTTACAGGGTTTTTTCTGCTGGGCAAGATGATTGAGTTCGACAAGACGGAAAAGATATTTACGAATCCCTCCGACAAACGGACGGAAGATTACGTGACAGGCAGATTTGGATAGGAATGAGGTCAGCAGTTCTAGGTCAGATCGCAGAGGTTAAGAGCCAATCGGTAAATGTTGGTGCCGGTCTTGAGATTTTACATCTGCAATCTGACCTCGAATTTCTGAACTTACAAGAAAGGTTCGGATAATGCGTACGCGCTTTCAGCAGCAGATGGAGGAGTTACGGGAGAAACTGCTCCGCATGGGCGGTCTTGCGGAATTGGCGGTGGATCGAGCTACGCAGGCATATACCGAACGCGACCTTACGCGTTGTCAGTTAGTTCTTGAAAACGAAAGTCTGATCAACGCGGCGGAGCGTGAGATCGACGAGCTCGCCTTCGACATTCTTGCCACGCAGCAACCGGCGGCGGTGGATCTTCGCTTTATTCTTGCTGTGACCAAGATCAACGCCGATTTAGAGCGCGTCGGCGATCAAGCCGTGAATATCGCCGAGCGGGTGATGGATTTGATTGAATTGCCGGCTGTCGAATTGCCGGTTGATATTGCTCGCATGGCCACGGCTGTCAGTGCCATGGTGCGGCGCGCTTTGGAGTCGTTTGTCGAGGGCAAGGCGGAACTGGCGCAGGCCGTGCTCGAAATGGATCACGTGGTTGATCGCATGCGGGACGAAGCTTTTATTGTGCTCGTGCGAAAGATGAACGAAGAGCCGCAAGTGACTCAGCAGGCGCTGGATGCCCTCCTGGTGGCGCGCAATCTCGAACGCGTCGCGGACCACTCCACCAACATTGCCGAGGATGTCATTTTCTGGGTACTGGGAGCGGACGTCCGCCATCATGCGCAGGCAGCTTCCGCCGCTCGGACGGAAAGACGCGAGCCATAACAGATTAAGGGTGCGGCGAGGGGCGTCGCGTCCGTCTGCCACATAGCCTGGTGGGTTGATCGGCTCTCCACCAGTAAGGTCTCGCGGTTGCGATACACTGATCTCCGATGAGCCAGAGAATCCGCGTTTTTGCTACCTCCGATATTGGAGACGCCCTCAACATTCTTCGTCACAAGGGATACGACTTAGAGGTTTATCCCCGCCCAGAAGCTCCTCCGAAGAGTTTGATCATCGAAAAAGTGAAGTCCGGAGTGGATGGTTTGATCACCACTCTGCGCGATCCAATCGACAGCGACGTCTTCGCTGCCGGAAATGGCACGCTTAGAGTGGTGGCACAGTTCGCGGTCGGATTCGACAACATCAACCGCGCCGACGCCAACAAGCACAAAATCCCGTTCACGAATACAGCCGACGTCCTGACCGAAGCGACCGCGGAGTTTGCCTTCTTTCTGATGGGGGCGCTTGCCCGTAAACTCTGGCCCGCCGAACATCTGACGCGCGAAAATCGCTGGGGATATTGGCATCCTTACCTGCCATTTCTGGGCGACGAGGTCACTGGGAAAACCGTCGCGATTATCGGCACGGGGCGAATTGGCCTGGCGATGATCAAGAAGTGCGCCGGATTTGACATGAATATTCTGTGCTTTGATCCGGCTTATGAGAACCACGATTACATCAAAGCCATTCAGGAGACGAACGATCTGCGCTTTGAGCGCGGTATCAGCTGCGAGAAGACTTTTATTCGTTACACGACATTGAAAGAAGCTTTAAGCGGTGCGGATTTCATCAGCCTGCATGTCCCGCTGCTGCGCGAGGGTGAGAGCGCCACGCCCACCTATCATCTGATCAACGAAGCTACGCTGCGCATGATGAAGCCGACAGCGATGGTCGTCAATACTTCGCGTGGTCCGGTGGTGGATGAAGCGGCTCTCGCCCGAGCGTTGCGCGAAAACTGGATTGCTGGCGCCGCTCTTGATGTCTACGAGAAAGAGCCGCTGCCTGCCGATTCGCCGCTGCGCGATCCTGCCATCGCTGATCGCTGCCGCCTCTTACCACACTTCGCCAGCGCTGCTCGGATTACACGCTTGTCGCCCGACCCCAATAAAGGTATGGCTGGACGCTGTGTGCAGGGGCTGATCGACGTGCTGGAAGGGAACTACGGTGGCAATATTGCCAAGATGCCGTATGTGGTGAATAAAGAGGCGTTCGCTAAGTAGGCACGCCTGTGCGTTCTCCAAGCTTGTCGGGTCGTGTTCTCACCTGCTACTCTCGCCATTCACCTACGCCATGAAGATTATTAAATGGATTTTCGCCTGCCTAGCCTGTCTGCCGCTCGTTTCTCACGCTCAGGTCACCGACGCCGTGCGCGCGCTCAAGATTTTGCCTGCGCCGAAGGAGGTTCGCATGGGCGAAGGCAGAATCGTAATCAAGTCCTCGACTACCATCCTTATCGGTAACGCTGAAGACCGGGTCGCCGCCGAAACTTTGCAAAAAGAGATTCACGATCGCACCGGCATGAAGCTGGCGATCGAACTTGTGACTGCGGCTCCGAAAACTACGGGGAACATCTCACTTGGACGGCTGACCGACCGCGGTTTGCGGGCTTATCTTGAATCCCAGGGAATAAAAGGTGGAGACGACCTTGGCAGCCAGGGTTATGTTATCCGCGTGAGCGGCTCCGGCGTGATCGTCGCCGGTCGCAGCGCGCAAGGACTTTTCTACGGAGTGCAAACCTTGCGCCAGTTGCTTCGAGAACAGGGAGGAACGAGCGCAAACATTGCCGTCCTCGCTTCGCGGGCAGGAGTGCCCGCACCACACGAACAACTGATCATCCCTGCCCTCACCATCCGTGATTGGCCGAGCATGGAATGGAGGGGAGTGAGCGACGACATCAGCCGCGGCCCAATCCCTACGGTTGATTACTTGAAGATGCAGATTCGCACGTTGGCCGAGTACAAGATCAACCTGCTCGGGTTCAACATGGAACACGTTTTCGATTTCCAAACCCAGCCGTTGGTTTCTCCGAAAGAAGCGGCCCTGACTCCTGCCGAGATTAAAGAATTGGCCGATTACGCTGGCAAGTACTACATCACGCTCTTGCCTGAGCAGCAGGCCTTTGGGCATCTACATCAATTTCTTAAGTACGAAATTTATTCTGATCTTGCTGAAACGCCTCATGGGCACGTGCTCACACCAACCAATCCCAAGACCTACGATTTCATTCGTCAGGTTTACGGCGAGGTCGTTCCATTGTTTCCCGGGCCGTTCTTTCATATTGGTTCCGACGAAACCTTCGAACTTGGCCTAGGGCAGACCAAAGCTCTTGCGTCTCAGCAAGGACTCGGCCGCGTTTATCTCGAACATCTTCAGAAAGTTTTCGAGATTATGCAGCCTTATCACAAGCAGCTCATGTTCTGGGGAGATATCGCGGTTAAATATCCTGAGCTGCTCACCATTCTTCCCAAAGACATGATTGCGGTTCCATGGGATTACGATCCTAAGCCGAGCTATGAAAACATTATTACTCCATACACTAACGCCGGTCTGCGCGTCGTCGTCGCCCCCGGAGCCGGTAACTGGCGGGTAATCTGGCCTGACCTCGACAGTGCTTTTGTGAACATCCGAAACTTTGTCCGCGATGGGCAAAAGCATCAGGCTATCGGAACACTGAACACGACCTGGAACGACGACGGCGAATCTTTGGTCGATATGGTTTGGCCGGGGCTGATATTTGGCGCTGCCGCCAGTTGGCAGCAGGGCGAGTCCAGCATCGACGACTTCAAGAATAGCTATGACTGGGCTTTCTATCGCAATGATGACAGCACGTTTGCCGGTGTGATTGAGAATCTCGATCGCCCCAATTCTTTACTTGGCGGCGTGAAACTGGACAACGCGAGTCACGAACTCTTCTGGGCTGATCCATTCAGCCAGGCTGGCGCTAATGTTGCAGCCACCGCGCAGCCAGTTACGCACGATCTGCGCATGAGCGCTGAACACGCTACCGAGACACTTATGCATAATCGAGCGAAGGCACATCTCCATGCTGAGACGCTCGACGATATGCTCTTTGCCGCCTGGCATCTGGACACGCTGGGCATGAAGATTCAGTTCACATCCGAAATCAGCCACTTTTACTGGGATGCCTATCAGAATCAGACAGACGGAGTGCGTGCGCAGGGTGATCTCGACGAAATCGTTGACATCAACGGGCGATTACAGAGCCTGCGAGATTCGATTACAGAGACACGCACAATGTATGCGGCGGGTTGGGCACGCGAGAATCAGCCTTACTGGCTGGACAATGTTCTGGTGCGTTATGACAATCTCGCGCTGGAGGTGCAGGCGAAAATCGTGGCCGTGCAAGCCGCCCAGCGTCAATTTTGGACAACGAAGACTCTGCCTCCTCCGGAGCAGCTGGGATTTTTCCTGAAGTAGCGATTCACGTCACACGGCGGCCGGTGAGGGCGCTTGCCTCTCCACAAATATTTATGTTCGCGCAGCGTACAAATTGGCGGCTCAGTGCAAATCCTCTCACGCGTGCACTCGAGGAAGCGCGCGCTTCGGGACAGAAAATTCTGGATCTCACGATCTCAAACCCAACAGAGGCTGGCGTCCGTCCCGATTCTGAAATTGTGCTTTCTGCGTTGAAGAATCCGGAGGCGATGCACTACGACCCCCAGCCTCGGGGCCTGCTCGCAGCGCGTGAAGCGGTGTGCCGTTACTACCGCGAGTCACACGAGGTTTTTGATCTCGATCCCGAACGCTTGATACTGACTACCAGCACCAGTGAAGCTTATTCATACGTATTTCGTTTGCTCTGCAATCCCGGCGATGAAGTTCTTATGCCAAAACCGAGCTATCCGTTGTTCGAGTTTCTTGCCGATCTCGCTGACGTTAAGCTCATAACGTATCCGTTGCTTTACGATCACGGATGGCAAATCGACTTCGATTCGCTTTATAAAGCAGCAAGCGCGCGATCCCGCGCCGTGATTCTCGTTCATCCTAATAACCCCACCGGGTCTTATGTTTCTGCCGCAGAAACCTCTGCCCTCAATGTCTTCTGCCGTGACTACAATCTCGCGCTGATTGTGGACGAGGTTTTTCTCGATTATTCGCATGACGGTGCGCAGCGTGCCAGTTTTGTAACGAACACCGATTCGCTAACCTTCACTCTCAGTGGAGTCTCCAAGATTTCCGCGCTCCCACAGATGAAATTTGCCTGGGTGGCTGCCAGCGGACCAAATGAAAAGATCGTCGAGAGTGGGGCTCGCCTCGAAATCATTGCCGATACTTTCCTTTCCATGAATGCTCCCGTGCAGCTCGCTGCTTCGGTATTGCTCGATCAACGCAAGCAGATCCAGCCCATTCTGCTCGATCGACTGCGCGTGAATCTTGCGGAACTCGACCGCCAACTCGTGAGCTGTCCGGCGTGCACACGACTGCTGGTCGAGGGCGGCTGGTATGTGGTTCTCCGCGTTCCGGTGCTCGGGAGTGATGAGGATCTGGCCATTCGTTTGTTGCGCGAAGCAAATGTGAGCGTTCATCCGGGCCACTTCTACGACTTTCCGAATGAAGGCTATCTCGTGCTTAGCCTAATCACGGAGCCAGCGCATTTTCGGGAGGGAGTTACTCGCTTGTTGCGCATTTTTGCGTCGTGAGCGCGAATCGCCGTGCCAGGCCAGCTCTCTCTCGTGATATTCTTCTCGCCGTTTCCTGAGTCGGGAGAATTCATGTCCATTAACCGGCGCGGATTTTTAGGTTCCGCAATCGCTGCATCGCTGGCCACGGGTTTAAATACGCCGGATTTGAGCGCGCAAGAAAAAGCCAAGAACGCTGGCTCTGGCTCCTCTGAATCGTCCAAAACTTACAAGCGCCCGATCATCATCAGCGCCCACAATGGTGTCAATTATCTCGACGATGCTTTCGCGTTCTTGAAAAGTGGCGGCGATACGCTGGACGCCGCCTTGCGCGTCGTCAAGGGACCGGAAGACGATCCGAACGACGATACAGTCGGCCTCGGCGG
Organism: uncultured Acidobacteriaceae bacterium; assembly: GCA_963705265.1. Lineage (GTDB taxonomy): Bacteria > Acidobacteriota > Terriglobia > Terriglobales > Acidobacteriaceae > Acidiflorens. The sequence goes on from OY970064.1 coordinate 4,422,448, forward strand.
CCTCCCGAACGAAGAGGGAGTTGTGGAACTCGACGCTTGCTGTATGCATGGACCTACCCGCCGTGCAGGATCGGTGGGGGGTGTTCGCAATATCAAGAATGTTTCACTTGTCTCCAAAGCAGTCATGGAGCACACAGGCCACGTCATGCTGGTGGGCGAGGGCGCGGAACGATTTGCTGTCGCTCTGGGCTTTCCGCGTGAAAATTTGCTCACCGAACGTTCGCGCAAGATCTGGCTGCTCTGGAAAGAAAATAATTCTACCGACGATTGGTGGGGGCCGGGGTTAGCTGATCCACACTGGAAGCCTCCGGCACCATCAACGACGACGCCGCAGGCGGAGTTATGGAAAGAGCGCATACAACGCCTTGCGGAGCGCGCGGCTGAGCTTGGCATCGAGCCGGAATTTCGCATGACCGCCGTACGGCGTGTTCTGATTCCACCGACGGGCACTATTCACTGTTCCGCGCTCAATGATAAGGGTGAGATCTCGGGGTGCACAACCACCAGCGGCCTTGCCTTCAAACTTCCTGGACGCTGCGGCGATTCGCCGATCATCGGTGCTGGTTGCTATACCGATCAAGACGTGGGCTCGGCGGGCGCCACAGGCAGCGGAGAAGAAAATATCAAGGTTGCCGGAGCGCATACCATCGTCGAGAACATGCGGCGCGGCATGTCGCCGCAAGATGCCGGTATTGACGCGCTCAAGCGCATTGTCCGTAACTACAACAACGACATGACGAAGCTCAATTTGATGGACATGATCTATTACATTTTGCGCAAGGACGGCGCTTACGCTGGCGTTTCTTTGTGGGAGGGATATTCGGTAGGGAACCCTCATACGATCGCTGTCCACGACGGGACCAGGCGCTCCGAAGTTACGGTTTCGTTGTTTAAAGGAATTTCGCATGAGTTTCCGCCGTTTCCAATTGCAATGCCAGAGGAATTAACGAAGGATTCCGTCTACGTGAAATAAGAAGGGCGAACCTGTCGCAAACTTTACTTTCACGTCTCGACTGCGGGTGTACAATTCTTTTGTCAGGACCGCAGCTTCACGGGTTTTTTCCCCGCGTTCGAGGCGCGACAAATGAACGTTCACGTCAGCTTCAAGGTTCACAAAACTCCCGACATCGAAAAAGAGATCAGCCACCAGATCGAGAAAGTCCAGAAGCGCCTTCATGTCTTTCGTCCGGAACTCATTCATCTAAAAGCCATCATCGAGCAAAATTCGGCGCGCGAGGGAATGCACGTCTCCTTGAATCTGCGCCTGCCCTCGGGCCAACTGGCGGCGCAGGAGAAAGCTTCGAGCCCTACTGCGGCTATCAAGGCTGCGTTTGACGAGCTTATCCAGCAGATCGGCCGGCACAAGGAACTGCTTCGCTCCAGCCATAAGTGGCGTCATTGGCGCGGTGGTTCACGGGAGTCTCTCGAGCCCGGTGTGCCATTCGAACAGACACTGGCAGCCGTGCCGCTGCTTACTATTTCCGCGGATGACATCGGCTCCTATGTGAACGCGAATCTTTCGCGACTTGAGCGCTTTGTGGATCGCGAACTCTACTTCCGTCGTGCTGACGAAGAGATTACTGAGGATGGTCTTTCTACTCCCGAGGTCGTAAATGAAGTCATCGCTCGGGCGCTTGGCGACCACCACCGTCCGGAAAAGCTTTCGCTGGAACCGTGGCTTTACCACCTAGCGCTGCAGGCCATGAAGCAAATGACGATACGTCTTCATGAACTGGAGCCCGAAGTCCATTTGCATCTCGAAGACAGCCGTCGCCGGCAGAATGTGCAAGCTTCTGACGAGCCCGGGCTGCAATTTCACCAGCCTGACGAAGGTTGGACTCGCGAAAGTACGATTGCTGATCTTCGTGTCTCCAGTCCTGAGCAAGCTGCCTATTCTGACGAAGTGATTGCATTGGTGCATGCCGCGCTCCGCGGCGCTGATCGCACAGACCGCGAAGCTTTTCTTCTGTATGGCATCGAGGGATTTTCATTTGACGAAATTGCCGCCATCACTGGCCGGCATCTGGAGGCCGTGCGCGAGTCTGTCAATCGTGCACGCGACTGCGTTCGCAACGCACCTTCCCTGGCGGGAGAGTTCCATCGTGAGCTCTTAGTCAAAACTCGAGCCTAAACATTTCAGTCAGTTGCAGCATCTCACTGTTAGGACATCTCAGTATCGAGGAGAGTCGAGATGATGACCCGGGATGAAATCCGTGAATTAGCAGCCTTTCAAGCGGACGAAACCAAAGGGGCATGCGCCCTGAGCTTTTACCTTCAGCCTGATCCTCCGCAGGATCGTTCTCATCGCCGTGAGGCAATCGTCGCCAAAGATGTTGTGAAGCAGGCGCTGAAGAGTGCTGCTGCCCGGGGAAAGAACGGGTCGCTTCATGCCGATCTCGATCGCGTCCTTGATCTGGCCACGAGCCTGCGCGGTAATGCTCGGGGAAAGGCAGTCTTTGCTTGTTCAGCTCAGAAGTTCTGGAGGGAATATGAACTCCCTCCACATTTAGGAAGCACCAATATTTATCTTCAGTCTCGGTTTCAGTTGAAGCCACTGGCAGCTTTATTGGGAGCACAACCAGCGCTTTGCGTGGCAGTTGTCGACCGTCAGCGCGCTCGTTTCTTTGATCTGCGACTGGATGATTTGCGCGAACGAGGAGCTATTGTGCATATGCTTTCGCGCAGCGCTTCGAGCTACGGTTACAACGGATACGAAGCGGGCCACGCCGAACGCCGCGTGTCCGAGGAGGCGCTTCAACACTTCAAGGGAGTTTCGGAGAGACTGCGGATCGATTTCGAGAAAGGCATCTGGGAGCGGCTTATCGTCGGTTGCCTGGATGCAAACTGGACGGAGTTCGAGTCTCAGCTTCATCCTTACGTTAAAACGCGCCTGATCGGTCGCTTCTCGGCCGATGTTGCCAGCGTGTCGAATGAAGAGATCTCCGGTCGTGCCAACGCAATTCTCAGTCAATGGGTCAGAGAACGCGGTTCAGCAAAGGTTAGCGAAGCCCTCAAGTTTGCTAAGGCTAATGGGCGTGGTGTCACCGGACTTCGCCGCGTGTTGCAGGCGTTGGAAACGGGGGAGGTACAGAGTATTTTTCTGGGCGAGAATTATTCTGCTCAAGCTGTCCAGTGCCCAAACTGCGGCCACATCGACGCGCACTTGATCGCGGCGTGCGTGGCTTGCGGACGCCGCACTCGAGAACTCTCCGATGTTTGTGACGCCATCATTCCTATCGCCATCCGTCGCAACATAGAACTGTTCCATCTGAAGGAGCACGATGGACTGGATCGCGCCGGAAATATTGCGGCTTTGCTGCGCTTCCGCTCTGATCAGAGTACGGGACAGATGGCGGTAGCGTCATAGTGGTAGGAAGTTATATTCCGCGGTGGTGAATTGTTGAGGCCTGAGCGAGAATGTGGGGATGATCCACAAGGTCCTCCCCGTTGGTCCGCTGCAATGCAACTGCTCAATCATCGGCGATGAAACCACGCACGAAGCCATGGTCATCGACCCTGGCGACGATATCGACGATGTTCTCGCGGTCATCCGTCAGCACAAACTGGATGTGAAGCAAATCGTTATTACCCACGCCCATATCGACCACGTAGGCGGAGCGATGAAGCTGCGGGCGCTGACGGGCGCGCCAATCCTGCTCAATCAGAATGATTATGCGCTGCTGAAAATGCTGGATGTGCAAGCTACTTGGCTTGGTATGGCTGCGCCCGGAGAAGTATCCATCGAAGCCAGTATCGCGGATGGCGAGAAATTACAGACCGGCAGCTTGAAGGCGAACGTACTCCACACTCCCGGACACACAGAAGGCAGTGTCTGCCTATATTTTCCGGCGGAAAAATTACTGATTGCCGGCGACACTCTCTTCGCGCGCAGCATTGGACGCACCGACCTTCCAGGAGGATCGTTTCAGAAGATCATGCGATCGCTGCACGATCGCGTCTTGACGCTACCTGATGACACTGTCGTGATTCCGGGCCACGGGCGGCGAACAACCATCGGCGAGGAAAGGGAAGAGAATCCCTTCCTGGTTAGGCAATAGATCAGCCCAAGAGTGGGACAACGAGCGTACTAGGAACTTGCCCCGAACACAGTTAAGTGTGGCCGGGCGGGACGCCCGGCTCTCCACTAGCAAATCTATTTCTGTGTCGGCGCCTGATTTTGCGGGACGGTTGGCGGCGCGGAAGGTGCGACTGGAGTCGCTGGCTGTGACTTAGTCTGTGTTGCCTTTACTCCCGAAAGCACGGAGGTGGGGCCGGTTCGTCGCGCAGCATAAATTGAAAGGATGATCGACGTCATCATGAAAATTACCGCGGACCAAGTGGTTGCGCGCGAAAGAACAGATGCGGCGCCGCGCGGGCCAAACGCTGTCTGGCTACCTTGTCCGCCGAAAGCGGCGGCAAGATCGCCGCTCTTTCCACTTTGAAGCAACACGACTGCGATCAAGAAGAAGCAAACAATTACATGAACGATGGTGATTAAGACCGTTACCCACATGCACAAAACTCCAATAGAGCCGAAGCTCGAATTCGATGCTTTTTTGATCGCGAAGCAGCTAATCTGATGGTGCGGAAGGGGGGATTTGAACCCCCACGCCTTTCGGCGCCACCCCCTCAAGATGGTGTGTCTGCCAGTTCCACCACTTCCGCTTTAAAATCTATATTTTGCAGACCGTTTGAGGGACGACCTTGGTCTGCATAGCACGCGACGAGAGCAACTTGAAACTGCTTCGGTTCAAGCCCAATACCGCTCGGCACTGTGCTCCGTCAATCTCTATACACGATACACGGTCAAACGAGGCTGTTCAAGTTCACCGGTGCTTCAGCCACTGATATTCGGCCCATGACGCCGGTTTGCCGGTGGTCGTATCTCTGCGTTGGACCAAATAGTACAGACCTCACATCGGAGTACGAATCTCACATTTGCTTGCTATCCACGATGCGTTTATCGTTTTGTGATTCGCTTATACAGTCCTTCATCTATGAATGTTCGTGTCTTCTTCTGGTCGCTCACGTCCGCGCTTGCCGGTTTCCTTTTCGGTTTTGACACAGTCGTTATCTCTGGCGCAGAGAAAACTATTCAGTCCTTGTGGGGACTGAGTCCTGGATGGCACGGTGTGGTGATGGGCTCCGCCCTCTACGGCACCGTCGTAGGAGCGCTAGTCGGAGGTTGGCCTACTGACCGACTCGGACGTAAAGCCACTTTGTTGTGGATCGGTATTCTTTACTTTGTTGGAGCCGTGGGTTCGGCCTTGGCGACTAATGTCGGTGTTTTCATCTTTGCGCGCGTCATCGGCGGTCTGGGTATCGGTATTTCCACTGTGGCCGCTCCGCTATACATCTCGGAAATTGCGCCGCCTAAGTACCGTGGACGACTTGGCGGCATGTTTCAGTTCAACATCGTTTTTGGCATCCTGATCGCTTTCGTATCTAACGCATTGCTTGCGGGCGTGGGCGAGAATGCCTGGCGCTGGATGCTTGGTGTGGCTGCGTTTCCTTCACTTCTTTATGCTGTGCTCTGCTTGGGTCTTCCCGAAAGTCCGCGTTGGCTGTTGAGCCGGAGGAGCGACCGCGATGGCGGACTGAAAGTTCTGCAACGCATTCAGCCGGAAGCCTCAAGAGCCGAGATCGAAGCCGAAGCGAATGAGATTATCACTGCGTCTTCTGAGAAAGGTTCATCGGGGCACTTCTGGACCCGTCGTCTTCGTAAACCGATCCTCCTGGCCATCTTGATCGCGTTTTTCAACCAACTCTCGGGCATCAATGCGATTCTCTACTTTGCGCCTCGTATCTTTGAACTGACCGGGCTGGGTGCGAAAGCTGCGCTGTTGCAATCCATTGGCATTGGCGTCACCAATCTTATTTTCACTTTTGTCGGTCTGTGGCTCATTGACCGGCTAGGCCGCCGCACACTTCTCTTCATCGGGTCTTTCGGATACATCGCTTCGCTCAGTCTGGTGGCTTGGGCTTTCTTTACGGAGCATTATGCGATCGTTCCGGCATGCATCTTTGCCTTTATTGCCGCACATGCGATCGGTCAAGGAGCTGTGATCTGGGTGTTTATTTCTGAGATATTTCCAAACTGTCACCGGGCGGAGGGTCAGACGCTTGGCAGCTTCACGCACTGGATCTTCGCTGCCTTGCTTACAACGTTCTTTCCGAAGATGGTGTCGGTCTTCGCGCCCGGTTACATATTCTCGTTCTTCGCGTTCATGATGGTTCTCCAGCTGGCTTGGGTGAAAACAATGGTTCCGGAGACGAAGGGTGTGCCTCTGGAGCAAATTCAGAAACAACTGGGCATCGAATAGAGTCGCTATGAATTGTAATGTCGTCGGCGTCGGAGAAGTGCTGTGGGACTTGCTTCTCACTGGACCGCAGCTCGGTGGAGCTCCAGCAAATTTCGCGTATCACGCGCACGCCCTTGGGGCGCGGGCTAAGGTCATCACACGTGTGGGGAATGACGACTACGGGCGAGAAATTGTTCGGCGATTTCGTGAGATGGGGTTGCCGGACAGCACCGTGCAAACAGAAGACACTTTGCCCACGGGGACGGTGAAGGTCGAGCTCTCCGGCAATGGGCTGGCTAATTTCACTATCCAAGAGAATGTGGCTTGGGACTGCATTGGGGCGACACTGGACGCGATTGCGGTCGCGCGGGCAGCGGACGCAATCTGTTTCGGAAGTCTAGCGCAACGCTGTCAGCAATCGCGCGGCACAATACTGACGCTGGTGGCCGCGGCGCGGGGGGATGCGCTGCGAGTTTTTGATATCAATCTTCGGCAAAACTTCTATTCGCGCCCGGTAATTGAAGAGTCGCTAGGTTTGGCCAACGTATTGAAGCTGAACGATGGAGAACTGCCGATCCTCGCGGAAATGTTTGGTGTGGCCGGTTCGACTGAACAGCAAATCGAGCGCCTGGCGCGGCAATTCAGCCTCAGCTTGATTGCCTTAACTCGGGGCGCGAACGGCAGTCTACTTTATCAAAAGAATGAAGACGGAATACGGTGGTCGGATTGTTCGTCTCGTCCGGTGCATGTTGTTGATACTGTGGGCGCCGGCGATTCATTTACAGCGGCGCTGGTTCTGGGGTTACTACGAAAAATGGATTTGGACGAAATCAACGATATCGCCAATGACGTGGCGCGGTTTGTCTGCTCGCAGGCGGGAGCTACTCCTTCTTTGCCGATAGAATTTGCGAAAAGATTTTCGACCACAACACCGTGAAGGCGGGCGATCATTTTCGGATTACGGCTTCTGCGCTTAAGCGCTGGGCTATTGCGCAAATACAAGATTCGATTGCGGTTGGGCTGCTTTGGTTGATCGGGCTTTGGATCATTCGGGTTCCTTGGGCTCCGCTGTGGGCGGTGGTGGGCGCGATGGTGCAGATGGTTCCTCACCTGGGGCCGGTACTTGGGCTGCTGGGGCCGGTGCTGGCTGCGGCGCTGCGTTGGCATGACTGGCAGCATCCGCTGTATGTCCTTATTCTTTATGCAGTTATCGTGGTTGTGGATGGCTTGCTGCTGCAGCCTTATATCATGCGGCGGGTGGCGCGGGTGCCTATGTGGGCCTCGATTCTGGCTCCCCTGGTGCTGGGATTTGTGATTCCATTCTGGGGATTTCTGCTCGCGCCTCCGTTGCTGGCCGTGGTCTATTCTTATCGAGCGCGTCGAATTGGAAGCTGATGAAATCATGCTGGTTGGGGATGACTGTATGTACAAATGTCCCACGTGGAACATTTGTACTGTTGTTATTATATGGATGATATCGTACATACAACATAGCATGTCGAAACGGTACATTATCGAGAGGAAACAGCGAACAGTCAGCGAACAAACATGATTTGATCGGGGTTTTCGGGGCAAGGAAGAGCAGAATTTCCGAGGGAGCACCCTTGTAGGCTATTGATAACGCTCAGTTGTCATTGTGGTTAAACGGGCACAAGCGTATAGATATTACACGGTATATCTTACACGCCTCGCTGTTTTGGATTGTTTCGCAGTTGGTGACGATTTAGAAGCGACCTCCGTCGACAGCACTCTCAGGTGGTGAAATTCGTCGGATAACAATAGTTACAGGCTGTGCTGCTCCGACCGCGAACTCAGAATCAGAAGGATTCCAGGCAGCAGCAGGCAAAGCGCGGCTTTCATCGGCATTGCGGCAGACTCGACGGTGACGTCGGGGCCACCCATACCCAATGGATAATAGCGAATCGACGGTCCTGCGGCATACTGGCCGGGTGGAGGGTCATCCGCGCGGCGAATCCGTCTTGCATCCAATGGGTCGTAAATAATCGTCAGTTGACGGCCAGGCTCAAACTGCGAGGCCCAAGCCTCTGCCTCGCGCTTTTGGGTAAACAGAGGCGAGTCAAGTTTCGATTGCCGCGATTCTCCCCCGACGAAATAGGAAACGCCGAAACGAAAAATATAGTAATCGCAGTGGGGAACCAGGTGCCCCACGGTTCCCGAATGCCACCCCGGAGGGCAAAGGTCGCGTGTGTTTTGGATTCTGCCATCCAGCACGTTAGCATCGGTCCGCGTCCAGAGCGTCGGTGCCGGGTGCCAGTATCGGTATGCGCCGACATATGCGCCCCACAGAAATGGGATTGCAGCCAGAACAACCAACGTCTTACCCAGCGATTTTCGAGTGATTGCGAATCTCTCATCTGGCGGTGACGGCTGCGTTTCATCTGCTATTTTCGGTGATCCAAACAAGGTCGTTATGTCTGGCTGACGATTCGTTCCACGCGAAAAATTGCTCATGGTAGGCGCCTCAGTCGCATTGCGAATGCGAATCGCTCTACGCAACTTTCCTTCACTTGACGAATTAAACGCAAGTTACCACGGGTCTCAGTGACCGTGGCCGCCGCGCTTGACTGAGGTTGGCGCGGCTCTCTTGACAACAACTATCCGCAAATGGCAAACGAGTCGAAGCGTTTTCAGATGCGAGTGCTGAGGGCTGATTACAACAGCTGCCCTGCTTCCCACCGCCACTAACGAATACCCGAGCGCGATCTCGGTTGCGGCAAACATCGGGACATGCAATGGGGACCAGTTCGTTCGGAGAAAGGTATACGTGTCGAACAGTAGAGACAGACCGGCGACTACGAATGCGTATCCGACCCATCTTCTGGGTGGTATCGCCATGCTGGATTTAGACTCCACCGCTGATGGTCGTGTTCCCAAGACTTTCGGACAAGAGTACGAAAGTCATCAGAGAAACTGCGCTCAGTTGTCGCAAGATCGCCTATTACACTGATTGAAGCCGGCCGGAGGCTTTGAGGGTGAGCACCTGATCTGATTGGCAGTTACAGTCTGACTTACAAAACTTCTGTGAAGAAGCTAAGATTAGTCGCTTGTGGCGATAACTTTGATCGTTTGATCGCCTGATCGTCGGAGACTGTTAATGGAGGCATACCTTGAATAAACGTTGGTACGTTTTATGCTTGGCTATTTCCCTGGGAGCCTTGCCGGTTCTCGCGCAGGATGATTCGGCGGTGGCGCGAACTGCGGCGGGATGTGGTGCGAGCGCGGAGATGTTCAATGTGCAGACGACGGACCAGAAGCATCCCGTTGGACAGCCTGAACCGGGCAAGGCGCTGGTCTATTTTTTCGTAGACTTTATCACTGCTCCAACGATGCGCATTGGGGTCGATGGAAAGTGGGTGGGAGCGAATGATGGGAAGTCGTATTTCTTTTTTCAGGTCGATCCGGGAGAACATAATGTTTGCGCGGAGTGGCAGTCGGGAACTTTCAAGAAATCGTCCGAACGGATCGGAGAAGCGATTCATCTTACGGCCGAGGCTGGAGATACTTATTATCTACGGCTGAATTTCAGCTACCAGCGGATGAATTTGGAATTCTCGGATGAGGCGGAGGGACATTTTTTGATTGGGTCGTCATTATTCGCGACATCGCAGCCGAAAAAGAAGAAGTAAAAGAGGAGTCGATTTTGGCGTAAGCGCGCGAGCGAGGGCTCATTGTTTCAGGTCTGCGGGGCAGTTGGTAATCAGGGTGAGCGGTTCGCTCAAGGTCTGCGGGGCAATGATGTTCATTATGAATTTCTTGCCGTCAGCGGAATTAGTATAGGCTCCCACCGGACCTGCCACGGTAGCGGCTTTGAAGAGGGCGTGGGGTGCGCCCAGTTGTAGGCTGGCGCCACTCTGCCGGATGTCCACTGCCGTGAGTTGCTGTCAATCGACAAGAAGTAGAGTTCCTTGCTGTCCTTCCGCCAGCTTGGTCTCCCTCCGCCGGCGGTTGACACCTGCCAGCGGCCCGTGCCGCTGGGGAAGGGCTGGATGTAGACCTCGAAGTGGCCCGACTCATCGTTGGCATAGGCCAGCCACTTGCCGTCGGGCGAGAACGAGGGCGTGACGTCCACGAAATTCGTGGCTACCAAGGGAAACGGCTTTGGGTCGCCGGACTTATTCGACAAGACGGGCAGCGACCAGTGAAATGCAAACGAAAAGAACCAGCCAACGTGCTTTCATGGTGTTTCTTCTTTTTAGTGGTGGTGTGTTTCTCCCGCAGAATTCTGGGTCGGTTCCCCACCCTTCAGAAATGAGCTGGATCCGCCTCCATCTTCGAGTCCCACCCCTTCATCTCATTGAGTTCCTCGGGCGTGATCTGAGGCAAGTGGCGGATGAACAAAACCAGGCGCCAGGTTTGCGGGACAGTGTGCGTCCCGTGGAAGGCTGGCATGCCGCTCAAACGAACTCCATTTTCAATTGTGTAGTAGAGCTCACCATCGCTCTTGTTCTGCGTCCCGGCTGCGCGCATGTCGGGCGGTTTCGGATAGAGACCCCTGCCGTATACCGTCTGGCCCCCTCCGTCATTCGAATGGCACGGGGAGCAATGATAGGCGAAATGTTCCATGCCTCCCCGAATGCTCTCCGTTGAAGGCGTGATGGGATTGCGAAGTTGGCGATACGCGGATGGCAAGGCCAATTTGCGTGCCGTTGTGGCCGCGAGCTCTTCAATCGCTGATGGTGTCGCGAGTGCGCTGAAGCCGTGTTGCACGAGAATTAGCCCGTACACCGCGGCCGCAATCGCAAGAACAAACAGAATTAGCGAAACTACTTTCCACGGTTTCATGTCTGCCTCCCTTGTCCCGAGTCGGCCTTCGATGGGCTGCCTTCCGCGTCAGCCGCGAAGAACGGCAGCTCCGAAGGGAGCACCCGTCAGGCCGCCATCCACCACCAGCTCGACCGCGTTGATGTACGACGAATCGTCCGAGGCAAGAAAAAGCACAGCCTTGGCCAGATCCTCCGGCTCGCCCCAACGGGCAAGTGGAACCGTGGAAGAGAAGAAGTCGGAAACTTTTGCGGATTCCTCTGCCGTGGCATTGGCGCGTGGCCCGCGCTTCCAGATGGGAGTTTTCGTCGCTCCAGGGGCCACCACGTTCACGCGAATTTTGCTCGGTGCAAGGTCTGCGGCGATGGATCGCGCCATCGAGACGAGTCCGCCTTTCGTGGCAGCGTAGGCAGCCAAGCCTGGTTGACCGAGATAACTTTGCACCGATCCGTTGAAGATGATGCTGCCGTTGTCATTCATGAGAGGAGCGGCTGAATTGACGGTAAAGAAAGCACCGTTGAGGTTGGTGTGGACTACCTTCTCGAAGATGGCTTCGTCGGTCGTGCCAGTCGGCGTACTGCCAGAAATGCCTGCATTGGCGAAGACGATGTCAAGTTTGCCAAAGTCTTTGGCGAGTTCAGCGAAAAGCTTCTTGCGGTCCTCCGCCACCGTAACGTCGGCGCGATAGCCGTGCGCCTTCGATCCCAGCTCGGCGACCGCTTCATCCAGTGTCTGTTGATCGCGACCCGTAATTGCGACTTCCGCGCCTTCTGCAACGAAAAGGCGGGCAGCGGCCAAGCCGATGCCGCTGTTTCCGCCGGTGATGAGGGCCTTCTTGCCTGCGAGTTTCATGATTTCCTCCTGGACGGCTGGGCCGTTAACTACGACGACCGTCATAAATGGGATATGGCGTGTGCCCAATTTTGCTTCGTCAAAACAGGAGAGCTGGAAGATCGAAGCTCTCCTGTTGCTGTGGCGGAGATTTGGCCGTCAGTCGTGTCAGATCAGGCTGCCAAGTTCGCCGTCCTGGATCGCAGGGACCGGAAGCCCGCGCGAACCTCTTCTGAAAAGAGCTTCGGCTGTTCCCAGGCCGCAAAGTGCCCGCCCTTGAGGAGCTTGTTGTAATGGATCAGTTTGGGATACGCGCTTTCTGCCCAATTCCGCGGACATTGATAGAGCTCGTCAGGGAACGCGCTCACAGCAACCGGGACAGACACGCCCTTGACGCCGAAATAGGAAAATTTATTTTCCCAGTAGAGCCGGGCTCCGGAAAGCGCCGTGTTCGTCAGCCAGGTGATCGTAATGTTATCGAGGACATCGTCTCGTGAGAGACCTTCGGTCTGCCCGTCAAAGACGCGCGCGATCAGCGCATAACTCCATGCATCGTGGTCCAGAAAATAGGCGGCCAGGCCGACGGGGGAATCCGCGATTCCATACAACGTCTGCGGTCGCAACCCCATCTGGTAGCCGTAGGCGACGCCTTTGCTGTAGACGAATGTCAGCCGCTCGAACGCGAGTTTCTCTTCGGGTGAGAGACCGTCGGGCATTGGCGCACCGGTGAATGCCGCCTTGTCAATGTCGGCCGGAACCGCGCCAGGCATGTTGGTGTGAATGCCGAGCAATCCCGGAGCCGCCTGCACACCCATTTGTTCGGTGATGATGGCGCCCCAATCACCGCCTTGCGCCACAAATTGCGTGTATCCCAGGCGCTTCATCAGCACGACCCAGGCACTCGCGATCCGTCCAGGGCCCCAGCCGGTCGTCGTCGGCTTGCCTGAATACCCATAGCCTGGTATCGATGGAATCACAAGATGAAAGGCGTCTGACGCGCTTCCGCCGTGTGCAGTGGGATTGGTTAGCGGATCGATGATTTTCAACTGTTCGGTGATCGAGCCGGGCCATCCGTGCGTAACGATGAGCGGCAACGCATTTTCGTGTTTCGAACGGACGTGGATGAAGTGAATGTCGAGCCCATCGATCTCGGTGATGAATTGCGGCAGGGCGTTGAGTTTTGCCTCGATCTTGCGCCAGTCGTAATCTGTCGCCCAATAGCGCGCGAGCGCCTGGGTCGTCGCGAGCTGCACGCCTTGCGTTGCATCCGCGACCGTCTCCCGCTCAGGCCACTTCGTTGCGTTGATGCGCCTGCGCAATTCGGTCAGGTCCGCGTCCGGAACATTGCCATGGTGAAACGGACGAATTGTATTCTTGTCATCTGCCGGTTTGCTGCCTTGATGTGTGGTACTGATTTGGGTCATGGTGGCCTCCTTTTTGGGTAGGTTGGATTTTGGTTTGAGTCTTGAGCCAACAAGTTCAACGTCAGCCATGGCAACCCGGGAATGGCCATAGATTATATCGCCTTCTTCGAAAATTGTTGTTAACTGGCGGTTACAGTGAGAAGTGGTACCGGGTAGACTGGAAATTCAGTGTCCTAAGCCGGCTTGCAGGAAGGTTGCCGGGATCGGTACTGATAGACGTGCTTGGGTTGCATCCTTGGTAGACTGACTTCTCGAAAAGTGTGAGAAGTCGGTCGTAGTTTGGTTGCATTCGCGCAAACTGAAGGGAATTGGTTAGGAGCAAATCGGTGATATTTCTGCTGCTGGGGCTGGCTGCGGTTGCTTGGGCGGGCCATAGTTTGATTACTGGAAAGGGCTATTACAAGGGATGCCCTCCGGGTGGCTTTGACCGCGACAATGATCCCTTCAGCTATTGGGCTCCGACCATCATTATTTTGGTTTGTGGGATTAGTTTAATTCTGATTTTTCTGGGCGTAATTCGTTTGCCGGCAGGATCGCATCACGGCTGACTGTTGTTGTGCGCTCCGGCGAGTTGGAAACGAAAAGAGTCGGCAGCATCGCCGCCCACCCTTGCAAAAAACTCAAGGATGGGGCACCCTCCGTTGTGTTGGCGCACAGGAAAACAAACCGACGTGTGCCTTTACTTGATTTCTTGGTTATGAGCCTTGCGTCAGTAGCGCTTTCCGTAGTTTCGCATGACGCTGCGTTAAGTGCATGTAGAGCATTTCGTCTGGTTTGGATTTGGCTTGGATGATTTGGAGTAGGGCTTGTTTTTCTGCTTGTGTCCACGTGCGTAGTTCGGGCATGTCGGCTAGGACGAGGGCGAAATTTTCGAAGGCTGATTTCTCTACCGGATTCCACGAAGATATAATGACGCCGCTACTTTGAAATAAAATCTGCTCCAGCGCACGCCTTGAGTGCTCGCGCATTTTGACCACACCTCCTTCGAAATCGCGCGCCATCCGTTGATTGACTTGCAGGCCTATGTTGCGGGTGGAAAATTTGTCCCATGCTCCTACTTCGCTGCCGGGTAGTTCGTAGAAGGCGTGGCCATCGGCCAGGCGGCGTAATGTTCTTGCGGGCGTGCGGTACCTTTTTGTTTTTGATGCGTTTGTTTTGGATGCGGAATCGGCGGCGATTTTTTGTTCTTCTTGCTCCGCTAGCTTTTGTAGATCGGGGCGGCCGGGCCTGAATCCTAGCTTGCGGTAGAACCAGAATGCTCCGGACTCGATGGCTTCTTCGTTATCTTTGCCGAGTTGGTATGGATAGACGGAGACGCACGTGGCTCCCATGTGATGACAGAGGCAGCGCAAAACTTGGGCATAGATCCATCCAGCTTCGCCGCCTCGGAAGGTATAGAAGGTGTTGAAGCCTACCTCCATCCACTCGCAGAGGCCGATGGCTTCGATGTAGTTGATGGGCACTCCGTTTTTTAGGGTCAGGCCGGCGGTGTAGGCGCGCAGTGGGAGACGGCGGTCGGGTGGGAGGTTCCAGAGATAGATGGTGACGCCGCGGCCTACATCGGCTTTTACTACCGAGCGCGGATCACCTAGCGTGGTGCCGTAGAGTTCGCGGTAGCGGACCAGCATAATCTCGCGGATCAGCTCCATGATTTCTTCGCCTTGCTTGCGTGACAGCTTCGTTAGCTTGGGTGGACGCTTTGCTAGTTCGTCGGCTAACGAAACTTGGCTCCGACTGATCAGCGGTTTGTCGTGGTAAAAGACATTGCGAATCGGCTTCCAGTTTCGCGTTCGCGCGATGGCTGAGTTCTCTAGTTTCCAGCGGAGGGGGACTCGCAACGATTCGTAGAGCTCGGCTTTTTGTTGAGGCGGAAGCGGCAATTGATCGAAGCGGTTGATCAGCCATGCTGCGGTCACGTTTTTCTTTTTCTTGGTCGGGTTTTTTCCGGCATCGCCTGCTGCAATTTCCAGCCATTGTTGCCATGGTGTATCGGCTTCGACATTGGCATCGTCTTCGAGCAACGGGATGAAGCGCGGGCCGGTGGTGCCTAGCTCTCGCCCGGGCTCGTAATTATTCCAGGCAATTTCTACTTTGCCGGGGAGACGCTTGATCAGCCACTTGGCAACGTCGAAGCTGAGGGTGTCCTCCATCTCGGTGCGGGCGATGCCGGAGAACTCGAAGGTGTCGAAGCCGTCCATGTCTGCTTTGCCCTTGTGTAACGCTTCTATTTTCTTGTGGAAGTTGTTCAAAACGCGCTCTGTGGCGCGGACTACGGCTGGCGCTTGCGGGAAGGCTCGCAGGAAAAGCAACGTCTCGTGGAAGCGGATCAGTGTGGGCGGGTCGGGGAAGTGCGCGGCGTCCAGGCGATTTAGCAACTTTACGACGCTTGCGGCTTCGTCGGGACCGAATCTGTAGCGGCTGGCTTCTAGTTGGGTGAGTTGGCGGTCGAGGGCGTTTGCGGGCATGGAGGTTTCGTTAAGGGTACCTCATGTGAGGACGCCTGCCCCCGCTCCTTTGCTGTTTGCTGTTTCTGCGAAGAAGTGGGGGCAAAACGGCCCGATCGTTTTTTATATCCGGCTGCTTCCAACCTGCGCTAATTCCGTCTCCGTGACGATTTCGCGATTGACTTCCCACAAGTAGATGTCGTTGCCATCGGGATCTTCGAGGTGAACGAAATTTCCGGACGGTTCGCGCCTGACCGAGCCGGTGATGCGTACTCCCTTCCGGGTGAGAAGTGAAACCACCTTTTCGATGGCCTCATCGATTTCCAAACCGAGGGTCATGCTTCCTTTGGTTCCGGGTGCGGGATACTTCGGCGAGGCCGGATGCAGGCCGATCGTAAGTCCTTTGCCAGCGTCGATCGTCGCCCAATCGTTGCCGAAACGGTTGGTCAACTTAAGACCCAAGACCACCGTGTAAAACTGAATAGAGGCGTCCATGTTGGAGACGAATATCGTTGCGTTGCCACCCGAGATCATGTTTTGAACCTCCCTTTCTACATCCTTATATATATAGCCTCAGGATGGGTATACTGAAAAGAGCCAAGTTAGAGGGCCACTCTAGAGGCTAGTAGAAAGGCCAATCGGGGAAATTCTTGTGAGTCGCCGTCGAGAGTTTTTCGTGCCAACAATCGGCTTGGACCGAACGGGTACCGTCCCACTTCACCGACAGATTTATCGCCAGATTGCGCGGGCAATCCGCGGCGGCGGGATTCCGAGCGGGGCGCGGCTGCCCTCGACACGAGTGCTGGCCAGACAATTGCGCATCTCGAGAAATACGGTACTGGCCGCCTATGACGATCTGGCGGCAGAAGATCTGATTCGCGGAGAGAGAGGCGCAGGTATGCGAGTCGTTGGAGCCGGTCCTGGAAGTGCCGAATGCGGAGGCATGACATGGCTTGGGTTGCAGCGTGTGATTCGAGCTGCGGCATATCCGGCGCGGGTTCTGGCATTCGAGGATCCGGATGGAAACCCGCTGTATATTCAGCATTAACTCCAGGGAAAGTTTGAATGGTGGGCTCACCACGGCTCGAACAAGAGGTTGAACAGAGAAGCCAAGGGATGGGTGGCGCCCATGCTATAATTTTGCTTCGCCTGAACGTATTTACGTCGAGGCTGATGCTGTGATTTCCTCCGCGGGCGGATCCATAATTCCGAGAATCAACGCAATTCAAGTTCTCGTTTTACAGAGAAAAGAGATGAGGTAGAACCATGTCTGGGCATTCGAAATGGGCAACCATCAAGCACAAGAAGGGCGCACTCGACGCTAAGCGCGGGAAGATTTTCACACGCCTTATTAAAGAAATCGCAATGGCGGCGAAGTCGGGGGGCGATCCGGATATGAATCCGCGGCTGCGCACTGCGATTCTGGCGGCTAAGTCGGAGAACATGCCGGCCGACAATATCAAACGCGCTATCCAGCGCGGTACCGGTGAACTGCCGGGGCTGACTTATGAAGAATTTGTGCTTGAGGGTTACGGGCCGGGCGGCGTTGCTTTGCTGGCGGAGATTTCTACAGACAACCGCAATCGAACGGTGAGCGAAATCCGACATGTGTTTGGGAAGAACAATGGGAACATGGCTTCGGCGGGCGCCGTCGCGTATATGTTCCACAAGAAGGGCGACATTGTCATTCCGAAGTCGGCGGCGAAGGAAGACGATTTGATGAACATCATTCTCGAAGCGGGTGGCGAGGATTTGAAGGACGAAGGCGAGAATTGGGAGATATTGACTGAGCCTTCCGCCTACGAAGCCGTTCTCGATGCGGTGAAGAAGGCCGGTATTACTCCTGCTTCTTCGAGTGTGGCAATGGTTCCCGATACTTATATCAAGCTGGAAGGGCAGCAGGCGGCGCAGATGATCCGCTTGATGGAAGCGCTTGATGATAACGACGACGTACAAAATGTGCATGCCAACTTCGACATTGACGAGAAGACTCTGGAAGAAGTTGCGGGCTGAGTTCCGTTCGCGGCAATTTCAATCGTCAAAGTTTTGTTTGTGTGTGAAGCCGCCTTTCCGGGCGGCTTTTTCGTGACAGCTTTTTGATGACGGTCGGGAAATCTCCGCTGGAGTTTTCAACACCCTTGAGGAAAAGTTTGTGGAAAAACGGGAAGTTACTCTTGTAACCTCCTGTTAACGAATCGTTTTCAACACTGTGCACTGCATCGGGTGCTTACTGTATTGCGCGAAGCAAAGTTGATCTCTGTGAAAACACGTCTGGATAAGTTACTCGTCGATCGCGGGCTGACGCTGTCGCGTGAGCGGGCGCAAGCGCTCATCATCGCTGGAAAAGTTCTGGTTAACGACCAGAAGATTGAGAAGGCGGGCGCGTCCGTTGATGTGGAGTCTGTCGTTCGTCTGCTCGGCGAAGACCTTCGCTATGTGAGCCGTGGAGGACTGAAGTTAGAGAAGGCCCTTGAGCATTGGCGAATTGATCTCTGCGGCAAAGTTTGTCTCGATATCGGCGCGTCTACGGGAGGCTTCAGCGATTGCATGCTGCAGCACGGCGCTGCCAAGGTGATTGCCGTCGATACGGGATATGGTCAGATGAATTTTGGATTGCGCAATCATGCCCGGATTCAGCTGCTGGAGAAAACTAACGCTCGTTATCTTGCGCCTGCCGACGTTGGTGAGCCGATTGATTTTATTGCCATGGATGTATCTTTTATCTCCGCGACGCTGGTGCTGCCTGCGGTGATTGGCGCTGTCTCGTCCTATCCAAGGTCGATTTCCGATTCTAATTTAGCCAGGCAAATTGTGGTGCTGGTGAAACCGCAGTTTGAAGCGGGCAGGGAATTGGTGGGGAAAGGCGGAATTGTGCGCGATGAATTGGCACAGCAAGCAGCGGTGTCCAAGGTAGAGACCACGCTCTTGGAGCTAGGATGCACGCACACCGAATGGATCGAATCTCCCATACTTGGCGGTGAAGGTAATCGCGAATTTCTGCTGCATGCCGAGTTTTTACCGCCTGCCAGCGAGTGATTCTGTACAATCGAAAGTCCGATGGCATGAGATATGTCATAGATGTCATCGGAGATATCTGACGAGAAATCCGCAGACATGCCTGAG
Source organism: uncultured Acidobacteriaceae bacterium (assembly GCA_963705265.1). Classification (GTDB taxonomy): domain Bacteria; phylum Acidobacteriota; class Terriglobia; order Terriglobales; family Acidobacteriaceae; genus Acidiflorens. The sequence goes on from OY970064.1 coordinate 4,441,354, forward strand.
TCTTCCCGAGGCCCGAGTCGCCAGAAAACCGTTGCTATCATTTCGAAGCCGGATCGTCCCGAGTTGCGGGAAGCGCTGCCGGCGCTCGAAAAGTGGCTGCTGCAGCGTAACTACGTGGTCGTATTCGACAAGGAAAGTGCGGCATATTTTTCACCGTCGAACGTGATACCGCGCAGCGAATTGGCCACGCAGTCGCCGGACTTGGCCCTGGTGCTCGGCGGCGACGGCACTTTGCTCTCGGCGGCGCGAGCGGTTGCGAGAGTTGGCACCCTGATTCTCGGAGTTAACCTCGGAACGCTCGGATTCATGACCGAGTTGCAACTTGCAGATCTCTATCCAGCGCTGGAGGCGATCGAGAGGGAGCAGTACATCATCGACAGCCGTTCCATGTTAAGTTGCTCGCTGGTACGGAAAGGCGAAACCGTCGCCACGCACGTTGCGTTGAATGAGCTGGTCGTAAGCAAGAGCGCTATCGCGCGCTTGAATCACTTCGAACTTTTTGTAGATATGGAATTTGTTTCCAGTTATAAAGCCGATGCTCTGATTGTGGCGACACCGACCGGCTCTACTGCTTATTCTCTGGGAGCGGGCGGACCGATTCTTGAGCCGGATGTCGATGCGTTTGTGATTACTCCTGTCTCGCCGCACGGATTGACGCACCGGCCGGTCGTGGTGCGCGATACGGTCGCGATTGAAATCCAGGTGCAGACAGGGGATGAGGAAGCGTACTTGAGTCTCGATGGACAGGTGGGCATGCCTACGCGAAACGGCGATATTGTGCGTTGCGTTAAGGCAGAACATTCGGCCAAGCTTCTGCGCTTTCGAAAGACATTTTTTGAAGTGCTCGCCACTAAGCTCAAATGGGGCGAACGCTGAGTCGGGGCGTAGATTCGCGGCTTGCAGCGGTTTCGATCGATGGGAATTTAAACGGCACGGAAGGGAATTGATGAAGTGCTGCTTCTGGCAGGTCGCGATCGTTCTTAGTTGTGCGGTCGGTTGCGGGTTTGGCATCTTTGCGCAAACGAAACCGGCCGCGGATCTTATCATCCAAAATGCGCGTATTTGGACCGTCGATCCGTCGCTACCTGAAGCTGAGTCGGTTGCCATTCTCGGCGATCGGATCGTTGCGGTCGGATCGAACCAGCAAGTTGATGCCTGGCACGGACCGCAGACACGCGTGGTCGACGCCGCAGGGAAACGCCTGCTGCCGGGCTTCAACGACGCTCACGTCCATTTCACGGATGGCGGTGCGCAACTCGACAGTGTGGAGCTCAACGACGCGACCAGTCCACAGGAATTTGCTCGCCGTATCGGTGAGCGCGCTACGAAAACCACCAAAGGCGAGTGGGTGCTGGGCGGCGATTGGGACGAGACCAAATGGACTCCAGCAGAACTGCCGACGAAGGAATTAATTGATGCAGTAACACCTGCAATGCCGGTGGCAGTGAATCGCTATGACGGACATATGGTGCTGGCGAATTCACTTGCTCTAAAGTTGGCGGGTATCACTGCGCAAACACCCGACCCAGCGGGTGGGGTGATCGTTCGCGACAAGCAGGGGAATCCGACGGGCGCATTGAAAGACGCGGCGGAAGATTTGTTATTCAAAGCTGTTCCGCCTCCCAGCCACGATCAGCGACGGCACGCCATTGAGCGCGCGCTCGAACACGCCGCTTCGCTCGGCGTGACCAGCGTGCAGCACATGAATCCCGACTATGCGGACATCGCGATCTATTCTGAACTGCTCGACGAAGGCAAGCTGACCACGCGCATCTACGCGGCGCCGTTGATTACTCAGGTGGACGACCAGGTGAAAATAGGTATCCGGCGGGCGTTCGGAGGTCCTTATCTACGCATTGGCGCGGTGAAGGCTTACTCCGACGGCTCGCTTGGTTCGACTACGGCGTATTTCTTCGAGCCTTACTCCGATCGGCCGGGGAATCGCGGTCTGCTCTCCGACGAGATGCATCCCATATCCATAATGCAGGATCGCATGATGCGAGCCGACGCCGCTGGTCTGCAGATTTGTACGCACGCCATTGGGGATGCGGGCATTTCTGCGATTCTTGACATCTACGCTGCGATCGAAAAAGAGCACGGCAGCCGCGACCGTCGCTGGCGCATCGAGCACTCTCAGCACTTAGCGGTGAAGGATTTTGATCGCTTCGCTCAACTGCATGTGATTGCTTCGGTGCAGCCCTATCACGCGATTGACGATGGCCGCTGGGCTGAAGGCCGCATTGGACACGACCGCGCGAGCCGCACTTATGCCTTTCGTACATTACTGAATCACGGAGTTCGGCTCGCATTCGGCACCGATTGGGAGGTCGCACCGCTCAATCCCATGCTGACACTCTATGCGGCCACGACCCGCGCAACGCTTGATGGCAAGAATCCCGACGGATGGTTTCCTGAACAGAAGTTGACTATAAAAGAAGCAATCGAAGCCTACACGATGGGTTCGGCATACGCCGAATTTCAGGAGAGTGAAAAGGGCTCGATCACGCCGGGGAAGTTGGCGGACATGGTTTTGCTGAGCATCGATCCGGTCAAGATTCGCGACGTCAAGGTGTTCAAGACATGGGTCGGCGGCAAACTTACTTACGATAACGGCGCGGCGAGCCGTTGAGCATCGGATGGTAAGCACCAGACGGAAAATGTTGTGAGCGAAATATTTCCTGGTCTTGTCGAGCGCACCTTCGACACCGGCGAAGTTCAATTGAATTACGCCGAGGGTCCGGCTCATGGGCCGCCGCTGGTGTTGCTTCATGGACTGGGGCGGCGCTGGCAAGTGTTTCTGCCGTTGATTCCCGCACTGAGTTTGCGTTGGCATATCTTCGCGCCTGACCTGCGCGGTCATGGTAAGTCTTCGCGCGTCCCACGCGGGTATCACGGTCCGCAATATTCTGAAGATATTGCGCGCTTTCTTCGCGCGCGCGTGGCCGCTCCCGCTGTGCTCTTTGGACATTCCCTTGGTGGCATGTTAGCTATGTCGGTCACTGCGCAGCATCCGGAGTTAATGCGCGCTCTGATTCTTGGCGACAATATGATCGTCGCGCGGCATCTTCGCCATCCGATGTACACGGCGTTGTTCTTGGGATTGCGCGATCTGGCCCGCAAGGGAGGATCGATTGAGCAGATTGGTGCGGGCATCGGCAAAATTGTGTTGCCCGTTCCAGGTGGTGAGGAGTTTGTGGAGATCCGCGAACTTCCAGGCAATGACGAGGCTTATCTGCTTTCCTGGGCGCGCTGCGTGCAGCAGGCTGATCCGGACACCTATGAGATGACGCTGGATGGATCATCGGCCGAAGGCTGGGATGGCGAGAGCTTGTTGCGCGAAATCACTTGTCCAACGCTTCTTTTGCAAGGTAGTCCGGAATTAGGTGGCCTGATGTCTGACGCTGATGTGACGCTGGCTAAGCGTTTGCTGCCGCATCACACGCATGTGAAGTTCCGCAATTTGGGACATGCGCTGTTCATACAACAACCGGAACCGGTGCTGCGCGCGGTGACTAACTTCTTAGAGTCGCTGTAGCAATCAATGATGGGACAGAAAAGCGACCGCCCACAGAAAAAGGCCCACGATCATTAGCATGAATAAGCTGCAACAGATGGAGATCACTGAAAAGACCGCACGCCGTGTATGACCTCCTGAGAATGTGCGAAGCAATAGAATGATTGCCGCCACTTCGAATACTAGAATGGCAGCCAGCCCGAAAGTAGAGAAAAACTCCGTCAAACCCCCAGCAATTGCTGCCAGACCGGTTGCCTTTTCCCTCGAGATCCCACGAACAGCACTGGAGACGCCGATTGCCATTGGAAGGGTGAGGAAGAGGAACGGAGTCCAAGCCAGGCACAACTCCGCACAGAAAGCGCTTTTTGCTTTTTATGTCTTCTGGTTGACTGTCCATTCAAGTCGCTTCCGTCCTCAGCTGATCGTCCAAGCTCTCGCGTCTTCGGATTACTTTCGCTCGCTTGCCATCGACAAGTACTTCCGCAGCTCGGCCGCGCGTATTGTAGTTCGACCCGAGTACCGCACCGTATGCGCCTACGTCCAGAATCGCCAGCAGATCACCTTCGTCGACCAGAGGAAGCTTTCTGTCACGCGCAAAAAAATCGCCGGTCTCGCAGATGGGGCCGACTACGTCGGTAATTTCCGTTGCAGGTGATTTGCGACTCACGGGCACAATCTCGTGATAGGCGCCATAAAGAGACGGGCGGACTAAGTCGTTCATAGCCGCATCGACTATCAGAAAGCGTTTGCGATTGTTCGTTTTCCGGTAGAGCACACGTGTCAGCAAAACACCCGCCGGGCCTATGATGGAGCGTCCAGGCTCGAGCAGAAGATGCAGTTTTAAACCGCGCAACGGAGTTAGCACTGCTTTCGCATACGCCGCAATCTGCTTCTCGAAATTCCCCTGCGCTCCCTCGTAGGAAATTCCTAGGCCACCACCGGCATCGATGTAGTGAATATCGTGTCCTTGTTCGCGCAAATCTCGGATCAGATCAGCCACGCGTTCTAGAGCTGCTTGAAAAGAGCCGACATCGGTAATCTGCGAGCCTATGTGGACGCTCACTCCGGCCACGTTCAAGTATGGACGCTTCGCGGCTAGCGCGTAGAGCGTCCGCGCTTCGGGGATCGGCACACCGAACTTGTGCTGATGAAGCCCGGTTGAAATATAGGGATGAGTTTTTGCGGAGACATCGGGATTGACCCGTACGGCGATCGACGCGCGCTTCTTCAATCGCGCAGCGGTTGTGGAAAGTAAATTCAGTTCCGAGGCACTTTCAACGTTGAACAGTAATATGCCTGAACCCAACGCCAGTTCCATCTCGGTCGCAGTTTTTCCCACGCCGGAGAATACGACCTTGCTCGCTGCCTTTCTGTTCACGCGCAGAACGCGTTGCAGTTCTCCGCCAGAAACTACATCAAAGCCGGTCTGCTCATCAGCCAATAATCGCAGAATCGCCAACGTTGAATTGGCTTTGACGGAGTAGCACAGCGTGTGTGGAATCGAACGGAATGCGCTGACGAACGCCTTCACGCGGGCTCGGATCATCGCCGTGGAATAAACGTAGAGCGGAGTTCCGTGACGTGATGCCAGTGTTTCAAGGGACACGGACTCGCAGTAGAGTTGCCCGGCGCGGGCTCCGGAGACCGCGACATGATATCCGAATGCGGGTGGGCGTAATGCTTGCGATTCGCGCGTGCGCGTCACTTGCGTTTGCTCGGAGCTGGATCGCCTTTCACCTTGATGGCGACCACTGTTTGATCGTCGAACGTATCGACCCCTGCGGCGTGGTCAGTGACAGCTTTGAATATTTCGTTGACGACGCAGTCCGCCGATTTGGTCGCACATCCGGCTACGATGGCCGCCACGCGTTCTTGTCCAAAGGAATGACCGTGCCGGTTGCGCGCGTCCAGAATGCCGTCGCTATAGAACACAAAGAGGTCGCCGGGCTTGGCCTTGAAACTGATTTCGTCGTAATCGACTTCGTCGAACAGCCCGAGCGGCAACCCCGTCGCGTCGATGAATTCAATTTGTCCATCATGATAATAGATGGGCCGCGGCAGGCCGGAATTTGCGACCAGCAGCGTTCGTTTCTCGTCGTCCCACACGGCATAAATGATCGAGACAAATTGCGCTGCAATCCTGCGTTCCGCCAGCGAAAGATTTACCGCCGAAAGCATCTCCGCAGGGCCGGGTTCAATGGGAGCATGCGAACGAAGAATACCGCTGACCAGCGCGGCATAAATGGCGGCTGGCGCGCCTTTGCCGCTGACGTCGCCAATTGCAATGCCCAGACGCGACAACGAATAGGGAACGAAGTCATAGAGATCGCCGCCGATGGCGCGAGCGGGAACAAACTTTGCTTCGACTTCGAGATGCGGCATCTTTGGCAGTGAATGGGGCAGGAGGCGAAATTGCAATTCGCGCGCCAGCGCCAGGTCGCGCTCCAAACGCTGCTCCTGGCGAGCGATCTCTTCATATAGGCGCGCGTTTTCGATTGCGATCGCTAGCTGCGCTGCTAAGGTGGTCAAAGTGCGCTTGTGATCGTCGGTGAAATAGCCGCGACGCGTGTGCTCCAGATCGAGAACTCCGATAACTTTTTCCTGGTAGATCAGCGGAACGGCCAGCTCCGAACGCGTCTCCGGATTGGTTGCGATGTAACGGTCACTCTTGGAAACGTCGGGTACCAGAACCGCTTCTTTGGCTTGAGCGGCGTAGCCTACGACTCCGCGGCCCAGCGCAATGTCATGTTTCAGATGCAGTCTTTCCTCGAAGCGCTGCGAAAAACGGTGCTGCAGTTTTTCTCCGGTCTGATCGATCAGAAGAATGCTGAACATCTGGTAGTCGATCAACCGGCTGAGCAGTTCGGCGATGCGCTTGAGCAACTCATCTAAATTCAAAATTGAGGTGAGTTCGCGTGCAATCTCGTTGAGCAGAAGAAGGGTGCGGGCCTGACGCGTTACGCGTGTATGCAGGCGCGCATTTTCAATGCCTACCGCCATCCGCGACGCGATCAAAGTCAGCAGGCGCTTGTGTTCTTCGGTGAAATATCCTTTTTGGCGCGCCTCAATGTCGATCACGCCGATCAGCCGATTCTTGACAATCAGCGGGATGGCGAGTTCGGAATGAACGTTGGGTACGGCTTCAAGATAGAAATCTTCCTGCGATGCATCGGCGACCAGCACGGCCTGGCGGGTCTGCGCTGCGCGTCCGGTAACGCCCTGGCCCACTTTCACGCGCAGCCGATCGGCTACCCCCGGTGGGTATCCGACATTGAAGCGAACGTACAATTCCTGGCGCTGCTCATTGAGCAACAGGATCGCAAAAATCTCATAGTCAATTACTTTGCGTACAAGTTCCGCTACGCGTCGCAGCGTGGTTTCGAGGTCAAGCGTGGTATTTACCACGTCGGCCACTTCGAGCAGGAGAGGTTCCACCTCAGAAGCGAGATTAGTTTGCGAGGCGGTCGTTTTCACAAGCTTCATCATAACAGCCGATTCAAGCAGCTCTTGTGCGCAGTCATTTGCAATTTGTGATTTGTAATTGGTAATTTGAATGTCAAAAGCGCAGGCTCTAAATTACAAATCACAAATTGCCAATTACAAATTTTCTATAACGCAGATATCCGGGAGATTGCGATAACGTTCGGCGTAATCGAGTCCATAGCCGACCACGTAGGCGTCGGGAATGGTGAAACCGATATATTGGGCCTGGATCGGCTGCTTGCGGCGCGAAGGCTTGTCCAGTAAGGCCGCAATGTGCAGAGACTTCGGTCGATGCCCCTGCATCAATCTCGAAATGTAGTTTAGCGTCAGTCCGGTGTCGAGGATGTCTTCGACCAGAATCACGTTTCTGTCGGCGAGCGATTGGTCGAGATCTTTGGTCAAACGGACTTCGCCCAACGAATCCCATGCGGCGTGACCTGCGGGATCATCTTTAGCAGTGGGGCGATTTCCGTAACTTGAAACTCCGATGAAATCGAAGGTGGCGTCCAGAGGAACTTGACGCGCTAGGTCGCTCAAGAAAATGGCTGCGCCTTTGAGGACGCCGACAAAGATGATCGACTGGCCGTGAAAATCGCGGGCAATTTCTTCACCCAGTTCGGCGACCCGCTTGGCAATGGTTTCGCGTGAAAGCAATACTTTGAGGTCGGGCATTGAGCACCATCTTATACACGAGTTTGGGCGCAACCGAAATGATTTAAATCGAGTCTATGTTGATTGGCATTGGGCTGCGTGGTTGCACCCATTTATTCAGAGTCACTAGAATGCTAGTTCGGAATGGTAATTGACAAATTGTCTTTGCAATTATTTCTGCAATCATCTTGAGGAGAGGGTTCAATGAATCTTAAGGGAATTCAGCTTACCTGGCTTGGCCATGCCACGTTCCGCGTTCAGACGCCGGAAGGGAAGACGCTTTATATAGACCCGTGGATTGATGGTAATCCCGCGTGCCCAGAGAGTGAAAAGAACGTCAAGAAAGCCGATGTTTTGATTTGCACTCACGGGCATGGCGACCATATCGGAGATGCGGTTGATGTCGGCAAGAAGCTGAATCCAATTGCGGTGGGCATTTTCGAACTTTGCACTTGGCTGCAGAAAAAAGGCGTTAAGCAGATCGCACCTATGAATAAGGGCGGCACGCAAACCGTTGCAGATGTGAAGATCACCATGGTGAACGCGGTGCATTCCTGCGGCATTCAGGATGGCGATCAGATTGTTTACGGCGGTGAGGCTTGCGGGTACGTGCTGGAGCTTTCTAACGGAGTCAAGTTGTACCATGCCGGCGATACGGCTGTGTTTAGCGACATGGCCATCATTCGCGATCTCTACGCGCCGAAGATTGCGATGCTGCCCATTGGCGATCATTTCACCATGTCTCCGCGTGAGGCTGCTTATGCTTGCAAACTGCTGCAACCGGAGACGGTGATTCCTATGCACTTCGGGACGTTTCCGGCCCTGACGGGAACGCCAGGGGAGTTTCAAAAGCTGGTGCCGAACGTAGAAGTGCTGGAGATGAAGCCGGGGCAGACGATTTCGTAGATAACTCTTCAACGCATTTGAAGAACTAAGGAGCAAGATGAGCGATCAACCTACAAATTCTCATTGGCGGATGGGCGGAATTACCGTTGGTGAAGTCGAAGATTATCTCTATGGGATGTTGCCGCCACGCGACGAAGTTCTCACAGAGATGGAGGTTGACGCGAGCAAGAATAAAGTTGCCATTGTGGGCCCGGCCGTTGCTCGCGTGCTGTATCAGTTGGCCACCATCAGCGGCGCGAAGAAGATCTTCGAAATGGGATCGGCTATTGGCTATTCGACGATTTGGTGGGCACGCGCGGTGGGCGACGATGGACGAGTCATCTATACGGACGGAGATCCTAAGCGGGCGGAGAAAGCTCGTCGTTACTTCGAGCGTGCGGGGGTTACCCAGCGCATCACGGTTCGAGTGGGCGATGCGCTCGAATTCCTTTCGGAGGAGAAAGAACAGTACGACATTATTTTCAATGACGTCGATAAGGAAGACTACCCACGAGTTTTTCGGCTCGCTCTGCCGCGCGTGAAAAGTGGCGGCCTCTTTATTACGGATAACGTCTTATGGGGTGGGCGAGTCAGCAAGGATAAGCCCGACGCCACGACCAAAGCGATTCTTGAATTCAACAAAATGATTTATGAATCGAAGAATCTGTTCACGACTATCCTGCCGATCCGCGACGGGGTTGCGGTTTGCGTGAAGAAGTGACGAGTCAGGCACGGCGTGCATAAAGTGCGCAGTGCTAGAATTGTCGCTTCCCATTTGTCGCAATGAAAAGCCTGACTCCCTCATCCGTAGAGCACTCGCCGGTCGAGCAAATTCCGGAAACTCTGCCTCGCGCCCAAAGCCAGTCGAGGCCCGATTCGTTGAGCGACGTGCTGGTGGTGGGCGCCGGGCCTACTGGCATGGCCTGTGCCATTGAAACTCAGAAAGCCGGATTCAAGTCTCTTATCATCGATAAGGGATGCCTCGTCAATTCCATCTATCACTATCCGCAGAACATGGTGTTTTTTACGACGCCCGAGTTGCTGGAGATTGGCGACATTCCCTTCACGACGGCGCTGCCGAAGCCCAACCGACTGGAGGCGCTTGAATATTATCGCCGGGTTGCCGAGCATTATCACTTGCCGATTCGGCAATATGAGTGGGTGAAAACGATCACGGGAGAAGACGGAAACTTTCGCGTGACGACGACCGATCGCCACGATGCCATCCGCGATTACGGAGCGCGCAAGATCGTGCTTGCTACTGGCTATTACGATCTCGCTAATCAACTTAACGTTCCGGGCGAGGATCTCGACAAGGTCTTCCATTATTATCGCGATCCGCATCCTTATTACGACACTGACGTAGTAGTGGTTGGAGGCAAGAATTCGGCGGCGGAAGTGGCCTTGGATCTGTGGCGGCATGGGGCACGGGTCACGCTTGTCCATCGTGACGCGCAGATACACAATCACGTCAAGTATTGGGTGCGTCCCGATATTGAGAACCGCATAAAATCTGGCCAAATCACGGCTCACTTCAACAGCACGGTGCAGGAGATCAACGCTGATTGCATTGTGATTCGTACTCCCTCGGGCCCGCTTCGGCTGAAGAATGATTTTGTGTTTGCGCTTACGGGGTACCATCCCGACTACGATTTTCTGCGCAGCGTGGGAATTGAGCTTTCGGCAGAACAGCTTCGTCCGGTGTGCGATCCGGAGAATTTGGAGTCGAACGTTCCAGGGATTTATGTTGCGGGAGTGATTGTCGCAGGCTCGCGGACGAGCGAAATCTTTATTGAGAATGGACGCTTTCACGGCAAATTGATCGCCAATCACATCAGCCAGAAACTGGGCGGCGGGAACCCGAATTTTCCTCTTGACGCCACTTAATGTGTAACCGTATAGTTACGCATTATGCGGAACCGTTCGGTTACATATTTACCGGAAGCAACATTTCAGGCGCTTGCCGATCCTACCCGGCGGGCGGTCCTCGACTTGTTGCGTATGGGGGCGCAGCCAGCCGGGCGAATCGCGGAATCCTTTCCCATTTCACGTCCCGCTATTTCCAAGCACCTGCGTCAGTTGCGAAAGGCACACCTGGTTGTAGAATCCCGCAGCGGACGCCATCGCGTCTATCAACTCAATGCCGAACCGCTGAAAGCGGTCGACTCCTGGCTCGAACGATACCGTATGTTCTGGACCCAGAATTTGAATAGTTTGAAGCTGTTTGTCGAACAAGAGCACGCCATTGAGATAAGTACGATCTCGGATAAAACTCTGAATCTGAATAAGGCACGCAACAAACACAAATGAATCTCGGGAGGAACCCAATGAAGCTAGTTCACAATCTAGTTCGCAATTCCGTTATCGCCGCCGCAATCGTCATGGTGGTATTCTCCGCCAGCTTGGTTGCGGCTGAGACAGACGCGCACAAATCATTTGATCTGCTCAAGGGGATGGAAGGGAACTGGGCGGGGAAGAATCAGCAGGGCGAGGCCGTTCAAGTAACGTTCCGCTCCACGGCCGGTGGTTCGGCGCTGATGAGCGAAATTCACGGGCACGGACCCGAAAACATGGTCACGATGTTTCATATGGATGGCGATCGGCTATTGATGACTCACTATTGCGGCGCCGGCAACCAGCCGCGTATGAAGGTCATTGCGTCCGATGCAAAATCGGTTAGCTTTGAGTTCTTCGACGGCACCAACATCGGGCCGGGTGACGGACACATGCAGCATGTGACCTTCACTGAACCTGACGCCGACCATCAGGTGGAAGAGTGGGTTTTTCTCGATCACGGCAAAGAAATGAAAGAACTGTTCACACTGGAGCGAGTGAAGTAACCATGAAAGGAGCGCAATTTTAAATGGTGTAGGGTATCGCTGAAGCGATACTCTCGTACAAAACTCTGGCGAAATCGAAAAACTGAAGCAAGTCGCGAGGGAAAGGAAAGCGGTAAGAACGGGGCGGTGAGCGCGATTCTCAGGAGGACGGGTGCGCGGACGCCCGTCGTCCACCAGATAATCTTTATGGCAACTTCTAAAGTTTCTCCCGATCAGGACTCGATTCATGTCGAAGTTCACATTGCCGCGCCACCGGAGCGCGTGTTTCAGGCGGTGACCGATCCACGGCAGCTTATGCAATGGTGGGGACAGCGAGGGCTGTATCACCACCTCGATTGGAAGGGCGATATTCGTCCCGGCGGCCAGTGGCGATCTGACGGGGTGAGCGATATTAATGGCGCACCCTATCATGTCAGTGGCGAGTATGTGGAGGTCGATCCGCCACGCCTTGTCTCTTACACATGGGTTGCAAGTTGGTCGGGTCCGCTGAAAACTCTCGTCCGTTGGGAACTGGAACCGGTTGACGGCGGAACGCTTGTCCATGTGCGTCACAGCGGTTTTGCGGGTGCAGCGGAGGCTGCGCAAAATCACTATCAAGGCTGGCAGCGTGTTATCGCATGGATGCAGGCGTTCGTGGAGAAGGGCGAGACGGTGGAGACGCGTCCAGCCCCTAAAGCATAGAGCGTTCCGCGTGTAACATTTATGCTTTTATTTGTGCATCTGGGTAGTTGGAGATGCGGGATCAGAGTTGCGGCGGTGTGAGGGGAGGCTGCACTGCTAGGCGGAGTGCGCCCGGGCTTTGGGTTTAGCCAAGAGTTCGTTCATATCGTTTTTCGTTCCGTTGGCCGTTTCGGTGGGGGGTTGGACCAAGTCATTCCAAAAGGAACTGGCGGGATCGACTGCGGAGACGCCGATCTGGGCAGCCCGGGGAGTGTTTTCTTCGCCCACCCACATGATTAGAAACTCTTCGAGCCGTTGGGCCCGAGAGAGAGTGACCTGACGGCCCGGCCGCAGTCTTGCCTGAACCCCTTTCAACTGCGCTCCGTTTTGGCTCACGTTAACGGTCATTACGTTCAACTCCAAAGCTTGGCCGCTGATATCGGTGGCTGTAAGGCGGACGGGCACGGACACATCAATGCGGCGCTCGACGCGCTCGATTTTGAACTGTCGCGTCAAGGCGCTGAGCTGGGATGCAACAGAGGTTAATTCCTCAGCGGCTTTTAGCGACTCTTGGGCGCGCGCCGATGTGCCCTCGGCCGCTTGTGCCACTCCGCCGATGTTCGCCGCGATGTCGCTTGCTCCTCTGGCGGCTTCGCTGGCGTTACGCGTCATCTCGTTGGTGGTTGCGCTCTGTTCTTCAACCGCCGCTGCGATGGTTGCGGAAATAGCGTTGATCTGGTGAATGACGTTGCTCACTGAGCCGATGGCGGTGACTGCGCCTTTGGTGTCTACTTGTATTGCGGTAATTTTCAGAGCGATGTTCTCGGTGGCTTTGGCCGTCTGCTTGGCGAGCTCTTTGACTTCGTTGGCGACCACGGCAAAACCTTTGCCGGCTTCACCGGCGCGAGCGGCTTCGATGGTGGCGTTCAATGCCAGTAAGTTTGTCTGCTGCGCTATGGAGGTGATGACTTTCAGAACTTCTCCAATTTCTTTACTGGACTTACCCAGCTGAGAAACGGTAGCGTTAGCGGCGTCGGCAGCGGTAACAGCAGATCCGGCGATTTTGGCGGCTTCGTGAGCACTCGCGGCAATGCTCTGGATGGTAGTAGTCATCTCGCTGGCACCAGTTGAGAGGCTCTGGAGGTTCTGGGACACCTGCTCGGTGACACGAGAGGCAGAGGTCGACTGCGTGGCTGTCCCTCCAGAGATAACGGTGATCTGCCGGCTGGCTTCCAGCAGTTGCTCGCTGGCATTGGCGAGCTTATCGGCGTGCGCCGTGACTCCACGGAGGATTCCCTGGAGTTTATCCATGAAGAGATTGAACAGGCGGCTGACTTCTCCGAGCTCGTCGTTGGCAAAGCCGCCAGCTGCCTCCATGCGCGCCGTGACGTCGCCCTCGCCCTCGGCGATATTCTGGATCATCCGGATCAGCTGTTGAAGTGAGTGGGAAATCGCGCGAACCGAGGCGAAACTCCCCAGCAGCAGAAGCAGAAGAGACACGCCACACATGCCAAACATGATGTGAGTGGCGCGGGTTGCTTTTCTGGCCGCGTCCAGTTCCGCATCTTGCGCACTTTTTGTCAGTTCGTCGCTGGTCTCTTCGATCTTTCCCTGGAGCTCCTTGTAGGACTGGAGATAGGGGCCGAGCAAGCCGGGAGCGGCGCTCGGATTATGCAGAACGGCATCGATCAGAGCATGGCCCGCCTTGACGTACTGATCGCTCAATTGGGTTTCATAATCCAGCATGGTGCGGCTGGCCGGGTCGGTGGCATAGCCATGTGCCTTGGCAATGCGATCCAACAGCAACGTGCTGTGCTGACCAAAATCATCCACATTATTCTGTTGCTCGTCACCTTTTGCAGTGAACACGGCCGAGGTATCGGCGCGGGTCAGGTCGTTATAGACTCCGGCTTCGATGTGATTTCGAATCGCCGAGCCGGTGGCTGCGACCTGGGCGGTTGTTCTTTCGACCGAGGTAATCCCCATGTATCCGGTCGCGCTTACGGCGGCAACGAAGATCAGGCCGCTGATGCTCAACCCGTACAAGCGTGTTTTGATGGCCAACTGCATGTGCCGGATACCTTCCTTACAGATCGTGCGGCGAACTCGGCGGAAGCTACATTTTGATCTTGTAAGCAGGCTCACTCGAATCGGCACCATCTATTTTCACGGCCTTGAAACCGACTCCGCCCGGAAGATCGCTGGCCTTCACAAAGCCGATGGCTCCGGGTGAAGATGCGACGTTGTTCTTGACCGCAGCCGCGCTGCCCACATCCTTAGGAGGAGTAACTGACTTGCCGGTGAACGCTGCTTGCATGAAGTACTTGCTCATGTCGGCGTCATTCATCCCACAAACAATCTTCAGAAACGCGGCCCGTTCGGGGGCACCGGCCGCCACCATTACGGGGGCGACTGCTTTGCCCGTGTCCCAGCGACCCTTGTCGCCGAGGACGAGTTTTTTCAGGTCGCCAAGACTGAGATTTTCGACCGGGTTCGAGCTGTTGACGATGACCACGATGGCGTCGCCGGCCCACGCCGATGGGGCAGCGCACACGAACAGTGCCAAGATGGCCAATCCAGAGAGCACTGTGAGGGAGCTAGGTTTATTCATCGTGGTCTCCGTTAGAAGGTGAATGCGACCTGAGTGGTCAGCCCATTTTCGCTGTCCAAACCTCGCAAGGAAAATCGGTCGTATTGGAATTTGAGCGCCGAGTGTTCGGTGAAGTCCCAGCGAAGACCAACTGAGGGACCGTTGAGTCTTCCGATGAAGGTGGTGACGTTGAGCGGCACGTAGGCGTTCGGTGTTCCGTTGACATAGACCGGATCATCGCTCGGAGCGTTGAAATATTGATAGCGAAGATAAGGTCGAAAGGTGCGGAAGCGGCGCGAGAGCTGAGTGTAGAAGGCGCTGGTATCGGCAAGCTCTCCATTGGCGGAGTGCCTGACAAATACGGCTTCGTTAAGAATCTCCCAATTGCTGTTGACGAAGACGGCGTGCGCGGTCACGATGGTTTCCCCGACCGCCGGACCGGGGAGAGTAAGGTTGTCGTGCCGGATGGAGAATCCCAACTGTAAGCCGGAGAACTTTTCAGGGCGCATGAATAGGCCGCCGTTGATTGCCTTGCTGTTATTCCGATCCTGATTGTTCTGCGCGGGCTCGTCGGTGGGTATCCAATCCCTGCCGTTGCCGGCCTCGGCGACGTAGTTCAGACCAAGTTTGCCGGAAGGAATTTTGCCGGTGACATTAACACCGACATCCTGCATGGGCAGAACGCCGCCCTGATCGTCAAAGGCATACATGAAGGGGCGGTCGGTTGTCGTTTCGAGAAATTCTCCTTTGTTGAAGGCGGTATTGTAGTAGCCGACCCAGGTATGCATGCGGCCGACGGAGGCGGTGAAGTAGTCGTTCTGACGGTAGATCAGCAATAGCCGTTCTACGTCAGGCGAGATACTGTTATCGTTTTCCGCGGTGAAAAGAACTTCTGCCAGCACAGAAACACGGTCAGAGAGGCGAGCCCTCATGAACAAATCCAGTGAGCCAAATTCGAATGTATCCGGTATGTGGGTATATCCCTGGGCGCCGACGTCACCGAAAACGATCAGCTTTAAGCGCGGGGCAACCTCATTCGTCGTGGGCATCTCGACTTCGGGCGGCGGTTCGGGAGCAGGCGCGGCCAGAGCGGGAGCGATGATGGCTGGTGGCGCGGGTGCCGGAACGGGTTGCTTTTCTTCAAGTTGCTTTACTTTTGCCTCTAGCTCATTGACGCGTTGGAGCAATTGCCGGGTGGCTTCGTCTAGTGTCATCGGCGGGGACGACGACTGCTGGGCACGGGCGGCAAGCGCAAGCATAAGGCATAAGCCGATGCTGAGGATTCGCGAAACGATCGCACGCAAAGTCCTGCGTCTCCGTAGTCTCAGCGCCGATCTGGCAAAAGCTGTCTGCATATTCACTCCTCGTGGCAACCCCTGCTCTAGCGACAGGCATGAAGCGGGGTACGGTCGCTACATTCACATCGGAGGCTAGCGGAGTGGACTTGAGCGGTCATCATCACGAATGGGCGTAGAGGGGCTCAAATCGCATCCGTAAGAGCTGCAGCCAAGCAAGCGAAGAGGGTACCGGCCAGTGATTTGAAGGGGCACGGCCTCCGAACAACTGCGGCTGCGAAAGGAGAATGCCTGCCGCTTCTGAGGTCGTGAGATGGTACAGGGGTCCTTCGACTTCGCACAGGATGACACTCTGAGAGAAATGCGTCGTCTGATGGGCACAATTAAGAAGTCCTACGCTGGTTTATACTGAACCCATGTCGGAGTCCGCTGACAAGACGTTTTACCTTGAGACCTTTGGCTGCCAGATGAACGCGCACGACTCCGAAAAGGTGGTCGGGACGCTTTTGTCGCAGGGGTACCGGCAGGTTCTGACGGTCGAAGAGGCGGGGCTAGTGCTTTATAACACCTGCTCGATCCGCGACAAGGCGGAGCAGAAGGTCTTCAACCGGCTGGCCGATTACAAGAAGTTTAAGGCGCAAGGCAAGCAGTTTGGCGTTCTCGGGTGTGTGGCGCAGCAGGAGGGTGAGAAGATTTTCGAACGCGCTCCTTATGTTTCGCTGGTCTGCGGATCGGCCTCCTATCGCAATCTTCCTCAGATGCTGGTGCAGTTGGAGGCTGGGTCGCAGCGGGTCACTGGGCTCGACGATCGCGAGACTGACGAGTGCTTTGAGACCGAGTTTACCGCTCGCACCAATCCTCATCGCGGGTACATCACCATCATCGAAGGTTGCGACAAATTTTGCGCTTACTGCGTTGTTCCTTATACGCGGGGCAAGGAGCGGAGCCGGACTTCATCTTCAGTTCTTGGAGAGGCGCGGCAACTGGCTGATTTGGGATACACGGAAATTCAACTCCTCGGGCAAAACGTTAATTCTTACCGTGATCCTGACGGAAAGACAAGCTTTGCCGAATTGCTCGCTGCCGTGGCTTCGGTCGGTGGAATTCGGCGAGTTCGTTTTACTACGTCGCATCCACGAGATTTTGGACGCGATATTGTTGAGGTTATGGATGCTGTGCCGGCGCTATGCGATCACGTTCATTTGCCGGTGCAGAGCGGATCGACTCGCGTGTTGGATGCTATGTCGCGGCTCTATACGCGTGACGAATATCTGGAGCGGATTTCGTGGATTCAGTCGGCTCGGCGCGATCTCTCGATTACCAGCGATCTAATTGTTGGGTTTCCGGGCGAAACCGAAGCGGAGTTTGAAGAGACGCTTTCTTTGCTGGATGCGGTTGGGTACGACTCCGTGTTCACGTTTAAATATTCGGCTCGGCCGAACACGCCTGCGTTGGGACTGGAGGATGCGATTCCTGATGCAGAGAAGACTCGTAGGCTGGCGGTTTTGAATGACCGGCAGAAGCAGATTGGGGCTCGACGGAATCAGCGGCACGTTGGACAAGTACTTGAAGTGATGGTTGAAGGGAAGAATGTGGCGCGCGGGCAATGGAACGGGCGGACATCGCAGATTAAGGTGCTGAACTTTATTGCCCCTGCGGGGGTTGAGTTGGCTGTCGGGAGTTATGTTTCCGTTCGCGTTACTGGTTGCTTTCCTAATAGTTTGGTGGGAGAGCTGGCTGTTTAGTCATCATGATTCGTAGTCGCCAGGCGAGGACGCCCGGCGATCCATCGTTCCATTGGTGAAGTTTTGAGGTTTTTATGGAAGTAGAAATGAAAATTCGCGGACTCATGATGGATCCAGTTTCGAATATGCCAATTGTTCTGCTCAAGGACATCGGCAGCGATACCGTGCTTCCGATCTGGGTTGGGGTGTATGAAGCGAATGCCATTGCGCTGGAGATTGAGAAGGTCAGTACGCCCCGTCCCATGACGCATGATTTGATCAAGAGCGTGCTTACCGGGCTCGATGCGATGGTGCATAAAGTGGTGGTTACCGACCTGAAAGACGACACTTTTTACGCCGTGATCTGGTTGGAAAGGGAAGGGCGTGTGGTAAGCATCGACTCGCGTCCGTCCGATGCTCTGGCACTGGCGCTGCGCGTGGATTGCCCCATCTTCGTTGACGACGAAGTGTTGAAGAACTCGAAGCAGGCGGCTAATAACCCCGTTCCCGCGGTTAGCAGCGAGGAACTCCGCAAATGGCTGGAAGATCTGGGCGACGATGATCTCGGCAAGTACAAGATGTAGGCGGAAGATGAGATCGATCTCGACTGGCTTGTGCGCTGTTCTCGCCTTTGTTGGATCCTTTGCCACGTTATCTCTATCTTTTGCCCAAATCGATTCGACTGGTTCGGATGTGACCGCCAAGATGCCAACGTCCGGATCGGGAGTTTCCGGATCGACGACTTCCGGGTCGACCACCACTTCTGGGTCGACGATTGCCCTGCATGTCACCTCCACCATGAACGTGCCTTCTGAGATGGGCGGAGCGTTCATGAGTTCTTCGAAGTGCGACTCCGACGGAAATCTCTACATACGGAAGTACGCAGTGGATCACCCGATGCTTGGTCCGGTGGTCAAGATCGATCCGGATGGCAAGCGGGTGGCGCTGTTTGACCCGGCCGCATTTTCACAACTAGCGCTAGATCGGGCCGATGGGTTTTCGCCGGCACCCGATGGCGGACTATATCAGATCGCGCAGAGCGGCGTGTTGAAGCCGCGTATTTATGTGCTTCACTTTTCTTCCGACGGTTCGCCTTCATCGTCGACGCATCTCGACGCCGATTTTGAGGTGTACACCTTTGCGGCGTTTGCCAACGGAAATTTTCTGGTCTCTGGCGTGCAGCGCGACGTGCAAAATAAAGACGATCACGGCCGTAATTTCACAGCGGTTTTTTCCGCAGATGGAAGGGAACTGGCGGAACTTTCATTTCAGAACGCGCAGAAGGCTGTGAAAGAAGCTACGAAATCAGAAGCGGCCGAGAAATCTCCTCCGATGCTCGATCTGTCCGATGCCGAGGTTGGCGACGACGGTAACCTTTATGTCATGCGAAACTCTTCGCCAGCGCTGGTGTACGTGATTGCGCCGAGCGGCAAGATCATGGACACGCTCAAGGTCGCCGGTCCAGGGACGGGCTCTGCGCCCAGTGCATTTCATGTCTCCATCAATCGTATGGCGGTTTCGTTCTGGAACGAGGACAGCCAGAGCCAGACGGTGGTGGTCGCGGACGCGCAGACCGGCCGGAAGATCGCCAGCTACAGCGATGGTGCTGGCCTGGGTCCATCGTTCGCTTGCTATTCGGCTAATGAAGGAATGTTTACTTTCCTGAAGCTGGGAGAAGGAAATGCGCTGCAAGTAATCCGCGCCGAGCCGCAATGAGCACGGACGCTGCAGAGACGCGGCAAGCCGCGTCTCTGCTTACAGTTCAGATTTGCCACCATGCCTGATTCCGCCGAACAGCTTCAGCGACTCTATCTTGCTGGGTTCGAGCTCCAGACTTTTGAACGCTATCCCAAGTGCATTGGTGTAGTGCGCGAGAACCTTGTAGCTCTGCTCGTCCCTGGCGTCGATGGTTTGCAGATTCTGGGCACTCCGGGTTGGAAAATGGGCGAGGTCATGGGCGTGCTTATCGAACGGGAAGGACGCAAGGTCTTTCAGGCAAAGAATGAAATTGTAGAGGCGACGCCGGAACGATTGCTGGCATTGCAGAAATTCCGGGACGATCTAGGAGGACTACTGCACGCGCACAGCTAAGCGGTTCCGGGAAATGAAGTTGACTTGCGTTCATCTTCGTCATTACCAAAGTAATGTCCACAGGTAACGAGCTGCCGACCTCATTGCTCTGTTAAAGTTAGATTAATTCCTGCCCCAAATACAGCCAAAAACCTGGAGTGTTCTTATGCTCGAGGGCGGAAGCCCCTTGCAGTGCAGACCCGAAGTGGATCCGTTGCATCGGCTCGAGACGGCACACAGCGGAGCTTCGCTACGCCAGGCAGAATGGTGGATTGAAACGCGATTTTCTCCCCGCACGCTGATCCTGGTCACCTGCGGTCTGCTTCTGGCGCAGGCCGGAGTGCTATGGCGCTTCGGCGGACAGTCACTGGCAGGATTGCTCTCTAACCTGGTTCAGGTGTTGCTAGGCCTGATCTGCCTATTAAGTTCATTACAGGCATTTCGCCGTTCCGGCACTGCAGGACGACATTATTGGAGGTGGCTCGCCTCAGCTTTCACTATTTGGGTAGTCGCGCAGGGGCTAGGGACTTACCTCGATGCGGTCCCTCTAAAGTCTGGTAATGATGCGTTCCAGCATCTTGATGACTTCTTGTTCTTTTGTGCGCTGCTGCCGTTCGGCATGCTGCTTTTTCTCGACACCGATCATGAACATGATCAATTTGACCGATTGCATATTTTGGATTTTCTGCAAGTCTGCGCGTTCTGGGGAAGCGCGTACCTGTTTTTTCCTGGAGGATCCGTGGCAGCAGCGGCCACCGGGTGGGGATGGTTTGGCTGGACTCCAAGCATAGTGATTGACGGAGTGCTGGGGACGTCGTTTTTGCTGCGAGCGGTTCTGACAAACTCCGCCGTGGTCCGGGCGTTCTTTGGGCGAATGGCTCTGTTTATTGTCTGTTCTGGATTGGCCGACTCCTATGCCAGTTATGCACCAAACCAAGTGGTCGGAGGAGGGCATTGGTTCGACTTGGTCTGGAGCGTGCTGGTAGCTATACCGTTGCTGATCGCAGCCACGTGGAATCAAGCGGAATCTGTTCCGGTGGCACCTCCAACCCGAGCCCACAATATTGTGGTGCGGCAGTTTTTTCCTCTCCTGTTTCCGTTTTTTAGCTTATTGCTGCTGGCTCAGGTCGCGGTAACGCGCACGGACCTGGCATCCTGCCTCATGATTTTGAGTTTTGCCGGCGTCGGTGTTCGGGTGCTCATCATTCAGCATCGTTTGGCTCGGGCGCAGGCGGCCCTGGAGTTTGAATCAGCCCACGACGCGCTCACAGGGCTTTGGAATCGGGTGGCAATCCTCGAGTTTCTGGAGAAAGAGATGGAGCGTCAGAAGCGAACCGGGGAACCTCTGGGCGTGATGATGGTGGATGTCGACCACTTCAAAACCGTCAACGACACTCGCGGTCATCTTGCTGGAGACATGGTTCTTCGGGAGGTGGCGAAACGGTTGGCAGCTTCGGTCCGGGGCTATAACTTCGTCGGACGGTATGGCGGCGAGGAATTCCTGATCATGAGTCAGAACTGTGATGGTCCGGGCGTTCTCACCATCGCTGAGAGACTGCGGCAGGCCGTGTATGAATCCCCTATGGGAACCGCTAAGAATCCAATTAGCGTGACGGTCAGTGTGGGTGCGGTATCCACGACGGCAAAGGACGCCCTTGGGATCGACCATCTGATGATTTTACGGGCGGCAGACCACGCTCTGTACGCGGCAAAGAGTGCGGGCCGCAATTGTGTCCGAAGCGCGGAGGCGGTGGTTGAGCCTGAGCTTACTGCGGAACTGGCGGGGAAGGACTTTCAAAAGCTGTCGGCTCACAGTTCGGGATGAGCTTTGGTGGAAGGCGGTGTTTGTAGTCGTTTTACTATACTTAACATAATACCTGTTATCGGACATTCCATATTACGCTTAGCCTACGATACCCAATAGCGGTGGTTGCCTCAATTCTCACCCTGTGAACACGATTCCCGGATGAAACAACGTTCCGGCGATTCGGGTGGCAATGGCGATCAGGTCGCGTTGGCCGTAAAAGACCTTTACCTGCGGAGCGCGCGACATCTCGGGCAGGTTCACAGCGCGGCCGCTCCGGATGAAAGCGACGCATTCTTCATTAGCGGTGACGCTCGGCAACTGTGGGGCCAGCATTCGGGGATGGACAAAAAGCGATTCGACAATTCCCTGCTGCATTGCCGTTTCGAGCGTTGTCAACGAGTGGGCATCTTCGATTACAAACTCGGCGACAGCGGCGCGCCGCAGACTGGCGAGATGCGCTCCGCAGCCCTGTTTCTGACCCATCTCGTGAGCCACTGATCGTATATATGTCCCTGAGGCAACCTGTGTGCGAAAGGTGGCTTGATCGCCGTTGGTGTCCAGAATCTCGAACTGTTTAATCTCTACCTGGACCGGCTTGAGCGTTACCTCTTGCTTTTTGCGGGCCAGTTTGTAGGCGCGGACCCCGGCAATTTTCTTGGCGGAAAATGGCGGCGGCATTTGCTCAATGATGCCTTGAAACTGCATCGCCAGGGCGCGTAGTTCTTCGCAATTGATTGTCACATCCTGACGATGCGTGGTCGGCTCACCATCCGCGTCGTAGGTATCGGTGGCGAAACCGAAGCGAATCACGCCTTCATAAATCTTTTCTGAGTGGGTGTAAAACTGGGCCAGGCGCGTGAGGTTGCCGACGACAATCGGCAGAACTCCAGTGGCCGAAGGATCCAGGGTTCCGAGATGACCGACCGAACGCTGGCCCAGAATGCCGCGGACGCGATTCACCACGTCGTGCGACGTAAGGCCGGACGGCTTATCGATGATGACTACACCATTCATAAGGATTTGTAATCTGGTAATTTGTAATTGGTAGTTTGGAAGACCCAACGGCTTCGCATCAGCTTAAATGATTCCTCTTCGCGACGATCAGCCCACTTTTTCGACCCCGTTCGTCAATTATTTTCTGATCGTGTTGAACATCGTGATCTTTCTCTGGGAGTGGTCTCTTGGAATCCAGAATCATCGGGCGCTGAATTCATTTCTGACTGAGTTCGGCGTGGTTCCTCACCACATGTTGGCTGTGCTGAGCGGACATACGCACAATCCGGCAGCGGCCGGCATTTTGCCGCTGTTCACTTCGATGTTCCTGCACGCCTCATTCTTACACGTTGCCGGCAATATGCTCTTCCTGTGGATCTTCGGTGACAACATTGAAGATTATCTCGGGCACTTCAACTATCTTGTCTTCTACATGATCAGCGGAGTGGCCGCCGGCGTGACGCATATTCTCCTGAACCAAGGTTCGCGCGTACCCAGCATCGGTGCAAGCGGAGCGATTGCAGGGGTGATGGGCGCTTATTTTATCTTGTATCCGCGGGCGCGCGTGCTGGTTTGGTTTCCTCCTATATTCTTATTTCACGTTCCGGCGTGGCTTATGCTTGGATATTGGTTCGTAGTAAATTTCATGAGCGGCACTGCGACGGCGATCACCGAAACTAGTCAGAGTGGTGGAGTTGCCTTCTGGGCACATGTTGGTGGCTTCGTCGCGGGGGTGGTTATGATCAATCTGTTTCGTGAGCGACCACATCGCTACCGGTATGGGACGTGGTAAATAGGCGTCAGTTCTCAGCCGTCACCCCTCAGTTAAAGACCAACATAGCCTACCAATGGAGGCTGATCGGCGGCAGGCTATGAATTCTCAGTGGCGCGGTTCTGGCGCGGGGCCCGGAGGGAGAATCTCCACGTCTTTGGAATTGGAGCTGGAGTTGGAGCCGGCACTCACCCTCTCGCGGGTGACAAACCATACGGCTGTGGTCCAGGTAGGAAAAAGATCGGCGCCGGGAATTAATTTCGCTGCTGCGGTTGGCAGGAATGCCCAATGCCATCCCAGCAGACGAATCATAACGAAGGCAACAATCAGGTCGAGCGCGGAATCTGCGGGAGAGATGCCCCCTTCGACAAAGAGCGGAAACGCAGCAATCTGGAGGGCATCGGCAGCAATGGCGACGGCCCAAGCTAGGCGGTGCTCGGGCTCTTTTATTGAGTTAAAGTAGCCCTTGAAGTTTTCCAGGAATGGCATGGTTCTCTCTGTCGTTAGTCGATTCGTCGTAAGCTAGTCCATGGTTGATCGTCGCTGGTCGTTCGCCGATCCAACCATTCGACCCGCTATTGATTGGATGCTCAGACAAACACATCCGTCGCCAACTTCTGACACTTCTCTAGAGTACGCCGATTGAGGGTCTCAAAACGATTTTTTCTGCGGTTGTGTTTCCCGGCAAAAGCAGCGCATCGACGACTACCTGGGCCACGGTTTCGGCGGACATCATTTTGCGCCTGGGCGCTTTTGGCCACAGCGTGTTCCAGATCGCGGTGTCGGTTGCGCCGGGCAAGAGGGCGATGACCCTAATCCCCTTTGGCCTTAGCTCTTCGCGGAGCGTGTTGGTGAATCCCAGGGCTCCGTGTTTCGACGCATTGTAGGCGGCTGAGCCTGAAAACACATGCTCGGCGGCGACTGAAAGATTATTCACGATCGTGCTTCCCCGCTTCATCACGGCTAGCGCCGCCTGCGTCACGAGGAACAGGCCATTGAGGTTAGTGTCGATCACTTCCATCCATGTGGGATACGGCAACTCGCTGACGGTGCGATTGGGATGTCCCATGCCAGCGTTGTTGATGAGGATATCGAGAGGCTTGTGCAATCCACGGACGAGCGCGAACAGGTAGTCGATCGAATCGGGACTGCGGACGTCACAGGACTGGGCCAGTATGTGGAGGTTCGATTTTCTGGGCTGGAGTTTTTCCAAATCGATGCGCGTCTTAGCCAAGGCACGTTCGTCGCGGCCGGTGATGATTAGATTGCATCCTTTGAGCGCCAATGCGCGGGCAATGGCCAGACCGATGCCGCGATTGGCGCCAGTGATGAGAGCCAGACGGCCAGCAAGAGTTGGTTCAAGCGTGAGTTTGCGGCTTGGCATGATTCTATTTTTAGCTTAAGCCAACCGCTGCTGTGTTTCGAGGAGGGAGTCTACAATTCGGCAATAGCCGGTATTTGGGAGGGTCATGGCTCGAAAATCGCGAGACGAGCGTGCACCGGATTGCCTTGGACTGGCGAGGACGCCAGTCGCTCCATCGGCCAAATCACACACCGTTCGTGCGTTGGCGGATCAGCGACAGGAATTCGGTTCGCGTTTCCTCTTCGCTGCGGAAGCTACCTAGCATTGCCGACGTTACTGCGGAAGAGTGCTGCTTCTCTACGCCGCGCATCATCATGCACAAATGCCGGGCTTCGATGACCACTCCGACACCTTGTGGCTCGATGGCGTGTTGGATTGCTTCCGCAATTTGAGTGGTCAGGCGCTCCTGAATTTGCAGACGCCGTGAAAAGATTTCAATCAGGCGCGGTATTTTGCTCAAGCCGATTACTTTTCCGTTGGGAATGTAGGCCACATGCACCTTGCCGAAGAATGGCAGCAGGTGGTGCTCGCAGAGGCTGAACATTTCGATGTCTTTCACAATCACCATCTCGTCATAGCTAACTGTGAACAGTGCCTTACGCAAAAGCGCCTCGGGATCTTCCTTGTAGCCCTTGACGAGAAATTGCATGGCTTTTTCGACACGCTCCGGAGTGCGTGCCAGGCCCTCTCGATCGGGATCTTCGCCGAGGCGGACAATCATTTCGCGCACCAGTTCTTCGTAGCTGGCGCTGGTCAGGGTGCTGGGTTCGGCAGTTGATTTCATAGATTATCCGGCGTATTCAAACGAATTCATCATCGTTTCTTCAATTCGTATCTTCTCTAGATGAGCTTTATGGAAGCCTCGCTTCACAATTTCGTAGATCGCGATGCATAGGTTTTCCGTAGTCGGAACTTCCTTGGCGAATTCGGGAAGCAGGTTCAGGTTCTCGTGGTCATACCGTTGAAGAATCTCGTTCCGCACAAAGCCATCGAGATCAACCAGGTTGCAGACCATTCCGGTCTGGTCATCGACCGGTCCGCTAACGGTAACCTCTAGCATGTAATTGTGCCCATGGCCGAATGGGTTATTGCACTTGCCGTAGGTCGCGAGGTTCTCTTCCGCTGACATTTCGTCGCTATGCAGGCGGTGGGAAGCGGAAAACATATAACGCCGGGTAAGGTGCGCCTTCATGCTCCTCCGTCTTCTCCGTAGAAATCGACAAACAGTTCGGGCGTTTCATAGACGCGAACGCGGTGCAGTTGAGCGGCTTTGAGGCTCGGAGCGAGACGCTGCCAGATGGCGATGGCAAGGTTTTCCGTGGTCGGAATCCTGGTGAAGAATTCGGGCACCTCTTTATTCAGAAAGCGATGATCGAGCGCGTCGAGCACTTCTCTGCTCATGACATCCTTTAACTGCTTCAGGTCCACGACGAATCCCGATTTCGGATCGACGGCGCCCTTTACCGTGACTTCGAGTGTGTAGTTGTGGCCGTGCCCGTTGGGGTTGTTGCACTTGCCGAAGACGCGCTGATTTTCTTCCGCAGTGAAATCTGGATTGTGATAGCAGTGCGACGCGGAAAATTCGGCTTTGCGTGTTAGATAGACCATAGGATCGCGTACCGCTGTTGTATCTTAGTTTTCGGTTCTCAAACTTGGGCGAATCATCGTTGGAATCGCATTCGTAGCCGGTTTTTCAGTAGAAATATTTTCTTTTGATCCAGCTCCATCATAGACACGATTCTTCCACCATACTTGACCATTTGCGTGGGCTCTCTTGGAGCGCAGCAGCAAATAGGCAAAGATTGGCAAGCCGAACGTGATCGCGAGCAGATTATTTAAGGTTGAAAAGTGTGCTATGCAAATTTTGAGATATAGCAAAACCCACAACGCTGCAAACACGATCAGCGCGAAATGATGAGTGTTTACCGCCGCAATTGCGATGCCTAGCGAAGACCATGCGACGAGCCACACCACTAAACTTTGGAATGCAAGACGTTTGGGATGTGGAAATAAGAGCGCCAGATTCTTCGTCCAACCTTCGCGAAGCTGCTGCCAATTGCGATACATGCGGGTACGTACGGCATCTGCCGCATAGCGAAAGTAAACGCGCCGTCCAATATCGCGGAACAGACGAGCCAGAGCCACATCTTCGAGTATGTCTGTGGCCACGGCGATATGGCCACCGATGGAGTCATAGGCACTGCGGCGGACGAGAATATATTGACCATTCGCCGCTACGATTCCCGACTTTGGATCCCGTACCTTGTGCGGCGGATACTGTGCCGCGAGCTCCGCGAAGATCACGGGCATGACGGATCGTTCAGAGAAAGTGACGACGATCTGCTCGGGCGAGTACGACAGTAAATCGGCTTGCTCTCGCTTGGCTTCCGTTAGAGCTCGTGCTAACGATCCTGGCAGATGAATCGTATCTGCGTCGGTGAACAGTAACCACCCGGCACGCGCTTTTTTCGCTCCGGTAATGACCGCATTGTTTTTCCCCGTCCAGCCTGGTGGCAGCGGTCCCGAACAAATCACGCGCACCCCTCGATAGCTCTGCGCGATCTCTCGCGATCGGTCGGTGGAGTTGTCGTCGACCACGATGATTTCGAAGGTCACTCCAGCTTGCGAGGTCAACGACTTAAGACAGTTACCGAGATTGGATTCTTCGTTGCGAGCGGGAATGATGATCGAGACATCCGGAATTGCGGTCGAGGATCTCGAAACTCTGGAAATTGCGCCGATCGAGATCGGGAGTTGACGCGACGCGGATCGAGGCAGGCTATCCATCATCCATTATCCATTGCCTTTTCGTTATTATAGCGGGGTGAGACGAACGCTTCTTTGCAGGACCCTATCTTCAGCACCAGCCACTCTCCTAACCGTTGGATTCCTGGCCGCGTTGATCGGATGCTACGGCGGCGGCAATCCTACCCGCATTGGCTCGAATGCGCCCGACTTCACGGTGCAGGATTCCGATCACAAAGTTACGCTCAGCCAATTTCGTGGGCAGGTGGTGGTGCTGAATTTTTGGGCGACTTGGTGTCCACCTTGTGTGGAAGAGACTCCCTCGCTGGTTCGTATGCAGTCGCGGCTCAAGTATAAAGGCGTCGTGGTGCTGGCGGTCAGTATTGATGATGATGAGGCGGCGTATCACAAGTTTCTCAAGGACTACAACGTCAACATGGTCACCGTTCGGGACGAAGCGAAGAAAGCACCTTCACTTTACGGCACTTTTGGCTGGCCAGAAACCTTCATCATCGATCGCAACGGAGTCATCCGCCGTAAGTTTATTGGACCTGTGGATTGGACAAGTCCTGAGATCACGGATTATTTGAGCAGGCTGTAGAAAGGTCTGAATTTTCTGAGAACTGCGGCGCGATTGTAGCTGGTGATATTGAGTGTCACCGCGCACTCAGCCGCGCAAGACAATAATTCTGGTATAGTGCCAACCACCCAAAAGTTATGGGCCCTGCTGACGCCACACGTCTATGGAGGAGTCGATGTCTATCGCCCACCGATATGCGGTTGTCATTGCTACCTTGGCATGCACAGCTCTACTGATCGTTGGCACAGGGTGCTCGTCGTGCTTCGTAAAACCCGTAACCACCGAGAGAAAAGGTCCCGAGCTGATGCTCAATCTGGTTGACCTGTTGAATTCCAAGAACAATCTCAAGAACATCCCGGCACAAAGGTATAACGGATCGGTTCCGCCCTTGAGCCTGAACGAAGCCAACTACAATTATCTGTTTTTTATTGTCGCCACCGACCCGGGCGGTATTTCCAGCTTCGATTACAGCGAAGCTTTCAGTACAGGATGTCCATGCAATCCGGGCTCTAATTCTTGCGGAGGCTCCTTCGCGAGCGGAGCGGAGACGATTACGCCGAATCCGGATGGAACGGTTCCGACCTTGCAGTTCGAGATCATCAATGTCTCGGCGAGTCAGGAGAAAACGGCCGTCGGTTGCCCCAGCAGCTTCGCGGGCAACGTGCCGGGTACATACACGATCAAGGCGAAGGCGACGAATCCTTCAGGCAAGAAGACCGAAGCCACCTGGATCATCAATATTTCCTAAAGGCGGTGCGAGACACTATTGCTTCAGACATTACAGCTTCACCTTCCGCAGCCGCAGCGAGTTCGTAATCACTGACACCGAACTGAAGCTCATTGCAGCGGCGGCCAGAATCGGGCTCAGCAGCAGTCCGAATACGGGATAAAGCACGCCTGCGGCGATTGGCACTCCGAGCGCGTTGTAGAGAAACGCGAAGAACAGATTCTGCCGGATGTTGCGCATGGTTGCCTGGCTTAGTTTGCGGGCCCGCAGAATTCCTTCAAGGTCTCCTTTAAGGAGCGTGATGCCGCCGCTCTCCATCGCGATGTCGGTTCCGGTGCCCATGGCGATTCCGACTTGCGCTTGCGCCAGCGCGGGAGCGTCGTTGATGCCGTCTCCGGCCATCGCAACGATGCGGCCTTCGCGCTGGAGGCTTTTCACGATCTCGGCCTTTTGGGACGGAAGAACCTCGGCTTTGAAGTCCGCAATACCTAGAGTATTGGCAATCTCTTGAGCGGCGGAGTGGTTATCGCCGGTGAGCATGACCAGCCGAATTTTTTGAAGTTTCAGTTGCGTGAGGGCATTGGCTGCAGACATCTTTGGCTGATCGCCCACTGCAATCGAGCCCTCGAAACGATTCTCGATGGCCACAAAAATTGAGGTGGATCCTCCGGGCCGGGCAACCAGAACAGCTTTTTGCTCTCCGAACGCTCCTATCTGTCTCATCAGCGCCGCATTCCCGACCGCCACGCTCTTCCCTTCTACAGTGCCGCGCACGCCCTGACCGGGCAGGGATTCGAAATTACTGGGCTCACTTAAGCTCAGCTTTTCTTCATTCGCCTTGTGGACAATGGCCGCGGCCAGCGGATGCTCGCTGGCTCGTTCCAAACTTGCCGCCAAGCGCAGGATCTCATCTTTTGAGATGTCCGATGGATTGTTTGACAGCGAAATTGATACCACTTTCGGTTTTCCCTCGGTGAGCGTCCCGGTCTTATCGAAGACGATGGTGTCGACTTTCTCCATGGTTTCGAGCGCCTCGGCGTTCTTGATTAGGACACCGGCGTGAGCGCCGCGGCCTGTTCCCACCATGATTGCCATTGGTGTCGCGAGGCCTAGAGCGCACGGACACGCGATGATCAGCACGGCCACGGCGTTGACGATAGCGTGCGCGAAGCGCGGGTCCGGCCCGAAGCTTACCCACACGATGAATGTCAGCACAGCAATCGCTATCACTGCCGGGACGAACCAGCTGGCTACTCTATCCGCCAGCCGCTGGATCGGGGCGCGGGTGCGCTGCGCCTGGCTGACCATCTGCACGATTTGCGCCAGCATAGTTTCGCTGCCGACACGCTCGGCGCGCATCACGATCGATCCGTTGCCATTTACGGTCGCGCCTATCACGCGCGAGTCTGCGGTTTTCTCCACAGGAATTGATTCGCCCGTGATCATCGACTCGTCTACTGTGCTTGATCCATCGAGTACGACGCCATCGACCGGAATTTTTTCGCCTGGACGCACGCGAAGGCGATCTCCCGGCTTCACCTGCTCGAGCGGGATATCGCGCTCTAAGCCGTCATCATTCATTAGCCTCGCCATCTTCGGGCCTAGATCGAGCAGCGCTCGGATCGCGCTGGATGTCTGGCTGCGGGCGCGCAGCTCCAGCACTTGACCCAATAGCACGAGCGTCACGATAGCCGCGGCAGCTTCAAAGTAGACGTCGGGATGGTTGCCCATGGTGCGAAACGACGCCGGAAAAATCTGCGGGAATAATGTTGCAACGACACTGTAAAGGTACGCGACGCCCGTGCCCATCGCGATCAGCGTGAACATGTTGGTGCTGCGGTTTACGATTGACGCCCATCCGCGCTGAAAGAATGGCCAGCCGCACCACAGGACAACTGGGGTGGCTAGCAGTAGTTCGAGCCACGGGAGTTCCCAATTCCAGAAGGATGCCATGAACATATACGGCCACAACATGCTGCCCATGGCGATCGCCAGCAGTAACACTGTTAGCACGGCGCCAATCCAAAATCGGCGCGTCATGTCGCGCAGCTCAGGATTGTCTTCCTCGACCGTCACCGTGCGGGGCTCAAGCGCCATGCCGCATATCGGACAACTTCCTGGTTGCGCTCGCACGACTTCCGGATGCATCGGGCAGGTATATTCCGTCTTATTCGCGGAGAGCGTCGGTGACTCAGGATCGAGTGCCATTCCACATTTAGGGCACGATCCCGGCCCGATCTGTCGCACCTCCGGACACATTGGACAGACGTAGGCTCGAGTGTCTTTTCCAGCGAGGCCTGTCATCCGAGCGTCTGGGCGACCAGTATCTTGGACCTTGCTTAGGGTTGGTGTGATCAATGTCAGCGAAGCCAGAGACACATGCCCGGATGTCTCCGTCATTGTCATCGGCTTGGGCGGAGACGATAAAATCTTTTCGGGGTTAGCCTCGAACTTCGCCAGACACCCGACCGAACAGAAGAAATATTCTGTTTCGTTGTACGACTGCTTGTGGCGAGCGGTTGCCGGGTTCACATCCATCCCGCAGACAGGATCTTTTTTCAGCGCCTTGGCGGAAGGCGGAACTTCATTTGGCGGATTCACAGGGTCGAGATTATCCATCGGTGAGCTAAATTTGGTTCAACTGAGTTTACCTGCCAGATCGCACTTGGCGGAATCCGGCCCGTATTAGATACTGATGTTCGATCCATCTATTCGATACAGCAGGTATTAGACACAGAACCAGTACTCCTCGAACCTTTTTCCTTGGGAGAAATGAAAATGACGTACCTTGAAGTCGCCTACCGCTATCAGACTCCGCCGGGAGAAGCCGCGTTGCGGGCCATTGACACAGTGCGCGAGGTTTATGGGATTCAACGGATCCAATTCAACGACAAGGAGCGGTCGGTGCGCGTGCTGTTCGACGCTTCGCGATTAAAGGGCGACGCAATAGCCAAATTGTTGCGTCAATCTGGTATCGACATTCAGGATCAGTTGATTTTGGCTTGAGGTTTTTCGGAACGGAAACCCATTCCGCCCGTTTCCCTGCTAATCCTCATTCCAGAAGAGGACTCTCGGGGGAGGGCCGAGAAACCGAGCGGAACGGGCCGAGTCGACATTTGGTAGCCGACAAACGGGGCAATGCAATGGGGCATTCGGAAAGACCTCTGGCCGAAGTATTTTCCCAAATGCCCCGTTGCGCGCCACTTCGTCTACCCTAAAGAGAAGCATGTCGGATGCCATCGCTAAGGCATTGCCAACATGCATATTTAGAAGGCAGAGGCAGGTAGGTTTTGCGCTGGGCCGGAAACTTTTACTCAGGTTTACGAGTCGTCTCAATTTGTTACGCTATGTTTAGGCAAGTCCCTGTAATCGCGCGCGAGGATAGGACGCCGATTTGCACAACCAGCACCGGTTTTGGGCCTATTTCGAAGCGCAAACGGCATCCGCCAGCTGTTTTTCTTGCAGGTTCGCACATGATGCAGGTTGGGCGAAACAATTTTGTTTCCGTTATAATTCAAAACGTAATTCTTCCACGATGCGCCCGTAGCTCAATTGGATAGAGTGCATGGCTACGAACCATGAGGTTGTAGGTTCGATTCCTACCGGGCGCACCATTCCAACCATTCATAGGTCCTAAGAATCTTTAGGAAGCACATGCGGCTAATACCGTACGCTCCACGTCCCCAAAGGCCTTAGAGTCTGGATCGATCAGATCGAAATGGCCAGCATCCGAAATCTCAAGCAATTGAACCGATTCCCCGGCCTTCTTTTTCTGCAGGACATAATCGCGGCTAAACTCTGTCGGCACGGTGTCATCTTCGCTGCCGTGGAGTAGCCATTGCCGGGCTTGTGAAATGCTGAGTTCCGTCGGGTCGGCTTCTCGATAATGCTCTGGCACGGCGTCGGGCTTGCCTCCTAGAAACTCTTCTACGGCACCACGGCTCAGACGTAACGCAAAAGCCTTTTTTAGATCGACGAGTCCGGCGAGCGAAATCGCGCGGCGGACCGAGATTTCGTGCGCTGCCAGGCAGAACGCGAGCTGGCCGCCGGCGGAATGTCCCATCACCACCAACCGGCTGAGATCGAGATGAAGTTGGGAATGTCCCTGAAGAATAAACCGGTAGGCTGAGCGGATGTCCTCAAACGTTCCTGGCCATCCGCCACCATTGCCGACCCTGCGATATTCGATGTTGAAGGTCGCGACGCCCGCCGCACGCAGCGCTTCACATAGCTGTCCGGTGTGCGCGAGGTCATACTTCGCCCGCCAAAATCCGCCGTGAATGTTAAGGAGAACGACGTGCGGACCCGGTCCGCGTGGAACGCGCACTTCGAAAAACTGACTTGGATCAGCACCATATGCAACCCGCTCATCGGGTTGCGGCTGGGGCCGGCTTAAAATGTCTTCACTCAGGACGTCTCCAGCGGACACGAAATCGCTCTCGAGGTAAATCAGCCCTCTTTCAGCTTCAGCTTGCTCTTGTTTTCTTCAATAAAGGCTTGAAGGTCAGGAACGGCATTTAACAGTTTTGTCCATTGTTCGTAGTAGAGCGTTACCGGAAAGCGGCCGAGGCCGTACACGCTCACGCCACCTTTTTCGCTTACGCGGAACTCCATGGCGCGGCTTCGCGTTTTCGTTTCGACCTGTTTTTCCAGATCGCTTAGGCGAGCTTTCAATTCTTCATAAGTTGGTTCGGTCATGAATGCACCTCGAATGACTTCTTTATTATTACTTTTCAATCATCTCTTTTTATCATAGGGCCGCCGCGGGGTTTTCGTCGAGCATGCCACGAATGGCATCACTTTTCATTTTTGATCACAACTCCATCCTTCATGACAAATCTTGCGTGTTCAAGCGCGGTGATGTCTTTCAACGGATCGCCGGGAACCGCAACGATATCCGCCAATTTGCCAGCCTCCAGGGTGCCGACGCGATCCTTCCATCCCAACAGTTCTGCCGCATTGATGGTCGCAGCTTGAATAATCTCGATGGGCGTCATTCCTTCTTCGGCATAGGCTTCAAGCATCAGGAGGCTGGCTTGTCCGCGATTTTTGTGCGGCATAGTCAAATACATATCCGAGCCTGCGGCTATGGGCACGCCAAGCTTGCGAGCACGCCGCAGGCGATCGCCGTTTCCCACCACATACTGCTTCATCCATTTCTCTTGTTCTTTGAGCTCATCCGGATTTGGCTGCCGCGTACCGAACATCATTTCGAGATATTCTTGCTCGGTACCATCGGTGGGAACCAGGAAGATGTGCTTCTCCGCCATTATCTTTAACACATCGTCAGAAACGACGTAGGCGTGCTCGATTGAATCGACGCCCGATTCGGCAGCGATGCGGGTCGCTTTTTCGTCCGTGGCGTGGGCTGCGACTTTCACGCCGCTAATGTGGGCCTGGTCGACGATAGCTTTCATCTCGTCGAGAGTGATATTTGCTGGAATGCCATTGACAATCACCTTGATGCAATCGGCTCCGTTGTAAAGTGCCTGCCGCACTGCCTGACGAGCGCTTTCTGGGCCCTTGATGGTCACATATTCCTGTTCAATGATGGACTGCGCCTCTGGAATGAGACGGCCAAACTGTCCGCCTGGAGCGGCGAGGGCTCGAGTGGACGCAATTATATGTGGACCGGGCAGCCAGCCACGGTTGACGGCATCGCGCAAGGCGACGTCTCCGTTAACGCCGGAGTTACCCACATCGCGCACGGTGGTGATTCCAGCCTCGAGATCTTCGCGCGCGAGTTTCGCACCCATTAACGCGCGTTCAGCAGTACTGTGCATGGCGACAGCCTGCAGCATTGCGACATCCTGCAAACTGAGATCGGTTCCATCCATCTCCAGCAGTAGATGCGTGTGCGAGTCGATCAAGCCGGGCAGCAGCGTCGCATCGCCTAGATCGATAACTGTGGCCCCGGGAGGGATCGCCAGCCGAGAGCCGACGGCGGTAATCTGCTCCCCCTCGACGATGATGACACCAGCAGTGATAACACGGTCAGCTGCGGGCGATTCACTCCGACAGTCGATGAGCCGGGCGGCGCGGATGGCGATCGGATGAAGTGCAGTTGACGTCTTGTGATCTTGAGCGACCAGTGCCGATGCACTTAAGAAAGCGCACGCGATCAGACAAACCAGCTTGCCATGTTGACTCATTAATGGACCTCTAAAGACGTAACCTTAAGAAAGACGGCGCGACGATCTAAATACTGCTACGTTTATGGGGGAACGGGAGCCACCTTGTCAAAGACCTGTGGCCAGCAGCCAAAGCCCCGCAGACGATCATAAGCTGGTGAGCGATGTGGATTTTCCCTTTAGGTGAAAAATTATTCACTCCCGGCCATACTGACTGATCTGTCCCCGCTATCTTTATGCTGCTGCTAGCGCCTGCTACCCCTCCGAACGG
This sequence comes from uncultured Acidobacteriaceae bacterium, assembly GCA_963705265.1. Classification (GTDB taxonomy): domain Bacteria; phylum Acidobacteriota; class Terriglobia; order Terriglobales; family Acidobacteriaceae; genus Acidiflorens. The sequence continues at coordinate 4,476,455 of OY970064.1, forward strand.
CGTTGAAGGAAGGGCAAATGCTAAACTAGTGTTGGTTAAGAAATCCGGGTGGAGAAGAGATATGGCGAAGAAAAAAATGGCGTTGCTCGAGAGCGTGCCCGCATTGGTGCTGCTGGGACTGCTGGCTGGTGCTGTCGGTGGCTTAGGGATCGGCCTAATCCAACTGAAATCTGCGTCGTCATCTTCGGCCAGTGCTGGGAAGTAGTGTCAATTCCTAGGAAGATTTGCTGATTTGGAGCGGGAGACGGGGATCGAACCCGTGACATCCAGCTTGGGAAGCCCGTTCGGAAGCCCCGTTCTAAATGAAATCAATGGTTTGGCGTAGGTTCCAGAGGGTGCAAAACGGCACTATTGGCACCAATTGAACACAGTTTTGAACACAACTTTTCTTCCAGTTCCCTGCCCTCAAATTCTCAGTTAGTGTCCTCGCCTGTCATCGTCACTTGACCTCTTCAAAGTCACCTGGCTTCCAGCTTCCATCGAAAGCCGGTGCTCCCGGACCGTAGATGCGAAAGTAGGTGAACCACCCTTTGCCAGGGATAGTCTTGATCCACTGGCTTTCGTGTCCAGCAGGGGCGGTCGGTCCGAAGTAGAGATCGACTGAAGGGGCGTTGGCTGTGTTCTTCAGTTCATACAAAGAACGCAGCGCAGCTTTGTACGTGTCCGTCACGATCTCGCTGCGAGAATCGGGATCGTAGACGGTCACGGACCAGAAGAGCTTGGCCGGAACCGGCTGCTGAACCGTAAGTTTGTAAGTCTTGCCGCCGTCGAGAAATGCACCCGTGCTATCGCGAGTGCCAAGCCAGTAGAGCGATCCGGTGGCTGCGGTGCGGCGGAACATGGCGGGTGACTCGATCTGCGCCTGATAGAACCACTTCTCTCTCGCCTCAAGATCCTTGGCGGTGGGCATGTCGAAGGTCCCGTTCTCGGGACGCAGACTCGCCCACTCCCACTTGCGATCAGGCCAGGCGACGCGGTCGGGTCGGCGGTCAGCGAATGACTGCACCCGCATCTGGTCATTTGCAATCTGCGCGGCCTTGACCAGAATGCCTTGCATGCGGGCATCGGGCGAGAACGGTTTCCCTTTCTCGATGCCAAGAGACGCGAGCTGTCCATAGTTCATCCTGTAAGCCTCGTATGCAGGCTCCTGGTTGATGAGCTCGGCGAGCTGCTTCCAATAGTCAAGGTTCTTTTCCCAGCGGACGGGCGTGAAGTCTTGTGGACGATCGCCGATCTCCGACCACGTCACCGGCCAATCCGCAGGTCCGTTCAGCGGATGCAGCTTCACGGTTTTCAGCATTTCGATCCCTGCCTTGGTATCTCCGCCGGGCGGGATCACGCGAACCATAAAGAGGACGCGATTCGTAGTGGGCGTGCCGGTAAAGTAGCCAGGCGGAATCTTCCCTGTGTAGCCGGGAGGTATGAGGAGATGCTTTCCGCCCTTGCCAGCATCCGGACCCGGAATGCCCATATCCATGACATAGCGCTGATTAAGATCGTTCACGACGCACATCAGTGGCCCCGGCGGCAACTCCACCACCATCGGACCCGACGACAGATCGATGTTGGCTCCTTCATAGGGCGTGTCGGAATTTGGTGTAAAAACCAATTGATGTGGACTTCCTTGCAGTATCAAGAAGGACTTGTTGGACACCACACCAGCTGCCTCATTGCCCTTCCAAGTGGCGAGGATTGATATGGATGGATAGAAAAATTTATAGGCTTCGATCGCGGTGTTCAGGTCCGCATCATCATAGGCACGCTGAATGGTTTCTGACGTGGGAAATCCGCCCCTGAATGTGTGCTCGGCGACACCACGTTCTGGGAATTGTTCGAACGGTAATGGTTTTGCAGCCATGGCGTATCCGCTCCTAGCCGCGAACTCTAACTCCATGGACCGGACAAGGAAACTGGCAAAAGCAACAGTCTGCTCTAACGCCCTAGCTGCTACTCCGAAGGGTTGGAAGGAATTTTCTTTTTCAACGCTTCAATCCAAATGTCGATCTGCTTCTGAATGCCGCTATCCGTGAACGTTTGGCGAGCCTTCTCCAGATTCTCGATTTCCAATTTAATTAGCGCTATCTCTGCTGGTGAGAGCATGGCCCCGTTGTCGCCGCATTTTAGCGCTGACCGCACGGTATCGAATAGACAATTATTTTGATTGTCTGGATTAAGAAATCACAACGTAGCGTAACTGATCTCTATTGCTCAGACGTGCCTACAGCATTGACCGTAAAGTGGGAATTGAGAAAAGGAGGCCCTGTTTATGGCCCCGCAACAACCCAGAGATCAAAAGTGGTATTCCCTAGCAGAACAGGTGAGCAAGGAAACAGATGCAGAAAAACTGGCAAAACTTGTGGTTCAGCTGTGCAATGCGCTGGATGAACAGATGAAGCCGCCCGCAGTAGAAGAACCCGCCGTCTCAAAAGTGCGTTGAAATCAGTTCGATTTAGGTTTTGGTTTTATAGGGCTAACCCTCGGGGGCTCACTACTCCGTTCGTCCACAAGCTTTCGATGGCACAGCTTATGTACAAGGAAACCGAATTCGTCTAGGCGAGCGTCCTCCCGCCAAAGTGGCTTTCGACATATCCAGCAATTCGTCTGTTCCGGGGGAGGCATAGTCAGAACAAAATACGACTGGCGAAGGACGCCGGTCAATACGGGGTAAAACCTAGATGCCACGGCACAATTTATGTGCGATAACGTACATTGACCAACTGTTTGTCGCCGCACTGTTAAATACTCTGGGAGTGTGTTTTCGGAGTAAATCCCTAAATAAGTGCTTTTCTCTCGAAACGACCCTCTAGGACGAATCAGGGGAGTAGTGAGCCTGAAGTATCCGAAAGTTAAACATTCTGATTTGGTGGGGTCTTTGCAATAGCAAGTAAGCGGTTGGATAATCAACGAATGAACGCACCAACACTTACTAGTGTCTTGGAAGGGCGAGAGGAAGTCTTGTGCCCTATGTGTAATCACCCGCTTCTTGTCTTCCCTCTATCCGACGGGAAGGCTCGCTTTGATGGCTGCGCCAAAAAATGCTTGCCAATGTATTGGGTGCCGGAGGATTCTATCGTCCTCGGCCTGCCGAACGGTGTGATGACGATTTATCGGCGGAAATGGCTTCCCCATGAGCCGCCAGCCAAGCTCATGCCGAAATACACAGACGGCGCTTGGTAGACCCAAATCCCCAGCCTGCGCCTAACTCGCGCCCCTAGCCCCGTTTCCGCCTCAAAGCGGGGCATTCCAGGGAAGCTAGCCTAGATAGCAAAGCTAGCTTTTCTTTCGTGGCTTGCGCCCCATTGCGCTTTCCGCGCCTAGCTTGGCCAAACTAACCAAGATTGAACTACGGGAAAGCATGGCACCGGGCCAGATGCGCTCAGCGCTCTTGGCCAGTAGCGCCCAATCTTCAGGAGTCATTTTCACGCCGATGGAAACGGTTCTTTTCCCCATAGGGGAAGATGGTCAGACTTAACTCTTTTCTTAGCAAGATAATTAAAGCTACGAAAGATAGCTTTAGTGCTATACTTCCCGCGCTTTCTGGGCCACGCTTTGAAAATTCACTAGCGGAGGTTTAAGCCATGAGACAAATAGGTCGGCTGGTCAGGGATGACCGCGGGCAGGATGTTGCGGAATATGCTGTAATGCTGGCGGTAATTCTGGTTCTGGTAATCGGTACGGTGCGCATGATCGGCGGGAACGCGAACAACGTTTTTTCGACAGTCGCCAGTCAGATGAGTAATTAGAATTGCAAGCAGCCGAGGGGAGAAAAGGCCAATTTGCGCTACAATGCGCGGTTGGCCTTTTCCCATTGGAGACAACCGAATGAATTTATTCAGCCCGAAACAGGCGGATTTCAACCGCACACCGTGGGCAGCAATCGTGGCCATGCTCGGAATAGCGATTGCAGCCGCGTGCGCCTGCGCCACTAGCATCATTCATGCCAAGGGGCGATAGCGCCAGAGAGATTCAGCCGCTATACGTCCCATTCGAGAATTGTCCCTTTGCTGAGGCCCAGCGCATCAAACGCTTCGGTAATCATCCCGCGCACTACCCTTACAGGGTCAGAATCATCGAACAAGACGATTTTAATAGGGGCGACGATGTTGCCGCGTTTCGTTCCTTCGATCATCTTCAAAAGCACTAGCTTTTCTGCATCCGGGAGTTCTTGTGGTGGCAGAGGAGGCCAGTTGAACCGTGAAACGAACATATCTCTGGTAGACCAAGCGACCGCGACTAGCGTCCGCGATTGTCCAAGTCCTGATGAGTCTCCCTTTAGGTTGATTTGTTTTATTCGTGGCAAAAGCGGAAATCCACCGCCAAGCACATCGGCCCACGCGGTCTGACTTTGTTGCTTTTCGTCATTCATGCCACCACCCGCTTTCCCGCTTGGGACAAGGGTTTCAGGGCGTAGCGTCCATTGCGCCTAGTCATGCGGTCGGCAATCTTAGACAAGAGCGCTTGAGCCGTGTCGTCGGGGATTCCGCATCTGATGAATATCCCAACGTCGCCTGTCATGAATACGTCCTGCGTTGCGCGGTCGAACATATGCGCCGGACTATGCCTTGGGTTGCAATCACGGTGTTTACGTTCGTCCATAGGGACAGCGCGCAAGCGCGCTCGGTCTTCGTTCTCGTTGCGTGTGTTGGTCAATATGCCCACGTCGGGGCGCAACCCGGAGACTACTCCGAACGTGATGCAGTGCTCGTCAGAATCTAACTCATATTGGATAGCGTCCCCCCATGAGTCGCGCCCGTGGCCCGGTTCCCATGCTTCCTCACGGAGCATGGCTTCCACCTGCTGAGTTTTGAATTCATCCGTGCTGTAATCAATGCCGTAGTACAACCCTGCTTTTGTTCCTTGCATAAGTACCGCGCTGCTTTTACGCGTTGTTGCAGGGTAATTCCTGAGCGGGGATTTCTTTTTTGTCACTTAATTCTTGTATTTTCTCCTCTGGCCATAAGGGCTTGATGCCCCGCTGGCCTTGCATTAGTTTTTTTGGCTGGGGATCGTTTGATGCGGATGAAATGGATTCGATCCAGTTTGCTTAGGTTTCAAGCTCAAATTTCTAGCCTATATCGGAGGAAGGCAGTCCGGCTCTTATGGGCAAATAATCCTACGGTATATGCCATAAGATCAGTAACTTACGGGCAATACTTTTTGCATCGGATCACTGTGAAAAAGATTTCTTTCCGGCTGGCGATCCGGGGCTAGGCTCATGGTGAGCACCGGCCCAAGCACGCATAAGTAGCCGGTGGACTACGCATAGCGAAACGAATCAGGAGAGCCACGTCCGACGAACGGCCTGCTTTGAGTTCCGGGGGCGACGTGTGCCGACTGAGGGGACGGGAGATTGCATCCCGCTAGGGCTACGTGTGGTTAACGGCTGGAAAAGTCGCGTTAGCTGACCTGCACGGCTCCAATGCAGCGCTGCACTTGTCGTATTGGCAGAATCGTACGGCCAAAAGTGTATTTATTATGTTGCATAAACGTCCGTTTATGTTACACTGATTTCAGCGAAAAACGGTGTTGAAACCGAACCGTTTACAAGCCCGATTGGAGACACGTTTATGAAACAACTGAGAATTGCGATCTATGCGCGAGTCTCGACTGATGACAAGGGGCAAGACCCATTGAACCAGCTTTTGCAGTTGCGGGAGTTCGCCATCAGGCAAGGTTGGCTCATTGTTGAGGAGTACACCGACGAACAGAGTGCCAAGAATGGCAATCGCCCTGGCTTTAAGAAAATGTGGGCGGATGCCGAACGGCATCGGTTCGATTGCCTTGTGTTCTGGTCATTGGATCGGTTGACCCGTGAGGGTACGCTGGCAACGTTGACCTATCTAAAGCGCCTGAAAGATCAGGGCATCGCATTCAAGAGTTTCACGGAGCAATACATCGACAGCCTAGGTGTCTTTGGCGAGGCCATCATTGGCGTACTCGCAGCCGTAGCGCAACAAGAGCGCATCCGGCTATCGGATCGCACCAAGGCGGGGCTGGCACGCGTTAGGGCGCAAGGTAAGCGACTAGGACGCCCGGAGGTTGCGGCTGCGACTGCCTCGCGGCAAACCCTATGGCGCAGAGCAAAACGCGCCGCGGCGCTTACGGCATAAGCAAAAGGGCTAGTCGGTTATGACGGCCAGCCCTTTGCCGATGAAGCCAGCCAGCGCTTTCTCTGTCGGGTACGATGGAGACCCGCCGGGGCGAGTGTGATGTAGCCCGTGGGTCATGTCTCGCACACCGGTAGTACATGACGGGCAGCTTAAAAATTTAGAGGGGGGCTTTTCATGAGATGGAAAACCCCCAGACCATCGTTCGTGTTATACCGCCTGAAAACAGCGGAGCCGTACGAACCCGGCAGAAATTATTCCCAGCGCCAAAAAGCCTGATTCGGCACAGCACCCTGCGCCGTCAAGGTCGGCCCGTTGACCGCGGGCGCACCTTGCTGTGCAGATTCAACGCCAAGCACTTTCAATCGTTCCTCAGTGCTCGAAACGCCTTCGGAGTTGAATGTCGCAGGGTTGGGAAGTGATTCGTAGTCGGTACAAGTCGGAATGCTTGACTGCGCACCTGGCACTAGACCCGATGCGGAGCCGATTCCAGCCACGTTAACGTTGGGAGCCACGTAAAAGTAACCCCATTGATTCGATGTAAGAGTGCCCGTATAGCTCAGATTTGAAGCCATGATTGCCTGCTTTTCTATAAACCCGGTCAGCCCAAGCCCGTTTGGCTGGGATACCTGACCGGGCCTCGATTCTTCTTGGCCAAGAAAAAACCCCGTCCAGGGCTGCGTATACGCCAGGAAGAACGAAAACTTTTACTTACACTCGCAACTGCCGCCGTTGAACGTCCAACACTCGCGGCCATCTGCCTTTGAGATTTTTCCACCATGCGCCTGAAATGAGCGGGCGAATGCGTCTCCACCGTGGTGTTCTGTTTTTGTGCTGATGCGCTGTGCGGCCTTCTGAAATGCGGACGGCTCTAGGCCACAAATTGCACTCGTGAGTTCATCGTCACTTAGCTGGCGAGAGAGCGCATCGGCTGCGTTGCCTACCGGCAAATACGCAAACAACGGGTCATCCAACTGTGTCGCTGGCTCTCGCGCTGACGATGGTTTCTGCGGATCGTCGCCGCCGAATATTTCGAGATAGTGGCTTGATAATTCCATATTGCTCCTAGTTCAAACTACGGTCACCCATTTGCCCCTCTTGTGGGGCGTTGTCATACCATCGGGGCTGCGACATAGCTGGCCGCGCATCGGGCATTGATTGCCGCAACGCGGCTAGTTGCTGCATCAGCAATTGCACCTTGGCCGAATCCACGGGGATTTCGCTGAGCAATCGGCGGGATTCTGCAAATTTCTTTGTCAACGCGTTGCTTGCCGCGGTCAGTTCGTCTTGTAAGCGCTCTATTTCGGTCATGCGGTTGCCTCCACTGTCGCGTTGCGCAGTGCTTTGTTTTTTTCTTCAATTTGTCGGATATTGAAGCGCAGCAAGCGCAGCGTTTCTGGCAGGGCTTCAATCCCGCTACGAACATTGATCCACGTCCGCGCATACGTCTTGAGTTCTTCGCCAAGTGCCTGTTTCGCTGTGCCGCGATCCGCGGTTAGCTCAGGCAGTGCAGCCACAATTTCTTGTGGTACTTCACTACTCAGTGAATCATGTTTGGCAACGATACTATCCAAAAAAGAGACGAACTTCGTAGATTCTTCCTCTGTCCACTGCGTAATGTCGCGGGGCAAAGCGCGGTCGGCATCAGCTTTTTTCTTTTGCTGCTTTTCGGCAAATTGCAGAGAGCGCACGGCTGCGCCTAGTGCGGCTATCTGACTTTTCGTGTCACCAGATGCGCCAGCCGCCAAGTAAAGATCATCTGCGCGTTGGAGCCATTTGTCGGCCTGCGATGGATCACCAGCGGGTTCAACCACTGGCGCTAGGCAGCGATTCAAATGACGTGATAACGCAAATTTCGAGGCACTAAAGTTTCTCGCTACAACTAGGTTCGAAACGCCAGCTTCCAGAGCGCTATTGATCGCCAGCACATCGACGTGAGAACAAATGCTGCATCTCTGTCGGCTCACTGTTCGCCGCCGGTCTGAAGGAACTTGCGAAGTTCGGATGAGCGAATCTTGTGATGGCCATGGGGGCCGTTCCGCCAGGTTCGCAGTCTCCGCTGGGAAACTAAACGGTGCATCGTGGCGACCGATACACCCAGCGCAGTGCTGCACTCGCGGAGCGACAATAGCGGATCACTGAAAAGCTCACGCTTGTTTTCAAGCTGGGCCGTTATCACAGCCGCCAGCGGGTTGCGCGGGCGTCCGCCAGGGTTCTTGGTTGCAATTGTGATTGTGTCAGCCATATATGTACGTACAATCATATACGTATCTGTGGAGACTTACAACTGTTTTCTCACATTCCCAGACCCGTTAGTACATGAAGGTTAGGATTGGTAGCAGGGCAGGGACCAGTGGTACCACGGTCCCACGGGACAGGCGGTACCACTGGTCCCACTATGAATGCGTGGGACCAAGACATCTGACTTTTATTGCTTGCTTGGTCCCGCGTGGTCCCGCGTTGGGACCACGCTCGTAGCGGCGAGTAACTCGTTTAGCTTCTATTCGGTCCCACTGGTACCACTAGATTAACAATAAAACTTATTACAATAACTATAAGTAGGGGGGGTGGGGGTATATATCCCCCGTATAATATGTTACCCATTTTCCGCCGGGACCACGGGACCACGGGACCAAGTTTGACCCGGCCATCCCCGATTGCGCAATATTTGGATTAACTCTATGACGATATCTGAAGGCAAGACGCTCACGACCTGCACTGTAACTCCGCGGCCCATTGATCCCCGCGATCTGGAGGCCACGCTTGAGCAGGAAAAGCAGCTTGAAGAAATCTTTAACCCCGGCAAGCGGGATTCCGCTCCGGTTACGATCCCGGCTCCTGCGCCTATGACACGTAAGACCCGTAAGGTCTGGAAAGGCACTGTTACGGATTTTGCGCTCAAGATAGAAGCAGATTTTACTAGGGGGAAAATCAAGGCCACTTCCGTGAAAGCAGCTTTGGAACAAGCCTGCAAGCTCTACGAACGCCACGATGGTCGCAGGTTCAGCGCTCACTCTTTGCAAAGCCTTCTGTATCAACGCCACGAAATTTTAAGGGGAAAATGAATTACTGACTTGCCGACAACTTGTCGCAAGTGACATTGAACTCTACGCGTGGCACTCTGACCTTGCCATACGAATCTATCCCAAGCAACGCGTCGATCCAGTCTTAGTGACGCCGGAAGTTGCCGCAGAACTTCTCAGCGTTGATTCAGAAACCATTGACCGCCTGATTGACCAAGGTGATTTACCGTCCAAACCAGTAGGCAAAGCCGTGTTGATTCCGTACCGGAGTCTGCTGGTTTATGCCGGTGTGGCCCGTTGGCGCTTTCAGGAGATCGTTGACGGCTGAGTTTTGATTTTGAACCCGAGATCGAAAAACAAAAAGCGCCCGGATCGCCAAACCCTTCGAAGGCAACGATCCAGAGCGCCCTTGGAGATAACTTGTGCCCCAATATAACGCTAACGATCCTACTCTGCAAGAAACACCATTGACCGATTGGCTTTCTTCTCAAATTGAGTTGCTGCTCGACGGCAAAGTGTGCGAGCTCACTTTCAGCCACACACTGCTGGCCACCCCTGCACCATGCGCGTGGTGCCATGCTCCGATTGTCGATTTCAAACTGGCATCCGGGCGTTGGTTCGGTGCCAATGTCGTGCCCGACGAGGAGACAGGCGAACCTCGCGCCGTTCTGACTTCACCCCATCTCTGTCCTGAGTTACTCAGGCGGAATGACTTTTCCCTCGAAGACCGCGACGAGCCGGAAGAGTTGGAAGCGGGGTTATGAGCGACGAGTTACTTGCGAACGTGCGGACATTCGCCAGCGCCGCTGAGGCAGCTACCTGGTATATCGAGCTAGGTATCAAGCCGGTGCCCGTTGCCCATCGGGGGAAGAATCCCAAGGCGGAGGGCTGGGAAGAATTGCGCATTGATTCCACCAGCCTCGCCAGCTACTTCAATGGACACCCGCAGAATGTCGGTGCTCTGCTCGGCATTAACGGCTTAACCGATGCCGATATGGATTCACCGGAAGCCTTGACTTTGGCTTCAACTTTCCTCGCTGCCACAGGCTTTATCTTTGGCCGGGAATCGAAACCGGCATCCCATCGGTTCTACTTTGCCAATCCGCCGATTCGCTTACAGCAGTTTCGTGATCCGCTGACAAAAGCCATGCTGGCGGAGTTACGCGGGCTGAAAAAAACTGATGGTAAGGTTGGATTGCAAACGGTAGTGCCTGACTCTACGCATCCCAGCGGCGAGTCAATCAGCTTTGAACCGGGATATGATTCTGCGCCCGCGCTGGTCAGCGCTGACGCGCTCATTCGTGCCTTTCACAAGACTATGGCGGCTGCATTGCTATGCCGCTATTGGCCTGCGCATGGACGGCACAACACAATGCTCGCTCTGGCCGGTGCGCTGGCACGCGCCGGATGGCCCCAAGGCAAAACACTCACATTCTGCCGCGCTGTCTATCAAGCCGTTCCGACGCATGATCGTGGTGCTGTATCACGCATTGATTCGGAGGTTAGTGATTCCTACGCCAAGGTTGTGGCGGACGAACCCGCTACCGGATTTCACCACTTGACCGAGCATATCGACAAGAAAGTTGTCGAAACCGCATTTGGTTGGCTCAGTCTGAAATCTAGCCCTGTGATTTCAGCCGGTGAGGAATGGCGGAAGGACTTGCTTGTAACCGCTGGCGGGGAACCGAAGGCGCTCCTAGCGAATGCGGTCACGCTGCTTCGCCGTGCCTCTGAATTTGCTGGCGTGCTTTCATTTGACGAGTTCAGTTTGCAGGTAGCCACGGCGCGGCAAGCACCCTGGCCGGAATCAGTCGCCGGTGCCATTTGGACGGATGACGATGACACCCGCGCCGCTTGTTGGCTTCAGCGCCACGGTGTATCCGTCAGTTCTAAAGTCGCAGCCGAAGCCGTGCAGACGGTCGCAAAAGAGAATCGCTTCCATCCGATCAAACGCTATTTGGAATCGTTGTCCTGGGATCAGTCGCCGCGCCTCGACACCTGGCTTGTTTCATATCTAGGCGCGGAGAATTCTGCGCTTCATAGCGCCATCGGCGCGAAATGGATGATTAGCGGGTGCGCCCGCATCTATCAGCCAGGATGCCAAGCTGACCACACTCTTCTGCTGGAAGGTCCGCAGGGTGCCAGGAAATCTACTACGCTGCGCACGCTGGCTGGCGACGAATACTTTGCCGATCACCTGTCAGAACTGGGCAGCAAAGACAGCCGCATTGAATTGCTGGGCCGCTGGATTATCGAAATGTCGGAGTTCACCAGCCGACGCTCGGAACTTGAGCGAAAGAGTTTCCTAACATCTCGCGCCGATAGTTTCCGCGCCCCATATGAGCGTCGCGCTCGTCTGGTGCCGAGAACTTGCATCTTCGCCGCTACGAGCAATGATCCCGTTCCTCTGACGGATGAATCCGGCGGCAGACGCTATTGGTGTGTGACCGTGGGCAAGATTGACATAGAAAAGCTGAGAGCAGACCGCGACCAACTTTGGGCCGAAGCACACACGCGCTACCTGGCCGGTGAAAGCTGGTATCCCGATTCCCTAGAATTTCAGGCTGCACTCACTACCTCTCAGGATGCCCGCTATCAGGAGGGGCCGCACGATGAGGCAATCTTGGCTTGGTTAGAAAACCCGCAGCCGCGGCAATTCAATAATCACATTGACCGCAATTCACTACCCTTCGACTCCACGCCCGAACGCGTGACGCTGATTGACGTTCTGATTCATGCCGTCGGTATGGCACAGCACGCCATCGCGCAAAAGGACCAGTATCCCGTCATCCGCTGCTTGCGTCATGCAGGTTGGAAAAATAAGCAAATCAGAATCGCAGGAACGCGCCGCAATGTGCGTTTCTGGGAAAAGGATTCCATGTTATGACTCTCTTAATCCCTCCCGCGGAATTGCTGGCCGCTGAAAAAAGAATCCGCGAACGTGAAGCTGCCAAGACCGCGGCTGGTTTTGTCTATCAAGAGCGCCCGCGCTCCGCGTGGGAAGCTCGGATGAACCAGGGCAGTCGGAAATATTCACGCCCGCAACGCATTCCAGTGTCAGCAGTTGCCGCGCCAGGGCAAGCGCCCGCGGTCACACCAAAACCGAAAGTTACTCAAACAACGCTCTGCATTTGCGGGCATCCCAAGAAATCACACTGCGCTGGCGCTAAGTCGCACCCGACTGAATCTGGAACTTATTGGTGTACGACAGAGCATTGCTTATCCCTTCGGGTTGAAAACGGGAAGCACGTCGGGGATTGCGATTGCCCCGGCTTTCGCGCACACGCTAGTGCACCCCTGCGCATGAAGCGCCCGAAGGCGAACGCATGGACGCAATGCGCCAATCCAGCTTGTGGCCACTGGAAATCGCACCATTGCCGAGTGAGAAAGCCGAGCAAGGCAAAGAAACCAAAATCGAGAGATTGGAGCGGGTTTGAAGATGAAAACGGAGCACCACACGTCTGCAAGCACACCCCCGCGGATAATCCGGCTGCAACCTATGCGTGTAATTCATCGTCTTGCGCTGAATCCGCGGATGGAAAAACTTTCTGCCCATGCGAGAAATTCGTATCACCGCTGGCGAAACCGAAAAAAAGCAAAGCGCCGAAAACCAAAGCCTTGCCAGAAGTTCAGCAGCAAATCGAAATGTTTGAGGAAAGACTATGACCACTGACAACAAACCATTGCTTTCCATCGCTGAAGTAGCGGCCCAGCTTGGCGTTTCCAAGGATTGGGTCCGCGATCACGCGACAAGAAGAAAGCCGCGCATCCCGGTAATTCGCTTGGGCGGGAAGCGTGCATTACTGCGCTTCCGCCCGTGCGATGTTAACCAGTTCGTGGCCGATCACTTGATTTCAGATGAAAGCGTAGGTGTATAGTGAGCACATTTCGGAGAACTCGAATGCGCTCTCGTCACCAAGACGGCTGGGTTGAGGAACGCGGCACCAAATCTAAGCGCTGGTATGGGCACTATTATCGCTATCTGACCGACGCCGAAGGCAAAGAAACCCGCCAGCATATCGGCGTCATGCTCGGAGAAAAAAGCGAGATGCGGAAGCATGAAGCCGTGGACAAACTGCGCAAGATCATCACCAGCGCAGCCAAGGCGCAACCGAAACCCAGCAACCTAACTCTTGAATGGTACGTGACCGAACGCTTCCTGCCCATGCGCTCGGCGCAGTGGGCACCAAGCACGAAGGAAACGAATCTCTATCACCTGAACCGGCTCATTCTGCCAAAGCTGGGAACGCAACTGCTCTGCGAAATCGAAAAATTCCATTGCCAAGTTTTCCTTAACAAATTGGCGGAAGCTGGGTTTTCATTCACCATCGTTGACCATTGCCGCACGATGCTAAAAGCAGTTTTCGAGGAAGCGTTAGACGCCGATTTGATTGGCAAGAATCCAGCCCGAAAGTTAGTCAACCCCGAAACGAAAGAAGCAGAAAAGTTTGTTCTGCCAAAGGCGCAAGCTCGTCAGCTTCTCGAATCACTTCCCTTTCGGGATCGACTCATGGCCGCGATTGCCGCATTCTGCGCCATGCGGCCCGGTGAGATATTCGGGCTGCGCTGGTCATCCTGGCGCAGGGATCATTTCCAAATCGAAGGCACGGCTTGGCGTGGAACGTTGCGACCAGGGAAAGCAAAGACAAAAGGCAGCAAAGCCCCGGTCACGATTCCAGACGTTCTATTGCCAGCGCTGCAAATGTGGCGAGAGATGCACGCCGATGCGCCCGCGGATGCCTTGATCTTCCCCACGGAGGCGGGCACACCGATGTGACCGGAGAATTGGCTGCGCCGTAATCTCAAACCCCATGCAGAGAAATTAGGCATTACGGTGCCGGTCAACTTTCAAGTTCTAAGGCGAACATTCGCCACCAATGCGCAGGGGCACGGCAACGCCAAGGACGTACAGACCCATTTGCGGCACAGCGACATCGCTACCACGCTTGGGGTCTATACCCAGCCGATAGACGCGAACGTGCGCAGGCTGGTCAATGCCGTTACCGCTGACGTGATGACGAGCGAACCGGAACCCGATTCCGAGAAAACTCCAGGTCAATTGAACACAATTGAACACACAATCCTGAATCCCGCAGCGCTAAGTTGTTGGATTATTGGAGCGGGAGACGGGGATCGAACCCGTGACATCCAGCTTGGGAAGCTGGCGTTCTACCGCTGAACTACTCCCGCTCAACTTCGTTAGACTACCATTCCGCTCTATTCAAGACAACGTTCCCGGACAGGCGTTCTCTGCTTGCGGGACGAGCGCGCCCGCTTGCCCAAGATTGCCCTATTCGTTTGAGCAGTTGACGAAAAGTCGTCAGAAGCCGGGACTACTGCCGACGATTGATATTGTATGGACGATTGATATTGCGTGATTGAAATGGGTATAAGACTGAGCACTATTGCTGCGGAGCTGGGCTGCTGTTCGGAGCATCGCTCGGAGAATTGTTAAGACTTGGTTTGCCTTGCGCCGCTTTGTCCGGAACTGCAGGCGCGGTTGGAGCGAGCGGAGTTGTGGCCGGTCCCTGGCTGAGCTGCGGCTGTGGCGCGTTCGATCTCGAAGTCATAGGTAATGGAGCAACAAACAACGGATCGGCTGACAGATCTGTCAATGAAGCTGGCGCCGATTGCGATGGACGAATTCCTTTCGCCTCAACGATCGACCATCGCCAGTCTTCATCTGGGCCGGGAGTGATTCCGATATTTTCGTGAAATGCAGTGGTGCTGAAGGGCTTCGAATCAGCTTTGAGGTGATAGAGCAGGGTTACATCGGATCGGCGCTCGACCGCGACCGGCGCAAGTCCTTCGGCGGCGGGAATCACACGTGCGCTCGCCGCAATTTCAGCATTCTCTCCAGGCTTTCGTTCTAGCGTCAGCCCGACGGTGATTTCCTGAATATCCCAATCGGTTCCGTTGAATACTTCGAGCTGTAAGCTTTCATCCTGAATGGAACCGGGCCCATCGATCTTGAGCAGTTCTGCCAGTGGCAATTCTTCGACCGGTGCGGACTTGATCAGTGAACTGGATCGGGCGTTGAACGACAAGCTGCAAGTTACATCCGGCGAAGATACTTTGAGGGTATTGCCGGAAGGGTCGATGGAAAGGACTGTCTTGAAATTGTCGACTGGCCTGGCGTTCTTCGCGTCATCCATGACCTGAGTGAGATTGTCGTTATCGATCACGGTGAGGGGCTGGGGCTGTAGTGCTTTGTCTTTTTCTCTATCATTATCATTCTTGTCGTTCTTCTCGTTGCGCAGGTTGCGTGCGAGGTCGCCGAGCGACTGGGCGTCATCTTGCCCCCACCCAGCCACCGGGACAAGCAGTACGCAGAGCACAGCCAACCGCAAGATGGGGATTCGGAATCGCATGATTTCGGTAGCCGAGGCTCAATTGTGGGCCTGGCAGGTCTACTAAAGAAAGTTTAGGCGAGATAGAACGGAAAAGAAGTTACCGAAGGGACACGGAGGTGCTAGCACTTCCGCGAATGGTAACAGGGTAGGTGAAACGGGCTTGGGCGCGCAGATCGAAGACGCGCAACGGGACGCACCCAAGCCCTTTTGACTAATTACCGCTTACAGCAGGCCAGAAGTACGGAAACGGGTGATCGGATCGGTTACCTGCATTGGTTGACGCTTAAAAACCCAGCGTGCCACCGCAATCCCCAATGCTGCATATGCCAGATGCCAGATTTTCATAGATCGCTCCCCACGCTGGACCTTAACCGGGGAGAGACTACGAAGGCCCGTCGTGAATTAACCTTACAGTTGCTCTATCGGCCGGTCTAGTCCACGAAGGTGCTATGAAATGGGGCGGGAGTAATCCGGAGTAACCTGGGGAAGGTAACAAACTTAGGGTAGAGACGGGGCTTGTACCGTCTCAGGAGCGCCTGGAGGTCTGGCTTCGCTGCGGTGGAGATGAGACGAGGAGCCGCGTCAAGCCGCGTCTCTACTCCAGGTTATCGATCCAGCCACCACCAACGACGATGTCACCATCGTAGAACACGGCAGCCTGGCCGGGAGTGAGGGCGCGCTGCGGTTCGTCGAATGTGACCAGGACCTCATCCTGCCCAGCAGATTCAATCATGGCCGACGCGGGTTGATGCTTGTGGCGAATCTTCACTGCGACTCGCATGGGCTCGCGTAGCTCAGCCGTCGAGATCAGGTTCACGCGGTGAGTGCGAAGAGAACGCGAGTATAGCTCTTCGTCCTTGCCAACCACTACCTGCCGCGTATCATTCTTGATTTGAATTACATACAGCGGCGAACCAGTGGCCACGCCGAGCCCCTTGCGCTGGCCGACCGTAAAGTTATGGACGCCGGCGTGCTCGCCGATCACCTTGCCGTCGGTGGTTACCATTTCACCACCAACATCTGTCGGCGAGTCTCCCTGTTCGGTGAGATAGGCTTCGAGAAAGCGCTTGTAGTCGCCGCCGGGAACGAAGCAGATCTCCTGCGAGTCGGGCTTTTCGGCGATCACGAGCTGATGCTTGCGGGCCAGTTCGCGCACCTCCGGCTTGGTCATGCCGCCAAGCGGAAATATAGTGCGGCTCAATTGCTCCTGCGTGAGACCGAAGAGGAAGTAAGTCTGATCTTTGGAGCGATCCGCCGGGCGCTTCAGTAGCCAGCGGCCTAACTGCTCGTCAAAGATGACTTGCGCGTAGTGGCCGGTGGCAAGTTTATCGGCGCCAATCTGCTGAGCCACAATAAGAAGCTGATCGAACTTCAAGTGATTGTTGCAAAGACTACAAGGGATCGGCGTGCGTCCCGCGAGATACTCCTCAACAAATGGCCGCACCACATCGCGCTCGAAGCGCTCCTCATGATTAACCACGTAGTACGGGATGCCAAGGGTTTCGGCGACGCGCCTAGCATCGTAGACATCGTCAATCGAACAGCAACGGCCCTGCACGGATTCGGGCATACCCTCGTGCCCGGCGAGACGCCGCTGATTCCAGAGCTGCATGGTCAAGCCGATGACGTTGTGGCCTTCGGCGCGCAGCATGGCCGCAACGGCCGAGGAGTCAACTCCTCCCGACATAGCTACGGCGATGGTTGTTGAGTCAGTCATTAATTTGAGTCAGTTCGTTATGAACGTCAGCAACAACCTAATTAGGACGTTGCCCCTACATTCTGCGGCCGTCTCAGTTTCAGGATGGCTCTGCAAACTACCCATACAAGAATCAACGCCGCAAAGAGAATCCCAAGCAGCGGCCACTTCAATTGTGTCACGAATTGTTGGGCAGCGCGCAGTTGATCAAACTCGGTCCACTCCTCACGAATCCGGCCGTCGACGATACGCCAAACCGTAATACCACGTAATTCAAGCTTGACTCCGGTTGGAGGCAATCCGTCATATCCGGAGCCGGTATGCGTTCCCCGGAATACCCACACTGCTGTGACCAGATCACCCTCGGCCGCCATCAGGATCACGCTCATCTTAAGATCCGGAAACGCCTTCTTCTCCGCATGAACTGCCGCTTGATCCTCCTGTAGGTCGTAATTCCTGAGGAGCCCGTGGTTGACGAAATCCTGGGCGTAAATTTCGCCGGCAACCTGAAACTCTCCCTGGTTAAAAATCTCCTCGAATACTCGCCCGGCCACTGCTTTATTTCTCGTTTCTTGAGAAGCAGCAGCTGGCAGACTTGGGACCCTATCGGCTGCAAACGCCACGCCCACAGCAATCAGCGTCACGAACAGCAAATGTAATTTCCGCCCCATGATCGTTCTCCGTGTCAGTTCACGCGACGATGGACCTGCTTTAAACGTAGGCCCCTACTTCGAGACCATGGTTCTATAGACCGGGCTAAGCTGCCGCAGGTGCGACACCGTTTCGGGGACTATCGCTAGCGCGAAATCGATATCCTGCGCGGTAGTTTGCTTGCCGAGACTAAAGCGAATGCTGGCTTTCGCGCGATCAGAACGCAGGCCCATCGCGGTCAGCACATGCGACGGTTCGATTGCCCCGGAAGAACACGCCGCCCCGGTCGACACGGCCAACCCCTTCAGGTCGAGCGCGATGATCAGGGCTTCGCCATCGATGCCATCGAAATATATGTTGGTCGTATTCGGTACCCGGGGCGCGACTTCTCCGTTTAAAGCGCTGTTTAATCCCGTGGCTTCGATTTTGAGCAGTTCACTTTCCAGTCGATCACGAGCAGCCACCATCTTCCTGTCGTCGCCACGCTCGAATCCGGCGATGGCCAGCTCGGCGGCTTTGCCTAAACCTACAATTCCTGGAACATTCTCCGTCCCGGCACGGCGCGAGCGTTCATGGCTCCCGCCATAAAGCATCGCCTCCAGCGCAGTTCCCTTCCGAACGTAGAGCGCGCCTGCTCCCTGCGGTCCATGAATCTTGTGACCGGAGATGGTCAGCAGGTCGCATCCGATTTTGTTTGCGTCAATCGTGATCTTCCCCGCCGCTTGCACCGCGTCGCTGTGAAAATAGACATCGGCCTCGGCGGCAATCTTTCCAATTTCTTCGACTGGTTGCATTACTCCGGTCTCGTTGTTGGCATACATCACGGTAATTAGCTTTGTCTTCGGCCGAAGCGCACGCTTGACATCATCCGGATCGACCAGCCCGCGGCCATCCACAGGAATGTATGTGACTTCGCATGCTACATTCCCACGATTCTTGGCCAGATGTTTGCATGCGTTGAGCACGGCGTGATGTTCGATGGTCGAGGTAATGACATGATCACCGGATCGCACGATTCCAAATATCGCCAGGTTGTCGGCTTCGGTGCCCCCGCTGGTAAATACGACCTCAGAACCGCGACAGCCAACCAGTGCCGCCAGCGATGCACGCGCACGTTCGACCGCAGCCCGCGTCTCCTGCCCATGGTGGTGTATCGACGAGGCATTGCCAAAATGCTCGCCGAAGTACGGCTGCATGGCCTCTAACACCTCAGGAAGCAATGGAGTCGTCGCGTTATTGTCGAGATAGACCCGGCGCATCATCCTACGTCTATTGTACTGGTGTTCTTTTCGACGCGCGGCGGGGATATTCAATGGAACGACGCCCCTTCGCTCGTCCGAGTCGCGGGGGTCCGGGCCAAACGCCCGGTTCTCCGATCGATTCTCCGGCAGCCGATTCAGCGTTTCTCGATTGCCACGTATTTCTGCGGATAGACGGGGCCGATGTAGTCCGCTCGCGGGCGGATCAGCCGGTTATCGTCGAGTTGTTCGATGACATGCGCGGTCCATCCGCTAACTCGCGAGACCGCGAATATAGGCGTGAACAGGTCTACTTCGATGCCGAGCACGTGATAAGTGGATGCCGAATAAAAATCCACATTGGCGTTGAGCTTTTTATCGGTTTTTATGAAAGTCTCGATCTTTTGTGAATAGTCGAACCACTGGGGATCGTTACTCGATCGACCGAGGTCCCGCGACATCTGCCGCAAGTGCGTCGCTCGTGGGTCTTCTGTGTGGTAGACACGATGTCCGAAGCCGGGAATTTTCTTCTTTTCCGCCAGCATTCCCTTGACGAACTCGAGAGGGTCGACGTTCATTGCAGCGATTTCCTGCAAGATCTTGAATACTGCTTCGTTGGCGCCGCCGTGCAGCGGCCCCTTAAGCGTGCCGATGGCGGAGGTTACGGCGGAGTGCATATCAGAAAGCGTAGCGGCCGTAATCCGGGCTGCAAAGGTCGAAGCGTTCAGTTCATGGTCGGCGTGCAGAATGAGTGCAATATCCAGCGCGCGTTCGGCGGTCTTCGAAGGCGCAGTGCCGTTCAGCATCAGCAGAAAATTCGCGGCGTGAGAGAGCGATCGATCCGGCTCAACCACCGGCTTCCCTTTGCGAATGCGGTCGTAGTTAGCCACGATCATTGCCAACTGCGAGGTCAGACGAATCGCTTTGTTGACGTTCGCGTCGTGATCGTTGCGGTCGAATTCGGGATCGTAAAAAGAAAGCGCTGAAACCACGGTGCGCAGCACGTCCATCGGCAACGCATGCTTGGGCGCCAATCGCAAGAGATTGATAATTGACGAATCCAGCTTGCGTTCACCCGCCAAGCGGTCGCTGAGAACCCTGAGCTCATTAGTATTGGGCAAATGTCCAAACCAGAGCAGATGGCAGACCTCCTCAAAGGTGGAGTGGTCGGCCAGATCGTGGATGTCATATCCGCGGTAGGCAAGCACTCCCTGATCGCCGTCGATATAACAGATACTCGAAGTGGTAGCGACAACGCCTTCCAGTCCTTTGGGGGCGTGCAGGTTAGTAACGCTGGACATGGCTCCTCGCTTGCAATTCGGATGGATGATGGCACTCACCGCGTAAAAACCGCCGGCGCAACCTTCTTTTATACGCCAAAGCAATGGGAGTTTCCAGACGCGCCTAGCTAGGAATTGCAAGCTCGCGTAAAATAACTCGTTTGCCCTTTGTCGCCGGATGTGTGGACCCCGCGGCAGATTTCCAAAAACTTATCCGGAGAAATTCATGAAGACAAAACTGCTCATTCTTGGACTCGTTCTCGGCCTTAGCCTCACCCTCGCGGCCCCGCTAGTGCTTGCCGATGAAGGTATGTGGTTGTACAACGCTTTCCCTGGCGATCGAGTTCAGAAGCAATACGGATTCCTGCCGACGCAGCCATGGCTGGATCACCTTCGGTTGTCGTCAGTGCGTTTTAATAACGGCGGTTCCGGTTCGTTCGTCTCCGCCGATGGTTTGGCATTTACAAATCATCATGTGGGAGCCGATTGCATCCAGAAGCTCGCTACTTCCGGCGCCGATTACATGAAGAACGGTTTTTATGCCAAGACGCAGGCGGAAGAAGCCAAATGTCCCGACCTTGAGCTGAATGTGCTGGTAGGTATTGACGATGTCACCGAGAAAGTGAAGGCCGCAGTCACCACTTCCATGTCGACCGCCGATTCCGCTCAGGCGCAGCGTTCTGCGATGAGTGCAATCGAAAAGGACTGTTCTTCTTCGTCAGGCCTGCGCTGCGATGTGATTACGCTCTACTCGGGCGCGGTATACAACCTCTACAAATATAAGAAGTACACCGACGTGCGCCTGGTATTTGCGCCTGAATTTGCGGCGGCGTTTTTTGGCGGCGATCCTGACAATTTTACTTACCCGCGCTATGACCTCGACATCACTTTTTTCCGCGTCTACGAGAACGACAAGCCGGTTCATCTCGACAACTATCTGCAATGGTCGAAAGTAGGAGTCAAAGATGGCGATTTGATTTTCGTTTCCGGCCACCCCGGCGGCACGGATCGATTGAAAACAGTGGCAGAATTGCAGTTTCTGAAGACTGTCGATTATCCCTCACGGCTCGCGAGCTACAAGGAGCGCATCGCCGTGCTCCAGAAATTCAGCGCGGAATCGGACGAAAACGCTCGCGTCGCGCAAGAGGAGATATTCGGATTGCAGAATTCACAGAAAGCAATTCTCGGGAGATATGAAGGGCTGAAGGATATGGCCCGGATGAAACAGATGGACGACGCCGAGCGGGCGCGGGAAAAACCCTATATGGCTAAGCATCAGGGTGAACCGAATCCCTGGGAAGAGATCTCGAACGCCATGAAAGTAAACCGGGAAATCTATGATTCGCTGATCTACATTGAGCGTATGCGTGGGTTCAATTCGGACCTGGCGTTCTACGCACGGGATCTGGTCCGAGCCACGCAGGAAAAATCGAAGCCAAACGGCGACCGCCTGCGCGAGTATCGTGATTCTGCCCTGCCCTCCTTGGAGCAGGAATTGTTTAGCACCGGTCCCATCTACAAAACTTTCGAGACGGTCAAATTGGCGACGTCGTTCGAGCAGATGCAAAAGGCGCTGGGGCCGGATGATCCCGCTGTGAAAGCCGCGTTGGGTGGCAAAACACCCGAAGAGGCGGCCAAGGCCTTTATCGCTTCGACAAAACTGGACGACGTGGCTGTTCGCAAGCAGCTTTATGAAGGTGGAAAGGCGGCAGTGGACGCGAGTACCGATCCACTGATCGTCCTGTGGCGCAATGTGGATCCTGAAGCAAGGGAGGTTCGGAAGCGTTTCGACGACGAAGTTGATGCAGTGGTGCGGCGTGATGGAGCGACCATCGCTCGCGCGCGGTTTGCCGAAGCCGGTTTCACTCAGCCTCCAGACGCGGGATTCACTTTGCGCCTAAGTTACGGAGCAGTGAAGGGCTATGAAGAGAATGGAAAAAACATTCCCTACTCCACCAATTTCGCAGGAGCTTTCCAACACGCCGAAGAGCACGGCAGTAAGCCTCCATATGAACTGGCTGGCAGTTGGACCAAGATGAAGGCGAAGCTAAATTTGTCCACGCCCCTAAATTATGTCTCCACCGCCGACATCATAGGCGGTAACTCAGGCAGTCCGACGGTGAATAGAGCAGGTGAAGTAGTAGGAATTATTTTCGACGGAAATATCCAGTCGCTGGTCTGGGATTTTTACTATGATGACCGCCAGGGGAGGGCAGTGCAGGTTGATTCGCGCGGCATTATCGAAGCGTTGCGCAACATCTATAGTGCCGACGGTCTCGCGAACGAATTAACCGGGACAAAAGTGCCGGCCAAGGCTGCAGGCGAATAGAACGGAGCAATGACGATGCCAAATTCTATCTGCCATTTCGAAATTGGGTGTCGCGACGACGCCAAGACCAAGGAATTCTTCAGCCAACTGTTCGACTGGAAGATGGAACAGGTTGGTCCCGCGACCATGATCCGCACCGGCGGTGACGTCGGCGGACACATCACCGGGCTGGGAGGAAAAATGGTGGTGCCACCGGTTGCGATTCCGGGTGGCATCTTCGCATGGTTCGCCGATCCGGAGGGCAACACAATCGGGCTTTTCCAGGAGCAGACATTGCCCCCAAAATAGTCGCGCTAGGCATGAGTTCGTGACCTAATCCCGACTCATTATTCCGGCCAAAGTGAAGCGGCGGTCTTGCTTAAGATTTGGTCGCGCATCTCCTTACTAATCGGGAGGGCTGTGAACTGATCGAGATTCTGTTTGACATCGGTAATGCCTGGGCTTGGCCAGTCGGTACCAAAAAGTGTCTTGTGCGCGATCTCATCCAGGCGCGGAAAATATTTGAGCAAGGCCTTCGGCGGGATCCCGCTGATATCGAGATAGACATTTGGGTGCCTCCGCAGAAGAAAGAATGCTGTATCCATCCAAAGTGGACGACCGCCGTGAGCGAGCAAAATCTTGAGCTTGGGGAAATCGACTGCGACGTCGTCGAGGTAAATCGGATCTCCATATTTGTTGCGAGCGCCGGGGAAAATCGATGTGCCGGTGTGAAACATAACCGGGATTCCATTGGCCTCCGCCGCCCGATAGATGATTTCCAGTTCCTTAAGTCCATTCAGGTAGTCATTTGGAAATAACAATTGATGTGGCGGGTGAATTTTGATCATACGGATCCCAAGCCGCAGGATGTGCTCGACATCCGCCATGATGTTGGTGGTGTGGCGTGGGTGCAGGCTTCCACACGAGATCAGCCGCTTGGGATCATACTTCGTATAGTCCGCGACGAATCGATTGACGGCGGGCGTCAGGCCGATCACGTCGGGCGCCACGTAGTTGATCAGCGCAGCCCGATCGACTCCATTACGGTCGAGATATTTCAGAAACGCCCTGGGCGAGCGGCTGTACTCAGCGATCTCATCAAAGTTAGCGCGTTTGCCCTTGATCAGTGCGAGCGCTTCCGGCTTGAACATCTCGATGGGCTGGATGTGAATGTGGCAGTCAGTAATCAAAGTTTTAAATTGCGAAAAGCCAAGAGTTAGAAGCCTACTTCAGTACAACGGAATTTTTGGGTCCACCGTACGCGCCCAGCCGTCGATACCGCCGCGCATCGATTGAACTTTTTCGTATCCCTGCTGGCGGAGCCAGTTGGTGACGGTCAACGAGCGCACGCCATGATGGCACATAACCACGATGTGATCGTCAGGATCGAGTTCCTGATGGGCGCGCGCCGGAATATCACCCATGGGAATGTGCTTTGTGCCTTCGATGCGCGACGCATCATATTCCCAACCTTCGCGAACATCGAGCAGCGTAAATGTTTCGCCGCTCTGCTGGAGCGATTTGACCTGTCCGGGAGAAATTTCGAAATCCATAATTTGATCCTACCCGTGGAAAATCAGACACCTTTCCTGCCCATTTCACGTGGATTTCCCAGTGTTGCCAGACTCACCAATGCAGCCAGCGCCCAGAGCGCTCCGGTTCCGATGCGAGCGCTGCGTACGTCGGCAGATGGAATGTTGTGCCAAAGCGTAAGCCCGAAGCCGATTATGAAGTTGACAACAAGCACGCCGAAAAAGATTCGTTCTCGAAAGCAGCGTGTATCTAGCGCCAGGCCAGCGAGTAAGAGAATCCACACGACATAGGTCGCGGCGGTCCAAGCATCGTGCGGCCATTCATATTCGCTGCGGGTAATGTGGCCAAACGAAATCCACGCGAAGTAAGCGCAGCCTAGAAATCCAGCCACGCCCCACAATGACGAACGGCACATCAGGTGACCAGAACTATAGGACTGCTTCGTCACGATATTCGTTCTACCCTCCGCGGTTTCTATTTGCCAGTCCATTTCGCTGGCCGTTTCTCGAGGAAGGCAATGATACCCTCGCGCGCGTCTGCGGTCGAGATGAGTTCTTCGAGATAAATCTTCTCTGCCCGTGCCAGTCCTTTGTCAAAATGGATAGCATCCCACGCATAAATAGCTTTTTTCGCAAGTGCTAGCGCCGTTGGACTTAGCGCTTGGAGTTCTTGCAGGGTCCGCTCCACCACGGATTCTAATTCGGCAGGTGTAACAGATCGATTTGCCAAACCCATCGCCGCGGCTTCGTCACCCGAAAACTGGCGTCCAGTAAGGATTAGCTCAGTGGCGCTTTTCTGGCCGATGAGCGCAGCCAGCGCCACGGCCGCGACCGGCGGGTAGCATGCGAGCTTGATTTCGGGAAATCCCCAGGTGGCATCGTGGGTGGTGTAAACCATATCGCAGACGGTGACGAGTTCCGCACCTCCGCCAAGGCAAACGCCACGAACAGCGGCAATCGTAACTTTGCGCGAGGCCACGACAGCTCGGATCACCGCGTGAAAACTCGTGAGCATTTCGTGAATCTGTTCGGGGAGATGGGCCTTGATGTCCACACCGGCGGAGAATGCGCCCTCATTACCTTCGAAAATAATTATTGACACGTCCGCCCGGGATTCTATTTCGACGATCGCCTGTCGCAACTCCAGTGCCATTGAGAGGTCGATAACATTGAGGGATCCGTTGTTGAGGAAGATGCGGGCAACCGGTGTGCTGATTGCAACATTGAGCCGTGTTGTGGAGACAGTTGGCACTTTCGTCGCTGATTTGTACTTAGGCTTTTCTAAATATTGATAGCAGACTTTCGGGGCTCGCTAATCGTCGATAGCGGATCGCGTGCACCTTCTTTTTCTTTAATCCATTTCTTCTCGTTGCGGATGATGTCGAGTAGCAACTCTTTGTCTTTCGCGCTCGGCAAATTCTCTTCACAGTGCTGCTCATAGCTACGATCATCCAATGGCTCACCGGTCTCGCAGTGGTATTTCTGCCCTGCCCATCGTCCAATGTTGCGATTGAAGTGGATGTCGGGCGTGTAGAACCTCTTCTCTCCCGGCTTCAGAAAGGTGTTCAGGCGATCGACCAATCCTGCAACTTCTTCGCGATAGAGATGACGGTTGTAATCGTTCAGGTCGTCGAGATCTGCGGTCTTGTCGTTCTTCAGTTCGTCATATCGGCCTTTAATTCCCCAGACATAAGCCCAGTGCGCCGAGGAAGAATGATCGGTACCGAAAAGATCGAATGAACTCGAGATCCACTTATTCAAGTATTTCTGGAGAAGCCAGCGCGGGATGACGCCTGCCTCAACCACACGGCGCAGACCATCATGGCCAGTTCCCATGTGGAAGGCTTCCTCGCGCAACATGTAAGAGGTCGAGCGTCCGAGCGGCGCGAAGGATGAATACTTCAGCATCTGTAGCTGGAACTTTCCGTCACGATCTACAAAATCGGTGTAGGTGAAAAAGTCGAGCCAGTTGTCAACGTCAACGTTGAAAGTTCCGAGCAGGCGCTTGTTTTCGAACGCACGGCGTTCCAACATCTTTTGCGCTTCTACTTTTCCTGAAGAACCAAAAAAGTCTATTAGCAAGGCACACATTTGCCAGCCATGTCGCATCTCTTCGATCATTACTCGTGTGATTGCGCGCCTGTCCCATTCGGTGGGCGCGGTTTCAAACAGGTTGCGCTGTTGCTCCACGCTGGCAAATTCGGTATCGCCCTGATAGATAATCATGTTCATGAGAGCGTCCCGCATCTGCTGCGTGGGCACCTGGCGCAGGTTCTCCCACTTATTGCGGCCTTTATAAGAGCCGAATTGGATCTCCTCGGTTTCGATTGCACCGTAAAGCGTATCGAAGTGAAAGGCCTCAACGTCATCTTTGTTGACGCCAACTTCTTTGCGCCACTCATTGAAAATCCCAACCCACTCGCTGAAGCTTCCGATTTTCGCTACTTTGCCTGGCATAAGACCTCAAATCTTTAATGCGGTGAACACGCCGTGCTCTTACTTCGCCGTAAATACTGCCGGACGCTTCTCAACATATGCGGCCAGACCTTCTTTGGCATCATCGCTCTGGAACAGGATTTGCTGATTCTCGCGCTCGACTGCCAACGCCGATTCCATCGGAATCTCCCAACCCGTCTGCACGGCGCGCTTGATGCGTCCTACGGCCTTTGCGGCCTTGTTTGGCGGCGTGAATTGGCGTGCATACTCCATGATGTTGTTCATAAAGCCTTCGCGCTCGAAGATGTCGTTCACGATGCCGAACTCCTGCGCCTCTTCGAACGAGAATGTATTGCCGGTGATCATCAGCTCGATGGCCTTGCTCTTCCCTACAAGACGCGACAGGCGTTGTGTCCCGCCGGTGCCGGGGAGCACGCCGAGGTTCACCTCTGGGAGGCCAATCTTGCCCGCATCTTTGCGCGCGATGCGAAGATCGGCGGCCATCGCGATCTCCAGGCCTCCTCCAACGCAGTGGCCACTGATCGCAGCAATCACTAGTTTTGGAGTGTGCTCTAGCCGCAACAGCGTTTCGTTGGCATGCAGGCAGAAGTAATACTTAAACGTCGGATCGACCGAAGCCAGCATCTTGATGTTGGCACCAGCGGAGAAAAACTTGTCGCCCACGCCCGTCAGAACGATTACATGGACATCGTTATCCATGCGTGCTTTGAGGATGGCATCGTCGAGCTGACGATTCATTTCGTAGGTGTAGGTGTTCGCCGGAGGATCGTTCATCTCGATCACGGCCACGCCGGCATCGGTGCGATAGTTGATGAGCTGCTTGGTGGTTTCGCCGGTAACCGGCTGCGTCGTAGTCGCCATAAAATTGCTCCTTGAAGTTATTTCGCGTTAATTCTTTTTGCGCGGTTTGCTTCCGTGCACAATTCCATTAAGAACAATGTTACCCATCTGCTCCGCGAGCGTTTCAGCGTTACCGTCGACCCGCGGGTTATACCAGGTGTAGATCCAGTTGATCATTCCGAACAGGCTCATGACTGCCGTGCGCGGGTTGAAATTCAGGCCCCGCTTGCGTCGAAGCTCTTCCATCAGTCCGAGGCAAATGCGGTAGTACTCGCGCTTAATACCAGCGATTTCGGAACTTAAACCATTCCTCAAAGACTCATCTTCATGCGAGAGCACCTTCAATCCCTGCTGATTGCTTACGAAATATTCGAGATGGTTCAGGATGAAGATGCGGATGCGCTGCTCCGGATCGGCGACATTCTCCAGCCGCCCTTTGAGTTTTTCCACGATGGTGGTGAAGGTATGTTTTTGAATCAGGAACAGCAGGCGCTCTTTGGACTCAAAATAGTAATAAAGCCCTGCCAAGGACATGCCGGTGGCGCGGGAAAGATCGCGCATGGAAGCGCCTTCATATCCTTTAAGGCAGAAAACTTCCGTAGCATGATCGAGGATCTGTCCAAGGCGACGATCGAAACGGGTCACAGGTGCACGACCGGATGATCTGGTAGCAACTTTTCTGTGATCCCTGGAAGCGCGGCTTTGGGGTAAAGTGGCCATGTTCGAACGTTCGTTCGAATTACTACATTGGATTATAGGGCCAAGTGGTGCAAATCACAAGGAACAAGAGCGGCACGGCCCGTTACGGATGCGGAGTCGAGGCCGCGCCAGCACTTTGCTTCTTCGTGGGCGCCTGCGGCGGGCCGGTATTAGTCACAATTCGCTCAACCAGAAAAATCTTCTTAACATTGTTACGGTCCAGCGTTTGCTGTTTACCGTTAACCTCGATCACAATCTTTTCTAGTGTCATGGACATGACATCGGCTGTGATGATCGTGCCGTCGCGCAGTTCGATGGTATCGTCAGTGAGCCCGCCGAGCGTGATCGTAATGCTGCCGCCGGGAACCTCATCGGGGTTCACGTCCAAAGGGGTGGTGGCGACCGCAAATCCTTCTTTTATCAGTACCAATTGGTGGGTTCCGGCGCTGACATTAATCTTTGCCGGAGTTACTCCTTCGTCCTTGTCGTCAACTTTGAGGCTTGCACCAGCGGGCACGGAAATTACGGTCATGGAAACGGTCTTCAGCGAAGCAGGCACACCGCCATTGTTGCGCGCGGAAATTGAGAGTATGGCGGGAGCTCCCACTGACTGGCATTGAAACTGAAGCTTAGCCGATTCGCCAGCATCGAGATCGTCGACAGTGAGCGTGCCGCTGCCGATGCGCACACGATCTTTGTCGAGCAATGCAACACTCAGGGAAGCTTTGGGAATCAACTTGGCTGAAAGATTTTGAACAACGACATTTGACACGAGCGTCATCTGGCCGCCATAGGTTCCCATATTCTGAAAACGCGAAAACGTCATTTTCAGGACCGCATTGTCCTGACCGGGCCAGAACATTACCATGCCCGCGTCACTCTGATCTTTGGAACTGTCCTTATCTTTATCGCTATGGGCATAAGCGACGGGGCACAAATAGGCAAGCATGAGTAATGGCACGAGAAAGCGGCGCATCCACGGGATTGTGGCACAGGAATAAGAGAAGAGCAATAACTTGGCGGCAACAGTCGGTCGACTTCGGACTAACCACAGTGGTTAGTGTGTCTAACTCTTGATTCCCTCCATCAACTTCTCAATCTCTGTCTTCTGCTCGCCCGAGAGCGGTAGGAATGGCAGGCGCGACGGGCCTCCGTAGTAACCGTTCAGATCCATCGAATACTTCACGCCGGGGACGCCGAGTTCACCCGCGACCCGCTGGGCAGCCAGTTTCACACGCTCCTGTTTTTCACGGGCCAGGGCAGTGTCTCCGTCTTTGATCGCGGCATAGATCTCGTAACATGCCATGGGTGCGGGACACGCGAAGGCCAGAATAGCTCCCGTCGCCCCGAGCGCCAGCGACGGTTCGAGTTGGTGGGCAGCGCCGACCATAACTTGGAAGCCTACTTCTTTTTGTCGCGTTTTCAATTTTCCTACAGTAGTTACCGCAGAGGATGATGGTTTCGTGCCGCTGTTTCCTGCGACGGGCGAGGATGCCCGTTTCTCCAACGATCCCCCCTTCGCTTCGGCTGAGCCTGCGAGCGAGGCTACACTCACCAGTTCCCTGCTCTGTTTTTCGTTCTCTGAAACTGCGGCCTTGAGCATGCGCGGTGTGACGGCCTCGAACGTTTCGGTCACAGTGGCCTGCCTCTTCACATGACGCGTGCCCTCGACCATCGCTTTGACCTTGTCGAGATTGCCACTCGATTCCTTGATGCCAATTATGTTGGGATGGCCTGCGAGTTCGATCACGACTTCGGCAGGCATGTCGTATCCGGTGACTTGCGGAAAGTTATAGATGATGATTGGCAGCGCGGACCGATCGGCTACCGTGCGATAAAAAGCAAGCAGGTTCGCTCTTAGCATCTGTTTTCTGTAGTAATGCGGAGTGCGAACCATGGCGGCGTCGTAGCCAAGCTCGGCAGCGTATTCATTGAGCCGCAAGGTCTCATGCGCTGACTCTACGCCTGTGCCCGCGATCATCACTTTGTTGGGAGAAGCGGCGGCCAGCGCAGCTTTCAGCACGTCACGGCGATCCTGGTCGGAGAGTAGAATCGCTTCGCCGGTCGAGCCCTGGACGACCATACCAGCGACGGGAGTGCGCGAATAACGCTCGACATTCGCTTCGATCTTTTTGTAATAAACCTCGTTGTGATGGCCTTCGCCGTCAGAATAGAAGGGCGTAGTGATGGGCGGAAAAATTCCGGACAAGAGCATATAAAACCCCTAGCAATCTGTTTACAGGTTAACGCTGTATGGAACCGGCTGTCATCTTGCATTGGACAACTTGGTAACAAAAAGCAGCATGAAAAGACATCCATCGATAACGATGAGTATCGACCCAATCCAGATGAGCGCGGCCATCTTCACTTGCTTCTGGGAAGGCACGGTGATTCCGATGGCTTTGTGTAAATAGCCGACAGCATTGCCGACTCGGGACAGCGGCACAAATCGGGTCACGATGCTCAGACCGAGAACTACCATCAGGACGTGAAACATGATGATGCCAGTCATTTATATTTTCTTTTCTCGCGGGCGCGAACACGGCCAATCGTAGCATCTCCAGCTTAACGTATGAGGGAGAGGGAGATTGTCGCTTTCGTTTTCACTCGCACGCGGGCTCTTTGCCGTCGGGGTCGACTTCATGTCGATATTGGTCTTCGGTTCCGATAAAGAAACGCGAAAACGGCGTGGAAGTGCTCTCGTCGACCATGGTCTCAACCTGCCAGATCATGCCGCCTTTGCAAACGCCGGCATTCGAGAGCAGCGTGCGGCGATCACCCCCATAGTAGAAAAACTCGTCCTTTCCATGACCTTGCTGCGGGTCGGATGAAGTTTGCAGTATGCCTTGCGCATTGAGCTTTAGCAGAATGTGGCCGTCTTCTGTCCGCAAAGGAGGCGCGCCTTTCTGACGAAAATTAATGCGCACCCAGCCGATGTACCCGGCGGGAATCAGAAAGCGCTCAGGCGGCCTACGATGGAAAACGAGATCGAAGGCGGTCGGGCCCAGGATCATGGCAGCAATGAAAAGGGGTAGGCCGAGGACGGCGACGATGACGAAAGGAGTTTTGCTCACGGTTTAGTAGTCAGTTTGATTTCGTTCCAGGCAGTAAGTGAGTTTATCGGAAATGAGCAAGCCAGACCGTGTGGCCGCCGCAGGCTGGATCCTCGACAAAATGCGACACAACTTCGAAGCCATTCTGCTGGAGCAGCGAGCGGTACTCCTCTCCGTTCAGACTTCCATGGTAAAGGGGTTCCTCTTTGTAGGTACCGATTGCTTTTCCGTGTTCAGGTCCGCTGGTAAACATCAGTGCCGCCTTGGGCGCGGCATGGTTTCCGAAGATCGGGAACATGATGCGTTGATCATCCGGACAAAGATGGAAAAAGCTGTCCCAAGCCAGAATGCCGTCAAAGTGCCGGTTCAGCGAGAGCTTACGCATATCTGAGACGAACCAATCACGATCAGGGAAACGGTTCTTGCAGAGGTCGATAAGGGCGGCTGAGGAATCCGCGCCAGTCACATTGAAGCCCTGCTCGATGAAATAGCGGGTAATAGGCTCCGCTGAACCGCATCCAATGTCAAGAATGGAGGCTCCGGTCGGTAAGAGCGCTAAGAAACGGTTGAGCGACGGCTTCTCAAAAAGAGTACGCCCCCTCTCTTTATCCCAATCGGCGGCGTGTCGCTGATACAGACTTATAATTCGTTCCGCTTCGGACGGCATCGTAACCTTACTTCGCCGCCGCCCGCTCTGCGTGCAAAGCCTGCAACGCTTGCACGCGTACCTCGCCGCGTTGCAGGGCGGCGATTCCCTCCGCGGCAGCTCGCGCGGCCGAGAGCGTGGTAATGGTCGTGATGCGTCCGGTGACTGCCGCGCGACGAATCGCTTTTTCGTCAAAATAGGGGTCGGGACCGTGCGGCGTATTGACGATCAACTGAATGCGATCGGCCTTAATCAAATCCACGGCGTTAGGGCGGCCTTCTTTTACTTTGTAGACGCGATCCACCGCCAAACCAGCTTCTTCGAGAATGTCCGCAGTGCCGTGCGTGGCCACTAGTTTGAATCCCATATCGACGAAGCGATGCGCTACTTCAACCATCGCCGGCTTGTCGTGGTCGGTGACGCTGATAAATACCGTGCCCTTGGTCGGCAGCTTTTGGCCTGCAGCAATCTGCGCTTTGGCGAAGGCCTCGCCGAAATTGTCGGCGATACCCATGACTTCTCCGGTGGAGCGCATCTCGGGACCAAGCACCGTATCGACGCCAGGAAATTTCTGCCACGGAAAGACAGGCGATTTCACATAGAAGCAACGGCCGGTGTCGAGATCGGTGCCGCGCTCGACATTTTCCGGAAGGAACTCGCGCAACTTGCGACCGGTCATGAGGCGCGCGGCAATCTTGGCCATCGGAACGCCGGTGGCTTTGGAAACGAAGGGGACGGTACGCGATGCGCGCGGATTTACCTCGAGCACATAGACTTTGGGTTCATGATTGCCGTTACCATTCAAACCGTGGCCACGCGGAATCGCGAACTGCACATTCATCAGACCAATCACTTTGAGCGCGCGCGCCAGCTTGAATGTATATTCCCGCATGCGCTTGAGCAGCGATTCGGATATGTCGACTGCGGGCAGAACGCATGAAGAATCGCCGGAGTGGATGCCAGCTTCCTCGATGTGCTGCATGATCCCGCCGATCACCACGTCTTCGCCGTCGGAGAGCGCGTCCACATCGACTTCGATCGCATCTTCCAGAAATTTGTCGATGAGCACCGGGCGGTCTTGAGAATATTCGACGGCCTGCTTCATGTACTGCTGAATCGTGTCCTCGTCGTAGGCGATGACCATCGCTCGCCCTCCAAGTACATAGGAAGGACGAACCAGAACCGGGAAGCCGATCTTCTTCGCAGCCTCGACCGCCTCTTCGACCGATGCGACCATTGCCCCGGGAGCCTGTGGTATATCGAGCTCCTCCAGCAGCTTTCCGAAGCGCTTGCGGTCTTCGGCCAGATCGATCGATTCGGGCGTGGTGCCAATGATGCTGACGCCAGCGGCTTTGAGCGGCAGAGAAAGATTCAGCGGCGTCTGTCCACCGAACTGCACAATTACTCCGACCGGAGCCCCGCCTGAGGCCTCATGCTCGCATACGGCGAACACGTCTTCGAGCGTGAGCGGCTCGAAGTAGAGGCGGTCGCTTGTGTCGTAATCCGTCGAGACCGTCTCTGGATTGCAGTTGATCATGATGGTCTCGTAACCATCCTCACGCAGCGCGTAACTGGCGTGGCAGCAACAATAATCGAACTCAATTCCCTGCCCTATGCGGTTAGGACCGGAACCAAGAATGACTACTTTTTTCTTCGCGGTGGGCGCGGCCTCATCTTCGTCTTCGTAAGTGGAATACAGATACGGCGTGTAGCTTTCGAACTCGGCGGCGCAGGTATCGACTCGTTTGTACACCGGCTTCAATCCATGCTTCTTGCGGAAGTGACGAACTTTTTCCTGACCGCCTTTTCCATCCAGACGCCAGGTTCCGGCGAGCCGTCCGTCGGAGAAGCCCATACGCTTGGCTTCGCGAAACACCGAGGTCGGGATCGATTCCATCGGATGCTTTTCCAGCTCAAGTTGCATGTCGTTAATTTCTTTGAGCTGATAGAGAAACCACGGGTCAATCGATGTCATCTTCGCGATCTGTTTGATGGGGAAACCCTGGCGAAGCGCGTACTGGACATAAGTCAGACGCTCGGGATGCGGCGTGACCAGGCGCTGTGTAAGAATCTTGGGTTCAATTTGTTGGGAACCAACGCGCTTGCCTGTATCGAGCGAGCGAATTCCTTTTTGAAGTGCTTCTTTAAACGTGCGGCCGATGGCCATCACTTCGCCAACGGATTTCATCTGCGGTCCCAGCGATTCGTCGGCGCCGGGAAATTTTTCGAATTGCCACTTAGGAATCTTGACGACTACGTAATCGAGCGTGGGCTCGAAGCAGGCTGGAGTCTTGCGCGTGATGTCGTTCGGAATCTCGTCGAGCGTGTAGCCAACGGCGAGTTTGGCCGCAATTTTTGCAATCGGAAAACCGGTTGCCTTCGACGCCAGCGCGGATGAGCGTGACACGCGCGGGTTCATCTCGATGACCACCATGCGCCCCGTCGAAGGATTAACGCCGAACTGGATATTCGATCCGCCGGTTTCGACGCCGATCTCGCGAATCACGGCGATCGACGCATCGCGCATCATCTGATATTCGCGGTCGGTGAGCGTCTGCGCGGGAGCGACGGTGATGGAATCGCCGGTATGCACGCCCATGGGGTCGAAATTTTCGATGGAGCAGATGATGATGACGTTGTCTTTCGTGTCGCGCATCACCTCAAGCTCGTACTCTTTCCATCCGAGAACGGATTCTTCGATCAGGCACTCATGCACCGGAGACAGGTCGAGGCCGCGGGCAAGCACTTCCATCAACTCTTCGCGGTTGTAACCGATGCCGCCGCCGGTGCCGCCCAGCGTGAACGAGGGACGAATGATGACGGGGAATCCGATCTTGCCAGCAAATTCGATGCCGTCTTTGAGATTATTGACGAGCGCAGATTTCGGAACGTCGAGACCAATGCGCTGCATGGCATCTTTGAAAAACAGCCGGTCTTCCGCCTTCTTGATGGCGCTGATCTGCGCGCCAATCAGATGTA
Source organism: uncultured Acidobacteriaceae bacterium (assembly GCA_963705265.1). Classification (GTDB taxonomy): domain Bacteria; phylum Acidobacteriota; class Terriglobia; order Terriglobales; family Acidobacteriaceae; genus Acidiflorens. Next base: position 4,511,317 of record OY970064.1, read on the forward strand.
CGTTGTACTTTTCCAGCACACCGTTGTCAGCAAGTTCAATGGCGAGGTTGAGCGCAGTCTGTCCGCCGACGGTTGGCAGAATGGCAAAGCCCGCGCTGGGCGCCATCTCGCGCTCGACGCGAATAATCTCTTCGAGATATTCGCGCGTCAGCGGCTCGATGTAAGTGCGGTCCGCCGACTCGGGATCGGTCATGATGGTGGCTGGGTTCGAGTTGGCCAGCACAACTTCAAAGCCCTCCGACTTGAGCGCCTTGCAAGCCTGCGTGCCGGAGTAGTCGAATTCGGCCGACTGTCCGATGACGATGGGGCCGGAGCCGAGGATCAGGATTTTCGAGATGTCGGTGCGTTTTGGCATTTAGAAATCAGTCGTTGGTCGTTAGTCGCTCGTCGTTAGCGTGGCGGCTGAGACGCGAATATATGCAAGGTTAATCCTTTAACGGTCCAATCTTGAACCCATGGCAACCCCCCGAAGATGGTCCGGTGACGGCAATTGGAAGCGCAATCCTCAACCCCAGCCAACCACTCTCCGAGACCGTAATCGGAAAAGCAATTTGACAAAATCCCCGAGCTCTTGCGACAAGCTGATAGACACCCAATGACTTCTTGCCAAAATCGAACTCTCCTGTCGAACTCGATTCGATGGATTGGACATCGACGAAGACGCCGGCTTTCTGTTTTTGAAGGGTAATCACGGCGTTTGGGATCCTAGCCGCAATCGGATTGGCAAGATAGCCGCGGATATGCGAAACCGAGGGTTGAGGCTGCTCAGGCACCTCACTCCGCTGCCCATGAGCTACAGTCACCGCAAAGAGCATGAAAAGAACCGGCCAGGTCCTCACCGCTTGCACTCCTCCATCATCTTCACAAAGTCCTTAAACAAGTAGTGCGAATCATGCGGGCCCGGTGCTGCTTCCGGGTGGTACTGCACCGTGAACAACGGCAGATTCCTATGCCGCATACCCTCCAGCGTTGAGTCGTTCAGATCCATGTGCGTCAATTCGACTTCGCTCTGCGGCAGTGAATCGGGGTCGACGGCGAAGTTGTGGTTGTGTGCGGTGATTTCGATCTTGCCGCTGGCTAACTGTTTCACGGGATGATTTCCGCCGTGGTGGCCGAATTTCAGCTTGAAGGTTTTCCCTCCCAGAGCGATGCCCGTGAGCTGATGTCCCAGGCAGATTCCGAAAATCGGCTGACGGCCCATCAGCCGTCGAATGTTATCGACGGCGTAAGTGCAGGGGTCAGGATCGCCGGGCCCATTCGATAGGAATACTCCATCGGGCTTCAGCGCCAGCACATCTTCTGCTGTGGTCTGCGCCGGGACGACTGTTACCTTGCAGCCTTCTCCGCGCAACTTGCGCAGAATATTCTGCTTGATGCCGAAATCGTAGGCGACCACATGGAAGCGCTCTGGTTCGTCTTTTACGCCGACGATTTCATCGGGCAAGTGCGAGCGTTCGCCCGTTTCCCACACATAGGTGTGATTCGTCGAGACAACTTTGGCGAGGTCCTGACCATCCATTTTGGGGATCGCTTGTGCCTTGGCTACAAGTTTGTCGGTGTCGGCTTCGAGGGTCGAAATCACTCCGCGCATGACACCGTTATCACGCAAATGGCGCACAAGAGCACGCGTGTCGATATCGGCGAGCACCGGAATCCTAAACTGTTCCATGAACTCGTCTGTTACTTGCTGCGAACGCCAGTTCGAACTGACTTTCGAAAACTCGCGGACGATCAAGCCCTCGATATAAGGACGCACGGCTTCGCTGTCGTCGGGATTGGTGCCGTAGTTTCCGATTTCAGGATTGGTCAGGACGACTATCTGGCCGGCGTATGAGGGGTCGGTGAAAATTTCCTGATAGCCGGTAATGGAGGTATTAAAAACGACTTCGCCGGAGCATTCGCCTTTAGCGCCGTAGCCTTTGCCTCGGAAGACTCTGCCGTCTTCGAGTGCAAGGATTGCTTGCATTGGAACTCCTGGGAGCGGATTTTAGAGATTCTAACAGGAGCGCGAGACGGTGTCAGCAGATTTAGTCGTCAGCCGTCTGCGACCAACCGCCAGAAAGTGCGCGCTCTCACCTTCTGTTCAGTATCAACCGGTTTTCCTGATGGCTGATGGCTGGGAGCTGACTAGCGTAAACGCCCCAACTTCTCCATCGGCCAATATCCGAAGACGGCTTTGCCGTAGATGAAGCGTTCATTAACCGTTCCAAAGTCGCGGCTGTCATTCGACATTGAGCGATGATCGCCGAGGACGAAAAAGCTATCCGTCGGAACCACTATTTCGTCATATGAGCGAGCATCCACATAGTCGCTGGGAACGTAGTCTTCATCGAGCGCCTCTCCGTTCACGTAAACCTGGCCGCCTTCGATGCGGATTCGGTCACCGGCAATTCCAATAACGCGCTTGATATAGCTTTTCGAGGTGTCGCGCGGATAGCGGAAGACAACGATATCGCCACGCTGAATAGGCTCCCAGCGATATACAAACTTGTTGACGAAGATGCGCTCCTGGTCTTCAAGGCCGGGCATCATGCTGGTGCCTTCAACCTTCACTGGCTGGTAGAGAAAAATGATGATGAAAGCTGAGATCGCAAGCGAGACCAGCAGATCACGCGCCCAGACCGCGAACACGGGCAGTGGATGCGCGTCGGATTCTTTTGCGCCACCTTCGATTACACCGGGTTCTCTTGCAGCTACTGGAGTCGCTGGCTCAGGGCTAATCACATCAGGCATTGTATATATATTCTATCTTCTATCCGACGTTTTGCAGTTGCTAAACCGGCATCGTTCCCAGTACAAACTATGCAATCCTATTACAACAACGATTGCGGATTAGTACGAAATTTATGACCGACTATTCGATTTTCCCTAAGATCAACGCGACCCTCAATGGATGCAGTGCGGTACTGCTGGTTACGGGACGCATGCTCATTGCGCGCGGCAAAATAGCGGCGCACCGAGCCGTGATGCTTACCGCGTTCGCAACCTCCTCCCTGTTTCTGGTGTCATATTTGTACTATCACTGGCCCCATCACGGAGGCATCGTATATTTTCACGGCACCGGATGGATACGGACTCTCTACTTCACGATCCTCACTTCACATACGATTCTGGCGATCATTATTGTACCCATGGTGCTGATTACGCTGACGCGCGGGTTGCGTGGGCAGTTTGACCGGCATCGAGCCATTGCGCGCTGGACATTTCCCATCTGGCTCTACGTCTCAGTGACGGGCGTTATTGTCTACCTGATGCTGTTTCAGATGTTTGCATAAAGAATCGAAATCAGCGTCGTGCGGCGTCTGGCTGAAGCCTGCCGATTCATCACATATTTTTGGTACGGCGGACACGCCTCTGGCTCTCTCAATTCTGCTATAGTGTGCTTCTTGAAGGAGTCGGCACTCATGAAAAGCGTAAACAAAGTCATCCTGATTGGAAACCTTGGCAAGGATCCCGAAGTGAAGTTCACGCCGCAAGGCACGCCGGTCGCGAAGATCACCCTCGCCACCAACGAGCGATTTAAGGGCAAAGACGGCCAATGGCAGGATCGTACCGAGTGGCACAACGTAGTGCTCTGGCAGCGACTGGCTGAGATTGCCGGCGAGTATCTGAAAAAAGGCGGCAAAGTCTACATCGAAGGTCGTTTGCAGACGCGTTCCTGGGATGACAAGACGTCTGGCCAGAAGAAGTACATGACTGAAGTCGTGGCTAGCGATCTCGTATTGCTTGGCGCACGCGGTGAAGGTGGAGGCGGTGACTACGCCGGCAGCTCACGTGGATCATCGTCATCGTCCGGCGGAAACAACTTCGACCAGAGCGGGCCTGAGCCGGAGCACGCGCCTGCGGGAAGTTCTCCGATCACGGATGAAGATATTCCGTTCTAGCCTAGCTTGTGGAGGGACGAGCGCCCTCGTCAGTCCAAGCCGAACCCGGTTCTGCTTCGCGTCGGAAATGGGACAACGCCCGTCATGAGTAAACTTGCAGACCGAAATTGCGTTCCCTGCCGCGGCGGAATACCGCCGCTGAAGGGGGACAAACTGGCAGAACTTCATCGTCAGCTGGCCGTCCCTGCACAGTGGAAGATCATCAACGAGCATCACCTCGTCCGTGCTTACAAATTCCCCGACTTTAAGTCCGCGCTGGTTTTTGTAAATAAAGTTGGAGAGATCGCCGAGGAGCAAGGCCATCATCCCGACATCCTGCTGGGATGGGGCAAGGTCGAAATCACGACTTGGACACACGCGATCGATGGACTCACAGAGTCAGATTTCATCCTGGCGGCGAAGATCGACCAGCTCCTCTAAAACCGGGCCAGCTGGATTCTTATTTCGTGGCATCCCAATAACAGCCAAAACCCGCACCCAGCGCCCAAAGTGGGCCGTTTGGCACTATCGGGGCAAAACTGTGCAAAGTAATGCACACCGAAAACGCCGGGCTCTGGAAAACCGCTTGCTCCCTTTCGAATTTCGGGCACATTTTGCCCCTAAAACACCTTCTTTGAATTAATTGTGAAATTCACCCGGTTGGAAAACCGCTTGCGACTGTCTAGGATGAAAGGAGTTTCATCCGTGCGAAACTTGGGCCCGCTCGTCCTGCTTGTTCTGATCCTGGCTGCCAACTCTTTTGCAGCGCCTGCCGTCGTAAAATCTTCGGTCTTTCCGGAACCTGGCGTTCTCGTACTGCTCGGAGGTGGTCTGATTGGCTTGGCCACTCTGATTCGGCGTCACCTTAGCAATTAAGACAGTCAACTAAATTAGGACTAAATTCCGTGGCCGAGAGCCCCCTCGGCACTTCATTCCCACCTTCACACCACTGTCATATCCCTGAAGGCTTGCTGTTCGCAACCACGTCCAGAAAATATTTGTGAATGCGCCGGTCGTCGCTCAATTCAGGATGAAACGTTGCAGCCAGCGTTTTGCCTTTGCGCACCAGCACCGGATCGTTTCCTTCCGTCGCGATCACTTCGACGCCCGCGCCAACGCGTTCAATCTTTGGAGCGCGAATAAACACCATTTCGATCGGCACGTCATCGTCAAGAAGTCGTCCTTCGCGGATGGAGCTGTCAATCTGTCGTCCGTAAGCGTTGCGGCGCACGGTGATGTCGAGCGCTCCCAGGCCGGCCTGCTTCGGATTCTCTACCTCCGTTGCCAGTAGAATGCATCCCGCGCATGTTCCAAAAGTCGGCTTCGCGCGGACGAAGTCTTTCAGCTTCGCAAGTCCTTCTTCGCCCAACAACTTGAGAAATGTCCCCGACTCGCCCCCGGGAATGACGAGGCCGTCAATTTCGTTGAGTTGCTCGGGCTTTTTGACCAGCACAACTTCCGCGCCGAGTTCTTCGAGCCGGCGGCGGTGGGAGTCGAAATCACCTTGTAGTGCCAGAACTCCAATCTTCATGTAGTTTCAATCGGCCTTAGCGGTAAATAATTGAGTTAACGAATGAGGATAGCATCTGACGAGTGCGCCGAACGCGAAGACCTCTCGCCCGTTTTTTCTTGTCATCCCAGCCTCTCTCGCCATAGTCTTCTTGTTCCTAATTGGAGGGAAAAGAAATTATGTTTAGGCTCCGGCAGTTGGCATTGCTCACTATTGTATTTTTATCTTGTGGCCTGGCGGGAATCCTACACGCCCAGCAGGAAAACCTAGTTCCAACTCTTGCCGTGCACGCCGGACGGTTGATCGATGTGCGTTCGGGCAACGTCTCTACCAACGCATACATTCTGGTGGCGAAGGATCGCGTTGTTCGCATCGCCGATTCGGCTCCCGCAGGAATGCGCGTAATTGATCTCTCGAAATATACGGTCGTGCCCGGCCTCATCGATTCTCACGCGCACATTTTGGGCAATCCCAAAGATCAATCGTCGACGGGAAGCCTGCGCGAGTCCTCGCCGCAGAAGGCGATTTGGGGAGTGCGCAATTTACAGATCTGGCTCGATCACGGCTTCACGGCATTGCGCGATGCTTGCGAAGGCGATGCTTTCTACGGACAATTCGCTCTCCGCGACAGCATTAACCAGGGATTGATTCGCGGCCCGCGTATGGTATCGGCGGGCGGCTGCATTTCGCTTAATGGGGGCCACGGTGACGGCGACGTGCTCGCTCCAGATGCTGGATTGCCGCGCGGACCAAACATCGCCGACACGCCTGATGAAATCGCCGCCGTGGTGCGGCGTGACATTAAATATGGAGCGGACTGGATCAAACTGATGGCCACCGGTGGAGTGATGGACCCAATCAGCGACTACCGTGTGCAGGAGCTCAGCGAGGAGCAAATGGCCAGAGCCGTCGAGGTTGCGCACCGCGCCGGCAAAAAAGTTATGTCCCACGCCGAAGGCACCGAGGGCATCAAAGCCGCCGTGCGGGCGGGAGTGGACTCGATTGAACACGGCACCATGCTCGATGAAGAAGGCGCGCGTTTGATGGAACAACGCGGCACCTGGCTGGTTCCAACGTTATTTTGTTTTCAGCACGACATGATAACCGGGCTCTCGCAGGGACGCGATGCAGTGAGCTTTGCCAAAGGCGTAGCTATTTTGAAGGAGCAAGGACCGGCCTTTCAACGCGCACTGGCACATCATCTCAAAATTGCATATGGCGTCGATGACGATCCCGACTTTGTGTCAAAAGAATTTGGAGCGCTGGTAAAAGGAGGCATGACGCCGCTCGATGCCCTCCGCGCCGCGACCATCAATGGCGCCGAACTCACCGGCCGCTCGAATGATATCGGCACCCTCGAACCCGGAAAGTTCGCCGATATCGTAGCCGTCGATGGCGATCCGTTGTCCGATATCACCGTAATGGAAAAAGTAGCATTCGTAATGAAAGGCGGCGAAGTGTACGTCGATCGCACAAAGTAGGGCTTTGTCCGTTCAGTAACTTAGCGATTGAGGAGGGCGGTGATCTGACGCCGCGCCTCGGCCCATGGAATCGGTTTTACCTTGCCGGAATCCAGTTCATGGATGCGTTGCGCAATTTCATGGCTCCATGCCTCTTCGACCGAAGCATCCCCTTTATCGTCAAGGCAGAAGCGATCCTGCCAAAGCGGCACGAGCTTCCTGCGGAAGGGCCAGGGCTTTCTTTAGAAGCTCGGAAACCTCTTGCGTCATGAAGACATTTTACTCCGTCCGGCAAGGTAGGAAGTCAAAATCCCACCCAAAACACGAATGGCCCCGCGGTGGCGGGACCATTGAGAAAGCGTAGTGTAAGGCACTCTGTCAGATTCAGTATCGGGGAACGGCACACTAGAGTCAAGTTACTTGAGGAGATATCTCTGCTTTCTCTCCTCAATCGGAACTTCTCCTTACCACTGGGAGAATGGACCCGACGGGATTCGAACCCGCATCTGCGACTGTGACAGAGTGCCGTGTTCCCCTTACACTACGGGCCCTTATAGGAGTGTCTGGGGCGGCCGAGAATATATCGCAAGATGGGCGGAGAGAAATTTATTGGATTGTGTCCCGAATTGGGAAGCTATTGGTAGGCACGGTGTATTTAACACGAGTGCAAAACAAATTTCATGCGCTACAATCGGGGGTGCTTGATGGGTAGCGTATCTACTGGCATTTTGATGAGCCCCGCCTGACTAGCGGGGCTGTTGATTTTTCTAAGGAGCGCCGCTGCATCCTGAAGAGCTGTGATACTGATTGGGCTGGGCCACCCCCCAACCCACCTATTGCTGCGGATGGGGCTCGTCCATCGATCCCTGAGCGACTATGTTATCGAAATCATCACCACGGTAGAGAATCCACCTTGTGGGAGTGATTATTATTCCTTGTTCGTCCCCGCCATCGCTCAGACGCTTCACTCGAAACTCATCCGCCCCGCTTCGGAAGATCAGCTCCCACTTATAGATGGTAGGCTTCTCCTCCGGGTTGATGGTCACATGCCCCCGGACGAAGTTTGTGCACCATGCCGCCCGCAATACCCGTTGTTCCTTGCCTATAAGACTTCCCAACACCTGGGAGCGCTTCGCGACGGTCAGCGGAAACGCATCGTCGCTGATCCATGAATGTGACGAGAGTTGCCCTGACGTGGGAGGATCCATTCTCGCCTTGGCCCCCTGTGAGGTCGGTACAGCCCCTGTGTCGCTGGTGTTGGGGTTCTCCTTGCAAGGCACGAAGCATGTGCCGTACGTGCAGGCGCCGCATGTTTGGCAGATACCGCCTCCCATAACGCAAAGACACCCGCCAGCGTTTGCCACGGCGCACTGGCCTTCCCTGCAACCTACGCACCCTCCCTGTGCCGAGGCTAGCGCTGCCGCAAGCAGGACGGTAGCTACAAGCAGGACGTTAGCTAAAAGACCACTGAATTGGCAAGGTAGTTTCATCCCTTCACCCCTTTTCGACTCGAATTATGGCGCTAGAACTAGGGATTTTGATTTCCTCTGTTAGATTAGGGCCCGCTGATTACAGGTCGCCCTTAGCCACCACGTTATCGAGTTCGTCGCCTCTGTAGATGATCCATCTCGTGTGGGTGACTATTATCCGCTGTTCGTCGCCGTCGCTCAGCCGCTTCACCCGAAACTCATCCCCCCGTCTTGAAGAATCCACTCCCATTTATATGCTGTCGATTCGTCCCCGGGGATGATCGCCATGTTCCCTCGAACGAAGTTCGTGCACCACTTCGCGCGCAAAACCTGCTGCTCCTCTTTAAGCAAGTGACCGATTGCTGGCGAATATGGAGCGATGAGTGCGGGAAGTTTGTCGTCGCTGATCCAGGGATGAGCAGCAAGCTGCTCATGCGAAGGTGGCATCAGTTCCCGGGCTGGGCCGCTCTTGGACCCGTCATTCCGTTTGCTTGTGTTGGGATCTTCGCAGGGTGTCGTGCAGGCTCCGGCGACACAGACCCCGCACCTTTGGCAGAAACCGTTGCCGCTCATGATGCAAAGGCATCCCCCACTGTTAGAGTTTCCGCATTGGCCGATCTTGACGCAGGAGGCACATTGCCCGTGTGCCAAGTTTGCTGTAAGGATAACAACGACGAGGAACAGCCAGTGCAATGAAAGCTTGCGGAGCATAGCAGCCTCCTTAAGAGTGGTGCTTACTTGGTCTCCAGGAGTATTACGCGGCTACACTTAGCACTGACTAGAGTAATTGTCAAGATATATTCATCCGCTCCAAACGCGGGCGCGATGTTCGTACCGCAAAGGCTCGCTAGCCTTTGGTTTGCTTACCACCCTCTTGTTTGCAGCAAATGCGCCTCATCCAGCGAAGACACGGCCAGCCCCTTCATGGCTCCGACCAGATCCTCGCTGACTTCAAGTAAAACTTTAGGGTCTTTATAATGCGTAGCCGCCTGCACGATTGCCTTGGCGCGCTTCTCGGCTTCCACGGGGTCGGCGAATTCGGTCGAGTTCTTCATAAAGATGCCGGAGCCTACGAATACGGCTTCGGCTCCCAGTTGCATCACTAGCGAGGCGTCGGCTGGAGTGGCGATTCCTCCGGCGGAGAAATTGGGGACGGGCAGCTTGCCGTCTCGCGCCACCATCCTGATCAGTTCGTAGGGAGCGCCGTGCTCTTTGGCCTTGGCGTAGAGTTCTTCTTCGCCGAGCACGGTGAGAATCCGCATCTCCTGCACGATCTGGCGAATGTGGCGGACGGCGTGGACTACGTCTCCAGTGCCGGCTTCGCCTTTGGTGCGAATCATGGCTGCGCCTTCGGCGATGCGCCGCAGAGCTTCGCCCAGGTTGCGGGCTCCGCAGACGAAGGGGACGGTGAAGGCGTGCTTATCGACGTGATGCGCTTCGTCGGCGGGGGTGAGAACTTCTGACTCATCGATGTAATCGACGCCGAGCTCTTGCAGAATTTGGGCTTCGGCGAAGTGGCCGATGCGGCACTTGGCCATGACTGGAATGTCGACGACGCCCATGATTTCGCGGATGATTTTGGGCGAGGCCATGCGCGCCACTCCACCTTCGGCGCGGATCTGCGCGGGGACGCGCTCAAGGGCCATGACGGCGACGGCGCCGGAACGCTCGGCGATCTCGGCTTGCTGGGCAGTGGTGACGTCCATAATGACGCCGCCTTTGAGCATTTCGGCGAGGCCGGTCTTTAGACGAAGGTTGGTGCTGTTGTGTCCATTGTTCTGCGACATAGGGTTACTCTTTTCTGGGAACAGCTTTCAGCCGTCAGCCGTCAGCAAACCCGTTAAGGGTGCTGGAATCACGTTGCCCTGACTTTATTTTACAGCCCTATAACGGTTCGCGGTACCTGATTCGCGTGCAGCGGCTCAAGAAGAGGATCTACTAGCGCTCCACAAATCGCGCGAACATGCGTTGAGGATCGATAGCGATGAACAGGCCCTGGCTGCGCGCCAGCACTTCCCCTTTTTCGTTCATGATCTCAGCCATATTGATGTGCTTCCGGCCCTTCACTTCAACTTCGCGCGATTCCACACGCAGCGGTTGCTTCAGCGGTACAGGCTTCAGATATTTCACAGTAATCTCGGAGGTCAGTGCCACTACCTGACGCAGTTTATTCACCTTGCCCATCGCCTCATCCAGAATGGTCGCGATGATGCCACCATGGCAGTGTCCAGGCGGTCCCGTGTAGCGTTTGCCGAGACGAAAATGGCACACGAAACACTTACGCTCCTCGTGATAGCTGAAGCGCAGGCGCATGCCGTCGACGTTGTCCGTGCCGCAGGCGAAGCAGTAATTCTTCTGCAATTTTATATAGCGCGTGTCGTGCCCAGCTTCGGAGCGCTTCAGTAGCGATTTTTTAGGAGCCATCGAGAGATTTTTATCTTGAGCTGGCTTCGAAACTGCGCAAGAGCGCGGGCGAGGGCGCCCGCGCCACACAGCTAATCGTAGTACTCCAGACCCAAGTGCGTGATCAGCTCTTCACCCTTGAGGTAGCGCAAAGTATTCTTCAGCTTGATTAGCTGGATGAACAGATCATGCTCGGGATACAGCCCCGGCGCGGTCATCGGCGACTTGAAGTAGAAGCTCAACCACTCTTGAATCCCGAGCCGGCGCAACTCTGGAGTGCGCTGCGCCAGATCCAGGAAGAGGATGAGATCAAGTACGATCGGAGCGGCAAGAATTGAATCGCGGCACAGGAAATCGACCTTGATCTGCATGGGATAACCGAGCCATCCGAAGATGTCGATGTTGTCCCAGCCTTCTTTGTTATCGCCGCGCGGCGGATAATAGTTGATGCGAACTTTGTGGTACATGTTCCCATAAAGTTCGGGATACAACGCCGGCTGGAGAATATGCTCAAGCGCTCCGAGCTTCGATTCCTCCTTGGTTTTGAACGACCCGGGGTCATCCAACACTTCTCCATCGCGGTTGCCTAGGATGTTGGTCGAATACCATCCGCTCAGTCCGAGCAGCCGCGCCTTGAAGGCGGGAGCGAGCACGGTCTTCATCAGCGTCTGGCCGGTCTTGAAATCCTTGCCGCAGATGGGAACTTCGCGCTCGCGTGAGAGTTCAAGCATCGCAGGTATGTCCACCGTCAGATTCGGCGCGCCGTTCGCGAAGGGCACGCCTTCCATTAGCGAAGCGTAGGCGTAAATCATCGAAGGCGCGATATTTTCGTCGTTCTCTTTCATCGCTTTTTCTAGCGACTTCACACTCTGGTGAGCAGCGGTCGGCTCGATGAAGGTTTCAGTCGATGCGCACCAGATAGTGATCAGCCGGCTGGCGCCACTCGACTTCCTGAAATCGCGGATGTCCTGGCGAAGCTGCTCGGCCAGGTCAAGCTTGTTCTTCCCCTTCTTGACGTTAGGCCCGTCGATCCGCTTTACGTAATTGTGATCGAACACGGCCTTCATCGGCGTGATAGCGCTGAGCCTTCCTTTTACTTTGTCGAGCAGGTCGCGCTCCAGCACTCCGGCATTGCGAGCGGCCGCATACATGTTGTCTTCGAAAATGTCCCAGCCGGTGAAGACCAGATCATTCAGCCCGGCGAGAGGAACGAACTCTTTAATTTTGGGAGACCGGCCGTCGGTGCGCTTTCCCAGGCGAATCGTTCCCATCTGCGTGAGGGATCCGATGGGCTGTGCGATTCCCTTGCGCACCGCTTCCACTCCCGCAACAAATGTTGTCGCCACCGCGCCCATGCCGGGGATCATCACACCCAGCTTGCCCTTGGCCGGCGCAATCACGCCGTGATCCTCAACTCCGCCATGTGCTCTGACCACAGACTTTACTTCGACTGTCGACTTCGCGCGCTTCACTTCTTTCTTTGGAGACTTTTTTGCCTTCGCCATATTTTGGCTGCTTCCTTGTAGGAACTGTGAGATGTATGCAAACCAAACATGTTCTCGTATTCGGTGAACATTTGGCAAACATCTGCGTCTGAATCCACTGGAAAACCACTTTAATGGCATCTACAACGCATTGGGTGGCATTAACGCCGGTCTCCCTAACCGCACTGTCTCTGCAAATTCACCACATCAATTTTTTTTGTTGGACGATGCGGCCGAATTCCCGCATAGTGCTTCTAGTTCGAGTCCCGCTCAGCGGCGGATCCTTTCGAATTGATTTTTGCGTTCAGCCTAGTACGCTGCGTTGCAAATCTGCTGACCTCGTTGTTCTCCCACTTATCTAAGCGCGCGCCGATCCGCTACATGCTCGTCGTGTGCCTTTTAGACCAAGAAAAGGAGATTTCATGAGATCGCTTCGCAAATTCGCATATGCTGCCGTTTTAACTCTGAGCATCTTTTGCATTCAGCCGACTCTGGCTAATGCCGAGGATGCACACGGTCTCTTCACGCTTTCTCACGATGTGCATTGGCAGAATAATGTCATTCGTGCTGGAGACTACACCTTCACTCTCAAAACCATAGGTCGACCGACATTCCTAGTGTTGCGAGGGCTCAACGGAACCGGCACCGACGCCATGATGTTGGTGAGCGACATCGACGAACTCAGGTCGGACGAAATTAGCCATCTCGTTCTAGTGTCGAGAAAAGGGCAAAGTTTTGTCAGCTCATTGGAATTGCCAGACTACGAAATGAGCATTCGTTTTGTCGTTCCAAATGAAAGCCCTTCCCGATAGTTGCAAGGTAGGTCGCCACTCAGTTGCGAGTTAGAGTTCTGGCCCACATCCGGATCTCGATCGCAGCTATCGCCTACCGGGAGCAGGTAGCCATCTGCTCCCGGCTTTTCTTGTGCGGATTCGATTGCGCTGGAATCTTTGGTTGTAGCTGAGCAGAACTTGACCAATCGTGGATGGACTGCAGAAGCGGCTCGCTTCATCTGTGGGGGACGCAGCAAGCCGCATTTCTACAGGCTGGCAACTACAGGCGGAAAATTAGTTTATGCAACATCCATTACGAGACGGCGGGCATGCGCGTGTTCACTTTCACGTCCTCGCTCAGGATAATGGCCTCAGCGATCTCTCGCATCGCTTTGCGTTTTTGCCGGCTTTGCTGTTGCAAAGCAAGGTAGGCTTGCTCCTCGCTCAATCCCAGATCGCGTTGCAGAATGCCTTTGGCGCGTTCCACAACTTTGCGCGTCTGCAATTGATTTGTCAGGTTGGAGTTCACTTCCTCCATGCGAGCCAATTCAATTTCTGCGCCGACCAGAAATCCGATCGCCGAGATGATCCGAATCTCTTTCAGTTTGTGGATGTGAGGCCGGCGATGTTGCAGATTAATCACCCCCACCACCCGTCCTCTGCACAGCAGAGGCACCGAAAGAAAAGCCTCATAACTGTCTTCTGGTAGCTCGTGAAAAAATTGGAAGCGCGAATCTTGTGCCGCCTTCTCTGAAATTGCGACCGGTTCGTGATGTTCCGCGACCCAGCCTGTAATGCCTTGCCCCACACGGATTTTGAGCCGGTCCACTACATCAGGATGCGCATTCTTCGAAGCCCGCAAGACGAGATATTCGCCTTCGAGCACATAGATCAGGCAGGAATCGCATTTCACCAGCGCGGAGACAAACTCGACCACACGGTCCAGCACTTCATGAAAACCGTCGGCCGCTGCCAGGCGGCCACCAATCTCATGGATTAGATCAAGAGGCGATTCAAAGCTGATTAAGTTTTCCATGCCCTAACTTATCGGCATAAATCGCCCGTGTCTAACTCCAAATTCTGATCGGAGCTATAAAGGATTTTGCGCGTAAATTCATAATATTTTCATACTGCAGCAAAATCGGATTCACACTTGCTTCCACAAAAAATCGAGCCAGCCTCGACTGAGGCCGGCTCGAATGGTTGATGGATGATTTACCGATCCGATCGCTACCTAGACGGTCTTCGTCATGGCGCAACCGTTATGGTGACAGGTATCTCGTTAGTGAGTGATCCGGAGGTCCCGATCAATTCGATGGTTGTGGTTCCAGTTGGCGCACGTCTGGAAGCGCTCCACGTGAGCGTTACAGTTGTGCTGCCGTTTGCCGGCGGTGTCACGGGGTTGGCCGAGGCCGTCGCTGTCACGCCACTCGGGAATTCGTTCACGCTCAAGCTAACAGCAGAATTGAATCCATTCACACTCGTAACAGTGAGAGTAGTGGATACGCTGCCGCGTTCATCGATAGTGAAAGATGCCGGTGACAAGGACAGGGTGAAGTTCTTCGTTCCCGAAGAAGAATTGACCGTCAAAGCGATGGTTGTGCTGTGAGTGAGTGAACCGGAGGTTCCGGTGATCGTCACTGTAGCAGCTCCAACAGTCGCTGCGGCGGAAGCAGTGAGCGTAAGCGTTGAGGTGACGCTGCCGTTCGCCGCTGGAGTCACAGGGTTGGTGGAGAACGCTGCGGTCACGCCGCTGGGCAATCCAGTGGCAGACAACGTCGTTGCGGAACTGAATCCGCCCGTGCTCGTGATCGTGATAGTGCTAGTTCCGCTGGCACCCTGGGTCACTGTCACCGAAGCCGGAGAAGCTGCGATGGTGAAATTAGGCGTGGCTGTTGCACTCACAGTGAGAGCAAGCGTAGTGGTCGCGGTCAGGCTGCCGGAGGTTCCAGTGATGGTCACCGTGGACGTTCCAGTAGTGGCCGTGCTGCTGGCTGTGAGGGTCAGCACGCTGGTCCCGGTTGTTGGGTTCGTGCCGAATGCAGCAGTTACACCGCTTGGCAGACCGGATGCCGCCAGCGTTACGCTGCCGGTGAATCCGTTAACATCGGTCACCGTGACGGTGCTGGTTCCGCTGCCACCTTGCGTGATCGACAGACTACTAGGCGAGTCCGAGAGCGTGAAGCTCGCCGTCGCCGCACCAGCCAGTAAGTTGATTATGCCGGTCGTCTTCGGACTGCCCCATCCTGTGCACAGATCGTAGCCGGTAATCGCGGAATAGGTTCCGCAACTACCACTGGTGACGTCGTGGAAAAGGGTGCTATAGCTCGAGGTGAGAGCATCCGGGTAAATGATCGGATTGATGTAGCCAATCGTCTTGCTACTGGCCGCCGCTTGTTGATTGGCCAGAGCCAGGTAGCCGGCCCACATCGGGGTCGCAAAGCTGGTTCCGCCATACTCGTTAGCCGTACAAGTGGTTTGGTCGGCGCAGACGTAAAAGGTAAAGTTCGCGTTGGCTGAAACGTCTGGACCATTCCGCAACGTGGTTGACCCTTTATTGGCCGAGGTGATCACGCCCGAGAGCTGTTGCCAGGACGGGATCGGAATCGAATCCGGAGAGATGCCGCCGCCGCTATCTGCCCAGGCGGTTTCCGATGCCCAGGGGCCAGCCGCTCCGCTAGTTGTTAAGTCTGTGCCCCCGACCGAAACGATATTCGCATCGTCCGCAGGCCATGCTTCATTCGACGCTGACCAGGCGGAACTATCGCCTGACGCGGCAAAGAAGTTCTGGCCTTGAGAGGCCATCTGCTCAAAGTACGGATCGAGAGTGCTGGGGTCCGCCGGCGTCCATCCCCATGAACAGCTGATCTGCAAGGACAACGGAGCGTCCGTGTTCGTAACCATTGCGCTGATGCAGGAAGTGTCGCTGATATTTCCTGATCCACTAGCGAGGACGTCGCCGCAGACATACATATAGAGCATTTTGGAGCCTGGAGCCATGCCCATCGCCTGCGTCATATCCAGGGTCTGCTCAGTGTCATCGCATGCGCTACGGCCGCTATCGACGCACGTCGTACTGTATCCGCCCGTAGAAATGAGAGTGGGAGTGTAAGGTTCCGTTTGTCCGACGTTCTTGTAATAGGTGGTCAGGTCGGCTAAATCGGTGCCCGCGAATTCGAACAGGGCGATGTTCTGGCCGGTGCCGGTGAGTGCCGTTCCGCCATAGTAGGCGGCGCGCATATCGCTGCCCAAGAAGGAAGCCGATGGGCCGGATCCGGTAGTGGCGTGGGATACGACCTTATCGGGATCGATCCCCTGGGCCTTCGCGTAGTCGCTCTTCTTGACATACATCGGATGCGGCCTGGAATCATTGTCTAAACCGGTGATGTGCCATAGCTGGAATGGAAGGTCCGCGGTAGGCTCGCGATCCACAGCGAAGAATTTCCGGTCTTCGTTGGGATCCTGATACACACCCATGTTTACGTGGAATGCCTTCTCGATATTCGCCACTGAGCCGCTAAGCCTCAGGTCTCGGCTGTCGCGAGTTCCGCTGACGATCTCAAAGCCGTTCGCTTTCGCAAAAGCAAGCAAGGTATTCCAGTCTTCCTGGCTGGGGCCGAAGCGAGCAGTAAATTCCTGTGGCGTAAGAAACTGATGGTAGAAAGCGGATGTAGGATCGTATTGCTGCCGTAGAAAACTTTGCAGTCCTGTCCGATCGCGCAACGGCATGACAATGTCGAAGCGCAGAGTATCGGTTGGTGGAAGCTGCCCGACGAGCTTTGCCTCTCCACTGGCAACCTCTGGGCGGACATGGCGCGTTGATAATTGCTGCGACTGGGCTTGTAATGGGATTGTGAACAACAAGAATGCGGCTGCGCATACGAAAGCAGCCACGCGTGCGAGAGGGAGGCTATCTTTTCTCATGTTCTTATCCTGTCGATTTTTCGTGATTTAACATCGTGATTGGTTGGACTCAAACCTATACGACTTAGAGTCACGGCATGTTAGCGCCAGCATAATAACTCAGATTGAGTGTTTTGTTGAAATATTTTGGACGAATAAGTCGGCAGATAGATCGCGTGAAACCCGTTTCGGGACGGGCCATCTGGAGTAAGAGGGACTAAAACTGACCGACCGTCCGGCTTTTATTCCCTACCAAGTCGACTTTTTTAGTCGGGACGTTCCCTATTTCCGTCCCCGGTTACTGCGGCAGACCGACTCTGCGGACTAACTCGGCAAACCTCGGATCAGAACGCACGGGATCCAGCCGGAAGTTAGTGTTCAAAGAAATCAGCAGGAAATCGCGTTCCTGATAGGCCGTATTGAGCCATGCGAAAGCCTGCTCTTTATCCCCTAGATCAGCGTAGAAAGTGGCAATGAGGAAGGCTGAGTAATAGGACGTCTTACGTCGCGCTATCCGGTATTCGATCACCTCGGTAAGAGCGCCTTTCCATCCCGCGGCTTGAAATCCTCGCTCCATCGCGGCAGCGGATTCAATGTCGCCCGGAAAGCCGGATAGTGGTCCGTAGATCCGCCACTCTTCAATCACCTGCGGGTACATGCGCCTTCCCCAATAGGCCTGAGCCAGGCAGTCGTGCGCGATGGCGAATGTCGGGTCGTCCTTTGCCAGCTTCGTGCAAACCGCAATGGCTTCGTCGAAGTGCCGCGTCCAGGCGAAAACACTTCCGATCACTCTGCTGATGACAGGAGAGAGCGGATCGAGCTCATGCGCACGATTCACTTCGGCGATCGCTTCCTGTTCTCTGCCCCCAATCATCGCAAGATCGTCCGCGTACCACTGGCGCGCCGTGGCATCGTCAGGGTCGAGTTCGAAAGACTTCCTGAACTCCGCCTCTCCGCCCGCAAAATCCCAGTCGTACTGCATCTCGTTATTTCCGAGAACGGCGTGAGGATGGGCCAGTGCCGGATCTAACTCCAGCGCCTTGCGTGCGGCCGCATTCGATTTGGGAAAATCTTCGCTCTGTGTCCCGCCATAGTTCGGCAGCACGTTATAGGCATCGGCCAGCCCTGAATAGGCCAGGGCATAATCGGGATCTTTCGCGATGGCTTCATTGAAATAGGCGATCGCTTTCTCCAGCTCAGCATGCGTCCGGTTGTTCCACGCATAGCGGCCCTTCAAATAAAGATCATAGGCCTCTGGATTCTGTGTGCCTTGCCGGGTGACCTGCTGCTTTTCGGAGTTGCTGAGCTTGGAGTGCAGCTTTCCCGCGATGTCGCCAGCGATCTGCATCTGCAACGAGACGATATCCGGGGTCTTACCGCTGTAGTGGTGCTCCCAGATTTCGGTGTTGTCGCGAACGTTGATCAGCTCGGTGCTCACTTCAATGCTGTCTCCCCGCGACGTTACCTGTCCACTTACCAGCGCCGACACCCCCAGCTCATCGCCCGCCTTTTGGGCGTCGACGTCCTTCCCTTTGTAACGAAACACCGAGCTGCGAGACTTCACCTTAAGTTCAGGAACATGGGCAAGGTTGCCGATCAGCGATTCAGTGAAGCCCTCGCTGAGATAGTTGGTATTGGCGTCTCCACTGCCATTGGTGAACGGGAGAACCGCGACGGAATCGGCGCTCGGGCGGCGATTGAGCAGCGCCAGACTCAAGGCTCCCACAACCACCACGGCTGCCACCGTCGCACCAGCGATCTTCCAATTCGTGATCTTCCAGTTCTCTACTCTCCCAATCCCTGCTTTCCAATTGGATGACTTAGAAGACGTTGCGACTAAGACGGGAGTGGCCGCATCCGCCTCTTCGAATTCGACCCCAGCGGCTGCCTCAGTTTCGAAATGTGTTGGAGCAATCCAGCGGTAACCGCGTCGGTCAACGGTTTCAACAAAGATAGGATTGTCAGCCGAATCGCCAAGAGCGTCTCGCAGGCGCTTGATCGCGCTGCGAATTCCGAGGTCAAAATCAACGAAGACATCGCCCGGCCACAAAGTCTGACGAAACTCTTCGCGCGTGATGACTTCGTTCGGACGACTCAACAAAAGCTTCAAAGCTCGAAAGGGTAAGTCCTGAATTCTGACTTTGACCCCATTTCTGCGTAACTCCTCCGAGCGCAAGTCGGCCTCAAAAACACCGAATAGGACGACCGTATTAAGCGTGCGCTTCAATGAATTAGCAGGCATAAAACGGAGTCACTTCAGGGGAGGCCGCAAGTCTACCATCGAAATAATCAAAGACGGAAACAAACTTTACCCCGCCTGAACTCGTTTTGAGACTGTCTTACGACTCATCTTCCAAGTAACAACTTGGCGCATCGTACTGCAAACAAGACTTTTACTGCGTCACACTCACTGCACGAACGGATAACGCCCAAAGTATTGACCGAGCCCCTTCTTTCAGGGCACATTGGCGCCGCGTTCGGAGCCGTCGCAACGGTTCCGGAGTTTGAGCCGACAAAGATCTTCGGCGGATTTCCCAGGGCCACGAAAAATCAGACTCCCAAGGAGAGAATTAATGAATTGCACTCGCCAATGGCTTGCGCGCCTAGCCGTACTGCTAACCGTTTTCATTCTTACCGCTGGAAGAGCTCTTCCACTTCAAGCTCAAACCGACAGCATCAAAGCCGACACGGTAACCACGGTGAACTGGCTACAAACCGGATACAACGCCGCTCACGTGGGCTATAACCCCAAGGAAACGACGCTAACCGCCTCGAACGTCTCCGGGCTGACTCAGACTTGGCTATTTCAGACAAACGGAGAAATCAACGTTCCCTCGCTAATTTCGGGCAACACCGTGTATATCGATTCCTCCGATGGCAACCTCTACGCGGTAAACGCAACCACCGGCAAAGTGATCTGGACATTCTCTGGCACCGAAACCGGCTACGCCTATGGTGGAACCGCACAAGGCATGGCGATTTCCGGCACCACGATCTATGTCAACTGTCAGCTCGATGACCTCGGCGGCGGACACGCCGGCGTCTGTGCCGTCGGGCTCACAGGCAAAAAAGCCGGCAAACTGCTCTGGAGTTGGGCGATCTACGACGATGGCGGCGCAGTAAGTAGCGGCCCCTACAATGGCCCCGTCGTTTCAAACGGTGTCGTCGTCATTGGCGAAGCCGACACGGCAAGCCTACGCGTGGGTTACATCGTCGGGCTCAATGCCAAGACCGGCGCCCAGATTTGGGCAATTGGCAATTGCGGCGATGGTGGCGCTGGCGGTGGCGGAGATAACGATTGCTACGCCCCCACCGACTACCCGGCTGCCGTCTCCGGAGGACTCGTCTACTATGGCACGTTCTATCCGAACGACAGCAACGAAGGCGTCTGCGCCGTAGAAATTACCACCGGAGCGACAGCTTGGTGCGCTCCCACGGGAGACTCAGGTTCTCCCGTCGCCGTCTCGGGCAATACCGCCTACGTCAACACCTTCAGCGGCACCGTCTACGCGTTCAACGCGAAAACCGGAGGGCAGCTCTGGAAGGTCACTGGCCTCGACGTCGGCAACAGCTATAACCGCCCAGCCGTCGCGAAAGGTGTGGTTTACGTTGGCGGAACTTACTACGGCCAGCAATACGCCCTCGCTGGGAAGACCGGCAAACTACTCTGGACGGGCTCTGGGACAAATAATTTCTCCTCCGCGCCCTCCGTCGCCAACGGAGTTGTCTATGCCGAATGCAACGGAACTTGTGCGCTCAACGCTTCCACCGGAGAACTGCTATGGGATTCGAACTTCGGCGGCGGCACAACCTCGCAACCGGCGATAGTCAACGGAACCCTCTACGCCGTCTGCGGCTACAACAACCTTTGTGCCTACAACCTGCCTTAAGGCTAGGTGAATTGAAAATCGAATCGGAATGCGGATCGGCACGAGTAAGACTCGTGCCGATCTCTCTAACATCAAAAGGCGGATGTTAAAATTAACCGTGACCGCCAATTCCCTCCGCCTCATTGCCATCGATATTGACGGCACCCTGCTCAACCCCGAATTCCGCATTTCAGAAACCGATCTAGCGACCCTCCGTCGGGCACACGCCCAGGGCGTCGAAGTCATTCTGGTCACTGGGCGACGCCACACCTTCGCCCTGCCCATCGCTCAACAACTGGGATTCGATCTCTGGCTGATCTGTTCCAACGGAGCCATCACCCGGTCACTCTCCGGGGAGACTTTCCACCGCGACCTGCTTCCCGTGGCAACCTGCCGCGACCTCGTCCACGTAATGCAAGAATTTCGCGGCCAAACCGTTCTAACCTTTGACAGCAATGCTCTTACGGGCGACGGCCGGGGCACCCTTGTTCTCGAGCGTCTTGACCGGCTGGAAGGCAGTATCCAGCGCTGGCTGGAGAAAAATATGCAATACATCCAGTTTGTGGTCCCAATTGAGAATGCACTCACGACCGACCCTGTTCAAGCCATGTTCTGCGGACCGGTTGAAGAAATGCAGCGGGCGCTGCGAGTCCTCGAACGCTGTGGCCTCCCGATCACAGTTTTGCGTACCGAATATCCCGGCCGCGATCTTTCGATTGTCGACGTGCTCAACGCCGGTTGTTCCAAGGGTCATGCGCTGGAGCGCTGGGCCAATTACCGCCGTATTACCTCAGAGCAGGTCATGGCCATCGGTGATAACTATAATGATATTGAAATGCTTGCTTTCGCCGGTCATCCCTTTATCATGGGAAATGCGTCGGAAGAGTTACGCTCCCGTGGCTGGAAGCTAACTCGCTCGAACGCCGAAAGCGGAGTAACCGCCGCTATCGAGTACGTAATGGACGGCAAGGCAATCGAACCAGCGGTCGTTCAACAGACGGCCGGAACAGCGATCTTGAGCAGCTTGTAATGGTGGAACAAATAAATAATGGAGCGACGGGCGTCCTCGCCCGTCCCACCACGGGTGTGGGTAATGGGTGGCGTAAGATGAACCGAATTGCTAAAAATCGAGCCGCCAATGCATCCGCTTTTTGCTGTGCCGTAGCCGTAATTCTATTCGCTAGCCCGGCAACGGCCGCCGACCTTGCCATCCTCCGCAACGGCTTCAGCATCCGCCACGATCATCGCCAGGTAATCGGAAACACAACTCGCCTTTTTCTCTCGGCCGATGACTCCAGTTTCATCGACGAACCGACCGAGGAAATCACCGGATATGAGAAAGATCTTCTGCCAGCACCTATAGATTCTCAAACCTCGATTCAGGACGTGAATTCCTTGTCCGAGAAATCTGCGCCCACGCCGCCTCTGAATGACGTCGTGAACAGCGCCAGCGCCAACTATCATCTCGACCCCGACCTGGTAAACAGTGTCATCCACGCCGAAAGCGGATTCAACGCGCACGCCGTTTCCCCCAAAGGCGCCCGCGGACTGATGCAACTGATGCCCGGCACCGCCAGTCAACTCGGCGTCAACGATGCCTTCGATCCGCAAGCCAATGTCGAGGGTGGAAGCCGCTATCTGCGCGAACTTCTGGAGCGCTACAATTTCGATCTCGTCAAAGCGCTCGCCGCTTACAATGCAGGCCCGGAGCGTGTCGAGCAGTATCAGGGAGTACCGCCGTTCCGCGAAACTCGCGCCTATGTGGCCCGCATCGTCCACGAGTACAATACTAAGAAGATCGCCCAGGAAAAAGCCGCCGCCAAACTGAAACCTGTTGCCACGAAAGCGCCGAGCCCATCTCACTCAGCGCGGAAGCCCGCGCTCACCGTCGCCGCAGCCGAGCCTTCGCGTTGACCCTTCTTGCTTCCTCGTTTACCTTCATGTGGGGCAGTGCTCACCACCCGTGTGCTTCCCTTCCGAACTTAGCGCCGCATGGTCAATAAAAAAAACGCAGTGTACGCGGTCGTGTTCTTGGTATTGGCGGTGCTTATCTACCTCCAGTTCCGGACATACAAGAATTTCGACTGGGCCAAATTGTTTCAATACGGCTTGAATTGGCGCCACATTCTCCACGGAGTGTTACTCATCTACTTTGCGTACATCCTGCGCGCCGTGCGCTGGAAGATCTTTCTTCGGCCCGTTCAAAAAGACGCTTCTATCCTTGGACTAATCCCGCCCACCATGATTGGATTTACCGCGCTCGCGCTCCTCGGACGAGCCGGTGAAATGATCCGTCCGTATCTAATCGCCCGCCGCCACAACTTGCCTTTCGCTTCGCAAGTGGCAGTCTGGGCGGTGGAGCGTATCTTCGACGTAGGCGGCTTCACTGTCCTCATGGTGGCCGCAATTTTCTTGCCCTCCAAGCTGCGCGCCTTCACCGACGCCGCCCCCCCCGATGTCCGCCACTGGATCCATCTCACGGGATACGCTCTAATTGCGCTCGTGTTCGGCCTGCTCACCGGAGCTGTACTGATTGCCTATCGCGGAAACCGAATCGCGCAATGGGTCGAAAACCGCTTTTCCCACCTGGCCGAAAACCTCGGCCATCGCATCTCGCTGAAGATCCGCGAGTTCACCCTCGGCCTCAACACCATTCACGGACCCTGGGAATTTATCCAGCTGTCTGCTGTATCCATTCTGATGTGGTGGGTGATCGCACTGGCTTACAAGGAAGTGACCCACGCCTACGGCATGCCCATGGATGCCATGAGCACCACCAAAGTTCTTCTACTGATGGGCTCCAGCATGATTGGATCCATGGTCCAATTACCCGGCGTAGGCGGAGGCTCCCAACTGGCAACCATCAGCGCCCTCGATCATGTCTTTAAGATTGTCCCCAAGGAACTGACAGTAAGCTGCGGCATCATGCTATGGCTCGTCACCTTTGCTGCCGTAATCCCTGTAGGCCTCTTGCTCTCCCATCACGAACGCCTGTCTTTGCGCAAACTCTCAGATGAAGCTCAAGCAGACGAAATCGCGGCGGTTGAAGAAGCAAAATAACCATCGTTGGCCTCAATTTTTGTCTTTGGAATGCCGCCTTGGTTCGGTGGAACGCCCGTGCTAATTTGCTGCTGCCGTGCTGACCTATACAAAATCCCGGTTCCATGAAATCCGCATACGGCTTCAGAACCACGTAGCGACGAGCCGGTTGAACGCATTCCTCTGGGAGTTTTTCCTCTTCGGATTTAAGCAGGGTTGGGCGTGTCTTTTCGGCGCGATTATTTTAGGCTTTGTGCTACTGACGAAATGGTTCTGGCCTCCTCACGCCTGGCTGGCGCGTTATGACTTTCTATTTCTGTCGGCGCTCACCGTGCAGGCGCTCTTATTGATTCTGCGCATGGAGACCGTGCGCGAAGCCAAAGTCATACTAATTTTCCATATCGTCGGCACCTTGATGGAGCTTTTCAAAACGGACGTCGGTTCGTGGACTTATCCCGAAAACAATTTCTTCAGACTCGGCCATGTGCCGCTTTTCTCCGGATTCATGTATGCATCGGTGGGCAGTTTTATGGCGCGGACTACACGTATCCTCGACATGCGGTATACACACTATCCCAATCGCAACGTTACGATTATTCTGGCGATTTTGATTTATGCCAATTTCTTCACCCATCACTTCATCCCAGACATGCGGATCGCGCTTTTTGTCGCAGTGGCGGTCGCTTTCGGTCCGACGTGGGTTTACTACCGTCCCTATCGAAAGTTCCGGCGGATGCCGCTATTGGTTGGATTTGGCTTGGTCGCGCTCTTTATTTGGGGTGCCGAGAACATCGGAACGTTCGCCACGGTATGGATCTATCCCCATCAGAGAAACGGATGGCAGCTTGTTCGTTTCGGTAAATACGGCTCCTGGTTTCTTCTGATGATCATCAGTTTTATTCTGGTTTCTTTGGTTCATCCGCCACGTCAGCCGCAGCGAGGGGAAGGTGAAGAACTGCTCGAGCCCGAAACAGCGAGCTCCTAGAGAGCACATGCCAAGTTGTCGGTTCTTCCCGCATCGCCTGCTACAATCTTCTTTAACTCCAAGCACAGCCAAGCACATGAAATGCCCCTTTTGCGGGTTTGAAAATGACAAAGTCGTGGATTCACGCGAGAGCAAGGAGGCAGATTCCATCCGCCGCCGCCGCGAATGCCTGAAGTGCGAGAAGCGCTTCACTACGTACGAGCGCATCGACGAAATCCCATACATGGTGGTAAAAAAAGACGGACGCCGCGAGCGGTTTGACCGCCAAAAAGTTCTCAACGGACTCATGCGCGCCTGCGAAAAGCGTCCAGTGCCGATCAGCAGACTTGAACAGATCGTGAATGAAGCCGAGACCTTCGTCATCGAATCTGCTGAGCGCGAGCGCAAAACCAGCGAGATCGGCGAGTTGATCATGAACCGCCTGCGCCGCCATGACAAGGTCGCCTATGTACGATTCGCGTCCGTCTATCTAGATTTCAAAGACGTGCAGGAATTCATGGCGGAACTGAAAGATTTGCTGAAAGCGAAGGATGTTCCCGAACCCAAAGGCAAAATCTTAAAGACCTGATTTAAATTACGCAGCACGGCGCCTCGACTATCCTAGCGAGCGCGATTCGCACTTCATAATTTATGACACACAAAATTACTCTAATACCCGGCGACGGAATCGGCCCCGAAGTGATCCAGGCTACAGTCCGCATGCTCGAAGCCACCGGAGTGAGATTCGAATGGGAAAGCTTCGCCGCCGGCGCCGAAGCTTTTGAAAAATACAAGGAATACATTCCCAAAGAGCTCACCGAATCCATCGAGCGCACTCGCGTCGGGCTGAAGGGTCCTGTGACCACGCCCATCGGCGGCGGATTCTCCAGCATCAACGTCGAACTCCGCAAACGCTTCGAACTCTTTGCCAACTTCCGTCCCATCCGCAATCTTCCCCATATTCCCACGCGCTACCCGGGCATCGATCTGATCGTGGTGCGTGAAAACACCGAAGGACTTTACTCCGGCATCGAACACGAAGTCATTCCCGGAGTAGTCGAGAGCATCAAGGTCATCACCGAAAAAGCATCCACTCGTATCTCGCGTTTCGCCTTTGAATATGCGCGCAAGAACCAGCGCAAGAGAATTCATTCCGTCCACAAGGCCAACATCATGAAGATGTCCGACGGATTATTTCTGCGCTGTTCCCGTACGGTCTCCAAGGAGTATCCCGAAATCACCTATGGCGAGCACATCGTTGACAACACTTGCATGCAACTGGTGATGAACCCGTACCAATACGACATCTTGCTGATGGAGAATCTCTACGGCGACATCGTTTCGGATCTTTGCGCAGGACTCGTCGGCGGATTAGGTCTGGTTCCCGGCGCGAATTTCGGTCGCGAGTGCGCCATCTTCGAAGCTGTCCATGGTTCCGCGCCTGACATTGCCGGAAAAAATATCGCGAATCCTACCGCCGTGCTGCGATCCGCTCTGCTGATGTTGCGTCATCTCGGCGAGCACGATGCGGCATTGAAAATCCGTAATGCGATCGACGAGGTCTACCGCGACCGCAGCAAACTCACCCGTGACGTAGGTGGGACGGCCGGCACTTCTGACTTCGCTGACGCCATTATTCAGGCAATAGAATCGCCCACCACTGCTGTTACCAGTGGACATTCTCCGGCATAGAAGAATGCTCGCTGTAAACTCACTTCGCAGCTGATCAGCCGGTAAAGTGAAAGGTGCCAATCCAGAAGCTTCTTACACGCGTCCGGAAGAAGGCAGCCGCTTTCGCGGAGAGGCTCAACCGGTTCATCCAAGGCTCCGAAGCAAGACTAACTGTAGACATTTCTATCCCGAGTAAAGCATTGCGGAATTCAATCGTCTGTCGGGCAACGGGAACTCAAACGGGCAGCCCTCCGGTCGGGACGAGGCTCATCGGCGCCGGTGAAACGCTGTTGCAACTCCGAGTCTGCTAAACTATTTCGTTTCGGAAAGCACATTGTGTTGAAAAAGATAGGAATCCCGTACCATCGCGGACTGCACCGCTTTGCCATCTTCACCGCCTGCGCCACGCTCGTCCTAATCGTTGCCGGAGCACTTGTCACCAGCAATGACGCCGGCCTGTCCGTTCCGGACTGGCCGACCACTTTCGGCTCGTTTTACAAAATGCCGCAAATGGTTGGCGGGGTGAAATACGAACACGGTCATCGCATGTTCGCGGAGTTTGTGGGATTGCTTACCATCATCCTCGCCGTCTGGACCTGGCGAGTTGAAAAGCGCCGCTGGTTACGCCTTCTGGGCTTGGCCGCGCTCGCAACAGTAATTGCGCAAGGGATTCTCGGCGGGATCACCGTCCTATTCTTTTTGCCTGCGCCCGTATCCAGCGCACACGCCGCCGTAGCTCAGACCTTCTTCTGCATCGCCGTCTCGATCGCTGTATTCACCGGACGCCGCTGGGTCGAAGAGCAGCCACGCACCCAACTCGATCAGCGACGCCCTGCTCTTTTCACTTTGACCTTGCTGTCGATTTTTGTGCTCTATGTGCAACTGATTCTCGGAGCTATGTTTCGCCATCATGGCTTGAGTTGGTGGCCGCACGTCATCAATGCAGGAGTCGTTGCCATCGTTCTGTCCTGGACCGCTGTTCGCGCCATCTCCGTCTACCCGGACGTAGATGCCGTCCGCCGTCCCGCCATCACCATGCTCGGCCTGATGGTTGCGCAACTCTGCCTCGGCTTTCTCGCCTTCATCACACGCGTTATGTGGGGAGTAGAAAACGCGCAGCCCGAACTGCCGATGATCGTCTCCACCGTAGTCCACGTCGCCGTCGGAGCATTGCTCCTCGCCACCACCGTCATTCTTGCCATTCAGGTCTGGCGTCACGTTCCGGTTGCTTTCGAAGAGCGCGTGCCCGGCCCGGATCCAGTAGCCGTCTAAGTGTTTTGCGCTTCAAAACTCAGAGTGCAGATGAGGATGATGATCTGCGCTCTCCCGTCGTAGAATAGTCTGTGACCCCGAACTCAACTGCTCTAGACCTTGCGCCGCCCCCCGAGCCAGCCAAGCTCTCGGGCCAACCCATCATCGCCGTTCGCAACCTCGTGCATCTTTACCAGGGTCGCACCGCTCTCAATGGCGTCTCCTTCGACGTTCAGCCCGCTGAACTCTTCGGACTCCTCGGCCCGAACGGCAGCGGCAAGACCACACTGTTCCGCATTCTTTCCACTCTCATGGTTCCGACTTCGGGCAGCGCCACCATCGCCAGCTTCGACGCCGTCCGCCAACCCGGAGCCCTGCGCCGCCATATCGGAGTCGTCTTCCAAGCCCAAAGCGTTGACCCCAAACTCACCGCCTACGAAAATCTGTGGCATCAGGGACACCTCTACGGACTGCGTGGCTCCGAACTCAAATCTCGAATTACCGAAATCCTGACTCGTGTTGGATTGCTCGATCGCCGAAACGATCTTGTAGAAACTTTTTCCGGAGGAATGCAACGCCGCATCGAGCTTGCCAAAGGCCTGCTCCATCATCCAGAGGTTTTGCTGCTCGACGAGCCCACCACGGGCCTCGATCCTGGCGCTCGTCATGATCTTTGGCAATATCTGCAAATCCTCCGCGATCAGGAGCGCGTCTCAATCATCGTCACCACCCATCTGATGGAAGAAGCCGAGCGCTGCGACCGCCTCGCCATCTTGAACGAAGGCAACCTGGTAGCGCTCGGAACGCCCGAAGCCCTGACCCGCGAAATTGGAGGCGATGTAATTCTGCTGGAGGCCCGCGATCCACAGTCGCTGGCCGATCGCATTCGCACTAAGTTTCAAGTCGATGCCACCGTCATGGACAAGCGTGTGCGCCTCGAAATTGAAAATGGACACCACTTCGTTCCCGAAGTCGTAGAGGCATTCCCTGGAGAAATCCAATCGCTCAGCGTGAGCAAGCCCACTCTCGAAGATGTTTTCATCCATCGCACCGGTCACCGCTTTTGGAATGAAGATGCCGAACCAGCAAAGACCGGCAAGAAGAAAAGAACGAAGAAGGCGTCAAAACGCGACTAGTATGGTGACGGGGGCTCTGCCTCGTCCAAGCTGGGCAGGGCTCGCTCGCATGCTTCACGCCACGCGTCAGCAGCCCGAAATCGGTGTAAAATCCTTCCGTTTTAGAAGTCAGGAAGGAGATGTCTATGAAAATTCGACTTGGTTCGCTGATGCTTTTGCTGCTCTCACTATCTCTTTCCGCCAGACCACAAGGCAGCGCCCACGTTCCTGACTCGACCGGATTTCAGCTAAGCAGCACCACCTTCGCAAACGACGCGACCTTACCCATCAGCATGATCAATAACATCCCTGTGAACGGCTCGAACTCCTGTTCGATCGATGGAAGCGTTGGGGGAAATCAATCTCCAGAGCTATTGTGGATCCATGCTCCCCAAGGTACGACTAGCTTCGTCGTGACCGTATACGACGACACCGCAGCCTTCACCCACTGGGGGATGTACAACATCTCGGGAGCCGCGACTGGGCTACCCGAAAACGCCGGCGTTGCCGGGAGCCAGTACGGTAGTCAGATATTCAATGACTTTTTTGTCGGCGCAGAATATGACGGGCCATGTCCGCCTGCAAACGTGCGGCCATTTGTCCATCACTACGTTTTCACAGTTTATGCGCTCGATACGATGCTCCGCCTGCCCTCGTCGCCGAATTTCCCGGCCAGTGCGGAGTCTCTATATCAGGCGTTGATCAAAGCAGGAAAAGCAGGCCATATTTTGGCGAGCTCAAAAATTGTTGGCCTCTACTCGACTACTCCGTCCGCTAAATAGGACGGTTGAGACTGCCGCTAATCACGCGAGAATTACGAAACGCCAGCAATTAGTAGCCCGTATCCCAGGTCTCGCCGTGTTCGAGACCTGGGAGCGCTGCTAAACTAGAAACAATGGCGACCCAAACCGCGACCTTCCCCGCAACCTCAACCGCTCCGGCGTCGGCTGGAATCCTGTTGCCCGCTTTTACCCTCTGGTGGCGCGAGATCGTACGCTTCTACCGGCAGCGCGCGCGGGTGGTTGGTGTGATCGCTTCTCCACTTTTATTCTGGGTCGTGATCGGATCCGGCTTCGGAACCTCGTTTCGCTCCGGATCAGCCGCCGGCCAGCAACACTATTTAAATTATTTCTATCCCGGCGTGCTGGTGATGATCGTTCTCTTTACCGCAATCTTCACCATGATGTCAGTGATCGAAGACCGCAACGAAGGCTTCCTTCTGTCGGTGATGGTGGCGCCCGTGCCGCGCGCAGCAATTGTCCTGGGTAAAGTTTTGGGAGGCACAACTCTCGCAACCGCTCAGGGCCTGATTTTTCTGGTCTTCGCTCCGTTCGTCGGGGTACACATGACGCTCACCTCATTCGGACTTATCGTCCTCACCGTGTTCCTAGTATCGTTCGCGCTGACCGCGCTTGGCTTCGCCATCGCTTGGCCTCTTGATTCAACACAAGCGTTTCACGCCATCATCAATTTATTTCTGATTCCATTATGGCTGCTTTCGGGAGCACTTTTCCCGCTTTCTGGCGCGTCCGGATGGATGCGGGCTCTTATGTATGCGAATCCGTTAACCTATGGAGTGGAGGCGCTGCGCACGCTGATGTACCCCGAAGTCCCCGGCAACTTTTCGCTGACTGCGTCACTACTGACGCTGCTGCTCTTCGTGCTGTTCATGTTTGGCTTGGCTTTCGTGCTGGCTAATCGGCGCACAACGAAGCCGGCGGCTTAATGATTGATTTCCTTGAATTGTCATCCCGAATGCAGTAAGGGATCTGCATTTTGTGGCGAACTACGGATCCCCTACTGGTTCGGGATGACAAAATGGATTGATAAATTACCCAATTACTAAATCACAAAATGCCCTTAGACATTCTCGCCCTAGCCGCGCACCGCGATGATGTAGAACAAACCTGCGCCGGAACTCTGCTCAAAATGGCCGAGCGTGGATACCGCACCGGAATCCTCGACCTCACCCAAGGTGAAATGGGAACGCGCGGTACCGCCGAGGATCGTGCCAACGAAGCAGCCGACGCGGCGCGAATCCTGAAAGTTTCCTGGCGTCAAGCGCTCGATATTCCCGATGGCCGCGTTGAAAATACCTGGGACAACAAATTGAAAGTCGCCCGCGTGCTTCGCGAGCAGCGTCCGCACGTGCTGATTCTTCCCTACTGGGAGGGCCGTCATCCCGATCACTACACCGCATCGATTCTCGGCTACGAAGCGGCGTTTCTATCGGGGCTCGCCAAGCTGCCGCTGGAGGGTTCCGCGCATCGTCCTTTCAAAATTATTTATGCCAGCCTCTATCGCGACGTGCGACCGACGTTCGTCGTGGACATCACCGACCAATTTGAAACGCGCTTCGCGTCACTGATGGCCTACAAATCTCAGTTCACCGACCAGGACTCCGGCAGCGGAATCTTCCCCGCACAAAAGGAGATTCGCGCGCGCATTGAATCCATGGCCCGCTACTACGGAATGCTGGGCGGTGTCACTTATGCCGAACCGTTCGTGCAGAAGGAAGTTGGTCTGGTCGATGATGTGATGGCGCTTCCCGTGAAGTCGATCTGAAGCGGTGCAGTTTATTTCTTTGCCGACTCCGGCAGCGGTCGTAAATTATCAAGCGCCAGTCTCAGATGCTCGCCATCCGTTTCTTTACTCTGCGAGCCAAGAACGTTCGGCTCCAACATGTTTGGCCCAAACGCGGACGTCAGATGCTCGGCCAACTGAGACGCCTGCTGACGAATTTCCGGCACGGCAATCGTCTCCCATAGACAACCCTTTCGAACCGGACCGACGGCGTAA
Source organism: uncultured Acidobacteriaceae bacterium (assembly GCA_963705265.1). Classification (GTDB taxonomy): domain Bacteria; phylum Acidobacteriota; class Terriglobia; order Terriglobales; family Acidobacteriaceae; genus Acidiflorens. Next base: position 4,542,890 of record OY970064.1, read on the forward strand.
AGAGAGCGTGAAGCGGTCCCGTTCGAGTCGATCAGCGCACCATTGCTGTCGACATCCAGCCCAAGAGATAAACAATCGGGTCTCGCCAGTCCCTGCGCCAGAAAGCTCTTGATCAAAGGGTCTTCAATACGCCGGCAGTCAGTCTCAGGACCGGTGCAGTTAATCACTCGATCCACATGTAGTATGCGCTGAGCACCAGTTTTGCGATCACGCAAGCTAATCTCCGCGTGGTCATTACATTCCCGATAACTCGTCACCCTGCCAGCGTGGAGAGTAGCCAGCCCGTTCTGAAAAAGCTTTGAGATTGTATCGTCGATCTCAGAAGCGATTCGATGCCGGTGAATTTCCCAATAAGATCGAACGTGCCGCAGAAATCTCTTCCGCTCATCGAGTGGCAGTGACTGCCAAATTCTCTGCGTCACCGGCCGAAGGCCATCGATCACTGGACGCCAGTCGCATCCCACAGTCGACGCAAACCTGACCTGCTCCCGTACCAATCGGAGAAGTCCGCGCGTAGTTCTCGGACTCCGCTCATTCCAGTACTGAGACCACTGGCCACTTGGCCGATGAGGTTGCGGCATCAGACCGTGTCGCGAAAGAATGTGAATGTGCCCGGCAAAACCTTCCGACTCCAGAGCGACCGCAACATCAATGCTAGTCAGACCAGAACCGATCAGAAGCACACTTCCGTCTCTTGGGATATCCTGCAATGCGCCTGCCGACCACGCCGACGGACTATATCGCTCGCTCTGCTCCGAAAGGCCAAAAACGTTCAGCCTGGGGGGTGAAAAATTACCGGCAGTCAGCACAAGCGACTGAGTCGTCAGCCTGCTGCCATCCTTTAACCGAACGGTTATGTTAGACCCGTCGCGTTTTGATTCTAACGAGCAGACCTCGCCTTCGATCCACCGAAAGTTGCCACCAACACTATGTTCTGTAGCTTCCTCCAGCAGCGAACCCAGGTATTGCCCGTAAAACCGGCGCGGCAGAAAGCTCGTGGCCTGAACCGGGCACTCATAATTGGCGCGCGCCCAATTCAGAAAATGATCCGGGTCTTCCGGCAAAGCGCTCATGTTACCGGCGGGAACATTGAGCAAATGGCAGTTGTAGGGAGTGCTATAAGCAACGCCGCGACCTGGCACTGCTCCTTTGTCAATAACGGCAACCGACAGGCTCGGGACACGCCGCAACAACTGGACCGCCAGCATTGTCCCGCTGAATCCGCCTCCGACACTAACAACGCTGAACTTCATCAACAAAGTCTGCCTCGGACGAGGGATCAGCGTCCAAGCAGCAATTGTGATTGGCGATTAGTTGACCTTATCGGCGAGGAGAGCCCGAACGGGCAGGCTTTCGCGAAATGTCGGCGAGAAGACGGGCACGTCCCAGCGCAAATGCTCGAAACGCGCCAGCAGGCCCTTGCGGTTTCGGTCCCGTGCGCGAAACAAGAGAGAAATGACGCACGATTCTCAGACCTGTGACCTCCGCTATCTTCAACGCGCCCAACTCCAGTTCCTTGGAGATGGCCCAACGCGAAACAAAACCGATGCCGAGCCCGGCTTCGACAGCGGACTTGATCGTTTCCGTGGAATCGAGGTCCATCACCTTCTTGAAGGTCTTGAGTCTGAGGCCAGCCTTCTCCAGAGCAGTCTCGACAACGTGGCGAGAGCCCGAGCCATGTTCGCGCATAAGAAGACTGGAAGCCAAGAGTTGATCGCGGGACAGGCGATTCGACTCAAATGCCCGTGGCGTGACCAGGACCAACTCATCTTGCATGAAATGTTCGGTGCGAATGCCGCGGTCGCGTGCCGGACCTTCGATCAGGCCGATCGATAGCTTGCTTTCGAGGAGCAGATGCACGACCTCGTCTGTGTTTCCGCTATGCAACGAGAACTGGACGCGCGGGTGCTCATCGAGAAAGGCTCCAAGTAAACGCGGGAGAACGTACTGTGCGATCGTGGTAGAAACTCCGAGCGATAACTCTCCAGAAACCTTTCCATCCTCCGCGCCCAGTTCTTGTTCCGCTTCAGAAACTAATGTCGCAATCTTTGTCGCGTAGCCGAGCAAGAGCGTCCCTTGAGGAGTAAGGGAGACGCTATTGGCGGCACGATCAAAGAGGCGAACACCAAGATCGTCCTCGAGCGCTTTGATCTGAAGCGTAACCGCTGGCTGGGTAAGAAAAAGATGTTCCGCAGCCTTGCGGAAATTCAGTTGCTCCGCAACCGTCCGAAACACTTTGAGGCGAAAGTTTTCCAGCTGAGCCACGTGACGATTATCCACAGAAACGGCCAGATAGGGGAAACCACCAATCTTTTCATTAACGTACAGCCAGAGGGTATCGCTTCAGCGATCCCGTAAATCGTTCGAAATCAAACGCCCCTTTAAGGACTGGACATCGGAATTCGACTTGTTCGACAGTCTGTCCAACCCGCGCGAAAGGCTAGTCGGAGCAAAGCTTCTTCTATAAGAACGAAAACCATGCGATTTCGGATTCATGAAGTGAAACAGAAAGGTCGGACGCAGAGAAATCCAATTCGTGCTCCAGCCCGTAATACACAAGGTAGGGTGGCTCGATCATAAACGCCCCCGCCTAGGAGACAACTCATGAAAGCAACACAAGATACCGCACCCATCAGCTCCGCCGATCACAGTTCCGATTACAGTTCGTCGGGTGTATCAAGACGATCGTTTTTCAAACGCGCTGCCGTTGCCGGAGCCACCGCCGCTGTGGCCGGAAGTGCGTTGGTCACGTTAGCCTCCGCCCTGGACAAGGATTCCTCCAGTTCGGATGACGCGGCTCTGAAATCCAAGGGCCTGAAAAAGAGCGACCGCAACATCCTCATCGCGGCGCAAATCGCCGAAGCGGTGGCCGTCACCACCTACTCCAACATCATCAACACGGCCCCGTTCTTTGCCAGGATACCTTCGGACGATCAAGGTTATCTGGCGGGCGCCCTGCAGGAAGAAATGTCCCACTATCTGCTCGAGCAGTCCGTAACCGATCAACTCACTCCGTTTACCTCGTTTTACTATCCCGTCAATATGTTTGCCGATGCGCAAACCACGCTGAACACCCTCGTCACCTTAGAGGATGCCTTCATCGCTGCTTATCTTGTGGGTGTCCGCAATTTCAGCACGACCGAACTGCGAGTTACAGCGGCGCGTATCATGGGCATCGAGAGCGATCACCGCACGCTCGCTCGCGTTATCGGACCGGATGTTGCTCCCCGGGACGGCGGCCCCCTTCAGACCATCACCGGTCTGCAGGGAATCGCGGAAAATGTCGCTCCGCCGAACAACAACGGATACGAAAGAACGCAATGCTGGACAAACATCGATCAGGCGGTCAACGCGTTATTGCCTTTTGTCGACCTCGCCGCCGCCCAGGCAGCCGGATTCGACACTTCCAAAACATATCCCTTTGAACCTTTCAACCCGACGTTACCAAATCCACTTGGCGACTTCATTTCCTTCAAGGGTTGCTGACGGAGCGCAACCTGAAGCGCCATCACCAGCATCCGTCATCATCCGTCAAGGTCGCCACGTCTTAAAGATAGGGCGACCTTGACGGAACCCCAATTTTCTCGAATGCAACTCACAAATCGCAACTGAACAAAGAAGGAGAATCGTTATGTTCGAAGGCCTTTTTCAGCCCATGCATCTCATCTTGATTTTCGGCATCGCCCTGCTTGTGTTTGGTCCGAAGAAGTTGCCTGAACTGGGCAAAGGACTAGGAGATGGAATACGAGGCTTCAAGGCGGCGATGACCCCAACCGAAGAAAAGAGCGAGGAAAAGAAAGATGGCCTCGATACCTGAGTCAGCTGAAAGTAGGCGATGCTTACCTTCCAGCATTTCGCGGTGCGTGGTGCCCCGCTCCTGTTGCGTTTTCTGCGACGGGACGGGGATGTTGACTCCTGAATGATGTTGATAAAATTACAACACTTCAAACACCACCGCTGAGGAGAGCGACATGCCCTCTGCTCTGCCAACCATCCCACCCGACGACTCCAAACGCAATCTCACGTTGGCGCAACCCGACAACCTTCCTCACATCGGTCTGGTCGGCGATACCTACACCATCACCGTAACCGGCGACCAGACCGCCGGACGTTTCTGCGTAATCGATATGCACATCCCGCCCGGGGGCGGCGCGCCCCCGCATCGCCATGACTTCGAGGAGACATTTATCCTGTTAGAAGGTGAAATGGAAGCGACCTCCTTTCTCAGGTCATCCTTAAGGGACTGAGCAATCGCCTCTAACCTCTGAGTATCAATCTTCTCAGCGGGAAAGAGGGACAAACGATTGATGTCCATCTTGCGAAGGGTTCTCAGAAAGTCGGTTCTCAGTCTGAGCAACACGTGAAATCGCGCACAAATCAAAAAGAGCGCTTTTCGTCCTCCGCGAAGTCCGCGCCGTATAATAATCGGTCCTTCATCACAGGAGATTTCATCGTGTCCATGCCTACCCCTCCGACTCAAATAAAAACCCGCACCGAATCCGACAGCATGGGCAAGATCGAAGTCCCGGCCAATGTTTATTGGGGAGCGCAGACCGAGCGCTCGCTGCTGCATTTCAACATCGGACGCGACACTATGCCTCCGGAGTTGATTCACGCCTTCGGCACACTCAAGAAAGCTTGCGCGCTGGTAAATCAGGATCTTGGAAAACTTCCTCCTGACCTCGCCAAGCTCATCGTGCAAGCCGCCGACGAAGTGATCGCCGGCAAATTGGATGACCAGTTTCCGCTGCGCATCTGGCAAACCGGAAGCGGCACGCAGACCAACATGAACGTGAATGAGGTCATCTCCAATCGTGCGATTCAAATTGCGGGCGGAGAAATGGGATCGAAGAAGCCCGTCCATCCAAACGATCACGTCAACATGTCGCAGTCGTCGAACGACACCTTTCCCACCGCGATGCACATCGCCGCCGCGGAGCGAGTAAAGAACGCGCTCATTCCGGCGATCAAAACCGTGCGCGATGCTATCGCAGCCAAAGCAATAGAATTTGAAAACGTAGTGAAGATCGGACGCACGCATCTGCAAGATGCTGTGCCATTAACTGTAGGACAGGAATTCAGCGGCTGGGCAAATTTGCTGGATCGCGACATCAAGCGCCTGGAGCAGGTTCTCGACGGTCTTTACGATCTGGCAATCGGCGGAAGCGCCGTAGGAACAGGCCTGAACACACATCCCGAATTCGCCGATCGCGCCGCAAAAAAGATCGCAGAGCTTACGGGACTTCCCTTCCGCTCCCATCCCAACAAATTCGCCGCGCTTTCAGCGCACGATGAGATCGTGTTCGCGCAAGGCGCATTAGAAACGCTAGCCGCATCTCTAATGAAGATATCTAACGACATTCGCTGGCTTGCATCCGGTCCGCGCTGCGGCTTAGGTGAGTTATCGATTCCAGAAAACGAACCTGGATCGTCCATCATGCCCGGCAAAGTCAATCCCACGCAATGTGAAGCCATGACGATGGTCTGCGCACAGGTTCATGGAGCGACAGCCGCAGTAGGATTCGCCGGATCGCAAGGCAATTTTGAGCTCAACGTATTCAAGCCAGTGATCATCTACAACTTTCTACACTCAGTAACGCTGATCACCGACGCCTGTCACGGCTTCGTAGATTACATGGTTAAAGGCATCGAAGTCGACCGCGCTAAAGTCGACTGGTACGTAAAGAATTCCCTGATGCTGGTAACGGCACTGGCTCCAAAGGTTGGATACGACAAGGCCGCGCACATCGCGCACACAGCTCACGTCAATAAGAGCAGCCTGCTCGAAGCAGCCTTGAAGCTCAACTATCTCACGCGCGAAGAATTCGACCTGCTGATGAAACCGGAGAAGATGACGCGCCCATAAAGGTCAAAGGTGAGAGGTCAGCGTGCAGAGGTGAAATCGCAGAGTCACCGGCCACGTTATTGTGGCATGGTTTCAAACTTCTGCGATCTGACCTCCGCCTTCTGACATGGCTTGCTATTGCGGGGTTGCGGTGATCGGCACCGGCGCGTTCTTAGGCGTGCTCAGGTAACCAGTGATCTTGTTCTTGTCGACAGTCCACGCCACGAGTTCATAGAGCATGTGGTCGCGCCCGGTATAGAACTGCACCGGCTCACTCTGGTTCCGATCTTTTTTCTCGATGGTTTTATCGTCCGCAGTGACATCGAGCGTGTACTTACCCTTTTTAGGATCGGTCTTCTTGAGCTGCAAGGCCACGGTTGAAAACGCCTGCGGTTTGGCACCTTTCAATAGCGTGAACTCATAGTATTGTCGGTCACCCTTGTGTTTGAGGGCTTCCAGATCGCTGCGCGTATTGGCAATGAGTCCGCTCTGCTGTCCGAGATCGCCGATGGTGCTCTGCAGCTTCGCGATGGTCGCGTCGAGCGACGCCCTGGTAGCAGCGACGTCGGTCTTCACCCCGCCGACGTCGGTCTTCACGGTTCCGACTTCTCCGGCGACAGCGTTTACATCTTTTTTCTCTTCTTCCGCTTGCGCTGAGATGCGTGCCGAAGCTGCTTGTTGTGCACGCTGTAGCTCGCCAGCGCGAGTCGCCAGTTCTTTCTTGGTCATGCCGATTTGTTGGGCCAGAGTCTCGGAGTCGGCCTCGGCGGACTGCATGCGCTTGGTGAGATCGCCAATATCCTTTTGGCTGGCAGCTTGATCTTGCGTGATCTTGTCGAGCTTGACGTGCTGATCATAAAGGGCATATCCCGATGCGCCGACATAGGCAATGGCCAGCACAATAAGGATCCATTTGCCGATATTGCTCTGCGGTTCGGGTTGGTAAACGTTCGGTTGCTCGCCTTCAGCCATAGTGGTTGGTCTCCGGTTCAAGTTGAAGTGGATTGTAGAGCTTATTGTTTGTGAGATGCAGGTTGCTGTCAATTGCGTTTCAGGTTCCAGGCCCGACGTAACTTGCAGCTAGAATAGAAGCGTGAAGAGCTGGGACGCGATCATTATTGGAGCTGGCATCATTGGGCTCTCGCTTGCGATCGAACTAAACACGCGAGGGCTACGAGTGCTGATCGTAGAGAAAGGCGAACCGGGACGCGAAGCATCCTGGGCCGCCGGTGGCATGCTGGTTGACTCCGCTTTCGAAACACGGCCCGAACTCTGCGAACTGGCGAAGGCGAGCGCCGCTATTTATCCCGAGTTCGTTCATGAACTTGAGGATGAATCGGGGGTAAAGATTGATCTGCGATCCAACGGGACAATCGTTTTAATCCGTATGAGGACGGAGCTTCATTCCGTTTTGACCGAGCACAGCTCCGTTACCACGCAAGCGTATCCGCTGCCTCGACCACTTGCAGAGTTGGAGCCGGCGCTTCGGGTCACTGAAACTGAAATGGCTGTTCTGTTCGTGAAAGAACGCTGCGTTGATCCTCGGGATTTGACCTCAGCGGCCATCGCCGCGGCGAGGCATCGGGGTATCGATTTTTCGTCTGGAGACCATGTGATTGGGGTGGAAGTGGCGGATGGGAGGATGTCCGGCGTCCGCACCAACAAGACGCAGTTTTCCGCAGGCATGGTAGTGAATTGCGCCGGTGCCTGGGCTGGGCAGATTGGGCCTTACCAATTCCCGACACGTCCTGTTAAAGGACAAATGCTGTGCGTCGTCATGCCGAAGAAGGAATTAGTCCGCCACGTGGTGCGGACGCCGGATGTTTATCTCATCCCACGGAGCGACGGGCGAATGCTGATCGGAGCAACTGTCGAAGAAGCAGGATTCGACAAGCAGACGGTGCCGGAGACGATTCTAAAGTTACGACAAGCAGCGCTCGATCTCGTGCCGAAATTGGCCGATGCGCGAATTTTGGAAGCTTGGGCAGGTCTACGTCCAGGAACACCGGACGGGCTGCCGATTCTAGGTGCAACGCCGACGCTTGGATATTTTGTTGCTACGGGACATTTTCGTGATGGGATTCTGCTTGCGCCAGTAACGGCCAAGATTATGGGCCAGATGATGACGGCGCAGAATCCGCAGATTGATATATCGAGATTTTCGGCTGAGCGCTTTGCCAGCTAAGGAAAGCGAGGTGTCCATTGAAATGCCTCCCACTAAAGAGCCGCAGTCCAGATTCCGGTATACTAAACCGTTTTGGGTAGTCATCTTGAGTGAGTATCCGCGCCCAGCGCATTAGAAAGGCTACAGACCATGGCATCCCCCGCAGTAGATTTTGCCCGGAGCAATCAACCCCGTTTTCTCAACGAACTCAAGAACCTTCTCCGCATCCCCAGCGTAAGCACACTCGATGAACATAAAGGCGACGTGCAAAAGGCTGCGGAATTTGTCGCTACCGAGTTGCGTCGCATCGGCATGAACAATGTCGAGATCATTCCCACCAAAGGACACCCCTTACTCTACGCCGACTGGTTGCATGCCCCGGGCAAGCCGACGGTTTTGATGTACGCGCATTATGATGTGCAGCCGCCCGATCCCGTCGACGAATGGAAGACGCCCCCGTTTGATCCCACTGAGCGCAATAACAACCTTTATGCGCGCGGCGCGGTCGACGACAAAGGCCAACTCTGGATGGAAGTGAAGGCGCTCGAATCGCTCATGCAGGCCCATGGCGGCAAATTGCCCATCAACGTCAAAGTGATTTTTGAAGGCGAAGAAGAAGTGGGCGGTGAATCGATTGCCGCATACGTCCGCAAAGAGAAGTCGAAATTGAAGGCTGATTTCGCGTTGGTCTGCGATACAGAGCTATTCGCGCCCGACCTGCCGACACTCTGCGTGGGGTTGCGTGGACTGGTTTACACAGAGATTGAGGCCGTCGGAGCCAAAACCGATTTGCACTCCGGCATGTACGGCGGCGCTGCGCCCAATCCGCTGTTTGCGCTGGTTGAGATCATTAGCAAGCTGAAAGATGCGAAGGGCAAAATAGTGATTCCGGGATTTTACAAAGGAGTCAAGAAACCCAGCAAAGATGAGTTGAAGGCGTGGAAGCGGCTGCCATTTAACGAGGAGCATTATCGCAAGACTGAAGTCGGATCGAAAGTGCTGACGGGCGAGCCGGGATATTCGGTGCTTTACAGAACTTGGGCGCGTCCAACACTCGAAGTACACGGCATGCCGGGCGGGTTTGTGGCTCCAGGAGCGAAGACGGTGATTCCGGCGAAGGCGTCGGCAAAAATTTCCATGCGGCTTGTACCGAATCAGGATCCGGAGGACATTTTCAAGCGTTACGCTGCGTTCGTCAAGAAACACACGCCAAAAGGAATCGAAATCAAGATCAAGGTCTATAGCAAAGGCCCGGCATGCGTTGTCGGCACCGACAACGAGTACGTTCAGGCAGCAACTGAAGCTCTGCACGACACGTTCAAGAAAGAGACCGTGTTTATTCGCTCTGGCGGATCGATTCCAATCGTGACCGACTTTCAGGATGTGCTGAAGATTCCATCGGTCATGATGGGGTTTGGGCTTCCCGACGACAATCTGCATGCTCCGAACGAAAAGTTTCATATTCCGAATTTCCATCGCGGAATTGAGACGATTTGTTTGTTCTTTGAAAAGTTAGGATAAGGCGGGTAATGTGCCTTCACTTAATTTCGCCCCGCGGCGGAGACGCGACAAGCCGCGTCTCTACCCTATAGCAGTTGTGTACGAACCCTCGCGGTAATCCCCAATTCCGCGCCTTAAGGTAAAATACATGTTTGAGGAAGTGGCATGCGTACAAGGGTTTTCGCATCGGTCGCGCTGTTTTTTCTGGTCACAATGATGGCGGCACCGTGGCTTCAATCGGAAGCTGATGAGGACATCCCACATTTCAATACGGCTCCTCCCGCAGCGAGCACCAAGCTTCCTCCGATTCTGACGAAGGACCAGCTTTGGGGTGCGAACGGACAATTTCCATATCAGACGCACGCTTACGAGTTGGCAGCGAAGATTCCCAAAGTCCTATATCAGCAACCGTGCTACTGCCACTGTGATCGCAACATGGGACACAACAGTCTGCACAGTTGTTTTTCTGGAACGCATGGGGCTGAGTGCGGAACCTGCCTCAGAGAACTGTATTACACCTACTCCATGCACAAGCAGGGCAAGACAGCGCAGCAGATTCGCGCGGGCATCATCAAGGGCGATTGGAAAACGATCGACCTGGAAAAAGCAGACAGCATTAACTGATTCTGAACCAAATTTTGAACTAAAGGCGGTTTGATGGCACTGAAGGTTACGCACAGAAAACAAGTGACTGAAGATCCTCGGCATACCCAAGCTGTCCAAAATTACGAGTCCGGGCTGCGCGCGTTGCAGGAGCACAAGTTCGAAAAGGCCAAAGGCCACCTGCAAAAAGTACTGAGCGGGCCGAACAAGTCTTTGGTCGACCGGGCGCAGGTGCATCTGCTTACTTGCGACAAACATCTGGATACCCCTGCGATCCAGTTCAAGACGACGGAAGAGCATTACGACTACGCGGTGTCGCTGATCAACACTGGCGACTATGTAACCGCGCGTGAGCATCTCGACAAGCTCCTGAAACAAAATCCCAAGGCGGAGTATGTTCTGTACGGGCTGGCGGCATTGCATTGCCTGACCGGCCATGTAGAAGAATCGCTCAAGACACTGGATGAGGCAATTCAGGTGAAACCGGGGCTTCGCTTCCAGGCGCGAAACGATACTGACTTCCAGAATCTGGCGGAAGATCCGCGCTTCACAGAGTTGCTCTATCCAGATCCGGGCGCCGAATCTGAGCCTCAGGAAGAAGAAGCGAGCGCTTACTAGCTGCTCGTAATCACTGCCAACTGAGTCGTATGCTTCCCCAGCCGCGCGTCAATTCATCCGAAACCGGCAAAGCTGGTCCCGAACTGCGCGTGGTCGCAATCGGCGGCGGTACCGGTCTTTCTACGCTGCTGAAGGGCCTGAAGCGCTATGTCACGACGCCGGCGCTTGCCACCTTCGGCCAGCCGACCATTCACGAATTATGCGGAGTGGTGACGGTAAGCGACGACGGCGGGTCGAGCGGCCGCCTCCGCAAAGAGTTCAACATGCTCCCGCCAGGCGACATACGCAATTGCATTGTTGCCCTCTCTGAAGATGAAGCCCTACTCTCGAGACTGTTTCAGCATCGCTTTCAAAAAGGCTCTGGACTCGAAGGCCATAGCTTCGGAAATCTATTCTTGGCCGCCCTGACTTCGATCACCGGCGACTTTGCTGAGGCGGTACGACTGTCTTCGGAAATTCTGCTCACTCGCGGCCATATCTATCCAGCCACTATGTCGAGCGTGGAACTGGAAGCATCGTTAGAAGACGGCACGCGCGTTCGAGGCGAAACCAACATCACGGCGAGCAAAGGCAAGATTTGCGAGCTCGCTCTGATTCCTCCCGACGTCGAGCCGCTTCCGCAAACTTTAGAAGCCATTGCCACCGCCGACCTCATCACTATCGGCCCCGGCTCATTATTTACCAGCTTGATTCCGAATTTATTGGTTCGCGGAATTCCGGATGCTATCGCGGATTCCCGAGCAATTAAAGTATTTGTTTGCAATTTGATGACGCAGGTTAATGAAAGTCTTAGTTTAAGTGCATCCGATCACATCCGCGCGCTCAATCAACACGCCGGAGTGCAGTTATTTGACTATGCGCTGATCAATCGCAAGGCAGCTTCCCCCGAGATGAAAGCGAAGTACGCACTCGAGGGAGCTTCGCAGATCGTCATTGATCTGGAGGCAATCGAGGCTCTCAACGTTTGTCCGGTGCTTGGCGATTATTTGGACGAAGGCGAAGTGGCGCGACACGCTACCGACCGCGTTGCTCATGATCTGATGGCCCTCATGGCACAGGCACCCGATCGGCAGACGATTCGGAGTTGATTATGGAGCGACGGGCGTCTCGCCCGTTCGCCACGTCATTCGCGGTATATTGACTGAGCATGGCAAAAGCGCCTGAAACGAAGAAAAAGACTAGACCAGCAGCTTCCCAATCGAATCCACAGCCTCCGCGTATCGCTATTGCGATCATGGCGGCGGGCAAAGGCACGCGGCTTAAATCGAAACATCCTAAAGTTTTGCATGAGGTCGGAGGCAAGCCGATCCTCGCGCACGTAATTGCCACCGCGCAAAAAGTCGTTCCCGCAAAAGACATCTACGTGATCATCGGCCATGAGGCGGAGCGTGTGCGTGAGGCGGTTGCCGGCACGGGCGTCAAGTTCGTGTTGCAGGCCCAGCAGCGTGGCACCGGGCATGCCCTCATGGTGGCGCGAGATGCCCTCTTAGGCCATGGCAATCACTCTGACTATGACCAGATCATCGTGCTCTCCGGAGACGCTCCACTGATTACGGCGGATACCGTAAAGAAGCTTAGAGACTTCCATGGCGCGCAGAAAGCGGCCATGACTCTGCTCAGCGCCGAACTGGACGATCCTTATGGCTACGGGCGCGTCATTCGCAAAGGCAAAGGGGCGGAGGTGCAGGCGATTGTTGAAGAGAAGTCGGCGACTCCACGGCAAAAGAAAATCCGCGAAATCAATTCCGGATTTTATGCATTCTCTGCGCCCGCGTTGTACGAACACATTGACCGCCTTTCCACCAAGAACGCGCACGGTGAGTATTATCTGACCGATATGGCGGGGGTGTTCAACAAGGCTCGCAAGAAAGTGGTTGCGATCAAGACCGAGAATGCTGGTGAAGTGCTAGGTAGTAATACGCGGGTGGAGATGATGGACCTGGACGCACGGCTGCGGCTGGCCAAATGCCACGAGTTGATGGCGGAAGGCGTGACCATCTTTTATCCGTATACGTGCATGATTGACAGCGCTGTGGAAGTTGGCGCCGATACGGTCATCGAGCCCTTTGTGCAGTTGCTGGGCGAAACCAGAATCGGTGCCGATTGCCGCATCCGCTCCTACAGCGTAATCACCAGTTCGGTTATTGGCGACCGCGTAATGGTGAAGCCGGGAACGATTATGGAAGATTCACACGTGTCTGCAGGGGCTGTCCTTGGACCCTACACTCACATGCGGCCCGGAACGGAAGTGGGTGAAGGCGCTCACCTGGGGAACTTTGTCGAGACCAAGAAAATCAAGCTAGGCAACGGCTCGAAGGCGAATCATCTTACGTATCTGGGCGACGCGGAAATCGGTGAAGGCGTGAACATTGGTGCGGGCACCATCACCTGCAACTACGACGGAGTGAACAAGCACAAGACGGTAATCGAAGACGGCGTATTCGTCGGCAGCGATTCGACCCTGGTAGCGCCAATAAAAATTGGCCGCGGCGCTTACGTTGCGGCCGCAAGTTGCATCACAGAGGACGTGCCAGCCGAGGCCCTAGCTTTCGGGCGTGCTCGACAGAGCATAAAAGAAGGTTGGGCAAAGGCAAAACGCGAGGCACAGAAGGAGAAACGCCGTTAGTGGAACGATGGGCATCTCGCCCGTCCAGACCAGAGTGTGGCCGCTAGGCGCGTCTCTCCACTTTGAATTGGACTACACTAGACCCGAAGCAAGCCATGACACCGAAACCTCCAACTCAGGAACTATCGCCGGTCCGTTACGATGTTTCGCTGCTCACGGCAGAAGATTTTTATCTATTCAACGAGGGCAGCCACTATCGCATTTACGACAAGATGGGTGCGCACCTGATCGAATCCAAAGGAAGCAAAGGCACCGTGTTCAGTGTCTGGGCGCCCAATGCTCGCAAGGTGTCAGTAATTGGCAGCTTCAATGGCTGGAACCCACAATCGCATCAGTTGCAGGCTCGGGGTTCGTCAGGAATCTGGGAAGGCTTCATCCCCGGCGTAGACGAAGGCACACTGTACAAGTTCCATATCGATTCCAACCGGCACGGTCACGAGACTGAGAAGGCCGACCCGGTAGGACTTTTCACCGAGAAACCGCCGCGCACAGCTTCCGTGGTCTGGGACCTCGTCTACCAATGGAACGACGCTGCCTTTCTGGAGAAGCGTGCCGGCGTCAACTCGCTGCACGCTCCCATGTCGATCTACGAGGTTCATCTCGGCTCCTGGATGCGCGTTCCCGAAGAAAACAACCGTTCGTTAACCTATCGTGAGATCGCGCCTCGTCTCGCCGACTACGCAAATAAATTAGGGTTCACCCACGTCGAGCTGCTCCCCATCATGGAGCATCCCTTTTACGGTTCGTGGGGATATCAGACCACGGGATATTTCTCGCCCACAGCGCGTTATGGCACGCCGCAGGATTTCATGTATCTGGTGGACTACCTGCACCAGCACAATATTGCGGTCATTCTCGATTGGGTCCCGTCGCATTTCCCTACCGACGGTCACGGCCTCGCCTTCTTCGACGGCACGCATCTGTTCGAGCACTCCGACTCGCGGCAGGGATTCCATCCCGATTGGAAGACGCTGATCTTCAACTACGGCCGCACTGAGGTGCGCAGCTTCCTAATGTCGAGCGCCATGTTCTGGCTGGATAAATATCACGCTGACGGCCTACGGGTTGACGCTGTCGCATCGATGCTTTATCTCGATTACTCGCGCAAACAGGGTGAATGGATTCCTAACAAATTTGGCGGACGCGAGAACCTCGAGGCCATCGACTTTCTGCGCCGATTCAATCTCGAAGCCTATAAAGAGCATCCCGACATTCAGACCTACGCGGAAGAATCGACCTCCTATCCCATGGTCTCGCGTCCCACCCATCTTGGTGGCCTCGGTTTCGGCATGAAGTGGGACATGGGCTGGATGCACGACACGCTCAACTATTTTCAGAACGATCCCATTTTTCGTCAGTATCACCACAATTTGCTGACTTTTCGGATGCTGTATTCATTCCACGAAAATTTCGTTCTCCCTTTGAGCCATGACGAAGTTGTGCACGGAAAAGGTTCGCTGATCAACAAAATGCCTGGCGACGACTGGCAGAAGTTTGCCAATCTGCGCCTGCTGCTCGGCTACATGTTCGCGCAGCCGGGCAAGAAGCTGCTTTTCATGGGCTGTGAGTTTGGCCAGTATCGCGAGTGGTCGCACGACCGCAGCCTCGACTGGAATCTACTGGAGCGTCCGCTCAATCGTGGGCTCGTGAACTGGGTCGAGCAACTCAATCGTGTCTATCGCAGCGAGTCTCCACTGCACTGGTTCGATAACGATCCCCAGGGTTTCGAATGGGTGGACTGCAATGATGCGCCGACCAGCGTCATCTCGCTGCTGCGCAAAGGCAAAGGTGATGCGGGCGGAGAGAATCCGGTTCTCGTCGTCTGTAATTTCACCCCCGTACCGCGGCTGGGATACATGGTTGGCGTTCCATCCGGCGGCTACTGGAAAGAAATTCTCAACAGCGATGCCCTTGAATATGGCGGGAGCGGCTCCGGCAATATGGGAGGCACCGAGGCTCTCGCCGAAAAAACTCACGGCCGTCCATTCTCTCTCCGGCTAACGCTGCCGCCTCTCGGCGCGCTGTTTCTACGAAAAGCCTAGCCCAAGGCAGGTACCTCTGATACTTCCGATAATGCGGGACGTTTGTGTACTCTAAGAGTCTGTGCCCTTGAAAACTCAGGGGAGAAGAACTGAGGAGAGTTTCCTCAGGAGAAAAAGTTATGGCTATGGCAATACCGAAAATAGTTTTCGCGGTCACGATAATGATGACAACATTGCTGGCGCTCGCTGTCATCGGACTGTCGCAAACGGCATCGCAGAGTGTATCCGCTCAAAGTAGACCGGCGCAAGCGATACCAGATTCACCCGCACCAGACTCAGTTGCACCAGAGCCGACTGCTTCAAAGCCAGGCAAAGCCAGCAAATCAAAGAATGAGACATTGACAGTCGCAGGTTATCCCGGCGAAGTGCCGATCGTTCAACTCAACGACAAGTCCTACGTTGACCTCGAACAACTGGCACGCCTGACCAAAGGATCGCTAACCTTCAAAGCTGACCAGATCATTCTCGCTTTCTCCGCTACTGTTGCTACACCCGCCCAGCCAGCAGAGCTGCCCAAGCCAAAAACCGGCTTCACCAAAGGATTCGAGCAGGCGAGCATCGAACAAATGGGAGTCATCCGGGAATGGCGAAGCGGGATCGCGTATGCGATTGAGAAAAGCTATCCACTCGGGGACGACTGGGTCGCGGCACAGCGCAGAAACGCGGACAAAAGCCTGGCTCTGGCCACCGCCGCCGCATCGACGGAAGACGATCACAGTGCCGTACCTCTGCTTTCCGCCGAACTGAACCATATACAGACTTTAAGCGACAACTATCTTGCCATGCGCCAGAATGCGCAATACATACCGCCCGACTTTTTGGATAGCGATTCTCAGAGTCAGCAGGTCCTGAATTGCGCACGGGGCCTTGCCGCCATGTTTGCCGGAGGCAGATTCGAAGATGTGGCAGAGTGTCACTGAGTTAATCCCAGCATGACCGGGCAAAGACTTTGTGCCCTCGACGGCTAAGGATGGCTAGCGGCTGCATCTGCTTTCGCATCCGCCTTCAAATCTGTTTTCAAATAACGATCAAACCATCCCAGCAGCCGCTCCGTAACGTCGCGCTGATGCGCTGGCTGAAGAAACGCGTGGCCTTCCCCTGGATAGACCACCAACTGCGTTTCTACTCCCAAGGTCTTCAGCGCGTGCCAGAACTCGCGCGATTGCGGCTCTGGCACCTCGCCATCGCGTTCGCCAACTAAAACCAGCGTAGGCGTCTTGACGTTCTTGATGAAGGTCATCGGTGCGCTCTTCGCATATACCGCAGGATCGTCATATACCGACGCACCAAAATAAGGAATCATCCACTCGTCGATGTCGTTCTCACCGTAATAGCTCAACCAGTTCGACAAGCCCGCGCCAGCTACCGCAGCAGCGAAACGATTGGTCTGGGTTACGGCCCACATCGTCATATATCCGCCGTAGCTCCAGCCGGTGATTCCGAGGCGCTGATTGTCGACGGGCAACGTTTTCACTACCTCATCGACGCCGGCCATAATGTCGCGGAAATCTCCATAACCAAAATCTTTGATATTCCCCTGCGTAAATTTCTCACCCTGCCCGTAACTGCCACGCGGATTGGGATAGAGCACGAAATATCCGCGCGCAGACAATTCATATGTATTGGAGCCACGGCGCGGCCATGCGGGGCGCACACCAGCCGCAGGTCCGCCGTGCGTAACCACGACCATGGGATAGCGGCGGCTGGAATCGTAATCTCGCGGATAGAGCAGCCAGCCTTGAATATGCATGGCGTCACTAGGCCCGTCGCTTGCCCAGTGCACGCTCTTCATCTCACCCCACTGCGGATGGATGTCGTCGTTGTAATGCGTCAGTTGTTGCCACTTGCCAATCGGTCCGACCCACACCTCAGAGGCGTGTGCCGGCGAATTTCGCAGCACAGCAGAATTTCCACCATCCGCCGAAAACGAAACCGTGAGCGATTCCGGCCCGGACCACAGCTTCGAAACCTTTCCGCTGGAAAGCTCAACAGAAGAAACTCCCGACTCGCCGTCGATGTTTTCTGTAAATAGAATCTCGTTGCTCGACTTCCAGAAGATTCCATTTGGCGAAGCCGCGATTCCGGGAGTCACATTACGCGCACTTTTTTGGCTCGCACTTCCTTCGCCTGCGGGCACGACAAAAATATCGCCACCAGTCGAGCCTTCATCGCTCATCAGCCCTTCAATGAAAGCAACGTTCTTACCATCCGGCGACCAGCGCGGCTTTGCGATCTGCCAGTGCGGCTTGTAAATCTCGGTCAGTCCTGTTTCCGCTAAGCCAAGGGTATAAAGCTTCGCAACCCACCAATTCGGATCGCCAGCGCCGTGCGCCGCGATGATCGCAAAGCTCTTGTTGTCGGGCGACCAGTCGTATTCGTAGACATACATGTCCGCGGGCGACAACTGCCGGACATTCCCCGACGCAACGTCTACGACCGTGAGCCGCTGCTCGTAAATTTTGCTCTCGACCTGTCCAGTCTCAGCCGTCATCGGCTGCAAAGGACCGGCAGCGCGTGGCGCATTTTCAGTAAACAAGAAAGCCACTGATTTTCCATCAGGCGACCATGTCGGATCGGACAAAAATCCTGTGAGACTGGTCAGCTTCTTTAAGTTCTCACCATCGGCGTCGGCCACGTAGAGTTCGTTTTGGCCGGAAGTATCCGCGTCTGAAAGAAAAGCCAGCCGCTTGCCATCCGGAGCCCATGCAATATCCTGCTCGTTTCGAGCGCTGTCGCCAGCGGAAACACGGTGCGGCTTGGAATGGGATGACTTTAAATCGTTGACATGATCCGAGGCATAATCCGAGACAAAGATGGCCGTTCCGTTCCGCGCTCCCGCCTGGCTCGCAACCGATTCAACCCACGCTACGCGATTTCCAGTCGGAGAAATCGCCACCTCGTTGAAGTTGCGCACGGAATCAATAGCGGTCTGCGCGAACGCTATCGCAGCGCAAGAGAATGCAACTTGAAAGCAGAAGCAGAGAGCCAGCAATCGAATTCGATTTGTGTTCATTTTCTCTTTTACAAACTCTCCTGTAATTTCGTACCTACCCTTATATCGCGCCCAACATCCCGTTTGCACGATTTTATCGTCGCTCTCGTGCTAGACTCGCAATTGAGTCTACCAACCTTGCGGATGCGCATCCTCACCCGCTACATTTTGGGAGAAGTCCTCTCCCACGCCTTGATCGGCGCGGCGGTTTTCACCTTCGTCCTCTTCACCCGCGCTCTCGGTTCCATCCTCGAACTGATGGTCCGGAATAGCGCCCCATTACCTAGCGTCGCAGAGATATTTTTCTTCACCGTTCCTGGTGCGCTCACCTACACCATTCCCATGGGCGTGCTGGTCGGCATACTTATTGGACTTAGCCGCCTGGCCGCCGATAGCGAAATTACCGCCATGCGCGCCAGCGGACTCGGCGTCTGGACCTTCCTGCGCGTGATCTCCATTTTTGTGGTCGTGGCATGGATGCTCGCAGTCTGCAACAGCGTCTATCTCGCACCACGCTCGCTCGCCGCACTCGGGCACCTTGAGGATAACCTCAAATCTTCTCAGGCATCTTTCGAAGTCCAGCCCCGCGTATTTTACGAAGGATTTCCCAAGATCATCCTCTACGTGCAGGACGTCAAGACTTTGTCCGGGGCAGCCTTATGGAAAGGTGTCTTCCTCGCCGATTTGTCGGACCCGTCCGCTCCTCGCATTACCCTCGCCCGCGAAGGCACGCTCGTCAGCCAGGGGTCCGATACGCTCGACTTGCATCTCGTCGACGGGTCCACGCATGAAACCGACCCCAAGAATCCAGATCAGTACCAGATTGATACTTTCCAGACTACGGACCTGCCGATCCAAATTCCAGCCTCACAAAGCAGCCAGGAGCATGAACCCACGTCGCTGCATGAGATGAGAATGGCCGACCTTCTCGCCATTGCAAGCAGAAGTGACCCCGTTACACGCCGCGCCTACCTCATCGAATACCACAGCCGTCTCGCCCTGCCCACGGCCTGCATTGTGCTTGCTCTGGTAGGCATTCCGCTTGGCTTGTCGTCGAAGAAGGGTGGCAAGTCCAGCGGATTCGTCCTCACCATCCTGCTGGTCTTTCTCTACTATTCAATTTCTTTAATCGGAGTCTCTTTCGCCAAGCAGGGGCATCTCTCTCCCGCCGCCGGGGTTTGGCTGGCCGACTTCGTTTTTCTGGTAGGAGGAGTGTTTCTACTCTGGCAGTCGGAACGCCGTCCCATCGAGCTAGCCGGAATTCGCGCCTGGTTTAAATTTTCATGGCTCAAGAGCTTCTGGCGTAACGCAGCGCTGCCCTTAAACGGTAAATCACTAAACGGAGACTCTCGCCTCGCCTTTCGCGAACGTGTCACCCGCAAAGTACCGATGCGGCGGCGCTTGTTCAATCTTCGCTTCCCTACCATCCTCGACGATTATGTGCTGCGCGGCTTTGTCCTCTATCTTGCCTTGATCGTCGCCGCTTTCATCATTCTGCTGCTCGTGTTCACGCTGTTCGAATTGCTCGGCGACATCCTGCGGAATCAAATCTCGCCGCTCACGGTAGGCGAATATTTGCTGAACGTAACGCCATATTTTCTTTACAACACCACGCCTCTCAGCATGCTGCTGGCGGTGCTGGTCACCTTCGGATTGCTCCAGCGCTCCAACGAAATCACAGCCATCAAGGCCACAGGCATCAGCCTCTATCGCATTATCATTCCCGTACTCATGGCCTCCATGGTGGTCGCCGGCGTGCTTTTCATGTCTGATCAGCTCTATCTTCCCTATACCAACAAACGTCAGGACGCGCTGCGCAACGAAATCAAAGGTAAGCCGGCTCAGACCTATCTTCGTCCCGACCGCAAATGGATCTTCGGGCAGCATTCCGACATTTATTACTATCAGTTCTTCGATCCCGACCGGGATGTCTTTGGTGGCGTTTCCGTGTTCCAGTTTGATCCGCACACTTTTCAAATCACGCACCGCATTTCCGCCGACAGCGCACATTGGTCAAGCCTAATGGGCCGGTGGGTTTATGAAAAAGGATGGGAGCGCAGCCTGAGCGGCCCCGCTATCGAGAATTATCGCAAGTTTGACGTAGCCACCTATCCCGAACTGGCGGAATCGCCCGCATATTTCAAGAAGGAAGTTAAACAGTCGTCCGAGATGAGCTATGATGAATTACGGCGCTATATTTACGATCTCGAGCAGAGTGGCTTTGATGTGGTACGGCTGCGCGTGCAGTTGCAAAAGAAAATTGCCTACCCGTTGATCACCTTGGTGATGGCCGTCCTTGCCATCCCCTTTGCGCTTTCCACTGGCAAGCGTTCCGCGGTCGCAGGGATTGCAACCGCCATCGCTATTGGCGTCGTCTACTGGACGATCTCTGGCCTCTTCGAAGCGATGGGCAACTTGAGTCAACTCCCGCCGGTGATCGCCGCCTGGTCTCCAGATCTGGTATTCGGCTTCATCGGAGGCTATCTGATTCTCCGGACGCCAACGTAGAAAATCATTAAAACGTTGAAGCATTGAAAAACCTAGCTCAAGAGGTTTTTCAAATGCCTCAATAATTCAACAGCTCAACAAATGGAATCTAATGCACGGCGATCCCGGTCGGGGCCGCCGGTGCGATCTGAGTGCCCAGAGAGCTCATCGTTCCGTTCGCCGTACTCAAACCAAAAGCCGTAATATTGCTCGACAGGGTGTTCGATACGTAAAGAAACTGTCCGCTCGCGCTGTAGATATTCTGACCCTGTGAATTCACACTTGCATGCAGCGCCATCCCGAACGGCTGTGTTCCGGTGGGCTGGCTCGCCGGCGATAATGCAGTCAGAGTGCCTTGCGACGTATTGACGCGAAACCCGAAAAGCTGGCTTGAGCCTTCGCTTAAGACATATAAGAAATTGTTGGTCGGATCCACCGCCATTTGAGCCGGGTTTAACCCTGCTGCAGTCGGCGGTATGGGAATGCATTGCTGGGTACAAGTTTGTAACGGAGTCAAGAGCGCCAGATCCACATCCGCTTGGGTGGTGCAAACCGCATTGATCACCGTGCAGATCTGGAAAGGGTACACGCCGCCGCCAGTCTGGACATTCGTACCAACATACACAAACAGGCCGCCAAGGCCGGGCTGACCCACTGGATTAGTATTGACTGCCATCACAGAGACCGGATTGGTTGCCGCAACCGTGTAAGGCGAACTCTTCTGCTCGGTTAGTGTGCCATCCGAGCCTATGGCATACACGCTTACCGTATTGTCATTGTGTGGAGGATTGCACCCGACGGTACAAATATCCAGGTTGTTGGTTACGAAGAGGAGTTCCTGGGCGTTGGTGGAACTCGGTGACGCAACTGCTGAGAGCGCAGTCGGAAGTTTGCTCGTGTAGTACGGACTATTGCTACCTAGCATCAGCGTGGTCGGTGACCCTTGCTTCATGGTAAACACCGAAACCGACGGACACCCCACATACATCGGATTGTTGGCACCTGGTGTGCCAGCCGCTGGGCAATTCAGCGGTGAAGGATATGCACCCTGATCGATCACGAACAGGAACTGTCCTGCGGCATCCCGCACCATGGCAACCGCGAGGTCGGGCTGCGTTGTCGAGGTCCAATTTATCGCCGTTCCCGGACCTGCCAGACTTCCGTCGGAGTTCACCGTATAAGGGTAGATCGCGGGCGCAACGTTAAGTGTAGGCACACCCTGATCCAGGATGAAGGCGGTCGCGCCCCTAGGGTCGAGCAAAATATCGACAGGAAGCCCGCACGGGTTGGAATCGGTGGTAGTCGACGGCGTGGGACATGTGCTCGCGTTCGAATTGATGTACTCGAGCTCCCCGTTATCCAGATTCATGCCGAAGGAACTCACGCTGTTTCCGGAGCCGTTAAGTCCCTGGGTCACGGTATACAAGACTCCCGCTGGACGAGAAGAGGAACTGCCACAGCTTAGAAACAGACTCAGGGCACACATAGCCGCGAGCGTCACGACTCCGCTTAATATTTTCGACATCTGTTCTCCCAGCCGCTTCTCGCGCGCCGACGATACTCTGCCAGCCGTCACGGAGATTGAAGCTTGTGGCTGAAATATATTTGTGTATCAGGAATGAGCGGGAAGAGCAAACCCGGGAGCAGCCGGAATCCGGATTTCAACCTCTAACCCACCCTCTTTGCGGTTGGATGCACGAAGTTGCCCGCCGTGCAGCCTGACAGCCCGATCAGCGATCGACAGACCCAAACCTGCTCCTCCGGTCTGCCGGTTGCGAGCATCGTCCAGTCGATAGAAGGGCTCAAATATCTTTCGCAGGGCTTCGTTTGGAACGCCGGGGCCGGAATCGAGGACGCGAACAATAATTTCGCCCTCTTCGCCACTGCCACTTACCGCCTGCTGACGTTCCAGCCGCACCTCAACCGTTGTACCTTCAGCAGTATAACGCGTTGCGTTGCGCACCGCGTTCTCGATCGCGCTCCGTAAAAGGTCGGGATCGGCTTCGACCAGAAATTCGTCCTCAGAATCGGACGGTACCGTCACCCGGCAACCCCGTCCAGGAGTCTCGTATTCGGCATCGTGTGCGATCTGCTCCACTAGTTCGCGGAGGGACAAAGTTGTCTTTCGAATGCCGTCGGTTCCTGACTCCAGCCGCGAAATCGTCAGCAGCCGCTGGATCAATTGATTCAACCGATCGGCTTCTTGTTCGATTCGGTTCAGCGCGCTTTCGAGTTCCGGCGCAACTTCACATCCGATCTCGGACGCAGCCCGTTGCCGTGCCAGTCCCAGTGCCACGCTTAGCCGCGCCAGTGGAGATCGTAGTTCATGCGAAACGTCCTTCAGCAGGCGCGATTGCGACTCTACCAGCCCTTCGATCCGTTCGGCCATGCGATCGAAATCACGCATCAATTCCGTCAGTTCATCGCGCGGGCCACCCACCGGAGCTCCAGTACGAGCACTCAAATCGCCCGCCGCCAAACTTTGCGCCGCCCTCCGAAGACGCGTCACTGGACTTGTCATCGACCAAGCCAGCAAGTAGCAAACCAGTCCCGATAGAATTACTGCGATTGCCAGCAACGGGATGTCATGCGGCCCGAAAAATGTTCTTGGTCCTGGGGGCAACTCCAATACCAGCGTGTACCGTTTTCCATCTAGTGTGAGCGCGGCACGCATAATGCGGTCGGGCAGAAGATTGTCCATCCACGTATGGTGGTGCAGCGGACCACCGCTCAGCGAACCTCCCTGCCTGGCGTCTTCAATCCAGGGTGGCACATGATGCCCAGCAAGTTCATGGCCCGACGAGTCGAAAACGAACGCCCGCACATGCTCCGAGCGCAAGACCTCTTCCAGGTAAGCGTGAGCTCCGCGCTCTCCTCCACTCTGGTAGGCGTTGACCGCTTCCGCCAATGTTTGCGGAGCCTGGTTCTCGACTCCATGCCGAGTCGGGCGCAGGGAGATCGTCACCAGAATCGCCAATACGAGCGATAGCGCCAGGGCTGCCCAGAACCACAAAAAAATCTTAAGGAAAAGACTTCTCATTACCAGTCATTCCTTCTGTTTATCGTTGATTATTTCTTAGCCTTCGCCGACGGACGCGCGAACATGTATCCCACTCCGCGAATCGTTTTGATGTGGTCGCCGTCCTCCTCGGAGTCGCCCAACTTTCGTCGCACCTTGCTGACGTGCATGTCAATGCTGCGATCAAACGGCATGAACTTCCGGCTGAGGACAGCGTTCACCAGTCGCTCCCGCGTGACAACTCGTCCCGCCTCGCGCAATAAAACTTCGAGCAGATTGAATTCCACGGAAGTGAGTTCAACCGGGTGCCCCGCCCGCAGCACGTTTCGCGTGGCTGGATCGAGTTCCACGTCTCCCACGGTTAGCACTTCCGGCTCCGCATCGGCTGCCCTTGCAGGCCTCGTGCGGCGCAAGATCGCTCGAATTCGCGCCACCAATTCTCTTGGGTTAAACGGCTTCGGAAGATAATCGTCCGCGCCAATTTCTAGTCCGACAATGCGGTCCACGTCCTCGCCACGCGCGGTCAACAACAGCACTGGAATCTTCGATACGCTGCGAATTCGACGCAGCACTTCGAAGCCGTTGATCCCCGGCAGCATCACGTCCAGAACAACCAGCGCGTACTCACTGGTGAGAGCCTGTTGCAGCCCCTGTTCGCCGTCATGGACAGCCTTCAGGCTGAACCCTTCGGCAGTCAGATATTCCTGCACCAAGCCGCACAATTCAATATCGTCATCCACCACCAGCACATGATCCATTCTTTTCATCTAACACCTTCGCCTGCATTCACGCGGTAAAGATTTGTGATTACAACCCATTATCGATCTGGGCTCGTGTTTACAAAACTTTACCGCGCTTGACCGACTCTTTACCGCATATTTTCGTGATCGGTGTTCTTATTTGCGTAGACGTTCGAATTACCTCGGATCCTACGAAATTGAAGCAGTTCGACATTTCAAAGGAGTTTGCATGAAATCAACTCGTATCCGCATTTTAACCATCGGCGCCGCTGTGATGCTGGCCGTGTGCGCCGCGATGGCACAGGGTCCTCACGGTTTTGGTGGTCCCGGCGGCGACTTCCACCGCATGCTCAAGCAGCTTGATCTGACTAGTGATCAACAGACTCAGGTTAAGGCGATCTTCGAAAAAGAGAAGCCAACCTTACAGCCGCTGATGCAGCAGATGCGCCAAAACCATACCGCCGAAACCGCTCTTGAAGCCAGCGGCACCTTCGACGAAGCCAAGACGCGCGCCCTCGCAACGCAAAACTCGCAGACCATGGTCGAACTCCAGGTCGAGCACGCTCGCATCAAGTCCGAAATAATGCAAATTCTAACGCCCGATCAGAAAGCCAAACTGGCTCAGATCGAGGCCAATCACGAAGCGCGCATGAGCAAGCACGCTCCGCCGCCGTCTACGGATTAGTTTTCTCGTTTGCTTTCTTTTGCCTAGGGTCTCTCTCCTTCGGGCGAGAAGCGGAACCTCCAACCTCCGTTCTCGCCCGCTTTTTCCGCAGGCTGTTTTATTCGCGGCTCTGCAAAGTGGAGAAACTGATGGAACACGTTGACCTCCTCTACTCGGGATTGATGTTCGCCGCCGGCATGTTGTCAGTTTGGACCGTGCTACTGGTCACGGCTACCTTCGCCACTCTCTCGCCGTCGCTGCGAAAAACTGCAGCCACGACTGCTACAATTTCATCTAGAGAGCGTCACGTTCCTGCACATCAAGTTCCCGTACATCATGGTGCCGAAAAAGCTACGCCCCCTCGTTCCGTATCTGAAGCGCTACCGCAGCGGCCTGTTCTGGGGCGGGCTTTGCGTCCTATTCAATAACGGAATCTGGGTACTTTTTCCGCAAGTCCTACGCCGCGCTATCAACGACCTCAATACCGGCCTTACTCGCCACAAACTCCTCACATACGCCCTCATAATTGTCGGCCTCGCACTCGCCAAAGGACTCTTCCAGTTCCTCACGCGCTGGGTGCTGATCGGTATCTCTCGGGATATCGAATTCGATCTGCGCAACGACCTGTTCGCTCATCTGGAGCGACTCTCGCACTCCTATTATCAGCGCAATCGCACCGGCGACATTATGGCGCGAGCCACCAACGATCTGAACGCCGTTCGGATGCTGCTCGGCCCCGCCATCATGTACTCGGCCAACACCCTGGTCTTCACCGCAGGCGCGCTGGGCTTTATGCTCGCGATCAGCCCAAAGCTGACGATTTTCGCCTTTCTGCCACTGCCCATCGCCAGCATCGTTATCCAGTATTTCGGACGTCGCATCCACGAGCGCTTCGAGCGCATCCAGGCCATGTTCTCCGACATCTCGGCCCGCGCCCAGGAGAACTTCTCAGGAGCCCGCGTCATCCGCGCCTACGTGCAAGAGCAAGCCGAGATCGCTGCCTTCGAGAACGCGAATCAGGAATACATCCGCCGCAGCCTGGGCCTGGTACGCCTCATGGGGATGCTGTGGCCCACCCTCGAACTCATGCTCGGAGCCGCGGTTGTCATAGTGTTGTGGATTGGCGGACGGCAAGTTCTCTTGGGGAAGATGAACATGGGCGCCTTCGTAGCCTTCAACACCTACATGGTGCAGCTAACCTGGCCGGTCATCGCCTTGGGATGGGTCATCAACATTTTCCAGCGTGGAACCGCATCCCTGGTTCGTATCCAGGAAATTCTGACCCAGCAGCCCGAGATAGCCGACGAAGCAACGCTAGCTCTTGATGGTGGAGCGACGCGCGTCTCGCCCGTCCACCAGGTTGCAAACGCGGACGACTCGTCCATCGACATCCAGGGCGAGATAGAATTTCGCAATCTAAACTTCGCCTACAACGGCGTAGAAGTTCTAAAAGACATCAACCTGCGAATCCCTGCCGGATCAAGCCTGGCCATCGTTGGCCCCACCGGCTCCGGCAAAACAACTCTAGTCGACCTGATCCCACGAATCTATGACGCCGCACCCGGAACCGTCCTAATCGACGGCCGTCCCATCCGCCAATTCCCCCTCGACCCTTTACGTCGCCACATTGGATTCGTACCTCAGGAAACATTCCTCTTCAGCGACACCATTCGCGAGAACATCGCCTACGGCATAGCGCAGGAAAACGGCGAGGCGCAATTTGACGACATTAAGGCCGCCGCCGAAGCCGCTAACATCGCGCAGGACATCGAAAGCTTCCCCGAAGGCTACAACACCACCGTAGGCGAACGCGGCATCACGCTCTCTGGAGGCCAGAAGCAGCGCACCGCCATCGCCCGCGCTCTTCTCCGCGGCCCGCGCATTCTGATCCTCGACGATGCGCTTTCCAGCGTAGATACGAACACTGAAGACAAAATCCTCAACCATCTCCGCGAAATCATGCGCGGACGCACCACCATCTTCATCTCCCACCGCGTCTCCACCGTCCGCAACGCCGACGCCATCGCCGTCCTCCATCAGGGACGAATCGTGGAACTCGGCACCCACGACCAACTCATAACCCGCAACGGTTATTACACCGACCTCTATAACAAGCAGTTATTGGAAGAGGAACTAGCCGAAGTCTAACAAGTGCGCCAGAACGCTCTCGCCCGCCAAACGCGCCGATGTGAAGTAATTGTCAATTTTTGTCACGAGAGCCAACTAATAGTTTCTGGTCATACAACCCCAACAGGAATAACTTGCTCAGACAAAGAGAAGCATAGATAATGCTTTCGAGTTCTCCCACCATTTTTTGAGCCACGGAGTGTTCATGCGACGTCTGCCCGCCACGTCTCTGTCTATGTCTGTCCTCATCCTGTCCATGCTTATCGGATCGACACTCAGCTTCGCAGCCGCGCCGGATCGCATTGCGGGGCCGGTCGCTTCCAGCCAGCTTGTCAGGCTTTCCGCTGGCGTGCCTATGAAGGCTCAGCCGCAGTTCGATCAGGGAGCAGTCGATCCGTCGTTGAAACTCAGTTACATGACGCTGCTGACTGTGCCTTCAGCCAGCCAGCAGAAGGCCATTGACCACCTACTTGCGCAGCAGCAGGACCGAAGCTCCGCTCTCTACCATAAGTGGCTCACGCCTGAGCAATACGCTGACCGGTTCGGCCTAAGTCCCAATGACATTCAGAAGCTAAGCTCGTGGCTCCAATCCCAAGGCTTCAGCGTTCAAAGTGTGGCTCGCGCTCGCAATTTCATCGTTTTCACCGGAACCGCTGCCGAAGCTCAAACCGCCTTCCAAACGCAGATTCACAACTTCAATGTCAATGGAGAAAGTCACTTCTCCAACACCACTGCGCCCTCGATTCCAGCGGCGTTCTCGGGTGTCGTGTCGGGCATTCGTGGATTGAGCAATTTCCGAGCCACCTCCTATGTCCAGCACAAAAATCCCAAATACAGCTTCCCGATTCCGGGCACCAATCCGCAAGAGTACGACTTCTTCATGGCACCCGGTGACATCACCACTTAC
The DNA here is from genome assembly GCA_963705265.1 of uncultured Acidobacteriaceae bacterium. Lineage (GTDB taxonomy): Bacteria > Acidobacteriota > Terriglobia > Terriglobales > Acidobacteriaceae > Acidiflorens. The sequence goes on from OY970064.1 coordinate 4,571,224, forward strand.
TACGACCTCGGGCCACTTTACAGTACGGGCATCAACGGGACAGGGCAGAAGTTGGTGGTTGTCGGCCAGACCGACGTGTACTTAGCCGATCTGAATGATTTCCGATCCAGTTTCGGGCTGCCAGCCATCCCCACGACGGGCACCGGCAGCTGTACTACCGATGCTAGCGGCCTCGTCACGGCGTGCCAAGTCGGGACGTCAACCACGGCTTATCCATTACAGTACGTACTGGTTAATGCCGACCCCGGAGCACCTGGCGGCGATCTGGACGAGGCCGATCTTGACCTCGAATGGTCGAATGCCGTGGCCCAAGACGCACAAATCATATACGTCAACGCTCCTGACCCCAACGGTAATGGCGTCTGGGATTCCTGGTACTACGCCGTTGATCATAATGTGGCCCCGGTGATTACGATGAGCTACGGCATTTGTGAGCTTGGGGAAGCATCCGTGGCTTCTGGCGAAGGAAGCTTTACATCCGATGAAGCTGAATTGAAGACGGCCAACTCCGAAGGCATTACTTTCATGAATTCGAGCGGCGATAGTGGTGCAGCCGGATGCGATAACTCTCCTCCCAACTCCAACCCTCCTTATCAAGCTGCGCAATACGGTCAGTCCGTGAACTATCCCGCCAGCAGTCCCGAAGTCACCGGCGTAGGTGGGACGGCGTTAACCATAAACGACATCAGTACAGACGCAAGCACGTATTGGAGCGCGACTAATGGGTCTAACGGCGGATCGGTCATCAAATATATCCCTGAAGCTGCATGGAACGATGATGCTGAAATCGGCGCGTATTGCGCTGCGAATCCCACCGATACTGACAATTGTGACCCGACAGCCGTCCCTGGACAAATAAAAATCACCAACCAGCAGACTTTCCAGGAAGATTGGTGGATATCGAGCACTGGCGGCGGTCCGAGCAATTGCTTCACGAGCACCGAGACTGCCTGCACTGGAGGCTTTCCGCAACCATCATGGCAACAAAGTCTGAGTATCCCCGGCCAGACCACGGCTACCCGATTCGTCCCCGATGTCTCCATGTTGGCTTCACCCGATTTCCCCGGCTATATCATTTGCACTGATGGAAGTTGTTCTGGGGGCATTGTTAACGGTAACTTTTCCCTTGTCGGCGGAACATCTGCCTCCTCGCCGGTCTTTGCCGGCGTTGTGACCCTGCTGAATCAGTCCCTGGGCGGCAACGGCCTGGGCAACATCAACCCGAGCCTGTACCACATAGCAACCTACTACGACCCCGCCGTAACGTCAGAGCAGAAAGCGTTTAATTCAGTCACCGCCAGCGACTTTGCGTCCAACCCGGGCAGCAACACAGTCTATTGCCAAAAAGGTACACCCTCGGGTTTTCCCGCTGCCCAAGTGTGCCCTTCCACCGGAACCAATGCCGGGATCCTAGGCTACTTTTCGTCCAGTGCCGACGCCACCACTGGCTATAACATGGTCACCGGTCTTGGCTCGGTGGATGCAAACAATCTCGCAACGGCCTTCGCCGATCTTTCCATTCCCACGACGACTACAATCTCGGCCGGAGCAACGCAAAGCTTTTTGGGCCAAAGCGTGACATTTACGGTCACTGTCGCGTCTCCGTCAATGCCAAACACTGCGTCAGGTGTTGCAGCATTCACCAACGGCGCGGCTTTCGGCGGAACAGCTAGCGTAGCCGCAGGAACTGGCACATTGACCACAACTGTGCTTCCGGTAGGTACCAACGTCGTTGCAGCCACCTACAACGGCATCTACAAGACATCGACATCCGCAGCCCCTGTCACAGTAACCGTCGTCACCCCGAGCTTCGCGGTAACGCCAACAACCGGAACTCTCACCGTCGCACCGGGCAGCACGGCCGGACCCGATACCCTCACCGTCACCAGCAGCAACGGATTTGTTACCGCTGGAGTAACGGCTGTGGCCTTAACCTATAGCTGCTCGGGGCTTCCTTCCGAATCGGCTTGTGTTTTCAGCCCTTCAGGTGCGACCACTGCAGCGACGCTGACAGTCAGCATAACTACGACGGCGCCGACCAGCGGACAGTTGCGCAAGCCTCTTGACCGTGGCAATCGCATTCTCTACGCCATAGTGCTTCCCGGACTCTTCGGAGTAATCTTTACGCTAGGTTCCAGCAAAACGACGGTATCCAAGAAACGCGCGGCCCGTGTGGTGCGCCTCTTGAGCTTCATTGTGGTGCTGGGCTTCTCCACAATGTGGCTCGCGTCTTGTGGGGGAAGCAGTGGCGGCGGTGGGGGTGGCAATCCAGGAACTCCCGCAGGCACGTATCCCATCACCATTAACTCCACGACAGGCACGACTCAGGGAACGGCTGGGACGATTACATTGACTGTGAGCTAGATAGACAGGGGCTCATTCGTACGCAGGGCGCGGACGGGTTCCGCGCCTTTTACTTTGGCGTCCCAATCTCTTTAGTCGAGATCCGAGCCGGTCGAGATTCTTGCCGGAGGTCGCCCGTGGATCAAGAAGGCAACGAGTAGAACTCACCTTCCCTGCCGAAAGATTGCCGCGAGTTCCTGCGGAGGAACAACTTCAAGCTGGGCAAAGGTACAATCGCCGGGCTTTTTGTCCGTTCGCCATCTGCGGAATTGCGCCGTATGCCGGAAGCGATTTCCCTGCATGTGATCGTAAGCCACTTCTACAACCAATTCAGGCCGCAACGGTTCCCACGACAAGTCTTTGCCTTGACTCCAGCGACTCTGTCCGCCGGGAATTCTTTTAGCGCCTTCATCATTCTTAGTCGCATCAGCCCAAGTCTTCCATGGATGCTTCGCCAGCGCATTTCTTCGATAAGGCTTGAGAAAGTCCACCAGCTCTTTTCGCTTTGCCGTGCTGAAACTCGCACAGACTCCTACGTGTTGCAAAGCGCCGGCGTCGTTGAACAAACCGAGCAGCAGCGAGCCGACCATTGTGTGCTCGCCTTTCTTACGCCAGCGGAACCCGGCAACTACGCAATCGCAGTCGCGTCCATGTTTCACTTTAAGCATCACTCGTTTGTTCGGCTCGTAAGCTCCAGCAGGATCCTTGGCCATCACGCCATCCAGACCTGCGCCTTCGAAGCGGCGAAACCAATCGGCGGCAACACCCCGATCGCTAGTTGCAGGTGTTAGATGAATCGACCGTGAAGCTGAAGCAAGCAGCGATTCCAGTTCTCGTCGCCGCTTTTGAAACGCCTCGCCGCGGAGATCGCGATTTCCAAGGCAAAGCAGGTCGAAGAATACGAATGACGCAGGAATCTGCCCGGACAAAAGCTTTACGCGTGATGCGGCAGGATGTAGACGCAATTGCAACGCTTCAAAATCAAGCCCATCATTTTTGACGATAACGATCTCTCCATCGAGCACACAACGTGCGGGCAACGCCGCCCGTAGCGGTTCCAGCAACTCAGGAAAGTAGCGATTAAGCGGTTTTTCATCCCGGCTTTGAATGACAATTTCATCTCCATCGCGAAATACCAGCGCGCGAAAACCGTCCCACTTCGGCTCGAAAATCCAACCGCCCTCTGCGGGCAATTCATCCACTCGTTTCGCGAGCATCGGCAGGACCGGCGGATTTACTGGAAGATCCACACCCCATCGTATAACGTGGCTTCATCTTTCACTTCTGACTCTAGGAACAGCATACGCCACTCTCTTTACAACCTAGGGCTGCGATCCACTTTGGAACCGCAATGCAGCAAGGTCTGCTTCATAATCAAAACGAGCATTCGCCGCAGCAATTTGCGCCTGGGTCTGCTGCAATTGGGCCTGACTTAACTCAACAATCGAGCTGAGCCCCAGGCGGTACCTGGTATCGGCCAGGTCCAGCGCGGTATTGGCCTCTTGCAAGAGCTCCGCAGTCACACTCATTTTCTGTTGTGCAGTGTTGGCTCTCAGCCAAGCTGTGCGGACATCCCTTACGATGCGATTGACGAGAACTCGACTCTGCTCGTCGGACGCCTTGGCGCGCAGGTCGGCTTCCGCTGCCTGGGCACGGAATTTGAAACCTTCGAATATCGGAACTTTGATATTAATCCCTGCCGCTCCATACCAGTCAGGGACGAAGTAGGTGTTGGATCCAACTGGGGTAATACCAACCGTGCCCAACCCGGAGATCGTAGGGAGCAATTGTTCGTGCTGCGCCTGACTGAAGCGCACGTCCGCGTCATGAGTTAGCTTGAGAGCAAGAAGATCGGGGCGCTGTTGCAAGGCGAGAGCGATCACAGCGTCCGCTGAAGGTGCGACCGGCTGCGGAGGCGTCGGATCGTCGACCAGTTGGTACTCCTGATTGTTCGCGGTTCCGAGCACTTCATTGAGATTCGCCATTGCGGCATCGAATTGATTTTGCGAATCGAGATCAAGCAACTTGGCTTGTGACAGATTAACCTGCGCGAAACTCTGGTCGAGCGTGGACTTCAGTTTGCTCGCAGTGAGTGCATCGACCTGATCGCCGACCGCTTGCCGCGCCTTGACGGTGCTTTTCGCAACCTGCAGAGTGGCCTGCGCCTCCAGGGCGCTGTAAAAGGCGATGTCCGCCGCTAGCACGATGGCCTCCCGCGTCGCCTCTGATTGTTGCTCGGTGGCCTTTGCCTCATAGGATGACGATGCGACCAGATTGCGCGTGCGGCCAAAATCGGTAATTAACTGATTGAGGTCAACCCCTGCGCCCACATGATAGAGAAGCCGGGAGGCGTCTAGGGTCCCGGCCGAAATGCGGCTTGCTTCCTCTGCATCAACCCCAGTCACATTGCCGTTCAGCGTTGGAAGCAATGCCGAGCGAGTCTCGCGGACGACCTGCTTTTGTGCTAACGCAAGCAGCGCCGCGACGCTGATTCGTGGATTGTTTTTGAGCGCCAACTGCTCCGTCTGTTCGCGCGTAAGCGTTTCTCCGGCGGAGCCTGGCGGGAGGGAGCCTGGAGAATTTGTTGTAGCGGAATTTAATGCCGGAGTTGGCTGCTGCCCCTGGGCCTGGAACTGAGGCGCATCTGGAAGCTGTGCGATCTCCTGCGAAACGATCTGCTGCGCGCGCACGGCTACGGGACACGCAAGAAGCCAGAGCGCCAAGAATCGACGTCGGTTACGCATGGTTCACCTCACCGGATCGGGGTTCGATTTCATCATCGCGAATTTCTTTGCGATGAATGAGAAGGTACGCGGTCGGCACCAAAAAGACGGTCACGATGCCGGAAACAGTCAACCCTCCCAGAATTGCGCGTGCCAGCGGCGCGTATTGTTCGCTGCCCGGCTCCAGAGCCAACGCCATCGGAATGAGTCCAAGAATGGTCGCCAGCGTCGTCATCAGAATTGGACGCAAACGCACTTTGCAGGCTTCGGCGAGGGCTTGCTTGAGGGGACGACCATCGGCGCGTAGCGTGCCGACAAATTCCACGATAAGAATGCTGTCGGAAACGGCGATTCCAGTCATCATGACAACTCCCATGAGCGACATGACGTTGAGTGTCGTACCGGTAGCCATCAGGAATAGGATTACTCCCGAAAGTCCCGGAGGAATCGCGAGCAAGATGATGAAGGGATCGGAGAACGAAGCGAACTGCGCCATCAGGATGAGATAAACCAACACGATCGCGAGGATGAGACCGATGCCGAAACTCTGGAACGAGCTATCCATGTCAGAGATCGCTCCGCCCATCGACACGGTGATCTGGGAAGAGTGGTGCATGCCCTCGAGGACATGTTTGATCTGACCGCTCACACGGCCGAGATCTTCCTTCTTCGGCATGACGTAGATGTCGAAACTGCGACGCAGTTGGTAATGATCGACCTCGGTCGGGGTATCGATTTGCTTTATCGATGCCAGCGACTCAAGCGGTGTTGTGTTTGCGGCTCCGGGGGCGCGCAGGGGGATCTGCTTCAAATCGGTCAGGGTTTTAATTTGATTGTCAGGATATTGCACGCTGAGAAAGTAATTATTGCCAGTCTTTGGATCGACCCAGAAACTCGGAGCGATCATCGTGTCGGACGTAAGCGCAGTGATGACATTATCAAGCGCCGCCTCGGGCGACACGCCGAGCAGCGCCGCATGTTCGCGATCGATATTCAGTTCCAACCCCGGATAGTCGAGATCCTGCGGAATTAGGACATCGTTGACTGAACTCAATGCCTTCACCTTCGCGGCCACGGACTTGGCGAAAGCAAACGGTTCATCCAAGTCACTGCCCCCGATTCGAATGTCGATCGGAGCGGGTTGCCCTTGGTTAACGACGGAGTCAACCAAACCACCCGTTTGGAAATACGTGCTCACCTCTGGAAAGTCATTGGCGAACCTTTCGCGCAAACGTTGCATGTAATCGAAGCTGCTGGTCTTATGGTCCTCCTCAAGACTGACCTGAATGAAGGCGGTATGCATTCCGGAATTGCTGGTGTAGATGGCCGAAAGATCTGGTGTAATACCAATATTCGACACGATCATATTCATGTCGTGCGGCGACACTACATCGCGGATATCCTGCTCCATCTTTCCGACATATTCATCGGTCACCTCAAGACGAGTTCCGGGCGGGACTTTCACATTGACCACAAATTGCCCGGGATCGGTGCGCGGAAAGAACGCGACGCCAAGGAATGGAAACAACGCGAAACTCAGCCCCACGAAACCCGCAAAACCGCATACGACCAACACGGGCCGTCCCAGACAAACGGCAATAGCTCGTTCGTACGCTTGCTGCAGCCGCTCGAATTGCTGATTAAAAGCGATAACGACGCGTCGAAAAATGTTCGCAATGTTTATTCTTTGTTCTCGTTCGACTTCCTGTACCGCCTCACTTGCGCCGCCCACCGTGCTATAAGAAGCGCTTTTATGTTCAGGATTCAAACGGATGAACTTCGAGCAGAAGAGCGGCACGACAGTCATGGCGACGGCATAGGAAGCAAAGAGCGCCAGCACTACCGCGAGGGCCAGAGCACTAAAGATATATTTGCTGACACCCGACAGCATGATGACGGGAAAGAACACGATGCAAGTGCTGCACGTAGCTGCCAGCACGGCAAGCTGGACCTCTTTGCCTCCGTTGATGGCGGCTTCAACCGCAGGTTCGCCCAACTCCATATGACGAAAGATGTTCTCAAGAACGACGACCGAGTTATCAATCAAGCGGGAAAGCGCGAGCGCGATGCCACCAAGCACCATGGTGTTGATCGTGCTCCCACCCAGGTTCAACGCAATGAAGGCGGCGAGGCAAGAGATGGGGATGGAGAGTAATACCGAAATCGTCGCGCGAAGATTGCCGAGAAAGAGAAGTATCATCAGGGCGGTGAGACATAGGCCAATACTGCCCTCGTTAATCACATTCTTCACCGCTATCTTCACGAAAACCGATTGATCAAACACGACCGCCGTTTTCAGCGCCTTCGGAATATCAAGCAGATGTTTCACTGCCTCTCGAATGCCGTTCACGATACTGATCGTGTTCGATCCGCCACCCTGCTTTAAGATCGGAATGTAGACAGAATGTTGACCGTCGACGCGGACGATGTTGTATTGCAGTTGGCCTGAGTCCACCGCTTTTCCAACATCGCCAACAAATACGGACTCGCCAATATGATCCTGTTTGTCCGTCTTAATCGGCATGGCATTGATTTCGTCAACCACCGGAATCTGGCTATTGGCATAGACGTTGTAGTCTTTCGGTCCGATGCGCACGTCACCGGCGGGCAGAATCAGATTCGATTCATTCACCGAGCGAACGACGTCCATCACCGAGAGTTGGTGAGCTTCGAGTTTGACCGGATCGACGTAAATCTGGATTTGCCGGTACTTGCCACCGTAAGGTTGCGGTACGGAAGCGCCGGGAACATTGGCGATTTGATTCCGCACCTCAAACTGTGCGAGATCTTTGAGCCGCGTCTGGTCGAGACCCTGACCTTCAAGCGTGACCAGACATACGGGCAGATTCGAGGCGTCGAATTTCAGCACCACCGGCGGTAGAGTTCCCGGCGGAAGTCGGCGCAAATTCGCCATAGCGAGATTCGAGATATTGCTCACAGCAGCGTTAGCGTCTGTACCCGGCTGAAAATAGATCTTGATCAGGCTCACACCAGGCAGTGATCGCGACTCGATGTGATTGATTCCACTTCCCAGCGTAAAGAAACGCTCGTAGCTATCTGTGATATCCGCCTCGATCTGCTGCGGCGGCATGCCGGCGTAGAAGGTTGCGACCACGACAACCGGGATATTGATTTCCGGAAACAGATCGACAGGCATACGCGCGACTGTGGTAACACCTACGACGATCACCATGAGACAAAGCATCAGGACGAAGAACGGGTACTTAATCGCAAAGGAGGACATTACTCGCTCGCCTCCTGTGCAGCCGTTGGAATGAACGCCGCATGCGGGGACACAACCTCGCCAGGCTGATATCCGGTCTGCCCAGCGGCGATCACGTGGTCTCCGGCCTGCAAGCCGCTGGTAATCTCGACTTGGTTCGAGGTTTGGATCCCGAGCGTCACATTCCGCTTCTCCACATGGTTCGTCGCATTCACCACCAGCACGTAAGCTTGATTGCCACTAGACTGATTGCCACTAGATTGCTCGTCGTTCTGCACCACCGCCTGCGCCGGCAGAATTAGAGCATTATTCTTCCGCTGGAGTTGAATCGTCGTCTCCGCGTACATCCCTGGATTGAGACTCAGATCATGGTTAGGGACATCGACCTCGGTCAGCATGGTTCGGGTATTGGTATCGAGCGCGCGAGAGAAACGAATGATCTTGCCTTCAAATGTGCGTCCGGTCGCGTTGACCTTCACCTGCACATCCCCGCCGATTTGAATGTATGGTACGTCGCCTTCAGGCACGGGCATACGCAGACGTAGCACGTCGCTTTCCGCCACTTGGACGACAGGAAGTGTCTGCGTGTTGCTGTCCTGTCCGGCTTGAATCAGCGAGCCAGTATCGGCGTATCGTTTCGTCACCACCCCTGTAAAGGGAGTGATGATCCGCTCGTATCTGGACATCGTTTCGAGCCGGCTGTGGGTTGCGCGGGAGACGCCGAGTTGTTGCTGCATGGCATCCAGCGAGGCCTTCGCGACGCCGACCTGTGCCGCCGCTTCCTGGTCTTTGGCTCTGGCGTCATCCAACTCCTGTTCCGCGATCAGCCCCGGTCTTTCTTTGGAAGCTTCTTCTAGACGGGTGTATTCAGCGTGCACCGCGGAATATGTCGACTCGGCGCTGACGACCTCGCTTTCTGCGCGAGTGATATCAGACTGGCTGTGGCGCACCTCGGCCTGGGCACCCTCCACTTGGTCCTGCAATTCCGGAACTTCCAGCAAAGCCAGTACTTCGCCCTGACGAACACGGTCGCCTATATCGACTTTGATCCAGCGAATATATCCCGAGACTTTGGCATGAAGATCCACCTGTTGATACGGCTGAAATTGCCCGGCGATCGTAAGCGAACTGGCCAGACCACCACGCGCCACCGCGACAACTGCGGCCGCCCTGGGTTGCGCCACGGGACTTTTACTATAGCGATCGCGAACGATCAAAAAGAGAGCTGCCAACAAAAGACAGAGAGGCCCCGCAATCCAAAGGACTCGTTTGTGACGCATGGAGCCACCTACTTTCAATCCCGCAAGTCCGGGACTGGATTCGACGACTGTACATTTCCTTAAGGAGTCTAGCGACTACCAACGGCCCTATTCGATGTCTGAAAATAGGCCGGGTTTGCCAAAAATATATCGCCGTGAGCGACTAATAGAAGGCTGGAGGGGGACGTTGCGTGAGGTGTGGATCGTGAAAGTCACACCTGCGAGAGGTGCAGAGGTTCATTTCAAGTTCGTAAAACTTGAATGTGAGAACGAAGATCACCTGGGCCAAAATCAAGAGCGGAATGAGGTTCAACGTCTCCCAAGTCATATCTGGTTCGAGGGCCTTTTCAAACAAGGCTACCGTTTGGGCAGAGCGCCTCTCCGTCAAAAGTTTGGCAACGGTGATGGTAGAGGGGGTTTGCGGCGTCTTGTAAAGGGAAAGCTTTGCCTGTAATCCCCAACTGAATACCGCACACCCCAAAAAGAGAAGAGCGCACTTGAATGCGTATGTGGCGGCAATTTGATGTCGCCTCGACATCAGTCTTCTCCTTTTCCCCAACAGGCCCGTAAACAATAATGTAGCAGAATGGCCTTGTTGTTGGAGTGGTTTCACCGGCTGGAACGAGACTCGCGGACCTGAGCCTCCAAACTTCGTATCGCTGAAGTTTGCACGTTAAGCAGGGCCTGTTGTCGTTTAATCTGACGCAGCGCCTTGGCCAGTTCAGCCTGTTGCTCCCGAAATTCAGCTTGCTGTTCCTTGGTGGCCTCAATCAACAGAGCGGTCAGACGGCTGTAGTCCATTCCGCGAGCATCCTTTCCGTTCTCCTCATAACTGACAACCTCCGGTACTACCGCCCCTACTTCCTCCGCAATTAGGCCAATCTCGCGCTTGCCGGTTTCCGGCTGGTCGTAGGAGACGCCACGCAGTTGCTCAACCATGTCCAGCGCTCCGTGGAGTCGCTGAATGTTGGTTTTCCAGCGCCGCGAGCTGTATGTGGTCCAACCATCGTCGATCGCTTCGCCCAGCCCTTGCCCAATGGTGAAAACATTCGATGGCTTGGTTGTGCCATTTGCAATATTGAACTTGCTAGCCTTTACTACTCCGGTAACGCTCAGGCTTCCGTTTACAGTCTGATTGCCCGTGAACGTATTCGCAGCCGCTAGTTGCGAACCCCTGGTGGTATCCAGGTTCAATGTCTCCTGATCGCCCGTCCCGCCGCTCGGCCAACTCGTGATGCAGCTCGAACCAATGCAGAACTTTGGGGCCGTAACGCTAGTAGCCGCGCTAAACGAGCCCGAAGCTGTCAACTCAGCAACAACTGTACCGTTACATATCTTGTCCGCCGCTGTCGTACCCGCGCACGCGGTAAGGAAGTTGTACGACCCGCTCGCGGGTGTGGCCGAGAGCAGGCGCAACATCGTGCCCGTCTCGGCGCTAGCATTGTTCAGAATCGCAAGCCCCGTGTGCGCCCCTGTGTTGTCCGTGATAGTAACTTTATTGTTGGGCGTTGTAGATAAGTTGCCACAAGTAACCGAGTTACCGAACAAGCTTGCGCCTACATGCCCCGAGCCGTTGTTGCAGACCTGAAGTTGCGGATAATAAGTACCGCCCGTCTTCACCCCAGTGCTGAACGGGTTGTGAAAGCTGTTGTTGCCATTTTCTACCGTCAGGTCAAAAGAATTATCCGTTGTTGACGTGGCCGTGTCCGTGATTCCAAAAGCGCTACTAACAGGAGAGCTTCCAAAGTCTCCCTCAGTGAATGTCGTGGTAAACGTGCCTGTTGCAATGTTGGTATTGGTAGTGGGAGCGGTGATCGAAGATAACGCGACTTTGGCGCCTGCTGTCGCGCACACCCGGGCTGACCCGCTCAACTCTGATCCTTGCCCGGCTCCACAGGTATTCAAGAGCGACGAGTTCGGCATGCCACCGTCACCCGTGACTTCTCTGCTGTTGGCTGTGATCACGCCTGCTATCGTGCGCCCAAGCTCGAACACGAGGTCCAGTTCGGCTGGATGGCTCGTCGTAATACTTTCTTTGCTGTCAAAGCTCGCTTCCAGCGGACTGTTGCCGATCAAGGCAATGCCGTCATTGGCAGATCCATTCAGCCATGCCTGCACTGCCGTAGTGATATTGATAAGGATGTACTGATTCTTGTCCGCGGTGGTGAGAGGTATGCTTGCTGCGATCATGGCCCCGAGCGCTGGGGCATTGTCCGCTTCGATCGCGTTCTCCGACCAGGAGCCGTTCACGTAATCCACATTAAAACTGCCCGCTTTGGTCACTGAATGGACGTAAAGCTTCAGCGTTGCTTGGGCGATATCACCTCCGGTGTAGCCAGAAGGAACTGACGACAAATTGAACCGAATGTAAGCGGTCTGTGAGGGACTTTCCACATTAAGCACAGTATTGGAGCCATAATTGGTGGTTAGATCTGCCGTGTTCGTATAGGCATCATCGCTGGGAGTAAGCTGAGCAGACGCGCTACTCACCAAAGACGCTAAAGACAAAGTGGAGAACAACATTATCGCCAACCACGTTTTAGAATTCTTCATAGCATGCTCCTGATTGTTTCTCGAGAGAATCGCACCTTGATTTGACAGAGCTCAGCTCCGGAATCCCCGAACGCCTATGTGAAAAGCCGGTGCGCAAGTTTCGAACGAACCCAGCAGGGGTGTCGCGGGAGGATGCCGCTCTCAGTCGTAATTGGGAGGGTTTGGTAGTCCCCCCGAAAGTCCCCACAGTTTTTGAGCGCTTATTGAGGACAATTTTGGGGCGCTACTTCCCTTCCCGCCGCTTCGCATCGCGCCACTAGTTCAACGCCTTGTCGGAGGTTTCTCCCCAGATCGTGTGGGGTCGAGGCTGAGCTTTCGCCCAGACGATCCAACGCAGCGTGGCTAGTGCGAGTACAGCGATCGCGACCCAGCACAGGATATTCACGTTCCTCTGCCGCGTCTTCATAGCGTTGGATTGTAACGGAAATGGACTGGATAAGGGGACAGTCACGGGATCGTCTCAGTCAGGGAGAGAACCGGATCAGGATCTTCTGCGATGACTGGGAGTTCTGCCAGTTAAGGTTGCTTTTGGTATAGGAGGAAACCATGAGGACAGTGTTGTTTCACGCGGTTCCGGCTTCCTTGTTGTTTTCGGCTGCAGCGTCGATGGCCAAAGAGACGGATGAGCAGAAACGGGACAACGTTCGCAAGACGGCGAGGGAGACCTTGGATCAACTGTACAAGCTTCAGCCGTCGTCCCATGCAGCTGTTGAGAAGCGGCAGTGATCGACCGACACTCATGAAGGTTAGGGCCAACATGGTACCGAAAGTGGTCAACGGTTCCTGTTTATATCGCACCTATCGCCGGGTTGTCGTCGGCATCCTTTGCTTTGTTTTACGGGCCTTGGGACACCTCTTCGCACGACATGACAATCCTCCTGAAGAATTTGTTTCGTTTTTTGAAATTACTTTGCAGCTTGCGGCTAGTACGCTGCAGTGTGATAGAGAATTGGTCCCACACCGCTGTTTGTGTCGTGTACCTCCAGGATCGTTGTTCCGGCCAATGAGACCCGTGGCGCTTCACCGCTGTCATATTCGAGCGTCTTTTTCGCGAATTTGACCGTTCCGCTCGACTGCAATCCGGCCGTCTGATACCACAGAGGACCGTCTCCGCTGTCCACTTGGTGCACTTCAATGACGGTTGGTCCGGAAGCCGATACGGAGGGAGCGAGGCCAGTGCCGTACTGGAACCCCGTCTTGGCCCACACCACTGAACCATTGGCACGGATCTCCGCCGCGTGGTACCAAAGAGGTCCCGCACCGGTGTCTACCTGATGTACTTCGATGACCGTCGATCCCGCGACCGCCACTGATGGCGCCGCGCCGGTGTCATATTGAGCTGGAGTCGCAGACCACTCGACAGTGCCCGACAAGAGCTGGCCGGTGTGATACCAGAGCGGACCGACTCCGGTGCCTCCCTGGTGCACCTCCACAACACTCAGTCCATTCACTGCCACCGCAGGTGCCAGGCCATTGTCATACTGCTGAGCATTAGCGCCCCAACTAAGGCCGCCGGTAGGCGTGAGTTCGCCGTCTACATTCCAGAGCGCTCCAAAGCCCGTGCCCGCCTGGTGTACTTCAATCACGGTGTTGCCGCTGATGGCGACCGAGGGAGCATATCCGTTGGCATACTGGGTGGAGACGGTCCAGGCCACAGTGCTGCCTTGTATCTGGCCGGTGCTATACCAGAGCGTGCCTGACGCACCCTCATGCACTTCTACAGCGAACCAACCGGAAACTGCCACCGACGGCGCTTGACCATTGTCAAATGAAACCGGGGACGCGCTCCAGACCACGGGTGATATCCCTTGTGCCCAGGAGGTAGGCGCCTCGAAAGCGATAGCGACCGCCAGAGTCATCATCACTAGAACTGTCCTGTTGATTTTGCAAACTCGTTTCATTCTGATTCTCCTTTTCAGGTTCTTTGTTGAGGTTGCCCCTTACTGCCGCCCCAGACGCCACGAACCGGTCGTGCTTTCTGCTAGAACTGGCCGGGGAGGCTCCAGATCGTCCCGCTGCCTTCATGGAGTTCCGAGACGTCGGGTCCGGCGATGGCGATCGAGGGAAGAGAACCGGCTTGGTACTCAGAAGACGTTCCCCACGCAACCGTGCCGTTACTCTGCAACAGGCCGGTGCTGTACCACTCTTCTCCCCCGCCATCTTCGTGGGCTTCCACGATCGTGGGTCCCGCGATGGCGACCGTGGGCGCGTAGCCTTGGTCGAAATTAAATCCCGATCCAAATTTGACCGAGTTACCAGCCTGAATGGTGCCGAGCACGTACCACAGAGCCGGACTGGTACCTTGATGCACCTCCACAAACGTTGCCCCAGCCAACGCAACCGATGGCGCAAAACCTAGGGTGAAGTTGGCACCGCCTTGAAACGCTACTGTGCCAGCCGTATTAAACTGACCAGCTTCATACCAGAGTTCGCTGGGATTCGACTGACTCGCCTGATGCACTTCGAGAATCTGGGTTCCGGACGCCGCCACGGAAGGCGCATATCCTTTGGTGTATTCGATCGCATCTGTCGCCCACGTGATCGTTCCAGTTGACGCGACTTTCCCGGTGAGGTACCACAGTCCACCGCTGCCGTCTTCGTGGACCTCGATGACACAGCTGCCCGAGATTGCGACCGATGGCGCAAGGCCGGTCTGGTATTTCTTTGCTGCCTTCCACGTTATCACTCCGCCGGTAGTGCCCACTTTGCCGGTGCGATATTCCAGCGCACCGACTCCGCTTTCCGACTGGAAGACCTCGACGGCGTTGTCACCATCGACGGCAATGCGCGGAGCGTAACCGGTTCCTTTGAGTTCGATGGCGTCGCCAAAGGAAATTTGGGCCGAGGCGGTAACCGGCAGGAGCGCCAAAACCAGACCAGCGATCAAGCTGAGGGCTTTGAAGTTCTGCGGTTTTGCCTGGGCGGTAGGTTGGCTTTTATTGCTGGCTGCAAGGCTGCTTTTCGTCGTTTTCAATTTTCTTCTCCTTGGAATCTTGCGAATTTGACGGTCTGTTGAGCCTTCTACCTGGAAATAGCGGTCGCCCTGGGATCGTGGTAAGATTTCCGCCAACCTTCTGGCTTAGGCCCTCCCGTGCGGCAAAAGCTACTTCGCATGCCCGTCACAAGTCTTAAAATCGGCGCTCAAAAGTTCTCAAAAGTTCCCAAAGCCGTGCCATGTCCAGCGTGAACAAGAACTTGTACGCGTTCGCAGAATTCAGCCTGGACCCTCAAAACAGGGTAGTGAGGCGCAGCGGGGCGACGGTGCCCCTGACGCCAAAGGCCTTCGACCTCCTGCTCGTGCTGGTACAAAATGCCGGACGGATTGTGAGCAAGGACGAATTGATGAAAACGGTCTGGCCAGACAGTTTCGTGGAAGAGTCCAATCTGACGCAGACGGTTTTCATGGTGCGGAAAGCGTTGGACGAGACGGCCGATCGGCGGTACATCCTCACGGCGCAAGGGCAGGGCTACCGGTTCCTGGTTCCAGTCAAGGAAGGAACTGTGGACGGACCGAAGGGCGGACCGCAGGGGACAGAAAGGCCCGTGGACGCTTCGGAAACCGTCGAAGTCCGGGAAGTTCCACTAGAGCCGTCGCCCCCACAGGTAAAGAGCTGGAGACCGCTCCTCATCGCCTGCGCAGGCGTTGCGCTGGTTCTGATTATGGCGTTTGCCATTTGGCCCCGGCATTCGCGGGTCGGCCCTGCTGAACCGAGCAAAATCATGCTGGCAGTGTTGCCATTTGAGAATTTCACTGGCGATTCGTCAGAAGATTACTTCAGCGATGGCCTGACCGAAGAGATGATCGGCCAGCTCGGCAACCTCGATCCCGCGCATCTCGGCGTAATTGCCCGGACTTCGGTGATGCACTACAAGCACTCGCAGGAATCAATCCCCGCGATCGGAAGGGATTTGGGGGTCCAGTATGTGATCGAAGGCA
Organism: uncultured Acidobacteriaceae bacterium; assembly: GCA_963705265.1. Lineage (GTDB taxonomy): Bacteria > Acidobacteriota > Terriglobia > Terriglobales > Acidobacteriaceae > Acidiflorens. The sequence continues at coordinate 4,587,262 of OY970064.1, forward strand.
GCGTGCGGCGGGATGCAAAACGGGTGCGCATCACGGCTCAGCTGATCAAGGTGAAAGACCAAACCCATCTGTGGGCGAGGCAATATGATCGCGATTTGGGCAACTTGATCGAGCTCCAGGAGGAGATCGCTCGGGAGGTCGCCAACGAAATCGAATTCAGCCTGAGCGGGCGCAGGCCGATTGAGCTAGCGCAGGCGGCTTCGCCTGTGCGGGGAGCAAACTCCTATGAGGCGTATGACCTGTATCTAAAGGGCCGCTATTTCTTGAACAAGAGGACGGCGGACGGATTTCGACAGGCAGCCGATTACTTTCAGCAGGCCATCGAAAAGGATCCGAATTTCGCACGCGCGTATGCAGGGCTGGCGGACACCTTCGCCCTGATGAGCACATGGTACATCGGCCCGCAAAATGAGCTCATGCCCAAGGCAAGAGCCACGGCCTTGCGGGCGCTGGGGCTCGACGAGAGTCTCGCCGATGCGCATGCTTCGCTTGCCATGATCAAGGAGAATTACGATTACGACTGGCCGGGTGCGGAGAAGGAATTTCGGCGCGCCCTTGAACTCGATCCGCAATATGCGATCGCGCATCAGTGGTATGCGGAGTTCCTTTCCTGGCAGGGCCGGTTCCCGGAAGCGTTTGCCGAGAGCGAGCAGGCGCGTCAGTTGGATCCGATATCGCTCATTGGTGCGACGGATCGTGCATCCATCTTGTATGAGTCGCGCCAATATGACAGCGCGTTGAAGCAATGGCGCTCGGTGCTTGATCTGGATCCCACTTACGCGCATGCGGAGCACATGATGATTCCTGCCTACCTGCAGCTGGGCCGCTATGACGACGCAGTCAAAGTGATCGACCGCTGGGAGGCCGTCGGCGAAGGTCCTTGGATGTGGGGTTGGAAAGCAGCCGTTTACGCTCGCGCCGGTCATCCTGACGAGGCACGCCGAGCCGTGGCGAAACTGGAGCAGAGCTCTGGGTCGTCGGCAAACCGGGCCGCGACCTTATTGGTCGCTTATCTGGGCACAGGCCAGAAAGAGCGGGCCCTCGAACTGCTCCAACAAATGTATGCGGAACATTCGAACGCGGTCGTGCAGATCAAAGTGGACCCGATGTTTGACCCGCTGCGCAGCGATCCCCGGTTCAAGGATCTGCTGCTGCGCCTCGGATTGGGACGATAGGAACCCGGTCGGTGCGCTAGATCTCAGGTGAACGTGACTGAGGAGATCAGTAGAATGTTCGGGCACGTGAATCACATGGCTGCGTGATCTTAATTAGCTAATCTATCTTCCCACCCGAACATACGAAACGAGGCGGAGGCTCAGAGTCCCCACAAAAGTCCCCACGATCTTGAAAAAACTACTCCAGTAAAACCCACCAACGCCTGCAACTACGTTTGAAAGCAATCTGATAGTTGGTGGGCAGTGCAGGACTCGAACCTGCGACCTCCTGCTTGTAGGGAAGCCGGAGGACGAAGAATCAACAACTTAGACGGAATACGACCACTTACGACCGACGACGACAAACTGCCGCCAAAGCCGTACCCAGCAAGGGTTTCCGGCGAATCGTGCCGCTCTCGGTCGTAATTGATAGGGTTTGCAGATAGGCACAAATTTGGGCACAGTTTTTCGAGCGCTACTCGGACACAATTTCCGGAGTCGATACTTCCCTGCCCGCGCCTTCGCGTCCACGCCGATGACCCCATATCTCTTCAGATCAATCGAGCTTGGCAGCATGGACGTTTCCCAGTAATAAGGAGCATTCTCTACCTAGAGGAGGAGTCATGAACAACAAACAATTGAGTGAGTACTTGGGCGGCCATCACGAGCTGCCCTACATCAGAAAAGAAAAGATTGAGGACGACGATATTGAAAAAGAGGATGATAACGCCGCAGCAACGGAAGAAATCGAAGAGGAGCGAGTAGCAGAAGAAGTGAACGATGCCGCGAAGGATGGTGAGGTGAAGACGAATTACCCGAGGTGAGTATTGCCCGCCGCTCAGTGAGTGTGAATCGCCTCCATTTACAATGGTTAATCATGGTTTGATTGCTGGGGAGGAGCAAGCCTTGCTGCGAACGGTATCCTGCGTAGGTTATGTCTTGATTGGTTCTTCGGTCGTCATCACAATCGCTCTCTGGTCGCGGACCTGCTCACTCGGCGGCTTTCATTGTTTCGACGGCGGGTACGGCCTGGCTGTCGCGGTCGCGCAGTGGGGGGTTGTTATTGGGCTTGTTTGTAGCCTCTTCGGAAGGGGAATGACCCGTCCGCTGTTTGCCGCGATCGCGATAATAGACCTCGCATGTTGTTGCCGTCAGTTATTGGTACACTGACATCCCTAACCATTCGTACCCCAACCTGCTTCCAGATGATTGGCCCCTGCCATCCAGCACACGCGGCACTCAGCTATTCGGGTGAGATTTTCGAGCTTCTCCTCAGCAATAGCCACGCTCAACTACTGGCGCAACAAAGAGACGCGTCCGCCGCGCTCCTGGTACGCATCAAGTCGATCTGGTTGGCCTGTGGCATCATAGGGCCATGACGCTTACAGTCAAAATGATTCTCGTCGCAGTGGTTTCGTTTGTGCTAGGCCATCTCAGTTGCGCCCTCATCCATCACTTCCACCATCACGTGCACAATGTCGCGAGATAATCGATCCGAATGACTGGATCGGGGCAATCCCACCCATCCACTTTTTGACGAGTGGGCTCCCCCCAACCATTTCCCTCTCCCCGAAACCATCTACTCCGGGGGTTCACCATTACACGCTCGTATGCAATTGCGATAGGCTTCCAAAATAACCATCTTCAGAACCGTTTTTTCCGTTCCTGCCGGAAGCTTATTGCACACGTCAAGCGCGGCAGCTTCAGCAGTTGCACAGGCTTCAGTGCATCTGATGACACCGTACACATCTCTCGGCTGTTCTCCGTGCGTCTTAGGGTCGGCAACGACGTGGATGGGATGCTTAGGTTTGAAATGCTTGTTGATCACAGTCTCGATATTTTTCTTGGATTCATCTGGCAGTTCTTTCCATAGCCCTTCATTGACTTTGATTTCTGACATAACTTTCCTTTCCTTTGACGACGCCTTGGACTGGCGCACGAAATAGCCGGAGCATCGAAATGCTCGTCGCAGTTGGTTACCGTTCGAGTTCTGCGGTATTGCTGTTGACCTGGGTTCGGCCTGTGCGGAGGAGGCGATGCTCGTAACTTAGTTTTGGTTTCGTTCCGGTGACAACGCGGCCCTAGTGATGCTTGTGAATCAAGACGAAGAGCACAACCAGTCCTATCACCACCCAGACTACCCAACTCTTGCTCTCGCCATCGAGGGCTTTGCCGACTACTTTCGCGATCAAATGAAGCGGCATCTCGTCTCCCTACATGCGATAGTGCGTCCAGCGTCTGAATCTTTTCATTTTCCAAGGTCGTTCCTTGAGTGCAATGATTTTGAAATATGTGTGGCCGCTACCGCGGTCACAGAGAACCATCGGCGCTGAAGAAGCAACACCGCAAGGCTCTTGAGCTATCGGGAGTCATGCCATTCGTCTTCTACAGCCTTCGGCACACGTACTTGACGCGTCTGGGTGCAGAGTGCTGTGATCCCTGGAAGGTCGCGAAAATCGCAGGACAGAGTCAGATTACGATGTCGATGCGATACGTTCATCCCGCTGAAGAGTCTGTACAGATCGCCATGCAAGGCGTCAGCAAACACAAAACGGGATACAAACAGCAGTGCTCCAAGTAAGAAGCTCCAACACCCGCAACTACGTTTGAAAACAATCTGATAGATGGTGGGCAGTGCAGGACTCGAACCTGCGACCTCCTGCTTGTAAGGCAGGCGCTCTAACCAGCTGAGCTAACCGCCCGCTCCGCGCGGACGCGATCACGGCTTGTGAGTGCCGTTCGCGAAACTCTTCTGCAACTTATGCTGAGAATACTGGACGCTTCCCTTTTCGGTCAAACCATTATCGACTTTTCGTACAAGTGATACAGAACTCTCCAGCGCTCGGCTGCTACACTTTCTGCGTGCGAAAATTAATAGTCAACGCCGATGATTTCGGTCTCACCGCTGGAGTGAATCGTGGCATTGTGGAATCCAGCAGCGATGGAGTCGTGTCGTCGACCACACTGATGGCGAACGGTCCTGCTTTCGAAGACGCAGTCGTGGCGGCCCGTTCGGTGCCGAATCTCTCCGTGGGATGCCATGTGGTCCTGGTGGATGGAACGCCGGTATTGCCGCCGGACACAGTGGAAACGTTGCTTGCTGTGCGCTCGGCTGAACCGGGCAAGTTCTACTCTAGCCTTTCGGCCTTTGCCGCCCGCGCCATGTTGGGAGGCTTTGACCGCGATCAACTGGTTGCGGAAATCACCGCGCAAATACGAAAGATTCAAGGAGCCGGAATCCACGTGACGCACCTCGACAGCCATAAACACGCTCACATTTTCCCGGAGATTCTTATCGCCCTGTTGCGGGCGGCGCGAATCTGTGGAGTGCGCGCGATTCGCAATCCGATTGTTCCCGTAAAAGCGATGCCCGCGAAGCAATTCAAGAACAAGCGCGAACTCTGGAAGCGTTATGGACAGGTGCGCGCGTTGCACACTTTCTCTGGACCATTCCACCAGCGCACCAAGCGCGCCGGGCTGCTTACTCCCGACGGGGTGATCGGAGTGATCGAGACGGGATCGAGAGAGGCCTTGAAAGACGCCTCGAAAGATAATTCGAAAGACGATCCGAAAGTTAATTCGAACCATAACTCCGGCTATAGTTCTCTGCTGCGCCAGACGCTTTCGAATCTGCCCGATGGAACATGGGAATTTGTCTGCCATCCCGGCTACAGCGACGACGCCTTACGCGCAACCCACACACGGTTGCTGGATTCTCGTGATGAAGAACGCCACCTGTTGACTTCGCTGGAACTCCGGCAGTTTCTGGAGCGGGAGAATATCCAGGTAATCAGTTACCGAGAATTCATTCAAAGCTTCGCGGGAAAGCCCTGAATGATCACGGGCTAGGGTCGAAACTGATGCCTAACAAGTACCGAAAGTGGTGCTTCCCTCGTTACTGTCCCAGATCACTTTGCAATATCGCGGGGCAACGGAGGGCGGTATCATCGCTGAACAGATAGGCTGCAACGGATATGCGGCAACGGATACGAGGATAAGGCATGGCTGATCAACAGACCGAACCCCGCCTTACGGTGGATCTGCCCGTTCGGATTTGGGGAATGAGCGCCGACGGACGCCCCTTTTCTCAACATGCTCGCGCTCACAATATCAGTTCGGAGGGTGCACTGATCTCGGGCGTCGATAACGAACTGAAAGTTGGTGACGTAATCGGAGTACAGTGCGAGGAGAAAAAGACGCGCTGCACGGTTATTTGGGTGATGAACACCGGTCCGGTCAAAAAAAATCAAGTTGGAGTGAAGTTAGTCGCGGGCCAGGAGTCTCCATGGAAGAGCTATTTGCCGCTGGACGGCGCAACCGTGTCGATTGCAGCCTCCAACCGGCGACACTGGCACAGGCATAAAATTTCGCTGCCCCTGGAACTTCGGGACGAGCGCGTCAACGCCCCAAGTCGTATTAGCGCTACAGACGTGAGCGGTAACGGATGCTATGTGGAGAATATGCTGCCTCTGCCGTTGGGAACCGTGCTACGGATCGATTTTTGGCTGGATTCCGAACACGTCAATATCACAGCAGTAGTTCGTACATGCGACCCAGGCGTCGGCAACGGAATCGAATTCACCGGCATGCCTCCCGACGCAAAGGAACGGATGCAGGCTTACCTGGACGCCATTGACCCGCCTAGGGGAGTTGCGAACAAACAGTAAATATTGAATGATTCAATCACTGATCTCTGCGTAGCGGGCGAGTACAATCGCGCGGATCAATCCACCTATCGTGAATTCGCGCGCTTCGATTGCGACCGGCATCTGCAATTCACGCAGTGTCGCCGAAGTCACTGGACCAATCGAAGCAAGCTGAACGTTCTTCAGCACACCCATGCCTCGTGACCCCGCCTTGAATTCGCCCAGCAGTTCGGCAAAATTCTTCGCAGTCGAGGAACTGGTAAAAGTAACGATGTGCGGACGGCGAGCGGTGTTTTTCATGAGCGCCCGCAAGCGCGTGCGCGATTTCTCAGGAACTATCGTTTCGTAAGCTTCGACTACATCGACTTCGGCTCCAGCGGCACGTAGTTCTTCTGGAATGACATCGCGAGCGACTTTCGCTCTGATGAGTAAGACGCGCTTGTCCTTCACCTTGTCGCGCAAGCCCTTCACTACCGACTCAGCGACGTATTCCTCCGGAACCATCTTGACCTTCAGGCCGCGCTTCACAATCGCCTTCTTAGTTGCAGGCCCGATGGCGGCGATCTGAAGACGTTTAAGCTTGCCGCGAGCGATTCGTAGCTTTCGAAACCGCTTCCACATGGCTTCGACCCCATTTACGCTGGTGAGAATGAGCCAGTCGTAGCTTTTAATATTTTTCAGGGCGTCGTCGAGCGGCTGGTATGACTGAGGTTTGCAGATCTCGATGAATGGGATCTCAACTACCGCTGCACCCAGGCTACGTAGGCCATCGGAGAAGCTGCCAGCCTGGTGGCGTGCGCGTCCGACCAGAATTCGGGTGCCGGCGAGGGGATGGTTTTCGTTGGGATTTCGCATAGATCAGCTATCAGGTGTCGGGCCTTTAGGCATCAATTCGAAGATCTCAAATCAGAGACCTGAAACCTAGGACTTGAGACCAGATTCTATGGCTGCTGCGGTAGAGCGAAGCCTTCGCCGTAGACTTCATCGAGAATAACATCGCCGCCTCGCCGAAGAAGGGTTTCGCCGACTTCTTCGCCCAGACCCACCGGATCATCGCCCTCGCTCATCTCGCGCAGAACTTTTGTTCCATCAGGATGAGCCACAATCGCAGTCAAGCGAATGCGGCCTGCTTTTACTTCCGCAAAAGCGCCGATGGGGACTTGGCACCCGCCTCCGAGTTTATTGAGCAGGGCGCGCTCGCAGGTCGTGGCAGCACGGGTGGCAGTGTCCTCGAGAAATGCGATAAGGGCGCGAGTCGCGTTGTCTCCACTGCGGATTTCGATTGCCAGAGCGCCCTGTCCAGCAGCGGGCGTCATGATCTCGACGGGAATCACCTGACGAATTAGCTCGGTCTTGCCTAAGCGATTCAGGCCGGCAGCCGCCAAAATGATGGCGTCATAATCGCCAGATTCAAGCTTGCGCAGGCGCGTGTCTACATTGCCGCGTAGCGGATACGCCTGAAGATCGGGACGCAGAGCCTTCAACTGTGCCTGACGGCGCAGGCTGCTGGTACCAACATTCGCGTGCTGTGGCAGGTCTTCGATGCTGGCGAAATTCACGGAACAAAAAACGTCGCGCGGATCTTCACGGGTGGTGATGGCCGTAATTTCGAAATCACTGGATAGCTCCGTGGGCAAATCTTTCAAGCTGTGGACGGCAAGGTCTACGCGGTTTTCGACAAGGGCTTCTTCAATCTCCTTGGTGAACATGCCCTTGGTGCCAACTTTTGCCAGCGCAACGTCGGTGATTTTATCGCCGGTGGTCTTGATGATCTCGATTTCAACGGTATGACCCTGAGCGCGCAGCAACTCGGAAATGTAATGAGCCTGCCAGAGCGCGAGTTGCGAACCACGAGACCCGATGCGCAGGTGGGCCATCAGTCCCCTGCTCCTCGTTTCCTTACTTCACGCTCGCGGGCGGCCTTCACGGCAGCGGCTGCTTCATTTTCGTCGTCTTCGGTCCGAAGATTAAAAAGACGACGCACGAGTTCAATGACGGTCGTCGATTCGGGAGCACGCGCAGCCGTCTTCAGCGTGCTGATCGGCGTATGCATGATTTTATTGACGATGCCGCGGGTGAGCGCTTCGACGGCAAGTTCCTGATCGGGGGTCATGGGACCGAGACGTCCGCGAACCCGATCAATCTCTGCCTGGCGAATCGTTTCCAGGTGATCCTGTAAGCTGACAATCGTCGGAACCACGTCGAGAGTCTGTAGGCGAGCGTGAAATTTGTCGACCTCGCCATTGATAATCGCCTCCGCTTTTTCAGCTTCTTTCTTACGATCGGCAACGTGCGAAGTAACCGCCTGCTGCAGATCGTCGATGTCATAGACGAATAAGCCATCGATCTTGTTCATCTCCGGATCGACATCGCGGGGCACCGCAATATCAATAAAGAACATCGGCTTATTTTTGCGTAACGCCATGAGCTTTTCGCCATGTTCGCGGCGAAAAATAAATTTAGGTGAGCCGGTTGACGTGATCACGATGTCGGCTCGATCGCAGGTGTCATAGAGCCGGCTAAACTCAATCGCCTGTCCGTCGAATTTGTGCGCCAGACGAATCGCCCGGTCGTAAGTGCGGTTAGCGACAAAGATCGAGGCCGCTCCGTGTGCGAGCAAATGACGAGCCGCTAACTCGCTCATCTTCCCTGCTCCCACCAGATAAACGCTCTTGCCGTTCAGGCTGCCAAAGATTTTCTTGGCCAGTTCAACCGCCACCGACGCAATCGACACCGACGATGATCCGACTGCAGTTTCGGTACGAACGCGTTTAGCCACGGCGAACGCCCGCGTGAGTAACTGGTCAAGTTGGGCCCGGACCGCTCCCACGGCGCGCGCAGTGGCATAGGCTTCCTTTACTTGCCCTAAAATCTGGGGCTCGCCGACGACCATGGAATCGAGGCTGGAGGCGACGCGAAAGATATGGCGAATGGCTTCATTTTCGCGAAATTCGTAGAGATGAGTTTCAAACTGGCTCAGATCGGTTTCGAAATATTCTCGCATGAATTCGCGCAGGTCTCCGCTGCCGTTCTTCATGTGGGCGATGAATTCGACGCGGTTGCAAGTGGAGACTATCATCCCCTCCGAGATCGCAGGATGCTCGGACAGTCTCTTGCACGCCTCCGGCAACCGCGATTCAGGAATAGCCAGAAGCTCGCGCACTTCGACCGGCGCGGTCTTGTGATTGACGCCGATGAGCTGGAATCTCATGACGTGACAAACCTATGCATGGCGCTGAAATAGTTGGCGACCCAGGCCACGATCGCCGTTGCAAACGCCGCGCTGGCGAGCACGGCGGCGCGGCGTCCACGCCATCCGGCATTGAGGCGCGTAAATACCATCAGCAGGTATACAGCCCACATCAGAACTGATAGCAGAACTTTAGGGTCGAGAAAATCAATACGGCCGTAAGTAGCTTCGGCAACGACCGAGCCCGCGATCAGGCCGAGAGTCATGAAGGGAAATCCGAGCATGAGCGAGCGATAGCCGATGTCGTCAATCACTTGCAGAGCTGGCAACCGCGAGAACATTCCGCTCGAACTCTTGGATTTCAACGCACGTTCCTGCAGCAGGTAAAGAATGCTGGCGCCAAAGCTGAGGAAGAGCGCCGCATATCCCGTAAAGATCATCAGGATGTGTACCGCTAGCCAGCCCTTCTTCACTACGTCTGAAGCAAAAACTAGCGGTTGCTGACCGGTGGCTGCTACAAAAGTCAGCAGAAAAACCAGTGGAAAAACCACGATGCCCGGCGTGGTCGTCCTGTAAATCAAATAGGCGAGCATAAACACGACCATGATCAAAAAGGCCAGCAGGGATTCAGCGTTGTGCGCCGACGCTGACGCGAGCTGTCCAGATTGCACTACAGCTTCCGTCAAAGAAACCAGATGAAACACCATGCCGAGGTAAGAGGCGTGAAGCGCAACTTTGCTGAGAATCTCCGAAGTGCGGGTCAGCGCAACCAGGGCATAGAGCAGTCCCGCAGCGTAACAAACGAGCGCAACGCGGAGCCAGATTAGGGGCATCATTCTCTAGTGCTTCCGCAGGCCGGTTCGCTACATCCCCAACCCGACTGAGTGATTATAGTTCGCGGGCAAGCAGCGCGGGGAGAAACCGGTGCAATCACGAGTGTTGGCGGGGCTAAGGAGATCAATTACTTGAAACGGACGGCCCGTAGACTACCGACTGCTGTTCCCCGGAGAAATCACCCTCCCATATTCGCTGGCCCGCGCTATGCGGTCAAACATATGCCAGGCAGCAAGCGAAATGTTGCTGATAGCCTCTTCGCCTTCACGCTCACGATGGAGGTAGGTCGTCATCACACATAAGATGTACGGACGCTTGTCAACGAAGATTACGCCCGAATCGTTACGCACGCCTTCAAGAGCTCCCGGCTTGTTGGCGATTTTCAGATCGTCGGGCAGATTGCGCGGAATCCAACTGTCTTTGTGTGTGGAGAGGACTTTAAAGAAATCCTCAGTCAACTCTTTATTCAGTATCTGGCCGCGATAAAGCGCTTCAAGCAGGATTGCCATTTCACTCGGCGTGGAAACGTTTTCACGGCCTTCCGCAGCAGCCTTGAGGTCCATCATCTTGCGGCGGAGTTTGGTTTCGTGCAGACCCTGCGCCGCCAGAAATGCATTCACATTCTCCATACCGACGCGGTCGATGAGGACGTTGGTAGCGGCGTTGTCGCTGACGGCTACCATCATGGTCGCCAAGTCGCGCAACGTGATCCTGGTGATGCCAGGCGTGAGGCCGCCCATGATGTCGCTGTCCTGAACCAGATCAGCCGCGTTCACGGTGTAAAGGTCGGTGAGCTTTAGCTTACCTTGTTGGGCTTGCCGGTAGAGCTCGGCGAGAACGCAGATCTTGATCGAACTGGCTTGCGGAAAAACGTCGTTCGCGTGCAGCAGATACTTGTTGCCATCGGTAAGATCGACAATCGCTACACCCATTACTCCATCAAGATTACGATCAATGTCGAGGACGGATTTCTCCAGCTTCGACCAGAGGACTTCCTGCTTTTCGGAAGGAGACGCAGGGGAAGTTTGAGCGGCCGCCGATGTCCCCCACGACGTGTACAAAGAAGACATCCACAAGCAAGAAAAAGCAAAAACCAGAACGGCGGCGATTCTACTTCGCAGTATCGGTTTTCGCATAAATTAGATTTTTGCCTCGCGCAACCGGGTCACTGCCGTCTCGGAAGTCACTGGAGAATAATAAACTTCTTTGAACGTATAAGACCTTGCCTTGGCTTCAATAATTGGAAGAATCTCGATATGCCAGTGATAATCATCATCAAGTGTCTTCCAATATCCTAGCGTCGCCGAAGGATGCTGGCTGTTGGGCGAGGTGTGGAGCACAAGGTGGAAGGCCTCTGTAACCGTACGAATACGTTGTAGCGTTCGCCGCAAAAGTGCAGCGAGATCGGTGAGGCTGCCCACACGCGTTGAACCGGCGCGCTCAAACGAAGCTTCATGGCTGCGAGGCATGATCCAGGTTTCATAGGGGACGCGCGGCGCATAGGGACAGAAGGCCGCATAGTCTCCGCGAATTTCAACGATGCGCAGGCTCTGACGCTCCTCCTGCGCCAGTATGTCGCAAAAAACGCAGCGTTCTTTGCTCTGGTAATAATCGCGCGCGGCTCGGAGTTCGTAGAGCACGCGTCGCGGTACGAAAGTGGTCGCAGTGAGTTGGAAAGTAGGATGGTCGAACTCCTGCCCTGCTCCCTCGCCGTGATTCTTGAAAATGCTGATGTATTTGAAGCGGCTGTCGCGTTTCAAATCCTGAAGCCGTTGCGCGGCCAAACGCAGAAATTGTTCGACTTCGGCATCACTCGCATTCCACAGGTGACAGTCATGACGTGGATTTTCGAGCAGAACTTCATGAGCCCCGACGGATCCCATACGATCGTAGAGTCCGTCACCGCGCCTCGCCGCCTCCCCTTCAATATGGTAGAGCGCTTGTGGATGGACAACCGAACGTGCCGACCACGCGCTGCCATCCACACCAGGCAAATTGGCAATCACTTGGGCTGCATCGGCTGATGCTCCACAAAACTGGCAAGCTTGGGAGCGCGGCATAGGCTCGATAACATCGTCGCCCGTAATCACCCACGAGCGGGTGATGGGATCTTTGCGAAGTTCCATGGCAGTTAGAAGAACAAAAGAATTTGTAATTTGCAATTGGTGATTTGTAATTTGGAGCCTTTCCGCGATTTGGACGTCCGACGTTGAAAGCTGTTCCAGCATAGAATTGCAAATTACAAAATTACACATTACAAATTAGCAATCACTATTCTCCCTATGTCCGAGCCCTCGACGCCGCTGATGCGCCAATACTCTGCCATCAAAAAAGAGCATCCCAATGCTCTTCTGTTCTTTCGGCTGGGGGATTTCTACGAGCTTTTCTTCGACGACGCGGTGCTCGCAGCGCGCGAGTTACAAATCACCTTGACCTCGCGCAATAAGGAAAAAGGCGTGGCCATTCCGATGTGTGGAGTGCCTTACCACGCCGCCGAGGGCTACATCTCAAAGCTGATTCGTCGCGGGTTCAAGGTTGCAGTCTGCGAACAGGTTGAAGATCCACGACTGGCAAAGAGGTTGGTGCGGCGCGAGGTGACCCGCGTCGTTACACCGGGCACGGCAGCAGATTCTTCGCTAAGCCCAGAGGAGAACAACTTTCTTGCTGCAGTGGCAACGGTTGGAGATCACGTCGGCTTTGCGGCATTGGATCTCTCAACCGGAGAGTTTCGCGCCACGGAGTTCGCGGGCGAATCAGCCGGACGCCGCATTAAAGAAGAACTTGAACAATTACGGCCAAGAGAGATGCTTTATGGGTCTTCCGCTCCATTATTAGAACGAGCAGCGGCGACGCAGGCGCAGAGCTTCGCTCCCTCCGTCAGTCCTCGCACTGGCACTGCCCCCGTCCCTCGGATTTCTGGCTCAGGATGGGCTGAGACTCCTTTGGACGACTGGATTTTTGCTCCCGACCACGCTATCCCGCTGGTCGAGAATCACTTTGGAGTGCTCTCGCTCGAGGGCTTCGGGCTGGCTGATAAACAGGCCGCAGCCTCTGCAGCGGGAGCAATTCTGTATTACATCCGGTCAACGCAGCGCGGCACGCTCGATCATGTGGACCGCATCGGCTTCTACGAGCGCCAGAATTGTTTGGTGCTCGATGCAGTCACTGTCCGCAACCTGGAGCTGATCGAACCACTTTTCGCCGGAACGGATGCTGGAGTAACCCTGTTCCGTTGCATGGATGCAACCGTTACCCCAATGGGCAAGCGCTTGCTTCGTACCTGGATGCTACGCCCCTCTTTGGATCGATCCGAGATCGAGGGCCGGCTCGATTCCGTAGAAGTGCAGGTCAAAGACACAGTGCGGCGCGAAGAACTACGACGGTCGCTCGAGGGAATTCTTGATCTCGAACGATTGCTGAGCCGGGTCACGCTGGAGACGGCAAATCCGCGGGACGTGCTGGCGCTGGCCGCATCCCTCGCGCGAATTCCGAAGGTGCGAGCGGTATTGGCCGGACTTTCTGCATCGCGGCTGAGAACGCTCCACGGAGTCACCGACGAATTGGGTGATCTGCGCGAGAAGATCGATAGCATGCTGGTTCCAGAGCCACCGTTAACTCTGAACGACGGCGGCGTGATCGCTCCGGGAATCGACAAAGATCTCGACGAACTCCGCGACCTGAACCGGAATTCGAAACAATACCTGGCACAAGTAGAGACGCGCGAACGCGAACGGACAGGGATTGGATCGCTCAAAGTAAAGTTCAATTCCATTTTTGGTTACTACATCGAGATTTCCAAAGCGAACCTGCATCTCTCGCCCTCCAACTACGAACGCAAGCAGACCCTGGTAAATGCCGAGCGCTTCACGACTCCAGAGCTAAAAGAGTATGAGTCCAAGATTCTCGATGCCCAGGAGAAAATTGTTGAAATCGAGCGGCGGCTCTTTGCCGAGTTGCGTTCAACTATAACCGCCGAAGCCAAGCGCATCCGGCAAACTGCGTTGGCATTGGCTGAAGTGGATGTGCTCGGCTGCCTGGCACACATCGCCACGCTGCGAAATTATTGCCGTCCACGGTTGGAGCAAACTTTTGATGAAGTCGAAAAGACCGCTGATGGAGTGCCCAGCGCCCCCCGACGCCTCGATCTGGAAATTATCGAAGGGCGTCATCCCGTGATCGAACTTCAGGAACTGGCCGCCGGAAGCGAACGCTTCGTTCCCAACGAACTGTTTCTGGACGCCTCCACACATAATATTGTCGTCCTGACTGGTCCCAACATGGGAGGTAAAAGCACTTATTTGCGGCAGGCGGCGCTGATCGTGATCATGGCGCAGATGGGCTCGTTTGTTCCCGCGCGCTCCGTGCGTATGGGTATTGTCGATCGCGTCTTCACGCGCATCGGAGCAAGCGACAACGTGGCCCGTGGCCGCTCGACGTTTATGGTCGAGATGACCGAGACAGCGGCGATTCTGCATACTGCGACGGAACGATCGTTGATCCTGTTAGATGAAGTAGGACGTGGCACCTCCACTTACGATGGCTTGGCGATCGCATGGGCAGCCGTCGAATATCTGCACGCGCGAGTGCATGCCAAAACTCTATTTGCCACGCACTATTTCGAGCTCACCGAATTGGCGGAGCAGTTGAGCGGCGTAAAAAATTATCACGTATCCGTCAAAGAGACAGGTGGGAGCGTGGTTTTTCTACGACGCGTAGAACCGGGCGCAGCCGACCGTAGTTACGGGATCGAAGTCGCAAAACTGGCCGGATTGCCGAATGAAGTCGTGGTGCGCGCACGCGAGGTACTGGCCGAGCATGAATCCTCCGAGCGCCGCCTTTCGGAGCATCTAACGCCGGGCTCCTCCGCGGAGCCGGAGCGCCCCACACAATTGACCATCTTCACTCCGCTCTCGCAGCCAGTGCTGGAAAAGCTTCGCGAAGTAGATTTGAACCGCCTGACGCCGTTGGAGGCGCTAAACTTGCTAGCAGAGTTGAAGAGGCAGATCGAGTGACGATGCCGAAGACCTCGAGTGTCCCTTCACAAATCGGCCAACTCCTAATCATCGGCTTCGATGGTACCGAGATGTCTCCGCGCGTCGCTTCCCTGCTAAAAAAGATTCAGCCAGCGGGCGTGATTCTGTTTGCACGCAATATCTCTGGAGCCGAGCGAACACATGCTCTTCTGCGCGAATGTCAGAAGCTGGTTGCCACTCCGCTTTTCACCTGCGTGGATCTTGAGGGCGGCACTGTGGATCGTTTCCGCAGTGTGATCGGCGCGACGCCGTCTCCAGCAGCGGTTTTTGCCACGGGCAGCCGAGCGCTCTTTCGCAAGCATGGACGCGTGATCGGCGAAAACTGCCGCGCCCTCGGCTTCAACATTGATTTTGCACCGGTACTCGACTTGGCTTTCGCGGCGTCGCGTTCGGTAATGAGTACGCGGGCGGTTTCTGACGACCCCAAGCAGGTGGTTGTGTATGCCCGCGAATTTCTGCGCGGGTTGGGCGATGCCGGAGTGATCGGCTGCGGCAAACACTTCCCCGGATTGGGCGAGGCTACACTCGATACGCATCATGAACTTCCCAGCATAGAAAAATCACTGCCCAAATTGTGGGAACAGGATCTAATTCCCTATCGCGCACTGCGACGCGAATTGCCGATGGTCATGGTTTCGCATGCCGCGTATCCGTCCGTGACCAAGAAGCGCACGCCGGCGTCGATCTCAAAGAAGTGGATCACTGACATTCTGCGTAAGAAGATTGGTTATCGCGACCTCATCTGTTCCGACGATCTGGAGATGGGCGGCGTGCTGGCTGCCGCCCCAGTCGAACAGGCGATCGAACAGGTAATGATCGGACACATCCGCGCTGGCGGCGATCTCGGGCTGATCTGCCATCAGGAAGATCTTATTCTACGCGCGCACGAAGCCATGATCCACGAGGCGGAGCGTGATCACAAATTTGCTCAGCGGGTTCGAGAATCGGCGCAGCGCGTGCTCGCGTTTAAGAAGAAGGCATTCAGTAAGAAATCAGGAGCACGGCGCAGCCCGGCTCCCACTGCCGCCCGCATGAAGAAACTGTCTCGCCAACTCTGGGAGTTCGAAGAAGAAATCCATCTCGCAACGTTCGCTCGCACAGACAATAAGAAGGCACACGCATGAGCATGATCGTTGCGGGCGTAATGAGTGGTACCTCGGCGGATGGAATCAATGTGGCATTGGTGCGGCTATCTACACGCGGGCGGGGGCGCCCGCGCTACACACTTCTCGCTCACGAGGAGTATCCGTTCCCTGCTCCGGTTCGACGCGCGGTCTTAGCAATGATGAATGCGGAGTTGGCTCTCGTTGCGGATCTGGCGCGTCTGAACTTTCTTCTGGGTGAACTGTATGCAGAGGCGGTTACAAGAACAGCCCGCAAACATCGTGTGAAACTTGACTTGGTGGGATGCCACGGACAGACGCTGTATCACCAGGGAGTCGCCCAGCGATTCCTCGGGCGCAAATTGGCGGTCACTTGGCAGACTGGGGAAGGCGCGGTGATCGCCGTTCGCGTGGGCGTGCCGGTCGTATCTGATTTTCGTCCCGCAGATATGGCGGCGGGAGGCAAAGGCGCGCCTCTGGTTCCCTTTCTCGATTATTTTCTATTTGCGGATCAGCGTGACGGGAGTATTGCGCAAAATCGTGTTGTGCAAAATATTGGCGGCATTGCAAATCTAACCGTGATTCCTGCGGGCACTTCTTTACGTCAGGTGATCGCTTTTGACACCGGCCCCGGCAACATGGTGATGGACGCGGTAATGGAAGAACTTTTTGGTAAACGCTACGACCGTGACGGCAAAATCGCGGCTTCGGGGCGCGTGCTGGATGGTGTCACCGCAAAATTGCTAAGCGCAAAGTTTTTTCGGGAGAGACCTCCACGAACCGCTGGCCGAGAAGAATTTGGCCGGGAATATGTCAGCAGATTTCTTCAGCTCTGCCGCGGCGTCAGCAAGCCCGACATGGTGGCAACGGCAACGGCACTGACCGCGCGATCAATCGCAGATGCGGTGCAGCGATTTGTGCTCCCGCGATTCGCAGCCTTGCGACCAGCGAAACACCAGCGAAGACATAATCATCAAATGATTGTCTCCGGCGGAGGCGCGAAGAACCCAACTCTGATGGCCATGTTGCATAACGAAATCGCACCTTTCGGAATCAGCCTGCATTCTTCGGATGAGTTCGGACTCCCTGCGGAGGCGAAGGAGGCAGTTGCATTTGCCGTGCTTGCGCACGAGACGTGGCATCGACGGCCAAGTAACGTGCCATCGGCCACGGGAGCCAAGCGCGCAGCGATCCTCGGAAAGATCTCCTATGCGTGAGGAGAGGATTCTGGAGCATACAAAAAGCAGATCTCTCGCAGCGCTCAAGATGACAATTCTGGGGATACTTGTCGGGGGCCTGTCTCTACCGCTGCTTTCCTGCTCGCAGGCACCCGATCCGAACACGTTGGTGATGATTATTGAGAGCAGCCCTACGAATCTCGATCCGCGAGTGGGAATCGACGCACAATCGGAACGCATTGATGAACTTATATTCGACGCGCTGCTGACCCGCGATGAGCATCTGAATGTCCAACCTGGACTGGCGGAACGTTGGGAAATTCCGGATCCGTTGACCTATGTCTTCCATCTGCATCACGGGGTGATCTTCAACGACGGGCAGCCGCTGACTTCGCGCGATGTGAAGTGGACCTTCGACTCTCTACTCGAGGGGAAGATTCGCAGTACGAAGGCCTCGGCTTATCGTTTCGTGGATCGCATCGATGCGCCCGACGACTTCACGGTTGTGTTTCATCTGAAGGAGCCAAACGCGACCCTATTGTGGAATCTTTCCGAGGGCGCAAGCGGGATTGTTCCCTACGGATCGCTCGACGAAATCACACGCCAGCCAATTGGTTCGGGTCCCTTCTCATTTGTAAGCGCGGAACAGGACAGAGAGGTCATCATCGCCCGCAACGATAATTACTGGGGTGCAAAAGCACGCCTCGCCCGTGTACGCTTCATCGTCGTGCCCGACGCGACGACGCGGGCGTTGGAACTACGCAAAGGTAGCGCTGACGCCGAGATCAATGCGCTTACTTCCGACACCATCGTGGCATTGGAGCGCGAGCCTAATTTACAGATCGAGCGCGCGCCGGGTACCGTGCTTTCCTATCTCGCGTTTAATCTGCGCGATCCGACCTTGCAAGATGCTCGGGTGCGCCAGGCGATCGCGTATGCTATCGACCGTGCTCCCCTTCTGCAATATATCTGGCGTGGCTTCGCGCAACCGGCGCTGAGCGTGCTTCCACCGCAAAGCTGGGCGTATGACGCGGATGTACCGAACTATCCACACAGCCCTGAAAAAGCTCGCCAGTTGCTTGATGCTGCCGGGTACATGGCCCACGACGGCGTGCGTTTTCATTTGACCATGAAGACATCCACGGAAGAATCGACGCGGCTGCTGGCGGCAGTGTTACAGCAGCAGTTGCGGGATGTAGGCATTGCGCTCGACATTCGCACCTTCGAGTTTGCTACCTTTTTTGCCGACGTCACCAGCGGCGCTTTTCAGCTTTATTCATTGCGCTGGATCGGCGGAAATGAAGATCCTGATATTTTTGAGTATTCATTTCACTCCAATCGATTTCCACCCAAAGGCGCAAACCGCGGATTCTATTCCAATCCGCGTATCGACGCCCTAATCGATCAGGCGCGCCATGAGACCGATCAGAATGTGCGCAAGCGGCTGTATGCCGAGGTGCAGGAGATTCTGGCTCAAGATGAACCGTATATAAACCTGTGGTACTTCGATAATGTGCTGGTGCACACACGCAGGGTGCGAAATCTCATGCTGAATCCGTCGGGAAATTACGATTTTCTGAAAACCGCTGAGATCAGTAGTCGATAAACCCAGCCTTGGCTTCGCTTACTTCCTAAAGTGTTCGTAAGAGTCGATGACAAGCGTACCTGACATTTCCAGACCTGTAATGTAATGTTTACTTGTCATTAAGACATGGCGGCTTGACATGTTTTGCACAAATACAGCCGCTGCTCGACGCTATCGAGCCCGAACCCTCTCTTCGCTACGACGGCATATCTCTTGTCGATTTGGGGTGTCACTTGGATGTTTAGACGTCGTCATCCGCAGGGCGCAGCAGTCTATTTACTGGCTCTTGCGCCCGAGTTGCCAATATTCGCGATCCTTGCGATTTTTGGTATCTATCTTGCCGAGGAAAAGGACGAATTTATACGCGCCGTTCTCGTGCAATCCAGCCTGTGGGCCACCTGCGTCGTCCTGGCATTTACAACCTTTTGGTCGCTTCTCCAGATCTATGCTCCGGCATCGACCTGGTCCTGAAGGTACCCATGTATTGGGTTTTTGCCCTGTGGTGCGTGTCGTTTGCAGTGGCCCAACCGCTTGTGCGGCGGAGGTACAAATGAAGAACAGATTACGCGTGCTCCGGGCGGAAAAGAATTGGTCGCAGGCCGATCTGGCGCAACAGCTGGAGGTTTCACGGCAAAGCGTCAACGCCATCGAGACGGGGAAATTCGATCCCAGTCTGCCGCTGGCGTTCCGGCTAGCTCGCTTGTTCGATATGACTATCGAGCAGATTTTTATCGACGACGGTTCAAGTTGAGCGATACCTGCATGGAAACGCGCACGATTTTCTGCATGTTACCATCGAATCTTGAAAATTCTTTTTATCGGTGACATCTTTGGACGTCCTGGGCGAGCGATCGTCAAAGAACGCTTGCCTGAATTACGCAAGCAGCACGCCGTCGATCTCGTTATCGCCAACTGTGAGAATGCGGCAGCTGGCTTTGGCATTACTCCACAGTTAGCCGAAGAACTTTTCGATCTTGGTATCGACGTGATGACTACCGGAAATCACGTCTGGGACAAACGCGAAATCATCGAATACTTCCAGATGGCCGACGGCAATCGGCACAGCCCGGCGCGCCGTCTGTTGCGTCCGGCAAACTTAGCGCAGGGATTGCCCGGTTGGGGAGTCTATGAAGGCCAGAAAAATGGCGTAACCTATGCCGTCATGAATTTGCAGGGACGCGTGTTCATGGGATCAAGCGACGATCCCTTTCGGTATGTCGATCGCCTTCTGGAGCAGATTAAATCGCAGCAGAGTCAGCCGAAGATCATATTTGTCGATTTCCATGCCGAGGCCAGTTCCGAAAAAGTTGCCTTCGGATGGTATCTCGACGGCCGTGTCACTGCCGTGGTCGGCACCCATACCCACATTCCTACCGCGGATGAAACTGTCTTACCCAAAGGTACTGCCTACATAACGGACGTTGGCATGACCGGTCCCTATGACAGCGTCATCGGGGTGAAGAAAGAATTGGTAATCGAGAAATTTCTCAACGGGATGCCCGCGCGCTTCGAGGCGGCCAACGGAGACGTGCGCCTGTGCGCCGTCGTCGTCGAGTGTGATGACCAGACCGGCCATGCCACGCGGATAGAACGGCTGATGCTACGCTGATCCAGTCGCGCAACAATGAGCGAGAAAAGCTAGATGACCGAGGTAGCCACAATCTGTTTCTTTGCAGCAGCAGTTGGTATTACCTTAGCGAACGGTGCCAGCAACGCTATGAAAAGACGGGTTTATAACCGCACAGGAAAGTCATTTCGCGTGTTGTCGAGACAGCTGGTGCGAGAATACCGCGTCCTTTATGGTCAAGATCAAAACTATTGGGCCTACTGCTTTTCTCTACTGGCATTTGTTTTGGGGATGGCGGGTTTCATAATCTTCCCTCTGGTTTTCCGAAAGTAGCCCCATTCGCAAACTTGCACTTTCTATTTACACCTGTTACGACGGTAGCTCCCAGCCCGGGATTTCCCTTGCAAGACACCTGCCGCCGGGCATTCTATAGTAATAAGTGATATGCGACGACTGCCTGCAGGGATTGTTTTGCTGCTCCTGTTGTTACTCGCAGGAGTGTGCCTAGCTGCAGATACTCCGCCTACGGCTGCGCCCGCACTCTGCTCCAATTCCGGAGGCGCATCCACCTGCCATGCTCCTGCCAAAGATCTGAAGGCGGCGCGCCAGGCTTTCACGCGCGGCCTCGAACTCGAAAAGAATCATAACGGCCATCCTCAAAATCTGGACGAAGCCCTCTACGAATTTGAGGAAGCAGTTCGTCTGGTTCCGCAAAACGTGGAATATCTGACCGCCCGCGAAGTTACGCGGCAGCATTTGGCTGGGGAACATCTAGAACGTGGGAATAGCGATCTGCTCGGTGGCAAGCAAGTAGAGGCGTTGGCTGAGTTTCAAGCCGCGCTGAGCCTCGATCCGCAAAATGAATTCGTGCAACAACGCCTCAGCGATGCTTTGGGGTCTGGGCCAGTGCACTCCACGGAACAACCGCGAGTGGTCGAGAGTTCCGACGCTATTGCCCTGAAACCGATCGACGCGCACCATGACTTCCATTACCGCGGCGACTCGCGTGGACTGCTTACTGCGGTCGCGGCAAGCTATGGACTGACGGTCGTCTGCGACGATAACTTCCCGACTCGCCATGTGCTGTTCGATCTCGACAACGCTGATTTTGCAACCGCTATGCAAACGGCCTCCGCGGCGACAAAGAGCTTCAGCGTACCGCTGGAAGACACCGTGTTTTTTGCCGCCGCCGACACCCTGGAAAATCATCGCCTCTACGATCGCATGGGTTTGCGCACGTTTTATATTCCCGGTAGCGGTGCACCGCAGCAACTACAGGAGGTAGTGAATTCGCTGCGGACGCTATTTGAGTTCAAGTTCGTGAGCCAGAGCGCTTCGTCGAGCACGGTCACGGTGCGCGCGCCACAAGCTATGCTGGAAGCCGCCACCCAGTTTCTTGGACAACTAAATGGCGAACCACCCGAAGTGCTGCTCGATCTGAAAGTATTCCAGGTCAGCCACAGCTATATGAGGAATATGGGGCTGCACCTCCCCAATAATTTTAGTCTTTACAATATTCCGATTGCTGCGCTCACGGCTCTCGGCGGACAAAATATCCAGCAACTCCTCCAGCAACTGGCCGCTGGCGGCAATAGTCAGGCGCTCGCAGCCCTCCTCGCCCAACTGGAAAGTCAGGCGAGTTCACTCTTCGCCCAGCCCCTCGCAACTTTTGGCGGCGGCCTCACCTTCATGGGGCTTAGTCTCGATCAGTTATCCGCGGTGCTTTCCGTGAACGAGAGTTCCATCCGGCAAATCAACCATGTCCAGTTGCGGGCTTCGCAACAGAAGGATGCCACGTTCAAGCTGGGCGAGCGCTATCCCATCATCAACGCCAGCTACTCCGCGGGATTAAGTGCCGCTGCCTTGCAGGCCATCGGTTCGCAAACTTCCTCCATTTCTTTGGCCCCATCCTTCACCTACGAGGACATTGGGCTCACGCTCAAGGCGAAGCCGCTCATTCACAATAATTCCGACGTAGCCCTCGATCTGGAGGTACAAATTCAGTCTTTGGGAACTACCGTCACAAATGGCGTTCCTGACATTTTAAATCGCCAGTACAAAGGCGGGATCATGGTCAAGGAAGGGGAGCAGGCGGTCGTGGCGGGAATGATCACTAAGTCTGACGAGAATAGCCTCACCGGTCTGCCATTTTTCTCGGAGGTTCCAGGACTCGGCTACCTTACATCGCAAAAAGGAAAGCAAGAAGAGGATGACGAACTGCTGATCCTGATCACACCGCACGTCGTCCGTAGTCCGGAGCGCACGGAAGCGCCGTTAATCTGGCTGAGCAAATAAATTGGATCACTATGTATTGTTCTTCGATGATTCTGTGAGTCAATCTTTTATTGGTTCAATCTATTTCTGACTGGCCTGGAAATCCGTAATCTTCTTCAACACATCAACCGGCGCTCCTCCAGGAACGTTTCGTCCGTTGATGAACAGCGTCGGCGTGCCATTCACGCCCACCGATTTTCCAAGCGCCACCGAGGCCTCCACTCTGGCTTTCGTATCTGGTTTGGCGGCGCAGGCTGCGATCTCGTCGCCATTCACGCCTGAGGCGGTCGCAATCGCTTTCAGCTTTTCGTCAGTGTTCGCCTCAGTGATATTAGCCTGCTCATCAAATGTCTTCTGGATAAACTTCCAGACCGCATCATTCGAAGCCCGTCCCACGCAATCGACATAATCAGCCGCTTTCTCCGCCCAGTTGTGCGCAGGTAACGGGAAACTCTGAAAAACAAAGCGCGCATCGGGCTCCTGCGCCAGCAACTGATCGATCGTTGGCGCAGCCTTTTGACAGTGCGGGCACTGCATGTCGCTGAACTCGACAATAGTCACGGCAGCCTTCGCCGGTCCCTTGGCGGGACCGTTTACGCCCTTTTCCAGCCTGGCACGAGCCTCCTCAAATGGCTTCACCCCGAACGGTAGGACGTCGCCCGTAATGGCGTGCTTGCCGTCAGAACTTACCAGCAACCGGTTCGGGTTCGAGCCCTGTGCATTGGTAATTACAACCAAGACCTCCGCCAATCCCGGCACTTCGGATGGACGAATATCGTTGACCTTCCACGTGATTGTGGGATCGTAACCAAACATCTGGAGTAGGAACGAGTTAACCGTATCTTCACTGGGAAGAACTGTCGCGTCGCCAGTCGACGCCTTAGCTGCCGGTCTGGTCTGTAGAGTGGGCGGGGTTTGGGCGATAGCGATACCGGACAATATCCCGGACAACAGAAAAGCTGCGAGCAACGTGCGATGCATGTGCGTCATATTTTGGAATTCAATTGGGATTCGATTGTTACAAAAAGCGCTGCGGTTGTCATTTCCGGAGGTCGTCGGTGGAGCGCCGGGCGTCGCCGCCCGGCCTAGTAAATTGCTGGACGGGCGAGACGCCCGTAGCTTCACCGAATCACTCGATTACGTGCTTGCGGTGTCAAATCTCTGTCTTTGCCGCAATCGGAAACCTGCGTCCAAAGCCAAACGCCTTGGCGGAAATTTTGATCCCGGGAGCAGCTTGTTGCCGCTTGTATTCACTGCGCTCCACCATCCGGATCACCCGCCGCACCAACTCAGGATCGAAATTGTGCACGTGAGCAATCTGTTCGGCCGAGTACGACTCCTCCACAAAGTCTTCGAGAATTGCATCGAGAACATCATAGGGTGGAAGTGAATCCGAGTCCCTTTGATCGGGACGCAGTTCCGCAGAAGGAGGCTTCTCAATCGTCGCTTCCGGAATCACCTTACGCCGCGAGTTCACGTATCTACTCAGTCCATACACCAGCGTCTTCGGCACATCCGATATCACTGCCAGTCCGCCCACCATATCGCCGTAAAGAGTGCAATAGCCGACCGCCAATTCACTCTTATTGCCGGTCGAAAGCACCAGAGCGCCGAACTTGTTCGACATGGCCATCAACAGCATTCCGCGGGCTCGAGACTGAATGTTTTCTTCGGTGACATCTTCAGGCATGCCAGCAAATACCGGTGCCAGCGTCTGACGAGCGGACTTGTACATTTCTTCGATCGAGAGCAGTTCGAAGCGGATCTTCAGATTGTCGGCCAGCTCCCTGGCGTCATCAATCGATCCCTGAGACGAGTACGGACCCGGCATTCCCACACCGATCACGTTCTCAGGACCGAGCGCATCTACCGCGATCGACGCGGTTAGCGCGGAGTCAATGCCTCCGCTGAGTCCAATGATTGCCTGCGTGAAGCCGCATTTGTGGACGTAGTCTCGCGTGCCGAGAACCAATGCCTCATACGCACTCGCTTCTTCACCCACGACTTGTGGGTGCATATCTCCGGTGAGTTTTTCGGAATCAAAATAGACCAGATCTTCCTCGAACGACTTTCCTTGCGCGATCACTTTGCCGTCAGGCGCAATCACCAGGCTCGATCCATCAAAGACCAGACTGTCATTGCCTCCGACTTGATTGACCATCGCGACCGCTACCTTCTGATTCACCGCAATGGCCGCCAACATGTCGCGCCGCAGTTCGCGCTTGCCCAGCCAGAACGGCGACGCGGAAATGTTAAGCACGAAATTCCCGCCGATTCTGACCAGCTCTTCGACCGGGTCGACGCCATAGAGCCGCCGGTTCCAGAAGCGCTTGTCGTTCCAAGCATCCTCACAAATGGTCAAAGCCATCTGCTTGCCGCAAAAACCGAACAGTTGTTGGCTTTTGGCAGGAGCAAAATTTCGCATCTCATCGAAAACGTCATAGGTGGGCAACAACATCTTCGACTGGATAAACTCGATTCGGCCGGCGCGCAACAGGGCCGCCGAATTCATCACTTTCTTGCCGGAATCCGTCTCGGCCGGAGTCACCATTCCGCAGATCACAGCAATTCCCTGCGTCTCCGCTGCAATCCTTTCGACGGTCGCGCGGCTGCGCGCCACAAACGACGGTCTTTCGACCAGATCGTATGGCGGATAACCGGAGACGGCGAGTTCGGGGAAAAGAATCAGGCCAGCGCCCGCACTTCGAGCCCGGAGCGCAAACTGAATAATTTTGGCAGCGTTGCCAGAGAAGTCCCCCACGGTGGGGTTTATCTGGCCCAGTGCGATCTTCACACTCATAGTGTAGAAGGTCTGGACCGGAAGTCGCTAATGGTGGGGAACGAACAACGTGACTTTGTTGATGCGAGCAACGTGCCCGGCTGTGCGGATTTCGTTCATTGCATCGCCGGCGACGGCAATGAGTTCCAGTTAGGGCCAGGGTCAGAGCCGGGACCAGAAGGAGGCGGCACCGGCGCCATCGGCGGTGTGCTAGAAGGATTCGCGGGATTAGACTCGGGCATTTCTTCTCCAGGGCGCCGCAGCGTAGGCGCATTCACCGGGCGTTCTGCCTGCTTCTTTGCCACCGTTGCTTCGCCCAGATCAACTTCCTTTTCGACCCGTACGATCTTTTCACCATCCACCTTCATGGTCTCAACCCGCACAACTTCGTCGCCCACAAAGCGTACAAAATCCACGTCCTGCGGAGGCGCCCCGTAGATCCATTCTTCGTACTCAACTTCGTTCGCAGTCTCGCGCACTTTCCTGGGCGCGCGCCCCTTGGCATAGATCACCATCTCGCGATTCATTCCGACCAGTACGTGATGATTCGTAATGGCAGCTTTAACCTGCGGAGAAACTGTCTCCAGGTAGGCCTCCACCGCGGTCTTGGCATCGAAATCAAACACGGGACGAAGCAACTGCTTCAGTTCCGGCCCAGTCATTTCCGGAACATACTTGTCAAAATAAAGATCAACGAAAGAGCCGCGCGCGTTAGCCGAGGAATCCGCGGGCGTAATCGTTCCCGACGCACTCCCCGAGATCTCGATGTGCTGATACCACTTCTGTTTCTTGACCGGACCGCCGTTAATCTCAAATCGGATGTGGTCGTCTTTGATGATGACGTCGCTGATACGCGCCCGGTCGCCAGGTTTCGCGGCCTGTCCCCAGAGCGCCATCAGGTGTTGGAGTTCCTGGCCATTGGGGGTCACCGCTCCGTCCTTAAGTCTCAGCCCGGTCCGTCCCATTGGGAAATTCGTGCGGATATAGACCAGTTCCTCGTTAAACGAATGGATAATTTCCTGGCGCGTTGTCTGGGAAATCTTCGAGGCAGGAGTATTATCCGCAAGCGCCCACGAGGAAAAAACAAGAGGAGTCGTCAACAATAAACAACAAATGCGGGAAACGTGGAAGAACCGCATGCTGCACCCCAGGGCGGACCAACCTTATGCCGCCATTATAGACCGGCTTCGGCCTAAAATCAGTTCCTGGCGCGCGGTTTTCTGTGTCAAATACACGGCTTCCCACCAGAACTGGGATGGTCAGGAACTCCTCATGCAGGTGACCAGCCGGGTGGTACTTCGGTAATGGTGAGCTGTACTTTAAGCATCTGAGGTAACCACCATAAACCCACTTAAAATCGATACAGGACGGACCAGCTCATCCCCGCGCTTGGGCCGACAGGACTGCCTTTTGCCATTGAAGCTTCCCATTCCCGCGCGCATTCCGCTCCTCTACGTCATCCTCGGCGTTCTGCTGGCAATCAGCGTCCTGCCTATGTACTTCTACTCGGCGCAGATCGAGACGATGAATCGCGAACGTCTAAAAACCAACGAAATGTTGCTGCAAAACACGGTCACCCGTTCACTAGCCGACGATATTTCTCAGCATCAGGACACCCTGCACATGATGCTGGCCAATTTGTCCTCGTCGATCCAAGTGATGATGCTGGCTAATCCGAGCGGAAACGACTTAAGCGCGCAGAAACTTCTAACTCCAGAGCTGCGCGCCATGCTCGAAAATTTTGTTTCGTCATCTAACGACATCGCGTACGCCACGCTGCTAAACGCCGACGCCAAAGGAATTTCCGCCGGACGTATCGAGCCCGACGCCTTTCTGCAACGAGAATTGGAACGAGCCTATCAAGCCTCACAAGAGGGCCGCGGCTACAGCGGGCAGCCTCTCATGGTAGGCAGCGGAAAATCAGCGCGGACTGTCATGTTAGTCAGCTCCCCAATCATGTATGACGGTCGCTTTCTGGGAATGATCGGGTCCGTGGTGGATATGGAATACCTGATCCGGCGACTGCAACAGGTGAGTCTGGCCGGACTGATGCCCTATGTCGTAGATAGCCAAGGCAGGCTGGTGGCGGCGGCAACTGTGCAATATGCCACCGGACAGGACATGAACCACTTTGAAATCGTCCGCAGTTTTGTAAGCGGAGGTGCGAAAGCCCAGTTGGCAGCCACCCGCGAATTCACAATCACTGACGGAAAAGAAACCACAGAGATGTTGGGAACCTACAGCCCAGTAACTTCGCTGGATTGGGCGGTAGTAGTACAAAAACCCCGCGAAGATGCGTACCGCGGAATCTATGAAATGCAGCGCACAGGTCGCTTGCTCGCATGGCTAGCGGTATTTTTGAGTGTCGGCCTCAGTATCTTCTCTGCGCGGCGCATTACCAGTCCGCTGCAAGTGCTGGCACACTCCAGCCGGGCGATTGCCCGCGGCGATTTCTCGCAGCGAGTACACGTGAAAACGCGAACCGAAATCGGCGAACTGGCGACGACGTTCAACACCATGCAAGAAGAATTAGAACAGTTCGTCGAAGACCTGAAGCGCGCCGCTGATGAGAACAAGAACCTGTTCATGGGATCGATCCAAATGTTGGCCGGCGCTGTCGACGAAAAAGATCCCTACACGCGCGGCCATTCCGACCGAGTTACAAAATATTCTTTGATGATCGCAAAAGAGATGGGTTTAGACCCAGGTTTTCTCGAGATCCTGCGAATTTCAGCGCAACTGCACGATGTCGGCAAAATCGGCATCGAAGACCGCATCCTCAAAAAACCCGGCGCCCTAACTCCGGAAGAATTCGAGATCATGAAGACGCACACCACCAAGGGCGCAAACATTCTGCGTCCGGTGCCACAATTGCGTGAAATGCTGCCCGGAATCGAACTACATCATGAGGCGCTCGACGGGCGCGGATATCCCTACGGGCTGAAGGGCGACGCGATCCCCCTGCTGGCACGCGTGATTGCCGTCGGAGACACCTTCGACGCTCTGACCACAAACCGTCCTTACCAGAAGGCCTACGATCCTGTCGAAGCTCTGAAGATCATTGAGAATCTTTCAGGAAAACGTCTCGACCCCAAAGCGGTAATCGCACTCATGGCGGTGTATTACCGTGGAGAAATTCATATTCAGAAGCCAGTCACCCACACCATCCCGCTGGAATCGACCACGCCGGCACCGGCGCCGAAGCACCCCATTGATCCTTTGACCGTCGAAATTACGCGCACCTAAAAACATTTGTAATTGGTGATTAGTAATTTGTAATTTCGAAAATCGAAACCCCTTACTCGTGTCATCCTGAGCGCAGCGAAGGACCTCATGCAATCCGTCCACGTCCTCACGTCCCGAATTCAAACACCCGCACCGCCTTGCGAACCGAGTCTGAGTTTCCTCGATTTCTAAACTGCAATTTACCAATCACAAATTACCAATCCTTACCCTCGATTCCCCTATACTCGTTATTGGCTATCTCATGATTCAAACTCTTTTTGGCAGTCTGGACGAAGAAAAGAAACCAAGTTTTATTGAGCGCATGAAGGATGCGGTCTCGCGCACGCGCGAGAACCTCGCCGAACGCATCGAAGATGTCGTCTCCATCGGCAAAGAGATCGACCGCTCCACATTGGACGATCTCGAAGCCACACTGATCGGCGCCGACCTTGGCACTATTACCACGCATGAGGTTCTGCAAAAGCTCCGCGACAAAGCCGATCGCAAGCAGATTAAAGATGTAAACGAACTCAAACGACTGCTCAAAGAAGAGTTATTGGCGATTCTGACATTGACCGCCGCGCAGCCTCTAACTAAAGTCGCTAGCGCTCCGGAAGTAATCATGGTTGTGGGTGTAAACGGCGCTGGAAAGACAACCACAATCGGAAAACTGGCACAGGTGTTTCGCGCGCAAGGCAAGACCGTACTGCTCTGTGCGGCAGATACCTTCCGCGCGGCGGCCATCGAGCAGCTCGAAATCTGGGGACAGCGAACCGGAACAGAAGTGATCAAGACAAAAGCCGGAGGCGATCCATCCGCCGTATTGTTCGATGCGCTGCAATCGGCAACAGCGCATAAGACCGATTTCGTAATCGTCGACACCGCCGGCCGGCTCCATACCAAGCAGAATCTAATGCTCGAACTTGAAAAGATGAAACGCACCGCGCAACGCATCGTGCCCGGCGCACCGCATGAGACCCTGCTCGTGATGGACGCAACCACCGGTCAAAACGGTTTGCAACAAGCCCGCCAGTTCACCCAATCGTCGGGAGTCACGGGGATCGTACTGACCAAGCTCGACGGCACGGCCAAAGGCGGAGTGGTGGTCGCAATTTCACGCGAATTGGGCCTTCCAGTGCGGTTTGTGGGTGTTGGAGAAAAAGCAGGGGACTTGCTTCCGTTTGACCCTAAAGAGTTTGTGGATTCCCTGTTTGCGTGAGAATCCGCAACCGTAACGCCGAAGGTCGGAGGAATACATCCGATGAATGTCTGGTTGCAACTGGCGATTGGTATAGTTGCGCTGTATTTCGTTCTGCGCTTCGTACTAGGTCGACTTAGTTCTCGGGAGCCCTCCGGGTCCTTTGATCCGCGGACCCTTGGATCCCTCGGCGGGCATGCGATCGCCAAAAAGACGCCTGCCGAAGAATCGATCCGGCGCGATATCATTGACGCAGCCCGACGAGGAGGAACTATCTTCCTCGCAATTTATAAGATTTTGTCTTAGCCTCGATGGTGGAATTTTGTATATCCCAGCGAAGTAGTCTCTCTTTCTCATCCTATGACCACCGACAATCAACACATGCGGCAGGCATTGGAATTGGCGCGAGCAGGCGTCGGCCTCGTGTCGCCGAACCCGGCCGTGGGCGCGGTTGTTGTTGACGCATCAGGTCGCGAAGTGGGTGCCGGCACGCACACATATGATGGCGTGAAACACGCCGAGATTCTCGCACTCGAACAAGCAGGCGACCGAGCGCGAGGTGCGAACCTCTACCTGAATCTGGAGCCATGTTCGCATCAGGGCCGTACGGGCCCGTGCGCCGATGCCGTAATTGCAGCCGGAATCACCCGTGTGGTCTGCTCCATGCCAGATCCGAATCCGCGCGTAGCTGGCCAGGGATTAGGGAAACTGCACGAGGCGGGGATTAAAGTTGAGCTCGGTTTATTTGAGGCAGATGCAAAAAAGCTGAACGAGAGTTTTGCCAAGTACATCCGTCATGGCAAACCGCTGGTGACACTCAAGTCTGCAATGACTCTCGACGGAAAGATTGCCGACGCCACGAAACCTGGAGCCGATCCCAATTCCGCCATACCGCCGTCCGAGGGCGCACGCAGCGGATATCACTGGATCACCGGCGAGGTTGCGCGGGCGCATGTACAGCAACTCCGCCATCAACATGACGCCATCCTCGCCGGAGTAGGAACCGTGATGGCGGATGATCCGCTGCTCACTGATCGCAGCGGCATGCCACGCCGCCGCAAGTTGCTACGTGTGATTTTAGATTCCTACTTGCGGATTTCACCGGAGTCGCGAGTAATCCAGACCGCTGAAAATGATGTTCTGGTGATGTATTCGACTGCCGAAGAACAGGCGAGACAGGCACTAGAGAAAAAAGGCATTCGCCTCCAACAAATCGCGGCGACTGCCGACGGACGTCCCGACTTTTCTGCGATCATCAAGAGCCTGGGAGAACAGCAAATTACCAGCCTGCTTATCGAAGGAGGATCCCTCGTGAACGGAGCGGCTCTGGCGTCGGGCGAAGTAGATAAAGTCTTCCTCTACTACGCGCCGAAGATTTTCGGCGAGGGCGCGGTTCCCTTTATAGCTGGTGAAAGTTTGCATGGGAGAGCGCAGTGCGTGCAGCGCTTCGAGTTGCACCGCTTTGGAGAAGACTTTGCAGTAGAGGGGTATTTGCGCGATCCTTACACGAAATAGGCGTGAGTTCTTGGAGAGATAGATCTTAATGTTTACTGGAATCATCGAGGAAGTGGGCAAGGTCGTAACGATCGAGCAGCGTGGTGAAAACCGCCGAATCACTGTCGAAGCTGCGACTACTCCCGGAGAATTGAAAACCGGAGACAGCATCGCGGTGAGTGGTGTTTGCCTGACCGCGCTCGACATTAAACCAAACTCGTTCGCCGCTGATCTGGCGCCGGAAACCTGGGCGCGAACCTCGCTCTCGCGCATGCACCAGGGCGCACTGGTAAACCTGGAATTACCGATGAAGGCCGACGGACGCTTTGGTGGCCACATCGTTCAAGG
This sequence comes from uncultured Acidobacteriaceae bacterium, assembly GCA_963705265.1. Classification (GTDB taxonomy): domain Bacteria; phylum Acidobacteriota; class Terriglobia; order Terriglobales; family Acidobacteriaceae; genus Acidiflorens. The sequence continues at coordinate 4,618,870 of OY970064.1, forward strand.
CCACGTAGATGGCGTTGGCAAGCTGATCGAACTCGAGCGCATTGCGGATTCTGAAAACTGGTGGCTGCATATTGAAATCCCCTCCGAGATAGAAAAGTACGCGGTGTACAAGGGATCGATCACCATCGAAGGCATCAGCCTCACGATCGCCAAACTTGAACGGAAGCGCTCTGCGTTCACCTGCACGATTGCCATCATTCCCCACACCGTCGAGATGACCAATCTCGGATCGCTAAAGCCCGGAGACCCGGTGAACCTGGAGGCTGACCTGATCGCAAAATATGTAGAGAAGATGATGAAAAGTAAGCAGGGACCGAGTTCGGTCACTGTGGAAGAATTGGTGCGGCAGGGTTTCTAAGAAAGTCCCTAAGAATGCCACAAATGCACTGGCAACTGAGACCTGACAACCGCCCTCACGCCTCTAGTTTCATCTCATCCAGTTCCAGGAACTCCTGAATAATAGGCTCGGTCGATTTCTCCATGTCCTTATAAGGCCCGAAGAAGATCGCGCGGCCTTCGTGCAGAAAGACGATGCGATCAGCCAATTTCTTGGCCAGCCGCATGTCGTGCGTCACGACCACTGACGTCAAATGCAATTGTAATTTCAGTCTGGCGATAAGATCGCCAAGCAGATTCCCCATCATCGGATCAACCATGGTAGTCGGCTCGTCATAGAGCACGCACTCTGGTTGAGCCGCCAATGCTCGCGCGATGGCGACAGATCGCTTCATGCCGGTAGAAAGATCCGAAGGCAAAAGGTCGCGCATCTCCTTGACTCCTACCATTTCAAGCAGGCCATCGACAACCTGGTAAATCTGTTCTTCTGAGAGCTCTCTTTTTTCGCGCAACGGGAAGGCAACGTTCTCACCGACGGTCAGTGAATCGAACAGCGCGCCGTTCTGAAACACCATCGTCACTTTCTTGCGGATGTCTTCGAGTTGCACTTCGTTGTAGTCGGTGATGTCCTGCCCTGCGACAATAACTCGCCCGGAATCTGGCTTCAGAAAACCCATGATGCTGTGGAGGGTTACCGATTTCCCGACGCCGCTGCGGCCAAGAATGCAGACCATCTCCCCCGGCAACACTTCGAAGCTGACGTCCTGGAGAATCACCCGATCTCCAAATGCCTTAGAGACGTCTTTGAACTCGATGTACGGATGTACTGTTTCCGCAGCGGCCATGGCTAACAGGATTGCATGAGATAGCGGTGCGACTCAAGCGCTACATATCTAGACACGGTGAGCCATTTCCGACTGGGATTATGCTCGCTGCGGAGTTTTCTTCCGGCTAGTGGCTGTGACACGGCGTATACAAAAGTAAAGCGTTGCAGCATTGGTGAGCAGCCCGGTCACTGGCCACATGTCCCAGTGGAGCCCGGAAGGCGGTTGGACCTTGAAGCCGTAACCGCATGCGAAGACATGAGCGAACGGGACTGGAGCAATAAAGAATAAATACAGCGGCAAACACAGTAATAATGAAGCCAACCCGATGGCGGCAGCAACTCGTGGAAACACAAACGTCAGGGCAACAGCGACGATGAAAAGACTAATTCCGGTGTCCTCCATTGAGAGCAGCGGACCCGTCAGACACCCTCCGCTAAATTCCCCTCCTTCACCCCCGCTTTCGATTTGCAATGCCAGAAAGAGGCAGAGAAGAAAACTACCAGCCTGATATACCTGCTGGATGTCGGGCTTTTTCACCACTCAGAATTCCTCCACGTACGGGCTATTCTTGCAAGCTCACAGTGGCGTACAAGATGACTTCTGTTATCAGACGATTACGCTTACGGCGACGAGTGCTGGCCCGGATTCTGGCAGGGTCAAGGGGGAGCCGACAACCAACCTATTTCCTATCTAGGACGAAAGCCGAAATCCCCGCTCTCCGCGGAGAACCGATCCTGCGGAGTGTTTACATTGAAGAAACACCTCCCGGAAAACCCAGCCGTCGCTAGTTCCCCTTCTTCGATCACACGAATCGATGCGCTGGAAAACGCTGCGTCAACCTTGTAATTCCCTGCTTGCAGCGCCTGCTCGGCCGTTGCCCGGAAAGCAGGTCGATAGACAGCACAGAGCGGCTGCAATCCCTTGCCGACGCGCGGCACGGTGACGACGGGATCGTTCGTTTCGGCGAGCGCAAAGAGAAATGCGAGAAGCTCCGCGGAGATGAAAGGCATATCCACGGCGAGCATCAAGTTCAGTTCAGCAGACGAATGCGCGAGCGCGGCGTGAATGCCGGCCAGGGGGCCGCATCCGGGAAAAATATCTGCCACGACTGGCCCATACTTTGTCGATCCATACTTAGCAAATCTGTCAGGATCGCCAACGATCGTCACGCTGGCGCAGACCGTCCCGACCACCGCGAAGGCGCGATCCAACAAGGTTTGGCCGCCAAATTCGAGAAAGGCTTTATCAGTTCCCATGCGAGAACTCTTGCCTCCGGCGAGGACGAAGCCCATACGCGATAATTTGGGTTGCTCCATATGGAAAAGCATAAGGCTTACAGGGCGATACACGAAAGTAACCTATTCAGAAAAGGCAAGCCGTTGGAAGATGAAGGTGTCCGATTTGCCCGGGAGCCTTACTCGTCATCATGCCGCAAAAACTCATGGATGTTCTTATGCTGGGACGCTGTTCACACGAGTTTTCCTGGCCGCGCCGTGCGGCTAGTGGAGAGTACTACCAAGTCTGCCTGGTATGCGCGACCGCTTATCAATATGACTGGAAGACTATGCGTCGCGGAGATCGGGTCGACGGGCCGACGGCAGAAGCTACAACCGTTCGCCGTCGCTCCAGTAAGAAACAACCGACCTGGATGCCCCGCGCACGACGCTTGCGATCGAAGCTTCCGGTTCGGTACCGTGGGAAAAATCTCAGTACCTGGTATGAGGGCCTGATCCAGAACATCAGCCAATCGGGCGTATTGTTCGAGGGACCGCAGCAACTGCCGGCGAATGCGCTGGTAGAACTGATCTTCGAGATGCCCGAAGAAATCTCCGGCCAGAAGAACAGCAATGTACTCTGCCAGGGCCGGCTGATTCGCAGCAAAGGTGCGGTTGAAGATATCGAAGACGCGTACGAACTGGCGGCATCCATCCTCGATTACAAATTTCTGCATCAAGATTAACTTTGAATCGCTCAGTAGCAGCTGAGGGTGCTCCCAAACCATCGCTTCGGGAAGCCGCTCAGACGACCGCTCCCTCGCTTCACTTCTGAGAATCATGGGCGGTTGCCCCAAGCCTTGGCTGCTGCTAAAGTTTCCCTCTGACATGGAGCAGTTGAAGTCAAGCAGTCTCGTCGGCCCGATCCAATACCGAAACTCCACCGATCGGAACCAGGCGTCGTTTTAAGATAATGTATGAATTGGGGCTAATCTGACGAACTGGATTGCGCGAAATCGGCGTTCGGGGCTGGTGCAATATGGAGGCGCCACTCTCGCAGTGTGGGTAGCGCTCAGCCTCTGGACGTTTTCGCCCGTACTGCATCGCCATCTCTTTGTACTCTTACTGGCAGCGGTACTTTTCACCGCTCGCTTTCTCGGCTTCGGCCCCGCGGTTTTCTGCTCGATAATTTCTGCCGCATCCCTCGATTTTTTTGCGCTACCGCCTTATTTCAGCTTCAGTATCCATTCGAATGCCGAACTGGAGCGACTGGGTGTTTTCCTTGCCATTTCTATATTCGCTGGAAGTATGGCACGGCAGAAAACATTAGCGGAATCCCGAGCGGATCGCACCACCCGCGAGATGGCGGCGATCGTGGAGTACTCCTGCGACGCGATCTACAGCACCAGTCCAGACGGTACTATCATTAGCTGGAATCGCGCCGCCGAACAGCTCTATGGCTACACTTCCGAGGAAGCAGTCGGATCATCAGTAGCGCGAATGGCGCCTCCCGAACGCCGCGAAGAGGTGGAACGTAATCGCGTAATGCTTAACGGAGGTACGCCCGTGGCTCCCTATCGGACTGTGCGCATGCGAAAGGATGGCACACGCTGGCCGGTATTGCTCTCCATCTCGCCGCTTCGAAACGCGCGCGGCGAAATCGTGGGAGGTTCGGCCATCGCTCGCGATATTTCCGCTGAGAAGCAATCTGAAGAAGCCATCCGCCGCAGCGAAAAACTCGCTACCGCGGGACGGCTCGCCGCTTCGATCGCACACGAGATCAACAATCCACTCGAGGCCGTAGTCAACCTGCTTTACCTGGCGCGCCATGATTCCAGTCACGCCGGTGAGTATCTGACCCTGGCGGAGAAAGAAGTGGGACGCGTCGCCCAGTTGGCGCAACAGACTTTGGGATTTGTCCGCGACACTAATTCGCCAGATGCGATGGATCCTGCCGCCATCATGGACGAGATTCTGCAGTTGTATTCCCGCAAATTTGAGAGCCGAAACGTTTTTGTGATCCGACGCTACCGCAACAGTTGTCAGATCAGTGGCTATTCCGGTGAACTGCGGCAGTTGCTGGCCAATCTCTTGGTCAACGCAGCGGACGCCATGGCAAATGGAGGTTTTCTGCGCGTCCGCGTGGCCGCCGGTCATAACTGGTCCAACGGCAGGGAGGGAGTTCGCATCACCGTAGCCGATAACGGAAGCGGGATTCCTCGCAACAATTTGCGCCAGATCTTTGAACCCTTTTACACCACAAAAAAGGACACCGGAACCGGGCTGGGTCTATGGGTCTCGCGCGGTATCGTGCAGAAACATGGCGGCTCAATCCGAGTGCGGAGCCGGGCGGATGGGGGCTCGACCGGAACCGTATTTTCGATCTTCCTGCCCCACCAAATTGAGGTCAGCCGGGTGGCGTAAACAATAATTTCTGACAAGCTTCTCGGTAACTTCCCCGTTTATTAGCAATGATTTACAGGCGTCACTAGTACAGTGACCTTCGTACTTAGAAGGCCTCACCGCGACAGCTTATAATCATCCCAAATCCAAGCAGACTGAGCACTTAGCTGCGATTATTGAAAACGTGGAACCCATTCTTGCAGTTGCGATGTTCGCCTTGGGGCTGTGCTTTGGCAGCTTCCTGAACGTGTGCATCTACAGGTTGCCTCTCGGCAAGTCAGTCGTCACTCCGCGCTCCGCGTGCCCGCATTGCGGAGATATGATTCCGCTCTACCACAATCTTCCCGTGCTGAGCTGGCTGATTCTTCGGGGAAAATGCCGCGCTTGCAAGGAACCCATATCACCTCGCTACCTCGCGATTGAAGTACTCACTGGCCTGCTTTTTCTCAACTGCTACACCCATTTCGGCCTAACGCTTGCGATGTTGAAGTGCATTGTGCTCGGCTACCTGCTGCTGGGGTTGATTTTCACCGACGCAGAAACTAAGTTGCTTCCCGATGCCATGACCCTTCCCGGATGCGCTCTGGGAATTCTGTTCAGTCTTGTGGTTCCGGTGGACGACCTCGCTTCACGAATCATGCCGGGAATGGTATCGCTCGCCATGCGCGGTGAAATCTCCTGGCGCTTATGGTCATTGTCCGATTCGCTGCTGGGGGCGGCTGTCGGCGCGTCGTTTCTATACGGAGCAGCCGCCATTTACCTCAGAGCTCGCGGAGTCGAAGGCATGGGCTTCGGTGACGTCAAGCTGATGGCAATGATCGGCGCGTTCCTCGGAGCCAAGCTCACCGTTTTAACTATTTTTGCAGCCTCGTTGGCAGGTTCACTTTTTGGAATCAGCACGATTCTAGCCGTCTGGATCAAGCGCCTTAACCGGATTCAGGCGCGGCGCCCGTCCTCAGTCGTGTCTTCAAACGACGCCAGGCGTCGCGCGTGGCAATCAGCTCGTTTGGCGCTCCGTTATTACGAGATGCCATTCGGCGTGTTCCTCGGCGCCATGGCGCTGCTGTCGTTCTTTTTCGGAAACGGCCTCCTGCACTGGTATTGGAGGGCGCTGTGAACCTGCTGACAAATCCGATGGTGCTGCGCATGGCGCTGCTTATGTTCGCAGCCATGGTGGCGTTCGGGCTGGGTTTATTCGCGATGCGGCGTCTGCGGAAGAGTCTCCTATCCGAAACCGATTCGTTGAATTACGATCACGCTCCCTTGGCAGCTGAGGGATTGCCCGTCCACGCCTATCATGCCGTCATTCAGCAACTGAAGCAGCAAAAACACGAGCTCGCCACTCAGCAACTCGCGGAACGCAGAAAAGCAAAAGCATCCGACACGCTGAGCTCTACTATCCTTTCAAACCTTTCTTGCGGCGTTCTGTTCCTGAACACAAGTGGCCTGGTGCGCCAAGCAAATTCGGCAGCCCGCACTCTGCTCGGCTTTGCCGCACCCGTAGGACTTCAATCCGCCGATCTTTTTCGCACGGCGACGCTGCGCCCCGAAGTAAATTCTCCAGCTTCTATATCGCAACCAACTGTCGACGAAGCGCTCGCCCCCGCTCTGGCAGGAAAGTCAGTCATCCGCGGGCTGGTGCTCAATTACTTTGCCCGCGATGGATCCAGCCACGTTCTCGAACTGAACGCGTCTCCGGTGATGGCGGAAGATGGCAGTCTCATGGGCACCACGCTGATGCTCACCGACAAAACCGATATTGAACGCATCCGCCATGATCAGAAGGTGCATCAGGAACTTTCCTCCGAACTGGCGTTCGGCTTGCGCGATTCTCTGACTACGATCGCCGGTTACGCACAGCAACTGGCCTGTAGTCGCGATCAGGAATTGGCAAGGCAGCTGGCCGACAGCATCGCTCGTGAAGCGGCGCGATTGGATAGGACTATTGGCAGATTTCTGGGAGGAGCCCAAGCTGCAACTGCAAGTTCTTAATATCAGCGAATTGCAGGCCCGATCAAAATCAGGGCTTGCGAAAGGATGATCATATGAAACGCATGAAAATGAAACACACGAAACAGATAGTCATTAGCGGTCTGCTTCTCTTGGGAATCAGCGGAGCAGCCGCTGCTCAGTCACTCGGGGATTACGCGCGGGCTATTCGCAAGAACAAACCGGAGCCGAGTGCGACCACCCGTCATTTCGATAACGACAATCTTCCTACCGATCAAACTCTAAGCGTGGTCGGCCCAACGCCGGACGCGTCAGGCGCGAAAGCATCTGCTTCTGATCCTGGCGCAGCCGCCGCGGAACGCCAGAAGACGGCCGATGCGTGGAAGGACAAGCTCGCCCAGCAGCAAGACAAAATCAATGCTCTGAATCACGAACTCGATCTCGATCAGCGCGAATATCGTCTGCGCGAAGCCTCTTATTATGCGGATGCCGGCAACCGCCTGCGCGACCAGGGCACGGCCGCCAAGGACGATGCGAGCTACAAAAACGATGTCGATGCAAAACAGAAAGCGCTCCAAGCCGCCCAGCAGGAACTCTCAGAAATGCAGGAGCAGGCGCGCAAAGACGGGATAGTACAGAAAGACAAAGACAGCGACAGCGGCAACAACGATAAAGATAAAGACAAAGACAAACAGTAACCGATTTCATCAAGGAGCGCCGGGCGTCCCCGCCCGGCCCGCCCATCGGCTTAGTTAAAGCAGCGAAGATTCCCCCCGCCTCACCGTTTTCCAGTGCGCTCCCGAATCTGCCGTGCATGATGCCGCCCGTGTACAAAGTGGAACTTCCGCCACTCCTCTGCGGTTAGCGGCCCCAGGAACGGGTGGTCCATAATTTTCGTCCCGGCTCCGAATTTACGCTCACAGTCATTGAGGCCCGAGACCATTCTGTCTAGCTCCGTCAAGATGGCCGTCTGAACCTCGTCCACCGGCATTCCCCGCGGGGTCGCACGTTCCGGAGATTTGCGCCCGCTGGGAAAATACCCCAAATTCACCACCATCAGAGTTGCCAAGCGATGCTTCAACGTGCGGCGCGTAGCCAATGAAGCGCCGTGCTCCAGGCACTTTGCCACGCCTCGGTTGGTACCCTTGTAGGTAAGAAAAAGGTGCTCCAGAATTTCAGCAGCGCTCCACTTTCCCGCGGGAGCTTGGGCCACACCGTTGGCACTGACGGTCCCTATTGTATCTTCGAGTTCCTGCCGCAGGCGTTCGAGATGGGAATCCATGGCGTCAGTCAGTACAATAATTCGCGAACCCTTAACCTGAACGAATCGCAGGCGAAAACTACACGGAAGCCAGCTCAGGAAATCGTTTGATGAAAAAATTATTCGTCGCAATTCTAACAGCCGCAGTGATGACTGGATGTTCGTCGGAGCCGAGCAAGCCGGCAGCCTCCGAGACAACCCAGCCGAAAGCACCGGAGACAATTACCGGCAGCAGCGCATTCTATAAGTGCTACATTTCCGCACGCGGCTGGGCGCCAGATGCGCAGCCCTACCGTGCGGAGTCCTCGCAATCCAAAAGCCGAGACGGCAAGGCGGGAGAATGGCGCGTCGGATTCGCCTCGCCCTCGCTGCACACGACGAAGTCGTACACCTGGACGAGCAGCGATATTTCTCACAGCGTCGATGACACCTACAGCCCGACGAATTCCAGCACACAGGTTTTTAACGTCCAGTTTCTCAAGACCGATACCGATAAGGCTTTCACCGTCGCCCAGCAGCACGGCGGAGATAAGCTCCTGGAGAAGGAACCCGACACACCCATCCTTTACGTGCTGGAATGGAACCGGCAGGAAAACGAACTGCTGTGGCACGTCATTTATGGAGCAGACCGGGAGACCGCCAAACTGCGCGTGGCTGTAAACGCATCTACTGGAGAATTTTCACGGGTAGAGAAGTAGAAACAGAATTGAATTTCACTGCGTCTTCGGGAGCTTCTCCAGCGAAGCGCGCGCTTCTTTAGCAAACGGGCCGTCGGGCAAAATCTTCAAATACTGTTCGTAGTATTTCCTCGCCTCGGCCTTGTCTCCAAGTTTTTCTTCGCATGCGGCGACACGGGAAATGGCCACTGCATCACCGGGCTTGTACAAGAGCGCATCTTTGTAGCGTTCGAGCGCGGCTTTGTAACTCTTGCGTTTGGAATAAAAATCGCCGACCTCAATATCCTTCATTGCTTTCATTGGGCTCCAGGGATGAAACTCCTGGATCCCCGAAGCGTCTGGATTGTCAGTGTCATCAGGCTCCGCCGCCACATCCTTGCTGTTGGGATGGTTTTTGGCATCGTCCTTGGGCGGGCTGATATCGATCAGTGTGTCGCGGCTGGAGCTTGCGCCCGCCTCATGGTTACTGGTGGGGGGCTGATCCGAGGCAGTCTTGTTAGCGGAGTCCTGTGCCCACGAAATAGTCGTCAGCAACAATAAAAAAGCCGTCAGGAATCGCATACGCCAGCGTCTATTGTATCGCCTTTTTGTAGCGCAGTTATATGGAATGCGGAGGGAGAGAAGCTTCCTGGCGCCCGTCTTGCGGACAAAAAAAAGCAGGCCGCCCATTCGCGGGACGACCTGTTTTGGCAAAGTCCTCCGGGGAGGAGGGGAAACTTAATACTTATTACATCGAAGGCGGATTCGCATTCGCCGACGGCGACGGGCTGCTGCTCGGCGCCTGCGCTGGAGTCGTAGCATCGGCACCTGTGTTAGTCATCAGCCGTATATCCACGCGACGATTCTTGGCGCGGCCATCAGCGGTCTTATTCGACTCAACTGGCTTGTCCTTGCCGAGCCCGATCAGATAAATCTTGTACGCCGGAACGCTCTTCTCCGCCGCCAGATACTGAATCACCGCATTGGCGCGGCGCTGGCTCAGATCGTAGTTGTAATCCGCGCTGCCCACTGAGTCGGTCGCACCTTCTACCGTGATGATGTATCCCTTGGTAGTAGCCACGCTGGCCGCGAGTTGGTCGATCGCATCCTTGGCATCTTTCGTTAGATTGTCTTTGTTGAAGCCGAAATGAACCGCCGTCTCCACCACCGGACGATAGTTGTCCAGGTTCACAACAGTATTGGTCAGAGTATCGACACGCTGGCTCGCGGTATTCGCCGACATTTGCGCCTTGTCAGCCTCGCCTCCTGCAGCCAGAGCCTTCTGGTCTGCCGCTGCAGCCGCAGCTTGTACGTTCTGGATCCCGGCCTGAGCGCGCTGATCAACATCTTTAATGTCTTTCGAATTCTTCGCCGTCATGTCGTCAAGTTCGTTGGTCTTATTAATCAGCGGCGTCGTCTGTTGACGGACATAATTTTTAGTTGTGCATCCGACCGATGCCACCATGGTCGCGGCCAGCATTAGAGTCAATTTCAACGAGGTGCGGGTCATAAGGTTGAGGGCTCCTTGCCCAAGTATTGCTCTCTCACAGAAATGTGGTTTCCGGATCCGGCCTACATCTGCCGCCGGACCTACTCTCTGCTAATGCACGAGGGATGCCATTCGCCCCCCGTAAACTAAACAGTTAACTCATTTTATATCAGTATTTTAAGGACTGACTGTGAGAAATGCCTGAATCACGTACCCAAGCAATCACGCTATGAATCGTAGAAATTTTATACGGTCTGTCTTTTATCTGGGTCTTCGCAACGGATTATAGAAGTTCGCAAATGATTGCACCAGCTGCCAGCTAAATACCTCGGGCATCGGCAAAGGCTACTAAAACGAAGGTTACATCACCGGCGGAACACTAACCCCCATGACCGCGAGAATGCGAACAAGTTCGCGCCGAACTACGGCCGTTGTCGCCAGCAGGAAATTTTTCCGGGCCTGATCGCCTTCACTCAGAATTGGAAAGCGATGATAGAAAGTATTGAAAAGCTGCGCCAGTTGGAAAGCGTGCTTGGCGAGATAAGCAGGTTCGGTGGTAGCAATACACTGACCCACAACATAAGAGGTTTTGGCGGCTGCCAGCCAGAGCTCCCAAATCTCATTGCCAGCTTCGCCATTGAGGAACGTAGAGAAAAACTCCTGCGTAGAGACGAGGCTCGCCTCGTCTCCGCTGGCACCCGCGTCGGCGCTCGTGAGGGAGACGCTGCCCACCGCACCCCTGCAAAAGTTATCTGGATCGAATCCACCTTTGCGAAAAATATTGGAAGCGCGCACCACTGCATATTGCACATACGGTCCAGTTTCGCCTTCAAAACTCAGCGCATCATTGAAGTCGAATGCAATCACCGAAGGCTTGGTAAACTTCAACATAAAGAAACGCAGTGCTCCAATCGCAACCTGCGTAGCAATACCGGCGCGCTCCGCTTCGCTCAACTCGGGATGCCGACCATCCACTTCTTTGCCAGCCGAAGTAATGAGAGCATCGAGCAAATCGTCAGCCTTAACCCCAAAGCCCTTGCGTCCCGAAACTTCAATCCATGATCGAGCCTTGTCTTCTTCGCTAAGCGTGTAGCCAAGTTCAGCAGCGCACTGCGGAGTAAGCGCCACCATCTCATAAGAAAAATGTGTATAGCGATCGGCGGCTTCGTCGTGGCCTAGTCCGCGCAAAGCCTCAACCACCGTGTTCTGCGCCTCCGACTGCCGCGCATCAATCACGTTGTAAACCTCGGCCACATCGCCAAAGTGAGGATGATTTTTCTCGCCATCCGTAGTTGAGATCCAGCATTCGTGAGCATTCGGATAGCGAAAGAATTTTCGATATCCAAAATCGCGTCCAAGCAAACCGAACTTCCACATGTGGTAAGCGATGTCTTTGCCAACATAGCCGACCGTGCCGTTCGAACGTACGATGACCTTCTGATCTTCCTCCGTGATTTTGTCCCCAGTGTCGCTTTTCTCTGCGTCCTCTGTGCCCCCCGTGGTGACGGTTTTGGCCCCAGTCCCCGCGCGCCGCATAACCCAGCATCCTTTATTCTTGCCCTCGTTCTCGTAAGTGAGCACCCCAGCTTCCTTCAGTTTGCCAAAAGCCGCATCCCAAAAATGAAGATGGAGTATCTCGCTCTCGCGCGGCAGAAAGTCATACTCAATATCGAGTCGCTCCATAGTCTCGAGATGCCGCTTAAGCACGGCAATTGAAATCAAATCCGCGATCGCCGCCGTCTCGTTGTTCCCTTCTTCAATCGCGTGCAACGTCGCCCCGCGCGCCTGCAAGTTCGCCTTGTCCTCTTCATACCAGTGCGAAACGCGTGCATAGAGATCCCAACACACGTAATCAAACTGAGGCGCAGCGGCGAGCGCCTCAATCTGAGCCCGGGACTTCTTCTCAATATGCAAAAATCCCACCACCACGTCGGCAACCTGCACTCCGGTGTTGTCGATGTAATTCTGGACATCCACTTCCCTACCGGCAAAACGCAGCAGCCGCACAAATGTATCGCCGAGAATGGCATTACGCAGATGCCCGATATGAGCCGCCTTGTTGGGATTAATGCTGGAATGCTCAACCAACACTTTACCTGCGGGAACATCCGCGATTGGTGCTCGGTCCGCAGCAAGTTCCGCAGCCAATTCGGCCCGGTTTACGCGGACATTGATGTACCCAGCACCGGCCACCTCGAATTTTTCAAAGCCCGGAATCGCACCAACACCGGCAACGATCTCATCGGCAATCTTGCGCGGAGCCTTGCGAAGTTTCCGAGCAAGTTCAAAAGCAATCGGCAGCGCATATTCGCCGAATTCAATTTTCGGTGGCTGCTCGACAACAATATTCGCGATTTCCAGATCGTAAGTACGACGCAGAAAATCTCGCAAATGCTCGATCAATCGAAGCTCTAGATATCGATACAAGGATGCCCTCTGAATAATTGCTAACCCATTGAATGAACAGTGATTCTAACAAACCCGCAAGAAGCAACAGGTTTGACGGAGGCAGCGCAGTTCCCTATGATAAAAGTTCGGTCTTCAATCGATAGCCTTTGGTAGTCAGTCGTTAGCCCGCAAACCTGTCAATAGTGCAATCTGCTAGCTCCCAGACTGGCACTCTTACTGCTCACTAACGACCAACGATCGTCGACCAGCGACGATTTCTCTATGCGCATAGCTTATCTCGACTGTTTTTCCGGTATCAGCGGTGACATGTTCCTGGGTGCGCTGCTGGATGCGGGAGTGTCTCCAGAACTGCTGGAAGACACAGTAGCGACCCTCAATATAGGTGCGCGTTTGGAGATTTCCCGAGTATTGCGGAGCGGAATTTTGGCAATCAAAGTCGATGTATACGTCAATGGCGAAAAAGACCTGCCGCGCGAAGTTTTCTCGGAGAAGCGTGAACACGATCATCATCCGGATCATGCTCACGAGCACGATAGCGGTTACAAACATTCTCATAATTCTCATACTCACCCGCATGACACCCATAGCCATCCCCACGCGCACGGCCGCAGTCTGACAGCGATTCGCGAGATCATCGAAAAGGCCGCCATCAGCCCCACAGCTAAAGCAACCGCGATTCGCATCTTCGAGAATCTAGCCGAAGCTGAGGCCGAAATTCACGACACATCCATCGATCAAGTCCACTTTCACGAAGTGGGAGCCGTCGATGCCATGGTCGACATTGTCTGCGCCGCGGTCGGGGCCGAATCTCTGGCAGTCAAAGAATGGGTATGCTCGCCGCTGAACGTAGGCGGTGGGACCGTCAAGTGCGCCCACGGAACGCTTCCCATACCCGCACCGGCAACGCTGAAGTTGCTTCGCGATGCGCCCGTCTATTCGTCAGGCCCACAGGTCGAACTGGTGACGCCCACCGGCGCAGCGATCGTAAAAACGCTAAGCACGAGGTTCGCACCCTTTCCGGCGATGACGATTGAAAAGACAGGATACGGTGCTGGCACGCGAGAATTCCCAGACCATCCGAACCTGCTGCGCATAACGATTGGCGAAGCCGAGTCGGCAGCTCACCTAAGTACATCCAACGACAGAATCACAGTCCTCGAAGCCAACCTCGACGATCTCAGCCCCCAGGTTCTTGCTTACGCGATGGAGCGGTTGCTAGCGGAGGGAGCGCTCGATGTATTCAGCGTGCCCGTGCAAATGAAAAAGAGCCGTCCCGGCGCATTGCTCACCGTCCTCGCGAAAATAGAAGATGCGAATCGCCTGACCAAGACGATCTTTGCCGAGACCACAACACTAGGCGTACGCCGCCGCGAAGAACACCGACAGACGCTGGCGCGTCGCTGGGAAAACGTAAACACTACCTGGGGCCCGGTGCGAATCAAGATTGCCAGCATGAACGGCACGATCTCAAACTATGCGCCGGAATATGAGGATTGCCGGGCGCTGGCCGAAGCTCATCACGTGCCGCTTAAAGAAGTCATCCACCAAGCCGTGCAAGCCTATGCCAGTGGCCACAGCAGTTGCACCCACGTCCAGAGTTAAATTTCATACTCAGTTCGCTATCATAAGTCAGGAGGATCTATGCAAACGCTAACTTCGTTGCGCGATCTTTTGCAGCGGGTACCAGGCAGACTCGAGCAGCTTTCCAAGGATAACGATAGAGTCGAAAGCAAACCAACGCCGTCAGCCTGGTCTCCAAAAGAAGAGTTAGGGCACCTGCTCGATTCAGCTGCCAACAATCATCAACGAATCGTTCGCACGCAACTGCAAGACAACCCAGCTATGCCTGGTTACGAGCAAAATCGCTGGGTTGCCATGCACGCCTACCAGCGCCGCGAGTGGAAGGAACTGATCGAGGCATGGGAAGCGCTAAACCGCCAATTGCTGGCGGCCGCCGAAGCTGTACCTGACTCCGCCTGGTCCCGGACTCTGACTGTCGCCGGTTCTGAACCGCTGACGCTCCAGTTCGTGTTCGAGGATTATGTCGTGCACATGCTGCATCACTTAAAGCACATCGGAATCGAAACCAACGATCTTGCATCGAATGCAACCAACGCGGCGTAAGCGCGCAGACTCAGACAAAGATTCGTCTCGCAAGCCAAGAGGCAAACAGGCAAAAGCAAGTAAGGCAAAAAATGAGCAAGAAGTTCTACATCACGACCCCGATCTACTACGTCAATGCCCATCCGCATATTGGGCACGCCTACACCACCATTGCCTGCGACACGATCGCGCGCCGTCACCGCATGCTAGGCGATGACACCTGGTTCCTGACCGGCACCGATGAACACGGCCAAAAAATCGAACGCGCCGCCCAGGCAGCGGGCAAAACGCCGCAGCAGTTCACTGATGATGTGTCCTTGGAATTCCGCGCCCTCTGGGACCGCATGGGCCTCACCTACGACGATTTCATCCGCACCACCTCCGACCGCCATAAGCAGGGCGTGCAGGCGCTATGGCGCAAAATTCGAGATAACGGATACATCTACAAAGGCACCTACACCGGCCAATACTGCGTATCCGACGAGGCCTATGTGGACGGCGCCAAACCCGGCGATCCCTGCCCCGACTGCGGCCGCATAACCGAAACTGTCCATGAAGAGAATTACTATTTCAAGCTCTCTGCATTTCAGGATCAATTGATCCGCCTCTACACCGAGCGCCCGGATTTCATCCGTCCCGATACACGACGCAATGAAGTGCTGTCATTCGTGCGCAGCGGACTGCGCGATCTCTCCATCAGCCGATCGACTTTCACCTGGGGCATTCCCGTGCCAGACGATTCCAAACATGTGATCTACGTCTGGCTAGACGCGTTGGCGAACTACATCACCGCGCTCGGCTATGGCTCAGGCGATACAACTAAGTTCGACAAATACTGGCCTGCCGACGTACACATGATCGGTAAAGAAATCGTCCGCTTCCACTGTGTCTACTGGCCTGCATTCCTGCTCGCTGCCGGATTGCCTCTGCCCAAAAGCATCACAGCGCACGGCTGGCTGCTATTTGAAGAAACCAAAATGTCGAAGTCGCGCGGCAACATCGTGCGCTCAGAAACCATTGTGGATGTGCTCGGCACCGACGCTCTGCGATATTTCCTCCTGCGCGAGGTTGTTTTCGGGCAAGACGGATCGTTTAGTTTCGACGCCTTGGTTCAGCGCTATAACTCCGATCTTGCAAATGGCCTTGGCAATCTGGCTAGCCGCACCCTCACCATGATTACGCGCTATTTCAAAGGTGAAGTGCCGTATCCCTCGAACACGTCGCACACCCCGGCGGACGCCATAATTGCCGATGCGGCCAAAAAGGCAATCGCGGATTATGGCACATTATTCGATCAGTTCCAGTTCTCGCGAGCGCTAGAAACCGCTTGGGGGTTGGTCAGCGCCGTCGACAAATACATTGTCGAAAACGAGCCCTGGTCGCTGGGCGATAAGCAGGATGAAGAAAGCCGTTCGCGCCTCGCAACTGTGCTCTACACCAGCGCCGAAGCACTGCGCATCGTGACTGCGCTCGCGCACCCAGTAATTCCCGACGCCACCGCAAAAATCTGGTCACAGATAGGACTCGGGGATATCAAGAAATTCGATCTAACAAAATTGCAGTGGGGACAATTGCAACTAGGAACAAAGTTGGGCGAGGTCCAAGCCGTATTTCCCCGAGCAGACAAATCGGCAGTCGAGAGGATGCAGAAAATGGAAGAACAAACTGGAGTGACAGCCGTCCCTGTGTCTGGTGGAGAGACGGGCGTCTCGCCCGTCCACCCGAGCGTAACGAAACCGGCGGCTGCCAATCCAAACGCCTCGCCGAAGCCAGCCGCCGCCATCCCCGATGGCAAAATCACCATCGACGACTTCGCAAAGGTGGAATTGCGTGTTGCCCAGGTAAAGACCGCCGAGCGCGTGAAAGGCGCCGACAAGCTCCTCCGTCTCGAAGTCGATCTAGGAACAGAGGTCCGCCAATTAGTAGCAGGAATCGCCGAGGCCTACGAACCGGAATCACTCATCGGACGCAAAGTAGTAATCGTAGCCAACCTCGCTCCCCGCAAACTCCGAGGACTCGAATCAAATGGCATGATCGTAGCGGCCTCGCCGGAAGGCGGCAAGCCGGTTCTAGCCAGCTTTCTTGAAGATGTGCCGCTAGGTACCCGGCTGAAATAGAAGGTTTGAGAACTGGCCACTGACCACCGACAGTTTCCCACCAATGTTCATCGACTCTCACGCCCATCTCGAAGGCAAACGCTACGACGCCGACCGCGACGAAGTATTAGCGCGAGCGAAAAATGATGGCATCGGAGCCTATCTCGCGATCGGAAACGGCGAAGGCCCCGACACCGCTGACTGCGGCATAAAGTTAGCGGAAAAGTATAACGGGCAAACGCAATACCCTGCGATCTGGGCAAGCGTGGGGATCCATCCTCACGAAGCTAGCTTGGCCAACGAAGAAGCCTATGCGCGCCTTGCAACCTGGGCGCGGCATCCGCGAGTAATTGCCTGGGGAGAGATCGGTCTCGACTATTTCTACGACCACTCACCCCGAGAAATACAGAAAACAGTTTTCCTGAACCAGATGCATTTGGCCCAGGCAGCCAAGCTGCCCATCATCATTCACTGCCGTCCTTCCGACAACAGCGAAGACGCATGGGATGACTGCTTGAAGTTGGTCTCTGAACACTGGGCTCCTACAGGATTAGGCGGCATCCTTCATTGCTTCACCGGAAGCATCGAACACGCCAGACGTGGACTCGATCTAGGTTTCATGATTTCATTTGCCGGCAATATCACCTTCCCCAAGGCACAGCCCATCCGCGACGCCGCGCAAATCGTTCCACTCGACCGCATGCTGATCGAAACCGATTCACCCTACCTCGCGCCCATTCCACATCGTGGCCAGCGCAACGAGCTGGCGTTCGTAAAAGAGGTGGCCCGCCAGATCGGCGAACTGCGCAACATGTCTGCGGAAGAAATCGGCTCACAAACCGCGCAGAACTTCTACAAATTCTTCGGACTCTCATCGGATTCCACAACCCGAGAAACACGCGAATAGCAAAATGACGGCCCAGACCAGCGCAGAGAATGCCTCTTCTGTTACCCTCATCTGTACACAATTGGGGTGAGCGATCCGCAGATCTCTGAACATCGAGCCAGCATCGCTCAACGTAACAATCTGGAAATCGAAGAGGCCATCGAATTTAAGAGGCCGTCATAATTCTGAAAGTGACATTCCATGCCCGATAACAGTTTTGATATCGTCAGTAAAATCGATCTAGCGGAAGTCGGCAACGCCATTCAACAGGCAATGAAAGAAGTCACCACGCGCTTCGATCTGAAAGACTCGAAGTCTCAGATCGCGATGGAAGGAACCGATGCCATCATCCTGCACTCCGCCGATGAATACAAATTAAAGGCTGTGAATGACATTCTCCAGGCCAAACTTGTGAAGCGCGGCGTGTCCCTGAAAGGCTTGACCTACGGCCCCCTGGATTCAGCCGCTGGCAGCACTGTGAAGCAAAAGATCACCCTGCAGCAGGGCATCCCCATCGAAAAAGCGAAGGAGATTGTGCTGCTGGTCAAGAATTCGAAAAAGAAAGCACAGGCCTCCATCCAAGCGGATGTGGTCCGCATCAGCGGCAAAGATCGCGATACCCTGCAGGAAGTGATCGCCATGGTCAAACAGCGCGACTTTGGCATCGATCTGCAGTTCACGAATTACCGAAGCAACTGATCGTCGAAGTAACGGATTGTCGGAGCGACCAAGGGCAGTGGGTACAACGACCTCCATCAACGGGAAAGAAATCTTTGATCTGCTACGTGACGACATTGTCGCGATCGAAGAAGAATTCGGACGCGACACAGTTTCGAATGTCGCCGCCATCACGGAGATTGGCGAGTATCTGCGCGCCGGAGGCGGCAAACGCCTCCGTCCGGCCCTATTGCTACTCTCTGCGAAACTTTTTGACTACAAAGGCAACGGCGCGGTAAAACTCGCCACCGTCGTCGAGATCATCCACACAGCGACGCTGGTCCACGACGACATCATCGATGAAGCCCAACTCCGCCGTGGCCGTCCCGCCGCCAACACGCAGTGGGGAAACTCAATGTGCGTGCTTGCGGGTGATTGGCTCTACATGCAGGCGTTCAAAATCGCGGTGCAGGAGCGCAATTTCCGCATCCTCGACGTGCTAATCGAATTGACGCAGCAGATGGTCGAAGGCGAACTGCTCCAGATGGAAAAACTCGGCAAGCTGATTTCTCTGCAAGAGCACCTCGATCTGATCTATCGCAAAACGGCGTGCCTGTTCTCTGTGTGCATGCGAGTCGGTGGCATCCTCGGCGGCGCCACCGAGCAACAAGAAGAACGCCTGGGCCGCTACGGACGCGATCTCGGCTTAGCCTTCCAAATCGTGGACGATGTACTCGACCTCACTGCATCCGAGAGCGTCCTCGGCAAGCCTGTAGCCAGCGACTTGCGTGAAGGCAAAGCCACTATGGCCGTTATTCACGCCCTCGAACATTGCACCGCCTCCGAGCGACAACAGATCGAAACCGTTCTCCACAATCGCGCCTTCAACGGAGTCACTCACGCCGAGATACTTACCATCCTCAACCGTTACGGTTCTCTTGAATTTGCCTCCAAAGAGGCAGCCCGCTACGCCGAATCAGCTCGCCAAGCCATCTGCACATTCCCCGACTCCGAAATCAAACGAGCATTGCTCTGGGCTCCAGAGTTCGTGGTAGCAAGAGAGAAATAGCGTCTTATTTTGATTGTCATCCTGAGCGCGAAGGACCTCATTCTCCCCAGAATTATCATCCCAGACGCCTCAAATTGCTGATCCAACGCTACCGCTTCACCGCAACCCCCAGCATCTCAAATCGTCCATTCAGCAATAGCGTCCCCGATCCCAAGAACGCGCGCGCTGGAAACTCCTGCGCGAACAACTTCACATACACGGCATTGAACTTTTGCCACAAAGAAATATCCGGAGAATAGACCTGTACCCACACCAGATCATCCATAGCCATTCCAGCTTCATGAAGCACCGCCTGAAAGCCTTCAAATAAAAGCTCAAGCTCAGCATCAACACTTTCAGGAGCCACACCGGTCGCGGGATCGAGGCCAATGCGTCCGGAAATATAAAGCGTATCGCCGACCAGCACGGCATCACTAAAAGGCAGGCCCGCTGGGCGATTTGGAAGGTTAATATAGCGTCGATTCTCGGCTGACAAATTTTCCTCCTGAAGTTTTTATTACTCTAGCACTCCGCCGCTAAGGTCGACCGCAGTGCCGTCGTCCAGGATTGTTATACTGAGGAGGGTCCCTACCCCCACAACATTGATGACCGATTTACTCTCCATCATTTCGCGCCATGGCTACCTTTTCCTGGCAGTAGTGTGCTTGGCGGAATCTCTCGGTCTCCCACTGCCCGCGGCGCTTGCCATTCTCACTGCCGGCGCCGTTGCAGCCTTCGGACATCTTCATTTCTATCTCGTGTTCGGTATCGCCCTGATAGCAATGATCATTGGAGACGTCATTCTCTATTTCATGGGCCGCGTCAGCGGATGGGCCCTATTAGGCTTCCTGTGCCGGCTTTCAGCAAATCCAGAAACGTGCATTCTGCGTTCAGCAGAATATTTTTACCGCCGCGGCAAGCAGACACTGCTCTTCGCCAAATTTATCCCCGGCATCAACACCATGTCTCCGCCGCTAGCCGGAAGCATGAAAATGCGCCTCGGCGATTTTTTGCAATATGACGCCACCGGCGCAGCCTTCTACGTAGGCGCATATGCGATCGCCGGATACCTTTTCAGCGACTTCCTGCGCGCCATCACCCGCGGACTCCGCTCCGCCGGATTTGCCGCCGAAGTCATCTTCGGCATCGGACTCGCCGTCTATATCGGCTATCGTATCTGGGTTTATCACAAGTACCGACTGCTCGACGTGATCCCCCGCGTACCCGCCGAGGAACTGGCAAAAAGACTCGCGTCCGAGGCGGCTCACAACATGCTGATTGCCGACGTGCGCAGCCACGGCTACTACGATCCCGACTCCGAGCGCATTGCCGGATCAATCCGCATCGAGCCCAACAACCTCATCGAAGAAATCAAGAACCTTCCCAAGGAGCAGGAGATTTATCTCTACTGTACTTGACAGCGCGAAGCCACCAGCGCCCGTGTGGCGCGTCAATTACAGGACCTCGGATTCAAAGTGTACGTAATCGCTGGCGGTCTCCGCGCCTGGCGCAAGGCCGGACAACCCGTGGAACGAGTTCCCCACGACGACCTGGTCAAACTGCCCACCTTCAATTAGCTTTCCCCGTTCGTGCAGCCAAACACTCAGCCCGGTAGAGACGAGGCTTGCCTCGTCTCGCGCGCAAATGCGCTCACAGAATATCCCACTAGAGCGATAAGGCTTGTTTGTATCGTGCATAGCTTTGGGGATGATGCCGCGTATCAGGGTATCGCTTTAGCGATGCCGTAACTGCTCAGAAGTCAGATGTCCCTTTAGGGGCCGATCATGTCCTTGTCTCCTTGGCAGAGCCGCAGCAGTTTGTTATCGTGCCCACATGGGCCAAATCGCAGGCATGTGCGGAGTAATTCTTGCAGCCGGCGAGTCCTCGCGCATGGGACGCGACAAAGCCCTACTTCCCTGGCCCTCCGATTCCGCACAGGGCGACACCTTTCTCTCCGCCGCGATAAAGCTATTCTTTCCCTACGTCGATGTAGTGCTGGTGGTTGTCGGCAAGAATCAAGCCGCGTTATCGCCCGTCGTCTACGCCAACGGAGCATCGCTGGTCATCAATCCCGATCCCGATCGCGGCCAATTCAGCTCATTACAAGCCGGTCTGCAGGAGGTTCGAAATCGCGGTCGCGACACTGCAATGTTCACTCTCGTCGACCGTCCTCCAGTTCGCGCTGCCACCATCGAAACGCTGCAACAGGCATTTGAACGGGCCACCGCCAAAAGAAAGTCGGCGGTAATTCCCGAATACGAATGCAAACACGGACATCCAATTCTGATAGCAAACGAAATGCTCGAAGCTTTCCTCGAAGCTCCCGAAACCTCGAATGCACGCGATGTCGAGAGCGCACATCAGAGTCAGATCGAATACGTTCCCGTCGATGATCCGCTAATCGCCGTCAACGTAAATACGCCGGAGCAGTATGCATCTCTAAATCTGCCCACGCTGCTACCCTCAAGTTAGCCCCATCCAAGGCCGAATATTTCATGACGCACCTCACATCTCTCCAAGCCGAATTCGTCGAAAGTGTACTCACCCTAAAACCGCGCGTGGCAGCCTTCGACTGCGACGGCACCCTCTGGTCCGGAGACGCCGGCGAAGGCTTTTTCTCCTGGGAATTAAAAGAAAAATTCGTCTCCGAAGAAATCGCAAGCTGGATGCGCGCCCGCTACGCCGATTACCGAGCAGGCAAGGTAGCCGAAGATATCATGTGTGGAGAAATGGTCACCATGCATCGCGGACTGCAAGAAAAAGTAGTCCAGCAAGCCTGCGACAAATACTTTGCCCAAGCCATCGCTCCCAACATTTTTCCTGAGATGCAAGAATTAGTGCAGCGCCTGCGCACCTCCGGATGCGACGTCTGGGCCGTTTCCTCCTCCAATCAATGGATAATCCGCTCCGGTATGACCCACTTCGGCATCCCAAACAATCGCATCCTCGCCGCCGAAGTAGCAGTAGAAAATGGCATCGTCACCGACCGCCTCATTAGAGTTCCCAGCGGACCCGGCAAGTCCGAAGCGCTTCGCTCGGTTCTCAAGTCATCTCCCGATCCCAGGCCCGATTGTGCTTTCGGCAACGCAATCTGGGACCGCGAGATGCTAGCCATGTCCAAACATCCATTCGCCATCAACCCCAATCCAAACCTAAAAGAGATCGCGATCGCCAACGGCTGGACTATCTATCAGCCATAAGTGGCCCCGCGCGGGCCGCGAACGCTTCTCGCAAACTTGGTAGTAGGGCTTGACACGTCGTGATAAGCTTCCGCGGGGACCATCGACTATCCCCTATCTCTAAGTCGAGGGTACGCAAATGTTTAAAACAGGAAAGACGAAGTCTGAAACGGAAAATACTCTTCCAGTCAGTCACTCCATGTTTTCCCCAGCTCTCGCGCTAACCTTTGCGCTGACCTTCACACTAA
Source organism: uncultured Acidobacteriaceae bacterium (assembly GCA_963705265.1). Taxonomy (GTDB): domain Bacteria; phylum Acidobacteriota; class Terriglobia; order Terriglobales; family Acidobacteriaceae; genus Acidiflorens. The sequence continues at coordinate 4,641,632 of OY970064.1, forward strand.
CCATCGCTGCCTCTGCGTCCAGCCATTACGACGGACCCGCGGAACTTCCGAGAGCCACCGTTCCCAGTGCTATGGCCGACACGCCCGCACCCGGATCGATTATCAGCGTCAACGGCGGCGGCAATCTTCAGACTGCCTTGAACAACGCACAGTGCGGCGACGTGATCCAACTTCAGGCAGGTGCAACCTTCACCGGCAGGTTCATTCTGCAAGCGAAGAATTGCGACATCAACCATTGGATCATCATCCGCACCAGCGCTCCCGATAGCGCTCTGCCGGCCGAAGGCCAACGCGCCACTCCCTGCTATGCCGGAGTCGCATCGCTTTCCGGTCGCCCGCAATATGCCTGTTCCAATCCACAGAATGTGATGGCGAAAGTACAGATTCAGACCAGCGGCGACGGTCCGTTCCGCTTCGCCCCCGGCGCGAACTATTACCGCTTCATCGGTCTCGAAGTAACTCGTCCCGCAGGAACGCCGGGCAAAGCCCGTTTACTCTCCGGCAAAGGCACTGCCGATCACATCGTGGTCGATCGCTCCTGGCTCCATGGAGGGCTTCAGGATGAAACTCACAACGGCGTCGACATGAGTGGCATGACCAACGTGGCCGTCGTCGATTCCTATTTCACCGATTTCCATTGCATTGCGATGACCGGCTCTTGTGTCGATTCCCACGCCATGTCGGGAGGCAACAGCAACACGCAAGACGGTCCTTTCAAAATCGAAGACAACTTCATCGAAGCCTCCGGTCAGGGCATCTTGTTCGGAGGCGGACCTGCCACGATGACGCCCACCGACATCGAAATCCGCAACAATCACTTCTGGAAGCCCTGGCAGTGGATGAAAGGCAACCCTAACTTCATCGGCGGACCCGATGGCAATCCCTTCATTGTCAAGAATCACCTCGAACTAAAAAATGCGGCGCGCGTGCTGGTCGAGGCGAACCTCATGGAAAACAACTGGGGGGGATTCGCTGAAACCGGCGACGGAATTGTGATTGCTCCCAAGAATCAGCACACTCCGGCCGGCAACGTTTGTCCGTTGTGCCAGGTGACCGACATCACCGTCCGCTATGTCCACGTCGCTCATGCCGGATCAGGAATGCAGTTGGCAACCGACATCTCCGGCAATGGCAAAAATGGAGGCGCGGCCCAAGCCGGCGCTCGCTGGAGCATCCACGACGTGGTTCTCGACGACCTCAGTAAAAAATATGTCGGCGGAGGCTCCGCGTTCGAGATCATGAACAGTTGGCCCCAGAGCCCGCTCAACAACGTCACCATCAATCACATCACCGCGTTCCCAGATTCCCAGAGTCACATGATCGTCACGGGAAACGTTTACGCCAACGCGGAGATGTACGGCGTAGTCTTCACCAACAACATAGTGATTACCGGCCGGTATCCTGTCTGGAACACGGGAGGCGGCCAAGCCAGTTGCGCCTTCAGCAACGTGCCCGTCACCAGCCTCGCCAATTGCTTCACCAGTTCGACCTTCGGCAACAATGCCCTGGTAGCGCCTCCACCAGCATATCCTCCATCGGCGTGGCCAGCCGATAACATGTTCCCGCAAACAATGAGCGACGTGCAGTTCATGAACTGCGAAGACGGCAATGGTGGAAACTACCAGCTCCAGTCAACCAGTCCGTATAAATACATGGGCACCGACGGCAAAGACCTAGGAGCCGATATAGTCGGACTCAACCAAGCTTTAGCAAACGTGGAGTAACGAGTTATCAAACCCGAACGCCCGCCCCTTGCGACATGTTGCGAGGGGCGGATGTTTACTCTGAAGCTATTGGCCCGTGTTTACCATCACCCCCTACCCCCGTATCCCTGGAATCATGGAGTTAGCAAGATCCGAGCCGCCAAAATCTAGACCTCTAATGACTTATTTTCAAAATCTTCCAAAATAAGGCCTTAGCTCGATTCGTTGCATAATTCTCTCGAAATCCATAGTTTTAGCAGCTTCTGGCTCTGGTTCATCTCCTCAAATTATGTTTATCGAGGAGTTAACGGCGATTGGCCTGACTCAGTCTCGATAGCCTCGCTTAGAGTTCGACACACCTCGGCTGCGACAGATCAAAGAATGTTGTCGCGCTCTTCTGGAGTGGGGGTATGTGATGGGCGGCCTGGACTTTTGTGATGAAAAAAAGCCCGCATCGGTGTTTGGTTCTTGATCTTCGAAGAGGAACAACCGATGAATTCGGCCCGGGTCAGAGCCCCCGCAAAAGCGCGGCGAGCGTGTCCATTGCAAGATGGCTGGCGTGGGCGGAGGCCTGCGGCAGGCCACCGATTTTTTGAACCAGTTCCTCCCTGCTCAACTTGCGCGCTTCGTCTATGCTCTTGCCTTTCGCCAACTCGGTAATTGCCGATCCGCAAGCCATCGTCGGAACGCAGCCTTTGGCACGAAAACGAATGTCAGCGATGCGCGTGCTTTCTGATTTCAGATTTTCCAATTTACGCTCTTCCAACTCAGGCTTGCCTAATTTAAGGCTCAACTCCAGAACATCTCCGCAGACCGGGTTTTCCAATTGGACGATGGAATCAGGGTCTTCAATCGCACCTGCGTTTCGCGGGTTCTGAAAATGATCAAGCAGCTCGAGGGAATACACAGGGCGATTGTAAATGCGCGGGACGCTCCATATCGCATTCCCTGCAAATGCTCCCCTACAATAGAGTCTGGTCCAACAGAACTATGCCCGAATCGCATCATTCTCGACACCATCCTCAGCGAATTGCCTGCCTGCAACCGAGCGCGACGGTAATTCTGGCCAGCGTTGGTGAATTGGATCGGGTCGTGGCTTGCACGAAGTACTGTGTTGATGTGGTTCCAGAGTTGCGGACTGAGATCCGAACGAAGTCGCAAAATGGCAATCGGCTGATCATCGCCGACTCCTGGACCTCGAAGGCAAACGAGATTCTCGCCGCGAAACCTGACCTCGTGATCGCTTCCGTTCCCTATCAGGAAGCAGCGGTCATAGAGATTCTTAAGGTAGGCATTGCATTTCTTGGTCTGGCCCCGCGAACGCTCGACGACATTTACATGGACATCGCCGTGATTTCCGGTTCGGTTGGCGCCGGAGAACGCGGGGAAAAGGTGATCGCCGATATGCAAGCATCTATCGAGGCGGTCCGACGCCAGACCGCGAGCTTGCCGAGAAAGCGCGTGTTCTGCGAAGAATGGGGAAAACCCATCATCGCGTCGCAATCGTGGGTAGCAGAACTGGTGGAAGCAGCAGGAGGTGAATTCATCGGCCAGCCAGGAGCACGATGCTCCGCCGATGAGATCGCTCAGCAAGATCCAGAGGTCATCATCGCCTCCTGGTGCGGAGCTGGAGATCGCGTGCCACTGGCAAAGATCGCTGATAGAAAGATTGCTGATCCAAAGACCGCTGGCGAAAGAAGCTGGTCGGAAACCAGCGCGGTACGGAATTCACAGGTCTATTGCATCTCCGATGAACTCTTGAATACTCCCGCGCCTACCCTGGTTGCGGGATTGCACGCGCTGGCAGCGGCGATTCATCCTGCAGTATTTGGTCGGCAGCGAGGCCTCCGAAGCATTACGGAGCCTGTTACCCAAACTTAGTTACCCCAGTACCACGGACGCAAGTACCGCCGGCAACGCGAAACTTGGTGGTCTGGTTTAGGATTATTTAACAATGGCCATTGCATCCAATCCCAAGAAGATCGATGAGGTCCGAAAAGAAGCCGATCGTCTGAATTCCGCAGCGCGCACGGCCGATCAACTGATGGAGAGCATTACACTCCTCCTGAACAAGGAAATGCTGAAGTACAACTGGGTGGGTTTCTACATGCTGGAACCTGGGACGGAGCCTCCCGTGCTGGTGCTGGGACATTATCAGGGAGCGATGACTCCGCACACGCGCATCCCGTTAAATCAGGGCATCTGTGGCGCGGCGGCATCGTCGGGGAAGACGGTGGTGGTGGACGACGTAAATAATGATCCACGCTATCTTGCTTGCTCCCTCGAAACCAAGTCCGAGATCGTCGTGCCAGTCTTTATGCGCGGCAAGGTGGTAGGCGAGCTCGATATCGACAGTCACTTTCCGGCGGCCTTCGGTACGGATGATCGCGAACTGGTTGAATATTGCGCTCAACTCGTCGGCAAGCGGTTGGAGAAGGACAGCTCCGTCGCCAAGTAAATCATTAATTTCCAAATTGTCTCTGAACGTGTTCCTCAACAACATGAAAAGAGTCGTCGCCGCGCTAATTTTGAAAGAAGACCTGATCCTCGCCTGCCAGAGGACGCGGCACCAGCCTATGCCACTCAAATGGGAATTTCCCGGAGGCAAGATCGAAGAGGGCGAACAGCCTCGCGATGCCATGCGCCGAGAACTTGAAGAAGAATTGGGGATCGCGGCCGAAGTGGGCGAGGAAGTGAAGCGCATCGTCCACGAATACCCAGGGGGCGGATCGGTGGAATTACGATTCTTCGAAGTGCGCAGTTACCAGGGTGAAATTGAGAACCGAATTTTTCGCGAGATACGCTGGGTCACGCGGCAGGAACTGCTGGGGTTGGATTTCCTCGAGGCCGACCTGGGCCTGGTGAACGAACTGGCGGCTGGAAAACTTATTTGAAATTCTCGATTCTCGATTTTCTATCCTGCGCCACCGTGCAACTGTCCGTAGAGATACAGGATCGTTAATCCAATCATAATGACGGTGGTGGCCCAGGCAATGATGTTGAAGGTGCGCTTGTTCACGAATTCGCCCATGAGTTCCTTCTTGTTGATCAGCAATAACATGAAAATCAACACGAAGGGCAATACCGCGCCGTTGACGACTTGTGAAAATATAGCGATCTTGATCAGCGGAAGCCCGGGTATCAGGACCACAGCTCCTCCGGCAACGATGAGTGCTGTATAGAGCCAGTAAAATGTCGGAGCTTCGGAAAATTTGCGTTCCACGCCTGACTCGAGACCTAATCCCTCGCAAACCGTATAAGCCGTCGAGAGCGGCAAGATCGAAGCCGCAAACAGTGATGCATTGAACAGTCCCAGAGCGAATAGGATGTACGCCCAGTCGCCCGCCAGTGGACGCAACGACTGGGCGGCATCGGCGGCATCGCGAATATCACGATTTCCATGCAGGTAGAGCGTGGCTGCGCAGGCCACAATGATGAACCAAGCAACTACGTCAGTAAAGATGCAGCCGACGATTACATCAAGTTTCGAGGTATTGTACTGGCGGCGCGTAACACCTTTTTCGACGATCGAGGACTGCAGATAGAACTGCATCCAGGGCGCGATCGTGGTACCGACAACGCCGATCACCATGTAGAGGTAAGAACTCTGCCGGAAGGCGGACATATCCGGAGGTTTGACCGTGGCCTTGATGGCCTCAATCCATGCGGGCTTGGCCAGTACTCCCGCAAATATGTAAGTGATGTAGAAAAACGATGCGACCAGGAACACCTTCTCCACGCTTTTGTACTGGCCTTTGACTGCGATCAGCCAGACAATAACTCCGCAGATTGGCACCGAAATGTACTTTGAGACTCCGAACAGCCCCATACTTCCCGCAATGCCAACAAATTCGGTGATGACGTTTCCGAAATTTGTGATCAGAATGCCGAGCATCATGAGGAATGTAATCCGCAGACCGAATTCTTCCCGGATCAGATCGCTCAGACCCTTGCCGGTGACCGCTCCCATGCGGGCGCACATCTCCTGCACCACGATTAGGGCGATCGTGATCGGGATCATCGTCCACAGGAGTGTATAGCCGAACTGCGCGCCTGCCTGCGAATACGTCAGGATGCCACCGGCATCGTTGTCGACATTCGCGGTGATGAAGCCCGGTCCTACGACAGCAAAAAATAGCAGTAACCGGAACTTCCAACTTCTAAAGAATTTCATGTGCAGGCACAGGGATGTTCAAATTGGCATTACAGCCGGATCAGAATAAATGCTGAAAGTGGAGTCTGGATAGGTGAATCTGCAAAAGTGAGAAACTTTTTGAGTGAAAGGTACTACACCCTGCGGAGCTTCACTCGGCTGCACGGGAAAGGTGCCCGTCCCCGCACGAACTTCTACAGAAAACGATCAGAGTTTGGCACGAAGCATCGCAATCACGTCATCCGGCGTGATTACACCCGTCAGATGATTGTGATCGTCGATCACTGGCAGTGTGAGTAAGTTGTACTTATCGAAAAGTTCAGCAAATTCTTTCTCTTTCGCGTCCTCGTGGCAGGATATGAGCGGCTCCTGGGCCAAAGCCAGCATCGGAGTTGAGGCGGGCGCGAGAACGATCTTCACCAGTGGTACCGCACCCACCAAGGTACCGTGAGAATCCGTCAAGTAAATGGTGCTCATGTTTTCCATGCGGCCTTCGAAAACGCGCATGGCTTCGATTGCGTCATTGGCTGTGGTCGCTACCGGCAGCGCGATGTACTCGGTGGTCATGCGGCCGGCAGCGGAGTTTTCTTTGAACTCCAGCAGGTCGGTGACTTCCTGGCGCTCTTCGGGCTGCATCTGCACCAGGATTTCTTCGGTCCGTTCATCGGACAGGTCCGCCAGGAGGTCGGCGGCGGCGTCGGGCTCCATCTCCTCAACGATGTCGGCGGCTCGATCGGAATCGAGCGATTCCAGAACCGCCTTCTGCACCTTTGGTTCCAGTTCTTCTAAAGCCCCAGCAGCGACGCCCTCATCCAGCGTCTCAAAGACTGCTTCACGTTCATCGGGGGCCAGATCTTCCACGATGTCGGCAATGTCGGCGGGATGGAGCCGAGCCAACCGCTCATGCGAAATCTTCAATTTGACGCGCCGGGCAGGATCGGTCTCGATGATGTCAACAAAGTCCCAAGGGATTTCGCGTGGCGGGACACGCAGAAGCAGAGCTCGGAGCGCGCCCGCCGGGACCATCCCTTTGAGCAGGCGGCGAACCGCGCCACGCGCTCCTACGTCCACTCCGCCAACTTTTAGGATGGAACGATTTTGCGCGTTGTCATGGTGAAAATCGACGTCATTTACTCGCACAACTTTGCGGCCGAATACGTCGATGACCTGCTGGTCGAGCAGATCGCGACTGAGCAGCAATAATCCTTCGGAGCCATCGGCCGAGTGCCATTCCGCGGCTGCTGTGGAGGCGCGGATGCCGCCATTGATTGCGGAAACAGCGGTCAAGGGCAATACGCGGTTTCCACCAGGCGTCTTGATGATGAACGAGGTGACGCGTGAGCGATCTTCTTGCGGGGTGAGGGCAACCTCGCGTACACGGCCACTGGCTGCGCCAGAGGCGTCATATACGACCGAGCCCAACAATTCGCTCAATGAGAGGGTTGCCATCCCTGAAGAGAATACTCAAGAGCGTGTGCGGATGCCAGATGAATGAGGGGGCGTGGCCAAAAAAAGGCGATAACCACAGGGATCACGGGGGTACAAAGAGAAAGGACAGGGAAATCGTATGGTAGCCCCATCTGTGTTTCGCTGCGTCTCTTTAGTTCGCTGTCTTTCCTGCACGCTGCGCGGGTTGACAGGCAACGATCAGCTGACTACACTCTGCCTTCCTAACTTCAAGCATCCGCTTGCGGTTTGAAGCATCATTTGTGACGATAAAATTATGGCTAGACGTCCTCGCATCGCGGTTGTGGGTAGTGCAAACGTTGATTTGACCACATTCTCCGACCGGTTTCCCAAGCCTGGGGAGACCATTTTTGGCCAGAAATTCTCTCTTGGATTCGGGGGGAAAGGCGCAAACCAAGCTGTGGCGGCACGGCTATGCGGAGCCGATGTGTTCATGGTAGCGCGAGTCGGAGACGATCTATTTGGCCCGTCATCGATCAAGAACTTTGAGACACTGGCTATCGACGCAACGCATGTGCGGCAAGTGGCAGGAGTCTCCAGCGGAGTGGCTCCGATCTTCGTCGACCCTTCGGGCCAAAATCGTATCCTCGTGATCAAAGGCGCGAATGATACGTTGAAACCGGCCGACGTAGATGCGGCTGCGGATACTCTCAAGAGCGTGGATTGCATCGTGCTTCAGTTCGAAATCCCGCTGGAGACCGTTTATTACACCATTAAGTTTGCGCGACAAAACGGAATTCGCTGCATTTTGAACCCGGCTCCTGCGCAGGCTGTCGACCTTAAGGCAGTCGCGGATCTCGATTATTTTGTTCCCAACGAAAGCGAGGCGGAGGCCATCTCTGGCGCTCCCGTGCGCAATCTCGACGATGCCAAGGCCTGTGCGAGGAAGCTTCTCGCCAGCGGCATTCGACGGGTGATTATCACTCTCGGCGCAAACGGGTCGCTGCTGGCAGGAAGTGATGGCATGCAGCATGTTCCGGCATTCAGCGTGAAGAGTCTCGATAGCACGGGGGCCGGTGATGCTTTTATCGGCAGCTTTGCGACCTTTCTTGGCGAAGGGCTCGATGAACAGGAGGCCGTTAAGCGCGCCAATCTTTACGCTGGTCTTTCTACGACTGGAGAAGGGACGCAGAAATCTTTTTATGATCGGGCACGGTTTGACGAGGAATGGAGTAGTAGAACTAAGGCCTAAGCCGAGCTGCGCCCGGCTGGACGGGCGGGACGCCCGTCCCCACACGAACAAAATCCCAAACCTCATCTTTCCATGAGCAGGACTTTCTCCGCTTCGTCGATCTCGGACAATTTCACTTCGATCACTTCATTGTCGGTTGTCTGGACGGTTCGACCGATGAACGTAGCCTCGACGGGCAGTTCACGATGTCCGCGGTCAATCAGTACCAACAATTGAACCAGGCTCGGGCGTCCGTGCGAAAACAGGGCATCGAGGGCGGCACGCGTGGTGCGGCCAGTGTAGAGCACGTCGTCAATCAACACGATTTTCTTACCTTCGATGGAAAATCCAATCTCGGTGTCCTGGACCACTGGCTTAGGTCCTAGTGTAGAAAGGTCATCGCGATAGAACGTGATGTCGAGCGTGCCTACGGGAACTTTCTTCTTTTCGACTTGCTGAATCATTTTGCCAATCCGCTCGGCGATGGGTACTCCGCGGCGGCGGATTCCGACGAGTCCCAAGCCTTCGACGCCACCATTTTTTTCAAGAATCTCATGAGCGAGGCGCACCAGCGTGCGCTCGATTTCCGAACCCGACATCAATTGCGCTTTTAGCCGAAGCGCCGTTTTGCGAACCGCGTTCTTTTTGATAGTCATGCCACCAGTACCTTATCAAACTCAGCTTGAATTCGGGAAATATCTTGGTGGGAGACCCTCCGCACCGGACCGGTCATCGATCGTAGAATGGCACGTTGTAGTTCTGGCGGTGTCCGCCGTCCAAGTTAGGCTACAATTCATTTGTCGCTTCGTCTCAATCCGGCAACAGCGGATTCTAAATCCGAATCTAAGTTCCGAGGTGTGTCATGAGACAAGCTTTCCCCCCACGAGTTGTCCTATTCTCCGCTGCCATTTTGTTTCTCTCCCTTCTTGCCGTGTTGTTTTTCCGTCGTGACATGTTGGTTGGAGCGGCACCTGAGTTCAAAGGTGTCCTTACATATCACAACGACAACATGCGGACAGGCCGGAATACGAGCGAGAGCACACTCACCCTCAAGAACGTTAACTCTAAAACGTTTGGGAAATTGTTCGTGATCTCAACTGACGGACGCGTGGATGCTCAGCCTCTGTACGTTCCCAATGTGAGCATTCCGGGGAATGGCACACACAACGTGTTATTTGTGGCGACGGAGAATGACACCGTATACGGATTTGACGCGGACACTGGATCCACACTTTGGCAGGTAACTACGCTAGGGTCGGGCGAGGTTCCATCGGACGACCGTGGGTGTGGGCAGGTTTCGCCGGAGATCGGAGTTACGTCTACTCCAGTGATCGATCTTACCGCCGGGCCGGACGGCACCATTTATCTGGTCGCGATGAGTAAAGACTCAAGCTCGAACTATCACCAACGACTGCACGCGCTTGATATCACCACCGGCGCCGAACAGTTTGGTGGGCCCGAGGAGATTGCGGCACAGTATCCTGGGACTGGCGACAATAGTCAGAACGGATATGTGATTTTTGATCCCAAACAATATAAAGAACGGGCGGGATTATTGTTGTTGAATCACATTATTTACACTTCGTGGGCTTCTCATTGCGACGACCGGCCGTATACCGGATGGATCATCAGTTATAACGAAAAGACCCTGGCCCAGCAATCAGTGCTGAACGTCACGCCAAACGGAAGTGAAGGTGCAATCTGGGCGGCTGGAGACGGGCTGTCGGCCGACTCGAACGGGAATGTTTATTTTCTGGATGCGAATGGAACCTTCGACACGACATTAAATGCCAACGGCTTTCCTGAAAATGGGGATTATGGAAATGCCATCATGAAGCTTTCAGCCAAGAAAGGCCAGCTCGCTATCGCCGACTACTTCAACATGTACAACACGGTGAGCGAGTCCAACAAGGACGAAGATCTAGGTTCGGGTGGCGCATTGATAGTGCCGAATTTCAAAGACTCCAGTGGAGTGCTGCACGAATTGGTTGTCGGCGCCGGCAAAGATATGAATATCTATATTGCGAACCGAACCAATATGGGAAAGTTTAATCCGAATAACAACAATCAGCTTTATCAGGAAGTAACCGGCGCGCTGGCAGGATCTGTGTATTCATCACCAGCATTTGCCGACAACAGAATTTTCTACGGAGCGGTCAGCGACTCGATCAAAGCATTCTCATTCAACGCTAACGGACAGCTGAACTCTACTCCTGCGTCGGCGACCAGCACACAGTTTGCTTATCCGGGAGCTTCGCCCAGTATCTCGGGCAGTATAGCGAGCGATTTGATTTTGTGGGCCACAGAGAATACGTCGCCAGCAGTGCTTCATGCCTATAGTGCGACGAACCTTGCCAAGGAGTTATATAACTCGAATCAGGCGGCTGGCGGACGCGATAACTTCGGCAATGGTAACAAGTACATCACACCGACAATCGCAAATGGTAAGGTGTACGTGGGCACTACGAACGGCGTCGGGGTATTAGGACTTCTGCCGTAGTTTACGGACATCCAACCAATGAACGACGGCGCGCGATTGCCAGTCTCCGTGAATTTGGATTAACTCGTCTTCAAGAATTTTCCGCTCTCCAGTTCATCGAATGCCTGGCGGAGTTCTGCCTGCGTATTCATCACTATTGGGCCATACCACGCTACCGGCTCCTCAAGAGGCTTGCCTGAAACTAGTAAGAAACGGATTCCGTCATCCCCCGCTTGTACCGTGACTTCGTCCCCTCGGTCAAAAAGCACCAGCGAGCGATTGTCAGCCTCGGAGGGAGGATGTGTGTCCGCCCACTCGACCGCTTCGGTCGGCACTGCCAGCGGCCCCGATGCATTGCAGAATTTCCCGCCTCCGGCGAAAACGTAGGCGAACGCGTGTCGAGTCGTCTCTACTGGAAGCGTCTTCCTTCTCCCTGGGGCTACCGAAACGTCGATATAAATTGGATCGGCGGCGATTCCGTCTACCGGACCGGTCTTGCCCCAAAACTTGCCGCAGACGACGCGCACGTGCGTACCGTCGTCGTCTTTAATTTCGGGGATATCGAGCGATTTCACTTCCTGGTAACGCGGGGACGTCATCTTGAGCGACGATGGAAGGTTCGCCCACAATTGGAAGCCGTGCATGCGGCCGGACGGGTCGCCTTTCGGCATCTCCTGGTGGATGATCCCGCTTCCGGCGGTCATCCATTGCACATCGCCCGCAGCGATAGCACCGCTGTTTCCCATACTGTCGCCGTGTTCCACAGTTCCGGCAAGCACATACGTGATGGTCTCGATCCCGCGGTGGGGATGCCAGGGAAAGCCTGCCAGATAATCCTCGGGGACATCGTTGCGGAAGTCGTCGAGCAAGAGGAATGGATCGAACTCGGAGGTGCTTCCGAAGCCGAACGCGCGGCGCAAATGTACGCCTGCGCCTTCGAGCGTCGGTTTGGATTTTATTAGCCGCTTAACAGGTCGAATCGACATGAAATACCTCCCATACGAGCACTTGCCGTTCTTGCTGTCGCCATAGACCGGAATGGCTGCTCCATGAATTCAGGCGACGGTTGTTCTAGACCGCGGCTTCCGATAGCGGAAGGAGCACATGAAAACGCGTATCACCGGGTTTCGATATGACCTGAATACTGCCTCTGTGCTTCCTGACAATCCGTTGCACGGTATCGAGCCCCAGTCCGGTTCCCTCCCCGACTCCTTTAGTCGTGAAGAAAGGTTCGAAAATGTGCGCCTTGACCTCATCTGAAATTCCTGGGCCGTTATCGCCGATTTCAACTACCACGCAGCCATCGTCGCGATAAGTTCGAACTCGAAGTTCTCCCTTTCCGTTCATCGCGTCAATTGCATTGTCGATGATGTTGGTCCACACCTGATTGAGTTCGCTGCCAAACGAATTCACCAGAAGCGGAATTTTCTGGTAGTCGCGCTGCACAACCACACCTCGTTTTAGTTTGTGGTTCATGATGGTAAGGGTGGTCTCGAGACTCTTTACGATGTCGACGTTTTGGACCGGCGACTGGTCCATGTGCGTGTATTCCTTAATTGCGCATACCAGATCGGAAATTCGTGAAGTGCTGCTCTCGATTTCATTCAACAGGCTATAGATCTCGAGGGAAGCGCCGATCCGGACAAGAGCGGCTCGGGCAGTGTCGGCGTCGAAGGCTTCGAATAATGATTCCACTACTTGCGGCTTGGCGTTTTTCCGAGCCAAATCGGCAGCCAACTGCCACAAGTCGTTTTGACCGTGACTGCGCAATAAGGAGTCAATTCGCTCTTCCAAATCGTTTATCGTGAGGAGATCGGGAGGGGGTTCATCGATTTGGGTGAGCGCACCTTCAAGATCGACGATTTGTGATTTCTGTGAGGGAGTGAGATCGCGGCGGCCTAGTTCGAGGCTAGCCTCCTTAATCTTCATCAGCATGGCACGCAACTGACTGGTGGCCCGTTTGGCGGCAGACGCAGGGTTGTTCAGTTCATGCGCCAGCCCTGCGGACAATTTTCCCAATGAGGCTAGTCGGTCTCTTTGCTGTTCAATCCGAGTGGTTTCACGGATTCTGTCCGCCATCAGGCCAACCAAACGCTTGGCCAACTCCGGCATCTTCTGTACAAGATCAGGAAACAGCGCGGCGGGAAATCGCAACAGTCGGCTGTCGGTGATGGTTCGCCCTGTCACTGTGAACTGCTTCATTCGCGAAAACGGAAGCGCTCCTGTGACATCCCCACTCTTCAGCGAAATGAAGATGGTTTCGCCGCCTATTTCGCCCCGCATTTCAATCTGACCTTCGAGAATTACAAACATTGCATTGGCAGGATCGCCTTGCCTGGTGTAGGTGTCACCGGCCTTGAAGTGGATCTCCTCTGACTGGCTTAGGAACCACGCGATCTGATCATCCGGCAAATCTGCAAACACCGGGACACGAAGTAACTCTGAATTTTCGACCATTTATACCTTGCTCAAATACTGATGGATAAACTGCACTGCTACCGATCCTTCGCCCACACCGGACGCAACTCGCTTCACGGACCCATGCCGCACATCGCCCACCGCAAAAATACCGGGGATATTTGTTTCGAGCAGGAATGGATCTCGCTCAAGCGTCCAACCCTTGGGATGCTGCCCGTCGCGTATAAGATCCGGGCCCGTTAGCAGGAATCCCCGGTCATCTCGTTCAACCAGGTCTCCCAGCCAGTCCGTGCGCGGTAGCGCCCCAATAAAAATGAACATTGCGGTTGCTGGCACTCTCTCAAGTTTGCCGGTGTCCGTGCACAGCACTGAAATCTCTTCCAGATGAGTGTCGCCATGTGCTTCGGCCATGCTCGCGTGGGCCCACACCTGAATATTAGGCGTCTCTTTAATCTGATCGATCAGATACTGTGACATCGTGCTGGCAAGAGAGGGACCTCGCACCACCATGACGACGCGGTCTGCATACTTGGCAAAATTCATGGCGGCCTGACCTGCTGAATTCGCACCGCCTATCACATAGACGATCTCGCCCTTGCAGGAAAGTGCTTCCGTGGCTCCGCCGCCGTAGTAGACCCCCGCGCCCTGCAGCCTATCTATTCCCGGAACGTCAAGCCGTCGCCACTGCACTCCGCTTGCAATCATCAACGTATGACAAGAAATTTCGCTTCCGTCAGCCAATTTGATAAAGCGATACGATCCTTCGGTACGCACGCCAACCGCTTCTTGCGGAGCAAGAATTTCCACGCCAAAACGCTGCGCCTGGACCACGGCGCGCCGAGCAAGATCGCTTCCGCTGAGTCCTGCCGGAAATCCCAGATAGTTCTCAATCCGCGAACTCATGCCTGCCTGGCCGCCCGGGGCTTCGCGCTCGATCATGACCGTATGCAGACCCTCTGACGCTCCATAGACTGCCGCAGCGAGGCCTGCGGGGCCTCCACCGACAATTGCTAGATCATAAAAACTGGTTTGCGCACGTGTCTGCAAGCCAACTTTTTGGGCAACATCCGCCGGTAGACTCTCCAAAAGTTTTGTTCCATCGGGAAACAGAACGACGGGGAGGCTTGCTGCTTCCGGACCCAAAGCCTCCAGAAGACGCTTGGTTTCAGGGTCGTTGGCGGAAGATTCGACGTCGATCCACTGATAAGGAACACGGTTACGCGCCAGGAAGTCGCGGAGTTCATAAGATCGGGGCGACCACCTTGTGCCCAGAACCCGAATCCCTTCGAACACCGGCCGATAGGAAGCTTGCCAGTCGTCAAGCAGGTCGTTCAGTTGCGGATACAAGTGTTCAGCGGGAGGATCCCATGGTTTTAAAAAAAAGTAATTAATATTAGCTTGATTGATGGCGCTGATCGCGGCACTCGTGTCGGCGTATGCGGTGAGCAATGCGCGTTTTGCATCCGGATAGATGTGCATTGCTTCCTGTAGGAACGCAACCCCATCCATCCGAGGCATGCGCTGATCCGCCAGCAACAGGGCCACGCTGTCACTGCGAACCTTTAATTGCTTCAGCACTTCGAGAGCCCCCTCAGGGGAATCGCTCCCAATAACGCGATACTCCGCACCGTACTGGAAGCGCAAGTCGCGTTCGATAGCCCGTAAAACATCAGTGTCGTCATCGACACTGAGCAAGATCGGTTTCGCCATGTTGATTCTTAGCCTTGATTATCTAATTGATAGTTTAGAAGATAAATTCAGACAGCACGCTGAAAAAGCAATTTGATATAGAAGATTAGATACCGCAGCAGGTACTCTGGTCGCGCATTTTATCGTGCTGACTCAGAGCTAGGGTCCAAACCCTAAGTCCGAGACGCGCAGAAATCGCGCCAGTTCGTTCAAGCGGCCAATTCGCCTGCTTCGATCTCATCGACGTAACACCAGATCCAAGACTCTCCGGGCTCAATGGAGCGCATAAGAGGATGCTTCGTTTTATGAAAATGCTTAGTGGCATGCTTGTTCTTGGACGAGTCGCAGCACGCAGCGTGCCCGCAGATTAGACACATACGTAAATGAACCCAAGTGTCGCCAATCTTTTCACAGTCCTCGCAGACATGTTTGTCGGTTCGCCTCATTTTGATCTGGTCGAGATGAGTACATTCTTGCGACATTAATTCCTCCGTTTAGGTTGGGCGGACGTGCTGGCGAAGAAACAAACAGCCTTACTCCGCGACCCAGAGATTTTCCGCGAATGGCCACTCTTCGTCAATCCATTGCGCTTGGCAGCAGAAGCCGGCGTCGCTCGCCATCTCGAAAACTTCGGCTGCCGAGTACTTGTGGCTGCTCTCCGTCCAGATCGTTTCGCCCTCCAGAAATTCGACCCGAAGATCCGCCGCCGGGATACGTACAGTTTGCCGTCGCTTCGATTGCAAGTGCATTTCGACACTGCGGGCTTCGTGATTGATTCTGGCTAGGTGGGTGAATTGCCTCAGGTCAAAATCGGCATCGAGTTCGCGATTGATTCGAGCCAACAAGTTGAGATTGAAAGCTGCGGTCACTCCGATTTCATCATCGTAAGCATTGAGCAATTGTGCTGCAGGCTTCTCCAGATCGGTCCCCAGAAGAAGTGAATCTCCGGGCAGAAGAATGTGCCGAACCTCCGCCAGAAATTTCACTCCGGCGGGGCGATCGAAATTCCCGATGGTGCTGCCCAAAAACAATACAAAGAGCCGCTGGTTACGCTGCCGGTGCGCGGCAACCTCGAGCAGGCCATCAAGATACTCACGCTCAAATCCCACAATGCTGATGGAATCAATATCGCTGAGTTCACGCTCGCACATGGCTAAAGCCGAGCGAGAAATTTCGACCGGATAATAGAACGTCCGCTGCCACCGACTGAGCGCCTCCAGTATCCACCGCGTCTTCTTACCGCTTCCACTGCCCAGTTCGGCGACCGCAACTGGAGCATCCAGACGTTCTACGATCTCGTTCGCATGCCTTTGCAACAGGCGCTCATCAGCACGGGTGAGCCCGTATTCGGGCAGATGGCTGATTACTTCAAAGAGGGCTGAGCCCACGTCGTCATACAGGTACTTGGAGAGTAGTTCCTTTTGTCTCGGCCGCGTCAGCCCGGCACGCACGTCCGAAGCGAACTCATAAGCAGCATTGTTAATCGCATGAACTAGCATTCTCGAATCCCCTTTTGATCGTCAGCTCGGCCAGTAGCTTGTACGATCAGCGGTTTATGCAGCGGAACCCGGCATAAACATATTGATAGTGCGACTGGAACCAGTTTCGAAATGTGGATCGAAGCATACAAGCGGCGGTTCGCGACGAGCCGCCCTTCATGACGAAGTGTTTGCCATCAAAGAAATTCGCCGAGTATCCGGCGTAGAACGGGAAGGGCTGGAAGCCTGGGAACGGACCGAAGGCGGTAGAGGTCCACTCCCATCCGTTGCCTAACAGATCGTGTACGCCGAATGCGCTTTGGCCTTCCGGAAATCCATTAACCGGAGTCGGGTCCCAGCGTTGCAAATCAAAGTTGCCAAACCTGGCATTGGGAAGTTCATTCTCCCACGGATATGCTCTCTCGTACCCGTCGCGAGTTCCGTAGGCCGCTCGTTGCCATTCCGCTTCCGTGGGCAGCGACTTCCCTGCCCAGCGCGCATAAGCCGCAGCCTCAGCCTGGCTCACATAAACCGGCCAGTCGAAAGGCGCTTTGTCGAGCGGTATTTCGTCAAACATGGTGCGGTAAGCCCAGGCGTGGCCGGACGACCTGTGGTCTTTCTTTCTCCAGAACAAGGGATGAGAAATTTCACGCGTAGTCTTCCAGTTCCAGTCATCGTCATTCCAGAAGGCACGCGTCTCATAACCACCAGCGGCCATAAACTCGAGATATTGGCGGTTAGTCACCTTGTAGCGATCGATCTCAAACGCAGGAACATCGACGACGTGAGCCTCGTATTCGTTGTCCCAACCAAAATTGTCAGTATTCCGTGGGAGGCCGAGGGTTACAGCGCCGGCAGGAACGGCCACCATTCGATGTTCAACCGGCAGACCACTGAGATTAGGTAAATCTTCTCGCCGCGCCTCCTGCCGGATCTTCATGTCGAGGGGCAACTGATGCAGCATGTAAGCAAGGGTTTCAATATGCATCAGACGATGTTCGACGGCCACGTTGAGCAAGGTGCTTAGCGGAAATCCGTCGCGTGCCTGCGAGTGTAGTTCAGGAGTGGCCGCTGCAAGCTGTTGGTCGAGGGTGTTTCGAATATTGCTCACGTAATCGTGGACGGCGTCCAGGCGGGGCCAGTCGGATGGGACATCGGTAGGCAGCCCGCCGTCTACGGGGTCGATGCCGAAGGCGAATAGCCGGTCTAACTGCGGATGAACGCTCTTTAGCCCAAAAACGCTTTCATTCAGCAAATTCCAATCAAAAGCTTCGAGGTGCCCAATATAGAAGACGATGCGATGACGCTCCGAAATCGGCCGTTCATACGGAGCAGCGGCCCGCACCAAACTGAAAAGCGCATCGCTTTGGCTGCGAGCGACCGACAACCGCTCCAAGAGCTGATGGGGGATTGCAACACTCTTTTCGGCAGCAAGCATTCCGCGCTCCTGACCTCATTGGGAGGGTTAATGGCAGCGAGTCGAGGATATCCCACGGTCCGCGATTCTGCCCTCTCCCACGTGATTTTTTTAGATGACGCTCGTCTGGATACCGTCGCAACGGAAGCTACCTTTATTTCATCCAGACTATTTAGCCTGCCAATCATCTATGACGGAATATGAATAATAGTGGGTGGGCATTTAGAATGACAGCGAAATGAGGTCGAGATGAAATTGCTTCTGGCTGTTTGGACGTTGTTCGTAATGCCGTGCGTTATGTCTTCTTTTGCCCATTCTGCGGCTGCGCCGCAGACGTTTCCAACTTCGGCAGGGGTCGTCAAAATCACGCCGCTGTATCACGCCAGCACCTTGATCGAGGCGGGAGGGAAGGTCATCTATCTGGATCCGGCCAACCCTGCGAAGTTCACCGGCGCTCCGAAAGCGGATCTCATTCTGATTACTGATATTCACGGCGATCACATGGATCCGGCATCGATCGCTGAAATCAGCAAGGCGGGAACCGATATCCTGGCGCCGCCCGCCGTGGTGGCAACGGTCACGACAGCCAAACCAATTGCGAATGGCGAAACAAAGACATGGCAGGGTTGGACCATCGAGGCAATTCCCGCCTATAACCTGACGCGTGGCCCATCTCCGGGAAAGTTCTTCCATGACAGAGGACGCGGCAACGGATATGTGCTGAGCTATGGTGGCGTGCGCTTCTATTTCTCCGGTGACACCGAAGGCGTACCTGAAATGCGCGGGCTGAAGAATATCGACGTCGCATTTGTGTGCATGAATCTACCCTATACCATGCCTCCTGAAGAAGCGGCAGATGCGGTTAAAGCATTCCACCCGAAGATCGTAATTCCCTATCACTATCGCGGATCCGATCTTGCCATATTTAAGAAGCAATTGGACGGCACCGGAATTGAGGTCAGATTGCTCGACTGGTATCCGCAATAAACTGCGGGAGCATCGCTGACCAGGGTTCCCTTCGAGGCGACGTCTCCTACTCGTCTTTCTCCAGGTACTCCTCGGGCACGTCATCTTCAGGTACTTCGTGGGTATGCACTTCCTCCTCTTCATGATCCCCGGCATCTTCGACGCCTTCGACTGCTTCGGCCTCAAACGCGTTTCCTTCTTCCACCAACTCATCGACGCTCTCAGAGTCTGCCTCTTCCCGTCGTGACAAGCCCTGCAAATCACCCGATTCCACGCTTGAACGCGATCCTCGAGACTGGCCTAAGAAGGCCGCCGTATCTTCTCGCCGGTCTTCGGTTCGAGTCTGTTTCTTAGCAGTTTGTTTCTTGGGGGTTGGCTTCCTGGGAGCGAGAGTTTTCTTCTCGACGGTTCTGCGGGCAGCCGTTAGTTTTTTCATCGTTTTTTTCGGAGAAGCCTTTTTCTTTCCTGACTTTTTAGGAGCCTTGGCCTTCTTCGCCGGCTGCCTCTTCGGAGTTCGTTTTTTCTCGGTCGTTTTCTTCGACTTCTTCTGCTTCTTTTGGGTTTTCTTTTTGGTAGCCATCCGCGCAGTCTAGCACCGTCGCACGCGTCTCACAAAACGTTAAAGAGAGGCACACGGGACTACCGGGCGCAACTCATTTAGGCGTAACTTATCGGAGTCATTCTCCAGCCAGGGTCGCCAGCGTTCCCACCACCGCTATATTTTGCACCAACTCCGGCGGGACAGTATGCCGTTCCTGCAAGTATGCCGGGCTATTGTAAGAAAGCCAGACTTTACCCCCGCTATCTTCCCAAACCAAAATCTTAAGCGGAAGATCGATGGCAATGCTCGGAGCAGCCAACATCACCGGCGTGCCGCCCTTGGGGTTACCAAAAATCAGCAGCTTGGTCGGACGCATTTTCATTCCCACTTTTTCTGCTTCTCCGCTATGGTCGACCAGCGCGAACAAAGTGATTCCCTTCGCTTGCAGAATCGTCTTAAGCTTTTCTACGGTTTCATCCACGGAATGCTTGCTGGGCGTGTCGATGATGCCGTTGGCCTTACTTGGCGTCATAGATATCTCCTCACTATTTCCAGAATTTATATGCGCAGAACTTCGAATCGAAAGAAGATAGATCGCCATGGCCAATCCGACAATCGCCAGGAAAAAAGCCACGGAAATACCAAGGGCGGAAGAATGAGAGTGTTCCGCTTCGCCCCGATCCAACTCCCGGACTAAACGGGCATGTTGCCATCCGGAGAAAACATTCACCATCACTCCAACTGCAATCATCGCCGTGCCAAACCAGAGGGACACTCCATAAGTCTGCGCCGACGCGGAGCGCTGCATAACCTGGAGTTGTTGCAGGAAGAGTCCGAAACGCGCCACCACAAAACCGAACCCCATCAAGGCCAGACCCGTGCGAATCCATGCCAAGAGAGTCCTTTCGGCCGCCAGGTAATCACTGAGAGCGGCTTTCTGCCCGGTTTTTAGTGGCCCATTCATTCCGTGCCTCCACAGCGCACCGCTCAGACTCGCTCGTAAATGTAGAGTAAATAATGCGAATGCATCAAGTGGTTCGCTTGAAACACCGTTCTTTGTACCCAGGGGAACGGACGAGATAATTCAAGCTGGTCGAGACCCGACTTCAGGTGTCAGTCAACGGCTACACTACTCTTCGAAGCATGTTTCGTACCTTGTCTAGCGGGCTAACGCTAGGCTCACGGAAGACGATATCTCCAGGAACAACCACTGTAATCTCAGTTCCCGAAACCCAACGATCTGGCAATCATCAGCTTGCCTCCAATTCGCGCCGCTCGCTCTCGCATTCCTTGCAGACCGAACTGTCCTTCCCTACCGGACCAACGACTTTCGGGTCGATGCCAATACCATCGTCTGTAAAGTGTAGAACAAGGTCGTGCCCATATTTCAATCGAACTTCCAGTCGACTTCCCTTAGAATGTGTGCACGCATTTCGAATCGCCTCATAGCCAGAGCGGTAGATCTCGTCGCGGACAACCGGATGCATCTCCTTCGAATCCCCAGTCACAGAAAAAAACACCTCAAGAGGACAGAGCAATCGACTCTCTTCGGCCGCTCTCTCGAACGCTTCCGCGAGATCGATACAGGGCAGTAAATTAGTGGCCGACAATGCCCATCCGACCTCAAAGTTTCGATACCGATTCCAGATGGGGAGACCTGCAGAATCGAAGACGGAATCAGCGAGCCAAGGGGAGGAGCTTTGGCTCGAAGACGGTATCAACGAGGTTCGCTGCGCAAAGAGGGAAAGTATTGGATTTTCCGCTGGCGCGAGGATGTTCTAAACCAACAAGGTGTGGTGAAGCGGCGCGAACTTAGAAGGCGGGTCGGCCTGATAAGGACTTCACGAGACCTTTAGCCCGGCGTGCTGCGGATCAGATTATCGATCACATCAACAAGCCGGATTACAGACTGGGGATGGTGACGACAGTGGGAGAGTTCGCGTCGATCTACCAACGGGATATGGCGACGACATTCAAGCCGTCATACGCCCGAGCCACGCTTTCGCTCTCCAAGATCTACATCGTTCCTTCCCTCGGTAAATACAAACTGGAAGAAGTAACGGGCCGGGCTCCGCAGCTCATGATTAATTTTATGCGCGACAAGAATCTGTCGCGCAAGACGATCAAGAATGGTATGACGTTGCACAGTGCCATGGTGTGCACCGCCAAGAGCTGGGGATATGTAGCAACGAAGCTCGACTGGGATACGCTGTTCGTTCCGGTAGAGGATGTAGAAAAGGAAGTGCGGTGCTTCACGCTAGATGAGGCTCACCGGATAATCGACGCCGCCCCGCCAAAATGGAAAGTGTGTTTCGCATTGATGGCGTACTTGGGGTTGCGTACTGAAGAGACACTCGCTCTGACGTGGACGTATTTGGACTTCGGGAACGCGGTCCCGCTAGTACGGCAGAGTTCGTGGTACGGTCGCATCCAGACGGTCAAGTCGAAAGGTATAGTCGGTTCCCGGGGTCCCAGCCATATCGGAATTGCGTGTACCCAATGAAGGAAGCGCAGTTTTGGGGAATCCTCAGGTAAACTCTTCGGAAATGGCAAAACACTTCTCCGTCGATGCACGTGCGATGCTGACGTGGGGGCGCGAGAGCATCAAAGACCATACGACTGCCGTTCTGGAATTAGTAAAGAACAGCTACGACGCTGGTGCGACCATTGTCGAGGTTCAGATCTGGACTGGATTGTTTGCTGACGGCGGGCGGCATGTCCGTATCGCCGACGATGGCGTCGGTATGTCATCCGATGACGTTGAGAACTACTGGTTGAGATTGGGCTATAGCGCAAAGCGTGAGGACAAGTTTACTCCCCGGGGCAGGCGGAGAACGGGCGAAAAGGGTATCGGCCGAATCTCTGCCGATCGCCTGGGCGCGGTATTGGAATTGCGATCTCAAGCGGCGTCGGAAGCTCCAGTTGGTCTTCGTGTCGATTGGAACGAATTTGAGACGCCTGGTCGTGATTTGGAGAGAATCGATGTCCAAGAGCTCGAACACATCGAGTTCTTGGTTCCCCTCCCATCACCTTGGGACGCGAGCAACGAGGCGTTCGGACCGACCCCCGACGGAGTTTCAAACTCAACGAGTCGTGCGGGAACAGAATTGCTGATTCGAGAGCTTAGGCAAGACTGGGACGCACAGGATATTCAAGAACTTCGGCGCCTATTGTCACTGCTCACTTCTCCCATTGAGGGCGTCAAAGACTTCCAGGTGCGGATCGAGAATGATGTAGACCCAGCCTGCAATGGTGTCGTGCCGTCTCCATTGTTAGCATCAGCCGCCATCGAAGCAGAATTTTCGCTTGGATCGGGCGGAAAAGTGACGGGAACCATCACATATCGGGCTCAAGAGTCGAGAAGACGAACCAAGAGTCCTGTGTCGGTGCCTTTCGATCAACTTGTTCATCCAAAACCGCGTCTAGGAACGCAGGTTTCACCGGCCCTGTTGGTCAAGCGGCTCGGCCCAGTTTCGGCGCGTCTGCTCTTCTATCCACAGAAAGCTGAGACCGTGCGCGGCCTAGATCTTGATCTGGCCGATTTGAGGGAGTTTCTAAGATCGAACGCAGGTGTTCGAGTTTATCGAGACGGTATTCGCGTTCCTCCATATGGCGATCAAGGACGACCCGAGGGTGATTGGCTAGCCCTCGGCGACCGCAAAGCACGTAACCCAGCTGGCCCCGCGCGGCCAGACTTCCGTGTCTCGCCATACCAACTTGTCGGTGCTGTATTTATTGGACGCGATACCAATCCTGAACTGATTGATACTTCTGGCCGAGAAGGACTGGTCTCCGGCGAAGCTCTCGGTCTCTTGAAGAGCTTCTTGATTGGCTGCCTTACGCGCCTGGAAGCGAAGTACCATGAGCTTTTTGTCTCAAGCGCCAAGACGTCCGATGAACGAGCGCCTAGTCCGCGGGACACCGTAGATGAGTTGCGGGTTCAGCTCTCCGATCTTGCCTCCACGATCAAGAATGCAGAAGGAACCCTTCCACAGCTGGTCGCTGATCGGTCGAAAGACGTCATCGAGCAACTGGCTTCCGCGACCGAGAAACTGAAACGTGCCGACAAAGCCTTTGAAGAGCTAAGCTCTCAGGCCGCGGTTAGCAGAACGTTGGCGACAATTGGGATCGCGGCCGCCACCTTTGGCCACGAAACGCAACGTGGTCTGGACAGCATGAGAGCAACACTTGAAGCTGCGAGCCTACTGTTGAGAAACGGCGACAATCCCGAGGATGTTCTTAGCGAACTAGAGAAAGCCATTAACGAGTCGGAGAAGGTCTCTGCTTGGGGTGCGTTTGCTCTTGGCCGGGTGCGGAGGGATAGACGCGTGCGCCGAGTTACCGACATCGCAACGCTTGTCAACGACGTCCTCGATGAAATAGTGCCGGCGATGGAAGCGAGCTCTATCACGCTAAGTCGTGATCTTGAGATGGTCAAAGCAAAAGTCTTTGCGATGGATATCGAGTGCGTTACCATCAATTTGCTGACGAATGCATATTATTTCTCCAAACAGTCTTCTAGGGAGAGGTGCGTTGTCGTGAGGCTGCGACCGAGAAAGCTTCGAGGCAGTCGCGGTTTTGATCTTGTCGTTGCCGACTCTGGACCAGGCGTTTCTAAGGCGATCAGAGAACGGATCTGGGATCCTCTGTTCACGACGAAGACTCTTTGCTCCCAGTCGACCCGACGACAGCATCGCTGAACCACCGCAGGCGCCCAGCATTAGTGGTTCGTCAATCGGAGATGAACCCTCTTCCTGAGGGTGCCGTAACTACTTGAGAAGTCGTGAGAGATATGCGAATCGTGGGTTGAAATCGTGGGTTCAAAAGCAAGTTAGAACAGTGTTGTTTTATCTGGCTTCTAAGGTCAGCACGACAACCATGAGATATGACTGATTGAGATCGAACGTAATTGATAACGTCCCTAAATTGCCCATTTAGCCGGTTACGCCGACTCGATAGTTGCCGGTTGCTGATTCGGGAAATAGTGACGTTGAAAGTAGAAGGCCACGTTGACGAGTGTGACCATCACGGGTACTTCAACCAGCGGCCCAATGACGGCCGCGAATGCAGCTCCTGAGTTGATGCCGAATACCGACACTGCCACGGCGATCGCAAGTTCAAAATTGTTCGATGCGGCCGTAAATGCGAGCGTCGTGGTCTTGGAATAGTCCGCTCCCACCTTCTTGCCCATGTAAAAGGACACCAAGAACATCAGCACGAAGTAAATCAACAGCGGTACAGCAATGCGCAGAACATCCAAGGGTAGGCGAACGATGTAACCGCCCTTGAGGGAAAACATCACCACAATCGTGAACAGTAGTGCAATCAGCGTCAGAGGGCTTACTCGGGGAACGAAGTTGCGGGTGTACCAATCGTGCCCTTTGGCGCGAACCAAGACTGTACGAGTCAAGAATCCCGCTAGAAATGGAATTCCCAGATAAATAAAGACGCTCTTCGCAATCTCTGTGATGGACACATTGACGACCGTACTCCGAAGCCCGAGCTTGGCCGGGAGGACGGTAATGAAAACCCAGGCGTAGAGCGAATAGAAGAAGACCTGGAAAAGAGAATTGAAGGCGACCAGGCCAGCCGCGTATTCCGTGTCGCCTTCGGCCAGTTCGTTCCAGACAATGACCATGGCGATGCAGCGCGCCAAGCCGATCATGATTAGCCCGGCCATATATTCCGGATACCCTCGGAGGAAGACAATCGCCAGAACGAACATTAAAATCGGCCCTACAATCCAGTTCTGCACCAGTGAAAGTCCCAGCACGCGCTTGTTGCGAAAGACTTCATGCAGTTCGTCATACCGCACCTTCGTGAAGGGCGGATACATCATCAGAATCAGTCCCGCCGCAATCGGAATAGAAGTCGTACCAACGTTCAACCGATTCAGGAAAGCCACAACTCCAGGCACAAGCCAGCCCAGCACAACGCCTGCGAACATAGCGGAGAATATCCACGCGGTCAGATAGCGGTCCAGAAAACTGAGACGACTTTTTGCTTTCATGCGTGAGCCCTATGTTGCGGTAATCTGACTGGGTTGGTTTCTTTTCGGACCAAGCCACTATTCGTGGGCAACGGGTGTCATCATCTGGCCGATATTATCGAGCTCTCTCTTGAGCGCAAGGTGGTCGAGAGTCTTCAGGGGAAGACTGAGGAACAAATTGATTCTGCGATCCAGAATAAAGAACGTCTCGCGAAACGCCCGTTCGATATCAGCCTCGCTTCCCTGAACTGCCGCTGGATCTGGAACACCCCAATGGGCCGTCGTCGGCTGTCGGGGCCAGATTGGGCAGACCTCTTTCGCCGCGTTGTCGCAAACCGTGAAAACTAAGTCGAGCTTGGGAGAATCGGGCAGAGAAAATTCGTCCCAGGCTTTGCTGCGCAGACCGTGGACCTGGATGTGCGCTGTTTCGAGTTGCTTCAAGGCTTCGGGGCGAATCTTCCCTGATGGATGACTTCCGGCGCTGTAGCCGGTGAAGTTGGGTCGTCCTTTGAAGTTCAGAATGGCCTCGGCCATGATGGAACGCGCGGAGTTGCCTGTGCACAGGAATAAGACGTTGTAGTGCCCTTGCATACTCTGTTCTCCTAGTTGCAGCAGGTCGGTCCACAACAAGCCTTCGCTTCGGCACCCGACGGTTTCACGGCGCGAACAAAGGCACTGAAGAACTTGCCATCTACCTGCGGTGCAATGGCGTCCGCATCGACACCGGCTGCTGTCAAAAACTCCCGTGCATCTTCGGCGCGATAGACCCGTGTCGGCTCGATATCAATTTGCTCAAAGCCTGCAGCAGAGAGTTTGTTGCGATACTCTTCCTCTTCGAGCGCACCAGCCACACAGCCCACCCACAGCAGCACACTCTGGCGGATTTCTGGTGTGATTTCGTCGCGAGTCACAACATCGGAAACCGCGAAGCGACGAGCCGGTTTCAGCACTCGAAAGGCTTCTCTCAGCACTCGGTCCTTATCCGCCGAGAGGTTGATCACACAGTTCGAAATGATTACATCAACGGAGTCGTCCGGCAGCGGGATATGCTCAATCTCCCCCTTCAGGAACTCGACATTCTCGGCGCCCGCTTTGCGCTTGTTTTCATTGGCGAGGGCGAGCATCTCCTCCGTCATGTCGAGACCGTATGCTTTGCCGGTAGGACCAACGCGCTTCGCCGAAAGCAGAACATCCACGCCGCCGCCCGAGCCAAGGTCGAGAACTACCTCTCCGGGATTCAACTTCGCCAATGCGGTTGGATTTCCGCACCCTAACGAGGCGAGCATGGCCTCTTCAGGAACTTGCCTCGCCTGGGAGGAGTTGTACAGATTGGAAGTGATTGGGTCGCAATCCAATCCGCTTGCCGCGGTCGCTCCGCAACAGGCGCTGCCGCCTGTCTTCACGCGTGAGGCTGCCTGGCCATGCTTTGCTTTGACTACGTCCTTGATGTCGGTGACGCTAATGATGCCTTCTCCTATTTACAAAGCTGGACGATGTTCTGTGGTTTTACTGCCTTATTTCGAGTGCAGCATTCGGCGTAGAGGAATTGCAGAAGTTCCTGAAGTGCGTCCGCGTTGGCCGCGTACCGCAGGAAGGTGCTTTCGCGGCGCACCTTCACAAGTTCCTCGTTCTTCAGCTTCTCCAGGTGGTGCGAAAGCGTGGAATTCGGAATGTCGAGCTCTGACTGGATATCACCTACGACCAAGCCTCCGGAATGGGCGGACAGCAGCAATTGCATGATTCGAAGGCGCGGTTCGGTGCCCATGGCAGAAAGCATGTCAGCATATTTTGCGACCTGCTCGGTACTTTTCTTGGCTGAAGCTGAGGGCATATTTCGATAGTTGCAGAACTATAGTCACATGTCAAGCAGGTACACGAATTCTGGCCCTTGGAAACCTGAAACCAGGATGTAGGGACGGGTAAGTGGGATCGCTTAATGTGGAGCCACCTGCGCAGAGGATCCGGCTATATTGCTTGATTTGTCGTCACGAGTTCCTAGCCCGATCACCATTGCCATGTCTTTCGGATAAACCACGTCGCGTCCTCGCGCCAGAAAATGGTAATAGATCGACATCGCCGCTCCATACGATCCGAACCCGGCCGACACCACGCGGGATTGTGCAGCGATTCCTACCACCATTCCGACCAACCTGAATCCCGATGCACCGCTCGCCGCGCCGCCTCCTGCTTCGCCCACGCTCTGCCCGCCTTGTCCTGCATCGCGATCGGGAGACGCTTGCGATGCCGCCAGCATGATCTGGATTCCGGTGATCAAATACCTAGTTCGTGGCGTTGTCACCTGAGCCCCACCTTCCGAATCCAACTTCAGATTTTCGCCCCTGGCCACGGCCACACCTTCCAGATTCGTTTCCACTTTCTGCTCAATTCCGTTCGGCGGCACAATCTGATGAAACAAAATCCGAAGGTGCCCATTCTTGCCCAGCCGCCGCGCTGGCCGCACCTGTACCACCGAGCCTTTAATCACGCTGCCTTCTGGCAGAATCAGATGATCGGAGACCACCAGCGGCTCGGTGATCACCGCCTCTATCGGATCGCCCTTTTTCGCCGTCGCGGAACTCAAGCCTGTCTCTAGCCGTGCATGCACGACGCTTCCGGTCGGCGGTGGCGTTCCAATATCAGTCAAGGCTTCCGGATTCACCGCTTCAGTCCCAAAATCCAAAGGCTGCAACAAATTCGCATTGAAGCTCGTCCCCGCATCGATGTACTGTGGATGCAACGGCAGCTGCGCAAGCACAAGCCTCTTCACCTTGTGCATCTTTCCCGGTTCGTGGATTTGCCTCTGTAAATCGCTCCACTGCTGGTGGATCGCCTGTCGCGCCGCATTCAGTTTTTTAGATGCCGCGTCCTGGACCTTATTATTCTGCTCCGCCTTCTCGTTTGCCGAAACAAACCGCAGAACGCCATCTGGGGCTAGCGAAGCCACTGTGTGTAGTGCCACGGTTTGCCCATCCGCCATTTCTAGTTCGTCAAACCGCACATGCACTTTGTGGGCCGGAGAAAAATTTCCATTCGCCGCCTGCACCGTTCGTGCCATCTTCGGTACCGCGTCGATAGCCGACACTCTTCCCCTTACCACCGTTCCTGCGGGAATAAGCAGATGGTCAAATGCATATACCGGCTCCGTAGTCTTGCCGCGAATCGCCTGACCGACTTCTCGCACCCGCACCTCGGAGTCCAGTGCCACCTTGATTGGAGTTCCCGCCCCCACGCTCATCGGCACCGTCACCGGCGCAGCATCCGCGCTTTCCGAGGCGCCCAGCGAGGCAGACACATCCTCGTTCTGCTGCTGTGTCACCGCCAGAAGGCGCGGCTTCAGTGTCTGCGCCACACTAACACCGCTACACAAGCACAAGCCAACCATCAACACTGTCAGCCTGAAAACATTTCGTTGCATTGCAATGACTCCTAATTGTTCTTCGCGTGGATCAAAGCTGCGTGGGCCGCAGGACAAGGTTGCTAACACTAGGTTCCCCAGAGCAGCGAAGGAAAGCGTGTCTGCTATGAAGCGCGACGCGAGGAGAAGGTTGCAACTCCCCGCATACGAAATCGTAACCTTATTTAGGGGAGTGGAATGCGGAGATTAGTCCTGAATGAACAAATCGTCATCTTTTGGAAAAGCCACCGTAATCTTGCGAACATATTGTGTTCGGGTGGCCTTGTAGTGCTAGTCATCGCGTTATCGGAAGGGCGTAGGTGAAGGATGTTGAGGAAGAGTTTTCGCAACCAACACAGTAGTGTCCATGGCCTCGCCTTTTTTGCGTGTCTGTGCCTTGTGTCCGCTTCGTCTCTGATGGCTCAGACGACCGGATTGGGAGTCTTGACGGGCAGGGTCATTGATGCGTCCGGCAATGCAGTTGCCAACGCCACCGTGACGGCGACAGGTATCGAAAACAGCCAGGTGCGGAGCGCGACCTCGGGTACGAATGGCTTTTATAAGTTTGAGGGTCTGCCGCCCGGCAATTACCGACTGAAGTTTGAAGCCACCGGTTTGAAGCCGTCGGAGATTCCTTCAACAACAGTCGATGGGACCGAGTTGACGGTTCCCGACGAAAAACTGGAGGCGGGCGAGTCAGTCTCTTCAAAGCCAGGGACCGCGCAACAGGACAATTTGCCGAATGCGCCATCCAGCAGCAAGACGGAGCCTTCGCTCGCGGATCTAGGCCTTTCTCCGGAGCAGACGCAGGGCGATGCCCGTGAACAAGCGTTGCTGGATAAGCGGACACATATGCTGAAGATCCATCAAAAGATGGGTTTGATCACGGCCGGTCCCTTAATTGCCACTGTCATTGCTTCCTTGGGGGCAGGGGGAAAAAGCACCAGCGCGGCCTCGCGTGATCTGCATGTGGCGCTTGGCGGCCTGACGGGAGATTTGTATGGCATCACGGCTTACTACGCCATTCGCGCCCCCAGAATTCCCGGAACCAAGAAGCGCGGTCCGATAAAATTTCATGAGGCGATGGCTTGGATTCACGGACCCGGCATGATCCTGACTCCTATTCTAGGCACAATGGCGTTCAATCAAAAGAGTAACGGCGAAAAAGTTCACGGCATTGCCTCCGCGCATGGACCTGTAGCCATTGTGACGGCTGGTGCTTTTGGGGCTGCTCTTCTGTTGGTATCGGTCAAGTTCTAAGAACAGTTTATGATCAAGAGAATCCTGGCTGCGTTATTGCTCGTGACAATCCCCGCTTTTGCCGGACCCGACAGCCAATGGGTTCTGCAACAAAGCACTCTGACATACCACGTATCGCACCCACTGCACCAGACTGAGGGTGTGAGCCACGCCTCCAAGGGGAAGGGCATTTGCCACTTGGGTCAATGCGACTTCCTGATCGCGGTACCAGTGAAGTCGTTCGATTCTGGAGACAGCAACCGCGACCTCCACATGTTGCAGGTCACGCGCGGTGCGGAATTTCCGCTAGTAACCGTGCGCACTCACCTGCCCGAATCGGCGGCCACCTCGGCGACCATCAATGCCGATCTGGAGATTCAGTTCGCCGGCCAAACGGCCCAGTACAAGCAGGTTCCTTTCAAAGTGGAGACGCAAGGCACCGAAACTCACATCACAGGGACAATTCCGGCCACCCTCGCCGATTTCAAGATCGATCCGCCATCGCTCTTGACGATGCCAGTCAAGAACGAGATCCCAGTGCACGTGGAAATGACTTGGCGTCAGCAGTGAGCCGACGAATAACCCTTTATTCCGCCTGCGAGATTTATGGTGCTCCGCATGGAGGTTGCGCTTTGGGTCAATGGAAGCTTCCGACGTTTGTGGAGTTTCCTGCATCGCACTAGAGGTGTAAAGTCGTTGGACTGGCGTGAAGCTCCTATGAGATTGCTGTTGGTAGAGGACGACGTATCCATCCAGCAGTTCCTGAAGCGGGCACTGGGGGAGGCTGGATACCAGGTGGATGCCGCCAGTAACGCGACGGCCGGAGAAGCGATGGCATTGGAAGGTATTCACGATGCTTTCATCATCGATCTTGGCCTTCCAGACATGGATGGATTGGACTTGATCGCCCACTGCCGTGCCCAAGGTAGTTCGGCACCAGTCTTAATCCTGTCTGCCCGACGATCCGTAGATGAGCGTGTCCGGGGGTTAGAGAGAGGCGGGGATGATTACCTAACCAAGCCATTCGCCCTCCCAGAACTGCTGGCAAGGCTGAGAAATCTCCTGCGCAGATCTGCGGTTCCACAGAATGAATCGGTGCGTCTGCAAGCAGCCGATTTACAGCTAGATCTGGTTCGCCGTGAAGCACGACGGGGCGATCACTTGCTTCAGTTGACCCCACAGGAATTTTCTTTGCTGGAATATCTTTGCCGCAATGAAGGTCGTGTGGTAACCCGGACCATGATTCTGGACCACGTCTGGCGGATGCGAATTGATCCCGCAACTAACGTCGTGGACGTCCACATCTATCGTTTGCGCAGCAAGGTAGACCACGATACACCGCGACCGCTGATTCACACCATTCGTGGGGTTGGCTATGTTCTCAAAAATACCTAAGAATTTACGTGCCACCGCCGCGTGGCGAATTTCGATTTGGACAACTCTGGCGTTCGCGCTCGGAACCGCAGTGGCTTTCTCGATAGTCTATTTCCTGGTTGCTCAGGGCGTCCGAGAGCGCAGTGACACTTGGCTCACCGGTGAAGCTGAGGTTCTCGCTCAAGTCTCGGCTGATACTCCGAGCGATCACCTATACAAGCGGATCGTTCGCGA
The DNA here is from genome assembly GCA_963705265.1 of uncultured Acidobacteriaceae bacterium. Classification (GTDB taxonomy): domain Bacteria; phylum Acidobacteriota; class Terriglobia; order Terriglobales; family Acidobacteriaceae; genus Acidiflorens. The sequence continues at coordinate 4,673,344 of OY970064.1, forward strand.
GGTGGCCGAACTTGCCACTCAGGAAGTGCCAGATGAGCGCAACGCCCGCGGCGAAAGGCTGAATTCAGTTTTCTTCTTGGCAACGAATCCCACGAATACCGAAGGTCCGTTGTGGGTGGGCCCAAGCTCCAAGGATGCTTTTGTCGCAGCAGTTCAACGGGCAAAGTTGGTTCCGGGACCTCCGAAGTCCATACCAGTGGACGGATATCGACAAACATTTCGCGTCGTTGTGAAGTCGCAAAACGGAAGAAATGTTTACCTGGGACTCTCGGACCGGGGTGCCAAGCATCTCCTGCACACACTGGCCCGTAGTTTTTTCATGGTCTGGGGCGGCATGTTCTTGCTCGGTTTTGTCATCTCCTACTGGAGCGCACGTCGTACTCTGTATCGTGTTGAACGAATTACAGAAACCGTAGCGCGAATTGGCACCGAAGATTTAGAGGAACGCCTGCCTGAACCTGTGAATTCTGATGAAATCTCGCGATTGGCGAAAACTTTTAATCACATGCTGGACCGCTTACAATCTTCGGTGAATCAACTTCGAACCGTTACCGGCAACATCGCGCACGATCTCAAAAGTCCGGTTACGTTGATTCGTGGGACGCTCGAATCAGCGCTGTGCAACGAAGGAAATGAGAAGTGGCGCGACTCGGTTGGGGAAGCGATCGAAGACCTTGATAGGCTCTTGCAATTGCTAAACACTACGCTCGATCTTGCTGAGGCTGAAGCCGGCGCGCTTCACATGGATCGTCGCCCAGTCGATTTCTCCGATGTGGTCAAACAACTGGTCGATATTTACCAACCAGCTATGGCTGAGCGCCATCACGAAGTGACGATCGACCTGGAAAAGCATGTGGTTGTAGATGCTGACTCGGCTCTCCTCAATCGTGTTATAAGCAATTTGCTTGAGAATGAATTGACTCATTTGCCAATGGGGAGCCGGGTGGACATTTGGCTACATTCGCATGAAGGGTCAGCAGAATTGGTGATCGAGGATAATGGTCCGGGATTCCCGCCTGATATAAAGAGCCGGGCTTTCGAACGCTTTGTAAAGGGGAAACAATCTCCAGGCCACGGTCTCGGACTCGCCTTTGTGGATGCCGTAGTCCAGGCGCACCGCGGAGTGGCAAGCATCTGCGATCGTGCGGAGGGAGGCGCGGTTATATCATTGTTATTGCCGGTCAGCATCCTTCAACCCGTATGAATGTCGACGCCTTCAGATGCAATACCTTAGAGACGAGTCCAACATATGGAGATTGAGAGAGAAGAGCACATACCAACTCGTGATGACGAGAGAAGCCGCTTTTCTGAGCATTTCGAACTGACAGAGTTTCGGCCGCGATGCGGGGGAACATGAACAACTTGTTATTTTGCCAACGCAGTTGGTTCATTCTCAGTTAGTAATCTTCCGCCGTCCGGTGGGGAACTGCGAGTTCATCGGCACGTACTTGGTCAGCTTGATTGGTTAATTCAGAGTTTATCGATCGTACTCAAGGCAATGCAGTGCTCCGAACGCCAGAACCAAAGCGGCGACTGGAAATGCCAATGATCGCGCGCTTCGCAAGGGCTGCCTCCAATCGGTCGTTGCGAGGAAAACTAAGACCATCAGCACCAGACCCACGATTGATAGCTGAAAAATATGTGCCGTCGCGCCTTCGTCCGTTTTGGGGCGACTGAGTGTACCCGCTAAGTACCGCAAGCATCGCTATAAGAGACAGGACGATTAGGATTTTGCCGCTCACACGGTTGATTTGTTGCCCACGCATGGCGTCACTTCCTTTCAGGCTTGTTGCCGCCGATTCGATTTAGTCTTTGTGATCTTCCCTAGCTTCTCCTCATCCACGGAAACCAGCCAGCATCGCATCGATGATGCCACGGATTTGTGCTCGACGCCGAATTCACAATATTCCACTACCCACCGGCGAGAAGTGTCCGCCGCGCACGGAGTTAGGCGTTCACTTCGTCGGGGACATCCGGTGCCGTGACAGATTCATGTGCATTTTGCGGATCATCATCGGGATTCTCTGGCTGCCTTCGAGGGCCAAAGAAGGCTTCTCTCGCCAGTTTGACAATGGTTCGGCGGTTTTGGGCGACAACCTTGAGCCATGCCATTTTCCCCATCATGGGGAAATATATCCCGCGGAAGCAGAGGCGCGCGAGGAAGATGTTAATGCGATAACCAAGAGGCTGGTCAGTGAGCGCGTCAACCGCTTGGGCCAGTGCTTGCGGGCTGTACGCTTGAGCCCAACCATATTTTACTTCGGCGTGAGCTTCTTCAATGCTCATCTTTAGCGGCGTGTGAGCCATCGCAAACGGGATGAACTCCTGCCAGTGCTTGGGGCGCGTGAGCCGGCCCGCGGTTTCCAGGCGCTTGTAGAGCGGGGTTGCGGGCAAGGGCGTCAGCAGGCCGAAAATGGGCAGACCGGGAGGCCAGGTTCGCACTTGCGTCAGTGTGCGCTCGGCGACGCCGGTAGTGTCGTTGTCCATCCCGAAGATAAATGATGTGATCGCATAGACGTTGCGTCGCGCGAGCCGTTCCAGCACAGCCGCATACTCACCCGGCTTATTGAAGCCCTTGTTCACGTCTTTGAGATTGGCCGGGTCGATGGATTCCATTCCAATGAAGACCCACTTGCCGCCGGACGCCGCGATGAGGTCCACGAGTTCTTCGTCGCGCAAGAGATTGGCGCTGATCTGCGCTACCCAATGGACTTGTGCGTTGGCCGCGATGATGTCACGCAACAGCGACTTGGTCCGTTTGATATTGATGGCGAAATTGTCGTCGATGAAAAAGACCGCAATCTGTCCTTTCTCGCTGCGGGCCCGCGCCTTCAACAGCAGCAGTTCATTCACCACGCTCTCATTGGTGCGGAAGCGGATGGAGTCGCCAAAGAATCCGGTTACCGTACAGAACTCGCAGCCGTAGGGACAGCCGCGTCCCGACTCAACGGGAATAATGCGGAAAGAGCCCCAGCCCGTACCGACACGGTTGAGCAACGGCGCAACGGCCTTTGGCACAAGATTGAATTGAGCAAGATCGATCGACTGCCAGGGAATGACCGGATATTCCTTGAGCGAAGGCTTTTTGTCTTTCCCGGCTGCATCTGCCGGGGCGTAGATGTTTTTCATTTCGCCGCGAGCGGCATCGTTCACAATCTGCGGCCAAGTCTCATCGGCCTCACCGAGGGCGACTGCATCGGCGTGGCGAAGACCGCCATCGCGGCCGAGGGCTTCGTCGGCCAGTTCCGTCACGTGAGGGCCGCCCATGACGACGGGAACTCCGGTGGCTCGAACAGCGTCTGCCATGCGATACGCCTTGGCGATCATGCGGGTCATGGCACCGATGCCCACCAGTCCAATGTTGTTGTCGCGGACATATTGCGCGATGCCATCTTCGTCCAAGGGCTGGGCGTTGCCATCGATCAGCAGGACTTCATGGCCAGGAGGCGTCAGGGCTTTGAGCAAAAACATCCAGAGGTGCGGCATGAAATTGCGAGTCACGCCGTTGTCGGGGTTGTAGAGCAGAATTCTCATGCAGTTCCTTACTTGAATCGTCTAGGATTCACCGCACGGGCCCTCACGAGCGATGCCGATCGGTAGGTCTTTCTTTTCGTAGAGCCCGCTTCAGAACGTCTCTTGGTACCTTTCTAAAAATGCCTGGGCTCACGGTCTTCAAAACTGCGGCTCCAACTGCGCTTCTTGCGTTTGTGCCTCTTTAGGATCGCTGGAGCCGCATCCGGACGTGGCCATGGTGCGCAACCTGTCTGCCTCCGCGACATGGAGCAACGCTCGTATTCTTGTCTCCCCTATGTCCTGCCGCGAGCAGCCAAGCAGAACGGAGCAATCCTGATCCGAGTATCTTTCAAGGACGGACATCACGAAGACGAAACGTTCGAAGTGTTCAAGCCGGAGAATGCGCGCGATTGCGTAATCAGTGTCCTGCGTCCCTCCAAAACTACAACTGACCGTATCAGTCGATACGTCTGCCACGATCGAACCGTTCTTGCGGGGCGCCAAGATGCGGATTGCGTTCAGGATAACTGTCCGCCGGGCCCAGGATTTCGCCCAGTCCCGAAACAGGTAAGTTCCTTCGATGCAGTCTTCCAGGCCGGAAACAAAACATTCCTCAGCCTTCGCCAGATCGGCTGTCAGCAAGAACGAAAGCAAATGCATACTATCCATGTTTTCTGCGAACACTCTACAAAACTCGGCGCCCGTCGTGTACCCCTGCGATGTCTCAGTCGCGATCTGACATCTTCGTGGCATAGTCAGCCTTGTCACTCCGTGCTGTTCGTGCCCCTCAGTGACAATCCAAGGTGCCAGCGTCAGGCTCAATGCTTGAACATTTTGTTGCGGACGTCCGGCCAGAACTCTTTTGCTACGTTGAAGAACGTATCCAGGGCTATTTGTTGTCCCCACTTGTTTGCCGTATTTCCTAATGATCGATTCGCGGCCGGATAGTAGAGGTTAGAGATGCCCGCGGCGACAGCGTTTCCGGCCAGTTCTGATGTGTTGAAGTGGTTGCGTCCATCGTCGCCGCGGGTGATAAGTTCCCGGCTCATCGCATATCCGGTTCGCTTCCAAAAGCCGCCGGTGCCTTTTACGAAATAGCGGGGGTCTTGGTGTAGAGCAACTGGAAACAGCCCTTCACTCATGATGTTGCCAATTGCTTGGTCTGCAAATGCTCCTCCGTAATATTTGCCAAAACCCTGCGCTCCTGTTCCGAAGGAGCTGTACTGCTTCTGCGCCATGGATAGCCCAGCAAAGATGCCAGCCACTAGGAAGGCTGAGGGATCGAATGAGTCGTCCAATGCAACCTTCATCTTCGCGCCTGGCGTCAAAGGTTTGATTTCCGCCGAGTTTTCGTCCGAACGATAGTTGGGAATGATCCAAAATATATGATTCTTACTCGGTTCATGTTGCGGAACGCTCTGTCCAACGCTAGATGAACCCGATTGAGTCTGAGTTGTGCTTAGCGAATCCGGCAGCGTCGACTGTTCCTGTCCAATCGCCATCATTCCTCCAACCAGAAAGTTAACGAAGACCAGTACACGGCATACCATACGGATGAACAAGAATGGTGCCAACCTCCTCATGCTACTAAGGTTGATGCCCGTTGGCGCGCCTCACGAGGGAACATGAACAACTTGTCATTTGTTCGCCACGATGAATTCATTCTGTAGCTGATAATCTTCCTCATGGGATGTTGTGACTGCGATAGGGCGATGCGTTACCGACAGCTTGCTTTGGTTTTTCTATTCCTCATCTTTGCTGCAACTCTCAGTCGTGCTCAAGACAATTACGAAATTCAGGTGTACGGGTCCGACCTGGTCGATCCCCGACACACTATGGTTGAGCTCCATAGCAACTTCACAATTGACGGGTCGAAGACAATCGTCGATGGTGTTTACCCCACTAATCGCGCCGAGCATGAGACTGTCGAGATCACCCACGGCTTCAATGACTGGTTCGAGTGCGGCTTCTATATTTTCACTTCGATTACCGAAGGCCAGAACTGGCAATGGGTGGGTGATCACATCCGCCCGCGCGTTGCCGTTCCTAAGAAATGGCACTGGCCCGTAGGTGTGAGCATCTCAAACGAAATCGGCTACCAGAGGCGCCAATACTCCGTAGACACGTGGACGTGGGAAATCCGTCCGATCGTGGATCAAAAAGTTGGCCGATGGTATTGGGCATTGAACCCGACGCTTGACCGCTCTTTCCACGGCGAGAGTGTGAACCAGGGCGTCGTCTTTTCACCAAACTTCAAGTTAAGCTACGATTTCACTCCGAAAGTTGCGGGAGGTCTGGAATATTACGGTTCAGTCGGCCCGGTGACGGGATTCGATGCGGTCTCGCAACAGCAACACCAGGTTTTCCCCGCGATTGATTTGAATATCGCTCCGCAATGGGAGATCAATTTCGGTCTTGGCGTGGGGGTCACGGGAGCAACCGACCACTTGATTGCCAAGATGATTCTGGGGTATCGCTTCAATTTCTGATCAAGAACGGGAGAGCACAAGTGATAAAAGGTATCGTGATCGGTTTCATTCTGGCGATTGCGATTTCAGTGGGATGTGTTTTCATTTACCTTTCTGCTGGCATGGCGCCAGTGGCGACGGCCGACCCGCCGATGCCGTTTGAGAAGAAGTTCGCGAATATGGCCTTAGACGCGCATATCGAGAAGCAACAGATTCCCCCTTCTCCTGTGCCTGCGGACAAACCGAATTTTCTTGCCGGTGCGGGCGTATACAAACAGCGTTGCGCCGTCTGTCACGGACTTCCGGGGCAGATACCCGTAGACTATGCGACAACGATGTTTCCCAAACCGCCACAATTGTTTCGGGGCAAGGGTGTGACCGATGACCCTGCATCGGAGACGTATTGGAAGGCAGCCAACGGAATCCGTCTTTCGGGGATGCCCTCCTTCAAGACGAACCTTATCGACACTCAGCTCTGGCAGGTTAGCGTACTGCTGGCGCACGCAAATGAAATTCCTGAAGCAGTGAAGACTGTACTTGTCCCAGATTCGCCGACGCCTACCTCGGCACCTGCATGCCCCGCGAACTCTCCCTAGGAACAGCATGGAACGTAGAAACTTTCTGGCTCTGATAGGAACTACGGCCTTTGCTGCGCTAGCACGGTGCATGGGCCTGCCAACCGCGCCGGACAATCCCAAAGCCGACATAGAAATACACATCTCACCCGTCGAGATCGAAGTCGCTCCGCGGAAAATCATCAAGACGACTGGATATAACGGCTCCGCTCCGGGCCCGGTCTTGCGGCTGCGCGAGGGTCAGCTCGTCACGGTGGACGTATTCAATGAGACCAAGATTTCGGAGTTGGTTCATTGGCACGGCTTGTTCGTCCCTTCCAATGTGGATGGTTCTGAAGAAGAAGGAACGCCGATGGTGCCTGCAGGTGGAATGCGGCGCTATTCATTCGTCCCGCGTCCCTCCGGAACGCGCTGGTATCACAGCCACGTTCACGCGGGCCGGGATACGAAGCGCGCGACCTATACAGGGCAATTCGGATTCCTCTACGTTGAACCTAAGGAGGAACCGGGCCGCTATGACGCCGAGGTCTTTCTCGCGTTGCACGGCTGGGACCCTCATCTGGACAGCCAAGGCGATGAAGGCAATCTGGAAGTGACATACTCCGTATACTCGATTAATAGTCACGCTCTCGGTTCAGGCGATCCGGTGCGCGTGAAAGAAGGTCAGAAAATTCTCTTTCGCATCTTGAATGCCAGCGCCACCGATCAACACCGCATCGCCTTGCCCGGTCATAAGTTCAAAATCCTCAGCCTGGACGGGAACGCTGTGCCAATGCCGCGTGAGGTGGATTTGATCGAGATGGGGCCGGCAGAGCGCGTAGATGCGCTCGTCACAATGAATCAACCCGGCGCCTGGATTCTCGGCGAGGTGAACGATCAAGTGCGGAATGCCGGAATGGGTGTCGCGGTGGAGTATGCCGGGCGTGGCGGAGCGCCGCAGTGGACTTCGCCGCCGAATACCGCATGGGATTACGCGATTTTCGGGCGCGAGACGGCGACTCCTGAACCGGCAGGCGGTGTCGTGCCACTCGTCTTCCGAAAGAAATTCGCAGGCAACCGCTGGGTCGATCACTGGACCATCAACGGCAAATCGTTTCCGAAGACCGATCCCATTCGCGTTCGGGCCAATAATCGGTACCGCCTTCGCTTCGATAATCAAAGCGATGAAGCGCACCCGGTCCACCTGCACCGGCACAGCTTCGAGCTGACCAAATTCGCGGGCAAAACAACGGCGGGAATTATGAAAGACGTGGTCATCGTGCCCGCTCGGAAGGAGGTGGAGGTGGATTTTACCGCAGACAATCCTGGCCCTACGCTTTTTCACTGCCACCAGCAACTGCACATGGATTTTGGCTTCATGACGCTGTTCGACTATGTGTGAATGACCGGCATCTGGAGCAGGATTTTCACCGAGATCTCTTTTCTTGCATTTCTCAACCAAGAGTGATGGGTTGGAATCGTGGGTTCGGCACATTTTCTCCAATACCGTAACTTCTTAGAATGAAATCCTTCAGAGACAAAAATGAACGATCGACTCCCGCCCGGCCAGGGCTGCATTGGCAATGTTTACAATGACTTAACAGGTCTTAGGTGGCTGCGTAAGTACTACAAAAGTCGTCAGTGACGGACCTATCTTGGACCGAGATGTTGGGCCGGGTTGTGGGTTTTCCAGCGACCGATCCTGATGAAGGCGACCTTTCGGTTATGAGTCCAAAACTATTAGTAATTTCAACAATTTACAAGACGCGGGTGGCCCTCGAAAAACCTTGTAAGTGGCGTTAAGGAATCGTTATTGGACAGTCGCCGTATCAGCTCGGTTACTCCGCGGTTTTGGAGGTGAGAACTAGCGGAATTATTTACCGCCGTGAAAGGGCTTGACAGACGTGGATCACGTTGTAATTACAAGGCCGCGGTCGCAATGCGATAACACCTTTCTCGACGGCGCTCTCCAGAACGCCGCAAAGTGCGAGAAACGGCACCCAACGGCGACGCCTTTCCTGATCGAGACCCTGCTCGCGAGCCACACGTCCAAGAGTCTTTTCCAACCGCTCTACCTGCTTCGGGGTCATGAGTTAAACTTTCCGCACTTTCGCCTCTGTGTCCCTTTCGCGTGTGCGTATCGATTGAGACGGCGAGTGATCGCTGAGGCTTTCCCGGCGCTAATGTAGCCTTGCCTGTGCGCATCTTTCAGAGCCCCTCGCGCCAACCCGACACGACCAGTTTCTTCCACAACTTGGGAAATGGTTTTTTCGATCGTGGTCACGGGGAGCCCTTCTCGATTGACGATATCCGATGCTCGCAGATCAGCACGATGAATCTCCACCCACATGGGTTTGATCGAAACCCAAACCCGTGAACCAGCGCCCCGCCAGATGCATGCGCAGCTCCTCCACCAACTTGCGCTCGCCGGTGATGCCGTACAAATAGCCAATCAGCAGAATGCGCAGCAAAAGCTCGGGGTCAATCGACGGACGACCCAACTCGCTGTAACTCGCTTTCAGCTTCTCGCGCACGAAGGCAAAGCTGATGTGCTTTTCGATGAGTCGCAGCAAATGAGTCTCTGGAACCTGATCTTCCAGTCGGAAATAGTAGAACAATGCTTCGGAGCGGTCGTGTTGTCCCATCATGATTAGCAGACCTCCGACGATCAGAATCAAACAGAGCATGGCAGATGCTTTCTTCTAGCATGCTTCTGCTGAATCTCATCCTACTAATCGACGTGACTTTTTCAACACCCACGTCTGATTTCGTCAATCTTGGCTGCCGACAGTCCCCGAATTTCATAACCTCTGCGGGCCGACGATTCCTGTCAATAATGACAGTTCCAAAAGTCCACAGCACATACTAAGTTCACGTTCACCATCTGAACACAACCTATAAAGGAATGGAGGAGACGTACAATGCAGTTACGAAACGTGCTATCTACTCTGGTTGTTATGTTATTAGGGCTAGCCGCCCTCGCGCAGGATGCAGCACCAAAAATAGAGGTTGCTGTGGATTACAGTTACGCTCGCTTTAACCCCGCCCACTCCTATGTCCCAAACACTTACAGTCTGAACGGAGGTGGTGGTTCGGCCGACTACAACTTCACCAAGTACATCGGTGTCGTGGCGGAATTTGAGGGCTACAGCAGCAACACACAGCGCTTCTCAATCCCTCCTGGAAGCCTTTGCCCGAGTGGTTGCTCCGGAAATATCCAGGCCAACTTATTTACCTACATGTTTGGCCCACAAATCGGACTCCGCACCGGCAAGTTCCGTCCCTTTGGCCATCTATTATTCGGAGGTGCGCATTCCAACGTTGCCGGAAACCTATACGCTCAGGAAGGCACTGGCAGCGCAAGGCCCGACAACAATGCCTTTGCTATGACGTTTGGCGGCGGTCTGGATATTCCAATAAATAAATCCGGCACTATCGCTATCCGCCCAGCCGAAATCGATTATTTGTATACCTTTTTTAATATTAATGGCTCCGGCGGTAACAGCAATTTCAGGTATCAGGCGGGAGCGGTTTTCAATTTCTAGCCGCGAGCAACGACGGGGACGATTCATAGTCCCCTGATTTCCGCTCATCGTAATGGTCCTTGGACAGTGTATTGGAAGAAACAATGGCATTCTCACAAAACTTCGGCAGAGAGTATTGGTCCGCGTCGCTTCGACCCCATGACCGGTTGAAGCTTGGGTTGGTCGGGATGGGAGTGATTTTTGCTTCCTTAGGTCTGGGCGAAGCTGTGTATCGATTCGCATTCTGCGATTTCGATGGAGCAACTGATCGTCTTCCCATCGAAATGTTGTTTGGGCTAGCTTTCGCATGGATGACCACAAAACTGGTCACAAGAATCTACCTGTATCGAATGGAGACCTCCGTGAGAATCAACTTCATTCGGGATCGCAGCCAAAAGATTCGTCATGCGGCAGAAGCGATTAAACCTGCGCCTTACCCTGCCAATCACCAGGCGATCCGCGTCATTCGAGAAGAAGTGGATCGGATTGAGATGGCGCTGACCGAGATCAGCTCTGCCGGCTAGCTCCTTCGTTTGCCCTGTCCGAGCCGTATGTGGACGGCGAACCTTCTGCGAGTTCTCGGGAATACGGCCATCGATCAGCGGAAGCTGCCAGCACTGCTCCGCCTATCGAAGCGAGCAGTGCGATCGAACCTCCGCAGATCCCTTCAAACAGTTGTCGCCGCGCTACCGTTGGAGCATCCCCACTACCCAGCGACGTATTGGGGCAGCGGATGCCAGCATGCCGGTCGTAGAAATTGCGGGTCACTCCAGGCGAAGTCGCCACCATAGGCTGGGTTAGCATAGAGCAAGAAGTTTTCTCCGGCTACGGCGTGATAGTGGCTTGGGGGGATGCCTTCGAATTCGAAGTAGCCTTCCTGGGTAAGTGTCCCATAGAGCAAACCGGAGCCATCTTCTGTCAGATGATCGGGAATGCAGCCCAATAGCGCCACTTCGGACCGATTAGTCGTTATGCTGCCCCAGTACATCGATCATTCAGGTCCAGACATCTATTGCCGGAAGACCATCGCGATGAATGCCAGCACTCCGAGGATCGAAATCAGGCCGGCGATTGCACCTGCCCGCGAGCGAGGCATAGCAGGATATTCTTCTCTGAGTGACCGCATATTTCGCCAATGTTCGTGAGTACCAAGTATGAGCGCTAACAACCCAGTGCCCACCATTATCACCGAGAATCCCCGCGTTCCAATCAGGCGATCATCATGCCGTCCAGCCCCCAGTTCGAGCTGAAAGAACTTGTAGATGCCAAAGCCGAAAGTGATCAGCGAGGTCGCCGTCCTGATCCACGCCATCATGGTGCGGTCATAGGCAACGCGAGTACGATCAAATGCCAATCGCGTCGAGGTATCGAGGGTCGTCCGGCGCTTTACGGCCAAGTCTGGCATTCGATCACGAACCCTTTCGGAGGTCTGGCCAGGTTGCGGGTTTTTGGCGCGGTGCATCGTCCGGTTCTGCCGCCTTCCTGCCTTGGAATCGGAGCCTCAGGATACGGTTCACCGAACCCCGAAACAACGGATACGGGAGTAAAGCCAGGAGCGCCGCGACGATCAGGGATTGCCCCGGATAGATCTTGTGAAAAACGATGACTTCGTAGATCAAGTCGATGATGACCGCTGCAACAAAGACCTTGGCTACTTCTCTCCAGCCTTCGCGCAGCAGAGAGCGCCGTCGAAGTGCGTCCGTGACAAGCGCCCACCCGTAGGCGGGACGCCCTTCCCGGGCATCCCGTACCGCTGCGCGTGTCGCAAGGACAGCGGCCGTTAGCGGTTGAAGGATGAGCCGAAACGTCATCGGCCCATGCACGCGTCCCACAAGCTCTTCGCACACCCGTCTGAGGTACTCTTCCATATCTCGACCTATTGCCAATACGGAGATAGCGTAGCGATACAGTGACCATCTTTTCTCAAACAGCCGGGGTTAGCGTTTCATCCGTAGCCACCATGATCTTTCCGTCGACGACTTTCGCCGGATAGGCGGCGACCCCATATCCAGAAACATTCAGCGTGCTTCCGGTGGTCACATCATATTTCCAGCCGTGCCCGCGGCAGGTCACGATCTTGCCGTCGAGCTCCGAGGTTCCGAGTGATACCCCGTGGTGCAGGCAACCATCGTCCATCGCGTAGACCGTTCCATCGACGTTGAAGAGCGCGATGTCCTTGCCCTCGATCGTGACAACCGTACCTCCGCCAGGAGGAAGCTGTTCCACATTCGCGACCTCGACATAGTTCGCCATAAATTACGCCACCTTCTTACTTGATGAGTGGTGTTCCAGTTCCTCCGCCAGGATCGGCAGGCTCAGATTGAAAGTCTGAACTCCTTGAACCACGCAGAGTTTCAGCACCTCCATGATCTCCTCCAAAGTCGCGCCCGCTTTCAGCGCGTTCTTGATGTGCCGGCGCGTACCCGGCGCATACATGTGCGTGACCGAAGCATCGAGGGCGATGCTGAGGAGTTCGACTTCCTTGGGCGTCATGACCCCACTCTTGTACATTGCGGCGGCCATCGCCATGAATTCGTCCGTAAATACCGGATCGAGTTCGAAGAACGGGTCCCACGCCGTGTTCCACTGTCCGATCTTCTTCATTGCATCGCAAGCCGGGGTCGGCTCCGTGGTGGATCGGGGAGTCGACTGGACGCTAGCAGCTTTGGCTTCTTCCAGGACAATGGGCGCGGCCAGGCTGCACGAGTGAATCGACAAGGCTGAACCACATTTAATAACGAATAAAACCTCCTCGCGTGTCGCCCCCGCGTCGAGGGCGGCCCGGATGTGGTGACGCGTTCCCTCCGCGTTGAGATTTGTGCAGGCGGCATTCAAGCTGACGCTGACCAACTCGATAAACTTGCGCGGCAGGACGGAGTGAGTCCATGGATTGGAACTCATCTTGAAGTTGAGCTCGGCCCACTTTGGATCCCATTCGCGCAACGTGTTCAAAGCCGACTCCCAAGGACCCGTAGGCGGACCAGTTACCGCAGCCGTGTTTTCCGTTGCTTTCTTCATTTCATTGCTCATCGTTTCTCCTTTTCAACGTTGCAGCCGAAGCACGCTGTATTTGCTGAAAGCTTTATCTCTGGGCTCCGGAACTGTTATTGCGTCGGGCATTTGGCGCCATTGTCGACCCATTCCTTAAAATCCTGCACGAAATCCTCGTGGCCGATTGGGGGTGTTGTCCTTGCCTCGCCGTGCGGCCGATTACCGGGGACAAATGCCCAATTCACGTCCGTGTCATGGTCAAAGTGATCCAGTAATTCCAACAGGTCCTTGCCCCCTGTCTTCGACTTGTCTTTCAATCTTTCGCAAAGCTCTGGACCCGTCATGGCGACTCCGGGAGCGGACTCGAACGTCATGCTTACGGGCGCGAGATGCCAATTGAGCGATCCCGGAATGCCAGTGGCGGCATTATTGGTCTCGCCATGACAGGCGGAACAACGGAGAGGGGCCTCGCCCTTGTCGTCAGTTCCGCGAACGATGTGATAAACGTGGGGATAGCTTCGGTCGCTCTGACGCGGGAAATCGTTCGAAGTATGGCAGTTCATACATCTCGGAGTCGTAATTACCGAGTAGATCGCCTGCCACTGCGTAGAGCCGCTGCTGGATGTGGGGCGAACGTAGCCCGAGGCAGGACCTGTATTCCCGACAACCGAAGACTTCAGGTGGGCGGCAATCATTTGCACGTCGTCGTCGGAAAGCAGTCCCGGGTAGAAGACGGGCATCGGCGGCGGAACATGCTCAAGAAAGGTTTTCAGTTCTTCGGCATCGCCCAACTGCGTCAGGCGCACCAAAGACGGGAACAGGCGGCCCTTCCCATCACCTCCGTGGCAGCCAGCACAAATCGTCAAAAACATCGCCGCATTCGCCGCTGCCCCGGTGGCCTTCATCGGTGGACGGTCCAGTTTCACGATCTTTGGCGTGTCGCTGCCCTGCAAGCCGAAGATGCTAACCTTTAATGGCCCGCTCACTCCGGCGACGTTCAAACAGATTCCTCCGACGCTGGCTGCAACATATTGTGTCCCCTCGACGGCATAACTGATCAACCCGCTGTTCAGCGCCCCGCCCGCATCGAGGTGTCGCAGCACGGACCCGTTCTTGGCATCAAAAGCGAACAGGTTACCGCGAACGTCGCCGGCGAAGAGCAGTCCGCTTCTGGTCGGTACAAGGCCCGCCAGCATCTGTCCGTCGGTCCGGTAATTCCACAGCCGTCTACCGGTTTCCCCGTCCAGAGCGGTGATCCAGCCTCGGGGCGGGCGATCGTATGCCGTGGCTATAGCACCGTGGTAGCTATAGCTCAATAAGGATTGCTTCCCTGACTGGGCCTCAGGTGCGGCCTCCGGAGCGTCCGGTGTTTTGTAATAGGTGCAAAAGTCGACCTCCGGGACATAGAGTGCTCCAATTTCTGGGTTGTAGGCGGCTCCGTTGAATTGCGAGCCGCCTCCTAAGCCAGGGCAGACAAGCGTCTGCGTTTCTGGCAGTCTTCCATTGTTCAAGATCGTGGTTACAGGTCTCCTGAAAACGGCCTTCTTGGTTGCGCGGTCCACTCCAAACAGGTAACCATCCTTACCGGCAATCGCCATCATGTCTTTGCCGCTTCGGGTTCGGTAAAGAGTCGGGGCCGAGCCAAGATCCCAGTCATGGTCGTCGGGGGATGTAACTTGAAAATACCAATTCAATCGTCCGGTGGCCGCATTCAGCGCGATTACGGAGTTCGTGTAAAGGTTATCGCCAGGCCGTACTTCTAGGTCAAAATCGGGCGCAGGGTTGGCAACGGGACCGAAAAGTTCGCCTGTCTTCGGATCGAGCGAGAATGTGGTCCAGAACCCTCCGCCCGCCGGGACCCCGGGATGCGGCCAGCTTTTCCACGCGGGATCATCAGGACTCTCCGGGACGGTATGAAAGCGCCAAAGTTCCTTGCCGGTCTTGGCGTCGAGAGCGACCAGGCGGCCATGAATCCCCAGGTCGCTGATGGCGATGCCGATGAAAACCTTGCCCTGCCAGCCGATGGGGGCCGCGACAAACGACTCGTTCTTGGCGGGATCGGCTCCCACTACGTCCCACAACACCTTGCCCGTCGCGGCATCGAAGGCAATCACGCGGCCGTCCGCTGTGCCGCGGAAGATCATTCCATCGAGGTAACCTGGCCCACGACTGCCGATGTTTCCCGTTCGCCCTAACTCCAGGATATTTCGCCATCGGAGCTCACAGGTAGCAGCATCAATGGCGTAAGTGGCGCGCAGCGTGGTGACGTAAATTGTGCGCCCCACCATCAACAGGCCGCTGCTGAACCAGCTCGGCTCATTCAGTTGGGTCTCGCAGACCTCCTTGAGCGTGCCAACATTCTGCGGCGTGATCTGGTCCAAGTCCACGTACCGTTGGCTGGAGTAGTCCTTATTGATGGTGGTCCATTCCTGCCCATCCTGCGCCGCATGCGAAGGGACGAAGCTGAATACCAGAACGCATGCGGTGAAGCAGGCACTCGTAAGAGCGCAGAATCGCAGTATCGTGTTCTTCATAATCTGCCTGGTCCCGGCTTTGTGGTTTCGTTGCTCATGAGGTCTCTCTCAGGCAACTTGCTTTCTTTGCCGAACGTAAAAACGAACAAAGTCTCGTATCTTCTTGCGTGCCAATTTCGATTCCGGAGCGTCGGGAATTCTCGATGCAAAATTGTGGGGCATGCCCTCGTAGAGATCCAATTTCACCGTCTGCCCGGCGGCGTCAAGGGCTTGGTACAGACGGATGAATCCACTCAAAAGGATCTCTTTGGTACCACCCTGTATCAGCGTTGGTGGAAACCCCTTGGAGAAATCGCCGTAAACTGGGGACGCGTACGGATGTTTCTGGTCCTTGGGGTCGGCGTACGCACCTGCTGCCTTGATGGAATGCTTCTCATACAAGTAGTTCGGCTCCGCGCGGGCAAGAGTAAACTCCGTGTCTCCGGTCCGAGTGAGATCGACCCACGGGGATACCAGCACGGCCGCCGCCGGCAGACCCAATCCCTGGTCGCGTATTTTCAGGATCACCGATGCAGCAAGCCCACCACCCGAGGAATCGCCATAAACGAACAGATCAGATGGCCGATAGCCTTCCTTGAAGAGAGCTCCGATCACGGTTATCACCTCGTCGGTGATCTGCTGGAATTTAGCCGCGGGCGCAACCGTGTAATCAACGGAGATCACTCGGAGGCCCGCATCGTCGGCGAAGATGGCGGCTCTCCCCAACGTAGATGCGGCACTGTAAAGAGTGTGCGCACCACCATGCGTGTACACCGCAACTTTGCCATTGTCTTCCCAGCCCTTGGGGTGGACGTCGAGCATCGTGACCCCTGCCACGGTATGCCGTGTGACATCGGATGCATAGGTCTTCACAATGTCGTCAGATTGCGCGAGTGCATCGGCTTCGAGAAATGCACGCAGCTTCGTCCAGCCAGCCAAGTCGTCCGGATCCGGAAACGAAGGCATGAGAGCTGGATCCTTGAGCGTGCCAAGAAACACACGGGCTTCGTTCGAAACAGCCTCCGGAATGCTTACGAAAGTCCCTTTATGAGTTGTCGACTCCATACGATCTCTCTGGGCCCTTGTTAACGGCCTAATAGCCGTCGAATTGCTCTGTGCGGACATCGTTGTGGTGAACGCCCGATTCAGTCAGTGTCTGTCGCATGGCCGAAACGAGCGAGGGTGGCCCTGCGACGTAGTAAAGCGGCCCGTGAAGTCTGGGCAGATATTTTGACAGCAACATGCCGTCGATCCGACAGGTTTCACCCCGCCATTCCCGCTGCGAAGCAGACATGTTGGTCATGGTTCCGGTCAGGGAGAAGTAGCGGTTCGTCTTTGCCAGGGCCTGGAGAATCTCCAAGAAGGATGCGTCTTCAGGCCGCCGGTTTGAATAAAAGAGATATAACTCTTGCTTGAGTCGATCGTTATCGGCTTGTCTCAGGATGCTGAGAAATGGCGTAATTCCGATCCCTCCAGCCAGGAACACGGCCGGTTTCGAGAAGTCTTCGTGCAAGGTGAATGAGCCCATAGCTGGGGCGATTGTCACCTCAGTACCCAACGGCATTTCCATCAGCGAGCGCTTGAAAGCCGTTCTTCGCATTCGGGAGGCGAACACCAATTCGTTCGCAAACGGAGGACTGAGGATAGAGAAAGTTCGCGTGTTTCCTCCTTCGTCGGTATATGGCGGATTGAGCAGTGTGAGATTCGTAAACTGCCCAGCTTTCAGATAGAAATCGGCAGGCTTCTCAAAGGCAAATGTCATCGTATCGACCGCCACCTCTTCGCGGCCCACCAGCCTGGATTTGTAATCCGCCATACGCATCGCCTTTGCCAGAAGACACAATTTCGCGAAAATTCGTCTACTAAGGTCCCGCCGACGGCGGGACCTTGTAGAACTTGAGCTACGCTATTTTTTTCTTGGGCTCGGCGAGTTCCGGCGGCACCATGCAGTAAGCAATGGGATGCGAATCGCTTCCCACCACTCCAGCCTTTAGTTTCCCGTCGGTCTCCCACAGCAGGAAGCCGGGGTTGTATTCCGTTGGGTTCGGAGGCAGGCCCAGGTGCCGCAGCGTCTCTTCGACGCTGTTGTACCAGACACCCACCTTCATGATCTTGCGCGCCTCCTCCGCCGTCGCGATCTTGCGGCCAAATTCTTTGGCTATGCGGGCGACGCCCTCGATCTGCTTAATGGAGGTAGCGCGCTTTCGGTCCGCCCCCCAGATGTTGTCCTCGTTGCCGACACGAATGTGCTGGCCCAGGACAAGCGCCATCCCCGAGATTGAGATCAAACCGCGCATGCTGGACCAGAATGTCGTGACCGCGCCTTGCGGAACCTGGCGAAGGAACTCCATCCAGTGGAAGGGATTGCGGCCGAGCGTGCCGCCTCCGTAGCCCGCGATCGCCATGTTCAAGGGTCCCATATAAACGCCTGCACGAATCAGCCGCTCGATGAGCTCAAGCTGATGGATATGCCCTGGCACGAAATACGGCTGAATTCCGTGTTGTTTGAGCCGCTTGAGGTGCTCCAGGTAAAAGGCGGGGGCGGCATCGACGACCATTCCGGCCCAGGCGGCTTGCACCTTGGGATCGGCGAGGTGCGTTCCCTCGACGTCCTCCTTGTGCATCATCGAAATGATGTCCCATTGGCCCGTGCCGACCGCGACGGTGACAGAGTCGGGCTTCGGGTTCAACTCCGTCAGCATATGGCGCGTATCGTAATTCAGCCACTTGGCCTTCGCGTCATCGGTTTTCGGAGAGAAGGATATCGAACCGCCCACCTGCAGAATCATCTTTGGGACGGCATTTCTCAGCAGCCCGATGAAGTGGTTGTACTGATCGAAATCGGTTGAGCCCTTGCCGGTGGCGGGATTCCGCACATGGACGTGCAGCACGGTGGCACCCGCGTTGTAAGAATCCACCGCGGTTTGAACCTGCTCGTCCCAACTGACAGGGATGTCGGCGTCCCCAGGCAACCATTGAGGACCAAAAGGCGCCGCCGTGATGATGAGCGGCGCCATATATTCGGGAAGTATTGAATCGTCGGTGTAATACATGCGTTCTCCTTTTAGGTGTTGGATCTGGTAGTTCTAGTCATTGCGTGAGCCTTTTGCGCACGGCGTGTTCCAACAGCGGAATAGTCTTCCTTCATGTTTCGGTCCATCGCCTCTCCCCTCAATCCGGTTCTGGTGGTGGAAATGCAATCGAGTCAGGTTGCCAGATTGCGAATATGTTTCCCTCTGGGTCTTGGACAACTGCGTACCAGGCGGTTTTCGGCACCGCGGTCTTTGCGCGCAACACTTCTCCGCCCAGACGTTGCACTTGTTCAACGGCCGCATCGAGCGACTCGACATTGACGTAGTGCACCCAACTACGCGGCTCGGGGATCGGCCGGTAGGTCAGTCCACCGTTGAAAGAGTTTGTGTGGCTCGGTTCGGTTTGAATCCGCCAGTAATCGATCCCTGGCGCCTTTTCTAGTTGCCAGCCGAACAAGGTGCGATAGAAACCGGCCAGCTTCGCTGGATCGCTAGCGTAGATCTCGAAGTGTGTTACTGAGGACACAAGACTCCCCCCACAAAAATTTGGCAGAGAGGGCGCAAATTCGTAGGTCGCCCGCCGGACATCGCACAAGGAGTTTCGATTGCGAAACCCGTGCAGAAACTGCCTTACTATTTGTGAAATCTAGAACGAGCTTTGATAGCTGAATACTGTCAGAAATGCCAGTCTCAGCTGGTTGGCCGTCAAAAGTGGAGAACCCGAAGCTGGTGAAGGCGATCAGTTCCGTATTTGTCACGGAGCGCGCGACTGGCGGCAAGGAACTAAGCGGAGAGAAGATGCTCCACGCTTACCTGGGCTAGGCCAATCATCCCTAGCGGACCTTCTCCGGTGCGAACCCGTGAGATTGCTCTCCGCAATCCGTAACTTTTGCCTACGATCGTTTCTGACGGTGGTTTACGAGTAGTCCTGGCCATCCTTGCAGACACTTGATTTATGACTACTCTCAAGAATATTCTTCCGTGAAGCCTCAGCACGAACTGGAAGTGTAGTGGCCAGCGAGCCCCAGGGAGAATTTTGATGAAGTGCCCGGCGCTCCTCGTGGTTTTTCTTCTCACCTCAGTTGTGGCCTCCGCACAGACCGAAGGCGCCAGAATTTCCGGCAGAGTGACCGACCCGACCGACGCTGTGATCGTTGGGGCTGAATGCAAGATCACGAACCTCGATACCAACGTCTCGATCGTCGCCATCACCAATGAGGATGGAATTTATGTCATACCGGACCTGCGTCCGGCCATCTACCGGCTGACCGTCCAGAAGGAAGGCTTCCGCACCGTCGTCCAGCCCAGCCTGCAGCTCTATGTGCAGGATGCGGTCAACGAGAATTTCACGCTCGCGGTCGGTTCCAAGTCGGAAATTTCCATCGTTTTGGCCACGGAGCCCCTATTGCAAACTGATTCGGCTGTGGTCAGTACCGTGGTGGACCAACAGTTCGTGCAAAACATGCCGCTGAATGGTCGCAGCTTCCAGTCGCTGATCGAACTAACGCCAGGTGTGGTTATTACGCCCGGGAGCGCTGGGCAGTTTAGCGTTAATGGGCAGCGCGCGGATGCGAACTACTTCACCGTTGACGGCGTAAGCGCCAACTTCGGGACCAACACCGGCTTGAACACAGCGGGAGTCACCTTCGGTGGCACGCTGCCTGCACTCACTTCGGGCGGTGGTACCAATGGCCTGCTTTCGGTAGATGCGATGCAGGAGTTTCGCATCCAGACCTCCTCCTACGCTCCGGAATTTGGCCGTTCTCCCGGTGCCCAGATTTCCATCGTCACCAAGGGCGGCACCAACCAGTGGCACGGAACCGCCTTCGACTATCTGCGGAACGATGTTTTCGATGCCCGGAACTATTTCGATAGTGTTCCGCTACCGAAACCACCGGTCCGCCAGAACGACTTCGGTGGCACCTTCGGCGGCCCGGTCTGGAAGAACCACACGTTCTTCTTCTTCTCCTATGAAAGTCTCCGGTTGCTTCTGCCACAGATAGAAACCGGAAACTACTTTCTCGACGCCGCCGCCAAGGCTTCGGTCCCCAGCACAGACCCCTGGCGGCCGGCCATTGCCGCATTCCCGGCGGGACCTGCCCCGCTCCCCGATGGGAGTAACCTGCTTGACCCAACCTGCGACAACGTGACCACGCCGTGCCAAACGGCGCTCATTGCCGCTTACTCGAACCCGTCGACTTTGAGCGCTTACAGCCTGCGTCTTGATCACCAGCTTGCGAACAAGATGACGCTCTTCGTTCGTTATAACCACGCACCTTCCAGCGACAGCGTTTTGTTCTTTAATAACAATTCGGTCATCTGGGAAAACAACTATACTGCCACCGTCGGCTTGACGGCCTCGGTTTCTCCGACATTGGTGAACGACTTCCGCGGCAACTGGAGCCGGAATACAAGCGGACAAAGCCAAAGCCTGCAAAACACCTTCGGAGCGGTTGTCCCTCCTGCATCCTCCTTGGTTCCTCCTGAGATCAATACCGGGGAATTTGACTTGACCTACTTCATGGGCCTCCCCGGCAATTTCCAAGAAATCGACGAGGGCCTGTTTTCCAGCGCCAAGGAGAGCCAATTTAACTTCGTGGACACCCTCTCGAAGGCAGTCGGCCTTCATCAGCTCAAGTTCGGCGTCGACTACCGTCGACTGAAGCCGACCGAGTTAGCTGGCTCCGTAGTCAGTATGGCCTCCTATTCCTGGACATCATTCCTCCAGGGGACCGTCGACCTGCTGCAAAACCAAACCGCGGACACGATTACCGCGCATCTGAGTAATTGGTCGCTGTTTGGGCAGGACACGTGGAAAGCAACCCGCCGTCTGACTTTGACCTACGGGATGCGTTGGGACATCAGTACACCGCCGGTGCCCGACACGCCGGGCAAGCCAATTTATGCGCTCGACGGCATCTTCAACTCTGGCCCGTTGGCCCTGGTGGACAGGCCACTCTGGAACACGTACTATTCTGCCTTCGCCCCGCGGGTCGGCGCCGCCTTCCAGGTCAATCCGACGACCGTGCTCCGCGGCGGCTTCGGAATGTTCTACGATCTTGGGTATGGCGCAGGAACCGGGAGTGCCCTGGGCGCATTTTACCCTTACGTTCGGGCGATCACTGATTCGGGGGTTCCGCTCGCTTTCAGCTATCAGGATGCTCAGGGTAACTACCCTTATCAGCCGATCCCATTCCCCAATTCACTCCAGCTAAATGCGTCCGATGCGGGCCTTTTCGTGACGGCGGTGGACCCCAACCTGCGGCTGCCGGTAACGTATCAGTGGAATGCGGCAATCGAGCGCGCGCTGGGCAACCAGCAGTCGATCACGGTTACCTACGTGGGCGCCAATGGTCGCAAACTGCTGTTCGATCAACCTCTGGTCATCCCCCAATTCTCCTTTTTCAGGGCCGAGCTCAATGCGGGGTTTTCGCACTATAACGCATTGCAGTTGCAGTTCATGCGGCGCATGACGCATGGACTGCAGGCGTCGCTTTCCTACAGCTATTCCCATTCCAACGACACGGCATCGGCTGAGAACTACCCCCAAGCGTTCTTACCCACCACTGGTGTCGACGCAATCAAACTCCCGCCCTTGACTCCGTCCGACTATGACTGCCATCACCGCTTTTCGGCTGCTGTTTCCTATAATGTTCCCGCACCGGCATGGGGAGGCAGGGTGGGACAAGAAGCCTTCAACGGGTGGGCTCTGGACGGCATTTACCGCTTCCAGTCTGTGCCCCCGCTGGACGTGACGATTTCAGAGGAAGATCCGGTACTGGGATTCATGGAAGTACGGCCAGTTCTGACTGGCCGGCCCATTTGGATTCCCGATTCCACACAGCCGGCCGGCAGGGCGCTCAACCCGGCAGCCTTTACATTGGCTGCGAATGGCGCGTCCAATAACGCTTTGAGAAACACCATTCGTAGTCCTTACGGCATCAGCCAGGCTGACTTGGCGCTGCGCCGCCGGTTCAACCTTACCGAACGTGTGAAGCTGGATGTGCGCGGCGAGTACTTCAACATTTTCAATCACCCGATGTTCGGCGGCGTGAATGCGCCTTGGACATCCTGGGGAAACTGCACTGGGAATACCCCGGCGTCATGTGTGGCAGGGCCCGATTTTGGAAAGCTCTTCTCAGGACAGACGTTGAACGCAGGTAACGGGCCCGGATCTGGTTCTCAAAACCCGCTCTACGCCGTTGGCGGCCCGCGTTCGGCACAGTTCACGCTGAAGCTGATTTTCTAGCCAAGTTTATTCATCAAGCTCGCGGGCACGAAGAGCTTGTTGGAAGGCACTGCACGAATTGCTGGAGGAAAATCAAGGCTGAACTGCGGTTTCACAACATAATCCGAGCCCGGGCTCAATGGCGGCGTTCATATGATCAGCGCCTTCGTAAATGGTGAGAAAAGCGATTTTTGCACGACACCCTGCGCAGTTTGCGCAGGGTGTCAATCCCGCTTATTTCCCCCAGGAAAATGTCGGAGATGGTCCGTCCTTAGGGGTGATTGGCCTCGCCGAGGTAGGCGTAGAGCATCTTCTCTCCGCTAGGCTGCTTGTCGCCGGCTACGGGCTCAGACGTGACAAATACTGAACTGATTGCTTTCACAAGCTCCGGATTCTCCACTTTCAACACCCAACGCCCTGCTGCTTTTGCATCTGCGTGCAGAAATCCCAAGCTGCGCGCTGAGTTCTTTCCCGAGTCCGCCGCCCAAACTTGGAAACCACGCTTCATGTTTGCGGCACGCTCATCATTCAAATCGAAAGCGTAAAAAGTGAGCGACTTGCCTTCGGTCAGAAAAACGCGTCCAAAGGCTTTGCTGGGGTTGCCATTCGGGTCGGTATCGCGGACATCAATGACATGCAATTGACGGGCAGCCATGAGTTCCCCTACATCCTTGCCCGCGGCCACGAGACGCCGTTCTTCCTCGATCGTTGCACTCGCGATCCGCAACTTGTTGGAGAGCTCCGTGATACGAGTCTGCTGCTCCACGAGGGAGGCTTCGTCGTTAATGCGCAATTGACTGGTACGCGTCACTTCGTCTCTTGCTTCCGCCAGCAGCTTTTCCTGATTGCTGGATTCTTCCAGTAATTGTGCGTTTCTGCTTGAAGATTGTTGATTGTTTTGTCGCAGGCTGTCGGCAGTTGTCGCAGCGCTACCCAGTTCCGCGCGGAGACTCTTGATCTCGCGCTGCCCCGTGGCGAGCGACTGGTTCAACCGAGACAGACTCTCGGCAAGCGCGGAGTTTTCCTGTTTAAGCTCAGCAAGTTGCTGTGCCGCAGCGGCATCCTTAGCGTGCGATGTATTTGGCACTTGGCGCAAGTAGTAGGCTGTTAAAGCGACCGCAAATAAGACCAGCGCACCCGCAACCGGGGCGAGCCGCGAAAAGGGAGGAAAGTACCACGTCTCTGATCGGACGGGAGACTCGACTTCGTGCGAAAAGACCACGCCTTCCGCTCGCGCCAGACGGAGGAATCGCTGCCGCGAATAGGCAAGCGGTTTAGCCCTCATCGCCGCCAGCTTTTGGCGGAAGGTTCTTTCGGCTTGCGGTAACTCCCCGGTGACGAGACTTGACAACCCTTGGTAGTCGGCTCGGCATTGACTGCACTCTCTTATGTGAGCCTGAAAATCCGCGAAATCCGTGCTCTCCAGGTGACCGCCGGCGGCAAGCGCACAAAGCGTTTCGTAGTATTCATGCTCAGGCGTCTGGTGATGCTCAGGCACACTTTCATCCTTGGGCATTTGGTTTCCTGTCGCTCGATATCAAAGAGCGCAACTTCTGCAGTCCACGATAATAATGGTGCCGGACATTGACGAATGTATCTCCCTTTCGCTCTGCAATTTCCCGCATGGTCAGGCCGTCATAGCAGGCCATTTCGATCACTGATTTCTGCGCGTCTGAAAGAGCGGCCATGCTTTGGCGAACCAACTCCTTGGTTTCTGATGAACTCAAGCCAAAGGTTGCGTGAGCTTCCAAAGGCTTTGCGTCGACCTCTTCCAGTTCCGTGTTTTTATAAAATTCCCGGCCCTGAAGATGCTGTCGGCGGTTGATGGCGCGGTGGTACGCATACTGCATCAGCCACACCTTAGTATTGCCTTTGCCGGGGTCGAATTGTGCCACTGCGCGATAAACATCCAAGAAAACGGTCTGTGTAACGTCCTCCGCCTCACCAGGGTCGCGAACAATTTTCAGTGCAATGCTCATGACTAGCTTCTGGTAGCGGTCAAATAGGATAGCGAGCGCGTCGCCCTGTCCCTCCTGGAGGCAGGCCATGAGCTGCTCGTCTGGCAGACGTTCTAGCTGCGTCCACGACAATGCCTCGTGAGAGCGAATTTTTGGGTTGATGGAATCCAGGCAAACACTCGCTTGACTCACAAAACCCAACGTGAGTCGCAGGAAGCTTACAACTAAACAGACCCGGGAAGTGTACTTTCATCGAGGCTGGCACAAAATCCTTGAACGAGTTGCATACATGTACCGCTATGTCGGAAATCGAAGAAACTGAAAAGCCTCTGGCGGAAGGCTTATGGCCTGCGGATCGTGTGGGGCAGAAAATCAGACAGAGTTTGACGCAGAAGTAAACATTCATTTTCCGGGCCCGAAGGATCTGGACAAAACCCATGTATTGGCATTGCCCCAGGCTCACTATCTGCTCAGGTTGCAGCTTCACGCAGTGCAGGCTTCCAGAAAATCGGTTGCGTGCGTTGCGAGAAAGTTTCAACGCATAAGCTTTAAGGCTTCTTGATAAGCTCACTCTTCTGGACGACCCACACGATCGCCGCTTAGCTGGGGCCGTTGGTAATCAAACCGCTGCTAATAAACTGTCTGCTCTCAAGAACTGTTTCGACAGCGACGAGTAGGTCGCTTACTAACGTTGTTTTTGCAACCTAGCCCGATCCTCCCGAAATGAGAGCGTCTTGCACCACATCGGCGGAGGATTCTGCGCTCCCGAAGATTATTTTGGATTCGGGGGCAATTTTTTGCGGAGCTGCCGAGCTGCTTCGATCCCATTGAGTGTTGGAAGCCCGAGATCGAGCACAGTCAAATCCGGTTTAAGTTCTTTCGCCTTCTGACCGCTTTTAATCCGTCGGACACTTCGCAAATGATTGCAAGCGCTGCCTTTTCCCCAGGGTCGACAGATTAATCGCCGAAACGGTTCGTAATCCTCTACTACCAGGGCTCGGACTGACGACATTTCGGTATTAGCCTTTTACAGTCGAATTGCACGTTCTCAGTCTCTGCGCAGAGAGGAAGATTTACCAACCCTAAACCATCCTCCTCCGTAACACGAAGGTGTCAATTCCTCAAACGCGGTGCCACAGAAATGTATTTTTCATCGGGTCGGCACAAAACCCAGGTCGGGGTTGCATATACCTTCAGAGACGTTTTCCCGAATCAGGAATTGCAGAAATCAGGTTGGGCTTGAGGTTGGGTTATGAGTTGCACATCATGTCAGTCGCGCAATCAGGCGGAATTTACCTCTGAGGTGATGATTCATTTCAGTGGGCTCGGGAGTATTGGCCATCCAGGCATTCCAGTATTCCCGCAGGTTTCGGTCTGCTTGGATTGCGGATTCTCGCGTTTCACGACAGCGAAAACGGAATTGGCGCTGCTTGCGAGCCATACCGGCAAGTGACGCCCAACTCTCTCCTACGGGGCAGAGTCGAGGTTGTCCCGTTTCGCCCGGATGACTTATTGAGTCGTCGCCAATCCGCTACCCCATGGGAGCTCGCACGAAAAGAGTCCCTCGGCAGCAGACGCTATCGCCACGCAAGGTAGAAATGTGCACCATCTGAGGAGGCCAAGAAGATGACCAAGCGTTCCCGCATACTAATTGCCGACGATCACACTCTGGTCGCGGAACTGTGCAAAAGACTTCTGGAGGCAGAGTTTGATGTGATCGGAATTGTGAACGATGGGCGTGCCTTGGTCCGTGCTGCGAGCGAACTGAAGCCGGATGTGATCGTGGTAGATGTTGCTATGCCCATCCTGAACGGCTTGGATGCGGGACAGCAGGTGAAAGAAGTGCTGCCCGGCGTCAAGCTGGTGTACCTCACCATGAATCCCGACGCCGCGGTCGCCGCGGAAGCCTTCGAGCGCGGAGCGTCCGGCTACCTGCTTAAGACCTGTGCTGCTGCCGAGATGGTAATTGCGGTTCGCGAGGTGCTGCGAGGCAAATCTTACTTATCAAAGGGCCTGTCGCAAGACACCATCAATTGTTTACGGTGGAGCAATAAGAAGTTGATTAATGAAGAGGAACGCCTGACCCAGAGGCAGCGTGAAGTCCTGCAGTTGCTCGCCGAAGGCAAGGTGATGAAGGAAGTTGGCGATGTTCTGCACATGACGACCAGGACGGTCGCCTATCACAAGTATCGGATGATGGAAGTGCTTGGCGCCAAGAGCAATGCAGAACTAGTCAAATACGCTGTCAGGAACCACTTGGTGGCCGCTTAGCCGAAGTCACGGAAACCGAGAGATGCCACGATCTCTTGCTGCGCATACGGGGCTGGACTCAGCCATTGATAACTACCGATCTCTGCTCAAAACCCTACGCCTTTCTGCCCCCCACGTTGAACTCTAGCCTCGATAGCGGACCTTGGGTTGAAATGGTTATGGGGCTAGATAACTCTAAAGTTAGGTCTGTAAGAACTGCCAGTTGTGCATCTTCGCTCCAGTAATTAGAAAAGACGGAAGTGGTATTGGTTCCTAGCTTGCCGCCACTCCAGCTGCGCGAACAAACGACGCTGTGTTGGGGAAGGGCGGAAGACATGGGGTTTTAAGCCTTCTCGGCGTTGTGTTTTGTTTCTCTGTTGTACTGCCAAAGAAATCGCAAGGAGAGATCCATGAAAAGCAATATTGCTGTTCTCGGATTATTAGGCACTTTGTGCGCTCTGATGTTCACCGCGCCAATCCTGCAATCACAAGAAAAGAGCACCCCGGGCTCGGTTCAGGTCCACATAGTCATCACGAACGAGGCCGTACGTGGCAACAACGAGGTTCCGAGTCTTCAGTCAGGTGATGTGAAAGTAAAACAGGGGAAGAGTTTTCTCAAAGTGAATCAATTGATCCCGGCTCAGGGAGACAACGCCGCGCTACAACTTTTTGTCTTGATCGACGACACACTCGGCTCCGGTGTTGGAAACAATCTCAACGATATCCGGGATTTCATCAACGCTCAGCCGGCATCAACTGTGATTGCGGTCGGCTACATGTCGAATGCATCCGTCAATATCGTCCAGAATTTCACACCCGACCATGCCCTCGCCGTCAAGGCGCTCCGCCTACCGCGTGGGAGTTTGTCGACGATGGATAGCCCATATCTGTCGCTTATTACCTTGGTGAAGGGATGGCCTCAGCAAAATATCCGGCGTGAAGTACTGATGGTGACCGACGGCCTCGACCGACTCCGTGGAGTACAACCGACGCCGTCGCGCTTGGGACCCAACTATGGTCCCGTCTATCACAGTATGCCCGCCCTCAGCCCGGACGTGAACTCGGCTAGCGAGATCAGCCAGCGCTATAACGTGCTGGTCTATTCGCTGTATGCCGTGGGCGTCGGACGAGCAGCCCGAAGTTCCTGGGACCTGCAAATCGGTCTCTCTGCACTCACAAAGCTCGCAGATGAAACCGGTGGTGACTGTTTTTCTCTGGGCACTTCGAGCCTGGTGAGCTTCAAACCCTACTTGGAACGTTTGCAGAAGATGTTTGACAGTCAGTACTACGTAGTTTTCCAGGCGACGCCGAAAAAGAAAGCTGGGCTCCAGCGGGTCAATGTAACAACCGAAGTGCCGAATTCGGAGATATCTGCTCCCGACAACGCCTGGGTTCCGGTGGGAAAATGAGTCGCCTATACGTTTATGCACTCAGCTGCTTTCACGAGACATTCTGTGCGACAGAAACCGTCCACAGCCGCAGCAAAAGCCGTCTTCGCCTGCAAAGTCGGCCCCTAAGCCTCCACCGGAGCTACAGCCACAGTCGTTTAGGACAGGCTATCGTCCTGTCAAATCTGACAGGTTCCAAGGAGTTCTGCAGCGCAGTAGTCTGGAAATGCAGCCAAAAAATGAGTGAGACGTATGACCATGGGTGGATGAATCCGATGTCGCTCATCCAAAAACATCGATTACACACGACGGGATATCTGGCAGGAAAGTGGGAACGCATCAATAACGCTAAGGAACCTCGTCAGATGACGAGCATAGGAGGAGTAACTGATGAATAGGCAAATGAAAGTTGTGACTGGTTTAATGGCCGTGTGTCTGCTGCTCGCGGGATCGGCCATTGCCGCCGATAAGATAAAAGGCAAAGGGGTGATCACCCTACGCTCGGGAAACAATCTGACCGTGGAAACTGACGATGGAACTACAACCGTGATGGTCACGCCGGATACGAAAGTGCAACACCCGGTAGGGCTGGGTGCTCGGAAAAAGCAAGTGGGTCAAGAGGTCCTGATACCCGGACTCAAACTAAAGTTCGAGGGAACGGGTGATTGGGCCCAGGTGACGGCGGAAACGATAACCTTCGATCAAGACGACCTCAGTTTAGCCAAAGTGATCCAAGCCGGCTTGAACCCCACAGCTCAACAACAAGCCAAGAACATCGAAACCTACCAGGCCAATAAGAAAGCGACCGATTCAGATATTGCGGCTAACCAGGCAGCCATCGCAGCTCATCAACGGGAGATTGACGCAACCAAGCAGAGCGTCGCGGCCAACGAACAAGGCATCCAGGAGGTTGCGCAGTCAACCCAGAAGCGCTTCTCCGATTTGGCTACCTGGTACGTGAAAGGTGAAGCAACCGTACGCTTCGAAGTCGGTGATTCCGCTCTTTCAGACGCTAACAAACAAGAAATCGCAACCCTGGCTCAGCAGGCCTTTACCTACTTGGGGTTTGTGATTGAAGTTAGAGGATATGCCGACTCGACTGGCAAACTTGCAGACAACCAACAACTCAGCAAGCAGCGCGCTCAGGCTGTGGTCGCCTATTTGCTCCAGGATTGCCACGTTCCCACAAAAAACATTGCTGCGCCGGGCGCGATGGGTGAGGCGAATCCGGCAGCGTCTAACGAGACCACGGACGGACAAGCCGAAAACCGGAGGGTCGATCTTAAACTCCTCGTCAACAAAGGCGTGAGTGGCGAGTAAGTTTCTCCCTACAACGGTAGAGTTAGAGTAAGGGGGCGCAGTTTCCGCGCCTCCTTATTGCTTTGCAACGACCGTCAGCTTTCATGTGGCGACTCGTCAACTCCCGGCTGTTTGTCGCAGCGAATCGCGACCGCAATGAGGTTTGTCGGGTCGCGCGGCTTGTACAACTGAGCCGTTAGACTTTCAAGGCTTGGTACAATCGGTTGTCGTCCTCTATTGAGTTGTCGAGCCTATTTTCGGAGTTTCTTGCTTTGTCCCTATTAGGAAGTCTGTGCAATTTTGCAGGGTTAACCTTGATGGCCACCTGTGTGCAGGTTTGCCCTATCGCCGCCGGGCCAACGCCATAGATCGTTGTTGTAGACAGTCCCTACCAGCTTCATTTTTTCCACGCACACCGCAGAGAGTTTGAACATCGTCTACCGAAATGGTGAGGGCTACGATCCGGAGTCCCTCGTGCGGCTGACCATTATCTCCGGGACCATCGGTACTGGCGAGGTTCGCGAGTACGATCCCCGTCCTATTCGACCTTCTGCAGGACTTGACCACGGCGCTCGGGAATCCCAATCTCGAGATTGATGTCGTCTGCGGTTACCGCACGCCCTGGAGCAACAAATTCCTCCGCACTCATGGGCATGGAGTGGCCCGTCAGAGCTTGCGTACGCAGGCCATGGCGATTGACATCTGGATACCTGGAGTTCCTACCGCCCAACTGAGGATGCTGCATGGCGCTGCATCGGGGCGGCGTGGACTATGACGCCGCGTCCCACTTTGTCCATGTCGATGTGGGCCGCGTACGGCAATGGTAGTCGGGCAGCGGACTACGGGTACGGATAGCCCTTGGCGAGCGCAGCCGATAACTTGGCATCGTGTCCGTAAATGTCATCGCTGAAGTGAAGGTCGCCGTTTTCGTAGGCGAGCGCCGTTCCGTAAACGATGAAGACCGGAACTCGCTTCACGAGGTTCACGGTAACGTCGTCTTTTCCACTCTGCATTCCTTGCTTTACTCGCTCCAGTGTCCATCCGGGATTATTGCGCAGCGCCCACGCGGCAAGTCCGGCGGGCCTTTCGACGCGAATGCAACCGTGGCTGAAGTCACGGCGAGAGCGCGAGAACAAATCCTGAGAAGGCGTGCTGTGGAGATAGACGTTGTGCTCGTTCGGGAAAATCAGCTTGACCAGGCCGAGTGCGTAAGTGGGGCCGTGCTTCTGCCGTACCATCAGCTTTCCCGCTCGCAGTTGCGACAAGACATCATCGGAAACAT
The DNA here is from genome assembly GCA_963705265.1 of uncultured Acidobacteriaceae bacterium. Classification (GTDB taxonomy): domain Bacteria; phylum Acidobacteriota; class Terriglobia; order Terriglobales; family Acidobacteriaceae; genus Acidiflorens. The sequence continues at coordinate 4,704,344 of OY970064.1, forward strand.
CCCCTGAACTGACAACCTTGCCGTCGTATGTGGCAACCTCATAGTTCTTGCGGGCAACGTAGCCGCGATCGCGCTGGATGGCGGGAATAATCTCGCTACGGAGAATGCTGGGGGGAACGTTCCAATAGGGACGCAAAACAACATAGATCATATCGCGCGTGAAGACAGGCGTCTGCGTGCGCATCGACTTGCCGACCACCACGCGCATGGTTAGCGCGGGATTGTTGTTTTCGTCGAGGGCACGAAGCTGGAAGTAAGGAATATTCACAATGATCGGCGGCGCAGAAAACTCGCTCGGCAACCAGCGCCAACGCTCCAGGGTGAGTTGAAGCTGGCGAATTCGGTTCTGTAGAGGGACATTCAATTGTTTTATGGTGCCGCGGCCGATCCGTCCATCGTCGTCGAGGCCATGCCGACGCTGAAAGCGCTTGACCGCATCTACCAGCGTGCCACCATAGGTTTGAACGTCTCCCGTCAAGGTGGCATCCGCTGGCAGGTCGCCCACAAGTCTCAATAAACGTGTCAGCCGAGGGACACCAGCATAGGACTGATCCGGATCGATGGGCTTTGTAACTTCGGGAAGCTTTTCACCGTCGTCGCTGCCCGCCAGTTCGACGTAACGTGCGAGTGCCTGCTCGGTCCGGCGATAGGCCGCAAATGGAGGTTCCACTCCGTCCAAGACCGCTTGCAGATTCGAAGCGGTCATGATCCGGTCGCGTAGAAACTGGGCCAGGTCATACTTCTTTTGTTCCACGCTCAGTCCGAACTTGAAATGCGCTGGGTTGATCCGTCCGGTGTGTAAATCCGACACATAGCGCATGGTGCAGACGGTGAGCGCCACGTCAAAACGCGCCACTTCAGATACGCTCGCAGAGGCTTGCAGCAAACGGGTTCTCACGTCCCAGCGGGAGGCGTCGTAATCCTCCGGATTGAGTCCTTTGGTCCCTGCATCTCTGAAAAGCTCAATCATCGTCGCCGCCTGCGGCACTGGCTGTTGTCCCTGGACCCAGGCGGGAGCATATCCGGCGGGCTCGTAAAACTTCTGCAGCGATGTACGATAATCGCTGAAGTTCGGCCAGCGCATGCCTTCCAGGTTGCCGCTGCTCACCAGTTTCTGGATGTCGGAGGGTTGTTGCCCGGCTACGTGACAAGTCAAAACCGCGATGAGAAGAGCGATTCCCCAAGTAGAACGGAGAGGTCGGCCAGGGATGCACATCTTATAGCTCTGAGGTCCATGTCTGTGGGAGGCCGATGAAGAGGTCGCCCGGTTGTGCGAAATCTCGGAACATCAATGACAAGATCCGTCGTCCTGAAATTGGCCACTGGCGGCCATGGATGCCAGAGAGCGTGCGCAGCTCAGTATTTGCTGATTCAAAGGATCGTCTCGCAGCGCATCAGCGGAGATATAACTCATATTTTGGCGCGCAGCTCATGACCAATTTGCTGGATTTGCCGAACAGCAGGACAGTTGTCGCGAGCACGACGACAATGACTAATGCTATGCGATTCACGCATCACCTTCTTTCTGGTCGCGAGAACCACATTGGAAAACCCGCGATTCGAGCCGAAAAAACAAACCCTCGATCCGACTTCGCACTCAGGATGAGCGGACTGGGGATTTCGGTGCCTGCCGCTCGAAATAGAATGCAATTCCTAACGCAAGAATCAACGCCGCAATCCCGAATAGGGTCAAGCCTGGGACCGAATTCGGTTCTTCGATAATGACCTTCCGCGCCATGGCGATCAGCGCAACTTCCAGAACGACGCGAACGTGAATGGCATCTTTTTTCAGATATGCCTTTAGTGTCTCGATCAGCTCGACTCCAATCAGCACTAGCAGAAAATATCCAAAAATCTCGAGCAGACCCTGCACCCGAATCAGAAAACGCGGTCGTGCCCAGATTTCTTGAGCGATAAGCACGCCCAGGTGCAAGGTGGAGAGCAGGACTACCACAGTGAGCATTCCAGCCAGAACCGTGACGGTGAGCTTCTGAATCTTACTTAGCACAGCTTCCAAAACGATCTCCTTGGCGATAGTTGCTTTACAGCCGGATACAGGAACGTTCGCCGTCGAAATAGATAGCGGTTCTTAACTGTAGGCTAAAGCAAAACATTCTGAAGCTACGGGAGCCTGAAACGGGCAAGAGAGCCACACTTGTTTGCAATCTACGTGTCGTCGACGCTCCTTCAGAGAACGGGCGTTCAAGCTTCTGAGTTTAGATAAACGTCGCTTACTTCCCAGGTGTCGGAGGAAAGTCCTTGAGAAGCTTCGCCACTGCCTTCTTCAAACGTTCCTGGTTCTTGTTCGGATCCTTGCTCGGGTTTAAGGTCTTGGTTGCCTGGCCCCGCCAGACGAGCTGTTTGGCCGCCGAGTCATAAACATCGAGACCCAGGGTGCCAATCTGAATCGTGGAACTGGTGGCCGTTCCCATACCGCCGCCCACCTTAAACCTCCACCCATACCATTGGCGTTCCATTGCCTCTGTTGCGTGATGGAAACTTGGTAGCCAACATAATATCGGCTTTATCATCCTCAGTCTTGGTCATCCCTTTGAAAGCAAGTTGGCCATCAATCGCCTGTATGATTTGCTGTTGTAAAATCTGATCGGGTTGATCCGCGCCCGCTATGTCGAGCCATTTATAAGTCTTGTATTTTGAGAAGTCGGTGCCCGGCATGTAATTTGTCTTGACGTCTTGTCCTGCCATGAATCTACAAATGAGCAAGACGAGACCCATCCGCAACGCGATCCCATAAACTCGGCTCTCCGGTCTGCAAAGCATCACATCCTCCTTAGCACTGTCATTGTGCGCTTCAGAAGTCTGAGGATAGCCACCCGCGCGCTTTTGAGAACCTGTAAGTTATGACAGTTCTTCCAATGTCATCCTGTTGCACTGTCGAGGACGTCTGACCTCCTCGCAGCGATGCCCGGTTACGCTTCGGAACTCGACCTAGTGTGCATGTAGGCTCTGGGACAGACTAATCAGGTTGTCCGGTTGCACGCGAATCACGCCTCCGCGCGGGCTATCAATGTCGGCTATGAGAAAAAATGAGAGAGAAACAGCCAGGGGCAAGACTACAAGAACGAAGCTCGTCCGGTGTGCGCCATAGCCGATCAACAGGTTGCACCCGACGGCAATCACCGCCAACAAGACCCAAGCCTCAAATGGAATGCGGTTCCACCAAGCGGCCTGCGTGTAACCCTGCGAGTTCAACACGTCGTTCATGCCGGAGGCCGCCAGGGCGCTCACGGGTGTGGGCTGAGCCAAAGCGCGAGCCTGGACCGCAGACCACAAATTGGTCTGCAGTTGGGCGGTATCGGTGCCCACTCGCTGAAGATCTTGCTCATCGTGGGTCGTGTAGAAGAGCACCCGCTGAGCGAGATAATTTCTCAGCAGTTCGCGCACTCTTGTCGCGTCTGCGTCTGGCAGGAGACTGGCGCGGACGTACTCCGTGCCGATCGCATTGGCCTCCGCCTCTTCGTAGTTTTTGCGCTGTTCATAGCGGCTCATGGCCATCGAAAAGGTAAATCCGATCAAGAGGCCCAGTAATGTTAGAGCCGTGCCTTGGACAATGCCGAAGTCGTCCCGCTCGTCTGATCCCAGCGGTCCCACCTTTTTGCGAAAGAAGGCCCCCAAAAATACCGCGAGCCAAAGCACGACGAAAGAGAAGACGAGAACGAAAAGTGGAAAATCCATCATCTTGTTCATATGGCATGGCCGTCGCCAGCCTCAACCAGACATCGGGTTGCGCGACGATTGGTTCATGATTCTTGATAGCTTGCGGATGTTACCTGATGTGGCGTGGCTTTCTGTCTTTGCAAAATCCCTTCGATTTCTTCTCGGTTATTCGCGCAAGTACGCGATCAATTTCAGCATTGGATGTTAGACCCTCACTGGGCAGAGCTGTCCCGTCTTGGGATGTTTTGCAACCGCTAGCCGATCGCGGACGTCCAAGTGCCAGCACTTTCAGACGGTCGAAGGCGAGCGCGAACTGGAAATAAACGGCCTGCTCGGCCCGCAGCAAGCCGTCGCCTTGGAAGCTTGCAGCGCGTTCTCCACGGTTCTGCTACTTCCTCTTTAATTATTCTTCTACCGGAGTCCAGCCGTCGTCTGGATCAAATTCAGTCATTGCAGCCGCTGTTTCTGCTGTGGTCTTCCCCAAATCCTTCTGGAGCAGCACACGATCCTGATTGATGATGAAGGTCATCACGCCCGAATTACCGTATTCTGCCGGGTAAGCGACGAAGGCGAATCCCGCTGCCATCTTTCCATCGACCACATATTCCTTCGCACCGCCTTGCGCGTGACTGCCTTGCCGCTTCAGCATACGGAAGTGGTAGCCGTGGAAGGGCGCGCGCGACTCCGGCTTTATGCTATAACCTTCATCGGTTGCAAACGCTGCGAGTGGTCCGAGTGGACTCTTAGGTTGGCCTTCTGGCGACTCCCAGTACAATCCGTTCTGCTTGCCTGTGTCACTGATGAACTTCAGGGCATACTGTCTCGCGCCCCCATCATCATGCGGCTGGGAGAAATACTCGGCCTGAGCATCGGCCAGCGCTCCACAAATGTCGATGACTGCCAGTTCGTTTCGGCCAATTCGGCGCGCCAGAATCTCGTCCTTTCCTGCGGCCGTATCGAAGAACCACTGCCCAGCAGAATTTTTCTTCAGCGGAATTGGAAAGGGAAAATTATCAGCCCCGACCAATAAAATTTGGGCTCCGTCGGGCATCTTGCGCCAGCGGTGCATCACTCCATAGGCTGTCACAAAGACGTCCAGGGTGTTCTTGTCCTGCACGGCATCGCCCGACAAGACTATTTCCTTCGAGTCCGGACCGAAAATTGCCAGCACCGCATTTTCATCTCCCGACTTTGCCGCTTCCAGAAGTCCGTTGCCTGCATCGTCAGGTAAAGCAAATGCTTTGATTGAAGGCTTGTCCGACTTGTGGCAGGCAGCAGAGAAAGTGATCAGTAACAGAAGGAGCAACCGAGTTACGAGACTGATTCCGCGCGTTTCGAGCGACATACGAGTCCTCCAAAATATCGACTTGCAAGAACTCCACGGACACCATCCTCAAAGTTGATGGCGTTTGTGGTTACAGTTTTGGAATCACCTGCGGCCCATACTGGCTGAACCCCTGGCACTCGCAGATCGAGCTCCCCACCCGCCTCCACTTCCGCTACTGAAGGCCGATGATCCACCGCTTTTTTCCTGTCCTCCCCAACCCGATGAGCTGGATTTCTGGGGATTCGAGTACGTGTTGTATTTCTGCGTATTGTTCGAGTTTCCGCTCCATCCGCTTCCAGTATTTTTGTACGTGTTCCCGTTAGCAATCGCGTACTTATCGCCATTCGTGGCCTGGCCGACGGCAACGCTGTTGCCATACTTACCCGACGCGCCATATGCCGAAGCCCCATTTGTGGTGTGCACCTGACCTGTCGTTCCTTGGGAGGTCGTTTGATGCTGGCTGTACGCGGTGTTACCGTTTTTCGAAACCGTCGAGGCTCCCCAGCTTCCATTGGCATTCGATCCTTGCATAGTCGAGGCAGACGCTCCGGTCCTTGGGTTGTATGCTTGACCGGCACTCACAGTGCCGTAGCGGTTGGAGACTGTGCCGCCACGCGCAATCGTCCCCGTGGAAGGGTTGTAGCCAGAGCTATAGTGCCCCACTTTGGGGCCGCCGGGACCATAGTATCCGCCGCGCCAGGCAGGATTGCCGTAGTACGAGCCGCCTCGATATATCACGGTGGTGGAGCCGTGCCATCCACAGTTCCAACTGCTATACCCCCAGCCGTATCCACCACTAATCGCTGCGCCCACGGCGATGCCAACCCCGAATGCGAGCACAGCAGTTGAGGGTGGCGGGGCGACATAGACATAGCTGGGGTACACGTAGGGATAGCCGTAAACGATCGCAGGGTTATACACGGGCACGTATACCACCTGTGGACTTGCCGATTGAATGACGATGGTTTGCGGCGACTGCTGTACGACGGCAATCTGCGAGCCTGATTTCAGATTGCCCGCCGCTCGCGCTTTTGCGCGCAGAAACTGAACGGCCGACATGACGTCGGCGGGCTGGATGTTATATGCCTCTCCCAGCGAAGAAGTCCAACTGAGGTTTTTCGCCATGTTCTCAAGGACCGAGGGAAATTGCGTGAGCGCCTTCACACTGGGGTCCCAAGCTTGATAATCAACAGCCTGCATGAGCGCATTGCCGGTAAGATTCTTGTTCTGCTGAAGCCAGTTATTGGCATAAGCAACCTGATCTGGAAAGGTCGCACCTCCAAGCACCTGGGCTACCAAAGCGTCCGGGTACAATGCGATGGGAGCCAACAATTGTTGCAGTTCTTCAGGGGACAGCGGCGCCCCTTGCCCAGAATAGGTGGTTGACCCTTGTTGCTGAGCTCCGGCTTCAAATGGGATCGTGGCAATGACCAGAAGGAAGCATAGTGCCATTAATAAAAGCTGTTTCGCGAAGGTTCTGATCATTTTCTCATCTCCATAGCCTGGTGTTCATACAGAAACAGGTGCCAAGTCCATCTTTGATTCCCTGTCCCTCGGCGCCCGACTAATTGGGCGCTCGGGGAAGAATCCAATCATTTCGAGATAATCAGTGAGAGGCTTGAGCCTGGCAACTGTCAGTTTTGCCACTGGTGTAAAACGGCATGCACCCAATTCAAAATATCCATCCTAGGCTGGACGTAGAACCATAGTCCGTTTTGGGCAGGTTCTCCGGCGGGCGGCTGTCGAAATTCAAATAGTAGCCGAACCTCCAATACAGATCTTTGGCGACTCTCAGCTTTACGGAAGTGTTGAGGTCAAAACGTACGCGTCCGAGGTCGGTCAGGCTGGGATACACGCGGGCGTCAGCCAGAATATTGGTTGTTTTGAAACGGAAGAAATTCACCTGGGTCCCGATGATCGCTTCGGCAGTGTCTCCAGTTCGATCGACAGTTACCTCCGAGGAGTACCGCTCGCGGCTCCAATCCGCGCCGCCATAGGCGGTAATGAAGCTGCTGTTCGTGTTACTGAACACGTGTCCAACCGCGCCGCCTAAGGTCGTGCGCAACTGTAGCTGTTGTTCTTCGCTCTGTAGAAAATCCGCAAGTCCAGCATAGAAATTACGTGGCGATAGCAGTTGCCTCGTGACATCCAGTCCCACACTATTGCGAAGATCAGAAACGTCACCTCCGCCGCTGAAGCTGGACTGATAATTTGCCGAAGCCGACCACTTGGTTCGCTGGAAAAGTACATTCGAATCAAAGCTGTACTGCGTGCGGCTTTGCTGTTTGGAGTAGTTGAGACCGGCATCGAGGCCGCCGTGTAGATTCTGCACGAAGCTGGTATCTGTTCGGTCGATCGCAACGACTTCTTTCGCCGGGACTACCTGGGTTAAAGAGACTCCCGTCACCTGCACCTTCAGTTGAGACTGTTCTTCTGGGCTATTCCCCTCGGCATCACTCCGCAGGGTACCCGTGTAGCGCTTTCCATCCTTATCGGCAACCACAAAACTCTGGGGACTCTCCACGCGGGCAACCTTAGACCAGTCCATCGCAACCTTCCCATCAGCGTATTCGAGCTTGACATACAAGTACCCCTTCTTGAGCTCGATGATCTCGCAGGTAATGCGATCGCCATTGGTGAACTGAATGACGTCTTTCTTGGGTCGCGCGAAGCTAACCCCGCCGAGTACCAAGAAGAGAATGATCAGCGAGACGAACCAATGGAGAAACGAACGGCGATGATAAACAGTTGTGTCTTGCATTTTTCCACCTCTGGCACTCAACGGGCTGGCAGCACACGCGCCGATGCTGTTTCATTCCGCGCATGCTGGCCAGGATGTGAGGGTCGCGTTCCTGAGACTTGTTTCTCCGGCGAAACAACGGGAGAACCGTATTAGTCTCCGAGAGAACACGAGAATTTTCCTCGACCCTCCGAGACAAACTATGTGGCAGCATCCCGGCGCACACCTGTCAGAATTGCCGGTTGCATACGATGGACGGCCGCTAGACTCGAATGACCACGCCAAAAGGTATGAGCGAATATTTGCGAGTTGTCTTCTGTTTACCCGCAATTACGCTATTTTTTTTCGCCTGCGCCCCTGTGAGCGCGCAAACGGTGCAGTTCCTGCCTGAGATTGATACTTACCTCAAGGTTGATCCGATGGTTGGTGTCTATTTTCAGGCAAGAGAAGATCGGGATGGCGGGACCTAACCCAAGCCACCTTGAGACCGAGTATCCAGCTCTACCTCAAACCCTTCTCACGCTCAAAAAGATTGCCGCCTTTGATCTCAACGATGCGAAGCACAGGCCGCTGGTGTTCGAGGCTGAATAGCGATAGATGACTACTCCGAATGTGGATCCAAAACATCGGCTTCTGATGGCTGTAACTTTTCCGACGGCCAGAAGTCTGATCACCGACCGAAACCGAGCGGATATTAATTGGCAGGTGGCAAATTCTTATGGCGCTATCGGCAATAAGCTGACATTTGAGAAGACTTTCGCGATTCATTCCTATCACCTCATGCCCTATATCGCCTCCGAGCCCTTCTACGGGAGCCAATATTCGAAATGGAGTACTACGTCGCTTTATCCGGTTGCCTTCTCCCGTCGGAAAGCATGTACAGTTCAATCCCAACTATGGGCAGGACAACAACATGAGCAGGTGAACTCAATTGGTCTCGCGCTTGACCTTTTTCTTTTCAGCGGAAAAGAGATGAATTGTGAAGCAATGACCGCGACGGTCTAAATCATCAGGCGGCAAGCGTATATATTGGATCTGGCCTAATCTTGTTTGGCCCTTTTCTGGTCCGCGATCATTCTTTTCAAGTCCTGTTTTTGCTCTTTCCGCAGCTCCCGAAGTTTCTGAACCTGTGATGCGGAGAGCAAAGGCTTTATTTGTTCGTCCGATGCTCGCACGATATTCCCGTATTGGCTCAACTTGTCCGCGCGCGACAGCTCAGGGTTGGCACAAAGCTGTCCAACTTGCCCCGCCTCATGTTCCAGCAGAGGCCTGATTTCCGCCTGCTGAGCGTCGCTGAGGGCAAGTTTTACGTTGAAGTCCTGGCTAAGCGCCAGCGGAGGGTCGGCGGTTTGCGCTGGTACTGCTTCTTGGCGCAGAATCGGTGCCTCGACTTTTCCCGAAGGAGTGTTGATCGCAACCGTCTTGTTTCCGGGCAGAACCAGCAGTTCGTCACCCAATGCATACATCACGGTATTGGCACCATTGAGCGGCGTATATAGAACGACGTATGTCATTCCGCCAACCTTCAGTGAGACGTCGTACTGCGTCACCGTACCGTCGTGTTGCTCTGGACTCTGGTGACGTGTAACCGCCATGATGGTTCCCGGCTGGTATCTGGGCGAGGGCGTTTGACCCGGCGCTGAAACAATCGCCACGCAGAACAGAACTACACCTATCCATTTATGCATTTGGACCTCTGCAGTCCCTCTATCACGAAAAATAGCGTTTAGTCGGAACCCAACAAAGCTTCGGCTTAACAATGAACCTATGCGTTGAACGAAATGGCGAAAACTGTCAACCGTGACAGATTCGTAAGTCCCATTATTTAAACCGAATGCCAAATCCCGCGAGCGCCCCGTTCATATGGATGTCATAGGTAAATCCACCATTCTGGTAATCCACGTCCAAATACCGGTAGCCGAGCATCATGGAATATCTCGTCTTAAACTCTTTCCCCAGCCCACTGTAAATTTGGTAGGTCACTTTTGAGCCGGCTCCAAATCCGCCAGCGTCGCCCTTAAGGTTAACGAACCAGCCCTTACTGAGGTTGACGCGGAATCGGGCGCCAAGCACTGGATCTACCCAGAATTGAGTTTGTCCAACTGTAGTTGCCGGCTGAGTGCCGGATAGAAGGTCGATGCTATTGTTCAGATGCCACAAGCGTCCGCCGCCCACGATGTCAACCGAACCTCGATCCTTGTCGAGCAGGCGTACATAAACTTCAGGATCTATAAAGAACGTCTTCGCATTCGCGGTGAAACCCGAATACAAAGCCCCGACCGGAGTAGACTGCTGGTCCGAGGAGACGCTAATGAAGACAAGATCTGCCAGCAGGCCGACTCGCTTCCGGCGCACATCCAGGGCGCTCATGTATCCGATGTTGAGTCGCTTGAAGACGTCGGAGAAACTTACGTTAACTGGAACTACTTGTCCCGCTGCTCCTACATTTCCTTGTAGGCCGCTGAACCAAAGGTAGAATGGAATCCAGTCGACGTGCCAGTAGGACGTTTGGTTGGGTAACTTCCTTCTCGGTGGCGGAGTCTCGCCCCAGGTATATTCGAGGCCTGCCGACGGTCCTTGCTGCGTTAATTTCACCGCGATCTGGTTGGCGGCCCCATGAACACTAAGACGGCTCCCCATCTGGTAGCCTCCACGAAACATCAAGTGTTTCGTCAGGCCGATATTCAGGCCGCCTTGGGCCGATACAAAGTTCCCATAGCCGAAGAAGGGCATGCCTCTGACCGATCCGTCAATGGAAAGTCGGTTGGAATCGTGCAAAGGATACCAGCGGAAAACCGGGCCGATCGCGGGGAGTGGAGCAAAGATCGATCGCGAACCGGATACGGCTACTCCTGGCCCGCCGGCACTTGCCGCTGCGCTAAGTTGGGCTCTGGTATCCAGCAGGTTGACATCGACTTCGAGACCCAGGAACCCGTGATCGCGTCGGATGATGTCGTATTCATATCCCGGCGCAAAGTCGAGTGTCCTTAAGTTGGCGGTGACTTGCGCCCCAACATCGTATGTCTCTCCCTGAAACTCAATCGTCCGCTTGAGGATCGCTGTTCGCGACTCGTAAATTGGCGTGACATTGAACAGCAGGTGATGCTTGTGGCGAAACCGATAGTCGATCTTGCCGCTGAACGTAGAAGTGTTGCCGAACCCGAAATCCCGGTTGAAGTTGACGTAGTTGTTGCTTCCATTCAGTCCAAAATAGCCGGTCGGGTGCGTGAACCACCAATTCCCCTCCACTCTAAACTTGTAGTTATCGAGATCTCCCGCATTTTGGGCTTGGACCAGCGGAAGCAGCGCGAGACAAAGAAGTGCGATGATCAGAATCTTTCTTGAAACGCTCTTGCCGAAGAACATTTTGAGCATCCGTGCGCGTGATTATTAGCAAAAGAAAATTAGCAGGTGCTCGCGGGATCCGGATACTGACAGAACTTACAGGGTTCCAAAACAGCGGGCCACAGACGTAGGAAGCTAGTGTGTCGTGCGTCCCTGCCCATTGAAGTGGTGAGCAGTGTCCTAACCCCGCGATATCGGGGACACCACTCAGGTGGTGGCGAGACAATCTTTAATTCGGCAGAGTTTGCATGACGACTCGAAAGCTTCGGACCATCTCAGGATGAGTTGAATAGGTCAGCATACCGTGCATCCCCTGGAACACCGGAATATCCTTCCCAAGACGCCACACTTCGATCAGTTCGCCACCGTCGGTCTTATAGCTGACCGCATAGTGAGGCTCGATAGATGGAATGTCTAGGAAGTGAACGGATACAACGGTTCCAGGTCCAATGGTGAAGGTCGTTAACGGCTGGCGAATCGCGGACGATTCCAAAGTTGATTTAGCACAGCACAGAGACAGACACTATGCCAAACACGCCATCTGAAGCGTTCCGCTACTCATCTCGCAAATTCCCTCCCTCGGCCCGGCATTCCCTCGTCTCCTCTTTTGCCCATAGGCCGAGCCGAGAGGCACAATCACGATCGACCAACCTTTCGTGCTGTTTGAGACAAAATCAACTTCCTTCGATGGTGAGCGCTACTCTGCCTCTCTTTCAAGAAGAAGAGTCCGGTCTCGATAAATTGAGACCGGATTGGAGATAGGGCAAGGTGGTGCCCATTAAGCCGGACCGTATGCAAAAAGCACTTGCGCATTTCGTACGATAACCACTCCTCCAACTTGGGCGCTAGAGGCGTCGCCGTACCGATTCGCAGAGTGGGGCCATACCCCAATGGGAGCTGTCTACATGGTTCCAGCCACTCCGCGATTCACCAACACCTTAACTTCCACCCGGCGGTTTTCTGCACGTCCATCAGCCGTTTCGTTGGCTCCCGTAGGATCAGCTTCTCCCATTGCCCCGGGTGCCACGATGTGCCGCAGAGGGATTTGGCAGTTCTGCAGCAGGAACGCAACAACCGCCTGAGCTCGATCCATGCTCAACTGCTGGTTCATGGCGGCGTTTCCCGATGAGTCCGCATATCCTTTCACTTGGATGATGTAGCCAGTCAGACCTATTGTCTTCTTTGCCGTGTCGACCAAAGATGTCAATCCTTCATCCGGAATCGTAGAACTCGAACTCGGGAAGAGGATAGTTACGGCGGCTTTCACGTCATACTCCGAAAGTTCGGAGAAGCGCTTGGTGGTAGCCTCAATATCTTGTTGATTTGTCGCGATCTGCTGCTGATTGGCAGTAATGTCTGCTTTATTGGCCGCGCTGCGTTGCTCGCTGGCGGCGTTATTGGCTTGGATATCCTCTTTATTGCCGGCAATGTTGGCCATGTTCGTCTGCTGCTGCTGCTGCGTCGGGTTCAAGCCAGCCTGGATGGTCTCGGCCAGGCGTAAATCGTCTTTGGAGAGACGAATGGTATTGGCAACCACCCGAGTTTCGGTTCCAAAGCCTGCAACCTCAATCTTAAGCCCGGGGATCAGAGCGGTGATTGCCTGATCGGAGTGCCGCAGTTTCAACAAACCTTTGGGTATTTGAACTTTCGTATCATCGGCCAACACCACAATTACGTTGGTTGACCCATTAAGAGGCTTCACCGTCAGATTCTCTCCGTCCCGTCCCGTAATCAATCCAGTGACTTTAATTTTCTTACCATTCGACGCACCATACGCTAATCCGGCACAGACAATGCACAGCAATGCCGTGCCGCTTACGATCCATCTACAATGTTGCTTCATGAGTTCGTCCTTTCGTTAGCTATCGTTCTTGCACTTGCACGAGCCGAGCGCGATCGGCAAAGACGGGAAGTGACGACAAAATATTAGGAAACCTTACTGCTCGCGCATACTGGCAAAACTGACAGCAGATCAGGGTGCTGGCCATAAGGTGAAAGCCCGCGCTCACAAGTTGATGCGATTTCTGAAGCCCAATGGTGTAGGAGTCAGACCTTTGGGCTATTGTCAATTTCCCTGCAAGGGATGAAGATAAGTTGAAGTGCAGGTTTCTCGAAGCCGAAAGGCTCGAAACATGCGGATGTCGAGGCGGGAAGGTAGGATCTGGTTGCCATCAATTCGCGTTCTTGTGGTGGAGGATTTCGTTCCCTTTCGGCGTCTTATTTGCTCGAAATTGGAAGAAAAGCACGACCTGCAGGTCATCTGCCAAGTATCCGATGGACTAGAAGCGGTTCGGAAAGCGGAGGAGCTAAAACCGGATCTAATTCTCCTTGATATAGGCCTCCCCACCATGAACGGAATCGCAGTCGCTCGAGAAATTCGCAAACTTGCTCAAGAATCCAAAATAATCTTCGTGAGTCAGGAGTCCTCTGCTGACGTGGTGCAAGAAGCTCTTAGCTCTGGAGCGCGGGGATATATCTTGAAAACAAGAGCCGAAATTGACCTGCTACCTGCCGTGGAATCGGTTCTTGAGGGCGGGCACTTTGTTAGTACCGGTTTGCAGATTACGCCCGGCTTCATCTAAGCGGCAACGATGTGGTTCCTGACGGCGTAGTTGACGAGTTCGGCGTTGCTCTTGGCGCCAAGCACGGCCATCATGTGATAGGCCACCGTTCTGGTCGTCATGTGCAGAATGTCGCCAACTTCCTTCATCACGTTGCCTTCGGCTGGCAATTGCAGCACTTCCGGTTGCTTGTCGGTCAGGCCCTTCTTCTTCGTCGACCAGCTTCGCGGGTTGCCAGCGTAAGCAATCGATTGTGTCGCGACACAGATCCTCAGAGAGATTACGTTTTGCCGCGCGATACCACACGAACGGCTAACACCATCTCCGAATGGTCATTTTTCCGCACTTTCTTACGAGAGCACGTTCGCTATTACAATGACGTCGCGATAATAATCTGCGACTTGCTTTCCTCGGCTTCTGTCTAGTAAGGGTTCGGGGGCAAGTAGATCGCAGTCTCGCGAAGCAGATTGCCGCCTTTCTGAAATTCAGCAGCCGGCGCGGCGGTGGCAATCTTCGCCAAGTCATTTGTGGGGTGGTAAACCACGAAAATCCGCAATCCAAGCAGACACAAATCTTCGGGAACACTAAGACGCCTGGTTTATCGAGATTCTGCAGACCGCGGGAATGAATGTTTATTTCAGCCGTTAACTCCGCCTGACGGGACGCCGCACACGATGGACAATGCATAAAGCACCTTGGGTTGGAATCCTAAGCATTTAAGGAGCATCTGTCTGTTCAAAGTTGAACATACTCGCGAAAATCGTTCTGATGAGAATGCCCGTCTTGGGAAGGTAGAGTTATGTGTTGGCAAGTATGCAAAACGATTTTGCACTACTCGTGGAGAATAACGCTCTGAAGCGAACTATGTACCTGCAGTTCTCCGTTGTAGTCAATGAAGCCAAGCTTTCTGAACCGGTTCATGAAAAAATTCACTCGCGGGCGGGTTGTACCAATCATTTCTGCCAGAGTCTCCTGGCTTATGTCGGGGATTACAACCTCGGACGTAGGTTCCTTCCCGACGCGAGCCAGCATCAGAAGTGCTCGCGCCAACCGCTTTTCGCTCGAATTGAACAGTTGGTCGATCAAGTCAGCTTGAGTGCGGTTGTGACGTTCGACTAGGTTTGCCACAAATAGATCGGAAAAACCGTGCTCCTTGTGGAGCGTGCGGAGCATCTCTCGCTTTTCAATCTTCAGAACGGAGCAGCGCGTAACCGCAGTAGCAGTTGCCAGGCGCATGGGTTGATCGGATGCGATGCATCCTTCTCCCATGAAATCGCCGGGCCCTAGCAATCCGATCGTTGCCTCCTTCCCTTGTTTGGAGAGCACGCTGAGCCTCACCTTCCCCTCCTGAAGGTAAAAAACAGCGTCCGCACGCTCTCCCTGCGAAAAGACGGCTTGCTTCGGTCTATAGTTGTGGACCGTCCCTCCGAAGCCAGTCTGCGCCAAAAAACTCTTGGGATCAAAAAGCTTCGTTGATTTCCGGGCACGGCCTCTTCCTGTTGGCGACGCGCGAGGCGATAGCATAGGAAACTCCACGAAACCTTATCAGGCTCACGTCCTATAGTTAATTCTAGTGCCGGCGCACTCGATACTTCCACTGAAAATCGGCTTGGATCAGGCGGACTTGGGCTGGGCGGAATCTAGATATTTAATGAGGAGGACCTCATTGCCGTGCTGCCCATAGATAAGCTCGTCGACGAGTTTTTGCGCTAGTAGCACGCCGAATCCGCCCGGACGCATTCCTTGCTCCTCACGGAGAGCAAGGTGGCGGGTCGGGTCGTCGGCAGGGTTAGCGATCGCCGCATGAGGGATTTCGTCAAGCGTAAAACCCGAACCGGGATCGGTGACGTGGCAGGTAACCATGTGACGGGCTCGGACGTATTCGATCTCGACGTATTGGTTCGGATCCAGTCGTCCGCCATGCTCGATCGCATTGAGAAGAATCTCGCGAAAAGCCGTGGCCACTTGATCCCTTTCCGGTGCGGGCAAATCCGATATCTCGTTGAGAAAGTGTACTAATCGTTCGGCCGTCTTCACATCGCAACGGGCGAGGACCCGAATCAATTCCGGCGTCCCCGAGACGACCTCAATACCATCGTCCCAGCAAGGCCCCTCGGTAGCGATATAGATCATCTCGGCGAGCGTGTCCAACGAGAATGGCTTGGAGAAATAACTAAAAGCGCGTTCGCGCATCGACGTGATCACATCCCCAGGTGTGCTTTCGCCGGCGAGAATAATCAGACGGGTATGGGGGCGCATGCGGCGAATCTGCCGTAGTAATTCGATGTCCTCTCTGCCGGACGTCTTATCGTTGGTCAGGATAAGGTCGAAAGCTCTAGCCCGGGACACAGCAATTGCCGCAAGATTATCCGGCACGCTCATCACCACCCAGGAGCCAGGCTTGAGAACGCTCAATAGAAGAGTCGAGATCTGGGGGTCGGCGCCAACCACGAGCGCATTCTTAACTGCAAAGGGCCGCATCTCGGTATTCGGGGCACAACTCATATATGTTCTCCTCGGCTCTCAGACTATTCACCCATTTTCGTCCCAATCACCTCGCCGGAAACGATGATCTCCATTCGCAGATTCCGCTGCACTTTGTTGAAGCAATGGATCTCGGCCAGTGCTACTCCGAACGGGTTACGCTCCGCCCGCCTCGTCTAAGCGCTCGCAAAAGTTCTTCGCCCAGGACCGAAATGCCGCTGAACCATGTCCGGCCTGCTTTCCTGGTCACGAACGCTGCCAGCCGCTCGCCGGAGTTCGAATCAAGCATTTCCCCTTCGATCCCTGCCCTTCCCACACTGACTCTGGAAACCAACAAGCTAACGCCGGGTGCTACCCCAACGGTCGCAGCCGCCGCGGCTCCCTTCACCGCCGCATTCTTCTTGCCACCAGTGGAGTTCCACATTCGTGATTGCTACATTCAACTCAAGTACATCAAGCCCCGGAATGGTCACGATTTCGTAGCGTCCGGATTTCGTGAGTTCATCGGTGACGGCATCATGGAAATACTTGGCGCGAGTCGTTCCAGGATCGTCGGGGTCGATGCCACGGTCTTTGCGCTTGAGGAAGCAAATAGACTGTAACCGGGTCAAAAATGATCTTGTTGTACTTCTTCAGGGCGGACACGTTTCTCATAGAGGAGTAAGTCGCCATTCTTCGCATCGGGAACGAGCCGGAAATAATCCTCTAAGAACCCTGATATTTCCCTTGAATCTGGCGCTTGCTGTTTTGCCGAGTCCTGTGCGCAGACTGTAGTGCCAACCGCGAGCACGCCAATTGCCGGCAGGCTGAGAAAAGCCGGACACAAAACAGGCGTTTGCGCGAATCATCCGGCAACTCGATGATTGGGGAACAACATCCTTGTTCTTTCCTAGAGCATTGAGTGTGCATCGTTCTCTCCACAGCGTAGATATTGCCCTGATTGGCATGGGCCTTCTCTATTCGCGAAGTACTCGAGTCTTCGCCATTAAGTTAAGTGTGTTCCCCAACGCTAGATTAGGCGACTGGCAGAACTAACAGCGATGAAGAATCGGGTTGGACACGTCTTGGGCCATCATGTCGTCTCCACACTTGATAGGCGACTACTTTTGCAAGTTGTTCGCCCTACGCAATGAATGAAGAAGCGGACTCGGTAGGATCATCGGACCAAAGGACTGACTCGAACTAAAAGGGAATCACAGCTTGTGACTACTACTTTGAACTGAGCTAGGGCGGCTCAAGACAAGATCCCGGTCTTCGCGGTCACACCGAGTCGCGGCACATAAACTTACACTGTTACAACTAACAGTTTTCATCTTGGCGCCGTCCGCGGCACACTGTTTTGGTTCCACACCTGAAGGCTGACCCTTCTGGGAATGTATCTCAGGCCGTCACCGGTAAGGGAGAATCCTTAATGTTGTCGCGCATATTATTGGGATGCTCCCTTGCAGCTATTGTCTGCGCGGCCGTTCTAGCTGCATCGCAGGAGCCCGCGCCGGATCGAAAACGGCCGAAGATCGGCCTTGTTCTTGAGGGAGGCGGCGCACTTGGTCTTGCACATATCGGGGTGCTGCAGTGGCTGGAAGAACACCACATTCCTATCAGCTACCTGGCTGGAACGAGCATGGGCGGGTTGGTTGGTGGAATCTACGCCACGGGAAAGTCTCCCGCTGAAATCCGCGACCTGACACGGGACATCGACTGGAACGACGTTTTACAGGGACAGATCCCTTTCCGGGACCTCACTTACCGACGCAAAGAGGATGCCGTCGAATATCCCAACTCCCTTGAATTCGGTTTAAAGAAAGGTATTCAATTCCCGGAGGGGTTTAATTCGGGGTTTCAAGTGGGCTTGCTCTTGGATCGTATCTCCCTTCCGTATTCGGAAATGCAAAGCTTCAACGATCTGCCCACTCCTTTCGCTTGCGTTGCTACCGATTTGGTTTCCGCCAAGCGGCACGTCTTTCGCAATGGTTCGCTCGCGCAAGCCCTGCGCTCGACAATGTCGCTCCCCGGCATCTTCAGTCCAGTGAGAACAAATAACGCCATCTACGTCGACGGCGGGCTCCTCGATAACCTCCCAGTCGATGTCGCTAAAGATATGGGAGCCGACCTGGTCATTGCCATTCAGTTGCAAAACCGAGACTTGAAGCCCACCGACTCGCTCTCCTCGGTCGGCGTATTAGCCCAAGCCATTTCTGTGGTAGTTGCCGCAAATGAACTCCGCAGCATGGAGAATGCAGACATCCTCATTTCGGTGCCCCTCGCGGATTACACGGCCATGGACTATGCGAAGGAAAATGCCATCATCCAGAGGGGATACCAGGCAGCGGCGAGTAAGGCGACCGTGCTCTCTACATTCAGCGTCGACGACGCCACCTGGCAGGAATACATCGCGAAGCGCCACTCGCGCCAGAGAGAAACACCCAATCCTCAGTTCGTAGAGGTCATAGGTGCCGATTCGAAGATTGCCAAGCAAATGGAGCAAGATCTGTCCTCTAACCTGGCCAAGCCCGTGGACCCGGCCACGATGGATCGTCAACTTACCGCTTTAGTTGGGGATGGGCGCTTTTCTCGTCTCGGGTATCAAATGGTGGCGAAAGACAATCAACAGGGACTTCTCATCACAGCGGATGCAAAGCCGTACGCCCCGCCGATTGTCCTTCCCCTGATTTTCATCGACGGCGGCCAATTCGACAACGTGCAATTCACTTTGGGTGCTCGCATCACTTTTTTCGATCTGGGCAGCTTCGGCTCCGAGTGGCGAAATGACGTGAGTGTCGGCTCGCAGTATCTACTGCGATCTGAGTTCTATCGTCCATTTGGGGAAACCCTCCACTGGTTTGTGGCGCCCCAGGTATTCGCGAGTGATTCCAACGCCTATTACTACAAGGGAAACACGTTGGTTTCGAACTACACGAATCGGCTGGCCGGCGGCGCATTCGACTTCGGATATAGGTTCAATCGTGCCAGCGAGCTTCGCATCGGCTACTCTGTCGGGGACAAGAAATACACCCCAGTTGTAGGTGCCTCCACGTTCGGAACTCTGCAAGGCCGCGTTGGAATTACGTCGCTTCAATACAATCTGCTCGGCCGTGATAACGCCACAGTTCCGAGAAGCGGCTTCGATTTGCACTTCAGAACCCAGTGGGACGATGCCAATCCCGGAGCGGCCGCTGGTTTTCCACTTTCAGAAATACAAACTACACTGTTCAAGCCGGTGAGCAAGCCCGCTTCTCTGTTTTTCGGCGCGAACGGTGGCACCACCTTCACTTATCATGAGACCGGAGTTCCACCATTTTCTCTGGGCGGTAACCAGAACCTTGTCGCTTATGGCACTAATGAGTTTCTGGCCAATCAATATTTCTTGTTCAAAGTCGGTTACATCCGCCAGCTTCTGGCGTTACCACCAATCCTCGGCGGCAACCTATATTTCGTTGGCGCTTGCGAAGCCGGAAAGGTATATGGTGTGCCGAACGTCTCTTCGCTGCCTGCCGATGGATACGCGGGGCTTATCGTGAATACCATCTTTGGCCCAGTCCTGCTGGGAGGTGCTTACGGCGCAACCGGTCATCAAAAATTCTTTTTCCGATTGGGACGCGTCTTCTAGAAATTGATCTCCCTTACGAGGGCCGGTACGCTCTTGTTTCATAACGATAGGTGACTGCCGTATCGAGGCGAAATGCAGATTCATACACCTTCCATTTTTCTCCCAAGGAGTGCTCATGCGGAACAACGGAATATCAATCGCCATCACCGCGTTCGTGCTGGCGTCAGTTTCAACTTACACGTTCCCGACATGGCTGGGTGCCTGCCCGACATGTTGCGGGTCGAAGGCGCAACCCTAGTGTTCAATGGGCTGAGATTGCGCATGAAGTTCGTGGTAAGGGATATTCGAGCAATAGGAACAACAATAGAGAGTTGCATAGGCAGTTAAATATCGCTGCAACGGTCAAAAAGACGTACTTCGCTCTTCAATTTAGATCATCGTCTTTGTAGTATTTGGTGCTCTTGGCGGTGATTTCCAGGGCGAGACCCTTGTCGGTGAGCTGATACATCCAGACGCCGTCCGAGACCGACGCGGCCCCCTCCATCGAACTGCCCTTGTCTCCATTTTTCACAGCGGCCGTGGCTTGTCCGCCGAACTGCCACCCCGAGTTCACGAAGCTGTTGAACGCCTTTTCGTTATCGAAAACGAAGACTACGCTGAATTTCTTCACGCCCATTCCAAGGCCCGCTTGGACCTCAAGCATCTTCATGAAGATCTCCCGTTTGGTCTTGTTATCGACTGCAATGCCTTTTCCGTTTCCCGAGCCCGCGACTAGAATTTTTATGCCCAGGTTGCTGAAGACCGCATACCCAGCCCTTCGTTCGACCGCCGATTCGGCTTTCGGATCGGCTTTGTAGAGGCGCTGAAGGGTGTCGTGCGCCATATCGCGGATATCTTTTTGCTTTTTTTCGATCTTGGGATCTTGCGCTTGTGCCATCAGAGTCAGCGCACAAACGATGGCGGCGACGATGAGGATAGGTGTGCGCGTCGTTGTCATGGTCATGTCCTCTTTGTAGTCCACACATCTATCTTCGGTGGTACCTAGGTATAAAACTGCGGTGAATCTATCGCGGGAGATATCCGGTTGCGACTGGCAGAAGTGACAGTTGGCTGTGAACTGGACGCGTCGGTAATTCCTTGAGCAAAGATCCCACTCAAGGTTTCTGTCGAGTTCCCAAGCGAGTCCTCGGAGCCCATCCGTTGTTGAAGCGTGAACCCTTAGACGACAGCTTCGCTGTCACTGTTGACAGTTCCACCTCTGATGCCAACAGCGTATGAATGGGTATTAGCCAGCGGCCGATTATCAGTGAACGAACGCGATACTTCATCAGCCATGTCGAGAGGAGGAAACACAAAAATGCAGGAGCCAGAGACTCTGGAGACAGTGTCTTTGATTCGCGGAGGCGCGTTTTACCGTTTTCAGGAGGTGGCTCACCTAATTCGGCCGAATCAATGGAACGCGGGCCGGAGAATCTTCGTAACGGTGCTCGTTGGCTGGGTACCGTTGGTCGTCCTCGCCGGCATGAGTGCTGCGCATGTGTCGCTTGTTGCTCTCTTGAAAGACTATCGCGTCTTTGCGCGGGTATTCGTTGCTGTTCCCTTGCTCATTGCGGGGGAGAAGCTAATCGAAGAACGTTTTCGCTTAATCGTCCGCCACTTTTTGGACGCTGGTTTGCTCAAACCGGACGATGCTCCAAAATTTCACGCGATTCTTGCAACCATCAAAAGATTAAAGGACGCCTGGATTCCGGAACTCGGATTGGTGTCGTTCGTCTGCCTGAGCGGAATCCTATTTGTAGGCAAAGATTTGATGTTGGGCGCACCCTGGTCCGTGCGTAACCTCGGAGACTCAGTCTCGCAATCGCCAGCTGGGTGGTATTTCGAACTAGTAACCCAAACCATTTACCTTGTTCTCCTTAGTCTCGCACTTTGGAAATGGTTCCTGTACGTTTTGTTTTTCTGGCGAGTTTCCCGACTACAACTACAATTGGTACCTTGCGACCCTGATCGGAGCGGTGGTTTAGGTTTCCTGGGCTACTCGCCCGTCGCGTTTATATCGGTGGTGATCGCTGGCTCGACCGCAGTGGGTTCTGTCCTTCGTTACCAGGCAACGCAAATGGCGTTTTCGCCCGAATGGTTGACCATGGTTGTGGTCTTATGGGTTATGGTTGTTCTCCTGATTTTTGTCGGACCACTGGCAATTTTTGGATCTAAGCTCACGCACCTTAGTCGAGTGGGATATCTGCAATACGGTTCTCTGGCGCATCTACAAGCGGAACAATTTCACGACAAGTGGATACACGAGCGGCGAGCACACTTAGAGGAGTTGTTGACCGCCCGCGAAATGCCTGCGCTGAACAATCTGGCCTCAAGCTTCGACAGAATGCGGAGAATGAAACTAATACCGCTCGACAAGATTACGCTCATTCAAGTAACCGCTGCAGCTGCGGTTCCAATGCTCCCCGTGATCCTAGCCCAGGTTCCTCTGACACAGTTATTAAAAATAATCTTCCGCGCACTGCTCTAAGCCTTCTTAAGACCATTTCAGCGATTCAGGCTCTCTGAACACCCTTGGTTGCTGTGATAAGTCGAACACCATCTGATCGTGCCACCACGTCCGCTCAAGAAGGTGCGCGCAACATCGAAGTTCGTCGTCGCGCGCGAAACTGACGGCATTCCTCCCACGATATCGACGATGGTACGAACCCTATCAATGCGTCGAACAGCCGCTTTTTCGTTGACGCTATTGGAAAGAACAGATCCGTAGGAGGCAAGCGATCTTGAACACAGATCGTGTCTGACCTTCGAATGGGCACTTAGTTCAAGCCATGCGTCAGTAGTAAAACTGACTTGAGGGAGTTGTCGCGATCGTTTCGGTACGCGATTACGCTGTGGCGCGCCATTGTGCCGCGGGAACAGCTCAATCGTGGCATACTGCTCTGCCCTGGAAAGCCGTGACATCTGGTCAGCTTGCGGGATCTTTGCCATGACGCCACAGTGAAGCGAATGTCTTACCCACCGTCCGAATGTTAGTCCCGCTTTCTCGATTAACGGCGCACTTCCTATGCCCAGTCGGCCGTCAAACCCCGGGCGTGGCAACGTAAAGGCCGAGAGCGCTTTGCGCAATTGTCATCGCCAGCTCTTCGCCGTGAACTGATCAGTCCAACCCGATCCATTCACTTCTTTGGTTGCTCCTGCTGCATCTGTTTCAGTTTCTGCTCCATCATCATTTTCTGCTGCTGCTTGGTTAGCTTAGGAAACAGTAATGCAAAGGATGCTCGAACGTTCCAAGACGAGGCTCCGGGAACATGCACGGCGTTGCCATAAGCCTGGATACTGATATTCACCGGCTGAAAGCCGAGCTTCATGATTCTTCCCACGCCACCACCGAATGGTACCGTCCACACGCTTCCGCTGGGCGCGAACGTGTTCCAGTTGGCGGTGATGATCGGTTGGGTGCTCAGGTACCAGCCCTTTTTCAGGTTGTAGTTGACGAAGTACTGCAGCAACATTTGATTGATGTCGGGACGTCCGCCGCTGCCTGCGACGGACCAGATGTTATTGACGAGCACGCCTAGAACGAAATGGCTTGGCATCATCAGAGCGACGATGTTGGGTCCGAGCGCAAGTTTCCCTTGTCCCAGATACTGGCTGGTTGCAGTCGGCATTTGAATGATCGGGCCCGCACCCCAAATCACTTTGTGAGTTTTCCTCGGCGAGAACAAAAAAGTGGGCTGCATGTCCCCAAGCCCGGAAACGCCCAATTGAGGCGAGGGAGACGGCGCAGGAAGCGGCTGGTAGATAATAGGCATAATCCAGCGAATGATCAGGTTCCAATTGTCGCCAGCTTTCATTGGAATCACCGGCTGGATATTCAACACATCTTGCGTGCGGTATCCGGGATTAATCCCCATGCTGTTATTATTCTGCACAGGAACGCTGATCAGGCTGGCGACGGGATTCTGTGCCTCTTTTCGCAATTCGTCGGCATTGGCCGCAGCCGCCGGCGTTTCTTCCGTGGCCACCGACGTTCCCTCCGGGCCAACCGGCGTATCTTGTGCCACCAGCGGCATCGTTAGCAGTAAAACACACACCATCAACAAGAGACTCCGGCCAACAGAAGCCGCCCTCGCATCGGCCGATATGGTTCCAGAGCTTTTCATGACGTGAAACACACTCATCTACCCGCTCCCCTTCAACGTTGGACCACTCGAACCTTGTCCAGTGTTAGTAACCGCCGTGCTTCTGATAGTCAGAGTTTGTCGTGGTCACGATCACCTTCTTTGCCACAACATTTAAAACGGTCTGTTGCACATGGCTGGTGCCATCCGGAAGCCGGGCCATCTGAACCTTCAACGTGACCCCATCCTTGGCTTGACCCATGTAGGTGTCGACGGCCAACGAAATGACCGCTAACTTCGCGGGGTCGAAGGTGAGGATCATCCGATCGCCTGGCTGGGCGTAGCTTTGAAGATGAAATTCGTGGTGCGCCCCGTGGGATTCAATGAGAATTTACCGGCCTTGTAGGCTTGCTCCATTCTTTGCAGGTCTGGGGGCACATACAAGGCTGAGGAGGCCCTTCACGTCCGTGAGATAGTCCTTCATCTCCTCCGTTTCTTTTCAATAATTCTTTTCTTTAACCGGCCACCACTCGCTGGCGGCGGAGGAGGAGTGATCGGAGTCTTCTGAATCTCGCCGTCAGGACCGTATTGACACCTCTCTTGCGATGGCGGCTTATCGTCCCCCTTCAGTGTCAACTGCCTTGTTTCGATCCATGAATACGGATGCAGATTCTGCTTATTCTGCGCAACAGGCTTCTTCACGACTGCGAGCTTTTGCTGCAACTCGGCATTCTGCGCAATCGCGAGCAGGGTAACAGCTAGCATCACGGTGCCAAGCATCGTCCTCCAGCGTTTGCCGGCAGCCGACTGAAGAGTACCGCTGTCCGCACCAGATAGTCAGTCCCTCGTTCATCAACGCGCTCCGGAATCGAAATCGTGGCGCTATTACTTTGCGGAATCAACCCGCAATCGAGCCCTTTGTTAGCAATAGGTGCCGCAACTCGGTTGATGAACACAACCCTCATTTGAGGGTCGTTCTTTAGAGGATCGTTCGTTCACACGTGCGAGTAATTCGAGTTCTGAGTGGCAATGTTCAGTTGCTTGCCGATTCCATCCATAACGATTCCATCTACATGGTTTGTCCCATCCGGCAGCCGGCTGAAGCGTACCGTCAAATTCATTGCATCCTTGGGATCAGCCATATAGGAAGCGATCTGGAGACTAAGGAGCGCCTTCTGCGCTCGGTCGAAGACCAGGGTCATCGAATCCTGTGGTTTTAAATAGTTGTGAATTACGAGTTGCACTGCATTCGCAGAGCCCGCGACTGGGCCCAGCATGATGTTCCCTTGCGCGAAGGCCCTCTGCAGAAGCTCTCCGTCGGGCGGTACATACTGTTGCGCCAGCGCTTTCATTGCGTCCGCGTAGTCCTTGTATTCTTCCGTCTTTTTTTCGACGATATGCTTTTTCAGCCGTCCTCCGCTTGGAGCGTCAGGAGGCGGGTCCAGCGAAACCTTCTGTGGCTTGCCGTCTGGTCCAAGGCGCACCTGGAAGTGCTCCTGCTTCTTCTGTTCGCCTTTCAAGCTGATCGTGACCTGCTCGTTCCAGCTATAAGTGGCAAGCGATTGCTTGTTATGCGCCATTGCCTCTTTAACCTCCGCAACCCGTTGCTGCAGTTCCGGACTCTGTGCCTTGGCGGGACAAGTGAACCCTGCACCGGCCAGAAGGCCGAGCAGGGTCAGCAGGCTGGTACTCAAGATACCCGCTACTATCTTTTTCATAATGTTTTCCTCGTTTCTGCTCAGGTCTCTGACGAAGGCGATGGTGCCCTATGCGTCGACACCTCAGTGCACCACGAGTGCGGGGTCGTGCCAACTGTCAACTCTTACAGCGATGTCAACGAACCGAGATCAGGAATTCGGACTAGCATAGAGTTCGACTAAGAGCATCGATATGCTCTCGTCACTTGAGACCAAATGTCCAAGATAGACCCGAACTGGAGCCGTAGTCGCTGCCGGAGAAGCCAAGCGGCGGACGATTGTCCCAGTTGCCGTAGAACGACAAATTCCACTTCAGGTTACTGACGAGCTTCACGTAATATGCCGTGTTTGTATTGAAACGAACACGGCCAAGCTCGGTAAGGGCAGGGAGAAGGGTAGCGGTTATACTCAGATTAGTTTTATTAAACCGAAAGAGATTGACATTCGCAGAGACCACCGCAGCTGCAAGATTTTGATTGCTAACTGGCGTAATGGAGAGCTGGTAACTCGTGCCTTGCCAGGCGACGCCGCCGAGTATCGAGATTTTAGTTTGGTTGGTGTTCTTAAGATAACGTCCGAGGCCGCCCCCAATCGTGGTCTGCAGGTTGATTCCCTGGGCTGAGCTTTGCAGAAAACTACCTAAGCCCGAGTAAAAGTAGTTACTCAACCGCAATAGACGGCTACTGCTGAGATCCAACAGATTTCGGGTGGAGGCACTGGTGCCGTTTCTGGCAGACAGCGTGGAATTCAAGCTGGCCTGCGCTGACCACCGTGCGCGCAGATATTCGGCCTGTGTGCCAAAGGTATATTGAGTCGACTGATTGCCTTTGGAATAGATGACTCCGAAATTTAGCTGGCCGTTAACTCGCTGCCAGAACTTTTCAGATGTCTCACTCATTTCGACGATCTGCGGGCTGTTAAGCACTACCGCTTTTTCTGGGGTCTCCACGATCTGAATCTTGACTGGCTGGCCGACGGGTGTCTCGGGAGTGTTAAGCGTCCCTGTGTACACCGAGCCGTCCTCCGTCTTCAGGATGAACAACTGTTTACTTTGCAGACGGGCGACTTTCGACCATTGAACCGATGCAGTGCCGTCGATGTAGTCGAAACCCACGTACAGCACTCCGGCGTCGAGCCCTTTCACCTGACAATTCATACGATCGCCGTTCTTCATCACAAGCACATCGGTATTTGTTCGCGCGAACAGAGGGGAGGTGAGAATAAGGGCTGAAATGAGGACGACTACTCGGATGTTCATAACGGGTCAATCTTGGCTGTGTCCTTCGGTCAGGTAACTATGCGCGAACGGGGACGCAATCAGATACACTTCGGCCGCGAGGCTGTTGCGCATCAGGTTGGGCGAATCATTTTGCAAAGCCGACAGGCAAGTACTTCGCAGGACTAAAAGGCGATTTACTCCGTACCGGTTCGGACTTCGCCGGGAAATTTGAACGTATGATTGGCCCGACGTTCAGTCACAAGACGCACAGTGTTATTTGTCTTCTCTGCGTCCATGCCCGTATCTCTGGAGAGGTATGCCAGTTGTGTGGGCGCCGCAAACCTTGTACCAGAAGCTTCGACGATTTCCGCAATCTTCAACATCACGTCCTGGCGAATAGCTGTGAATTGTGGCCAATCGCCCGTCTTGCCATAGGCGAACAGCTCCAATTCGAAGGCGGCGCCGACAAAATTTGTCACGCGAATTCTTGAGGTTTCGGCTTCGATCGCGGGATATTTGTTCAGCATGGCCTGCACGCAGTCCAGTATGAAACGTAATTGTTCGACTTCTGTTTCAATTCGGAGCGCGAAGGTTTGGTGGATAAGCAATTTACTGCGGCCTGTCAAGTTTCCAAACTGCATTTGCGCTAGAGATCCGTTCGGAACCACCAACAGAGTCTGATCGAGTGTCCGCAGTTTCAAAGAACGCAGACCAATGTCTTCTACAGTCCCACATTGATCGCCGATTTGGCAGAAGTCTCCGAGATGCGCGGCCTTATCCATCAGCAAGGAGAGGCCGCCGATTATGTTTTCAATGGTTCTTTGCGCGGCCAGCGCGATCGCCAGCCCTCCAATACCCAGGCCAGCGAGTTCTGTTTTTACATTAAGCCCAAATAACGCGAGTGCGGCAATCAACGCGATTATCCCTAGCACGATGCGCGTGAGTCGCTGCATTACGATGAGAATCGAGTCCCCGCCTTTGTGTTGCGCTCGCGCTTGGCTCACTGCGTGTTCAAAGCCTCGGTCGCTGATCGCGCTTATAAGCCACGCGAAACATCCCACCGAGAAGGCTTCCACTAATCGGAAGTAGTAGACGCGATACAAAAGCGGTGGTCTAAGCAGGTAAACGAAAAGGCAGTGCAGCAAGATCGCAACGATGCACTTGAGAGGTATGCCCAGTCGTGTCTCCCATATCGGTCTGAACGGGAGTCTCCGAAGTTTACTTCTAATCCGCGCCGGCATACTAAGGAGGAACGCTAACAACAATGCCAGCAACCAGGAGACCGGGATGGAGAGGAGCCAACCGGCCCATTGCGCGACTGACATCCTCAATAGACGCCAATTGGCCAGGGCGGCAGGCAGGATTCGGTCGGCGACTGTCGGCGCTTCGCCTTCCATTCGGGCGTAGAGCTGGGGGATACTCGCAACCGTCTCCTTCGAAATCAGCCAAATTTTTCCATAAGCCGGATCATCGACTCGCACCAGGATAACGTCCACAGTCGCGCTGCCTACGGTCAGCACTCCAGCGCGTACTTGACCGGGAGGAAGTCCAGGTTCAACCGTGCCATTAGGATCATCGCTCAGCAAGGCGATGTTGCCTTTAAACCTTCCGCTTAAATCCTGCGCCTCTTTGGCCTGCAGTATCCAGTTGGCATTGCCCTCCGGCCCTGTCTGCAGATAGCGAGCGGCGTTCTCGTAGTCCTCGCCTTCTTCAAACTTCAGGAAGCCGAGCATCGCGCTGCGCGGGGTTTCACGTCCGAGCGGATCGACCGGGCTCGTAGGTCCAGTTTCTGCTGGCGAGGGTGCCGTCGGTACGTGAAGCTGGGCCGGGGAATGGACAGCTGAGCCCACCGCAACGAAAATAGCCAGAGCTAAGGCGAGGCGATGTGTCCTGCGAAGCAATCTTCGGCGAGCTGTTGCTTCGTATAGAGTCACGATGATCCACCGTTCACATTCTTGATGAGCGTATCCTGATGTTCATTTCCTTCACGGTAATTCCTCGAATTCAATCAAGCAGCCCGTTTGTCCCGCGTCGGCTCTGATTTGGCAAAGGCAGCCGCTTTACCGCCCTCGAGAAACTGGGGTCCATCGATCTTGCCGAACAGCTCGATCAGCTTGGCGACGACACCTGTCCAGCCAGTCTGGTGGCTCGCCCCCAGGCCAGCGCCGTTATCTCCGTGAAAGTACTCGTAGAATAGGATGTAATCTTTCCAGTGAGGATCGGTCTGGAATTTCTCCGAAGCTCCGTACACGGGCCGCCGGCCAGATTCATCCCGCAGGAAAATTCGAGTTAACCGATTGGCAATTTCGTGGGCCACTTCAAACAGGTTCATCATATTGCCCGAGCCTGTCGGACACTCAATCTTGAAGTTGTCGCCGTAATACCCGTAGAACGACAATAGGGCACGGATTAAAAGAGCGTTCATCGGCATCCAAATCGGACCACGCCAATTGGAGTTTCCACCGAACATGCCCGTGTCGGATTCCGCGGGAAGATAATTCACGCGGTATTGCTGGCCAGCTACATTGAAGACGTAGGGATGCTCGGCATGGTAGCGAGAGAGCGCCCGGATACCGTAAGGGCTCAGGAATTCATTCTCGTCCAGCATGCGGGTCAGAATGCGGCGCAACCGTTCCGGATTCACCAGCGCCGCAATGCCGCGATCGCCGTGCCCGAGATGGCCCGGACCGGTTGGATGAATGCTCGGGAGGAGTTCGGGCCGGCGTCGCAAGCGCTCCATTAGCACCCTGGTTACTCCCGATACGCGTTCGCGCTGCCAGGGTTCGATAACAGTGGTGGCACAGAGGGGCAACAGGCCCACCATCGAGCGAACTTTGAGCCGCGTCGCACTGCCGTCAGGAAGGCGAAGAACGTCATAGTAGAACCCATCCTCTTCGTCCCACATACCATCTGGCCCCACGTGATTCATGGCGTGGGCGATCCAGAGAAAATGTTCAGCAAACTTTGTAGCCATGGTTTCGAAGAAGGAATCATGGCTTGCCAACTCTATGCTGATCTCGAGCATGTTCTGGCAGAACAACGACACCCATGCGGTGCCGTCAGCCTGCTCCAGATGGCCGCCCGTCGGCAGCGGCGCACTGCGGTCGAAGACACCGACGTTATCCAGTCCTAGAAAACCGCCCTCGAACAGATTCTTACCAAAGCGATCCTTGCGGTTCACCCACCAACTGAAGTTCAGCATCAGCTTCGCAAAAGATCGCTTGAGAAACTCCAGATCGCCCTTACCTTTGAGCGCCTGCTCCGTTCGGTACAGGAAGATCGTCGCCCAAGCGTGCACGGGTGGGTTTACATCGCTGAAGTTCCACTCGTAGGCAGGAATCTGACCCGTCGGATGCAGGAAAAATTCCTGCAACATTAAGTCGAGCTGTTCCTTCGCGAAATCTACATCGACCGTAGAGAGCGCGATAGTGTGGAAGGCCAAATCCCACGCCGCAAACCAGGGGTACTCCCACTTGTCCGGCATCGAGATGACGTTTTCATTTATCATGTGCGACCATTCGCTGTTCCGCATTTCCCTGCTGCTCGGCCGCATCGGATCCTCGCCATGTTCCACAAGCCATTTGTCCACATCGAAGCCGAAGTACTGCTTGCTCCACAGCATCCCGGCCAGCGCTTGTCGCATGACCCGAGCTTCATCCTGGCTGATACGTTGCGGAGTGATGGCTTGATAGAACTCGTCGGCCTCATTTCGACGAGCCTCCATGATTTCAGCGAAATTCTTGAATGGATCGCTCATCGCGGCAGGTGCCAAGTCACTGAGCCATAGCCGGACCGTAGCGGTTTGTCCTGCGTCCACATTGACCGAGTAGTGAGCGGCAGCCTTTGTTCCAAGGTGCCCAGGATTGATCGCATCCTGGTTCCCATGAACTATATAGTTGTTAATCCCATCTTTTACATACGGGCTGGCATTGCACGTGCCAAAGATCCTTTCATTGTTCGTTTCATTGTTTGTGAACAGCAGCGGAATGTCCTCTTCGCAGTACAGATAGCGCTCACCCAGTTGGCTGTGTGACGCTGCCATCGAACAGTGGCCATCCTTGTTGGTGATCTCCCTCAAGGAAGGCTTGGTCGCGTCCGGCCACCAAGTCCAGGTGTTGCGGAACCAGAGGGTCGGCAAAATGTGAACCGCTGCTGGCTCAGGCCCACGATTACACACACTAATCTGGATTAGGATGTCCTCTGGTGTCTGCTTGGCATACTCCACGAAGACATCGAAGTAGCGATCGCTGTTGAAGATGCCCGTATCCAGCAACTCATATTCCATGTCACCGCGGTTGCGCCGTTTGCTGGTGGCAACCAAGTCCTCGTACGGAAAAGCTGCCTGCGGATACTTGTATAAGTACTTCATATAAGAATGGGTTGGTGTGCTATCTAGGTAGAAGTAATACTCTTTGACATCCTCACCGTGGTTGCTTTCGCTGTTCGTTAGCCCGAAAAGACGCTCCTTAAGTATTGGGTCCCTGCCATTCCACAATCCTACGCTGAAGCACAGCAACTCCTTCTCGTCGCTGATCCCAGCAAGACCATCCTCACCCCAGTGATACGCGCGTGATCGGGCTTGGTCATGGCTGAAGTAGTCCCAGGCATTTCCATCCTTGCTGTAGTCCTCACGGACCGTGCCCCACTGTCGCTCGCTGAGATACGGACCCCATTTTCTCCAGGGGATTTTGCTTGTGCGAGTTTCTTGGAGTCTGACTGTCTCTGAGTTACTGCTCATATCTCACCTCAAATCTTGTTCTGGTACCCTACAATGGCTCAACGCGGCGTTGCCAACAGGTAAGTGAATATTCAGAGCTGGAAATCTCTCTGGGGCCGGGTGTCCGGCGATCTCAAGCGCAATCTTGCGGAGCGCTGCATCCTTGGCGGGCTAGTTGCCGATCTTTGCTCCAATGGCCTCGCCCGAAACGACAATTTCGACTCGGCGGTTTTTTTGCCGCCCATCGGCTGTGGCATTGTCGGCCACGGGCATCGCCGTGCCAAAGCCCTGTGAGGTAACGCTACCGTCAGTTAATCCTTGCGCGACGAGATATGTGCGTACGGATTCCGCACGTTTCTCAGAAAGCTTCTGATTCGACTCTTGGCTGCCGATATTATCCGTGTACCCGCCCACGGCAAGATCCAGCCCAGGATGTGCCAAAACTACACCGGATAGCTTTGCCAGCTTCTCCCTCGCATCCGGCTGCAGATCATATTTTCCGAGAGCAAAGAGCACGTCTCCCATGCTGACCACCAGTCCGCGCGGGGTATCGCGAGTGTCCAGAATGCGATTGAGTTGATCGAGCAGTTGGGCACGAAGGTCTGCTGTAGCTTGACGAGCACGCTCGGCGTCCGCCTGCGCGGCCTGTTCCTTTGCTTTGAGGGCATCCGCTTCCATTTTCGCCTTGAGTGCCGCTGAATCCGCCTCTGCTTGCATCCGGGCTTGCTTCGCGGCCGTGAGCTCGGCTTGCCGTTTGGCTTCTTCGTCGGCTTTGGCTTCCGCTTCGGACTTGGCCTTGGCGGCAGCTGCGTCTCGCTCCACCGCTATGCGTTCTTCCTGTTGACGTTGTGCGGCGAGAATGCGGGCGTCCTCCGAGAATTGAACAGTCTGCCGGGCGGTGGAGATGATTTGCTTTTTGTCCGCCTTCGCGGCGAGATCGCTTTCTGCCATATCGAGGCTGGATTGCGCCTTGGACAGAATTTCTGGGGCATATTTGGCCGCGCCATGCGATTTTGCGATGTCCACCGCATTGCGTGCCTCATACATCTCCAGCGGCACGCGCTGGAGATCGGGCGCCAGCGCCAGCGGGTTCCCAGGCCTCTCGTATTCGCTGCGTTTCAGCAGCCTATATTCGCTGACCGGGAAGAGCTTCCCTTTCTGGTTTTTCCGGGTATCGGTTTCCATAACCACCGTCTCACTGGGCAGGTGGACAGCAAAATATGGTTCTGCAGTCACAATCATGGAGAAGGTTTGGGCCAATGTGGTGGCGCTTAGTTTCGCATCGCCGTTCTTGTTAAGGAGGAATTCTCCTGTATTGCCGGTGCGACCTTCCGGTGTGACCACCCAAAGCACGTAAGTGAGGTACTCCGCACCTAGCGTCGAGGGAAGAGCCAAACCCTTGATCGTGACTTCGATGTTCGTTATTCCCTGCTTGGCCTCGATCTTTGCCTCCCCGTTGGCCTGAGGCATGCGTTCGGTGCCTCTCAGATCAACCTTTGTGCTGCCGCCCCCGACGGGGAAACCGATCGCCGTGGTTGACTTGCTGATGACGCTGGATGCCGCCGTATTTTGTTGTGACTGGGCCGCAGCAAAGGAAGCTGTGAAACTGAGCAATGCCAAGGGAAGGAGGATCGTGGATTTGCGAAGCATGTATTCCCTCCGTTTAAAGCATTGGATTCGATAAAGATCTTGCGCCTGTATTCACGGAACATGTCCCTTCGGACGAGAATGGGCGCACTCCGTAGATTGCTAACATCGATTAAAACCCCGCATCTGCGATGATGCATAAACTTGTATTGCCTGAGGGGTTTGTTCACAACTGGCAGAAATGACAGTCCAAACAGGGAAAAAAGAAGCTCCCTTGGAAAGTCGCTGCGCGTCCGGCCGGGACACAGTTACTGCCACAATTTTGGTAGTGTCGTTTAGACACCACAATTTCGGCCGGCTCGACGACCAGAAATCCGATAGGAGTCCTATGTCGATTCGGAGACACCACGAAACTTAAGCGAGCCCTAGCCAGCCAGTAGCCAGAGGAGCACAATCACAGAAGCACAATTAAGCAGGCCCAGCGGAGCAAACGGGGTTAAATTGAGGTCGTAGCACGGCTTCTCGCCAACCAGTTTTAGTACGGCGTCCTATCTGCGGAGTTATGCGCTCAGTGATTTGGAGGAGGGCACCGACATCTCCTTCACTTCAAGCCAAACGATTACGCAATAATTCTCTCTAAGGATATCTATTCGTGCCTCCGTCCTGCACGAGAAGCTGTAGGCCATGCGTGCCTCTAAACTTATTGAATTGTATCTTGCCGAGCAGAGCGAGATTCAAGATGCAGTGTTCCCGATTCGTAACGCAGGCTGGGGATGCGGCCGCAAGACACCTGACGCGGTGTGAGGGCCAGACTAGGCATCCGGGTAGGAACTGCGAGAACTGATCGTTAGGCCTAGAACAGGAGCGATCAGCGAACTAAGTATAGGGACCGATCGTGAATGACGAGGTGGGCTGTATGCAACCACTGAAGCTGCTCGTCGTAGAGGATAACATTCCAAGCTTTGAACTGATGACGGAGGTCTCATATCTCTAAAGGCCGAAGTGCGCCCCATCAGCGACAGCGAAAAAGCGGCCGCAATGGTCAATCAGGAGAAGTTTGACGGGATTTTCCTAGACTTGGAAATGTCTTACCTGAAAACCCTCACTGTTTGCAGACCAGAGATCAGACCACACGCATTGCACTAACCACGCGAGAAAAACAAAACGTCCCAAACTCTTTTTGAGTCAAGGGAATCGCCTCCCAGGATCATGACATCTCCATTGGCATCTGGCGGCAAGATCCAGCCCGAGCCAAGTTAAAGATCCAGGTTGCTATAAGTGATGATTCTCATGCTCGTAGAGAATCCTTGTTTGAATCGTCTTTCTTAAGTCCCAGATCGCCTCCGACAGCGTTTCTTGCCTGTCTCGATGTGTAAGAGGACAATTGCCATCAAGAGCAGGTCAACTTTGGGCGGAGCCCGTTTCGTAGAACTTGAAATCTGACATTCCCCGGATAGCTGAATAATAAGCCGAGGCGCAAAGGCCAGTGTCAAGGCTCTTCGACCGCGAAGGCGGCGCGCGAAGCGCGGCCTTGACACTGGCCGGGCCTCGGCTATGCTCTGGCTATCCGGGGTATGTCATTCGGGAATGCTGCATCACAGACCTAGACCGAAACCCTGACTGATCTGATTCGTGTGCGTGGTTTGTGGTTCTATCTTGTGCGCTCCTGGCTCTTGCTGAATCGCAGGAGAATGGGATACGTCGCGGCTGAGTTCCTGCCCTAGCGTCGCTGCGTTGTTCGTATAAATCTGGGCGTCATAGCGTCCACGCGAGACCGAGACGTATGCCATGCGGCTATTGAGCAGATCCTTAGCGCCCAACTCGGTGTCTACGTGAATCAGGACACGGTCGGCAGTCTGCCCCTGGCTGGAGTGGCTGGTCATGGCATAGCCATGGTCGAGATGCGGCCACTTGCGCGGGTCGAGTTCGACCGTGCGGCCACCGTCCATTTTCAGTCGTAGGCGCCCGTCTTCGCCGATACTCTCGATGGTCCCCAACTCGCGGTTCGCAACTTTCAGTTCGTTGGTCGGCGCAGTGAACTGAATGCGGTCGCCGACTGAAAAACTCCGCATCTCTTCTCGAAAAACCGAGACGCCCTGCTGTCGTCGCGGATCGTAAGTGCGCTGCGTGCCATCCTGCAGCTGGACTGTCAGCCGGTTTTTCGGAGCATCGATGCCCTTCACTTGTGCGTACTCACCTTTCCCGATGCCCGTCTCCTTCGATGCGCGCGAATAGCGCAGCACGTCCCCCACCTGATAGCGCTCGGCCCATGTGCGGTCCGCGCCCGTGAGATCCTGACGCGGCACCAGCGTCCTGATGTGTCGCTCGTCACTGCTGACGAGGCCACTCCGCTGTAGTTCCGCATGGATGCGCTCGTTGATCCCGATGCGAGAGCGATTATCGGGAGAAATCACCAGCGTGTTCTCCGGCGATTTTGCGTACTCCTTCGCAATAGCGGCGATGCGCTCGTCGTGGCCCTGAATCTCGTGTACTCGGCCCTGCCGGTCAAGATTCTGGATTGCTTCGTGCACTTCGCCCCGCGCAAGCTGCTCGACTACCTCCTTCAGTTCTGGGTCTTTCTGGCGCACGATCTCTTCGAGCTTCACCGTTTTCATACCAGCGTCCTGGAGCTGCGCGAAGGGCCGTCCGGCCTCAACCGCCTCATGTTGCCGCCGGTCGCCGACGAGCAACACACGGTCATTCGGATGGAGCCGGTTCACAAACTCATGCACTTGCCTGGTCGATGCCAGAGAGGATTCGTCGAGTACATAGAGCCGTTTCTCGCCGGTATCCGGCTGTTGTCCTCGTACCAGATGCTTTTGTAGCGTGGATGTCTCCAAACCTGCTTCTCCGAGCTTCTGCGCCGCGCGGGACGTTGGCGCGAAACCTTCCACCGTGTAGCCCTCGGCCTCCGCGCCTTCGCGGATCACGGACAGAGTTGTTGTCTTGCCCGCGCCTGCGATGCCATCCAACCCCACAACCTTCTCCCGCGAAAGAAAGATCTCGTCTACTGCTTGGCGCTGCGAAGTGTTCAGCTCCGGGTGGCGGTCTTCCGTGGCGATGCGCACTTGCGGCGAGACCAGCATCGGATCGCTGTAGTCACGCCGATTGCCTTCCTGCATCCGGCCAACGATCTCACGCTCCATGCGTACCATCACAGCGGTTGTGTACTGCCTGCCAGCACCAACATGCGAGACTTCGCGGAACTCCCCGGCCACGATCCGGCGCTCGAACTCCTGCCGGACCTGGGCATAGGTGGTTT
This sequence comes from uncultured Acidobacteriaceae bacterium, assembly GCA_963705265.1. Lineage (GTDB taxonomy): Bacteria > Acidobacteriota > Terriglobia > Terriglobales > Acidobacteriaceae > Acidiflorens. Next base: position 4,740,629 of record OY970064.1, read on the forward strand.
CTCCCATGCCGCGCACCAGCGCTGTTTCAAGGATCGCGCGGCGATCCTGTACAGCCGATCTCTCGAAGACATGATCGCGCGCCCAGGTCACGGCCTGCTTCGCCTGCATCTCTGGCTCCGGCATCCGGTTTCGCACATGTTGGCGCGCCTGTGCGACGACGTGGTCCGCCTGATGCCCGTACTGTGCGGCCAACTCACGGTGCCGCTGTAAGACTTCGACAGGCGACAGCAGTTCCTTGCGGTCACGCGTATGGTGGGCCGCGATCTGTGCCGCTGCGGCTCCGTCGATTCCTTGTTCGCGGAGATGGTCTTTGATCTGTTCACGTCGCGGACTGGAAGCCTCAAGATATTCTTTCGTGTAGCCTTTTATTTCTGGCTGTCCATGCTTGCCGCGCTCCAGTTCGTAGCCCAGCTTTTCTAGACGCAGAGCCAACTCGGATCGGTAGACCGCCGTGGCGTAGCGCTGTGACACAAACATCTCGTGCGGCTGCAAAGCTCGCATCTGCTTCCGGTTTTCAGGGCCGTTCTCGCGCTCGGTCATATTGAAGATCACGGCATGAGTATGAAGCTGGGGCGCAGCATAGCCATCGACGGGCCGTGCGGTATCGTGCTCGAAGGTGGCGGCGATGAATTTGCCGGTCGTCTCTGGGGCATGGACATTGCCGATCCGCGCCTGCGTGTATCGTTCAAGTTCCTGAAGTGCCACGCGTACACTCTCCCGATGGGCTTCCCGCACACGATCATCGCCGCCCACAAGAGCGGTAAGCGATACCGACTTCGGCGCAGAGAATGTGGCGTCCCACCCGGCGCGATGCTCGGCGCTGGTTACCTCTCTGCCAAATTTGCCTCCATAGGTTCTCGAAACTTGATGCCGTACCAGCTGCTCTTCGGTGTACGGATGTTGGCCTTCACTTAGTCGTGCAAAGTGTTCGGAACCAACGCCACCTTGCAACCCCCACTGCTCGGCGAGTCTGCCCTGCCACTCACTGTGACCCTGCTGATCGCGGCTCCAGTAGTTCTGTTCCTGCGAGGCAAACTCCCGCACATGGTAGGTCTGCGCCTGGCTGGCTGACAGCGGTTTCGAGATCGTGAGCATACCGTGCGTCCTCAAGCGTGAAGTGGTGTTCTTGGCAATTTGTCTCTCATTCGATTCCCTTCGTTTTCTCCCATGCGAACGTCTCTTTGGGTTTGGTCTCGGGCGCACCGGTGGTCGAACCATTGATGGCCGAACCAAAAAGCGCGAGCATCGGCTGGGTCGGGTTCTTCAGCGGATCGGCGGGAGCATTCGCGGGCACTGATGGTGCTGGTTTCGGCGCGATCTCTGGCATCTGCCGCTGCGAAAATCTCGGCAGTCGGAATCGGATTCTGCCCATCTTTATCCTCCATCTGTGGATCAAACTCGGCCGAGGTCGGCCCCATTCGATTGTCTCCACATCCCGCCCTTTAGGTGAGGACCGGTTCTGCAACACACTCCGCACAGCCAGTAGCAAAAGCAACATCGCGGCTACCCAAAGCAACGGCGTCAAGAGCGAAAAGCTTTCGGGAAAAGGCAGGGCACTCATGGCATACGGGTTCTTACTTTGCCCTCGCGGGCAAAGAATTCTTCGAGAAGTTTGCGAGCCTGATAGAGCTTTCGCGCGTCGGCTTGGTCGCGGATTTTGAGGACGGAATCGGGCAACAGTTGTCTACCTTCCGCTGCGGCCTCGGCGGCTGCATGGAAGAGATTCAAGAACGCGTAGCGCACCGCCCAGACTTCGGCCAATACCAGTTCGGCGGGATCAGCGGGCCGCTGTCGCGCAGCGCACAGAGCGGTCCCGCGCAGCCACTCGGAGAGAGCCTGTCCCGCGCTTTCGGCGGCAGCTTCTAATTCTCCCAATTCTTCGGGAGTCAGTCTCGTGGCCGCAGTCTTGGTGCGGAAACCGGGCTTCGCTTCGTCGCCGAACGGAAAACTGGACTGGGGATTAGCTTGAACGCGGGGACTACTCATTGGACGAACCGCCTTGTTGCACTACTGCGCTTGATTCCGGTGCGATTAAGCTGCGTACTTGTTAGTTCACAGCAAGGTCTTGCGCTTCAATACGTTTACGCGATCGACGATGGGCAGCGCTTTGTCGCAAACAAACATCATTGTTCGATATCGCAGTCACCAGCAGGCGACGAATTTTGTTGACGCAGCGAAAGTTAACCTGCGTAAACATCGAAGCTCCGGCTGGCGCTTCGCAGTTCCCAATTTGGGGGTGACGTGTCCACCCTTCTTCCGGTGCGAAGCACCGCCGCTCTTACAGTTCGCCATACTCAAGAGCCAACGCGTCCCATAGACGCCTTACTTCCGGAGCCTGCCATGCGCGCCGAAACAGCTTCCGGATCGATTGCCAGTGCTCCATCGGGAATCCGAACGTGATTCCGTTCTCACGCGCAAAGAAAAACACTCCTCTTTCGTCGTTCTCCAAGATCTCCGTGTGAGCATAGAAGTAGTACCCTTGCCATTGGCAAAGGTCCCTCTCCAAATCGAGCTCTTCGAGCAGCCTTCGGAACTCCGCAATCCTCGGATATCCAACCACCGGATACCGCGGCGTAAGGGCTCCGGGGAACTGCAAACGAGGGGAGAATTCATTCCCTTCTTCCCGCACCAGATCGAGGCGGTATCCGCCTTCTTCCAAGGACGGCAATGCTGGCTGAACCGCAAGCTCAAAATCCTCGTCGTTTGTCTCCGCAGGCGCCTTTTCCCGGAGGGGCTTTCGGTGAAGCGAATAGTGGCCGCGCGCGCACACGCGCCACAGGGCCGACCAGTGCGGCCAAAGCACCTCGTTCAGCTTCTCAATATTGGAGAACTTCTCCTCATCGAGAAGCCGGTAGAGATTCCGCACGGCGAGGATCGGTTTGCGCCGCTTTTGAGTCGGGTTCCTCAGCATCTGAATGGTGCGCGTAACCACCCGGCGCACGTCATCACATCCAATATCTTCAGCCTTGGCCTCGACCTGTTTGTCCCCTGGGAGACTCATCAGATATACAAAGTCCACTGGCGACTTCTTCGGTCTCCGGGCGATGGCGTAAGCCGCAAGGAATGCCTCAAGGATTTCGGCCAGGGTCTCGTATGAAATTTGACTTTGCGCGCTGTTCATAAATGACTCTGCGCCCACCGAACAATAATGGGCGACCATCGTCCATTCTGCCTGCGAAAGCGAGAGTCCTGAGTCTGCCTTCCCACGAATTCTCAGCAGCGAATCTGTGGGCTCACTGAGCAGGTTTACCAACTCAAGACGGTCGTCTCGGGCAGACTCCAGAAGCTGCTTTGCCGCCTCCGATGTCGAGACAGTCTGGCCGCTCTTGAGAGATATGATTTTCCTCAAGGTCTCAAGCTTTAAGCGAAGAGCATCGGAGATGCGAATGGAGATGACCGGCTGCTGCGGTGACGCTGCGTTCTCTGCCATGTAGTCCTCTCTTGGTGGCTACAAGCGATAAAAATGTAACGTTACGACTTGACTATATGTACACTTATAGGATATTGTCAAGCGCGCTGCTTGGTACGCTGGATGTGCGCAGCCGGCAGCGTGGTTGATTGGGGAAAGCTTCTCTGAAGCAGTTTCTCCAGTGAGGAGTAAATTCAATGCAACCGCATACCGATCTGCCAACTCTCGAAATTAGGTCAGCGGACAAGAAGCAAGTACGGCGAGCCCAAGTCGAATCCAATTTTGAGTCATTGTTGGATGTGGCGGAAGCGGCAAAGCTTTTGAGAATTCACCCCAAAACCCTTCGTAACAAAGCGCGCCGAGGAATCATTCCGGGCGTTCACGTAGGCAGACTCTGGCGATTTCGGCCTTCAGCACTCAACGAGTGGCTGGATGGGATCGCAAGTTGAGGAGCTAGCTTGCCGACAAAATCTCTCTCGACCCTTGTGCAGTCCTGGACTATTCTGGATTGGGCTGTCGGTGCCGTTTAAACAAAGGAGGAATTTTGTTTAGACGGACACGCTACCAACAAGGAAGTCTGGGGCTCGAAGAGCGGAAGAGAGGTTCCGCAGTATGGGTGTACCGGTGGTGGGAGAACGACATCACGGGAAAGCCAATACGTCGCAAGGTGCAGCTGGGATGTTTGGAACGATATCCAAACGAATCAGCGGCATGTGCGGCAGCAGACGCTCTTCGGTTAACAATCAACAATCAATCCAAGCGAAAGAACCTGCAGAAAACAACCGTGAATACTCTTTGGGAGCACTACTGTCGAGAGGAGCTGCCTCTCAAAGAGATATCCACGCAAGATGCGTATCTGGTGTATTGGAAAAAGTGGATTCTCCCACGATGGGGAAACCTCCTTTTGGAGGACATCAAGACCATCGAGGTAGAACGCTGGCTACGAGCAGCAGAAGTTGCGGACGGGACCAAAGCCAAGATCAAGTGCGTTATGTCGGCTGTGTTCTCGCATGCCGTTCGTTGGGAGTTCTGTGGCCACAATCCCATTTCATCGGGAATACCAGTTGGAACGGGGGGGCAGAGAGGGCCAAGCACGGGCGTGCGCGTCAGTGCGAAGCGTCAGAAGTCTCCCTTAGTCTTGTCACCGGAAGAAGTCAAACTCGGTCTAGCAGAACTGGAATTTCGCGACCAGATTCTCGTGTTTCTGGACGGTGCCTTAGGAATCCGTCAAGGGGAACTCGGGGCACTGCGTTGGCTGGACTGCGATTTCAACAATATGAACTTCAGTGTGCAACATTCCTACTACTGGCGTCGGGGTGGGCACCTGAAGAGCACAAAAACGGAAGCGTCTGCAAAGTTATTGCCGATGCATCCGAGTCTGAAGGAGGCCTTGCTGGAGTGGAGGTCATTGAGTCTTTACAACCAGCCGGGCAATTTCGTCTTCCCTTCGGAAAGACTGAAGGGAAGCAAACCGCTCGACCTGGCTTCTGTGTTGAAGAAGAAAATCCAACCGGCCTTCAAGAGAATTGGCATTACCGGCGTGGGCTGGCACACTTTTCGGCACACGGTGGGAACCATGCTGGCAGAGATGGGCGAACACCAACTGATGATCCGCGACTACTTGCGTCACAGCGATCTGCACGTGACCAACAAGTATCTCCAGGCAACGACAAAGAGCAAACGCCTAGCGCAGGGGAAGCTAGTGGATGCCATCCTGCCTGGGGGTGTGTTGTCGGGAAGCAAATCAAAGCTAATCCACTAGCCCGAGAAGTCGGTTTCTCCCGATTATTTGGATGGGAGGAACGGCGAATCGGCAGATACGGAAACGCCTATTGGACCCAAACGGACCCAGATCGGTTTTCGGGGTTCTTTGTAAACCATTCAAAAGAATTGGCGGGGACGACGGGACTCGAACCCGCGGCCTCTGCCGTGACAGCGAAATCTTCAACCGTAACTAACTGAAAACACGCGGCACGGATGGCGCTACAGAAACGGTTTAATGACACTCGGAAACAGTTCGTGGACCCTTATTGGACCATAATTTTGTTCTGAACGTTGGATGTTCTACGTCACAATGCAACACTTCGACCGAAGACCGGAAGCGAAGCAGTTAGGGGTGGAGTTGCCCAACTGGGCACTCCATTCTGGCTACTGGAGTGTTGAGTACAAGTGCCCCACAGGAGTACCCCAAGGCGAGTAGAGGGACTTCATGTATGGGTGCCTGGCACTTTCGTGTGCAGAGTTGCGAACCAGCCGAAAAATAAATGTTGGCTCCTCTTCTAATGTCAAATAGTTGCGTTGTTGGCACTGGAATTCAGCTCTAATTTCATTTTCAGTCATCGACTTGCGTGCCTTTCAGGGCGGACGAGGAACCCTAGGTTATACTCCGCAGGACTGCCGAGACTATGGTAAGGCACCCTCGCGACTGTAATCGTGAACTAGCCGGTTTAGCGACCGGCCGTTTCAACCGCTGAAAATTTCATGTGGTCTCGTGGTCGCGGCAAAACGCGCGGCGACTGACTAACCAGGGATTATTGTTCTAACCGGCCCTGCAGCCGCCAGGCGGCTTGTCGCAGGGGAAGATTCGAATCCGCATCTTTCCACAAATCGAGCAGAGTCGCAAGCGTCTGCTGTGCCTTTTGCGTCCGTCCCTGCTGCTGATAGTTAACCGCCAATTGGTAGCGGGTGGACGACCATCGTTGCTGCGGCTCCCAGAAAGCCAGCGGTCCCAGCGAATTGGCAAATTTCTCATCCCAAACGATGGCTTGATCGAGATTGCCTGATATTTGGTAAGTATGCGCTAGGGTTTCGGTAGCGAGACCGTTCACAGAGGAACCATACTCTGGATCGGTGACGAGTGTCAGTTCCGCAACTGCCTTCTCGGTCGCCCCTTTCTCTGCAGCGATGGCTCCATGCAGCAGATGTACGTATCCTTCTTGCTCGTTATCGTGAGTGTCGGCCAAGGGAGTGATGAATTTTTCGAGTTTTGCCGCCTTTGCCAGTGCGCCCGCGCGGACATACTCCTGGCCGACTATCGACCCCCACACGACTTTAGGTCCCATGTCTTTGAGATCGGCTGCGGCAGCATCGAGTTGTTGAAGACGCATCCGGGGATTGCCTGTGCCTTCCGCCACCACCGCCAGCAAGAAGTGCTCGCGGGCCGCCGCAAAAAGCTTATGATCATTCTCGTCGAGTTGTAGAGCCTCCTGAAGACGGCTTTGAGCTGCGGAATACCTGCCATGGTAAAGGTCGAGCAGAGCCAGAGAACGCAGACCGTCCGCGCGCCTGGCTGGATTTCCCAGAAGGTCGGAAAAAACTGCTGTCGCTTTCTTTTCCTCGCCATTGCCAACCAGTGCCATACCATATTCGCGACTGATATTGCCGGCGATCAATCGGCTCGGCTCAATCTGAAAAGCGCGGGAGTAAGTTTGCACCGCTGCGGAGAAGTCACCCAAAGTTCGCTTCGCGGTGGCTAGCTCAATCCAGGTGCCGGCATCGTCTGGTGCGATCGCAAGGATTCGTTTCTGTTGTTCGATCGCTTCCGCCGTGCGCCCGTGATTACGCAAAAAATGGGCATAGTTCCCGAGCATGCTCCAATCATCCGGGTAAGTGGCCAAGTAGGACCGATATAGACCGTCCGCTTCCTGTACATGGTCAAGGTCGGAGGCTTGATGGGCCTCGATGATCATCCTTTCTCGATCCGAGAGTCGCGGCGGTAAAGCTAATGCCTTTTCATACTCCTTTCGCCCCAGGTCTGTCTGGTAGTAGATATAACTACAGTAGGCTCGCCCCAAAGCCGCATGGGCCATGGCAAAATCAGGATCGAGTTCGATCGCAGCCTTATAGAGAGTGACAGCATCGTCGTATTTGGTGTGCGTCCAGAGTGATGAGGCTTCCGCATACTCTTTCAGCGCGGTCAGTGAAGTGGTTGTGACTTGCGGCAGAGGTTGGTCGGCCCGCTGAATTTCAGAGAGCGACTCTCCGAGGTCCGCGCGCACCCGCCCGCCAATGGAATCGAGGGCTTCAAGAATATGATCTTCGCCGTTGGAACGCTCTTCATAGGAGCGCACTGTTGCTCCGGTTTCAGGATCGATCAACTCAGTCGTCAGTTCGAACTGCTGTCCGGTCCTTGTAATAGTGCTTGCGATCAAGCCTCGGATATTTTCGCGAACGCAGATCTCTCGCCCGAGGGAAACCGTAGCGCGCTCGTTACCTGATTTTCCCATCCGCTTCAGCACCGATTCCAGCCGGCTTCGCGGAAACAAGTTCACAAACCGAGACTGGCCGACGCTTACCGTGAACGCCGTCAGGAGCGCATCATCGAAACGCGAATCCCCGGTTCGGTTCTCGAAGTCGGTAATCAGGACCGTGTCGCTTGCTCGGAGTCGAAGAGACTGATGGCGATGGCTCTGCCATGCAACCGCGAGCGCGGCCAATAGCGCGATTGCGACGGCTGACAGCACCACGAACTTCGCCCGGCTTCGGCGCTCGACCATCGGCTCCGCTGCCACCCCGGGAGTTTCCTCGGATCCCGCATTTTCAGGTGCTTGCGCCACTTCGGCGCCGGACTGCGATCGATTGCCGTTCAAAACCTCTACCGGCGCCAGAAAGCGATAGCCCCGTTTGGGGATGGTCTCAAGGTACTTGGGATCGTTCGAATCATCCCGCAGGGCGGAGCGAATCTGCCGGATGCAGGAGTTGAGCGATGTTTCAAAATCAACGTGGGTATCTTCTCCCCAAACCGTGCGGTAGATATCTTCCCTCGGAATTAGCTTTCCGGGCTGATCAGTAAGCAGGGCCAGCACCAGCGCTGGTTGAGGCGGGAGTCGGACACGGGATCCGTTGTAACTCAGTTCGCCGCAATCGGGATCAAACGTGAAGGGCCCAAATGCTTTTATTTCGCTGTGGTTGAGGCTTGTTGCTCCCATATCTTAGGCCAGGCCAAACACGGCGCTCAAGGGTCCGTCCAACAGTCATAACCTTGGCATAAATAAGGTGGGGAATTGCCAAAGCTGCTTAGCGCAAGATTCTACCGTGCCACCGAAGCGCTGGCAACACCCGCTTTTAGGGTTTCCGTGACAGGCCGCAATCTGGATTTTGTCGCCTAACTAACAGATAACCAGGCGGTTACTTAATCAGAAAAAAATCACTCTCTTATCTGATTGTTGCGCAGCGCGTCGATGCTAGGTTGGGCGCCGAGTCGCACGACCTCGCGACGTAATCGTCACGTAAAGCTTGCGACTGGATGACGACACAGCCTTTCGAAGGCTGAGATTTTTAAAGATGCGCGCAGGTTACGGCATAAGGAGACACAGCATGAAGACAAACAGTAAGCACAAAGTGGTTTCACGAATCGCCCCGCAAGGCATGTTGCTTGTCGGCCTACTTGCCACCGCAATGACCTGCGTCTGCGCCGGGCAGTCCCAGTCGACAGCGTCAGCGTCGGCCCCCAACTCGAAACCCGTGGCCGCAGCGGCGAAGTCCGGCGCTGTGGTGCCGCTCGCTGTCAGCCATCCGGCAAGCGGTTTGAAGAGCGGGGTCAAAGTGCACGGGTATTGGAAGATCGACGTTAAGAACCCGGACGGAAAGCTCGCATCGCACACCGAATTTGAAAATAGCCTGACGACCAATGATCCCAACGGGCTTAGCGGCGATGACGCTCTCGCCCTGCTGCTCAGCGGAGGCCCCTCGTCGATTACCTTTACGAACGGAACGGTAAACACAGAAGGCTCAATAGCGGCCTTGTTAGCCGCGTTTAATGCGGTGCAACACTCGAAACCAAAAGACACCGTTACGGCCCTGACAGTTGCTTTCCCCTACCTCGTGATTGGTGTCAACACGAATGGATTCAATTATGTCGCAGGGCAAAGGTTCCAGAATATTAATTTTTTGCCGGGACCGTGCGGAATCTCCCCTTGCGAGGCCACGACTTCGCAGTCGGTAAATGGAAATACCATCTCGCTGGCCACAACCTTCGGTGCGACCGAACAGAGCACGATAAGTGAGGTGGGCACGTTCGTGTCGTTACTTTATTTAAGTTATAAGGGCTCGGGCAACGAATTCACGTTTGCGACGGGTGGCAATGGCGGCAATACGGGCGCCAACTTTACCTTCACTTCAGCGAATCTTGCACCGGCGGGAAGCTGCGGTGGCGCTGGACAACCTCCCTGCCAGGTTCCCGTATCGCCCGGCCAAACGGTTGCGGTGAGCGTAGAGTTGAGCTTCAACTGATCGTTTCTTGAATGATGGCGCCTTTAGCTGATCGGTTTTTGGCTGATCGTTGATCACTTATCGCCGATCGATGAGGCTGCGCAAGCAATCGCCTATAGCGGTGCGAGGAGCGTTCGTGAAGAGGGAAGCGAACTATCGAGAGGTATCGAGGAAGCTCGCTGAGAGAGGGGCTCAAGAGGTTGAGCGCATCGCAATCACACGTTCCCGCTGGATCCTTCTCGCTCTGGCGGCTCTCGGGATAGCCATGGGCGACGGTCCGCAAGCGCTGGCACAGGCGATCGAACCGCCGAACACGGTCCTCAAAGCAGGAGTGGTCTATGCTTACGGCACTTCGAACATCGGGACCGGAAACGCCATCGGCGGTAATTTCGGTAACGGCGGCGGGGCCACTTTCGATGTGGCAATAACGAATAGCGAAGGCGATGGCGGCCAATTTTTCGTTTTTCAAAGTAATGGCGATGGCAGCTTTTCCCTCTTACCTTCGGAATCGCCGACGGGCTACAGCTACGGCAACATCAACGATGGCCTCAACCTGATCGTCGCGGGACCGGTCGTAAGCCCGAGCAGCATGGATCTGGTTGTTACCGACGACTTTGACGACTTGTACCTGATGAAGGGCAATGGCGACGGGACGTTTCAGACGCCGGTGTCGCTCGGGCAGATCGCCTACACGCTCTCGTCGTTTCTTAATAGCAGTGGCACGCTCAATCTTGTTATCAGTTATCAAACCTTTCCGCGCTCGGGCGAGCTCTCTGTGGTCGACGTTTTGGCCAACAACAACGATGGATCGGGCACATTTACGCTGCAAACCGTGCCTACCCCCGTTTCTCCCAACGTCTTGAGTGCCTATCCGCTGAACGCGGACGACCTTACTGCCGTTCTGCTCGTATATGTTGGAGGCACGGCGGCGGTCTCGCAATTCAAAGCGGGTGCGTTTCAGACCCCGGTTGCACAGCAGTTGGATACACCGAATGGTGTGTCCGGACCGATTTCTATTTTCACGTCGCAGGGAAGCACATACTTCAGCGGCATCGCCAACTATCCGGGTACTCCAAGCACAACGGCCGCGTATATCTGGCCGGTCACCACGGCTGGGGGAGAAATTGGCATAGGCTCGCCATCGAGCTACCAGATCCCCACCGGCGATGCGGCCTCTATCACGATTGCCGACCTCGACGGCGATGGGAATCCAGACCTCATCGTACTGGGCGGAGGACAATTCTCCTCTATACAAACCATCAATTTGTTCCTGACTGATCCCGGCAATTCCTCGACTCCATTTTCTCCGGCGCTGAGCCAGGGTGCGCCTGATTACATTTACGGTCGAGGCCTCTACGGCACCGAAGCGATCGTCGCCGATGCCAACGGCGATGGAAAAAATGACTTGATTCTCTACGAGCCCAACCAGGGAATCACCGTTCTCCTGAACCAGGGCAACGGATTGTTTCTGGCGCCGACGACCTATCCTGCGGGGAACACACCCGTGGCGCTAACGAAAGCGGATTTCAATGGTGACGGACTGGACGATTTGGTGGTCGCCAACGGAGTTAACCCCGCCACCGATACCAGCGACAATACCGTCTCCGTCTTCCTTAGCCAGGCAGCGGGAGTCTATGCTCCCCAAGCGACCTACCCCGTGGGAGACTTTCCAGTTGCGGTAACTACCGGAAAGGTCAACGGAAATCAGAGTATTTTCGTCTTGAGCGACGAAGATGCCGCTGGCAACGGCAGTAATCCTGTGTTCACGTATTTGCAGGGAAGCGGCAACGGCACATTCCAATCGCCGGTATTTGTCCCCATCAGTGCTAATCTCGGCGAGGCGCAACCTACGGCCATCGCGGCGGGAGGATTCGACTCCTCTGGAAATGTCACGGTTGCTGTAGCCAACAGCGCAGGCACGATCGAGCTTTTCACCTATCAGGCGGGTGTATATGCTCCATCCCCGGTCGCGCCGCTTCTGGCCGCTTCTGGCGCGCCAGCTTTCGGCGATGTCCTATCTTCGTTGGCCGTGGCTGACGTGAACGGTGACGGCAATCAGGACCTTATCGCCGCGCTGCGAGGTCAATGCAACTATGTGAATGGGAACCCTACCCTCACGGGTGGAGCGGTTCTGATTTTCCTGGGCAATGGCAACGGAACCTTCCAGTCCGCGGTTTCTATCACCTCACAACAGCCGAACTCCGACCCGGCCTCAGTTGCTCTTGGCAGTTTCGTACGCGGCATTCTCCCGGATATGCTGGTCGTTGATGGTGGTGGCGAGTCCTGCAACGGACACGCGCAATATCCCATTGTCTTTTCCAATGTAAGCCAAGGCGCTAACTTACAGTTCACGGAGACGGATCTTGTCAGCCCTATCGTGGTCAGTGGCACGACAAACGAAACGCAGGTCTCTCTGAAATCGGCCATCGCCGACGTCAATGGCGACGGCTTCAATGACATTGTCCTATCCGGAGCCGGACTGGTTGACGTTCTGGTTAACAACGGCTTGGGCGGCTTCGGCTCACCGGCGGCGGGCTCGCCGACACCCGATGTTGGAAGCGCCACCAGCGCGGCACTTAGCACGGGTTCTTTCTTCAGTCCTGGCGGACATGACGTCGCCGTGGCGAGTCTGGCGGGAGCTGTGATCATTCCGGCGAACGCCACAGCGCTTCCGGCCGCGCCAACTCCGGTCATTTCCCCTCCGGGCGGAAGCTTCCCTTCGCCGCAAACTGTAACGATTACTGACTCCATCGGTGGTGCCGCGATTTTCTACACGACAGACGGAACTATGCCGTCCATCTCTTCCACTCCTTACTCCGGACCAATTACTGTCGGCACGAGCGAAACAATAAACGCCATTGCGACCGCAACCGGATTCTCTCAGAGTGCCGTTGCCACTGCCGTCTTCACGATTCCTGCTCCGACTACGACGGTGTTAGTGTATTCACCGACTACTGTCTTCTCGGGAGAGCCGGTCACCTTGACCGCCTCAGTTTCGTCAAGCGGGTCTCCGGTGAGCGGCATTGTCACGTTTTCCGAGAACGGCACGACGATCGCAACTGTCACTCTTGGTCTCTCTGGCTCGGCTTCTTTCACGATCCCGAGCCTTCCGATTGGTTCCAACATACTGGGAGCGTCTTATGCCGAGTCGGCGAACTACGAGGCGAGCAGTGCGTCGGTCACTGTTGTCGTTGCACCTCCGCCCACGGTGAGCATCAGTCCGACGAGCACCGTAGTCAACACGAATCAGACCTGTCAATTCACAGCCACGGTTACAGGAGCGACGGATACCACGGTTACCTGGAGAGTACAGCCTGGAGGCGCCGGCGGAACGATCAACAGCTCAGGCCTCTATACGGCACCGGCAACTATCGGAACCGATACCGTCGTCGCAACCAGCAATGCGGACCCATCCGTCTTCGCTACGGCAATTGTCACCGTGACGGCCTCGGGCCCCGTGAGTGTTTCGGTCACCGAGACGATCACCATAACGGATACGCCGATTATTCCGGACGTCCTCGATCAGGAAACGATCACAGTAACCGACACGCCGGTTGTAGTGGCTATGCCCGCGCCCGATCCGATTGCCGCACCAGTCGTGTACTACTCGGTTGGGAGTCTCGGTTTCGGGACAATCGCACCCGGGCAAACCGCGACCCAGTCATTCACACTCTCAAATATCGGCGAGGATCCACTGGTCCTTGCGGGAATGGTCATCGGACAGAGTGCAGCGTGCGTGGCGTCTCCCGTGCCTTGTTTTTCTCAGCCCCAAATCCGTTGCACGAATGGAGCACAATCTTTGCCGACTACGCTCCTGCCAACGGGCGGTTGCCTGGTCACCATTTCTTACTTAGCCCCGTCGGGCACGCCTGCGAACGGCACGATCACATTCACGGACAATGCGACGTTGAGCAATCTAACAAGTACGGGTTCAGGATCGACTTTCATGCAGACCCTCGTACTAAATGGCTCTGGGAGCGATGCCCCACCCCCACCGGTGCCGCCCGCGACCGTCTATGTTACAGACTCCGAAACAATCAAAGTAACGGACACGCTGACGATTCCGGACTTGCTCGATCAGGAAACAATCACAGTAACTGATACTCCCGCTATTGTAGTCACACCCGCCCCTTAATGCGCCAACCCCCGTGTGCTTTGTCGTGCCGACTCGTGGATGTGAATGGCGAGATATCTATATCGTCCGCTCGTGCATTGCGCTTTCTGTGAGCACACCCAACAACGTTCAGCGCCGTCGATATACGCGTGAGCACGATTGCGAACCTCTTTCCCAGAGCACTGTCTCGCGTGCGCATGTAAGGAGTGATGCCGCGCTCCAGCAACCATTGCAGAACCCCCCCCGTTACCGTAAGTCGCATCGGCTGCGATCGAGGAGGGCTCTCTGCCTTGCCTTCGGGCAAAACGAGCGATCATGTCTTGGGCGCCAACGTTTCCTGGCTCATGACGCGGCGTCCCTTGCGCCCCCACGATCACGCAGCTGTGATTGTCCACCAGATCGCAGGAAAGGAAAGGTTTGGGAGTTTCGTTGGTGTAGTGCACCCCTTCAAACTAGACACATAGGGCCGTGTTTGAAGTAAGGGTTTGGGCAAGGAACTGAGCACGGGATTCGTGCGGGGTTCTGCCCCGGGAATCCGCGATGCGGTCGGACGTGATTGTACTCTTCGATCCCGCGAGCGATGCTCAGCTCGGCCTGCTCGAAGCTCTGGTACTCGTTGAGCCACACCTCCTCTTCTTCTAAGCTGCGATGAAACCGCTCGATGTAACTGTTGCCCTCGGGATGGTTGTAGGCCGTACGCCGATACGTGATGCCCAACTGGTGAAGCGTTTCGATATAGCGTGCTGAAGTAAACCACCGCCCTAGAGCGCTGCTGGCCTTCATCTCATCCCGCCATTCCCGAATAGTCGGAGACAGAAAGCCGGGGTGCAGTCTGTGTCAGGGCCGGACAACGTCCGCCGCAGAGCGGTCTCAGAGCCTTGACACAAACTGCACCTCGGCTACACTCGCGCATCCAGGGAATGGTCGCGTTTAGTCTTATCCGTGCGTATCTGGTGGTTGATCCGCCAAAAGCTCTTGAGCCCAGCCATGTTTCTTCGCCTTCACCTGCCGCAGGATTTCCTGGTATTGTTCAGCGTCTAGCCACTCCCCGCGTGACATGATAGAAAGTACATGATTCAGGAAAACTCGCATACCAACCACCTCTGCTAGGAGCCGATATCCGTAGTTGATGTGGCTAGCGGAGTTCATCTGGTCACTGCCGCGAAGCTCTCGAAAGAGCACCTCGCGGATCCATTCGCCAAGCCGGATGCCGCGCTCTTTCGCCGCGCGTTCGAGTTCATTAAACTCCGATTGAGTCACCTTAGTGCTGGCAGTGTGAATTCGGAAATTCTGCGCCCCGCTCTTCTTCGCAGATATGATTTCTTCAGACATAGTTACCTCTTTTCGCAAGTAAACTCGGGGCGCTCTGAAGCGCCTTCAAAACCGCAAGTCATTCATACGGAACCGGTCGCTCTGGACCGCCCCCGAACGCTCTGCAGCACCCTCGAAGGGGTGGAGTGTCACAATTCTTCCGGTGCGAAGCACCGTTCTTCCTCCGGCACGAAATTGAATCCGGGATAATGCCTGCACCGTCCGCGCATAATCTGTAGGCTTTCCGCGCACGAGCGCGGCTGATCTCAAGTCGGCTCCGACCTTCAAGGAGTATGAAAGCATCGTCTATCGGAATGCTTTCGCCGAGCCGAAGTCTTGCGGATGCAACGTCCGATGTTCGCTGTGCTTGGCAGCGGCATTTCTCGGAATCCCAAGTGGAATCGCCGCGGTATTCGCCAGCCACACGATACGCCTGATCGAACTCGCAATTTGTGAATCCCCTGAAGCTGGAAAACCCATTTGCAGCCAATGCAAGTGGGCAAACCGACCATTGTAATAGCGAGCGTTTTACCTAGACTTCCCTTTGGCTCTATCGGAAACGAGTCAACTCGCCAGATGTACCTATGTATGCCAGGGAATGTCGAGCTGAATGTGATCCCTGTGGGTAGCGGAGAGAACGCTCGAAGCACAGCGAGGCGGATCGCTCCATCGGCACCTAAATTCGGCCAGAGATGTCGTACCGCAACGGCGATCTTCTTGGTGCGTTTGCGCCTGAGAGAGCGAGGGGGATTGCGTTCAACTTCGATCTCCAGTCGGATAACACTGACTTGCGAGCAGCGTGATGCCATATGCGCCTCCGGGCGGAGCAGCCCAAAACGGATGCTAGCGGCGCTAAGCTAACTCCACTCGACGACGGTGTCCAATGAATTCTCGGGAGTCTGTTATTCCTGGGAGGAATATTTAACGGCAAGTGAGAGCGCTTCGGTCAGTGAATTTGTTATCGATGCCGTCGTGAAAGTCTCCACCCGATTCGCTACGAAGGACATAGCCAGCAGGACTTCGCTAACCTTGCGATTACTCACACACCTTCCGGACGACAGCAGCGACGGATTTACTAGCAAGACCACCTGGCCAGTAGCCCGCTACGTGAGGGATAGTCTGGCGCTTTCGTGGAAGATCATCATTATCTGTAAGTCCCGCTATTTCAATATGCTCGCGCTAGCTAATCAACTCATTCGCGAAGAATTGGAACAAACGGATCGGTCTCGCGCTGTTGTTATTCCCGGGAGGAATAACAGACTCCCGAGAATTCATTGGACACAGCGGTAAGAGTGAATCAAATTGCTTACTACAAGCGATCCTGCGCGAAGTTTGACAACCGAGCGAGCAGGCCACTTGTTTGAAACTAAATCTGCGTCTGCAGAAAATCGGAAAAGGGGCCAAACCAAGTCGTTTTGTCGACCTTTCTAGGAGTTCATCATGTCCGCCTCCCAGCCATCAAGATTCGCTCCGTCTCCCATCCCCTCCCTGCCAAGACGTGAATTTGTATTCGAGCCCCTCTTGGACAGCGATGAAGCGGCAGAGTTGCTCCGCATTCACCCAAAAACCCTGCAGCGCATGGCTCGCAATCGCCAAATTCACGGAATCCAGCTCGGGAAGCTATGGCGGTTCCGTGCCTCAGATCTGGAGGTTTGGCTGAGAACGAAGAAGACTGGGTAAGCCCCGGCCTCCCAAAGATATTCACCATCGACCCGCCACTCCACTTGAGCTAAGCTGAGGCAGCCATCCGTGTCGCCTCTCACAAAGGAGGATTGATGAGGCGCACGAGTCATCAGCACGGTAGCCTGAAACTGGCGGATCGCAGGAAAGGAAAGGTTTGGGAGTTCCGATGGAGAGAAGTTCAAATCGACGGTTCGGTTTGTCGAAAGAACATTGTCGTCGGGACTCTGGAGGAGTTTCCAACCGAATCGGCAGCGCAGTCTGCGGTCGATGCAATCCGTCTAACGATCAACCGACAAACCCCGCAACAACTGCTCAAGAACGTGAGCGTCGAGACCCTCGTCAAGCACTACCAGGAGCACGAACTGCCGGACATTTTTTCAAAGCAGAAGCCGGCGACTGGAAGCTCAGACGAGCACCACAAGTC
This sequence comes from uncultured Acidobacteriaceae bacterium, assembly GCA_963705265.1. GTDB lineage: Bacteria > Acidobacteriota > Terriglobia > Terriglobales > Acidobacteriaceae > Acidiflorens. Next base: position 4,757,781 of record OY970064.1, read on the forward strand.
CTACTCAACGCAGTATGCCTACGACATTTACTTGAAAAAGTGGGTTCTTCCACGCTGGCGGTCATACCGTCTTTCCGAGGTGAAAGCGGTGGATGTCGAAGCTTGGTTGAAAACGATGCCGCTGGCACGTGGGAGCCGGGCCAAAATCAGGAATCTGATGAGCGCCTTGTTTTCTCATGCGATCCGCTGGGAGTGGACGGACCGAAACCCGATCAAGAGCGTACGTCAAAGCGCGAAGCGAATGAGGACGCCCGATGTCCTGACGCCGGAAGAGATCATGGCACTGCTCAAAGAACTGCCAGAACCTCTTCGAACGGCGGCGGAACTGGACGCTTTCACCGGCTTGCGCCGTGGAGAATTGATCGGCCTGCAATGGGAGGATGTGGACTTCGAGAGCCTCGTAATCCATGTTCGCCGTTCGGTCGTGATGATGGTCCAGGGTGCTCCCAAGACGGAAGCTTCCGCAAAGGATGTACCGCTCGACGCTGCTTTGGCAGAGTCGCTGCTCAAGCTGCGGCTGGTTGGTCCGTACAATCGCGAAACAGACTGGGTGTTTGCCTCGCCGACCATGAAAGGCAGGCAACCGCTCTGGCCAGAAACCCTCTGGCGACGATACGGACGACCGGCAGTGAAGGCGGCGAAGATCCAAAAGCGCGTTGGGTTCCACACCTTTCGGCACACATACACAACATTGCTGACTCAGAACAACGAGGAAGTGAAGGTGGTACAAGAGCTCCTACGTCACGCGAACAGTCGCATTACGCTGGATCTTTACGCTCAGGCGGGAATGCCGAACAAGAGGCTGGCACAAAGCAAACTTGTTCGGATGGTGCTCAACAAGTGAGAGGCACTGGCCTAACTGGACCAAATTGGACCATGACGCAAATTGCCAATTCCTTGCAAGTGCTTGAAAGAATTGGCGGGGACGACGGGACTCGAACCCGCGGCCTCTGCCGTGACAGGGCAGCGTTCTAACCAACTGAACTACGTCCCCACTTGCTTTTCATACGGTTAGCGTCAAACCCGCATGTTTGCTGTCTATTCTCGCTGTCAACCGTTTCGCCGGTTTCAACTGTTTCCACCGGATCTATCGAAATTCCGGGAGAAATGGACAGCATGGACAGCACGTCAAACTGGCTTCCATACCGCCCTCGTACAGCCGCGATCCAGAACATCTGTCCCTGCTCTGTGATTGAATTGTAGCAGAGCGAATTCAGATCAGTACAGTTGCCGAGATTGTTCGGAGTTTCTGCCACGGGCGATGGAACGCGGGCGGCCCCGTAGAAATTTCCTGACCGTAGCCGGATCTTTGTCCGAGATGAATCAGCCGCCTAGTGCGGTTTCGCGGGTTTGTTCAAACTGATTAACTGATCCCGTGTCTGCTGGAGAATCTCTCGTGAAAGGTTCGGGTCAGACACAGCACGAGAGAGGTTGATCGCTCCCAGCATTGCACTAATCGTGAGGATCGCACGGGCGCGCCGATCAGAGTTGCCTTTTGGAGGAACAAGGCCCGTCGAGTACGCCAAGGTGCGTTTGAGTCGTTCGGTATATACGGCCTTCGCCGATCGACTCGCCCGAGACATGTCCCCCAGCAACGCACCCAACGCGCAGCCTGCTCCCGGCGCGTCCCGGTGTTCTTCGGACAAATAGTTCTCTAAAGCTTTCGTTAGCGTGTCAGTGTGTTCCTCCCAGCGGTCAAGGTCCTGGAATGCGGTGGCTAGAGCCTCAACCACCAGTTCATCGCGTGAATCGAAATGCTTGTAGAACCCACCAACCGTGGTACCAGCCTCCTTCATCACATCGGCAACGCCGATGCCCTCAAGACCGAGCTCGCGAAACCTCTTGGCAGCGACCTTCACGATCCGAGCGTGCGTCTCCGCCTTGTCACTCTTCGAATAACCCATTTTGGCCTCACCCTCTCTTCCCGAGTCCGCATGGACCGCTCCAGTCAGGAAAATCCACTAGAGCATCATCGTACTCCTCATCGATTGGATGCAAACCGTATCTTCCTTGGTGCAAGAAGCTCACTGCGTAAATAATAGACTGCCGATGAAATCTTGAGACAAATTAAGCCGGAAGGCTTTTCCACAAAAATAGTTTGCAACTTCTGGATTATGGTCATACTCTACTGTGGTGAAGGCGCAGATACACCTGTTCCAAGCACAGGAGAAGCAATGAACAACTCGTCCCTAGAGCGGAATAAAGCAATCGTGCTCGAAGCATTCGAGACACTGTTCAACAAGCGTGATTATGCGGCGGCGGAACGCTTCTGGTCACCGAACTACATACAGCACAGCGCACACATACCGCCAGGCCGTGAAGGTCTATTCAATCTCGTCCGCTCAGCGCCGGAGACTTTGCATTACCAGAACCAGCTCATCATCGCAGAAGGCGATTATGTCATTGCGCATGGCCGCTTCACGGGGATGGGAAGGCCCGCCGCCTGGATCGCAGCCGACGTTGTCCGGTTCGAAAACGCTCTTCTCAAAGAGCATTGGGACGTTTTGCAGGACGAGGCGACTAAGGCCGATTCTGTGAGCGGCCTTCCCATGTTCGGCGACACGTTCCCGAAGTGAGCACCAAAGGCAACGCAATCGCCCTGAAGGCGTTCGACACCTTTTTTACAAGACCAAGGAGGAACCCACCATGACGTCATCCGTTATTTCGAATGAAATATATGTGATTTTGGGAGCGAGCGGGAACACCGGCTCGATCATCGCCAATTCTCTGCTGTCAGCGGGCAAAAAGGTACGCGTCGTGGGACGCGATTCGGGGAGACTACAGCGCTTTGTGGACAAAGGCGCTGAAGCGTTCACAGCCACTGTGAGCGATGCGGTTGCTCTCACCAAAGCTTTCAGCGGTGGGCGCGCTGCATATTTGATGTTGCCGCCGGCGAAATCCCGGGAGGAGCAGGAGCGAGATAGCGATGGGATCGCGAAGGCCGTGAAGGAATCCGGCCTGCGCTACGCGGTGCATTTGAGCAGCTACGGCGCTCAGGTTGCGAAAGGTGCCGGACCGGTCTCGGGACTGCATTCTTCGGAACAAAAACTAAGCGCTATCGACGGTCTAAACGTTCTGCACCTGCGCGCCGCGTATTTCATGGAAAACAATCTGGCGGCTATCGGCATGATTCATGGGATGGGAATCTTCGGTAATGCCCTACTACCTGACCTGAAGCTTCCCATGGCCGCGACGCGCGACGTTGGTGATTACGCCGCGCAGCGCCTCCTGCACCTGGATTTCTCTGGCAAACAAACTCGCGAACTACTTGGGGAGCGAGACCTCTCGATGACGGAAGCTACCGCAGTGATTGCTCGCGGCATCGGTAAACCGGATCTGCGTTACCAACAGTTCCCATATGAACAGGTGCAGCAAGCATTGACGCAATTGGGTGTTCCGCCTAAGGGAGCTGCCATGTACATCGAGATGTACAAATCCATCAACGCAGGAGTCCTCGTTCCGTTGGAGCCGCGTTCGCCGGAGAACACGACGCCTACTTCCTTCGAAAGATTTGTGCAGGATGTTTTTGCGCCTGCGTATCACGGGAATGCTCAAAGCGTTTAAGGCCGAGGCGGCACCGGTTGCGCCTGTTTGCAGGCGAGGGTTCTGGAGGAATCAATGACAACGATAAAGGCGATGCGGCTGGCTTCGGTGGTCACGGCAATCGATGTCGTGGTCGCCAGCGGCTTTTCGATCGTGGGGATCATCCGTCCGCAATATCTGGTCCCTGCCGAATCCGTTCGAACGCAGGCGTCGTTGATATTGGCGATGTACGCGGCGGCGCGCACAATTCCTCTGGCTTTGTTCGCGTTGTGGGCGATCTACAAGCACGCGGCACCTGCGTTGGTGCTCATGGGTGCGCTCGCCGGCGCCATGCAACTGCTTGATGCCGGAATCGGTCTGTTTGAGCATGATCTCGGGAAATCCGCTGGGCCGTTCTTTATCGCCGTCCTCCAATTCTTCGTGGTGTATGTGCTTCACAGATCACGCCGCAAACCAAGCGTGGATGGGCTCAGCCCCTAAATGAGGTACCGGTTGAGTCCATTTGCAGGCGAGCGTTCCGGGCACCCGATAACAATGCGGATTAACTGATCGTCAGAAAAGGAGAATACCTATGAAAAACGCCAAGGAACTGATGCTTGAATACACCGCCTACTCGTTCAGAGATCCGAAGAAGGCGGCGGAGATGTTTGCGGAAGATGGCGCCTTTGAGCTGCCGTATCTTGCGACGTTCGGACTTCCTACCCAGTACACGGGCCGAGACGCGATCGCCGGCTTTTTCCAATCCGTGCTCGACATCTATCCCGGTTTCCAGTTCGAGAATACCAAGGTGCTGATCGATACTCCTGACCAAGTCTTTGCAGAATTCGAAGCCACTGCGGTGTCAAGCAAAACGGGACGAACTGTTCATCAACTCTTCTTTTCGCGGCTGGTTGCCGAGAATGGAAAGATCAAGTTGTTTAGAGAAGCTCTGAATACTGTCGAAGTGGCCAGGGCCAATGTACAGGATAGCGCGGGCTTGTTTTGAAAAGGATTCGGTGGGTCGTGACTGGTGCCCCAGCGGATAGAGATGATCGCTGACTGCGACGGCTCGAATCAAATTGCCACGAGCGGGTGCGGAGTGCCTTCTGGAAAAGATGGCAATCGTCGAGAGGAGAAGGAACCATGGGAAACGAAGGCTCTTATATAGCTCTCGGGCTGAAAGTATGGAAAGCGCAAGTCGATCGGGCGGACAAGCTTTTTGGAACCCTCTCGTCCGAGCAGATTCTGCAGGAAATAGCGCCTGGCAGAAACAGGCTGCTCTACTTGTGGGGGCATCTGACAGCCATACACGACGCGATGCTGCCGCTGCTGGGGCTGGGAAAACGAACTTATCCCGAGTTTGACGTTGCCTTCGTCATTAATCCTGACAAGTCGCAGACCTTCACTCCTTCGCACGAAGAGATTCGCCGAGCATGGATTGCCGTAAACGGAGAATTGTCGAAAGGGTTCGACAAAATGTCGCCGTCCGACTGGCTCCAGCGTCACTCTGCCGTGTCGGAGGAAGAGTTTGCGAAAGATCCCTCGCGTAGTCGCTTCTCCATCCTGCTCAGCCGCACAAATCATCTCTCTTATCACCTCGGCCAGGCGGTGCTTGGACTCAAGTGATTGAACGTGAAGCATCGGAGCTGGAGAGTTTCAGCTCAGTAACAACGGAGAAAGGCGATGACTAAAAAGCTCGAAGGCAAGACCGCCGTCATCACCGGCGGAACAGAAGGGATTGGGTTCGCTACGGCAAAACTTTTCGTCGAAGAGGGTGCCTATGTCTTCATAACGGGCCGTCGCCAGAAGGAACTCGACGAGGCTGTGAAGGCAATCGGCACCAACGTTTCTGGCGTTCAGGGCGACGTCTCCAAGTTGGCCGACCTTGATCGTCTTTACGAAACCGTCTCCAAGGTGAAGAGGCGAATCGACATTATTTTCGCGAATGCCGGCGTGGGCGAATTCGTTAAGTTTGGAGCCGTTACCGAAGAGCATTTCGACAAGCTATTCAACATCAATGTAAGGGGAACGCTGTTCACGGTGCAAAGGGCTTTACCGTTACTGAATGATGGCGGCTCGATCATTCTCAACGGCTCTGTCGCGAGCATCAAGGGCACAGCCGCTTTCGGCGTCTATGCCGCGAGTAAGGCCGCAATCCGATCTTTCGCGCGAACCTGGACTACGGATCTGAAGGATCGTCGTATCCGCTCAAACGTTGTTAGTCCGGGTCCGATCGATACGCCGCTGGCGAGTCGGCAGTCCGCGGAAGTGATTGCGCGGATTGTGTCCACCATCCCCATGGGACGCATGGGGAAACCCGAGGAAGTTGCCAAGGCCGTGCTGTATCTGGCATCCGACGACTCAAGTTTTGTGACGGGTATTGAACTGTTCGTTGATGGGGGCAGAGCGCAGGTCTGAGCGACTCCCTCGGTTAGGACAAATGTCAATGATTACCCAACAGCATTTGGCTTCTATCAACCGCGCGGATCGCGATCTATACGCACGGGAGAAGGTTCTGAATTCCGCCATCATTGCCGCGGACATAAGCAGCGGCTGGGAAGCATATCTTGAGATTCTTGACGCGTTCTACGCTGATCATGTCGAGGTCAGCGACGGCACCGAGAATGGCCCGGTATTTGGCCGGGAGCGGATTCGAGCGATCCTCTTAAGATTTCTTGTCCCAATTCATGTAATGGCTGAGATTGGCGGCTTGTCGGTACAGATTCGAGAACGCCCGATTCTCGGAGACACCGCAGATGAGACACATTCGGGCTGGTCAGTGGAATTGATCGGGGTGTCAGGCAGGACGTGCCAGATTTCCTGGTGCACTCTTCGACATTGGGCTGATTCTCGCGTGGTATACGAACGCCATTACGACCATCAGCAAACCGGCGGGCCTCTCACCTTCGACGATCTTCATCTGAGTCGGCCACCGGCGAGTGTGAGCGATCAACGGCCGTTTTAGCCGCGGTAACTTGCTTTGCTGCGAGATCAGTACCGGATGTAGAGGAGGACCGCAATGCCAGTGACCAATAGCACCATGCTGAAGTGGGAAGTTTTAGTAACGAATCGCCAAGGCCTCACCCGCGATCTGCCACCGGGGAAAGAAAAATGGATGTGGGTGCCGACATCGGCCACACTTATTTATGGCGAACAAGACGCTGTTCTCGTCGACGCCTTTCTTACCGTCGAGCAGGCGCACGCCGCAGTGGAATGGGTCGCGGCGAGCGGCAAGAACCTGACTACGATCTATATCACTCACGGCCACGGCGATCATTTCTTTGGCATCGGCGCCCTTTTGGATCGGTTTCCGAATGCCAAAGCGGTTGCAACGCCTGACGTTCTGAAGGTCATGCGCCGGCAAATATCACCAGCATTCCTCTCGAGTTTCTGGGGTGCACGTTATCCCGGCCAGATTCCGGAGCACCTTGTCCTTCCCGAGGAACTCAAGGGCAATGTGATCGACCTCGAAGGCCGTGAGCTTGTCGCAGTCGAAGTGGGACATACCGACACCGATAACACGACGTGTCTTCACGTGCCATCAGTCGGCTTGGTCGTCGCTGGCGACGCTGCCTATAACGATGTTCACCTCTACCTCGCCGAGTCAACCGCGCAAACTCGCCGCGAGTGGATCACTGCGCTCGACACCATTGAGACGTTGAAACCGCGCGCCGTGATCGCGGGGCACAAGAAAGCTGATAGGGACGATAGTCCAAGAATTATTGAAGAGACCCGTCAATACATCCGCGATTTTGAGCGCGTCGCCTTGATGACGTCGACTGCGAAAGAGCTATACGACCAGATGCTGGAGATCTATCCAGATCGAGCCAATCCGGGCTCACTATGGGGTTCGGCGCACGTAGCGAAACCGTAAGTTCGTCGCAATGAAAGGCAGTGCACTAGAGACGGACGGCTGAACAGGAAGAACGCGATTATCAAATGCTTCAAGACTCGAACGATTTCAGGACTGCGCAATCGATGAAAAGGAGGATGTCCGATGAAGAGTAAAGCGAGGGCAATAGGCGTCAGAACACGAATCAGCTACTGTGCGCTGGCAATCATGACAATCATTCTAAGCGTGGGAGAAAACACAATGGCACAAACAAAATCGACGGCAGTTGTAAAGAACATCGTTCTCGTCCACGGCGGTCTGGTGGACGGGTCCGGTTGGAAGGATGTCTATAAAATCCTGAAGAAGGATGGCTACGCGGTTTCGATTGTTCAGGAACCGACCATCTCGCTGCCAGACGACGTGGCGGTCACGAAGCGCGTGATCGACAGTCAGAACGGCCCGGTGATCCTCGTCGGGCACTCATATGGCGGAGTAGTGATCACCGAAGCGGGAAACGATCCAAAAGTCGCTGGTTTGGTCTACGTTACGGCATTCGCTCCGGACAAGGGCGAATCGGCGGCGTCGATGATTAAAAGTGCCCCCCCGGGCGCGCCTGCTCCGCCGATCCTCCCGCCTCAGGACGGATACCTATTCCTCGATAAGGCCAAGTTCCCGGCCGCATTCGCCGCGGACGTAAGTCCTGACCTGGCTTCGTTCATGGCCGACTCGCAGGTCCCGTGGGGTGTGGAAGCGCTCGGCGGTGCGATCACCCAGCCGGCATGGAGAACAAAGCCAAGTTGGTACCTCATCACGACCGAAGACAAGATGATCCCGCCTGACGCCCAGAGGGCTATGTCCAAACGCGCAGGCTCAACCGTTGTCGAGGTCAAAAGCAGTCACTCCGTGTTCCTGTCCCATCCTCAGGCCATCGCTCATCTTATCGAGCAGGCCGCAACGGGTGCCTTGGTGGCAACCAAAGAAGGCGCAACGAATGCTGCCGCAGATTAGGCTTTAAGAGCCACACTGGATTCGACGAGGCGGAGATTTCGCAGAGTGTGATTCACGCCTACGAAATTCTTAACCTCGTTGAGTCCGGCCGGAAACTTCGCAGTGATGTCAAGTGTGCTCACGCTGCGGCTTCCCGTAATAGATCCTCGATTTTTTTATCCAAATCCCTCGCCACCTCTAGTGCGTCGCGATTCCCATAAGGGGCCAAGAAGCTCGCCATCCTGTCATATGACAAATGGACGCCATCGGCGCGTTCGTCCACAAGCACGGTAACCGGCGCGTAAGAGCCCGCATCCGGGACATGCTTGACCATTTCCTTCATGATGAGAGGATTGCCAAGGATGAAACGAATCATCTTCGGAGCCTCGCGGCCTGTATCTTTGCGCAGAACCGCACCGTGATCCAGTTGCATAAACAGCATCAGTCCTACTGTGCTCAGGCCTTTCTCTACTGCGGTCTTGAGCTCGGCAAAAGAGCGCGCTTCGTGAGTTGATCTCCCAAACTCGGCCATATCCGGATGACCGATGCCGGAGTTTACACCGGCTATTACTTCATCAAACGGCTTGGAACTCGTCAGACTGAACCGCTCCATCTCGATTGTTTTTGTCATCTCGAATCTCTTTTCAGTTGCTGATGTAGAAATTCGCTCGTCCGACTGTTGGCAAGGTGAGCCGCGGCGGCGTTGTAATGCGCCCCATTATGGCGGGAGAAAGCATGACACTGCCCCGGATAGCTGTAGACCGTTGCGCTTGGTTTCTTAGCAAGTGCCGCTTTAATCTCCGCTTGTGCAGCCTTGGAAATGAATTCGTCCTCCTCGGCCAGATGCATGAGTAGGGGAGCATGAAGCCCATCGACTTCTCCCAGGTATTTGTCAGTATCGGCGCCGTGATACCAGACGGCACCGTCGATGCCGTCGTTGCGCACAGCGGTCATGAAGACCATTAGCGCTCCGAGGCAATAGCCGAGCAAGCCAACCTTACCGTTGCATTCCGGGAGACTGCGTACTGCGTCGATGGTGTCCTTTATGTCCTTTACACCCGCATCTCTGTCATAAGCCTGATAGAGGCGAAGGCCGTGGTCCCAGTCGGCTTGGGAGGTGACGTTCAGGTCGACGCCCGGCTCCTGCCGCCAGTAGAGGTCCGGAGCGACCGCGAGGTAACCCTGTTCCGCCAATTCATCGCAGTGCATGCGGATGTCGGCGTTCACACCGAACAGTTCCTGCAGAACAACGACGGCGGGAGCCGACAAAGTGTTCGGTCTCGCGATGTAAGCGGCAAACGTGCCGTCGTGTCCTTCGATAGTGATGCGATCGTTCATTGTGTTCTTCTCCGAAGACGATGTTCATCCGGGCCTCCGCCGGTCTTGCTTGAATCGGCGGAGGCACCGAGGCTCTTCAAGCTGCTGCCGTCGCTAACGCGGAGGTAGCAGCCTCTTCGATGAGCTTGGCTGATTCCTTCGGATGAGACATGTAGGCCACATGGCTGGAATTCACTTCGACCGTCTTGGCGTTGGCGCGTTTCGCCATCATCCTCTCTTGGTCCGGATTGATCGATCGGTCTGCGCTGGCCACCATGTACCAGGTGGGCTTGTGCTTCCATGCGGGCTTCGTGACTTGGTGGGTGAACGCGTCGGTCGAGATCGGCACTTGCGATATAGCCATAAACTCTGCCTCATCCCGTGGGATATCCGCGGCGAAGTCCGCCACAAAATGCTCCTGTTCTATCCACCAGTTGTTGTTGCTGTCTGGTTTGAAGGCCTTGGACGCTTGTGGCAGGGCCTGCTCGATGGACGCACAGCTCTCGCCTTCATCGAGAGCAAAGGCGGCGATGTAAACGAGTGCTGCAACCTTTGGATGATTGCCAGCTTCGGTGATGACGGACCCGCCATAACTGTGCCCCACTAGAACCACTGGTCCGTCCATGGCGTCGATAGCTGCCTTTGTGTACTTCTGGTCATCGGCGTAAGAGGTCTCGGGGTGCTGCACCACCGACACCTTGTATCCATCATTCTTGAGGATGTTAGCGACGGCTTTCCAGCCGGAGCCGTCGGCGAAAGCTCCATGCACTAGAACCACGTTCTTAATATTCTGTTTCACGATCATTCTCCTTTGTAGTAAAGATCCACTTGGAACCGATTAATTTTTGATGTCGAACGTTTGCGTCGCCAAACGGCTCTTGTCCTGCCCGCGCGACGTACATTTAACTTTCAGCGTAAAGATTTAGGCGCTGCTAATTGGCGTGTGCCGAGGTGGCAGCCTCTTCGATGAGCTTGGCTGCTTCCTTCGGATGGGACATGTAGGCCACATGGCTGGAATTCACTTCGACCGTCTTAGCATTGGCGCGCTTGGCCATCATCCGCTCCTGTATCGGATTGATCGACCGGTCTGAGCCGGCCACCATGTACCACGTCGGCTTGTTCTTCCAGGCTGGGTTCGTGACCTTGTGGGTGAATGAATCGGTCGAGATCGGCACCTGCGCTATGGCCATGAAATGAGCCTGGGCCGCGGGAATATCCGCTGCGAAGTCTGCAGCGAAATGGTCCTGTTCGATCCACCAATTTCCATTGCTATCCGGCTTGAATGCCTTGGAGGCTTGCGGCACCGCCGTTTCGATGGACGCACAGCTCTCACCTTCGTCGAGCGCAAAGGCGGCAATGTAGACCAGTGCCGCAACGTTTGTATCGTTGCCAGCCTCGGTGATAATGGACCCGCCGTAGCTATGGCCGACCAGAACGACCGGGCCGCCCATAGCATCGATTGCGGCCTTGGTGTATTTCTGGTCGTCGGCATAGGAGGTCTCGGGAGGTTGCGCCACCGATACCGTGTAGCCATCCTTCTCAAGGATTTTTGCGACGGCGTCCCAGCCGGAGCCATCGGCGAATGCCCCATGCACCAGAACCACGTTTTTGATACCAGTCGGCGCAGGGCCCGCAGCGGCTGCATTTAGGGCCGCACCCAGCAGCACAGCGACGACAGTTACAACCCGATAAATCTTCTTCATGATCATTCTCCTCTAGTTTGTGCTTGAGCGAACCGTGTATTGAGCTCAGATTTCCAATGCACCTTATCCGGAAATGAGCACGGCACTATTGAAAACCCGGACCACTTTTGTGAAATCATGCTGCAAATGTGGAGTGATGGCGGGTAGAAAGACCACTTTCGGTCTGAGTTCAATGCGGAGACTCTAGCGGAGTATCAAATCGGCGACGATACCGCATTTACAGGAAGAGCAGGTTCAATTCCGTCACCGGAGTGGACTCGAGCGCGGGATCTGTTCCTGTGATTGAAGGGATTTACCTTTAGACATTTCGACAAAAATCCTGTGGCCTGAGTGTTCACGCCTCCATTTTGCTGGAGTCGCGCCAACGAGGTTTGCAAACGTCCGAGTAAGGGCAGCTTGATCAGAAAATCCAGCCTGCGCCGCAATTTCCACCAACGAGTTATTGGTTTCCGATAAGAGGCCTTTCGCGATCTCAACGCGCTGCAGAATCAGGTAACGATGTGCGGAGGTCCCAAACGATCTCCTGAACGATCGCGCAAAATGGCTGACTGAAAGCCGACATTCCTCGGCAAGTGTTTCCAATTTCATCTCGCCGTCCAAGTGCTGCTTGAACAATTCCACAACGCGGCGTCTTTGCCACGGCGCCAGACCGCCTTTGAACTGCGAAATAACTTCAGGAGTCTGACCATACTGCGCGACAAGGTGCGAACAGATCGTCATGGTGAGAGAATCCATGAACAACTGAGAGAACATCTCCGGCCTATTCAGACATGGCAGAATCAGTTGCGTCAGATGATAGACGGCGGGGTCGGAAGTTCCGTAAACGCAGTGGAGACGCTTAACTCTGGGCATTCTGGCATCGTCGGTCAGTGCGTCCAAGGTTGCACGCGGAACGTGGTAGTGGATCCAGTCGATCGGGCCTGGATTTCGAATACTCGAATTTGATTCCAGGTCGCACATTGCAACCCCGCCCACTGGCCACGCCCCCGTCTTCGTGTACTTGCCATCGGTCCACAGTTCCCATTCCCCGGAATTCGCATGATTGAGATGAACGGAAACAACATAGGCCTTTTCAGATGGGATGGATGCAGTTCGCTCCGGGATGCCGCTTCGTGCAATCAGCCGGGTAATCGCCATTTGCGGTCGGACGACGGAAACCGCAGAATCGATTGCAACATGGGGCGGTTGGTTCATCGTGAAATATTTCGCCATTTGCGCGCCATAGGCGCTTGCTGCGTTCGATGATGTCGTCATGAATAACTCTAATCCGGCAAGCGATTTTGGCTGAGAGTCTCAGATCAGACTCAACATTGAAAAACGCGGACGTCAGATTGCCCGGAGTGTAGGGTAGCGCCAAAAAGAACGGCCATTCTTGTACAAAATGACTGTGCTTGAATGAGATCGCTCCCGGAAATGCTGGCGCTGAGGCTGGATTCATGGTCTTTTCACTGATTTATCCGTTTCGTTAAAACACGAAAACTGAGTCCGAATCGACAAATACGAGGGATATTAGCAATCTCCCAAGATGGTGCACCGCGTACCATACCGGCGGAGTCGCCTGGCGACGTTGGTTACCTCGTCAGGAATGAGACGACTGTAGAGGACAAGTTGAGGACGATCAGTGTCTGGTCAACTTACTAGAACCCGCATCCTTAAGGTGGCGCTTGATTTGGCAAGCGCCGAGGGACTCTGCAGGATCACCTTTGGTTCAGTTGCCGGACGCGCGAGCCTGTCAAAGAGTGGCGTCGTCGCGCATTTCCCACACTTGGGCGACCTAAAACGGTCCATTCTTGATGTTGCGTTGGACCTTTGGAGTCGTACCTGCCTCGGAACCGACACTGGCGTTGGAGGCGGGTTGCCGTCGCTGATTCGCTACCTAAATGTATGGATTGGATGGACGAGGAGGGCAGGACTTCCGGGCAGTTGTCCGATCGCTCAAGCCATTGTTGAATTGAGTTTCTTGCCGGGACCTGTTAGGGAAGCTGCCGCGGCGGCCGAATCTGTCTGGCGGCAAACCCTCATTATGCTGATCCGCGATGCGATCGACAAGCGACACCTATTGCAGGATACCGACGTCGCCCAGGTGGCGTGGGATTTGCTCGGGATCTATCTGAGCCACCATGTCTCCAGTCATTCTCTTCGGGACTCGGATGCGGACAGAAAAGCGCAGTTCTCGGTGAAGCGGATCGTTGCTTCTATAGAAGGCACTAGCGAGAGCGCAGCTCACCATAGACAAGGTGGTCAGTAACAACTGCGCTACGACCGTTCAGTTTGCGCCAGCGAAACGGCGTTGTCCCTTCGAGCGTGGTAAACGCACGTGTGAAGGCAGCCTGATCGCAGAATCCCGACCGAAATCCCACATCTGCCAGACTCAGGTGGGGTTCGCGAAGCAGATTCTTCGCCGTCTCTATTCGAAGCCTGATGAGCCATTGATGAACTGAAATGCCAAAGCTCTGGCGAAAGCAACGAGAGAAATGACTCGGGGAGAGCTGACAGGCGGTTGCAATGTCCGCAATTCTTATCTCGCCTTCAAGATGTGCACGTAACATCTCCTCTGCGCGAATCTTTTGCCAGGTCTCAAGGCCCGCTTGTGCCCGGAGAACTCCCTTGCCGTTTCCATAGTGTTGCAGAAGATGTGTGCTCACGAGAAGTGAGACATCCTCTAATGCAAGCATGTTGAGCGGTTCACGGTTGCGCACCTGACTGAGGATAGCCTTGGTCAATTGAGCAACGACGAGGTCTCTTTCAAAGAAGACCATTCGAAATGAATCAACCTGCGCAATCCTGTTGTCTGCTGCAACTCTTTCCAGCAGATCGCGCGACACATAATAATGTAGATAGTCGAACGGACCTGCGGCCCACATCTCCATCGGCTTCATAAGATCGATTACCGTTGTTGCGAATGCGATCGAATGAGAGACGCTGACTTCTTGACCGGCGATTCGTGCGCGCCACCGGTCAACCGGAGTTGGAGCTAAAGCCACGCAGATGAGCATGGCGCGGTCCTCAGGATAGGCCGGCGCCCGCTGCATCTCCATCGATCCACCCTTGAGCCTGGTGAGTGCGAAGTCGGGCACGCCAAACTCATTCTTAAGGGAGCAATCATATGCCGGTGTGCGAAAAACCTCGGCCAGATTGGCACCGTAGAACTTCCGCAGGTGATCCGGACGCGTCGACAACGGCTTCTTCGGAAAACTTTGCTTGCGAGCCATGCTCATCCCCGTTCGAGCAACAGCCTCAATATAATGCACCTAGAAAGAAGCGTCTATGCTCCTTCCAAGGGCAGTAGTTGAAATCCGAGGGGCGGTCTCGAATTGTGCATCATCGCCAATACGCTCACCGACACCGGATTACTACCGAGAAGTCGGCTAGAAGAATCCGAACCGCGCCAAGGTAGTCAATGGTTCGACTTGGACTGGATTCTTTCCTTCTTCGTCTTACTTGACGATCAACTTCCGCGAATCAGCCGCATGAAGGCGTCGATCTTCTTCGTGATTCGCGCCCGGTCGGGACCGAGATTCTGCTCCAGGCAAATTCCGCTAAAGAACGTGACGATCAAGCCAGCGAGGGAATCATTATCGTCACGAGATCCACGCGCTGCAGCTAGATTGTCGATGAGCAACTGATGGGCTTTCATTACGCTCGCGACCATGATCTGGCGGGCTTTTGGGGGGAGGTCTGCGAACTCGCGCATAGAGTTCACCGAGAAGCAGCCCTTCTGGCCCCAACTCCCATAGCAGACCCTGAGAAAACTCTCAACATTGGTCCAACCCAGAGGCTGTTTCGTCAGGTGTCCGCGTGCCATCAGGGTGTCGAAATACCTGCGCAGGCTCTCCACGAACAGGTCTTCTTTGTCCTTGAATTCCGTATACAAGCCAGATTTGCGTACACCTGTGGCCTGTTCAAGGTCCTGAACACTCGTCTCAGCAAGGCCATGCTTCCAGAAGACTGGGATTGCTTTATCGAGGACATCCTCGCGGGTGAACAGTTTTCGTCGTCCCATTGCAACATTATCGGTCAATTCGACTGCGAGGCTTGCAAATAAAGAACCGAATGGTCCATTATTACAAAGAGAGCGATTGTCCCGGAGGATCCATGGCGCCTAGCCGTAAACAACAGGTTATCGATCTCCTGAAGTCGCTTGAGACCAAAGATCCGGTTCCGCTCGCATATGTCAATCCTAATAAGTATATCCAGCACAACTTGCAGGTGGGATCCGGTCCGGCAGGTGTCGCCGCCCTCATCAAGAACATGCCGCCCGATGCGTCCGTCAATACGATCCGCGTCTTTGAAGATGGCGACTATGTCTTCGCTCACACCGAATACAACTTCTTCGGGCCGCGCATCGGCTTCGACATCTTTCGCTTCGAAGACGGTCTGATCGTGGAGCACTGGGACAATTTGCAGGAGACCGCGACCGAACCCAGCCCCAGCGGGCACACGATGATCGATGGTCCGGCGATCGCCTCCGATCTGGACAAGACCGATGCAAATAAGGCGCTCATGCAGCGCTACATGGACGACCTTCTCGCAGGCCGTCGCAAGACTTTTCCCAGCTACTTCAACGGTACCGAATACATTCAGCACAATCCATGGGTCGCCGATACTATCCCTGGTCTGATTGCTGGTCTACAAGCTCTTGCCGCCAAGAAGCAGGCCGTCGTATACAAGCGTGTGCATATGGTTCTTGGCGAAGGTAATTTCGTCTTGGTCGTTGCCGAGGCTACGTTTGGTGGCGTGCCCACTGGCATTTATGACCTCTTCCGCATTGAAAAGGGTAGGATCGCTGAGCACTGGGATACGCTCGAAGCGATTCCACCTCGCGATCAATGGAAAAATAGCAACGGTAAGTTCTAGAGCGGTGCGAGGCAGAACATATGCTTCAAGGCATGTTTGGAAAAAGATTGGCGGAGCATTTTTCTCTGCTGGAGTCTTCCTCACTTATGTTTGGTCCCAAGGGAGATTCTCAGGTTGCGTTGACACGTATGCGAATGCCGAACGGCTTTCCTGGACCCACTCCACACATTCCACCAGAAAAGGCTTTTTCGATATCCGTGCACTTGCGCCGTCCCGACAGCATTAAGGGCTGGGGAACGTGGCTTGACGGACGCTTTCATCGTGTCACCGAATGGGATGCCGGCGGGATTCAGATATTCGATATGGAGTCGGAGCCGGTCGCGACGCGAACTTCGGGTTTCGACTCGGTTCACGTCTATATACCCCGGTCAGTTATCAATCGATTCAGTGACGAGAACGAACAAAAGCGCATTCGCACTTTGCATTGCACCCCGGGAACCAAGGATGACGTAATTCTTCATTGGGCTCGGATGATGTTGCCGTTCTTTGATCGTCCACTTCAGCTTCCACGCTTAGTTGTCGACGAAATGATCATGATGTTCTGCGCTCATCTGAGCCGCACATACCAGGGCCGGAGCCAGCCGCCCGAGGTTGTTACCGGGGGATTAACGATCTGGCAACAGGATCGAGCGATCGAGGTGTTGAACGAACATCTCGATGGTGATCTGGCGCTTGCTGATCTTGCAAAAGAGTGTGCGCTATCGGCGAGTCGTTTCATGCGCGCGTTCAAAAGGTCGTTTGGTGTTCCCGTCCGGCGCTACTTGATCCATAAGCGAGTTGAAGCCGCAAAGTCTCTCTTGTTGCACTCGAACGACTCTTTACTAACAATCGCGTTGGAAGTCGGATTCGCTGACCAGCCAGCTTTCAATCGAAGCTTCCGTGAGATTGTTGGAACTTCGCCAGGACGGTGGCGAAGGGCAAACGCACCTATGCCGAAGGCGTTCAACCTCCCCACGCCTGAAGAGAAGTAGAGGTCGTCACTCGTGTTTCCCACCCACTAAAGCCCAACAGAAACGCCAAACTGCGGCGCTTTCATTCAAGACAAGGATTGAAACTTCCAAAACAATGGGATGCCTAGTTGGTCACAAGGGCGTCCTCTGACCCAGTTCTGTCTCGGGACATAGAGCCAGGATCGCGAGCAAGGGCCAATTTTCAACCTGCCGCTTGTCTGCAATTCTTGGGACGACACATGAGTTCTTCCAGATCGATAGGAGACGAAAATGGGAAAAACATATAAGGCGGTCGAGATAACCAAACCCGGGACTTTTCGCCTCGTCGAGAAGCCTGTCGTCGGGCCGGGTGAGGAACAAGTACGTATCCGGGTAGAGGCTTGCGGTGTATGTCATTCAGACGCGGGCACCGTTGAGGGACAACTGCCCGGCGTCGTGTATCCGCGTGTGCCCGGCCATGAAGCAATTGGCCGTATCGAGGAGGTTGGCCGGCGGGTTACGACCTGGAAGGTCGGCCAGCGTGTAGGAGTCGGGTTCTTTGGAGGTGAAGACGGAACCTGCGAGACCTGTCGCCGTGGCGACACGGCATATTGCCAGAACCCCATTATCACTGGCGTGACGAGTGATGGCGGCTATGCGGAAATGATGATCGCAGAGGCACGCGCACTGGTCCTCATACCGGATGAACTCAAATCAGATGATGCGGCCCCGTTAGTCTGCGCCGGCATCACCACATTCAATGCGCTCCGCAACAACGGACGTGCTGGCGATACCGTTGCTATCCAGGGTATCGGCGGTCTGGGGCATCTCGGCGTGCAATACGCCAAAAAGATGGGCTTCCGCACCGTTGCGATCGGTTTCGGTCCAGACAAAGAACATCTTGCGCCCAAGCTGGGAGCTCACGTTTACATCAACGCCAAAGATGAGGATGTGGGGGCCGCGTTGCAAAAATTGGGCGGTGCCGACGTGATCCTGGCAACCGCGCCCAGCGGAGCTGCAATCGCCGGCCTGCTTCCTGGCCTCTCCGTTCGCGGCAAGCTCGTTGTAGTTGGTGTGTCGGGCGATCCAATTCCGGTTAACGGTGTTCCGCTCATTTTTGGGGGCCGATCGGTCATCGGCAGCCTGACCGGAAGAGCGATCGAGACCCAGGACACTCTTGATTTCAGCGTACTCACTGACGTTAGGCCCATGATTGAAACTCTTCCATTGGAGAAGGCCGAAGAAGCGTATCGACGCATGATGTCAGGCGGCGCCCGGTTCCGCATGGTTCTCACGATGGCCTAAAAAAACACGACGCCGCTGAAAACCGGAATCGACAAACCGATGTGTGAAGGAGACTCAGATGAATCAGTTCCAGAAAATCTTCGACAAGCAGAAAGCGTATTTCGATTCGGACGCGACTAAGTCTTACGAGTGGCGCATTGATCAGCTGACACGCCTTGAGAACTTGTGTAATGAGAACGCCGAGGCTCTTGAGGCTGCGATGAGCAGCGACTTCAAGACCGCCAGCCAGGAAAAAGTCTTCGAGATTATGGCGCCAGTCGGAACCGCCGCCTTCGCGAAGCAAGAGTTGAAAGAGTGGATGAAACCTGTAGATGTCGTCGTGCCGAAGGCCTTTCGGGAGAGCGGGCATACTGCCAAGGTCTATCGAGAACCGTACGGTGTCACCTTGGTAATAGGTCCGTTCAATGGCCCATTGACCCTGCTCTTCGACCCGGCGTGCCAAGTTCTTGCGGCGGGCAATCCGTGCATTCTCAAACTCTCCGAAGGTTTGCCGGCTACCAGCAAGGTCTTACTGGATCTCATTCCGAAATACTTCGATCCTCGGGCCGTTACTGCCGTCACGGGAAGTAAGGACGAGGTGACGGAACTGCTCAAGTTGCCATTCGACTTTATTTTCTTCACCGGCAGCGTCAAGGTTGGCAAGATCGTCATGGAAGCGGCCGCAAAAAATCTGACTCCGGTTCTTCTCGAACTCGGGGGCCAGAACCCAGCCTTTGTTGACGCGACCGCCAATATTCCCGACGCAGCCAAAAAGATTGTCTGGGGCGCTACGGCCTGGGGCGGCCAATGGTGCACTTCGCCCGGATACGCCTACGTGCACGAATCCATCGCGGAGGAGTTTGTTGCTGAGTGCAAGAAGGCGATGGTCGAGTTGTACGGGACAGACCCCAAGAGCAGACCGGACGACTACTCCCGCATCATTAGCCCCAGCGCCACTGAACGTTTGGCGGGCCTGATCGATCAAAAGAAAGTTGTCATAGGCGGGGGTTCCGACCCGGGCGCACGCTATCTCGATCCCACGGTCATCTATCCAGTGACTTGGGACGACCCGATCATGGAGGACGAGATCTTTGGGCCGCTTCTTCCAATCCTCACATACAAGGACATGGATGCGGCCATTCGCGAGGTGAAGAAGCATCCGAAACCTCTTTCCGGCTTCCTCTTCAGCAGAGATCAGAAGGCGATCGAACACTTCCTCGCGAGCTTGTCCTTCGGCGGCGGCGCGATCAATCAGGTAAACATTCACCTGTTTATCGAAACCATGCCCTTTGGCGGGGTCGGGTATTCCGGCATCGGTCACTACTACGGCAAGGCCGGGTTTGACGCTCTCACGCACGCGAAATCGGTTTTCATTTCGCCGCCCGACGTCGCCATCGAACACCTGTTCCCGCCGTACACGGAGGAAAAGGTCAAAGCGCTCAGCCAGTGGTTCGAATACTAGGCCGCAAAGATCCCAGAAAAAGCAATCCAAAGGAGCACAGAGGTGAAAACGAATACGAAAGACTACGTATCGACGGCCCAACAGTTCTTCACTGCGTACGATGCCCACGATGTTGATGGCATGCTCGCTCTCTGCGCAGATGGCGCGCTCGGACGATATGCTCCGTACGGCCGCGAGAGCGTCGCGCCAATCCGTGGTGGCATCGATGTTATTTGGCGCGCGTTTCCGAATGCAGTTCCGAACTTCCGAGTCAAAGTGATCGAGCTGATCCCTGCCGAGGGAAACATAGTGGTGATCCAAGCCGAGATGAGTGGGCCCATACCTGCCGAAGTGCCTGGAGTTGCAAAGAAGGGCCAGGACGTACACATCCCGCACTGCTACCTTCTGCGTTTCGACACGGACTCCAAAATCACACGGCTCGACGCTTACTGGGACAACACCGTCCTCAACAGTATCAAGGCGAGCGGCGTGTGACTGAGCGAGCCAATTGCAAGATCTCTGATTTGCGGCGGCATTGCTGAATGTTGCCGTTTCCGTGGAGTCGTTAAGGAGAAATAGTGGTTTCGAACCTCGTACCACAACGGAGGAAGCACGCCATGGCTAATGCAAGCAACACTACCGCTCCGACGCAATTCATCGAGACCAAGCTCGAAAAATATGCCTATCGTCGCTTTGGGAAAGGTAACGGTCTACCACTGTTGTGTCTCCAGCACTTCACCGGGACTTTGGACAATTGGGACCCCGCCGTCACCGATCCGCTTGCTGTAGGACGTGAAGTCATTCTTTTTGAGAGTGCAGGTCTTGGCCGTTCGACCGGTCAGGTTCCCGAAAACATGGCGGGGATTGCGGCACACGCTCTCGCATTCGTCGATGCACTTGGCCTAAAGCGCCTGGATATCCTCGGCTACTCCCTCGGTGGAATGGTGGCGCAGCAGGTGGCGCTGGAATGTCCCTCGCTCGTCCACAAAATGCTGCTTGTCGCCACCGCTCCGGAGGGAGGCGAGGACATTATGCATATGGATAAACCGGAACTCAGGAAGATTACGGAAGATCCGAATATGCCTGGGCTGGAGAAACTAGTGAAACTCTTTTTTGCGCCAAGCGAATCGAGTCAAGCGGCCGGAGAGGCCTTCGCGGCTCGGCTCGCAGAGAGAAAGCAAGATGGCGAACCTCTGGCCGGCCAAAATGTAGCAATCGCTCAGATCACGGCCTTTCGAGCTTGGGAACAATACAGTGGCGAGCGTTTCGCCAAGCTCGGCAAGATCACGCAGCCGTGCCTGGTCGTCAACGGCGTCTTCGACAATATGATTCCAGTCCGCAATTCCTACATACTGAGCGAGCATCTCCCAAATGCCATTCTGTTGACCTACCCCGACGCTGGACACGGGGCGTTGTTTCAGTTTCACAGGTCATTCGTCCGACAAGCCTCGCTGTTTCTCGATTCAGAAGGCATCAGCTGAAGGCTGCGGTAGCATTGGTAATCCTAAGCTGCATCCGCTTAGGGATTTAGAAGTGGCGCCCGCTCCCAACATTCGCGCCGAAGGAAGAATGGAATGCCAATTAAAACAATCGAAGTACAACGCTTCAGCCGGACAACGTCACGATCATTCGAGGCAGTCGTAGCTTCATTGAAAGCTGGTGTCGGCCGACTGGATCTTGCCGCGTTTGCCAGTGCATCCAAGTCGCCGGGCACCTTCGCTGAATTGGAAGAAGTGATTAATCGCGACATGGGCAAAACGCATTTGATGTTGTTCCTGGAATTTGATCATGGGGCTGTTCTCCGAAAGGAGACGGGACTCAACAAACCGAAGATAGTGCGGATCGTAATCGGTAATCCCTTGGTCATGAAGGAGATGGCAAAGCATGTTCCCGACGCCGGATCTTATGCGCCGGTTACCATTCTGGTCGATGAACGCGAAGACGGGGTCCATTTGTCCTATGACAGAATGGTCAGCTTTTTGGCGCCGTACGAAAACCGGGAAGCGCTGGCAATCGCTCACGATCTGGATCATAAGATCGAAAAGCTAATCAATGATGCAGCGGTTGAGTAATCGTTACACCAAAGACGACAACGGTGAAAGGAGGAGGGTATGGTTTTCGCCGGCATCAAAGTTCCCGACACGGCTCTGGTCAGCGATGCGGTTGACCTATCGCGGAGTTCATTAGAGCCATTTCTTTTCAACCATGTCATGCGCTCGTGGCTTTTTGCCGTTGTGCTTTCCGATGGAGCTGAACACCCACCAGATTCGGAGCTTTTGGCTGTTGCTGCAGTTCTTCACGATATGGGTTTGACCGATCGCTACACCACTGAGAATCGCTTTGAGGTAGACGGCGCGAACGCGGCTCGCACCTTTCTGAGTGATCGTGGCATCTCGACGCGCCAGATTCAACTCGTATGGGACGCTATCGCACTTCACACTACTCCCACACTCGCTCTCCATAAGGAACCCGAAGTAGTGATGACTCATTCAGGAATCGCGGTGGATGTCCTTGGCGTCGGTCTTGATCGCATCTCGCGGGAGAAACAGCAGGCGATCCTAACCGCCTTTCCTCGGCTGGCATTCAAAGACGGATTTAAAGAATGCCTTTGCAACGTCGTTCGTCAGAAACCGATGACGGCGGTTGACAACATTCTTCGGGATTTTGGTATTCGATACGTTGAGGGGTTCACACCTCGAAATTTCGCAGACCTCGTCGCTGGAGCGCCATTCTCCGAATAGCTTAATCGATGGCCCGTTTCGCAGTATTGCCGCTGATTCCGAGCAGTTCATGCCACGAGGTTGGTTCGCTACCCGCGGCATAGTTGGGGAACTCGGGCGCCGGTAATTGGGTCCACGCTTCTTCAATCGGCGTAATGATGCGCCACTCCGCCTCTACTTCGTCTCGACGAGTAAATAGCGTTGCATCGCCACGCATCGAGTCGAGCAGGAGTGTTTCGTATGCAACCGGCCCCTTCGAGCCAAAGCTCGCTTGATAGGAGAAGTTGGCCTGAACCGTCACCGTTCGCACTTGTGTTCCCGGCCGCTTCGCGTCGAACGCGATAGAGATTCCCTCGTCCGGCTGAATGCTAATTGTTATGACATTCGGATCAATGCCCGACGATGTGTTCGCAAACAATGCCTGTGGCGTCGGTTTGAGATGCACGCGGATCTCGGTCAAATTTCGTGCAAGACGCTTCCCGGTCCGGATGTAGAAAGGAACTCCGGCCCAACGCCAGTTCTCAATCTGAAACCTTACAGCTGCGTAGGTCTCGGTTGTGGAGTTGGGATTCACGCCTGGTTCTTGCCGATATCCGGGTACCGGTTTCCCGTCAATCACGCCGAGACCATACTGCCCTCGAACGGTGAATCGTGCGACATCCTCGACACTCATCGGCCGGATGGATCGAAATATCTGCACCTTCTGCTCCCGCACTGAGTCAGCGTCAAACGCTATGGGCGGCTCCATCGCAGTTAATGCAAGCAACTGAAGCAAATGGTTCGCCACCATATCGCGTAGGGCGCCCGTCTCTTCATAGAACGCCGCGCGGTTTTCAACTCCTACCGTCTCAGCGGCGGTGATTTCAACATAGTCAATGTAGTTCCGGTTCCAGACCGGCTCGAACAACGAATTGCTGAAGCGGAAAACGAGGATGTTCTGCACTGTTTCTTTGCCAAGATAGTGGTCAATCCGGTACACCGCTTTCTCGTCGAATACGCCGTGCACCACGTCATTTAGCACGTTTGCCGATTCCAGGTCCCGTCCGAAGGGCTTTTCCAGAACAATCCGCGTCCACCCGCCGTCGCGACGGTTCAGTCCTACTGCTCCCAACCCTTCAATGATGGGTCCAGCTACGGACGCGGGAGTCGATACATAGAACAAATGATTTGGGCTCGAACCATTCTTCTCCATCGCCTCCAAGCGAACCCGCAACTGCGCATAGAAGTTCGAATGGTTGATGTCACCCACCATGTAGTGCAAGCGCGCTTCAAAGTCCTTCCATCCTGACTCGCTGAAGTCGCGTGTGTCTTTCGACTCGGCGGCTGCCTCCCCGCTCTTCTTGCGAAACTCTTCAGAACTCATCGGGGTGCGGCCGATCCCGAGAACTTCGAACTGCGGGTTCATGCAGCCCTCACATGCGAGGTTATACAGACCGGGGATCAGCTTCCGTTTCGTCAGATCGCCCGAAGCTCCAAAAATAATCAGGACACACGAATCTCCGGTTGGCATTGGTTCTTGCGACAACTTCTCGAGGGGGCTGGCTTGGATAATGGCAGACATAATTGTTTCCTCTAGTAGATGCACTAATATCTCTTTCGAATCGGAATCGGGAAGTTACCTACTTCCGCGAGCTCCTTTGTCGATCGTTGCCGGCAGCTTGGCCCGCGCCCTTTCGCATATGAACGACATTCCCACCGTCTTCGAAGCGCACTTCATCCATCAGCGCTTTCATCAGGTAAATCCCACGACCATGAATGGATCCCTGGTTCTCGGGAGCCGTCGGGTCGGCTATCGTATCAACGTCAAATCCTCGTCCCTCGTCCTTTACCGCGATTGAGATTTCACTGGGTTCACAGCGGCAACGAACATGGACGTGCTTTCCGGGGTTCTCATGATTTCCGTGAATGATCGCGTTCGCGAGAGCTTCGCGCAGTGCGATCTCAACGTCGCTCTCGCCCTCATCGGCACAGCCGCACTTCCTGATCAGTCGCATGAGTTTATCCACGAAGGGAGAAATCGCAGCCACTTCGCTTGGCAAAGAGTGCTCCAGTTCGATGCAAGGGCCGCCTTGATTGTGGACTGTCATTGGTGCCTACCCGTCAAGACTTGTTTTCGTTCCGGCGTACGTCGGGAATGTAGTTCCAAACATGGGCGCACCGCTCTTCGACTGCTCTTTCGTGGCCTCATCCTGAATTACATCCCAATGCTCCGCGAGTTTCCCGGCTTCGACACGCACAATATCGGCGGCAATCCAATTAGCAGTAGCACCGAAATCACTAAATCGCCCGTGCACGATTAACGAAGGCTCCTTCGGCCACGATCGTTCCCGGTTCGTACTTCAATTTGGCGGGATGCTCTTGATGAGATTGAACAGACCCTCGCGACCAGGTGCGATATGAGTACTATGCTGAATGTAGTCGGGCGGCCAAAATCGTTCTGCGGTCGCATAGTCGCGCTTGTTGAAGAGTGCGTCGAACGCTTCCAGAACGAGGGCCTTGTTTTGTTCGGGTGTAGTCTTCGGCATGATGATTCCTTTCGCGCCTAGGAGATCATTTCGATTGCATCAATCCGCGAGGGATAAAACGCCAGGTACTGTTTAATGCTCGCAACTGCCACATAAGGTTTTTCGTAAGTCCAAACGGCGTACTCCGATTTTGATCCGCCGATGGGAATGCTGTAGTACGTACAATCACCCTTGTACGGACAATAAGTGTAACGCGTGGTCCGAACGAGCAACGACATGTCTGCATCGTTGCGCGGCAAGTAATAAGCAGGTGGATATCCCTTCTCGTCGAGCCGAAGCGCTTGCGCCGATTCAGCGACGATCCTCCCGGCGACCGTCACACGCACCTTGCCCTCAGCCGGCGAAATCGTAATGGGATGGTCCGGTCCAGGAATTTTGATCTCCTTGCCTTTGCTCGTCTTTGTCTCCATTGCGCTCCTCACGTTGTTAATTACAGCTTCGAGCCGCCGTCCACTGGAATGCTCGCACCTGTGATCCAGCGCGCCCCATCGGACGCTACGAAAGCGACTACGTCGGCAACATCCTCAGGTTTGCCAATTCGCTTCAATGCCTGCATCCCCAACGTGACCTCGCGACCCACTTCAGTCTTCGTAAAGTTCGACATGTCCGTGTCGATCACACCGGGCGCGACTGCATTGACGCGAATGCCTTGCGGCCCAAAAATGGCAGCCCAGTTCTTGACCAAAGTCTCTAGTGCTCCTTTGGTCGAGGCATAGGCAAGGATCGAGGGGCTCTCCACGCCTGGCTTGCCAACGACGGCGTGGGCCCCGATCGAAGAGATCACAACGATGTTCGAGCCATCGCCTAAAATGGGCAACAGTTGCTGTACCAGAAAGAACGGACTTCGGACGTTTGTCGCGAAGAGGTTGTCAAAATCCTCTACCGCATAATCCGCAAGGCGTGCCGCCTTGCTGATTCCGGCGTTGAGCAAGAGCACATCCAATCGATCGCCGACGATTGAGCGCACCTGTTTTGCCAGCAGCGCAGCACCGTTCGGGGTTCCTAAATCCGCCGAGATCGCCTCTGCGCGCCCGCCTTTCGCTTGGATCTCGGAAACGAGAGATTCCGCGTCCTGCGCGGAGCGGCCATAGTGAACCAGGACGTGAGCCCCGGCCCTAGCGAGTGCCGCTGCCGTTGCGCGCCCGATGCCGCGTGAGGCCCCTGTGACCAGTGCTGTTTTGTCTTGAAGCGTGAACATTGCCCCTCCCGTACCTGTCAGTTGACGGATAAGACGATTCTGGCATGCATGCACCGATTCAGGCGTTCATTCCGCCATCCACGGTAAGATTCGCCCCCGTGATGTAGGAGGATTCCGAACCCGCAAGAAACGCTGCCATTGCGGCGATCTCCTCAACATGCCCATAGCGATCGAGCGCGGTGGCGGCCTTCTGCGGTACCGCCCAATCACCCGAGGCAGGATTTAACTCCGTGTCGATCGGACCCGGCTGGATGTTGTTCACCGTGATGCCCCGGCTCCCAACTTCTCTGGATAATGCCTGCGTGAACATCTTGACGGCCCCCTTCGTGGCCGCGTAGGGCACAAGTCCCGGCGCAACGGCACGCTCGCCCACCGCCGAGCCGATCATGATGATGCGACCACCATCAGTCATGTGCTTCAGCGCAGCCTGCGTCGCAACGAATACGCCGCGGATGTTGATGTCGAGCACGCGATCCATCTCTTCCAGGCTGGACTCCACGAATGGTTTGGGGATGGCCGTACCAGCATTGTTGATCAGGACATCGAGCCGACCAAATGTCGCAACGGTTCTTTCGACTGCGGCTTTACCGGCATCGGCGTCCGCAGCGTCGGCCTGAATCGCGATCGCCTTTCCGCCCGCGCGTTCAATCGCTTTGACGACGGCCGAAGCCGCGTCGGCACCTTTCGTGTATGTAATGGCGACCTTCGCTCCGTCCGCCGCCAGACGCTTAGCGATTGCAGCACCAATGCCGCGCGAGCCGCCTGTGATGAGTGCAATCTTTCCTTCTAATTTCTTTGACATAATCCATCTCCTTGAATTAGACATATGCTCATCAGGCATGAGTCAACTTTGTCGCTCGCCCAAGGCATCCAATCACTACATTGGATTAGCAAGTTAGCCGGTGGTAGCGCACTTGACGCATACTTTGTTAGGCTTGGTGGCGATGCTTCACAAGCATGGGTACTGGAAATGGAATTACGACACCTGCGTTATTTCGTTGCGGTCGCTGAAACCGAGAGTCTGAGCCTGGCGGCAAAATCCAAGTTGCACACCTCGCAGCCTTCACTCAGCCGCCAGCTTCGAGACCTTGAAGAGGAAATTGGCGCCCAACTCCTGACGCGCACAGCTCGTGGCGTCGCTTTGACACCGGCGGGTCGAGCCTTTCTCGATCACGCGCGCGGAGTTCTATTGCAGGTTGACGCCGCAGCCGAAGCTGCACGCCGGGCAGTTCATCCCGTCAAGCCTTGCTTCTCGATGGGCTTTCTGACCGGACACGAATTGACCTGGATGCCCGAAGCCTTGCGGATATTGCGCGACGAGTTGCCGAACATTGACGTGATGATATCGAGTCAATATTCCCCGCTACTTGCGGAAGGCCTCTCGAAAGGAAAAATCGATGCGGCTTTTCTTCGAAAGGAACGAGCGCTGCCAGACCTGGCGTTCCGCCTTCTCGTAAAGGAGCCTTTGGTTGTGATTTTGCCGAGTGACCATCGCCTCGCCGCGCTTAAAGCGATCAGTCCCCGGGATCTGGCAGGCGAAACATTCGTGACTGTGTCCCACACGGCTCCTGTACTGCGTGCAGTCATCGACAATTACCTGAAGCGGTCCGGAATCAATATCACGCCAGCGCACGAGGTGGATCACGTCACCATGGGAATTTCCCTAATAATGTCGACCCGCGGCGTGGGGCTGTTACGGGCACGTTTGTCTGGAGGTAGATGAAATGCCAATGTGTCGTGAGGCTCTCCTTCAGTTACACTTGGGCTGTTTTTATGATTGAGCTATAGCGAGTGGACTCTCTCTGAGCAGCGAAAGCCAATCCAACGCGGCGGACAAGCGCTTGCTTGATATTCTCCGGCAAGGCTTAGCGACGGAGTTCCCTAATCCCGAGAGGATCGGCTGTCCGGGGAACTCTCTACTCAAGGGGATAGCACAAGGAAAGGTTTCCCTCACTGAAGCAGAGCCTTGGCTTGACCACCTCGGCTCATGCACTCCGTGCTTCCAAGAATTTAAGGAGTTTCGTAGGCAAGCGGCGATCCAGCATCGGCGTGTGCTGACTTGGGTGGCAACTGCTGCTGTTCTGCTCTTCGCGCTGGGCGGATGGTTGTGGGTGCGAGCCAGGCACCCGGTGGAAGCGACTGACACAGCCGTCTTGGATCTTCGTGAGCGGTCGGCAGCCCGCGGGCAGAACCCATCTGAGAGCGCAGCTCTGCAAATCTCGCGAACTACCAAGCACCTGGTCCTTGACCTTCCGATCGGAAGCAAAGAAGGGCCCTACGATGTCGGCCTACTCACTGAGACTGGCAACCAGATTGTGAGCGCGACTGGCACGGCGGAACTGCATAATCACGTTACTGCTCTACGAGTCGATGTTGACGTCAGTAGCGTTAGACCGGGCGCATATTCTCTTGGCGTTCGACAGCCTAATGTTGAGTGGACCAGTTATCCCATCCGCATCTTTTGATCCCAATGCGCTGACAATTATCAGACTGGACGCACGAATATTGGACGGCAGAGCCAAGTGTTGTAAGACTACTTTTCCGCAATGTTGACAATCTGTTGAAGAGATCAAGCGATGCCTTTCCTACACGACGCTGCCTCGCCCGAGTTGAGGAGGGCAGTTCAGGACGTCGAAGACCGTGCCGATAAATGTTATGAACTCTTGCGCCTTTTGAAGCGACCCGCCAATGAGGCAAGGTGGGCATTGCTGACCGCCATGGCCCTTGAATTGGAACTGCGGCAGCAGAAATTTGGAGTTAACAGTCCACTTCACAAGATCGCGATGGTAACTCTGGATCGATGCACATGCGGGTTCAAATTCATCTCCAAACATGGCAAGGCCGTATCGCGACTCGTTGACAAATACACTTGGCACGGTTCGCTTATCCAAGATGCGAGCCACGCGCTTCACGTGACTGAGCAGTACGCACATTTTCTGCATGTCTTCCCTCTGTGGCACAAGAACCATGAATCGGCCGATGTCCAGCCGGATGGACGGATACGTTTCTACATGCCTAGGGACTCTCCGAGGCAGCGGCAGGTCATTGCCTTTCAGCAAAGCTATAGACCAAAGGGAAGTGAAATTGTTTCACAATACACCGGGCCGTCGAAGCCAGAGCCTCCGGAGGGTAAACGGTTACTTGACGAATTGTGGCAGGAAGCGCGGCCAGGAGGAAAAGCAAAGAAGTTCTCGTACGAGCCTTCGCGGGAAGTCGTTGAGGCGTTGCGCCCCAAGTATCAGGCTCGCCTTGACGAAAACTTCAGACACCCCGACGCATTTCAGCTCAATGGTTACACTCTCGGCGAATTCAAGTCGTTCTATATTGCGCTACTCATCTTGTGCTCGATTCACGAATATATCTGCTATCCGTTCGATAAACCTGGCCAACCAATACCCGAATCTTCTCTCGTGATGGTGAAAAGGCGTTCCGTCTGGACAGCGAGGTTAAGTCAGATATCAGGATTACCTAAGGCAACCTGCGAAGTGATCATTTCCGATCTGACTCTCGATCCGGTGGCCCAGCCCGGCGCTAGCATGTGCATTCATCCGTTTGTCCCGTTGGATGGGTTGGTTCTTGCCGTAGCGCCGCAGTTTCCTCTGGCGAGCGCCGTGGATGACAACATCCTAAGGTCCTTTTCTTACCGGTACCCGGCGCTCTTTTCGGCTCAAAACACTGAAAAGGAGTCGGTCATGAGACAGCGGATCAAGGACGCTGCCGTTCGGTTTTGGGTTGACCACTCAATCGAACTCCCTGACAAAACAACGGAAATCGATGTGCTCCTGGCTGATGAAGCATCTTCCACTGTGGTCTTCGCCGAATTGAAGTGGAGCCGAAAGCCCAACAGAACGCTGGAACAAATTGACCGGGACAAGGACATAACGAAGGGGCTCACTCAAGTTCAACTGATACGGGCATACGCTCGAAAGCATCCCGATTTCCTGCGCGAGCGTGGGAAACTGCCACGTAGTCTTATGTCCTATGCGAACGTCCACTACCTCCTCGTGGTGTGGGATCATTGGTTTTGGATTGATCCCGAAGACGGAATCGCTGTCGTCAATTTCGATGCGTTTCTTCCTGCTTTGAGGAGGGGTACAGACCTTCAGTGTCTGCTTACCGAGTTGCTAAAGTATGAATGGTTGCCACTCGAAGGGCGCGACTTCCGTGTGATTTATGCACCCGCCGTCGTGAATGGTGCCGTGCTTGAATCACCTATCTTCAGTCCAGCCAATTGAGATAGGGATTTCTGTGAATTGCCCAGCAATGGGTCTTTGTTCAACGTGAGGTTTGCTCTACCCCCGGTTTCCGCCAGGTCGAGGCATTACGGCATAGGCAGTAATTTTGAACTGAGAACATTTCGGGTGGTGACCAGGTGCTCCGCGCCGCCATCGATGGCTTTTGCAGAGAGGCGGTATTGGGTCAATTTATGCAGTACTTCGCCACTCGTTGGCATCTTCCGGCCGATAGGAAACTGGCTGCGCCTTTCGAAGCCAGTTCGCTAATTCATGCGGATCGAAACGGATTGCCCCCGCCAGTCGAAAGGATGGGAGCCTGCCACCTGCTGCCATCTTGTAGACATGCTGGGGCGTGACTTGGAACAATTTTGCAACGTCCCGTGCGCGTAAAACGCGGGTCTCTTTTTCTAATTGCGTTATCAGACTCATATTTGGGGACCTCAACAGAAGACGATTCAACCTCTGACAATCTCGCTGGTTTAGAACAGTCAGTGACCTGTGTCAAACGGCTTCGAGGTTCAGAGTCTCAACGCGCCGCGATGCCGCGAAACCCGTGCGGTTCAAAATTGGCCTGCATTGCGACGTCACCCGTCACGCAACGTACCGTGCCAACGCTCCAGCGTTAACCTTAGCGAGTGCGTCTTTGGATTGCACACCCTTCAGGTAGACCATCGTGGACTTAATGTCGCGATGGCCCATCCAGTTTTGCAATGTCCGAATGTCGACGCCGTGCCGCAAGTGCTCTGTTGCGAAAGTGTGACGGAACTTGTGGAGAAAGAAATGCCGGCAGTACGGCCCTTGGGCGCATTTGTTTCCGTGTTTGGTGACGCATTGTCCGCAGTTCAATTCGGCACGCTCGGCGACGCGCTTGACGATCATGTCGTTTTCACTGTCGGGATTCCCTTTTGAATTCGGAAAGACTAGTTGTGAAGGTAACCCGTGTCTCCGTTCTCGGAGTCCTTGCAGCTGCTCTACAAGAGCGGTAGGAAGCGGCACGGCCCGCTCCTCCCAGTTTTTCGGTCCGAACCCCCAAAGCGGTTTGGCAGTCACGCGCACCAGACTATGGCGAAAATCCATGTCACGCCAAGCGACATGACGAACCTCGCAGTCGCGGAAACCCGAAGCGAGCAGGAACTTGAGAAATACGGCCTCATCTTGGTCCGCGTGTTTGAGCATGGCCTCGATTTCTTCTGCTTCGTAAATAGGACGGATGGTATCGACGTACTCTGGCCAGTCCGTCGATTCAATCAGTTTGATCTTTCCGTAACGTTTAAAAAGCTGGAGCACAACGACGAGTTTGTCATAAACCGTGCGTTTGCCAAGACCGTGTTTGTAGCAATCGGTCATGAACTGCAAGATGTCGTCGCGGGTGATCTGGTCCACAAAAGATCTTCGGCACCACAGTCTGAGAAGTTTGTCGAGCGTGTAGCGGTAAGTGACGTACGTTCGTTCTTTGCGGTGAGCCTTAATGAAATCAAGATACTCGTCAATGGCTTGACCAATCGTGACGCGCCGCTGTTCCGGTTCCTGGCTTGCCTCAATGATTCCCGCCTTCTGCGCATTGACTTCGATTGATTTGCGGCGCGCGGCTTCGACAACCTCTGCAAAGTCGTCGACCGACTGGCGCCTTCGTTTTCCTCCCTGGTACCACTCGATGTGGTAGTGCCCTTCGGGGTGGTGCTCATCGCGACCGGAGACCCAGACATGGTCGCGCACCATCTTGCCGTTCCTTTCGACCACAGCTGCGAACGGCCATCTCTTGCCTATTTTGATTCTCTTAATGACGTTGACGCGGCCGGCATACTGTCTTGTCCTTCCCATCTCCTCAGCTCCTTCGCCGAGGGACATGTAGCATGGACCGCGAACTAGGTCAAAAGAGGGAAAACGGACAGCAGGATGGACAGCATGGGAGGTATATGTATGAAAAGAAAGGGATCTGGTTAGAAGGCAGCGTTCTAACCAACTGAACTACGTCCCCACTTACCGTTGTTGGAAACCCGCGTATGCACCGGCTTCCCCACTTTCGATCGTTTCGCCTGCATTGCCGTGTTCGACCCCGTAAAACCGAATTCTGGGGTTTATGGACACCTTCGCCACCACGTTAGACCGTTGTCCAAAGTTGTGCTGCAGGCAAACAACCTACGTAGAGCAGCTGTCCCTGCTCCGAAATGAATTGTAGCAGAGGCAATTCGAGTTGGTACAGTTTCCGATCAGCGCGGGCTCTCGCCGCGGAAACACCTTTTCATAGAGGACGATTCGTCGCGCACTTGTGCGGTTATGCTGCTAAAGAATATTTACTGCGCGGGCTGCCAACAGAGCTACGGTGGTCAGGGAAATGAGCGATTGAATCATCATAAGCACTTTGGCCCATCCCGATAATACGGGACAGTCCGTCGGTGAAAATGCGGTACTGGTATTGAAGGCGAGAAAAAGATAATCCACAAAACCCGGACTCCAGCATTGCTCTCCCATTTCGCGCTTGGCTTGCTGGTCGAGCGTCATTTGTGGGAAAAGGAATGCTCCGTCGGTATGCACACCACGCAACTCACGCTCGCGCGGACCACCTGCATCCAAACGCCAGTACCACGAGGCGAAGACCAGGATGTTCGTAATCCACAAGGCAACTGCGGAACGCAACAGATCCTTGGGGGACTGTCGATGCGCGGGGAGGGCCGCGACCAGCAGTCCAAGCGACCAGATCATGTCGACGGTCACGATGGAGCTCACGAGATAGCCAAAACACTTATTGAGCTTATCTTTACCGCGCTGTCGCGCCCACGCTGTCGGAATCAGAAGCACTCCGACGACAACGATTAGCAGCCAGTCAGGGCCGGCCGACAAGGATTCGGGCAGTGCAAAGCGCAATCCGCCCACGGCAAGCAGGGCAAGCATTGCAGGCCATCGCGGCTCTAAATGTTTCGAAGTATTTGGCATCGTATTCCGTCGGGCAACGCAGGACTTGAAAACAGCAATTTAGCGTCGCTCTTCAAAAGATTGTCGCATGATGAGCAGGTTCTAGGGTCGGGTGGCACTGTTGACTTGAAGCAGCCTCACGTCCTCGTTTTTCTGGAAGCCAGTATCGATGGGACATTCTTCATTTGAACATTGGGTGCCTAACACAATGAGATATGAACGCTGTTTTGCTGCGCGACAGACCACCGGCCGCGCCTATTTGCTTGGGCGCGAGCCGGTGATGAGAATGTCCACTAGTCTCCTTGCGCTTTGTTGCCAGTCGGGGCCTGACGCTACGTGAGAGACGCCGATCAGCGCGCGGAGCAGATCGAATGGCTCTAGATCTTTACGAATTTCGCGGGTCTTGATGGCGCGTTCTACTAACGAATCGATCGCTCCTTTAATTTGAGCGCGCGAACCTTCATACAATTTGGATGGGCCTCCAACCAGCGAATTTAGAGCGGGTCCGATGATCTGCTTCGTCGCGATGTAGTCGACGAAGAGTAGCATCCACGCGCGAAGAGCATCGATGGGGGGAAGTGTTTCGGAGAACTTCTTCTGGGCCGCAGCAATTTTTTCCACTTCTGTTCGATAGACCGCCTCGATCAGCGCATCTCGCGTAGGAAAGTGGCGATAGAGCGTTCCGGCCCCTACTCCCGCTTCTTTGGCGATGTCGTCGAGGCTGGCATTCGCGCCGGATTGGGTGAAGGCCTGCTTTGCCACCTCCAGAATGCGCTCGCGGTTGCGGGTCGCGTCGGTGCGCGGCTTTCTGGGCGCAATCTTTTTCGGGGCAGTCAGGTTTTTGGTGGTCTTGTTTTGAGCAATCTTGTGATTTTTGTATGGCATATAAAAACAAGTTGCAACCGGAGGTATTCTCCGGTTATCTTAACCTAGTGATTCGGAGATACTCTCCGTTTTAACTGGAACTGGGCGTGCTGTCAATAGCGCGTTCCAGATTACGCGTTCCAGATTAGATGAGGTGAGGAATATGAATGTGATTGCTCATTATCAACGTCAACCAGCGAAGACCTTCCGTGATCCTTGCCCCGACCTCATGACGATGGTGGAGCGCGAGCTGTCGGCATTCTTCAACGCGGTTGCTCGATCGTTTGGATCGGAACAGGCGCAGCTTTCGGCTCAAGACTGGCTGCGGGAGTTGGTTGAGGTTGATGGTCTGCCTGACTCGACCCACGAATGGCGATCGATCACTGCCAAGGCCTCGACCCGGCTGGCTGCTCGCGTCTGTGCTTCGTCTTTATCGGCCGAATTCACGAATGCTTAGGAGGACGATTATGCGTGTTTTTGTTACCGGCGCTACGGGATTTATTGGTACTGCGGTTGTTCAGGAGCTGATCAACGCTGGTCATTCGGTGATTGGGCTGGCGCGTTCGGATGCGGGCGCCGCGTCGCTCCGCGCGTTGGGTGCTGACGTCAAAGTGCATCGAGGAGATGTGGAAGATCTAGAGAGTTTGCGGAGTGGAGCGGCGGCTTCGGAGGGCGTCATCCACACGGCTTTTGTTCATGATTTTTCTCGATTCAAGGAGGTGTGCGAGATTGACCGGCGCGCCATTGAAGTTCTTGGCGACGCGCTTGCCGGTTCTGATCGTTCTTTGTCTGAGCGACCTTTGATTGTCACCTCCGGGACGGCAGTTGCGCATACGCCGGGGCGGCTTGCTACTGAGGAAGATGCGCCCAATTCTCCGGTTCCGCGTGTGGCTTCGGAAGAGGCAGCGGCTGCGGTTGCGGCTAAGGGCGTGCGGGTTGCGGTGGTGCGGTTGCCGCAGGTTCACGATCCGGTGAAGCAAGGGCTGATTACCTATTTGGTCAGTCTGGCGCGTGCGAAGGGTGTGTCGGCTTATGTTGGCGATGGAGCGAATCGCTGGCCGGCGGCGCATCGGCTGGATGTTGCGCGTCTCTATCGGCTCGCGCTCGAGAAGAGCGCCGAAAAAGCGATTGGGTTTGTTCGCTACAACGCGGTTGCAGAAGAAGGAGTGCCGCTGCGTGAGATCGCTGAAGTCGTCGGGCGGGGATTGAAGGTGCCGGTTGTTTCCAAATCTGCCGAGGAGGCGGGCGAGCACTTTGGTTTCCTGGCGCACTTTGTGGTTGCCGACATTCCGGCTTCGAGCGCATTGACGCAGAAATGGCTGGGATGGCGGCCGACGGGTCCGGGGCTTATAACGGATTTGAAGGCTATGAAATATTTCGAGCATGCTCTGGTTTAGTGGGTGAGCGATGGTGAACAATGACTTAGAAGTGTACGTACAAGGAGATTGAAAATGGCGAATGTTCTTGAGACTACATTTGGGGCAACTTCGACTACTGATGACGTTTTGTCGGGCGTGAATCTGAAGGGCAAACGGATTCTTGTCACCGGTGCTTCGGCGGGGCTTGGCGTGGAGACTGCGCGCTCCCTGGCTGCGCATGGCGCACAGGTTGTGGGCGCGGCGCGGGATTTGAACAAGGCGAAGGCTGCAACTGAGCAGATGCGACGAGACGGCGCTTCCAATGGCGGAGGTTTTGAACTGGTTGAGCTCGATTTGGGCAATCTGAAAAGCGTGCGTGCCTGCGCCGATCGATTGCTGGCGAGAGGAGACGCGTTCGATGTGGTGATTGCTAATGCCGGAGTGATGGCCACTCCGCTGGGGCATACGGTCGACGGCTTCGAAACACAGTTTGGGACGAATCATTTGGGACACTTTGTTTTGGTCAACCGGATTGCGAGGCTGATACGCGATGGCGGGCGGCTGATCAATCTTTCTTCTTTGGGCCACCGCTATTCGAATGTCGATCTTGAGGATCCCAACTTTGAGCGGACTCCTTATGAGCCGTTCCTGGCTTATGGCAGATCGAAGACGGCAAATATTCTTTTTGCGGTTGGCTTCGACAAACGCCATAAGGGTCGCGGCGTACGGGCTGCGGCGGTGCATCCGGGAGTGATCCGCACTGAACTGGCTCGGCACGTGGACGCGAGCGCAATCGAAAAGATCATCGAAGAGAGGAACCAGCAACTGGCGGCGGAGGGCAAGGCGCCGTTCCAGTGGAAGAGCATTCCGCAGGGAGCGGCAACTTCGGTGTGGGCTGGTGTGGTGGCTCGCGCTGAAGAGGTCGGCGGCCGGTATTGCGAGGACTGCCATGTTGCTCAGGTTGTGCCGGATAACGTGGCGGTCAATGCCATGCATGAGGGCGTGCTGGGATATGCGCTGGATGCTAAGAATGCCGAGGCACTCTGGAAGAAAAGCGAGGAGATGGTGGGCGAGTCGTTTTAGTTTTCGTGTTTGCCGCTGGGACGGACGAATGCGTCCGTCCCGCGTTCTCACCTGGAAATGGTATGGAGGAATGGAATGATTAAACAGATTGATTTGGCGGGCAGCTTTGCTTTTCCTGGAACGGCGATGACGGTGGATCGCATGGGGTACGGTGCGATGCAACTGGCGGGCCGGGATGGCAACAAGTTGGTATGGGGGCCTCCGCGCGACGTCGATGGGGCGATCGCTGTTTTACGAGAGGCGGTTGCCAGCGGCGTAAATCATATTGATACGGCCGATTTTTATGGTCCGCATATTACGAACCAGATCATACGGAAGGCGCTGCATCCTTATGCTGACGATCTGGTGATCGTCACTAAAATCAGCGCGCGGCGCGGGGAAGATGGATCATGGATTCCGGCTTTCTCACGCGAGGAGTTGATTGCAGCGGTTCATGAAAATCTCCGCAATCTGGGACTGGATGTGATCGATGTGGTGAACCTGCGCAGCATGTTGAGCATCCACGAACCGGCCGAGGGATCGATTGAGGCGCCGTTCACGGTTCTGGCGGAGCTTCAGCAGAAAGGGTTGGTGCGTCATATAGGGTTAAGCAACGTCACGGCCAAGCAGATCGCGGAAGCCCGACGGATTGCTCCGGTGGTTTGCGTGCAGAATCTGTATAACCTGGCGCAGCGAGCGGATGATGGGCTCATCGACGAACTGGCTCGGGACGGCATTGCTTATGTGCCATTCTTTCCACTGGGCGGGTTTACTCCGCTGCAGTCGACTACTTTATCGGATGTTGCTGCGCGTCTTGAGGCCACGCCGATGCAGGTTGCGCTGGCGTGGCTACTGCATCGGTCGCCCAATATGCTGGTGATTCCGGGAACGTCTTCCGTTGAGCATCTTCGCGAGAATCTTCTGGCCGCGAGGCTGCAGATTCCTGCTGACGTGATTGCGGAGCTGGATGCGATCGACGGAAAAAAAGCTGGGAGTGGGAGGCACACATCGTAAAGACCACACTCCACACTCGCGCGCAAGATCAGCCACAAGCGACAACCAAGCCCACGCTAGTATTCTGAAGTGTGACTGAAAAGCCAGACGCACATCCCAAGGCACGTCTTCGCAAGGGTTTTCTGAGACCCTTTTCTATTCGGTCATTCGTTCTCTGGCTTGCCATTGGGGTGGTGCTTCTGTGGTCGCTTGCGGCGCTGACCCTTCTTGCTCTTCGGTGGATCGATCCACCGTCAACCGCGGTCCACATCCAGCGCCACTTGCAGGCCTGGATACACAGCACTCCGTACCACGAACACTACAAATTCGTTCCGCTCGGCCAAATCTCGCTCGAACTCCAGCATGCCGTAGTCGCCGCGGAGGACGCGCGCTTTTATGAGCACCATGGTTTCGATTGGCACGAGATCCAAATCGCTGCCGAAGACGGTTTAGAAGGCGATCGCACTCGCGGAGCTTCCACCATTACGCAGCAGCTCGTTAAAAACCTATTCTTCGGAACGGGCCGCTCGATCCTCCGCAAGGGAGCAGAGTTCGCACTGGTACCAGTGGCCGAACTCGTTCTGGGCAAGCGGCGCATTCTGGAGATCTACCTCAATGTAGTCGAGTGGGGTCCTGGTATTTATGGTGCAGAGTCGGCGTGTCGCTACTACGACGGAACCTCTGCCCGAAATGTCGGGCGAGAACAGGCGGCACGGCTCGCTGCGATTCTGCCGGCTCCTCTGAAGCGGCGGCCCGATCGGATGAATAATTACAGTGCGCTCATCCTCGAAAGGATGCGCCAGATGGGTTGGTAATCGCGAGCAAACTCTTACCAAAGCGATGCATCTGATTTCTCTCGAGCCCGGAAACAGATGATATTATCGCGGGCGGGAGTCAACCCATGGAACCGACAAAATCCAAACTTCCGAACGAAGCCATCGAACTCTACAACGATTTCATTCACGGCGACATTAGTCGCCGCGCCTTTATGGAGGGCGTGCAGCGACTAGTGGGCGGTCTGGCGGCAGCCACGGTTATCAATGCATTGATGCCAAATTATGTGCTGGGCCAGCAAGTCGCCCGCAACGATGACCGGATCAAGACCAGTTACGAGACTGTTCCCTCCCCGAAGGGCAATGGAAATATCAAGGGATATCTCGTGCGGCCCATCAGTGCCGACACGCGCTCCGAGACGATAACGAAGTTGCCCGGGATAATCGTGATCCATGAGAATCGTGGTTTGAATCCGCATATCGAGGACATCGCGAGGCGGTTTGCCCTTGCGAACTTCATGGCGTTTGCACCGGACGGACTCACTTCACTGGGCGGATATCCTGGCGACGACTATAAGGGCGGCCAGATGTTCAACAAGATCGACAAGAACAAGATGTCTGAGGATATGGTGGCCGCGGCCCTGTGGTTGAAGTCGCGCCCTGACTGCAGTGGAAAGATCGGCGCCACCGGCTTCTGCTATGGGGGCTCGACCGCCAATATGCTGGCGGTGCGCCTCGGAGCCGACCTGGCGGCAGCTGCGCCGTTCTATGGCGGTCCCCCCGCTCCAGAAGACATTGCGAAAATTAAGGCGGCGATCCTAGTGCATCAGGGGGAGTTGGATACGCGACTGGCAGCGACATGGCCAGCCTATGACAAGGCGTTGAGCGCGGCGAACGTCCCGCATGAAGGCTACATTTATCCGGGTGCTGTGCATGGCTTCAATTGCGACGCGACACCGGAGCGCTATAACAAAGCCGCCGCCGATCTGGCCTGGCAACGCACGATCGACTGGTTCGACAAATACGTGCGCGGCTGATCCCGCCGTCCGCGGGTGCCATTCGCCCAATTGGAACAGCAAACCGTCGTACCTCCCAGTCACTATTTTGAGCTCTTGACAGCAATGTCGAATTCGTCGACTTGCGCACGTCATATGTTCAGATGTAACTAAAACTGACTGTTCCCCACGGAGAAGCGTGATGCAATTTGCCTTATTGATCTATGAATCGTCGGAAGCTTTTGCCAGCCGCAAGAAGGATGAGATGGACGCCTACACGGGTGCGTGGCGCTCATACTACAAGGCCCTAGTCGATGCTGGCGTCTACGTCGGCGGTGATCCGTTACAAGTACCCGAAACTGGAACCACGATACGAATTAAAG
This sequence comes from uncultured Acidobacteriaceae bacterium, assembly GCA_963705265.1. Classification (GTDB taxonomy): domain Bacteria; phylum Acidobacteriota; class Terriglobia; order Terriglobales; family Acidobacteriaceae; genus Acidiflorens. The sequence continues at coordinate 4,797,672 of OY970064.1, forward strand.
ATGGGAAGCGCCGCGTGCAGGACGGCCCGTATGCTGATACCAAGGAACAACTAGGAGGATTCACCATCCTCGAACTACCCTCGCTTGACGCGGCACTCGATTGGGCCGCTCGCTGCCCTGCTGCTTCGTATGGCGCGGTCGAAGTCCGGCCGCTCGCTCCGGATGTCAAGCGAAGAGTCGAGGAATGACAGCAGCCGATCAGGAGGACGTCCATCGGACAATCGAGCAGATCGCGCGCGAATCCTATGGCCGTCTCGTGGCATATCTGTCTTCTCATACGCGGGATGTGGCGGGTGCCGAAGATGCGCTGAATAGCAGCGCTCACCGCCGGGCCGTGGGACTGCGTGCCGCGAAATCCAGAGGCGTGGCTGCTGACGACGGCGCGCCACTCGCTCATCGATTTTATTCGTCATCAACAAGTTGTTTTAGCCGGCGAGCCGCTGCGCCTATGGCGCGAGTCGACCAACACGGTTGAGACCTAACGGAGGAAGCAGTCTGGCTGGCGCGAGTGCTTCTACAGTTGTCGGATGAAGCCGAAGTGCGCGGCCTCCTGGCTCTCATGCTGCATTGCGAAGCACGACGTTCGGCGCGAAGAGGAGCAAAGGTCAGTACGTTCCTCTTTCTGAGCAGGACCCTAAGCAGTGGTCGCAACTATTGATCGAGGAGGCTGAACGGTCTGTGAGCTTCATGCGACTTTTCCTTTCTGAGCGGCCGGTTCACTCTTGGCTTGCATTGATTTGACGAGATCGCCTGCTGACGCTCCCTCGAGCGAAAGTCCGTAGCCAACTTCTCGGACAATGCGCTCTTTCAACGGTTGAATGAAATGTATGCGCGTATTGCGGCGGGTCACTTCGGGAGCCCTCAAGTACAACTTGGCCAATTCCCGCGCTCGGGGTAGCGTCATACCATTCGGCACAACCTCTGCAACCACTCCCCATTCGTGCGCGGTTTTCGCCGTGAGCGGCTGTGGGTTGAGCAGGAACGCCTCCGCTCGTCCCGCCCCCGCGCGATAACTCCAGGTGGTAAAGATTCCGTCGCCGGGCGCAACGCCCTGGGAGAAGTGGGCCACATCCTGGAAGGTCGCACCCTCTCCTGCCACAATTACACTTGCAAGTAGCGCGTAGTCGGAATGCACATGGGCGCGTCCCTCGATTGCCGCAATGACTGGGACGCGTATGTTGGCTATGTTTTCCAACACCTGAACGCCTTCGTCGTGAACCTGGCTCCAGACGCCGGGATCCGCGGCGTTCCCGAAGGAGGACCAATCGACATCAGTAATGAACTCCCCACCGGCACCTGTAAGGATTACGATCTTGTTCGCTCGATCTTGCGAAATCCGGTAAAAGGCGTCGACAAGTTCCGTGTGAGCTTGCGCGCTCATAATGAACGGCCCGCCGTTGTTATGGAATTCAGCAACGAGCACGCCTTTGTCATCTCGTGTCAGCTTTAGGTTGTGATAAGCGGTGAAGTAGTTATCTTGGAGTTGCATAGGATTCTCCTCTCTGTGTTGCCATGACTGCGTTGTTATTGCGAGGCCAGCACATTGCACTCAGGTGGCTACAACAAGTCCGCCTGCCGCCCGGATGACCTCTCCGGTGATCCAAGCCGATTCATCTGATGCGAGGAACACTGCCAAGGGTGCGATATCGGTGACGCGACCGAGCCGGCCGAGCGGCGTCTTCCCAGCCAGCACAGCGCCGGCGCCACCCTCAAAGATCCCTGCGGTTGCATTGCCTTCGGTTTCTGTATGACCGGGAGCGATGGCGTTGACGCGTATCTTGCGCGGCCCAAGTTCAACCGCTAATCCCTTTGTCAGCGTTTCGATGGCGCCTTTCGTCGACGCGTACAGCAGCGCTCCTGCCACTGGATGTGAGCCGACGATAGAGCTGAGGTTGATGATGCTCCCGCCGTCGGCCCCGAACCGGCTGACCGCCTCCTGCACGGTGAGAATCATCCCGAGAACGTTGATGTTGTAGTGGAGGTGAAAGCTCTCTTCGGTGATCTCCGCCATGGCACCGAAGCGGAATACGCCGGCGTTGTTGACCAAAACGTCCAGCCTTCCGAACGCGGAATCCACTTCTTTGAATAACCGCGCGACCTCTGCCGTTTTGGACACGTCCGCCCCGACCGCGATCGCCTTCCCCCCTTTATCGGTGATTGCCCGAGCGACGCGTTCGGCGCCTTCCCGGTCGGAGGAATAATTCACGGCCACGCAGGCGCCCTCGCATCCGAAGGCTGTCGCAATCCCAGCACCTATGCCTTTGGATGCGCCCGTCACGATTGCCACTTTATTGGACAGTCTGCTCATAATTGTTCTTATTCGTTCAATTTTGCATCTTTGAACGAATCGCCGGCAACTCTTAGCGTTCGGATTTTTTGTGCTTTGTCTGCTTGCGCTAGCTGATTCCAGCCCAGCCGCTCATCGATTGATCATGAAGGTAGACGTGTCATTGAAGAACTCCCGAAGGACTTGTTCGGCTTCGTCCGGCAATGAAGTTTTCGTTAAAGCAGTGTCCATCAGCCGCATCCAACGGTCGCGGGCAACCTGATTAATGTGAAATGGAGAATGCCGCGCCCGAAGGCGAGGATGGCCTCTTTGTTCGATGTAAGTCTGGGGCCCTCCAAAGCGACCGATCAGAAAATCCCGGAGGCGCTGCTCGGCCCCTGCAAGATCATTCGCCGGATACATCGGCCCCAAAATGTCATCCAGCGGAATTTGTCGATAGAAGGCAGCGACCAAGCGTGCGAAACCTTCCGCGCCAATCATGGAATAAACTTCAAGCTCCAGCATCCCTATTAGCGCTCCTCATCGAAAATGTTCGCTGGACTCGATGGCAGCAACACTTTCCAATTTCGCAACCTGCTAAGGCCGGGCCCAATGGTCGAGAATGGCCCTACGACTAGCCGTGCTTAATAAATCTCAAAGCAGCAGAGTTCATGCAATAGCGCAGGTAAGTGGGTTTCGGCCCGTCGTCGAAGACGTGACCAAGATGCGCGTCGCATTCGGTGCAGGAGACTTCAGTGCGCAACATCCCAAGGCTCGCGTCGTTGCCGGTGCGAATATTCTCTTTTGCGATTGGCGCCCAGAAACTAGGCCAACCCGTTCCTGAATCAAACTTCGTTTCCGAGCTGAATAATGCATTGTTGCAGCAGATGCAACGATAAATCCCCTTGTCGTGCGATTCGGCATACTCGCCAGTGAACGGCCTTTCCGTTCCCTGCTTGCGCGTAACTTCAAATTGCTCCGCGGTCAATTGCTGCTTCCACTCAGCATCCGTTTTGTGCACTCTTGGGACTTGCGATGGACCGAGTTTTCGGCCGGTATCGTCAAATTCAATGACGGTCAGAGTGCCTTTGTCATCAGTCTTGGCGTCGACAGCTCCAATCGACGGATTTCCTAGCCACGCGGCCAAACCTGCTCCGGCAATCGCGAATAGCGAACTTGTAAGGAAGCCTCTGCGGTCCGTCATTTCATTCCTCCAATTTGTTCAAGTCCTCTCAACCGAACGTGAAGGCAAAAGCCTGAACTCCCGGATCTAGGAATTCGATCTCAAAAGTCCTGTCTTCTACTTCACCTTTTTGTCTGATGAGTTGATAGAGACGATGCTCTCGAACTTCGCCCGCGCCATTGGCATCGCTATCCGCTCCGTGATCCTCGCCTAGCGCGGCTCCGTCCAATTTGACTATGAAGCGAACGGGCTTACCGTCCTTCGTGGGACCTAAAACCAAGTGGAGGTCGCGAGCGTGGAACCGGAACACAATCTTGCCAGGCGCCGTCTCAAGCACCGCGCTCTCAGCACCTACCTTCCACGATCCGCTCAAACCCCATTGATTTAATGAAGGTCTTGCGGGAGCGCTGTAGATCTTTCGCGAGTCCTGAGCTAATGACTCCGGCGAAGCGAAATGCTCGGCTCGACGATACCCGATATAGGTTTCGGGAGAACTCACATTCCCATTGCTCGGCGCTGCCTCCACTCCGCTGGCGGATACGTCGACTGTACTACCGCTCAATCCAGTAGCGCCATTTTCCTTCAGGAGTTCCTGGATGACATGCTCTGACTCATCGTACTTGCCTTCGCCGAAATGGTGATATCGAATGCGGCCTTTGCCGTCAATGAAGTAATGGGCTGGCCAATACTCGTTGTTAAAAGCGCGCCAAATTTTGTAATCGCTATCGATGGCAACGGGATAGGTAATCTTTAAGTCTCGCACAGCCTTCTCGACATTCGCCCGGTCTTTCTCAAATGCAAACTCCGGCGTGTGGACGCCAATTACAACCAGGCCGGAATCTCTATATTTGGCCGCCCAAGCCTCGATATACGGCAAAGCGCGGAGACAATTGATGCACGAGTAGGTCCAGAAATCGACCATCACAACTTTTCCCCGCAGCGATTCGCGGGTTAAAGGCGGCGAATTGAGCCACACCACCCCACCAGGGATGGCAGGCATTGGACCTTCATCTTGAAGCACCGGAGAGGTCGACTCGGCAGGCGCGGCTGCCACTGGCCTGGCCGAAGCCGAGGCCGAGGCCGAAGCCATAATCAGATGTTCTTCGACCTTTCCCGTGTTCACAAACGACAATTTTGTGAGTAGGTTCGCATCCCATCCCAGGGCGAGGGCAACAACTCCCATGATGACGGCGACGCCCAATCCGCGGCGAATCCAGACTTCAAACGACAGAGATCGCTTCAACGCCGCGAAAACTTTGTTGCCGGCAAAAAGTGCGATGCCCAGAGATGTTGCAGCTCCCAATGCAAACGACAGCAATAAGAACGAAGTACGAACACCTGGTCCTTGTATCGCAGCCCCTGTCAGAATCAAACCCAAGATCGGTCCGGCGCAGGGAGTCCAAAGCAAGCCGGTGGAGATTCCCAACAAGAAAGACTTCCCAATGCCAGACCCTGGCGATCCGCTCTGGAGCCCCGACCCAACTCGGACGAGCGGACGAGTCAGGAATTCAGCCAAGGAAGGAAATAGCAGGGTCAGCCCCAAGACCAGAAACACAACCATGGCAACATAGCGTCCGCCTTGGTTGAGCCGGACAATCCAATGTCCGCCGAACGCGGCCGCGATCGCAACCGCAGAAAACGTCAGCATCATACCGCCAAGCAACGGCAGACTAGAGCGGCGGAATGGTTGGTCGGCGCGAGCAAACACAAAAGGCAGGACTGGCAAAATGCACGGACTCAATATGGTTAAAGCTCCGCCGGCATAAGCCAATAGATAAATAAGAATGGTGCCCTCCCTCACGTCCAACCTGACAGCACACTGAAAAGGCAGTCTCAATCTAATAGACTGCTGCGTCCTCTAAAAGTTACATGAAATGCGTGCTAGCTCCCTGATCAGATAGAAAAATCATTCCGAGGTTTTGAACGCTAATGCTAATCTTTTTAGCCATGGAGCGTTTAGAAGAAGCCCGAGTGTCTTCCTTGTTAGATGCTCAAAACAAAGCCCAACGATTGTTTGCGGAAGTCGAGGAGCAAAACCTCATTCGTCCTGGCCAATCCGAAACAGCAATCAATGAGAGCATTTACACGCTGGCCCAAAAGATTTACGGAATCACGCGCTACTGGCACAAACGAATCGTGCGCGCGGGCCGAAACACCCTGCAGCCTTATGACGAGAATCCACCCGACCTGAAGGTGGCTGACGATGATGTTGTGTTCCTGGACCTAGGACCTGTGTTCGAAGATTGGGAGGCCGATTTCGGCCGCACTTATGTGGTTGGTTCTGACCCGTTAAAACTCAAGCTGTGTCGTGATATCGAAGAAGCGTTCGCGAATGGCAAGAAATATTTTCATCAACAGCCCGACATCACAGGGGCCGAACTGTACCGATACGCTCAGGGGCTAGCGGAACAAGCCGGTTGGGAATATGGCGGCCCCATCGCCGGGCATCTGATTGGCCAATTCCCTCACGAACGCATTGCTGGCGACAAGGTCACGCTTTATGTCCATCCCGATAATCACCGTCGAATGCGTGAGCCGGATGATTCAGGACGAGACCGACACTGGATTTTGGAGATCCACTTTGTCGACCGTTTTCGGCAGTTCGGTGGCTTCTACGAGGAACTGCTGACTATCGGCTGAATGCCGATGCCAACATGGCCCAGAACCCTCCAGAAGTTCGCGGAATCAATGTCGATTCGCACACCCGTTGCGGCCACTACAACAAGCCAGTAGATGTTATCGCAATCAAGATGCGGTGTTGCGGCATTTACTATGCCTGCAAAGATTGTCATAGCGAGCTCGCCGATCATGAGATCGAAGTGTGGCCGCGAAGCGAGTGGGACCAGAAAGCGATCCTATGTGGTGCATGTGGTGCTGAATTGACGATCGACAGCTACCTGAATTGCGGGAATCGTTGTCCCCAGTGCAGAGCAGAGTTCAATGCCGCTTGCCGAAATCACTACCACTTCTATTTTGATCGAACGCCTGTGTGATTAAACATTTTTGATTTGCAAAAGCTCTTTTTCGTTTACTCTATGCAGCACGGGTTGGTGGCCCTATGGCAACAAGTTCAACCGCAAGTCCGCAGCGAAGTGCGCAGGGTCATCTTGGCGAAACTATGCGGCAGGATGCGTGGTGGGTTGAGCTCTTGCCCGTCATTGCCCTGCTTGGCGCATTCGGAGCATACGCAACTGCGCGGGCCTTCGAAGGCAAATATTACGAATGGGGACCATACCTGTCACCGTTTTATTCGCCTCTCATTGATCCCCATCACAGCTGGTGGCCATTCTCCCCGGCGTTGTTGATTCTGGGCTTCCCTTTGGGATTCCGAGCGACGTGCTACTACTACCGCAAGGCTTACTATCGAGCTTTTTTCCTCGATCCACCCGCTTGTGCCGTTGGTGAGCCGAGCAAACGCCGCTACAAGGGCGAAACAAAATTTCCATTCATTCTTCAAAATCTCCATCGTTACTTTTTATATGCAGGATTCATCTTCTTGATCTTTCTTTGGCGTGACGCCTTTCGCAGTTTCTGCTTTGACGGACGATTCGGAATCGGAGTCGGCTCCCTCGTTCTACTTTTTAACGTGATCCTTTTGACCGTGTACGCTCTCTCCTGCCACTCGCTCCGGCACCTTGTAGGTGGAAAGCTCGACTGCTTTTCTTGCACTGCCTTCGGACGTCCTCGACATACGGCTTGGCGCGGGCTGACGCTTCTGAACGAGCGCCACATGCTCTACGCCTGGATCAGCCTGATTACGGTGGGCCTAACCGATCTCTACGTGCGACTGGTTGCTAGCGGCGCAATAACCGACTTGAGAATCTTGTGACGACAGAATACGAAACTCACGACCACGATGTATTGATCATCGGCGCCGGTGGCGCTGGTCTACGCGCAGCACTCGGCGCACTCGCTCAAGGTGCAAACGTAGGAGTGGTTTGCAAATCACTCCTCGGTAAAGCGCACACCGTCATGGCGGAGGGTGGTATCGCCGCTGCCATGGGCAATGTAGACGCCTCCGACAATTGGCGAACTCATTTTCGGGACACCATGCGGGGCGGTAAATTCCTCAACGACTGGCGCATGGCGCAAATTCACGCTCAGGAGGCTCCCGAGCGCGTGCACGAACTAGAACAATGGGGAGCACTTTTCGATCGCACCAAAGATGGAGAAATCCTGCAGCGCGCCTTCGGTGGTCACACCTTCCGCCGCCTCGCTCATGTGGGCGACCGCACCGGCCTCGAAATGATCCGCACCTTGCAGGATCGCGGCGTGCAAATGGGAATCGACGTCTACATGGAGTGCACCATCAGCCGCTTACTGAAAGATGGCGATCGCGTCGCCGGGGCATTCGGCTACTGGCGCGAACAGGGCCGATTCGTCTTGTTTCGGGCCAAGTCGATCGTGCTCGCCACCGGCGGCATTGGCAAAGCTTATAAGATCACCTCCAATTCGTGGGAGTACACCGGAGACGGAATGGCACTCGCCTATAACGCGGGCGCCGAATTGAAGGATATGGAATTTGTGCAATTCCATCCCACCGGCATGGTCTGGCCTCCCGGAGTGCAGGGTCTTCTCGTAACGGAAGCAGTCCGCGGTGAAGGCGGAATTCTCCGCAACAAACTGGGCGAGCGCTTCATGGAGAAATACGATCCCAAGAGAATGGAGCTCTCCACTCGCGATGTGGTGGCGCGCTCAATCTATACCGAGGTCCGCGAGGGACGTGGTACGGAACACGGTGGCGCATATCTCGACATCTCGCACAAGCCGGCCGAGTATGTGAAGAAGAAGCTGCCCAGCATGTATCACCAATTCAAAGAACTCGCGGACGTAGATATTACGAAGGGGCCGATGGAGGTTGGACCGACGTGCCATTACATGATGGGAGGCATTCGCGTCGAGGCAGAGACAGCGCAATCGTCCGTGCCCGGTTTGTTTGCCGCGGGCGAGGCCGCAGCGGGACTGCATGGAGCAAACCGCCTGGGTGGCAATTCCCTTTCAGATCTGCTCGTCTTCGGCCGCCGCGCAGGTTTGGCCGCCGCCGATCACGCGAAGACGGTACAGAATACGCCACTCGACCCCGCGCAGATCGAAGCCGCCGCACGAGAACTGCTGGCTCCTTTCGAACGCAAAGAGGGCGAAAATCCTTATACGATCCATCGCGATCTGCAGGATGTCATGCAGAATCTCGTCGGCATCTTTCGTACCCGTGAAGACCTCACGCGTGCCATGGCGGAACTGGGAAAACTGAAAGCGCGTGCCGAACATCTAAGCGTAGAAGGCTCGCGAATGTTTAACCCCGGCTGGCATCTCGCCCAAGATCTGAAATCCATGCTCACAGTTTCTGAGGCCGTCACGCGCAGCGCCCTGGCCCGCGAAGAGAGCCGTGGAGCCCATAGCCGGATCGATTACCCAGCCTTCGATGCAACTTGGGGAACAAAGAACAACATAATCGCCCGAGCGGGTAACACAATGACACTTCACCAGTCCCCTGTGCCAAAAATGCCGGACGAGTTAAAGGAACTGGTTGCGGATGAGAAGTAAATAGAAAAGAGAAACAGAACCAGCGGAGGCGCGATGGCAGAAGCAATCTTTGAGATATTCCGCGGCAACAACGACGGCGGACAATCTGTCACCTACCGCGTTCCGATCGCTCCGGGGATGGTGGTGCTTGACGCCCTCCATCACATCCAGGCGCACCATGCACCTGATCTCGCAGTGCGCTGGAATTGTAAAGCCGGCAAGTGCGGCTCCTGCTCGGCGGAGGTAAACGGACGGCCGCGGCTCACCTGCAAAACCCGCATGGACTCGCTTCCTCTGGACAAGCCCATCACCGTTCAGCCCATGAAGTCATTCCCCATCATCAAAGATCTGGTCACAGATGTTTCCTGGAATTATCGCGTGAACAAGAAAATTCCGCCGTTTACGCCCCGCCCAGGCGTTAAGTGGAAGATGTATCAAGAGGACGTGGATCGTGTTCAGGAATTTCGAAAGTGCATCGAATGTTTCCTGTGCCAGAATGTGTGCCATGTTCTCCGCGAGCACGAGCAAATGGAGCAGTTCGGAGGACCACGTTTTTTCGTCCGTGTCGCTGGCCTCGAAATGCACCCTCTCGATTCGAAGTCACGCACCAAGATGCTTAAAGATGAGCTCGGCATCGGCCTCTGCAATATCACCAAGTGCTGCACCGAGGTGTGTCCCGAGGAGATCCATATCACCGACAACGCGATCATTCCACTAAAGGAGCGCGTGGTCGACGAGTTCTATGATCCCCTGCTCATGCTGGTCAGAAAGATTCGCGGGGCAAAAGAATCAGGCTGACGCTGACGGATGTCCTATGGAGTTCATATTATGGAGTTCACGTTATGGAATTCGTACTAAAGACCATCTCGAAGGCCGGTATTCCCGAAGCCATCTCCAAAGCCGAGCTCTACCGCTCTCTCAATGAACCGGAAGAAGCAGAATCAATCTGCCGCGACATCCTGGCAGTCGAGCCCGAACACCAACTTGCAATCCGTCTGCTGGGCCTCGCGATCACTGATCAATTCTGCGGAGACACTTCAGACCGACACTGGGAAGCGGAAGAACTTTTTCAGAGACTAAGCGAACGCTACGAGCGCCTTTATTACACCGGCCTCTTGCATGAACGGCGAGCTAAGGCCCAAATGCGTGTGGGCCGTCAGCCACATACTCTTGCTCCCCTCTTCGCCGAGGCGATGCGCTGCTTTGCCGAAGCCGAGATGATTCGCCCTCCAGACAATGACGATGCGGTTCTTCGCTGGAACCGATGCGCCCGGTTGTTGCAAAGCCATCCCGGCTTTCACGAAGAGAAGGAATCCGAGGCATTCGACGCCATCGATAGCTCTCCAATCTAAACTCACACCGTTCGCATTTTCCGGCTGAGTCCTAACTGCAAACAAGAAAAGGGTCGATTCAAAATCCGCCCTTAAACAATTGGTGCGAAAGGGGGGACTCGAACCCCCACGGTTTTACCCGCCAGATCCTAAGTCTGGTGCGTCTGCCAATTCCGCCACTCTCGCGCTCTTAGGCGTCTATCCACTTGCCCGCTTTTCTGCCTAATAGTCTAGCGCAGGATGTACGTGTCTTGCGATTGATTATGGCGACGGCGTCGGCACGACCGCCGTGTCGATAGTAGTCGGGTCATCTCTTAACTTGAGGTAGAGCGTTCTTCCTTTCATCGGCGGGATCACGAGGGTCTCCTCGGCAAAGCCGTCAGGAACTGTAACCGAGTTGCTAAAGTCTGGGTCCGTGCTCACCGCATCAATCAGGAAAAGTTTGTCGCCGCTAAGGGTGCATTGTTTTTCGCGTCCTGTCAGGCAATGCACGCCTTTGAGAGCTGGGACGCGCACCAGATTGACAAGAGGCTGCCAATCTCCTTCAACTCCGTCCGCCGTCACTGGACGAAACTTCAGCGGCCCGAAAGCGGATGGACCAAGAAGCCTCATGGGATCGAGCACGGCAAAAACCGTCTTCGAATCTTGCAGCGTTAGATTGCCTTCTTTGAAACTTAGCATTACACGGAACGACTCGTCGGCGGTCGCAACCTCAACCTTCTCGGTCGCGGCGAACTGCTCAGGCGACTGACTCTTCAGAAAGAAATTGAGACGCGCCTCCTGCGGCAGTTCATCGCTGTCCCCAAGCCGAACCACAAACGGATTCGGCGGCATGCTCGGGTCATTTTGAACGCTCTTGCTGATCACGCTTACACTCGGACGGTGTGGACCAACTGTCGATGTCAGTTCCAGCAGTCGTCCGTCCTTCAGCGTTATGCGCAAAGCGAGCGGATCATCCGGCTTGAGTAGCATGCCGGCCGCAGGCTCCGGAGAAACGAGGGTCAACTCATCCTGCTGATTCGCCCTAGAGAGTGTCTCTGGCTTGAAGTGCAGATTACCCGCTTCGACCTCCATAACCTGATCAAGGCGCGTGCCCTTTAACACTCCTTCAGAATCGCCGGCGTGAATCATAAATCCATCCAACCGAGCGGCTTCCGCGTAGGTGTGCAGGCGGATCTCATCCGCCTCGCGCAGACCGAACTTTCTTACCGTCATGGTTAACGATCCGGCCGGCGATTGTTGCAATCCCACTCGCACTTCAAGTTCGTCCGCTTTCGCAACCTTCCAGTTCGACTCCAGACGCCTGCCTTGTTCGTCGCGCAACGTTACTTCGCTCACGCAGGATGCATCCGCAGCTTCCAGGTGGAGAATATCTTCCCTCCCAACGATAAGGGCGCTTGCATCTTTAGAGGCGATGATCCACTGCGCCGGACGTGAAGTTCGTAGCCGGAATCGCGGCCCTTCGAAAGCGTGGAAACCCCAATTTCCTCGCAGAATTCCAGCCGCTTCTCCCTCGAATGCATCGGCGCGCAGATCCTGAGTCTCTACAACAAATCCACCACGCGCCGGGTCAGGCTGTGCTGGAAGATCAATTCCTGGACCAGATTTGGTTTCCACATGAAGCACAAAGTTGTGTCCCAGTCCGGTCGCGAAGATCAGTGGTGCACCGTCCACCGGAAGAACAAGCGCAGGCTGGCTTACACAGAAAATCTGGGCCGAGTCTGCTGCCCGCATTGTAGGTAATGGTGAGGGTCGAACCGGCGGCAGGCCGATCACTAATACCGATTTCGGATTGCGGAAGGATGGAGGATTATTCAACCGCAGATTAAGTTGATCCTGCTTCGGCAATGCCAACGCGGGAATGTACTGATACTGCGCTGTGTGCGTCGTACTCAGAATCCTAGCTACATCCACCACCGCACCAACATAAGGACTGTAGTATCCGCCGCGAGCAGTGGGCGAAGAGCTAATCTGAGCCAGCAGGTCAGACGAAGCTCCCGAGGTGAGAGTAGACGCCATGGTCTGACTGTGGGAATCGTCCAACACGAGTTGATCGGTATTTTGTGTAAGGCATGGCACTTGCTGTGCACTGGGCTTGTCGAAGCACTGTTGATCAAGGCGCATATTCAAACTGCGCGCCAGCAAGGTCGTCCGAGTTTTCAATTGCTCTGGATCGCTTGCAGAACTTTCGCGGACAGCTTCTAAATATTTCTCCAGCCGAGCCCGATCAAGGCTGGCTTGTTCGAGGTCCTGTGCGGCACGCACAAAGGCTCCCGGCTTACCCCGAACCGCAGTTCGCAGCGTGCTGAAAGCGCCTCCCGTTTCCGGAGCAAGCAGCAAGAGCGCATCCTCGGCTCCCTCGGGCACAATTACGTAAACACCTTCCTCGTGCACCGGCTTACTCCATGCGTCCACCCGCGTAAACCAGGCATCCGGCGGAGGATTCGTTGCTCCCCGCAAAAAGACGACTACCAGCAAATAATGAACCGACTGGTTGTCGGGTAGGTCGGGGTGCACCCAAAGACGATCTCCGGCCTGAAGACTGGGCACCCCGGAAATCGGCAGAGTCCGGCCTTCCCGTTCCACGCGCACTTCGACCTTTGGACCTACAAGGTCGAAAGCAGCCGTGTCGGCGAACGCAGCGTCCGCCACCAGCAACAAGGTAGATACAACTACAAGGACTACAAATCGCCTACTTCGGAAGTATGGACGGTACAAGGACAAATGACTTAGACCTCTGACTTAAATTCGAACGCGGATGACTGTTTTATCCCAACCCGCAACTCCATTTTATATGCTTGCCCGCGCTTTGGCCTAAGGGATAGTAACGTCAGACAGTACTATCTATGCGATCCGGGCGACATCGCCACCAGCTCAGCCTTCGACATCTCTTCCTGGTAATGCAGTATGCGCAGCCCGGTCGCCAGTTGTAAAAGTTCGCCTGGATTCAGCAAATACTCTGGATTCTTTGGTCCGCTCACCGGTTTCCCCTCAGCCAGGGTCCGCGTTTTATAGATGAGCAGTCCTCCCGGCCGCAGTGCCTTCAAGATCTCCGGAAAAATATCTCGCTCCAGATAGAAGAATGCCATCACCACGTCAAACTGCCTTTCGAAGGGCGTTTGCGAACCCTTGAAGTGAGTGAGATCATCTACTACAAAGCAAATGTGGGATGCGAGCGGCCCAGCATTCTGCGTTGCCAGTTCGACTCCGGCCTCGGAGATGTCAATGAGAGTAACTTCCCATAGCGCGACCTCCGAACTTTGTCTCGTGAGCCAGATGGAGTGCCGTCCCGCCCCACCCGCTAAATCTAGCGCTCTTCCTCCGTGCGGAAACGAGGGTCGTACGTATTCCGAAAATGCGCGTAATAAAAATGGATCGGGGGTTGTCCACGCGTCCGGCGCTTCGCGATATTTATGGTCCCAACGCGCGCGCGCATCACTTTCTTCATCTTCATCCAGAGAAAAGCGCATGCTCCTCCAGTGTAAATGCGGCATGATAAACACGCGATGGAGATGTCTTGCGTGACCCCCATTTCCACACGCTTCTCGGGACACCACGGCGCTTCGGTCCCTCCCCGTACCGGCGGAGGTGACGATGGCCGCGGGCGTGACGGTGATGGTTTTATACCCGACTTTATTCCGAACTACGGAGAGCGCCTGCGCCGCGCGCGCATGGGACTGGCGGTCGCCATGACTCCCATCATTGTGCTTTTCGTTTCTTTCACGACGATCTACCTGATCCGGCGCGGAATTCTCAGTCTTGATCCGAACAATGCAGCTTACATTCGAACTTGGGTTCCGATCCGACTGCCGTGGACGTTGTTATTGGTCAACACCGCCGTACTGATCGTCAGTAGCATCACGATCGACTTCGCGCGACGCGAAATCACACGTGAAGCCGCGCTCGCCCCTGTGCAATCGATTCCCGGAGTCTCCCTCGGCGACGAGCGCCGTTTCCCCTGGCTCGCCCTGACCACGCTTCTCGGCCTGTTATTCCTAGCCGGACAGCTCTTGGTTTGGAGCAAACTTTCCACCGAAGGTGTTCATCTGATCGGTGGCACCAGCAGCTCCTTTGTATACATTCTGACTGCGATGCACGGCCTTCATCTGGCTGGCGGCGTGCTTGCTCTTCTCTTCGCGAATATCGCCGCTATTCTGCATCGTCCAGTAGAAACTCGCCGGATCGTCGTCGACGTCGCATCCTGGTACTGGCACTGCATGACTGGATTGTGGATTTACATCCTTGTATTGTTCACGTTCGCCGCACGGTAAGTTGGTATCATTTCTTCTCGATTACTCTTGTATTTCTTAATCTTCTGGTCTTTGGAATCATGGAATCAATTAAGAATTGATGAGGATCTCAATGAGGGTATTTGGCAAGCTGATCGTTGCGGCGCTGTTCATCTTTGCAGTACTGCAGTTGGTGCGACCCATTATTCCGGCAAAGCCTGCGACGGCCGAAATTCAGGCGCCACCTGAGGTCAAGCAGATCCTCGAAAAGGATTGCTACAGTTGCCACTCGGACGAGCGGCGGCTCGCATGGTTCGACCAGATCGTACCCGGCTACTGGCTCGTACGGCACGACATCCTGACCGCGCGTGAACACCTCAACTTCTCAACCGTGGGCTCCAAGCCCGCCGCCGTGCAGAAAGCCGCTCTCTATGAGGCTGTGAATATGATGCAGCTCGGCGCGATGCCGCTGCCGAGTTTTCTCAAGCTGCATCCGGATGCGAAGGTGACATCCGAAGAACTGACAACGTTGAAGACATATCTTGCCCCGTGGACGCCTTCGCTGAACCCGATCGCCAACGCAACATCCGCCAGTGCCAGCGGAACTCCCGTGCCTGTCCCTCTGGCGGCAGTGCAGCCGGAGTTCAACGAGTTCCCGTTCGAGCCCACATTCGAAAGCTGGAAGCTAATCAGCACCACCGACCGAGGCGACAACCGAACCTTCCGCTTCATCCTGGGAAATGATGTCGCCGTGAAGGCGGCGCAAGCGGGCAATATCTCGCCCTGGCCGGACGGCACGCGCTTCGCCAAAATCGCCTGGCAGCAGGAGCTTGGACCCGATGGTCTGGTGCACCCCGGCAAGTTCGTGCAAGTGGAACTAATGCTGAAAGACGCACGGCGTTACAAAGACACAGAGGGCTGGGGTTGGGGCCGCTGGCGCGGCATGGAGTTAAAGCCTTACGGCAACGACGCGCAGTTTGTAAACGAGTGCACCGGTTGCCACCAGCCGCTGCGAGGCAGCGACTACGTGTACACACTGCCAATCTCAACTGCGAAAGTCAGCGATGAGGAAGTTGTGAATAACACCGCCGCACTTCCGACAAGCCTGCCATATCAACCGCTGACGTGGAACGCCATCACCATGTATGTCGATCCTCAGACTCACACGACGGCGACACTCTACGGTAACGAGACTGCTATGCAAGCGGTGCAGTCACGCGGAACTGCTCCGGCTGATGGAACAAAGGGTCCAGCGTACCCAGTGGGTGCAGTGCTGGCGCTCGTAAGCTGGGCGCAGCGTGATGACCCGCACTGGTTCGGGGCACGTATTCCCGATGTGCCGCAGTCTGTAGAGTTCGTGCAAATCGCGGCCGGCGGCCAACAAAACGGCTATCGACGCTTCGCAGGTACAGGGCTTCCCGAGGATCCCGGCGGCGTCAATGTGGCCGCGGAGCGAACAAGCTTCGTACTAAGTCTTGTCCCGGCTCCCCTGCCGTAGCCATATTTTGCGTTCCGCGACGATCAGTGTAACCTCCCAACGGAGAGAAAACGAACTATGTGTTTTTCAGCAGCAGCCAACTTTGTGGGTAGCGGAGTTCTGGGTACTATCGGCGTCATTACCTTGACAAAGGTAAAACATCGTCGCGAACTGCTTTTCGCGTCGCTGCCCGCGCTATTCGCCATTCATCAGTTCATCGAGGGCTTCGTCTGGCTGGGATTGGATGGAGTTCTTTCTCCTGCCGTGACGCACGATATGGGTGCGGCGTTCATGCTTTATGCGCAGGGGCTGCTCCCTTTTTTGCTGCCGCTCAGCGTGCTACTGTTCGAGGCGGACAATAAAAGCCGCAGGCGCATGCAGCTGTTCCTCTGGATAGGCTTGGCAACTACGCTCTATATTCTGTGGGCGTTGACGGCGTTTCCAACTCAGGTGTACGTCCGAGGAAACAGTATTGTGTACATCAACCAGGCGACCAACAACATAACGGTTGCGATTTTTTATGTGATTGCAACTTGCGGTTCGTTGTTTTTCTCCAAGATCCGCATGATGGTCGTCTTCGGAGTTGCAAACCTGGTGATTCTGCTGGCCGTCATGGAGGTCAAACGGTACGCGTTCACCTCGCTGTGGTGCGCATATGCCGCAATTGCCAGTTTGATCATCCTAGCGTATTTCTGGAAAAGCAAAGAAGAGCGGCCGTTCGTCTACGCGTAACGATAATGACGACTCGGATGGGGTCGCGAAAACGTTAACGGCTAAACACCGTGCGGGACGCAGCATTTGACAATTGTAACGTGAATTTAACATGACATCTCTCGCGGCCGAATGCTACGATTTCGGAATTTTCCGGCCAAAAGAAAGGTTAGAGCAATGGCCTCAGATCGTTCGTTCCACTGCGAGGTTGAGAAGTCGAAAGATAAAGACGAGGATGGAAATCAGGTGACGACGATCAAGTGCCATGGCAAGCTGGTCAGCGACACCGCAAGTCAGGTAAAAGAAGTGGTCGCGCCCCTCATCCCTCTCGGCGGCCGCATTATTATCGACCTTGGTGATGTAAATCAGCTCGACAGCTCGGGCCTCGGAGCGCTGGTGGGGCTCAAAGCGTCCGCAATCAGGCGGGGCCTGTGCATTCTTGAGTTCGCGAACATGACGCCTCGCGTGCTAGAACTGTTGCGCATCACTCGTCTGACGGAAATGTTTTCGTCGTACCCCACAGACGTCTTCCCGAACCACAACCAAGAGACCCTTTATAATAGAAGATTCGTTAGTGGGTTTTTATCCGTCTGTAGCGCCAGGGGAAGATGTCGACAGATAGCATTATCGTTCGCGGGGCCCGGGTTCACAACCTCAAGAACATTGATTTTGAGATCGAACACAACACTCTGACCGTCGTCACCGGCGTTTCAGGCTCGGGCAAATCATCGCTCGCTTTCGACACGATCTATGCCGAGGGACAGCGGCGATATGTTGAATCGCTGTCGGCGTATGCCCGGCAGTTCTTGGAGCGGATTGAGAAACCCGATGTCGATTTGATCGACGGTATCGCACCTGCAGTCGCCATCAAGCAGAAGAATTCCACCCGCAATCCGCGTTCTACCGTCGCCACTGCTACTGAGATTTTCGATTATCTGCGACTGCTTTTTGCCCGCGTTGGACGCACGTACTGCCTGCTCTGCGGACAGGAAGTGAAAAAAGATACGGTGGACGAGGTGGTTGAGCGTTTACTGGGTCTGGGCGAAGGAACTCGCTTGAATGTCTTCTTCCCGATTCAAGCGCATGCACCGGCTATCGAAGAAAATGTCGGAAAAAGGCCGCGCGGCAAGAAAAAGCCGGTCGAATCCAATCTGCCTTCCGAGGCGATCAAAGCACGACTTTTCGAGTTGCGTAAACGCGGCTTCAACCGGCTCTTCCAGAATGGGCAGGTCTTCGAGTTCTCCAGCCCAGAATCTTTGCTCGATATTAATTTTTCCGAGCCGGTCTTTGGACTGGTAGACCGTCTCGTCATCTCCGCCGACCATCGCTCGCGGATTGTCGATGCGGTTGAGATCGGCTATCGCGAAGCCGGCGAAGTAATTTTTGAAACCGCTCCGCGAAATGAAGATGGTGGCAAGGCAGTTCCTCAGCGATTGCGTTTTTCGCAACGCTTCGAGTGCAAGAACGACGGCAGCCGCTACGAAGAACCGGAGCCCCGGCTCTTCTCGTTTAATAATCCATATGGCGCCTGCCCTCGCTGCCAGGGCTTCGGCAACACCATCGATTTCGATCTCGACCTGGTTATTCCCAATAAAGGCAAGACGCTGAACGAAGGCGCGATCGAACCCTGGACTAAGCCGAAATATCGGCCACTGTTCACGGAACTTAAACGTTTTGCGCGTGCGGCAGAAATCCCGCTTGATGTGCCCTGGTTTGAACTCGAAGCCGAACAGCAACGGCTCATCGTTGAAGGTGATGGCGACTTCGGCGGCGTCCGCGGCTTTTTTCAGCATCTGGAGCGCAAGAAATATAAGCTGCATGTCCGCGTCTTTCTCAGCCGCTATCGCGGATACTCACTTTGCTCCGCTTGCGGCGGAACTCGCCTGCGCGTGGAGGCGCGCCAGGTAAGGATCGATGGCAAGAACATTTGCCAGGTATGTAGCATGACGGTCGAAGAGGCGGCGCGCTTTTTCGATCAGCTCCAGCTCTCAACCGAACAAGCAGCGATTGCCGAGAAATTATTGATTGAGCTTCGGGAGCGGCTGCGCTTTCTAAACGAAGTCGGTCTCGAGTATTTAACGCTGGATCGTCTGGCTTCGACGTTATCGGGCGGCGAAGCACAACGCATTCAGCTCGCAACTTCTCTGGGATCGCGTCTGGTCGGCACGCTGTATGTGCTCGACGAGCCTTCGATCGGACTGCACAGCCGTGACACGCACAGGCTTATCAAAATTCTCCATGACCTGCGCGACCTGGGAAACACAATACTCGTCGTCGAGCATGATCCCGACATCATGCGTGCTGCCGATCGCATTCTCGATCTCGGTCCAGGCGCAGGAGAAAATGGCGGAAACGTTGTCGGCGCAGGCACCTATAACGAAATTATCAAGATGCCGCATTCGCTGACCGGCCGTTACCTAGCTGACGAGATTCACATTCAGATTCCTGCGAAACGGCGTCAGCCCGGACCGCATAAAATTCGCATCACCGGCGCGCGGGCTCACAATCTGAAGCGCATCGATCTCGAAATTCCTCTCGGCATGCTGGTAGCGATCACCGGCGTCTCCGGCTCGGGAAAGTCTTCCTTGCTCCACGATGTCCTCTATCAGGGCTTAGCCATGGCCAAGCGGCAGGCGAATGGCGGCGCTGCGGCGATTTTGTGGGACGAAATTGAAGGCGACGATTTTATTGACGAAGTGATACTCGTCGATCAATCGCCTATCGGCCGCACTCCGCGGTCGAATCCGGTTACCTATATCAAGGCTTTCGACATCATCCGCGAACTGTTCGCTTCGCTGCCTGAATCGAAGAAACGCGGCTTCCCTGCCGGACATTTTTCTTTCAATGTTCCGGGCGGCCGTTGCGAAAATTGCCAGGGGGACGGCACCGTCACCGTCGAAATGCAATTTCTGGCTGACGTGGAGTTGATTTGCGACGAATGCAAAGGCACACGTTATAAACCGCAGGTGCTCGAAATCCACTACAAAGGCAAGAATATTCACGAAGTTCTGAACCTGACGATTCGCGAGGCGTTGAAGTTTTTCGCCGAGGTTCCGCGGCTCACCGAAAAGTTGCGCGTGCTCGATGAAGTTGGCCTAGGCTACCTGCGGCTTGGCCAATCGGCCACGACCCTCTCTGGAGGGGAAGCGCAGCGCATGAAACTGGCAGCGCATCTGCAACCCGGAACCCGCCAGACGATCGGTCGCCCTGGCGAGGGCGGCGACGCTCCGAAACGTAAACGCCGCACGCTTTACATTTTCGACGAGCCTACCACTGGGCTGCACTTCGACGACGTCAGTAAACTGCTTTCGGCTTTCCGCCGTCTAATCGACGCAGGGGGATCGATCGTCGTCATCGAACACAATCTCGAAGTCATTAAGACGGCAGACTGGGTCATCGACCTCGGCCCAGAAGGCGGAGCTCGTGGCGGGAATCTAGTCGGCTTCGGGCCGCCCGAAGCGATTGCTGAGTTGAAAAACTCTCACACTGGACAATATCTAAAGCGGATATTGAACGGGAACGATGTAAAGGCAGGGTAAGCACTGAGAGGTGGGCAGTAGAATGTTTCTAGAGCGCGGGTATTGCTCCAACTCCGCTCTAGACAAGCACCACGTCACAGACTGCAGAGACCACTACATATGAATCGTCCGGTCAGCAACGGGATCCTGCTTGTCATCACTCTGCTAGCCGCCGTTGCCATTGCTCAAGACCACACCACCGTCCGCCACTACAAGGAACGTGTCGATGATCAGCCGCCCGAGATCGCACAAGCGGAAGATGGAATCCAGAAGGGCGACTTCGCCGGCGCGGAAACGCTGCTAAAAAAAGCTCTGGATAAGTATCCCAACAATTTTCAGGCATGGTTCGATCTCGGTTTCGCTTTGAACCGACTCGGGCGTGCCGATGAATCCATTGCCGCATACCGCAAGTCGGTCGACGCCAAGCCCGACGTTTTTGAGTCGAACCTGAACCTCGGACTAATGCTTGTCCGAACCAACAATCCTGAGGCCGAGCAATTTCTCCGGGCTGCGACTACCCTCAACCCTACCTCTAATATCGAAGAAGGTCGGGCACGCGCCTGGCTTGCGCTCGCGCACCTGCTCGAAAACAAAAAACCGGACGACGCACTCCAGGCTTACCGCAAGGCTTCCGAACTCACGCCCAAGGATGCTGAGCCGCACCTCTCAGCCGGTTTGCTGCACGAACGCCAAAAAGAATTTTCCGACGCCGAAGCAGAATACAAACAAGTTCTGGTTCTTGATCCAAAGTCGACAGAAGCCGCGATCGGTCTCACCAATATCTACATGAAGTCTGGCCACCTTGGCGACGCCGAACCCCTGCTTCGTCAGCTGGCTGCCGAGCAACCCAATGACGCCAGCATTCATCTCCAATTAGGACGCGTGCTGGCCGCACGGGGCAAGAAAGATGACGCCGTCGGAGAAATGCGGACAGCGCTGAAACTTACGCCCAACGACTCCGAAGCACAACGCGAGCTTGTGGATCTCCTTACCAGCGCCGGAAAGAACGATCAGGCGGAGGCCATATATCGCGCTCTAGTTGCGGCCCATCCGGATGACGCCGATTTGCATCGCGGCCTGGGACAGACTTTGCTGCGGCAGAAGAAGTTTCCTGAAGCGCAACAAGAATTATTGGTGGCGCTTCGACTGAAGCGCGATTCGCCCGATGTTTACGTTGATTTAGCCTTTGCTGCCAGCGAGAACAAGAACTATGAGCTCGCGGTTCGGGCCCTCAATGGACGCACCGTATTGAATGCGGATATGCCTCCAATCTGTTTTTTTGTTAGGGCCTCCGCTTATGACCACTTGCGAGACTACAAACAGGCTTCACTCGATTATCATCATTTTCTGGATGTTGCTAACGGGAAGTATCCTGATCAGGAGTGGCAGGCCACCCATCGTCTGATCGCCATTGAACCGAAGAAGCATTGAATCGCTATGAGACGACTGACTATAGAGGACTTGCGATAAAACGAATTGCCATACGACGACTGCCATGCGCCGAATTACCTCCACCGTATTCGTCACGATGCTTCTCTTCGCACTCGCATCCGCCTACGGCGTCCCCAAGGACGAAACTCTAGATGAAATGAAAGCACGCTTCGAAACTGCGCGTCTCGAAGACCGTGCTGAACTCGGCATACGGATCGCACAACAGGATCTTCACGACGCCGACAAGCTCTACAAAGATGGCAATGCCGAACCAGCCCGTGCCGCCATCGATGACATCGCAACTTATTGCGAGAAAGCTCGCGACGCCGCCACGCGAACTAATAAGCACCTTAAGAATGTCGAGATCGAGGTCCGAAAAATAGCGGACAAGCTGCGCGATATCAAGCGCACGCTTGCCTTTGAGGATCAGGCTCCGGTGGATCATGTCATCCGGCGACTCGAAGACGTCCGCACCACTCTGTTGAAAGCCATGTTCGCCAAGGATGAGAAGAAGGACGAGAAGAAGGAGAACAAATGAAACCCGTCAACCGTCCGTATTGGCGTCGGCGTGCCACGTTCGGACTGACTATATTGCTGACGCTCGCACTCTTCTCTTCGCTTTCGTCCAGGCTATTCGCCCAGCCCCACCGCGATCCACTCAACCAATTGGAAATCGACCAGCTCCGCGATGCCATGCTCGACCCCGATGAACGCTTAAAGCTTTACGTGCAGTTTTCCCGGGATCGCCTGACAAAACTTGAACAAATGCGGAGCGATCCCAAGACGCATGAACGTGGACGCCAGACCCACGACATGCTCGAAGATTTTCTCGGCATCTACGACGAACTCAATGACAACATTGACATGTACGTTGGTCGTAAGGACGATATCCGGAAGCCGCTGAAGCTTGTTATCGAAGCCGACACCGAATTTCAATCGAAGCTACGTGCCCTCAAGGGCTCCGCGGACACTAGCGCCGGCGAAGTGAAGCAATACGAATTTCTGATGACCGACGCCCTCGATACCGTGGACTCCAGCGCCGACGACCACCGCAAAACCGCCGGGGAGGTCGAGGAATATATGAAGAAGAAAAAGAAGAACAAATAGCGATCCGGGGCTGCAGCCCAAACACTCTCTTCTTGAAACTACTGGCCGCTGGCCTATTTGACGCTTAAGATAGTGGCCGCATGCAACTCTGGTTCGCCCGCGGGAGTGAAGTCACCATCCGCGAACAGCTCGTAACCCAAGTCATCCTCAGTATTCTCAGCGACGACATTGCTCCCGGACAACGCTTGCCGAGCACACGAGAGCTGGCGCGTCGGTTTCGTCTTCACCCCAACACGGTCAGCGCCGGATATCGCCAGCTCGAACGGGAGCGGTGGGTTGAGTTTCGCCATGGCAGCGGCGTGTATGTTGCAGAACGCAAACCTGAACTCGCTCCCTCATCGGCGCTCGCGCTCGACCGGTTGATCGCCCGGCTCTTTCAAGACGCGCGCGAACTCGGCGCTCCTCTCGCCACCGTCCGCTCACGTCTGCGGCAGTGGTTGGAGTTGCAACCGCCCGATCATTTCCTATTGATCGAACCCGACGACGAACTGAGACGAATTCTGGCTGCGGAGATCGGCCGCGCCGTGACTTTTCCCGTGCAGAGCTGCAGCCTGCACGACTGCCCAAAGTCTGTGGACAGCGCTATTCCGGTGGTACTTCCGAATCGCGCCGCAGCTGCGCGGCAGGCGCTGCCGGAGGGGACCGACATGCTCACGCTCCAGATTCGCTCGGTACCGACCTCGCTTGCGGGATGGCTACCAGCCCCGGCGAGCACGCTGATCGGAATAGCGTCCGGGTGGCCGAATTTCTTGAAGTTGGCCCGCACCATTTTGAATGCCGCCGGTTTTCATCCGGACGCCCTGATCTTTCGGGATGCACGCAAAACCAACTGGCAGCGCGGTCTGCAGCAGACCGCTGCAGTAGTATGCGACAGCGTCACAGCGACCCGGCTTCCGCCCCACTGCCGAGCAATTCCCTTCCTGTTGCTTTCAGAATCATCGATCGAGGAACTCCGCCGCTATGTTGAGTTCATCCAGAACCCTTTGATCTGATAACCACGAAGCTGTCCAACTTGACTAGGTTTTTACTGAAAGCTGAAAACTGACGGCTGATCGCTGCCTCTGCTAATCTTCCCTCAACGTGTCCACAAAGCTTGCCGAAATATTTCAAGAAGTCTATCGCGAACTCCGCCCGCGCACGCCCGCGCCGACTCTGCACGTCCGTTTCTATCCGTTCGTTTCCATTAACAACACCATTCGCCTGCGCCAGGGAGAGCTCTACATCCGCATCTCCGACCTGCTGGAAGGCGCTCCCGAAGCCATTCTGCATTCGATTGTCTACATTCTATTGGCCAAGCTTTATCGCAAGCCGGTTGATCGTGCCCACAGCGCGCGCTATCGCCGCTACATTGCCGGTCACGACGTTACCGCTAAGGCACGCCTTGTCCGGCAGATGCGGGGACGCAAACACATTCGTTCCGCCCGCGGCCATCAATACCATCTGGAGGAGATCTTCGACGACCTCAACCGCCGTTTCTTTCACGGACTCATGGGACGTCCACAACTCACCTGGAGCCGCAACCACGCCCGCACCAGCCTCGGCCATTACGATCCCGCGCATAACGCCATCGTCATCAGCCGCGTCTTCGACAGCCCGCGCGTGCCACGCTATGCTGTCGAGTACATCCTCTTTCATGAAATGCTGCATTTGAAACACCCGGTCAAACTTAGAGGCAGCCGGCGCTGTGTGCATTCGCGAGAGTTCCGCGCGGAAGAGAAAATGTTTCCAGAATTGGAGCAGGCCCGCAAATTTCTGCGTGTCGTCTAGGTGGAACTATGAAGTAGTGGAGCGACGGGCGTCCCACCCGTCCAGCAGTAGGGCGGCCTGGTGGCAACGCCCCACCCGCTCATCAGCCGCGTACCGTTCAATGCCCCATTTCCCCGTGCGATGCAGCTCACAGCCATCCGTGATTGGCTGCGTTGACCGCCCCCCGCCCGAAACCGTATCCTAGTGATATTGAAATTGAATTTCAATTTCAATTAGAAAGCAGACCCTATTTAAAATGCTCCAGGCGTTCATTATTACGCTCCGCGAAGGCGTAGAAGCGGCCCTGATTGTCGGCATCACGCTAGCTTATCTTGCCAAGATCGGCCGCAACGATCTGCGCAAGTCGGTCTATGCCGCCCTCGCCGCAGCCTTTGCCGGATCAATCGCCATCGCCGTTGTACTTTCCCGCTTCAAGTGGAACCAGGACATTTTCGAAGGCTGGGTCATGCTTGTTGCTGCTGTCTTCGTCGTCACCATGATCGTCTTCATGATGAAGACAGGACGCAAGCTAAAAGGCGAAATTGAAAGTAAAGTCGGTTCGTTCACGGGTAGCGGCGCGGGGAGTGGCGACAAATCGGTCAGCCTTTTTCTTTTTGTCTTCCTCATGGTTTTGCGCGAGGGCGTTGAAACCGTTTTGATCCTCTCGGCTGTCACGCTGAACTCGACCGAACTGATGAGTTTCATCGGCACCTTGCTCGGCGTAATCGTCGCCGTCATGTTCGGCGTAATGTTCGTTAAGGGCAGCGTTAAGATCAATCTGCAGAAATTCTTCAAGGTCACCACCGCGATTCTGTTCCTGGTGGCCGCGCAACTCGTGATCTCCGGTCTGCATGAACTCTCGGAGAACGGAGTGCTTCCTTCCTCTCGCCAGGAGATGGCTTTCATCGGCCCCATCGTCCGCAATGAACTTTTCTTCTTTATCACGATTGTTGCGCTGGCCGCGCTGATGGTGCTCTTTGAGATGAAGAGCCGGCAGCCGGTCGAGCTGCCAGCTGCCGGCCCTGCTCGCCGCAAAGCGCTCTGGACCGCCCGCCGAGAGCGCCTTTGGATGGCGTCACTGTACATGTGCTCGTTCATCTTCATCGTAATGATCACTGCCAGTTTCATCTATGAGAAGAGTGCCAGCGCGCTCTCGCCTGCCACGGAAATCACGTTCGTTGACGGTAAAGTCTCCATCCCGCTGAAAGAAATTTACGACGGCGAACTGCACCGGTTCGAAACGAAAGAAGGCGGCATTGAAGTCCGTTTTTGGCTCTACCAGAAGCCGGACGGAAAAATTGCCACCCTCTTCGACGCTTGCGAAATCTGCGGCGGCGTCGGTTTCTATAAGGGATCCAACGGCGTGATCTGCAAGAATTGCGCATCCCCTATTAACTTGCAATCAGTGGGAATGCCCGGCGGATGCAACCCAGTCCCGCTGAAAGCGCAAGTCACGAGCGATGCGGTTATCGTTTCTGAGGCCGACGTTGCCGCCGGCAGACACTACTTCGAGCAGAAATAAATAATGTTCCCGCGCCTCGTCTACGAATCGTTTCGCCACCAGGCGCGTCGCAAGGTTCTGGCGGGCATAGCGATCACGCTGGGCGTAGCGGTGGCCACCGCAATGATCGCCGTAGCAACCAACATCGGCGACAAAATCAATCATGAGCTGCGCAGCTACGGCGCTAATTTAATCGTCACTCCACAAGAAGACACACTTGATGTGCAAGTCGGTGGCGTCAATCTTAAGCCGCCGAGCGATGGTGCGTTTCTTAACGAAGCCGACCTCCCGAAAATCCGCGGTACCTTCTGGCATAACAACATCATTGGCTTTTCGCCAATGCTACCCGTCACCGTGAAAATCGGAGAAGGCAGCAACGCGAAAGACGTAACGCTTCTCGGAACCTACTTCAACAAGCCACTGAGCTTTGGCAAAGAAGAGTTCACCACCGGTGTAAGGATCACTCATCCCTGGTGGAAAGTTTTATGCGGGGATGCGAAAGAATCCCCAAGCTGCAGTTGGCCAGCGGACGACTCTAACGACGTGCTGCTGGGCGAACGTCTGGCAGCGAAGCTCAACCAGAAAGCCGGCGACACAATCGAGGTCGCCGGTCGTGAACTCACCGTCTCCGGCATCCTCTCCACCGGCGGCCCTGAAGACGACCAGATCGTCGCGCCGCTCGCGCTGGCGCAGCAGATTCTCGGCAAACCGGGCGCTGTGCGACGCGTATACGTCAGCGCTCTGACCAAGCCGCAGGATGCATTCGCCGTCCGCGATCCCAAAACAATGTCGCCAGAAATTTACGACCGCTGGTACTGCTCGCCCTACGCGCAATCGATTGCCTACCAGTTACAAGAGGCCATCCTGCATTCGCACGCGGAGCAGATCCGCCACGTCGCACAAAATGAAGGCACCGTGCTTTCGCGGATCAAAGGACTCATGCTGCTTGTCACAT
This sequence comes from uncultured Acidobacteriaceae bacterium, assembly GCA_963705265.1. Classification (GTDB taxonomy): domain Bacteria; phylum Acidobacteriota; class Terriglobia; order Terriglobales; family Acidobacteriaceae; genus Acidiflorens. Next base: position 4,824,650 of record OY970064.1, read on the forward strand.
TCGCCGCGCTCTTCGCCTCAGCGCTTGCCGTCTCCGCAGCCATGGCCACAGCCATTTTTGAACGTCGTGTCGAAGTCGGACTGATGAAAGCTCTCGGCGCAAGCAGTTTTGCCGTCTCCGTCATTTTCTTCGCAGAATCATTGCTGCTCGCGCTAGTCGGCGGCATCGCCGGATTCTCCGCTGGAGCGCTGCTAGCTCGCCAAATCGGCCACTCCATCTTTAACTCCCAAATTTCGATCGAGCCCGTGCTCTTTCCTGTCGTCCTGACCATTGCCGTCTTGGTAACTTTTGCCGGAAGCGCCGCTGCCATCAGCCGCGCCGTAAAGTTCGATCCCGTCTTCGCGCTGCGAGGGGAAGAATAAAGATGATGATGAGCGCGATTCCTGGTACGTTCCACACTCCGAAGCAGGTCGCCGATCGTCGCGGTCGTACACGGCACTCTTCTCGACGTTATTCCATGTTCCTCCGCATGCTTTTCCGCGCCGCCATTCTCCGTCGCGGTCGCGCCGCATCCGCCTTGCTTGCCATGATTGTTGCCGCCGCCGTCGCCACAGCGATGATGAACCTCTACGTTGACGCGCAAGCCAAGCTCCGTGGCGAGTTTCGAAATTATGGCGCGAACGTAGTCATCGTCGCAAAAGATGGACAATCTCTGCCCGCCGACGCACTGTCCAAAGTCGAATCCGTTCTCGGCCCAAAAACGTTGGCAGTTCCTTTCTCATACGTCGTCGCTCGCACCAAAGATGGACAATCTGTAGTCGTCGTTGGCACCGACTTCTCCCGCGCTCGCGAGCTGAATCATTGGTGGAAGGTAAGCCATTGGCCTCACGCGCCAAATCAAGCTTTAATCGGAATGCGCGCCACGACCGTCGTCCATCCTAATACCACCCCCAACCGCGAACCTTTTGAACTCACGTTTCAAGGAAAAGCTATTCAACTCACCCCCGCTGGCATGCTTCAGACTGGAGCCGACGAAGACAGCCGTATTTATCTAGATCAATCTGACTTTCAAAGCTGGACCGGTGTCGCGCCTTCCACGATTGAAGTCTCTGCGAATGGAACCACTGCAGAGGTCGAAGCCTCGATTGATCAACTTGCGCAGCTTCTGCCCACCGCGGACGTCCGGCCTATACGCCAGATCATTGAAGGCGAAGCCAATGTATTGAACAAAACACGCGCCACACTCTACGCATCCGCCACACTGATCATCCTGACGTCAGCTCTCTGCGTACTCGCCACGCTCATGGGATGGGTCTTCGACCGCCGCCGCGACTTTGCCATCATGAGAGCGCTAGGCGCTTCCGGGCGTCTCATTAATGGATTCTTCGCGGCTGAAGCAGCCGTCTTAGGAGTAGTTGGTGGGATTGTTGGGTTCTTCGTTGGCATCGGCGTCGCCGCCTGGATCGGGCGCGCTAATTTTCATGCTCCGGTCGTGCCGCGCTTCAGCGTCTTTCCCTATGTACTCGTCGGCAGTATGATCGTGGCGCTCATTTCGGCCATCCTGCCGATCACTTTGCTGCGACGCGTTCAACCCGCTATTATTTTGAGGGGAGAGTAGCAAGACAGTAGTAATTTAAGAGACCGCGATGATTCAACTCAACCACGTCACTAAGAGTTATCCCGCCAAAGCGGAAGAAAGTAATGGCGGCCTTAACCTGCTCAAGGCGCTCGACGACATCTCCCTCTCGATCGCGCCCGGCGAGTGGGTCGCGGTGATGGGTCCATCCGGCTCCGGCAAGAGCACGCTGGTCAATCTCATCGGATGCCTCGACCGCCCAACGACGGGCGAAATCTGGCTCGACCAACAAAATGTCGCCAATCTGAGCGTCACCGAACTCAACCACGTCCGCGCCGAAACCATCGGCTTCATCTTCCAGCAATTCCACATGATTCCGTACCTTACTGCAGTCGAGAACGTCATGCTCGCGCAGTATTTCCATAGCATGACCGACGAACAGGAAGCTCTCGACGCTCTCGATCGTGTCGGCCTTAAGGACCGCGCCGAACATCTGCCATCGCAACTCTCCGGAGGCGAGCAACAGCGCGTTTGCATCGCCCGCGCTTTAATCAACGATCCTAAGATCGTGCTCGCCGACGAGCCCACTGGCAACCTCGACGCCGTCAACGAAGAAATTGTCTTGAGACTGCTCCGCGAACTTCATCAGCAGGGACGCACCATTGTGATGGTGACGCACGACCCCGTGGTAGCGCGTTTGGCCGACCGCCGCATCGAATTGCATCATGGGAAAATCGCAGCTCAGGAAGTTTTTGCCATGGCCGACGACGAGCAGTTCGACGAAGTGCTGGAAGAATTATTTGCATTGGAAGAACACGGCGAAATTGCTGAGATCGAACGTATGGAAGTTCACGGCGCTTTGCCCGTATCCATTGCAGTAGAAAAAATGGCTGCCATGGGACTCGTATCCACGCGCCCACATCCGCCCGAACGGCACGATCACAAACCCTTCATCAATCCCTGCCATGACGCGCTGAAACCCTCTGGCTTTTCCACCGGCGACGGTTCCTTGATAGTCGAACTTACGCCGCGCGGATACCAGCGCGCCGCCGATATTATTCGCCGCCACCGGCTAGCAGAGCGCCTCTTCACTGACTCGTTCGCCATGGATAGCGAAACCGAAATCGAAGAGCAGGCCTGTAAGTTCGAGCACATACTCTCTCCTGGAGCCACCGACAAGATCTGCACTTTTCTCAACCACCCACTCACTTGCCCCCACGGAGCTGCCATTCCTCCAGGTCCCTGCTGCGGACGTAGCGCCGAGCCCAGGCAAAGCTCCGCCGCGCTATCTCATCGACATTAGTTTGTGGACTGTTGATCCCGAGACGCACAAAGATCAGGTTGACACTACCTTTACTTCTTCCCAAAAAACTTCCCGAATCCCAACCTCACCTCCACCGTGTTCACTCCAGGATTCGGCACCGTCAGCCCTGCATTAGAAATGTGCAGATAGCGGACATCCACTGACCACGCGTGATCGCCAAACAAATACATCCCGAAGGCCGCGCCCGGAGTGAAGTTTATTGTCGAAGTTCCATGCGGCACATCATGCGACGTAAACAGTACGCCTCCGTTCAATTCGACGAACGGAGCAACACGTCCGCGCGTGGCAAAGATCCACTTGAACCCTACCGGATTGACACCAGCCCCATACGCCGTGTTCGCCCGCTGGAAAACAACAAATGCCGGGACCGCATCCACCGCAAGCTCGAATCTGCCGCTGAGAAAGCCAGGCAAGTGCGGCTGCGTCAAGATCCATCCATAGCGAACGCCCGCATTCCAGACATTGGTATCGCTGGTTCCACCCGGAACGGAGTGGCCGCCGCCCGTCCAAACCTGGAGCTCATGACCGCCCTCCTCCGGGCGATCTTGCGCCAGGGTGAGAGAAGCGCGGAGAAACATCAGAAAAACTACCATCAGCAGAAATGTAAGGAAACGAGAAGCCGCGTCCCGAATGGATCGTCTCATAAGTTGGATCGTGTTACAGAGATACTCACCTCTAGATATACTCAACGTCGAACCAGAAACAATACGTGAATTCGAGCCGCGAAACAAATCGAATATTGACATCAGTAGCTGTTGGAGCGACGGGCGTCCTCGCCCGTCCAAGACAAACTTCAGCCGAAGGTGGCTTTTGATCTTGAAAAATGCTGGAATTGTTGCAGTGATGTGCGAAACCAATATCCTGATACAAAGCCTGATTTCTCCACAGCCGCCTAAAGTTCCAAACCTCCATCCACTGCCAGCACCTGCCCCGTAATAAACTGCGGACCCGTAGCAAAAAACATTACTGCCGCAGCAATGTCCGCCGCCGTACCGTTGCGCCGCATCGGCGTCTGCTTCGCCGTTTTCTTGAAGAACGCCGCCGCCGCTTTCTCCCCCAGGTCGATCATGCCGGGAGCGACGGCATTCACCGAAATTTCCGGCGCGAGTGCTTTCGCCATCACTTTAGTCAGCATGTGTACTGCCGCCTTCGACGAACAATAGTGAGCATGAGTGGCCCAAGGCCGAAGCCCGCCCAGAGAACCCATATTAATGATCCGCCCTCTGCGTCTTCTCACATATGGCAGAGCTTCGCGGGACACCAAAAATGGCCCGCGCGTGTTCGAAGCAAAAATCGCATCCCACTGCGCGACGGTAATTTTCTCGAACTCAACCGTCTCATAGTTAGCGGCATTATTTACAAGTATGTCGATCCCGCGCAGCTCCCTCGCTACTTCTTTCACCATTTCCCGGACGCTCTTCTCATCAGTAACATCGCACCGCACTGCCAGTGCCTCTACACCATGCCCGGCCAATTCTTTGATTACTGCTCGCGCCTCGCGCGCAGACTCGTGATAAGTAATCGCGACATCCGCGCCATTTTCCGCCGCAGCCAACGCAATCGCGCGCCCCAGGCGCTTCGCCGCTCCCGTTACCAACACGGTCTTTCCAGAAAGTGTTCGTTTGTCGCTAGTCATTCGGAGATTCTACGCCCTCTCGTTCCGTGCCGATGCTAGGCTTGGAAACCCTGCACCAAAACTGCTACACTCCGACGCATGGCGCAGGCCACGGAAGTCATCGTTTATTCCCGCAAAGGATGTCATCTCTGCGAAATCGTCAAAGAGAGCCTCGTCAAGCTCCATAAGCGGGGAGGTTTTACCTGGCAAGAAGTGGACGTAGACTCCAACGCTGAAACCCGGCGCCTCTACAATGACGAAGTCCCTGTAGTCTTTATTAATGGTCACAAAGCTTTTAAGTACCGTATGGATGAACAGGAATTTCTGCGGAAACTGAGCGCTTGATCCTCGCACGTGTCAGACCCGCATCTCGCCCGTCATCACCCGACTTCTAACTTCTACAATCTCCCTTTACAATCACCACCGATGCTTCGTACTCAACTTTTCGCCGATCCCACAGGTCGCTTCGTTCACGATGTCGTTCTCCAGAGTTGCCAGCGTAATGGTTATAAGACAGCGCTGATTGATACGTCCTGTGATAACACTTCCTGCAATCGCCGCTTGACCTTCGCCGAATATGGCGGTCTCGTCGAATCCCTTGCCCGTGGCCTTGTCTCCGCTGGACTCGCCCCTGGTGAAGTCGTTGCCATTTTTCTTCCGAACTCCTGGGAGTTCGCTATCACCTATCACGCGGCAACGCTAGCTGGAGCGATTCCAACACTGCTCAATCCTTCCTATCGTGAGCGCGAGATCCGCTATCAGCTCGAAAACTCTGGTGCTAGTCTTCTAATTACCGACGCTCCGCTTCTGGAGAACGTCAACCTTGCCGGTCTTCTCCGCCTGCGGAGAGTTTTCGTGACGCGAAACCAGCGTGCAGGCTACGAGGACTTTGCCAAGTTGTTGCGACCCGGCTCCGCGAAATTCCCCGAAGCTATCCAAAGCTCGCAGCAGGCGATCGCCGCTCTTCCCTACTCCAGCGGCACCACCGGCCTGCCCAAAGGTGTAATGCTCTCGCACTACAACCTGGTCGCGAATGTGTATCAGGTCATCGGGCCCAATGCCGCGCCGCTCACGCACGACGAAATCATGCTCTGCTTCCTGCCTCTCTACCACATCTATGGACTTACAGTGGCGCTGACTCTTTCCCTGGCACTCGGCTCTACCCTCGTTCTTATGCCGCGCTTCGACGTCCAAAAACTATGCGCCCTCTTAGTTCAAGAAGGCGTCACCATGATGCCCGTGGTTCCGCCCGCCATCAATGCTATGTGTCAGGCTGCCGAAGCCGGCATTTTTCCAAAAGATCACACGCTCCGCTGGATCAAATCCGGCGCAGCCCCGCTCGCTCCCGAACTCGCACGTCGCATGACCGATCTAACCGGTGTCCTCGTCAACCAGGGATACGGCATGACCGAAGCTTCGCCCGTCACCCACGTCGGCTACAATGCTCCACCTGAAATGAATCGTCCGGCATCCATCGGACAACCACTAGCCCTCACTGAATGCCGCATCATTGACGTAATGAAGAGTGAAGTGACGAAGAACGATCTGATCAAGGGCGACGACGAAGTCAATGAGGTCGCGCCTGGCGAGCCAGGTGAACTTGTAATGCGCGGTCCGCAGATCATGATGGGATATTGGAAAGAACCACAAGCCACCGCAGCCGTTCTGCGTGACGGCTGGTACTTCTCCGGCGACATTGTTCGTACCGATGCCGATGGCTTCTACTACGTGCTCGACCGCAGCAAGGAGATGATCAAGTACAAAGGATTCCCCGTCGCTCCCGCTGAAGTCGAGGCGCTCCTGCTCGAGCATCCCGCCGTCCGCGACTGTGGCGTAGTCGCCAAACCTGACCTCGCAGCGGGAGAAATTCCCTGCGCTTTCGTCGTCCTTCGGGGAGGCTTTACGGCCAGTGAAGCGTTAGACCATGAAATTCGCAACTTCGTCGCTGATCGCCTCGCGCACCACAAGCAGCCTCGCGAAGTGCACTTTGTGGAAGTGATTCCGCGGACGCCGTCGGGCAAGATTCTGCGCCGCGAATTGCGTAAGGAGTTCGCACAAACTAGTTAATTACCTGGGTTCTAGCGACGAACTCCAACGTTCCAATTTGAACTGCTCAAGGACGGATCTAAGATCACCGGCACAATTAATAGATCATGGAGGATGAGACTCGTCGGGATCTGCAATCTTTTTCGCAGTGTAAAATATTTCGTACCCATGACCCTCTCAAGCTTCGTCGCCAAGTCCGCCTTCCGCAACAAGCGTCGCAGTATCTTGACGGTCGCCAGCATCGCTTTTTCTCTGCTCCTGCTCTCCTTCATGCTCTGCGTCTGGCGCAGCTTCTACATCGATAAGGGAGCGCCAGATTCCGCGCTTCGCATTATGACGCGGCACAAAGTTTCACTCGCCAATTTCCTGCCGATCTACTATCGCAACAAGATCCGCACAGTTCCGGGCGTCGTTCACGTTGTCCCCATGACGTGGTTCGGCGGCAAGTATAAGGATGACAAGCCCGAAAACTTCTTTGCCCAGTTCGCCACCGATCCGGAGGAGTATTTCGACGTCGCTGCCGACAAAGTTATGCCCGCCGATCAGTTAGCCGCCTGGAAGCGCGACCGTGCGGGCTGCGTCGTCGATGTTCAACTTGCCAAGAAACACAACTGGAAGATTGGCGACCACATCATCCTGCAGGGCTCCATCTTCCCCACTAATCTTGATCTGACTGTGCGCGGCATCTACACCATCGATCCCCCGTCCAGTAACCTTTACTTCCACACCAAATACCTGGAAGAATCCGTTGACTGGTTCAAAGACACCGCCGGCTTTTACTTCACTCGCGTCGATACTGCTGAACACATGCCACAAGCTGCTCACGCGATCGACGACATGTTTCATGGGAGTCCAGTTCCCACCAAGAGTGAGAGCGAACAAGCGTTCAAACTTGATTTCATCAACACACTTGGAAGCGTCAAAGCATTCATCCTCAGCATCTGCGGAGCCGTAGTCTTCACCACCTTGCTCGTTTGCGCCAACACCATGGCCATGTCGATCCGCGAGCGCACCCGCGAGGTTGCAGTCCTTCGCACGCTCGGCTTCACACGCGAAAGCATTCTTAGGTTGCTCTTAAGCGAATCGATCGCCATCTCTCTAATCGGAGGGTTGATCGGTATCGTGCTCGCAAGCGTGGTCGTTCTTTTCCTGGCGCAACCAGGAATCGGACTGCCAGTCTCACTGCACATGACTATCTACACGGCGCTGTTCGTCATGGCAGTCGCATTTGTCGTGGGACTCGTGAGCGGAGTAATCCCCTCCTACCGCGCCTCAAACCTCGGCATCGTCGACGCTCTGCGCTACATCGGGTGAACATTGAGTTAACGCATCATTGATTTCTAAAATCAATGGCTCAATACTGTGATGATTCAATGTCTTAATGATTGAATGATTGAAGGTGTTACACTCACTGTCGCATGCGGACGGACATTCTGCCCCTTTGCGACCAGCACTACCGCACAATGGAACCCGGACTGGCCCCGTACAGCGCCGACTACTCCATCGAATTCTTCCGTTGCACCGACAAATTCTGCCACCGCTGTTTCGGAGAGCGCGTCGGCTACATCACACCGAAGCGGGGCAATGCTCCCGTACTCACTCCCAATCAACCCTCCTGCGATCGCCATGGACGCCCCATGTTCATCATCAGCCTCGACCGCCAGCGCAACCATGTTACCTACGCCTGCCCCGAGCCCGATTGCACCGAACGGATAGTCCGGACATAACGCAAGTTTTCTTGTTGGGGAATCCTTTTGTGCGGGGACGGGCGCCCTCGCCCGTCCAAGCCGAGCATAGCTCGGCGGGGTTTCGCGCGCATCACATCACTGTCAGGATAACCAGATCGCCGCCGCGCGCAGAAGTCCCGGACCTATCACTCCCCCGCCAGCCACGCGTACTGGGATGCGTTCAGCGGCACAACGCTCAATCGTCCCTGCCGCACCAGCGGAGACTCCGCAAACGCCGCCCGCGCCTTAATCTCTGCCAGCGTCTTCGGTCTCGCAATCGCGTTGCCAACCTTAATCCTCACCTTCGGAATCTTCGGATCGCTAGCATCCACCGAAACCACCGATGCTGTCCCTACCGCGCTCTTCTCATCTCCAGTGTGGTAAATCACCAACCGATCGCCGGGCTTCATCTCGCGCAGGTGCTTCACTGCCGTCGGATTGGTCACCCCATCCCAAATCGTCGTCTTTTCGAGTTCAAGATTCGCGAATGAATATACAGTCGGTTCAGTTTTCAGAAGATAGTCCATGGTCAGGTATTGTAATCAGAAAATAAATTGTAGAAAAGAAAATCAAACAACGTGCACTTTGCTGCCGTGACTAAATCGTCGCAACCGATTACCATGTCGGCTCAGTGACAAACGTTACCAACAATGCATCCTGGATAAAACGCTGGCTTCATTGGCTCGGCTGGGGTTTCATGTGGCTGGTGCTGGCCCTCATGACACTCTGGGCTACCGCGGCTCTGTACTTCGATCTTTCACCCTCGCGCCTGCCCCTTCTGACTCCAATTATTTACCTGGCAGTCATCGGGGCAATGGCATACGTCGCCAAGACGCGCCTTCTCAAAATCAGGGCTTGCTTGGCTGGTTTTCTCGTCGTTTTATTCTGCTGGCTTTCGCTGAAGCCATCGAATGATCGGCGTTGGCAGCTGAACGATTCGCGAACTCCTTGGGCGGAAATCGATGGCGACCGCGTCACCATCCATAACTTCCGCAATTGCAATTATCGTACCGAGTCGGATTACACTTGCGAATGGCTCACAAAAACATATTTACTCAACCAACTTCAAGGCGTCGATGTCTTTGTGACCTACTGGGGTTCGCCCTGGATTGCTCACCCCATCGTCAGCTTCCAGTTTGGCGACGACTACGTGGCGACCTCGATCGAAACTCGCGATCAAGTTGGCCAGGACTATTCCGCCATCCGCGGATTTTTCCGGCAATATGAACTTCTATATGTGTTCGCCGATGAGCGCGATCTCGTCCGCCTGCGCACCAACTACCGCAAAGATGAAGACGTCTACCTCTTCCACACTACGGCAGGTCCGACCTGGTCTCGCTTGCTATTTCGCCAGTACATCCGGCAGGCAAACAAACTGCGCGACCACCCAAAGTGGTACAACGCGGCAACAGACAATTGCACGACTAACATTTTCACGCAAATGGCTGCCACTGGATCACTCCCCGTAGGAAGCTCGCTTCACGATTGGTGGATCCTTCTCAACGGACGTGGTCCGGAAATTCTCTACCGTAACGGAAACTTCGCCGGCAATCTGCCTTTTCCCGAACTGATGAAGCAAGCGTACATTAATCCGGTCGCTCACACTCTAAACGACGCGCCGGACTTCTCGCGGCGCATCCGCCTCAATCGCCCAGGCTTCGACTCTCCAGATGCCCCTGGCACGCCATCGCAGCCGGCGCAAAACTGACGCAAATTTTGCCCCAAAAACCTCTTGTTACTGCCGACACTTCCCTTCTGCGCCGGTTTCGCAAACAATAAAGAGATAGAAGCTTATCGTGACTGGAGCCTCCATCAATCCGGCCGGAATCACCATGGCCAATGCCATTGACCGCTACTTCAACGTGGCGCTGTTCCTGCTCGTGCTCAGTGGCTTCGGTACTCTGGCTGCAACCGGCGGTCTTGACCTGCCGGCGGTAGCGCTGGTGGGGATGGCCCTGACACTCCGCGGATACCAACTCCTGAAGCGCCAAGAGTTTGTGATCCCAGAACGCTGGACGACTCTACTCACCCTGATCTACGTCTTAATCTATCTCGCCGACTATTTTTTCCTCTCGCGCAGCTTTCTGGCAGCAACAGTCCACCTTGTGCTTTTCACCATGGTGGTACGGCTATTTTCATTGCAGAAAACACGGGACCACTACACCCTCGCAGTGCTTTCCTTTCTAATGGTGCTGGCTTCCGCCGTTCTTACTGTGGGCAGTGTCTTCCTGTTTTCTTTTGCAATCTTCCTGTTGGTTGCGGTCGTCACTTTTGTGCTGATGGAGATGCGGCACTCGGTCAGCGCCGAGCAAACCCATGCGCAAGATCCGCGCGTAACCTTTCCCTCACAGCGCATGGTCTACGGACTGGTGGCCATCGCTCCCGTGCTCATGCTAATGATCATGGCCGGCAGTTTTCTGATTTTTTTCATGCTGCCCCGCATTTCGTCACGCTATTTGAGCGCCTACACTCCGACCAGCGATGTCTCCACCGGCTTCACCGATCGCATACAACTTGGCCGCATCGGCCAGATCCAGCAATCCAGCGCTGTCGTCATGCATATCGAGATCCAGAACGATACGCGCGGTGTTTACGACTTGAAGTGGCGCGGCATTGCGTTGAGCAATTTCAATGGCAGCGAATGGTCTAACTCGGACGACCAAATCCGGTTACAGCCAGCGTCAGACGGCAGCTATCGCCTGGCACCTTTGCTAAAGCCGCATGGCGCAGCACCGCTCACGGGCCGATCGATTCACTATCACGTTTTGATGGAACCACTCGGAACCAATGTCTTTTTTCTGGCTGAGAAACCGCAAAGTCTCCAGGGAAATTTCCGGCAAGTGACGATGGACGGCGGAGGAGCCGTCTATGACCTCGATACGGACCATCCAATCACTCGCTACGATGCAGACTCGCAATTGGGCGAAGTCGATAGCGACGACCTTCGCCTCTCGCCCAATACCGCGCCCGCCGGTATGGAAAAGTACCTTGAGTTACAGCCGCCGCCGGATGGTCGTATTCCGAAGTTAGCAGAGGAGATTACTACGAAGGCTCCCAGCAACTATGACAAGGCAGTCGCCCTTGAGCAGTATCTATCAACTCACTTTGGATACACGCTGGAACTGCCCCATAGTCCGTCGAAAGATCCGGTGGCCAATTTCCTGTTCGAGCGCAAGAAGGGTCACTGCGAATATTTCGCCAGTTCAATGGCAGTGATGCTGCGCTCTCTACACATTCCGTCGCGAATTATCACGGGATTTCGCGGCGGCGAATTCAACGATCTCACCGGTCAATATATCGTTCGCGCCAGCGATGCTCATTCCTGGGTCGAAGCATATTTCCCAGGATCGGGTTGGATAAGCTTTGATCCCACCCCGGCGGGAAACGCACCGGCCGGGTGGTCGCGTATGCAGCTCTACATCGATGCCGCCGCCTCCTTTTGGCGGGAGTGGATTATTAACTACGACGTCGGCCACCAGCGCACTCTAGGAAGGGATGCAGCCACCAATAGCCGCCATTTCTTTGACGACGCTCGACGGTGGATTCGGCGTCAGCATCGCGCCTTGTTAAATGCAGCAACGCGGGCACAGGAGCATTTTGGTAATTTTCCTGCGCGGTGGTTGGGCGGGCTCGTCGCATTTTCAGCAGGTCTGATCCTGCTACTGAATCTCCGTCGCCTGATTAGAGGACTTCGCGCCCATCGTCTGCGCGCTCATCCGGAACGAGCTCCACGAGAATCCGCCGCGCTCTGGTATGACCGGATGGTCGGCCGGCTCGCAAGGCTGGGCTGGCGGAAGTCACCATCACAAACGCCGTTGGATTTCGTCGCTGCCATTCAAGAAACGTCATTGCAGAAGAAAGTTGCGAGGTTTACGCAGGCTTACGAATCCGCACGTTTCGGCAAATCCCTGGACGATGCCCAAAGCTTGCCCGAGCTTTTCAATGACATCACTGCTGAAACGACAACTTCCGGAAAAACATCAAAGCAGACAGCCGCTTCCCGCTAGAAGCGGTGGGTAACCCCAGCACCTACATAGTAGTTGTGTTGACGGCTTCTTCCGGTATCAACATTCAAGTCGGGAACTCCGGAATAAAAGTCGCGAGCCTCAAAACGTGCTCCCCATGTATGCCAGAACCAAACATCCAAGCCAGCTCCGAATTGGACTACACCTGTATTGGTGCCGGTTGGCCCCGGATTGGAGTTGTAATAATTGAGATCCGACGATTCTCGGAAGCGGCCGTAGCCGCCGCCTACGCTAACCCATGGCGTAACCGAATCACCTGAAAAAATGTTTAGACGTACGGAGGGGGTCACGAATAAAGACGAAATGTCCTTGGGAACCTGATTGTAGAAATAATTCAGGTCCGTCTTCCATACCACGGCTACCGGAGCTTCCGCATAGAGGCCGAAAATCTTCCGGCTCATAAGCAAGCGGCCATAACTGCCCACGATACTTCCCGACGCGTTTCCGAAATGAATCGGTAAACCCGTACTCGGCACGGTCTGTGTGCTGATGAAAACCAGTCCCGTAGTAAGCGAGACCTGATTGATCTGTGCGAAAGCGCCCGATGCAAGAGCCGAAATTAGCACAACTAGAACTGCGAGACGTTTAGCCGACATCTCTCCTCCGGAGTGTTGAGGGATGTAGTTTTTGTTTCAATAAGATTAGCACGGGTCGCCCAAATCGGCGGAGAACATAGTACCCTCCTTGGTGCCCGATTTTGAAGCCCGTTTCAGGACGCTCATGGTATGTAGATGCTAGAATTGAATAGGTTTGCTCCCTAGTCATTAGTGTCGTCGGCAGCGCCATAATCGTCCCAGTACTCATATCAGTGGTCATATTCATTGCTCAACGAGAAAACCATATCCGCGACTTCGGGGCCAATTTCCCCGGCCAAAGTAGGCTTTGTTAGCCTTGGATGCCCCAAAAACCTCGTCGATAGCGAGGTCATGATGGGTATGCTGGCACATGCTGGTGCCGAACTTACTCCAAATGCCGAGGACGCCGATGTCATTGTAGTGAATACCTGCTCATTTATAGGCAGCGCACAGCAGGAATCCATCGACACGATCCTCGAAATGGCTCGCCACAAAACGGGCGGCAAGGCGAAAAGACTAGTGGTTGCCGGCTGCCTGGTCGAGCGGTTTCACGACGAGATCCAAAAGAATATTCCGGAAGTGGACGCTGTCGTAGGCACCGGCGAATTGGAGAAAATTCTTGCCGCCGCCGGCGTGTCGCAACCGCCCCGAATACCGTCTCCGTTCAATATCCTGACTTCGAATACTCCGACATCGCGGCCGGAGGGTAATCATCGCCGCGAACAGGGTCGTTTCACCCGCGATTCATGGGATGGCGCCGTCGCTGATCTGCCCAACTATCTTTACGACGACCACACCCCGCGCATTCTGACCACGCCACGCTCTTCGGCCTACATCAAAATTGCCGAGGGCTGCGATCATCCTTGTAGCTTCTGCATCATCCCGCAACTTCGCGGCCAGTTCCGCTCGCGGCGTTTTGAATCTGTCATTGCTGAAGCCGAACGACTCGCGCAATCCGGGGTGCGCGAAATTACGCTCATCGGGCAGGACACCACATGCTACGGCGAAGATTTAGGGTTAAAAGATGGCTTGGCAGTTCTGCTAGAGAGACTCGCCGGCGTAGAAGGCCTGCAGTGGATCCGCTTCCTCTACGCCTATCCCAATAAAATCACGGGGAAACTGCTCGAGACGATTGCCGCCCATGACAATATTTGTTCGTACATTGATGTGCCTCTACAGCACGCTTCGGCCTCGGTTCTGAAGCGCATGAAACGCGGCGGCGGCTCCGATCTGTTCCTGCGCTCCATCGAGAAAATGCGGCGCGTGATTCCCGGCGTGACTTTGCGAACCTCATTCATCGTCGGTTTCCCAGGAGAGACCGAAAAAGAATTCGAGGAACTTTGTGGCTTTGTGAAAGAAGCGTCTTTCGACTGGATGGGCGCCTTCGGCTACTCCGATCAGGAAGGCGCGGGTGCGTTCGATCACGAGACGAAACTGTCAACCCGCGAGATCGAGAGCCGGCGCAAGTCGCTGATGTCAATTCAGAAGAAAATCAGCCGCGCCAAGAAGAAGTCACTAGTCGGGCTCGAATTTGATTTGTTGCTTGAAGGCGCGTCCGAGGAATCCGACCTTCTGCTCGAAGGCCGCACTGCCATGCATGCGCCGGAAATTGACGGGAAAGTCTTCGTGAATGACTTTCCCGAAGGAAACGACCCCAAAGAGGGAGAATTTTACCGCTGCCGCATCACCGCGGCGCACGATTATGATTTAGTGGCGGAAATCGTTTAAGGTCAGAGGTTAGGGGTAAGATTGCAGAGGTTAAAATCATTCAGAGCAGAGATGTTCTCGGTTCTGCAATCTGACCTTTGACCTCTGCAATTCGACTATGCCCCGCAAGCGCACCATCAAACTCCGCTGCCCGATCTGCAAGAAATCGACGAAGACCGCTGACGCCGACTTCCCTTTCTGCAGCGACCGCTGCCGCCTGATCGATCTCGGCAAGTGGGCGAGCGGTGGCTACGTGATCTCGTCACCAGTCGCCGACGCCGACGAAGCAGTCCGGCAAGACAGCATTGAAAATGGGGACGACGATTGATGAATGCTTCGTCCGAGGTGTCACCGGGCGGTCAAACTACGCCTCTAACCGGTCCATTGTGGGCCACCCTATTTGCGACTTTCTTCGGCGTTGGACGTCTGAAACCCGGTCCCGGCACTTGGGGAGCGTTAGCTACCGTGACCTTGTGGGCGCTGGCAACTTCGCAGATCCCAGTCGTGGATCGCACCTGGGCAACGATAATCACCGCCGCGGCCGTAACTCTCATCGGAATTCCCGCTGCTACACATGTCGCGCGCGCCACCGGCTCGAAGGATCCGCAATTCATCGTCATCGACGAAGTCGCTGGGCAACTGGTTTCCCTAATAGCCGTCCCGTTCGCTTGGAAAACTTTTCTCGCGGGCTTTATACTTTTCCGTGTCTTCGATATTTGGAAGCCGTTTCCCATCCGGCGATTGGAACGGCTGCCCGAAGGTACTGGCATTGTGGTGGACGATCTGGGAGCGGGACTTTATGCGCTCGTCGTCATGCATCTTCTGTTGCACTTTGGTCTTCTAATGAAGTAGCGTGTCCCCCACCGGATAAAGATAAATTGATGAGCATCTCCGACCGCCTGCTGGGAAAAAAGAACGTCAACGGCAAGCCGCACATCGATGCGGTCGCGCCGGCTTTTGCTTTGCCCGGAGGCGAGGTTCGCATTATCGGAAAGAGCTTGCGTCCCCACGAACTACGTCGCCCAAGCGTCCATTTCGGCGAGGTTGAAGGCTCGGTACTCATCAGTTCGGACGACTTCCTGGTGGCCCGAGTGCCCGAAGGAGCAGCCTCCGGTCCGGTCACAGTAAACACCAGCGCTAGCACGAACGGGGTGGGGACGAGCGGGCGCGTCAGCAATCCTCATTCCATCGAGGTTGCGGCTCTAGTTGCCGACAGCCTGAATCCGGTAACCAATCCTGCGCTCGATCACGAAGGCAATATTTATGTGACTTTCTCAGGACCGCGTGGGCAGAAAGTTCCAGTAGCGATCTTCAAGATTGACACGAGCTATAACGTCAAGCCGTTTCTTAACGACATGATGAATGCCACCGCGATTGCCTTTGACCGCGAAGGCCAGATGTACGTTTCTTCTCGGCATGATGAGGCCGTGTACAAAGTAGCGCCGAATGGGACCATGTCGACCTACGCCGAAGGAATGGGGATCGCGACCGGAATTGCCTTCGATGCCGCTGAGAATCTTTACGTCGGCGATCGTAGCGGAACTATTTTCAAGATCGCTCGCGACCGCCAGATTTTCGTGTTCGCAACCCTAGAGCCGAGTGTCTCCGCCTACCACATCGCATTTGGTCCCGGCGGCGATATGTTCGTCACGGGTCCGAGTACCTCAAGTTTTGACTGCGTGTATAAAGTTGATCCGCACGGGACGGTATCCGTGTTCTACCGTGGACTCGGACGTCCACAGGGTCTCGCTCTTGACGTCGAAGGCAATATCTACGTTGCTGCTTCGCTTGCCGGAAAATGCGGCATCGTGAAAATCACTCCCCAAGGCAAGGCCAACCTCGAAGTCTCCGGTCAGGGTTTGGTCGGACTAGCCTTCGCTCCGGGCAAATCGGCTATTCTCGCCACGAACGGCGCCGTCCATCGTATTTCCTGGAATATTCAAGGACTGCCGCTGCCTCCCGACTAGCTCATCGCGTTCGCGCAAGAACTCAAGATTCGCATCAGGGTATCGCCTCAGCGATAACATACGTTTTCCAAAATCAGGTGCCCTTTAGAGGCTGCTTGTCGCCTGCCACTAGTCGCAGCCGGCCCTATCCGGCCCCAAGTACGGATACGGAAAAAGAGTTTCTTCGTGCTTTTTCAGCTCCTGGATCCAGTCTTGAATTCCCTGCTGGGCAATCGGAGACAAGGGGTAAAATGCGAATCCAGTCTTGGCATCGCTGCTGTGACACACCGTCGCCAGTATCTCCGCCGGAGCCACCGGCAGCGGCAGTGCGATCACCACGGTTTCACCCACTCGCGGCGCGCCACAGACCAGTGCTGACATCCCTCGCAAACTTATGTCGAGGCTAACCCCGCGAGTGGCGAAAGGTCCGAAGCGCAAGAAGCGTTGTAGCGTAACTGGGATGCTGCAAAAATATCGCGGCTCCCGCCGACGGACGTTGTAGTCCCTGGAATGACGCAATGTTCCCTGGTGGTCTGGATACATGCTGCTCTCCTCATCATGCCTGGCTACTTAGAGTTTGCAGCAGCGGCTACGATGGCAGGCATCCACCCCAGCCCCATCCCGCCTGTAGGCTGGCACGAATTACTCCCAGCAACTCCTCGTTGTCGGCGGGCTTCTGGAAAAAGGCAACGGCGCCCGATTCGAGCGTGCGTTTTTCATTGCCTTCGGGATCGCGAGCCGAAAGTACGATCACCGGAATAACCGATAGCGCGGGATACTGTTGCAGATTTTTCAGCACGGCAAATCCGTCCCCCGCAGGCAACCCCAGATCGAGAATGATCAGGTGGGGCTTTTCCTTCTGCGCCATTGCAATGGCTGAATAACCGTCGCAAACATTCACGGTGTCGAAGTTATTGGCCCGCAAACGCAAACTCAGAGCCTGCCTGAGATCGGGATCGTCATCTACGACCATAATTTTGGCCCGAGTCATCTGCAGTCCCACGTTTTGCTCTTCAGCTCGCATTGGTGTGCTTCTCCTTTTCTGTAACGTCTTATTTGCTGCAAAGGCCTTGCTGAATGCTTTCCGTGATGTAATCGGCAACGCCCCAGACTTGTTCCTCTAAAGTTCTAGAATCATCCCGGTTCGATACCGGAAGCTTCTCCGCCGCAACCCGGAGCGTGCCACCCGCCTTCAACTTGGGCTGTGCGCCGACTTGGCCGTGGATCCGGTCCATCATGATGCTCACGCGTTCCATATCAATGGCAGCAACAATGAAAAATGTTTCTACCGCGCCGCTGCTCTCCATAGGCGGAAGCACCAGATCTTTATCGACGTAGATACACCGGCGCAAAACTTCCAGACATTTCTCGCAGGTTTCTTTCCAACTCCCTCGTAATACTTTAGAAATTGGAGTCAGCTCCACGCGCACTAGCGTAATCGACTCTCGCAGGTGTCCTTTGTGCGTAATCAAAGGAAACAGAAGCTTGGCCAGAGAATAGAGTGGCAACGTGAACGAGAACGTGCTGCCGATTCCGGGTTGGCTTGCCACCCACATTCTTCCGTTCTGCTGAGTCACGATTTCTTTCGCAATGTAAAGGCCTAGACCCAGGCCCGTCCGGCTGCCATCCACCGCGTCGGGGTCCTGAAAGAGACGCTCGAAAACCTGCGATAGCGATCCCGGAGGAATACCGCGGCCACTGTCGGTAACCGAGAGATAGACCGCACTCAGATCGGTCTCAACCATCGAAGCTTTCACAACTACAGAGCCTTCGGGCGGCGTGAATTTGATTCCGTTATCGAGAAGATTGATCAGGACTTCCAGTGTGCGATCGGGGTCCGCGTAGACCAGGGGGATTGCCTTATCCAGAATAACTTCGAGGCTGATGTGCTTTTCGGCGGCGGTCGGTCGCATCATCGCAACTGCCTGCTTGACCAGTTCTCCAATGTCGGTGCAGCGGGGTTCAATTCGCAGTTTGCCAGTCTCAGCGCGAGTGGCTTCGAGCAGATCCCGAATCATGGCATGCAACTGATTTACGCTCTTGAGGACCGTCTTTAGATAATCCGTCTGGTCCGGTAGCATGGGCCCGACCAACCCATCCAAAAGCAGCGTGACGTACTGGTGAATGCAAGTCAGGGGCGTACGCAATTCGTGCGAAACATGGGAAAGAAACTGATTCTTGAATTCAATCTGCTGCTTGCGGCTGATTTCGAGAGCATGCAGCAACCCTTGCCGTTCCACTGCGTAGTGAAGAGCTCGCTCCAATTGTTTGCTGGTAATGTCGCCTTTTACCAGATAATCCTGAACCCCGGAGTGGACAGCTTTAATAGCCAGTGCCTCATCGTCTTGGCCGGAAAGAATCACCACCGGCACGTTCGGGGCTTTCTGCAGAATCCGCCGAAAGGTTTCCGCACCGTGACTGTCGGGAAGGTTCAGGTCGAGCAATACCAGCGACGGTGTTTCCGATTCGAGACAGGCAAGCGCGTCGGAAAGCCGAGGGACGCAATTCACATGGACCTCGGATTTGCTTTCCACCAGACGTAAACGAATCAGGTCAGCGTCTCCAGGGTTGTCTTCAATCAGCAAAATACGCGCTGGTTGGTGTTCCATATTTTATTTTTCCTCTCGCGGCAGGCTGGCGCAGCCAAACCAATATTCTTCAATCGATTGCAGCGCCAGGAAATAATCATTCAGATTTCCTGGCTTGCTGACGTAGCAGTTGGCGCCCAGTTCGTAACTGCGCGCGACATCCAGCATCGAACGCGAAGTACTGAACACCACGATTGGGATGTGGCGCAGATTCGGGTCAGCCTTTGTCTCCGCCAGCACCGCTCGCCCGTCTTTTCTCGGTAGATTCAGATCCAGGATTACGAGGTCGGGACGTATCGCATCCGCATACCGTCCAGCGCGACGCAGAAAAGCCAGAGCCTCTTCGCCGTCTCCTGCGTGGCTGATGTGGCTTTGATGCCCGCCCCCGGCCAACGCCTCTTCTGCAAGACCGACGTCGGCCGGGTTATCGTCTACGAGAAGGACCTGTGGCAATAGTTTCATCACCCGGGCTCCCCCCTTCTCATCGTGACGACTGGCAGGCAAGCTGAACTCGAAAGCAGATCTTCAACCATCCTCAAACTTCACCCTACCTTCCCCAAAATGTTGGTGGAACATCGTCAGATCGTCGGCGGACAGGCTGGCGCCGCATATTGCCTACATGGACATAGCTATCGGCGCTACTAAAATGTGCTTGAGACCCTAAAGACAACCTATCTTTCGGAGAAAGAACACATCAGCGTCTGCATCCGGCCATGACCGTGCGGACGTACCCGGGCGTTTCCGACTAAGCTTGACTACTTGTCGTTGTCATCCTGAGCGAGCGAAGAACCTAACGCATTCTCTCGTCGGCCCCACGGAGTCACGGAAGGTTTCTATCACGAGCATTGATCCACTCAAGATTGGTCCACTCTCCGATATCGACTGAATCAGAGTTTCCTTGAGTAAATGGGGGGAGCTACTCTCGCGGAACAGGACAAACTCAGGAATGGGTTCCCGCGGGAAACAGGCGGTTAGAAAAAGATGGAGCGCTGCGGAATTTGATACCGAGGTAGTACCGAAAGCCTTCGCGACACTTTCAGCACTGCCTCGATCGGATATTGCTCGAGCCGATTTGCCTGAGCAGACTCACCTAATAAACGCTACTGATTGACCACTTGCGTAAACGCGTTGTACTTGGTCGGAAGATAATTCCCGTCGCCGCTGTACTCTGCCGCTATCGGATGCGAACCTACGGCGATGGTCGACGTCGTGAACTGGGCGACACCGCCTTGTAGGGTTCCAGATCCTACTACAATCCCGCTCACCAAAAACTGCACCGTGTCACCGTCTGGCGGAGGTCCCGCAATCGACGTCACCGTGGCCTTGAATGTCACCGGCTGTCCTACCACGGAAGGATTTACCGATGAAGTAAACTTCGCTGTCATCTTTGGTACCAAAAGCGAACCACCCTTGTTGGTCGAAATCGCAATCACTCCGGCGTCATTCACTTGCAGCGAGTAAATTTGCTGACCAGAAGCCAAACCTGCCAGCACCGTAAAGTCCTTCATGCCCGCCGACGGAGTCCACAAGAACCCGTGCAGATACCCCTTTTCCGTGCTCAGCAGCGAGGTTCCGGCAATCCATCCCTTATTGTTGACGCTGAGAGCTGAACTCTCTACGCCGCCGGTCAAAGTACCGAGGTCTATCATTCCTCCAGCCTGAGTCCACGAGAAAGCGTGCTTGTACCCGCTGGTAACCGGCGATTGACCCACAACCGTCCCCGCGTCATTGATGGCAAACGCGAGTGTGCCCACCGTGCCGAGGTTCTGCAGGCCTCCCGCTTGAGTCCAGGTAAAGCCTGTCGTGTTATTGCTGCCGTTTGGAAAGTAGTAACCCACCACCTGACTTGACGAATTGATTGCCATTGCCGTACTGCCACCCTTACTGGTGACATTAGGTGTCAGATCCTGCATTCCACTGCCCTGAGTCCAGAGAAACGCGTGCTGCAGATTCGCACTCGTGTCGGCAAAGCCGACCACGGCGCCCGCGTCATTGATTCCGCTGGCGGTACTCAAGCCGCCGCCGAGTGTACCCATCCACTCCACGCCCTGCGTCGGGCTCCAGAAGAAAGCCTGAGGATAGCCCGAATCATTAGGGTCACCAGCGCCAACAACGTCGTTAGCGCTATTGATTGCAGCGGCCGTACTGTTTGTGCCAATGAGCTCCAGGCTCTGCGCTCCGCTGATGCGATTCCAAATCGAAATCTGATACGAACCCTGGGCCACGCTGTTCACCACCACCTGGCCGCTGTTGCTGATAGCGATCAGAGAATTCGGATTCGTTCCCGGAATCTTGACGATACTGAACACTGCCTGCGAGAACGCGAGGCCGGAAAACAGTAGGGCGAATGCCCCTACGACCGCAATTTTCTTCATATTCTGATTTTTCACAGTGATCGTTCCTCCTCTGGGATTGCCAATATCGGACTGCCAATATCGAAACGCTCCGGGGGGAACGCGCATTTGCTACACTGCTGCCAGTCTGCAAGGTGCAACTGCCGTGCCACTTTGCATCTCAGGCGTCAATTCAATAAATCAATCTAAATATAAGAAATACATACGTTTACATCGTACGCCCCTCAGCATAGGGACCGCTCGGTCTGACTAGCAGCAGAATCCCCGACATCAGATGAGAACGAAACTTCCCACACCAAAGTGCCCCTCCGCGGCTAGAATGGATCTTTCAGTTCAATGATCTCTCGTCAAAAATGGATCTCTCCTGAAAAGCCTTTTGCCGACGAGCTATCTTCGTCTTCCGACGAACTGTGGATGGAGGAGGCCCTCCGTTGCGCCCAGCGCGCATTGGAGGCCGACGAAGTGCCGGTGGGAGCGGTCGTAACCTGCGACGGGAGAATAATTGGACGAGGGTGGAATCGCAATCTCACCGACGACGATCCAACCGCTCATGCTGAAATCGTGGCGCTGCGCGAGGCGGGACGAAACCTGGGCAATCACCGCCTTGGCGACTGCCAACTGTTTGCTACAATTGAGCCGTGCGCCATGTGCGCGGGAGCGGCAGTTCATGCCCGCGTGCGTCGTTTGGTATATGGTGCGGATGACTCAAAGGCAGGCGCAATCCATTCGATTCTGCAGGTCGTAAATCACCCGAGCCTGAATCATCAGATGGAGATTCGGGGCGGCGTGCTGGCCGGACGTGCGGCGGATATACTGCAAGAATTTTTTAGAAAGCGCCGTTAACGCGGGCGGACGCTTTGCCTCAGCTAAGGAAGAAGGTTTTTCGGGAAATTAAGTAAGAGGTTTTGCGAAGGGTTCAGTTTCAGCCGTGCGGGTTCCAGCTAGAGAAGAAGCGGGCTTTAGCCCCTGAGGGCAAGCCGCTTCGATGATAATTCTGCTTTTCGGAGAGGTGCGTGAGTGGTTGAAACGATCCGCCTCGAAAGCGGACATACCTTAACGGGTATCGTGGGTTCAAATCCCACCCTCTCCGCCATACTTCAGCCATGCATTTCAAGCTTGGGTCTCTAACGATCGTCAAAATCGATGCTGATTGCTACCGCTTCGTTTTGCAAACCAACCTTCGCCAGATTGACGAGATTATTGACGGGCCAAACTTATTCGCCAGGCTCGATCGGGAATCGGGCCTTGAGGCCAATGATGGGACGCCTGTTTCCGCCCTGGATGTGATGGAGGCTATCGCCCCCTTGCCAATAAACGGAGCACTCGATTTCAAGGTAGTTGAAAGAGCCGCCTAAAGACTACTCCCGAGCGGGTAATCCACTCGCAATATTCGCAATTCCCTGCCTTATGCCCCGAACCACAGACTGCCTGGGGGATTTTTCAGAGATCAATCTTTTTTCGGCTCGTCATTGGGGCATTTTTTATCGGGATGGCCCCGAAGCTGGGTCAATGAGTGAAATCGCGATGTTTCAATACTACGTCACTATGATCGAAACCCGAACGGAATCTCCAATTCGGTGAATATCTCTAGCGAAGTGTGTGGCACTTCAATTCCAGCAGTATCGCAATTCGAGCGGTAGCCGACAAAAACATCTACGTTCAGAGATTTCTTCGGTCCCAGGAGATAGCGCTTGTGTGGTTTCAGTCTTAGCCAGAGAGCGTCGATGTGGTTGTGCAGCGGCTCTGATTCCTCAACTGTCGGACTGTATGGCCACATGTCCTGACGGTACACATGGGAATCGCCACCACGTTTTTCGCCCTTCCGGTGGGAATGCGTCGGTACAAGACCAAGTGTGGTAGAGATTTCATCCATGTCTGAAATCTCGCCCCAGATGCGCAGGGTCGCGGAATACGCAAAATAGGTGCCTTCTTCGCGTTCTTTTCCCGCTAAAAACTCACGCAAAGTTCTAAATGATTCCTCCACAGAACACTGATGTTAGATCAAATTAGTTCCACAATCCAACATGCGTTCCGCAATGATTGCTCTTAACAGGCATTAGCACTAAGAGCCCGGAGTTAGTGTAATCTCCGATTGTGCAGCAAAAGCCGCCGCACTACATTGCTCGAAGCATTCCTGCAGCCCAATTTGAAGCCATCTGAATTGATCTGAAGAAACTCGCGCGGATGACACTCTTTGAACCCCGTTCGCACTATAGGAATGAGGGCTAGAGAAATGGATGTGCGACCATTTGGCCGCACCTTCCGACTACTGTTCTCTCCTACACAAAGACGACGGTTAGCTATCCAGCTTATACCGGGACACGCTTTCCTTCGGAAACGGAGTGAGTCATGGCGAAAATCATCGAGTACTACGTGCCCAGCAACTTCCGGAAAAAAGCAACCAAGTGGATCCCGCCCGAACAAAGCGGAAAAGTGATCCCGTTCGGTTCCGCAGTTCCGCGTCCTGAGCGAAATTCAACGGTTTTGCTACTGCTAACGAAATGCGTACAAGAACTTTCGGGAACGGTGCCTACCGGAGTCGGACCGCTTAGTGAGGCTCACGGTCAGCCTCCGCGTGCAGAGAATCCGCCACGAATGGCAACAGGCCGAAGAGTCGCACACCGACAATGTAGCTCCACAGATGCACGGCTGCAATACCTGTTGTTAACAGGAGAGTCCACTCACTGAGTACACCGTGCCGCAATCCGAACCTACAGCTAGTGAAATCTTTTTGAAGCCCTGCAAAACCCGTTTCTTGGTTTGTCATGAACGCGCGCATCGCAAACGAGAAAAAGCGCGAGCCAGGAAACGGCCCGCGCCATCACAGTTAAGCCAGTTGCGCCCGCAGGCGACGCCAGGCGAGAACTGATTATAGTGTGAAGCTGAGCGCCAGGTTAACGCCTGGAAATGATGCGTTGCATAGGTAATACACGCCGTTTATGTCGACAACATAAACGTTTTGCGTATAGAGCCAGTTGCTGGGCCACGGGTCAACGAATCCGAACGAATAGCCCCCGTATTGAAACCGGTGATTGCGGTAATCCGATTGGCTGACACGAAACGAGTGTTGCTGTCCAAAATTTGCCTTGAAACGGTCATCCGGAATGCGACCATTGCCCTTGGCAGCGGCGTGTTGTTCCGGCTGAGCGTTTCTCTCCGCCGGCTTAACGTTCTTCTCTTCGGGCTTCGTGTTTTTTTCTTCCGGCCGAGCGTTCTTCTCGGGCTGCGCCTTTTTCTCGTCCTGAGCAGGCTTGGCTTTCTGTTCTTCCTGGTCGTGCTGTTCCTGCGCGAACACCGGAGCCGCGACTCCGAGCGCCAAAGACAGAACTGCTGCGCCGATAATTCCAAAAATCTTCATAGTGTTGCCTCCATAATTGATCCGATTTGTTTGCGTATTTCTTGTATTAACAAACGGCTGTTCCCTGTCCGACCACAGGCCACATCGTCATCCCTTCCCAATACGGATGCCGGAGAAAGAATGAAATAGCCCAGTAACATTCAGCAGCCACAGAACCACGGCGATAATCACAACGCCGTTCAAAATTGACTTAATTGTCCCTTGCATGGGAATGAACCGATTCACCAGCCACAGTAGGACGCCCACCACGACCAAAACTTCCACCAGTTGAATTAGAGGCATGATCCTTAACCTTCCTTGTTTTTTACGGCTAACACCTCTCATCCGCGCAAGGTATTGCCTTATCAACGTATCGCCCATCGACGTATTGCCTATCGATGTTCGAGATCGTTTTAGGGTCGAATCGTGTGACGCCGCAGTATTTCGCGGCGCACTCACGGATGAAGAATGCCGATTGGCTGGATGTGGCCGCTTGCCGTAACTCTCAGCAATATAACGGCAGCGGCCTGGGAATCAGAGCTATGAATCGGCGTTCGCAGCCCTGTCTACACACTCAGGAGAATCAAGAATGACAGGACGCCGCCATTCGCGTCTGAGCAAGATAGCTCACTTCCCTACCGGCAGTTCGATTCACACGGAATCCAGGTTTTCGAGCAGGGCGAGCCGGAATCGCAAGTTCTACCGCTCTGTGAAGAAACCTGTCACCATGCGCCTCGATTCTGGCAGGCTGTCTCAGTTTGAGTCGGTTTTGAAAGGCCTCAGGCGTGCCCGTAAGCATCGCATTTTTGTTGTAACTTTAGCCGCTGATAGATAGCAATTTCCAAGCTGAAACACTGCCCGATTCTGGTATGATCGCGTGTCCGGAATACGGAATTCAGAGGAACCATCACTTTTGAGCGATCCCCTCCAAACCCCGTTTGACAGTCTCGAAAACGCCCACCAGTATGTCCGTCTTCTGGTGGAGGCCATTACCGAAGCAAAAAGCGAAATTGCCGCTGACCTGGTTGCCGCCAAGCCCGATCGCCGGGTCGAAGCGATGCAAGTCGTTCAGTTCAAACTGGACAAACTCGAGCAACACTTGAAAACCAGCAGCCGCCTGCTCAATGATCTACGCACCTTGCGTCGGCTTCTCTTCGACGAACGGCCCGAACACACGGCGGCCGGCCAAGACCCAGCCGCTTAATCTGGTGAGCAAAGTCCGCGAGCGGAGTCCGCTACTAAACTCGACTAGCACAGATTTCGGGTGGTCGCTGAGTTCGAATGACTCTTGAAAGGGTGCACGCCTTCAGAGTAGCCGCATCCCTGTTTACGCGATGCGCAACGAGGAGATCGGATTAATCAGGGGACGAGAGCGGAGTTCTTTACTTATTCGCAAGTGCACGCATTGCCGTCCTCTTTGCACCCCGTTTCTTTCCTTGTGCTTCTCCCCTCGACTGGATGGCATGCGCATTGACGATCGCCCGAATTAGTCCCGGAAAGCGTTGCTCGAGTTCCGTGCAACGCGAGGTGTTGTGGACTTCCACGCCGCGACGCTCACCACGGATCAGCCCCGCCTCTCTCAGTTCCCTAAAGTGTTGAGAGAGTGTGGACTTCGGGATCGTCTTTTCGCTAACCGTCAGAAACGTCGAGCAGTTCTGCGAGCATTCCTGCCCCACGATATCGGCGTAGATGGCGACCCGCACAGGGTCGGAGAGGGCGTGAAGAATGCCTTCTACAGTAATCTCCTCAATTGATGGGTGGAACAGAGGCCGCATGCTAATGAGAGTAGCCATTAAGGGCAAACGGTTCAATAGTTCTATTGTTCAGAACTAATGAATCTTTACAGGGTCCAGTTCCATCTACTCACTGGAAGCGAGTCCGAGGCGGCCCAGCACGGGCTCACGCACCAAGCCAGCACACATTTAAATCATATGGGAGAACAATCATGGGAAAACTCGAAGGAAAAGTAGCAGTCATCACCGCAGCGACGTCCGGCATGGCGCTCGCCACCGCCAAGCTCTTCGTCAACGAAGGCGCGTACGTCTTCATCACAGGACGCCGCAAGGATAAACTCGACGAGGCCGTCAAGTTCATCGGCAAAAACGTCACGGGTGTGCAGGGCGACGCTAGCAACCTAGCGGACCTCGACCGTCTCTACGCTACGGTGAAGCGCGAGAAGGGCAAGATCGATATCCTTTTCGCCAGCGCCGGACAGGGCGAGTTAGCCAAGCTCGAAGAAGTAACCGAAGAACACTTCGACAAAACCTTCGATCTGAACGTGCGCGGCACGCTCTTCACGGTGCAGAAGGCGCTGCCCCTGTTCAACGACAACGGCTCCATCTTCTTGAACGGATCCATCGCCAGCATCAAAGGATTCCCGGCCTTCGGCGTCTACAGCGCCAGCAAGGCTGCAGTGCGCTCCTTCGCTCGTACTTGGCTGCTAGAGCTGAAGGAACGCAGAATTCGAGTCAACATCCTCAGCCCCGGCACCATCGACACGCCGATCCTTGATCCGCTCGGGCCAGATGCCAAGGAGTTCTTCAAATCTCAGATCCCTCGCGGCGAAATGGGGCGCCCCGAAGAGATCGCGACCGTCGCGCTCTTTCTCGCCTCAAGCGATTCAAGTTTCGTCAACGGGATCGAACTCTTCGTCGACGGAGGCACTGCGCAGATCTAGGTCATCCTCACAGGTGCGCAGCTCATGGCTGTTTGCGGAGCGCTTGCTCTACGTCGACTGGATCCAAGAACGCGATCGGCGGCTTCGTTGAGAGAGGCGTTGATGTGTTCGCTCATGGGTCGTGTCTGCATGTTCGATTCGTCTGACACATCAGCATCTGTCATTCCAAAATCGGACGATGCGGCTAACGATTGCGTTCAGTCTTTGGGGAACTGCTCACATTTGTGGTCCTTTGTCTTCGCAGGAGCCGACGTGCTCCTGATGCGAGTCCTGGCCCGAATGTGCCGCGCAATACTTTTTCGCGCTCGCGCGAGCTGAGCCTTGACCGTTCCGTGTGGCACTCCCAAAAGTTGGGTGTCTCGCAAATCGAAAGACCGTTCATCACACGCAGCTCAAATGTTCTTCGCAACGTAGGCGATAGCAGTGCCGTGCATCTGCGCAAGCGTGCGGTCAGCTCGGAATTTCGATACTCGTCTTCCGAGCTGGGTCGACCGTCCGCGAGTCTTTCCCATACAAAGTGCGGTTGCTCGTCTTTGACCTGGCCATCCGCGAACAGAAGGATCTGGCGGTGCCGTTTGCGCAATTGCATCAGCGCACAGTTGCGGACAACCGTGGTCAGCCAGGTACTCATCAGCGACTGTTTTCCGAATTGGTCGATATGCCGGTAAGTGGCCAACAGAGCTTCATGCGCCGCATCCTCCGCATCGGCTGCATTGCCCAGAAGTCCCAAAGCACACCGATAAAGAGAGGGCAAGCGGAGTGACAGAACCTCTTTCATTTGGAGAACTGCGGTCTGGTGGCCGGGCGCTTCCAAGCTAGGATCACTGTTGGTGGTGCTTGGGGTTTCCATTTGACATGTCATTCGCATCGCACCACGACAAAATGCACATCGCCTGCCAAACGTTGGTTGAGCCAAGCGCCAGCGTCCGCGCTGTGAACCATCTCTTGGAGCCTGCAAGGCGCGTTTCCCGACTCTGGGAAATGTAGGTTTGGGCAGTTCAGGACCCTGTGCTCAATCAAATTGACGCGTTATTGACACTGACAGGATTCTCGTCGGCGGCTGATCAAGGCGTTCTCCACCGGGTATCTCTATCCTCTCAATCTCAATCGTTTACCAATTTGCACGCGGATCACCGACTTGGCACGCTGCTTGCAATTCGTGCTGGCAGGCGGCCTGGGGGATCGGTCAGAAATATACAAGGAGTCAACGTGCCATACCGTAGCGTTAATCCAGCAACGGGAGAAGTACTCAAGACCTTTCCTGATCATACCGATGAGCAGATGTGGAATGCATTGGCCACCGCGGACAAAGCATTTCCCGCTTGGGCGGCGCGGCCTTTCAGCGAGCGCTCGAAAATTATTGGCAGGTCCGCTCAGCTACTTCTCGAACAGAAGGAAGAATTCGCTCGCCTCGCCACACTGGAAATGGGAAAGAGAATCGCGGAGAGCCGAGGAGAGGTGGAGCTGAGCGCTTCCATCTTGCAGTACTTCGCGGATAAAGCCGAAACGTTCCTTGCGCCGAAGAAGCTCGACTCTGGCGCTGGCGACGCTCGCCTTGAATATTCGCCCTTCGGCGTGCTGCTCAGCATTCAGCCCTGGAACTACCCTTATTATCAGCTGGCTCGCTTTGCCGGTCCTCATTTGATGTCGGGCAATGTGGTGCTCGTCAAACATGCGCCTGGCGTTCCCCAATGTGCCCTGGCTTTTGAAAAGGTCCTACGCGAGGCCGGCATGCCCGAAGGCATTTACACCAATGTGTTCCTCAGCAACGATCAAGCCGGGGCTCTGATCGACGACCCGCGGGTGAAAGGTATCGCCCTCACCGGATCCGAGCGCGCTGGAGAGGCACTGGCATCGCGCGCAGGAAAAAACCTGAAGAAATCGACGATGGAACTTGGCGGCAGTGATGCATTCGTTGTTTTGGACGATGCCGATCTTGACCATACCGTAAAAATGGCAATCCTAGGTCGGTTCGGAAACAACGGTCAGACGTGCATAGGAGCAAAGAGATTCATCGTGGTCAAATCGATGTGGGACAAATTCCTCCCGCGATTTGTCGCCGCAGCCAAGAAGCTGAAGCTCGGCGATCCCCTCGATGAAACCGTAACCTTGGGACCGGTCTCTTCCGATGCAGCTCTGCAGCTCATCCTGCGGCAGATTCAGGAGGCTACGAGTCACGGGGCGCAGATCGCGCTTGGCGGCGGGCGCGCGGGCGAAGTCGGAGCTTTTTTGGAGCCCACGATTTTGACGAATGTGACCTCCGACAACCCCGCCTACAGGCAGGAGTTTTTTGGGCCTGCCGCGCTTGTTTTTCCAGCCAAAGATGAGGAAGAAGCCATTGCGATCGCCAACGATTCACCATTTGGCCTCGGCGGATCTGTGTACAGCTCAAACATCGAAAGAGCCAAGCGAGTGGCGAGTCGTATGGAAACGGGCATGGTCTTCATCAACTATCCCGATGTCAGTCTTCCTGAGCTGCCTTTCGGAGGCGTTAAGCGCTCCGGGTATGGCAAAGAACTTTCCAATCTTGGCATTGAAGAGTTTGTGAACAGGAAGCTGATCTTCGTTCCAACAGGAGTGTAGTGCAAATGCCGTTGTATACCGCAATCACCGAAGATGGCTTTGTGTCCGACGAGGAGAAAGCAAAGATCGCCAAGGAAATCACGCGAATTCATACCGCGGTGATGAAAGTTCCCAACAGTTTCGTCCGCGTGGTCTTCCTCTCCTATGCGAAAGGCTCGGGGTATGCGGCGGGTGAAAAGACTTCTACCGCAGCCTTGAACTGTGTTTTGCGCAGCGGCCACACCGACGAGGACAAGACCGAGCTGCTGAAGCAACTGTGGTCGATGTTCCAGGATCTCACTGGAATTCCGACCGATCAGCTGGCGTTGTCACTGGAGGAAATTCCTTCGAGCAATGCGATGGAGATGGGGCAGATCATGCAAACCGTCACACGCAAGTAACCACTTCGTCTCCGCATTTCGAATAGGGGAAAATCATGCATAAATTCCTATCAGCAGACCCCAAACTCCTCGGCCGTCCCGATGTGCCACCCTGCTCGGATGCTGTAAACGAAGAGCTTGTTGGGGGAACTCCGGAAGAGCTCAAGGGAGAGCTGATCGAGATACTTGGCGAGGATGTTGTGCGGCATCGTATCAGCGACTTGGTGCGCTATGCGTCGGATGCTAGCCCTTACCGATATATCCCGAAAGTGATCGCCCAACCAAAGAACATCGATCACGTATCAGCCATTTTTCGATATTGCAGTCGCAACGGTCGCCACGCGACCTTCCGTGCCGGCGGGACCAGCTTGAATGGCCAATCGCAAGGCGACGACATCTTGATCGATGTGAGACAACACTGGAGCGGCTGGAAAGTCGAGGACAACGGGTCGCGGATTCGGTGCAAGGTTGGCACGACACTCGGACGGATTAACGAAGTGTTGAAACCTTACGCCCGCCGCATGGGACCGGATCCTGCGAGCTATAACGCCGCAACAATCGGTGGCGTACTCGCCAACAATGCGGGTGGTATGCGTTGCCGGCCAGCGATCGATTCGTACCATTCGATCGTTGCCATGAAAATCGTTCTCACCACCGGCACGATTATCGATACCGAAGACCCGAACGCTGAGGAACGTTTTGCTGCGTCCGAGCCAGAAATGGCGGCAGGACTATTGAAGATCCGTGAGGAGATTCACGCAGACAAGGAACTCTCTGCCCGAATTGTTCGGAAGTATGGCATCCGTAACACGTGTGGATATGCCATGCATGCGTTTCTTGACGGTGAAACGCCAGTAGAAATCCTGCGGCGCTTGATGGTTGGGTCAGAAGGCACGCTCGGCTTCGTGGCTGAGGCCGTCTACAAGACTTATCACCTCCCTGCAAAAACGACTGTGGCATGGCTGCCATTCGACACCATCGACGCTGCGGTCGAGCACGTCGCAAGGCTGGTCGAACTGGGAGCGCAGGCAGTCGAACTCATGGTCGCTTCATCCCTGACCGCAGCCTCCAGGTTAATGAAAGGCACGCCAAAGTATTGGAAAGATCTCGATCCAAAGAACGCGGCACTACTGGTTGAATTCGGTTTTGATAGCGAGCAGGAACTTGCGGATATCGAGAAAAGGGTTGAGGACTCTCTACGCGATGTGAAAATGCTGCAGCCGTTGGAATTCGTTCGCGAAATCGAAGCCATTGAGCTCGCATGGCACATTCGTGATGGCCTCCTCGGTATTGTCGGTGAAATGCGTCCGCAAGGCACAAACCTCATCATTGAAGACGTTTGTTTCCCACCTGCACAACTTGCGAATGCGACTCGTGACTTGCTCGGTCTGCTTGCCAAACACGGATATGAACCTTCGGCCGCGGGGCATGCTGCTTACGGAAACTTGCATTTCGTGATGATTGCCCAACTCAGCGAAGATGCGAGTCGCCAGCAGTACGACGGTTTCATGCGCGACCTGGTTGCGTTGGTAGTTGATAAGTATGACGGCTCTCTGAAGGCGGAGCATGGGACAGGAATCAACATGGCTCCCTTTGTCCGGCGGGAATGGGGCGACAAACTCACTGACCTGATGTGGAGGGCAAAACGCCTCCTTGATCCCCACGAAATCCTGGCTCCAAATGTCTTGCTGAGCCACGATCCGATGATTCACCTGAAGAATCTCAAGACCACTCCAGCGATCGAGGACGTTCATTCCGCTTCTCATTGCATCGAGTGCGGCTTCTGCGAACCGGTGTGCCCAAGCCGTAACGTGACGGTGACCCCGAGACAGCGCATCGTTCTTCGTCGTGAGATGTCACGGCAGCCGGAATGGTCGAAGCTGCTGACCCAACTACAGCATGAGTACGAATATGACGCTATCGAGATGTGCGCTGGCGACGGTACCTGCGCCGATGTCTGTCCGATCGGAATCAATACAGGAGCCCTGATCAAACACTTCAGAAAGATGCAGCACTCCACGGGCGCCGAAGAAGTTGCGCTAGATGTGGCCAAAAAGTGGGCCGAAATGGAGAAGTTGGCGCGTCAGGGTGTCAAGGCGTCCGACGTCGTGCAAACAATAACCAGCCCCCATCTGCTTGAGGCCCTGACTGATGTGGCTCGCAGCATTGTCAGCAAGGATCTAGTCCCCACAGTAGCTGGTCCGATGCCGCACGCCGCTCCGGCCGACCTTCCCCGGACGAGACGCGAGGGTGCGGCAGCCGCGTACTTCCCGGCGTGCATCAATCGCATCTTCGGCAGGGACAACTCCAAGCCCGCATCGCCGGCTCTTCCTGAAACATTCGTGGCTCTTTCTGAACGCGCGGGCAAGCCTCTCTGGATTCCCGATGACGTGAGAGGTCTTTGCTGCTCGACGCCGTGGAGCTCCAAGGGTTATAAGCGCGGGCAGACATGGATGTCTGAACAGATGAGCGATGCGCTGTGGCGCTGGAGTGACGGAGGAAAATTGCCGGTCGTGGTGGACGCGGCTTCGTGCACGCTCGGTCTCAAAGACGACATACTAGAGCATCTCGACGATGAACGTAAGAATCGGCTGAACCTTATCACCATCATCGATTCGATTGCCTGGTGCAAAGATTTTCTACCCGCGCTGCGAATTCACAAGACGATTCCGAAAATCCTGGTCCATCCCACCTGTTCGACGACTCACCTCGGCCTTAGTGAGACCCTCCTCGAAATCGCCGTCGCGCTCGCCGACAGCGCTGAAATTCCTTTGGGGACCACTTGTTGCGGAACCGCTGGCGACCGTGGCTTGCTGCATCCCGAGCTGGTTCACTCCGCCACACGCGACACGATCGTACAAATCCAGAGCGCTGGGGACGACACCTGCTTCGTTTCTGCAAATCGGACTTGCGAGTTGGGTATGCGACAAACCACGGGCAAAGTGTATGAGTCATTTATTTATCTGCTCGAAGAGCTGAGTCGTCCGCAAGCGAGCTAGAGGATCATCCTTATTATGCGCATAGTCAATTTTGAAACACACGGTACTCCCGGAATTGCGGCGGATGAAGGTTCGGGATGGCACGGCCTCTCGCGGTCGGACAGTGGATTTCCAGGCACTCTACCCGAGCTGATTGTGCAAGGTGCAGACCTGTTGCGTATTGGCCGAACCCTCGGGCAATCGCCGGCAGTCGACCTGAAGTCGGTCCGATTGCTGCCGCCGGTTCCGTCGCCGCCAAAAATTCTGTGCGTCGGTCTCAACTACGATGACCACCTGCAAGAGAGCGGGCTGAAGAAGCCGGAGTATCCGGAAATCTTCGCGCGCTTCCCGTCGAGTCTGATCGCTCATCAAGAGCCGATACGGCGGCCCCGTGAATCAACCGAGCTCGACTATGAAGCCGAGTTGGCCGTGGTGATCGGAAAGCCGGGGCGACGCATTCCCCAGGAGCAGGCGCTCGATCACGTGGCGGCCTACTCCTTGTTTAACGATGCGACCTTGCGCGATTTTCAGCTCCGCACGCCGCAGTGGACGATGGGCAAGAATTTCGATGGCACGGGATCATTTGGCCCGTGGCTAGTGACGCCCGATGCTGTGCCGCCGGGAGCCAGCGGATTGCGCATCCAGGGCCGTCTGAATGGCCGTGTGATGCAGGATTCGCGCACCGACCTGCTTATCTTCAGTGTTCCGACGCTGATTGCAACGATCAGCGTCGCGATGACTCTGGAGCGAGGCGATGTGATCATCACTGGCACGCCGGGTGGCGTCGGAGCGGCGCGCAAGCCACCCGTCTTCATGAAGGCCGGTGATATCTACGAAGTAGAAATCGAAAAGATAGGTGTCCTTACCAATCCCGTTGAGAACGACTGAGGGCGTGCGAATCAGGAACTGTTCGCCGAAATGGAGCCACTCCGGTGCAATATTCTGATTACAAATGTTTCCGGTTCAGTTTTGATTCTGGGGTCGCATTCGTTAGCATCGATCACCCACCGATGAATCTTCTTGATGAATTTCTGTCGCAGGAATTCGACAAACTCGGCAGGCAACTCGAGGCCGATGAGAGCGTCCGGGTCGTGGTCGTGCAGAGCGCGCTTCCCGATTTCTTTATAGCCCACTCTGGTTTGGGCCGGGTTGGAAGTGCTTCCAAAGTGGTGTCCCATACACGGAGCTTTCGGCTTACACAGACGATCGGCGAACGATTCAGGAACATGCCCAAGGCAACGATTGCCAAAGTCGCAGGACGGGCCCGGGGCGGAGGGAGTGAGATCGCGCTGGCAATGGATATGTGTTTTGCTGCCGTTGGCCAAGCGATCTTCGGCCAACCAGAGGTGGCCATTGGGCTGGTTCCGGGTGGGGGTTCAACGCAAAGACTGCCACGGCTTATCGGCCGGGGACGCGCCTTGGAGGTGCTCCTGGGCTGCAATGATTTCTCGGCGGACCTGGCGGAACGCTACGGCTACATCAATCGAGCGTTGCCAGCGGATGAGCTAACACCTTTTGTCGAGAAACTGGCTCGCCGCATCGCCTCGTTTCCTGCACATGCCATAGCTCACGCCAAGGCGGCTGTGGATAGTGGAGCATTTAGTTCCATGGCAGAGGGACTACTGGTAGAAGCCCATGAGTCCGATTTGAGTGTCGCTAGCGAGGTGACGCAAGCTCGTGTAACGGAAGTATTGAAGGTCGGTGCCGAAACTTATGAAGGCGAGCTGGAGATGGATTATCTATCGAGACTCTCCCCGATAAAATAACCCCGCGATTGCTAATAGTCCTCCGACAGCCACACCGGCGCCAGTCAGTGGGCGCTCGTTGAATATACCCAACTTCGTCTTTCCTTCTTCGTCACAGAACTCCAAATCGCTTTCGCGAGATCGATGATTCCATTCCGCGTCTCGTCACGCGGAGACTGGATGTCGCTGAGAATGCCGGCCGCACAGCAGCTCATGTATACGACAAGCTAAGAAGCCGGTTAGATGGACCTTCCCGGCTTCCATCAGGGCAATCCGCATCCCGACAAGGCTTAGACCATTCCGCGAATGTTGTCCTTCATGAGTTCGAGCACCTGGTCGCCGCGATGATCTAGGACCATTCGAGTCATCGCCAATGCGAATCCACGCGCCTCTTCGAAAGTTGCTTTCGGCGGAGCGGACAGGGCGTTTGGATCGGTGGTCATGTCGAGCAGAGCCGGCCCAGGGTGCGCAAACGCACGCTCGATTGCAGAGGCCACGTCTGCCTTTCGCTCCACGCGTTCCGCATGGAAACCTATGGCTTTTGCCACGGCGCTGAAATCTGGGTTGTGCATTTCGGTTCCCCAGAAGGGGTAACCGCCAACCATCTGTTCCAGCCGAACCATCCCCAGCGTTGAGTTGTTGAAGAGAATGATCTTGATTGGCAGTTTCTGGGACACGATAGTCAAGAGATCGCCCAGAAGCATGGAGAGTCCACCGTCGCCGCAAAAGGCAATGACCTGGCGGTTCGGGAACGCCATCTGCGCGCCGATGGAGTCGGGCATGGCGTTAGCCATCGTGCCGTGATTGAACGAGGTCATTACTCTTTGGCCGCGACGAAGCCTCAGGAATTGTGCGGCCCACACGACGCACATGCCGGTGTCCGCGATGATGATTGAATCGGGTGAACAGGCGCGGCTAACCGCATCCCCCACGTGCTCGGGGCGGAGTTTCCCGTCAGATCCACCATGCTCGACATAAGTCTGCATGTGCTTCATAGCGGTTTGGTGTGCGGCGAGTACGTCGTCCAGAAACCCCCGGTCGTCGCCGCGCGATTGGATGCGTGGAAGCAGCGCATCAAGCGTTTCGGCGACATGGCCACAGAGGCCTAATTCCAGTGCGACGCGACGCCCCAGGTGCGTGGGATCGCTGTCGATCTGAACGATTTTCGGGTGCTTTGGAATGAAATCGATGTAGGGAAAATCCGTTCCCAACATAATCAAGACGTCACATTGCTCGAATCCTTTCTGTAAGCCGCCCCAACCCAAGAGTCCGGTCATTCCTACGGCGTTCGCATTGTCGGCCTCCAGCACGTCTTTGCCACGGTAGGAAAATCCGATTGGGGCATTGAGTTTTTGTGCAAGCGCTAGAACCTGATCGCGAGCACCGCGGCAGCCTTCACCTCCGAAAATCAAAGGCCGCTGCGCAGAGTTGAGGATCTGTGCGAGATTGTCGAGATCGTCATCCGTCGGACGAATGCGCGGGGGACTGGTAAAAAATGG
This sequence comes from uncultured Acidobacteriaceae bacterium, assembly GCA_963705265.1. GTDB lineage: Bacteria > Acidobacteriota > Terriglobia > Terriglobales > Acidobacteriaceae > Acidiflorens. Next base: position 4,861,251 of record OY970064.1, read on the forward strand.
ATGGGTTGGCAAATCGACTGCGGCGGGTTGCGCCAAAGTATCTCCGGGAATGCAAACCATGCCAACGCCGCGCTTGGTGATGGCAGACTGAATCGCGAGCCGGCTCATAGTGGTGGCCTGGACTGCGGTGTAGGCCGCTTCGCAATAATGGCTGCAGTCTCGGAAGATCCTTTCGGGATGTGTTTCCTGAAAGTATTCGGTGCCGAGGAAACGGGTTGGCACCTGCCCAGCGATCGCAAACACAGGCGCCCGGTTGCGATGTGAATTGTAAAGTCCCTGGATCAGATGGAGATTGCCGGGGCCGCACGATCCGGCACACGCCGCGATCTGCCCGGTTAAAAGGGCATCCGCACCGGCCGCAAATGCGCCAACTTCCTCACTTCGACAGTGCACCCAGCGAAGTTTTCCATCGGTCCTGCGAATAGCGTCGACGATGGGATTGATCGAATCACCGACCACTCCATAGACGCGCTGGATGCCGGCATCGATCATCATTTCCGCGACCTGATCTGCTGCTGTTTTTGCCATAAGTGTCTCCTTGTCAAAACTGAAAAGTTAAAACTTAAAATTCAAGGGCAGCGAGATGATCTAAGCTGCCCCGCAGCATTACCTTCTCAAATCCTTCAGCGTTTTTAGATCGTCGACGACATACGCGAGAGAAGCCCGCATGCCCTTGCCACAACGGACGGGCGCCAGGTCAGAGAGTTCTTCGTTTCTGCACACCGGTAGCGTCAATGAACCTTCACCAATCCATGCCTGCTCGATCTTCACGTCGTGTGGAACGTTCTCGACCAGTTCGTGAACTGCCGGATGGTCTTGCTTGTCAGCTGCAAGTCGCGGCGTGTGGAGGAGATTCACGACGGGCCTCTGTTTCAGCAGCGAAGTGTCTTTTACTGGTTCTCTGAGCGTGACAATAGCCTCGGCCAGCCGTTGCCCGGCCGACGTCATAGACCCAGCAAACTTGGATCCCGGGGCGAGCGCGGGCCCCGCTTTTCCTGTGGCCGCGTAATACCTTGTTTGAAAAACCTGGCCGAGGCGTTTGGGATAGCCCTGCGTCCAACCGCGAGCAATAGCCGCGTCGTTGTCCACGAAAATATATGGGCAATAAGAGACTGGCTTCTCCTGGAATAACGCATCCACAAGGATAAAGAACTCACGATATTGATAACGCTGGGGATCAAGATATTCGTCATCGCTCCCGCTGAACTGCCAATCGTAGAAACAAGCGTTGGCGTGACCATTGGCGGAGCGATCGTGGTCGAGTCCAGGAGGCAGCACCGCCGCTACGGCAGCGGGCTCCGACCAAAATTCTATGTTAAGAAAGTCTGAAGAGTAGTACCAGGGCGGCGGTGGATTCAGCGTCGATTTGCCTTTTGGAGTGAGTGGATAATTGAACCCTTTAAGCATGTCAGTTCTCCTTCATTAATGTCGTGTTGGTGGAAACTCAATCAATCCTGCGCGTCGATTTCTTACACGGCGGTGGGTTTGCATTCACCCCTTGCGCTTACTCGCATTCCGAGCGGGCGAGAGAATGACTGTCAGAGTCCTCACGCCCTGAGCGGGATGGACGACAATCGCACCGATATCTCCTGAACCGGAGGGACCTGTCATCAGAACGCTGTAGGGCCTCAGTCTGAAGTGCGGGTGCTCGTGAACGGTGTCGGCCAGAAATTTCTCGGCATTTTCTGCTTGGTCGATTGGCCTACTCATGATTGACCTATTTCTAGAGAAACTCCATTCAGTATTTCCACGAGGTGATAGAAGGGAATATCTTGCTTTTGCCGGCGCGCACACCCTTGCAGATGCATCAAGCAGGACATGTCCGAGGAGACAATGCAATCGGGCGACGCTTTCTGCATGAACGCGAGCTTGTCGTATCCCATCCTTGCTGAGACTGCTTCCTCGGTCACTGCAAACGTGCCGCCGAAGCCGCAGCACTCGTCCACACGCTCGAACTCGGCGAACTCAAGGCCAGGAACGCCGCTGAGTAGAGCTTTTGGCTTCGAGAAGACTGGGTCGTGCACGCATTCGGACATCGAAGCCATATTCAACCCACGAATCGCAGAGCAGCTGGTGTGTAGCGCGACCTTATGCTCGAATGTCGCCCACGGAAACTCGCGGATCTTCAGAACGTCGTGGAGGAACTCAACCAGATCGTAGGTATTTCGGATCAGATTTTGCTTTTCTGCTGAGTCTGCCGCAGCAGTGAATTTGTTGCGAATATGATGAGTGCAACTACCCGACGGAGTGACCACGCAATCAAAGGAGCCGAAGACTCTGGCGCAGTGCTCTTCGGTCGCTTGCGCCTCTTCATAGCAGCCGCTGTTGGCCATGGGTTGGCCGCAACACGTCTGTTCCTTCGGGTACACAACGTCGACTCCCAATCTCTCAAGCAGTTCGAGGGTCGCGACGCCGACGTGTGGATAAAACGTGTCAATGTAACAGGGGACCATGAGCGCAACTTGCATCGTAATTTCACCTTACACAGGCTGAGATTGCTCGAGGAGAGCCTGAACCTCGCGGGCGTTCCGGCGTGCCAGGCCTGAGGTGAGCAAGCTCATTGCCATCGCGAAGCACTTCCGTTCAAACGCAGTGCCGCGAGAAGTGCAGGCCGATACCTGTATTTACGTACCAATTATCTTCGAGAAAGAATTACGCAATCACATGGCGGGGAACGACTGGTGTCATGACCGTGACAGGATAGCCAAAGTCAATAGAATGACGTTTGCAAACGTTGTGCTCACCAACATTCGATGCCAAGGCGCCAAATCTTTGAGTCCAGTTACACGCTCTAGTCACTCACAGCGGAAACGTGTTCCCCTGCCTGCGGCTGTGTTCCGTCCTTAATCGCTGCCGTCTGCGAAGTTTTCTCCGGAGCAGAATCAAATCTCATGAGACCCGTGGCCGGAGATACAAAAACCAGCGAATTCGAAAAAGTTGCGACGTGACCTGTGTATCTCCCGTTCTCAGCATCGAATTCTCTCAACTGGAATTGCAGCAGGCCCATATCGATGACATCGCCGGTAACCCCCGAGACCTGCACTCGGTCGCCAATTCTGATCCCCCGCTTACCCACCAAAAGGAGAGAACCGAGAGTGGCAAGGATGACGTTTTCGAGGGCGAGCAAAAGTCCGGCGCTTAGAAGCCCAAAGTAGGTTGCGACCGATCTCAGGTCAGAGGCAAGCACGAACACGATGACAACTGTAATGGTAAACAGAGTCAGAAATTGGTGGCTCATACTAATGAACCGTCGCCGATTTGGATCGTGAACACGCCGCAATGAGAACCGGCGCGAAAGCTGACCGATAACGAGTATCAGACCTATGATCAACGAGACGACGATCAGGCGGATCATTAGTTGTTTCCACGCCTGCTTGTACTGACCCGCCACGGCAGTTCGCCACGGCAGCAAGTGTGACCGGTACTCCGCGAGGAGGACTTTTTGCTTATCGAGCGCAACGATGACCGGGGATAACGCCCTGAGTTCGAGAGTAAGGGCATCGAGCCGCGACTTTTGTTCTTGCAACGACCACAGATCACCGGTCAGCGAATTGCTTACCGACCCACTCTGAATGTGGTGAGTGATGAAACCGGCCAACGGGATTCGCAGATTATTCTCCGAGAGCGTCAGTTCATCGGTGAGGCGAATCTTTTCGTCAACCACGTGAAGCTTGTGCTTCGTCGCTGAGACGTCCGATATTAACCCGAGGATGCCGGCATCACGGCCAGCCGTTCTGGAATTTGCCTCCTGCAGGGGCACCGTCACCGAGGCAGTTGACGGACCCGTCACTTCCGGTATCGATTGCGCGAGTGCGTCGATGGTGGAATCCAAATGTCCACTGTGGGCTTGTCCTTCACCGGAACTTTGGACGAACGCGATTAGATCGCTGAGGCCCTGCGCGACTGCATCCAGGAGTTGCAATCGAGTTTGAGCGTCCTCCTCCGCCGCTTTCAAGTTCCTGCGATCATCCCCTTTGGCTTTGGTCAGCTTTTTGTCGAGGTTCTTGATCTCCTCCATTGCTTGCTCGCTTAGTTGATCATTTCGATTCTTTAAATCGATAAAATGGGCAAGATCGGCAGGAGGAGCGTCCGAGGAGCCAGGTCGGCTATGCGAAGAATCGCCGCTTGTCTCCAGCACGGCAGCCGCCTTGGCGAACTCGAACGAGAGTTTCACAATCTGCCGCTCGATCGCTTGATTGTCATCGAGAAACACCAAGTCTGCAGGTTCGTTTGCAACTTGCCGTTCACTGTACACATGGCGATACCAGCTCATCGATTGAAGGATGTAGCCGATAACTTCTGAGTTCGAGGGAAGCTGATATCCACTTGACGGGGTGTCGGCGGAGAGTGCACCGGCTATCGCAGATGCGAGGATCGCGCAACAGGCAGCTACCTGCGCACCTTGTTTTAAGGCCCATCGTTGCGGCTTGAGCGTCATATAGTGTGTCATTCACTTTGACAGAAACGTCATTGCTCGTGACGTTACTAGTGACATCAGAGCGGCCATCGCTTTTTCCAATCCATGCTGGTCAGCGATAGTAAGGTGTCCGTGTGCTGTGGAAAGCACTTGTCTTGCCAACCGCCAGAACGATCTCTCCCATGGGTAAGTTGCCGCTGGTGCGGGAAGAGTGAGGCCCGAATGCGCTGCTCCACTGCCCTAATAATTTTGGAAGACTGCATGCAAGTACCTGGCCGTGATGGGACAGGCGTGAATCAGGATCGCGCATCTAAATCCTGAAGTTTGAGTCGTAGAGAACGAATTGGAGTAACGGTGACGCGGATTGCAATTCCTTCAAGCAGCAACCTCGAGATCTCAGTCGATCAAGTCGGGAACGATGCCATGGTCCGGCTGAGCGGCCGAATCGATGTCGATTCCTCGCCCGATCTTCGCGATCGCCTGCGGACTCTCTTGTCACCAGGAACATTGCCTCAGACCATCATCGTCGACCTGGCCGGCATTGCCTACATTGAGACGTCCGGGATCGCGACCTTGATCGAAGCTCTAAGAATTGCCCGCCATCACCAGACCAACTTCCGCTTGCAGGGACTGAGTGGTGCTGTGCTCCGGCTGTTCGAGGTCACCGGAGTGCTGGCCCTGTTCGAGACGAACGATTCAAGACAAAGCAGCTCGGGAGAAAAGGTGCCTTGATGGCCAATGTTCTCGAAAGCGTCGGCGAAAGGACAATCGAACATCTCGACTATGTCGGAAGTCTGAATATCCAGTGGTGGGCCACGCTACGAGCGATGGGCCAGGCGTTGCCGTTCGTTGGAAATCGCTACCGCTGGCAAGCCACTGTTAGGCAAATGCTGGAAATCGGCGTGGACGCGATGCCTATGGTGTCGTTGATGGCGATCTGTTCCGGATTCATTCTGGCCATGCAAGGGGCTTCGGAACTGCGCCGTTTTGGAGCCATCCACTATGTCATCGAGTTGGTCGCGGTGGGCTTCACACGCGAGCTCGGACCGCTGCTGACCGCGCTTGCAGTGAGCGGGCGCTCCGGTTCGGCATTCGCGGCCGAGATTGGGACTATGAAGGTGACCGAGGAACTCGATTCCCTCCGCGTCATGGCGGTCGAGCCAATAGAGTTTGTCCTTGCGCCGAAGTATCTGGCCGCCTTGATTACCGTTCCTTGCCTCAGCATCATTGCGAATCTCTTCGGCATATTGGCCGGCGGCCTGTTCATGTTCTTCAGCACTCGCCTGTCGCCACTTCTCTACATCCATGACGTGTTCAACTCCATAACCCTGCGCGACGTAATCACGGGACTGATCAAAAGCGTGGTGTTCGCAACCATCATCGCTCACGTCGGATGCCTCGAAGGATTCCGTGTTCGCGGCGGTCCCGATTCTGTAGGTCGCTCCACTACGAGTGCGGTAGTGAAGTCGACGTTCCTCGTCATCGTTGCCGACGCGGTGTTCACCGCGATTTTCTATTTCACGGTGAAAAGCTGATGCCCATTATCTCCGTCCGCGATCTTGTGGTTGAGTACGATGGGCGCCGCGTGCTGAATGGTCTTAATCTCGACATCGAGCACGGAGAAACGATGGTGTTGCTAGGTGGAAGCGGTTCCGGAAAAAGCACCTTACTGCGCCAGATCATCGGGCTAGAGCACCCTAAATCGGGCAGCATTCACGTCAAGGGAACGGATATTACGCGCTGCTCAAAGTCCGAACTCAAGAAAGTCCTCCGGTCGATTGGCGTGGCCTTCCAAAGCGCAGCCTTGTTCAATTCGTTGACCGTGGAGGACAACGTCGCCTTGCCGCTGCGTGAACATACTCGGCTCGCATCCTCAATCGTCGACCTTATGGTCTGGATGAAGCTGGCCGCGGTTGGACTGTCCGATTTTGGCAAGTTGATGCCTCAGGAGCTCTCGGGTGGCATGAAGAAGCGAGCGGCCGTGGCGCGGGCGCTTGCGCTTGGCCCGGAGATTCTTGTACTCGATGAGCCATCGGCTGGGCTCGACCCCATCGTTGCCGCGGAGCTCGATGAACTGATCTTGCTCGTCAAGGAGGCAATGCAGATGACGGTCATCGTCGTTACCCACGAACTGCCAAGTGCGTTCCGCATCGCCGACCGCATTGCCATGCTCTATCAGGGTTCGTTCAGTTCAGTCGGCACGAAGGACGAAATCAAGGCGAGTCAGAATCCGCGTGTGCGGCAGTTTCTTGATCGCATACCCGAAAGCATAGCGAAGACGCCGGCGGTAACGGCGTACTTCGAAAAATACATGCAGTCCGAGGAGGTCTACCAGTGACAACGGAAGCGAAAGTCGGAGCGTTTGTCCTGGGATGCTTCTCGGTCCTGGCATTTACTGTGATTTACCTGATCAACGCCCAGCTTGGTGTCCACACAGTTCCATATCGCACCTATCTCCGTTACGCCGGCGGGCTGGAACCGGGGACATCTGTGTTGTTCGGCGGAATCAATGTGGGTAAGGTGAAGGCGGTACGGCCGGCTGTCTCAGACCCGACCAGGATTGAGATTCTGCTCGACGTAAAAGAAAACACTCCACTGAACGAAAAATCTGTGGCGAAGCTGGGGCTACTGAGCGTGATGAGCGGCTCAGCATTATCCATCACCACCGGCAGCAACGATGCGAAGCGTCTGGTGCCAGGCTCCACGATTCCATCGCAGGAGGTCGCGAGCCTTGATGAGATCGCCGGCAAGTTGACTGTCGTTGCCGACAATGCCAACGGATTGATCACCGAGGCGCGAGGTGAGCTGAAAGGAATCAGCGGAGATGCCCGCACGCTGCTCGCGAATATGAATAGTGTGACGGGCCCGCCCAATCAACGGAAGATACGAGACGTGCTCAATAATGTCGACGCAATGCTTGCAACGGAACGCCCCAAGATTGACCGCCTTACCGATCAGTTGAGTGTGCTCAGCCAGCACGCCGACGAAACTGTTGAAAATGTGAACAGTACCGTCAGCGACGTGCGCCAGCCCGCTCTCCAAGATCTGGCTGAACTACAGAAGACCTTACTCGAAACCAAGCGTTTGTTGGCCGACATGCAGGTGCTGGTGAAAGCAAACGATTACAAGATTGACGACACAATCGAAAACCTACGGACAGCAACCGAAAACCTGGATGACTTGACCGAATCGGTGAAAGAGCGTCCGTGGAGCCTGATTCGGATCAAACAGCCTGAGGATCGGAAGGTACCGAAATAATGCGAATCGATATTGCTAATCATAATGAGGATCAAAGAAAAAAGCGGTATCGAGCCTGCTCCGACATGGAGCACCGGCGGATGGTGATTATGAGAAGGACGGTGACGAGGATTATCTTCTGCCTGGCAGCTTTGGTGACCCTGACCGGCTGTGCGGGAAGAGTGAAATATCCAACCTACTACACTCTCAATTTGCCCACGCCGCCGGATCCGCCCGCTGCGGGGAAAACACACGCGAGTCTTGTGATCGGTAGTGTCGCAATCAGAGAATTCCGTGCGCCCACCTATCTGCGTCAAGGAGCGATTGTCTATAAAAGCTCTCCGGAACGGATCGGCTTCTATGCGTACCACCGCTGGGCGATGGATCCTCGTGATTTTGTTACCAGTTCGATTGCCGCGAGCCTGCGTGCCAGCGGAGCCTTTGCCCGTGTGCAGAACTACGACGGAAGTCGTAATGTCGATTACGTGCTCAGCGGACGTTTGGAGCAACTCGAAGAGCTCGATTACGAGGGTGGAGTCAAAGTCCAGATTGCCATCTCCGCCCAGATGACCAGCATCGCCACCGGTGCGGTCGTCTGGAGCAACGGGGTTTCGGAGATTGGAGACGTCGATAAGCGCGATGTGCCAGCCGTAGTCTCTGCAATGAACCACACGATGCAACTCGCGATTGAAAAACTACTGACTCCGTTGTCTACGAACTGGTTAGCCCCCTCAACTTCCTCTCAGAGAGACTGAAACCAAGTAATCACTAATCAACTGAGAGCGGCTTTTTATGCACCAGCTCACAAATTCTGCATTCAGTTCCCCCTTGGTTGACTGGCTAGCGTTAGCAGTCGTGGTTGTAGTCACTCTCGCCGTGCGCCTCGGCACCCGAAGATTTATCCTCCCCCGGCTGACTCATAAACGCGACTCCGACAAAGGTGAAAGAGAATATCGGCGCATGCACGGTGGAGAATGAAACCGAGGACCTTAGGAGTGAAAGCAGGCCCGCGCAGCGAACGGTGTCAAGTGTCACGTGTCATATGACATGGCGGTCATGGAACTCGAGTGGCCTGTCAGTCTCTTCAAGAAACACAGAATTTGTTCAGATTGCGAATGCAACCTGCGATTGCGCCCTTGAATCTTCGTCTTCGTGAGTGGAACCGCAGTTGCTTCAGTTGAGTCATGAGAACCCCAGCGCTTCGAGATCTCGGCAGGCTCAAGGAGCAACTTTAATGTCCACCTCGCCAGCGTCCGAGGGACCGGTGCCGGCTGCGAAACCGGTACCATCCAAGACCGATACCGATCAGGCTGCGCCTCATCTCAGTACGAACTGGTGGAGCTATATAACTCCGGCGCTTGTGGTGCTTCTCGCTCTGGTTGTTTTGATCGCCATCACGCGTAATTGGAATGCGTGGGAAGGCGGCAAGATCGAACAGGTCACAGATGATGCCTACGTTCGCGGCGACCTTACTCCGCTCAGCACCAAAGTGGCGGGCATCGTCCGCGCAGTCGATGTGGCGGACTATCAGCAAGTACATAAGGGCGATCTCCTCGTCGAATTGCAGGATGATGATTATCAGGCGCAGGTGGATCAGGCCAAAGCGGCGGTTGAGGCGGCGCGCGCCGGTATTGAGGAGAATCTTCGCCAGCGCGAGTTGCAGGACACGCGCATCGCGAAAGCGCTGGCCGGCATCGATCAAGCAAAGGCACAGATCGCAGCCGCCGTGGCCGGCAAGGATGCCGTGCAGGCTGAGTTGATTCGCGCGCGATCCGAGCGCAAACGCCAGGAAGGGCTTTATCAAACTCGCTCAACGACCGAGCAGACTCTTGAAGCCGCTGTCGCCACCGAAGGAAACCTCACCGCCCAGCTTGCCAGCCGTGACGCCGACCTCATTCAGGCACAAACCATGTTGCGTAGTAGTGAACTTGCTGCCGAGGCCGAGCGACGCGGCAAAGTCGTTCTCGAATCCCAGACGACGCAACTTCAGGCTGACCTGCTGGCAAAGCGGGCGAGCCTTGCAGCAGTCAACGTAAACCTCGGCTACACCAAAATCTACGCTCCCGGCGACGGCACAGTGGGTGAACGGCAAGTCCGGCCTGGGCAACTCGTCTCCCCCGGCACCCAGGTCATCTCTTTCGTTGCTCTCACAAAGTGGGTCGAAGCGAACTATCGCGAAACCCAGTTGACCAACGTGAAGATTGGCGACACTGCCGAACTTCGGATTGACGAGTATCCCGATCAAGCAATTCGCGGGAAGGTAATCGAGATCGCGCCCGCCAGCGGATCGCAATTCGCACTGTTGCCGCCCGACAATGCCACCGGCAATTTCACGAAAGTCGTGCAGCGGATTCCAGTCAAGATCGCGCTGGATGACCCGGCGGTCGCGACGACGCTGCGTCCAGGACTTTCTGTGGTGGCAACTGTCCGCACCAGACAATAACCAGGAATCTATGGCAGCTTCGACCATCACAGTTCGTCCATCCGCGATACAAATCGCGCATGCGGCAGCCGCGGCTATGCCGTCTGAGGTATCGACGCGCCCTCTTCTTGGGATCTTAGGAGTCGTCACCGGCGCCGGGCTCGTCACCCTAGCCGGCCGCATGCTCAGTCTTGGCATGGCCGATTTGAAGGGTCACGTTGGGATAAGCTTCGACGATGGGGCTTGGCTTGATAGTGCCTACAATGCTTCGCTCATGTTTATCGGCCCGTTCACTGTCTACCTCGGTGGACTGTTGGGCCCGCGGCGGATCCTGTTATTCGCGGCAGGACTCTTTGCCCTAACCTCTCTCTACCTCCCGCTCATCCACAGCTACAGCCTTCTCGTTGCTGCGCTGATCGTTGCCGGGCTGACTTCAGGCACTTTCTATCCCCTCACACTAACATTTGCACTTCGCAACATTCCATTACGATACCTTCCTTTTACTATCGCCCTCTATGCGGTCTTTGTGGACGGGGCGGTGAACCTCGCACCTTCTTTATACGGTTGGTACAGGGATCACCTATCGTGGCAGTGGATGTTCTGGGGCTCCGCCGTGATTGCGCCGGTGATGATGATATGTATCTACTTCGGCATTCCACCGGCGCCGCCGCGCAAAAAGGGCGGGACGGTACCAAGCTTCGCTGGATTTCTATATCTAAGTATGGGATTGGCGTTGATTTTTGTCGCTTGTCAACAAGGTCAGCGGCTCGACTGGTGGCGCTCTGGTGTTTTCAATGCCTGGTTCTGGTCTGGATCTTTTTTTCTCCTGTGTGCGCTGATTCGGAGACTACGCGCTCCTAATCCTCTCGTCGCGCTGCCTTATTTGCTGAAGTGGAACACAATATTGCTTGGCTGCCTGCTCTTCTGGTTCCGCTTCACACTCTGTACAACCATCATTCTCATTCCGCAGTCGCTCGCTATTCGCGGATTCGAGGCCGACCAGATTGGTCCTGCGATTATCTGGAGCGCAATTCCGCTGATTCCGATTGCATTCATTGCCGCGCTCTTACTCTTGCGCAAGGTCGATCCACGCTTGTTGTTCGCCGCAGGGCTTGCTTGCACAGCGTTTGCTGCCTGGCTGTGCTCGCAGTACTCCACAACTTGGGCGGCGGAGAATTTCTACCGAACGGAATTGCTTGTCGGCGTCGGACAAGCTTTTGCCTTCATCGGATTGGTCGGCTGCATTGTGCTGCAGGCGATCTTCGCCGGCGCCTTGGCAAAAGCAGAGTGGGTCCTCAGCTTTTCAGCTTTCTTTCACGTCGTCCGTATATTCGGCGGCACCATAGGTGCCATTTACATGGGCCACTTCCTAGCCGTGAGGGAGAAGTTGCACTCGAACCTCTTGGGACTTCATGTCAACGCTGGTAACTGGATTACCGATCAGAACATTCATGCCATGACGGCAGGCCTCTATGCCAAATCCTCCGGCATCGGCGCAGCAAGTGCGCGCGCCGTTGATTTGATTGGAGCCCGGGTGCGGCTCCAGGCATATAGCCTTAGCCTCATCGACGGATTTCTCCTCCTCGCCTGGAGTTGCTTTTGCGCCTTGATCTTCGTTGCTTTGTTGCGCAAATCACCTTTGAACTATGGCGATCTCAGTGCCATGCAGCATGTTCCCGGCGCTGGAAAGAGGTCAAATCGATGAAGCTAACTTCGATGAAACTAAAATCAATGCAACTAAGATCAATGAAACAAAATGTGGCACTATTTGTGTTAGCGGCGACAGTCTTTTCGGCTTGCGCCGCAACTGCCCAGGAAATCAGCCATATGGCGCCTCCGCCGCGCAAGGTTACATTGCAGGAAGCCGTGCAGTTGGCGCTCAAGCACAACCACGATATCCGCATCGCTGGATATACAGTCGAAGAAAAAGAGCACGCGAAGCAGATCGCGAAGAGTTCGTATTTTCCATCGATCCGAAATGACAGCACCTTTGTGCATGTGACCGATACTGAGTTTGTCGAGATCAAGGCCGGGGCTCTGGGCGTGGTGGGAGGAACACCGATTCCCGCTGCGAACAGCATCGTTAGCCAAGGCGGTGTAAACATCACCACCAGCGGAACTCAGATCACACAGCCATTGACGAATCTGCTCAAGGTCAGACGGGAAAACGATATGGCCCAAGCGGAGCTGAAAGCATCGCGCGAGAAGGCGCACCTTACTGGAAATGACGTAGCTCTCGCGGTTCATCAGGTCTACTATCAGATACTCATTGCCCAGGCTCGCCGCAGCGCCACTGAAGCGGGAATAAAGGCTTCCGAAGCACTTCAAAGCGAGCGAGTCGAACAAGTAAAATTCGGCAGCGCGTTGGAAGAAGAATCGATCGACAGTCGTGCTCAGGAGTTGCAAGCCAAGCAGGAGCTGCTGACGACTGATTTCCAATTAACAGATTTGAAACTCAAACTCAACGACTTGATTGGCCTTCCACTCGCAACCGCGCTGGATCTTGATCCAGGTGTTCCCCAATTTCAGGACACTTGCCCACCCAAAGATTGTGTTACTGCTGCCATCGAGTCACACCCGGAAATCCTAGCCGCTCGTGCGGAGGTGCAGAAAGCTGAGGCGGCGATCGGTTTGGCCAAGACAGATCTCTGGGTCCCCGACGTCGAGGCCTTTGCCCGTTACAGCTACCAGGATAATGTCCCCTTTCTATTCTTGGCGCACAACTTCGGAACGTTTGGTGTTCACTTCGGCTACGATCTGTTCGATGGTGGGCGTAAGCACGGCGTGGTGCGTGAACGTCAGGCGCAGCTGGCCCAAGCGAAGGAGAACCTGGCGAAGCTGACGGATGCAGTCGAGTTGTCAGTCTTGACGGCGTACAACAAGCTGGAAAGAACGCAGCAGATGTTGAAGGTATCGGAAGAAGTGCTGGCTCTGCGCACTGAGTCGAACCGTGTGCGTCAGCAGGAACTGGTACGAGGAGCGGCGCTAAACTCTCAGGCCGATGCCGCAACTGCTCAGGAATACCAGGCTAAGGCGCTTCTACTTCAATCGCAGATGGACTACTTGCAGGCCCATGACGAACTCTTGGACGCTATGGGCAGCATGCCTGAGTAAGTCGTACTTCCGGACGCAATTGCAACAACGAAAGAACCTATACCATAAGTCTCAGCTATCGAGGGTGTCTCGGAGCACTTTGAGCAACAGCTGATGATTGAATGGTTTTGCGAGAAACCCGATTGCCCCGTCCTTGATAGCTTGAGCCCGTACCTCGGGGTCGTCATACGCTGTAATAAAGACCATGGGAACGTTGCATCCCTCTCGTTTCAGCTTGGACTGCAAGCCCAGACCTGACATCTTCGGCATGCGGATGTCAATGATCAGGCATGCGGCCGTGACATGCAGATCGGATTCGAGAAACGCTTTGGCTGATCCGAAGCATTGTGCCTCGAATCCAGCCGACTCGATCAGGTCACGCAGAGAGTCCTGCATCGACTCGTTATCGTCGATGATGGCAATCACTTTGGATGCTTGGCCCCCTGGCATGGCGCGCAAACCCACCATCGTCTGGATCAGTGACGGCGATGCACGTCTATTTACCGCACGGGCGGAACGGGTGTAAATGGAACGACGATGACCTTGCGATGAATTCGGAGTGAAATCAACAAGTCATTAATTACAAAGGAGATGTATCGAGCGACGTTGATGCGCTTTGCTTCGACAATTCCGAGTCGCATTGATACAGTTTCGTATCCTATATTTTGTGTCCATTCCCTATGGAAACCCTTCGCTCAGGCCGCGTTGTATTCGGAGCCTTTGCGCTCGACCTGAGTACTGGCGAACTAAAGTCGAACGAAACATCAGATCCTCCTAATAAGGTTCTCCTCAGAGAGCAGGTGTTCCAGGTCCTCCGGATGCTCCTTGAACGCGATGGCAAGATTGTTACCCGCGAGGAAATCAAGGCCAGGCTTTGGGCCAACGATACAGTCGTCGATTTCGACCAGAGCATTAACGCGACGATCAAGGCCCTGCGCCGTGCCCTTGGGGATTCGGCCGACAATCCGCGGTACATCGAGACTCTGGGACGGCGCGGATATCGATTCATGCCAGCCATCGAATACCCAGAGTCAGCGCCGATAACCCGACCTGGAGAAGTCACCGCGGAGGCCGATCCAGCCAGACGTCGGAGGTGGCCAGTGTTGGCGGTGAGCGCGCTGCTCGTGGTCAGCGCAATCAGTGTCTGGCGCTACGAAGTTTACCGCCATCGCATCACTCTCGCTCCCAACGACACGATCGTGCTGGCCGATGTCGACAACCGAACCAGCGACGCTGTTTTCGACGGTGCTTTGAACACTGCGTTGCGCTATGAAATGGAGCAGACGCCATACTTAAACATATTGGGATTCGATAAAACGTCCGCCGCCATGGGACAAATGAAACTCACGCCGACTACCAGGATCACCTCGGAGATCGCACGCCAGATTTGCAGCAAGACCAACAGCCAGATGGTGATCGCTGATTCCATCGCCGACGCCGGTAACGGATATCGCCTGGAGATGAAGGCGCTCGACTGCGGATCAGGAGCGACTTTGGCTAAGGAAGCCACCGACATTCGCGCTCGCAATCACGTAGTCCATGAATTGGGAGCGACGGCCGCGCGCCTTCGGAGGAAGATCGGAGAGCCAGCCGAATCGTTGGCCCGGTTCAATCAGCCTCTCGAAATAGCGACCAGCGCTTCCCTGGAGGCACTCCAGGTGGGCACTGAGGGAACGAAGCTCTTCCTGGCTGGCAACCCACAGGCAGCGCTCCCTCTGTATCAGAGATCAGTCGAACTTGACCCTGAGCTTGCACTCGTCTACGAAGGGATTGGCGCAGCCAACGAAGTTCTCTCCCACCGCGACCTCGTACCAGCTGCGTTCACGCGCGCCTATGAATTGCGCGACCGAATGACGGAAAGGAACAGGCTGAATATCGAGTATCTCTATTACAGTGACGTGACTGGTGAACTGGACAAAGCCTACTCCGTTCTAACTCGTGCGCTCGAACTCTTTCCTCGCGATGTATTCTTCCATACGAATCTATCGAACACGCTGCGTAAACTTGGCCAGCTCAAACGCGCAGCCGATGTGGAGGATGAAACGGCACGGCTGGAGCCAAGTCCACTCTATTTTGGCTGGGCAGCCGCGACCAACATAAGCGCGAGTAGATTCAATGAGGCGAGGTCATGGCTGGCTCAGGCGGAGGCCCTTAAATTTGACAGCCTCGAATTGAGGATACAAAGATTAAAGGTAGCCTTCATCGAAGGAGATCAGGCAGCTCTCGACCGGATGTTCGATGGCGAAGCGCATGGCCCTGCTCGAGTTGTGCTCTATCACGAGCAATTTGAGGCTCAGCAAGGTCACTTTCACTCAGCGGAGCGCATACAACTGCAGACATCGAAAATGTCTTCGGACTCTGAAGGTATTGTTTCCTGGGCCCTTGTTGCCTTGGCCCTTCAGAACGCAGAGGCGGGTAGGGCATTCCAAGCGCGCAGAGTCGAGGACCAGGCGCTGCAAAGTAAATTGGACCGAGACAAGAGAATCGTTTTAGCTCTCTCGCTCGCCCGGTCGGGACGAACCAAAGAAGCCGAACGGCTGGCAGACGAAGCCAGCCGGGAAGCGCCATTAGATACTTCTGTCCAGAACTATCTGGTTCCCACAGTTCGCGCGGCGGTCAAGGTGCAACAACACGACCCTCAGGCTGCCATCGAGCTGCTCCGCGGAACTGTTCAATACGATCTGGCCTTCACCAAGTCATTCGACTTTCTCTACCCAACTTACATCCGTGGCCAAGCGTACCTGGAGTCAGGCGACGGCCGGTCGGCAGCGGCCGAGTTCCAGAAACTGATCGACAACCCTGGTATGTGCTGGGAATTTATCACTGCCCCACTGGCGCGGCTTCAACTCGGCCGGGCGGAGAGACTGATGGGCGATGACGAATCCGCCCGCAAATCTTACGAAGAATTCTTTGCCATCTGGAAAGGTGCCGACCCTGATGTTCCTGTCTATCGACAAGCCAAAGCCGAGTATGCCCAGCTCACAAAGTATAGGTAGCCAAAGACGATGACTCTGAACCCTCGGTCGGAAGGGTGAAATGAAAGGTTGCGCCTCGCCCCTCATCGTTATTGGCTGTCGCCCACAACCGGCCGCCGTGTGACTCCACGATAGTGCGACTGATAGCTAGGCCCATTCCACTGCCTTGCGCTTTTGTCGTGAAGAACGCAGAAAAGATTTGGTCGGTGTTTACATCTGGAAGTCCAGGACCTGTATCGCTAACCGAGAACAGTAGCTGGCCTTCTTGCTCGAGTTGTGACTTCACTCTGAGCTCTCCGCCCGAGTTTTTCATAGCTTCAATGGCGTTCAGCATGAGGTTCATAAACACCTGCTGCAGTTGCACACAGTCGGCCACGACTTCGGGCAGTTCAGAAGCAAGTTCCGTATGCATGGTCACCGATGATCGGGTAGCTTCTCCCTCGAGCAAGGTAAGAATCTCCTGAATGATTCTGTTCACATCGACCCACCCACGTTGTGGAGGAGACTTCCTGTAGAACGACCGTATCCGATCGATGATCTCAGCCGCGCGGTTTCCATATTTGTCGATTCGTGTTGCCGCCGCGCGGGCTCGGTCAAGGTTGGGAGGCTCGTGTGCAAGCCATTCGATGCAGCTGTTAGCACTATTGATCGCGGCGGAGATCGGCTGCTTGATCTCGTGCGCCAGCGAGGCGGCCATTTCTCCCATCATGCTCACACGGTTTATGTGCGCAAGGCTCGCCTCCATCTGACGCAGCTTCTCTCGTTCTTGTTCTGCACGCTTCCGATCTTCAATGTCAGTGAGGGTCCCGTACCATTTGAGAATCTTTCCATACGAGTTCCGAAGTGGGACACCCCGCACCAGAAACCAGCGATATTCGCCGTCGGCGCGACATAGCCGCGCCTCATCTTCTAAGAGCGCTCCGGTTGCAACAGAGATGCGCCACTTCTCAGAATTGTGCCCAACATCTGCCGGATGAATTGCTTGCTGCCAACCTATGCCCGAACTCTGCTCGACAGAGAGCCCGGTGTACTCGGTCCAGCGCTTGTTCACAAATGTGCAGGAGCCGTCAGACAACGAAGTGAAAGTCATCGCTGGAATCGTTTCTACAACATCCCGGAGACGCTTTTCCTGAACCCTGAGCTGACGAAGACGCCCTCGATGAAGTGCCCAGGCGGCAAGCAATATTGATGCCACAAGAAGGATTCGAAACGTTCTTCTCTGGTACCAGGTCGGAGCAACGCGGAAAAAAACCTCTGTCGGCTTTTCGCTCCAAATGCCGGCGCTGTTGCTAGCCATGACGCGAAACGTATAGGAGCCCCAATCAACATGCGTATATGTAGCCGTTCGAGTGAAGACCGGTTCGCTCCAGTCCTTGTCAAACCCTTCCAGCTTGTATTTAAACCGAATCCGCTTTGGATCAGACAGACTGAACCCGGAAAACCAGAAGGTCAGGCGGTGTGTATCCGGAGGAACACGAACGGACGGCTCCAGATCGAGCGCATTGCCGTCCGCGGATAAACTCTCGATCTGCACAAGAACCGGAGCGGGCTCCCGATACGCTCGGAGCGAGTCGACTGTAGCGAGTCCTCGATCGGTCGAAAACCATATTTTTCCGTGCCCGTCCGCAAATACCGATCGAAATCGCTTCACACCTTGGTCGCCGACGAGACCATCTTCAGGTCCGTATTCTCGAATATCCGATTCAGTCAGTGTGGCCGACAGAAGCCGTGCGCGTCGGACGGATAATATGTGATTCGAGCTTGCAATCCAGAGATTTCCGATGCTGTCCGCTGCAATCCCAAGAATCTCTTCCCTCAAAGCCGAAGGCAAAGACTCAACCTTCTCGATACGGCCTGATTGCCGCAGAGCAAGGCCCGATACAGTTCCAATCCACAAGGTATCAGTCGAATCTGTAAGCAGACAGGTGATGTTGTCGCTGGGCAGTCCATCACGAGAGGTGAATACCCTCCACTTGTCCCTGGAGTACATACCGAGACCATTTGGCGTTCCGAACCACATTGTGCCATCAGAACCCTCATCGATCGAAGTGACGGTGTTAGATGGCAGGCCATTAGCCGTTGAATAGGTTTTGAAATGACCGTCCACAAATTGACTGACACCCGCGTTAAGAGAGGCAGCCCATATCGAGCCGTCTCGGCTTCGATGCACGGCGTACACGCTGTTTTCTGGGAGCCCATCCGAAACCGTGTAGGTTCTGGCGCTGATTAGACCAGCGCCGTAATGCAGGTGCGTTAGTCCGCCACGCTGTCTCCCAACCCATAGCTCGTTCCCGCCTCCGGTGATGGAATAGACGACGTCATGATTCAAACCGTCGTTGAGAACTGTTCCGCGCTGTCCTCGTTTTAGCCAGTGCAAGCCGCCTTTAAACGACGCGAACCACACGCGTCCATTCGCGTCGACGAAGACAGGTCCACCGCTCTCCTCGTGTGACGTTCTAAACGGATACGTGACGAACGCGGTCTCGCGGAGTCTCTCGATGCCATGCGGGTGTCCTATCCACAGATTTCCTTCTCGATCTTCAAAAAGGGCCGTCACCGGTTCTGCACCATCCGGACCAACATCGTCGAATGACACCTCGTCGTTGTTGACCCTGGCGAACCCGGCGGTGGTTCCCACCCAAACGTTCGCGTCCCGATCGCGAATCACAGCGCGAACTTTAGGTAGATGTAAAGTCGGATTCATCCAAACTTGGCCAACTTCTTTTCCGTTCCAGCGAAAGATACCTCTCTCCGTTCCAATCCAGAGATTTCCATTCTCCAGCGGGAGCAGACATCGAACGTTGCGGCTCATGCCTGGCAACGGGGTCGGCGAAATCCGGCCGTGGTCCAGATAAAACAGACCTTTGTCCTGCGTGCCGATCCAAATGCGGCCGTCATTTGTTTCGATCATGGAGGTCACGGCTGAGTCCGGCCGGGCGAGACTATGAGCAGCCACGCCAGTCGCCCAACTCAGTCGGGTCGAGAGATCGTCCGAAGACGGGGCGGTCGTCGTGGAACTGCGATCAGACGAAGGGGTGAGCGATAAGAACCTGCCGTCTTGGTAGGTGAGCACTCCATAAGCAAGCGATGCGAAGAGAGGATCGCCGTTCGCGCGCTTGCCAACCGCTGTCACCCCAACTTCCGCTTCTTCGCGGCCAAGTTCGAATCTTCCGTCACGGAACCGCAAGAGCATCGTATTGGCCAGGAGAACCCAGAGATTCCCGCTAGCATCGGTCATTAATTGCAAGACGGGGCCGATCGGCAAAGACTCGGGGTTTGCCTGCTGAAAAGGGCGGAAGCTAAGGCCATCGAAGCGGAACAAACCCTTGTCAGTTCCGATCCAAAGATAACCATCTGGAGTTTGGGCAATCGACGATACCGCCCCTCCGGGAAACTCGTTATCCGCTGTCCAACGATCGCGGGCGTATTGTGAAATTAGCCGATGGGGATCAAGAGCCTTTGAGGGGATAGCGCAGAAAATCAACGCCACAGCCGCCGCCGCGCGAAACCACAACCGGAATTCAAAGGGCTTGGTCAAGGCAGGTACTCAAACCTATCGATGACGACTTCCGCGCTTTTCTGCGGCGAACTTTTGTTGCTGGCGACGATATAGAACATGACTTCCAGCGTCTCATTGCCGGGTGATGGCACTCCTGCATTAAAGGTGTGCCCATAGAAGGGCCGCGCGCCCGACTGAATCGAGCTTCCTTGGAATACCCTGAATACGACTCGCCCTGGCTCCCAAAGCGTCGAGTAGGTGAGCCGGCCTGGCAGCTCTGTAAACCTAGCGAGATTGCCAGGAACGTAGAAAGGTTGAATACCGAATTGCGCGTTTTCTCTGCTGCCTGTGCGCCCCCAGCGCCCAATTTCGATATCCCATTCCCGGAAATATTGATCGCTCGCCGAACCATCATAGGTATGCAGGCTGAGAACGACGGAGGGATCCAAATGAGCCGTGTCGCGAATAACAAAATTGTAAGTGCCATAGCCAAGACTGCGCACGAGGATTAGCTGCGCGCAAGTCCAGCCTACCGCTTTATTGCTGATCCTGAGGTGCAGCGCGCCACTCTCGTCAGTCCGGACGTTATCAGCGTCGTAGAGATCGTTGAGCCCGCCGCGAGCTGCAGAAACAGTGCGAACCTTCCAGTCATATCCGCTGAAGCGCAGTGGAACCGTGGGGAGGTCCGGCAGAGATCCGACTCCTTCAACTATTTTCATCGCCGCCACGGAACCACTAATCGTCGGAGCTATGTTGATCGTGGGCGCCGGATGATAATCCGCATTCACAAGCATTGCGGCGTACTGGTATCCCAGGTGCGTCTGCGTACTCCATGTGGAATCACGCTGGATAGGTATAAATGGTTGTTCTGGCCAAGGCTGTACCCACCACGGACCACTTCTTGCATAAACTACAATTCGTTGTCCTGGTCGAGCCCCAGAGACGCGGCCGGAGATCGTATCTAATCTTTCCCGGCCGCCCTCGGCAGCGGGCGGAATCTTCGTGAAGGCGATCGATGGAGCTTCCTGAGGCTTTTCTGAGCGGCAAGCCATCAATGCCACCACACTAAGGAAAACGATCGCGCTCAGGATTCGCATGACGAGACCAGTTGCAGAAGCTGCTTGCATGCGAGTCGCCACTGCGATTTCAGAGTGCTTCACTTGCATCAGCTGGGAGTCGGTTACGTCTTATCGATCGGACGGGTTTTGCATCTTGACCTTCAGGCTTTTCAGAGTCGGTCGCCGATCGAATTTCATATCTGGACGTCTTCTCCCGAAATGCCGAGGATGTTTGTCGCCTCCTGGGGGTCAGGGCGCGAGATCCCTAGCCTTCTCATTTTGGCCAGCAGTGTGGTTCGTTTCAATCCGAGTTTGACGGCGGCACCGTGTGGGCCACCTACTACCCAGCCAACCTGTTCAAGTGTCTCGACCACCAATGCACGATCGGAATCTTCCAATGTCATCGATGAGTGGAAAGTCCGGGTACGATGCAGGTTGGGGATTACTTGATCTGATTTCTTATTGTGAAGTGGGTTCGGAAGTACGCCGTCCCGCGAAAGGATAACCGCACGTTCCACCAAGTTCTGCAACTCGCGAATATTGCCCGGCCACAAATACCACTGGAAAGCAGCCATGGTCTCCTGAGGGACGTTTTCGATTTTTTTTCCAATACGGCGGCTGAACAGCTTTACGAAGTGTGTCACAAGAGCAGGAATATCTTCCCGGCGCTCGCGCAGAGCAGGCAACAGGATGGGGAAGACGTTCAGTCGATAATAGAGGTCACTGCGGAACTGACCGCGCGCAACCATCTTGCCCAGATTGCGATTGCTGGCAGCGACGAGCCGAACATCCACCTTGTGAGTTCTACCGCTTCCGAGCCGCTCGAACTCTTGTTCCTGCAGCACTCGCAACAATTTCGGCTGCAATGCAGGGGGGATGTCGCCTACTTCGTCCAAGAGTAGCGTGCCCTTGTCAGCCATCTCGAAGCGCCCGATTTTCTGTGCTATGGCTCCGGTGAAAGCGCCCTTCTCGTGGCCGAACAATTCGCTTTCCAGAAGATCGAGCGGGATGGCGGCGCAATTCAGCTTGATGAAGGCGCGTCCATAGCGCTGACTTGCATTGTGAATGGCATGGGCGATGAGTTCCTTTCCTGTCCCGGTCTCTCCCTCGATGAGGACAGTCGAATCTGTGGGAGCAACCTGCTCCACCTGAGTGAGGACCGATTCGAGAGCAGCACTGTTACCGATGATGCGCTCGAATGTTCGCTCGACCTGATCCGTCATAAGGTCCGTGATGGTTGCTAAATTTCCCACTGAAACCTCTACACTTAGGGGTCGCCACGCGACTGCGATAAAGGAAGCTTCTTACATATTCAGAGCAGAACGAACTCTTTTGAGTAACAGTTGATGATCGAACGGTTTTGCAAGAAACTCGACTGCACCGCGTCTCATGGCTTGAATCCGCATCCGGGCATCTCCATGCGCGGTAATAAATATCATGGGAATGTTGCTGTCCTCTTCCTTAAGCTTAGTCTGCAACTGCATGCCCGACATCTTCGGCATTCGGATATCAACAATCAGGCACGCGGCCCGGGTACGCAGATCGGACGCGAGGAATTCTTCCGCAGATCCAAAGCAACGTGCGACCAGCCCAGCCGACTCCATCAAATCGCGCAGGGAATCTTGCATGGCTTCGTCATCATCAATGATCGCAATCACTTTAGACGTTTGGTCCACCGGCATGCGGCTAGGTTAACGAGATTGGCTCACTTGGAGCAATCAAACTTTAGGCGGGAGAATCTAAACTTTAGTAGGTTCGACCTCTACGTTCGATGGGTTTGGCGATTTTATTCCGACCGGCGGGATTCAACGGTGATCAAGACTTAAGCTTGTCCGCCATCCTGACAAGCTCGGGCAAAGATTTCGCCCACATCTTCTTCATGACCTGGCTGCGATACATTTTGATGGTCGCTTCGCTGGTGCCGAGTTCCGCTGCAACCTGCTTGTTAAGCATCCCCGATACAACAAGGTTCATCACCTCGCGCTCGCGAACGCTGAGTTCTTCATGACGATGTCGCAATTCAGCTAAATTCCGCTCTTTCTCGCGCAGGATCCGAGCTCTACTAAGCGATCGCTGGACCGCATCAAGTAGATCCTGATGCCGGAATGGCTTAGTAAGAAACTCAACCGCCCCGGACTTCATCGCCTTGACTGACATCGGAACATCAGCATGAGCCGTAAGAAAAATAATGGGAATACTTATTCTCTCTTTTTTCAATTCGTGCTGAAGATCCAGGCCGCTGATACCGGGAAGTCTTACATCCAGAACCAGGCAAGAGGGACCGTCACCGTGCCCAACCGCTAAGAATTCTTTTGCGGTCCCAAAAGACTGAGAGTGCAGGCCGACGGACTCCAGCAATTCCTGAAGAGATTCGCGCACATCGGCATCATCATCGACAATGAATACAGTCGCTACGTCCTGCGCACTCATTCCCGCGCCCCTATTAAAAGTACGATGAAAACACTATGTCACGAGCTTCTGCTGCAGTGCCACTCAGTTGGTCAATCGCTATACATGTATCGGATGATGATTGTATCGGATGATGCGATCTGGAAGCCGCTCTGTTCAGGCTCAGCGGTCAACCCGGCACATTCACCGGTTCATGTTTGGTTTCTCTCTCCGCGCCTACTTCCGACGCTCTTTGGTGAAATTGAAGTCAGTTGGAGCATCGCCCGTGATTAGTCTGGCACCGCGGCTGAATGTCAGATCCTGGATCGCCCATTGAGTAAACACTAGAACACGGCTTTGAAAAGTCACCAAATACAAAAGATGGATGAAAGCCCATACCGTCCAGCCTATGAACCCCGAAAGTTGAGTGCCAAAAACGTCGGCCACCGCGGCTGCACGGCCAATTACAGCCAAGGATCCCTTGTCGAAGTAATGAAAGCAGAGAAGTTCCTGCTGGCCCTTCGTCTTTTGCAGTATTGCAGTCGCCGCATATTTTCCGCCTTGCAGTGCCACCTGGGCCAGTCCCGGCAAGGGTTTCCCTTCTTCATCTGTCGCTGAAGCCAGATCGCCTATTACGTAGATGTCTGGATAGTTCGGAATCGTCAGGTCAGGATTTACCGTGACTCTTCCTGCCTTGTCGGTCTCGGCGTTTGTGCGGCTAGCTAGGATTCTCCCGAGTGGCGACGCGGTGATACCGCCGGCCCAGATTACAGTCTTCGCGGCGATCGAATCGGCTCCCTTTTCAGACTCAATCGTCAAACCCGCTTCGTTCACCTGTTTCACCACTGCGCCACAGCGCACCTGGACGCCCAGATTGGCCAGCGAACGTTTTGCTTTTTCAGACAGGTGTTCTGGAAACGGCATCAATACCCGAGACCCGCCATCCACGAGAATGATCTGCGCTTCTTCAGGGTTGATAGAGCGGAAGTCGTTCTTTAAGGTTTGGCGCGCGATCTCGGCGATGGCACCGGAAACTTCCACACCCGTCGGCCCCGCTCCCACAATGACGAATGTGAGCCAGGCGCGGCGCTGCTCAATATCCGGAATGCGCTCGGCCACTTCAAACGCGTACAGAATCTTATGTCTGATCGTCGTCGCTTCTTCAATGCTCTTCAGACCGGGAGCCCACCGTTGCCAATCATCGTGACCGAAGTAGGATGTCTCAGATCCGGCAGCGATGATCAATGAATCGTAAGGAACAGAAGCTCCGTCGGCTAAAATGACGCGTTTGGAGTCAGGATCCACGTCCACGACCGTTCCGAGCCAGACTCGAGTATTTTTCTGCCGGCTCAGAACGCTGCGAAGCGGATAGGCGATCTCTCCCGGTGAAAGTGAACCTGTCGCGACCTGGTATAGCAGCGGTTGGAAAAGGTGATAGTTCCGCCGATCGATAAGCGTCACCTCAACCAAGTTCGAGTGTAAGTGCTGAGCCGCAGAGAGCCCACCAAACCCGCCGCCTACAATAACTACCTTCCGGGGTTCGCTCATCGCTATCCTCCTAGCGGCTCAGAAAATTTCCCAGCTGGGACTAGGGTACGAGCGTCGGCGCGGGTCTCCCGTTCAGCACCGCCTCTACGTTGTCCAGGGCAAGCATGCCCATCGCTGTACGGGTTTCGATTGTGGCGCTGCCTATATGCGGCAATAGGAATGTATTTTTCAGCGAAACATATTCCGGGTTAAGTTTTGGTTCGCCTTCAAAGACGTCGAGTCCGGCAGCGGCGATCCGCCCGCTCTTGAGAGCAGCGATAAGGTCCTCGTCAACCACCAACCCTCCGCGAGCCGTGTTCACCACGATGGCCCCTTGGGGCAGAAGGCTTATGGCTTTGGCGTTCAGGAAATGGTGCGTCTGAGGAGTCTCCGGTGCGTGCAGGCTCAGGAACTTGCTTGCACGTAGCAGATCCGACGGATCCTCATGGTAGACGGCATCGCCTGCGATTTCAGGAGGTAACTTCGAACCGTTGGAATAGTGAATCTTCATTCCGAATCCTTGTGCCCGGCGCGCCACGGACTGTCCCACGCGCCCCATTCCCAAAATACCGAGGACTTTGCCACCGAGCTGCCATCCCAAAAGCATGTCGGTGCCGAGCGGCTGCTTCCACGCTCCCGTTCGAATTAGTTCCTGAGCTTCGTAAGCGCGGCGCGAAGCGCCCAGCAAAAGCAGCATGGCGATGTCGGCCGTTGCTTCATTGTTCACACCAGGGGTGTAGGCGACTGGAATTTTCCTGCGAGCGGCGGCTTCCAGATCGATATGCTCAAAACCCACAGAGAACGTAGCGATGATTTTTACAGTGGGCGAAACTTTCTGGAAAAACCCGGAGTCCAACCGGTCAGCGGGCGTGATAAATAGGGCATCAGAGCCGTCAGCCGCGGACAGCAATTGCTGTTGGTTGAATCGAAGTTGGTTAGGGTTTCGCCGCGCGTTGTAGTCGCGGTCTATACGGTCTTCAACTTCCTTCGGATAACGGGTGGTTACCACTAGTATGGGTTTGCTCATACTCAACATATCTTTCTACGCGCCGAGAGGTGCGCAATGCTGCTCGGCTGCACTTCCATGACTACGAGATTCATCGGGGAGCGACTTAGACGATTCCCACGTTTCGCTTCATCTCTTTGATCACCGTATCCAGTCTTCCGCTCAGCACTTGTTTGGCGAAACTTAGAGTGAATCCCTTGACCGTGTGCAATGGTGAATGGGACGGCATGGCAAGCGCAAAAGGATCTACAACTGCGTCGACAACAACGGGACCATCCTTGTGCGCGAGAGCTTCAGCCAGACCTTCTCGAACATCGCCTGGTTCTTCGATACGAATTCCTTTCGCCCCCATCGCCTCGGCAACCTTGGCAAAATTTGGATTCTTAAAGTTCACGCCAAAAGGAATGAACCCGGCCTCCTGTTGTTCGATATGAACGAAGTCGAACTTCTCGTTGTTGAGGATGACTTGAACCACGGGGGTTCGTCGCTCTACCTGCGTCAGCAGATCGCCCAGTCCCATCATCGTGAAGCCTCCATCGCCGGATAGCGCAATGCACTGTCTGCCGGGATATGCCAGAGCACATCCGAACGCGTTCGGAGCAGCATTGGCCATAGACGCCCACGAGAATGAGCCAAAAAGTCTGCGGTTTTTCCCGCCGAAGATATGTCTCGCAAGCCAGATACAAGCCGTACCTGTGTCCGCGAAAAACATTGCGTCATCTGAAGCGAGCTCGCTAAGCGTTGCAGCGAGAAATTCAGGACGTATAGGTTTTATTCCTGGCCCCTTCTCGACATAGTGTTGCAGCAGTTTGTGGAAGGATTCCGTGTGCGCAATCTGCTTGGCTAGAAACTCTCCATCCGTCTTTTCGCGCACGGCTGGAAGCAATGCGCTGACCGTCGACTTGATATCGCCGACAAGGCCGAGATCCAGCGCAGTACGGCGGCCGATGTGCTTCGGGTTCTTATCGATCTGAACCTTTTTCACAGTGGCGCCAGGAAGAAATTCGGAGAACGGAAAATCCGTTCCCAGCATCAATAAAAGGTCGGCTTCATGGATTGCGTTGTACGCGCCCCCATATCCCAGCAGCCCGGTCATACCAACGGCGTTAGGATTGTCGTGCTCCAGCCATTGCTTCCCGCGGAAGGCATAGCCGACGGGCGCCTTCAGCTTGAGCGCCAGTTCGACCACTTCGTCGCGACCCTCTCTGCAACCGTCCCCTCCAAAGATCGCTACCGTTTTCGCGTCATCGATCATCCGCACCAGCTTTTCGAGGTCTGAGTCGGAAGGTCTCACGACAGCTGGGGCTGGAATGGTGAAGTCAGTAGGCTCGTCCGGAGCATCGGCGGACGCGATATCGCCAGGTATGGCTAGAACTGTCGGACCCTTTTCCACAACAGCCGTGACGATGGCGGTGGTGATGACCGCGCGCGCCTGATCCGGATTAACCAGTCGTGCGGTATAGAGAGAGGCCGCCTCGAAAAACTTGTACGGGTTCAGTTCCTCGAGCGCAGATGTGTCAATAATGCTCGACTCTACGTCCCCGGCGATAGCGATAATAGGAGCTCCTTCTTTCCGTGCGTCCATCAATCCGTTGAACAAATGGACAACTCCCGGTCCCGCAGTTCCGCACACCACCACTGGGTTACCCGTGAAATAAGCCTCTGCGACAGCTGCGAATACTCCATATTCCTCATGACGAACGGGAATAAACTCGATTGTGCCATTTCGGCGCAGTGCGTCAACTATGGGATTCAGAGCGTCCCCGACGATTCCAAAACAGCGTTTGACACCAGCCTTTGCCAGCATCTCCCACAATACGTCTGCGACTTTTTTCGACATAACAACCTTTCTGAATTGTTTATGGACCTCGTACCGGTACGCGCAATCGCTCCCAGCAATTTACTCCCAATGTTTACGTCGCCGCTATGCCCACCCAGCGACTCTCGAGCAATCCTGTATGTCGGTGTTCACGTCACTGAGTCCATGCAATTCCGCTGCCATGAAATTCGTGGTCACAATCTACGCGTCATTTAGATTCGCGTCGAGCCTGGTTCCGGCGATTGTGTGACGGCATAGGTGACAGATGACACTTGACGCGAGAGGCACGGGAATGACACTGGCCGGACATGCGTTACTCGCCCGCGATGTCAGTGATCGGGATTTCGTCAGCGTTGACTTTCATCGCGGTTGCAATTCAGGAAATATAAGCACCTGTCTCTTTGGTAGCACGCTTGCTCTCCACTCAATCGGATTCAGCGGTAGAATTGTCGCGCTTGCTCCGCGATAAGACTTAAGAAGAGCTTGCGAAGTCTGGTGACAGGGCGCGTTCGGAAGCGAAGAACTGAAGAAAGAGAAATGTCGATGTTGAAAATGAAATCTTCGACGTTGCGGCTCCTTGCGCAGACGACACTTCTTTTCTTTTGGGCTGCTATGACGGCGTGCGCAAGCGAGCCAAAAGTTTCTCCTTCTAACGGTACAAATATTTTCGCTCCCGCCTCCACCCCAGCCAAGTCAATTGCTGACTTGTCTGTCTTTGTACTGGTCGTTACCGGGCTCATCTTTGCGGTTGTTTTCACCTTATTGCTCTACTCCGTCGTTAAGTTCCGTGGTCGAGCGAAGGATGCTGGCCGCGAGCCCGCTCAAGTCTATGGAAGCACACAAATTGAGCTGGCTTGGACGATCATTCCAATTTTGATTGTCGTCGTCCTGTTCTTGGCCACCGCGCGAATAATCCACGCGATTCAGGATGCTCAAGAACCTGCGGATGCGATACAGGTTACAGCCATTGGACATCAATATTGGTGGGAGTTTCGCTATCCGCGACTCGGGATCGTCACTGCCAACGAACTGCACATCCCCCTGAGCGATCCGAGTCATCCCACCCCAACCTTTCTGCAACTGCTTTCCGCCGACACTGACCACAGCTTCTGGGTGCCGGAACTTGCTGGGAAGACTGACCTCATTCCAAACCATCCCAACAGAATGTGGATGGACCCACAGCGGACAGGTATCTTTTTTGGCCAGTGCGCCCAATACTGCGGAACACAGCACGCCAAGATGCTACTCCGCGTTTCTGTGGATACTTCGGAGGATTTCGCGGCCTGGGTTCGCGCCCAGCAGAGTCCTGCCGTCGAAGACACAAGCGCCATTGCAGGCAGGCGAGTCTTTGAAAGCAATGCCTGCATGAACTGTCATGCAGTGGCCGGAACCCCCGCGGATGGACGATTTGGCCCCGATCTGACCCATTTAATGAGCCGTACCACGATTGCCGCAGGCGCCTCCAAGAACACTCACGATAATCTCCGTCTTTGGGTCCAGGATCCCAGTGCGATTAAACCCGGTTCGCTGATGCCCTCTATGAAGCTGAGCGAGGCGGACCTCGATGCGGTCGTTACTTACATGGAGACGCTGCGGTAGAGCGCTCAGGAAAACAATTATGTCCTCGAACGCGATCACCATTCCCGGAACCCAGATCGAAGCCCGGCCTTGGGTCGACGAGCTTCATCAGTGGGTGACTACGGTCGACCATAAGCGGCTTGGAATTCTCTACATTCTCTCGGCTCTGTTGTTTCTCGCGATCGGTGGAGTCGAGGCCCTCATCATTCGCATTCAGCTGATGCGTCCGCACAATGACTTCGTTTCACCGGAAGTCTTCAATCGTATGTTCACCATGCATGGAACAACCATGATTTTCTTCGTGGCCATGCCAGTTCTGTTTGGATTTGCAAACTACCTGGTCCCATTGATGATTGGTGCGCGGGACATGGCATTTCCACGCCTGAACGCCTTTAGTTTTTGGCTATCGTTTCTCGGTGCACTTCTTCTGTACTTCAGCTTTCTGGGCGGTAGCGGCCTATACGGTGCAGGAAACGCACCGGATGTAGGTTGGTGGTCTTATGCGCCTCTCGGCGCCCGTGCCTTTTCGCCTGGGCACAGTTCCGACTATTGGACGCTCGCGCTGCTCGTCTCCGGGTTTGGCAGTATCGGAACGGCGATCAATATCATTGCGACAATTCTGTGCCTGCGCTGCCCTGGTATGAAGATCAATCGTATGCCACTGCTGGTGTGGATGAATCTTGTAATGGCAGGAATGGTTTTGATTGCGATCACCCCCTTATCAGCCGCTCAAATCATGCTGCTCATCGATCGATACTTGGGCGGCCATTTCTTCGATACGCAGGCTGGCGGATCGGCAGTTCTCTGGATGCACTTCTTTTGGATCTTCGGACATCCAGAAGTCTACATTCTGATAATCCCTTGTTTTGCTTTCATGTCGGAAATCATTCCCGTTTTTTCGCGCAAACCGATTTTCGGATATCCAGTGATGGTCGCCGCAACCGTTTGTATCGCATTCGTGAGCATGAGCGTTTGGGCGCACCACATGTTTACGATCGGAATGAACTCCTACGCCAACAGCTTTTTCACCCTGACCACGATGGTGGTGGGCATCCCCACCGGAATTAAAATTTTCAATTGGATTGGCACCATGTGGGGCGGGAGGATCCAATTCAAAACGCCGATGCTGTTCAGCATCGCGTTTCTATTCCAGTTCCTTATCGCAGGCCTGACCGGCATTATGATGGCTGCCTCGCCTTTCGACTGGCAGCTTAGCCTCTCCTATTTTGTCGTCGCGCACTTTCACTATGTGATCGTGGGCGGAATTCTATTCGCGCTCTTCGGCGCGTTTTATTACTGGTATCCAAAAATGACTGGCCGGATGCTGAGCGAGCGGCTCGGCAAATGGCATTTCTGGCTTTTCTTCATCGGTTTTCACCTGACGTTCGACGTCATGCACATTCCCGGCATTCTGGGCATGCCCCGTCGGATCTACACCTACGAGCCGGGCCGTGGTTGGGACACTCTGAACTTTATCATCACGATCGGTGCATTTATCCAGGCACTCGCAATTCTTGTGTTTCTGGCGAACCTCGTAATTTCTTATTTCAGGGGAGCCAGGGCCGGTAACGACCCGTGGGACGCGTGGACACTGGAATGGTCCGTCAGTTCGCCGCCGCCTGCGTATAACTTTGCGACCGTACCGACGGTTTCGAGCCGCCGCCCTTTGTGGGACCTGAAGCATCCGGAAGATCCTGATAGCCGCTACGAGTGAATGAAGATGAGTGAACGAACCATATGAGCACAGTGACAACGACACCTTCATTTCCGAACCCGGCAACCGAGTGGCATCTGCCATCTCGCGGCAAGGTCGCCATGGCCTGTCTCATCATCGCCGAGTCGGCCATCTTCACAATCTTCGTCGTTGCCTATCTTTTTTACCTGGGGAAAAGCGTCACCGGACCAACGCCACGCGAGGTCCTTGAAACGCCCATCTTCTACACGATTTGCTTATTGTCGAGCAGTCTGACTATTCACTTGGCGGCGAAGTCGTTGGAGCGGGATTATAGACGACTATTCCTCCTCTCGTGGATGCTGACGATTGCGTTAGGTGGCTTGTTCCTCTTCGGCACGGCACAGGAATGGCACCGGTTGATTTACGAACGCGGGCTCACAATCTCAACCAATTTGTTTGGGACCACCTATTACTCGCTCGTCGGCTTGCACGCGTTTCACGTTACAGCAGGCCTGATCATGCTCTCTCTGGTCGCGATATTCGGATTTGCCGGTCGCGTGGGAATGGACCAGTCAGGCCGCGTCGCGGTGCTCTCGATGTACTGGCATTTCGTCGATGCCGTATGGGTTGTGGTCTTCACGGGGGTTTACGTCTTAGGACGCTGAGGTGTATATGGCAATACAGCCGGCGACGGCGCAATTGAACGAGGGTACGCGTGCCCCGCGCGAGATTGAAGTGCCTGCGCCGACGGTGTGGCCGTTCATTTTGGCGCTTGGAGTGGCGCTGCTGTTCGCGGGCCTGGTGACAAGCGCCTCAGTAAGCTGTCTTGGCGCTCTGCTATCGCTGGCGGGCTCTGTCGGCTGGTTCCGTGAAGTTCTTCCGCGTGAACATGAAGAGGTTGTGCCGGTCCTTCCCGAAGACATTCGCCTGACTACCGATCGCCGTGTCGTGGAACGGATTCCGGTCCTGCCGGATCAACTGCGAGCATGGCTTCCGGTCCGCACATATCCGGTTTCGGCGGGGGTTAAAGGCGGAATCGCAGGCAGCGTCGCGATGGCAATAGTGGCGTGCGCGTTTGGCGTTTTGAAAGCTGGCAGCATCTGGTATCCCATCAATCTCCTCGCCGCAGCTGTCTATCGGGGATCCGGACTCAGTCCCGCACAGCTGTATTCATTTCATGCGGACACGTTCACGATCGCTTTTTTCCTCCACGGCTTGGTCTCTATTTTGGTCGGATTACTGTACGGCGCGATGCTGCCCATGTTCCCGCGCCGTCCGATTGTGCTTGGTGGGCTCATTGCTCCCGTGCTGTGGTCAGGGCTGCTGTACACAATTCTCGGACTGTTGAATCCCTTGCTCGCAACCCATATCGATTGGTTCTGGTTCATCGCTTCGCAAGTGGCGTTTGGAATCGTGGCGGGCCTCGTGGTCATGCGCCAGGCGAGTATCCCTACGCACGAGAATGTGTCGTTCGCTTTACGGGCGGGAATCCTGGCTCCCGGAATTATTCCACCAGGAAATAGCGGAGAGGATCGCCGATGAGCCGGATTCCGTATCTGTCCGCATTCGCCGTCCTTTCCCTCGTCCTCCTCTCGGCGTGTAGTGCTCCGAACGGTCAACCTCTGACGGGTTCGGAGCCCGTGGCCCCGAGCCAGATTGCGGACTTTGGCACTCTCTACGCCCAGAACTGCGCTGCGTGCCATGGCGCGGAAGGGCGTGGAGGCGCGTCGATTGCCCTTGCCAATCCGGTATATCTCGCCATCGTCGATCAAAACGCTTTGCACAATGTTGTTGCCAACGGGGTCCATGGAACCTCGATGCCCGCTTTCGCGCAGAGTGCCGGAGGATTTCTGACGGACGAGCAGATAAAAGTGATTACGAACGGAATGTTTTCGCATTGGGAGCGCGAGGGAACTCTCGAGGGAACTAACCCACCCTCGTACGCGGCAAAAACTGCTGGGAATATTGATCACGGCCAAATCGTCTTTGGAACATATTGCGCATCCTGTCATGGTTCTGAAGGCAAGGGTACGCCCAAGGGAAGCGCCGTCACGAACGATTCATTCCTGGCATTGGTCAGCGATCAGGGGCTGCGCACGATCGTCATTACCGGCAGGC
Source organism: uncultured Acidobacteriaceae bacterium (assembly GCA_963705265.1). Taxonomy (GTDB): domain Bacteria; phylum Acidobacteriota; class Terriglobia; order Terriglobales; family Acidobacteriaceae; genus Acidiflorens. The sequence goes on from OY970064.1 coordinate 4,894,063, forward strand.
CGGAATTGGGTGCACCCGACTGGCGCGGCAACGTCCCTGAACATCCGATGACGGATCAGGAAATCACAGATGTAGTGGCCTGGCTGGCATCTCGGCGCGCTCAGAATCCGGGGCAGCCATATTCCGCAACGAACGACGCCCAACAATCGAAGGCGCAGCACTCGGAGAAACAAGATGTCAACGAACACTGATACGGGGAACACAAGGAACACTGACACGGCCCCGCCAGCCGCCGGTAACCTTTCGCGGCGCGGATTCTTCATGAAGCTGGGAATCCTGTTCAACGGATTCGCTGCGATCGTATTGGCCCTGCCGCTCGCGCGTTTTCTTTTATCCTCTATCACTCGCGGTCGCGAGAATGGCTATCTTTCATGGGTCCAGCTGGGAAACGTCAGCAACTTTCCTGAAGGAGAGACGCGGATGGCTACTTTTCGCAATCCCCTGGTCATGCCAACCGACGGAAAGACCGTAGACACGGCCTGCTGGGTGCGCCGTGTCGCGGGCGATCAATTTCAGGTGTTTGCGATCAACTGTGCGCATCTCGGTTGCCCAGTGCGCTGGTTCCCGCAATCCGGTCTTTTTATGTGTCCGTGTCACGGTGGCGCGTACTACCGCGATGGCTCACGGGCGTCCGGGCCGCCAGAGCGTGGGCTTTTCCAATATCCGTACAGAATCGAAAATGGTGTTCTAACCATCGAGGCCGGACAGCTGCCAACCCCAGGCGATCCGATAGCAAGTTTGGCCCCGGAGAAACCGCCATGCGCCTGATAAAGAAAATCGGCGAGTGGTTCGATCATCGCCTGCAGCTGGCAGCACCGATTCGCGAAGCCGCCGGCCATCGCGTGCCGCGCAGCACGGCGAGCTGGTTCTACGTCTTTGGCAGCGCTGCGCTTACTGTATTTCTTCTGCAACTAGTCACCGGAATTCTCTTGGCGCTCATTTATGTGCCTTCCGCCGGTGAAGCTTGGAGCAGCCTGCAGGCCCTGAATCATCAGGTTGCGCTTGGCTGGTTCGTCCGCGCCATGCACGGATGGGGCTCCAATTTCATGGTCGCCATTGTTCTGATTCACATGGTGCAGGTGTTTCTCTTCGGAGCTCATAAATTTCCTCGCGAGCTAACCTGGATCATCGGAGTCTTCCTCTTACTGATGACTCTCGGCATGGCGTTCACCGGCCAAGTCCTGCGCTTCGATCAGGACGCCTACTGGGGGCTGGGAATCGGAGCGTCAATTGCCAGCCGCGTTCCAATCCTCGGTCCTTTTATCGTGAAGCTGATGTTGGGTGGCCCGATCATTGCCGGTGCAACTCTCTCCCGTTTTTTTGCTCTGCACGTATTCGTAATTCCCGGAATGTTGATCGGCTTCGTCTGCCTCCATGTATTGATGGTCTTGAAGCTGGGCATCAATGAATGGCCGATGCCAGGACGCATCGTTAAACGAGCGACCTACGAGGCCGAGTATCACGCTCTGACCAGCAAAGATGGCGAGCCCTTCGTCCCGTATGCGATTTGGAAAGATATGTTCTTTGCCGCGTTCATCATTCTCGCAGTCGCGGCATGCGCTTTCTATTTTGGTCCTTTTGGGCCCACCGGCCGGCCTGACCCGACAATCATCCAGACTGCGCCCAAGCCCGACTACTTTTTCCTGTGGCTCTATGCACTGCTTTCACTTCTTCCTCCATCGCTGGAGACGCCGTTCCTCCTTGTCGTCCCGCCGTTAGCAATTCTTGGCCTGATTCTTTTGCCATTTCTTTCGGGAGAAGGAGAAAAGAGCTGGAAGCGTCGGCCGATTGCGGTCGTGACCGTACTGATGATCGCAATCACTCTCGGCACCTTTACTCGCATGGCCCAGTTCACGCCTTGGAGTCCGCACATGAACGCCTGGAGCGGGGATCCAGTACCCGACCGGTACATTCATGGCACGACTGCACTCGAGCGGCAGGGTGCGCTTGTGTTTCAGGTCAAGCAGTGCCGCAACTGCCACTCAATTGGTGACGAGGGTGGGCAAAGGGGACCAGCCCTGGATAGCGTTGCCGTGCGGCTGACGCAGGACCAACTCATCCGTCAGGTGATTCAAGGCGGCGGCAATATGCCTGCCTATGGGAACAACTTGAGTCCGGCAGAGACTACTGCGCTCGTAGCTTTCCTGGAGACCTTGCACCCGACAACACAACGTCCGGCTCGTGATGCGGCGCGGGATCTGGTGGTGAGCGAAAGCAAATCGCGGTCGGCGACTCAACCTTGAGGGCAGATCGTAAAGCGAAGCAAAGATCAATGACACATGCTCATAATCCGACGGTCGAGTCACTCTGGATTTCCTTCGCTTTGTCTCTCGTAGCGGCGGTTTACCTCCATCGCTGGCTGCGTGTTGCCTGGCTCGTCCCGGACGGCGTTAAAGTTTGGCGCGCTTGCAGTTTCTTTGTCGGGCTGTTGTTGGTCTGGGCTGCCCTAGCATCACCCTTATCTCTACTTGATCACGATCTGCTCACAGCGCACATGGTTCAACATCTGTTGCTCATGACCCTGGCGCCTCCCTTGATCTTGCTTGGCGCGCCGTCGAACCTACTGCCGCAGCGCCCGATACAGAGACTCGCGGAACTGACCGTTCGATCAATCTGGCGGACATCCGCGCGCCAATTAAAGCGCATGCTGTTGCACCCGGCAGTTGGCTGGATTGCTGCCGCTGCCACCCTAATTGTGTGGCACATACCTGGAGTGTTCGTGCTCGGGTTGCGATCAGAGATGTGGCATGGGATTGAGCAAACATCGTTCCTCGTCGCCGGGCTTCTATTCTGGTGGCCAGTGGTTGAGCCTTGGCAGGACGCCTTGAAATGGCCGGATTCGTCAATACTCTTGTATCTTTTTTTGGCAACATTACCGTGCGACATTCTTTCCGGATTTCTAGTTTTTTGTGACCGTGTGGTTTACCCAGTCTATTTCTCCTCGCCGCGGCAATTCGGCTTGACTGCTTTGGAAGACCAACAATGTGCGGGTGCGTTAATGTGGACCTGCGTCACCATCGTTTACTTGATCGCCGGAGCCGTTTTCGCGGGGCGTTTGCTCTCTCCGCGTTGGTCGTCGGGCTTGCCAGCAGAGTCGCACGCCATTCCCGTGGCGCAGGGAGAAGTACGACGGAGGGAGACGGTCTGAATGTCCGGCCAGGTCACACTTACCGAACAACTCGCGTCGCCCGAAGTGCAAGACGCACATTTTCGGCAATCCACCCTCTCGGACTATTGGGCCCTCACTAAGCCGGAAGTCAATGTGCTCATTTTGATCACGACCGGCGTCGGGTTTTATTTAGGTTGCGGAAACGAAGGACGACCGTTGTCATTCGGAGGGTTAGTTAACACTTTGCTCGGAACGTTGTTGGTCGCAAGTGGGACAGGCACATTAAACCAATACGTCGAACGAACGTTCGACGCGCAGATGCGCCGCACAGCGCGCCGCCCCGCGGCGGCCGGCCGTCTCAAACCGGCCGCTGTCCTGGCCTTCGGACTTGCCCTGGCAAGCGCAGGAAGCGTGTACCTTGCCGTCGCTGTCAATCCGCTTTCCAGTGTGCTCGCCATTCTCACTCTGCTCACATATCTGTTCGCGTACACCCCGCTGAAGCGAAAAACTCCAATGTGTGTTCTCGTCGGAGCTTTTCCTGGCGCCATGCCGCCGCTGATTGGCTTTGCCGGAGCCTCCGGACGATTGAACATCGAAGCGGGCTTGCTGTATGCCATGCTTTTTTTTTGGCAGTTCCCACATTTCATGGCAATCGCTTGGATGTACCGCGAAGACTATGACCGCGCCGGCTATCTGGTTCTGCCCAAGGGCAATGCGAGAACTCCTTTCGCGATTGTGGAAACCCTCTCGCCGCTCGTTGCTCTCGTCGCGATTAGCATCATGCAATCTCCGACACGGCACGCGGCGACTTTTTACTGTGCCGTAGTTTTTCTGGGAACAGGGTTCACGTACTTCGCAATTCAATTCGCCTACGAGCGATCGAGAGTTGCTGCACGCCGACTGCTCACGGCCTCGATTGTGTATCTCCCCGTGTTGTTCGGAGTAAGCGCGACGTTATGCAATCAGGCCAGATGATCCCGTTGCTCCTGTGGCTCGTTGCCGCCGCTTTTTTATGGAGCCATTGAATACAACGATTTTCAATACGGTCGTTCCTGCCATCGACACGAACATGGTCACGAGACTTAATTGACGCTCCGCAATTGTTTTTCTGTACTTAGTTTCAATGATTCTCTACAAGACATTTCCTGGCATGAGTTTTGCTAAACAAACAGCACGGGAGGAAATAGCTCTCGCCCCGCTTCGTCAGCGCCGAATCGGTATCCATTTCAAATCAGTCGCGCGCGATTTGGCGCTGGAACTTTTCTACTCTACGATCATCTACAAAAGACCACGTGATGTGGCAAAGACGGCTCTCTGCAACACCCTACGTGGTCAAGAACCACTCGGAGTCATTGCGCGTACGCCAACCAGTCCTGGAGCGCCTCGCCTGTTCAATTCAGATCACATCAATGTCCGAGGTCAGGTTTGGTAAAATTCCGAGCCATGGTTGCCCATGTCGATTCCAGGTATCCCCGCGCCATGTGCACCTCGAGAACCCGGGACTTCTATGTACCGCGATCGTTCCTCCTTTGCGTGTTATCGCTGTGGTTCACCTTAAACGCGGCTCAAGCATTAGATCCGAGCAAACGCCTTACCCAATACGCGCATACTGCGTGGCGAATACAAGACGGATTCTTCCCGAACACTCCGTTTTGGATTTCACAAACAAAGGACGGATATCTCTGGGTGGCCGGCCTTAGTGGCGCGTTGCGTTTTGACGGCGTCCGTTTTACTCCCTGGTCGGCCCCGATCGCTTCCATGCCGCTGCTGCATCCTCTCAGTATTCGAGCTGGAGAATTTTGGATTACTTCTCGAGACGGGCTCGATCACGTTAAGGACGATGTCGTGATCTCCCATCACGATCTTCCAGGAATTGACGCGATCTACGAAGATTCCGACGAATCTGTGTGGGCTCTTTTTTACCTGAATCCAGACCGGCTTCTATGTCAGGTAACGGATACGAAAATCCGCTGCTTCGGGCGGGCAGACGGTATTACGATTCACGAGCCGTCTTCATTCATCCCTGATGGGAAAGGAGGCTTTTGGATCGGAGGTGACACGTCGTTGCTCCATTGGAAAATGGGTGCGACCCCTGAGGTCTCCAGCCCTCAGCACCTTCAATCAAACGTGGGGCAAATCGGCATCCACAGTCTTCTTGTGGATTCTGACGGTTCCTTATTGGTCGGAATCATGGCGGCGGGGCCGGGACTTGGGCTTGAAAGATTCCGCGACGGGGTTTTCACCCCCGTAGTTCTGCCAAACTTCGATGGCAGTAAGCTCATCGTAAACAAAATTATCGAAGATTCCGATAAGAACCTATGGATTGCAACGTTTGGAAATGGCGTCTACCGCATTCATGGCCAAACCGTAGACCATTTCGGACGAACGGACGGCTTATCCAGCGACGCCGTCCATGATCTGTACGAAGGCGCCGACGGTATAGTCTGGGCGGCCACGTCCGATGGAATTGACAACTTTCGCGATCTTCCGGTCACTACCTTTTCGAGATCTGAAGGGCTTGGAGCGACCGGTGCCAATTCGGTCATGGCGACTAAAGACGGAACGGTCTGGGTAGCAAATCTCGGCACTCTCGATTTCATTCGGAACGGAACCGTTTCCTCAGTTCATGTGCCCGGAGAGCAAGTGAGTTCGTTGCTCGAAGATCATCAGGGCAACATTTGGGTTGGCGTTGACGACGGGCTCTTCATCTACAAAGACGGCCGCTTCCAGCGGATCCCGGAACCCGATCATCACCCACTTGGTTTGGTGCTCGGTATCACCGAGGATGTCGAAGGCAATATCTGGGCGGAGTGCGCAGGCGTTCAAAGAAGACTTATCCGCATCCGCGATTTCGAGGTGCGCCAGGAGTTCTCCCAGCCTCAGGTTCCGAAGGCTAAGGCCATTGCGGCCGACCCGAAGGGCGGAATTTGGCTGGGCACACTCACAGGTGACTTGATGTTCTTCCGGGAAGGTATTGCGCGCACATTTCCCTTGAATCTGAAGCGCGGATCGTGGGCCTATCAGATTGCGGTTGATCCCGATGGGTCTGTGATCACCGCATCCGATGACGGACTTGTGGTGCTCCGGGACGGGAAAGTCCAGCGCCTGAGCAAAGAAAATGGACTTCCTTGCGACGAGGTCAATGGCTTCGCAGTGGACGACAACAAAAACCTATGGTTGAGTGCTCCCTGTGGATTCCTAGAGATTGCAGCCTCGGATGTCCAACGATGGTGGATCCATCCAGACACGATCGTTCAGGTGCGGGTATTCGACGCGCTGGACGGAGCTCGACCAGGTAGGGTGTCTTTCAATCCGGCCACGAAATCTGCCGACGGTCGCCTGTGGTTTGTAAACAATGTCGTTCTTCAGATGATCGATCCATCACATCTCTCTGATGACGGGACAATTTCGCCGGTCTATGTCGAGACGGTTGTTGCTGACCGAAAGCAATACAAACCACAAGAAGGTCTCCGACTTCCGCCTTTAACTCGCGATCTCCAAATCGGCTACACATCGCCGAGTTTTCTCATTCCCCAAAAGGTAAAGTTTCGCTACAGACTTGACGGGTATGACCGCAATTGGCAGGACGCGGGCACTCGCCGCGAAGCTTTTTATACAGAGTTGGGCCCGGGGAAATATCGGTTTCATGTGATTGCGTCCGCTAACGACGGCGTCTGGAACGAAGTGGGCTCAGTGCTGGTTTTCAGCATTGTGCCAGCCTGGTACCAGACCCTATGGTTTCGCTCTCTAAGCGTGTTTCTCTTCTTGGCGGTTCTTGTCGGACTTTATCGCCTTCGACTCTGTCACGTGGAAGGTCAGCGGGATGCCCTTCGCAAGAGTGAAAAAGAGCTTCGCGATGTGATCGACACGATTCCGGCGACCGTGTGGAGTGCTCTGCCCGACGGCTCGAATACTTATGTTAGTAAGCACTTTGCGGAGTACTCGGGATCATCGGCGGAACAGACGGCCGGATCAGGGTTGCAATCCGTCATTCATCCTGATGACCTTGAGCGGCACACGGGTAAATGGATGGAGGCTGTCGCAACGGGCAAGCCTCACGAAAATGAGGCACGCTTCCGCCGGTCGGATGGGCAATATCGCTGGCATTTAGACCGCGGAGTGCCGCTCCGGGATAAAGATGGAAACATCGTCAAGTGGTATGGGGTAGTGACCGACATCGAAGACCGCAAACAAGCCGAAGAAGCCCTGGGGGTATTATCACGCGATTTGCAGGAAAGCAAAGTCCGGCTTGAAGAAGCCCAACGCATCACGCATGTTGGGTACTGGGAACGCGACCTCGTGACCAGCCGCATTACTTGGTCTGACGAAACCTATCGCATCTACGGGCTGCAGCCACAGGAACACCCAATGGATTTGAACGCGCTGCGACGAAAAGTCCATCCTGAAGATTGGGAGCTTGTCTCCAGCGCGCTGAACGAAGCGCTCGCGGGGGGCGCTCGCTACAATGTGGAATATCGCGTGCTGCGACCCACGGGCGAAGTTCGCATCGTGCACAGTGAGGGTGATGTAAAGAAAGACGCATCGGGCCAGCCCTACCAGATGTTCGGCACAGTCCAGGACATTACTAGCCGCAAGCGCGCTGACGAAGCCTTGAAGCGAAGCGAGTTTTATCTCGGGGAAGGAGAGCGCCTGGCTCATATGGGAAGTTGGGCATTCAGCCCTTCGGGCTTCTTTGATTACTGGTCTCAAGAGTTGTTTCAGATTTACGGCCTCGACCCGCAGCGGGGTGCACCGACACTTGAACAGTATTTAGCCACCCTTCATCCTCAAGATCGGGAATCCATGGCGCAAACCATCAAAACGATGGTTACGGATCGTTGTGGCTGCGACGTAAAAAAATTAATTGTTCGACCCGACGGCGAGCAACGCTACATTCGCTGCGTCGGAATTCCCGTTGTTGAAGGAGAAATCCTTAAGGGATTTCTGGGCACCGCAATGGATATCACTGAGCAGGAACTGTTGACCCAGGAATTGGAACGCCGGCAAGCATACCTTTCCGAGGCGCAGAAGTTGACCCATACCGGCAGCTGGGCGTGGCGCGTGTCGGATCGCAGCGCGGTGCATATCTCTGGTGAGTTGTACCGTATTTACGGCATCGATCCAGCGCAGGGAGCGACTTGGGAGAATCGCATCGAACGCATCCACCCGGACGATCGCAATAGGTGGAGGGACACAATCGAGCGTGCGATCCGAGAAAGATCTGATTACGATATGGAGTTCCGCATCATTTGGCCCAATGGGATGGTCAAATGGATCTACACCGTCGGCCATCCTGTCTTTTCTGCCTTAGGGGATTTGGAGCAATTCGTAGGCAGCTCAACTGACATCACAGAGCATAAATCCGCCGAGCAAGAACATGAAAAACTGCGCCAGTTAGAAGCCGATCTGGCCCACATCAATCGTGTAAGCATGCTCGGGGAAATGGCAGCGTCGCTGGCGCACGAGATCAAACAGCCCATCGCGGCCGCCATTACTAGCGCCAATACCTGTGTTGAATGGCTTGCCCACGAACCACCCAACCTCGATCGAGCCCGTGCAGCAGCCGCCCGGATCGACAAATATGGAAATCGTGCGACGGAGATCATCGATCGGATACGTTCTTTCTACAGGAAATCTCCACCACAACGGGAGTTGGTCGACGTGAACCAAATTATTCACGAAATGCTGACGTTGCTGAAAGGGGAGGCCGATCGATATTCCGTTGCTGTCCGCACCGAGCTCGCTGTCGAGTTACCCAAAATCACAGCCGAGCGGGTGCAATTGCAACAGGTGTTCATGAACCTAATGCTCAACGCCATTGAAGCGATGACAAACTCAGGCGGAGAGCTTACGGTAAAGTCGGTACTGCAGGACGGCGTACTCCAGTTTTCGGTCAGTGACACGGGCGTGGGGCTGCCAATGGAAAAGATGGATCAGATTTTTTCTGCTTTCTTTACGACCAAGCCCCAGGGTAGCGGCATGGGGTTGGCCATCAGTCGTTCCATTGTCGATTCGCACGGCGGCCGATTGTGGGCAAGCACCAACAGTGGAGGAGGCGCAACTTTCAATTTTACTCTGCCGATCCAGATCACGGAGTCATCGCCCGTCGTTGCTTGAAACAACTTTTTCATTTCGTGGCATTCAGAACCCACAGCAGAGGCTTCGGAAATATAGAAGATTGTGTAATCCATCCAGCTTTTCGGCGGGTCAGAAATCCTGCAATTACGCACATGGGGACGGACGAAAGAAGTAATGCAGATTTGATTTGGCTCCATGAGTTGATCCACGCGAAAGCCACACTCACGGAATAATTTCAGCCATGGGGATGACCTGCGGCCGCATTGAATCCATATGTAGTATTCGTGTTGTTAGAGTCCGGTTAGCCGCCGGAACTTCATTCTCGCGGAAACATCAGTGTCGCCACTCTTCAGCTATTGAGAGGCGAGCTATTGAGCGGCGCCGAAAAGGACCGGACTCACCATGGTTTCAATCGTGGCTGCCATCTCTTCGGCCGGGATACGGTTGGGGGTCTGAAACCAGTGGCGCGCGGCTCCAAAAACGGCCCAGGCAGCGGTGGTCGCCAGCAGTGCCACATCGATGGCAGGTGCCGTCCCATGAAGGGCAAGGCCTTCCTTGAACATGCCCTCGACTACGGGGATCATTGAGCCTTCGAGCGACATCCGAACCAACTGACTGGGGCAGCCTGTGGTCTCAGCAAGATAGTCGCAGACGCCGAGTGCAATCGCGCGCAAAGCTCCGTGGCAGTCGGTAAAGGTGATGCCCCGGCGCTCTATCAGACTGCGGAAGCGGGATTCCGTCATGGCCTGGAGCAATGCGTTCTTGTCCGGATAGTGCAGGTAAAAGGTGGCCCGGTTCAACGTGGCTTCGTCGGCAATCTCCTGCACAGAAATATCTACAAACTCCTTTTTCATCAATAGCTTGGCTAGTGAATCCATGAGCATGCGACGGCTGCGCAGAATGCGCGGATCGGTCGTTACGATCTCGGGTTGGAGGAGCTGGGCCATGAATACTGTTTCCATTACTACTATTAAGGATACCTCTAGGCAGTAAAACGACACTTGTTTATTTTTGAATCGACAGATGTTTAGTACTAATCAATTGTCGTGTAGGAGGAATTCTCAATGTCGACTCTGCTTCATATCGATTCCAGCCCACTATATGGTCGGTCCGTCTCCCGTGAGCTGGCCGCAGCGTTCGTCACCCAATGGAAGTCTTCGCACCCGAATGGAAGGGTCATATACCGCGACCTCAACGCAACAGCGATGCCGCCCGTCAATGCGGAATGGGTTGGTGCCGTGTACACGCCGGAACAGGCCCGCACTCAGCAGCAGAAGGACTTGCTTTCGCTCTCCGACTCCCTGCTCGCCGAGTTGGAGCAGGCCAATGAGTATGTCATCGGAGTGCCGATGCATAACTTTGGTGTGCCCTCCGTGCTCAAGCTATGGATCGACCAGATTGCGCGTGTCGGCAGAAGCTTTTCCTACGCGGACGGAAGACCGAAGGGCTTGATTACCGGCAAGAAGGCGACCTTCATCATTGCCACGGGCGGGATCTACGACGCCCAGACGCAGATGGCCTCGTTCAATTTCGTGGAGCCGTATCTGCGGTCCGTATTTGGTTTTCTTGGCGTAACGGATGCGACCTTTCTAACGGCAGGCGGGACCGCTGTGCTGAACCAGGGGCATGACCGGAACGCGTTTATCGCACCGCATCTTCAGACCGTGCAGACGCACGCGCAGACCTTCTAGAAAGGACAAACACACATGAAAATTGTTTCGATTGTTGCTCGTTACCTCCTGGGACTGATCTTTACGGTCTTTGGCTTGAATGGATTTCTCAACTTTATCCACCAGCCGCCTCCGGCGAATCCGCTGGCAATGCAGTTCTTTGTTGCCGTGAGCGCATCGCATTTTGCGGCTTTCTTTTTCGCGCTGCAGGTGCTCGGAGGGCTGTTGTTGCTTTCGGGCTACTTCGTTCCACTTGCGCTGACAGTGTTGGCGGGAGAGCTCTACAACATCCTTGCGTTTCACCTGACGCTTTCTCCGGCGACCATTGCTCCGGCTCTGGTGGCCTCGGTACTGTGGATACTGGTCTTCCTTCAGTACCGCGAAAGCTTCGAGGGGATCTTCACTGCGAAGCCTGCGACGCAGCCATGAATTGCATCGCAGCAATCGCAACGAGTCGTACCGCTGGAGTTAACCTCGCAGCCGCAACAGCATCACGTCATCCGTTGACAATTCCAACTCGGCGACGGTAGCTCATTCGAACTCCCGTCGCTGGCCCCTTCAAGTCAGCCCCAGACTCAGATGTCAACCGCTGGACTCTCGGGGAGCATGAATCGAGCAAGATTCCGACTACCCCAGCAGGAATCCGCAAAAGTTCGTTTCCAGTGTGCAGTCTACTCACAGTTGTGCTGCATCAATCGGATTCCATCCGAATCCGGTCGCCAATTTGTTGAGCTGCACTGCGAACTTGATTAGCGACAGCGGCCATGACTCGGGACAGGAATGTCGAATCGGCTTTCGACTCGTGATGCAGTCTCTTCGACCGTGTCAAACAGTACGGAGTTAATTCCTAAGCGAGCTGCCGCCTCGACGTTTTCCGCGCGATCATCCAGGTACAAGATGTCTCGCGGGGCTGATTTGAGTAGTTCGAGACAAATTCGATAGATCGCCAGCTCCGGCTTTATGGATCCGTAGTCGCAGGAATAAATCAGGTGTTCAAATGTAGAGAGGCTCGGAAAGGACTTGGTCACATGGCGACTGAGTTCGAGCGGCATGTTTGAGAGAAGGGTTAAGGGGAAGCCTTCTTGGTGCAACAGCTTTGCCCATTGCACAGCGCCTTGATTTGGTCGAACGATGCTTTCGCAATCGAGCTCGATCAGGGTTGCTATCTGATCTCTACTCAAACCCAGTTCTTGCTGGCCAATAACCGCCGTCCAGTAAGCAGGCCCATCGATATCACCCCGGTCGTAGGGCGGCCGTTGCTTCCAGTAAAGTTCCGAGAATCGCTCATGGGGAATGCCGGACACGTGCGCCATGTTGTTCATATCCTCCACCGTTTGCTCGAGGCAAAGAACGTTTCCATAATCGAAGACGACGGCCCGAACCAAACGCTTCTGCGAAAGACCTTGCATGGCTCTATGCTTGGAAGTATCATGCACATATCGGATAATACACGTATAAAAGCGCATAACCAAGCGTCTTCGTGCAACGTGGCAAAATGAAGCCAGAAGCGGAAGCAAGCCAAATCGCCCTAAAGGAAGAGCGCCAGCGGTACATCCTTGAGCTGCTTGGCAATGAGGGCCGAGTCCTCGCCGCAGACCTCAGTGGTCGATACAGGGTGTCCGAAGACACGATTCGTCGAGATCTGCGCGAATTGGCCAGTTCGGGAAAGATCCAACGTGTACACGGCGGCGCGCTGCCTCGCCGTGCCGAGACCGTTCCCTTCGTGTCTCGCCAACAAATCGACCTGGAGAGCAAGATCGGAATCGCTCGAACGGCGGCTGACATGATCCGCGACGGCCAGGTGGTGCTGATTGATGGAGGTACCACTAATCTAAGAATTGCTTCCTACCTTTCAAGAGAGCGTTCGGCAACGATTGTTACCAATAGCCCACCGCTTGCACTGGCCTTGGCAGATCATCCGAAGTTGAGCGTACTGATGCTCGGAGGAAATTTTCTTAAAGAGGCGCGGGTCACGGCAGGCATCGAGACCATTCGTCGAATCGAATCCATTCGCGCCGATCTCTGTTTTCTCGGAATGTGCAGTTTGCATCCGGAGGTCGGAATAACCGTCGGCGACCAAGAAGAGGCCTACGTGAAGCAAGCGATGATAGGGGCTTCAACGGAAGTGGTTGGCCTGATTTCACTTGGAAAAATGGGGACATCTCTTCCCTACCTGGTCGGTCCCGCTTCCCGACTGACACGTTTGATTACCGATGCATCAGACGAAGATGTCCTGAATCCCTACCGCTCCCAAGGCATAGAAGTCACAAATACGTAAACCCAAACGGTTCGACATTTCTATAGGTACTCTGTTTCGAGATAGGAAGGACGGGGACAAGGGGCTATGCTGCGCGATCAAAGGCTTCATGCATGCGATTGCATTCCGTCTTCGCACGAGGAAATTTTTCATGTATGAATATCGCCGCTCAAAAGAACAAGCACTAGGTCGAGCCCTTCATAACTCCTCTCGACTTATGGGCGGGTGCTTGCTGTTGGGACTAATGGTTGCGGTCTCCCTCAAGGCACAACAGAGTGCTCCATTGCCGCCGCCATGGACCGGTGTCGTACGCACGGCCGCCGGTGAGCCTGTGGTCGGAGCGAAGGTAACCGTATACACGCCGGCCGTTAAAGAGAACCTAACGGCAGTTACAGGAACGGATGGAAAGTTCGCGATTGCGGACGTTCGACTTGGGCTACATAACGTAAGCGTGCAACTGCCCGGGCGAGATCCGACAGCGCCGGCGGCAGTGGATATTATTGGCGTAACAGTTGTACTGACAGTATCCGATGAAAACGTGCTGTCTATTACAGCCAAACCGCAAACTCCCGCAGCCGGAGCCTCAAATGGGAGCCCGAGCACGACTTCGAACGCGGCTAGCGGAACAGGCGGGGAGAAACTCTCCAGCCAAAAGGTAAATGAGCTGCCGTTGAATGGACGTGACTTCAGCACGTTGCTGCTGTTGGCAGCCGGGACGATGACGGATGTGAACGGGCAGACAAATTTCACTCAGCAATTTGCCATCAATGGACAGCGCGGCGTCGAGGCTGTCTTCGCGATGGACGGCGCTGATATTAGCGATCCTGAGATGGGTGGAAGTACGTTCACGAATTTCGACGTAGATGCAATTCAGGAATTGCAGTCAAGCTCGGGCTGGATGCCAGCAGACATCGGGCGAGGCGCGGCAGGATTTACCAATATCGTGACGCGATCCGGGAGGAGCGGATTTCACGGTTCCTTCTTTGAGTTTCTAAGGAACTCTGCCCTCGATGCGCGAAATTATTTCGATCACCCTTCGATTGCAGATCCTGGCCGAATCCCTCCTTTCCGCCGGAATGAGTTCGGTTTTACAAACGGCGGACCGATTGTTTTGCCGAACGTATATGATGGTCGAGGCCGGACCTTTTACTTTGTGCAGTATCAGGGGTTCAGGCAGGTGCTGGGAACAACGCAGGTACTGGCCGTACCGACCGCAGCAGAGCGAGCGGGTCAGGATGTGGTGACGTATCCGGACGGCAGCACCGACACACTGCAGATAGCGGGGAGTCCGAATAGCCCCGGGGTAAATCCGGCGATCGCTTCCATACTGGCAAGCTATCCACTCCCTAACAACCCAACCGGCGCGTATGGCGCGCGAACCTATGCTGCTCCTTCAAACGTAAACACGGATGCGGATCAGTTTTCTATCCGCATCGATCAGATAGTTGGCGCAAAAGGACAATTGTTTGGCCGATTCAATTACGACAACCTAACGGGACCGACAACAAATCCAGATCAAACACTGCTTGATCCAAGCTTCGGTGTGCAGTATGTAGATCGTCAGCGCAACGGGGTCATCACCTACACGCGCGCTGTGTCGCCTCGGTTTCTCTGGTCGTCATCGCTCAGTTTCACGCGGACGACCCCTTCCTTTGTGACGCCGAACCACACCGATCCGGCATCGAAGTTTATCGATGGCCTTTACGAGGCGTACAACAGCGCCGGGGGTTCGGTGATGTCAGCGTTCGGGAATTTGTTCCAGGGGCAATTGAATTTTACCTGGACGACTGCGAGGCACGCGGTGAAATGGGGTGCGGAAGCACGCCTTAACCGGGACACGACATACTTCGGAATCAGTCCCAATGGCGAATATGATTTTGGCGGCGGAACGGTTTACTCGCCAGTATTCATTCCTTCCGCTAGCGGACGGCACAATGTTCAAGTCGGCGATCCTCTCCCAGACACGCTAAGCAGTCTGCTGATCGGCTATCCGTACGGATATACGGTCGCCGTGGCGCCGCCTTATTCGTCGGATGGCGCGCATATTGGGCCAGCAGCGATCAACCGGAATGACGTGAACGCATACCTTGAGGACACGTGGAAAATCAATCCGGAATGGACGCTCGATTATGGGCTGCGATATGAACTCTACACGCCGATTTCGGAGCGTGCGAACCGAACATCGAGCTTCCTGAATTCGTTCCCACCGCCGGGCGTTGGACAGGAATACTTGATCAATCCACGGCCTACTTATCAGACGGATTGGAACGGCTGGGGGCCGCGCGTGCAAGTGGAGTGGAATGCTCCGCAGGCCGTGCACGTGCACATGGGGGGAGCGATCACAGTGATTCCGCCGAATATCTGGCAAGACAATCTTCTGACGGGGTCAACGCCCTACGTTGTTTATCCCCGTGTCAACGCGGCGCAGAACGGAGAGATCGCCTACGGATTCCAAATTACACCGAACGAATTGCCGCCCGTCTATAACACCGCTGGCGTGAACATTTTGGCCAGCGGCGATCCTAAAAAAGTGCCGGCAAATACTGTGATGGACGTAAATCGATACCAGCAGGATTTAGCATCGCTGTCGCCAAGTGGTCAGCTCTCGCTGCTGAGTTTGGCCGGAATCGACCGGCGCTTCGGCAATGGTTACCTGCAGACTTGGACGCTGGGGCTCGAACGGGCTTTCGGCGGCCTCACGGTCGACGTTGCGTATGTTGGCACATCGGCGTTTCGACTTCCCAGAATGTCATATCCGAACGCCTATCCCGGAGCGGACTCGGAATTCGCTCGGTTTACAAACTTCGACGGTAGCGGAGCGGTGACGGGGGGGTTCGGATTCGAGTCCGTGATGACGGCAACGTCGCACTCATCGTACAACGCGCTCCAGACCTCATTGTCGGGAAATATTGGCCACGGCGGTCCGTCATTGCAAGCCGGCTACACCTGGGCCAAGTCACTGGATGATGCCAGCGGCATTATCGGAGGAACAGGATCCACCGGCGCCGTGACGCTGTTTAGTCCGCAAAACCCGTTTAATACACAAGCGGAGAGAGGGCCGTCAAGTTTTGACGTCACGAACGCCTTCACGTTGAGCGCGGCCCAGGATTTGCACTTAGAGCACTTGGGACTTCAGTCGGATCGAACCCGGTTGTTGACAAAGGGTTGGGAGTTTCTGAGCATCTCAACGATTACGAGCGGCCCGCCGTTTACGGTGTACTCGGGAATCCAGCAGACGGGGGCGGGGACGATTGGTGCGGATCGCCCAGACCAGATCGGAATACCGGACCTCTCGAGCGCTGGCAGCTCAACCCGACCGCGCGACGATTATTTTGGGCGCGGCGCAAACAACGCAAGTTTCTTTTCCCTTCCCATCGGTATTCCGGGCGGGACCGGACCAAACTCTGGACGCTTTGGAATGCTCGGCCGTAATACATTTCGCGGGCCGGCATATTATGATTTCGATTTTGCGCTCATCAAAACGACTCCGATTGGCCACCGGGAAAATGGCTTCGAGCGAGCGGACCTGCAATTCCGTGGGGAGTTCTTTAATCTGTTTAATATCGTCAACATGGGACTCCCTGCCAATATCATCCAGGGTACAGGATTTGGCATGATCAGCAAGACGGCGGGAACTTCGCGGCAAATTCAGTTTTCGCTAAAGCTCATCTACTGAAGCGTGTCAAGCAGTAACTCTGGTTTACGGGATGACATGCCACTCGAAAGTAGTGCCTCGCGGCTAGCTAAGCCAGATAGATCGTGAGAGACGGGCTGAGCAAAATCACTTCGGTACAGAAGTCGGCTTCTAGGAAACTTCACCGCAATCGGTGCTGGGAAACGCTCGAGTCAGAGTCCCACACAATAAGGTCACGTCAACAAACACCTAGAAGAAGTCAAGTCGCCTTCGCCGAATGATTAGGTATGCGAGAGGAAACACTGGACATTTCTCCGGTCTGGTTTATGGCGAAGAACTCAGGAAATATCGGGTATCCTGGCGGGCACCAACGCAGTTCTGCACTGAAGGCTATATGGCGGAGAAATCGAGATTCGAACTCTAGTTCTCTTTTATGCCAGTACGCGCGAGGGGTTGGATTTGCCCTCAACGGATCTGGCAACGTGAATGGCGTTACTTGCTAATGCCAGCAACGCCGCCTCGTGTTCCAAATTGAGCGGCTCCCAGATTTCGCCATTCGAGCGATTACACTCACGCCCTTAATTTTTCAGCGAACTTTTTTTCCAACTTAGCCAACTTCGGAGAAATCACAAACATGCAATAAGGCTGGCCCGAATTTTCGTTGTAATAATTCTGATGGTAGCCTTCAGCCACATGGAATTCCTCAGCCGGCTCAACCGCGGTCACAATCGGTTCCGGAAATGCCTTGGCATCCGTTAGCTCGGCAATGGTATTCTCGGCAATCTTTTGCTGTTCGTCATCGTTATAGAAAATCACTGAACGATATTGCTCGCCCGCGTCACTTCCCTGCCGATTGAGCGTGGTCGGATCGTGCACCGCAAAAAATACGTCCAGCAGATCGCGGTAGCTGATTTGGTCTGGATCGAAAGTGACGCGCACAACTTCTACATGCCCTGTATCGCCGTTGCAGATTTGACGATAAGTAGCCTGATCGGCGCGTCCGCCCATGTACCCGGATTCAACGTGGGTTACCCCGGTCAACCGCTGAAAAATGGCTTCAATGCACCAAAAACATCCACCCCCAAAAACCGCCGTTTCTTCTTTATTCATGGCCGTCTCTTCGAGCATGCTAATTGGATGCCTGCAAGTTTGGAAAGTTACGCTATTACCACGCATCTCTTACTGAATTTCAAGCGATACCACGTCACCGTCGCCGTCCTGACGTTCACGGTAGTTGAGTGCCACGCTTTTGTTCTTCCAGTCACAGGAGAAGTTGTCCGCTCCAAGCAGAACCACGTGCTTGCTGTCGTTAACGTGTAATTTAAGGGATCGGCCGCCGGATACCACGCTCAGCAATGCCTGTGGGGCAGCAGAGCAATCGACCGCCGCAAGTTTGCCCTTGATGAACCGAACCGGTTGCGGTGCCTCATCCATCTCAATTTCGGTCTCAACTTTCCCCGAGGCGACACCGCCGGCAGTATGCCTGCCGTCGCCGCTCTCCGATGAATTTCCGGATGACGAATTCCCAGATGGCCGGCTTTCAACCCGCATCTGGAATGACTTTGATCGCTCTTTGAAGTCTTCTGCCTGCGCTAACACAGCTTTAGCTTGATTTGATACTCCGGGGGTTTCGCTGACCGCAAGAGTTCGTAACAATGCGATCGCCTCGTCCACCTTGTGATTCACCATGTAGATATTGGCGAGATTGATCTGATAGGTTTCATTCCTGGGCGACAATTCCACTGCCTTTTGCATCGTAGCCAGACCTTTTTCAGGCTCCCCGGAAAACGCCTGTGCATACGCCAGCAGCGAATACGCATCGGCCAGTTTGGGATCGAGCGCAATGGCCGCTTCCAGCTCCTTTTTCATCTCGTCCGATTTGGGGCCATTGATAAAACCTCCTGCACGGTTCATCAGCAGAGCGTTGTAATAGTGCACTCGCGGATCTTTACTGTCGTGCGCGGCCGCCCGCCGGAAGTATTCCCTGGCATGTTCGAAATCCTGCCGTTGGAGATAGGCGTAACCTGCTCCGCGTAGTGCAGAAGTATTGTCGGGATCCATCTTGAGCACAGCCTGAAATTCCTCGAGCGCCCGGTCGCGGTGGTCGGGAGAATGAGCGTCCATATCAGCCAGCAAAGCTTGAGCATCCGCCACACTCACCGGCGTTTCCGTAAACTGCGACGCCACGATTCCAGCCGGAGTTGCAATCGGATAGTATCGAAAGCGGCCACTGCTCAAATAATTACGGAGAACTTTGTCGAATTGTTCGGTGGTCATTCCAAAAGCTTGTTGCGTCGCCTCCTCAACCGTCTTCTTCTGGTTGAGTTCCGCGTCAAAATAGGCCGCCAACTTAACTATCAGCTGATTATCGTAGAGATAATGCACTAACAGACCGGACTCCGCATAAAAGATGTTGCGATGGTCTCCGCTCTCGTTATAAGTCTTCGAATACTGCCGCACCCGAAACAGGTCGGAGACCCGCATAGTTCCCATGTGCTGCAGGATTTGATAAGTCTGCTCGGGAATCTTACCAACCCGTGCTTCCTTGTTGTCGACCTCGATACTCGAGAAATACTCAGCAAATCCTTCCTCGAACCAGGGATCGGTACGCACTGACAGATTTCCGTTCATTAACTGATGGGCGTATTCATGAAACACTACCGACCAGGGATTCTCGACCGACATATCGAGCATGATAAAGCTGCGATCTTCGCCACCCTGAAATAGACCTGCCAGCTCCGTAGGCTTACCGTTAAACACTGGAGCTACTTGCCGCATCTCCTTGCTGTTTCGGAAGGCCACGATCTGCAACGGCACCGGCAAATTCACGTGCGCCTTGGTCATCAAGGTTCCGAACACGGAACGCATCTGCTCGAAGTGAAGTGCGACGTCACGGCCACGTTTATCACCGGCGTCTGTAATCACGGAAAAGTTAGGCGATCGTATCTCTACCCACTGCGCATCGCCCGCAAAACTCTGGAGCGGCCACAAGGCAAGACACACGAACCCTAAGCAGACATTGGGAAACCGCATGACCGTCCTCCCCCGAGACACGGCACGAGCACCGAATACTACCGCACAAAGGGGCCGGAGCGAATAACTATTTTGCGGTCTATATTCGCAATTCGTAAGATTTATGAAAGAGAACTGCCGGATTGCTATCTCCAGCCAGCAGGTGAGTTACAGCGGAAGCAGGCGAGTTATACCGACACTGTGAAAGAAGTTTCAGTTCGAGTAACCGGGCGGTAAAGAGTATCGCGTTCAATCGGTTCCCGACCCGCTTCCTCAATCAATCGAATCAGGTCCTGCCGTCGCAAACCCTGGGGAGTAGTGGCTCCAGCGTCGTGATAAATCTTCTCTTCAACCACTGTGCCATCGATATCGTCGGCTCCAAAGCGGAGCGATATCTGCGCAATCTTAGGAGTCATCATCTGCCAGTAAGATTTAACATGCGGAAAGTTATCCAACACCAGCCGGCTAACAGCGATCTGCTTAATGTCCAGCATCCCCGTGGTAGTAAAGAGATGCTGCAGCGGAGTGTTTGCCGGATGAAAAGCCAGCGGAATAAAAGTCTGAAAACCGCCGGTCTCATCCTGCAAGGCGCGCAATTTCAGCAGATGATCGACGCGATCCTCATCATTCTCGATGTGTCCGTAGAGCATGGTAGCGTTCGATTTCAACCCGATCTGATGAGCCAGACGCGCCGTATCGAGCCATTGATCGCCATCAATCTTGTGATCGCAAATAATGTGCCGCACGCGGTCGGAGAAAATCTCCGCGCCCCCGCCCGGCAAAGAATCCACTCCTGATTCTTTCATCTTTTCCAGCGTCTCACGGATCGTCAACTTAGCTCGCTTCGCCAGATAAGCAACTTCCACCATAGTGAAAGCCTTCATGTGGACCTGCGGAAAGCGCTCTTTCAATCCCGAAACCAGATCCAGAAAATATTGGAATGGCAAATCGGGATGCAGCCCGCCAACAATATGAAACTCCGTGACCGCCTCCGTATACCCCGAAGCAGCCGTAGCGAAAGCCTCCTCCAGCGCCATGGTGTAAGCGCCCGGAGTGTCTTTCTTGCGCCCAAAAGCGCACAACCGGCAAGCCGCCACACAAACATTCGTAGGATTGATATGGCGATTCACATTGAAATAAGCGGTGTCGCCATGCATCCGCTCCCGCACCCAGTTGGCCAGCCATCCCACGGCCAGGATGTCGCCCGTCCCATAAAGTACAAGCGCATCAGCCTCGTTCAGGCGTTCTCCTGCCAAAACTTTAGCTCTGATCGGAAGCAGCCGCGAATCGTCCGTTTGGAATCCGTGAGTCTGAAATGAGTGCGAAGCAGCCATCGCTATTGATGATACCGCAGGAGATGATATAAATCACAGGGCGAAGGCGTGTCTTGAGGTCACCGCATCGATTCGTCGATTCGCGTTACGGGCTCGGAACAACGGATATAGCCAATGATAATCCCCGCGGCCGTGCGCGCAACTCTGAGCTTACTTCGCAAGTATCTCCCCGTTCGTAAAGTCGGTACGCCTGCTCAACATGATTCGAACTTGGTTGATGAGGACTTCAGTAAAACCCAGTGGATGATCGTCGTTTCCCTAATCGTGTTCGGGTTCGCATTTGCGTTCATTGTGCACACGTTACTCGTTGCGGCCAACCGTCATTTTGCCGACGCCGACGGTCCATTCGCCTTCCGATTCCTGCCCAGCGCCGTAATATGGTGGTTCTTTCCAGGGTTTGGAGCTCTTAGTTTGAGCTGGGAGATCACTCTCTTTCTCTGGTCAATCTTCGAGGATCAGGGGAAAATCGCGCGCTATGTTGCTTGGACTGACGAGCAGACTGGATTCGATTCCACCCGGGCTCTGCGCTGGATGGCGCTGACTATCGCAATGCCAATCGGCATTGCAACCATTCTCGCGATCCCCCTCCATTCCACGATGCGCGAAAATGACATCGTAGTCGGCCATTACGCAACGCTAGCTCGTCAGCACCTACCGTACTCTCAAGCACATCGTCTTGTGCTCGTTGACGGTTTTCGCAATCGTTCCGGAAAATTCGCACCTAGAGCAGGAATGATTGTCGATTTTGCTGACGGATCTCGATGGAGGTCCTCGGACAACGGCGATTTCAAATCGGAGGTGGACCCGGAGTTAGTTGCATTTCTTCAGCGAAAAACAGGACTCTCCGTGGAGCATGTCGAGACCGAGGCCGACGTTGCTGAGCAAACGCAGCGTCGCTGATCTCGCCGACACGTCAGCCAACTCGACTGAGCCCTAGCTGCCCTCAGGCGTTAGTCCCGCCATCGATCGTAAGGTTAGCTCCAGTAATATACGCTGACTCCGGACTAGCCACGAACGAAACCAACGCAGCCACTTCGTCAACCGTCCCATAGCGCCCCAGCGCGGTCGCAGCTTTCTGAGGAGCCGCCCAATCCCCCGCCGCCGGATTTAAATCCGTATCAATCGGGCCGGGCTGAACATTGTTGACCGTAATACCCCGGCTCCCAACTTCTCTGGACAATCCCTGAGTAAACATTTTCACCGCGCCCTTCGTGGCCGAGTACGCAACCAGGCCGGGCGTCATCATACGCTCGCCGACGCAGGAGCCGATCGTAATAATCCGTCCACCACTCTTCATGTGCTTTAGCGCCGCCTGCGTCGCAACCATTACGCCACGGATATTGATGTTGAACATGCGATCCATTTCCTCGAGCGTAGTTTCCTCGAACGCTTTCGGAATCGCCGTCCCAGCATTATTCACCAGCACATCCAGTCGCCCGAAAGTGGACACGGTCTTCTCCACCGCGCTCACGACGGCTTTAGGATCGGTAGCCTCCGCTTGGATCGAAACCGCTTTTCCGCCAGCGCCTTCAATCGCTTTGACTACTGCAGAAGCCGCGCTCGCATCCTTGGCATAAGTAATCGCCACGCTGGCTCCATCCGCAGCCAGACGCTTCGCGATCGCTGCCCCAATGCCCCGTGAACCACCCGTGATGAGTGCCACTTTCCCGCCCAATTTAGACATAAATCTCCTCGACCTTTCTAACGGTCATGATTTTCAGCCACCGATGAATTGACCATGACCGTATTTGGGCCGGTCAGATTACTATCCGATGAGCGATGCGCATAAGCAGATTCGAAATTTGTGGATCACAAGCCAAATCCCTCGGTCCGCCCGGTGTTATCCTTCTTCCGTTATGGAAGCCAAAGGTCTAACTCCGATATTAAACGTGTCCGACATCGCCAGCACGGTCGCATGGTTTGAGAAGTGGGGATGGAAGAAATTGTGGGATTGGGGAACACCTCCGACGTTCGCCGCAGTTGGATCGGGCGAGGAAGTTTGCATCTTCCTCTGTCAGGGCGGACAAGGAGGCCGTGGCCGCGGTACCAACAGCACCACTTTTCAGCACGACGGAGACGAGGAGGGCGACAAAGGCGTCTGGATGTCGGTCTGGGTAGACGACGTGGACCAGATGCACAAACATTGCGTTTCCGCCGGACTGGAAATCACATTTCCGCCGACTGATATGCCGTGGAACGTCCGCGAAATGCACCTTCGCCATCCCGATGGGCACGTGTTCCGAGTCGGCCGCGGATTCGAAGCCAAAAAATAGAACTGAATGCCCTGCGAGGTCAAATGAGCGCATTGTGACTTAGCTAGAGCCATCTCTGCGACATTCACCGTTTTGTTTTTGGAGTGATCTGGACCGCAGTCGACAGCAGCTTCTGGAGGCGTTCTTCGTCCCCGCACTGCACTTCGATTGTCACAAAATACCCATTGAGGATGGTCGCATACAGCCCGCGATAATAGCCAAAGTCAGGCCTTTCATAGAAACGGAAGACTGTGCCTACAAAAGGCGCGCCTTGGACAATCAGAGGGAATCCCTCACGAGAGATTTTCACTTTTTCATCTTCCACGCGTTGCCGAAGGCCACGAACATATTGCTCTAGTGCTGTTCCTTTGGGGTAATTCTCCTGCGACTCGACAAGTAGAGCGAGTGTATAGTTCTCTTGAGGTCCGCGCTCGGACACGCCTGAATCGTACACAGCATCGATCAAGCGTCCTTGTCGACTCGCTGCACTAATCGGTCCACTAACCTTCCATTGCGTCTTCGGAGCCGAGAGCGTGATTCCCAACACTGAGTTCTGATAGATGTCTCCATTCACCTTGCCGGCCGCTAGCATTGACGAAAAGTCACTTTTCACTGCTTGCCCGTGCATCGTCAACAAGGGCAAGAGCCAATACAGGAATGCCAGCAATTGAATTCGAACCAGCAGCGACTTTGACATGGTTCTCCTTAGCGTGTTCGTCTCCATGAATACCATCGAAATCCATTCGGAGACACATCTGTTACCAACCACGCGCTTACCCTCATTGTCCGCGCTTCCCCCTCTACCTAGGCCGCCCAAAGAACAAAACATACCCGTCCGGATCGCAAATCTCAAACCCGCGAAGACCGTCGTGAGTATCCTGAAGCGGCACGCTAAATGCCGCTCCACCATCGGCAAATTCGGCGGCAAGCGCATCCGGGTTCGGAGCATAGACGAACGCATCCCACCTCATATGAGGATGACGCTTGGGGTTCGGCATGGGCCTTAAGTCTTTCTCCGACTTGATGAAGATCTGCGCTCCATCGCGGCCGATGATGGCGGTAAAAGGGTTTCGATCCGGCTGCTGAAATCTCGTCTCAAAACCAAGCTTGTCGCGGTAAAAAGCAATGGTTCGATCGACGTTGCTGACAATGAAGAATGGTGAAATTGCCTGCGTCGCTGCTCGTGTCATAAGCATGGAGCCTCCTGCACACTGGCACTTTACGATTTATAGGCCCTCGCTTCAACCAGGATCCGCTCAAAATCTCAGCCACTCCTTTTTCGCATTGACTTGCGGCGGCGGATAAATCTAAGATTCGACGCTACCAATTTCTGTCCAAGGATTCTGGCCCAAGCAACAATAACTTCGCTGAGAGGACACGATGAATCGAGAAAAGGCGCTGAAGGTCGTAATGGTCTTGGTGGGGTTAATCTTTTTGCTGGGTGTCTACCCCCTGATGATGTTTCTATGGCCGAGCGGATGGCGATGGCAGCCGAACCAGCCGGAATACGAACAGATGATCCTCGGCGTGTACGCCACACTCGGTATTTTCCTGCTGCTCGCGTCGCGCAACCCGTCGGCGAACCGCAGCCTGATCGCCTTCACCGCATGGTCGAGTCTCGTTCACGCCGCCATTATGGCGGTGCAGGCCTTCCAGAATCCAAGCGAACGCGGACATATGCTCGGTGACGTACCGGCACTCGTCATTGTCGGAGTTGCTCTGCTTGCGCTCGCGCCAGCCAAGCAATCGGAAGGCGTCGTCAACTAGGTAATTGCGATACTGTCCCAACGCCACCGGATGGCAACTTGGCGATTACGGCAATAACCAGCAGCAACGCGAAAATTCCTGCCGTGACTCCCAGCAGCTTCAAGTTGTCCGGCGTCCTTGGTCAGCCCAACGGCATATCGTCACTACGAGTACTGCCTTGCTGTGATTGGCAGGATCATAATGGACCGCGATCGGTGTCCCGATGGGATGCTGATCCACCCACTCTTGCATAAGCCTGATCCGCATACGCTGGGTGTTGCGAAATAACTCTGCGCGGAGCGGGAGTGCTGCGCGAGTGAACCTTGGTTACGATCTCCTCGGCGTCCACCAGATAACGGATGCGGCAGTCGATCCAATAAGCCTCCCGCTTCTGTGTGTAGATATCAAGCCCGCATCTCTGTACGAGCGCCGTCGTCTCCGGCCATCGCGCCTGTGCGTGCTCTTGCCACCCCTGCGCTACGGTTACAACCAGCGCAAACATCGAGCACCACCCGGTGAACAGAACCAGCAAAACGAGTCCGGCCAAGGCCAATCGGATCTTCCCCACCCGCTCCGTCATCGGCACTCTTTTCCAAACCCCAGAATCGGTATGAGATTAGCGCGTTTCGCTTTTCCTCGCCATCTGTCGATGTTGGGGTGATAAGTCTCGTTAACAGATTGGGAGAGGAAAGACGATTCCACTCATTGACCCAGCAAACGATTAGGTATCGTACTCGCCGCTATCCCATGGTTCATGGAAAGCCATGTAGTTCCCTGGTTGCAGTTCAACCCACCAGCCATCGTCCTCCCCTTCGGGTGCACGTGGCACCAGGCCAAACATCGTGCCAAACCGCTCGACCGCAAAAGGTTGTACCACTATGCGGCCATAATCGAAGGGACCCAACTCCAACATTCTCTGTTCAAGAAGTTGGCGAGCTCGATCGCGGTCCAATTCAGAACGAGGACCGAGATCATCGATTCGTGCTTCAACCAGCTTTCCGTTCTGGTCGAAGATATAAACTGCGAGGAATTCCCGACCAATTTCATCGTCTGATGCGGGAACGAATGGCGTGCTGACGAAAACCTGCAAACCTTCTTTGATTCGGCCCACCCGACTGGCGTGGTACTCGTCGTGATCTAGCGCGATCAGAGCTGGAGGCTGCGTCGGCATGTTGATGTGAATCTATCTCAAACGACTCTGGGAGGGTAGTTTCTGAAATATGCGCACATTTAAGACACCATGCTCTGGGCCAGCTGCGGCAAATCGCTGATTACACTCACAACCGGAATCTTCTGACCAGATCGCCCGAATACCCCCTAATCCGGCTTCACAGTAAAGATAAGAAAATAATCCATGCCATCCGCTTTCACGAAATCCTGCGTGTCGCGCAATTCATATCCGGCTTGGGCGGCTTCGCGAACGATTACGTCTTTGCTCACACCATGATTTTCTCCATTGCCATTCCGATCGATGATGCCAATCTTGGCTCCTGATTTAAGCGATGAACGGAGGTTCCTGAGTAGCACAACCGGATGGGCTACTTCGTGGTAGGTCTTGAGCAGCAGTACAGCGTCGATGCTGTCGCCTGGAATCTTCGGATCGTCGGGACTGCTCAGGATCGTCTTAATATTTTGGAGTCGTTCTTGTTTTGCGCGCTGCTCAATATAATGAATCGCCTCCGGATTGATATCCACGGCATAAACCGTGCCCGAATCCGTGACGCGGCGCGCCGCGCGCACCGTGAACCAGCCCGATCCGGCACCGATGTCTGCAACGTTCTTACCGGGCGCAATGCCCAGCATATCCATGACGCGATTGATCTGTAGGCGCTCTTCACGCCCTGGGGTATCGAAAATCGAAAGATCGCCAGTGTAAGGACTGCTAGTCTTGCGTTGACCCGGCGGCGCCGCGGAACCGTCCTGGGCACGAACCGGCACTGCTCCCCACAACCCTGCCAACAATATCGGGATCGGCGCGATCCATCTGAGCGCTCTGTCAAAAGATTTCCAGTTCATCAGTCCCTCGAATATCGTGCACCAGCCCGCGAGCGATAGCGAAATTCTACCCCGACTATCCGATTAGCAGGACCCGCAAGACTCAAGTAGTTGTTGTAATGAAATACACTCAGAATAAGCCGTTACGTCGGCAAAAGGGAGAGCATCGTGGCCGCAAGAATTCTTATGCTTCTTAGTGCGAGCGTTATCTTTGCGCTCGGAGTCTTCCACCTCATCTATACGTTCTGCGGGACACAGCTCACGCCTCGGGATCCCGGACTGCAAATCAGTATGCGCCAGATCTCACCTGTGATCACGACAGAAACAACCATGTGGAGATGTTGGGTGGGCTTCAATGCCACCCATAGCATGGGACTTATTTTGTTCGGCTTAGTTTTCGCTTTTCTCGCACTAGCTCACGACCAAATCCTCTTTCAGTCACCGTTCCTGCTCATTGTCGGCCTGGCAATGCTGGTTGGTTTTGTTGTGGTCAGCAAGGTTTATTTTTTCAGTTCCCCTCTCACAGGCACCAGCATTTCATTGGCGTGCTATGTCGCCAGCATCGCACTATCGCGAGCTTAACTCAGAACCCAGTCGCCGATTGTAATTCCAACATTTCGCGAACGCCCGCTCCGCGCCCATCAGTTTTCGGTCTGCACTTTGCCAGCAGCCGGACCCACACCGGTGGCCTGCTTGCTCTTGGGATCGATGCCGATCAGCGCCACTCCGCCCACTCCTTCGCGGCTGACGGTAACCACGTGGCCGCGAGCTCTCAGGTCGGCCTGCACTTCTTCGGGGAGCGTGTTGGGCACAGACAAGCTTCCCAGGCTCGCACGGTCTTGACCGAAGGAGCTGATGAAATGCGTAGTAGAGAACCGCGGCGCCTTAAACGAATCCTCGGGACTCATGCCGAAGTCCACATAGTTGAGAATGACCTGGATGGCTGCCTGATCTTGCTGGTCGCCTCCGGCTACCGAGATCGCCATCACGGGTTGATTGTCACGAAAAAGCAGCGTGGGGCTCAGCGTAATTCGCGGCCGCTTGCCGGGCTCGATGACGTTGGGAGTTCCCGCAAACGTGTTCAGACTGCTCAGGCGGCTTCCGTGAATAATGCCTGTGCGTCCAGCCACGCCAGCCGTACTTGACAGGCCGCTGGGAGTCGCCGCGATGACGTTCCCAAACTTATCCGTCACACACATGACGGTAGTCCCGCCATGCCAGGGTCCGGTGATGGTGGGTGGCTTGGTCGGTTTCATATTGTAGGGGTCGCCTGGCCGGAGATCGAGAGATGCCTTTTTCGGATCGATCAGCTTGCGCCGCATCTCCGTGTACTGATCGGAAAGCAACTGCTGCATCGGCACCTTCGCAAAATTCGGATCGCCGTAATACTCGTCGCGATCCGCCAGCGCCAATTTCTCCGCTTCAATCACCGTGTGGATGTAGTCCGCCGAATTGAAGCCCATCTTCTTTAGGTCAAAGCCTTCCAGCAGGCGCAGCGTCTGTAAAAGATAAGGACCCTGCGTCAGCGGACCAGTCTTATAAACCGTGTAGCCACGGTAGGTGGTTTCGAGCGGATCTACGACGGGAGTTTTGTGCGCGGCCAAATCCGCCTTGCGCAGAAAACCTCCCTTTTCGATATACCACGCTTCCAGGGCATCGGCGATGTCGCCGCGATAAAAGCGGTCAGAGACAGCTTGCAGTTTCTGCTGCCGCGTACCCTTCGCGGCCTTTTCCGACTCCACCAATTTGCGAAAGGTCACCGCCATATCCGCCTGCCAGTTCACGCCGGTTTCGATCCTCTGGTCGCTACCAGTATCGATATACCAACTAGGGCCACCGGCATCCAGAATGGCCAGCGTCGGCTGCACCACCTTTTCGAAGCTCTTGGTTCCGTAAAGTTTCAGCAAGGTGACGATCGCGTCGATGGTGCCAGGCACAGCGGCTGCCTTCACGTCACCATCCGGAATTCCGTGTTCCATATACCAGGCGATCGCTTTAGGGTCGCGAGGGGCCTCGCCTTGTCCCTCTAGCAGCTTCACGTTTTTCTGGCCATCTTTCTGGCCAACGCTGTAAACCAGAATAGGTATCTCCCCGCCAACGCAGAATGCTCCGACATAGGTTACGGACAGTGCCAGCAAAGTCGCGGCACCCGCGTCAGCAGCGTTCCCGCCCTGCTCAAGAATCTTGATGCCAGCCGCAGTGGCGGCAGGCCTACCGGAAACAACAACTCCCTGGCTGCCGGCAGCGACACTCGGCCCCCGCCGGCTGACCGGAGTTTTGGTAGCCTGCGGCCAAGCGAAGGGCGTGAGTGACGCAAGTAAAAGCAGGCAGACGGACACTATCGAAATGATCTTGCGCATAAGGTGTTCAACCCGGTTGTAGTGGCCGGCAGCCATTGCCCGGCACACCATCAAGCCTATATCAACCCTCATAATTCCACGCTGCCTCGGCGATCAGCCAGTTTGGAGTCTGAGATCCCACCGGTGCCAGCTGTCAGAAGCAACAATTCGGAAGGCGAGCGGCTGCTCATCGTCAGTAGTGAAATCGCGATATTGCAATGCATAAGGGGTCTTAACCATCGGTTGTGGTTATGATTTGGAATGCAAAACTGGCTTAATGTGATCGCGTATCTCTTGCTCTGCGGAAGTGCGCTATGTTTTGGTCTATGCGCATATAACCTTCGCCGAAACAAGTATGTTCCGAACAAAAAAACACGCATTGCTTCTGGCGGGTTTTTCTTAGGAACGCTCCTTTTTGGATTTCTCGGCTTCCTCGCACTGATGAGAAGCCAGTGCGGACGATTGCACTCAGAACCCAGGCTCGTGAGTGTAGTGACGATATTTATTACGTCACAATTATGTGTGATGGCCGTCACAGACACGCCGCTACGCATCAAGAGATAATGGAGACCTGACTGGTGCAATTGCGAAACATGGGCACAAATCGAGACATCGCACCTCGATGACCTAACTCCTTAGTTATGAATATTTTGGAGTTAACTACTTACCCTTCAATACTTTAGCGCAAATTGGGGGGGGGGGGGGGGGACAAAAACCCTTAGCGCCAGGAAACTTGAAGAGAAACAAAAACGAATCTCACCGAAATGATTCAACAAAAATCCGCAGTCTACCCTTCAAGGCAACATTGCATCTACAAATAAGCCCTCGCGGGTGCCTCGCCGCCCGGAGCCAGATTGCGCCGCTTGAAGGAGACCGTTATGAATCGAATTCTGCTCGCATTCTCCGTCACAGCACTCTTGTGCGGAAACTTACTGGCGCAATCCCAGCCATCTCCGAACACTACTCCGGGAAACCCTGGAACCATGCCCCCAGAAACTCAGGCGCCACCCCCCACGCAGTCAGCGCCAGCCGCCACTACCTCAACTCCAACCAATACCGCCGCCGTTCCTAAAATCGCGCCCGGCAGCGTCATCCCCGTACAGCTCACCAAAGGTGTCGACGCGAAAAAAGTAAAGACAGGAGATGAAGTCCTAGCCAAAGTCACACAAGATTTGCGCAACAACGCTGGTGCAATCATCGTCGCGAAAGACACGAAGATTCTCGGACACGTCACTGAAGCGCAGGCGCGCAATAAGGAACAGAAGGAATCCGAAGTAGCGATCTCCTTCGATCAAATGGTTCCGAAGAATGGCGAAGCGATACAGATACCGATGTCCATTCAGGCAATCATCGCTCCGCAGAATCCCAACTCCGCCAGTGGATCAGGCGGTCAGCAAAGCGCGCAGCCCGCATCGAACCCAGTCCCAGACAATGGTGGATCCAATGGCCGACCAGGAATGGGCGGAACAACTCCGCAACCCGCGAGCGCCCCGCCAGACTCCAGCACACCGTCAGCAGGATCAACGGGAAGCCAGGCGCAACCACAGATCACGGGAAATACCAGGGGAGTGGTAGGAATCTCGAATCTAAACCTCGCCGCAGCGTCCGATGCAACACGAGGATCAGTAGTGAGTTCAGAAAAGAATAACGTCAAACTAGACGACGGAATCTTCCTACTGCTGCGGGTGAATTAGGGAGCCAGAAATAGAGTTAAGATTCTTCGCTCGCTACTTTCGAAGAAGAAGATCGCCAGCCACGAACGCGAAGAACACAACCGAGATCACTCCGTTCATGGTGAAGAACGCGGCATTTAACTTACTAAGATCATCGTGACGAACCAGCATGTGTTCATAAAGCAGCAGTGCAGTCACGAAGAACAAGCCCACAAAAGCAAGCTTGCCGAGGCCGAAAGTAACAATCACCGCAACCAGAAGCCCGATCATGACAATGTGAAACAAACGAGCAATAACGAGCGCATTCCGGACTCCGAAATAACGCGGCAGCGAATGCAATCCATGGCTGCGATCGTAATCGTGGTCCTGACACGCATAAATCACATCGAATCCGCCAACCCAGAATGTGACCGCCGCCGTGAGCAACAGTATCCGCGGATCAAGTGATCCGCGAACCGCGATCCAAGCCGCAGCCGGAGCAATGCCCAGCGCGAATCCGAGAAACAGATGTGACCAGCGCGTGAATCGCTTGGTGTAGGAGTAAAGAAGAATGATCGCAAGCGCAACCGGAGAAAGCATCAGCGTCAAGCGGTTCAACTGCGAAGCGGCAAGAACAAAAACTCCACATGACGCCAGCACGAACGTTGTCACAAACGAAGGCGTCAACTGTCCAACTGGAAGCGCGCGCGTAGCAGTACGCGGATTAGCAGCGTCAATCGAAGCATCGGCGAGACGATTGAATGCCATCGCCGCTGAGCGCGCCGAAACCATGGCAACCACGATCCACGCCAGTTGCCGCAAAGCCGGCAAACCTCCGGCAGCCAGCATGGCTCCGCAAAGCGCAAACGGGAGCGCAAAGATCGAATGCTCCCACTTGATCATCTCCAGCGTGATCCTTAGATTTCGGAAACAACTCACGAGACAATTGTAAAACAGCAGCAGTTGGCCATAGATGACCAATATGACAATTGAAGGACTAGCCACTGTCCGCAGTTCCTTCCACCAAAGGCACAAAGCGACAGCCTTCCAGATTCTTCACCTCATATTGTCCGCTGACCTTACGGATCAACTGCAATTCCTGGGTGGAAGCTGGACCAATTGGCGCCATCATTCGTCCGCCTTCGCGCAACTGAGCGAACAGAGCAGGCGGAATCTCAGCAGTCGCAGCCGAAACCAGAATGGCATCGAATGGAGCATACTCTGCCCAACCTTCGCGGCCATCACCGACCCTGACCTTCACGTTGCGATATCCCAATCGAAGCAGCGTACTTTCCGCCAAGGCCGCAAGTCGCGCGTGCCGCTCCACCGAATAGACTTCTGCGCTGAGCAGCGACAGCAAAGCCGTAACGTAGCCCGAACCTGTGCCGATTTCGAGGACACGGTCACTTGATTGAAGCGCGAGATGCTGAAGCATCGCAGCCACAATGTAAGGCTGCGAAATGGTCTGTCCGTCGCCGATCGGAAGCGGATGGTCTCCATAAGCATCAGCCTGTAGATTCTCCGGGACGAATTCGTGTCGCGGCACGTCGCGCATGGCAGCAAGCACACGAACGTCGCGAATGCCGCGCTCAGTAAGTTGTCTGCGAACCATGGTTTCACGCTGCGCAATAAAATTGTCAAGACGAGAAATACTGTCCATGGCCAAATTCCGAATCTTCACCACAGAAGAAAGCTTAAGGAATGCAAAGCAAGTCAATACGGTCCAATGATTCCACCAATATTTCGCGCAGCAGCGGGATCAGGCCGTGCTTTCTTCTCTTGTGCCGCGATCATGTCGAGATATTTGTACGCCGATCCCGTATTGAAGAGCACGACTTTATCATCGGCGCGAAAGAAGCCGCTGGCGAGCAGCTTCTGGTAGGCAACGAGTGCCGCGGCGCCTTCAGGAGCAGCGAACACGCCTTCCACGCTCCCCCAGTGGCGCACAGCTGCCAGGATTTCCTCATCCGTCGCGCTAATCGCAGTGCCTTGGCTTTTCTCCAGGATGTCGAGAATCAGATAATCGCCATAGGCTTTCGGAACGCGCAGGCCCGCAGCAAATGTCTGTGCGCCAGTCCACATTTCGCTGGACCATTTTCCGGCAGAACTCTTTGCTCCGGAAGAGCTGCCTGCTTCCCAGGCTTTGACAATAGGCGCACAACCAGCCGCCTGAACCGTAATCATTTTCGGGCGCTCGGAACCGATCCAGCCGAGCTCTTCCATTTCATCGAAGGCCTTCCACATCCCAATCATTCCGACGCCTCCGCCAGTCGGATAGATGATGCCTTGCGGAAGCGTCCAATTCATCTGCTCGGCAACCTCATAACCCATCGTCTTCTTGCCTTCGACGCGAAACGGCTCTTTGAGGGTCGAGACATCGAACCATCCTTCTTTATCCTTGCGTTCGGCTACCATCCGGCCGCAATCACTAATCAGGCCATCGACCAGCGTAAGGTGCGCACCGTAGTAGTCGCATTCCATGCGGTTCGCTATGGGCACATCTTTCGGCATGAAGATGTGCGCCTCGATGCCCGCCGCGGCCGCGTAGGCTGCTAGCGCACCACCAGCGTTTCCAGCGGAAGGAGCGGCCAGCTTTTTCAGTCCATAATGCTTTGCCATGGTCACTGCGGCCGACATGCCCCGCGCCTTGAACGATCCCGTTGGGTTCAGTCCTTCATCTTTGATATAGACGTTCGCGTACTCGCGGCTGGCGAGCATGGGCGTGAATCCTTCGCCAAGCGTGACGGGCTTTTCATTTACGGAAAGTTCGGGGAGAACTTCGGCGTAACGCCACATGCTGGCCACGCGGCCGCACAAATCTTCGCGACGCAACTTCCCTTTCAAGCTGGCAAGATCGTAGCGGACGAACAGCACGCCTCCATCTTTGGGGCAGACACTTTGCGCGCGATCAGCGAAGAGATGCTCTCCGCAACGAGTGCATTCTAGGTAGGAAATTTGCATTCACTGGGAGGATAGCATTTGGCCGTCGGCCTCTAGCATTAGCCTCCAATCCTGCCCCAAGCGTAATTTTGACAGGGCACCAAGAACGGAGGGTGTACCCCCCCTCCCCCCTGGCTATTGGAATCATGGGATTAGCAGGAAAATCCCGCAAAATCTTTGCATTTAAGGCACTTATAGGTAAGGTATTTGAAAATCAATGATTTAGAGGGTGCCGAAGCTGACTCCAGTCTCCTAAATCGGAGTGCAGCAGATCGCTCAGATATCACTCAGGTTTTCAAAGAGCGCTGACGATGGCATCGGGCTGCATCGAAGTCCGTCTCTAGAGACGGACACACTTCTGGCTAAGCCAGTCAGATCTCATACTCGGGCACGGCGAGTGGCCTGCCTGTGATGGTGATCACTGGCTGGATGTGATGAATGAGTGGGCAGCCTGGGAGGAAAATTAGCGTCGTGGGGAGCGTAGTGCTCA
Source organism: uncultured Acidobacteriaceae bacterium (assembly GCA_963705265.1). Classification (GTDB taxonomy): domain Bacteria; phylum Acidobacteriota; class Terriglobia; order Terriglobales; family Acidobacteriaceae; genus Acidiflorens. Next base: position 4,928,571 of record OY970064.1, read on the forward strand.
GCCAGTCATTCGTCAGCGCTGGCATTCAGCTGTAAACTTTCCAGAGAATTTAGCGTAGGTGGTGATAATCGGCACATGAGTTCTCGACGCGTGAATATTTACTTCATTCGTTTCGTCGAATTTGCGAACGCATGCGTGTTCCTGTATCTGGCTTGGGCAATCAGTGCCAGCGACTTTGCCGACCCGCGCTCTCGATCAGAAGTCGGCTTAATCGATTCTGTTCTCTTCCTGGCAGTCATAATTTTCTTGGTGGCATTCGTAACGTCGTTCCGGAAGGAAATCTCTGGGCCACAATGGCTCCTGATTCGGGCACCGCACCAAGCTCTTGCCATCATCACCGTAGCCATTGCGGCAATCTCCCTAGTGGGATTGCCGGACACAGTTTTTGCCACCATCTCCGTTACTGTCCTCGCTTTGCTGCAAGTCGCGGCATTGAAGGCAAGCAGGCAGTTCGTTGTGGGTGCGTCACAGGTTAACCGCTGGCCGATCAACCTTCTCCGTGGGGTGATGGTTCTCTTGTTTGCGTTTCTATTCTTACTCATGAAGTAACGCGCCGCTCCCAGCGCCGTGGATCGCGGCTTCCGTGAAAGCACGCGATCACGACAAGGGCGTTAATTTCGGCTCGGAAAAAGAGAGCGTAGGGAAATTTACGCAAACGCGCGCGATGCACATCTTGAAGAACAGCTTGGAACTGGTGAGGATTCTCCTACAAACGCAAGACGACAGCCTCAACTTCTTCGAGAAAGCGAGCCCCGAGACCGTAGTGCGTGGCCTCGTACCAATCTTGAGCGTCTAGAGGTTCGGTGCGCAGCTGGCGTAAAGATTACTTGCATCGTTACGGGCGGCGTTTAGCCAACTCAGCGCGCAACTGTTCCCAAGTTACCACCTGAGTTCGATCTTGATCGAGACTGGACAGTCGCTGGGTCAGTTCGGCTTGTTGCCCTCTGGCAGCGGAACTTCGGTATCGCGCAGACTATCCCAAAGCTGGCCAATCAGCGCAAGGCGCTCTTCGGGGCTAAGCCTCGCGAGTCGTCAGAATCAAGACTTGGCATGCCCTTAAAATACCTCTTTCTGATGCGTCAAACAACCTCACGCTGGCAATCGCTTCAGCATCTCATTAGCCCGCCGAAACCAAGGCCGCTCCCGCCGCCGCAAGTAACCGGGCATGGAAGGCTTCTTATCGAGCACCTTCTGCGCCCATTCGCGGGCTTCGGCGTTGCGCCCCTCAGAGGCCAGTAGCTCCGCGAAATTTAAGTATGTTTCTGACAACGTCGAGGTGATCGTGATCTGTCGAAACAGCGCTTCAGCTTTTTCTTTTTGCCCAGTCAGCGCGTAGGCGTGGGCGAGCAATCCAGCGGCGCGTTGGAAATCGTAGTCAGACTCTTTGCTAACGGTGCGTTCCAGATCGGGTAATGCGGCTGCGGCGTCTCCTGACAGGATGGCGCAAACTCCGCGCCGGTAAAAGGGGTCGAGCGTATCGGCACGGGCGGCGATGGCTTTGTCGAAGGCGGAGCGGGCTTGCGCGAGATCGCCGTCGTCCATGTAAAGGTCGCCGAGTTCTTCATAGTTTCCAGCGGACGGATTGTCGTGAATCGCGGCTTCGAGTTCGCGAATACGCTTGCGGCGCGGGAAGACTTTGAAGGACTGGCCAACTAATCCGATGTCGGGAACGGCTTCAACCAGGAGATAGATGATCGCGCCGAGCGGACCGAGAAACAGGATGATAAAAATCCAATAGTTGTCCGGCCGTCGCCGGATGAAGTGGACGATAGCCAGTCCCTGGAGGATGATGCCCCACGGATAGAAGAGGTAGCTTAGAAATCCCATGCTGTGTTAAGCCTACTTCGGCCTAGCGTGAGATTACACATTTGTAGAAGATGGATAAAGTGGCTGCCGGGTTGCGGCGCGAATTTATGCGCAGTCGTCAGCTTGACACGTGGCAAGAGTGGGAGACGCGGCAAGCCGCGTCTCTACAGGAGAGTTGGGTCGAATGTCTAATCAGAATGGTACACAGCTCACCGACGAAGAACAGATATTAGCTTTGCATGAAGCTGGGGACAAGGCGCTGATGAGCGCCGATCTCGCCATGCTGGCGCAGATCTTTGCCGACGACTATGTGCAGTACAACGAAGCGGGGACGGCTTTTACGAAGCAAGATGTGTTGAACAGTTTTCGAACGGGAGCAATTCGTTATCCGTCGATTGTTTCTACTGGACGCAAGATTCGCGTTTTTGGCGACACAGCGGTTGTGCACGGTTCGGAGTCGGATGAGATAGAAGCTAACGGAAAGCGATCTTCCGTGAGATATGTGTATCTTGACGTCCTCCGAAAATGCGATGGCGAGTGGAAGTTGGTGGCTTCGCAATTGGCGCGGCCGGTGGAATTGTGAATAAGAGTTGTGAATGAGATGCCCGTCTCCACACAAAACCACAAAAGACAAAGACCAGCCCTACTCCACAGCTTGCAGCCGGTTCTGCCAGTGCGACCATAGGAACCAGACGATCCCGGCTAATAGAAACACGCCTATCACTGCGTCAAACTTGTGAAAGTACTTGCCTAGAGAGCGCCAGTTCTCTCCCAGCTTCATGCCAAAGTAGGCGAGCGCGAAACACCAGGGCCATGATCCTAGAAATGTATAGATGTGGAATTTGGCGCGCGGCATGCGGGCGATTCCGGCGGGTAGAGCGATGAAGGTACGGATCACCGGCAGCAGGCGCGCGATGAAGACAGCCATGTCTCCCCACCGCAGAAAAAAACGGTCGGCCCAGTCTAGTTCGCGGCGGCCCATCAGGATCCAACGGCCGTAACGCTCGACCAGCGGACGCCCGCCATAGCATCCGATTTCGTAGGCTACCAGCGAGCCTAGATTGCATCCGATTGCGCCGGCGGTTGCGGCCCACACGAGTTTCATCGCGCCGGTATAGACGAGGTAGCCGGCGAAGGGCATGATCAGTTCGGAAGGCAGCGGGATGCAGGCGGATTCAATCGCCATGAGCAGCGTGATGCCAACGTAGCCGGTCGCCGCTACAAGGGAATTGATAAAGATGAACAGTAAGGTGAGGATTTTTTCGGTCATGCGATCAGCCGATCAGCGGCCCGGGGTGATGTGCAGGGTGAACAACGCGGTGTCCTTCGCTCCGCTCAGGATGACAATAGACAAGGATAGGTTCATCGCTGGTCAGAACGCCCCTTCCTGCGTGAAGCTGAAGCCGGGCAGGGTTACGCCGTCCGCTAATTTGGAGACCTTTACCTTCACCACGGGCGCGTCGGGCGCGGTGACCTCGGCGGGACGCAGCACTGCGAACTGCGAGAATACTTCGCTGTATACCTTGGTGACGAGGTGATCCTGGCCAGTTGCGTCGTGACGCCAGACTTGTCCGAGTTTGATGCTTTTTACGGCCACAGGTTATTCCCTAGTCTTAATCGCTAGTCCTCAGAGTACTCATCTGTCAGGCGAGCCGTCAATTGCAGCGAGGTTACCTTTGGCGGTGGATGGCGGCGGCCAACCTTCAGCTTTGTTACCATGAACCGCTGTTGAGGGATGTCAGGAAAGTGCAGGAGGGACAACGATGCCTCGCGGAAATGCGCCACGTCAACCGAGCCGCAGTGGGAGACATGAGGGTACCGCCAAGAAGAAAGCTGTGCCGCTGAAGGCTCTGAAGGTGAAGAACAGGGCTTCGCGAAGCGCGCCGAAGGCTGCCATTAAAAATGCAGTTCCGAAAAAGAAATCCGCATCGGGATACGACCCTCTAGCTCCCGAGCGTGTGCGTCAAATCATTGCGGGGCTTGACCAGATGTATCCGGGCGTAACCTGCGCTCTCACCCACCGCAACGCCTGGGAGTTGCTGGTGGCGACGATTCTTTCGGCGCAGTGTACCGATGTACGGGTGAATATGGTGACGCCGGTGCTGTTCAAGAAATATCCGACGATTCAGGATTTTGCGGCGCTCGAACCAGAGCAACTGGAGCCGGATATCCGCTCGACTGGATTCTTCCGCAACAAATCGAAGTCGGTAGTGGGCGCGGCGCGAAAAATTGTCACGGACTTTAGCGGGAACGTTCCGCAGACGATGGAGGAGTTGCTGACTGTTCCGGGAGCGGCTCGCAAGACCGCGAACGTAGTGCTTGGAACTTGGTTCAAGAAGAATGACGGCGTAGTTGTCGATACGCACGTTACGCGGATCTCACGGCGCCTCGAACTGACCAAACACGAAGACCCACGAAAGATTGAAGAAGATTTAATGCAGATTGTTCCGCGCGATCGCTGGACTGACTTTTCTCACGAAGTGATCTGGCATGGGCGGAAACTCTGCGTGGCGCGCGGCCCGAAGTGCGCGGATTGCGGGATTGAGAAATTGTGCCACGCGGCGGATAAGACTTGGTCGACGGTTGAGATTCATCCAGACGCACGGCCTTAGCTGCCGGTGTAGGACAGCTCTACTACTGTGCAATCGTCGTTGAGCGGAGTGCCTCCGCAGAAGTCGGCTACCGCGGAGAAAACGTCTTCCATCGAAGCGCTCTTCCCTGCTATATGCTCGAGGCGTTCGCTATCGAACATATCTCCGCGCGCATTCTCGGCTTCGGTAACGCCATCAGTCACGAAAATCATGCGATCCCCGGGCCTCATCTGGCAGCGATCGCTGGAGTAGGTCGCATCCGCCAGCAGTCCAACCGGCAGGTTGCCGTGGGCTGGCCGTAGCACCTCGTTGCCGCAGATCCAGACCGGTGGAATATGTCCACAGTTAACGTACTCGAGGTCGCCATCGTTCCGCAGACGCGTGATTATCATGGTCGCGTATTTCTCACCGATATGTTTGTAAGTGAAGAAACGGTTGACGGCGTCAACGATTTCTGTGAGCGGCATACCAGAAATGAGTTGCGAATAAACCATGCCCTGAAGGATGGAGGCGAGCAGCGCGGCGGAAACTCCCTTGCCGCTGACATCGGCGAGAACGACCGCCAAGCCCTGTGGCGTATTCACTGCTTCGAAAAAGTCGCCGCCGATTTCTTTACAAGACATATTGCGCCCGTTGACTCGTGCGAATGGAACTTCCGGCAAGGTCACAGCCAGCAACCGCTGTTGAATAGATGCTGCGATTGACAGTTCCTGCTGATAACGACGTCCAGCTTCTTCGGCCTGCACCAGACGGGCGTTCTCGATTAACTGCGCAGCTTCAGTCGCGATTGCTCGCAGAATGTCGTGGCTGACGCCGGCGATATCGCGCGAGGCGAAACGGGAATCGACGTAGAGCGCTCCGATTACTTCTCCAACACCTGGCTGATCGGCGCGCGTCGTCTGCACCATCGGCTTACGCAAGGGCATGCAGATTACGGTTCGCAGGTCGAAGGCGACGATACTTTGCCGTTGTTGCACATCGAGCTCTTTGCTGGTGTCGGTGACTATGTATTCAGAATTCGAGGTCAACGCACCTTCCAGTACCGAGCGCGAAATTGTTTTGTCGTCCAGAAGGGGTTCGCCCTTGGAGTTACGTCCGGCGGCAAGGGTAAGATTCCCTTCCGCATCGCGCAAAAAAATGTATCCGCGTTCTGCACGTGTCAGTTTCAACGTGGCGTCGATCAGCGTGACCAGGATTTCATCGAGCACGCCGATGGTGTTCAGTTTGCGCGCTGCTTCCATGAAGAGAGTCAGCTTTTCAAGGTCACTGGCCTCGGGCGCGATCTGAATGCCTGAGATCTGACTAAGAAATTCGCGCGCCGTATTCGAAGTGGCGTGCAGGGGATGAAAAATCAGGTAGGCAACATCGCGCGCGCCGAATTCGAGACGGTCGTTTCTTTGCAGCTTATGGCGATCGATCTTCTCGCCGTTGACGAAAGTGCCGTGTTTGCTGCCCAGATCGATGACAAAAAACTCGCCGTCTTCGGCAACGATCGACGCATGTTCGCGGGAGACACGAGGGTCGGCGATCACCAGGTCGCGATCCACCTTGCGGCCCACGGTGTACGGCGTGTGGTTCAGCGATAGCGTCTGCTGGTCATTTCCCTGAACGAAGATAGCGATCGGAAAAATGCTGGATATGCCCGAATGCGAAGAAGCCGACATTTACTCTGTACTCTCCTGCGGCCGTCGTGCCAGTATTCCTCAGTATTAAGGATGGCAGTAGAATGCGCCAGTAGCTGACACGGGCCCCACAGCATTCTACGACGAGCCCGGCTCTACTGACGTGGTAAATGTCCTTTGATGGCTCATCATCACCATGAGGACAAGCCCCGCTACTGCCACGGCCAGGAAATGAACAGTCCAAAGAGGAACGGGCCAGGCTGCTTCGAAGGTCCGGAGTGGCAGAACAAAAGAAAGCCCAGCCAGCACGATGCTGGCAAGCCATTGCCAGAGCAGAAGAACTGCGGCGAGACTTAGAAGCACGCGGCTGCTGAGGTTTTGGTTCCAGAGCAGTTGCCGGTCGCGCACCATCATGAGCAGCGCCGAGAGCAATATGACCTCGTTATAGAGAGCATAGCTTGGAGTAACAATGACAGTCACAGCCAAAGTGAGGGAGGTCATAGCAGCAAACGAAGGAGTGTCCACGGCAACTCGACGGTTTTTCCAGCCGATATATGCTGTGGCTGCGACGGCGAATGCGCTCGGTATCAATCCCCAGCCAGCCGGAAGCAGTTTGTCTAAGATTGAAACCGCATCGTTGTAGTTCTGGTACCGATGCACGGCTTGCACGAAGCGGAAAATCCAATTCGGTAGATACCATTCCGAGGCGGCACACAGAATGGCCATGGCGCACAAGAATGACGCGGCCCAGCGGTAGCGGCGGCGCCAGTCGGCCAAGGTCCAGATCGTCAACCAAAACAACAACAGCCAGACAAGTTGCGGCTTGATGGTGGCCAAAGCGAGCGCAACGCCGGCAGCTATGGGACGGTTCGACGCAAGCAGCGCCAAACCTATCGCCAGCAGGGCAGCCACTAGAAGCGTCATTTGCGGAAGTTTTAAGCCCTGCATAACGGTCAGGCTGCCGATGGTGAATATGATCATGCTACCCTGTGCCCACAGCGGCGCTGACCACCGCAGCACTCGCAGCCATAGCGGAATACTGACGACGGTGAGGATGAACAAGACCCAGAAAAACCCTTTACGCACGGCCTCAAACGGAAGGTGCATGGTGGGGGCAAGATAAAAAGCAACATAGACGGGATAAGCAAAAGCTTGCTGGTCTTTTGGTTCTCCGGGACGGCTCGGATCGAGAGGACGACCATAGTAGCCTTGCTGAATCTCGCGAGTCGTCTCAGCACTGTAGGGGTCGTGTCCGTATAAAAGGAGTTCTCTTGCCCCTAGCCATTGAGGATAAAGGTCAGAACGATTGCCAGTCGGTCGGTTGTGCACAACAGCATCCGAGATCTGATGCGGAATCAACACGCGATCGGCATACAACCACACGCCCGCTGCACAAAGCACGGCAGCCAGAAGCAGCCAGAACGGCTTTTGGGAAATGCCCAGTCTCATTGTGAAATCTGAGAATCTGGATACTACAATGCTACCGCGAATATTTCCCGTCTAATCAGAAATTTTGTCGTTGCAGCGGAACTGGGACCGCTCTGAGCTAGGTCACTGCGGCACAGACTGCCGCATCGTTCTTCCGATTCCGAGAGCCAGAATGAACATCGGGACAATGAGAAGATAGGGACAATCGAAACGGAGAACCAGCGCCCAGTACAAAGGAGTGCAGATCAGCAGCAGCAATCCGCCAACGATCAGACGTCGCGGCCCCGCGGCGAGGTCGGGTTGATCAAGAAATCCGCCGCCGAGCAGAAGCAGCGGAATGATCAGCAAGGTCATATCGTAACTATAAGCGTAATAGCTCGTCAGGATGGCGACCAGCAAGACCAAGCAATAGCCTAACGCTAGCCCGGAAAAGCCCGTGCTCGCGAAAGGCCGCCAAAAACGGGCGGTGAGCACAATGGCCGCAATTGCAACGGGTAAGAGCAACCAGTGGGTTGGCCCAGGATACGGCGCGCGTCCCAGGAATGCGGTAAGTAGACCGCGCAGATTCGGCATACTCTGGGCCGTTATAAATCCCGCGCCCGTGGCACGATTCAAATTCAGGAGGTAGACCGGATAACTGTACAAGATACCCACTCCCGAGGTCACGCAGGAAAGTGCGACCAGCGCGATGCTTCCCGGCACAAATCCAACGAGTATGCGCGGGCGTCCCGCGAGCCAGAGCATGATCGCGATCGGAATCACTAAATGGAATTTGAAAAGCCCCAGCATTAGAATCGCACCGGCAACGACATCGTTTCCGGATTGCAGTCGAGTCAAAACTGCGGCGATGATCAACAGCAAAAGAATTGCGTCCTGTCCTTGGAGCAGATCGAGGAACACGGGAAATAATCCGAGACCAAGCACGACTTCCAACCAGTATGGATACACCCGATCGAACGGAGCTGGCCGTGGCAGTATTCGTATAGTGAGCCACAAGAGAACTATCTTGATTAACGACCAGACCACAAGCGCCGTAGGATAGGGGAAGTACGTCAGCGGAAGAAAAATGAGCGCCTCAAATGGAGGACGGATAAACGGCATTGGGCCTTGCCGAATATCAACGTTAGGCGCGAATTTCTGCTGCCATTTCCATTGCTCGGAGCGGTCGTAGAGCAGATTTCCTTCGCCCTGTCGAACCAGCAACCCGGCGGTATACAGCGAAGAAAAATCTCCGTACCCGGCAAAGATTTTCGTTCTCTGCTGCCAGAATTCGATCCCGTGTACGATCGCCATCGCTACCAGAAAAATCACAACCAATCGATAGCGAGGTTTGATTTTGTTTGCTGTCATTGCCGATTCAGGATTCTATCGTCACCGGACACGCGCTCAAAGTCATCGCATACAATACCGTATGAGTTATGATCGCCGCCGTGAGAGGCCGTCCGTTTTTTCTATCCAACGCGTTCCCGGTTATTCTGCTGATGGGCTTATTCGGCATGACAGCCCGCAACGCAACCGATCCCGATCTCTGGTGGCATCTGCGCACCGGGCAGTGGATAGTAGACACGAGTCAGGTTCCGCACTCCGATCCGTTCTCCTTCACTCGTGCCGGGCATCCCTGGGTATCACATGAATGGTTGTCGGAGGTGTTGTTTTATCAACTCTGGAAGCATGGTGGCGCGGCGGCCCTGATCGTATCCTCCGCGATCGTTACGACCGCTGGATTCATGTTGCTCTACCTGCGTTGTCTTCGCTACGGACAAAAAACGTACTGGGCAGTGGCAGTAATTGCCTTTGGTGCGTTGGCATCAGCTCCCTGCTGGGGCGTCCGGCCGCAGATGTTCACTTTTACGCTGGCCAGCCTGCTGCTCTGGCTGATCGAAGCGGGCGAGCGTCGGTCCGCGCTCTTGCTTTGGATACCACCCCTCTTTCTCCTATGGCTGAACTTACACGGCGGATTCGCCCTCGGCCCAGCATTGTTGTTCGCCTATGGGATCGGCCTGCTGATGGAAACGGCCACTGGGAAAACGCCTTGGCAGGAAGCACGCCCCATCCTTCTGCGCGTGTTGTTGCTTCTGATAGTTTGTCTTGGGCTCGTGCCACTCAATCCCAGCGGAGCTCAGCTCTATCGTTATCCGTTTGACACTTTGCGCTCACCAGGAATGCGATCGTTCATCGTGGAATGGTTCTCACCAGATTTTCATCAATCGCTCTATCAACCATTATTGCTGCTTTGGCTGCTGCTTCTAACTCTACTTGCCAGTTCCCGCTCGCGGCCTAATGGACGTGTAATCGTTCCGCTGATTCTCACCGCTTTCGCGGCTCTCGACGCCGTTCGCCATATACCAATTTTTGTTTTGGTGGCGGTCCCAGTGATTGTCGCGGCGCTTCCAGTTGCATCGCTGTCGCCAGTCGTGCCAAAACCCCCAAGGTCCCGCTTCCGGCCAGTTTTCGTAGGCACGGTAGTAATCCTGATGGCTGGGTTTGCATTGGTGAAGTGGATCACTCTCGCCCATCACCAGAATGCCCGCGAGGCCGAGCAGTTTCCTCAATCGGCGATTGCCTTCTTGCGGGGCACAGACTCGCGGGCCAAAGACCAGCCGCGCAAGGTTTTTGTCTACTACGATTGGGGAGGCTATGCGATTTGGAAGCTCTATCCCGAATATCGCGTATTCGTGGATGGTCGGGCGGACCTTTACGGCGATGATTTACTGAGCCAGTTTACGACCGTGCTACACCTCCATACCGGCTGGCAGGAAGTTCTTAGCCGCTGGCAGATAGAAGCGGTACTCCTGCCTCCATCCTCCGCCGTGGCCCAAGCCCTCATTCTCGACCCAGGCTGGCACGCTGCCTACAGCGACTCTAAGGCCGTGCTCCTGTTGCGGACCCGCCCAGGGGTCGATGCCACACTTTTACGGGAATCAAGCTTGCGGGAACCCCTCATTACAAGGGTAAAATAGTGAAAAAGTGTTTCCCACAGCCATCCGAATCTGCGAAACTAAGGCGCATACTAGGAATTGTTCCCAAATTTAGTCCCCGAGTAGGATTTCTAGCCTGAAGCTCGAAGGAGTCTGGAATGACATATTTAGCTAAATTCTTGTGGCGCGATGATGAAGGACAGGATATCGCGGAATATGCCGTGATGCTGGCCGTAATATTAGTGATCGTGATCGGCACTGTCCGCCTGATAGGCGGCAATGCGAACAACGTGTTCTCATCGGTGGCTAGCCAAATCAGCCAGTAGTCCACAGGGTGCCTCGCACAGAGTTAAGTTCGCCGATTTAAGTTGGCTATGACGGCGGATGAATTCAAGTTTGACGCAGAAGGGGAGTAATGAATCGTAGCCGTCTGTTGATGATTGGAGGCTTGGCGCTGGCTATCGGACTGCTCGTCAGCTTCACCGTCTATAACCGGCTGCGCACCTTTGCAGGCTCGAACCGCAGCGAGCCTGAAGTGAGAGTCGTCGTCGCTGCCGACGATATTCAGGTCGGAACCAAGTTAGATACTCATGATGTCGGTGTAATCACCATCCCACAGTCGGCGGTCCCCCCCGGCGCGTTCTCCGATCCTGCGCGGGTACTCGGTCGCGGCGCTGTGCTGCCGGTCAGTAAGGGCGATTTTATTCTGCAGAGCAAGCTGGCAGCGTTGAATGCCGGAGCCGGGTTGCCCTCGATGATTCCCCCGGGAATGCGGGCGGTTTCAGTACGTGTCAACGATGTGGTTTCGGTCGCGGGCTTCGTTCAGCCGGGCACACGGGTAGATGTCCTGGCTACCGGCAATGAAGGCAGCGGCAACGACCGTCAAACCACTACCGTCCTCGAGAATGTCGCCGTCATCGCCGTGGGTAAGAACCTGGGAGGGAACGGTTCCCCAGATTCGCCCGCTGCTCCGGTGATTACTCTGCTGGTTTCTCCAGATGACGCCCAAAAGCTGGCGCTGGTGTCGCAGGAAGGGCGGATTCAATTGTCACTGCGCAATCCACTGGACACAAAAAAGGGAGGTATCGGCGCGACCCACGCGAGCTCACTATATCCGGGCGAAAGACCGGTAGCAAGCGATACCAAGCCCAAAGCGCACAAGGTGGCTGCAAAAGCTCCTGCGCCTCCGCCCACCTCGTACACCGTAGAAATGATCCGTGGCAGCAAAAGAGATGAAAAAAAGTTTCCGGAAGAAAAAGAAAACTAACTTTGAATCGGCAATACAGCGACGACCGGCATCCGCTCCCCTCGATGGATTTGCTCGTGCACCCTGGCAGAGGTCCGAATTCATGAAAGTAATTACGCTCGTCGCAGCCGTTGCACTTTTCGGCGCGACAACGATGTTCGCGCGCACGGTGGCTCCGAACGGAAATCCACCAGATGCTCCCGCGACGACTTCTTCCCAGGACAATCCGCCTCCCGCTCAGTCCGCTACTGCCACGGCTTCTACAGCCAACCAGAGCGTGGTTCCGGGCGGAGATCCACTTCGGGTAATGGTGGGTAAGTCCATTCTGATTAACACCACCGAAAGACTGAAACGCGTCTCGGTAACCGATCCCACAGTAGCGGATGCGCTGGTCGTTACGCCGACGCAGGTCTTGGTCAATGGACTCGCGCCGGGCGAGGTTTCACTTCTCATCTGGGACGAATTGGAGCGTTCGCGCAGCTTCGATCTACGCGTAGATGTCGATATCACCGCGGCCTCGGAAGAAATTCATCGTCTTTTCCCAACTGAGCAGATCAACGTGACGCCTTCGCGTTCCGCCATCGTTCTCTCTGGTCACGTAACTACCGAGGACATCGCCAAACACGCTGGCGCGCTGGCGTCGGCGTATTCCAAGAATGTCGTAAATGTATTGACCTTCGGTCCCGTCGGCGCCGACGAAGTGCTCCTTGAAGTAAAGTTTGCTGAGGTAGATCGTACGGCCCTGACCCAAATAGGTTTCAATCTCATTTCGACCGGCGCTGGAAATACAATTGGCAGCACGACCACCGGCCAGTTTGGGGGGGTCAGCGGCCTCGGGACCATCAACGACGCGGGATCAGGTACTCCTTTTTCCACTACAGCAACAGTATCGAATTTACTCAACCTGTTTTTCTTTAATCCTCAGGTCCATCTAGGTGTAGTGATCCAGGCCCTTAAGACGCAAAATCTTTTACAGATTCTGGCCGAGCCCAACCTCGTCGCAGTCAACGGCAAGGAAGCCAGTTTCCTAGCCGGAGGCGAATTTCCCTTCCCGGTCGCACAACAAAACGCCAGCGGAATCGCAACTGTCACCATTCAGTTTCGTGAGTTCGGCGTGCGGCTGAAGTTTACGCCGGTGATTCAGCCGAACGGCAACATCCACCTGCACGTGGCTCCAGAAGTCAGTACGTTGGACTTTGCGGATGCAGTCACGGTCGCTGGGACAACCATACCCGCCATCAGTACCCGCAAAGCCGATACCGAATTCGAAGTGCAGGACGGCCAAAGCTTCGTCATCGCCGGCCTGTTGGATAACCGTGTAACCAACGTTGGCAACAAGATTCCAGGATTGGGCGATATTCCGATCCTCGGCAATTTCTTCAAAAGCAAGAGCGACCAAAAGAGCGATTCGGAGTTGATGGTCCTGTGCACAGTGCACCGGGTTTCGTCTACTCCTCAGCCGCCGGCGGGTCCAGCGATGCCAGAACCGAATCTGAACAAAGACAAGTTCGATGGCAAAAAGCCCGCAGCCAGCAGCAAGTAAGAGCAGTAAGCAAGAATGTTCTCGCACTAGAATCGGGTTGTTGGGAGTTTCAGAAGGGGCAGTGGCTAACGAATCATGCCGGAGTTGTCAGTAGCCGTATTCGCCACGGACAATGACCAGCGCGCAGTGTTGCAGGTTCTGGTAGATGGTACCAGTGTCGCTCGCACCGTGTGCAGTAACCCCACCTTGCCCATGGCCGCCAATGACCCGGTCATCCGCAAAACGCAGTCCTTTACGCCCGACGTGGTCTTGGTGGATATCTCTACCGACGGCATTACTTCGGCGTTGCGAGCAGTGGAGTTGCTGCACCAGGAAATTCCCAATGCCGCCGTATTTGCCATTGGCCCCATGACTCAACCCCAGTTAATTGTCAGCGCCATGCGGGCCGGTGTGCGGGAATACATTGAACGTCCGACAAATACGACCGATCTGCTCGAAGCATTTGTCCGGCTGACGACCACGCGCCGCAAGCCGGGGCGCGAAAGTTCCCGCGGAAAAGTGTTCACGATCGTGAACGCGAAAGGCGGCAGTGGAGCGACCACGGTCGCCGTTAATCTTGCGCTTGCCTTGCAGTCGATTCACCACAGCACAGCCCTCATTGACTTGGCGCCGCTGGGACACTGCGCTTTGCATCTCAATCTCAAGCCTACGTTCACAGTATCGGACGCGATCACGAATCTGCACCGTCTGGACTCATCCTTGCTCGACAGCTTCATGGCGCGTCACGATCGTGGATTGCAAGTTCTGGCTGGCGCGGCAACCCCCACCGCAATCGAACCTTCGGCCTCCGATTTTGCCCGTCTCTTTGACACCATGGCTGGCCTCTTTCACTACATCGTCGTCGATGCTTCCTCGCGACTCGACAGCGCCACCCGTCTGGTTAGCAACCTGTCGGAGAAAATCCTGCTCGTCGCCCACGCCGACGTGGCTTCCCTGTGGAGTGCGGGACGCGTTGCCCAGTATCTTGGCGAGAGCGGCTCACGAGACCGTTTTGCGCTGGTTTTGAACCGCTATCGGAAAGTTGCTGGATTCAACGAAGCTGAAACCGAGGCTGCCATAGGCGCGCCCGTACTGTGGCGAATTCCCAATCAGTATTTCGCCGTCGCGAGTGCGATTGATCGCGGAGTTCCCCTGATGCAGCAGGGAACCAATGAAATTGCCCGCTCCATTTCCGGGCTCGCTGAACACCTGACCAAAGACGATTCGGAAGTAAAACGCACGGCTTGGTCCTTGTTTAAGACCGTCTAGCGAGTAACTTGCGGAGTCTAGCGGGTAACGATTAGCCTCTAGCTAGAACTTAATACCTGACACCTAAAACCTGAAACTATGGCAAATCTGCAAGCTTTTGAACGGAGTGAGTACCAGCAGGTCAAAGCCGACCTGCATCGCAAGATTCTCGATCGCCTCGACCTGGAAAAACTCGGCCGGACGACCGGGGATTCCGCGCGTGAAGAAGTTCTCATTCTGATCCGCAGCTCGGTGAACAGCGAGGCGGTTCCGCTTAGTTTCGCGGAGCGCGAGCAATTATCGCGGGAGATCCTCGACGAAATTTTCGGCCTCGGTCCGCTTGAACCACTTCTCAAAGATCCGACCATTTCCGACATTCTCGTTAATCGCTTCGATCGCGTGTACGTCGAGCGTGGCGGCAAACTCGAAGTCACCGGCCTGTCGTTCAAAGACAACCAGCACTTAATGCAGATCATCGACCGCATCGTTTCCCGCATCGGTCGCCGAGTCGATGAATCTTCGCCAATGGTCGATGCCCGCTTGCAGGATGGCTCACGCGTAAACGCCATCATTCCGCCCCTGGCGCTCGACGGAGCCTGCCTCTCGATCCGCCGCTTTGGCCGCGATCCCGTGACCGCGCGCAACATGCTCGACAACAAGACCCTGACCGAGCCCATGCTCGAACTGCTCTCAGCCATGGTTAAGGGCCGCCTCAATCTGATCATCTCTGGAGGAACGGGCGCCGGCAAAACCACGGTTCTCAACGTTCTCTCCGGATACATCCCGAATTCGGAGCGCATCGTCACCATCGAAGATGCCGCTGAATTGCAGCTCAAGCAAGAGCATGTAGTCCGCCTCGAAACTCGCCCTCCCAACATTGAAGGTAAAGGCTCGGTCCGTATGCGCCAGCTCGTCATTAACAGTTTGCGTATGCGTCCCGACCGCATCGTGGTCGGCGAGGTGCGGGGCGAGGAAGCCTTTGACATGCTTCAGGCCATGAATACTGGTCATGAGGGTTCGCTAACCACCGTTCACGCGAATTCGCCGCGCGATGCTCTGGCTCGTATCGAAAACATGGTTTCCATGGCCAATCTGAACATTCCCGAACGCGCGATTCGCCACCAGATCGCAAACGCTGTCCACGCCGTCGTTCAGGTTGCGCGCCTTTCCGACGGTTCGCGCAAAGTGATCACGGTGTCCGAAGTTACGGGAATGGACGGCGACATGATCACCTTGCAGGATATTTTCTCCTTTGACCGCTCCGGCATCGACGAGAGTGGAAAAGTTCGCGGCGTGTTTCGCTCTACGGGGCGCCCACCGCAGTTTGCTGAACGACTCGCCACCGCCGGATGCCGGCTGAGTCCCGCGCTCTTTGAGTCGCAGATGGAGATCTAGCACATGACTTTTGTTATCGCCATTCTCGTGTTTGTGGTAGTCACGATGGCGGTCTTCGCTGTGACTTCTTTGTTTGATCAGCGCAAGGCCCAGGCCCGCATCCTCCGCGATCGTCTCTCTAGCGTTCAGAAGCCGACCGAGTTACCCGTCGCGGATGTGGCTCTGCTTCGCGATGAACTCTTCAGCCGGATACCGGCCTTCGACACTTTTCTACGCCGCTCCGAGCGCGTCTCACTTCTGCAAAAAATGCTAGCGCAGGGAAATGTGGATGTTCGCGCTGGAAACTTTCTGATCCTTTGTGCTGCCGCAGCCCTGGTCTTCGCCGTTATCGGATACGTCGCCGGCGGCAAGATTCTGTTCGGTTGGGCCGGCGGCCTGCTCGGCTTTTTTATCCCCTACGCCTATGCCTCGCATATGCGAACCAAGCGCTTCCAGAAATTTGAGGAGAAATTCCCCGAAGCTATTGACACCCTCGCCCGTGCCGTCCGCGCCGGACACGCCTTTACCACCGCTCTCGAGATGATCGCCAACGAAGTCTCCGAACCGGTTGCTGGAGAATTTCGCCAGCTCTATGAAGAACAGAAATTCGGACTCCCCGTGCGAGACGCCCTGGTCAACCTTTCCGAACGTGTTCCTCTGGTCGACGTAAAATTCTTCGTCACGGCAGTGATGTTGCAACGCGAAACTGGCGGCAATCTGGCTGAGATTCTAGACAACCTCTCCTATGTCATCCGCGAACGCTTCAAAATCCTGCGGCAGGTCCGGGTTCACACCGCTCAGGGACGGCTCACCATGGTTCTCCTCATGGCGTTGCCCCCCACCATCGTAGTCATCATGCAACTTCTTAATCCAGGATTCATTCGTCCGCTATTCACTGATCCCATAGGACACGCCCTGATAGTCGGCGGCATCACTCTGCAGACACTCGGCTATTTTTTCATTCGGAGAATTATCAGGATTCAAGTTTGAGATAGGTCGTTGCTCGCTAGTCGTTGGTCGTTAGGAGGTCTTGCCAAATGACTGACGACCGACGACTAACAACGATAAAAGCAACCGTGAAGGTACATATCTAAGCAATGACGCTGGCACTGGCACTTTCCATCTTCGTTTTTCTGACGATCGCCGTGATCGTCTTCGCCTTCGGGGCGGCGACGGTCGCACCCTCGTCAGTGCTCGGATCGCGTCTGCGTGAAATCGGCTGGCAGCGCCCCAAAGCCGCCGCCAAGCCCGCCATCCGCGAACGCATGCAACAGGCTCTCGACCCCCTGAGCCGCGCCTTGCCGATCTCGCCCAGCGAGGTTTCGCAAACTCGCCTCTGGCTGATTCAGGCGGGATACCGCAGTGACCAGCATGTCACTATTTATCGCGGGTTGCGCGTCCTATTCGCCGCCATCGGCTTTTTCTCAGTTTTCCTCATCTCCGGATTCAATTCACCCCTGCTGCTTTTCGGCATGCTCGCGTTCGGATTTTTTCTCCCGCGATTTTTGCTGAAGAAGAAACTGCAGGAGCGCCAGCGCCGCATTCGCCTCGGCCTGCCCGATGGGCTCGATCTCACCGTGATTTGCGTAGAGGCGGGATTGTCTCTCGATCAGGCTATGATGCGCGTAGGCCAGGATTTGAGCCACGCACATCCTGAACTAAGCGCTGAATTCCATCTCTTCGACCTCGAAACGCGGGCCGGAAAACCGCGTGTTGAAGCGCTCCGAAACCTGGCCGAACGCACCGGGGTCGATGACCTTCGCTCTCTAGTTGGAACCCTGATTCAAACTGACCGCTTCGGAACCAGCGTTGCCCAAGCCCTGCGCGTGCACTCCGATTCCCTGCGCACCGAGCGCCGTCAGCGCGCCGAAGAACAAGCCGCGAAGACTACCGTGAAAATGATCATCCCTCTAGTCCTGTTTGTAATGCCCTCCCTGATTTTCGTTACCGTCGGGCCCGCAGTAATCCAATTACTGCACATATTCAAGCCAGTAATCCCCGGTAACCGGTGACCGCAAGCATGTTTGTAATTGGCAATTTGTAATTTGCAATTTAAGACCGGCTCGCGGAAGTTTCCGGTTTCGAAATTACAAATTACAAATCACCAACTACAAATTTTCAGGAGTTCTCATGCCCCCGCGCGGGCCCAAGGGATACGCTTTCAACCGCACCCGCACCACTTATCTCGCGACCGATCTTCTGATCGCGCGCACTCACTGGTCTCGCTTTCGCGGCCTTATGGCCACCGACTCGTCCCGATTCATCCGCGGACAGGGACTCTGGATCAGCCCGTCCCACGGCATCCATACCTTCGCCATGCGTTTTCCGATTGACGCCGTCTATCTCGACCGCGAACGAATCGTCATCCACATCGAAGAAGACCTCAAGCCCTGGCGCATGGCCGCGATTCGCGTGCAGGCCGCTTCCGTGCTGGAGGTTCCAACCGGGACCGTCCGCGAGTCTCTGACCGTCATTGGCGATCAAGTGGATATTTCTTTCGAAGAACGTCCGATTCACACTGAGGCTGCCTGATTAAACGTCGCGCATCAGCGGCGTACGCAGAAACACCGCTCGTGTGGTGACGGGGCTCTGCCCCGTGCCGAATTATCGATCATTTTCCATCGGTAATCGCCGTAAGGATCTCGTACGCAGCGGTTACTCTTTCTTCGATTGGATAACTCTTGTTGGCCAGAATAACGATCCCCAGCCGCTTTTCGGGAACAAATGCGACATACGCGCCAAAGCCGTTGGTCGAGCCGGTTTTATTGATCCAGACGTCTTCGCGCGGATCCTCAGGCGGGTTGATTTCGGTAACCGGTGTCGCATCGAAGATCATTGCCGGCGAGTTCCCTTCGAGTAGCGTCTTCAATGCAACCGGATACTGATATTCTTCCCACATCAGGTCCTGAGTCATCGGGCCTGCCTTGAAGTAGCCTGTGTGTGTTGCTGTGATCGCGCGCTGGAACTTCTTATCCAATCGAATCAAATTCATGTTGGCTTCCACAAAACGAACCAGGTCCGAAGCCGTCGTTTTGATGCCGTAGGTTTCAGAGGACAACTCCCCAGTTGCCATTCGAATCGGGGCGCCTTCCTTCGTGTATCCCTGCGCGTAATCAGCCATTTTGGCTGTGGGAACATTGATGTAGCTGCTCTTCATGCCGAGCACGGGAAACAGGCGCTGTTCCATGAGCGTGACAAAATCCTGCCCCATGCTCTTCGCTGTGATCAAACCCAGCGTTCCGATCCCAGGATTGGAATAAGTTCGATATGTTCCAGGCTCGTAGCGTGGCCGCCAGTCCTTGAAATACTGCATCAAGTCATCGTCGTTTCGAATGTTATCCGGTACCTGCAGTGGCAGCCCGCCGGGCGTATGAGTACCGAGATTAAGCAGACGGACATTACCGAACTTACTGTCTTGCAGGGTCGGCAGGTACTTGCTCGGCTTGTCCGACAATGAAAGACGGCCCGTAATTTGTGCATAGGACGCCAGCGTTGCGGTGAATGTCTTGGTCACCGATCCGACTTCGAATAATGTGTCACGCGTAACCGGCCGCCGAGTTTCAGTGGATACCACGCCATAGCTGAACACGTAGGTCTCACCCGCGACAGTGAGGCCGACGGCCACGCCAGGAATACTGTATTTCGCCATCACTGGCCGTATAGACATGTCGACCGCATTTTTGATCCTATGTTGCGGGTCAGCGGCCGCATGACTGACGACCGCAGTTGCGCATATAACAAAAAGAACTGCCGCCGCGAGACTCTTGCCTCCGCTTTTCATGTCTTCGGGTTTTCTCCAATTTCTGGATGTCTAGGGACAAAATGTAAAGGATGTCCCGGGACTTTACAAAACTACGAAACGTGGGGCAGCCTCAGCTGTGAGGATCAGGCAAAAAGAAAAGTTTGGCCAGCCCCCCGCGATGCAAAAGAGAAACCGCCCAGACAGCGGGTGGCTCGTCTGAGTAAGTTCGGGTTATTTCCTGCGGGGCTTCTTTGCGCGGCGCTTCGAAGGGACTCCGCGTTCGCTTTTGACGACACTTTTGCCTGTTCCGCTCGCACCCAACCGGGCCGCCTGCTCCATCGCCGTCTGTATGTAGCGTCGCACGAAAGGACGCTCCACATCGCGCTGACTTCTGAGCTTGATGTGGCGCATAGTCTTACCCTCGCCTTCCAGCACCCGATTCGGATCGGGCAGCGAACTCCCGCGCGGGAATCCCAAGTTGACGTGCCCCGCGTTGGTCGCGATGTAACAGAACATATCCTTCATCTTTCCGCTGAACCCGAACCAGATGGCCACCGTGTACACCTGGTAGATCGACTCCGAGGCGTCGGGCGCTTCCTCAAGAATCACCTCTCGCAGCGCGAGAGCGAGGTCCGAGATGTGCCGGTCGTAGGCTTCGAGGAATCCGAGCAATTGAGGATCCGGAGGGCGTTGCATGGCAGCGGACCAAATATACACTGAATCGTATGGACCGGAAGCGGGCTGACTGTGATCCCTCAAGACGTTGTACCTGTCAAAACTGGGCGCTCCGGCGATAGATTTCAAGCCGAGTGGTGCAAAAGTCGGCGCGCTAAGTCCGCACCTTGGAAATCGTTATGACTGATTTCCACTTTCGCACCGCTCCTGCGACGACGTTGTTCCTTGTCGTCGGAAAAGGGAACAACGTGTTGAAAGTTCACAGCCAGCCCCCGTCCGCGCTCTTGCTGCCAGATGGGGTTTCCTGGCCAAGGCATTGTGTAGGAATTTCTGACCGTTTACCGGCGTAAGAATCGCTGACTGCGGCTCGTCTTATTCCAACAACTGTTGACACCCTCTCCTCGCGGGCGAATAATTATCGCCGTCCGAGTTTCACTGACTCCCCTGCGGACATAGCACCCGGCCCCCACAATCTAAGGAGGCGAATCATGCATTCCTCACGATTAAATGTTTCCGTTGTGACCCTTGCCGTGCTTTCCACGCTGTTGCTCGTTGCCGCTCATCCAGCGACGGCACAAACTGAGACGGTGCTCTACAATTTCGCAGGCTCCCCCGATGGCGCCGCTCCCCAGTCGAATCTCACTCCCGACGGTATGGGCAACTTCTATGGGACTACCCAAGAAGGCGGTGTGTTTGGAACCGTATTCGAGCTCTCGCCGAACGGCAGTGGAGGGTGGAACGAGACCGTGATTTACAGGTTCTGCTCCGAAGGTGGTGCCAGTTGCACGGACGGGGCGTATCCAAATGGGAATTTGGTATTCGACAGCGCCGGAAACCTCTACGGAACGACAAGCGAAGGCGGTTCGACGTGTATCGTTAGCGAGGGTTGCGGTGTCGTGTTCGAACTTACTCCGGTGGGAGGGAACTGGACGGAAACCGTTATCTACAGCTTTTGTCCGAACGGCGATTGTATGCCTCTCGGTGGTTTCCCACTGGCCGGCTTGGTTATAGACCCGGCTGGCAATCTCTACGGCACAGATAACGAAGGCGTTTTCGAACTGAGCCCATCCGGCGGAGGATGGACGGGTCGAGTAATTTCCTTCAATGTCATTAATCCCCTCTCCGGATTGGCAATGGATGCGTCTGGAAACATCTTCACCATCGCACCGTCGGCTATCACCGGCAAGCCGACAGTTTTCGAGGTGTCCCCGGACGGCGGGGGTCGCTGGAATACGACTGGGATCTACAACTTTACTTCCATTCCCAGCGGCACCTTCATATGGAGCAGTCCAACACTCGACCAGGCCGGAAACATCTATGGCACGGAGACGGCTTGGTACAACGTCAAAAGGAAGCCGCTTAATTTTCGTGGAACGGTCTACAAGCTGAGTCCGGGAGAGTCGGGATGGACGAAGAAGATTCTTTTTACCTTCACACCAGATGACAGCGTGGACCAGGGCAATGCACCCTCCGGTGGGGTTGTGCTCGATGCGGCTGGGAACATTTACGGCACTACAATCCAGGGCGGCACGAACGGCTTGGGGACTGTGTTCGAGCTGGTGGCCCCAGTGGGCAAGAGCAAGAAATACGAGGAACAGGTTCTCTGGAGTTTCAACGGTGGGGACGGAAGTCAACCGCTCGGCGGCCTGATTCTCGACGCAGGCAACTTCTATGGCACCACCTCTGTAGGGGGATCGAGCGGCAACGGCGTTGTGTTCGAAATGACTCCGTAGAACGGATGATTCTTCGTCCAAGAAAACTGCTTTTACACTCATTGACGCGGTTCCCGGGTGTAAACACCGTCTTTTCTGCGAGAGTCGAACGCATTCACACGAGAGGCCGAAGCCACAAACCACCCTTGACTCGCCTGTTAAAATAGGTTCACGGCAAACAAGCGTTTGCCGAAGCGCCACTTGCTCCTTGACAACTGAATCCGGGCGCTAATCGGCGTATTGAGTGTCGTGCGAATAACTCCATTCCTTTCAACACTTTGAATGAGAACAGCGAACTAGCAAGAAAAGACCCCTCTAAGTGATTGATTTCCCGTAATCGGCGACCAAGAGCCAGTCAAACTCCCTATTTTTGAATACTTTAATATAAGTCCTTATTTTTCATAGACCAGACCGAAATTTCCTCCCCTAACTCAATGATTCCAAAAGGCAAGGGGGGAGGGGGTAGGGGTACTAACTGGTAAACACATCGCCTCGACCTTCGAACTCCCGAAACTCTGTTTTCCAGTCCAAGAAACAGGTCCAAGAGAACAAAAACACAAAATCACTGAGTCACGGCGATAATCAGACCATCCTTCTGGCACACTAGTACAAACCCCCAAGAAATTACGTAGTCCAAAACGCAGTTCAGAACAATGCCCGAAGTTGCCACCACTCCCGAAGTCGCCGATCGTCGGCCAGAAGATCAGTGGACCGAGCCGCCGCATCTGCTGGTGGAATGGTCCTCCCAATGGGAAGAGTTCAAATCTGCGTTTGGCCCCGCACTCACGCGCCCTCCGAAGCGCCTTGCCGGAGAAGCGCCCATCGGCATGTTTCCCTATCGCGGCATGCTCATCTGCTGGCTGCTCGAATGTCTGCTGCTGATTGCGATCATCGTGCTTCCCGGACGCTTCGTAAGTCTTGAACTGCCGCTACCTCCCACGCGTCCGCAATGGGATGTCATCTATTACTCTGGAGACGAACTGCCGCAAACCCAAGACCGAGGCGGTGCCCAGGCCGGCAACTCCGGACGCGCCGGAGGACAGCAAGCCCACCATCGGACGCAGACCATCCATGTGGCGCGCGGCGAAACGCCCACCGAGAAAGTTGTAGACACTCCCAAGGTAAACTTGCCGCGCTCCGATTCCGCAGTCGCCAATCTGCTCGCCTTCAAATCGAATCCAGGACCACCGCCAGCCGAAGGACTGCGTTCGACTTTAACCGCGCCAACTTTGCCCGAGATGAGCGCGGTGCCGCCTTCGCCGGAACTGAACACCTCGGCAAGTCGCACTGCAAGCAGCCTGACAACCAATATCATCCCTCCAGCACCCGAAGTTTCTCACGCCAACACACGAAATTCGCCAACGCTGAGCTCAGCCATCGTCCCGCCAGCTCCAAATGTTTCGCGAGACAAAATGCGAACCGCCAACCCGCTCGCGCCGACCGTGATTGCACCGGCTCCACGAGACACCCAGCGCGACCTCGCCAGCTCCCGCGTCCCTCTGACGCAATCCGTCGACGTGGTTGCGCCGCCGGTTTCTGCTCCACAACGTGATGTGTCGTCTACGCCCAAGTTGACCTTGCCCATCCCAGCCATCGTGGCTCCGCCGCCATCGCAGGTAAGCCGCGATCTCAACAGTTGGGGAAGCACAGCCACAGGCGACTTGCGCCTGAAGCCCGTGCCTCCACCACCAACAGCCTCTGGCGCCGGATCACTCGCAAGCTCAAGACCCGGCGCTTCGGCCCCGACGCCGCAAGTTGTTCCGCCCCCAGCCAGCATCGGCAGCGCAGGCTCTCAGAATGGAAACGGCGGTCGCACCGGCCAATCCGCAGCTACGCTCGTTGGTTCCGCCGACGTCGTACCACCTCCGCCAGGTCTAGGTGGCGGCAAAGCTCTCTCCGGCAGCGGACGAGGCAACAAGGGCGCAGGCGCGGGTGGTCCGCTCGATCTCGGCTCATCCGTAGCTCCGCCGAGTAACGCCGGCGGCAACGCACCCGGCACCGGAGTCGTTGTGTCTAATCAGCCCGGAACAAAAGTTGGAGTGCCAAATACGACCACCGCAGGATCTCTCGCCATGTCGCCCGCCGGCACAGCAAAAACGGGTATCGGCGGCAGCGGCGGCGGACCGGGCATCGGCAAAGGCAATGGCCCCGGAAGCGGATTACAAGGAGAAGGTTCGGGCGCAGGCAGAGAAGGCCTGGGACACGGCACCGATCCCAACGCTCACGCTGGAATCTCGCAGTATCCCGGCCCCGGCGGCACCGGTAGTGGGACCGGCACTCCCGCCGTGCCCGGTGTCTCGGTGCAAGGTGGCTCAACCCAAGTCATCAACCTGCCCAGCTTCGGAGCCCCAGGCGGCGACGCGCCCTCAACCGGCCCCGGGCATTCTTCCGTCAAGACTCAGAGGAGTCCGGGATATTCGATCGAAGCGACTCCGAGTTCCGGCGGCGGATTGGGTTGCTACGGCTGTCTAAAAGGCAACCTCACGGCCACCATCTACTTCGAAACTTCGCTCGGTACGGCGATCATGGAGTATTCCGATCCCGCATCGGCCGCGCATCCATCTTCCGAGAAATTGAGCGAACCGGAAGCAATCCGCAAGGATCTACCCAAGGGTCTTCGGCCTACACGCGTCATGATTTCGTGCATTGTAGATCGCTCGGGAGATCTCAAAGATTTGAAGGTGTTGGAACCCGGCGCCGCCGAAACTACTTCGAAGCTTTTAGTGGCGTTGCATAGCTGGAAATTCCGTCCAGCATTTCGCGGAAATGAGCCAGTTGAAGTTACTGCAATTTTAGGATTTGGTATTGATACGCGGTAAAAAAGTGCTCATGCTGTCAATGCGGTGCGGACTGCCCTAGTAGCCCTTGCGTTTGTCCACGACCGCCAGTAGCGGTTGGTTATCCAGATAGCGACGCAGATTTTCTGAGAACAACGAGTAATGCCGCTCCCACAATTTTTCGGTCAACGCGGCGGTGTGGGGCGTAATCAGCAAGTTAGGTACATCCCACAGCGGAGAATCGGCAGGCAGCGGCTCTTTCGGAAACACATCGAGCGCCGCCCCGCCAATCTTTTTTTCACGCAGAGCGGCGATGAGTGCGGATTCATCCACCAGTGGCCCACGACCAACATTGATGAGGCAGGAGTCGGGCTTCATGAGCGCCAAGTGTTCCGCGTTCGCGATCGCGGTCGTGTTGTCGGTGACCGGAGCAGCTAGTACGACATAATCCGCTTGTCGAAATACCTCGTCGACTTGTGATGGTCCGAAAACGGCGTCAGCACCTTCACTTCCCTTCTCCGGATGCTCACGCGCCGCGATCACTCGCATGCCCAGAGCCTTCGCGCACTTCACCACCCCACGTCCGATACTGCCCAGGCCGATAATGCCAAGAGTCGCGCCCGCGACTTCACGAATCCGCGGCAGTTCGTCCCACAAGATCTGCTGCCCCCAAACATGTTTCTCCTGCAAGCGCACGGAGCCAGGGATTTTCTTAGCCAGCGCAAAGACCAGCGCGATCACATGCTCCGCCACGACTGCCCCGTGCACTTCACGTGCGTTAGTGAGAACAATCTCGCTACTGATAAGCTCCGGAAACATCAACTGATGAACCGCGGCTGCTGGAGAGTGAATCCATCGTAATTTCTTTGCCGCAGCAATCTGCTCGGGACGAATCGACCAGCTGATCACGATTTCAGCATCAACAATTTCTCGATCGACCTGCTTGTAGTCGGGCAGATGCACAACGTTGATCTGCGGAAATTCCAGCCGCAATCGCTCAGAAAGCCAAAACGGAGCATTCCATTGATCGAAAGGATGATGAACGCAAATCAGAAGCTTGCTCATCGTGTTGTCGAATGATCCGAGATCTTCCTCGGCATCCTTTGCGCCTCGGCGGTTCAAGCCTTTAGCGGACTGCGCAAATCCGAACCCGTCATTTCCTTTGGCTCGGTGATGCCCAACATCCCCAGCATCGTTGGAGAAATATCGCGCAGCGAGCCGTTCGGCTTGAGCGTGAATTGTTTTGCGTCTTCAGCGATCACGATAAATGGCACCGGATTCGTGGTATGCGCCGTATGCGGACCGCCGGTTGCCGGATCGATCATCATTTCAGCATTGCCATGATCTGCAGTAATCAGCATCGCTCCGCCGCGAGCGCGGACGGCTGTTTCAATCTCGCCGAGGCAGGCATCGACTGTCTCAACCGCCTTCACCGTCGGTTCAAGTTTCCCGGAGTGCCCTACCATGTCGGCATTAGCAAAGTTGACAATCACTACATCAAACGTCGCGTCATTCGTGGCTTTGACGACAGCCTCGGCAATGCCGGCAGCGCTCATCTCCGGCTTGAGGTCGTAAGTTGCGACCTTCGGAGACTGCACCAGCACGCGATCTTCTCCCGGAAACGGTGTTTCCACGCCGCCATTAAAGAAGTAAGTAACGTGCGCATATTTTTCTGTCTCCGCCACGCGGAGGTTGCGCATGTTCAGCCCGCCCATCACGTTTGCGAGAATATTCGCCATCGACTCCGGAGGAATCACCACCGGCAAGCTGAAGTTCTTGTCGTACTGCGTCATGCAGACATATTTGAGATTCTTGGGCACGCGCTCGCGGGGAATGATTGCATCGAGATCGGCAGCACCCGGCAAATCGCTGCCACCTTTCTCGTTGAGTCCACTGTTGCGGCACAATGCGCGCGTGATCTGGCGCACGCGGTCGGCGCGAAAATTGAAGCAGATACAGGAGTCGTCGTCCCCAATCTTCGCCACCGGCTCACCATGATCATCGGTACAAACGAACGGAATCACGAACTCATCAGTCACATCTTTGTTGTAAGACTGCTTCATACCCTGCACGGCGTCGGGATATGTTCCACCTTCGGCTTTGCCTTCGACCATCGCGCGGAAAGCCTTGTCGATACGCTCCCAACGGCGATCTCGGTCCATGGCGTAATAACGGCCGCTGATAGTCGCAATTTTGCCGGAGTTGTATTCACGCATCTTCTGTTGGAGTTGTTCGAGATAGCCCGCTCCATTCGTTGGCAACGTGTCACGCCCGTCCATGAAGGCATGCACGAAAACACGATCGACTCCTTGCTCTTTCGCCATTTTCAGCAGCGCCCAGAGATGCTCCTGGCGAGAATGCACGCCGCCATCGGAGACAAGCCCGAACAGGTGCAGCTTGCGGCCGCTAGTTCGGGCGTTCTTCATCGCTTCGACCAGTACTGGATGCGAAAAGAATTCTCCATTCCGGATCATTAAATCGATGCGCGTAATGTCCATGTGGACGATGCGGCCCGCGCCCATATTCAGATGGCCGACTTCGCTGTTCCCCATCTGGCCCTCCGGGAGTCCGACAAACGGCCCGCTGGTATGAATCAGCGTGTTGGGATATTCGCGGAGAAGCCGGTCATACGTCGGCTTGCGCGCGAGAGCGATGGCATTGGCTTTGGTGTCTGCTCGGTATCCCCAGCCATCAAGAATAATAAGAACGAGAGGTTTCGGACGAGGCATGGAAGTAGCCTTTGCTCCTGGTATTAGTTCCCTACAATAAGTTCTCGGTTGTCAATTCTCGCAACAGAGAGACTATCAAACTCGACCGGCCGAGTCTGTAAATCTTGCCGAAATCTTTGCATCGTCGCTTCCCTCCGCAGACTCTAACCATCTGTTTTATACATATCTTTTAGACCTTGGAAGGAAAGTGATGCCGATCAGCGAGTTGTTGTTGCCGGAATTCGATGCCGAGATGAAAACAACTCGTATCATGCTGGAACGCGTTCCCATGAACAAACCGGACTTCGCGCCTCATTCCAAGTCGATGCCTCTAGCCAAGCTGGCGCCGCATGTTGCGGAATTGCCCAATTTCGGCCTCACAATCCTGACCACTCCAGAACTCGATTTTTCCAAAAGAACAGGGCCGAGACTTCCCTTTGAATCTTCTGAGCAACTACTCAAAGCCTTCGATGAAGGTGCGGCTAATGCGCGCGCGGCGCTCAAGAGCTTGCCGGAAGAGGGCTGGACGCAAAACTGGAAGCTCAGCTTTCAGGACAAGGCCGTCTTTACCGGTTCGCGCTTTCTCGCATACCGCCAGATGTTTCTCAATCACCTGGTGCATCACCGCGCTCAGCTCGGAGTGTATCTGCGATTAAATGACAAGCCGCTTCCAGCGACCTACGGAC
This sequence comes from uncultured Acidobacteriaceae bacterium, assembly GCA_963705265.1. GTDB lineage: Bacteria > Acidobacteriota > Terriglobia > Terriglobales > Acidobacteriaceae > Acidiflorens. The sequence goes on from OY970064.1 coordinate 4,956,626, forward strand.
CTTCAGCGGACGACAGGATGGGATTTTAAGTACGCACTTATCACCAGAAAAGATCTTCGATCTCTTTGGGAAGCGGATCATTGAACTCATTCCGGAATCGTGAACTCACCCTTTGCGGAGCCAAGTCGAAACCTCCCGCGTTTCTTCGCCGCTACTGGAATCGACACGAGTCTCGCGACGGGCTCACCCTTGCACGTAATGATTACCTTTTCGCCAATGGTGATGAGGTCGAGCACCTCGGAAAAACGTTCCTTGGCTTCCTGAACATCGACCTTCATATGACAATTGTAGCGAAGGAATAAAAGTCTACCTACAGTCGAAAGACTCAACTTTCAGCTCGAATTCGAATCGCTAACCTTTATAGTTCAGCGCCGTCACCCCCAAGAACCGAGCCGCCCCGCCCAACTCCTCTTCAATCCGCAGCAACTGGTTGTACTTGGCAATTCGATCGGTACGTGAAGCTGAGCCTGTTTTGATCTGCCCTGCTCCCGTTGCTACCGCCAAATCGGCGATGAAAGTGTCTTCGCTTTCGCCGGAGCGATGGGAGATTACGGATGTATATCCGTTGCGGCGCGCCAGATCGATCGCATCCAGCGTTTCGCTGACCGTCCCAATCTGGTTAACCTTGATCAGGATCGAGTTGCCTACTCCCTTATCGATTCCCTCTTGCAGCCGCTCCACATTCGTGACAAACAAGTCGTCGCCCACCAGTTGAATCTTGCCGCCCAACTCTTTCGTCAAAAGCGCCCAACCGTCCCAATCATCTTCGGCAAGTCCGTCTTCGAGCGACACAATGGGATAGTCGTTCACCCACTTCGCCCAGTAACGCACCATGTCTTCAGAACTCTTGGTCGATTTGTCGGATTTCTTGAAGACGTATTTTCCATCCTGATAGAACTCGCTGGCCGCCGGATCAAGCGCGATCGCAATCTCCTCGCCCGGCTTGTAGCCTGCCTGCTGAATCGCTTCCAGCACGACTTCGATGCCTTCCACATTCGATTTCACCGATGGAGCAAAACCGCCCTCGTCGCCGACCGCCGTGTTATAGCCCCGTTTTTTCAGCACGCCTTTCAGCGTGTGAAAAACTTCCACTCCCCAGCGCAACGCCTCTGAAAATGACGGCGCTCCCACTGGCATCACCATGAACTCCTGAAAGTCGACGTTGTTATCGGCGTGTGCGCCGCCGTTGAGAATGTTCATCATCGGCAACGGCAGTATGTTTGCCGCCGCGCCGCCCAGGTAGCGATAAAGCGGGAGATCACAAGCATTCGCCGTAGCACGCGCCGCCGCCATCGAAACCGCGAGGATCGCGTTCGCTCCCAGTCGGCCTTTATTGGGAGTGCCATCCAGTTCGATCAACCTGGCATCGAGCGTGCGCTGATCGGCTGCGTCCGATCCGTTCAGAGCTTCTGCAATCTCGCCATTCACGTTCGCCACTGCCTGCAGAACACCCTTGCCGAGATATTGTGTCTTGTCGCCATCGCGCAATTCCACCGCTTCATGCTCGCCGGTGGACGCGCCACTCGGCACAATGGCGCGCGCATTGGCGCCGCTCTCGAGAAAAACCTCAGCTTCAACTGTCGGATTGCCACGCGAGTCAAGAACCTGGCGTCCGCGAATATCTGCAATGCTGGTGATAGACATCAGTGCGTCCTTTATTTGTCGGATTGATATAGAAACGATTGATTGATCTGAGACACAGCCTGCCACGTCTCAACGGGCGAAAGGAAATTATATCGGACGGAGCAGAACCTGTCGGGCGGTTCGACCGCACCAGCAAATCGTCCGGCGGGATATCCCCGGTACCCCATCCGTTATTGTTCCTGATTTCTACCTCGCTTACAGTCAATCTCAACATGAAGGACCGCACCGAAACTCTGGAAATCGGTTCACTTGCTCCATACTTTGCGCTGCAGGCGGCCAATCGCGAGGGCACATTCACTCTCGACGGACTGCTCTCCGAGGGCAAATTGATTCTTGAGTTTCTGCGTGGCACATGGTGACCGAACTGCGTAAAGCGCATGACTCAGTTCGAGTCGCGGATGCCAGAGATTCACGCGGCAGGCGCACAGTTGGCTTTCATCGCTGCCGAAAAAAGAGACGGCGTGTGGAGACCGGAGAAATTCTTCGAGAAGCGTCCGATCAGCAGTCTGTTTCTGCTTGATGAGGATCGAGCTGTGACCAAAGAATACGGATTGCATCACGCGTTCGGCAAAGACGCAATCAACATTGCGCATCCGGCCACGCTGGTCATTGATCGGGACATCGACCGTGGCAGCGTGGTGCGTTACATCTATCGGGGCGATAACCAACTTGATCGCGCGCCGATAGATGAGGTTCTTGGAGCTTTGAAAGAAATTAAACGAATTTAGGAGCCAAGTAACATGAAGAAAGCACTTTCACTCACATCGCTCGTCCTAATGGCAAGCTTCGCTTGGCCGCAAACCGCCCTGCCCACAGGCACGGCCGTCAAGATGAAACTCGAAACCACGCTTGCAACCTTCAGCTCAAAAGCCGGGGATCCATTCTCGGCAAGAGTCACCCAGCCCGTCATCATGGACGGCAAAACCGTGATTCCGATTGGCACAACTGTCGAAGGCCGCGTTACAAAATCCAGCGAACCGCGTCGTGTTGCCGGCAAGCCCACCATCGCCATCTTTCCCGAAAATCTCGTCCTACCCAATGGAGACAAGTTCATGTTGAACGCCACGCTGGTTGATACCAACGCGGGTCATGGCACGGATGTCAACAGCGAAGGTCAATTCAAAGGCCCGGGCTACGATGGCAAAGATCTTACTGAGATCGGTATGGGAACCGGTGGAGGAATGCTCATCGGCGGCTTGGCAGGCGGCGGCAAAGGCGTCCTGATCGGCGGCGCAATAGGCGCTACCGTGACCGTTACGCACTGGCTCGGAAAACATCGTTCTGCGATGCTACCAGCAGGTACAGAACTGGTGATGGAATTGAGCCGTCCGATGACAATGACGGTAGCAAGCGCAGGTCAGTAGTAAGAATTAAACCGTGTGGGATGTGGACGGGGCTGCGCCCCGTCCAAGCGGAGCGCAGTTCGACTTCTGCGGCCTTCACCCACCCAATGCCAGCAGATCGTCCTCCGCCAGAAGCTCCAGGTCGATCCATCCTTCCACTGGCAAGGCATCGATTGGTAATTGGTTCTGCCACAAACTGAAGCGCAGGCGTAGCCGGACGGTCAGATGATCCGAACCCTTTGCTCCTCGCACTTTGTCAATCTCCAACGGAATAGCCTGCAGCCACGCCAGCGGCAGTCGGAATTCAAAATTGCGGAGAAGCGCCACCCGCGCACCATCTGTCGTGATATCTTTCGCACTATTTTTTGGATTCTCAGCCCCGTCCTTCGAATCCGCCAGCACCTTACTCTTGCCCAGCATCACATTCCACGACTGTATACGGCCCCCATCGACCTCCACACCTATCCGCAGTTCGCGCCGGGGCTTGGCCGCGTGCTTTGCCCACGATTCCAGATTCACCACCACGTCGAATTTTTCTTCCGGAACTTTCCCGACGAAATCCAGCCGCCCGTAAACATACTGCTCGTCAATTCCCGCCAGCACTTCATCCATCAGAAATTGCTTGCCGTGCATGGCGCCCGAGCGTTGATCAGCCGTATAACGTGCCGCGCCCATCCACTCAAAGTAGCGCACCATGTCGCCTGAAATCTCAGCGTGGATGTATGCAGTCTGTGGCGTAAACGAGGGACGCGCCAACTCCCCCGTGATCGGCTGCCCCAGATAATCCGGCGGCGTGCCGCCCAACGCCTGATAAACATTCGACAGATGTTTTCGGTAGAGTTCGTCAAAGTCGCGATCGTTCGCCGAGTGATGTTCAGGTCCATACCACCAGTTCCAATCGCTGCCCTCGGCAATCATGATCTCGTCAAACGCCAGCTTGCGTTGTTTCTCGGTTGCAATCGGCGCCGCCTGCTCATAAAAGTTGCGCGCATGATACAGGTAGTCCCAAGCCTTGTTGTCCTCCGGCGCGCCAATCCAAACGTTGAAGTTGGCGTTGATCCACGACCCCGGCACCAGCGACTTCAGATGGCTGACGTTCTTGTGACGAGCAATCGCTTCCGTCACCGTCACCGCCTCAATCCCCGGATCATTCTGCAAACCCTCATAAAATCGACGCAAAAATTCACGCCCAGACTGTGGATAATATTCCCAGGCATTTTCGCCGTCTAGAATGATGGCAACCACAGCATCTTGCCCGCTGGCAATTACCGACTTGGCCGATTCCTTGATCTTGTGAATTAGATTATTGGCGGCATCCTGCGGCGGCATTCCCGAGTAGACGAAACCAATCAGATCCGAAAGGCTGTGGTCGCGGAAAAGTAGATTCATCTGCGTTTCAGAATCGGTATTTTCGTAGCGATAAATCGTATACAGCCGATGCGCTCCATCCGAATCGAGATGACCGTAACCGTCGCGCGAGAAAGTCACGCCCAAAGTCCGCGCCAGCACGCCTTCGTCGCTCGCCATCCATTGCACTCCAAGTTGATGTGCAATCGTGAATACTTCTTCGGAAACACTGCCCTCCGACGGCCACACTCCCTGTGGTCGCAGCCCAAATACTTGTTCGTGGAGATCCATGCCGCGCAGCAATTGCTCCCGCGCATCCTCGGGATGGAGATAGCGATTCTGCGGCAAGGGCAGTCCCGGGGACGAAACCGCTCCCATCTGCGTATCGCACACCAGCGGCAAAATGGGATGATAAAAAGCCGACGTCGAAATCTCGATCAGCCCTTTCTTTGCCGCCTGGGCGTGCACCGGCAAAACCCGCCCAAGCAGCTCGCGCTGCACCGCGATGATGAACCGTTGGTCTTCAACTGTATAGTTGCGGCCTTTGCGGATCAGTTCCGCGATGTCTTTCTCAGCCACAAAATATTCGTCGAACCATCCAATTTGCGAGAGGACCTGCAAGTCCGTGAGGTCCTGAGCGTCAAAATATCTCCCCGCCTTCTCCGGCGAGTCGCCCGCTCCGCGAAATTTCTCCCACAACTCGTGGTAGCGCGGATAGCGCCCAATGACATTCACCGGATTCGCCTGGAATAAATACTGCAGGGCAAACCGCCGCTCTTCCTGCGTCAGGTCCTTCGCAGGCTTACTGGCGACCCGCAAAAACGGGTCCTGAGCATCTCCCGAGACGTAATCCTGGACCTGCGTGATCAACGACGGCACCAGGTTGAAGGTTTGATGTACCTGCGGGAACTCATCCAGCAGCTTTACCATCCCGTAGTAATCCTTCAACCCGTGGAGACGCGTCCAAGGCAGGCGATATTGCCCCGTCACCAGGTCCTTGTAGTAGGGCTGGTGCTGGTGCCACAAAACGACAACTCGCAATTGAGCCATAACTTATGATTCCAACGAATACATCGGCAATTTTTCAGTTTAATTCATGCAGTAATTCTTGAGCGTGGCACTGAGGGACGCGGACCGCTATTTTCCGTTACTCTATTCCCGAAGGATCGTGAATCGTTCCGGCGCGCCGGCGTACTATTAATGAACTCTAAAATTAACTTTATCTTCTTCGATGTGGGTAACACACTGTTGTTTCCCAATCGTGAGCGCATTCACGCGCCTCTCATCGAACGCGGCATCGTGCTGGACACCGAGCATCTGCGCGACCTGGAATGCCGTACCAAGAACCAGTTCGACGGGCTGATGACCAAAAATGGCAGCACCGACCACAGCTTTTGGTGGATGTTCTACTCGCAATTGCTTTCTGAGATCGAATTCGCGGATAAAGATGATAAAGATAAAAATGAAGTGAATGGAGTCCGCGATCGACTCGTCGCCAGCATTCGCAACTCGGGAAACTGGGACACGATTCGCTTCGGTACCGCCGAGCAACTTCGCAAGATCGGTGAGCAATACCGGATCGCAGTCATATCCAATGCCGATGGCAAAATTGAGGACGTGCTGCGAAAGTGCGGTATCGTCGACTGCTTCCGCACCATAACCGACTCCGGTCTCGTCGGCTACGAAAAGCCGCACCCTGAAATCTTCCTCCAGGCTCTGAATAGCATGAACGCCGCGCCCGAAGAGAGTCTGTATGTCGGCGACATGTATTCCGTGGACTACCTCGGCGCAACCGGTGCCGGCATGCAGGCAGTGCTGATGGATGTCCCCGGCGCATATCACGACAAGGGAGTGCGGCGAGTGGAGGATCTCGTAGAGTTGCAGATGGTGTTGGAAGAAGCGAACATCTGAGGACACAGGGAGCCAGAGGACACTGAACCATGTTTCATCAAACCATATTCGACTCAGCTCGTTTTTTTGTTTTCCTGAGTGCTGCAATTCTGCTGGCCATTGCTCCAGGGCCGGGCATGCTTTATGTTCTAGCGCGCTCGCTGGGTGGAGGACGCCGCGAAGGCCTGGTCTCCGCGTTGGGTACATTCTTCGGCGGCATGGTGCACGTTTTCGCCGCGGGTGCGGGCATTTCTATCATTCTGGCAAAGTCGGCCTTGGCTTTCGCAGCGGTCAAATACCTCGGCGCAGCCTATCTTTGCTTTCTTGGGGTTCGCATGATTCTCGACGCCAGAAAAGATGATGGCATTTCGTTCGCAGACCAGCCTCGCGGACGAAATCCTTTCTGGCAGGGCCTTATGACCGAGGTCCTGAATCCGAAGACGGCCTTGTTTTTTCTTTCTTTCATTCCTCAATTTGTAAACCGCAGCCAAGGACATGTTTTCCTGCAATTCGTTCTGCTGGGAACGCTCTCGGTAACACTCAATACTTCAGCCGATATCATCGTGACCATGCTTGCCGGACCGCTCGGCCAGCGCATCCGCAATTCAGCGCGCTTCCGCCGGCGTCAGCGCACATTGACCGGGGCAGTAATGATTGGCTTGGGAACTTATCTGGCTCTGGGCGAATCGAAATAACCCAATGACTAGGCCGCCAAAACGGACCTATTGCACTTCAATCACCTGATGGTCGTGGCAATCGGGATGAATATGCTGATATAGATTTGCCAGCAGCTCCGGCCCATACCTCGCCACAAAGCTCACTCCCGCGATCTCGCGCTCCTGAAGCGCCTTGTTCGGAAACAGCGAATGATTCAAGGCATCCGCGTGCCGTGTGATGACCTCGTTTCGAAGCTGCTCCGCCCTGGACACTCTCGCCTTGAGGCGGTCGATCTGGTGCATCATGCTATCCCGAGTACTTTCAGCCGTGTCGACAAGGGTTGAATCCAGTTTGCCGATCGATTCACCGAGCGCCGCCATCGACTTCTCCACACTCGCGCGGGCTTCTGAAAAGCGAGATTGCAGGTCCGCTGGCAGTGAACGCGCGGCAATGGCATCTCGAACCTTCTCTGGGCCTTGGAGCACATCAGGCAATCCAAGTTCGTAGCGGGTCAATATCCGCTCCGCTTTAGGCTCGATTAGCGTCGCCGAAAACCGCGGCAGAATCGGAGTCACTCGCCTCAGCAGTTTTTCGTAGACCACAGCGACCTGCGCGAAGTATGCGACTTCAGCCGCTCCCCCAGTATAGACAAGCGTCGGCAACAGGTAATCTTGCACTACAGGGCGGAGCAGAACCGTCGGATTGAAGTTCTCAGGAGTGTGCTCAATCCGGTCAACCAACGCTTCTGGCGAGATGCGCTCCTCACCAATCGCAAAGTCGCCACCATTGTCACCATGATTCCTGCGCCGCACCACCGTGCGCGCACCACTCTTCACTTCAAAAAGCAGTGTGGTCGCGGATGTCACTTTCACTTGCTGGTGATATCCCGCCGCTTCGATCGTCTTGCCGCGCTCGAGCAACGCGTCGTCAAGTTCGGATGCTCGCTCAATCGCCGCGCGGAACAAGGGTTTCGCCAGATCATGAAAATCTTTGTCAGCCGGATCGAGCAGGATGACTCCCCAATCCGCTAGCATCCGTGCAAAAAGCAAAGCAAACCCACTGCCCAAACTCTGACCTGGACGATACGCCTCGCGCAGCCACGTCGCGACTTCCGACTCTCCCAATAGGCTTGCAGCGCGTTCGACCACCGGCTCGATCTCCGAACCAAACTTCACAGTACCCACAGGCGCATCCGTCACGTCGTGACTTTCGACCGTAAGCTTTTCTGGAAGGCTATCGTTGGATGCGAGCGCTACATGATTGACCTCGGCCAAATCATGATCCTCAGTCGCCAGCCAGAAAATCGGGACGCAATCGACTCCAGCGGATGTCGCCTCTTCTGCCAGCTTGACCGCCGTCAGCGCTTTGAAAATCGAAAACAGCGGCCCGCCGAAGAGGCCGACTTGCTGCCCAGTAACTGCTGTCAAAGCGCCGTGCTTGAACCGCTCGATATTAGCCAGAGTCTTGGTAGATGCTCCCCAAGCACGATTTTGCCGCTCCAGAATTTCACTGACCTTGGCGCGACGCGTACTGTCGTAGACGACGCGTTGCGATTCGTCTTTCACCCACTCAGAAAAAATAGGCGAGCGTGGATACATGCCGCGAACCGATGGAGTGTAGGAAAGATAATCAAGGAAAAGGCGGGTGGTATGCGGAATCTGCTGGAACGGTAAACACTGCGACTTCATCGGCAGCTCTCCCGACATCTCTCGATACATCGGCACATTTTTGCCGTCCGCATATCTTCTCAGTCTCTTAAGAGCTACTTCAAGAAAGTCATCTTTTGATATTTACAGGCTAACACTTCCCTGTCCGCCTCGAGCCCAACTACATCAGATGATGCAGAATATCTCAGGTTGCAGAGAATGATGGACGGGCAATTACATTGAGGGCAAACAACCAATTCATTGCACCTCCAAAAATCTAGCGCTTCTCAAACACCACCGCAACCTTGTCTTCGTATGTTATGTGCCAATCCTGCGGAAGCTCTCGCAACAAATTGGCCAGCGTCGAACCTGGTGGTAATAGCACAGTCTGAATCTTCCACTCCTCCAACACACTCCGCCATCCCGGCTCCGCTTGCGTCAGGATTAGGTAGTCGCGAATCCGATCCGAGCCGTAGAGATCATGACGGTCATCGACTACAACCTTGCGTTCGGGATACATCCCCCCGCGTTGCATGCGATAGATGAGATAGCCTCCCCAGGCATCGGTTGAGAAAACTGGTTCCGTATTTGTTTGCTTTTCTAAGAAATCGACCGCTGCAACCGGCACTCTCCGCGGATCGAATTGCGCATGGATCAGCTGTCGCGAACCAAGCCATCCCCCTTGAAGACAAATTGCCAAAGCGGCAGCCACCGCCACAATCGGCCACAAGTGGCCTCGAAGCTGCACTTCCTGAGCGCCCATCCGGTCTGAGAAATCTGAGATTTGGGCAATACTTTTGCGCAACCATCGCCACGCCCCCGACGCATCCGCGAGCGCCACAAAGTTTTCCCACAGAATCGGCGCAACGATCAGCACCAGCAACATCGACGACACAGGTACATTGCGCGACGAATAGAATCCCGTATACGCGGCCAGCAACACGACCAGTAGATGGCTGAGCCGCAGCTTTTTGTGCTGAACCACCAGCGCGATCAGCACCAGCATCAGAATGAGCGCAAAGCATCGCGCGCCCCCGCTGTGAAAATCGGGAGACTTGAATTCGTCGATCCGGTTCATCAGGTAGCGATCGCTCAAATAACGATAGATGTGCGTGTGCAGATGCCAACCATAGGGATTGACAAGCGTCGCCAGCGCCGCAGCTGCCCAGGCCGCAAACATGGCACGAGCTCGATGCGCGGCGCGAATCGCGGCAAAGGCATCCCGCGCGCGCAAGCTTTCTACAAATGCGACCGAGGTGTAGATCCCGAGCAGCGCGATTCCAAAGAGCCATCCGCCATGCAGATTCACCCAAAGCAACATCGAGACGGGAAAAAACCAGGCTATCCATCGTGGCACGCTTCCTCGCTCACACCAGCCCCATCGCTCCCAACGATCCAGCACGACAAACCAGAGCAGGGAAAAAAGCCAGCTCACAATATGCGGACGCGCATACAGATGAATCGTCGCAGCCGCCTCCGCCAGCAGCATCAGCACAATCGCCAGCAGCAGACCGGTGCCGCGCTTCACTAGTTGCGAGAGCAGCAGCGCAAAAGTCGTCGCTACTAGAAGAGCGCACAGCCAAACAACTCCGTTGAGCCCGCTAGCCCTATGCAGAATCCCAAGCAGGATGTCGTACAACCACTCCCAGGCAAACCAGGGCTGTCCTTGCATGGTGGAAGAAAACGGATCGGTGCGAGGCAACGAGTGCGTAGCCAGAATCTGCTCACCGGTTCGGATATGCCACCCAATATCTGGATCAGCCAGCGGCCGATTCGACAGCACTCCTGCCAGCAGCGACCAGAAGAGGAAAATGAAAATAATGTCCCGGACGGAAGGCAGCAGGAAACGCAGGACTGACGGACTGGACTGCGCCGGGGTCATCCAAATTTAATAGACACAATGTTGAATAAATAGAGTGTGAACAAGCAGTGTATGCGGATTTCAGCCAATCAAGCCAGCAGAATGGTGCTGACACGGTGTGATCGAGGTCGTTACAACACTCAGCTGCGGAAGTGTATCTTCCTCTGCATCTGAGTCGGCGTCTGACTCTCCATCCAAACGAGCATTCACTCCGCAACCGCCGCAGTCTCCCCGGGCTCGTCAGGCTGTGTCCACATCCGGATCATGGTCGGCGCCGCCAGCACCAGCGCGGCCAGCCAGGTCACCACCACTGCGGTGACCGCCAATGCACCCCGCGCAGCCTGAAACGGCCCCAACAGACACACCGCCCAGTACCCCGCGACAAACACTATCAGCGCCGGTGCCAGCAACCTGTATGCGTCTCCCTGCGCACGGAGCCGCTGCTCGGCCTCGTGTTCATCAACCTTCACTCGCCCGAAAAGTCCATCCCGCACGGCCCGCTGAAAGATCTCCCCACGCTGCTTCTCCTTTAGCGCATCGAACTCCGCGCCATAATCCATCAGCGCCCGATCCTCCAGCGAAACCTGTGCGAACCCAATACGGAGCGCCCGAACCGTCAGCCCCATCAACACCACCAGCCACGCAGCGCTCATCAGTCCCGCCCATGGGTCGACACGCACCACCCGCAGGCTCACCGCAATCTCAAAAGCCACAACCGGCACCCACAGCAACGCAAACAGCCGCCGCGTCCGCCGGTTCTTTCCGCTCCGCGACATTTTGCGGACCTTCGCCCACTCCTCCGGCCCCAACGTCCCTGACTTCGCCGACACCAACCAAAATCCGATCTTCTTCCAGAACCAACTCCGCTCTTTCTTCACGTTGTTGTTCGCATCGCTCACGTTTACCACCATCTCAAGCCTCCCTCTTGTGCAGCTTGTACACTTGCTCACTCAATGTTCGAAACGGCCGAGGCGAGAAGACAGCCTCTACAGGCAATCCAAAGTGTTCGGCGATCTTGAAGGCCAACTCCAGCGACGGCGTGTAGTCCCCGCGCTCCAGAAACCCGATCGTCTGCGGATTCACACCCACGGACGAAGCCAGCCTCGCCCGCGACAGCTTCTTTTCCGCCCGAAGCACAGCAATGCGATTGTGAAGCGACATGATTCGTTTATAAACTATTACGTTGTGTATACGCAACATATAAATTTTTAACGTCTTCACTCGTTACGCACCTTAACGCTCTTCGGCTGCGATCGGAAGATCCCCTAATCAACGACCGTGGCGCTCACCCAAGCGCAGGATTTCGCGATAGTCTCGACCGCCATCGCCGAGTAAAAGTTTTCGTCGAAACCGGCGTTTCGTGAATCTCTATAGTAGAGACGCCAATGACATCACAACCTGTAGACCACAAGCGACAGCCCAGAGTGGTAATCGTGGGAGCCGGTTTCGGTGGACTCACCGCCGCCCAACGCATCGCTCGGCTCCCAGTTCAAGTCATCGTCGTCGACAAGAAGAACCATCACACTTTCCAGCCGTTGCTCTATCAGGTCGCAACCGCCGGCTTGTCTCCCGGAGAAATAGCAGCGCCCATTCGCTCCATACTTCGAGCCCGCAACAATGTTGAGGTTTTACTTGAAGAAGTTCTGGATTTTGACCTGAATGAAAATAAAGTTGTCACCAGAGAACAAGCGCTCGACTACGATTTCCTGATTGTGGCCTCTGGCGCAGCTCACGCTTATTTCGGTCATGAGGAGTGGGAGCCATCCGCCCCCGGTCTAAAGACAATCGAAGACGCGCTCGAAATTCGCCGCCGCGTTCTGCTGGCTTTCGAACTGGCCGAGCGCCAAGCTGCCGAAGGACAAAAGGTCATTCCGCTCCAGTTCGTGGTCGTCGGTGGCGGACCCACTGGCGTCGAGCTCGCCGGGACCTTAGCTGAAATTGCGCACCACGCCATGAACCATGAGTTTCGCAACATCGATCCAAGGCAAAGCCGCATCTTGCTGATCGAAGGCGGACCTCGAGTTCTGCCAGCTTACTCCGAAGCGCTCTCCCGCAAAGCCGAAGACCAGCTGCGACACTTGGGAGTCGACGTCCGCACCTCCAGCATGGTGACAGGCGTTGATCCCGGCGCCGTTTGGATCGGCCACGAAAAAATTCTATCGCCAGTTGTCCTATGGGCCGCAGGCGTGGCCGCCTCACCACTCGGGCAAAAATTGGGAGTGCCGATCGACCGCGCTGGTCGCGTGTTCGTCCGTCCCGACCTGAGCATTCCCGGACATCCAAACGTATTTGTAATCGGCGACCTCGCCGCACTAAAAGACGAAAACGGCAAGTTGCTCCCCGGAGTCGCACCGGTCGCCATGCAGCAAGGTGGCTGGGTCGCTCAAACCATCGCGCGCGACCTCGAAAATCAGCCGCGGCGCGATTTTCGTTATCACGACAAAGGAAGCCTGGCCACGATTGGCCGCGCCGCCGCCGTTGCCCAGATCGGCAAGTTCGAGTTGTCGGGATATTTCGCCTGGCTGGCCTGGCTGTTCATCCACATTCTTTTCCTGATCGGATTCCGCAATCGCCTGCTCGTAATGATCCAGTGGGCATGGTCTTATCTAACCTACGAGCGGGGAGCCCGTCTCATTACCGGCAGCGACGAACTTCCCGGCTGGATGCCGTCTCAGCCCGCGGTGAAGGAGCACAGTGCAGCGACGGGCGTCTCGCCCGTCCACACCGACGTCGACGCCACAGTCTCGGCGGCAAATTTGGATCGTCAGTAGTAGCGATCACGCTATCTCTCTAGCCGATATAATCAAAGTTGCCGTGAAACGCGCTGCTGCCTTCGTCTCTCTGTTTTCGCTGCTTGTCTGCCCTCTCCTGCGTGCCCAGGACAACCCTGCCGCTGGCCAAAGTGCCAATGCAGGAGCTGTCATCGGACGAACCCTAGTCGTAATTCCCTTCGAGAATCTTTCTCCCACTCCCGGCCTGGAATGGCTCGGCGAATCTTTCCCCGAAGCCTTCCATGAACAGATGAATTCTCCCGTGCTCTACGTAGCCAGTCGGGACGAACGGATCCGCGCTTGCGATCGCCAGGGCATTCCAGCCAGCGTCCACCCTTCGCGCGCCACTCTTTATCGTCTCGCCGAGCAGATGGATGTCGATTACGCTGTGCTCGGCTCCTATATATTTGACGGCACGCGCCTGACTGCAACTGCCCAGCTGCTAGACATGCGGGCGCAGAAACTATTGCCCGCTGTCACCGAATCCGCGCCTCTGGCCGATCTCGGCAACCTCCAATCCGCCCTCGCATGGGATTTGCTTCGCCAGATCCGCGCCGATTTTTCCGAGTCCAAGGAAAAGTACGTCGCGAGCGTCGCTTCCATGCGACTCGACGCCCAGGAAAATTATGTTCGCGGAATGCTCGCCGCCCCCGCTGATGAAAAACTTCAGCACTATCGCGAAGCCGCCCGCCTCAATCCCGATTACGCCCAAGCCTGGCTGGAGCTCGGCAAAACTTACTACGCTCAGCGCGATTACGAACCGGCCATCTCCGCTCTCAGCCAGATTAAGCCGACCTCCGCGGTAGCACGCGAGGCAAATTTCTATCTCGGCCTGGCCACCTACGCTCACGGAGACTTCGCGAAATCCGAAAGCGCCTTTGAATTCGTGGCCGCCCGACTGCCGCTCGCCGAGGTCTACAACAATCTGGGAGTAGTCGTCGCCCGCCGCAATCAGAAAAAAGCTGCGGATTATTTCGCGCGGGCAATACAAGACGATCCCAGCGACGCTGACTATCACTTCAACATGGGAGTAACTCTCGGCCAGACCGGCGATCGCGCCGGCGCGGCCCGCGAACTCCGCGCAGCGCTCGATCATCATCCAAACGACGCCGAAGCAAAAATGTTGCTCGACTCTCTCGCACCGACCGCAGGCAGTATCATCCCGGCAAGCTCCACCTCAAAAGCGCCGCAGGAGCGCATCAAGTCGAACTATGAAGAAGACACCTTCCGACAGATGACCACGCAAATGGAGAGCTGGGCGGAGCAGCGCTTCGCTCAATCCGATCCTCGGGCCCACGCGCGCTATCACATCGAACTGGGCAAAGAACTTCTGTCTCACGGATTCACCGCCGACGCCGAGGCTGAATTCCGTCATGCTGCCGCAGTCGATCCATCAAGCGCCGCGGCGCCCACCGCCCTCGCTGAAGATTACGACGCTCGCGGCGATCTCGCTGAAGCCCGCGCCGAGGCCGAAGCCGCATTACGTATTCGGGAGTCGGCGGAAGCGTATCTCATTCTGGCCCGCCTCGATTTAAAAGAAAATAACACTGAAGCCGCAGCCCAGAACATCAATCGCGCTCTACAACTGGAGCCCAGCAATTCCGCCGGACAAGATCTGAAGCGCACCCTAGCAGCCAAGCTCGCGGAGAAAGCGCAGCCGCTGTCACAGCCATGAAGTTGTATCGATTGTTTTCTTCTCGGTCCTTTGCATCCAGATTTTCGATGTCCGTGCTTCGCTGTTTTGCCGTGATTCTTCTTTTCGGACTTTTCGCTGCGTCCTGCTCAGCCGACATTTTGCGAGTTGTGGTCGAGGATGCCATCCAGCCCGTAACCGCCGAATACATTGGCCGCGCGCTCGAACTCGCTGCTGCCAATCACGACCAGGCTGTCCTCATCGAGATCAACACTCCCGGAGGATTGGTCGAATCTACCCGCGACATCATCGAAAAAATTGTGGCCTCGCCCGTTCCTGTCATCATCTATGTAACACCCAGCGGCAGCCGCGCCGCATCCGCTGGATTCTTCATCCTCGAATCGGCCGACGTCGCTGCCATGGCTCCCGGAACCAATACTGGCGCCGCGCATCCCGTAATCCTCGGCGAAAAAATGGACGACGTGATGAAACTAAAATTAGAGAACGACGCTGCCGCCCTGATGCGCTCCGTAGTCACCAAGCGCGGACGGAATGTCGAACTCGCCGAAAGCGCCGTGCGCGAATCGAAATCCTTTACTGAGCAGGAAGCGCTCGACAAAAACCTGATCGAATACATCGCCGCCAGCGAGCAGGATCTTTTCCACCAGCTAAACGGCAAAAGCTTCAAGCGTTTCAACGGGACGACGGCCACGCTAAATCTGCAAAACAAAGATGATAAGAACAAAGACTTGCCCATCCGCGACTACCGTATGACTCTAAAAGAGCGCATCCTCTCCCACATCATGGACCCGAACATAGCCTTCATCCTGATGGCCATCGGAGCGCTCGCGCTCTACGCCGAATTCAATCACCCCGGCGCCGTCATCCCCGGAACCGTAGGCGTGGTCTTCATCCTTCTGTCGGCATTCGCCCTGAACCTGCTGCCCGTGCGCTTCGCCGCCGTCGCCATGATCATCGGAGCCTTCATACTCTTCGCCGCCGAAGCCAAATTCGCCAGCCACGGCGTACTCACCACCGGCGGCATCGTCCTCTTAACCCTGGGCGGATTATTCCTGGTTGACGGCCCCATCCCAGAAATGCGCGTTCATCTTTCGACCGCGTTAGCCGTAAGCATCCCATTCGGAATCATCACGGCATTCCTGATGAGCATCGCCATGCGTGCTCGCCGCAACAAAGTAGTCACCGGCGAACAAGGCCTAATCGGAGAAATCGGAACCGCCCAAACCGCGCTAGCGCCCGCCGGAAAAGTATTTGTGCACGGCGAATTCTGGGACGCCGTTTCCCCAGTCCCCATCCTCGCCGGGGAGCGCATCGTAGTACGCCAGGTCGATGGACTAACGCTGAAAGTCGATCCCGTATTAGTAACGAAACCAGTGCTGGCGTAGGCCAGACACAAATCGGACACTGCGACCAAGATTTAAGTCCTTTGTCCTTCTGTCATTCTTCCTTCTGGACGGAAAAAGCCCAACTATCCCTACTCCATGCTTTGGGCGCTGTTTACTGATTGGTACTGGCACCCCCCTCCCGAAAATTGCCCCGGACTCGACCAGGAATGCAAAAGAAGCATGAAACGAAATTTCGTTTTGCGACACTATTCCATTAGATCGAGACCAAGAACATTTAAGAGGAACCACATGAAAAGCAAACGATACCCACTATTCCCAACGGCAGCCAAATTGGCTATTGCTGCAGTTCTAGTTTGCTTGGCTGCATGTACTGCCACGTTGGAGTGTGGAAGTTGGGTCTTTAATGGCACTGTGCAATCGAACCCCGACGCGTTTCCCCTGAGCTCGGCATTTACCTTCACGCCGTCGACCTGTGGAAAGACCTGCGCTTGCGACACCGATGCCCAGATTCAAATAACGTGGGTGTACGACGAGACCAGCAAGACAAATCTCTATGCCGGCTCTGGAGATGCAGGCCGTGCGGATGCGAATGGATGGAACGTTGACCGAATCGATGGCGAGGGCTATGGCTATTACTCGCTGATTAACGACGGCAAGACGTTTGCCAGTTTCTGGAATACCACCGGCAGTAATGGCACTCCGACCACGTTATTTGACGAGCCTGGCGGCTGGCCCGACAACACCTTTTTCTACGCAGTCGATGTGACGACCTGCTTCAGTTCCAGGACGTGCAACAACAACATCCTTGGGTATTACTTCTGGAGTTGGTACATAGACAGTTCGGGCAATGCCTCGAAATTTATTATTGGTCCGGCATGGAAGGATCTAGACACCGAATTTCAGAGCGCCTTGGCAGCATGGAATGCGTGGGCGCCGACGTCGGGCACGGAAAGTGGAACTTCTGGCATTGCGGGTGAGCCATCGCTTTCTCATGCGGTCAATTTCCCTGCCATGTCGGATTTGTAAACTAACGAGCGCCCAGAAAGGCAACGACCGTGAATAACCTGAAAACAGCAGTATCCGCCTTGATGCTCTTGTGCGTTTGCCTCGCCGGATGCGGCGGCAGGGAGAAAGAATCTCCCCTATCGGAATCGCAAACCGCTGCCAAGACTAAGTTGGAGTCTCTGCAGCAGATCGTGGCGCAGACGGCACAGACTTACAAGGCAATGGACAACGCCACTCTGTTGAAGAACCTGGTGGAACAGAGCACAGCCCAGAAAGAGCCATTTAACTCGCTGGCCTATCGGGAACTGCAGGGAAGAACGGATGTTAGTGCCGATTCTCTGGCGTCTCTCATCCGTGATATGCATAACGGCAATGCGCTTCTGCCGCTGCTGCTGCTTCGAAAATTGAATAACAAGGCATATCTCGATTTACCGGCTGACCTGCGGGCCGCTGTGCTTACGGATGCATTGCAGAATTCAAAGATGTTCAATACTTGGGGACTGCCGCACGGTTACCTGGAAGATGCATCGAGGGCCATGCTCGAATCCGGCAAGAGCGCCTATCCGGCTCTTAGACGGATGCTTTCCGAAACACGTCCCGCGCCGGTTTTTGGAGGGCAGGAGTTCATGGAATACAAGCGTTATAAGTATCGCCTCTGTGACTATGCACTGTTTTTCCTCGAGAAAATGCAGGGCAATGTAGATTTCAAAATGCCGATGGCGGTTGCAGATAGGGACTCCCTCATAAGGGAAATGTTGAAATAGTCCTTCGTGAGGTGCCGGTTGAGAGTCTCATCCACGGACTCACCCTGCGCCAGTCGCTGAGCGCCCGAATCTTTCTCAACAACGTGCGGAAATGTCATGACCGCGCGTACCCTCTTACTTGCGCTACAATCCGCTTAGACACTGATCGTTTTTAATCGATCGCTCTTAAACGATCGTTCTTAACAAGAAACAAAAATTGCTTGGAGGCATCCATGCTGGATCTCGGCTTTCCTGTGATCGCAGTAGCGGTCATCATCGTCGTCATCTACCTGCTGAGTTCCATTAAGATCCTGGCCGAATACGAGCGTGGCGTTATTTTCCGCCTTGGCCGCCTTCAAGGCCACGCCAAGGGTCCGGGAGTGATTCTGGTCTTCAGCCCGATCGACCGCATGGTGCGCATCTCGCTCCGGCAGGAAGCGATCGAGGTTCCGCCGCAGGACGTCATCACCCGCGATAACGTCACCCTCAAAGTAAACGCGGTAATTTTTCTGCGCGTGATCGATCCCAACAAGGCAGTGGTGGAAGTTTCGAATTACGCTTACCAGACTTCGCAGTTCGCGCAGACTACGTTGCGCTCCGTGCTCGGCGAACAGGAACTCGACGAACTGCTGGCGCATCGCGACAAGATTAATTTGCGGCTGCAAAGCATCCTCGACCAGCACACCGCTCCTTGGGGCGTGAAGGTCGCCAACGTGGAGGTCAAGCAGGTGGATATGCCCGAATCCATGTTGCGGGCGATGGCTAAGCAGGCCGAAGCGGAACGTGAAAAGCGATCGAAGATCATCCACGCCGAAGGCGAGTTTTCGGCGGCGCAACGCCTGGTGGACGCTGCCCACTTGTTATCTACCGAGCCGGCCAGCATTCAGCTACGTTATTTGCAGACGCTTACGGAAATCGGCGTCGAAAAAAACACGACCGTAGTGTTCCCAGTGCCGATCGATTTCTTCTCCGGCATGCAGAAGTTGCTCGGAGGTAATCCCAATGCGGCTGCAACCAAACCTGCTACACCGGCAGGAAGCTAAGGGGTAGATACTAAATTTCCATGCCCACCGCCGCACAACAAGATACTGAGATCACACTCGGCACCGGTCGCATGCTGGCCATTTTTTTCGCATTTGTGCTGGTCTGCGCTTTCTTTTTTGCCATTGGCTTCAAGCTGGGGACAAAAACCTCGATGGCAGGAACAGGCATTTTGCGAAACTCTTCTGTAGGAACTCCTGCGACCGTCGTTCGACCCTCCGCCGCAAAGAACGACGCCTCCCAATCCACGCCGCAGGCTAACAATTTTAGTTTTTATAAAGCAGTAGGAGAGAAGAATGCCGACGCGGCGCTTACGCCCCAGGATGCTGCTTCTCACGATGCCGCTCACGAAGTAAAGACGCAGCCAGCAAGTGCGACGACGGCTGCGGCTCCGAACGCGGATACGTCGACATCATCAAAAGACGCCACAAATGCGGCAACCGTCGCGCCAACGAGCGGGGGGTACTACGTGCAGGTCGCCGCGGTGAGCCGGCAGGAAGACGCCGAAGCGCTGGTCGAGGCCCTGAAGAAGAAACAGTATCCGGCATTCGCCGCAAACAACGCTTCGATCGACAAATTCTATCGCGTTCAGGTCGGACCTTATGCCGAGATAAAAGATGCCGAGGCGATGCGCGCTCGTCTGATCGGCGACGGTTACAATCCAATTGTGAAAAAGTAGAGGGGATTTTGTAATTTCGTAATCTGATAATTTGGTAATTTGAAATCGTGATCGCTGGGTTTCAAATTACACAATTACAAATTACACAATTACCAAATGTCCTCCTCCGCTCCCAACCTTGATCGCTTCCTGCACGCCATAGCCGATCCAACTCGCCGCCGAATTCTGCTCGCGCTTAAAGAAAAAGGCGCATGCTCAATCGAGACGGAAGACGGCAACAAGAAAACCGGACTCTGTGCGGGTGATATCGAAGACCGTGTGAACCTGGCGCAGCCCACCATTTCGCATCACATGCGAATCCTGGAAATAGCAAATTTGGTCGAAGCCAAACGAGAGGGACACTGGCGCTGGTATCGACGCAATGAAAAATTGATCACAGAAATGATGCGCGGATTGAAGGAACAACTTTAGGCAGTCCGACTTTAAACAGTTCGGCCTTACAAGGTTCAACTAGCCTCCCGCGCTGGCGACGGAAGCTTTTTCTTCATTCTTCTCGTTCATCTTCGCAGCAGGTTTTCCGTCTCTCTGGCTGAGCGCGCGCACTTGAGAAATCAGGTCTGCCACTTCAAACGGCTTGGCCAATGACGACACGTTTTTCTCTTGTATAAAGCTTCGAGTCTGTTGGTCGGTTACAGTCGAGAACGTCAGCAGCAGGCCTTTTTCCAGTCCAGGACAATTTTTCGCGATCCACTCGTACATTTCTATTGCGCTATGCCCACCTGGCATGCGGCCATTCATCACGATCACGTCAAAAGAACCGTTACGGAGCCGCTCTTGCGTGTCCTCGATGCTCATCGAGGTGACAACTTCAGCTCCCGCCCCAACCAGAACATCGCGTTCGAATTCCAGTACGGCTTCTTCGTCTTCGACCAGGAGCACGCGTCCTGCGAGTACGGACTCTCGACGCGTGGAAGGCACAGCCTCTGGCAGAGCGGGTTTTTCGCTGGCAAGCAATCGGACTTCGATGGTCGCTCCGCCTTCTTCGCGGTTGCGCGCCACAATTTCTCCGCCATGCTCCTTGACGATTCCGTAGCAGATGCTGAGCCCAAGGCCAGTTCCCTTGCCCACGGATTTGGTGGTGTAGAAGGGATCGAAAATTCGACTGGGATCCTTAATTCCGGGTCCGCTGTCATCGAACTCCGCGCACACGTAAGCGTCCTTCCTGAAGACGCGGACTTTCAACACTCCACTTCCGCTGCTCTCAACCATGGCATCGAGGGCGTTGTTAATAATGTTCAGGAAGACCTGTTCCAGCTGATGAGGATCGGCTACCACCGAGGGCAGGTTGTCGGGAATTTCACGTTCCAGCGAAACGTTGTTCACCTTTAAATCATATTCGCGCAACGTGAGTGACTCCTCCAGTACTTTACGCAAGTCGACTTGTTGCTTTTGGGGCTTGCGTTGGCGCGCGAACGAGAGAAGATTCTGTACGACGCGATGGGTCCGTTGAGCCTGCTTGAAGAGCTTGCGAACGTAGTCAGCCGATTGGGGATCGAGGCCTGCCCCGTCGAGAAGTTGCGCGTATCCGAGGATTGCAGTCAGCGGATTGTTCAGCTCGTGTGCGACACCTGAAATCAATTGGCCGACAGCCGACATTTTTTCGCTCTGCAACAGTTGTTCCTGCGTTCGCCGCAGGTCTTCATAGGCACGGCAGGTTTCTTCGTAGAGTTGAACTTTTTCAATCGTGGTCGCCAGTTGGCGGCTAATGGCCACCAGGAGATTCTCATCGTTACTGGAATAATGCCGGTCTTCTTTACTGGCAATACCCATGATGCCGATGGGCTTGTCCTTGCTCCACAGCACCACCCAGATCCAGTAAGGCAACCGGTCCGCACATACGAACTCGACCACTGCAGGCGGCAGATGCGGCATAAAGTCCTGCGTCACCACCTCCGCTCGCGAACGCATTACGAGATCCCCCAAGCCATCCGGAAAGACGACTTCGGACATGCGCACGCGCGCCTCGCTCCGCGGCCCCCAGCCAGCTCGCCGCCGGTAAGTGCCCTCCGGTTCCGCTGCCAAATAAACCGAACCGGTTTCTGCGCCGAAAAGCGAAATCACCTGACGGAGCGTGAGGTTCAGAATTTCATCCAGATCGAACGACTGAGTCGCGATTACGGCCATCGCGTTGAGCGCGTTCAATTCACGATTACGCCGCCGCATCTCGTCTTCAGAGCGCTTTTTCTCGGTGATATCGAGAACGAAGCCTTGATATCGCTCAATATGTCCAGCGGCATCGCGGGTCGCAAAACAGCTCTGCGCCACAGCCCGATGCGTACCATCTTTCCGACGAACCGTATTTTCAAAATTGCGTACGTAATTGTGCGCGTCAATTTCCTTGCGAAAAGCTTCGCGCTCCTCGGGAATCGCGTGTAGCACGCTGCCCATGTCAAGCGCCATTAACTCATCGCGGCTGCTATAACCGAGCATGGTGACAAAAGCATCGTTGCAATCGAGCAACTCACCATCGGGCGTCGCTACGAACACGCCTTCCTGCGCCTGCTCAAACAGCATCCGATATTTTTCTTCTGCGACCTGACGCTGGGTCGTGTCGTGCACCACGTGGATGACACCTTTTTGCTGGGTTCCCTGTTCGGCGTACGACGAGGTCGAAACCACCGACTGCCCGCCGAAACACGGATCCATGCCTTCCGACAGCCCTGAGCCGCGTTCACAATATGGGCATCCGTTCCACGAACGCATTTGCGGCAGAACCTCGTCACAGGCATGGCCCAGAACATCGGCCGGAGCGAGTTCGAGTCGCTGCAGCAAAGCTTGATTGGTTTTGAGGATACGGAAATCTGCGTCGTGGGCCAGAATTAAATCCTGGATGGAATCGAAAGTGTTCATCCACTGCCGCTGCGAGCGCAGCACCTGCTCGAGCAAGCGAAGATTTTCGACCGCGATGCCGAGCGTCTGGGCCGCCGTTTCCAAAAAGTCCAGTTCTTCACGGGTATGGTTGCGGCTCCCTGCGCAGCCGAGCGACACCATCCCAATCACCGATTTCTTGCCCTGAATGGGCAGAAAGATTACCTGCTGAATGCCGTTTTTCTTCAGCGGGATGCGCTGCGACTCCGATAACTCTGAGAGCTTAGCCACTGCCGCCCGATTCTCCTGGAGAACGCGGACCGGGATCTCATTCGACTCAGATTGCGCGATAGCTCGCAGAAATTCCGGCGATAGGCCGCAGTGCTGTGTGGGAACGAGGATGGCGCCTTCCATCAACTGGAACCACGACCCTTTCGCGCCCACTGCGCTTTTCAGTTTTTCCAGAGCGGTCTGCATCATCGGAGCATGATTCTGGCCACGAGCAATCGTGACCGCCAACTCATTCAGCACGGCAAGCCGACGTGTGCGAACCCGCGAGTCGTCGAGCACCACCAGCAAAATGCTTGAACCGAACAGAACCTCCGCCAACAGGTAGCCTTCGTTGGGAATGTGATTGGTGAACCGAAACCAGTGCAGATTCAATGTAAGCAGCCCGGCACCAAACAGAAACGGCCCCAGCCCGATACGCCCAAACCGATACCGCAGAAGCTCGACAGCCGCTCCAAGTGCGATCACGCGGCATGCGATTTCCAGCGCCTGTCCTAGGATTTTCGAATCCGGCAAGTACAGAGGTTGCATAGCGGCGCAGACCATCAGCACCCAGAAAATCGCGACCAGCGCCGTCAACTGTCGCCGCGCCTGCGCGGATATGAGCGCCGCTGCTGCGAACAAGCCCACTGCCAGCACAAAATCGGCCTGCGCAAATGCGACGATTGTCTTCGAAGCGGTGTGCAACTCGCCCGTGCCTGCTACCCCTAGAAATGCCCCATAGGCGACCCAGGCTGCGGCCCACGCCAGCAGACACTGTTCCCGAAAAACGCGGAAGAACAGGAGACTGACAACGACCACGATCAGGGCAGCCGTTTCCCGCGCAGTCAACCAGGGGACGGTCAACGTGCCAACCGAATTCCCAAATATTCCGGCAGGATGCATAGATAGAGACAGACGCACGAACACCTAAGCTCTTTAAATATCATGCAGGCTACTCATCGTTACCGGATTTCCGTCTCCAATTGGTTACTTTCGGAATGTGAAGTCGTGGCCTAGAATGAGCGATACATTAACTTAGCGCCATGCCTAATGACCGCATCCTCGTAGTGGACGACGAGGAAACAATCCGCGAGATTGTCTCCTCCACCCTCAATGGAGCCCATTTTCAGACCCGCCAGGCCGCCAGTGGGGTGGAAGCCTTGGCGGTGCTCGAATCCGGCGACGAATTCGACCTTGTCCTTTCCGACCTGATGATGGCCGAAATGGATGGAATTACGCTTTTGGAACGCGCCAAAGAACGCTATCCGGATATGCCGATCGTGATGGTCACCGCGGTCAGCGACATCGAGGTCGCCCTGCAGGCTCTCCGCAATGGAGCGTACGATTACCTGCTTAAGCCTTTTGAGCGTGAACAACTATTGGCTACGGTCCGGCGTGCCTTGGAGAATCGGCGCTTGAAACGCGAAAACGATGCCTACCGCACCAACCTAGAGGCCCTAGTTGCCGCGCGTACCCTGCAATGGAAAACTGCGCTCTCCAGCCTGGAAAAATCTTACGACATTACGCTCGAAGCGCTCGGCGATGCGCTTGATCTTAAGGATGCTGAGACCGAAGGCCACTCCCGCCGTGTGACGGCATATACCATCGCCATTGCGCGCAAGATGGGTTTGCCCAAAGAAGAGATCAATGTCATTGCCCGCGGAGCCTTTCTGCATGACATCGGCAAGATGGCCATTCGCGACGACATTCTTCGCAAACCTGGAAAGCTCACGGACGACGAAATGGCCGTGATGAAAGAACACTGCTATCTCGGCTACAAAATCATCTCCCGCATTCCTTTTCTGGCGGAGGCGGCGGAGATTGTTTACGCGCATCAGGAGCGTTACGACGGGTTGGGTTATCCGCGTGGACTGAAGGGCGAAGAGATTCCCCTCGGAGCGCGTATGTTCTCGATTGCCGACACGCTCGATGCCATGACCTCCGACCGCGTCTACCGCCCTGCCCAATCATTTGAGGCTGCGCGCAAGGAGATCGAACTTTGGTCGGGCCGACAATTCGATCCCAAGATCGTCAAGATATTCCTCGAAATGCCCGACAATATCTGGCAGGATCTTCGGAAGGACATCAACGGGCCGAGCCCATCTTTCCCTAAGGTGTAACGGGCAAAGGGTGTAACGAGCAAAAGGTCCGACCGTTAATCAGCACGCAGCGCTGAGCGGCAGGCATCGTTTTATCCCGATCGCGCCATCCAAGCTACAAGTGAAGTGTCCAAACGGCCCCCACTACGGTTGCGTTCTGCCGTTTTGGGATGAGTAACCGGTGCCCGTCAGAATGCGCCTGTTCGCATCTGGCGGGTAAACGGTTTCATGTCCCTTCTTGACATCCCACCCGCAAATTTGCACTGCTGCTTGAGTTCCGAGCAGGGCGCAGCTTGCTTTTCTTCGGTTGCAACTTAGGCACTGGCTCAGTTTCAATCAGTTTTGAAAAAAGGCGGCTTCACAACCTGCGGAAAAAAACTCTAGGGTAGAGACGGGGCTTGCCCCGTCTAGGCGCCATCCGAGAACTATTTGTAGGCACGAATGGGAAGGGCGCAGCCTTAGCCGCTGAGGGACGGCAATTTCCAAACTGGGCCATTACTGCAACTTGAGACGCCTGGCACGTTCTAATCACAGAGGTGTATAACGGAAGCCGAATCAAACAGGAGAGGTCCCGATGAAACCCACGTTTGTCGCTCTTTGCGCCGCGCTCGTTTTTAGCGCTCTGGCGATGGCACAGAGTCCCGTGCACAATCCAGAGCCGAACACTGTTTTTGTGGGCGCCGACGGCAAGTTTGAAACCGCGCCCGATACTGCGCTCATCCAGTTCAATATCTCGGCCCAAGCCGACAGCGCTAAAGACGCTTACGATCAGGCTTCCAAACAGGCCGAAGCCACGCGGCAGGTTCTGCGCGCAAACGGCATCGACCCGAAATCTGCTGAAATCGGATTTTTCTCCGTGAATCCGCAATATGACTGGAAAAACCCGAAGCATAAAGTGATCGGATACCAGGTCACGACCAGCGTCAGCCTGAAGCTCAAGGATTTTTCGAAGATTGGTCCTGTGACGCAGCAGCTCGCCGATGCCAGCGTCGGTGAAAGTCAGTCGCTGAGTTACACGCTAGACTCAACCGAAGAAGCCAAGAGCAAAGCCGTCGCCGATGCTTATAAGCGAGCCCACGCTTCCGCGCAGGCCCTCGCGGCTGCCAGCGGACGAACACTCGGCGAACTCTCCTATGCTTCGGTCGACACCTTCGAAAATATTCGCGTCGCCGCTCCTATGCAGCACCGTGCCATGGCCATGGCGATGAAAGCGGAAGGACCAGCCCCGACCGAGGAATTCTCGCCCCAGAACGTGACCGTCACCGCGCATGTGAACGCTATGTTTTTGTTGAAGTAGCTGGCGTGGTGCAGACGCTTTTGGCGAACATTACGATCATTGCGAAACCACGACCTCGCGTCTCGAGGCGATTCGGGTCGGATCTACCGTCACTTCGCGCTGGATCTCCATCTCAATCGATGTCCCTGGCTCCAGTCGCACATCGGCGCCGCGTGAAAGCATTCCAATCGCCGCCCCTGCGACTCCTCCAATCCCCGCTCCGATCCCGGCTCCCTTGCCGCCGCCAGTTACGGCGCCGATCACAGCACCAGTAGTCGCGCCCTCCGCAGCCGTTTTAATTTTTGTGCCAGCGTCGCTATCCTGGCGAATCGTTCCTTCCGAATCTTTCATTGAGGTGTGCTCGGCGCCCGGCGTGTTCTCGATCGAGCCTCCCAGCATCACGGTATAGCCGTTGGGGTAAATCATCGAAGTAAAGTGGATCAGCAGTTCGGCTCGGCCTTTCACGTGCCCACCGCGTTGCACACGCTCGATCTTGCCCTGGATGTAGGTTCCAGCCGGAATCACGACCCGGTCGTTGACCACAAAGGGAAATGCGGTCTCGGCGTAGACCGGATCTCCGTCCTTAGCCGTCTTGGTCGAAATTCCCTGTTTTAGAGACAGCGGAATCTGTGTTCCGACTGGGATGGACACGGTCGGTTTCTGACCTTCGACCGAAGGCGCTGCCGGGTCTGGAGCCAGAGTTGATTGCGCGGCCACCGTTTGTACCAGAAGCGCAGTAGTGATGAACGCAAGAGCAGCACGGATATTCATTGAGGATCTACCTCTAAAACAATTTGAACGACACACTTGCAAACTCAGATGCACTCCGCCAAGTGCCAGTTAGCTGAGATTTGGTACAAGAATTAATGGCTGACCCAATGCTGGTTGTTCTGCCTTCACGAGTCTATCCGCTACTTCTTCGTCCGCGGTTCTCAGACACATTTCCCATGAACTGCGATTGCAGTTTCTGCGCGCATCCTTCGCCACAGACATGCATGGCGCCTTCCTGTGCGGCCAGTTTCTCGTCCCAGGGCGCTAAATGCATTACCGGGGTTTGGTAATCGCCAAACGAGCTCCACATCAGCCACCAGCGGTCGCTTCCACCTTTTAGCACCCCACAATTCGGACCGGCGCAACGATAAAACGGACTAGGAATGAGAAGTAAATTTTCAGTCATAACTAACCTTCATACTTCGGGGTATTGTAGCTGAGGAAGCGGCCGGTAACCACGAGTTTAAACATGCCCCAGATGGAGTTTGAAAAGTAGGACTGGAAGAAATGTGACTTACTTATACAGCAGGTAGTTTTCCCGCATCCGCACAAATGCATCCAGTCGCTCCTGCCAGTCCTCGGCAATCCGCCTAGGATCTTCTCCTGCTCCAATCGCGTCGAATACCGCCTGATTGACGAGCAGATCCGCCATGCGCTCCAGCTTGAAGTCATTCGGATACAGTTTATGCAATGCCGACGCCAACTCAATCCCCAATTCAGCAGACTCCAGAGTATTCCGATCCAAAAGAATCAGATTCACGCCTTCGCACCGCACCCCGGCAAAGTTACTTGATGACGGAGTGAAAACAATCGGCACGAACCGTACGCTCTGAATACTGCGGGCGTTCAAGTAAGCGGCCAATTCCCTGCCCTTGATCCACGGCGCGCCTACCACTTCAAACGGCGTGTCCGTTCCGCGACCGACCGAGACATTCGCCCCTTCAATCATGCCGACTCCGGGATAAAGCGTGCCCTCAGTCAGACTCCGCAGATTGGGCGAGGGATTCACCCACGATACGCCCGTCGAATCGAGCCAATCGCCACGCTGCCAGTCTTCCATCGCGACCACGTCGAGCTTGGCTCCAATGTGGCGCTCGGCATTAAACATTTTTGCCAATTCACCAAGAGTCATGCCGTGACGCGGTGGCTCAGGAAAATAATTCGTAAATCTTTCCTGGCCTTCATCTGAAACCGGGCCCTGCACAAACGCGCCCGTAATCGGATTTGGCCGATCCAGGATAACCACTTCAATACCCGCCTTTGCCGCTGCTTCCAGAAAATATCCGACGGTAGTCTCGTAGGTGTAAAAGCGCACACCCGCATCCGCCAGATCGATCACCACTGCATCGAGTTGCTTCAGCACATCGATTGGTGGACGCCGAAGGGCATCCTTTCCTCCATAGACGCTGTAGACGGCAATTCCGGTCGCCGCATCTTTCGTATTCTTGACATTGGTCGTATCCAGTTCGCCGGTAACTCCATGCTCGGGGCTGAAAATCGCATCCAGCGAAATTCCCGGCACCTTGGCCAGTGCGTCAAGCGTCCGTCGCCCTTCCGAGTCAATGCCAGTTTGATTTGTTACCAATCCAATTCTGCGCGGAGCCCCTCTTTTAGACGGATGTAGTGCCGAGAAATTCGTCTCCTCTAACACATCGATCCCCGTCTTCACCGTTCCATTCCGTGCAGCTAGTTTGCGCGCCGCACTCTGCATCTCGTTGTAGCCGGTAATCGATGCCACCCGCATCTTCTCGGCTTGAGCCGGATCGAGGGCCAGTGCAGCCGCTACCGCCGTTGCGATTTCCGTCCTGAGCGCGATCGCGTTTCCCTTCTGCTTCGGCGGCACCACGTTCATATGCACTGCATTCGTCAGCAGCACGATATAAGTCTTGGTTGTGGGATCAATCCACAGCGAAGTTCCTGTGAATCCCGTATGTCCGTAACCGCCGACTGGCAAGAGTTCTCCACGATTCGTGGAAAGAGGAGAATCAATGTCCCAGCCAAATCCCCGTAGCACTGTCCCATTCACAGGTTGTTGTGGAGCGGTCATCTTCGCAACCGTCGCTGGCGTTAGCGTCCCGCCCCCGCCATCCAGTAAAGCCTGGGCAAAAACGGCCAGGTCATCTGCGGTAGAAAATAATCCTGCATGTCCCGCCACTCCGCCCATACGGCGGGCCGTAGGATCATGCACGACTCCGCGCAGCAGGTGATGGTTTTCATCCTCTTCAGTTGGAGCTATGCGAGCCTCCCACGACGACGGAGGAAGAAATCGCGTCTCTTTCATACCCAACGGCTCAAAAACATGCTTCGCTGTGTATTGATCGAGCGACTCACCCGAAAGACGCTCGACGAGCGCTCCGAGAACTTCGAAGTTGATGTCGCTATAAACAAACGCCGATCCGGGAGACCACTCGGGCGTCTGCTCAAAGGCCATCTGGTAGGCCGTTTCTTTCCCTTCCCATGTCTTCGCTAAGTCCAGGTCCGGAGCCAGCCCGGAGTAGTGAATCAGCAGTTGCCGGATCGTAATATCCTGCTTGCCGTTCTGCCCAAATTCGAGAAGATACTTTGCGACCGGATCATTCATCCGAAACTTGCCCTGCTCCCAAAGCTGCATGATCGCAGTCGTAGTCGCGATGACTTTGGTCAGCGACGCGCAGTCAAACACGGTATCGAGCGTCATTGCTTCCCGTTGAGGTTCAATCGCCCGACTTCCATACGCCTTGCGGTAAGCCACGCGTCCATCGTGTCCGACAATCAGCACTGCACCCGGAATTTGTTGCTGGACAATGGCATCGTCAATGATGGGATCTAAAATGGCGAGGCGCGAGTCAAGCGCGGTCTGGGAAAAAGCAGTCGCAGAAGACAGCAGTACAAACGATAAAGCAAAAAGTAGCAGATTTTTCGTTAAGCGTTTCACGTCAATTGTGACTCTACATGACTCCGGAGACGCTACTCAAGACTGAAGGTTATAAACGATGCTCTTCCGGTAACTCCCCGATTGCCTCCACTGGTCGCCTTTGCTATAACCCCATTAGTCCACAGAACAGAAGAACAGACTTGAACCTGACGCTACCGAGCCGAGAATCCGGTTTTTCCTTCCTCGTGCGCAATATCGATGCGCAGAATGATCGATTTCGCGACGTTTTCGGCATCATAGAACACGCCATCGAGGCTCGCGCCTTCCCGGCCTGCTCGCTTGCCGTCACACTTCGCGGCGAACTCGTCGCCCACAAAGCCCTTGGCCGCTTCACCTATGATCCGACTTCACCTGAGGTCAGTACTGAGGTAAATACAACGAGCATCTTCGATCTAGCTTCGCTCACCAAAGTGGTGGCCGCGACTGCGATGGCGATGATCCTTTACGAGCGTGGATTGCTTGATCTCGAGGTCCCGGTTAACGCCATCGTTCCGGAATTCGCCGGCGACAATGCCATCCGTCGCGAAGTCACGCTCCGGATGTTGCTCGCGCACAGCTCGGGCCTGCCCGCTTATGAAAAGCTTTTCCTACGTACCAAGACTCGTGACGCCATTCTGCAGGCCGCTTTCACCACCCCGCTTGCCGCAGCACCCGGTTCACGTGTCGAATACAGCGACATCGGCTTCATCATTCTCGGCATCGTCCTCGAACGCTTGGCCGATGAATCTCTCGACATATTTTGCCAGCGCGAGATCTTCGGCCCGCTCGGCATGACACATACGACATTTAACCCCACGCAAGCCTTGAAGGATTGCATACCACCAACCGCCGACGATCGCACCTTCCGCCATCGCATTATTCAAGGCGAGGTGCAGGACGAAAACGCAAGCGTCCTCGGCGGAATCGCCGGGCATGCCGGCCTGTTCTCAACCGCCGAAGATTTAGCCATCTTCGCGCACGCCATGCTGAACGGCGGACGTCCCATTCTGCGCTCTTCGACCATCGAACTCTTTTCGCGCCGCGAGCTTGTTCCGGAAGGCACGTCCAGAACGTTGGGATGGGATACGCCTTCGGCGCCTTCGCAATCTGGGAAATACTTCTCATCCCGTTCCTTCGGGCATCTCGGTTACACCGGCACATCCTTGTGGATCGACCCAGAACGCCAACTTTCGATAATTCTGCTGACCAACCGCACTTGGCCTGACGGCGAAAACCAGGCGATCAAACAAGTACGCCCCGCGTTTCACGACGCAGTCGCCGAATCATTGGGGAAAAACGATTGAAACGTAAGTCTGCCAATCGCAAAACATCGGCACGCAGAAGCTCGATCCGTAGAAGAATTAGTGTAGAACTTCGCAATCTCGATACCGAGAAAACAAACTCTTCGTCGGCCAATCTCGATCAGAAGTCCTCGCTCGAAATCGCCCGCATCATCAACGCCGAAGATGCCAAGGTCGCCCCTGCCGTGAAGCACGCTCTCCCGCAAATCGCGCAGGCGATCGATCTGATCACTGCGGCACTTTCTCAGGGCGGACGCCTAATCTACGTAGGCACCGGCACCAGCGGGCGTATCGCCGCGCTCGACGCCGTCGAGTGTCCGCCCACCTTTGATGTCGACCGGCACATGGTCCAATTCATAATTGCAGGCGGACCAAAAGCGCTGAGCGTGGCCCTAGAAGCCGATGAAGACTCTCTCGAACTAGGACGCGAAACGATCGCAAAAAAGAAGCCCACCGCAAAAGATGTCGTCGTGGGACTCGCGGCCAGTGGACGCACTCCCTTCACCATCGCCGCCATCAGATATGCGCGGACTCAAGGTTCAAAAACTGTGGCTGTCGTGTGCAACCCGAGATCTCCGCTCGGTAAAGCCGCGCACGTAGCCATTGTGGCGGAGGTTGGCGCGGAGGTAATCGCAGGTTCGACTCGCATGAAAGCTGGCACAGCGGAGAAGATCATCCTCAACATGCTCTCGACGGCGGCGATGACGCAACTCGGCTGCGTCTACGGCAACCTGATGGTTAACCTCCGGACAAAGAACTCGAAGCTACAAGAGCGCGGCGTAGTCATTCTGGAAAAAGTGACCGGCCGCGATTATGCAGCAGCGCGCAAACTGCTCGCTGCCGCCAGAGGCCGCGTCCCCGTAGCCCTGGTAATGGCTAAGGCAGGCGTCAGCCGGGCTCGTGCCATAGATCTACTGGAGAAGTGCGACGGACGAGTTCGCCAAGCCATAGCCGCAGCGAAGGCAAAATAAATAGTTGGTGGGAGTTACAAACGGAACTCCCGCTCACGATTCCAAATCTCAAGCCTCGCATTCCCCGCTAGAATGTTCACAGAACATATACACAGAACCCGCGTCCGCAAAGTTTCCTCGTTGCAAAGTTTGGTCGCGAGGTGTTCTCAGGAACTGATCACGAAATGGATAAGCTTGTAATCCGCGGCGGCAACCCTTTACTTGGCACAGTTCGAATCAGCGGCGCGAAGAACGCCGCCCTTCCCTGCATGGCTGCAGCCTTGCTCACCGACGAACCAGTGATTCTTGAAAACATTCCGCAGGTGCGCGATATCGAGACCACGCGCAAGCTCCTCGCCGCCATGGGCGCGGAAGTTGAACTCGGCTACGGGCGCGCCCAGCACCGCACTACCATCAGCGCGCGCTCGCTGGCCGCGCCCGAAGCGTCGTATGAACTGGTCAAGACCATGCGCGCCTCTACGCTCGTCCTGGGGCCGCTCGTCGCCCGCTGCGGCCGTGCCCGCGTGTCTCTGCCGGGAGGATGCGCCATTGGCGCACGCCCCATCGATCTGCATATCAAAGGCCTGGAACGCCTCGGCGCCACGATTACGCAGGAGCATGGTTATGTCGAGGCCACAACCGATCCGATCAAAGGAGGCCGACTCAAAGGCGCCGAAATTGTCTTCGACAGAATTACCGTTACCGGCACCGAAGATCTATTGATGGCCGCCACGCTCGCCGACGGCGAGACTGTTATGCGGAACTGCGCCCGCGAACCGGAGGTCGCTGATCTCGCCGCTCTGCTCAATGCCATGGGCGCAAATATCCAAGGTGCGGGTACCTCCATAATTCGTGTGATGGGAGTCGCCAAACTCCACGGCGCAAGACACCGCATCATTCCAGACCGCATCGAAGCTGGAACCTTTATTATCGCTGGCGCGCTAACTGGCGGAGACCTCAACGTCGCCGGATGCGATCCCGCGCATCTCACGGCGATCCTGCAGAAGCTCGCCGAATGTGGCGTCAAGACTACAGTGAAAACGGATTCGGTTCGCGTTATGGGCGATCAGCCGTTGCAAGCTGCCGATATGAATACGGAAGAATATCCGGGCTTTCCCACTGACATGCAGGCGCAATATATGGCGCTGACCACTCAGGCCACGGGTACTTCGATTATTACTGAAAACATCTTCGAAAATCGCTTTATGCACGCGCAGGAACTCGTCCGCATGGGCGCGAACATCAAGATTGAAGGCTGCCGCGCCACCGTTCGAGGCGGAACTCCGCTCAGTGCCGCGGCCGTCCTTGCCTCCGACCTGCGCGCCTCCGCCTCGCTTGTGCTCGCTGCGCTGGTCGCCGACGGCGAGACCATCATCGACCGTGTCTATCATCTGGATCGCGGATACGAGAACATCGAAGAAAAACTGAAAGGTGTCGGAGCCGAAATACGACGCGTAGGCAATATCTTCCCCAAGCGCGCTGCGGCTCCCGCGCAATCCTGACCGGTAACGATAGTAACATCCGCACAGCAGATTGCCCCAGCGCACCCCTTCGCCAGTCCAGCCAATCGCCTCATTGATCAAGTGAGGGCACACACCTCAAACTGAAGCAATCCTGGTGACTCTCGTAACTCTGCTTTCCTCGCTCGCCTATGGGATAACTGACTTGCAGCGCTTGTAAGTCTCTGAAGATACGAAGAGCTGCGAGGACCCTGTAAATGAAGGTTGTCGTTCTGTGCGGTGGATTAGGCACCCGTCTCCGGGAAGAGACCGAATTCCGCCCGAAACCGATGGTCGAGATCGGCGGTCGCCCCATTCTGTGGCACATCATGAAGATGTACGCCCACTATGGCATGCGTGAGTTCATTCTCTGCCTCGGGTATCGCGGCAACATGATCAAGGATTACTTCCTGAACTACGAAGCCATGAACAGCGACTTTAAAATCTGCCTTGGCCGCCAGTCGCACGTTGAATTCATGGGTGCTCATCAGGAACAGGATTTTGCCGTCACTCTGGCCGACACGGGCCTCGAAACCATGACCGGTGGCCGCTTGCAGCGCGTTGCTCGCTATCTTGAAGACGATGACACCTTTCTGCTTACCTACGGCGACGGCCTCAGCGATGTCAACATCAGCAGCTTGCTCGACTTCCATCGCAAGCACGGCCGCCTCGCAACCGTAACGTCGGTCCCGCCTATCTCGCGCTTCGGAGTGCTTGAAACCGACGCTCAGGGCCAGGTTCAGCGATTCATGGAAAAACCGAAAGCGAACGGACTGATCAGCGCAGGATTCTTTGTCTTCAATCGCCGCGTGTTTGATTACCTCAACGGCCCGGAGTGCATCCTCGAACGCGAGCCTCTAGAGCGACTGGCGCGCGAAGGTCAACTCATGGCCTATCGCCACGATGGCTTCTTCTTCGCCATGGACACTTACCGCGAATACCAGTACCTGAACGAACTATGGGCGAGCGAGCAGACCCCCTGGAAAGTGTGGGCGGAATGAGCCCATTTTGGCGAGATCGTTCAGTCTTTGTCACTGGAGGTACAGGACTGCTCGGATCGTGGCTGGTTAAGCAGCTTATCGATGCTGGCGCGAATGTTGTTTGCCTGGTACGCGACTGGGTTCCGCAAAGCGAACTCGTGCGCAGCCGTAGCATTGAGCGGGTCAACACCGTGCGTGGTGACATCATTGATCGCGATCTTGTCGAACGCACCCTCGGCGAATACGAGGTTGAGGTCGTGTTTCACTTGGCGGCCCAGACCATCGTCGGCATCGCCAATCGCAACCCAGTTTCGACCTTCTCCACCAACATTGAGGGCACCTGGAATCTGCTCGAGGCATGCCGCCGTTCTCCCAAAGTCTCATCGATCGTGGTGGCATCGTCTGATAAAGCCTACGGCGACCAAGAGCATCTCCCTTACAACGAGACGATGCCGCTTCAAGGCCGTCATCCCTACGATGTGAGCAAGTCGTGCGCGGATCTCATCGCGCAGACCTACGCCGCCAGTTACAACCTGCCCGTCGCGATCACGCGCTGTGGAAATTTCTATGGCGGCGGCGACTTGAACTGGAATCGCGTTGTCCCAGGCACGATTCGCTCCATCATTCGTGGAGAGAGGCCCGTCGTACGCTCCGATGGTAAATTTGTCCGCGACTATTTCTATATTGAAGATGGCGCAGCAGCATACATGCTGCTTGCCGAGCGTCTTGCCTCCTATGCCGTGCTTCGCGGCCAAGCTTTCAATTTTTCGAATGAAAGCCAGGTCAGCGTGCTCGACATGGTTGAGCTGATCCTGAAAAAGATGAGGTCATCGCTGCGCCCTGAGGTACTCAACCAAGCAAGCAACGAAATTCGTCATCAATACCTGAGTGCCGAGCGGGCGCGCACGATGCTTAACTGGCAGCCGCAGTTCACTCTGGAGTCTGGCCTCGATCGCACCTTGCCGTGGTATCGGGAATTTCTTGGCGCACCTGCGGCGACGGCCCAGGCGGGCAGAGGATAACCCGGCAATGACAATAGTGACGACCAAGACTGCCAGCCAACTCCGCGACGAAATCCGCGCCAAGGTGAAGCAATACTACGAGGCCGCGCTGGCTACGCCGACGTTCGTACCCGGCCAGAGCGCTGTACCCGTCTCGGGCAAAGTATTTGACAGCACCGAACTCGAACTTCTCGTCGAAGCCTCGCTCGATGGATGGCTTACCACGGGCCGCTTTGCCGCCCAGTTTGAACGTGAATTTGCCGCTTTCATTGGTGTGCGTTGCGCGTCGCTTGTTAATTCTGGATCGTCAGCTAATCTCGCGGCACTTTCATGCCTCACTTCACCGTCGCTCGGCGATCGCAAACTCTCCACCGGAGACGAAGTCATCACCGTCGCTGCCGGATTTCCTACAACTGTCAATCCGATTCTTCAAAACGGACTCATCCCGGTCTTCATCGACGTTCAGCTTCCGACTTACAACATCGATGTAACGCAGCTCGAAGCAGCTGTCTCCAGTCGCACCAAAGCCATCATGCTGGCGCATACCCTCGGCAATCCGTTTGACGTCGATGCGGTTATGCAACTGGCTACCAAACACAACCTCTGGGTAATCGAAGACTGCTGCGATGCCATAGGCTCTCTCTACCAAGGACGTGCTGTTGGAACCTTTGGCCACCTCGCCACCACCAGCTTTTATCCCGCGCACCACATCACCATGGGTGAAGGCGGATGCGTGCTCACTCAATCGCCCGCCCTCAAAAAGCTAGCTGAGTCTTTTCGCGATTGGGGTCGTGACTGCTGGTGCGATCCGGGAAAATCGAATACCTGCGGTTGCCGCTTTGAATGGAAACTTGGCGATCTGCCAAGCGGATACGACCACAAATATATTTACAGCCACATCGGTTACAACCTCAAGGCAACTGACCTGCAAGCCGCCGTCGGAGTCGCACAACTCAAGAAGCTGCCCGGATTCATCACCGCTCGGCGCGCAAATTTCGCCACACTTCACGCTGCGCTCAGCGATCTTGACGACATCTTCATCATGCCCGAAGCCACCGAACATTCGGACCCAAGCTGGTTTGGTTTTCCTCTCGCCGTTCGCGAGGATGCACCCACAACCCGCAGCCAGGTCGTACGTTTCCTGGAATCGCGGAACATAGCCACCCGCCTGCTCTTTGGCGGCAACCTGCTTCGTCAGCCCGCCTATCGTGACATTCAACGGCGCGTAATTGGCGATTTGCGGAACACAGATTTTGTTATGAACAACGTTTTCTGGATCGGCCTCTACCCCGGCATAACGCAAGTGATGATTGATTACATGGTGGAAACTTTCCATCAGATTCCAAAAGCTGCTTCAGCCGCTCGCGGAGCGTAAGTCATATGAGTCAGTCAAAGACGACAAACCGGCTGACACGCGATCTCGATCACATTCTGGCCCGTACCGAGCCTCTATGGCAGGAGCTCCGCGGCCAGCGCATCCTGATCACGGGCGCCACGGGATTTTTTGGATGCTGGCTGCTCGAAAGTTTTGCCTGGGCGAACCGCCGCCTGAATCTCAACGCTCAAGCCGTCGGCTTGTCCCGGCATCCGGGAGTGCTTACTGAGAAAGCGCCTCACCTGGCGCAAGATCCAGCGATCAGCTTGCACACCGCTGACGTTCGCCACGGCGATTTTCCCCAAGGCACATTTTCACACGTCATCCATGCCGCGACCGAAGCCAGCGCGAAGCTGAACAACGACGCGCCCCTGGTGATGTTTGACACTGTTGTTGAAGGCACGCGACGCGCGCTGCAATTCTCCATCGCAAGTTCCGTCAACAGATTCTTGCTCGTGAGTTCCGGCGCAGTCTACGGAAGCCAACCGGCACAGCTCACACGCCTAAGCGAATCTTTTGAGGGCGGCCCAGATCCGCTCAACTCGGCAAATGCTTATGCCGAAGGCAAGCGCTCAGCGGAGATGCTGTGCTCGCTCGCTGCTTCGCCGCGCTTAGTAACGACCAGCGCGCGTTGCTTCGCATTCGTCGGCCCTTACATGAAACTCGACACGCATTTTGCCATCGGAAATTTTATCTCTGATCGTCTGCACAACCGCCCGATCCACGTCCGAGGAGACGGCTCCACAGTGCGTTCCTATCTTTACGCCTCAGACTTGATGGTCTGGCTATGGACCATTCTCTTCAAGGGACAATCTCGCCGCGCCTATAACGTCGGTTCCGAAGAGGCCTTGAGCATCGCCGCTCTCGCACGCGAAGTTGCCGTCGCACTGCCACCCGAAGCGAGTATTACGATCGCTGCCACTCGAACACCTGGCGTCCCCGTCCACCGCTACGTGCCCTCGACGGCGCGAGCGCACGAAGAATTGGGCCTGCGTGCCGAGGTGCCGTTGCACGAAGCCATCCGCCGCACTCACGCCTGGTTTTCAGAAGATACATTCTCGGAACAGGAGACGTCCAAGTCAGCAGTTTTCGCACGAGGGGCCCATGCATAGTGCTGCTACTCTCGGCCCTCAGCCTCATCGTCCTTGCGGAGCCTGCGGCGCCACCAGTAACACTGTCTGCCATCGGCAGCGGTTTGTCGTTCCGGACGGATATCCATTGCCCTCCGCGTATGACGTAGTAACCTGCCGCCGTTGTGGCTTCGTCTACGCCGATCCTGACGCCACCCAGCGTGACTACGACAATTTCTATTGCGAGTGGTCGAAGTACGACGATTCGGCGACTGCGACCGGAAGTGGTGTTTCTCGGTATGACGCTGCACGACTCTCCGCAACTGCCGCCGATATCTCGCGCGCTCTGCCTTCGCGAGCCGCCAGCATCCTCGACGCCGGATGCGCGACCGGCGGTCTGCTCACTGCGCTCCGCGACCGGGGATTCTCTGCCGTAGCTGGACTCGATCCATCGCCGCGTTGCGGGGAAGCCTGCCGCGATCGTGGCTTTGAGGCGTACGTTGGATCGATTGCTTCCGCTCCCGCGCACATGCCGAAATTTGATTGCATCGTGTTCAGTCACGTACTTGAGCACATTTACGATATCCCTGCATTTTTCGCCGCTGCTCGCCATCATCTCGCGCCGGGTGGCTACTTGTATCTCGAGACTCCTGACGCCACGCGTTACGACGATTATCTCTACGCGCCTTTCCAGGAATTTAATACCGAGCACCTCAACCACTTTTCGGCGCAAGCCCTTAAAAACACCGCTCGCCGCTTTGGCTTTCAGCCCATCGTGGTTGAACAGAAAGTAATCCAGACGGCAGAAGATACGCTCTACCCGGCTGTTTTCGGTCTTTTCCGCGACAACAGCGAAGCTAAAGATGAGCACCCGGTGGTTTGCGATCAGGAGCTACCGTCCCGGATCGCCGCTTATATGCGACATTCGGCTGAGCACATGGAGATGATCAATCACCATCTAGCCAGTCAGCTCGCAGATGTTCAGAGGGTCATTGTTTGGGGCGCCGGACAATTCGCCATGAAGCTCCTTGCACTCCCATGCCTCGCGCAAGTCGAGGTTCGCGCTCTGGTGGATAACAATCCCATTCTGCGAGGCAAGACGTTGGCCAGCGCGCCCATCGTCAGTCCAAAAGAAATCACCGGCACCCGTGAGCCAATCATCATCGCCACTTTGCTGCACACCAACGAAATCGCAGCCCAAATCCGCCGTCTCGGACTCGGCAATCCCGTCTTCTCTCTATCCCAAAACTCAAATTCCGCTTCTCACTCCGGAGCCGGCCGCGGATGAAGCTTTCCGATTACATCGTCGGCCAGCTTGCGGATTGGGGCGTGCGCCACATTTTCCTGGTTACGGGCGGAGGGGCCATGCACCTCAACGACTCCATTGGCAAGGAGCCGCGGATTCAGTACGTTTGCAATCATCATGAACAAGCTTCGGCGATGGCTGCCGAAGCCTATTCCCGCATCAGCGGACAGCCAGGCGTGATCAACGTCACCACAGGCCCTGGTGGCATCAACGCCATCAACGGAGTGTTCGGAGCCTGGACCGATTCGATCCCAATGCTCGTGATCTCCGGCCAGGTCAAACGCGAAACCTGCATGCGCGCCCAAGGCATCACAGGCCTGCGCCAACTTGGAGATCAGGAAGTTGACATCGTCGCCATGGTTGAGAAAATCACCAAATATTCGGTGATGATCGACGATCCCCTTTCGATTCGCTATCACCTCGAGCGCGCCTGGCACCTCGCCCAAAGTGGACGCCCTGGCCCGTGCTGGCTAGACATTCCGGTCGACGTGCAGGCCACGTCAGTCGATTCCGCTAATCTCCGAACCTACGATCACGTCGAGGATGTACCCAACCCAGTTACTTCCGGCCGAGGCAATATAGACAATCAGTCTCCACTTACATCATCCGCGCTTGCCTCATCGTGTCGCGAAGTTCTTCAACATATCCGCAACGCGAAGCGTCCAGTGATTCTCGCGGGCACCGGCGTTCGTGCCGCCCATGCAGTAGCGGAATTCGACGAACTATTTCACCGGTTGGGCGTGCCCGTTACCACCGCCTGGACTCACGATCTCATCGCCACGGATGACCCACTCTTTTGCGGACGCCAGGGCACGATCGGAGACCGCGCTGGAAATTTCACGGTGCAAAATGCTGATCTGTTATTGATCCTGGGGTCGCGTCTCAATATTCGCCAAACCAGTTATAACTGGCAATCGTTCGCGCCTGGTGCCTTCAAGATCCAGGTTGATATCGACGCCGCTGAGTTCCGCAAACCCACCGT
This sequence comes from uncultured Acidobacteriaceae bacterium, assembly GCA_963705265.1. Taxonomy (GTDB): domain Bacteria; phylum Acidobacteriota; class Terriglobia; order Terriglobales; family Acidobacteriaceae; genus Acidiflorens. Next base: position 4,996,834 of record OY970064.1, read on the forward strand.
CCAGCCAGACAAGGCTATCCACTGCGACCTCAAGCAGTTTCTGCAAGAGCTCCTGCGGGAGTGTGACGCTGATAATTATCGTCCAGGAACTCATGCTCCATGGGTAGCCTGGTGTCGCGAACGCGTCCGACGCTATCCGGTCGTGCGGGATCACCAGCGCCAACCAGGGCCGCCTCTGAACCCCTACCACTTCGTCGAGCAACTCTCGGCCAAAATCGACGACGACGATGTCATCATCTGCGGCAATGCGACCGCCTGCATCGTGCCATTCCAGACCATGCGTTTGCGGAAGAACCAGCGCCTCGTCTCTAACTCCGGATCGGCTTCGATGGGCTACGACCTGCCTGCCTCGATCGGAGCAGCGTTCGCCCGTCCCAGTAAGCGTGTCATCTGTATCGCCGGAGACGGCAGCATCCAGATGAACATTCAAGAGCTACAAACTATTGCTCATCATCACCTACCGATAAAGATTTTTGTGCTGAATAACTCGGGCTATCTTTCCATGCGCATGACGCAATCCGGATTCTTCGGTCGTCTCACCGGAGAAAGTGCATCCAGCGGCGCCTCTCTCCCAGACATGGTCAAGGTCGCCTGCGCCTACGGCGTTCCCTCGCTTCGTATAGACCGTCAGTCACAACTAGACCAAGTCGATCATGCGCTCGCGGCTGAGGGGCCGACCGTAATCGATGTTGTATGCGACCCAAATCAAGAGTTTGAACCGCGGTCACGTGCTAGGCAACTACCCGACGGCCGGATTGTTTCTCCTAATCTAGAGGACATGTACCCATTCCTGGATGAGACTGAACTAATGGACAATGTCATCAAGGAATAAGGACATTACCATGCAAATAGACCATAACTCTCGGGCAATTTCTCATAGCAAACGGGCAGGCAAGTAACATCATGAATGGGAACGACATATTCGACGAGTTATTCGTGCTGGAAGTGGCTAACAACCATTTGGGTGACGTCCAGCGCGGACTTAAAATCATTAGCAACTACGCACAGGTGGTGCGCTTCAACAACGTGCGCGCTGCCATCAAGCTGCAATTACGCGATGTCGACAGCTTCATTCATAAAGATTTTCGCCATCGTGACGACATCCGCTATATCAAAAAGACGCTGGACACACGTCTAAAGCCAGAGGATTTCGCGACATTGGTCCAAGCCATTCGGAATGCAAGCTGCATCCCCATGGCGACTCCTTTTGACGAGAACTCCGTCGACTTCTGTTGCGAACTCGGCATTCCCATTCTCAAAATTGCCAGTTCAGATTGCAACGATTGGGTTCTAATCGAGAAGATAGCGAAGACAAAAAAGCCAGTCATCGTCTCCACCGGCGGCTCTTCACTCAAAGATATCGACGATTTAGTAACATTCTTCGCGAATCGTCATATCCCATTGTCGATCAACCACTGTGTCTCGCTCTACCCTTCTGAAGAAAGCGACATCGAACTCAATCAGATTGATTTTCTCCGCAGCCGTTACCCAAATCACATAATCGGATTTTCAACCCACGAGTATCAAGACTGGACTTCGTCCATGCTCATGGCCTACGCCAAAGGCGCGCGGACCTTCGAGCGCCATATCGACATTCAGACCGAGGGAATGATTGTTTCGCCGTATTGCTCGGTGCCGGAACAGGTTGACACCTGGTTCAAGGCTTTTCATCGCGCAAAACGCATGTGCGGAGCTCCCGGCACACAGAAACGCTTACCTCCACAAAAAGAAATCAGCTATCTGGATTCGCTCGTTCGCGGAGTCTATGCCAGGCGCGATCTGCCGGTCGGCCACGTATTGCAGGATGCAGATGTTTATCTTGCAATTCCCCTGCAGCAGGGCCAAATCTCCTGCCGCGAACTCATGCGGGGCGAAGTCATTCTCAAAACTGTACCGAAAGATCAGCCCATCAAGATCGACGCTATTGACAGTCCTTATGCCAACATCCCCTCACTCACTGAACTGATCTATCACCGGGGTCTTCCGCCAAAAGCGGCCGCCAGCGCGGCGAAAGCGGGCAGTGGCAAGTGAGCGAAATTCACAAAATGAAAACCATCAGCGTAGTGACGCCATGCTTCAACGAAGAAGGGAATGTCCGCGAAGTCTACGAACGCGTCCGCGACTTGATGTTAAATCTCGGAAGATACCGCTACGAGCACATCTTCATCGACAATGCGTCACGCGATAAGACGTTCGCCATTCTCAGTGAAATCGCCGCCGCCGATTCAAATGTCAAAGTCATTCGTAACGCGCGTAACTTCGGCCACGTCCGCTCTCCCATGCACGCCCTGATGCAAACTCGTGGAGATGCCGTCATCGCCCTCATGTCCGATCTGCAGGATCCTCCCGAAGTTCTTGCCCAACTGCTCGAAGAGTGGGAAAAGGGGATGCCTATTGTCATTGCCGTCAAGCATCAGAGTCGCGAAGCCGCGCCGATGTTCCTGGTGCGAAAACTTTTTTATCGGCTGGTCAACCGCCTCTCCGACGACATCGAGACCTATGAAAACTTCACCGGCTTCGGATTGTACGATCGACAGGTCATCGACCTGGTTCGACAGTTCGGCGATCCCTATCCTTACTTTCGCGGCATGATTGCCGAAATCGGCCTTCCCCACAGCGAAGTTCTTTACGAACAACAACGCCGCAAGAGTGGCAAGTCCAAAAACAATTTCTACACGCTTTACGACCTCGCCATGCTGGGAATCACCAAGCTCTCCAAGGTTCCGTTGCGTCTGGTTACTTTTTCGGGGTTTGCGGGATCGCTGTTCGCTCTGCTCGGAGGCATGGCTTACTTTGCCTACAAACTTCTGTTCTGGCAGCAGTTCACACTAGGCATCGCGCCCATCGCTATCGGAATGTTTTTTCTGGGATCGCTACAATTACTCTTCATGGGTATTATCGGCGAGTACATCGGGAACATACATACACAAGTTCACAATCGACCGCTCGTAGTCGAACGCGAAAGATTAAATTTTCAGTATGAGCCGGGTGAACCGCTGCCGCCAGCCACGCGCGCTTCCAGCGCGGCCGCCGGTAACTAAGCGACTACTAAACAACGCGTGGTCGCGGCTTCGTCCACGCCCGATCAATTCCTTATTTATTTCGTCTCTAGTGCCGTTAGCCGCATTTTGGCTTCTTTGCTGTCCTGATTGAGTTGCAGCGCATGCTGATACTCCGCCCGCGCGGCGGACATATTTCCGCTCTGTTCAAAGGACATGGCCAGCCAATAGTGGTAGTCCCAAACCTTTGGATCCATGGCAACCGCCTGCAACAAATAGGGCTGTGCTTCCACGTTTCGACCATCCTGTAGAAGCGCGCGCCCAAGGAAATGTTTTGGAGCCGCCTGTTCCGGCACCAACTGCACCGCACGCGCCAGTAATTGTTCCGCGTCTTTATACTGGCCATCCACTAAATGGATGTTCCCGCAGTTATAGAGTGCTGAATAGAGATTGGGCTCTTTCTCGAGAACCTCTGAGCACAGAGCGAAGGCCCGTTGATAGTCGCCCATCTGTCCGTACAATGCGGCTACACCTGCCATCCCCATCTCCGACTTTGCATAATCCGGATTCACCCGTTCCAGCCACACGCGGCCTTCTTCGTACCGACCTGCACGGATGTAAGATTCCGCCAAGGCCAGCGGCCCATAGCCATATTCTGGATGGTCCCGCACCACCGCCTCCGCCAGGGCGATCGCGCGATCGTTCGCGCCGCGCTGGCTGTATTCTTTCGCGAGGCCGGCCATCGTGTACGGATTTCCAGGGTACAAAGATTGTCCGCGCACCAGCAGCAGCAGATCATTTCCCCAGTACACTTGCTGCGCAATCGATGCGCACAGATAACCGCTGCACAGTACGACTACGGCGCAGCCATGAACGGCTTGAATGCTCCACTGCTTGATAGAGGGAAGCTGTCGCAGTCCGAGAGCCGCTAGAATCGCAAAGCCGATCGATGGCAAATACATATACCGGTCGCGTACGAAGTCGCCATTGCCAAAATTTCGCAAATACAGCGCCGGCGCCAACCCCACCAGCAGCCAGAATCCCGCAAACGCGACAATGGAACTCTTTTCGCGTTGATTCCAATACCACAATCCAACGAGCGCTACGATAAGCACTGCGACTGGCAACACGATTTGTGTGAGGATCGCGCTCGTCACATAGGGTGTGTAATAAAGCCCCGTCATGCCGATCGGAACCAGTAGCTGCCGCAAGTAAATAGTTAAGACGAGCGGCAATGTTCGCGCTACGTCGATTATCCCGTGACTGGGATCGAACTGCCCCGTGGCGTGCAGTAACGCGTGCTTCCGCATCAATACATAAGCCAGCGTAACCAATGCGTACGGAATTGTTTCTATCGCTGCGCCAAATAGTCTCTTCCCATGTGCTGCTTTCTGTTTTGCTGGGTACAGCCAGGCGTAGATTGCGACTAACGCTGAAAACACCACCGCCATTTCTTTTGTAAGTAGCGCGCAAGCCAGCAACCCCATCGACGCGACCCACCATGTCAGTCTTTTCTTTTGATCAGAGTTGCGATCAAGGTTGCGATCAGTGTCTCGTCCGTTGAGGAACGCCGCAAAAGCCAGCGCGGCAAACATTGTCACCATTGTGTCCGAAGCAGCGGAGATCCACGCGGCGGGCTCGATGTGAACTGGATGCAACGCGAAGATCAGTGCCGTCAGCGCCGCCGTCCAGTATTCCAATCCGAGCCGTCGCGCCAGCCAGAACACAGACGCCACGGCCCCGACGTGCAACAGAATCGCTCCCAGGTGCCATCCCCAGGGCCGCAATCCAAACAGGCTGTAATTCAGCATCGACCATGCCACAAACAGCGGCCGGTAATATACCTGATGCCGGGCGACGTGATACCACAAATCACTTCCAAACGCGCGCGTAAGATTGCTCCAGGATCGGATGATCGGACTGTTGACGATCTGGGGCCAGTCATCCCACACAAAATCAAATGACAACGAACCGCTGTAAACCACAAATGTGACCAGGCCGAGCAATGGTAATAAAACGCTCGGCTTTCGCAGGTATTTGGCCAGCACTTCCGATGCGTCAGGCTCCGGTTGACCTAGTGGGTTATCCATGCGGATGAAATTGAGGATTCAGCTCATACTAACGTTCCCTCCGGCGAGACGCATGTTACTCAGGTTACCTAGGTGTCCCAGTTATTCCCGCATTTCGCCCTCATGCCTGTGCGACGATCTTCTTATGGGGTCTGCCACGGGAGCCAAGCCAGCAAAGGCAGTCTTTCCGGTTTTGTGCGTCGATCTCGACGGCACTTTAATCCGGGGGAACCTGCTTTGGGAGTGTGTTCTTGCTCTCCTGAAAACTCGGCCCATTCTGATCGTAATGCTTCCCTTCTGGCTGCTCGCTGGACCAGCCTCTTTCAAACGCCATCTAGCTGACAGAATCCAACTCGACCCCGCTGATCTTCCCTATCGGCAAGAAGTCCTTGATCTTATTCGGCAGGAAAAAGCTGTTGGTCGCCGTGTCGTGCTGGCAACTGCGGCCGATCGCAAGATTGCTGAGGCAGTCTCCAACCATCTTGGGCTCTTCGACGAAGTCCACGCCAGCGATGGTCAACTGAATCTCAAAGGGGCCAATAAAGCCGCATTGCTTGCTCAGCACTTCGCCCAAACCGGCTTCGATTACGTAGGTGATTCCACCGCCGATATCGAAGTCTGGCGCGCCGCCCGCGCCGCATATGTGGTCGGAACCGAAGCCCGCGCCGAGCAAGCTGCCGCAGTCACCACAGTCAAAGGCACAATCCTCGAACCGCGCACATCGTTCCAGACGTCATGCCGCGCATGGTTCAATGCTCTTCGCGGTTATCACTGGGCGAAAAATCTGTTGCTTTTCTTGCCACTCGCCTTGTCACATAATCTCGCGGTTGCGCCGATTCTCCGAACTCTGGTTGGCTTCGCGCTCTACGGTTTTTGCGCCTCTGGACTCTATATTCTCAACGACCTTCTCGACCTTCACTCGGATCGCGAACATCCCTGGAAAAAAGAGCGGCCATTCGCCGCCGGCACAATTTCAATCCCCGGAGGATTGATCGCCTCATTACTGTTGCTCTCTTCCGCACTCGGCTTTGGATTTCTTCTCGACATTCCATTTGGTCTTGCCCTGCTCGGATACGCCACTCTTACCATGTTGTACTCGCTCTACCTCAAAAAGATTGCTCTACTCGACGTCTTCATTCTTTCCAGCTTTTACAGCTTTCGGATCGTTGCCGGAGCTCTGATTTCCAACACGCCACTATCGCAGTGGTTCCTGACATTCTCGATGTTTTTCTTCCTTAGTCTAGCAATGGCAAAGCGTTACTCAGAGTTACTTCACGCCAGCGACCTAGTTAAAACAGGTAACTCCGGACGTGGCTATCACACCGGCGACCGTGAGCTTCTACTCTCGCTCGGGGTAGGCAGCAGCTTTTCGGCTGTCGTCATCTTTAGCCTTTATGTACACAGCCAGGACGTACTCTTGCTCTATTCCTCACCCGAATACCTATTTCTACTTTGCCCCATCGTTCTCTATTGGCTCAGCCGAACCTGGCTTCAGGCGCATCGCGGGGAGCTGAAAGAAGACCCGGTCATCCTCGCGATTCGGGATCCTGTGAGTTACGGAGTGGGGCTAGCCTCCGCGATCGTGATAGCAGCGAGCATCATTCACATGAACTGGTAGGTTGTTTGAGATAAGAACCGGACTAACATTCACGGCTATTGAAGTCGTTTTGCAACGCATAATATGTCTGCTCAATCTGCCGCAACTTCGCGCAAGCAACTCGGGGCTCCACAAACTGCCCAGCAAATACTTTCGTGGGGTCGTTACCCTAAGGTCGCGCACGCGCATGTCTACAAACCGGCGTGGAACGATCAGGTACCGGCAATTCTCCGGGATGTCGCACCCGGCTCGCTTCTGCCTTTCGGCCTTGGCCGAAGCTACGGCGACTCTTGTCTTAACGCAGGCCGTCACCTGATCGACTGTCGACGTCTCAATCGCATTCTCGGATTCGATGAGGCGACGGGTATGGTCCGGTGCGAGAGTGGCGTCAGTCTCTCCAACATCATCGATGTGTTTCTTCCTAAGGGATGGTTTCTTCCAGTCACACCCGGAACCCGTTTTGTTACGGTTGGCGGAGCCATTGCTAATGACGTACATGGTAAAAACCATCACTGTGCCGGAACTTTTGGCTCGCATGTTCGACAGATCGGACTGCATCGCTCGAACGACGGTCTCGTAAACTGCAATGCCAATATGAATGGAAACATGCTGCACGCCACCATTGGCGGGCTCGGCCTTACAGGAGTGATCGCGTGGGCCGACATTCAACTCAAACGCGTAGCTGGACCTTGGATGGATACTGAATCCGTCCCGTTCCAATCGTTGGAACATTTTCTCGAATTGAGTAGTGAGAGCAATGAGCGCTTTGAATATACCGTGGCCTGGCTTGACTGTTTTGCTGGGAAGAATCCTCGTGGCATCCTCTTTCGCGGTAATCATACCGCCGATCATGGTAAGAACTTCCTTTCCAAGCGCGGACCGAAACTACCTTTCGCTATACCGGCGTGGATGCTCAATCGCTATTCTGTGAAAGCCTTTAACTCCGCCTACTACAAGATTCACGCAGCCAGAAAAAGTGCTTCCGTCATTGCCTATGATTTATTTTTCTACCCGCTCGATTCTATTCGGCAATGGAACCTACTCTATGGCCGCCAAGGGTTTTTGCAGTATCAGTGCGTGATCCCGGAGACAAATGTCAGTGCCGTCAAGGAACTGCTGGATCGCATCGCGCGCTCGGGTATGGGGTCTTTCTTAGGAGTGCTGAAGCAATTTGGCTCGGCGCCGTCGGCTGGCATGCTGTCGTTTCCGCGCCCTGGACTTACCATCGCGCTTGACTTTGCCATGCGAGGTGAGCGCACGCTTGAACTCATGCAATCGCTTGACGAAATTGTTCTGCAAAGTGGCGGAGCGCTCTATCCCGCCAAGGATGCTCGCATGAGCCCCGCTTTGTTTGAATCCTCATTTCCACGCTGGCGCGAATTTGCTCCTTATATAGATCCGAAGATGTCTTCCTCGTTCTGGCGCCGAGTTACAGGGGCCCAATAATGATGACCGTTACCACGCACCCTACGGCTACGCAACCCGCAGTTGCCGATGCCCCCACTCTAAAAAAGATCGTCATCCTTGGCGCCACTTCTGGCATTGCGCTGGAAGTTCAGCGGCAATTAGCTCTTCGGGGTTGTGAGTTACTTCTTGTAGCTCGCTCACCGCAACGACTCGCCGAAATCCAGGGTGATTTAGAGACTCGCGGCGCGCCACAAGTATTCACTTACTCGGCCGACTTAGCTTCTATCCAGCAGCATGCCGCGATTTTCGAATTCGCCCGTCGAACCTTACCCGACTTTGACACTGTCCTTCTCGCTTACGGCTCCATGCAAAGCCAGAAGGAAGCGGAAAACTCAGTTGACGTTCTGCTCGACGAACTACTCGTCAACTTTACGAGTGCTACGGCAATCCTTACTCTTTTCGCCGCAGATTTGGAACGCCGCCGCACTGGATGTGTGGCTGCGATCACTTCTGTCGCCGGAGATCGAGGCCGCCGCTCCAATTATGTCTACGGCTCCGCCAAAGGTGCTCTATCACTCTTTTTACAGGGACTTCGCAGCCGTCTGCATCCCGCCGGCGTGCGTGTCATCACCATCAAACCTGGTCCAGTGCAGACTTCCATGACCGATCATCTGCCTAACTCAGCGCGCTTTGCCGATCCGCAGCAGGTAGCCCGCGATATCGTGCTCGCCCTCGAACGCCGCTCTCCCGACGTCCTCTACACGCCGCGAATCTGGCGCTATGTCATGACGGCTGTCCGGCAGATCCCGGAAAGCGTCTTCAAGCGCTTAACATTCTGATTTACGGCAGCGAATAATCGAAGGTCCAGGTGTGTTTACCCTGAGCGTCGATATGGATCATCAGCGAACCGGTGAGTCCGGTTAGTTCGCCAGTGCCGGAATTGGGTACAACGGTCACGCTCAGCTCTCCCGCAGAAGCGGCGTCGCCCTTCATCATGCTGGCGCGATGCGCGAAGGTGAAGCTGCCCTGCCGGCCGTTAAGCTTGCCAGTCATGCGCTCAATCGCAACATAGGCCATAGATCCGGTGCTCGCGGTCGAGCCCGTAATCATTTCTCCGCGGCTCACGCCTTCGAAGTCACCGTGCCAGGCCTTGTCGGAAGTGAGCCGAGCAATGTCGTTCGCCTTCTCGAAGTCGGTTGGTTCGGCGGGAGTCATCTTGACCTCGAAAGAACCTGTGGCATGAATGATGTGCATGTGCGTCTCCTTCTGGACTGTGACACTCTGGGCTCCCGCACGCAGTGCGAGACTCAACATTATCGCCGCCACCGCGAACCTCACTCTCATATCGCCCTCGAAATGCAAGTTTTAGAATTCCTGAACCGAGCTCGATCGTATCGCATGCGTCTGGGCGATCGCAGCGTCTAACTTGCAAAATTTTATCCCGAGATTCGCTGCTTCGTTGAAAGATAGACGGCAGATCCCTCACTTCGTTCGGGACGACAAAAGTTCGGGGATGTAGAGAGTTGAAACGTTTCGAAACTTAGTTGAAGACTGTCTACGCAATCTCAAATAAAAAGGGCCGCATCGCTGCGGCCCTTGATGTTACTAAGCGCTCCGTTGCTACCGTCTTCCGCGCCCGCCACCGCCGCCCGAGTGGCCACCACCGTGACCTCCCTGACCGCCGCCAGGACCACGACCGGGACCGCCACGTCCGCGACGCCGCCGATTGCGATCGCCTCCGCCACCGCTGGGACGTCCCTCACGCGTACCGCCTTCTGGACGCGCGCTGGCCTCGACCGATGCGACTACCCCGTCGACGCGGTTGAAATTTGGCTCGTCATCGGCATCAAAATCCGCGCCACCTTCAATCACCGCAGTGGGCGCGCCTTGCGGTGCGCTACGGGAGATTGACGGCGGAGCTGCATCACCTGCTGCATCGTCTGTTTCCGGAAGCGGAGCTCCACCCATTTTGGCGCGTTGCTCTTTCAGAATCGCCTTCCTCGACAGCTTGATGCGATTTCCTTCTACGGCCAGAACTTTCACCAGCACCTGGTCGCCTTCTTTTAACTCGTCACGAACGTCTTTGATTCTGTGCTCAGCGACTTCACTGATGTGCAGCAAGCCATCCAAGCCAGGCAGAATTTCGACGAACGCTCCGAAATCAGCCAACCGGCTAACTTTGCCCAGATAGGTCTTGCCTACTTCAGCGGATGCGGTCAGATCCCGGATGATCTGCAACGCTTTATTCGCCGAGACTTCGTCGTTCGAAGCCACGTTGACCTTGCCGGAATCTTCCACGTCGATTTTGACGCCGGTCTGCTCGATGATGCTGCGAATCATCTTGCCGCCGGGCCCAATCACGTCGCGAATCTTGTCGACTGGAATCTGCAGAGTGTAGATCCTGGGCGCGTAAGTCGAAACCTTGACGCGACCTTCGGTGATCACTTCATCCATCTTTCCGAGGATGAACAAACGTCCGCGCTGCGCCTGCGCCAGGGCTTCGCGCATGATCTGCGAAGTGATGCCGGCGACTTTGATGTCCATTTGTAGCGCGGTGATGCCGTCTTTGGTTCCTGCGACTTTGAAGTCCATGTCTCCGTAGTGATCTTCAGCGCCTGCGATGTCGGTGAGGATGGCGTATTTATCGCCTTCTTTCACCAAGCCCATCGCCACTCCGGCTACCGGCGCTTTCAACGGAACGCCCGCATCCATCAGCGAAAGTGAAGCCCCGCAAATCGTGGCCATGGATGACGATCCATTCGACTCCAAGATGTCGGAGACTACGCGCATGGCGTAAGGCCAGTCGTCCAAACTCGGCAGGACGGCAGAAACAGCGCGCTCGGCTAATGCACCGTGGCCGATTTCGCGGCGTCCTGCGCCACGCATAAAGCCAACTTCTCCTACGGAGAATGGCGGGAAGTTGTAATGCAGCATGAAGCGTTTTTTGGCCTCGCCCTCGAAGCCCTCCAGGCGCTGCATGTCGTCGCTGGTGCCTAGCGTGGTCGTGACCAACGCCTGAGTTTCTCCGCGAGTGAAAACGGCGCTGCCGTGGGCGCGTGGCAGGACTCCGGCTTCAATCCAAATCTCGCGGATCTGGTCGAATTCGCGTCCATCGGGACGGCGCTTGTGATCGATGACCTGATCGCGGAAGATGCGCTCACGCAACTTCTCGTAATACTCCTTCAGCTTCGCTTTTCCGGCCGCATCGTCTTCGGGGATCTCAGCAATGAGCTCTTTTTCCAACGTGCGAACTAGCTCGTAGCTTTCTGCCTTCGGATGCTTCGCCGTATCGAGGGCGTCGGATAAACGACGGCCGATCTTAGCTTCGAGACCCTTGAAATAAGTTTCGTCGGATTCCGGCGCGGTGACCGTGCGCTTCGGTTTGCCAACCTTGGCGCGCAGTTCGTTGATAGCGGCGCAAATCTTTTTAATTTCGGTGTGGCCGAATTCAATCGCATCGACCACTGTCTCTTCTTTCACTTCTTTCGCGCCTGACTCGATCATGACAATCGCGTCGGCGGTGCCGACGACCATGATGTTGAGCAATCCGTCGCGCATCTCGGCATAAGTAGGATTGGCAATGAAACGGCCTTCCACCAACCCAACACGCACGGCTCCGATCGGGCCTAGAAACGGAATATCAGAGAGGGTCAAAGCAGCGGAAGCGGCATTGATGCCGGAAACATCGGGATCGTTATCGGTGTCGGCAGAGAGAACGAAGGCAATAACCTGGGTCTCGCACTTGAATCCATCGGCGAACATAGGGCGTATTGGACGGTCAATCTGACGACTGGTAAGCACTTCACGCTCGCTCATGCGCCCTTCGCGCTTGATGAAACCGCCGGGGATGCGTCCGCCGGCATAGGTGTACTCGCGATAGTCGACGGTGAGCGGAAAGAAATCGATGCCGGTGCGCGGTTCGGGATTGGAGGTAGCGGCGGCGAGGACAACGTTTTCGCCGAAGCGCACGATGGCCGAACCGCCGGCCTGCTTGGCAAGTTTTCCAGTTTCAATAGTGAGGCGTTTTCCGCCTGTGAGTTCGACGGATACTGATGTAGCTTCAGGCTTCATAGATCATCCTTTTTATTGGGCAGAAGGGCATGCGCGCAGGTACGTAGTTCGCGTGGGCAGGCGGATGCCAGGCGGCGGTTGGGAACGCACTTTGCAAAGATTCTCGGAGTGTCTGGAACCGGCTCCACACGGAGCCGGTCGCGCTGTTATTTGCGGATACCGAGCTTGGAAATAACGGTCTTATACCGTTCCGAGTCGTATTTCTTCAGGTAGTCGAGCAAACTACGGCGTCTGCTCACCATCATGAGAAGTCCGCGGCGCGAGCCGTGATCTTTCTGGTGCGTTTTGAAGTGGTCCGTCAACTGACCAATGCGCTCGCTTAACAGGGCGATTTGAACCTCAGGGCTGCCGGTATCGGTCGGGTGCGTGCGATACGTGTCAACGACGGTTTGCTTTTGCTGTCTGGCTAGCACTTACCTATTGCACTCCTGTCTCTTCTCGTTTTCGTAACGTATTCGATGGTAACACAGCCCAGCGCAAAGTGGCCAGCGACGAGTCGTCAAGCGAGCGCTCGCGTCCCTTTCTCATTCGCCATTCCTCATGATTCACGACCGCGTGGTGCGCGTGTCACGGAAGGTTCGAGGTTATACCTCATACGCTATAATGTGATGAAGACCCGAAACGAACGACGAGAGCTTCAGGCTTCTGGATAGTTCCAGATAGTTCTTTCCAGGGACAAGAGCTGGACCGACCCTGCAGACATTGCATATGTAGCCAGCCATAATAAATAGAAATCCGGGGGTATTTGCTATGCCACGAGGCAGATCAACTTTTACCAAACGTCAAAAAGAACAAGCGCGTCAACAGAAACAGCGCGACAAGAACGAGAAGAAGACCCAACGCAAGCAAGATCAACCTGAGGGTGGCGCAGTGGAGATCGATGAAATGCAGGAGATGCGCGAACTTGCCGAAGCTCAGGCTGCGTTGTTCCGCATTGGTGACGAAGACGACGAAGATCCGAGTTCAGGTCCGCTGCCTATTCCGCACGCCATCAAGGCGCTGGATCGCTAAACCGCTCTTGCGGATTCGCCGGAGCGCAACGCTCCGGCGAGCCCAGTTTTTTAGTTCTAAACAAATACCTCACCCGGCAACTTGGTCAGCGTGCGCGACGCAAGCGTGTTTTCAACAAAACGCTTGGGCCGATCGTCAGCCGCAGCATTCACCTGCTTGCGCGCGATGCGCAGCTTCAAGGTGCGCTCGATATTGCGCAATTCCAGAACTTCAACACCTGTCACCAGGGTAGAAGCTCGGCCTTGCGAGCCGGCGCGTCCAGTGCGGCCGACGCGGTGAATGAAATCTTCGGCCATCTTCGGCAGATCGTAATTGATCACATGCGCAACGTCGTCGCAGTGCAAGCCACGCGACGCGATGTCGGTTGCGACCAAGACCTGATAGCGGCCTTCCTGAAATCCGCTCAAGGCCGCGTTGCGTTGCGACTGCGTGCGATCGCCGTGAATCATGGCTGCCGAGAATCCATCGCGTTCGAGTTCCTTGGCCAATCTCTGGGAGCCGCGCTTGGTGCGCGTGAAGATTAAGGTCTGCCCTTTTTCTGCATAGAGCAATTGCCGGAGCACATCCAGTTTTTCGGACGGCCGCACTTCATAAGCTTCCAACTGGACGCTCTCCGCTGGCTTCAGCGTTGAACCGAGGGCTATGCGCACAGGCTCGCGGGTGTAGTCGCTGACCAGGGAGGCTACGGATTGTTCCATCGTGGCGGAGAAACAGAGCGTCTGCCGTTTTTGCGGCAGGATTTGCAGGATGCGCCGGATCGCTGGAAGAAAACCCATATCCAGCATGCGATCGGCTTCATCGAGCACGAGTATCTTCACGTGACGCAGATCGGCAAATTTGCGGGTAATGAAATCCTGCAAACGTCCCGGAGTCGCGATTACAAATTCGCAACCCGAGCGCAAGCTCTGGATCTGCGCCTTTTCCGACACGCCGCCGATTACCAGCGCAGCCTTCGGCATCTTCTTATCGCGGAGCTGTTCGTATTGCTCGTGAACCTGCATCGCCAACTCGCGAGTAGGTAGCAGGACGAGAGCACGGACATTCTTGGCCTTAGCCGAATCAGTCTTTGCTGATCCAGAACTAGCCGATTCAGCACGCAGCATCTCAATGATCGGAATCAGAAACGCCAGAGTCTTGCCGGTGCCCGTCTGGGCGGTGCCGATGACGTCCTTGCCTTCAAGGGCAGGAGAAATGGCTCGCGCCTGGATGGGTGTAAGTGTAATAAATTGAGCTGCCGCCAACTTCTGCTGCAAGGCAGCAGACAGGGGCAGTTCTGTAAATGTTGTCATTCGATTGTTATCTTTCTGGAGGGGCTTACTTTTAATTTCTCAAACACTTGTCTTGATCTCAAGACTGGTAAGAGTTCGCATGCCGCTCGCAATTGTAATTGGCGCTGGAACCGACCGGCGGGCAGGAAATGCGGAGGTGGTGCGGATCCATCGGGATCCCCGCTTAACTAGCAAACCGTAGCAATAGCGTTAACATCAGTATAGCAGAAAAAGGCGTGGCATGCAGTTACGTCAGTCATAGCGCGCAGAAACGTGTTATCAAAGAAGGTACCTGTTCGTGTGGCGCGGACACTCCTATCCGCGTTTCAGCGTGCTGCAATCTTTCCGCGGATTACTACCACTGACGCCGCCGGCAGATCGTAAACCGTATCCTTACCGCCATTCTGTTTCGAACGCACAATCGGACCATCAGGATCAGCCGTCCCGTTTGTGTAAGCAACAATAGTCGGCTTAGCGGCTTCTTCATCGTGCGCCATAAAACGAGTTCGCGGCGGGTTCCACTTGTACTGTGCGCTGCCGAAGGTTGCGATTTCTACCGGGCCTTCAAACCCTGCAGCCGAATCAGCAGTCCCACGAAACGCGATCCGGACACGGTGAGCATTCTCCTGATCGCGATTCACCATCATCACCGACCATTCTCCATCGGGACGTTTCAATGCATACGCCGTAACCAGCTCCCGCCCCGCTCCGTCATCGATATCGGATTTCGCGGAATAGACTTGATGGTCTCCGCCGCCGGGTTGCGCCCACTCCAGATTAATAAGTTGCGCTACAAAGAATTGCGCCAGCGGCTGCTGAATTTTGTAGGAAGCGTCTACCGTGAACATGCCAAAGGTTCCCGGAGAACTGTTGCAGCCGGGCTCCATCTGCAAAGGCAGATAGTGAAAGTAATAAACGGCCTTGCCGCCAGCATCTAGCAGCGATCCAATATAATCTGCCAGCCAAACGCCAGAGAAAATATCCTGATAAGTCTCGCTCGCCGCTGAAGAAACATTCCCCTCGGTGACAAACATCGGCATGTCGGCGGGGACGCCATCTTCATGCCATACCTGAATGATGTGGTGCATGAGTTCAGGCTCGTCGTAAAGAGAGCTCCACGGAATTCTGCATGGATCGAGGGGATAGTGCTCGAAGGAGAAAAAGGCAAGATCCTTCATGCGGCCATGCTGTTTGAGATAGTCGACGAAGCGCTCGGTCCACGAGACACGGCCACTGGCGTCAGGCCAGACTTCGATGTCTTTGTTCACGCCTTGAAAAGATGGCCCACCTAACTTGAGTGTCGGGTCGAGACGATGGAGCGCGGTCGCCCATTGTACGTACAGCGCGGCATAATCCTCTGGGAGCATGTACTGCCCGTCGGCCTCCTCGCCCATCTCAACATAGGAGATCGGATAATGCCGGCTCTCGATGTAGGCAATCTCGGCAACGGCGTTCTCCGGATTGTCGTAAAGCAGCGCGACTGGGATCATGGCGGGGAGTCCGCGAGTGACGCCGCTGGTGTAGAAAAGATCGAAGCCTACCTGAGCCTGGCGCGTGGAATGTAGGTCCGAAGCCTGATGCCAGGGATCAACTGAGGAGCAGTAAGTAGTCGTCTGCTCCTGATCGGCGGTGTGGCGTAGAGAATCGTGGAAAACACCGTCCGATGTGGTGGTTCCAAGGTAAAGTTCGCGGATGGAATAACCGACACAGTTGCGTGGGTCGCTGTGAGGATCGGGCGAGCCGTCGGCAACGCATGTATTGGAGGACTCCGTCATCCAGATGCGAACGAAACGGACACTGACCGACGCTGCGAGTAGACGCAGAGTTTCGGTGCGCCCCTTGCCAGCGTTGACTGTTCCCTGCTGAAAGGTCTGCCAGACGCCGCGAGTCGGCGACCGGATGGGATCTTCGCCGGTCCAATATTGGACGAGGTAGCGCGTGGCGTAAGGCTCGCCCCACGCGATACGAATGCTGTCGACAGGCTGCGTCTGCGCCATATCAAGCACGATCCACTGCGGATGCAGTGCGTCACTTTCGCCGGTGAAATGTTCAGTCAGATAAGGATTGCTCTTCCAGAAAGTGTTGAGGTCTCCGTCGGTCAGGCGAGAAAATCCGGAATTGTCAGTGCCATCGTTGCGAGTAAAACCGCGACGCGGAAGCTCGTAGCCGTACGAGTAGCGCAGGCTCTCGGTGGGCACAGCCGAGCCTACGAAATAGCCTTTCCCGGCGGGATTGTTGCCCTCACCCTTATCGCCTCCGCTACTTTTGTCGCTCCAAGTCCCTTTGGGATTCCAGTGCCACGCCTCAACAGCCAACTCAGTATTCTGTCGGAAAGACACCGGCTGCCATCCCGAAGACAAAGTCGCCTTCAGTGAATCCGGAAGCAGGTCTTTGTCGATAGCCTCGGCGGGAATGCGGTCAACCCCCGCGCCCAGAGTCTCACTCGGGACAAAGTGGTTGACGGAGTGCGAGACATCAATAGTGACGGTTTGGGCGGCAGCGTTGAAACCTGCAATCGCGACGGCTGCAAAAAGGACGGCTGCAATCTTCACGCAAGGACCTCCGAGTGTGCAAAAAGAATAATAGTATTAAAACGATTCAATTGCACGGATTATACAGTTCGGGGTACAAGCGCATCGCATCGCATCGCCGTTTCGTATCAGCGTATCGCTTCAGAGATACCGCAAGTGCTCAAAATCAGACGCCCCTTTAGGGACCGAACCCTGGATTCAGCAAATAATTTCGCGAAAGAGAAGCCTCACGCAGCGTCATTCCCCAGCGGATTTAGTTGCCGCGGGCACAGGCCGCACCTGATATTCCGGATGAGGAAAGCCCATCAGCCATTCGTCGAACCATCCCACAATATTGTCGAGCCGCTCGATGCGATGCCACGGCTCTCCCGAGCGGGACAGTTCATGCGTCTCTCGCGGAAAGACGACCATGGCGGTGGGACGGTGTAGAAATTTGAGCGCACGGAATAATTGCTCGCCGCCCGAATCCTGCGGAGTACGGTAGTCGGCTTGCCCCAGAATGAACATCATGGGCGTGTGGATTTTCTCGACAAACGTGATAGCGGAGCGGTTGGCATAGTCTGCCGGATCCTGAAAGGGCGGCGCCTTGAACCAGTTCGGCTGGAACAGAGTGAAGTCAGCGGTATACCACCACGAAGCCCAGTTGGAAATATCGCGCTGCGACACGGCCGCGGCGAAACGGTCGGTCTGAGTCACGGTCCAGTCGGTGAGCACTCCTCCACCACTCCCACCAGTGACGCCGAGTTTCTTGGGATCGACATAGCCGCGTTTCAGAATTTCATCCACGCCCGCCATCAGGTCGCGGTAGTCATCGCCGGGATAGTGATATTGAATAATGTTGCCGAAATCCTGGCCATAAGTCGTCGAGCCGCGCGGGTTGATGTAGAGCACCACGTACCCCTTGGCCGCCATCCATTGAAATTCGTGATCGAATACCCAGCCATAGGCGGCGTGCGGCCCTCCGTGGATATTCAGGATCAATGGATATTTTTTCTTCGGATCAAAGTCGGGCGGTTTCTGAATCCATCCTTGAATCGGCAGCCCGTCGAAGCTCTTGTAATTAATTTCTTCAGGCTCAGTGAGATTCAGCTGAGACCAGAGCGCTTTATTTACGTCGGTGATGCGAGTTTGTGCACCGTTTTGACTCTCGTTGATCGACACCGAGAACAGATCGCCGATCATCGTGGCCGTGGAGATCAGAGCAATTGCACCGCGCGCGTCTGGAGTAACCGAAAAATTTAGTACAGCCTGATCACCCCGAGTAATTTCGCTCACTGCGCCGGTTTGCACATCGACACGAACCAGCGTTGTACGGCCTTGCTTACCTACAACATCGAAGAGCCAGCGCCCGTCCGGCGACCAATAAAGAGCGGGGCCACCGCCGCCACGCGGAGCTGCATTGTCACCGAAGACTCCGTCGCCCATGTCGAAGTCATAGTTTGATGTGAGATTACGAGGCTGCGCATTCGGCGCAAGATCCATCACCCAGAGATCGGGCTGCGTATAAGAACGAATTGGATGGGTAGCAGAACCGTGGATTGCCACGTGACGGCCGTCCGGGCTAAGTGTGAAATCGCCAATGCCCATGGGGACGGTTGTCAGTTTTTCGGGGGTGCCTCCGGACAATGAAACCGAATAGATATCGGTGCTTGGCGTCTCATAATAAGGCTCGTCAATGTGACTGGTAAGAAAATAAATTCTCGAACCATCGTGAGTCCAGACAATTTCACCTTCGTCATAATCACCGCTGGTGAGTTGCACAGGTTTGGCTGGCACGTCGGATGTAGTCGGAACGTCAATCACCCAGATGTGCTCGTGCCGCTTGAAATCGAGATACCCCTCGTCGTTATCGCGATAGACAGCTCGGGTAATGATATGGATGTCGGATTCATGGTCGCCTTCCGAGTCAGACTTAGTCGCCGTCGAACCGCTCGCCGCGGCAGATTCCTTGGCGCTTGATCCGGTGCTCGTGCCGCCCGGTTTTTCACCCTTCTTCTTGCGTTCTTTTTCAATATCCTGAGGCGTAGTCGAGCTCGAGAAGGCGATACGCTTGCTGTCCAGCGACCAGACCGGACCAGCCGCTCCTTTAGGAAGATCGGTAATGATGCGAGCTTCACCGCCAGTCAGTGACAGGATTGCAATTTGGGGCGGGCGAGGTTGCCCGGCATCGTCTTTCTCTCCGCCACGAACGAAAGCAATGCTCTTGCCGTCCGGCGACCAGCGAGCATGCGCGTCATGCTTGCCGTTGGTCAGGCGCAGTGGAGATTCGCCGCCAGAGGTAGCAACGATCCAGATAGAAGTCTCGTATCCTGTGCGCTTCTCGTCGGTAACAACGCGCGTAAAGACAGCGCGCGACCCGTCGGGCGAAATCTGCGGATCGCCAATCCAGACGAAATCAAACAGGTCTTTGTCGGTAATGGATCGTTTCGCCCCGGGTTGGACATTCGAACTCTGCCCGGCAAGCGAGGTGATAATTGTGAGTACAACGACGACGGCGGATAAGCGAAATTTCATAGGCATCCTCAAGATGGCAGCCGCACCTGTGGCGAATGTGCATTGTGCAATGCCAAGCAGTAAGCGGTCAAACGGCCATTTCACCTCTCATTTCTCTTGCCGCTCATTTTCTCCGCGAAAGCGCTGGCGTCATCAAGCATCTTGTCGATGCGCCGGCCCTGGGCATCGGGAGTTCTGTAATAGAAAATGCCAAACAGGTGCCCACGGCGTCGCGAGGCTGACATACCGTCCCAACCCTCGCGCGCTCTCGGATGGCGCGCGAAAGCTAGCTGCAGAACGGGCGGCAGTTCCCTTTCCGCGTCCATGACGTTGAGCATGCGCTCCGCAATCTGTTCCGCACGACGCACGCGCGCTTCAGAGCTCTTCGGTTCAACAACCCATTTGGCGATGTCGTTACGCGTCGAGTAGTTCAGCCCCTCACACCAGCGGCGGAACGAACGATCTTCGTTCAAAATCTGCTTCAGCTCGTTGGGGAATATAACAATCCGTTCTCCAACATCGTGTTCTATCTGGAAACGCGCGACATCGCCTTCGAACGCTCGCGCTCCCTTTTGCATCTTCTTATTTACCAACAAAAAATGCCTCCCCTCCCGCGTAGGAAACAAAGAGGTGCGGAACGCGAATCCGTTAATTTCGCCCTTTACTTTGATTTGGCCACGCAACCCCCACAGCTTGGCTGCATCGAACGGTACGTAGATGATGATCCAGTTGAGCCTCGAACGTAGGCTTTCGAGTCTGGCTTCGAAACTCTTGGCAGCAGGCCGGCGCTTGGATCTCGAGTCTTTCGGCATAGCGGAAGGGTTCGCGTTGGCATTTTAATATGAACGAACGAGCGCGATATACATGGCTGGCAAGAGTTAAACTGTAAGAAAAGACATCTGGAGAACTATCGTGATCTGCCCAAACTGCAGGGAAGACAACGCGCCTACGTTCCGTTTTTGCGGGATGTGTGGGACCGCGCTCGAAGCTAGGCGACCGGGCGCACCGGCATTGGGCCCGTTATCGGCGACTCCAGCATCGCCGGTGCCGGTATCTGCACCAGTCTCAACGCCGGTTTCGACAAAGATAGCGAACGCCGACCCCCTTCGGCCACTTGTGGTCGACAACGCGAGCAACGCCTTACACAGACAGGTGCCACCGGTCAGCGGCCCGTCGATGTTGGGATTGGATCAGAGCAGCCCGAATCAATATAGCCAGGATCAACCGAGCATTAATCAGCCAAGTATTGATTCTTTGCGGGAGAAATCTTTTTCCGGGCTCGATTCTTTCTTTGAACACGAACCGCCAAAGAACAGCGGAGGACGGATATTGCTGATGCTGGTGCTGCTTGCCGCGTTGGGCGGTGCCGGCTGGTGGGTATACGCAAATTATCTCGGACCTACGGCGCTTGGAAAGCCGACGACTGCGACGTCTACCGGATCTTCGAGCGAAAACGAACCTTCCACTGAGACGCCGGCGACGAAGGATGCAACGGCAGCGCCCGATACGGGTTCGTCCACGACGACTCCATCAGCGACTCCACCCGCAGCAACTCCATCCGCGCAAGTTCCCAGTGGTGCCGCGGAGAACGCTAACGCTGGTTCCGACACTGTTCCGAAAACTCCAAGCGGCGATGCACAGCCCGCTGCCGAAGCCAAGCCGGCGACTCCAAAAGTGACTCCAGAAAGGATTGCACCAGCCGGCAAGATCGCCGCGAAACGCGAGCCCAGGGTGAATTCGGCCCCCGCTCCGAAACCGCCAGCGCCCGAAGCGGATGATTCCGGGAGCGCCGACTTCCACAAAGCCGAGGCATATCTCTACGGACGCGGCGCAGCAGAAAACTGTGACGAGGCGGTGAAATATCTCAAAAGTGCGTCGGCCAAATCAAATGCCAAGGCCCGAAGCGCCTTCGGAACCATGTATGCCACCGGCCACTGCGTGCCGCGCGATCTGCCAACATCGTATTTATGGTTTGCGCTGGCGCTGCGTGTAGATCCGAATAATCAGATTTTAGAAAAAGATTTAAATGCGGTTTGGAATCAAATGACCCCGCCGGAACGCCAGCTGGCTACAAGAATGAAACAGTAATTTTGAGCAGTAAGATTTAGAAATGGAGAGCCGGGCGTCCTCGCCCGGCCAGTTCGGAAATATAAGGGCGAGACGCCCGTCGCTCCACTACTCTCCGACCGGCACCAGATTCAGCGCCTTCTTCACCGTGCCGCGTTCAGTCATGATCTTGTCTTGCAGCAGCGTAATCGCATAAATCAACTGCTCTGGACGCGGCGGACATCCCGGAACATAAATATCCACGGGAATGACCTGATTCACACTCTGCACCAGCGCGTAATTATTGAAAACGCCGCCGGAAGTCGCGCACGCTCCCATCGAGATGACCCACTTCGGTTCCGGCATCTGCTCCCAGAGCTGCCGAATTACGGGAGCCATTTTGTTGGAGACACGGCCCGCAATAATCATCAGGTCCGATTGCCGTGGCGACGGCCGGAACACTTCGGCGCCGAAGCGCGCAATATCAAAGCGCGATGCGCCCATCGACATCATTTCAATCGCACAGCAAGCCAGGCCAAAAGTCATCGGCCAGATGGAATTCTTGCGCATCCAATTGACAGTCGAGTCGAGCGTGGTCATGACGATGCCCTCGGGGACACCGCCTCCGTAGATGAGTTCCTTGACTACTTTCTTACCATTTACGACGTCAACGTAGGGGCCAAAACTTAGTTCTTGCGCCATAGATATATTTTAACCGCAGACGGGAGTGCGCGCAGAAGGATTTGTTCGCCTAGGGTGCGATCTCTCGATTGGGTTAAATCCTAATTCAATCGCTCCCAATCGGAGAGGTAAGCGCCATCCACCAGGTACATGACGACCTCGGGGCTGTTGCGGGATAGCAGGGTGTGGATTCTCATTGTTACGAAGGCGGCTCCTATGACAGTTTCCTGGATGAAGTAATAGGTCTTGCCCGCTTCGAGGTCCATCTCAAATCCGTTCGCATCGTCGGACTGTGAAATGAGCGAATATTTTCCCGGATCGACGTAGGCGATGCTATACGTACCCATCTCGTTTACCGCGATGACTTTGCCATTGGCATGCAGCTTGGACTTGGCCCCATACCCGGTTTCGCGCGCAATCAGCGGCGGACAGACAACAATAATGGTTGCCTTATCTGGCTTCACCTCAGGCAATGGATGAGCCGTCCGGTCAAGCTTGACCGAATACTTGGCCTTCCAATCCGGAATACGGCTCTTGTCCATGTCATCGTACTTGTCGACAATCGGCTCACCCTTTTCCGGATAATTCGCAATCGTCACGCGTTCCCCAAACAGCCTTTGGAATTTGGCGGTTGCCTTTTCGTAAATGGCTCTCGGTAGGACCAGCAGTACCTTCTCCGAACGGTCCCCTTGACGGTACTCCAGGTAGAGCCAGCGATCATGTACATGAACGCTCGCAATCCACGCGGCTCCGTGCGTATCGCTATCGAAGACAACCTTGGTGATGTCGGAATATGGAATGGCGAACTGATCGCCTGCACCACTGCGAAATGTCAGTTTCTGGCCGTCATCTTCAAAGCTGAGTACCCCGATCTTATCCACCAGCTCCCGTTCTTCCGCGCTCTTATGCCGGCGAATTTTGACGCCCTCGAACTTAGTATCTTCTGAAAAGAGCAAAGAGATGCTGAGAAACAAGAAAATGGCCAGATACGCTGCCTTTGACATGCGCTGCCCTCTCCGCGGTCTAACCCGGAATTCCCCATCGAACCCGTAAAACGGCATCGTAGTATAGCCCTGGGAATTGGCAGACTGGCGTGATATCGCGACTTCACCAGCAATCGCCAAACCGAGCATTCAGAGATAAATTCTAGTTCTCCTCGACGTCGTCTGCGTCCCGGCCGTCAAAAGCTCTTACGGGTTCAGCACGATCTTCCCAAACATCTGGCTCTTCTCCAAATACTCGTGAGCAGCACGAGTCTCTTCCAACGGAAAAGTCCGGTCGATCACAGGTTTAAGCCGTCCTGAGAAAACGTGATTCAGCACTTCATGCAACTCGCTCATCGTGCCCATGTACGATCCCAGCAGTGAAAGCTGGCGCGAAAATAGAAACCGCAAATCGAGTTCAACCTTCGGTCCCGTAGTAGCGCCGCAGGTCACAAGCGTGCCGCCAGCCTTAAGCGACTTGACGCTCTCCTGCCAGGTGGCTGGCCCAACGTGCTCGATAACAATGTCGACGCCCTCGGAGTCGGTGATCTTGCGAACCTCCTGCGCAATCTTCTGCTGATAATGGTTGATGACGAAATCGGCGCCCAGCTCGCGGGCACGCTCCATCTTGCGCTCGTCTCCCGCGGTTGCAATCACGCGTGCCTGAAAGAATTTCGCGATCTGGATGGCGGCAATCCCCACCCCCGAGTTCGCGCCCAGCACCAACACGGTTTGGCCAGGACGGATAGCGGCGCGTCCTGTAAGCATGTGCCAAGCAGTAACAAAAACCAGTGGAACGCTGGCAGCTTCGTTGAGGTCGAGTGAGTCCGGAATCGGAATAACATTCACCGCAGGCACCGCAATCAGCTCACAGTTACCGCCATCAACGCCATTGCCCAACACAGTGAAGTGGCGGCACTGGTTTTGCAACCCGGCAACACATTTCGAGCAGCGATTACAGAAATGCATAGGCGCAACCAGCACACGCCGTCCCGCCTTAAGGCCGTTGGACGTGAGATCAGTAACATACTCGCCGACTTCGACAATTTCGCCAGCAATGTCACTGCCGAGGATGTGCGGCAAGTTCACCCCCGGCAGTCCTTGGCGCACCCAGATATCGAGATGATTCAGAGCACAAGCGCGCACCCGTATGAGGACTTGATCTTTGCGCGGCCTAGGATCGTGGACATCTTCGTAGGTGAGGACTTCGGGTCCGCCAAATTGATGTATGCGAACGGCTTTCATGAGAGCTCCTGCAATTTCAGATACAAAATTTAACCCTACACGCTAGCACAAACCGTTTTGGATTTGCCTCGGGAACAGTCGCCCCCCGTTTGGTATTTATATCCTTGGCGCATGCTCCTACCGTGTGCTGTGACAGGGTTAGCGCTAGTTCATATCGTTAAATCCTTCGCAACTAGCGAGTGCCCACTTAGGCTCCTGCACATCGACAAGCGGAACAGTATTGCGCAAATAGAGACACCATTTGGTGTGGTGCCCTATTCCACCAAACGCGTCATCATATACAAGCTCTCCAAAGATGTAGAGATGCTCGTATCCGGCATTCCATTTGGAGTTATTACGAAGCAAAGAATCGAGAGTCAGTTTCTTGAGCGTGTATATCCAAGGAATAGTTTGTCGCCAACCACGGGTTGGCAAATATCGTCATCCCTGTCTGAGGAGATACAAAATGAGCTGGCAACGAAGTTCGTCGTTCAAAGTAAGCCTCTGCAACCAAATTCTTTCTTTTTAGCGAACCCTGCAACCATTCGAATTGACGGTTTACATTTCCAATCCGCCGGACGATCAAAAAGGGAGATAGTTTCCAAATCACCGTCATCCGGGAGGCGTCTGTTATGGGCCGCTTCATGAGCCCAAAACGCTTCCCAAATATAGCGTCAGCGCCTTCTTGAATTCAGCCACAATCAAGTCTTTCGCTTTATCACCCGCTTCTCCATAGAGCGTTATCAAGCCTCTGACAATCTGCACAGTCACATTCGCAGCCAGCATTGCTCGTTCGTCTGAAAGAGATGGGTTCTTTGCTCGAAAGGCATTCGCGATGTTGGCTCGCAAGACTCTCTTCACAGCGGGGTCGCGGCGTAGCCGAATCGGCGCCGCGAGCAGTCTGAGATATGCCGGACGTAGCTGCACAATTTTAGTGATCCGTTCGATAAAGAAACTCGCGAACTCTCGATGAGTGAGGTTCTCCGCCTGCTCCATCAATGGCCTCCATTGCTCTTCCATCTCCTGGGCGTACTGGCCCAACAAGGTAAGGGCGACGGCCTGTTTGTCCGGGAAGTAGTTGTAAAGCGCCCCGATCGAAGAGCCGCTCCGCTCCGCGATCGCGGTCATCGTGGTTGCATCATAGCCAACCTCAACAATGAGTTCCGCCGCCGCTTCCAGGAAACTGGCGAGCCTGCGTGAAGATCGCTCTTGTTGCGGTGCGACCCTTATCGGAGTTGACAAATTCGAGGGCATCCTCATATTCTATACCTTAGAAATCGAGGGCACCCTCGATTTCGGTAAAAAATCTTTTCCTAAGGAGTCTCATGGCAGAACTTCAGCTTGATCCCCACAAAACCGCACTTGTGCTCATTGATCTCCAGAATGCCATCGTCGGCATGAACTCCGCGCCGTATACTGCGGCAGAGGTCGTCGAAAACTCCAAAAAACTTGCCGAAGTTTTTCGCGCACATGGCGCCCCCGTCTTCTACGTGCGCGTCGATCTCAACGACTTCATGAAGCTCCCCGTCGACCAGCCGCCCAACCTGGGCGATAAGCCGCTGCCTGCGGCAGCGTCGGAGGTCGCTCCTTCCGCCGGTTTCCAGCATGGCGACATCCTCGTCACCAAGCGGCATTGGGGCGCCTTCGCCGGCACCGACCTAGACCAGCAGCTCAAATCCCGCGGCATCGACACGGTCGTCCTCACAGGCATCTCCACCAATGTAGGCGTGGAGTCCACGGCGCGACAGGGCACCGGCCTCGGCTTCGCCTTTGTGCTTGTCGAAGATGCCTGCTCCAGCCAGAACGCCGAGCATCACCGCTTCGCCTTTGAAAATATCTTCCCGCGTTTCACTCGCGTGCGCTCGACCAATGAGGTGCTCGCCGCACTTGCCTAACGCCAATAATCAAGTCGATCGGCTCGATCCACTGGTCTGGAAGATCACTGCTGTCGCTGTGCTTGGGTCCCTCATGGGACAGGTCGATGCAACTGTGGTAAACGTTTCCCTCTCCAGCCTCGCCGTTGATCTGCACAGCAGTCTTACCACCATTCAATGGGTCACGAGCGGCTACCTTCTGGCGCTGGCTCTCATGCTCCCGTTGAATGGCTGGCTTGTCGGACAGCTCGGAGCAAAATCGCTCTATCTGTGGTGTTTTCCGATCTTCACGCTCTCATCGGCACTCTGCGGACTCGCGTGGTCCGCGAACTCGCTGATTGGCTTTCGAGTCCTCCAGGGAATGAGCGGAGGCTTGATGGCTCCGTTGGCGCAGATGATGATGGTGCGCGCCGCTGGGAGGCACGTGGCGCGGGTCTTCAGTTACGCCGCAATACCGATTCTGCTGGGACCACTCCTCGGGCCCGTGCTTGCTGGGGCGATTCTTCAACATGCGTCCTGGCGTTGGCTGTTCCTGGTGAACGTTCCGGTCGGTCTTTTGGGAATCGTTCTGGCGATTCGCTTTCTTCCCGAAGACCGTGCCGAAGACCGGCCGAGAGATCTCGACTTTGTCGGCTTCTGCCTGCTTTCCCCAGGGCTCGTGCTCTTTCTCTACGCTATGGACCATGTTAGCGAGCGGATCGGCTTGACAGTATTTTTCGTTGCCCTGGTACTGCTCACTGTCTTCATCCGGACGGCAACCATAAAGGGCGACAATGCGCTCATTGATCTTCAGCTCTTTAGGGGAAAAGATTTTTCAGCATCGGTGCTGACGCAATTCACCCTGAACGGAATCTCATTCGCAGGACAGATGCTCATCCCGATCTATCTCATCCGTGTGTGCGGCGAATCACCCAGCGCGGCAGGTTGGTTGATGGCTCCTCTCGGACTGGGTATGATCTGCACGTATCCGAACATCGGCGTGTTGACGCAGCGCTTCGGCATTCGCAGGGTAGCGAGCAGCGGCGCCTTTTTGGCCTTAGCCGGAACCCTGCCGTTTCTTTATCTTGCCAGCCACGGCATGTCCCTCCCCCTGCTCGTATGTGCGCTCTTCGTCCGCGGAATGGGTTTGAGCGCGGTCGGCATTCCGTCCATTACCTCTGCCTACGCTTCGGTCGAGAAAGAACACCTGCCGATGGCGACGACCTCACTCAATATAGTTCAGCGTCTCGGAGGGCCCACCCTGACGACACTGTGCGCTACTTTTCTCGGATGGAGACTGGGTATGGCACACCAGGCGACTGGCATCTCTAGAGCCTTTACCGCGACCTTCATGCTGCTCAGCCTCATTCATATCCTGCTTTTGGTAGCAGCACTAAGGCTGCCTTTTTTCATAGACAAGACGACACAGTCGCCCTCTGATGAAGAGGTAACTCTTTTGATTGAAGAGGCGTCGGAGTGACCCCTCATCCTAGCGGGTGTCTATGCGCGGCAATTCGAAAACTTTCATCGGCGACAAAGCACGAAACATGCAGAAGTCGCGCAAGGCCAAACGTGCTGACCGCATAGACGTGACAAAGCGGTCCGTAGTCAGATTCATGCACATGCGCGTCAAGATATGTTTTCCATTTCTTTCATCACATTCAACCAGTGACCGCCATCACAGACCCCAAATCCGAACAAGTGCGAGAATGTTTTACAGATTTAGTAAAGTTTAGAACTCCGCCCGTCTCCAGAGACGGTTCCACCACTGCTGAAAAATCACCTTCGGCAATTTTTGACAAATCGACGTCTGGCAGAGCTATTCCGAACCATCGTTCCGTTCCGTCCGCTTGTTTATAAAACTGTTAACACGACTGTTTATAACAACGATACTAGGGGGGGAGGGGGGTGGGGGGGTGGGGGGGGGTGGTACAGACCGGGCGGATGCCTGACAGAATAGACCGGGAGCAAGCCCTGATGGCTGATGGCTGATAGCTGACGGCTGAAAGCTGAAGACTGTTTGACCCCGGCCCACTCACCGAACCATAATTGAGACTATGGATCTGTACGAGGAGATCGTCCGCCTGCGAAAAGATGGACGCCGCGGAGCCATGGCAACTATCGTGAATGTGCGCGGATCGATTCCGTCGTTCAAGACCGCTAAGATGCTGGTGCGCGACGATAGCTCAATCGTAGGAACCATCGGCGGTGGCTGCGTTGAAGCTGAAGTCTGGCAGGCTGCGCGCGAGGTGATGGAGTCGGAGAGGCCACGCACTCTGACCTTCGATCTGAATCAGGATCCGAAGTACGACACCGGCCTCGTCTGTGGAGGCACGCTTGAGATTTTCGTTGAGCCGATCTTGCCTCCCGCCGATCTTTATATTTTTGGCGCAGGACACGTGGCAACTAGCCTTTATAAAATTGCGCGAATCACCGGATTCGATGTCACTGTCGTCGACGATCGCGAAGCCTATGCAAACCGTGAACGTTTTCCCGAGGCGCATCAGGTAATCGCCGAAGATTTCGACAAGGCCGCAGCGCAGCTAACGCCCACTGAGTCGTCATACATAGTGATCGTTACGCGTGGACACCGCGACGATATGCGTATGCTGCGTTGGGCCGTGCAAACGCCCGCACGTTATGTAGGGATGATCGGATCCAAGCGCAAGACAATTACAATCTTCAAAGAACTACAGCAGGAAGGTTTGCCCGCCCATTTATTCGAACGAGTCCACGCGCCGGTTGGATTGGACATCGGAGCAATTACGCCAGAAGAAATTGCCGTAGCAATCACAGCCGAGTTGATCGCGAAACGGCGAAAAGTAGAACGCGATCTACCCCACATGAGCTGGTTTCATCGGCGGGAATTGAAGTTTGAGGTTGAGCCCAAGTCCTAAATCGTTTTCATCGCCAAGAAAGTTTTTTCTCCTCGCTCTCTGCGTTCTTGGCGGTTGAGATTTCGACATGCCAAAAGAAATCGAAATCAAATTTCGAATTGAGAGTCTGCCAGCGATCACTCGCGCTTTGAAGAAAGCGGGATTCAAAGAGCTTACGCGCTCCACCCACGAAATGAATTCCCTCTACGACCTCCCTGGCCAAAAGTTACGCAAGCGTGGAGAACTGCTGAGGCTGCGTAAGTATGGAGAAACTTGGGTGCTGACGCACAAAGCGAAAGGCGAGACCAGTCGCCATAAAGTTCGAGTCGAACTGGAAACACGTGTAGAAAACGGTCCACAGATGGACACTATTCTGCGAGCACTCGGCTTCGCGCCCACCTTCCGCTACGAAAAGTATCGCGCCGAATGGAGCGACGGAACTGGCCATGTGGTACTCGACGAAACTCCGATAGGAAACTTCGGAGAGATCGAAGGACCATCGCGCTGGATCGACCGCACAGCGCGCGCTCTAGGCATTGCGTCCTCAGATTATGTGACGCAAACCTATACAGACCTGTTCTTTGAATGGAAGCGACGCACGCGCAGCAAGGCGACAGAAATGACGTTTGGAAAAGTTAGCAGGAAATAAAACAACTATGCGCCAGCGCCGCAACACTTCTTGTACTTCTTACCGCTGCCGCAAGGACAAGGATCGTTGCGTCCTATCTTATCCCCCGAACGCACCACCTGCTGTACTTGCATGTCGCCAGCGCCAGCCATCCGCGATTGTTCGAGTTCCTTCTTTTTCTTGCGCTGAAACGCTTCTTCAATTTCGTCTACCGACGTAGCAATCTGGCGCGGAGGTCGTCCATTACTGCCTCGACCACCAGTGATGACAGAAGGAACAACGGCATCGGACGCTTGCCCCGACAAATTATTTGTACTGCTTTCCGGCGGTCCGCCAGCCGGTCTAGCACCCGAATCTGGAGGACGCTCCATGACTTGCATCAGGTACAAGTAACGAACCGTTTCTTCTTGAAAGCGCTGCATCATCTCTTCGAACATGTCGAAGGATTCGCGCTTGTACTCGACCAAGGGATCGTGCTGTCCGTAGCCACGCAATCCGATGCCCTCTTTAAGGTGATCCATCGAGAGCAGGTGATCTTTCCATTGCCCATCGATCACACTCAGCATGATCATGCGTTCGTGATAGCGCATCGCCTCAGCGCCAATCAGCTTCTCTTTCGCATCGTAATGTTCTTTAAGTTTCTCGAATATGGCATCGCCCAATTCCTGGCGATTCATCTGCTCAGGCTTAATGCCTTCGGCGTAAATGTCGACGCCGAAGCGCGCCACAATTGCATCTTTCAGGCCTTTGACATCCCAATTATCTGCGTGCTCTTTGATTGGACAATAGCGCTCGATCATCTCGCCGAGAATTGCGGAGACATAGTCTTCGATGATGAGATCTTTCTGATCGAGACCTTCGAGCAGACGACGACGGAGTCCATAGACCGCTGTGCGCTGCTTGTTCATGACATCGTCATATTCGAGCAGGTGTTTGCGGGCCTCAAAGTTCTGGCCTTCGACGGCTTTTTGCGCGGATTCGATTCGGCGAGTAATCATGCCCGATTCGATGGGAATCCCTTCTTCCATTCCAAGGCGCTGCAGCAGCTTGGAAACCCACTCCTTGGCGAAGATCCGCATCAGATCGTCTTCAAGAGAGAGATAGAACCGCGAGGAACCAGGATCGCCCTGACGCCCAGCGCGTCCACGAAGCTGGTTGTCGATCCGTCGCGCTTCGTGACGTTCAGTACCGAAGATGTGCAATCCACCGGCCTCGATCACTTCCTGGTGCTCGCGATCGGTATCGACTTTGTGGCGCGCAAAAATCTCGTTCCACTGATCAGTCGGAACTGCGAATTCATTGCCCGCGTAATACCAGACTGTGCGGTTGGAATCGTCGACTTCGGCCTCGATCTTGCCCTGTGCTGCGCGGATCGGCTGCGCGATTCCCTTCTTCACGCATTCCTGCTTGGCCATGAACTCCGGATTGCCCCCGAGCAGAATGTCGGTGCCACGGCCGGCCATGTTGGTGGCAATGGTGATCGCACCTTTGCGTCCGGCCTGCGCCACGATTTCAGCCTCGCGTTCGTGATGCTTGGCGTTCAGAACCACATGCGTCTTGATGCCCTTCTTCTTCAGGAGCTCGTCAAGGCGTTCAGACTTTTCAATTGATGTCGTGCCCACCAGCACCGGCTGGTTGCTGTCGTGCAGCCTTTGGATTTCGTCGGCAGCCGCGAAATATTTTTCCTTTTCCGTGCGATAGACGATGTCCGGATTCTCTTTGCGGAGCATTGCACGATTGGTTGGAATGACAATTACGTCGAGCTTGTAAATATTGTCGAATTCTGATGCTTCCGTTTCCGCAGTACCCGTCATACCCGCGAGCTTCTTGTACATGCGGAAATAATTCTGAAATGTGATGGTAGCGAGCGTCTGATTCTCGCGTTCGATCTTTACATTCTCCTTGGCCTCGATTGCCTGGTGCAGGCCGTCAGACCAGCGGCGGCCCGGCATCAAACGTCCAGTGAACTCATCCACAATCAGAACTTCACCGTCTTTGACCACGTATTCGACGTCTCTTTTATAGAGCGCATGCGCTTTGACGGCGGTTTCAACGTGATGCTTGAGCGCCCAGTTTTCCGGATCGGCGATGTTGCCGATGCCAAGCAGTTTTTCGACTTTCTCCCAGCCTTCGTCGGTAACCGTGATATTGCGATGCTTTTCGTCCACGACATAGTCGCCGGTCATAATTTTGGGTTCGCCCGGCTGAGTATCGATTTCTTCACCCTTTTCGAGCTTGGGGATAATGCGATTCACTTTGTAATACTTGTCAGTGGATTCTTCACTGGCACCCGAGATGATGAGCGGGGTTCGCGCTTCGTCGATCAGGATGGAATCAACTTCGTCAACGATGGCGAAATTATGTACGCGCTGCACGCAATCGCGCAGATCGAACTTCATGTTGTCGCGCAGATAGTCAAAACCGAATTCATTGTTAGTGCCGTAAGTCACGTCAGCCGCATAAGCGGCGCGGCGCTCTCCGTCATCAAGATCGTGGACAATCACGCCCACGGTCAGACCTAGAAAACCATAGAGCTTGCCCATCCATTCCGAGTCGCGCTTGGCTAGATAGTCGTTGACAGTAACCACATGCACGCCGCGTCCACTGAGAGCGTTCAAGTACACAGGAAGTGTAGCAACCAGGGTTTTACCCTCGCCGGTCTTCATCTCGGCAATGGTGCCTTCGTGGAGAACCATGCCGCCGATTAGCTGCACGTCGAAGTGCCGCATGTTGAGCACGCGCCGTCCGGCTTCGCGAACTACGGCAAAGGCTTCTTCCAGAATTTCGTCCAGAACTTCCTTTAGCACCTGGCTGCGCTGATCTTCGATTTCCTTCTGGCGGTCGATGTCCGGAGCCGTCTCCGGAGAATCAGAATCTGCTTCTGGTTCTACGGGGATAGTGCTGAGGCGTTCCTGAATATGGGCGCGAAATTCCGCTGTCTTGGCACGGAGTTCGTCGTCGGAGAGCTTTTGCATCTCCGTCTCAAGCGCATTAATGGCCGCCACACGAGGTTGCAGGCGCTTGACCTCGCGCTCGTTCTTCGTTCCGAAGACCTTACCTAACAATGTATTAATCAAGGAGGAAATCCTTCAGAGGACACGCGTCCTAAGCTATGAGTAAAAGCCTAGCACATTAGATGCGCGAGGGATGGAGAACGACCGATCGTGGAAGGCGACCGCCTAAAGGAAAGAAAAAAATGGCTCCGTTTCACAATAACAATCTTAAGGGTTGTACTCCCAAGAGTCATTGAGGTAACCGGCCGTCCCGAGGGAATCCACTCCATTCCCACCGTACAACCAGAGATTTCCGTGGGCATCGGTCCAACCAAGTCCCAGTGATCGTGCGCCGGGGACGTTTCCTGGAGCGGCCGTACTCATTGTGCCATATGCCCCTGATTGGCCGTTCACGTTTGAGCCATTTACCCATGTCCATTGGCCCGCGCTATACTCCCATAAGTCGTTGAGCCACCCAGCAGCATCCATCGAATCATAACCAGAGCCACCAGCTAGCCAGAGATTTCCAGCCGCATCGATCCACTTAACAGCGCCATTTCTGGCTCCGGGAATGTTGCCGGGAGCAGACGACCCCAGCGTTCCATAAGTTCCAGGCTCGTCACTCAAGTTGGACCCACCCATCCAGGTCCACTGTCCAGCGCTGTATTCCCAGAGGTCGTTGAGATTTCCGTTTGCTCCCGTTGAATCGTAGCCCGACCCACTGAAGATCCAGAGATTTCCGGACGCATCGGTCCAACTAACAGCGCCGAATCGGGCACCGGGAAC
The DNA here is from genome assembly GCA_963705265.1 of uncultured Acidobacteriaceae bacterium. Taxonomy (GTDB): domain Bacteria; phylum Acidobacteriota; class Terriglobia; order Terriglobales; family Acidobacteriaceae; genus Acidiflorens. Next base: position 5,030,350 of record OY970064.1, read on the forward strand.
ATTGTCTGGAGCAGCCGTGCCCTCGCTCCCATAGACTCCCTGCTGGTTGGCCACGTTCGACCCACTGATCCATGTCCATTCACCAGCGCTGTACTCCACAGATCATTGAGATCTCCGTAGTTTCCGGGTGAGGCGACACCGTTGCCACCAAAAAGCCAGAAATTTCCCGCCGAGTCCGTCCAGGCAATCGCATTCCGTCGCGCCCCGGGAATATTAGTAGGGGCACTCACGCCCGGTGTCCCGTACGTACCGGGCTGAGCGTTCGCGCTCGACCCACCCATCCATGTCCATTGGCCCGCGCTGTATTCCCACAGATCGTTGAGGACATTTACATTGGCCGTGGAGGCGCCGTACCCATAGCCGCCAAAGAGCCACAAATTGCCTTCCGCATCAGTCCAGGTCACCGCGCCCGATCGCGCCCCAGGAACGTTAGTGAGAGCGGCTACTCCCTGAGTTCCGTATATTCCCGATTCGCCTGCGACGTTCACTCCGCTCATCCACGTCCATTCCCCAGATCCATAACTCCACAGGTCGTTCAAAAGACCGGAGTGCCCGTCTGCGTCGTAGCCGTAACCACCGAAAAGCCAGAAAGTCCCAGCCTTATCGACCCAACCAGCGGCTTGCTGCCGACCTCCAGGGACTTGATCCGCGTCAGGCACTCCCACGTTCCCATACGTGCCCCATTGATTGGCAATATTAGCGCCATTCTTCCAGGCCCACTCGTTGGCGGCGGCAGGTGGAGGGGTGGGGGCACTGTTCCCGCCGCACGCCGAAAAAGCGAGCGTCATTGCCACCATGACCAACATAAACAAGCGTGACTTCATCTATCCCCCATCATTCGACGCTTCCGGTCTGCACTCGGAGACTCGCCAGTTTCGAGCGCATTATAGTTCGTGCGAAGAGCTTACGGAGTCGAATCAGCAAGTCTTAACAAACCCTTAATAAACCAGCCTGGCTCGATTCGAGCACTTTACGTTTTCTTGAACTCCTGTCGAGGCACAGCTAGGGGCAAATTTCCTGTAAGATTTCCTCCGACCCATGCCCGCCTTCTACCAGCGATTTCAGGAATCGGCTCGGAAGTTTCCCGACAACATCGCCCTCGAGATTCAGCGGCAGCAGACAGTGGAGCGCGTCACCTTCGCTGAACTGACGCAGATGTCAGAGAGCGTCGCCAATTGGCTCTCGACGCGGGTTCCTCGGGATGCGCGAGTAGCGATTCTCGCCTCCAACCATCCTCGGTGGGTCGCGGCGTACTTGGGAATTATCGCCGCCGGCAGAACGGCGGTGCCACTCGACACGACTTTCCACGCTGACCAGGTAAAGAAGTTATTGATCGATAGCGGCGCTTCCCTGCTGTTCTGTGATGTGAAGCATCTTCCGGTCGCAGCGCAGGCGGTCGACGGACTCAGCATCGATCTGGTGATGACTTCCGCCGCAGGCGAACAAAAAGCCACTCCAACAGACAGTAACGCGCCCCACGTTGCCACCGATCTCGATTCCATCTTCGCTGCTGGTCCGGCTGCCTTTCAGCCTGTTGTCCCCAATGAGGATGACCTGGCGGCGCTGCTCTATACCTCGGGCACCACTGCTGATCCCAAAGGAGTCATGCTCACCCATGCCAACCTCGTCGGCGAGGCGAATTCAGTGCTCACGGTGATCAAGATTGACTCCTCTGACGCTCTGCTGGGAATTCTCCCGATGTTTCACGTCCTGGCGCAGATGGCGAATCTTTTTCTTCCTCTATTTAACGGCGCACGCGTCGTGTACCTGGAGACGTTAAACACCACCGAATTGCTGCGCGCTTTGCAAGAACGCAACATCACCACTTTTTGCGTAGTGCCACAGTTTTTCTATCTGATTCACGAGCGCATTTTCAAAGAACTAAACAAACGCGGCAAGTTCACCGTGCGACTGGTGGGGATGCTGATGGCGCTCAACCGTTGGCTGCGGCGAATTGGGATCAATGCGGGCAAAACTTTCTTTGGAAAAATTCACGCCACCTTCGGCGCGCACATGCGCTATCTGGTGACCGGTGGCTCTCGATTTGATCCTGCGATTGCCCGCGATTTTTATTCTTTTGGCATCGACGTTCTAAATGCTTACGGACTGACGGAAACCACGGGCGGAGCTTTCATTAATCCGCCTGGACACGTTGTCTTTGGCTCCGTGGGACGGCCTTTTCCTGGAGTAGAGGCCAGGATTGTGGACCCCAAGCCGGTCGAAGAGGACTCGGTGCCCGCCGGCGAAATCGCAATCCGCGGCGCGATCGTGATGAAGGGTTATTGGAATCGCCCTGAGGCCACGGCCCAAGTGCTGCGAGACGGCTGGTTCTATACCGGCGATCTGGGCTACTTCGATTCTGATGGCAATCTCTTCATTACGGGGCGGCGCAAGGAAGTCATCGTCCTCGCAAACGGAAAGAATGTTTATCCCGAGGAGATCGAAGCACATTATCTTCAAGCGCAATACGTGAAGGAAATTTGCGTGATGGCGCTGGAGTCGCGTCCGGGTGATCCAACGTCAGAGCGGCTTCATGCCGTGATTGTGCCCAACTTCGAACTGCTGCGCGAACGCAAGATCGTCAACTCCAAAGAAGCGATCCGCTTTGAGATTGAAGCGCTTTCGCACAAGATCGCGTCCACCAAGCGTCTGGGAAGTTATGACATCTGGCAGGACGATCTGCCACGCACAACTACACGAAAGTTAAAGCGCTTTGAAATCGAAAAGAAAGTTCGCGAGCTGAAACAAAAAGGAGGCGGCGATTCGGAGATTGGCGCAGACAACGAGAAGCCGCTGACCAACGAAGAAAACTCCTGGCTCGAACGTGAGGATGTGCAGCGCGCTCTGACGATCGTCCGCGAGTCTTCGCGCAACAAACTCGAGACGATTCGTCCCACACACAATCTCGAGCTCGATCTGGGACTCGATTCGATGCAGCGGGTTGAATTGCTGACTGCACTCGAACAGCAACTCGGGGGCGACGTGCCCGAGTCGCAACTCGCCGAAATTTATACCGTCCGCGACCTGGTCGATGCAGTTCTTGCCAGCGCGGATCGCGGCGAGGGGCATGCCGGAGCGACAACTCCCGCGTGGTCGACGATCCTGAGTGAGCCGGTGACTGATCCCGAGGTGCTGGCGCTGGCACGCCACAATCTTCTCGCCGACGTTCCGTTCTTCCTACTGGGAAAACTGATTTATCTGGTTGCGCTCGGCCCGTTTCACCTCAAAGCTCGTGGGCTTGAAAATCTTCCGGCCAAAGGCCCTTACCTGCTCTGCTCGAACCATCAGAGTTATGTCGATCCGCTGGTGATGGCCGGGATGCTGCCTTGGCGTGTATTTCGCGATACTTTTGCGGTTGGCACCAGCGAAATCTTCGGCAAAGGATTTATGCGGCGGCTGGCGCGATGGATTCGCGTGGTCGTTCTCGACCCCGACGCCAATCTGATACCTGCCATGCGGGCGGGATATTTCGGTCTTAGCCACGGACGAGTTCTGATCCTCTATCCTGAGGGCGAGCGCACTAACGACGGCAATCCGCGAGTATTTCGGAAGGGTGCTGCTATTCTCTCGATCCATGCGCAGGCTCCGATTGTTCCGATTGCAATCGAGGGATTCTATGAGGCCTGGCCCCGTCATCAGAAGTATCCGAAGGTCGCCAATCTGCAGATGGTATTCGGCAAGCCATTGCAGCCTCCGCCGCTGAACGAGGCTAGTGAAGCGGCTTATGAACAGCTTACTTCTGAGTTGAAATCAAAAGTGGTATCGATGTGGCAAGAATTGCGCGGAGAAGATTCTCCTGGAAAAAATTCGGCTGAAACGAAATCCGTCGCGTAACGTTTAGGTACGACGCTTTGTGCGACGCTACACGGCCGCGCCTTGCGCGCGTGCTCCGAAGGCTTTCGCGAAAGCGTCTACGACGCCAGGGTGAAATCGTTGACCGGCTCCGGCCAGGATCTCTTGTTCGGCCTGGAGCGGCGACATGACCTTGCCGTCAACACCGCTCATCAATTTCTGGTAAGCATCGGCTATCGCCAGAATATGCGCCTCGATCGGAACATTGACCGAGCGCGCTCCCTGCTCGCGCACAATCTGCTGAGCCACGATGATCGGAATCACCTTTCTTAGCGAGTCACCGGTGGCTTGGGCGCGAGCATCGGGCTTGCGGGGCTTACGGAAACTTGCCACCACTTGCTCGCGGCTCACGTCTGCGGCCTTATAGAGAATGTCGTGGCTGATGCCGAGTTTGCTCAGATCCCGCAACAAGACGGCGGAGCGCAGGAGCTCGATGCGATCAGAACCGAGGCCCATGGTCTCCGCTATTTTTGTCGAGGCTTGCACTACGCGCATGCTCTCGCCGGAACCGAGTTTCTCATTGGCGATGAAGTGTTGCAAGATCAGCAGCAATCCGCTGAAGCTTTCGCGGATGTCGGAGGTCATGGCCTGCTTACGCTCGTAGAGCGTTCCCATTACATAACCGGCAACGGCCAAGATTCCCGCCCAGATTGCGAAATTGAACAGACGCTCGTTCGGTAACGCCAGCACACGATGCGAAGGCATCATGTTATTCAGAAAGTCGAGCAGAACGACCAGGAATACGCAGGCAAAGGCGGTGAGAGTTGCGTGACGGCGTCCGAAATAGTAGGCCGAATATAGAGTCGGCAGAAAATAAAAACACAGCGCCATAGGGAGCGACTGCGCGAAAAATTGCACCAGCGCTGCAATCAGAAACAGCGACATCAGCAGAATGCTTTCCTTGGCGATTTTACTCATCGTTTAACCACTGTATTTGGCCACTTCATTTACCACGCTTAACTCTTACAAGCGCTTGCGCGGGCGAGAAACGCCCTCGTGCCATGTTGAAGCAATGGAGTGTCCGAGGAAAGTTACCGGGGTAATGAGATTGTTTTTCAAAGTGGCATTGGGAATTTTCTTCGTCCTGCCGATTTCTTCGTGCCGTCCCTCGGCCTATGGAGCGGAAAAGCTAATGGCCGACGAGGTGGGAGTACCCCTCCCCCCTCGCGCTATTGGAATCATGGGGTTGGGAGGAAATTCCCGTCAAATCTTTGGTTTTACAGGGCTTGCAGCCACGATCTCTGAGAACAAAGGAGTTACGTCGATTTTGCTGCGTCTGGTTGTCAGAGAGCGGTCTCCAAACTGGGAATCGGGCGACTTCGGTCGCTGTCTTTCACAGGTCCTTGGCTCGCCTAGATTGATGGGCGCACCCCGGCCCTGTCCAAATCTGAGCTATTGTCGCGGATTGCGAGGGTTGGTGTCTGTGATCGAGATCACAGCGATTTGTGATGAAAGAGGCGAAGGCGAATTATCGAGCGTATGGTGCGGCGCGACCCACTGCGGGGCCTCGGCCTGCTGTTTGACGTGCCTTAAGACACGAAGGTGAATTTGATGCACGATCTGGTCTGACCAAACGCGCCAGTAAGCCTGGGGCCAGAAATAATTCTGGTACCAAGTTGTTCCCTCCAAGAGTGTGCGTTGATTGCTCAATGCGATTAATCGGAACTGTCCGTGCTGGGAGCGCATGTAGTTGCGGCCAATATGCGGAGGCGTAATCTTCCACGGACTCATTTCTTGCATCGCTGGCGCCTGGGAAGAGACGTCAAAGGCCAGCAATCGATCTTCATCCCACACGGTGATTGGCTCGACGAAATCTCCGGTCGAAAAATGACAGTAACGCACGGCTCCAGGTCCCGATCCGACAATCTGTCCTGCAGTCGGATACGCGATTCCAGCTCGGAACAACCATTCTTTGGGAGGCGCGAGTGGAGGAAAGGCGATGACGTTCTTCCATACGACCGAGGCTGGCGAGTTGATAGTAATGCTGGTTGTTACGGCTATCACCGGCGGATCGAATTTGGCGGCGTGCTCCGCAAACATGGCGAGCGGCAGGATGGCCACACATGCTGCGAAGTTCGGTCCCGGAAAAGTATGGTTGCGGCGTTGCAAAATCGAACGTGCCATTAATCCGCCGGCGACGGAGAATGGAAGAGCCAACGGGACAGCCATCAGCAGACAGCCGAGCCCCTCCCGTCCGAGGCTTAGCAAAGCAACACCAATGAACGCTGGCACGAATGAGCTCACGACCATTGTGCTGGCTGACGAACGGATCTTTTTCAGGTTCAGGAACCAGGAGGCGATGAATCCCGTCAAGAACGGGACTCCGAGGAACAGACCCCAGCCATACACAAAAAGCACCTGAGTGCCCCAGACTGCCAGTGCGACGCCAAGAACGACGGCGATCAAGACGCCGAGAATTTCAGTGCGAAAGCCTTCCGTCCGTCGCGACTCGCCCTGATCCGGAGCTTCGGTGATTGGCTTCTCGGTAGTCGGAGCCAGTATCAGCCAAAGAAAAAGCAGCAGGTTTGCTAACGGAACAAAGAACAGGAATATCCAGCCGGGACGGTCCCCTGCATCGCGCAGCCGCCGAAGAGTGAGCGCAATTCCGATCCAGAAAAATGGAATAGCGATCGCCCATAAGATTGCATACATCTCCGGTCGGCGAAGTCCCAGATCGAAAATTGAAATCTGGCTCGCGGGGAAGACATAATTCCAGATTCGCCAAGTTTCTCCAAAATGGGCAGCGACAAAGTAATCAATCGCATATTTGATTACGGTTAGAATCGAACCGGCCAGAAAATATGGCTTACGCTGAACGCGGCCGTCCCAGGTGAATAACCACTTCCACGATCCCTGTCTCACTTCGGTCACCTCGTTTTACCTTGGCTGAATCAAGCCAGTCTCGCGTAGCAATCCCATTACGCCGCGACGCGCTGGCCGCAGTAAGGGGAACTTTGCCAATTTCAGAAAACTTGCTGTGAGGTTCGCCGAACCGCGGACGAGTTTCCGAGTACGCTTTAGATTCGGCGAGGAGTCGTAGAGAAAATACAGCAGGACTCCCATGTGCAATGCCCACATTGCAAGAGGCAGGAGCTCACGCAAATCATCGGGCAATCTCTCGGGCTCCAGTGCTTCGGCGAACAGGCTCATGCAATCGGTGCGAAGTGGAGCGGTCGCCCTGCCCAAGAACGACAGGGGATGATCCGGGTTTCCCGTGTATCGGAATAACGCTCCCAACAATTTTCTATCGTCTTTTAGGATGTCGAGCTTAGTCTGCAAGAACATGTCGAGTCGGTCGCGGAGGGAGTGCAAATGTGCGAGTTTCCCGTGCGCGACGATATGATGTTCCCGCTGCACGCGCTCGTAGTAAGCCATTACCAGCGCCTCTTTACTGGGAAAGTAATGGTAGGCCAAACCGAGCGCCACTTTGGCCTCGCGGGCCACCTCGCGCATCGTCGTTTCGTCGAAGCCGTTTTTGCGGAAGAGTCCGATCGCGGTATCGAGGATTTGCACTCGGGTCGCTTCACTGCGAGAGAGCTTCTCGCCCGAGGGAGACTCTTCGGGCCGTGAGCCGGATGCCTTGGAGATCGCCTCTTCGGTTCTTGAAGAAGACATATTGAACACGTTCAATACGGTGCCACAATTCGGCGTCGACGTCAAGAACCAATTTGAACGCGTTCAATATAATGGATTCCAAACAAGATTCGGTTGTTACTCCGCTCGCGGGCGCGTTTGCCGAACAACTCAGTCATCGATACCCAGCCCCTAAAGGGGTCGTCTTCATTTTTGAAGAATTTATGGTATCGCTGAAGCGATACCCTGATACGAAACCCGAGTTTTTCAGCACTTGTAACGCCCGATTCAGAAGAAACGCGCCATCGCAGCGGTGAACCGCTGCGCCACCCAAACGCGCTCCCTGTGGACAGGACGCAGAACTTTGATTTCGTGGTGGAAACTCCTCTTGGGGCTTGGGGGCGGCGCGGTCGGGCATAGGGTCCTTCGACTTCACAGGGGCTTCACTTCGTGAAGTCCCTGCTGCGCTCAGGATGACATGGGAAGGCTAGCGCCCGTGATTTGAAAGGTGAAAGGCAGCGGGCAGGAATGCCCGCTCCACACGGACACGACGAAACCGAACTTACTTTGCTCTTGGGTGGGTTTGGTCGTAGACGTTCATTACGTGCTTGACTGAGAGTTGGGTGTAGCGCTGGGTGGTGGCCAGGCGCTCGTGTCCTAGGAGTTCCTGGATAGCTCGAAGGTCGGCTCCTTCTTCTAGCATGTGGGTGCCGAAAGCGTGGCGCAGGGTGTGGGGATGGACTTCGGGGGACAATCCTTTGGCTACGGCTATGCGTTTTATGATGCGGCCTACGCTGCGGGTGGTCAGGCGTCCGCCGCGCTGGTTGACTAGCAGAGCTGGCGTGCCTTTGGTGGAGACTGATTTTTTTTGCGTGTCTTTCTTTTGCGTGTCCTTTTTTTGAGTCGCTAGAAGTTGCTGGCGCCAGGGCAGGTAGGTGGAGAGCGCGGCCAGGGCGGAGCCTCCGAAGGGGACGTAGCGTTCTTTCTTGCCTTTGCCTCGGATGAGGATCGCTTCGTTGCTCAGGCTGATGTCTTCGAGATTGATACCTACTAGTTCTGAGTTGCGAATGCCGCATCCGTAGAGGAGCTCGAAGAGGAGGCGGTCGCGCTCGGGAAAGGCGGCGATCGCGGGCATTTTGCCGTCCAGCACTCCGTTCATTTCTTCGATGGTTGGAACGCGAGGGAGTTTCTTGGGCAGCTTCGGCGTAGAGACCAGCTTGGCGGGATTTTGCTCGACTACTCCTTCTTGCGCCAGCCAGCGGTAGAGCGAGCGCACGGCGGCCAGGGCGCGGGCTACAGAGGTCTTGCTTAATCCTTTGTCGTAGAGATGGGAGAGGAATCCGCGGATGGCGATGTGATCGATTTTTTTCCAGTCGCGATTTCCGATATAGGCGGCGAAGATGTCGAGATCTCCAGCATAGGCCTTGATGGTGTGGGCTGAGGCGTTGCGCTCGCGCAAGTGGCGCAGGAAGTCGTCGGTGGCTTGCTCAACTATGGTGCGGGAGTGCTTCATAAGAATTTGTAATTGGTGATTTGTAATTTTAAAAGTAGATCGCGACGTTGGTGACAGCGCGTCGCGGTATTGGTTTTCAATTACAAATTATCAATTGCAAATTACAAAGTTTTTCTATTACAAATTATTCCTTTCCTTCGCCCTCGGATGGTGTTTTGCGTAAATGGTCTTGAGGCGATCTAGCGCCACGTGAGTATAGATCTGGGTCGTCGAAATGTCGGAGTGCCCGAGGATGGTTTGCAAGGTGCGGAGGTCGGCTCCGTTTTCTACCATGTGCGTGGCGCAGGAGTGACGCAGCATGTGGGGGCTGGCGTGACGTCCGGACGCGAGGCTTGCTTTGCCGACTAATTGCCAGACGCGCTGGCGGGTTAGACGATGCGCGCCGGCGGCTAGAAATAATAGCGGCGAGGATTTTTTCTTGGCGATAATTTCTCTACCGTTTTTCAGGTACTGTTGCAAGGCTTGCTGGGCGGGCACTCCGAGCGGGACCATGCGCTCTTTGTCGCCTTTGCCGCGGACCAGGATGTATCCCATATCTAGCTTTAAGTCTTCTAATCTGGCGTCGGCCACCTCGGAGACGCGCACGCCTCCGGCGTAGAGAAGTTCGATCATGGCGCGATCGCGGAGGGCTAGCGCGTGAGTGCGAGCCGTTTCTTTTTGTGGATGCTTCCCGGCCAGCATGGATCCTACTTCGTCGCGGGTCAGGGCTTTGGGCAGGACTTTCCATTGCTTGGGTAGATCGATGTTGAGAGTGGGATCTTTGTCGATTTTTCCATCAAGCAATAGATGACGGTAAAGATGGCGGATGGCGGAGAGCTTGCGGCCTACGGAGCGTCCGTCGAGGGCGTTGGAAAATAATTCTTGAATGTATTCGCGGACGTCTTCACGCTTGGCCGCGTTTAGAACTGTGCGGCGCTTTTCGAGGAACTCGGCGAACTGGACCAGGTCGCTGGAGTAGGCGGCTATGGTGAGCTTCGCCGATCCGCGCTCTACGCGCAGGTAGTCGAGGAAGGCAGAGAGCGCGCGCTGGTTGGCTTCGGAAGCCATCGATCTAGTATGGGATGTCCGAGGGAAAGCGCAAAGTAACGCAGCGGATGCGGGGCTCGGGTGATGGGAGCTTTGCGGGTGGACGGGCGAGGGCGCCCGTCGCTAACTATTTTTTATGTACCGCTTGCTGCAGATCTACTGCGTATAGCGCGCCTTCGGGCGTCTCTTCGTGCTTGAAGTAGGCGTAGACATCGCGTCCAGCGGCTAGATGCTCTTGGATGCGCTCCAGCATTGCGTGACGCTCTTCGGCGGTGTAAGTAGGTTTGCGGTAACGATAGTAGGCGTAGTCGGCGGTGAGGATGTCGGGGGTGTTGCGGTCTTCGGTTTCGGCCACGCAGAGGGCGATGTTGCGTTCGCGCAGCGTGTTACTGGTCGCGTCCATGGGCGTGGGATCGGAGGGCATTGGACTCGAGAACCAGGATTCGTGGCGGAACTCGACGGCGGCGCGGACGGTTCGGGGCAGAGTTTTCAGAAATTCGGAGAGGACGGACTGATCGGCTTTGAAATTTGGTGGGAGTTGAAAAAGGATGGGGCCGAGGCGTCCGGCTCGCTCTAGGGCTTCTAACGGAGTCAGGAAGCGTTGCAGGAATTCTGCTGTGTCCTTCAGGCGCTTGATGTGGGTCAGGACTTGGTGAGCTTTGATGGTGAAGCGGAAATGATCGGGCGTTTCGGCTATCCAGTTTTGGACGGTTGTTTCTTTTACTAACTGGCGGAAGGTGTAGTTGACTTCTACGGCGTTTAGTTTCGAGGCATAGCAGTTGAGAAACTTTTTCTGGGCGAGTTTCTCTGGGTAGAAAGCGGGCTTCCAGGTTGGATACGCCCATCCGGAGGTGCCGATGTAGAGATTCGCCATATCAGCGGGGATTATAGCTTGCGGCGCTTTGGCGGCGCGGACTTCCCTTTCTTGCTCGTCGCTTTTTTATTGAGCTGGGACGATTTTCGACTTGGGCTGCGGCGGTGATGCGCTTTTTGTCTCCTTTCTCTTCTTCTCTTTTCTGTTCTTCTTGCTCTTTTTCTGGGGCGGCTCCTAGTCCTGCCAGGTCTGGCAGCTTCTGTTTCAGTTTCTGGACGGGGCCGAAGAGGTCGCCCATTTTTTTTACTCTTGCGAGCACGTCTTTTGCTTCGAAGACCAGACGGTTCGCATCTTTTTTCTTTAGCGCTTGTTCTACTTCTTCCCAAGTGATTGGGGTCGACACAGTGGGATGCTCGCGGGCTCGCAGGGAGTAGACGGAGATGGTTGTCTTGTGCGCATCGTTCTGGCTCCAATCGACGAAGACTTTATTAGTGCGCACGGCTTTTTTCATATCGGAGACAACCAGGTCTGGATGCTCATGCTCCAACAGGCGCGCTATGGCGTGGGCAAAAGACTTGGTTTGCTCGTAACTGATTTTCGTATTCAGCGGGATGTAGATCTGCATTCCCTTGGAGCCGGAAGTTTTTGGAAAACTCTGCAGGCCGAAATGATTGAAGATGTCGCGGACCCAGAGGCCGACTTGCGCGCATTGGATGATGTTGGCGGGCGGTCCGGGGTCGAGATCAAAAACGATCATGGTGGGCGTCGCGATATCAGTGGCTAATGAGAGCGACGGGTGGAGCTCGATGGAAGCGAGATTCGCGATCCAGACCAGCGTGGGTAGGTCGTTCGCGAGAATGTAATGGACGGTGCGATGGTTGCCCTCGCTCCAAATGGGAGTGGTCTTTACCCAGTCGGGGCGATGCATTGGTGCATTTTTTTCGAAGAAATATTCGTGATCCACGCCTTCGGGATAGCGCTTCATGGTGAGCGCTCGTTCGGCTAAATGCGGCAGGAGCGCGGGCGCGATGCGGACGGCGAAATCGATCACCTGTCCTTTGGTGAATCCGGTGGCGGGATAGAGGACCTTATCCAGATTCGTGAGCTTTAGTTTGCGGCCTTCGACTTCGACGATGGTGGGAGTGGACATGGTGGGCAGGTTTGAGCCGACGGTCTAGTATAGTTTCCCGGCGGTCGAATTCGCCTCCAGCATTCGACTCCAGACACAATTCAGAGTGGTCTGATGCCAGCTCAACGTCACGGGTTTGTTTTGTTATCGAGGCCTTCCTAGCATTTGCACGCGGAAGAGTGGCATTCTGGCTTTAGAATGTTTGGTGTTGTGCGGGCGCAGACAGAGTCGCGGCGAGCCGCGTCTCTACCGATATTTGATTTAGTACTTCCACATTCGAGGGAAACATGCGAGCTTGCATTTTCTGTGTTTTGTGTTTGCTGTTCGGCGCTTTACTTTGTTTGGGCCAGACTGGCTCGTCTTCTTCGGGCGCGCCCAAGGAAATTCCTGTGTTCGACGTGACCGCTATTGATAAATCCGTCGATCCTTGCGTGGATTTTTATCAGTACTCTTGTGGGACATGGATGAAGAACAATCCTGTTCCTGCGGACAAGTCGCGCTGGGGACGATTCGACGAACTTGCCGAGCACAATCTGTATATTTTGCGGGACATATTGACCGAGGCACAGGCTTCGGGGAAACACACAGGGCCGGAGGCTTTGGTAGGCGGTTACTATGCGTCATGCATGGATGAGAAAGCGATCGAGAAAAAAGGGATTGCTCCGCTGACTCAGCCGTTGGCACGGATTGACGCGATCAAGACTAAGGCGGATTTAATTCGCGAGATTGCCAAGATGCATCGCAATGCTACGCCGGCTTTGTTTGCTTTCTATCCGCAGCCCGACATGCATGATTCGACTGCAACGATTGCGTTCATCGACCAAGGCGGGATCACACTACCGGATCGCGATTACTACATAAAGGATGATGCGAAGTCGGTGGAGACGCGGCAGAAGTATGTGGAGCACGTGGCGAAGATGTTCGAACTGGCCGGCGATAAGCCGGAAGCGACGGCGGCTGAGGCCAAGACCGTGCTTGCTATCGAGTCGGGGCTGGCGAAGGCGTCGATGGATCGCACGGCGCGACGCGATCCCAAGAATCGCGACCACAAAATGACGGTCGCGGTGATTGCGGCGGCCGATCCGAATTTCGACCTTACGGAATACTTCGCGGATAACGGATCGCCGAAGTTTACTTCTCTTAACGTGGGCAATCCTGAATTCTTCAAGCAGGTGAACGAGCAGTTGAATACGGTGCCGCTCGACGACTGGAAGGTGTATCTGCGATGGAAGACGATCAATACTTATGCTCCGGGGCTGACCAAGGCTTTTGTGGAAGAGGATTTTAATTTCAACGGCAAATACATGTCGGGACAACAAGAGATGGAGCCGCGCTGGAAGCGCTGCGTGAAATCGACCGACTTCAGCCTGGGGATGGCGCTGGGCAAGCTTTATGTCGACCGCACTTTTGGCGCTGAAGGCAAAGAACGGACATTAAAGATGGTGCAGGGTATTGAGAGCGCGATGCGTGAGGACATCAGCCAGCTGCCGTGGATGACGGACACGACGAAGAAGAAGGCTTACGAGAAGCTCAATACCATCGTCAACAATATTGGCTATCCCGATCAGTGGCGCGATTACAGCAGCGTGGTGATCAAATCTGACGATTATGCAGGTAACGTGGAGCGTGCGGAGGCGTTCGAAGTGGCGCGGCAATATAAGAAGATCGATCAGCCTACGGACCGCAAGGATTGGGGCATGACTCCGCCGACGGTGAATGCTTATTACAGGCCTCCGATGAACGATATCAACTTTCCGGCGGGAATTTTGCAGCCTCCGTTTTACGGGAAGCTGATGGATGATGCAGTGAATTATGGCGGCATTGGGGTGGTAATTGGACATGAGCTGACGCACGGCTTCGACGATCAAGGGCGTAAGTACGATGCGGAGGGTAACTTCCGCGATTGGTGGACGGCGGAAGATGGTGCGGAATTTGAGAAGCGCGTCGGCTGCACGGCTGACGAGTATTCGAGCTTTGTTTCGGTTAAGGACGATAAAGGCGAGGTCAAGCTCAACGGCAGATTGACGCTCGGCGAAAACACGGCTGACAACGGCGGATTGAAGCTCGCTTATATGGCACTGACGAAGGTGATCGGGGACACTCCGGTGAAGCCGATTGATGGATATACGGCTCCGCAACGATTCTTTCTTGCTTATGGACAGATCTGGTGCCAGAACGTCACTGATCAGGAGGCGCGGAAGCGGGTGCTGACTGATCCGCATTCTCCCGGACGGTGGCGGGTGAATGGAGCGGTGCAGAACTCGGCGGCGTTCCAACAGGCGTTTGGATGCAAGGCGGGACAGCCGATGGTGGCGGAGAATGCTTGCCGCGTTTGGTAGGCGCTTAACACTCTTACTCAGCGAGCTGCGCTCGGTTTGACGGGCGAGGATGCCCGTCGCTCCACTTATGCTGGTTTGACAATGTTCATCGGCGGCACGTAAGTTCGATTTTCTGGTTCTTTTTCGTTTGAGTTGGAGGCTGGATGAGAATCCGCTTAATTTCTATACAAACAATTGTTGGTTGTTTCTTGCTCTGCTCGCTGGCTTTTGGCCAGGATCAGGCTTCTTTTGAGAAGCGGACTACCGTTAAGAAGCTTAGCAACGGTCTGACCGTTATTATCTGCGAGCGACCGGAGGCTCCAGTGTTTTCGTTCTTTACTCATGTGGATGCGGGCTCGGTGCAGGATCCGATGGGTAAGACCGGTTTGGCGCACATGTTCGAGCACATGGCGTTCAAGGGGACGGACACGATTGGGACGCGCGATTATCCTGACGAAAAAGTTGCGCTGGCTAAAGTTGAAGTGGCTTATGCGGCTTACATTGCGGAGCGCGATAAGCCGGTTGATCGCGACGACAAAAAACTCAAGCAGCTGGAGCAAGACTGGAAGGATGCGATTGCCGCCGCGGATAAATTCTCTGCTCCTTATACAAATGAGTTTGGAAAGATTGTGGAGAGTGAAGGCGGCGAGGGCATGAACGCGTTCACCGATTACGACGAGACCGGGTATCACTATTCGTTTCCGGTGAATCGGCTGGAGTTGTGGGCCTATCTGGAGTCGGAGCGGTTTTTGCATCCGGTGATGCGGCAATTTTATAAAGAGCGCAATGTGGTGATTGAAGAGCGGCGGATGCGGACGGATAGCAATCCTGTAGGACGGTTGCTGGAGCAATTTACTGAAGAGGCGTTTGCGGCGCATCCTTATCATCGGCCAACGATTGGGTGGATTTCGGATTTAAATTCTTTTTCGGCTACGGATGCTGCGAATTTTTTTGATAAGTATTACGTCCCTTCGAACATGGTGGTCACCGTGGTGGGAGATGTGAAGGCTTCGGAGGCGATGCCGATTGTGGAGAAATATTTTTCGCGCATTCCGGCGCGTCCCAAGCCGGATACGGCTACTACAACTGAACCACCGCAGGATTCTGAGAGAACGGTGGTGCTGCACGAGCAGTCACAGCCGCTCTATCTTGAGGGCTATCACCGTCCCGATTACCGCAGTCCGGATGACGAGGTATACGACGCTATTGCTGATTTGATGTCGAACGGACGGACGTCTCGTCTTTATCGGGCGCTGGTTCGGGACAAGCAGATTGCTTCGGACTCGGCGGGATTTACGGGACTGCCGGGAAGTAAATATCCGCATCTGTTTGCGTTCTATGCGTTCCCGATTCCGGGGCACAAGCCGCAAGAGATGGCCGTTGCCATCCATGAGGAGATTGAGCGGTTGAAGAAGGAAGATATTTCGGATGAAGAGTTGAAGATGATCAAGACGCGGGCGAAGGCTAATTTGATCCGCTCGTTGGGATCGAATGAAGGTCTGGCATCCGAGCTGGGCCTTTATCAGGCGCGCTATGACGACTGGCGGGAGCTGTTCCGGTCGGTGGATCGAATTGAGAAGGTGACTAAGGCGGATATACGGCGAGTGGCGAATCAGACGTTCACTCCGGAAAATCGCACGCTGGGGATTATCGAGTTTGCTGGTGTACCTCCGGGAGCGGCGGATTCACAGGGAGGTGGACAGTGAAGCGCGCACGCACGGCCCTTAAAGGGGCAAATCATTTCTCAGATATTGCGGTATCGCTGAAGCGATACCCTGATACGAAGCAATTCTTCTTGTTTGCGCTCACCCTGTTTATTGGTTTCGTATGCGTTGGCGCTGACTCATGGGCGCAGGCGCAGACTCCTTCGCAGCAGCCGTGGCAGCAGATACAGATTCCTAAGCTGCCGGCTTTTAATCCAGCAGAGCCTAAGCGGTTTGAGTTGCCGAATGGCATGGTGATTTTTCTTCAGGAAGACCACGAGCTGCCGACGATTGATGGGACGGCTCGCATTCGCGGCGGTGAGATCGCGGTTCCCGCAAACAAAACGGGGTTGACTGATGTTTATGGGGAAGTTTGGCGCACTGGCGGGACCAAGACACAGACTGGCGATCAACTGGATGACTTTCTGGAGCAGCGGGCCGCGAAGGTCGAGACCGGCGGAGGCGAAGATTCAACGAGCGTGAGTTTTTCGTGTTTGAAGGAAGACTTTGACGATGTGTTTCGGGTGTTTGAGGATGTGCTGAAGAATCCGGAGTTCCGCGCGGAGAAAATTGAGATTGCGCAAAAGGGGATGTATGACGGCATCTCTCGGCGCAATGACGATCCTTCCCAGATTGCCGGACGGGAAGCGGAAAAGCTAGTGTATGGCGCGAATAATCCTTATGCGCGGGTTGCTGAGTATGCAACGGTGGCGGCGATCACGCGTCAGGATCTAATTGAGTGGCACGGCAAGTATGCGCATCCCAATAACATCATTCTGGGTGTGGTCGGAGACTTTGATTCGGCGAAGATGGAAGCGCGCCTGCGCGAAGCGTTTGCTTCGTGGGCTAAGGGACCGGCGGCTAACAATCCCGAGATTAAGCCCGATCCCGCTAAGCCAAGCTATTACCAGGTTGATAAGACCGATGTGAATCAGAGCAACATTCAGATGGTTGGGGTTGGAATCACGCGAAAGAATCCCGATTACTTTGCGGTCTCCGTGTTTAATGAGGCGTTCGGCGGCGGTTTTTCTTCACGCTTGTTTGGCGACATCCGCACAACCAAGGGACTGGCGTATGCGGTCGGTGGTGGAGTGGGCGCGGGGTGGGATCATCCAGGAATGCTGCGGCTGATGGTTAGTACCAAGAGCAGCACTACATTTGAATCCATCCAGGCGCTTGATGAGGAACTGGCTGAATTGCCTAAACGTCCAATTGACGATGAGGAAATCAAGCGCGCCAAGGATTCTATTCTGAATTCTTTTGTTTTTCGTTTCGATTCTCCGGACAAAGTTTTGCAGGAAAAAATGGCTTACGAGTTTTATGGGTATCCGCTGGATTTTCTGGAGAACTTTCAGAAAGGAATTGAACGAGTGACCAAGGAAGATGTCGCTCGGGTCGCGGCGAAGTATTTACATCGCGATCACATGGCGGTGCTGGTTGTGGGCCACGTCAGCGACTTTGACAAACTGCTGCCTTCGCTTGGGACAGTTAACAAACTGGATATTACGATTCCGGCGCCGCCTCCGGGGCTGATGCCGGAACAGGGTGAGCGTCAGTAGATTTAGGCGGTGGAGACGGGGCGAGCCCGTCTCTACCGTTAGAAAAGCAGCGGACCCTTCCTTACTTACTCACTACCTGCGTCAAGATTAGCGACTTACTGGAGGCGTAGATTGCGTCTCCGGAGTAGGTTGCTACTATCTTGTGCTGACCTACGGTGAGGGTTGAAGTTGTGAATCTGGCCACTCCTTCGCTTAGGGGAACGTTCGCTAGAACGGTGGCTCCTTGTTTGAAGACGACTTGCTCGCCGTTCGGTGGCGGCCCCGCGATCGAAGTTACGGTCGCGGTTATGGTCACGGCTTGTCCGAGCACCGATGGGTTCAGCGATGATGATACGGTGGTGCTCATGATGGGCGTCAGGAGCAGAGCGTAGTTGCCCTTTCCGGTTTTGGAAGTTGCGTCCACCACAATTTGCCCGGCATTGTTAATGGCATTGGCGGACACCAGAGTTCTAGCGATTCCAGGAGCAATCAGGGTATTCAAGTCGTGAATTGTGCCGTCCGCTGTCCAGAGCAGCGCGACGATGGCCGAGGTCGAGGAAGCTCCGGTGCCGACGATTTGCCCGGTGGAGTTGATGCCGTAGGCGAAGC
This sequence comes from uncultured Acidobacteriaceae bacterium, assembly GCA_963705265.1. GTDB lineage: Bacteria > Acidobacteriota > Terriglobia > Terriglobales > Acidobacteriaceae > Acidiflorens. The sequence goes on from OY970064.1 coordinate 5,048,425, forward strand.
TGTATTGTCCCCCTGACAACACGCCGAGATCTTTGAGTCCGCCGCTGTGAGTCCAGGAAAATCCATGGGACGTGAACGTGCAGCCTGATGAATTATTAAACCAGCCGACGACCTCGCCAGAATCATTGATACCGAGAGCCGTGGCTCCGCAGCTGGCGTTGATTCCGAGATTGATCAAACCGCCGCTCTCGGTCCAGATGATAGCGTCGTCATTGCTGCCGACGTTGGCCCAGCCGGCGATTTCTCCCGAAGTGTTGATGGCGTTAGCGCCGCTTTGCTGGCCGCCGGGAAGCGTGCCTATATTCTGCATTTCGCCACCGGGGGTCCAGAGAAAACCGGCCGTGAAGCCATTGGCCAGATCGGACTGCCCAGCAACTTCTCCGGAAGCGTTGATGGCATTCGCGACGCTGCCCGGCCCACCGAGGTTGCCAAGATCGATCATGCCAGCGGCATTGGTCCAGAGGAAAGCCTGATCAGATCCGGTTGCTGACGAATTCGCCTGCCCGACCACCTGACCTGCTGTGTTGATTCCGAAGGCGGCGCTGTCATTTCCACTTTCTCCTAGCGTACCGAGATCCTGCACACCGCCGGTCTTGGTATAGAAAAACGCGTGTGATTGCAGTGGTTTCGTGGGGACGACGAACACTCCCACTACGTCTCCGTTGTTGTCGAGGGCGCGCGGCGATGGTCGCGTGGACGCTTTACCAATATTGGTCACAGAGTAGGACTGAGCTGCGGCCAGAGACGAGATAAAAACTAGGATTGAAGTTGCAACGGCTAAATGCCGAAGTGAACGACGGCGCTTCATATGAACTCCGAAATTTGGGGGATGGCGGCGAGTTGGGCTCGCGGCTTCCACCTTGGGGGGAGAGTGGAAGGCAATACTAGCGCAGTTTTGCGGCGGAGTATCTTAAATTTTGACCAATTTCGGAATCGCGGAGCCAGTCGTTCCGATAGGGGACGCAACCGTTTGCACTATCTTCGCACTCATTTTGGCACTCATCTTGCATTCTTAGCGGTTCGAAGTCTGTTGCAAAACTTTTCGTTTGACACGCTCGCATTCCAGCGCTATCGTAGGCGAACAAATAGCGAATGTGCTTTATGTCTTCCCTGCCCTTATTTCAGGAAGTCTGTTCCTCCCCGAAGCTCGTTGGCATTGCGCGAATGGCTGCCGAGGGCGAGTCGCTGCGTGAGGGCCACAATGTTGAATACTTTACCTTGGGGACGCGGTCCGTGCTCAGCCGGGTAGTGAGCGCGCGCAATCTTCCCTTTAACTGGGCGATCAATCCTTATCGCGGTTGCGAATTTGCCTGTAAATACTGCTATGCGCGCTACACCCATGAGTTCATGGAGCTGCGGGATGGGGTGGATTTCGAGCGAAAGATTTTCGTTAAGCAGCAAGCGGCGGGGTTGCTTCGGTCGGAATTGAAAAAAGTAAAGCGTGACGAGGGAATTGCGATTGGCACGGCTACCGATCCTTATCAACCAGCGGAGCGGCGGTTTGAGGTTACTCGGGCAATTCTTGAGGAATTGGCGCTTCATTCTGGACTTTCGATTGGAATTGTTACCAAGTCGAACATGATCACGCGCGATACGGAAATCCTGCGGCGCATGGGCGAGCACAACCGGATCTCCGTGAGTGTGACGATTACTACGATGGACACGGAATTGGCACGCAAACTGGAGCCGCGGGCACCGCGTCCCGATCTACGAATGGAGGCGGTTCGGCAGTTGAATCTGGCTGGGGTTAACGCGGGGATAAATTGTGCTCCCGTACTGCCGGAAATTACGGACAAACCGCGGGATCTCGAGGCGCTGGTGAAGGCAGCGAGTGTGGCGGGCGCAAAGTTTATTTTTCCCAATCCTCTTTTTCTCAAACCTTGTTCGGCGGCGGTATTCCTGCCGTTTTTGGAAGAGCAGTTTCCTCCCTTGGTGGAGTTCTACCGGAAGCGCTATGCGGACCGGGCGTTCCTGCCGAAAGGATATGGGCAGCGATTGTCGGAGTTGATGGCGATCTTTCGGCGGAAATACGGAATGGGGAGCGAGCGCGGGCACGGCAGTCGTGGGGCGCAGGCGAAGGACGAGCAGATGAAATTGTTTTGAGGTTTCTCGACGTTCCGTATTCTCCTGCTTCCGACTCTCTTTGGCCGGGCGAGGACGCCCGGCTCTCCATCAACGACAGATGCCTACCCTATAATGATTGCTCTGCCTATGGCCTCTACACAGACCGTTCCGCCGCAACCTCCTCTGAAAGGCCGCGCCCGACGGTTCTGGTATCGGGTCAGCGAGGGGCTGGCTATGAACCAGCTCTGGTCGCAGTTTGCCAAAGACGCGCGTTCGAGCTACCGGTTCTATTCCGCGGGTCTGGAAAATCTAGAGACGGAACCGTCGCGATACCGGCGGTTTTGGCGAACTTCGAAGGCGATGTTCTGGGCGATTCTGGAAAAGCTGAGTCCGGCGCGGCGGGTGCTGGTGCTGGTGGGATTGATTTTCCTGTTTTTTTCGTCCGCCAGCGTGTCCTATAACGACCGCGCCGGACATGTCGAACTCTTTCAAGTCGACTTCCACGTGGTGGGCGGATTGCTGCTGTTGCTGGTGTTGCTATTGGAGTTGTCCGACCGGGTGGTGATGAAGCGCGACCTGGAGATCGCCAAAGATATTCAGGCGTGGTTGTTGCCGGGAGCACCGCTGCAGATTCCGGGATATCAGATTGCTTACGCGACGCGTCCGGCAAATACGGTAGCGGGTGATTACTATGATGTGATTTTACGGCCGGGCAAGAGCTTGAGCGAAGATCGCATTTTATTTGTGGTTGCCGATGTTGCGGGAAAAAGTATTCCGGCGGCGATGCTGATGGCGACCTTCCAGGCCAGTCTGCGGACATTATCGACGAGCGGGGTGCCTCTGGCGGACCTGGTGAGCGGGATCAATCGCTATGCTTGTTCGAACAGCCAAGGCGGAGTTCGCTTCACGACGGCTTTTTTTGCCGAGCTAGATCCAGCTACTGGCGATGTGACTTATGTCAATGCCGGGCATAATGTTCCGATTCTGCGGAAATCGTCGGGCTTAGTGGAGCGATTGGCGGCGGGAGGTATTCCCGTGGGGATTCTCGCGAACGCGCCTTACCAGGTGGGAACGACCCGTCTGGATGCCGGAGACTGGCTGGTGATTTTCACGGATGGAGTGGTCGAGGCCGTCAATGCAAAGGACGAAGAATACGACGAACCGACATTAATTCGGTTAGTAGATCGTAACTCTGGAATGACTCCGGCAGAGATGTTGCGAGGTTTGTTTGCGGAATTGGACGGCCATGTTGGCAACACTCCACAGCATGATGACATTACTTGTCTGCTGCTGAAGCGAAGCTGAATTCCACCGCCGAGGCGCTGAGAGCGCCACCAAAAATCGAGATAAACACTTTGACGACCACTTTTCCTCATTCCGCAATTTGGGGACGCCACGTAGAAAACGTTGGTCTAACGCGTTTGTGCGATGTCTTCGGGCAATGGTTTTAGTCCGGCAAAGGAGAGCAGTTGTTCTGCGTTGGATTGAGTTTGCGCTAGATCTGAGGCGAGTTTATGCACTTGGGCCAAGGCGGAATCGGCTTCGGCTAGACGACCGTCCCGGCGTAGAGCGTCCGCAAAGAGCAAGGCATTAGCATCCGTGGAATCGACTGTCACTGCGTGGAAGAGCTGCGTGACGGCTATGTCGAACTGCCCCTGGTGCAGCGCAAGGAGGCCGGTTCCGACCAAAGCATTACCCTCCTCCGGGTTCAGGCGTAGGGCCTTCCGGAAGTTCTCAGCGGCTTCATCGTAGCGGTGCAATTGTAAGTCGGCTTGACCTAGGCCGCTCCATGCGCCGGCCTGCGCTTTGAAGTCGTTCGAAATATAGGGACTGTGCAAAACAGAATTGCAATCTTCGATAGCTTCCTGAGGATGTTCGACGTGCAATTCGTACCAGCAGAGCGCCACAATCTGGTCGTTCGAATAACTGTGAAGTGTCTTAGCTGTACGGAAATGATAGATAGCCTCGTCGGGCTGGCCGTGCTTGGCTAAGGCGAGTGCGAGATTGTTGTGCGCCACGTAATTCCGGTCGGTGACGCTCAAGGTGTAGCGCCACAAGGTTTCATTGTCGTGCCAATAGGCGATTTGGCGATAGGTAAGGCATCCCAAAACAAGGACGACCACAACGGCGGTCGCGGCTGGCCATGCATTGGGGATGCGAAGTTTGGAGACTGCCGCTCCGAGCGTCCAAACAACTGCAATAAACAAACCGATGTAGGGGATGTAGGCGTAGCGGTCGGCCATTGCCTGTTCGCCAACCGTGATGATGCCGATCATGGGGACCAAGGTTCCCAGAAACCAGAACCAGCCTACAGCCAAATAGGGGCGATTATGACGCGATCGCAGCACGATTGCTGAGATAAGGAGCAGGAGCGCGATGGCTCCCATGATTTGCCAGGTTGGGAGCAGATTCTCGGGGCGCGGATACATCGGAACGAGATGGGAGGGCCAGAAAGCCTTTCCGAGGTACCTCACGTAGGAGACGAAGACGTTCTCCATCCTTACCGATAACGGGACTTCGGCCAGGGTGCGCACGGACGCACCGGCACGTTGAGCCAACACAGTGACTATCGAATCCGCTGCGGCTAGAACGAAGAGCGGCAATTTTTCCAGGATTAGATACGTCAACGAGCGTGGTGTGGGAGTGGCAGTTGAACCAGGCTCAGTTGCACCAAGCTCAGAACCTTTTGCCCGACCGATGCGGTGGAGCGGCCAGTAGTCCCACAGCAATAGCACAAAAGGAAAGGTGACGATCTGGGATTTTGCCAGCAGACCTAAAGCGAATAATAAAGTGACGAGCCAATATAGATAGCGCTTCCCGGTTCGTCCATAGCGGTCATAGACAAAGAGGGCAAGCAGGAAGAAAAACATGCTGAGTACATTCTTGCGCTCAGCTGCCCAGGCTACCGACTCGACGTTGATTGGATGGAGCGCGAATAAAGCCGCTACTATCAGGCTAGACCAAGTGAATCCGGTAGCTTGCTGGAGCAGTAAGAACAGCAACACTACACTGGCCGTGTGGAGTAGCAAACTTGTGTAATGGTGGCCGATTGGGTTGAGGCTAAAGAATTGACAATCCAAGGCATGAGACAGCCAGGTCAAGGGATGCCAGTTTCCGTCACGAAAGGTCGTGAACGCCCACTTCACGGTGTCCCACGTCGCACCGGCCAGGACATGGTTATTCTTCTGAATATAAGACAGGTCATCGAAATCGACGAAGTTGTTATGGACTACGGGATTGTAGAAAGCGAGCGTCGCTGCTGCCAGCAAGAGGCAGAAAATGACAACGCGCTTCTCTAGAGTTGAGGACATATTGATCGACCGCGGCACGATTATCCGCAGCTTCGCTCTCCCAAGAATATCGCGGCACGTTTCTCGAGGCCATTCTGAGTTGCCTGGGATCAATCGAGGGTAACTAGCCTGCTTGCGGGGAAAATTAATCCCCAGCCCGAGTGTGACCTCAGCGACTCAAGCCGTCACTGAAAATGGGCCAGTTATCGCAGCGTAAACCGTTGCGCCACGCAAAATCAAACGCCGGTTTATCCGGGCATCAATTCGCGATACATCTGGTGGAAGGCGTGGACGCCTTTTTCTTGTTTCACGCTGTAGCGACCGCTGTGATAACTGCGGGAGTGGAGATTCTTCTGCACGATCTCACAGATGCTGATGTCTTCAAGTTGAATCTCGTCGCTGAACGCCAAAGCCTTGTTGGCAGCTTCGCTGCCCAGATCCTTCTCGGGTAGATACCATTCGAAAATGGCCAGAGTACGCTCGGGCGCCAGCGGTAGGATGATGTTGAGCGAAATGTTGTCGGGGTAGCAGTTGAGCATCCAGTTAGGAAAGACCCAGAAATAGTCGGCGGTGAGTTCGTCGCCGTTGTGATTACCTGATTCCGGGTAGCGGCGCGGGGCGGCGTCTCCGGGCTGGGTGCCGCGGATTGGGGTCCACTGGCGAACATACTGCTGATAAGGCTCGACGGTATAGGCATTGTAGTTAACTTCGCGGTTGAGCGCCGGGTGAACGCTTGGCAGATGGTATCCCTCAAGATAGTTGTCGATGTAGGTCTTCCAATTGCAGTTCATTTCGTAGGTACGGCGTTCGGAAAACTTCATGTTCTTGAAATTAAATTTCTCAGCGCGGGAGGGCATTTCGCCCAGAGACTCGGCGAGCGGTCCGGCCTCGGGATCGAGATTGACGAAGATGAGGTTGAACCATTCTTCGATGAGAACTGGCACAAGGCCGAATTCCGCAGTATCGAAATCTTCGACGCCATCGAATTCGGGGGTGACGAGTAAAGCACCGTCGAGACGGTAGGTCCAACCGTGGTAGGCACAGCGGAAGAGTTTGCGGTTTCCGCAGCCGGAAGCGGGATTGCCGGCGCGATGACGGCAGACATTATAAAAACCACGGAGAACGCCGTCCTCGCCGCGGACGATGAGAAGCGGCTCTCCAATAAGGTCAAAGGTAAAGTAGTCGCCGGGATTCGCGGCCTGGTGAACATGACCGACGACCTGCCAGGTAGAGGCGAAGAGCTTGGTCTTTTCGGCGGCAAAAGTCTCCGCATTGAAGTAAAGAGTTGCAGGCAGAGTGGAAGCACGAGCGATGTCGCGATCGGCATGGGATTGAAGATTCGGCATGAGCACTCCGGCGAGGCCCATTCTAGCGCAGAGACGGAGGGTTCGGAGTGGACATCGAGCGGACTATCCAGCGGTTACCAAGGGCACTCACGTCTCATAGTTCTTCCTCGCGATGGTTCATGACTGGTTCAAAATAAAGTGCATCCAATAATATCGAATCTATGAGTTCCTCTGCGGCGGCGGCGAAGCGTCTGGAAGCACCCGAAGTCTCGACTTCCTTACGGCTGTTTCAGTCGCCACGGGAGCGAACTCTGCTGTTGTGTCTGCTGCTGACCGTCGTTGTGCTGGTGTTCTACCATCCTGTGGTTGACAACGGATTCGTTGAGTATGACGACAGTGGATACATCGTAGCCAATGCGCACGTGCGGGCTGGCCTGACTTGGGCGACTGTGAAATGGGCTTTCACCGCATATGAGCAAGCGAACTGGCACCCCCTGACCTGGCTGTCCCACGCGCTCGACTGCCAACTTTTCGGTGTGAATCCCATTGGACATCACTATGTGAACGTCCTGCTGCACGCGGCCAACGCCGTACTTCTGTTTTTGCTGCTGCAGAGCGCTACGGGATTCCGCTGGCGCAGCCTGATGGTCGCCGCTTTGTTCGCGTTGCATCCGATGAACGTCGAGTCGGTGGCATGGGCGGCCGAGCGGAAGAATGTATTGAGCATGCTGTTCTTTCTGCTCGCACTGTATGCCTATGCTGGGTACGGGCGCAAACCGGGGCTTCGTCGATACGCCGCAGTGGTATTTTTGTTTATGCTTTCGCTGCTCAGTAAACCTCAGGCGGTCACGTTTCCATTTTTGCTCCTGCTATGGGATTACTGGCCGCTGCGCCGGATTAGGGCTTCGGTGCCAGATGGGGCGTTGGAGCAAGTCGGACACTCACCGAGATTCGGGGTTGGACGGCTCGTCTTGGAGAAGGTGCCATTGCTGCTGCTCTCGGCGGCGAGCGCGATGGTGACGATCAAGGCTCAGGCGGGAGGGGGCGCCGTCCAGCCTTTCTCTCAGTACGCTCTGCGCTTGCGGCTGGAGAATGTGTTGATCTCGTATGTGCGCTACCTTGGGAAAGCCGTCTGGCCATCTAAGCTGGCGGTCCTTTATGTGCACGTCGGACCCTATCCTGCATGGCAAGTAGGTGCGGCTGCGGTCCTCCTGTTGCTTGTCACGGCCTGGGTGCTCCGCGCGCGCCAGCAACGATATCTTGCCGTCGGTTGGTTCTGGTTTCTGGGCAGCTTGGTGCCGATGATCGGGCTGGTTCAAGTGGGCTCTCAAGCAATGGCGGATCGCTATGCCTACCTTCCGTTCATTGGCTTGTTTCTGATGTCAATCTGGGTGGCTGCGGATTGGTCCGAAGCTTCTCGAATTCCTGCGCCATATCTCGCCGTTTCTGCCGTTGCTTGTCTGCTAGCGCTAGGTACGCTCACCTATCGGCAGGTTGGCTACTGGCAGGATACTGAATCACTGTGGCTCCATACCCTGGCGGTCAAAGAGAACAGCTACGGCGCACAAAATAACTTGGCGAGTTTTCTGCTCAGTCAGGATCGGGTCGAAGAGGCCGGCGCGCACTACAGGGCGGCGCTCGCCATTGTTCCCGGCGGCCCGACCGCCACCCTTGGCCTCGGCGACTATGAGGAGCACAGCGGCAATCTGGCAGGGGCAATCGAGCAGTTTGAGCTGGTGGCTCGCCGCGCGGCCGATATGGATACGCGTGCTACGGGCTACAACCGTTTAGGATTTGTCTATCGAAAAATGGGGGAGCCGATGAAGGCGAAGCAGTGTTTCGAGACGGCGCTTCAGTTGGCTCCCGACCGGGCCAGGGCGATGACAGGACTCGGCTTGATCGCCCAGGAGAGTGGTGACCTGCCCGAGGCCGTTCGCCAATACTCGCTCGCGCTCGCGACCGAGCGCACAGATATTGGCTACTTGCTGTTGGCACAAGCCTTGCAGCGAGAAGGTCGCTCAGACGACGCCGATGCGATCTACGAACAGGTGGCGCATTTCTCGCTAGATCTTGCGGCGGCGCAGAAAGCGGCACAGTTGCTTCTCTCCGGGAACTGAAGTCTGCTTGGATTTCCCGGAGCAGACGGAAATCACTACAGATAGACGTTCTATTGAAATGTAACGTTGGTCGCATCCGAGAATGGTGCAGGGTCATCAGTCCACAGCGGAGGCAGCACACTAAATCTACTTAGAGTCCGTGATATTGCCTCGAGGGTAAATCCTGCTTCGGTTTTCAGATGCACAAACTCCCTTCTTCTCAGTTCCCAAAGCTACCGGAAAATAAGAATCGACGGATGCAAGAAACACATAAGCGAGCGTTCCCAAATGGGAGTTACGGCTTCTGACGGGCGGTTTGGCGGGAAAATGGAGATGAGGATCGACTGGCAAAATTTGTCAATCTGGCTCTCTGAAAGTGTCATACTGGAAGAATTGAAGGTGATGCAGGAGGTGACTATCCTGCGGGGCGTGACTGAAAACACTGAGGTTTGGTCCAGAAGGACATCTGACTTCCGTCACTTGGGCCTCTGGCCCTTAGAGTGCGATAGTACATGCGAGTTGGTCATCCAACCAAAACAGTCAAACGGAGACGAGGACAATATAAATGCGGAAACAAAAGGGCTTCTCACTAATCGAACTGCTGATCGTAGTGGCGATCATTTTGATCATCGCTGCGATTGCTATCCCGAACCTGTTGCGCGCACGTATCGCGGCCAATGAGTCGTCCGCTGTGGCGTCGGTTCGCACACTGAACACATCACAGATTTCGTACAACTCGGCCTATCCGACGGTTGGCTTTGCGGCCAGCCTGAGCGTTCTTTCCGGCACTTGCACGGGAACCGTCATTCCTACTTCGACTTCAGCGTGTTTGATCGATTCACAGCTGGCGTCGGGCACCAAGAGCGGCTATTCGTTCGGTGTAGGTGGCGCGACCGGTACTCCGGCTTCCAACTACTATGCATACGGCAACCCGCTGACACAGAACACGACGGGCGTGCGCACGTTCTGCTCGGTTGCAGATGCTGTGGTGCGTTACGTCACCGCTTCACAGACGTCCTGCGCCGGCACCGAAACCCCGCTGCAATAAGTTTGGATTTGGCAAAGTACCTGGGGGAGGGTATCAGCCGAAAAAGAGCAGAGGAGAAATCCTCTGCTCTTTTTATTTTTTTTTGCGATTTTTTCCCAAAAGCTTTTCCGATTATCTCCTCGAAAAAGATCGTGCGGCAACTAGCAACAATTGGACGTTCCTGTCGAATTTTGTCAGGTCAGCCTCGCCTCTGCGACCAAATCAAGCACCTCCCAGACTTGACAACAGTGCTACGTGCGTGAAAACACAGGCTGAATCTGATATGACCTTAACTCCCGGTCACGGGCCCGGCAACGGTTCGTCAGATGCAATGACCAGAGCATTGCTGTGATAAATCAAAACCCCTGGATGGGGCCGGAGGATTTCAGAAGTGCGGAAACAGAAAGGTTTTTCCTTAATCGAACTACTGATTGTGGTCGCTATCATTCTAATTATCGCTGCGATTGCTATCCCGAACCTGTTGCGCGCACGTATCGCGGCCAATGAGTCGTCCGCTGTGGCGTCGGTTCGCACACTGAACACATCACAGATTTCGTACAACTCGGCCTATCCGACGGTTGGCTTTGCGGCCAGCCTGAGCGTTCTTTCCGGCACTTGCACGGGAACCGTTATTCCTACTTCGACTTCAGCGTGTTTGATCGATTCGCAGCTGGCTTCGGGCACCAAGAGCGGGTACAAGTTCGGTGTGGGTGGCGCGACCGGTACTCCGGCCTCCAACTATTATGCATACGGCAACCCGCTGACACAGAACACGACGGGCGTGCGCACGTTCTGCTCGGTTGCAGATGCTGTGGTGCGTTACGTCACCGCTTCACAGACGTCCTGCGCCGGCACCGAAACCCCGCTGCAATAAGTTCGGATTTGGCAAAGTACCTGGGGGAGGGTATCAGCCGAAAAAGAGCAGAGGAGAAATCCTCTGCTCTTTTATTTTGGAGTTTTTCTGATGGGCGTCTTGGATGATTGGTGGGGCCAACTCTTGAGATCCACTGACACAAAATGTCACTTCTCGGTGCGAGGAATGACGTAAGCCGCGACGAGTAGAACGTGGCTGCAAATTACATTGCGTTCCCAAGGACTTACGGTGGGTGCGGCGGGGTTGCGTCCGGCATGCAAAATGCAACACCTCTATTTGAACTGTCGTCGGATGCTAATCGGGGATCAGGGAGACATGATGCGAAGGGCCAAAGGATTTTCACTTATCGAATTGCTGATTGTAGTGGCCATTATCCTGGTCATCGCGGCGATTGCAATTCCGAGTTTTCTGCGTTCGCGCATCTCGGCCAACGAATCGGCGGCAGTAGCAGCGGTGCGGACGGTGAACACAGCGCAGATTACCTATAACTCCACTTATCCAACGGTAGGCTTTGCAGCCTCCTTGTCGAATCTGGCAGGCACCTGCAGTGGAACGACGATTCCCACCTCAGCTGGCGCGTGTTTGATCGATTCGCAGCTGGCGACCGGTATCCGGGGCGCGTACACCTTCACGCTGAGCAACGCAACCGGCACTCCGGCCTCAAACTACACTGTTATTGCGGCTCCAGTTTTGCAAAACTATTCAGGAGTGCGATCTTTCTGTTCGTATGCCGACGCAGTGGTGCGCTTCAGCCTGACAACGATCACGACCTGCGATGGCACGGTCAGTCCGCTACAGTAGGTGGAACTCAACGGGAGATTTATTGAACTTCGTTGATCTGAACTCGATCATGTGAACTCGATGATCTGAAGATGGTCTGAACCTGATCTGAAGAACGGCGGTTTACCTTCGTAACCGCCCGAGCGGCCAGATACTCCCAATCGCGCAATCATTGCTTATAATTCTTCTCGTAGGACCCCACATCAAATCCAACGCTAGGGACTTGTCGTTAGTTCGCATAGAAGCTCATACAGACAATGGCGGCGATTGAAATTCTCGACCTGGAAAAAAGCTATCTCGTCGGATTCTGGCGCAAGCGGCCCAAACCCGCGTTGCGGACGCTGCGGCTGACGATTGAAGAAGGAGAGGTGTTCGGCTTCCTCGGTCCGAATGGCGCGGGCAAGACCACTACTCTCAAACTACTGATGGGATTGGTGTTTCCGACGGCGGGAACCGCACGGATTCTCGGGATGGAGATGGATAATCCGCGGGTGAAATCGCAGATTGGATTTCTGCCCGAGCAGCCCTACTTCTACGACCATCTAAGCCCGCGAGAATTGCTCAACTATTATGGGCAGCTTTCTGGAGTGCCGGCAAAGGGGCGCTCGGCGCGAGTGGAGCAGATGCTGGCGCGGGTAGGATTGACCGATTCGGCGGGGATGCAGTTGCGGAAGTTCTCGAAAGGCATGTTGCAGCGGGTAGGACTGGCTCAGGCGATCCTGCACGATCCGAAGCTGGTGTTTCTGGATGAGCCGATGTCGGGGCTGGATCCGATGGGGCGGCGCGAGGTTCGCGATCTGATTCAACAACTGCGGCATGAAGGCAAGACGGTTTTCTTTTCGACACATATTCTGTCGGATGCGGAGGCGCTTTGTGATCGAGTGGGTGTTATCCACCAGGGTGAGTTACGCGGCGTAGGAACGGTCGCGGACTTGACTTCGCAGACTCAAGGCAAAGTCGAGATTGTTTTTCACGCACAGAAAGTGCCGGTGGGTTTGACGAGCCTTGGAGCTGAGGCGACGGTCAGCGGCAACACCGTAAATGCGGTATTGGTGGAAGAGCAGCAGGACGCGGCGCTCGAAGTACTGCGGCGGGAGCGCCTCAAACTGATTTCGTTGACGCCGGTGCGCAGTTCGCTGGAGGAATATTACATCCAGAAGCTGGGACCCGCCGAAATCCGAAAAGAAGAAAATCGAAAAGGGGCGAGCGTATGAACTCACGCATCGGTTATATCGCCTTCAACACTTTTCGCGAGGCGGTGCGCGACCGGGTTCTGTATAACCTAATCGCGTTTGCGCTGCTACTTTCAGGGGCGGCGATTCTGGTGGGGGAAATCTCGATCGACATTGAGCGCCTAGTGGTGGTGAACCTCGGGTTGACGGCGGTGTCGCTGTTCGGGGTGGTGATTGCGATTTTTATCGGGATTGGCCTGGTTTCGAAAGAGATCGATAAACGTACCCTGTACACAGTGCTATCGCGGCCGGTTCGCCGATGGGAGTTCGTAGTAGGTAAGTTCTTTGGGCTCACGGGAACGCTGTTGGTGAACACGTTCGTGATGGCGGTCGGTGTGCTTCTGGCGCTGCTCTACGTAACCCACAGATTCGAAAATATGGATGTGTGGGTGCTCGTGGCGCTGTATTTCATCGTGTTGCAGTTTCTGATCGTGTGCGCGCTGGCGCTGTTTTTCTCGTCCTTTTCGACGCCGCTGTTGTCGGCCGTCTTCACCTTCGCTCTTTTCGTAATCGGAAGCTTGGCCGGTGATCTGCGAGGGCTTGCCAACATTACTCCGGGAGTCGGAGGCTGGCTCGCAGCTGCGGTCGCCTATCTGGTGCCGAATTTTTCTGCGTTGAACGTAATCAGTCAGGTCGCACATGGAGACGCCGTACCAGGACGACTAATTCTATACAACAGCCTGTATGCGCTGCTGTACGCGACCATGGCTATTGCGGGAGCGGTGCTAATCTTCCAGCGGCGGAATTTGAAATGAGAATGACTGCCACTGGACGCGTGAACGCGATGGCAATTGCCGTGCTGTTATTTTCGATGGCCGGCGGAGTGGCAATGCTCCACGCCATCGACCAGATGCGGCGGGCATCGCCACCGCAGGAGGCGCTTTATATTAGCTCTCCCAAGGTGCTGCGACGGTTGAGCCTGGGGTACACCGGCCTATTGGCAGACATCTATTGGACGCGTGCCGTGCAATATTTCGGAGAGCAGCATCACGCTGGTTCCGGCGATTTTCGTTTGCTGGCGCCGCTTCTGGAAGTCACAACGGAATTAGATCCACGGCTTTTGCCTGCGTATCAGTTCGGGGCCAACTTTCTGGCTCCGCAGCCTCCTAATGGTGCGGGTTTACCGGGCGCTGCTCTCTCTCTGATGAAGTTCGGGATCGCGCACAATCCCGGCCAGTGGCGGCTGTATTACAACTTGGGATTTCTCTATTACACCGAGTTGAAGGACTACCCCAAGGCGGCGGATGCTTTTATGCAGGGGGCGCAGCTTCCGGGAACCAACGAATTCATGCCCATCCTGGCGGCACGTATGGCACAGCATGCGGGAGAATTCGACACGGCGCGCATGTTGTGGTTCACCACCTACCAGAGCACAAAAGATGTCGACGTCCGACAGAACGCGGTCGATCATTTACGTGCTCTTCAAGTGGATGAAGACGTGACGCGGCTGGAGCAGGTAGTCGAAAAGTATCGCCAACAGAATGGAAGACTGCCTGCGAGTATGGCTGATCTTGACCGTGCGGGTTTTATCCACGGGACACCGACCGATCCGGCAGGGCGGCCCTACAAGCTGATGACGGATGGACGTATCGAAGTGCAGGATGCGGACAAGTTTTACTTCATTACCAAGGGCCTTCCGCCGGGTGCTTCCGCGGCGCAACCGCCACGAAAGGGCGAGGCGGCTTTGAAGTAGTTTGCCAGCTTCGTTCACAAACCAGAACCTCACCACGAAGGCACAGAGGCACAGAGAAAACCTTCAATCTGTAAAAACCTAAACATGCGAGTTTGTTAGCATGCAGGCGTGCACTTAAGTTCCCGCCAACGATCTTTCCTTCCACAATCTTTCCTTCGACAATTATGGAGTGCTCTACGCGGCTGGTGGCATGAACAATCACGCGAGCTCGGCGCTGCGAAGGCCGCTTTCCTGCTGGTCCGCAATCTGTGGAGCTTCGTACTTGATTCGACTCCCGAGCGCCGGCGACAACGTTATGGCGACATGGAGTACGACTGGGAGAATCGTGTTAACACGACTGGCGGCACTGTGGGATGGCGTATGCGGCTACTGGGATTGTTTTATTCTCCTTATCAGCCGACGGAGCCAGCGCTGTTTCGCGAGATGATGGCAAGCTTGCCTATTGCGTTTGATACATTCACCTTTGTCGACCTTGGTTCGGGTAAGGGACGCACGCTGCTGATGGCTTCGGAGTATCCATTTCGAAAAATTGTGGGCGTTGAATTGATTGCCGGGCTGCATTGCGCGGCGGAAGAGAATATTCGCGCCTACCATTCCGCAACGCAGCGGTGTGCACAGATCGAAGCGGTGTGCGCGGACGCTTGCGAGTTCGAATTGCCGGCGGAGCCGCTGGTGCTCTATTTTTTTAACCCGCTGCCGGAGCGCTCATTCTCTGAAGTTCTGCTGCGACTGGAGAAGTCGCTGGAGCGAGTTCCGCGGACGGTTTGGATCGTCTATCACAATCCTCTGCTGGAGCGGGTGATCGGCGAGTGCGCAATGTTTATTAGAGTCGGCGGGACTGGGCAGTACTCCATTTATTGCGCGGGGCTATTCGCGGGAAAAACCGGCGAATTCATGGGGGTACCCCCTCCCCCTAAATGAGTTAAGTCATTGATAGTACAATAGTTAGAGGCACAGTATTCAAAAGATGGGACTTAGCCGTGAATTTTACTGTTTGGCGTACACTTGCGGGGGTGCTGACCTGGGCCATGTGTTGTCAAATAGCGGTGAAAAGTTTGAGACCGGAAATGGGCTCGTCTCTGGAGACTGGCACTTCTCGATGGTCCACTGTCGAGATATCTTCGCAGCGATTGCGGGACAAGTCTGTGATGAGCGTACGAGAAAAATGTGATGAAAAAAGTTGGGATGCCTGCGCAAAGTGCGCGAGAAGTGGCGCACCTGACATGCCCTCCTGAGTACAGTGCGGCCCAGGTTCGCGTCCGTTCTTTGGACGCTAACCTGGGTGGAGAAACACTCGGGCTGGTCTGTCGCAGGTTCTTGCTTCTCGATCTCTTGCTGTCCACTCCGATCCGATCTCCACGATTCCGATTTCTCCTAAGGAATAGTGGCGAAAGTTCTTTACTTCCGGTCCTTCAGACGTTCGCATACCCGCAAATCCCCACTCTAAATTTCGCAAAGAACGCGGAATTTTGAATGGGCCATCCGTCTATCTGTTTGTATGCGACGAATGAACATGGCGTCTAGGTTCGTGGTGCTCACCCTTCGAAAAGCGCGAAGGGTGAGGCAGCTTTGGTCATGGTAGTGCAGTCGCGATCGTGCACAGGTGGGCCAGCAAAGGCTCGTTGTGCGACGAGTGTGTGTACCCACCCTAACGTCGCAAAAAGCGCGACGTTAGGATGGGGCACCCTCGAGCCGACTTTAACTTTCATTCAGATTTAATGCGCGTGCGAAGTTTGTCGCGGTAAACTTGACAAGGGGAAAACAAAAGTTGAGTCGCCGCGCTGCGTGTCGGCTGCTGCTGGGCTGGCTGCTAATTGTAATCATCGTCGTCCCGGTTCTGGGACAAAATAACGACATCCACCAGCTCGCCCGCGCTGTTGACGACCACTATAACCATTTGCGCAGTTTGCAATCGGACTTCACTGAGATCTATCAGGGGGACGGTCCGGAGCGAGTGGAGTCCGGTACTTTGTGGTTGAAAAAGCCGCGCAAGATGAGGTGGGAATATCGTTCTCCGAAAGAGAAGCTGTTTATCAGCGACGGCGAAGTTGTGTGGTTTTATCTGCCGTCGGAACGGCAACTCAGAAAAACATCTTTGAAAAAGCTCGACGACCTGCGCTCTCCATTAGCTTTCTTGCTCGGTAAAACTAAGCTGGAAAGCGAGTTACGCGGACTCTCTAAAGCAATAGATCAGTCTCCTCAGGTTGCGGGGGACATTGTGTTGCGCGGAGTTCCACAGGCGGGGATGGGACAGGTCAACGAGGTGCTGCTGGAGATCACACCCTCGCACCAGATTGTCCGCATCGTATTAGTGGATGCGGATGAGGCGACGACGGAGTTCCGGTTTGCTGGCTGGAAAGAGAATCTGGAGTTGAGCGACGGCCAGTTTAAGTTCACGCCTCCTCCGGGAGTAGAGACGGTGGAGGGAGAGTTGGTTCCGTAATTTTGGGCCCAGCGGTTTGGGATGGATGAGCGAGGGCGCCCGTCGCTCCATTAAATAGTTGGGTTACTTGCGTACCACAAAGGCAGACAACACGCTGTAAGCGCTTTGGGGACACAGTGTTACACTTGGTTTTGACGCTTGGTAGCAAAGGTTTGTTCTGTAGAAATTCGGGATCTTCCTCAGGATCCGAAGGCAGCAAATGGCACAATTCCTAGTCAAAGTCGCCGACGAGCAGGGGCATCTGCGGCAGCAGGTGGAGCATGGCTATTCGGAGGCGGAGGTTCATGACCGATTCGTGCAGCAGGGCTACCTGGTTTATTGGGTCAAGCCGCGGACGATCCTCAGCAGCGGTCGTGGCCAGCGCGGTAAGCTGCGGCAGTCGACCTTTCTGATCTTCAACCAACAGTTTCTGACTTTGATCAAGGCAGGGCTTCCAATCCTGACGGCGCTGGATCTCTTGATCAAGCGGCAGCGGGACAAGTCGCTTCTGCAGTTACTCGAAAACGTCCGCGAACGGGTGAAGGGCGGCGAGTTGTTGTCTGACGCTTTTGCCGCGCAGCAGGTGTTTCCGAAGATGTACACGACTACGCTGATGGCTGGCGAGAAGAGCGGCAACATGGAAGAAGTCCTGAACCGCTACATCACATATCAGCGGATGGTGCAGACTTTCCGTAAGAAGCTCTTGGTGTCCCTGGTATATCCGACTCTGCTGGTTACGATGGTGATGGTGATGTTGATCTTTCTGATCACCTTCGTGATCCCGAAATTTGCCGACCTGTTCGACAACCTGGGAGCGCAGCTGCCAGCAATCACGGTCTTTATGCTTGCGCTCGGCCTGAACGCGCAGAAATACGCCTGGGTGGTGTTGTTGGTTGGGGGAGTGGTGGGCGTTCTATTGTGGCGCTGGAAACAAAGCGATCGAGGAGCCGAGCGCATTGACCGGTTTCTACTGTCTTTGCCACTGATTGGCGAAATCCGTCTGAAGTACCAGGTAGCAAATTTTTCGCGCATTCTGGGGACGCTGCTCCAAGGCGGGCTGCCTTTGGTGCCGGCGATGGAAACAGCCGGCGAATCGATGAGCAGCCGGCAGATGGTGAACGGCGTCACTGCTGCGGCAGAACGCGTCCGCGAAGGCCAGACCCTGTCCCACAGCCTGGAAAAGCAAAAGCTGTTTCCCGATCTCGCGGTGGAAATGCTGGAGGTCGGCGAATCGACCGGCGCGCTACCTGCGATGCTGGCTTCGGTGGCGGAATTTTATGAAGAAGACGTACAAACGGCTCTGAGCGCGACTATGGCGTTGATTGAACCCGTAATTCTGATCATCATGGCAGTCTTTGTAGGGGGCATACTGATCTCGCTGTATATGCCGATCTTTACCTTAGGAGCGAACATACATTGAGGGGAGTGTCAGCCCCTTAAGAGGCGGTTTAAGTCCGAGAACTTCGGCATCGCTAAAGCGATGCTCTGATACGAAGTGCAAGGACAACCGCAATATACGACGCAAGATACGAAATGCAACTGGATGTGGAAGGGCTGTAAACTGGAATGGGCATGGCGGATAAGAAAACAGCAGTGGTAAACGGCGGGAGTGGCGGGAAGCTGGTGCCGGAACCGGCGACAATTCCCGACGAAATCGAACGGGCGCGGGATATTGCGCGACGTTACCGTTGTGAATTCATCGATCTCAGCGATTTCCAGTTGCACCACGATCTGTTTGAAAAGATTCCGGTGCACCTGATGTTCCGCTACAAATTCGTGCCGCTGGATGAAACGGCGGATGGACGACTGGCGATTGCGATTGCTGATCCCAGCCAGTTGATGATGATCGATGAGATCAGCCTGCTGCTGGGCAAGCGAATCGTCACCAAGGTTTCGACTCTCAAGCAAATCTCCGACATTCTGCAGAAGACCGAGCAGTCGAAACGCGTGCTGGAAGACGCGAGCGAAGGATTCACGCTCGATGTAATCCGCGAGGACGAGGCCGGGAACGACGAGACCATCTCCATCGACAAGTTGACGGCGACGGCGGGCCAGGACATGAGTCCGATCATCCGCTTAGTCGACACTACGATTTTCACGGCGTTGCAGCGGCGTGCTAGTGACATCCACATCGAGACGCGGGACGACTCGGTGTACATCAAGTTTCGAATTGACGGGGTGCTCACGAATGCCATGCCGCCGATCGGCAAAGAGCATCATTCGACCATCATTTCGCGCATCAAGGTCATGAGCGAGCTCGACATTTCCGAGCGCCGCGTGCCGCAGGACGGCCGCTTCCGCGTGAAGTACAACGGGCGTGCCATCGACTTCCGCGTGTCGATCATGCCGTCGATCCATGGCGAAGACGCTGTGCTCCGCGTGCTCGATAAAGAGTCGATGAGCGAGAAGTTTAAGAAGCTCACGCTTGAAGTCGTCGGTTTTGATGAAGATGATTTGCGTCGCTTTCGCCGCTATATCAAGGAACCTTACGGCATGGTGCTGGTCACGGGACCGACGGGTAGCGGCAAAACCACGACACTCTATGCCGCCGTTAATGAGATCAAGACCGATGAAGACAAGATCATCACCATTGAAGATCCGGTCGAGTATCAACTGCGTGGGATTACTCAGATCCCGGTCAACGAGAAAAAGGGATTAACGTTTGCCCGCGGCCTGCGGTCGATTCTGCGCCATGACCCGGACAAGATCATGGTCGGCGAAATTCGCGATAACGAAACGGCACAGATCGCGATCCAATCGGCGCTGACGGGACATCTTGTGTTCACGACTGTCCACGCCAATAACGTGGTCGACGTGCTGGGACGCTTCCTGAACATGGGCGTTGAGCCTTACAACTTTGTGTCGGCACTGAACTGTATTCTGGCGCAGCGGTTGGTGAGGATTATCTGCGATTCCTGCCGGACGGCTGTGCATTATCCGGACGAAGTGCTTGAGGCGAGCGGTCTCGACCCGAAGCAGTGGGCGCAGGTTCCGTTGTATGAGGGCCAGGGCTGCATTGAGTGCGCGGGAACGGGCTTCCGGGGCCGGACTGCAATTCATGAACTTCTGGATTTGACGGACCGCATCCGAGAGATGATTCTGGAGCGGAAACCAACCTCAGAGATACGGCGCGCGGCTCGTGAAGATGGCATGCGCTTCCTGCGTGAATCGGCGCTGGACAAGGTCCGCGGAGGATTCACCACGCTGAAAGAGATCAACAAAGTGACCTTTATCGAGACCATGCGCTGAGGCTGGTTACGAGGCGGTTACCTTCTGCGAGAGCCAAAAGTCCAATCCCGGCATCTGCAGAGGTAACTATTCTCGCCATGAAAGTACGGGATATCATCAAGTTGCTGGAGCGGGACGGCTGGTTTCTGAAACAAACTCGCGGAAGTCATCGGCAGTATAAGCACCCGATGAAGCCAGGACGCGTCACATTGCCAGGGCATCCGAATGACGATCTTCCCCCGGGCACTCTGAACAGCGTCCTCAAGCAAGCAGGATTGAAACCTTGAACTACGTCGTTGTTTACGAAAAATCCGATACCGGCTGGGCGGCTTATGTTCCCGACTTGCCTGGAGTGGTAACCACCGGCAGCACACGAGCCGAGGTCCGCGCTTTGATTCAAGAAGCAATCGAGTTCCACTTGGATGGACTCAAAGAAGACCGGTTACCCATTCCAGAGCCGAGCGCCGAAGCAGAGGTTATTTCAATCAGCCGATGACCATTTCTTCAAAACGCGACCGCCGTCCGACGCTCGCCTGCGAAATCGCTGCGGATCGCGTTCTGGCGGGCCGCGCGGCCGATGCCGGGCGGATGGTGGAAATGGCGTCGGCGCGAGAATTGGCGCCAGGGACGGTGGTTCCCGACTTGATGGAAGCGAATCTGCGTGATGGCACCGCTGTCCGACAGGCGATTGAAAGCGCGCTAAGCAGCGTTGGTGGCCGTTCGCACGACGTAATCGCTATCTTGCCGGATACTGCGGTGCGGGTCGTGCTGCTGGATTTCGAAACGCTCCCAACGAAACGGGATGAGGCTGAGGCGGTGGTTCGCTTTCGACTGAAGAAATCGCTGCCGTTTGATCCGGCCGATGCCCGCGTCTCGTATCATGCGCAGTCAACGGGAAAAGGTGTACGTGCGGTGGCAGCCGTAGTCCTGAACTCGGTTCTACAGGAATATGAGTCGGCATTTCGCGATGCAGGTTACAACCCCGGAATGGTGATGCCATCGATGCTGGCGGCGCTCGGAGCCGCAGACGCGGAGCGGCCAACTCTCGTGGTCAAAGTGGACGCGCGCACCATCAGCATTGCGATTCTCGATCAGGAACAACTGTTACTGTTTCGCACTCTTGAAAATGTGCGCGGCGTGACCATCACCGGCGATCAACTGGCGGAAGAAGTCTATCCCTCGGTGGTATTTTTTCAGGATACCTACAATCTGAATATTGAACGTGTGTATGTTGCCGGGTTGTCGGAAGCGGGAAGCGCTGCGGGAGCGCTGAAGAATCAGTCTGGTGCGCAAGTGGAAGAGCTGGTGGTGACGTCGCAAATTGGTTCTACCACGGGGACGGTTCCACGCTGGCGCATGGCGGGTGTGGTAGGAGCTTTAATTTCTTAGCAATTTTATAAATATGCGTCTCGATATCAATCTCGCAACCCGGCCCTACGAAGATGCCCGTGAATTCTGGGCGCGGTGGGGATTGGGCGTGGGGCTGCTGGCGGTATTGACCGTGTTTCTGCTGGGCTGGACGGTGAAAGCATGGACCGACGCTGGACGAGATCGTCATGACATCGCGCGACTCCAGGCCCAAATTACGGAACGCGACGCTGAACGGGCAAAGGCGCAGGCTTTTCTCGACATGGCCGCTAACCGCAGCACACGCGACCAGTCACAATTCTTGAATGGGCTCATTCAACGCAAGGCATTTTCCTGGACACGCGCGTTCGAAGATCTGGAACAAGTCATGCCTCCGAACCTACATGTCGTGTCACTTCGGCCGGAACTAGGTGACGAGAATCAAATGAAATTGGAAATGAAAGTCGCGGGCGACTCGCGCTCCGCAGCCGTGGAACTGGTCCATCGCATGGAAGGCTCCAAGCATTTCCAGGGAGCGCAACTGGTGGCGGAGAGCCAAAATGGCGAGACGGGAAGCGGTGTGCTGGCTTCGATAATTTCAACTTATGTTCCCGATTCGCCGGACGGGAGTGGAAAGTAATGCCGGAACTGGGCAATTCACGACGCAAGTTAAAGATTGCAATCGGGGTGATGCTGGCCGTCGACGTGGTCGCTATGGCAGTTCTGTTTTCACCGCTGGTGGGTTCGGCCGATTCGCGGCAGTTGCAATTGAGCGAACTGCGAGTGGAATTGCTAAAGAAAACGCGCGAGGTAGCGCCGCTTCAGGGCATGGACAAAAAGATCGATCTAGCGAAGGGTCAGATTAACGGATTTTACAAGGACCGCTTTGCTGCCAAGGATTCCGAACTTGCTACTGAACTGGGTAAGTTGGGATCTGAGAATGGCGTCCGGATGCAGCAGGCTAGGTACAAGGAAGAAGAACCGGAAAGCTCCGGCATAATTCCGGTTCAAATCCAGGGGAGTTTTTCCGGGGATTATCTGCAACTGGTCCGGTTCATCAATACGCTGGAACGGTCGAAGATGTTTTTCGAGGTCGATAGCGTTGACCTTGCCGAAAATACGGGGCAGGTCCGGCTGGAAATCACAATTCACAGTTATCTGCGGTCGGGTGCTTAAGTGAAACTGGGAGTCGAAAATCGAAAGCAGGTAATCGCGCTGGCGGTGTTAGGTGGGGTTGCGCTGCTGATGCTGGGCTATGAATTCTGGCCCTCGTCGACGAATGCTCCCGCCCCTACAACTGCGCAAACATCGACCCCAGCTCGAACCGGAACGCGCCGGACGGCCTCGGGAAAAGTGGTGCCGGCGACGGAGCCGCGGCTGGATCCTACGCTTGACTTGAAACTGCTCAGCCAAAGCGAAGAAATCAAGTACGCGGGCAATGGAAGAAATATTTTTGTCCCAGGCTCGGTGGCGGTTATCGACACACCCAAAAGAAACGGGACCACCGATACACCGGAGTCTGCCACTCTGCATTCCCCTCCGCCAGTTCCGCCGCCGCCGCCGATTACGCTGAAGTTTTTTGGTTTTGCTAATCGGCCGGGAGAGACAAGGAAAGTGTTTTTAGCCCAGGGAGAGGACATCTTTATTGCGGCTGAGGGTGACATCGTCGACCGGCGCTATCGCGTCCTGCACATCTCTCCGACGGCCGTGGACGTGGAAGATGTCCTCAACAACAACCGCCAGAGCCTGCCTTTAACTCAAGGATGAATTTTAATTTTGTAATTTCGTAATCTGTAATTTGGTAATTTGAAGGCGAGTTGGTGGTTATGCGGCGTGGTTTGAAATCACGAAATTGCAAAATCAACAAATTTAAAAATCGCCAGCGCGGCTATATGATGATCACGCTGATCTTGGCGCTGGCGCTCATGTTGATCGCATTGTCTGTCGTGCTGCCCGCAATCAAACAACAGATTGTCCGTGACCGCGAAATAGAGCTTAGGCATCGCGGCAACTCTTACGCGCGCGCAATTCAACACTTCTATAAGAAGCTTGGACGCTATCCATCGCGCCTCGAGGAGTTGGAAAATACCAACAACATCCGGTACCTGCGCAAGCGTTATACCGATCCGGTCAATATAGATAAAAAGACTGGCAAGGAGTTGGATTTTAAACTCCTGCATCAGCAAGATATCAGCTTGAACAACGGACCGGTGTTGGGACAAACCCCGGGGCAAGGCGGAATCGGCGGACAGGGGTCCACGCCTGGTCAAAGCGCATTTGGTCAGGGAGGAAGCTTCGGGGGGCTGCAAGGAGGCACTTCCGCCTTCGGAGGACAATCGGGCGGAACTCAGCAGGCAACTGGTGCGGGGTCTCAAAGTTCCGCGGGTAGCGATTCCGGCAGTGGTGACTCCAGCAATCCGTCCAGTTCATCCGGATCAGGAGACAGTTCGAATTCCAACGGATCGGCATCGAATTCAAGTTCAAATTCCAGTTCCGGACTAAGCGGGCAAACCTTCGGCGGAGGACCGATTCTCGGGGTTGCGAGCCTGAGTAAAGAGAAAAGCATCCATGTTTTTTTCGACAAAAACCACTACAACGACTGGCTATTCATCTATGTGCCACAGGCCGACCGCGGCGGCCTGCTGACTGGGCCGATATCGACTAGTCTTCTGGCCGCGGGAGCGATGGGAGCTGTTCCGGGACAGGTGCCAGGGGCAGGTGCGCTGGCTGGTGCGGCGGGACAACTTATGCCATCTCCTAGCGGCTTTCAATCTCAATCACCTGGTGGTTCGACTCCGTCTCCGCAGAGCCCGGTGCAAAGCGTGCCGCAAAACTAGAGGCCACGCAAAAGGAAAAGCCTCGCTTCGGCAGCGAGGCTTTTTATATCTTCTCTTCCATTCTTCCGTTTTTTAGGATCGCGGGCTCACGCGACGTCGATGCCCAAGTATTTGTGCTCGAGCAGGGTGCTTAAACGTTGAACGAAGAGCCGCATCCGCAGGTGCTCTTTACGTTCGGATTCTCGAACTTGAATCCGGCACCTTCGAGGGTCTCGACATAATCGACGTGTGCTCCACCCAGGTACATCAGGGACGTGGCGTCCACATAAACCTTCAATCCTTCGAAGTCGAACACTTTGTCCATCATGCCGGCGCCATTTTCGAAGGCCATGGAGTATTGAAACCCGGAGCAACCGCCACCGACTACGGACAACCGCAATCCCGCCGGGACCGGTGTCTGGGTCGCCATGATTTCTTTGACCTTGGCAATCGCGCTGGAGGTCAGCACGGGTGCCGCGGTCTTGGGCTGGGCATCGTGCTGAGTATTGGGCTGAACTTCGGGTACGGTGGTAGTCGCCATCTGGTTATCTCCTTGTACGCGATAATTATAACAAAGGTTGAACCCGGCTCGGCAAGGCTTTTCCTAGCCTGTATCTTCTCCCAAACCCGATAATTAGATGCCCAAGGCCGCAAAGAAGACGCGCACCGCTTGCCAACGGGTCTATAATCATCGGCAGTAGGGGCCGTTACCCGAACGTCAGCGAATACTACGAGGTTTTCGCTGAGACTCAGATAGCACTTCGGGGGATTGGCTCGATCTCAGCTCCGAGGTGGCACATGTCTCCTATGTTTGGGCTGCTTGTCGCGTGGGGTGTTTTGACGGGGATACTCATCATTCTCCTCATCTATCGCAGCACCCTCACCATGCACGAGGACGATTCAATCTTCCTCAACGACACCGAATCCCAGATGCAAAAAGATCAGGTGGAAGTGCTGGCCAAGATGAAAAGGATCACACCGTTGCTCAAGGTGCTCGGCGCTTTGTCGGGAGCCATGATCCTGGTCATTGCGGGATTGTTTATTTATCAGGGATTGAGCAACGCGACCACGCTGCAATAACCGCCGCGTTTGCGGATTCGCAGCAAATCTGCCAACCCCGACTCGGGGAGAACTCGCAAGAGTTAGGGTGAAGTGTTTTCACCTGCTAGCGAGCTTTTCGACGATGCCAATGCTAGTAAGCTCCGCAAGCAGAACATGAGTACGCAAGCCCCCGTCGCTATTATTGGAGGCGGTCCTGCGGGCGCTTTGGCCGCTTCCCTGCTAGGGGCGGGCGGAAAGAACGTTCTTCTTTTTGACGAAAAGCTTGCCTGGGAAAAACCCTGCGGTGGCGGGCTCACACACAAAGCTCTGGAGCAATATCCGTTTCTGACGGAGGCCGGCAACGGCGGCAATCCCATTGAAGATTGCGAACTGATCAGTCCTTCGGGGCAGCGCGTACGTTTTCAAATGCAGCATCCGGTGGCGATCTTCTCCCGCGAGAAGCTCAATAGATTGGTGCTTGAACGGGCACTGTGCGCTGGCGTTAAGGTCTGTAACGAGCGCGTAACTCGCATCGCAGGCAACCCCGGTGACTGGCAACTGAAAACTACCCGGGGTGAATATGAAGCGTCTTATCTTGTGTTGGCGGCAGGCGCTCGCAATCCGTTCCGCTCCCAGTTTCTTTCACCCATTCCGCCGAGTGATTTGATGGTTACCGCGGGATATTTTATTCCCGGCTGCACTTCTCTGATGCAGATTCAATTTCTCAAAGGAATTACGGGTTATATCTGGGTCTTTCCGCGCACAGATCACGTATCCGCCGGGGTAGCGGGCAAGATGGGTGAAATTTCTACTGCCGAGTTGCGGCGTGTGTTGGAACAATGGCTGGAGGAAAATGGGTTCCGCCTAGACGGCGCCCGCTTCTATTCGCATATTCTTCCGTCCTTTAGACTTCGCACTTTCGAAGCGCTCGAGGCGTGTGGAGACGGCTGGGCGATGATTGGCGACAGTGCAGGACTCGTGGATCCGATCACTGGGGAGGGTCTGTACTATGCGCTTCGGTCGGCGGAGTTGTGCGCCCAAGCCTTACTGGCGGATAAACCCGAAGATTATCGCGTCCGGCTGCAAGACGAGGTGCTCGGTGAATTGAAGCTGGCGGCGCGCGTTTCGAAGCGGTTTTACAGTGGACAGATATTTGGAGACAGCGTGCTCGAGAAGATTGTGTCGCTGACCGCGCAAAGCAAGAGCTTCCGCGACTTGATGAGCGACCTTTTTGCAGGCATTCAGGGCTATCGCGATCTACGTGCTCGAATGTATAAGATCCTGCCGGCGGTCATGGCGGAGAGCTTGGCGGGAACGCTGCGTCGGCCATGGAAAAAGAATAGCGGATCGGAGTTCGTCACCGACCCGCTCGCGCAATAGTGTTAAATCAGGCAGCCTTGGACTTCAGGGCTGCGATGTCGTCGAGCAACACTTTCTCGTGGCCTTCGGGGTTCACTTTCTCGTAGACCTTGCGGATCGTACCATGGGGATCAACGACGAAGGTGGTACGCTCCCAGAACTTCATTCCCTTCCATTCGGCCTGCCCGAGACCGAGGGTCTTCATCAGGCTGCCATCAGTGTCGGCGAGGAACTCAACGGTAAGGGAAAACTTATTGCAGAAATTTTTGTGCGAGGCCACGTCGTCAGCACTGATGCCGATGACCTTGATTCCGGCAGCGTCGAAGTCCGCTTTGGTTGCGGTAAATGACTTGGCCTGGATGGTGCAGCCGGGTGTGTCATCTTTGGGATAGAAATAAACCACGAGCCAGCTTCCGGCAAAATCGGAGAGCTTAGTGGGCTTGCCGTCCTGGTTGGGGAGAGAAAAACTTGGAAAAGGATTGCCAGCAGAAAGCATTTTGGTCGAGTTTCCTTTCGAAGTTGTTAGCTGCAATTATACGCAGAGCTGATTCGATCCCTTGGATTCAGGTTTTGGTCTTTCAACAGTTCTGCTTGTCGCGATTCCTGTACACCTCTGTGTCTCTCGTGGTTCAAGTTCCAATTCTTAACCACGGGAGACACAGGGTCCACAGGACAGAGCTTCTGTTATCGACTCCGCCTCAAACTGAGAACCGACAGCTCAGAGTTATCCGCGTCAAGCGGCCTGCATTACTTTCTTGGCGCGCTCGGCCATTTCTTTTTCGGATACATCTTCCTTATGCGTTGCGACACCCCAAAGATGGCCGAACGGGTCTTGAATGAACCCTGAGCGATCTCCATAGAACTGGTCCTGGACAGGCTTCAGTATTTTCGCTCCTTCCGCAACCGCCTTTTCGACGACTTTATCGCAGTCGGGGAGGTAGACATAGAGGCTCACTGGAGATGAACCGATGCTCTCGGCGCTGCGGTTGCCCATGCCGAGATTTTCGTCCGCCAACATGATGCGAGAATCGCCGATTTGAAGTTCGGCATGGCCGACCTTGCCGTCCGGACTGTCCATTCGCACAAGGACAGTTGCTCCGAAAATATTCTTGTAATAATCGATTGCTTTCGCGGCGCCCTTGATGACGAGGTAGGGCGTAACGGAGTTGTATCCCTTGGGAATATAGTTGACTTTGCTCATGATGATTCTCCTCTTGGTGTTCGCTCATCGGCCTCCGGTCGTCAGTGCGTATGTGCCGGCCAGCGGTGAGGTTGAGGGTTGAGGTTGAAGCGCGTAAACGGACCTTCGCGGGTGCGTCGTACAACAATGAGAACACAAGTTGCGGTCTCGACTCAAGGGGCAGGACTCATACCAGGAGATGTACCATAGTCGACGTCGCAACCAGGTATTTGGCTCATGCCCGAACTCCCTGACATTGTGGTTTACATCGAGGCGCTGGAAAAACGCATTCTTGGCCAGCGACTTGATCGTGTGCGAATTGCCAGTCCTTTTTTGTTACGGACTGCAACGCCGCCTGTGCACGAAGCGGAGGGTAAGACTGTCGTCCAATTGCGCAGACTGGGCAAACGAATCTGCATCGACATGGAGAATGACATTTGGCTGGTTCTACATCTGATGATTGCCGGCAGGCTGCTCTGGCGAAAACTCGGCGCCAAAGTTTCACCTCCTCGCGGTCTTGCGGGCTTCGATTTCACCGATGGGACTCTGCTATGGACGGAAGCAGGTTCGAAAAAACGGGCGTCGCTGCATGTGGTGGCGGGAGAGAATGGCCTTGCGGCGCTGGATCCCGGCGGGTTGGAGGTGCTGGGAACAGATCTGGAACATTTTGCTACGGTCCTTACCTCGGCGAATCACACGCTGAAACGCGCTCTTACGGATCCGCGATTATTCAGCGGCATCGGCAATGCGTACTCCGATGAGATTCTGTTCGAAGCGCAACTGTCCCCACTAGCATTGACGCAGAAGCTGAAGCCGGAGCAGATTGAGCGGCTGTTTGCGGCAGTGCGCAAAAATCTGACTCAGTGGACGGAGCGCTTGCGGCAAGAGTCAGGCGATGAGTTTCCTGAGAAAGTTACTGCGTTTCGTCCAGGAATGACTGTGCATGGCCGGTACAAGGAGCCATGCCTGCGATGTGGGACGAAAATTCAGCGCATACGATACGCAGCCAATGAAACGAATTACTGCCCAAATTGCCAGACGGGAGGAAAGCTGCTCGCGGATCGATCATTGTCCCGATTGTTGCGAGAGGACTGGCCTAGAACTCCAGAAGAGTTTGAATTGCTGACCCGGGAGCAACGATGAGTTGCTGCGGCCGCTTCGATTGACTTGGAGGTTTCACCAACGTAAGATTTGCCACGAATGATCGGCCAAACTATCTCGCACTACCGCATCGTCGAAAAACTCGGTGGCGGCGGCATGGGCGTGGTTTATAAGGCTGAAGACACGCGGCTTCATCGTTTTGTGGCACTTAAGTTCCTGCCTGAAGAAGTGGCGCGTGATCCACAGGCGCTGGCTCGTTTTCAACGCGAGGCTCAGGCTGCTTCCGCACTAAACCATCCCAACATCTGCACAATTTATGACATTGGCGAGCAAGACGGACAGGCCTTCATCGCGATGGAATTTCTTGAGGGCGTAACTCTCAAGCATCGTATCGCGGGCAGGCCGGTGGAGACGGATGTGTTGCTGGGGCTGGCGATTGAGATCGCCGATGCGCTCGATGCGGCTCACGCGGAAGGTATTGTCCACCGTGACATCAAACCCGCCAACATCTTCGTGACCAAGCGTGGGCACGCGAAGATTCTCGACTTTGGATTGGCTAAGGTGACCGCAGCCGGACCGGGAGGAAGAATCGGATCCGACGCTACTATAACGGGCACGGTGGAAACGCATCTGACGAGTCCGGGCATGGCGGTGGGCACAGTGGCCTATATGTCTCCGGAACAGGTGCGTGCCCGGGAGCTTGACGCGCGGACTGACCTTTTTTCATTCGGGGCTGTGCTTTATGAGATGGCGACGGGAACGTTGCCGTTTCGAGGAGAAAGCTCGGGAGTAATCCAGCGGGAGATTCTGGATTCGTCCCCGGTTGCCGCGGTGAGAATGAATCCCGATTTGCCCGCGGAACTTGAGCGCATTATCAATAAGGCGCTGGAAAAGGATCGCGATCTTCGCTACCAGCACGCTGCCGATTTGCGCGCCGATCTGAAGCGCCTCAAGCGCGAGACGGAGTCGAATCGTGCTACACCTAGTCGAGCGGATACGGGCTCCGCTGCAGGTTCGAGTGCGGCGCTCAGCGGAACAAATACGGCTTTGCCATCGAGCGCCATAGCGCTTGATCCCGGTAGTAGCGCGGTACAACTGGCTCACGGCAGCAGTTCGGCAGTTGTCGCCGCAGCGAAGCAACACAAGTTGGGTTTGGTGGGAGTGACGATTGCCGCTCTTGTGATTTTAGCGGCGGCGGGCTTTGGCGTTTACTCGATGCTGCATCGGGCGGCGCCCGCGCCATTTCAAAATTTCAGCATCTCGCAGGTGACCAACTCGAACAAAGCGGTGGTCACCGCCATATCCTCTGACGGGAAATACCTGCTTACGGTGATGAATGATAGAGGCCAGAACAGTTTATGGCTGCGTAATATTGCAACCGCGAGCGATACGCAGATTGTTCCACCGACGGCCAACATCCCCAGCGTGGCATTCTCGCCCGATGGGAACTACGTTTACTTCCGCAAAGCGGAGAACGCCATTAACAGCGATTTCAATATTTACCGCACGCCGGTTTTGGGAGGAACTCCACAGGCGGTGGTGCACGATGTGGATAGCTCCTTTACATTTTCTCCAGATGGCGCTCGCATGGCGTATTTCAGAGCCAATGATCCTGAGACAGGCAAGTGGCAGATTCTGAGCGCGAAGCTGGATGGCAGCGACGAAAAAGTACTCCACATTGAGCCGCTGGAATACCTGCCGCGCTGGGCGGCATGGTCTCCGAATGGAAAGAAGATCGCGTATCCCACGGTTACAGGCGGCGCATTTGGGGACATTAGTCAGTTTGATTTAGATAGTGGAAAAATTGAGACGCTCAAATTTTCCGAGCAATATATTTCGACCGTGGAGTGGGCTGCCGACAGCGAGGGGCTTTTTGTCACCTACCAAGCTAAAGGACCGGACTTCGCCCGGGGGCAGATCGGATTCGTTTCGCTTTCGGAGGGCCGGGTACGACCGATTTCTCGCGATACGAATAGTTACTCCACACTGGGACTTTCGGCCGACGGCAAGACTCTGGCGACCGTGCAACAAAAGGCGGCGAGCAATCTTTACATTGTGCCTGGTGATGGCAGCGCATCTTCAGCAGCAGCGTTGAATTCGGTCGTGATCGACGGAGAACATATTGGTTCTTTCAATTGGACGTCCGACGGAAATTTGCTGACATCGGACTTTACACACCTGGTACGAAGCGATGCTTCCGGCAAAAATTCCACCGTATTGACGAGCGATCCATCCGCGGCAATGCTCGGTATTTCTATCTGCGGAGCGCGATACATGGCGTTCCCGTGGGCGTTTCATGGTGGTGCAAATGCTATCGGAATCTGGCGCGTAGATGCCGACGGTTCTCACCCAGTCCAGTTAACGGACGGGCCGGACGATGGCTGGGGTTCGGCCGTAACGTGCTCCGGCAACCATGATTGGATTTATTTCTTTCGCGACACGCAGCGGCTTTGGCGCGTTGCGATCAACGGAACTCTCGGCGGCACCGGGAAGGCAGAACCGGTCGAATCCAGCGTCGTGCCCAAAGCCTTTCAAGCTGGACGCGGATTGAACATTTCGCCGGATGGCAAAATCCTGGCTTACTTGGTTGAATTTATTAATTTAGAATCGGCATCGGGCACGCCGAAAGTCGCTTTGCTTGACCTTACGACTTTGACCGCACCGCGCTTGCTCGAGGTCAATCCGCACATTTCCGCCGGCCCGCAGTTCACGGTTGATGGCAAAGCTGTCGCCTACCCAGTTCGCGAAAATGGCGTTGACAACGTCTGGGTTCAGCCCCTTGATGGTTCCAGCGGCCACCAGATCACCAATTTCGATTCGGAGCAGATTTTGTCGTTTCACTGGTCGCCGGATGGGAAGAAGCTTGGCATTCTTCGTGGCCACACTGACTCCGATGTCGTTCTTCTGCGAGAATCCAAACCTTAGATTTTTAATCTAGATTTCTAGTCGAGCCCTAACTCTTTAGCCAGCGCCTTCCACTTTCCATCTACAAGTGCCCGCGTCTTCGCATCCATCACGATCTCGTCAGGCCACGGACGCGCGAATCCCTCGGTCGACCACTTGCGCGTCGCGTCGATTCCCATTTTCGATCCGTAGTTGGCAAGGCGGGCAGCGTGGTCTAGAGAATCTACAGGACCCATGGTGAACTGTATGTCGCGCTCAGGATCTATGTTGTTCAGAACCTTTAATGTGACGTCGGCTATATCTTGGACGTCGACGTCTTCATCGACCACGATGATGCACTTGGTAAACATTGCCTGGCCTAACGACCAGATGGCGTTCATTACTTTGCGCGCTTGTCCGGGATAGGATTTGCGAATGGAAACTAGCATCAGATTATGAAAGACACCTTCGATTGGCAGATTGATGTCTACGAGTTCGGGAATCGTTAGCTTCATCAGTGGCAGGAAAATGCGTTCGACGGCTTTACCCATCCAGGCATCTTCTTGGGGCGGCTTGCCAACTACCGTGGTCGCATAGATAGGATCTTTTCTGTGGGTCACGCAGGTGACGTGGAAGACTGGATACTCATCTTCTAACGAGTAGAAGCCGGTGTGATCGCCGAAGGGGCCTTCGGTGCGGAGTTCGTCTAGATTCACGTAGCCTTCAAGGATGATCTCAGCGTTGGCTGGGACTTCAAGATCGACGGTCTCGCACTTTATTAATTCGACCGGACTCTGACGCAGAAATCCGGCGATTATGAATTCTTCGACGTCAGGGGGTGCGGGCACTATTGCGGAGAACGTCAGGGCGGGATCAGTGCCGATGGCTACGGCTACTTCCATTCTTCCCGAGGGACGGTCGCCGGTCGCTAGCATTGAGCCTCCGGATGATCTTGCCATGATGTCGACTGCTGCTGCCGCGCTTCGCACGGCTGGACGGGCGAGGGCACCCGTCCCGACACGATCTTCAGCAACGGCATTGCGCAGATTGTCGCGGTAGTGTTCGGCTGCTACCTTTTGACGCTGCCAGTGCATGCCGGTGGTGCTTTCGTCGTAGATTTGCATGCGGTACATGCCCACGTTGCGCTTGCCGGTCTTTGGGTCGCGTGTGATTACGCAAGGGAGCGTGATGAAGCGTCCCGCATCTTTGGGCCAGCATTGCAGGATGGGAAAATCCAGCAGCGAAAAATTGTCGCGCTTGATTACTTCTTTGCATGGGCCTGTGGCTACGGTCTTGGGGAAGAACTTGCCCATCTCGGCAAGCATGGGCAGCATCTTTACTTTGTCTAGGAAGCCCTGCGGAGACTTTACGTCCATGAAGGCGCGGATACGATCGGCAATTTCATCTAGAGCGTCCACTTCTAGTGCCAGGCGCATGCGGCGGGCGGAACCGAACTGGTTGATTAGAAGTTGCGAGCCAGGATAGCCCTTCAGGTTTTCAAATAGCAGAGCTTTTCCGCCGACAATTCCCTGCCCGTCTTTACTTCTGTCTCTATTTCTATCTCTGCTTTTCGAAACGCGATCGGTAATTTCCGCAATCTCTAAAATAGGATCCGCTTCAGTGCGGATACGTTTCAGTTCTCCGGCTCGGTCGAGAGCTTTGATCCAGTCGCGCAGATCGTCGTAGGCCAAAATTCCTCCACTCTAAAAATGAAGACGATTGACAAACGATTATATGATGGCTCACTGGTATCGACGGAAGGCGTTAACCACGGAGAGCACAGGGGATCACAGAGGAGTGCCACAGGGTTAACTTCAGTCGGCGCTTCAACTCTTCCACATTTCGAGCTCTGCGACTAGGATATGGAAATCTATTCGGCGACACCATAGCTCGCCAAGGGGTAGTTTATCGAGGGAATATCTGCGATGAGAAAGTTGCTGACTCTGCTTTTACTGATCGCGGGATCATTCGCGAACGCCCAAGAGATTACGGTCGCGGCGGCGGCGGACATGAGTGCCGCTCTTCCAGAGCTGGTCGCAGCCTATACGAAGAAAACGGGGCAGGCGGTGAAGCTTTCGTTCGGAGCATCCGGCAACATCACTAATCAGATACGAAATGGAGCACCGTTCGATGTGTTCTTCTCGGCTGATGAGCAATATCCTCAACAATTGATCAGTGAGGGACTGGCATCGAAGGATACGCTTTACCGCTATGCGGTTGGACGGTTGGTACTGTGGGTTCCTAACGACTCGCCATTAGATTTGTCGAAACTTGGAATTCAGGCATTGCTTGATCCTTCGGTCAAGAAGATTTCGATTGGGAATCCTGCTACCGCTCCATATGGACGCGCTGCGGAGGCTACGCTGCGGCACTTTGGAATTTACGATCAGGTTTCCAACCGACTTGTTCTGGGAGAGAACATTTCGCAGGCGGCGCAGTTCGTCGAATCGGGTAATGCGCAGGCTGGATTGATCGCGCTCTCGAACGCGCTTGCGCCTGGGATGAAAGATAAAGGCCGCTATTGGACGGTTCCGCTTGATGCGTACCCAACGTTGAACCAGGCGGCGGTTGTGCTTTCAAAATCAAAACAGCAGGATGCGGCTCGCAAATTTCTCGACTTTTTACGCAGCCCAGAGGGCTCTTCCCTGCTCACCAGTTACGGTTTCAGCCTGCCTACAGAGACGCATTGAAATGGAGAAGCATTAAATGAACTGGGAGGCGTTCTGGTTGACGGTGCGTCTCGCCGCCATCGTCTCGACGCTGCTGATCGTCATCGGAATTCCCATCGCATACTGGCTGACTTACTCGCGCTGGCGCTGGAAATTTCTGGCCGAGGCAGTGGTCGCGCTTCCTATTGTTCTACCGCCGACTGTGCTTGGGTTCTATGTTCTCGTCGCACTCGGGTCGCGGAGTCCGCTTGGGCGCTGGTGGGAATCGCTCACCGGCCACACGCTCGCATTTACCTTTGAAGGTCTAGTGATCGGGTCTTTGATATATAGCCTGCCTTTCGCGGTACAACCATTCGCGGCGTCTTTCGGCGCGGTCGACAGCAAGCTCCTTCGCGCGTCGGCATCGCTTGGACATTCGCCGGTGCACACTTTTCGGCGTATCGTGCTTCCACTCTCAAAGGCTGGGCTGGTCACCGGATTTGCACTTAGCTTCGCGCATACGCTGGGTGAATTCGGCGTGGTGCTCATGGTGGGAGGAAATATTCCGGGCGTGACGCGCACGATTTCGATTGATATTTACGATCAGGTGGAGGCCGCAAATTATTCCAGCGCCAACTGGACGGCTCTGGTGCTGCTGATCATTTCATTTTCAGTTCTATCGACGGTATACGGCCTGAACCGGCGTTCGTGGGCGGTGGGTCCATGGCGGTAAAGATTATTTTGCCGGCGCGACCGGCATCGCAGTCCGCATTGGCATCGATGGAGCCGATCTCTTCTGAACTCGAAGTCCGCATCCGCAAGCGCTATCCGAATCCCGAGGGAACCTTTAATCTGAATGTCCACTTCCGCGCGCTTGCCGGTTTCACGATTCTCTTCGGCGCCTCTGGCGCGGGAAAAACAACTCTGCTGGATTGCATTGCTGGACTGACCGATCCTGATGAAGGGCGGATCGCTATCGGTGGTGAGGATCTTTACGACTCCGAAAACAAGCGCGACGTTGCAGCCTGGAAGCGCCTTATTGGCTACGTGCATCAGGACCTGGCGCTCTTTCCGCACCTGACCGCTGAAGAGAATGTCGCGTACGGTCTCCGTACCCTATCCGATTCGGATCGACGAGCACGCACCCGCGAAATACTTACTGCGTTCCGCATCGATCATTTGCGGGGCCGCCGACCGGCGCAGATTTCTGGAGGTGAACGCCAACGTGTCGCGCTGGCGCGTACTTTGGTGACTAATCCTCGCGCGCTGCTGCTTGATGAGCCATTGGCTGCGCTGGATCGTCCGACAAAGTCGTCTCTCGTTGCAGATCTGCGCAAGTGGAACCAGCATCACCGCGTCCCGATTCTCTTTGTCACCCATAGTAGCGAGGAAGTATTTGCGCTGGGTGATGAAGTTATCATGCTTGATACAGGAAGAATCGTGGCGCAAGGGCATCCGCATGATGTGATGCGCGCTCCGCGACTGGAGACGGTCGCGCATCTGTCAGGGTTCGAAAATATCTTCGACGCTACGGTGACGACGCTCCACGAAGCCCGCGGCAGTATGACGTGCCATCTCGGAACCGGCGAGGTGGATTTAGAAACCCCGCTGGTGCGGGCCGAGATTGGCTCGCGCCTGCGCGTCGGGATTCGAGCGGGCGATCTCTTGCTGGCAACGGTAAGTCCGCAAGGGCTTAGCGCTCGAAACATATTGCCAGGCACGATTCGACGACTGGTGCAAAAAGATGTGATGATCTCGACGATCGTGGATTGTGGTGGCACGGAGTTTGAGGTGCACCTAACGCTGGCGGCTCGCGACGATCTGCAACTTAGTGTTGGCAAGAACGTCTGGGTTGTGGTCAAGACGTATTCTTGCCACTTGATGGGCGGGTGAATCTTCGACTCTCAACACTCTTCAATCCTCAACGCTCTTCGATTTTCAATGCCCCACGGCAATTACAGCGACCCATTGACCGTTCAGTTCTTTGAGATAGGCAATGGTCCCGCCAAGACTCTGGGCAATATCTTCGGGTCGCAAGTCGCGATGGTAGCCGAAAAAGTTTTCTTTTGCGTGCTGCCACGCGTCCCAGTCTTCGAAGAGCGGGTGGGGTGGCTGATATTTTGTGGAAAAGACCAAGGCTACGTCAAACTGGCCCCGCGCCTTCGCAGCCAATTCGATCTGGGGTGTTGAGAAATCCTCTACACGCAGCACGCGGAAAGGCTGACTAACATAGCCGAGCCAAGGTCGCGTGAGCTCGTCAGACGCTGGCCATGCAGTGAGAACTCGCTCGCCGGGATATTGCATCGTTAGAAAACGACTGGCTTCCGCATGCATGATGATGTAGTCACGATAGGCTAGATTGTCTTCGAGGGAAAACCCGTATGGTGGATTGCTGAACAGGCCGGCTACAAAGGCGATTGCGACTGCCCCCACAATGAGTGCCCAGTGGCGTACGCGTCGCCAGAGAGTCGAGACCCATGCCAGCATTACGAACGGGACGACCGGTAGCATGTAACGAGCCAGGACTGCCCCACCTACGGCCGACATGAAAATTAAGTAGGCCAGCAACACCGAGAGTAATGCTCCCTGAATCCAGAAAGGGATTCGCGGACGTGAAACCCGGTTCTTGGCCTCGTTCTCCGGCCGCGGTGGACGAAGCATAGCCAGCAACCCTGCGAGCGTGAGCAGATAAAGGCTGAAATATCCGAAGACTTGCCAGAGCCTTATTCCCAGCGCCAGCGGAATGCGCAGAGGATCTAGTGTGGCGGCGACGTTGTAACGAAAATATTCTGGATTGCCTAATACGAACCCTGTCTTCGCATAGTGATATGCGTACCAGGCAGCCAGCGGCACGATGGGAAGCAGCAGATAAAGGGAGCTCGCACGCCTGTCCACGGGCGGAAGAAGTTCTTTCCATCTAGAATTAGTTTTGGAACTGGAGTTTCGACGCAGAAGGTACCCGAGCAGTTCCCATCCAAACAACGCCAGCGGAGCAAGAATAGCAGTCTCTTTGCTAAGGGCGGCCAGCGAAAACCAGACTGCTGGCTTCCACCAACTGCCTTCCTTACGAGCACCAGTTTCGTATTCGTCGATGTAAGCGGCGAGCGCCCAGAACGTAAATCCTGCAGCTGGCAAATCGACCTGCGCTAAGGAACTCTGGGTGAAGTACACCGGATAAAGCGCTACTAACACGGTCGTTGCCCATGCTACTAAGTGGTTGGCGGCGATCCGCGAAAATCGAAATAGGCCCAGCAACGAAAACGCGCTCAGCGCGAGCATGGCAATGCGCGTGACTGCCGTGGAGTATCCGAAAACACGCCAGGCCAGTCCCAGCCACGCCATCACCAGCGGCGGATGCGCATTCGATGGCGTGGACAGCGGAATGAACGTCCCGCTGAGAAACAAATCGCGTGCGACCGGAACATAATAGCCAGCCTCATCCCAGAAATAAGGCAGGCGCAGAAGCGGCGCGTGCAAAAGCGTCAGTCCGAAGAAAAAGAGCGCGAACAAAAGAAACTGCAGCGCCCATGCGGACGATGCTGGCGGCGATTTAATTTTCAGATCGAGCTGCGCCGCTGGCCGCGCCGTCATTAGTGAATGGGTCCACCAGGCGCGCGCGGGTCAAGCTTGATCTCCCCGAACGCGGACTCGTAGTTCTGCACGTTCTGCTGCAAGAGCGCCATGAGAGCTTTCGCCTGTTGTGGGCTGAGATAAATTCCTTGAAAGTTTCGCAGCTCCACTTGCGTCTCGGTGCTTTGCTGCATGGTTCCGAAAACGAGGAAAAAATCCCAGACATTCACCCGGATCTGCACACTGTTGGAATACGCTTCACGGTAGTCGGGGGTTTGGACAAACTTCACATTCGGTTGGTTCCCTGTATTCATAGTTGGCAGTGTACCGAATCAGTGGAGCGAAGGGCAAAGAGTGGAATCGATCCAGAGTGGATCGTGAGCCGCCTCGAATTGGATGTTTCATAAACGACTCAGCCAGGCTAGAGAACAGGTCTCCGGCCCGGCTGAGCGATGAAACTTACAACCTTACAAATTTACTTGCCCGCAGATTTACTTTTTCGCCAGCCTTACGCTAGGGAAGTTGAATGCGTCGAACAGGTCGTCCAGCGCAGGACTATTGGTCGGCACATAAGGGTTCGATCCCACAGACGGGTTGGGGAAATTGTCACGGGAAGTTGCGGTAATGGTTGGCAGACTCCAGTTCCGCTCGATGAATTTGATGATGGAAACATGGTCAGCATAGCTGTGGTTGACCACTCCACCGGTGGAGTAAGGCGAAACGATGAGCAATGGAATACGCGTGCCATCCCCGAAGAAATCGACGGGCTGAATGTAGCCCGAGTCGTAGTAGCCGCCGCCTTCATCGAAGGTAACGAAGATCGCAGTGCTCGACCACAAGGACGAAGCCTGCACCTGATTGACGATCCGCGCTACAAATCCTTCGAACAAGTCGAGCTTCGAAGAAGCCGGGTGGCCATCCAGGAATCCATCCGGCTTCACGATCGAAACCGCCGGCAGATTGCCGAGAGCGATGTCCTGATACAGGCTGGTGGTGTCCTGAATGTGGGCTTCGCGTTGAGCCGGATTGGTCATTATGTCAGTCGCGTATTGAAAAGGGTTACAGATATTGCAATAGCGGTCGTAGGGGTTGGCTCCGGTCGGGTCGGCCGTGTAGAGATCCCAGCCTTCGCCGAAGTAGGTGTAGGAGAGACCGGCGGCTCCGAGCACATCGCCAATATGGGGCTGCGCGGTAGGAGGAATGTTGAACTGAGTGTATTGGCTGTCCAGTTGGCCGTCACCGACGAATCCGGGGTTGTAGTTATTCAACAAGTAGTACGCGCCAGCAGCGCAGCGCGGGTTGATCGCCGGAGTCAAGCTGGCCAGGTAATTCTCGACTGCTACGACACCGGGCTGGGTCGGGTCGGAGCAATTACTGTAGCTGCCGCCCGAGTAACCATCCTGATCGTACCAGTTGTTAGTACCCGCCTGCGGGTCTGGTTCTTCGATCTGATTCGTCGGTGGGGTTTCGATGTTGCCGTTGCCGTCGCTGTAATAGAGAGCGTCAGCATAGCCAAACATAATGTGATTGGCTCCGGTGCCACCCATCACAGACTGATGCATGTTGTCGCTCAGAGTGAAGTTGTCGGCGAGATACTTCATATAGGGAGCATCGCCACTCTGAACGTCATAGATGCCGAGAGCGGTCGAGCCCTCACCGGTGGTGAGATTGTTGAACGGCTTGGGCTGAGGCTCTCCATTGGTACCCGCTCCGACGGTGAGCTCGGTCCATGCAAAGAGATCGCCCAAGCATCCGCTAGGGTTGCTTGCCGATCCGGTCGATGCAGAGCAGTCAGTCTGCTGCCACATTTGATAGAAACGGTGAACCGGGCTAGCAGCGTAATCGTCATACTTTACGCCGGGCGTGAGGCGAAATACGCCGCTTGGCAGGTCGTTGACGTTCTTGATTCGCGTGTCGGTCACGCTGTGAGCCAGACCCGTGGCACCCGTGGTCAGGTACTTGTAGTATTTTCCGAAAAGATCGGGTTCGGCTAGCCTTGCTACGGCGAGAGTTTGGAACGGAGCGGGATCGGTATCGCTCGGCGCGGTCGGCGCGCCTCCGGTACCAGGCACCGGTAGAGGCGCATACACTACTTTGCTACCTGGGCTGATCTCGTAAGTAGTTTGGTCAAGAGCGCTATTCTGCGTTGTCAAAGCGTAATTGGGACCAGGTTTTCCTGAACTGGTAACAATGCCTTTGGAGAGCAGGTTCGACACGGTCTGCCCAGCCGCCGGCACATAGGTTCCGTAAACGTGATCGAAACTCCGGTTCTCCCCGATGATTACAATCACGTGCTGAATCGGAGTTATTGCTGCTGCAGTGTGATGTTCCTGAGCGGCGGCAGAGACCGGCGCTCCCATGTTGGTAAGCAGAGCAACTAAGCTTGAACCAACCGCGAAGTTTTGCCTGACTTTTGTCAGGAAACTAATCGACGACATGAATTTCTCTCCTGTAATACGTGCATTACTACACACGCACCAAGGTTGCTAGGATGGAGTTACTGAAAGATGACAGAAAGATAAACGTCCGATGAAAAGAAATTCACTGCTGTGAATAATTTATTTGCGAAGTCGCAGGGCGGGAGCGTACCGGTGCCGCCATGTCTAATCAAGAGCCGCACAAGGCCGTACGTAACGTTAGCCGCGCCGATATAGAGCGCGATTTTCTTTGCTACTGGCAGCCAGTACATACTGGGGTTCGCGCGGCGTAATATCCGAAAGATACC
The DNA here is from genome assembly GCA_963705265.1 of uncultured Acidobacteriaceae bacterium. Taxonomy (GTDB): domain Bacteria; phylum Acidobacteriota; class Terriglobia; order Terriglobales; family Acidobacteriaceae; genus Acidiflorens. The sequence continues at coordinate 5,089,087 of OY970064.1, forward strand.
TGAGCTGAAGCCGTTGGCGGGGTGGTCGGCGGTATCGAGTTCAGAAGATCCGTTTCGACAAAGAAACCATGATCTGCATCAATGAAGTAATAATTCACCGCAAATTCGTTGCTGGAGTTGTTCCCAACTGTGAATGCACTGCTCTGATTAGTATTTTCGAGAGTGCCCGCAAAGGGACCGACGGAGGATGGGGAATTAAACACGCCGGCAAAGCTTTGGTCGGGCAAACTCTGGACACCGCTGTTAAAGCTGCTATCAGCAATACCCGTTAAGGTTAGGGCGGTCGGGTTCACATTCATCTCGGAGGTTCCGTCGTTTTCGCTCCCATTCTGCTGGGTGAAGCTCAGCCCGTAATCGCCGCTGAATGCAGGAGCCGCGGTCGATTGTGTGTAAGCGATTCCGCTTCCGAGGGATGGATAGTGCTGGTTGGGCTGGGGACCGGGATCGCCGACTCCAAGAACCAGCGCCGCCGGGTCTGTACCGGTGAGACCTGTGAGATAGAAAAAGAACTCGGGCCGATATGTAGGCTGCAACGCGGAGTTAAAGGTGAAGTCGTTCAAAATGGTTCGGCCGGATCCGCTAGGATCGACGGAGTATGTGCCACTGAATGACGAACTGATCTGGGCTCCCTGTGGATTCTTTTGGATGAGGCTGTAGAGCAGAAAAGTGTCGGTGTACCCGCTATTGCTAACGATGTTACCGTTGCCATCGGTTTGAAACTGACCCACCGAAGTCAAAGTCGTCGGAAGATAGCCGTTATCGACGGAGTTAGCGGAAAGATCTACCCCGGTAACTCCAAACACATACGTTGACCCGGAAGGTAACGACGCATTGGTGAAGTTACCATAACTGCCCGGAGCTTGGCCGATGGCTAGTCCGCCGGTCTGACCGAAGGGGGTAAGGTTATTCGCATTGGTGTCGGATTCAACGAGTTTTATGTGGGTGGCATCCACAATATAGCCTGTCAAAACCACGGTTATAGGCTTCGGATGGCTGGCGCTGAGAAGTCCGATTAGCGAAAACGTGACCTGACCGAATGTATCGGGACCCGACGAGATCTCCGAACCGGTGGCAAACGCCGCATTGCTTAGCTTCTGTGTTTCGTTGATGATCTCGTCGGTCACGCCGGAGATGGCAGCCTGGCCGGACGGAATATCAAGAACGCCGCCAAAAGCCAACGGCACGTCGTTATCGAGCACATCGGTGCCGTTCATCACGAAAGCGTAGCTGCCCGAGGGTGTTGTGATACCCGACTGCTGGAGATCCATGGTTCCGGTAGCCGAGGCTCCGGTTTGTGCAGGCTGAATGTCGAACTGAGATAGCAGCGCCTGGGGGTTCTGGGAATTGTTAAGAAACACAAAGGCAAAAGTCTCAATGCCGGCGCTCGGGTCATTGAGCGTAATCTGCCCCCGTCCGTCGCTGCCCATGAAATAGCTGCTGCCTGTAGGAACGATGGTGTCGGTCACGGATTCTCCGTTGGAATTGACGGTTTGCTCGCCGGCCGTCACGTTCCCCTGGCCATCGAGTGTAATCACGCCCGCAAACTGATATGGCGTGCTTCCATTTTGAACGCCCTGAACCTGGAGCACATAGTTACCCGCTTTGAGGCTGCTATCAAAGGTCGTGATTGTAATCGGAGAGACATTGTTTGCCGTTTCCTGCGCCTCCGCATAGGCCACAATTTCCGTGACCATGCTGGATGAAGAAAGCGTTGCGGGTGCAGTGTAGGTGATGGCTGTGCCGCTCGGGCTAAACGGACTACTAAGCGTGCCGCATATGCTGCCGGAGCCGGCTTGGCACGTCAAATACCAAGCTACTCCTTCACCGACCTGAGTAGCGGTGCCTTGAACCGTTGCTGTCAGGCTTACTATGCCATTGACTGGAACTGATCCGTTAGTCAATCCTCTCGTTTGGACGCTGATGGTGACGTTGGACGGCGGTGGCGGAGGAGGATTCTGCACATTCGAAGTACTACCGCTGTTGCATCCGGCGAGCACTGCGATCATCGCCGCTAGCGGAAGAAAGAGAATCCATCGTTTAGTTGCCACTTCCGACCTCCTTGAATTACTTTGCATCATTGACCCGTACCCCGCAGGTACACAAGTTGCGGCTCACCGAATGGTTCCGGCGTGTAATTAATCGTGAGGCTTCCAGGGGCGAATCCCACACTGCTGGGCTTGAAAGTTACAGTCACAGTGCAACTGCTGCCGGGAGCCAGCGTAACCGGGCAATCGTCGGTCTCAGAGTAGTTGCCTTGCACCACGATCTTGCCGACGAAGGTAACTGTCTGCGGGGTCGCCAATGTCGGATCGTTGAGCAGCGTGATCGTTAATGGAGTGCTCGTCTTGCCCTTGGTCTGACTGCCAAAATCCAGACCGGCGCTGGGAGACATCCGCAAAGGGCTTGGCGTATTCGCTCTTAGCTCCACTGGAAAACGTCCGCTATCGATTTCGCAATCGGACGTTACCGAGCCATAACATTGCACCGTGTTCAGTTCCAGAAAATAATCCAGACCACTATTGACGTCGGTGTCCGGCTGCGGCGCATATGTCACCTGCAGGCTGCAACTTGCCTGAGGAGCGAGCACGGTTCCCGTGCAGCTATCGGAGGCGATCTGGAAATTTGGCAGCGACGTACCGGGATCGCTGTCGCAGCGGTAGAAGATAGTCGCAGGAGTGGTGCCGGGGTCCTGGAGGATTTGATAGACGTCATTGCTCACCACTTGCAGTCCAGCTACCGGGGTGCTGGCGAGCCTAGGGGACGGGAGCGTAGTGTGGCTCGTCGGCGATTGATTCAAGCAAGACGCTCTACCCAAAATCTGCACCGGATTCTCACTGTAGTTCGTAAACGACAGCATTTGCGGAAGACTGGCTTCGCCGGTTTCCGGCGGATTAAGCTGTCCTTGTTGCTCCGCTCCGAAATCAAGTTCTGGGGTCGAGGGTTGAACGGCACTGAGTCCGGTGCCAGTGACGGGAACGGCAAAGACCGTATCGTTGTCCGTACTCGAAGGACTGTTAACCGTTACCTGTGCGGTCTGAGGAAACGGACACCTTTCTGGCGCAGCGCCAGTAATGGCTGGCGGATTGCCGTAGGGTAACCATGGGCAGCTTTCCTGAGGGGAAAACGAAACTGCGATGGTACAGGACTGCCCCGAAGCAAGGTCGAAAGGCTGTCCTCCCGAGGAGACACCTCCGGAACCACAAGCATCCGTCTCTGCATAACTGGCGAGGCCATTGAAGTCGCTAAAACCGTTGAAGAGGTTGTCGTAGTTGTTGCTGAAAATCAGCGCCAGACCATTCAGCACAGAGCTGGAATTGTTTGTCAGAGTGATTGTCTGAGTAGTTGGAGTCGATCCCAACGTCTCAGCAGGAAAAGTAATAACCGACGGAGACAGCGTAATGGGTTGTTGACAGGCAGTTGAATTGTTCAATGCCAAACAGATGTCCCCGGAATCTCCAGCGGTACTTACGGCACCGAGGTTACCCGGGCAGGAACTACTGGCCAATATGTAGGACGGGCCCACGCCATGCAGAATGTAACCGCCTTGCGAGGACTCCAGGATAACGGGGTTAACACCTGTTGCCGAGACTGCCGGTCCGCCGATCTGACCTAAAATTGATCCATTAGTTCCGATGATCTGGAGGATGACGGTATTGCCACTGATTTGTCCGTTCACGGAGGCTTGAGGGAAACAAGGGTAATCGCTTAGCAGAGTTGTCGGGTTAATAAAACTCAGCGTGCCCGTGATAGTGGCGTTACTGGCTCCAATATTCTGGCCCTGCGTAAACGATCCGGTGACGGCGAAATCTTGATTGGTCAGATCTGTGCCCACTTCTGTGCTATGAAAACTCCCCTGGATAGAGCCTGTAAGTGGTGGAACGGATACTGCACTCCACGGCAGTCCTGTTTCGACGTATCCGCAGACTGAACCATTGGCCGCCGTCCCGGCGATTGACGTATAAGTCCCCATCATCGTCGAACCATCGGAACTCAGTGTTCCTGTAAGCGTGAAAGTTTGTGTGCCGGCGACCTCAGTAATGGTCACATTCTGTCCACTGATGGTTACAGTGACTGGGGCCGATCCACTGTTGCACGGCGTTTGGGTGGCGGACGGCGTGATGGAGTAGACCGTTTGTCCGGTAGCCGAATTATTGTTCTGCAGCAGAAACCCACCCATCAGACCGCCGTTGAAAGTTGGATCGTTATTGTTTCCGTCGGTCTGAGGCGCCATGGTGAACTGCCAGTTGCCCGAAAGCGTGGCGCTCTCCTGTGAGCCACCAGAGTTACTACCTCCACACGCGGATAGTGCGATCGTAATCATTATTGTGGCGGCGAAGAGCAAGGCCGGCAGAGCATTCGCTCGTTGTCCGGAAAATGGGTGCAATTCACAATTCGCGCGCCGTGGCGTCGGATGCTTAGTCGATGTCTGCATGATGCCCCACATTCCGCAAAGTGCGATTGCTGGCGCTAGATAGCGTTTGCACGCTATCGATTTCGGGCGTCGAGGCGGCGACGGCGTTCATAGTGGGGTTCTCACCGGTGCCGGTGATCGGTGCGGCAAAAATCATCTCGTTGTTCGGGCTGGTCACAGTCAGCGTCGCATTCAGAGGAGACGGACACTGGGCAGGTGGAGTTCCGACCGCGCAGGTTTCCAGCGGAGCGAAGCTAATGGTAACGACACAAGACTGCCCTCCAATAAGATTGAAGGGTTGTCCTTGCGACGGAGCGGCATTGACACCACACGAGTCCGTCTCCGCAAAATTACTGACACCATCATTGTTCGTCAGGCTCAACGTAACACCGCCAAGAGCAGCACTCGAGGCGTTTGCCAGCGTTATCGTCTGCGTAGCCGGAGGCAAACCAAGCGTTTGCACGGGAAAGATCAAAGCTGACGGAGTCAACGTGATCGGTCCCTGGCAAGCGTTTGTGCCGTTTAACGCAAGACATATATTCCCGAAATCTCCAGCAGCAGCTACGTTTTGAAGGGTTCCGGGGCAGGGTGTCGTGGCGACTAGATAGGATGGCCCAGCTCCTTGCAGAGCGTAGCCGCCATTCGCAGAGTTCAGGGTAACTGGATTGACGCCTGTGCTTCCGAATGAACCAACCGGTTCTCCCATCAGACCCACTTCTGATCCATCAGGCCCAACCATTTCCAGGGTGACTGAATTACCGCTAATCTGGCCATACACTGACGCGCTTGCTAAGCAGGGATAGTCACTTTCATTCGTGATCGCATTCAGAAAGCTCAAACTTCCCGTGATAGCCGCAGCGCTGGCGCCGGCATTCGCCGTTTGGTTGAGTGTTCCCGACACCAGGAAGTCTTGCTGGTTGAGGCTCGCGCCCGCGCTGTGAAAACTTCCCTGGATTGAGCCGGTGAGCGGCGGCACAAGAACTGCGCTCCATTGCAAGCCCGATTGGGAGGTTCCGCAGGGCGAACCGTCACTCGCAGTACCCGGAGTTGCGGTGTAGGTACCGGCCATCGTCGAACTGTCCAAACTCAGCGTTCCGGTAAGCGTAAAGGTCTGTGTGCCCGCTACCGCGGTAAGCGTCTGCACATTCCGGCCGCTGATGGTTCCGGTAACCGCCGCTGATCCGGTATTGCATGGGATTAACAGATTTGGCAATGAGACCGCGTAACTTGTGGCTCCCGTGACTGTGCCATTGTTCTGTACCAGAAATCCGCCCTGCAGGCCCCCGAGGAACGAACCATCAGCCGGAGGCGCCATCGTAAACTGCCAGTTGCCCGAAAGCGTCAGGGGGATCTGTGAACCATCGCTCGAACTGCTGCTTCCGCAAGCAGCAAGCATGATCGTGAGGGCCAACAATAATAGCGATAGGCTCTCCACCCGCGTACGGTAAAACCGAAGCGAAAACGAGTTAAGACTCAGCCTGCCTATTGCTCGACTTTTAGTAAATGTTTGCATGACGTCCTAGAAGCCCAGCTTGAGACCGAACTGAATAGTCCGGGGGCGATGTGCATCAACTGGGTGCAAGAAAGAAGCGCCGGTGACGCAATCGGCTCCGCTACCCCTAAACCCCGCAGAATATGACGGTCCGGCATAGCAACTGATGATGTTGTTCCCAGTACTGCTCGGGTTATCCGGATCGTAGATCCGGAACTGAGTGTGATTAAAAACATTGAACGCCTCAGCGCGGAATTCAAGTTGGGCGGACTCTCGGATCTTGAAATGTTTCAGCAGCGCCACGTCGAAGTTCACGCGCCCCGGATTATTCAGATAGTTCCGCCCAGCGTCGCCGAAGGTGAGACCCCGCGGAGCCACAAACTGCGACGGATTGCCGATGAGCGGACCGAAGCTTTGGGAGTTGTCGCCAGGCGAGGGCAGTCCACGCGCCAGATCGGGGTATGAAGCGGCGATGCCGAGCCCGCTGGAAACTCCGGCGTTGTCAGTCAGAGAAATGCCGGTGTTACCGGCGCTGTTGATCACTGTGAACGGCGTGCCTGACTGAAACAGCGTTACTCCCGAAATTTCCCAGCCGTCGAGAAGATTATTCGTCAGCATCGAACAACATTGCGACTTCACCGTTGTGTCAGCTTGCTGCGTCTGTTCTTTAGGTTTGTCTTCAGTTGCCCAATCTTCTTTGGCCCAATCGATGAGCTGACGAGAAATCATCTTGAACGGTACCTGATACACATAGCTGATGTTGGCCAGATGACGCTCGTCGAAACTAGAGCTGGCCTTGTTTTCGCGCAGATTGTATGAATTGACCAGAATGGGATCGCTTCGATCCGAAGCGTCGTCAATCGAATGGCTGTAGGAATAAGAGACACCCAGGGTGAGCGGTCCGCTCGTTCGTCGCATTGTGCCCTGAAATGCGTGATAGCTCGAGTCGGCCACATTTTGCAACGAGAGCACTCTTCCCAGACCAGGGTAAGGTCTTCCGGGTAGAGAATTAACATTGGGAATATTTGGATTCGTACATGCCGCCTGCAAATACATGTAGGCAGGATTCTGCGGTGTCACTTGCGTTCCATTCTGAAGCGCAAATGCAGTAGTGCCATCTCCTGGGTTACTGATCGCTCCCGGCGCGGGGACTGTGCAATCGGTGATGGTCAGTGGCTCGTTTGGTCCGAAGGGATTCTCGCTTGCCGGTAATGGTGCCAACTGGTTGAGTTGGCGTTCGACTGTCAAATGCGTGCCTTTGCTCCCGACGTAAGCTAGGTTGACCACAACCGCGCTACGCAGTTCCCGCTGGATACCGAAGCTCCATTGCTGAGCATAGGGCCAAATCGCCTTGGTCGGAATCGAGGTGACATCGAGGGGGAAAACGGAGCCCGCCATTGGCGGAGATCCACCCAGTGGGCTTGCGCAAGCACTGTTAGTCGGGTCAAATGCGGGACCATACCCCACGTTGCCGATGCACGTGTAACTAACCGGAAGCGGTTGTGTCATGCTGAGCACGAGCGGTGCGCTTGCTTCAAGCGAGCCGGTGTTAGCTTCGTTGCCGGTACCGTGCTCAAAAAAAATGCCGTAGCCGCCCCGAATTGATGTTTTGCCGTCGCCCCAAGGATCCCAGGCAAAACCAACCCGCGGCGCCGGGTTAAACAGGTGCCCATTCATGCAACTCGAGGGCGTACCGTTAGATCCGCACCGGACCAGGCCCAAGTCGCTGACCACGCCGGGATCCAATTGGAAAGTGACGGGATTAAACGGTATTGCCATCGACCCATTAGTTCTATCCAGCAGTTCGCCATAGATAGGATCAACCGCAAATCGTGATGGATTGAATCGCGCCGCTTCCCAATTCCAGGCGCTTCGATTCTTCTCGCTATAAGTACCAAACAAACTGATTCGTAGGCCCAAATTCAAGGTAAGTCGAGGAGTTATCTTCCAGTCATCCTGAAGATAAGGCTCGGCGATCTGGTAACGCTGGTAGTAACGATGCTGTGTAGAATCTTGCGTAAAACTCTGGATGAATCCTTGCGAATTGTGGGGCGGATTAAGGGTCGATTCAACCAGAAAATCGGCGAAAGCATTTCCAGTGCTGTGTGCCAGATTGTCGTAGGTCAGGAGGCCCTGTTTGTCGCCGGAGGCGGCGCCGATGGAATTGTTATCTTGATTGCGCTGGTAGTACACATACTGCGCTCCGAATTGAAGAGTGTGTTTGCCGATCGCTTTGCCCACGTCGTCCCGCAGGGAATAGGTTGGGCTGGTGTGGCCCCATGGCATGTAGGCGGAATCTGCGGCAAAACCTCTGCCACCATAGGCTGCATTTGTGCCCAGAAAATTGACTCCCGGATTCTTGCCGCCAAAGCCGTTGTTGAAGATGTAGCCCATCGCGCATTGCGGGAAACCTGTCACTGGGTCAGCGCTCAGTACCGGATTGCACTGTCCGGGAGCTGACGGATCGGCAACTAGCGGCTCATCGAGCGTGGGATCCCGCTGAAACACCGCGCCACCGGGCCCGTTCTGGTCCGTCAGGGTTATGCCCGAATTCACGTAGCTGACGACCAGATCATTCAGCAGGGTTGGCGATATCGTGTCCGTCACCCGCGCCACGAGGCTTACGCCTGGCCCAAAGAACCGGTTCTGTATGGTGGGGAACGTCGCCACCGAGGGGTGGTTGATGCTCAGATAGCTCCACTGCGGGTTCAGCACCGTCGTGTCCCAGGCATCATGAATATAGCGAAACGAAACTTTGACCTTGTCGGTCACTACCTGGTCAATGCGAAACAACTCCTCGCGCCAGTAAGTTGAAGGGGAAACCGCGGTGTTGTAACAACGATTCGGATCGCTCGGGTCGGGGCTCGCGGAATTGAAATTAACCAGGCTGAAATTGCAACCAAAAGGAGCGTTGGGTAGCGGTATCACGTTCGAGTTCAAGATCGCCAATGCGTTCTTATCAACGCCGAATGTGGACTGACCGCCATTCAACGCGACCTGTTCCAAGTGATTACTGTTAATCGTGCTGAGACCATTTGAACCGAGGGTGGCCGGGCAGTCCGGGAACTGCGCGCGGGAAAAGCCGTCCGCCCCGCCCAACGGGCAAACATCACTAAAATCGAAGTCCTGAAACACCACCCCGTTAGAACTGGTTTGCAGATTTTTCTGGATCCCCTGCGACGTCGAAATCAGTCCGCGTTCTTTCAACCCCGGCACCGCCTGGTTGTATTCCGTCGGAGTTTTCTCCAGACGAAATTCCTCGGAATAGAAAAAGAATGTCTTGTCTTTTTTGGTATTGAAAACGTGAGGGATGAAGAGCGGGCCGCCGATGGTGCCACCAAAATCCTGCCGCCGATATAGGGGAGCCTTGGTCCCAAATGTCTGTCCGCCGACAGTTTGCCCGGGAGGGGGTGGGGTTGTATATACGATGTCAAAGTAATTTCGCGAGTTAAATGCTTCGTTACGGATGAAATCGTAGATGTTTCCGTGCCACTTAGGGGCTCCAGACTTTGTGGTTACCTGCACCGTACCGGATGCGGTGCGTCCGAACTGAGCGCCATAATTGGAGGTTAGTACCTTCACTTCTTGAATGGCATCGAGGCTGGGGTAGACCATGAGCGTGCTTGCGGCGCCGTTCAGGCCAGTGTTCAACACGTCGCTGCCATCAACTTCAAAAGTGTTGTACTCGACGCGACCTCCATTCACGCTGTACTTCACACTACCTACTACTCCGACCTTGGCTTCGTCCTGCCCGGTTTGATTACTGACGCCAGGTGCAAGTGCGATTAACTGGGTGAAGTTACGTCCGTTGAGTCCGATCGAAACAACTTCCTTTTGCGTGATCGTGCCGGAAACACTGGCGGTTTCTGTCTCAACGTTTCCCACACCGCCGGACTCCACGTTCACCTCGGTTTTGGCGCTAGCTGGTTCCATTGCCGCGTCCAGCGTCAACTCGAGACCAGCTGTCAGTGTGACGTTGTCAAAAGTCTTATCCGCGAAATTGGGAGCCGTTACCGTTAATGTGTACGTCCCAGGTTTAAGATCTGCGAAGGAGTACGTACCCTTATCATTGACTTGGGCTTCAAGTTTCTCTCCCGCAGCATTTGTCAGCAGAGCTTTTGCACCCGTTACGACAGCTTGGCTCTGATCGGTCACGGTCCCGCTAACACCGGCCTTGGCGCTCGCAATTTTCTTTGCGGCAGGAGCGGCACTTTGTTCTATCTGCTCTACGCTACTCGCCGGGATCGCCGGCTTGGCGCCCTCTGGCTTCATGGTGGCATCCAAGATCAGCTTTTTGCCAGCCGTGAGATTGACGCTGTCAAACACGACATCGGCGAAACTGACCGCCGACACGGTTATCGTGTAGACACCTGGGTAAAGCCCTGTGACGGAATAGACACCCTTGTCATTGACCGGAAGTGCAAGTTTCGCGCCTGTAGTACTCGTGAGCACCGCTTCCGCATCGCGGACGACGGCACCCTTCTGATCGGTCACCGTCCCGCTAATGCTGGCCGTGTCCGTCGCTGTCTTTAGCTGCTCCTGAGCGGCGCTCAGCGACAAACCGAGAAACACAAGGGCTAAGACGCCGATGAGGCAACATAAAACGCGCGGCGCAGGGAATGACACACTTATCGCTCCGGAAAAATATGCTCTTGGATGCAAGCGGGGATTCTATATGGCTGGTTAGCGGCGTAAGGTTAAAGGAATGTGAAAATCGGCTGAACGTCTTTTGGCCAGATGCAGCCAATATCACCTAATGGTTGTCGATGCATAGCAATTAGGTTACCGAGAATAAGCGAAGATTCTCCAACTTGCCCTGTCTAAGAACAGAAGCGGCGATTTCGTCTGCGATTCCAGGTAAATCTGCGATCGCAGGAACGCCAGCTGATCTCATTTTCCACAGGTGAGGCCGCGAGTTCAGACAAACAAACAACATGAAAGCCGAAAAGTATTTCACCCATCAGCGAAGAAAATCGAGAAACGCCTGTATTGATGCGCTTACTACGTTATCTGCATAGTTAAGAGATTTTCACTAACTTGTCACAGAACCTTAACATCCCGCGACGGATGAGCAGATAAACTTCGGCCTGAAATCCAAGCTTCGCTGCATGAGTTGGTTATATGAGGACGCTAACTCGCGCAGCTAATACGCAGAACTGCTTGGGAGCAATCACTGTTTTGCTGAGCAATTACTTTCCTGCGTGCGGCGCATGCTCCACGTGCAACGAAATAGTTTTCAAAACCATTGAGAGAGGGATCAATACTATGTCTCGTATGAAATCGATTTTCGCCGTGCTGGTTTTGGCTGCAATCGTGGGAGTCGTGCCTCAGGCACAGGCCGCAACCGCAGTAGAAGTAACGATTGCGGGATCGTCGGCCATGTGGCAGACGATGGCCTTGGGCGCTTTTGCCGCCGCTGGTGCTGGCGCCGGGCATTGGACAAGCGCTTCGAACACTGTGAACCTCACGGATACTCGACTAACCCCTGTTAACGTTGATCCTGGCACCATTTGGATCGTTTGGAATTCCACCGCCACCAAGGTGTGGTCTTTCAACAAAGTTGATTCCGTTGTCGGCGACCGTTGTTACTTTGCGCAACCGCACTGCACTGTAAGCGCCACCGCAGGCAATCTCGCGGGTAGCGGAGCGCAGCAGATCTCTTCCGTTCTTTGGGGAGCAGATTCTGCGTTGCCGGCAGCTGTATCAGCTCTGTTCACGACTGGAACGCCAGTTACAGTGGCCGCGACGGACATCCGTCCTGAAGATGCAGCCTTTGCCGTGTGCCGCGTGAACTCTAAACTCGGCGCAGGATCAAATGGCGGCGGGGCCAGCGACGGTCTCGACGGCCTCGGATACAACTCAGTGAACGCGTCTGGCGTTTGCCCTGCGAATGGCCTCGGCGAAGGATCCGGCGCCTATCTCGGAAGTCCCATCAAGAGCGGTTACCCCGCTAGCACGACAGTAGCGAATGTTTTGTCGTTCAACATTCAGGGCGTTGACCCGATCAGTGGAACTACTATTCCGCCTTTCACGGTTGCGGAAGTGGGAGCTACCCCAATCGTGTTTATCACTGAGCGCAAGAGCGCTCTTGCCAATCTGCAGAATGCTTCGACGCAGCAGCTGCAACAAGCATTTTCTGGCGCCAACTGTAACGCCAGCGCCTTCGGTTTACCTTCGGCAGATATTGCGATTTACCTGCGCGAACCCCTATCGGGAACCTATAACACTGCGGAAGCCACCGTGTTCCGTCACCCCGAAGTTTATCCGGGCGCGATCCTCGGCGTAAGCCAAGAAACCGGTGTGGATGGTGCGGTCAACAACCCGCTGGCAGGGCAGTCTGGCACTTGCAGCGGCGGTGGTTCAAGGTATCGCGCGATTGGCACCAGTGAAGAAGTAAAATCGGTCCTGAACTCCGTTGCCAACAATGGCTTGGACGGCATCGGTTACACGTTCTTCAGCTACGGGAACGTAGGTTCCATCGCCAACAGCTCATCCTATGGTTACATCACCCTCAACAACATCGACCCCATTTTCGCGAGCTATGGACCACAGAATTCAACCGGAGCAGGGTTCGATCCAGGGCAGCCCGCAACAGCTGGTACAGTGCCCGGCGCAGCTAACCTGCCTTCGTCATGCAGTCAAGCATTCCCCTGCGCAGAGAATCAAATCTGGGCTGGCGGTCTCTCATTCCCGAACCTCCGCAACGGAACTTACCCCTCATGGTCGATCGTGCGGCTGGTAAGCAACGGAACCGGACTGACAAATGCGAAGGCCTTGATCACCAAATCCCAACAGTTCGTTGTCACCTCCGTGCCGGACTATGTGCCGTTTGCGAAGACGACAGCGGGCGGAATCGCTGATCCTGGTCTCTTGTTGGTGCGCTCGCACTATCAGGAGTATGACGGTGCCGGCACCCTCCTCGGGGCAGCTCCTGTTAACTCCGGGGCAACAACTGAGGCTGGTGGCGACGCGGGTGGCGAGATCCTCTCCTGCGCAACAGCCACCACGTGTTCGAAGGTCACGCAAGAAGTTCAGGGTAACCAGGGTCTGCAAGTTAGACCGTAACTGAAACTCAAACCGTTTCACGACCAATAGAGGGCGGACCATCATCGGTCCGCCCTCTTGTTTTATGCGCCGGCTTACTGCGCCCCGAATTTAGATGCTGGCCGACACTCCCTTATCGGTGAGCTGATCCACATTGACTCAGGTCCACTTTGTTATTCTTACTCACCTTGTTAACGTCCAATCCCATCCTATTGCCAATCGTTTCATTTTATCGGCAAATCATTGCATTGTATTTCTATCTATTTACTAATGGTTTTATATCGCCGCATCGTCAAAACGATTTGAAGCAAGGCTTCTATGCCTTGTGTGCGATATTGTATTAGTAACTTGTTAATTAAAACTAAGTCTATCTATTTATTTTAAATATTATGTACGGAAACTTACGCTCTCAAACGTCCCCTCTTGGCTCGCGCCGGGATTCGCGATGGTGCGGAGCCCATTTTGAAAAACCTGGGAAAGGAATAACTATGTCGCGTATCAAATCGATTTTCGCAACGCTGTTACTAACCGTGATAGCAGGCATCGTGCCGCAAGCAAAAGCTGCAACAACAGTGGAGGCGACCATCGTGGGGTGATCAGGGTCTTCAACTCAGACCGTAACTGAACGGATCCGTTTCACAACATACGAGGGCGGGCCGTTTCATTGGCTCGCCCTTTTTGGTTGCGTTGCAACTGTTCATACTCGGACGATTCCAGTCACACAATATTAATATTGATAAGATATTCTTTTCTGCAACGTTTCCTCCGGTATTTCGCGGGACGAACATTCCAACTTCCGGGAAAGTATGATGTCTAGTCTTTTGCGCTTCAAATACATAAAAGTGCTTGCTCTTGGAGGAATGCTCCTATTTTTGGGGGGAATGGGCGTTGCCCAATTCTTACAGGCATCTCCGCCTACGGCCGATCCAACAGACACTCGTTTTCAGGGCGTGCAAGAGGACTGGAACTCGCCCGCATTGTCCGACAGCCGTTTAAAGTCGGTACGGCCACTCGCCGGATTTGTAAGTGAGACCCCTCGCTACACGGTAGAGCTGCTGCAACTCCAATGGCGATGGGGCGATCCAATCGACCTATATGTGATGAAACCGAAGGGGGTCAAGAATCCTCCGGTAATTTTGTATCTTTACGGCTTCCCGACAGGCACTGATGTCTTCAGGAATGACGCATATGAAGAACTTGTGACCAAGGACGGTTTTGCCGCGGTAGGCTTCGTTTCTGCTCTGACCGGCCATCGCTACCATGATCGTCCGATGAAGGAGTGGTTCATCAGCGATCTCCAGGAATGTCTGGCGACCTCTGCACACGATGTGCAGATGGTGCTGAATTATCTGGGTGCTCGCGGCGATCTTGACATGAACCGGGTGGGGATGTTCGCGCAAGGGTCGGGAGCTAGCATTGGGATTCTGACTTCGGGGGTCGATCCGCGCATTAAGGTGCTGGAAGCGCTAGATCCATGGGGCGATTGGCCAACTTGGATGGCAACGTCTCCTTTCATTCCGGCGGATGAACGCGCAGACTATGTAAAGCCGGAATTCTTGAAGAAAGTTGCTGGGCTTGATCCGGTCGATTGGCTGCCGAAGATTCAGGCGAAGAAATTTCGTCTGGACAATGAAGTTTTCGATACCGTCACACCACAGGCTGTCAAAGAAAAGCTCCGTGCGGCCGTCCCCGCTGGAGCAAGTGTAGTCCTCTACAAAAACATGGCAGAGTTCAAACCAGCTTTTGAAAACGGCAAAAACCTGGAATGGATTCAACACGAACTCCAGTCTGTTCCAGAACAGCTTCCAGCGGAAGTACATCTTCCGGCGGCGGGAGCATCAACGAACACTGCCTCAGGTCAACCACTTCGCTAGCGCATATATCGCAGTCGAATTAACCCTCCTTTAACACTAGCGCAACATTGCAGCAACACAGTCTCTCTAGTGTCAGCTAAGCGACGTACACAACTCATTCTGGGGTGAGGCTTTTTGAGAGTGCGCGGAGGCGCTCCTACTGGCCATGGATTCTTTGGGGGCGGCAGATAAACAACGATATCCCGACTTGATCTATGTCGTTGAAGACGACCCAGATGTTTCTCAACTGATTGAGCATAACCTGCGAACCGCCGGCTACGAAGTCTCGACGTTTTTCTCTGGAGCACCAGTCGTTTCGCAGGCAGCCATGGCGCAACCGTCGCTGTTTCTGCTGGATATCATGTTGCCGGGGATAAGCGGATTCGATCTCTGCCGCCAAATTCGCCAACACGAACAACTTGCCAAGACGCCCATTATCTTTCTTTCTGCCAGAACTCAGGAACCAGATCGCCTACAAGCCTTTGACGTCGGCGGAGACGGCTACATCACTAAACCTTTTAGTCCGCGGGAGTTGATTGCCAGAGTACGGAATGTTTTACGTTCGCAGCCCGAGGCTCCGAATCACGAGATTATTCAGTTGGGCGATTTGGAAATTGATATCGCTTCGATGACTGTGCGGGTGCAGGGTCACACTGTACTTACTACGGTTCGCGAGTTCCGGTTGCTTGAATATCTGGCGCGGCACCGCGGACGCGTTTTTACCCGCGACCAGTTACTCGACGCCGTGTGGAAAGAAGGTTCCTTCGTAACTCCGCGCTCGATTGACGTCTTCGTGCGGCGCCTGCGGGAGAAAATCGAGCAGGATCCACGACATCCTCGTTACTTGAAGACGATGCGTGGAATTGGCTATCGCTTCGAAGCTGGGCGCTGATGCCTACCTGCTTGCGGGCAAAGCGGGCAAGCGACGGTGTCCAGCGCTTGGATGGATCTCGCCCTCGGGTTCAATCAACCGATCTCACATCGCTCGGCAACGCTAGCAGTAGTGAGCAATCAGCCGCAGCCGTACAGGAAAGCGTTCCGCGGCGCAAAATCCTGACCGTTGTTCCATCGGGAACCGTTTGATAATATCGCGCGGCACGTAAGGCGTCGGTGAGGACTTTCAATTTTTCATCTCCGCTGACAAACTTCACGTCATCTACGGTCATCTCAGAACCTTGTCCACCGACTAACAGGAGAAAACACTCTGTCTTCCCTTCCAGCTTGGACGTGTTAGTCAGCTTGATGGTCCGATGCGCGGGCAATTCCTCCCGGCTCTTTTCAATGATCGCATCGACCTTACTGTCTCCTCCTGCCAGATCGGCAAGGCGACTTCTGGTTTTAATCTCGGGTCGTCGCGCGTTCATCGCCAACGCGTAGAAGTGCTCCGCTTGATCCTTCTCACCTCGCTTCTCATAAATCTGCCCCAGATGATCAGCTGTCTCCGAACTCTGGCTCAGCTGCCAGGCCGCCATAACATATTTCTGGGCTTTATCCAGATTGCCATCCGCAAACTCGACCCAGCCGAGCGTGTCCCACGAACTCGCAAGCAGATTCGTCATTCCAAGATTTCGTGGGGCGAGTTGATCGAGTGAAAAATTGCGCAGCTCTGTTGAGACAGTACTGACGGCGGATTCCGCATAGCGCCGGGCAATATCAGGGTGCGCCTTCTTGAGGGTTAGCTGATAAGCAATGTTGTTCCAGATAACGGGCCTGGTTGAAATTTTCAGCGCCTTACTAAACGCTGCCAAAGCCTCATCATCTCGGCCAAGGTTCAAATAGGCTTCTCCGAGACGTACCTGGATTTCGGCATTATCCGGCGTCAGAGACGCAGCTTGCTCAAGCTCTGGAACCGCCTGCGCATACTTCTGCTGCTCCAGGTACGCTTCCCCTAGATGGTTGTGGGCGAACTTATTGAGAGGGTCAAGTTCGATCTGCTTATTGAACCACTTGATCGCGTCGTCATATTTGCGCTCACGCAGATAAACCTGCCCAAGATTGCTATAGGCAAGATTGTGGTAAGGATCGACCTCAATTTGCTTCTGAAAAGTAGCGATCGCCAATTCGTCCTGCGACGAATCCAGATAGGCTAGCCCGAGTTCATTCCATCCGCTCTTGCTCTTGGGGTCCGCATCAACGGCACGCTTCAAGAGGTCGATGGCTAATGCGTAGTTTCCGTTTCTTCTCTCTTCGTATCCACGCTTGATTAGATCCTTTGGCTTCGTATCCGCGGAGTCCGTGGTCGCCGCCACCGTCGTCTCCAACGAAAGCTGCTGTGCAAGGTCCGAGGCCACTACTCTCCGAAATGCCAGATAGTCCTGCACTCGAGAGGATGGCAACTCGCTCGTGGCCATCATCAGCTTGCGCTCGGCAGTAAAAACATTTCCTTCCAGTTTATAGATTGCCTCGTAGTCTCCGTAATCTTTCTTCTGGGAAAAAGGGAGCGGAGCACGCACTGAGTATTTGGATGGCAATTCGAGCCGGATGTGATAATCGCGGGTGGTTGGTGGACCTAATTTGATAGGGTCGGGACTATCGGCGTCATCAGGATCGGCGGATGCGAGGCCCAGGACGGGAAGCGGCAGTTTCAAATCCTGTTTTTTCTTAGACTGATCGAGGTAGTTCGCTTTCGCGACGCGATATGAGAATGTGAACGCTTCGCGCGTCGCGTCCGGGTCTGAAACTTTGATCTCGCTGACATCTTTTCCCAAACCTTCGGCGGAACTCAAGATCCCAACGACTTGCTGCCATTGGGCACTCGCGACACTTCGGAAAGCTCGACGCAGTGCGATCTCAGAATCGCCTCGGATTTCATATGCGATTTTGGCATCGAGTTTGCCGAAGTCGTCGACTTTGCCATCAATTTGCAGTTTCTCGGTATCGGGAATAGGCGAATCTGCCGGCGTCTCCTCAAGGTGAGGAACTCCACCATCTGGCGGAATCACCAGCGCTTGCTTTTTGCGCAATTGATAGGCCAGTAGCCGAAATGGCGCCACTTCAGTCGTGGTATCCATCCAGACTTCTTCTTTCCCCAACGGCACCATCGTGATGACATGATTGAACTGGGAAGGCGACGGTACATCGGGATCCAGTTTGCGCGCCGAGTTGATCATTACTGAAGAGGCATGAAAACCTTCGGCTTCGAGCAGCGCTGCCAGCAGCGTATGTTTGTCTTTGCAGTCGCCATATTGATTGTGGAGCACATCATCGGCAGAATGCGGCTGGTATCGCCCCATGCCCAGCGACAAACTGACATAGCGAAAATTCTTGGCCGTGTAATCGTAGAGCGCTTCAATTTTGTCAATGTCCTGCGAGAGCCCCTTAGTCAATTCGTCGGCCTTGGCTCGAACCGCAGTCGAGGGGACGCGTCGATCCTTTTCCAATCCTGCATACCAGCGGCCCACCTCTTCCCAACTCGCAAAAGATGTTAGTTGTACTGTGGGAAGTTCGTCTTCGGGCTTCTTTTTCTTCTTCTTTCTCGCGACGTCGTTATCCTTATCTTTGCCCTCGTCCTCTCGCACGAGATTCGAGCTGGACCAACGATAAATTCGACGGCCGTTTTCTTCTGTAATCTTCGGCTCTTCACCCGGCTTGGTTTTCAACTTGACGGTGCGCGCGGTCGGGACGTCGATCTCAAGTTGTTCGTCCAAAACAATGTAATTTTTCTGGAATTCATAGTTCATCCAAAACTGGCCTGGAGCCAGCGGCGTGTGAATTACAGTTACTGTCTCGCATTCCAGCACATCACCTGGACGCAAGCCCGGCACAGTTACATGCTTCTCTCGGTAATCGGTGTAAACCGGCGCAATCCGCTGTATAGGCTCGCTCAGTTCCTGCACGGCATCAGCGCCAGCTGTAACCACGGTGCCGTCCTGCTTGATTACTCGCACATGTGAGATTTCGAAACTTTCACTAGCCGAGTTATAGCCAAATCGCAACTGTCCCCAGCGCTGGACGCCTGCCTCACTCTGCACGCGAATCCGGATAGTGTTTTCCTCACGTCCTGTACCATCGTTTTCGAACTTGTAGCGTGCGCGTACTTGTTCGCCGACGAAGGGTTCTTTTGAATAGTCAGCTTTCGTGGCAGCCAACGAGGAGGGCTTTCCATCCTTCGTTTGGGCTGCCTCGGATTTGGCGGCTGGCGACGCTGGAACTTCTTGCCTGGTGTGATTGAGTTCAGAGGAGTTAGCTGCAACCGCTGAAGTACATAGACAAAAAATAAAAACAAAGAAGCGACGCATTTGAACACCAACCTGTGCAGGTTTTTGTACCCTAGAGCCTAGTCCGATTGCAAGGACTAAGGTAGGGATGAGAACACGAATAAGGATTACTGAGCGCACCGCAAATGCTTAGAGGCAGCATCGCCGGTTGCCAACTGGCTGTTGGATTCGAGATCGATTCCATTCACGTAACTTCCTGCTATCCTAGTACCCTTCGCAAAGTGAGGCATATCGTAATGAAGATCAGGTTATTGACTCTACTGCTCCCGCTCGTGTTCGCGCTCCCAAGCGTGGCCCAAACCACTTCTGATTTCGACGGCCAGTCATGGTGGAGTCACATCAAATTTCTTGCCGATGACAAACTCGAAGGCCGCGATACTGGCAGCCGTGGTGAGCGCGAAGCGCAAAAATATGCAGTCGAGCAACTGAAGAGGGCAGGCGCCGAGCCAGCAGGCCTCGACGGTTTCTACCAGCCCGTCAAGTTTGTTTCTCGCCAGATCATCGAAGAGGATTGCAGCCTTACCCTCATCCACAATGGTAAGCGCGAACCACTTACGCTTGGTGAAGACGCCATCATTAGTACACGCGTCATGCCTGCGCCTGCAGTTGAAGCGCCTCTGGTTTTTGTTGGTTACGGACTTAAAGTTCCGGAGAAGAATTATGACGACTTCGCCGGCATCGACGTCCGCGGCAAGATTATTGTTATTTTTTCCGGATCGCCCTCAGAGATTCCAGGCGCGCTTGCTTCGCATTACCAGACGGCGGCCGAGCGCTGGAAAGTTCTACGCGCCGCCGGCGCAGTCGGCATCGTTTCTTTAATCAACCCTAACTCGATGGACATTCCATGGTCTCGGATGGCTCTCAACCGCGCCCATCCCTCTATGGATCTTGACTATCCCGAGTTCAACGAAACCGAGGGCGCCAAGATTGCCGTGACAGTAAATCCTCCCAGCGCCGAAAAGTTCTTTGCGGGGTCTGGACACACTTTTGAAGAAATCGTCGCTTTGGGTAAAGATCGGAAGCCGCTCCCGCACTTTCCTCTCGCCGTTACACTTGCGGCGAAGACAAGAGTTGACGTCACCAAGATAGAGTCTGCTAATCTCGTCGGCAAAATTACCGGCAGCGATCCCACTCTGAAAGATGAATATGTGGTGCTTTCTGCCCACCTCGATCACATCGGCATCGGTGAGCCCATCAATGGCGACCGCATTTATAACGGCGCCATGGATAACGGCTCCGGAAGTGCTCTGGTTCTGGATATGGCTGCGAGCTTCAAGAAGGACCCGGAAAAACTTCGCCGCTCGATTCTGTTGGTTCTGGTCACCGGAGAAGAAAAGGGCCTCCTGGGCTCGAAATACTTCGCGGCTCATCCCACGGTCCCGCCTAAATCCATCGTCGCCGACGTCAACGTCGACATGTTTTTGCCCATCGTGCCGCTCAAGCTGCTTACCGTACTCGGTCTTGACGACTCCGACCTGGGAGATCGCGTCCGTGAAATCGCACAATCGTCTGGTGTAAGGGTTCAGCCTGATCCTGAGCCGCTGCGCAATCTTTTCGTTCGCAGCGACCAGTACAATTTTATCCGCCACGGTGTACCGTCGGTCATCATGAGCATTGCACCTGAGCCCGGCTCGCCTGAAGTAAAGATCTTCAAAGATTGGCTGACACAACGTTATCACGCTCCGTCGGATGACGTGAACCAGCCAGTCGATCTCGCCGCGGCGGCAAAATATGAAGAGATTGTCAGGGCTCTGCTGATCAATGTTGCGAATGGCGACCATCGCCCGGAGTGGAAGCAAGATAGTTTCTTCCGGCGCTATGCGGAAGTTGCGAAAATTGGACAGTAAACTCGGTAAGCCGCATCTCTATATTAGTTGTACCGGAGAGAATACTTGAACGACTATCTGTTGTCCGTGGTGCTCGGAATCGTCGAAGGGCTTACTGAGTTTCTGCCGGTTAGCTCAACCGCGCACCTGCGCATCGCCGAACAGCTGATGCATGTGCCGCTCTCCAGCGGTTATTGGAAGATGTACTCGATCGTCATCCAGTTGGGCGCAATCCTGGTGCTGCCAATTTATTTCCGTCAGCACATTGCCAAGCTCATTTCGACATTTCCCAAGGGTGAAAAGCGGGACTGCGACTATCTGACGCATCCTTTGAGTCTGGTCATCATCGCGTTCGTTGTGACCGCGATCCCGTCTTTTTTGCTGACTAAGGTGATCGGAAAAAACCTTGAGAGTCTCAACGTGATGGGCGCGGCCTTGCTGATTGGCGGCATCGTCATGTGGGTCATCGATGCGATGAAGGCTCCCTGGGAAAAAGCTGGACCTGGAGCGCCGGGTTCGCCGATACATACCTGGAAGATGGATGATATTCACGGCGGCCAAGCGATCTGGATTGGCGCTTGCCAGATTCTCTCTGCCGTTTTTCCGGGCACGTCGCGCTCCATGTCAACGATTGCGGCGGGACAATTGGCAGGAATGTCGCGCGCTGCTGCTCTTGAGTTCTCGTTTTTCCTATCGATACCAACCATGGCGGTTGCCACGCTGTACACGCTTCTAAAATCGCTCACCGGTAAGGATGAAAATCCCATCGGCGTCCACGAAATTACATCTCATCAATGGATAATCCTCGCCATCGGCTTCATCGTTTCATTTATCGTTGCCTATGGAGCAGTCGCGTGGTTCATGGCCTGGGTCCGCAAACGCGGCTTTGCTCCGTTTGCAGTGTATCGGATTGTCGTTGGGATTGCGGTGCTGGCTTGGACGGCGGGATTTATCGGGAGGTAGAAGCTCCAATGTCCCAAAAAGTACAGAGACATACTAGTTTGCTCGCCTCTATCAACCACATCGTGGTTCTGATGCTGGAAAATCGGTCGTTCGATCACATGCTGGGCTTTCTCTACTCTGATAGTGGAAACGTATCGCCGACCGGCGCTCTGTTCGAGGGACTCACTGGAACAGAGTCCAACCCTGGCACGAAAGGCCCTGCAGTCTCCGTGTCGAAGATCAAGGCAACCGGCCAGTATGCGTATTACTCGCCAGGGGCCGATCCGGGTGAGGGTTACTCGGCAACGAATTCGCAGCTGTTTGGCAATGTCAATGCGCCGGTGCCAGCAGTCGCAACTAATCAAGGTTTTGTTACCGACTTCAGTTACACGTTGGGTTGGGAGAAGACGGAGAAATGGTCCATTCTACCTGGAACCACAGCCAACAGCATTATGGGCATTTTCACACCTCAAATGTTGCCTGTGCTTTCGGGATTGGCGCGCGGCTACGCGGTTTGCGATCACTGGTTTGGCTCGGTTCCGACTGAGACCTTACCCAATCGTGCGTTCGTCTGTGCGGGCACATCGCAGGGCCATATGGATGACGAGACGACGACTTATACTTGTCCTACTATCTTCGGATTACTGTCCAAGAACAACATTAGTTGGTCGATTTATGGCTATATCGATCCGCCGCTGACTCGGCAAGATTTTCCGGATACGACAAATGCCGATGAAAGTCACTTTGGTCTTTTCACGGACTTCCAGAAAGCTGCTGCTAACGGTACGTTAGCGTCCTACACCTTTTTGGAACCCAGTTGGGATGCCGCTGGGAATAGCCAGCATCCAAATTACGACGTAGCGCTGGGTGAACAGCTGATTCATGATGTTTACTACGCCTTGCGCAACGGTCCGAATTGGAATCAGACTCTTCTGATTATTACTTATGATGAACATGGAGGATGCTACGACCATGTTCCCCCGCCGCTCGGCGCGATTCCTCCAGATGATTCTGCTGGAGAATATGGGTTCGATTTCACGCGGTTCGGTCCACGTGTGCCGACGGTGCTGGTTTCGCCGCTGATCGTGGCAGGAACCGTGTTTCGAGTGGCGGCGAATGCTATGCCTCTCGACCACACTTCGATTCTGAAGACTGTGGAAACACGCTGGAATTTGCCTAACCTTACGGCGCGAGACGCAGCCGCGCTCGATGTAAGCGCCGTCCTGACCCTGACGAAAGCGCGCACAGATGATCCTCTGGCAGGAGTGGTTGTCCCTGTATCCGGCACGCCAAACCCAAATGCTAATAAGCCGTCGCACTTGCAACAAGTGCACGCCGAACTGGTTTCGCGATTGCCCGTTCCGGACGGCAAAGGCGGCGTTCATCACACTATGCCGGTTCTGAAAACCAATAGCGATTATCGAAATTATATCCGCGAGCGCACGGCAGCGTGGAAGGCGTCCAGACAGGCCAACGCCATTACCAAGCATCCTCGCAGGCCGGGACAAAAGGGATGAATTGGGGGTCGCGCTGGTAGTACCCAACTCGCCAACGAGGACTATTTCCCGCATTGCCCGAACTGCCGCTTCTTGTCATAATTATAGGGCTCTGGCCATGTAATGGTGCTGTGGGCGAGCTCTGCCCTGACGCCGTCGCTGCCACATGACATTTTTCTCGAAGATTTTTACGCCAACTAAGAACCGGCGTCTGAACGAGCTCGTCGGTTTCCTGTTGTGCGTCTCCGCACTCCTCCTTTTCCTCGCGCTGGCGTCTTACTCGCCGCTCGATCCGTCGCTGAACAGCGCGTCTATCCTTACTGGGTCGCACGCTGCCCGCAATTGGATCGGCATTCTGGGCGCCTATCTTTCCGACGTCGTTCTGCAATTCTGGGGTATCGGATCGTTTCTGCTACCGATTTTCATGGTTATGCTGGGCACCCGCTGGTTTCGGTCGCGGCCCGTGCAGAGTCCGATTGCTAAGACGCTCGGTGGAATCTGGCTGCTGATGTTTGTGCCTGCGTTGCTTGCGATTCTACCGGGACATTTTCGGTGGATGGGTGCGATCCCAATTGAGGGATTGGTCGGGCGCATTGTTGGCGACTTTTTAATCCGTTACCTCAACGTTGCTGGCGCTTACATTGTCTGCACGACGGTTCTGGCGGTCGCGCTTTATCTCACTACGGCTTTCTCATTCTCAGCAATTGAAGTCTGGGCGCCGACTCGCTTTGCGTTTGTCGTGGCTCTGCGCGATCGCTTTAAAGACTGGCAGGACGAACGGGCACGTAAGCGCCAGCAAAAGGAACTGGAAAAACGCCGCGCTATAAAGCCAGTGGTCACGACGCAACTCGTGCCTGCACGTCCGACTGCGCCTCATGCGGAATCCGGGCGACCCGAAATTCCGCTTCAGGAAGTGCGGCGTAATCGGCAGGAAACCGAGCAGGAAATTCCGGGGGTGCAATCCGTATCTTCATCTCCATCTTTGGTCCCACGCAATGGCATCGAGCGCATGATGGCGGAAGGTGAAGTCGACGACGGCATTGTCGCTCCGCCACAAACTTCGCAGACTGCCAATGTTGAAGTCACGGAGCGTGCGGACACTGAGCGCAAGGCAAAGACGACTCTTCCCAAAATTGCTGGTAGTTACAAACTTCCGCCTTCGAGTTTGCTGCATCGTCCTGACGAACAGCAATCCGTTAATGAGGACGAGCTTAAACTTGTCGCGCAGGTATTGACTGCGAAGTATGCCGAATTCGATGTTCATGGGCAGGTCACACAGATCAATCCTGGCCCAGTTGTTACGACTTTTGAATTCAAGCCGGAAGCTGGCATCAAGTACAGTCGCATCATCGGGCTCACCGACGATCTTTGTCTTGCGCTGCGCGCAGAGAGCATTCTGGTTGAGCGAATGCCAGGCAAGAGCACGGTTGGCATTCAGGTGCCGAACCGTGAGCGCGAAATTATCTGGCTGCGCGAGAACATAGAGTCGCAGGAATTCCTGGGCACGAAATCGAAGCTCACGATCGCAATGGGCAAAGACATCAACGGACGCATCGCTGCGGCTGACTTGGCGGGAATGCCGCATCTGCTGATCGCCGGTTCTACTGGCACAGGCAAGAGCGTGGCTATCAATGCCATGATCATGTCGATCTTGTATAAGTCGACGCCTGATGAAGTGCGGCTTGTGCTCGTCGATCCGAAACGTCTTGAACTGGGCAATTACGAAGGCGTTCCACATCTTTACACTCCGATTATTACTGAACCGAAACTCGCAGCCAACGCGTTGCGCAACGCTGTACGTGAGATGGAACGGCGTCTTAAATTGCTGGCTGCTAAAGGTGTCCGCAACATCGACAGCTATAACCGGCTGTTTGATGACACTCCTAGTTTGTTCAGCGAGCAGGCCACTTCGGATGAAGGACCGATTCCTAAGATCGTCATCATCATTGACGAACTTGCCGATCTGATGATGCTCGACGGCAACAACGTGGAAGAATCGATCACACGACTGGCGCAGATGGCGCGCGCAGTGGGTATTCACCTAGTGCTGGCCACGCAGCGTCCTTCGGTCGATGTCATCACTGGATTGATCAAAGCTAACTTCCCTGCTCGCGTTTCGTTTCGCGTTGCTACCAAGGTTGACTCGCGCACGATTCTTGACGCTAACGGAGCGGAGTCGCTTCTGGGACGCGGCGACATGCTCTATCTGCCTTCGGGCTCGGCGCGTGTGCATCGTCTGCATGCTCCTTACGTTACTGAAAAAGAAATCGAAGCGGTTGTCGAATTCTGGAAGGCGCAAGGGCAGGCGCAGTATCAAGAAAAATTCCTTGAGCTTCCTAAAGAAGATCGCGAGGGCGGGTCGGCTGGCGACGATTCGGGAGAAGTTTCCGCGGATGATAATGATCCGCTGTTTAATGATGCGGTGCGCCTGGTGATCGAGTTTGGCAAAGCCTCCACTTCCCTTTTGCAGCGGCGCTTGCGCATCGGTTACGGCCGCGCGGCGCATCTCATCGATCTCATGGAACGCGATGGCATTGTCGGCGCTGCGGATGGTCCTAAGCCTCGCGAAGTGCTGAAGCGTCCTGACTGGATCTCGGAGATTGAAGAGTCGATGCGGTAAGCAAATTCATTTAGTTTGGTACTCCTCGCCCTTCCCGAATTTCTCTAGAAGTGGCTGGATTGATGAAGACTGACGTTCTGCATTTCTTTGCTCCCTGAACGAATCAAAATCAAAGGCCGAGAGCAGCGGACAAGAGTGTCCGCTCTACACGGGCACGCCAACTTCTCATTGATAAGGCTGGTGAGGGAGGGATCTTTCGCTTCGCTCAAGATGACAACGAAAAGTGGTTTGGCTTACAGAGATTAATATAGAAAGCATGAAATTCCATACTGAGTATCTGACTCTGCACACGAAGACTAAACGCGCTTATGTTCATCTGACTCCGCAGGTGGAGAGCGCGCTTAAGAAATCTGGGATTAAGGACGGGATGATTCTGGTCTCGGCCATGCATATTACTGCGGGAGTTTACGTTAACGACAACGAGAGCGGGCTTATTAAAGACATTGATGCCTGGCTGGAGACGCTGGCTCCTTTTCGGCAGAATTATCAGCATCATCAGACGGGCGAGGACAATGGAGACGCTCATCTGAAATCTTTGATTATTCACCACGAAGTTATCGTGCCGGTGACGAATGGGAAGCTTGATTTCGGTCCGTGGCAGCAGATCTTCTACGCCGAATTCGACGGGCAGCGCGATAAACGGGTGCTCATTAAAGTAATGGGAGAATAGAGAACTTGGTTTATCCTCATAGGTCATTGATCTCAGATCAGTGAGATAGATCATCGATCGCATGAACCTATACCAGGAGCCCGACAATATGAGTGAAGAACTCAACGAATTGCACGAGCACGCTGAACACGCCCGGGAGCATCCCGATCTTGCGCCCGTCACGCTCACCATGGCGGTGCTGGCAGTTTTGGTCGCGACTGTGTCACTGCTTGGCCATCGCACCCATACCGAAGAAATCATTTTGCAAAATAAGGTCACCGACCAGTGGTCGTATTACCAGGCCAAGAACATCCGGCTGCATACGGATGAGTTGTTCGCCGATCTGGCGGGTGTGGTTGCCTCCAAGGATGCGGAGGGTGCGGCCAAGCTCCAGGAAAAAGTTGGCGCTGAGGCGGAGCGCTATAAAGATGAGAAGAAAGAACTGGAAGCCAAAGCCCACGAATTCGAACAGGAGTTCGTGATTACGCATCGCAAGGCCGACCGTTTCGATCTGGGCGAGGTCTTCCTGGAAGTTGCCCTGGTGATTACGTCGATCACGCTGCTTTCGGGACGGCGAATCTTCTGGCACCTCGGATTGTTTCTTGGGGCGGCGGGCGTTCTGGTGGCCGCTTCAGCCTGGATCGTGCGGTAGGCGGCGCATCCTTCTGGCGATTCGGTCGCCGATTAGAGATGGTGATTAATGGAACCAAGGTTTAGAAGCAAGACAGTCTATATGCCGGGTCTTTTGTTCTTATCATGTTCCTGCCTGGCGTGTTTGTTGCTGACAAACGCGGCTCGATGTGAAATGACCTCTACGAGCAAAAGTGTTGCCGATTTGCAATGGTTCTCGGGACGGTGGTCGTGTGACGGGAAATTCATTGGCTCGGGGAAGGTCATTTTGGCTGATGTATCGTTTGAGCCCGTGTTAGAGAACAAGTGGATTCTATTCCGGCATGACGACCGGCCTCCCTTTTCTTATCATGCACTCTCCGAGTGGGGATGGGATGAGAAGGGGCAGCAGTATGTATCGACGGTGCAAGACTCTACTGGTGGAATTCGCCTATTTTACTCCGATGGATTTTCGGATTCGAAGCTGGTATGGGAAGGGCAGGCGCTGGGAAATCCAGCCGCTCGAGCAGAGAGGTTTGAATTCATCAAGAATAGCCCTAAGAGTTTCACCGTCAGCTACTCGTTCCAGAAAGACGGGCAATGGCAACAGGTCGACACGAGCGTTTGCACTCGCAAAGGGTAGAGATGGTTGTTGTTGTTGTTAATCTTACGAGTTAGGTCTAATCGCTCACTGTTAGCAATCATTATTGGCAATCAGCGTTGGCAATTACTGACGAACATTCGGCGGCGGCGACTGTGCTCCGTCAGCTCAACACGGCGTCGAACGATACAAACCATCTTCGTTTTTATCTAAGTCATTGTAACTACGGACCAATCAGTTTTAGTCTGTCTGCTATCGCTTCGGTCGCTCGCGTGCACTACGCATAGAGCTTTCTGGCCGAAACTCCTATTTGAAGAGAAGACTGGACCCCAGCCCATGCTTCACAAATGTGCAAATCCTGCTTGCCCGGTTCCCTTCCGTTCTCTACGCGAAGGCAAACTGTTTCTGGCGGAAACTTTTCCCTCCGACTCCAGCTGTGCTTTTGATGGCAACCGGCGGAAACTTCGCCGGCGAGAGCATTTCTGGCTATGCGACGTTTGCTGTTCTCACTTCACGCTCCGCTTCGACCCTACTTTGGGAATGATGACTGTCCCCCTCAGCGAACGCGCGAGTCCACGTTTCCTCACCCGCGCGGTCGGCGCATGACAGTTCCAAAAGGGGACACCTATGGATTATTCAATCGCAAGACGCACACCTTGCTCGGTTTGCGGCCTCGATACTTTTCGTCACAAGGGATGGTTCCTCGTGGTCGAGAACCGCTGGATGGACCGGCTTAAGATTCTCTCCTGGCATTCGGCGCTCGCCGTGCAGAAGGACATGAAGAGTGTCTGCTGCCGGCAGCATCTCAAAACGCTCATCGCCCATTGGCTGATCCAAGCGAGCTTACGGTTGCCTCCGGCAAACATCCCTCCGCTGCCGATTGGCAGCGACCCGAGGCTGATTGATATTGATCTCAGTCCCGACGCGGTAGGCCGCCTGGTTGGCGAACTATCGGTTCATCGCGAGTCTTTTTCCCGGGTCTGGTCGGGTTCGGCCGCCGCTCTCGAATATATTCTTGACGCTCTCATCACCATCGGAGCTGAAAATAAACCCCATGCACTGGAGTGCCAGCTCTTCGACCCACCACCCGAGTCCTCACACGGACTTTCGCTCCAATAAAGCGCTGGCAGAGTCTAGCTCTGCCAGCGCTCCTTCCATACTCGCCAATCTTTTTCCATGGCGTCGGCCATCGTCTGAGCCGCGTCGACTAGCCAGTTCCCTTTTCGCTTGCTCAAGTCTTTCATAATCGCCCGGCGCTTTTCTTCCGTCCCGAGATGAATATTCGCTGTCTCTCTGCCCATTGCCTCCAGCAGGCGGCACTCTTCACGATTGTTGGCCAGGGCATCGAGTTCAATGCGCGAGCAATGGGGTGATAGCCGGCGCACAATCCAGTGTCCGCGCATCTGGACGTATGGATCGAGACAGCGGACCGCGCGCTTCAGGATCGCGGCGTATAAGATCTCGGCCGGCGCTCGCTCGGGGTACAGCCAGTGCAATGCCGATCCTAGAAGCGCCTTGGCTTCGCGGGCGACGCGTCCGCCCTTCCACTCTGCGATGGCGACGAGGCGCACACGGCCCAGGCTTCCCATGCCTGCTCTTCGGCGTGCCAAGCGATACGTCATGCCGGTTGCGGGGAGCAGATGCTCAAGGGCTTCGCGGGCGCTCTCGGGTATTTCGCCTTTTATGTTTGGAAGACGATCCATTTTTTGCCAGAAAATTACCGGATCGCGCAGCTTGCTCTCTGCGATAGCCCGCAACCACTGGTGGCTTTCCTCCAGAACAAATGGACGACCACCCTCTTCCATCCCTTGCGCGTATCCCTCTAGAATCGCCGCCGCTGATTCTTTCGGCTTCGTGGTTAAATGCGCTTCGCGCGTTGCCAGCAGCGCACTGGTCGCGAGGCGCACCAAGTCCATGGTGTAGGGATAGAGAGATGTTTCGTCAAAATCGTTGACTCCCCACACCAAGCGACCATCGGTATCTCGCCAGGTGCCGAAGTTCTCGACGTGCAGATCGCCGACCGAGAGAATATTAGGAGCTCGATCCAGTTCTCCACATCCCTCCGGCCACATCTGCAGCCAGCGATAGAAAGTGCCCCGAAAAAATGGGAACAAGCCAGCAGCCATCTGCTCGTGCTTGAACTGCAAATCGTGCTCAACGATGCGGATATGCAGGCGCAGCCAATCTTCATATTTCCTGGTGGCTTTAACGATGTTCATAGTTGGTCAGCAACATTGGTTAGCAAACGATAAGAAGATCGCAACAGGCTGTCAAGCCAGGGAGTTGCACAATCTTCGAAACGGTTCACAACCAAAGATGTAGTTGAGAGTGGTGGTGCATGAGGTCCTTCGCTTTGCTCAGGATGACATGCACGCGCAGAATGACAGGCATAATTGAGCCACTACGGATAAAATCCGGAGCGCGGATTCCCCTACCCGCGCTCCGGCACCGAGAACCAGGAGACTAGTTCACGATGAAGCTTTTGGCTGTGAACCCAGCCGTTTGGGGGTTCGACATCAACGCTTTCGTTCTCTTCGATTACGGCACCTGGGAATTTGAACTCTTTTTCAGATCTCCGGAGCGCGGTGCTGTCTGCGCTCGGGAGATATCGATTCCGCCAAGTTACTTTCCCGTTCCACTTAGCGCGACGGTTTGTGTGCCCGCTCCATCCTTAATGGATAGGGTTGCGCTCCGTGCACCAGTCGCGGTCGGCTTGAACGTTACCGTGATGGTGCAATCCCAGCCTGCTTTGCGACTGGTGCCGCATTTGTTGGTTTCGCTAAAGTCGCCGGGATCGGTTCCGCTGATCGTGATGCTGGTGATGGCCAGCGCGGTGCTTTGATTGTTGGTTAGGATCACGGTTTCAGGTTTCTTGTCGCCCACCGTCTCGGATCCATAATTGACGTTGAGCGGGGACACGCTGACGGGCTGGGTAGCATTGAGCATGATGCTGACGAACGAGCCGTTGCCAGCGTTGAGCAACGCCACATCGGGCATGCCATCGCCGTTGAAGTCGGCAACTACCGCGCTGACGACACCCGAGCCCGTGTAATAGAGATCCGTCGGGGTGAATGTGCCATTGCCCTTACCCTGAAGTATGGCGGGGCCGATGCCCGCGTCGTAAGGAATGACTACGTCCAGGTTTCCGTCCCCGTTTAGGTCGGCCGCAATCGGTGCGTCATCAGCAGTGAAGCCGGTCACTGTGCTTAGGCAGTTGACTGAACCGGGCGTAAACGTACCATTACCTTTTCCCTCAAGGAACTGAGAGGCTAAGCCGCAGCCGGTAACACCCGTGACTGTGGCCAGCAGGTCCATCTTCCCGTCCTTGTTGAAATCCGCGGCAACAGCGGCGGCCGGATAGTACGGGGTCGTAGTCTGGATGGGAGTGCCAAAGGTTCCGTTGCCATTTCCCGGCAGGATCCAGAGGGCGGCATACGCTGTTCTAGGCGTCAACGCGATGTCCATCTTGCCGTCACCGTTGAAGTCGGCAAACGTCAATGACTCCTGGTAAAACAGATTGGTGACGGCGGGAATCAGCGGCTCCGTGGTGAAAGTTCCGTTGCCCTTGTTGAGCAGCACGCTGAGGGTGCCGTCGGAGTTTGCGGTGACGATGTCGAGTTTGCCACTGCCCGTCAGGTCAACCAGATAGATTTGCTGTTCCTGGGCCGACGCGCCGGTGGGGTAGTAGACGGCCTTTTTGAATTTTCCGGTCCCCAAACCTTCTAAAACGGCCACGGTGTTGTTCTGGCAGCCTGCATAGGTGGCGTCCTGCAACGTGACAACTAGATCGGCTTTGCCATCGCCGTTCACGTCGCCGGCGGCAACCCACTCGGCATAGTTGTTCGCGCAAGTGCCGGGGGTTATCAGCGTCGTCTTTCCCAGAGCTCCGTGCGAGCTTCCCAGGTTGATACCGATCTTCGAACTATCGCCTACAATCGCCTGCGCGATATCGGGGAAGCCGTCCCCATTGAAATCGGCGGTCGCGATGTTATTTGCAGCGAGCGAGCTTGAGGCGTACGACTGGGCAGTCTGGAAAGTTCCATCTCCGCGGCCAAGGGACACAGTGTTGGTATAGATGCCGTCGGTATCCAGTACATCTAGCGTGCCATCTCCGTTGAAATCCCCCAGAGCAACGAGATAAACTCCGCCCTGAGCCTGGAGCGGATACACCGGCCCCGTGGTGAAGGTGCCTTTGCCGGTTCCGTAAAACGTGTAAACGTCGCCAAAGCCATCGGGAACAACGATATCCAGCTTCTTGTCGTTGTTGATGTCGGCCAGCACGAGGTTGTCGGTGGGGTAAAGAGGAACGCTGCCAACCGTTCCATTGACCTTGAATGTGCCGTTGCCTTGATTCAAATAGACAATCGCCGTGACACTACTGCTGCCGACGACGACGTCCGGTTTCTTGTCACCGTTCACGTCACCGATGGCGATGGCGCCGTCGGCATAAACACCGTCGATGGCTACAGGGTAGTATGCGGGCGTTCCAAATGTGCCATTGCCGTTGCCCAGCAGAATGGTCATCCCACCGCCCACTGTATCGGACGATTGGACTGCGAGATCGGGCTTGCCATCGTCATTCACATCGCCGACGGCCAGTGATTGGCAATTGCCAATGGCATCCGTGCAAACTGTGGCGTTGGCAGTTGGCGCCTGGAAAGTGCCGTCGCCATTGCCGAGGAATACAAACACGCCGTTGTACGGAGTCATTGCGACGATATCGATTTTGCCGTCGCCGTTCACATCCACCGCGACCAGGCCGTTCGGGCCGGGATTGGTATTGCCGCTGTTCGGCGCTGCATAGGTGGCGTTGTAGGTGAGGCTGCCGGCGCCATTGCCGAGAAAGATATGAAGTTCCGAGTTGCCGGTATTAGCGTTAACCGCCCACACGGCAACGTCGAGCACTTTGGCGCCGGTGAAGTCGCCCACGGCGACCGCTTCCGAAAATATACCGGTGGCAGATATATTGAGCGAGATGGGTGTCTCGAAGGTACCGTTGCCGTTGCCCAAGATAACGTTGAGATTGCTGCCATCGAGGGTGAGGACATCCAGCTTGCCGTCGCCGTTGAAATCCCCGGTGGTGGCGGCCACCGCCGAGTTATCGCAGGGGTAAGAACTGCAGTAGGTAGCAGTAAAGGTGGTGGGTGCGGGAAAGGCGATGGGATAGGTTTGTGCCTGCGCCGGAACTGTGGTTGCGGCGAAGCCAACGAGAAGCGCATGTATCGTGATCGCGGCGGCCGCGCTGAAGATCTTTAGCGATATCGATCGCTGACTGCAATTCATTTAATATCTCCTGAGAGTAATCGTCTTTCGTTGGCAGCGCGGGGGAATAAATCTGAGTGCGCACCGACTCTTGCTGAATTAGCTGCCGCCGTCAATGCCCTGCGAGTCACGCTCCGACTAAACTCCGGTAACGCAGTAAGTATTTTTGTTTCATCACAGTGCAGAAATCAGTCACGCCGTTTTCAGCCTATAAATCTGCGGCATTTTGACGATGCTCACTGTGCTAAACTTAGGCTCCCTCCCTTACTACCCAAGCTATGGCGACATCCGTGTCCAATAATGCCGTGGTGCGCTTCGGAGTGTTCGAGGCCGACCTACGTTCGGGCGAATTGCGCAAGAGTGGGGTCAAGGTCAAGATTCAGGAGTTACCCTTCCGAGCTTTGAAGCTGCTGGTCAGCCGTCCCAACGAAGTTCTCAGCCGGGAGGACGTGCGCCAAGCTCTCTGGCCAGAGGGCGTGTATGTGGATTTTGATCGCGGCGTCATCAGCGCTATCAACCGTCTGCGCGATGCGCTGGGCGATTCGGCTGAGAATCCTGTCTTTATTGAAACTATCGGCCGCCGCGGCTATCGCTGGATCGCGCCTACGCATAACGCCGAACTTCCAGCTCAGAGCGTCGTCGCCGTCGAAACCAACGGAGTGTCGACGACGATGTACTCTGCTCGTCGACATCAACATCGGAAATTATTTTTTGTTTTAACTGTTTTGGCATTCCTTTTCTGCGTCTGGTTGTTGCAGACGAAAGGTTCTTTCTTGATTCATGCTTTATTAAGACGGCCGCCATCAGGAAACGCTCATCGCACGCTAAGCCACGCCGCCAATCGTGCTGCAAACCAGGAAGCAGAAGAGTTCTACCTCAAAGGGCGCTATTACTGGGAGAAGCGAACTCCCGACAGCCTGAACAAAGCCGTGGATTCTTTCACTCAGGCCATCGTTCACGACCCCAATT
Source organism: uncultured Acidobacteriaceae bacterium (assembly GCA_963705265.1). GTDB lineage: Bacteria > Acidobacteriota > Terriglobia > Terriglobales > Acidobacteriaceae > Acidiflorens. The sequence continues at coordinate 5,123,078 of OY970064.1, forward strand.
ACTCGCAGGCTTACGTAGGACTCGCGGACTCCTACAATCTGTTGCGTGAATACACAGTCATGCCTTCTTCGGAGGCTTACCCACGGGCGCTTTCCGCGGCAAAGAAAGCAGTCGAGCTCGACGATCAGTCTTCGGAGGCGCACGCTTCACTCGCTTTCGTCTCCTTTTTCGGTATGTGGGACACGGCTTCGGCGGATCGTGAATTTAGGCGAGCCATTGCTCTAAATCCTAACAATGCCCTGGCTCACCATTGGTATGCTACTTACCTCGCGTGCCTCCGCCATTATCCCGAGTCGCTGGTGGAGATTGAACGTGCCCAGGCGCTTGATCCCGGTTCGAAATCTGTCTTAGCTGACAAGGGTGTCCTTCTCTTTGCAGCGGGCCGAGAACAGGAAGCCACCACCCTCCTGAAGCAGATGGAAGAGAACGAGCCCGACTTTATTTCTCCCCACCGTTACATGAAAAGGATCTACCTAGAGATGGGGGACTATCCCCATTACCTAATTGAAGCAAGGAAAGAGGCTCTGTTGATGAACGACAGCTCAGCCCTCGCCATTGCCGACGCGACCGAAAAAGGTTTCGCGGCGGGTGGCGGGCAGGGGTTGCTGGAAGCTCTTCGGCTGCAAGAGATAAAGCTCTACGATCATGGCCAGTTTTCTCCGTTCACCCTCGCGGAGACCTGCGCAATGATGGGAAGAGAGCAGGACGCGCTGCACTATTTGAAAACCGCTTACGATCAACATGCGGAAGGAATGCCGCAAATGGAAAACGATCACGAGTTGGACAAACTGCATGACGAACCTGTCTTTCGGCGGATGCTTGCCGAAGTAGGGTTGCCACCGCTCTCTTAGCGCCTGCAACCCGGCGCTCTCTCCTGTTATGATTTGCGGCGCCAATGTTTTCACGTTTTCATGATTTTTTTGTAGCGCAAGTTTTTCTAGCGCAAGCCATTCCGGCGATGCTCGCAATTTCATCAAGCCTCAGCGCGCTTCCGGTTCCGAAAACGACGACCGCACTCCGCACCGTTCAAATGGTCCAGCAGTGGATTCCGATGCCTGACGGCGTCCGGCTCTCGGCCACTCTCTACATTCCCGACACCATCAAACCGGGAGAAAAATTCCCCGCTCTTCTTGAATATCTTCCCTATCGCAAAGACGATGCTACGGCCGCGCGCGATTATCCCGTTCACTCCTGGTTCGCCGCGCATGGATACGTAAGTGTCCGCGTCGATATTCGCGGCTTTGGCACGAGCGAAGGCACGCCCACCGATCGAGAATATTCGGAGCAGGAGCAACTCGATGGCGAGCAGGTTATTGCCTGGTTAGCTGCTCAGCCCTGGTCCAACGGAAAAGTAGGAATGTTCGGCATCTCCTGGGGAGGCTTCAACTCCATTCAGCTCGCGATGCGGCGTCCGCCAGCGCTCAAAGCAATCCTCGCAGTCGACGCCACCGAACAACTCTTCCATGACGACGTTCATTACATCGACGGCATGATGCATGTTGACGAGTTTGAGCTCAATATGGATCTGGCTCCATCGATGACTGGAGCTCCCGATTACATGCTCGATGAAAAGATACTTGGACCGCGCTTTGAGTCCCCTCCGTGGTCGCTGATGTATTTCAAACATCAACGCGATGGTGAGTTTTGGCATGCACCCGTCCGCCCGCTCAGTGATATTAAAATTCCCTGCTTCTTAATCGGCGGGTTGCTCGACGGCTATCGCGATTCCATTCCGCGCATGTTCGAGCAGGTCAAAGCACCGATCAAGGCCATTATTGGTCCGTGGAATCATACGTTCCCCAATGATGCAGAACCTGGTCCGCAAATTGAATGGCGCGATCAAGCGCTCCGCTGGTGGGATTATTGGCTCAAAGGCCGCAATACCGGAATCATGGAGGAACCGCCGCTCTCCATTTATATGCAGGACTGGCACGCGCCCGATCCCACGTTGAAAAATGTGCCTGGAAAATGGCGCGCTGAAATTGGATGGCCTCCACGAAACGTGGCGAATACGACTCTCTATCTCTACGACGCCCGCGTCCTCTCCACCGATCCCGCCAAACCGGCAGTGCATCAACTCCGTAATATTCCGTCGGTTGGAGTGGAAGCCGGATTCTGGTGGGGAGAATTGCTTACCGACCAGCGCCCCGTCGACGCCTTTAGCCTCACGTACGATTCCGCTCCGCTCAAAACTGACCTCGCCATGCTGGGACGACCTCACGCATTGCTCCAGGCAAGTTCGTCGGTTCCCCTCGCGGACTGGTTCGCTCGGCTCTCTGATGTAGCTCCCGATGGCACCGTCACGCAGGTGACCGGAGCGGGGATCAACGGCGCGCAGCGCGACAATGCATCTGACCCCAAAGATTTGGTGCCTAACCAAACTTATCCGCTTGATATTGAAATGCATCTGGCTACCTGGACCTTCCCGAAGGGCCATCGCATTCGCCTATCAGTTTCGAATGCATTGTGGCCCATGGTGTGGCCCACTCCGTATGCGATGACGACGTCGTTACAACTCGGCGGGGATAACGGATCGCGCCTGACCCTGCCACTGGTTCCGCCTTCGATGTATGCCGCTCCACAATTCGCGCCGCCGGAGCTATCAGAGGAACGCAGCGATATTAAGGATGAAGGCTATCCTTGGCCTGGCGATTGGAAGACCGAGCGCGACGAAGTCAATGCCAAAACAAAAGTGGCGTGGACGGGGAAATCCGCGGAGACTTACCCATGGGGAAAAGAAACCGACGTCGAAAACATTATTTACCTGGCCGACGATAACCACCCCGAAACCAGCTCGGTTCAAGGGGAAGCCGAAATCGTTATGGCGTTAAAGCAACAGACTCTGACTTGGCGTGGCCACCTGACGCTGACCAGCGACGTTAAGAATTTCTACTACAAATACACTCGCCAGCTCTTAAAAGACGGCCTGCCTCTAAAAGAAAAGACTTGGGAAGAAACCATCCCTAGAGACCATCAATAAAACGAACATCGGTAAATGATCGTTCGTAAACGATTGTCATGGAAATAGCAAATCAGTGGAAAGTCCACCTGAATTTGTTCGCTTTTGTCCAGAGCAGCTATACGGCATGTCTGATTCCAATAGGAACGACACCGTGATTACCGTTGTTACCTTCGCGGCATACACGATTGGGCGTAGGCTAACCGAAATGAAACTTTTATCCCCGCGACCCTATTTTGCAGCCACGTTGGTTGGGCTCTTCTTGATTACCTTCAGTCCAACCGTTTCTCGCGCTCAAGAACAGCCCACTGGAGCACGGAAGATAGTCAGCCAAACGACTCCAGAATATCCGGAGTTAGCCAAAAAGATGCAGATCCGCGGAACCGTCAGGGTAGAAGCTGTGGTTACACCTGGCGGGAAAGTAAAACTCACTCAAATCGTGGGTGGTAGTCCTGTGTTGGCCAAAGCGGCCGTCGATGCCGTCGAAAAGTGGAAATGGGCCCCGGCTCCGCAGGAAACCAAAGAACTCATCGAACTCAATTTTCATCCCTAGCGTTGGGAAAAAAGTGCGCTCAGTTGCGCGTCAGTTCCCTCTCCGTCACTCCCGTCAAGGTGACGAAACGAATCACGCCTTCCGCGTCCTCGAAGACAAGTCCAGTTGCCCCATTGTTGACTACGGCGGTGATCAGATGGCCGTATGATTTCGGGATACCTCCGCGAGTCGGGGTTTGATCGTAGCGCGCTAGTTCTCCTTCTTTCATCCCATTGACGCTGACAAATCGGATTACCCCTTCGGTGTCTTCAAAAACCAGACCGGTGCCGATGGAGTCCGCAATTGCGGCCACAAGTTTACCGTAAGACTTCGGCACGGCGCCGCGCGCAGGTGCTGCGGCATAAGCCACGGTTGCGCTGTGCATTCTGGCCATGTATCCAGCAATTGTTAATAATCCGAGACCTACAATCATCAGCATCCGTTTGCGCATTTGCCGTATAACTCCTTCTCGCGGTTCCATCAAATAACTGCGCTAGCTAGCTAATTATGGCTCGACCAGGATTTTGTGCATCATGCCGAGGTCTTCATGCAGCAGGATGTGACAGTGGAATAAAAACGTTCCGGCGATTGTCGGATCTCGGAAATCCATGCGCACCTTCACACTGTGAAATGGTCCCTTGCCATCCCAGTAGGGAATTTCAATGGTGTCGCGCAGATCGTTGTTCGCAGCCGGTTTTCCATCAACCTCGAGAACCTCGAAATGTATCTGATGAATGTGAAACGCATGCGTTTCCAGCGCACGGTTTTCTATCGTCCAATCCTCAACTGCTCCAACCTTGGTCGTAATAACGGGCTTCTCGTCAGGCTGGAAAGTTTTCTGTTTTTGTCCATCCACCGTAATGTAGAACTCAATGGGTCCGTTGGTGCCGCCAAATTCTTCTGAGAAAAATAACTTTCGTTGTGCTGTGACTTGCGCTTGAGCCAGATCTGAGAATTTGAGTTCGTTCAACGGCGCAGGCACGACCGTCTTTGACGTACGCTGGGAATCGTCGCTTCCGCTCACGACCTGAATATTAGCGACGGCTTGGCTAACATCCGCGTTCCCGGTCGGTCCCGTGGAATATGCATTCGTGACGAACACTGCGCTTCCGCCAGCTGCCGGGGCTTGCACAATAAACTCAGCTCGCCCTGCCGGTGGAATCAGAATTGTGTCTTGCTCCCTCGTTTGTGCCAGAGGATAGCCATCGAGCGCGATCATTTCCATCGGCCGTGGTTTGTCATGAACCAAAAACTGCAGCTGCAGAAAGTCCTGAATCGAAGCGTTGGCAACTCGCCAAAATTGCTTCTCATTCGGCTTCATTTGGATGATCGGCTTAAGGCCGATAGAAGGAGCTACTTGGTAGTTAATGGACAACTGATAAGGCCCAGGAATCCAGGGAACTAAGTACTGCTGCCGAATGACAAAAACTCGTTCAGTAAGCCCAGCAACCTCGGGACGATATTTCTCCATCCCTTCGACGACGATGGCGCCAGCAGCACCACCATTCACTTGGAATTCGGTGAAGCCATGCACATGCGGATGGTACCAGTACAAGCCTGGCGGCTCCGTTGGGGGAATCTGCATACTGTATTTAAATCCTGGCGAGCCCGGTTGAATCAGAGTATCGATCACATCGTCCTGATGGCATATTGGCGGAACATTCAAGCCATGAAAGTGCACGTTGGTGGATTCGAGCGTCATGGCACCGCCATCGCCGCACGTCGTCTGGCCGGATGCTGCTGGCATCGGCATTATCTCTTTTACATTGCCCTTGGAATCGCCTTCTTTGATCTTGTTAACTACCTCAAGATTCAACTGGTCTCCAGGATTGACCCGCAGAGTCGGAGCCTCGACTGTCTGGCCGGAGGCGTTGTATTTGTAGCAATAGTGCGTGTAACCGAACTTATCGACCGAGTGCTCCATGATAAATTTGGCGGAAAGGACTCCATTTTGCGAAACGATGCTGTAGGCGTCGTTTACTACTGCGCCGGACTCCGGACGAACAGGACAGTCTTGTGCTGCTGATTTCAGAACAGAAAACCCGCACAGTAGAAATGTCAGCAGCCATCGCACGCGCATATCGAGCTTCATAATTTTCCCGACTCTCAAATTTCTCGTGACCAGCAATCGCAAGATCAGTGAACGAGGCTGCAGTAGTGAAGCGTCAACCATATCTTTAGGTATTTCCTAGAAAGATCGTGGGGGGAATGTACTGATAGACAACAATCCCTGACTGTTCGGATCTGCAAATGGCGACTTCCCCGCTTCCTGCAGAGTACATTTTCCGGCATTCACGTTGAGTTTCACCATCGCGATGCTCGATGGAGCACCGAACTCAGCAACATAAACTCCGCCGCCGTTTCCACTCTGGATGATCAAGCCCAGACCTGCGAGATACGACCAGTTCATGGACTCTCCTCTGATTTGGCCAGAGGTGCAGCCGCCTGAAAGCTTACCTGTTGTCTTGTCGAAAACAATAGCGCTGACTGCGGCCCCCTGCGTGTTGACTACATAGAGGAGCGTTTCATCCGGACTTAGCAGAACGTTACTGGAACTGATGCTTGCTTTTGATGTGTGAACCGCGGTCGGCGTGAGCTTGCCCGAAGAAATGTCCGATATTTCAATCACCATTGATGTGGAGGTGTCGCCGAAAATCGCATAGTGTCCGTCGCTGGTGATGTCAATCGAGCTCGGATAAGTCGCGTCTTGCGAACTCAGGGTCGCAGTGGAGTACTGTTTGTCGCCATGTGAAACTGGGGGGCCAGCTGAAATATCAAACGATTCGATGGTGCCATCCGTGTAAGTGGCAACGAGCATGTTGCCGTGGGTCGCCATCCCGTTGATCATGCCGCTCGCCAATCCACTAACCGAAACGTCATTCATAAACGCAAGATTGCATCCTGCCAATATCCGAAATGTTCCGATGGTGTTCGAGCCCGTAAAGCTCGCATATAAATATTGGCTGTTGATAGCCAAACCGATGCCGTTCGAGGATCCGTCGTCCGTGGGAGACCCGGTGGCGCTGCCACCGACGGCCAAGGTGCTGACGACAATCCCGGTGATCTCTCCGGTCGAACTTTGCGACGCATACACGCACTGCTGATTTCCATTGTCGAGGACGCCAATCCGGTTTGTTCCAAAAAAGCCAGCCACATTGCCAAAACCACCGGTTTGCACTTGTTGCTTCAGGGTCAGGACACCATCCGGTGCTACTGTGTAGAAGCTGACACCGGGGTCGTCGTTGGTAATGACGTACTGAGCTGCGGCCATGCTGACTCCGCTCATGGCAACCGCACCTACCCCCAGCGCAACCGAACGCAATAACCAGGATTTCCACAGTCTCTTCATGACTTGATGGCTTGGGGTGCAGGCGAACCACTGAAGTAGATCACAGCTTGGGAAAGGGTACAAGGGAGCGCTATTTGAACGTAAAACGTGCTCGACCGCTGCTGCAATTAGTTGCGGGAAATAGGCAAATGCAGTTCAACAATTACTGCTTGCAGGCTGCAGCGCCCGCAGATTTATAAACTTTACCGTCCTTCATCACAAAGTCTACATTCTCCAGCAGGCTGATATCTTTTAGCGGATCTCCGCTCACGGCAATCAAATCCGCATATTTTCCCGCCTTGATCGACCCCAACTCATTCGAATGTCCGAGTAAATCCGCCGCATTTGATGTGGCCGCCTGAATCGCTTGCATCGGAGTCATCCCATACTTCACCATGAACGCAAACTGCTTTCCACTCGTCCCATACGCGCATACGCCTGCATCGGTGCCAAAGGACATCTTCACCCCAGCGCGCACCGCCTTGCCAAAATTCTCACGCTGGATTCGCGCCAGATCCCCTTCGTGCTGCAGGAAATCCGCCGGCATTTGCCCGGTCTTTCCTGCTGACTGGATACATTCGTCATCATAGATATCCATATCCAGATACGTGCCACGCTGTTTTGCCATTGCAATGAGCTCCTCGTCCAACATTTCCGCGTGCTCAATCGACGCTGCTCCAGAGAGAATAGCGTTTCGGATTCCCTCTGCCGCATGCGCATGTACCGCGACCTTAAGACCGAAATGTCTCGCCTCATCCACTCCAGCTTGCAGCTCTTCCTCGGTGAATTCAACCGATGCGGGACTGCTGCCATGCGTCAAGACTGCTCCCGTCGAGAGCATCTTGATGACATCGACTCCGTTATGTGCCAACAAGCGCACCTTTTGACGTACTTCCCACGGACCGTTTGCCTCACCATAATGCAGGTCCCACGGCAGTTGAATATCGGGAGCCTGTCCCGTCATCGCGCCAGCGCCACCCGTGATCGTGACATACGCTCCCGCCACAAACATCCTAGGACCGATCACATCTCCGCGAGCAATTGCATCTCGTAGCGCGACATCGTTCAATGCCCTATAAGTCCCTACGTCGCGGACCGTTGTAAATCCCGAGAACAGCATCGCACGCGCGTTGGGCACCGACTCTAGCGCGATCCGGGACGCTGTTTTGCGCAGCACATCGAACGGCTCTCCGTCGCTTTGCCCGTCTGCCACATGCGTGTGACAATCGATCAGCCCGGGCAAGACCGTCTTATCGGAAAGATCAATCAATGTAGCATTCGGAGGGAGAGCAATATCCTTGCCGACCACTTGGATCTTGCCGTCCTTAATCAGGATCACCTGATTAGTAAGTATGGTCCCTGAATCCGGATCAATTAATCGCCCCGCACGGACCACCGTCACCTGCGCTGCCGCTAAATGGACAATCGCCAGGACACCAACCACCAGAAAAGTATTTTTCAAGATTATCCCCGAGGTTACCGTTCGCAAGCTGCCGCCTCGTGCAACCCACTTTTGAAGTCCGCCGCCAGCAACTGGTGAAACAACTGCTCCCCGGCTTCCCGCCTCGCCGAGAGCCGTCCCGCACCATAAGCCCGCGATTTCAAGCCCTTTTGCACCGCCTCGCAAATTCCCAAATCTTCATCTTGCACTCGATTCCCCACCGCTACACTGCCTTCGTTGTAGGCGCGCGCTGACTCGCTTACATCGCTGAAGTAGAAATCAAAAACCACCCGGCAATGATCTACGTCAACCGGAATCACGAGATTTGTATCCAGATATCCTTCATAGCAGTTGAACATGAAATTCGGGTGCAGCCAGAAATACCAGGCTCGGTCGCCGCGGCGAGTTGTGCCCATCGCTGCATCTTCATTCGAACTCACCATCGGACTCGATTGCAGGCAATACCGGTCTTCGTTCTCGATTGTGTACTGCTTGTAATCTAAAACTGAATTGAGTCCTTTATGCAGATGTGGTACGTGATAGCCACCATCGAGATAGTTATCGACAAATACTTTCCAGTTACAGTGAATGTCATAAGTCTGACTTGCAAAATAATGCAGCTTACTCAATCCTAGCGGAGCCACACGCTTGACCAATCCACCGAGAAATTCCACCAGCGGGGCTGCATCTGCATCCAAATTCACAAATACAAACTTCTCCCAGGTATCGACTCTCACCGGTACCAGCCCATTGTCTTTGCGCTCAAAGTTCTTCACTCCATCGAACTCGGGCATACCTTTGAGCGCTCCATCCAATCCATAATTCCATCCGTGATAAGGACAGTGCAAAATTGAAGCCTGCCCACACGGCTCCGTCACCACGGCGGCGGCATGATGCCGGCAAACGTTATAGAAAGCACGCAATACGCCATCATTTCCGCGCACCGCTACTAGCGGTTCTCCAGCCACGGTCGCGGTCACAAATTGACCCGGCTTTTCTACCTGGTCCATACGCCCCATAACCTGCCATGTTCGTGAGAAAACTGTCTGTCTCTCCAGATCTGCTATTCGAGCGTCCACATACCATGGCGCAGGAATTGTCGACGCCTCGGCTAACGGCGCTGCGGCGTCATAGCTCGCCAGAATTTGTTCCACGCTCATTTCATTTCTTAAGCCGTTCTTCATGACTTCTTCCCCGCGACTTGTGCTTTGTCTGAACCGATTGCACGTCGCAGCAATTCGACAAACTGCTCCATGCGCTTTTCTTTCTCCTCGGGAATCGGTCCGGACTTTCGAAATAGCCCTGGATCTAACTCCTCAGTAAGCAGCGCGTCCTGAAAACGGTCCATCGTCCACTCCAGGATCGATCCGATCATGTCCACATCCAGGTCCGTTCGCAATTCGCCGCGTTTTACTCCGAAGGCCACGAAGTCACGCCATCCGTAAGGGTCTTCTGCCACCAAGAACCGATTGATTTCTCTACGCAACGCCAGATCCGTTCCGTAATTGCCAACTAGATAAATTCGATAGGATGACCAGTTGTCCCGCACCATATTTTCTGTGCGTCCCAGCCAGTACCGCAGCACTTCAAACAGTCCCCTGTCCTGCACTGCCACCGGGGCCTCCATATATTTCGGAAACGACTGTACCGCTTTCTTGTACGCCTCGAAGAACAATCCGTCTTTGCTCTTGAAATGCTGGAAAACCGATCCCTTGGCAATGCCCAACTGCGCCGCGATATCTTCCACCCGCGCCGCGCTATACCCGCGCTCCGCGAAATGCCGGATTGCGACCTCCACAATTCGCGCTCGTTTCGCCTCCGAGCGCGGGCGCGGCTTCGCGTCCCGCCTCATCTGCGTTGGTTTCGCCAGACTATTTGTAATTCCTTCCATGGCCCCCACTCCCAAAATATATTTGACCTGCGGTCAACGAAAGATACAGCACTCGGAAACCATTTTTCAATGGCTTTTTTCTTGACATTTCTTTACTTTCTTCAGCGGAAGAGTTTTCTTGTTTTGACCACCGGTCAGCAGCATGTCCAGCCGTTCCAAGTCGATGTATGACGCCGTAATTATTGGCGCTGGCCATAACGGTCTGACCGCTGGCGCGTACCTTGCTCGCGCTGGATATTCCACTCTAATCCTCGAGCGCCGCAACGTCGTGGGCGGGTGCTGTGTCACTGAAGAGATCGCCCCAGGGTGCCGCGCGTCCACTACTTCGTACATTGCGAGCATGCTTCGTCCTGAAGTCATCCGCGATCTTCATCTCGGCGACCACGGACTTCGTATGGTGTCCTGCGATCCGGCTTTGCAAGTTCCATTTCCCGATGGCCAACTTGTCTCCTGGTGGGCGAATCGCGATCAAGTCGTCGAAGAGCTTCGTAAGATTTCTTCCAGAGACGCTGAAACATTTGTACGCGTTGACGATAGTCTTAAGAAATTAGCGCGCTATCTGCAACCATTTTTTCTGGAGCCTCCACCCGAGCCGGGCACACAATCTTTTGATGGATGGTCTGATCTTTTCCGCGCGGGCAAACGGTTTCGCGGAATTTCCACCATAGAAATCTCGCAGCTTGTTTCGTTTCTGACTGGCAGCCTCGGCGACTTCCTTGACCGCAACTATGAATCCGAGAAGATAAAAACGCTTTTTGTCGCCAACAATGTCTATGGCAAGCATGGAGGGCCTTACCAACCCGGCACGGCGTTGGGCTTGCTGTTTCACTTACTAAGTGGCGGCGAGCATGAGCAACAAGGGTTTTACGGACACGTCATGGGTGGGATGGGCTCCATCACCAGGGCGATGGCTGCGGCGGCGCAAGCCTTTGGGGCAGAAATTCGTACCGGTTCACCAGTTCTGCAGATCGATTCGCGCGATGGCAGGGTGCGTTCCGTCGTTCTCGAAGATGGAACCGAAATCCGCGCCCGCGTTGTGCTCTCGAATGCCGATCCCAAGCGCACATTTCTCGGCATGGTTCCTGAACGCGATCTCCCGGCTGATTTCGTCCATGCTATTCGTGGCATTAAAATGGACGGCCCTTGCGCCAAGGTCAACATGGTTCTGGCTGAAGAGCCGCGTTTTACCGGTACTCCTGCGAACTATGAGCCGCAACAGCGGTCGCTTTTCACTTTAATTCCATCGCTGGAATTCGCTGAGCGTTGCTACGACATCGCGAAGTTCGGAGAAATTCCCGAACAGCTCTGGGTCGATTGCGTCATCGCTTCAAATGCCGACCCATCTCTGGCGCCTGCCGGCAGGCATGTGATGACCTGCTTTGTGCAATATGTTCCCTACAAACTTCGCCAAGGAGCTTCTTGTGGGACTTGGGACGACAATCGCGAACTGTTAGGCGACCGCGTGGTGAAAAAGATCGCGGAATATGCACCCAATGTTCCGGGGGCAATCGTCGCGCGCCAGGTTCTTACTCCGCTCGACCTGGAACGCACTTACGGGCTGACTGAAGGCAACATCTTCCACGGAGACTTGAATCTCGAACAATTATTTTTCAATCGCCCCGTCGCAGGATGGTCACAATATCGCACGCCGATCGCCGGCCTCTATCTTTGCGGAGCTGGAGCCCATCCCGGCGGCGGTGTCACTGGGGCTCCCGGCCACAACGCCGCGCATCACGTACTGCGCGACTTGAAAAAAGGTAAGTTTAAAGAAGCCGTAGCATGAGCAGATGTAGGTGAAAGGAGATTTGAGATGTCCGAAACGCCTCAGCAATACACGCAACGCATTCTGTCGAATGCCCAGGGACAAGACCCAATCAAAATCCTATCTGCTACGAACAAGAAAATAACACGGCTCGTCAAAGGTATTCCTACTGCTAAACTCCGCAAGCGCCCTGGGCCTGATAAGTGGTCCGTGGCCGAAATTCTGGCTCACCTTGCAGACGTTGAAATCGTAATTGGATGGCGCATTCGCTCCATTCTCGGTGACCCTGGGACGCCCGTTCAAGCCTATGACCAGAACGCCTGGGTTATTTCCGGACACTACAACAAACGCGATCCTCGCAAATCCATTGAATTGCATCGCGTCGTCCGCGAAGCAAATTTATTGCTCTTCAAATCGCTTTTTCCCGAGCAGTGGAAGCACTACGGCCAACATGCCGAGCGTGGACAGGAATCCATTGAGCACATTGTGCGGATGGTGGCTGGACACGATGTCAATCATACTCACCAAATCGAGCGCATCTTGACTCCAATAAAGAAGTAACTACGACGCACATGGGAGCACTTATGGCTAAGCAAGGGATCCTCGAACGATTGAAACACGGCCCTGTTCTCGGCGATGGCGGCTACTTACTCGAACTCGAAAAGCGCGGATGGGTCCGTCCCGGCCCCTTTACTCCCGAAGTAGCGATCATTTACCCCGACGCGCTCCGCGAACTGCACATTGAATTTCGGGAAGCCGGAGCTGAAGTCCTCCAAGCCTTGACCTTCTACGCCAGCCGCGACAAACTGGCCACCGTCGGACTAGAAGACCGCGTAGACGACATCAACCGTAGTGCGGTTCGCGTTGCGAAAGAAGTAGCGGGCGAGCAGTGCTTAGTCGCGGGCAATCTGAGTCTGACCTGGATGTTCGAACCGAACAATCCCGCTGCCGCTGATCGCGTGCGTCAGACCTTCGACGAACAACTCAAGGTTCAGTGTGAGGAAGGCGTCGACTTCATCATCGGAGAAACATTCTCGTGGCTAGGCGAAGCGTTGCTTTGCGTTGAACGCGCCAGGAAAACCGGCCTTCCTGTAATGGTCACTATCTGCTTCGAGAACAAGGATGAAACCGCCGAAGGTGTGGACGCGGCCACCGCTGCCAAAACGCTATTAGACGCCGGAGCCGACATTGTAGGGATGAACTGTCTTCGGCCGCCGCAGCACATACTCGGTCCCATGGAAGAAATGCGGAAGGCCGTCGATGGCTATCTTGCCTGCCAGCCCGTGGCCTATAACACACCGACTGAAAAGCCCGATTTTACAAGCCTGCCAGAATTTCCCTATGCTCTCGATCCACTTCAATTAACTCGTAAACAGATGGGAGACTATGCTCTGCGAGCGAAGGAAATCGGCATCAACTATATCGGCTCCTGTTGCGGATCGGTTGCTATGCACGTAAGAGAGATGGCCCGGGTGCTGGGCAAACTCCCGGCTGAGAGCCGGATTTGGAAGAAAGGCGGTGCTAAGCCGATGTCTGCCTATGAGTACTACGATCACGATCATGTCAGCGTGAAGTGAAGTGTAAGCGATATTCGGGAATTTATCAGGATCTTCTATCGGTCCTCCTTTGCAACTAAAGCGTCGGTCATTCTATTCTTCCACCAGTTCTTGTACCGGTTTTGTAAGAGGTGAAATCGCTGGCTTGCTGGCGCGAGTGGTGGTGATCACTATTACGCTGACAAGCACAAGAAGCGTTCCGAGTAAGGTCCTTGGGCCAACGGTTTCACCTCCAAGAAAATATCCGAGGGCTACGGCGACAACGGGATTGACGTAAGCGTAGGTGCCAACTTTGGTTGGCGACTCGTGATGGATTAGCCAGACATAGGCGGTAAAACCCACAATCGATCCGGCCACGATCAAGTAGGCGAGCGCAAACCAGGCACCACGAGAGATGGTTTGAATGTGAAATCCGCGAAACTCGCCGAGAATTGCGGCGGCCAGCGCCAGCATGATTCCTCCTGCTAGCATCTGCGCTCCGGAGCTCATGACTTTCGATTCAGGCAATGGAAGTTTGCGAGTGAGTGCTGACGCAACCGACCAACTCATGGCGGCGATTACCAATGCGATCGCTCCCCTGTGATCAATAGGGACTTCGTGCAAACTCTGGCTCAGCGAGTGGCTCACCAACACGGAAACTCCGCCAATCCCAATTAAGAGAGCCAGCGCAAGCCGGAACGTGAGGCGCTGCGTGCGCAAGAAAATTATTTCGGAAAGCGTCATGAAGACGGGGATGGTCGCGAGCATGACGGCAGCGATCCCGGAGGGCACGCGCTGTTCGGCCCAGAACAACAGGCCATAATCGACTACGAAGATGCAAACCGCGAGAACGGAGGCCGCGAGCCACTCGCGACGCGTCGGCGATGGCGCTCCTTTCAGGCGCATCCAGGCAAAGAGCACGAATCCAGCGACAGAGAACCGCATGCTGGCGAAAACAAGTGGTGGAACTTCGCGCACGCCCACGCGGATCGCGAGGAAAGTTGAGCCCCAGACGAAATAGATTATAGAAAAAGCCAGCACGGTCTTCCATGCTAGAGGCCTAACTGTTGCTTCCATGGGAGATAGATCGTCGACAAGGGGGTGAAGACGCAGAGTTTTTTTGATTGAGACAGTTCTAGATTTTAGATTACTGATTTCCTTTTATTTGTTCTCTCAAGAACTTCCAATCCAAATTCCTACCGCAAACACCAATGCTCCTCCCACGACCACCTGAAAAGCGGCTGAGAGCAACGGAGTATCCATATAACGATTCCGAATCCACGCAATCGTGGCCAACTCCATTGCCACTATGATTACGGCCGCGATAAACGCGACATGAAAATCGTTAATCAAAAATGGAAGCGTATGCCCAATTCCGCCAGCCGCCGTCATTAATCCTGTGACTGCACCGCGCAGCACGGGACGACCACGACCGGTCATCGATCCGTCATCTGAAAGGGCTTCGGCGAATGCCATCGAAATTCCCGCACCGATCGATGCCGCCAAGCCGACCAGTAAGGCATCGTGACTGCTTCTTGTGGCAAACGCCGCCGCGAACACCGGAGCCAGTGTCGATACGGATCCATCCATCAGCCCGACCAAGCCTGGCTGTACGATCTGTAATACAAATAAACGGCGCTGCGCTTCCTCTTCCGTCTTTTTTACGGTCAAGGGAATGCTTTCTTGCATGGCGCCGGCGGTCACCTGGTGCTTGCGTTCGATCTCCTCTAGGTCGCCTAGCAGCTTACGGATCCCCGCATCCGTTACCTGCTCAATCGCCTTCTGATAGAACTGACGCACCTCCAGCTCCATCAGTTCGGCCTGCTTCCGCACCTCGGCAATTTTCAAAGGGCGCGCCAGCCAGAATGGCTTTCGTGGCGCGAAGCCCTTCACATCGTCGCGGCGGATGAGCGGAATGTGCTCTCCGAAACGCGAACGGTAGGTTTCGATCAGCATCGAGCGGTGCTCCCATTCTTCTTTTCCCATGTCATCGAAGAGCTTCGCCGTGGCCGGATAGGTTTCGCGCAGGCCCTCGGCGAAATCTGCAAACACGCGGCCGTCTTCTTCTTCCAGTGAAACGGCTAGCGCCAGAATCTCGCGCTCCGTCAAATCTTTGAATTTTCTTGCCATGCCGACAAGTGTACTGTTTCTGGATTCTGTTTCAAGATGTTGGGCTTGCTTTGGCCTTAATTGTCTAAATACCTTGGTGGCTGTTTTCCCGGCCAACTGGCGCGGCGGAACCGCTTACCCGGCAACTCTTGCCTTAGGGTTCCTGGCATGGTTTGCCCACAATAGCTGTGCCCAGTGGATCCCGTGAAGGTTGATTCCTTGCAATCACCACAAAACGCTCCAACACTTTTCCCGCACGACTTCGCGAGCGAGTGGAGACGGGCTTGCTTTAACACCAGCAGGTTCGCGAGGAAATTCGGCATCGGCTCATTATCATCTTCCGCTACCGAATTCCCCGCTGAATGCTCGTTCAACTTTCACATCGAGGTGCATCAATGTCGATCTCTGGATTTTTAAGTGGTATCTACAATCAGAATCAGGCGAGCGCCAGCAGTCCGTATGGGGAGAACATGCAAAAGCTGAGTCAAGATCTTCAGTCCGGCAATCTGTCGGGGGCGCAGTCTGATTTCGCCACCGTGCAGGCGGCTTTTTTGCAATCGGCCACCGGCACGACGTCCAGCTCTACCGCGACCAACCCGGTCGCCCAAGCTCTTAGCCTGCTTGGGACCGATCTAGAATCTGGCAAACTCTCATCGGCTCAAAACGATTTCTCTACCGTCCAACAGGATATACAGAGTCATGGCACACCCGCAGCCAACCACTTCCGCCATGGCAGCAGTCTCGGCGGCAACGGAATTTCCAGCCCCTCGAATACTACCGACATTGCCACCGCTCAACAGACGTACGCTACCCTAGAGCAGGAACTGCAACAGTCCGCACTCGGCAGCGGAACTGATTTAGGCGCACTGTTAGCGCAATCCCCCATATCAGTGGACGCCTAATCGTGGTTGTGGTTGAGAGTTGCATCCGGTTTGAACCTGCCAAATCGATCAATGACTATGACCGCCGTTTGAACGGAACTAAGTGGCCCCTTAATAGAAAAACAGCCATACACTGTCAGCAAAAACCTTTAGCTGACGGCGTATGGCTGATGTGAAATCAGATTTCTTAAAGCTTAACGTGACAACTGTTTACCGCTCTGCCCTCATTGTCTCGATGGCATCGTGCAGCTCGCGCTCGGCGGCATGAAGATGTTCTTCCGCCTTGGCACCGTGGCCTTTCATATCGTAGTGGTTGGCGGAGCGGGCGTTATCCATCTCATGAATCGCTTCTTGTACGTGATTGTGGACCGCATCCAGGTCGTGCCAATCATGAACCCTATCGGCAACGGCGACCCCAGCAGCAAATGACAGGCAAACAGCAAGAACTGCAACTACCATCGTTTTCGTCATTATCTCTGTCTCTCCTCTTGAGTTGTTAGATTGATTGTCCCGGCACGCACGGCTACTCGCCATTTTCCCTAACGACAACCCTAGTGTCAAAAAGAAACAAGACATCCTGGTGTTACGAGAGATACGTGTCGTTTGTGTCCGTCTTTGCGGAGCCCCCTAGCTTCACGCGGCAGTGGAATCCCACTCATCGCAAAGTGCGCAATGATGGGGCACCAGGCCTCGTATCAATTGTTTTATGACGGAAGGTGGTAAACGAAACGGGAATAAAATGGATTAGTTAGGACGTGCAATCGATGGGGTTCGCAAGTTACCGCTAGCGGCGCTCCCTTGCGGTGGAGATGAACTCGGAACCTCCGGCCTTGGACTGTTCATGGCGATAAGAAACTGGCCTTCACAATTGATACATTTCGCCTGGGCAAACAGAATTATCTTCCCTGGCCAATTTTGGATTGTTTGTTTCTTGCAGAGCGGGCATTCAATTTCGTGTCTATCCAAAGCAAAATCGATGAGATCGAGTTTCGCCATAACTTGTCTCCCACAGGGGCGATAGCCAATGAGAAGCCGAGGGAAAACGCTGCCAGCGACGTTTCCCCGCTCGCTGCCTGTACCCGCTTGAAACCAGCCTAACCGCGATATCCTGATTGTGTCGGTACGATAGAGGACGATCTAATGTGCGCGAGCGCGCAGTCACGAAAGCTTGTGCTTCCCGATTGTATTTTTGCGCAAGTTCGGCAACGGCCCGGATTATGGGGGATTAGTGTTAAACTGCCGGACGATGCGTAACCTACTATCATTATTCCTTCTGCTGTCGGTGATTTGCCTCATGTCTCTTCCACTTGAAAGTCGCGATAATCGCGCTCAAGCACACTCCAAGACTAAAGCTAAGGAAGAATCCGTCCTGCTTGTGGCGAACCAGCGAGATCATACGCTTAGCATTATCAACCCGGTCATCGCGAAGCAGATCGCGGCGGTTCCGGAAGGTGGCGACACTGGGCACGAGGTAGCCGCTTCTCTTGACGGACGCACCGCTTATGTGCCGATCTACGGCAACTCTGGAGTGGGCAAGCCGGGCAGCAACGGTCGCAACATGGTCGTCATCGACATCCCAACGCGCAAAGTTGTCGGCAATGTCGATTTCGGGCACGGCGTGAGGCCGCATTGCGTAATTTACGATCCTAATCGCGATCTGCTCTACGTGACGACAGAGCTGGACCAGGCCGTGGCCGCCGTCGATCCGCATTCGCTCAAGGTCGTGGGCACCATTCCAACGACGCAAGCCGAGTCGCATATGCTTGCCATCTCGCATGACGGACACAGAGGGTACACGGCCAACGTCGGCCCGGGAACGGTCTCCATGCTCGACATGACCGGACGCAAGATAATCACAGTCATCCCCGTGTCGGCGACGGTCCAGCGCATCTCCATTTCTAACGACGACAGCATGGTGTTTACTGCCGACCAGACAAAAGCCCAACTGGCGGTCATCGATACATCCGCCATCAAGCTCAAGACCTGGGTGCCTTTGCCGGCGGTTGGCTATGGCACGGCTTCCACCAAAGATGGCCGCTGGCTACTGGTAGCCATGCCATCCATTGATAAGGTGGCGGCCGTGGATCTAGGGACACTAAAGGTGGTGAACACCATCGACGTTGCTCACGGACCGGCTGAGATTCTCGTGCGTCCCGATGGAAAGGTAGCCTATGTTTCCTGCCCGGGGAGCAACCAGGTCGCCGCCATCGATTTGGAGCAATGGAAGGTGGAAGCGCTGATCAATGCTGGCGAATATGCGGACGGCTTAGCTTGGGCTGGTGAGCCTCCGACGCAATCGACCAAGCATTGAGGAATAAAACCAACCCTTTGCAAGAAAATCGAATCGTATTGTCCTGCTTTGGTATTGCTCGGATCTTCCGATCGTTAAGATCAAGGCAGCTCTGACTCGTTGTGAAAGTGTGTGTCGTCAGGTAGATGACCGCTGCAACTATGGAGGACAATTTGACGATGGAGAATAATTTAATGAAGGGATTTAAATTCTTTGTATTAGTTGCTGTTGCTGTATTCTGCTGCGCTGTAGTTACTCCCACAACCCAGGCCCAGGTGAGCGTCGACATTGGAGTCGCACCTGTATGTCCGTACGGCTATTACGACGTCCCGCCGTACGCCTGCGCACCATACGGTTACTACGGCCCGGAGTGGTTTACAGGTGGCGTCTTCATTGGCGCTGGTCCATGGTTTCACGGCCCCGAGGGCTTCCACGGCCATGTGAATAATCGTTTCCATCCTGATCATGGCTATCACGGCCCGATGCCGGCTCGTGGGGAGAGACCCGCGCCGGAAAATCATCTCGATAAGGTCGCACACTTCAAGGCGAATGAAGTGCGGGATGGACGCGGTCACGTCGTCGGCAAACACTAGTCGATACCGGACGATTGCGTATCTCTCAATCTAGGCTTGGATCGTAGAGGCCTTGATCGAAACGCATCGGAGAAAAGAAAAATTGATCGGGCAGCTGTCTTGGGAAAAGCTTGGAATCAAAACACTCCGAAGGCAGCTGCTTTCTTTAAGAGAGAACAGCTTGAGGGCCTGCGACGACCCGGTTGCGTCCTTCTTTTTTCGCCTGAAACATTCTGTCGTCGGCCAAGGCGAATAATTCGGCAGCATCCTCGCCATCTTGCGGAAAGCTAGCTAAACCGGCGCTGATTGTCACATGAATTTTTTGCCCGCGCGCGGCTAATGCGATTGGAGTGCTGGCCACCAACTCCCGCAGGGATTCAAGTTTTCGCTGGGCCACTTCGACATCCGTCTCGGGCAAGATGACGACGAATTCTTCTCCTCCATATCGTCCCACCGTGTCACTTTGGCGGATGGAATCACGCAGGATTGTGCTGATTTTGCGCAAGACGAGATCCCCGGCCGGGTGGCCGTGCGTGTCGTTCAGCAACTTGAAACGATCCGCATCAATCACAGCAATGCTCAGCAGCTTGCCATAGCGACGAGCCCGACTGAGTTCCAGCGCAAAGCGATCATCCACATAGCCACGGTTGAATAAACCGGTCAGAGGGTCGCTAGTGGCCAACTGCAGAAGTTTCTGGCTCCGGAAAACCAGGCACAGGCTGAGCGCCGATGCGGTCAGCATGATGATCAATCGCGATACTTGGGCAGACCAGCTAAACATGCCGTATGGGTAGGGCGCGTAAATTGGGCTGTTGAGATCCCAGTGGGTTACTGTGAAAAATATAATCGCAAGATATTCCGCAAAAGCCAGCAACCCGGCACTGATACAGACGCGCTTGTCATAGCGCAGACTGGTGCCCCCGATGGCCAAAAAATAGCCCTCAAAAACAACTTTGCTGTTGACGGCGGTGTGGGGCTCATTCATGAAAAGAAACATGGCCAGCCCACTACTCACCAGTGTGACATCAAGACTGCTGCTCGCAAAACTAAGCCAGGAGGGATTGAATTCCCTTGAGATCAGAATATAAATGATGATGGAAAGAAGAAATGTCGCTGACGTAAGGCCCAGGCCGACTATGCTTTCCTTCATATCTACCGGGAAGAACACTGTGTTGATCGCGGGGATGAGCAGGAGTGCCGTCGCCAGCCCCATTCGAATTTTTGCCACCAATAGTTCGCCGGCTACACCGGCTTCGGCGAGGACTGGGTCGGGCCGCGACCATAGTAATGCTACGAGATTTCTGAAGATGAGATTCATATTAGGAGTTGCAACACAGTGGCCAGCGCCGCTCTTCAGAGCAGAGTATTAACTGGAGTTGCCAATAGAGTAGAGGTAGACGCCCACTCACGCAACAAGAATCAAACGTGAGCGTTCCCAGAAAGCCAACCGCATTGTGCCGTGGGCCGAGTCCGTCACGGTCTTCTTGTTCGTGGTCATTCGTGAAGATGCCAACGACCTACGACTAACCGACAGGCTCGATACAAAAACGCCGGTGCGTTGGGGTACCGGCGTTTGGTTGAAGAATCTTGAAAGCTTACTAACTTTGCCTTACGCCCGCGTCCGTTTCCGATTGCGCAAATACCTGATTGGCTCCCATGTGCGCTGGAGCCGGCGCCAGCATCTGTTCTTTGCGATAAATCAGATTGCTGGCGTTGAAGCTTGCCAGCTCAAATCCATGGCCATGCGTAATCGCATCGGTTGGGCAAGCTTCGACACAGTAGCCGCAAAAGATACATCGGTTGTAATCGATGTTGTAGACGTGGGCGTAGCGTTCGGCGCCTGAAATTCTTTTGTCTTCGGTGTTTTCCGCGGCTTCAATGTAGATGCAATTTGCGGGACACGCGGCGGCGCACAGGAAACAGGCGACGCATTTCTCCAGTCCGTTTTCGTCGCGCTGCAAAACGTGCATGCCACGAAAGCGTTCCTGAAACATTGCGCCTTTCGTGGGGCCGGGGCCGTCGGGATAGTTCTCGACGATCGTGGGCTGAAACATCTCCTTCAGGGTGATGGACATTCCCTGGGCTATGGCTCCGATGTTCTTGATTACGGACATGACCTGATTAGTATAGCGGATGTTCGAGCGGAGGGGCTCAGGCCCTGGCTTCTCATTTCCGATAATTAGCTACCAAGGGCGGGGAGTCTTTCGTGGACATGGAAATCTTCTGTTAATGGTTGAGACTCTTCTTATGCGCTGCGTCCAGCCGGCGCCTGATGGCGTTTCAAAATTATGGCTTGCCGCGGCTTGCGTTCTTTGCTCTCCATTTACTTCGTTGAGTTCCTCCTGGTTCTTGTTTTTCTTTTCGGCCGACGTTTGGACTCTGCATTCGCTCAAGCGCCTGCCGGGAAAGATTCCTTGGTTTCTCTCCAGCTCGATGGACAGAGCGGCCGGGATATTCCCTATCCTTATCGTTCTTATTCCTATGTTCGGGATCGATTGCACAGGAACTGGAGCGACCGGGGACGGAGTGTGCCTCCGGGGGAATCTGCCGCGGGGCTTCGGTTTCGGGCTTACCGGCAAAAGATGGCGATGCGGGCTTGGCACTCGGCTGCGTCCCACCCATCGTTATCGCCCGCGACAGGTCCACCGAAGCGGAGCTTGGATGGCGCACTTTTGGCCTCCGTGGTCTGGACTCCGATTGGACCCGCTCCAATGGCCTCCGATGCTACGGGCGACGGAATGCAAAATTACAACTGGGTTTCGGGACGAGCTACTTCAGTTTTAATCGATCCTGCGGACAGCACGGGAAACACAGTGCTTCTGGGAGGAGCTTACGGCGGACTCTGGAAATCCACTAACGCGGGGAGTCAGAGCTCTAATCCGGCATCGGTTATATGGCAGGCTCTGATTGACGATCAACCTACGCTTGCGGTGGGCGCGATTGCTTTGCAACCAGGGAACAGCAATGTGATTCTGGTGGGAACAGGGGAGACGAATAACTCCGGCGATTCTTATTACGGTCTAGGAATCCTGCGTTCGTCGGATGGCGGTTCTACGTGGACTCAGATTCAAAGCGCAGCTTCGGGTCAGTCTTTTCTGGGGGTCGGATTCAGCAAGATCGCATTCAGTACGGCGAATCCGAGCTTGGTAGTTGCTGCTGCAGCGGGAGACAACGGCTTGTGCCTGGGCCTCGAAGCTGCAGCGGCCGGAGACGACAGTCCTTGTTTTGGTCCCGAAGAAGATGGGAACTCGCCTGTACGTGGACTTTACTTCTCGCAGAATGCCGGGTCGACGTGGAACGCGGTCATCCTCTCGGATGGCGCAGTTTCTGCTTCAACTACTGCGGTGATTTACAACGCAAGTCAGGGAGCAAGCGGGACATTCTATGCGTCAATCCGGCGTCACGGTCTGTATTCATCGACCGATGGTCAACATTTTACGCGGCTGACTACGCAGCCGACTGCGGGTCTTGCATCCGCGATGTGTCCGGCGACTTCGAACGCAGCGAGTTGTCTTATTTATCGAGGTGAGTTCGCGGTGGTTCCGGGACGTAACGAGATGTATGTGTGGGTAGTTGATGTGCAGGGTGACGTCCCCTATGGAAATCCGGTGGCTGTTGACGAGGGCATCTGGCAGACGACAAACGGCGGAGCGAGTTGGACACAGATTCCGGATAACGGCATTACGAACTGCGGTGACGACGCTTTTGGACCTGACGACAGCGGCTGCGGAGTGGAGCAGGGTTGGTACAACCTGGAGTTGGCGGCGATCCCCGATCCTCCAACTCCGAATTCAACCGGAACCGATATTTACGCGGGTGCGGTGAATCTTTACAAGTGTACGCTTGCCTCCGGCACGACTTGCACGCAAGGCGACTGGATTAATCTGACGCATGCCTATGGGTGCAATCCGGGACCGCTGGGGGCTCCGGCGCATGTGCATCCGGGCCAGCACGGAATTGCGTTCATGGTTACGGGCGAAGAATCGCCGGGATACTTCGCCCATGACGGTGGAATCAGCCGGACGTTTGATGGATATGCGGGGCTGGAAACGGGTAGTTGTTCGGGCACGAATCAGTTCGACAGCCTGAGCCAGACGTTGGGCTCGATGACGGAATTTGTTTCAGTCTCACTGAATCCTACGGACGCTGACATTCTGCTTGGGGGAACGCAGGGTAACGGCTCACCGAGAACCAGCAGCGCGACCACAAACAGCACTTGGCAGAATGCGCTTAGTGGTGATGGCGGATTCAATGCCATTAACCCTGAGAATCCGAGTGAGTGGTTTGCCGCGAATCCTTATGTAACGATTTTGAAGTGTGAATCGGGAACGGCTTGCAACGACAGTACATTCTCCCAGATCGTCGGTTCCAATAATCTGGGCGGGGATCAGGGAGCGTTCAATACTCCTTATATTTTGGATCCGCAAAATAGCAGCAAAATGCTGGTGGGCACGTGCCGAATGTGGCAGATCAGCACCAGCGGAAGTTCGCCGCTCCAACTCAGCGATGATTTCGACACATTAGGGACGGGAGCGTGTACGGGCGATGAAATCAATCTCGTAAATGCGGTGGCGGCGGGTGGGCAAAAGGTTAGTGGTAATTCTTCGGTGGTCTATGCGGTGACGAATGGATATGGACCGCTGAGCGGATTTCCTGGCGGCGAGGTTTGGGTCACGACTAATGTGGGCGTTAGTTTGATGACTAATGTCACGCAGAACGTGAATCCGAATGGGTATGCAATTTCTTCGGTTGCGATGGATTCATCGGATGCAACCGGCAATACAACCTATGTCGGAATCATGGGATTCAGCACTGCGTCTTATCCAACTTCGCATGTCTGGCAGACTACTAATGCGGGGGCTAGTTGGAACGATTGGAGTGGGGCGGGAGCGACGGAATTGCCGAACGCTCCGGTGAATGCGTTGCTCGTGGATTCCTCGGTCACTCCTTCTCTGGTTTACGCGGGAACGGATGTCGGCGTTTTTGTGAGTTCGACAATCGCTCCGAGTTGGACGGAAGTGGGTCCCGCGCCGGGGCCGAGGGTGTCGGGATTTCTGCCGAACGCTCCAGTGACGGCATTGCAACTTTTTAATCCCGACGCGGGCACTAAAACTTTGGTGGCATCGACGTATGGGCGCGGCATCTGGAACTACGCCCTCGTGATTTCGCCAGGTTACACGAATGGGATTTCAAATTCGCCCCAAACGATATTTCCAACACAGACGGCCACATTCGACGGCACTTTGACTTCGCAGGATGGATACGCAAGTCCGGTGAACTTGAGTTGCTCGGGCGCGGCGCCAACAACATGCACGCTACAACCTGCTTCAATCACTCCGACTGCAACTTACACCTTGATGGCGAGCGGAACTGTCGGCAACTACAGCTTCAGCGCGCACGCTGTAGGATCGGATGCGAATGCGATTACTCGCGATGCGCCGGTGACGCTCTATGTTGTGGACTTTAATCTGACGGCTCCCAACCCGAATTCGCTGAATGTGGCGCAAGGTGGAACTTCCGGGGCGAGCACATTTCAGGTGACGGCTATAGGAAATTTTTCGGGGACGATTGCGCTTAGTTGTCCGGCAGGACTGCCTACAGGAGCAGTTTGCTTATTTTCCCCATCGAGTTCGGTGAGTCCTACTGCTTCGTCTCCAGTGACGGTTACGTTGACGGTGACGGCAGCGACTGGAACTCCGTTGGGTGGTCCTGAAACGGTGACGGTCTCAGCGATGACGGCGGGTGCGCCCGGGGCCAAGACTCAGACGTTCGTGCTAACGGTGACGGGGCAGGCTCCCAATTTTGCCATCGCGGTGACGGCGAATCCGAGTGTAACAGTGGTGAATCAGAACGTGACGTGGAACGGAACGTTGACAGCGTTGAACGGCTATAGCGGAAACGTAGCGTTGAGTTGTACGGCGGGATCTCCCGCAACGTGCGGGATTGTGCCAGCCAAGGTGGTGCCTACTGCAGGCGGCACTGCTTTTACGGTGACGCTTGGTAGCGTTACGGCGGGAGTGTTCAATTTTGCAATTCAGGGTACGGATGGGACGCTCACTAATGCTACGCCGACGGAGACATTGACCGTGACCGCTTCGGGACAGGTTTTTACTTGGACGGATACGGGCAGCGCTACGGCGACAGTGCTGGCGGGGCAGACCGCGAGCTATACTTTTTCAGCGGCTCCGGTGGGAAGCGGAATTTTCGGCTCGGCCGTTAATTTTGGGTGTTCGAATCTGCCGGAGTTAACTGGATGCGGATTTAGTCCGGCGTCGATTGCGGCGGGGGCGGGCACGACAGCGGTCATTCTGACGATTTCTACTACGGGGCCAAATTTGGGGGCTGGCGCGGCGTTACGAGTGCGGACCGTCCCACGTACGGCTTCGACGGGCGGGGACGCGCGTCCCTCCACAGGTAGAGGCTCCTCCAGGCTGGCATTCTTCGCACTCGCATGGGTGGCAATATTGGGTTTTGTCGGGGCCGGTCGGAAGAAACGTGGCTCGGTTCGTTTTTATAACGGGATCGCAGCTGCATTCCTGGGGATTGGATTGATGGCTGAGATTTCTTGTGGCGGAGTCGCAGGAGCGGGCGGGACTGGGACACCGGTGACGGTGAATCCGGGGCTCGCGACTTTATTTGCGAATGAAGTGGGTAACCGGTGGAACCCCGCATTGACTCAACAACAATTCACAGCTAACCAGAGCGTAACCTGGGCGGTCACAGGTGGGGATATGAATGGCACGGTCAGTGGGACGGGGCTATATGCGGCTCCGGCGGTGGTACCGGGCCAAGGGACGGTGGCGGTGACGGCTACGTCAGCGACTTCGGCGGGAGGGGCTTTTGTAACGGTGGCAGCGCCGACGGCTTTGGGGACATCGCAGATTGCGGTGACGGCTACGGCCGTGGGTGGAGCATCACTTGGAGATTCGGTTGCTTTGACAGTGCAATGAGGCCAAATCTCGCCGCCGAGAAGCGGCGAACACCGAAAAAATCCTTTTCTGGAAACGAGGCGCGGGCTTTTGTCCGCGCTTTTTTGCGTTTACATTTTTATTATTCCAGGGTTTGCAGCGATGAGATAACCGCGGGCGACACGATTGTCTCGGGGCTTCTGTAAAAACAGACACGCTAGTGTACTCTGGGAGCTTCTTATTAAACAGCTGGTTGGGAGAGTTTGTATGGCGCAGAATTCAAGTTCAAAGAAAAAAGTTGCGATTCTGGGCGCGGGGAAGATGGGATCCATTCTATTGCAATCTTTCTTGCGCGATGGATTGCTTTCGCCGGCGCAGACATGGGCTACGGTGGCTCATCCAGAGCGAGCTCGGTTGCTGAAGGAAAAGTTGAAGGTTCATGCGGGGACGGACAACTCCGAGGCAGTGAAGGGCGCGGACATTATTTTTCTTTGTGTGAAACCGCAGGTTGTGGCAGATGTGGTGCGCGAGATTCGCGCGCATCTGAATGAGAAGCAGTTGATTATTTCGGTAGCGGCGTCGGTTCCGACCGAGATGATTGAGCGGGCACTGGAAAAAGAGGTTCCGGTAGTGCGGGCGATGCCGAATACTCCTTGCGTGTTGGGCGCTGGGATGACGGCTCTGTGCAAGGGGAAATTTTCGACCAAGCAGCATCTGGAAACGGCGACGAAGTTTTTCGATGCGGTGGGGCGGACGGTGGTCGTCGACGAAAAACATATGGACGCGGTGACGGGATTGTCAGCGAGTGGGCCGGCTTATATCTACATCATTCTCGAATCGCTGGCGGAGGCCGGTGTGAAGGTAGGATTACCGCGTGATATCGCGACGTTGCTGGCGGCACAAACAACGATGGGCGCGGCACGAGTGGTGCTGGAGACGGGAGATCACCCCGCGTTGTTGAAGGATGCGGTGACTACTCCTGCGGGATGCACGATTGACGGCATCATGGAGCTGGAAGAAGGCAAGCTGCGCGTCACTTTAATTAAGGCGGTGGTGAAGGCAGTGCAGCGGGCTAAGGAGCTGGCGTTCTCGTGAAGGCCTGACAAACGGGAATTTCGCAATGGGGGGGCGAAGTCCCTTCATCGCCGTTGATTGATTAGGATGTGTAGGTATCGTTCGACTGCTCGGGGACGTCAATTCGTCAAATCCCCGCTCCGCTCAGGATGACAAAATAAATAAACAATGACCAACTAATAACTATAGATCGAGGCTCCTCTTCTGCCGATCAGTTGGGCAGGGTGAAACTCAGGGTTACGTCCGTCTGAAACTGGGACGGATGGTCGTGTTGGCGGTAGGGTTGGTAGCGCCAATTGCGGACGGCTTCGGTGGCGGCTCCGACCAGTAAGGGGTCTCCACTTAGGGTGCGGATGTTGGTGACAGTTCCGTCTTCGGCTACGTGGACCTCCAGCACTACGTTGCCTGCCCGGTGAGCCGCTAAGGCTTGGGGAGGATAGTGTGGCTCAGTACGGCTTAAAAGGCGGGTTTCGGCCTTCGCTGGAGATATCCACACGGCCGTGACGGGCTTTATTTCGGCGGGTTTTGTTCTGTCGATTCTTGTCGTTGACGATGCTTCCACAATCTCATGGCCGTCCTGCTGAGTGGATTCTGACTTGGATGGTTGATTCTTTGGTTGGCCGGAGTTATTGGGAGCGGGTTTCATCCGGAAGATAAGTTTACCTTTTTCGTAGACTACTAACTCGCCTTCAGATGCAGTGCTGGCTGAAGTGCCGGTGGATTTTGCTGACGCCGCAGAGGTTGTCCTGGTCTTTGTCCCGACGGATGATTTTGATCCGTTGGACTTTAGCGCACCAGACTCCGTTGTTTGGGTCAGGCTTGAATTCGCTTGAATGGACTGCGATGTCTGAGACGCGCTGGGCCGAAGCCATCCTATGCGGGATCCTATCAGGAAGCTGACGGCTATGGTGGCCAGAATGGCCAAAGTTCCAAGGACTATTGTCCACGCTTCGTAGGGAACGCGATGAACGCGCCGCGAGACAGCCGCTAGGTCGGGCAGAATAAGGTCCGCGTTGGCTTCTGATCCATTCACCACCGCGGCAGGTTTGCGCTGACTTATTTCGATGGCGGCGTGGCGTATGCGAGCGCACTCCCCGGCGAAACCTTCTAGCAGCTTCTGATCTGCATGAGAGAAGGCGGCCGGTGTTGTCGAAAAAACTTCGAGGACTCCGGTGAACTGGGAGTTATTTATATCGAAAACAGGAACGATAAGAATGGAGCGGATGCCAAGACGACGGGAGATGACGGGATCGATGCGCGGATCGAACTCGGTATCCACGGAAAGCTGCGGCTGACCAGTTTGCAGACACGCCCCGGAAAGACCGTCGCGAGTGTTGAGAGGAACGCCTAGATCGGGAGCGAGCTGTCCTGTGGCAGCTCGGCAGACCATCTCATCGCCGCGGAGTAGAGCCAACGCAGCGGCAGAGGCGCGAGTAGCTTCGGCGGCGCGGACGACGAGTTCGTTGAGCACCAAATCGAGGGCGAGGTCAGGCGGAAAACCGGCACGGACGTGCTGCTCGAGGATGCCGGTCGGGTCGAGAGACGAATCGTCAGGGCGGAGCTCGGACCTCGACATAGGTTGCGGGAACATCGCTGGTTCCGGCAGTCTGCGGCAATATGGGGGAACGCAGGCTTAGAGGGGAGTTTCCCGCGAAATCAAGGGGAAGTCAATCGTCGAGACAAGATTTGGCAATCGCGTGATTTTGCAAATCTGCCCTGCTGTGGATTGAGGGCATGGGTTCGCGGGCAAAGTGCCCATGGCCATGATCGAGTTATTGCACGGTTTCGGTAAAGACAGCCGAAGTCGAGACCCCGGCAGCGACGGCCGTGATCGTTACGGTTCCGGCGGAAGCTGGGAGGGTATAGAGCTGGCTGGCGATTCCTGAGCTGTTGGTGACTACGGGATTGGCGTTGGAGAAGGTGCCTCCGGCGCCGCCGTCGGAAAAGGTAACGTTGTTGCCAGAAACAGGATTGCCGTACTGGTCGGTGACCTCAACGGTAAGGGCCTGAGGCAATTGCGTTCCGGGAGCAGCGGACTGATTATTGCCGCCGGTAACTGCGACTTCGGCGGCCGGCCCGGCCACAGACGACTCGGCGAAGGTGATGTTCTTAAAACCGGAGGCACTACCGGTCACAGTGACGGCTGAGACCGTGGTGGGCAAGGTTAGATAAGTGCCCGCCAGACCGTTCGCGCCGGTGACGACCGACGATGGATTGGGAACTCCCCCCTTGTTGGATGTGAAAGTGATGGTGACACCGGGGACGCCATTCTTAAAGGCATCTTGCGCCTGGGCGTTGAGCGGGTTAGGAAGGGTGGAGCCCGCGGCTCCAGTTTGCTTCGCTCCCCCGTAGGCGATGATTTTTACGGCAGCAGCGGGTGTAGCCGTCGCCGAGGTCGTAACAGTGCCGAAACCAGTTCCCGAGATCGTCAGCGTATATACGCCCGCTTTTTGTGGAACCGTATAGGTAGTGGAGGCATTGCCATTCGAGTCGGTAATGGTGGAAGCCGGATTGAAAGTACCGCAAGTGGTAGCGCCGCTTGTCTTACACCCATCGCTGAAGTTGACGGTAGCGCCGATGTCGGGCTGTCCGTTGTAGGGGTTGGCAGCATTAACCTGGATAGGAGTGGACAATGCCGTGCCGACGGTAGCGGTCTGAGCGCCGCCTCCGGTGATGTTGACGGAGTGGAACAGCGCGTAGGCTACGAGACTATTGAGGGTTGCGACATAGACCTTGCCATTTGCCACCGTCTGCGTGACGAAATGGCCGACGGCCGGTAGTTTGTCGCGTCCATTTGGAGCTTGGTTCGTGGTGTAGAGCAATTGGAGAGTACTCGCGTTAAAAGCCAGGAGTTCAGGACCGCCAATCACCCACAACACTCCATTAGTAGTGCCATTGGCAGAGATGGATGGCGAGTGGGAGCCGGGAAGTTTGAGGGACGTTTGGGTGGGAGTACCGAGCAATCCGCTGGAGAGTGGGTAAGCCAAGATCGGAGAGGCATCGGGAGCGAAATAAACGGTGTTGTTCCAATAGGCAGGCGAGCCGAATTGGATGTCCTTCGTGTCCCCTGGAATGAGAGAAACTTCCTGGATGATGTTGGCATCGTTCGGGGAGAACGTGCCCATGTTGTCGCGATCCAGAACATAGACGATGCCCTGCTTGCCGCTAGCGATAAGTTCGTGGATATAGGGGCCGTTTTGATCGGGTAGTGTGACGGTTCCCGTGGAACTCAAATCAAAGTCGTGAGCGTTGAGATAGGACACATCCCAGGGAGTGAAGTAGTCGTCAACTTCGTATTGGTTGCCCGCGCCAATGAGACTGGGGCTCAGCTTCAGGACGCTGTTGCAGTAAGTCTGACCACCCTGCGGCACATCGTATCCGTCGGCAAGGGATTCAGCGGTTTCAAAGTAGATGTTGCCACCTTCGTCGGAAGTGAGACCCACTCCGGCCTGCCAGATCGAAACCAATCCCGCATCGGGCGAGGTGTTGAAGACGCCAACTTGCGATAGGGTGGCCTCGTTATAGGAAATAACCCAGCCGCTGTTGAGGCTGTTGCATCCGTTCGAACCCCATCCGGTATAGATGACACCGTTAAGTAACAGAAGGCCGGGCCGGTTTTTCTGGTAGAAGCTATCGAAGTTGGTGACGGTTCCCTTATTACTGGTGCTGGTCGCCGCAATCGTGACGGGGCTGCCCGGTTGATCCAAACCTGTTGTGATGTCGAGGGCGTGGAGTTGGTGACGAACAGTATTGTTCAGAACTGACTTCGCCACCAGGTACATCGTGGGATTAGGAGTAGTGTTGGGGTCGATGACGGGAGTTCCAATAATGCCCTCCTCTTTGAAACCTCCATACGAGCACGGGAGATTTTTCCCGGTGGCTACAGTGCCTCCGTTCAGCATGCTGGCGTACCAGAGCTGAGCGCCGGTATCGGCGTCAAACGCATACACTGAATCTGCCATGGTAGCGACATAAACGACGTTGTGTGTGCCCTGACCAGGGATGTTCACGTTGGGCATATAAAGCGGCTGCGCCATCACCACATAATCGACCGGAGTGCTAAAGAGGAGCCCAAAGCTGTTCTTGTTGACGTTCGCAGGGGTGAGGAGCGTCTCATTAGTATTGGCACCGTCACGAGCACTGTCATTGCGGCTGGTTGGAAAGGGCTGCTGCGCGAACGACGGCGATAATAAGGCTCCGACGATGAGCAGAGACAAACACGAACAAAGACTGCGGGCGGGGATCACCGCGACGCGGTTATTGGACCGGGAGGACACACCGGGACGAATTCTCGCGCAGAATTGTGACAGAAGGTGCCGCATGGCCTTTTCCCTCCAAGAACCAAACCGTTAGGGGGTTTGTCCCAATTAAATAGCATTTGGAGCACCGGGGAAGGGGCTTGCAACCAAAGGGAAGAAATAATCGAAACTTTAACAATTACTAGGCTTTATACACCGGCAAGCTGTGGATTCACAATGCCACTAACGGTGCAGACGCAAACTATTGCACATTTTGCGTCTCTCTGTTCATGCCGCGGAATCCTCGTCCTGCACTGAGGAAAGTTGAGTTTCCGGCTTCGCAGCCTCCACGAACCAGCGTTTCGAATCATGGCGGAAAAACACCGCCGCGAAATGGGCCCGCCGCATTGCGATTCTGATTCCTCTTTCGGTCTGAAAAGATTCTCTGAGGTTGAGCCCGGCGAGATGAAACAAGATCCCATTGGCAAGAACCGAGCTGCGGTTAAGGACGACTGTGGGCCTGGAGAAACCTCTCCGGAGATCTGCGAGGGTGAAGCTCAAGGGATGAAGGCTGGCTAGCAATGTTCCGCCGGGGGCCAGGACGCGATAGATCTCCGCAAGTGCCTCGCGAATGTTCATGTAGGGTAGCGCAACATTCGAAACCACGCGATCAAAGCTCGCAGCCTGAAATGGCAACATTTCTGCCTTCGAACAGACAAAGACTCGATCCGGAAAACTGACACGTGCTCTGGCTACGGACGCAAGCTTGACATCGACGCCAATAATTTGCCAATTAAGAGGAAGGCTGAGTTTGTGAGGCGTTAATCCATCACCACAACCAAGATCTAGAACTCTCATCGACTTACTCCAGGGGGATTCGGGATAAAGCAAGCAAGCCGGAAACACTTACTCAGCTATGGATGCGACCATCATAGCCCTGGGTGCTTAGTGCGAGGTTATTTTTTGTTACAGGAACAACAATATTGAGCATCGACCTTTCGAGGGAGTTAGGACGGCGGATAAATGACATCCGATACAAACTAACTTTTCTCCAGAGCCTACATAGTGGCAACGGCTTTCTAGCATCTCTGATTGTCGGAAATTCACAGGTAGGGCATTCACCTTAGAACTCCTCGTCTCAGAAATGGTTAGTACGAGAACCGAGACGAGATTGAAGCGAATTAAGTTTCGACACAAACTTTGAAGTGACTGGGGTCACTGCCTCTTGTGAGATTCCAATTCCCGTTCTAGGGCTGGGTTCGGCATCCCATGGCGCCAGGGAGGTTGTCCCCGCTGGAAAGACTGATACAGTTAAGAAATTGCACACCGTCGAGCCGGAGGTGCAAATGAACATTCCAAGGAGAGAAGGCTCGCTATGCGCATCGCCGTGGTCGGTTCCGGATACGTTGGGTTGGTAACGGGCGCGTGTTTTGCGGATCTAGGGCACGAGGTCATCCTGGTCGACAATGATGGGAAGAAGATCGCGGCGCTGATGAATGGCGAGGTACCGATTCATGAGCGATTTCTGCCTGAGTTGTTGGCGCGGCACCGAGGGCAGCGCATCAACTTTTCCGGCGACTTGCAGGCAGCCACTCGGGCAAGCGAGGCCGTGTTCATTGCGGTCGGGACACCGCCAACCGAAAGCGGGGACGCCGACCTATCCTATGTGGAATCCGTGGCACGGGAAATTGCCGGTGGCGTGGATGATTACAAAGTAGTGGTGGAGAAGAGCACGGTTCCGGTGTATACGAGCCAGTGGATCCGCACCATTATCACCAGGAACGGGGCTGATCCGTCGCTATTTGATGTGGCATCGAATCCGGAATTCCTCCGGGAAGGAACCGGAATTACAGATTTTCTTTATCCCGATCGCATCGTGGTTGGAGTGGAGAGCGAGCGGGCAGCAAAAGTTATGCGCCAGCTTTATGGACCGCTGACAAGTGGATGGTATTACGGACGGGAAGATGCGATTCCGCGTCCGGAATCGGCGACGGGTAAAGAGCCGCCGCGGCTGATCATCACAAGCACGAAGAGCGCCGAACTTATTAAGCACGCCTCGAACGCATTTCTGGCAATGAAAATTTCGTTCATCAATGCGGTGGCGTCGATCTGTGAATCGGTGGGAGCGAATGTGCAGCAGGTGTGCGACGGGATCGGGACGGATTCGCGGATCGGATCGCGATTCATGAATCCCGGGATTGGGTATGGCGGCTCGTGCTTTCCGAAAGATCTGATGGCGTTCCGGGCAGTGGCGAAGGAAAGTGGATACGACTTCCGACTGCTAGAAGAAGTTGTTCGTATTAATGAAGAGCAGCGGCATCGGTTCTTGCGCAAGGTGCGCAGCGTACTGTGGACTTTCCGGGGCAAGCGACTCGGCGTGCTGGGGCTGGCGTTTAAGGGTGGAACCGACGATATTCGCGAATCTCCCGCGCTGCTGCTGGTGCAGGAATTGCTGCGTGAAGGCTGTCATATTTGCGCTTACGATCCGGCGGCAATGGAGCGGGCGAAGGAAGTGCTGAAATCGGGTGTCGAATTCGCGTCCGATATGTATGAGGCGGCTACGGGGGCGGATGCGCTCCTGATCCTGACGGAGTGGGAAGAGTTCGCTACGATTGATCTGGAACGTTTGCGCACGCTGGTAAAGTATCCGATCGTGCTCGACGGGCGGAATCTGTATGATCCGGCGATGATGGTGGAGCACGGTTTCTCTTATTACAGCGTGGGACGTCCGGCGGCATTATCAGAGGAGCCCGTGAGGATGGTTCAGAAAAAGGAGCGCGCCTGAATTCATGACACGCGAAGCATGAATATCCGAGGCTCGAACACGCGACGTGCTCTGGTAACTGGTGGGGCTGGCTTCTTGGGATCGCATTTGTGCGATGGCTTGCTGGGCGAGGGTTATAACGTCTTGGTTGCGGACAATCTGCTAACAGGACGATTGACGAACATCGAACATTTACGAAATGATTCGCGGTTTGAGTTCGTGGAGAAAGATGTTTGCCAGCCCGGTGAGTGGGGCGCGTTAGATTACGTGTTTCATTTTGCGAGTCCGGCAAGTCCAGTGGATTATGCCGAGCACGGAATCGAAACGCTGCGGGTGGGATCGTATGGGACGTTTGAAGCGCTCGAAACGGCTTTGCGGTGCGGTGCCAAATTCATGATGGCATCGACCTCGGAGTGTTACGGGGATCCGTTGGTGCACCCGCAGACCGAGACGTATTGGGGAAATGTGAATCCGATCGGGCCACGATCAGTGTATGACGAGGCAAAACGATTTTCTGAAGCCGCGACCATGGCGTATCACCGTTATCACCGCGTGGACACACGGATTCTCCGCATCTTCAACACCTACGGGCCGCGAATGCAGATTAACGACGGGCGGGTGATTCCTAATTTCATGTGGCAGACACTGCGGGGAGAAAATTTGACGGTGTACGGCGAAGGCAGCCAGACGCGCAGCTTCTGCTATGTCAGCGATGAGGTGGAGGGTATTTTGCGTCTCGCGCGATCGCAAGAACATGAGCCGGTAAATATCGGAAATCCGACAGAATTCACCATTCTTGAGTGTGCGCGAAAAGTGATCGCGACAACGGAATCGAAGAGCCAGATTAAGTTCGAGCCGTTGCCGCAGGACGATCCGAAGCAGCGGCGTCCAGATATTTCAAAGGCAAAGCGATTGCTGGGATGGGAACCTAAAATTGACTTGGAACACGGGTTGAAGCTTTCACTGGAATATTTCCGGCAGGCCGTGGAGGAAGCGATAGCGAAGACCGGAGCAACGAAAAAAGAGCAGCGCGCTTAGCAGGGTTGTTCCTTTAGGATTGGACCGGCAGGGTTGGACCGGCGGCAAGGACTGCGAGCAATCGCAGAATTTCTTCGCGCTCCACGGAATCGCGGAAGGTAAAGCGTACGCCCATTCCAAACCCAGGATGCGTCGTCAACACCTGACCTTTGATTCGCAGTTTAGTTTCGGCAGTGCGGACCAGAATCTCCACGCCCTTCTGTCCAGTGAGCGGCGAAGGCATTTCGACGTAGCAACCACCCTCGCTGATATCGGACAAAGTGCAGCGATTCGGGACGTTGGTGCCGAGGCTATAGACTTCCGCTCCAAGTCTACATGCAAAACGCAGCTCTCCACGGCGGTTGCCGGCGTTTGACACCAGTTTGGAATCTTTCGCCTCGGAGCCGTTTTCGCGCGGCGGAGGAGACCCAATCGCGGTCGACTTGTTTGCCGAAGTCCGATCCGACGGTTCGTTTGCTGGATGAAGATGATTCTGCTGCAACCAAGTCTGCATGACCCGGCGCGAAGACTGCGGCACATCGAGAAAACGGATTCCAGTGCGGCCACTCGCATCCTGCCAAGCTACCTCACCCGACAAGCGAACCAGTTGCTGGTCACCGGGAAGTGCAAACTCAAAATAAATTTTGCAGGCCGGTGGAATCCGATTAGCGATCTGGAGCGAAGTTCCACCGTCGCTGAGATCGGTTAAAACGGCGTTTAGTTCGGGCGCTCCCGGGTATGCGACGTTGGCAGGTGAACTGACAGGCGTCCGGGGAGCACGGCGACGCTCGCGACGAATAAGGCTGCGTGCGGCTCGCAAACTGATGCGAGTTCGTTCGGAAGAGAGTGGGCGATAGAGAACGAAATTGGCGCCAAGTCCAAACACAGGACGGGCGTTGAATTCGCCATCAACCACGGCAATCAGCATGCTCGTGCGATTCTTTCCGGACTGACGCAAACGCGCCAGGAATTCCTCTGAGCTCTGGTCTGCACCGTAGTCAAGAACGATGGCGTCGAAACGCCGGCTTTCGAGCAGTTCCATTCCGTGTGAGATCGATGGCGTGTGCTCAGCCACCATCCCTAACTCGGACAGGCTTAGCATAAGCAGGCTGGCTGAGTCCTGGTCCGGGCACACCACAAGGGCGCGTAGATCCATAGTGACAGCATGGTAAGAGACATCCTGGGCAACGACAAGTTACCTGTGTCACGACGGGTTGAACTTCAGGCCTTCGTCTGACATTTCCCTCTAATCTTCGCTGCCTCCCGATTGTTGCTCCTCGACGATAGGCACGTTAGTCACCAACTTTAGTTATCTTTCTCTGCTGATCAATGCTGAATAAGCTAATGAGACGTTCGTGAGACTTTTGCACATCAACCTTTATCAGTACCGAAGTCACAGAACG
The DNA here is from genome assembly GCA_963705265.1 of uncultured Acidobacteriaceae bacterium. Lineage (GTDB taxonomy): Bacteria > Acidobacteriota > Terriglobia > Terriglobales > Acidobacteriaceae > Acidiflorens. Next base: position 5,159,782 of record OY970064.1, read on the forward strand.
TGCGGCCCGGAGAAAGGGTAGTGCATTTTCGCAAAGCGAGCAAAACCGGTACCGTCGTACCTCTCCTGAGAATTACCTTACGAAAAGACAGTGTACAAAAGGCCGGTGTACCCCGGTACTTTGACGTATACCCCGACAGTTCCTAACATCGAACGAGTTAGGCATTTTTGGTTGAGACGGTTGTCACGACGATGATGCGCCGAGGTTACAGGGAGTAATTCCTTGACACGGCGTTTTGACGATTTTGTTTAAGAAGCGGGAAACCGCGGATACGGCGAATGCTTATGAGAAGCTCGCAACAAAACGGAGGTCGCCGCAGGCATCGGGAGCGCGGCTTCAGTCTGCTCGAAATGATGACGGTAGTGGCGCTCGGCATTGTCGTAACGGCAATCACGTTCATCAGCATGGTGCCCGTGTTGAAACAAGGGCGCTTGAACAATGCGTATAACACGACGCTAGCGGCAATGCGCCAGGCCCGCGACAATGCCGTCTCGCAGCGCACATCGTACTCTGTAACTTTCACCACCAGTACATCGCCAGTCACGAACACAATTACGGTAGCGCCGACGCTGACGACATTTCAGGGAGCGCAAAATAGCGTGACCTATCAATTGCCCTCGGATATAGCATTTCTCGCTCAAACCGGGCTCCCCACAACGGCACCCGACGGCTACGGTACGGGAGTTGTGGCGATTGACCTGGGCTACACCGCACACGCATCCGGAGGATCAACAACGGTTTACTTTTGCCCGGACGGTTCCGCGCAGGATGACAGCACCGGGAATTGTCAAGGCAATGTGGATGGAGGGGTGGTGTATATCGCGCGCGCAGGAGATTTGTTGAGCTCACGGGCCGTAACGCTGTGGGGCGCTACGGGACGCATCCGAGGATGGCGGCTCTACCCTCTCGGAGGAGGAGGTTATCAATGGCTTCGTCAATAAATAGGCGCGGCAGAAATGATCAGTTGCGAAAGCAAATGCAGCGTGGCTTTTCGCTGATCGAAGTCGTGATCTCAATGGCAATACTTACGGTGGGGCTGGTGAGTCTGCTTGGCGTGTTCGGCATAGCCATGGCGGCGACACAAACATCGCAGCAAGACATGATCGCCAAGCAACTGGCCAACGAGTCCTACGAGAGTATCGTGACCGCGCGCAACACGTCGCAGATCAACTGGGATGCCATTCAGAATATAGGTTCCACGTGCTCCAGCGGCTCCGGTACCTGCGGCATCTTCGTGCTTGGGTCGACTCCGATCTACAACGCGGGTGTGGATGGCATTTTTGGAACAGGAGACGATTCGACGGCCGGCTTGCAAACTCTTACGGAGCCGGGACCCGATGGAATTTATGGGACTGCGGACGATGTGCAGGTCCCTTTGGGTAGCTATCAGCGCACCATTCTGATTTCACCGGTGACTAGTGGCGGGGTGGTGGTGCCTTCGCTGCGGGCGGTAAATATCACGGTGCAATATTCAACCACCCAGAATTTCGCAAAATCGTATGTTCTGAGTTCGTTCATTTCGCAGTACCAGTAAAGCTACACCAGTAAAGAGGATTTATGGGCGATCGCTCAAGAAAACGCGCGGGTGGTGGATTCAGTCTGCTGGAAATGACCATTGCCATGGCTCTGGGTACGGTCGTGCTGGGCGCGGCGGTGCAGCTTTACAGCCAGGGCGTGGCTGCGACATGGACGGTTTCGCAGCGGGCGGAGCTGCAGCAGGATTTTCGCGCGGCCGCCAACATGATGACCAAGGATCTGAGCCTTGCGGGGGTAGGTCTCGGTCAAGGCGTGGCAATCCAACTGCCTACGTCCTCCACTATACCTGTGTATGGCTGCGTTCAGACGGGCGGAACACCATGCTACCTCGGTGCCGCCAACGCAACCGGAGCAAGCTACCCTAAACAGGGCGCGACTCCATATCTTTACGGGCTGCTCCCTGGATACAACGCCGGCCCGACGATCAACAGTTTGCAAACCGACACGGTCACGGTGGTATATACGGACTCCGGGTTTTATTTGGACTGTTACACAGCTGCGGTCGCGAGCGCGACGTCAGTGACCTTTACGGCGATCGTCCCTACGCCGCCCGCCACTTCGAGCACAAATTGCACAGCGCCGACTGGCAATGCCGGGGCGCAAGCTGTGAATGATTCGGTGACTGGACTAACGTCCGGCGATCTCGTCTTATTTAACTTTGGCACATCGCAAGTGGTGGCCGAAGTCAACGGCTCGGTGACTGCCACTTCTGCCACCTTTAGCAGCGGTGATGCGCTGCATATGAACCAGGCAGCCGCTGACCCCAAGAGCCTGGCCAGCATTGCAACGGGTACCAGCGGATATGCGACCCGCATTCTGGTGATCACTTATTACATCGATAACACCGTCAGCCCTCCAAGGCTAATGCGGCAGGTTAGTGGACACGCTCCCACGCCAATCGTGGACGGTGTTACGTACCTGAAATTCACCTATGACTTATTTAACGATGCCACCACCTTGCCAGCGGTGGCTTGTAGCAACCCTGGCGCTACTACCGATGGTTGCGCCGGCGCTTCGACGGGACTCCTTCCCAACCAGATCACCAAGATCAATATCGCCCATATGTCCATGAATAGCACGCTGAAGGGCGCCAAAGGTGGTTTTCAAGGATTGGATTTGGAGACATCGGTAAGCGCGCGGGATTTGACGTACACCAATAACTACCCAATTGCCCCGTAGCCACGAAGAATACGCGTCATGAGGAGCGAGACGATGGGAAGCGAATCGACGAGGATTGATCTCACGGAGAGTTACGGATCTATGTACAGAAATATGAACACCAAAGGATTCACGCTGATCGCATCCTTGATGATGCTGTTGCTGTTATCGGGAATCGCGATCGGGCTCATGATGATGGTCAATACCGAAGGTAAGGTAGGCGGCACTGATCTGCAAAACAACGTCGCCTTTCACAGTGCCGAGGGCGGCGTGGAAAAGATGACCTCCGACCTGGCGCAGACCTTCCAGAACGCGCTTTCCCCTACCGCATCCCAAATCTGTGACCTGGGTCTTCCGACTCAAACTGGGCCGTCGCTACCCGGAGTCACCTGGACCGACTACCAGATAACCCCAGGCCAGCTCGGGGCGGCTTGTCCGACATCGCTGGTGCCGTATCAGAACTGGGGACACATCACTGGCGGACCGAATCAAGGTTTGTATGCGCAGATCGTCCCGATCAACATGCTGGCAACTGCAGCCATGACGGGCGGGCAAGAAGTGAGTATGACGCGAAGCGCACAAGTAGCGCTGATTCCGGTGTTCCAGTTCGGCGTGTTCTCGGATAGCGATATTTCTTTCTACGCAGGCTCTGCCTTTGATTTCACCGGTCCGGTGCACACGAACGGGGACCTGTATCCTATCGCTGGAAGTGGCGCCACGCTGACGTTCCACTCGAAGCTGTCGGCATACGGCAACATTGTTCGCACCCAGTTACCCAACGGATATCCCACCACCACCAACTATACCGGCACCGTATATATTCCGAGCGCCGACGGGGATTGTTCGACTCCGGGCACGGTAGTGGCGGGTAATTGCACGGCCATGGCCGCGGTCGGCACCAACTACGGGGACGGCAGCGTAACCGGCGCGGGGTCATCTACCGCACAGGCACCAGCGACCTACAATGGCACCAATTGGACTCCTTTTTCTAACGGCACGAACTTAGAGATTATCAACGGGAACTACGGAAGTACGGTGACGAACGCCACTGGGACAGGGGGCACAAAACTGTCGATGCCATTCGTCGGCGGCGGCGCCTTGCCGAACGAAATTGTTCGCCGGCCCCCACCGGGCGAGTCGCCCACGGGAGCGCTGGGCGCGTCCCGCGAATATAACCTGGCGCAGATTCGCGTTCTGCTGAGCGACGATCCGACAGAATTTCAGAATGGTACCGGATATTCGGATTCGCAAAACGTGCGGCTGGCAAATCTGTCGGCGGCGCAGATGCAGGCACAGTATGGCAATACCACTGCAGGCGCCAACCTGCAGTTTGGAATTCCGATATCTTCTGGCAATTTCAACGCGACGACGTTTGGTTCGCCGACGAGCGGCAATACCTTTAACCTTTATTTCGCCGCCGCGTCCAACGTGACTCCGTCCACCTGCACGAGTTCAACGGCGTGCACCATGGACTGGCCCTATGCTCCGCTGCCATGGACTGCGAATCCAACCCCCACAACCCAGGGGCTTCAGCCTGCGCCTCCCGCAACCGGGCCGGCCGCCCCAACCTATGAACTGCCGGGCAGTGGCGCCCCAGTGCTGGCAACCGGCCTTTGCCCACCGATAACTTATCCGTTAGGCACAGGAGTCGTATCACCTACCGGCTGCCCAACAGCAACTGCGCCGACTTATCCGTATTACGCTCCGCCCAATCAAAACGGGTCCAATCTATACAGTTCGGCATCGGCATCGGCTTGGAGCCTGATCGATGGCTATCTGCGGGTGGAATACAAAGATTCTTCAGGCGTCTGGCATCCTGTAACCAATGAATGGTTGTCGCTGGGATTTGCGCGCGGCTCTTTACCGCCCGTATCCGGAACCCCTAACCCGATTAATCCGAATGCGATTCTGCTACTGCAAGAGCCAGCTGATCGCACCGGCACCGGTGCTTGGCCGACTACCACTGCGACTGCACCCACCTGCACCACGACAACGGGGACTGCGCCCAACAAGAAGTGCACGGCGTGGACCGGCACAACGCCGGAAGTTGCCTACGATCTCCCTGCGCAAGCGGCAGGAATTACAGGGACAGGCGGAGAATGGGCGTTTGGCCTTACTCCCAACTCACCGACCGCAGCTCCCCCGGCATCGGCGACACCACAGAGCCTCACCCAGTACAACTGGTATCCCATTAACTTCTACGATGTCCGCGAAGGCGAGGCTCGTGATAACGCGGTGGCGGCAACAGACAATAGTTGCGCGCCCAATGGAGTAATGAACGCCGTCGAAATCGATGTGGGCAATCTGGCCAAATGGCTGGCTGGAACGATCCCCGGAAGTGGCACCAGTGTGGATTATCTGGCGCAGAATGGATACATACTGTACTTCTCCGATCGCCGGGGCATGCTGCTGAATCCAAACCCGCCTCTGGGCGGGGCGGCCTCTAAAAGCGGAGACGCGGGCCTGGAGGATGTGATTAATCGCGCCAGCGGCGCAGGTGTACCCGACGGAACGCTGGAAACGATTCCCGCCAACCGCAGCTTTTCTCCTGAAGACGATAATGAGAATGGAGTCTTGGACAAGTTTGGCGGGGCGAACATGGGATTGGGCTTTTGGGGCACAGTGTCAACTTCGACCCAGAATCTAAATTCGATGATCATGACGAACACCGCGAAACCCAATATTTTCGGTGCCGACACGGCGGGCAACGACAACAGCCGGATTGCTAGTTGCTCCAACACTGCGCGAAAAAACTGGGTCAGCGGGGCGCGTCACGTTCTGCGGCTGGTGGATGGTGCACTCGGCCAAGTGCCGCGTAGAACCGACGCCGGAGCCACTCTGGATAGCCCTGGCGGATTCACCGTCGCATCGGAAAACCCACTTTATATCTGGGGAGATTACAACAGCAACGCGACCGACGCATCGGGATGGGCCGGCGACACCGTCGAATTTCAAGGCGATGTGACCGGACACTCAGCCGCCGCGGCAATCGCCGACGCGGTTACTCTGCTTTCGGTCGACTGGAATGATTTGTACAGCGTAGGCGCCGCCGCTGCGACCAACGCCCAAGTCACCAACCAGGCCAACCGCAACCCTAGCCATGATGGCCACTTCCGGCTGGCGATCGCCGGAGGTAAAAACATGAACTTCCTACAGCCGACGTACACAACTCCTGCGGCACCCGGAAATGACTTCGGCACCGACGGAGGCGTACATAATTTCCTGCGCTACCTGGAAAACTGGGGCGGGCAGACCATGTACTACAAAGGCTCGCTGGTAAGTCTGTTCTACGCAACCTACGGCACTGGAACATTCAAGTGTTGTAACGTCGTATACGGTGTTCCAACGAGAGCCTTCCATTTCGACTTGGACTTCACCAGTCCTGGAGGCCTGCCTCCGGGAACGCCTATGTTCCGCGACGTGAACGCCTTGAGCTACCGGCAGGCGTTTACGACGCGCACTTACTAAACGCGGGTTTCATCCCGCTCCACAAAACCCCGATCCGCAAAGGATCGGGGTTTTTATTGGTCGTAATGTGAAACTACTATTTTCTTTATTACTCCTTGCATGTAGATACGCATGTAGACACTCATATAGACACGAGGGAGAGGAATGATCGCCCCAAACTATCGATCCAAAAATAGCGGGCTCTGGCTGGCGCTCACGCTGCTGACGCTTTTCTCGCTCAGCCTCTTTCTCATTCCCGGATTCATCATCCGCCCCTTCACCCATCAGTCGGAACCCGGCCTGCGCATGGCCATCGCGGTGAAGCTGATTGCGCCCGCGTTCACTGTGGTTGCATTGATCGGGCTGCTGGCGCTGAGTTGGCGTCTATGGCGATGTTCATCACTATGGTTGCGAACGGGCATCGTGACCGCACTATTGCTGAGCGTGACCTCGACGGTGATGGTACGGCAGAACTATTTCGAATGGATGTTCAATCCGATCAAGGCGGCCGGTTTCGTCTCGGCTGGCGATGCGCATCTTGACGACAAAGAAATGGTGATGGCGGTACGAATCGCGCAGGAAGCGCGTGCTTATCCGATCCTGCAAATGGCCTATCACCATATTCTGAATGACACCGTGGCAGAGGTGCCCATCGTCGTCACTTATTGAACGCTCTGTCACACCGGTCTGGTGTGGAAGAGAACAACGCAGGGACGCGAACTCCATTTCTATCTGGCGGGAATCAATAACCAGAATTTTCTGATGCGCGATCGCGAGACGGGATCGTGGTGGCAGCAGGTCACCGGACGTGCGATTGCGGGCAAACTCGCAGGCAGCGCGCTAGAGTTGATGCCGAATGACGAACTCACGTTCGCGTTATGGAAATCGGAGGCGCCCCACGGATTAGTGCTGGCACCGGTCGCGGGGCACGGTGATAAGGACTATGACAAGAAGTGGGAAGAGGAAACGGCGAAGTATCCGGTGCCGCTGACTTTTCCTGAGCAGGGACTGAAAGATCGCGACGTGATTCTGGGAGTTGAGATGAGCGGACAGGCGCGGGCTTTCCCGTTGGAGAAACTGCGTGGCCCGATCCCGGTTGAAGACAAAATCGCCGGTGTCCCGGTGGTGTTTGTGACTGGGCCCGATGGCGAGTCGGTACGCCTGTTCCGTTCGCAGTGGAATGGAATGGATATCGACCTCTACCGCGATGCCCAGCGCGGTCCTCAGAGTGCCGGCAAGAGTGACGGAAAGAGTCCGGAGTGGCAACTGCTCGATTCGCTCGGCAATACCTGGAATTTTGCAGGGTGCGCTACTAGTGGGCCTGCTACGGGACAATGTTTGGAGAAGATCAATTACTTGAAAGATTATTGGTTCGATTGGAAGAACTACAATCCGCGGACCACTGTGTACAGCCATTAGCTGAAAGCTGCGTCGTTCGGTGAAGGGATATCTCGCCTCGCCACAATAGCGGGTGGCCGCACTGGATACCGGCGCTCAACTAGCAAAATCGGTCGGCTATTTTGTGGTTTTTGACGCTGGCGCGTTGACTGGTAGATCAGACGACCAGCAATCGGCGAGGATCTTCCAGGTACCGGCGGGCTGGCGCACGAGGACAATTAAATATTTTCCGCGCTCCTCGCGGCGTTTGCCCATTGCGACGGGCACGAGCATTTTGCAACGTCCTAAATCGAGAGCGATCTCTCCCATTATTTCTAGGCGCAACGATTCCATCTCTACGTCGCCCAATCCGGCTTCGAGCAGCGAAATAAGAAATTCGCGGATTGCAGGCAGACTGCGAACCGGCGGAACGCTCGAGCGAATGAGAGTGGCATCGGCGGCGTAAAGCTCGATCAGATCGTCGATATGTTTAGTGTTGCAAGCTTGCGCCCAATCCTGGACAACCTGACGCGCACCGGCTTCGGCGCGGCCTCCAGGAGGGCTGCCAGAGGAGCCAGGCGCACGGCCACGCGGCGAGGAAGACTCGGACTCGGCGCCTGGCGTTGCGGATGCGGTCCCCCGGCTCGGGACCAGATGATGATAGTGGTGGTGAAAGTGATGTTGCGCAGCGCCAGAGGCTTGAGATTGTGCAGCATCGCCGGCAGCGGGTTGACTGGGAATTCCGCACCAGACACAAAAGCGAGCGCCCGCAGGCAGCACACCTCCGCAGGCCGAACAAGCATTCGCCGATTCATCCGCTGGTTCACCGGCCGCTGCCAAGTCGTCTGCGGCGGCAGCGCTGCCGGACATTCGATGAATCGCTTCTACGGCCGCAGCCACAGCTTCGGCATTGGGCTTGGGCCAGCGAAAGTTGCCGGGCAGCCGTTGAAAAAAATCGTCGACGTCCTTGCCCTCGAGGAACTGGCCATTGTCTGGCTCCGATTCCAACTCTTGGTCGGGCTCCAGTCCGCGATTGGCAGGGTTTGGATTGTCTGGGCTCAAGGCACCCTCAGCAGATATTGTAGGAGAATTCGCGCGCTAACGGACAGTGAATCTTACGAGCGCCTCGGAGTCTGTGGGAACGCCGTTACAGAGCGCGGGTCGATAACGCCAGTAGTGAACGGCATGCAGCACAATCTGATCTTCGTCAGGGCCACCGCTGTCCAGGACAAATGCGCTATGCACGTGTCCGTCGGTCCCGACAATAAAGCTTACGCGCACGCGCAGATCGTCATCCTCCACTCGCAGCAGGGGATCAGGCGTGAGCAAGGCCTCTGGCGGGCGAACGTTTCCACATTTCGGCAATGCCAGCGGCTCAGATACAGGAGCAAACTCAGACATGTGCGCGGGCACACGGCGCAGGTTCTTTTCCAGTTGTGAGAGTGGAATCCGGGGCGGCATGGCGGTCGATGTGGAGGTCATTGCACACCATGCGGAGACGCCACTCAGCGCCGCCACGAACACAGCGGCGGCTAATGGAGCCGGCTGCACCTTCCTTACTTTCGTGCTCGGCCAGAGACACTTCATCCCTAGCTATATGGCAATTCGCCTGCCAGCTTTCGATAAAGACGAACATCAAAGACATCAATCACTTACATGAGCTTCCTTTGCGATGTTATTGAGCGAGGGTGAAATTCATTGCAAAGGAGTCGAACAGAGTCGGGTCGTCGGGGAGAAGTGAATGTTGCACGGGACCAGTGGGCGTGCGAGAACGCCCACTGGTCCGAGGACGGGAAGGCACGAATCCTTCGCCTCTAGTTCAGGCCGTTCTGGGTGAATTGAAACGCGGTATTTGCACCCCTTGCGCCGAAGTAGATATTGGCAAAACTGTAGTTATCGATAATAATCCCGCTGGTCCCGCCGGCCACCGCCGCCGCAGTCGTCGTCGTGCCGGTCGAGCCGTTGACGCCGATATCAACCACACATCCGGTCGCGCCCGCGGCAAAGGCGGTACAGTCCGTGCTCAGCCCGAAGAAAAAGAAATCGGTCCCGGCAGATGGGACCGAAACGGTACCCGTATCTGAAGGGTTAGTGTAGTCCGAAGCAGTGAAGCTCGCGGTGAATCCCGTGTATGTCGGGCCTGCGCCTAGTAAGCTGGTGACGGTTACCGTCTGACCATTCAGAAAACTTTCAGCCGTGCCTTGGAGAAATACTTGTTCTCCAACAGTGAGATTGCCGTTGCTCGCCGTAACCGTGAGAACGTCGGACGCGACAGATGTGGCGGTGATAGTGTCGACCAGACCGACGTTGGGATTGAAGAACTCTGTCCATGCTCCCGTGCAACGGTCTGTGGCGGTGGTGGAAAGCTGTTGTTTGATTGAAGGCGACTCACTCATCGTTCCATCAGCGGAGAATCCGAAGGCATATTCGTAGGGAGTGGTATCGGATGTACCGGTTCCGCAAAGAGTGATTAACCCACTCGATGGATCGTTGTAGTAATTGTTATTGAAGGTGGGCTCGAAGAGCTTGACTGGAGGCGTAGTGGGGCCGCCGGTAGAGCCTTGGCCGATATTGGCTGTCGAATGCACGAGATTCGTGGAGGTCTTGACTTGTTCAAGCACAGCGGACGTGCCGTTATTCGCAGTTACGACGAAGGTCACGCCATTGGCGATATCAACAATCGGCGTAGCTACGATACCGGGAGTGGTGCTTCCGAGATCTCCAACCACAAGCGCTACGGGCGCACCGGTCGTGGTATTAACCTGATACAAATTTCCGTTCGCGCTCCCGACCATCAACACACCTAGATTCGAGTCGAGAACGGGAGGAGTCAAGTGGTAGCCGGTACTGACCGCAACTGGCCAAGGCAATCCACTAAGCGCCGGCGTTCCGTTGAAGACACCCGTGATTTGGTAAACAGAGCCACCGTCATCGCCAACGTAGACAATATCGTTGCCGTAGTCTATCCACGGCGAGGATGACGTGTCATTGGCGGATGAGTAGGTCAATGAAGACATAGCTGTGGGCGTGGCGGGGGCAGTGATAGTGCCTTGGTTAGCCGTCCAAGTCAAGACATGAAAAATGGCTTGAGGGGTGGCTCCAGGGACGCTTTCAACAAACGCGATCTTCGTTCCATCCAAGGAAAGGATGGGAGAAGTGTCGATCCTGCCGCCGGTCACCGTGGCGATGTTATAGGCGAACAGCAAGTTCGGAATCGGAAGCGCGCCAGTACAGGTGGAATAGAGATTATTGAAGGCGACCAGATTGGCATCGCCGGTAGAACTTGTCAGTCCGAACACAACATAATCATTGACGCAATCGGGGGCTGTGGCCGGGTTGAAGGAATATTTAGCCGGAAACATATTGGCGTTAACTTTGCCCGTGCCCAAGCTGACATTCCAATCGCGATGTTGACCGGGTTTGCGTGCGGAGGCTGCCGTGGAGTTGACACCCCGGAGGACATCCGAATTCGGAGCTCGCCAGCGCTGCATCGCCTGATTGAAAATACGCGGCTCGCGGAAAATCAGGTCAGGGTGTCGAGCAAGCGCGTCGCGGCTGAACACGATATGGCGATCAGACCAGTCTTGCGGAACCCCGACGTGGGTTGGAACAGGCGCTTTTTGCGCAAACGCACTGATTGCGAAACCAGAAAACACTAGACACCATACTGCAACAACATCATAAAGATGCTTGGGCTTCACAACCACCTCCGACTGCGATTGGATTGCCGCCATTGTAGACGCTTTTCGTTCAATTAGGGGATAACTGATTTTAGACGGCTCGCTCCTCGTGTGCACAAACTTTCCTATACGATGTGCCACGACGGTAACTTTGCCGGAATCGGAAGCGAGCACACGAGACTCTCGACACTGGATTTGCATGGACGCGATTTAGCGAAGTGATCGATGCCAAGGGGTGAGAGGTCGGGTTGCAGTGCACGGTACGGTCGTCACACTTTGTATCCATGGACGATAGTAGTACTAACCTCTATAAGAGGAATGCGTAGAACCATGGCGCTACAGATCTTCATGAGCGTCTTAGCGCAAGTCTTTGTCGCGCAAAATCGTTATCACGCAGATTTTTTATCCCCGGGTCATGATTCTCGTATCATCATTTTCGAATTACGGTGCTCGTATCATCAGCCTCATAGTCGTCAGGTGACACGTAACGATATGTAATCAGGCTCCGTAATCTACTTTCGGCAGCAATAAATCCTGACAGAACCGACGACTTAGTAATACAATTGCCGACGGTAGTTACCCGAGGGGGTATTTGATGACGAATATTGCTAAGGCAATTGTCCGGCTCCGAGAGGAACGCCGGGATGCTCAGAACCAGGTCCAAAAACTTGGGGAGGCTATTTCAGTTCTTGAAAAGCTTACCCGAGGTACGGGCGCAACTGGGAACGCGGGGGCGACGCATCGCGCCAAGCGCGTTCTCTCAGCCGCAGGACGCCGGAGAATCTCTCTGGCTCAGAAAGCACGTTGGGCCAAGATCAGACAGATCAAGAAAGCGGCCTAAACGCAGGGCGGGCCACAGCCTCGCGAAATCCCCTCGCGAGACTGACGCCCGCTAGAGTTTCCGTAGCTCTCAAGTCTTTCAATTTTCGTACATTATTATTATTATTGTTGCGCAGAAAGCGCACATAAGTTATCCGGCTAGCCGTGCCCTCCGCCGAGTTCGCGAACGATGCTCCCTACAAATGCCTTGGCATCTCCAAACAGCATGAGGTTGTTATCGAGATAGTAGAGCGGGTTATCAATACCCGCGAAACCAGGACTCATTCCGCGCTTGATGACCATCACGGTATGGGCTTTGTCAACGTCGAGGATTGGCATCCCGTAGATGGGACTCGAAGCGTCCGATCGGGCGGCGGGGTTAGTGACATCATTGGCGCCAATTACCAAGGCTACATCGGTCTGCGGGAAGTCGCCGTTAATCTCTTCCATCTCAATCAGCCGGTCATAGGGAATATTGGCTTCGGCCAGCAGCACATTCATGTGGCCGGGCATGCGTCCGGCGACCGGGTGAATGGCAAAGCGCACGTCCACGCCGCGCTTGCTTAGGGCGTCATAAAGTTCACGCACTTTGTGCTGTGCCTGGGCCACAGCCATGCCATATCCGGGGACCACAATGACCCGATTCGCACCAGAAAGTATGGCAGCGGCTTCTTCGGGAGTCGCGCTGCGAACTGGTTTGGCTTCTTCTCCAGTGGCGGCCGAAGTTTGCACCTGACCGAAGGCTCCAAACAAAACATTTGTGAAGGAGCGGTTCATGGCTTTCGACATAATGATCGAGAGAATCAGGCCGGAAGATCCGTCGAGCGCGCCAGCGATGATCAACAGTTTGCTGTCGAGCACAAAGCCCATGGCCGCAGCAGACAGACCTGCATAGCCATTCAATAACGAGATGACAGTCGGCATATCCGCGCCGCCGATAGGGATGATTAACAACACACCGAACGCCAGCGCGATCAGGATCATGAACGGAAACAGCGATCGCGATTCTGGATGCAGAACCAGAGTTACAGCAATAACCACGGCGCCCGCAAGCAGCAGAAAGTTGACCAGGTTCTGGCCCTTGTAAGTCAGCGGCCGCTGCGGAAGAATTTCCTGGAGCTTGCCAGCAGCCATCAAGCTTCCAGTAACGGTCAATCCACCGAGAATAACTTCGAGGGACAGCACCGACATCATGAAACGCGAGATATTGGGTGAACGCAGATAAAACTCGGCTGAACCGACTAAGGTTACGCAGAGCGCGCCAAAGGCGTGACTGAGCGCGGTTCGCTGCGGAACCGCAGTCATTGCCACTTCGCCTAGCGGAATACCGATGATCGTCCCGAGCACAATCGCGATGGCAATGAGCTTATAGTCCACAATGCCGTGGCGCAGCAGTGTGCCGCAGATCGCCAGCAGCATTCCCGCTTCGCCCGCCCAGATGCCGTGGCGAGCCGTGGTTGGCGAGCTCATCCACTTCAGTGAAAGGATGAAGAGCACGCTCGCAATGAGATACAAAAGCTCGATAACGACTTGGCCCCCTGCAAGTTCACCCGTCATTACTTGGCCGCCGAGTCTGCCGCCGGTTTCGCTGCGGGACGGCTGGATTTGAACATTTTCAACATGCGATCCGTAATCAGAAAGCCCCCGACGATGTTGCTGGTGGCGGCGACCACGGCGATGAATCCAAAAACGGCGGAGAGCGTACTCTTATGCTCGCCCACAAGCACAATTGCACCCACCACCGCGATCGCGTCCAGGGCGTTGGTAAGCGACATTAACGGAGTGTGCAGCAAGGGCGAAACTCGACGGATCACTTCAAATCCAATGAACCCAGCGAGCACAAAGATAAAAAGTGCGTTGATCAGGTTTGAACTACTGCTCATCTCTCCTCCGTTGGAACTCCCCGTTTGAATTTTTCAGCGCGCTAGTTCAATCTTCCAGCGCTCCGGTCACTTGGCCAGCGCGGGCAAAGTAAAAAATTCGCGGACCCGAGCGTTCACAATCTCGCCGCCACGGGCGACTAGGGTCTCACGAACAATTTCGTCTTCGAGGTTCAGATTTAATTTTTGATCTTTTATCAGATGAGTCAAAAAGGAGGTGATGTTGCGGGCATACATCATGCTCGCGTGATAAGGCACGCCCGAAGCCGGATTGATGGGTCCAATCACGGTCACACCGTGCTTGACGACGGTCTTGCCCGCTTCGGTGATGTCACAGTTCCCGCCACGTTCGGCGGCTAGATCTACGATCACCGACCCGGGCGCCATCCCTTTGACCATTTCTTCGGTGACGAGTATCGGAGCTTTTTTCCCCGGGATAACGGCGGTTGTGATGACCACATCATTTTCCTGAACAGTTTTTCCGAGCAACTCGCGCTGACGTCGGTAGAAGTCTTCATCTTGTGCGCGGGCATATCCGCGGGCGTCTTGCGCGTCTTTCGCTTCGATCGGAAGTTCGATAAAACGTCCGCCGAGACTCTGCACCTGCTCTTTGGCGGCGGGCCTTACATCGTAGGCCGAAATCACCGCGCCTAGACGGCGCGCGGTCGCGATCGCCTGCAGTCCTGCAACCCCGCAGCCAATGACGAAGACACGCGCGGGTGTAACGGTTCCAGCTGCAGTGGTAAGCATGGGAAAGATGCGCGGGTGAGAATCGGCTGCCACCAGCACGGCCTTGTATCCGGCAACGGTTGCCATCGAAGATAGCGCGTCCATGCTTTGGGCGCGTGTGGTACGCGGCATCAACTCAACGGAAAATGCGGTGACGCCAGTGCGCGAAATCTCTTGCGCGACGTCCGGCGCTCCAAAGGGACGCAAGAATCCGACCAGTATCTGATCTCGCCGATAGAGGGGCACATCCTGTTTTCCTGTGATGTCATTGGCTCCGTAGCAGAGAACCTGCGCGAGAATATCTGCAACGGCAAATACCGCTGTGCGGTCCGCGACGATTTTCGCGCCCTTCTCGGAGTATTGGGAATCGGGATAGCCGGCCTCAAGGCCAGCGCCAGATTGGATGTGAACTTCGAAACCCGCTTTGGTCAGCGTCGGAAGGACGGCCGGAACGAGGGCGACTCGCCGTTCCCCTGGATAACTTTCTTTCGGCACTGCGATGATCACTGGTCCCTGCCTGTATAGGAATTCATTATCGCGACAACTCGGAGCCGCCCAGTGCGCATGAAACCTGATCGTCAGGGCAAGTCCGAGGAAGGAGGATTCTAGTTGAGAGGATGGGCGCGCGTAAATGCCTTGTTGTGAAAATTAAAGGATTCAGAGGAATTTCAAAACGAGAGGGTCAGAAGCAGGCCATCATCGTCAGCGCTGGATACGGCGATGTCAGCGCAGTTTTGCAGGATCCAATCGGCGCCAGCCTCTTCGAGGTTGCGACGGACCATGGTGGTGAGAAAAGCAATTACTCTAGCGCCAGCGGCCTTGCCCGCGTGGACTCCAGCCGGCGCATCTTCCACTACAATGCAATCGGACGCGGCAAAGCCGAGCTTCGCCGCCGCTTTCAGATAAGGTTCGGGATCGGGCTTGCCGATCTTCACGTCGCTCGACGTAATCATATTCTTCGGGATGGGCAGGCCGGCGGCTCGCAAACGCACTTCGGCCAGAGGACGCGTGCACGAGGTTGCAATGGTCCATCGTTCCGGAGGCAGGCTGTTCAGGAGTTGTCGAGCGCCGGGCAGCAGAACCACTCCATCGAGGTCTTCGATTTCTCTGCGTTCGACTTCGCGATCTTCGCCTTCGATATCCGCATCCGGCAGAAGTTCGCGGATGGTGGTTCTACTCGGGCGTCCATGCGCCATGTGAACTACGGTCTCTGGATCAAAACCATGCTCGATGGCCCACTGATGCCAGACGCGCGCCACGGCAGGAGTGGAATCAATCAAGACTCCATCCATGTCAAACAGCATGGCACTGCAGCGTATCGCGATCATTGTTGTTAATTTACATTTGCTCGGAAGAACTGATCCGGTGAAAATTTCGGCGATGGGGCTAGAATATGGTGAGCGCGGCAGGAATCGAACCTGCGACCCATGCATTAAAAGTGCATTGCTCTACCGACTGAGCTACGCGCTCTCCCAATTTCAATCTAACATATTTTCTGCGCGCTATTGATCGGCAGGCTTGCGGAGTCAGTTCTCGCGAAACGGAACTCATGGCTCTCGCCTTGGAGCATCGACGGCAGCGTACCGTGACGTTCCCCCCGCAAAGCGATAAACTTTGTGTTCATGCGGTGTTCCTGTTCTTGGTTGGGGAACTTTACGTTGCGGGAGGGCGTGATTTGGCCCTCCGCCATTCTATTGTGTGCGATTCTGGCGCCGACGCTTGGCCACGCAGAAAAGAAGCAGCTACCCACCGTGCGCTGGACAGCTGGCGCTCCCGGTTGCACGTTCGAACACGGCGATGACGGAAAATATCGCTGGACGATGATCGGGCGCGACCTCACCGTCACGCTCATCGTAGATTCACAGGAGCTGACAAAGAGTCGCCACCGCTTCTACGGGCTCCTCGGCGTTTATGTCAGCACGACATACACCGGTCAGGACAAATTTGAGTATCCGGCGGATGTCAGAATCGATTTCGTTCGTCATCATGACGTGCTTGAGGCCTACGCGGACCCCGCGGAACTCTCCACAAAATTGCAGAACGATGTGGATACAAAGGTTTTCGAGACCGAGCGGCGGATCAAGAAGAATCCCAAGATCGCCGAAGAGAAAACGGCACTCTTGCGCGAATACCAGAAAGACGCAGCTGAGTTCATCGAATTTCTGAGCACCCAAACTCTTGAGCCCAAAACCGTGACGCTTAATCCGAGCAATCCCGAAGATCATGGCTGGGTATTTTTTGAGACCACCAACAAGTGGATCGGCCCTTGGAAGGAACGAGAAGATTTTATTGTCAACGTCTGGATGAAAGACAAGATCTGGCAATTTCCCTTTTCGTTGCCGCCGGCTGCAGGTGATTTAATCTTGCGGAAGCCTCCAGAATAAGCGGGCACAAACTCGCCAGAAACTTGTGTTACAGTTCGTGCTCGTAGTAGACGACCACATTGACAACCGTATTGCTAGCTATGGACATCGCTCCGAAAGCAGCGCCAGAGGCCAAGAAACCAACCATCGTACTCTACTGCCCAATCTGCGCGATGGAAGTCAACGACCCGCTGACCTGCGGCGATTGTTCGGCTGTAATCTGCCGACGCTGCGGAACTCCGCTCGAGTCTTCCGACGAACTAGCTATGGGATGAATCCCGATCCGATTTATTGATGAACACACCCCCAGGTACTGTGATCCCCGAAGCTGAGATCCCCGATCAGAAGCCAAGTCTCGTGCGTGGACTTAGCTTACTTGATTCCGTGCTGCTGCTGGTAAGCGGCATCATCGGATCTTCCATTTTTCTTACCGCCAAAGATATTGCCGGGCCGTTGCCGAACTCAACGTTATTTTTTCTGGTGTGGATTCTTGGCGGAGTGATATCACTATGTGCCTGCGTAGCCTTCGCCGAACTCGGCTCCATGTATCCCGACTCCGGTGGACAATACATTTATCTCCGCGAAGCCTACGGCGATCTGGTTGCATTTCTCTATGGCTGGATGTTGTTCGCGGTGGCGAATGGGGGCACTATCGCGGCCTTATCTGTCGCGTCCGCGGCTTACATGGGCAATATCGTTCCCTTTATGTCGCAGCAGCACGTGATGGCGAACATCAATCTGCCCTATCCCACGCTGGCGGATGGCCACTTTGTCTCGGCCATATTTACCATCGTTTTCACACGTGCGCACGCCGTCGGACTGGTGCTGATCGCCATCCTCACCTATGTCAATGTTTTCGGATTACGCTGGGGCGCGCTTCTCCAGAATATTTCTACGTGGACGAAGTTCACAGCCATGGCCGTGTTCGTTGTTTTGGGATTTGCCATCGGCAAGGGACATTGGTCGAATTTCACTGTGCATACACAGGGCGGATTAACCATGGGACTCGGCCCCGGACAGTTGATCTCCGCTCTCGGCGTCGGCTTGATCGCCGTGTTCTGGGCCTACGACGGCTGGGTCTACATCACGTGGGTTGCCGGTGAAGTCAAAAATCCACGACGCAATGTGCCACTGGCCATGGTGCTTGGTGTGCTCGTGGTAGGGGCGATCTATCTCGCAATGAACATGACTTATGTTTATGCCCTGCCGCTGAATGAGATTGCAAAATACGAAACCATCGCTCACGCCGCAGCGACGAAACTTTTTTCACCAGCTGCCGCAGGCTGGCTCTCTGCGATGATCGCGATTTCGTGTTTCAGTGCGGCGGCGGCCTGCACCTTGTCGGGTTCGCGCGTCTATCTCGCCATGGCACAAGACGGCGTATTTTTTCGCCGCATGGCTGTCATCCATCCTAAGTGGCGCACGCCCGCCTTCAGTTTGATTGGCCAAGGCATCTGGGCCGCAGTTCTAACCATGAGCGGACGCTACGATCAGCTCTACACCTACGTTATCTTTGGGATGGTGCTCTCGTATACGCTGACCGTCATCGGCCTGTTCGTCCTGCGATGGAAAAGACCCGATGTTCCTCGCCCTTATCGCTGTACTGGATATCCGTGGCTACCCGCGATCTATGTTCTGGTCGGCGTTGCGTGGACCCTCAACACCATTGTGGAGCGACCAATCCAGGCTCTCTGTGGCGCTTTGATTGTCCTGCTGGGGGTCCCGGGGTATCTTTTCTGGAAGCACACAAGCCGCGCAAAACTCGACGCCTGAATTTCGTCTTGCCCATCCTGCGACTCTCTGATAATCCTTACGGCGCACCTTCTGCTCGGTGAATAAACACTTTCGCGTGAGTAACCCAGGGCCCGAAGACCGACCAGATCGCGGAACACCTCCGATTGCCAAGTCACGCGTCTCCATCGCCGAGGCCGCCGATCCAAGCCGCCCTAAACGGGTGATGGGATTTCGCGACCTTCTTTTGTTCTACGTAGTCACCGGCATCAGCTTGCGCTGGATCGCCACGGCTGCCGCGGCCGGGCCGAGCTCGATCATCATCTGGATCGGCGCCTGGCTTGTTTTCTATACACCGCTTGCGCTCTCGGTCATCGAACTTTCTTCGCGCTATCCAAATGAAGGCGGACTCTATGTCTGGTCGAAGCGGGCCTTCGGCGACTTCTCCGGCTTCATGGCCGCTTGGACTTACTGGACCAGCAACCTTCCCTACTTCCCTGCCGTTTTGTATTTCGCTGCCAGTAATGTGCTCTTTATGCGGCAGAAGCAATGGTCGCATCTTTCTGCGAACCCCACTTTCTTCATCATATTTGCGCTGGTAACGCTGGCCGCAGCGACATTATTGAACATCGTCGGACTCGACGTCGGCAAATGGCTGCATAACATTGGCGCACTCGCTATGTGGATTCCTGTTCTCATCGTCATCGGCATGGGCCTCCTTGCCTACCACCGCTTCGGATCGGCAACAACATTCTCGCCGCACACTATGACGCCGAGCGTGCGCCTCAACGACATCATTTTCTGGTCAGTGCTTACTTTTGCTTTCGGTGGATGCGAGACCGCATCGTTCATGGGGGAAGAAATCAAGAACGCGCGCCGCACAATTCCATTGGCATTGTTCGCGGGAGGGCTCACGGTTGCATTCTGTTACATCATCGGAACTGTCTGCGTTCTACTGGCGTTGCCATCATCGGAGGTCAGCAGCCTGCAAGGCTTGGTGCAGGCGATTGCCAAAACTGCCGACCGCGTCGGACTTCCCTTTTTTCTTCCGGTCGCGGCTTTGCTGATCGCGCTCAGCAATATTGGCGCTTCCGGTGCGTATCTCGCCGCCGTTGCCCGTCTGCCCTTCGTCGCTGGGATTGACCGCTATCTGCCGCCAGCTTTCGGAGCACTGCATCCCCGCTGGGGCACGCCCTGGATCGCGCTGCTGACTCAGGCAGTCATCGGCGCGATATTCATTTTTCTCGGACAGGCTGGCACCTCGGTCAAAGGCGCCTACGATGTGTTAGTAAGCATGGGCGTGATTACTTATTTCATCCCGTACTTATATTTATTTGCGTCGATGTTCAAACTGCAAAGCGAATCAGCCGGGGAAGAAGTAATTCGAGTGCCGGGTGGGAGGCCTGCTGCTTACGCGTTGTCGATTCTTGGATTTACGACGACACTGTTTACTGTCGCCGTCTCCGTTTTGCCTCCGCCGGATGAACCGAATAAGCCGCTGGCTGTTTTCAAAATCGTCGGCGGCTGCGGAGCGCTGGTGCTGATCGGGGTCGGACTGTACTGGACGGGAAAACGTCGGGCGCGCGAAGTCTAACTTTTTCATGGACATGTCCCTAATAGTTTCTTAGATTGTGACGAATGTTGGCTCACTGCAACTCACTATTTGCTACGCAAAGGAGCGCGAGTGGGGATCATCGACTCGGAAGTCTCATCAAAGATCCAGCCGGAACTAATGACGGGAGAGAGTCTTCTCTGGACGGGTAGACCTAATCCTACAGTGGTCTTTCACTCGGACGATTGGTACTTGGTTCCGTTTAGTTTGCTATGGGGCGGCTTTGCGATTTTCTGGGAAGCGGGTGTGCTCGGCTATTGGGGCACCGGCGCGAAGCATGGAACTCCTTCTAGCTTTATGGCGCTCTGGGGGATCCCTTTTATCGTGATGGGACAATACTTCATATGGGGACGGTTCTTTTACGATGGATGGTTGAAAAGACGCACCTATTATGCAGTAACGAATCGACGCGTTTTGGTGATGCAGGAAGGATGGAGACAAAGGACAAGCTGGATCTACGTCAATTCAATTCCATCGATTGAGAGAGAAGGCTCGACGGCTGGAACGCTATGGTTCGAGCCAAAATACCCCGTAATCGGTGGACGCGGGCAAAAGAAACGAGACATGAGCCGTTTCAACATTGGGAGTGTCCCAGTATTTGCGGACATCGATGATTTGGATTCTGTGTATCGAATGGTGCTTGATCTGCGGGAGAAAGCAGATCAACTCCCTAGTGCGGAAAAGAAATGGTAGGCCGACGACCTGCTCCGCAATTCCGTCCCCAAAAACAATTACACCGGCACTGCCGTCTTTCGCTTCGGATTGAAGAATGGCAACGTCACCACCGTCGCCGTCGTTTTCATCCGCTGCGCTTCGATGGTCAACTCCATTTGTAGTCTGGTGCCGGGCTTCGAATATTCGGTGCCCACGCTGGCAAGCGCGATCAACTTCTTCAGCAGCGGAGAGAACGCCGTCGTCGTTGCCTTGCCCACGTGTTTATCGCCAGAATAAACAGGCACTGCAGCCCGCGAGGCTTGGCTAGGCGCTGCCGGAGAGAGTCCGAATTTGTCGAACTGCTCTTCCACTTCCACCCAATCCACTTCGAGTCCAACTAACTGCCGTGGCACGCCCTGCTTGTTATCTCGCGCCAGCGCGCGCTTGCCGATGAAGTTCTCCTTGTCGAGATGCACCATCTTGCCGAAGCCTAACTCATATGGTGAGTATTTCTGCGACGGAATCAGCGCCTTCTTGGAACTCGTGTAGTCGACTTCGATCAACAGCAGTCCGGCCTCGACGCGCGATACATCAAGCGCCAGCATTCCAGCGGCGTGAATATCGAACTGCTTGCCCTTTTCCATTAGGGCATCCCAAACTTTAACGGCGTCATTCCCGTTTTTTAGTGGGATCCAAATCTCATAGCCGAGGTCGCCGGTGTATCCAGTGCGCGAAATATCTACGGGCACGCCCGCAATCTTTCCGCTTGTCTTGCGAAAATATTTCAGGTTCGTAATATCGGCATCTGCAACCATTTTCAACAGTTTCGCGGAGGTCGGTCCCTGCAGCGCCAAGGCCGCCGTCTGCTCGGAAATGTCTTCGATCTGAACGTCCATATTCAGACCGTTTTGCCGGAACCAGCGTAGGCTCGGATCGGCGGCCGTCCAGCGATATTTATTTTCTTCAAGGCGTGTGATCGTTCCATCATCGATGACCTTGCCGTCTTCATCGCACCAGCAGGCATAGATCACCTGCCCCACGGCAACCTTGTTGACGTCGCGCGTGATCACGCGGTTCACCAGTTTGGTCGCATCTTTGCCGGTGATCAGATACTTATAGAGCGGTGAAATATCAATCAGCGCGCACGCGTTGCGGATCGCGTTGTACTCGTGCTCATGATGCACTTCGTAGACGCTGACCGTGTAGTATCCCGACCACTCGCGGTAATTCAGGCTCTGGCAGAGAGCGAAAGTTCTTTCGTGAAATGCAGTTCCAATGGGCAAGGCGACCTCGTGTGACTATGGGTTTTAGTCGCTGAAAAAGAGACAAACCCTGACGCTGAATTATATGCATCGCGAGTATCCTACGGCAAGCGTCGAAATGCATTGACCGTAAGTCAGCAATCACTCGTAAGTAGAGACAAAACGATACTTTCTCGATAGAATGACGAGTCACATTTCTGCTCAAGTTCCCGGTCAATCTGGATATTCTTTGGATCAACTATGCCTGCCGTTTCAAGCGGTTCGAAATACGACGTAATTGTGATTGGTGGAGGTCATAACGGTCTCACCAATGCCGCCTATCTGGCAAAGGCGGGGAAAAAAGTGCTGGTGCTCGAACGTCGTCACATTCTCGGTGGCGCGGCTTGCACGGAAGAAGTTTTCCCCGGCTTCAAGTTTTCCGTTTGCTCCTATGTTGTCTCGCTACTGCGACCCGAAATTATTCGCGACCTCGATCTTCCCCGGCACGGGCTTGAGATTCTGCCGCTCGACGGCACGTTTACTCCTATGCCGAATGGCGACCATTTGTGGCGCGTGAACGATCACGGCAAAACGCATCGTGAAATTGCGCGCCACTCGCGCGTTGACGCCGAAGCCTACGACGAATTCGGCAAGGCTATGCAGGCGATGTGCCGCTTCGTGAAGCCGATTCTCAGCATGATTCCTCCCGACCCGGCTACGCTCAATCCCAAAGAATTGATGAAGCTGCTTTTTATTGGACGCCGCTTTCAGGGCATGTCGAGCGAGGACAAATACAACCAGGTCCAGTTGATGACCATGAGCGCCATCGATTTTCTCGATCAGTGGTTCGAGACGGACGTGCTCAAGGCAACAATGTCGGCGTCGGGCATTATCGGAACTTTTCTCGGCGTGCGTTCGCCGGGCACTGCCTACGTTTTGCTGCACCATTACATGGGGGAGATTGACGGCGCTTTCCGTGCCTGGGGATTCGCGCGCGGCGGCACTGGCGCGATATCGAATGCGATCGCCGACGCGGCTCGCGAGGCCGGAGTAGAAATTCGCACCGAAGCTCCGATCGCGCAGATCATGGTGAAGAACGGCAGGGCGATCGGCGTTGCACTTACCAATGGCGACGAAATTTATGCCGATGTCGTTTCTTCGAGCGTCGACCCGCGTCTCACTTTCACGAAGATGGTCGAACCTGGCAATCTGCCCGATGAATTTATGGAGGGCGTGAAGCGCTACAAGTTCCGTGGATCTTCGGGCAAAGTAAACATGGCACTCGATGGGCTGCCAAATTTCAAGTGCATGCCCGGAGTCGGCGCGCATCTGCGCGGCGCCATGTCGATTTCGCCCAGCGTCGAGTACATGGAGAAGGCATACGACGAAGCGAAATACGGGCACTGGTCTTCGCATCCTTATATCGACATGGTGATTCCAACCCTTACCGATACTTCGCTTGCGCCGCCGGGCAAACATATCCTCTCGTGCTTCGTACAATATGCGCCTTATAAGCTGGCTCCCGGCCTTGACTGGGACACGGAAAAAGAAAAGTTCGGCGACAACGTTGTTAATACGATCGCCGAATATGCGCCGAACATAAAAGACATCATCTTGCATCGCCAAGTAGTCACCCCGTTGGATCTGGAACGCACTTGGGGATTGACCGAAGGCAACATCTTTCAAGGTGAACTTTCGCTCGAACAATTATTTTTTCTGCGCCCAGTTGCGGGATGGGCGCAATTCCGTTCGCCGATCAAGAACTTATATATGTGCGGATCGGCGACGCATCCCGGTGGCGGCATCATGGGCGCTCCCGGACGTTTGGCCGCACTCGAAATTCTGAAAGACGGAGCCGCCTAACCATATGGCCGAAACGCGCGATGTGATCATCGTCGGTGGCGGACACAACGGGCTGGTCGCCGCTTTTTATCTCGCCAAAGCCGGATTCAAACCACTGATGCTCGAACGCCGCGCCCAAGTGGGGGGCGCGGCTATCACGGAGGAATTTCATCCTGGATTCCGCTGCTCGACGCTAGCGCACAACACCGGACCACTCCGTGCCGACATCGTGCGCGACATGCACTTGGAACAGCATGGTCTTAAGCTGACGATCCCGGATGTAAATACCGTCTCGGTGCTGCCCGATGGCCGTACACTTGTGCTTTATTCCGACACAAAAAAAGCCGCAAATGAGATTGCGCAGTGGTCGCAGAAGGATGCTGCATCCTACGCGGACTTCGGCACGGCTCTCGGAAAGATTGGCAAGGTCATCGGCGAAGCGCTTTTGCTCACGCCGCCGAACATTGACAACCCCAGTAGCGGCGATCTTTGGGGAATGTTGAAGACTGGCCGGTCGATTCGAAATCTCGGAAAAAAAGATTTGTATCGCGTCCTGCGCTGGGGTCCGATGGCTGCTGCCGATCTGGTGGCTGAGTTCTTCGACACCGAGCCGCTACGCGCCACGATTGCGGCGCGCGGCATCTTTGGGACATTTCTCGGCCCCTGGTCGGCGGGCAGCGCGCTCGTGCTGCTATTGCGAGCCGCTGCTGATCGATCTTCCAATCCGGCGCCTGCGGGAGGCGTTCAGTTCCCTGCCGGTGGCATAGGTGCGATCACTCTTGCCATGGCTGCTGCTGCCAAACAAGCGGGCGTGGAGATTCGCACCAGCGCCGACGTTGCCGAGATTCGCGTAAAAGACGGCGTCGCCACGGGTATCGTGCTCGCATCCGGCGAGGAGATTTCTGCTCGATCCGTCGTCTCGAACGCTGATCCAAAGAACACGCTGATGCGTCTGGTCGATCCGGCGCACCTCACGCCGGACTTCTTGCAGAAAATCAAGAATTACCGCTGCATGGGGACAGTTGCGAAAATTAATCTCGCAATTTCCGCGCTACCGGAATTCACTGCACTAAAGACCAAGGGCAACGGCGACTTGTTAAAGGGCCGCATCCAGATCAGCCCGGAGATTGATTACCTCGAGCGTGCTTTCGACGAATCGAAGTACGGTAACTTCTCGCGCAACCCATACATTGAAATTACGATTCCGTCTCTTTCGGATTTTTCGCTCGCACCGGCCGGCCAGCATGTGATGTCTATCTACATGCAGTACGCTCCCTACAAATTGAAAGACAGCGACTGGGAGAGCCAACGCACTGCGCTCGGCGAAACGGTGGTGAAGACAATCGCACAATATGCGCCGAATCTGCCGCAGACGATCCTAAGCCACCAGATCATCACGCCTAAAGATCTCGAAGAGACTTACGGGCTTACGGGAGGCCATATCTTCCACGGTGAACTCGCGCTCGATCAGTTCTTCACCATGCGTCCGCTACTCGACTGGGCGCGCTATCGGACGCCGATCGAACATCTGTATTTGTGTGGCAGTGGAACCCATCCCGGGACCGGGCTCACCGGTGGTTCGGGCGCCAACGCCGCCTGCGAGATTGCGAAGGCGCTGAAGAAGTAGCGGTATGCATAACTCCGCCATCCTGCTCGTCTCCTGTCCCGACCGCAAAGGCGTGGTTGCTTCGATCGCCGAATTTATTTTTCGTCACAACGGCAACATCCTGTTTGCCGATGAGCATGGGGACGAGGCATCCAATCTTTTCCTGACGCGCGTCGAGTTCGATCCCGCCGATTTCGATTTTGATCTTGCCCAATTCGGCGAGCGCTTTGCTCCCGTTGCCCGCGACTTCCAGATGAATTGGCGACTCGCCCGCGCCGCCGACTGCCCGCGGATCGCTATTTTCGTTTCGAAGTATGACCATTGCCTGCAGGATCTGCTTTACCGGCACCAGAGTGGCGAACTGCATTGCGAGATTCCGCTGATTATTTCGAATCACCCCGATAACCAGCGCATAGCCGACTTCTACCATGTCCCTTACTTCGTTGTGCCAGTCACAAAAGAAAACAAGCGTGAGGCCGAACAAACGCAAATCGCACTCGTCCGCAAACACAAATGCAGCCTCGTCGTGCTCGCGCGCTATATGCAGGTGCTGTCAAACGGGTTCATCGCGACCCTGGGGTCCGAGAACCTCATCAATATTCACCACTCGTTTCTGCCTGCGTTCGTCGGCTCCAAGCCCTACCATCAGGCGTTTCAGCGCGGGGTCAAGCTGATTGGCGCCACCGCTCACTATGTTACTCAAGTACTCGACGATGGCCCAATCATCGAATAAGATGTCGTTCGTATCTACCACCGCGACACCACTGATGACCTGATCCAGAAAGGCCGCGACCTCGAAAAAGTCGTGCTATCGCGGGCCATTCGCTGGCACGTGGAAAACCGCGTCCTGCTATATGGAAACAAAACCGTGGTTTTTCAATAGCAACGCTCACGAAATCTTGGTAGTGCAGTCACTTCCGTAACCAGGTAACTAATTGCGTTGCCGTTCCCTTTCGGCTTTACTAAAGAGACGACTACTCTTGGGCACATTACTGCACGACCTCGAAGGAGCTGACTTTGGTTGAGGATCCCAAATGGGAACTGGCGCTGCTCGCCACTGTGCAGAGCTTCTATCAACGACTGCTGAGTGACCAACTCGGCGGAGAGCTGCCTGCACCCGCCGAACTCGCCCCGAACGTCATCAGTCACACCGAGGACGTGCGCTCCACTCTCGATCAAATGCAACTCTGGATCCAACTCCTCGACATGGCGATTACTCCCGCCATGCTGCGACTTGGTGTGCAATCCGATCTCGATCCAGAGGTTGCCGAAGCACTCCTTCGCTATTTCGCTCGTCACCGCGACGATTCCGGCGCCAATCGCGACAAAACCGATCTAGTCGCAACTTTTCTGTTCCGCCATCCCCGCGTGGTCGGCCAGTGGGAGCAGCGTGGCTACGGCCTCGATGGCTCGATTCCTCTTTCCCCATTTGAAATTGCTCTGCTGGAAATTCTGTCTGAGTCTGAAGTACCCACACTCTCAGATGCCGACGTGCAATTGCTGCGTGAATTCGGTCCACTACTCGATCAGTCAAATCGATTTCAGGATTTCAGCGCGCTCATGGATTC
Source organism: uncultured Acidobacteriaceae bacterium (assembly GCA_963705265.1). Classification (GTDB taxonomy): domain Bacteria; phylum Acidobacteriota; class Terriglobia; order Terriglobales; family Acidobacteriaceae; genus Acidiflorens. Next base: position 5,187,025 of record OY970064.1, read on the forward strand.
CGGCATCATTCAGCGGGTTCGAGAATTGAAGTCCAAACTCGGAGAATCAATTTACCACCCCGGAGTCCTTGCCACGCTTGCGCCTTACAATGCGGCGTTCGGTGACCGTTTCCATACCCTGTTCGCAGACGCCACCAAAGAGATCAAAGATTTCGCGACCCGCCTTGAAGAACTCGGCGGCAGCATTCTCAGCACGGTCGACGGCGTCGAAGTCACGGTCGAACATGTGAACGCGCTGAATCAGGAAGCGTTGCTAAAAGTTGACTACAGTGCGGCACTGGATAAATTTCGCCGTGTTTCCCGGCTGAAAAGAGAATTGGAGCGCAGACCTCCGATCCGTCGCGCCACTACTGACTCTGCACCCGCCGCCCATGCTGCGGGAGCGGGCGGAGCGGCTGCTGCACCGGCGCTGGCTCCCAAGTATGTTCCCACCGCCATCACACCGCAGGCGCTTTCCGTCGAGGAAGCTAAATTGAGGAGAGTGGAAGAATCAATCCGCGTCTTCGTGCGCGTTGCCGATCCGAAATTCCGACAGATCGTTCCCATGCGCTATTTCAACCTGATGTTAAGTCCAGCTGAGGTTGAGGCCTATACCGCCGATTATCTGGAGCAAACTGGCCCGCGCGCCGATGCCGCACGGATGCTGCTTCGACTGGTTGCTGTAAACGCGCGCATCACCACGGAGATGGAAGAACTCAAGCGCTCGCGGAATTCCCCATCCGTGTGGAAGCTGCACGCTGATTCTTTGGTTGTCCTCGTCGATCTTGCCAAGCGCCTTGCTGAAGCGGTCGACAGGCTCGCCCTAGTCATCGGCCAGCAGGCAGGGTCGGAAGCAAATAGTGAACCTCTGCAAAGCTCGCTCGAAAAGTTGCGCGAGCGCACCACCGAAGCCGCGAAACTCATCTCCGCTGCGTAACCACGAAATAAATAAGGGACAGGCTATTTCGCTCGTCCCTTATTTTCGAAGCCACTCCTTTTAACCAAGTCCAAAACCACACGCTAGCGCCTAGTGAATGTCGAACTGCTCCTGATGCAGCGCCGGATCCGACTTTATGATGATGGTCTTCTTGGTGAGCTCTTCCATCTCATTCAGCAGTTTCGCATTGTTCACCTTCAGCTGTTTTGCAACCTCCGGATTCACTCGCAACATTACGTCGCTGTGCTCTAGATGGTTAGAAATCTTGCGCATCTCAACATAAATTTCGTTGCAGATGGTGTTCACCGATTTCACGAATCCAGTCGACTGGCAATAGGGACAGGGCGTTCCAATGGTCCGTTCCAGTGACTGTTTCACGCGTTTGCGTGTAATTGCCACTAGACCGAAATCATTGAATTGCAGCACCTTGGATGGTGCGCGATCGGCACGCAATGCCTCTTCCAGCGCCTGCATTACTTTCTGCCGGTTGCGGCGCTCGTCCATGTCGATGAAGTCGATGATGATGATGCCGCCGAGATCTCGCAGCCGCACCTGACGAACGATTTCGCGGATCGCGTCCACGTTCGTTTTGACAATTGTGTCTTCAAGTCGAGCCGTCTTGCCGACGTATTTGCCGGTATTCACGTCAATCGCGACCAGCGCCTCAGTCTGATTGATCACGATATAGCCACCGCTCTTCAGCCAAACTTTCGACTTCAGCGCCTTGTTGATTTCCTCGTTCAGACCGAACTGGTCGTAGAGGGGCGTCTCTTTTGTGTAGAGCTTCACACGTTTGACGAGACCGGGCTGAAAGCGATTCGCAAATCGCAGAATACGTTCATATTCCTGCTCGGTGTCGACCCAGATGACCGAGAAATCTGAGCTCACCTGATCGCGCAGCACCCGTTCCACCACATTCAAGTCGTGATAGATCAGTGCCGGGGCCTTGCTGCTGTCAGAACGCTGTTTGATCTCGGTCCAAAGATTTTTCAGAAAGCGAATATCGGCTCGCAGCTCCTCGTCAGTTGCGCCAGCCGCCGCGGTCCGCACAATAAAACCGCCGGCGCCATTTTCGCGCTCGCTCTGGATAATCCTTTTCAGCCGCTGCCGCTCTTCTTCCGATGCTATCTTGCGGGATACACCGGTGTGATTTACCGTCGGCATGAAGACCAGGAAACGTCCCGGCAGCGCGATGTGACTGGTAATACGCGCGCCCTTCTTCGCGATGGGCTCCTTCGCAATCTGGATCAGGACTTCTTGCCCTTCTTTGAGGAGTTCGCTGATCTGGGGCACAACTTGGTTCTCGCGACTGCGGAAACGTCGTCCACCGCGTCTACCACCACGACGGTCTGGACCTCCACGGTCAGATCCGCGTTCTGGTCCGCGACGCTGTGTCCGCTGCAACAATCGGGCTTCGGGTGCGGGACTGCGGACTTCTGCACTCGCATCCACGGTCCCGTCGCCAATTGCCTCGGCTTCTAGTAGAGCCTCGGCTTCCGCCTGCGCCTCTTCCAGTTCCAACTCTTCGGCTTCGCGCTCTTCGGCTTCCAGCACGGCCTCCGGAACTGCTTCCCCATTCGCTGCCGGTTCACTGCCAGCCGATAGTTCTGGAGCGATCTCTACAACTCCGGACTCCGATAGCTCAGCTCCTGCGGCTCGCGTCTCTTCTTCCAATTCCTCGAAACCCTCGTCGTCTCCCGGTTCTTCCCCATACGAAACCAGGTCGGCTTCTTCTTCCTCGATCTCCTGTTCCTCCAAGGCACCGTGAGTCATATCGTGCGTGACATCTTGAATAACCGGCTCGGTCACTTTATCAGTCATAGCGGGCGCGCCGTAAGTTTCCGCGACAGCTCTCAGCTCGTTGCCGGCTTCCAGTATTTCTGCTTCGGCGCTCGAAACGGTGCCATGCATTTCCTCATCGACTTCCGATTCCAACACATGCTCATGCTGTTCGTGGAGAGGCTCGCCAACTTCCGTCGCGAAGATAGGTTCATCTTCAGGAAAGCTGGCAACAATTGCGGCTGATGCTGTTACCGGTGCTGGTGGCTCCGCCGGCGCAGTCTCGACCGGCAAAGCTGCCTGGCTTTGACCTTGGCGCTGGTACTTCGAGATGGATTCGCCGGGAAGTACGATTGGCTGATAACCCGGCGGAGGTCCGTAATCGTAATCGTGGCCGACACGGGCGGCCGGGGTTGTCCGATGGAATCGCGAATCCGATCCGCTGCGTGCGGCACGGTCGCCGCGGCTAAAGCGGTCATTTCGTGATTCATTCCGCAGTTCATTGCTGGGTTCAGGGTGTACGTCGGCGCGGGGTTCGATGCGAATCTCGCTGCGATCCGCACTCGGACCGCGTCCGCTTCGATCGCTGTTATCTCCGCGACGTCCGCGACGGCGTCTACGTCCGCGAAAGTCGCGCGAACCGCTCGTCGTACTCGGGGCTTCCGAGGATGATCCCGCGGCCAACTCGCTACCCTCGCCCGCTTCGCTTCCGGCGCCGGCAAGCTGCTCTTCAATCGCAGGACCACCTTCCGATCCGTTGCGCGGTTGCGCCTCCGTCACCGGACGATTCGCCGGGATGGCTTCATCCAAGTCTTCATCCTGCTGTTCCAGATCCATGAAATCGGAAACGTACAGAAATGCGTCGCGTTCCAATCCAATATCCACAAAGGCCGACTGCATGCCTGGCAGCACGCGCGTCACTCGGCCTTTATAAATCGAACCGGCTAAGGTGTATTCGTTTTCTCTTTCGAGGTAAATTTCCGCTAATTGATCGTCTTCTGTGATCCCCACTTTGGTTTCATGGGGCGTGGTCGATACAAATAATTCCTTGTTCATTTCTACTCCGGTTTTTCTTTACCGGACCAGAAGCGCAAGGCGGACCAAGGGATCGATAGCGTTCAGCGCTGCTCCGGGTAGGAACAGGCGCGGTCCCGGAGTTCTTCCCGGGGCCTACACTGCAGTGAATTGTTGGTGCTCGTCTGCACTGATCGCGTTAAGCCTTCCGTCAGGTCTGTGGCCACTCTCTCGCATTCCGCTGAGGGGGCCGTTCCCCGCCTGACTGGCTTCAATCCTGTCCGGCTTTGACTTCTGCCGGCATTCTGCCCTCCTTTTTCGCGAGGGCCTTCGTAATCTAGTTTCTTACTTAATCTTTTTTGCTAATCTTGTTTCGTGACGCCTTTCTCAATTTGAGAGTGGGCGCCCCAACTTCTACCAGCCGTTTCAGTTCACAAAGCGGCGCATCCTGACGTTCATTACCATCCCCAGCGCCAAAAACATGAAAAGAACGGAAGACCCACCATAACTCATGAGCGGCAGAGGTATTCCGGTGACGGGCATAAAGCCGACCACCATGCCGACGTTGACCAGAATATGGAAGCTAAGCACAGCCACCACACCCATCACCAGAAATGCCCCAGCGCGGTCGGGCGCCGTTTGGGCATTCTGAGTCAACCGCATCAGCACTATAAAGTATAACAGCAGAACTGCCAGAGCTCCTACAAAGCCGTGTTCCTCGGCAAACGCCGCAAAAATAAAGTCGGTTTGGGGCACCGGAAGGAACGCTAGGCGCGTCTGCGACCCCTCGCTGCTGCCAAAAATCCCGCCGGAACCGACAGCGATTAACGATTGATTCACTTGGTACCCGGAGCCCTGCCGATCCGCATCCGGATTCATAAAACTCGTCAACCGGTCTTTCTGATACGACTTCAGCACCTTATACCAAGCGACCGGAACCAGCAGACCCAAGATCATTACTACGATCAGCGCCTGCTTCCAGCGAAGGCCGCCTAAGAAAAGACCCATGACAGCCACGGGCAGATAGGTTAGCGCCGTACCCAGATCTGGCTGCCTTAACACCATGAGCATAGGGAAACCGACAATCGCGCCGGCCTTGAAGAAGTCCGACCATGAGAGTTCTCGTTCGTGTAAATCCGCGAAGTACTTAGCCACCGCGAGAATCAGGATCAGCTTCACCCATTCTGACGGCTGAAAGTGCGCACCACCGGGCATTTTGATCCAGCGCTTCGCGCCGAGATATTTCTGCCCGAACAGAAGCACGGCAATGAGTGACACCAAGGCCGCGACGTACATCCAATGGATTTGTTCAAGGACAGCTTGATAATTGAGGAGGCTGACGAGGAACATCGCGCCAACACCGGCGAGAATCCAATAGACCTGCCTGATGTGGGCTCCGGCAAATTTCGTGTGCTCGGTTGCACTATGTATCTGCAGCACGCCTAGCGCACAGATCACGAGCACAAAGGCCATCAGGACCCAGTCGAAATCTCGGTAGGAAACGTAACGCGACATGAATTCAGTCGCCTACCCCAGAACAACTTGCTTGGTTACAACTCATTGGCTGCAACTCGTTCGTGACTACTGCTGAAGAGCTTGCTCGCAACAAAATCACTGGCAAGGATTCGACGGGCACGACGGACTCAGTGCGCCTTCATCACGGGTCCAGATCCAGATTGCAGCGCCGCCCACAACAGCCAATCCACCGTAGACCACCGGAGCCGAACTCATGACTCCTCCGCTTGCTGCCGTCGCTGCCCCAGGTTTCCGGCGCTTTTTCTTCTTTTTATCTGCATCCGTCGTATCGTCGCGTGTGGTTTGCTGACCTTGGGCTACGGTGGTCGTTCCCTTATCGTCCTGCACCGTCAGGTCGCCTTTGTTGGCGGCAATTTGCACGCGCCCATCCACGTCCGTTACTTGAAACTCCGTCCATGAATTGGCTGCGGGCTTCACCGTCACATCACCGGCCTGCGCCGCGAGTCCATGCGAAGTCGTCACACGCACGGAACCGTGCTCCAATTCCACCGCCGTGGGTCCTTCAAATTTCACCAGCGAATCCGCAAGCACCATTACGCTCGATCCGTTCGATTGAATACTGGCCGTCGAATCGGCGCGCGTCTGCAACATGTCGCCGGAAAAAACGGCTGCCGATTTCGGCACGTCGCTCCCGTTCAACCAAGCCGCGCCATTCGTATACAACATGGCCGACGCCGTCTCTCCGGCCAGCATCACCTGCACTGGAAACAGGATCGACAGGAAACAGCACACAGCAGACCGAAACGCTGACTGTGACATGGGTTCGGATCACTCCCGCATTTCTGGATTTTTGTTATCGTAAGCCGTAAAGGGTTACAGGTCAATGAGTTTGTTAGCGGATGTGCACTTTTGAGTCACTAGCTCGCCCCGAGATGCCCTAGAAGCATCTCCCCATTCACGTCTTCGACATTGACATGCATCCAGCAGTTCGCGCCATACTTCCCGATAACTTTCATTTTCAGGTAATTGTCAGTTAGAGCCTCGGTGAAGACCTCTCCGCCCGTGCGCAGCGTGATCGCCTCGACGACCGTCCCGACCAGCGAACGCATAAATACCTCTTTCTTCCTGGATGCAATCTCCCGCAGCACACGGTTCCGTTCGCGAGCCACGACTGCCGGGACTTGCCCGGGTTGCTCCGCCGCTGGCGTACCCGGTCGCGCCGAATAAGTAAACACGTGCAGATAAGTAAATGGGAGATCTTCAATCATGCGCCGTGTTTCGTCGAACTCCGCTTCCGTCTCGCCAGGAAACCCGACCATAACGTCGGCTCCGATCGCCGCAGTTGGCATGGCCATTCGAATCTTCTCTATCTTTTCCCGGTAGTGCCACGGCCGGTACTTCCGATGCATCCGTCGTAGCACGGCGTCGCTCCCGGATTGCATCGGCACGTGCGCATGCTTGGCGATCCGCTCAGAGTTCGCCGCCAGCTCTATTAGTTCATCACTCCAATCCATGGGTTCGACCGAACTGATGCGCAATTTTTGAAGCGACGTCCGCTCGAGGATCGCGCGAATGAGATCGACCAGTCGTAGGTCGTTAGTCGGTGGTCGTTCGGGGTTCGACTCGGTCTCTGACGGATTCGAAGAGCTGAAAGGTTGTAGCTCGCTAGCGACCAACGACTGCCGACCAACGACCAAGTCCCTTCCCCACCGCCCCAAATTGATTCCCGAAATCACAACTTCGTGATAGCCCGCATCCACTAGAGTTTGTACTTCTGCCACGACACGTTCTTGCGGCAGCGAACGGCTCTGTCCCCGGACATACGGAATTATGCAGAACGAACAGCGATTGTCACATCCATCCTGCACCTTCAGGTTCGGACGCGTGCGCTCATTTGCCGCCTCAAACACTGGAGCCGCTAGCAGTTCAGTATGCGCAAAAATATCACCGACAACCACATGACGGTCTTGATTCTCATAGATTCGATCCTCAAAAATTTGATCGTTGCCAGTAGAAAATTGTATGAGCGAAAGCTCGCCCAGCGGCACGAAACTGGAGCCCGAAGAACTGGCGACAGCAGAAGGTATTGGTGAGGAAAATGAAGAGGTAGCGATCTCTGCCGCCTGATGCTTATGGGAGTTTCCCACGACCCACGTCACACCGGGAAGAGCCGCTATTTCTTGGGGCGCGCGTTGCGCGTAACAGCCTGTCACCAGAATGCGGCAACCTGGATTTGACCTTTGCAACCGTCTTATCGATGCACGCGCATCTTTATCCGCGCCTGCGGTCACCGTGCATGTATTCAGCACAACAATTTCGGCATCTAGAGCTGCCTCGGCGCGCTCCATTCCACGTTCCAGAAATTGCCGTTCCAGAGCTGCTCCGTCGGCTTGGGTAGCGCGGCAGCCAAAATTCTCTATGTAGAAACGAGCCACGCTCCTATACTAACTGAGTGGATGCTACGCCCGAAGCCACACTGATCTTCGTAAAAGTAATCCTCGCAAAGTGTTTGGCAAAATAGTAAACGCGAGATAATTAAGTCTAGATGAAGGTCAATTGCGGGCTGGCTCCGCAGTGCACTGCATCTCCACCCCTTTAAGAGGTGCACATGAAACGTCGCATCCTTCTCGTCGACGACGATCTCGCCGTCTTGCTGACACTCAAAGCTGTTCTGGAACTGCAGGGATTTGAGGTCGAAACAGCGGGCAGTTCCGCCGAGGCGTTTGCGCGAATGGAATCCGGCGTTTACCAGATGGTCATCAGCGACTTGCGGATGGAAACCGAAGAGGCCGGCCTCGAAGTGATCCGAACCGCGCGCCGCCAGGCATATGATCCGGCGACCGCTCTGCTGACGGCCTATCCGCCGGCCAGCGAAAATTCGGACGGACAACGTAGAGACGGCGAGGATTGGACCGGGGAAAACTCGGACTCGTTACTCATCAAGCCGCTTGGCACGCGTGATCTTCTCCGCCAGGTGGAGGCCCTCCTAATCCGCCATGCCGACCGGCAGGCGAACCAGCGCAAGCCGGCCTCTTAAAGGCACAAGAAGCCAACCGCCTCGCTGGATCAATATCCTGCCGGCCGCACTTCTCTAAAAATTCAGAAAATAATCAGGCGCTTGCGACCTGTCGCCCGTGCTGAAAGCATTCACGGCACAGCACCGGCCGTCCTTGCGTTGGCCGGAATGGTACCGTGGTCTCTTTTCCGCACTGCGAACAGTTCGTCCGAGTCTCCGTTTTCGCGTAGGAATGCCCACGCGACGGCCCGTGCGACATAGCTCCAACTACAGCCACGCGCTTGCCCTTGCAGTTTTTGCAGCGTTTGGGCTCGTTCTTGAACTGCTTGTCATGGAAGAAAAGCTGTTCACCCGCTGTGAACACGAAATCCGTGCCACAATCTATGCACTTTAAAATCTTGTCCTGGTATTCCATTGAGAAGGCGCTCCCATTTCCGCGTCCCTGCTCTGCACGGGAGACCCGAATAGGGAAGGATCCGGTTCACATCGTGGGCAGGAGATTTACATCCCCCTCATGTTGCCCCTTGGATTCGGCCCGCCATGCGGTGTGCACCGCATGGATACTGATTGACTGGATTACGTCGACTACAGGGAAAATCTCGAACAATTTTCATTTCGAGCCATCTTCGCTTTGATTCATCTCGGCTTTAGTCCGGCTTCGCGACGATCCAACCGTACAAATCATTCAGCCTTGTGACAACCAAGCTTAATTGTGATCCAGCTTGACTGCGAAGTATGTTCGATCCGAATAATTCTCGAGTGCACGATTATCGAATATGAAGAACGGGCCGCCCCACCAGCGAACGGCCCGTCTTTTTTAATTCTGTTTCTTAATCCTGTTCCTTACGTGCTTTCTTGCGGCTACGCTTGCGAGCCAGCGCTTCTTTTACTCGCTTCCTCTCGCCGGGTTTCAGGTAAAACGAGTGACGCTTTACTTCCTTAATTATGTCCTCGGTTTGTACCTTCCGCTTGAACCGCCGAAGCGCGTTTTCGAGGGATTCACCCTCTTGAAGTCGAACTTCCGCCAACGGACTACACCCCCCTGCTCGTCCTAACTGGACTTGTTAGTTATGGCAAGCATTGCCCTCATAAGTCAAGTGGAATGTGCAGAAATCTTCACATCGCTTCAAAAATTAAACCGCATCGAGAATTGCATCTGTCGTGGGGCAAATGAGGCGGACGGCTTCATCAAGGTTGTAGGTTGCTGATAATAAGCAGGATAGTAAGTCCCTCCCGCCGCTTGTGAGTATTTTATAAACTGTCCCGCAGAGTTATAGAAGCCATCGTCATTCACCTCATACCTCTTATTGTCGTGATTCAACAGATTGAACGATTCCGCCGTCAATTCCAGATGATAGTGCTCCCCTATGTCAAGCTTTCTTCCCACCCTGAGGTCGGTGGTGGCATAGTCCGGGCTGATAAAAGCGTCGCGCCCATAGCCGGATAAACGATCGTTGCTTGTGTTGCCATCCTGATTTGGATCGCCAGATACCATCGCGTTCGCGGGTCGTCCGCTTCCGAGTGTCAGAATCCCCGAGACTTTCCAATGATCGAACATCGACGCTAGAATTTTTTGTCCGCCCGCAAACGGATTCGGCTCCTCAATGGCTGAAATCGATAACCTTTGCCGCTGATCCACCACGCTGGACGCTCGCTCACTTCTTGTTGAATAAGGATTCTGTACTGTGGAAGGCGCTCCCGCCACCAGCGCATCCTGTCCGTCGTCGATTGCGTGTGCCCATGTATAGGCTAGCCGAAAATACATTCCTCCCGACATTCGTTTGTGCAACGAAACCGTCATACCGTTATAAACGCTTGATGCCGCGCTCTGAAACTCGTCGATCGCCCCGAGCTGTGAGATTGGGCGATCCAACGTATTAATACACGGTGGATACGGACAACTGATGCTATAACTCGTCTGCCACGTCGCAAACGACCACACGTTATAAAACGCATCGGGAACATTAGCGCCAGACGCGTTGTAGACGGGATAACTGTAGTAGGTCGGCGGCGGCAGATTCACGTCCAGTGAACGAATCATGTCCACTCCATGCACCAGCAGGTAAGATATCGTCCCGATCAAACCGCCGCCCAGTTCACGCTCGAGGCTCAAACTCCCCTGCTGCACGCGCGGTGTTTTAAAGTCCGGGGCAAAAGCCGCGATCTCACTGGTCGCATACTGCTGCCAAGCAGCAGGCAACGTGCACGAAACCGGACCCGGAGAACAATTCACTGCCGCATTCGGATACGAGGGAAACACCTGGTTCTGATAGAAGTCCGTGTTATCCAGTGAAAGGAAGTTATCGCTCAGCCCATTGTCATTCACTACTGCGGACTGATAAATCTGCGGAATGCGAGTATAGAAAATTCCAAATCCCGCCCGCACCATCAGTGGATGATCGGTGCCGAAGGCATAGCCAATCCCGAGGCGAGGCGCAAAATTCGTCTCTTTCAACGGCATCTTCCCTGCCCCCGGCCACAACGGATTGCTCTCCATTCCCGTTTTCGAAAATGTCTGCAGGTCGTAGCGCGCTCCCAAGCTCAAGGTGAAATGCGGCGTCAAGCGTACTGTATCCTGCACGAACCCTGCATAGTCGTTGCTATTGGGATGCGACACCGGATTTCCGAAACTCTGCACGTAATATCGCGGCACGTCATGCGCCCATGCCCGCAGCGGCGTCAACTCCAGTCCATCGTGTTGTGGAGCAAACGTAAACGGATTAACCTCGATGTCGTCGTATAAATATTCCCCGCCATAAAGCGACGGAAAGTAGTTGTAGTCCCAAGTCACCATTCCATCGCCGCCAAACTTCCATTCGTTCCGGCCGCGGCTAAAACTTAGAGTCTCCGCCAAATGCAACCGGTGCTCCCGTGTCTGTCGCGGTAATGTAGACGATTGCCCAAACTCATCCATCCAACTGTAGATGCTCGTCCGCGTTCCTGTTGTATTGGGCCAGGACTGCTCCAGGTCACGCGAAAACTGGAGTCGCAAGTGGCTTGTCAGCCGCGGCGTAACACCGCTCACTAAACTCAACGACGCACTTTCCGTCGCGACGTCCTCTTCCCCATTGGCGCTGATCGCATCGTTCGTAATTGGGCTCCCAGGATCAAAGGAGACGTTGTTCGCTCCGTAAGATCGAGATGTACTCAGTCGCGCGGAAAGAAACTGGTGCTGCGTCAGCACATGATCGATCTTCAGGAATCCCGTCTCACCCAGCAACTGCCCGTGGAACGACCCACCCATGGTCGATAGTTGTGCCGCCGAAGCAAACACCAGCGCCTCGTCACAGGCTTGACCGCCAATTGCAGGATTACAGACCTCATAGTCCCCCGGAGTTGGATAAACACCCAACTGGGGCACCACCACCGTCTGACCATTAAGAAACTGGACTTCCGTGGGCACATGGAAAATGTGTTGATCATAGCCGGCAAACAAAAACGTCTTGCTACGCTGGACCGGTCCCCCGATTGTCGCTCCGAATTGATGCTGTTCATTGCTAGGATTGAAACCTACAAACGGCGGCGCCGCTCCGCCAATAGAACTGTCGCGCAAAAAATAGAATGCGCCTCCATGCCAATGGTTCGTACCGGATTTGGTCACTACATTCACCACCGCCCCACCGGCCCGTCCCGACTCCGACCCATAACCGCTCGAAGACACGCGGAACTCCTGCACTACCTCATTTGAAAACTGATAGGGTGCGCGATACCGTCCTGATGCCTGCGCATAAAACCCGTTATTGTCATCGCCTCCATCAATCAGGAAGCTGGTGTTGTATCCGCGAATTCCGCCGTAAGAGAGATCCCCGTTCGATCCGGATGTCAGGTCCCGCGGATCCTGTGTCACTCCCGGCATCAGCAACATTAGATCTGTGAACCTCCGCCCATTAAGCGGCAGATCCTTGATGGCCCGATCATCAATGAGGGCTGAAACTGAATTCGGGTCCATCTCCATCTTGGGAGCGGCAGACACTGTGATTGTTTCCTTTGGCCCTGCCACCTTTAGTTTGAAGGTCAATTGTGCCGCCGCTCCGATCTCAACTCGAATCAATGGTGAGATTTCAGGCGACATCCCCTCTGCTTCCGCCCGCGCGGAATATAGGCCTGGCGGCAGCAAATCTACTGCGAATCGTCCCGCGGAATCGGTAGCTGAATGATAGCGAATGCCGGTTTCCACCCTGATCGCCACGATGTCGGCATTCGTAATCACCGCTCCCTGGGCATCCAAAACAACGCCCCGTAACGCGCCCGTAGACGCATCCTGCCCGTAAGCACCGGTAGGAATAAGAAAAATAATAATAATAAAGATGAGTTGGAAGCACCGCGCCCGGAGCACGACGACCCGAGCAACACTACGAACTCCAGCCAGAAATGGCTTGTTGCGGCGGCGCATGGCAGTCCCCTCGTGTCCGAGACTTCGGAATCGGAGGGGATTCCAGAGGCCCTGCCAATCTGTATATCAAAGAGCGTATCGCTGGAATGTGACGGATGAACGGGAGAAATGTTCGTTTTCGTTCGGTCGTTGGTCGTTGGTCGTCAGTCGTTGGTCGTTGGTCGTTGGAGAGCGAAGACCTTCAACCCAGCGATTCGTTCGGGGTGCCGCTCAAGTCGAACCGCGAACGACCACGGACTCACGACCAACGACTGCGCCAATGCTCAATGTGCTGGTGCCGCGACCGGAGGAGCCGTTGCCGGAGCCGCCGGCTTTGTGCCGAAATCCACTTTCGGTGTTGCGCGCGATGCTTCCGAAGCCTGGAAGTACGCCGGATTCTGCTTAAAGCCCGCCCATCCCGCGTACAGGCTGTTGGGGAACTGCAGGACATAGGTGTTGTAGTCCTGCAAAGTGTCGTTATAGCGCTTGCGTTCGACGGCGATTCGGTTCTCAGTCCCCGCCAATTCATCCTGCAGCCGCAAGAAGTTTTCGTTTGACTTCAATTGCGGATAATTCTCCACAACCAACAGCAACCGTCCCAAAGCACCGTCCAATTGCCCGTTTGCGGCAATCTTATCGGAAGGCGTCTGCGCTGAAAGCAATGCCGACCGCGCTTTGGCAATGTCTCCAAACACGGTAACTTCCTGCTGCGCATATCCCTTTACCGTCTCTACCAGGTTCGGGATCAAATCGGCGCGCCGCTGGAGCACGATATCCACCTGCGACCATGCTGCCTTCACCGCCTGATCCTTCGCTACTAAGTTGTTTTTCACTCCTATGTACTGTCCAAACAACGCCAGCACAATCACCACCAGTACCGCCAATACAATCAAACCCTTGCTCATATCGCTCTCCTGAAAACAAAATTAAATTGCAAACCGAGCTGAGAGACTCTAGGCCGCCGGATCTGACATCTTGTCCACCGCCGCCGTCACCTGCTCGACCAATTTCAAATAGCGAGAAAATACATCATCGACCTTGGCAGTTTTTCGCTGTTCTCTGTGCTCTCTAATATCAAGCAACTCGCCAAACACACTGCCGTCAATGCCCAACTTATCTGCCAGCAATGCCACGGCTTCCCGTTTCGACCCCGTGCCCGCCTCGCCCATCGCGATCAGAGTGTGACGAAATAATGTCCCGAACGTCGGCAAGGACCGCAGCAACAGATCCCACTTCGCCTCTGTATTCCCGGCCGCCGCCAGCAAGCCCTGCCGCAAGAGGATCGTCTTCTCGCTCAGTTCATACTCCAGCTGCGCCCGATGCAATCGCATCGGAATCTCCAGCGTCTTCAGGACGTCTTCTCCCCACAGCACGCGATAGTGCCGCCGCATGTCCAGAAATTCGATGGAGAAAAGATCCGCCGACCGCCGCATCTCCTCCGCGCCCATCAGCAGTGGCACGCGATGCTTCTGCTTCCCCCACCATTCCATCACTGGAGCTAGCCCCGCAATCGCAGAGAAAGAAGTTTCCTGCAGCACGCACAGTAGATTTACATCAGAGTAGTCGGCGATATAATCTCCTGCCGCTGCCGACCCATAGAGAATCGCCGCCAGCAGATTCGTTCCCGCCGCTCCGCGAATCCGTTCGACAAACTCGTTTATCAGTTTTTCCGGACCCATCACGCGCCTCTCACTCTCCGCTGACTACCAACTTCCGCCCGCGCCGCCACCGCCTGTGCTCCCACCACCAAAACCGCCGAATCCGCCTCCACCACCCCCACCGCCAAAACCACCGAATCCGCCTCCGCCATAACCGCCACCGCGGCCAAAACCACCGGATCCGAGCATCATCCCGAGCAAGAATCCCAGACCACCACCCCCGCCTCCGCGAGGTCCACCGCCGCCTCGAAATATCGCCCGCAAAATCGGAATAATTACGAAAAAGATAAGGAAGATGACAAGAATCACGCCTCCCGCTCCACCTTTAGGAGTAGGCTGTTGGCGAGTCGGAGCTAACCGAGGCTGATTGTCTAACGTGACACCCGCATCCTGCGCAATCACCGAGGCTATGCGCGTTGTGATGGTTATGACGGCAGCGGCATAATTTCCACTGCGCAACGCCGGCACCATATCCCGCCCGAAGCCGCCTACTTTCCCGTCGGGAAGAATTCCTTCCAGCCCGTATCCCACCGTGGTCCAATATTTGTGGTCGTCCGTAGCCAGCAGGATCAGAACCCCGCGATCCTTGCCTTTTGCCCCAATCCCAAACTTCTGATAGAGCGCGACCGCGTAGCTCACCACATCCTGCCCGTCCACCGACTTGACCGTGACCACGGCGATCTGCGCGTGCGCCTTCTGATCCACCTGCTGGCAGAGCTCATTCAACCGCGATTGCGTAGCAGCATCCAAAACGCCGGCAAAATCATTGACGTAGTTAGTGGCCTTCAGAGAGGCAATCGGCTCCGCGAAAATACAGACTGCGCTCACGAGCACAACGCAGAAGATCGACGAAACTTTTGCCAGCCGCTTCATTCGGGGAAATTGTACAGGAGTAACCTCCCTCGAAGAGTGGGACACGACATCTCGTCTGATCAATCGACGTCCAACAACCGCTGGCGGGCGACGATCTTCTGCGACCCGAGATTTTGCTCACCTCAGCGGTTGCCAGACGCGGAGTGAAACGGATCGTCTTCAGGAGCTTCTGGACTATCCTCTGGACTAGGGATATCCAAATTAATGACGACCGGTTCCTGGCCACTGCGCACGATCACGGCCTCAACCGGCTGATCTTTGCGCGCGTTCAACTCTTGATGCGGAACATAAGGAGGAACGTAAACGAAATCTCCTGGACCGGCTTCATCGACGAACTCCAACCGATTTCCCCAGCGAAAGCGCGCCCAGCCCCGCACAACATAAATCACAGTTTCCAGTTCTCCGTGATGATGAGGACCAGTCTTGGCGTTCGGGTGCACCACCACCGTTCCTGCCCAGAGCTTTTGCGCACCGACTCTGGCAAGAGAGATGGCTTCAGCGCGCGTCATGCCCGGCGTCTGTGGAGTGTTGGAATCCAACTCGCCGCTGCGAATGACACGCAAGCCGTGGTTCTTCCAGTCCGGCTCTTCTTTCTTGTCGTTGTCTCTTCGAAGTTCATTGGAACGCGAATCATTCATGATGGCCTCCAACTTACGACGCTCGGTTGAGAAGCGCAAGTGTCGTTGTAATCCAAGCACCGTTGCCACTCACCACCGATTGTGGATAAACTTGGCACCTATGCCAGCTCATGTGCGGTTCCGTCATGAATTTATCGCGATTGTTCTGGTGTTTTCATTCGCCACTTTCGCGAGCGGCCAGAGTTCGACTGCTCCTTCTCACTCAGCAATAACGCACCCCCAAGTGAAAACGCTGAAGGTGACGATTCTTTCAACCATGCTGGCGGATCAGGGCATTGGCGAATGGGGCTTTTCCGCCCTGGTTGAAGCCGATGGACACCGCGTGCTGGTGGATACAGGATTCCATCCCGAGACCGTGCTCCAGAACGCAAAGGAGCTAGGCGTCGATCTCTCAACCGTCACTGATGTCGTCCTAACGCACAATCACGACGACCATGTGGGCGGGCTGCTCACGCTTCGCCGCGAGCTGATGAAGAAGAATCCGGCTGCCCTGTCGCGCGCGCATGTTGCCAAGGGAATTTTCTACAGCCGTCCCTCTGCTAAAGGGGAAGACAACACCATGATCGCGATCAAGAAGGAGTACGAAGCGACCGGCGGCAAGTTTATCGAACACGATCATGCGGAGGAGATTTTTCCAGGCGCTTGGCTCACGGGCCCGGTTCCGCGCGTGTATCCCGAACGCAACTGGAGCGTCTCTGGCAAGGTGGAAACACCCGCGGGTCTGATTGAGGATAGTATTCCTGAGGATCAGTCGCTGGTCATCAACACGGCTCAGGGCTTGATACTTATTTCCGGCTGTGGTCACGCTGGAGTTATCAATACGCTTACGATGGCGCGGGGTGAGTTTCCAAATGAACCTGTGTATGCGATTCTCGGCGGTTTCCATTTGTTCCCCGCGACCGACGTTCAGCTGGACTGGACCGCTGACAAGCTGAAAGGTTTTGGGACTTCATACCTGTTGGGCGCTCATTGCACTGGCATAGAAAGTGTCTACCGAATTCGTCAACGGTTAGGATTGCCCCGCGGATCGGCTGTTGTGGCCTCCGTGGGTGCGACATTTGTATTGGGCGAAGGCATTCATCCGGGCAGGATCGCGCAGTAAGACCGCGCCATAAGATCGCGCAGTAGCCTCACCGTTTGGACGCGCGTTTCGACGCACTCTTCTTCTTTGTCCCGGTTGTCTTACTCCGCGTATTCTTTTCCACTCTGTTCGTCCACGCCGTGCGCAGAGCGCCGGTTAGCACGTCCTCGCTCGCTTTCGAGAGGATAATGTGGGTCGCTCCCATCCGTCCCCATCCGCCGTGAATTGGCAGGAAAACTTCCGGCAACTCTCGCACAAATTCCGCCTGCTGCTCGGGCGTAAGCATCAAGTTACCGTAGCCATCTTTCCGCGAGGCCAGGGTGGCGAAGATCCTGCCGCCCACGCGGAAGTCAACCGCGCCCATGTGCGAACCTTCTTCTGCTCCTTCGAAGCTCAGTGCAATCCGCCGGAAATCTGCCACCTTCATCGCGAATCACTCCGCACTCATCGTCGCTCTCGAAACCGACTTATGCCCTCCCGGCGAACTCCCTGTTCTCCGTCGACACCTTTACTTTTTCCCCTTCTTTGATGAAGAGCGGGACGCGGATCTCCAGTCCCGTCTCCAGCCTTGCCGTCTTGGTCACGCTGCCGCTCGACGAGTCGCCCCGTAGCCCTGGTTCCGTATAGGCAACGTTCAACTCAACGAAGATTGGCAGCTCTAGACCGATGGGATTGCCGTTGTATTTGCGCAACTGAATCAATGCACCTTCGATCAAAAAATCCAACGCATTCCCGACCATTTCACCGGTCAGGGTGAGGGTCTCATAGCTTTCCTGGTCCAGAAAATGAGAGCCGTCGCCATCGCTGTAGAGATAGGAGGCGTCGACGTACTGCAGATCCGGCTCTTTGAATTTGTCGCTCGCCTTGAATGTTTTCTCAAACACCGCGTTGGTGAGAAGGTTGCGCATTTTGAGGCGCACCAGGGTCTGGCCGCCGCGAGCGGTAGGCGTGTTCACCTCTGCTTCGAGACAGTAGTATGGAGTGTTCTCAAGCTCAAACAACGACTTGCGTTTTACGTCAATCGCATCAATTAGAGCGGCCATTAATTCCTCAAAGATAAGGTTGGTACCGAAAGCAAATGCAGACTTGAACCCAATTTCTTTTCCAGTATAAGGGGAAGGGCTCATTAGAGAGGGGGCTTTGGCACGGTGTCTAGTGGTTGTTGGTGAAATGGCGATGTTACAACAGTGATCGGTGCCCACTGGCCGTTTGCGATGCCAATTCTGCACGCCCTCAAGCAGTTACCAACGATAGCTGACTCCACTCTTGTTCCCGGTGTCCAATTCAAATATGAGACTGCCCAGGTTTGTGAAACGGGCTGCGCTGGTCGTCGCCCTGAGCGCGGTTATTCTCGTCGCTGGTGTTTCGGCCTATCTCCGAATTGAGCAGTACAGGTTTCGTAGACAGGCGGAGCGACTCCTGTCAGACATGCGCGAGTTGGAGTTGAAGAAGGCGAGTGCGGCGGAGGTACGCCTCGTTGTCAGGAAGTGGGGTTTTGAGGAGTGGCGGGGGCTAGACAAGCCCTGTACCCAGGACAAGTGCGTCTATAGCCTTCAACTCATGCCGGAACCCGCCCGGACACATGGATTCACGGATCCTTTCGTCCCTGCACCTATAGCGCACATTTTCGACTGGCTCGGGTTGCGTCCGAGCCTCGTTCAATCATGGATCGAGATACGAGGAAAGGCACTGCGATCGGTTTCCTTTTCTGTTGACACTCTCGGACGAGGATGCACCCAAAGAGGCGGAAGCGGGTGCATGCTCTTGGGTGATGTGGGCACCAAGCAAGAAACGGGATCGTGGAGCAAGCACGATCAACCTGATGTCAGGTTGAAGCATACCCTTTTGCATCCCGCCTACCTCGTCGGGACCCTTCCCGCGTCGTTGAACGACGACACCGGAGGCTCTCCCGTGGTGATCGTCTGGGCCGAGTTTTCACCAGACGCTAGCGCCGCGGACCTGTCGCGGCTGATGCGGTTCGATCTGAGCTGCCTCACGAGATTCCGCCTCTGCAAAGACCGTGATCTAATGCCGACCGTATGGGCGCAGTCGGTCGAGGACATTCGTGAGTCGCCGAAGAGCCTGACATGCACGCCGGAGTTGTCGAAGCGCGTAGCGCAACTCTCGGATGTGATTGCCGTCGTTCGTCCTAAAACAGTCGACCTAAGCTCTCCGCGTTACGACGGACGGCCGCCGCGACTCCGCAACCTCGAAATCGTCAACGTGATAAGAAAGCCGGAGCACTTGCGGCTGCCGGTTCGCTCGGACATTGACGTCGACGTCTACGGACCAGAGATGCTGGCCACTGCGGATACCGGGGCGCCGGTTCGCGCCAGCCAGCAATATGTGTTTCTTTTACAAATTCGCAACGATTCCAACATTGGATGGTTCGCACTCTACCCCTGCGGCGCACTGAGCTTCAATGATGCCAATTTGGCGATGGTGCGTGACGCGGCTGCTTCAATAGAGGCGACTGAATAGCCATCCATTTCTTCAGGTTCTTCACGCGTCCGTCGTCCGGCAGCCGAAAGGAAGCGCGAGTTTATGCTATCAGGCGATGACACTCAAGAACTTCGGTCAATCAGCGCAATCACAATTGTGTTGATCTTTCGGGCGCTGTGCCCAGCATGGTATGTTGACTATTCATCAAGCGGACACTCATCCTTCGCCCATGTCGCGAAGTGATAGGACCGCTAGAACTTTTCCAGCATCTGATAAATCCATGATACGGTCCTTCAAAGGCGTCACTCCCCAATTCCCCGAAACTGCCTACATCGACGACTCCGCCCAACTCATCGGCGACGTCATCGTTGGCGAACATTCCAGCGTCTGGATGAACGCTGTCCTCCGCGGCGATGTCCACCAGATCCGCGTTGGTCACTATTCCAATATTCAGGACAACTGCGTCCTCCACGGCATGAAGGAGGAATATGGAGTCCACCTCGGCGACTACGTCACCGTAGGCCATGCCGCCATTCTCCATGGCTGCACCATCGAAGCCCGTTGCCTCATTGGTATGGGCTCCATCATTCTTAACGGAGCCGTCATCGGCTCCGGCTCAATCATCGCCGCTGGTACACTGATCCCCGAAAAAACAATTATTGAACCGTATTCTCTCTGGATGGGCTCGCCAGGAAAATTCCGGCGTCGTCTGGATGAAAATGACCAGGCGACAATTCTCCGCTACGCCGAAAATTATCTGGGATATAAGAAGTCGTATTTGCTGGAGAGAAAAAGCTCTTAGCTTTTGGCTTTTGGCTATTAGTTAGGGAATCTTCTCGGAACCGGCGCAGTGGCCTGCGCCTCTACCAACTCGGGACCCGATTCTTGAAGCTAGACGCCGCTCCCAGCCCGTTCATAGTCGCACCGATCAGCAGGACCGTGCGCGCCAAGCGGTCGCGGTTTCTCCGGTGCAGCATATAAGAAGCGGCGATTTCAGCTCCGAACAGAGTCGCCATGGCCGCTACCTGCACCGCCTGGGCATGCACAAAAGGACGGGCTATCGGATCGTATTCCTCGCCGCCTCCATCGAGGTTTTTCCGCGTCGCAAAACTATCGGCCGTCTTCGCCGCGCCGTCGAGCGCTACCAGCGCGATTGTAGCCGGAGTCCAAAAACGTGGGGCTGCCACGTCTACGCGGGTTGTATATGGATGCGCCGCAAAAGCATATTGGGCCTGCTGCGCGCACAATGAGACGGACATCATAACGCTTACAGATAACAAAACCATCTTGGCCATTTTCATGTGGAAAACGGGCACGCGCACGCGCCCTCACATGCTCATCGGAAGGCCACTGAAAATCTTGATCTCCAAAGGACGTACGGCGGTAAAGAAACAGCGCAAAGATAATAATCTCAGGGCAGGATTGCCCGGGGCGTCGCTTGGGGAGTGCGTTCTGTCAGCCTAGTTGGATGTTGCTGGAGGAATCTCGGGAATAACGCCGGTCGGATAACCAATCAAATATGTGATCGGGACTAGCCCGGTAGAAAGCACTCCGGTTTCCCACTGATATTGATCTTCGCTACCCAGCCCGCCTACCATTTCACGCAATTCCACTGGGCGATAAGTTCTAAGGCAAGACACAACTCCATCAAACGTCAGGACCAGCGGAATAATCGGAATCAAGTAAGTCCAGAGTAGCCGTGACCATCGGAACGGACGGATCCAAACACTGCAGACAGACAACAAGAAAACGTATGCGAACACTATGCCCATAGTTGCAGGAGTCCGCTGCGAGATTTCAAATATACCAATGCCTTCGCCCGCCTCCACCGCATTGCGAAGTATGGCGCAGGCGTCTTTGGGCGAAAAATGATGGAACGAAGTGAACATCGTTCGCATCCCTTTTAATTCCGCGGGAACTTTCATTGCATCCACCGAGCCGGGATAGAAAGCGATGCGATCCTCGGAAGCAGCGCTCACAGCTTCCAACGCCGGAGTGTTTGGATATTTATCCGTGAGCCAGACTCGAATCCCCGGAGACTCAAGCGTGCGCGAGAGCTTTGCCCAAGGTCCTCCGCCACCGGAACACATATCGACAACCGATCTACCGACTTCCGATTGGTCACCGGACGCTCCATTTCCTGTTGAATCCAGCGCGCGTTGAAGCAGCGGAGCCACGGTCCCATACAACCCCGACAGATTCACCCCAAACTGGAGAGCATCGGTAACCCCGTCTCGTAGAGCCGAAGGGCACCACCGCTGTTCGTGAATCTCGATAAACTGTAAGCGACGCATGCGATTTTGGACTGCTGAGTAGTATCACGGCGAGAACGTTTCGTCCAACTGTCAGATCGGTAACTCGACCAAAACCATAGATTCAACGTTAAACTAATAACATTAAACTGATAGGGCACCATAGCGATCGAATGAAAGCCTCGACTGGCGATTAACGACCAGCGACTCATGACCGACGACTAATGACCAACAACCAATGATCAAATCCCCTCGAGGAACCCGCGACCTACTCCCGCCTGATACCGCGCTCTGGAACTACGTCGAAGCCACTGTGCGGGACGTCTTCCGCGCCTACAACTTCCACGAAATCCGCACTCCTATCTTCGAATCCACTGAATTGTTCGCTCGAGGCGTTGGCGAAGAGACGGATGTTGTCCAGAAAGAAATGTTCACCTGGGAAGATCGGGGACGCGCCGAAAGCGATAGAGGACAATCCCTAACACTCCGCCCCGAAAACACTGCAGGAGTAGTCCGCGCCTACATCGAACACAAACTCTGGGATCGTGGCTTAAACAAACTGTTCTATATAGGACCGCAATTCCGGCGCGAGCGTCCGCAAAAAGGCCGCTTCCGCCAGTTCTATCAGATCGGAGCCGAAATCATCGGACCGGCCGCCGCGGGCAGCCAATCTCCCGCCAGAGACGCAGAAATCCTCGAACTCCTGGCCACATTTCTCGACCAAGTGGGCGTTGTCAATTGGACGTTGGAACTAAATTCCGTAGGCGACCTCACCGACCGGGCAAAATTCAACGAAGCCCTCCGTCAGGCGCTCGCTCCCGTGGTCGATAAAATGTGCTCAGACTGCCAGCGCCGCGCCGTAACCAATCCACTCCGCGTCTTCGACTGCAAAGTTCCCGAAGACCAACCCATCATAGCGACGCTCCCTACAGTTACTCAGTTTTTAAGCGAAGAGAGCCGCGCTCATTACGAGGAAGTAAAAAGGATTCTGGACGCCGTCCAGATTCCTTACACAGAAAATCCGCGCCTGGTTCGAGGACTGGACTATTACCAGAAGACTGCATTCGAATTTACCCATGGCTCGCTAGGAGCGCAGAATGCGATTTTAGGCGGCGGAAGATATGACGGATTATCCGAAGCACTCGGAGGTCCGCCAGCTCCCGGCATCGGCTTTGCTATCGGAGAAGACCGTCTGGTGCTTTCGCTGACCGCCTCGGCGGAATCGGTCACCCGGAAGCCCGACGTTTATATTGCTCCGCTAGGCGCGGGCATGAATCGCGAGGCCGCTCGCGTAGCCCGTGAACTACGCCGCCATGATCTAGTAGTCGAACTCGGAGACGAATCGTTTCGAAAACTGAAAAAGTCATTCGAAGCCGCCGACAAGATAGGGGCGCGCTATATCCTGATCGTCGGCGAGAACGAAGTGGCGGCCAATGCCTTCGCGCTCAAGCATCTAGCTTCCGGCGAACAGGTAACCGTTCCGCGAGCGGAACTGGCCCAGCGAATTTCACGAACAAAGTAGCAGATCTGAAATCCGCCTTGGAGACGGGGCTTGCCCCGTCTCTCAAGACTCAGAAGCGAAATCATAAACAACAAAATCTGGGATAAGTCTGATTGAGAAGTAGAATGCTTCACCAGGAGACAACTATGCGAAGCACTTCCCTGTCGTCCGCATCTTTGTGCGCGTCTTCATGCGCAACTTTGTGCGCAACGATTCTCACGGCTACTTTAGTCTTTGCTCAGGCGTCCAAAATCGACTCCGCCTTTGACCAGCAACTCATCGATCAGCAGAAACAACTCCTACAAGCCACCGAGACCAGGAACCAGTCCGCTGTCGATCGCGCCGTTAGCGACGATTTCCAGGGCATCGAAATCAATGGCGATTTCTATGGGAAAGAGGAGGTTGTGGAATCCGCTCGCAACGGCGTGCCCAAGGACACGCGTGCCTACGAATTCCAGGTCGTCAAGCTGACCAAAGACGCTGCCGTCGTGGCTTACAACCTCGTTGTCCCCGGAGAACATCCCCGCTATCGCCACATGGCCGACACCTGGGCGAAAGTGGACGGCCAATGGAAACTGAAATTCCGCCAGATCACTCCAAACCTTTGGAGCGCTACTGATCTGGACTAATCGCTGTTATTTGTTCACCGCGAACGTAGGCCACGCGCCATTTCTCAGCATGTAATATTCATTGACTGGGCGATCGTCGCGCATGGTAGGCGCATCCGGATTCGCAGCGAGTATGCGGTCAATTGAAACTTCCTGCTTTAGGATCGCAGCAAATTGCTGTTCAGCAGTTGGGAACGGTCCCCATTCCACCAGGTCGGCAGCTGCGCTCGCTGGCATGCGTTCTGCTAATTCAGCCGCCGATCGATTCGGAATCGGCTGGCGGCTGGCAAGATAATGGATTCCCCAACCTTCGATCGAAGTAAACGCGCGAATGTAGGGGAATGATTCTTTCAAAGCCCGCGCGATGGCGACGGTCGTCGTCAGATCTCCGCCTGGAAACCACTGCGCTAAGATGCCGTCCGGCCGCAAGCGCTTCTGCGCGGCGGAATAGAACTCACGCGAGTAGAGCAAGCTTGAGCCGGCGGCTTGAATCGGCGGAGGCGGATCGATGACGATCACATCGTATTGTCCGCCAGTCCGCTCCAAAAAACGCCGGCCATCGTCAACAACGACCTTTGAATGTGGCGACTTCAGCAGCTCCGCGCCATCCGCGTGAAAGTACCAGAACAGGGCTGGAACGCTCGGGATAAGGTCCACCGCCGTCGAATCGATGCCCCAAGACAGCATGGAACGGTGGGTCGTTCCCATGCCAAAACAAACGACCAATGCATTCTGAGGAGCATGATCCAGGAATGCCAGAGGCAAGGACGCCATCACTTTGGTGGTAGGCGTAAGGATGGTCATGCTCACCCCGTTGACCAGCAGCCGCTTCTGCCTATCCACGCCAGTTGCGATGACGGTTGCCGTGCTGTCCCGGCGTACTTGGGCTTTAGGAACCTCGTCTTCATAGCTTTGTGTCAGGAATATCAACCCAAGCGACGCCGATAA
The DNA here is from genome assembly GCA_963705265.1 of uncultured Acidobacteriaceae bacterium. Lineage (GTDB taxonomy): Bacteria > Acidobacteriota > Terriglobia > Terriglobales > Acidobacteriaceae > Acidiflorens. The sequence goes on from OY970064.1 coordinate 5,211,599, forward strand.
GATTGTGCCAAAAACTATCACACGCTGTGCCGTGAGACGTGACCCAGAGCCCGGCTGCCGGAACAACATCATCGACGCAGCCACCAGCAACCACGGTAATGCCATCGCCACCAGACAGTAACGCTCATCGAGATAGGGCAGCAAAACAAAGCCTGCAAAAAGCGGACCCAGGATGCAGCCGGAAACATTCACCGCATAGCCGATTCCGGCCTGATTGGGATCGCCTTGCGAGAAACGGTCGACCAGCATCGGAGTCAGAAACCCCAGAAGACCGCTGAACACGGCGATACCTAGAGGCACGCGCAGCGGCCCCGAAATCTCAAGACGCGTGTCCGCGGTGAGCAGGGGGAGCAAAGAAGCGAGCCAGACGAACAGCCAGATTAAATATCCCTCAGTGGTGCGGCGGCAGCTCCAGAGCCGGTAGAAGCTTGACCCGGTAAACGTAGCGGCCAGGTAAACAGCCAGAATGGCGGCGAAGGAATAGACGAATGTGCCGACATAGGGCGTGAACTGCCGGATCCACACCACCTCCATGCCCATGCTGGTGAACCCAGTCGCAAAAAGCAACCAGAGGGTGCCACTCCCAAGCATCTGACGTAACGCAGGTGAAACCTGGTCAGCGGCATCCTGTTCGGCTTCGTGATTGTTGTTGCCACTTAATCGTGGTATTTGCCTGCGCGCAAGCACGAGAGCAACGCCACAGATTGCAAGATTGAGGAGCATCCCAACCCGCAGGGTACCGGTGAAACCGAACACCTCAACCAACAGCAGCGGAATCAGCGCACCGGTCACAGCGCCGAATACATTTGCAAGATAAAGAAAGCTGAATGACCGTAGCGACTCGGGCCGATTGTAGCTGCGGAGGGCAAACATCCCCAGCGGGATGGTCGCGCCCATGCACGCACACCACGGAATCAAACTAAATGCCAGCCAGAGCCCGGCGGCAATATAGTAGCCAGCGGATGAGAGCGACAGGCTGTTCTCCAGGTGCTCCAGCAGGAAGCGGCCAGTCCGCAGTTCCCAAGGCACGATTACGGCAGAACATCCAATCAATAACTCGGCGATGGCGTAGGGGCGCAATGGGCGAGATATAAAACGCTGTCCATACTTGCGCACCAAGTGTCCTGAGCCCCAGGAGCCGACGCCCAATCCTGCCATGAAGCTCGATAGCACAATCGACACCATGGCCGTGGTGACGCCGAATTGCGCCATGGCCAGACGAAGCCAGATCAGCTCATAAAGGATGCTGCAGAACCCGGACGTGTAGAAGAAGTAGAAATACCATCTCCGACCGATAACGGCGCCAGTTGCTTCTGTTGGGTGTTTCGCCGTAGCCGTTGTCGAAGAAGGTCGTATGGAACGAGTCTCCGCCGCGTTCGGCATAATCTCAATGCTCACAGATGACTCCGTTGTACCACGAAACTCAAATCAGGCGGCTCATGGTTCTGCGGTTCGTTGTTCCTTAAGAACAAACTCGAGCGAATGCTCGCACAAGTCTCGCAGACAGTTACAGAGCAACCGCAGAAACAACTCGGCGTCAGGGTAACGAAAGTCATTAGTCCTTCACACAGAAACCGCGCATGGGTCGCCCGCCCCCTGCGTCGAGCAAGGGAGTGAAAATGTGTTTCTTGCACGAAGAGATAAACGCGATCCATTTTGCCAATAAGGCGAATAGGGCTGAGGAGGAGCACAATCACTCAATCACCACTAAATATGAACGCAAGAAAATCGTCAGAGAAAGATTCGTTGTGAACTTTTCAGAATTGGGGCAACCGCGTAATTCCATGTCAAAGACCCGCGCGCGAGCGTCCATGACCTTCGGGAATCTTGTTCGTGAGAAGTTGCTTGACCTAGTCTCGATGTTGGAGTCCATTCGCTGTCCCCGTCCGCTCGATTCGGGGGCCCCCCAGCTAGCAGCTTGGAACCAAAAGAAGGCTTTTCCCCTGCAAGGGGACTGCCCCTATATCTGCATGGATGCGCGTAAGTGTACACAATGACGCGCATAACCGGTGTGGGCATCCGGGCAATCTGGACGAATGTGGGATTGGCGAAGTTATGGATTTAGACGCCCCTGTCTAGCGTGATTGACGCGGGCAGAGCATCGTGACGTAAAGATGCTCTTAAGGGAGAACTAATAATGAGCCCACAGATTGCAAAAAGGTATTTTTCCCTCTTCACATTCATCTTTACTCTCATTGCCACGGCGTTTCTTTCCGCCCAGAGCAACTACAAGGTCGTCACCGTCTCCAACGGTGGGACAGTCTCCGGCACCGTGAAATGGTCAGGCCCAGTGCCACATCTGGCCGAATTTCCCATTACCAAGGATCCAGAGGTCTGCGACCCCGACTCGAAGAAGACGGTTGATCTGGAACGTTTGATCGTTGGGCCGCAAGAAGGCGTCGCCAATACCATCGTCTATCTCAAGAACATCACTAGTGGAAAAGCGATTGACCTACCCATGCAACGACGTCATCTCGATCAAAAGCGATGCCACTACATCCCACACATTTTGCTCGTCCCGGAGAATACAGAACTGCAAATGCAGAGTTCCGACGCCACACTGCACACCATCCATATGGAAGGCGCGGCCACCTTCAACCTGCCTTTCCCGTTCGCGAACCAAGTCACATCTCGTACCATGTCGACGCCGGGGCTGGTCACTCTAAGATGTAACGGAGGCCATGTCTGGATGAGCGCTGAAATGATGGTTGTACAGCATCCTTACTATGCGGTTACCGATGAGAGTGGGAAATTTGAGTTTACCGATGTGCCTCCTGGAACTTATCAGATCGTGGCTTGGCATGAGGGCTGGGGCCATGTTGGGAAAGAGCAAGTCTACGACGTTTTGTCGCAACACAAGGTCGACCGACCTCTCTTCACGGAGCCAAAGACCTGGGAAAAATCGGTCACGGTCACTCCAAGCAACACCAGCGTCGTCAACTTTACGATTTCTGGGAAATGATCGGCTGAATATCTGAAAGTGCCCGTCCAGGCTTCACATGGGCGGGCTTTGTTTTTCACATCATAAAGTCGGGATGGACGAACTAACGTCCGACTCTTCACTTACGTCTCTGCGCCCGATAAACCCTGAAGCCAGTTCCATTTATAATCCTTATTTACAATCTTGGTTTCGGCTCACCACCGTAGTCCAGCTGGACTAACTTCGGCAACACAAGGCGAAAACGTGCTCGATTTTTTAGGCGATCTCAGACGAACTCATATGTGCGGGGCTCTCCGGCCCTCCGACGCCGGCAAAAAAGCGGTGCTCATGGGATGGGTAAACCGGCGTCGCGACCTCGGACAGATCATCTTCGTCGATCTCCGCGACCGCACGGGAGTGACCCAGGTAGTGTTCAATCATGAACTGAATGCCGCCGTTCACCAAAAAGCAGAATCGCTGCGCAACGAATTTGTGATCGCAGCCATCGGAACCGTGAAGCGCCGCGACGCCGACACCATCAATCCCAATATTCCAACCGGCGAAGTGGAATTGGTGGTAGAAGAGCTGCGCATTCTGAACGTGTCCAAGCCATTGCCTTTTCTGCCATCAGACACGGTTCTCGCCAACGAAGAAATGCGCCTGAAATATCGCTATATCGATCTGCGCCGCGACGCCATGCAGTTCAATATTGAACTGCGGCACAAAGTAGCGCTCGCCATCCGGGACAACCTTGCATCGCAAGGCTTCTTCGAAATAGAAACCCCGTTCATGACTCGTTCCACGCCCGAAGGCGCGCGCGACTATCTCGTTCCTAGCCGGGTACAACCGGGGTCTTTCTACGCGCTGCCGCAGTCGCCGCAACTATTCAAGCAGATATTAATGATCTCCGGCTTCGACAAATATTTTCAGATCGTGCGTTGCTTCCGGGACGAAGACCTGCGAGCCGACCGCCAACCCGAATTTACTCAGATCGATCTTGAGATGAGCTATCCGCAACCGGAGCGGGTTTGGGAAGTGGTCGAGAGCTTCCTGACCGCGGCATTTAAAGCGGCCGGGCATGAGATCGAAACGCCTTTCCTACGTATGGATTTCGATGACGCCATCCGCCAATATGGCATCGACAAGCCCGACCTGCGCATACCTGCTTTCACCGACGTACGCGATTGCTTCACGCCAGCGGATCTGGAGCAGTTGGCAATCAATAAAGAGCTGCCGGTAATTGCGATTCGCATTCCGAAGGTGGGCGAGCTTTCACGCAAAGAACGTGACGACATTAAGCAACTGTTTGTTTCAAAGGGTGGAGCGCGAGTCTTTGAAGACTTCAAGCGTATAGAAAACAAGTTCCCCGAGGCGGGGGCCAAGGTCCGCGAAAAAGCAGGAGCCGCGGCAGACGATCTGCTGGTGCTGGTAGTGGGCTCGGCGCAATCGGGAGGAGACACGCATCCAGCCAGCAAGCGCAAAGTGACGCCAGCAGAATTAGCGATCTATGCCTCGGCTGGATTGCTGCGCGTAGCTCTGGCGCAGAAATATTCCGATCGTCACCAGCTTTTCCAGAAAGGCGACTACCGTTTTCTGTGGGTAACGAACTTCCCGATGTTCGAGTACGACGAAGGCGAAAAGCGCTGGATGGCCGCGCATCATCCGTTCACCTCTCCTCATGATGAGGACATGGACAAACTGGAAAGCGATCCCGCGATGGTGCGAGCGCTGGCCTACGACGTGGTGCTGAACGGAACGGAGTTGGGCTCGGGCTCGATTCGTATTCACCGGCAGGATGTGCAGAGCAGAATCTTCCATGCCCTCGGCATGACAGAAGAGGAAGCTCGCTCGCGCTTTGGCTTCTTCCTCGAAGCGCTTGAATATGGCACGCCTCCGCACGGCGGGATCGCGCTTGGTCTCGATCGTATCGTGATGATTCTGGCGGGAGCAGATAGTCTGCGAGAAGTGATTCCCTTTCCCAAAACCGCCGCCGCTAAAGACTTAATGATGGAAGCGCCCACGCCCGTAGCGGATAGCCAGTTGCGGGAGCTGGGGATTGGAATCGTGAAGAAATAGGCGCGTCATGAAGAAGAGGCTTGCCGCGCAACTACAGTGAATACGGCAGTGTCAGAACTGGACCAGGGAGCTATACTCACTCCGTGGGTTGAGTGATTGAAGTTTGAACATCCAAATATCCTCAGGAGAACAATATGAAAACACTGATAGCAATCTGTTTTGCAATGGCCCTCCTAAACGTGGGAGTAGCTTCGGCTCAGGACACGATGAACAATGACACGATGAAAGCCGATGCTCCCAAGAAAACTATGGACGTCAAAGGCAAAATCAGCGATGACGGTAAGATGTTCGTCAGTGATAAGGACAGCAAGAGCTGGACCATCGTCAACCCGGACGCAGTCAAAGGCCATGAGGGACACCACGTCATTCTGACGGCACATGTTTATCCGGACAAGAACGAAGTGCACGTCATGTCGCTTAAGATGGCAAAGTAACTCTTCTGCCAAGCGGAAGCATGTAAACATTCAGGCGATCGAACTGTGCCGGCGCACCAAACGCCGGCATTTTCTATGACGCAAATAGCTGGGATAGACAAGAGCTAAACGCGCCACAGCATCGTACAATTCACGGAACTGCTCGCAAGAGAATGACGACTCCTTTTCAGCTCGACGATTTGCTGGCGCTCGAGCCCGGCGACTCACGTGAAAGAGCTACCTGGGTTTATGGTGCGCTTCGATATTTTCTCGATGTGCCTGCAGCATCGCGGACCGATAGTCTTCTACAGTTCACCTCGGAGATTGATGCTCATCCCCGCCGGCAGGAAATTCGCGATATCTTTCATGAATTCTGGTCACACCATTCTTATGTTCGTGTGATTTCCGAAGCGGGATTGCCCGACCAGGTATTTTTGCTACGCGAACTGCTGGCGCGAGCGCTCTGGCACCTGATGCCGGTCGATGAAGTTCAAGGAGACCTCTATATTTTGTTGGACTCGCTGAATGTCAGCGAGGCCGACGCCCAGTGGGTGGCTTCAGTTCCAGATTCGCTGGCGGATTGGTGGACCGATATTTTTCGGCCTTCGCCAACTTCAATTCTCGCTTCCTCCAAGCTTTTGGCGCTGCGGGCAACGCACGTTGCCCTGGCGCGCGATTTTCTGATTCTGGCGAATGATGAAGACGTCACCAAATCTAGCTTCTTTGACCTCCCTGCTTTGGTGGCGCATGTGGCTCAGCACCCTGAGGACTATGCGCAATGGGAGACGCGGCGAGAAGCCTGCGAAGCGCAGCTGTTGGAGAATACGCAACTGCTCGAAGAAAGAGGCTCGTCGGCCAGCCTGGTGTTCCGGGTTCGTCTGCTGCGATCTCTCTTGTTTCGAATTCAGCAAGTGCTCAACTTGCAGCGCGCGGATTCCGATTCGCGGAAGTTTGCCGTCTCCATTGTGCATGGCTTTGCAACCCAGCGCAAAATTCGGAGCGTGATCAGCGCCAGTACGCGCCGCCTGGCGCGCAGCGTGGTCGAGAAAACGGGGCGAGTTGGAAAGCATTACATCGCTGGCAACACCGCGCAATGGAAAACAATGGGCTGGGGAGCCATCATGGCCGGCATGATCACCTGCTTCACAGCGCTCTTCAAATATTCAATTTCAGCAACCATTCACGCGCCTTTCCTGGTTGCGATTGGCCATTCATTGAATTATGTGGTGAGTTTTTTATTGATGCAGGCGGGAGGGTTTTTGCTGGCATCGAAGATGCCCTCGGCCACGGCAGCCACTCTGGTCGATGCCATGGAAGATCCCGATAAAGATCATATGGCGAGCTTGCAGGCTATTTCACAGACACAAACTCTGGTCACGATTGGAAATCTGATTGGCGCGGTACTGTCTTCAATCGCGGTCGATCGAATCTGGGATGCGGTTACCGGACATCCTTTTCTTACGCCCGAAGAGGCTGAACACGGCATCCATATGCTCTTCCCGCTCCATTCGCTGACCATACCTTTCGCCATTGTCACAGGTGTTTTTCTCTGGCTCTCCTCACTCGCCACCGGCTGGACGGCGAACTATGTGGCGCTCACGCGAATGGAATCCGCCATTGCGAAAAGTCTGCGGATTCGTCGCCGGCTGGGACCAACGCGCGCGAACTGGATTGCTCACTGGGTGAAACATCACGCCGCGGGCTCGGTCGGATACATCGTTCTCGGATTTCTACTAGGTTCGGTCCCCATTCTGGTTTCACTTTTTGGAATCCCGCTGGAGGTGCGCCACGTCACTCTGGGCGCAGCCAGCCTCGGCTATGCTCTAGACGCGGCTCGACTGAGTGGCGAATTGAGACGCTCCGACGTGCTGTTGTCTTTCACCGGCATCTTATTAGTTGGAGTATTCAACATCATTACTTCGTTTGTGCTCAGCTTCTTGTTAGCGGTACGCGCTCGCGACATCGGCGCGGCAAAAGCGCGCCGCTTTCTGAAAGAAGTTGGAGCTAAGCTGGTGACTGATCCAGTTACGTTTTTGCTGCCCAGATTCGATTATTCGATGAATAACGATAACGAGCACGCCTGACGCCTTCACGCGCTCTCACATTCCTAACTCGCCTTCGGCCTCGACGAAAAATTAGGCAGCCTTCGCTTGAATGGCTTTTATCAAGCTCACCGTCGTGTCGACGTCAATGCCATGACGTTCCCCGCCGCGCACAATCGGGCCGCCAATAGCATCCAACTCCAGCTGACGGCCGGCGGCAAGATCCTTCTGCATCGAGCTGCGCATGCCCGGAGGCGAGTTGGCAAAAACCGCGTCGATCTGGAGCGCGTCAATCTCCGCGCCGCTAGCGTTCGCCACCGCGGAAGCCTCGGAAACTGCAGCGGTCAACTTCGGTTTCCAGGCAGCATCCGCCAAAATCTCTCCAACGTTCATTCCCGATGCCGAAGTTACTAACGCGAACGGCCCAAGGAAACAAAGCTTGCCCCAGAGCAATGTCTGCTCGTTCGCAATAAATCGGCAGTTAAATCCAAGATTGCCCAACCGTATAATGATGGCTCCTAGAAGCGATTCACCACTGGCGGCGAGATTGAGGCGAACAACTGGAGAGCGCTGGATGAATCTTCCCGGCGCCACACTTTCCGCCTCCACCGCGATCGTTCCAGGGACGACCTGATCCTGTCCAAGTCGTGCACGGAGCACCGCAACGTGATCCACACCGTTGAGCAGCGGAACAATGCACCTCGGCGCTATCTTCACAGAATCCAGCGCGTTTTGCAGTTGGTAAGTTTTGGTTGCGATCCACAATACATCAACCGCTTCTATCAGCGAGGACACAGCTTTCGCCGGCGCCGTAAGTGAGCCCGCGGGACGCTCCAAAACCAAGCTCGTGGGGTAACTCGACAACTTGTCAGCGCGAACGATCACGGTGACCTCTTCGCCAAGCGACGACAGCATCGCGCCTACTAACCCTCCGATCGCTCCTGCACCCAAGATTGCATGCTTCATCTGAGCACTCCCTGGAAAATATACGATACGGTAGATTTGGATGCCACAACCGCCAAGGTCGACCCGCCTTTACGCTACACCCAAGAATCTGTCACACTGAGCTCTGACTAGTGACCTCTGACCTCGATCCGCTGACTTCATGGGCAAAATTCACGTCCTTTCCGAAAGAGTAGCCAATCAGATCGCCGCCGGCGAGGTGGTCGAGCGTCCCGCATCGGTGGTAAAAGAGCTGCTTGAGAACGCTCTGGACGCCGGCTCCACGCGCATTCGTATTCAGGTTGAAGCGGGCGGAAAGAGACTCATCCAGATCACCGACAACGGATGCGGCATGGTGCGCGATGATGCCATGTTGGCTTTCGAGCGCCACGCTACCTCCAAAATAAAAGAGACCGACGATCTGTTAAGCATTTCGACCCTGGGATTTCGAGGCGAGGCTCTGCCCTCCATCGCCTCCGTTGCACGTCTGCATCTGGAAACTCGCGCCGAAGAACAAGCGGCAGGTACAGTCCTCGAAATTAACGGCGGCAAAATAATCCGTGTCGAAGAGGCTGGCTTGCCGCTGGGCACTTCAATCACGATTCGTGATCTTTTTTTTAATACGCCAGCTCGCAAGAAATTTTTGAGATCGGAGTCGACCGAGCTCTCTCACATCGCATCGCTAGTGACTCACTATGCGCTGGCGCATCCTGAGAAGCATTTCGAGTTGCACTCCGCAACGAATGCCTTGCTGGTAGCGCCGCCCGTGGCCGGGCATCGTGAACGCATTTACCAGGTCTTCGGACGCGAAACGTTAGACCAACTAATTCCGCTGGCGGCCGTGCAGCCGTTAGAGCGCATCGGGTTGCCGCAACCCCCGCCATGGCGCCACGCCGCGGACAGTGCTCCGTACGGCGCCCCCCAAGTTGAGAACGAAGCCGTGCCGACAGTCGTGTCCGCCCCCCAGGATTTCGGCGAGGTGCGACTGCACGGATTTGTCTCGAAGCCAGAAATTCAGAAACTGAATCGCAATTCGATCTTCATCTTCGTCAATGGACGCCTGATTCGCGACCGCCTGATTCAGCATGCCATCACCGAGGCCTATCGCAACATTCTTCCGCCAACGGTATTTCCCGTCGTGTTGCTTTTTATGGAGATGCCGACGGCAGAAGTAGATGTGAATGTGCACCCTTCGAAGACCGAGGTACGCTTCCGTCAACAAACGGTGATTCACGATTTTGTCCGCGAATCGGTGCGGGCAGCGCTGATGAAAGCGCGGCCTGTCCCGCAGTTCTTGACCGAAATTCGCGCGCAGCCATCGGCAATATCCGGCCTAAGCAGTCCCGGCCTGAGTAATCGTTCATTTACCGATGGAGCAAGCGTTACCGAAGGTGGGCAGCCTCCGCCATGGCGCGATTTATACGAGCCAGCGGCGCCGGGAGGTTTTGCGTTACGGCCGCCGAGCATTCCCGCAACCACGGCGCATCTCGAATTTGAGGGGGGAATTGCGGTAGAGGCAAACGCAGCCGTATCGCTGGCACGAGAATCGGAGGCAGCGACAGCTCAGCAGTCGTTCGCAGATCAGCCAGTTCCCGATCATGGCTGCGCTCCCCCAATCCCGCAAGAGCCGCAACCAGCGCCAACTCTGGAGTCGTTGCGAACGCTACACCCGCTAGGCCAGATTAGAAATTCCTTCATTCTCGCCGTGAACGAAGACGGGCTCTGGATCATCGACCAACACGTAGCCCACGAGCGCGTGTTGTTTGAGAAAGTACTGCGCCAACGCGCAGCGCAGCGCGTTGAGAGCCAGCGTCTACTCATGCCCCTGGTAATCGATCTGACTCCCGCGCAACAAGCGATCTTTAGCGAAATTGCCGAAGAACTAGCGCGCAACGGCTTTGAGGCCGAACCCTTCGGATCCCGCAGTGTGGCCGTAAAGTTAGCTCCAGCGGGCGTGGATGCCGCGCAGATCGAACACATGCTGAACGAAATCTTCGAGCAGCTAACTCGTGAAGATCAAGCCATCAATCTGGAAGCCGTGCGGACCCGCATAGCCGCGTCAATAGCCTGCCACGCAGCAATCAAAGTCAACATGCCGCTGGAACAAAACAAAATGGAATGGCTGCTATCCGAACTTGCGAAGACCGAACATCCTATGACATGCCCGCACGGACGCCCGGTGGTATTGCGCTATTCTATGCAGGATATTCAGAAGGCATTCAAGCGCATCTAATCGCTGCTTTCCAACTGTGGTCTAATCAATCGTGATCTGATCAATCGTGGTCTAATCAATATATGACCGACACGGAACTCCTGCTGGCTCGCGCGCAAAAGTGGCGTCTCAACGGCCAGCCCGTGCGCACTCTCGATGATGCCCGCGCCTTCCTTGAAGAAATGGGGTTTTGTCTGATGTATCCCATGCGTCCCGCGCTACTGGTGCCGACTTTCATCGGGGCGTGGGTTGGAGCCGATGACAAGCTGCCGACGCGCCAACATGCATATAACGATCCGCGAGCCAAAGAAGCCACCGAGCTTATGGTGCGCGCCCTGCGCGATAAGTCCGCCTACGAAGCTCCTTTATTTGACGAGAACAACGCCTTCCTGCTGGCGCCTTCGGTCTTTCCATATTTCTATTCACTGGTCGGCGAGCGCAATCCGAAACAGCCGCCCGCAAGCGGCCCCAGGTCTCCTTATTCCCCATTAGCTTGTGACGCTTTTGAAATCATCCGTCGCCGAGGACCAATTTCGAAAACAAAGCTGGGCGAGATGCTCGGCGGGTCGGTCTCCAACGCCGGCCTGGATCGCGCGCTCAGCGAACTATGGGCGAAACTACGCATTACGCGTGTCGACTACACGGTGGAAGAAGGTTCTGTGTGGGACGAATTATCACGCTGGGCACCCGAAATCGTGCGCGAAGGCGTGGGGATTTCCGTGCCCGAAGCGCTCTCGGCGCTGGTCTCGAAGTATCTCGATTGTGTGGTCGCCGTTGATGAAGGCGAAGTAGAAAACTTCCTAACGAATTTTGTCGCGCGAACACGGGTCAAAGAAGCTATCCACGCATTGTTGTCGGCGCGTGAATTAAGCTTTGTACATGTTGGGAGCAAGTCACTTCTGCAAGTAACTCCACCAAAACAAGCCTACGTTCCCAAACCGCGCCCCGAGAGGGTGAGCTAACGCAAGCGTCAATTACGTTACTCTACAGAAGCCCCTCACATCTCTAACTACATTAGCTCGAACGCCTCGCAGCCTCCGTGTACAATGCTTCATTCGCCAGATGACGGCTCCATCCCAACGCAAACTAATCATCGCCATAGACGGCCCAGCCGGAGCCGGCAAAAGCACCGTCGCCGCCCGTCTGGCGCGCAAACTCGGCTACGTGAATCTGGAGAGTGGAGCAATGTACCGTGCGCTCGCGCTTCGCGCCATCGAGTGGGATGCTTCGTTCGACGACGAATCGGCGCTGCTGAAAATGGCGCAGGATTTACGCATTGCGCTCGAGCCCACCGTAGGCGGCAATCGTGTTCTGCTCAATGGAAAAGATGTTTCCGCTCGCATACGCGAACGCGACGTGACCGAAGCAGCGTCGCGGATCTCGGTGCATCCCAAGGTGCGCGAGTGGATGGTGGCGCGTCAGCGCGAGATGGGTATCGGCGGCGGCGTAGTAATGGAAGGCCGCGATATTGGCACAAAAGTTTTCCCCGACGCCGATTTGAAAATCTTTCTCGACGCCGACCCGGTAATTCGCGAGCAGAGGCGCCTCGACCAGCAGCGGGTGAAAGGGCCATCGGCGCAGACGATAGCCGCGGAACTCCGAGAACGCGACCATCGCGATCGTACGCGCGCGGCTTCTCCGCTGATAGCAGCCGAGGATGCAGTCGTGCTTGACTCAACGAGCTTAAGCGAAGATGAAGTCCTCAATCGCATTGAGGAACTGGTAGCGCAGCGACAAAAGGCATAACAATAGTGCCCGGTCGGCGTGAATGAACTGTAAAGGCGGTATAGCCCTTTGCTGCGATTACTTTCCTGTTCCCGGATCGGGGCTGTCGTTTCCCATGTCGAGGACCACCTTCCACTGACCGTCCTTTTGTTTCTTCCAGATCGATGTGTACTTGCCGTAGTTGACGACTGGTTTCCCGTTTTTATCCTTGGCGGTGTAGACGTAATTGCCATAGGTGTAGCCGAGATCGCCTGAGGCGGCCATTTCGGCTTTAACGGGACTCCAAGTGAGAGTCGTGCCTTCAGGCCAGGGCGGTTGCTTGCGCATGTCATCTTTAGTGTTGATGCCGCCGCTATCCACGAGTTCGACTCCGTCTTCGGCGAAGTAGGCAAGAAAAGCGCTATGGCCGTCCTTGGCAACATCGCCAGCAAAATTGGCTTCGAGTTGGAAAAGAAGAGCGGAGCCTGTGGCAGATTGTTGCTTTGTAGCGACGGAAGTGGAAACCAAAAAAAGCAGAAGCAGAAATGTTGCAGTAATTCTGTTCATCGACGATTCTCCGGCTGCAATGGCGGCTGATCTGGGCCTACTCGGCGATAAAGTTATCACGCAGTGGAAGCTTCTGGAAAATTCTAGGCGTTCTCTCTGAGCAACTGTTGTTTGATTTGTTCGGGAAGGCGCGAACTGGCGAGTAGTTCGCGCAGTAGTGGAGCTTGGATTTCGCGGCTGAACGCGAGAGCGCGGGCTAGCGAAAGATGCTCCGTACGCAAAAGTGCGGCGCGAACCTCTCTGCGAAGGGACCACTTCGCATGTTGCGCGACCGCATGCACCAAGGCTGCGCTGGCAATGGGACGGAGCACCGAGTTGATGACAAGAGTTTCGGTGAGACGTGGATTCTCAAGCGCCGTGTGCATAACTCGCGTCTCGCGGGCTATCGACTGAGCGTCCTTCATTTTTATTGTGCCGTCTGTTTTGTTGGCTTTGATTTTGCCATCCATGTTTTCCACATCCAGTAGAAGCGCGGCAGCTACTCGGCCGGAAGCTCGCCGGGCCAGCGTTAAACGTTCACCTTTGGTTATGGCTTTCAGGCGCGAGATCAGGGTATCGTCGGCGATAACTTTTACGTCGGCGGGGACACTCGGCGAGAGTGCAATTTTCATCAGATCGAACGCGTAGGACTGACGCACCAGTGGCACCGACACATGACGCGGCGCGTTCGCATGGCAGGCAAGCGCGATTTTCACCTTGCGACTGTTCAGCGCGTGCGCGTTCTGCGCCAGTCGTTCGAGGACTTCCCCGGGCAAGTCCGGGCGCTTTAGAAGGGCTAGGGCCAGGTCCTCGGTAAGGTCTGGATCGGATGCGGTGCGGAGCAACTCGGCAGATGTAGAGCTGACCGCTGTTGCCGCTTTCCCTAAGTTCGATGCGGCCTCGGATGAGGAAATTTGATTGTCAGACATTTCTTGGAGTTGCGCGTGCCCTGGCCAGCGCTCCTTCCACCGGGTCTGCCAGATCATGGCGCACATCGACGCCGGGAAGTCTTTGTTGCAGGATATTGTAGAAAACCTGGCGCACATCCGGAGACTGACGAAAGACGCTGCCCGTCGTTGCCACAGGGAGAGAAGCGTCGCCGTTCGGAGCCAGACGATAAACGACGATGACCACGAGCTCAGCCAACTTAGCCCCAGCGTCGGCGAGAAGCTCGCGTGCGATCGTGTCGTTATCGTCAGCGGCGCGAAGAACAACAGGAAACAGGCGGGGGAAATCCGGTGGCAGAGTCGAGTTGGCTTGCTGCACGAGTTCATCGATGCTGTTGAGCTTCCATGCTTGGAGGATCATCGTGGTGAGCGCGGTTTCCTGACCCTGATCGCGCGCCTTCAGGATGGCGGATACAGCGCGACGACCGATCCAGTGGCCTGAACCTTCATCGGACACGGCGAAACCCCAACCTCCGGCACGCGCGGTCTGACCGCCTGCATTACGGCCGTAGACGATAGAACCGGTACCGGCAATCGCAATTACTCCGGGAGCCGCGCCGAAAGCGGCTTCGAGGGCGATTACGGTGTCCCCGACGACTTCGATTCTTGTGAACGTTTCAGAAGTTAACTCGGCGAGGATGCTGCGAATCTTTGCGGCGATCTCGGGCCGGGCAGCGCCGGTGGCTCCGATACAGACGGCACTGACCCGATCGGGAGAGATCTTGGCGGCAGCGCAGACCTGATGAATCGCAGTGTGCAGGGCTCCTCTAGCCTGCTGCTCGCCGTGGCGAATCACGCTGCAGCCACCGGTCATTGCCTTCGCCAGTACAGTTGTTTCGTCGGCGAGCACGCAGCGGGTTTTGGTGCCGCCGCCATCGATTCCGAGATAGTAAGCCATCGCGCTAGTTCTAACACAGGTTCCCTCTAATTCGTTAAGCAGTGGTATCGGTCGACGGACATGCTTGTACAATGCTGCGAACCAGTTACTGGCTACTACAGACGCGGCATGGCGTGTCTCTACAATTAAAGCTCGAAGGGATAGCGCTTGGGATTAAATCGAATCGACCTGCTGATTATTGCGGCGTACCTGGCGGGGATCACACTCTTCGGGCTGCGCTTTCGCAAGCGGCAACGGACGATGCGCGATTACTTTCTCGCCGACCGCAACATTCCATGGTGGGCGATTTCGCTCTCGATTGTGGCCGCGGAGACCAGCACACTGACCATCATCAGTATCCCTGGGCTTGCCTACGATTCGAATTTTACTTTTTTGCAGCTGGTAATGGGGTATGTGATTGGGCGCGTCGTTATCAGCTTTGTCTTGCTGCCGCAATATTTTCGCGGCGAGTTGTATACGGCGTATCAACTGATTGAGCGACGGTTTGGTCCGGAGCTGCGCACAGTGACAGCGGGCCTGTTTCTGCTCACGCGTGCGGCTGCTGAGGGGGTGCGCATTTATGCCGTGTCGATAGTGGTCTCGATTGCCCTGGGCACAGGCGAGGTCGCTTCGATTGCAATCATCACCTTGCTCACTTTGATCTATACGTTTGAGGGCGGTCTGGCAGCGGTGATCTGGACCGACGTGGTGCAGACTTTTATTTATGTAAGCGGAACACTGATCGGGCTAGTTACGATCCTCCATCTCGTTCCGGGCGGATGGGAATCGGTGCAGGCGGTTGCACAGGGGCTGCACAAGTTCCAGGTGTTCGATACTTCCGTTTTGACGCACTGGCCCTATCTTAATTTTTCGAAGCCTTACACGCTTTGGGCGGGGATTATTGGTGGAGCATTCCTGACTACGGCGAGCCATGGCACCGATCAACTCATCGTGCAGAGATTGCTGGCCGCGCGGAATCAACGACAGTCGATATTGGCGTTGCTTTCGAGTGGAGTGGCGGTCTTTTTCCAGTTTGGCTTGTTTCTTTTCGTGGGCGTGATGCTCTTTGCTTACTACCGGGTTCCTTCGGCTTCCTTTGGACGAGCGGATCGGATCTATCCGACATTTATCGTGAGCCGGATGCCACACGGAATCGCGGGGCTGTTGATCGCAGCGATTCTAGCGGCAGCGATGTCGAACTTGAGCGCGGCGTTGAACTCGCTGTCTTCGAGTTCCATTATGGATTTTTATCTCCGATTTCGTGTGGGGGCTCGGTCAGGCTCTAATCAGGAGATGAACGAAGCCGCGCGTCTGCGGCTTGCCCGACTGGCCACGCTTGGCTGGGCGATCGTGCTGTTCGGGCTGGCAATACTAGCGCTGCACCGGGTAGGACGCGTAGTAGAAGTCGGATTGCAAATCGCCTCGGTGGCTTATGGATCGTTGCTTGGAGTTTTTTTGCTGGGTGCATTGACTAGGCGTGCGAATCAACCTGGAGCAATGGTCGGTATGCTTTGCGGATTGGTTGCGGAGCTGTATTTGTGGGGATGGTCGCAAGTCGCTTTCACCTGGTGGGTCGCGATTGGCACTTGCGTGACTTTTGGGGTGGGATATGCGGCGAGTGTCTTGTGGCAAGTTCCATCCAAAGTTGAACCGCAAGCTTGATTGGGAAAGACAGGTAAGAACGCAGACAGGTAAGAACGCAGAGAGACTGCGGTTAGAATCGTTCTTTCACAAAGCGTATAGAAATATGAACACACTCACCGCAGAGAAGCATCCCCGCCCGGAACTGGCGCGCGACCTGAGGCTATCGCATGCCGGCGCAGTCGTAGTTGGGACCATCATTGGGAGCGGGATTTTTCTGGTTCCGACCGAGATGATGCAGGCTGTCGGATCGGCCGGCCTTGTATATCTAGCGTGGGTGGTTGGGGGATTGCTCTCTTTTTTCGGCGCACTTACTTATGCCGAGCTGGGCGCGATGAAACCGCAGGCCGGTGGCGAATATGTATACGTTCGCGATGCCTACGGACCTCTGGCAGGATTTCTCTATTCGTGGACCTGGTTTCTTATTGCCAAACCAGCGTCGATTGCGACGATAACTACCGGCTTGGTACGGATCCTGGAAACCTTCCCGGCTTTCTCTTTTTTCTCTCTTGCTTGTATCTCAAATCCCTTCACTGTCAGCTACGGACAACTGGTAGCGATCGGAGCTACAGTTTTCATCTCGTGGCTGAATTACATCGGGGTCCGGCGAGCGGGAGAATTTCAGTTGTTATTCACACTGCTGAAGATTGCGATCATCCTGGGAATTGTGGGGGTGGGTTTTTCCTACAGCGGAGGAACCTGGGCGAATTTTGCTACTGAGTTTTCCGGTGCGAAAGGCGGCATCGCCGGATTTTTTGCGGCGCTGGTAGCAGCGCTGTGGGCTTACGACGGTTGGAACGATCTGAATATGGTAGCTGGAGAGATACGAAATCCCCAGCGCAATATTCCGCTCTCGCTGATCTGGGGCGTGGCGACCGTAGGTGCGCTCTACATTCTTGTAAATGCGGCGGTGCAGTATGTCCTGCCAGCGTCGGCAGTGGCCGCTTCCGACCGTCCTGCATCGGACGCAGTCGCTTTGGTTCTGGGGCATTTGGGCGCGAGCCTGGTATCGGCGGGCATGGCGATTTCGATGCTCGTGACTTTGAACGGCACCATCATGAGCGGAGCGCGCGTGCCGTTTGCCACAGCGCGCGATGGATATTTCTTCAAGGCGCTAGCTGAGGTTCATCCGCGCTTCCATACGCCGTCAATGGCAATTATTGTGCAGTGCGCGCTCGCGATTGCTCTGCTATTGCTTGGAGGCAGCTTTCGCCAATTTTTCTCGCTGGCGATTTTCGCCGAATGGCTCTTCTACATGATCGCCGGGAGCACTGTATTCGTTTTCAGGCGACGGGAGCCAAACCTAGATCGGCCTTACCGCGTTTGGGGATATCCGGCGGTTCCGGCGGTGTTTGTGCTGGTTGCGGCGGCACTTCTCTACTACACCTTCACCGACAATCTGAAAAGTTCGGCTGGCGGATGCCTGGCGATTCTAGCGGGCGTTCCCGTGTTCTACTTTTTTTCGCGGCGTCGCACAACCACGCCAAAGTAGATACCTAAGTAACCGACTATTCCCTCAAACAGCCCTAAATATCTCTAAATATCCACAGTTAGTTACCAAAGGACAGGCGCATGCGACACGTTTACCCCCTGCCCATTCTCCCATAAGGTGAAGACTCCAACCCCGAGCGCTCTCCCCAGCTTCGGGCCCCTTTTTGGAGCTCATGGATGCCTACGTACGATCGCGGTTTTCAACTCGGTTTGCTGCCAGAAAAGAAGTGGAACTGGCGGACCTTCGCAACCAGCTACGGAATCCTCGCGGCCCTGATTCTGCTTCTGATTGTAGTCGGGATCATGACTTCGGATACGTTGCTGAACACCGCGAATTACCACGTCACCGAATTGATACCTCGGCCTTCTCTGCGGCCGGAAAAACTACCCAAAGCGAAGCCACTGCCAATACACGCAAAATTGTTGCCGCCGGAGCCAGTGTTCCAGGCGCCGAAACTGATTGTGCCGCGCGAAGTGCGTGCGCCCAAACCACAGCAGCAGGAAGTTGAGGCGCCAAAGGTCGTCATGAACAACCTCGCGCCTGCTGTATTGAAGCCAACAAGTGGAGCGCGTCCGGTGCTGATTCACACTGGCGACTTTGCGGGAAGTTCGGTGGCGCCGACAGTGAATGCTCCAATTGAGAAAGTGCAGACCGGTGGATTCGGCGATCCGAATGGATTGAAGCCAAGCGACAACAGCAAGCCGAACGGCAAGCTGATCGCATCCACGGGCGGTTCGTTCGATATGCCGGTGGGAGCGGGACAAGGCAACGGATCAGGCGGCGCAAAAGGGATTAAGGGCACGGTGGCAAGCGCTGACTTTGGCAGCGGAGTAGCAACCGGGGGACAGGGCGACGGACGCAGAAGTGGCCGTGGCAATGTGCAGACCTCAGGCTTTGGCTCGCAGGAGATCGCGCAGAACACGCCCCATATTCAACGTGTCGATAATGGTCCGCCAACCTCGTCAGTCGAGATCACCTACAAGCCCAACCCGGTTTATACGGAAGAAGCAAGAAATTTAAAACTGGAAGGCGAGGTTTTGCTCGAAGTCCAGTTCGCTGCGAATGGGCAGTTACACGTCAACCGCGTGGTCCGTGGACTAGGTCATGGACTTGATGAGGCTGCGATAGCCGCCGCCAACAAGATGCGTTTCAAGCCAGCCATGAGGAACGGGCAGGCTATGGATTCAACAGCAGTAGTGCACGTCGTATTTCAAATGGCGTACTGACCACTTTGGAGACAAGAGTTATGCGGAGATCTATGACGAAGTTTGCGAGCAGTACGAATTGGATGGTTTTGGTTCTGCTGGCGTCAACCATGACGGCGGCAGCCCAGCAGCCGGCGTCCGCGCCGCAGAACCCACAGCCGGTCGCGGCAACGCAGCCAGATCAGTCGGCAGCTCAGCCGAGTCAGGCTCCAGCCAACCTGGCGCCTCCAACCACCATGGATCAGGTTGTAGATCGCGTGGTTCTGCGCGAAAAAGAGCTCATCAAGTTCTTGTCGCCGCGCACTCCAATTGTGGAAACCTACCTCCAGAACCTGACCCAGGATAAACAGCTGGGGCCGGTTCCTCAGGACGATCATTACTTTCTGGGACGCATGGACTTGAGTGAGTCGATCGACCGCAGCGACTACCTCGACGGCAAAGGCAAAGACACCAAAGACGAAGGTATGGAGAAGCATCTCCTGGGTGAGTTGACCAGAAAATTCAAGTTCCAATACCAGCCTCTGGGCTTTTCTTGGATGATCTTCGTCGACCGCAACGACTTTGATCGACAACACTACGACTTCCACTATGCGCGACGTGAATTTCTGGGCGACGTACGCTGCCTGGTATTCGATCTGACGCCAAAGAAAGATGCCGGACGCGGACGTTTCCTCGGCCGTATCTGGGTCGAAGATCAGGAATTTAACATTGTGCGCCTGAATGGCACTTATGCGCGTCCGCAGCGCAATAACTATTACTTCCACATGGACAGCTGGCGTTTGAACCTGATTCCCGGCTACTGGGTGCCAGCTTACATCTACAGTGAAGAAGGCGACTTCACCGCCGGAGCTCAGAACAAGATTGCCTTCAAGGCGCAGACCCGCATGTGGGGATATAACCTCAAGGCGGCAACAGCGAATGACGAACTTACCAACATTCGTGTGGACAGCGTGAAAGACGATACGCCGACCGCACAGGATGCAACTCCATTGGCCGCTGAGCGCGAATGGCAACAGCAAGCAGAAGACAACGTGGTCGAACGGTTAGAACGCGCCGGACTATTGGCCCCGGAAGGCGATGTTGACAAGATTCTGCAGACCGTAGTCAATAACATCGAGATCACGAACAATATCGAACTGCCGCGGCCGGTCCGGACGCGTGTTCTGACTACTTCTCCGCTGGAAACTTTCAGCGTCGGCAACACGATCATCGTAAGCCGCGGGCTGATCGACGTACTTCCGGATGAAGGCAGTCTGGCCATGGTGCTCGCTCACGAACTGGCGCACATCGTTCTGGGACATAACCTCGGCAGCCAGTATGCATTCAATGACCGTATGCTGTTTTCCGACGAAGGGACTTACCAGAACCTTGGGTTCAAACATATTCCCGAAGAGGAAACGGCCGCCGACAAAAAAGCTATCGAGATGCTGAAGGCTTCTCCCTATGCTCAGAAACTGGATACGGCTGGGCTTTTCATCAAAGCTCTACAGGCGCGCGCTCCGCAATTGAGCGCTTTACTGCAAGCCCACCTCGGAAACAACATCACCGAAAACGGCACAGTCACGCGCATGGCCGCACTCGCCACTTCGGCACCGGCGCTCGACTGGAACAAGCTGGATCAGATCGCTGCGTTACCTCTAGGTGGACGCGTCAAGCTGAATCCATGGGATGACAAAGTGGAGATCGTGAAGGCACAGCCGGTTGCGATCACCTCGGCCCGCGACAAAATGCCGTTCGAAGTGACGCCGTTCTACCCAAGGCTGTCGCGATACACCGCTGCCAGCGCGCCTGCGGCAACCACCGCAGCAGCGCCAGCAACGGCTGCGGATACAACCGCCAACGCCAGCCCTACCCCGTCGAACTAAGGCGGCGATCAAGTTGATAGAAGCGCAGGCCGGGACCGGGAGAAATTCCGGCTTCCCGGCCTGTGTCTATTGGGGCTGAAATCGCTTCTAGGGCAGAAAGTTCGATTGTGGCGAAACACCGCGCCGAGACGGCCTTTTCATTCCTACCCAATCTTATCTGCATTTGCTACTATGGTGACCCTCGCGTTTCCTACTCCCAGGAGGGTTGCAAATGAGCGGTGCGTTAACTCTTCGGAAAAGTTCTGTCTTCGCTGCCTGTGGCAGCTTTCAAGAAAGGTCGTGCATCTTGTCCAGGAAGTTTATTTTTACAATGGTTTTGATCTCACTGATTGTCTCCGGCACCGTACTCGCCCAGACGCTGACCAGATTAAAGAATCAGCCGCCCGACGGAATTATCTACACCTTCCAGCTGACCGATGGCACCGTAATGGCACAAGGGGGCAACTGTGCCGATTGGTGGAAGCTTACGCCCGATAACACTGGCAGTTATGTCAACGGCACCTGGACGCAACTCGCCAGTCTCCCTTCCGGATATGCACCGTATGCCACGGCTTCAGCAGTCTTGGCTGACGGACGCCTGCTGCTCGAAGGCGGTGAATATTCCAACTGCGGCGCTGAATTTACGCTGACTAACCAAGGCGCCATCTATGATCCAGTAGCCAATACCTGGACCGCCGTGACCCCACCGAAAAACTGGGACTACATCGGAGATTCGCCATCGCTCGTCTTGCCCAACGGCGACTATGTGATCGGAAATAAACTCACCAAGCAAATGAGGGAACTCAATCCCAAGACTATGAAGTGGACGTCATTGCCTTCGACGGGCAAGAAAGATTTCGATGCCGAGGAGAGCTGGACTCTGTTGGCGGATGGGTCGATTCTGACAGCGGATGTGAAAGACGCTCCCAATTCCGAGATCTATACGCCGTCGGCAAAGAAGTGGGTGACTGCCGGCAGCACGATCGTCGACCTGCATTCACCATCGCCGGACGGCTGCATCAATTATGGCCCTGGCGGCAGTCTTTGTTACTACCCGCCTGGGGAAATTGGACCAGCTATCCTTCGTCCCGATGGCACAGTCTTCGCTACCGGATCATATTCGAACAACAACGGCCCGGGGAACACGGCCATTTATGACTCACTCACAGGCGTGTGGACTGCCGGTCCTGTCTTCCCGAACGACGACAACGCCGGCGATTCGTTCGCAGTCCTGCTTACCAATGGCAACGTGTTGGTGGAGGGCGACTCTGGAACTTCCTACATATTCAATGGGACGACCCTTAAAGCAGGAGCTTATACTCCGGGAAGCCTGATGATATTGCCTAACGGCCAAGTATTAGTCGGAGGTGGTACCACGGAAGTTTACACGTCCGTGGGAACTTACCAGACTTCATGGCAGCCGGCAATTTCGAGTTATCCATCAACGCTAACTCCGGGATCGACCTACCCAATCTCGGGTACGCAGTTCAACGGATTGTCGCAAGCCGGTTCTTTCGGAGACGAGTTTCAATACGCGACGAATTATCCTCTGGTAAGGATTACAAATAACAGCACGCATCATGTGTTCTACGCTCGAACTCATGACCATAGCACCATGGGCGTGGCGACAGGCTCAGCAACGGTTTCGACCAACTTCGACGTACCGGCAACAATAGAAACAGGAGCCAGCACTTTGGTTGTAGTAGCAAACGGCATTCCTTCAGCAGCCGTTGATGTTACGATTCAGTAAGAGAAGAAAGTTGAATTAATTAACTGCCCTTGCGTCTCCTGTAATCGGGAGATCCAAGGGCAGTTTTGCAAACGCCGCCGCCCGTGTAGAGCGGACATTCCTGTCCGCTGCCCTTGTTTTTGACTTTGACTTTGTTTTCGATTTTGAATTTTGTAGGACGAACCCGTGCCCGAGGGTGCCCCATCCTTGCGCGTTCTGTGCGCAAGAGCCTGCCCTGAGCGAAGCCGAAGGGGTGGGATTCCACAGAACCGTCCCCCTTGGGATTGGCGTAGCACATGATTTTTGGGTGGCGCAGCGGTTTACCGCTACGATAAACCGCCCCATTTTTTACTGAGGTCGAAGCCACGGCCTCGGACTGATTGTATTCGCTTAAAATTCGCTTCTAATAAAACTTAAAAAACTCCGTAAGTGGACAAGGAGATGTTGAAGGCGGTGATCGCAACTGATGATTCGTCGAAAGAAACGGAAGCATTGCGTGCGCGAGGGAAAGCCACTGCTGGCGCGGAGTTCGGCGAACCAGGAGTGGGCGCTGGATTTTGTGCACGATGCGGTGGAGTAGGGACGGGCGATCCGGGTGCTGAGTGTAGTCGATGCCTTTACGCGAGAGTGTCTGGCTTTGGAAGTGATACCAGTTTCGCCAGCCGCAGAGTGACGCGTGTGCTGGATGCGATCATCGCCGAGCGCGGGATAGCGGGAGCGATTCGGGTGGACAACGGGCCGGAATTCACCAGCCGGCATTTTTTGGCATGGTGCGTCGAACGGCAGATTGAACTGATCCACATTCAACCCGGCAAGCCGACGCAAAATGGGCGGATCGAAAGTTTTCACGGACGGCTACGGGAAGAATGTTTGCGCGTGAGCTGGTTTCAGAATCTGTTCGATGCACGGCGGAAGATCGCGGCGTGGCGGATCGAGTACAACGAGGAGCGTCCGCACAGCAGCCTGAGCTACCGCACGCCGAAAGAGTTTGCTGTAGCGCAGGCGGCAGGCTTCTACATAGCTGAGCGAGAGGCAAGGGACTCAAACGCCGTCCCTTGCCCCTCGCGCTCCCCCATCCCGGCTCGAACCGGAGATGGAGAACAAAAAAGTTGTCGTATTCTTACGTGATCGGAAATTGGGGGCAGATCACTGCCGCAATAGGTAAGGAAAGAGGACTTTGTTCATGCCAGATTGGCACTCACTTCTGAGGCCGCCGTATATTTTCTTAATATTTGGGTGCATCCTATTTTTCGCGGCCGTGGTTTGGACGTGCATCGGAAAAGCGAGGACACGCTTTCAGGGTTGGGTCTACCGCGCCGAAGAGCCGGTTGTGTTTTGGTTAGTGGTCGTAACGTATTATCTAGGTGGTATTTTGTTCATTGGGCTCTTCTTGTGTGTTAACACTGTTCGATAGCGAATTCTTGAGGCGGTCCGCAGCTGACCGTACTCCGCTCTATCAGGGAGAACCATGTTGCGGACGCCATGTGAGCGCGGTCGCATTTTTCTTCGGACGAGACTTATACTGCCAAGTCTGCAGCCCATACGCCGTGTTCCAGTCCTAGAGACAGGCTGAGGCATACGCCCTAGAAAGGAAGTACGATCCGATGCAGAAGAGACTCCGATGGATTATTGGAGCCAGTACCATTCTAATCGCTGTCGGGGTCTATGCGGTGTTGGCGCACCTTGCTCGTTCTTCCGGGCTTACAAAGACCGCACCGGCTACAAAACTTACGGAGACTGCCTCGTCCCAAATTGGTCCATTCGCTGTAGCCCCTCAGTTCGATGCCGCCGCGCCGTTCGTCAACGGCTTGGCGGAAGTTCGCGAAGGCGACGAGAAATCGGGCAAATGGGGTTATATCGATCAAGCCGGGTGGCCAACTTCTCCCGCGAAGTATAACTCCCTATCTCCTTAGCCTGGAAGGAAAACTAACTGGGGGTGCCCCACTTCTCGCGCACTTCGAGAAGTGGGCTTATTCATCACAAACGACCAGTGCGCGCCGTCACAGACGCACAGTTCCTTCAACTGCGACAATGTTGCCTAGAGCAGAGCGGACGGCAGGGTGCCCATCTTATGAGCGCAGCGGCACTCAGAAAAGCGAGACCCCGTTACTAACTCGATAGGAGGGGGGGGAGGGGGGGTGGGCGGTACCTGACACGGTGACTGGCAGAACAATCCGCACATCTACATTTATCCTCTCAATTTCGCGCTTTACAAGTGGGGGCGATGCGCCGCTGGGTGCCCCACTCATCGCGCTCTTTGCGATGAGTGGGTGCCGGGAACACCCGACTCGTCAATCCACACGCGACCTTTTTTCATCACAAACCCGCTGTGCACCCCATCACAGACATCCGCCGCGCCAAGCGCGATAATGATGATTCGTGTGTCCGCCTCTCAGGAGGCGACTAAACACTAGCCTCTGGCAGTCGCCCTTTGAAAACACGATTTGACGCAATAGCGCCGACTCACCCGCTCCGCAAAACCTGCGGATTTGCTGGGAAATTGAGGACAGAGCCGAGCTAAGTCCTTATTTCTGAATATTTTGAAATTAACTACTTTAGAATCAATATTTTGGAGCAAATCCGGGGGGGGGTACCAAACCCAGCACCAACGAAAATCGCCCAACTAGAAGTGCTCTCGCAGGTCGCCGAAACGATCGACTACCAGCAGACGTTGCGCGACCGGAGCGGTCGCAAGCTCCTCATGCTCCAGAATCCACGTGTTGCCATGCGGAATGAAGACGGCGTGCAGACCCGCGGCCAGCGCGGGATTGATGTCCGACTTCGGGCTGTTCCCGACCATCCACGTTGCATCCGCCGCAAGCGCGTATTTGGCGACGGCCGAGCGGTAAGTCGATTCGTTCTTCTCGGCTACGATCTCAACCGCGGAAAAATATTCGCTCAATCCCGAGCGCGCAACTTTTCCCGACTGCTCGGCAGGATTTCCCTTGGTCATCATAATCAGGTGGTGGTATTCGCCGAGATATCGAAGTGTCTCCGGCACGCCGGCAAGAACTTCGATTGGATGATCAGCGATTTGAGAAGCGAAGTTGCAAATGCGCTCGTGCAACTCCGGCGTGACCGGGTCAACCGAAAGCTTCTCAAAGGTTGAGACCAGCGAATGCGTGAAGCTGTGCAAGCCGTAGCCGTGTGTGACGATGGATTCTCGCTCCACGTCGTTCAGCACCTGGCGAACCATTTCGGGCGAGTATTCGCGATGGTTTAAAAAGGAAATGAACTTGGCGATCGCCCGTTCGAAATAGATATTATTTTCCCAGAGCGTGTCATCGGCATCGATGAACAAGGTCTGGGCGCCATTCTCTCCTCGCATGTATTTATCATAACGGCTCAAAGTGGATTATTGCGCTTTGATAGACTTGTATTCCTATGCACAACAGTCGTATTGAAAGCTTTTTAGCGCGCTGTTTTATGTATTTTTTCAGGCAACACGGGCCGATATTAGCTTTTCTGCTTCTAATGTCTCTATTCGCCGCAACGCAACAGAACAAGAAATTGATGACAGGTTCGGCGGCGAAAGGTGGCGCGCCGGCGAATTTGAAGGTCGTGGCTGATCTTCCACAGCGCTTGGCAAAGTTTCGACGCGTTCAAATGCCGTTCCGGACAACGGGTCTCAGCGCCCGCGAGCAGCAACTCGTTCGCAAGCTAGTCGAGGCCTGTGGCTATCTTGAAAGTATCTACTGGCGGCAGAGCGACCCCGATGGACTGACTCTGTACCAATCTTTGGCATCGAGTCAGAATCTCCGCGATGTGCAGCTGCGACGCTATCTATGGATTAATGCGTCACGCTTCGATCTGCTGGATCAGGAAAAACCATTTGTAGGAACGGAAACCATGCCGCCGGGCCGCGGCTTCTATCCAGCGAAACTGACGCGCGATCAGGTGGAACAATACGTACAACAGCATCTGGATCAGAAGGCATCGATCTATGATCAGTTCACGATCGTGCGCTGGCATCAGGCAAAGCTGGACGCCGTTCCCTACCACATCGCATTTCGGGCTTTTCTCGAGCCGGCGGCGAAAGCTCTCCGAGCCGCGGCCGCGCTCAGCGACGATCCTGCATTCGCAAAGTTTCTCCGGCTTCGCGCCGATGCTTTGCTCAGCGATGACTATTTCGCGAGCGATATTGCCTGGCTGGAGTTAAAGAATCCCAAATTCGACATCATTTTTGCGCCGTACGAAACCTACCTGGACGGACTGCTGGGTGTTAAAGGTTCATATGGCGCAGCCGTGCTGGTGCGCAACGAGCGTGAGAGCAAGAAGCTCGAATTGTTTCAAGAATATGTCCCGCAGATTCAAGACGCGCTGCCGCTCGCAGCAGAAGATCGACCGTCGAAACATGGACTGGAAACACCAATGGAAGTGATGGACGCTCCATTTCGAGTGGGAGATCTAACACACGGATATCAGGCGGTAGCTGATAATCTGCCGAACGATCCGCGGGTTCATGAGCAAAAGGGCAGCAAGAAACTTTTCTTCAAGAATTTCATGGACGCCCGAGTGAATTATATTATTTTGCCCGTCGCCCGTAAGTTGATGGAGCCCGATCAGGCCGCCAAAGTTTCCGGCGAAGGTTATCTTCAGACCACGATCATGCACGAAATCTGTCACGGGTTAGGACCGGCATATTCGCGAACTTCGACAGGTCAATCGGCGGTCAAAGTCGATATTCGAGAGGCAATCGGTCCAGCATTCGGCGGGTTGGAAGAGGCGAAAGCTGACGTCACCGGGATGTTCGCTTTGAAATGGCTGGTGGATCACAACGTGCTTCCGAAAGAAAAGCTGGAAGAATATTACGCATCGTACATCGGTGGAGTGTTTCGTACGGTTCGCTTCGGCACGGCTGAAGCGCACGGTCAAGCAGAGATGATGGAGTTCAACTATCTCTCCGAGCGCGGTGCGATTAGTCGCAATGCCAACGGCAAATACGCTATTGACTACGAGAAGATGCCAGGCGCACTGGCTGATCTGGCCAAGGAATTACTAGAGATTGAAGCCACGGGAGACCGCTCGCGCGCGGAAAACTGGTTCAAGAAGTACGGCACGATGCCGGAGGAATTAAAGGCGTCACTGAAAGCAGCTTCGGATGTTCCAGTGGATATTGATCCGGTGTTTTCGTTTGCAGAGAAGGTGCGGTGAATAGCCTTACACCCATTCCACACGTGGAATCTGCGGAATGATGCCCGCCTTGTGTCCCATATCGAGCAATCGGCGAACGGCTTCGCGTCCGTCGTCTCCGTAGTCGAGGGTTCGTTCGTTGACGTACATGCCAACGAATTTGTCGGCTAGCTGGGCATCAAGGTCACGGGCAAACTGCATCGCGTAAGCGAGTGCTTCATCGCGATGATCGATGGCGTATTGGATGCTCTCGCGCAACGCCTGCGTAACGCTGATCATTGTTTCGTGTCCAAGCGAGCGGCGGATGGCGTTTCCGCCGAGCGGCAGCGGCAATCCCGTGACTTTCTGCCACCACCTGCCGAGATCGACCACACGATGCAGCCCGGACTTGTCGTAAGTGAGTTGGCCTTCATGGATAATGAGACCGGCTTCGTGTTTGCCTTCGAGGATCTGCGGAATGATTTGATCGAAGGGGACGACTTCCACTTCGATACCAGGTGCAAATAGTTCGAGCGCCAGGTAGGCAGTCGTGAGTTTGCCTGGTACCGCGATTTTCTTGCCTTTGATATCGTCCTGAGTAAAAGGACGCGTCGAAACCAGCATGGGACCGTAACCGTCGCCCACGCTGCCGCCGCACGACATTAGTGCGTAGTTTTCCTGAATATAAGGAAAGGCATGGAAAGAAATCGCGGTCACGTCGTAAACGCCTTCTTGTGCCTGACGATTCAGTGTCTCGATATCGCAAAGGGTGTGGCTGAACTTGAGTCCGGGCACACGAACTTTGTTTGTGGCCAGACCGTAAAACATGAATGCGTCATCGGAGTCCGGGCTGTGAGCCACGGTGATTTCGCGAACTGGAGAAGATACTGTACTCATAAGATTCCGTAATCCTGTTCTAAGACATCCGTACTATCAACATTTGCACTCAAATCGAAGTACATACAACATCGCTAAGGCGATGCCCTGATACGACTCCTAGTTTCCAACTTCACGTCGCAGACACGACAGCGAGTTCCAACGTGCCGCGACTGCGGCGGCCATCAGCACTTTTATGACTTCTGCGAAAACGAACCAATAGAGACCGTACCTAATCGCCAAGGATGCCGAGTGAGTGAGCACTGCCAGCCAACTGAGTCCACCGGCGAAGAGGACAATTTCCGCAGCCAAGGCGGACAGCGCCGCCCAGCCGAAACCCCGCGAACTTCCTTTCGGACTTTTTTCCGAAGTTTGCACCGGTTCGCGCTCATTTATCCAGCCCGCGACGAAGGCGACGAGCGGATAGGCCATGAGAAATCCGCCGGTCGGGCCGAGTAGGTGAGCGATTCCGCTACTGAGAATTGCTGGACTAAACACGGGCAGCCCGAACGCGCCTTCGACGAGGTAGAGGGTCAGCGCGGCAAATCCGCGACGCGAACCGAGGAGCAAGCCAACGGTGAGAACTCCGAAATTTTGCAGTGTGAGCGGGACTGGCGTGAAGGGCAGCGGCACGGCCACTTGTGCGCACACCGCGACGAAGAGGCTGGCTGCGATCACAATGACCACCTGCTTCGCCCAATCTTTTCTCCAATCCGTTTCGCGACTTATGGCCTGGGTTGGCTGACCCAAGACTCGAGTATCTGCTCTCGACATGGCGTTCCTTTCATTTTCATTGCCGACCTTCTTACCGAGCAGATCCGCAGCCCAATTCTTGGTGGCCGATCAGCCCTCGGGTGACGAGTGGTCGAGGGAGTCAAGTTCCGCTCTGTGGGCGGCGGAACGCTTCATTTGCCGGCGTACCCGCACATAAATCGTGAGCGCAACCGACACGACGACCGCAACACTGACTCCCAGAATTAGAAACCACCAGAGCATCCGCACAACAGATCAAGGATAGCAGATGGGGGACGACAAACAATGTGCACAAGGATGAAGAAGAGGACTCGACCGCGGTCAGCCTTTCTTCGCTGACTTAGCCAAAGTCTTGCGCCGATTCTCAACATTCTTCAAGACGCGCTCCAGTCGCTTACGGGCAATCTTCGAGCCAGTGGC
This sequence comes from uncultured Acidobacteriaceae bacterium, assembly GCA_963705265.1. Lineage (GTDB taxonomy): Bacteria > Acidobacteriota > Terriglobia > Terriglobales > Acidobacteriaceae > Acidiflorens. The sequence continues at coordinate 5,241,350 of OY970064.1, forward strand.
TACCTTCTCGATGTTGGCGAAGGCATCGGGGTTGTTGGTTTTCTCGCGGAATTCTTTAAGGAAAGGATAGACCTTGGCGAAAATGAAAAACATTTCACCGCAGCATCCTGGCTGCAGAAAAAGTTCTTCATTGAGTGCGCCATGCAACACGAGCGAGGCAGCCATATCCCAATAGCCGCCTACCTGGCGAATCCAGGCGTTTTCCTGGCTGGGAAATGCACTCGCAACCTTTATTAAGTCGTCAGCGCTTTGCGGCCAGAATTCTACCGTAAACCAATTTCTTGCTTTGCGCATCTCCGCTTCGCGGCGGAGATCGTAGAGTTTCAGAATCAACTGCGCATCATGTGCGGTCGCCTTTTTTGCCATATTGTTCGCCTCGCTAGATAGATAGTGTTCACGAAATTCAGCAGAAGTCTGATCTTTGTCAGGCTTTCGAAACGTCTGCGGCTGCTCCTTCGGCGGCACGCTCGTAATCGCACTCCTTATTTGGACATGCAATCACGGTTCCGTCTTTGCGGATCCGTTCCACCAGATATTCATGTCCGCAATCCGGACACTTTTGAGGGACAGGTTTCGCCGCCGAGGTGAACTTGCACTTCGGATAATTTCCGCAGCCGTAAAAAGTGTTGCCCTTGCGCGCGCGCTTTTCGACAAGTTCTCCCTCTTTGCACTCAGGACACCCCACCCCGATGAAGTTCTGCTTCACATATTTGCACTCGGGATATCCGCTACAGGAAGTAAACTCGCCGAAACGTCCGTGTCGCAAGATCAAGTTGCGCTTGCAGAGCGGGCAGGTTTCATCAAGAGGGATGTCGGGCACTTTCTTGCCTTGATCCAGCCGTCGAGTCGTTTTGCAATCGGGGTAGCCGGTGCAGGCCATGAACTGCCCGAAGCGTCCGCGTTTCAACACCATCACGCGTCCGCAGTTTTCGCAGTATTCCTCTTGTGCCGTCTCCTGCACGTCGGCTGTGTCGAGGTCGGGCAGGTTGATGGGATTCTCTTTGGTAAATTTGCAGGTATCTGGATTTTCCTTGTCGTATGTACTACAGGCGTAGAACGAACCGTGCTTGCCCCACTTGATGACCAGAGGCGCACCGCAGAGTTCACACTTTTCGTCGGTCGGCTTCTCCATACGCTTGATGTTTTCCATGTGCTTCTCGGCATAGCGGAGATCCTTCGCGAACTTTTTGTAAAACTCGACAAGCGCGTCATTGCCGGTCTGCTTGCCTTCTTCAATCTCGTCGAGTTCTTCTTCGAGACGGGCAGTGTATTGGAAGTCGAAAATATCTTTGAAGTTCTCTACCAGCAGGTCGGTAACAACGAGCCCAATCTCAGTGGGCACGAACTTGCCGCCGATCTTCTGCGCGTACATCCGCTCCTGGATGGTGCTAAGAATCGTCGCGTAGGTGGACGGCCTGCCAATACCGCGTTCTTCAAGCTCCTTCACCAGCGACGCTTCGTTGAAACGTGGAGGCGGCTCGGTGAAATGCTGCTCTGGAAGCAGCGACTTCAGCGTCAGCTTTTGTCCGGCTTCGAGCGGCGGGAGTTTGTGTTTCAGTTCTTCGTCTTCTTCGTCCTTGTTGTCCTTGGACTCTTCGTAGACCTTGAGGAAGCCGTCGAACTTCATCACCGATCCGGTCACGCGGAACCAGAACACGTCGCTACCAGACTTGGCATCGATGTCGACCGAAGTTTGATCGAATACGGCCGGGTTCATCTGCGAGGCTACGAAGCGCTGCCAGATCAGCTTATAAACCTTGAATTCGTCTTCCTGCAGATATTGTTTGACCTGATCGGGATGACGCATCGCCGAAGTCGGGCGAATGGCTTCGTGTGCTGCCTGCGCTTCTTTCTTCTCCTTATATGTATTGGGAGAACCGGGCAAATACGGAGCGCCATACTCATTGGTAATGTACTCGCGGACCTCGGTGATCGCCTCGGCTGAGACACGGGTTGAATCGGTTCGCATGTAGGTGATCAGGCCAACCAGCCCCTCGTCGCCGAGCTCGACACCTTCATATAGACGCTGCGCGATCATCATGGTGCGCTTCACGCTAAAGCGCAGTTTGCGCGAAGAATCCTGCTGTAGTTTGCTGGTCGTGAACGGCGGCGTGGCATTGCGGCGACGCTCTTTCTTCTCCGCTGAGCGAACGATCCAATCGGCCTTCTCCAATGCCTGACGAATTTGTTCTGCTTGTTCGCCATTTGTGACCTCGATCTTCTCTTCACCCTTGCCGAGGAAGCGGGCGTCGAAGGCCGGAGGCTTATTGGCGGCGAGATTGGCATCAATCGTCCAATATTCTTTTTTTTCGAAGGCCTTAATTTCGCGTTCGCGATCGACGATCAAGCGGAGCGCGACGGTCTGCACTCGTCCAGCGGACAGGCCGCGGCGGACTTTGTCCCACAATAAGGGAGATACCTGGTATCCCACGAGGCGGTCGAGCACGCGGCGAGTCTGCTGCGCGTCCACCAGATTGCGATCGATATCCCGGGGATGCTCGAAGGCAGCTTTGACGGCGCGTTGCGTAATTTCGTTAAAAGTCACCCGTCGAATGCGCGCGCCATCTCCGATGTCGTCGGTCTTTGGTTTCTTCTTACCTTTCTTTTTCTTGGTCGAGTCTTCGCCGAGTTCGTCGGCTAGATGGGCAGCGATGGCCTCGCCTTCGCGGTCGGGATCAGGTGCAAGGTAGATGTGATCGGCTGAGAGTGCCAGCTTTTTCAGCTTAGCCAGGACTTTCTCTTTGCCGGGAATGACAACGTACTCGGTTTCGAAATCGTTTTCGAGATCGACACCGAGGCTGCTCTTGGGCAGGTCTTTCACGTGGCCGTAAGAAGCATCGACCGTGAATCCCTTTCCCAAATATTTCTGGATAGTTTTCGCCTTAGCTGGCGATTCGACAATGACTAGACCTTTAGACAATGGTTCCTCAGTATGGCTGTAATGGAATTGAAGCTAGCACGAATTGGCAGAATGCAACAAGCAGCACTCTGCTACCAGTCGTCGGCTGCCAGTTAAATTTCTTCACTTTTTGCGTCAAAGGACGAGAGCTGATTACTGAGAACTAACGGCCGCCCTCAAAAGCTCTTCACAAAATTCTTCCCCGGCAACTGCCGTATCTTGCCGTTGAGTTCGAGTTCGAACAGCGCGGCAAAAATTTCAGAAGGCGACATTTCGTTCTCCAATAGCTCAACTAGCTGATCGATGTGCGTCGAGTCATCGGCCTTGAGCAACTTGAAAATCTTTTTTTCGTGGGGCGAGGTCGCCTCGTCCGGGAATAGAGATGCAGTTTCTGGTTCGGGAGATTCATTCTGCCTGGAACTGAGCGCAGCTTGAATCCCGGTCGGAAGCTCTTCCCATACATCTTCCCATGTAGCGACGAGCTTTGCTCCCTGCTTGATCAGCGTGTTCGGGCCCCAGGAATTTTTATTGGTGACGTTGCCCGGGACCGCGTAAACATCGCGGTTTTGTTCGAGCGCAAGGCGTGAAGTGATGCGCGTGCCACTGTATTCGGCGGCTTCGACCACCAGCACACCGGCAGATATACCGCTTATGATCCGGTTACGGATAGGAAAATTCTGTGGAGTTGGTGGGGTTCCGACTGGAAACTCTGTAATGAGCGCGCCGCCGAGGGCAATGATTTGTTCAGTGAGCCGCGTGTTTTCCTTGGGGTACATGACGTCGATTCCGGTACCCAGGACGGCGACGGTTCTTCCTTTGGCAGCGATAGCACCGCGGTGCGATGCGGTATCGATGCCGCGCGCTAATCCACTGATGATCACCAAGCCCCGAGCGGCGAGGTCGGTGGAGAGACGTTCGGCCATACCCGTGCCATAGGGCGTGGGATGACGCGTTCCCACCATAGCAATGCCGGGCTCGGCCAACACCTCGACGTTCCCTTTTATGAAAAGAATCACCGGGGGATCGTAAATTTCCTTCAGCCGTGGTGGGTAATCGGGATCGCTAACGGCAACAACTTTGGCGCCCGCCTCGACCACTTTCGCGCATTCCTGTTGTGCGAGTTCGAGTGACTTTCCCGTAGCTAGTGATTGCGCGGAAACAGCGCGCATCCCGGTGGCTTCGAGTTCGGTCAGGCTAGCATGGAAGACGCGCTCGGCCGTGCCAAAGTGCTCGATCAGTTTCTTGATGCGTGACGGGCCTAATCCCTGGGTCAGGGACAGCGCGAGCCAGTAGACACCTTGCTGAGAAGCGGGTTTCGGGGCTGCAACCGCGAGGTTCGACATGTGGAATGACGCTAAGCCCTCGAGGCACCCCTGTCTATGACGGCGCGCACATTGCTTTTGGTATATTCGTAAAGTGATGAGCCGGTTAAAGATTTCGGCCATTTCCTACCTGAATACTGCGCCTCTTATGTGGGATTTTGAGGATGCCGAGGCAGGCGCGGGCAATAATTTCGACATTTCTTACACTATCCCCTCCTCCTGCGCCGAGGCTTTGCGCGCGGGGACGGCCGATATTGGCATCATTCCAGCCGCCGCTTATACTACGGTTCCGGATCTCGTCATTATTCCTGACGTGGCAATTGCGGCACGACGCGCGGTGCGGTCGATCCTCTTAGTTAGCAAGCAGCCTGTCGTTCCCGTGTCTGGTCCCGTATTAGATCCCGCGTCAGATCCTAGCTTAAAAGATAAATGGTTGACGCAAGTGCGCACCGTGGCGCTCGATACTTCTTCGATGACGTCGGTCGCATTAACGAAGATTCTGTTTGCTAAATGGCTGGGCGGAGCACGCGACTATGAACCGATGGCTCCGAATCTTGATGCCATGCTCACAGCCTGCGATGCTGCGTTGCTCATTGGAGACCCGGCTCTGCAAGTCGACCGTGCTCGCTACTTCACTCTCGATCTGGCGGAGGAATGGGTGGCACGCACGGGCAAGTCATTCGTCTTTGCTTTTTGGGCCATTCGCAAGCAGGCGCTTGCTGGACGAAATGGTGCCGCGATCGCAGAGGAGTTTAAGAAGTCACGCGATCATGGTCTCGCACCGAAACATCTCGAAGCCATCGCGCAGGAGTGGGCACCGCGCCTTGGCCTTACACTCGAAGTAGTTCGCCGCTATCTGACACAGAATATTCATTATTATCTCGATCCTCCTTGTCTGGAGGGGCTTAAGCTGTATTACCAGCTGGGTGCGGAAGTTGGTGCGCTTCCATTAGCACAAGAACTTCAGTTTATTTAAAAATTCAAGTGCACTGCGATAAGCGACTCCATTAACACGCTCCGCACTTCTTAGCATGCTCCGCACTTCGCGACGATGAGAGTGATGTCGTCGTGCTGCTCGTGAGGGCTAAATCGTTGGACCTCCTCCACGATAGCTGTTAGCAAGTCCCGTGAAGATAATTGACGATGCCGCCGCAATGCTTCGGTCAACCGCTGCTCTCCAAATTCCTCGCCCGCCGCATTGAAGGACTCGGTGATGCCATCCGTATAAAGAGCGATAAGATCCCCTGCCGCCAACTGGCATTCCTCGACCGAGCAATCCCATTCCTTGAAGAGTCCCAGAACCGTGCAGGTAGAATTTAATCGTTCCAACCTATTGCTCTCGCGAAGCAAAAGCGGCGAGAGATGTCCACAATTGACGTACCGCAAACGTTGCGTCACGTCGTCATAGTCAGCGAAGAAGAGCGTGGCATAGGCATCGTCAGCAGTATTGTTGAAAAACAACTCGTTGACGGTACGCAATAGTCGTTGCGGCTCATGCGAAGCGATGGTGCATTGGCTGCGAAGATTAGCCTGCAGATTCGCCATCAAAAGAGCGCCGGCAATTCCCTTTCCGGCGATGTCGCCTAACACCAACCCGATCCGATTTTCAGACAGATTGAGGAAGTCGTAGTAGTCGCCGCCGACTTGCCGGGCCTGAATGCAGACGCCAGCATAATCAAGACTTTTAAGAGGCGGAAATATCTGTGGGAAGAGTCGCGCTTGTACCTGTTTAGCAATCTCCAGTTCGTGAGTGGCGCGGCGTTCAGATTCCAGTTTTTCCGCTGCAACTCGGCGCTCGACTTCTACCGCCTGTGTCATTTCGTCGAAGCTGACCAGTGCGAAAGAATTCCGATCGATATCTTCGAAGCGGGTGAATACTCCACCCCAGATTGGTGGCTGCTTCCCTAGCAGCAGTGATGGAACATTTGCAACCCCGTCAACTGCCTGTTGCTGATACTTGACACGTCTCAACCGCGGAACATGCCGAAATCGAACTCCACGTCGTCTCCATTGGCTATACATGGCCACAACATCTTCGGCAACAAAGGCAACGCCCGTAGGTTTGCCAATGAGCTTGTACTCATCCGAGTCTGGATCGGGGGCGATTAGAGTAAGAACTGCCGTACCGTGAGGAGGCGCAACACCAACCCAGCGCTGTCCTGTTTGAAGCCGCACATCAAAAGCCAGGCTGAACCCGAGTTGATCGACATAGAATCGCAAGCTCTGATCCTGGTCGTGGACGAAAACGTTGACTGCATGAACGCGGAGGTAGGGGTTCTCAGAGTGTAAAGGCGGAACGGGCGGATGAGCCTGACCGGACGGAGGAGAGCTGGGCATGGCGGCTATTATAAAATCACAAATCTTCGGCGGCCTTTAACATTCCAACTTTTAACGTTGCAACGGACGGGGCCAGAACCTGCTCTAATAGGGACGATGCCCCTGCTTGCGGTCGTCTTGCTAGCCTCGAAAAAAAGCGCCCTGCGATGGCTAATCCATCTCGGCGGTCCGAGCCTAATTTTGCTGGGTCTTGTCGACAACTCGGTCATCCCGCTGCCGGGTAGCACGGACGTGGTTACCATTCTGCTCGCCGCTCACCGTCGCGAACCGTGGTTCTACTACACGATCATGGCGACGGCAGGAGCCCTGCTCGGCGGCTTCCTTACTTATCGCATGGCCCGCAAAGGCGGCAAAGAAACGCTGGAAAAGAGATTCTCGAAGAAGAAGGTCAGCAAGGTCTATGCAATTTTTGAACGCTGGGGCTTCGCCGCAGTCGCGATCCCAGCGATACTTCCGCCGCCGTTTCCCATCGTCCCCATGTTGTTAGCTGCAGGTGCTATGCAGTACCCAACCCGGAAGTTTCTGACGGCTCTGGCCGTGGGGCGAGGCATTCGATTCATGATCCTGGCCTATCTCGGATACCACTACGGGCGTCACATCGTGACATTCTTTGATCAATATTATTGGCCCGTGCTTATCGCACTGATTGCGTTCTCGGTGCTGGGCGGACTGTATGGCTTGTACGAGTACAAACGTCGACATAGAGCGGAAAACCCTAAACCCGCTCGCCCGCGACCTCAGCCTCGCCGTCGGATGGCATAGATGAATTGGCCACGTCTCTCAGATATCCGTGTACTCCGGAACGTAGTCTTTAAACAGACCTGAACCCAAAGTGATCGTCCGCACCGGGACGCGATCCGCGTTCTTACTTGATCTGACCCATTCCCACGCAGAACCGATCTCCGGGCTTGTGAAATAACGCGTCTCAGCCTGAAGAACGGCGGTTCCAACAAGGACCACAGCCACCACTTCTTCCCATTTGTCAGCGCCGACCACCGCCATCCGGGCGATATGGTCGGTGTATTTTTGGAGGAAACGCATCTCGTTCCAACGCGCTTTCCAGTCCGCGCCCTCCATCTGCGAGAGATCGGCTAGTATCCCGATCGGACGCTCTTTCCGTTCTCGGATTACGAATTCAATTTGCGGCTCAAATTCCATGACTTCGTCGCTGGTAATTCTCCCAACAACTTTAAAGCCAATCGCCGATCCCTGGCTTTCTTTGAGTCTTTGAATCATGGCCGTATCTCCTTGATTGTTACGATTTATTGTTACGTCAATTTATGACCGTTGATGTTAGCACTCCGAAACCATCCTTGTGGAAACTTGATTCAAACTCGCCTCTACAGCCTCTCACCAGCTAAAATGGCTATTACGTGGGGTGAAGAGGATGTCCCTGACCAAAGAGCAAGCTCTAGAGATGTTTCGGTCCGATGATCTCATCGGGATTGGCATGGAGGCGGATGCAGTTCGCCGCAAAATGCATCCCGAGGGCACCGTGACTTACATTATCGATCGCAATATCAATTACACCAATTTCTGCACGGAATATTGCACCTTCTGCGCGTTCTATCGTTCGTTAAAAGGACCGGCGGCGAAAGAAGGTTACATCCTCGACTATGACACAATCTACGAGAAGATTCGTGAGACGGTCGAACTTGGTGGCACGGGCGTCCTGATGCAGGGAGGGCTGCATCCCGATCTCAAGATCGACTGGCATGAGCGGATGCTAAGCGGAATCAAACAGCGTTTCCCGAAGATTCATTTGCATTGCTATTCCGCATCGGAAATTTTGGCGATTGCCGAGTACAGCAATCTCAGCCTCCGCGATACGATCGCGCGGCTGCGCGATGCTGGGTTGGATTCGATTCCCGGCGGTGGAGCTGAGATTCTTGATGACGAGGTACGCTACAAAATTGCGCGGCTAAAATGCCTCACCGCGGATTGGCTCGAAGTACATCGGACGGCGCATCAACTCGGCATGAGGACTACGGCGACGATGATGTTTGGGGTCGGCGAGTCGATCGAGCATCGGATTAATCACTTCCAGTGTCTTTACGATTTGCAGCAGGAGACTGGTGGTTTCACGGCGTTCATCCCGTGGAGCTTTCAGCCTACGAATACGGCGCTGGGCGGACGCCGATGGGATGAGGCTACGGCGGTTGAGTATCTGAAAGTTCTGGCGATTTCGCGGCTCTATCTTTCGAATTTCTTGAACGTGCAGTCCAGTTGGGTAACGCAGGGATTGAAAGTTTGCCAGATGGGGCTGCGTTTTGGCGGTAACGATGTGGGCTCGGTGATGCTGGAGGAGAATGTGGTTCGAGCCGCGGGCGTCAATAACTGCACCACCGAAGAAGAGTTGCGGCGCATCATACGGGATGCGGGATTCCGTCCGGCGCAGCGGGATACGTTGTACCGGCAATATTTTCTGAACTGATTTGACGCGCTTATTCGCCTTCGCCTGCCTGATACTCTGCGCCCTCCTGTCTGTGAGCGCGCAAGAGTCCGCGCCCGCGGCGAAAGAGTCCTCCATTGGCGGCACGATCATAAAAGAACCCGGCAGCCAGCCGCTCAAGAAAGTTCTCGTGCAGGTCGTTGCGGAAGATCAAAAACAGGGTGGAAATTACACCGCCTCAACCGACGCTGACGGGCGCTTCCACATAGAGAACGTGGCACCGGGCCGTTACCGGCTCTTCATCGAAAAAACCGGCTTTGTCGGAGTAAACGAACGCGGGCTGAAGTCTGACACCAACGTTTTCACGGTACAGGCTGGACGATCGGTGGAAGACCTTCTCTTTCGAATGCTACCCACGGCGGTCATCAGCGGCCGCATTACAGACGAAGATGGCGATCCAATGTCTGGCGTCCGAATACTTGCGCTGAAAAAAATACCGGGCAAGACCAAGCGCGAATCCGCCAGCACTGAAGCAACAAACGATCTAGGAGAATATCGTCTCTCAGGTTTGTTTCCCGGCCAGTATTGGATTTTGGTCGTGCCACCTCCCGACTTCCGCGACTACGAAAAGCAGCAGGACAAATCGCCGCAGGGGAAGTCGCAAGACAATAGTCAAGGTGAGGCCCAGTCCGATACCCGCTATCTTGCCACTTACTATCCCGGTACATACGATGCCGCGCAGGCCTCAGCTGTAACGCTCAAGGCGGCCGATGAAGTACCGGTCAACCTCACATTGGTGCCGTCTCGAACGTATCGAGTTCGCGGAATTGTAACTGGCGTCACGGCCAGCCAGAAGCCTACCGTGGAGTTGGTCTCCAAAACGGGCGATTCTTACCACGTTAATGAAATTGGGCCTGACGGCCAGTTCGAAGTCCGCGGAGTTGGTCCGGGATCATATGTGTTGAGGGCATCGGCCGCCACAGGAACGCAGCCACTAACCGCGCACCAGGATATCAACATGGTCGCCGCTGACGTTGATGGCGTAAAGCTTGCTCCCTTGCCTTCTTTTACGATCTCCGGTCACCTTCACATCGAAGGAGGCGTTGGAGATCCGACACAATACGTGGTTAATCTCCGCGCGGCCGAGCTACCGGAAGATCCCGGCCTTTTCATGTCCCAGGACTTTTTTGGAACGAATGCATCCGTGGATCGGCTTGGTAACTTCCAGTGGAAAGACGTAAACCCTGGCACCTATATAGTGCAAGTGGAAGGCGGCACTGGTCCGGGTAGCTTCTTTTTGAAATCGGTCACGCTGGGCGGGCGAGACATCGCAACCGGATTCACGGCCAGTGGATCGACGACCCTTGAGCTGACAGTGAGCTCTAAAGGAGGAGCGGTCGAGGGAGAAGTTATTGAAAAAGAAAAAGATGTGGATACCGACCATCCTGTAGCCAACGCCATGGTAGTTGCAGTTCCGGAAGAAAAATACCGCAAACTTTCCGACCATTTCAAGACCGGATCGACCGATCAGAAAGGACAGTTCACGATTACCGGCTTGACTCCCGGAAACTACACGCTATATGCCTGGGAGGATCTGGAAGATAACTTATGGTACGACACCGATTTTCTGAAATCCGAGGAAGCGAATGGCACGGCGGTGAAAGTGGCGGAAGGCTCCAATCAGAAGGTCGAGCTGAAGTTGAGTCCAGTGAGTGAGGAATGGCGCTAGTGCAACGTCTCAATCCGGTTCGACCAATCAGATACAATACTTGGACTGCCGTGTTTTTTTTGACGCATAGTTTTGTTGACTCATGGATTTGACATCGACTTCTCTCCCGCCCAATCTGGCAATGATTCTTGCCTCCAAGGGCTTGGGGCCTTACCTTCGCCAACATTTTCTGGATAAGACTTTCCAGGGGCTTTACCAGGTCAATGCTTTCGACTTGGCGCTACTGATTCCGTACTTCATTGTGTTGACCATCCTGGCAAGTTACGGCGCGCACCGCTACTGGATGGTCTACCTTTATTACAAGCATAAAAAGAACAAGACGACCGAACCCAGGGCTCGTTTCGACGACCTTCCGCGCGTCACCGTGCAGCTACCAATCTTTAATGAACAATATGTAGTGGATCGGCTACTCGACGCAGTGTGCCGACTCGAGTATCCGAAAGATAAGCTCGACATTCAGTTGCTCGATGACTCGACCGACGAAACCGTAGAGGTCGCGCGCATTCTGGTCGAACGCTATGCCGCACTGGGACATCCGGTCACATACATCCACCGTGAGAATCGTCAAGGCTTCAAAGCGGGCGCTTTGGAAGCAGGCTTGAAAACGGCAAAGGGAGAATTCATCGCGATCTTCGATGCCGATTTTGTTCCGCCACCTGACTTTCTGTTGAAGTGCATCGATCATTTTACCGACCCAAAGATTGGTATGGTGCAAACGCGATGGACGCACATCAACCGCCATTACTCGTTCCTAACCGAAGTCGAAGCCATTCTGCTAGACGGCCATTTCGTACTGGAACACTCGGCGCGCGCACGCACTGGTGTTTTTTTTAACTTCAATGGCACAGCCGGCATGTGGCGACGATGCGCCATTGACGAAGCTGGCGGCTGGGAGCATGACACGCTCACCGAAGACACCGACCTCTCCTATCGTGCGCAGCTCAAGGGCTGGAAATTCGTTTATCTGCAGGATGTCGAATGCCCCGCTGAGTTGCCGGTGGAGATGACCGCATTCAAGACGCAGCAGGCTCGGTGGGCGAAGGGTTTAATTCAGGTTTCTAAGAAAATACTTCCGCGGGTGCTCGCAAGCGATACGTCGCGACACGTAAAGATCGAAGCGTGCTATCACCTGACGGCGAATCTCAGTTATCCGCTAATGATCGTGCTCTCGGTTCTGCTGATGCCCGCCATGATCATTCGCTTTTATCAGGGATGGTTCCAGATGCTCTACATCGACCTTCCCTTGTTCATGGCTTCGACGTTTTCTATTTCCAGCTTTTATCTGGTTTCGCAGAAAGAGCTATTTCCGAAGAGCTGGCTGCGTTCGTTGCTCTACCTGCCACTCTTAATGGCTCTTGGCATCGGGCTGACAATCACGAATACACGCGCTGTTCTGGAAGCGCTGGTCGGCAAGCAGACCGCCTTTGCCCGTACTCCGAAGTACCGCGTCGAAACAAAGAAAGACAAAGTCTTCGCGGCCAAATACCGCAAGCGATTGGGATGGGTTCCGTGGATTGAACTCTTGATCGGAACTTATTTTGCGCTGGCAGTCTTTTACGCCATCGACAACGAGAATTACTTTACGGTTCCGTTTCTGCTGCTGTTTGTGATCGGCTACTGGTGCACGGGGCTGATGTCTCTGCTGCAAGGGAGATTTGCAGGACTCTCAGTGGGCTCGGAAACTCACAGCAAGCCGTTCCCCGTCGGCGTCTAGGAATTGAGATGTTGAGTCGTCGATTCGTTTTAGAACTTCGGACGGAAAAAATGGTTCAATGTCCTTCAGCGGGAAACTTGAAATCAACATTGACCGTGATCTCATTCTTTACCGGTTTCCCGTCGAGCTGATAGGGGTTGTACCGCCAGTGGTTTACCGCATCCACAGCGGATTGGGCAAGCACGGGCGAGCCGTCAACAACTCTCACATCGCCTACCTTTCCATCTTCCATGACCACCGCAGTCAGAACCACGGTGCCCTCCAATCGCAGAGCGCGGGCCTGTGCCGGATAAACCGGCGCAACCCGGTGGACAAGTTGACCGCCGGTGACGCCTTGCGACACCGGAACAAAGGGTCGGGGCAATGATGTTTTGGCAGAGAAACCTTCTCCGTCGACGGACTGGCTCGTTGAAGTGGTGGTAGCCGACGGCTCTGCCGCGACGCTCTTATCGGATTCCGAATCGTTATGCAATTCAGCAGGCGAATTCGGCGTACCGTTCGGAACGGCAACACTGGCAGCAACGTCAGCTAGCAGCGGCGATCGATTGACTTGAGATTGACCGGCCTTCTGTCTCGTGACTTCGTCCACCTTCGAGGCCAACCGTACGGGGCTTCCAGCCGAAGGCTTTCCGCCGGATGGAGAGAGAACTTCGCCGCCAGGATTCGCTTTCCAGACCGGATCATTATCGGGGAACTCCCTGTCGGGACGATGTTTGTCCGGAGGGACAGCAGCCGCCATATTCGCAATCGACGACTCAACAGATGCCATGCTCGACGACATGGCGACGGGAGCCGCCATCGCGGCATGTGCTCTGCCGCTCGTCTCATCCGGGCCGCGCCAGCCCAACCAGATCATCAAGGCCAGGAGCGAAATTGCCACCAGGCCGATGGCGCCTAAAGCGAAGGGCCGCGATCGAGTGCCTAGGAACGCGAGCGCCACATCCCCAACGCGATCCGAGGCTGGAAGAATGCCTGAAGGTTGAGGTTTCTCAACTAAAATCTTCGGCGCGGCGGACGATGCGCCGTGCGGTTGCGTCGCTCGCGCCCGCTCAGCTAGTGCCGCCAATTGCTGCAGAAGAATAATGTGCTGCTCTGTGAAGGCCGCTGGCTTGGTGGAGAAAACTTCAAGAATTCCATTGACCCCGCGCCAGCCCTGGATCGGCAAGACGGCGATCGAGCGCAAACCAAGGCTGCGGCAGACTTCCACGTCAACCAGTGGATCATTTTCTGTATCGACACAGCTCTGAGTTTTGGCTGTGCGAAAACATTCGCCTGAAATTCCGGTCTCCGCACTTAACTGCGCACCGAGCGGAGGGGCTGTCTCACCACTACGCGCACGGCAAATCATCGCGCCCTCTTTCCACATTGCGAGAGCGGCTCCGGAAGCGCCCGTCAGCTGTCGGGCAGCATCGGTAATTGTCGCCAGCGTAGGGTCCAAACGCTGATCACCGGCTGCGATCAATCCTTTCAGGGCCGAAAGGGCTATGTTCTCGTGGGCACTTCTAGAAACGCCGGGTGGATCGCTGTCGCTGCGGGTGGAAAAAGCCGAGGGATGGTCGCTATCGGTTCCGAGTCTTTTCCACGAGCGAGACGGTCTAGATTGAGGCACAACCACGGATCACTCTCACTCTGTAAGTTTCCGGACAAATTCAGTCAAAACGCAAGCTGCGCGGGCGATTTGGCGGAAGTATGAGCCAATGCTGGACACATGTCAAGCATACAGCAGGGCGCATGTCCTTCTGCGTGTTTCTCGAGGATTCCGAACGGTTTTTCTGGACGAATGCACGACCGTTCGCAACAAAACATCCGCAGCCAGGGCTAAATTCCTCGCACCAAACTAACTAACAATTGGGTCGTAGCGGCGATGCTAACCTGATTGGGCTCTGGTTTCTCGCATGTACCTCCGCAAGGGGCATTGCAAGGAGCCAATTTTAAAAAGATTGTTAGAACACTCGAAGCGTTGGCGGATTTGGGCCCCGAACTTACGGCGGACCGCGACTTCCGCCAAACCGCTCGAACCGTGCTGACCGCCATAATGGAAGCGGCGGGCGCGCGAGAAGCTGTTTTATTTTCGTTTAGCGAACGGCCTTCTGTGCTCACCTCGGTCGATGGCCAAGGATTTGCGCTGCTGCCAGAACCTTCCGTCATTCCCTTACTCCCCCGCCATATACATACCTTGACGGCCGCCGTCGGACCAGTACTGCTCAACAGTTCCACCTATGACGTTTTCTTGAGTTCCAGCGGCAACGTCGCGCCAGAACTATTTAAATGCATTTGTCCGCTGAAAGTTCGGGGAAAATTAGTCGGTGTAATAGCCCTCGGCCGTCGGCCCGGCGAAGCTTTGTACGAAGAAGACTCGTTGGAAGCCTTTCAAATGCTGAGCCATTACGTGGCGCTGGTCATCCAGAATCATACCCTCGGCCAGACGTTGGCACAGCGGGTTTCAGAAAACCTGCGGCTGCTGGCCTCCTTGCATGGCTTCTACGACAACGCGCTCGAAGCTTTCGCGACCGCGATCGACGTCAAACACGTCAACATTCATGGACATTCGCTACGTGTAGGTCGCTACGCCCAGGCAATCGGCGAGGCTCTGGGGATGGATCCGAGCGATGTGGCGCCGTTGCGCTCGGCGGGATATCTGCACGACATTGGTAAAGTTGCCGTCGACAAGCGGCTGTTTGAAAAAGCCTCTAAGCTCGACGCCGAGGAATACCGCGAGATGCGAGACCACACCACAGTCGGACATCAGATCGTCACCAACGTACAGTTTCCCTGGCCGCAGATTCCGGAAATTGTGCGCTGGCATCATGAGCGCGGAGACGGGTCGGGTTACCCCGACGGCTTGCATGGGGACGACATGCCGCAAGCTGTGCGCATCGTGGCTTTGGCAGATACCTTTGACGCCATGACCAGCGAACGTCCCTACCGTGAAAGACTCTCGATCGGAGCCGCCCTACAGGAGTTGATCAGGATGGCCCCGCAAAAATATGATGCCCATGCGCTACAGGCTCTACTGATTCAAGTGCGCCGGGATGCGATTGGAACCAACCGCATCCCGATGCTTGAACCTGACGTGATGAACCTTTCGGCCACGGACGTGGACCAACTGGCATCCACATTGCAGCATAGGATCAGCCAGGACAAGACTTTTCATACCTGAAGTTGGCACCCTCACGACGTGCAGAAGTGCACGTCCTCCGCAGCCAGCGAACAAAGTTTCCCCGGTGTAAAATCTAAGCCTAGTCCTCTTGTGCCTCGTCTCTTTTTCTGACCACGATGTAAACTTGGGACAGTCAGCGCAGTGTAACCATATGGGTGCTGATTTCATCTAAGTTGTTGAGTACGATTTGTTAGCCGATTTGCGAGGAGAGAATTGATGGCCGTCAGTGATCAGTCTGTCGCCACCGGTACGCAACTTGATCAGTTGTGTATCAATACGATTCGCACTCTTTCGATGGACGCGGTGCAGAAGGCGAACTCGGGCCATCCCGGGACGCCGATGGCGTTAGCTCCTGTCGCCTATTGTCTTTGGCAACAGTTTCTGAATTACGACCCGGAAGACCCTATCTGGCCGAACCGCGACCGCTTCATACTGTCCAATGGACATGCCTCCATGCTGTTGTATTCCTTGTTGCATCTGGCAGGAGTGAAAGATGTGAGTCCCGACGGCAAGATTCTTCCGACGCTCGCTGTTTCGCTCGATGAGATTAAGAATTTTCGACAATTGGGCAGCAAAACGCCGGGACATCCAGAATATGGATTAACCACAGGCGTCGAGACCACCACCGGCCCCCTTGGCCAGGGCGTCGCGAACAGCGTTGGTTTTGCCATCGCAGAACGCTGGCTGGCACAATATTTCAATCGTCCAGGATTCGACATCTTCAACTACAACATTTGGACGTTTTGTGGCGATGGCGACATGATGGAGGGAATTTCGTCGGAAGCGGCTTCGACAGCGGGACATCTCAAACTTTCAAACCTGTGTTGGATTTACGACAATAATCACATCACCATCGAAGGCAACACCGATCTCGCTTATGACGAAAATGTGCCCACCCGTTTTGCCGCGTATGGCTGGGATGTCCAACACGTTCACGATGCTAACGATCTGGTTGCGCTGGCCAACGCCTACACCCACGCCCTCAGCGTAAAGGATCGCCCCAAACTAATCATCGTCGACAGCCATATTGGATACGGTTCGCCAAACCGGCAGGACACAAAAGAAGCTCATGGCGAAGCGCTTGGCGAAGAAGAAATAAAGCTGACTAAGCGCTTCTATGGATGGCCTGAAGACGCTAAATTCCTGGTTCCCGAAGGTGTGCGCGGGAATTTTCGCGATGTGATCGGCAAGCGCGGGAAGCAACTAAGCAGCCAATGGCATACATTATTTAGCAAATACAGCGCACAATATCCAGATCTAGCCGCGCAGTACGAACGCATGCTAAAGCGGCAACCTGCCGAGGGATGGGACAAGGAGCTCCCGACATTTGCGCCCGATGCCAAGGGAGTCGCAACCCGGGATTCTTCTGCCAAGGTTCTCAATGCCATCGCAAAGAACGCCCCTTGGCTCATGGGCGGCTCCGCAGATTTGTACCCATCGACTAAAACGAGGCTCACATTCGACACCGCCGGAGACTTCGAAGCTGGCAACTACAATGCGCGCAACTTTCATTTCGGCATTCGCGAACACGCCATGGGCGCGATCGTAAACGGCATGGTGCTGTCGAAAATTCGCGCCTATGGTTCGACTTTTTTTATCTTCACTGACTACATGAAGATGCCGATCCGCCTTTCGGCGCTCATGGAAGTTCCCTCGATCTGGATCTTCACCCACGATTCCATCGGCGTAGGCGAAGATGGACCAACCCATCAGCCGATTGAACAATTGATCACTATGCGAGCGATCCCAGGGCTGATGACACTGCGTCCTGCCGATGCCAATGAGGTCATTGAGGCATGGAAGGTGATCATGAAGCTGCAGAAGGAACCGGTGGCGCTGGTTCTGACGCGGCAAGCCCTCCCCACCTTTGACCGCACCAAGTACGCGGCGGCAGCCGGTGTGGCACGCGGTGCCTATATTCTGGCCGACGCCGAAGATGCCAAGCCGCAAGTCATCCTGATGGCCACTGGGAGCGAAGTATATCTCTGCATCGAAGCGTACGAGAAACTTAAAGCGGAAGGCATCCGAGCACGGGTCGTCAGCATGCCTTCGTGGGACTTATTCGAACATCAGGACCAGAGTTACCGCGATCAAGTGCTTCCGCCCAACGTTACCGCGCGGGTCGCAGTCGAGATGGCTTCGACCATGGGATGGGCGCAATACACGGGGCTCAAAGGACGCATCATAGGCATGCACACTTTTGGGGCGTCCGCTCCGCTGAAAGATTTGCAGAAAAAGTTTGGCTTCACAACCGATGCCGTGATCCAGGCAGCGCGTGACGTGCTTGGCAAGTAATGACGACGTCGAAGTGAAAAGTTATGAAGTAACAGCTTATTAATGTCAGGCGGTTATTCTGCCACCTGATGCAGTGAGGAGATGTCATGAATCCAGTGGGCACGCTTGAAACCGCAAAGGCCACCAATCCTCTTGTCCAACTCCAGACTTTCGGCCAATCGATCTGGCTCGACTACATCCGCCGCGACCTGCTGAAGGACGGCGAACTGCAGCGCCTGATTACTGAAGACGGCCTGCGCGGAATGACTTCGAATCCTGCGATTTTCGAGAAGGCCATCGCCGGCTCGACCCAGTACCAGGATTTTCTGGATTCGCTCGCCGGTCGTGCTGACCTCGACGCCAAGGGCCGTTATGAGTTGCTAGCCATCCGCGATATTCAAGACGCGGCCGACTTGCTACGTCCTGTGTATCAGAGCACTAAGAAGCGCGACGGTTACGTGAGTTTGGAAGTCTCTCCTTACCTCGCCCATGACACCGACGGCACTGTCGCCGAGGCGCGGCGGCTGTGGAAGACCGTGGCCCGCGACAATGTAATGATCAAGGTGCCGGGCACCGCCGAAGGTATTCCCGCAATCCGGCAACTGCTTAGCGAAGGCATCAACATCAACGTCACGCTCTTATTCGCGCAGGGAGTATATGAAGAAGTCGCCGCTGCGTTCATTGATGGCGTAGAGAAATTTGCCACCAGCGGAGGCGATGTGAGCAAGCTGGCGAGCGTAGCCAGCTTTTTCATCAGCCGCATCGATGTGCTGGTCGATTCGCTGGTGAGCGATCGACTGAAAAAGGAAACTGATGCGGCCCGCAAGGCAAAATTGCAAGGCATTCTCGGCAAGGTCGCGATCGCCAATGGCAAACTGACTTATGAAGCCTATGAGCGGATATTTTCTTCTCCGCGCTGGAAAGCGCTGGCGGCCAAGGGCGCTCAGACGCAGCGCGTGCTTTGGGCAAGCACCAGCACCAAGAATCCGAACTATCGTGATGTACTCTACATCGAAGAACTGATCGGACCTGATACCGTCAACACCGTTCCTCCCGCGACGCTTGATGCTTTTCGCGATCACGGCAAGCCGCGGCAAAGCCTAACCGAAGACATTGACGGCGCGCGGAAAACCATGGATGATCTGGCTGCAGTCGGCATCGTCATGAAAGATGTAACTGACAAATTGACGGTCGATGGCGTGAAGCTATTCGCCGACGCCTTCGACACACTCCTAGCCGCAGTCGAGAAGAACACCAAGCGATCAAGTTCATCCCAAGTCAACCAACAGAACGCAACTCTGCCGCCTGATCTTGACGGTGCTGTAAAAAAAAACCTTAACGACTGGCGGGCATCAGGAAAAGTAAGACGGCTCTGGCAAGGCGACGCCACGCTCTGGACTAACGAGGACGAAGCCAAGTGGCTGGGATGGCTCGGGATCGCTGACGTCCAAATCGCCGACATCGCCAAGCTGAAGGCGTTGGCAGATGAGGTCAAGAGCGCAGGATTCTCCGATATCCTGCTACTTGGCATGGGAGGATCGAGTCTCTGTCCGGAAGTGCTCTCGTTGACCTACCCGGAAGTTCCAGGCTTTCCGCGACTGCACATTCTTGACTCCACTGACCCGGCGCAAATCAGAACCATCGAAAGCAAAATCAACATTGCCAAGACGCTTTTCATCGTTTCCAGCAAATCCGGGAGTACGCTTGAGCCCAACATCTATAAACAATATTTTTTCGAGCGTGCGCAGCAAACGGTGGGCGCGGACAGAGCAGGTAGTCACTTTATTGCAATCACTGACCCCGGCTCGAAGATGCAGTTGGTCGCTGAGCGCGACCGCTTCCGCCACATTTTCTATGGTCTGCCATCCATCGGCGGACGTTACTCGGCACTCTCTAATTTCGGCATGGTTCCCGGCGCGGCAATGGGTCTTGATATCGGCAAGTTCCTCCAACGGACGAAGGAGATGGTCGAAGCCTGCAAAGCGGCCACTCCCGTGGAACAGAATCCGGGTGTGATGCTCGGCTTAATCCTCGGCACGGCGGCAAAACTTGGCCGCGACAAAGTTACGCTCATCACTTCGCCCGGAATTTCGGATCTCGGTGCGTGGCTTGAACAGCTGCTCGCGGAATCTACAGGCAAGCAGGGCAAAGGCATCATTCCGGTTGACCGCGAAACGCCGGGTGCGCCAGAGGTCTACGGAAACGACCGCGTCTTCGCCTATCTCCGTCTGGAGGCCGCGCCAGACGCCGCACAAGATACCAAGGTCGCCGCGCTGGAAAAAGCCGGGCAGCCTGTAGTTCGAATCGCGGTGTCCGATACTTATAGCCTGGGGCAGGAATTCTTCCGCTGGGAGATTGCGACTGCCGTCGCAGGCTCGATTATCGGAATCAATGCTTTTAATCAGCCTGACGTCGAGGCGAGCAAGATCGTAACCAAGAAACTCACCTCGGAGTACGAAAGCAAAGGCTCGCTTCCTCCCGAAAAACCGATTGTTGAAGAAGAGGGTTTTAAACTCTTCACCGACGAAATCAATGCCGCCGAACTCGCGAAGGCCGCGAGTGCAGGCCCTGCGTCCGACGGAGCGCTCAAGAACTATCTGCGCGCCCACCTCGCGCGTCTCGGTGCCGGCGACTATTTCGCTCTGCTTGGTTATGTCGAGATGAATGCCGAACACGAAGCTCTGATGCACAGTCTGCGAATGAACGTGCGCGATCGTAAGCGCGTGGCGACCGTCCTTGGCTTCGGTCCACGATTCTTGCACTCGACTGGACAGGCGTATAAAGGTGGACCCAACAGCGGAGTATTTCTCCAGGTTACTTGCGACGACGCTGAGGACTTGGCCGTCCCCGGACAGAAATACACCTTTGGCGTGGTCAAGGCGGCACAGGCTCGCGGAGATTTCCAAGTTCTTGCCGAACGCAAGCGCCGCGCATTGCGCGTGCACCTCGGCAGCGATGTCAAAGCAGGGCTCAGCAAGCTCGCAGAACTGGTAAAGCAAGTTGTGTAACAAATCGTGTGGTGACGGGACTCTGCCCCGTCCAATACCCAGCAAATTAAGGAGCTGCGATGCAACTGGGAATGGTAGGTTTGGGAAAGATGGGCGCCAACATGACGCGACGCCTGATGCGCGGCGGCCACACATTGGTCGTTTCAGATCTCAGCGCTGAAGCTGTTAAGGGACTCACTGGCGAAGGTGCGGTGGCATCTTCTTCGCTTGATGATCTGGTTGGTAAGCTGACCGCTCCGCGTGCAGCATGGATTATGGTGCCGTCGGGCGATCCCACGGAAAAAACGGTGCAGGCTCTGCTTAAGACGATGCAGCCCGGCGACACGATCATCGACGGGGGCAACTCCTATTTCAAAGATGATGTTCGCCGCGCGAAAATCTGTGCTGCCAAGGGCGTGCACTACGTTGATGTCGGCACTAGCGGCGGTGTCTGGGGAATAGATCGGGGCTATTGCATGATGATTGGAGGGCCGAAAGAAGTTGTCCAGCGTCTTGACCCCATCTTCAAAACACTCGCTCCCGGACGCGGAGACGTGCCTCGTACTCCTGGGCGCGAGAAACTTAGCGGCGCTTCCGCAGGTACTTCAGAAGAAGGCTATCTTTACTGCGGCCCCAACGGCGCGGGACACTTCGTCAAGATGGTTCACAACGGCATTGAGTACGGAATCATGCAGGCCTACGCCGAGGGCTTTGACATCTTCAAGAACGCGACCAGCAAAGATCTTCCCGAAGATATCCGCTACGATCTGAACCTGCCTGATGTTGCCGAGGTCTGGCGGCGCGGCAGCGTGATCAGTTCGTGGTTGCTGGACCTGACGGCGATGGCGCTAGTAGAGAATCCTACGCTCTCCGAATACAGCGGTTATGTGGAGGATTCCGGTGAAGGTCGTTGGACGATTCAGGCAGCGCTCGAAGAAGCGGTTCCGGCCGAAGTGCTGACGGCTGCGCTTTACACCCGTTTCCGCTCACGGCAGGAGCATACATTCGCGGAAAAAATGCTCTCCGCCATGCGACAGAAATTCGGCGGGCACATCGAACTCAAGCCGCCTGCGAAGACGAAGTAATCACGAGGAGATGATGGCTCAAACAGAAATTCTGCCAGCAACAATCAAGCCGCGAGTTGGCCGCACGGCAGATCCGTGTGTCATGGTCATCTTCGGTTTTTCCGGTGATTTGACGCGCCGTAAGCTGATTCCTGCTCTCTACAATCTTGCCAGCCAGCAACTGCTATCGCGTGAGTTCGCAGTGATCGGAGTGGGGCGAACTCCGATGAGCGATGAGGATGCGCGGAAAAAGCTCACCGAAGATTTTAAGAAATTTGCCACCGGCGCCGTCGATCCCGATTTATGGGACTGGTTTATGCAGCGCATAAGTTATCTGAGTGGAGATTTCGACGATTCCGCTACTTACGACAAGTTGAAAGAAACGCTCGTTCGGGTAGATAAGGACCATAACGCCCACGGCAATTACTTTTTTTATCTCGCAACTTCGCCTAACTATTTCGGTGACATCGTCGAACGGATTTCGAAAGTTGGCTTGATGCATGAAGAGAATGGTCATTGGCGGCGCGTGATTGTCGAAAAGCCGTTTGGCCACGATCTCGATTCTGCCAAAACTTTGAACCAACAGCTTCTAAAAGTTGCTTCGGAATGCCAGATCTACCGCATCGATCATTACCTGGGAAAAGAAACTGTCCAAAACATTTTGGCGCTCCGTTTTGCAAATGGCATCTTCGAGCCCATCTGGAATCGCCGTTATATTGATCACGTGCAGATTTCTGTCGCCGAAACCGTTGGCGTTGAAAAACGCGGAGGCTACTATGACGGAGCCGGCGCCCTGCGCGACATGGTCCCGAACCACATCATGCAGCTCATTACTCTGACCGCGATGGAGCCTCCGATCTCCTTCGAGGCGAATGCGGTGCGCGATGAGCAAGCCAAGATCCTGCATGCTGTCCAGCCATTTAGTGACGAGGACGTGCTCAGCAAAACCGTTCGCGGGCAATACGGCGAAGGCATCATGGACGGAGAGCGCGTGCCTGCGTATCGTTCCGAAGAGGGCGTTCCACCGGACTCGCGCACCGAAACCTTTGTCGCCATGCGCTTGTTGATCGACAACTGGCGCTGGGCGGGAGTTCCCTTCTACCTTCGCACTGGCAAGCGCCTGCCTGGACGCAACACGCATGTCGTGATTCAGTTCCGGCGAGCTCCCTTCATGCTGTTTCGTGAGACACAGGTTGAAAACATGATGCCCAACCAGCTAGTGCTTCACATCCAGCCGGAAGAAGGAATCTCTCTACGCTTCGCTGCCAAGACTCCTGGTCCTGCTATGCAGCTCGGCGAAGTCAATATGGACTTCGCTTATGCCGACTATTTCGGCCTCACTCCGTCGACTGGCTACGAACGCTTGTTGCATGACTGCATGATTGGCGACGCCACGCTTTTTCAACGGGCTGACATGGTCGAAGCGGGCTGGAGCATCGTTAATCCGGTGCTCGATGTGTGGAAGGCGCTGCCGCCGCGTAATTTCCCCAACTATCCGGCTGGAACCTGGGGTCCGAAAGAGTCTGACGAACTAATGGAACGCGATGGTCGACGCTGGAGAAATTTCGAACAATGATGGGAACATCGATAATTCCAAGAATGATTCTCGCAGGAGACATTGGTGGAACCCACGCACGCCTGACCTACTATCGACCGGATCAAGCTAACGGTAGCTGCCGTTTTGTTGCTGTCCATGAAAATGTTTTTGCGAGCCGGGAATTTCGCGGGCTCGATGAAATCGTAGTCAAGTTTATATCCGAAACTGGTACTCGTCCGACGATCGCGAGTTTCGGGATTGCTGGTCCGGTGCGTAACGGACGCGTTGAAACTTCCAATCTTCCGTGGGTAGTCGAATCGACGCGCCTGGCTCAGGAATTGCAACTTGATTCGGTCAGCATCATTAACGATCTTGAGGCGCAGGCTTGGGGAATCCAGTGCCTGGAACCATCTGATACCGTTGCTCTCAATCAAATTAATACGCAAGTGCATAAGCAGGCTCCTGCTGGCAATCAAGCTGTAGTCGCGGCTGGAACGGGCTTGGGAGAAGCTGGCATTATCCGCGATGGACAGGGCCAACACATTTACGCTTGCGAAGGCGGACACTGCGATTTCGCTCCGCGCAACGAACTGGAGATTGAACTTCTCCGCTACTTGCTCACTCGCTTCGGACACGTCAGCTATGAACGCATCGTTTCCGGACCTGGTCTGGTAAACGTGTATCTGTTTCTCAAGGACACGCATCGTGGCGAAGAGCCGCAATGGTTGCGCGACGAAATCGCAAACGGCGATCCGGCAGCGGCGATCTCGCGAGCTGCGGTTTCTGCCAAAGCTCCTCTTGCAGAGCAGGCTCTGGGTTTGTGGATCTCGATTTACGGCGCCGAAGCGGGCAACATGGCGCTCAAAGTTCTGGCAACGGGCGGCGTTTTTCTGGCGGGAGGAATCGCGCCGAAAATTTTGCCCAAGCTCTCGGGACCACTGTTTATGCAGGCTTTTCTCAGCAAAGGACGCATGCAGCCACTGCTTGAAGCTATTCCGGTACACGTGATTACCAACGAAAAAGTCGGGCTGTTGGGAGCGGCTTGCTACGGCGCCTCTCTCGCTGACCGCAACGCGAACGAAATTACAAATAAAGCTACGAATAAACTTCCTGCGAACAGCGTGGTGTAGAGCTATGCCTTCTACTCGAACCATCGAAATCGTGGCTACTGCGGCCGATCTTTTTCATGCTGCCGCGGAAGAGTTCGTAAGCGTGGCTCGCGCCGCCATCGGCGCTCAGGGACGCTTCACGGTTGCGCTCTCCGGGGGCTCTACTCCAAAGGCTCTCTATTCCCTGCTGGCTACTAATTACGCCGACTTTGTCTGGAACCGCGTCTTCCTGTTTTTCGGCGACGAACGGCATGTCCCGCCGACCGACGCCGAAAGCAACTATCGGATGGTGAAGGAATCGTTGCTCAGCAAGATTTCAATTCCCGCCGAAAATGTTTTTCGCGTACACGCTGAGAATCCCGATGCCGCCGCTGCGGCTTTAGAGTATGAAACCCAGATGCGGCGCTTCTTTGAACTCAAAGCTGGAGAGTTTCCGCGCTTCGACCTGATTCTGCTGGGCATGGGTCCTGATGGCCACACCGCTTCCCTGTTTCCCGATTCGGCGGCGCTCGACGAACAGTCGCGCCTGGTGGTCGCCAATTGGGTTGCGAAGTTTAATACTCACCGCATCACTTTTACTTTCCCGGTGCTCGATCGCGCGGCGGAGGTGATGTTCCTGGCTAGTGGTCCCGATAAAGCCGACATGCTGCATACGGTTCTCGAAGGCAAGAACACTCCGCCACTTCCCTCGCAACGAGTGCAGCCCTCGGACGGAAAATTGTTGTGGCTGCTCGACGAAGCTGCCGCCGCCAAACTGACTCGCTGAAGGACGCCTCATCTCATCGTCATCGTCATCGTCATCCCTATCCCTGCTCTGTTTTTGATTGCTGCTTTTGATTATCAATCTGAGGGTGTTAGCTGGTTGGTATCGGGTACCCCCACCCCCTCCCCCTGGTCTAATGGAATCTTGGGGTTAGGAGGAAATTTTTGCTTGGGTCTTTGAATCTAAATGAGTTATGGGTAGAGTCTTTGAAACAGAGGAGTTAGCTGGTTTTTTCGCATTTTCTGGAGGTTTTCGACGGCGAGCCGCAGCCGGCCGATGGTCCCGAATTCACGTTTTTTTCGTGTTGTCTTCATGTTGTCAGAGAGCGCGACAAGTGGACTGGGAGAGTTTCGAGGGGCGCACACTTCTGGCCTGCCACAGGTCGATCTCCATTGTCGCCGGTGGATGGTGAGGTGTCTGTGATGGGTGGTCCGGGCGTTTGTGACGAATAAGGCCAGCTTAGGATGTATTGGAATTCGCCGCAGGTGGAAATGTGTGACGACTAGTTTTCTAATCCCAGACGCGGGAGTGAACTGACGATTTTTACGGTTTCGAGACTGACGGTGATGACTTGTCCGACGAGGCGGAGGATGTACTGCGGATCGTCGGCGCGATTCGGATCATTGGGGCTACTCCACTCAGGATGACATTTTCAATAGGTGGGCGGAGGCTTGGAACCTGCACTTCACAAAACAAAGAATGGGCCCGCTCACGGCTTAGAAGCAAAGGCAGCGGACAGGAATGTCCGCTCTACACGGGTCGATTAGGCGGCTCTACTGCGCCAGTCGCCTATTTCTTTTAGGCCTTCTCCGAGAGCGTGCTCGAAGAGGCGGACTTTGTGGCGGGCATGTTCGAATTCGTGGATGTCGGCCCAGACTTCCGCTTCCCATGATCTCTCGTGGGCCGCGCTCTCGCCGCAACTGGCACAGCGGGTATGAAAGGTCACGCCTTCTTTCGGCGCGTTGGGAACATCCTGCAGTTCGATAAAAACGCAGCGTACTTCCTCAATCTCTTCATTGGGACCGAGAATGTGCTCGTAGCGCAGAAGGTATCCGAAACCTAGTTTGCGGGCTTCGAGCTCGGCTTCTTCGCGGGTATGGAAAGGTCCGTATTCGGCGCGAAGCTGCTCGGTTGAGTCGCAGGCCATCCAGAAAATGTCCTTGTAAGTCATACCTACCTCAGTCTCGATCTGAACTGATGGAACGCTGAACCGATGAGATCTGAACTGATTTAAGTTCTGAACGGCTGGAGCAGATCGAACGGGTCCGGGAGTAACCAAGCAATTTGATTACCGGGATTGCGGTAGCTATTGGGTTTTCCGGGACGGTAATTTCGGCTTGAGGAAGGGCTGTTATTCCATTGAAACTATGACGCTTAGGACGGGCGTTCCCACAAACCGTCGCGGTCCGTGGGAATGACCGTCCAATTCAGCAATGTGAAATCTGTTTCCGTCCCTAAGCAATAGGATGGGAGCATGTCCTGAAACTCTCAGCGAAATTTTCAGCGAACGCCCGCCTTTGTTCTCACATCCGTCTGAGCGACACCTTCCTCACCGGCCGCAATATTCCACCCCACCTCACCGGGTGACAGCCCGTTCCCCAGTTGCACATGCCAGTTCGCTCCCCCATGCCCAGCTACATAGAGGGCGAGTTCGAGCCGGGTCCACACTCCCAGCTTGTCGAAGGCGGTGCGCAGGTAATTCTTCACCACCTGCTCGCTCGTTCTTAGCACGCCGGCAATATCCTTATTAGTAAGACCCTGCCAGACCAGGGTTGCGACCTGTACTTCTTTGGCGGTCAGCCGATCACGGGGTTGCATGATTGCACCTGCTCCTTGATGAACATCGCGGTCGCGAGTTTCACGCGCTTCCGGCCTTCTTTAATGCCAGCGCGCAGAAATAGTGTGCGCAGGTGTTGTTTGACCGTTCGCGGGCTGATATTCAGGTGACCCGCGATTTCTTTGTTGCTGCAACCCTGTACCAGCAGTCGCAAGACTTGTTGGTCTCGGGGAGTGATTTTTATATCGTTGAGGTTAATCATGGTATTTCGTCGGCTCCTTCAGTTCAGTCTTGGGGTCGCGCCCCATGACGACCAGAGCAACCCATTCGCCACATCTTCGCCCCTGGTGCGCTCCTTTGAAACCACAGAGTTACGTCTTTGCCGCCCACTTTTGTTGCCGTTCGTTAGCTGATTCTCATGATTCTTTCCGAATTGGCGTTCCCAATCAGGAATCGATCCCAAAACATCCTCCGTTTTCTCTCGTTTTCAGGCAGCCCAAACTGCACTACAATTAGCGGTAGTCTGGGCGGTCTTTCTCTCCCGCGATAACCATGTCTTCAAGCCGGACCAATCTGACGCGGACTCACCTGACGCTCGACGAGCAATCCTTTCAGGGCCTGCTGTCCGCCGCTTTCACTATCCAGGAACACAACGACCGCCGGAAGGTCGCTCGGCAGACCGAAGCGGAACCGGAGGCTCGTCGTGAACCTAGGCGTCTCGAACCCGAAGTGAACACTCTCTGCCCACATTGTGGAGCTGCGAAGGCCGCCGAAGCAGCGCGCTGCCAAAGCTGTGGGCTTGACGAGTTTCGTCCCGGCGAACGAATGCAGCGTAACTGGGCCTCGATGTGGCTGATGAGCCAAGAACAGGGACTGTGGCGTCCGAGCGATGTTGATGACGGCACCGCACAAGAGGCGAGGCAAGAGGGCATGCCGCTCGTCCAAGCCACGCCGAGGCCATCCACTGAAGCGTCAATCGAAGCTGCGAGCAATGGGTTTCTCACTGGACCGGATGCGGCGAAAGATGTTGTAAGAAACACGATCTCGCCAGAAAGAAGAGAGGCGGTTCAGCAACAACCAGCTACCAAGTCGCGGACCCGATCGGTAAGTAAGCCTGCTATCGTTGATCCGGCGCTTGACTATCCGCAGCTCGACTATCGCCGGTATGACGAAGAGCTCCCAAAGCGCAAATGGCCGATCAAGGCGGCCAAAGACCTCACAGTAGAGCATCCAACCGAGGAAGATTCAACACGAAGAGACTCCGACCTAGCTGTTCAGTCATTGGAATTGGTGGCGACTCAGGATTCGCGCTCGAGATATTCTTACTTAGTTGCAGCTAACTCGCATGAGGATGACGCTTACGCAATCGACGCCACTTCGACGGAGTTAACGCTCAGCTCAACCAACGCCACCAGTGCAACGTCTCTGCTGCATCGCTTCGCCGACCTGCGAGTAACACTGCGCTTCCACCGCGCTGACCTGTATCTAGGCATAGCTGTCTTCGTGGCCTTCGTGGCCCTGCTATGGCCAGCTGCCGCGTCGCCGCGGAAAGCAACTCTCAGCCCGTGGGGCCGGGCTCTGGTGGCGCTAGGTATTGCCGAGGCTCCCGCACCAGCTGTCGTGCATTTTCAGGGAGATCCGTCCATTGAGGTCTGGGTCGACCCGCACACGGCCCTTTATTATTGTCCGGGCGAAGAGCCGTACGGGAAGACTGCCGACGGTCGCTTTAGCAGCCAGCGCGAAGCACAAATGGATCGCTTCGAATCAGCCAGCCGAAGTGCCTGCGAGTAAGTTGTTCGTCTGCGTGGCCTCCTCTTTAGCAGCGCAATCGGCTGCTTTACATAGAACACTCAGCCTTGACATGTTAAGCTGGCTCCCGGTTAGCGTAACTCCCAACGTACTTTACTAACGATTATCTGTGGGCCAAGAGTAGTTAGAGGTGAAATGTTGCTATCCGACCTTTGGAGAACCATCCATCGCCCCGCCGAAGCGCATCATCGACGTTTTTCGCTCTCGCTGAAATCGTTGCGAAATTCTCTGCCGATGACGGCGTTATTTCTTCTCTGCCTGATGGGGCCGACAAGACTGCACGCGGAGACGATTTCCGGCACCATCCTGGATCCATCGGGCGCCGTCATTGCCAGCGCGAGGATCGAGATCACTGGGGAAAATCTGGCCCAGGCAGTTATCCTTTCGTCGGACGGTCAGGGAAAATTTGTGTCCACCGACCTGAAACCCGGCAAGTATTCGATCAAGGTGACGCGCGATGGTTTCGAACCCCTGATAAAGACTGTCGATTTGCAAGGAGCGGTTCAAATCCAGCTTACGCTCGCCATCGCCCAGCAGCAGGTGAGCGTTTCCGTCACCGGAAAGAGTCAGGGATTTGTCAATTCCGACGCACTCTACCGGCAACTACGCGGGATTGGGCTAGGCGAAACGTTTCGCCTCGACAATTTCACCTTGAGTTGGGACGCGGCAACTTTCCAGTTTCAGAAAGGGACTGTGACGCTATTGGACCCAGTGGACGGGGTCGTGACAGGCGCGATATTCGTCGGGGAAGGCCATTTCAATCTCAAAGCCGTAACTCCTCTAGACGCGCGCGAACTGAGCAGGCGCATCGGTGCTGAGGAGGTCAACGAAGATTTTACCGAAGTGGTTTTCCGATTCACCAGAGGAGCCTGGTCGAAATTCGTTCCGGGGTTGGGAGGGCATCTGGGGACGGCTCCTCCGGAGACGGCAACAGTATTTAGCCACTGGCGGGAAAAGATGCGACAACGCCGCGAGCATGCATTGAGTTTTACTCAGTTCTTATTCGAGGGTGAGACCATGGACAACGTCGACGCCGATCTTATGGCGGCTCTCTACAATCCTTTGCATCCGGAATTTTTTAACGCCTACATCCGCGGTACGAAACACAAGGATCTGCTTTTTTTTGTCAGAGCGAGGGTCGGGGCACTGCCTCAGCTTGATTCGCCGGAGGAGGTCGCTCTCATCAACTACGATCCCGAAGGGATGGATGATGGTATCTGGTACCTGGCGCATTTGAAATCTGAATACGTGGACCGCACCGCGAGCTCAAGTCAGGACCGTCGCCTGTTTGCTACGCACCATTACAAAATCGAGACCGTGATCTCCAAGAACGATCATCTGTTCGGCATCGCCACGATAACCTTCGAGCCACTCGTGGCCGGTGAGAGGGTCCTCAAGTTTGGATTGTTGCCGAATCTTCGGGTCACGCGCGTCACAGACGAACAAGGACAGGATCTCTATTGGGTTCAGGAGAGTAAAAAAGAGGACGGCTCGTTTTACGCCATCCTTCCCCAAGCGCCCGAAGCGGGCAAAGCACACTCCATTACGGTTGAGTATGCGGGCGACAAGGTCCTCGAAGAGGCTGGCGAAGGAAGTTTCTATGTGGGCGCGCGAACTTCATGGTATCCAAACCTCAATGGGTTTGGCGAGCGAGCGCTTTACGATCTGACTTTTAAGGTCCCTCATCGATACAAGGTCATCAGCGTTGGAAGATTACAAGCAGAGTCGACGGAACAAGGCTTTGCGGTTACGCACTGGGTAACTCCCATTCCGGTTGCGGTCGCCGGCTTCAACTATGGGGACTATAAGAGAGTCGATTTACCCGATGAGAAAACCGGCTATAAGATCTCAGGCTATTACTTGACTGAGTTACCTGACTCGCTGCGCCGTTTTAGCGTTTTGCGGTCTATGGCTCCGAGCGCCATGACAAAGTATGCATTGGAGCAGACACGGGCGCAGTTGCAACTGTGCACTTTTTTCTTCGGCAGAAGTCCTTATGACGACATCTACATCACTGAGCAGCCCAATTTCGCATTTGGACAGTCATGGCCAAACCTGGTCTATCTTCCCATTTCCGCGTATATGGACTCAACTCAGAGATGGATGCTGTTTGGACACATCGACAACAAATTCACTGGTTTCGTGCAGGAGGTAACACCTCACGAAGTCGCCCACCAATGGTGGGGCCATGCCGTGGGCTGGGCTTCGTATCACGATCAATGGCTCTCGGAGGGATTTGCCGAATTCTCCGCCGGCCTGTTTCTGCAGCAGGCGGTGGGAAAAGACTGGCGAAAGGACTACATCGATTTTTGGGAACGCTTGCGGCTCCGTATTCTGGAGAAGAATAATTATGGCATAGCTCCGGACGATGCTGGCCCTCTTTGGATGGGCATGCGACTGATATCGCCGCGTTCAGAAAGTGCTTATCAACAAGTGACTTATGCCAAAGGCGCTTACGTTCTGCAAATGCTGCGCTCGATCATGTACAGCCCCGACGACCAGGACAAGGCGTTTATTGCCATGATGCATGACTTTGTGGAGAGTCACCGCGAGCGTTCCGCCAGCACTGAGTCCTTCAAGGCGATTGCTGAAAAACACATGAGCAAAATGATGGATCTAAGGGGAAACGGCCGTTTGGACTGGTTCTTTAACGAATGGGTTTACGGCACTCAAGTGCCGCGCTACCACTTTGAGTATCAGCTCTCGCCTGCGGACGGCGGCAAGATGAAGTTACACATGACCATTTCTCAGAGCGAGGTCGATGAGCACTTTGCCATGCTGGTTCCGATATTTGCCGATTTTGGCAATGGCATTGTGCGTATCGGCCAAGTCGGGATTGGCGGCAACGCCACACGCAATGTCGACGTCCTGCTGCCCAGCCAACCGAAGAAAGTCGCCCTGAATGCATACAAGGAAATCCTGGAACGCTGAGTGGCGCACGGCGCGGGCTTCCAACTTCTGCAAGCGGCCGGCGAGTACACTCACACTCGGTGGCCCGGTCACTTTCATCTGTTGATCAGCGAGCCGCAGGAGGGGGATCCATCGAAAGTGATGCAGGCGGTGAAGCAACGATTTGCGCAGCGGGTTTTGCGGCGTGTGTGCCAGAAGCGCAATGGGAACCAAACTTCGCTGTGGAGCCTGGTCCCGGTGCACCTTTGGCAGGCACGCTTCTATGATTTCAACGTGTGGACTGAACGCAAGCGGGTGGAGAAGCTTCGTTATATGCATCGCAATCCCGTGAAGCGCGGGTTGGTAGCGGAACCGGAGCAGTGGCCGTGGAGCAGTTTTCGGGATTACTTTACAGGGGCAGACGGGGAAGGTCCAGGTGAATGACACCAGCGTGATGAAGATGCAGCTAAGAAAACCGGCAGCATGAGCGGTGGCAGCACCCGCCCCTTGCAAAAAACGCAAGGATCGGGCCATCCAAAATCCCGGGCTATACTTTGGTGGCTAAAGGTGGGGCACCCGCCAGATTACCTATTCGGGCTGCCAAACCGGCACGACTTGAGGCTAGCAAGAGATGCTCCAAACTGCCTATTGGATTGTGTGTTTATCGTTGGTCGCAACGGCGTGTATCGGTCTCGGCTATCTCATGCTCTGCGATCCCGCGAGATATGTACACCTTTGGAATTGGCACGCGCAAAAAACTGGCTCCGCGAAACGTCTTTCGGTTGAAAGATATTCACGGATTGATTATCGTGCCGGAGGACTAGTCCTGCTTCTGTTCGGAATAGCCATGATATTTATGGAAGTGAGAGTCCTCTTGTCGGGACGCTGAAGGACTTTTCTTCTCGGGCACGCCGATCTTGACCTGTCCACTCCTTTCGTTCACGTAGGGAGTACGACAACTTTCATCCGTTCTATCTCCGTTTGAGACGGGAGGGCGAGACCTGATCCCCTCTTTCCGAACACAAGTGAGTATGATTTCAGATTGCGGAAGGGGCGGGCGGGTGGCCCGGTCATTTATCGACCGAATATGTCGGAGGGCGGCCTGCTCCTTGCGTTTTTTGCAAGGGGCGGGTGTGAGCGCCGTTACATCTTTCGCAAGGGGTGATCCGGTCTATTCGATAAAATCCCCAGAGTGTAGCGGATGGGGGAATCCCACCCTTGCGCAAAAGGACTCGCAAGGATGGGCCAACCCTATACTCGGTACCCGCGGCTGTCATCAGGACGACGCGATGGGGAACATGAGGTCCTTCGCTTCGCTCAGGATGACAACCTTAGGTTCGTTGGATGACTACCTAGATTCGTTGGCTGAGAACTAGAAGCTGCATCAGGCTTGATAAACCTGCTCGTGCTGGCGCGCTTCGTACCATAGCGCCAGTTCGACCCGGTTCCACAACCCCAGTTTGTCGTAGATCAAACGCAGATAATTTTTTACTACGTGTTCGGTGGTACCTAGAGAATCGGCGATCTCCCGGTTCTTGCAGCCCTCGGCTACGCGTTGAATAATTAGTTGCTCGCGTTCACTCGGTCCGCGGTGGTTTGCTGTCTCTCCAACCATAGTTGTCTCCTATAAAGCAAAGTCGCGAGCTTTACCCGCTTGATGCCACCCTTGATTCCGAACCGCAGAAAAAGGCGGTTGAAATGTGCTTTGACGGTGCGCTCGGCAATGTTCAGATCGCGAGCGATTTCTGAGTTGTCGCATCCCTGGAGAAGCAAATCGATGATTTGTCGTTCCCTTGGCCCCACTTGACTAAACTGTTCTTCCATAAACTTCGCACCTCACCGATGCACCTTGGCCGCCGCAAGTGGCTGAACGGTCAAGTCCCTCGGCACATCTGGATTCGGGTCTTTGCGTCTCATTTTGCATTCTCGCGGCCAAATCCAGGGTTTTGGTGTTAACTAAGTGTGAAAACCTTGTAGGCGCTGTTTTTTCTTTGGAAAATGGCGATTACCAAAGTCACGAAGAGTGCATCGAGGAGGGAGATGATTGGCAGTTTTGCTCAGTTTCTAGGGTGAATCACTTAGTATAAAGTTCCGTAGTACCTGCCTTCCAAACAACATATTTACACGGAAGTGCACGTAGAAGTGCATCCACAGGCTTCGGCCTCCGGTCACATATAATGAACTGTGGACTTCAAGCTGGTAAGCAGCTACAAACCTCAAGGCGATCAGGCGAAAGCCATCGAAGCGCTCACGCGAGGAGTGTTTGATCGCGAGCAGCATCAGGTTTTGCTGGGCGTAACGGGATCGGGTAAAACCTACACCGCCGCCAAAGTGATTGAGGCTGCTAATCGTCCGGCGCTGGTGATGGCGCACAACAAAACGCTCGCGGCTCAGCTCTACCACGAATTCAAGACATTCTTCCCACACAACGCGGTCGAATATTTCGTCTCCTACTACGACTATTACCAGCCCGAGGCTTATGTGCCGGCGGCGGATCTTTATATTGAAAAAGAGTCGACCATTAACGATGAACTGGACAAGTTGCGGCTATCCGCGACGCGGTCATTATTTGAGCGGCGGGATTGTTTGATTGTAGCTTCCGTGAGTTGCATTTACGGGTTGGGATCTCCCGAGGCTTATTACGGGATGATGCTGTTTCTAGAAAAAGGACAGAAGATCAAGCGTGGGGACATCACCCGCAAACTGGTCGATATTCTTTATGAGCGGACGGAGGGGGATTTTCGGCGCGGGACGTTTCGGGTGCGTGGGGATGTGATCGAGATTTATCCGACCTATGATGACAATGCTTATCGGATTGAGATGTTTGGGGATGAGGTTGAATCGCTGTCGCAGATCGATCCTTTATTTGGGACGGTCAAGCAGCGTTACATGCGGCTGCCGATTTATCCCAAGACTCACTATGTGATGAAGGAAGAGACACGGGCTTCGGCGGTGGCATCGATCAAAGCTGAACTGGCCTGGTGGGAAGTGGAGCTCGAGAAGCAGGGGCGGCCAGTGGAGTCGCAGCGCATTCATCAACGCGTGATGTATGACCTGGAAATGATCAAGGCTATGGGCTATTGCCATGGCATCGAAAATTATTCGCGGCACTTTACTGGTCGGATGCCGGGGGAGCCTCCACCAACTTTGCTGGATTATTTCCCGCGCGACTATCTGATGTTTATTGATGAATCGCATCAGACGGTTCCGCAACTGCATGGCATGTATCATGGCGACCGTTCGCGGAAGCAGACACTGGTCGAGTATGGATTTCGAATGCCTTCGGCATTGGACAATCGTCCGCTGACTTTTGAAGAATTCGAGCATCGCACGAATCAGCTCATTTATGTTTCGGCCACGCCTGGACCTTATGAGCTTACTAAGTCGGCTGGTGTGGTCGTGGAACAGATCATCAGGCCTACTGGGCTGATTGATCCTCCGGTCGAGATTCGGCCGGTTAAGGGACAGATTGACGATTTGCTGCATATGATCCGCGACCGGGTGGCTCGCAACGAGCGCGTACTGGTGACTACTCTCACTAAGCGCATGTCGGAAGACTTGGCGGAGTATTACAGCGAAGTGGGCGTGAAGTGCCGTTACATGCACTCCGAAATTGAGACGCTGGAGCGGGTGAAAATTTTGCGCGATTTGCGCAAAGGAGAATTTGATGTACTGATCGGCATCAATCTTCTGCGCGAGGGGCTTGATCTGCCGGAAGTATCGTTAGTGGCGATTCTCGACGCCGATAAGGAAGGGTTCCTACGCTCGGCTGGTTCTCTGATCCAGACCATTGGACGCTGCGCTCGCAATTTGAACGGGCGGGCGATTCTCTATGCGGATCGCATGACCGACTCCATGAAGAAGGCGTTGGATGAAACGAACCGGCGGCGCGCGATTCAGGAAGCTTATAACTTAGAGAATGGGATCACGCCTGAATCAATTATTCGGCCACTGGACATGACGCTGGTCGCGATTGTGGGCGCCGACTATGCCGATTTGACCTCCTCGGATGTTGATGGAATTCCGGAGCTGAAATCGCAGGAGGAGTTGGACGCTTATATTGCGAAGTTGGAAAGTGATATGCGGGAGGCAGCGAAGCGGTTTGAATTTGAGAAGGCGGCCAAGCTGCGGGATACGATTAAGGAACTACGTACTAAGGAATTTTTGTTCGCGTAACGAGAATCCGCCTCCACCAACGTGAGGCTAGCAACGTCAAACTTGGGTCGTCAGATATCGGGTCGCGGCCGATTCGAGGCGACGGGCGACCGCCGCTGAGATTGGTTGGCTGGTATTCGCTTCATAATAGCTAAAGGCCGGACAGGGGTGACTTCGAAACAGAAGACCTCGTCGTCCGGAGTTACTTTAAGATCGATCCCTGCAAACTCAAGACCGAGCACGCGCGAGAGCCGCAGACACTTTTCGGTCAATTCGGAGGATAGCCTTACGTCGCGCAACTCGGCGGGCTCACCTGATTGGCGCGCCGCATACCTGTAATCGGTGGCATCACTGCGTACTGCGGCGGCGAAGGCTTCGTCTCCGATAGTATGCACTCGCAGGTTGGTTCCTTCCACGAATGCCTGAAATTGCGTTGGGCACCAGCGAATGCGTTCCAGTCTCTGTTCGTCTTCATCGTTGAGCTCTTGGACAATCGAGCGCACGGCGCTGATTGACTTGTAGATAATGCGTCCACGCCTGGCACGAAACTCGCGAACTAGTTCCGGATCGTTAGTAATCAGGGTTTCGGGGACGAAGAAACCTTGTTCGCGTATCAACTGAGCCTGATAGGGTTTCGAGGAATTGCTCGCCATCGGGGCGCAGCGATTGATGACGAGGGCGGAGGCAATTTCCATCCAGCGCACGAGAGTGTCGTGGAAGGAACGGCAATATTTGCGCAAGGCCGAATCCGGAGGCTCTTGGGATAATTCTGGCAGGAAACGATCATCCATCATCCTCGGATAAATGGCTGTAAAATCTTGCAATTTGTAAGTTCGCTCGCCAATGCGCAACTCTCCGTTGACCTCTTTGTGGCTGACTTCAAACCAAATTTCGCAGTTCGCAAATTCGCGCTGATTGAACATGAGGAACGGAACGCCCACTTCTTCGAGGCGAGAAGTTACCATTCGCAAAGGTGATTCCGACGGGATGCCGCAGACGAGGATCACGCGGGTTCTCCTTGAGTTAAGGCCTTGGCCAAACGCTGAAGCAGTGGCACGCCGCCGACGGAGAGGTCAGGACATGGCGTTGCGTTGGCGAAGGTCCACTCGCCGTTTTCGTCGGCATAAAGTCCCATTCCCAACATTTCAGTTTCGGACGCGTCAGCAAGTTTTGCGCAGGCACTGAGAGTGGGTTCGGGCAGTTGTGCACCAAAAACCTCACCGCGGAACACGATCACGTTCAGCATCGTGGCGCCTTGAGGAACTAGCGGACGATAACACTTTTCTGGTGCGTCGTGAGCGCTATGACGATAAGGCGCTATCGGCAGGCCCGAGTGACTGGCGCGGTATGCCCACTCGGAGGGGTGATACCAAGATCCACATAAACCGATTGGCGTCGGCCGATTAATAACTACACCGGGAAGTCCCTTTATCCAACTTAGATAGAACGCTTGCAGTTCTGCCTGGGCGTACTCCTTGTCTGACACAGCAGCGCGCTCGGTTATTCCTGGCGCTGGCGCCAGCAACCGATTGACCGCTCCGCGAATTCGCGAACTGCACAAGGTGCGACGGTCGGGCAAAACTATCTTCAGGTGCGTGCCACCGCTATCCAATCGATGTTCCCAGAGACTGCCATAAGCTAGCGACTCGGCCAATATGAGTTCTAGAGGAGCAACACCCAGCCGTCTGAGACCTTCATAAGCCCATAATCCCGACGGATCAGAGGAAGAACACAATATCAGCCACATTTGCGTTTGCTCCAAAGAAAGGGCAGGCGCAAGACCTGCCCTTATCCGAGATTAGCCCTTACCTTTTTGTTGAGGGCTCAGCCTTGGGATCAGCCGGCTTGTTTGCTCCGGCTGCGCCCGGCTTTGCCGCGTCGGGCTCCTGCTTAAGCGCACCTTGGGTAAGGTCGGGCCGCAGATTCTCTGGGATGAAATGCAGCAATTGTGATACTGCCGATTCGAGAGCAGTAAGCCGCTGCTCAACCGGACCACCCGGGTAAGTGCCACCCGGTATTCCCTCGTACTCGGCTTTTTCATGTTTGAATTCTTTGATCTCGATCTTGATTTCTTTGATCTCGTTCTTCAGGTGTTTTCCTTCGTGCACGTACTCTTTGATCTCGATCTTTTCCTTGTGAGGAATTTTTTCAACAATGTACTTCTCCGGCAACTTTGGGGCGCCGTGCGAGGCCGCCGCCGCAAATTGTGGATAAGCAACGTGGGCCTCTCCGTGGTCCTTGTGCGTCTTGTAGATATCTTGGATCTCCCCATGATCCTTGTGCGTCTTATCGAGCATTTGTCCCTTGCCGTCGGGTTCGTACTTGCCTTCTGAGTCTTTACAATCTTTGCCTTCTTTTTCTTTGCTCTCTTTGTATTCCTTTTCGTGCTTCTCGCCTTTTTCGGGTTTCCCGGGTTTCTCTCTCTCGGTGAACTTTTCTACGATTTGTTTTTCTTCGAACTGCTTCGAGGGCATGTTGGTTCCTCCTTCTGCCGGTATAGCCTGCAATGGGAATCAGGCGGAAGTTACCTTTTGACTTCCACATTGATAGTGAGACCAAAAGAGGAAACGTTTCAGTTTCGGATGGCGAAGGCTTTCTTGGTTGTCAGGGGGCCTTATTTCAAAAACTCGCCCGGACCTGTGAGTCCGGCTACCGCCGCTCTTACCTCGCCCGGCCAGTCCACCATAGGACCTTGCCCACGATCCTCCATTCGGAACCAGGGGTTACGGGAACGGAGCCGTACTCTCTGTGATCCGATACTAGAGCGTCGGTGTGATCGAAGCGAATCAAGCGCGAGACCAACAATCCTTTTTCTCTATGGGACGCTACTACGATCTGGCCAACCAGTTTGTCATTTTCTACACTGGAAGTATCGATGGCGATGATGTAGCCATCGAGGATGAGGGGCGACATGGAATTGCCTTTGACTCGCAGGCAGAGAGTGGATTCGGGATTCGGGCACCACTCAATGGGCGCGGCCAACATGGAATCGGCCGGGACTTCCGCCAGATCGACATTGTCTCCTTCATGGCCTAACGTGGCAGCATGGACGGGAAGGAGTGGAACGGCGACCAGACTGGCCTTCTTAAGCGAGTTAGTGGTTTTGCCTCCGGCGCGCACGAAGTGTACTTGGGAAATTCTGCTTTCAGCAAAGCGACGGCGAACTGCGGGCAATACGCGGGTGACATCTGAAAGCCGCAGACCAGCACGCTTCCAGAAGAACCAGCAAAGCGGATCGCCTGCCAGGTTGCCCAGGCGGATATACATTGCTCCGGAGGGCTCAGCCACTCCATGCTCCCAACGAGAGATTGCCATGGCAGAGCCGCCTAATTTAGCTCCGAAGTCAGCCTGGCTCAGTTGCCGACTGCGGCGGAGCCCCTCAATTTTTAGCGACCAATCGGGGGGAACGATTTTGGCTTTTCGACGCATGTGCCTGCAATAAAAACTTGCAATAACAAATAAGAACGTATTTTGAAAACCTTACCCTTTAGCTGGCCTCGAACAAATCCTGGATACTTCCGCAAAGCGACTCCAGACTCTCTGATTTTGACTTGACCGCGGTGACGCCCACAGCTAATGCCTGCCGTTCGACGTGTGCGTCACAGAAGGTTGTGAACATCAGGATTGGCACTTTAGGCAGCAATCGCTGAAGTTCTCGGGCAGCTTCGAAACCATTCATGACGGGCATGGAAAGATCCAGAAGAATGAGGTCGGGACGGAGCCTTAAAGCTTGATCGATACCTTCGCGACCGTTCTCAGCTTCGCCGCAGATTTTCCAATCGGTACGTTGTTCGAGTGATGTTCGCAGGCTGCTTCGGACGGTTCGGCTGTCGTCGACGATCAGAATGGTTTTCAGACATTGCCTGATTTCTTCCGCTCTTTTGCTGTAATTCTCTTTGAGTAATTGTCCGACCGAAGCAACCCAACTGCAATACTGTCAACACTGTACGCTAGCGTACCATTTTCCTTCCAAAGTGGGAATAAATTATTTGTTTAACGGATACGGCTAGTATTGATCGTTAGACATCCATGAGGTAAGGTGAAGATGTCTCTTCTAGCAATTTCCGGCGGCCTCGTGCCGAGACCTGCGAAATCGGACACCGCACGCCGGAGCCGCTATGGCTAAAACAATGTCTGGTTTCTCTGCCGGCTTCACCCCGAAGCCATCTGTCCTTCCCCGCAATTTGATGCGCAATGAAATCCTGCTAGGTTTGCCGCGCAAAGAGCGCGATTTAGTATTTCCAGAACTGGAAGCAATCGAGTTGAAGGCACATGAACTGCTAAACGAGGTGGGAGAGCCGATTCGCTATTGCTACTTTCCGGACAGTGGAATGGTTTCCATTCTAAGCGTGATGGGGGATGGAAAAAGTGTAGAGGTCGGCGTCACCGGCAAGGAAGGCTTTGTCGGTTTGCCTCTGGTAGTGGGCTTGCATACGAGCGCGACCCGCGCCTTGGTGCAGATCGCGGGCCATGCATTTCGCATGCGTGCCACCGATCTGGAAAAGATGCTTCCCAAATGCCCTCAATTGGAAAGGATGTTGAATCGCTACTCTCAATTGCTGGGATTGCAGGCAACTCAGGTTGCGGCGTGCAATCGGTTGCACGAAGTCAATCAGCGATTGGCGCGTTGGCTGCTGATGAGCCAGGACCGAATCGACGGAGATATTGTCCCTCTGACCCAGGAATTTCTCGCACATATGCTGGGAACCCGACGGGCAAGTGTCACGGTCGCGGCAGGAACGCTGCAAAAAGCCGGGCTCATCCACTACACACGCGGGGCAGTAACGATTGCGAGTCGCTCCAAACTGGAAGCAGCAGCCTGCGAATGCTACGAGATCATGACGCAGCAATACCGCAACTGGCAGAAAGAATTGGAGTGATTGTTTCTCGATGCACAGGACTTCTTACCAGCGTATTTCCCGCCTCCAACAACTAAATTCCTCTCTTGCGGCAATTAAATCGTAATTTGTTTAGTCAATTTATCGGTTGACGAACTTACCCCTTCAAGCGTAGGTTGACTTCTATTTTTCGACGGCATTCTGGATGACGACTGACTTGATCGGCGTCCGATAAGGAGAAGTCATGATTTGTCCACGATGCGGCGCTCCACTCGCAGATGGCAGTCTGTTTTGCGATCGCTGTGGGGCTTCGACCGCAGTTCAGCCGACGGCGAGTCAGCCAGCGACTCAGGCAACGGTCGTCATGCCACAGGCAGCGCTGCCGACGGAACCGGAGAAAACCAGCGGAAAAGCACTGGGCAGCTTGATTACTGGAATTTTCGGTTTGCTCTTATTCCCTGCCGCCATCGTGGCAATTGTCCTGGGGCACATCTCGCGGTCGGAAATTCGCCGAAGCAATGGTCGTTTGAAGGGTGACGGTATGGCGTTGGGCGGACTGATTCTCGGATATTTGGGGATTGCGTTCATCCCTCTGATTTTGATCGTCGCAGCGATCGTAATTCCTAATGTGCTGCGTGCTCGGATTGCAGCCAACGAGTCCTCGGCTTTCCGAGCCGTAAGACACATCACCACGGCCGAAGTTACCTATTATCTGGCTAACCCAGGAGAGGGCTATACGTGCAGACTTTCCGATCTGGCCGGTAACGAGCGTATCTCATCGGTCGCCAAAGCGCGACTCATCGACGATACACTCGCCTCGGGCACAAAGTATGGCTACCAATTTGTCCTTCAGAATTGTGTCAGGCCTGAGAAGGGTGAAGGCTCATATCAGGTCGTAGCTTATCCGGTGGCTCGCGATCAGACGGGAGTGAAGGCATTCTGTTCTGACGAGACCGGAGCTGTAAGATTCGATACTAACGGCTCGCCCGATGAGTGCCTGGCTCATGGGGAGCCGATGCGGTGAAATCGTAAGACTAAAGTCGAGTCAGTGATCGATATAATCAGCGATCGACGCAGCCCGGTGACTAATGGAAACTTTATTTCCGCGTGGTCAGCGTGCGCCAGCAACAGCGGACATTGCTTTCTTTCCTGACTCGCGAGCGACGACTGTAAGTTCCTTTTCGAGCGAGTAAAGACGTTGAAAAACTTCGTGCATGCGCAGCGCCATGTTGCGTATGGTGTCGACTTGCGCTAACACGTTAGCGGGTAGCCCGGGCTCGAGCACGAGAAGTTCGGCATTGCCGAGAACGGTGGTGAGCGCGTTATTGACGTTGGTGCGCATCTCGACCATGTAGCGTCCAAGCGTGGCTTCGGCTTGGGCGGCGGCGCAGGTTTTCTCCGCTTGACGGGCATGAGACTCGGACTGAACACGGCGCAGAATTTCCCTTCCGAGCAAGCCCGCAATCGCAGGCCAGATGCCGGGCTCGCGACGTAACTCGAGCACTGCGGCGTGGATGTTGTAGAAATCCAGCGACGGGTCGGAGTGAATGAGGATTGCCGGCTTGCCGGCGGCGAGCAGCGACTGTTTCAGATCTTTGTTGAGACGTTTATTCAAGCGACTGCGTTTGTCTTTTCTCTTTTCGTCGTTCTTGCCATCTTGCTTCTTCTCATCTTGTTTGTCCACTTGCTTGTCGACGAAGGCAGCGTCGGCAATCGCGAGATCATAGTGAAAGTTCTGCAGATCGCGCGAGAAACCCTCATCGAGAATGACAAAGTCGGGTCCATTCGAACGAGGCAAAGGGTCGTGCGGCCAGTTCGCGGTAATTTCGCGCGAGAATGCTGGATCGCTGGCAAGGATCAGGACCGTCGGGCGATTAACGTTCATAGTTATAACTGAAGCTAATTTCTGAGGTCGCTTTGTTCTGACCTCGCTTTCTAGTTGGGTCGATTGGTATTTTGGGGGAAATGGGGAGACGGGGCAAGCCCCGTCTCTGCCAAAAGTTACTTTTTTGCGGTGCCGCTGGATTTCGCGGCCGCTGCAGCGTTAGCAGCCTGCGGATTCTTGCGCGCTCCGTTCTGGAGGGCGTCATCGACCGCGGCGCGAAGATCGACTAACATGCGCAGCGGCTGTCCTGAAGAATATTCAGCGTGAAACATTACCTTCCAGGACTGGCAGATCATGCGCAGACGCGCGATCGGTTCGTCGGCGGAGAACTGGGCGCGCCGGCAATCGATGGTCGCGACGCCGCGGCGCTCGAGTTCACGCAGGCCATCCTGAATGGCGTTGAGGTCGTCGTGCATAAGACGGAAGAATGTACGCCGGATCAGGAAGCTGAAACGGGCGAAGGCAATCATTGCCGAAGGCTCGAAATAGCGGGCGGCGGCCTGCGTTTTGAGTTTGCGTCCTTGCTCGAGAATGCCGCTGTGTAATAGCTCGCTGAGGCGGCGGCAACGGGCTGCCGATTGCAGAATGGTCTCCAGGGAGGTCAACCACGTGGGAAGCGTCGGCTCTTGCGGGCCGAGAACCGGTTCCAGTACCTGGGCGACGTAATCGAGATCGAGGTCAGCATCTTCGAGGCCAGAAGGGGCGCACAACGAAAAATACTGGACGAGCAGGAAGTCAGTCTTGTCGCGGTCGCTGGTCGCTTTAGCAGCCTTCTTCATGTGATGGATAAGAAGATGGCGAAGCACGGCTTCGTTGGCCAGAGGCGTGGTCTGGAGAAATTGGCGCAACTGGTGCACCTGGATATGGGTGTCGACCTGATCAAACCAGGCAGAGGCTTGTTCGACCGACTCGGGCGAAGGTGAAAATTCTTCGTCGACGGGGCAGGTGGAAACCTCAATCACAAATTCGCGCACCAGGGCAGCATACATAGGTTGCAGGGCGGTAAATGTTATTCCCTGGTCTTCGACGGAAGCTTGGGTAAATGGGGTCATGATTTCACAATCCAGTTAGGAACAGTTTGTAGGAAGCGGACAGCAACCGCAGTCCTTTCGGTGTGATATTGAACTGCGACCACGGAGGCCTCAGCGCGCAGCGAGCCGTCATTACTTTCGAGGAGAACGCGATCGGCAAATTCCAGAGGATGATCGACAACAAAAAGGACTTCGCGCGGCGTGCCAAACTCGATGACAGTGTCTTGAAAGAAGACATTTTCGTTTTCGGCCAGGTGGGCGCATCCATCGCCATTGCCGCTACCATTGCTATTGCTGCTATTGCCATTTCCGTTCGTGTTGCCATTGGCATGAGACCGGCTAAGCCTGATAGGGATCCGCACCGGCGTGGCCTCGGGAAAGAATTTCGCCAAGCGGCTAATGATGTCTGATTCGAGAGCGCGAGCGGTTGCCTGGTTGGGCACGAAGACCTCAATCCCGGGGGAGCGTGAGCAAAAGGCAAGTCTCCTCATCTTCCC
Organism: uncultured Acidobacteriaceae bacterium; assembly: GCA_963705265.1. Lineage (GTDB taxonomy): Bacteria > Acidobacteriota > Terriglobia > Terriglobales > Acidobacteriaceae > Acidiflorens. The sequence continues at coordinate 5,285,518 of OY970064.1, forward strand.
GGTTTGAAAGTGCTGCGAGGAGACTGGCTCTGCTTTATCGGGATTCTGTGGTGCATCCTCCTAGCCAAAAACGTGAAGGCCATGCACCTAAGAGCAAGTGAGAGTGGCACAAGCAGTTAGGAGAAGCAGCCGGGGAGTCAGGGCGGAGCAACTCTCCGTCGTGAGGAGAATACGTCTCAGAATGAAACAGGTGTCTCATTTTCGACGGAATGGACGAAACCGTCGTTTGCGCGCTTCGATCGTGGGGAACGGGCGAGGACGCTCGCTGCTACATTTTGCATTGCTTATTGCAAAGTAGTTGATTGGGAAGAATTTTCCTGGGCTCCTGCTCCTATGTTGTAGCGCTTTAGTTTGCGGTAGAGAGTGGCTCGGCTTATGCCCAGCATTTTACCGGCTAGAGCTTTGTCTCCTTTGACTTGGGAGAAGACTCGCTCGATGGTGGCTCGCTCTATATCTTCCAGATCGGTCGCTCGGGCGAAAAGTTCTTGCGACGTTGTCGGCTGGATATGATCATCCGCGTTAGCGATTGCTGGCGGAAGGTCGTTGACTTCGATGATGCGTTGATCGCCTAGCGCCACGGCACGTTCCAGGCAATTTTCCAGTTCGCGGACATTGCCGGGCCAATCATAGGCGAGCATGGCTTTCATGGCTGTACCTGAGACTTGGACGCTGCGTCCTGGAGCTAGCCGGTCGAGGAACCACGCGGCCAAGATGGGGATATCGGAACGGCGCTCGCGCAGAGGCGGCAGAGAAATCGTGACCACATTAAGCCGGAAATAGAGATCTTTGCGGAAAGTTCCCTTCTTATATTCAGTGTCAAGGTCACGATTAGTGGCGGCCATGATTCGCACATCCACTTTGACTTTTTGATTGCTGCCTACGGGGCGAACTTCTTTCTCCTGAAGAAAACGCAGGAGCTTGGCTTGCATTTCGAGCGGGAGTTCGCCGACTTCGTCTAGAAAAATTGTGCCGGAATCGGCAGATTGCAAGAGACCTTCTTTGGAACGGAGCGCGCCGGTGAAGGCTCCTTTTTCATAACCGAAGAGTTCGCTTTCGATCAGCGTGGGAACAAGCGACCCGCAGTCTACGGCTACAAAGGGACGGCTGGCCATGGTGCCGCGGAAGTGCAGAGCGCGGGCTACGAGCTCCTTGCCGGTTCCGCTTTCGCCGGAGATCAAGACTGGAGTGCGCGTGTCTTTTAAACGTGAGATCAGACGCAAGACATTTTGAATGCCGGTGGAATTGCCGATGATGCCGTGGACCGCGGTTTCGGTTTCGGAGCGTTCGCGGAGGTAGAGATTTTCTTCGACGAGGCGAACTTTGTCTGCCATGCGACGAAGAAACAGGCGCAATTCATCGAGCGGGGCGAAAGGCTTAGAAATGTAATCGTAGGCGCCTAGCTTCATGGCTTGGACTGCTGTTTCGACCGATCCGTGGCCGGTCATAACGGCGACTTCGATGCGGGGGTGGGCGCGCTTGACCTGCTCCAGAAATTCGATTCCCGACATACGTGGCATGACCATGTCGGTGAGCACCATGTGCACGGGCTGTTCTTCGAGCAGGGTTAGGGCGGCGTCCCCGCTCTCGGCCTCGAGGCAGATGAATCCTAGCGATTCGCCAACAGTGATGCAGAGGCGGCGGATGGTCTGCTCGTCGTCGACGATCAATAGGCGGATGCGGAAATCTTGTATAGGCAAAGTCTCCGTTGATAAAGTCGGCTTCGGTAAAGTCTCAGTCATGAAGCAGCCCTGCCCAAGGTCTGTTCGACCACAGAAATAAAATCATGGACGCGAAACGGCTTTTCCACGCAGGGAGCGCCAGTTCGTCGCAAGGTGGCAGCGGTTTCCTCGTTAGCGATATCGCCGGTGATAAAAACGACTTTCGAGGCTAGTTCGGGCTTATGCGCGGCGATCCAGGCGTAGACCTGCGCGCCATCAACGCCTCCGGGGGTGCGCATGTCGGAGATTACACCGTGAAAATTTCCGTCGGCTAGCAAGCGCAGGGCATCGGCGCCGGATTCAGTGGGCACGACGACGTATCCATGGCCCTCCAGGACGGCGCGCACTAGGGCCATCACGGCTGGTTCATCTTCAATTAGAAGAACTGGGGCGCAAGCTGATTTTGCTCCTGTTCCCGTTCCTATTCCTGCTTGGGTCATTTCGGATGTACTCCTGCAGCCGCTCCGAAGGATGCTGTTTCAGATGCTATTGGGAGCCGAACGGTAAACGTTGCTCCTTCGGAATCGAGGTTGTTTTGACACACAATTTCTCCGCCATGTTCGCGGACGATGCCATAGCAAATACTTAAACCCAAACCGGTTCCCTTGCCTACATCTTTGGTAGTGAAAAATGGATCGAAGATGCGTTCGGGATCGGCGATGCCCATACCGTTGTCACGAAATGAAATTTCAACAAACGTGGCGGCACTGGCGCTTCTGATCTCGATGCGCGCGGCGCGGGCCGTTTCGCGGACGGCATCGTAGGCATTGTTCAAAATGTTGAGAAATACCTGCTGGAGCTGGTGAGAATCTCCGACGACTTCAGGGAGCGATTCGTCGAGCAGTTCGACCACCTGAATGCCGTGACTGATGAAATCGTAAGAACGCAAATGCACGGTGCGTTGCAGGATGTTGTTGAGCTGAACTGGCCGACGCTGTGGCGGCATCTGGCGGGCGAAGCTGAGCAGGTTCTGCACAATCTGCTTGGTTCGCTGAGCCTCCTGCAAAATCACGCGCAGATCGCGGCGCGCGCTTTCGGGGAGCTCGGGGTTTTCCATCAAGAGGTCGGTGAATCCGAGGATGGCGGTTAACGGATTATTGACTTCGTGTGCGACGCCGGAGACGAGTTGTCCCACAGCAGCCATTTTTTCGGCGTGTACAAGCTTGGCGCGCAGCATGGCGGAGTCGGTAACGTCGGTCATGACTACGACGATGCTACTGACGCGGCTATCTTCACCATTGATAGGGCTGAGATTGACGGAGAACTGGCTGCTGACGCCGTCGCCACGAACCAAGGGTAGATCGAAGTTGTCGACTTGCTGGCCGCGGGCCACGGCGGCCAGCGCGTCGCGGATAGCGGCACGACGCGGTGGAGCACAGAGATCGGGCAAGGGATGCCCGAGGATCTGGCTCTGCTGAAAACCGAGGCCGCTCCAGCGACGGTTGGCGTAACTGATTACTCCTTCGGTGTCGGTCACCAGAATCAGACTTTGCGTGTGGCTGAGAATTTTGCCGGAGAAGTCACGCTCTTTCTGCAGATCGGTTTGCGATTGGTGGAGGCCGGAAACGTCGAGCATTAAGCCACGGTGCTGTAGCACATTGCCTGCCTGATCGCGCATGGCGAAGCAATTCATGAATACGTGGACGGGCGATCCGTCCTTGCGACGCAAAACTTCCTCGTGATTGTGCATTTCGCCACCGCGTTTGAGCAGTTCCGCAAGTTCCTGCCGCCGCTCCGGGGAAAAATAAACCTGGGTGGGAATGTCGAGCTGAAGGACCTCGTCGCGGCTGCTATAGCCGAGAATGCGAACCATGGCGTCGTTGACTTCAACGAAGCGACCCTGAGGCGTCGACACGTAAATTCCTTCCTGAATATTGTCGAAGAGTTCACGATAACGGCGCTCGGCTTCACGCCGGTCAGTGATGTCCTTGAGCACGTGGACGGTCTGTAACTGGGCGCTGGCCGCGGCATGAATACGCGAGGTTGAAATCAGGTAGGCGCGTTCGAGAACAGGATGAACGTATTCATCGAGACCCTCTCCGGTGCGGCAGAAGGGACAGGAGTGCGGCGACGCTCCGGTGGAAAGTACGTCTAGCGCACGCATATTGATGCCGACTAGTTGATCAGGCGCGATTCCGACGAAATCGGCCAGAGTGCGATTGACGCGGAGAATGTTGTGCTGCTCGTCGTGGACGACGATGAAATCGCTGATGGCGTCGAATATTTCCAGCCAGTGGCGATTCGCCTGTTGCATGCGGGTGAACAGGCAGGCATTCTCGAGCGCGATGCTGGCATGGCCGGCGATGGCACGAAGCAACTGATGATCTTCGATGGCGGGCGGCGAGCCGCGGTCGGCGAGACAAAGAACGCCGACGAGTTCTCCCGACGAGCCAGCAAGCCGGACCAGGGTGCAATCGGTCCATCCCAGAGTCGCGGTCAAGGAACTCCCCAGAATTTCGTTGGCTGGAGCAAAGGCGACATCGTCTCGGTATTTCGGTAAGGCCGCACTGAGGGCCTGATTGAAACGGCGGAGGAGCTGCTTGTCTTTTATTTCGGCGACACTAATTTCAGACAAACCGATTTCAGAGCCGATCTCGGAGGCACTGATTTCAGAAGCACCGCACATCAGGATGGTATTGATTTCCGCTGCCTGGAAAAGGCTGAGGGCCACGGAGCGGCCTCCGAGCAACGCAGCCGCACGCAGAGCGAAGTTGCGGGTGAACTCGGGCAAGTGCAGAACGTTATTCAGTTCGAGCGCGAGCGTGACTAGGGCCTCGGCGCGGCGACGGTGCTCCTCGGATTGGTGCAGATTACGGGTGAGTTCGAGAGCGATGGCAACTTGCGCAGCGAGCGCGCGGGCGCGGCGGACATCTTCGTCATTAATCGGCCCGGACTCGATACGGTCGAGCACTCCGAACATTCCGAGCACGTCGCCGTTCGAGCCAAGCAGGGGTACGGCGAGGAGTTGACCGATATTGAAGGCGGCGACGAAATCCAAATTCGCACCCGGAGTTTTGGAGGCGTCTTCGGTAAAGAACACGTTTTTCTTTTTCAGCGCGAGAGTCGCCACGCCATCGTAGAGCGGGATATCGACGGGCCGGGCAATGCCGTTCTCCACTCCCCAGCGAATATGGAAAGTGGCGTCTTCAAGGAGGCCGATGAAGCAACGCTTGAAACCGAGGAAGCTCGCCGCTCGGACGACCGAGGTCTGCATGAACTCGTCGAGTTTACCCGCGGAACCAAGTTCGAAAGAGATCTCGAGAATTTCGTGAAGTTCGTGAGCCTGGGCGCGCGCCATGCCGTATAACTCTGCATTGGCGATGGCGACTGCGCCAAAACCAGCGAGGGCTGAAACCAAGGTCTTATCTTCGTGGTGGAATGGGTCGGCGGCACGAGGGTAGACGAGAATCGCGCCGTGCGAGCGCGAAGTGCGAAAGGGCGCTGCGATGAGGACGCCAGGGGGTGAATTTTCTCCAAAATGTGAGGCGCCATCGATACTAACGGTAATGCGCTCTCCGGCGGCTACGGCGCGTGTGGCGATCTCAAGCGCTGAACGGAGGTCGTTCTTCTCAAAACGCGAACGGATGGCAAATGCAAGACTAGCAGCCTCCGTCGAGACTGCCTGCAACTGGAAAAGTTTTTCCTGTTGAACAAAGACCAGCACGGCGGGCGAATGCAATAGCACACGCAGACGGTCGGCGATGTTCTCCATCACGGCAGCGGTATCGGGCAAACCGTGGAGCGCGGTCGCCACTTCTACCAGAATACTGGCGCGGCGGTGCTCTTCGCGGGAGAGTTGATTCAGACGGAGAGCCTCGATTGCGGTTCCGAGCTGTGCCGCTAGGATCGTGGCTTTCGCTACGTCATCATCATCAAACTCCGCGCCGGGCGCACTGTGCAGGAAAGTGATTGCACCGACGACTTCTCCTGAAACCAGCAAAGGCGCGGCCATCGCAGAATGCGCGTGGCATTCTGCCAGCCAGCGGTAGCGGGCTGCCTCCACTTGATCGACGAAAAAGGCGCGCCGCTTTTGAACTGCATCTATGGCGATGGACGCATCGCCGGGGTGCCAGCGGACGCCACGAAAAGACCGCGTCCAAACCTGATCGGCATCAGACTCTGTTCCGGTAAGTTCACCGTCGGCAGAACGCGTCCAAAAGTACGCGCCGCTGGCATGGAAAAAAGTTCGAGTGAGAGCACAAAAGGAACGAATGAGCTGGCTGGAATCATTGCTTTGAAAAGCAGCGCGGGAAAGCTCTAAGAGCAGTTTTTGGAAGGTCTCTTCAGACTGAGACGCTTCGGTGGACCCCGAGTTTCCATTGTGGCTTGTCAGCGCAGACCCTCCGGTCGGCTAAGCGGTTGAAAACAATTGGATTACATTTAAAAACTACGCTTGATTCTCAAATTGAGTCAAGGGAATACGATCGGTGGTGCCGAGTTGTGAAACGCCACCAAAGTGATACGTGTGTCTCATTTGTGGAATTCAAGAGACAGAGAAGATCGGTTTTATGCGGGAGCGTGACGGGTGCGGAGTGCTGCAAGTGAAAAGGACGCTAAGGATCGGTCCTTCATCGTCTTGCGGGAGCCCTGTAAAGCACCAAAGTAATGCACGAATAGAACTTTTGGTATGCGCTGGAGTGGTCTTTGCTCGAATATTGGCAAATACACAGAAACGAGGGAGGGATCGTGTCTTTTCAAGGCCTGAATCGGATGTTCGCTGTAAGTCTCCTAGTGGTAGGCGGATGGATGGCGATCAGTGCTCCGCATGCAACGGGACAGGAACAAATCGATCGGAAGGTAAAGAGCAAAGTAGCGCCGGTGTATCCAGATCTAGCGAAGCGCATGAACATCACTGGTGTGGTTAAGGTCCAAATCACGGTTGCTGCCAACGGATCAGTCAAGGAGGCAAAAGTGATGGGGGGACATCCGGTGTTGGCGGGTGCGGCATTAGACGCGGTCAAGAAGTGGCGCTTCGAAACGGGTCCGGACGGATCAACGGGGATTGTGGAATTTCACTTTGATCCGACCCAGTAGAGTTGGGGCGCGCATAAAGCGCTGGCTGAGGGAGGTTTGAGTATGACTATCAAGAAAAAGCTATACGTGAGTTTCGGCATCATTCTGACGACGGTCATGGTGCTTCTGGCCATCAATCTGATCGCTGTGCAGCGCGAGCATGAGGCCAAGGCTGCGGCGCAACAGTCGATCGACATGACGGAGGTGACTTCGTCAGTCCGGTTCCAGATGATGCAAAATCGGCTTCACCTACAGAACTATCTGCTGAGCGGAGACACGCGAGATGTGGAGAAAATGACGGACGGCGAGCGTCAGTTGAATGACGGGCTCCGCCATGCCCAGGAACTCGCAAGTTCGGCACAACAGCGTAGTAGTCTGGAAAAGGTGCAGGGGTTGGAACAAACCTGGGGCACTGACTTCGCCAACCCACTGGTAGACAAACGGCGCGCGGTGGACGGCGGCAACGCGACGGTGGCGGAACTACAGATTTTCTATCTGCAAAAGGACCCAAACTCGTGGGTCTCGCATTCCAGCGATGTTCTGGACGATGTCGACCGAGAAAACCATCAACTGCTGGATCAGCGGCGTCATTCCGACGACTCGGCGGCCCAGTGGACGATTCTGATGTCGGTGTTTAGCACTCTGATCGCTTTGGGCCTGGGCGTCATCATTGCTTACAGAACTGCCTCCGGAATCACTGGTCCGCTGACGCGGCTGATTCACGTGGCTGATCAGATCGGCCAGTCGGGAGATCTGGAACACAATATTGACATTCACGGCAAGGATGAGATCGGACAGCTGGCCAGGACTTTCGAGTCCATGGTCAAGTACCTGAAGGAAATGGCTGCGGTTTCAGAAGCGATTGCCGGGGGCAACCTGTCGGTCGAAGTGCATCCGCGCTCGGCCAACGATACCTTGGCGAACGCGTTCACGCGCATGGTCGAAGGCCTACGGGGACTGGTGCGCAACGTGCGCGATGCTGCTTCTCAGGTGGCGAGCGCGTCCTCTCAAGTAGCGAGCGCTTCCGACGAATCGGCCAGAAACAGCTTGCAGACTTCGTCGGCTATCGACGAAGTGACCAGCACCATGCATGAAATGAGCGTCAATGTGCAGAACATGGTGAAGAGCACGCAGACACAGGCGTCGAGTGTAAGCGAGACCTCGGCCTCAATCGATCAGATGGTGACCTCGATCCAGCGGGTTGCGGACACGGCGAAGGTTCTGCTCGACATTTCAAATCGTTCACGGGAAGAGGTGCACAGCGGGATCGGCACTATGGAGAAGGCAACTGATGGCTTAAACCGGATCAACACGACGATCCGCTCGTCGGGCGACATCATCGACGCGCTCGGCACACGCGCCGACAACATCGGCAAGATTGTCGAAGTGATCGACGATCTGGCTGAGCAAACTAACCTGTTGGCTCTGAATGCTGCCATCGAAGCGGCGCGAGCCGGCGAACACGGTCTCGGATTCGCTGTAGTTGCAGATGAAGTGCGCAAGCTGGCGGAAAAATCGGCGCAATCAACCAAGGAAATTTCCGAATTGATCGAGAGCATACAGAAGGAAGCGCGCAAAGCTGTCGATAACATGGAGAAGAGCACGACCATTGTAAACGAAGGGCTGAATCTCGGTCAGGAATTGAACGCCGCGCTGCGAAAGATCTCGAACGTGGTGACCGAGGTTTACAAGTTCGCGCAAGAGATCGGCGCCGCCACCAATGAGCAGTCACACGGGTCGTCACAAATTGCACGTGCTACTACGCGTTTGAACGAAATCACGCACGAAATCAATTCAGCGGTGGAAGAACAGGCTTCAGGAGCGCAGGCCGTGGTGCAGGCCATGGAACGCATGCGTGAACTGGTGCAGTCTTCGACATCCGGTTCGACTGAGTTGGCAGCATCATCGGATCAGATGTCAAAAATGTCACGAGGTCTATTGGATTCGATGGACCGTTTTGCGCTGCGAAATGACCGGACGAACGACAACGCGCAGGCATTCGGGAATGGGGCCCGCGGCGCGGCGGCAGGATCTCGTTGAGGAATTCCATTTATGAGTAAGGAAACGCACATTGTTGGATTCCGTGTGGGCCGCGAGACCTACGGCGTGCCGATTAAGTCATTGCATGAGATCGTTCGTGTGCCGGAGATTACAGCGGTGCCGGACGCGCCCGACTATCTGGAAGGCGTAATTAACCTGCGCGGGAAGATTGTGTCGGTCGTTGATCTGAGGAAACGTTTTGGGAAAGCAGCTGCCGGACTCGACCGGCGCAGCCGCATCCTGGTGGTGGAACATAAGGGACGGCTGGTGGGCATGATTGTCGATTCAGCATCGGAGGTCCTGAAGATTCCCGAGAGCGAAATCGAAACCGCACCCATCATGATGCAGGAAGGCGGATTGGATTGTGTGATCGGCCTGGGCAAGTACCAGGGACGACTGATCATCCTGCTGGATATCGGTAAAGTATTGTCGGCGCGCGAAATTCAAAACGTGCCGGCGGAAGACAAACAGGCAGCAGCGGTTAGCGGCAGCAGGGCGGGGACGAAAAGCGCCTCGGCAGGGAAATAGCACGCAGAACCGAGCCCACATGAACCCAAGCGATATGCCCGCACTCACCGAAGCAGAATTGAAGCTCCTGCAGACTCTGGTCTACCAGGAGTGCGGTATGCACTTTGACGATCGTCGCACCCCTTTCCTGCAAGACCGCTTGCAGCGCCGCTTGAAAGAGTGCCACCTGGATTCGTTCTACAGTTACTATCGCCTACTGATCAGCCAACAGGGCAAACAAGAATTGTCGTGTCTGCTGGAAAATCTCACGGTCAACGAAACCAGCTTCTTCCGCAATAAGGCACAGCTGGACCTGTTTCAGAAGGACGTGATGGACGATCTTCTGCGGCGCAAGCAGGAGCGCCGGGACTACAGCGTGAGAATCTGGAGCGCGGGCTGTTCGACGGGACAAGAACCTTACACCATGGCCATGCAGGTATCCGATGCATTGTCCTATCACTATTTGCGCAATCCTCTGCCCGCCGAAGCGCCCCTTCCGAAACCGCTGGTGCCGCCGCCTTGGCGAGTAGAGATCCTGGCCAGCGACATCAACTACTCGGTTCTGCGCACCGCGCAAGAGGGCTCTTATAGCGAGCATCAGATGGCGGGGGTCGACTACGGCTATCGCCTGCGTTATTTCGACAAAGTGGGCGACCGCTATGCCATAAAGAAGAACGTCAAAGAGCTGGTGCACTTCGATTTTCACAACTTGAAAACGGAGTATCTGCCCCAGCGTAATGACATTATTTTCTGCCGCAACGTAATGATGTATTTCGACGAAGCCGAGCAAAAACGGCTGGTCGAGAAGTTCTACCGTTGCTTGAACCCCAAAGGCTATCTATTTGTCGGTCATGCCGAGAGCCTGCTCGGACTGACGAACAACTTCCAGATGGTGCATCGCAACAGCGGCACCGCGTACCAACGAGTAGAGGTGAAGATGTGACCGTTCCCCCCGAGGACCGGATGAGCGAACTGCGCCAGTTATTTTTCGAAAGCGCAGGGGAGCTCGTCCAGAAATTGAACGACGAAGCGATGCAACTGGAGAAGTCGCCGGGCGACGCGGAAACTGCGCGCAGCCTGCGGCGGACGGTGCATACGCTGAAGGGAGACTCTGCGGCCTGCGGCTTCCGCGAGCTCAGCGAACTTTCACACGAATTTGAGGACGTCTTATCGCTGGAGAACACTGTGGCAGCATCGTCGGTTCCCGAGATCGCGTTGCGAGCGGCCGACGTGTTTGCGGCTTTGCTAGAGTCATACCGGAACGGAACAAAGCTTCCGAGTATCCAGTCTTTGCGCGCGGATATTGCGCGTCTAGCACAGGCTCCGAAGGGCGGCTCGGCCAAGGCCAAAGGCAACAAGACGAAAAAACCAGCCGCCGCGAAAACCAGCCGGTGGTCAGAATACGAACAACTGGCAATCACACGGGCGACGATAGAAGGTAAGCGGGTTCATCACGTGGTGGTACAGGTAGACCCACAATGCCTCATGCCGATTGCCGCGCGGCAGATGATCCAGCTAGCGCTTGCGGAACTGGGTGAGGTGCTGGCTCTCTATCCGCTCGAAGGCAGTATCGAGACGATAGACCGCATCGAAGCGGCTCTAGCATCGAACAAAAGCGCCGAGCAAATCCGAGTCAAGTGCAGTATCCCAACCATCGCGCTGAACGCAAAAGTCAGTCCGCTGCGCGTTCAATTTGCGCCACCCAGCGCTTCGCCGGTTTCCGTTGCTGAGGTTGAAGGCAAGGGTGGGGTTGAGGACAAAGGTAAAGACAAAGACAAGAACGCTAACCACGATGACGTGGCGGCGTCAGCCGTTTCCGAGGCCGCTGCCATCGAAACCCCATCAACCGGGGAAACCTCGGTCGCTCCCGCCGTCTCGGCTGGTCCCGATAACGTGCTGCGCGTGGACGCCGAAAGAATCGACAGCGTACTGAATCTGGTCGGCGAACTGATCCTGGCAAAATCGATGTTACAGCAGACGTTGATGGAGTTTGGGCAACGCTTTCCGAAGGACGCATTGCGGGGAAAATTCTCCGACGTCATGGCATTCCAAGGACGCGTCTTGAACGATCTGCAGCACTCGGTCATGAAAATCCGCATGGTGCCTGTCGATCAGCTCTTCCGGCGGTTCCCGCGCATTGTGCGCGATGTGGGACGTCAGAGCGGGAAAGAAGTTGAGCTGATCGTCAGGGGCGGACAGACCGATCTGGACAAGAGCATATTGGATGCAATCGCCGAACCGCTCACCCACTTGGTGCGAAACGCCATCGGCCACGGCATCGAGACGGCGGAGGAACGGGTTCGCGCCGGCAAGCGACCACAAGGGACATTGCGGCTGGCCGCATATCACCAGGGAAATCAAGTGGTCATCGAGGTCTCCGATGACGGCGCCGGGATCGATGCGGAAAAAGTTCGTAAGCGCGCTCTGTCTCAGGGCCTGCTGAACGCTGAGCGGGCCGCCCGAATGACCGAGTCGGAGACGCTGGATCTGATTCTGCAACCAGGATTCTCCACGGCGGAAGAAATTACTGAGCTTTCCGGCCGCGGCGTGGGGCTGGACGTAGTCCAGAGCGTGCTGGGGCGACTGAAGGGAACGGTGCAGATCGAGACCGCTCCGGGACGGGGAACGACTTTCCGGCTGCGGCTGCCGCTGACGCTGGCTATTATTCGAGCCTTGCTGTTCCGGGTGGATCAGCGGCTCTACGCTTTGCCGCTAAATGCGGTGGCAGAGATCGCGCGCACAGTAGAAGAAGAGATTCATCAGGTAGAGCATTATGACGTACTGCAATTGCGCAATGATGTGCTCCCGCTGCTGCGCCTGGGCACGAAGCCTGCGAGCGGGCCGGAGACGGCACGTCGCAAGATCTTCGTGCTGGTAATCAATAGCGGAGACCGCAAGTTCGGTGTGATGGTCGATGGGTTGGAGGGTGAAGACGAGCTCGTCATCAAGGCCATCGATGACCAGTCAATCACGACCGACCTGGTTAGTGGCGCTTCGATTCTAGGCGATGGACGGGTAGTTTTGATCCTGAACATGATTGCGCTCATGGAGCGATTCACGCGTGGACGAGCCGATGTGTCGAGCGGAAGTATGTCGGGTCTGCTATCGAGCGCGATGCCTGTATCGACCAAGGTAGGTGGAATGTCGACGCATGGGATGCAGGCGCGCGGCACAGCAGGGGGTCAAGTATGAAAAAGCCTCTCCGAGTGCTGGTAGTGGATGATTCAGCTTTGATGCGCAAGCTGATTCCCAATATCCTCGAAAGGGACAGCTCCATCGAGGTTGTGGGTACGGCGATGGACGGCCGTTTTGCCCTGAAGAAAATTGAGGAACTGTCGCCGCAAGTGATAACCCTCGATCTCGAGATGCCCGGGCTCAACGGGATCGATACTTTGAAAGAAATTATGCGGCGCTGGCGGCTCCCGGTAATCGTGGTGAGCTCACATAGCACGGCTGGCGCTTCGATCACACTGAAGGCGCTCGCGCTGGGCGCGTTTGATTTCGTAGCCAAGCCAAAAGATGTTTCCGCACGTATGCCGGAAATTGCCGAAGAGTTGATCAAGAAGATCCAGGCAGCGGCGCAGAGCGCGGGCGTACAAGCGCAGTTCCTGCCGGGCGAAACACCTGGTCAGCAGCCAAGCAAACTACAGCCCGTGGTACCGACGCGCATCATCGCCATCGGCGTTTCCACCGGCGGTCCGAACGCGCTGCAATACCTGTTTTCGCAATTGCCGGTGGAATTTTCCGGCAGCATTTTAGTTGTGCAGCATATGCCGGATGGCTTCACGGAATTATTCGCGAAAAGATTAGACGAGTGCTGTCCGATTCGAGTGAAAGAAGCGCAATCCGGTGACTTGCTGGTGGCCGGGCGAGCACTGATTTGTCCGGGGAACCGGCACATGAAAGTGAAAAAATTGCCTCTTGGTAATGTGGCGATACTGGGGGAAGACGCTCCAGTGAACGGGCATCGTCCTTCTGTGGATGTGCTATTCCACAGCGTTGCGCAAGTTTTTGGTGCGCAAGCCATGGCTGTTTTGATGACGGGCATGGGAGAAGATGGGGCATTTGGGCTGGGGGAGATCCGAGCAGCAGGGGGATTCACAGTGGCGCAGAGCCAGGAAACATGCGTAGTTTTCGGCATGCCCAAGGCAGCCATTGAACGGGGATTCGCGATGCGTATCGCGAACCTGCAGGATATACCTGGCATTTTGCAGGGGCAATGCGCGCCTGAACGGGGCCGGGGCGATGGCAATCGCGGGGACAGCGGCCGAGCAGACAGCAGCGAAGGCAAACGGGCGACCGGTGCCGGAAGTAACTAGAGTAACTAGGGTTATCTACCGAAAGTACGTAGAACGTGATTAAGTGATAGATGTGGAGGAGTGTCATGGAAAAGTTTGCGCCCGTAAAACGGAGCGAAGATGGACAACCGGTGCGCTATCTGATCGTGGATGACTCCGTGTTTGCCCGCAAGAACCTGGCCCGTATGGTTGAAACATTCGGCGGACAGGTGATCGGCGAGGCCGGTGACGGAGTTTCTGCCATCGCTGAATATGAACGGCTCACGCCCGACATCGTTCTGATGGATATCACCATGCCGCAGATGGAAGGTATTGAAGCGGCGGAAAAGATTGTGCGCGACCATCCGAGTGCTCGCATCGTAATGGTCTCGTCGGTCGGCTACCAGGAAAACATCGTCGCTGCGTTGCAGCGCGGTGCCCGCCACTTTGTGCAGAAACCGGTGAAGCCGGAAGTTCTGTATGAAGTCATCAAGTATGTAATGCGTGACGACGGGACGACAGCCCGTGGCGCCGGAGCCGGGGCATAGTCAATGCGGATGGACCTGATTCAGCCGTTCATTAATTCGGCCGACGCCGTTCTGGCGCAGGCGCTGCAATCGCCTATTTCCATCGAGACCCTGAGCATGGAAGAAGAGGCGTACCGGCGTAAAGGGATCGCTGCGGAAGTAGCGCTCACCGGCGAAATCGAAGGACGGATCATTTTTGATGCAGACCTCGCAGCCGCGGTACAGCTCGCCAGCCGCCTAGCCGGCGTTGAAGTGTCCGAGACCAACGAAGAGTTGGTTCGCGAGGCCGTCTGCGAGTTGGCCAACCAAATCATTGGCAACGCTGTTACTACGCTCAACGATCAGGGATTTCACTTCCATGTTCGTCCGCCGACCCAGCATACTTCGGAGCAAGGAAGCAGGAGTAGTGAAGATACCGAAGCCCTGGTTATGGGTTTCAATACCTCCAGCGGAAACGTATTCATGAATGTGGCCTTGCGTCACCACCGCCGCCAGACGTTGGAACGCTCTGCCGTTGCGGGATAAAGAGATCGGTCGTTGGTCGTTAGTCGTTGGTCGCTCCAGGTTGGAACTCATTTCGGCAATAACCGCCGTATTCTGCACCATCAATCAAATTGTCATTCTGAGCGCAGCGAAGGATGACACGACTTGCGCCTATGGACCGGCGAGCAGGAAAACTGGATTCTGCGGCGGGTTCTGCCCATTGTTCCCCACGACCGTACGCGAACTGACCGGGGCTGGCAGATTCAAGCCATAGGTTTCGCTTGAAGTATCGATGATATTGACCATCCCTCCATCGCAGCTGGATAAGTACACGCGAGTACTGTCGCCGCCGGCGGCCATCATAATGCGGAAGCGCGGAGCATTTGGAGACTGCAACGGCGAGCAGAACGCGTCATAGGCAGCAAAGCCGGGGATTGCAATCGCGGGAGTCTCGACAGCGTTATTCACAGTGTTAATTACCGTCACCTGCGGGCAGATGTACTCGATGTTATTGACTGCGTCCTCGTAGTAGCTTCCTACATAAGCTCGGGTGCCATCTGGCAACGCAGCCACATCGACCGTATTCAGGGTCGCAGCCGCAGTCGCCGAACAAGGATCCGACGCACTCCTACTGGAAGGTGGAATCTGGGCAATCGTGAAATCGGCGATCGTTGACGGGGCCGATTGAGAAACATCCACCATCGCCACCTGACTGCCCCCGGGAATATATAGCCGATTGAGATTGGGGTCGTAAACCATTCTTGTGGCATTGGGGACGCTAATTATCGGACTGGTCTGCGTGAGAGTGTCAGGCCCGGCCGTGGACGTGGTGTTAAGCCACTCGAGAGCTCCGTTCGCCTCCAGTGCGTACACCTGCTGACTGTCGGACCGCGCTAACAACCATATAGGCGCAGAAGAAGTGGCCGTGGGCGAGCCCACCCTCTGCGAAAAACCTAAAGTGTTGAACCCGCTAATGGTGCTGTCACCCTCGTTGGCTACGTATAACTTCTTGCCATCCGGAGTCTCCGACATGGCGATCGGGTTATGTCCAACCGGAATCGTGGTCACCAGGTTATTGCTGGTGGTGTTGACCACTTCGACCGATGGAACAACCGCAGCAGGGTTGGTGATGTCGGGTATGTAATTCGGAAGCAAGACATAGGCCTGGCTCGATTCCGTTGTAGCCACAAAGTTCGCGGCCGAACTCGCCGGAAGAGAGATGGTCGCGGTGCTGCTGATAACCGTGTTGCTGTAGCTTAGTTTGGTGATTGAAGGACAGACATTCAACACCGGATTAGGAGGCGTCTGTGTTATCAGACAACCACCATCGAGCGGCGGTGCGTATCCCGTCAGAGCTTGGTTTACGACAAGGACCTGGCTGGCGCTTTGCTGCACCGCGTGCACGGGAGTGATGCCGGTGTTAGCGATGCTGACATCCGTGTCACCGGAGACATCGATCACCATGGCTGTGCCGGCCAAGGGCACGAAGTTAGGGCAAGGGTTCAGCTGCTGAGAACACACGTCGTTGTAATTGAGCGACAGCACGGTGTGGGACGCCTGCGGGTTCGGAAATACCGGTGGGTTCGGGATGATGATCGGGCGGAAAGTGTCGCCGCACCCGGTACAGATCAGATAAAAAAACAGCACGAACCCCAGCCAGAGAAACCTCTTCATTCAAACTCCATAGAAAAGTTAGTCTTACACGGAATCCGATATTGTATCGGGAACCGGGTCAAGAGGGGAAATCGGGAGACGCAACTCAGTCTGTCACGAGTTTTCTTCGCGTTGCTCTGATGAGAAGCACAGAAAGACTGCTTTGGTTGCCGGGCTGCTTCCTAATTTGTGGCACTGCACGCAAGAGACGCGGGTGGCAGCGTCTCTACCCTGTTCAGGCGCGACCGCGACGTGTTTTGGGCTGGTCTTTCGCTGGCATTTCTGCAACTTTTTCTGAGGCAGATGGCTTCTTCGTCTGCGCGAGGCTTTCTTTCAGCGCAGCCATCAAATCAACCACTGGAGCCAGTTTCTTCGGTTGCTCGACGGCCTGCACTTCCCCGCCCTCCAGCTTGATTTCAATTAATTTCTTCAGATTTTCCTGGAAAGTATCGTGATATTTTTCCGGATCCCAATCGCCTGCCAGTGCTTCGATAAGCTGATGAGCAACTTTGATTTCGGCGTCTTTTATCTCGACATCGGGGGCGCCGAAAGACTCGACCTCGCGAACTTCTTCGGCATAATACATGGTGTGCAGCATCATTCCGCCTTTGTGCGGACGCAGGAAAACGGTGTATTCACGGTTGTGCATGGTGAGCTTGGCGATGGCGACAAACTCACTTTCTTCAAGCGCCTTGGTGAGTAGCGCATAGGGACGGCGTCCGGCTTCTTCTGGGACCATGTAGTAGGACGACTCGAAGTACACGGGATCGACTTCACTTGACTTCACAAATTCGAGGATCTCCATCGTCTTCGCTGTCTTTGGCTCGATCTTCTTGATTTCTTCCGGTTCGATGATGACATACTCATCTTTGCGGTACTCATAGCCCTTGACGATATCGCTGCGCTCGAGGACCTGGTTGTCGAGCGGACAAATGAGTTGTTGCTTGACCCGATGGTGGTCGGTGCGGTGAAGCTGATTGAAGGAAATGCCGCTGCTGCGCGCGCCGGAAAACAGACGCACCGGCATGGAGATTAATCCGAACGTAAGATATCCAGACCAGACTGATGCCGCCATTAGTTTCACTCCACGTAAAGACGAAGTAGAGACGAGGAATTCCTCGTCACAGCAAAAACGTCAGATGCCCAAAACTCGCCAAGCGTACAGAAGTGTAGCCTAAACGAATGCGGGTTGCAGCCGCCACATTACGGGGCGAATCCAAAGGCCAAGCACTACATGACGCGGTCTAATGCCGGCGGATACCGAATATAGTGTTATCGAAGGCGGATCGTGCATTTTCGAGCCGTCAGCCATCAGCTATCAGCTATCCGGGATATAAGGTCTACGTGAGACTCTACTGAGGACTTACGAACTGGGAGCTGACCGCGCCGAAATCTGTCCTAATTATGCTGAACCCTTATCTAGCGCATGGCTGGGCATCAACTCCGGAGCGGCTGGCGATCGCCGCTACAGTGACGCTGGGCTTCGCGGTGGCCGCTCGCTTTCTGCGTGGCGTCAACCGATCTGGAGTGCTGGCAGGAGCCATTGCCTGTTTCCTGCTTTTTGCCGGCGCCGGGCCAACGGCTTTCGCTACGCTTTCCGCACTCTTTTTAATGACTTGGGCGACCACGCGCCTGGGATATCGCCGCAAGCTGGCGCTCGGCGTAGCCGAACCGCGCGAGGGACGAAATGCAGGGCAAGTCCTGGCCAATCTGGCAATAGCTGCTCTTGGCTCGGTTATTTTCAGTGTACATGGAGACCGGATTTGGCTGGTCGCGGCACTAGCCGCTCTGTGCGAAGCTGCAACTGACACCGTGGCCAGCGAGATTGGCCAATACCGCAGCTCCGATGCGCGCATGATTACCACCTGGAACCGCGTTCCCGCTGGCACCGACGGCGGCATTACGATTTCCGGAAGTATCACGGGACTGGCAGCCGGCCTGATGATTGCATTTGTGGGAGCGATGGGCGGGATGATTCTTCCGTCACAGATTTGGATTCCGGTAGTGGCAGGATTCGCCGGAATGCTTATCGACAGCATTCTCGGCGCGACCTTGCAGCATCGTGGCTGGATCAGCAATCAGGCGGTGAATTTCTTCGCCACAGTAGCGGTGGCTGGGCTGGCTTATGTTGCCATGATATTGACGCAAGGTCCGTAGAGACACCCTACAGAGACAGCTTACATTGAAGGTAGCGCATGCAGGAGACGGGGCAAGCTCCGTCTCGACCAATCATTTTTGGAATCCGCCAGTGATTTACGATTTAGGTGCGCTGCTTGACTCGGTCCAGCAGCATGAAGACCAGAACACCTAGAAGCGCATTCGCGATGCCTGATAGAAATTCGTGCGGCCAACTCCATGCCATATGCAATCCCACCAGGCCGCGTGCGATCGTGAAGTAGACGACCTCATGCACTACATAAAAGAAGATCGTCAGCAGGAAGCGAGCGCCAGCGTTTTCTACGTCCAGCTTGATGCCTAGCGAAGAAGCGCCGAATCCCACCACTGTCAGCGAAATTCCGTAGAGCCCGATGGGTTGATGCGTCAGCGCGTCCTGCAGAATACCGATCAAGCCACCCGTCAGCAGGCCCGCCAGCGGACTGCGCCGAGCCGTCGCGAAGCCGATGGTAATCAGCAGCGGCAGGTCAAAAATCCGAACGAATGGGAGCCAAATCGGTAGGAACGCCTGCAAAAGCAGAGCTCCCAACAGAATGACCACCGTTGCCACCCAACTGAAGCGGTAAACCTCGACCTGCTCTCCCGATGTGTATGTAATCGCCACGTTAGCGCGGAGCACCCTCTACGACGGGTTGGGCGTTGGGTTCTTTTGTCGCATCTGCTGCTGCAGCCGGTTTTGTTGTCGAAGCCGAAGAATTCGTGGATAGAGGAGTGGCCGATTTGTGCGCCGTGGTCGCACCGCTGCCGATGGAGGCGTTTGAAGGCGCGGTTCTTGGCTTAACATCCGGGCCTACGATTGTTGGAGCGAGAGTCTTTGGTGTAGCAGTCGTCGGTGAGACAGTCTCAGGTGCAACCGACTTTGGCGTGACGATTCTCGGTGTGTCAGCACCCGGAGTGGCAGCTTTCTCGGCGTTTTCCGGTTTGGAAGGAACAGTCGGCAGTCGTTCGGCCAGGATGTCGACGGCGCGTGCTGCACCGGTTTTGTCGGGCTGCACTTGCCGTTCATCAATCTTCGTTACAACCAGCACTTCTTCCAGTTTGCTGAGATCGGCTGCTGGACTCACGCGAATATTGAGAAAGAGCTCGCTGCCGGGCGCAACCTTGGTCACCCGGCCCACTAAGAGACCTTTGGGGAAAATGCTATCTCCTCCACTGGTCAGAACCTGTTCTCCAACTGGCACGATTTCATCGCTCATTACCTTCTCGAGCATCACTTCACCAGCCGCCGTACCGCGCACGATCCCCTGGGTCCGCGACTTCTCAAGGATCGCGCCCACTCCGCTGCTATGGTCGTTAATCAAGAGGACCTGTGAAACGGAGCGGTACACGTTGAGCACTTTGCCCACAACTCCATCAGCGGTGATGACCGCCATGTCGGATTTGATTCCGTCCTTCTCGCCCTTGTCGATGTAAACCAACCGCGACTGCTCGCTGCCGCTCGAGCCAATGACCTGCGCCGCCATGGTCTGCGAAATATACTGCTCTTTGAAAGCAAGCAAAGCCTGCAGACGCCGTGCCTGGTCGGCGTCCTGACTCATTCGCACCTGCTCGAGATTCATGCGCTCGATCTGCGCCTTGAGACTGCGATTCTCGGCGCGCACACCGCGCAAGTAGAAGTAATTGTGCCAGATGTTGTTAGTGGAGGTTCGTGCCCAGACCAGCACCCTCTCGAAAGGAGTCACCGTGCCCACCGCCCAGATCCGGATCAGGCGTGTCGGCTCATTGTCGGTCGTCCGCCTGACCTGCACGGCCAAGCCGAGCACCTGGGCGAATAACACTCCGACCAGCACGATCAGGTTGCGGTAGCGTCCGAGGACGGATTCCATAACACCAGGTCTCAGGTCTCAGTTGTTAGGTCTCAGGCCTCAGGAATGAAATTGTCATCCTGAGCGAAGCAAAGGACCTGCTTTTCGCTCGTGGCTCGAAGCTTGCAGATTTACTCGATCGAAATCTTGCGCAGCAGCTTGAAGTCCGAGAGCATTTTGCCGGTGCCCAGCACCACACTGCACAGCGGATCATCGGCAATTGAAACCGGTAAGCCGGTTTCTTCGCGGATGCGCTTGTCGAGATTCTTGATCAGCGCACCTCCGCCAGTTAGAACGATGCCGCGGTCGCTGATGTCAGCGGAAAGTTCCGGCGGCGTACGTTCGAGCGCAACGCGAATTGCATTCATAATCGTGGAGACGCATTCACTAAGCGACTCCCGAATTTCGCTATCGTCTACTGTGATGGTTTTCGGCACGCCCTCAATCAAGTTGCGGCCTTTGATTTCCATGGTCAGCGGCTTGTCCAGCGGATACGCGGAGCCGATCTCCATCTTGATCTGCTCGGCGGTGCGTTCGCCCACCAGCAAATTATATTTCCGCTTCAGGTAGTTCATGATGGCCTCATCCATCTGATTACCGGCCATGCGCACGGAACGCGAATATACGATGCCGCTCAGCGAAATCACCGCGATGTCGGTAGTGCCTCCGCCGATGTCAACGACCATGTTGCCGCTGGGTTCAGTGATCGGCAAGCCCGCGCCGATGGCGGCCACCATGGCTTGCTCTACGAGATGTACTTCACTAGCCTTGGCACGATAGGCGGAATCCATAACCGCGCGTTTTTCCACCTGCGTAATTTCCGAAGGCACGCCTATCACGATCCGCGGATGCACCAGCATCTTGCGGTTGTGCGCCTTCTGAATGAAGTAGTTCAGCATCTTTTCTGTGACCTTGAAGTCGGCGATGACGCCGTCCTTCATGGGCTTGATGGCCACGATGTTGCCGGGCGTGCGCCCTAGCATTTCCTTGGCTTCTTTGCCAACGGCTTCCACTTCGTTGGTGTTCTTGTTTAATGCGACGATGGAGGGCTCGTTGACGACGATGCCTTTGCCGCGCGCATACACCAGGGTGTTCGCCGTTCCAAGATCGATGGCTAGGTCGCTCGAAAACATACTGAACAACGACCGGAGATTGTGCGAACGCGATGAGCCGTTATGAAAACCGTTGTTTGACATAGCAATACTTCTCTCTTCCGGGAATTCGTCTCGCCCCTGGAACCTGGGCCTTCGTCGGTTTCCGTGTGAGTCGTTTCTCCCCTAGCGTCTTCAATTGTACGTTTCTTCTATTCTACTTTGGATTGTTCAAGAGAACTGGTAGTCACTTGGGCACCGGTTGTTCCTGACATATTCCGAACATTATCCTAAACATTTTTCTGAACAGTGTTTCTCAAGATTGTTCCTAACGTTGAAATCTTTTATTGAATCACCACTTTTTCCTGGTGCGTGTTCACGCCACCTTTCGAATTCTGCGCCGTGATCGTTACCACGTTTTCTCCATTCGGCAACGGCGGCGTGAAATAGTGGAATGAACCGTCGTCGGCGACCAACGGGACTTCCCTGCCGTTCACCATGACACGCGCCCCGACCTCGGTTTTTCCCGTAACTTCGATCACGTGTCCGTGCTGAATCAGAGGATCGATATCGAGCGACAGCTCGATTTTTTCTTTGCTCTTGATAATGATCGTAAAGCGATTTTTCTCGCTTTCCACTGATTCCTTGCCAGCCGCATCGTAAGATTGGATCGACCAATAATAGGCGCCTACAGGCAGGCCGGTCACAACTACGCTCTGCGCCTCCACTTTCCGATCCAGCAACAGCGACGAAAAATACGGATTGTGCGAAATGCGCAGCCGGTACCCGATGGCATTCGCTATAGGCGTCCAGGCAAATTCCACTTCCTTCGATTTCTCTCCGTCGTTGATGAAAACGGGCATCATGTTGCCCGGTGTAATCGGTGCTGGCGGCCCGATTTCCGTGGCCCGTTCCATGGTTTTCGATTCGTTTTGGAAACTTACCTTTTCCCAATTCGACAGGTGGACGACTTCCCCGTTGCGTTCGATGTCGCCGCTGCCTTTCTTGACCAGGATCTCGTGCTGGTTGTCTTTGGGGTTGTTGTGCACCATTGCCGACGAATCGGGAGCGAGCGAAGCCTTCGCACCCGCAACAATGACCTGCGACGTGGAACCTTGAACATAGGTCGCCGTCGTCAGATCAACCGTTCCGGTTGTGACCGCCACTGATACATTGGTTTGCTGTTGATCGTTGGCCGAGTTCTCCTCGATTACGATCAGAGAATCCTGTTTGACGGTGTAGTTGGTGCCGTCGTTAAAGACAATTTTAGCCATGCCTTCCGCGCCGGTTTGCACCACGTCGCCTTTTTCAAGAGGCACGTTATAGTCGGCATTAATCCAGCTATTGCCGTTGCCTTTTCTTACTCGGATCGTGCCGTCGAGCGCCGTGAAGTGCGCCTGTTGTGCGACCACGGCTGACGGTCCCTTGAGTGGAGGTGCGAGTCCTGCAACTTTTCCCAGCAAGACCGTGGACATTTTCCCGGCAGCCTTCACGGTCGAGTCCGTTAATTTCGGAAATGCCACGTGCATGACGAAACCAAAGATCAACACAACGCCAAGCAGCGCCAGAATCACGCTGCGATACGTCACCGTCTTCCAAGCAACGTAAACGCCCGGCTTTTGATTATTCGACACGAGTCCGTGCCAACCTCACTTAGAAATTCTGTGAATAAGGCGTATCTCTCACGCTGTGACCATCATATCCCCGCTAAGGTGGGTATTAATCTCTGGTCAGGGGGTGGAATGGTTACGAAAGTGACCAATGAACTCTGCCAAAATTCTGCCGTTTCAGGGCAAATAGGCCAAGTTGTCAAATCGGAGTTCTGCGCCCGCGGAGATGGCAAAATCAATCTGAGAGCACGGGGATCGCCAGTCTGTCCTAAGACGCTCTATTGTGCCAGGGCTTAGAGACATAGCAATCTTCCCGGTTTCGGCACAGCGGACCTGCAATGTCACCTCCGCAGTCCCTGAGTTATAGACATCGATACCCGCAAAAACCTGGGGATGACGAAACTGAAACGCCGCAATCTGCTTCGAAGTGACAAGGTTAAACGTTCCCAGCTTGCCGGAAGGGGTATGGATGGTCCAGGAATCGCCTGTCCACATAATGACCCCTGTCGGGTATTCTCCCCTCAAGATTGTCCCCGCCGGTTGATGGGGATCGTCGAAGTTAACGTAAAGAGGCATCGGATTGCCCCCCGTACCTCCGATGTAAATACTTCCCGATCGCCGGTGCCGAATTCGCAGCACGCGAGTGTTCGGATCAAACACGAATCCTTCTTGAGACAAGTCGGATCGTTTTGCCAGAAGGCGACCGCCCGCCGAGACCTTCGTGACGTCGAAGTCGAGGCGAAGCACCTCGATAGATTCTCGATCGAACGTCGAGTAGGTGACTGCACCTTGAGCGTACGAGATGTTCATCACCACGGAAGTTGAACCGAGCAGATGGGATTCTTTGGACGGCGCCCACTCCGGAACTGCCCAGAGACCATCCATCAGGCGCCTGGGGCCGTCGGCGAATTCGTCGGTAAACCACCACTGTTCGCTGAACGGAGCGTGAGCTTTGCCAGGAAGACCCTGAAAGTAAGTCACCCAATTAAACGAGCGAAGTGCCTCTTCTTTGTAACTCTTATCTCCGGTTCGCTCAAAGTACAACGCCTCGACGGCCGCGAGGCGTGCCGTGTGGCTGTCGCAACATTGGTTCGGTTTGTTGCAGCAGAAATTCACACCGTCGCCTTGCTCGGTAGTTACGGTCGCTCCGTGAACGCGATACTTCGGCCATTTGGGAGTCGTTTTCACCCACTCGATCAATTGCCTGGAGTGCGGCTGCCAGTTAGCGTCCTTCTCAGGATGTAATAGTAGGTACCGGGCCAGCTCCAGAGGAATCACATTGTTCATGTCGCCCATGGTCGGTGGGACATCCTCGAAATATCCCGCCCAGACATTGTTTTTTAGGGGATAAGATTCCAGCCAGTGCCATGCTGCCTGGCGCACTCTCGCATAGTCGGTCACCCGGCCTTGTTTCAGGCGAATCAATTCGTCAAACAGAGAGATAGGACCGAGGACGTTCGCCGAGTAAGGTCCCATGCCCTTGCCCTCGACGCGTCCATCTTTAGCAAAGCAACGCACCGGCCAAGGCGAGTGCAGTTCATCGCCCGGCTTGTAGTTCTTAACCAATTCGTCGGCGAAATGCGCGGCCGCGCGCAAATACTTCGTCTTGCCAGTCATCTCATAGAGACGCAGATACGCATAACCGTCCTCACCGATAACGTGCGGCTCGACGTAGTCCTCGCCGTGATTGCTCCAGCCGGTGTATTTTGCCGCTCCCGGATTGGCCGAGGGATAAGGCACGCCGGACCACAAATAGCCGTCTGGCGTAGTCCCGTTTTCCATCTCGTAGTCCACAAGGTCTTCGAGAGACGTCACGGTGCGTCGGTCTCCCGTGTACGGATAAAGATGCTCAACAAAACCTTCAAACATAGCTCGCAAATACGCAGTGGAGTTGGCCCAATTGCGATCGGGGATCATTTCGTAAGTGATCGGGTCGATCGCGAAACAGCAGTAAAAATATGGAAGACGTTGGCGATGAAATTGATCCAAGAGAATTGTCCACTGAGCAAGAAAATCGGAAGAGTAAGAATCTCCTACGGAGTCTGGAAAAGGCCACGGCAGCAGCTTTCCCTGCGCATCGAGTTGCACCGGACGGCCCGCAATCTCGGGTTCGTCGACTGTCGTGATGACCGGAAAAGGCTCCTGCGCCGGGATGGTCGCCGAAAGCATCGATAAATCAAGCAGCAACGTGACGAAAGCGAAAGCAAAATCCGTGCGCTTCATGAGGATTTGCAGTGACGACTGTGGATCATCTCATGATGCATATCGCGCCGCAATTGATTGAGGGCAACCCGTGTCTGCTTGCCCGTCTTCACCCCGGTTGTTAGCATGGAAGTTCGGCACTTTTCCCAGGAGGTTTCTCTGTTATGGCGACCGATACTTTGACCGATAGTATGACTAAGCCTGTGATCGACGGCGGCACGACCAAGACCAGGGTTTTCAAGAATTTCATTGACGGTGAGTGGGTCGAATCCGCCAGCGGACAGACTTTCGAGGACCGGAACCCGGCCGACACGCGCGAAGTTGTCGCCATCTTCCAGCGCTCGAATAAAGCTGATGTCGATGCCGCCGTGGACGCGGCCAAGCGTGCATTTGCTAAATGGCGTCTGGTGCC
Organism: uncultured Acidobacteriaceae bacterium; assembly: GCA_963705265.1. GTDB lineage: Bacteria > Acidobacteriota > Terriglobia > Terriglobales > Acidobacteriaceae > Acidiflorens. Next base: position 5,311,031 of record OY970064.1, read on the forward strand.
CGCCCCGCGCCGCGCCGAGATGGTTTTTCGCGCCGCCGAGATACTGACTGAGCGCAAAGAAGAACACGCCCGAGATATGACTCGCGAGATGGGCAAGGTACTGAAAGAAACGCGCGGCGACGTGCAGGAAGCTATCGACGCTGCCTACTACAATGCCGGCGAAGGCCGCCGCCTGTTCGGCCCTACAGTTCCTTCGGAGCTCCCTAACAAGTTTGCCATGGCAGTCCGCCAACCGATCGGTGTATGCGGCATGATCACGCCCTGGAATTTCCCCATGGCAATTTCTTCGTGGAAATTGCTGCCTGCCATCGTCTGCGGCAATGCCTGCGTGATCAAGCCCGCAGAGGATACTCCACTCTCGACCTTCAACCTGGTCCAAGCACTCACTGACGCGGGCGTGCCAAGCGGTGTCATCAATGTGATTGCAGGATACGGCCCCGAGGCCGGAGCGCCGTTGACTGAGAATCCAGCGGTGCGCGCCATCTCTTTTACTGGCTCTTCAGCAGTCGGCAGGATCATCGGCACTACGGCGGCTCGAAGCCTCAAGCCCTGTTCGCTTGAACTAGGCGGCAAGAATCCGATGATCGTGCTCGACGATGCGAACCTCGAACTCGCCGTCGAAGGCGGACTCTGGGGCGCATTCGGAACCACCGGACAGCGCTGCACCGCGACCAGCCGCATCATTGTGCAGAAGGGCGTATATCGAAAGTTCATCGATCACTTCATCGCGCGCGCCAAGCAGATCAAAGTCGGCAATGGGCTCGACGAAACGGTTGAGATGGGTCCGGCGGTGAACGAGAAACAGCTCAAGAATAGTTTGAATTACATCGAGATCGGAAAAGACGAAGGCGCCAAGCTCGTCACTGGCGGCAATCGCCTCGACAAGGGCGAATTCCAACATGGATGGTTCCTCGAGCCTACCGTGTTCATCGACGTCGATCCGAAGATGCGGATCGCACAGGAAGAAATCTTTGGGCCGGTAGTTTCGATCATTCCCTGCGAGGACCTCGAAGACGCCATCGCCATCGCCAATAACATTGAATACGGGTTGTCGTCGTCGCTCTACACCAAAGATGTCAACAAAGCGTTTGCCGCGATCCGCGATCTTGAGACGGGAATTACTTATATCAACGCGCCGACCATCGGCGCCGAAGTTCACCTTCCATTCGGAGGCACGAAGGCGACCGGCAACGGCCATCGCGAAGGCGGAATTGGCGCGATTGATTTCTATTCGGAGTGGAAAGCAGTCTACGTCGACTACTCCGATACGTTGCAGAAAGCGCAGATCGACCGCGGAGAGTAAGGCAATCTATCGTCGAGACGCAAAGGGCGACGAGATTTTTTGGGGGAGATTGTTCCTCAGGTCTCGGTGTTGATTTGAATGTCTAACATGTCCATCATTCAGCTTCGAGAAATCACCCCCGCCAACCGTCTCGAGAACGTCCGTTACGCTATTCGCGACTTGGCATGCGTTGCCGAGGAGGTTGCTCGGCAGGGGCACAAGATTCTCCCCCTGAACATCGGCGACCCGCTCAACTTCGACTTCCAGACGCCCGCGCACATGATTGAAGCTGTCTATCAAGCAATGCGAGACGGCAAGAATGGATATTCAAGTTCTTCCGGCATCGCGCAAGCACTCGAGGCGATTCGCGGCGAGGCGACGCGCAAGGGCATCACCAATATTCAGGATGTCTTCGTGACGTCGGGCGTCAGCGAGACAGTGGACATCTGCCTAGCCGCACTGCTCAATCCGGGGGACAATCTGCTGACTCCGTGCCCGGACTATCCGCTCTATTCTGCGGTTCTGGCCAAGATTGAAATTGGACTCAACGCGTATTACCTCAACGAAGACGACGGATGGCAGCCTGATCTCGACGACCTCAAGGAAAAAATCACGCCACGGACGCGCGGAATCGTGCTGATCAATCCTAACAATCCTACCGGCTCGGTTTGCACGCGCAAGATGCTCGAGCAAATTGCAGAACTAGCACGCCGTCATAACCTGATCATCTTCGCCGATGAGATTTACGACAAACTCATAATCGACGAAGGAACCGAAGATGACGCGCACATGGGAATGGCCGCGGTTGCACCCGATGTGCCAGTCATTACGTTCGGCGGACTGTCCAAAAACTATCTCGCTCCCGGATGGCGCATTGGATGGGGCATTGCCAGCGGCGAAGCTTCCGTCATCAAGCCCTATCTAGAAGGTGTGAACAAGTTGTTACGCGCGCGCCTCTGCGCCAACCATCCCGAACAGTACGCCATCAAGCCTGCGCTCGAAGGTCCACAAGATCACCTGATTGAGGTAAAGCGCAAACTACGTCGCCGCCGTGATCTGACCATGAAGTGGTGTGCCGAGACACCGCGCATAAGTTGTGTGGCACCTCGCGGAGCTTTCTACGCTTATCCCAGCATCGACATTCCCGAGGGCGACGACGTCTTCGTCACCGAACTGATTCGCCAAAAGCACGTGATGGTGGTGCACGGCTCCGGATTCGGCCAGCGTCCCGGAACAAAACATTTCCGTATTGTTTTCCTACCCGACGAAAAGACGCTGGCCGCTGCCTACGCTGCAATTGGCGATTTCATGCACGAGCGCTACGCATAGCAAGACCCCGACGACTAACTTCGACTCAGCCTTACGCGGCAAGTGAACCGGCCCGCGCTCCAACACTGCTATATGTTTCTTTGGGCCAACGCATAGCTTGGGCGATGCAAATGATGTGAAGAATCAGGAATAAAGGAACACCGAAGGTCGGAATCAGACTGAGCGGTAGCACCAAATTAGGTGCGGTCGTGATCCCGTTCAGATTGGTAAGACCTTGCTGGCCGATGAATCGAGCCATGCCGCCGAGGCCGACTGCCGCAACCAGATCCGTGATTCCGAGCCACTGCCACAGGATGAAGCTGTTCCTGTGGCTCGGATTGGCCAGCTTCATGCCGACGATAATCGCGGTCACACCGATCGCGATGTCTCCCCAGCCGGATGGTAACGCGAAGATACCGGGCAGAATGTCGTATGTGTACAACACCAGAAACACGAAGCCCACTATCCTCCAGGCCTGGACAATCGTCAACGTTTGCGGGTTCAACGAGAGAACAAAATCGCGAAAAGATCTCGAGCTGCGATACCACAAAAAGAAAAGGAAAATCGGAATCACCACCGCCAGCAAGAGGGGAAGCGGTGGACGGCTCGGGTCGGTTCTAAACAGGTGCAACGCCGATGCCGAAAGTGAGAAGGTGAACCAGGCCACGATGAGCCCGGCAGTCAACTTTCCATAGGTCGCGTTTGTCACGATAAGGCTCCTTTTTCTGTAACAGCTTTGGTCACGTTATCGACTAATTGCGTGAGCGCATCCCATTGGCCTTCGCCGAGTTGCAGGTGCAACCGTGTTTGCACTCTTTCCCAGTGGGGGAGCGCTCGTCTGAGTTGAAGTTCGCCGGCTCTCGATAAGCGAAGCCGCCACTCGCGCCTGTCCGCGCCACGCCGCTTGCCGATCCAGCCATGCCGACTCATGATTCTCAGCGTCCGGGTAAGAGTTGTGCTGTCCATAGCCAAGATTCGTCCCAGTTCTCCCTGAGTCAGCTCGCCAACGAATGAAAGTGTCTGCAATACGGTGAACTGCGTTGCCCGAAGCCCAACAAGGCGTAGTTCCTCTTCAAAAAATTGAGTGAGGGCCCTTGATGCCCGCCGCAAGCTAGCGCACATACACGGAAGTGGCGGCAAAGGAGATTCGTTCATGCTCTAATAGATGTATATACATATATATGGCGATTCACAAAATTTAAGAGGATAAATGAAAAGGTCACGACTCAGTAGATGCCCGGAATCAACGCTGGCACGTCGCGGGCATACACTTCAAACTTCGAGCCAAAGGCTTGCCTCAGCAAGCGTTCTTCACTTCGTATGCGTATGTAGGTTCCAACAGCAAACATCACGATCGCGATCAACAAGTTGAACCATCGACCCGCGGCCAATCCGGTAGCCACCAGCATTCCAAACATGCCCGTATAGATAGGATTTCTCACGAAGCGGTAAGGCCCGTCCTGAATGAGTTCATGGCCTTCGACCAGACGCGCAGCTAGAGCCCATTGCTTTCCCAAGCGCCGCGCGGCGGAATTTACCAGCCATACCGAAGCTAACGCGATGGCCACCGTAAGCACTGCCAGGGCCCACTCCAACGCTCGCGACCCGGAGTGCGTTGGCGAGATCGCTTTTTGCCGCAGGGGATTCAGCCAAACGAAAAGGTAGGCTGCGCCTTGCAGGAACATTCCGGTGAGTGAAATCCAATCGCGTTTCGCTACCACAACTTTGGGCGGACGTTTCCGCAGCCAGAATGTAAGCGCGAACAGGCACCAGCACACGATGACTGCGTAGGACTCCACTTTCACGGCCAAATCGGTTACTTCCAAAACCGCCATTTCTTCGACCTTATTTCCACGTCCGTCGGTGTAGTCGGTGGAACCTTCGTAACTCTACATGGATACGTTGTATTTCCTATACTAGTTCCGACACTTCTTACGGGAAAATCCACTCATGCGTCGAATAATTCTGTCGTCATTTCTCGCGCTCTTGAGCACTATCGCCTTAGCGCAGAGCAACTCTCCGGAAGCTTTGTACGAGCGCGGAATGGACGCCATAACTGGTATTGGCCCGTCGCAGAATGATGCTCAGGGGGTGGACGATTTTCGGCGCTCCGCCGACCTCGGCTACGGACCCGCTCAAATCGCATTGGCTTACTATTACGAAACTGGGACCTTTCTCAAACGCGACCCGGCTCAGGCCGTCGACCTCGATCGCAAGGCAGCACAGCAAGGCGATCCGTTGGCGGGTTGGCTCGCAGGGAGACTCTACTTCCTGGGCAACGGAGTACCACGTGATCTCGATGCCGCTCGTAAATGGCTGAAACTAGCCGCCGACCAGAACAATGCTTACGGCGCCTATTATCTGGGTCGTCTGATGGCGGATCAAGACTTCACCAAGGCTCCGGCATTGTATAAGATCGCCGCCACTCAAGGACTGCCTCAGGCACAATACTTCTACGCCAAAACGCTGAAGGATGGACGCGGTATTCCGCAGGATCGATTCACTGCTTACGTCTGGTACACCATTGCCACCGACGCCGGTTATTCGGCTGCCGGCGTCGACCTTAACGAAATCGACGGAGGCCTCACCCCAGATCAGATCTCGCAAGCCAGAGCGAAAGCTCACGATATGGAACAAGTTGTAATCCGCGCCGTAACCGCGCGTGGATGCTCTGGGTGGGATGGAGAGTTTGACGAGTTCCCTACCGCGCCTCCACCGAAACTACAGCGCTTCTGCCACTAAGAAGCGAGAGCAAGAGCGTGAGGGTAGAGCGTGGGAACGAACGCCTCGCCCGTTCAAATCGATCGAGCTTAGCCTCGCCACGAACACCGCGTGCTAGACCATCTCGGTGCCCCAAAGATCATGCAGGTGCACGATCCCTCGCAACCGCCGATCGTTGGCCGCGATGCTGTCTACAACCACAAGGGACGTAATCTTCATCTCTTCCATGCGCGCCAGCGCTGTAGCTGCGAACTCCGTTGGCCCAATGGTCTTCGGAGTGCGTGTCATGCAATCCTGCGCCGTCAAATCGAGCGCGTCTTTGCCACGCTGCTCGAGCACGCGCCGGAGATCGCCGTCGCTGATCACTCCCAGCAACCGATCGCCCAATAAAGGATCACCCTCGACCACGGCGGTCATCCCCAACTTCTTGCGCGACATTTCGTAAATCACGTCCGGCATCTTCGTCTGGGCCGTTACCCGCGGAACCGCGTCTCCCGAATGCATCAAAGATTCCACCCGCGCCAACCGTTTGCCCAGCTTGCCACCAGGATGCAGGTTGGCAAAATCTTCTTCCTTAAACCCGCGCTTTTCCGAAAGCGCCACCGCGAGAGCATCACCCAGGGCAAGCATGCAGGTGGTAGAAGCGGTCGGGGCCAGTCCCAGCGAACAAGCTTCCTCAGAAATCGAACAATCCAACGCCACGTCCGCTGCAGAAGCCAGAGTAGAACTCCGCGTAGAGAACGCGCCTTCGCCCGATGTCTTTTTTGTAAATTCCATGGCGTCGCAGGTCATGCTGATAAGCGGAACCTGCAGCCGTTTGATCGTAGCCAGCAACCGCAAAATTTCTTCGGTCTCGCCGCTAGCCGAAAGCGCCAGCACAACATCGCCGCGCACGATCATCCCTAGATCGCCATGCAGCGCTTCCACTGGATGCAGGTAGAGCGCGGGCGATCCGGTCGAACTTAGCGTAGCCGCAATTTTGCGAGCGATCAGCCCGCTTTTTCCCATCCCAGTCACAACCACTCGTCCGCGGCAGTCGAACATCAGATCGAGCGCCCGCTCGAAGTCAGCAGCCATTGGGCCAGCCAGTCGATCCGCCAGTGTCTGCAATGCTTGCGCCTCGATGCGTACCACGTTTTCGCCTACGTGCTTCATGAAGGAGGAATGTTAGCAGAAGAGCGGATCATCCCGACCCCGCGTCGCCGACGACCACAACGACGCATCGCTGGGGAGAAGTTGTTATTGCACTTTATGTTTCGACTACAATCTTATTCGCTGCGCTTTTTCGTCATGATGATTGGCGCCGAGATTGCGCTTCCATAGACGGTGGCCGGCGGTCCTGACACCGGGCAACATGGCGCGATTGAATTCCCCAAATATACCCCAGTTAACGAGTTGGCGCCGAGCCCCAGCTGTGACGCGCTGACCGGTAGAGTCGCTGTAGACTCCGTGGCGCTGGTCGGCACCAGCGTCTGTTTTTTCAGCAGGGTTGAGCCCAGCATAAAATCCACGGTACCGCTCGGCACTCCGCCGCCACCGGGCTTGGCGGAAACCGTAACGGTGAGCGTGGTCGAGTGACCTGGCCGGAGAGTGTACTTCTCCGAACTCAGCTTCACAGTCAATGAATTGGCAATTGCGGCTCCCGTGTTTTGGTAGGCGCCAACGTCAATGTTCTCGCTATTTGTTCGAGGAGTCCCAAGGAAGTCGGTGCTGCCATAGATGGAATCAGGCGAACTGCCATTGGGATCGCACCAGCCAACGCTGCACGAGAGGCTCGTACTTCCGGCACCGACGGCCGGCGAAGAAGGAATAGTGTCAAAATTTGGCGGAGTGTCGCCGAGATTTACGAACAGTGGATCCGCGTTCACGGAGTTGGCATCTTCGGTGCTGCGGCTCTGCCAATCGGCAAAATTATTGAAGTTGCTCACATTCCCCCACCAGATTGACGTTCCCCCAACGTAACCCGCAGCCGAGTTGTAGAGGTTCCAATCAAGTGTCGCCGGTGGAGCAGGGTATGCCTGCGAAAAGCGTGCGTAGCTGAAGATCCAGGTATTGAACGCGCCGGCATAGACAATGTTGTTTTCGAAGATGTCTCCTTGTGCGCTGCCTACCTGGTTCTGAATCTGGAATTCGCCGGTGGATCCTCCTTCATGATAGTTACCCAGTTGGGTAGCGTTGTTGTACAGAGTGTTGTTGACGAAGACGTCGTGATAGCTGCTGCCTCCTCCGTTGCTATGGCCGCCGTTCTTAGTCGCGCGCGCATAGCCGCCGATGGAATTACCGCAGGCGTTGGCGTTGTAGAAAATATTGTTACGCACCGTCACATATCTGCCGTAACACGGGAATTTGCCTCTCGCGGCGGTTCCGGTATTGTCAGGACCAGACCATTCAGTGCCATTACTTTGGCAGACTTGATTTTCGCTCGTTGTCTCGATGCCGTAATCGACCTGTATGATCACGTTCCGCTCGAATGTGACATAAGCGCAGCCGTCACAGTAGAGTCCGTCAGCATCGTATCCGTTGCCCTCTCCCGGATTCGTGATCCCGCTGATGTTATAGACTGTGTTTCCGCTGATTTCCCCATACATCGCTTCGTCGTAGCCGACCGGACCGACGCCCTCGTATCCAATCGCGTCGATGCCGATGTTGTCATTATCGTGAACAAGGTTATTCGTGATTTTGAAGTGCGTCACATTTCCGTCGACGTTCACTGATTCGCTCTCGCCGGTCCTCAAGTCGTAGACCTCGTTTCCGCTGATCACCAATTGAGTGATGGGGGTCTTCGATGAGCCGTAAACCGCAATGCCGAAAGCGTTGCCGTTCGCTTCAACCTTAGTCGTGATATCGTGCACACGATTGTTCAAAATCTGGATGCCTGTGCCCGATCCCGTGATCCAAACGCCACTCGGAACATCGTTTTCGCTGCTGGTCGTGTAGTGTCGGATTTCGAATCCCTTGACGGTAATGTAGCTACGGCTTCCAACAATATTGATCAGACCTTGTGTGCCGTTTATTGGCACACCAGTCCCATCGATCACTGCGGTTTGCCCCGGATAACTCTGAAATGTGATCGGCGCCGAAGCTGTTCCAGACGACGGAAAGTTCACGGACTCCTCATAAACTCCTCCGAACACATATACCGTGCCCCCCGCCGAAACGGAATTCGCCGCATGCTGAATGGTTAACCAAGGCGAACCGATTGTGCCCGGATTGCTATCACTGCCCTTTTTCGACACAAAATAGGCAGCCCCAATTTGTGCGGCGAGCGACTGTGCCAGCATCAGGACAGCAGCCATCGCGATAACTGTGAAGATCGCGGCAGATGCAATATTTGCGTTCCGCGTAACCGATACATTATGTGGCATAAACTATGCTCCCCGGATTCGATCTATTACGAATAGTTACTTTTACTTTCGTTTGTTCCAACTGTCAAGGCGTCTTTTGCCACGTCAATCGGCGGTGTCGCCGTCTATCCGGAAGCCGCCGATTCCCGTCAGCATTGGATTCGAATCACGATTCATGCCACACTTCACCATAAGGATTTCAAATCAGGACGATACCAAGAGGTCGAATGAAAACGCGACTGAGAGGGAGCTTTACAATCACTATATGCGCACTGCTCATGGTCAACACCGCACTAGCTCAGGAGCCGGCAAAACAGGACAATAGCGCGAGCGTGGCCATTATCACGGCAGGTGATATCTCGGTCACCAAAGCGGACGGCAAGACCGCAGTGTCGATCAACTTCTCTTCCGGCAAAGCGAAAGCAGGCGACACCCGAATTACGATTACAGGTCCGTACTCTCTGGATGTGAACGGAGGCGTAAAGGAAGTTAAGGGTTCCGAGGGAATTGAACTGCATGTGCTGAGTCATGAGGAGTTGCGATTCGAAGTTCCGGAGATTGCTTCATGGGAGCAATCGCACAAATTTACTGAAAATTCTGCATGTATGAAGATTCCCGAATTCCCCGGATGTGGCAATCCAGTTTGCGACCAACCTGGCCATCCGGACGATCAATGCCGGTATAACAGCGATTCAGGCTGCTCCTGCGTGGCCCCAGGCGGCGGTCCATGCGCTGCGACGGCGGACCGTATGCAAGAGAAGAAGCCAAGACAAGACTGAGTTTGCGCTACTCTGAACCTATCCCGATTAACAACAGATTCGTCATGACCCAATCAGCAATCGTAAAAGAAAACATCGAACTGGCCGTCGCCGACGGCACACGTATGGCAGCTTATGTCGCGCGCCCAGAGCAAGGCGGCCCGCATCCTGGGCTGCTCGTGTTCCAAGAAGCATTTGGTGTGAACCACCACATCCGCAATGTGTGCGAGCGCTTTGCAGCTGACGGTTATGTCGCGATAGCTCCCGAGTTGTTTCATCGCACCGCGCCCCCAGGTTTTGAGGGCAGCTATACAGACTTTGCCGCCGTGATGCCGCACACCAAGGCGGTGACGCCAGAAACGGCGGAACTGGACATACGGTCGGCCTATAAGTGGCTGCGCTCGAATGGGCAGGCGAGCCCAAACGAAATCTCTAGCGTGGGATTCTGCATGGGTGGCCGCACTTCATTTCTTGCGAACAGCCTGGTTTCGCTGCGCGCGGCAGTATCGTTTTATGGAGGCGGAATCGCTCCCGGATTGCTGGACCGTGTAGCAAAGCTGCAAGCGCCAATATTGCTCATCTGGGGTGGATTGGACAAGCACATTACGCCCGAGCATCGGCAGGCTGTGACCGATGCTTTGAGCGCGCAGCAAAAGATTTATGTGAATGTAGAGTTCTCACGCGCCGACCACGGATTCTTCTGTGACGAACGCGCAGCGTATGAGCCGCACTCAGCACGGCAAGCGTGGGCGTTGACTCTGGAGTTTCTGCGCTCGTGAAGAAAAGCCTCGCGATCGGTTTCGCGGCGGCGGGCGCTCTCTCCATCGTCTCTCTGTTGTTGATAGAAACAGTGCCAGGAGCAGTTGGGCAAATATCGGACTCGGCCACCGAGCAAATCAAAAACACATCATCACCTACCTTCTATAAAGATGTGCTTCCGATACTCCAGGATAGATGCCAAAGTTGTCATCGCAACGGAGAAGCTGCGCCGATGCCGTTAATAACTTACGAGCAGACACGGCCCTGGGCGAGCCGAATCGCGGATGCAGTCGCAATGAAAATGATGCCGCCCTGGTTTGCCGACCCACGCTACGGACATTTTGCCAATGATCCGTCATTGACTGAGGAGCAGCTCTCGACAGTTACAGCGTGGGCGAAGGCTGGCGCGCCCGCTGGCGATCCGCACGATGCGCCCACGCTGCGAAAGTGGAGCACGGGCTGGAATATTCCACAGCCCGATCTGGCCGTGAAGATGCCCAAGCCAGCGCAAATTCCAGCACAAGGCGAAGTGGAATATACCTACGAAATTGTGCCCACGCATTTCACCGAGGACAAGTGGGTGCAGATGGCGGAGGTGCGACCTTCGAGCCCGGCTCATGTCCACCATGCAGTGGTTTATATTCGGCCTCCGGATTCGCCGTGGCTGCGGCATGCTCCCGTGGGAGAGCCGTTTACGGCTTCAACGCTGAGCGATCCCGACGAACGGCGACAGGCCCACGAAACTACCAGCGACCTGCTGTTGGTATATGCGCCGGGAAGCGCTCCGGATCGCTGGGCGGGCGGGATGGCAAAGTTCGCTCCTGCCGGGTCGGATCTCGTCTTTCAGATGCATTACACGACGAATGGGAAGGCAGCGAGCGACGAAACAAGCGTAGGACTGGTGTTCGCAAAGACTGCACCGAAGCAAAGAGTCATCACGCTGCAATTGAATAATCACGCTCTGCTGATTCCACCTGAGGCGGATGATTTTCGCGTGGAAGTGCAAGGGACGCTTCCCAATGATGCAACGCTGCTGAGTCTTTTTCCGCACATGCATTTACGTGGCAAGCGCTTTGAATACGATATTGTGCACGACGATGGAAGCATCGAAGTTTTATTGCGAGTGAATTATCACTTTCACTGGCAGTTGAGTTACAAGCTGGCCGAACCCCGGAAGTTGAAGGCGGGAACGAGATTGCGGGCGGTGGCCTGGTATGACAATTCAAGGAACAATCCGCACAATCCCGACCCGGAAAAGTTAGTAACCTGGGGCGACCAGACATCGCAAGAAATGATGGTGGGTTTTTTTGACGTGGCCGTGCCCTCGGGAATGGATAAGTGGCACTATTTCATACGCCACGACGAAGCGGCTAATGACCAAAATCAGAAGTGATCGTCTATCGGTCGTCCCGGATGTTCCAGCGCTCGCGCTTGAATCGCACGATCCCACGGACCACCCTGCCAGTTATCTTTCTTGTGATCGGTCCGAATCCACGGCGGCAACGTCATTAACAGACGCCGACTAAGCGAATGCAGATAAGGCTCGTAAAGGGCGCGAAGTTCCGTAAGCCGTTCGGGCTCGGCCGCGCTCTCGCCAACGGCAATTCCTAAAGAACTATCGGGAATAGCAGGTTGAGCAAATTTAAGGGTAACCCCGTTCCGGGCGAGGTCAGTGCGCAACCGGGATAGTTCCGATGCCGGGAGCCGACCTTCGTCATGCGGACTATATTGCGCGCCCACGACCTGCGCAAGATCGACGGCGGCGTGCCGTGCCATGGCGAAAGTGAGCTTCGCCTGGTCGGGATGTATGCCTTCAACACCGGTCATAATCAACGAAGTGACGTCGAGCATCGTGGCCAGTGCGCCCAGCCACGATTGATTGCCGTGCTGTGACCGGAAGAATACCAATACTGGATACGAAATGTGGCTCGCTAATAGATCGGCGCACCAGCGCTCCCAGTCGCGAAAAATATTGTCGAGCACGGTCTGGTCGGGACAGCAACCCAAACGACCAAGAAATTCAGCCGCGCTCGGCGGCGATCCGGCGCGCGCATCGAGCAGAGAAATCTCCACTTCGCGCGTGGCAAATGCACCATAAATCACGGGCAGATACCCAACCACGAGACCGAGGAACGCGAATCCGAGGCCCGACTCCATGACGGCAAGCGCGCGAGCTGCAGGATTATTGGGAGTGATGTCACCATAGCCCAACGTGAAGAATGTTTCGCCGCTGAGGTAGACCAATTTCCCGAACGTAATTTTTTCATTGCCCAGCGATACGTGTTCGCCCAACCCGTATTGCACACAGGCAAATCCAAAAATCAGCCCAGCCGCCCAAAAGCCAAGCAGGACGATCAGCGAGAGCGGTCCATAGTAGGCAAGGAAATTTTCACGACGGTTGGCAACCTTAATATGCGCTCCGGCACTGGTCCAGAAGCGCCACGTCTTTTTATAAAACAAAGACGCGATACGAAAACTCCGTCTAATCTTTCGTGGCAAGACCACAGTCTCAAACGCATCTATCAGGATGAGATAGATGAGGACAATGCCGGCAATCGATGCCCACCAATGCATAAACGATGAGAGTTCAGGAAAAGTTAAGATGAAGCGGAAATAGTAGCAGATTCACGAGGTGAAGACAGAGGATGGGCCGCTCGCTATTCAGCCAGCCTCTTTAAAATTACTTTGCCCAATTTCTGCGCTTCGCCGAAAGATTTCTGATACTCGACAAAGATCCGGTTCAGCTCCAGCGACTGGTCGGCAGAGAGTTTGTGGCGCAACATCATGTCGCGCACGTATACAGGATTGGGCAAGGTAGCGTCTTCGGTCAGCTCCTCAAGGGCAGTCGAGGGATTGTAGTGATACATGCATCTGATTGTAGCGCCGTGGATGGAATTTTGAACGCTATCGCTGGCCGGCTGCCGCTGCTCTCTCGTTTAGCCGCCGGCAGCTTTCTTGAGAGCTAACTCCTGCAGCCGAAGATCTACACTTTTTTAGGTGGTTGACGCGGCTCAGTACCGTTTCTACAGTGGCTGCTAAGCGATCGGAGCCCTTGTCGAGTTTTAAAGCGGACTTCTCGAAATAAGCGGCGGCGCCGTCGTTGACCAATTTTTCCTCGTTCTTCTGGGACAGGCTGGTCAGCACCACGACTGGAATGTGCTTGGTCGCTGGGTCTGCTTTAAGAGCCTTCAGAACTTCCAGACCGGAAATCTTTGGCAACATCATGTCAAGGAGGATGATATCCGGCAATTTGTCCTTGGCGACGCGCAAGGCTTCTTCGCCGTCGCTGGCAGTGCAAACCTGATAACCGGATTTCAATAAAGCGTGCTCATTCGCCATCCGAAGAAATTTGCTGTCGTCGACCGGCAGCACTTTACAGGTGACGGCCACAGGCACCTCGTCGCTACCAGATCCATCGGCGAAGAGACGAAAGACTTGAGTGCCTCCGTGGACGCCAAGCTTCTACAGTGTTTCCCCGATATGAGATCCCGCGAATGTACGGTACCGTTCGTAGTGTCCTAGCGAGCCACGCAGCCGGATGGTCCGAGATTTGAAGATTCAGTTGTGATACTTCGAAAACGCCCTGAGCAAGCACTTCGGGCCATCTGGCGATTCTTAAGAAAAATAGCTCTCACATGGAAAGTGGCGGTCTTTGTTAGGCGGAAAGACACAAATGGACAACCTTCGGCTTCGCGAACTAACGCCAGAACCATCCGCCGATCTCGTCAAGTCCGCTATCACAAAAGTCTTGGAGATCGCCCAGAAACAAGGCATCACGGCCGACGATTTTGTTCGCATGCTCGACTCTGGCATGCGAATAACAGATTTCTTGAAGGCGATGGAAGTGGAAGACGTTACAGGCGATGGGTGCTCCCGGTTTTCGATCGAAAATCGATCTCGAAGGAACTTCTCCTAAACACCTACGCGCAACCAAGCCATGTCACACTCAGCCTAGGGAGTGCTATGGGCCGTATCCAGTGCTTTCTTTACAGCCTGCAATTCTTTTAGCAAACCGCGCAAGTTTCTTGTATCCAGCGCGTTGGCGCCGTCGCTTTTTGCTCCCTTTGGATTATCGTGGACTTCCATAAATACGCCGTCCACTCCAGCCGCTACCGCAGCGCGCGACAACACGGGAATAAATTCAGGCTGGCCACCACTCACTGCTGGCTTATCGCCATTATCGGATGAACCGTTGTCAGGCGAGGATGACGGCAGTTGCACCGAATGAGTTGCGTCAAATACGACCGGCGCAAACTTGCGCATGATGGCCAGCGAGCGCATGTCCACCACCAGATTGTTATAGCCAAAACTCGATCCACGCTCGGTTACAAACACCTGGCTATTTCCGGCGTCACGGCATTTTTCTACCGCGTGCTTCATGTCCCAGGGCGAAACGAACTGCCCTTTCTTGATGTTCACGGGACGCCCACTCAGTGCGGCCGCCACGATCAGATCTGTCTGACGGCAGAGGAATGCGGGAATCTGCAGCACATCCACGACTTCGGCCACTGCGGCGACGTCCGCCACCTGATGGACATCGGTAAGCACAGGAATATGCACCTCATCTTTGACTTTTTTCAAAATGCGCAAGCCTTCCTTCAGCCCCGGCCCGCGAAAGCTGCGAATAGAAGTCCGGTTCGCCTTGTCATATGACGCTTTGAAGATGAATGGGAAATTCAGCGAACGCACCACGCCCTTGATAATCTCCGCCATACGCAGAGAGTGCTCTTCGCTTTCAATCACGCAGGGTCCGGCGATCAGGAACATGTCGCCAGCGCCCACGCGAACATTATCGATTTGGAACGACAAGGTCATCGAAGTATTGAATCATTGATGGATTGAGACATTGAATGATTCAATGAGTCAATCGTTCAATATCTCAATGATTTATCTTCTTCCCACTTTTTCCGGCCGGAGAAACAGCTCGACCTCCGCTGCGTCTTTCTGCATTTTCTTCTTCTGCCCGTGTTCGTAGGAGGCACCGATAAATGCCTTAAACAAGGGATGCGGCTCTAAGGGCTTCGATTTGAATTCCGGATGAAACTGGCACCCAATAAAATAAGGATGCCCCGGAATCTCGACCATCTCCACGTACGTGCCGTCAGGAGTCGAACCGGAGATGCGCAGCCCCGCCGCTACCATAGGCTCTTCGTACTCGCGGTTGAATTCGTAGCGGTGCCGGTGGCGCTCGCTGATCTCGGTCTGTCCATACACCTCGTACGCCAGTGTTCCCGACTCGATCTTGCAAGGCCACGCTCCGAGACGCATCGTACCGCCGAGTTCTTCCACTCCACGTAGCTCGCGCAGCTTGTAGATCACGCGATGCGGCGTTGCCGGATCGAATTCACTCGAGTTCGCGTCCGCCAATCCGCAGACATTGCGCGCAAATTCAATACAGGCTGTCTGCATTCCGAGACAGATTCCAAAATAGGGTACTTGTTTTTCGCGTGCATATTGAATCGCCTTCAGCATGCCTTCAATCCCGCGCTTGCCGAATCCACCAGGCACGAGCAATCCGTCGTACTCTTCCAACTGCGCTTCGTAACTCTTGTCTTCTTTACTTGCAGTCTCCAATCCTTCGGCTTCAATCCAATTCACTTCCAACTTCAGGTTGTGCGCCAAAGCGCCATGTACCAGCGCTTCTTTCAGCGACTTGTATGAATCCTCGTACTCCACATATTTTCCGACAATACCGATCCTGACCACATCTTTAGGGTTGTAGACCCGGTGGACCAGATCGTTCCACTTCGAAAGATCGCGATCTTTCGCCTCCAGGTGCAAACGCCGAAGAACCAACGTATCTACTTCTTCATGCGCGAAAACCACGGGAACCTCATAAATGGATGCGACATCCTTAGCTGTAATCACCGCTTCTTCTTCAACGTTGCAGAACAGCGCGATCTTCGATTTAATTTCTTTCGAAAGAAAGCGATCAGTGCGGCACAAAAGGATGTCCGGCTGAATTCCGACACTGAGCAACTCTTTGACCGAGTGCTGTGTCGGCTTGGTCTTCAATTCCTGTGCCGCTGCAATAAAAGGCACCAGCGTCACATGGACGAACAATGTATTATCGCGGCCCAACTCCTGCCTCATCTGTCGGATCGCTTCTATAAAAGGTAGCGATTCAATGTCGCCCACGGTGCCTCCAATTTCGATCAGCGCCACATCCACATCCTGCGCAACTTTTTTGGCCGCGGCCTTGATTTCGTTGGTGACGTGCGGAATCACCTGCACCGTCTTGCCTAGATAATCGCCGCGCCGCTCCTTGGCAATGATCTGCTCGTAGAGGCGCCCGGTAGTCCAGTTGTTATCGCGAGAAAGTTTGGCGTGGGTGAAGCGTTCGTAGTGACCAAGGTCGAGATCGGTCTCGGCGCCATCGTCGGTAACAAAAACTTCGCCATGCTGAAACGGCGACATCGTTCCCGGATCGACGTTCAGATACGGATCAAACTTCATCAAGTTGACTTTAAGGCCGCGGCTCTCAAGCAGGCATCCAATGGATGCCGCTGCCAATCCTTTGCCCAATGAAGAGACCACACCGCCGGTTACAAAGATGTACTTGGCCGACATCGCTTCCTCGCTTTAATTTTGTTTGGAAAATTGTGCGGGCTGGGGTGCACAATCAATTATGGCAGAACTTTTTCTGGAAGGGAATGTGAAAAAAGCGGCCGTCAACTGTCAGCTTTCAGCCATCAGTTCGAACCGAGGTGTTTAAATAGGCTCTCAAACACGCTGGGTACTTGTTTGTTCCATTGGTTCCAGTTGTGACCACCGGGAACGACGTGGAACTCGTAACGAAAATGTTGCTGCTCCAGCAACGTAGCGAAATTGCGGTTCGGGGGCAGTAATCCTTCTTGTTCACCACAACTTAGAAATAAGTACGGCGTTTTTGACGGATCTGCGGATCGCGCGATGACAAACGGATCACCGTTGCGTCGCGTCACAGTCCCCCATGATCCAAACATTGAAGTATAGTGACGCGATTGTTGAATCCTCTTGATCGAAAACGGACGGCTGGGGACATCGATTGCCGAACTAATTCCTCCGGCAAAAACAAACAGGTCAGGATGGCTCAGCGCGAGTTTAACCGCACCGTACCCACCCATGGAGACTCCGATGATCGCACGATCAGCCCTTCCCGTTGCCGCTGGAAACTTATTTTCAACCTCTTTAACGAGATCGCGCACGATGTAGTCCTCGTAGCGATCCTGTGGCGGCTCTCTCGCATTCACGTAATACGACTCATCGCCTTGCGGCATAACGAGGATCAAACCTCGCTCGGCGAATCTCGCCACGTCGGAGTAATTGGACCAGTCGCGAAAACTACCGTTTCCACCGTGCAGAAGGTAGACAACGGAGAGCTTTGTTCCCTTAGCGATCGTCGCCGGCAAAATGACCCTGTAGTGCATATCGCGGTTAAGCGCGGCGCTGTGAAACGTGACATCTCGCATCGCGACGTTTGGAGTAAGTTGTGGGCGATCAGGCTGTTCTTCACGTCGCTTTTTGTTGCACGCGGCCAGCAGCGGCAACATTGCGCAAAGACACACGATTATGAGGCGCAACCGACCGCTGACCATCGGAGGCTTAATCATATTCAACAATCTGCTTCCGACGATGCAAAAATTCAGATGCCGGGCAGTTCCCAGTTTTAGCCGTTCCGCTAAAATATCCCATGCTCGACAATCCCCTTTGGAGCGAAGGCCCTCAGGCCAACCGACTGGCCGAGTTGACGGCCGACACTGCCGACCCCGCGAAAGAACTCCCGCTGCGCCGCGACGTTCGTTCGCTGGGCATTCTGCTTGGGCGTGTACTCGTCGAGCAGGAGGGCGAGAAATTTTTCGATGTGGTGGAGCAGTTGCGTCACCTTCTGATTCAGCATCGCGAACAGTACGCCTCTGCTGTCGCGCCAGAATTTAACGACAATCTGCTGGCTCGGGCCCGCGAAATCGTACGCGGCTTCTCGACCGAGGACGCTTATCGTATCACCAAAGCCTTCGCCATTTATTTCGAACTCACCAATCTCGCCGAAACTAATCACCGCAAGCGCCGACGCCGCGCGGCTCGCATGCTGAATGGAAAAACTCCGATTGACGGCTCATTCCGGGGCACGCTCGTCCGCATGAAATCTGCGGGAATTTCCGCTGATGACATGCTCGAAGCGCTGCGCAAAATCAAGGTAACGCCCGTCTTTACCGCGCATCCGACTGAGATCACGCGCCATACCATCCGTCTGAAACGGCGTCGAATTGCAGCCTACCTCGAGCATCTCGATCAGTTGCCGCTTCCGGATTCGGAAGCCCGCGAATATGAATCACTGGTTCTTGCCGAGATCACCGCGCTCTGGCAGACCGACGAGGTCCGCCTGAACAAGCCAACGGTGCGAGATGAGATTCACATGGGTCTCGACTACTTTCCCATGGTTCTGTTCGAAACTTTGCCACGCCTCTTTGCGGAACTCGAAGAATCGCTGCGCGATGTTTACGGAGCTTCGGACGACTTTCCCGGGCTGGTTTCTTTGGGACCTTTGTCTTTTGGATCATGGATCGGTGGCGACCGCGATGGCAACCCCTTCGTCACCGCCGATTCCACACGTGCTGCTCTCGGCATGGCACGCCACGTCATCATTGACCACTACATCGCCGAAACTACGCGCCTCATTGGGCAATTGAGCATGTCAACTCGCCGCATCGGCGTATCAGACGATCTCGTCCAACGCGTTCGCGAATACGAAAAGCAACTCGGCGAAAAATATTCCCGTTGGAAGCAGATCACGAACGCCGAACTCTACCGCCATTTCCTCGAATATCTGATCGCCCGTTTGCGCTTCAGCCGCAATTCATCGAAGCATGAACAAGCCTACAAGTCGCCGCAACAATTTGCCGTAGACCTCACTCTCATCCGCGACAGCCTAAGCGCCAACCGTGGCCAGCGCTTGGCTGAACTGGTTTCTCCACTTCTCGATAAATTGCGCACCTTTGGCTTCCACCTACACGCGCTCGACATTCGCCAGCACTCCCGTGTGCAGTCCCAGGCGCTGGTGGAGTTGGCGTCTGCGGGCGGTCCGCCGTCAGCCACCACTCGCCTTCCGCAGGAGCGCTCCTCCGTGTCAATCGAACTTCTCGCGACATTTCGCGCCATCGCTGAGTTAAAGAAGACGCACTCCGCTGATGCGATCCGCAATTTTGTCATCAGCAACACTCAATCCGAACACGACATCTTCGCCGTAGTCCGCCTCGCCGCGCTCGGCGGCGTCTCTGTCGCAGCCAGCCAAGGCGACCCGGGCCTTATGCCTGTGCCGCTCTTCGAATCGATCGAAGCGCTGCGCTCCTCGCCGGCCATCATGCGCCGCGTGTGGAAGGCTCCCGAGTATAAGCCGCTGCTCGATTCCTGGGGGCGCACGTACGAAGTCATGCTCGGCTACTCCGACTCCAATAAAGACGGAGGCATGCTGACTAGCACATGGGAATTGCACAAAGCGCAGCATCAGCTACACGAAGCCGCACGCGAATGTGGAGTGGACCTGCGGCTCTTCCACGGGCGCGGCGGCACCGTCGGCCGCGGTGGAGGCCCCACACATGCCGCCATTCTCGCTCAGCCCGCCGGCGATTTCTCGGGCGAGATTTGCATTACCGAGCAAGGTGAAGTTCTCAGTTGGAAATATTCGGACCCCGTACTCGCCGAGTGGAATCTCGAAATCATGATCGCGGCCTGTCTCGAGGCGATAACCATGCCGACCAAAGCTTCATCCGAAGCCAAGCAGCGCTGGGATGAGGCTATGGAAGCGCTGTCGGCTGATGCTTTCGCTTTTTATCGCAAACATATCGCCGAGAATTCCGAGGTGCTGGAATATTTCGAGCAGGCCACTCCTGTAAATGAACTGGAGTACGCGCGCATCGGCTCCCGCCCGGCGCGACGTACCGCGAGTAGAAGTCTGGAGGACCTGCGAGCCATCCCCTGGGTCTTCGGCTGGATGCAAAGCCGGCACGCCGTGCCCGCATGGTTCGGAGTCGGCTATGCTCTCGACCGGTTCTCTAAACGGAGTGCCGCACACGCCGAACTGCTGCGCGAAATGATGCGCGGCTTTCCGCTGTTCGCCAGCCTCATTCGCAGCGTGGAAATCGCCATGGCCAAAGCTGACTTCGCTATCGCGCGGCTCTATGCAGATCTTGTAGCTGACACCGCGCTCCGCGACCGCGTCTTCGGAATGCTGCGCCAGGAATTCGAACGCACCAGCCGGCTCATTCTTGCCGTTACCGGCCAGCACGAATTATTAGAGAGGAATTCAGTCCTCTCCCGATCCGTGCGCTTGCGCAATCCGTACGTCGATCCCCTCAGCCTGATTCAGGTTGATCTGCTGCGCCGCAAACGCCTAGCCGCAACAGACCCATCCCTCGACTATGCCATCGGTGCCACCATGAACGGCATAGCCGCCGGCCTGCACAATACGGGATAGCCCGTCCCATCGGTCATTAGTGAAAGCGAGAAACAGCAAGTGGAGCGATGGGCGTCCCCGACCGTCCTTCCCAGAGCACTACTACTTTTCTGATTTAGGCAACCCGACCGTCCTGCATCTAATCTTCCGGAAGCAGCAGAAAAGACCGATAATGTTTCGCGGCATGAAATCATTCTTGAGCTCGTCTTTAGACACGACGCGACTTCGCGCGGCATCGCTAGCGCTGCTGACTGCCACGCTGTTTTTCTTGAGCGTGGCACAGATTTCCCCGGCCCAGGTGCCCACTCCAGATCAGCCGCAATCCCATCGCCTCCTTCTGAAGGATGGCACTTATCAAACCGTCTCTAAATACGAGATTCACGGCGATCGCGTCCGTTATTTCAGCGCCGAGCGTGGCGAATGGGAGGAGGTTCCGAAATCGCTGATCGACTGGGACGCAACCGACAAGTTTGAACAAGGCCGCCAACAGGACAAACTCGCTCCCGAGGCCGTAGAACTCGACAAGCAAATCGGAGCCGAACGCAAGGCTGAACAGTCTCGATCACCACAGGTCGCACCCGGTCTGCGCCTCCCCGACGAAGGTGGCATCTTCCTTCTCGACACCTTTGACAATCAGCCTCAGTTGACGGAATTGCAGCAATCCGGCGGCGACGTGGATAAGAATACGAAGACGAATATTTTGCGGGCTGCGATTAATCCGTTGGCCGGTGTCAAGCAAACGATTGAACTTCCGGAAGCGCACGCCAAAGTGCAATCGCATACGACCGTCCCGTCTGTCTACATCAACATCGACTCCAATGGCGGCGTACCTGCTACCGCTACCGTGCAGGCTAGCGGCGACCCTCCGCCGTTGCCGCTCTCCGAGCGTTTTAAGATTATTCGCGTCGACGTCAAGAACGGCAAACGAACTGCCGGAGCGATCAAGATCGCAGTTACAGGGAAGATGAAGACTGACGAACGCTTTGTCCCCACCACGATCACCATGATGACCGGAGGGTGGGTCAAGCTCACCCCCACCGAGTCTCTCGCGACTGGAGAATACGCCGTCGCCGAGATGCTGGGGAAAGAAGCAATCAACCTTTATGTGTGGGATTTCGGCGTGAACCCCGCCGCGCCTGCGAATGCATTTACCTGGAAACCAGAAGCACCGGAAGCCCAGCCGAAAATGGATCAGCCGCCAGATCTAGAGAAACGCGACAAGCAGTAACGCAGACGGAAGGAAGCCAAGCTACGGATCCATCAGTCCGCGAGAGGCAACTCCAATATTGTCACGGGTCGAATTCTTGACCATATACATCATTTCGTCAGCCTGCCGGATAATATCCTGGGGTGTCTGCGCATCATTCGGAAAAGTTGCCAGACCCATGCTGGCACGAAGATTTAGATTCAATCCCTGTTCGCTGCAAAAAGTTCCCGCGCGTAAGGAATCCTGCAAACGTTTCGCCACCACCACCGCCTGATCCTTGGTAGTCTGCGGCAGCAGCACGACGAACTCGTCTCCACCGTAGCGGAAGGCAAAATCAATCAGCCGTAATTGCGCCTTGATCAGGTATCCGACTTCAGACAGCAACCTGCTCCCCACCAAGTGTCCATGGGTGTCGTTGACCTGCTTGAAGTGGTCAAGGTCAATGAAGATCACGCTGAAGGAGTAGCCGAACCGCGCCGACCTGTAAACCTCGGTCTCGAGCGTCTTGTGCAGATGTCGTGCATTGAACAGGCCGGTGCAATCGTCGGTGATCGTCAGTTCCTGAATCTTTTCGACCGCTTTCGCGTTTTCAATTGAAATCGCAGCGTAATCGCACAAAGCCTGTAGGAAAAATAATTCTTGTTCGCTCAGACTTACGCTGGCGTTGACCAGTTGGATGACGCCCAACACGCGATGCTTCGAGCGCAACGGCACGCATATGACGGACCGGGTCTGCAACCTCGTCATTTCATCCAACCGCGACGAGAAACGCGGATCACTCAGCACGTCGGGCACGATCAGCGCCTCCCCGTGTCTCGCCACCCAACCGGCGATTCCTTCCCCCACCTTCAACCGGGCCTTCGACAGCACTTCCGCCGCGGCTCCCACGGCGATCGCGAAGTAGAGTTCATCCTTTTCCTCATCCACCATCAGCAGCGACCAGGTGTCGGGACGGAAATATTCCGCCATCTTTTCCATGATGGTCTGCAGGATCGAATCCAGATTGAGCGAGGATGTTAATGCCTTGGCGACATCATGAAAGATGGTCAGCTCTGCCGACAGGCGAATTGGGGATGTGCCCGCTGCCTCTGCCATGGACTCCTCGGGAGGTTGAATAACAAATTATAGGTTTGATCGCGTTGCGGCGGCAACGAACGTCGGTAACCGGTATCTGTCAAGCCAACCCGCTGCTCCGTCAGGGCAGAATCAAGAGCGCAATTCCATTCAAATGGCTTGCCCCGCGTCAGATTCGCCGGAGCCAACGAAATTTTGGACAGAATCACGGCCGAAGAAAAATCTCCTCCTAAGCATTATGAATCAAATGGAAAGTGGTCGCAGACAACACCGCATTGACCGGTTTTAGACCTAACCATTAAGATTCCCCCAAAGTGAAGGCAAGAGTGAAAACGAAAGTGAACGCAAAGAGATTGAAGCGCGTAGCCGATGGGATTCTCCCCATGATCGCCGTCGATCGGAAAGCCGCGAAGGCTCTGCACCGGCAGATCTATGATGCCTACCGCACCGCAATCGTCGACGGAGGCTTACGCCCTCGCCAGCGAATTCCTTCAACCCGCGTGCTGGCATCCGAAATTGGCGTTTCGCGCTTTCCCGTTCTGAATGCCTACGCCCAACTTCTGGCGGAAGGCTATTTCGAGAGTAGTGTCGGCTCAGGAACTGTAGTGTCCAGTACCCTTCCCGAGCCGATCCTCTCAAGCGAGACGATCGGTGCCCGACTCGCGGCATCCGGCTCCGGACCGCGACCGGCCGCACGCCGCTCTTCGATCCTTCCCCATCGCGAATCTTCCCCATGGCTGCGGGGGTGGGGAGCATTTAGCGTAGGACAAGTGGCTTTTGATCAATTTCCATTGCAGATCTGGTCGAGCCTGGTCGCGCGACGCTGCCGAAAAATGGATGCCAAGTCATTCCAGTATGGCGAACAGCTAGGCTCCAGGGCTCTCCGCGAGACCATCGCAAGCTATCTGAGAACTGCGCGCTCGCTCCGCTGCGAACCGGAGCAAATCATGATCGTGAGCGGCTCGCAGCAGGCACTCGAGATTTCCGCTCGCGTTCTTCTCGATCCTGGAAATCGCGTATGGGTAGAAGAGCCGGGTTATGGCCTGGCACAAGATGTTTTTACTCTTGGTGGCTGTCATCTCGTGCCTGTTCCGGTGGATAACGAAGGTTTGGAGGTTGCGGCCGGCATCAAGCGTTATCGCAGGGCGCGCGCTGCATTCGTAACGCCCTCTCATCAATTTCCGCTCGGCGTGACCATGAGTGCCTCGCGGCGCTTCCAACTACTGGAATGGGCTCAAAACACGGGATCTTGGATCATTGAGGATGACTATGACAGCGAGTATCGATATGAGAGCCTGCCGATTGCGTCTTTGCAGGGAGTTGATGCCAACGCTCGCGTGATCTATATCGGAACCCTCAGTAAGGTGCTGTTTCCTTCTGTGCGCCTGGGCTATATCGTCATTCCGTCGGACCTCGTCGACCGTTTCATAGCCATCCGACGAACCGTGGATATTTGCCCGCCGACCTTCTATCAGGAGGTGCTCACGGACTTTATTAATGAAGGACATTTCGCACGCCACATCCGGAGGATGAGGGTTCTCTACCGTGAGCGCAGAAGTGCCCTGGTAGATAGCATCAACAAGGAGCTTCAATCGATGGTCGAGGTGCTCGGCGACGAAGCTGGCATGCATCTGACGGTGGCGCTGCCGCACGGGAGCCGCGATGTGGAAATCGCCGAACAAGCCGCCCGCCAGAACTTTTGGATATGGCCTCTCTCTCCCTCTTATATAGACGAGGTGTCGCGCCCCGGATTCATTTTGGGTTTCGCCAGTACGCCATTGGTGGAGATTCCCCGCGCCGTTCGCAAGCTTCGTAACCTGCTCGCGTGATCCAGATTTCGCTTCACTGACGATGTTCTTAGGTAGCTTTCGCAGAGCAATTTTGGCTGAGATAGTCGGCGACAATCCACGCCGATGCAGCTATCGCCAGATTCTCCGCATTGCCGCCCCAGTTCAGGAAACTATGAGGATCGGCAAAAGGCGCCGGCAACCATATCAGCAACCCGAAACCTACGATCATCACTGTAAGTAGTCGAGACGCTAGAAGGGCCGAATGTCCTGAGAGTAAAGCGATGGCTGCGAGTGCAAACAAAATCGTGGTTGTAATCGCCCAGAACATTTGTCCCGGAGGAATCCACTTGGGAACGAAAGCTGCCGTTCCAGAAAGATAGAAGAGTTGTTCTAGCGTGAAGGAAATAACACAGATTCCGAAAAAAATGTATCCAAGCCGAGCGATTTTCCCCGCTCGTACCGAATCTCTCCGATCAAAAGACGCATAAACGATCAGCGCTCCAGAAACCAGAGAAAATTGCTCGAAAAAATTGCCTAAGCGATCGTAAGCTGGTTTCTGAATGAAGAGCGGCAACCAGAGCAGCGCAAAAATGAAATAGATTGTACCCAGTGCTATAGCGCCGACCCGCGCTGTTCCAGGCCAGAGAATCGCTATGCCTCCAAGAATCTCGATCGCAACGACGATGTACAGGAGAATCTCGCGGTGAGGAACATTCCCCAGAGGCCCAATCTGTTGCCAAATGTTGAAGTCATGCCAGACCAAGGCGAGGACGCCGAAGCCGATCGCCGCCAATCCATACACTTGACGTCCCATATAAGCTCTCATCTGGGCACCTGGCGCCCGGATCAGGGCGCACCGGACAAAGCAATCGCTTAGCAGTCAGATTGGATTCGTATGTAAGGAGATGTCCGCGCCGTCGAACGCGTAAATTCTCAGCTTGCGGGCTTCCGCAAAGCCACGCCGAGTAACTTGCCGGGCCCGGACTCTTGCACGAAGGCAACGATCCGAAGATTTTTGGGATCTGTACCGGGCTTGAGTTTCAACTGAACCGTTTCGTCGAAGCTCTTTCCCTTTGCCAGCTTTCCTACCTTCGTGATTTGCTGCACAACCGCAACGTGCGTCAGGTGTTTACCACCGTTTTCGCCCCGCAAGACTTGCGATTCGACGCGATCGAGAGCGACAGCCACAAAGACATCGGCGTTGTGCTTGTCGGAGTTGCCATCCGCTTCAATGCGCGTTCGAAGAATAGCTGGATTGCCGGCATCAACGCTTACCTCGCCGATGCGGACTGGAATTTTAGGCACCGCCGCAGCATCCTGAAAGACTTTGGCGAACTGTTGCGGATTATTTGCGCGGACTTCACTGGTTCCATCCACAATGATTTGCGGAGTGTACGGCTCCTTGAGCCCAAGGGAGTGTACATAATCTGCCTGGCGCTCAGTTAGTGCAGCCGAGGAGTTTGCATCTTTCCAGCCATCGTGGTCCCAATAATCCACGTGCTCGCTGAGAACAATCAGTCGCGCGCCATTAATGGGCGGGGAGTTATCCATCTTTTCGAGGAGGGCATCTGCCGGAGGACAACTGGAACAACCCTCAGAGGTGAACAACTCAACCAGAATGGGATGAGTATCCGTGCTCGATGGCTCAGCGGTTGCGGTTTTATTTTCGACCTGCTGGGCACGCCCCTCGGCGGTAGGCGCCGTTTGCAGAAACAAGAGGCCGAAGAATAAAACTGCGCCCACTGATGTTCGTATTGATGACGATCGTATGGACGACGATCGTACTGAGCTGCATCGAGACATGGCACTATCTTGGATTAGAAAATTCTCAGTGGCAATAGCCACTTAACTGGATTTTATGCTGACCAAACCCGCAAGCGCTCTCCTTGTAGTTACTGTTCAATCTTCGTTGTCGCAAGAACCATTGTCATCCCGAGCAACGCGAAGGATCTGTAGTCCTGGGTCAGTTTGTCGGGAAACGCTCGAATGGCCTTTGATCTTGCCTGTCAACAGAGTAAAATTCCGTTCGCCATCCAACGAAAGCGGGAGACCCGTTTGCCTTCCTTTGGCGAAAAACTGAAAAAGGAGCGTGAGAAGCGCAAAATCACGCTCGAGCAAATTTCCGTCTCCACCAAAATCGGTACCCGCCTGTTACAGGCGCTGGAAGAAGATAAGTTCAACCAGTTGCCCGGCGGCATCTTCAATAAAGGCTTTGTCCGTGCTTATTCCCGCTTTGTTGGCCTCGACGAAGATCAGACTGTCGCTGATTATCTCCAGGCGTCCGGCGATGCCCCACCGGTTTCGACAGAAATCGCGTCTCACGAAGATGCCACGCGCGAAAATGCGGGGAACGTTGGGCAATTGCAGGCGAGTAGCGACGGCCCGAGTCGAAAAATACCTTGGGGACCGCTCGCAGCAACTCTCTTCGTGATCGCAATTGCACTCTATCTCTGGAGCCATTACCGTCACGAGCACACCGGGCAATCAGCTTCGCCGGCGCCAGCTACACCCACGTCGTCATCAGCGATGCAGTCGTCCAATGAAACGCCTGGCAGCGTGACTGGTAAAGTAACCGGCCAAGACAGCCATGCTGGTTCGCCAGTCGTTGGCTCGCCAATCAGTAGTTCGCCAAATGCAGGGTCGGCCGTCGCCGCAAAAACACCGCAGAATGTATCCACCTCAATGCGCGCACCGGTTGCCGGAGAGTTTACCGTGGACATTCAAGCTCGCGAAGAATCGTGGATTTCGCTCACCGTCGACAGCAAAACCATCTCGTCTGAGCTCTTGGAGGCCGGCAACGAGCGTTCAGCGAATGGCCGAAATGAGATCATCGTCAAGATCGGAAACGCCGGTGGCGTCGACCTTAAATTCAACGGCAAGAAGCTCGATGCCGTCGGAGAATTTGGAGAGGTTAAAACTGTTACTTTCGGTCCTCATGGAATCTTGCCGAACGCTTCGGTGCCGCCATCAACACCTTAGCTCTTTTTCTTTCTTTTCTTCCATTTACCACCCAACTCCAACCATTCAATGGGAATTGGCGTCTACTTAATGCCAGCGTCCACCGTCACCGCCAATTTCGTTGCCTTTGGGAGGCCAAGTCTGCTACCGTTCTTAGTGAAGATTCAAGTCCAAACCGCGGTCAAGAGCCCTTGGCTCCGTAAGCCTCCCAGTCGGACGAAAAAGGCTCGAAGTTACCTTGAGGAGACACCATCTTGCCAGCAAAAAATCGTGTTCTATTTACGTCGGAGTCTGTAACCGAGGGCCATCCGGACAAGATCGCCGACCAGATTTCTGATGCCATTCTCGACGCCTGCCTGCGAGAAGACCCAACCAGCCGCGTCGCCTGTGAGACCCTGACCTGCACCGGCCTGGTAGTAATCGCCGGCGAAATCACCACCAAAGCCTACGTCGATTTCCAAAATCTAGTGCGCGGAGTTGTTCAGTCGATCGGCTATGACAATGCGGTCTACGGCTTCGACTCCAACACCTGCGCTGTAATTTCCAGCATCAACAAACAGTCCGGCGATATCGCCATGGGAGTAGACACTGGAGGAGCCGGCGATCAGGGAATGATGTTCGGCTTCGCCTGCAATGAGACTCCTGAACTGATGCCTCTCCCCATCTCACTCGCGCACAAACTCACCCAGAAACTTTCTGAAGTCCGTAAGAACGGCACCTGCCCTTATCTTCGCCCCGACGGAAAATCACAGGTGACAGTGGAATACGATTCACAGGGCAAAGTTAAGCGTGTCGATGCGGTCGTCGTTTCTACTCAGCATTCCGAAAGCGTGGGAAACGACGACCTTCGGGCTGACATTCTCAAGCATGTCATCCAGACTGTGATTCCAGCGAATCTGCTCGATGAAGACACCAAGTACCATATCAACCCCACTGGACGTTTTGTGATTGGTGGTCCCATGGGAGATTCCGGTCTGACCGGGCGCAAGATTATCGTCGACACTTACGGGGGCATGGGTCGTCACGGTGGCGGCGCTTTTAGCGGCAAAGATCCGACGAAGGTCGATCGTTCTGCGGCTTACATGGCGCGCTATATCGCGAAGAATATCGTGGCTGCTGGCTTGGCGGATCGTTGCGAAGTCCAACTCGCTTATGCGATCGGTGTTGCCGATCCCGTCAGCGTCCTTGTGGATACTTTCGGAACCGAGAAGATCGATGCGAAGCTGATTCCGGATCTGGTGCGGGCGAATTTCAAACTCAAGCCGCGCGAGATTATTGAGACACTTAATTTGCGTCGCCCGATTTACCGAAAGACGGCCGCATACGGACACTTCGGCCGCAACGATCCGGATTTCACCTGGGAAGCGACCGACAAAGCAGCCAAACTAGCGTCTGACGCAGGTTTGAAGCACGAGCCAGTTGGGACAAGGAAATAAATTAAATTGAGGTCTCAGGTTCGAGGTCAGAGGTGAAATGCCCGAACCGAACGGACGACCTAACAAAAATTAAGAGCAGGCAAGGAACGAGATTGAAGGTCAGAAGTAACCTCTGCAATCTGACCTCAATCCTCTGACCTGGCACTCATTCGGGGATTAGGAGAAAAATGGCGACAACATCGATTACCAGCGACATCAAAGGATTAGAACTGGCCGATCTGGGCAAGAAACGCATCGAGTGGGCAAACCAGTCGATGAAAGTGCTGCAGATTATCCGCAAGGAATTCATTAAGAACCAGCCGCTTAAGGGCATTCGCGTTTCCGCCTGCTTACACGTGACCGCTGAAACCGCAAATTTAATGATCGCCTTACGCGACGGCGGCGCCGACGTGGCCTTGTGCGCTTCGAATCCGCTTTCAACTCAGGATGACGTGGCCGCGAGCCTGGTCCGCGACTACAACATTCCGGTCTTCGCCATCAAAGGCGAGGACAACGACAGCTATTACTCGCACATCATGGCAGCCATCGATCACAAGCCGCAGTTCACCATGGACGACGGCGCCGACCTGGTCTCCATCCTGCACACCAAACGCAAGACGGAACTGGCGAATGTGATTGGCGGCACTGAAGAAACCACCACCGGCGTCATTCGTCTGCGCGCTATGGCGAAAGAAGGCGTGCTTCCCTACCCCATCATCGCCGTTAACGACGCCGACACCAAACATCTGTTCGACAATCGCTACGGCACTGGACAATCGACGATTGACGGCATCATCCGCGCTACCAATTTCCTGTTGGCGGGTTCGAAGTTTGTGGTCGCTGGCTACGGCTGGTGCGGACGCGGTCTCGCTTCACGTGCTCGCGGCGCGGGCGCCGAAGTCATCGTCACAGAGATCGATCCGACTAAGGCGCTCGAAGCTGTCATGGACGGTTTCCGCGTGATGAGCATGGAAGAAGCTTCCAAAATCGGCGATGTTTTCTGCACCGTCACCGGAAACAAAAACGTGCTCGCCAAGCAGCACTTCGAACTCATGAAAGATGGCGCTATCATTTCGAACTCGGGACACTTCAATGTTGAAATCGACATCCCGTCGCTCGAGAAGTTGTCGTCCTCCAAGCGCACCACGCGCGACTTTGTCGAGGAGTACACCATGAAAGACGGACGCCGCATCAATCTCCTCGGCGAAGGCCGTCTCATCAACTTGGCCGCCGCCGAAGGCCATCCGGCGTCGGTTATGGATATGAGTTTTGCCGACCAGGCGCTTTCCTGCGACTACATGGTGAAGAATCATGCGTCGTTAGAAAAGAAGGTTTACACCGTCCCCGTGGAGCTTGACAAACGTGTGGCCAAACTAAAACTGGAGTCGCTCGGCATCAAGATCGATCGCCTGACTTCGGAACAGGAAGAGTATTTGGCGAGTTGGAACGAGGGAACCTAGAACTTAGGTCTAAAGTGTCAAGTATTAAGGGCGGCTCGCGCCGCCCTTTTTCTTGCCTGCTTCTTACTGCTGCGAGAGACTTGCATGACTATTAAAGCACTTCAAAACGAACTTAGCGCAGATCGTTTCCACGTATTCGCCGCAACACAAACATAAATATACTTCGCATCCGCTCCAATTTGCCCAGCCGTACACGGAGCTGAAGAGCTAGCCGGCGTAGCCAGATTTATGTGGAAACTTCCCGTCGTGTAAACCCCGTTGGCGTTCACTTGAAGATTGCCGCCAGTCGCCGTATTGATTGTCAATTGCCCGTTCGCATCGTTGATCATCCTTACATTATTGGGAGTCCCAAAGCCGTTCAGGTTTACATAGGGAGTAGCTGAAGCATTGCCAAGGTTCCCAACATCAACCGAGCCATTACCAGGATCGCCATTCGCGGTAACACTGCCAAGATACACGCTCGACCCAATAATGTTTCCCATGCCATCGACCGAAAATAGTAGAGTTCCATTCTTGGCGTATTGAATGGCGTTTTGCCAGGAGGCGCCAGGCCCGTTTTGGATGAGAATTCCAGTGCCCAGCTCGCCGTAGTCCGCGTTATAGACAGCGCCAATGTAGTCTCCATTCAGATGATCCAGCACACCTTCCTGCACATCGATGCCGTAGGTAAGGACGTTTTGAACGGGATCCACAATAGTCGAGGAAAATTCCGTGGCCGAGAGAAATCCGTGTCCTTGATTTTGAACATTCACTAAGATCCCAGACGAATCCGAGTGCGGACCATTCTGCCGGACCAGGATATTCAGTCCGTCTACCTCGCCAACCTTCCCACCTGTCCACCAATTGTCTTTGGAAAAATTAATCGTCATCCCCGTCTGTGCCGTGGCGGGACCGTTGACGCCACTGCCACGAGCCGTCCCCGTTATGGTCGCCGCCGAGCAAGGCTTATTAATGCAATTCAAGCTAACCGGACCGACGACTAGAGGAGGGTAGTTTTTAGGCTGTGACGTCTGAGCATGTGCCAACAGACTTACCACAACCAAGGCCAAGGCGAGGGAATGCTTCATAAAATCACTCCAAGGGGGGATTCAATTATATTTCCGGAGCGGCACCGCTTCCAACAAAAACGGCTGGCAGATGCCAGCCGTTCGTCAGTTTCTCGTGCGGTTGCATTAGTTGGTTAGCGGCCGCCGCGGAATCCTCCACCGTGGAACCCGCCACGAGCCGGACCACGTGCTACAAAGCCGCGTCCAACCACCCGACCGCGTCCATCAAAACCACGTCCTACAAAGCTTCGACCATAAGCCGGATAAACCGGATGTCCCCAGCCATGGTACCAGGGGCCTGCACCGATAAAGACTCCGCTGGAAAACCAGCTCGGACCATAGTAGCCATATGGCGCGCAAGTATACGGATAGTCCGGGTAATAGCCGTAAGAGCAGACCGGCGGACCCGCCACATAGCCTGGGCCAACGCCTATTCCTATGCCCACGCCGACTCTGACCGCAGCCTGCGAGTACGCAACCGGCAACATCAATAATGCGAGTAGTGCAACATATCTCAGGTATTTCATGGTGATCCCCCTTTTCTTCCCACCAGCGCTTCGTTACTACGAATTCGCCGGAGCGTTCAGTGCTTCAGCTTTTTCTTCTGAAGTACTACACACTTAAACTCGAATCGCGAAGAAAAGTTGCGGAAAGACGATTGGCTGATTTCAGCCATCCTGCGTGAAATCAACCAGTTGGAAACGGGTGGTGCAGCAAACGTAGGAGCGACTCTGAGATAACTTTTTCGGTTTCGCGCGGGGCTCACGCCAGTGCGAAACCAGAAAAGCGCTTCGAACTAATCGATGGTCCCGTACACGGCAAAAGCAGCCAGGTTATCCCTGAACGGCACCCACTGACCATTCGTATTGCCATTTAGGAATGCGACTTTGCCCTGGGCATCGTTCCAAACGAAGTTCCATTGGTATTGCGCTTGTTGGGAGCCCGAACCGGTGTCTGCGGAACCTGTGGCAGCGACAATCCAATATTGTGTGCCGCCCTGCAGTGGAATGCCAACCGAGTTTTTAAATGTGACCAGCTGGCAGCATGAACCTTCGGATGGAAAATTGAGCGCGGCCCAAGTCTGCAGAGATTTGCCGGGTACGCCGTCCGCGTCGCTAAAAATGGAGATGGTGCCACCGTTAGTGCCACCGCCAATATAGCCCAGCGCGATCAGAACTTCCGTCGCCGTAGAATTTGCTTTAGGAGTAAAAGGCATCGCGAGATACCCGACACCCCAATGCTGATTGCCGGGCCCGGTTATGTTCCAGCTGATCCCGTCGTCAAAAGCATCGGTTTTCGATCCGAGATTGCTGTGGATGGTTTTCAGACCTGCGTCGGGTCCATTGGCGGGCTTAATGATTTGAGATCGCTGGCTCAGCGCGATTTGCGGAGCCTGAGCTGCGAGATTGGCACAGGCAAAGCTAAGGGTTACAAACGCAAGGCCGAGGCAAACACCTGGGGCGACTTTCTTGACCATTTCTCCTCCGTTCCGCGGGGGCGTATGTTGTGCAGTGTCGGCCATTCTACAACAGTATCGGGAGCCCTCCCCGAGCCATTTGAAGTAAAGCCCGCGCTGGACAAGGGGGTTGATGTCTCATATCGGACTGCTCTGCGACCAGCAGAATTCCGCTGCAGCCAGCCGGCCCACCCTTATCTCCGGTAAACCATCCAATTCCCTTTTCAGAGGTGCAGTCTGCCGGAATTACTTGAACTCTTTCCTCACACCCTGACCGTGAGCCGGATCACAGACGTTCCAACCCGCATTCCGCGATAGTGAATGTCTGAATATCTGATTGGGCTGGTTTCAAGATAACCAAGACGTTCTCTGGATAGGGCACGGCCCTGTTGAATGAGCACAACTGAATGAGAGCCTACCCCGAAGGGGTGAAGTAGGCTCTCATTAGGGGAAGGGACAACTCCTGTTAGATTTTAGTGCGATTGGCCCAGCCAGAATCAAAAAGTCTCATCTTGTTACGATTTCCGGAATGGTCAGCACAGAGTACCCTGTTTTACGGGGGAGTGTTTGCCCCGTCAAAACGAACTGCAGAAATTACTCGGTTTCCAAACGGAGACGCTGCAGACATTCGTTTGCAATCTCCGTCGTTTCAATCCGGTCGTTTACAATCAAGCATTCTCTCTAGGTTGGAAAACGATTGGAAACCATAAACATGCACCGTTGGTCGCAACTTTTTATTCCTACTCTCCGAGAAGCTCCGGCTGATGCTGAGGTCGCTAGCCACAAACTGCTCGTTCGCGCCGGATACATTCGTCAGCTGGGTGCCGGGATTTATTCGTTTCTATTCTTCGGCAACCGCACTGCTCAGAAGATCATGGGCATCGTCCGCCAGGAGATGGACAAAATCGGCCAGGAGTTTTACCTCCCTGCACTGAATCCGCGCGATCTCTGGGAGGAGAGCGGGCGATGGACCGTGATGGGCGAAAACATGTTTCGCCTGAAAGATCGTAAGGGCGCCGACCTTTGTCTGGGCATGACCCACGAAGAAGTCATGACCGACATCGCGCGCAAGGAACTGCGCAGCTACAAGCAACTGCCCCAGATCTGGTACCAGATACAAACTAAATTTCGCGACGAACCACGTCCGAAGGCGGGTTTGTTGCGTGTCCGTCAGTTCATCATGAAAGACGCGTACTCATTCGACATCGATGCGGCAGGACTCGATACGTCGTACCAAAAGCATCACGACACTTACTGCCGCATCTTCGACCGATGCGGCTTGAAGTACATGGTGATCGATGCGCATTCCGGCGCCATGGGCGGAACGAAGTCGCAGGAGTTCATGGTGCGCACTCCGGCAGGTGAGGATCTGATCGTGAGCTGCGAGAAGTGCAACTACGCCGCGAACATGGAGAAGGCGACATCGAAGCTTGCTCCAGTCGAGGATTTGAAGCCCGAAGGCGACGGCCAGCCGCTCGAAGTCCACACGCCGGGACAGAAGACGATTGAAGATGTCGCTCGCTTTCTGGGAGTCTCTCCCAAGAACAAGATCAAGACACTGGCGATGATGATCACGGCAGAGGAGCCGGAAAAAGCGAGAGCTCGCATCCCTACCAAATGGGAACCAGGCCAAGTCTCACGAGCGGTCGTGCTGCTCATGCGTGGCGATCACCAGATGAATGAGACCAAGCTCTCGACAGCGGTCGGAGGCAAAGAGACTCGCCCCATGCAGGAAGAAGAAATTCTGGCGCTGTTTAAATCTCCGGCAGGATATCTTGGACCACTCGGAATCGACTGGGCAAAGGACATGAACGATCCGACAAAGCCGATCCTGCTCGTCGACAAAGCGCTCGAAGGCCGCACCAACCTGATTGGCGGCGCGAACAAAGAGAACTATCACGTCAAGCACCTGACGCCGGGAAAGAATTTTCATCCGACTGCCTACGTCGATTTGCGCAGTGTCATAGCCGGCGAGGATTGCCCCAACTGTGGATCGCCCCTGCGCATCGATACCGCCGTAGAGATCGGACATATCTTCAAGCTTGGCTATAAGTATTCCGAGACCATGGGCGCTCGTGTGCTCGATCATAACGGCAAAGAAATAGCTCCAATTATGGGAAGCTACGGAATTGGGATTGAGCGCATTCTGACGGCGGCGGTCGAACAGAATAACGATGAGAGCGGATTTTGGCTGCCACCTTCAATTGCTCCTTTTGAAGTGGTTGTGGTCTCCACCAATTCCAAGGACGAAGCCATTCGTTCGGCAGCGGAAGGTATTGCCTTGCAGCTCGAAGCGGCCGGGTTCGACGTTTTACTCGATGATCGGGACGAACGGCCAGGTGTGAAGTTCAAGGATGCCGATTTGGTCGGTATCCCCTTTCGAATCAATGTGGGAAAGAAGGTTACCGAAGATACCGTCGAAGTCGTTAGGCGCTCGACTCTACAGAGAGAGGACGTTAAGATTTCTGCCATAACCGAGTATTTCCAGGGATTGCGCCCGACCGCCTATTAGCTGGGAAAAACAGCCCTTGGCGCATCCCGGAAAGCTCAGGATTGAAACGCGCAACCAGCGATTTGGCGATTTGTTTCTTATGGCAACTGTGAAATTGATTCTCATCGTGGCTATCCTCGGGTTTATGGGCCTGGTGGGCTTCAAGCTCATCCCACCGTATTTCTCAAATTACCAATTCGAGGATTCGATTAAGACAGAAGCCACACAATCGACATACAGCACGCGATCGGAAGACGATATTCGCGAAGCGATCATTAAAGAGGCTCGCGGCTACGACATTGCCCTGACCCCAAAGGAAGTTCATGTGTCACGGGCTGGGGGATTCGGCACTGGCACTCTGGCCATAGAAGTCGATTACAGTGTTCCTATCGACCTGCCGGGCTATTCGACCACTCTCGAATTCCATCCTTCGACAAAGAACAAAGGCATTTACTAAGCGGAATTCTCGGCAGCCCCCAAAATCCAAGCGGCCCTGCGGATTCCCTGCCACGCCCCGTCTATCCTTTGACACGCATCCAAATAGGTTGAGGAGTCGTGCGGTGATTTAGAATCAACCCTGAACGCACGTTTGCTCCAAAGCGTAGTTCGGACTGCGGATTGCTCTCTTTGTGCAATACACAGTAAGTAATGCACAGCCGTCCCTATGGCAATTAAGCTAAAAATCCCGGCGGCTCGAAATGGCAATCAGTCCGGAAGAGGCCCTGGCAAGAACGGCTTTTTGGCGCGTGATCCTATCGTGCGCATCGCTCTGATCAGCTTTCTGTCGTTATCGCTGCTGGTAGTCGGCTTTTTTGCCTACTGGTATGTAAAGTACGACCGCATCATCGAGCAGCGCTTTCGCGGTCCGGTGTTCGCGAGCTCGGCTAAGATTTTTGCTGCCCCGCAAGTAGTTAGGGTCGGAGAAAAGATGACGGTCCCTGAAATTGCTGCGGAGCTTCGTCACGCTGGCTACGCCGAAAAAGACGGTGAATCCCCGCTCGGCAGCTATCGTCTGCATGGCGGCTCGATTGAAGTTCTGCCTGGACCGGAGTCCTATCACAGCCCCGAACCGGCTACGATCACCATCGCAGATGGAGCGGTTTCATCCATCAATAGCCGCTCTGCTGGAGCATTGGAGGCTTATGAACTTGAGCCCCAGATGCTGACTTCGCTGTTTGACGCCGAGCAGCGGTCGAAACGGCAACTGGTGAAGTACGATGAGATTCCCAAGGTCATGGTCGACGCGGTTACGTCGATCGAAGATCGCCGTTTCTTCCAGCACAACGGTGTAAATTTCATGCGACTGGTCGAGGCTGCATGGATTGACTTCACCCATGGACGACATCAGCAGGGCGGTTCGACGATTACCATGCAACTCTCTCGGGCATTCTTCCTTACCCCGGAAAAAACCTTTAAACGCAAGCTCATTGAAATGCTGATCGCGGTGGAGCTCGAGCAGAAGTTTTCCAAGCAACAGATTTTCGAGTTTTACGCCAACCGCGTCGATCTGGGGCAACGAGGATCGTTCACGATTTCGGGCTTAGCCGAAGGATCGCGGTCTTATTTCAACAAAGACCTGAAAGACATTAACCTCCCGGAAGCGGCGATGCTCGCGGGATTGATCCAAGCGCCCAGTTATCTCTCGCCTTATCGCCATCCGGAGCGGGCGCTCGAACGGCGCAATACCGTGATCGAGACCATGGTTGAAAATCACGTCATCACGAGCGAGCAAGCCGAGAAAGCCAAGGCGACACCGCTGAAATTGGCACCGCCGAATGTTGAGGCCAGCGATGCGCCGTACTTTGTGGATATGGTGCGCGACACCATCGTCGGCAAGCTGAATGAGCACGAGGTCAACGAGCAGGAATACCGCATCTACACGACGCTCGACCCCGGACTCCAGCGAGCAGCCGCACAGGCGGTCGAAGGCGGCATCAAGCTGGTAGACGATCAGGTTACAAAGATGCGCACTAAGAAGACCAAGGTCGGGAAGAACAAATTTGAGACCACGGTTGCGCCTGGACCACAAGCCCAGGTCGCTCTCGTGGCTATGGATCCGCACACTGGAGAGATCAAGGCATTGGTTGGCGGACGAAATTATGGCACGAGCCAACTGAACCATGCTCTAGCCAAGCGTCCCACGGGTTCCATCTTCAAACCGTTCGTGTACGCGGCCGCCATGAATACGGCCATCGACGGATCCCCGACGGTAATTACTCCGGCCTCGACAGTTACCGATCAGCCCTCAACGTTCACCTACGGCGACCAGATCTATGAGCCGCGGAACTACAAAGAGGAGTACCACGGCGACGTCACGCTTCGATATGCACTGGCACTTTCACTCAACAACGCGACCGTGAAACTGGCCGAAGAAGTAGGCTACGACAAAGTAGCGGATCTGGCGAAATCCGCAGGAATCTCATCCGTGAAAGCCACACCGGCAATGGCTCTCGGCGCTTACGACGCCACTCCTGTCGACATGACGGCCGCTTACACCAGTTTCGCCAACGGCGGCGTGCGGCTCTCGCCCATTTTCGTGAACTCGGTGCGGAATTCTAAAGGCGACGTCGTCATGAATTTCGGGACTACGAAAACGCAAGTGCTCGATCCCCGAATCGCCGCAGTTATGACCAACATGTTGGAAGGAGTCATGAATTTCGGCACAGCCGCTGCCGTTCGCACTCGCGGATTCAGCGCTCCCGCCGCGGGTAAGACCGGGACTTCACACGACGGCTGGTTCGCCGGCTATACCAGTAACCTGCTATGCATCGTTTGGGTGGGGTATGACGATTACAGCGACATTCGGCTGAGTGGCGCGCAGACTGCCGCTCCTATCTGGGCCGATTTTATGAAGAAAGCGGTTACATTGCCGCAATATTCTGGCGCAAAGGCCTTTAGTCAACCTGAAGGCGTAGTCGATGTCCAGCTCGATAAGATTACCAATCGCCTCGCAACTCCTTCCTGTCCTGACGATTACACGATTGCCTTCATAGCGGGCACCGAACCTCACGATACCTGCGACCAGAGCGGTGGCGGCGTGCAAGGGTTTTTTTCGAGGATGTTCGGCGGAAATTCCGACAAGGCGCTACCGCCGCCTGGCACAAACGGGAACCCGCAGGCCGTCACCGGTGTCCAATCTGACGAAGAGGCAAAGAAAAAAAAGAGCCTTTTTGGCAAAATTGTCGGTGCGTTTAAGGGAGACAGTAACTCTCAGAAGACTGACAAAAATGCACCCGCAACGTCTAAAAGTAGTGACAACGGCGCGCCGCCGCAGTAAGCTAGGTTCGCTTCAAGTAAGTTCGTCCAAGTAACTTTACAAACGTTTGAGTTTTGATCGCGCTCGGCCCGGGGGTGTATATGTTTTCCTGGATCCGCATCAGCTCCGTATTGCTTCTCTTCGCAGCGCTTCTTGTTCTCCCATCGCATGCTCAGAATTCCGAACAGTTGGAGGTCGGGCCGCCGCCGCTCCACCGCGCCGATCCGCCCGCTCCCAGCGCGACGCCTGAAGACCTAGAACAACGTGGCGATGAATTGCGGGCGGAGAAGAACTTCCTTGACGCCATCGATTACTACCAGGCTGCGTTGAAGGGAGCACCTACGAATGCTTCGCTGTTCAACAAAATCGGCATTTGCCAGCTTATGATCCAGCGTTACAAAGAAGCAAAGAAAAGTTTCGAACGCTCGATCCGGGCCGATCACAACCACGCCGACGCTTACAACAACCTCGGCGTCACGTATTATGCAACGCATAACTATAATGGAGCGATCAAACAGTACGAGAAAGCGATCTCGATACAGAACGACGCAGCCTCCTACTACAGCAACTTGGGCACGGCATATTTTGGCAAGAAACAGTTCGAAAAAGCCATACAGTGTTATGGCAAAGCGGTACAACTCGATCCCGGTATCTTCGATCGAAGCTCGCATGCCGGAGTTCAGGCAAAGTTGCCATCTCCCGAGGATCGCGCCCACTACGATTACGTTCTCGCCAAGATGTTTGCCAAATCGGGTGTCAACGACCGCTCGCTGCATTATCTGAAGAAGGCAATGGAAGATGGTTACAAGGACATCAAGAACGTATACAAAGACGACGAGTTTGCAATGCTGCGGAAAGATCCCCGCTTCGCGGAACTGATGGCGGCGAAGACGACGTCCATTTCCAACTAGCTGCCGATAAATTATTGGCAGAAAATGCTTTAGAAGAAAGCAAAAAAACCAACGATCAACCGAAACTTTCCCAGTAAGGCTGGGTTTTCAGCATCATTGCTCCTGAAAACAACAGGGTGAGTAGGGAGAACAAACATCCACCGGTTGCTAACCCGAGCACGCCCCAAGCACGCAACCGGTGGGTGAATTTCGAGGTCTCAGCCGTTAGTTCTCGGCAATCAGCTACGATCCGAGATATATTCGTTTACTACCTTTTTCCATTTGCCCTGAGCTTTCAAAATGTATTCGACCGCATCGCGCGCCGCTCCGTCACCTCCGGCGTGGGACGTAGTCCAATGTGCTTCTGTTTTAACCTCAGGACGAGCATTCTTCACCGCGATCGCGAATCCGCATTTGCGCATCGCTGGCAAATCGATGACATCGTCGCCTACGAATGCCGCCTCGGCCGCGGTGATTCCGTCTTTCGCGAGAATCTGCGCAAAGACCGAAGCCTTGTCCTGAATCCCCTGATGAACGTGGTCAATCTTCAGATCTCGAGCCCGCAGGGCGACCGTTTCGGATATGCGTTTGGTAATGATGCCCGTCTTAATTCCCGCCAATCGCGCCAGCGAAATGGCGGTGCCATCGTGAGCATGGAAGCCCTTAGCCTCGATGAGGCTGGTGCTATGAAGCCCGAAGCCCCCCTGTCCACCGTGCTGAGCGGACCGTTCGAGCACCGTCTGCCGGGCTCCCGATTGCGAACCGACAGGCGCAGGGAAAATCCAAATTTTGCCATCGGTAAGAACGCCGTCAACGTCGAAAATAATAAGTTTAATTTTGCGGGCACGCGCAGGAGCAGAGGACTTCGGCATCGCTGAAATTCTAACAGGCGGCGGACTTAACGCGACGAAGGCGGATAAATCGATGGGGTCCGACGCCTAGACCAACCGACCTGCGCCCCTTAAGGCGAACATTTTACGAAACAACCAATTCTATTTACAATAACTCCCATGCCGTCCGCAGTCCCCCCTTCGCTGGCTTGGGCTCATCCGCTGGTGCAGGAGTGGTTCACGGCGCGCTTCTCGACGCCGACCGAGCCGCAGGAGCAAGGCTGGCCTCATATCCTCGCTGGCCACACCACGCTGATTTCCGCTCCTACTGGATCGGGTAAAACGCTGGCTGCGTTTCTCGCATGCATTAATCGACTCGTGTGTAAGGCTCTCGCCGGCGAATTGCACGACCGCACCGAAGTTCTTTACATCTCTCCGCTAAAAGCCCTTGGCAACGACATCCAGAAAAATCTCGAAGTTCCGCTCGGAGAAATTCTGCAAATGGCTGGAGATCGCGGCTTACTGATGCCAGAGATCCGTACCGCAGTACGCACCGGCGACACATTAATGAAAGACCGGCGTCTCATGCTCAAGCGTCCGCCGCATATTCTGGTCACGACTCCCGAGTCGTTCTACATCCTGCTGACGGCGGAGAAAAGCCGAGCGATCCTGCGTGATGTCGAGACAGTTATTGTCGACGAGATTCATGCTGTGGCTGATGACAAGAGGGGTGTACATCTTTCGCTTTCACTAGAGCGGCTTGAGGCCTTGACTCATCGACCGCCGGCGCGCATCGGCTTGTCCGCGACGCAGAAGCCGATTGAAGACGTAGCGCGCTTCCTTGCTGGCAACTCTGATTCTCAAAATCCCCGCCCCGATCCCGTGATCGTCAATGTTGGACACAAACGCAAGCTCGATCTCGGAGTCGAGGTTCCATCTTCTGAACTGGGCCCGGTCGCGTCGAACGAAATGTGGGACGAGATTTACGAACGCATCGTGCAACTAGTAAATGCGCACCGATCAACACTTGTGTTCGTAAATACGCGGCGCCTGGCTGAGCGCATTGCCCATCAACTCGGCGAGCGGTTGGGTGAAGATAACGTCGCAGCGCATCATGGCAGTCTGTCGCGAAAACTGCGTTTGGAGGCGGAGCGTAAGCTGAAGGAAGGTCAGGTAAAAGTTCTGGTAGCGACGGCGTCACTCGAACTTGGCATTGACGTGGGAACGGTGGACTTGGTGTGTCACATCAGTTCGCCGCGTTCGATTGCGGTCGCTTTGCAACGGGTGGGCCGCTCGGGTCACTGGCGAGGTGCCGTCCCTAAGGGACGATTTTTTGTCACCACACGGGATGATCTGGCGGAATGCGCCGTGCTCGTGCGAGCGATTCGGTTGGGCGATCTGGATCGTCTGATTTTTCCCGAAGCTTCACTCGATGTTCTGGCGCAGCAGATCGTAGCTTGCTGCGCAGCTTCTGGCAGCGCCGCAACAGCGAACCAAGCGGGCGATAAGAATGGTGATAAGAGTAATGACGGCTGGGATGAAGATGAGTTATTCGCGCTCGTAAAACGCGCCTATCCCTATCGCAACCTTTCGCGCAAGACGTTCGACAACGTCCTCACCATGCTCTCCGAAGGAATCTCTTCGCAGCGCGGACGTTACGGCTCGTATCTGCATCACGACCGCATCAATCGCAAGCTCCGAGCCCGCCGAGGCGCGCGCCTGGCCGCCATCACCAGCGGTGGCGCGATCCCCGACAATTCCCTGTTCACCGTAGTCGCTGAACCAGACGGCGGCACAGTTGGCACCGTTGACGAAGACTTCGCGGTAGAAAGTATGGCTGGCGACATCATGCTGCTAGGCAACACTTCCTGGCGCATAAGGCGAGTAGAAGGCAGAACCTCGCGCGTCTTGGTGGAAGACGCGCACGGCGCGCCGCCCACCGTGCCGTTCTGGCGAGGAGAAGCTCCAGCCCGCACCGCCGAACTCTCCGAGCAGCTCGGCGACTTGCGCAAGGCAATCAGCGACCGGCTGCCCAGCGTAATTCCCGTAGAAGGATGGCGCAACCTTCCCGTCGTGGCAGAAGCCGTCAGTTGGCTGCAAGAAGAATGCGGACTGGATCTATCCGGAGCCGAACAACTCATTCAGTACACGCTCGAAGGCCGGGTCGTGCTCGGCGACGTGCCCACACAGAAGACAATCATCGCCGAAAGATTCTTCGACGAAGGCGGCGGGATGCAGTTAATTATCCATGCTCCATTCGGCGGCCGCATCAACAAAGCGTGGGGACTGGCCTTACGCAAGCGCTTCTGTCGCGGTTTCAATTTCGAACTGCAAGCAGCTGCCACCGATAATGGATTGAACATAGCGCTCGCCGAGCAGCACAGTTTTCCTCTCGCCGACGTTTTTCAATTTCTGCATTCCGAAACCATGCGGCCGATCTTAGAGCAAGCGGCGCTGGCCTCGCCCATTTTCCAAACCCGCTGGCGCTGGGACGCAACCCGAGCTCTCGCCCTGTTGCGTTTTCAAGGTGGCAAGAGAGTTCCACCGCAGATTCAGCGCATGCGCTCCGACGATCTACTGGCTTCAGTTTTTCCCGATGTAGCTGCTTGCCAGGAAAATATCGAGGGTGACATCAAGGTTCCGGACCATCCACTTGTGGGCGAGGTGATGAAAGACGTGCTCACCGAGGCGCTCGATATCGAAGGTCTGGGCGATGTGTTGCGCGGTATCGAGCAAGGAAGGATCCGTTGCCTCGCGGTCGACACTCCTGTGCCATCGCAATTCTCTCACGAAATTTTGAACGCAAATCCATACGCCTATCTAGACGATGCACCACTCGAAGAGCGCCGTGCTCGAGCAGTCGAGATGCGGCGAATGTTACCAGCTTCTGTGCTCGAAGAAGTAGGTGCGCTCGATCCGGCAGCCATCGCACAGGTGCAGCAAGAGGCATGGCCCGATGTGCGCGACGCTGATGAGTTGCACGATGTACTCCATACGCTGGTAATGATGCCGGTGGATAGAAAGTTGCAGCCATCAGCTCTCACTCATCCCGATATGCATTCGCCGCTCGCATCCCCGAGCTCAATGCTAACTGCCAACTGGCATGGATTCTTCGATCGCCTGGAACGGGAGAATCGTGCAGTCATAGCAGAAATTGCAAGTAAACAATATTGGGTTGCCGCCGAGCGCCTGGAATGGTTCAGGGCAATCCATCCTGTGGAGCCGGGGCTGGTCCCGTCTCTGGCTACAAATCAGGAAACGACAGCAACAACCAAAGACATGCCGAGCCGGTCCAAGCCAGGCTCAGATGACGCACTACTAACCGCAGTTCAAGGATGGATGCCACATCTTGGTCCAACTGCTGCATCAGAAATTGGCGAGTTGCTAGGACTTCCGGCAACCGAGATAGAAAAAGCCTTACTACGAATGGAAGCTAGCGGAGCAATCCTCCGTGGCCAGTTCCGCCCCGCCGATTCGCGTCCGGCAACGTCCTCGGCAACCGAAACCGAGTGGTGCGAGCGCCGTCTCTTGGCGCGCATCCATCGCCTGACGGTAGCAACGTTGCGCAAGCAGATTGCCCCGGTTACCGCAGCGCAATTCATGAATTGGCTTTTGCGCTGGCAGCACCTTGCTCCGGGCACGCAAGTCCGCGGCGAGCATGGAACTCTGGAAGTGATCCGCCAGTTGCAGGGTTTTGAAATTCCAGCGAGCGCTTGGGAACGATTCGTGCTTGCCCGCAGAATCTCGGACTACGATCCCGCCTATCTTGATCAGCTCTGCCTCGCAGGTGTGGTGGGATGGGGCCGTCTGTCGCCACATCCAGCAACCCTTGAAACGACAGGACCCGATGAGAATGGCCGCGAAAACCGCCGCCGTGTCATTCCAACGCGGGTTGCGCCGATCGCATTCTTTGTTCGGGAAGACGCCGACTGGCTCCGTCCTCATCATCCCGGAGCGGAGGATTCTGCTACTTCGTACTTGAGTCCCGTGGCGCAGGCGCTGCTGGAACTCTTGAAGCAACGAGGTGCGCTGTTCTTTCCGGATATGGTGCGAGCCACCGGCCGCCTCAAGGCAGAGGTCGAAACCGGGCTGTGGGAACTCGTCGCCGCAGGTCTAGTGACCGCCGATGGATTCGAAAATCTTCGTGCGTTGGTGACGCCGAAAAACACGTCAGGCAGCGGCCTTCGTAAGACGCTGGGAAAAGTGCCCGCCAACGCCCGACGTCCGCGCCATGCGCCCGGACGCTGGTCGCT
Organism: uncultured Acidobacteriaceae bacterium; assembly: GCA_963705265.1. Lineage (GTDB taxonomy): Bacteria > Acidobacteriota > Terriglobia > Terriglobales > Acidobacteriaceae > Acidiflorens. Next base: position 5,355,761 of record OY970064.1, read on the forward strand.
GTTGCACACCGAAGGCGCCGATCGCGACCGCAGCGTCGAGTCCTGCTGCTGGATGTTGTTGCGCCGCTATGGCGTAGTCTTCCGCGACTTGCTGGTGCGTGAAACCAATCTGCCCCGTTGGCGGGAATTGCAAATTGGCTATCGCCGTCTGGAGGATCGTGGCGAAATTCGGGGCGGCCGCTTCGTGGACGGATTTATAGGAGAACAATTCGCGCTTCCCGTAGCCGTAGAGAGTTTGCGCGCCCACCGCAAGCTGCCGCAGAATGCCAATACCGAACGCATCGTCATAGCAGCCGCAGATCCGCTGAATCTCGTCGGAATTATTGTCACCGGCGAGCGCATTCCCGCGATCTCAGGAAGAAGCGTTGTCTTTCGTGATGGCGTGTTGGATGTCGAAGACGATATGCAAGCTTCCGGCTACTAACTTCGTCTCTTCTCACGGCAAATTTAGTTTAAGCAACACCTGCGGATCCAGATACACCCCCTGCCAGCGCACAGCAAGGTGCAAATGCGGTCCGGTAGCAAGCCCTGTTCCACCACTCACTGCAATCGCCTGGCCCTTACTCACATCGTCGCCTTCCTTAACCAAGAATTTCGAGAGATGCAGATAGAGCGTCAGAAGTCCCTGTCCATGGTCGATCACCACGCAATTCCCTTCAAAGAATAAAGGCCTTGCCAGAATGACCCGTCCACTATTGACGGCTGCAACCGAGGTTCCGCCGGGCACGCGGAAATCCAGCCCTTGATGCGTGCTCTGAACGGAGCCATTGAAAACGCGTTCGACTCCGAACACATCCGAGATCGCGGCGTCCACTGGAGGAGCGAACGATCCCGTCCATTCGCGCTCTGGGCTGACGGTCTTGAAAATCTCTGCCTTCGTTTCCTTATCTTGTTCGATCTCGCGCTGATCTTCGGGGCTGGGCGCGGTGTATCGTCCCGGAACCTTCAATAGCACGCGGGGATAGCGTTGGTGTTCCACTTGAATCTTCTTTTCGAATGCGATCGTCTGTTGGGCGGATTGTTCGTTAAGTCGTCCTGAAGAAGTTTCGGCATGAAGTTCTAAGGGGTAAATGCCGGGCTTCGTTTCCAGACTGACCCCGGCCAGCGCGAACCATGATTTGTGACTCGCATCGTAACTGAACGCGATCTCGTGTCCCAGCCATGTACCCGAGAGTGTGCGGATCTGCGTCTGCATAGTAACTCGAAAGAGCACCGGCGTTCCGTTAACGAGACGGGCGGGTTGGTTGACGACAATCCAATTCGCGACAGTGGCACTCGATGAGTTCGCGGTAAGCAAAAGCAACGTGAACACAATGATTGCGAAGTAATGGAAAAGTCGGTCGCGCATCGCCGTTTCAGGCTAGCATTTCAAACGAATAACATACATACTGCCGTCATGATCGTGCTGTTGCTTATCGGGATGCTGGCAGCGGAAGGCCCGGCTTTTGCTGGATAAAATTCTGCCCAAATCCGGCCGTAGAATGCGGCAGGTACTAATGCCTCAACAGCCTATGACAAAGCGCCAGAGTGCCCGACCAGAGCCCCATTTCGCAGTGACAACCATCCCTTAAAAGCTTGTTAACTGGAGTATACTTGTGCCGCTTAAAGAGGTGTTGGTATGCGTATCTTCCATCTGGTTTCGAAAGCGCTTCTTACCCTCGCGTCACTCTTCGCCTTCAGTTTTTTCTCTTTCGGCGCCGCAGTGCCGAGGTTTGCATTTGTCGCCAACCAGAAAGACAATACGGTTTCTATTTTCACCGTCAACGCAACCAGCGGATTATTGCGCGCTGACGGCTATGTTGTGGTTGGCAAGAATCCTATAGGAGTAACAGTCACGCCTAATGGCGAATTCCTATACGTATCGAACTCCGGATCGAGCAACGTATCGGCATTTTCGGTGAACCTGCAAAATGGTAGTCTCACCGCTGTAACTGGCTCTCCGTTCGCCGCGAAGACCGCACCCTCAGCAGCGGCTACCGATCCGGCCGGCAAATTTCTGTATGTCGCCAACAAAACTTCGGGAGACATTTCCGCATATACCATCAACAGCAGTACCGGAGCATTGACAGCGATTGCCGGATCGCCATTTACCACCGGAACCAATCCCGTGGCGCTGCAGGTTGATCCGTCAGGCAAGTTTCTCTATGTGGTCAACAGTGGATCGAGCGATGTTTCTGCTTATACCATCAACACATCCAATGGCGCGCTGACAGCGATCTCTGGTTCACCGTTTGCGGCTGGAACAACCTCGGTTGGGTTATTTGTTGCTCCATCGGGAAAGTTCGTCTATGTGGCGAACAGCGGCTCCGGTAACGTTTCTGGCTATAGCCTGAATTCGAGCAGCGGCGTGCTCACGGCCATAACAGGTTCGCCGTTTGCCGCCGGAACAAAGCCATCGGCCGTTGCCGTCAATTCCTCTTCAAAATTTGTTTACGTATCCAATTCCGGGTCGAACAATGTTTCCGAGTTCACTATCAATTCGACAACCGGCGCACTGACTGCGGTTTCGGGCTCGCCGGTGAAGGCTGGCACTGCTCCCTCGTCTGTCGCGGTCGATCCTAGTGGGAAGTTTGTGTTCACGGGCAACGCGACTTCGTATGACGTTTCCGGCTTCAAGCTCAACAGTAGCAGTGGCGCGTTAACTGCCTTAGTCCCTGGACCCATTCGAGCACGGGAAAATCCCGCGGCATTAGCAATTAGTTCTGGAACCACCAAAATCACATACACACCTAGTTATGCTTTCGCCGCGGACTTTGAAGATTCTGTTGCCGTACTCTCGGTGAATCCCACGTCTGGGGCGCTGACCACAATCACGGGCTCGCCCTTCGGGAGCGGGGATCCCCGTGCTATCGCCGCTTCGTCCAATGGTAAGTTTGTTTACACCGCGAACGCCGATGGTTCGAACACGGTCGGCGAATACACCGTAAACGCCACAACTGGCGCTCTAACATCCGTGGGGACGATCGCAACTGGAAGTAGCCCTTACGACGTAGCTGTCGATCCCAGCAGCCGGTTTGTTTACGCCGTTGCCATTGATACCAACGGTGTTTACGCTTACTCCATCAATGCCACGAGTGGCGTGCTCACTTCAATCAAGGGTTCTCCGTTCACGTCGGATTTGGTGGCGCCCGATTCGGTCGCGGTCGATCCCACGGGGCGCTTTCTGATGGTAGGGGAAGAGTGTTGCGCAGATACCGCGGGTATTACCGTGTTCGGTATCAATGCCACCACCGGCAAACTAACGGTAGTCAAAGGTTCTCCGTTTCTGCCGCCTTCAGGAGACAGTGGGCCCAGTTGGGTCACAGTCGATCCCACTGGCCGATATGTATATGCGGCCAATGGCGGTTCGTTCGGTAACGTTGGCGCCACGGCCTACAGCATCGATGCCAGCACAGGAAAATTGACTCTCGTGGGCACCGAAATTCCCGGCGGCTCGAATCCGTGGGGCATCACGACCGATGTAACGGGGAGCTATGTTTATATGACTAATAACGACAGCACAATTAACGCCTACGTGATCGATAACTCGACTGGAGGGCTTACCAATGTCAAGGGCTCGCCATTTACTGGAGGCGGAGGAGCTACTCGCGGAGTAGCCGCCGATCCCTCCGGAAAATTCCTGTATGTCGCCAACTCGGTTGATCTTCTGGGCTATAGCATCAACGCCAGCAATGGCGCTCTGACGCAGCTATCCGGCTCGCCATTTACCGCTGGCTTTGCTCCGATTAATGTGTGCGTGGGAGGAACCATTAAGTAGCGGGTGGTCGCTTGTTCTCCAAAGTGATCGATCACCCGGCAACGTGTAAATCGGCGCCTCGGTAGTTATTTCAGGCCAAGGCCGCCATTAAAGTGCTGTATAACTCCATAGCACTCGCATGCCGCTTGTTCGAGGCCCTTGCGGTTCAATATTTTGACGCTGCCTCGCAAATTTTCAATCAGCCCGGCATCTTCCAATTCCCGCGCCGCCAAACTCACACTCGGACGTCCGGTGCCCAGCATCTGCGCGAGGAATTCATGAGTCAGGGGGAGAAGCTGGGAATCTATGCGGTCCTGGCACATGAGTAGCCAGCGGCCTAGCCGCTGCTCAATGTCATGCAGTCGATTGCAAGCAGCAAGTTGAGCGACCTGCATCCCATGCATTAGGGCGAAGCGGCTGAGTTCAAGTCGAAGTGTTGACGCGCACACCAACACTTCCTGGAAAACTTCCGCCCGTATACGCGATCCGCTCCCTGGCATCTGCATAATCGCACGAAAGATACCTCGTTGCAGGCCCATGGTCAGTGACATTCCCACCATGCCTTCCTTGCCGACGATACCAACTTCTACGCTTCTGCCATCACTGCTGAGCGCCACCAGGGAAGTCATACCCTCATTCAGAAAATAGGCGAAATCGATCTTGTCACCAGGCTCATGCAAGATGTCATATTGGGGTAATTCCGCTGGTTCCAGATGAGGTCGCAGTAAGTTGTACTCTTCATCTGGGAGTGACAGTAGCACCAGATTGTTCACCGCTTTGCCTGCCGCGTCAGAACGGGCGCCGGGATGCAGCGTGCCACGGAGATTGTTCGCCCGCGGCGATCTTATCGGTTTCTTAAGGATTGTATTTCCGTTCACCAAAGTAGTCACGCTAAGTTCGATGCAACAGGTCGATTTCAGTTCACTTCAGGGAACCTGTAGTGCCGCTCATCATCTAACTGATGTTCGCGGAGATGGGAGAGGAGAAGATACGGCGAACGCCCCCTTGGCCTTCCCGCACTGCAAGTGCCACATCCTGACCGATTTCTTGCAAGGTAGATGTCGATAGCAGATGCCTATTAACAGATAAGATCGACTCGGCTCAAGCGAGAACTAATCGTTGGTTTCGCCATAGGGCTCTTTGTCCTGGAGCCTCTCCTCTTTGGCGCTCAAGATGCGATTTAGTTCTTCACAAAGCTTCTGAAACCTTTGCCGATTCTCTTCCACCGCAATCAGCGAGCAAAGCTCGTGGATCCGGTTATTTTCGGGTGAAGTCATCGGTGAAGCGGCATTATTACAACGCCCGCCATGACAGGTATGTTCGATGTCGAACAATGGTGGAATTTCTAAGTTGGACGGCGTCGTTGCGAAGGGACATGCTGCTCGCTGGCTATTTTTCTCAGGTATTCAACATGCTTACGGAGGGCAACTCTCAGCTCTTTAAGAATTGCATCCAGCTCAGCAAGGTCCGTGGCGGCCACGGCTTGAGCAGACAGATTGCGTATGCGATCTTCCAAGCGACGGCGCGACTTAAGAGAAGTTGTCACTCGACTCCGGGGGTGACCCCAGTGTCTCTGTCATGGTTAAAAGAGAGCAATCCGGTAGAGACTGTAGTGAAAGGATGTTCGAGTGCAGTATTCCGCGCCTAACAGGGTAGGTGACGTAGGTCTATCCAAATCGGAGGCGAAATGGGAAGGTTATGTTGGTGGACCTGGTCGGGATCGAACCGACGACCTCTTCCATGCCATGGAAGCGCGCTCCCAGCTGCGCCACAGGCCCACTGGTATCTTTCAATTCTCGCTTAGGTTTGCTGTGGCGTCAAACTCGACTCGGAGAGTGCTCGTCAACTAGGATATGGTGGATTAAGCACAAAGACACAATTTGGAGCCCCATGTTGACCTCGCGGAACATTCTGTTTCGATCACTTTTCTTTCTAGCCCCCGGCGTTATCGTTGTGCTTTCAGCAGCGGCGGCTTGCGCGCAAGGCGCGGCGGCCGCGTCATCTTCTGCGCTTAGTACGCAGCCACCGGTTGCTTATGCTTCAGTCAGTGAGCTGAATAGCATACTGACGCAATTGCAGAAGACGGCGCAGGGTATGCAAACGGATCTAGGAAATATGCGGATAGAAAAGTGGAAGACGGGCGCGTCTACGAAACAAGAGACCCTGTCGAATGTGCAGTCCATCGAGCGCAACCTGCAATCGGCACTGCCAGCGATCATCACCGAACTTAACAATTCGCCAGAAGACGTCGCCGTGAGTTTCAAACTTTACCGCAACCTCGATGCGTTGTATGACGTGTTTGGTTCCGTAGTGGAATCGGCGGGAGCTTTCGGATCTAAAGAGGAATTTCAAAACCTAAGCAACGACATGACTGGACTCGAGAACGCCCGGCGCGCATTTGGCGAACGCATGCAGAAACTGGCGGCTAGTAAGGAAGATGAGTTAACGCGGCTGCGAGCGCAGGTTAAGACGTTGTCTGCTGCACCACCGCCGCCACCAAAGAAAATAGTCGTGGATGACACAGAGCCCCCAAAGAAACCCGCGGCGAAAAAGAAAGTGACAAAGCCAAAGCCACCGGCCACTACTCCAGCGGCACCTACGAACACTCCGCCAAGTGCTTCGCCAACGAGCAATTAAATCTGGGATTGGTCACTTGGGTTTAACCTCGGGTACGCGCCACCCACCGACCGTCACCACGGGCCTATTTTGGACAGCGCAGCGATAAATCGCTGTTTCGCTCAAGAATCAGCACTGCCTTGGTCGAAAGCTATTGCAAATGCTGGATTTGCAGCTGGAACTCTTCAGATTGCTGTGGAGTCTAAGTTACTGAGCGGGAAGGTAGAGAGTAGAGATTTTATATTCCCGCCCCGGGCCATAGTCACTCTATAATTGAGGGTAACGCCGCCATGGCGGGAGCTACGACATTGGGCGATCTTGCCAGCGCTATCGGGGTCCGAACTGAGGAATCCGCCGTCATTGCCGAACTGAAGGCTGGTTCAGAAGAAGCTTATTCTTGGTTGATCGGCGAATTTCATCAGCCGATCTATGGGCTCATCTACCGCATTGTGAATGATCCGTCGGACGCTGCCGACACCACACAAGAAGTATTTCTCAAGGTCTTTCGCGGAATGAAACATTTCCATGGAGAGTCCAGCCTAAAGACCTGGATCTACCGCATCGCTTTGCATGAGGCGGCAAATCGTCGCAGGTGGTGGTTCCGCCACAAAGCACAGGAAAGGCCGATTGATCCGGTCGGTACGGGCGACTGTGAATTTCCGAGTGAAGAACGACTGGTCGATCCGGGTGAGTCTCCGTTTGAAAAGTTCGCGCATGGCGAAGTGCGCGCCACGGTTGAACAGGCTTTGCAACAGGTACAGGAGCCTTATCGGACGGCATTGATCCTACGCGACCTGGAAGAAATGTCATACGAGGAGATTGCTGAAATTTTGGTGATTTCGCTGGGTACGGTGAAGTCACGCATCACACGAGGGCGTGATGCGCTGCGCAAGAAGTTGACAGAATATATTCGGGAAGTGGGGCCGGAGTTGGGGCTGCATGTCCCTGGTGACGAGCAGAAGAAGAGTTCAAAAGAAGGTTCTCGCGAGGGCTCGCGTGGCAGCAGAGAAGTTCAGGTGACACCATGAAGTGCGCTGAGATCAAGAAATTGTTCTCGCCGTACCTCGACGGCCGGGTCAGCGGTTCCGAGATGCACGCGCTCACGCGCCATGTAGAACAGTGCACGGGGTGTGCGCAAGAGTATGCCACTGTACAACGCACGCAGCAGGCGCTTTCCAGTCTGGGGCGGAAGAAGGCTCCGGCGGATCTAGCGTTGAAGTTGCGGCTCGCGATTTCGCGCGAGGCGGCACAGACGCGGCGTCCGCAGTTCGAAGGTATGCTGGTGAGGCTGGAAAATGCGCTCAATGCTTTTATGGTTCCGGCCACGGCAGGGGTTGTCAGTGCCATATTGTTTTTCGGACTGTTACTGGGCTTTTTTGCTTTGCCGGCTGAGTTACAGGCTAGCAGCGGAGATGTTCCATTGATGCTTTATACCGGCCCCCAGCTCGAACAGTCCGCGTTTGAAACGTCGCTCGGCAACATGGGGGATGACGCCGTGGTGGTGGAAGCCTATGTGGATGCTAACGGCCGGGTCGAAGATTACCGTATCCTATCGCAGCCAGATGATGCCAAGGCGGTGCTGCCGCAGTTGAAGAACTTGCTGATTTTCACAACGTTTCATCCCGCGCTTTTGATGGGCCGTCCTACGGCGGGAACGGCGGTGCTATCTTTTTCGAAAATTAGTGTTAAGGGATAGCGGTCTTGTGGACGCTGTTCTCACGTGAGCAGCTTGCTTCAACCTCTCTTCGCTGGAATCTGCATGTTTCCCTTATTTTCCGTGCTTTCCAGTTTGACGGGAGGAGGGAGGGAAGAACCCATAGAGCGCCCCCCTTGGTTCGCATGTGTGGGTGCTTGTTATTCGAAGGCCTCGTCCTTATCCGTGTAGTTTGATGGGAAGAGCGCGATGAAGGTGACCATGTTTTTACGAGTGAGTTGTGGGATTTTTCTTGCAATCGCGCTTTTTTTCTTCTGGTACAGTGTGGCTGCCGATTATGGGTATAGAGCTTTGTCTGGCACATACACCTTTTCTTCTAACGAAGAAAGATCAACCTTGATTCTCAAATCCGACCACAGCTTTCAGCAGGAACTGAGTGTGCATGGCAAATTGGAAAGTGCAACCGGAACTTGGCGGCGCATTGGCGAAAGCGGTGTCGCGTTTTCGAAAGAGTTTCTAATCGTATCTGGGCAGGAACCAGGTGCAGACCGAACAGCTTACGGCGAGTTCCACAAAAACTACGGATTTCTTGTTTCTCTCACCCTCAGTCAGTATCACGTACTGTGGTACGGCAGAGTCGATCCTTCCCCTACCAACACTGTCTCCGGCACGTATACCGGAGACGAGAACGGAGTATCGGCTTCCTTGGTTGTGAAGCCAGATCACACTTTCGAGCAAGTGATCAACACTCTTGGTGTTACGAAACAGGCTAAAGGAAGTTGGAGTTTTGGCCAGAACGGCGACATTGTCTTCTCGAAAGATTTTCTAAAGATTTCTGGAGATGCGATCAGAAGCGATGAAACGGCATCTGCTTGGGATCCTAAAGGGTCCAATCTCCAGATCGAGATTGCCATGACTTCCAGCTCGGGTGTGCCGACCTTTAGGAGGGAACAGTTCTTCTGAAGCCATCAAGCGATGCTGAAGACCAGGATCTTTGAAGCACGGCGGAGTGCGGCGGTCGAAATCCGAACCGAAGAACGGCCCACCTCGCATTCATCAAACCCAACCTCAAGGCATAATCCTGGCCGAGTTGACAGACAAATATCACAGTTGGCGAGCGAGGCCACAATTCTTGCCGCGATCAGTATTCTTGAATGCTTATCACTCCCGGTGAGCATGAGACGTGCGGTCCCTCCATGCGTGTGCATTGTCTCGACTCACGCCGGCGGAAGCGCCGGTTGAAGCGAAGTCACGCCATAAGCATAAGCATAAGCATTACAGGAGAGGGGGCGCTCTATGGGTTCTTCCCTCCCTCCTCCCCTTTCCAGTTTGACCGCGAATTGACCAGTTCGTACACTACTTGATGGCTCGTTGTGTCTGTGCCTGATTTCTATGCCTGTGGTTCAAAGAGATTTCCTGGAACTGCGAGTTCGATTCGTCGTGGCTTTGGGCGTGGCGATCCTATTGCTCGCAGCGCCTGGGTCAGCGCAGAATCAGCCAAGTGTTTCTTTGGAGACGAGCGAGGCGCTTTTTAGTGTACTGACCGCCATTAATACTTGCGGCTATGATCAGGAATTGAGTGTTTCCGATCCGCTGCGCGCGCAGATTCGATCAGAAGTCGCCAAAGCAATTGAAAACACCGGAGGGGCGCAGGAGGTGGTCGCTCCCATGTGCGCTCTCTACCGGCGACATCAGATCGGGGATCCGTCGCGAGATCTTTCCGAATTTGTGTCTCTGGCTCTCTATCTGGAGGAACCTCCGGCTTTTGCGTTGAAAGTGAAACCTGCGGAACTGCCGCCCGATGCCGAAGTAGTCGCGGACTTCGTGCCGCCAATGAAAGCTTTCTACGAGAAGATTGGCTTGCACGCCATCTGGGAGCGGCATCGCGCGCGCTATACCGAATTGACTGAGGTTTATCATGAGCCGCTAGCGAAGCTGACTTTCGACACCGAGATTTATCTGAAGATGCCCTCGGCGGGATATCTGGGACGGCAATTCACCGTTTTATTGGATGCGATGGGCGCGCCTGGCCAAACCAATGCTCGCAATTACGCGTCGGATTATTATGTTGTGATTTCACCGACCTCGGGCACGACAATCAAGCTCCAACAAATTCGGCATACTTATCTGCATTATTTACTGGACCCACTCACACTGAAGAACGGCGGATCATTCGGAAGGTTGGAACCGTTGCTAGAATCCGTGAAAGATGCTCCGATGGATGAAGCCTTCAAGAACAATATTTCGCTGCTGGTGACGGAGTGCCTGGTGCGCGCGATTGAAGTGCGAATGACAAGGATTCCGGAGTCGGAACGAGAACAGACCATAAGCGATGCAGATAAGGAAGGCTACATTCTGACGAGTTACTTTTATGACGCGATGGGCAAGTTCGACAAGGGTCCGGTGGGCTTGCGCGATGCTTATCCGGACTTGGTCGGTCGGATTGACGTAAAACAAGAAATGAAACGTGCTGCCCAGATTCAATTCGCGAGCGTGGCGGCGCCAGAGCTTCTCCGCGTGACGAACTCTCAGAGCGGCAATGTTGTGCTGAAAGCGGAGCGCCGCCTTGCAACTGGTGATCTGGAAGGCGCCAAGAAACTGGCGCAGCAGGCGCTTGACGGGCAGGAGGATTCTGGCCGCGCGTTATTTATTTTGGCGCAAGTCGCCACCGCGAATCGAGACATTGACGGAGCGCGATCTTACTTTGAAAAAGCGTTGGAGATCGCACGCGAACCCAAAGTGATTGCATGGTCCCATATTTATCTGGGGCGTATTTTTGATTTGAAAGAAGATCGACCGGCCGCTGTGGATCAATATCGGGCAGCTCTAACGGCAGCAGAAGCTATTCCGGAAGCGAAACTAGCAGCGCAACGAGGCCTGGATAAGCCGTACGAACCTCCAGTGGCGAAACAGCCGGAGTGAGGCGATACCCTGATATAAAGCTTGGCGAGCCGCGCTCGCCGGACAGCCGAGGTCGGTTGTCGCTACAGATTAAACGCACGTGATTAAATATTGTTTTGAATTTTGCACTATGGGAGACAGCATGAAGCGAGCAGCAGTTATTCTAGCGATCCTCAGCGTCGCAGTTTGGGCCGAAGCCCAGAACGCCGGACAACCGGCACAGCAGACTCCGCCAGCGACGGGTCAGACAGCGCCAGCGCCTGGTGCCGCGGCAGCGCCACAGGCGAAGCGACCACCACAGGCCAAGACTCAGCCGGAGTTTGATGCCTACAAAGCGGCAGCGGCCAGCACCGATGCGGCTGGCCTGGAGAAAGCATCAGATGATTTTGCTACGAAATTTCCGGACAGCGAACTTCGCATACTTCTGTATAAGAATGCGATGCGGCTCTACCAGAATGCCAACAATGCCGAGAAGACCGAGGCCATGGGCCGGAAAGTACTCAGCTTGGATGCAGACGATCCCGAGGCTCTGGTAACTGTCGCCGAGGTAATCGCGGAGAGAACGCACGACTCGGATATCGACAAGGATCAACGCTACAGCGAAGCGGTCGCCATGGCAAAGAAGGCCACCGAGACCGTCGACACCGATGTGCAAGTGCCAGCGGGCACGCCGCAGGACAAGATCGACGCTTACAAAGCCCTTTTGCGATCTAACGCGTATTCGATCATGGGCACCATAGCGTTCAAGAAAGATGATTACCCATCGGCGCAGGAGAATCTGCAGAAGTCGATCGACGCATTTCCCAGTCAGCCCGACCCTGTGGTCGTTCTGCGTTTGGCGCTAACGCTCGATAAAGAGCAGAAATACCCTGAGGCGCTCAAGGTCGCCAATAAGGCCGTTGAAATGACCCAGGACAACACCACAATTGGAACTCCGGCACGCCGGGAACGCGACCGCTTGCAGCAGCTCACAGGAGGCACTACCCCAGCCGCTCAACCGCAGACCCCGCCGAAGAACTAATTGCGCTTTCGTCGTCTGTCGCCTTTCGTAGAGACGCGGTTAAGAGACGCGGCAAGCCGCGTCTCTACCTAGAATTCGGGCCATATTTTTGGCATAGGATGATCGGGCCCTTGCTGATGAAATCACGGGAAATTGCGGCGCTGGAAGAGTGCCTGGGTCATAGCTTCGAGCGACGAGAACTCCTTGAACAGGCGCTTACCCACAGCTCGCAAGCGCGTGAGGTGGAGGCTTTGAGCCTGGGCAGCAGTTCGCTTGCCGGTGGTTCCTTCGTTGGCGATAACGAGATGCTCGAATTCCTCGGAGATGCCGTACTCGGACTCGCCACCAGCGAGACGCTCTTCCACCGCTTCCCCGAATTTCAGGAAGGACAGCTTTCGAAGCTCCGCGCTCATTTGGTAGGGCAGCGTCATCTGCTGCGGGTTGCCGAGCAGTTGCAGATCGGTGAATACATGCGTCTCGGCCGCGGCGAAGAAAAAAGCGGCGGACGGAACAAGGCAAGTCTGCTGGTGGATGCACTGGAAGCAATTCTCGCAGCGCTGTACATCGACGGTGGATGGTTGGTGGCTCGAAACTTTATCGTGCGTGCAATTGTGGAGCCTGAACTGGCCCATATGAACCTGGAGACCAGCGCTATTCCAGTGATGGACTTCAAGTCCGCGTTGCAGGAAGCGTTGCAGGCCCGAGGCGAACCGCAGCCGGTTTACGCACTCGTGAAGGAAGAGGGCCCTGAGCACAAGAAGACTTTTACCGTTGAAGTGAGATTGCCGGAGTCTGCCTCAGAAGAGTTCGTAGGACGTGCTCAAGGGCCCACCAAGAAGCGAGCCGAACAAGAAGCGGCGCGACAGGTCCTGGAATTTCTCGCCACTCTGCCCGGTGGGGGAGCCGCGAACGATGGCAAGAACAACAACTCTGTCTTAGGTCCTAAGGATCGACGCAAAGTGGTTCTTTGACGTGCGGACTTCAGAACTGATGTTGTGGATCGCTACCGGTCGATCCTCGTGAATATTCTCGCCTTAAGTTACCCTTATTCTTATGGCCTGGAGCGAGAAGATTTCCACCGGGGATTGGCCCGCGACTATGCAGTCAGTAGCGGGAACAGTTGTGATTGCCGTTTTTGTGGTCAGCTTCCTGGTGCAAGCGTTTACCATTCCTTCGGGCTCCATGGAGCAAACGCTGCTAATCGGCGATTATCTGCTGGTAGATAAATTTTGCTACGGTGGCAGCACCGGATGGAATCGTCTGTTGCCCTATCGCAAGATCCGGCGCGGTGACATCGTGGTCTTTCATTATCCCTTAAACCCTGCCCAGGACTTCGTGAAGCGAGTGGTGGCTTTGCCCGGAGACCGGCTCCGGCTCATCAACAAACGCGTCTACGTGAACGGTATTCCTCAGCGGGAACCCTACGTTCAATACATCAACGGACCCCGTAATTATTATCTTGACGACTTTCCGCAGACCGATTCTCCCGTTTATGGAGTCGACGCGAAATGGTGGAAAGAAATGCCGAAGCTGGTAGAGGACCACCAGTTAATTGTCCCCGAAGGCCACTATTTTGTTCTCGGCGACAATCGAGATGACAGTCAGGACAGCCGCTATTGGGGATTCGTGCCGCGCGAAAACATCATCGGACAGCCGCTATTGATTTACTGGTCGTCGGGTAATCTGAATAGCGATCTCCCCGGATCGCCAAGCGTGGGTGATAGACTTTATCACCTTGCCTATGCAGTAACTCATTTGTTCCAGATAACGCGCTGGGAACGTACTTTCAGGCTTGTGCGTTGAGATAATCTATACAAGGAAACATCGAAAACCAATGCCAAGAGTGCCGAAAAAAGAAACCAAAGAAGTCATTGTCGACGCTGATGTGAAGCCGCGTGAAACAACGGTCGAATTCCTGGCCTCGCTGGCCGGAGTGCTGGTCACCGGATTGTTCATCATCACGTTTATTTTGCAGGCGTTTGAAATTCCCTCCGGTTCAATGGAAGATACGCTGCTCGTCGGCGACCACTTATTTGTGAACCGGGAGCAGTTTGCGGCGCGCACTCCTTGGATGGGGTCACTGATGCCATATCGCGATGTCCGCCGCGACGAAATCGCTGTGTTCATGTCACCCGAGCAACCGGGTCTGTTCTTGGTGAAACGAATCATCGGCGTTCCCGGCGATCGCATTCACTTGCGCGACGACGTCGTCTATCGTAACGGTGAAAAGCTGGTTGAGCCTTTTGTCCGCCACAAACGGGAGCCTACACCCTACATAGAGGATTTTCCGGCTATCCCACCCTCCGAGGGCGGAGTGACCAATGAAAAATGGGCGGAAGAGCTGCCCAAGCATATCGAGGGAGGCGACCTGGTCGTGCCTCCAGACAGCTACTTTGCCATGGGCGACAATCGCGAGAACAGCTACGACAGTCGCTTCTGGGGCTTTATTCCCCGGAAAAACATCATTGGCCGCCCCATGTTCATTTACTGGTCATTTATCACTCCGGACGACCAGTATGAAATGCGAGGCATCGGCGATCGACTGGAATTTATGGCACATATCATTATCCACTTCTTTGACGAAACTCGTTGGTCACGTACTTTCAAGCCGGTGCGCTGAGAAAAGATACTCTTAAAGCGATGCCAACTGCTCCCAATAAAGACGAAAAAGTGATGGTTGAGGAAAAGCCACATGAAACGCCAGTGGAATTCATGGCTTCGCTGGCGGGATTGTTGATCATCGTCCTATTCATCATGACTTTTGTTCTGCAAAATTTTGAGATTCCTTCCAGTTCCATGGAAGATGAAATGCTTATCGGCGATCACGTGTTCGTGAATCGGGAACAGTTTGCGCCCCCGACACATTGGATGGGGCCACTGCTGCCTTATCGCGACATCCGCCGCGGCGACGTAGTCGTGTTTCTGTCGCCGGAGGAAAAAGGTCTATTCGTGGTGAAACGCGTAATTGGTATCCCGGGCGATCGTATTCACCTGCGCGACGGCGCCGTATATCGCAATGGACAGAAACTCGATGAGCCCTATGTCGAGCACAAAGTGGGGAATTACGATCCCTACCGAGACAACTTCCCTGCCGTGCCGCCATCGGAGATGTACGGCGTGACTAGCGAGGATTGGCAACTCACGCTGCCCTCGTATGTCCAAGGGGAGGACGTCGTGGTGCCTCCGAACAGTTACTTTGGGATGGGCGACAATCGCGACGTCAGCAAAGATAGCCGCTTCTGGGGATTCATTCCGAAGGACAACGTTATCGGGCGGCCACTGTTCGTCTACTGGTCATTTGTCACTCCACCCGACCAATATCTAAAACGCGACATGAGTGACCGGCTGGGATTTATGGCCCATACCGTCGTTCATTTCTTCGATCAAACGCGCTGGTCGCGAACGCTCAGGATCGTGCGGTGAGATTTCCGCGGTTCAAGTTGCGATCTAGGCGCGGAATAGCTGTGATCGCGGCTCTTCTGCTAATTCTGTTTCTATTCCGCCCGGGTGTATATCGGCTACGAAACCGGATTGCCATTTCCATCGGAAGCGCGCTAGGCCGCAGGGTTGCACTCGACAATGTACATTTGCGGATTCTGCCGCGACCGGGCTTTGATCTAGAGGGTCTCGTCATCTACGACGATCCCGCTTTCAGCGCAGAGCCGATGATCCGCGCGCAGGAAGTTTCTGCCGCGATCCGGCTCCGTTCTCTGCTCCGAGGGCAACTTGAGATTGCTACTCTGAGCGCCACCGAGCCCAGCATTATCCTGGTGCGCAACAACGAAGGTCGATGGAACCTCGCAAGCCTGCTCGAGCGCAACGCACAAATTCCCGCAGCCCCCACCAAGAAACCAGCTTTCGAACATCGCCCGGCATTTCCATATCTCGAAGCCAGTAATGCCCGCGTCAATTTCAAAATTGGACAGACTAAGAAGTCCTACGCTTTGATCGATGCCGACGTGGCGCTTTGGCAGGATTCGGAAAATTCATGGGGCGCTCGCCTAAAAGCCGAACCCGTGCGTACGGATTTCAATCTTACCGATACCGGATTGCTCCAAATCGATGCTGCTTGGCAGCGCGCGCCGAACTTACTGACAACCCCGTTGCAAATCACTATGCAATGGCAGAACGGACAGCTCGGGCAGATCACTAAGTTGCTGACCGGAAATGACCGAGGATGGCGCGGCGAGTTAAACTTCACGGCCAAGCTATCGGGTACTCCCGAAGCACTGCGGATAGAAAACACGACGGCGATCGAAGGCTTCCATCGCTACGATATCGTCGGCAGCGACACCATACGCCTGGCAACTGGGTGCACGGGACAATACAGCGCGGTAACAAGTACATTTGCCGACCTGCTATGCGAATCGCCAGTTGGCAACGGAACTCTTCGTTTGCGCGGAAGTTTTGTGATTGCGCAGATTCTTACCTACGATCTGATGCTTGAGGCCGAGAAGATACCGCTATCTTCGGTCGTTCGTTTGCTTCGACAAGCGAAAAAGCAGATACCGCGCGATCTGATCGCAAGTGGATTGTTGAATGCGGAGTTCCGCTCGACGCGGGGTGTTGCCGGGCCTGCAAAGCAAAGCATATCGCAACCGCGGCAGACTTGGACCGGTGACGGCTCAGTGACCAATGTGCGCGTATCTTTGAACGCAGGAAATGCCGGCAAGGATGAAATTGCCTTCGGCACGATTCCACTGGCTCTAGTGGATGACGATTCAGAAGCGATCCGTCCCAGTCGCCCGAGAACAGAAGGTAAGAAGACAGATGAGGAACCCGCCACGCCTCACTTGCGCATTGGACCGACTTCGCTGGAAATGAGGTCGTCCACACCTCTAAATGCCGGTGGATGGATTTCTACTACCGGTTATCGTTTTTTTCTGCGAGGTGATGTAGGACTGAAAGACCTGTTTTATCTGGAGAATATTCTGGGTTTGGCTGTGGCTCGCCCCGCGGCGGAGGGTTTCGCCAGATTGGACGTGAGTGTCTCAGGGCCCTGGAGAGGGTTCGCACCTGCCATCACCACGGGCAACGCTCAGCTGAGGGACGTACGCGCTGAAATGCGCGGACTGAACGCGCCGATTGAAATTGACTCGGCGACCATGTCGCTCGCTCCGGACACACTAAAGATAGAAAACATATCCGCCCATATCGGAGACACTCGCTGGAGCGGCGGCGTTACAGCGCCGCGTCACTGCGCCTCAGCCAGCGCTCCCGTTGGCTCCGGTGCAAACATAAACTCGACCACAGTTCCAGGCAGCGTTTCGCCCTGCCTGTTTAAGTTTGATCTTACAGCTGATCAGCTTTCTACCGAAGATCTCGCCGCATGGTTTACCCCGCATCCTCCTGACCGACCTTGGTACCGCATCCTGAATCCCGCGGAATCATATGGAAACTCGCCGCTTCTGTCGGTTCAGGCGCGGGGCAGATTGCATGTTGGCCGTTTCGCCTTGCAGAATGAAATCGCGACTCAGGTTATGACGCAAGTCGATATAGATCGAGGTAAGGTCACACTCACAGCTCTGCGTGCGCTGCTGCTGCAGGGTACATACCAGGGAAATTGGACGATTGACGCATCTAATCATCTATCAAATCACAGCGAACCCAATCAGTTCTTGCAGTATCACAGCACCGGAACATTGCATGGTATTTCGCTGCAACAGGTGAGCAGATTGATGAACGATGCCTGGATCACCGGAACTGCCGAAGGTGATTTTGACCTGGATGGATTCGGAAACAGCCTGCGTGAGGTAATGGCACACTCCGATGGCAAGTTGGAGTTCGTGATGCGGAATGGCAGTCTGACGCATCTTGAAATTCCGGGTTCACCTGCTCCGCTTCCAGTGCATCGTTTCGCGGGAGAGCTGCACCTGAAGCAAGGCGCATGGGAACTCTCTGATGGCAAACTAGAGTCTCGCGACGGAGTATATCAAGTGAGCGGAACCGCGTCGCAAGACAGTGGTTTCGATTTCATGTTGACGCGTGGAGACGAGCAATCATGGATTGTCACGGGAACGCTCGCAAAGCCTCATGTCGAACCGGTCAGTCGCACGGAAGCAGATGCGAAGAGTTTCAAGCCGTAGAATTTGCTAAGGTATGTAGCCTGCTCCTCGCAAAACTTTCCCCGGCAAGGCACCAGTCATCTTTCCGTTTTCTATCACGGGAACCCCGTTGACGAGCACATACTGCATACCGTCCGATAGCCGGTTCGGATCGTCGAAAGTTGCCGAATCACGCACCGTCTCCGGATCGAAGACAACTACGTCAGCCCACATTCCCTTCTTCAGAACACCACGATCAATAAGCCGCATGCGCTGCGCGGGCAGTGCCGAAAATTTGCGGATTGCATCTTCGAGTGTCAGCTTCTTCTCTTCTCGGACGTACTTTCGAAGTATGCGCGGAAATGTGCCGTAGGCTCGGGGATGCGGGTGTTCTTCGCCGAGTATCCCTTCGGGAGACGTTCCCGAAGAATCGTTGTCGACAGAAACCCAGGGCTGCTGCAAAGCCAAAACGACGTCAGGCTCCGACATACCGAAGACCGCGCACTCGGTGAATGCATTGTCTTCGATGAGAAGATCAAAGAGCGCGTCCATAGGGTCTTTGTTCATAGCCTGCGCGACTTCAGTGAGCCGCTTGCCTTGAAACTTTCTTATCGCCGGATTCTGAACCACAGTAATCATCACATCCTGCGGACCGCTAATCTCGTCCCACTCGTTATCCCATTTTTTGGATGGGGTTTCCATGTCTTTGCGAATGCGGGCTCGGGCTGCAGGATCTTTCAGGCGGTCGATCAATTTCGCATCGCCGCCGTCGTGCGCCCACGGCGGGACAAATGCCGACATGCTGTTGGACCACGCAGTATAGGCATAGGTGTCCGCGGTTACGTCAAAGCCATCCGCGCGCGCTTTGTTTACTCTCGCCACCAACTCCGGCATGCGTCCAAAGTTGGCCTTGCCCGCCACCTTGAAGTGCCAAATCTCAACTGGTATATGGGCCTCGCGTCCGATTCGAACCGCCTCATCGATCGACTCGAGCACGGCGTCGCCTTCGCTGCGCATGTGTGTAGCATAGATGCCGCCGAACTTCGAGGCTTCCGATGCTAACGCGATGATCTCTTCCGTCTTCGCGTAAGGAGCGGGTGCATATTCCAGCGACGTTGACACTCCAACGGCGCCGTCATGCATCGCATCGACTACTAGAGCTCTCATCTTTTTGAGTTGCTCGGGGGTGGGCTGAACGTCGGCGTCACCCAGCACCATGCGGCGCACCTGAGTCGCGCCGACATAGCTGGCAAGATTAATGCCCATGCCTTGTTTTTCGAGGCGCGCAAAATATTGCCCGAAGGTTCGCCAGTCGGGATCGATCTTGTAGTGTTCGTAACCCGGGCGATCGTTCGCGATGATCATATCGTTTAGAGGAGCGGCCGATCCACCTTCTCCGGTGATTTCGGTAGTGATGCCCTGATAGATTTTTGAAGGCAAGCGCGGATCGACGAGAATTGTTACTTCCGACTGGCCGAGCATGTCGATAAAACCGGGCGCAACAACTTTGCCTTTTGCATCTATGGTGAGCTTGCGCGCGGCAACGGAAAGATTACCGATCGCTGCAATGCGGCCGTCTCGGATTCCGACGTCACCGGAGTACCACGGAGAACCAGTGCCATCAATGATATGCCCGTTGATGATCACAACGTCGAAAGGCGTATCAGCTGCGAAAGTAACAGCGGTTGAAATGGAAAGGATGAGAAAGATTGTCAACAGGACACGGCTGGCCAATGTCATTGGTGTTTTCCGATGGCCGGTTGCCGCATTATGATTTTGTTACCGCGCGGATGAGCATCAACCTGCCAAGGATGAAGGATAAATGAAAGTCTCGAAATTATCGTTATCGACTTTCATTTATGGGAGACTCTACGGCGCTATTTCTCCACCCTGACACCTTTCCAAAATGCCACGTAATTCTGAATCTGCTTTGCAGCTGATTTTGGATTGGGGTAAAACCATGCAGCATCTGAGTTGGTTTTGCCGTTTACCTCGACGGTATAGTAGCTGGCTGTGCCTTTCCAGGGACACTCAGTGTGTTTAGCGCTGGGCTCAAAATATTCACTCTTGATCGCGTCGGCAGGAAAGTACTGATTGCCTTCTACTTCAATGGTTTGGTCTGATTCCGCAAGGACTGTGTTTTCCCAGATTGCTCTTGCCATAGTAGATAGATGGCAGACGCAATGAGCGGTCGCAAAGATTTATTGCGGTGCGCCGCTCATGCGTTCGGTTACTTTAGGCAACCGCGTAGCGCGCTGGAGATTCCTGGGTCCGCAAAATGCAGATTGCTTCTTTCAGCGACGAAATCTCGAACACCGAGGTGAGGTGCGTCGCCTCGAGAATCCTGCGGAAGAAAACTGGCGGGTTCACCAGCTTTAACTTCGCGGACTTCTGCGTCGCCCAACGACGCACGAGCAGCAGAGTTCCCAATCCACCCGCATCCAGATGATCAACCTCTGAAAGATCTATCACCAGCACGCGGACACGCCCGAGTTGCTCGATCCGGCGCCGGAACTCGTCGAGAGCTGCTCCGCGTACCATGCGTCCCGAGCAGTTTACGACCGCTACGTCCTGCAAGCATTCGACTTGAAATTTGAGTTCCATATTCCTATTCATACGAACCTTCTTTGGAAAAAGTTCCGTGATCGGTGGTCACTGAATTGGACGCGGTGGAAGGGGAAAAGTAATCAACTCAAAAGCTGTTAGTGGAGATCAGGTCTTTGAATGTTACAGATGTGTGAATGCGCAATGCAAAGAGTCTATATCGTTGAATTCGCTATGCATAGGGCCCCTTGCTTCGCTCAGGATGACAATTTGATTCATCCCATGACATTCGATTTATTCCAGCACTCACAATCCAGCTTCGATTCTTGATCTTGGGTCGAGAAGGTCGCGCAACGCATCGCCGATAAAGTTGAAAGCGAGGACCGCTAGCATCACTGTCACCGCTGGAAATAGTACGAGATGAGGAGCATCGAAAAGGTGTGAACGGGCGTCGTTCAGCATCGATCCCCAACTTGCGGTTGGTGGCGGAACGCCTAATCCCAAAAAACTCATCGTAGCTTCGGCCAGAATTGCTCCTGCCATGCCGATCGCGGCTTGCACAATTACGGGCTGAATAATGTTGGGCAGAATGTGTCTTGTAATGATATGAAGATCTCCGGCGCCGAGAGCGCGCGCGGCTTCGATAAATTCACGTTCGCGCACGGCCAGCACTTGTGCGCGCACCAGGCGTGCGTAGCCTACCCATCCCCCGATGGAAAGAGCGAGAATGAGATTGAAAATGCCGGGGCCGCGGAATGCCACGAATGCGATCGCGATGAGAATACCCGGGAACGAAAGAAACGCATTCATCAACACGACGTTGACGAAGCGATCGATGCCTCCGCCGTAGTATCCAGCAAGGCTGCCGATGATTAGGCCAAGAAGGAGCGAGCACACCACTACGCTGCTGCCTACGAAGAGAGAAATTCGCGCTCCCCAAATCAGACGGGAGAGGATGTCGCGTCCAAGTTCATCTGTGCCAAACCAATGCCGCGCTGAAGGAGATAGTAGACGATTTTGCAGATCGATGTGCGCCGGATCTTGCGGAGCGATCCAAGGCGCGAAGATGGCGGCAAAAACGAAGATGGAGACAAGCATGACTCCAACAGCCGCGAGAGGATTGTGGCGGGCTACGCGCGGGAGCGAGATGGCTAGAGCAGACATTCTTTTTGTTTCGCCAGCGATGAACTTCGCTTCACTTATATAGAAACAGCGCGTCAGGAGCAACGCTGGGCTCCGGGCCCCGGCTTCCAGGGGCTCTTCGCGCTGGTTCTTTCGCGCAGATGATGGGAAGGCTTTAACTCGGCTTCGCGCCCCTCAAATTCTAGATAATGCATTGATTCTAAAAGACGTAACGTCAAAATTTAAAACTAAGTACTTAGCCCGGCGTTTAATCTCGTCTCGTGAAATTCATGGTTCAGCGCTTTTTTCACTTTGCCGGATCGGGCGGACAAGGGGGTCTGTGACTGTCGATACATGCGAAGCATACATCCAAAGAAACTGGTGGCAAACGAATTGGCGAGTGCTAGGCCGACCCGTTGCACTAGAGCGGCGATAGTTCGTCTTCGTTTTCCTCCTTCTTGTCGCGAACAATTTTCTTCTCCAGGAACCGCCGGGCGAGATCCCTGCCCCCCATGCCGAACGCGATAGCCAAACCGAGCATCAGGGCTCCGAAGGCAATTCCAAAGGCAACGAGCATGGTCTGTTCTGCCAGGCCAAGTTCTTCAAAAACAACAGATAATACGAAAACGATGATGATGCTGCGGACAGCAAGGCTCAAAACCCGGGGTGAAGGCACATTCGCATTTACCGCGGCCAACAGAGCGGCGCGTGAAAAGAAACTTGCCGCCAGCAGTCCAAAAAACATGATGAACATTGCTACAAATAGGCGCGGCAAGAAAAGAAAGAATTTTGCCACTTGCTCCTGCAGGCCCAGAATCCCGAGCACACTGACACCAAGCAGAATGACCCCGAGCCAAGCCACCCAGAAGACAAACCGGCTCAATACCTCCGTCGCGGAAGGCAGTGCGGCCTTACTCAAAAGTTGAGAGGCGCCGGCGTTTTCGGAGAGCTTATCGAACTTGATTAGCCTGAGGACACTACGCAGAACCACCTTTACAAAGTAGGCAATCGCCCAGCCGACTAGCGCGAGGATCAGCATCACGATGAGACGAGGAAGGAAGTGGGCGAAACCTTTGGCCAGCTCATGCAGAGCCTGATTTAGTTCACTGACAATCATTTCCCGCATAGTCACCTCACTCGCTTGATTTCCAAATCTGCAGTAGATACGGTTTTAGCCGCTCGAACTCACGGCACAAACCTTCGATATTGTTCTCGATCTCTTCCGCAGAAGCGTTACGATTCTCCGTCAGGAAGGTGAGCGCCTTGCCGCGGAAAAGCGGCGCGAGCGCCTGAATGATGTGGTCCCGGCTGATCACAGATTTCTGATACGAAGCAGCAAACTCGTAGACCGTCCTGACCCACAGTTCTGCTGGGTAGCGAAAATCCTCGTCTCGGAGCCGGGCGATTTGCTGAAGTTCTGCCAATGTAGCTGGGGAAAGAATTGACTGAAACACAGACTCTAGCTCAGCAACTCCGGTCGAGAACATCTCTCGCAATCGCTTGCGATTTATCCGCAGTGGTTCCAAAAGCAATCCATGATCAGCCTCGTTAGTAAGTGTTGGCTCGGAACCTGCCACTACACTCCACACTGGAAAGTCTGGCTCCAAAGCGGAGAATAGTGCGCCAACGGTTTGTCGGAGTGCCGGCACGAGGTCAGCGGAACGTCGCTCGATCTGAATTTTTTCTCCCAGGAAGGACTGGCAAATACGAAATTTCCCAGTAATCGCAGCCAAGGTGAAGCGAAGTTCGACACCGGTCCCGTTGGTTGCATCAGTCCAAATATTTTGTCCAAGGAATTGAGTTCCAAGGCGACCCGAGAACCCGAATTCTGGGGAATATGTTTCGCGGATTCGTACCCCGTAAAGTGCGCGAGTCATCGGGTACAGCAAATTTGTTATGAGCAGCCCTTCAAATTTATGTCTGCTATACGTGGGAGTCACAAGATCGAAATCATCGTGATAAATTGGACCCAGAAGCTTGGAGAGCCATTCGGGTTCGACGTTCGCAGACTCCGGCGACATCACAACACAGGCCTTGGCGCGGAGCAGTTCAGCGGCCGCCAGGATCGTCCGAAACGCGACCTTGTTCGACGGTTGCGAACTGTTCGCATACTTCGTGCTTATTGAGTGCAATGTTCGGAGAGCATACAGATTGGAGGCTGGTCGTGCGTCGTCGATAGAGACGCCTGTCACCAATTCGGGAGTGCCATCGCGCGATCCCCCATCGGCATTAATAATCACGGCTCGTGCTCGGGGAAACCCGCGGAGGATGCCAGTCTGAATTGTGTGGACAATTGACCCGACAGTTTTGGCGTTATTGTGGGTGGGCAAGCCCACGAGGATATCTACTTCGCCGACATTCATTAACTGGCGAAGAAAATCATCTGTAAGGAAGCTCTCCTCTGCCAATTTACTCTCCGTTCGAAGTCTGACTGCGTTCGCTGGTGAAGCGGCGCAATTCCGAAATCTTCGACAATATCCGCATCAGTTCAGATTCGCCGCAACCGAAACCAATAAAACTGGTAGGGTCCCATGGTTAGTAGATATGGTAGGTCGCCCACACGCGGGAAAATATTCTTGCCAAACATCTCGATGAGAATATTTCCCTTGTAGCGCCGAAGGTCAAGTTCGACAGCTTGTGCGCTGCTCGAAAGATTGTTCACCACCAAGACCGCCTCATTTCCCAGTTGCCGTATAAAAGCCAGTATCCGATGGTTTGCCGGATAGAGGAACTCAATCGATCCCCTGCCGAATACTCCGGTCGATTTGCGGACGCCCGTGATGGTTCGCATCCAATTTATGAGCGAATGTTCGCTCGCCTTTTGACGCAAGACGTTGACAGCCTGATAACCATACACCGGATCCTGAATGATAGGGGCGTATAGACGCTCCGGCGGCGCGGTCGAAAAGCCGCCATTGGTCTCGCCGCTCCACTGCATCGGAGTCCGCACTCCGTTACGATCGCCTAAATTGATGTTATCGCCCATTCCAATCTCGTCGCCGTAATAAATGATAGGTGTGCCCGGCAATGACATCAGCATTCCATTCATCAACTCGATGCGCCTGCGATCATTGGCCAGAAGAGGAGCGAGGCGCCTGCGAATTCCAAGGTTCAGCCGCATCATCTTGCTTTCTGCATACGAGTCGTACATGTAGTCGCGTTCCACGTCCGTTACCATTTCCAGAGTCAGCTCATCATGGTTGCGAAGGAACAGGGACCACTGGCAAGACGAAGGGATTTCCGGCGTTTGATGCAGGATTTCGGTGATGGGTTTGCGATCCTCCAATTTCAACCCCATGAACATCCTTGGCATCAACGGAAAATGAAAAGCCATGTGAAATTCATCCCCGTCGCCGAAATATGGGCGAAGGTCCGCGGGCCACTGATTGGCCTCTGCCAGAAGCATTCTGCCGGGAAAACTTTCATCGAGCCTGCGCCGCAACTCCTTTAGGACTTCGTGAGTCTCTGGCAAGTTCTCACAATTTGTCCCCTCTCGTTCGACCAGGTATGGCACGGCGTCGAGTCGGAACGCGTCAACTCCCATCTCTAACCAGAACTTCATCACTTCCCACATCTGCTCCCGAACGGCCGGATTATCGTAGTTGAGATCAGGCTGGTGACTAAAAAAGCGATGCCAATAGAAGGATTTTGAAATCGGGTCCCACGCCCAATTGGACTTCTCTGTGTCAAGAAAGATAATGCGGGCACCGTTATACCGGGTGTCCGTATCACTCCAGACATACCAGTCCCGGCGCGGATTGTCTCGAGAACTGCGCGACTCTTGAAACCACGGGTGCTGATCGGATGTGTGATTTGATACCAATTCGATGATGACGCGGATTCCCCGCTCGTGGGCTGACTCTAGGAATTTCCGGAAATCATCGAGCGTCCCATAGGTCGGATGGACTGCGTTATAGTCCGCGATGTCATAGCCATCATCACGCAGAGGAGAGGGGAAGAACGGCATGAGCCAGATCGCGTCGATTCCAAGTTCTTGAAGGTAGTCCAGCTTCCCATTTAGGCCCTGGAAATCGCCGATGCCATCTCCGTTGCTGTCGTGGAAAGTGCGGACGTGTACTTGATAAATGATCGCGTCCTTGTACCAGAGAGCCGTCCGATTTAGTGGCATTTAAGTGTCCTGATCTTCATAATGCCACGAACGCCATCATCGTGATCCGCGAGCGAAGGGTGCTCCTCAGATTATGACTACCGATCGTAAAGGTTGACCAAAGATCGAAGCTTCTCGCTTAATTTTCCCGTTAATGCCCCAGGACGATAGCGCCATTTCCAATTGCCACTGATCGTGCCGGGAAGATTCATCCGCGCTGCGCTGCCCAGACCCAACACATCTTGCAGCGGAACAATCGCCATGTCGGCAACCGATGCCAAGACCGTGCGGATCATGACCCAATTAACGTCTGCATCATCATGAAAGTTCAGATAGGCGCGGGCGAATTCGTGCTCTCTGCGAACATCTTCTGGAGTCCGAGTACTGTCGCTAGCTCCAGAACTCGTCCACCACCCTACTGTGGTGTCGTTATCATGCCCTCCCGTGTAAGCGACAAGGTCGCGGCTGTAATTATGTGGGCGGAATGATGGTCCCTGAGGATCGTTGCCAAATGCAAATTGCAGCAGACTCATACCTGGTAAACCGAATTGTTGACGGAGTTTTTCTACTTGCGGAGTGATCACGCCCAAGTTCTCCGCGACGATCGGCAGTTCGCCGAATGAATTCTCGAGTGTGGTCAAGAATTCCTCGGCGGGACCTTTGACCCAACGCCCGCGAACGGCGGTTGTTTCGCCGGCCGGAATTTCCCAGTAGGACTCGAAACCGCGGAAATGGTCGAGCCGCACCAGATCAAAAAGTGCAAACGTGACGCGGAAACGATCGATCCACCACTTGTACCCGTTTGCCGCAAGCAAGTCCCAACGATAGATCGGATTACCCCACAGCTGCCCGGTGGCACTGAAATAATCGGGCGGCACACCAGAGACCACGGTGGGGAGGCCATGATCGTCCAGATAAAACAGATCGGGATGGGCCCAGACATCGGCGCTATCGTGCGCAACATAGATGGGAACATCTCCCATAAAGCGGATGCTGCGCTGCCGACAATAAGTCTTGAGGCGCTCCCATTGCTGAAAGAATTCGAATTGCCAATAGCGATAGGCATTAATTTCGGGCGCGAACTTTTTCGACCACTCGCTTGCGGCAACCGCGTTACGCTGACGAATCTGTGCGTCCCACCGCGTCCACATGCTCCCGTGGTGTGCGTCTTTACAGGCCATGAAGAGCGCATAGTCGTCGAGCCATGAGCGGGCACTTTCGCAAAAGTGATCGAAGGCTGCGTGATCAACACGGGAGCCGTCGGCAAAGAAAACCTGTGCCGCTCGACGCAACGCCGCCATTTTGAACTCGATTACCCGCCCATAGTCGACAGAGTCTTCAGGAAATGACGGCGGCGAAGCCAGAGCCGAAGGCGGCAACAAGCCTTGATCGCGCAGACGCTCAAGACTGAGTAGCATTGGGTTACCGGCGAAAGCCGAAAAGCATTGGTAAGGGGAATCGGCGTATCCGGTGGGATTCAGTGGCAACACTTGCCACAATTTCTGCCCCGCGGCGAAGAGGAAGTCTGCAAATTCATAGGCGCAGGGCCCGAGATCACCAATGCCGAGGCGGCCGGGCAAAGAAGTGAAGTGCAGCAGAATTCCACTACATCTGGGAAACTTCACTCCGTAACAATACGCAAATCCGCGGCATTTGGGCAAGGCGGCCGCGATGCCTGTTTATGGAGGCCGCATGTCTTATCCAATTGGCTGCACGCGCAGCTTGCTATCGCCTTAGAGAGTAGATTAAATCGGACTGCGCGGCTGGCTGCAGAGATGACAAAGTGAGAGCCCTTCTAGTTAGGAGGAACCTGGAATTGCTTTCAATACTCATATAAAACATCAAGTGGAGGTTTGACTGTGCGGAAATCTATCTATCGAACTCAATGGATGATCGTTTTAATGAGCATTGTGGTTGCCGGAACGTTCTTAGCGGAGCAGCACTCTGCCTTTGCAGCGCAGCCATTGTCTGCCTCGGGTGCTCAGGCGCTCCACGGTATTGTGGATTCAGGTCGCAATGCCGATCTTCGCTGGTCTGACTTTATTCCCTACAAAACAGAGGTTGCCAAACTTTACGAGACGAACGGTTATTCGCTGCTTTGGGTTCAGAACGGTCGTGTCCGTCCCCAAGGGCTGGCCGTGGTCGTGCTCTTACAAAATGCCGGCGCGAAAGGACTCGACGCCGAAGATTACGATGGCTCGCGATGGCAGGCTCGGCTCCTCAAGCTGAGTCAAAATCCGTCTGAACAAGACCTGGTTTCGTTCGATACCGCGCTTACAGTTTCGGCGATGCGCTACATCCGCGCCATCCACTGTGGCCGTGTGAATCCCAAGGAATTCAAGTTTCAGCTCGATATGGGAGGCGAACAACTTTCATTGGCCGAATTCATTCAGACCCAGGTCGTGAATGCAGGCGACCCAGCCGCCGAAATTCAGAAGATGGAACCGCCCTTTTTGGGCTACCGGAAGCTGCTCGCGCTCTTGCCGGTTTATGAAGGATACGCAAATCGAGCTGAGGGCGAGAAGTTGCCAACGGTCACGAAGACTGTGCGGCCCGGCCAACCCTATGCTGGCGTAGTCCGCCTGGGGCAGTTTCTTCAAATCATCGGCGACATTCCTGCAGGTGCACAACTGAATCCGAACGCAACCATCTATGACGGTGTGCTCGTCGATGGCGTCAAGCATTATCAGGACAGACATGGCGAAGCTCCCACCGGCAACCTCGACACGCGCACGGTCAATGAACTCAATACGCCCCCGGAGGTCCGCATTCGCCAGATCAAGTTGACGCTCGAACGGTGGCGCTGGCTTCCGCACTCCTTCTCGCAGCCCCCCGTGGTTGTGAATCTTCCTGAGTTTCGTGCACGCGCGATGAACCCGGATGGCACCGTCGCCTTCTATAAGAATGTCATCATCGGAAAAGCCTACGGCCACAAGTCCCCGATCTTTCAGAAAGAGATCCAATACGTAGTCTTCCGGCCCTACTGGGACGTGACTCCCAGCATTCAGCGGGGCGAAATCGTGCCACACATCCAGAAGGACCCAAACTACATCGCTAGGAATCATTTTGAAGTGGTTACACCGAAAGGCGACGTCGTAACCGACAATCAAGTGAGTCCGGAGGTTTTAGAAGGCATACGATCGTTGCACCTGATGGTACGGCAGAAGCCCGGCGAAACGAATTCTCTGGGCCTGGTGAAGATCATCTTCCCCAATCCCGATAACGTGTACCTCCATGGCACAGATGCTCCGGGGTTGTTCTCACAGGACATTCGAGATTTCAGCCACGGATGCATTCGCGTAGAGCAGCCCGCAGATCTTGTTGCCTGGGTGTTGCGAAACAATCCTGGCTGGGATTTAGAGCGAGTGAAGGCCACGATGAACGGCGAGAAAAATAATCTTCAGGTGAACCTGGTCACGCGAATTCCGGTTCTGATTGTCTACGGCACTGCTGCGGTGAACGAGGAAAATCAGATACGGTTTTTCGACGATATCTATGGTTACGACGCGGAGCTCGATAAGGCGCTGGCCGCTGGTTATCCCTATTCCTGGTAAGCACCTTAAGCAAGGCGAACTGCATCTAACCTGGATGGGCCTAATAGGGGAATACATCCGAAGTGGAAGTGAGGCAACATTGCTGCGGTCGCCGGGGAAGAAGGGTAAATCCGGCCTCCGGAGCTTGTCAGTGATTTTCTTATTTTTGATGACGCCGCTGCTGATGCACGGCGCCACAGAACCTGCGTCCCAGGCAGCACACGAGTACCGACTCCGCTTTTATCACACGCACACGGGCGAGCGGCTGGATGTCGTCTATCGCCGCGGTGATCAATACATCCCCGAAGCACTAGACGAGCTCGACCATTTTTTGCGCGACCACCGCACGGGAGATGTGCATCATTATGACCCCCACCTCTTCGATCTTCTCCACGACCTCACCGCGTCGCTCAGCGATTCCGGTGGTGAAATCGATGTGATTTGCGGCTACCGTACACCCTGGAGCAACGAATTCCTGCGTACCCGCAGCCCGCACACCGGCGTGGCACAGCACAGCTTGCATATGCAGGCCGAAGCGATCGACATTCGCCTACCCGGAATTCCGACGTCGGAACTGCGCGACGCAGCCCTGCGCCTGCATCGAGGAGGAGTGGGGTACTATCGCAGTTCGGACTTTGTTCACGTGGACGTCGGACCTGTGCGCCATTGGTAGTTGTACTCAACGCTGCCACAAAGGAGCAGAGCAAACATACGCGTTAGAAGCCTCCTGAATGTCCATCAAGGACCGAATCACACAAACTCCGCCTCATTGAATATCGCAAGGGCGAGATGTGGCGATTCCCCCGCGCGAACTTTTGTCCCCCAAAGTTCGCTCATGCTGAACTGTTTGCCGAGGCGATAGCGTCGAGTCAGGGCAACTTAGCCATGCCAACATAATTTCCGTATCCCACAACGGCCGTCGAAGTTACGAGCACCAAGAGACTCAATATAACCAGCAGTTTCGTTCTAGTCCCGGAGCCGTTCCACTCTTTCAGCGCAACTCCCCAGAGTGTGCTGAAGATGATGATGCTGGCCATGTGCAGAGTCCAACTGGAGAACTTGTATCTTCCCATTTGGGTTTCACCCATGGTATAGAAAAAAAACTGCATGTACCAGGTCGTCCCTGCCAGAGCAGAGCACAGATAGTTGGTAAGCATAGGGGTCTTAACAGTCGCGTCGGGCGCGACGGCCATAGCGACCGCCATCTCTTCTGCCGGCGCATCAGTAACAGCTTCCAGAATGCATTCTTCATTGCGAGCGGGAACCTGGCTGCGAATTCCGGCCTCGAAATATTGGTAGCCAGTACGGTTGCGAATGTTGAGGATGAGGCACCAGATGAAGTTTGTTGTGAAGCCGCCACCAAGAACCACGACGAGCACCGGCAGTCCCTGCCATAGGACCAGTGTGCCATGCAGGATGGTAATCGCCTTTATCGGATCGCCAGCTGCAAGTCCGTAGGCGAAGCAGGCGCTCATCACGCCCGAAAAAGTAGCGACGAGCAATCCTTTCTTTAAGTCGAATTCCTTGATCGACACACGCTTCTGCTCCGTTGACATCTCACGCTCTTTGAACACCCCGGCTGCTCCCGCGAACGCAATACCGAGCAGGCAAATCGCAACTCCGAGCAGGATGATTAGCCCGGATCGCGTGCCGAGGACTTCGGATGCAAACACTCCCCGGAAAATTGGAGGCATCAATGTGCCGAACGCGGCGGTGTATCCGAGTGCCACGGCCATGCCGAGTGACATCCCCAGATATCGCATGGTGAGGCCGAAGGTGAGGCCACCAAGTCCCCACAATACTCCGAAAACATAAGCCCATAAAAGGTTCATGGTCGGAGCTTCATGGAGCACGCGCATGAGGTCGTTGGTCATTATCAGAGCCAAGATCCACGGGGCGATGATCCAACTAAAGAATCCGCCAGCCAACCAATAAGTTTCCCACGCCCAATTTTTCACTCCGCGATAAGGCACATAGAAACTGGCGGAAGCGAGGCCGCCGAGCCAGTGAAAGAACACCCCTAACGCCGGGTTTGGGATCATTAATTCCTCAAGTCTGGATTTACAGGTGAAAGACTTCTTCCAAGGGCCGCATAGATCGATCGGGCAACATGCCGTTGGGCTGAATGAAAAAGTTAGTCATCTCGCGCTGCCAACGGGCGTTCACTTCCCGTTCGGCCATTCCGGCCCGTGCCTGTTCGAAGTCCTCGGTCTCGAGATAGCCGACAAGAAGACCATCATCCCTCAGGAACAATGAATAATTTGCCCAACCGGTTTCGCGGAGGGCAGCCTGCATTTCCGGCCATACGGCGCGATGGCGTTCTTTGTACTCCGCCAGCCGTTCCGGCTTGACCTGCAACACGAAACAGATACGTTGCATATTTCTCCTTGGCGTGAAAAGGGCTTCAGCGTAAATATGCTTCCCGCAGACCGCCATCCACGGGGATGATGTGTCCGGTCGTCTTCGCACTCCGATCGCTGGCCAACCAGACAATCGCTTCCGCACAGTCTTGTGGCAGGATCGGTCGCTTCGTGAGCGTGCGCTGCGCATAGAAATCAGCGAGATTTGAGCGCAGTTCCTCGGTCGATTCGGAGTCCGTGAAATCGATCTTGTATTTCCGCAGAGATTGAATCACTCGGTCGCGGGGGAACATGGTGGAACCAGCGACCACCGTGGCCGGCGAAATCCCATTTACACGCACGTGCGGACTGAGTTTGATCGAGAGCTCTCCGATCAGATGGTTTAGGGCGGCCTTACTGGTGTCGTAGGCTTCGCTTCCCTTCTTTGGCACCACCGCGTTGGCGGAGCTCGTCAGTACCATGGCCGCTGGCAAATTCTGATCTTTGAATATCCACTCGGTTTCGCGGGCGATAAAATAGTTGCCCGTGACATTGACCAAAAAGGTCTGCGCCCACTGTGCATCGGAAAGTTCTCCATCAGTCCCGGGCACCGGATAGATCGCAGCCGTATTGACGATCACATCGATACCTCCAAATTCGGCTACAGTAAAATTCGCAGCGGCTGAAAGCGACGAAGGCGAACTAAGGTCGACAGCGGTATGCGCAACGAACTCAGGTGAGGCGATGGCGCCGGCGTCCTTCGCTACTTTGCTGGCACCCTCCTTATCAAAATCCGCAATCACAACATGCGCGCCCTTCCGCGCGAGGAGCAATGCGACTTCACGGCCGATTCCGCTCGCGCCTCCGATCACGAGTGCAATCTTACGGCTGAATTCTGCCTCGGCAGGCATGCGTTGTAGCTTGGCTTCTTCGAGAGCCCAATACTCGATCCGAAAAGCCTCAGATCGGGGCAAGGCTACGTAATTGTGAAACTGGGTGAACTGCTTCGACTGCTCGGCATGGCGAGCCTGCGGAAGCGGATCGGCAACATTGCCACTGTCATCTTCCAGCGCGGTGGCCCCCGCCATGACGTGAATGGCATTGATGAAAAACTCAGTTGTGATGCGGGCCTCTTTCTTGTTCTTGCCAAAACCGAACAGGCCAAGACCCGGAATGACGACTACTGATGGGTTTGAATCTCGAAGCTTCGGAGAATCCGGCGTCGCCCAGTCGTCGAAATATTTCTTATATGCGGTGCGATATTTATTAACTTCGATTTGAATACTCGACTTGAGGACTTCGATATCTTCCTCAGCAGGATCCCAGGGGAGAAAAAGAGGGCAGACTCTGGTCCTCAGAAAGTGGTCGGGACAGCTTGTGCCGAGCGAACTCAACTCTTGCGACCACTTTGATCCGGCGAAGGTGAGCGCATCTTCATCGTCGGAATAGTGAGCCACCACGCGACGATTCGATGAGAGCGATCCACGGAGTGCGGGCAGGATCTGAGTCGCTATGTTCTTGCGGTCATTTTTATTGTCATTATCATTATCATTGTGATTGGCCGGGGCGTGCGCGACTCCACCGAAAAGAGCATTTCTTTTCGACTGATGTTTCAGAATGAATTCGCCCATCTGATCGATGGTGCGAATGCTGTTCAAGTAGCAGTCGCGTTGGGTCATTTCCCAGGTAAACAAACCGTGGCCTCCGAGAATCAGGCCCTCGGCTCCAGGATTTTCCTCGACCGAGCGCGCGATCAGCATCGCCAGTTCAAATCCAGGGCGTTGCCATGGAACCCACACAATCTTGCGGCCGAATTCTTTATTGAATTCTTCCAGCTTCCGTTTTCCATTGGCGCTGGCGGCCATTGCGATAGCCCAGTCGGGATGAAGATGATCGACATGCGGAAAAGGCAAGAATGCATGCAGCGGAGTATCGATCGACGCGGCAACGCGATTCTCGCCAAATGCCGAGAGAGGATAGTAACGAACCATCTCATCCTCGTACTGTTCGCCTCGGTAAAGCTTCTTGAGTTGTTCCAGGCGATCCATATAAAGCAAGGCAAAGCCAGCTTCAGTGATGGATCCCAGATCACCGCCGCTCCCTTTCACCGCCAGCACTGGGACAGATCGGCTTGTAAAGGGATCTGGAAGCTCGATCTTGGAACTGGTATTGCCGCCGCCAAAGTTGGTGATCCGTAAATCAGCACCCAGCAGGTTCGAGCGATAGCGCAAGAGCGACAGTTGATTTCCAGCCATGGTCTCAGCTTGCGTCGCGTTCCACAAATCTTTCAGATGCGTAGTCTCTTTGATTTCAGGCATAGATGATTTTAGGCATAGGTATTCTCACAATATTGTTCGAAAAGTCGCGCTTGCTCATCCCACTTGTCGGTATCGAGAGGTTCGAAAACTTCGGTCGGGAACGATCTGTCTATCACGACGCGAACTTCGTGCAGCGAAGATGCGCCTCCCGTCGCAAGTATCTGCATTGCCACATTGCCCAATGCTGTAGCTTCGGCAGGACCAGCAAGAACTCTTCTCCCGGTGGCGTCAGCGGTCCACTGGTTCAGCAGGCGATTCTTCGATCCTCCACCAATGACGCGGATCTGTTCCATGCGCCTTCCACTTACCAGTTCCAGATTCCGAAGAACGATTCGGTATTTGAAGGCCAGACTCTCAAGAACGGTGCGCACGTAGGCTCCGGGCGTTTGCGGGCTCGATTGCTCATTCCGTTCGCAGAATTTGTCTATCGCTATAAGCATATCTGTGGGACGTAAGAAAGACTCATCGTCGGGATCGATCAGGTGACCGAATGGTTGTGCCTTTGACGCCAGTTCCGATAGTTCAGGATAGTCATAGCAATAGCCTTGAGATGCCCATGATTGCCGGCAACACTGCAGTATCCAAAGCCCCATCACATTCTTCAGCAGTCTGGTGGTTCCGTTCACGCCGCCTTCGTTGGTGAAGTTCAGACGCAAGGCATCGGATGTGATTACAGGGGCATCCAGTTCTGTGCCCAGAAGTGACCACGTGCCGGAACTGAGAAAGGCCGTGCCATCACGAGCCGATATTGCAGCCACTGCCGAACCCGTATCGTGGCATGCGGGCGCGACGACCGTGGTGCCGGCGAGAGAGGAATGGCCGGTGATGCCTGGCAGGAGTGTGCCAACGATTGAGCCTGGTTCGACAATGGGTGCTGGCAAGTAAACTGGCAGTTCCAATCGCTCCATCAATGTCGTTACCCAGGTGCGTTTTTTTGGGTCGACCATCTGGGTTGTCGTTGCATTAGTAAATTCGCACACGGCATTTCCGGTCAGCCAATAGTTAAAGAGATCCGGGATCGTGAGCAAGCGCGTCGCTGCGTTAACAATATTCAAGGTATCGCGCTGAGCGGCGAATAGTTGATACAGAGTGTTGATCGGCATGAACTGTATGCCGGTCGCCTGGTAGATTTCCTCTCGGGTAACTTTCTTGAAGACTTCCTCCATCACACCTTCAGTTCGCCGATCCCGGTAGTGGTAAGGGTTTTGAAGCAGCTCACCACGCTCTCCCAGCAGCGCGAAGTCCACTCCCCACGCATCAACGCCTATGCTGGCCAGTTCAGTTTCTGGGAGATGGTCGAGAGCTTTTCGTACGTCGAGCCAGAGTTTCGACACGTCCCAGTGCCGAGATCCGCCGCAGTTAATCGGTTCGTTCGCGAAACGGTGTACTTCGCCCGTCGTCAATATTCCCGATTGAAGATGGGCTAGCACCACCCGTCCACTTTCCGCGCCAAAATCGAAAGCCAGATATGGTCGCGCATTCACGGCCTTACGCATAGGAGGAGATGTTCCGTGAATTTCGGCCGGCACGCTCTCTGGTGATGCGATCGAGATAGCCGCTCTCGCGGAACGCCTCCAACGGGCTCTTGGGTAATCCTTTAGATTCTCGCCATTGCTGAATGACGGGCCGCACGTCGGTGGCGAAGGCATCCTGCAACACCGATTCTGCCCGAACTAGATCGCAGTCTTTCTGTGCCATGGCAAGCTCTCGACTATCCACCAGAGCGGCCTTGGAAAAAAGTTCCTGCGCGACAGTAGCCGTTTGTATCATGGCCTCGATTTTTCCCTTGAGATTGTGACTCTGATCAACCATGTAAGCGATGTCAGCCCTGGTGCCGGTTTCCGATTCGAAGTAACGGATCTCGTGGAAGATGCGAAAGACCTGATACGGATCGATGGAGCCCAGGGTCAAGTCGTCATCGGCGTAACGGCGATCATTAAAATGAAAGCCTCCCAACATACCTTCCGACAGAAGCCAGACTACGATCTGCTCAATATTCTGTGCGGCATAGTGATGTCCGGTATCAACGAGCACACGGGATTGAGGACCGGCGGCTCTCGCCAAAAGCAACGCCATCCCCCAATCAGCAATATCGGTGTGGTAGAAGGCGGGCTCAAACGGCTTGTATTCGATCAGGAGCCGTTGTCCTGAGGAAAGCTCTGTGTGCGCCTCCTGCAGTCCCTTCGTGAACCATTCCTTGCGCTGCCGGATGTTTGCTGTCCCCGGGTAGTTCGAGCCATCCGCAAACCACATGGACACATCTCGGCTGTTCAGGCGTTTAGCAATTTCAATGCTGTCCTTAGTATGCTGCAACGCACGCTTGCGAACTTCCGAGTCTGGGTTGCCGAATGAACCGTACTTGTATTCCTGGTCCTGGAAGAGGTTGGGATTGATTGAACCGGGAAGAACACCGTAACGGCTGGCGAAGGTCTTGATCTCATCCGTGCCGCGAGCACCGTCAGGAAAATCCCATAGAACGTGCAATGCCACTGTCGGGCACACGCCGGTCAGCAGATGCACTTGCCCGGCATCGCTGAATTTCTCTTCTGTTGTGGTAGCAGCGGCTGGCTGGATAAATTTCCCGAACCGGGTGCCGGTATTGGCGAAGCCCCAGGATGGCAGCTCGATGCGGAAGGTCTCCAGGGCATTGAATACTCGTTCGGTCTGGCGTGGGTCCATAGATTTCTTCAGATAATTTCTTCGCAAACGTAGAGTACAATCCTTCCGGCAACAGGTCACGAACTTCTTTACCAAAGACCGTAGTTTCGCATTCTTTTGGCGTACTATCTTCGTCGGAGAATAATCACGATGCGGATCAATGGGATCTCGTTTTTCTGCTTTAGCGTTCTCGGTTGCTCGCTGCTGATGAGCAGCGTCCAGGCCTCCGGCCAGTTCGTCGGCAATGACTCTGTGGGTGTGGACAAACGCGTAAATCAACTCATCGGCGAAATGACCCTCGATGAAAAGATCGATCTCATCAGCGGCGACACCCCCTTCCGCACTCACCCGGTTCCGCGCCTCAATATTCCTTTCTTCCAGATGGCGGACGGCCCTGTGGGAGCTCACATTCCGGCGCCAACCATCGCCTACGCGGCTGGCATTGGGCTGGCGGCTTCGTGGGATAGGCGGCTCGCGGTTCGCATCGGCGAGGAACTGGGACGAGATTGCCGGTCTCGAGGAGCCGTCTTCATCCTTGGCCCCGGTGTCAACATCTACCGCGCACCGATGAACGGACGCAACTTTGAATACTTCGGCGAAGATCCATTTCTCGCCGGCCAGATTGCCATCGGTTATATCCAGGGCGTGCAGAAGGAGGGTGTCTCAGCTACCGTCAAGCATTATCTCGGCAACAATTCTGAATATCTACGGCACGATACCGACTCCGTGATTGACGAGCGCGCTCTGCGCGAGATTTACATGCCGGTCTTTGAAGCGGCTGTTAGAGTCGGCAAAGTCGGAGCCCTCATGGACTCCTACAATCTCACCAACGGCGAGCACATGACGCAAAATCGGCGCCTCAATGTGGAAGTGGCTAAAGAGCAGTGGCACTTTCCCGGCATCATCATGTCGGACTGGGTCGCAACCTACGACACCGCCGCGGCGGTGAAGGGCGGGATGGATTTAGAAATGCCTTTCGGTGTTTACTACAACCGCGAGACTATTCTTCCGCTGCTCAAGGCCGGAACCATCACGCAAGCTGACCTTGATGAAAAGGTGCGCCGCATCCTCCGCGTGGCTGTCGACTTTGGCTGGCTGGATCATCCGGCCCTCGACACCAGCATCCCGCGCTACAACCTGGAAGGTCGAGCTGTCTCATTGCAGGCTGCGCTTGAAGGCGCTGTGCTTTTGCAAAACAGCAATCGTGCGCTGCCGCTGGATAAGACTAAAACCAAGACGATCGCAGTGATCGGACCCACTGCGACTCAGACCGTCACCACAGGTGGAGGCAGCGGTGAGGTCGTGAGCTTCGCAAACACGAATCTACTCGTCGGCATCAGCAACTATCTGGGCGACGGGACGAAAGTCCTCTATGCACGTGGCATTCGGAGCATCAATCAGATGGCCCGCCTTACGCAGTTCACCACCGATGCCCAAGGCGCCATCAGTGGAGTAACACACACCACATTTGCCAAAGCCGATCTGCAAGGCGAGGAGACCGGTACAACCGTCGAGAAAGTGATGCTGACCCCCGGCTCCACGCGGCGCGAACCAGAAGAACAGGAACTGAACGCTCTTACATCCCATAAAAACTCCAACCCCTATCAGCGGGCGACGACGAGCGGCAGGTGGACCGGTTATTACACGGTGGAAGCCGCAGGCAAGTTCGAAGTATTTGTTCAGACCGATGGACGGTACCGGCTGCTCGTCGACGATGCGGTCGTCTTCGACAGTTCTGTCGTGCCGAAGGCTATCCTCAATCAAACGGCCATTGAGCTTTCCGCCGGTTCGCACAAGGTCGTGTTAGAACAGTTGGCCACACAGTCCGCCTCGGTTTCCGGAATGCGGGTCGGCATTGTGCCGCTCAACACCATTGTCGAAAACGATGCTTTAGAGATGGCATCTCATGCCGATGCCGTTGTGCTGGCGGTGGGTTTCAACTCAGCCTCCGAGTCCGAGGGCGGGGATCGAAGCTTCGAGCTCCCCGTCGGACAACAACAATTAATCGATCAGGTCACCGCGCTGGGCAAGAAGACGATCGTCGTGATTACGTCGGGCGGTAGCGTCGATGTCTCGCCTTGGAAGGACAAAGTTCAGGGTATTTTGGCGTCCTGGTATGCGGGCGAAGAAGGCGGCAACGCTGTCGCCCGTCTGCTCTTCGGAGAAAGTAACCCCTCTGGCCATCTGCCCATCAGTTGGGAAAAAAAGATAACTGACAATCCCAGTTTTAGTAGCTACTATCCTGATGCGGGTACTAATAAGATCGTCTATCGTGACGGCATCTTCGTGGGCTATCGCGGTTACGAACACAATCACATCGAGCCACTTTTCCCCTTCGGCTTCGGACTCTCTTACACGACCTTCTCATTCACGAATCTGAAGAGCATTCCGACTGGCGACGGGCGTTTCTCCGTCACTTTCGACGTTGCGAATACGGGCGATCGTGCCGGAGCTACCGTTGCTCAGCTTTATGTCGCCGAATCATCCCCGACAGTACCGCGCGCGGCTAAAGAATTGAAACAGTTTGAACGTGTCATGCTGCAGCCTGGAGAGACCACGCATGTCAGCGTCGAGCTTGGTGCGCGGAGTTTTAGTTTTTATGATGTCAACGCGGCATCATGGCACGCGAATCCCGGCAACTACAACCTGATGCTGGGCGACTCGTCAGCAAATATTCAACAGACGACTACTATCCAACTGCCGAAGCCGATCATCACGCCAGCGAGCGATTAGGCGATCTGCACTGTCGTTCGAGTTTGCAAATTTCGGCTTACGCCTTCAATGCCGTAGCGGCCTTGCGGGCAATCAGTAGAAAGCCTTTGCCCTTGGCGTCTTTCTCGAGTGTTGCCAGCCGGGCGCGGCCGACGGCCATGTTGCCTGATCTAATTTCCAATTCACCAAGAGCGAGCCGGGCGTCGTATTGAGAGTAGAGCAGGTTCGCTTTGGTCGCTTCCGCCAGTGTTTGTCCGAGAATTTTTCTAGCGTTGGCTAAATCTCCGGATGCCGTCGCGATTCGCGCGGCGGCGATCGCGACCGGAAGATGCGCCACATGATCGTCGGCCTTCACGAGTTTTTCCGCCTGCCGGATTTCCGCCTCCGCCTCGGCAAGTTTTCCCAACTCTAGCAGGCAGCGCGCTGCGAGCACGTGAGCAGCCGATTCGTAGTCGACCTGGTTCTGCGTATGAAAATCAGCCTCAATCTTGCGAGCCGCGGACAATGCTTCCTCTGGATGCCCCTCCTCTAACTTGAGTCGAGCCAGAGCGAGCGAATCCTGAGCAGCCGTTCCTTTTTCTCCTAGCTGTGTCCGTATGGCAAGCGCATCTTCATGCGCTTTCTTCGCCGCCCCAATATCGCCCTCATAAAACAGTAAGTCTCCTAGCGCCGAAAGTGTGAACGCCTCGGAATGCCGATTGTGCAGGTTGCGTTTGATCTCAAGCGCCTGCTCGAACATTTTCTTCGCTTCCGGCAGATCGCCTTCGTCCAGATACAGCTCGCCGATATTGCCCATGGTCATGGCAATTTCGAATTGGCTGCCCGTATCCCGGAAGGCTGCGAGCGCTTCTTCGTATTTCGCTTTGGCTCCGGCTTGATCGCCCTTATCGGCCAGGACATTCGCAATGCTGTTGAGCGTATTCGCCTGGCTGTCCTTGTCTCCGACCTCGCCCTGAATGCTGAGCGCTTCTTCATATAGCTTTTGCGCCCCCGCAAGATCGCCCTGATCGTAGAGTCCGATTGCAATATCAACGAGACAGGTAGCCGTATTGCGTTGCGAGCCCACTTCGCGGAAGACTGCAAGCGCTTGCTCATTCAGTTGCCGCGAGCCGCTCAAGTCTCCGTGCTGATAGAGATTGTTTGCCAGCCCCATGGTGGCACCAGCGGCGCCCAATCGATCACCCGCTTCGGTGTAGGTTCGCTGTGCGTCCTTGAATGCGGCGTTCGACTTGTCAATCTGATCCTGATAGCGAAACGCAGCTGCTTCTTGATTGAGCGCCTGCGCCAGTATTAGGCGCTGCCCACTCGCTTGCGCCTTCGCTGCGGCGCGCGACGCTGCATCCCCCGCGTCCTTGTATTTCGAGAGGCCGAAGTAGGCGGTGTTCTCGGCCAAATCGAGTCGCGGATCTTGCGATGCAGGAGGCGGCAACTGCCGTAGTTGTCGGAGCGTCCCCAGAGCATCTTTGGATTTGCCCGCCGAGTTTTGCGCCGACGCAAGCTGCAAGCCATATTCGAGATTGTCAGGAAAGAACTGCGTGAGCGCGCGATAAATGCCGATAGCTCCTTCCCACTCGTGGTTGGCTTCCAAATAACGTGCCTGGATCGCCAGCTTATCCTCGCGGCCTAGCCCTCCGGATAAATCAAACGCGGTCTTTGCTTCCGCCGCCGCCTTGCGGTCGTAGCCCAGAGTGGTCCAGGCGGTGGCGAGCGCTGAATGCGCTAGCGCGAAACCCGGTTCCAGCACGACAGATCTTTGCAGCAGGTCGCGCGCTGCCAGAGCGTCACGGGCATGGAGGCTCGCCAATCCCTGCGAATAGAGCCGAGCCGCTTCCGCATTTGAAGGTAACGATGCTTTAACAGCCGCCGCTTCCGTCGCCGAAATCGCCCCGACGCCCAATTTTTGCCGCAGTTCAGCACCCGCCCGGCCTACAAGATCGTCAATTTGATCCTCTCGTCCTTTGGCGGAGACTGACGCCAGAGTTTCGCCCATAGCCGCGTCTTGCAGCCGCAGATCCAGCCGGATCTGATCTTTCCCCAGTGGAACGTACGACCCGACCACAACTTCATCGGTGTCCAGATTTTCACGAATCTTCGCCAGCGTCTCTCGGCCATAGCTGTCGGCATCGGGTAAGGCCAGATTGGTCTTCATTTGCACCACGTTTTCGCCAGCGATGGTCCGTAATTGCTCACCTGCGCCCAGTTCAGTAGTCAACATTTCAGCCAGCGCAGTAGAAAGCCACGCCTTGTCCGCCTCCCCAGAAACATTTTTTAGCCCAAGCACGGCCACTGATCGCCGGCCATGGACTGTGTTTCCCGCCGGCCCCGATATTGCGGTTGTCGCAGATCCCTTATGCCTGAATAGCCGGTCGCGAACTCCCTGAACATTCAGGCCGATCCCCAAGGCTGCAACGATAATAGCGCCAGCCAAAATTGCGATTACGATGTGTGACTTCTTGGGCGGCCCAAGCGGTACCAATGCTCCGAGATCACGCGTGGTCGTGGCGGAAAGTCCCTCGAGCGCGACTCTCAACTCGCGTGCCGATTGATAACGCTGCGAGGGATCTTTCGCTAGTGTCTTCGAAACGATGCTCTCGAGTCCTGGAGAGATGTATTTGTTCACCGATCGCGCTGGCACCGCAGACTCATATAAAATCGCGCCCATCAACTCCGCGCCCTGCGTTTGCGGAAATGCGCGCCGTCCCGTCGCCATTTCGTGCAGAACTGCGCCAGCCGCGTAAATGTCACTGCGCGCGTCGATTGACAATCCGCGCAACTGTTCCGGCGACATATAAGGGACGGTGCCCGAAACCGTACCGGTATCCGTTGTGATACTGCGCGTAATATCAGCGCCGCTGGATGAGGGTGTGTGCTTCGCCAGTCCGAAGTCGAGAATTTTCACGCGGCCGTCTGGCGTCACAAACAGGTTGGCCGGTTTGAGATCGCGATGAATGACACCCTGGTCGTGTGCCGCCGCCAAACCTTCCGCTAGTTGCGTAGCCAGGCGCACTATTTCTGGCTCCGGCATCGCTCCGCCACGTAGCCGTTCGCTCAACGGTTTTCCTGGAATTAGTTCCATCGCGAGGAAGTCCACGCCTTCTTGCGAACTGAACTCGAAAACCGTCGCGATATTTGGATGACTCAGCTTGGCTAGCGCAAGCGCTTCTTTGCGGAACTGCTTTCGTGCAACCTCATCTGCCAAAGTACCCGCCGGCAGCACTTTGAGCGCGACATCACGATCCAGTTGCTCATCGTGTGCGCGATACACCACGCCCATCCCGCCCGCGCCAATCTGTTCGAGGATGCTATAGTGGCCGAGAACCTGGCCAATGAACTCGGAAGACTGCTCCATAAGTTAAAGAATGCTAGAACGTGTGGAGGCCAAAGTCCATGCTGGAGACAACTTTGTCGGCGATAATCAAGAATCCCTAAGCCTGACCAATGTCGGCCTGCGGCCCAACTTCGCAGTCCGGGCTTGCTGTAAAACCAGGTTTCGTCCGAGGGGAATTACTTTCGATTGCCCATCGATGGCACAGGATCCAGTGAGACTTGCGGTTAGGCGCGCGACCGCAACTTCTCTTGGTTCTCGCTATTCGGCTGCTGGCAAAAATCGCCATCTCACTCATTTAGCGATTACGGCAAACGAAACAAATAGCATGTTGTGCGAACGGCCCGGCCGGAACGGAAATGACTCAACTCAGTGTCACGCGCAGTCCCGTCGCATGCGGAACGGTGACAATGTACTTGCCTTGTCTGAGCGAGCTGGTCCTCGGTGAGGTTGTGATGTGAGCTTCACGACTGTCTAGTGCGGGCGCGT
Source organism: uncultured Acidobacteriaceae bacterium (assembly GCA_963705265.1). GTDB lineage: Bacteria > Acidobacteriota > Terriglobia > Terriglobales > Acidobacteriaceae > Acidiflorens. The sequence goes on from OY970064.1 coordinate 5,398,860, forward strand.
GTAAGGTCTCGGTCTGCACCACTCCACTGACGTCGCGACCAAAGTCGAGTTCCAGCTCAAGGTCTGCTGCCGCGTCTTTGTTCAGAATGATGACCGATGTTTGGTCGCCCACCAGTTTCGCGGCGTACGCCGTGGCATTGATTCCCGCATCCTGCAGCTTCGTCGAGAAGTCGGTCTTTAACCCGGACTTCAACAGTGTCCCGCCACTGAACGAGCTCGCAAACTTCAGCCCATACGCGACCGGCTCCAACGCGTAGTCCGAGCCAAAGGTCGCAATCGGTGTATAGAAAGGATGAGGATACGCGGCAATCTGTTCAGGAGTTTCGCCCTTCGCTTCGAGAAGCCCGTCACCAGGCAGAGATCCGCCAACGGAATTGGCTACAGATTTGCCCGTGCCACCGTGCAGATTGATGCCGGAATAGTTATTACTCGCCAGAAGGAGCGAATAGTCAGCAGACCAAAGCGCAGCTGCAAACACATCGGAGACACCCGGCTTGCCTCCGCGATAGCAAGTGTTGCCTTCGGTCATGCGCACGCGCGCACCAACCCTGCTGGCTGCGGACGATGCAATATTCGCCGTGTTCTGCACCTTTTGCATGGTCGCCGGCTTCAGCAAGTTCGGAATGTTGATCTCAGGGTTTGTCGCCGGACCGCCAAAGTAATAATGATGAGTCAGGGTTGTTACGCGCGGCGGGCCCTGGATGGAAGACCAAAGATCCGCAATCTCAGTCAGCCACGACACGTTGCCTGCAACATCCGGCATGCCGAACTTTGCCGTCGGCACCTGAACCGCGATAGCGCGCGCTAGAGTGAGCCATTCTTCGAGGTACGTCTTGGCCGACCACGTTTTCGGATCGCGCAGGTGCCGGTCAAATAGATCCGCCTCGTTTCCGATCTGGAAATACTGTAGGCGATCGCCCAGCGTCTCGGCTACAAAGACCGCTTCCTCGGTGGCGCGTGCCGGGGTGTTCGTCCCCATTCCGATGCCATAGATGCAGTTCCACTGTGTGGCTTGGAGGAACTCCGCCAGATTCCTGACTGCCTCAGGAGTCACCGCGTAGTACTGCGCTTTCGGCTCGCCCACGACCTCACGAACTTGAGGATGCTCTGGTTCGGGAGAATCAGGCTTAGGTTTCCAGTAAGCAAACTCGCTGGTGTTGCCCCCAAGGCGCAGAACGCCAGTTGACGAAAGCGCTTTGAACTCGCGAATCAAGCCGCTGTTCTGCGCGGAAAAAAAACTGGCATCCCTGAGTTGCTGGACCTCATAAGACAGACCGACAAAGTCGATCGGCAAATGAGGACCAGTTGCCTCCTTGGGGATGGTGAGGGCAACCCGAACCTTGGTTTGGCCCTGCGCGTGAAGACGTGCTGTAGCCAGGGCGCACGCTGCGGTGGCAAGGAATTTTCGTCGTGTGAGCATCTTATCTGTCGATTCCTTTTTATCTCGACCTGTGAGTGAAACACACTTATTGTGCCAGACGTTCTCCAGAAACGCATCCTTCCGAGCGCGGTGTGACTCGAATTCCCCGTACACGCGTCGATATTGTTCTGCCACAAGGAGAAACCAAAGCGAACGCCGCGGCCCCAGGATGAAAAGTTACCCTCCACTTGCTATAAGAGACGAATGCGTCTCCACAATTACGCACCCCGGCCGGCACAACTCAAATGGCTACTCGATTCTGACCCGGCCATCCGTTGGCACGTCATGAGGGACCTCACTGGTGAAACCCCCATGGCAATTGCAACCGAGCGCTCTCGCGTCGCAACCGAAGGCTGGGGAGCCCAACTTCTTGCCCTCCAATCTCCCACCGGCGACTGGGGCGACGGCCCCCGCGGGTGGAGAGACGATATGCTGAAGGAGGACCGAGTTTTACTTATTACCCTCTACAGTCTCACCGTCTTAATGGACCTCGGTCTCGACCCCGCCAGCAAGCAGGCTCGCAAAATGATCGGCCGGGTCGACAAGCGGCTCGTGTTCAAGCGGCTCAAGAACCGGCCGTTCCTGTACGGCGAAACGGAACCCTGCATCAACGGCAGAATCCTCGGTATCGGCGCGTATTTCAAGAAACCAAGTGAAGTCCTAGCCAATCAACTCCTAGGCGAGCAGCTCGAAGACGGCGGCTGGAACTGCGAAGCACCCAAAAGCCGGCGCTCCTCGTTCCATACCACCATCTGCGTGCTCGAAGGACTGCTCGAATACGAACGTGCAGGACGCAAATCCGTGGCCCTCACTAAGTCCGTCACTAAAGCCCGGAAGCGTGCCGAAAACTATTTGCTTGAGCGCTGCATGTTTCGCTCGCTCCGAACCGGCGAAGTCATCAACAAACGCTGGCTCCGTTTCTCGTTCCCGACGTTTTGGCACTACGACGTCTTGCGTGGACTCGACTATCTGAGGAATGCAGGAATCAAACCCGACAGCCGCTTGAGTGAAGCCATCAAAGTCGTGCTGAAACGCCGCCACCAGAACGGGCGCTGGCCGCTCAACCTCCTTCATCCCGAATATGTTCCATTAGAGATGGAGACCGGCGTTGGCAGCGCAAGCCGCTGGAACACAGTGCGTGCGCTCCGAGTTCTGCGTTGGTACAACAACCCAACGTGCTAGTTGTGTCTTGAACCTGCTACCTACTTTGTCTTTAGAATTCCATCGAGAACGTTGAGCTTGCCGTCGATTGGACCTGTCTTCAAATTCGTGATGTCGAGACCCAGGATCTTTGCGATTAGCGGATACACGTTCACATTCTCAAATGGCGCCAGCGCGACACCAGATCGAATGTCAGGTCCCGCAGCCACAAATAGGGCCTTCATCTCGGGCATGTGTGTGGCGTCGTAGCCGTGCATTCCAACGGGCGGATGGTCCTCACCATGATCACTGGCGGTGATGAGGTAAGGGCCGGTCGGAACAACAACGGGATCGCCCTCGCGCGGATTACTATCAAAGTGGAGATAGCCGGGCACGTCCGCACGGCGATAGACGAGATATTTCTCGCTTTTTCCGTGCAGCGATTCATATGCCTTCTGCGCGTCGTCGTCCGACTTAGCGTAAAGAATCGAATCGAATATCTGGGCAAACCAGGAGGGGCTCAAGCCAGATTGATCGAGGCGGATGGGCGGCCCTTCGACTTTCACCATTCCATGATCGGCGAGCACGATCAAATCTACGGGCAGCTTGGATTCCTTGATGCCATCCATCAGTTTCCCGATCTCGCTATCGAGTTCGTGAACGGCGTCAACAACTTCCGGACTGTCCGGACCGTACTGGTGCCCGGCGGTGTCGGTATTGGAGAAGTATAGGGTGATGAAGTGCGGGCGCTGCTCCGATGGTAGATGGAGCCAAGCCAGAACCTGGTCAACCCGCTTTCCGTTGGGAAATTTTCCGTCGAACTTCAGATAGTAAGTGGGACGAACTCCCTGGATGTCCGCCTCCGAACCGACCCAAAAGAAACAAGCAGACCGCATGCCCTGCTGCTCCGCCAGCACCCAGAGTGGAGTTCCACCATACCAAGTGCCGTCGCCGACTGCCATGGCATCACGATAGCTATAGACCTCTTTCCGAGCCGGATCATAAAAGCTGTTGGCCACGATGCCATGATGTTCAGGGTAAAGGCCGGTAACGATGGTGTAATGGTTGGGAAAGGTTATCGAAGGATAAGCGGGAAGCATACCTTCCGGCGCGCTGGCGCCCTGAGTTGCCAGTGTCAGCAAGTGGTCAGCATGATAACGCTTTGCATAGTCATAGCGGAAGCCGTCCAGCGAAACGAGGATGACATAGGGTTTCGAAAGCTGCCGCGGAGCATTCGGCCCGTGATCAACGGTAATGACGGGCGTAACGATGGGAGAGACGCCCTGGCCGTAGGACGCCGCTGCGAGCCCACCGGCCGCAAGTACGAAGCTGAGGATGCGAATGGAAACCCGCTTGAAGAAAATATGCACGTAGAGTCTCCCGGCTGCCTTTCGGAAAACACAAAGATTATTCACCGGGAGTCTTCATCACCATGAAGGCCCGGATTTGTCTATTTGACTCCAATCTCCGAATAGTCGGCAAACCAGAGGCGACTCAGCTCCTTCCGGTTTTGCCTGTGATACGGCAAATGTGTAAGTGCGGCCCAACAATGTGTTGCGCAGGTTCTCATCAGCGCTATCCAAAGCCACGATCGTCGGTGCCGAACCGCAACTGTTGGTTACCGATATCCAAAGATCATGCGAATTTTTCCGTGACAAGTTAGGCTTTTCGCCTGTATTCAGTTACGGCAAACCTCCCTATTATGTACAGGTGAGTCGCGACGCAGCGCATCTCAATCTAGGATGTGTGGAGCGACCAATAATCGAGCCGGCGGTCCGCGATCGGGAGGAATTGTTGTCCTTATCAATGACCGTCGCGACGGCGGAGGAGATCAAGCTGCTGTTTCTTGAGTTTCAATCCGCTGGTGTTGCCTTTCACCAGACGCTGATGAAGCAGCCTTGGGCGCTAAGAATTTCATCGTCAAGGACCCGGACGGGAATCTGCAGCTGTTTGCTGGACCCGCAAACTAACGGCTACAAGGCCGAAGCGTGCTTATCGAACGTGTATAGTCGGCTACCGGAAATTGCAGCCAGGAAATCACCTGGAAGGACCAACTTTTCGAGCCCCGCCTAGTTTAATTCGCGTATGGCTGCTTGAAACTCTTGGAGATTACCCAAAATCTGTCGAATCGGCTGACTCCCGTCCGTCATACATTTAAGCGCGAAAACGCTTAAAATTGCTCTTCAGGAGAACAGCTGATGCAATTCGCTTTGCTAATCTACGAATCACCTGAAGCCTTTGCGACGCGAAACAACGACGGAACCGACTCCTACACCGGCGCTTGGCGCGCATACCATAAGGCCCTCGTCGAATCTGGCGCCTATCTCGCTGGCGAGCCACTTCAAGTGCCTGAGACAGGAACCACGGTACGAGTTAAGGACGGAAAGCGGCGCGTACAGGATGGCCCCTTCGCTGACACCAAGGAGCAACTCGGGGGATTCATAATCATGGAACTCGCCTCCCTTGACACGGCCCTCGATTGGGCGGCGCGTTGCCCTGCCACCGCGCTCGGTGCCGTCGAGGTGCGGCCACTTGCGCCAGAATCCAAGCGGCGAATTATGTGATGAACGAAGGTGATCTCGAGAGTACTCATCGGGCAATCGAGCGGGTGGCCCGCGAGTCGTATGGTCGGCTGGTGGCCTACCTTTCGTCGCACACACGCGACGTGGCTAGCGCTGAGGACGCTCTGAGCGATGCATTGGTAGCAGCGCTGAAAACCTGGTCCCGAGACGGCCTGCCCCAAAGTCCAGAGGCGTGGTTGCTGACGGCGGCGCGCCGCGCATTTATCGATATTGTCCGTCATCGGCGAGTAGTTGAAGCGAGCGAGCCGACTCTCCAGCTCCTGAGGGAGGAACGCGAGGTGTCCTTGTCGAAGGAGTTTCCAGATGACAGGTTGAAACTGCTATTCGTATGCGCTCATCCAGCGATCGATCCCGCTATACACACCCAGCTCATGCTGCAAACGGTTCTAGGCCTGGATGCAACACGCATCGCGGGTGCATTCCTGGTTTCGCCGAAAACGATGGGCCAGCGCCTGGTGCGTGCCAAGACGAAGATTCGCGATAGCGGAATTCAGTTCGAGGTCCCGCAAGACTTTGAATTGCCGCAGCGGCTGGACGCGGTGCTGGAAGCCATTTACGCCGCTTTCGGCATCGGCTGGGAAGATATGGCGGGCGTCGACCAGCCCGGCCGGGACCTGGCCGAAGAGGCGATTTGGCTGGCACGAGTTCTTCTGCAGCTAATACCTGATAAAGCCGAAGTTCGGGGTCTGTTAGCTCTCATGCTGTATTGTGAGTCGCGACGCGGCGCTCGAAGGGAACCTGATGGCGGATACGTTCCGCTCTCGCAGCAGGATACGAAGCAGTGGTCTCTTCCATTGATAGAAGAGGCAGAGCACCATCTCGCCGAGGCGTTCAAACTGGGACGCTCCGGCCGGTTTCAACTTGAAGCGGCGATTCAATCCGTACATGCCGAGCGGGCTCGCAGCGGGCGAATCGATTGGGCTGCCATCTCCGTCTTCTATGAACAGTTGACCCGCGTATCGCCGACAATCGGCACGCGGACTGGATACGCCGCGGCGATTGCGGAAGCCAATGGACCTGAGGCAGGTCTGGCAGTACTGGACACGATTGCCTTGGAGGATATTTCTTCTTACCAGCCTTACTGGGCAGTCCGTGCTCACCTGCTGCAGCGGCTGGGAAAGACCCCTGAAGCCTTAGACGCTTATGATCGGGCAATCGGACTCGCGGAAGACCCTGCAGTCAGAGAATTCCTGCTCCAAAAACGTGGCTAGTTTTTCTTCCTGTTGTAGAAATCACCCAACCTTACCTGTCTCCACTATAGAGGCGGCTTAGCAGTCATCATTCGACGAAGAAGCTTCGCCACGCGGGAGGTGAACAATGTGTCCATTCACCACGCGGCGATAACAAAGCGATTGTCAGATTTCTAGTTTATGGTTTGGCAAATATCACCACCATGACTTGCACAATTGTGACCTTCAGAATCAGTGCGGCCGGGAAAGTGATTGCATAGGCGATCTCTGCGCGATCGGTACCGACAAGATTGGAAGCAAAAGCGAGAATCGAGGGATTGCCCGGTACACCACCGGACGTGGCACCGAGGAGATCATCAAACCGCAATTTGAAAATGAAATGGCCGGCGAGTAGGGAAAAAAACACCGGAGTAAGTATGATAGCGGCGCTCAATGCTAAGAAGAGCGGCCCCAGATGTCGAACCGTTGTAATAAACTTCGGGCCGGAGACCATTCCGACCTGGGTGAGAAAAACCGTAAGACCGAAGTTCCGTGGAGTGAGATTGGCTGAGAGAGGTATGGTCCACACCCAGCCTCCGGTGCGTCCGAGACGGCTGATGATAAGCGCCACCACGAGCGGGCCGCCCGCGACTCCGAGTTTGAAAGTGCCTAACCCAGGAATCGACAGTGGGAGAATGCCCAGGAGTACGCCCAGCGTCATGCCCAGGCCCAGTGACACATAACTAAACTCCGTGGTGCCCTTTATGGAATCGCCAAAATATGCGCGAACGGCGTCTCGCTCTTCGCGCCGGGCCACCCCAAGGAGCCGAGCAGGGCGGGAGGCGTCGATTTCAGTTAAGGCTGCGCGGCAGCGAGATGGGGTTTGTTGCGAGGAGCAGCGAACCGAAATACCAGGCTTGCGGTTACACGAATGTTGTTTTGCGGCTGCACGGTAAGAGACGAGCTTACAAATTTCATGCGCGTGTAATCAACATTAACGCGAACTGCGAATGGCCCGGAAATGTTGCGTTCGATCCCTGTTCCTACGGCCCAGGAGAAACGCGTCAGCCATCCCCGGTAATACAGTTGATCCACGGGAACCGAGCCATCCAGCAGGCCAACGCCCGCGAGCGCGCGAACGAGCACACGCGTGTTCTCGGTCTGAGCGGGAACGAACACTGGACCGACGAGAAAATCAAGGACGTAGCTACCATGGCCAGAACCGGGGTCCTTTCCCCCGCGAACATAACTGGAATCCAAGGTCGCTCCCCAGCGCGGGGTGAAGTCGGTCGTTGCTCCAACATCAACGCCCTGCATATTGACCGTGGGCTTTCCTGAAAAATTCACGCCAGCGTAGCTGTAACCGGCGGAGATGTCACACTCCGGACCTTTGGCCGCAGGGGCTTGTCCAAGTAACGAGCTCGCGCATAGTAGCAACACGATGGACAATCTTGTTGAAAATCGCAAAGCGCCCAAGTTGATCCCTATCTTGCAGCCTGTCAGTAAACCGCCAGAACAGCTGTTCCGCTCAAATCATGCATGGTGGCGGTCACAATAGTCGTCCCCGAATGAGTGCTCGTCGCGATGCCCGTTCGAGTGACAATTGCCACACTTGCATCCGAAGACGTCCAGATTACCGACGATGTGACGTCTTTGGTCGTGCCATCGCTGAACTCGGCGATGGCAGTGAACCGTGTGGAACCGCCTTGTTCGAGAATTGTTGCGGCGGCCGACACCCGCAGCGAAATGGCCGTTGCGCTGGTGACCGTCAAAGTTCCCGTTCCGAGTTGCCCGCCGAAGAGTGCTGTGATAGTCGCCGTTCCCGGTTCCTCTCCAGTGGCTTGGCCTGCGGTTTCCGGCAGGTTGCTGATGGTGGCCACCGATGCCGGCGAGGACGTCCACAGAACCGACGTCGTCAGGTTCTGCCTATTTCCGTCTGCGAAGATGCCGGTAGCCACGAAAGCTAACACAGCCGCCTGGGGGATGCTTGCGGTTGGCGGGGAAACTTGTATCGATGTCAGTGGAGAACCGTCGACCACAATGGCACAGTTCGCGCTAAGCGCTCCGAGCTGTGCGGTGATCGTTGCATTTCCCGCGGATTGTGCGGTCACTTCGCCGCCATTGCTGACGCTCGCGACGTCGGCCGCGGACGACGTCCAAGTGACAAAGTTGGTAATCACCTCAGTACTGCCATCGCTATACGTTCCTGTAGCGACCAGGTTTACGGAAGTGGTTGGCGCGAGTACGGCACTTGCCGGGGTGACGGAGATCGAAGTGAGCGTGGCGGTGTTGACATTCAGCGCCGCCGTCCCCGAGACTCCGCTAAAAGTAGCGGAAATGTTGGCCGTACCAGGACTGATTGCGGTAGCCGTGCCCCCCTGTCCGACCGTGGCCACTGCAGGATTGTCAGAGGCCCAGGTGCAATCAATGGTGATGACCTGCCTCGTGTGATCGCTAAAGGTGCCGGTCGCGACGAAAGTCAACTTGGTGCCCGGTGCAATGCTACTTCCTGACGGAGTGACGGAGAGAGATACGATCGTGGCATCGGAGACCACTAGCGTGCCCGAGCCGCTAATCGAACCGAGCGCCGCAGTAAGCGTCGTGGATCCTGGGGTTAGAGCCGTCGCGCGGCCATTTCCTGCGATCGTCGCGACCGCAGTGTCAGAGGAAGTCCAGGACACCTGTGTGGTTATATTGCGCGTGCTGCCATCGGTGTAAGTACCGATTGCCTGAAGCATTGCGGTCGTCAACTGCGCTATCTTCCTCTTTGCAGGCCGCACTGTGATGGAAGACAGAATGGCAGACTCGACATCTACCGTCGTGCTTCCGGTAACTGAGCCAGACGTGGCGGAGACCGTAACCGAGCCTAGAGTGAGCGCGTTTGCAAGCCCGCCTCCAGCAATCGACGCCACACTTGTGTCCGACGAGGACCAGGTGACCGAGTCAGTCAGGTCCGCCGTGCTGTGATCGGAATATGTACCGGTAGCCGTGAATTGTTGCAGGGTGCCGAGGAGCAAGGCCGGATTGGCTGGCGTTATAGCGATCGAGACTAGGGATTTTGCTGGGTTTGGACCACCACCAGCCCCAGGACCGAGGGTGCCGGCGCCACAACCGATGAATAAGCTGAGGCATGCCAAGACAATTAGAGCTCGAAATCGCTTTACGAAAAGTCCTATTGCTTGGCCCATTTGCAGGAAACGTGTGCAGGAGAAGTGCCATTCCAAGCGACCGTCTCCTGATGCAAGGTAGCATGGCGATAAATAGCGATCAATGGCCAAACAGAATGGCAAGACACAACCGCAAAAGTTTTCGCTTTATAGGTACCGAAATGGGAAATCAGATCCGAGGACGGGAAATGATTCTCACAGCCTCCTAGTCACCGTACCCAGACTCCTAACTGATTGTTCACTCGATATGTCGCCGCAAGGAAGATATTTCGGCGCACCCTCCCGACGAAACATCAGGTCTGGCACAGCGCCCTTGGTCGTTAGTTGCAACGGAAAAGTACAAAACTTCCCCATCGGCAAGCCTCCCAAGCGATTTTTGACGTGATGACTCGCTGGGTAACTTACAACTCGCCACCTTGGATGTACAATCCTGCCCGTAGCGAACAGGGGGGATAAGATGCAGGATTTCCTAGCGATGATGAGATTCCCGACCTTGTCATTGATAGATATCCAAGCAATATTGGCCGACACCATGGGCACCATGATCGGAAGGATTTTCCTTACTGTTCTTTATTTCACCCTTGGGCAGAAAATTCGAAATTCTTGACGTTCCGCGTTATGCTTCCAGGCAGAACGTTGCCGGATAGGCAGCCACTAGCAAAACGCTCCTGATGAAGATGAAGGCTCTTCTGCTTGGTTTTTATTGGCGCTGCATCTTGGGAATAGCAGTTCTGGCTTTCGCCATCCCATTGTCTATGGCTGCGGCGGACTCTTCGAACCAGCGACTAACGCCAGCGGATGTTCTTTTAATCATGGAGCGCGTGTCGGATTGGCAGCTCGCGCATCCTTCCGTACACTCCTCAACCGATTGGACGCAGAGTGCCGGAGAAGCCGGGATGATGGCTCTGGCCGGCATCTCCGGTGACCCGAAATACCGCGACGCCCTGCTCGCGATGGGCGAGTCAAACGGCTGGCAGCCCGGCCCACGCATATATCATGCCGACGATTTGGCCATCGGCCAGGCGTACGCAGGTCTCTATTTTCTTTACCGTGACCCGAAAATGATTGTGCCTTTGCGGGCGAGGCTCGATGCGGTTCTCTCAGCGCACCCAGCAGTTCAAAGCTTAGATTTCCATCAGCCGTACGACCAAGTTTCCCAACTGTGGTCCTGGTGCGATTCGTTGTTCATGGCGCCGCCCGTGTGGATGCAGCTCTTCGCCGCCACCGGCGACGAGCGCTATCTCGATTTTGCCGTGCAGAATTGGTGGCGTACAACGGACTATCTTTATGATCCGGTGGAACATCTCTATTTCCGCGACAGCACCTACTTCGATCGGCGCGAGGCCAACGGCAAGAAAGTCTTCTGGAGCCGAGGTAATGGCTGGGTCATGGCCGGCCTTGTTCGCATGCTGCAGTTGCTGCCGTCAAATCATCCGAGTCGCGCGCGCTTCATGCAATTGTTTCACGAAATGGCTGAGTCGATTCTTAAAGCCCAACAACCCGATGGTCTGTGGCATCCGAGCTTGCTCGACCCGCAGAGTTATCCGCTCAAAGAGACGAGCGGTTCGGGTTTTTACACCTACGCGCTGGCGTGGGGCGTGAATCAGGGTTTGCTCGATGGGGCAAAATTCAAGCCCGCGATTCTCCGAGCGTGGATTGCCCTCACCGATTGCGTGGACACCGAGGGCAAGTTGACGCACGTTCAACCGATCGGGTCCGACCCGAAAACATTTGAGGACAATTCCACCGAGGTGTATGGCGTTGGCGCGTTTCTGCTGGCAGGCAGCGAGTTATACCGGATGGCGGTGTTTGAAAAGGCCAAGCCGCTGGCGATCCGGGTGACCAATCCAATCCATCTATACCGCCATTGCGAAACGGTGGAGTTAAGCCTCTCTCGATTGGCCGGCCGGGGGTTGCGTATGTCACACCTGGAACTGATGGATGGCTTGGAGCCCCGCATTCTCGATTCGCAGCTTTACGCCAGCGAATCAGCGCAAGGGTCGGACACACTCCTTTTCCAGGTAGATTTGGCACCTGGGGACACCCGAACCTACTACATCCTGGACGCCTCCGCTCTGGCTGCTGTGCCGCAGCCGATTTTGAAAACGTACGCGCGGCAAATAGACGAGCGCTATCGCGACATGGCCTGGGAGAGCGATCGCATCGCTCATCGCATGTACCACCGGGACCTGATTCAAGCCGAGGGCACCGTGAGCAGTGGCGTGGATGTTTGGGTCAAGAGCACGCGAGCCCTGGTGATCAACAAGTGGAACAAGAACGGCGATTATCACAACGATCACGGCGAAGGGTTGGATGATTATCGTGTTGGGCAGAGCCGGGGTTGCGGCGGGCTCGGCATTTGGGAGGATCATACCTTCTATGTTTCGAGCAATTACAACAGCGCGCGAATCATCGCGACCGGGCCGATCCGTTCCGAATTCGAGTTGACCTACGGAGCCTGGGAAGCGAGGAAACACAAAATTTCAGAAACCAAGCGCATCACCATCGACGCCGGATCCAACATGACTCGCGCCGAGAGCATATTTGCTGCGGATCGTTATCCCGATTTCGACATCGGCGTTGGCATCGCGCAACGTCCCGGCGACGGTGTGATCGCCAAGAATCAAGAAGAGGGTTGGATGAGTTATTGGCAGCCCGCTGATCGCGACCGCGGAAACATCGGGTGTGCAATCGTGATGCCAGGAAAAATCGAGGCATTCGCGACCGAAAGCGCCACGCTGCCCGAACTGAAGCAAGCGGATCTTATTACGCCGACCAGCGAAGGCTTGCCGCCAGTTGCCAATTTACTGGCCATTTCGGCGGCGCAGGTGGGCAAACCATTTGTATATTATTTCGCCGCCGGTTGGAGCAAGAGCGGCGATTTTCCCGAGGAAACGGACTGGGAGAATTACGTGCGACAATTCGTCGCTTGCCTTCGCGCACCCCTGAAAGTCACACTCGAAAACGAATAGGTTTCTCAGTCGACACCGGAACTCTTTCGGGCACAGATGCTGACAGAAATAACGCGCATGTGCCGGATGATGTATGTTCACGAAATACGCTCTTCTGGATAGGTGGAGGTCGCTTTCATGAGTTACACGCGACGCGCAGTCCTCGCGAGCTTGGGGCTAGCCGGACTAGAGGCAGCCGTGCCGGTGCTGATCAAGAAAACTGCGGCGTACTCACTGACGGAATCCTTGATGGGCGTAGGCACGTGCCCGTTCCGGCTGGCGGTGATCAATGACGAAATCACGCAGGACTTCGAGAAAGCATGTCAGATTGTGGCTGGCGATTTCGGACTGCGTTGGATCGAACTGCGCTCGATGTGGAACAAGAACGTAACCGAACTCGACGCGAAAGAAATTGAGAGCGCACGGAAGATACTCGACGAGCACAAATTGCGAGTGACGGATATTGCAAGCCCGCTGTTCAAGACAGACTGGCCGGGGGCTCCCCGATCGCCTCAAAGTGAAAAGCGCGATCTGTTTCACGCAGATTTTGATGCCAGCGCACAGGAGAAGCTACTCGAGGTGTGTATCTCACTTTGCAGATATTTCGACACGAATAGGATTCGCTGTTTCGACTATTGGCGGCTGGATGATCCCAAGCCGTACCGGGTGGCAATCAATGCAAAACTGCAACAGGCTGCGGAACGGTGCGCCAAAGATGACATTGTTCTCTTACTTGAGAACGAAATGTCCTGCAACACGGCAACTGGTGAAGAAGCCGCCGCCGTGTTGAAGGCGATTCCAAACAGGAACTTCATGTTGAACTGGGATCCCGGTAATGCGGCTGCCATAGGAAGCACGCCTTATCCAGCAGGTTATGAATTGCTACCCAAGGACCGTGTCGGACACTGTCACGTCAAGGATGTGGTGAACAAGACCGATCACAAATATGATTGGACCCCCGTAGGCAGCGGTGTGGTGGATTGGATTGGGCAACTTAAGGCATTACAGCGGGATGGCTTCTACTACGGGCTAAGTCTCGAAACACACTGGCGCGGCGCAGGTACGCCCGAGGCGTCCACTCGCGTCAGCATGGACGGACTCAAGAAGACACTGGCGAAGGCCGGAATTTCCTGCTGAGGGAGGAGTCGATGACTACACGACGCGAGTTTCTCGATGCGCTTGCTGTTGGCGCGGCCGGGCTGGCCATGGGAAATACGGCGAAGAGCTATAGCCGGATCCTTGGCTCGAATGACCTTCTCAACTTTGCTGTCATCGGTCTCAATGGACGCGCTTACGCTCACCTTTCGGCACTCAAAGCGAACAGAAGCGTGGTTCGAATCTCGCATGTCTGCGATGTAGACAGCAATATTCTCAGAAAATTTGCCGATCAAACGCAGCAGGAAATGGGCGAGACCGTGGTGGCGGAGAAAGACTATCGCCAGATCCTCGAGCAAAAAGATGTGGATGCTATCACGATTGCGACACCCGAACACTGGCATGCACCCATGGCGATCGCAGGATTGCAGGCGGCCAAGCATGTCTATGTGGAGAAGCCATGCAGCCATAATCCCGCTGAAGGCGAAATGCTAGTGCAGGCACAACAGAAGTATCGCAAGCTCGTGCAGATTGGCACCCAGCAGCGATCGTCTCCCCACACTATCGAGATCGTCGAAAAGATTCACGACGGAATTATCGGCAGGCCCTACTTCGCGAAGGCCTGGTACTCCAATACGCGGGAATCGATTGGTACAGGCAAGGAGGTACCGGTGCCGCAGCAGCTTGATTGGGATCTATGGCAGGGGCCGGCCCCACGCCGTCCGTATCGGGACAATGTGCATCCTTATAACTGGCACTGGTTCAAACTTTACGGCACGGGAGAAACCCTCAATAACGGCACCCACGAAGTTGATGTCTGCCGCTGGGCGCTGGGGGTCGACTATCCACAGCGACTTACATCGTCAGGTGGAAGATATCAATTCAAGGACGATTGGCAGTTTTATGACACTCTCGTGACCAGCTTCCAGTATGAGGACAAAATGATTTCGTGGGAGGGCAAGAGTTGCCAAGGAATGAAGTTTTACGGGCGAGATCGCGGTTCGACCATCATGGGAACCACCGGCACGGCGTTGATCGACCGCGGCGGCTATGAGATCTATGATCTCAACGGCAACAAGACAAGCGAATTTACGGCTGGCAGCGCAGCTTCGTCCGCCGATTTGATTGGCCGCGATTCCATGACGGACGCGCACTTCGCAAACTTCATCGCTGGAATCAGGAACGGCGAGAAACTCAACGCTCCAATCGCAGTCGGCAATGTCGCGGTTACGATGCTGCAGCTTTCCAACATCGCGTGGGAAGTGAACCGCGAGCTGCGTCTCGATACCAAAGACGGACGGATTCAGGGCGACCCGGAAGCGATGAAGATGTGGGGGCGCGAGTACGAGAAGGGTTGGGAACCCCGTGTCTAAGAAGAATTTACTCTCCCGCCGCGATTTCGTTCGCTCCGGCGTGCTGATTGCGGCAGCGGGCGCCGCTCCAAGCGCCATCTTCTCGCAGCCTCACAGTACGCCCCCGCCGGATAAGGGGTTGCCGATTCGTTTAGGTCTGGCGAGCTACACATTTCGCAATTTCAGTCGCGGGCAGATGATCGGATTCATGAAACAGCTCAACGTGGTCGCGTTGAATGCGAAGGATGTCAAAGATCATCTCCCGGTGAATGCGCAGGAAGAAGCAGTCGCGCTTGGTGACTATGCCGCTGCTGGCATCACGCTTCATGCTGCCGGCGCCATTTATTTCACGAAAGACGAAGATGCGGATATCCGGTCTAAGTTTGAATACTGCAAGCGAGGCGGCATAGGTGTTATCGTGGCCGGCGACCCTGCGCCGGAAACCTTGCCGCGAATTGAGAAATTCGTAAAGGAATACGACATCCGCATCGCGATCCATAATCACGGACCCGAGGATAAGTTGTGGCCTTCGCCACTGAATGTATTGAATGCGGTGAAAGCCATGGATCCGCGGATCGGTTGCTGCATCGATGTCGGGCACGCGGCTCGCGCGGGCACGGATGTGGTTCAGGCCATCCACGAAGCAGGTCCAAGGCTATTCAACGTGCACATGAAAGACCTAACAGATTTCGAGAGCAAGGACAGTCAAGTCGCGGTGGGAGATGGCATCATGCCCGTGCGGAAGACGTTCGAAGCGCTTATCGGTGCGAAGTATAAGGGCTTCGTCGATCTGGAGTATGAGATTCATCCCGACGATCCGATGCCAGGCGTTATTAGCAGTTTCGCTTATATGCGAGGCGTGCTGGCAGGCATGGGGTATGCGAACCAGCATGCTAATCAGGACTCGAGCAGCAGTTCTTCGGCTTCAGCATGAGGTCGATTTCCAACTCGGCCAATCTTTCTTCCTCGTCGCAACGGCAGATGGGATACTGGCGCCAACACTCCGGATGACCGCTGACCGTGGCTTGCGCTGCTTTCACCATCCATAAGGAGATTCTCCACAAGCGTATTTCTCAGTAGCAATCCGACAAACCGATAAGTTCTCGTCTGCCGATCTCGTGGGCAGCGCGCCGACGGAATGTTTCATATGACGGCTCGTTATTGCCGCCACCCCCCTCCGAGCGCCTGATACAGCTGCACGAGTGCTAAGCGCTCGTTAAGCTGGGCGTTCACCAGGTTAAGTTCCGCCGAGAAGTAATTTGTCTCGCTGGTCAACACCTGGAGATAACTCGCGCCGCCGTTCTTGTAAAGCACCTCGGACAGATGATCAGTCTGCTGCGCTGCCTGCGTGAGCAGTTCCTGCTGCTCGCGGTATTCACGATCTTTCTGAGAAGCGATGAGTGAATTGGAAACCTGTTCAAAAGCGTTCTGAACGGTTTGCTGATAAGAGAGCGTGGTTTCCTGCCAGTTTGCGCGGGCGAGCCTGAGTTGCGCGCGGAGCGCCCCGCCCTGGAAGACGGGCTGACTCACGTTGAGAGCCCCGTACCAGGTTTCCGAGGGCACTGTGATGAATTGGTGCAAGGCATTGCTCTCCAGCCCTCCCAGTCCGGTGAGTGACAGATTGGGGAAGAATGCAGCTTTCGCAACGCCAATTTGCGCGTTGGCGGCGACCATGTTCTCCTCTACCTGGCGGACGTCCGGCCGGCGCTCCAGTAATTCCGATGGAAGGCCGGCCGGCACGTTCTGGGGGACGGGCTGTTCGGTAAGCGCGCGTCCGCGAGGAATGGATTGTGGATTTTCACCGAGCAGAACGCTAAGTACGTTTTCCTGCTGTTGAATCTGCCGCTCGAGGTCGGGAATCGTTTCCGAGGCAGTGTAGACGAGTTGCTCGGCCTGGCTTACGTCTAGCCCCGAGGCTCCGCCATGGCTCTCAAGCGTTTGAGTTAACTGCAGGGATTGCTGCCGCGACCCTAGCGTCCTCTCCGAGATTTCGAGTTGACTGTCAAGCGCGCGCAGCTGGAAGTAAGCCGTGGCGACATTTGCAACCAGCGACGAAATTACCGCTCGCTGGCCCCATTCGGTGGCAAGCAATTGGGCGCGAGCCGCCTCAGTTTGTCGGCGGTACTTTCCCCAGAAGTCCAGATTCCAGATCACCGACAGGTTCAGTTCGCCACCATTGACCTGGTAAGCAGGAAAGAGGTTCGAAACTTTGGCGTTTTGCTCACTGAAAACGTCCGCACCTACGCTCGCCGAGGGGAGCTGATTAGCGCGGGTAATGCCAACTTGCGCCTGGGCTTCGAGCACGCGGGCGGCGGCGATGCGAACGTCATAATTTTGGGCAATAGCAGCGTGGATCAGCTGCGTGAGCACAGGATCCTGATACAGCTGCCACCATTGCTCGTTGCCCAGCGACGAGGCTTGCACAGCCTGTTCGGAAGCGGGTGCACGGTATTCCTGCGGGACATCCACAGTCGGCCGCTTGTATTTGGGTCCCATCGTGCAGCCGGCTTCCAGGGCCAGTACAGCAACAATTCCTAAGAGTGCAGTCTTCTTCATGATTTAGTCACCTTGACCGGGCGCTTCGGCAGGCCTCAGTTGTGTCGTGCTTACTCGCTCAGCGCCGGAGAGTTTTTCAACTACGTAGAAGATCGCGGGAACAAAGAATCTGCCGATAAAGGTCTCCGCGACCATTCCTCCGATTACCGCCGTGCCCATGATTTGGCGCGCTACAGAGCCCGCTCCGGATGCTGTCCAGAGCGGCACGCAGCCGAGAATAAAGGCGAGCGCCGTCATCATGAGGGGCCGGAAGCGAAGCCTCGCTGCGGAAAGTGCCGCATCGGCGATGGACATGCCACGTTCGTAGTCTTCCTTGGCAAACGCGACGATCAGAATCGAGTTTTTCGCAGCCAGACCAATGAGCATTACCAGCCCAATCTGGGCGTAGACATCGTTCTCGATTTGAACCATGTACTGCGGGAGGTAAAGGCCGATCACGATGCGACGCAGCCAGAGAGCAGCGAGAGCGCCGAATACAGCGACTGGCGTGCTGAGCAGCACGCTGAAAGGCACGGTCCAGCTTTCATAGAGAGCCGCCAGAATCAGGAAAACGAACAGCAGTGAAAATCCGAAGATGACGGAAGACGGCACTCCCTGGCGCGCCTTTTGCTCCTGGTACGACATGCCAATGTAGTCGAAGCCCATTTCGCGAGGCATGGTTTGGTTGAAAACATCTTCCAGGGCCGCCGTTGCCTGATCGGAGCTGTAACCGGGCGCCGCGCTAACATTGATCTGTGCGGACCGGTACTCGTTGTAGCGCATTGTGAACTCGGGGCCGTAACGGGTCTCAAAGTTTGCCAGAGCGGTAAGAGGCACCGTCTGGCCTTGGCCGTTGCGGACGTAGAATTGTCCGAGATCGTTGGTCGTCGCCCGGTAAGGCGCTTCGGCCTCTACATACACCTGCCAGGTACGACCGAAATCGTTGTAGTAGTTGACGAACAAGCCGCCCATGTACGCCTGGATGGTGTTGTAGACGTCGGTTAAATTGACCCCCTGCTTCAGCACCTTGTCCTTGTCGACATTGATGAATTTTTGCGGCACACTGGGAAGAAACGTGGTGGAGATCTGGCCAATCTCAGGGCGCTTGCGCGCTGCCGTCATGAACTTGTTCAGGTTATCCGCAAGAAACTTGACATCCTTGCCGGCGCGATCTTCCAAGGCAAATGTCACGCCGCCGGCAGTACCGACCCCGGGAATCGCGGGTGGTGAGAAAGCGAAAACTGTGCCTTCTGGAAACTGCCTGAGGTGCTGATTCAAATTCGCCTTGATGGCCTGATATTGTTCAGCACGGGTTTTGCGACTCTCCCAAGGATTCAGGGTTACAAAAAAGAAGCCGTTGTAGCTGGTCCGGACATAACTGAGCAAACTGAAACCGATGACGCTTGTGGTGTACTGAACTCCCGGCGTCTTTGCGAGAATGTCCTCCACTTTTTTCGCAGCTTCACTCGTTCGCTCCATGGACGCCGAATTTGGGAGTTGCATATTGATATAGAAGTAGCCCTGATCTTCGTCGGGCAGGAAGCTGGTGGGCAGATGTTTGCTGAAGAACCACGCTCCCAAGCCGGCGACTACGAGCAACACCATCACTACAGCGGCCTTGCGAATCAGGTCACCCGAAAGACGGACAAAGCTGTCGGTAGAGCGATCCCAATATGTGTTGAACCAGCGGAAGAATTTTCCGAGTGGTCCGCGAGTCTGCTTCTTGGGTTTGAGCAGCAGTGCCGAAAGTGCGGGGCTCAGGGTGAGAGCATTAAACGCCGACAGCATCACCGAGATAGCGATGGTGACGGCAAATTGCTGATACAAACGGCCGGTGATGCCAGGAATGAAAGCCGTCGGCACAAATACTGAGGCCAACACGAGAGCGATGCCCACGACCGGCCCGGAAAGTTCTGACATGGCTTTGGTGGCTGCATCTTTCGGACTCAGTCCTTCTTCGATGTGGTGCTGCACTCCCTCGACAACCACGATGGCGTCATCGACCACGAGTCCAATTGCGAGTACCAATCCGAACATCGAAAGCGTATTGATCGAGAAACCGAACAGCGGAAAGATGACAAACGTTCCGATCAGAGAGACGGGCACTGCCAACATGGGGATGAGAGTGGCGCGCCAGTCTTGCAAAAAGAGATAGACCACGAAAATGACCAGCACTATCGCAATCACGAGAGTCTCGAGAATCTCTTTCATGCCTTCAGTGACTGGGAGTGTCTGGTCGAGCGACACGGTATAGTCGATGTCCTGCGGGAAGCGTTGCTTCATCTGAGCCATGAGCTTCCGGACGCCCTGCACGGTTTGCACAGCATTGGTTCCGGGCAACTGGTAGACGGCGATGATGGCACTAGGCTTGCCATTCAGGCGGCCGCTCAGGCTGTAGTCCTGCGTGCCCAGTTCGACTCGGGCCACGTCTCTGACTCGAACGGTCCCACCATTCGGCGCTTCGCGCACGATGACGTTGCCGAACTGTTCCGGAGAAGTCAGGCGGCCTTGAGCCAGCACGGCATAGGTAAATTGCTGGCCACTCTGAGCCGGCTCGCCACCGACCTGGCCAGCTGGATTCACCGTGTTCTGAGCCTGAAGCGCGTTAGCTATGTCCGTGACGGTGATGCCCAGCTTGGCCATTTGGTCAGGCTTCACCCATAGCCTCATCGCATATTGCCCCGAGCCGAACACCTGGGTCTGGCCAACGCCGTATAACCGCGCGATCGGATCGTTGAGGTTGATGTAGGCGTAGTTGGCTAGATAGTTCGAATCGTGGGTACCATGCGGCGCATAAAGGGAAATCAGCATGAGCGGAGCAGTGGTCGACTTCTTTAGAGTGATTCCGTAGTTGTTCACTTCCGGCGGCAGCTGGCCATTGGCCAACTGTTGACGCGACTGCGTGAGCAGCAGATCCGTGTTGGGATCCGTCTTGAGATCGAAGTCGACGAGCAATGTTGTTTGCTGGTTCGCGGTGGCATTCAGCGAGTACATGTACGACATGTTGTCCACGCCGCTGACTTGCTGCTCGATCGGAGTGGCGACAGCTTGCTCAAGAGTTTGTGCATCCGCACCGGGATAGTTGGCCTGTAACCTGATCTCAGGCGGAGCAATCTGCGGGAACTGCGCTACCGGCAAGGTCGCGATTGAGATCGCGCCGACTATAACGGTAAGAGTCGCAATCACGATCGCGACGATGGGCCGTCGAATAAAAAAGTTCGCCATGGCTTAACGGTCCTCCGTTGCTTTGTATGGAGTGGGGTTCACGAGCCCGCCGTCCTTGGCTTTGTCTGCTCCAACAGCAATCACGCGTTCTCCGGGCTTGAGGCCCGAAGTGATCACCCAGAGCGTGCCCACTGTTGGCCCGACTTGCACGATGCGTAGTTGCGCCCGATTATCGGTGCCGATGACAGTGACCTGATACGTTCCTTGCTGCTGATTCACTGCCGCCTGGGGAATGAGAAGCGCTCCCGCGATGCTTCCGGTTGGCGCCTGAACACGTGCGTACTGGCCGGGTCGCAACAGATTTCTGGAGTTGGGGAACTCGCCTACGATCTGAATGGTTCCGGTCTGTGTGTTTACCTGCCGATCCGCGAAGATGATTCTGCCGGGATGCGGGTAGGTACTCCCGTCGGACAGGGTCAAGCGCAGCGGGATTCGTGAAGCGTGAGTCAACCAATCCACACTACCCGGACTACCGCCGTCCGCCATGCGCAGGTATTCCTGTTCGCTGATCGGGAAATAAACTTTGATTGGACTTACCTGCGATACTGCGGTGAGCACCGCAGACGGTCCTACCAGGTTGCCCACCTGCACGGTGTTGATGCCGGCGATTCCGTCGATCAGGGAAGTGACCTTGGTGTAGCCAAGGTTTATCGTTGCTTGTTCCACGGCCGCCTGGTCGGCCTCGACGGAGGCCTTCGCCGCGAGGAGCGATTGAGTGTCGGTATCCAGCTGGCTCTGAGGAATGGCATGAGCTTCCGCTTCGGGAACATCACGCTTCACGTTCAGCTCCGCGTTTGCCATCTGCGCCTCAGCCTGCGCCAATTGCCCTTTGGCTTGGTCAAGCACGGCTTGGAATGGACGCGGATCGATCTCGAACAGGAGTTGACCTTTTCGGACGAAGCCCCCTTCGTGATAATCCTGGCGAATCAGATAACCCGTCACCTGAGGCTGAATCTGCGCATTGACGTACCCTTCGAGAGTTCCTACCCACTCGCCCTGAACCGGCACATCTTTCTGAATGACCGGGGCGACCTCGACCACAGGAGGTGGAGGCGGAGCCGCAGCTCGCACCTTACCGTTGCCGCAGCCAAGCCCATTCAGCAACAGCACCGTACAAACAAAACCTGTGAATATTTGCTTCATCATTTTCCCTTTCAATCCAATCCTGAATTCCTGTTTCAATCGCGTCACTGGCGCGCCTGAATCCGGACGCTGCTCGGTCCAAGGGAAATGTGATCCGAGAGTCGTCTGGTCGATTCAGGCGCATCAGTCGCGCGACTGCACTTTCAACTTCAGAAGGTCTTTCTTCGCTAATAAGTGAGCTGACTGACCGAGCTGGCTGACAGCATCTATCTCGCAAATGCAAATCGCATACCAGAGCCGGGCGATGCTAAGTAACGCCGAATCAAGGAATCTTTTAGACGGTTCAGCACAGAACTGTCGAAAGGGTCAAAAGTGTCGTTCAGAAATGCGATTCTTGACAGCCGAAAAGACCAGCAAAACTCAGGGCGATGGAAACCTAATCGCTTAGAAAGTACACAGTGGAAAGAATCCCGCTACGCCATTTTTGGCAAATGCATTGCGTAAGCTCGATATGAGTGAAGGGCGCGGCGGAGCAAACAGTCCCGGGTCGCCTTCGTTGCGCCACCGAGTTCTTCGATCAGAAGGAATGTCCTATGGAATTTAGAGACCACGACTTTATTCGGAATCCCATCGTCCAGAACCAGGTCTTCTTTCTCGAATCAAAATGTGCTTTCTGTGGTTTTTCGGTCCTGACGCGCTCTATTGACGAATTGATCGAACACGAAAAACAGCACCTAACGCAATGTGGGCCGGCAAACGCCGCTGCATGAGAGGACTAGCGTAATCCGCTTGTGTCTGCTGACACCGTGTGTTTTATTTGGCCTTCGCTTCTGTGGTCCCCATATTCGAAAGCCAGCCAAAATGGTCTATAGGCCAGTACGCGAAGGCTGCTCGGCCTTCAATCAACCGCCCGGCGACAGTGCCGAAAACTCTCGAATCATTTGAGCTATTGCGGCGATCACCTAATACAAAATAGCTCCCACTGGGCACCTGAATAGGGCCAAAGTCGCTTAGATCCCTGTATTGTGATGGGACGTAAGGCTCAGGAACCCAATTCCCATTGACATAGACGAAACCTTGCCGGATCTGAACGGTCTCGCCCGGCAAGCCGACAATGCGCTTGATGAAAGACTGTGTGGCATCGAGCGGATAACGAAAGACGACAATATCGCCGCGATGAATCGGCTCGAAATGATAGACAACCCTGTTTATAACAATCGCTTCATGATCGGAGAGCAGCGGAGTCATACTATTGCCCTCAATTTTCACCGGCAGATAAATAAGAACGATGCTGACCGCGGCGATGCCAGCGGCGATCAATAGGCCTCCCGTCAGAACCCGGGCTTTATGCCGGAAAGAATACTTCGTAAGCATGCCGCACTTGGCTGAGCGCAGGTTGATGCCGTTTTTGGTAAACACAGTACAAATGTTTCTCATGTGTCGGCGCGTCGTGTTGACCCTGGAGGACTCGGTGCCTCGCGTTTTAGAGGACCGGACTTGATGACTTGAGTCCAAACGCGCGGTTCCCAACTTGCAGACTGGCGGGAAGCATCCGAGTCTACTTGTTCATCCTGATCTCCTCTGCGGGATTGCACCAGCGTTGGAATTTTTTCGCATCCGCACAACTGATCCGCCCTCCTCGAACGAGATTTCGTCCATTAGCGTCTTCATTAGATAGATCCCGCGACCATGCGTGATCAGCAGGGTTTCTGGAGAAGTGGGATCCAGCACCCCGCTGCTGTCGAATCCTCTTCCTTCGTCTCGTGAGTGAGACCTCGCCGTCCATGTAGCAACGGCAAGTAACATAAATGCGCTTACGGGAGTTCTCGCCATTGCCGTGGATCACGGCATTCGCGAGCGCTTCATGCAAGGCCATCTCGATGTCAGCCTCAGTTCCATCGGCGCTTCGAAACCTCAAAATGAACCGCATCAGTTGATCCACATATGGGGAGATGCTCGCGACTTGACTTGGGAGCGACTCGCGTAACCGGATGAAGGGAACAGAATGACCGTTTCGCGACAGAAGCAAGGGAGATTGAGTGTGAACCATAGCAGCAATCCCCATTTGAAATTTACGTGCCATTACTGATAAGGAAGGCAAGGCTCGTGCCAATGTCACGCTGGATTAAGTGATTGAGTTTCATAACCTGGTCCAAGATCATGGGGTCGGGTGGGTGTCAAAGGTGTTGAAAGTGTTAAGAGCGACGACGGGCAGTGAGCACACCAAGTTTTGAACGCACGATGAAGTCTGAGGCGGGCTCGCGATTCCATGCGGGTACGTTATCGCGGCTGATTCCGCATTCCTTCCGTCCCAGGATTTGCCGCATGAATCTATCGTCAGGCCTTGCCAGAAATGCGTATCACCAGAAGTAGAACCATAGAAACGCCAAGCAAACC
Source organism: uncultured Acidobacteriaceae bacterium (assembly GCA_963705265.1). GTDB lineage: Bacteria > Acidobacteriota > Terriglobia > Terriglobales > Acidobacteriaceae > Acidiflorens. Next base: position 5,422,976 of record OY970064.1, read on the forward strand.
AGCACTGCAATATACAAAAAGACGCAGATCACGGCATCCTTGTCAAAATTCGGCGTTGTGCGGGCATCGCTTTTCTGCTCATTTGCGCTGCTTGTGCCCAGCTCAAGATAGCGAATCGCGGCATAGATTTCTGTATCGCTTAGGTCTGCGATATTCCAATCGGGATCGTAATTTGCCAACATAAGAACTCTAAGCATGTACATCGGAACCTGGAATTCGCATACTGTTGCCCTTGCTGCAAATCTGAACGCGCGTCCCTTGAGTCATCTCTCCGCCTCGCCAACATTCCTGCGGGCACGGCGAGTGAGTTCTTTCACTACATGTTTTGCAAACACGCCGTCGCAGCGGAATCTAACTCCCTTATTTATCAATTCGAGAATTACGTTCTCGCCCTCCTGGCTGATTGTCGTGATATGTTTCATCTCGATAATCAGTTCGCGGTCACGAAGGTCTGCTCTTGCCTTTTCGCTGGCGCTTCTTAGCTCGGCTGTCCAGGGCGCAATGAGCTTCCCTTCCACAATCAGCCGCCGCCGCTTGGCGTTATCAATGACCGAGACCTTGAACATTGCTTCTCCCACTCGCGATTCAGGCAAGGCACAGGCCAAACCGGCCGTGCCGTAAGGTGCTGAATTTTCATGAGAGAAACGCCGAGCCCCCGAGATATCGAGGTCGACAAAGTTGAAAGGGTCAAAACTGTCAAACAACGCAAGTGGATTGCAAGGTGTAAAAGAAGAGCCCCAGATCAAGCATATTGCTTTGCATAGATCCCAAATTTCTTCATTCGAGCGAGGAACGTTGTGCGGTTTACTCCCGAGCGGGCGGCAGCACCATCCGCGCCACCGACGCGCCCCTTACATGCGGTGAGCGCTGCAATAATCTCATCGCACTGCCTTCTTTCATACCCGTCAATAACGCTGGTTTTGTCGCTTTGCGAATTTGTTCTTTCTCCGACGAACGGCTCGAGTTTACGGTGGTCGGCGCGTGGCAACTCTACCGGATTCTTCCTCCGGAGTTCTCCGAGAGGCGCATCCAGGGACCGGCCGCGCGTTACGATTACTGCCCGCTCAATGAAGTTCTCCAGTTCGCGGATATTCCCAGGCCAGTCCCAAGCCGTAAGCCCTTTCATGACAACCGGCGAAATTGAGTCAATTTTCTTCTGCATTTGCTTGGCAACTTTCTGGACAAAATAACTTACTAGTTGTGGAATGTCTTCCTTCCGTTCCCGCAGAGGTGGTATGCGAATGGGAAAGACATGCAAGCGGTAGTACAGATCACTTCGGAATTCGCGATCGGCAATCATCCTTTCCAGGTCGCGATTAGTTGCCGCTATCAGACGAACATTCACCTTCCGCGTATGCGTGCTTCCCAGGCGTTCGAACTCACGCTCTTGTAGTGCACGCAACAGCTTCGGCTGAATCTCAACCGGAATATCTCCCACTTCGTCCAAGAACAAAGTGCCTTGATCGGCCAGTTCCATTCGCCCGACCTTTTGCGTAATCGCACCGGTGAAAGCTCCCTTTTCATGTCCAAACAATTCGCTCTCCAGCAAACCTGTTGGAATGGCAGCGCAATTCAGCTTTACAAACGTGCGATCTTTGCGCCGGCTGCGGTCGTGAATGGCACGGGCGATCAATTCCTTTCCCGTTCCGGTCTCGCCCAGCAGGAGGACGGTAGAATCGCTGGGAGCCACGATTTCCGCGAGTTCCAGAACCTGCTTTAAGGCTGGGCTGTTTCCGATGATGTTCTCGAAGTTCATCTCGCTGCGGATTTCCTCTTCGAGGTACAACTTTTCCCGGGCGAGTTTGTCTTTCAGTTCCGAAATTTCTTGATATACCATCGCATTTTCGATCGCGATAGCGATCTGCCCCGCAGCCTCAGCGAGGAATTCCACGTCTTCCGGCGCGAAGGTAGCCTCGGTCGTGCGCGCAAGCGACAGGTAACCCAATGCTCGATCCTTACTCACCAGAGGGATAACACAGCTGCTCTTTAAGCCTTCGCTGATTACTTTCTCGCAAATCTCTGAGGGAAGGTCGCCCGGTCTGATCCTCTCAACAATGACCGGTTTCAATGTCTCAAGAGCGCGTTTGCCGGCTCCGGTTACCATATGGGTATCGTCTTCTCGAATGAATCCTTTGCCTTGGGGGAAGTCCAGGGCGATCAGCCTGGATTTGCCCGATGATGAATCCAACAGTAAAACAGCAACCGAATCCCCATGCATGACCTCGCGAATATTTGCCGCAATGGCGCGCAACAGATCACGAAGGTTCAGGTTCGATGTGATGCGACTGGTCAGATTCAGAAGCAACTTCAGCCGCTCATTTTGCCGTCGCGCACATCTGAGATTCAACCCGTCATCCAGAGCGAACGCGATGACATGCCCGATCAGCCGCAGGAAAGATATTTCTTCATCGCTAAATGGATTCACTATGTCGCGAATAAGGCCAAAGACACCCAATTGGCGATGCGGGGTTGCTAGCGGTATGCGTACCCCAGAGCCGAGGCCCATTTTCTTCGCCCATGGCTTGAAGCGCGGATACCGCGCTTCCGTGTCCCAATTGGCAGTTTGCTGTGGCTCGCTACTACGCACAGCATCCCACAAGGGCAGCAACTCCTTTATCGGCAGTTCCCGAAAGGGTAGTGGGCCCTTACCCCAAACCAGATATTCGATCTCCTGGGAGTTCTGTTTCACCACAACGAAGTAAAGGTGATCAAAGTTCAAGACCTTGCCGATTTCATCCGCAAGAGTTGTAGCCAACTCTTTCGGTTCACGGCACGCAGCGATCGCCTCGCTGATGCGCACAAGCGCCTCATAGCGGTAGCTGTCTGTTTGAGACTCAATGATCGGCTCTGTACCCATAGCCTATATTCAGCGCTGAAGCCCGCGCGTTAATTTTCCCGAAATCCCAAAATAGATTGATGACTCACTCCCCCTACAGGTCGCAAGAGAGTGCGCCAAGCGAAGCGATTTTCTGCCAAGTCGCGGAATATGATCCCGACGTTCTAGAGTCCCTAATCGAGCAGTTGAAATTGCTCGCGAGGGCCGAGAAGATCGTTTTCCGCGGATCTGGGTGCCAAGTTCGGAAAATCGCGATCTGCGGCAACTGCTGTGGGACCGGCACCGGATGGTGCAGGCGCGCACGCGGATCATGAACCAACTGCAGGCGGTGGCGCTCAACGAAGGACTGCGCTGCAAGAAACGGCTGTGGCGGGATGCCGGACGGGAGCAACTGGAGTCGCTTGCGTTAGCGCCCTGGGCAAACCGGCGACGGCGCGATCTGCGGGAGCTGCTGGACCGACTGACACCCACGATTGCCGAACTGACCGAGGCCATCGAGGGGGAAGTGGAGAAGTGTCCTGAGGCGCGGCGATTGCAGACGCACCCCGGAGTCGGTGCGCTAACCGCATTGGCATTCGTGCTGATCATCGGGAGAGCGGAGCGGTTTCAGTGTGGCAAGCAAATCGCGAGCTATCCGGGGCTGGTGCCGTTAGAAGAGTCGAGTGGGAATCGGCGACGCTTGGGACACATCACGAAACACACCCCAATCTTCAGGGTGGCCTAACAGTGGGCTGGCGCTAATGGGAATCTGCCGCGTGGCCCGCACCAACAGTCGAAGATGACGGGAGGAGCGCCTTCGATTCGTGTCCGGCATCGCCGGGCGGCCTCATGGGAATAACTGCGGACGATGCCCATTCGAGCCGCCCATCGCTATTTGCGACTTCCTCTACGATTTTCGTGAACAACTGATCTTTCATAGCGGTTCTTTTCGTGTAGTCGACCACGTAGCTGACGGTAAATTCCAGCGATCCGGCATTTACGACGAGAGCGACGGTAGGTTCCAAGGGAGGATTTGCGCTTTCATAATTGTCACTCATCACTTTCCATGAGCTCTGCGCCTCGACTAGGTACTCGCGAATCGCCTCATTGGCTGCCCGCAAAAGCATCGCTTTGGCAAGCTGGCAATCGCTGGTGATTTTAAACAGCACGTTAATCTCGTCCCAAACAAACCGGAATCCTTGCGAGTAGTTAAAAACGGACCCGCGCAAGACGGTGCTGTTGGGGATGCGAGCGATGCGGCCGTTGTACAAGTCCTGGCTGACCCAGTTTCCCGTTTCCATCAAGGTGGTGCGCAGCAGTCCGATGTCGATCACGTCCCCTCGAGTGTCGCCGATCTGAACTCTGTCTCCCACGGCATACAGCTTTGAAAAACCGATGGAGAAGGCGCCGGCAATGCTGGCCACCACGTCCTGCAGGGCGACTGCCACACCCGCGCCGGCGATACCAAAGGCAAAGCTGAGGCGGCCCAGGCGATCTTCAAAAAGGAAGGCGAGGAAAAGGAGGATCGAGAAGTATCCGGAAAAGACGATCAGCTTGCGAATCTTATATCGCGCATCGACCCGACCAAAGCGCCGGGGGAGCGTTTTTTCGAGCACGCGAAACGCGGAGTGGATGATGAGGACTCCGGCGGTTGCAGCAGCGCCTTTCGCGAAGAACGACAGCGAAGCAGCCTGTCTGTAGAGATCATTCATCCCGCCACCATCGCTTCCAGTTCGCGGTTACAGCGTGAAGTAAGACTACCAGACCTCCAATACCTTCTAACTAATGCCTTAGAACAATCGCGATCTCTGATCCACCGGCGCACATGGCGAGTCCCGTCGGCGGCCTTCAATGTGACTGGGTCCCATTTTCTTGCGAGATCCGGCTCAATCGAAGAACCGCGCGGCATTTCGTCCCTGGGAACGGTGTTTGTGTCGCTTTGACTGGAGCGCACACGTGGTGTCCATCAACTGCGCGCCTTGGGGACGTCTCTGGGCCAACCACGCGGCCTGCTTTGACACTAAACGGCATCCGCACCGCCAATGTTGAACGACGCTTGACTGTACCAACCCGAAGCTATCGTCTCCTGAACCACGATAGATACCGATAAGTCGGCTTCTCGTCATCAATCGCACAACTGACGACAAGGGCGTTTCTCGCTATAGAGTGTGGATGCCAGCATTCTGTGGTAAATAGGTTTAGCAATTATTCATGACGATTTTGAGGCGGGTTTCATGTTTACTCCACGCTGGGTGAACGGCTTTTGTTGATCCAGCAACGTTCTCTTTCTTTACCAACAGTGCGGGTGCTGATCTTCGGCCGCAACAGGGATGAGGACTGCCATAACGAAGGTGCTGCCCCTCCATCGCAATCATCGCGATGCCACAATAATTCTGAAATTGACGCTCTCGTATTAACTCGGGTGTCGGAGTGCCGCCATTGCCCTCAATCCATACCGCAGCAGCTTCGGCGCTCACCCCTCCCAACAGGATGTTTGTAGTTCGAGCAGTAGTTCCTTGCTGGATCAAAGCCTTTGTATGGCGCACTCGAAGCCGAATCTGAATTCCTACATAAATCAGCGATACTGTCGCGGCCAACCCGCTAACAGCACTGGCAATGGATGCAATCTCTGAAGGCAACACCATACCTCCTCCAACAGCTCATAAGTCGGCAGCCTGACCAGCCGTGATTGTCGTGCTGCGTACAGCCGTCTACTATCAGCTCGTCGGCAGTCGTCGGGCACGTGGCAAAAAAGAGCGATTCTCTCTTTTTTGGGCGATATCGTCCAGTCAGCAATTATCGGCGAAATCACTCCGACACAGCCGCGAAGGAATTGAAACCGTGATCCCCGCCAGGCACTTCCACGCCGTCGATGGCGAGCAGGCGTTAGGATCGGCAGAGCGACTTCTCGTGAATTTGAGTTATCGACCTCTCGATAGTGAAATCAGCTGAGGAGGACACTAGAGACATAGGTGTCGATCGATCTCGCCGCCTGAAGCACTCCCTGTTGTTCTTGCGGTGATAGATTTCCTCTGGCATCTGGCTTCCAACCGTGACGGCTGACAGTCACAGGGACACCACATACGCCTTCAATTCCCAGAAACTCTCCACGGAGTAGTACCTGGCCATGAAGCGGAGTCGCAGTCTCAGCCAGAGCGGCAGTTAGGAATCTAAGTGTGGAATTCGCGGTCGCGTTCGGCGTAGAGTGCATGGTGCGATAAGTGATCAGTGGCTGCACAAAGATTCTGGCGTCTGGGAGTGCTTGTCTGGTGGCCTCATAGGCTTCATTGACTTGCTGTGCTTCAATAAACTCCAACACTTTCGCTTTAAGTTTCATTACACGTTCCGCTAAAGGAAGAGTGGCACTTCGTTCTTTCATCAGCGCGAGCTCATTAGAGAGCCGCTGGTCCGTCGACTTCAATTGCACTGAACTCCAGACGGGAACCATCGCCTGGCCGTGCTCTCCCAGGACAGCAGCCATGACATATTGCCGACTGATATACAAATCGTGAGCTATCGCTCGGGCAAAACGTAACGAGTCCTGTTCCGCACCCATCCCGATAACTCTCTCGCGTCCCAGTTTTTCAGAGAAAACCTTCACAGCGAGTTCCACAGGATTGCTCACAATGACGAACAAGGCATCTGGCACGCGCCGACAACATACCTCTGCGATCTGCTCGAACAAAGTAAGATTGCTTTTTCCCCAGTCGCGACGATCGATGAGATTTCCGGGCAGGGACACCCCCGCACAAATGAGGACAATATCACCGTCGACATCTTCAAGGTTTGCGACAACTTCGACCTCCACTCCTTCGTCATCAAACGCGTCCATGAGATCGATCCGGTTGCTTAGGAGTTGAGCCGAGCTGGAAAGAATGCCGTGACCGACGAGCTGCAGACGATCTGCACTTTTCAGCAGACCTCCCCGAAGAAGGTGAACGGCAAGCATGCTGCCAACGGCACCGGAAGCTCCGATGATCGAAATGCTGGTCGACACGTCTAAATTATGCATTACTAATCCTGAAAACGCAGTCAACGTCTGCGTTTTCGTGACTGGCCGCACCATAGGACCCGGACGCGTTCAGGGTCTTCGGTGGAGCGGGGGCTTTCAGGATCTGCTGGCGTTACCTGAGCGGGAACGCCATGCCGACCGGCGTTCCCACTCTTCGGCTCGCTGCGGCAGGATTAGTAATCATAAGTCGGCATAGCGAAAGCGATTCCCCATCTGCCAGTTCCTTCCGGCCGGAAAGTAATGGCTACCAGGGAAGTCAAATCGCATTCGTAAATCGCTCGCTTTCTCGTCGTATTTCATTCGCCGACCGGCATGGCGGAAACCGGACTGCTCGCCAGGCGATCAGAGAAAACAGGCAGAGTGTCTAGGTGTGAGGCTGACACGAAGCACTTTCTCTGATGCGGTTTGACAATGAAGATCAGCGAATTGGCGCGGATTTCGCGCGATCCTCGGGGAACAACCAACGGATTTCTCTGCACTTCAGACTACATGGCGGAGAGAGTGGGATTCGATAATCATGACTCTTCCTATCTCTATCCATCTAAGGAACATTAACCCTAAATTATTCTAATAACGACTGTTATTGCACATTGCACCCTTTAGTTTTTGTTGCATCTGTTGCTCCTGAATCCCCATCTTTCGTATTTTTAGGTATCACTGGTATCACCAACTAGAGGCGCGCCAACGATCGTTCCCAGCACGGCCTTCCAAGCGTGCGTCTTGCACTGTCTGAGGCAAATAACCGGCTGCGGGCGCAGCACCAGGCCTTGTTGTCGGCGCAGTCGCGATCATCACATTCCTCATTATTGTTGCAATTGAATCGGAACGCGGCAACGAGGTGATAGCAGGCCCGATGCCGCGGGCATTTGTCGCCGTCGCTGAACAAGCAAATGCAGTCGGATTTGGGTGGATCGCTCTGGCGTTGCTGGCATCGTTCGTCCCGATGAGGCTCATCCGGAGAGGCACGTGAAGGTAATCGGGAACCGTGGTTCGCTCTTGCCGCTACGGCAGAGTAAAGGCGACTAGCGCGTCATTCAGCGCCTCTTCCGTAATCTTCGGATGGCCGCCTGCGGCGATGACCAGATATTGTTTGCCATTCACGCTATAGGTCATCGGGGTAGCGTTGCCGCTTGCAGGTAGCTGCGCTCTCCACAGCTCTTTTCCAGTTTGGATATCGAAGGCGCGAATGTAAGGATCGAACGTGTTTCCGATAAACACCAGACCACTCGCGGTGACGATGGGACCCCCGAATCCGATCGATCCTGGCGGTATCGCCTCATGTCCTCCACCGAAATATTGCATGGAGCCAAGTGGGACCTGCCATTTGATCGTTCCCTGATTCATATCTACGCCGCTCAACATCCCCCAGGGTGGCGGCATGCATGGCAGGTCCGATGCAGCTTGCAAAAAACGCCGGTACATTCCATATGGACCTCCCGTCTGTCGAGCGTAGTCGCCGTCTTCGCCGCTCTGCGAAGCTTCTTCTAACTTTTCGCGTGGGATGAGTCTTGCCACGCCTGCAAAGTTGTTCGTAGGTATAACCAGCAAACTGCGCTCCGGATCGAATGCATAGCCGCTCCATGTCATGCCGCCGATGTTTCCAGGGACCACCAGCGTGCCTCGCAGACTCGGCGGCGTAAAGATGCCTTCATTGCGCAGGGATCGCACCCACTGTTGGCAGGTGTCATGATCAACGGCATTCACGCCGAAGACGGCATCGGCAGAGAACTTCTGTGGGACAAGCGGGGGCGGAGCCACGGGGAAAGGCTGCGTCGGCGATGTAACTTCGCCCGGAACGTCGCTCTGCGGCACTGGCCGCTCCTCAACCGGAAACACTGGGACACCGGTCTCCCGATTCAGGACGAATAAAAGACCAGTCTTATTTCCTTGGATTACAACCGGAATCTGCTTACCCGCACGCTGCAGCGTCGCCAGTAAAGGCGGTGGCGCAGAGTCGTAGTCCCATAGATCGTGGTGCACGAGTTGGAACCCCCAGACAAACTCCCCGGTCTTTCCCCGCAGGGCAACTACTGAATCAGCCCACTTGTCATCGCCGGGTCGCAAACCCCCGTAATAGTCCGGGCTGGCGCTTCCCGTAGGGATGAAAAGCAGATCACGTTCGCTGTCCACAGCCATGACGGACCACGCATTCCCTGCACCGGTCTGCCATGTCTTTGCCGTGCCGTTACTAGCGGCCGGACTTTGGTCGCTCTTCTCAAGTGGGTCCCAGCTCCAACGCAATACTCCCGTCCGCGCATCGAAAGCCCTGACCACTCCGCTAGGCATATCCACGCGATTGTTATCATTAATAGCGGAGCCCACGACAACCACGTCGTCGACGACCTCCGGAGGCGATGTCATGTGGTATTGCCCGGCCCGGTAGCGGGGTACATCTCGGAGCGATACTTCGCCCCGGTCGCCAAAATCAGCGCAGGGAATGCCTGTGGCACTATCTAGAGCAATCAACCTCGCGTCGAGCGTCGCCTCGTAAATCCGGCGCCGGCATTGCGGAGTAGGTTTCGCGTTGCGAGCCGGATTGAGCCACGTTGCCACTCCACGGTTCACCAGAGCATCGCCATACTCCCACGTCGGATCGATCTTAGGGTCATACGCCCACTCCAGCCTGCCGGTTTCAGGATTGATCGCGATCACTCGATTGAAACCCGTCGTGAGAACCAGCATGCCATCGACAAGGATTGGCGTAGCCTCAAATCCGCTTCTCTGTTTCCCGTGCTTGCCGTCCGAAACATCGCCGGTATGAAAGACCCAGGCAACTTTGAGCTTCGACACATTCTGTGGATTGACTTGAGTCAGCCCTGAATAGCGCATCCCACCGGCATCGCCTCCGTAATTCGGCCAATCCGCATTCCCGGGAGCTTGTCCGCCTACGATAGAACAGGCAAATGCCACACAAACAATGACAAGCAATGCGAATACACCTTGCCGATATCTTGCTTCGTCCGTAGGCGATGTGCTCACCGTGAGGTCCTCAGTAGATTTCCAGCTTTTGAAATTTCCAGCAGTTGAGCGTCATGGGAGTGTCCTTTCTTGTCACCGCAAGGTATTGAATCCCCAGCTTGATCCCTTTCGCCTCACCGTGCACGCCTGCCGCGACTACCATGTATTGTCGGCCGCCCACCTTCGCTCTGTATGCCATTGCTGTTGCGATGGCTGAGGCCGGGCGTCCGCCGCGATAATACAAGACGGTGGCAATTCGGCATCGTGTTGCGCCAGGCCCGTTTGTCAGTGAAAATGCCTTGCCACCCCAAACCAAGCTCGGTCAAGACCAGGCGCTTACGGCAACCCAAATCCCATAAATGTAATCCCCGGCTTAATCCCTTTCGCCCTGCCAGGCCCGCCCTGATCTGCCCGCATCCCGGGATTGAATACGAGGCAATCAATGCTGAACATTAGAGGACTGCTCAGAATCGTCCGTCTCGTGCCCCGTTAGGCGTTCTCTTACTTGGAGACATCCGTGGCCGGTCAGAGCCCAGCTAGTGTCGAGATGAATCCTCTAGGATTCCTGCCCACAACGCAACGAGACTGGGTCGACTACGCTCGACAGCCCACACTCCGGGCCTGATCCAGGGACGAAGGTTTCTTGTTTCAAAGCTTCTGTAGCAGTTCAGGATGGCGGTTGAGGTACCGGCGCGTCCAAGTCTGTGTGACGCCCGACTGCAGAACAACCCTGTATTCTCCGTGGAACCAGTGTTGCAATTCGCGGATAAAATCGAGGCGGACTAGGCATGAGCGATTCAGGCGCACAAACTGTGACGAATCTAACTTCTCCTCTAGTCCTTCCAGCGGTCCCCGGATCGTGTAGCTTTGGTCTCCAATGTGGAGGTTCAAATAGTTCTTCTCCGATTGAACCCAGTCAATCTTGCCGGGAGAAACAAAAATTGCTCGTCCCTCCTGCTGGACAAGCAGTCGAACGGGCTTTTGCCCTTGTTGCTTCACTTCCACCAAGAGCTTTTGGAGTCCCGCGGCAATCTGGTTATCCAGGTCCTTGGAGAGATGCTTCTTGGCATCACGCAATACTTTGGTAAAGCGGGCCTCGTCAAACGGCTTCAGCAGGTAGCCGAAAGCATGCACATCAAAAGCCTGAATCGCGTACTGATCATGCGCGGTGACAAACACGATTCGAGGGATTGGTCCGGGTTCGAGAGCACGGACAACGTCGAAGCCATCCATCCCCGGCATCTGAACGTCCAGGAAGAGCAGATCGGGCCTATTTCGCTGGATACCGCGCACCGCGTCTCGGCCATTTTTAGCTTCTCCCACAACCGTGACGTCCGGGTCCTGACTGAGGAAGCGAAGTATCTTCCTGCGTGCAGGGGCTTCGTCATCTATCACGAACACCCGCAACGAAGGCGCACAGTTCATAAGGTCGTTACCGCTGTCCGTAGTGGAAGCCGAATCGTGACTGTAAGGCCGCCCACATTCTCCAGAACCAGCTGATGGTCGGCTCCGTATAGGCCCTCCAGTCGCTCTTCGGTGTTGGAGAGCCCAACACCTTTCTTCCATTCGCCTTTTTCGATGTTGGCAATTCCCGGCCCATTGTCACGTACTTGAAGCAGAAGGTTGCCGTTGTCGCGGCGCGCACTGATATGCACTTCGATCTTCGACGTTTGCGGATCTCGCGCGTGGCGGACGGAGTTCTCAACCAGAGGCTGGAGGATGAGCTGCGGCACGAGAGCTTCGGAGAGCGCTGGATCGACCGCGAAGTGCACGGTCAGATCCTCTCCGAAACGCTCTTCCATAATGGCGAGATAGCTTCTCACTAGTGCCAGTTCCTCTTCGAGCGCAACCTCCTGGGAATGTGCCGTGCGCAGCGTGCGCCGCAACAGATCGCTCAACTGCGCCAACATGGTGTCCGCGCGACTTACATCTTCGTGCATCACCGAGGAGATCGTGTTGAGCGCGTTAAACAGAAAGTGCGGCTGGAGTTGCAGGCGTAGGTTCTGCAGCTGAGCCTCGGCCAGTCGGGCTTCCAATTCGGCTGTGGCGAGCTGTCGGTTATGCGCTCCTCGGTAGGAGTCGACCACGTAAATTGCACCCACCGCAATCCAGAATAAAAGAACGTGCTTGGCAAACTCCATCGGGTAGCGGTAGAGCATGATGCCGTAATCGTACTTTCCAAGTCCGAATACAGGCGAGAGCACGCTGCGGCTGAGGCCCATCAATTTTGTGTCGCACACTGAAAACGCCACCATGATGAGGAGATTCAGCGGAACCGTACGTGACCAGTTGGTTTGCCGGATACGGGTTCCCCGCACCAGCCAGACCACCAACGGAAACAGCACGAGACCAGCATACGCGCCGGTCATCTCCTCGAACATACGCATGGCAGCCGTGTGCTGGTGCTTATTCGCAAGGTCGTCTAGATAGCGGTACTCGAAATTCAGGAAACCGAACGCGGTGAAGCCGACAAAGACAAGAAACCATGCCGTCGTGCGGCTCATCACTGCGTAGGCATCGGTGGCCGGTTGGCGTTTCAGCTGCATGGACGATTACACATTATCATTCAGTTTGCGGACCAGGGGTAAACGATTGAATGAATGGAGGCGGCGCGGAGTACGATCCTCGGCCTGTGTCGCGACAAGGCAACGTTCTAAAGACTGAACTACATCCTCACTTTGTTTTCTTGCGTTTATTCGGGGAACACCGGTGCTTCGAACGGACAAAAGTGTAGTGCATCGCTGCACAGCCCGCTTCCGTTTCACCTTGGCAAAGTCATTGTAGTTCAGTGGAGGACGACTCTCGCATCCAGATGCAGTCCCGTGTTTTCTTAGGACTGACCCGAAATAAGTTACGGCCGGAGGTATTGCCGAAACCATTGAGTCACGAGCACATTTGATTGATCCTGGTCTCGACCTTCCTCCAACCGTGTCCTTCGTCGGGGAACACGACATACTTGACCGGTACATCGCGCTTCTTGAGCGAATCAACGGCCTGCTCGGCTTCGTCAACCGGAACATTCGTGTCATTAGCACCATGCAATACGAGCAAAGGTGCCTTTACGCGATCCAACTTGTGCACAGGAGAGAGCGCACGGAGCATTTCGAGCTGGGTCTTGGGGTCTCCGTACTCCAAGGTTGAAAGGGCGGCCATCCAAGGTTCGGTATGTTCAAAGAACGTCTCAAAATTCACAATGCCATAGAGGTCGGCTCCTGCGGTAAATAGTTCGGGGTATTCCGTAAGACCCGCCATTGTCATGTATCCGCCATAGGAACCGCCCATGATGCCGATGCGTTTCGGATCGGCCAGCTTTTGCTTGACGAGATAATCCACAGAACCTTTTATGTCGTGGATGGCATTAAACCGCAAGGGGCCATTAGCGAGATTTACGAACTTCTTCCCAAATCCTGCCGATCCTCTGACGTTGGGTGCAAACACAGCGATGCCGTTTGCCAGCAGAGCCTGATAGTCAGAATGAAAGCTGGGAACCTCCTGCGTCTCAGGTCCGCCATGGAAACTCAGCACAAACGGGTATGGTTGGGCCCCATTCGCAGGGAGATAGAGCCAGGCGGTCAACTGCAAGCCATCCGCGGCCCTGTACTTTACTAGTGTTGGCCGGACCAAGTGCGTAAGATCCACGCCCGGATGGTTGCTGTCAGTGAGTTGACGAATCCGATGGGATTTGAGGTCCAGAATCCAGACATTGGACGGCGAAGTAGAACCATAAACTGTTAGGGCAAGCAAACTCCCATCCGGGGAAAAGTCCAGGTCATCGGCGTCGGCAATTTCAGCGGGGAGTGCCGGACCGGGGCTCAGCTTGCCTGTGCTTGGGTTAAAGAAAGAGATCTCGATGCGGCCTGCCACATTCCAGACGAGAACAACTAGAGTGCCCTTGCGATTGGGCTTGGCAGTTTGCAGTTCCGCGTCGTCGCGACTGGCAAGCAGCTCGATGGCACCGGGTCGGCGATCCGTCCCGATTCGGATTCGCCCGAAAGCCGCCAGGTCGCGATCCCTGTCGAAAGTCAAATAGACCGTGCGTCCATCAGGAGCTAAATGCCCGGAAAACTGCGCCAAGACCATCCGGGAACTATTGCGCGAACCGTTCACCTTGACATTCTACCAGAGGCACAGTATGTTTACCTAGAATGTCTACTAAAGCGCAGAACGAGCGGATCGAACTGTTACAAGGCACTCTCGACTTGCTAATTCTTCGGACGCTGCTGCTGGGGCCAACGCACGGCCATGCGATCGCCAAGGCGATCGCATTTAAGTCCGACGAAGTGTTACAGGTCGAGCAGGGATCACTTTATCCGGCGCTGCATCGACTCCTTAAGCGGCGATGGATTTCAGCCGAAGAAGGCACGTCAGAAAACAATCGTCGTGCCAACTTCTACCGGCTGACGGCCAAAGGGCGTCGGCAACTGGCGGTGGAAACCAACAAGTGGGACAAGCTGGCAGGTGCAATTGCACGGATCCTTCGGCCGGTGGAGCAGGAGGGGCAACCATGAAACGCCGCAAGCGCATGATGGAGGATCTTGACCGCGACATTCACGACCACATCGAAACAGAGACTCAGGACAATATCGAACGTGGCATGCCGTGGGAAGAGGCGCGCTATGCGGCACTGCGCAAGTTTGGCAATGTGGACCGGGTCAAGGACGAGACGTGGGAGGTGTGGAGTGTCGTGTGGCTTGAGCAGCTATTGCAGGACATTCGCTATGGCCTCCGAATGCTGTGGCGAAGTCCTGCGTTTGCGCTGGCTGCCGTCGTATCACTGGCACTTGGTATAGGGGCCAACACCGCCATTTTCAGCGTGCTGAATGCCTTGCTTTTGAAAGCTCTTCCGGTGCATGAGCCGACTCGTCTGGTACAACTTGAAGAGACGTATAAAGCTGACGCATTTAATTTTTTCTCATATCCTACGTATCTTCGCTTGCGCGATCGCAACCGAGTTTTCTCCAGTTTGTTTGCATGGTCTATTCGGGGGATGAATGCCAGCTTCGGCAGTCATCTTGAGCCTGTGCAGGGAATGTTTGTCACCGGGAATTATTACTCGGGACTGGGTGTGCCGGCTCTTATTGGTCGCACGATCTCGCCTGAAGATGATCGCCCAGGGGCTGTTCCCGTGGCCGTTCTCTCGCATAACGCCTGGCAGAAGCGATACGGTGGCGACCCCACGGTGATCGGACGAACTATCACATTGGAGCGTGTTCCGATGACGGTAATAGGGGTCACTCCTTCCTGGTTCTTCGGTACTGAGGTGGGGCACTCATTTGAAGTGGCAGTTCCCGTCTCCTTGCAGCCACGCATGAACCCGGATCGGCCCTTTCTCAACCGCATTGATGCACAGTGGATGAGGGTGATGGCGCGCCTGGCGCCAGATGTTTCCGAGCAGCAGGCGCGGGCACAAAGCGCAGTTCTGTGGCCTCAAATCATAGCTGAAGTGGATCCGAATGGCGTTTATGGTGCGCATAACTTCGGGTTGCGGCTCGATCCTGCTAATACCGGGCTCTCTCAACTGCGGCAGGAGTTTTCTCGCCCGTTATTTGTCCTTCTAGCCATCGCGGGTTTGGTCTTGCTGATTGCATGCGCTAATGTCGCCAACCTTCTCTTAGCGCGCGCTTCGGCCCGACAGAGGGAGGTCGCGGTCCGCTCTGCGCTAGGGGCAAATCGACGGCGAATCGCCCAGCAGATGTTTATCGAAAGCGTCGTCCTTGCGGCGATTGGGAGTGCTACCGGGCTTGTCTTTGCCATTTGGGGAGCACGGGCACTGGTTGGTCTGCTGTCCGTGGGAATCTTAAACAGGGTCGCGCTCAACGTAGGCTTGGACGGGAGAGTCTTGGCTTTCACCGCGGGCGTTGGCTTGCTCAGCGCCGTAGTATTCGGTTTGATTCCCGCCTTTAGAGTGACAGGCAGAGGGCTTGAAATTGCTTTGCGTTCCAGCGGTCGGACTCTCGGAGGAAGGCGTCGGAATGTAAGCAAGGCTCTCATTGTCGCCCAGGTAGCCCTTAGTTTGCCGTTACTTCTGGGTGCGGGCCTCTTTGTGCGCAGTCTGGAGAAACTACTCACAGTGGATGCAGGATTCAATCGCGAAGGGGTTCTTATGTTGCACCTAAACCCTGCGCGTGCGGGGTATAAGGGCGTCGCGCTGGCCAATCTCTACCAGCAGCTATTGGAGCGGATCAGCACTGTCCCTGGCGTGCGGTCCGTCAGTGTGTCCACCTATCCGCCCCTGACGGGCGGCGGCGGTACATTCTTTTCGGCCTCGGATATGTCGGTGGACGGACGCCGAGTGCCAGCGGACACCGAAGGCAACGTTTACCTCAACCAGATTGGACCTCAATTCTTTGAAACTCTTGGTACACCCATGGTGGCGGGCCGGGACTTCGGTGCGCAGGATAGCAAAGAATCAGTAAGAGCGGTTATTGTGAGCGAGGCGCTGGCGCGCGAGTTCTTCCCGAACGGGAATGTAGTCGGCCACCAAATTCAAGTGGGAGACGGCGGTGCGACTGGCGAAATCGTCGGCGTGGCAAAGACGATGAAGTATGAGACGCTGCGGGAAGCACCACACTATATAGTGTTCGAGCCCTACCTGCAGAGTCTTGGCAACATGGGAGCGGTATACTTGGAGGTACGCAGCGAGTCGAGTTTAGGCAGCATAGCCCGTGCAGTTCAACGGCAGGTTGTGAACGTTGCCCCGCAGGTCCCGTTCGAGACTCTCACACTCACCGATTGGGTCAACCAATTCCTGACCAACGACCGGCTGACAGCCTCCCTAGCCGGCGCTTTTGGGCTCTTGGCCATGGTGCTGGCTGCAGTTGGTTTGTACGGGGTGATGGCTTACAGCGTGGCACAGCGAACGGGTGAGATCGGCGTGCGAATAGCGCTCGGTGCGAAGAGGGGGAATGTCCTCCGACTGATTTTGCACGAAGCAGCCGTGCTTGTTCTAGTGGGCTTGGCTGTCGGACTGCCCCTGGCATTGGCTCTTGGACGCCTTATAGCCAGCATGCTCTTCAACCTGAAGCCATCGGATCCTGCAATAGTATTGGGTGCAGCGGCGATCCTGGCCTGCGCAGCACTAGCAGCAGCCTATCTTCCCGCTAGGAGAGCTGCCGGAGTCGATCCAATGGTGGCGCTACGATGCGAATAAATCAGGATTTGTCGCCATTGTGTCCAGTCCGCTGGAGTCTGCGACCCCACTAAAGCGCGCCTTGACTTTAGGAGAAATCAAAATAAGCCTTCGTGCCGCCGATTATTCCGGGCGGATGACGGACTAACCGGTAGTAACCCCGGCGAGCTGAGATTTCTTGGATCCAAGTGGCCAAGTCACGGCTGCGGATTCAATCCGTCAACCATGTGTTTCCTCTGACACTTACAAGTTGAGACCGCATTTTTCAGCAAGCAGTCACGGGGACTACCTCGTATTCACTTGTTACCAAGCCGCTCTGGTATTGACGAGTATTGATGTGGCGGAGCTGGATGTCCCGTCGCACGCTGCCGAACAAAGGAATGCCTTCCCCGATCAACACGGGTACTCGCGTGATGGTGATATGGTGGATGTGGCCCGCTCGCAGGAACTCCTGGACAGCGATCCCGCCATCAACATAGACGTGTTTAGCGCCGGTTGTCGCGAGTTCGTGGGCGATCTGCCCCGGATCACCGCTCATTTGTTCAACGCGTCTTGGGACCCCAGAGAAGTCAAGCGGACGATGGCTTAGAACCACGACGCGCTTATCGCTATAGGGCCACCTCGGTAACTTCAAGACTACTTCGAACGTGTTGCGCCCAATCAGAACGGTATCGACACTGGCGATGAACTCGTCGTATCCGTGAGGTTCACCACCACCGGCTGGCAGGAAATCGTACCGGCCGTTCCGGCGCGCAATGAAACCGTCTAGACTGGTTCCAACGAAAACAGACAGCTTCATGGGAGGCTCCTTGGCTCGGATCTCAAGATTTCAGGGGTGCTAAAAATCGCAAAGAGATCTCCTGTACCGAGTTGACGTTGTGATGCGCCCCGAGAAACATCGACTCCGGGTGAGCTAAGTCAGGTATCCCTCAAGCCTTGTTGCAAAGCAGATTCCAGTACCCGTGACTTCATCTTGAGACCTGCTGAGGCGCGGCCCGAGGAGGTGCGGTAACCGACCAATGGGCATCGCGTAGTTGCCACCGTCCATTTCGATATTCTGCAATTCCCGTAAAGAATCCTGCATCCTCAACGCGCAGGCCACTCGTCTTCAGCCGCACCCCGTGGTACGAAACAGCCACCACCGCCAGGTCCGGCATGAGAGGATCAACTCGCAAATCGTTGCCCCAGACGAGTTCGATCTGTTTGATGTCGAGAGCGAGATCCTGAATTCCCTTGGTCGCCGCTGCACTATCCGGAAATACCATCTGCCCGTCAGCAGCCATGAAGAACGAGGGGCTATCGGCGAACTTTTTGCGCCACGCCGCGGGACCATCCACGGTAACGTCGTGGGCAACGGCCTGCATAAAACCCCGCACGCCGTCTTCAACGATGGTGGTGCTCGCCGGAGTAAGCGATTGCGACTCACTCGATAGATGGGCTTGCCGCTGACATCCCATGGAAGTCACGGTTACAACGAGAAAAGCACATAGCCAGATCGCACGAGGAATCCTCTTGGCCCCGAAGACCGGAATGAAGCGATGACAATGGGACAACGACTGTAAGAGTTGCTTCATTTGACGATCTCCAAATCCTGTCTGTCAATTGAAGGGGGAAACTGCGAGTTCGATGCGCCATTCCTAGTTTCCGGACCCTCTTGGATTTACCCGGGCTCGCTAAGTCGCAGGTTGTAAATCAAGCCGAATGGATCCTTGACGTAGCATCTCGGAAAATCGGGCTCATCCTTAACAATTTCACAACCGCTTTTTACGAGCCGGAGTTTGGCTTCTTCGACGCTGTCAACCTCAACTTCTAGAACCGGCCCCAATGCCGGACCTCGTTCGATGAACAAATTGATACATTCGCCATGGAGACTAATTAAACTTGGCATCTCGTCGGTGACCTCGAATCGCAGGTGCTCGACGTAGAAAAATGCCGCCTTCTTCGGATCTTGCGCTTGAATCAGAATATCCGTACTAAAGGTGTTTGCCATGTTAGTTTGCCGTGTTGTCAAAGCTTCCCAATAGATGCTGCCGAAGAATGTGGGAATCGCGCAAGGCTAGCACGAATCGTAATCGCCTTTGTGACACTTTCTCCCGACTAACGACAGTTGGGATTGAATCTTGGGGCGCATTTTCCAACGCCTTGTAATACGCGGCTTCAGCCCTGAGCGCTGGCCTGATGATTACGGCACTAAGCAAGACCCGCTGGATGTAGTTTCTATTTCCTGGTGAGTCTTACTCGCGCAAAAGACGTTAGCTTGCCGTCATGCTCGTTATCGATAAGCCAGCTCCAAGTGTCACTGCCTTTGCTATAGACGAACGTTGTGTGGATGCCGCTGTCCTTATCTTTATCTTTGTCCCTGAATATGAACGCGATTTCATCATTGCCCCGTTTGCCTTGGGCGATAGGGGCCGTGAGACCACCTCCCCCGGTCGAATCGAGCCACAGGCACCTGTATTCGTTCGATGATTCGTCCCATTCAATAAAGACGATCGCCTCATACGCGGGCTGACCTTGGATGTTCTTCTCGCGCGATGTTTCGTGGAATCGCAGGTATTCATGGTTCAGCACCCATTCAGACTCGATATCGTGCGTCGTCTCGCGTCCGGCAATCGTCCCCTGAAGGATCCAAGTACCGGTCAGACGATCAAGTAAGGGATCTTTCCGCGTTGGCTGTTGCGCTGAAGATGAAAATGAAGCCATGATAAGCAACACCAAGATTGCACAATTTGTCTTCATTGTGTGACCTCCGAGCATCGCGTTGTGGGAATATTCTCGAATGCCTTGTAGTACGCGTTTATCGCGGGAGCCCCACCCAGGTGTACGTAAAGAACTTGGCTTTGCCGCGAAATCTCACCGGAACGCACCATTTGAATCAAACCGGCTATTGACTTGCCTTCATACACGGGGGTCCGTAATCATGCCTCAAGACGTGCCGTTAGGCGGATTGCTTCAATCGTAGCCGTGTCCGGGATTCCATATGCCGGCCCGGAATACCGGGACTCGACAACAATGTCTTGGTTTCGGATGTCGCGCTTCAAACCGATGAGTTCCGCAGTCGCCAGCGCAATCTTGGTAACCGCAGCACGGGTTAGCTCTACGTCGGCAGCTGTGTCTATTCCAATCAGCCGCCGCTCTCGTTCCTGAGCCCTGAACCCTACTACCATGCCAGCCTGCGTTGACCCCGTCGCTGTAGCCGTAATAATAGTGTCGAAGAATATCCCGATCTGATTTTCCTGCTGTTCGATCTCATCGGCAAAGTTCGCGTAGCCGAGACCACCCAGCGGATGATCCGATGCGCCGGCGGGAATGGCGTAAGGCTTTCCCCCTTCCCGCCGTACCTGCTCCAAAGCGTGCTCCCATGTCTTTTTTACCGCGGTCGAATATCCTTCCCCCTCAAGCAATGTTTCGGCTCCCATCAAACGTGACAAAAGAATGTTCCCGACTTTGTCATAGACCGGATCGTCCCATTTTGTCCAGCTTTCCTGCACTAAACGGCACTTGAGTCCCAGTACAGCTGCCACAGCGGCAACCTGCCTCGTATGGTTGGACTGGATATTTCCGATGGAAACCAAAGTGTCGCAACCTGCCCGTAAAGCGTCCGGTACGATCCACTCCAGTTTCCGTATCTTATTTCCCCCAAATGCTAGACCTGACGAGACGTCATCCCTCTTGGCCCATATCGTAGTTCCCAGTTCTCTTGAGAGCCGTTCCAGATGATGGACGGGGGAAGGCAGATAGGCTAACCGGTAACGTTCAAAACGCTCTTCAAGATTCAGTGCCATATGATCTCGTTGAGCTTATGCTCCGGAGCCGATCTATTCCACGATGGGGAAAATAGCCTCACAAGAGTTGACCGCCGGAGCGGCCTTCCCTACATACGCACTTGCCCGGCGCCCGCAATCCATGACCTTCACACCCTTGGTCCACACCTTCTCGCGGTGCGTCACTCACCCAAGAATTACTACGACGGCGATCGCAGCAAGACATAATTTCACCAGCCATCCCAGTGAATGAGCTATGGCAACAGCGAGATTCAGTTTGATGAAGAGGGCGTTAGTAATCGTCAGCGGCAAAGGTCCCATCAACCAGATGGCCAGCGCCAGACCAATCGTTGCGCGATACGAGAAAAGATGCAAATGGATACACAGAAGGGTGAAAACAGCACAGGTGAGAAAGGGAAAGAAGCTGGCCCAGATGATAGCCCGCATTTCTCCGTGACCACCTGGAAAGCGCCAAATCTCAGGAGAGGGATCGAAGCGTTTGTAAATCCAGTCGCCCATGAATAACCAGTCCGTCAGCGACGACGATACGCCGCCCGCCAATAATGTCACGCCGAAGCGCGTCCAGCTTGTCTCCATGTTCAGGTCCCCCTGACTCAATTCGATCCCCCGTCACGTTTGTAAAATCAGCCTCGTGCTGTGAAAACCTCTCCCGTAGCACCCTGGGATGACTCAGAGACGTGAATGTCGTTATTTATCCTTCCTTTGATCGAGTCACTTAGGGGTGACGCCCTCGACAAGAAACATGCGGCCTTTTACTGCGCTTTGCCTGAGAGGTTTGATCGCCTGATAGGCTGGCGAATTGTACCAGGCACGCAATTCCTCCGCGCTATCAAATGCGATCACTACAATGCCTTGGGGCGCTTCGCCATCGAGGCCCTGGGGCTGGCCGCCACCAACGATAAAGTGGTAATGGCCATCGAAAGGCGCCAGCGTTTCCGGGACTTTCCCTCCGTACTCCTTTATGGCGGGGAGATCCTTTATTATGTCAGCTTCCGAGATGAGGTAGGCAGGCACCGTCTTGGCTTGCTGGGCATGAATCGCCCTGTCGCCAGCCACACCGATCGAGACACTAATCAACACTGCTAGCGCCAGTTTGTGGTTCGTTTTCATAGGTCAACTCTCCCCTTCGTGTCTGTGCGAACAAACTGCCGTCTTTTGGGACACGCCTGCAGCTTCTCAACAAGGGGGCGGCTGCGTCTTGCAAAAATGTGAACTTGCCGGGCTTTTTGCGTTTAATCCATCGGCGCATCATCTACGAATGATCAATCGCCAGATAGGCTGTGGGTGACATGCCTGAGAAATGTCGGAACTCATTGGCCAAATGCGACTGATCGCAGTAACCGCCGGCCAGGGCTAAGTCAGCCCAGTCAACAGGTACACCTAGGGAAATCTGCTGCACCACGTGTTGAAAGCGGTGGAGCCGGCAATAAAGCTTCGGCGTCAGCCCGACCTGCTCGCGGAACAACTGGGCAAAGCGGCGCCGACTCAGACCGGCTTCTCTAGCCACGTTGAGTACGCTGCGGATGTGAGGCACCCGCACAAATCGCCCAAGCGCATAACGCACGCTGGCATGCAATTCTAGTCGCATGTTCACCCGCTCCAGAAGGGCCGTTTCCAGCACATGGAATTTTTCGGCTACAGTGCTTGCTTCTCGCAGGTGGTCGCGCAATTCGCTCGCCGTCGAACCCCAGATCAAATCAAGCGGCACATTTTCGTTGTAAAACGAGTCGGCTGGTCCATCAAAGAAAGCGCGCGCACCAGCCGGCCAAAAGAGCACGCCCATTGCTGATTTAAGCGTGGCTGTGTCGATTACGCTGAAATGCGATCGTATTCCAAGGACGAACGACGACGCACTCTCGCCCAACTCTCCCGCCGGACCGCCCGGCGCACGCAAGGGGCCCTCCGCGAGGCTGATTACCAGCTGAAATCTGCCGTTCGGCAGCACGAGGTTCTTGCGATGGGCAACCTGGTATCCATCGCAGTACCAGATCTTCTCTATATAGGGCGCTAGCGGTCCCGACAGATGGTGGGCGAGTTGCATAGCGGCCATGACAACATAAACCAGAGTTCGAATCAAGGACAACTGCAGCTCGAAGCGCGGTTGCTAAAGGGCGTCAGCTGTATTACTGATCATAGCTCGGACCTCAGCAGTAGCCTAGTAGAGCAAACACTTCCGCCGGATCCGCCAACCGGAAGGCTGCAGTGCTTTCACATCTGAGGCAAACTTCGTCAACATCAGTCGAATACACCGCCGGAATGAGAAGCTCGCTGCGCGCGGCGATTCCCTCACGCAGCAGGTCCGCCGCCTCAGAGAATCTCCTGGGATCCTCTAGCTTACGGTGCTCCTGCCAGACATTTTCGATACGCTCGGGCTTCGCAAAGTCCACCATACGAAGAAAGTCACGCGCGAATTTCGGTGCTAGATTCTGTTCGCGAAGCAGATCGCAACACAGACGCGCGTGTCTTGCGACAAGGTCCTCGAAGGCCACAATTTGGAACGCGGATTCGACCAGTTCGATGCTCTGCGCACGCTCCATCTCGAACCCGTATGCACGGAACACGTCAATCCTTACCGAAGTGTCGGGGTCCACGGCCTGCAACATGGTTTTTGCTGGGGGGTCATGTGGATGTACATGCCGAGACAAAACCACGGCGCCGAGGCTTGGGGGAATACAATCGAAGCTCGCCGCGATAAAGTCCAGGTCGTGCAACGGTCGCACGTAAGGTTGGGCGCCCATCTGATGCAGATGCAGCTCGATTGCAGTCCCGCCGGTCAACGCCCAGCGCGAGATATCATGTTTCGCAAGTAGACGCAGCGCACGCACCGCGCGGGCAGCATCATCCTTTTCATAGAAGGCATTTATATCCATCTCTGCACCCCAAAGTCTTAGCTCCCAGCGACCGCTCGCCCAGCTGCATCAATCTTATACCGACCTTGACAAGTAAGTATATGCTTACGTATAAAGCGGTAAGGGAATGCTAACGAATCGTATGCCCGACACCCGGACCACCAGCCATCGAAACTCGCGCTTCGCCGGGGACGTGTTTTACGCAATCGCGGACCCTACACGACGCGCGCTGCTCGATCTTCTGGCTGAGGGTGAAGAACCGGTCAATTCCCTCGCCGAGCGCTTCGCAATGACCCGTCCGGCCATTTCGCAACATCTGGCCATCCTGCTCAGAACGCGCCTTGTGCGCGCGCGGCGCGTCGGCAGGGAGCGTCGTTACCGGCTCCGGCCGAAGCCGTTGGAACAAATCTATAACTGGGTTGCCCTCTACGAACGTTTCTGGACCGCGAAGCTGGAGGCGCTCGGCTCACACCTGAGGAAACGCTCGTGAAACGCGACCTCAGTTTTGAAATGGTTTATCCGAACCGTCCGGAAGAAGTTTGGCACGCCCTGACCAATCCCGATGATTTGGCGGACTGGCTGATGGAAAACGACTTCGCGCCGCGGATAGGGCACAAGTTCCACTTTCGCTCAAAATCGAGATTCGGGTTCGAACGAATCATTCCCTGTGAAGTGGTTGAAGTGGATGAGCCACGAGTCCTGTCATATGGCTGGGGCGGCAAAGGAAGCGTCGTAACCTTCCGCCTGGAACCGGTGGTCGAGGGAACACGATTGTGTCTTGAGCACCGGGGTTTCGGTGGCGCACGCGGACTCGCACTGGCGTGGGTGTTGAGCCATGGATGGGCACACAAGATCGATCAACGCCTGCCGGCCGTTCTCGCACGGATGGTTTTGCAAGAAACGCGAAAGGAGGATGCACTATGACGCGATCTTTCGTTTTCACTTTGGTCCTGGCACTCCTGACGCCTTTAAGTGGCGCAAACGGCGGAACCCCGCCTGTCCAGGGGGATGCCGCCTCACGGGACGCTGCTCCCGCCGAACCTGACCTAGGACCGATGTCTGAAGTGCTCCGGCAACGCGAGGGTACGTGAGATGTCACGATCGAAATGCAGGCTTCTCCGAACGCCGCAAAGAGCGTATCGAAGGGCACGCAAACCAACAGGTTGGCGGTAGGTGGTGCGTGGCTTCTCAGCGATTTTGAGGGGGAGATGGGCGGGCGTTCAGCCCTCGGGTGCCCCCTCATCGCTCATGCCATTACCGGCTTTGATCCCCAGAAGGCAAAGTACGTGGGCGTTTGGGTTGATTCGGAGAGAAGGCATATAACCCTGCTCGAAGGAACATATGACAGCTCGAAAAAGACTTTTCGAATGACCTCACTCGAAAAGGATGGGAAGGGGAAACTGACTCCGGTGACGGGAGTCGCGCGGTTCACCGACCCCAACACGGAAGTCGTTACCCTTTTCAGCCGGGGGCCGGACGGCAAGGCTATCAAAAGCATGACGACCACCTATCGCCGCCGCCCGTCAGAAGCGGCAAAGGACTGATGCGAAGAATCGGGTTGGATGGGCAGCTTGCTGTCCAGAAGCAGAAACCTTGAAGACCGGATTTCGGGAGATAAGGAGAAGAAAGAGCATGATTACCAAGCTGAGCCTTGTCACCATACTGGTACGCGATCAAGAGGAGGCTCTCCGCTGGTTCACGGAGGTCCTTGGCCTCAAGAAGTTGCAGGATGCGCCTTACGGAAAAGGGACGCGATGGCTGGTTGTGACACCTCAAGATCAGAGCGATTTCGGCATCGTTCTTCAACAGCCGATACCAGAGGAGCACGGCGCCGAGCGCGCACGCGTGAAGATGGAACAGGTCGGAAAAGGCACGACATGGGTATTCCGGGCTGACAACCTGGACGAGACCTACGAGACCCTGCGCGAGCGTGGCGTAAATTTCCTGGGGCCGCCCACTAAGCTGCCCTGGGGACGACAGGCCATTTTCGAGGACTTATACGGCAATCAATACGCCTTGATGGGCAAGTGAGGATACGCGCTCCATTTGTCGTTCACAGCACGTGGAGTGGTTTGTTTGCTGATTCTGCTGAAGAGGTTAAATGAACAGCCTTCTCTCGATTGGGATCGTGTTTCTCTCCTCCATGGTGGTTCTTGCGCAAGATCAGCACAGCCCCATCGAAGTGCCGCAGGTACTAAACCGTGGTCTCGGGATGGTGATCGCACCATACGCGGACCGCCCTCCGGATATCACACTTGTACCGCACGGACCAGGCGCGCGGCACGGACATGTTTGGGTGCAGAGCGTGGGTTACGGTTTGCTCGTCGTCGGAGAAGTTGATGGTGGCTCGCCTGACTTCCCGCGCAACAAGAACCTGATTCTTGAGCGAGACCACGTTGAGATTTGGCTGGCCGGCGCCAAAGATCCCGAGCTGCCTCCGATTGGCTGGGGCGACCGATTCCAAGAAGAGGTCACTTTACCGAACGGGGTAGACTCCTGCAAAGACTGGGTAAAGAAAAGCGTCTCCGAAAACACAGAGGCGATGGAACAAAAGTGCCGGCGTTGGGCAGGCATGCAAACTCACTACCGTCCGTATTTCAAACGGCTTTTCGCGCGCCAGTATTTAGTCACACCGAACTATGCGGTCGAATCTTTTGCCACGCCGGCATACGATGAGATCATCACCCACTTTGCCAGCGACCAGCCCGGCAGCGAGGAAATCCCGGCGCCACTTAAGCCTCACAGTCATCTGCAGATGTGGCCCGGTCCCGGCAAAAACCGCGTTGGCTATACGTTCGAGATCATGATTCCGTTCATAGACTTTCCGCCGCTCTCTGAGACCGAACTAACCGATTTGCGTTTGCTGGTTGATGTCTTTAACGCACCAGAGCCGGGGAATAAAGTAGGAGCCTATTCCACCTCGTCTCCATCGCGTGTCTATGGTAAGCCTGAGACCTTCAATCTGCTTCGCTTTGATCCGCCACATCACTTCCACATCACCCCTTGCGACCTACCCTTGGGCGGCAAAGACGAATATGGGAATAGTTATGCGGCATGGTTCGTCCCAAAGACTGACCAACACTGGGAGTTCGACTCAGATGCTTTCGTTGTAGCGAACGATGGCGGCGGGTATCCGGCTGGGCCGGAGGCGCTATCGCCGATTGCGCGTCCAGTGCATTATTTCTGGCACGGAATCTCTGAGAGCGAATGGGTTTGTGGGCCACACCTGAGCTATCGAAAAGGCGAGACGACGCAGAATTTTAATGTGCGCGTTGACGAGCATGGCTTCGACGCGCACCGCCTGCCAGGAGGAGACCTGCTGATCAAGGTTGGGCCGCGGGCTTACGGTGTAAACAGCTCAGAGCAATGCGGCGCCTGCCCGCGTACCGAACTGCGGATTCTTCGTCTCAGTGCGGACATGAAAATTCATGAGGTGCTGCAACTGGGAGGTGTTGTCGATACCGGAACCGGAATTTCGCAAGATTTCACAGTCTCGCCGGACTGGTCGCAGGTTGTACAGTACGACCAGCACGGCTTGACTGAGCTAGGCCAGCCTCAGGCGTGGTCCTCGACAACGTGGTGTTTGGGCGAATCTAAGTATGAACAGTGCGGGCACAATGACAACGTTCAGCCGCCTGATCCGCCCGTTTTAAAGGAATTGCGTAACCTTAACTAGCAACAACCAAAGAAGGAAGATGGCATCACGAATCTGCCGCGTTCCATTGATCGTTCCCAGCGTAACGCAGACCCGCGTATTTACTGACTCCAGCGAGGTATAGCACTATTTCACAACTTCCTTCGAGGCCGTGAACTCACCCTCGAAATCGCCTGCGTTATAACCTAGGTATAGGGTCCACAATATCGGGATAGGCATCGGAGAACTGGCACACCAGGCAGCCGTAAAGATCCGGACAATTCGGTTTTATGAGCGCAGCGGACTGCTTCAGCACCTTCGCAGTGACATCCGTCAGTTCACTTCTGTGCCATGCTTCCATTTGCTTTCGCATCGGCCCAAGGTTTCTCTCATTCGGGTCAACGCCAACCGAGATGTGTGGAATGGGTTTTACGGTATGAACGGCGGCATTGATTTAGGTGCATAACTAATTGAAAACAAAGCAGTTAGTGTAGATAGTTGGCGGAGAGAGTGGGATTCTATTACCCCACAAATTGCTATCTCCCCTGCCTTCAGCCGAATCGTAAATAACTTATGCGATTACAACGTTTTACATCGTATTGTGACTCTTAGCCAGCGTTGCATACGTTGCTGCTGTGACCCAGCTTTACACTGTTTTCGGTATCACTGGTATCACTGCCACGATGCTAAACGTGTCGTAAGATCCAGCACCAGTTGTGAACCATACGAATCACTTTTCGGTCCCGCGCCGCACCGCCGAGAACCGGAAGCCAAGCAAGCGTTCAAGGGTTAACCAAAAGCATTAGCGGCGACTTACAATTCTTCCCGGACATGTTGAACGGAATTACGTCATCAATGACATTCACTAAGTTGTTGCGATAGGATTCTTTGAGTTTTTCCCTTTCGATGACAAAACCGCGCAGTTCATTGAACCCAGTCGCAAAAGCTCTTCTCTGTGCGTTGTCTGGTCCGCTTTTCGGCCATCCCTGGACACCTTCCTTGATATTCGAGAGTCGTTTCAAGATGTCACGGCTAGGCCTTCGGCAATCAGCGCGTAGTCTGAATGCACATGGGCACGTCCCTCGATTGCCGCGATGACTGGGACGCGTATGTTGGCGATGTTTTCCAAAGCCTGAACACCTTCATCGTGAACCTGGCTCCAAACGCCCGGATCGGCGGCGTTGCCGAAAGAGGACCAATCAACATCGGTAATGAACTCCCCACCAGCGCCCGTAAGGATTACGATCTTGTTCGCGCGATCTTGCGAAATCCGGTAGAACCCATCGACAAACTCCGTGTGGGCTTGCGCGGTCATAATGCACGGTCCGCCGTTGGTGTGGACTTCAGCAACCAGCACTCCTTTGTCATCTCGTGTCAGCTTTAGGTTGTTATAAGCATTGAGGTAATCAGTTTGAAATGTAGCCATATATTTTTCCCCTCTGTTTTTGCCTGCATCAGTCGAGCTCTTGCGGTCAAATCATTTAGTTAATGTCCGCAAGTGCTTCAGCGTTTCGGAAGGCTCAGGGCGGATCGTATAGTCCGCGTTCACATCGGCCGCACGGATGATGCCTTGCTTGTCAATCACGTACCGCGCGGGCAGCGGCAAGCGATATTCCGATTCATCGTGGAACCTGTCCAAGGTGCTCCCGAAGGACCTGTAAAGCTCCCGCAAGTAGTCCGGCAGTGTAAACACGAGGCCGAACCGCTCTGCGGTCTTCAGGTGAAGATCCGTCAGGATGTCGAACGTCAGGTTTAGCTTCTTGTGAAGGCTGCGGGTGTAACGTTCGAGTTCAGGAGTGAGCACCACAATGTGCGCTCCCATATCTGTGACCTCAGAATTGACCTCCTGTAGAGCCTCCAGCTCCATGTTGCAGTAGGGTCACCAATGGCCTCGGAAGAAACCGACCACTAGCGGTCCTTCGCGCAAAAGATCGCTCGAGGCTACCTGTACATGCTCTTGATTGAATAGCGTGAAGCTCGGAGCGCGATCTCCCACTTTCAAGGCGCGATCTAAAATCCCCGAAGCCTCCAGCTCTGCTGTCGCCCGATGCATTTTTTCGATCGCCTCGCGCGGCGCGTCATAGGGCGGAGCACCAGACTCAAAGGACTTCTTAAATTCATCCAATCGCTGTTTAAGACTTGCCATCATCCTCGCTCAGTTTCTGGTTCCGGGAACTTTCAGAGAAAATCTTGCTGATGACCGAAAAGATCCTGATTGGCGTCCATATACCGTTGCCAATGGCAATCCCGATGCCAAACACTTTTTTTCGCTAACTGCTTGATCCTTAACTGCGCCGGTGCAGGGCAAAGCGCGAAGCGCGGCTCAAGTGTCAAAACTGTCAAAATTAAAACTCGACACTGCCGAGCCCCAACTTAACGTGCGCACCATCGTCGTAATGATCGACAGCGTGATTGTCCCAATGTTCACTTCGACCGTCGCTTCGACGCGAGTTGCTTTAAGACTTCCTTTGTGAAGACGCCACAGTGGAATCGGGCATGATCGTCGATCAGTTCCAGGAGAGCATCTTCCCCAGTTGCGCTTACGGCACTAAGGTTTGTGATATCGATGACAAGTTCACGGCCATCGAGATGCTCTTTGGCCTTTGTGTACTCGCCAAGGAGTTCGGCTACCCAAGGCTCAACGAGAATACCCTCGACCACCAGTCGGCATTGGCGTGGGCTCTTAATGACAGAGATCTTCAACATGCCACACTCTTCCTTGTAGGGTCGAGAGTGCAACACGCCCGCCAGACTTCGCAGCTGTAACTACTTTAAATTTCAGGACGGCATTGAAATCGGCGGAAACGAAGTCGAAGGTGTCAATCTATGAGTTTTGACATGGCTCGGCCGGGCCGGGCGGCCCGATCACGCGGCGTAGTCTCTGGGATCAATACCGAACCGATCACGCAGCCGCCGCCGTTGTCGCGCATAGCTGCCGCGAAGTAAAGGGTCGACATTCCGACCGATGTCGCGAACTCGACGACGCGCGTCGCCCGCATTCCTCGGCACAAAAAATAAATCAGGTCGCCTTGCTCGGGACGAATCGAGAACCCCCGGTCCACATAGTCATACGGATCTCGACTTTGGCCGTCATCGTTTGGACTGCCGGCCCGCGCGCCACGACGTTCCGCCTCCAGTCGCTGGATTACCGCGCGGACCCGTTCATCCTGAATTACGCTATTGAACGTTTCATTTAGCAAAGTATTTGGCATGAATCGCTCTTTCTGTTCGTCTGTCCTTTCAAGTTTGATATGCGCCTGCGGTCGCCGCTACCTTCCCAATATTTCCGCCGCGGCCCGGTCAAGAATCTTGGCAATCCGCTTCGCTTCCTCGGGATCGCACCCGTGTTTGCGGCGCAGCGCGTGCTTCAGAGCGTGGCGCGCGCGATGCACTTCATCGGAAGCGCCTCCGTCTGAATCGCCCACGCCAGCAAATGCTTCGCGCACCTGCTCCATTCGTCCGCCAACTCGCTCCAGAGCGTCGAGAATCGCTTCAGCGTTCGCGCGGTTCTCTTCCAGATGGGTCTTGCCCTCAGGCGTAATGCTGTAGAGCTTCCGAGTACCCTGCTGCTCCACGCTGCTGTGACCGATCTCATGCAGGTAAGTTAGCGCGGGATAAATCACGCCCGGGCTGGGCGTATAGAATCCGCCCGAACGTTCTTCGAGGGTCTTAATCAGCTCGTACCCGTGCGCTGGCTGTTCGGCGAGCAACGCGAGGATCACCAGTTGAATGTCGATCGCGTCGAGCTTGCGCCCGCCAGGAAAATCGCCGCCGGCGAAGTCGCCCATAAATCCAGGGCCTCCACGACGGAATCCGCGGCGCCCATGATGATGCCCGAGTCTTCGGGCGTGTCCTCGGTCATGTTCGCGACTGTTTTCGCCGCTGTCGTCGCGTCCGTGTCCTCGGGTGTGTTCTCGGTAGCGTTCGCGACCGTGTTCGCGGCCGAAGGCTCTGTCGAGACGTGTTGAGGTTAAGAAATTTTCGCAATGGTTTTGTCTAATCATGTTTCACAATATATCGTACGATGTATTGTACGTCAATTAATTTCGTAACTCTGGCTCCAAATGTTCCCAAGCGATTGAAGATAAATGATTTAATTACTCGGGATTCGCGCGAGTTTCCCGCGCCTGATCCCCTCGTTATTCATTCCGGGATACAAGCCAGACTCTCGGAGATTTGAAACGGGCTCGATACTGGTCAAATCACGGGCAATCCAGAAGTTATCAGCTCGCCCGTTGGGTTAGCCCCGAGAAACGCGCTTGTGTCCACGTGTAGGCCCCGGTTGGTCGGCTTCTCGGTAGCGATCGGTTGCTGAGGAAACTGTTTTTGCCATCGGTTCTCCACCTGTTCGAGGCTGGCTACCGTTTTGTGAGTTTCATCTGCTTTGCGAATTCGGCGTCGAGCATCCTCGCAGGAACAAGTCTGGGCAGAGTCCAGTTCTTGAAACGTTGCGGAATGACCGCGTAGCGTGCCTTCGGTTTCGCCGTGCTGAGTGCCACGTGGACGGCTTCGCCCAAACGCTCAGGGGATAAGCCATTGCTACGTGCTTCGGTGACGATGAATTTCTGGAAGTTCTGCACTGCCTCCCAATACTCGGTCTGCCTGAACTCACTCAGATCTTCTTTTTCGCCCTTGTCATACATCGCCGTGTTCACGGTGCCCGGTTCAATGATCACGACGTCGATGCCAAATAACATCAGTTCTCGCCGCAGCGCGTCCGACATGCCTTCAAGACCAAATTTGGAAGCGCTATAGGCACCGAGAAGCGGGATAGCAACTTTTGCCACGCTGGAGGTGATGTTCACAATGCGCCCTGCGGGACCCTGCCTCTTCTTATCCGTTCCCAACAGAGGCGCGAAGGCTTGGATTACGACAAGCGGCGAGACCATGTTGACCTCCAACTGCCGCCTGTACTCGCTGGGCCTCAGATAAAGCAGCGGCCCACCGACTACAATTCCTGCATTGTTCACCAGGCCGACCATGTTCCTGTTGCCTATCATGGAGCTGACCTTCTGGGCAGCTTGATGTACAGCGTCTGCGTCCGTAATGTCCATCATGAGAGGCACGAAGCCGTTACCGAACTCTCTTTGCAAACGATCGGCGTCAGCCTGCTTGCGTACAGAGCCGAACACGCGAAATCCCTTTGAAACAAGCACCTTTGTGGCTCCCCAACCGATTCCGGTGGAGACCCCCGTGACCACGACATCTTTGCTGTTCGCCATTGCATTTCTCCTAAGATGACTACTGTCCATCTTCACTGTGTACAGCGTACATCTTGGCGCACGACATGTCAAGGTGTACAGTGTTCTGTATGCCGTATCCGTCGAAAACAGACCGCGAAACCATCCTTTCTGCTGCGGTTAAGGAACTCGTTCACGGGGGTATGCGCGACTTATCGCTACGGAACATCGCTGCTTCCCTCGACCTTGCGCCCAACGCGATCTACCGTTACTTTTCAGATCGGCGGGCACTCGAAGCTGCCCTGGCAAACGAAGCTGCCCGGCAACTGGAGCTGGCGCTGAGGAAAGCAGCCGACGGATGCGAACCGATTACGGCAATTCGCAAGATGTCATCTGCTTACCTCAAGTTCGCAAGGGACAATCCTCACCTCTACGAGGCGATGATGAGTCTCCACGCGCCAGGGCACGATGCGACCTCCCACCAAAGCCTCTGGACGTTCACCGTCGAGCAGGTGCGACGAATTGCCGAGTCCGACCGAGCTGCGCAGGCATCCGTCGCGCTTTGGGCATTCCTACATGGAGCCGCGACGCTAGAAGCCGCTCAAGTGTTAGGCGAGATCAAACC
The DNA here is from genome assembly GCA_963705265.1 of uncultured Acidobacteriaceae bacterium. GTDB lineage: Bacteria > Acidobacteriota > Terriglobia > Terriglobales > Acidobacteriaceae > Acidiflorens. The sequence goes on from OY970064.1 coordinate 5,455,963, forward strand.
GGCAAGCGGGCTCGAATTTGGCTTTGAGGCGTGGTTGATGGCTGCTTCTACGCGGCGGGAACCCATAGATGCACTCCGAATCAAGCCCACGAAAAAGAGGGCAAACAAGAAGGTGTCTGCACGTGAAAGGTCGGTGCGAAGCCGCAAGTGAGGATTCAGGTTGGTGTCATTGATAAGGGCCTGCGTTCCGGTCAGGACCTATTAGTTAACATTTGGAACGTGGGGCTTTCCGACTGAAGAATGCGTCATTGTATTACTCTCGAATGACGGGCAAGCCAGAAGTAATCCCAAGACAAGGTTAGCCGACTAGTCGATACACTCCTCGATCTGGTCAAACCATATCGAGTGGACTCATCCTTGGGTGGACGCGCCGAATGGATCGGTAATCGAATCCTAACTTTTGCAGCGGTCTATTTGATTGGGCGCGAACCCGTGATGAGGATGTCCACGAGTCTCCTGGCGCTTTGCTGCCAGTCAGGGCCGGACGCCACATGAGAGACGCCGATCAGCGCCCGAAGGAGATCGAATGGCTCCAGATCTTGACGAATGTCGCGGCTCTTGATGGCGCGCTTCACCAACGAATCAATCGCTCCCTGGATTTGACTGCGTGAATTTTCAAACAGCTTCGATGGCCCTCCTACGACTGAGTTCAGTGCCGGGGCGATGATCTGCTTCGTTGCGATGTAATCGACGAACAAAAGCATCCAGGCTCGCAAAGCCTCGATGGGAGGAAGGCTTTCGGAAAACTTCTTCTCGGCTGATGCCATCTTTTCCACTTCAGTCCGATAGACCGCTTCGATCAATGCATCACGGGTAGGAAAGTGGCGATACAAAGTCCCCGCTCCAACACCCGCCTCTTTAGCAATGTCGTCGAGGCTGGCATTTGAACCAGACCGGGTGAACGCCTCTTTCGCCACCTCCAGAATG